>OZ255834.1:0-2177500 GCA_965277555.1 Bryobacteraceae bacterium
GCTGTAGTTGACAAGCGGGGAATATGCTTGTCGAGTATGAGCGCCTAACAGCGCAGGGTTGCCCCTACGCTTTCTTCGTTGGCCTCTTCACGGCTTGTTTCTTAGATTTTTTCGTTGCTCGTGGACGGGGCATATCCTTTGTTGGCTTAACCTTCAGCAAGCCGCTCACGGCCTCGTCAAAGGGGAGCGGGATGTGAATGTTGTCGCGTCTGCGTGGTCCCACTTCAGTATCTTCTGTTTTTGGCATATACTTTAAGCTGAATGCCGGGAACGGGATTCGAACCCGCACGAGTGTTTAAACCCACAATCTTCCAAGGATAGTGCGTCTGCCTGTTCCGCCACCCCGGCATAAAAGGCGGAATCACGCGACGGGGTTCGAAGCCTACCTTTATGCCGCGGCCTCGTCGCTGGACTCCGCGCTAACTAAGCTAGGCTGCGATAATATCCAGCCCTGAGGTGTTTTCAGCACTTCGTGATGCCTGGATTGCATAACGCTAAGAATGGCCGAGACGTTAGACCGGAAACTGGCGGATTCAGATTTTACGCCTCCTTCCGTAAGAAACGTGGCGATATCCGCCGATGAAAGCGCCCGGTTCTCTTTTTGGAGAACAATCTTGATTGCCTCTCGCGTGCTCATACCAGAAAACTCGCCAGTTACTGTTGTTACCTCAGTTCCAACTTTTGCGGTGGCACTCTCAGGCAAATAGACCCGCAATCCCCTAAGGAATTGATTCAATTCCTGGGTTCTAGCGGTTGCCTCCTTGAGCAATGTTTCAGCACTTCGCCGCTTCCTCTCCCATTGCTCCAGATCAGCCTGGGCTTTATGAAAAACTTCTACCGCAGAGATGTGGTTATTCACTTGAAATACCCTCTTTCTTTTGCTAAACTCAAGCGAGTGGGGCGGCACACACCGCCCCTTCGACGCGCCCCCCACAAGGCGCATTTATTAATAAGGTCCCTCTCAAAGGGCCTCCTTCTGGGCGGTTGAAGCTTTTCCTTTCGACGGGTTCGAAGCTTTGGCCGCTTTCCTATTTGATGATAGGATATTCCGCAATAGCCGTCAAGCAAACAAGTGCAATTTTATTGAAATAGCGACGATTGACAACGTAACATGCTAGTTACTATCCCGCGTTCTTTGGCTGCTTCAACATCAACCGTTTGCCTTCAGTGGCTTTAATAGCCTTGATTGTGCGTTCGTCATCCGAGATCTTGCGCCCGTTGTAGCGGAAGTCTACTTCCGCGCAATATTGCGGAAGGTACTTGCGGCTCCAATGGTGATATATGCCGTAGTTGCTGCGCTTCAGAAGCGAGAAGTAGGATTCAACGGTGTTGGTTGTAACCGTGAACTCGCCTTCTTTGCGGACGTATTCCTTGTCACGATGCTTGATCTCGTGATGGGAAGCAAAGTCATCCTTCATTTGGTAATACACCGGGAATTCGTCCGTTACCAAATGGCTAGCCGGATCGATATGCTTTTTCAGGATCGGCTTGATATTGTTCAGCGTAGCCCGTTCGAGCGGAAATGAACGAACGTTGCCGCCCCGCTCTACTAACGCGAGTACCGGAGTCTTTTTGCTCTTTTCGAAAGACGGTCGACCGCTACCAACGCCCTTCTCTTTCTCGCCGACATACGTCTCATCGACTTCCACCACGCCAGAAAGCATCAAGTTCATTGGATCTTGCGTCATGGCCCAACGAATCCGATGTGCCATAAACCATGCCGTGCGGTAGCTTCCTAGTTCGAGATTGCGTTGAAGCTGAAGGGCGCTCACGCCCTTCTTCGAAGAGCACATCAAATAAATAGCCGTCAGCCACTTGTATAGCGGCACATGGGAATCCTCGAATATCGTGCCGATTGTTACCGTGAACTGCCCACGGCAGCCATTGCACTGGTATAGCCCCTTGCGCCCGTGGCTTTCGGAGCCTGCTTTTTGCTCTAGCTTGGTGTGCTCTTCCAGCACTCCGCAATGCGGACAAACCGGGCCGTTCGGCCAAAGCAGTTTCTCCAGATACCCACGCGCCGCATCCTCGTCTTGAAAGTGCTTCTGATATAGCCCCGGCATACTTCTATCATGCGCTTAGCCCGCCTGCTTTGTCAAGTGCATAATTCGCAACGATAATCCAACCGTCAGAAATCCAGACCAAGGTCTTGTAGGCGATGCCTCTCCTGAGATAAAAAAAGAGCTCGATAAGAAGTCAGGCAGCTTTGCGCTGACAATATTAAATTACGCGGGTATAAAGGGTGACTTCCCGTGTGAGCAAAATACTTACATAGATTGCTTCAGCAGGTCGGGAACGGCCTATCGCGTGATCGAGAAAATCAAACACTTAAACCCAAAAGGATTTAAGACGGAGTTTGTCAAGTGTGAAAAACGGACTGGAAGCCGGCCGCACAGGAAATCCGAAAGGCTGCTCTGAGCTTTGCAGGATCGCTTTGCAGCCTTTCAGGAAGTCTTCTCTTAGCGTTCACCGTGTCATTCCAAGCCTCGCATCTCAAATTGGTCGAGATCCTCGGACCCTTGCTGAAGGCCCAAAAGGATTCGCAATTTGCCACGCCGGCAAGGAGGTGGTTGGCGGCTTTGGAGGGCCGTTGGTGCCGTTGGAAATTGTCCAGCTGATGAATTGAGGCGAAGCCCCACACCAGAACTCGTAGCTGATCATAAGACTTTTGTATCACTCGGCTTGGTTGTCGTTGTTGTTGGTTTTGGGCAAATACCGTCGGCTTTCGCAACAATGCGCGAATAATAACTAGCTGCAACGTGTGTGGCCATGAGATGTGCGTCAATCTACTTCATCTTTCGACACCTATCGAGTGGTTAGAACGAACGAAAGCCAAACATTTCGTTCTGAAGCTCCGGTCGGTTCGGACGCAGCGTCCTAAGAGACATCGGTTGCGTCACCTTGCCGTAAAACGCGCAATTCGTACAGGTGAGCCTCGGCGCGGATAGATCGCCGGCGATGTATTTCTAAGAAGCTATCCCATCCCGGTCGTTAATTGCTGCTGGGATGAGCCCCCTCTGTGGTACTCGCCTGACCGGCGATACCGGTAAGGACTACTCGCGCTGAATTCACTTGCAAAGGCGTGGGGAGTCCCCACCTGCCCTAACGCTGTTCCGGCAACTTCTCTGGCAAACTCGATTTGCGCGCCAGCCGCCCGCTCTTGGCCTCGTCCAACGAAACGTGATTCACTTGCAAGGTGGTCCCGAGCGTCTGTTCAAGCGATACCTCCGCATTGCTGTACGCCACGATGGCAGCTATTTCCGTCGATTGCGCCGCCGCCAAATCACGCTGCTGCTGCACAACCAGAAAACTTGTCGAAGCCCCAAGCTTAAACTTCTTCTGCTCGGCGTCGAGTAACTGTTGCTGCAAGGTAAGATTATGTGCCGCAGCCTGGTAGCGCGCCCGCGCCTGCTGCAATCCAACCACTTGGTTCGAAACATCCACCGCCAACTGGTTTAAGTCCTTGGCCGTCTGCAACTCCGACTGCCGTTCCGACAACTGATCGATCGCGTAATCGCCCTGCGCCACACGGTTGCGGGCATTTGCCTGGAAATACGCGCCGACCGATTCTGTCGGGAAGTTGCGGCGGATCATCTGGCCCAAAGCGGAGCCGATACCTCCTACAAAATACGGGTCTGAGTTCGCGCACACCTGCGACGGACCGCCCAAACTGGGCGGACAAGGAATGAATCCGGGAGGGATAATCCCCGTTCCGACGGAACCCGTAGCCCCTCTCACAGGCACGATCTTTTGTTGCCCCGCCAAACCCTGATTGGTAGCCGAACCGAGCGCCACCAGCGACGGCAGCACCGCATTCTCCGTATTGAGGTTATTCGTTTTTAAGTTTTCTAGGTTCAACTTCTCTCCCGCCAGATCGGGCCGATTCGCGAGTGCCGTCAACAGTAGCTGCTTTAATGGCGGGGTGTTTGCCTGCTCTGGAACCACGATGCGATCGAGCGGCACAATGTCGGCTTCGGCGAATGCTGGGTCCGCCAGGCCATTCCGGCTGAGCACATTTTTTAGCGAGACCTGCTGCTCCGCAAGCGTGGTCTCGGAGACCACCAGATCCTGCTGGCTGGTGGCCACCTGTGCCTCCGCGGTGGTCACGTCCAGCGGAGCCATCGTGCCGATTTGCACCTGCTTTTCATTGTCCTGGTAAAACTGCTGCGCAACTGTAAGCGCGCTCCGTTTGGCGCGCACGTCCTCGTAGTCCGCGGCCAAGCCGTAATAGAGATTCAACACGTTCGCAACCGTACTCATCACCTGCGATTCGAACGTGAGATCGTCTATCCGCATATTTACCTTCGCCACCGTTATCGCCCGAATATTCAAGGCGATCCCGAAACCGGCTAAGAGCGGTAATTGCAATTGCAATTGCAGCGTGGTGCCGCTCGATGGATTCGGAGTGGTAGACGGCGTATTTTCGTTCAGATACGAATCGTTATACGTGAGACTGACCGTTCCACCCGTATACAGGCCTTGGCTGATGCTATCCGAATAGTTGTGCAGACTTTGAATATAGTTTGCGACGCCGGTTACGTTTTGATTGGCCTGCGGCGTCGACAAGTGGCTGAACGATTGACTGCTCTGGAATACTGGGTCGAACACCGGTGCAGTCGAGCCAATCTGCGTAATCGTCGCTCCCACGCCGTTGCCGGAGCTGGAACCGTTGCCGTTTCCACTTAAGCCAGCCGCGCTCTGGCTTCCCGAGGCGCCTTGGCCGCTTGCCACGCGCGTTGACAAACTCGTTCCGCTCGGTACGCCGGGCAGCGCGCCGCCCGCTTCCGCCCGCTCCAGATTCCAGACCCCAACCAAAGGGTTATAGCGGTCGATCTCCAGATCGATATTGTTCTCTAACGCCAGCGCCACGGCATCCTGGGCAGTCAGATAGATCTTTCCCCCGCGAATCAGATCCTCTACCCGCAGCGAATTTCGAAGCCGCGACGGCGGAACGCTAACCGCTTCATACGGCCGAATGAAAATCGATCCCGTCGGCTTCTCCGGAGCGATCGATTGCTGCTGGCCCCAGGAAATTGTCGCCGTAAGCCAAACGCAAAGTAGCAGCGCGACCGCTTGCCTCGCCGCGCCGCCCTCGTAACCGACCCCTCCCGATAGCTTCCCTTTCATCTACTGCTCCGCCGCCGCCGGAAGCTTCGTCGGCAGCCCTGACCTTCGTGCCACTTGGCCGGTTTTCGCCTCAGCCATCGAGATGTGATTCACATCCAGCGTCGTCCCCAAAGCTTCCTCGAATTGAATACGCGCGTGGCTGTAATTGGCCAGCGCTTGCGTCTCCGCGCTTTCCGCTGTCGATAGATTCTGCTGGTCCAGTACTACTTGGTATACCGTCCCCGCTCCTAATGTGTACTTCTTCTTGTCCGCATCGAGCGTTTGCTGCTGCAAGATACGCGCTCTTACCCCGGAATCGTAGCGGACCCTCGCTTGCCGCAGTCCGATCACGGCATTCTGTACATCCACCCGCACCTGGTTGATCGCCTTCTGGAGTTGCAGCTCCGACTGCCGAAGGGATAGCGCGCTGGTCGCGTAATCCGACTGCGCCGTTCGATTTCGCAATGGAATATTCAGCGAAACTCCCGCCGCGTAGCTCGGATAATTGCGCCGGAAGATCTGCCCCAGCAAATTGCCATACCCACCAACCAGAAAAGGATCGACGCTCGGGTCCACGGCGTTACCCGAAAGCCCGTTATTGGTCAACTGCGCGAACACCTGTAGCGTCGGCTTCAACTCGTTATGTACCCCCACCAGGTTGATCTGGTTGCTGTCGATATTCAGGCGGGATTGCCCAATTTCCACTCGCTCCTTCAACGCGTCGCCGACTAATTCGTTGAGCGGCTTGAGCTCATCTTTCGGCGGCACCTGGATCGTATCGAGCGGCACCACGTGCACCTCCGCCAACAGCGGGCTGGCTAGCCCGTTGCGGCTGAGCGCGTTTTTCAGAACCGTCTCCTGCTGCAGCAGATTTGTCTGAGAAACCAGTAAATCCTGCTGGCTCGAATAAACCTGCGCTTCGGCGCGCGTCACTTCGATCGGAGCCAACGTTCCGATCTGAACCTGCTTCTTGTTGTCGTCGTACAAAGCCTGTGCCGTTGCCAGTTCATCCTTGCGGGCTTTCAGGTCCTGATAAAAACTCACCAGATCCCAATAAAGATTCAACACTGCCGATACAGTCGTGATCACCTGCTGCTTGAACTGCAGGTCAGAGACTTTCTCGTTGTTTTTCGCGACTCGGATATTCCGCCCCAACACCGGCCGCCCAAAACCTTGCAGCAGATTCTGCGTTACATAAAGGCTGAGCGAGCCGCTGTCGTAGGGATTCGGATTGAAGGCGAAGCTGTTGTAACTGTTGTAGTTGCTCGAATAGGACAAGCTTCCGTAAAGTCCGAAGTCCGTGTATTGGCTGAATTGCGCCTGATACGTTCTTGAGTTATCGATCAGCGCTGTGGTGCCCGTCAGAATCGTATTGCTCTGCGGGCTGGTCTGGTGACTCCACTGCCCGTACAGGCTGATCGTTGGATCGAAGCTCGGAATGGTAGGGCCCAACTGCGTTACGATTCCGCCGCTTGAGCTAACCCCCGATCCGGCGCTGGTGGTTGTTCCACCGCTGGCGTTCAAACTTACACCCGTCGTGCTTACGCTGGTTGGCCCGGCCGCCACGCTCACGCCCACATCTCTTATTGCTCCGCCGCCATTCGCGCGCAACGAGACTTCCTTCGTCAGCAGCGGGCCATAGCGCTGGATCTCAATGTCGAGATTGTTCTCGAGCGCCAGCGCAATCACGTCCTGCGACGATAGATACAAATTCCCCGCCCGTACCAGCGACTCGAGCCTCCCCGAATTCGCCAGGTTGATCGGCGGAATCTCAGGTTTCTGGTAGGGCCTTGTTAACCAGCCGAACCCATGCTGCGGGCGGTCGATCCGAACTGCAGTCTGCGCGGGCAGCACTCCTACCAGCAGGAGATAGCTGCACAGCAAAGAACAAAAACCTTTCAATCGTCTCATTAATATCGTCTAAGACCCTCGTACTAGCGGCATTCAGCGCGTGACGGCACTCCCGTTGCGCTGTGCTCCTAAAACACAATTTGCCCGGTGCTAATGAGAACGGCTCGCCTTTGCGCTGAGTTCCCTGTTATTTCGCGAATCCTCATAGTACCCCGAACAACAGAGACTACAACCGGCACGATGATGCCCAACTTGTCCCCGCCACCGAAAGCGCTCTCCAGCGGGAGTTCTGGCGAGAATTCCGGCTAGACAACCTGCCGCGTGACTGTTCGTTTTTGGGAATCGACGAATCAATTTTAAAAACGTTTACTCAGGCAGCGCGAGCACCTTTGCATAAATCTCGTCCAGCCCCACACAGCAACCGATTGAGTTAATTGCGATTGAACTTTCCAAGCCGACGTACTCGCGGAAAAGCCACCTATTATCCGGCTGGCGAACGAAGTGCTCCACGTGCGGGGAACTTGTATGTACTAGCAAGTAGTCCATCAGCCTAGGAATCTCGCTGTATAGGTCGAACTTCTTTCCCCGATCATACTTCGTTGTTGAAACCGATAGAACCTCCACCACAGCTACCGGATTCGTCAGGATTGTCGAGTCCCCGTTATGCCGCTCAGGCCTTCCACAGACGATTGAAAGATCCGGATACACATACGAACCGGTAAGCGATGTCCGAATACTGGTGTCGGACGAGAACACGCTACAGTCCCGATCTGCCAACTGAGCCTCCAGTCGCGCACCCAGGCTCACTGCCATCTTCGAATGCCGCAGCGATCCACCCGCCATCGCTCGTATCTCGCTATCGACAAATTCGCTCTTGCGTTCCGCCGCGCGCTCACGCCGCAGATACTCTTCTTCGCTGACTTTTGTAGCCGGTTGCGTCGCCATGTCTACACTATTATGAATGCCGACGCCCATCGCAACGCCCATCATGGAGCTGTTCGAAAAAACCGGCGCTTACCTGCACGGTCACTTCCGCCTCACCAGCGGCCTGCATAGCGGCGAATATCTGCAATGCGCCAAGGTGCTCTCTCATCCCGATTACGCCGAATATATCGGTCAGCAGCTTGCCGGGAAACTTCGTCTCCTGATCCCCCGCGCCACCGTTTCGGCTGTCGTCTCTCCCGCCATCGGCGGCATCGTCATTGGCCATGAGGTGGCTCGGGAGTTGCATGCCCGCGCCCTGTTTACCGAACGCGATGCCGCCTCTAACCAAATGACCCTGCGGCGCGGCTTCGAAGTCGCCTCCGGCGAACCCGTCGTCGTGGTCGAAGACGTTATCACCACCGGCGGCAGCACGCGCGACGTCATCCAGGTCCTCGAAGCCGCCGGCGCATGTATATTGGCCGCCGCCTCCATCATCGACCGCAGCAACGGCCGGGTCGATCTCGGCCTGCCCCGCGTTGCCCTCGAAACTTTGGACCCCGTCACCTACGATCCCGCCGATTGCCCGCTCTGCCGCCAGGGCATTCCGCTCACCAAGCCCGGATCGCGCCGCGTGTGAGAAACCTGAAGTTCGAGGTCGCCTACGATGGCACCGACTTTCATGGCTGGCAGGTCCAGCCCGGCCTGCCGACCATCCAGGGGACCCTCGAAGAAATCATCGGCAGCATAGAAGGTAAGCCGGTTCACGTTATCGGCTCGGGTCGCACCGATGCCGGTGTCCACGCACTGGCCCAGGTCGCAGCCGTCCAGCTCGAAAATCCGATCCCGCCCGATAACTTTCGCCGGGCCGTCAACCGCCTCCTGCCCACCTCCATTCGGGTAGGCGCAATTTGCGAAACGAACTCCCGCTTCCATCCGCGCTTCGATGCCCGCCGCAAGACCTACCACTACCGCCTCTACCGCGACGAGGTCTGTTCGCCTTTTGAGCGCCATTTCGTCCATCACCATCCCTATCCGCTGAACGAAGCCGCCATGCACGCCACCGCTCCGCTGATCGAAGGCGAACACGACTTTACCGTCTTTGCGGCTACCGACGAAAGCGATGCGATAGGCGCATCGAAGCGCCGGACCATCTTTGCATCTGCTTTTGCCCGTAGGGAAAAGATTCTCCTTTACTCGGTGACCGGGTCGGGCTTCCTCAAGCACATGGTCCGACACATCGTCGGCGTATTGCTCGAAGTCGGTAAGGGCAACCTGCAGCCAGCGGACGTTCTGGCCCGCCTCGAACCCGGCTCCGGCATCCGCCCCGGCCCGGCCGTCCCGGCGAGCGGTCTCTTCCTCGTCTCCGTCGACTACGACCCCTGCTGAGACGAACCACCTTTCCCCAAAACTTCACGCCCTTCAGTTCGCTCGACTATCCAACCGTTCCCGACCAGAATGGGTACTCCTTAGTCGTCGGCGAGACCACCACCTACGACGGCGTGTATAACCTCTGGAATTATCTGAGTTCTCTCCCTGCGGTCACCGGCGATCAATACTACGCGAAACAGCCGGTCGAGCTGGCGCCCGGCGCCTTCTTCAACCGGGTCTTAGTCCCCACCACCACCGACATAGAAGGCGACTTTCAAGACTTCGGGGGCGCGATCTACGATCCGCTCACCGGCACCGATGGCGGCGCTCCTACCCAGTTCGGCGTCGATTACAACCTGGCGCTCGGCCACTACTCGGTCTTTGCAGGAAATATCATTCCCACCTCGCTCCCCTACGGCATTTACGCCTTCCGCATCGGACCCGACCTGCCGGATTCCAGCACGCCAGAACCAGGCGCGTTCCTGCTCGTTGGGCTGGGATTAATGGCGCTTACCTCTACTGGTGCCAAGCGCAAATCGTAGGTCTGTAGCACAATTTGCAAAAACGAACCCAACGCCGCCCGAATTCGTTTGGCAAAATGAGTTCGTTTGGTAAAACTGAGTTCGTTCGGCAAAATCCTGGTGGCGAACCGCGGCGAGATCGCCGTGCGCGTCATCCGCGCCCTCCGCGAAATGGGGATCGGGAGCGTCGCCGTCTTCTCGGAAGCTGACCGCCGCGCCCTGCACGTCCAGATGGCCGACGAAGCCCTCCCCATCGGCCCAGCCGCCTCGTCCGAGAGTTACCTGTCGATAGATCGCATCCTGGACGCTGCCCGCCAGACCAAAGCCCAAGCCATCCACCCCGGTTACGGTTTTCTGAGCGAGAACGCGGCCTTCGCCCGCGCCTGCGAAGAGGCTGGCATCAAGTTCATCGGTCCAAGCTGGCGTTCGATCGAGCAGATGGGCTCCAAAACCACCGCGCGCCAGGTCGCGGTGGCGGCCGGGGCTCCGGTTGTTCCGGGTACCGAGGGCGCGCTCAGAGATCCACAACGCGCTCGCCAGGAGGCCGCCAGGATCGGCTACCCGGTTTTACTCAAGGCTTCCGCCGGCGGAGGCGGCAAAGGCATGCGGCGCGTCGATTCCGAAGCCGAGCTCGCCGACGCCATGCGCCTCGCCTCGGGCGAAGCCGAGCGCGCCTTCGGTTCCGGCGAAATTTACCTTGAAAAACTGGTCGACCGTCCCCGCCACATCGAAATCCAGATTTTGGGCGACGAACACGGCCATTTGATTCACCTAGGCGAGCGCGAATGCTCGATCCAGCGCCGCCACCAGAAAATCGTCGAAGAGTGCCCGTCGCCCTTGATCCTGGCTCACCCCGAACTCCGCGAGCACATCGGGCAAGCCGCCCTCAAGATCGCCGGCGCGGCCAGCTATTTCAATGCCGGCACGCTTGAATTCCTGGCCGACCAGCAAGGCAATTTCTATTTCCTCGAGATGAACACCCGCCTGCAGGTCGAACATCCGGTCACCGAGTGGGCAACCGGCATCGATCTGGTCCAGTGGCAGATCCGTATCGCTGCCGGAGAACGGCTCACGCTGCGCCAGGAGGATATTCGCTGGAGCGGCTCAGCCATCGAATGCCGCATTTATGCCGAGGACCCGGAGAACAACTTTTTTCCCAGTCCCGGCACGATCGCCCGATACGTCGAACCGTCCGGCCCGGGAGTGCGGGTCGATAGCGGCGTTTATCCTGGCTGGACGGTGCCGATCGAATACGATCCGCTACTTGCCAAGCTGTCGGTCTGGGCAGCCACGCGTCCGGCAGCCATCGAGCGCATGCGCAGCGCGATAGCGGAATATACGGTTATAGGGCTGACCAGCAATCTCGCGCTTTTCGATCGGCTCATGCGAGACGAACGCTGGCGAGCCGGCGACCTCGATACCGGCTTCCTGGACGATTTCAAACTGCGGCAACCACCGGAGGAGGCCGACGGGGAGAACCAAATCGCGGCGATCCTGGCGGCAGCCGTGCATCAATCTCCACCCGCGGTTTCCGCGCAGTCGGGCACAGAAAGCAGCCGCTGGCGCTCGGCTGGATTGACTTCTCTCCTACGATGAAGCGACAGATTGTTATCGATGGGGAGAGCGCTGTCCTCGACCTACAGCAGGTCGCGGGAGAGGCAGTGTTCACTCTGACGGGCTCGGTCGCCGCCACGGGTCACGCCTCCATCGCCGAGACTGCGCCGGGCGTCTTCTCGGTGTTGCTTGGACAGAAGAGCGTCACAGTTCACGTCATCCCCCATAAGGACGGCCTGGAGGCTTGGACCGGGGGTAAACGATATGCAATCTCGCTTGCCGATTTGCGCGACCGCGCGGCCAAAGTCAGCAGCGAGACCAGCGCTGGCCCCATGGAAATCCGCGCCCACATGCCGGGTAAAGTCGTAAAACTGTTGGTCGAGCCCGGAACAAAGGTCGAGGCCGGGCAAGGTCTGGCGGTGGTCGAAGCCATGAAAATGCAGAACGAAATGAAATCGCCCAAAAGCGGCGTGGTTAAGAAGATTTACACAACCGAAGGCGCGACGGTTGCGGCGGGCGAGAGGCTGCTGGTGGTGGAGTAAATGCCGAATCAGGATTGCAAACTTTGTGGAGGCACCGGCTGGCTGATTGCCGAACTGGACGGCATTTCTTCCGCAGATCGGTGCAGCTGCGTGGCCGAAAGCCAAGGCCAGGAACTGGAGACAGGGGCCGAGGTCCCGGAGAACTACCGCCAGGCCTCCTTCGACAACTTCTATCTGCCGCACGATAACCCCACGGCGTCGCGTCAGCTGCAACTTGCGATGCTGCCGGTAAAAGCTTACGCCAACAATTATCCAGTCATGAAAGATAAGCTGGGGCTCTTGTTAGTGGGACCGCAAGGCGTCGGCAAGACCCATCTGGCGGTAGCCGTTTTGCGAGAACTGATTCGACGCGGGCACCAGGCAATCTTTTTCGATTATCAAAACCTGCTCGAACGAATTCGCTCCGGCTACAACGAAAAAATCGGCACAAGCAACCGCGAGACCTATCAAACAGCCCTGGAAGCCGAGGTGCTGTTGCTCGACGATCTGGGCGCGCATCGAGTCACCGACTGGGTGGAAGATACGGTCACCTCTGTCATCACATACCGCTGCAACAACAGAAAGCCGTTAATCGCAACTACAAATTTCCCAGATCCGGATATGGGTGGAACGGTAGTCGAAAAGGCGCCCACAGGATCGGCGGCGAAATATACCGTGCACGACACACTCGAAGAGCGGATCGGCGCGCGAGCCCGATCCCGCCTCTTCGAAATGTGCACTGTTGTACAGATGTGGGGGCTGGCCGATTACCGGCAGCGCCCCCGGCGCAAGACCTACTAGGCTTTGGCGGTTGCGCCAAAGCTTGCGACGGCTGCTTTTTCGTCTTCAAAAGAAGCGAAGATGGTGTGCAGCTTGGTGATCTGCATCAAATCCTTCATCTTGCCTTGCAGATTGAGCAGTTTGAGCGAGCCACCCTGGTTGGTGGCGGTGGTATAGGCTCCAACCAATTCGCCTAAACCAGCGCTGTCCACGTAGCTTACGCCAGCCATATTCAGAACGATATTCTTGACTCCCTGCGAGAGCAGTGAACGCAATTCATCGCGTAAAATTCCCGTGTTCTCGCCCAGTGTAATTTTTCCGTTGAGGTCGACAATTGCCACTTCCCCAACCTTTCGAACTTTAGCAGTGAGTGCCATTCAGAGCTCCTTGACCTTGCTTGTCAGCGTTTCATTCTAGCGTAACCGCTTAGGAAAGCGGTATTCATACCAGGAGCGGAATGCCGCATTTAGTACCGCGGATAAACTAACAGTAATGAAGCTAGGCATCGATTTCGGGACCAATCGGACAGTGATCTCCGCGGCTGATCGCGGAAATTACCCGCTGGTTTCTTTCGAAGCGCTAGACGGCGCAACCGCAGACTGGTACCCGTCGCTGTGCGCGGTGCGGGGCAGCGAGCGCCGCTACGGCTGGCAAGCCTGGAATCTGCAGGCAGATCCGGCGTGGACGGTGGTGCGGTCGATTAAACGACTGCTGGAGGACGCAGGCCCGGAAACAACGCTGGACTTAGGCGAACAAAAGCTCAAGATCATCGATCTACTCGATGGCTTTGCGACTTCCCTGATGTCGAGTTTGCGCGAGAATTCGAATTTGCGCGCCAAGCCGGGCGAGGAACTCGAGATTATGCTTGGCGTGCCGGCCCATGCCAACAGCAATCAACGCTTTCTAACGGTAGAAGCGTTTCGCGGGGCGGGATTCCGAATTGCCGGAGTCTTAAACGAGCCGAGCGCCGCCAGCATCGAGTTTGGGCACAGCCAACGCCAGACAAAGGCGGCCCGGGAGATGATACTGGTCTACGACCTGGGCGGCGGGACGTTCGACGCTTCGTTAGTCGCGCTGGACGAGAGTATTCACCATGTCATTGCTTCCGAAGGGATCGCGACCATAGGGGGCGACGATTTCGACCACATCCTGGCCGACCTGGCGTTGGAAGCAGCGGAGATCAGCCTCGCCGAGCGGGATGGGCTGTCGGCGGCGGCATGGTTTCGGCTGCTGGAAGAGTGCCGGACAAAGAAGGAAGGACTGCATCCTAATTCGCGGCGAGTAGCAATCGATCTCGAGCACGCCAATCCGAATTGGGGTTCGGTGCAAGTGCCGGTAGCCGAGTTCTATGAAGCAGCGCGGCCGCTAGTCGAAGAGACCATCGCGGCTGCCGAAGATCTGCTAAACGAGGCAGACGAAGAATTCGAGGCGCTGTATGTTACCGGAGGCGGCAGCGAACTTCCCCTGGTTTCAAGGGTTCTACGTGAACGTTTCGGGCGGCGCGTCAGGCGTTCGGCGTACACGCGCTCGGCGACGGCTATTGGACTCGCCATCCAGGCAGATCAACCCGATTCCTACAAGCTGAGCGACCGGCTGTCGCGCTATTTCGGCGTCTGGCGGGAAGCGGAGTTGGGGACGCAAATTGTCTTCGATCCGTTGTTTGAAAAAGAAGCAGCGCTTCCGACGTCGGGGCAACCCGCGCTCTCGATCCGGCGTGAATACTCGCCCGTCCACAATATCGGCCACTTTCGTTTTCTCGAATGCAGCCATCGCACGGAAGACGGAGTGCCGACCGGAGAAGTGACGCTGTGGGATGAGATCCGCTTTCCATTCGATCCCGGCCTGCAGGAAGCGCCAAGTCTTTCGAGTACGCCGGTGGCGGCTTCGAGCATCGCAGCCGGACAGCACATCGAGGAGTTCTACGAGTGCGACGGAGGCGGAGCGATCACGGTCACTATTGCGAATCACTCCTCGGGCTACACGCGCGTGTATCCGCTCGGCCGCTGGTCAAAGCAGCAAAACAGCAAGCCGGCAAAACCGGTCACACGGCGCAAGAGGAACCTGGAAGCCCAAGCGTCGGCTGCTAAGTAGATTTGGCCGAGAGAAGCCGCTCCAGTTTCGATCCCTGGACGATCATGGTCTCGTTGCGCTCCGGCCCGTTGGAGACGGAACCAATCTCGACGCCGGTCTTCTCTTCGAGGAATTTCAGATATTGCTGGGCCTGGGCGGGCAACTTATCGATGCAGGAAACGCCCTGGGTCGATCGCTTCCAGCCCGGCAGTGTTTCGAAGATTGGCTTGATGACTTCCATGCGCCGCGTGCTGGCGGGCATATGGGTGATTCTTTCGCCGCCTACCTCATAAGCGACGCAGACCGGGATTTCGTCGAGGCCATCCAGGACATCGAGCTTGGTCATGATCAAGCTGTCGAATCCGTTCACCTCAGCGGTGTAACGCAGCAAGGGCACATCGAACCAGCCGCAGCGGCGCGGGCGGCCCGTCACGGACCCGTATTCGTTGCCGGCACGCCGAATCTGCTCTCCGACTTCGGACAATTCCTCAGAAGGAAAAGGACCGGCGCCGACGCGGGTGATGTAAGCCTTGGAGACGCCAACGATGCCATCGATCTTGTTCGGCGGTATGCCCGTGCCCGTGCAAGCGCCGCCGGCGGAAGCGCTGGAACTGGTGACAAAAGGATAAGTGCCAAAGTCGATGTCGAGCATCGTTCCCTGCGCCCCCTCCAGCAGAATGTTTTTGCCGGCGCGGATCATCTGGTTGAGCAGGTGGGACGTGTCGCAAGCGAGCGGGCGAATCTGCTCAGCGTATTGCCGGTAGCACTTGAGAATCTCATCGAAGTTGCCTGGCTCGGAGATCTGGAAAGCATCGGCCATGAGTTTCTTATCCTCGGCCAACACGCGGTAGAGAGTCTCGAAATCGGTATCGACCAAATCCGCGATGCGAATACCTCGGCGGGCGATCTTGTCCTCATAAGCCGGGCCGATACCGCGGGAGGTGGTGCCGATGGGCACGCGGTTTTCGCGCGCTTCCGAAATTTTCTCGATGGTGCGGTGGAAAGGGAAAATGACGTGCGCGCGATTGCTGATTTTGAGTTGGGATCGGACATCTACTCCGGCCGCTTCGAGACCCGCGATCTCCTCCAGCAGCGCGGCGGGATCGACTACCACGCCGTTGCCGATAATCGCCTGAACGCCGGGGCGCAAGATGCCGCTCGGAATGAGCTTCAAAATGAATTTCTTGGCGCCTATGAAGACGGTGTGGCCGGCGTTGTGGCCGCCCTGATAGCGGGCGACGGCGTCGAACTTTTCGGAGAGCAGGTCG
Organism: Bryobacteraceae bacterium; assembly: GCA_965277555.1. Lineage (GTDB taxonomy): Bacteria > Acidobacteriota > Terriglobia > Bryobacterales > Bryobacteraceae > Bog-105. The sequence continues at coordinate 15,964 of OZ255834.1, forward strand.
ACGATCTTGCCTTTGCCTTCGTCGCCCCATTGTGCCCCGAGCACAATTAGATTACTCATGACTTTAAAGAAGGGAACTTCAAAACTTTCTATTGTACCGCAGAACCTGACTTTTCCTTAAGAATCATTGACTTGGAGATACAAGTGGCTGGCTCTAAGGACCAGCCCCTGTGTTACGCTTGGCTCTAATGCAGATGTGTGGCGTCTTCACGGCGCTCGGTCCTGACATCTTCCGGCAGCTAGTGCGCGGTATCTCTATCGGAAAGCTCAGGACGTATCAAGTTTATGAGCGCTTCAAGGCGCGCGCCCGGCTGGTGAAATTGAATGGGGAATCGCTACGGAAAGCCGAGCCGAAGTTTTGGGCGCGGATCGAGGCGGGCGAAGAGGAGTTCGCAACGGACTTGTCACAGGTCTTTCTGCTATCGCACCTGGAGATGATCGTGGATGTTTTGAACTTTCTGAACATCCCGAATGAGCAGGGTTTCTTCGACAAAGACCTGAAGCCGGAAGAATATCTTACGGAAGGCTGGCACGAGCGCGTCTTTGAGAATTTTTCGGGCAAGTACCCGCGCGAAATTTTATTGTTCTACATCAACCACCTGGATTGGGAACTGACGAAAACGGATCAGGTTTTCCTGCCCGCGGCTTAAAGGCGCGCTGCTATGGAAGATCTGAAAACGTTTCAAGAGCAGGTGAAGAAGGGCCAACTCAGCGAGGTGCGCAAATCGCTGGAGGAGAACCCGAGTTTGCTCGATGAAGTAAATGAATCGGGCCAGAGCGCTTTCCTGCTGGCGAAATATTACCGTCAGCCGGAAGTAGCGGACTATCTGCTGAGCTTGCATCCGAAACTCGATATTTTCGGCGCGTGCGTGGCTGGCCATACGGAACGGGTGCTTGGAGAGATCGATAAGGATTCAAGCCTGCTCGAAGCGCATAACTCAGACGGATGGACTCCGCTTCATCTCGCGGCTTATTTCGGGCATGCCGAACTGGCGAAAGGTTTGCTCAATCGAGGCGCGGGGATCGACGCGCGCTCTACGAACGCGATGAAGAATACGCCGCTTCATGCGGCGGCAGCGGGCGGCAGGATAGAGCTTAGCAAGCTTCTGCTCGAGAACGGGGCGGATGTAAACGCGCAGCAACACGGCGGCTGGACAGCCTTACACTCCGCCGCTCAGGCTGGCAATCTCAAAATGGCCGAAGTTCTGCTGGCGCATGGGGCAGCCGCCGGAGCGCGCGCGGAGAACAATCAATCGGCGCTCGATCTCGCGCTGCTGCAAGGGCACGGCGAAATGGCCGACGTTCTTGAAAAACGACTGGAAAAGCATGTTGAGAGACAGGGCGTGCACCTGCAGTAGCCAAAACGTATAGAAATAATGCCGGAAGCTGAATTGGAAGAACTCAGGCGGGCTACTCTCGCGGCCTTTGCGTCTGCAATAAACGCTGACGATCTGGAAGAAGCGCGCGTGAGGGCGCTCGGCCGCAAAGGCACTCTGGCAAATATCAGCAAGGATTTCGGAAAGCTGACAGCAGAGGAACGTGCCCGCGTGGGCAAATCGCTTAATGCGGTAAAGCAGGATCTGGAGAGCGCCTTCGATAGCAAAAAACGACGATTCGAAGAGAATGCCTTGAATGAGCGGCTTAAGCGTGAATGGATCGACGTCACGCTGCCGGCGCCGGGTATCAGGCCCGGGAATCTTCATCCGATCACGCAATTACAGGAAGAGATCGAAGACCTATTCAGTTCGTTAGGCTTTGCCATTTTGGATGGTCCTGAAGTGGAGACGGAAGAACACAACTTCGACGCTCTAAACATTCCGCCGACGCATCCAGCGCGCGATATGCAGGACACGTTCTGGTTGAGCAACGGCTTTCTATTGCGCACCCATACGTCGCCGGTACAAGTGCGCGGCATGCGTAGATTCGGGCCGCCATTGCGGATGATCGCGCCGGGTCGGGTTTTTCGAAATGAAGAAGTAGACGCTTCGCACGAGCATACCTTCTATCAATTGGAAGGGATGATGGTGGACCGGCAGGTATCGGTGGCGAATCTGATTTATTTCATGAAGACGCTACTCAGCGGAGTATTCAAGCGTGACGTAACGGTTCGTCTCCGGCCCGGATATTTTCCATTCGTAGAGCCCGGCTTCGAGTTGGACATCCGCTGCCTGATTTGCGACGGACAGGGCTGCGCGGTATGCAAGCATAGCGGCTGGGTAGAGCTTCTGCCATGTGGATTGATTCATCCGAATGTACTGCGGATGAGCAATATCGATCCTGACGAATGGGGTGGCTTTGCTTTTGGGCTTGGCCTCACGCGGCTCGCGATGATGCGCTATGGGATCGACGATATCCGGCAGCTACAGGGGGGCGATCTGCGCTTTCTGGAGCAGTTCTGATCGGTATGCGGCTATTGAAAAACAGGTGACGGGCAATCTTGTAGATGCAAGGTTGACAGCTGCTTGGGACAACAAAGCCAGTCACCGTTATTCAACAAGCTCAAATTGGAGACCAGCATAGCTTGAAGTTTTCTTATCATGAAGTTTTCTTATCAATGGATACGTGAACTCGTTCCGGACTTAAGGATTGGCACAGATGATCTGTACCGCCTGATAACGACTAAGACGGCCGAGTGCGAGCGTATTGAGGCGTTCGGCGGCTATTTTGCGAGTGTTGTGGCGGCTCGCGTGGTCGCAGTCGACGCGCTGGCTAAGGGGAAGAACAAAGCTGTTCTGATCGAGGCAGGCGAAGGCAGACAAGTCAGGGTTGTTTGCGGCGCGCCGAACGCACGAGCCGGGATGCTGGCGCCCTGGGTTCCGCCGGGGACAGCGATCGCGGGCAGAACAATCGGCAGTGCTGTCATCGAGGGCGTGGAAAGCGAGGGCATGCTGGCGAGCGCCGCTGAACTCGGGATCAATCGCGATCATTCCGGGTTGCTCGAACTGAACGGCGTGGCTCCGGGAGAATCGCTGCCCGGGCTTGCGCCCGATTGGATCATCGAGATAGACAATAAGAGCCTTACGCACCGGCCGGATCTTTGGGGCCATTACGGCATGGCGCGAGAAGTGGCGGCAATTACGCGGGGCAGCCTGCGGGATCCGGTGGATTTAGGGCTCCTGCCGCGGGGCGAAGCGGCGCTCAAGATCGAGATTGCCGATCACTCGCTTTGCCCGCGTTACAGCGCGCTGGTCTTAGAGAACATCACGGTGGCGCCTTCGCCGCTCTGGCTGCAGGCGCGCCTGGAGAGCGTTGGCTTGAACAGCATTAACAACCTGGTGGATGTTACGAACTTCGTACTCGCCGAACTGCCCCAGCCGATGCATGCTTTCGATGCGGACAAACTGGCCGGCGACACGATCTACGTTCGACCCGCGCGCGCGGGAGAGCAGTTGCGCGCGCTGAACGGGGAGACATACGATTTGAAGGAGGCGGACCTGGTGATTGCGGACGCAAGCGGTCCGGTGGCGCTGGCCGGCGTCATTGGGGGCGCGGACACCGCGATTTCCGCAACGACCAGACGGGTGGTTCTGGAGAGCGCGAACTTCGAAGCGAGCGGCGTTCGGCTGACGTCTGCCCGGCACAAGCTGCGCACGGACGCCTCGATGCGTTTCGAGAAATCACTCGATGCGGAGAATACGGTTCGCGGGCTGGCGCGGGCGGTCGCGTTGCTGCGGGAAGTCGCCCACGAGGCGCGCACCGCCGGTGGCGTGATAGACAACCGGGTTAGCATCCCCAGCTCGGAGCCGATTGCTTTGCCAGTCGACTTTGTGACGCGCAAACTCGGCAAAGAGTTGGGCGAAGACGAAGTCTCGGAGATACTTCGCGCGCTGGGCTTCGGAGTCACTCAGACGTCGCCTGGTCTACTTACCGTGACCGTGCCCACATGGCGCGCTACGAAGGACATTCGGCTAAAGGATGACCTGGTGGAAGAAGTGGGAAGGATGGTTGGTTACAGCGAGATCGTTCCCACGCCACCGTTGGTAGCTTCGTCAGTGCCTCCGTCTAATCCGATGCGCGGCTATCTTCGAAAAATGTGCCGAGCGTTGGCAGATCAGGGATTCTCAGAGGTCTACAATTATTCATTTGTGACGCCGGCCGAGGCGGAGCGATTCGGGTTCGATGGGGCCAGCCAAATCGAAGTTCGCAATCCGATTGCATCGGAACTGAGCCACTTGCGGCGGAGCTTGCTGCCCGGCCTCCTGAAGAATGTAATCGGCAACGCTCGTAACTTTCGGGAATTTCGGCTTTTTGAGATCGGGAACGAGATTCATCCCAGGGGGTCGACGGAACTGCCGGACGAAATAGTGCATCTGGCGGCTGTGATTTACGACATCGATGGGGATGAGCGGACGTTTTTCGAGACGAAGCGCGCGGCGGAAAGCATCTTTCCAGGGGCAAGTTTGAGTGGAGTACAAGAAGCGCGGGCCTACGAACACCCGGCGCGAAGCGCGCTCATTCACTGGAGCAGAAGGCTAATCGGGCGACTTTTCGAGTTGCACCCTTCGGTCTTGGCGGCGGAAGGGATCGAAGGGCGAGCGGTATTCTTCGACGTCGATATGCAAGTCGCCTCAGAGCTTGCGGCGGAGCGACGGACGGCTTACAAAGCAGTGCGGAAGTATCCGACAAGCGGGTTCGATTTATCGGCCGTGGCCGAGATCAAGACACCTATTGCGGAAGTTGCGGGGCATCTTTCGAGGCTGGGCCGGGACGAACTTGTGTCGCTCGAGTTCATCCGCCAGTACAGCGGACCGCCGCTGCTCGAAGGGCAAAAGAGCGTCTCCTTCCATTTAGAAATCGGGGCTCCGGATCACACTTTGAGTAGCGATGAGGCGAGCGCGATTCGGCAGCGCATCGTTACGGGAATGCAGGAAGCGGGTTTTGAGGTGAGGGGAAGAGCACTCTAGCAGGCAGGCCACGAAAAACGATGGCCTAGTGCTAAAGCAAACGTGCAAGCACGCCTGCCCCACTGGGTCTACGAGAGGAAAAGTTCGCGTACTTGCGGCCAGTTGTCTACGCGACGGAACGAGGTTTCATTTACGTTGTGGGGAGCGGTAAACAGGATGCCTTCGCCGCGAAATCGCTCGAAATGGCGCGGGTCGTCGTCGATCATGAAGTCGGCGGCGACGATACTTTTGTCGCCGCAAAAGACCACGTTACTAGCTGGGATAAAGGGGAGATGCTTTTGCAGCCATTCGAATTTGGCGGCGAAAGAGCAAGGGACGTCCATGGCGGCGGTGGTGATAAACACTTCGTATCTCGTCATGAGCTGGCGAATGACTTTCGGGCTATCGGGCATGACTGGAATACCCGAGAAGAAATCCGCACTCTGAAAATATTCGCGAGCGCGGGGCAGGTGAGCCTTGTCGACGACTTCGAATAAGCGCTTGCCGTGGAGATGCTGTTTGGTGAGTTTCTGCTTAAATTCCGCATTATAAAGCTTGAGATAGTGAGCCATGGTGTCGGCGGAAACTTCATCCATGTCGATGGCGATGCGCTTCATTCAATATCACCGTAGCTCAAAGCGCCAAAAGTTCTGCTGCGAAGATGGAATTTGGTCTCGCTTGCTCCTCTGCTCCCCGGGTTAAGCGCGCATCCGTCGGGGGCGATTTGGGTTCCGGAAGCGCGCATTGCGATTGTTGCCGACGTTCACTTGGGATACAGCTGGGCGCAGCGCCGACGGGGCGAGTTAGGTCCTCTGGCCGATTTTCAAACACGCGAGAAATTGCTGGCGCTGGTGGAAAATCTGAAGCCGCGGCAGATCGTTTTTCTGGGTGATCTGGTGCATGCTCCGCGTCCCTGCGCTCCGGAACGGGAGTGGATCGAAAACACGCTGGCGGAATTGAGCGAACGGTCTGCTTTGGTGGCGGTGCGGGGAAATCATGACCGGGCGTTCGCGCGCGAATTCAGCCAGTTGCCGATTGAACAGCGGGATCACTGGTCGAATGAGCTTCTTACCGCGGTGCATGGGGACCGGCTCAAAGCCGCTCCGATTGTGGACAAGGGGACGCTTGTGATTGGGCACTGGCATCCGTGTCTGGACATTCGGGATGCGGCGGGGGCGTTACACAAGATGCGTGTTTTCCTGGTAAGCGGAAGTTGCCTGGTGCTGCCGGCGTTTTCTCCTTTCGCGCGAGGGTGCGATATGGGAGCAGGTCTACCGCCCGACCTGGAGGCCTGTTTCCGCGGAAAAGAGATCGAGGTGTATGCGGCTTCGCCTACCCGGGTTGTGCGCTTGGGGCTCCTTCAGCAAGCGGTAGGAAGGTTGTCGTGAAACCGTTAGTGGGTCGTCCCAGCGGTATCGAAAAGCTCCTAGGACGAGTGTCGCGATGAGTCGCGACACGGCAGGCACGAGTGCCCAATGTCACTTACATAGGTATTTTTGGGTGGTGGCAAATTTACGGTCGCTGACGCTTCCTGCTCTGTTTAAAGCATTTCGCAACGCTTGGGAGGCATCCGGTTGTCACGTCCCATGTTTAAGTAAGCGACATTGGGCACCTTTACGGAGGTTGGGTCGTGAAAGGATTGACTAGGACGCTACGCTAATAGCTACCCTTCGGCATCTCCTTACGAAACGCATAGGCCTGTTTGCGAATGGCTTGTTTCTGCTCTGCGCCGATACGAATGAGATTTTTCACCTGGAGGCTCATGCGCGGATTTGCCTGGAGCAGTTTTTCGTGGCGCATAAGAAAATCCCAGTAAAGATTAGTGAACGGACATGCGGTTGCGCCGGTTGCCTCATCGGGTTTGTAGCGGCAGCCCTGGCAGTAGTTGCTCATGCGATGGATGTATTTGCCGGAAGCGACGTATGGCTTGGAGCCCATCAGCCCACCGTCCGCAAACTGTGACATGCCGGTGGTGTTCGGCAGCTCAACCCATTCGACAGCGTCCCAATAGATGGCCAGGTACCACTTGTGGACTTCGACCGGGTTCGTTCCAAACAGCAACGCGAACAGACCGGTGATCATCAGGCGCTGGATGTGATGAGCGTAGCCATGCTCGAGAGTCTGGCCGACGGCTTGCTTCAGGCAGTTCATGTCGGTCTGGCCATCCCAATAAAATCGGGCAGCTTTTCTTGCGCGTCGAGGGCATTGCGGTTTAAGTACTCGGGCATGAAGGTCCAGTAGACGCCGCGCACGTATTCGCGCCAGCCGATAATTTGCCGGATGAATCCCTCGACGGAAGGCAACGAGGCGCGGCCACGCTGGTAGGCGTCTTCGGCCGCGATGACAGCGACTCTCGGGTCGAGCAGCTTCAGATTCATGGTGGCGGATAAACGGGAGTGATAGAGGTAGGGTTCGCCGGTCCACATGGCGTCCTGGTAATCGCCGAACGCGGGGAGCCTGTTGGAAATGAAATCATCCAAAGCCAGACGCGCTTCTTTCGAGGTAACCGGAAGGTCGAAATGGTCCAGCTTTCCGGGATGTTGCGGGAAGCGGCGATTCACTAACGCAATGACGTCGCGCGTGATTTTGTCGGGAGCAAAGACCTTCGGGGGTGGCAAGAGAAGGCCTGGGCCCTTTTTACCGAAGCTCTTGCGATTTTCAGCATCGAAGTTCCATTTGCCGCCGGCTGGTTCGCGGCCCTCCATCAGCACGCCGGTTTTGCGACGCATCTCACGATAAAAGAATTCCATGCGCAAGTGAGAGTGCTGTTTTGCCCAGACGCGAAATTCCTGGCGGCTGCAATAGAAATCGCGATCCGGTCGAATGTCGAGGGCTACGTTGGAGTTTTGCGCGACGGTTTTTATGGCTTCTTCGATGCGGTATTCGCCGGGTTCGACAACCACCATGCGCTCCGGCTTGAACTTGCCGAGCGCCGATGCCAGCTCCGCATCGAGCTCGCCGCGATTGTTCTCCGCGTCGAGAGGGCGGTATTCGAGTGAAAACTTCGCTTTACGTACGTCCTCCGCAAAGTGACGCATGGCGGAGAGGAAGTAGGCGATTCTAACTTTGTGCGAATGCACGAATGAAGATTCGCCGGCGGCTTCCGCCATCCAGACCCGATCTTGCGCCGGATCGAAGCCGTCAAAAGCAGAGGAGCGGAGGTTCAGCTGATCGCCCAGCACGACGACGAGATTTCTGGTTAAGCGCACCTATATTTGAGTCTTCAGATGTAGGATCTGAATTACACAAATTGTTGCGGTCGCTGCCGGATTTCGAGGCAACCTTTTCCTAACGGTAGTAATTTACCTGGGTTCAGGCTGCAGTGCGGATCAAACAGAGTCTTGAAGCGCTGAATCAAGTCGAGCGTTTCTTCCGGGAACTGATGGCTCATGAGCTCCATCTTTTCCATGCCGACGCCGTGCTCGCCCGAGATGGAACCACCGACAGAGATACAAAAGTCGAGGATCTCCTCGCCAGCGCGTTGAGCGCGTTCCAATTCGCCAGGTTTGCGGGGATCGAAGGGGAGAATGGGATGCATGTTACCGTCGCCCGCGTGAAAGACATTGCTGATGGCGATGCCGTGGCGGAGACCGATCTCTTCAATGGCGCGCAAGGTGCGAGCGATCTGCGTACGGGGCACGACGCCATCCTGGACGTAATAAGTGGGCGTTACGCGGCCGATGGCACCGAAGGCATTTTTGCGTCCTTTCCAGAGAAGAGCGCGTTCTTCCGCGGATTGCGCGACGCGAAACTCGCGCGCCCCACAGGCCTGACAGACGTCGCGGATTCGCTCGGCTTCTTCTTCGACGGATTCGATCAGGCCCTCGACTTCGATCAGCAGCACGGCCGCCGCATCGGTTGGATAGCCGGCATGAGTAGCCGTTTCCACCATGCGCAGCATGGGGCCATCAAGCATCTCGAGCGCAATCGGGATAATGCCTTTGGCGGTTAGCGCGCCCACTGTGTCGCCGGCCTGGTCGACCGAGTTGTAGATGGCGAGCATGGTTCTGACGGCCTCGGGTTCGCGCATGAGGCGCACTATGATTTTGGTGACCAGTGCCATTGTGCCCTCCGAGCCGGTGAGTAAACCCGTGAGGTCGTAGCCGGGAGTATCGGGCGCCGCGCTTCCCACTTCGATTAAGGATCCATCGGGGAGAACCGCTTCGAGGCCGAGCACGTGATTGGTAGTCACTCCGTGCGCCAAGGTATGTGGACCGCCGGCGTTCTCAGCGACGTTACCGCCGATGGTGCAGGCGCGTTGACTGGAAGGATCAGGCGCAAAGAAATAATCGAAGGGCTGAACGGCGAGCGTGATATCGAGATTGACCACCCCGGGCTGGACGACGGCTCGCTGATTCGAAATATCGATCTCGAGAATTTTGTTCATGCGCGCGAAGGAAATCATCATGCCGCCGGCGCGCGCAATAGCGCCACCGCTCAAGCCGGTTCCGGCGCCGCGCCCGATAATCGGAATCCTGTGTTTACGAGCCAGTTTGACCAGGACCACGACGTCTTCGGTGCTGCGCGGGAAGACTACCAGATCCGGTTGGGATTTGTCGACACCGCCGTCGTATTCGTAAAGCTTTAAATCGCTGGCCAGCGAAAGGACGGCAGATTTACCGAGCTGAGATTCGACGTCGGCGATGAGTTGGGTAGGCCGCACGAGGTTTAGTGCCCTAGAGCAGGCTCTGGATGTATTGAGTCATGTCGTCGCTGAGCCAGTCTTCGGCGTTGGGGAATTTGCGCATCACAACACCATTCTTAATGATGTAAGTTTCCGGGTACTGGAAGGTTCCATAGCGCGCGCTGATATCAGCTTTCGGGTCCCACGAAGTCTGGAAGGAAACGGGGATTTTCTGGAGGAAGTTGTGATACTTCTGCTGATTCTTATCGATACTGACGGCAACAACGACTACGCCTGATTTGGCGAACCGCCTTTGCATTTCGTTGAGCGAAGGGATTTCCTGAACACAAGGCGTACACCAGGTGGCCCAGAAATTGAGGACGAGGACCTTGCCCCGGAACGATTCGGGCGTGATGTGCTGACCGGCATCGGTAACGATGTTGAAGGGCGGGGCTTTCGATCCCTCTTTTGCGCCAGTATCGCGCAGGCTAAAAGCGAGAACGCCTATGAAAGCCGCTGTCAAAGCGGCCATAAGCAAGCGTAAGATGTTGTTGGTGCTCCAAACGCTTGAAGAACGACTCCTGGAGGCCGCTGTCGAGGCGTGAATGGATTCTAAACTGCTGGATGCCACATTACTCCTATCCGAGAGGAACCAAATATCAGTATCTAACGCGGCGGTTCGAGCATCGAAGGTATGGCAATGTTTGTAACGCGCCGCGCAGAGTTCTCCGCTTCGCACGTCTGCCGCGTGGCCGGTTTGAGCGAGTCGGAAAATCGAGAGCTTTTCGGCGAAGAAGCCAATCCGAACGGCCACGGCCACAACTATATTCTCGAAGTAACGCTCGAAGGGGAACCGGATCCGGTTACCGGAATGGTGATCGATCTGAAGCGGGTAAAAGAGATTCTGGAGCAGGAGGTGGTGGAACCAATGGATCACCGCTTTCTGAACTACGAGGTGGCGCCATTCGATAAGGTTGTGCCTACGACACCGAATGTGGCTCTCGAAATCTGGCGGCGGCTCGACGAGCGCTTTGGCTCCGCTGAATGCCGCCTTACGAGGGTCCGGCTGTTTGAAACGGCCGATCTTTACGTGGATGTGAAGAGGGGTGAAGACGATCTGGAACCGGCGATGGGTGAGGAACTCGCGGCATGATCAGCCTGAGCCGGCGTTATCGCTTTTCGGCTTCGCACCGCTTACATGTGGACACGCTGAGCGACGGAGCCAACGCGGAGCTTTTTGGAAAGTGCAACAACCCTTTTGGACATGGCCATGACTACGTTTTGTGCGTCACGGTGGCCGGGAAGGTCGATCCGACAAGCGGGCTTCTTATTTGTATCGAGCGGCTGGACCAAATGGTCGAGCAAACTGTATTGAGAGTTTTCGCGCATAGAAACATCAATCTCGATGTGCCGCAATTCGCGGAACTGGTTCCGACTACCGAGAATGTCGCGCTGGTGATCGCCGGCCTGCTTGAGGAGAGCTGGCCGAGCTGGTTCGGCGAAAAAAGCAAAACACATTTGGCGAAAGTGCAGATTCAAGAGACGGACCGAAACGGATTTGAGATCGAGCTGATGGCAGCGAAAGAAAGACTGGTGTTGATCGATCGCAGGGAAAGTGAAAGTGTGACAGTCGATGGCTAAGATAAAGGCTGCCCGCGCCAAGGAGCAAAGCGGGGCGACGCTGCTTCCAACTGCTAGGCTAGGGAAGAAACCAGCGTCGATCATAGAACTGCGGCGAGGCGGGACAAGCGGGTCTATCGCCGCCCACATGGAAGAAGTCATAAAGGAGCTCGGCGAAGATCCAGGGCGCGATGGTCTGTCCCGAACCCCGATTCGAGTTGAAAAAGCGCTCCGTTTTTTGACGAGCGGCTACTCTTACGACATCGACCAGATTGTGAACGGCGCGCTTTTCGATGTGAAATACGACGAAGTGGTCATTGTGCGAGACATCGAATTTTTCAGCATGTGTGAGCATCATATGCTTCCGTTCTTCGGCAAGATACATGTTGCGTACTTGCCGGATTCGAAGGTGATCGGCTTGAGCAAGATTCCGCGCATTGTGGATGTATTCGCGCGCAGGCTCCAGATCCAGGAGCGCTTGACACAGCAAGTCGCCGAGACCATTCAGCGGCTGCTCAATCCGCGCGGCGTGGGAGTGATTTGCGAAGCCAGGCATTTTTGCATGATGATGCGGGGCGTGGAAAAGCAGCACTCGGGGGCGATAACGAGCGCTATGCTGGGTGCCTTCAGAGACAACAAGGAAACCCGTCATGAGCTCCTGTCATTGGTTGGGCAACGGTCCATTGCCATCTAAGGACTCTGGCCAAAGTAGTATTTCGGTGCATGTTAGCATCGGGTCATGAGTGACGAAAGTCGCCTGTTTGACGCGGGACCGGATCTATTTGGTCGAATGTGGAAAGTCCAATTCCGTTGGCTGCAAACCGGTATTTCGATCAGGCACGCGGATACGGTGGACGTGAAATTTTTCGTTACCCCTTCGGAAGGTGACACGGAAGAAAAAGTGATTGCCCTGCCCCATCCAGCTTTGCTCCAGCTCACTGCCGAACGAGGCCGCAAGCTGTCCGACTTTTACTGCCTGCGACTCGCGGGGATTCATTTGAGACGGATGATTGAAACAACAGAGGACATGGACAAAACGTTGGTTACCGTTTCGCCCGAAGAGCTGTCCGCGTATGATCGGCAATTGGACGGCGTAACCGGAGAACGTCGCACATAGTCCATTTCGGAAGTATGGTTTTGCCCTTGCTGGGATTGACAACCGAACAGCAAGTTTTCGGCTTGGCTGCTACTCTCTAAGTCAAAAAAAGGAAAGAATTATGGTTAGTTGTCCAAAATGTGACGCTTCCATCGATGTGGAAGAAGAGGAACTCGACGAAGGTGATGTCCTGTCATGCGATGAATGCGGAGCTGCCTTAAAGGTAGCGAGTGTCAATCCGGTCGAGTTGGAGTCGGACGAAGACGCGCACGAAGATAACGATGATTTTGACTTCGACGAGGACGATGAGGATGAAGAAGAAGGCGAAGAAGAGGGTGAAGAGGAAAACTGGCGATGATATTTGCTTTTGCGGCAGCTGAAGCAAGGTATTAGTGGGGGTATCAAACCTGCTTGCGCGCCGTGTCGTCCTGGGCTGCGGCTTAGGTCTCTTACTCTTCTCGGTATCAAGCCTAGGACAAGTTCAGCCATCGGTGGTCGGCCAGAACGCCGGGACAACGCGCTCGATTCAGGGATCGGTTTTAGATAGTAACGGACAAGCGATCGCCGGTGCCATCGTTCTTCTGAAAAACACGAAGACTTTGCAAGTACGTTCTTACATAGCGCAGGCGGACGGGCTCTACCATTTCTATGGCTTAAGCACCGACATCAACTATCAGGTGCGGGCGCAATCGAATGGGATGACGAGCAAGACGAAAACCGTGAGCGTTTTCGACAGTCACAAAGTAGTCAAGCTCAATCTCAAAATAACGAAGAAATTGAAAAGCTGATCGACCCGGTTTGCTTCTAATATCTTGGAACGCTGGAATCGACTTCCTTGCTCCAGCGATCGATTCCGCCCGTCAGGCTGAAGCAGTTATCAAGACCTCGGGAGCGCAGCCAACTGACAACTTGTAAGCTGCGCACACCGTGATGGCAAATTACCAGGAGATCACTCTCGTCCGCTAGCCGTTCAAGAAGCTGAAATTCGGCCGGGATCGATTGCATCGGGATGAGTTGCGCGCCCGCGATGCTGGCGAGGGCAAACTCGTCTGGCTCCCGGACGTCGATGATGGCGGGTTTAGGATTGCCCTCGAGACGCAATTTTGCTTCCTGGGTATCCAGTTCGAGGATCTCTTCCATGCTGGTTGGGATCGGGCGTTCAGGCAGCCGCTAAAACGGAGCCGTCGGCGTCTTCGTCGACCGTTTCGCCCGCTGCTCGCATACGATCAATGGTTTCTTGGCAGCCAACGCAATACGCCGCCCACGGAAGGGCCTTGAGCCGCTTTTCGGGAATTGCTTCCTCGCATCGCAGGCACTCTCCGAAGCTCCCTTCATCGATTCTCTTCAGGGCGGCTTGGATCTCCTTCAGCAACTTCGATTCACGATCCAAGTTGCGGATCGCCACCTCTCGATTCAGCTGTTGCTGAAGGCGGTCGAAATCTTCCGCCGCATTCTCGATCAGAATCTCTTCGCGATCGGAACCACCCGTCAAGAGCTCACTTTGCCTCGCTTCGAGCAAGCGCCGGAACTCGTCTATCTCTTTCTTTGACATTGCTTTACTCCAACTCAATAATGACTGCATCCAGAGCGCCAAATCGCTTCCAGGATAGTGCAAAAAAATACGTTCGAGAATCTACTGTCCTCTTCGGCTGTCGAGGGAAGTTTATTTGGCGGCTTTCAACGTGTTGAGATGCGAGAAATTCCGCCAAAGTTGCAAAGCAAAAATAACAGCGGGTAGGGGCGCGGGACTCTTCAGGACCCTGGGACCCTAAGTTCTTGGAACAGAAGCCCTTGCAGGCATAGGGTAGAACGTACCACTTTATATGGGGTTTCTTCACAACTATTCCACAAGATAATGTGGGGGTAGCGTATTGACGAGTGAGCGAAATTGCGGTTCAATAGCTCTGTCGATTGAATCTGCGTGAGCGGCTTCAATTCCTCCCGGACTATCCTCATGCTTACCGCAACTGCTACCGCGCTTGATAATCACAAATACAAATCTCTGTTGAGAGAAGAACGGACGGGCGTGTCGTTTCCCCGTTTCTTTACTACCAGGCTGGAGGGCGCTACCCCTTACGAGCAGGTCAACTGGGAACTTCGCACCGCGACGATCGGCAACGATAAAGGCTCGGTTATTTTCGAGCAAAGAGACGTGGAGGTACCTGCCGAATGGTCACAGACCGCGACCAACATAGTAGCAAGCAAGTACTTTCATGGGCGTATCGGCTCACCCGAACGCGAGACGAGCGTTTCTCAGTTGGTCCATCGTGTAGTAGATACGATTGCGGATTGGGGCTTGTCCGGTAAATATTTCAAAACAAAAGAAGACGGTGAGAGCTTCCGAAATGAGTTGGCTCACCTGATGCTGACGCAGAAGGCGTGCTTCAATTCGCCGGTTTGGTTCAATGTCGGAGTTCGCGAGTCACGCGGTTATGGGTTTTATTTTGATGAAGCTACGCAGGTAGTGAAGAAGCTTCTTCCGGGCGAAAATCATCCACAGTGCTCGGCTTGCTTCATTAACTCGGTCGGCGACACGCTCGAATCCATTCTCGATTTGGCCAAGACCGAAGGGATGCTTTTCAAGTGGGGCTCGGGTACGGGAACGAATCTTTCCGCGATCCGGGAGGAGGACGCTCATCTTTGGGGCGGCGGTCGAGCTTCCGGTCCGCTCAGTTTCATGAAGGGTTTCGATGCATTTGCCGGCGTGATCAAGTCTGGGGGAAAGACGCGCCGGGCCGCCAAGATGGTTATTCTTAACTCGGACCATCCGGACGTGGAAAAGTTCATCTGGTGCAAGGCCAAAGAAGAAAAGAAGGCGCATACGCTGATCGACGCGGGTTATGACTCGTCGCTCGACGGCGAGGCATACGGCTCGATTTTCTTTCAGAACGCGAATAATTCCATTCGAGCGTCTGACGAGTTCATGCAGGCGGTGATGAACGACGCCGACTGGTGGACGAAGAGCGTGGTCAACGGGCAGCCCGTGAACCGCTACAAGGCCCGGGAACTCATGCGCCAGGTGGCGGAGGCTACCTATCAATGCGGCGATCCGGGCATGCAATTCGATACGACGATTAATCGCTGGCATACTTCGAAGCACACGGCGCGCATCAATGCGTCGAACCCCTGCTCGGAGTACATGTTCCTCGACGATTCGGCGTGCAATTTAGCTTCGTTGAATCTGTTGAAGTTCGTGGGGCCGGAAGGAGCTTTCGACGTAGACGCGTTTCGTCATGCGGTGGATACGGTGATCCTTGCGCAAGAGATTCTGGTCGACAATGCGTCGTATCCCACCGAAAAGATCGCCAAGAATTCGCATGACTTCCGTCCGTTAGGGCTTGGCTACGCGAACCTCGGCGCAATGCTTATGTCGCTTGGACTGCCCTACGACAGCGACAAGGGCCGGGATTTCGCGGCGGCCATTACGGCCATTATGTGCGGTCAAGCTTATCTGACGAGTGCGCGAGTGGCGGGCGCGGTGGGCGCGTGTCCCGGGTATTCAGACAACGTGGACCCGTTCCTGGAGGTCATTCAAATGCACTGGAACGCGGTGAGCGGGATCGACAATAAGCGTATTCCCGCGTCCATGTTGAAGGCGGCTGAAGAATGCTGGCGGCAGTCCTATGAAATCGGTTCGAAGAATGGATTCCGCAATTCGCAGGTGACGGTGCTTGCGCCGACCGGAACTATTGGCTTCATGATGGATTGCGACACCACCGGTATCGAGCCTGATCTTGCGCTGGTGAAATACAAGAAATTGGTCGGCGGAGGCGTTATCAAGATTGTGAACAACACGGTTCCGCAGGCTCTGATCAAGCTGGGCTGTACGGCCGAGCAAGCCGAACAGATCGTTACGCACATTGACGCCACGGGTACGATTGAGGGCGCGCCGAATCTGAAGCCGGAGCATCTTCCGGTTTTCGACTGCAGCTTCCGGCCGCAGAATGGAACACGCTTCATCCACTACATGGGACACGTCAAGATGATGGCCGCGGCTCAACCTTTCATCTCTGGAGCAATATCGAAGACCATCAACATGCCCGAGGAATCCACGGTGGAAGACGTCATGGAAGCCTATACGGAAAGTTGGAAATTAGGCTTAAAAGCCGTAGCCATATACCGCGACGGCTCCAAACGTGTCCAACCGCTTAGCTCTGGAACCGGAAAAGGCGAAAAGAAGCAATTGGCCGTGGTAACTCAAAGCGCGGTTCCGCAGACAGTCGAAAAGATTGTTTATCGGCCGGTACGCCGCAAACTACCGGACGAACGGCAGTCGCTCACACACAAGTTTTCGATTGCCGGGCACGAAGGCTACATCACGGTGGGGCTCTATGAAGACGGCACTCCGGGTGAAGTTTTCATTTCGATGGCAAAAGAGGGCTCGACGATATCGGGGCTGATGGACACGCTGGCTACATCTATCAGCTACGGGTTGCAGTATGGTGTACCGCTGAAATTTTTTGTGGATAAATTCAGCCATGTTCGATTTGAGCCGAGCGGCTGGACAGGAAACCAGCAGGTTCCTTACGCTAAATCGATCATCGACTATATCTTCCGCTGGCTGGGCGCGCGTTTTCTGGGCATAACCGAGACCAACGAAGCGGGTGAAACTTCGAAGCTTCGTCCAACGGTTCCCGATCCGCAGGTCGCGCTGCCTTTCGATGCGAGTGCTGTGGGAGATGCGCCGCTCTGTTCCGAATGCGGGAGCATGATGACTCGGAACGGTTCCTGTTATAAGTGCGAGAACTGCGGCGGGACGTCGGGCTGTAGTTAGCCACTCTGTAATTAGCCACTAAGGGTGCGCCGAGGCCGGCTTAAAACGAGCATCGAGCGGATATTGCTTCCTGCCCCGTTCTAAGGCTTCGGCCGCCCGATCTGCCATACCAGCCTTCTGGGCAGCATGGGCGAATCCCAGTAGGGCTTCCGCATTTACCGGATCGGCCTTCAGTACAAAAGAGAACTGGGCCAAGGCTCGCTCGGCCTGGTTCTCTTCCAACAAGATCTGCCCCAGAAGCAGGCGATAACGGATAACATCCGGTTCTATTTCGAGGAACTGGGTGATGGCGGCAGCGGCATCCGTGCGGCGACCTGAATGTAAGCAGGCATCGATCAGACCGTTGAAGGCATCTGTGAAGGTGGGCTCGATCTCTATGGCCTTGTGGAATTGTGTAACGGCTTCCGGGAACCGTTTGTTTTTTGCGGCAAGTTCCCCCGCATCATAGGCGGCGAGCGCGCTCTTGATGTGAAGCGAACCAGGCTGCGCAAGCAAGAGAATGGCAGCAATAGAGAACAGGAGAAAGCTCTTCACGGCGCGGTTCCTTTGCCGGCTAACGTTTCGTTGAGACGGCGATCACCGGCTTCTTTTAGGATGCTAGGCTGATCGGAATGAAGTTTGCGAAAAAATGTCGCGGCCCGATCGTTCTCGCCTAAAGCGCGGTAGGCGCGAGCGAGGTTGTAGAGAGTGCTTCGGGAGCTCGGATCTTGCCGGTTCGCGATCTCGAGATCGGCCGCCGCTGCCTTCGTCTGACCGCCATCGAGGAGCAATCGTCCGCGCAGAGTTCTGGCCGCTACGGAATCGGGATTCAAGTCAATCGCCTGATTTAATTCCGCGAGGGCAGCCTTCGAGCTCGCGGAGTCAACTTTCAGGAGGCACTCGGCTGTCAGGTAAGAGAGATCGGAGTCTTTCATGCCTTCCTGTTTCGCTGTTTGCAAAACAGCGAGAGCTTGCGGATATTTCGCCTGATTGTAATCCATCAGTGCCAAAAAGAAGCGAATGTCGGGCCGGTTCGGAGCGAGATGCTCAGCGGCCGCGAAGTCCTGACTGGCTTGACCGAGATGGCCAAGCAAAGAATAGGCTGCGCCGCGAACGTTCAGGGCGTCGGCCGAATCCGGAAAGAGCTTGACTGCGTTCGATGCAACTTCAGCTGCCCGGGCAAAGTCTCCTCCTTCCGCGCAGACGGTTACTAAGTTCAGGTAAGTAGATAGGTCTTTAGAACCGCTGGCGACCTGTTCCTCTAAAACTCCATAGGCCTGTTTGTAGAGCGCCAGCTTGGAGTAAGAAACCGCGAGAAGATTAGCGGATTTTGCATCCAATGCCCCGGTGGAGCGAAGAGCTTCGAGAACGGTTACCGCGCCGTGATAGTCGGCCAGTTCGAACTCACTGAGGGCGACGGCATAATCGTGAGTTGGGCGATCGGGAACATCTCCGGGAACTCGATTGAAGACTTTCAGCGCCGCGTCAAAGCGCCTGGCGCGACCGTAGAGCCAGCCCATCTCAAACGTTTCGAGCGGCGACAATTGAGGGCAAGTCTGAAGCAGTTCCAGGGCGTGGGCGGCTTCCTGATAACTCTTGCGCGCGAGAAGGTCGTTCACCTGTTTAAAAGTGGCCGCTGGCAGGCAAGAATTCGCGGCTGTAGCGTTCTGGGCCAGGAGCACAGCGAAAATACAGGCGCTCCTAATGAACATAGACTTTCGGATTGTCGAAATGTAATCCAGCCTGGGTGTCCGTTTGGATCTGCGCGACCATTGTGCGTTCCGCTTGCGCCTTTGCGGGTTGGTGAAGTTGAGTGTAGACTTGAGCGAGTTCGAGATGAAAAGGTGAGGATTGTCCGGCTTCCGGTGCAATGGTCGTAAGTACCCTTAGGGCGTCGGCCGGGCGATTCAGGTAGCGGTAAACACGCGACAGCGCGAGCGCGATTTTTGCATCGGATCGATCCTGAACCCAGACTTTTTCTAAATGAGGCAGCGCGGAATTCCAGTTTCCTTGACCGGCATCAAGCAGACCCAGTTCACCGTTGGCGGAGGGATCATCGGGATTTTTCGACAGCGCGGCGCGTAGGCTCGAGCGAGCCTCCCCTTCTTTTCCGTTGGCGATGTCCGCTCTGGCAAGACCCACGAGAGCCGGAGGGAAATCGGGTTGTTGAGCAAGTAATTGGCGATATTGCTCTATGGCGCCCGCATTGTCGCCTCTGGCTTGTTTCAAGTCGGCAGTTGCAACGGAGAGCAGAGGACTAGTCGAGCCGGGTTGGGCGGATTCAGCCAGAATCTCCTGCGCGGTATCGAAGTATTTCAGCTGAATCAGCTGCTCAACGAGGGCGTAAGAGAGGTCCGCGCGAGAAGGCGCCCACTCACGAGCGCGAAACAACCAGGGAAGAGCTTTTCTGGAGTCTCCCGCTGC
Source organism: Bryobacteraceae bacterium (assembly GCA_965277555.1). GTDB lineage: Bacteria > Acidobacteriota > Terriglobia > Bryobacterales > Bryobacteraceae > Bog-105. Next base: position 35,363 of record OZ255834.1, read on the forward strand.
TCCGTAATCGAGGCCGACCCGGAAATACGCGTCAGCGTGTTCCGGGTGTTTATCGATGGCGAGGAAATAGTATTTGCGCGCTTCCAGGTATTTCTGTAAGTGCGAGTAAGCCAGACCTAGATTGAAATACACCGCATCATCCGCTTCGTTTTCAGGAATGGCTTGCAGATAATCTACAGCTTTTAGATACATGCCGTGCTGCGCGAAGAGAGTACCGAGCGAGAAGAGTAATGGAGGCGGAAGGCCGGCATTTGGAGATGGGAGATCACGGCCAAGACGGGTTACTTGCCGGGTTTCCATTAGCGTTTGAGCAAACCAAAGAAGAAAGATGGGATCGCTGCCGTCCGCGGGTTTTTCTCCAATCTGGTCGAACAGCTTGGCGGCCTTTTCCCAAGCTTTCGTCTCTACATACGCGCCGATCAGGTACTTCCTGGCGGCGGGATTGGCAGGATCGAGAACGACAGCTTGCTGTAGTTCCTCGGCCGCGAGCGCAGGCTTCTTATTACGCAGGTAGGCTGCGCCCAATTGCTCACGAAGGCGTGGCGACTTGGGATCGAGCGAAATTGCTTTTTGGAACGCGCTTTCTGCTTCATCCGTTTTGCCAGAGAGCTCGTCGGTGACGCCGGTCAACGCGTAAAAAGAACTGGATGCGGAGCATTCGACTGGAATAGCGGCCAGGAGAGAAGAAGCCTTTGGAAGGTCATTCTGCTGCAGAGCCAAGGTCACGGGCTGAAGATTGGCGTCGCATTGAGTGGCAGCAAGCGCCAGAAGGATCGGGAGTACAACCATTCAGGAGAGAAGCTCCGAGTAATCGGAGCCCCTCTTAGATTATTAGAACAAGACTTTGAGAGCGAACTGAACCTCGCGGTTAGAGTTCGGGTTGGCGGTTTGGGTGATGGTTCCAAAAGCGCTATCGGTTACGGTGTTGTCCGGCGTGGCAAAGTTCGCGTGATTTAAGATATCGAAGAACTCCGCACGGAACTGCAAAGAGAATCGCTCAGTCAGCGCAAAGTTCTTCAAAGCGCTCAAGTCAAGATTCTTAAAAGGCGGCCCGGTCAGGTTGTTGCGGCCTTCGTTACCAAAGGTGTAGGCCGCTGGAACAGCAAACGAGGCCGTGTTGAACCATTCCTGGACATTTTGGTTAAATCCGGCAGTGGGATTTCCCAACACTTGCGCGCGCTCACTGCCGCCACCCACATTCGCAGGATCGCCTCCCGATTGAATACTGAAAGGCTGACCGGAAGTCATGGTAAGAATCCCAGTGACATTCCAATCGCCGAGTACAGCGCGTGTGAAGCCGTTCGAATTCGAGAGAAAGCGTTTCCCTTTGCCAAATGGCAGCTGATAGACCCCGCTCAGGACAAATACTTGGCTTCGGTTGAAATCCGACGGGCCCCAATCCTGCCTCAGGTTGTAGATGTTCTCGATACTGCCGGACTGGCCCTCCGACTGGATATCGAGCGACTTCGACCAGGTGTAAGACGCCAGGAAGTTAAGACCGAAAGAAAGCGACTTTTGTAACTTAGCTTGTAAGGCGTTATAGCTGGAGTTACCAACGTTTTCATCGTAGGAGAACGAGCCTCCGTACTGGGGAAAGGGTTGACGTGCCGCTATAGCACCGGGCGCCGGATAGAGGGCAGTATTTGCCGTCGGCTGAATGAACTCATGGCGGCCGACTGAGCCGACATAGTCAAGAGTTAGAACATAAGCGTGGGCCAGCTGTTGTTCAACGCCGCCGTTGTATTCCATCACATAGGGAATTTTGTTACGCGGGTCGGCGCCAAAATCCACCAGAGGCTGCAAAGGGTTGAAGTAGGACGAACTGGGCGGCAGATTATTGAAATAGGTAGTTGGCAAACCGCGATTCAAATCGATATTCGAAATACCCACGCCTTCGGGCCAGGAGATGCGAGGATCCTGCGCTTCCTGGACAAGCGTGTTGTTGTGGTCGTCAAAGATGGCGAATGCGCCGCGAAACACGGTGGTCGGGCTGGCGCGATAAGCTAGACCGAAGCGCGGCTCGAAGCCGTTGTAATGCGGATCATAAAAGGTCTTACGCACGTTCGGACTGGGATATAAGGGCGGCGCAGGGCCAGAGACCAGGAAGTTTCCAGTCTGAATATCGAGGCCGGAGACGATTTTGCTTCCATAACTTGGCGGCTCCACGAAGTCGTAGCGTAATCCGAAGGTCATGGTCAGACGCTTCGATATCTGCCACTGGTCCTGAATGTAGCCGCCATACCACCAACCTCTTTCATTGGCAGATGTATTGCCTAAGAAACCGGACAAATTATCGGGCAGGCCAAGCATGAAACTGGCCGCGCCGTTGCCGGAGTTGTTGGCTAAGCCGCCCTGCGAAGTTGCATTTTGTGTGAAACCTACGGCCGCGCCCCAACCATCATCGAAGCTATGGATGTGGTAGATCATCGTGCCGACGCCGATCGTATGGTTACCCCTCACAATCGAGAGGTCCGCGTGACCGTCGTGATTGTATTGCGGGCCGAGCGGGATGGCAAACTGACCCACTCCGGTAAAACCGTTCGAGATGCTTGTCTGTGGACCCAACGCTATGCCGTTCTTGGCCGGCGCGTGCTCATCGTAGTTAGTTGCGCTGAGAAAGGCCTGGCCAGCCGCTCCATCGAACTGACCGAAATTGGTGTTGGTGTAGCCGTAGTGAACGTTAAGGATTGTGCTTGCGCCAAAAAGATGCGTGTAACCCAAAGCTAAAGTTTGGCCGTAATTCTGGAGGGTTTGCTGATACGTCGGTAGCGACTCGGGTCGCAAGAGATTGGCATTTGTGCGGTTATAGCGGCCGAACATGGTGTCGTTGTCACCGAAGCGGTGATCGATTCTTATTCCTGTCTGATCGATCGACGTGGTATTCGCGCCAGCGAACTGGTAGTTAGGAGAGATACCCGAGAGGTTCGGAAGCGGATAATACTTCTGAAGCATTAGAAGACTGGTCGGATTCAAGGACGCCGTAGGTATTTTGTTACCAGGATAGGGGTCGCGAATGATGTTTAGCGGATTCGTAGGATCCGTTCGGCTGGTAGTCGGGTCGAAGATCTCATTGGTGTAGATAGGTCGGCCGAGGCTATCGGTGCCAAATTGCGGGCCCAAGATGCCCGAGAAATCCCCGCCCCGTTCGGCTGCTGTCGGAACGGTAGCGAAGTTATTCAGGCTCTGGGCGGAGCGGAACCCTTCCCAGTACACATCGAACCACGTGTTGTTCTTAATGATAGGACCACCGAAGTTAACGCCATACTGGTTCTGACGATAAGGGGGTTTTTGTGCATCGAAAAAGTTACGTGCATCCAGAACATCGTTCCTGAAGAATTCCCACACCGCTCCGTGAAACTCATTCGTGCCGGACTTAGTAGCAATGTTAATGTTCGCTCCAGAAGAGATAGCAAATTCGCTATCGGTAATGTGAGATTGAACGTTGAACTCCTGTAAAGCGTCAGGCGGGGGGTATAGAACCCAGGTATTGGTGTAGATGGCATTGTTCAAAACGCCATCCATGGTGAAGTTATTTTGCTGACCGCGCTGTCCATTGACCGAAGGGCTGACGGTACCGGCGCCGGGTTGAACCGTAAACGCGCCTTGCTGCCCGGACTGCTGGTTGACTGCGCCAGGGGAAAGGAGAGTCAGCTGCGTGAAGTTGCGCCCGTTCAGCGGAAGATCCACAATCTGCTGGTGCTGGACGACGTCGCCTAACGTTGCGGTGGTGGTATTCAGTGGCGGCGGGGCGCCCGTCACCTCCACCGTCTCACTAACCGCGGCGACGGTAAGCTTGAAATCGATGGTGGCCGCCTGATTGACCAGAAGCTGAATTCCTTTTCTATCCTCGGTAGCAAAGCCGGCTTTCTGAATTGTCAATTCATAATTACCTGGCGGCAACTGCGGGAGCGTATACGTGCCGTTGTCCAAGGTGGTTGCTGTTCGCTGCAAACCGGTGTCGGCGCTCGAAACCTGCACCTGCACCCCGCCGACGGCAGATCCAGAAGGATCGGTAACGGTGCCATTAATGGAACCGTTTGTAGTCTGGGCAACTAACGACGCGACGCAAAAGCTGACGATTGCGCCAAGACAACTTAGCCTGCGAATAAGTCTCATTTCAAACTCCTAACCTGGGAGCCCGCGCCGGGATCGAAGACACCTCTACACTTAAAGCGAAGGACCGTTAGAATAGGTATATTCCAAAACCATTACCGCGTCAAGAACTTTTTTAACGGCAGAGTATAAGTTTTTTGGGAGATACCGGTGTGTTTTAATGTGTTAGCGAGTTAGCGTCCGCTTAGTGACGTGCGCGGTTCTGATTCGATTGTCGCTTTACGAACCGTATTTTCACTTGGCGACCACGCGCACGGTGAGCACTTCAAACGGGGCAAAAGAGAGTTGAACGCTGCTGTTTGTGACAGGCAGGGCATGTAGCGCGTCTTCGACTCCAGAACATAATTGAGCAGACGCAACGGTAGAACGTAAGAAATGCAGGCCAGCTTCAACTGGCTTTCCGGAGAGGTTCTGAAGACGGAGAATCATGCCGTTACCATCTTCGGCTTTTTTCCATGTGACCAAGGCGACGTCGCGATTGGTCGTTTCGAGGAACCCCTCGCCGGCAGCTGGGAGAGGACGTGGCGGATCGCCGACTTTGTCCTGGGAAACAACGTAATCGAGCTCCATGGGCCGCATTTCCTCTAAACCTAACTGGCTCAGAACTTCGCCATTCATCTGCGCGGCGCTGGTCATGGTGTAGCGGAAAGTGAAATCGCCGCCCTGGCCGGCGCGATAGTTGGTGTGCCAGTAGTTGTTCATCGCATAAGAAAAAATCGTGCTGGTCTTCGGCTGGAAGACACCGGGCCATTTGCCGCGATTGATGTCGCCAAAGCTGGCAAGAGAAGCATCGAGCGGTACGATGCCTACGGCCAGATTTGCATCGTGAACGGCCATCCACTGCTGGACGTTGAACCATTCGAGGCTGCCGCCCTTCATGATGTCGTGCGCCGGATCGACCCAAGCCTGTTGGGTGGCAAAGCTGAATTGCGGGTTGGTTGCCGCAACTGGAAACGCAAAGTATACGGCCTCTTTCTTAGTCGTGTAGTTCTTGTGCACGCGGTAACGGAACTCGATTTTCTTCTGATCGTTGAAGAGGAGGATCTCGGTTTGGATCTCGGGCGTGTTTACATCCGAGCTAGACAAGCGGAGGGATTGGCCCCAAGGCATGGTTTCGACGCCCAGGAACTTGCCCTCCGAGGCCGGATGCACGGTCAGTTCGCCCGGCGGTAGAGCTGGAAAGGGATTGATCATTTGAGTATCGCCGTCGCCTCCCGTGACATAGAGATACTGCCCGAACTTGTAAGGGCTGCTCGAATCGACTACGTCGCGTTGCAGTTGCTTATCGTAGATGCTCTTTAAAGCGCCGCTATCAGGATCGACAGTTATCCGGTAGAAGGCATTTTCGATCGTCTTTTCGTTCGATTCGGGCACTTCGGGGCGGCCCTCTTTGCCGTAGATGATGCTGAAGCACTTATATCCGACCCCAGGCAGATCCTTCGCCAGGAAGCGAACATGCAGAAATTTTTCTTTCGCATAGAGCACCTGGAGCGGGACTTCCTGATGAGTAGTTAGATCGACCACTTTCGGGTGCTCGAACAGGTCTGTTTCGACAACGCCGTCCCGCTTCCAGTTCAGAGAGTTGAAGACAACCAAAGTGTTTGCGGGGATGTGGATCTGATCTGCGAGCTGACTGAGGGAACGATTCATGACGTCCTCGATCTGCAAAGACGCGATGGTCGCGCGGCTATCCTTTACGCGGATCTGCTTGACGGATTCCTCTTCGTCGGGCTGAGAGACCGCGTTATAGGAAAGCCAGGTATGTTCCGAGAAGAGAACGATGTTGCGCCAGATCTCGGTAAAGCGGCCGATGGGTGGATTCAGGTTCGCATCGATGGAGTGGGTGACAGAAGATAGGACTTCAGCGGAAAGCGCGCGGTTCTGGTTCCGCCGGTCTTCGGCTTCAAAATACGCATCGCTGCCGATGCCGTCTTCCCAATAGCCGCCGCCATCGCCCTTGAAGGTAGGCAAGTCGTTTCGGTAGTTCGCGTCGATATAGTGAAAAAAATCCGGAAAGGTAGAGTAGTTCAGTTTGGGGTAGGCGTACTGCTTGTCCCAAGCGTCCGCGAATGTGGAAGTGGATGGGACCAGATCCGTGTTTTCGACCTGCGTGCCGAAGATAAGGGCCACATTTGGCTTATAGGTGGGCTTTGAGTAAGCCTGTAAGTAGATGGGGAGCGATTCGCGAACCGCATTCAGCTGAGGAGACAAACCGAAAAGCGTTTGTACCTGCATATAGTGGCGTGAATACCAGAACAATACTTTCTTGCCGTCCGGACCTTCCCACCAGAAAGGTGATTTTTCGTTCCAGTGGTCGTAATAGAAGATAGGTGCCCGGTCATTATTTGAGGCTGCTATCCAATACTTGACTCCGCTACTGGCAAGTATCGAAGGATAACTGCCAGAGTAAGTAGGCACGTCTGTGATGTTGGCATACTCGAACGGTAGATGATATTCACTAGCATATGCTTTCGAGTCATAAAGAGAGCGATATAAAGTCTCGAGTGACGCGTAGCCGGTAAGCAAGTTCGCGTATTGCGCAGGCATGGCCATTTTCCCTGAGCGAATCAAGTTGAGGATTTCGTCGCGCTTCTCTTTGGGTCGAGTTTCAAGCAATTGCTGCAGATTCCAGGAACCATCCATGGAGAACCGGAAGTCGGGGTGTTCTTTGATAAGAGCAGCAGCTTGGGTGAGAACTCTGGCCTGAGTCTCGGCGACTTTACCCTGGTAGTCCGTGAAGCCCACGTCCAAGTGGGTGTGCGGAACAACAAAGATAGTCCACTTTCGCTGGGCGGCCAGATTGACTTCCGTCGGGCGTGTCGGATCCGGACTTACGTGAATCTTGCCCTGGATGGTTCCGGTCCACTCGGAAACATCGAACGAAACCCTTCGTTCTCCAAAGTCGCCGGCTGCGATCGGGGCGTTATAGTGCTTGCCGGCGATTTCGAGTTCGGCGGTCGCTGCCTTCCAGGGACGGCCAAACCGAATATAGGCATCCACCACTTCGGTGAGATTGCCCGGCGTGCCGTGAAAAAAAATAGTTGGTTCCGCTATGACATTTGTCTCGTCCGATTTGGATTTAACGGCTGTATGCTCAAGACTCAGCGCATCGTAACTGATTCCCCCGAGCTCTTTCTCACCAGCCTCGGTGGTAGGGTCGTCCGTGCAGGTCACGGTGATGGCGTTTTCACCGTTCTTTAGAAACAAAGAGGGAATATCGATATCCAACTCACTCTGAGACTCGTGTGGATCGAAAGCATACGAAAAGTCGCTGCGCGAATAGCTTAGTTTCGGATGCAAGAAAAACATTCCGGCATGGCCATTAACGTCGATGCGAAAGGCCGGCACTCTAGGTTGATCGATCAAGGCGCCAATTTTCAGCGAGTAGCTGCCTGATATCGAATCAAGCGGGAATAGGATCCGATAGGAGTCGCCGGTCGCCTGCCGGGCCGGCCAGTCTTTAGCGGCATCGCTTGTGCCGACGCGAAAGGTGACAGACGTGGCAGGATGCGCGGAAAACTCGACCGGAGATTGATCGAACTTACCGATCTGCCAAACGGTCTGGCTTTGAGGCTGCGCTCGAAGGATCGGAAGGAGCAGGAGAAATACGGGTAACTTACTCAGCCAGGTCATCTCGAAACGCTCCTTGCGGGACAGGTTGAAGTTTGCATTTGTGCTACGTGGACTACAATGGCGTTGGCTCTTATTCCGAGGCCAAGATAAAGTCTATGAGTGGATTGCGCTCTCTGTCAACATGCCCGCGGAATTAGAACGCCCTAGCAGCCACGCTGCGCTGATCCTATCCACCCTGGTTTCATCACTCGGCGGATTTCTCTTCGGGTACGACAACATCGTAATCAGCGGCGCCATCGGCCACCTTTCGGTTTACTTCCATCTACAACCTGCCGGGATCGGCTGGGCAGCGGGATGCGCGCTGGTTGGATGCCTCATCGGTTCAGCCTGCTCAGGCGCTCTGGCGGATCGGTTCGGATTGAAAAAAGCGCTTTACGCCTGCGCGGCGTGTTTTGCGTTGTCATCGATAGGCGTTTGGTTATCGGCAACCTTCACGCAGTACATCTTGTGGCGAATTGTAGGAGGAATCGGAATTGGCGCGGCCTCTATCGTTGCCCCGATGTATATTGCAGAGATTGCGCCGGCGGCGGTTCGCGGCAGGCTGGTGGTCTTTTATCAATTCGGTATTGTGACAGGCATACTATGCGCCGTCTTCGTAAACATGCTGATCGAAAAAGCCGGAAATGAGGCGTGGAACACCGCGCACGGCTGGCGCTGGATGTTTGCGGCGGGAGCGATTCCGGCGGCAGTTTTCGTGCTGGCGATTTTGCGAGCAAAGGAAAGCCCGCGATGGCTGATGAAAGTAGGGCGAGAGCGCGAAGCCGAGTTGGTGCTGACCGAGATACAAGGCCGCGAGATCGCCGCTCCTGAGGCAGCTTCGATCAAGAAATCTCTATCGGAAGAAGAAGGAGACCTGAAGGAACTGTTTACGGGGCCGTTTCGACGGGCGTTGCTGATTGGATTTCTGCTGGCGGCCTTTTCACAAACAAGCGGCATCACCGCGCTCTTATCCTTCTTGCCGGAAATTTTCAAAACGGCAGGCGAGAAAGCGTCCGATGCATTCTTTCAATCGGTGCTGGTTGGCCTGGTAAACCTGGCGCTGACGGCAGTGGCAATCTGGCTGGTAGATCGAGCGGGCCGAAAGACGCTGATCTTATGGGGAACCGCTTTACAGACAATTGCGTTGGTAAGCGTTGGTTTTCTGTACCTGACGAAGGGATACGGGGTGGGCATTCTGATCGGGATCATGGCCTTTGTGGCGGGCCATGCGATCGGGAACGGCGCGGTGTGCTGGGTGATCATCTCAGAGATTTTCCCGACAAAAGTGCGCGGCGCCGCGATGTCGATTGCGACGACGGCTATCTGGATCTTCGCTTATCTGGCAAACCAGTTCTTCCCGATCATGCAGCGGTATTTGGGGAGCAGCGGTACGTTCTGGTTCTTCGGCGCGATGGCGGCGATAAACTTTATCTTTGTTTTTAAACTTGTTCCGGAGACCAAGGGTTATTCGCTCGAAGATATTAGCCGGATCTGGTCAAAGACGCCTCCAGCGCGGGCAACGATTTAGACGCGCAGGATAAAGCGGAACAGCATGTCTTGGCCATACCATTGAGGAAACGCTGTTCCCCACAGATTGTTGTATAAGTTGACGTGAACTCCCTCGCGCATGTCGGGTTGGCGATTATTGAAGTCAAGTAGAGACCGCTGTCCGGGCGCGATCAGAGGAGCATCCAAAGTCTCGAGAGTGAATCTCCCTTGGTCGTCGCGATAGTTCACATTCTTGGTCACAGCATGGAGATGCCGGTTACCATTTGCGATGACGTCGAGCGGCGAGATAGGTTGGTCGACTTTTTCAAGCGACCAGCCTTGCGAATTCGGGGCAATCGGCGAAAAAGAAAGCCACATCGCCTCGGGCAGCCGGTTCGCTCTCTTCTCGAAGCATTGGAAGTTGAGGAATACGGCAGGGTCGTCGTTCGGGAGCCAAATCTCGAGCGCAAGACGATTGGGGCAGCTCATCAAATGAGCCGCCGCCTCGTTCGGAGAAGCCACGTGCAATTCCGTCAGGATGCGAGTTCCCTGGGCGCTTTCCTCTAATGAGCCGGAGCGGATCTTGGCAAGGCAGGTACTGCTCTCGACGGGATATTTATCGAGGCCGGGCTTGCCGAAATCGTTGTAGGCAAACTTCGAGGTGTTGTAAGCCGCGTTAAAGCGCGCAAAGTCGGCACTAGTGAATGTTTGATAACGGAAGCAGGCCAGGGGGTGAGCGGCGGAGGCCCAATCACGGCCCGTTTTACGATCGCGCAACTTCATGATGGCTCCAGAGCCGGGATCGAGCGCGAGCGCGAAATGGCGAGCCTGGATTTCCGCGCCAGGACTCAGCGGTTTCGCATCGCGAATATCGGGAGCTACTGGAACGAGCGCGTCTAGCCGCATGTGCGCTTCTGCTCGCATGGGCGCGGGAAGAGTTGTCACGGCGATCTCCATGTCGCGGCGCTTGGCAACCCACTCGTCATCCATTTTTTGAAACTCCGGCCTGACTATGCGGGCAGCGGAGAGTTGATCGGGCGAATACGCGTCATGGTGCTTCAAATAGTGCCCTGTGCTGAGGCCCCAATTGTGCTCCGGCGCAAGGATGAGGCGCGATGTGAACGCAAGATCGACTGCGCCGCCGGACTCGAGTTTCTTTTTAGCAAGCCATTCCAGCCGTAGCCGGCATAGCTCGCGATAACGCGCTACTTTGCCGGGATCACTGGCCGGCCCATAGATCCAGGTGTCACCAATTTCTTGGGTGACAACTGGCAGCCGTGATCGGACTCCTTGTAGCGCGGCGGCCACCGTGCTGAGGTCGGTTGCCACGATCTTCGCTCCTGGAAAAAGCTGCCGCAGCGAAGCGTAATACGCTTTCACTTCGCCGGCCGAATGCGGACCCGAGTTGTCTATTCTTACCCGGATGGACACCGCAAAGTCGGTTCCTGGAATAGCTACCGTGCTGCCGTAACCGAGCGGGTGGTACAGCACGGCGATCTGCTGGCCTTTCGGATTGCGCCAGTTAAACAGATAAGGCCGCGCTTCGTATGGCGCTTCAAGAATGACTTGCTGCGCTTGCTTCGCGCTGAGACCGGTCTTGACGAGCGCGGGGATAAGAGCTAAATTAAGCGCTTCGATTTCAGCGGATGTTCGGCTGCCGGCCGATTGCATAGCCGGCACATCGGGCGCTTTGCAACCGGGATTGTCACCGATGTCGAGAAACTCGACACCTGCCTCAACAAGAGGAGCAATCAAGCCGCGAGTATGCCCGGGAACATCGGTCAATTTTCCAGCAATTGTTTTCTTACCGAATCGCCTGTCTAGAGCTTGTGAGAATTTGAGCGAGGTTGCGATCAAATAGCGATCGAGCATCTCGGATTGCCAGGTGAACGGCATGGCATGCCAGGCAATATCTCCGGCGGCAATGGCTCGTTCCGCTCGATTCCGCTGCTCGGCCGATGCCTGCTCAAGATACTCATAGAGCATCCACGCGGCTATCGTCCATACGTAACGCTCCTCGCCTCTTTCGCGACGTAGATCTTCCGCAAGGCTCATGGCGTGTGGAAAATAGTCATCGAAATACAGGAGCAGTACGTTACGCTCCGTGTCAGTAAAGCCGATATCGAGATGACATTTCGTTACCACGTAGACGGTCTTTACCGCGCTCGGAGATTGCGCCTTGTCTGCAGACGCGGCAAGTGCGGGGATTTCCGCAAGCGAGGATGCCGTTACACCTGCGATGAACTCACGCCGATTCACGCCGTCGTCCTTATTGACAGCCAGCGCAGTCGGCCATAGACTTTATTTTGGCTTTGAATAAAGGGCAAGTGCCATTGTATGGCAAAGACGGAGAAGTGACCCCGCCGCCCGAGCCACATTAATTTTAATGAAACGGAATTTACGATGAAACTTGGCTTCGGTCTATACAGACACATGTTGACAGCCGATTACCTCGCATTCGCGCGGCAGGTGGGAGCTACTCACGCGGTGGTTCACCTGGTTGACTACTTCAACAAAGGGGGAAGCGCGAATCCGAGACAAGATCAGCCGGTGGGCGAACTGGCGGGAGGCTGGGGTTATGCGGGAGATCCAGATCGGCTCTGGACTGTCGAGGAGATGCGCGCGATCAAGAGACAAATCGAAGATGCCGGTCTTGTTTGGGAAGCAATCGAGAACTTGGACCCGGCACACTGGTCAGACATTTTGCTGGACGGCCCGCGAAAAAAACAACAATTGGAAGGCTTGAAAACAATCATCCGGCGCGTGGGTGAGGTTGGAGTGCCGATTATCGGCTATAACTTCAGCATCGCCGGTGTGGCTGGACGTGTAACGGGTCCATTTGCTCGGGGCGGAGCGGTTAGTGTGGGGATGAACGGCGCGGTGGATACTCCAGTGCCGAATGGCATGGTTTGGAACATGATCTATGACGCCGACGCGCCTTCGGGTAATTTGCCCGCGACGAGTTCGGAACAATTGTGGAAGCGCTTCGATGACTTCCTTGAAGAATGTCTGCCAGTAGCCGAGAAGGCGGGCGTTCGGCTCGCCGCTCACCCGGACGATCCGCCCATGCCGACCATGCGCGGCCAGCCAAGGCTGATCTATCGGCCCGAGCTCTATCAGAAATTGATCGAAATGAACCCGAGCCGGGCGAATCAGCTTGAATTCTGCGCCGGAACAATTACCGAAATGCGCGACGGCAATGTTTACGATGCAGTAGATCGATACAGCGCCCAAGGCCGCATCGCCTACGTGCATTTGAGAAACGTGCATGGCAAGGTCCCCGAGTACAAGGAGACGCACATCGACGATGGCGATATGGACGTTCTTCGCGTCATACGGATCCTGAAAAAGAACAATTTTTCAGGCGTCATCATTCCTGACCATGCTCCTCAGTTGAGCTGCGATGCGCCGTGGCATGCCGGGATGGCGTTTGCGATGGGCTATTTGCGCGCCTGCATGAAAGTAGTGGGAGCAGAGAATGGGAGCGAGTAGCGCTCCCACAGGCGAGTTCCAGGATAAGGTTTGCATTGTAACTGGCACAACCGGTATCGGCAAAGCAATTGCGAAAAGGTTTGCGCGAGCGGGCGCTCGAGTCTGGTCGTGTGGTGTAGATCGAAATTCAATCGAACAATTGGAGACGGAAGCGCAATCGGAGAATTTGCCGATCGTGGGACGGCGGTGCGATGTTTCTAACTCGGGCGACGTAGAGAGTGCAGTCGCGGTGGCGGTGGAACGATTTGGGGGCTTTGACATTATTGTGAACGCTGCCGCGGTTCATCCGTACGGCACCGCCGAGGAAACGACATTGGAAACTTGGGAACGCTGCCTCGCTGTAAACGTCACGGGCGTTTTTCTGTTTGCGCATTTCGGCATTCCCCAGATGAGGAAGCGCGGCGGGGGCGCGATCATAAATCTTTCGTCGGTACAGGGTCATGCCTGTCAACCGGGAGTGGCCGCGTATGCAACTTCTAAAGGCGCGATCCATAGCCTGACAAGAGCTCTGGCGCTCGATCATGCGAAAGACGGCGTGCGCGTGAATTCCATCAGTCCGGGTTCGATTGCTACGCCTATGCTTGAGTTAGCCGCGCAAAAATTTTCTCCGGAAGTCCCCGTCGATGCTGTTTTTAAGCGATTTGGCGAAGCGCATCCGCTCGGGCGCGTTGGCACGGCAGAGGAAGTGGCGGAACTCGCCGCGTTTCTTGCTTCGGACAAAGCTGGTTTCTGCACAGGCAGCGACTATCGCATAGACGGCGGTTTGACGGCCGGCCTCAGTGTGAAATAGAGGAGACATGACATTGATCGGTGAACCAGTTTGTGTTGCACCCACCGGCGACGTCTGCGGCGAAGGCCCGGTATGGCATCCGGAAGAACAAGCGCTCTACTGGACAGACATCAATCGGTTTCTTATTCATCGCTTCGATCCGAAAGATGGAAGTGTTAAATCGTGGTTCTTCGACGAGCCTGTCACCACGCTGGTTCTCACCGATCGGGATAACACACTGGCTGTCGCGCTCGGTTCACGCGTGATTCTTTGGGAGCCCCGGTCCGATAAGCGCAGCGAGCATGGATTCCGGCTGCCTGGCTGGCCGGCGGTTCGGCTGAATGACGGGCGCGCCGACCCGCGCGGCTCTCTCTGGGTCGGCTCCATGCGAAACAATGTCAATCCGGATGGTTCCTCCGGCGAGGCGGGCGGCCAGGACGGCGTGCTTTACCGAATCGATCCGGATGGGCGCGTGAGTGAATGGAAGCGCGACGTTGGAATTTCAAACACGTTGGCCTGGAGCCCGGATCAGAGCGTTTTCTACTTCGCGGACACGCTTGCAAATCATGTTTGGGCTTACGATTACGACAAGACCTCGGGCGCAATCGCTAATGAACGGACTTTTCTTTCTGGCTTCGAGAGGGGCTCCCCTGACGGTTCGAACATAGATCGCGAGGGCTATCTTTGGAACTGCCGGTTTCACGGGAAGTGTATCGTACGCATAGCGCCTGGCGGCGAAATCGATCAAGTTATCGAGATGCCGGTGAGTAATATCACCAGCTGCACGTTCGGAGGCAGCGACTACAAGACCCTCTACGTGACGACTGCTACTGTAAAGGCGCCTCGCGGTGAACGACTCGCTGGCGGCCTCTTCGCCATCCGGGCTGAGGTGAGCGGCTTACCGGAAAACCGCTTCCGGATTCTTGGATCTCGCCAATGGCGCGGCGATTTGAGCTATCCCTGATGTTCCGGATGGTCACATCCCTGGAATGAAGTCAGGTAGGTGTTGCCCTGATATTGCAGATCCTGGTGAATTCCCACAGCAGAGGAGTAGTAGCCGTTAATGGTCATCTGCTTCATCATGGGATAGAAGACTTCGAGGACCGTTTGAGGGTCTTCCTCCTGCTGTGAGACCTGATCCAGAAAGGCATGAATGTCGGATTGCTTCAATTGTTCGGCAACCAAATGCAAGCCGGTACGCCAATCCGTCCGCACATATTCGGCGCTCGTCGAGATCATCAGATCGGCAAATTCCACTACCTTGGCTTCACGAGCGCCGGGCGAATGCTCGTCCGCTGGGATGATTTGCTCTGCGACTAAGTTAAACAGGTCCACCTCATCCGGTGCAAAAAACTTGAACCGGTACGGCTCTTCCGCTTTGGTCGCAGATACCGGCATGCCGCAATGATCCACACCAACATGATCTACAGCAGCTTTTTCGGCATCTTTCGCAAGGAGGCTTGCGGGAAGTAACTGAAGCAGAGTCCGGCGTCTAAGTTTCAATCGTTCGTCCGACATCAGAGTGCCCCCAAGCGCCGCTGCTCTTTTATATAATCCGCGGCGCGAAGGCTCAGCGCCATGATGGTAAGCGTAGGGTTCTTTTCGCTGGTCGTGGTGAATGCACTGCCATCTGTTACGAACAGATTCTTTACGTCATGAGACTGGCAGTAGCTGTTGAGCGCGGAAGTTCGGGGGTCTGCGCCCATGCGAACAGTGCCCACTTCATGGCTCGCAAAGCCGCCCGGGCGATCCCCGAGATGCTTCGTTACCTGGCCTTTCAACTGGCCGCAAAGATCGTCGACGGTCTTCTTCATCTCGGCAAAAACAGATTTATCTAAGTCCGAATATGCAAAATGCATAACCGGGATGGGAATGCCGTAAGTGTCCTTCGTAGCGGGATCGATAGTGATACGGTTATTGGCCTCGGATTTAACTTTTCCAAAACCGCCCAGCATCAGGAAACCGGGCTCCATTTCCCGCACTTTCTTTTTGAAAGATGATCCGTAGCCTTTCACCGCGTATGCCTGATACGGAAACATATATCCGCTGTAGTTCACCTGAAAATCGAAGGCACCGGCGGGACTATTGGTCTTATATCGGGGGATAAAAGCATGATCCAGACAACCATCGAGGTTGGCCGGCGGCCTGCCTTCGAGCTCATGCAAGTAAATGTAGACGCTGTCCCCGATGTGCCCGCTAAGGTAACGTCCGACCACGCCGCTCGAATTGGCTAGCCCCGTTCTGAAGTTGGGTGACGACTGCGAGTTCAGAAGAAGGCGGCCCGTTTCCACAGTCGCGCAGCAAGTGACGAAAACACGCGCTTTAATTTCTTCTTCGTGCCTCGTCTTTCGATCGACAATCGAAACAGCTCGCGCCAGGCCATTGCGATTCACTAAGATCTCACGCGCCAATGCATTTTGACGAAGCGTAAGATTTCCTGTTTTGCGCGCCTTCGGCAGCATGCTGCCGGGCGTGGAGAAGATGGCGGAGACATCGCAGCCATCCATGCAGTGCCCGCAATAGTGACAGGGCGGACGATTGTCGTACTGCCGCGTCAAAAGTGCTTTTCGCACGGAAATTACCGGTATGCCTATTTTGCCGGCCTCCCGTTTCAGGATCTGCTCGGAGCAGCGTAACGGAGGGGGTGGCATATACGAAGAGCCCGCCGGAAGAATTTCCAGGTGATCGTCGTTACCGCAGACCCCGATCATCGTTTCCACTCGCTCATAGTAAGGAGCAAGCTCGTCGTAAGTGATTGGCCAGTCCTCTTCTATCCCGTTCAGCGTTCTTTCGCGAAAATCGGAAGGCGCATAGCGCAGCACCACTGCGTTCCAGTGCAGCGTTCGACCGCCCAGCACTCGTATGCGATCGACAGATACTCCCTCCAGGCTCTCCGAGCGGAACGATCCTTTGAGATCGCGTGGATAAAAAAGCTCCTGCTTTTCAGCCCGATAGCCTCGGAACGGCAGCTCATATGGCCAACAATGGGAGCGGAACTTATGCGGCGGCACTTCCTCGCCGGCTTCGAGCAAAATAACTTTCGCGCCCGCCTCGCAGAGCTCCTTGGTAACGATGCCACCAGCAGCCCCAGAACCAATTACGCATACGTCGTACATCGAATCCGGCAAATGCTATGTCCTCGCTCCAACTATATTCCAGTTAGGGGACAGCTATCTTCGGTTGACAGCATCTTTCAGGAAGCGAACGCCATCCCAAGCGATTTGTGCCGGACTTTCCGCGAGATCGCGCCAAATAGATGCCGCCGAGCAGAGTTCACCCAGCGAAAATCCGAAGCTTTCGATTGTCAGCCAACGGGTATACTCCAGTTCCCGCAACGCGGTGATTAGCCCCCGCCAATCGACGTGACCAGTGCCTGGAGTTCCCCGGTCGTTCTCCGATGTGTGAACGTGTTTCAGATAGGGCGCGGCCATTCTCACCGACTCCGCCAGACTCTTTTCTTCGATATTGGCGTGAAACGTGTCCCAAAGAATGCCAATTCGCGCATGATTCACTTCCGAGCAAAGTGCAACGGTATCCGCGGTCGTGTTCAGAAAAAATGTCTCAAAACGATTGAGTGGCTCGATGCACAACTCCACCGAATAGTTGTCGAGCACCGGGCCGAGTTTCTGATAGGCCTCGACCGCCCGCTTCCACTCTTCGCGCGTCCGTCTGCGTCCAGGCAAATAGCCGATCGGAGAATAAAGCGGACCCGCAATCAACGCGGCACCCGCTTCGGCCGTCAATTTGACACACTCTTCAAGATGAGTTTGCGCCTTGGCCCGAACGCCGGCATCTTCCGAAATTAAACTCAGCTCCGAAGGAAGAACAGAACAAACCGTACAGGCTAAGCCATTTTCCGCCGAAGCGCGTCGAATCGCTTGCGCTTCGAATTGCGCCGGATGAATCAGCGAGACTTCGACGCCATCGAATCCGTGCGCTCGTATGGTCGGCAGCAGATCGAACTCTTTCGATCCGAAATTGTCCGACCACAGAAAAGTGTTCACTCCAAACTTCACGCCGGGCTCGTTCATCGATTATTCTGGCACTCAGCCGATCATTCTCTCAGACAGACAGGGCAGGGCTCGCAACGTTTGTTAAAACAGAAGCTTCAGTGCAAATTGAATGAGTCGTGGATCGCGCGCTCGAATCACTTTGCCAAAGGTTCCGCCATCCTGGACATAACCGTCAGAGATGGCGCCGTCTACGCTGGTGAACCGGGCGTGATTCGCTTCATGCTATGACTGCCCACCAGCTTGCTTAGTTGTCCGACCAGCTAAAGCTGTTACCGATGTGAGGAAGCTCTCCCTCGGAATCGTTTCCGATCGAGAAACCTCCAGAGATTGAAATGTAAGGTAATACTTCTCGACTGGACGGCAGTCCGGGATGGATGCCACGACCAGGGGTACTGGTATTCGTGAAGCAGTTACTCGCCGGCACGGTTGCACAGGCGTCCGGAATACCCCGGTGGTGTTCACCGTCAACGGGCGCGCGTTAGAAACCAAGTGGTCTGGCCCAAAATCCGGGCGATCAGGACTGGGCGAATCTGCTGGACAATTATCCAAACGGAAAACTCGGCGCTCAACGTGGACCGACTTTTCTTGTGATCGACACGATCCAGACAATCGAAAGGATTCGACCGGGCATGATTCATGGATCATGGCGAAAGCGCCTGCGATCTGCAAGGGATGGGTTCGCTTGGATGGATTGGGAAACGTCGGAAGGTTCGAGCGGCGATGACCTTGGAATTCTCAACCCGGACGGGTCTCGGATTGCCGCGCAGCTCAGCATCGTCGATCCACTTCTTTATTACCCTCGGAAGGAAGACTGGCGGCACTGAAGCGCCTGACTCATCGTGGGTCTCAGCGTGGACCTCGGCCGGGCATTCTCGACAAGCGATTTACTCTCCAGGACCAGCCAAAGCCAGCCAGCAGGTAGAGCATGAAAATACCGTTTAAGTAAGAGTACGGCGGCGGCGGAGCAGGGAAAAAACTGCCGATCAAAGCAGCAATCATAGAGATTACCGCCAGCGCCGAAACAACAACCGTCTTGGTCGTTAGCTGCCCTTGGTGTTTCCTGTGTACCGGAAGCGCGATCGAGACTTGAAGATAAGCAACGATAAATCCTAAGGTCGCGAGCGATCCCATCCAACCGTTCACATCGAAACCGCTTGCCCCGCCTTGCAGGATGATTGCGGGGCCTAACATAGAAGTCGCCCCGATGGCCAGGACAGCAATCGCGGGAGTTTTGTTCCTGGCATGTACGCGCGCGAATGGCTGTGGCAGAAGCTTCCGGTGGGCCATAAACAGAGCGGTGCGAGCGGCCGCGGTAATGCAGGACATGGCGCAGGCGAGAAAGCTCATGGCAGCGCCTGCGTCGATGGCGGGTCCAAGCGAGGAAAGCCCCACCCGGGCCCCGAGAACATGCAGTGGCGAAGTAGTCTGGCCCAGATCCTGCTGCGCCTCTCCGAACCCGAGCACTTCCGAGTACGCGCAAAACATGAAGAAAAATCCGGCGAACAGGGCGCTCAAAATAACCGCTCTCGGTATGTTGCGGCGCGGCTCTTGCGCTTCTTCCCCCAGCGCGGTTGCGCTTTCAAAGCCTACGAAGCTGAAAATTGCGAGCACCAGCCCGAGTCGAATTCCGTTCGGTGATGCATGTCTCAGCGTCAGCTGATTGAGATCGAGATGGAAGCCTGCCCGCCAGAGTGTCAACACAATTACAAAGGTGATTAAGCTAATTGAAATTGCTTCCAGCCAAAGCATCAGCCGCGCCGATATCTTCACGTCCCGATAAGCTACAAACGTCGCCAGCCCGATGGCCGTGGCCGTAAACACTATCGGCCGAACGGTCAGTCCCGTCAAGGAGTGAAGCAATGCGGCCACATAAGTTGTGAAGCCGCCTGAGACCGCCGACGCGGTGCCTATGTACGCGAGCAGTAGCCCCCAGGCTGAGAGTTGACCGATTGGACCCTCGAAGACAGACGTCGAATAGGCGAACAGCGAACCGGGAGAGGATGAATCTGCAGCAAATCCGCTGACATTCAGCGCCACAAAAAGCACCGCCGTCGTCGCGAGTAAATAGGAAAGCCACGTTCCGGTTCCAGCCACCGCGAAGACGAGCGGGATCAAGACGGTCGGGCCGGCCGTGGGCGCCACGCTCGAGAAAGACTGCGCAAGCGTCTCCAAAGGCGATAATCTGTGTTTGCGTAATCCAAACACCTCTGAAATCGTTGTAGTTTCGCTCTTCATGCAATTACGTCGACTAAATTGCGCTCCGGTTGCAATGCACGGTTGCGAAGGAGTTTAGCATCAACACGATAATGGGCTCTCAAGAAATTCGTCTTGCGCGCACTGCACCGGCGTGGATATAATTTTGAGAACCTTGCAGGTTACAGGTGCTTTCACGCCCTCGGACGGAAGCGGACATTCCCGGTCGAATCCCACCCTGCAAGACGCACCTCTCTTTTCGCTAAACTTGACGATTCCCAAAGGAACTCTGGAAAGATGTACGCAGCACTTCAGAAAGAGCTAGACGTTTACGAGAAGCGCACGCCCAAGTCGCGCGAGGCGCACGAACGGGCAACCGATCGCGTCCCACTCGGCGTTGGAAGTAACTACCGTTTCTATCCGCCTTACCCACTTTTTGTGCAAGACGGGAGGGGTAGCCGGATTCACGATCTGGACGGGAACGAGTACCTGGACCATAATCTCTGCTACGGCGCTCTGTTTGCCGGACATTCGCATCCCGTCGTGATGAAGGCTGTAGAAGAACGCCTGCAAATCGGAACGCTCTTTGGGATGCCGCACGGCATGGAACTCGAGCTCGCCGATGAGATCTGCGCAAGATTCCCGGTCGAGATGGTGCGCTTCGGGAACAGCGGATCGGAAGTCACTATGCACGCGCTGCGGCTAGCGCGGTCCGTGACGGGGCGCAGCAAGATTATAAAGATGGAAGGCGGCTATCACGGCGGGCATGACGCGGTTTCGGTCAGTGTGAAGCCCAAAGAAGGGCAATTCGGCGATCCGAAACATCCCACCCCCGTCGTTTCGAGTCTCGGCGTTCTCAAGGGCACTTCAGACGCTACGCTGGTTGCTCCTTTCAACGATTTAGAGGCGGTCGAGACGCTGTTCCAGGAGAATCCGGACGATATCGCGGCTGTCATCGTTGAGCCCATCATGATGAATATCGCCTTCTGTATGCCGGATGAAGGATACTTGCAAGGGCTGCGAGAAATCACCAGACGCTTCGGCGCAATGTTCATCATGGACGAAGTCAAAACCGGAGGCAAACTCGCTTACGGGGGTGCCTGCGAATACTTCGACGTGAAGCCGGACATCATTTGTCTCGGAAAATCCATCGGCGGCGGTTTTTCGCTCGCTGCTTTTGCCGCCAGCCGCGAAGTCATGGATGTGATCGCAAAGCAGAAGATGTTTCATGCGGGTACTTACAATACCAATCCGGTAGTCATGACGGCCGGCCTCGCAACTTTCCGCGAAGTATTAACACGCGACGCTTTCGACTATGTAAGTAAGCTCAATCGAAAGCTGGTCGACGGCTATCAGGACACCATCAAGAAAGTTGGCTTGATTGCGTATGCAGATGGCGCGGGAGCAAATGGGGCTTTAATGTTCTATCCGCATCGCGTGCGCAACTACCGCGACTGGTACCACGTCGATGAGGACATCTGGACTCATTACTGGTTCGCGATGGTGAACCGGGGAATTTTAGCTCAGCCCTATTGGTGGGACGAACAATGGACCATTTCCGTTCGACACACCGCGAAAGACATTGATGAACATCTGCGGGTCTTTGCGGAAATCGCTCCTGGTCTCGCCGCGGCGCAAGAGGAACGCATGACAGTCGGTCCGCTCGGCACGCACGCATCCTAAAACTTCTTCGGAAACATGTCCACAGAGGCCAGGCCGGCAAACGTCGAGACGCCCGTTCCACATCTGAAACGGGCGCTTGGCGTCTGGGATCTGACCTGGTTGGCGATTGTTGCCATTGCCAATCTCAATGTCGTCCCGGTGATCGCGGGCAGCGGTCCGGCCACTATGTGGCTTTGGGTCCTGGCGCTTTTGTTCTTCTTCCTGCCACAAGGTATCAGCGTAATTGAGCTATCCCACAGATTTCCTTCCGAAGGTGGAATCTACCTTTGGACCAAGGAAATGTTCGGCGACCTGCACGGCTTTCTCTGCGGGTGGTGTTACTGGACCGCCAACCTGTTCTTCATTCCAACCCTATTGTTCTATCTGGCGGGAGTCGTGACTTACTCCGGCACGCCGGTAATTACTAAGCTCGCCGAAAGCCCCATTTTTTTTGGGATAATCACCATAAGTCTGCTCTGGCTCGCTACGCTGGCTAACATCTTCGGCCTCGGCGTTGGGAAATGGGTAAATAACATAGGTGGATTCGGCACTCTGGCCGGCGCGGCCATACTGATTGTGCTTGGAATTGTGACTGTTTTTCGCTTCGGAATGGTCATTCCTCTCAGTAGCTTTCAGCTCCGGCATATCGACGGCAGCACGCTCTCTTCTTTTGGAGTGATTTGCTTTGCGCTCGTCGGCCTGGAACTCGGTCCTGTCATGGGCGACGAGATTCGCGACCCGAAACATAGCGTGCCACGCAGCGTTCTTTATGGCGGCGTTCTCTCGGGCATTCAATACATCGGTGCTACCCTAGCGGTCTTACTTGCCGTGCCGCAGAAGGATGTAAAAGTCCTCCAAGGTGTTCTGCAAGGGGTAGACAGAATGACAAGCAGATTAAACGTCGGCTGGCTGCTCTTTCCCATTGCGCTTCTCATCGGGGTCTCGATTATCGGTTCGACCTCGGCATGGCTCGGCGGCTCGGCGCGTATTCTATTTGTCTCCGGTATTGACCGCTACCTTCCCAAGTTATTTGCCAGGCTGCATCCGAAATTTGGAACACCCTATCTTGCTCTAGTTGGAATAGCGTTGCTGTCTTCTGGCTTGATTGTAATGAGTTTTGCAGGCAAAACTACCGTGAAAGAAGCATATGTTACGCTGCTCGACTTGGCCGTTGTGCTCCAAATGATTTCCTATTTGTATCTATATGCCTCGCTGGCGCGCGTTGCGTTCAGCAAGCATGCCAGCCAAGGCTTCTACAAACAAAGCCGTACTCGTTTTGCGGCCGTAAGTGGTCTCCTGACCACGGGCGTAGGGCTGATTGTCGCTTTTATTCCTTCCCATGCAGTCGATTCGGTTTGGCGCTTTGAGATAAAGATGTTTGTGACGTGCGCGGCTTTCTTAGGTTTGGCCGCCGCGTTATTCTTCTTTTACTCGCGTCGTAGGGCTGCTGTCCCCGTTCTCTCCGTCGAGGCTTAACGATATACATGGCAATTGCATCCACTAATCCCGCAACAGGCGAAACCTTGAAAACGTTCGCGGGCCTGTCCGCCGCCGATCTGGAAACCAAGCTAAGCTTGGCTCAGCGGGCATTTCAGGAGCACCGAAAAACACCCTACGCGCAAAGAGCGGAGAAGCTCAGCCGCGCGGCGGAAATTCTTGAAAAAGAGAGCGAGCATTTCGGCCGCATCATGACCACCGAGATGGGTAAGACGCTTAAGTCGGCCATAGCCGAAGCGCAAAAATGCGCGCTCGCCTGCCGCTATTACGCCGAGCAGGGCGAAAAACATCTCGCGGACGAAGCCATTTCGACCAACGCGACGCGCAGCTTCGTGCGCTACCAACCGCTCGGCCCGGTGCTGGCCATCATGCCATGGAATTTTCCCTTTTGGCAAGTCTTTCGATTTGCCGCGCCCGCATTGATGGCCGGAAACGTCGGACTGCTAAAGCATTCTTCCAACGTGCCGCAGTGCGCTTTGGCTATTGAAGAAATTGTCGCTCGCGCCGGTTTCGCGTCCGGAACTTTCCAAACCTTGCTGGTGGAATCCGGGCAAGTGGAAAGCGTACTTAACGATGATCGCGTTGTAGCCGCTACGCTGACGGGAAGCGAACCTGCCGGAAGATCTGTTGCCGGTATTGCGGGCAAGCAGATTAAGAAGACAGTTCTCGAATTGGGCGGCAGCGATCCGTTCATCGTCATGCCGAGTACCGATCTTAAGTCCACCGCCGCGGCCGCCGTCGGTGCGCGCATCATCAACAACGGACAGTCGTGTATTGCCGCCAAGCGGTTCATCGTGGCGGAGAAAATCTATGATGAATTCGAGCAAGAGTTCGTGCACGGAATGGAAGCGCTCCGTATCGGCGACCCGTTCGATCCTTCTGTCGATCTGGGGCCACTCGCTACCGCGAAGATCCGTGACGACCTCCACGACCAGGTTCAGCGAGCCAGGGAGTCAGGCGCGAAAATTCTTACTGGGGGGACCAAAACGAACGGCGCGGGATTTTACTATCCGCCCACCGTGCTGGCCGATATCGCTCGGGATTCTCCCGTTTATCGCGAAGAATTTTTTGGACCTGTCGCCATGCTGTTCCGCGCGAAGGATGCCCGCGAGGCCATCGAGATCGCGAACGATTCGCCTTTCGGCCTCGGCTCGAGCGTATGGACCGAGGACCCTGGCGAGATAGAACAATTCGCCAACGGCATCGACGCCGGACAGGTCTTCGTGAACGGGCCCGTTGCGTCCGATCCACGCCTTCCCTTCGGTGGCGTGAAACGCTCAGGGTATGGCCGCGAATTGAGCGCCTTCGGCATTCGTGAATTCGTCAACGTCAAAACGGTTTGGATCAAGTAAGTCTATGAATCGTTCTCGGATGTATATCAATGGCGAGCGCATGGATGCCGCGCGAGGCTCCTGGCTCCCGGTTTACGATCCTTCCACCGAAGAGATCATCGCCGAGGTTCCGGATGCTGATGCGGCCGACATCGACCGTGCGGCGAAGGCAGCGCGCACCGCATTCGATTCCGGACCGTGGCCGCAGATGACTGCTCAAGAACGCGGACGCCTTCTTTTCAAACTGTCCAACCGAATCCAAAAAGAGGCTGGGCAACTGGCCGAGTTGGAGGCGCGCAATTGTGGCAAGCCCATTGTCGAAGCCGAGTTCGATATCAACGACACTGTAAGCTGCTACGAATATTATGGCGGCCTCGCTACCAAAGTTCGCGGTCACGTCAATCCGGTTCCCGACAACGCCCTGAGTCTCTCGCTGCGTGAACCGGTTGGTGTAGCCGGCCAAATTATCCCCTGGAATTATCCGCTCTTGATGGCCGCCTGGAAGCTGGCGCCCGCGTTGGCCGCCGGTTGCACCTGCGTTTTGAAGCCGGCTGAACAAACCCCGATCACTGTTTTGGAGATGGCGGGTTGGCTCGAAGAGATCGGCTTTCCGCCGGGCGTCGTGAACATTGTTACGGGATTCGGCGAATCGGCGGGCGCGCCTCTGGTCGCGCATCCTGACGTAGATAAAATCGCGTTTACCGGCAGCGCAGCGGTCGGCAAGGTGATCCTCCGAACGGCCGCTGAATCGATAAAACGCGTCACCCTCGAACTAGGCGGCAAGTCACCCAACATCTTTTTCGCCGATGCCGATTTCGAAGCGGCAATCGATGGCGCGCTCTTCGGCGTCTTCATCAATCAGGGCGAAGTTTGTTCTGCCGGCAGCCGTATTCTTGTGGAAAGGCCCATCTACAGCAAGTTTATAGAAGCTCTCGCCGAAAAAACAAAGACCATCAAGCTTGGCGCGCCGCTCGATCGCGAAACAAGGATGGGCCCTCTCGTCAGCAAGGAACAGTATGAGCGCGTCCGGCAGTATCAGGAGATCGGAAAGCAAGAAGCGAGACTGCTCTCCGGCGGCAACCGCGCGGCGGGGTTCAAAAAGGGCTACTATGTTGAACCGACCATCTTCGCTGATGTCGACAACAACACGCGAATCGCCCGCGAGGAAATTTTTGGTCCTGTAGCAGCCGTGATTCCCTTCGAGGGTGAGCAGCAGGCTATTCGCATTGCGAACGATACCCCTTACGGCCTGGCTGCCGCCGTGTGGTCGCGCGATATCTTTCGTGCTCTGCGCGTCGTGAAGGCGGTGCGCGCGGGTATCGTTTGGGTGAATCACATGCAGCCGACTTATGTAGAAGCACCCTGGGGCGGCTATAAACAATCCGGATTCGGTAAAGAACTAGGGCCTTGGGGAATTGAAGAATACCTCGAAACCAAGCAGGTGCATATCAACCTCAGCGAGCAACCGATCGGGTGGTACTAAATGGGTGCAATTGAACTGAAAACGGCAATACCCGGCCCACTGTCGGCGGCGCTGGCAGTTCGTTCGACCAGGGCGGTTGCGCGTGGTATTTCGCAGCTGACTCCGATTTTTGTGCAACGCGCGGAAGGTGCTTTGATCGAGGACGTCGACGGCAATCGCTTCATCGATCTGGCGGGCGGCATAGGCTGCCTCAATGTTGGGCATCGCGCTCCCGAAGTGGCAGCCGCCTTGCACAAACAGGTTGATCGATTTCTACACACCTGCTTCATGGTGACGCCCTACGAAAGCTACATCGCGTTGGCGGAAAAACTCAATGCGCTCGCGCCCGGCGATTCGCCTAAGAAGACGATTCTGGTAAACAGCGGCGCGGAAGCGGTGGAAAATTCCATCAAGATTGCGCGCGCCTACACGAAACGCCCGGCGGTGATCTGCTTTGAGGATGGATTCCATGGCAGGACACTCTTGACCTTGTCTCTCACCAGCAAAACGCATCCTTATAAAGCTGGCTTCGAACCGTTCGCGAGCGACATTTACCGCGTCCCTTACGCTTACTGTTACCGCTGTTCTTACAACTTAACCTACCCAGACTGCAAAGTGTCTTGCGCTAGGCATCTGGAAGATATTTTTAAGCGCGTGGTCGCGGCTGAATCGGTAGCGGCCGTTATAGCCGAACCGGTTTTGGGTGAAGGCGGCTTTGTCGCACCGCCGCTCGAGTGGCTAGGCATCGTACACGAAATTTGCCAGCGGCACGGTATTTTGCTAATTGCCGACGAGGTACAGAGCGGCTTTGGGCGTACGGGCAAGTTCTTCGCTTGTGAACATTACGGCGTAGAGCCGGATTTGCTCGTTACCGCGAAAAGTCTCGGCGGAGGCCTGCCGATTGCGGCAGTCACCGGAAAGGCTGAGATCATGGATCACACGGGACCGGGCTCTTTGGGGGGCACGTTCGGCGGCAATCCTCTCTCTTGCGAAGCGGCTTTGGCTGCGATCAAGACCATCGAAGAGAACGGTCTGAACAGCCGGGCGCTCCACCTGGGCGAGATCTTTCGGGAACGAGCCGCGCGCTGGCAAAAAGAATTTTCCATGATCGGTGATGTTCGCGGACTTGGCGCAATGCAGGCAATCGAAGTAGTACGACCCGACGGCTCAAAGATTCCCGACGCCGAAGCGACCAAACAAATCATCCGCTACTCTTATGAGCACGGCGTGATCCTGGTCACGGCAGGTAGTTACAGCAATGTGATCCGTCTGCTCATGCCGCTGGTTATCGGCACAGACGAAATGAATGAAGCTCTGGATGTCTTAGAAGCTGGTCTGAAGCATGCGGCGCCTGCTTCCTCTAGATCGAACGCTCCGGTTGCGGTCGCGTGAGGTGGTTTGTTCTGGCCGCCTGCGTGCTGGCCGCACTGCAGCTGGTCAGTTGCGGCAAGAGCACGCCAACGCTTGGACTGCTGGTCTGGGAAGGTTACGCCGATCCGTCGTTTATCAACGGCTTTGAGGCAAAATGCGGATGCAAGGTAAGCGCCTCCTATATGGGGTCGAGCGACGAACTGGTCGCCAAACTGCGCGGTGGCAGCGCCAGCAATTACGACGTCATCTCGCCTTCGAGCGACGTCGCCACTATGATCGCGACTGCCGGCCTAGCCGCGCCGCTCGATCTGAGTAAAATTCCAAGCTACGGGCAACTGATGCCGGCGTTGACCTCGCTCCCGCTCGTCAAAGCTCAGGGGAAAGTCTACGGCGTGCCTTTCCAGTGGGGCCCCAATCCCCTGCTCTATGAAACAACAGCCTTTAAAACCCCACCCGATAGCTGGAGCGTACTCTGGCAGCCGACCCTGCGCGGCAAAGTTTCGGTTTGGGACGATCTTTCGACCGTCTACATGGCTGCGCAGGTTCTCGGCTATGACAAGCCTGATCCGAGTCAACTCTACAACCTGACCGATGAACAACTCGAAAAAGTAAAAGTAAAACTCATCGAGCTAAAGCCGAACATTCGCAAGATGTGGTCGACCGGCGGCGAGTTGACGAATCTTTTCGAGAGTCACGAAGTGCAGATCGCCATGGGCTGGCCGCTCATGACAAATCAGCTTCGCGCGCGACACTTCCCCATTGCGGAAACAATTCCAAAAGAGAATACAACCGGCTGGATCGATCATTTGATGATTACGGCAGACAGCGATCACAAAGAACTTGCTTACCGGTTGCTTGAATATTTGATCGAGGCAAAGACCCAGAAACAAGTCGTCGCCGTCACGGGCTATTTGCCCGCTAATCCCGGTGTGGCCGAGTACCTAACTGCAGAAGAGAAGGGAAACTTACATCTAGACGACCTGGATAACTACACGAAGCGCATTTACTTCTGGCAAAATGTTCCGCGGCGTGACAAATACAATCAGATCTGGAACGAAGTCAAAGCGGCACAGTAAATCTTTGCCGGCACATGCATGATCCCCGAAACTTCTTTGCTTTCGATCCGCAATCTTGGAAAGAGTTTTGGGAAGACAAGCGTTTTGAACGACATCACTTTCGATGTCGGCGGCAGCGAGTTCTTGACAATCCTGGGCGAAAGCGGTTCGGGCAAGACTACGCTTTTGAGAATTCTGGCGGGCTTTGAGCAGGCCGACGCAGGCGAAGTCTGGATGACGAACGAACGGCTCGACACGCTGCCGCCAAATCGACGGAACGTCAATACGGTTTTCCAATCGTACGCGCTGTTTCCGCATCTGTCGGTTTTCGAAAATATCGCTTATGGGCTGCGCTCTAAAAACGTGACTGTCGGCGAAATCTCCGGGCGTGTCATCGCTGCTCTTGAACAGATGAAAATGGGCGAACTGGCCCGCCGCCGTCCCGCGCAGTTGAGCGGCGGCCAGCAGCAGCGGGTCGCGCTGGCGAGAGCGCTGGTCAATCGTCCCAGCGTACTCTTGCTCGACGAACCACTGTCGGCGCTCGACGCCAATCTGCGGCGGAACATGCAGCTCGAGCTCAAGAGCCTGCAGCGCGAGGTTGGAATCTCGTTTGTGTTCGTTACGCACGATCAGGAAGAAGCGATGGCGCTCTCCGACCGCATCGCTTTACTCCGGCACGGCAGAATCGAGCAGCTTGCCACGCCGCAAGAACTCTACAATCATCCGAGAACCGAGTACGCTGCGACTTTTATCGGTCAAACAAACCTACTCCGTGCCTCGGTCGACAACGGAAAAGCGCACGTCGGCTCGCTGGAATGGCCCACCTCCACCGAACCCGGACCCGTCACCTTTTCTCTGCGTCCGGAACACATAGCGATCGCCGCCGATTTGCAACCGTCCTCACCCAAATTGCGGATCAGCGCGGCGATTGTGCGCCGCGTCTTCACCGGCTTTAGCGAAATGCTCGAGGCTAACTGCGGCCAAGGGCTGTCGCTGCTCGCAAGAGTTCCGAGCGGCTCGGGAGCCACTGGAAACGTGCTGCTCGAGATCGACCCGCAACATCTCATCCCTTTAATAAGCGAGAACGCTTAAATGTACTCGCGGGCCTACGGCAGGCTGACAGCAATCCCGCCACTCGCCTGGGTGACGCTGTTTCTGCTTCTGCCGTACGGCTTCCTTTTCTGCTTTAGTTTTTGGGAGGTTCGCGCCCAAACCATCGTTCATCATTGGAACCTGAATAACTATCGTCAACTGCTCGAAAATCCGGTTTACTTTGCGGTTTTGTTGCGCTCGATTCGCATCGCGGCTGCCGTGACGCTGTTTGCCCTGCTACTCGGTTTTCCGCTGGCTTATTTTGTTTCCTTTCGAGCCACGCGCCGCAAAAATCTGCTTTATCAGCTCGTCATCATTCCGCTCTGGGTGAGTTACTTAGTTCGTGCATACGCCTGGAAAACCATTCTCGGAAGCGACGGAGTGATGAACACCCTCCTGCAATACCTCGGGCTGTCGCATCACCCGATCGGTTTCCTGCTCTACAGCCCATTTGCAGTGATTCTCACACTGACGCACATCTATACGCCGTTCGCCTTCCTGCCGATTTATGCATCACTCGAGCACATTCCGCGAAATCTGATAGAAGCGGCGGAGGATCTTGGCGCAAACCGGCTGCGTATGTTCTGGACCGTCATTTTTCCACTCGCGCTTCCGGGCGTTATTGCAGGCGCGACCTTCGCGTTTGTTTTGAGTCTCGGCGATTTTCTCGCGCCCTTACTAATCGGCGCACCGAACGGCGTCATGATCTCGAACATAGTGGTTAGCCTGTTCGGTGCAGCTTACAACTGGCCTTTGGGAGCCGCCATCTCCCTCTGTATGCTGGCGCTGGTGGTTGCACTGATTACTGGAACCGAACGCCTAGAACGGCGACTGCAGTACAAGGGAGCGTAAACATGCGCAACCGCTTCAGCTGGCTTGACTTGCACGCAACGGTGGTCTTCGCGTTCCTCTATTTGCCGATTCTGGTGCTGATTGTTTATTCGTTCAACGGCGAAAGCGTGGGCGGATTTCCACCGCGCGGCTGGACTCTCCATTGGTATAGCGTTTTGTTCCAAGACGAAGCGCTTTGGTCTTCTATTTCAAACAGCATCCTGGTGGCGTTTCTAGCGGTGGTGATTGCAATAGTTTTCGGTTTACCAGCCGCCTTGGCGTTGGACCGCGTTTCGTTCCCCGGCAAAGCGATTTTCCGAAGACTTGTTCTGCTGCCGTTGATTTTGCCAGGCATCATTACTGGGCTCTCGCTGCTGATGTTGTTCGTCGCGGCGGGTGTCAAACTCAGTTTGCTGACGATTGCGATCGGGCACGGGACAGCGCTGATATCGATTGCCGTAACCGAAATCTCGGCTGGGCTGCAAAAATTCGACCGCGCGCAGGAGGAAGCTTCGCGCGATCTCGGGGCAACCGAATGGCGGACCTTCTGGCGCGTGACGCTGCCCAATCTGAAGCTCTCGATCATGGCCGCGGTCCTGCTCATTTTCACGCTGTCGCTCGATGAGATCGCGGTCAGCTTCTTTCTGGTCGGGCGGGAAAACACGCTGCCGCTCGAGATCTGGTCGCGGCTTCGGCGCGGCATGACGCCCGAGATTAACGCCGTTTCGACGCTCATCTTCGGCTTTTCTCTGCTGACTATCGTCGTGTGGTACAAACTTCGAAGATCGAGTAGCGATGAAGAAGAAAAAGGTCAGGGAGCCGCGATCCTCGAAGGCTGAACCGCCCAAAGGTTCGCGCATCGGCTTCCTGACTGTCGGCCAGACAGCCAGAATTTTGGGCATCAGCGCGTCAACGCTCCGTTTGTGGGAGAACGTCGGCCTGATCAGTCCGGCCCGTAGCGCGGGCAAATACCGGCTCTACAACTCGGAGCTACTCGAAGTGCTGAAGCGGATCAAATTCCTGCGCGATGTCAAGAAGTTGAGCGTTCCGGGAATCAAGCAGATGCTCGGGAAAAGCCTGCCAAAGGTTGCCCCTGTGCCGGCGAATGGGGCCGGAAGCGCTGAGATTGGGACCAAGCTGCGCCAAATGCGCCAGCGGCTCGACTTGGGTATCGTCGAGGCGGCCACCCGCGCCAAGATCTCGCCAGGTTTTTTGAGCGCGATTGAGCTCTCAAAGGCGAATCCATCGGTGGCAACGCTACAGCGGCTGGCGGCCACCTATAACACGACGGTCCTCGAGTTCTTCGACATGCCGCGGCACGTCCGGCGATTGATCCGGCCGGACCAGCGCCGCATTCTCAAAACCGAATCCGGCGTCTGTATCGAGCTGCTGTCGGTCGGGACTAAAATGCTTGAATGCATGATTTTCCGAGTACCCCCGAAGTCGGGCAGCGATGGTTCGTATTCGCACGTGGGCGAGGAATTCATCTATATGCTGCAGGGGGAATTAGAGATTTGGCTGGACGAGTGGGAGTGCCACACGCTGCGGCCGGGCGACAGCTTCTGGTTTGAAAGTAATCTGGGCCACCGCTGGTTCAACCCGTCGAAGGCGGAGGCGGTGCTGATCTGGGTCAACACGCCGCTGACCTTCTGATTTGCCGAATTTTACCGAACGAACCCGGTTGGGTTCGTTTTTTCAAAACTGGCGCGACAGGTGTTTGGGCCAGCGTTCGATGACGACTTTCTTGTCGGTGTAGAACTCGATGGTGTCGCGGTTGCCGGTCGGGACCTGGTAGCGGAATTGGCGGGCAGCTGCGCCGCTCGAGGTGAAGATGGACGCGGAATTACCAAACGAACTGGCGGAGATGGTTTCAAATGGCACTGCCTAGGGTTTCAGTTTCGTTTAAAGCCAACACGGGGCCGAAGACCTCGATGCTGGTTAGTTCATTTTGTCGATCGACATTGTGGAGAATGGTCGGTAACGCCGGATTTGAGACCGCGATCGACCAGCTCCTGAATGCGCTGCTTACTGGCGGCGGAGATGACGGGGCCCATGTGGACGGATTGGTCGAGTCCATTGCCGACCTTCAGTTTGGAGGCGATGTTCAGGATGGCTTCTTGAAACGGCTTGTGAGCGTCCCCAGCGGTGACGGCAAACCGAGACGGCGAGACAGCGTTGGCCGGCACAACCGAAGGCGCTATCGCTGACAATTTGGGCGTTCGCCTGCATATCCGCGTCGGGCAGGATGACGACATGATTTTTCGCGCCGCCCTGGCACTGCACTCGCTTGCCCCGGGCGGACCCTTCGGCGTAGATGTAGCGGGCGACAGGGGTAGAGCCGACGAAGCTGATGGCGCGGACCTTGGGGTGGTCGAGGAGCGCATCGACGGCGGGTTTTGAGACGATGACGAGATTGGCACCGCCTGGCGGCAGACCGGTTTCGGCGAGCAGGGCGAAGAGCTTACGCGCGGTGAGCGGCACGCGCTCGGAGGGTTTGAGGATAAAGGTATTGCCACAGACGAGGGCTTGGGAAGGAACCACAGCGGAATCATGGCCGGGAAGTTGAAGGGCGTGATGGCGGCGACTACGCCGAGCGGCTGACGGATCATGATTTCGTCGATGCCAGGGGCGACATCTTAGAGGTTGTAGCCCTGCATGAGCGTCGGGATGCCGCAAGCGACTTCAACGTTCTCGATGCCACGGCGCAGCTCGGCCTTGGCTTCGGCCAGGGTCTTGCCGTTTTCAAGAGTGGTGATGGGGGCAATCTCATCGTAGTGCTGTTCGAGGAGCTGCTTGAACTTGAACAGGTACTGAATGCGGTCCGGGGCGGGAGTTTCGCGCCACGCCGGGTAGGCAGCAGCACTCGATTCGACCGCTTTCGCAACGTCTTCCGAGGAAGCAAGCGGCACGCGCTCGATGGTTTCGGCGGTTGCTGGGTTGATGACTTCGAAGGTGTCTTGAAGAAGCGGCATATTACTGCTCGACGCACTGATCGGCGATGGACAAAGCCTGATCGAAAGCAGAGACGGCGAAATCGATTTCGGATTGTTCGATGATGAGCGGCGGAGCGATGACGAAGTGACTGATCCAGGGATTTATGGCGACACCGGCTTTGGCCATCTCGGCGGCGATTTTATCGACAACCAGCGGCTGGCCCGTAATCTTTTCCTCTTTGGTGTTCAGAGGCTTTTTAGTGGTTCGATTTTTGACCAGTTCGACGGCCCAGAAGAGACCGAGGCCGCGCACATCGCCGATGGAGGGATGTTTGTCCTTTAGCGCGGAGAGCTTTTCGCCGAGATACTGGCCCATTTCGCGGGAGCGTTCGACCAGATTGAGGCGCTGCATTTCATGAATGGTCGCGATGGCGGGCGCTAGGGTCATGGGATGCGCTTCATAGGTATGGCCGTGGGCGAAGATGTGATCTTCAAAGTGGTCTGCGATGCGCTGGGTGGTGGCGCAGAGACCGAGCGGCACGTAAGCGGACGTGATGCCTTTGGCGGTGACCAGAATGTCGGGCTGCACATTCCAGTGATCCATGGCAAACCATTTACCGGTGCGCCCCCAGCCGGTCATGACTTCATCGGCGATCAGGAGCACGTTGTGGCGGTCGCAGATACGGCGCAGGCGCGGGAAGTATTCGGGGGGCGGGACGAGCACGCCGTTGGTGCCGACGATGGGTTCGGCGATGACAGCGGCTACATCGCTTTCGTTCTCGATCATGTGTTCGAGATAGTCGGCGCAGGCTATGTCGCATTCGGGATAGCGATGCTTGATGGGGCAGTGATAGCAGTTCACCTCAGGGCCGAAGATGACACCTTGGCCTTTGCCGGCGGGCTCGACGGGCCAGCGCCGCATGTCTCCGGTGGCGGCAATCGATGCCATGGTGGAACCGTGATAGGAGCGATAACGCGCGAGTATTTTGCTTTTACCAGTGAACAGGCGCGCGATCTTGAAAGCGGCTTCGTTGGCTTCGGTGCCGGAGGTGGTGAAGAAGAATTTTTCGAGGCCTTTGGGCAGAACATAGAGCAGGAGTTGGCTTAGCTCGACGCGCACATCGGTGGCATAGCTGGGGGCGATGTAAGGAAGCGTGCGCGCCTGGGCTTCGATAGCAGCGATGACGGCCGGATTTTTGTGGCCGAGATTGACGCACATGAGCTGCGATGAGAAATCGAGATAGCGTTTGCCCGCGCCATCGATGAAAAAACAACCTTCAGCATCGACGATGTGGAGAGGAGCCCAGGACTTCTGGAAGCGCCAGGTGCCGTAGTTCAGCTTGCGAGTCCAGGCGGAGATTTCCTGCGACGAAAGCGAGGTTGGCATATCAAGCAAACGTTACATGAAATATGTGAGGTAAGTCAAATTCGTGGGGGCCGAGCCACGCGGATTTAGGGGGTTTGGGCGACGTTCATTACGGCGAGGGTCATGGCTTCGACGGCGGTGCGGATGGTGGGTTCGGGGACCGGGGCGAAGAAGGGCGAGTGGTTTACCGGGAGGGTCTTGCCTTCTTTCTGGGCTGCCGCGACGACCTTGGGGTCGAATCCGCCGACGTTGAAAAAGAGAGAGGGAACGCCGGCCAGGATGAACTCCGAGTAATCTTCACTGGCGGTGATCGGTTTGGGCATGAGGACGGCATCCTGGCCGAAGGCTGCTTTGAAGACGGCGGCGGTGCGTTCGGTTAAGGCAGCATCGTTGACTACCGCTTTACCGCCGGGAACGATAACCACGTCCGGGGCGGGCGCGCCAGCCATTTCGGCGACTGCTTTCGCGGTTCGCTCAACCCCCTCGATTAAGCGGGCGCGCACTTCATTGTCATAGGAGCGTATGGTGCCGCGCAGAACAGCATGATCGGGAATGATATTGCCGGCGCTTCCGGCCTGGATCGAGCCCACGGTGACTACGCCAAACGCAGCCGGATCCTTCTCGCGGCTGATCACGCTTTGCACATCGACGACAAAACGCGCGGCCATCATAATCGGATCGATGGTGACATTCGGCATCGATCCATGGCCGCCGCGCCCCTTGAAGGTGATATCCAGACTATCGGAGTTCGATGTCAGGACTCCGGGGCGATAAAAGACATCGTCATAAGAGCCGGGGACAACGTGCAGAGCGAAGCCGTAATCGGGTCTGCCGAAGCGACGGAAGAGTCCGTCGTCGAGCATGGCTTTCGCGCCATCCACGGCTTCTTCGGCGGGTTGGGCAATGAACATGAGCGTGCCGTGCCAGCTATCTTTGAGCGCAACGAGCGCGGTGGCGGTTCCGACCCAGGCAGCCATGTGAATGTCGTGGCCGCAACTATGCGCGACGAAGGTCTGGCCGCCTTGCCAGGTGGTTTTGACGCGGCTGGCGTAAGGAAGACCGGTTTCTTCTTCCATGGGAAGCGCGTCCAGTTCCGTGCGCACGAGAACGGTGGGACCGGCGCCATTCTTGAAAATTGCCACCAGGCCCGTTTTGCCGACATGTTCGGTGACGGTGAAGCCCAGGGCGCGCATTTCTTTCGCCAGTTCCGCGGCGGTGCGATTTTCTTCGAAAGCCAGTTCGGGATGCGAATGAATGTCCTTGTATAGAGCGTCTAGATGAGCGTAGTGGCTATCCAGAATGGGAGCGATGCGCGCCTTATCGGCAGGAACGTCGAGAGAAAACGCGGCGGCTGACGCACAGCTCAAAAAAACGACAAGGAAAGCGCGGGCAGTCACCGTTTTTCGACAAGCTCCCCAGGCATCAATGACTCTTTTGCAGCGCCAGGACGGCATAGCCGGTGGCAGCATCGCTCATGAAGCGGCCGACGTCGGTGTTGGGATCGCGCTTCTTGTTGAGGGAGGAGGCGCGCCAGGAGCCATCTTTCTTACTCTGGTTCGCGACCAGCCATTTGAGACCTTTCCGCAACTGCGGCTCGCGGGGTGAGACGCCGACACTCTCAAGCGCAAGAACGACCAGACCGGTAGCGTAACCATCGCTAACGCTTTCGACGGGAGTACCATCGTGCCGGCGATAGGTACCGAGATCGGCAAGGCTCCAGCCGCCGTCGGGCTGTTGCCGACTTAAGGCGTAGGCGACGACGGAAGCGCGCTGGACGGCGGTGAGGAGACGGGGCATGCGGGAAGAGGCCCAGAGCAACACGATGCGATTTTCGAGCGGCTGCGAGGAGTATTCGCGCTGGAGATAGGAACAGAGCAACTGAAGATTCCGCTGGATTTTGGGATCGTTCTGATAGCCGTCGGGCGCGAGGCCGACGGCAAGCGCGAGGAAGGTGGCGCCCTGATATTGGGATTCGCTCGATTCCCAGGGCGCGAGATGGAACACCTGCCACTTCCAAGCGCCCGCGGCAGGACCGGACTTCAATTGGAGAGCCCAGGCATTGTCAAAGGCAGTGCGCGTCAGTTCGGTGAGGTGGCCAGTTTGCGCATCATGGCTGGACAGGACGAGCGCATTTACGACCGACTCGGTAGCGCGCGATTCGGACGACTTGCCGGGTCCGGATTGGGCATCGAGGTAAAAAGGTTGAACCTGTTTCCAGAGGGTGACCCGTTTGGTGACGTTTTTGAGCATGATCTGCTCGGGAGCGGTCTCGGTGTGTTCTCCGAGTCGCTTATCAAGACCAGGCCGCGACAGGGCATATGGCAGGACGGTATGGCAGGAGACGCAGACGGTCTCATGATCGCGCCGGGCTGGGGGCCAGGATTGCCACCAGACTTCGCGGCTATCGAGATAATGAGCGGCGGCGACGGGATTCCAAGCTGTGGAGTTGGGCGAGGTGGGTGTATTGGCCGGAGAAGCCGCCAGAGCAGTTTTTAGACACCCGACGAGCAGAAAGAAACAGAGAGTGCGATAGTTCACGAGAGCCGACCTCCACAAGTTTTGCGGAATACGCCTCCCGCGACCGGCTTGCAAGCATGGCACGACTCGGCTTGGACCTAGTCTAAACAATTCAGCGCGATTCTCAAAGGACTTTGGCTGCGGGTGGATCGGGGGGCTCCTTTATCGCGCTGAGAAGTATTAGTTTGGGTGGCACGTAAACATGGGCCGCCGATGAACACCGATAAACACGGATTCTTCGATTCGTTGACGGCGCCGGTTCGATTATCCTTTCAAATCCGGCCGCGGCCGCGGCCGAACAAAAGATAAATGATAACGATCAGCAGAATAAGGCTAAGACCGCCGCCGCCGTAGTACCCGACTCCAGGACCCATAAAGTAACCGCCGCCGCCGAACAGCACGAGCAGGATGATGAGAATGACGATGAGTGGCATGGGCGGAAGTGTATCACAGCCAGGGCGGTTTGTGGGTACAATCTGCAATGTAAGGGACGGCTATGATCTATCACCGGTTCATTTTCGGCTTCATGGTTCTCTCGCTGGTGGTTTCCGCGAGCAGCGCGGCTGTGTGGATCTCGTTCGAAGGGCGTTATGCGGCAATCGTCATTCCGCTGCTGATCCTGAGTACGGCGGTATCGGCCTATGGCGTTCGCAAGACATTTGTCGAGATGCGGCAATTCGCGGTTGCGAGCCGGGAAGGCACGGCGCATTTGCCGTTCAATCCGAAGGCGTTGGTCGCGAGGATAACAGTCCTCGGTACTTTGTCTCTCATAGCGCTCTACGCGATACTACGGCACTTCAGCGGGCCGACGCACTTATAAAGAAACGGGAGAATGCGTCGGCGTGAGTGAGGACTGCGATCGCTATTTAGGGATGGAGCGTGCGATTTCGCGGCGTGACTTTATCAATGGGGTGGCGGTTGCCGTGGGCGCGGCGGCAAGCGGGAAGTTAGTGGCGGGAGAAGCGCACCGGGTGGAAGCGGGCGACTATCCCCCTACTCTGACCGGAATGCGGGGGAGCCAAGCAGGATCGTTCGAGACGGCTCATTCCCTGCGCGACGGGACGTTCTGGAAGACGGCCGAGCTGCCTGTCGATACCCGGGAGAGCTATGACCTGATCATTGTGGGCGGGGGGATCAGCGGGCTGGCGGCGGCGCATTTCTTTCGGGAACATGCGGGGCGAAGCGCCAGGATTTTGATTTTAGAGAACCACGACGATGTAGGCGGGCACGCCAGGCGCAACGAGTTCCACTTAGGCGGCAAGCTGCAATTGATGAACGGCGGGACGCTCGAGATCGATAGCCCAACGCCTTACAGCCGGGAAGCAGACGGTCTGTTAAAGAAGCTGGGGATCGACCCGCCGCGATTCGAGAAAGAGTTTGCGGATTCAAAGTTTTACAGTTCGTTAGGGCTGCGGCCGGCAGTGTTCTTCGATCGGGAAACATTTGGCCAAGACAAACTGATGACGGGTTTGCCGCGCGGAGGGGACGAAGAAGAAATCATCGAGACCACCGGCGGCGGCGCGACCCGGTGGCAGCAGTTTCTGGAACGGACTCCGCTTGCGGCGGCAGTGCGGCGGGATATCCGGCGAATCGAAGAGGGCAAGGAAGACTTTTTGCCAGGGCTTTCGTCGGCGGAGAAGAAGAGCAAGCTTGCCAAGATGAGCTACCGCGATTTTCTGCTGAAGGTAGTCAAGGCGGATCTGGGCGTGGTGCCTTACTATCAGCCGCGCACGGAAGGCGAATGGGGCGTGGGGATCGACGCGGAACCGGCGTTGGATTGTTGGGCGATCGGGCTGCCGGGATTCGAAGCGATGAAGCTTGAGCCGGGCGCGGCACCGGGCATGAGTTACACGGCGGCCGGCTATGCGAACGGCGGATCTTACAAGTTTCACTTTCCGGACGGCAACGCATTGATCGCGCGGCTGCTGGTGCGCGATCTGGTTCCCGGCGCGATGCCGGGCAAGAGCGCCGAAGATATTGTGACTACCCTAGCCGACTATGGCGAGTTTGACCAGCCCGGCGCGGCGGGCAAGGGCGGCGTGCAAGTTGCTTACGCGCAGGGCGGAAAAGTTTTTCGGGCGCACGGCAAGGGATGCGTGCTGGCGTGTTGGAACATGATGATCCCCTACTTGTGTCCCGGATTGCCCGCGCGGCAGAAGGAGGCGCTGCATTACCTGGTAAAGGTGCCGCTGGTTTATACGACAGTGGGAATCCGGAACTGGACGGCGTTCCAGAAGCTCGGGATCAGCAGCGTGTATGCGCCGGGATGCTATCACCCGTCGGTCAGTTTGAACGCGCAGGTGAACATCGGCGAGTATCGGAGCGCGCGTTCGCCCGAAAAGCCGATGCTGCTGCGTCTTTATCGAACGCCGTGCAAGCCGGGGCTAACGGCGCGAGAGCAACAGAAGGCGGGACGCGCGGAACTGCTGGCGACGAGCTTCGAGACGTTCGAGCGAAAGATACGGGATCAACTGGCGCGCACGCTGAGCGAGGGAGGATTTGAGCCAGCGCGTGATATCGAGGCGATTACGGTGAATCGATGGCCGCACGGATATGGGTACGAATATAATCCACTGTTCGATCCGGATTGGCCGGAAGCCGAGCGGCCCAATGTGATCGGGCGACAGCCGTTCGGAAGAATTACCATCGCGAACACGGATTCCGCGGCGACGGCTTATACGGATACCGCGATCAATGAAGCGTACCGGTCGGTGCAAGAGTTGATCCGCATGAATGCTTAAGGCAAGAGGCGATGAAAATACCAGAAACGATCTTCGCGCAGGTAACCGAGCTTTGCATAGAGAGCTTGGGCAGCGTGATTGTCGCGCGCGGTAGCGAGCGTGAGGCGTTCGGCGCCGGTCTCGATGGCGAAGCGTTCCGCGAATTTCATCAGGGCTTCGCCAACCCCTTTTCGACGAGCGGCGGGAGCCACAAATAGATCCTCGATATACCAGATGGGGCGCATCGCGAGCGTATTGGTAGCGGGCAGCAGATGCACAAAACCGAGCGCCGTGCTGCCCGAGGCGCGGGCCAGGAAGAAACGGCTGCCGCCGGTTGAGACTTCCTGGCGGACGTAGGTGTTCGCTGCCGCGCGGTCGGATGGTTGCTCGAAAAAAACACGATTAGGCATCGAATAGCGCGGCCAATTCGTCGATATCGGAAAGAGCGGCGGGAGAGATGGAAAGCGTTTGGTTCATCGGTATTCGGGATCAATGGAACGGAAAATAGGGTTCAAAAAAATGAGACGCCATCTCCATGCCGTTGACTTAAGGGATTATTAGATAGTTGCAAGTTTACGGTCGCTGACGCTTCCTGCTCTGTTTTAAGAATTTGGTAACGCTTGGGCGGTATCCACGCTCATGCTTAAGTAAACGACGTTAGCCGCTTCCTCACCGGTCGCGGTTCCGCTGGGTTTCCGTTTGCCCTCTGTTTCGGTCTAAAGGTGCCCGGCCTTAATGAGGGGTTCTACATCCCGTTTTGCCAAACGATTTTGCCGCCGACCATGGTGAGCAGCACGCGGGTATTTTTCAGTTGTTCCGGCGGTGTCTTGAAAAGATCTTGCGATACGACTATGACGTCGGCGAGTTTGTTGGGTTCGAGGGTGCCGAGTTGCTTCTGCATAAATTCGGCGTAGGCGGCGTTGCGGGTATAGCCGGCCAGCATTTCAGCGAGCGAAAGCGCCTCGCGCGGATGAAACGGCTGCTGCTGTTCGCCGCTGAGGGGCTTCCGGGTGAGGCCCATTTGGAGGATGGCGAACGGGTCGAGCGATTCGACCGGCCAATCGCTTCCCATGATGAGCGTGGCGCCGGCGGAGACGATGCTCTTCCAGGGAAGGGCCTCATTCATGCGGGCCGGGCCGACGCCGGCGGACCATTCTTCATCCTGCTGAGGGCAGCACCACGGTTGAAAGCTGGCGATGATGTGGAGTTTGGCGAGGCGGTTGAAATCGGCGGGATTGACGGTTTCCATGTGCTCGATGCGCCAGCGCCGATCGCGCGGGCCGTCCTCGGTGGCGACGTACTGGTAAGCATCGAGGACAGTGCGCACCGCGGCATCGCCAATGGCGTGGGTCATCACTTGAAAACCGCGGCGATCGAGTTCAAGGAAATCGCGCTTGAATTCTTCCGCGGAGTAGAGGGTGCGGCCTTTGTTGCCCGGGCTGTTCGAATAGGGTTGGAGCATGGCGGCCGTGTGAGTTTCAATGACGCCATCGGCAAAGAATTTGATGATGCCGGCGCGCACCCAATCGTCGTGGAAGCGGCGGCGCGCGTCTTCGAAGCGGTTCAGTTCTTCAGGCGAGAGGGTATGGCGAACACCGAGGTCTTCGGCGAAGGCGGTCGCGGTACGGACGGTTAGTTGGCCACGCGCGTGAAGCTGCCGGTACATCTCCATTTCCGGGATGTCGCCGGTGGCGTTGATAACGCCGGTGATGCCGTGCCGGTTCGCGAAATTCATGCCGAGGCGCAGGCGGCGAAACTGTTCTTCGGGCGCAACCTGCATGGTGTTCAGAACGAGACGTTTTGCGCCTTCTTCTAAAACGCCGGTGGGCTCACCGGTTTTCCTGTCGCGCACGATGGTGCCGCGAGCCGCGCCGCCGGGGTTGGGAGTGTTTTTATCGATGTGAGCGAGCGAGAGGGCTTTCGAATTGACCCACAGGCTGTGGCCGTCACCAGAGAGTATGGCCACGGGGCGATGCGGGAAGACTTGATCGAGCAGATTTTTGGTCGGGAGACCGGAGGGCCAGAAGGAGCCATACTGCCAGCCCTCCCCATAGATCCAGTTTTCTTTGGGATGCGCGGCGGCGTACTGGCTCAGCTTCTGCCTGACTTCAGCGAGATTTCGGGCTTCATCGAGCTGGACGCCGGCAAGGCCGTAGCTGCCCCAGAGAAAGTGTGTGTGGGTGTCGATGAAGCCAGGGAGGGCCATGCGGCCATGAAGATCGATGATGCGCGTGGTGCTGATTTGGAATTTGAGAATCCATTGGTTGGTACCGGCGGCGATGATGCGGTCCGCGTGGATGGCGAGCGCCTCGACCCAGGGTTGAGAGGGGTTTTCGGTGTAGATGCGGCCGTGGAGAAGAATGGTATCCGCATTCGGGAGCGAGGGCTGGGCGCTCGCCGGCAAAGCGAGAAAGCAAAGGAGTAACGCGTAAGGAAGAGACGTGTATGCGGGGCGGCTTTGCGTCACGAGTCTAAGAGCCCAGCGGCATAAGTCAGCTTATGATACAGGCTTAGTCTCTCTACATGCACACACTGGTCATCGATATTGGCGGCACGAAGCTGACGCTAGGCGTTTTCGAGGGCGATCGACTGGTGGAACGGCAGAGCAGCGCGACGGATCGAAGCGGCGGGCCGGTTTGGATGGTCGGCGAAATTGCAAAGATAGCAGCGCCCTGGGTGGCACGGTATGGGATACGCGCGGGCGGAATCGGGTTCGGCGGTCCGGTGGACTTCCGGTCGCAGAAGATTATCTGCTCGACTCACGTGGAAGGGTGGACCGATTTCGATCTGGTGGGCGCGATCAAACAATCTTTGGGAGTGGACTGCGCGGTCGACCGGGACACGATGGTCGGGGCGTTAGGGGAAGGCCATTATGGCGCCGGAAGGGGAGCGCGCCCGCTCTTCTACATGACTCTTTCGACGGGGATCGGCGGCGGCTTATTGACGGAAGCGGGGCTGTATCACGGGCGGGATTCTTTTTCCTGCGAGATCGGCCATCATACCGTGCAACCCGGCGGCGCGGAGTGCCTGTGCGGAGCGCGGGGGTGCCTGGAGCGTCTGTGCGCGGGCATCTGGCTGGAACGGGATTATGGCAAACCGGTGAGCGAGTTGATGCAAGACCCATCATTCGTCAGGCATTACGTTAAGCCGTTGGCGCAAGGGTTGAAGACGGCCATTATGCTGTTCAATCCCGAGCGCATCGTTATCGGCGGAGGAATCAGCAAGGCGGGAGACGCCTTGTTCGGGCCGCTACGTGAAGAACTGGGGCGGCAGATTACGCCCTGGTCGCGGGCAACGGTAGATGTTGTGCCGGCAAAGCTGGGGGATGACAGTATCCTGTGGGGCGCATTGGAGCTGGCGAAAGGATTGCGCTCCGGCAATGAAAAGGATCAAGGCTGCGCCTGACTGTGCTCATCAGCCTGTGGGGCGAAGAAAGTGTAATCGGCGGTATAAGGAACTAACGCCAAGGCTCCCGTCTGGCAACTCTCGGTGGGGGCACTGCCGCCTTTGGTATTCAGGCGCTGCACGTACGTGGTCCGGGCCAAGAGACCGGAGCCAAAGTGTCCGGGGCGGTTGGCAACAGCTTTCAGTAAGAGGCAGGCGACTGCCCCAGCATTTGGACAACTAGCGTCGGTACCGGCATTGATGCTGCCCAGTTTGGAGCCCCAGACGGCACTGGAATCGAAAGAACTCTGCCAGGTGGGGCAGAACATATACTTGCCATCGGCGGCGAGAGTACAGCCGGGTTCCGCAGTCGAGGACGGATGAGGCACAGTACTTAAGAAATGAGTAATTATCTGTTGAGTAAAGTGGCCGAGCTTTACCGATAGGGTGGCTTGGGGTCCGAGGAAGGTCCAGGTGGTGGCGGGTCCGGTGGGGGATGCGGAAGGCAGACAAATGTAGTTCTGGGTGCCGACGGCGTGAGCGGTGAGGAAGGCCATGTTGCCGGGAGGCGGCGTGAGTTCAGGTGGAGTTTGTTCCGCGGTTTGCCCGAAGGCGATGGCGGTGGGCGAGAATGCTGCCAGCAATCCGAAGGTTACTGTCAGCATTCTCGCCGCTAGTGAAGTTGTATTGTGCAAGGTAGTTTTTGATTTCATTTGAATAGGGTTGAGGTGGTGAGGGGACACTCCTGGCCGCGAATCAAGTGCGACTCCCGGCTGTTTGCGGGCGGGGATTGCTTCGCAGATAGAGAGCCATGCGCCACGCTC
This sequence comes from Bryobacteraceae bacterium, assembly GCA_965277555.1. Lineage (GTDB taxonomy): Bacteria > Acidobacteriota > Terriglobia > Bryobacterales > Bryobacteraceae > Bog-105. The sequence goes on from OZ255834.1 coordinate 79,088, forward strand.
CACGGCAGAACAGCCACAGACCTCCCAATAAGAGAGGGAGAAATTTCTCGGCGCGCTCCGGGAAGGTCACAGCGCAAAAAGGAATGCCGGTGACGGCGAGCGCCAGGGCCGACCAGACGGAGTATGGATATTCAGACGACCGCCGCGTGGAATAGATCAGACAGGCCATCGCCAACATGGCGATGGTCACGCTCCAGCGGGTGTCGAAGAAGCCTACCAACAGTGAGCCTGAAAAGAGGATGTAGACGGTATCCATTCGAAAGCCCGTCACGTTGTTCCTATCGCCTCGAAAGCCCGTCACGTTGTTCCTATCGCCTCGAAAGCCCGTCAGGTTGTTCCTATCGCCTCGAAAGCCCGTCACGTTGTTCCCGGCGTCGGGGACGGTTGGAGCATTGAGAGTAAGGAAGTGTGCGCGCTCGGGGTAGCCGTAGATGGGCGGTGGCGCGTAGCCGGAGCGCGGATAGGTCAGGCGCTTTTTGAGTAAGTCGAGAATTTTGCGGTCCCATATGAAGAGTGCGAGGAAGCACAGCCCCGCTACAAGAAGGACAGGCCGCATCCACCAGTAGGGAAAGTAGACTGCCCAGGCGAACCCAACGGCGCCGCAGTTGGCCAGAGCCAGACCGAATGCGATTTCGGGTAGTCCGTCACTGAACCAGTAGGCGGCTGCCTGCCGACCGAAAAATTGAGGGACTGCCGCTGTTCCGCTTTGCATGCGAACCGGTTCACCAGACAGGTTGGATTGTAGCAGCGATGACTCTAACCTAGTTACGCTTTTGGGGATGCGAATATAACGACATGTCAGACATCTTCCGCCTCGAGGGCAAAACCGCGCTGATTACAGGGGGCGCCAGCGGGATTGGGCAGTCTATTGTTCAGAAGTTTACAGACGCGGGGGCGTCGGTGGTCATCGTGGACGTGGATGAAAAACGCATTCAGGACGTCACAAAGTCGGTTCCTAATACCAAGGCCTATATATGTGATATCACCGACGAAAGACAGCTTCAGCAGACGATGGGCAAGCTAGAGCAGCTCGATATTCTGGTGAATTGCGCGGGCATCGGCCTGGTGGGGAACGTCGAGCAGACGGAAGCGGCGGATTTCGAAAAGTTGTTTCGTGTCAACGTGGAGGGAACTTTTCTGACCATCAAGACGGCGCTGCCGCTGCTGCTCAAAGCGCACGGTTCGATCCTTAATATAGGATCGGTGGCCGGGATGGTGGGTATCAAACGGCGTTTCGCGTATTGTGCCACCAAGGGCGCGGTGCATGCCATGACGCGGCAACTGGCGGTGGACTATCCGACGGAAATCCGGGTGAACTGCATCGCGCCGGGTACGGTCGATACGCCCTTTGTTGAAAGTTATCTAGAAAAATATCACAGCCATGAGAAAGATAAGGTGCGGGCGGAACTGAATCAGAGACAGCCTCTAGGCAGACTGGCGCGACCGGACGAGATCGCCGACCTGGCTGTTTATATCAGCTCGCCGGCGGCGGCGTTCATGACGGGCTCGGTGGTAACGATCGATGGCGGGTTGACCGCCGCGTAGTTTTGGTGAAGGGAATTTAACTCTTGTAAAATGTTTCAGTTGACGCAAAGAGCCAGAACTACTTACCATAGAGGTAATCTCTATTGCATGCTGGCGCATGCGTGGGCTTTGATGGGAACTTCAACATTTTTTGAGGGGATGGCGGAATGATTCTGCATCCTGGTTCTGGTCGCCGGACCATGTTCGCGCTGGCAGCAGGCCTTCTTCTGGCATTGCTGGCGGTCCAACCTGCCTTTTGCGCAACGACAACGACCAAGCCCGTCCTCAGAAAACACCGGCGGAGGGTGGTTCACCGAAGGGTCGCGATTGCACCGGCGACAAGGACGCTTGCGCGAACAACGACGCGCGCGGGGGTGATCCATACCGATACGCGTTCGACGCTACGCGCGGCCGCCGCCCGACGTCGCCTGCGCGGCCGACATCGCGTCTTCTTCAATCCCTGGACGGAGCCCACTTACGCCGATTCGACGGTTGGCGACAACGTAGACGGAGAAGACCTGGTGGTCCGGAAAGCGGCGGTGGACGCGCTTGGCCCGTACAACGGCACGGTGGTGGTGTCCGACCCGCAAAGCGGACGCATCCTGAGCATTGTGAACCAGAAGCTGGCGCTCAAAGGCGCTTATCAGCCGTGCTCCACCGTGAAGGTAATGGTGTCGCTCGCGTCGCTCAAGGAACAAATCATCAATTCCGATGCGCTGGTGCGCGTTTCGCGGCATTACTCGATGGATATGACGCGCGCGCTGGCTACGTCGAACAATCTCTATTTTGCGCGACTCGGCCAGGAACTGGGTTTCGAGCGGGTCGAACAGTATGGCAAACTTTTTGGCCTAGGTGAGAAGGCCGGGCTGGATATTCCTGGCGAGGAGCCGGGGTACCTGGCCGATGAAGTACCCCAAAGCGGCGTCGGTATGATGACCAGCTTCGGCGACGGCATTCGCATCACTCCGCTCGAACTGACCGGTATTGTATCGGTGGTGGCGAACGGGGGCACGCTTTACTATCTGCAGTATCCGAAGAACCAGGAAGAGGTTCAGAAGTTTGTTCCGCGCATCAAGCGGGAAATCGGCGTATCCGACCTGATCCCGGAGGTCAAGGCGGGCATGATGGGCGCCGTCGAATACGGTACGGCGCGGCGCGCGAGCTATAGCAATTCAGATGCGGCCATTCTCGGCAAGACGGGCACGTGCACCGACACCGCGCAGCCGGGTGTTCATCTGGGTTGGTTTGGCTCATTCACCGAGGTAGGAAACAAGAAATTGGCGGTGGTAGTACTGCTCACGGGCGGACGCGGGGTGAGCGGACCGATCGCCTCCGGTATTGCCGGGAACGTCTACCGCAATTTAGCCGCGGAAAACTACTTCAACGCGGGCCAACAAGCGATTCCCACCGCTTTGGTCTCGCTGCAAAACAGCGTCGTCCAGTAGTTGCGTGGTTCTTCCCACAACTTATCTTTCCAGCCTGCTCCTGCTGCTGCTTGCGCTCGGCTGCCTCAGCTTTTGGCCAAACCTGTATAGAACTTCCGAAGCAGGCTGGCGGTTCGAGCTGTTTTCACTCGATTTCGCTTTGGGCGCATTTTTGTTCGCCATTCTGGCCGCTTACACGCTGGGGATGCTGGGGCCGGCGATCTCGTTCACGGACCGCATGCTGGTCGCGGGGCGAAGCGCCGAGATCTGGATTATCGGCGCGGGCATGATTTTCATCTTCGGTAACATGCTGCTGCTCGCAAGCATTACGCTGCTCGGGATGGCGGTGGCTTTCCCTTTGGTCTTTGGAACGGCGATCCTGGCCGTCGCTTTGCTCCACCTGGACGTGCTGCATCCGGCGCTTCCCTGGACCACGATCTTATTGATGCTGCTCGCCATCTGGCTGGCTTTTAGAGCCAACCAGGGCCGGGTGGCGGCGACCAAGAAGTCGCTGCCGCGCAATCGGCAAAACGCGCATATCAAGGGGGCTATCCTGGCGGTTCTGGGAGGCGCGGCAATTGGGGGCGTACAGGCGATTCTGCGCCTGATCTCCGACCCGGAGTTCGGCCCTGGACCTTACGCCACGTTGCTGATGCTTTCGATCGGCATTCTGGTCGCGACACCGGCCTTGAACTTCTTTTTCATGAACATCAAGATTACGGGCGACCCGATTCAATTCAGGAGTTATGGGCTCGGCGGCATCCGGCAGCATACGGCCGGAGTAGTGAGCGGCGTCATTTGGGCGCTCGGGGCGCTCAGCGTGATGCTTGCGATGAGTGTTACCGGAGACCAGGCGCCCAATCCGGCAACGGTTCTGATCGTTCCGTTTTTGTTTGTGGCGGTTTGCGCCTTGCTGGGGCGCTTCCGCTGGAAGGAATTCTCGCTTGCACCGGCCGGTTCGAGGCTGTGGCTGGGCCTGAGCGTGTTCGCTTTTGTGGCCGGCCTGGCGGTGCTTGGCGCGGCGCTGCCGAGTTAACGCTCAGGCGTCATTTGGGGTCCAGCTTCCGGGGGTCCAGCTTCCGGACGTTCACTTCACGTGGGCTGACTTGCGCAGACGTTTTGCCGTCAGGACGCCGGCGCAGCCTAATCCGAGCAGCGCCAGGGAGGCGGGTTCGGGCGTAGAGGCGGGCGCTCCACCGGTACCGGCCGATGTGTAGATGTTGGCAACCTGGGTGGAGGAGAGCGCGTAATTCCAGACACCGACTTCATCGATGAGACCGTTAAAATCCCGGCCGCCGAAGGTAGTGCTGTAACCGATGTTGAAGGCGGAGGATTTGGCGGCACTGTTGACGCCGCCGGAGAACGTAGCGGCCTGAGTGCCATCCCAATAGATGTCGCGGAAGCCGGCGGCGGAGTCGTAAGTAGCGACGATGAAGTGCCAGTTACCGACTAACTTGGACAGGGTCCGGGGTATAGTTCGTGTTTTCGCCTCCGCCGGTATAGAGGTAAAGCTTGTTATCGTTCTGGAATTGCAGATCGAAATCGTTGCCGACTTGCGATTCTCCGGCTACGTAGAAGTAAGTGCCGGAGGTGCTGGGAAGGGCGGCCAAATTTACCCAGGCCATGATACTTCCGGCGCCGGGAATACGGCCGGACAGGCTGGTCGAGACGTATTGGGGATTGGCGTCGTTGCCGTTAAGACTGAGCGCGGCGTTGGCGGGATAGCCGGTGAGGGGCGCTCCGCCGCCTGACGGAGTAGTGGTGGCACCATTTTGATAGGTGGTGGTGTAGCCGTTTACCGTGCTGGCGCTGTTGGCGGAATCGAGACGCCAGTAGGCCAACGGGTTAGTGGACTCGACGGTTGAGACAAAATCTGCTTGCAGCGTAAAAGCGAGAGCAGGAATCAGCAACGCGAACTGAGCGGTGCGGTAAGAAAACATAGGATAGAACTGCCTTTCACTCCGGGTGGGGAGCTATTTTTTTGTATGAATTTGCCGAACGAATCGCGGAGAGCCTCCGAGAGCTCTCCGGATTTAGGCTTAAGCGTATCGGGCGAGACGGCAGGGCGGCAGTAGCAAGGGGTAGTGCTACGGTAGCAGCGGCCGCAGGTTCAGTACCGGAGGGTCTTGCACGGCGTCAAAAGGCCCAGTACGCTGGACTAAGTAAATCCTTTAGAACCCAAATGTCCGTTTCTACAAGCCCCAGGGCGGACACGGACGCACCTGGCGAAATGTCGCAGGCGGACGTCCGTGCGGCAGTCGAGCTCATTATTGCTAGCGAAGTCTTCGCCAGGGCCGAGCGACCGGCTCGCTTTCTGCGGCACCTGGTGGAACACGCCCTGCGAGGCGAGGGGGCTCTACTGAAGGAGAGTCTGCTGGGGGTCGACGTTTTTGGAAGAGAGGCGTCGTGGGACCCGCGCCTGGACCCGATTGTCCGGCAAGAAGCGGCCCGATTGCGCAAACGGCTCACCCGCTTCTATGAGAACCATGGAACGGAATTGTCGATCGCGATCGAATTGCCTGTAGGAACATACGTTCCTGTGTTTCGGCGCGTGGTCGCAATAGCAGCCGCCGAAGCTGAGCCTGAGGAACCGCAAAAAGAGGAGCCTGATGAGCGTGCGCCGCTGTCCGAGGGCTCTCACAGGCGCATCCTGTGGCTGGCATTGGGGCTGCTGTCAATTGGCTTACTGGCCGGAATGACGGCACTATACTTTCGGGGTAAAACAAACTCCAGCCGCAGGTCGAGTGAGGCGTCGGGGGCCGAGGCTTTGTATTTACAAGGTAGATTCTATTGGAATCGCCGGACGCCCGAGAGTTTAGCCCAAGCGGTAGATCTTTTTACGCAAGCCGTGGTGCACGACCCCAAGTATGCCGCCGCTTATGTTGGCCTGGCCGATTCCTATAACCTGCTGCGGGAATATTCGGCGATGGCGCCGGAGCAGGCGTATCCGCGAGCCGAAGCGGCGGCGCGACGGGCGCTGGAATTGGACAAAGGGTCGGCCGAAGCGCATAATTCGCTGGCTTTTGTGGAGTTCTGGTGGAACTGGAATGCGAAGGCGGCGGAGGCCGAGTTCGAGCGAGCGATAGGCCTGGCACCGGGTTGTGCCGTCGCCCACCACTGGCACGCGACTTTCCTGAATCAGATTGGGCGCGGAGAGGAGGCAGTCAGAGAGATAGAGGCCGCGCAAAGATTGGATCCGGCGTCGAACTCAATTCTGGCGGACAAAGGATTTATCCTTTTGAGCATGGGGCGGAAGGAGGAGGCAGTCACGCTTCTGAAGCAGGTCGAAGAGATCGACCCGTCATTTCTTTCGAGCCATCAATATCTTGCGGACGCTTACCTGGCGGCTCAGGATTATGCCAAATACCTGGCCGAGTTGAAGGCGGTCGCCCTGCTTGCCAAGAGCGACGATGCAACGGAGATAGCCCGGAGGGCCGCGCAGGGCTTTGCAGGCGGAGGGTCCTCGGGGATGTACCAAGCCATATTGGAAGTTGAGCGGAGAGAATACAGCGAAGGACGCCTGCCGGCGATTACCCTGGCTGCCGCTTATTCGACTTTAGATAGAAGGCAGGAGGCGCTCCAATACCTGGAAGAGTCTTTTCAGAAAAGGGAGTGCGGGTTTTTGAGCGTTCTGATTGGAACGCGCTTTAAGCCTTTGTGGGGTGAGCCGGGATTTCAGAGCTTGCAAGCCCGGCTGCGCGGAGTTTTGGACACAGGCTTGCACCGCTGAGTCTTTGGGATCCTGTCCGGCGCTACTTGCATCTACGTAAGGGAAAATAAAATCGGTGTCATTGCGCGATCACATCAGTGCGATCAAGCGGGAAGATCCGGCCGCTAAGAGCAGTTTGGAAATCCTGCTTTGCTATCCGGGCTTACATGCCGTTCTCTTTCACCGCGCTTCCCATTGGTTTTACCGGCGCAAACGCTACATTCTGGCCCGGCTGATCTCGCAATTTGCCCGCTTCGTTACGGGGATTGAAATACACCCGGGCGCAACTATCGGCGAGCGGCTCTTTATCGACCATGGGTTGGGAGTCGTGATCGGCGAGACGGCAGAGGTGGGCGACGACGTGCTGCTCTACCAGGGCGTAACGCTGGGGGGCACGGGCAACCAGCGCGGCAAGCGTCACCCGACTATTGGCAATCGGGTGGTGGTGGGGACGGGCGCTTCGGTTCTGGGAAGCATCAAACTGGGCGACGACGTGAAGGTCGGGGCGGGTTCGGTGGTGGTGCATTCGGTGCCGGATGGCGCAACGGTGATAGGCATTCCAGGCCGGGTGGTCAAGGGGCGCGGGGAAGCTCTGGGAGCCTTGGAGCACGGGCGCGTGGCGGCCTGCGGCGAAAACGAGACGGCCGATCTCGAGCAGCTTACGGACCGGATACGCGAATTGGAGGCGCTGCTCAGTTTGCTGCTGGACGACCGGGTGGGGCAGGCGCGGGGGTAGACGAACTTCGTAAAGGCGCAGCTCAGGCGCGGAGATGTGCGAATTGTCGCTTACTTACGTGCGCGGTTCTTTTGTCGTTTGTCCGAAGCGGTATTTCAAGCTATTGGCGGCCAATTGCTCGAGCTCGGCGCGTGAGAACCCGAAAATCTCGCCGGCCAGCGTGTACTCATGCAGCAGATCGGTGAAGAAGAGCGCCGGATCGTCGGTGCCGAGCACGATCGGCACGCCGGCATCCCACAGACGGCGGAGGGGATGCTTGACCAAGCTCGCTACGGCGCCCGTGCAGACGTTGCTCGAGGGGCAGACTTCGAGGGGAATGTCGCGCTTCTTGAGAGTTTCGAGCAGTTGCGGGTCGTCGATCGAGCGAATGCCGTGGCCGATGCGCTGGGCGCCGATCTGGATGGCCTGCCAGACGCTTTCGGCACCTGAGACCTCGCCGGCATGGCAGGTCAATCCTAGGCCAACGGCGCGCGCCTCGCGGTAAAGCTGGCCGAACCAGGAGGCGGGCCCTCGCTCTTCATCTCCGCCGATGCCGATGGCCACCACTCCGTCGTGCTGGCACTCGCGCGCGAGCCGGAAGACCTGGGCGGCCTGCTCTGCCCCAAATTGGCGGATGGCGTCGAAGATCCAGCCTACCTCTACTTGGCCAAAGCGGCGGACCTCGGCGCGCATGGCTTCGAAGATCGGCTCCAGCGGCTGCTGTTTCCAGAGAATCACCCCGACGGAAAGCGTGATTTCCGCATAGCTGACATTTTGGGCCGCGAGTTTTTCGAGCAGGCGGCGGGTAGCGAGCGCATAAGCGGCGGGGGAATTCAGTTTTTGGGAAACCCAGACATAGGCTTTCAAGAAGCCCGCAAACCCGGAATAGTGGAGTTTGGTGCGAATCTCGTCGAGGGATAATTTGGGGTCCAGTTCCTGGATCGTCTCCGGCGATACGGTGCCTTCCAAATGCAAGTGAAGCTCGGCCTTTGGCAAAGACCAAACGAATTCCTGCAAGGTCAATTCAGCATGTTTCACGAATCTGTGTTGCTGCCAGCCATGATGAGTTCCTTAGACCACTGCTCTCCCTTGCCATAATAAACGTGCGATGACTGAGCAAGAGATGGAAGCAATTGCAGGCGGATACCATGGGGACGCTTTCTCCGTCCTAGGGCCACACGCGGCCGATCCTGAGGCTAAGGCCAATGGCAAGGGCGAATGGGAAGTGCGGGCGTTTTATCCCCAGGCGAAGAAAGTAGAACTGATGAGCGACGCCGGCACGGTTGCGATGAAACAGGCTCACGCGGCAGGGATTTTCGTAGCCCGGTTGCCCCGTCGCCAGGAAAATTACAAATTTCGAATCACGGGGCAAAATGGCGAGATCGGCGAAGCGGAAGATGTGTACCGTTTTCCGCCGATCATCTCGGACTTCGATTTGCACCTGCACTCGGAAGGCACGAACTTCGAGGAATACAACATGCTCGGCAGCCATGAAGCGACGGTCGAGGGTGTGGAAGGCGTTCGTTTTGCGGTTTGGGCTCCGAACGCGATTGTGGTGAGCGTGGTGGGCGATTTCAATGGCTGGGACACGCGGCAGAACCCGATGCGGGCGCGTACAGGCGGAGTTTGGGAGATCTTCCTGCCGGGGGCTCGGGTTGGAACGCCTTACAAGTATGCGGTGCAATCGCGCTTTCGGGGCTACAGCCAGCAGAAATCGGATCCGTTCGGCTTTTGGATGGAGACACCTCCCAAATCGGCGACGCTGGTGGCGGATCTTTCGAAACACGAATGGCAGGATCAGGCCTGGATGGAGCGGCGGGCGGAAACCAACCTACTGGACAACCCGGTGGCCGTTTACGAAGTCCATCTCGGCTCGTGGATGCGGCATCCGGATAACCGGTCGTATACGTATCGGGAGCTTGCCGACACGCTTGTTCCGTATGTGAAGGAAATGAGCTACACGCATATCGAGCTGATGCCGATCGCCGAACACCCGTACGCGCCGTCGTGGGGTTATCAGGTGACGGGCTACTTTGCTCCGACGTCGCGCTTCGGTACCCCGGAAGATTTCATGTACTTCGTCGACCGCTGCCATCAGGAGGGGATCGGCGTGATCATGGACTGGGTACCCGCGCACTTTCCGAAGGACGCTCATGGCCTGGCGTATTTCGACGGCACGGCGCTCTACGAGCACCAGGACCCGCGGCTGGGCGAGCATCGCGACTGGGGCACATTGATCTTTAACTTCGGGCGCAATGAAGTGCGATCGTTCCTGATTTCGAACGCCATGTTCTGGCTGAAGAAGTACCACATCGATGGATTGCGCGTGGACGCCGTGGCCTCCATGTTGTATCTCGATTACTCGCGGAAAGCAGGCGAGTGGATACCGAACATGTACGGCGGTAACGAGAATCTGGATGCCATCAGTTTTCTACGCAAGACCAACGAACTGGTGCATCAAGTGCCGGGCGCGGTGACCATTGCCGAAGAATCGACCGCTTTCACCGGCGTCTCGCGACCGGTGTATCTCAATGGTCTGGGCTTCACGATGAAGTGGAACATGGGCTGGATGCACGACATGCTGCACTACTTCGAGCACGATCCGATTTACCGGCGCTACCACCAGAACGAAATCACTTTCAGCATGGTGTATGCGTTCACGGAAAATTTCGTGCTGCCCATCTCGCACGACGAGGTGGTTTACGGCAAGCGCGCGCTACTCGATAAGATGCCGGGCGACGAGTGGCAGCGGTTCGCGAACGTGCGCGCGTTCCTGAGTTACATGTACGGGCATCCGGGCAAGAAGCTGCTGTTCATGGGCTGCGAAGTTGGGCAGACGGCGGAGTGGAATTCGGAATCGCAGATCGAGTGGTGGCTGCTCGACTTCCCGATTCACCAGAAACTCAAAGCGTTCTGCGCGGCGATCAATGAGCTGTATCGGAGCCAGCCCGCTCTCTACCAGGTGGATTTTCAATTCAAGGGTTTCGAGTGGATCGATTTCCACGACGCCGATAATTCGATCGTGGTGTTCGTGCGGCGCGCGAAGAATCCGGCCGACTACGTGGTGTTTGCCTGCAACTTCACTCCGACGCCGCGCGAGAAGTACCGTATTGGTTTCCCGGAAGCGGGTTTGCATATCGAGATTTTCAATTCGGATGCGGAGATGTTCGGCGGCAGCAATCTCGGGAATGGCGGGAGTGTTTACGCGGACCAACCGGCCTCGCACGGCCGTCCGGCATCGGCGGAAATCGTGATCCCACCGCTGGGGGTGGTGGTTTTCAAGCCAGATCGACCAGTGCCGGCGCTGCCGGGCGACGGTGTATAGGGAGCAGGTCATACCGGGGGGTTGGCATTAGCGAGGCCGACGCTTTCAATGCGATGGGCCGCGGATAAACACAGATAAACGCTGATCGTTGGGGTGAACCCCTGAGGTTAGACACGGGCAATGAACTCACATCCCCGTTCACTGATCGCCTCGACTTTCAGGCCTTCGCGACCGGACCGCTCCTGAGACGTACGCTCGTGAAGCGAAGGCGGCCGCCAATTCCGTTCTTTTCGGTCCACAGAGCGAAGAAGTACGACGCCGAGGGCGTCAACGACATCCGCGTTGCCGCGCGGCATACAAAAGTATGCCTACTACAGTTACGCTGCGCATATGCGCAAAACCGGATTGGCGACCTTTGCTGAGACCTAGAGAAGCATAAATTGCGTCAGCCGCTTTGCCTTCTTGTCGAAGGGTTCATTCTGAACAAAAAGCGTATCGGCTTGGAGGATGCGTTCGAGAGCAGCGTAGATTTCCTGGTTCGACAAGCCATAAACGCGATTGAGCACCCAGACGGTTTCGACCATCGTGACAAGACTGGTGAAACCGGGGCGATCCGCTGTTAGCTGATGCTCGATAATCTGAGTTGCGCGCGTGACTGAATGCGGCGAGCCTTGACGATGCCTTTCAGCTTCCACGTAGGGATCTTCGGGAGGATCAAGACGCTGCCATCCGGGTGCACGAAGAACTTAATTCGGTCGCCCGGTTCTAGATGAAGATGATCTCGAATCGCCTTGGGGATCGTGGCTTGCCCTTTTACACTGAGTGCGGATTCCATTGCGTACTCTTTACATTTTATAAAACGTAATACCTGACCCGGGCGCGCAGGCCGAGGGCTTACTCAGGGAGGAAATGGGTCAGAGTTCGGCGGCGCCATCCAGGCTGCGCCATAGGTACCAGGTGGCTACCGAGCAGTAGGGATGCCAGCGTTCGGAAATTTGCGCCAGTTCGGCGGGCGTCGGCAAGGCGGGTAGATCGTAAGCCTTGCGGACGGCATTTCTGATGCCCAGATCGCCGAGCGGCATGATGTTGGGTCTTTGGAGCGCGAACAGCAGAAACATCTGCGCGGTCCATATGCCCACTCCACGCACTTGCGAGAGCTGTTCGACGATCTCGTCATCGGTGAGCGCTGGCAGTTTTCCAAAGCGAATTTCGCGGTGCACCACTCTCTCGGCTAAATCGGTCAAGGAAGCCATTTTCTGGCGGGAAAGACCGCAGGCGCGCAGTTCGTCGTCGGTTAGGCGAAGGAAGGCGGGGGCGGTGAATCTCGCGCCAACTGCTTTGCGCAGGCGGCCGAAGATGGTGGCGGCTGCCTTGCCGTGGAGTTGCTGGAACGTGATGGAGCGGGCGAGCGTCTCGAAGGTTGGCTTGCGCGGGACCAGCAGGCAAGGACCGACGCGCTGGATAATCGCGCAGAGGACGGGATCGGCCGAGCGGAGGTGTAAAATTGCAGCTTCCATTGGCTTGTTATTTTGCGAGGCGACCCGGAGCGAATCACCTGGAGATAATCGTATCGAGATGAGCAGTACCGTTCGCAAGCTGGGCGCGTGTTCAAGCGCGCTGGCAGTCAGCACCTTTGTGCTTTGCAGCTCGCTGGCTTGGGGGCAAGCGCCCGGCCCCGAGCAGGACCAGGCAGGTCAGAGTTCCGGTCAGATGCCCACGATTCGGGTGGGTGTGGATCTGGTAAACCTCTTCTTCACGGTGCGCGCGAAGAAGGGCGGCCAGTTAATTCCGAACCTGGAAAAAAGCGACTTCAAAGTTATCGAGGACGGCAAAGAGCAGACCATCCAGCATTTCTCGCGCGAGACCGATCTACCGCTGACGCTGGGACTGTTGATCGACATCAGCGCCAGCCAGGAGCGGCTGATCGATATCGAACGGGATGCGGCGTCGGCGTTTTTTTCGAGTGTAATCCGCAAAAAGGACGAGGCATTTCTGATCTCGTTCGGGAAGTCGACGGATTTGCTACAGGATTACACGAGCTCTCCGCGTTTACTGAGCGCGGCGCTCGACGGTTTACGGGGAGACGGGCAAACGCCGGGACTTGGGCCTATTCCGATCCCGAACCAGGGTCCGGTGCCGCAGACCGGGACGCCCAAAGGCACGTTGCTGTATGACGCGGTTTATCTGGCGTCGGATGAAAAGTTGAAGAATGAAGTCGGCAGGAAGGCGATTATTCTGATCACCGACGGCGACGACCAGGGAAGCACGTATAATCTTCAAACGGCAGTGGAAGCGGCGCAAAAATCGGATGCCATCATATACAGCATTTACTACGTGGATCACGGATTCTACATGCAGGCCGGAATGTTTGGCGGCGGGGGCGAAGGGGAGCTGCGAAAGATGTCGAGCGATACGGGCGGCCACGTGTTTTCGGTGGATCGAAAGCACCCGCTTAAAGAGATCTTTCAAGAGATACAGGACGAACTGCGGAATCAATACTCGATCAGCTATGTTCCGACCAACACGACGCGCGACGGCAGTTTCCGCCACGTGGAGATCAAGGTGGATAACAAAGACGACCGGGTGCAGGCGCGCAACGGTTACTACGCTACGCCGAACGATGCGCAGTAGCGTGCTTGCGCTGCTCGAGGTAGTCGCCGACGGCCTGGCGCAGAGGGGGCATGGCGGAGATTCCGGCTTGCTCCAGTTTTTGGTTGCTTAAAGCGGAAAATTTAGGGCGGCGGGCGGCGGTGCGGTACTGCCGCTCGTCGCTGGGGTGAAGGGCGGGCGCGAGGCCGGCCAGTTCGAAAATCAGTTTGGCAAAGTTATACCAGGAGATCGCTTCGCCGCCTCCCATGTGAAAAACGCCGCGCAGCCCTTTTTCTACCATGTCGGCGGTGCGGCTGGCCATGGCCGGGGCGTAGGTGGGAGAAGCGAAATGATCCTCGACGACACGGATGGGGTTCGAGCTCTGGCCCAGGCGTAACATAACTTCGACAAAGTTTCCGCGTGGCGTAAACATTCCGCCGGGGCCAAAGACGCCGGAAGTCCGGATCACGAGGGGCTCGGCCAGGTAGGCCTGTGCATAGAGTTCACCGGCGAGTTTCGAAACGGCATAAGCGCCAAGGGGATGAGTCTGGTCGCTTTCGCCGTAGGGCGTGCCTTTGGCGCCGTCGAAAACGTAATCGGTGGAGTAATGGACCAACCGGGCATCGGATTGGCGGCAGGCCATGGCAAGGTTTCTGACTGCCAGGGCGTTCGATTGGTACGCCGCGAGGGGTTCCTGCTCAGCGATATCTACCTGGTTGTAGGCTGCCGCGTTGATTACCAAGTCTGGATTGGCGCGGCCGATGGCCTGCTCGACCCGGGCGCTATCGGTAATATCGAGCGATTGCCGATCGAAACGCTGGAGGGTCCAAGTACGGCGTTCGAACTCCCGGCAAAGTTCGACACCCAGTTGTCCGCCGCCGCCGAAGATCACGACCTTTTTAGGCATTCCTTTGCAGGATATCGGATTGGGGGATCGGCGTCGGAGGTAAGATATGCGAAGTCAGGCGCACATCCGGGCGAGACTGGGGGCGACGGTTTGGCCAGCGCTTTCTCCCAAGAGCCGCTCACGGAGCGTGATCAGGCTTTGCAGACCTGTCAGAACCTGCTCGACTTTCACCTCGGCGCGCCAATAGCCGTTTTTTTCGGGAGCGGAGCTAATTACTTCGCCGAGGAAAAGAGCATCGTTGCACTGGATGCTGACTGCGGCCGAGACGGGAGGGCGTTCCTGGCTGGCGAGTATGAGGCGTTTGCCGCGCATTTCCTGAAAAAAACAGGCTACGCTATGCTTCTGACCGGTGAGGCCGACGGGCGGCAGGTTGAGAACCGCCTCTTGGGTGTGTTGATCGAATGAGCTGTTCACACCAGACTCATCGGCTGTCTGGCGGGAAACCTTAGGGGAGGTCCTAAAAGTGGGAATCGATGAGAAACCAGAGCGATGCGCCAATAGCTATCGGCAAGAGGAATTCAAGCCAGGTACGCGCCGAGCGCAGGTTCGTCATGATTCCCGAGACACGGCTGGTTTCGGGTTGTTTGGCGCGCAGTGTATCGACCAGGCGGCAGCGGATGTCGCTGCGCCGGCCTTGCAGGGCTCGGACCAACTCTTCCCGGCCGCGTTTATCAGCGATCAGGATGGTAGCGGAGTTCACGCTGCGGGTGGTTTCGATCAATTTGCGGCGCATGTCCGGCGGGACTTCCTCCACCGAACGGTACACGTCGGTCCGGTCGCCGCTCGCGATAAAGATTGTTGCGCTTCTAGCCGTCAAGGTTGCCACACCAAGTCTCCGCTCTAAAATAGCCTATCGTCGTTCTAAACACGCGCACAACGGACTCACTGGAGGCGGCCTGTGCGCTTCTAAGAAACATCCTAAGTTCCAGACGCTCGCAGACGCTGTTCCGCTACAACTCCGATTTGATGTCCGGCATTGATGAGCGTGACCTCGATAAATCCGAGGGCGGCTTTTGAAAGGGACTTGTCGCGCCGGTAAATCAATCCGACGCGGCGCATCATCAATTCGGGCCCGAGCGAAACACAGGCCAACTTGTTGGCTTCGACTTCCTCCAGGCAATGGGATGCGGCGAGGAAGGAAACGCCCAGATCGGCCATGACGAAACGCTTGATCATTTCGGTGGAATCGAGCTCCATGGAGATATTGAGTTCTTCGATGATGGGATCGAGCCAAGTGTTTAAGCGGGCGCGCGTGGTACCGGTTTTGGGGAGCAGCACCGGTTCCCGCAGCAGGTCCTTTGGAAAGACCCGCTCCTGGGAAGCCAGCCGGTGCGTGGCTGGCACGAGCAGTTTGATTTCATCGGAATGGATATTGACGGCCTGGAGTTTTTTCTCCTGGACGGGGAGCTGGGTAATGCCGAAATCCGCCTGATTGTCGAGCACAGCCTGCACTACCCGGGTGCCATAGGAGCGATCGACGAGCAACTGGACATTCGGAAAGAGCTTCTTGAATTCGGCGAAGACGCTGGGCAGGACGTAAATGCAGGTTGCCTCGTTGGCGGCAATGACCAACTCACCGCGCGGCACCTTTTCGAGCTCGTTGATAGCATCCTGGGCGCGCCGGCGCAGGGCCAGAATCTGTTCGGCATGCTCGGCGAAAATCCGGCCGGCTACCGTGAGCGAGATCTTGGTTCCAAAGCGCTCGAAGAGCGTGGTGTTCAACTCCTGCTCGAGCTGCCGCACCTGGGCGCTGATGGCCGGCTGGGTGCGATAGCAGGTCTGCGCGGCTTTCGAGAAGCTCTTGAGCCTCACGATTTCGAGGAAAGTATGTAGCTGATCGAGGTCCATGGATCGGCGCGCAAATCAAGTTCGGAACGTGGAACTTACTGACCGAGAATTGTAGCAGCCAGTCAGGCGCCGTGGGTAGTACCGGGGCGCTTGGGGTGGCTGGAAACAGGGCTTGCTCGACATCTGTTAGTTGACCTTCTTGAGAACTCTAGCGCCGGTCGGCAATTCGAAAGTACTGGTGGGGACGGTGACGTTGGCTTCCACTTTGTCGGCGAAGAGCTGGTACGTTTTATAGCCGTTTCTTTCGTGCTCGATGCTGTAAGGCCACATGATGCCTTGTCCGATGTTGCGGTATTTGTCGAAGACCAGAACTTCTTCGTTGCGCTCCTTGGTGTCCGGATCGAACCAGTTGAAGACTTCGCGCAGGGGGAGCCGGCTGTTGTGGTCGAAATAGACGCGGATGGTGCGATTTTGGGAATCCGTGATATCGACGATTTCGACGTGGCGACTCAGGTAGACTTCGCTATCGATGTAATCGAATTCGAGGCCGGGTTCGTTGTGGCGGATGCGTAGCAGGTAGAGGATATCGTTTTCGGTGGTGCGGAGATACTTCGACCAGGTGTCATCGGGGATGGGGCGGGCGCCGCGGTAGGTGACATCCCATCCCTGGTCGGACAGAAAGAGATAGGAGTAGTCGCGCTTCTTGCCGAGCAGTTCGCGCTCGCGGACGGCGACGCCGGCGGACGGTTTTGAGTTCAGGTACTCGGTATAGATGGACGCCAGATCGAGGCCACTCAAATTGTCGTGGAAAAACGAGTAAATGCGCCCAGTGGCGAATCTGGTCTTCATGCTGAGGAAATTTTCGCCACCGAGGGCACTGATGGCCTCATCGATGACCTGCTTGCCTTTGTCGGGTGGGGCGGACTGCGGGAAGGCCATTTGCAGGGAGAAGGCCAGCAGACAGGCTGGGCAAAGTAACCGTTTGGCTTGCATGTTCGGGCTAGGCGCAGACAATGGAGCGGACCCAGGTATTTTCAGCGGAGGCTGTGTCGGGAGTGTGAATTGGTCCGCCGCGGTCGCGCAGGAAGCCGGCATTCCTGCCGTTGAGGACTGCCTGAATTTCGGCGGTGACGGCGAGGGCCACCTGCTCGGGGCCGTCGGCTCCCAGGTCCAGACCCATGGGACTGTGCAAATCGGCGGAAGGAGAGTCGGATTCCTCGAGCAGTTGCCGGGTGCGCTTACGCGGTCCGAGGACACCCAGGTAACGTAGCGGCTGTCCCTTTAGCATTCCGACCGCTTCGAGATCCTGGCTATAGCTATGCGTCATGACGACCGCCGCCGTCCAGGAATCGACGGGTGGGGCCGGTGATCCCGCAGGGCGCACAATTACCCTATCGGCCAGCGGAAATTTCTCACGGCGCGCATAATGGGCTCGCCCATCGAATACAGACACTTCCCATCCTAAGTAGTGGGCCAATTGACTCAGCGGCACGGCGTCGTCGCCAGCCCCGAAGATGAGCAGATGAGTGGCGGGCAGAATCTGCTCGACGAACGGCGGAACGCATAGGGGATGGGTAACGGTCGCGGCCCGCCTGGTCTGCTTGACCTTTTTCAACAGCGGCAGTACGGACGGATTCTGACGGGTTACCCGCTCCAAGAGAACGTAAACCACGCCATTGCAGCCAAGGCCATAGCCGTCGGTGGAGATTTCGCCGTCGGGGGTGGTGTCGTACTTGCGCACGACCGGCCCGTCGGCAGTCAGCCACCATGCTTTTTTGACAATGTCATCTTCGAGGCAACCGCCACTGACGCTGCCGACGCGTCGGCCGTCTTGAGCGAGCAAGAGACGGGCTCCGGGCAAGCGGTAGGACGAGCCTTCCGTACGGACTACGGTTGCCAGGACCGCCGGCTCACTATTAGAAGTGAGATTTTGCCAGAACTCGAGGATTTGATTCCGTTCGCGCATTGCTTATGAGGTTACTTATAGGTTAGCGAGTTTGAGGGAAGGAGGCGGCGTTTGTGGGTTGGGGGAGTTTGAAGGTGAGCCGTTCCTAACGCAATTTCGGGCGCAGCGTCAGATATAGAGCGGAGCGCGCCTCATCGGGCGGCTCGGCGCGTAACATTGACCGCATGTACAGCGTCCTGATAGACAATGGACTTGCCGCCTGCTATGTTGCTGAAAAAGCGGCTTGGAATCCAATTTCAAAATTTATTTGCCGTCTGCCTGCTGAGCCGGGTGGTGCAACCGTACGTCGCCGGAAATTAGCTGGATCGAAGTATTGAGCTGCATCTGGCCGAGCTACTAGTCCAGAGACAATGAGGAGAAAATGGCTATAAAGCCGCCACCGTTCGAATCGTCCACACCTGAAGCTCCCACCGCGCCCGGTGAAGAACGTCAGCTGTATCCTCACAACCGTACGATGCCCGATCTGGATGTGGAGACAGGGCCGCCGTCGAAGAGCCACTGGTGGGTCTGGCTGCTGATTTTCAGCCTGATCGGCTATGGCTGCTATAGACTTTACAAGTTCGAAACCGGCAAGAAGGCGAAGATGGGCTCCATGCGGGGCATGATGAGGCCGCGCAGCATCCCGGTGGTAGCGGTTCCGGCTCACCGCGGCAACATGCCAGTTTACCTGGAAGGTTTAGGCACGGTAACGGCTTTCAATACCGTTACGGTTAAGCCAAGGATCGACGGGCAGCTGATAAGCGTGAATTTCAAAGAAGGGCAGTTTGTAAAGAAGGGCGAAGTACTCGCGGAGATCGACCCACGCCCGTACCAAGTGGCTTTAGAGCAGGCCAAGGGCAATCTGGCCCAAGCGCAGGGAAATCTTTATAGGGATCAGGCGGCCTTGCGCGACGCGCAACTGAATTACGTGCGCGATCAGGAACTATTTAAGGAAAATATTATTGCCAAACAGCAGCTGGATACGCAGCTGGCGACGGCGGACCAATCGCGGGGGAACATCGAGGCGGATAAAGCGGTGATCGCGGCCGGGCAGGCGGCGATCGACAGCGCGAACCTGAATTTAACCTACACGAAAATCGTGGCGCCGCTGAGTGGGCGGATCGGTTTGCGGACGGTGGATTCGGGCAACATGATCCACTCGACCGATACGACGGGGCTGGCCGTGATTACGCAGCTGCAGCCCATCTCGGTCTTGTTCAGTATTCCCGAAGATAAATTGCCGCCGGTGCTCGACAGATTACGGCAAGGAGCGAAACTGCGCACGGAGGCGTATGACCGGGCTGGCCAACACAAGCTGGCGGATGGAATGCTGCTTACGGTGGACAACCAGATCGATATCACCACCGGTACGTCGAAATTGAAGGCGGTTTTTCCCAACACCAACTACGCGTTGTTTCCGAACCAATTCGTGAATATCCGGTTGTGGCTCAACACGCGGAAAGATGTGCTGATCATTCCGGCAGTAGCGATTCAGCGGGGGCCAACCGGAACTTTCGTGTATGTGGTGCGGGAGGACGGCACGGTGACAGTGCGCTCGGTGAAGGTCGGTTTGACGCAGGGAAATGACGTTTCGGTCGACGACGGGCTGAAGGCCGATGAAAAAGTAGTCACGGATGGGGCGGAGAAGCTGACGGAGGGTATGAAGGTTTCGCTGCGGCAGCCGAACGGGGCCAAGGATTCGAGTAATTCCGAGACGGGCCTGCTGCAATGAGTCCGTCGCGACCGTTTATTACGCGGCCGGTCGCCACATCGCTGTTGATGGCCGGCATCTTGATTGCCGGCACGATTGCCTATAAGCAACTACCGGTTTCGGCGCTACCCGAAGTCGATTACCCCACCATTCAGTGCGCAACGTTTTATCCAGGGGCGAGCCCGGACGTAATGGCGTCTTCGGTGACTGCGCCGCTTGAGAGAACGTTCGGTCAGGTGCCGGGGCTGAAGCAGATGACCTCGACGAGTTCCTACGGGAGTTCGATCATCACGCTGCAGTTCGATCTGGACCTAAATATCGATATTGCCGAGCAGCAGGTGCAGGCGTCGATCAACGCGGCGGGAACTTACCTGCCGCCGGATCTGCCGAATCCGCCGATTTACAGCAAGGTGAACCCGGCCGACGCGCCAATTATCACGCTGGCTCTTACCTCAACCACGCTGCCCTTAACGAAAGTGGAAGATCTGGCGGATACCACGCTTTCGCAGAAGATTTCGCAACTGCCGGGCGTGGGCCTGGTGACGATCAGCGGCGGCCAGAAGCCGGCGGTGCGGATTCGAATCAATCCGACCGCGCTGGCGGCTTACGGACTGAGCCTGGAGGACGTGCGGACGGCACTCGGGCAGACGAACATCAATCAGGCCAAGGGTAACTTCGACGGGCTGAGGCAGGCTTACACCATCGGCGCGAACGATCAGATTCTGACCAGCGCCGGTTACCGGCCGGTGATTATTGCCTATAAAAACGGGAACCCGGTGCGGTTGCAGGATGTGGCGACGGTGGTGGATGGCGCCGAAGACATCCACCAGGCGGCGTGGATGAACACGACACCGGCGGTGATCATCAATATCCAGCGCCAGCCGGGAGCGAACATCATCGCGGTGGTCGACCGCATTAAGGCGCTCCTGCCGCAGCTGAAGACCTCGATTCCTTCAGCGGTGCAAGTAGCCGTGCTGACGGACCGCACAAACACCATACGCGCGTCCGTGGCGGATGTGCAGTTCGAACTGATGCTGACGGTGGCGTTGGTCGTGATGGTGATCTTCCTGTTTCTGCGGAATCTGGCGGCGACTATTATTCCAAGCATCGCGGTGCCGCTCTCGATTGTGGGCACGTTCGGGGTAATGTATCTGCTCGGCTACAGCCTGAACAATCTGACGTTGATGGCTCTGACGATCTCGACCGGCTTCGTGGTGGACGATGCGATCGTGATGATCGAGAACATCTCGCGGTATCTCGAAGAAGGCGAGACACCATTGCGCGCGGCGCTTCTCGGGTCGGAGCAGATTGGGTTTACGATTGTTTCGCTGACCGTGTCGCTGATTGCGGTGCTCATTCCGCTGCTGTTCATGGGCGACATCGTGGGACGGCTGTTCCGAGAGTTCGCGATTACGCTGGCGGTAACGATTCTGGTTTCGGCGTTCGTCTCGCTGACGCTGACGCCGATGATGTGCGCGAAGCTGCTGCGACACAGACATCAATCGGAACAGACGTGGTTTTACCGCAAATCCGAGCATGCGTTCAACTGGATTATCGAGAAGTATGGCGTAACGCTGCAATGGATTCTGCGGCACCAGACGCTCACGCTGCTGGTCACGCTGGGCACGCTGGTGGCGACAGTTGTTCTTTTCCTGATTGTGCCCAAAGGCTTTTTTCCGGTGCAGGATACCGGACTGATTCTGGGAGTGTCGGAAGCTCCGGAGAACGTTTCCTTCGATGCGATGGAGAAGCGGCAGCAGGCGCTGGCGAAAGTCATTCTGCAGGATCCGGGGGTGGAGAGCCTTTCTTCGTTTATCGGTATCGACGGCGTGGATACGACGCTCAACAGTGGGCGCATCCAGATCAACTTGAAGCCGGCGGATCAACGGTCGGCTAGCGCGAGTGCAATTATCCGGCGGCTGGAGCCCAAACTGGCGCAGGTGGAGAATATCACGCTTTACATGCAGCCGGTGCAGGATCTGTCGGTAGAAGACCGGGTGAGCCGCACGCAGTATCAATACACGCTCGAAGACACAGACGCGAATGAATTGAATCTCTGGACGAACCGGCTGGTGGACAAGCTGAAAACCCTGCCAGCGCTGCGCGACGTGGCGACGGACCAGCAGAATGGCGGCTTGCAAACGACGCTCGTTATCGACCGCGATACGGCCTCGCGGCTGGGAATCAGCATGCAGCAGATCGACGATACGCTCTACGACGCCTTCGGGCAGCGGCTGGTCTCGACGATGTTTACGCAGTTGAACCAGTATCATGTGGTGCTCGAAGTCGCGCCCGATTACAGCAACCATCCGGCCGATCTGCAAAACGTTTACGTAAAGTCGTCGAGCGGGGTGGTAGTACCGCTGGGCTCCTTCACGCATTATGAGCAGAGTTCGGCTCCGCTGACGGTGAATCATCAAGGGCAGTTCCCAGTGGTGACGATCTCGTTCAACCTGCCTGCCAACGAGTCGTTGGGAGATGCGGTGAAAGCGATCAGTAAGGCGGAGCAGGAGATTGGGCTGCCGCTCAGTATTCATTCGAGCTTCCAGGGCACGGCGGCGGCTTTCCAGAAATCGCTGGCTAACGAAGCGTGGCTGATTCTGGCGGCGCTGGTGGTGGTTTACATCGTGCTGGGCGTGTTGTATGAGAGCTACATTCACCCGATTACGATTCTTTCGACGCTGCCTTCGGCGGGCGTGGGAGCGATTCTTGCGCTGTTCATCTGCCACCAGGACTTTAACGTAGTTTCACTGATCGGAATTATTTTGTTGATCGGCATCGTGAAGAAGAACGCGATCATGATGATCGATTTCGCGCTCGAAGCGGAGCGGCAGGAGGGCAAGCCGCCGCTGGAGGCGATCTACCAGGCTTGCCTGCTGCGTTTCCGTCCGATCATGATGACGACGATGGCGGCGCTGTTCGGCGGGTTGCCGCTGGCGCTGGGCACGGGCGTGGGTTCGGAGCTGCGGCGGCCACTGGGTATTACGATCGTCGGCGGGTTGATCGTGAGCCAGGTGCTGACGCTTTACACGACGCCGGTGGTTTATCTATTCTTCGATCGGCTGGCCAGGCGGCTGACGCATCGAACGACGCGGCAGCCGCTTGGCCGGACGCTCTCGCCTGTGGCTGGAGATTGACGGATGAACATCTCTGAGCCATTCATCAGACGGCCGGTTGCGACTTTTCTGCTGACAGGAGCGCTGGTGCTGGCCGGCGCGCTGGTGTTTCAGATTCTGCCGGTGGCCGCTTTGCCGGAGATCGAATTTCCGACAGTAGTGGTGCATGCGAATCTTCCGGGGGCGAGCCCGGAGACGATGGCGTCTTCGGTAGCGACCCCGCTGGAGCGCCAGTTCGGGCGTATCGCGAGCGTCTCCGAGATGACTTCCTCGAGCCAGCTGAGCAGCACTTCGATCGTGCTGCAGTTCGATCTGGACCGTAACATCGATGCTGCGGCGCGGGACGTGCAGGCCGCGATCAACGCAGCGCGCGGACAACTGCCGGCCGACTTGCCGAGCAATCCGGGTTATTGGCGCGCGAATCCGGCGGATGCCCCAATCCTGATGCTGGGTCTGAGTTCCGATGTGTTCGACCGGGCGCACATGTACGACTTTGCGGATTCGATTCTGGCGCAGAGAATTTCGCAGATCGAGGGCGTGGGCCAGGTGGAGGTTTTCGGCAGTTCGCGCCCGGCGGTTCGGGTCCAGGTCAACCCGCTGCTGCTTAACAATATGGGTCTGGGGCTGACGGATGTCGCGACGACTCTGCAGAACGCCAATGCGCATCAGGCCAAAGGGGCGCTCAGTAACGAGCGCAATATGTGGCAGATCAAAGCCACGGATCAGCTATTTAAAGCGTCCGAATACGCAAAGCTGATCGTTACCTACAAAAATGGGGCGCCGGTGCGACTGGCGGACCTGGGCAATGTGATCGACTCAGTGGAAAACACGCGCAACGATGGCCTGGATAACGGCAAGCCAAACGTGATTCTGGCGATCACGCGGCAGCCGCAAGCGAATATCATCGACGCGGTGGACCGCATTCGAGCAGTGCTACCGCAGATCGAAGCTTCGATACCGCCGGCCATGCACCTGAAAGTGGCGCAGGACCGGACGACCACGATTCGGGCTTCGATCAAGGACGTCGAATATACGCTGCTGATCGCAGTCATCCTGGTGGTGCTGGTTGTTTTTGCGTTTCTGCGCAGCCCGGGGGCGACCATTATTCCCGGGATCGCGGTTCCGTTATCGCTGTGCGGGACGTTCATTGCGATGTACCTGCTGGGCTATACGCTCGACAACTTGTCGCTGATGGCGCTGACGGTTTCGACGGGTTTCGTGGTCGACGATGCGATTGTCGTGATCGAGAATATTACGCGCTATCTCGAAATGGGATGGCAGCCGATGCGGGCGGCGCTGCAGGGCGCGAAGGAGATCGGATTCACGGTGCTCTCGATGAGCACTTCGCTGTGCGCGGTTTTTATTCCGATTCTGCTGATGGGCGGCATCGTGGGGCGATTATTTCGCGAGTTTGCCGTGACGCTGACGATCGCGATTGCGGTTTCGTTAGTGGTATCGCTGACTACGACGCCGATGATGTGCGCGAAATTTCTGCGGTCGCAGCATGGCCGGAAACACAATTTTCTGTATCGCGCGAGCGAGCGCGCGTTCGATCTGGTGCACGGATTTTACGCGCGCACGCTGCGGGCAGTTTTGCGGCATCCGCAACTGACACTCGTCGTCACGCTGGTCACGGTGGCGGTGAGCGTTTATCTTTACATTATCGTCCCCAAGGGGTTCTTCCCCGAACAGGACACGGGCCGCATCGGCGGCGCGATCGTAGCCGACCAGGACATCTCCTTCAACGCAATGCGCGAGAAGCTGCACGAGCTGCTGCACATCGTGCAACAGGATCCGGCGGTGGAGGATGTGCAGGGCTTCACCGGCGGCGGTACGCTGAATGTCGCCTCCATGTGGGCGCAACTCAAGCCGCTCAGCCAGCGCAAAGCTTCGGCCGATCAGGTGATCAATCGGCTGCGCGGGAAACTCGCCCGTATCCCGGGCGCCACGCTCTACATGCACGCCGCCCAGGACATCCACGTAGGCGGCCGCAGCAGCAACTCGGAATACCAGTACACCCTGCAATCGGATAAGCTGGCGGACCTGAATGAGTGGGCTCCCAAGCTGCTGGCCAAGATGAAGACACTGCCGCTGGTGCTCGACGCGAACAGCGATCAGCAGGTTCACGGGCTTGAGACGCGGGTGGTGATCGACCGAAGCACGGCTTCGCGCTTGGGCATCAGCCCGTCGGACATCGACACGACTCTTTACAGCGCATTCGGCCAGCGTCAGGTTTCGACAATGTACACGGGCATCAATCAATACCACGTGGTGCTGGAGGTACTGCCGGAGTTTCAAGAGAACCCCTCATCGCTCGATTCGCTTTACGTGCGGACGGCTACGGGAACGCCGGTTCCGATCTCTACGTTCACGCATCTACGCACGGTACTTTCGCCGTTAACAGTGAATCACCAGGGGCAGTTCCCATCGATCACGCTCTCGTTTGCGCTAGCGCCCGGCATCGCATTGAGCCAGGCTGTCGATGCGGTTCAGCAGGCGGAAGACGATATCGGGATGCCGGCGAACGTACACGGCTCGTTCCAAGGCACGGCAAAGGTGTTCCAGGCGTCTTTGAAATCGGAACCGCTGCTGATTCTGGCGGCGTTGATCGCGGTTTATATCGTGCTCGGGATGCTGTATGAAAGCTACATTCACCCGATCACCATTTTGTCGACGCTACCCTCGGCGGGCGTGGGCGCGCTGCTTGCGCTGCTGATTACGGGGGAGGACCTGACCGTAATTGCGCTTATCGGAATTATTTTGCTGATTGGGATCGTCAAGAAGAACGCGATCATGATGGTGGATTTCGCACTCGACGTGCAGCGCAAAGACCAGCTTTCACCGAAGAACGCTATTTATCAGGCTTGCCTGCTGCGCTTCCGACCGATTATGATGACGACCTTGGCGGCGCTTTTCGGCGCGTTGCCGTTGGCGCTCGGTACGGGCACAGGTTCTGAGATGCGGCGGCCTTTGGGAATTACGATCGTCGGTGGCTTGATGGTCAGCCAAGTTCTGACGCTCTACACGACGCCGGTTATTTATCTTTATCTGGATCGTTTGCAGTTGTGGTTTGGATCGCGGCAGGTTAGCCCGCGTCTGAAAACGGTAATGAGCGACACACCGGCATAATTTTGGAATGCGTTTTGCGGGGCGAGGGCTGCTTACCTTTGCGAGCGTGCTGAGGTATAGAATTTATACAGGCAGCGAATTGCGTTCGACTGCCGGAGAACTATCATGGCCGCCTGCTCTGATTGTGGCGTTATCACGCTTGAAGCGACCCGCTTTTGCCCGTCCTGCGGTAGGGACAACCAGCCAATGACACAATACCAAACTAGCCATCCATATCAGCATGAAACCCGGTACGCCGCGCCGCATCCCTATAAGGTTTCCAAGGGATTCGATCAGCTCTTCGGAATCGATCCTCGTATCGCTTTCCTGGCGTTTGTGGTGGATCTGATGCTGTTCGGCACCGCCGCGGCGACTATGGGAATCGCGCTGCCGATTCTGATTCCGATCGCCATCGTAGCCGGCGTTGTACTCGGACGTATCACTTACAAGGCTCAAATCAAGTGGTACGGCGACGACCATGATTCCGCCGTGATCAAAGCCGGCATTGTCGGTCTGCTCACCGCCATCCCGGTCGGTATACCGGCCATCGTATGGGTCCCCTCAGGTCTCCTTGGCCTCCTTCACAACGCGCGTAAGAAACTCGGCCTATTCAATCACGGCTGAGCGCCTCGCAATGAGTTCGCGCAGTCATCTCTTAGTGTCTCGTTTCGGCCGTTTGTAAGTTGTTGCCGTTTTTTCGTGTTCCACGGCCTGGCTCCAGGCCAGGCGCAGGGCGTGCTCCAGCGCGTGGGTGTCCACTGCTTCCAGGCGAACGTTCGTGCTGCCCTTGCGCCCCCAGGCACCTTTGACGGGAACGAAAACCTGCGGTTGACTTTGCACGAAATTATCCTGCTGCTCAAGTGGAAGGTTTACCATCCCCCAGTTCTCGTCCGGATAGTGGAGAGTGGCAAAGATCTTTCCCGCCATCCGGAAATCGGGATGTCCCATGTGCGCGCTCTCCGAGGCTCCGGGAAGTTGGAGCGCAATGCGACGAAAATCATGGCTGGTCATTTTTTGTCTCCTGATTGCTGGGCGGCCATTTCTTGAACGGACACATCTTTGATGTGGGTGGAAATCCACCACTTATAACCGAAGGGATCCCGCACACCGGACATGCGATCGCCGTAAGGTTGGTCCGCCGGCTCGCGCAGACTCTTCGCTCCGGCAGCAAGCGCCTGCGCATACAACGAGTCGCAATCCTCTGTACAGATGAGCAGGCTTATGGGAGATCCGCCAAAGTGCTCCACGCTGAAGGCATCCATCTGGGGAGCTTCATCCGCCATCATAACGACGGAATCGCCGAACTGCATTTCGGCGTGAGTGATGCGGCCTTGCGCGTCGGGCATTCGAAACTTCTCTTTTGCGCCGAAGGCTTTGGTGTAGAAGTCCATGGCTTCGGCGCAGTTCTTTAACATGACGTAGGGCTGGACGGTGTGATAGCCGTCCGGAATCGGTTTGACCTGGGGCATCGATGCTCCTCGCTTTCCTTATCGATTCTGGCGCGGAAGCCGGCATTCGGGATTGTAAAAAATTGACCGGGCGTGGCTCAGATATTTATTCAGGTCAGGGGCAGGTGATTGAGATGGGGCGTAGCGGCGTCAAGATAGCCGCTCGGCGTGAGGCCGGAGAATGACTGGAAGTCATGAATAAAGTGCGCCTGATCGTAGTAGCCGCAGGCCAACGCGATCTGCGCCCACTCGGCATCTTCTTTGCGGTGAATGGTTTCAAGCACGCGCTGGAAACGGCGTACGCGACAGAAGACTTTCGGCGTCAGACCGACTTCACGGCGAAACAACTCGATGAAACGCCGGGGGCTTACCCCGATTCGGTCAGTCACCTCGGCTATGCTGCCGGCAGGCGACGGTTGCATAAACCGCTTAAGAGCATACGCGACCGCCGGATGCAGTTCTGGCGGGCGAACGAGTTGTTCCAGCAGACAGCATTCGAGAGTCGCAAGGATGGACTCGACACTGGACGCGGCTAAAAGCCGCTCGCGTATTTCGCTAGTTCGTCCGGGCCAGAGATCCGCCAGATCGATAGAAAGATTCTCTGCTTCCGAGGCGGGCATGCGGAAGAAAGGGAATGCGCCGCCCGGCAGGAACTGCACGCCCACAACACGTTCCTGCTGCGCGGTATCGATTACGAAGCAGTTTGAACGCGCACCGGATAAGACAGCCTGACTATAACTTTCATAGCGGGCAACGTCCTGCGCGTCGTAAATGCGGATGGCGTCGTCCCGAAGGTTGAAAATGAGGGCGGGTTGGCCGTTCGGCAAGAGGCGTTCCCTGGCGTGTGTCCGCGGGGCGCCTTCCGAATACCACAAGCAACCGACCAGCGCCGAAAGCGGCGGCCGCGGAGTGTACCTGAGATATCGCATGGGTGCCCGTCCGGTAGTTCCCTTTATTTTAATTCCCGGAAGGTTTCTCGAGGTGATCGATGACGAGAAACTCGCCGGGCCCCTTGGTTGGCTCGAGGCTCAGGCCGAGATTTTTCAGGGCGGCTTTAGCGGCATCAAAAGGGATGGGCGGGGGCGCTGCTATGGGATTGCTTACCGCGGATAAAGACCGAGGGCGGCTTAACACCCCTGGGCTTTGATCGGCGAAATCCAGGTACATGTTAAACCTTCCCGCAATTCCGGTCTTGTCGACCACAGGCCGTTCCAGCAACACAGAGAAGCCGGTCGACAGTTCGCCCGTTGTCGCGGCGCGCAAACGAAACCCGCTGCCAAAACTTCGGGCAGTCCCGCAATCCGCGTCAGTGGGCGATTTGTCAAAGTTCCTCGGGGTGCAACTTCCTTGAAACGGCTGCAGCTTGCTTGAGACGGCGGCAGCGTTGGATCCGCCCTCGGCAACGGTCAGCGCGTAGATCGGGATGTTTCTGGTTTCACGATGGAACTTGAGCTTAAGCCTGTCTTCGAGGAGCGCTTGCAGCATCGGCCCATTCATTGTGGCCCTGCTCCGCGGATCCGCCGCTTGCGCGTGAATTTCGTACAGATCAGAACTGACCCAGGCTGGACCGGTGACGGTAAGAGACGAGGCGGGATTCCAATGGCCGTTCGCGAACAGACCGTAGGCTTGTTCGATGAGGCGCTGCATGGTCGTACACTGCGACTGCAGCAATCTTCCAGGAGAATACATCGAGAATGAGCCTTGGTGGAAGGCGTTGCAGGAATCGATGGATGCGACTTGGAATTTCGGCGCGGCCAGCCGCGATTGCTGAACCGGGATGAGCGGCGCACCAACCATGCCAAGTGCGATGGGGAGCGTTATGGCTGCGCCCGCAGCTATGGCCAAGACTACTTTCTTTGCAAGGCTTAGGTCGCGAGCGACGCGGCCGGTCAGGATCGCCTGGATGCGTTTCTTGAGATCGGATCCGGTGACGCCGGACACGCAAGCCAAGGGCGATTCCAGATAGCTCTTACAGATATTGAGAATTCCTTGGGCGTAATCGCGCGGCTGACTGCCGAGGCTCAGTACGGCTTCGTCGCAGGCTCGCTCGCGCTCGTCGACCAGGTGCGCGCCGATCCACCATACGAGCGGATGAAACCAGAAAATCACCTCGACGACCATGTGGAGGGCGGCGGTTAGGTTATCGCGACGGCGGACGTGGCACATCTCGTGCGCGAGCACCGCTTCCAATTGGCGGGGCGTGAGGCGTTGAAGGATGCCGGTGGGCAACAGGAGAACGGGACGGAATAACCCGACGACTCCGGGCTCGAGCAAACCGGGCGAAGAACGAATTTCCACGGGGGCAGCGATATGAAGCGGCGTACTGGAGCGGATGGCGGACTGGATGCGACGCCAACCCCGATACCGCCACAGAGTGATGGCCGTGACTCCAAACGCCCAGAGGCTAACGAACGCTGGGGCGATCCAATCGTGCGCGGCTCTTGTGGGAACCGTTAGAGTCGCGACGTCCGAAAATGGCTGACTGACTTGTAACAACGTCGACTCGACAACCGGGGCGGCCGCCATCTTCTGCTTGACAGACGTCCATTCCAAGTGGTGGCCAAGGCTTAGCAACAACAGGGAAAACGGGACGAGGAATTTCAACGACGCACTGAACCATAACCAATAGCGGACCTGGGGCCGATTCTGGCGCAAGGCGAGAGTCAGGAGCGCCGCTACCAGCGCGAAGATGGTCGATTGCCAAATATGGTTCGTTAGTTCAGCCATCATTTCCCTTCACGCGGGCTGTTCGTTTTTGTTCCGATTCGAGTTTCTTGAGAGTTTTCTCCAGTTCGCGAACATCTTCGAGCGAAAGCTTTCCGGCTTCGGCCAACTGCGCCATCATCGGTTGCGCCCGGCCGCCGAAGAAACTCAGAATTTCGTCGAGCAGGCGACTCCGCGCCACGTCGCGCGCCAGGATGGGCTCGAAGATGTGGGCATTACTGATTTTGCGGACGCGGCGTACGACGTTCTTCCCTTCCAGGCGGTAGACGGTGGTCTGGATGGTGGTGTAGGCGGGACGAGGTGCCGGAAAGGACTCCTGAATCTCACGGATGGATGCTTTTCCATTGGCCCAGAGAGCTTCCAGAATCTGAAGTTCGAGCTTGCTTAGTTTTGGCCGGGCCATGATGCCTACTACAATCGATACGATACTACTACGTTATAGTAGAAAAAACAATAAACAACTTCGGCCGGAGTTTCCGCTAGCGGTTGAAAAACGTGATTATATAGAGGATAGTGATTTGGCGGTCAGTCGGTAACCATAGCCGACTGTCCGGTCGTCCTCACACTAAGTTTCACCAGGCAAACAGTGCCGCTATTCGATATAGTGCTCCGTCGCCCTGTTCGCTCAAGCCTAGGGCTGAGCGTCCTCTGGCTGCTGTCAGGCAGCCACATGCTGGGGCAAAACCCGCAGACCTACGAGCAGGTGGTGGCGCCTTTCGTGCAGCAGAATTGCGCTGCTTGCCACAATGAAAAGCTGAAAACCGCGGGGCTGGCGCTGACGAGCTACCACAACACCGCGTCGATTTTGCACGATCGAGAACTTTGGGAGAAGGTAGTCCGGCGGGTGCGCGCGGGCGAGATGCCTCCGAAGGGCATGCCGCGGCCGAAACCGGAAGCGATTGCGGCGGTAACAGGCTGGATCGAACAGCAGTTCGCCGAAGCGGATCGCAATACGCCGCCCGATCCGGGGCGCTTGACGGCGCACCGGCTGAACCGGGCCGAATATAACAATACAGTGCGGGATCTGCTGGCAGTTCGCTTCCAGCCGGCGGCCGACTTCCCAGCCGACGATTCCGGTTACGGGTTCGACAACATCGGCGATGTCTTGTCTGTCTCGCCGGTTTTGATGGAAAAGTATCTGAACGCAGCGACTGCGATCGCGAACCGCGCAATCCCCTCCGATGCGCTTCCCCGCCCCACGCGCGTGCGCTATTCGCCGGAACACAGCCCGAACGACGATGGGATGGCGCTTGAGAATCGATTCGACTTTCCGGCCGAAGGAGATTACGACTTCAAGGTAGCCGTAAGCGGTCGGAAAGAGCCGTTTCGCCTGCATCTGTTCCTGGATGGCAAGGAAATCCAGACGGTAGATGTGGTGGTGGATAAAGATAAACCGCGATCTTATGACGTGCGCGCGCATGTTCTGTATGGGGAACACGTGCTGCGTTCGACGATGGAGGCGAGAACACCCACGGCTGAGGAAGTGGCGACGGCGGAGCATTTGAAAGCGTCGGAAGAAGCGGCTTATCGGAAAGCGATCGCGAAGCATCCGGAAGACACCAAGGAGATTGCGCTGCAGCGAGCAGTTTCGAATCCTCCGACGTTTATCGACGCATTCGAAGTGCGAGGCCCCTACAATGCTTTGCGGCCGCCGGTGCCTGAGAGTTACCGGCGCGTGTTCGTTTGCGGGCATGCGGCGCGACATCACAATGCGGCCTGCGCGCGCGTCGATCTGGCTCATTTGGCGGGACTGGCCTATCGCCGCCCGGTGACGCCCGAAGAAGTTGCGGACCTCACGCGTTTGGTGGCTTCCGCGCAGGCGGACGGCATGAACTTCGAGCAGGCGATGCGGGTAGGCGTGGAGGCGATTCTGGTTTCGCCGAGCTTTCTTTTCCGAATCGAGCGCGATCCGAAGCCGAACGACCCCTCGGCGGTTCATCCAGTGAATGACTACGAGCTGGCCTCGCGGCTTTCTTATTTTTTATGGAGCAGCATGCCGGATGAACAGTTGCTGGCGAGCGCGGCGGCCGGACGCTTGCACGATCCAACGGTTCTGAATGCACAAGTGAAGCGCATGCTGCAGGACCCGAAGTCCGATGCGCTGATCTCGAATTTCTTCGGGCAATGGCTGGAGTTGCGCAACCTGGATAGCATCCGGCCGGACCCGGACCAGTTTCCGGCTTTCAATGCGCAGCTACGGCTTGCGATGTATACGGAATCGGAGTTGTTCGTGAAGTCGATCGTGCGGGAGGACCGCAGTATTGTGGACTTTCTCAATGGAAAGTACACCTTCCTCAACGCGCGGCTGGCCAAGTTTTACGGAATAGCGGGGGTGACGGGCGACCAGTTTCGGCGGGTGGATCTGGACGGCACGGAGCGCAGCGGCGTGTTGACGCAGGCGAGCGTACTCACTGTGACGTCTTATCCGACGCGCACGTCGCCCGTTTTGCGCGGCAAATGGATTCTGGAGAACGTATTGAACGCCCCGCCACCACCGCCACCCCCGGGCGTAGGGTCGATCGATGCCAAGGGTGGCCCGCTAGCTGGAACGATGCGCCAGCAGATGGAAAAACATCGTGCTAACCCGATGTGCGCTTCCTGCCACATGAGGATGGATCCGCTTGGCTTTGCGCTGGAGAATTACAACGCGGTGGGGCAGTGGCGGACGAAGGATGCGGGCCAACCGGTGGATGCGAGCGGGGCGCTCCCGGACGGGAAGGCGTTCAACGGCAGCGCCGAGCTGAAAACCATCCTGGCGGCCAATCGCACCACTTTCGCAGAATGCCTGACCGAAAAATTGATGATTTATGCTTTGGGCCGAGGTCTGGAGGGATATGACCGGCGCGCCGTACGGCAGATTGTGACCAATCTGTCCAATAACAACTACCGGTTCTCGGTTTTAATTTCGGGAATCGTCGACAGCGTTCCGTTCCAGATGGGGCGGGGCGATGAAGGAACGGAAATGATGCAATCGCAGCAGGTAAAGAAGAAGACGAGTGGGAATGCGGGTGGCGGGAAATGATTCTGACTCGAAAGCATGTATCGCGACGAATGCTGTTGCGCGGCGTTGGGGCAGGGGTCGCGCTGCCAGTGCTCGACGCCATGGTCCCGGCGCTAGGCGCGGCGGCGACGGTCGCACAAAAGATAACCCCAAAGCGCATGGTGTTCGTGTACGTTCCAAACGGCATCGACATGCGCAATTGGACGCCGGCCGCGGAAGGACGGGCGTTTGAGCTGCCTAAGATTCTGAGTTCACTGGCGCCTGTGCAAGATGACGTGCTGGTGCTGAGCGGGCTGATGGATCACGGCGGCATGGCGCTTGGCGACGGCCCGGGGGATCACGCGCGCGCCTCGGCCAGCTTTCTTACGGGCGTTCATCCGAAGAAGACGGCGGGCTCGGACATTTCGGTCGGGATTTCGGTAGACCAGCTGGCGGCGCAGAAGATCGGCTCGGCGACACGATTGGCATCGCTCGAACTCGGCTGCGAGGACGGGCATCTGGCGGGTAATTGCGATTCTGGCTACGCCTGCGCCTACGTAAACAGCATTTCCTGGCGCTCGGCCACAGTTCCCAATCCGCCGGAGATCAATCCGCGGGCCGTTTTCGAGAGACTTTTCGGGAACGACGAAAATGCGGGCGACCCGGCGTCGCGCGCCCGAAACGCGCGCGCTCGACAAAGCATTCTCGATCTGGTGGCGGACGATACGCGCCGCTTGCAGGTGGGTCTGGGCAGGACCGATCGGCGCAAGCTGGACGAATACTTCACCGCGGTGCGCGAGGTGGAGCGGCAGGTGGAAATGATGGAGCAGCAAATTGCCAGCAATTCGGTAGCGCTGCCCACCATGGCCAAGCCCGATGGCGTGCCGATTGAATTTGCGGGCCATGCACGGCTGATGTTCGATCTGCTGGCGATAGCTTTGCAGACGGATACGACGCGCGTCTCTACCTTCATGCTGGCGCGCGAAGGCAGCAACCGTTCGTACCGCGAAATCGGCATTCCCGAAGGGCATCATGGCTTGTCGCATCACCGCAACGATCCGGTTTTGATGGACAAGGTCGCTGGCATCAATCAGCACCACATGGATCAGTTCGCGTATTTCCTGGCGCGGCTGAAGAAGACGCAGGAAGGCGATGGTTCGCTGCTCGACAACACGACGATTCTTTACGGCAGCGGCATCAGCGACGGTAACCGGCACAATCATGACGATCTGCCGGTGCTGCTGGCGGGTGGAACGCGCAGTTTCAAGACTGGCAGGCATGTGCGCTACTCGCAGAGCGAGCCGGTTGCGAATCTTTATCTCAGCGTTCTCGATGCGGCAGGCGTTCCGACGGAGCATTTCGGCGACAGCCAGAACAGGCTGCAGTTCCTCAGCGATCTGACGTAAATCACCGGGTCTGTCCTGCTCGAAAATGAAGCTTACCGTTCTCGCTTTGTGCGTTGCCGTAGGCACAATGGCATACGCGCAGGATCATCCGCTGGCGCAGTTGATAGACGAGGCGCGACAAGGGCCGAATAGGCCGGGCTTACCGGATCTGAGTTCTACGCCGAAGGAAAGTCGCTGGCGAAGCGCAGCGATGTGGCGGGTTACAATCCCGATTCGTATCCGAAACCCGGCGTGCCGCAAGGCAAGCTAAGCGAAAAGCATACGATTACCAACAAAATCTACGATGGCATGAAAGCCGACTATTGGTATTACGCTTCACCGGGCGTCGAGGCTAACGTGCCCGCGCCCTTGATGGTCTGGCAGGACGGCCAGGGGCTGATTGCGGGGGGTTTATCGAAGCTGCGCCTATTCACCGTGACCGAGAATCTGGTGGCGCAAAAAGTGATTCCGCCGATGGTGCATGTGCTGATTGCGCCGGGCTTTTCGCCTGATGGCAAGCCGATGCGCTCGATCGAATACGACACGGTGAGCGACCGCTACAACCGCTTTCTGCTCGAAGAAGTTTTGCCGGAAGTCGAAAAAGTATATAAACTCAGGCCGGATGGTTACAGCCGCGCTATCGCGGGCGAATCGTCGGGCGGCATCTGTTCACTTAATTCTGCGTGGTTCAATCCGGAGAAATTCTCGCGCGTGCACTCGACGATCGGCAGCTATACCTCAATTCAGTGGCATCCGGAACAGAAGCAGGACGGCGGCAATATTTATCCGTACATGGTGCGCAAACTGCCGAAACGGAACATTCGAATCTGGATGAGCGATGGAGCGGACGATCTGGAGAATACGCACGGCTCCTGGCCGCTGCAGAATATCCAACTGGCGAATTCGCTTAAGATGCGCGAATACGATTTTCATTTCCGGTTTGGTCTGGCGACGCACGATTCGGCACAGGCGGCGATAGATTTACCGGAGTCGCTGGCGTGGCTGTGGCGTGGATATGACCCGAGCAAGACGTCGGAAGAGTTTACGATGGACCCAGCGGAGAAGGACAAGCCGTATTACCGGGTGACGATTTCCAATCGCGATTCGTGGTGAGGGACTGGTCAAACTGCCGAACAAATATCGCTAACTATGCGTCTTTAGTTCATGCTATTCAAGGAACTCGGTTATGCCGTCCGCCAACTGCGCAGGGCGCCGGGCTTCGCCTTGCTGGCGATCCTGACTCTTGCCATCGGCATCGGCGCGAGTACTGCGATCTTCACAGTGGTCGATTCCGTGCTGCTCAGTCCGCTGCCCTATCCGGACAGCGGCCGCCTGGTGATGGCCTGGGAGCGCGTGAAGTTCCTTGGACCGAAGTTCCCCCAAGTCGGCCCTAACCCGCGCCATGAAGACCTCTGGCAGAAGCGTTCCACCGCATTCAGCCGGCTCACGATGTTCCAGACGGAGTCGGAGGGTGTCGCCGTCGGCTCCGGTCATCCTGAACCCACGGGTGCCATAAGCGCCTACGCAAACTTCCTTAGTGTCTTGCAAGTGAATCCGCTGCTCGGCCGTTCCTTCCGCCCTGAAGAAGCCATCAAAGGCCGCGATAACGTGGCTATCATCACCTACGACGTGTGGCACAAATTATTCGGCGGAGATCCGAACGTTCTCGGCAAGAGCGTTATGATCGGCCAGGTTGCCCATGAAGTAGTGGGTGTCCTGCCGCGAGATTTCCGCTTCCCCAGACAATCGACCCTGACGCGCCCGAAATCGGCCTCTTACTCCCGCTCGCCCTCAATCTGGAGAAGTACGACTGGAATGGCGAGTACGGCAACTATGAGGTTCTCGGCCGCTTAAGGCCGGGCGTGACGCTCGACGAGGCGCAGGCCCAACTCGACACTATTGAAAATCAGCTCGTCCAGCAGATAGCTCCGGCCGATCACGAAAGTGGTCCGAACTCGTTGCGCGCCTACATTCAGCCTATGCGGGAAGCGATTACGCACAAATCGAGCAGCGCTTTGTGGCTTTTGCTGGCAGCCGTTCTCGGACTCATGCTCATCGCCTGCGTCAATCTCGCCAACGCCCAGCTCAGCCGAGTTCTATCCCGCCGGCGTGAAGCCGCCGTGCGCAGTGCCTTGGGCGCATCGAGATCTCTACTTCTCTCGAATTCGCTGGCCGAGACCCTTCTGCTGACCGGCGCCGGCGGCTTCGCGGGAATCGCACTCGCCATTGCGGCTGTTGGTCTCTTCGTTCGATTTTGTCCGATCGCTCTTCCGCGCCTGGCAGAGGTGCACGTCAATCTCCCAATCCTGCTCTTCTCGATCCTTCTCGTAATCACCGCGGCGCTTCTGTTCGGTTTGTTACCTGCCGTCCAATTGCTGCAAGCCGACCCGCAGGACGCGCTTCGCCAGACCAACGTACACACCCAGGGTAGCCGCCAGAGCCGCCGGCTTCGCCAGTGGCTGGTCGGCTTCCAGGTCTTCGCCTGTACTGCGCTGCTGCTCGTCACCGGTCTCTTCGCTAAGAGCCTATTCCGCCTTTTGCACAACGCTAAGGGTTTCCAAACGAGCCATATCGCGCTTGCCGAAGTGGATCTTTCCGGGAAAGAATACGCGCAAGATCAAAAGCGCAGTGCGCTCGATGATGCGCTTCTTCGAAAACTGCGCGCGCTTCCCGGTGTTCAATCCGCTGCCCTGGTGAGCGCCATGCCGCTTACCGGCGAGACCTGGATCGACGGCGTCTTTCGCGCGGATCGGCCTACCAAGAATCCGCCGTTGGCCAACGTTCGCTGGATTAGTCCTGGCTACTTCGAAACCATTCGCGAGCCGCTCATCGCTGGCCGCGTCTTCGACGATCGCGACCGCAACCTTCCGACCGTCATCATCTCCCAGGCCACCGCTCGCGCCGTCTGGCCGCACGAAAATCCGCTCGGTCATCGAATCCGCAAAGATGGCAAAACCTATGCCGTCGTCGGCATCGTCGCCGACGCACGTAACAACTCGCTCCAACTCGCCCCCGCCAATATGCTTTACTTCCACTACAAAGAAAATCCACCCGACGAATCGGTCTTCCTAGTGCGGGGTCTGGGAAACGCCCATCTACTGCTCTCGCGCCTACGTCAGAGCGTTTGGAATCAGGTTCCCGACGTCGAGATCGAAAGCGTCAAAACTCTCGACTCCGAACTCGCCGAATCAGTCGCCCCGGAGCGCTTTCAAGCGACCGTGCTGCTCTCTTTTGGGGCGGCGGCGCTTTTGCTTGCCATGCTGGGTATCTATGGCGTCCTCAGCTATTCGGTCGCCGGGCGGCAGCAGGAAATCGGCCTTCGCATGGCGCTCGGGGCAACCCGGCAGAATATCTACGCGCTTACGATGGGCGAAGCTGTCCGGCCCGTATGTTCCGGACTCATCTTGGGCTGGGCGGCAAGCGCGCTCAGCGGCCGCGCCATTCAGTCGCTGCTTTACGATGTCAAAACCGTCGACCTGCCGGTTAGCCTGATGGTAATCGTGATCTTTGTCGGAGCTGCTATGGCAGCGGCCTTTTTGCCCGCCAGGCGCGCCGCCTCAGTCGACCCGATGCAAGCGCTGCGAGCCGAATAACTCCTGCACGGCACGTCGCGCACTTTCTAACTGGCGATGGGTTCGTAGCGGGAACGGTCGGCCGCTTTCACCTTTTGCTGAATATGGTCGCGCAGGTTTAGAAAGGGCTTTTCTAGACCATTCCAACTGAGCCAGGCCACCGCGAAGGTGGCCGCGAATGCCGCCACTAAAACCATGGGCATGGGCAACAAAGGCAGCAGTCTCGGCCGGACGAAGTCGAAAATAGCCGGGTGGAAAACGTACATCGCGTAACTGCCCTGAGCGATGGCAGAGGCACCTCGACATCCCAATATCCGGGACGCTTTTCCGCCGGGCGAGAGAGTCAGCGCCACGGTTAGCAAAGTAGTGAAGAGTACGGCGGAGACGGAGAATTTTACTACCTGGACGAGAGGATTGGCGGTTCCAGTGAGCACAAGATAAGCGACGGCCAGTCCGATTAGGAACCACCATATGTGCTTACGAATCCATGTACCCGCGGAGGGGAGCGCATTGCCCTGGCGAGCGATCAGAGCGAGTAACCCGCCAGCCGCCAGCGCGTCGATTCGGCAAAGAGTGAAATAGTAAACAGGATAGTGAGTAGCAACCAGTACTGCCCTAACTGCCAGCGCGAGCACAGCTATGCCGAAGAGTACGTATCTTAGCCGTCGCCTAGACACACTCATGACCAGGAACGGCCAGACTAAATAGAAGTGCTCCTCTACCGCGAGCGACCAGAAGTGGCCCGGTCCCCACATAGTGAAGTTCCTAACGAAGGTGTCCTGGATGTTCTCGCAGTAAAGCCAAAACCACCATTGCTGGCCGACCGGAACGCGCGGCGCTAGATGCAGCGCGGGCAGCAGGGTAAAAGCCGCAAGTAAATAGAAGTAATACAGCGGAAATATGCGCAGAGTGCGGCGTAGATAAAAGAACTTCAGCGCGTTCCGTTTACCGCGCGAATCGAGTAAGATGCCGGTAATGAGAAATCCGGAGAGTACAAAGAAAAGATCGACACCCGTTTGTCCGAGAGAAGTAAGTTTGCCGAATAATCGCCAGAAACTATTTGACTGAACAGGTAAGTGCTGAAAGAAATGGAAGAACATCACCATCAGAATGGCGATGGCCCGCACGCCATCCAAGGCGGGAAGGTGTTTCTGCTTACCTATGAAAGGGCGCGCGGCCAGAGCAGCAGCCGGGGCTGAAATAGAGCTTGCCACCGAATATGAGCTGCCCTCCTCGACGGTGATCCGCCTGCAAACAGATTGACAAATGCCGAGAAGAGAAGCAACTGCCCTCGGTTTTCAATCAAAGCTTTAGAATAATGTGGCAAGCTGACCGATGGTGTCGACTCGAAGCAGGCGAGGATGACTCTCCGGGAGGGCGGCGGCTTCGAGGCTCCAGGTGCGGGCGTGGGGAACGAAAACGGCGTGCAAGCCGGCGGTTAGGGCGGGAAGGATGTCGGACTTGGGTGAATTGCCGATCATCCATGTGCGCTCGGGAAGGAAACGCCGCTCGCCTGTCAAGTTCCGATAGGCCGCTTCGTTCTTCTCTTTGACAATGGCTGCGTGCTCGAAAAAAGGCGCGAGACCGGAACGATCAATTTTCAAGCGCTGCTCTTCGGGATCGCCTTTCGTGAAGATGGTAAGAGAGTGGCGGGCAGAGAGATTGCGAATAGTTTCTTCGACTTCAGGGAGCAGTTCGAGAGGACGCGCCAGGATTGCGTGCGCGAAATCCATGACGATGGTCAAATCGCTTTCCGAGATATCGCGCTCGGCCAAATGGCGATAGCAGGCGGCCAGATTACGAGCGAAGTTGCGCGAACCATAGCCGTGAATTTGGGCGTTGACAATCTCTATCTCATCGAGGACGGCGCGGACTTCAGAAGGCGGCATCGACGAGTGGGAAAGAAAGTCGCAAAACTGATCGAATGCATCTTCGAAATAAATGTTGTTCTCCCAGAGCGTGTCATCGGCGTCAAAGATGAGAGATTGGCGTTGCACGGTTTCGAAAGCGGCTATTTCGGTGATAGCACAGCGCTCGGAAAAGTAGATTTTTGCGCCCGTGCGGGCACTACATGTTTGTGGTGGAGAATACCGACAACCAGAACCCCTTAGTCTCGGCGGTTTACATAAGTTCAGCGCGAATCGGGCACGAGCGGGAAGTCGTCAACATTCTGCGTGTTTCGCGCGAAAACAACCAGCGTGCCGGTCTGACTGGACTGCTGGCCTACAAAGACGGCAACTTTTTGCAGATTCTGGA
Organism: Bryobacteraceae bacterium; assembly: GCA_965277555.1. Classification (GTDB taxonomy): domain Bacteria; phylum Acidobacteriota; class Terriglobia; order Bryobacterales; family Bryobacteraceae; genus Bog-105. The sequence goes on from OZ255834.1 coordinate 119,254, forward strand.
AGGGCCGCAAAGCGAGCTCATGCGGACTGTGGACGTCATCGGGAGAGACCGGCGTCATGCGGGTATGATTGTGCTGGCGAAACGGCGGATAGAGGAACGCCTCTTCCCAGATTGGTCGATGGCCTTTCGCGAAATCGAGCAGTTTTCGCCGGAAGAATCAGATCTTTGCAGCCGACTGCTCGAAGATGGACTGCTTGAAGAGAAGCATCAATCGAAGCCAGATCTGTGCTACCAGCTACTGATTAGCTTTAAGAAGAACATGCGCTACGCCTGAACTCCGGACTCAACAGCGTTGCACACGGTCTTCGTTTCAGCGCACTAGAATAAGCCAAGGAGTTGGCCCCTGCTTACATCAGTTTTTCGGCCGCTGCGTCAGTTGGCGAAAGATCCTGCGTTTACCGTGGCTGCGCTCGCGACTCTGGCTCTCGGGATCGCCGCTAATACGGCGGTATTCAGCCTGGTCTATGCGGCGCTCCTGCGGCCCTTGCCTTATAAGAATGCGGATCAATTAGCCGTTCTCTGGGCAAGCGTCCCGGAGAAAGGCATTCCGGCGGACTGGACATCCTGGCCAACGATTCAGGACTGGCGAAAACAGACGAGAAGCTTCGAGGATATAGCCACCGAACTTCGAATCGATTCGGCCACGTTGAGCGGACGGCATGAACCCGAAGAGATCGAACCTGAACAGATCAAGGTAGGGCGCGTTTCAGCAAACCTTTTTCCCTTGCTGGGCGTGCGTCCGAGGCTTGGCAGAACTTACAGTTCCGAGGAAGAGGCGCACCGCGAGCCGCTGGTAGTCATCAGTTCTAAACTATGGCACAGCAGATTCGGCTCGTCGCCGTCGGCGATCGGGCAGCAGCTCGAAATAGATCATAAGCGGGCAACCGTGGTGGGCGTAATGCCCGAATCGTTCGCGTTCCCCTCTACCGACACGCAGCTATGGCTTCCGCTCAGCTTTGTTCCACAGTGGTATCGCTTCCTTACGGCCAGGCAATCGGACGGTTTTCGTGCGGTCGCGCGGCTCAAACCCGGGGTGAGTTTCAAGCAGGCGCAGAGCGAAATGAACGGCATTGCTCACGAGCTGGGAAAACAATATCCGGATACCGACGGCGGCAAGGGTATCGCCATTGTGCCTCTCGCGAAACAGATGGTCGCTGCGCGCACCCGAACGTCACTACAAATGCTGCTGGGAGCGGTTGCGCTGGTACTGCTCATCGGCTGCGGCAATGTCGCGGGTCTTCTACTGGCGCGGGGCACAATCAGGCGAAGAGAGTTTGCCATTTGCGCGGCGTTGGGCGCGAGCCGCTTCAGAATTGTTCGGCAGCTGATGGGCGAGAGCTCGGCATTGACGGGTATTTCGAGCTTGCTCGGCTGGGCGATTACGATCGTTTTGCTGGATGCGCTACCGCGCCTTGTGCCGCCGGATTTTGTCCGCTTTGCTCAAGCCGGAATGAGCCTGCCCGTGCTGCTGTTCACGCTGGGGCTCTCGGTTGTCACAGGCATCCTCTTCGGCATTCTTCCGGCCTGGCAGCTTGCGTCTGCCGAGCCGCTGAGCGCTTTGCAGGGAGATTCGAGAACACAAGCCGGGCAAAGATCCCATAGCCGAATGCGCTCGGTGCTTGTCATGGGTGAATTTGCTTTTGCCGTGATCCTTCTCTCCGGGGCAGGACTTCTGTTGCGAAGCCTTATTCTGCTGCAAAGCGAGCATCTCGGCTTTGCTCCCGCGAACCTGCTGATGGCCACGGTTCACTTAAGCCTGGACGAATCCACGCAGGCGAAATTCGGCAGAACTCCTTTCGAAGACATCTTGGAGAAAGTGAGATCGATGCCTGGCATAGCGGACGCCGCGGTAACAGGCGCTTTATTCAGCAACTACACGCCCAATACCGATGTCTTCACCGATGAATCTTCGCGCCGTGTTCAGACTGCGCCGAGTACGTTGGAAATCGTTAGCGAGACATTCTTTCGAACAATGAAAATCCCGCTACTACGCGGACGTCCTTTCTCGGAATACGACGGACCGAGCCGGCCGGCAGTAGCCGTGATTAACAAGACTATGGCCAATCAAGCTTGGCCCCGGCAGGACGCGATCGGAAAGCGCTTCCGATATGGATCGCCCGGCGAGGCCTCATCCGAATGGCTTACCGTGATCGGAATTGCGGGTGACATGAATCCCGATGGGCCGGGGAGCAAGGCCATCGCGAGTTTCTTTCGCCCCTATCGGCAAACTCCCTGGCCGGCAAGCATGGATATTGTCGTTCGTTATAACAACGGCAATCCGGCGCAGCTTGAGACCGGCTTGAGGCAATCGATCCGGTCGGTGAATCGCGAGATCCCGCATTTCGCGATACAAACAGTACCGAGCGTTCTGGCGGAAATGTCCGCGCCGAGGCGTTTTGAAACCTGGTTGGTTGGACTATTCGCAATGGCCGCACTATGTCTCGCAAGCGTAGGAATTTACGGGCTGTTGCATTATCTGGTCGCGCAGCGCACTCAAGAAATCGGGTTGAGAATAGCTCTGGGCGCGACGTCGAACGACGTATTCCGCCTGATTGTTTTTTCCGGAATGAAGCTGGCCGCGTTCGGCATTGTGTTCGGGCTCGGCGCATCGTTCTTTTTCCTACGGTTGGTTCGCCATTTGTTGTTCGGTGTCAGCACAAACGATCCGTCGACCGTTATTTTTGTCTCGCTGACGCTCTTAGCGGCGGCATTGGCGGCCAGCTATTTCCCCGCGCGAAAAGCCATGGGCCTGGACCCGATGAGGTCCCTGCGAAGGGAATGAGTTCGGCGAGTTGCTCTAAGAGCTTTTCGCGTGGCCGTTTTGCGGGCCGACCCTTTTAGCCAGCGCAATGCGTTCCTGCCGCTGGATGTAGTCGGGAATGATTTTGACGAGAAATTCAAGGCGCTCGATTTCAGAGCGCAGCGTGAGCACGGTCTGCCGTTTGTCCAGATCATAGACGAATTGAGCTACTTGAAAGCTCATTCTGGAACGATCTACCGCAGGTTCTTCGGCAACTTCCGGCCTCTCCATTTGCAGCAACTGGCGATAGGCGGCTGCGGCTTTGCGGTGCAGGTCGGGCGGAACGTCGGCCGCATCTTCGTCGTTGAAGTATTCGACCTCGGCGCGCAGGTACGACTTTTCCTGATCGAGCGAGACAATGCGGAACCTCCGCTGACCGATGGCGAGCAGATCGAGACGACCATCCGGATATCTGTTGACGACGCGATCGACGAGCGCCGAGCATCCGACGTTGACGATGCCGTCTTCTTTGGCGAGCACGACGCCGAATTCACCTTCCTGCTCAATTAGGTCGCTCATCATCTCCTTGTAGCGTTCTTCAAAGATGTGCAGCGGCAAGGGGATGGCTGGCAGCAGCACAAAGGACAGAGGAAAAAGCGGCATGAGCTGCGTGGCCATGTCTCTATTATCGGGGGTCTTGCCTGGGCAAACACGACGGAAGACGAGATAGCTTAAAGTTATACTGATTCCTGGTCTTTCCCTGCTAAAAGGATGCAGGGGCATTGAAAAGAGATGACGCTGAAGCTGAAGCGCACCCCGGGACTTTACCTAGTCGGATTCATGTGCAGCGGGAAGACGACCGTCGGGCGCGCGCTGGCGGGTGAACTTGGCTGGTGCTTCGTGGATATCGACGGTGAGATCGAGGCAAAGCAAAGCCGGCCCATTCGGGAGATTTTTCGGGAAGAAGGTGAGCCGCGCTTCCGGGAGATCGAAACCGCAACGCTGAGACAACACGTAACGAAAGTGGAATCGGGCAGCCCATGTGTCTTTGCGCTGGGCGGGGGCACCTTTGTGCAGCCAAAAAACTGGGAACTGATCGAGAACAACGGGGTAACGGTATGGCTCGATTGCACGCTGGAGACAGTGCTGCAGCGCTTGGGCGACGATAGCACGCGACCGCTGGCGATGGACCGCAATGGCTTGGCACAGCTCTATGGAGACAGGCGTCCATTGTATGGGCGGGCGGATTTTCGGCTAGAAGTGGACACGGACGATGTGGGAGCAATCGTGCGGAAGATTTTGGGGCTACCGATTTTTTGACTCCGCTGAGCAGCAGGGAAGGAAAGCTCAAGCGTGACGGTCTGCGGATTTTGGAGCGCGCACTGAGTGCTGCCGACGGCGGCCGCGCCGTACGGAGATGCGAATACCGGCTGGACGCGGTGAAGTACGAGCGCGTCTTTTTGGTAGCTGTGGGTAAAGCAGCGGTACCGATGGCGCAGGCGGCGGAAGAACTGGTGGGACGAGCGCTCACAAGCGAAATTGTTGTAACCAAGCACGGACACGTTGGCGGAGCGCTATGCGGCTGCCAACCTATCGAGGCGGGGCACCCGATTCCAGACGCGGCGGGAGAGCAGGCGGCCCACTCGATACGGCGGCTGGCAATTAGTTTGATGGAAAGCGACCTTTTGCTGGTCGCGCTCTCAGGCGGCGCGTCGGCTTTGCTACCTGCTCCGGTGGGCCCGGTGACATTAGAAGCCAAGCAGGAGACAACCAACCTGCTGCTGCGCGCCGGCGCGAACATACAGGACTTGAATGCGGTGCGCAAACACCTCTCGTTTCTCAAGGGGGGGCTCCTGGCGAAACTGGCGTATCCGGCAACAGTAGTAAGCCTGCTGCTCTCGGACGTGATCGGCGACCCGCTCGACGTCATCGGCTCGGGACCCACCGCTCCCGATGAATCGACCTTCGGCGAGGCAATCCAGGTGCTTCGGAAGTTCGATCTGCTGGCGCGGGTGCCGGAAAGCGTGCGGACGCATCTGCAAGAAGGCGCGGCGGGACGTATAGAAGAGACTCCGAAGTCCGGCGATCCAATCTTCAGAAAGGTGACCAATCTGATTATAGGAAGCAACCGTTTAGCTCTCACAGCCGCAGCCGAAGAGGCACGGCATTTAGGGTACAAGACGAGTTTCGCGGCAAGCAGCATTGACGGAGAGACGCGGGAAGCGGCTGCCGCGCGCGCCGGCGTGTTGCGCGAGGCAGCGGCCGAAGAGCGGCCGGCATGCATTTTGTCCGGGGGTGAAACGACTGTGACTGTGCGTGGGGGCGGCAAGGGCGGACGCAACCAGGAGTTTGCATTGGCCGCGGCAATTGAGATAGCGGGTGTACAGAACGTGGCGGTGCTGAGCGTAGGGACTGACGGAAGCGACGGACCGACCGATGCAGCGGGTGCATTTGCGACCGGAACGACGGTCGCGCGCGCTCGAGAGGCTGGTATGAACCCCGAAGAGTATCTGGCTCGGAACGATTCCTATCCGTTTTTCGATGCGTTGGGAGATTTGATTCGCACGGGTCCGACGGGAACCAACGTGATGGACATTCAGATTTTGTTATCGGGTTGAAGTTACGGAGCCGGCGGCAAGTTTTTCGGCGCGTTATATCATGGCGAACGATGCCGAAGCTAACTGGAAAGAATACGCTGGTCACGGGCGCGTCGATGGGAATTGGGGAAGCGATCGCGATCCGTTTCGCCCAAGAGGGCGCAAACGTAGCAATCAATTACCGGAGCCATGCTGAAGAGGCGCAAGCGGTAAAGCGAAAAGTGGAAGAAGCGGCAGCGCAATTTTCAGGCGCAAAACCGAAGGTGACGGTGATTCAGGCCGATGTGGCCGATGAAGAGCAGGTAGGCCGGATGTTTCGCGAGGCGATTGAGGCGTTCGGCTCGCTCGATATTCTGATCAATAACGCAGGCATTCAGATGCCGTGCGCGAGCCACGAAATCGAGATGGCGGATTACGACCGAGTGGTGAACACAAATCTGCGCGGTGCCTTTCTGTGCGCCCGGGCGGCGATTCGTCATTTTCTCGAGCGCGGAAAAGGCGGCGTGATTGTCAATAATTCGAGCGTTCACGAAATCATCCCGAAGCCGAAGTACCTGCCGTATTCGGTGAGTAAAGGCGGTCTGGAGAATATGACGAAGACGCTGGCGCTCGAGTACGCCGACCGCGGGATTCGGGTGAATGCGGTTGGCCCGGGTGCAACCGTGACTCCGATCAACCGGGCGTGGATCGATAATCCGAAGGCGCGGGCCGAAGTGGTCAGCCACATTCCGATGGGCCGCGCGGGGACAGCCGAAGAGATGGCGGCGGTCTTCGCTTTTCTCGCATCCGACGAAGCATCGTACATCACGGGGCAGACTTTGTTTGCGTGCGGTGGTTTGACACTTTATCCGGAATTTCGCGTGGCCTGGTCCTCGGGCGAGTAGGGAAGACGAGGCCAGCCGCAGTAAGTCCGCAAGAATAAACCTTTGACAACTTTCCGCGCCCGCGCTTTGCTGTTCGACATGGATGGCACGCTAATCGATTCGACGGCTAACGTGGAGCGCGCATATCGCTGGTGGGCGCAGTTGCATGGGATCCCGATCGCTCCGCTTCTGGCGGTACAAAGCGGGAGGCCGCATCGTGAAGTCATGGCGCAATTCAGCAGATGGCTCGATCTCGATCGAGAGTCCGTGCTGTTCACCGACTTCGAAGTCAGCGACGAAGAGGGCATGCCGCTGATTCCGGGAACGGAAGAGGTTCTGCGTGTCGCTCGCCTGGGGCGCTGGGCCGTGGTCACGTCGGCCAGGCGCAGCCTCGCGGAAATGCGCTTTCGCGTGACCAAGCTGCCGCTACCCGAAATCCTTGTGACGTCCGACATGGTGGGGCGCGGCAAACCCGATCCGGAGTGTTTTTTGCTGGCGGCGGAACTGCTGAAAGTGAAGCCGGTCGACTGCGTGATCTTCGAAGATGCCAGCGCGGGCGTGGACGCGGCCCAACGCGCCGGGATCCCAGTGATAGGCATCAATACATCGGGCGATCTCAAGGGAGCCGATCTCTTGATTCAAGACTTCCGCGATATTGCGAATCGACTTCGATTCCGACGGATGGTTTTCCATACAACCTGCGAGGTAAGCCCGGCAAGAGTCTGGCGAAGATTCTCCGTTAGACAATGTTTAGGAAGGAGCGGCCGCGGAATAAAATTTCGCTAGATCGGACTTGAGCTGCTTGAGCGCTTCGACATTCAAATAGATCATGTGGCCGGAAGGATAATAGCCGAATTCCACGTTATGGCGGAGCTTCGGATCGAGTTCCATGTGGGAGAGATCGTATTCGGTTTTGAAGAACGGGGTGGCAAGATCGAACAAGCCATTCGCCGAGAATACCTTCAGATGCGGATCCTTGCGCATGGCGTCGGCGAGGTCTCCGGCCACATAGGGCTCATGCAGCGGTTGGCGGCTGCCTGGAACGTGGTGGTTCCAATCCCATGATTGAATGACATTGATTCCGTGCGTGTAGTACTCTTCTTTTGACGAATACTTCAAATCGCGCTCCAGGTAGTCGTGAAAGGCTGAAACGAAAGCCGCTGTGATTCCGGTGCTCGAAGGATCGTAGCCTGGTGTCTCGCCGGCAGCATCGAAGTCGGTTCCTTCGAAGCGAGCATCGTAGCGGCCGAGAATCTCACGATCGCCGCGCAGCAGTTCCTTGCGGAAACGGGAAGCGCTGATACGCAGGTTTGCTTCCTTAATGTATTGCACACTGATGCCTGTATACGCGCTCATTTTGGCGGCTACGGCATCCACCTGGCTCTCCGGCAAAGCGTCACCTTGCGCGAGAGCATCGGCGTATGGGCCGCGAGCAAAGGCCCGGACTTCGTCGAGAAATTCTTTGAAGTCACTGGGCTTCTTGGCAAGCTTGTTGTAATGCCAGGCGATCGCCGCAAAACTAGGCAGATCGCCAATGAAATCGTTGTCCAAACCGGGCGCCAGTTCGAAGTAATTCAGGATGGTCGACATGAGGATGACGCCATTGCAGGCGATGCCGTCATTCTCGAGAGAATCCGCCAAGGCCGCCGATCGGGTTGTGCCATAAGACTCACCGTATAGAAATTTCGGTGAATTCCAGCGCTGATTTACTGTTATATAGCGCGTGATGAATTTATTGAACGCCACGACGTCCTGATCGGTACCGGCGAAATTCTTTTCGGTGGCATTGCCGACCGCCCGCGAGAAGCCCGTGCCGACCGCGTCGACAAAGACCAGATCTGTCTTATCGAGCAAACTATACTCGTTCGGCACGATTTGGTACGGCGCAGGCGCCGTTGCTTCCGGGCTGGCAGTTACGACTCGCACGGGGCCGAACGACCCCATGTGCATCCAGAGGCTTGCCGAACCCGGTCCACCGTTGTAGAGGAAAGTGACGGGCCTGGTTCGCGGATCGCTGATTCCATCTTCCGTGTAGGCAACGTAAAAAACGCTGCCATAGGGTTTGTTGTCTTCGCCATCGATCAAAAGCGTACCGGCCGTAGCGGTGTAATGAAGGGCGCGGCCGTTGAGCGTCAATTCATGCTTGGTAACGGAGCTGCGTTCGGGTGGAACCGGTGTCTGCTTTTCTTCCTTGGGAGGAGTAACAGGGGTTGTATCCTGGCGTGGAACTTGTCCAAGAACGAGCGTGACCGTACACGCAAACAGGGCGCTCCGGAAAAGAATCCTCGCGCCGCGGCGTTCTTTGTTCAACGAGATGTCCTCATGCGATGAATTTTCGCACGGAGGCTTACCGCGCGTCGATAGTACCAGAAGGCCAGCTGAGGTCAGCCAGGAGTTACCCTTGCGATGTGCAGACCTTTCCCAGGTTTATTACGGAAGCCGAAATCAGAGATCGTCTTCGAATGGATCTACTTGTACCGGCACTCGAAGAGGCGTTGGTCGATTTTTCGGCGGGGCGTATTCAACAGCCGGTGCGCACAGTCTTACAAATGCCCGACCGGAACGGTTGGTTCGCTTTGATGCCAGCGGTTTTTGAGGACATAATGGGAGCAAAACTTGTCACGGTTTACCCGAGCAATCAAGAGCGGGGGTTGCCGACCCACCTCGCGACGATCCAGTTATTCAGTTCTCATACGGGGCAGCCGCTCGCGGTGATGGATGGGCGTCTTATCACAGAGATGCGCACAGCGGCGGTCTCCGCAATCGCCACCAATCTCCTGGCGAGCCGCGATGCTCGTGTGCTTGCCATTCTAGGCAGCGGCGTGCAGGCGCGAGCGCACCTGGAAGCGCTTCGCGAAGTGCGCCCATTCACAGAGGTGCGGGTATGGAGCAGAACCGCGGAACATGCGCAACGCTTTGCGGCCGAGAACGGGGTGACGCTGGCGCATTCAGTGGAGGACGCCGTAAAGGATGCAGACGTGGTGGTAACGGTGACTGGAGCGAAGGAGCCCATTCTATTTGGCCGGTGGCTCAAGCCGGAGACGTACGTGAATGCCGTCGGCGCGGTGGGTCCGACGCGGCGCGAGGTTGATACTGAAACGATGCAAGGCATCGTAATCGTCGATTCGAAGGAAGCAGCGCTTCGTGAATCGGGCGACGTGCTGTTAGCGGGCGCAAAAATTCGCGCGGAGCTGGGCGAATTACTTTCCCAGAAAACGCGGCCGCTCATCCAAGGGCGAGCGATTTTCAAATCATTGGGCATCGCGGCGGAAGACATAGCTGCCGCGCGGCTCGTCTATCAAGCCCTGATTTGAAGTTTCTGTTCAGACATTGCAGATTTCAAAGGCCTGTTCAAGACCTCGAATCGGCGGGGTTTTTGCAGGAACGAATTCGTGCGAGAGGAAGCCCTGGAAGCCGGTGGCGACGATGGCGTTGGCTACAGCGTGCCATAGGACCTCTTGTGTGTCGTCAAGTTCGTGACGCCCAGGCACTCCACCGGTATGAAAATGGCCGAAGTACTGGATATTTTGCCTGATAGTGCTGATGAGGTCGCCTTCCATGATCTGCATATGATAAATGTCGTAGAGCAATTTGACACGCGGCGAGTTCACTTGCTTCATCAGCTCGATACCCCAAGCCGAATGATCGGCCATGTAGTCTTTGTGATTGACTTTGCTATTGAGCAATTCGAGGTTTATGGTGACGCCCTTCTCTTCGGCATAGCCTTTGATTTTGTTCAATGCGACGGCGCAGTTAGTAAGTCCTTCGGCGTCGGACATGCCACCTCGATTGCCAGAGAAGGTGATGACATTCGGAACTTTGGCGGCTGCGGCGAGGGTAATGTCATTTTTTAGAGTAGCCAGTACCGCATCGTGATTTTCGAGCCTGTTCAGCCCAATCTTGATGGTATTGGGCGGCGCGCCCGAGGTCATGGAAGGGATCAAGCCGTACTTTTGGACCGTGGCGTATTCCTCGGGGCGGACCAGATCGATGCCTTTGAGTCCGATGCGGACGGCTTCCTTACACAGTTCATCGAGACTGAACCATTTCTGGTAGGTCCAATACGAGACTCCTTGTTTCAAGCGGGCACCTCCTTCGGCGGAGACAGCAAGGACGGGGTGGGTAAGGGCTGCGACGCCCGCCGATAGCGCGGATTTGAGCGCTTTTCTTCGGTTCATTCGCAAGCATCGTATCAGACGGCGCAGGAGAAAGGGCTGATCGGGGCAGACGCGGCAGTTGGCCTTCGAGCGCGCGTCGGACAGAATGAAGTTTGCCGAAAGAACCAGAGCGATCCCAAGTTTCCCTGCCCCCGCTACCGGCGGTGGTGTTGGGCATGATCAGTACGCAGGGCGGCGCAGCGCTAGCCAAAGACATGTTTCCAGCGCTCGGGGCAGTGGGCACGGCGAGCCTGCGCATATGTTTATCGGCGATCCTGCTGCTTACGATTTTCCGGCCTTCCATGCGACTGACAGCCGCGCAATGGAAGGCGGTGGTCCCTTATGGCATAGGCATGGGTGTGATGAACCTGGCCTTTTACCAGGCACTCTCACGCATTCCACTCGGACTGGCGGTGACAGTGGAATTCATTGGGCCGCTGGCGGTAGCGGTACTTGGCTCGCGACGCGCGCTCGATTTGCTCTGGGTGGTGCTCGCGGCAACTGGCATCGTTTTCATCACCCCGTGGAGCGGGGTTAGCGCGGCGAGCACGGAAGGAGTGCTCTTCGCGCTCTTTGCCGGCGCCTGCTGGGCAATATACATCGTGGTTGGCGGGCGTGTCTCGCAGCTTTTCAGAGCGGGCGACGGCGTGGCAACCGGAATGCTGTTTGCGATCGTCGTCGTCCTACCGTTCAGTGTGGGAAGTCCGCAATTGCGGCATCTGACACCGGAGTTGGCGGCGAAAGGGTTAGGCGTGGCCATGCTTTCGAGCGCGCTGCCGTTTTGGCTGGAGATGACGGCGCTGCGAAAAATGCCGGCGCGCACCTTCGGCATTCTGATGTCGGTGGAACCGGCAATTGGAGCGTTGAGCGGCAGGCTGTTTCTAGGCGAGCACTTGAGCGGCAAGCAATGGCTTTCGCTTGCGCTGGTGACGCTGGCAACCGCCGGTTCGTCTTTGACGGCGCGCAAAAGCGAAATGCGGCCCGAAGCCTGAACTCTCTCGGCTGAAGGCGCGGCTCAAGGCGCGGCGGTCGAGAGCCACCAGCCTTCGCCGGCGAACCAGCAGGTTTCGTCCGGAGCCGTATTGCGGCGGAGAGAACGAACGGCAGCAAAGTTGTCATGTTTGAAGGCGTCGCCGAGCCGGTACGCAGTATCGTCATCGCGAGCGCCGATACAAGGGATAAACATGGCGCGAGTAAGGAAGCGTGCGTTCCAACGATCATTCGCGCTGCGCGTAATGAGCAGCATGCCACCGAAGCCTTCGGCCGGAGTGAGCGGGAATAACAAGCGGCCATGCGGACGCAGGGTATCCAGCCACACATTCAGCGGCGAGGTTGCCCCGGCATTCACATAGAGAACGTCACATTCCGGTAGCGGGGCTTCGACGCCGGAACGGCCACGCACAGTGACGTTCGAAAACTCCGCAAGATTTGCGGTGGCACGGTTAGCGAGTTCCGGGTCGATTTCATACGCGACAACGGATCCCGCCGGACCGGTCAGCCTGGCAAGAAGCGCCGTATAGTAGCCAGTTCCAGCACCTACATGGAGAATGCGTTCTCCCTCCTGAATGTGAAGCGCTCCCAGACAAAGAGCGTGCAAAGTGGGCTGGCCGTTATTGATTGGACCGCCTTTCTTGAGCGCAATCAGTACGTCCTGGTAAAGAAACGCTGGATCGCTGGAAGGCGTTTCAACGTAACCGGTGGCGGTCATGATCTGCCACGGCCCTGGCCCCACGAACTGCTCGCGTGGAGTGGCAGCAAAGGCGGCGCGGACCGGCCCTTCCGGCACACCAGCCGAAGCGGTAATCAGTTTTGCAAAAAAGGCGCGGTGATCCCTAAGCCGCTCCAGATTGGCGCTCAAGTCGATACTACTTACCGGAAGCGGCGAGTTGTTTCGCCTGCTTGAGGTGTTCTTCGAGCTTCGGTAAAGTTTCTTTGGCATAAGCCTGAAGATTCTGATCGAAAGCATGATCGGCCTCTCGCTTGAAAGAAACAAGAGCGTTCTCGTGCTGGTTTACTACGGCTTTCAAGAATTGGTGGTCAAAGGATTTGCCCTTTGCCTTGTTGAGCCGTTGGACGGTGTTCATGTGGACATCATCGAGGGTATCCGGTGCAACGCCGCCGGCTTTGTTGGCTGCTGCCGCCAGCGTCTTTAGATTATCTGTGTGCTCTTCTTCCATCATTTGACCGAACTTCTTGACGTCTTCGGAGGGCGAGCGCTGTTGCGCCATTTGACCCAGGCGGGCGGCGACCAGGTCAGTCTCACCCGCGTACTCAATGAAGTCTTTATCGTTCGCGCTCAGCTGGGTCAATTGGCCGCAAGGCAACTGGAGAGCAAGCGAGCCCCCCATCAGACTCGCGATGGCAAGTTTCTTTAGCATCACTAAGAAGGATAGCCTTCGGGTCAGGAGAAAGGCGGCACTCCGCCAAATCAAGGTATTACGGAGAGGATGATGCGCGAGGGCAGTTTCCCTGAGCAGTAGATACGCTGGGTGGCGGGAACGTAATCGGCTGCGTTGGCGTAGTAGATGCTAGGAACGAATTTCTGCGGATTGCGGTCTATTACCGGAAACCAGGTCGATTGCACCTGCACCATCATGCGATGCCCTTTGAGAAAGACATGGTCGTGATCGCGCAGCGGAATCGCGAATTCGGTGGGTTGATTTGGCACGAGCGGCTCGGGATGCTCGTAACTCTTGTTGAAGCGCCCCCGGCGAACCTCCATGGCGATGGGAAGTTCATACCCGTTCAACGATTGCGCATACTCGTCGGGCTTCGGACCATCTTCGCCCCAAGAGTTCTTTTGCGCATTCTGCGGAAAAACATCGATGAGCTTCACAATAAAATCGCTGTCGCTGCCCGAAGTGGATGCGAACAGGTCGGCGGAGAGCGGGCCGGTAACAACAATATCGTGATCGAGCGGCGCGCTTACGAATGACAGCACATCGGGTCGATCGTCGACAAAGCGTTGGTCGGCCACCTCCCACGTTTGCCAGTCGCCGCCTGGATAGGTTGGCGAAATCGGACGTCGCCTGTACGGCACAGGCTTGGAGGGATCGGACACATACTGCACGTAATCTTTTGTTTCGGCCAGACCCGGCGAATCGAACGAAAGAGCTCCGTCGGCGTGCAAATAGAGACTCTTAGCCACCGCACCTTGCGGCGGCCATTGGCTATAGGTGTGCCAGGTATTCGAGCCAGTCTGAAAAGTGCTCGCCTTCCAGCCAAACTTCGCGCCTTCGCCATGCAAATAATAGCGGAAAAAAGGCGCCTCGATATTCTCACGAAACTCACGCGCGGTCTCATGGCCGCCAAATGGAATGATGCCGATCTTTTCGCCCTTCGCTGCCTGCCATTCGCCGTGGTACCACGGGCCCGCAACAATAAAGTTTTGCCGCGAGGGATCAGACTGCTCGGAGTGGCGGAAGATTTGCCAAGGTCCCCAGGGGTCTTCCTGATCCCAGAAACCAGCCACGTTCAGGCTGGCAACAGGAGTCGAGTGAAGCTGATCCACCCAGGCTTCCTCACGCCAAAAAGCATCATAGTTCGGATGCTCGGCGACCGAGTTCCAAAAAGACAGCTTGCCGTGAAGAAACTCCTTGTTGATGTTGGCAAGCGACCCGAGCTTCAAATACCAGGTATAAGTGTCATAGGTATCGAAAGCAAAGTGCGTGTTTTCCGTCTTGCTCGCCTGTTCCAAGACCGAGTATTCAAGAGCGTAGCTTTCGCGCAGCGCGCCGTAACGATGCATGTCATCGTTCATCCACTGGTCAACCGGGGAAGCCTGCTCGGAAACAGCCTTGAGCGCGGGGTGAGGTTTCAGAAGAGTCATCCCGGCCGTTAAGCCGACGTAAGAAACGCCCCAGATACCGACCTTTCCGTTGTTATTCGGCACATTCTTTACAAGCCAATCGATCGTGTCATAGGCATCGGTGGTTTCATTGGTCGATTTCGGGTCATTCAAATCGGCTGCTTCCGAGAGATGGAAAACACCCTCGGATTTAAAGCGCCCGCGCAGATTCTGAAAGACAAAGATATAGCCGTCTTGCGCGTATTCTTTTAGGGCATTCGGGATTTCAGAAGGAGCTTTATCGGGCACTCCATAGGGAGTGCGCTCCAGCAGAATAGGCAGCGGCGTCGATTGATTTACCGGGGTCCAGATGACGGTTTGGAGATGTACTCCGTCGCGCACGGGAACCATGACCTCACGATAGTTAAAGGGCGTGGCCGCGGAAGATATCACGGGCAGCAAAACCGCCAGAACAGCGAACAAAATGCGCATAAACGAAGATACCTAAAGCTTCACGGATGCATTGTGAATCAAATCGGTCAGGCGTTTGTGCCAGGCGACATCGCGCCACATGCCGATGAACTGCGGGCCGCAGAAATTGCTGGTGGCCATTGAAACCCAGCGGCCGGTAGCGGCGGCGGAAGTGACGCCCACCTCGCAAAGCTCTTTGAGCCAGTCCCATTCAAGCAGCGGCCAATCTTTGTAATCGACCACACTCCAGCATTCCGTGGTGATAAGCGGGCGTCCAGATAAGCGGGACCAGTTCGCCGCCAGTTCGATACGGTCACGCAGTTTACCTTGCCAGTATTCCGGTTTCGAGAGATAAAGAGGCTTGGCGCGATCGACGAGATGCTCGTAACCTTTCAAGCTGAAGCGCTCGTAGTTGTAATCGACATTGTCCTTGGAGTAGAAATCGGAGGCGTTCGCCATCCAGATGTGCAGTTCCAGGAAGTCGAGCATGGAAACGTCCTGCTTGCGCCAGGTATCCCATTCGCTGGTGAAGGAAAAAGTGTAATCGAGATTCGGATAGGCCGCGCGCGGAACCGATACTGCTTCGCGCATCCAGCGAGTACCGCGCGGGGAGGCGCGTAGCATGCCCTTCGGGACAAAGGGAGCCCAGATGTCGAGCGGAAATTCGTTGCAGAGATCCACATAGAGAAGATGCTTCAGCAAGCCGTCGGCCGCGATACTGTCGAGCGTGCTCTTCCAGATTTGGCCGTGCTGCCGCGGAGTGTGGATGTTGAGTCGCGTGTTGCCAGTATCCTGGCGGAACCAGGTAGAGAGAGCAACGCGCAGTCCGCGGTCGCCGCACTTACGGATGAATTGATTCAGCTCGGGTTGCACGCGTACTCGGTTCTTGGCGGGGCTGCCCCAATCCTGCACACTCCAGACGGGAATCAACTCCCAGGTTTTCTCAGGCGCGGCCGCAACCAGGTGAGGATAAGGATCGATCCGGATGGCGTCGTAGCCGCGCGCCATCAGCTCGTCTAGTACGCGGTCCCAATCCTCGTAGCCTGCGCCGGGCCAGCGTCTTTCGAGCCACGAGAAGTCCCACATGGTAATGGCAAGCGGACGCTGTATGTCGCGCAAGCGTGTTTGACTGGCTGGCGGCGCGCCAGATGAGCCGCGCGAGACTAGTGCGGCGGTAGAGCCGGAAAGAAAAGTTCGTCGATTCATCTGGTTGACGATTGGTGCCCTGTTCAAAAGCAGTCTGGCTTGATACTGTGCTAGTTAAGGAAATACATATTCTAGATCAAGTGTTTATGCGTGAGCTCCCTACCATGCCCGGATTGAATCGTTACGTGTTTAAGCGCGCGGCGAGCACGGAAGAGCTTCAGCAGATACACCGGCTCAATCACCAGATCTTTGTGGAAGAAGTGGGGCAGCATGAAGCCACCGGAACAAGCCTGCTCATTGACCAGTTCGATCAAAAGAATTACTATTTCATTGCAAAACGGGATGACCTGCTAGTCGGGATGGTCTCCGTGCATGACCAGCCGCCCTTTTCGGTCGCGAACAAACTGGCTAATCCGGCGGCGCTCGAAATGCTGGGGCCGCATCTTCTCGAAGTTCGGCTCCTGGCTATTCGCCCCGACGAACGCAATACAAAAGTATTAGCAGGCTTGCTGTACGCCGTTTTCAAATACGCTTATAGTGGTGGCTATAGTCATCTCATCATCTCTGGTGTTCAGAAACAGCTGGCCATGTATGAGCGTCTAGGATTCCGTGCGATCGGTCCTCCCGTGAGCAGAGGCAAAGCTGAATTCACTCCCATGGCAGTTAGCGTAAACGATCTTTCCGCGAAGACGCTGGCCCGATTTCACCGTTGGGCATCGTCTAATCGCATTTGCTTACTGCCGGGACCGGTGCATGCCTCACTTAGTGTGCGGCGAGCGTTTGCGAGTCCTTCGGAATCGCATCGCAGCGAAAGCTTTGTAGAGGAATTCGAGGAGGTGCGAGCTCGTTTGCAGGCACTCTCCGGCGGTCTGCGGGTAGCGCTCTTTCCTGGCTCCGGAACGCTCGGCAATGACGTGGTAGGGGCGGCTATTGCGGCGGATCCGACCAGACATCGCGGACTCGTGCTCGCGAATGGTGAGTTTGGCCGCCGGCTCGCGCGCCACGCCGCGCGCTGGCGATTGCCTCATCGGATGCTCGATTGGGAATGGGGTACGCCCTGGGATTTGGGATCTGTCGCGGAGTGCCTGGAGAAACAAGAAGACATCGATTGG
Source organism: Bryobacteraceae bacterium (assembly GCA_965277555.1). Classification (GTDB taxonomy): domain Bacteria; phylum Acidobacteriota; class Terriglobia; order Bryobacterales; family Bryobacteraceae; genus Bog-105. Next base: position 136,127 of record OZ255834.1, read on the forward strand.
ATCTGGGCCGTGCAGCTCGAAACCAGCACTGGCATGGTAAACGATACCGAGCGTTTACTGAGACTGGCGAGCGAGCGAGGCGTCGAAGTCTACCTGGATTGCACAAGCGGGTTCGGCGCCGCATCGCTCGATTTTCGCTCCGTCGCCCTCGCCACCACGGTAAGCGGAAAATCACTCGGCGGTTACGCCGGAGCGGCCATCGTTTTTGCCAGCGAAAAGAGCATCGAACGCTTCGCGCGGGATATGTTTCCAGTTTCGCTCGATCTGCCGGCCGCCCTGTCATCCCGCGGGCCGCTGACGACGTTTTCTTCCCAGGTGATCAAGTCGCTATGCCAAGCCCTCGCCGAACAGGGCCCTCAAAAATGGGATCAGTATAGCGAGCTTGGCAATTATGTTCGCCGAAAACTTCTTGCCGCTGGCCTTGCGCCGATTGTAGATGGCTCCCAGGCCGCGCCGGTGGTCACCAGTTTCAAGCCGCGCCAGAACAGTTCATCGGCCGCTACCATCAAGCGCTGCGCCGCCGCTGGATTCACGGTAGGCGGCGAGAGCGGCTACTTGCTCGAACGCGGCTGGCTACAGATTGCAACCATGGGTGATGTTGCGGTAGACGATCTTGCGCCTTTGTTTAAGATTCTTTGAGCGCCGCCCGAAGCGCCGCGGCTTATAATCACGCCGATGGGCACTTCCAGTCCGGTTGATATAGCGCAACGTATCATTCCGTCGCTAGATCGGCTAGATCCGCATTTGCGTGTTTACTGCGCGACCATTTTCGTTCGCGATCAGGATCGGAGCTTGCGGTTTTATCGCGACGGACTCGGGTTCGGGTTGGTGGCTGATCGATTTGTTGAGACCGGCGAACGTTGGGTCGCGGTCGCGCCGCCGGACGGGACGGCCATGCTGGCGCTGGTCACGCCCAAAGCCGGTTCCGCTCAATATGAACTGATCGGCCAATCAGGGCAGGTGGTTTTCATCACGGAGGATGTCGACGCCAAATTCAAAGAATGGTCTCAGCGGGGAGTGGAGTTTAGCCATGAACCGCAGCAGCCCGAATGGGGTGGAATGTTCACACGTTTCCAAGACCCGGATGGAAATTCTTTCGCCTTGGTGGGCTCGGATGAAGTAAGCCGTTCGATCGAAGCCCGGCGGCATGAACTGCTCGACGAAAAAGAGGCGGAACGGCGCGCCGCGCAGGAGATCGCGATTGCCAAACAGGTGCAGGCCAGGCTCTTTCCGCAGGTACTTCCCGCAAGCGAGACGCTCGACTATGCGGGTATTTGCATTCAAGCGCGACAGGTTGGCGGAGACTATTACGATTTCCTCGATCTTGGCAACAGGCGCATTGGCTTGATCATAGGTGATATCGCCGGCAAAGGAATCGCGGCGGCGCTGCTGATGGCCAATCTGCAGGCGAACTTGCGAAGCCAGTCCGCTATCGCCGTCGATCAACCGGAGCGCCTCCTGCGCTCGGTAAATCAACTGTTTTTTGAAAATACCGGCGATAGCGCTTATGCCACGCTGTTCTTCGCCGATTACGACGATCGGACACGCCGGCTTCGCTATGCCAATTGCGGGCATCTCTCGGGTCTGATCGTCCATGCCGACCGCACGCTCTGCCGGCTCGATTCGACAAGCACCGTACTCGGACTTTTCGAACATTGGAATTGCTCGTTGGCGGAACAGGAACTGCTGCCAGGAGACACGCTCACGCTCTACACGGACGGAGTTACCGAGTCATTTAACGCCGCGGGCGAAGAGTTCGGCGAAGATCGGCTCATTGAGACGCTGAAAAAGCATTGCGATCTGGCCGCTAACAAGTTACTTGCGGCAATTGTAGATGAGGTTCAAGAGTTTAGCCCTTATCAACAGCAGGACGACATCACCTTGGTGGTTGCCAAATGCCGATAGCCGAAAGTATATTCCAATTACCCATATCGGAGGATCTCCATTGGATCAACCTTGGTCGCGCGTCGGGCGGGCACGTAACACGCTAATGCCGCAACCGCGAGCAGCGTAAACAAAACGACGACAAAGGTCAATAGATCAGTACTCTCAACGCCGTATAACAACCGAGAGAAATTGGACGCGAGCCGCGTGAGGATGACCGCTAAAACTATTCCAATTCCGACACCGGCCGCTGCCAGCTGCATTCCCTGCTGAATTATCATCCGAAAGATCCCTAAGCTGCTGGCTCCGAGCGCCATGCGAATCCCTATCTCGCTGAGACGCTGCGCCACCGAATAGGAGATCACGCCGTAGACCCCGATCGAGGCCAGGACTAACGCCGATATTCCCAACATTCCCAGCAGAACCATCGGAAATCGCTGCGGCGCTATCGATTGAGAAACAATCTCCTGTACAGTCTGGATACTATAAACTGTTTGCTCGCTGTCGGCTCCGTAAACCACCGCTCTGATCGCTGACATAATCCTGGTTTTATCGAGCGTTGTGCGAACTATAACTGTCGTCCAGTTATCCGTTAAGGGCATCACCTCATCAGCAATTTGATAGAACGATGCGTATGCCTGATATCGGCTATAAGGTATGGTGTTGCCTAAACCTGAGTGCAAAACGTGCCCCACGACTCCTACAACCCTATAGGTGCCAAATTGTCCAAACGTTATAGTCTGGTCTAAAGCGTCCTGGCCTTTGAAAAAAGCCTTTGCTAAGTCTGTGTCGATGACGGTCACTTTTGGCGAGTTAATAGTGTCCGTCTCGTCAAGATAGCGACCCCTAATCAACCTTACTCCCATAACACGAAGATAGTTGGGGCCTGTCAAGGAAGCGAGCGCCCCGGGGGCCTCAGCGATGGAGGTAGGACTCTTTGCTCCAACCCAAAACGGGAGAAAATTGACTTGTTCAGTTAAGGGAACCAGCGTTGTAAGATCTGCCGCTTGCACGCCAGGAATTTGACTGATGCGATCGATCAATTGCCGGTATGCAACTCTCGCTTTTGAGCCGGTCCGCTTCACGGATGGCGACAGTCCAACCTTAAAGGTGATGATCTTTTGAGTCTTGAAACCTGGATCTGTTTCTAGCAGCTTGCGAATTGTGCGAAAGAGCAACCCGGCCCCCACAAGCAAAACTAAAGTTAGAGCCACCTGAGTAACGACAAGAGCGCTCTGTCCACGATGCTGGGTACGCGTAGAACCTCGGCCCCCTTCTTTCAAAGAAATTTGCAGGTCCACCCTGGAGCTCTTCAATGCAGGCGCGAGACCGAAAAGAATCGCCACTGCAAGCGACAGACCGAGCGCAAATAAGAGCACGGGAGTGTTCAGTCCGATACTCTCGATCCGTGGCAAGCTTCCCGGTGCTATCGCTAGCATCAGATTGAGTACCCACTTTGCAGCCGCCAGCCCGAGAGTTCCTCCGAGCAACGCAATTAGCAAACTTTCAACTGCGACCTGGCGCAAAATCGACCCGCGATTCGCTCCCAAGGCCGACCGAATTGCAAACTCTCGCCTACGCGTCTCAGACCTTGCCAATAATAAACTTGCGACGTTTGCGCAAACAATAAGCAAAACCAACGCAACCGCACACAAGAGTGTTAGGAGTATTCCACGAATCCGACCGACAACAGCCTCCCTGAAGGGCACAATCTTAGCTCCGATGCCGCGGTCGGCAGCAGGGTAAAGTTCTGCCAGACGATGTTGTATCGCGTCCATTTTGGATTGAGCCTGAGCGACAGTCACGCCGTCGTTCAATCGGGCAAGGCAGACGGCCCCTGCATGAGCCGAGCGATCGTTTAGGTCTCCGGTATTGTCCTGACCGAGCGGTATGTAGACATCCGCCTCAGTATTATCGGTCCAGACCCGAAAACCCGGTGGGAGAACTCCTGTAACCGTATAGTCGATTCCATTCAAAGTAATTGTCTTCCCAAGCGCATCCCTGCTGCCGGCGAAGCGTGTCTTCCATAGATGGTCACTGATGATCACCGCTGGCGATCCATGGTTTCTATCCTCCTCAGGAGTGAATTCCCGCCCGAGGGCCAACTTGACTCTTAACGTGGTGAAGAATCCTGCGGAGACTCCTCTCCCATCGAGGTGCTCGGCCGTCCCGGGATGCGTCAGATTAAAGCCCTGGAAGTTGACCGCCGTCATGTGCTGGAACGAACGATCGAGTCGCCGCCAATCGAGGAAATCTGGATAGGAAATCGATATCTCATGTTTGAGTTTCCGATTGGTCTCCAAGACCAGAACTAGTCTTGCAGCGTCTGGATAGGGCAGGGGCGCCAAGAGAATGCCCTGAACCAAGCTAAACAAGGCAGTATTTGCCCCAATTCCAAGGGCGAGAATCGTCACAACTATCGCCGTGAAGACTGGGTTCCGATACAACTGCCGAAACCCGTAGTTGATATCTTGCGACAGGGCGCCGAGCATTGTTTGAGTGTATCGCCGCTGTTGCGGTACGGCTTGATTGGTTTCGCCTTTGCACGAAACAACCGAGAATGGGATTAAACGATCGAAGTTTGCCGCGTCTGCGAAACTCACTAGGTTGGCTGCCGCTCTAAAATGGCGCACGTAATTTGGACTTGTACAATGCCTTGGTGGTCGCCAAGTGCCGATAGGCTTAATTTGCAACCGGAGCCCGCGTGAAGATTACCGGCATTGAGACGATTCGGGTGGCCGAGTTCCCGCAGCTTTTGTGGGTTCAGATCCACACGGACGAAGGGCTAGCGGGCCTGGGAGAAACGTTCTTCAACGCAAGCGCTGTCGAGGCTTACATCCAAGACGATGTGGCGGGCTGGCTGATCGGGCGTGATCCGCTCGCGATCGATGCCATCGCGCGCGACATGGTCACCTACGTTGGTTTTCGCTCTACCGGCGTGGAAATGCGGGCCGCTTCCGCCATCGATATTGCACTGTGGGACCTATTCGGGAAGGCAGTGGGCAAGCCAATCGTGCAATTGCTTGGCGGTTGGACGCGCGAACGCGTGCGGACCTACAACACCTGCGCGGGTGACCGTTACATGCGGAAGGCGGAGACGCAATCGACCCGCAACTGGGGAGTTTCCGAGCAGGCGATCACGTCGCCAATCACTGGATTCGACGATCTGAACGATTTCCTGACGCGCGCGGACGATCTGGCCGAGTCACTGCTGGCCGAAGGAATTACCGCGATGAAGATCTGGCCGTTCGATCCAGCAGCGGAAAAAACCCGTGGACTTTATATCTCAAGCGAAGACCTGAAGCGCGCGCTCGATCCCTTTGAAAAGATCAGGAAACGCGTAGGAGACCGGATCGACATAATGGTCGAGTTTCACTCGATGTGGCAGCTATTGCCGGCCATGACGATTGCCAAAGAGCTTGCCAGGTTCAAGACTTTCTGGCACGAAGATCCGATTAAAATGGACAGCCTGGGCAGCCTGAAACGGTATGCAGAGGTTTCGCCCGCTCCCATATGCGCCTCGGAGACCTTGGGCAGTCGATGGGCTTTCCGGGATCTGCTCGAAACGGGCGCGGCCGGAGTGGTCATGCTAGATATCGCCTGGTGCGGCGGATTGTCCGAAGCGCGCAAAATTGCCGCCATGGCGGAGACGTGGCATCTGCCGGTTGCGCCACATGACTGCACGGGGCCCATCGTCTTCGCGGCTTCCACGCATCTTTCCTTGAACGCGCCGAATGCCCTGCTGCAGGAATCGGTGCGCGCGTTTTACAACGGCTGGTACCCACAAGTGATCACCGGAGTGCCTGCTCTTAAAGACGGTTTCGTTACGGTTCTCGACAAACCTGGACACGGGTGCGAATTAAGAGATGATATAGAGAAGCGGTTTGGGGTCACCCGACGCCGTGCCGCCGCGCCTAATTAACAGGAACTTTTTGCCATCGCGGACGTAGTTCATTAGAAGAGAATGCGGAGCCAACGGAGTGCGTCTTTCTGGGAATCGGCCCGAATTGCGCTCGAATCGCTCAGCAAAAATAAACTGCGTAGTTTTCTGACCTTACTTGGCATCATACTCGCGACTAGCACCCTGATTGCCGTCACTTCATTCGTACACGGCATGAACGTCTATATCGCCACCAAGCTTTCCGACATGGGCTCCAACGGTTTTCGCGTGGTGCGTATTGCTTTCATCGGGAATTGGGATCCGAAGAAATATCTGGAAATGCAGCGCCGGAATCCACAGATCAAACCGGAAGAGTATGAGTTCATCAAACAAAACTCAAAATTACTGAGCGACGTAGGACTCGAAACGGACAAAAACGTCACTATTTCGCATTCGGGCGAGACCATGCAGTCGGTTGATCTGGAGGGCGTCACCGCCGACATACCGTCCTTAAGCAACATCGAGGTGGGAACCGGCCGTGAAATTTCGGATATGGAGGTAAGGCGGCACGCGCCGGTTGCTTTTATCGGGAACGATGTTGCGGAGAAGTTTTTTAGCGGCATGGATCCCATAGGAAAGACCATCAAAGCCGATGGCATACCCTACGAGGTGATTGGCGTAGCCAAGGCGAAAGGCACGGTTTTCGGGCAGTCACAAGACAACTTCGTGATGGTACCTGTGTACTCCTATTTCAAGACCTACGGAAACAATCTGAACAATGACATCGCCATCTTCGCAAAAGCGACGAATCCTGAACAGATTGATGAGGCAAAAGATGAGGTTCGCATGCTGCTCAGGGCTTACCGGCATCTTGGACCCGCCGAAGATGACACCTTCAGCATCTTTGGTTCGGATACGCTTTCCAATGCCTGGAACAATCTCACGGGGGCGATCGCGGGCATGGCGTTCGGTGTGGTTTCGGTTTTTCTGGTGGTGGGCGGGATTGTGATCATGAACATCATGCTGGCGGTGGTGACGGAGCGGACCTATGAAATCGGTATTCGCAAGGCGGTTGGCGCGCGCAAGCAGGACATTCTGAATCAATTTCTGGTGGAATCGGCTGTGCTGGCGACGATCGGCGGTCTGATGGGAGTGCTGGCGGCCTACCTGCTGACGGTGATCGTGAAGGCGGCGACGCCGCTGCCCATGGAAATGCCTCTCGTTTCAGTGGTCATCGGAGTTGGTCTCTCGGCCGCCGTTGGCTTGTTCTTCGGCATTTACCCGGCGCGGCAAGCTTCCAAGCTCGACCCGATTGTGGCTCTGCGGGCGGATTGAGCTATGAAATTATTCGCCTCTTTCCGCAACAACACCATGCTCGCGTTCGATACCATTCGGGCGCATAAGCTGCGCAGCATGTTGACGATGCTGGGCGTAGTCATCGGCACGGGCACGATCATCGCGGTTGGCTCCATCTTGACCGGCTTCGATGGAGCTGTCACCAACGTCTTCAAGAGCTTCGGTCCGAATGCCATTATCGTTCAGCGAGAGCCGGCTTTTCGAACTTCCGATTTAACTCCGGAACAGCGCGCGCGCAAGGAGTTGAATTACGACAATGTACGCGTTATTCAGCAGGAGTGTAACGCTTGCCAGCAGGTCTCCGCGTTTGCCTGGCCGAAGAGCCGCAATCCGATCGTGACCAAATACAAAGGCAACGCGGTGTATCAGACCCGTCTGCAAGGCGTCGAAGAATCCTACGCGCAATCCGGCCAGGTCGATATGGAAGAAGGCCGCTTTTTTACGGAGTTCGAAGCGAACCATCATGCTCCCGTCGCGGTTATTGGAGCCGACATAAAAAAAGCTCTGTTCGGGCCGGAAGATCCGATCGGAAAATCGATAAACGTAGACGGACAAGTATTCCAGGTGATCGGCGCTATGCTTCGTCCCACCGCCAGTTTCTTCGACAGCTCGGACGATCGCGTTTTCATCCCTTTTTTCTCGATGAGCAAGATGTACCCGAATGCCGAGAATGTAGCTATCAGCGTGACGGCATTCGACGGGATGCTGCCGGTCGCTTTAGACCAGATCCGAACCATTCTTCGAATCCAACGCCATGTCCGGCCGAGTAAGCCTGACAATTTCGAGATGTCCACGGCCGAACAGATGGTCGAGCAGTTTCGTCAGATTACGGCCATGACCTTTATGGTGATGATTGTGCTGAGCTCGATCGGTCTGCTTGTCGGCGGAATCGGCGTCATGAATATCATGCTGGTCTCGGTAACGGAGCGCACGCGCGAAATAGGCATTCGCAAAGCCATTGGGGCGAGGCGGCAGGATATTACAGTTCAGTTTCTCTTAGAAGCGTCGGTTCTGACGGGGCTGGGAGGCGTGGCGGGACTCGGTCTTGGATGGCTGATTGCCAGTTTGAGTAAACTCGTTTTCACATCTCTGCCCATTGCCGTTCCGGCCTGGGCGGCAATTGCTGGGATTGTGGTGTCAGTCGGCGTTGGATTGTTTTTTGGAATTTGGCCGGCAAACAAAGCGGCCAAGCTGGATCCGGTGCAAGCGCTGCGTTACGAGTAACTTTTCCCGTCGCTCAATTTTGCTGGGAGCACTTCCCGGATGAGCGCCTGCTCCCGTAAAGTTTTCAAGCTCGACTCCGGTGACGTCTTCGGGCTCGGGAGTGGGCCCCGGCGAACACCGATTGGGTGTAAAATCGATACCGGCTGAAATCCAACTAAGGGGTGCCTGTTTACGTACTCCGGCTCACAAATGCTGGCTTCGCTCGAGTTCGCGCTCCTGAACAAGGTATTTGACCCTTCTGCGGTCGCGGGATCCGATCAGACCAAGTACGACACGCCCTACTCGAAGCTGGAAACTCATTTTGGGCCTAATTGGAAGGCGCTGGTTCAAGGCCTGACCGTGCTCGATTTCGGATGCGGGGCAGGTAATGAAGTAATCCAAATCGCCCGAGCGGGGGCGAAGAGCGTCTGCGGATTTGACGTCTCCCAAAATAACTTGTGCGAAGCCGGTAGACGAGTGGCGGCAAGTGAAGTTGGGGACCGTTGCAGGTTGGTAAAAGAAGCGCCGTGCGAACTGTTCGACTGTATTTTCAGTTTCGACGCATTCGAGCACTTTGAAAATCCCGGAGCAGTTCTCCATGAGATGTATAGGCTCCTGAAGGCTGGCGGCCGAGTGTATGTATCGTTTGGCCCAACTTGGTTTCATCCGCTGGGAGGCCACGCATTCAGTCCATTTCCATGGGCTCATCTGCTGCTCAGTGAGAGCGCGCTGGTTCGCTGGCGAAACCTTCATTTCCCCGGGACTTCGGTGGGGATCAATCAAAGCGGCTTGAACCGAATGACCATCCGCCGGTTTTTGGCGTTATGCACCGAGTCGGGATTTGGGATCGAAAGGAGGGAGATCGTGCCGATTCGACCGCTGCGCATGTTGCATAACCGATTGAGTCGCGAATGGACTTCGTCGGTCGTAAGAGCGGTACTGCGCAAGTAGTCTACCGTTATTCGCTATAAGCGGCTCCTGTGTCTAAGGACTGCCAGAACCGGTTGCACCTCGCAACGCGGCGATAAAATTCCGGTGTGGCTCCGTTGTATGTCCGTGTTCATCCCAACGACAATGTGGGGATTGTGGTCGATCCGGCTGGTCTGGTAGCGCGGGAACGAATTCCGCAGTCGCATAAGTTGGCGCTCGGGACAATCGAAGCGGGTGAGCCCGTACTGCGCTATGGCCAGGTGATCGGATATGCGAACCGTCAAATCGGCGAGGGCTGCTGGGCGCGGGAAGAGATGATCGAACTCCCGGCCCCGCCTGACCTCGATGCCCTTGCGATTGCGACCGATGTGCCAGTCGCACTCCCGCCGCTCGACGGCTACACGTTTGATGGATATCCGAATTCGGGTGGGAGCGTGGGGACAAAGAACATTTTGGGCATCACCACCACGGTCCAGTGCGTTGCGCCTACGGTCGAACTAGCCGCCAGCCGCATCAAAACCGAACTACTGCCGCGATTTCCGAATGTGGACGATGTAGTGGCGATCACGCACGGCTATGGGTGTGGAGTGGCGATCGACGCGGCGGGCGCGGCGATTCCCATACGGACGCTCAAAAATATAAGCCTGCACGCCAATATAGGCGCCCGGCCGCTAGTGGTAAGCCTGGGCTGCGAGAAGCTGCAACCGGAACGTTTATTCCGCTCGGAATTGCCGATTTTGGAAGAGCTGGATGTGATTCGGCTGCAGGACGAACGGGGATTCGCGGAAAGCATGGGAGCGATTCTGCGGGCGGCGGAGAAGAAGCTTGCTGTGCTCGACAAGCGGAGTCGGCAGCGTTGCGCGGCGGCAGAGTTAACGGTGGGACTACAGTGCGGCGGTAGCGACGCGTTTTCGGGAGTGACGTGTAACCCAGCAGTGGGATATGCGGCGGATTTGCTGGTGAGAGCCGGGGCAACGGTGCTGTTTTCCGAAGTCACAGAGGTGCGTGATGCCATCCACCTGCTGACACCACGTACGGCGAATGAAGACGTTGGGCGCGCGCTGATACGTGAAATGCAGTGGTATGACGCATACCTGGCGCAAGGCGGAGCAGACCGCAGCGCGAATCCGACGCCGGGCAACAAGCGCGGTGGTTTGTCGAACGTGGTGGAAAAGGCTTTGGGATCGATCGCAAAGGCGGGTAGCACGGCGATTGTCGAAGTGGCAACGCATGGTGAAAGACCGAAACACAAAGGGCTGGTATTTGCGGCAACACCGGCAAGCGACTTTATTTGCGGAACACAGCAATTGGCCGCGATGAATATGCATGTCTTCACCACGGGCGAAGGGAGCCCATACGGCTTGTCGCTGGTGCCGGTGGTGAAAGTGTCTTCGCGCACCGCGCTCGCGGAAAAGTGGCATGATCTGATCGATATCGACGCGGGACGAATTGCAACCGGTGAAGCAAGCGTGGAGCAAGTGGGTTGGGAGATCTTCCGGTTCATTTTAGATGTAGCCAGCGGGCGAAAGGAAACCTGGGCGGAGCACTGGGGTTTGGGGAATGCTTTGATACCTTTTAATCCCGGACCCATTACCTGAACACCTATGAATCGAAGACTGTTTACGAAACTGGCCGCCGCTTCATTTGGCGCGGCCTCTCTGGAAAGCCGCGCCCTGCCAAAGAACAGCGGCTCACAGCCGGGGCGCATGAAGCTCGGCACGCAGCACGCCTCGAGTGACGAGCAGTTGCGCACCATTGCGGCGCTGGGTGTTACACACATTTGCAGCACGCTGCCTTCCGCGAAATTCGACGAGCATTGGTCGGTGGAAGGTCTGACGCGGCTGCGGGAGCATGTAGAGTCGTTCGGCATTCATTTGGACGCAGTGCCGCTGCCGCTCAGTTCGAGTTACATTGCCAAGGCGGATATGCCGGACATTATGCTGGGCCGAAATCCGGAGCGCGACCGCGACATAGACAATGTATGCCGGATGATCGAAAACTGCGGGCGCGCGGGCATCGGAACCGTGAAGTACAACATGACGATTCTGGGCGTGGTGCGAACAGCGAGAAAACCAGGCCGCGGCGGAGCAAGTTACAGCAGCTTCGATTACCAGCAAGCGAAACAGGATACATCCGTGACGGAAGCCGGGCCGGTTTCGAGCGAAATGATGTGGGAACGCATCACGTATTTTCTGAAGCGGGTGGTTCCGGTGGCCGAGCAGAACAAGGTGAGAATGGCTTGTCATCCGCACGATCCGGCCATGCCGGCGAGAGCAGGATTTCGCGGCGTGCATCGGGTTTTGGGAAGTGTAGATGGGTTAAAACGGTTTGTCGAGATACAAGCGAGCCCATATCATGGCCTGAATTTCTGTCAGGGCACGGTGTCCGAGATGCTCACGGATCCGGCAAATCAGATCTTCGATGTGATCCGCTATTTCGGGACTCGAAAGAAAATTTTCAACGTGCATTTTCGCAACATTCGTGGCGGCTTCTTGAATTTCGAGGAGACGTTTCCCGATTGCGGAGATGTCAATTTTGTGAAAGCCATCCGCGTTTATAAAGAAGTGGGCTACGACGGAATGCTTATGCCGGACCACGTTCCGCTGATTGCCGGCGACGATGGAGGGCGACAGGCGTTTGCGTTCGCCTTCGGCTATATCCGCGGCTTGATGCAGGCGACGGACGCCTGAATGGGAGCCAAGCGCTGGGCGGTGATTGGGCTGCTTTGCGCGGCGTTCATCATTGCTTATTTCGACCGGCAGAATTTTTCGATTGTTCTGAGCGACACGAAGTTCGACAGGCTGTTTAATCTGTCGGACAATGCGCGCGGGCTGTTGAATTCGGCTTTCTTCTGGAGTTACGCGGCGTTTCAGCTACCGGCGGGATGGCTGGTGGATCGCTACGGGGTCAAGCGGCCGTTTGCGATCGCATTCGGCTTGTGGAGCTTGCTCGCGGGAGCGACGGCGTGGGCAGGATCGGCAAACCAGTTTTTCACGCTGCGTTTTCTGTTGGGCGGAGCCGAGGCGATCAACACGCCGGCCGGGATGCGCTGGATACGCTTCAACGTAGAGGACAAAAGGCACGGATTCGTAATGGGGCTCTACCAGGCGGCGGCCAAAGTTGGGCCGGCTATCGGTGCCCCGCTGACAGTTTTCCTGATGCTTGCTTACGGGTGGCGCGCGATGTTTATGGTGATCGGATTCGGCGCTCTACTGTGGCTGATTCCTTGGACGCTGTTGGTAAAAGACGATCACGGCGAAACGCGGCGGAGCGCAACGCGCGCGGCCCCGGGTACGGCTATGACGTTCGGCGCGCTGATGCGGAATCCCGCCATGTGGGGAATTATCATCGGAACTTTTTGCTACAACTACTTCAACTATTTTTGTTTGACGTGGCTCCCGTCCTATTTTGCGGAGAGTCGCGGATTGTCGCTTCGCTCGACCGGCTGGTTTACCGGCTGGAGTTTCTGGGGCATCGCGGTGGTTGCGGTGGCCGCGGGATATGCCGCCGACAGAATGATCGCCAACGGGCGCGACCAGATCTTTGTTCGCAAAGCATTTATCATTGCCGGTTTTATTTTGGCGTCGACCGAATTGATCGGGGCGGCTTCGGCGTCGAATGACGTGGCGCTCTTCTTTGCGATTTTTTCGTTGAGCGGTTTGGGGCTGGCGACTGGAAATTATTGGGCGCTGAGTCCGGCCATTCTGCCTGGCGCACCCGCGGCACGGCTGGCGGCGGTGCAGAATTTCGCGGCGAGCGTGCCGGGAATTGTAGCGCCACTCCTCACCGGTTGGTTGAAACAGTGGACAGGCAGCTATTGGGCTCCGATGGCGATAAACTTTCTATTTTTGATCGCCGGGATTGCGAGCTATGTGTTCTTAGTTCGGCGGCGCTATGCGCCCGGTTTCTCGGAAGCGTACATAAGATGAACCAACGTGAATTTACCGCATCACTGCATGGCGTGTTTGGATTTCCAGTTACGCCGTTTAAGACCGACCTGTCACTCGATCTGGAAGCACTAGAGAAAAACGTGGACGAGATGGCGAGTCATCCGTTCTGCGCGCTGGTGGCGGCAGGTGGCACCGGCGAGATGTATTCGCTTTCGCCGGATGAGATCGAGCAGGTAGTTGCGGCTACAGTAAAGGCGGCCAAGGGCCGGATGCCCGTGGTAGCGGGAACGGGATTCAATGCGGTGCTGGGCGCGGAGATTGCGCGCCGGTCCGAACGCGTAGGTGCCGATTGCGTCTTAGTGCTGCCACCCTATTACATCCAAGCGCCGGAAGAAGGATTGTTCGCGTATTACGAAGCGATCGGAAAGGCGAGCGGCCTGCCGCTGATGGTGTATAGCCGCGACTGGGCGGTGTTTACTCCGGAGATGGTGGCGCGGCTGGCTGACCGCGTGCCGACGCTCGCGGCTTGGAAGGAGGGACAAGGCGATTTACGGCGCTATCAGCGCATCATGCAGTTCAATGGCAACCGGCTGGCGTGGTTCGGCGGATTGGGCGACGATTGCGTGCCAGGCTACTTCGCGATCGGGGTGCAGGCTTTTACTTCGAGTATTTCGAACATTGCTCCCAAGCTTTCACTAGCCCTGGCGGAGGCGGGATTGAAGCGCGATTGGGACAAGTTGAACGAGTTGATGCGGCGCTATGTGAACCCGCTGTATGCCCTGCGAGAGCGGGCGCGGGGTTACGAAGTAGCCATGATGAAGGACGCGATGGAGATGCTGGGCAGGAGGGCAGGCCCAGTGCGACCTCCTCTTATGCCGACGCGCGCAATGGATCTGGACGATTTGCGGAGAGTGGTGGAGACTTATCGCGAGTGAGACTGACTCGAATTTAGGGGCTTTTGCGCGAGCTTAGGGATTCGGCGCGCCGGAATTATTGAAAAGCGGCTCAGCGGATAAGCCGGAATCGGGAAAGCCCCGGACGGGTTTAAAAGTTCGCGCCCAGCGAGTCCGGCTAAAGAAGTGCTCGCCGAGATCGACCAGGTGAGAGACGATGGAGCCTGCGGATTCGCCGGTTAAGTCTTCGGTCGAGGCACGGTATGACCAATAAATCAGGAACGGTTTGCCGATAAGGTTCTGCCTCGGAACGAAGCCCCAGAAACGGCTGTCGGAAGAGTTGTCGCGATTGTCGCCCATCGCGAAATAGCTGTTTGGAGGAACGACAACTTCGCCGGCAACCACATTGTGTTCGAGCATGGCTTGCTGGTCGGCGCGCGCGAGTTCTTCTTTTACCGGTAGGCAACACGCGGCGGGGAAAGTATCGAGCATCGGGTTATAAGCATACTTGTGATAAACGTACGGCTCGTTCAACCTCACGCCATTTCGATAAAGCACGCCGTTCGAAATTTTGAGGCGGTCGCCGGGCAAGCCGATGAGTCGCTTAACAAGCGTCGTACTAATGTCCGGCGGGTAGTGGAAGATGATGATATCGCCGTGCTTCGGCTCCTGATAGGGCAGCAGGTACTTGCTGACCGCGCCAGCCGGCGCGTAGGCTAGTTTATCGACCAGCAGATGATCGCCGATAAGCAGCGTGTCCTCCATGGAGCCAGTAGGTATGACAAAGGCTTGCGCCAGCGTGGTGGTGCCAAATAGCAGGAGCAGAATAGTGACGGCCCACTCGGCAATGTTGTTGCGCGTCTGGGTCGGCTGCGAATTCTTGGCGGGAGGCTTCTTACTCTTGGACATGCGGCTTTTCTATCGTAGCTCCGGGTGTGAGCGGAGCGGTTCGATCAGCGCGCTGGCGAGCAGATAACTATACAGCGCATCGAGCGGCCGGGGAGGAACGATTCGATCGGCTTCGATCGACTGTAGGGATTGCGGAATTTGCCAGCCCTCAAAAGTCTTGCCGGGAAGCCTGCCGCGCAAAACGGACTCCGACATCGGATGGACATACAGGCGCACGTGTTCGGTGAATAGGCGCCCGAGACCTTCGAGTATTTGGCCGTGCAGTTCGGCATAGCTCGATTCGATGAGCCTTACCAGAACGGAAAGACCGATTACGAAGCGAATCGGCTCGGTGGTAAAGGCTCGCAGGTGCGAGCTGATCTTATACATTTCAAAATGCTTCGTCAGCAGAACGTCATGGCCTTCGTCTAGCAATTTTTCCGCTCGCTCGAGGAGAGTTGCCGCTTGGTGTGCGCTTGGTGAAAGACAGAAGATCCCGCGCGGCGCTCGCTCCCCTGGCTGTCTGGAGGCGGCTAATTGCTTAATGCCGACGGCGAGCATTTCGGTGTGAATAGATTCGTGCTCTTCGAATCGTCCTGGCTCCAGAACGACTGGGGTCTTGTAAAAAACTTCGCCGAGCGGCAGGTAATCGCCGGCGTGCGGCAGAACGACGCTGGCGGCCAGACCGTCGGCCACCAGACTGACAAATAGTCGGCGACGATCCCACGCTTGAAAAAGATCGCCATAGGTTTCGATGAAATCGATCTCGAGGTGTTCGAGACCGAGCTCTTCAGCCAGTCCGGCAAGGAATGTGTCTGCTGTTTGTAGCTGATGATAGGCAGCGTAAACCAGGTTGACACCCAGAATGCCGAGCGATTGCTGCTGCAGGACGTTTGTGGGATCGAGGAGATTGACGTGCAGCACGATGCCGTTCGGCGCAGCTCCGGGCTGCAGGCGGAATTGTATACCGAGCCACCCATGGCATTGATTCGTGCCGGCGTAGTTGCGGGCCGAGACGGTGTTCGCAAAGACAAAGGAGCGCGTCGAAGCCGAGCGCTCGGCTGTCTGCTGTTCGAGATGCGACCATTCGGCCTTTAGCATTGCTTCCAGGCGCTCCTTCGAAACATAGCGGGAGCCGGAGCCGTAGAGATCGTCGCTGACAGCTTTGTCGTAAGCGCAGATGGTCTTGGCAACCGTGCCCGAAGCTGCGCCTACGCGCAGAAACCAGCGGGCTGTTTCCTGACCCGCGCCAATCTCGGCAAAAGACCCGAAGATGCTGGCATCGAGATTAAGGGCCAGCGCCTTACTGTGGGTATCGAGTTTTTCTGCGGTCATGATGGGGTTGCGGTCCGAATCATGATCGTAGCTTGAGGCAGGGGCGCTTGGGGTCGAAGGTCCAGCCCGCGCTCAGATATTGCATGGGAGCGCTGTCGTCGCGCCCGGAGAGAGCGGCCTGCCGATAAAGGATGTGAGCTTCTTCAATTTTCGGCATGTCTATTTCGATTCCAAGGCCGGGCTGCTGGGGAACAGCGATAGCGCCGTCGACGATGCGCAGCGGTTCTTTGGTCAAGCGCTCGCCGTCCTGCCAGATCCAGTGCGTGTCGATAGCGGTGATGTTGCCGGGCGCCGCGGCGGCGACATGGGTGAACAAAGCAAGGGAGATATCGAAATGATTATTGGAATGCGAACCCCAGGTGAGACCCCACTCGTGACAGAGCTGCGCGACGCGAACCGAGCCTTGCATGCTCCAGAAGTGGGGATCGGCCAGCGGGATATCGACGGCCTGGAGCTGAATGGCGTGATGCAATTCGCGCCAATCGGTAGCCACCATGTTGGAGGCGGTTGGGAGAGCAGTAGCGCGGCGAAACTCGGCCAGGATTTCGCGGCCAGAAAAACCGTGCTCAGCGCCGCAAGGGTCTTCCGCGTAAGCCAATATGTGGCGCTTGTTCGAACAAAGACGGATTGCCTCCGCGAGCGACCAGGCGCCATTGGGATCGAGCGTAATGCGGGCGCGCGGGAATTGTTCGGCGAGAGCGGTGACGGCTTCGATTTCCTGAGGGCCCGGCAAGACGCCGCCTTTCAATTTGAAGTCGTGGAATCCGTATCGCGCGTGGGCGGCTTCAGCGAGACGGACGATCGCTTCGGGAGTGAGAGCTTCTTCGTCGCGCAAGCGCAGCCATTCCTCGCCCGGAACGGCTTCGGTCCGATACGGCAAAGGCGTCTTTTTGCGGTCGCCGATGAAGAACAGGTAACCGAGGACCGGGACGCGCGCACGCTGCTGGCCGTCACCGAGAAGCTGCGAGACAGGGACATCCAGATGCTTTCCTAACAAGTCAAGGAGGGCGCACTCGACGGCGGTCAGGGCGTGGATGGCGACGCGCGAGTCGAAGGTCTGCAAGCCGCGGCCGGCGGCGTCCCGATCGGAAAATTTCTCGTGGATGGAATGGAGAATCGCTTTGTGAGCCCCAAGGCGCTGGCCAACAACTAAGGGACGAGCTTCTTCCAAGGTGCGCCGGATCCCCTCGCCGCCCGGCACTTCGCCCACGCCGGTGTGGCCGGCGCTGTCTTTGAGAATAACCACATTGCGGGTAAAGAAGGGAGCGTGCGCGCCGCTGAGGTTGAGCAGCATGCTGTCACGACCGGCCACAGGAATGACCAGCATTTCGGTGATGACTGGGCCAATGGATGGGGAATCGGGCTTGAGCAAATTACTCACTAAGAGCGCATTGGCAACTAACTGCATGTATAATCTCCCTTCCGTTTTAACTATCCAATGTTACGCCGAGATTTCTCTAAAACAGTTCTCGCCTTTGCCGTTGCGCGTTATGCGCGCACTGCTCGCGGGTTGACGCCGCTCACTATTACCGACGTCAAGGTCATACCAACAGGGCAGTGGGTCTTTATCAAGGTACTTACGAGCGAACCGGGCCTTTACGGGATCGGTTCGGCGAGTAACGCCTATGAAGCTTTCACGGTGGTGACGGCTATCGAGAAGGAATACAAGCCGTTCTGGATAGGGAAAAGTGCCGACCGCATTGGGGACCTCTGGCAGGGAACGAACGTCCATGCTTATTGGCGGAACAGCACCATTCAGAACAATATTGTCAGCGGGCTCGACATGGCGCTCTGGGACATAAAAGGGAAACGCGCCGGAATGCCGCTCTCTCAACTGCTCGGCGGAAAGATTCGAGACGCAGTCCCGATTTATGCGCACGCGGATGGCCGCGACCGCGAGCAGGTGGCCGAGAATGTCAAAAAGTATATGGACGAGGGATACAACCACGTTCGAGCGCAGATGGGCGGTTACGGTGGCGGCGGATTTATTGCTCCCGGCAAAGGGAGCCGCCCTGCAAACGGCTTTGCGGGTCCGGCTTTCGACGAGGATCTTTACCTGAGCGAGATTCCTAGGTTATTCGAGTTCCTGAGAGCCAAGCTGGGCACGGAAGTAAAGTTGCTGCACGATGTTCACGAACATCTGGCGCCGACCGCCGCCGTCGAACTCGCGAAGCTGCTGGAACCCTACCGGATGTTTTACGTGGAAGATATTCTTCCTCCCGAGCAGATCGCCTGGTTTCGCCGTATCAAGGAAGTCACCACTACGCCGATGGCCATGGGTGAGCTTTTCACCAGCCCGCTCGAATATCGCCCGCTGATCTCCGAACGGGTCATCGACTTTATTCGCTGCCGCGTATCGCAGATCGGCGGCATCACGGCGGCTATGCGCATCGCGGCTCTTTGTACTGAGTTCGGGGTCCGTACAGCCTGGCAGGAGGGCGGCGATAATGATCCGGTGAATCAGCTAGCCGCTTATCATGTCGATCTTACGATTCCGAGTTTCGGCATTCAGGAAGAGAATCATTTCCCCGCCTATGTTCACGAGATGCTTCCCGGCACGGCCGAACTGCGCGGTGGCTATCTGTATGGGAACGACGAGCCGGGCCTGGGAATCGACATCAAAGAGGATTTAGCCTTGAAGTACCCGCCAATCGCAGTCAAGCCCGGCGATAGCTGGACGACGGTACGAAAGATTGACGGATCGCTCGTAAATCCATAGAGGAAGCGTGCGTGCGGAGAGTGCTGTCGTCCGCGAATACGCTCGCTAAACGCGCTCGAGTTCTTCGAGCGATGCCGGGCGGTAGCGGCGGCTCCAGGTGAGCTCCGCGCCATCGAGGAGAACGAGTTTGCTGTCGCCGTGAAACCAGGGACGCACTTCGACGATACGCGCGACGTTGACGATCTGCGAGCGCGAAACGCGGCGAAATGTCTTGGGATCGAGCTTCGCGCTCAGCGCTTCCAGAGTGGAGCGCTGGATATAAGTTTGCCCACCGACATGAATGCAGGCGTAGTTGCGGGCGGATTCGATCCAGTCGATGCGGTTGACATCGAGAAAAAGAGACCTCTCGTTCTCCTGAATCAAGAGCCGGCGAACATAGCTCGATTCCGCGCGCAGGCTGCTCACCAGTTCATCGAGGCGCGTTGCGAGTTGCTGCGTCTGGCCGGAATCGAGCAGGCGGCGAATGCGGCCGAGAGCATTTGCAAAACGGCTGGGCTCGACCGGTTTCAGCAGATAATCGAGCGCGTGCAGATCGAAAGCCTTGAGAGCGAAATCGTCGTAAGCGGTAACGAAGACAATATTCAAATCCGTCCGCGCTTCGAGCGACTCGACGACCTCGAATCCTGTGCAGTCGGGTAGACCGATATCGAGAAACAGCAGATCGGGGCGGAGGCGGTTGATGAGATCGATGGCCTCCGCCCCGGATTCGGCTTCGCCGACGACGCTGAAATCCGATTCGGAAGCAAGAAGGTGTCGAAGCTTGCGGCGCGCGGGCGGTTCGTCATCGACCAGGAGAGTGCGGATCATGTGGAGACGGCCTCGGTTTGCGAAGGCAAGTGCACGGCAGGCGAAACGGCGCACGAGACCGGGAACCGCATTTCCACGAGAACGCCACCATCGACGGCGTTGCCTATGGTGAAATTCTGGCGGCCGCTGTAGAGGCGGCCGAGGCGTTCGCGCGTGTTGCGCAGTCCGATGCCGTCAACAGGCGGAGGCGAGTGAAGGCCGGGACCATGATCGCGCACCGAGAGCAACAGGAACTCCCCCGAGCGGCGCGCTCTGACAGTAACATCGACTTGAAAGGTAACAGGGTTCAGGCCGTGGCGAATGGCGTTTTCAACAAGCGGCTGGAGAATGAGCTGAGGAACGAGGCATTGGGCGGTCCCCTCCGCGACATCGAAGGTTATGCGCAGACGATGTTCATAGCGGGCTTCCATAATGCGGGTGTAGAGCTGCAGTAGCTCTATTTCGCGCGCGAGCGGCACCTGCTGGGCACGCTCGTTTTTCAGAAGCTGGCGCAGCAGCTCGCTGAGCCGGCCCACCATTTCGTCGGCCACGCGCGGATTTTCATAGATAGCGGCCGAGAT
Source organism: Bryobacteraceae bacterium (assembly GCA_965277555.1). Classification (GTDB taxonomy): domain Bacteria; phylum Acidobacteriota; class Terriglobia; order Bryobacterales; family Bryobacteraceae; genus Bog-105. The sequence goes on from OZ255834.1 coordinate 156,472, forward strand.
GGCATTGAGCGCATTAAAGAGGAAGTGCGGCTCGAGTTGAAGACGCAGGTTCTGCAACTGAGCCTCGGACAAGCTGGCCTCGAGTTGCGCCTGGCGAAGTTCTCGCTCGCGGGCAAAACGAATTTCGTGGAAAAGATAAATCAGACTTACGGTAACCCAGTAGTAAATGAAAAGGTGGGCGAACTCCATCGGGTAGCGGGCCGGAAGGTAGCCATAGCTGACTCTGCCGAAGCCAAACAGCGGAAAGAAGGCGCCGCGAAAGAGGGCAATGAGACTGGTGTGCAGCAGCGAGATAAGGCAAACGGCAGCCAGGTGGACAGCGAAGTTGCGCCGCCAGCGAGGAGAAAGCAGAGGGAAGCGAATGGCCGTCAGGTAAATAAGCGGGAAAACAGCCAGCCCAGCCAAGCCTCCTACACTTTCGCTCAGGAACGTGAGCAGCGCCGGATAGTGCTCGGCATTGGCCACGAATTCCAATTGCCGGTAGAAGAACAGGCAGATCGTATTGACGGCAAGAAAGCCAACTACGATACGCCAATCGATCTGGCGTAAAGAAAGATAGGAGCGTGTAGTTTCTGGAACGATATCGATTATGTTACCGGAATGCCATTCTCGGCCAGAGTGCCCCGCACTTCTTTCGCGGAAAGGCGCGTGGAATCGTATTCGACAAAGAGCTCATCGGCGGAAGGGAGCAAGCGGGCGGCAAGGATGCCATAAACGGCATGGATGTGGGAGATGCTTTCGAAATCTTTTTCGGTGAGCGGCCGAGAGAGCTTGAATTTCGTTTGGACCTTCGTCATCGGCCATCAGCATAACATCGGGAAGGCCCTTGTCATGAGATCCTACTGGAAATGAGGGATCGAGTACAGCGCGTGCGTCGGCTCGCACTCTGCGCGCTTTTGGCCGGCTCGCAATTGGCATTCGGACGCGTCGAGATTGCGCCCTGCAAGAACAATTATTCCCCGGAACAGCAAATCCAGTTAGGGCAGAAGGCAGCGCAACAGGTCTACAAGGAGATGCCTGTGCTGAGCGACGCCAGCCCGATCAGCCAATACATTCAACAGCTGGGCCAGAAGCTCGCGGCGCAGGCGCCGGGTTACAAATGGCCTTACAACTTTCACGTTGCGAACGTCGCCGATATCAATGCGTTCGCGCTGCCCGGTGGAACCATTTTTGTGAATCTGGGAACCATACAGGCGGCGGAGGACGAAGCTCAACTGGCGGGCGTGATGGCGCATGAGATCTCGCACGTCGTGCTGCAGCACTCGGTGTGCAATGCAGTGAAGCAGCAAAAGGTGGGAATTATCGCGGGTCTTGGGCAAGTCGCGGCCGGCGTGCTGCTGGGCGGTGCTGCCGGGCAGGTTGCCGCGCAAGGCATTGGGATGACGGCGGGGTTGGGGTTTCTCAAGATGTCGCGCGGCGCCGAAAAGCAAGCGGATCTGCTTGGAGTAGGAATTCTATATGACGCCGGATACGATCCGCATGGCATGTCACAGTTCTTTGAGACCATCCAGGCGAAGTACGGAGCGGGCGGATCGCAGTTCATGAGCGATCACCCGAATCCGGGAGACCGCACCGAGTACGTGAATAAGGAGATCGCCTCGTTTGTCCCGCGCTCGCATTATGTGACGAACACGCCGGTGTTCGAGCAGATACACGCGGAAGTAGCGGGAATGCACGCCTATACGGCGCGCGAAGTGGCTTCTGGTGTCTGGAGGCGAGAGCAGGCGAACCAGACAGTGGGCGGAAGCGTCAACCAGGCGGAAAACGATCTTCCCGGATCCATGCCGGTCGATTTCGATACCTCCGGCAAGTGGAAGAAGTTCAAGGGAGATGGTTTCTCAATTGAAGTTCCCGACAGCTGGCATGCATACGGTAGCCGCGATTCGGCCATGGTCGCGCCAGCCGGAGGTATCGCTCGGACAACCGAGGGCGCGGGCACGGTTGTTTATGGCATGCTCACTGACCGCTACCAACCGCAAGGACAGATGACGGTGGGTGCCGCTCTCGACACCCTGGTAAATGGCATTGTGCGAGACAACCCGGGGCTGGTTCCCGATCAGCACTCCGATATCAGCGTTGCCGGCAAGACGGGACACAGCGTCGAAGCAGCCAATCCTTCCGGAAACGGCGGCCGCGGCGAGCACGATTGGATCGTCGCGTTTCCGCGGAAGGATGGTAGTCTACGTTATTTCGTCTTTGTTGCGCCAACTCCCGACTTTGAAAAGCTAAGGCCGACGTTTGCCAGAATGCTCCAGACCGTTCGCGTAAATTGAGCAATTCCGACCGTGTTGCCCTCGCCCGATGACTACATCTGCGAGAGTCTCTATTCGTGCCGCAAAGCAGTCATGGGATCGAGCCGCGCGGCGCGGCATGCGGGCAAAAAGCTGGCGAGCAGAGCGATCGCGAACAAGAATGCGCTGGCTGCAAAATAGGTGATCGGGTCGGTAGGCTGCAATCCGAATAGAAGCGACCGGGCGGCGCTTGCGGCAAGGGCGGCGAATACCAGGCCGAGCGTCATTCCGATAAGGAGCAGCACCAGAGCCCACCTCAGAATGCCGCCCATTATTCGGTTGCCGCTCGCGCCCAGCGCCAGTCGTATGCCAATCTCATTGCGCCGCATCGCCACGGCATAGGAAAGCACTCCATACAGCCCTACGCCCGCCAGCAGGGCGGCTAGCACGCCGAAACAGGCTGAAAGCACGGCCATCAGACGCTCGGTGACCAGGCCATCTTCAATCTGCGTGGCAAAAACGGTAAAGTCGCCTCGAATGCCGGGCGAGATCTGTTCCAGCTTCTTCTTGACTGCCATGATCGTTTCTCCGGCTGGCGCGGACGACCGGACAAAAATGTTCATCTGTTGTCCACCGGCGGGAAATTGCTGCGCCGGGCCGAACACCTCCGGCGGAATTGGCTCACGCAGACTCGCATACTTGGCATTGTGGACAACGCCAATAATTTGATACTCGGTCGCGGGATACCCGGGCTCGGCGCTCGTAAGCAAGGTCCGGCCGATCGGATCGACTCCGCGTAGAAACTGGCGCACAAACGTCTGGTTGACCACCGCCACATGCGGCGCGGTAGCGGTGTCCGTCTCGCCGAAGTCGCGGCCGGCTAGTAAAGACATTCCCATCGTCCCGAAGTAACCCGGGCTGGCCCAGGTGAATTTAGACGAGCCTTCGGTAGCTCCCAGGTCGAACCCCAGGCTCCAACTGCTGCCGTCGAGCGGTTGGTGCGTGGAACTGGCGGCAGACTCGACCCGTGGAAGCGCGCGGATCTGTGCCAGAAGGTCTCGCTCGAAAGCGCGGCTCGGCGCGCCTGGCGGAAGATGCAAGCGCGAGAAATCGAGTGATGCGATTACGATGTTCTTTTCGCGAAAACCCGGATTGAGCGTCATCAGTTTCCAGAAGCTTTGCACGAACAAGAGGGCGCCGACCAGCAGGACGAGCGAAATCGCGGTCTGGGCGACAATCAGAGTGTTTTGAAAAAGGCCGCTGCGCCGGCTTCCACTCATACTTCGGCCACCTGCTTTGATGGCGTCCCCCGGCTGGGTCAACGATCCGCACCAGGCGGGAATCAATCCAAAAAGAATACAAGCTAAGACAGCCAAACCGGCCGTAAAGGCCAGGATTCGCCAGTCGAGGTTCAGATCCAGGTAGGGAGAATCGTTTTGAGTGGTTAGAAGAACGATAATTCCGCGGCTGAGCTCGCGGGCAAGTAGCAGTCCGCCAGCAGTACCCAGCAAGGCGAGCAGGACGCTCTCCGTCAACACTTGCCGGATTAAGCGCGCCCGGCCCGCGCCGAGCGCCAGCCGCACAGCCATCTCCCGTTCATTCGCCGCCGCGCGCACGAGCATAAGGTTGGCCAGGTTGGCGCACGCGATAAGCAGCACAAGACCGGTGAGGCCGAGCAGCAATTCGAGCGTTTGGTTGCTTTCGGACATCAAACCTATGCCTTGCGAGGCGGGCAGCGCCGATAAACGGAACTTGGTGTAAAAGCGATGCGCTGACTGGTCGTAGCCGCCCGGTAAAGTCGATCGAAAGACGGCCGGGCTGATCGAGGCAAGTTGAGCCGAGGCTTGCGCTAGATTCCAGCTATTGCGCAAACGTCCCATCACGGTCAAAAACTGATAGTCGGTTCGTTGCAGCACGTCCGAACCAGGCGAGTAGGCAGTCAAGGAACATAAAGGCAGCGCGATATCGAAGTTATCTCCCTTGGCGAGACCTGTAAAACCGCGTGGCGCAACTCCAAGCACCTCGGTCGGATGATCGCGAATGGTGAGCTTGCTGCCGATGGCGGAATCACGTCCGCCGAATTCGCTTTGCCAGAAGCCATAGCTAATAATCATGCCGGGAATGCCGCACCCCGGACGGTCATCTTGGCCGGCGAAAAAGCGCCCTCGTGCAGGCACAAGACCCAAGGTAGAGAACGTGCCGCCGCTCATCCAAAGCCCTTTGAGCGATCTCTGGCCGGAAGCGGAGTCCAGCGTTGAGCTGTTTTGAGCCCAGGCAAAAACGCCCGCAAAGCCGCGCTGCTGCTCGTGAATCTGTTGCCAGACCGCGTATGACAGCTCACGCGAATCGCCGCTGATTCCAAAGCCCTGATTGCCGCCCTCGATCTGGATCAAAGCCAACTGCTGTGGATTCGGCACTGGCAAACTCCGCAGACGCGCGGCATCGAGCAAAGTAAAGATCGCGGTGTTCGCTCCGATGCCTAGCGCCAGACTAGCTATCGCGGCGACGGCAAAACCGGGACTCTTACGCAGTTTGCGCGCAGCGAGCCGCACGTCCTGCCAAGTGGCTTCGAGCCAGCGAGTTCCGCGCGCATCGCGACACGCTTCGCGCACCTGTTCGGAACCGCCAAATTGAATGCGTGCCTCTCGAGAAGATTCGGCCGGCGGAACGCCGCTGCGCTGGTAATCGGCTGCCTGCTGCTCCAGATGGAAATCCAGTTCCTTGCGCAATTCCGCTTCCAGGCGTTTCTTGTTGAACAGGCGAACCCACCAGTTCATCAGACGCCTCCTTGCAGCTTGAGCACCAGGGCGATCGCCTCCGCCAGCCTGGCCCAATTGTCGGTTTCCGTCTTCAATTGCGTGCGGCCTTTCGCCGTCAAGTTGTAAAACTTGGCTTCGCGCCCGGTCTCAGACTGTTTCCACTCCGCCTTGAGCAGCTTGCGGTTCTCCAGCCGGTGCAGCGCGGGATAAAGCGAGCCCTGCTGCACCTGCAGCACGTCGCGCGAAACCTGCTGCAACCGCTGCGCGATGGCGTAGCCGTGGATCGGCCCAAGCGCGGCGACTTGCAGAATAAGCAGGTCGAGCGTGCCCTGCGGGATATCGGATTTAGGAGATACCATAGATACCTTATTCTCCTACATATGCACTCTTGCATGTAGAAGCGCAGGCGTTTCAGTCGTGCCTGAGCGATTGCATCGGATCGATACGCGAGGCGCGCTGGGCAGGCACGTAGCCGGCGAGCAAGGCTGAGCCTAAAACAATGATCAGGGCCGTCGCCATCGCAATGGGGTCGGCGGCAGTAATTCCGTATAGTTTGCTGGCGATCACTCGGCCCACGGCGATGCCACAAGGCAACCCGATAGCTACTCCGATCGCCACCATGCCGAGGGTTTCACTCAGCACCATTCTCATCACACTCGAAGCAGAAGCGCCCAGCGCCATCCGAATGCCGATCTCATTTGTCCGGCGGCTCATTGAGTAAGACATGACGCCATAAAGCCCAATGGCCGCCATAAGCAGCGCCAGGGCACCGAAGAAAGCGGCCAAGTCCGCGACTAGCCTTTCGGTGATCAGCCGCCTGTCAAGCTGCTGATCGACCGATCGCACGGCTAGGATAGGCAAGTTCCGATCGAATTGCCGGAGCACTTTGCGCGCTTCGAAAGCAACACTGCCGGGTTCTTCCGAAGTGCTTAGCAGAAAAGTCACCGCTCCCTGCGTTCCGATCGGGTGGGCAATATTCGCGTAGAACCTGGGTCCTTTCCTCTCGTTTGGGCGGTGTTCTATGGAATCGGCAACAACTCCGACGATCTCGAAAGTCTCGCGCGTGGTCGGATACTCGTCGGTGATGTGCTTGCCGATCGCATTGAGGTCCGGAAAGAAGCGCCGCAGAAAAGATTCGTTGATCACGCACACCGGCGTAGCGCGCGCGGTGTCGGCCGCATCGATCTCGCGACCGCGGAGCAGCGGAATTTTCAGAGTCGTGAAGTAATCCGCGCCGACCTCGGTCCACCGCGATTCGAGCTTTGCCTGGTCCCGCACCGGCGAACCCTCGATGGCGAGGTGATCCTCGGAGTCGCCGCCAAACAGCCCTTCATCGGAGAGAGTGACGCTACGTACGCCAGGTACCGTTCGCAATTCTGCCCGAACTCTTTCGTACATGGCCGTTGCGCCCGGCCCTTTGTATCCAGCCTCCACCGGATCGACTCTGACCATTAAGAGATGGTCGCGGTCATATCCCATTTTCTGCGTGAGCAGGTTATGTAGGCTGCGCACAAACAGCGCGGCGCCCATCAGCAGCACCAGCGACAAGGCGACCTGCGTGATGCCCAAAATCCGGCCGGTCTGCACACGGCCGCGTCCCCCAATGGAACCGCGCGCATTCGCCGCGAGCGTCCGATTGATATCCAAATGCGTTCCTCGAATCGCGGGCGCGAGACCGAACACCAGACCTGTCAGCAGCGAAATGGCCGCGGTAAATAAAAAGACGCGAGTATCGGGGCGAACGTCGAGCCCGAGATTGCTAACGCCAGTCGAGACCAAGGCGAGCAGCAGGCGCGTGCCCACAGCTGAAAGGAAGATCCCCAGCACGCCTCCCAGAAGAGCGATCAGCAAACTCTCGGTTAACAGTTGCCGGATCAGCCGGCGGCGAGCCGCTCCCAGCGCAAGGCGCACGCCGATTTCGCGTTGCCGTCCACTGGCTCGCGCCAGCATCAAATTAGCAATATTGGCGCAGGCGATCAGCAGCACGAGGCCCACCATGATCATCAGCAGGATCAAAGGGTCTGCGAATTCTCCCCGCAACTCCGAAGCGCCGCGCGCGCCGGCGCGCAATTCAATTTTTTCGTTGAGCATTTCACGACGCTCTTTAGCGGTGGGTAGATCTGCCGCCCAACTCCGTAATATTTGTTGAAACGTCGTGTTGATCCCGGCTTCGGCCGCTTTCCGTGAAACCGCGGGCGAGAGCCGGCCCATCACTTGCAGCCAGAGCGTGTCCCTCGGTGTCAGATAATTGCGCCCGGGAAGCACCTGCCCCTGCATGGTGATCGGAAACCAGAAGTCCGTGTCCGAGCCGACCAGGATTCCACGGAAACCGGGTGGTGCAACGCCCAGGATCTGAAACACGCCTTGCCCCACGCGTATGCTGCTTCCCACGATGTTCGGATTGCCGGCGAACTCACGCTGCCAATAGCCATACGAGACCACCGTGACCGGATTCGCGCCGGGGACCCGATCTTCGTCCGAAGTAAAGACGCGGCCCATAATCGGCTGCACTCCGAGCAGATGGAAGAAGTTGCCCGACACGAGTTCGGTATGAGCTTTAACCGATTGCGCCGCCGGGTTGACGCCAGGAAACACGTCCAGATCGCTCACGTCACTCTGCGCCGCGAGCATGCCCGAAAAGACACTATTGTGTAAACGAAGCTGTTCGAATTCAGGGTAGGACAAGATCGAACGCACGCCGTGTTCAGTGGAATCCACCCCCACGCCGCTCTCCGATGGGTCGGTCAGCAGCACCAATTGCTCAGGGTGCTGTACGGGAAGCAAACGCAGCATCACGGCGTCGATCAGGCTGAAGATCGCCGTGTTCGCGCCAATGCCCAAGCCCAGGGTCAACACGGCGACCAAGGTAAACGCTGGATTCTTTCGCAGTGTCCTCCAGGCGTATCGGACATCTCGTGCTGTCGTTTCCATAGCCATGCCCATGCGCTCCTCCCTGACCTTTTCCTTGACTTGTTCCGGTCCCTCAAACTTCAAACGCGCCGCGCGCATCGCCTGTTGGCGCGATAAGCCGCGAGCCATGTAGCGGTCGACCAGGATTTCGAAATAGGCGCGCACCTCATCGTCGAGCTCGCGTTCGATCTGCTCCCGGTGAAACAATCTCGCGCGAAGATGAGCAATGCGCCTCCCGAAAGACACGGTTTACGCCTCTTCCGCCAGCACCTGGTTCATAGCGGTAAGCACCTTTTTCCAGTTGCGCTTCTCTTTCGCTAATTGCGCCCGCCCCGCGGGAGTCAGCGCATAGAATTTCGCGCGGCGGCCGTTTTCCAGCTCGCCCCATTGGCCTTCGATCCAAGCTCTATCCGCCAGACGGTGCAGCCCAGGAAAAAGCGACCCGGGACCGACGACAAACACGCCGTGCGTTACCTGTTCGATACGATCCGAGATTCCGACTCCGTGCAACGGTTGCAATTCGAGCGTACGAAGAATGAGGAGGTCGAGCGTTCCTTGCAATAGCTCAGCGGGCTTGGCCATTTACACATCTTATTGACATTCGATATCGGATGTCAATATGTATGCGGCCCCACATCCGATCTTAATTCCGGATGGTTTGCCGGTTTGACGGAATTCCACAAACCGGTTTGGAATGATCGTCGCGCCGGCCCAGGAGTGATGGGCAGGAGTTAACATAGTCTAATTACGCACTTGAAAACTGTATGGGGGAACTTCCGTTTCTAAGGGATCGGTTGGTCGGCAAATGACACCATAACCGATGGCTCTTTCGAAAGATCGGCCGAAGCGTTCGCGGGTTGCGGCGGAGGCTTCCGGGTTCGGCGTGTCTTTGCCGTTGCTAATCATTTCTCTGGTGCTGTTGCTATCCGTCTCCCTGTTTTGTCTCATCAGCTGGCGCGAATACATTAAAGCGGCCGATCAGACGCGCCTCAGCGTGGCGATCATCGCCACGCTGAAAAACGAAATTAGTTGGCTGGAGAGAGCGGAAACGAGCCAGCAGGCATTCCTGTTGACTCTGGACAGCCGGTACTTCAAAGCGGCTCTACGAGCGATTCCACAGGCTGCCACGCAGCTAAAAACACTCGACTCTCTAAACGGGCGGCGTTCTCATGGCCTGACGGCGTTGGGAACCTTTGAAGAGGCCGTAAAAGATAAAGCTAGTGACCTCAATGCGACGCTGGAGCAGATTCGCGAGAGTCGCATAAACGCCGCAATTGGGAGAATCAAGGCGGTCAGGGGTCGCCTTCTAATGGACCGCGTCCGTGACAACGAGCAGCGACTGGAAGAGAACGAGCAAGAGCGCTTGCTGCTCGCGCGCAATCGCAGCCGCTTTTACGCCAGGCTTTCGCAGCTTGTGGCTACACTCGGTTCCGCTGGCATCTTTGCCATCGTGCTGCTCTCGACCATCCGAATTCAACAACTTATTTCAGCCAGGGCAGCCCTAACCGCCGAATTGCAGCGCACCAACCAGGATCTCCGCCAGTTTGTCTACTCCGCCAGCCATGATCTCCAGGAGCCTCTCCGCAATTTAATGATTTATTCGGACTTGGTCGAAAAGAGGGTCGCCAGTGGATCCGTTGAGCGCCTTAGAGAAGATGTCAAATGTATCCGCATCTTCGCGGATCGTATGCGGGCGCTGGTAGCCGATCTGCTCACGTATACCCAGATCGCGAGTCCCGAGCCGGCTTCGCTCGAAATGACCAACATGAATGAAGCAGTGGCGAAGGCGATCGAAAATTGCCGGCTTTCTATCGAAGAAGCAAGTGCTCAAATCACCTACGGTTCACTGCCGCGCTTGCGAATCTCGGCGAATTACGCTGAACAGCTGATGGGACATCTGCTCAGCAATGCCATCAGATATAGAAACATGGAAGTCCCGGTAACAGTCAGGATTTGGGCCGAAAGAAAACGCTCCGAATGGATTTTCGCCGTTCATGATAACGGCATCGGTATCGATCCGCGCTATCACGAACATATCTTCGGCATCTTCAAACGGCTTCACACGGCCACGGAACATCCAGGCACCGGGCTTGGGCTGGCCATCTGCCGAAAAATAGTGGAGCGCCATCAGGGAAGAATCTGGGTGGAGTCGGAGCCCGGAGTGGGATCTATTTTTTACTTCGCGATTCCAGTGATCGCCGCTTTGAATCGCGACTAGGAAACGGCCGCCACCAAAACCCACACCGGTACCCTCCGCCCTATCGAAAGACTTCCGTGTCATGCTGCTGTAACTTCGGTTGCCTATGCTAACGGACTGAGCTTGCGAGACAATCTCGCGCCAATTCCCCAGGAGGGCACCTTGCATCTATTCGGTGAGACCTTACCGGTCAGTACGGCGATCTTTCTGCTGTTGGCTTTGGCGTTGGCCTTCGGCTTCGAAATGGTCAACGGTTTTCACGATACCGCGAACGCTGTCGCCACGGTTATCTACACACATACCTTGCGACCGACCGTCGCGGTGGTCTGGTCGGGCATATGGAACCTGATCGGAGTTTTAACTTCCTCCGGCGCGGTCGCTTTTAGCATTGTTGCCCTCCTGCCCGTCGAACTCGTGCTGAATGTCGGATCTGGCGCGGGATTCGCGATGGTATTCTCGCTTCTCATTTCGGCCATGATCTGGAACCTGGGTACTTGGTACTTGGGATTGCCGGCTTCGAGCTCCCACACGCTGATCGGCGCAATTATGGGAGTCGGTCTGGCGAACTCGCTGATGAGCCCAGGACACGTGTTTGGAGAAGGCGTTAATTGGGGGAAAGCCCAAGAGGTTTTCTCTTCCCTATTGATTTCGCCTATCATCGGTTTCGTCGGCGCGGCGCTACTACTCCTGCTTTTCAAAGCTCTGGTAAAACGGCCCGAGTTATATCAACCTCCCAAAGGTAACGAGCCCCCGCCGCCTTGGATTCGAGGCTTACTGACATTGACATGCACCGGTGTGAGCTTCTTCCATGGTTCAAATGACGGTCAGAAAGGCATGGGACTGGTAGTGCTCATTCTGGTAGGCATTCTGCCCGCTCAGTATGCCCTGAACCCGGACACCAAGACAGCCGATCTTCAGTCCATCGTGCGCAACTCCGAAAAGTCAGCGCTGATCCTTGACAAGATAGCGCCCAACCGGGTCACCGGCAAACAAGCCTCCGATGAACTCTCCGACTATCTAAAAGCGAAGGGGGTTTCGAAAGACCAAACACTGGCGGCACTCGCGGGCGTCAACCACGAAATCCGCGACACTCTGAATGGCCGCGCCGGCTACACCGAGTTTTCTGTGGACCAACGCCGTGATTTCCGCAGCAAGATCTACCTGGTAAGCTCGGCGATCGGCAAACTCATCAAGAGCAAGACAATCACCGATCCCAATGCCATCCAGACACTCACCACTTACTCCAAGCAGCTCGACAAAGAAACGAAGTATATTCCGACCTGGGTGAAGGTGGCCGTCGCCTGCTTCCTCGGCTTCGGCACGATGATCGGCTGGAAGAGAATCGTCGTTACGGTCGGTGAAAAGATCGGCAAGGAGCATTTGACCTATGGCCAAGGCGCGTCGGCGGAATTGGTTGCGATGGGAACCATCGGCCTGGCGGACTGGTTCGGTCTGCCGGTAAGCACCACGCATGTTCTTTCTTCAGGCGTGGCGGGCACCATGTTCGCCAACAAATCGGGGCTGCAGGCGAACACTTTGCGGAACATCATCCTTGCCTGGGTACTCACGCTGCCTGTATGCGTGCTGCTCGGCGCTTCGATTTTTTCGTTCGCGCTTTTCATTCTTTTCCACGTCTTCGGTGTCCGCTAAAGGCGTCTTTGCGAGAAGCACAACTGAACCGCGCGCGTAAGTGTGCAGCGCTGGATTACCGAGCCCCGGTTCACTCTTCGTGTAGCGCAACCAGCGGATCGACACGTGACGCGCGGTACGCCGGAACCAGGCAGGCCGCCAATGCCACCGCGCCCAGCACGGCCGTTACGCTCGCCATCACCGCCGGGTTCGACGGCGAGATTCCATACAACATGCCCTGCAAGAATCGCGTCAGCCCGAAGGCGCACACCAGCCCGAGAGCCAGTCCGGCCGCCGTTAGCCGCATTCCTTCACCCACCACCAGCCTCAGCAGATTGCCGCGTTGAGCACCCAGCGCGCTGCGAATTCCGAGTTCGCGCGTGCGTTGCGCCACCGAATACGAAATCACGCCATAAAGCCCGACCGTCCCCAGCAGCAGCGCCAGCCCCGCAAAGATTGTCAGCAGCGTCATCATGAATCGTTGCTGCGCCAGCGAGTTACTCAGTATTTCTGTAAGCGGCCGCGGATCGCCCATCGGCACATCGCCCGCCACCGTCAGCGCCTCCCGTCGTACCCGCTCCGCTGCCGCCATCGGATCGCCCGTAGTCCGCACCAGCCAATTCATCGGCACGAGCTGGAAGTCCAGGCGCAGCAGAGCCGGAATCACCTGCGCTTCCGGTTCGAATAACTCCGGCGGTGCTGGTCGATCGAGACCCAGATCCCTTATGCTTCCCACCACTCCCACAATCCGTCGCGGCTTGTCTTTGTAAAGCGGCCCAATAATGCGACCCACCAGAATCTCCTGCCCGATCGGATTCTGTCGCGGAAAATATTTGCGCGCCAGTGCTTCGTTGATGATGATGACCGGAGACGAATCCGCCGTGTCCTCCTCGTTGAATTCGCGTCCCTGCTTCACCGGTATTCTAAGAAGCGAAAAATACTTCGGCGACACGAATCGGTAGTACTCGTCGGGCATGTTGTCCCGCGAAACCGGTTTCCCAACAATCTCGAACGACAGGTCCATGTACGGCGTAAAAGGCAGTAGTCCCGCTGTCGCTACCGACGTCACTTCCGGCAGCGTCTCCAGTCGCGCCGCCACCCGCCTGTTCAACTGACTCAGCGCCGCGCCATTCAGGTATTTGTCGTTCAGCGACATCTGCATCGTTAATATGTGGCTCGTGCTGAACCCCGGCCGCACCGCCTGCAGATTACGCAACGTTTCGATCAACAGACTGGCCCCCACCAGCAAGAGCAGCGTAAGCGCGATCTCCGCCACGATCAACGCTTGACGAACACGCTTCGAAGCCGCGCTCGATGTTGTCCGCGCGCCGCGCAACGGATTCGAGATGCCGAGCCGCGCGCTTTGCATTGCCGGAAACAGTCCGAACAGCACGCCCGTGAACATCGCAACCGACAACGCATAAGCAAGTACCCGCCAATCGACTGACGCCCCCGCCATGCGCGGAATATCCGCCGGCGCTAAACGCAACAGCACCGGCAGAATCGCGCTAGCCAACAAACATCCGCCCGCTGCTCCCAGCAAAGCGAGCAAAACACTCTCTGTTAGTAACTGCTCAATCAACTGCACGCTGCTTGCGCCGATCGCCACCCGCACCGCCATCTCGCGCTGCCGCCCGCTCGCGCGCACCAGCAGAAGATTCGCTACATTCGCGCACGCGATCAACAACACCAGCCCCACCGCCCCCAGCAGAATCCACAGCGGCCGCTTCGCATCGCCCGTCAGAAAGTCGCGATACTCCACAACCTTGATCGATTCCTTTTGGTTAATCTTGTCCGGACCATACGTCTTCCGAAAATTCTCGCGCACTACCTGCATGTCGGCCCGCGCCTGCTCCAAAGTCACGCCCGGCTTCAACCGCGCAATCACCGGATAGTTATTGGAAACGTCCGAAGGATCGATCTTGAGCTGCATCGGCACCCAGAGATCGACATGCTGCGGACTCGAGAATCCCCGCGGCATCACCCCAATCACCTCGTAACCGTCATCGCTCAACGAAATCGTTTTTCCCAAAACCTCCTGGCTACCCTGAAACAGCTTCTGCCACAATCCAAAGCTCAGCACCGCATACTTCCCGGCGTTCGGTTTATCTTCTGCTTCCGTATAGCTCCGCCCAAAAAGTGGCCTGACGCCAAGCACGCGGAAATAATCCGAGGTGGTTCCCAAAGCCGTCAAGCGCTGCGGTTCGCCCCGCCCTACCAGGTTCAACCCCAGCGGCACGTACGAATGCGCGGCCACCCCGTCGAATACCTTGTTTTCACGCCGCCAGAAATCGAACTTCGTCGCCGTCGTCGCAGAGTTGTCTTGGCCCGGATAATGCCGCAGCAACTCCACGATCCTCTCCGGATGCGGATAGCTCAACGGTCGCAGCAGCACCGCGTCGATCACCGAAAACAACGCAGTATTCGCGCCGATTCCCAATGCCAGCGTCGCCACCGCAATCGCCGTTATCAGCGGGCTCCGCCGCAGCGCCCTAATCGAATACCGCAGATTTTGCAACATCAACCGAAGCTCCTCCCGCGCGACTGTCCGAATTCGCAACCGGCCGTCCCACAAGCGGCCGCGAACCGCCCTGTAAATGCCCAAAACCACCTCACTCGGCAAGCCGCCCGTTTATTTACGTGCAATCTGGGCGCCGAAAACTCATTGCCCGGCCGCCCCGAATTTTGCTAGCGTAACGGCATGAGGCAGCCAAGTAGCTTGCACCGAAATCTTCTCCGCGCCGTCTCGCTCACCGCGACCTCCGGCCTCCTGGCGTCCGTTGCGACTGCCGCGAACCAACGCCAACACGCCGACGCCGGCATGGCCGCTCTGCAAAACTTCTATAACTCCTCCACCGGCCTCTTCAATACACCCGCCGGCTGGTGGCAGGACGCCAACGCGCTCGAAACCACCATCGACTACTCTGCTCGCGTAAACACCATCCTCTATAACTCCGACATCGCCGCCACCTTCGACAAAAATCGCGCCAACAATTTTCTCAATAACTACTATGACGACGAAGGCTGGTGGGCGCTCACCTGGATCAAGGCCTACGATTTCACCGGCAATACCGATTACCTCAACATGGCGAAAACCATCTTTGCCGACATGACCAACGGTTGGGATGCCACCACCTGCAGCGGCGGTATCTGGTGGTCGAAGGATCGCACTTACAAGAACGCCATCGCCAACGAACTATTTCTCACCGTCGCCGCGCGCCTGCACAATCGCACACCCGGCGATGGCGGCCTCGCCAGCTACCTCGATTGGGCGCAGCGCGAATGGAACTGGTTCGCCGCGAGCGGCATGATCAACTCCGCGCACCTCATCAATGACGGCCTCACGTCTTCCTGCCAGAACAACAACGAAACCACCTGGTCCTACAATCAGGGCGTCATCCTCGGCGGCCTAACCGATCTCTACAAAGCAACCGGCAATCCCTCTCTCCTAACCGAGGCGCAAACCATCGCCACCGCCGCCATCACTAGTAGCTCTCTCGTCAACTCCGATGGCATTCTTGTCGAGCCCTGCGAAGCCACCGGCTGCGGTAACGACGGTCCCGAATTCAAAGGTCCCTTCGTCAGAAATCTTTACTACCTCTTTACCGCCGACCAAGATGCTGCCTACCGCAACTTCCTGCTCACCAACGCCAATTCCATCTGGACCAACGACCGCAATAGCAGCAACCAATTCGGCCTCCATTGGGCCGGTCCCTTCGATACGCCCGACGGCGCGCGCCAAAACACGGCCGAAGACGCAATCAACGGCGTACTCCCGCCGGCCGCCTACGCTCCTGTCAACTCGCCCGGCAGTTCCACGTTCGCCCTTACTGCTCAAGTTACCGGCACGTACCGCCTGACTTTCCACTTCAATACTTCGAGCGGCCAAGCCAGCCGCACCATCCTTGTCAACTCCGTTCCCGTCGCCACCGATTTTTCTTTTTCGGGCACCGGCTCTTTTCCCACCTGGGCCACCGCGACTCTTCCTGTAAGCCTGGTGGCGGGTCAGAATCAAATCGAAGTTTCAAAGATCGGCGCGAACGGTAACCGCAATGCCCTTCAACTCTACAGTCTGAACGCAGCGCCGGACGGCGGCGCCTTCGCTAGATTCGAAGCCGAAGAAGTCGATAGCAACGTCGGTCTCGAAAGCACCAACGCAGGCTTCACCGGTTCCGGTTATCGCTGCTGCTGGAACAGCAACGGGCAATACGTCACCTTCTCAGTCGATATCGAAACTCCCGGCGCGGTGCAGCTGCTGTTCCATTATGCGGCGGCCGCCGGCAATGCCAGCCGCGAAATATTTGTCAACGGCATTCCGGTCAATCCCAATCTTTCGTTCCCAAACACCGGTGCCTGGACCAACTGGAGTTTCGTCTCTCTCAACGCCAATCTGCAGCAGGGCATCAACAGCGTCACCGTCATCTATGATACGAGCGCCGGCAGCACCAACTTTATGAATTTGGACAACCTGCAGATCCTGTATTGATGAGGTGGGGCAGACCATCGTTTTTTGTGGTCTGCCTTTCCTCGATCGCACTACACTCACAAATTACCGCGCCGCTCCTGCTCCCGCTCGATTGCCTCGAACAGTGCTTTGAAATTTCCCTTGCCGAAACTGCGGCTGCCCTTGCGCTGAATAATTTCATAGAACAGCGTCGGCCTGTCCTCCACCGGCTTCGTGAAGATTTGCAGCATATAGCCTTCGTCGTCCCGATCGACCAAAATCCCGAGCCGCGCCAGTTCTTTGATCGGTTCATCGATCTTCCCTACTCTTCCCGCCAGTTCCTCGTAGTAGGTCGTGGGCACCACCAGGAATTCCATGCCCTGCGCGCTAAGTCGCGTCACCGTCTCGATGATGTTCTCCGTCGCCAGCGCAATGTGCTGAATCCCCGGGCCGTCATAAAAATCCAGATACTCCTCGATCTGCGATTTCTTTCTTCCTTCCGCCGGCTCGTTGATTGGGAAACGAATCTTTTCGTTGCCATTCGCCATCACCTTCGACATCAGCGCGGAATACTCGGTTGAAATGTCCGCATCGTCGAAGTGCTTGAACATCTTGAATCCCATTATGTTCTCGTAAAAGGAAACCCAGGTGTTCATCTGGCCCCAGCCGACATTGCCCACCGCATGGTCGATATGCGTTAGCCCAACCGGCCGCGCCACTCGATCTTCCTCTTGGGTCGCGCTGAAGCCGGGCAGGAAAGCACCCGCGTAAGCGCTTCTCTCGACAAACGTATGCACCGTATCGCCGTAAATCTGTATCGAAGACAAACGCGCCGATCCCTGGTTATCCCGGATCTCAAACGGAACCTGCGCCGTCTTCGCCCCCCTCGCGGTAGTCTCCTGCCATGCTGCTTCCGCGTCGTCCACCCATAAGGCAACCGCTTTCACTCCGTCGCCGTGCCGCGCAATGTGCTGCGCAATCTCCCCCGACGAGGTCAGCGGCGTCGTAAATACCAGGCGAATCTTCCCCTGCTCGAGCACGTAAGAAGCCCTGTCCCGCGTCCCCGTCTCCGGACCCCGGTATGCAATCAGTTTGAAACCCATGGCGGCCCGATAAAAATGCACCGCCTGCTTGGCGTTACCCACGTAGAATTCCACATGGTCCGTCCCATGAATGGGCAGGAAATCTTCTTGTGCCTCGGCGGCAGCCTTTCTTCGTTCCGCGAGTTCTGGCATTTTCGAGCAAACTCCTTTAAATCTGTGGATCTACAATATATCTGTAGTATATATTTTACCGCTGCCGATCATGCCTCATGCCCTCACCAAGCCGCCAGTCCGCTCTACCCAGGCAGAACGAGCTTACCGCCTGCTGAAACACGGCATTCTGCATGGCGAATTCCCGGAAGGCAGTTTCCTCAACGAGTCCCAAATCCTGGCCGGCAATTCCGTCGGCCGTACCCCCTTCCGCGAAGCCTGTAACCGCCTGCATAATGAGCAACTCCTCGAAGTAGTGCCGCGCCGCGGCTTCTTTGTACCGGAACTCAGCTTCCGTAATGTGCGCGATCTGCTCGAACTGCGCATCCTGCTCGAAGGCATGGCCGCCGAACTCGCCGCCCACCGGGCCACGCCGGGCGAGATCGACACCCTCGATCGGCACTACAAACTGGCCCTCCGGTCGGCCCGCGAAAAAAGCGATCTCGACGCGCTCATCGAAGCCAATCAGCAGTTCCACTTGCAGATCGCCCGCATGACTCAAAATCGTGAACTTGAAATCCTTCTGCGCGGCATTCTCGAACGCTCCGTGCGCCTGGTCTATCTCGCCGCCAGCGGCTCCCGCGAAATTCCGCGCGACATCGAAACGCTTTTAAAGCCTGTTCTCAGCGCAATTAAGAAAAGAGACGCACCCGCCGCCCATCGGGCCATCGTTGCCGATATCACGCATGGCCAGCTCAGCGCGCTCGGCCAGAATTCCTGGAACGGCTCGGCGGCCTTTCCTCCCGACGGCCTCAACGCTCGCCCGCGCAAAGTGAAAAAATCGAAAAGGAGATAACATGCCCTTCTACCATCGGCTTGGAGAACTGCCGTCCAAACGCCACAAAGTATTCCGCCAGCCTTCCGGCGATCTCTATGCCGAAGAACTGATGGGGAACATGGGATTCGTCGGGCCCTCTTCCCTGCTCTATCACGCCCGCCATCCAACCGCCGTGCGTGCGCTGCGCACCGTCAAACGCCTTGCCTGGCAATGCGCGCCTTTAGAGCCCCTCCGCCATCGTCACTTCCGCACGAAACAACTCGCAAAACAAGGAGACGCCATCGTCGATCGCACTCCTCTCTTATTCAACACCGATGTCTCCCTGTCGCTCGTGCGTCCAGCCGGTGAACTCTCCGCCTTCTACCGCAATGCGCAGGGCGACGAAATCATTTTTGTCAGCGACGGCCAGGGCGTTTTAGAATCCACTTTCGGCAGCCTGCCCTTCGCGGCCGGCGATTACCTGGTTATCCCGCGCGGCATCCTGCATCGCTACCGCTTCCACAACGGCAACGCCACGCTGCTCATCATCGAAAGCGCCGGTTATGTGCGCACCCCGCGCCGCTATCGCAACGAATTCGGCCAGCTCCTCGAATCGAGCCCTTATTCCGAACGAGACATCCGCGTCCCTCAGGACCTCGCGACCCACGATGAAAAAGGCGATTTCCGCTTGCTCGTAAAAAAAGCCAACACCCTGACCGAAATGGTGCTCGCCTATCATCCCTTCGATGTTGTCGGCTGGGATGGCCATTATTATCCGTGGGCCCTGAGCATCCACGATTTCGAGCCGCGCGTCGGGCGCTTCCATCTGCCGCCGCCTACCCATCAGACCTTCGAAGGCGATAACTTCGTTATCTGCTCCTTCTGCCCCAGGCCTTTCGATTTCGATCCCGAATCCGTGCCTGCGCCCTATACTCATTCGAACGTCATGTCCGATGAGGTTCTCTATTACGCCAACTCCGAATTTATGAGCCGCAAAGGCATCGAGTATGGTTCCATCACGCTACATCCCGATGGGCTCGCTCACGGACCGCAGCCCGGACGTACCGAGGCCTCTCTCGGCCAGAAACAAACCAACGAACTGGCTGTTATGGTCGATACCTTTCACGGCCTTCACGTCAGCCAGGCTGCCGTCGACGTCGAGGACCAGGATTACTATCTCTCCTGGCTCGACTCCTGAACCGCGCACGTCAGTAAGCGGACAACCAAATGCTCGACGAAACCCACGATCCTGCCCTTCAAAGCTGGGTCGCTTCCGCCAATCTGCCCGACTGCGCCTTTCCGATCCAGAATCTCCCGCTCGGTGTTTTCCGCGCACCCGGCGATCCGCAAAACCGCTTGGGCGTTGCCATCGGCGAAGCTATTCTCGACCTCCGCGATTGGCTGCCAGGCAGCAACCTGAATGGCTATCTCGCTCTACCCGCCCCGCAGCGTCGCGATCTTCGTCTCGCCTTAAGCCGTGCGCTCAGAATGGGTTCACCTCGCCGCGAACTCCTCCTTCGGAGCAATTGCCAAATGTTGCTTCCTGCCCAAATTGGCGACTACACCGATTTCTACGCCTCGCTTGATCACGCCGCCAACGTCGGCCGATTGTTTCGACCCGAGAATCCTCTGCTGCCGAACTACCAACATCTCCCGGTCGCCTATCATGGCCGCTCTTCTTCCATCGTCATTAGCGGAACGTCCGTCCACCGCCCCCACGGGCAACTCGCCGCCGGCGAATTTGGCCCCACGCGCGAACTAGATTATGAAGTGGAGATCGGAGCGTTCCTCGGGCCCGGCAATTCGCTCGGCGAACCCATTCCCATTACCCAAGCCGAGCAGCATGTGGCCGGCATCTGCCTGCTCAACGACTGGTCCGCTCGCGATATCCAACGTTGGGAATACCAACCGCTCGGTCCATTTCTTTCGAAGAGTTTTGCCACATCCATTTCGCCTTGGATGGTCACGTTTGAAGCCCTCGAACCCTTCCGTGTACCGTCGTCCCAGCACGAGGTGCCCCTTCTTCCCTATTTACAGACGGAAAATCTTGGCGCTTTTGACGTCACCCTAGAGGTCTATGTCAAAACACCTGCTCTATCCGAACCGTTTCTCCTCAGTCGGTCTAATTTTCGCGATTTGTATTGGACGCTGGCCCAAATGGTCACACACCACGCTTCGAACGGCTGCCCGCTGCGTCCGGGAGACCTGATCGGAAGCGGAACCATATCCGGCCCCGAGAAAACAAATCGCGGCTGCCTCCTCGAACTCACTTCGAAAGGCGCCGAGCCGATCGTGCTCCCTTCCGGCGAGCAGCGCGTCTTCCTCGAAGACGGCGACCGGATCGAAATCACCGGTTATTGCCATCGTCCCGGTTACGCTTCAATCGGCCTGGGCCGTTGCACAGCGGAGATCCAGGCCGTCCTATCCGTTACTTCCCCTTTTCACTCGCCCCATCGAGCGCGCCCAACACAGTAGCCGCCAGCAGCGCCTGCCCGGCCGCCGTCGGGTGTGTATCGCACGTGCCATTACTCAACTTGAGCAGCAACCCCGCTTTACAATCGTCGCCGCCGAAAGGCGCTGCCACCGCCTCAAACGTACGATACGTATCCGCCACAGCCACATTAAATTTGGCGCTCACGCTCGCGATCACCTGGTTCAAAGCAGTAAAGGCCTCCACCTGCAGCGGATCGCTATAGCTGAAAGCGAACGCGTTCAAAGCAACGATCGGGCCTGTGTACTCGGTCGACCGGAGGCCGCCGAAAATGGTCGCCAGGTTCTGGCCGAACGTATTCAGTACCCCAGGCAGGCCGCTCTGTTCGCAAGCCGCAATGGCAGCGGCGTTGCCCGCGCCCTCCGCTGTGCACTCTGCCTGCAGAACGCCTATATCGTTCACCCCGATATTGATCGTCACCAATTTCGCGTTCGGGTTCTCCTGCAAGTACTTGACCGCATAAGCGAGCTGGTTCGGCGTGCCGTTATACGGAACAAACAATCCGCCCTCTGCTTCCAGCGTTGCGCAATCGAAACCTGGAAGATATACCGATGATGAGCCATCTAGCGTGCCGCTTGTCTCACCCGGACAGGAGGCGTTTGCAAGTTTCAAATGCAGAAGCGTGGAAACAATGTCCGGATAACCCACATACTCGGAGAGGTTCGGCGGCTGGACCAACGGATTGTATCCGAACGCGAGAGAATCGCCTAGCGCAAGGTAGCGCGTGTCTTTCGCGGCATTCTTCAGATTCTGCGCATCGGCCGATGCCAGGCAGAAGAAAGCGAAAAGCGAATTAACGATAATGGGTGCAATTTTTCGAGACATGACAAACAGAACCGCCATGGTAGCAGACCGCACCAGGCACTTTTGCCCAATGTCACTTACTTTCTCGAAACCTTGTAACTTCTTGATATCACTTAGCTGTGATTGTGGCGCGGCCACGAGTGGCCAATGTCGTTGACTTAAGCATAAGCGTGACAAACCGGATGCCACCCAAGCGTTGCGAAATGATGGAAACAGAGCAGGAAGCGTCAGCGACCGTAAACTTGCAACTACCTAGAAATCCCTTAAGGCAATGGCATTGGCCACTCATGGCTGCCGCGTCGAGAATCGTCTCGACGCTTGGCTGGTTTCTTCAACCCGAACCGATTCCTCCAAAGGCAAACTACTGTGGATTCGATTGGTTGTTATTACCCGAATTCGTCGATCCGCTACTGTTGTTGTTCGAGTTATTCCCGAACGAACTCTGTCCGCTACTCCCCGAATTACCCCCAAACGAGCTCTGACCAAAACCGGAACTCTGCCCGCTGCTGCCGGAGTTACCGCCAAACGAACTCTGCCCCGAACTCGAGCCAAAAGAAGAAGACCCGAATCCGCCTGAGCTTTGTCCATTGGCGTTTTGTCCATTGGTCGCGCCCGCGCTCCCGTTCTGCTGCGAAAAGGCTCCCATTTGCACGCCCCCGGGCGCCGTATCCTTCGTCGGGTCGTAATAGAACTCCCACAGCGAATAATCGCTTTGGTCATGAACCAGCTTGATCGTCTTCCCCCCGGCCTTGCTCGCGACTCCCGCGATGCCGCCGCTATTCATCACGCCCATCTGCGACTGGGTCGAACTGCTCCCCGATCCAAAACCGCCGCTCTGCGAACCGCCGGGGCTACTCAGCATGCTCGCCTTCAAGTTGGAGCCACCGTTGTTACTACCTGTGTTATTACCCGTGTTATTTCCCGCTGCCGATGCGCCGCCTATGCTATTATTCGGGCCGTTATTCGCTCCCTGCCCGTTAGCGTTCGGCGCGCTCGCCATCGCGTTTGTTCCCCCATTCGCGTTAGGCTGCATATCCGGCGGTAGCGGCGGCGACGCTGTATTAATATCTTCCTGCCCGGCTGCCGTGGGCGATTGGCTTCCATTCGCCGCTACCGCGGGCGCACGCTGCCGCGGTTGTTGCACAACCACTTCCGGCGGTTCCGTCTCGGTGCTCGAACTCGCGCTTGCGAAACCGCTATTTGTCCCATTCGCGCCGGCTGTGTTGCCCGCGCCACTACCAGAAGTATTTCCAAAACTCGATCCGCTGGATGAAGACCCGCCAAAACTGCTTCCGAATCCCGACCCGCCAGATGACGAGTTCCCAAAGCCATTGCCCGAACCGCCATTAGACGAGCCCCCAAAGCTACCCCCAAATCCCGACGAATTACTGTTACTCCCAAATCCTGACGAATTACTGTTGTTACTCGCGAAGCCCGTATTCCCGCCCGCTCCGTTGTTACTTCCGTTGCTATTCGAATTGTTAGTCGAGTTGTTATTCCAATTACTTCCGTTCTGCCCGGCGGGCGGACTTACTTTCGAATCGATAATGACGCCATTAGGACCGGCATGCAGCAATCGCCAGTCATTCTTGCCGGTCAACGGATCTGCATATAAGTGCCGGATAAACCGCATCCGGTTTGTATCTTCCAGATCTTTCAGCGAAGTCGGATAGTGTCCCGTCTTCCGGACAAACAGTTTTATGGCGTGCGCATATTCGTTCCCGCGATCCTCCATGATCTGTTCCTTCCGCCGCTGCGCTTCGAATGCCGCCACCGGCATCTCCATATAAAGCGAGATGGCGACGATCGCCGCCAGAACAAACACAATCAGCAGCGCCGATCCGCGTTCCGCCGCCCGCTTCTTCGGAGCCATGGAAAAATTCGCCCTCATTGGTTATCGTCCGATTGCTGCATCATGCCCGGAAACCCGCCCGGCTGCGGCTCCGCCCGGCCGATTCCCCCGCTAGGCGCCAGGGCCTCCGGTACTACCGGCACCGTCTGAGCCATCTTCAGTTGCGTATCTTCGAACTTCGCCGAGTTCGGAGTAAGCTGCACTACCAGGTAGCGATGCTGAAGTAACT
The DNA here is from genome assembly GCA_965277555.1 of Bryobacteraceae bacterium. Lineage (GTDB taxonomy): Bacteria > Acidobacteriota > Terriglobia > Bryobacterales > Bryobacteraceae > Bog-105. The sequence goes on from OZ255834.1 coordinate 180,028, forward strand.
GCCCTTCCACTGCGACCAGAATGTTGTCTCCGTCCATGAAAAATCCCCGGCTGCTTTCCCCTGGATTCGACGGCCTGGCAAATCCGTAATACTTCAGCGGAATATTCACCGTCATTTGCGTCGGCAGCAGCGGCGCCGGTTTTATGATCGGCGGCATCACGGGAGCCTTCACCGGTATGATCCGGTTCGGCATGGCCGCACCGCCGCCAATCAGGGCCGCCGGACCCGTCTCGAACAGATTCCGCATCGTCGTGGGCTCCTGCACCTTGCCGAGCCGCGCCAGAAAGTCCAGCCGGAGAATCGGATCGATGTCCCCGCGCGTCGGATCTACCGATTTCAAACGCAGCGTCCCGCGATCGTCGCGCGCTCCGCGCCGTCGGTCGAGCGCCGAATGGCTCTTCGTGATCAAAGCCGGATTGGCGCTGGCAGGCTCGGCGTGGCCGCTCGATCCCGCGCCCGCCCCCGCTTCGTCGCCGCGCGAGTTGTACCAGAACAGCAGCCCCGCCACTGCCACCAGCCCCAATACCAGAATCTTCGGATCTACGCCCACGCGCATCCCGAAGATCTTCGTTTGAGCCGCCGCGCTCATGCTCGCTCCCTCATGCTCGCCCCCTCATGGTTGCCCCCCAGCCGTAGGCGCCGGTTCCTCGTCCCTTATAACCGCCTGAAAACGCACCTGCGCGGTAATCTGCCCAGCCTTCTGCGGAGTCGCCGTCAGCGTTTCAAGCATCAGCAGCATGGGCGATTTATCCACTTGATGTAGGAAGTGCATCAGGCTCGCGTACGAACCCTCGAAGTTCACATTGTTTGTCAGTACTGACAGGTCCGCCGTGCCTTCGATCGGCTCTTCGGTCCATTGCCCGTCGCGTTCCGCTAGATTGGCCGCCTGCGCCATCCGTTGAATCTCGGCCATGATCGACTCGTACGCCCGTCGCTTTGGGAAAATGTAATGCGATTCGAAGAAGACCGCCTGTTCTCCGCCCAGTTGCACTTGCGCCGATACATGCTTGAGCTTCCTGGCCTGCCGCCGCGCCGCCGCCACTGACGTCTGCAGCTGCTCGCTCTGCGCGCTCAACTCAGCCCGTGTTCCGCCCGGCGGGTCGAAATACAAAAACAAAGCCACCGCATTCAGCACGCCCAGCAACCCCACCGCTGCCCGCAGCCAGAAACGAGCCCCCCGTGGCGCGCCTTTCAGATGGAAAGACCGCAAATCAAAGCTGCTGGGCATATGACACCGTTAATCTGTACTTGTATAGCGGATCGTTCTGCGTCGGCGGAGCCTGCGTCATCACCGATGCATCGCCGAATAACTTCGAGGTCTCGATCCGCTTCAGAAAACCGATTACCGCCGCCGGTTGCTCTGTCCCCACCCACATGTCGAGTTGCACGCGGTCCAGTCCCGTGCCGTTCTCCGCCGCCACCTGCGGCAGCCGGATCGAGAGCAGCCGCATGTTCGTCGGCAGCACCGTCCCTAAGTCCTGAAATACCCGTGTCCAGCTCACCGACCTGCGCGCTATCAACTCATTCAGCAAAACGCTCTGCGCAAAAACGTCCGCATTCGCCGGCTTCCCCAGAATACTCGAGTATTCCGTTTGCGAGCGCTGCAGCCTGCTCAGCTGCGCTTGCTGCGCGCTAATCACCCGCCGCAGATCCGATGCCTGCGCCCGTGAGCGCAGAACCAGGCTTATCAGCACGGCTAGCGAAACCGTCAGCAGTAGTGCTATCACCGCCGCCGCCGCGCTTTGCGCCCGCTCGCGCTTGAACGGCTGCGTCGCAATGTTGATATCCGAAGGCGAAAACACTATCATGCCGCGTATTGCTCCAATAAACCAAGCAGCCCTGCGTTCTCCTGCGAAGCAATCCCAAACTTCGAGCGCACCAGCGACGTCGGGATGCCGAATTCCCGCTCCGCTAACTGCCCCAATAAATCCGTCTCCGGTCCGAAGCCGCACAGCAGCAGTCGCGCCGCCGGCTGGCCGATCTGATCTTCACAGTAGGCGAACGTCTGCTGCAGCAAAGGCATCACCGCCTCCGCCGCCGGCCGCCGCCACTCATCTTCTTCTCCCGTCAGATCGAGCGACCGCACCAGGCGCACGCGCCCTTGGTCAAGCAGTATCACCGATAACGTCGAGCCCGCCGCTTTCACCAGCAGCGTCAATCCGCTCTCACCCCGATCGCATAACCGCAGCGCCGCAATCGAGGAAGGCTGCACCAATCCCAAACGGTAGCCCGCATCCACAAAAATACTCTCGTATTCGAGTAAGATCGGCTTGGCAATCGTCACCACCAACACCTCTACCCGCCCCGCCTGTTCCATCTGGATGGCATAGGCAAGTTGCGCTTCATCGATCGGGAACGGAACGCTTTTCCGCAAGCGGAAGCGCAGCAGTGTCAGCCGCTCGTCCGCCTTTGCCGGGAAACCTTCGAAATCGAGAATCGCCATGCGCGCGGCGTAGTCCGGAATCACCAGCGCCACCGTCCCGTGCTTCGCGCCTTTCGAAGCCGATACCCGCGGTAGCGCCTCCCGATAAAGATTCGGCTTCAACAAATTAGGCCCGCTCGGCGAAGCCGTCAGTCCCTGCTCGGGGAGTGACTCCCGGCGCTGCTCCCCTGGCGCGCGCGGCGAAACGCACGCCAGCGAGCTATCTGTCATCTCGAATAGATAATCCGGTGGCGGGTCAGCTATCCAGCGCTGCATTTGTTGCGTAAACGACAGCTTCTTATTCCTACCCTTCGATGAATGTCACTTTGTTCGCTTCGCGCAGCGTCGTCAGGCCTTCCCGCACCCGGTCCAATGCCGAGTCGCGCAGAAATGTCATTCCCATCTCGCGCGAAACCCGCTTGATCTCTGACGATGGTCTGCGTTCTAAAATCATCTCGCGAATCTGCTCTGTCAAATCGAGCAACTCATGGATCGCCGTTCTCCCGCGAAAGCCAGTTCCACTGCACTCCATGCAGCCCTTACCCTCATAGAACACATGCTCGCGCCAGATGTCGAGCGGCAATCCGCTCTCCGTCAAATACTCGTCGTCGTAACGCACCCGCGCTTTGCAGTGCGGACAGATCAATCGCACCAGCCTTTGCGCCAGAATGCAGTTCAGCGACGAAACAAAATTGTAGGGCTCTACACCCATGTTCAAAAAGCGTCCCAAAACATCCAGCACGTTATTCGCGTGAACTGTCGTAAAAACCAGGTGCCCCGTCAGCGCCGCGTTGATCGCAATCTGCGCGGTCTCCTGGTCGCGAATCTCTCCCACCAGTATCTTGTCCGGGTCGTGGCGCAAAACCGACCGCAAACCGCGCGCAAATGTCAGCCCTTTTTTCTCGTTCACCGGGATCTGCGTGATCCCCTTGATCTGGTATTCCACCGGATCCTCGATCGTGATGATCTTGTCTTCGTCGTTCTTGATCTCGCTCAGCGCCGCATAGAGCGTTGTCGTCTTTCCCGATCCAGTGGGCCCGGTCACCAGCACCATGCCGTACGGCTCTTTGATGAACCGGCGGAATTTCGCCACATCCTGCTCGGCAAAACCCACCACATCCAACGTGAGCTTCGAAAACTTCTCGCTCATCGACTCCTTGTCGAGCACGCGCAGCACTGCGTCTTCGCCATGGATCGTCGGCATGATCGAAACGCGAAAATCGATCAGCCGCCCCTTGTAGCGCACCCGGAATCGTCCGTCCTGCGGCACGCGCCGCTCCGCGATATCCAGCTCGCTCATCACCTTGATGCGCGAAATTACCGCCGAATACCATTCCTTCGCGATCGGACTCATCGCCTGCTGCAGCACGCCGTCGATCCGGTACTTAATCGCTAGTTCCTGGTCGCGTGTTTCGATATGGATGTCGCTCGCCCGCCGCTCCAGCGCGTTGAAGATTGTCGTATCCACCAGTTTGATAACCGGCGCGATGTTCCCTTCGTCCGACGCCAGCCGATCGATATTGAGATTCTCATCCGCATTCTCTTCATCCCCGATGACATCCAGCGTGAAGCCTTCGGTCACTCCTTCGAGTACCCGCTGCGATTGCTCGGTCTTCTTCAGCAGGTCCGAAATTTGCGAATGAGTCGCTACCTTGACCTTGAGCTTTTTTGACAGCAGAATCGCCAGCTCGTCGATCATTACGATCTGCCGCGGATCGGCTAGCGCGATTTCGAGCGTCCCGTTCGCGCTCTGCAGCGGCACGAAGTGGTAGCGAAACATGAGGTCCACCGGTACTGTCCGGAATAACTCGTGATCGATTTTCGTCGATTTCAAATCCACGAAATCGCAGCGATATCGCCGCGCCACCGCCTCCGCCTGCTGCGCTTCCGTTACCGGGTCTTTTAATTTGATCGTCTCGGTCGTCATTACCTGATCGTGTCCGCCAGAGAAAAGATGGGCAGATAGAGTGCCACCAGTACAAACGCCACAAACGCTCCCATGCAAATCATAATCGCCGGCTCGATCAGCGAAAGCAGCGCTGTCATGCGCGTCGAAACATCTTCTTCGTAAAACTCCGCCACGCTCGTCAGCATCTGCGGCAAAGCTCCCGTCGATTCGCCTACTTCCATCATGTCTGTTGCCAGGGAGGGAACAATGCCCGTCGATTTCAGCGATTTCGAAAGCGACCTTCCTTCCCGCACCAGCACCGCCGTCCGGTCGAGCGCCTTTTTCATCAACACCGTGCCCAACGACCGGCCTGAGGTCTCGAGCGCCTGCACCAGCGGTATGCCCCCGATCAATAGCGTACCCAGCACCCGTGATAGCTGCGCCACCTGGTACTTCGTCCATACCTCGCCCACCGCCGGCAGCTTGCTCTTAATCTTGTCCAGCGTCTCTTGTGACGACTCCCGCCGCGACCAGAAATAAGCCGCCACTCCCGCCAGCACCACCGCGCCAAAGCCAACCAGAACGTATGCCCGCGCCGTTGTGCCGATCGCAATCAGAATGAGCGTCGCGGTCGGTAATTTCGCCTGCATGCTGCTGTAAAGCACCGCAAAATTCGGCACCACGTACGTCACCAGAAACACAATCAACGCGATCACCAGGCACACCAAAATCGCCGGGTACAGCAACGAGACCAGCAGCTTTTTCTTCAACGCCAGCGTCAGCCGCTGATACGCAATAAACCGCTCGAGAACTTCCACCAGCGATCCGCTCTTCTCGCCCGCTAACACCGAAGTCACATAGATAGCCGGAAAGACGCCTTGCCGTGCGAACGCATCCGAAAGCACGGTCCCCGTCTTCACCTCGTCTCGCACCGCGCGTATGTGCCGCCCGAGCTTTTCGTCCGTCAACCGGTCGGCCAGCAGATCGAGTCCCTGCAAAATCGGCAATCCCGCTCGAACCAAAGTCACAAACTGCTGATTGAAAATCAGGAACTTTTCAAGATTGACGGTTTTGTTACGGTTACGCCCGGCGCCGCGAGACAGGCGCGCGCTCAGGTCCTTTGCCCGAACCGAATAAACCAGGTATCCTTGCTGCTGCAGCCGGTCGCGCACTTCTTTCTCGCTGGCCGCATCCGCCACCTGCTCATGCATCTGCCCGCGCGGGTCGGCATACCGAAGAAGAAACTCTGCCACTCCCCCTACTTCCCTTCCGCCTGGAACTCAACCGCGTCTACTACTTCCGCGCCCGGCGGCGGCACAAAATGAAATAACTTGTCGTCTACCCTCGGATTCAACGTCTCGTTCGAAAAAGCGAATGCCATCGAGGAACCGTCGCGCCCGAACACTTTCAACTGCCGGACCGAACCGTCCTTCTCCACCAACATCTCTACCTTTTCATACGGAACTCGGTCGCTCTTCGCGACGCCGTCAAGCCAAATACCATCCCCGCCCGGGTGCGCTTGCAGATCCTTAAATTCCTTTTTCAGATCCAGGTGCCCGAGCAGGAAGGCGAGAGGCGCTCGCATATCTTCAGTGTCCCGAATCGGGATTTTCTCTACCCTATTATCCCCGGCGGTATATAGGTATACGGTCTTGCCGTCAGAAACCAGAAGCTTGCCTGCGGGTTGGGCGTAATCCCACCGCATCTTGCCCTGTTTCCTGAGAGTTAAAGTGCCCGACTCGGGCGGTCTGCGGCGACCCTGCACCTCATAATTCTCTACAAATTGGATCGACAACGTCTGCGCGGCGTTGTATCGGTCCTGCACCTTTCTAGCCACCCGATCGGATAACTGGTCGGCCATGCATACGCACACGCTGAGCGCGGTAAGCAGCACGAGCCGAGTCATAAACAACAGACGTTCCGGCCTCCTAGTTCGTTTAGCTAAGGTGAGAGCCGTTCCACCGTCCAAGCGTCGTCCTTTCTTGTATAAAGCAGCCGGTCGTGCAACCGGTTCGTCCGGCCTTGCCAGAATTCTATAATGTAAGGCACAATACAATAGCCGCCCCAGTAGTCCGGCATGGGGACATCGTCGGTGCCTGAATACTTTGCCTCCAGTTCCCCAAGCCCATCAACAAGCGGCTGTCGGCTGGCTAACACTGCACTTTGATTCGAGACCAACGCGCCCAATCGGCTGCCCTTCGGCCGCCCCGCGAAGTATCTTTCTGACTTTTCCCGGCTCGCCTTCTCCGCCCGCCCCTCGACCCTCACTTGACGCTCCAGTTCGGCCCACAAGAATGTCAGCGCGCAAAATGGGTTCGTTTTTAGTTCCCCACCCTTCCGGCTCGCGTAACTGGTGTAAAAAACGAACCCATCGTCGCTCACCTCTTTGAGCAACACGATCCGGTTGGATGGCTTGCCGTCAAGCGTGGCCGTAGCCAGCGACATGGCATTAGGTTCTTTTAAATGAGCAGCTTGCGCCTCTTTGAACCACTTATTGAATTGCTCGATTGGGTTCGTTTCGCAATTTTGCTCGCTAAACTCCGCTTGCCGGTAATCCTCCCGCAGATCTTCGAGCGAGAGCAGGTGAGTTCGTTCGGCAGTCACGTCGTTGCTATAATAATCTTTCCCAGCCATGGTGTATCTGATCACCGCCCTGCACATCATCATTTGTTTTTTTCTGATCATCGTCGTCCTGCTGCAAAGCGGCAAAGCGGCCGATTTGGCAGGCGCGTTCGGCGGAATGGGCTCGCAGACCGTGTTCGGCCCGCGCGGCACCGCGACGTTGTTATCCAAGGCCACCACGATCGCCGCCAGCCTCTTCATGGTCACGTCGCTCGTTTTGGTGATTCTGGCCAACAACCGAACCGCCAGTACCACCGGTAGCGTGCTCGAACATCGGCGCGCCCCGGCGGTCCAAAAGGCACCCCCACCCACCAAGAATTTGCCGAAGAAATAGTTTTAAACGCGGAGATGGCGGAATTGGCAGACGCACTAGCTTGAGGTGCTAGCGGGTAACACCGTGGGGGTTCAAGTCCCCCTCTCCGCACCATACACAAAACAAAAGACTTACCATCCTCCTTTCATTTCTCGTTCCTCCTCGATTGTGTCGCTAATTGTGACATATCTCCATGTTCGCGAGCCAAAAACTCACCGGCCTTGGTGCCAGCTTCGAGCGTGTCGGAATGGTCCGTGATGTTGTAGCGCTCGAATACGCTCCCGCGTGCGGTGGCCAGTAATTTTCATAATCACCGATTCTGGAATACCGGCCCGGCGTAGATTCCGAACCGCAGTCCTGCGTAAATCGTGAAACAGAAGGTCCGGCACACCGGCCCGCTGACAAGCAAGATCCGAGCTCTCCCGGAAATCCAGCATCGGTTTCGCTCCCCTCGCGAAAAGAAAGTCGCTAGTCCGAGGCTGAGCCGAAATAAATTTCGCCATATCGCCATAATGGGAACGGCAATGGGTTCCGGCTTTCTATTTTGGCGGCGTCCCTCCATCCAAATGGTTTTGGCAGAGAGGTCAACTTGCGACCATCTGATGCGGAGCAGAGCGCCACGTCGTAGACCCACGTGCACTTTGGCTTTGAGGGCATCGGGCGTAAGACCAAGATACGTTGCCGCTTGAGCGAGCGTTAGGAGCCTCGGGGGAAGCACGGCAAGGTCGCGAAGTCGCAGGACGACTGCTTCAGCGATATTGTCGGAACTTATCTCGAAGGCCATTTGCTAGTAGTCCTCGCCATGCTTATCTATTCCCTACAACGGGGAAGCGTCAAGACAGGCGCGGCGTGACATTCTTGATTAGTTTGTTTGCCACAAATTTAATTTGCTTCGGCATTCTGGGGGCGCAGCTCACGGATGCCTCCGATTCAAACCATCCACAACTTAGTTTTGAAAACAGGAACGGATTTCGGCATTCTTGGGGCGCTCTTAAACTGATTGCTCGGCACTCTGGGGGCAATCGGTCGGCAATCTAGGGGCGATATATTCCTATATGAGCTATACCGAACACCTATAGTAGGTCCCCTTCATTGTGGAAAAGCGGGCGAGGGCTACACCGCCCCGCCAAGGGTTGGAAAAATCATGTTGCGGGAGATGGTGTGAGAACAATTTTGCGCCGGGGCCACAGTAGTAAGCGATGATTTTTGCCATTTGGCTCTTCGCTTGACCGCGCTGAGAAGATTTCTCCCCGCACCCTCATTGAACTTAATATCTGGGAGCGAAAGCACGTCGAGGAATGGATTAGGGTTAACCCCGAGATGCTGGGCGAGGATCTGCTCATTTTGACCGTAGAGTTCGATCGGTTCGTTCAGAGTAGCGACCGTCTGGACCTTCTTGCCCTGGATCGATCCGGCAATCTGGTGGTGATCGAGTTGAAACGTGATTCTGCCGCTGGCTACGCCGATCTGCAGGCGATCAGATATGCTGCGATGGTCTCGTCAATGACTGTGGACAAGCTACTGCCGTATTACGTTGCTTACCGGAAGAAGCACTTTGGAGAGCAGCTTTCCGAAGTCAACGCTAGGAGTCAGATCGTCGAGTTTGTCGGATCTGAATCTTTCGTTGAGTTCTCCACGAAGCCGCGCATTATCCTTTGTTCGGAAGGGTTCTCGCAGGAGATCACGACGACAATTCTGTGGCTGAGGTCCTCGCAGATTGACATCAGCTGCGTGAAAATAACGCCCTATAAAATGGGCGACCAGATCATCATTGTGCCGAAAATCGTCCTGCCGCTTGAGGAAGCAAAGCAGTACACCATCGACATCAAAATCAAGGGAGAAGAGCGCGAGCAATCAATCCGGTCCAATCGTCCAAAGAATCCGAAGACTATGCGGCTCCTTGTCGAGAACAGCCTGGTTAAGGCGGGCGACCCAATATACCTGAAAAACGGACTTCCGGGTTACATCCGGTACGACGAATCAAATCCGACGTTTCAAGCGACAATTACGGGTAAGTTGGGTCAGAGCGATGCCGTCCTTTGGGCAAAGGACGGCTCCGAGAATTCTCTCTCCGCGCTCACCTGGTCCATATTCAAGAGTCTTCATCCCGAGCAAAAAGATCCCGGCGGGATCTCTTGAATATCGCCAAACGCAGCATGATGGACGTCGCAGACCACGACGTCGGCACGATCGCCTGGCGCGGGGGCGTACCTACCCTTACTTTGTTCCTTGGATTTTGGATCACAGTAACACCGCCAAAGGCATGCAGTACTTCAGCCCATGGACAGCCGATATGGTCGATCTCTTTGGCGCGGCGCAGAAGTCGAATGGCATGATCTGGAGCTTCGCCTTTCCCGATCCGTCCCCGCAGCACCAATATCATTACTGGGCCTACAAAGACCAGGGCTATGCCTGGTCGGATGACAAAGTTCTCTTCGCGCGCCAGCCCGTCGAAACCATAACGAAGCGAACTTCGTGGATACGCTTTACCTTGCCTGGAAAGGAAGCGGCGATGACGCGTGGATGCAGTCTCATCTCGATCAGGCGAAGCGCGCGCTGGATTACAGCATCACCGAGCCCGCGCGCTGGTCCACTAAATACGACTTGCTGAAACGCGGATACACCATCGATTCCTGGGACTTCCAGCCAAACGATAAGTATCTGGTGCGCTTTCCCATGGGTTCGCAGCAACAAATCGATCCTCAGCGAACGAAATTCGTCATCTTCTTCGGCGACAACACGGGCTACGCGCACGCCTGCGATCAGCTGGCCGAGATGCTCGAACATGCCGGCCGCCCACGCCAGGCAGTAGTGCTTCGCGAACGCGCCAGCGGCATTCGCGACCGTCTCAATAAAATCGCCTGGAACGGGCATTTCTACACCCATCACATCGAAATCGATCCCACCGTCCAGCGCAAGCTTGGAGCGGATGAGAACACGCAAATCGCGATGTCGAACATGTACTCGCTGAACCGGGGCGTCACGCAGCAGCAAGCCGCCGCCATCGTCGAGACCTATGAAAACCTCCGTGAACACCTGCCTCCAGGCTCTCCGGGCGAGTGGTATGCCGTCTATCCGCCATATACTAAGGGATTTCAGGCGGAAGACGCCGAGTGGCAGTACATGAACGGCGGCGTACAGGCGCACGCGGCGGCGGAGCTGGCGCGTGGCGCGCTCGAACACGGCTTCGAAAACTACGGTGCAAACATTCTGGCCCGGCTCGATGCACTCGGCCGGCAATACAACCACAAGCTCTACTTCGCCTACACCGGCGCTTTCCCGCCGCCTCCGCCTCGGCCGCGCTACCAACCTTTGGATATCTCGGCCATTGCCAATATGTCGCTCCTCGATCGCTCCTCCACGGCCACCGTATCTTGGATGCACGACAAGAATGGCAACGACATGCGCAACCTTCCCACCGGCGCGCAGCGTCTGGCGGGCATCGATTTCCATATCCCGCAGCCGCGCGAGCCCGGCGCTCCGGTAGCCGCCGCCGTTTCCGCCACCGATAAAGCGCTTCCGGATCGCATTAGCGTTCCCGTCGGACGCAAAGCCGCGGCGGTTTATCTTCTTCACGCCGCAAGCCAGGTGGGTCCCTCCAAAATCGGCGCGGTTTTGCGCTTCGAATATACTGATGGGACCTTTCGCGCCGTTTACCTAGCACAGGCGAAACATTTTGCCTCCACCTGGTTCCCCTCGTTAAACGCTCCCGATGCCGGTGTCGCATGGGGGGGCCCAAACGCGCTCTGCGGCGATACCGGCGTCTATTGGGCTGCCATCGCCAACCCCTTTCCTGACCGAACCATTGCGCGCTTCACGTTCTCCGCTGCCGAGGACGGCGCCATCTACGCCCTGCTCGGCGTCACGCTGGCCGACCGCACACCATGGAGTGCCGCCAATCCAATCTCGTTCGGCGGACCCGACAACTGGAGCGCCGGACTCGTCGCCTATGCGCTTACCGAAGGTCTCGCGGGAGTAAAAGACGAAGCCACCGCTTTCCGTTCCGTTGAGCTATCGCCGCGCTGGGCCGCCGCAAACGTGCGCCATGCCCGTGTCACCTTGCGTTATCCAGCCTCCCGCGGCTATGTCAGTTACGAGTATTGGGACGATCTGCAATCTCATAGCCTGCGCCTCATCGCTACCGGAGATGCAACGCAATGCCGCCTCCGCTTTCTGCTACCACAAACAGCCCATGGAATTCAGCAGGTGAAAGTCGACGGCCGGCCGGTCGTAAGTCGCCTGGAGCAAATCGAACATTCAAAATATGCTGTAACTACTGTCCCCTTGATCAAGCCAGTGGAAGTGACAATCAGCTACACGGTAAATCGATAGTTGCCAAATCGGCGGGGACCCGTGTGAGTTCATGACGGATTAGGAAAAATGATTCAAAGAATCTCCGCGGTGCTAATAGAGGCCGTTCTTGCCGGCGGCTTACAGGTAATCGAAGTTCGTCGCGCTGGCCCGGTGACCGCCACTTATAAAGATGCCACTGAACTCGTAACCGAAGCAGATAAGCGATCCGATGCCGCCATGCTGAGTATCTTCGCATCCAAGTTGCATCGGATTCATCGATCGATTTCTTTCCGCCTGAAGGAATCGGGTCTCTCCGGAACCGAAAGCAACCACTGGGTCGGAGCAGATCCGCTCGATGGAACCAATCACTTTGCTGCCGGCGGCTCGTCTTATTTCATTCAGGCGCATTAGGTGAGCGACGGGATTCCGCTCGTCGGAGTCGTTTTTCAGCCGGAGGTTTACTTGCCGCTCGCCGAGTCGCTTCATTGCTTGGGACGTCTCGCCTATTCCATCCGCGGCCAACTTGCTCATGTCGAGCGAACCGAGTTCACCGGCCACGACTTCGCGCGCGGAACCTCCCGCGCAATCAGCAAGCCGCCGCTTTTATCCACCCGGAATTTCGTCTCCTGCATTCCAGTCAGCACCAAGATGATCCTGAGAGATCGGCAGCGCGCGCAAAGGGTTATCGAGAGTGGCCTGGTTTCCGCGTCCACCGGTGTCGGCGGCGCGGGTGGTAATGTCATGCTCACGATCTTCGGAGGGCAGCATGTTTACGCAAACTTCGGCGCGGGCGAAGATCTCGATCTCATTCCTCCACAGGTCATAGCCGAGCAAGTGGGTCTGACCGTGTGGGGCATCGAGCGCCAGCCGCCAGTCTGGAAGGTTCGCAAACAACCGATGGTCGTCGCCCCCTCCGCCGAGATTGCGGAGCGCTTTCTCACCGTTGCGGGCTTGTAGGTCCCTTTTTGATTGCGAGAACAACTTAGTTGTCTCTGGCACAAATAACACGAGGGTATTCTGAGCGCCGGTGCGCGGCAACATAGCCTGCTCGTCCAGTCCTAATGCCCCGTCACCGCGCAAGGTGGCGCAGTTCACGTCAACGATCGAAGCGATGTCGGATGGCGGTGAACTGCACATCCTTGCGTGAAATAACCGTAAGCCCGACGAGCGTTATAGAGCCGACGTGCTCGTGGTGGTGGCACATCCGGACGACGAGGCGATGTCGGCCGCTTACATTGCGCGGGAAATCGACGAAGGAATGTGCATGTCTGTTGTTTGGACTACCAGCTTAAAGACCCTCCCGCTTCGGCATCGATCGAGGCGCAGACGCGACACTTTCCGCGGCTTCGGACTACGGCTCCCTCCACGATGGGGAAAGACTGGCAGGCGCTTCCTCAATAAGCCGAAGAATCAGGCGCTCACGACATTTTCCTTCGTGAGCAGAAACTCACAACGATGCAGGTCGAGGAACTTCGCTTCGTCTGGTCGAACCTGCTCCATATAGTTTTTCGACTCGAAAACACCGGCCAAGCCTGCCATATCGTCGAACCAGATTTCGCTCGCGCCATCGAAGGTCATGGGCGGAATGCCGGGTATTTCGGCGCCTGTGCTGTGCCCCTGGACATAACGGCGCACATGCTGTTTTACTTCGGGAAGCGAGGAGAAAAGAGGAGCGTGCTGTTCGCGGTGATACTGAATGAATTGTTCGCGCGTAAGAGCGGGATTGCGGCGCAAAAGGATGGTGAACTTGATCATGACATTTTCTTTCATTTCGACTGTCGGGAACTTGGATGACGGCTCCACCCTTTCGCTTTATTTTTATTAGGTTTGCTTTGGCCGGAGTGTCACGCCGGACCACGCAGCTCGCGGAATAGCCAGGCGCGCGCCAGGTCCCATTCGCGGTGCACCGTGCGGGCGGAGATGCCAAGAATTTCCGCCGTCTCGTCGGCATTTAGACCAGCGAAGAAACGCAACTCCACCACACGGCTCTTGCGCTCGTCGAGTTGGGCTAGCGATTTGAGGGCTTCGTCGAGAGCGATGACGTCGGCGCTGCGGTCCGGCATCGCGCCGGCATGCGTCAGCGAAACGAGAACCGCTTCGCCGCCTCGCTTCTGACGCCGTCGGGCAAGCGCCTGATTGACCAGCACGCGCCGCATGACCTTCGCCGCCACGGCGTAAAAGTGAGCCCGATTCTGCCAGCTCACGTTATTCCATTCGATCAGGCGAAGGTAGGCTTCATTGACCAGAGCCGTCGGCTGGAGTGGGTGGCCCGCTGCTTCTTTGCCCAGGTACGCGCGGGCGAGACGCCGCAGCTCCGATTCGACCAGCGGCGCCAACAGTTCGAGCGCATCTTGATCGCCCTCACACCAGGCATTCAAGAGCTGAGTGATTTCCGTTGCCGGGCGGTGCATATCAGCGCTGCTCTTTAACGTTCAATGGAAATTCTCGATAAGCATCAAGTCGTTGACCTCCTGATCGAGAGAGGCCGCGAGCAATTGACGGCCATCGTTCGAAAGAGCCAAGTCAGGGTAATCCCAAATCGGCTCTTTGTCCAACGTCACGAGCGAGCTGACGTGGCGTGTCGCAAAACTGAAGAAGCGAACGTTCTGCTGCGGGGCATCTTGTCTCGACATGAAATAAATTCCCGGACCGATAACTCCCCAGGAACGGAAGATTCTATCGAAGCGCGCGAGTTCCGGCACAGGCTTCTCGGTGCCGCCGTCCACCGGGACGGTCCAGATCGAACTCCAACCGTGTTTCGTGAAATAAACGAGTTTGCCATCGGGCGAAGGAAATCCTTCGGATGCGCCGCCGTGAGTCAGCTGAATAGGGACGCCTCCAGTGGCCGGAATTTTCCAAAGCTGATCGCTGCCGGAGCGATTGGATTTGAAATAGATCCAATGGCCATCGGGGGACCAGGCAGGCATGAAATTTGCATCCGGGCCAGCGGTTAAACGTCGTGGAGCGCCGCCGTCCACGGCAATAACATAGATGTCGGAGTTACCCGCCGCGATGGAATCGAAGGCGATCGAGCGGCCGTCGGGCGACCAGCGGGGTGTTCCGGTGCCGGGTCCTTTGAATGAAGTTATCTGTACCGGCCGCTTGCCGTTGCGGTCACAGATCCAGATCTCCTCGTTACCGGTGCGTTTCGAGACGAAAGCGATCCGTTCTCCGCCAGGTGAGAAACTCGGGCTGTCATCTCTGCGGGAGGACAAAATCAGGCCTTTCGGCTCGCCGAAGCGGCTGGGGATCGGCCGGCTTCCGAAACCAGCGCCTTCGTAACTATAGATATTGGTGTCCTTAAAAGATTCTGTATAGACCAGGCGCTTGCCGTTGCGGGAGATCGAAGGGAAAAAGCCGCCTTCGAGCGCGGCCGAGAGCCGCCGGGGTACGCCGCCATTTCGGTCCATGCGCCAAAGGCTCTCGCCGCCGATTCCGCGATTCGAGGCGAACACGATCTCTCGACTGTCGGCGGTCCACGTCAGGCCGTAGGTAGGTTGACGGTCGAAGGTGAGCTGTTTGGCAGTTCCGCCGGAAGACGGGATGACAAAGATCTCGCGCGTGGAAAATCCGAAGTTACGAGTAAAACCGATCCATCTGCCATCCGGAGAGAAGGTGGGAAGATTATCGAAGTACGGATTAGGCCTGGTCAGTTGGCGGCGCTTGCCGGTTTCGGGGGACAGCAGAAAAATGCCGCCCGGTTGGCCGGGTAAGCTGGCGATGGCGAGCGTTTTGCCATCGGGCGACCAGGAGAGGCCGATTCCGCCTTCGGCGATCTTGCGTTCGGGGCCGCCCGCGGCAGGCACCAGGTAAATGGCGCAGCGGCCGGGATCGGGCTCCCAGGTAATCGTCCGGCAGAAGGCGATGGAACGCCCGTCGGGCGACCAGACGGGAAACCGATCATCCTGGGGCGAGAAGGTCAAGCGCACGGGGTCGGCGGGACCGACGGCTTTGGTGTAGATGCTGCGCACGGGATCGCCGCCGAATCCGCCGCGGCCTCCGTTCCAGGAGAACACGATGCGGCGGCCATCGGGAGAAAGAGACCCAAAATCTTTATAGCCTTCGAAACTGGTGAGCGGGACGACATCGAGGGTCGGCGCTTCGGGGCGGGGGTTAAGCCTGGCGACGCGCACATACCAGGCAAGCGCCAGCACCGCTGTCAGAATGGCGGCGGCGATTAGAATGCCGCGAAGCACGCGCGGCCAGCCCGCGCGCTTCCTATATAGAATGGCCGCGGGGTCCTGCTCCAGTTGCTGTTTCAGATGTTGGAGAGCGGACTCGAATTCCTGCATCGTTTGATAGCGGGCTGCGCGATCTGGCTGAAGCGCCTTGGAAACGATGCCGTCCAGATCCTGCGGGATCGCATTCCCGTATTCGGATGGCGATCTTGGGGCGGAACCGAGCAGGGCTGCGAACACCTCGGCGGGGGTCGTTCCGGGGAATGCCGGCCGGCCGGTAGCCATTTCATAAAGGACAGATCCCAGGCTGAAAATGTCTGTTCTCGAGTCCAATTTTTGGCCGCGGGCCTGCTCCGGGGACATGTATCTTGGGGTGCCCATCAGAGTACCGGCGTGAGTAGCGTCGACGGCCGATTCCTGGCCTTCCGCGACTCGCGCCAAGCCAAAATCGACCACCTTTACCAAGCCATCCGGCCGAACCATGATGTTCTCCGGCTTGACGTCGCGGTGGAGGATACCTGCTTGGTGGGCGGCTTCGAGCGCCAGCGCGCATTGGCTGGCGATCCCGAGCGCCTCCGATAATTCCATCTTCCCGACGGCGAGCCGCTCGCGCAGAGTCTCTCCTTCGATGAATTCGGCGGCGATGAAGCAGGTATCGTCGATTTCGCCGATATCGTAAATGGTGAGGATGTTCGGGTGATTGAGCGCCGAGGCTGCTTTGGCCTCGCGCCGGAATCGGGCTATGCGTCCGCTATCGCGCGTGAACTTTGCGGGCAGCACTTTCAGAGCGACACGGCGGTCAAGCCGCGTGTCGCGAGCCAGATACACTTCGCCCATCGCACCTGCCCCAATGGCGGAAACAATTTGATAATGACCGAGCGTTTGCCCGACGAGGCGCTCTTCGGGAATCAACTGCTCGAAATGATCTTGTAACTGTGCCGCCGAAAGAAAGCTCCCGGCATGCTCGCGCGCATCGAGCAGCGACTCCACCTCGCGCCGCATCTCCGGATCGTCGGAACACAGTTGATCGAGCAGCGCCGAGCGACTGGTGAGCGACGAGGCAATCACGTTGTAGTAAATCTGCTCGATCTGCTGCCAGCGTTCCGAATTCATACCCGAGAGAAAACCGCCCCACACTCTATCAAGAAATGGAGTGTCCGCTGGCCTATCCCATGTGACAGCTTACCTTTTTTTCGATCGATGGCAACTTTTGCCGGATTTTGTTGCTTGCACAAATTAGGAAGGATACGCGACCCTCGCGACTCAAAGTTCGATTTCGGAAGGCAGACAACTTATATGAAACGCAGAGATTTTCTAAAAACGACAACGGCCATCAGCGGTGGAGGAGCCTTAGCGGGACTCGCCGGCGCGGCCGGACAGAGCAGCAGTAGCACGGAGAGCGCCGTACCCGGGCCCAAACCCAACATTTTATTTATCGTGGTGGACGAATTGCGCTACCCGACGGTTTTTCCAGGCGACATCACCACGCCGGGAGAGTTTCTGGCCAAGCACATGCCGAACGTACACCGCAATCTTTGGACAAAGGGCGTCAAATTCGGCGCGTATCACACCGCTGCGAATGCGTGCACGCCTTCCCGCGGGGTCATGATCTCCGGACTCTACTCCCAACAGAATTGGCTTTTGACGACCATCCTTTCGACACCCTATCCAACCCCTACGACCAAGCCGCAGCCTGTGTTGAACCCGGCCTACCCCACTTTCGGCAAGCTGTTGCGGAGCTCCGGATATCGAACGCCTTACGTAGGGAAATGGCACGTCTCCATCCCTCCCAACACGGCCAATGCTCTCGACAACTATGGATTCCATTTCTACAAAAGCTATTACGATCCTACCGGCGACAACTTTCAAGGAACCTACGGCGATGAAAACCGCGGCTATCATAGCGACGCCTATTCCGCGGACAACGCCATCGACTGGTTAACCACTAAAAGGCCGCAAGATCAGCCTTGGTGCCTCACTGTGAGCCTGGTGAATCCTCACGACAGAGAATTCTTTCCAGCCGGGACCGAGTACAAAACCTACATGGGCATGTTCACCGACCCGAAAACCAATCCGACAGATCTGGACCCGATCGCAGTCTACACGGACTACAAGGACAGGAAATATACCGGGCCCGTCGTGCCATGGGAGAAGAATCAACTCAAGTCGCCCAACTCGTACGGCTACCCCGCTGTGCCGCCGAACTGGGAAAACGCAGACTCCATCAAAGCGAAAGGCATAAAAAGCCAAGCATTTTTTCGGGAGCTTCAACAAGCCGTTTGGGGCGGCGTCTCTGATGATCCGTCGCAAACGACGGCCAGCCTTGAGCAGTATCCAAATCCCAATCCGCTCGAAGATATCAACACCGGCGTGGTCAAAATGCCTTACAGCTATTGGCAGCGCGGGCTCGATAGTTACACCCAGATTATGGAGATCGTCGACGCGCAGATCGGGAAAGTGCTCGACTTCTTCCATACGTTGCCGCAAGACGTGGTTGAAAATACCGTCATTGTTTTTGTGTCCGACCACGGCGAATACTCCGGAGCGCATGGCTTCGTGCAGGGTAAGTTGGGTTCCGTTTATAAAGAGGTATGGCACATTCCGCTGATCGTGGTCGATCCTAGCGGCAGATTCACCGATGACATCGACACGATTCGCACCGGGCTGACGTCGTCGGTTGACTTATCGACCTTGCTGGTCAGCCTTGGGAATCGAGGAACGCGCGACTGGATGACGGGCGATCTCGCGGCAATTTACGGCGACCGCCACGACATGATCTCGATGCTGAAATCGGCCGATGCTCCGGGGCGTGAATACGTATTGTTCGCCACCGACGAGGTCATTCCCCAGTTCTACAACTTCAACAAGGCGCCCACGCACATCCTGGGCATGCAGACCGAGAGCACGAAGCTTGGCGTCTACGCCAAGTGGCTGCCTCTCACCTCGCACATCATCCGTCCCTCTATCGAACTGGAATTTTACGACTATTCGACCAAGGGGGGAAGGCTCGAACTGGATAATACGGCGAGCTCCGATCAGCGCGCGAAGGAAATGGCCGCTGAACTGTTGAACAATATTGTGCCCAATCAAATGCAAGCAGCGCTTCCCGGCAGTCTGCGCACCGCCCAGCAGGAATCGAAAATCTTTCACCTGGCCTACCGTGAGTTAGTCGCGCTTCAACCCTCCGGCGACTGGAAAAGCGGGGGGCTACAAAACTTGCTTGGTTACGGCAACAATTTTTAAGGCCGGGACGAAGGCTAAAACTTATTGAGCGCCTGGGGAGCTATCCTGCGGTTGAAAAGCCGCTTCGAGAAGCTCCCTTGTTTCCACTTCGCGATCACGCGACACCTGGAGCCGAACCCACTTTTGCAGGAAAGGGTCCACATCCTGCACCAGCGTGGCGATTTGGCCCAACACGTAAAAAGGGATGCCGGCTTCTTCCAGTAATCCGGTGGCCAGCGCAAGCTGAATGCGGTCGTTTGTTTCGAGAACTACGACCAGGTCGAGGGCGGGGTCGAAATGATTGGCTTCGTCCATTTTATATCTCTGACCTAGTATCGCCTTGAAATCGACGGTCGAGGCTCGACTCCCGCGTTTACGGCCGGCAAAACAGAGGACGTGCCCGTGCTCATGAACGCCAGCATTGTCTCACCGCGGTCGTGTTCCTCCCTCCGCCAAACCCCCGCGCGAAGCGTCCACCTCGGACAAAAACATAGTGAAAAATACATAGCTGGTAAGCTCGTTTTGCATGCCTAGTTTCCGTCTGATCGCCTGGCTCGCTCTGGTCGCGCTGGCGCGCGTAAGCTATGGCGACATCGACGTCGATAAGCTCCCCAAGCCTACCGGTTACGTGAGCGATCTGGCGCACGTTGTGAATCCAGCCGAGGAGGAACAGCTCGAAGAGTTTTGCACGAAAGTAGAGCAGCAACTGGGCGTGCAGTTTGCGCTGGTAACCGTCGACACGATAGGTGACCGGCCGATTCGCGATGTGGCGCTCGATATCGCGCGCAAATGGGGCGTCGGCCCGAAGAAGGGCAACCAGGGCGTGCTGCTGTTGCTCGCAGTCAAAGATCGGAAGAGCGACATCGAGACCGGATACGGGATTGAACAGTACGTCCCGGACGGCTTTGCCGGCAGCACGCTGCGCTCCATGCGGCCGCAACTTCAGAGCGGCGATTACGGACAGGCCCTGCTAACCGCCGCGCACACCATGGCGGCCCAGATCGCGCAAGGCAAGGGGGTCGCCTTTTCTGACGCCCAGATGCCGCAGCGCGCGCCGCCCGAAAGCAGGCACAGCGGTGGCTTTCCGTTTGGTCTGATCATCTTCGGCATCTTTATTTTGCTGTGGCTGTTCGGCCGCGGAGGGCGGCGCGGCGGCGGATACCGTGGCGGTGGCGGCGGCGGTTTTCTGACCGGTATCTTGCTTGGCAACCTCTTAGGCGGCGGCCGCGGT
This sequence comes from Bryobacteraceae bacterium, assembly GCA_965277555.1. Classification (GTDB taxonomy): domain Bacteria; phylum Acidobacteriota; class Terriglobia; order Bryobacterales; family Bryobacteraceae; genus Bog-105. Next base: position 200,197 of record OZ255834.1, read on the forward strand.
GGCTATGGCGGCGGTTGGGGTGACGGCGGCGGCTTCGGCGGCGGCAATTCGGGCGGCGGCGGATTCGGCGGCTTCGGTGGCGGCGATTTCGGCGGCGGCGGCGCCAGCAGCAACTGGTAGGCGGCGGAGGATGGCATTGGAACAAAAACTCGCGGAATTGGTCGAGCGCTTAAAGAGAGCGTTTGGCGAGCGGCTGGTCTCGGTTGTTCTTTACGGCTCTGGCGCAACCGGCGATTGGAGCGAGGGGAGCTCGGACCTGAATATCCTGTGCGTGCTGAATCAAATTTCGCCGGCCGAACTGGCTTTGGGCGAACCGATTCTGCGCTGGTGGCATGAGGCGGGAAATCCAGCCCCATTGCTGCTGACAGCGGAAGAAGTGCGCACATCGACCGATTGTTTTCCCATGGAATTCCATGACATGAAGCAGCATCGGCGCGTGCTGCACGGGGCCGACGTGATCGAGGGGTTGGAGGTCGACAACAAGTATTACCGCGCCCAAGTCGAGCAGGAATTGCGGGCTAAGCAGCTGCGGCTGCGCCAGCGAGGCGCGGAAGTGTTATCGCAGCCCGCGCGTCTGCAGCGCCTGATGACGGATTCGGTTTCGACTTTCTGCGTGCTGGGTCGCCATGCGCTCGTTCTGAAGGGCGATCGAGCTTATTGGAACAAGGGAGAGCTAGTAGCGGAGTTGGGGCGGGCGGCCGGTAAACAGCTAGGGGCAATAGATGAGATACTAGCCCTTCGGACGTCTCAGAAACGAGCGGCGGGGCCCGAAACGGTGTCGTTGTTTGGGCGCTACTTGCAGGAAATTGCGGCGCTGGTCCATTTCGTGGACACACTTCAGCAATAGTGGATTGGAAAAGAATCGGGAGGGAAGCATGAAAACCGGATTAGTCATTCTGGGCGTGGTGGTTCTAGCGGCGCTTCTGATAGGCGGTCAGCTGATGACTGGGCGCAACACGCTCGTAACCGAGAAGAACACGATCGACGCCAAGTGGGCGCAGGTGGATAACGACATGAAGCGCCGGGCGGATCTGATTCCGAACCTGGTCGAGACAGTGAAAGGCTTTGCCAAGCAGGAGCAGACCGTGATCGGCGAAGTAACCAGCGCGCGGGCCGCGCTGCTCGGAGCGCATAGCAGGCAGGACGAGATCGGGGCGAATAGTCAGCTGAGCGGAGCCATCGGTCGCCTGCTGGTGCTGCAGGAAAATTATCCGCAGTTGAAGTCGAACGAGAACTTCTTGCGGCTGCAGGATGAATTGGCCGGCACGGAAAACCGGATCGCGGTCAGCCGGCGGGATTACAACGAAGCCGTCCGGCAGTACAACACCGATGTACAGCTGTTTCCGCGAAATATAGCGGCTTCGATCTTCGGCTTCAAAACGGACGATGCGTATTTTAAGACAACGGAAGAAGAGAAAAAAGTGCCGCAGGTGAAGTTTTAGCGGGCCCGCGACGCGAGAGACTTAGTGGATATGAACAGTCGTGGCGTAGCGCGGTGGACAGGTTTGATTATGGTAGGCGATGGACTCGCCGGGCTGATCTGGCCGCGCGAGTATTTGCAGAAGCTCGAAGTGGGTCCGGAGCCCATCAATCGGTTGCTTGAGGAGTTCGCGAACCGTCCGCTGCTGACGAGAGTGCTGTGCGTGGCCGAAGTAGCGCTCGGCGCCTGGATCTTCCACCGCTAGCGCTATTCGTTTTCGGGGGGTTCGCTGGCAGGTTCGTCGAATTCTTCCGTGCGCGAGCTGAAGCGTTTGAGGACGGCTAAAATGGCCGAAGAACTGAAGCCGCCCGTACGAAGACGGCGGTACGCGGCCGCGAGATTCTTTTCGTCCTTTAGGAAGGCAGGCAGATCTTTGCCCCGGTACTTTCGCCGCAGGAAGTTTTCAGCGAGCTGAAGTTCGTCGGTTTCGGCGAAGGCTTGCGCGACCGCCTGTTCGGCGACGGTGGACGAAACCTGCCTGGCTCGGAGGTCGCGCAAGACGCGGTGGCGCCCGAAACCCGAGTTGGCGAGGCGCGACGAAGCGAATAGCTCCGAAAATTTGCGATCGTCGGCCAACTGGTATTCGCGCAGTTTGGCCATGACGGAATCGACTTCGGGCGGAGATTCGGCTCTTTGCAAGAGTTTACGGCGCAGTTCGGCAGCGGAGTGGGCTCGGCTCGCAAGCGCGCGCAAAGCGTACTCCCAGAGCGCTTCCGCCGGCAGCTTCTTCGCTGCTTTCTTCGGTATTCGGGAAGGAGCCATCCTCTTGAAACGTTTGCTACTGTAGCACGCTCTAAGAGATGTCAATTGCTAGTAGAATAACCTCGATAAGAGAGAATAGTTTAAGGAGATTTGCAAGATGGAGGAAAAAAGCGGCTTCGGTTATTTCCTGCTTGGTTTGGGCATCGGCGTAGCAGCTGGTTTGTTATGGGCGCCCAGATCAGGGGAAGAAACACGGGCATTGCTCGCGGATAAAGCCGGAGAAGGCGCTGATTATCTGAAGAGCCGAGCGCAGGACGGGACCGAGTATGTAAAGCATCGCACGGACGACCTGAAGCAATCGGCATCGGATATTTACGAGAAAGGCCGATCGACGGTGTATCAGCAGAAAGAGAATCTGGGCGCGGCGGTGGAAGCCGGCAAGCAGGCGTACCGGGAAGCGGTAGGCGACGTGAAAGCGGCAGCCTCCACAGGGGCGGGGGCCGCCTCGGACGCGCTAGCAGACCAACATTAGAGCTGCTTTTCCGGCCCGCGCGAGGCCAGAAGTCTCAATGGACCAAAACACACTGATTACGGTTCTGACGGTATTTGTAGCTGTAGCGGCGATCGCCTTGTTAATTCAAGCGGTCGCCCTGATCGGCGTTTTCATGATCGCCCGGCAAGTGCGCACTAAGTTGTTCGCACTCTGGCCGCAGATTGAGGAGATTACCGGAATCGCCAAGAAGGCGACAGCCGGCGCTGAAAAGCAGTTGACGAACATTGGTACGCAGAGTAGCGCCATGTTGACATTGGCGAATCGGCAGCTTGTCAAAGTCGATGAGCTTCTGACCGACGCCTCAACGCGGGCGAAGGTACAGATGGAGCGCGCGGAGATGGTGCTAGACGACACCATGACCCGTGTGCAGAGTACGGTTTCGGTCGTGCAGCGCGGCGTGCTACGGCCCATTCGGGAAGTACACGGCGTTGTGAGCGGCGTTCGCACCGCTATCCAACACTTCGGCCGGAGTTCGCGTTCGACGGTAGATCACGCTACCTCGGATGAGGAGATGTTTATTTAAAAGTGAGAAGGTGGCAGTTCCCCGCCCACTAGTTCCCTAGCATGGACCAGGTTAATTTCCATTTCAAAGCTGCCACCGGTTTCGGAGCAGTAATCGACGGTTCGGTTTCGAGCGCGAGTTCCGAGCGAGTGGCCCGGGATTTAGTGAGGCAAGGCCTGATTCCGGTTCGTATCTGGCCGGAAGAGCAGACGCACCGTAGCGTCAGTCTGCGCGTGATCGGTCAAACGGTAGGTGGCTGGTTGGGCCGCTTCCGAGCTTCTCTACACAACGTCTAAAAATTACGACGCGCCCCTGGACCCGGATTCAACCGAGTCAAGCGTTATTGGCTATTTTTTCCTTCGAGCGATCCGATAAGAGGTCTAGATAGCCATGCGAAGAGTAAAAGAATCAGCCACATCTTTGGCCGGACCCATCGTCACGATTTCGAGTCTCGTTTGTTTGTCGCTTGGGGTATTAGGTCTGCTCGGTTTCCTGTTTTCCCTGTCGAAGCCGCAAACACGTCCCTCGAAGTTGGAGAATCCCGCTATGGCGGTTGAGAATATGGCGTCAGATCGCCTCTAATCATGGGTTTTCTTAGAAGGAGCGACCATCTCCTCGGGCTTGACCCAGCGATCGAACTCTTCTCCGGTGAGATGGCCTAGCTTGATAGCGGCCTCGCGCAGACTCGATTGTTCCACGTGCGCAGTGTGCGCGATATGGGCGGACTTATCATAGCCGACTACCGGGCTGAGGGCCGTCACCAGCATCAAGGAGTTGCGCACATACTCTTCGAGCTGACTTCTATTCGGCTCGATACCGGCCGCGCAATGCTCGCGGAAACTGCGGCAGCTATCGGCGAGCAGGCCGACGGAGTGCAGGAAATTATAGATGATGACGGGCTTGAAAACATTGAGCTCGAAGTTGCCTTGTGAGCCGGCAAAACCAATGGCGGCATCGTTGCCCATTACCTGCACCGCCACCATCGTGAGCGCTTCGCACTGAGTGGGGTTGACTTTGCCAGGCATGATGGAGGAGCCGGGTTCGTTTTCAGGGATAGTGATTTCGCCGAGACCGCAACGCGGCCCGGAGGCGAGCCAGCGGACGTCGTTCGCGATCTTCATCAGCGAGGCAGCCAAAGTCTTAAGCGCGCCGCTGGCCGACACCAATTCGTCATGCGCGGAGAGAGCGGCAAACTTATTGGGATGCGAGCGGAAGGGTAGGCCGGTGAGTTCGGCTATCTGGCGGGCGGCCCGTTCGGCGAACTCGGGCGGCGCATTGATGCCGGTACCGACGGCGGTGCCGCCGATGGCGAGGTCGAGCAGGCCGTCGAGGGCCGCTTGGAGCCGCGCCAAGTCGCGTTCGAGCAGGGCCACCCAGCCGGAGAACTCCTGCCCCACGGTCAAGGGCGTCGCATCCTGCAGATGCGTGCGGCCGATTTTGACGACATCCGCGAAAGCTTGCGCTTTTTCGTCAAGGGTAGCGCGCAGCCGGTCGACGGCCGGGATCAGGCGCCGCTCGAGCTCCTGGGCGGCGGCGATGTGCATGGCAGTCGGAAAGGTATCGTTCGAAGACTGCGACATGTTGACATGGTCGTTGGGATGAACAGGTTTCTTGCTGCCCATGGTGCCGCCGGCGAGCTCGATGGCGCGGTTTGAAATAACCTCGTTCGCGTTCATGTTGGTCTGCGTGCCACTGCCGGTCTGCCAGATACGCAAGGGAAACTGGCTATCGAGCGCGCCGGAGATGACTTCGTCGGCGGCGCGCACTATGAGGCTCGATTTTTCGGTTTCGAGTCCACCGAGATCGCGATTGACCAGGGCGGCGGCCTTCTTCAAGACACCGAAGGCTCGAATGAGTTCGGGCGGCATGCGATCAGGGCCGATATCGAAGTAGCGGAGCGAGCGCTGGGTTTGCGCGCCCCAGTAGACGTCGGCTGGAACCTCGATCGGACCCATGCTGTCGGTTTCCGTGCGGTGGGAGTGGGGCATCTCTTTTTATTTTGCAACTAACAGGCAGCGGGCCGAAGAATGCGCCGCCCGGTTGCGTGATAACATCGAACGAGATTCAAGAAAGGCACGGCTGGTTGTCTGGTAGTGTGTCTGCCGGCTCGGGGGTCGGCTGGCCAGTTTAACGCGTTGCGTGCCGAGGAATGGGTTTGAAGAGTAGTCTCGCGTGATACAGATTGTTCCCTCGATATTCGCTGCGGACTTTATGCGCTTAGGCGAAGAAATCGGAAGTGTCGAGCAAGCGAGCATCGAGATGATCCATGTCGACATCATGGATGGGCATTTTGTCCCGAATTTCACGATGGGGACGCCGATCACTGAATCCATCCGGCGGTCGACGCGCGTCAAACTCGATCATCACCTCATGATCGACGATCCGGACACATACGCGCCTATTTTCATCAAAGCGGGCGCCGACTGCGTGAGCGTGCATTACGAAGTGTGCCGGAATCTGGACCGGACGCTGCACATGATCCGGGATTCGGGAGCAAAGGCGGGAGTGGCCATCAACCCGGCGACGCCGGTGATTCTGCTCGAGAATGTGCTGGCGATCTCGGATTATGTGCTGGTAATGAGCGTAAATCCGGGATATGGAGGCCAGAAGTTCATCCCGAACGCGCTGCGCAAGGTGGAGGAACTGGCGCGGATTCGCACGGTGCGGAAGCTCGATTTCGCAATCGAGATCGATGGGGGCGTGGGGCCGGAGAACATGGCGGAAGTGGCTCGCGCGGGCGTGGATTGGGTGGTGGCGGGCTCGTCGGTTTTCGGGACAGACGACCCGGCCGAAGCGATTCGCAATTTACAGCGAACGGCCGAAGAGGCATTTCAAATTAAGGTTTAGCGATATATGGTTTTTTCGCGATTCAAGCTGCAAACAAGCGCCGTGCTAGTATGCGCCGCGGGATTTTTGACGACTTCCTGCATGCACAAGAAGTACGAGACGCCGATCACCAAGAACACCCAGCAGCCGGACAAAGTATTGTTCGATCAGGCGATGCGGGACATCGAGCATGGGCGCTATGAGACAGCGCGCATTTCGCTGCAAACGCTCATGAACACGTATGAGTCGAGCGAATTCATGGCGAAGGCGAAGCTGGCGGTGGCGGATAGCTGGTACCGCGAGGGCGGCGCGAACGGGATGGCGCAGGCCGAAGCGGAATACAAGGACTTCCAATTGTTCTATCCGAATATGGAGGAGGCTGCTGAGGCGCAAAACCGCATCTGCGACATCCATTACCGCGAGATGAACAAGAGCGACCGGGACTACTCGCCGACGGTGCAAGCGGAAGCCGAGTGCAAGGCGCTGATCACCACCTATCCGAACAGTAAATTTGTACCGGAGGCGACGCAGCGGCTGCGCGACATACAGGAGAGCCTGGCCGAGCACGAGTTCGTGGTGGGCGATTTCTACTGGCGGCGCGACATGAACCCGGCGGCCGCCAACCGGCTGAGCGCGGTAGTCGACCAGTATCCGCTGTACAGCAAAGCGGGTGAGGCGCTCTTCGAAGCAGGCGATGCGTACTCGAAGATGGGCCCGCGCTTCCGCAATTCGGCTGCGGACATGTTCTCGCGCATCGTGAGCGAGTATCCGTTGAGCGATCGGGTGGACGAGGCGAAGAGGCGGCTGGAAGACATGGAAAAGCCGGTCCCGAAGGTGGATCAGGCGGCGCTCGACCGCGAGAAATACGACTTGGCCAACTATCACCATCCGAGCATGATGCGGCGATCGTTAGGTCTTATAGAGAGCGGTCCGGAATTAAGCCATGCGGCGAAAGAAGGCGCGCCGACCATGACGGATCCGAAACGGACCATACCGGCCAGCGTGCCGGTGGTGGCCAATGCGGAAACGGGCGGCGCCGGTGGAAGCGGCTCGGGGACGACGGATGTGACGGCGTCGACCGTCGGCGCGAACAGCGCGCTCGACAAGAATCCGGATGCGCGTAATGCGGCTGCGGCAGCGCCCAAAGCACAGCCCGCGGCCAACCAGCCTCTGCCCACGAACCGCGATGCGGAGCTGAAGAAGTACCGCGAGCGGCTGGCCAAGAAGCGCGAAAAACAAGAGAAGAAAAAGAAGAAGAAGGGCGACGAAGATACGGCGCCGGCTGTTTCGAACACCACAGCGCCGGCGACCCCAGCTGCAAATACTCCCGCCACAAACACGCCAGCCACAACCCCGACTACGACGCCACCCCCGCAATGAGCCGCATTCTGTTGGCGGACGATAGTTCGCAGGCGCTGCGACTCGGTGAGCAGATCCTGACCGCGCAGGGATTCGAAGTAGTCAGCGTAACGGACGGGGCCACGGCGCTGCGGCGATTGGGAGATGTAAACCCCGATCTGTTAATTACGGACGTCTACCTGCCGACGCGGAATGGCTTCGAAGTAACGCGATTTTTGCGATCGCAGGAGCAGTATCGGCACCTGCCGGTGATTTTCGCGGCCGGACCGGCCGACGAATTCAACGAACAAGACGCGAAGAACGCAGGGGCGGATGTGATCCTGCAGAAGCCGTTCGAAGCATCCGCTTTGTTGGGTGCCGTGCAGAAGCTACTCGAAGAAAACTCCAAGCCGCCGCCGGACAAGAACGGGGCGGCGGCAAACGGTTTCGACCGCAACACGATTCGGGCGGCCGTGACGCTGGCGCTCGATAGCGCGATGCCGGGAATGATCGAAGAGCTGACGGAACGCGTACTGCTGGTGCTGGCGCATCAGCGGACACGCTGAGCGTCCTAGAATTGTAGGAGCCGAACGGGATTCCGGACCCGGCTTTTAATTATCATGCCTGAAAATACTTTCGATATCGTTTCCAAGATCGACTTGAATGAAGTTTTGAACGCCGTTCAGCAGACGTCGAAAGAAGTGCAGACGCGCTACGACTTGAAAGACAGTAAGTCTTCTGTCGAATTGAACGAGAAGGAGCACAAGATACTGCTGGCCAGTTCGGACGAATACAAGCTGAAGGCGGTCACCGAGATATTGGGGCAGAAACTGGTGAAGCGCAATGTGCCGCTGAAGGGGCTGGAATACGGCACGATCTCGCAAGCAAGCGGGGGCAGCGTGAAGCAGGAAATCACGCTGCAGCAGGGGATTGCGACCGAGAAGGCGAAAGACATCGTGAAGCTGATCAAAGACAGCAAGCTGAAGGTGCAGGCGAGCATTCAGGGCGACGTGGTACGGGTGAGCGGCAAGGATCGGGATACGCTGCAGCAGGCGATCGCGGTGCTGAAGGGGAAGGATTTCGGGATCGACATGCAGTTCACGAATTACCGAACGAACTGACATCCCGATGGCGCGGCGGATCGAGAGCTTATTTTTGGCCGGCGAGGCGGGGCGGCTCGAGGCCTTGCTCGAAGAACCGGAGGACGGGGAGCCGGTAGAGGCGGCGGTGGTGTGCCATCCGCATCCGCAGTTTGGCGGCACCATGCACAACAAGGTGGTGTACCGGCTGGCGCGCGGCCTGCGCCGGACGGGCTGCGTGGTGCTGCGCTTCAACTACCGGGGGGTCAATCTGAGCGCGGGAGCGTATGACCGGGGCAGAGGCGAGACGGAAGATGGGCGCGCGGCTTTGCGCGAGCTCGAGAGTCGCTACCCTGGATTACCGGTGCTGGCGGCGGGCTTCTCGTTCGGCTCGCGGGTGGCGCTGCGGCTAGCTTCGAGCGAGACAGCCATTCAGCGCGCGATCGCCGCCGGCTTCCCGACGCGTTTGCCGGAACGCGACTTTGTGTACCGGGTCGCGGTGCCGAAGTATTTTGTACAAAGCACGCAGGACGCATTCGGTCCGCGGGCGGAGTTGGAGGCGCTCTATGCTTCCCTGCCCGAGCCGAAGGAACTCAATTGGGTAAAGGCTTCCGACCACTTTTTCGCGGGTGCTCTGGACGAGTTCGAAGGAGTGGTCGAGCGGATCGGGCGAGAAAGGGAAAAAGGGAAGACCACAAAAGAAGATGGTCAGGGCCCGGTCAGGGACGAAGTTGGCGCTCCACCATACGGGCGGCCCGCTGGCTGATCAGGTCGGCCACTTTGCTGAGCAGTTCCGGGAGATCCTCCGGTGTGATCAGCACCGATCGGCGCAAATCCGGTCGATGGTTGCGGTAAGTGGTCAGAATCGCGATGGCTGGCTTGTAATCGACTAACCGGGCGTGGGCTAGAACCTGCAAGCCGGCTTCCGGGGATTCCATTTGTAAATCGCTCAAAACAAGCTCGTACTGCTGCTCATCGAGCTTGCCGACGGCCTCCGCTGCCGAAACGGCCGCGTCGACGAAATAGCCGCCGGCCTCTAGAACCGCTTTGAGGGTGAGCCGGGCCGTCATGTCATCGTCTACCAGCAGCACTCTGGCGAGCTCGAACGGCTTGCGGGAGAGGTCTTGCTTGCTATGCAACATAGTGGCCATTTTTTGCTCGACTTCAGTGTAAACGAAAAATACAAAATTCCATATAGGAATTTTCTCTATCCGGCCGACTAATTTAGATGGATTAGTTTCAATTGGAAAAAAGCCGGTGGAAAACGGTCTCAACGTTCTTCAGCTGGCGTTGCAAAGAAAAGGTTTTTTCGAGCTGTTCGACGGATAAGTAGTGGGCGACGGTGGGGTCGGCGGCTATGGCAGCCTGAAAGTCGCTTTCGTCTTCCCAGGCCGCCATGGCATGTTTTTGCACTAGAGCGTAAGCTTCTTCACGAAGCATCCCGGCGGCGGCTAAGTCGAGCAGGAGTTGGCCGGAGAAGACCAGCCCATTCGTGCTATCCAGGTTACGTCGCATGCGGGTGGGATCGACAACCAGGCCGGAGATGAGCCAATGGGCCTGCGAGAGAAGATAGTCGACCAGGATGGTCGAATCGGGGAAAATGACGCGTTCGACGGAAGAGTGGGAGATATCGCGCTCATGCCACAGCGGGACGTTTTCAAAGGCGGCCTGGGCGTTGGCGCGCACGACGCGGGCGAGGCCCGAGATCTGTTCGCAGACGATCGGGTTGCGTTTGTGGGGCATGGCGGAAGAGCCTTTTTGGCCGGCGGCGAAGGGCTCGGCGGCTTCGCGCACTTCGGTGCGCTGCAGATGGCGGATTTCGACGGCGATTTTGTCGAGCGTGGAAGCGATGCCGGCGAGAGTAGCGAGGTAGTGAGCGTGCAGGTCGCGCGAGAGGACTTGGGAGCTGATCGGAGCAGCCTTGAGGCCGAGCCGGGCGCAGATTTTCTCTTCGGCTTCCGGTCCGATGTGCGCGAAGGTGCCGACGGCGCCGGAGATTTTGCCGACACGCATTTCTTCGGCCGCGTTCGCGAAGCGGGTGCGATGGCGGTCAATCTCATCCCACCAGAGAGCGAGTTTGAGACCGAAGGTGATGGGTTCGGCATGCATCCCGTGCGTGCGGCCGATTTGCACGGTATTTTTGTGCTGCCAAGCGAGCTTTTCAAGCGCGGCAGCCAGATTTTTCAGGCCGGCGGCAAGAAGGCGGGAGGCATCTTTGATCTGCAGCGCCTGGGCGGTATCGACGACATCGTTCGAAGTGAGCCCGAAGTGCAGCCAGCGCGAGGCTTCCGCCGCGCCGCGGGCTTTCATCCGCTCGGCGACGGCGGTAGTAAAGGCAATGACATCGTGGCGCACTTCGCGTTCGATTTCGTGGATACGTTCGAGATCGAAAGCAGCATGCGAGCGTAAGGCCTGAGCAGCTTCGGGCGGAACGTCGCCCAATTCAGCCAAAGCTTCGGCAGCGGCCATCTCGACGGCGAGCCAGCACTCGTATTTGTGCTGCTCGCTCCAGACTGCGCCCATTTCCTGGCGCGTGTAACGGCGAATCATTCTTTACTTATTGTGGAGGATGAGGCAAAGGAGGAGAGGAGCGGCAAAGGAATTGGGGTTGCAGAGGTGCTCCTCGATTTACGAAACTGGGAGAGATATGGCTCGTGCCAGCTCGATCATCGTTCGCGATCCCGAGATACTAGACGGTGAACCGGTCTTTCGCGGAACCCGCGTCCCCTTTCAAGCTTTGCTCCATTACCTCGAGGGCGGTGATACGCTAGACGATTTCCTGGATCATTTCCCGGGCGTGTCGAGGCACATGGCAATCACGGCCCTGGAAAACGCGCAGGAGTTTTTGCTGGCCGCGATTGCGTGAAAGCTTTGATCTATGAATGTGTCGCTCAGCCGTTTTGTAGGAGCCTGAAGAGGTTCTTATGTGAGGCCCGCAGCGCGGGATTCGGAGGGCAGCAAAATGGTGATTTGCTAGCAAACGCGGAGAGAGCCGGACTAGATGCGCTGATTACAGTGGACAGGAACCCTCGTTATCAGCAAAATATAACGGGAAGGAAAGTAGGGGTGATCGCGATTCGAGTTCCGTCAAACCTGTTACTCGGCTTGCCGCCGCATACAGCGGCTTGCCCCAAAGCGTTGTCGGAACTCGCGCCCGGGCAGATAATCAATGTTGGGTGATAGCTGGAATGAGTGAGGAGCCGGCAAGGCCCCTCACCATAAGTTTTTTGGCCTTACTTTTCAGGCAAGCGTAGCGCGTATTCGGCTTCTTCGGGCCCGTGGATGTATTCGGGGTGCTCGTTTGCTTGGAGGAACTTTTCGACGCGAGCGCGATAGTCCGGGTCGGCTTTCTCGAAGTGAGTCAACTGCAGCTTCTGAATACGCTCGGGGGTTTGGCCGAGGCTCTTGGCGATGTTTTCGCAGAGATGGTTCTTGCCGGTTTCGTCGAGCACCTTGCGGTAAAAGTCGCCGACTTGCGCGTAATCGTCGTTGCCTTCGCGATGGTCATAGCGGGCAGCCGGTTCGCCGGAAAGCCGGATGTCGCGATCCTCGCGCTTGGAGTCTTCTTTGGGGCCACCGAAACTGTTCGGCTCGTAATTGGGCAGTGCGCCGAAGTTGCCATCGAAGCGCATGGCACCATCCCGATTGTAGTTCTGCATGGGGCACTTGGGAGCGTTGACCGGGAGCGCTTCGTAGTTGGTGCCGATGCGATAGCGATGGGCGTCGGGGTAGGAAACCAGTCGGCCCTGCAGCATCTTGTCGGGACTGTAGCCCATGCCGGGGACGATGTTGACCGGATTGAAAGCGGCCTGCTCGACTTCGGCGAAATAGTTCTCTGGATTGCGATTCAACTCGAATTCGCCGACTTCGGTGAGCGGGTATTCGCCATGCGGCCAGACTTTCGTAAGGTCGAACGGGTTGAACTTGAATTTATCGGTTTCGTTCTCGGGCATGACCTGGATGTAGACGGTCCATTTGGGGAAATCGCCCTTTTCGATGGCATGGAACAGGTCGCGCTGCGCGTAATCGGGATCGGCGCCGGCTAACTCTTCCGCCTTTTTCGCAAGCAGGTTCTTTGCGCCCTGCTTGGTTTTGAAGTGCCATTTGACGTAGAAGAGCTCGTCTTGAGCGTTGATGAGCGAGAAGGTGTGGCTCGAATAGCCGTTCATGTGGCGATAGCCGTCGGGGGTGCCGCGGTCGCTGAACAGGAAGCTGACCTGATGGAGCGATTCGGGGGAGAGCGACCAGAAATCCCACATCATGGTGGGGGACTTCAGATTGGTCTGCGGTTCGCGTTTCTGGGTATGAATAAAGTCGCCGAACTTCAGCGGATCGCGGATGAAGAAGATGGGCGTGTTGTTACCGACCATATCCCAGTTGCCTTCTTCGGTGTAGAACTTGAGCGCAAAGCCGCGCGGATCGCGGGCCGTATCGGCCGAACCCTTTTCGCCACCCACGGTCGAGAAGCGGGCGAAGGTTTCGCAGGTATTGCCGACTTTCGAGAACAGCTTGGCGAAGGTGTACTTCGAAATGTCTTTGGTGACAGTGAACTTGCCGTGCGCGCCGGAGCCTTTGGCGTGCACCACGCGTTCGGGGACACGCTCCCGGTTGAACTGGGCCATTTTCTCGAACAGCAGATAATCCTGCATGAGCAGGGGTCCGCGGCGGCCGGCCGAAACGGAGTTTTGGTTATCGCCAACCGGGCGGCCGGCGTTAGTGGTGAGAGTGGCGTTCGGGTGATTTGCGCCAGCATCGGTTTGGCCAGGGCCGCGATTGCCGTCGACGTCGTTTACGCCGTTCGAGGCGCCTTGCTGATGGCCATTGTGGCCGCGTTTGTTTGCCATGAGTGATCCTCCTTCAAAAAGGTTTCTGAAAATAATGGGCTTGAAGTGAAAGTGTGAGGCCGGACAAGAAGGTTTCGACGGCGCTCGTATAGGAAGATGCCGGCCGTACTCGGACCGATTCGTCCTTTAATGGGGGCACACTCTTAATAATAGAAGAGTAGCCAAAGATATTTGAAATTTTGGCGCCAACGGTCGCGGGCCGATGATTTTGTTGCGGCGACAAATTCGAATCGGGTTAGCCGGGTGTTCGCAAAAGACGATTATGTTCGGCCCGCGTTGCGGAGCACGGAGCGCGCCGAGCCGACCCAAATCACCGGATTCTGGCCCGTCAGCCGGTTCGCCCATTACTACTTCTACATTCGCGACGAGACACTGTGACCGATGGTGCTGCGGGTCGCTTCGTTCTTTCCCTTTCCGGCTACCTATTGTCGAGAACGAACTAAACCGCGAAGGCGTAAAGTCCCGCAAGCTGCCCTACAGATGGCTGCGGACGCTTCACCGCCAACGCGATTCGGGAACGGCTGGCGTACTGAACTCTGATTCTCGGACCGAAGTTCTCCACACGCGAGCCCACGGCCATGAATTTTGCGCCACATCCACGCCGTCAGCCAGATCGAATACTGCCGGGACTTCATTTTCAAACGGCACTTTCCGATTCACAGGAGCTTTAAGAGTCCGTTATCGATCTCGCGGGGACGATTTCGCCGGTCTTCTACCTGGTAACGAAAGACCGGGAAATCTCGAATGCTAACTGGTATGGTGTCCACCAATTAATGGACAAGCGGCAATCAGGTCGAGCTTATGTGCTTATAATACACGAAGAGTTCATCTGCCGATGAGTGATGAAGTTAGGCAGTGCATCGTGTGTCGGTCCAGCGAGCGCTCGGTTGTTTTCATAGACTCTGGTGTGCCCATACTGCGTTGCACCGGCTGCAATCACATTTATTCGTCGTATGCCGGCAATCAGAACTATAGCGAGTATTACGACCGCGAAATCAAGGATCGAGAGATATTCCGGTTGGACCCGGCTCATTTGCGAATGTACCGGGATTTCGGCAATCGCTTCATGGCTGGTCGATCCGGGAAGATTCTGGACGTGGGTGCCGGGCTTGGATACTTTGTCCGATTTGCAGAAAGCTTTCCGGATTGGGAAGCGTTCGGATACGAAATCTGTGCTCCAGCGGTCGATTACGCGAAAACTCAATTGGGCGTTAAGAACATGTATGTAGGCCAGGTGGAAGATTCTGGTTTTCCGCTGGCGTCCTTCGATCTACTGACACTTTGGGACGTGATTGAACATATTCCGAACCCCGATGGATTCCTGCATTATCTGCGGTCGCTTCTCAAACCTACAGGAACGTTTTTTCTTGCCACTCCGAACGGTCCAGCACAGCTCTGGAAAGCTCGTGTCAAGAAAACGCTTATTGGGATGCGCGAGGAAGGCCACTATTTAGAGCCCAGAGATCACCTGAACCTTTACGCTCCGGCCACTCTTGACCGAGTACTGAAGCGCGCGGGCTTTCAAAGTGTGGAGTTCGTCCACTTACCACCGATTCAGGCTGTCTCCGAAAATGGCAATCCGCTCGGATTGCTGGCCAAAAACCTATGGTTTAGGATTGCGCAGGTTGTCCACGCAGCGACCCTCAGTCGAGCAAATATAAACCACAACCTTTACGTAACCGCTACGACAAGCGCCTTGTAGCGGTGATTCATTGGCGCTTCGACGACGGGCTATGGAGCGTTTGCGGTAGCCGCTCCACAACCAGGTTCGACGCGACTCCGGATGCATATCGAACGATCGAACAGCCACCACTATGGTCTTAAACGCAGGATTCTGCATTGGTGCCGTTTGTGGGTTCCGCTTCGCACGATAAGGATTTGAGGTCCGTCGCAGACCCGCGCCTCCGAAGCCAAACGATCGTCTGATTGCCACGATTCACAGTCTCGACGATACCCGGCAAGTCGGCGTACGGGCGGTCAATGAATCCTTTTCACGAAACTCTTACATTTTTTGGATCACTGAGCGGTGTTTTAGTGTACATACTGAGGCAGTGCTCGTTACTTTGAAAGGAAGACTAACAATATGTCCGTTGTAAGTGGCTTTATTCTTTATGACCTACTCATCTGGTCTTTTGTAGCAATCTTGACCGGATTGGTTTTTCTCGTCATCAGAAAGCAGGCAACTTCGTTACCGGGATCGCGAAAAACTCAGAAAAGGTAAACCGTGTTCGATTGATGCCGCCGACATGGAACTTTCACTCACCAATCGCACAGCCGTGCGTATGGGGGCGCTCGCGGCTTTGGTGATCTTTCTGTTAACTTCCTTCCGCGCTGGATGGACTCGCTCGACCACCGATTTCCCGAACTACTACACCGCGGCCGTCTTAGCAAGAAACGGAGCAAAGCTACGAAACTACTATGACTGGACTTGGTTCCAGAAACAAATGAATTACGCCGGCATCCAGAACCAACTCGGCGGATACATCCCGCAAACGCCGTTGACGATGGTGCCAATGATGCCGGTTGCTAAACTCAAGCCACTAACAGCGAAGCGCGTATGGCTGGTAGCGAATCTGGCATTTCTCGGTGCGACTGTCTGGCTGCTCTCGCGGCTTACGAGTTTTAGCGCGTCTCAAGTCTTTCTGCTTGCGTTCGCGGGATACGGAAGCCTGCACTCGAATTTCCTTCTGGGTCAATATTACGTCTTTCTTCTATTCCTGCTGGCCCTTGCCTTTTATTGCTTGCGGCAGCAAAAGGATTACGGAGCCGGGTTCCTCTGCGGCGCGGCATTCGTACTGAAGCTCTATGGCGCCCCATTCATTTTGTACTTCATCGCCAAGCGGAATTGGAAAGCTGTAGTAGGGATGGTCCTGGCATCTGCCATTGCTATCGCACTGGCAATCATGTTGTTCGGCTGGGGTGAGCTCGCTTACTTCACAACACACATTTTTCCCCGAGTAGTACAGGGCGAAACACTCGACCCCTACAACAGCGGCAACGGAACTTTCTCGACGCTATTGCGGCGCGCCTTTGTCTTGGAACCGGAGCTGAACCCGCACCCAATGTGGAACATGCCTTTGGCGTTCTTCTTTTTGCAGCCGTTCTTCACGATATTGCTGATAGCACTTCCGCTGGCTTGCATAGCTCGCAAGAGCGCGCCATCTGAGGGTTTTGCCTGGTTCTATATCGCGTTGATTCTAGCGTCTCCGAATACCGCATCCTACACTTTCGTTCTGCTTCTTCTCCCCGTCGCGTTGCTGTTGAAAGGCGCGAGTTCGATCGAGCGGCTGATTCTAATCTTCTGCTTCGCCGCCGTGAGTTGGCCGATGCGTCCTACATGGAGCTGGCTATTCCCGAAAGTATGGTTGTTGCTCGCATTATTCTTCATGGTCGGCCATCGTCATCTACAGTCGTTGAGAGCGAGGCACGCGGTGACGGCACTGTTAATCGCGACCACAGTTGCCGCTCCTGTGGCTTGGCGGCATCTGCAGCTGTATCGCCGCGAACCGGGGCGACAATGGGAGCAGGTTGCGGTACAACGAGGTGCAATCTATTCGTCACATCCTGCCGTTGTGCGGCCCGGCGTCGTTTATGAATCTATCGGGAAGGTGCACTATGTTCTCCGCTGGTTGCACGACGGCAAAAATCAAGAGCTGGCGTTCGCGGGTGAAGCATTCCATCCCGTGGCTCAGTCGCCGGATGGTCCCATCCAATTCGACCTGGTTGCGAACAGCACGTCGACGAGCATGCTGTTCGACCTATTTACGGGTAAATTGACTCGGGCGTCCTCGCCGACACCCCGGACTGCGCTGTCGGTAATGTCCCCAGACCAGCAGTGGATTGCGTCGGTAGCTTCGACGGCTTTGTCCAAGCAGCTTTGGTTGCGAAAGGCTAATGGCCGCCGCGCGATATTGCTCGCCGGGGGCAACTGCAATAGCTTCTCGCCCGCTTGGGCGCTGGATTCGAAGTCTATTGTCTTTGCGAGTGACTGCGATCGTGGGTTAGGCTTGCCAGCGCTATACCGCGCCCGGTTGGAACGGGTTGAAGACCTTCCTTGAAAGCGGCATGGGGCTATGTGGACGAAAGCGACTCGACTTCTCAAGCACACGTTTCCCGCAGCTCATCAGTACCTGAAGAGTTCTTTCGTTCCAGCGATTCAGTGTTACGTCGGCTTCTCCTTGCCCAGGCGAATAGGCGGGAATACGATTTGGGTCCACCCCCGCTTACTCACAGCCGCACCGCCTGAGCCACACGTAATCAGGTGGGTGTGCGAAGGACTTTACCGCGGGCAGACCTTCTTCGATGTCGGCGCGCATTATGGATGGATAGCGATGGCAGGAGCTCGACGTGTCGGGCAATCAGGCCGAGTCTTCGCTTTCGAGGCCTCCCCGATATTGCTGGATATTCTGGCACACCACAAACACGTCAATCGACTTCCACAACTGCAGATAGTGCGGAGTGCCGTATCGGATACCGACCGGGAATCGGTCCCTTTCTTTCTGCTTAACGATGGTCTCAGCTTTAGGAACTCTCTGACGATTGGCGCTAACGACACGCCATTTGTCACTGTGGAGGAGAAGACCGCATGCCAGGTGAATTCGGTTACGTTGGACCGCTTTGTCTCAGATTCCGGGGTGCTTCCCGACCTAATCAAAATTGACGTGGAAGGGGCGGAATTGCTTGTGCTTCAGGGAGCCCAACGCATCCTTGCTCGCCACAAGCCAGCGCTTATTTTAGGCGTTCACCCTTATTGGCTACCACCATCCCAAAGTCCTCCTCAGATCTTCGAGTTACTGGATTCGCTTGACTACGAAATCAAAGATCAGAAGGTTGTTCCATTTCAAGGGGGCTACGTCGCCGACTATTTATGCACTCAGCGGCGAACCAAACGGTAGAACAATGCCGCGGCCAACAAGGTTACAGTTGCGCAGATAGCTAGGGTAAAACGGTAGCCCGCCTTCGCAAACAACGCGCCAGCTTCGAGAGAAGCGAGAATCCCGGCAAGCGAAGTGACCAGAAAGTTCATGGCAGAGGCCCCACTCTGTTCAGAAGGAGCCACCCGAGTCATCAACATACTAAACAGACACGGTTCGCTCATGTATTGAAAACACATATAAGCAACATAGGTGACACCGGCTAAAACAGGATTCGATACCAAGGCTAATAGCCCCAGCATTGCGGCCGTCGCAACCTGCATGGCGGCAATGCTCTTTACCTCCCCTATCTTGGCGGCGACAGTCGGCGCGAGAAGAATGACAATAACCTGCGCCATTTGGCCGTACGAAAAAATCAAGCCGATTTGATCGACGGCAAGGTGAAGATGGCGTGCAAAATAGACATTCGAAAATGGGTTGAAACCTCCCGTTCCAATGCTCCAGACGAATAGTGCCGCTAGAAACCCGTAGAAGAATCGGCCGCGCGGGTACACATTCTTCGGTGTTAACGTCGCTTGGAACGAAGGAAAGTTGAGCTTCAGAGCAGGCACGATCGCCAGCAACGCGAGCGCGGACCCCACTAAGAGAGCGATCTGTTTGGCGGCAACCGGTGCAAGAGACGGGTTCAGGTGGGCGAGCAGGGAGGGAAGCCGGCCGCCGGCCAACCCAGCCACTGCGCCGATACCGATCCCCAAAGAGGTTATAAGACTGAACGCAAGTGTCCGATTACGGGCACCAGTTAGACTGGCTATCGCAGGCGGTAAAGAGACCGCCCAAAACGACATAAAAAACCCGTTCAGGAAAGCCGACCCGATGAGCGCGGATTGCCAGGGAACCATGGCTCGAAGCGCTGTTGCGGTTGTGGTTCCGAAGATTGCGATGATGACGGCTTGTCGCAGACCCAGGCGGCGTGTAAGCGCCGCAGCCGGCAAAACGGCAACAAAGGTTCCCATGGTGAGCGCCGCCGAGACTTGTCCCAAGAATTTCTCTGTGTAGCCACGATCCAACAGGTAGAGGTTGTAGAGCAAAAAGAAAATGAACTCTCCGAAATCGAATAAAACGGACGCAAGCAGAAAATTCAGAAAATCTCGGCCGAGCCGTTGACGGAGCCACCACCATTTCAAACCCCTCAGACAGGTAGGCAGCAGCGTGCGCGCGTGGTATACGGCGCGCGCCGCGAGAAATTTGACACGAGAAGACTGCCTCTTGCTGCGCTGCGTTGCCTGATTGGTATCGGCTGCCAGCCTTTGTTCTGTAGCGCGAAGGGGCAGCAAACGCCTCCAAAAGACATGTGCCTTGTCCTTGAATGAGCTGAGTAAAGAGAGGTTAAGCCACAACTCGTCCTTGTTCGGAGAGAAGAGTGCCTCGATTGGCGACAAAGCGTAACGCTCGATCCAAAGCAACACGTCCGGAGAAAGTCGTCTCGCCTCTTCCTCGATCAAATTGGGAAGGCCGCCACCGAACCAGTGATCACTTAATACAAAGGCGACCACCTGTATTTCTCGTGTCTTCGGTCCATGCATGTTCTGCCACCGCAACCAGAACCCTTCGTCACACGATCGATCTTTGAGGACGTAGGCAAGTTCCCAGGCGCGCTGCAAGCGAAGATCACCGTGAAGCAGATGCATCATCACATGCAGCGCCGCGAATGCGACTGCATCTTCCGGCGCCAGCGCCGGGATTACGCGGCCATCGATTGCCGCGGAAGAGCGTCTCGCCCAAATCTCATCCTCTACAGGCCCGGGCAGCCTTTCCAATCCCTCGTCCCAGAGCTTGTGGTGAAGATCCACAGGGATGGGCAGATCTCGGGCGAAGTAATCGCCGCGCCATTCCCAGTCCGTCTCACGGATCATCGGATCTAGGTGTCTACCGCTTGATTTGCCGATTGCACGATACCCAAGACCAGATAGTGCGTCTCTCGCGTCGAGCACTCGTTCCGGCCGGCACCAGATATCGATGTCCCCTTGGGCGCGAAGCAGCGGATCCGGAGTGAGGGCAGGCGAATGAACGAAGCCCTTCAGCAGAGCAAATTCAATCGCTCGCTCGCCCAGACAATCAGATATCTCAAATGTGGCCGCTTTCAGGCGCTCGAAGCGGTTAGTGTTGTCCGCATAGTTCCGATCAATACGATCTCGCACCCATTCCGGAAGAAACGGACGGCAGAGATGTCCGAGTAACAAGGTAAGTTGACTGGAATCGCAAATTCTTAAAAGGCTGGCCCACTCGGAGTCGCTAAGATACTTCAGTGCTTTGCGGTCCGCTCCCGAAAACCGAATCGCCCGCAAGAGCGCAATCCCATATCGCGGTATCTGAGTTCTTCCCTCCCCGTCTCTCGTACTTAGCAGGAGAGGCGAGGTCCCGGAGTATCTGGCGCTCATTAGAAATCGAAGCGAGCGCCGAATTGTAACCTGCGCGGTTCGCCCGTGGACAGAATCTTGCCGAAGAAGGGCCCTAGATCCGGGTAAGGAGCGGGAATCCCGTAGTTCGGGTGATTGAGCACGTTGAATCCTTCCACTCTGAACTCGAACGTTGAGCGCTCCGTAATTACGAAGCGGCGCTCAAGCGCCAAATCCGTGACTTCATTACCTGGACCCGGAATGATGTTCCTGCCTGCATTGCCAAAGGTGAACGGTGCCGGAGTGCTGAAAGCGGCGGTGTTGAACCAGTGATCAACGCTTCGCTGGTCGGCGGGAAGGCTGACATTCTGCCCGAAGACCACGTTCGGGCGGTTGGGCGTGCCGGAGTTAGCAATGTCTGTCGCAATGTAGAACGGGTTTAACGGTGTGCCGTCTTGCAGGGTGAGCAAACCGCTTATCTGCCAGTGGTTCAAGAGCAGGCGCAGCACGGGGGCATTCGGAACCAAAAAGACGAATCCCGCGCTCAGCCTCCGTGGAACGTTTGAGAAAGATAGTCCTCGCTCAAGACGCAGATTGTTCTCATTTTGTGCTCCGGCACTGTCATAGAGACCTACGTTCACGCTATCCGCGTCGTCGATCGATTTAGACCATACGTAACTGGCCAGGAAAGTGAGCGACTTTCCGAAACGTCTTTCGGCTTTGATCTGGAGCGAGTTATAAGACGAGTTACCGATGTGTTGCCGCTGAAAAATAGTTCCAAGTTCTGGGAAGGTACGTAGAGACTGTAAATCACCTGGCCGTGGATTCAAGTCCTGGCCGGTCTCGGTATGTAACGCGGTGTTGAATCGGCGAAATACGCCCAGATGAGTACCCTTGTTCCCGACATAGCTTGTTTCGACAAGTATGTGACTTGGAAGTTCGTGTTGGAAGCCTGCATTCCATTGTTGGACGTAAGGGGTCGGTGCGTGTTGATCAAGGCCAAAGTAGCTCGGGAATCCAGTGCTAGGCGTAGTCGCAAAACCATCTCGAGTCGTCAGAACGGGAAGCGCGGAACCGGTCGTCTCATTCATTTGCGTTTGGATTCCATTCAGAACGAGGTCATAGGCTTCTACGGCTATTTCCGGGCTGAAATAGATGCCATACCCCGCACGAAAGATGGTGTCACTCTTGCTTCCGAAGAAACGAGGCAACTTCCAGGCAAGGCCCGCCCGAGGCGAGAAGTTCAAACGATTCGGATCAGACGCGTTCCGCACCGCAATAAGTTGAGGAGCTGCTGGAAGCGTGGAGTAATCCAGATTAAGCAGCTTATTTCGTTCTTCGGTAAAAGGCGAATTGAATTCGTACCGCACGCCAAGGTTAATTGACAGGGTTTTCGAGGCCTGCCAGTCATGCTGGACAAAAGCTGCATAATTGCTCTGGCGCAGATACGCGAGAGGCGAGCCGATGGAACGCTGCGTCTGCTGAGGGTAGCCAAGGAGGAAGTCGGCGAGAGCATCGCCCCCAGTGGCATCCAGCGTGCTGGCGGTGAAAGCACCAGTGTATGTGTATTTTCCGCGGATCAGATTACTCTGTTGATAGTTAAACTGAAATCGGCTCCAGTCTGCTCCAATATGCCAGGTATGACGACCCCGGATCAGGGATATCGAATCAGAAATGGTGAACGTGTTGTCGCGTTGAGTCTGAGGCAGAGTCGGATCGTCCGTGACCGTCGAGAAGTCGGTCAGAAAGAAGTAGGGCAGTCCGAACGCGAATGGATCGGTGGGCGCGTTATTGATGCCAAGGGCTGCGGCCTCATTTTGTTGAAATGCGCTCAAAGGGAGATCGAACAGTCGCAGTCGCGTGAAAGAGGCACGGAATTCGTTAATCCAGTTGGGGCGGTCAAAGGTGTGGCCTAAAACAATCTGTTGGGCCAACAGACGCTCGGATGTAGCCCGCAGTGGAAAACTGCCAGCGGTATCGCCGCGCTCGTCGTTCACCGTATATCGACCGAACAGCAGGCCACCGTTTCGAAACTGGTGATCGACACGCGCGGAAACACTATCGTTATCGCTTGTGCTGGGTGTCGAATCCAGATAATTGCTCGAGCTACTCGCTGAACGATTTGGAAGCGGCTCGTAAAGAGCCAGGTATTTGCGTGCGATGGGATCAATGCGGCTGTTTGGAATGATATTGCCTGCAAACGGCGTTCGGTTACCGGTTGCCGGATCCAGGGTCAGCGGGTCGTATATCGTGTTACCTCCCTCGAAGTCTCCACCTCTAAACGCTGCTCCCGGGACCAATTGAAGCGAAGGAGTAGCGGACTTCGAGCGGACGCCCTCATACGCTACAAAAAAAAACGTGGAGGGTAGCGGGACTGGACCTCCGAGGCTGCCTCCAAACTGATTGCGGCGAAAGATCGGCCTTGGCAAGGTTGGGTCATCGAAGAAATTATGAGCATCTGTCGCTTCATTGCGCAGGAATTCGAAGGCGCTGCCGTGAAATTGATTGGAACCGGACTTAGTGGCAACATCGATGACTCCGCCCCCAGCCTGGGAAAATGCCGGACCTGCAAGGGAAGACTGGATGCGGAATTCCTGAACGGAGTCCAGAGGGGGAATTATGACCGTGCTGAAAGTATTCCGATCGGTGTTGTAGGCGCCGTCTAGAATGTAGGTGTTCATGGAGGGTCTACCGCCGTTGATCGGTGCATTTAGAGCAACGGACCCCCGCGAACTCTGCTGAACGTCGTTATCGCCATCGTGAACATAGCCGCCCAGCTGCCTTGGAATCGCACCCGGGCCCAAAGTTACTAGCGAGATCACGTTGCGACCATCGAGTGGCAATTCGGTTATAAGTGCCGAGCCCAATCTGTATCCTTCTGAGCTGTCGTCGGTCTGCAACGGCGAGACTGATTCCGGAACTGTCACGGATTCATGAGCCGATCCAAGCTCCAGGTTGAAGTCGATTCTAGCCTGCTGGTTGATCTCGAGCGTCAGGTGCGATGCGATGAACGTCCGGAAGCCCGTCCGTTGCGCTGTTACGGAATAAACTCCCGGCATTAGCTCGGGAATGCGATACGAGCCCGAGGCATCGGTAATTGTCTTCCACAGAAATCCCGTTTTCTCCTGTTGGATTGTGATTTGCGCGCCGGAAACGAATCCACCGGACTGATCCTGGACTTGCCCGTAGAAGCTGCCGGAAGATATCTGCCCGAAAGCCGACGAACAGAGGGCCAGTACTAAGAGAAAGGCAGTCCTCATGACTTACCTCCACCAATGACTCGTTCTAAAAGGTCGATAGCCGGATCAAAGGCTTTGTACGTAAGTTCCAACAACTCGGCTGTGAGGAGGCGCTCAATTGTTTGCAGGCGCTCTTCATGGATCGGCAATTCAGGCGGCCACACGTTCTCCTGAAACAACCGGCGGAGCGACTCTTCCCGCGCGATGGGCAAAAGACGCGGAGGCTTTTCATCAATTTCGAGACGATTTAGAAAGACCACGTAATCCACCGTGCATTCGGTAGCGGTTTTGCTATTCGAGAACAGTTCAGTCTTCATTTCCACGGTGGGCTTGCCGTTCCTTAACCTGGGCTGACCTTTTAATTCAGGGAAAAGGAAGGAAGCGCTCGGGCGAAAGCGGAAGGTCCGAGGGTTCCCGACAACCACTCGGCCAGTGCGCCGGCGTAGCAGTGAGCTCGCGTCGTCGGAGACATACGTCCAACCCCGGCGCATGCAAGCGTAGGCGAGCGAAGATTTTCCTGCCCCAGACGGTCCAACAAACAGGACGCCATGACCTTCTTTTACAACACACGCGGCGTGAACCGCGACCAGGTGCTGCGTGTCAAGCAACGTGTAGACCATCGCGTCAAGAAAGTGATAGCGGACGTATATCTGGTGCGTTACTGTGCCCTTCGTTAAACACGCGAATCCCATGCCTGAGACCAGATCGCAGGCGGCATAGTTGTTTGCGTCCGCCACAATGGCCAACAGATTTGCCTGCGCGCGAAACATCGGCACTGGGGGCCGCCGCCTGCTCGTAACCTGGGAGACTAGGATCCGCATTTCAATTGGTGCGTCGTGATAACGCCTTTGAAATCGTCCCCAACTCTGTTCCGCAAGTCTGATCACTGCAAGTTCGTTTGTCTTGATCTGCAGCGGGAAGCCGTAGGGGAACAAGACGTGGTGCAACGGCAGCGAGACATATGCGCCTAAAGGATCCGTATCGGATCCTTTCTGTTCAGATACCGCATCATTGGTTGGCTTGGTGCAGACAGCTGAAAGTGAAGATCGAGAATGCGTCGCTCCGTGCATAACATACGGAGCTTACCGTCGTTACTTACACGATCATGCAAAAGAATAGATAACAACTTGTAAAAAAGAATAAGATGCGTATGCCGATGCGGTATTTACAAAGAGTTTACAGTTTTACGGCGACACTCCGGTCTGCCGAAATACAAACTGTACTACGCTCCTAGCCAGGAGTCTTCTTGCGGTGCTCTTCTGTGGAGTAGAGAAGTCAGTGTTGGCGCAAGCTCACGTTCTGTCGAAAGGCTGACGGATTACACCCGTCGGAAGACAAATAGCTGATGGTGGATTTCCCTTCCAGAATTGTTCGGAGCGAGGACGGAAGTCGATTCTCGCCTTCCCGCGGAGGGCGCAATTCGATAGCACCGTTAGACCGAGGTACGGTGCATTCGCAGAGCACCTTACCTTGACTATTCACCGTACGAAACTTGCCTCCGCAAACCGACTTGCTTGCAAAGAATCCAGCGAGGGAGCTGGGGCTTCTTTGCGCTTGGATCTGTCAGCAGCCTATGACAGGGGAGACCTAAGTGAGATGAATCGCATTCTTTGGGAAGCTCTCAACCCGGATGTTGCCCTGCCGGCGCCAGTTCGAAGCGCACTTTTCAGTTCAGCGCTTTCGAACGATCGCAGTAGCAATCTGCGGTGAATAATATTGCCGCCAGTGTTTAGCCGCCTTGCGGATGATGTTTCGGTAATCATGACCCCGAGATCACTTAATCTGCCGCGTCAGATCGAACGCGAGAGTCAGACCTCCAAAGGTATCCGCACTCGGATCATTCAGAAATTGCGCACGCGTCGCCGCTCGTTGTGAAACCGTCGTGCCAGGGCTGGTCGTTAGTCCCAAGGTAAATGCGTGCCGCCAAATCTTCTTCTGAATTCCGAAAGAGAACGCTGGGCGGTGGATCCCAAGTTCTCGAGCGTTGACTAGGGTGGGAATAATCTCGGCCAGCAGAGCTACCGAGGGCCGCACATCGATGGCCAGGCCGGCGCCTAAAGAAAACGCGTTTACTCCTGGCACATCTGGAATCTGATTCGAGAAAAACCCGGAGGGCTGTTCCAGACGCCGGTCGTTGAACGACGCAGTCGGCAGCAGGTAGAATTGCGCTCGCGATGTGATGCTCCGAGAGAGAATAGCTTCAATATTCTCCGTGTAATTCTTGCGAAAGTTGTCCTGTCCTTCAATCGATACCCGAACCATCAGATTCAAGGGGCTTCCTTTACGCTCTTCCAGAATGTTATAGCCTGCCATTAATTGAATCGGGCGATTTATCAAAGACGGGGCCCGGAAGATGCTTACAGATAAATTCTCTGTCACTCCGTATCGGAAACCGAACGACGGAATAGCCCCAGTGTCCAATCCAAAAAGTTGCGCGCCCTCGGCTCTGCCAGTGAAAGCCGGCTGGTAGGGAAAACGATGAGCGAAGTTCACATAGACGCCGTGACGATCGGTGGGTCTGCCGGTCGGCAGGCTTACAAGGACATCGTCGCCTGGAGTATAAATGTCAGGCTTCGGTTGCGTCTGTTCAGTTGAAACCGTGGAGCTACTGCTGGAATGACCCTCCGGGCCGCCGGGAAGCGAACGAATGTATGTCACTAAGTTTGATATCTGGCTATCCGAAAGCTTGCCTGACCAAGCCGGCATGATGCTTCCCTTTCCGTGTTGAATTGCCATTTGCATGGCGCTTGCATTCACACTCGCCAGGAAAGCCGGATCGGTGAAGTTCGGTGTTCCTATGGACTTGCTCCCTTTGCCATCAGGCCCATGACACGTCGCGCAGTTCTTAGCGAACAACACTGCAGACGTCTTTGCGTCAATATTGGATGCAGTGCCGGGCGAACCCGAAGACTGCGGATGGACCTCTCTGACTGTTTTCGCGGCGACGTCGATCAGGTATTGTCTTCCTTCTCTTGCTAGCACCACCGTAGATTGTGAATCGCCAGGAAAGGATATGCCCAGCGTCTTCGCTAGATCAGGCGACGGCCTGTTTGCGGTCTGTGTCATGGAAAGGCGCCCTCCCAGTATCAGGAGTAGCGAAATAGTGCCGATTGTACGAAGATTCATCTTGAGTGATCCAAGTGCACTTAGCGTGCTTACCTGAGTAGTCTAGGCTGCAAAACCCGCGGGCTGGTTATTCCGTTGTGAAAGTTTTGTAAACCTGCACGCTCTGCACAATGCCTCGCGCCCAGCATGCGCAACCTCCCAGTAACAATTCGGCATCACAACGCTTTTACAAGGCCTAAACACGCTCGAGCCCGTACTGCTTTACCTTCAGGATGTGGCATACGCAGGCATTGGCTCGACAACGTTCGATCACAAAGCCTTCTGGCTGCAAGCCGCTATCTTTACGGCGACTGGGGGTCTAGACCGCAACCTTGCCGGTGCCTCAGCTTTGGCGAGTCGTCATTTGCGAGCTGGCTCTGCTCGGTCCCCCCCGCTCACCCGGCAAGAACTGAACATTTCTTGGGGCGCGCATGGTAACGGCAATAACGGGACTCACTGGGCTTTGGCAAATCAGCGGGTTATCCGCAATTCATTTGCCGCGACCTGTCTATGTTGCAAAAGCAGGTATTACAAGACGTATTTGGTTCGTTCCGCAGAATCGGTTAGACCAGCCTGATAAGCTGCGCCATCATTTCCGAGCCACCGCCGAACGACTTCTAAGGCGTTCGGCGCTGGCAGGTCGCAGTTGGACGTCGATTACAGTCAGTACGTAGTGGCGCTCTCTCCTAAAATAAGAACTGATTTCAAAATCGATTGACAGGGAAGGGTTATTAGAATGAGACTGGCATGCAAAACATCAGCTGCGCTGCTGCTTGGAACGTGCATCGCTCTGGCATCGCAACCAGGTAGTTTTGACCGAACTCTAGAAGCTTCCGGACCAGTGCAACTTGACGTCAGGAGCGATCCGGGAGGAATTATTATTACTTCTGGTTCTGGCAGCGCCGTACACGTGCATGCCGTCCTGAATCCGCTCTATGGCAGGCTTGATTTGGACTTGGCAGAGGCGAATATCCGCGCTCTGGAACGGAACCGGCCCATCGAACAGGTCGGCAATCGCATTCGCATTGGGTACGTAAGTGATCCGGCGATGTTAAGAGCCGTTAGCATGCGCCTCGAAATTGAAACGCCCCGCATGACCCAGGTTCACGCCCAAACGATTTCCGGTGGCATCCGGATCGACGGGCTGAATGGACCAGCTGATACGGAGACCTCATCTGGCCGGACAGAAATCGGCAACGTTGCGGCGGACGTGAGCGTTGTCAACCACTCAGGAGCCATTGTCATTCGGAGTATTGGTGGCCATGTTTCTGCGCGAAGCGAGTCCGGCGGCATTCAGATCGTGGATGTTCACGGCCCAGTGGACGCCCAAACGACTTCGGGTCGAACGGAGATCAGCCAAGTCTCAGGGGAGGTTCGTTCCATGACACGTTCCGGGAGCATTCGCATTGATAATGCACAAGGCGCAGTCACGGCTCACAACACCTCCGGGAGCATAGACGCATTCCAATTGACCGGTTCCGTTCATGCGGAAACGAGATCCGGGGCAATACGAATCGGTCAAACCAGACCAGCACCGATCCGTGCCCTCACCAGCTCCGGTTCCATCCATGTCGAGCTGGCCAGCCGCGGTAGTTACTCAATCGATGCACAGTCGGTTTCCGGCAGGGTATCAGGTCCCGTCTCGGGCGGTTTCACCCAGATTGCAGAAAATCACCATCTAAAAGAACAAACCGGTGGTGGTGGCACGCTCGTAGACTTAGATACTCACTCGTCGCGAATCAATATCGAGTGAAGCATTCCTCGGTTCACTTGCTATCGGGCAAAGTTCCTTTGCAACGTGCGCTTCCAACAACAACCCGGAAGTTGATCGATAAAACGCACCAGCGACCACGCGCGAGTGATCGCTTAAAGTCACATCTCCGATGTGCAAAGCTTACCCTTTCTCAGACAAGCCGCTCATCCCAGGGCTAGCGCGGCATCGCCTTAATGAGCGGGTCGATCTGGGCAACGCTCATTCGGAAACGTCACCGTAATGCCGGTCCGTTTTTGCCCCTGCAATATCTCTGTGATCGTGACATTTTCGTACCTTACACTGGATATCCCGGGTGCGCCCATCATGGTTACAATATGCCCCAGTTCTTTTCCGCGTCGGGCAGATGGGATGAGTTCCAAGAGGAAATCGTCCATCGCCTTCGCGCTTTTCATTCCCACTTGCCGATTATCCGGTGCCTCCGGAGGAAGTCCAATGCTGCACACGCGACCAGTGTCATCGTAATCAACAGTCATTTCGCCAGCCGCTATCGAAAACGTCTCTCTCTTCAGCGCAGGACCGTACTTCGCACGTAACTCCGCCGAAAGAGCTCGTCCATCGATTTGAGCGATGGCCGGCGCAACGAAGCCCATAACCGCTATAAGCAACCGCCGATTGATCGTCATGCATCGATCATACGTCAGTTATCCACGGACCAGTTTTTTCAAGATCGTTCGCCAACTTGGATGATTAACGCCCAGACGGGAGATGGGATGGCTTTCCAGTTGGGCAACTCGCTTGTGACTGCGCAGGTTTATGACTTGCCCCTGAGTGGTCGCGCAACCCGGAAAGTGGTTTTTAAAAGCTTCGGGAAACGATCCCCACAAACATTGCGATCATAAACTGTTTGCGATGACGTACAAGCCTCCGTGCGCCTCTTTCATTGAACTTTTGCTGTTGTCCTCGACCAAGCTTTATGGAGGCTCGCTGCTCACCATGCCGGGTCAACAAGTTCTTTCTAAGTCGCTGGTTTACTACTTTCGGATCGAAGACCATATTCCTGAAGATTACCTGCTACGGCAGGTGGGCCGACCACATCGACTCCGCGTTCGTACGTGAAGACTTGAAGGCGAGCTGCTCACGCGATTTTCGCGCCGAGCAGAAGTCGAGTGAAACCAGGGTCAGTCTTAATCAAATATAAAGCTCGATATGTAAGTAGCCATTGGAACACGGGAAGCAGACTGGCCTGGAGGCGGCTCTCGATTGAACCCCTCCAGGATCAATAACGGATCGCTAACCCCCCAAAGAGAAGGCGTAGAGCTTATTGTTTCCTCTGCCAGGGCTGATTCTCTTATATCCGGAGCCCCAATAAATTACCCCGTCGACAATGGAAGGACCGTCAACGACCGTGCCACCGCTGGCAAAATTCCAGAGAATGGCTCCAGTCTTCGCGTCGAGAGCATACATCATGCCCGAGTAAGAGCCGACAAAGACGACACCGTTGGCAACGCTAGCAGCTCCTGTATCGATGGAGCCAGCGGTTGGGTCGGCAATCTGCCAAAGGATCTTGCCCGTTTTTGCATCGAGACCGGCCCATGATCCCCAAGTGATGGAAGGACCGCTCGGCGCAAGATTGTAGGCCACCTGGCCTTTATTCGCGATAGGAACGTAAATTCGCTTCCCGTCAGATGCAGTGCCCCACTCGATTCCACCTAGTGAACTGCCAGGTCCGACGATGGTACTCCAGAGAATTTTTCCATTGTCGGGGTTTAATGCCCAATAGATACCGCTTTTCTGCCCGAAACCCACCATGTTGTCGACTAAGTTAGGGCCAGATCCCCCGAAATCGTAATCGGGACCGGCCGGCGAGGGGCACGCAACGCCAGGGCCGGGGGCGATGCAGGCCACTGTCCAGGTGTCATAGCTCTTGAATTTTTTAGCCCAGCGGACGGCGCCTGTTACTAAGTCGAGAGCCATCACACTATCGAAGTGATCATCTTTTGGAGTGCAGGCGTTGCTGTTAGAATCTTGATCGAGAATCGCAATTGTTTCGCAGTCCTCAACTCCGGGGGGCACGGTATAGTTGTTGCCGGTTCCCACGTAAAGAACACTGCGGGCTGGATCAATCGCCGGCGCTTGCCAGATGGCGCCGCCGCTATAGGCGGTAGCTACGCCCTGGTTGTCGGGAACCGTGTAGGTCTTCCAAATAATTTTCCCGGTATTCGCCTCCAGTGCGACTAAACTCCCACGGAAGGTGCAGCAATCATACCCCGATCTGTCTGCTAAGCCCTCCTCAATGGAGGAAACGCCAACATAAATGACATTGTTGAATGCCACCGGAGAGCCCGTGATAATGGCAGACGGATGCTCGTCCACTCTCGTTGACCACTTTAAAATACCGGATTTACGATCAACCGCAATCACACTGGCGCCTATGTGCTGAGCGGTTTGGTTGATGACGTTATCGCCAATAACGACCTCGTCACCGAGGACCAGCGGGCTGACTCTCGACATAGAGCCACTCATTCCGTCGTATTCGGAAACCTTGTGCTGCCATAACAGCTTGCCTGTCTCTTTCTGGACGGCAAATAGATTGCCCGCCCAATCGGGTACATAAACCGAGCCATCAGCAACCGTGGGAGTGGCCGAGATGTCACCGCCAGTCGTAAACGTCCATTTGACTTTCAACTTATTCACGTTCGATGGGTTAATGATTGTTTCGTTGGGCTGTTGGCGAGTATTACTCAAATTCTGGCCAGCGGACTGCCATCCGGCAACGCTCTGCTCGGGGTCTTGGTTGCCTTTGTCACTCGAAGGCAAACTCACGGCGGAGGTTGAAAAGAGTAAGGCGAGTGTCACGCTCGTGGCGGCTTGAAGGATTATCTTCATTTGTTCTCCTGAAGTAGCCAGCGCATAGGCGTTGGCCCTCTCCTTCAGTTAACGACGGGTTCGGTAGTACACGTGTGCGCGAAACGTAAAAGGTCTGTTCGGCTTATTCTTACAGGGGTGATGAAGCAAGTCTGAGGAAGCAACCGTTAGTTAGCGGGAGGTATAGGTAAAGTTACCAAATGGTCACATCTACGAGCTTATTGAAAAAAGGTGACTGGCTTTGTTTTCCCAAGCAGCTATTGCGGCAAATTGCCAAGATCGCGCCTTTGCGCGTGGAACACATTGCCTGTCACCTGTTGTTCAACACCCATCGAGGGCACATCATCTGCTACGAATCCTAGGGCGAGCGCTAGTGTCCTGAGCGATAAATACGAAACATAAGTATTGAAGGGGCCTCCTATTGTTGTATGCGTACTGGACGTCCCAAGAAGCCACTGGAGATCAGTGAGGAAGAGCGGGAGAAATTGAGCCTAATCGCTCGTCGGCCGAAGTCGTTGCAGGCGATGGCGACGCGCGCCCGGATGGTACTCGGTTGTGAAGAAGGGATGAGTAATTCGGAAGTGGCTCGAAAGCTGCACGTCACGAGCGCAACGGTGGGCAAGTGGCGAAAGCGATTTCTGGAGTTCGGGCTGGATGGCTTGCTGGATGAGCCGCGCGTCGGCGCGCCGCGAAAAATCAGCGATCGCGACATAGAAGAAGTGGTGACGAAAACATTGGAATCGAAGCCCGCGAACAGCACGCACTGGAGCACTCGGCTCATGGCCCAAGAGACCGGTCTCACGCAGAACGCCATCGTGCGCATCTGGCATACGTTCGGATTGCAGCCGCATCGAGTGGAGAACTTCAAGTTTTCCAAAGACCCACAATTCGTAGAGAAGGTGCGCGACATTGTGGGCCTGTATTTAAACCCTCCGGACCGCGCCATGGTGCTGTGCGTCGATGAAAAAAGCCAGGTCCAGGCGCTGAACCGGACCGAACCGATTCTGCCGCTGGCGCCGGGCGTTCCCGAGCGGCAGTCGCACGATTACGAGCGACATGGAGTAACGTCTTTGTTTGCGGCCCTGGATGTGGCTTCCGGAGTCACCATCAGCAATTGCTACCGGCGTCACCGGCATCAGGAATTTATCCGCTTTCTGAACGAGATCGAGGCCAATCTTCCCGGCGGCTTCGACGTGCATTTGGTCATGGATAACTACGGTACGCACAAGGTCGCGAAAGTCAAAAGCTGGCTAACGAAGCATCCGCGCTACCACGTTCACTTCACCCCAACGAGCGCCAGTTGGCTCAACCTCGTCGAGCGGCTCTTCGCAGAGCTTACCCAACGCTGTGTCCGACGCGGCAGCCATACTGCTATTCGGATCCTGGAGAAAGCCATGCTCGACTACCTCGACCGGCGTAACCAAAATCCCAAACCTTTCGTCTGGACCGCCGATGCCGATCTCATCCTCGGCAAGGTCGAAAGACTTTGTAAACGTATTTCCCGCTCAGCACACTAGAAACGCCGGAAGGAAGTTAGGCAAACCGGCAGCGCGCCGGGCAAAGCAACGTGGTGCCCGGTCGTTGTAGATTGGTCCCTACAGCCGATAGCAGAGTTTTACCAAACTGCAACAAGGCCCCGAGCGAACGGCCCCGAAAAGATTGTCGTTCGGCGAAACGCGCTTATCAGGATTCGTTTCTGATGAGCAGTTGTGTGCTGGCGCGCCTCGGGTTGATATCACTGCTTGTATGGTTTGTCGAGGAACGCTGCCGTTGAAGATCGAAGAAAACAATCCGCCTCGACTATCCATCTTTCGTTTAAGTAAGCGACACATAAAGCGATCCGGCCCAGCGAAATGCGGTGCCGCCGCGCCACTCGATCTGCCCATTCATTTTGCCTTCGACAACTCTTTCGACGAAGACACGTGTTGCAACCGAAGCTGCCATTCGGATTAGTGACGCTCCCGCACAGGCATGAGGACCCGCGCCTAAAGCGAGTTGACCCGCTGCGGAGCGAGTCCAGTCAAGGCGATCGGCATCTGGGAAATGTTCAGGGTCCCGGTTTGCAGAAGCTAATAGGAGGATTACTCGATCACCGTCATCAATTGGCGTGTCCCTCAGCATGACGGCCTTTCGTGCATACCGCGAGACTTTACGAGTAAGGCCAGCATAACGCAACAATTCCTCAATCGCTCGTGGCATTAGACTTCGCTCGTTTCGAAGTTGGACGAACTCCGCGCGATGGCGAAGCAGTGCAATCCATGCGTTCGCCAAAAAACAAGGAAGAGTTTGCGATAACGCTATGAACGCCTGGTCGTTGTTGGGAATCATATTGTGTCCCAACGCCTGATTTAATTTAATCTTTGCTCGCTTCGCATCTTCTTGCAACGAATTGTCACGAGGATCTGCCGTCGCTATCGAAACTCTTCGCGCTAGACCGGCAAGAGCACTGGCATCACTTGGAGCGGCTCCCGTGACAATTACCGCAGTGGACAGACACCAGGGCTGTGCAAACTCCCGAACAATATCAACTGAGTTCTCGCCGGTCAGACGATCCATAATCGTATATGCAAGCGGTTCGATTTGCGTTTGCCATTCGGCTAGCTTCGAAGCGGAAATGGCAGCCAATGTTTTTTGGCGCACGTCAGGTCCGTCTTCATCCGATCCCTTTAATTCCAGCACCGGTTCACGAAGGGCTGCGGCGACATCGGCATACCGGCTGAGCACCCAGGCTTTGCGTGACTGATCATAGAACGGCTTCACAGGCCTTGCTGGACACAGCGGATCAAGCGGCTCATTGTCGGCAAGAAAAGCATCAAGTGTTTGAATGCTGTTATTCATCTACCCCTCAAAACAGCCTCTAACTTCTTACATCATTTACTGACCGGCGCGGTGAAGAGCTCAATACACTGGTGAGAAAAGTAATACCAAAGGTTCGCCTCAAAAGAACGATCGGCTGCTGTTACTTCATGAGGCGGTTGAACCGTACCAACGACCGTGATCTCAAAATGCGGTTGCCCCAACTACTTAAGCTTCGTTGGACGCGCCGTAGCAAAAGTTGGCGGATCGTTCTCCCGCGGGCGGCGCGGTGGTATCCCGAATTTTGTGTAAGTCGCTATTCTCCAGTTTTGTTCCTTTCTTAGATCTTAAGAGTTGCTCTTTCTCGTCGGTTAACGAGAAGCCGGTGCGTCTGGGTGTTCCGAAGCCGGTACTGCGACAATTCACGACGCCAGCGGCTTGAGAGCAGTAACAATCACCAAAGGTGCTTCGCGGTGGGGCAGCACTTGCTCAAATCCGGCTCGCGTGGCGTAGGTCATCAGTTCCGCTGCCGTAGAGAGCGTTGGGATATAGGGCGGACGTTCCTGCTGTTGAGAGATTTTAGCTCCAAGAGAGAATGAGGTCCAGGCACAATCCGATTCGAGATCCAAATTGTCGATATAGAGCCGCCCACCGGGACGTAGAACCCGAAACGCCTCTTCTACGTAGCGCCACCGATCCATCTGGTCGAGGTGCGCGAACATGTTCGTGGCGTAACGAGATCAAAGGAACGCCCGGCAATCCCACGCAGGCTGACTTCTTGCAATTGGATAAGGCTGGTATTGCTTAACCGCTGCAGGCGTTCCGCTGCATAGGCCAGCATTTTAGGCGAGATATCAACACCCGTCCAATGCCGACACTTTGTGGCTAATTCAAGCCCGATGCGGCCGACACCACACCCGATTTCGAGCACATCATCTTGCGACGTGACTTTAGCACCCTTAAGTAGTTGCTCTAATGGCCGCTTCGCGGAACGTCGGACCTCTTTCTCTTCCGCTTCGCCGCAGGCAGCGGCTCTGGCTCCCTCCGGCGAGGAAGCGAGCGAATCCCAAACCCTTGCGTACTGCTGACGGTCCAAGTGAGTGAGTTTGCGCCAAT
Organism: Bryobacteraceae bacterium; assembly: GCA_965277555.1. Lineage (GTDB taxonomy): Bacteria > Acidobacteriota > Terriglobia > Bryobacterales > Bryobacteraceae > Bog-105. The sequence goes on from OZ255834.1 coordinate 235,626, forward strand.
GGGTGTCCTTGAGCGCGTGTGTAGAGTATCCCCATAGGAAGGATGCACATTGCAGAAACACTGTGGTCGCGAGGATCACAAGCACTAGCGTGTGTATTGCCAGAGCTATTATTATCAGGAAACTGGCCGCTATCGTTGCTGCTGCCGGAATCCAGCGGTGCTTTCGGATTACTAGCGATGCGGAGAAGCGCAGATTAAGGTTGGGGCGGCGGAATGTATTGGCCATTTAACTGTTCAACGCGCGGGAGCTTCTAAGCGTGCGATCTCCGAGATTATAAGCAGACTTATGGTCTGACAAAAGCGGTCCAATACGTAGTCTATTTGGCTCTAGACTGATGTTGTATCAAGAGCGAATAAACGATTTGTGAAAGTTGGCGTAGTGGAACCGTTAACTACTCTGGCACCGTCGGCGGAGCATTACATGCTGTGCAGTCGCGCAACCAAATCCGAATCAGCGACGCTCCAATACAGGAGTAGAGACCGGCGCCGACCGCAAGCTGCCCGAACTCGCGATGGGTAAGATTGAGGCGATTAGGATCTACGAATTGGAGACTTTGCGGGCCATGCCTGCATACCCGAACAATTCTTCAATAGCTTTGGCATCAGATCTGGGTCGATTCTGAGGCGCCCCAATTCAGCAGGGTGACGCGCCAACGCAAGCCCATTGGCCAGAAGCAGGGTAAAGTCTGCGACAAAAGTAACGAACGCCGCCCTACCCATGGGAATCGCATTGTTCTGAAGCCTTCGCTCCAGTTCGGCCTTGGCCTCCTCTGCGCTAGGCCGCTGAGTGGAATCAGAAGGATCTGCCATGGCCACAGACACATGCCGAGCGAGCCTCTCTAAGCGTTCCCGTCCGCAGGTGTCAGCTCCGGTCACGAAAATTGCGACGTCAGAGACCAAGGCCGAGCAAGTTCTTTGGCGATATCTACTGGCCCGTTGATATTCAAGCAGGCAATGATCTCGAATGCAAGAGGTTGAATCTGCTCTTTCCGCTCGGTTAGCCGGAAGGCAGAGACTGCAGTAAGCATCCGTGTGCGTATTGCGCGATTGCTCGGCAGCAACCACGGCCTCGGCGGGACTTTTACGACCTCCCTCCCCACCACTAACCGGGGTTGACGAAGGGCTGTCAGGATGTCCCCATACCGGCTCAGCACCCAGGCATTACCTGATCGGTCGCGGTAAGGCGCCACTGGCGGCGGTAGTAAGAGCGGATCTATGTATGCTTGTCGAGTTCGGTGTACATAGCGGTTCTGAACAATTCTTGGTTGTTTTGAACTCGGTTCAAGTACCTGCGCGCACAGTTCGAGCCGTTACGGGGGAGGGGAACGCTGACGGTTCCAATGCACTGTTTCGGATGTTGCTATCGGTCTCCCCACTATAAAGCGCAGATGTACAAAGTCGAGCGTGAAGGTAGGGAACTGGCAACTAGTAAGCCGTCCCAGTCATAGGATTAGCAATGATTCTTCTGGCGGGATCGGAATAGGACCAGCGGAACGGCCTTGCGACTTTGGCGTAGGCGCGAATGTATTTGCGAATCTTCCGAGATAAGTCCGCCACCGATGTGAAGATTCCGCGGGCCAGCAGGTCGCGCTGGATTTTGGCAAACCAGAGTTCAATTTGGTTCAACCAGGACGAGTAAGTCGGTGTGAAGTGAAAGCGGACCTTGGGATGCTCGGCCAGGAAATCTTGGACTGCTTCGGTCTTGTGCGCCGACAGATTATCGAGGACAATGTGAATCTCTTTAGCCCAACGTGCGCGGCTCACCAGTTCCGATAGAAAGGTCATGAATTCGCTGCTGGTGTGGCGTTTCGCAGTCTTGCCCTGCACCTTGCCGGTCTTCACATCGAGGGCCGCATACAACGAGAGCGTTCCATGCCGGTAGTATTCGAAGCCGTGTCGTTCCGCTCGCCCGGGCGAAAGCGGAAGCACTGGGTCGAGGCGATCCAAAGCCTGAATCGCCGTCTTCTCGTCGACGCAAAAAACCGCTGCGTACTGCGGCGGCTCCAAATACAGCCCGATGATGTCGGCTGCTTTCGTTTCGAAATCCGGATCGTTACTCGCCATGTACCGCTCCAGCCGATGCGGCTGAAGCCGGGCTTGCGACAAGATGCGGTGCACGCTGGACTTGCTTACACCCATCTCGGCGCCAACCTGCGAACCGACCAGTGGGTGCTGCCGTCATTCGGCTTTTGCTGCACCTTCCGGCACACCTTGGCTTGTACCGTCGGCGTCGCCGTCCTTGGCCGGCTGCCTTTATGCTGAGGCTCCAAGCCGTCGATGCCCCACTCTTGGAATCGTTGCTTCCAACGCGAAATCGTTGGTGCGGTTGTTTGCAAACTCTGCTTGATCGCACCATACGTCATCCCATCGGCCAACGCCAGAATCAGCCGCGCTCGAAACACATCTCCCGCCGGTAACGTCCGCGATTGCGCCCAACGCTTCAGTTCTTCACGCTGCTCTGTGGTGAGCGAGACCAACTCCCGATATCGTGCCACATAACAATGACGTCTTCTGTCGTTTATGAGTAACGATACGACTGGGACTTGTTACTAGGTCTCGACCCAGATTGCCATACGTTAAGGTCCACACAGTGTTCGAGCGGTTTGCCTGGTTTCCGACTCGCTGGGGCGCATCCCACGCGCATTCCATTCAGAAGCTGCATGAACTCATCCCGCGCGCCTGGGCAGCAACACAAACTCAGTAGCATGGCTTGCCATTGCTGCCCATGACCTCACTTACACTTAATTCCGGGTGTTCACTTTCTTATTGGGCGAAAAGCCGTGAAGCAGCATCCGCTGCAAAAGACCTTGTTCGAGAGATTTCCGTCTTGATATTGTGATCTTCGGTGTCGTCGTTCAATATACGCAGCAAAAGATTTGTGGCATTGGGAGTCTTGTTCGATCGATTGGTAATCGATTTTGGGTGCTCAAACGCCCGATTTATAATCTCTAAGATCGTCTTCTTCTCATCATCAGTCCACTTGGCGGGTGATGGCATCGATCCAAGAATTTTAAGGAGGATGACTGCAGCTTCATCACCCATTCCGTGAAGCTGAACGGAGCCCTTAGTGACAGGCGATCCCGCTTTGAGTATATTCCTGACCAGTCCCATTTGTACATCATCTTCGGTAACTTGAGTAGATTTTGCCGGGCCTGCTAGTCTGTGTTTCCACTCAAAAGACGTACCGTCCGGGGCTTGGCCGTAGCTGACACATAATGCGAGTAATGACAGAAACACTGTCCTTGTTGCGCATCGTAGTTTCATCTTATCCTCATCTCGAAAAATTGATACCATCATTTGCACTACCGGTGCCATGACCGAAGCTGGTACCCGTGAACGTCCACGTATGTGAATGAATTGGGTAGCCGATATTGGGGTAGTATCCCGATTTTTGTGTAAGTCGCTATTGTCCAGTTTTTCCTTTCTTAGATCTTAAGAGTTGCTCTTCCTCATTGGTTAACGAGAAGCCGGAGCGCCGGAAGCGATACCAAAGGATTCGCCTCAAAAGAACGATCGGGCTGCTGTTACTTCATGAGGCGGTTGAACCGTACCAACGACCGTGGTCGCAAAAATGCGGTTGCCTCAACCACTTAAGCGTCGTTGGACGCGTCGTAACAAAATTTGGCGGATCGTTCTCCCGGGGGCGGTGCTTTTCGGAGGATTTACCATTCAACTTGGGCCCTATCGATCAAGGCCCTTGCTCCGCGCTCCAAAAGACAAGAGAGGAACCTGTCCTACGTGCACGAATCTCTAACGTATCAATTCGCCCACACTTTGGCGCAGCCCTCCACCATTTCCACCAACGGCAACACCATCTGCATTGCCGGATTATGCGATCGAAAACCCGATAACGCCCGGTCTCTATCAGAATAGCGGCTTAATGACCGCAATCGCCCGCTGGATCCTCCTGAGTAGTCTTCTCCAATGTCATTTCTGCGAGCCGGAACACAGTTGGGTGGAGGAAGCCCGTCAACTGCTCCAGGCGCTTAGGATTTGCGACGCCGGATTGTCGCCTACTAGAACTACCGCCCGCCATGGTGTCTGATTCTTCGCTCGCAGTTCTCAATGCGAGGGCGCAGCTCTTTCTGAATCTCACCATTGATTTTCTTTCCATCCAGCACCATGCCACTCGTGAAATCAGAGGATAAAGGAGGAACGGCGAACGACTAGATCGTTTGGGCCATCCCCAGGCTAGACGATCAATACGCTAGTGGCAGGTGGGTCGCTGCCCTATACCAAGCCTTCGCCGACTCTTTTACAAATTCTTCAACACACGCCAACAAAATTCTTGGCAAAAGGCTTCACCCTTGAACCTAGCGCTAAGGCGCAGAGGAGATTCCATTGAACACCACTCTTGATCCTGGAACGAAGAATCGTCGTAAGTTCTTACGAAGCGGCCTGTCCGTGGGGGCAGCCCTAGCGGGGGGTACTGCGCTCGCCGAACCGACGCTCTCCGCACAACAACCTAACGCCGCCGCCAAGCTCTCCGTTGGGGATATCGCCATCCTGCGCTTTGTTGCTGCGGCTGAGTTGATCGAAGCCGACCTCTGGCAACAGTACGCGGAGCTGGGCGGCATCACCAACGAGCCGCAAAATCCTTATCAAAAAGCTCTGCTCAACCTCGATTCGGACGGTTCGCAGTACATCACCAGCAATACCCTCGATGAACTCAGCCACGCTGACTTCTTAAATGCATATCTGATCTCCAAAGGAGCCGAGCCGGTAGACTTCGATCAATTCCGCGTGCTTCCGAGCAGCCAGGCGACCGGCGCGCAGCAGATTGGGAGGCTGACCAACCTTACCCAACTCACCGTCGACACGAGCTGGTACACCCGATACCGCAGCGACACCAACCCGGACTTGGGCGCAACTTTTCCGCAGGCGCTTCCAGACCTGTTTGCCGGACAATTTACAAGCATTCCCCGTAACAATGCGGACTTCGGTCCCGTCAATCACGTGCAGGCCATCGCCAACACGGCGGCCTTCCATTTCGGCATGATCGAACAGGCCGGAAGCAGCCTCTATGCGACGCTCGCTCAGAAAGTCTCGCACGCTCAAGTATTGAAGATCATGTTGAGCATCGGTGGAGACGAAGTAGCGCATTTTCTCGAGTGGGTCGATTTTGCCGGCAACGCTGTGTCTACACCGCTCGCGCCCCTCAAAGATCCCAAGACAGGCTTGGTCTTCCCCGCTTTCGATACCGAAAACAATCCGCTTCTCCAACCGAACCTCATCTTCCCCGTTCCGTGTGAATTCATCAACGCGAACCTGCCGCATTGTGCCGTGATTCGGCCTACGAGTCCCGGACAGATCGATGCGCTGGGAGCTGCTAATGCCCTCATTGCAAATGGGCTCTTCATTGGCCAATCGCCTGAGTTCACCGAACGACTGCTCAACATGGCTCGCGCGGCCGACTCGGCTCGACGCCAGCTATAACCGGCGTTGCCCGCCATTAATTGACGTCATGGGTGCCGCTGGAATTAAAGGCAAGCGGCACCCAAAGAGATCCATGGACTGTTTTTTGACACCCATCGCGGCTGGCGTAGCGCAAAGTACTGGTCGCTTCAAGTTTTTGCAACGGCCGGTGTCGGCTTCTACCAGTCTCAGCGGCGTTCTTTTCGCAACCGCTCCCGTACTGTTCGCCCTTCCTCTGCTCGCGGCTTCCGTGTCGTGGGCCGCGCCCACACCTATTTTGGTGTGCGGCAGTGCTCAGGTTCTGAAGGGAAACATCAACCGACATCACGGCAAGGCCTCGTTTGAAACCAAATGGGTTTGGCGTCCGGAAAATAGCGCCGGTCTTCCCGTTACCTTAAAATCCAATTTCGTCGGTACCGACGAATGCAAACCGGCGGAAGGCGGGACCGCTATCCTAATTACGTCATCGGCCAATGCTCTCGCTCTTGTCTCATATCCATCGGGCGACACTCTCTTTTATGCCAGTGTGCGTAACGCGCATTCGGCCGCTTTGTTGCCCGGTGATTTAATCGCTGCCGCATCGTCTTCGGCCCCGGACGGCACGGGTGATCGCCTGCTGCTCTTTGATCGTCATCGGCCTGATCGCGCACTTTCATTCGTTCCGTTTGTGGGCGCCCACGGTGTTGAATGGGATTCGTCCCGGCATCTCTTGTGGGCGCTGAACGATCAGGAGCTTGCCGCGTTTTCTATCCGGCGTACCGGCGATCAGGCTGTCAGTCTTGTTCAATCAAAAGCGTTCCGCCTTCCAGCCCGCGGCGGCCACGATCTGGTGCTTGCACAAGATCGCTCCTTGCTCTACGTGACCACTGCCTCCGCTGTATTCGTCTTTCACCCCGACCAAGGCACGTTCTTTCCGTTCAAGCCTCTTCAGGGAAATTCAGACGTAAAGAGCCTGTCCATCAATCCGCAAACCGGCCAAATTCTCTACACGCAATCCGATCCCGGCGTCTGGTGGACCTACCAGTTAAGATTCTTGCAACCAGCGGCAAGCGTGCTGCTCGAAGAGCACGCCTATAAGGCTCGCTGGTTCACAGCCGCTCGAACTATTTCCCGATAGCCTCTCTGCGTTGGCAAGTCTTACCGATCAGCTATGCTGTGCCTCATTCCGGCTTACCTGTCCGTCACAGTCTTTCGAGTCGCCGCCCCCGCTATTGGCAACCGCATAATGAAACGTGCTCCCGTCTGGACATTTTTTTCGGCCCACAAATCGCCGCCAGTTTCGAGAAGCGTCTGGCGAGAAAGCGCCAATCCCAACCCGAGCCCGTTTTTTTTGCGAAAAGTAGCGAACGGATGAAACAGTGTCGGCCATGCTTCTTCCGGGATGCCGGGCCCGGTGTCTTCAATTGCTACGATCACCTGACCTTTTTCGATCCGGCAATAGTTGATCTTGAGCTCACCCCCGCCGCGCATTGCATCCATTGCATTGTTGGCCAAATTGACAAATACTCGTTCCAGACGCTCTCTGGTGGCAAGGACGTTGATGTGATTTGGAATGTCAATGTGAATGTTGATGGGCGGATGATTTGTCTGTCGTGATGCGCCCTCGCGCGCGACTGCCGCAATGTCCGCCAGTCTGCACACTTCCACGGGCTTGTTCCTGGCGCTCGAAACGTCGAGCAGTTCCTGCAGCAGATTTCGGATTTTGCCCGACGCGCTGTAGATATTGGCGATCAGGCGCTGTTTTTGTTCATCGGAAAGGGTCCCCCGCATCAGCATCTCAGCACCGCCATAGATCGCCGCGAGCGGGTTTCGCAAGTCATGAACAATGGAGCCTGAGAGCCGGCCAATGGTGGCGATTTGCTCCTGGCGGATGAGATCTTCGCGCGCTTTCTGAATTGAATCGCACATCTCGTTGAACGTATTCGCCAGCCGGCCAAGCTCGTCTTCCGTTTCCGCCGGTACACGGTAGCCATAATTTCCCCTGCTGACTTCCGCGGCTGCTCGATCCAGTTTTTTTACGGGCCCCAGCACCCGTTTTGAAAGCAAATACGTCAATCCCAACGCCACGAATATGCCGGCCGTCCAGAATACCGCCACGTTGCGCCTCAGTTCGGCCACTGCTAGTTGCGGCCCAGCCAAGGATCGGATTACGAATAGCTCTCCCATGTTCTTGCCCGACGCATTGCGCAAGTCCGTTGCCAGCAGAAGGTAATCTGTCCCGCGCAGCTTCATGCGGCGCACTCCGCCTCGAACGGCATGACCGGCGCGAAGATCGGCAGCAGTTACTCCCGGCAAAGTCGATGCAATTACATCCTGCGAACTGATGAAAGCAAAGTCACTGCCGTGCGTCGATCGCTTGAGCTCCGCTGCCAACCCGCTATCGATGTCCAAGGCAATCAGCAGGACGTTCAACAGGGCTTGTCCGCTTTCTGCCTGCACATAGACCGGGGTCAGCACGACATAGAAGAGGTGCCCTCCACGTCTCGCGTAACCGGAAACCTGCTTTGGAAATTGTGTTCGCGCGGCTTGTATCATGGCGGGATCCGCTGAAAAAGCCACGCTCCCGCCAAGCGAAGCAATCGTTTGTCCGGTCGGATCAAGTACCAGGAAGCTCGCGGTTCCTTCATTCACTTTTGACCACATTTGTTCCGCTGTATCCCGGATGGTTGCCTGATCTCGCGTCATGAACGCGGCGCGTACATCTGCCATTGAACTCATAATGCGGCTAATAGCCGCTAGATTGTGTATACGAGTGCTCCAAAGCGATTCGTAGGCCTGTAAACTGGTTCGGATCTCTTCTTGGAGGCTGTTTTCGCTCACCGCCGCAGCATGCCGCTGTAGCATCCAGCCAGTTAATGCAAACACCAAAGTGACCACTAGCGACGTGGAACCAAGAATACGGAAGAGAAGTGAGCCCCGCGGGTAAGGCACGTTCTTCATTTTAGTGGCAGCGAGTACGAATCGGAGTCGCCGCTGCCGGCGCGATAATCCTGCCCGTATTTGTTTTTATGCGCAACCGGCAAATAGCCCGCTTCGGAGATTGCAACTGACGGCAGTTCAAGCGTCTCCCCGCTCACCGTGATCGTTTTGTCCAAAGCATCCAGCGTTTCAGGTGTCGCCCGCTCGTGGAAGAAGTGAATGTGATACTTGCCGGGGCGCACCGCCGGAAAGACGTAGTGTCCTTCTTTATCGGTTATGGCGATGTGACTTGAATCGAGTACCACGATAATGGCCGACATTGTCGGATGGATATTGCAGAAAACTCGCACAATCCCAGGCCTGTCGAATCGTACTGTCTTAGAGGAGCCGGGAGGATATAGCGCAACATCGAAGATTTGCCCCTCAAAGTTTGAAAACGCATTGTGAAAGATAGGATCGAGGTTCGGAAAATCCACGCTCGTCCCGGTTGGAATCGCCAATATGTGCGGCAGGAATGTCTTATTCTTCTGTAGCATCTGCGCGTGCTTTCGTAGCGGCTGAGGAACCGGCATTTCAGGCGAGGTCAGCCAGACTACTACTCCCGAATAATTTCCCTTCCTCTTTACAGCCGATTCTTTCGATTGCACAAGCTGGATCTGACCGGATACGGTTGCTCCGCCGAGGTGCTGGCATAAGCAGACCGAGAGAAGCAGGGCGATGCCTTTAAAACAGATAGCCGATCGCGAGATCATAATGGTTCTGAACTCCGTTACTGCCTTCAAACGAACGCGCGCGGAGTTGCAGAGCCTCCAGGCTCACCACAACATTCGGGCCCAGATGATACATGACGTTCGAAGCATAATTCCAATTGCGAACGATACTGGTTGCGCTGAAATAAGGACTTTGGTCATTTTCGAGTCCGCCAAAGAAATGGAATGTCAATCGACTGGTGAGCGGTATGGAAACCTGCGCCCAACCTCCGGTGCTATTCACCGGCCGCACATCCCCATTAGCCAGAACTACAAATCCATTACCGAGCGACCCAAGACCGGCAACATTCTGCCCCTTGAAAAAAGTTCCGCTAAACCGTAACCAGCTCGCCGGCGTCACCAACCAGTCCAGTGAACCAATGTGGGATCCAACCGATGTTCCGGCTACGTGTGTGGAACTCAGGTGAAAGCCAGGCGCAATCTCAAATTTCCTTGTATCGTCAAACTTGTGCCAGAATGCAAAACGGCCCTCCAGCGCGGGTCGCGCCTGCTCAAGCGAACTGGCGAATTGCGCCGGAAGGTTTGAGTAAGTTTCGTCTGTCTGCAGCACGGCTACCTGGCCGGTTAAGCCGTTGCTAGCTCCTAAATGGGTCCGTTCCTCATACCGCGCCTGCGGCAGCCACAGCCAAAGGTTGCCCGCGCCCGCCAGCGCTGGAATTCCCACCTCGGCCAGAGAATCGGGCTGATAAGGGGAAACCAGTGGCTTCAATTGTCCGACCGTAAAGCTCCGGTTAGTCCAATCCATCGAGATGTAAGCTTGGCGAAGCCGGACCCGGGTCGATTCTGGATCCGCGTAACCGCCAAAGAAGTCCATCATCAGGGATCCATTAATATGCCCGTCGCCCGGCAGCCTCGGCCCTTGAAAATCAAAGCCGAGCAGGCTTTGCCGCAGGGTGGCGCCGGAGCTTCCGGGTCCACTAAGCAACCCGTAGTTACCCGACGTCGCCGCCGAGTAGTTGTCGCTATTAGAAAACGCATTGAACAAAAGCATGCCGTCAAGCTGAATCGGCATTTTATGCGCTGCTTCTACCTTAGTCTGCGCCTGCTCAGCCGTGCGGCGCTCCTCGACCGCCACTCGTTCGTCAAGCGGCGGCTGTGGATTCGGTGCGGTCGCGGCCGATTCCGTCGTCTTCGCCGTTGGAGCTGCCGGCTTGGAAGAAGATGCCGTCGTTCGGTTCGCCTCCATAGTTTCTCGCAGCATCCGAACTTCGTCCAGCAATTCCCGATTCTGCTTTTCTAGGGCGTCTAATCGCTCAAGGATCTGTTGGGTAACTCCAGAAGAGTCCGCCGGCTGCTGTGCAGCCAACCTCAGCGCGGCGGCTAAAAACAAGATTGAGATTTTATAACGCATAGAGCAGTTTTCTCACGGTTTTGCTCACTTCGATCGGTGAAAACGGTTTGGCGAAGAATGCATCTGCTCCCAGTCTCTCAATGCGACTGCTCGTCGCCGCGCCGTTGTCGCCACTTACTGCCACTACCGGCAGCCTCGCGTAACGCGGATGCGAGCGAATAGCCAAAATCAGTTCAAAACCATCCACAAATGGCAAGTGGATGTCGGTAATTACTGCTGCTATCTCAAGATCGTCCGCATCGAGAAGTTTCAACGCCTCTCGCCCGTCTGGCGATAACAGCGTTTTCATGCCATCCATGCAGGAGGCAAGCGCAATCTCGAGCGCAATGACACTGTCGCTATCTTCAACAAGTAGAATGACGGCCACTTCCCTCAATCCGCCTTAGGGTAAAAATCTATAGCCGACGCCATGGACGGTAAGAAAATGACGGGGAGCATTCACGTCTGGTTCGAACTTTTGTCGCAGCCGCACCACGTGCGCATCAACCGTTCGGCTGTTTGGATAGGCATCGTAGCCCCAGACCGAATTCAGTATCAGATCCCGGGTCAGTGCCCGATCGGGATTCTGCACGAAATAGACTAGAAGCTTGTACTCTGCCGGCGTTAGCTTGACCAAATCCCCTTTCCGCGTCGTATTGCGGCGCTCGATATCTATTTCCACATCCGCGAAACGAAGAATTTTACCCTTCGTACTCGTCCGTCGTAACAGCGCCCTGATTCGCGCGGTAAACTCTCCCGCGCTGAACGGCTTCACGATGTAATCGTCAGCTCCAATTTCGAGCAGCAAGACTTTATTAAGTTCATCTCCAATCGCACTCAGCACGATTATTGGCGTATCGACGCCATCAGCCCTAAGCTGTCTACATACATCAAACCCCGACAGATCGGGCAGTTTCAAATCAACCACGATCAGCTGCGGCTTCTGCGTAAGCGCCTTATCGATTCCGCTTCGTCCGTCTTCCGCCAACATTGGAGCGAAATGGGATTGCTCTAGCATAATCCCAATCGTGTCGCGTAAGTTCTCGTCGTCATCGATGACGAGGATTTTCTGCATATCACTCAGTATCATAAATACTGGGACGCTCAACGGCGAAGAACAAGACTCTCTAGTCACAATCTTCACCATGATTTTACAAGCGCTCGACAAGCAAGCACACTTCGAGCTGTTTGTTCTTTACAAGAGTTTCACAGACACCGAACATGTTAGCGTGGCCATTCGATTTACCTTCAGGGTGTGCAATCGACGGATTTGGGATGTATTCCCGTGCAGTTCTCCGCTTCCCGTCCGAAAACTCCCGCCTGGAAATTGATTGAGTTCGCCGAGCGCTTGGCGGCCTGCGGATTACTAGCCTTGGCTTCTCCACTTCTTGGCATAGCCATGATTTTGGTAATCGTTCTTTCGCGCCGCTCTCCCCTTATTGCACATCGGCGAGTTGGTCACTTCGGCCGCGACATTTGGGTTCTGAAGCTTCGAACAATGTGGGATCGGACGGAACGCTCGGCCTTTCTCATTGAACACATCGAGGTGTCTCCGGCTGAGACCCCGATTTCGAAGCACGCCAGGGACCCTCGCATAACCAGTTCTTTTGCCTCCCTGTGCCGCCGTTATTCCATCGACGAACTACCTCAGCTCTGGAATGTTTTGCGCGGCGACATGTCGCTCGTCGGACCGCGGCCGATCACAGCGCTGGAGCTTGACACCCACTACGGCGTCGACGCCCGGCGAATTTTAGTTATTAGGCCCGGCATTACCGGTTTGTGGCAAATACGCGGCCGCAGCCGGTTGACGTATGTGCAGCGTCGGCGCTTGGACCTGTTCCTCGTTCGAAAGTGGTCTATCTTACTTTATTTGCGAATTTTGCTTTCCACGCCGGCGTGCGTGCTGTCTGGCAAGGACGCCTGGTAGACGAAATGAAAAAACGAACCCAGCGATCGCCAGTTCGTTCGGCAAAAAAGGGCGCGCCGCTCTGATGCGCTGCGCCATCGTCCATTACTGGCTTCTCGGCATGCGCGGTGGCGAGAAAGTTGTCGAAGCGCTCTGCCGCCTCTTACCGCAGCCTGACATCTTCACCTTGTTCTATAACCCTGAGCGCGTTTCGCCGTTCATTCGCTCTCACCGTGTCACGACGTCGTTCCTGAACCCGCTGCGCCGTCACTACCGAAATCTTCTCCCTTTAATGCCAATGGCGCTCGAGCACCTCGACCTGCGCGGGTACGACCTCGTGGTCAGCAGCGAGTCCGGGCCGGCCAAAGGAGTTCTGACATCCGCAAACACGCGGCACATCTGTTACTGCCACTCCCCAATGCGCTACCTATGGGATCTCTATCCGGATTACCTGCATGAGTGGACCGACTCGCGGCTGAAGCGTGGCTTGATGGCGCCGTTGACAAACTATCTGCGCCTTTGGGATTATGCGGCCGCTTCCCGCGTCGATCGCTTCGTGGCGAATAGCCGCAACGTCCAGAATCGGATTTGGAAAGCGTGGCGCCGATCGTCGGAAGTTGTCTATCCACCGGTTGACGTAGATAGATTTTATAACGGGCCGTCTGGCGATTACTATCTGATCGTCTCAGAATTAGTCCCTTACAAACGAATTGCAGACGCAGTTCGCTGCTTCACAAAGACCGGCCGGAAACTCAAGATCGCGGGCGAAGGGCCCGAGTTTAGAAATCTGCGAAGCCTAGCTGGTCCCACCATCGAGTTCTGCGGCCGTGTCCCCGATTCCGAACTGGTCGATCTCTACGCGCACTGCCGGGCCGTCATCATGCCGGGCGAAGAAGATTTTGGCATCGTTGCGGTTGAAGCGCTGGCCAGTGGCAAGGCCGTTGTCGCATTGGGGCGCGGCGGCGTGCTCGAAAGCGCACCCGGGTTCGACCCACAGGCGGCGTTCTTTTACGACGAGCCAAATCACTTTGCTCTACAGACAGCCGTGGAAAGATTCGAAAGCCAGGAAGCCCATGTCTCCGCCTCTGCTATCCGCGCTTATGCCTCGCTTTTTTCAGAAAGGACATTTCGACGTGAGATGTCGAACATTCTGTTCGACCGTAAATTGCAGGAACCGGAAGGCCGATTGCGCCCAGCCAGCGCGGGTGGCTTTTCGCCGTGAAAATCGTCCACATGCTCCTCCTAGCGGGACCCGCTGCCGGTTTGGCCGCCAAGGCCCAGGCGCCCGCGAGCAATTCCCAGCCGTCGCTCACCTTTCTGCTTTCACCGAAGGGCGGGTACGCGAATGTTGGTTATGAGTATCACGGCTATCGCGAGGATTCCATTAGCGGGCAAAACTACCTGGCGCACACCGTTTATACCAGCGGTCTTTGGAGTTTCTAATGGAAGCCAGCCGCGAAAATTCCCATCACGCGATCAAGCTTCTTTGCGTAGATCAGTGTTTTCAAGTCGGTGGTGCCCAGAAGAGCTTGCTTGATCTGCTCGATGCGTTTTCCGCGCGAGGATGGCAGCCCGCTGTTGCAGCTCCGGCAGCCTCCTCGTTCGCCGAGAGTGTTCGGGCCAAAGGCTACCAAAGCCACGGCCTGAGTTGCGGAACATATAGCAGTACACATAAACCGGCTATTGAGCATCTCAAGTATGCAGTAAAGATGCCTCAGCTCATAAGATCTCTTAGCCATTTAGTACGGGCAACTAGCGCAAACCTGCTTTATGTAAATGGCGGGCGTTTATTCCCAGTCGTCGCCTGGGTGGCGAAAATGGCTGGCATTCCGGTAGTGTTCCACATTCACAATCGCCTGATGCAACGATCCGCGGTGGCTTTAGCAGGCAGCTCTCTGCAATGTACCAGCGGCCCACTCATTGCGTGCTGCTACCATGCAGTTGCTCCGCTGAGCGGGTACCTGGATTCCCATCGTGTGAAGGTTGTTTACAACGGCGTGCGATCAGCGGGTGGCCCGGGCCGGAATCTGCCGAAGAAATTATGCCGGATCGGCGTTGTCGGCCGGGTTGAGGTCGAAAAAGGACAATTAGAGTTCGTGCGCGCAGCCAGACTGCTCGCCGATTCACATCCTGAATGCCGCTTTTCAGTGATCGGCCGACCGCTCTTTACGGGAGCAGAGTACTACCTCAGCGTGATTGCCGCCTCGAAAGGCTTGCCCGTCGATTTCATCGACTGGCAGGAAGATTTAACGAAGGTCTACGCCGATTTGGATCTGCTCGTCGTTCCGTCTAGCTACGTGGAGTGTACGACCCGAGTCGTGCTTGAGGCCTACAGCGCTGGAGTACCTGTCGTGGCTTTTCCGTCTGGCGGCATTCCGGAAATATTGCAGGATAACAAAACTGGATTTCTAGCGGCAGATGTAACGCCTGAGGCACTGGCTGCGCGGATTACTTGTGTCTTACGTATGAAGAGGAGCCAGTTGATTGAGGTTGTTTCAAGAGCCAGAGAAACCTGGCTGTCGCACTACACATTGGAGACTTATTGCGAGAGTGTCTGTGACGTCCTCTCAGAGGCCGCGACTTTGCACCGGGCCTGACCAGATCCAACCGACTTTTGAGCAGCCGCATATACCGAAAGCAGGATTGCTAAATGGGCCCACAAATAAGGTCGTAAGACGTTCTGATTAAACTGCAGAATTGCCCAGGCGAAAACGAGGGAGCGCACCAAAGCCCGCAGGAGCGAGGAATAGAAAGGGTTTACTTGGTGAGCAAGTTTCAGCGGCTTCCGAACAGTCTCGACCAAAAACCAGACAAATGGAATAAATCCAATCACGCCGCTAGCCGCTAGTATTTCGGCGAATACGCTCATTCCCTCAAATTCCTTCGAGTCTTCAAACGAGTGGATGGTTTCGCCTTCCCGGTCAGCAATGGCAGAGGATACACCTCCCAAACTTCGCCCGACCAAAGGATGTTCGAGAAAGACGGCAATGGTTTCCTCCAGAGAATCTTCACGCTGAATCACGGAATGGGCGGCTGTATCGGAAACGCCGGTTCCATTCAAAAGCATCAACATGACAGATGGATTGTCTCGTAAAGCCGCGGCTCCAGCGCCCAGCAACGCCGAGAGACAGGCGAGCGAGATCAGCGATGGAAACAACGGCTTTACTTTGTGGGAAGACACCCGAAAGCGCCTGAAGTCGCTGATGAATGACAGCCACGGTTTTACCTGCGAGAGGAACACATCAACCAGGAGAAAGACGATTCCCATCCGGCTCGAAGAAATCACGATGCCAATCGCCGTGAGGCAATAGATTCCTAAAAGCGTTCGGGCTGGAAGTAAAGTGGAATGTGCACGCCTGAGGGAGCCTGCGAATACAAAGCCGATTAGTAAATACGATGCGAAGTATGACGGCTCGTAGCTGAAGCCGTTAACTCGAGGAAGACTATCTGCGATCCACCACTGCTGCACAAATATGGCAGGGAATCCGAGAAGTGAGAGCGCAAACTGTATCATCCCAAAACCTGCGATGATGCCGAACGAGTAGAGGTACCATCGCAAGATTGTTCTTAAGGCGTGCAGGTCAGCACTAAACAACTGGACAAACGAATAGATCAATCCAAGGTTGAGTGCAAGCCAAAGACAATAGCCAGCGCTTTTCGGCCAGAACGAGGTCGTCGGTATAAACACCAACTGGAACAGGAACCAGATACAGAGCGGCGCCGAAGCCAGCATTCGTATTCGCGTGCCGTTGATGATTTTAATCACGCCGAGGCCCAAGAGCAGGACTGAGACGATTTGACAGAAGCGGAAGTTGCCGCCGGCGTTAATCACTAAAAAAATGTCGAACGATGTGGTGAGCAGAACCAGGACTGCCAATACGAGCGACAGCCTGCGTAAGGGCAAACTGAAGGTTGCACTCTGGCGGCTTGCAATCGGCGGGTACAGGGCATCAGCCATGACTCACTCCGACTCCAGAAGAGGAGTAACTTTCAGAGATACAGCACCCATCGTGGGGTTTTTCCAGATGTGTAATCCCTTCGAGCGCAGAGCTACAAACATGGCGAAGACAATCGCGGCCGCCATGCTGACAGAACCCAACGCCGCGCCCTTGGCGCCGAGGTAGTGACTGAACACTGCTGTAACCGGAATTCCCGCGAGGCCGCCTGTGAGCATGATTCGGGAAAAGACCGCGTCCATTTCGAAGACCAGCATGGTCTGAGCCCCAAGCACATTCATCAATCCATAAAGAAGCGGTAGCGGCGAGAGCCACTCGAGCACGCCGCCCGAGTGACGAAAGGAAGGTCCCAAAAAGAATTGGCAAACGGGCCGAGCGAAAATTGCCACCGTAGTCGATATGCATGCCGAAAGAGCGATCATGCTAAAAAAACTGGCGCGTATAATCTTGAGAGCCGAATGAGGAGAAGCCCGCTTGACGTCTGCAATATGCGGGTACAATGCCTGGCCCAGCGGGCTCAGCGCGGCAATGGAAGCCTTGATCAGTTTG
Organism: Bryobacteraceae bacterium; assembly: GCA_965277555.1. Classification (GTDB taxonomy): domain Bacteria; phylum Acidobacteriota; class Terriglobia; order Bryobacterales; family Bryobacteraceae; genus Bog-105. The sequence continues at coordinate 252,471 of OZ255834.1, forward strand.
TCGGCCGCACTGAAGTATCCAACCTGGATGTCACCGGCAAGCAATCCCAGGATGACGGCCGTGCTGGATGTCGATAGAAACAGCGCCGAAGAAGAAAGAAAAAGGGGCGAAGCCTCATAGATTGTTTCTTTCAGATCAAGCCACGACGGACGGTACCAGCGCAGGTCCATTTGCCGCACAATGAACGGAAACGTAAGGAGACCGGCGGTCAATTCCACACTTGCCTGAATAGCTGCCGCGTTGACATAGTCATGGGGCGATCTGACGAAGAGCAGGATGGCAGGTATTGTTAGCAGACGCCCGATTCCCAGCGCGGCAACCGCCACCTTCATACGCTCCTGGCCCTGCAAGAACCAGATTGGAAATAAGGTCGTCCCGACCAGATAGAGAGAATTTGCTGCAAAAAGGCTGGCAGTATTTCGCAGCTTTGGCGTAGCGGCCACAAGCAAAGCAAGGGCAACCGTGCTCAGCGCCATTAAAAGCACCTTCGAGAAAAGCGTCGACCAGAAGATTCGTCTTACTGCGGCAGGTTCGTGCCGATGGCAGGCAATCGCTCTCGTAGCGCTGTAATTGAAGCCGAAGTCAGTAAAGAAATCAAAATACAAAACGATGCCTTGCGCAAACGACAAAAGCCCGAATTGGGATGGCTGAAGAACCCGAACCAGATAAGGAAGCGTGATCAGCGGGACCACATAATTGATTGCCTGAAGACATGCCAGAGACACTATGTTCTCGGCCAAAGGCCGGCGAAGACTCACCATCCTCTGGCTCCTAGATACTCTTTCTGGCGGCCGCGCTCTCTATCGTCAAAATGCAAAAGGCAGAGATCAATGCAGTGAAAATCGTGCTGGCAAGCACGATTACAGTCCTGGGCGGCCAGCTTCTTTTCTCCGGAACCACTGCCGCGTCAACAATCTGTATGGATGGTGCCGCTTTTGCTTCGTCGAGCCGCGCCGCTTCATATTGTTTTGCAAGAGCCTCGTAGATGGTTTCGTGATACTTAACGTCCCGGTATTTGCGAATGTATTCGAGGCCAGCCTGGGGAAGTTCTCCAATAGGCACATCGGGCGTTCCGGCGACGTGGTCGCCACGCTCCATTTCGGTAAGCTTGGATTGGAGCGCAGCCAGTTCGTGTTTCACCATCTGAACACGCGGATTGTCGTCCGTCGCATACGTCGCCAAACCCGCAAGCTGTGCTTGCCGGCTGAGGATTTCAGCGTGTAATTGGGATGTCGAGCGAATGAGCGCCTCAGCTTGGCCGCTTGGCACCATGAGGCCAGTGAACTGCTGGGTGTTACGGAGGGCAATCTCGGCTTCAGCCAGCAGATCTTTTTCTCTGGAAAGCTGCTGTTCGAAAAATTGGCGGCGCTGTGATGCCTCCGCGAGCGTGACGGTGGAGTTCCGCTTCGCCAGTTCCTCAATGTAGGCATTCGCAAGCTGGGCAGCGCGGCTCGGGCTTTGATCGGAGACTTGGACATGAATGAGAGTGTCTTTGCCAGCTTTTATAGTTGTGTTCCATGCAAGATGCTTTCGAGCAGCCTTGTAATATTCATCCCCGTAGACTTGTTTCAGATCGAATTTATCGATGAGCGTATCGGCAATAGTGCGGCTCTCGAGTATGCCGAGATAGAGATCGGACGGATTGCGGAGACCGAACCCTGTGAGGAGACTCAAGCTAGACAGCCCAGCGCCAGCGCCGCCGCCCGCCAACTGCGCCATGGCGGAGAGGGACGGTTCGGCTTGATGCGGCGTCAGTATCACCGCTTCGGCCGTAAACTTCGGCGGAATCAATAGCGCCACCGCCGTAGAGATTAACGCGGCGCTCAGCGCCGGCACGAGGACATCTCTGCGCCGGCGCCAGAGAGTCGCAAAGATAGCCGCGAACGAAATCTCTGAGTTTCCTTGAACAAATAACGATGGGGTTTCGAGGCTGTCGCCGCTCTGTGTGTCTGCCTGATACTGCAAAGGTGGGGGCACTTGATTCTCCTAGCGAAGTACGTTGATGGCGGCAGCACCCAAACCGAAGTTGCTGAGGATTTGCGACCAGTCGATTAGCGAGCGCACAAAGGTGGAGCGATTGACGTAGGTCGGCACAATTAGCGTGTCCCCGGGCGACATAGGCAGCGAATCGAACGTTTTGGCGAACAGCACAGACCCCGACCGCCGGCTTACGACCGAACCATCAGCGCGGATGATCAGCATGTGGCTACGGTCGGCCGAACGGGCCGGCCCACCGGCTTTGATCAGATAGTCTCCAGTGCGGTAATCATTCTGATAAAGAAACGATGCCTGTTCGAACACGTCTCCGATGACGTTGACGGTGGAGGGCCGGCTTGGAACATAAAGGCGGTCGCCGTTCTCCAGTGGAAGATCTGGTAACGATTGAACCCCACGATCGGATGGGCTGAGGTTGAGCACGATTCGACCGTTAAGGGTCGTTTGTCGAAGACGTTCCACCATGGTGCGTTGGCTCGCGAGCGAAGTCTGTGCGGTTATCGCTTGCTGCGGTGAAGTGACCTGGGTTGAAAGGTTGGAGGCGGCCTCGTTGATTTGCCTTTCGAGCTGGTCAAGGAAGTCGTCATAGCGTTTCTGTTGTTCCCGGCGGGTTGATTCCCTAGTGAATTGGGCCCCGTAAAGATAGGCACTGCTCGTTAAGCCGCCCGCACGCGCAACCACCTGACGCAGCGTTTCGCCGGGTGACGCGGTGTAGGTGCCGGCCATGGCGATCTCTCCCTCAATCCGAACCTGTACTGTTTGTTGCCGTCGCGGCACGGAAAAATCGGCATTCGAGAAAATAGTAACCACGTCCCCCGGGCGAAGTGGCAGATCTTGACTAAAATCATGAGCTAAAACCAGCCTCCCCAAATTAAAGGCGAGTGTGCGCGTGGTAAGTGTTGCCGGGTCCGTTCGCTCGACAACCGCGTATTCCCAATCGATCTCCGGAACGGACGGCTGTACCGCGTTGCGCGGAGTAAACGTGCGCACAGGCGGTAGGTTGTCGAGGCCGGTCGCAGCCCCTAATGAATTATCACCTTGTGTATCTCGCTTCTCCTCCTGAAACGCTTTGGGCGTCGCAGGCGTATTTCTCGATGTCTGGTTCATAGGCTGTTCTTCTGCTGGCGCGGGCTTGGCGCCATTACCCGGCGGACCAGTCTGGTCGGTGGTTTCAGGAGTAATCGGGGGCAACGTTTCCTCAGATGCCGCAAGGGCGTTGCGGCCCTTCCAGTAGTCGCGTGTGAGTAGCGCTTCTTTGTCTGGTATCAGGTCGCTAATCCGCATCCCCTCTTTCCAGGGAAATCGCCCGGGGTTAGCGACGTTCCCGCGTAGCGTTACAGCATTCTGGAATCTCGGTACGATACGCTGTAGGCGCACGATGTCGCCATTCTTTAATTTTGTTTGCAGATCGGCGGCGCGCATCGAAAGATGCACAATCTGAAGACCGGAGCCGTCGCCAATCCTTTCCAGAGTTACTTGATTCAATGCGGCCAGCGGGGAGAGGCCGTCGGCAAACTGCAGCGCTTCTTCCAACGTCGCGCCCTCTTTGATTTCATAGATTCCAGGATGTCCGACACTGCCGGCAATTGCTACCCGCGGACCGGCGGGCGGTATTAGGATGACGTCACCCGGTAACAACTGGGCGTCTTGCGACTTATCGCCATGAACAAGTAACTGATAAAGATCGAACTTACGAATCACCCGATCTCCGCGCCGGAGTTCGATGGCACGCATGGATCCACGTGACGAAGGTCCGCCCGATGCAAAGACCGTGTTAACCAGCGTGCTGAGCGAACTAACGGTGTAACTGCCCGGCCGGCGCGCGTCTCCAACCACAAAAACCTGTATCGAGTGAAGCTGCGCAAGCGTGACGCTTACGTCGAAACTCTTATACAAATTGCTAAGCCGAGCCTTTACCGCCGAAGCCGCTTGCGAGTAAGTCATGCCCGCAACGGTGATGGGTCCGGCGTCCGGCAGAATGATCTGACCATTCCGATCGACAGCCAAACGGCGAGTTAGGTTGAGTTGACCCCAAACCGCTATCTGCAGCACATCGCCGGATGAGATCTGATAATCAGCTCCAACCGGAGTGCGGTCAAGCGGCGAAAAGGTAGCGGGCACATGCTCAAAGAGAAAAGCGCCGAAGATCGGCAGCATTTGACCAGTCGAGTCGGCGACATATCGCTGGAACTCCGTGGGCGGCTCTTTCTGGTTGTAAATCGGCTGCACCTGATTGGGCATGCGTGATGCGCCGCTCGCACTGGTTCCGGTCCTATCCATCGAGCCGTCGCCAAGTGATGAGCGCCCACTCATCGGAAAATCGCCACTCGGTCCAAAACCGTCTAGCTCTGTTGCGCCAGGCATGCTCGAACCGTATTGCCCACTTGCAGGTACGCAATCTGCATTGGGGTCACCGAAATCGGCGGGTGTGCAAGGGCGATATTGCCCCATCTGCTCCTGAGAGAAAACCCCTGATTGATTTTGTCTCGATTGACCGTATGGCAGTAAGAACGGTGTCTGCGCTCCAAGTGGCACGTTGCTGGCGCTTATCAGCACAAAAGCAAAGAGAAACCAATCAGAAAATGGCTGGCGAGAAGATAAAGTACGTTGCACCTTAGACAGACCCATTGTGCCGTCGAAACCCGTGAATTGCCAGTTGTTCAGGAGCATGCGAAGGTTGTTTTACAAGGCTTTTACAACTTCTCAGATTCCTGGCTGTGTTTCCGGCGCACGCTCACTCGGAGAGCGAAAACAGATAAACGAGTAGATTCTTTTCGTCGTCGGTTGAGAACTGGAATGGCGGCATGATGGACCCCGGCGAGAGTTGTTGTGGAGAAAAGAAGTGCGCCTGAACTTACTGAAGCGATTGCTCGCGAATGAACGAATTTACAGGACCTTTACACTTTCGAAGCCAAAGTAAAGACGCACTCCCGCTAGTCTGAATTCAGTTCGGGGCTGAGTCTCGAACGGAGTGATGAACTTGAATACAGATATTACGAAGCTCTTGATCTCGCCGGTATCGGGCAGTTTGCGGAATTGCCGCCGCATGGCCTCTGGAAGGACAATGATTGCGCTATCCTCCATGGGCGTTCTATGGGCCGCAAACGCCCAACAAGCCACCAAGGCCCACCAACACTCCATAGATACCGCGAAATCCGTAATGATTGTCCGGGTGTCCAAGACCGGAGTTTTTTCTGCGCTAGGGCACGATCACGAAATTGTCGCGCCCATCTCTGGCGGCACAGTCGACGCTACCGCGCACAAGGTCGAAGTCCATGTGAATGCGGGCGAGCTAAAGGTCCGTGATCGAGAAGTCTCCGACAAAGACCGTGCCGAAATCCAGACCACTATGTTAGGTCCCGAAGTTCTCGACGCGCGACGCTACCCAGAAATCTTGTTTCGCTCCACTAGCATTCAACCTTCGACGGACAATTCGTGGAAGGCGGAAGGCAGCCTGACGCTGCATGGACAAACCCATCCTGTTGCTGTAGAAGTACGGGAAACGGGCAGGCATTACGTGGGGACTTCACGTCTGAAGCAAACAGATTTCGGCATCAAGCCGGTCAAAGCCGGCGGGGGCACGGTAAGCGTGAAGGATGAACTTCGGATTGAATTCGACATTCAGCTGACACGCTGAAGAGGAAGAACAGGAGATTGGATCGCACTGCATGCTTAGCCTTACAAGTATTAAGAAAACCGGACTATTTCTTAACCTGGTCGGGGTCGCACTCTTCGCCGCTGCCAACGGCGCGGCCCAGTCCAGCGGCGGCACAACGGCGTTCAACAGTACTTACCATATCGGCTTCGATCGCCCTGAAGCCTGGGGGCTCAAATACTTCGCATCTACATCTCTGTTGAGCGGGTTACAACCGCCTGAATCGCCGGAACAGTATCGGGTGGGATCCGTCTCGGTGGGGTTTGAATTAGGATGGGTGCCGGCGCTCGATGCAAGCCAAAGCCGAATCGGCTTCGACGGAACGGCCCCCGAGAACCTCAATACCACGCCCATATTCGCACGGCCTGTGATCAGAATAAGTCTGCCGAAGAAGTTTGCTTTTGTCGCGGCTGCGCCCCCTCCCTTCCGGCTATTTGGCATCACACCACACCTATTTGAATTTGGCTTGGAGCGGCCGCTATTTGTGCGCGATCGATGGACCCTCAGCTGGCGAGGATATGGCCAAGTCGGATCTGTGAAAGGTGCATTTACCTGCCCGCGTAGCGTCCTGCAATTTACGCCGGGCTCTCCCAGCAACCCTACCGCATGTGTTGGCGAGTCCGCTGACGTCGCGACACTGCGGTATGCCGGAAGCGAATTCCAATTTGCCGCGCGTATCCCGAGCATGCCAAAATTAGTGCCACACGTCGCTGTAGGAGGCAACTTCATTGACGGGGTATTTCAGGTTCACGCACCAGTCTTGGCCGGACTTGATGAAACCCGGCTTTGGACGCACGGCGGGACATTTTCCGCAAGTGCCGGCATCAGCTACTTAGTCAACAAGCGAGCGACGTTCACGATTGACGCCTTCTACACTCCTCTGGCGGTCCAACGCAACGCTACGGCCCCGGTAACGAATGACGGGCTGTTCAATGTTCGGGCTCTACTTAGCTACTCTTTTCCCCGAGGTCCAGCGAAGTAGCTAGAGCTATAAATCATACCGAACAGATACGCTCTCATAAGCGCAGCAAGATCCGCCAACCAGGTGACTTATAAATGCCAGTTAGTCCACTGCGATTGTGCTCTGAATATTTACAGGCGTTTTACACGTTAGGCGCAGCCTCTTCGCCTGAGTTCAAAATGAGCCAGCGTGTTAGTCTGGAGCCTCTTTCCGTCATCCCTATAAGTGCAGGCTATGCGTCGTAGCATCGTCAGCGCATTAACGCTCGGCCTGCTCACCTTCGCCCCCCTGTTCATGCTGAGAGCATCGGACCGTGCGCCTGGAGCGCAAGCTGGCCCAGTATTTGTGCCGCTCGATAATTGGGTTTATCCGGTGTTCAAGCGGTTGGCGGCGATGGGGTACATCCCGGATGAAGAAACTCTAGTGGCGCCCTGGACTCGCGAGGAATGCCTCGTGCTAGTGGACGAGGCGGATGATATGGCGTCCAGGCACAGTGTGAAGATTGCAGCCGGGGCAAGCAATGCAGAAGCGATCGCCCTGATCGCTGAGCTCAAGCGCGAGTTCCAAGCAGACCGCGGCAAGAAGCCACAGGCCCGAATAGAATCTGTGTACGGTGGAGTCACGGGTATAGCTGGCCCCCCGCTCCGCGACAGTTATCACTTTGGGCAGACCATCGTGAATGATTACGGTCGCCCATACGAAGAAGGAGCAAATACCGTGGACGGCTTTTCCGCTTATGCAACGGCTGGTCGGTTTTCGGGTTATTTTCGCGGCGAGTACCAGGAAGCGGGTGGTAGCGCCCCGTACAGCGTCGGCCTACAGGATCTACTTGGAAGTCTCGACGGCGTTCCTCCAACGAACCCGGCTAGAACGCCCTCCACAAGTAGGTTCGATCCGCTCGAGATGTACCTTGGCGTCAAGCTCGGTGACTTCGCTGTAACGTTCGGGAAACAGAGTTACTGGTGGGGCCCGGATGAGGCAAGCGCCTTCAGCTTTAGCAATAATGCCGAGCCAATGTACTCGCTGAAAATATCGCAGCAAACCCCAATCGTTCTGCCCGGGCCTTTTCGCTTTCTGGGCCATATCCGTACAGACCTGATCGTAGGCAAGCTGGCTGGCCATCAATATCCGCCGAGACCCTTCATTAACGCCGAGAAGATTACGTTTCAGCTCACTCCCGGTTTTGAGTTAGGATTCACCCGCAGTTCCATCTTTGGAGGCGTCGGTCATCCGCTCACCACCGGAAGCGTGCTGCGTAGTTTCTTCAGCACAACCAGCGCCGGCGGTACTGCATTCGGGTCTCGTAACGATCCGGGTGACCGACGCAGCGGCTTCGATTTCCTCTGGCGTGTTCCGGGCGTGAGCCGTTTTGTGACAATCTACTCCGACTCGTTTGCCGATGATGAGCCCACCCCTTTATCGAGCCCGCGGCGATCTGCTTGGGCGCCCGGCATTTATTTCAGTCAGCTGCCAGGCCTGCGCCGCTTAGATCTCCGCTTCGAAACCTATGCAACCTGGCTCTATCGCGGAGATGAAGGTGGGAGGTTTTTCTATTGGAATGATCAGTATCGCGATGCCTACACAAATGACGGGTTTCTTCTAGGAAGCTGGGTCGGACGCGATGCTCGCGCTTACGTCGCGTCATCCAGTTATTGGTGGTCGGCCAAGAAAAAGGTCACCGTCGGCTTTCGACAGACCAAAACGGGTAGCAACTTCCTGCCCGGCGGTGGTTCGCAAACAGACGTATCGGTAACGGGGCAATGGGAACTCAGGCAAGATTTGATTGGCACGGCCTTTGTACAGTACGAGCGATATCTTATACCGTCGCTCAGCGGTCGCGAGAGTGACGTGACAAGCGGTCTCCAGTTTACGTTTTATCCCAAAAACTGGGGCGTCCAACGTTGATCGTGCTTTCCACCTGTATCGAGAGACCCAGACATCTTTTACATATAAGTTGCAAATGCTTTGCATGTGGAGGCACTCTCCGTCGCTATTCTCTCCGTTGTCATGCATGTAGTAGATCCGACGCCACGTTTTATGGTCATGCCGCGGGATAGCAACAACTTGGGCTCAATTAGAGATAGGAAAGAAGGTTTCGAAGGTGAAGATCCGCTCCTGGCTGCTACGCCTTTGCTCCATCGCCACGTTTTATATCCATACGGTTTTCCGGCGCACATCAAATCGAATGATCCAGACGTCATTCGGTCGGCGGAGCTAAGCTGGGGGGCCTACCAGGAACGTTTTCGTGAAGTCCCGGTAGAGCTGCGAATCATCGTCTCTGAGTGCGTATCGCGACGCCAGCCACAAACGCCCGTGTTTCGAGCTCAATCAAACCTGCTCACGCTCGTCTCCGACGCGGACAACTACGGCTGCTGCGATCTCTCTAAAGGTTTCGGTTTCGCCTGCCTTACTCGAGCCGCTGTGACGCATGGCGACTTCCTCCGCTACAACTTTCTGGAAGGTATGGTTTACACGCTTTTGGACACTCAATATCTGGCGACCATACATGGCGCCTGTATCAGCCGGGACGGTTGTGGCGTACTGCTGGTTGGCGAATCGGGCGCTGGCAAATCTTCTCTTACCTATGCCAGTACCCGGCGCGGTTGGACTTACATTTCGGACGATGCCAGCTCCCTGGTGATGCGGCGCAGGGGTCGCACGGTGGTGGGAAATCCGCGAACCTTTCGCTTTCGACCTTCTGTCTCCGCTCTCTTCCCAGAACTGCAAGGTCATGTCAAGCAACGAAATGGTAAGCCCACGCTGGAGGTTAGATCCGACCTGTTTCCTGATTTGAAAGTCGCGCAGGAATGCGAAGTTGGCTACGTTGTCTTCCTTAACAGAAAGCCTACCCAGCAAGAAGCACAAGGCTTATTGCCGGTACCCCGCGCGGACCGTTTTCGCCGCCTTTTCCAAAACCCCTGGCCGGCGGAATTGGGTATCCACGAGGATCGTATGGCCGCCATCGAGCGTTTGATTGAAGTTCCCGGATACGAGCTCAGCTATCAGGCGTTCGATCCGGCAATCGATTTGTTGGAGGGCTTGGTTTCAAATGTGGAACCTGCGTCATGAGTTTTGGGATGTTTAAGTGACCTCGACATTCACCCACTCGCAACTGAGTGCAGACCCGTCGTATGTGCCATCCCCCCACTTTTCCGATCATGGGATCGTCAGCGCCCGAATTCCGTCGTAAGGACGTGATTCGCTCGCTGGCGCGCTGGCCGCCGCCATTGCTGGCGCAGGCCTCCAGCAATTTGGTTATCGTCCCGTATTACTAATCTGCCGCTGCTATGCGCCGTTGCGGCAGCTATCTTCTACCGACTCTTCCAAATACCAACAGAATGAGGCTGCGCAGCCCGTTTGGCTGTATGTTCACTGCAGATGCAACGAACATACGCACCTCCGGCATACGGAGTTAGTCGCAACGTCAAGCGAATGCCGGAAGTGCTGCGCTTCGAAGCCGTTCAACACCTGAATCAGCGTCTGTGATTGTAACGAGCCGATAGGCGGGTGAAAGAAGCACGGACGAACAGTGCCGTTGGCCTCGACCACGGCCGATACCCAAGGTGCGTTACAGCGAGGAGCTTCGGGTTCGCAAAGGCCCAGGTGCGCACGAAAGTGCTGCGCAATCCTGCGGAGTTTTTCAACGCTTTCCAGAACGAATCCAGTTTCGTTCCATTCCAGCCAGACGTTTTCAAGCTGCCAGTCGAGCGTCACAATCTCCTCAGGTGTAAGCGACACTGCCGCTTGCCGGTCTTTATCCCAACTCTCCTTCCGATTAAACGCTTCCGAGGTAAGATCCGCCGCCAGCAACGAAATGGAGTCAAGCCCGAGCCGCTTTGCGAATCGCGCTGTCTCGGCCAGCGCATTGTGGTTGGATCGCTGTACGGTACACCGCGCCCCAATCGGAAACTTGGAATCGAGAGCCCGGATGGCGCGAATTCCTTGCTCCAGTTGATCGAAGGCTCCCCGAATGCGGCGGATCTGATCGTGAATGCGTGGTGGCCCGTCCAGCGAAACAATAACGTCATCCACGTGGCCCACAATCTCTCTTGCGTAGCGTTTCAATAGTAGCCCGGTGCTCAGAACCGTTACTCGGATGCATCGGGACCGTAATATGTCGCTCAGGCGAAACAAGTCAGAATGCATCAACGGCTCTCCGCCCGAAAAGACCACCCATGTGACCTGCAAGGCCTCGATGTCCGCCAGATGGCGAGCCAGTTCCTCTACTGAAAGTTCGGCCTCGCTTGTGCCTTTCCAGATGTCGCACATGACGCACCGGCAGTTACAGCGTGCATGCGGATAGAGCACCAGAACAGGGATCGACTGCACGCTCGCTGTCATGCCGCGACCGCTTTACCCGCAACGCGAGGCGTCTCTCCGAGGGCGCGCTCAGTTGCTGAGAGTAGCGCACGAATCGGGCTGTGGCATAAATATCGTCCCCGCCCTTCCACAGTCAGCTGCTCTAAAGCACAAGATCTCCGTCGCCAATGCCGGCTGAACTCCGAAGCTGCGATAACCACACGTCCGCGCACCATCACCAGCTGCGGATAACACGACAACAATGTTTCGGCCGGTGTATGTCCACCATCCCGCATAATGAGTAAGTCGGCGACTCCGCCGTGCGATATGCGGCCATATTCGCGCGGGAGCTTTAATACTCGGACCGCTTCCGTCGTCACCATCGCGTAGAGCCGGTTAGGATCCAAGAACGGGTGAGCTGCACACAGTTCATCCAGCAGATCACCTTCCCCCGTGATAGCCGAGTCCGTTCCTAAGGCGATCGGGATTTCGGAATTCAGCACAGCGCTGTCGAGGCTTCGGCCCAATGTGAAGTAGTTGGAGGAGGGACACCAAACTATCGATGTCCCTGTACGCGTTAGGAGCGGTAACTCTTCTTGACCCACTGCTACACCGTGAACAAGCACAGTCGATGGACCTAATACACCAGCGTCAGATAATGTGTGGATCTCACAACGCGCGGTTTCATCTACTGATTTCGGTACTCTGATTTGGTCCGGTTCGGCATTTTGTTTTGGCGCACCCTCTAAACGAACGGATACTCTGATGCGGGCAGCAGCCCGCGGCGGAGGAACTCGTTGGATTGGAGAGCGAAGGTGGAGTTGTTCGAAGAGATCCGCAGAGAGTACGAGTTCGGCGTCGGCACGATTGCCGGAGTTGCCAAAAAGCTTGGAGTGCATCGGCGCATGGTGCGCGAAGCGGTCGGCAACGCGATTCCGCAGTTACGGAAGAAGACCGAGCGTCCACGCTATAAGTTGTCGCCGGTGGCCGGCTTCATCGACCAGATTTTGGAGTTAGATCGGAAGGCTCCGCGCAAGCAGCGGCATACCGCGCACCGCATCTGGAAGCGGATCTGTACGGAGCTTCCGAACAATACGGTGTGCGAACGCACGGTGCGGCTATATGTGCATGAGCGAAAGATTGCTCTGGGTCTGGTCGTTCATGAGACCTTCGTGCCGCAGAGCTATCCATGGGGCGTGGAAGCGCAAGTGGATTGGTACGAAGCCTATGCGGATCTGTCTGGCCAACGAACGAAGCTGCAGGTGTTTGCCATGCGCAGCATGGCAAGCGGAGCGGCTTTTCATTGTGCGTTTCTTCACGCCACGCAGCAAGCTTTCCTTGAAGCGCATGAACTGGCGTTCGCATTCTTCTGCGGCGTATTCCGCAAACTTCGGTATGACAATCTCACTTCGGCAGTGAAGAAGATCTTGCGGGGATATCGCCGCGAAGAGACAGCGCGATTCGTTGCCTTCCGATCTCACTGGCGTTTTGAAAGCGAGTTCTGCACGCCGGCTGAAGCACACGAAAAGGGTGGTGTGGAAGGAGAGGCCGGCTATTTTCGTCGGAATCACTGGGTACCGGTGCCCCACGCAGTGGATGTTGCTGGATTAAACCGAGACTTACTCCAGAGTTGTCATCAGGATGAGCAACGCCGGATCGAAGGTCGGGATCAAAGCATCGGCGCCGCCGTACTGATCGAGCGCGACCATTTGCTGCCGCTGGTGAAAGAGGGCGTGGACTTAGCACAAACCAGCTTTCCGACGGTCAACAGTTTGGGCTGCGTAAAAGTGCTAACCAACTCTTACTCGGTGCCGCTGAAGGCTGGAACGCAAGTGCAGGCAAAGATTTATGCGAGCACGGTGGAACTTTGGCACTGCGGCTGTTGCGTAGCGCGACATGAACGCTGTTACAGCCGACAACAACAAGTGCTGGATCTCGAACATTATCTGGACGTTCTCTCTCGAAAACCCGGCGCGATGGCTGGCTCACGGCCCTTAGAGCAGCAGCGCTGCGCCGGTTTGTGGCCCGAGTGTTTCGACCAGATCTGGCAAGCTTTGATGATCCGCCACGGCAAACAGACCGGCACCAGACAGATGATCGATCTGCTGAAGATGGCGAAAGAGGTGGGCCGCGATCGTCTACGGCAAGCCATCGAGACTGCCTTGGAAACAGGCTGCACCGATGCAGCTGCCGTGCAACATCTGATTCATGCGAGCGATCTCAGCCGTCCCGTTTGCGAGGTGATGGATATCGGTTTACTCGAACGCTATCGGCGACCGTTACCCGTTATGAACGAATACGATCAGCTGCTGTCGATGGGTGGCACGAGATGAACAGCCAGATGACACAACTGCAAGACGCCACGATCACTCAGCATTGCAAAGTGTTGCGGATGCCCACCATGGCTTCTCAGTTCAGTACGCTAGCGGAGCAAGCAATCCGAGAGAAGAAGACGCACCTTGGATACCTGGACGCCTTGCTCACAGTAGAGATTGAAGAACGCGAGAAGAACACGATTGGCCGGCGGATCAAGGAAGCCCGATTACCCCGAGTCAAGACACTAGAGGAGTTCAACTTTGCCCAGTCTCCGCAAGTGGATGCCGCCAAGCTGCGCGACTTGGCTGAGGGCGGCTATATTGATCGAGCCGAACCGGTCTTGTTAATCGGTGATTGTGGCACGGGCAAAACCCATCTTTTAACCGGGCTGTGTGTGGCCGCTTGCCGCCAGAAGCGGCGGGTTCGCTTCACCACCGCCGCCGCATTGGTCAATGAACTGGTGGAGGCAAAACACCAACTGCAGCTTCGCCGCGTGATGGCCCGCTGGAGCCGCTACGATCTGATCGCGATCGATGAAGTAGGTTACGTCCCGTTGGCCGAAGTAGGTGCGGAGTTTCTGTTTCAAGTCATCGCAGAACGCGCAGAAAGAACCGGCGTCATCGTCACCACAAACCTGCCGTTTTCCGAATGGACGCAAGTCATTCCTAACGCTCGCCTTTGTAAAGCCTTACTGGATCGAATCACCGACCGGGCGCACATCTTAGAAACCGGCACCGAATCATATCGCTTCCGGCGTACGCTCGAACGGCAAAAGAAAGGGGCGAAAACAAACGAGAAGTAAGCCGTGGAAATGACGGTCCGTGGAAACCATGGAAAGCCAAACCCAGGCTTTCCACCCTTCCCACCGCCCTTGTAAATCCCGCAAAACCAGCGGGATTCACACATTCCCACCGCCTGACGACGATTGCTTTCTCATTTACCCGGAACATGAAGATTAGCTCCGGAAACCATTAACTTAGGGTGGGCCAAAATAAAATGCCGAACTGGACCAATTTCAGTTGCCAAAGGCACATGCGCGGGAAAAACCGCAGTACACATGCTCAGTATGTGAAAGTGAGGACTTGAGGGTGTCCTGAATATGTAAACAAAGCGTAAATGCGAAGACGGACGAAACGGTTGAGCGGCATTCCGGGCCACAATTCGAATGAATGTCTTCGATATCGGCCGCTGCCGAACGGTTGCAGCTAATCGGCCAACGCTCAAAACCGCTTCGCGCCATCCGTGCTGGTGTTCGCACTTGGGCTGGCCTTTAGAAGCGCGCTGCTCTGGTTGTTTCCAGCCCTCTACGGCGGAGACACGGTCCTGCACCTGCGTAATCACCAGTCGATCTTGCTGGCGCATCAACTGCCGATGTATTTCCTACAAGATTGCGGCGTTTCCGATGGCTTTCCGGTACCTGATGGTGTTGAGGACCGAGTCTTAATGGCTTCCGCCCTCCTGGCTGTCGAATATTTTTCGCGTTACAAAGCCTGGATGTCGGCCCGATTTTGTTAGTCGACTATCTGGCGCGAAGGGGCTGGAAAGTGCAACAGGTCGCTTGGGGAACTGCGCCATTTCCCTGGGCTCCGTTGGTTTGGATCGACTCTCACCTCCTCAGCTTCTCTTCGCCAGGTACTTACGTGGTTGAACTGACGCGTTCGCCATGGCGGCTTGTGAGATGGCTATATCCAGGCTGGATTAGCGGAAAGGAAACACCGTTGCCAGTTCTCTCATTAGCTTTTATGGGCGGCAATAGCGATCCACCGCTATCGTTTCTACCGAAGCAGAACGTTACCTTCGTGGCCTGCTTCCTGGGACTATTTTTCATAACGCTCTTATTCTCGGCGCACGGTGACTCCCGGCGGAAACTCGTCCTCTACACCGCCCGTGCCGGCGTAGCGGCAGGCGCGATTCAACCTGCTTGCTATTACGCTTGCAGGCTTCGCGCCCAGACGTGCGGCTTAGCTATCAAGCCGATAAATTCATCGAAGGGAACGTGAAGCCGAACGAGAAAGTTCTCATACTGGCGAAACCGTTTGCCTCGAGCGACTGGAAACCTTATCTTGACAAGGTCAGCCACTGCAAGGCGAGACGGGGCTAATGGCGGCCCGTCAAGCGTTAAATCAATTCGATCTCTCACCGATTGATTTTCAGAAGATCGCAGTGCAAGGCAATTTTCCGGCAACGCAATTACTAGCTGCTGCAGATACGAAGGATGTCGGTTGGCTGATCATGTGGAGCGACTACTCACCGCCGTTCTCGCTTCATAAGAAACGACTAGGATTCAGGAAAGTTGATCTAGTTGCAAAGAGTGCCAACCCTGCCTGACGACACACGTTATTTGCGAGTGTGCTCTGGTTGTTCATTCATCCGAATCTTCAGTACTGTTTTACTCGCTTCAGCTACCGCAGCTTTGCACTCTGGCCGGCAGAACGTGGTGATTGCTGCAGGTTCGGAACGTTTGCTTACCCACTGCCCCGGTTACTAATGCGACATGCTCCTACACCTCGTTCTCGACGCGCTCCATCATCCCCTGCTTTCTGTCGGGGAGCGAGTGAGGATTTGAACGGCGTGAAGGGCGAAACCTCCTAATGTGTGCTTCGAGTCGGGATCTCGCGGGCAGTGAAAGCGAATCATTCGTCTCCCAATTCAGGCGAAATCGGGCGAATCCGGGAAGCTTGGTACGATGCTAAATGTTTGATTTTCCCTGTCGCTCGCTACGCTAGTCGCTACAAAGGACTTAAAATCCGGATCACCTGCTTTTGAAACCTAACAAAACCGGAGCAGAATCGTTCGAGTTGCAATGTCTAGAGTTAGTACGAAAGTGAAGAGCAGATTCCCCAAACTCTTGAAATTAAAGTAAAACACTGCAACTCTTTTGAGTCGTTGGAAGACCTACCCCTGCTTGTAGGGCAGAGCATTCCGGCCACCTCAAAGTGGGTGCGATTCAGGCGTGCTCTTTGGACTTCTTGCCCGCGCTGCTATTGCGGATTTCACCCTGAATTCTTCGTTGCCTATCAGGTGTTTGCATCTTTTTCTTCTCCGGTTATAGATCTGGTGTCAACCTTGAACGCTTTCTGGTTGCTTTCGTCATGTCCACCTCCCCATCCTTTCCGGTTTTGAATCTAATAGTAAAAGACTTCGGATTGGACGCCCGGCTGGGCAACAACTAGGCGCGTAAAGAGGGTGCGCCCTTCTAACGCGTCGAAAGCCAGGCGGCGAACGAGTTCCGGATGGTTATTATGCTCGCTGACATGGCCGAGCACGAGGGTCGAGACGCGGCGATCGAGATCGCCGCGAATGAAGCCGGCGGCGACTTCGTTCGAGAGATGACCGCGACGGCTCATGACGCGCTGCTTGACCGACCAGGGATAGGGCCCAACGCGCAGCATTTCGAGATCGTGATTCGATTCGAGAATCAGCAGATCGGTATCGCGAAAGTGAATTTTGAGCGAATCCGGAATATAGCCGAGATCAGTGGCAAAGGCGATTTTGACGCCTTGCGCCGAAAGCGTGTAGCCGACCGGGTCGGCGGCATCGTGCGGAATGGTGAAACTGGAGACATCGAAATCGCCCACCGTGAAGCCACAGCCGGCCTGAAACGGCTCGACGGCGGGCGTCGATTCGCCCCAATCGAGGCAGGGCGCCGTGCCCCGCGTGAGGTAGATGGGTAGCCGGCCGGGGGCGGCCTTGCTCAGGGTGGCGAGACCGCAGGTGTGATCGCCGTGCTCATGCGTGACCAGGACGGCATCGAGCGCGGCCACATCTTCGCCGATAGCGGCCAGGCGCCGGGCGAGTTCGCGCCGGCTGATGCCCGCGTCGAGCAAGACGCGCGTGCGGCCGGTCGAAAGGAAGACCGAGTTTCCGGTGCTGCTGCTCGCGAGAATGCAGATTTTGATGATGGCGGCCTCGTGTGTGTCTCTTAGTGTTTATAACAAATAGGGGATGAAATGTTTGGTACGGGGTGGTGGGTTGGGGGGTCGGGGGCGGCCAGGTCCGTACAATAAAGACTTATGCAAGCGCGCGTATATGTCTCGATGAAGCCGACAGTACTCGATCCGCAAGGACAGACCATTTGCGGGGCGCTGCGGGGGCTGGGGCACAAGGAAATCGCTTCGGTGCGACAGGGCAAATACTTCGAAATCGGCCTGGGGGAGGAGATGGCGCGTGAATCGGCGGTCGAGACGCTCGAGGCGATCGCGCGCGAGGTGCTTTCGAATCCGGTGATCGAAGAGTATCGGGTGGAGATTCTCGATTAGGGCGCGCGGTCTACGACGCCATGAGTTCGAAGAGTTTAAGAGTCGTGGTCCAGTTGCGCGCGCTGCTGGTGGTGGCGAGTTTGGAATCGAACCAGGCGTTGGTCAATTTGGTGCGGGCCATGCCGTTGGGCAGATAGAGGTAAACTTCGCGGCCGAGCACTTGAAAGGCGTCGCCGGGCGAGCGAGCGGGATCGAGTTGTTGCCCGGCGGCCCGGTCGGGCGCCTGCGCGAGAAAGTAAACGTGCAGTGTTTTTTCGGGATGACCGAGCGCTAAGAAAGGGTTGGCGGCCACCACCTGGCCCATTTCGTCGCAACTACGCAGGATGACGGGCACGCGATAGCCGAACTGTTGCGCGATTCGGGCGGAAAGGAGCGGCGCGAGCGGCGGTGAGTGTTTCTCAGGCGGGCGAAAAAGTACATTGCCGCTTTGGATGTAAGTCGTAACATCGCGGCAACCGCAGGCGGCGAAGAGTTCCGCCAGCGCCGGCATGGGCAGCCGATTCTTGCCGCCCACATTGACACCGCGCAGCAGGGCGAGTTGCCGCGGCTGCGGCGTAGGGGCCTTTTTTGAGTTCATAGTGGACCTATGCGGGGGACGGCCGGTCTTTTCCGGGGAGAAAAGTTGGCCGAAACCACTTAGACTAGTAGTACCTTAGCTTCCTTATGTGTGGAATTGTTGGCTATATCGGCAGCCGTGAAGCGGTGCCTGTCATTGTGGACGGCCTGCGGCGGCTGGAATATCGGGGTTACGACTCGGCGGGGGTTGCGGTGCTGAACCCGCAGAACGAACTCGAAGTGCGGCGCGCTTCGGGCAAACTGCGCAATCTCGAAGAGGTGATTCGCCACAAGCCGCTGGTGGGCTCGTACGGGATCGGGCACACGCGCTGGGCCACGCACGGGCGGCCGACGGAAGAGAATGCGCATCCGCACCGGGATTGCCACGGCAAGATCGTGGTGGTGCACAACGGCATTGTGGAGAATTACCTGGCGCTGCGCAAGCAGTTAACGGCGGAAGGGCATATTTTCAAGACCGAGACCGACACGGAAGTGATCGCGCACCTGGTCGAGAAGTATCTGAACGGCAATCTGGAACAGGCGGTGCGGGCGGCGCTCAAGGAGATTCACGGAGTATTTGCCATTAGCGTGATTGCGAGCAGCGATCCACGCAAGATCGTGGCGGCACGTTCAGGGCCGCCGGTGGTGGTGGGCCTGGGCCAGGACGAGTTTTTCGTGGCGTCCGACGTTCCGGCGATTCTGAGCCATACGCGCGACATGTTCTTTTTGAACGATGGCGACGTGGCGGTGCTGACGGCCGGGGGCGTCGAACTGACGGATTTCGACGGCAAGAGCGTGCGGCGGCAGGTCTCGCGCATTCTGTGGGATCCGGTGATGGCGGAGAAGGGCGGCTACAAGCACTTCATGCTCAAAGAGATCTTCGAGCAGCCGCGGGCCATCAAGGACACCATGCTCGGGCGCATCGGCCTCGAAAGCGGGCGCGTGTTTCTGGACGAAGTGGATATTTCGGAAGCCGACTTCAAGGGCTTCGAGCAGGTAAAGATCGTGGCCTGCGGCACGAGCTGGCACGCGGGCCTGGCCGGAAAATTTATTATCGAGCGGTTGGCGCGCATTCCGGTGGAAGTGGATTATGGCAGCGAATTCCGCTACCGCGATCCGATTATTGCGCCGCGCACGCTGACGGTCGTGATTTCGCAGTCGGGCGAGACGGCCGATACGCTGGCGGCACAGCGCGAGGCGAAGGGCAAAGGCTCGAAGACGCTGGCGATTTGCAACGTAGTGGGCTCGATGATCACGCGCGAAGCGAATGGCGTGCTGCTGACGCATGCGGGGCCGGAGATCGGCGTGGCTTCGACCAAGGCGTTTACTTCGCAGTTGACGGCGCTGCTGATTCTCGGGATGTACCTGGGGCAGGTACGCGGGACGCTCAGCGCCAAGGCATCCTGCAGCCTGGTGGAAGAACTGGCGCAGATACCGGGCAAGCTCGAGCAGGTGCTCGGGCAGAACGATCTCTACGACGAGCTGGTGAAGGATCTGTTCCGGGCGCAAGACTTTTTGTATCTGGGGCGCGGGATTCATTTTCCGATCGCGCTCGAAGGGGCGCTCAAGCTCAAGGAGATCTCCTACATTCACGCGGAAGGCTATCCGGCGGGCGAGATGAAGCACGGGCCGAACGCGCTGATCGACGAAAATCTGCCGGTGGTGGTGCTCGCGACGCGCGATGCGGAGTCGGAAGAGAGCCAGGTGCATTACGAGAAGACGCTCTCGAATATCCAGGAAGTGAAGGCGCGCAGCGGGCGGGTGGTGGCGATCGCCTGCGAGGGCGATGAAGAAGTGGCGAAGATGGCCGATCACCTGATCACGATTCCGCCAACACGCGAACTGCTTTTGCCGCTGCTTGAGATGATTCCACTGCAATTGCTCGCGTACCACATCGCGGTGCGGCGCGGCTGCGATGTGGATCAGCCGCGCAATCTGGCGAAGAGCGTGACCGTCGAATAGCTTATTTGGGTAATAATATACTTGACTCAGTATGGGATTTACCGCATACTTGAGTCATGGCAAGCGCACCAAAGACTCTCCAGGAAGCAATCAAGTTTTTTGCCGATCCTGACAACTGCGTCAATTATCTAGTGGCGAAGCGTTGGCCGAATGGTGTTGCTTGCCCGGTCTGTGGCAGCAAGGAAGTTGGGTTTACCGCTACTCGCCGGGTATGGGAATGCAAAGCCAAGCCTCGCCATTCACGCCGTCAGTTTTCGGTAAAGATAGAAACCATATTCGAGGATTCTCCAATCGGCTTAGACAAATGGCTGGCCGGGGTCTGGCTTGTTGCAAGCTGCAAGAACGGCATCAGTTCATGGGAGCTTCATCGGCACTTGGGAATAACCCAAAAATCGGCATGGTTCATGGGCCACCGAATTCGCCTTGCGCTTCAAAGTGGAAGTTTTGACAAGCTCTCCGGTGATATCGAAGCGGACGAGACTTTCATCGGCGGCAAAGCTCGCAATATGCATATCGGTGTTCGTAACCGTCGCATCACCGGAACCGGCACCAAAGATAAAACTGCGGTCATGGGAATCCTGGAGCGCGGCGGCGAGGTTCGTACCAGCGTTGTCCCCAGCCGGAAAAAACAGGCGCTTCAGTCCGAAGTAAGAAAGCATGTCGAGGCCGGTTCAGCACTCTATACCGATGCGCTGCTGTCGTATGAGGGACTGGCTGGCGAATACGCGCATCAGGTGATTGACCACGCCGTTTCTTACGTAGACGGGCAGGTTCACACCAATGGGCTTGAGAACTTTTGGAGCCTCTTGAAGCGCGGCATCAGCGGAACATATATCAGTGTCGAACCGTTCCATCTGTTTCGTTATCTTGATGAGCAAGCGTTCCGTTACAACAATCGGAAAGATGAGGCTGGCGAGTTGATGAACGATGCGGATAGATTCAGTGCGGCTATCTCTCAGATTGTTGGCAAGCGTCTTACCTACAAAGAACTGACTGGCAAGGTGGGAGAAACGAGCGGCCAACTCTAACGGGCGCTTGCCTCGCGGGAAGCGGAAAGCTTAGATGCTTTTCGCTTTGGCCCACGTTTGTGTGGATTTGCGTCTGCCCGTTTCCGATATTCTTCAGCTCTGCGTTGAATCTCGCTATGCGGGACGGCGAGGAGCCGACCCATGAGATCATCGAACTTCTGGAACTCGGAAGACGTGCTCGGCTCGGACTTCATATCCCAAGGGTAGCGCGAAATCCATCCTCCTTGCCAAATGAAATAGAAAACTTTTTGCCTCTACTGAAACGATTAAACCTGGAAGGCGCATAGCAGCAAAAAAATCGGAAGACCTCGAAGAAAGAAATACAAAGGAACTGGTTAACGAATGTATGAAGTTGCCCGCAAAGACAATGAGGTTATCATCTACCGGAATGAGCACGCAATCTATTCGGCAAAGTTGGACTCGTTTGTTGTTCACCGAGACAGCTCTGGACAGCTAAAAATAAGCAAGGTTAAAGATCTGACGGATGAGGCTCTTCTCAAAGCTCTTGCCGAGGCCGTAGAAATCGAGAAAGGATTAGGGCGTTAGCCTCCTCGGTCGGACTTCATTGCTTATAGGGGTGCCGCGAAATCGGATTCCATTCGGAACTTGATCTCTATCGAAGAAGTTGCGTCTGGTGAATCGGCCAGCGCCTTGAGGTTCTTTACTAGAGAATCCACAATAGCCTGAACCGTACTGTTGAATCGAACTTCGCACACCGGACATTCTTCAGGTAAAGGACCGCGTCCCGCGACGGCACCGCGTCTACTATTCGTTGCCGAAGGTAGATCGGTTTTCAAATCGAAGGCAATTTGTGTCTGACATTTGGCGCACTTAGAAACGAGATATCGCAGGTCAGCTACAGAGAGGACGATCTCTTTTGTCATGAGGGGCATTATAGATCTCTTTTCCGGCATTCATATTCTCCCCATATTTCCGGCAACGGACCGCTTGTTTCGGAAATCCGTACCGCTAGAATGTGCATGAATTCCCGAACGTGTGTGTATACGCTTAGAGCTTGCTGCCTGTCATATTCATCACGGGCATGCATGATATTGTTGCGCCAGATATTTTTAAACCGCCGGATCTCCATCAACGCTCCGTGATAAAACACGTACTGCTGCTCTCGCGCCAGCGTCTTTGGATAATTGTGGATCCTTTCCTCGGACTGCTCTAATCTGTCGATTATTTGTTCCCATGTTGCAAGTTCAAGGGGCCCCTTGGAAATAGAAATATTCCGATCAACCGCTAGAGCGCGAAGACCGAACTCGGCAACTCGCATTAAATGGAAAACAGTAGCGGTATTCAGTTCCAGAGCCAAACACCGCATCGCTTCTGTAGCGTCGTACCGAACTGACGGGAAAGCCGCTAAAACATCTTGACCGAACAGATCTAAATTTCCGTAGTACTCGGCTCGATCTTTCGCTAGCCCATAAAACCTGGTTTCGGCAAAGTCTTCCTTTATGGAACGGAGCACGTGTATGGAACGGAGCACGTGATCGAGTTGCACCCTGGCAGCCGAAGCGTTCTCGTTTCCTTTTTGGACATACCAATTCAAAGCATGACTAGCAGTAGAACAAGCGTTTCTAAGGTCGAACCGTTCAAGCTCACCCATCAAATATTCCAAATGGGTTACCACCTCGATTTTTGCGCCCTTATCTATAGAGTATGGGCTGGTCATCTTTACCCGCAAAGACTCCAGTCTTTCAATGGCTTCAGAAAGGCGAGAAAGATTTAGCTGTTTCACAATTCGCAACAAACTCCAGACTCTTTGAATGGTAACGTCTAGTCCTGGATTGCTAAGACAAATGCCAGAAGTAACTAGGCTACCCACATGGCACCTACCGAGTCAAGTATATTGTTGCCCTTATTTGAGTTCGTCGCCCGGCACCGGCGGGTTGCCTTTACCGGCGCGCCGCAGGATGCGCCGGCTGCGGGCCAGATCGGCGCGACCGGATCGGGTGCGGAAGTAGTCTTCCGTGCGCAACGCCGACAGTTTCTCCGCCACGGCTACGTTGATGAATTGATTCAGGGCTACGCCTTCGCTTTCCGAGACCTTGCGGGCTTCTTCGAGTAAGGACGCCTGTAAGCGCAGCGCAACGTTATTTCTCCTCATGCAGGCGTTTGAATCTCCTTCCAAGCTTGCGGCGGAGTGACGGTCCGGATGCCGAACTCGCTCGCCGCCAATGCCAAATGACGCAAATTGAAAGTCACCAGACGGTCGGCGCGACCGTTTACCGCCGTCTCCAACACCATTTCGTCCGCCGGGTCTCGCAACCGGGCCCTCCAACGAAAGGATAACCGAACGGGCTCTGCGACGAAAGCGAAAGAATCGAGCACAGCGTTTGTTTCTTCGATAGATAGGCCGGTCACAACCAGGTGCTCTGCTCGACACAATACCGCCTCGTATTCAATCAGTAAGGGAACCGACGCCACCACCTGTATTCTCCCCTCTAACGCGCCGAGCAGCAATTGCCGGGAGGCGCCACGATCACTCCGCAGAGCAGCCACGAGCACGTTCGTGTCGAGCACAACTCGCAAGTTAAAGGATATCACATGCAATAGCAGATTGCTCGCGCCAGTACTAGCGTTGTAGGACTATCTTGTCCCTATAGCGGGCTTCGTCACGCGGACCGACTTGAGATTGCGGCTATACCTGTTTACTCTGTTCCCGGGCGCTTTGGAAATGATGGTGCTGCAGATTCTGCGGCTCGCGCCGCTGCACGGCTACGCGCTCGCGCAGCGTATCAAGCAGATGTCGAACGAACTGCTGCGCATCGAGGAGGGTTCCTTGTATCCGGCCTTGCAGCGACTGTTGAAGCAGGGGTACGTGCAGGCGGAGTGGGCGCAATCGGCCTCCAACCGGCGCATTCGGGTCTATCGCATTACCAAATCCGGGGTGAAACATCTGGAGCGCGAAATTTCGAGTTTCGAGCGCATGTTGGAAGGTATTGCGCTGGTGCTTGCGCCGGCCAAGTCTTAGAGGAGAGCAGCGCGCCATGTTTCATCGATTGTTTCGACGTAAACGGATCGAAGCGGATCTGGCGGAGGAGATGCGCGAACATCTGCGGGCGCGCACCGAGGAGTTAGTGGCCAAGGGGATGCCGCCGGAGGCGGCCCATGAAATGGCCCGGCGCGAATTCGGCAATCCGACGTTACTCGAAGAAGAGGGTCGCGAGGTGTGGCGCTGGCCGCATGTCGAGGCTTTGTTTCACGACGTTCGTTTCGCGGCGTGGCGTTTGCGGCAGTCGCCCAATTTCACGGTGGTTTGTATTCTGACGCTGGCTTTGGGTTTGGGGGCAAACCTGGCGCTCTTCACTTTGATACGGGCGGTGCTGCTTAAGCCGCTACCGTTTCGCGATCCGGCGCGGCTCGTGATGCTGTATGAGGCCGATCCGGACGGGTCGAAAACCAGTTTCAATGAAGTTGCCGCCGGCAGCTTTGCCGATTGGCAGCGCACATCACGCGGCTTTGCGGAAATGGCGTTCTACGGATACGGTTCGCGCAACCTCTCGGGGCGCGGCGGACAGTTACCGGAAAAACTCGAAACGCGGGCCTGTACCTGGACTTTTTTCCAAACGCTCGGGGTCAAGCCGGCATATGGCCAGTTTTTCTCCGCAGCCGATGACAAGCCGGGAGCGCCCGCTACGGTGGTGTTGAGCTGGGGCTTGTTCGAGCGACGCTATGCAGCCGATCCGGCCGTCCTTGGACAGACCATTCTGCTTGACGGTCAACCGTACACCATGATCGGGGTACTGCCTTCCTGGTTTGCCTATCCGGACCACCGGGGACAACTGTGGACACCGGCGTATCACGATTCCCCCCCAGCGTTGATGGAGTCGCGTGGCGAACATGACTGGCATGTGGTGGCACGGCTCAAACCGGGCGTCAGCGCGGCAGCCGCGGTGGCAGAGGTAGCGGCCATTCAATCGAGGATTCACCGGCGTTATCCGGATCAACCGGCAGCCGCGAGCGCAGCCAGCCAGCCGCTGCTCGAATCGCTGGTCGGCGACTTGAAGACACCGCTTTACGTTCTGTTTGCGGCGGTAGCGTGCCTGCTGCTGATCACGTTACTCAATGTAGCGAGCCTGCTGCTAGCGCGGGCGGTGACGCGGAGAAAAGAAATCGCGGTGCGCGCGGCTTTGGGCGGCGGCCACTGGCGCATCGGCGCGGAACAGCTTACCGAGAGTCTACTGCTCGCCTGCGCCGGCGAAGCGGCGGCCACGGCGATCGCCTACGGGCTACTTACCTGGATGGTAAAAGTTCGACCGGATCTTCCGCGCATGGAAGCGCTGCGCGTGGACGCACCGGTGCTCTTCTTCGGGATCGGCTTGATCCTGCTGACCGGTCTGCTGGCGGGATTGTTGCCGCTGTTGACACAGCGCGCCGAGCCTCTGGCGCGCATCTTGCAGGACTCCTCCCGCTCGGTGCGCGGCGGCAAGAGGCATGGAAAGTTGAGCAAATACCTGGTGGGAATAGAAGTCGCACTCACGGCGATTTTACTGATCGGCGCTGGCTTGCTGCTGAAGAGCTTTGCCGAGCTGCGTTCGGTGCGGCTGGGCTGCGCGACGAAGAACGCGCTCACTATGAGCCTGACGCTGCCGGATAACCGATATAAGAATCCGGGGGCGAAGCGGCACTTGCTCGATGCTTTGCTCGACAAGGTGCGAGCGCTGCCCGGCGTCGAGGCAGCGGGTTTAGTTTCCACTCTGCCCGGCGCGGGATATGGAGGAGACACCATGGTCAGGGTGGTCGAGCATCCGCCGCTACCGCAGGGGCAGTTTGAATTTGCCATCCAGCGGGGCATCGATCCCGGCTACTTTCATTCGCTCGCGATACCGCTACTGAATGGCCGGGAGTTTTCGGAACAGGACGATCAGCAGAAGGCGCGCCGGATCATCATTAATGCCGTGTTTGCCCGCAAATTGTTTCCGCACGAGGACCGGTCGGCAAACATCTGCTCTTAAGCGGTGGTCCCCAAGGCTTCGAAATCATAGGTGTAGTCGGCAATACACGATATGACCTGGCCGATCCGGTGAAGCCGATGACGTACCAGCTAATTTATGACGGCTTCAACGAGGCATCGCTTGTCGTGCGCACGAGCGTGGACCCAGTGCATTTCGCGCTACCGGTTCAACGAATTCTTTTTAAGCTGGATCGCGATTTGGGCGTGGCGGATGTGATGACTTTAGAGCAGGTTCTCGGGCAGTCTGTTTTCAGTCAGAGTTTCGAAGCGACTCTGGTGACGGGCTTCGCGGCACTTTCGCTGCTGCTCGCGTCGATCGGACTCTACGGCGTGTTGTCGTACCTGGTCGCGCAGCGGACCGGCGAACTCGGGATTCGCATTGCTTTGGGCGCGCAGCGCGGCGCGCTCATTCGCGGCACGCTGTTCGATGGAATCAAGCCGGCATTATTCGGGCTTCTGTTCGGAGTCGCGGGCGGCGTGGGCGCGGCGCGCTTGATGCAAAGCCTGCTTTTTGGAATCGCGCCCACGGACCTCTCGGTTTTCTTCGCGGTCCCGGCCGTCGTGCTGCTGGTGGCGGTGGCAGCGTGCGCGCTCCCGGCGGTGCGGGCGTCGGCCGTCGATCCGCTGACTGCTTTGCGTGTGGAGTAACATCCGGATGCGCCGATTCCATCCAGCGTTTCACCTGGAGATTGAGCGGATCAGCGCTCCGGCTGAATTCAGAGAGTACGTTGGTGTCGAGTAAAAAACCCGGTCACAGATCAACCGGGCGACCGTAATCCTGTTGCCGTTCCAAATTGAGATCGGATCCGGCAAAAGGCGATTCCAGGAGAAATTGGGCAAGGTTCTTGCGGGGGCGAACGGGAACGGCCGAGATAGTATTTTTCTCGCAGAGGGCATAAATCGCCTGAGTGAAGAGGTCGTCCACATTCTGAAAGTGACCGCTCAGGATTTCTTCCCGCACCAGTTGTTCGAATTCGGGTTTATGGATTTCAATCGTCATTGCCGGATGCCTCGCTCAACCTTAGGATATCCCGCATTCTTGCCTGTATCCAGGAATGCTGTCAGAGGGTGTAAAAGGCCGAGCAAAAGCCTTCCGGCTAACAGGGTTGGTATTCTGTAAGAGCAGTTCCCGCGCGGAAATCGTTACTCCCTTGAAGATTGGATTTGTAAGTCTCGGCTGTCCAAAGAACCTCGTCGATAGCGAGGTGATGATGGGCCAACTGGTGGCGGATGGCCACGAACTCACCGCGCAACCGGGCGAGGCCGACGTGATCGTGGTCAATACGTGCAGCTTTATCGATCCGGCCAAGCAGGAATCGGTCGACACGATTCTCGAAATGGCGGAGTACAAAAAGACGGGCAAAGCGCAGCGCCTAGTGGTGGCGGGCTGCCTGGTCGAGCGCTACCGCGAAGACATCCGCCGGAACCTGCCCGAAGTGGATGCGGTGCTCGGGACCAACGAGCTGGCGCAGATTACCGCGCTGTGCGAAGGCTTAACGCCCAAAGAACTCGCGCCCGAGCCGTACCTCTATCACGATTTGACGGCACGCGTGTTTACCACGCCGCGGCACTCGGCGTACATCAAGATCGCCGAAGGCTGCGATCATCCCTGCTCGTTTTGCATCATCCCGCAGTTTCGCGGCCAGTTTCGCAGCCGGCGTCCGGAGAGCGTGCTGAACGAAGCGAAGCGCATGTTTGCGACGGGTGTGCGCGAGATCAACCTGATCGGCCAGGACACGACCTGTTATGGAGAAGATCTCGGCTTCAAAGATGGGCTGGCGGATCTGCTGGGGCGGTTGGCGACGATTCCGACCGAACTGCCGAAGTGGATTCGCGTGCTCTATGTGTATCCGAACAAGGTCACGCAGAAACTGCTCGATACGATTGCAGCGCACGAATCGCTTGTGAAGTATATCGACATGCCGCTGCAGCACGGCAGCGCCTCCACGTTGAAGCGTATGAAGCGCGGCGCGAATGCCGATATTTTTCTCAAGCTGCTCGAGCGTATGCGCGCGACGATCCCGGGCGTGGCGATCCGAACCAGCATGATTGTCGGCTTTCCCGGAGAAACGCGCGGCGAATTCGAGGAACTTTGCCAGTTTGTCGAAGCGGCGCAGTTCGACCGGCTGGGCGTCTTCTCTTACAGCGACGAGGAAACGAGCGCCAGTTACCATCTGGCGAACAAGATCGAAAAACGAACGATTTACAACCGCAGACGCGCGCTAATGGCGCGGCAACGGGGCATCTCGCTCCAGCGCAACCGGCAGCTGATCGGACGCGAGTTTCCGGTGCTGATAGAAGGACCTTCGAGAGAAACCGAACTGCTGTGGGAAGCGCGGTTGGCAACGCAAGCTCCGGAGATCGACGGCGTTTGTTACATCAACGATTTCGGTTCGGAGGACGCCGTTCCAAGACCTGGCGAAATGCGCGCGCTACGCGTCACCGAGGCGCACGATTACGACCTGGTGGGCGAACTGGTGGGCGCACCCGAGCTTTCTTTAGAGAGCGCCGCGCCGCTTGCATCCAACCCTTTTCCGATACTGCAAATACAACCGCAATCCGTTGCCCGGGCGGGTTTCATACCGGCCCGTTAAGAAGTTATCGAGAAGTATCATGGCCAAAACGCTGCGCTGCCCGATCTGCAAGAAAGAAGTTTCGTTCGACGATCCGAACATGCCGTTTTGCGGCGATCGCTGCCGGCTGATCGATTTGGGCAACTGGGCGACAGAGAAGTACGTGATCCCGGTGCCGCGCTCGGCTAACGAACCGGAAGAAGCGGAGCGGGAGGAGCCGGAAGGCTCGGACAGGTGACCAGACTAGCCGTGCTGCTGGCTAGCTGGTTTGGATGCGGCTATTTCCCCTGGGGGCCCGGCACCGCCGGATCGCTGGCCGCCGTTCTCATCGCCGCCGTGCTACACGTTTATCTGGGCGCCGCGCGTGGAACGCTTTTGCTGCTGGCCGCCATCTTATTCGTGCCGGCTGTCTGGGCGGCGACGCGGACGGCGCGCTACGTTCAGAAGAAGGACCCGGGCCTAGTGGTGATCGACGAGGTTCTCGGCCAATGGGTGACGCTCTCGGGCGCGGCTGTTTGGAACTGGAAGACGCTGCTGGCCGGGTTTCTCCTGTTCCGGCTGTTCGACATCTGGAAGCCGTGGCCGGTGCGGAAATTGGAAGCTCTGCCGGATGGGCTGGGCATTGTGGCCGACGATCTGGCGGCCGGCGTTTACGGAGCGCTTATCTTGTATATAGGTGGAAGCGCGGGATTGTATTAGTTATGCCGAATAAACAACAGGCAGTAGACCTGGCCAAAAGCAAGCCACGCATTGCGCAAGTGGAACCCTCCGCCGCGATTGTGGGAGGCGAGCTGCACATCCGAGGGGAACATTTTGCCACCGACGGCGGCCGGCCCGCGGTGCGCATCGGCGATAAGCAGGCGCACCTGATCATCGCGGGCGAGCGCTATATCATCGCGCGCGTCCCGGACGCGGCCGTCGCGGGCGAGCTGCTCGTCACCGATGGAGCGCAGAGCAGCAACAAGGTGGAAACGCATATCGGCATGCAAATCGCCGACAGCCTGCATCCGGTGGCCAACCCGGCGGTAGATGCCGAAGGAAATGTTTACAGCACGTTCAGCGGATCGCGCGGGCAGAAATCGCCCGTCTCGCTCTACAAAGTAGATACCAATTTCAACTCCAAGCCGTTTGTGACGGATCTGATGAATCCGACCGGCCTCGCTTTCGATGCCGATGGATTACTGTATGTCTCGAGCCGCTACGACGGGATTGTTTACCAAGTCACGCCATCGGGAAACATGACGGTCTACGTGGAGGGGATGGGTGTCGCGACGGGGTTGGCGTTCGACCGCGCGGGCGATCTGTATGTGGGCGATCGCAGCGGCACGATCTTCAAAATCAGCCGCTCCCGGCAAATTTACGTGTTTGCGACGCTCGAGCCCTCGATTGCGGCTTACCATCTCACCTTTGGACCGGAAGACTATCTCTACGTGACGGGCCCGACTACGTCGAGCTTCGATGCCGTGTACCGCATTTCGAAGGCGGGCGAAGTGGAGACCTACTATCGCGGCTTGGGAAGACCGCAAGGGACGGCATTCGACGCCGAGGGTAGCCTGTACGTGGCGGCCTCGCTGCGCGGGCGGCGTGGCATTATTCGCATCGACCAGGATCGGCAGGCAGAGCATTTTCTCTCAGGGCCCGGCATCGTGGGCTTGGCGTTTACGCCCTCGCGAGCCATGATTCTCGCGACTCACAATGCGCTTTACCGGGTCGATATAGACTTGGCTGGACGGCCGATGCCGTAAAATCCTGCCATGCCCAAAACCGCGGAAATCATTGCCATTGGCAGCGAACTGCTAACTCCGCAACGCGTCGACACGAACTCGCTGACGGTGACCGAGCATCTGAATTTACTGGGCGTCGAGGTGGTCAGAAAGCAGGTGATCGGCGACGAACGGGAGCGGCTGGCGGAAGCCATCCGCCAGGCGGTGGAGCGCGCGACGATCGTGGTCCTGATCGGCGGGTTGGGGCCGACCGAAGATGACGTGACACGCGATGCGGCGGCGGCGGCACTGGGGCGAAAACTACTCCTCTCGCTCGAACAGGAATCGATTCTGATTACGCGCTTCCGGCAGATCAACCGGCCAATGGCCAAGAACAACCTTCGCCAGGCGTATCTGATCGAGGGCGCCGAGGCCATGTCGAATCCACTCGGGACAGCGCCCGGCCAATTTCTTTCGACGGCGCGCGGGGCACTCGCTTTGCTGCCCGGTCCCCCACGCGAATTGAAGCCGATGGTCGAGAACGAACTGGTACCGCGCTTGCGACCGGTCCTGCCGCCGCAGGTTATCCGGGTGCGCACGTTCCGGATTACGGGAATCGGGGAGTCGGATCTCGACACGCTGATCGCTCCCATCTACACGAAATACACCAATCCGGTGACCACCGTGCTTTCGGCGCCCGGCGATCAATTGGTGCACCTGCGGGCCCGGGGCGAAACGAGAGAGCAGGCGGACGCCTTATTGCGCGAGGTCGGCAATCCGATTGCAGAGCTGCTGGGCGAGCGTTTGTACAGTGAGAATCCGGACGAATCGCTCGAAGCAGTGGTCGGATGTCTGCTGCGCAAGAATCACGCGACCATCGCGACGGCCGAGAGCTGTACCGGGGGTATGATCGCCACGCGCCTTACCGACCGGGATGGCAGCTCCAAGTTTTTCGTGGGAGGATACGTCACGTATAGCGATGCGCAAAAACGTGACGTGCTCGGTGTTCCAGACGAATTGATCCAGAAATATTCGGCTGTGAGTGAGCGTGTGGCGTCCGCCATGGCGGAAGGAGCAAGGCAGCGCAGCGGGGCGACTTACGGGCTGTCTGTGACCGGCTATGCGGGACCGGAAGGCGGCACGGAGTTCGATCCGGTAGGCACCGTTTACACGGGCCTGGCCGGACCTAAGGGCACGCAGGTAACGCGCGTGCGCTATGGGTTGGATCGATTTAGGATTCGGGCCATGGCCACGCAGACCGCGTTGGATCTGGTGCGCAAGGCGCTCATTCGGTAGAGCCCCTCATATGCGCTCAGCGCAAAGAAATTCGCTGAAGATTGCCTTTCGTTTCGCGATCGCGTTTCTGACGGTCCCGCTCCTCGCTCCAATCGTTTTCACACTTTATAATGCCTTCTTCTATAAAGGCTTCGATGCACCTGGTCATCTTCATACCTTCACCTGGGCGGACTTGCCGGAATCCTTGTTAGCCGGGCTTGCTCTTTGGGGTCTGCCAAATTACGTTGCCTTTGGACTCTTTGGCAGCGCATTTCTGTTTGTGCTGTGGCGGCTCAAGTGGACAAGCTTTCTGGCGTTCGCGCTTGTCGGGATGTTCTGCGCCGCGTTTATGTCGTGCATCATCACCCACGCGAGCTTGACGCCGGCTATGGCTTGCTTTGCGCTGGTATGGCCAGGTTCGCTTGGCTTCTTCGAGGGGCTGGCGACCAGGTTTATCGTATTCGGTTCTAAGGACACCTTCGAGGCAGGATAGACCGGGCGCCATGCTCCGGCCACGATGGACGGCTTATTCGCTGCTTGCTTTGGCCAGATCGTTTAAGGGCGGGAACTCCGCGCCGGTGGCTTCAGTTGCCTTGGTGGAGGCGGGAACGTCGATCTTCGAGAGCGGAATTTTGCGAACCGGTTGGGCGGAGAAGTCCCAAAACACGTTCCCCATTACCGCGTAATTTTGCACATGCAGAGTCTGACCGCTGGTCAGAATCACGGTAAGCGGCGGGGAGGGAGGCGCGGGATCTTGGGGAGCACTCGCTTGGGGCACGTTCGCCTCGGGAGCATTGGGAAAACCTTCGCGCTGATTTTGTCCGGCCTGATTTTGTCCGATCTGATTCTGAAGGTCGTTCACTTGCGCGCTGAGGTGGGCAAGTTGCTGGCCTAAAGCGGCGGCGTCGGGATCGGGTTCCGGACCGGCAGGCTGATAGTCGCTCGAATAAGCCGGCTGATTCGAGTAATCGGAATCGTCGCCGAAGCCCCAGAGCGGATAGTAGGGGGCGGCCAAATAGCCGTAAGGATAGGCGTAGTTGCCATGCCGGTTGTAGCGTCCGGCGCGTCCGACGCGGCCTCCGACGACCGGTTGGCGATAGGCGGGATTACCGCCGGCGGCACTCGCATAAGCGGAGGCCGAGGGCAGACCGGGAGCAGCGGCCGGGTAAGGCGAAACGACAGCCCGATAGGGGGCGGGCGCAAAGGCCTGGGTTGTGTTCGGTTGCGCCGCGCGGGCTTGAGCTGTGTGGGCTTGCGCGTGCATGCCCCCAGCATGCGCCCCACCGCCGGCATGGCCCGCGCCGCCGCCAGGCGAGCCGTGCTGGGCCAGCATTAGGGTGACGGACAAGGTCAGCGAAACCGGCAGCACGAGAAGACGATTGACAATGCTCATAAGAGCCTCTGTCTTTAGTTTAACGCCGCTACAATAGGATTTCCGATGCGGATCGCGCTGGCGCAGATCAATAACACGATTGGAGATCTGGACGCGAACGCGGCCAAGATTCTGGGTTTCGCGAGGCAGGCGGAGCGGGCGCGAGCCGAAGTGGTGGTGTTTCCGGAGCTGGCGTTGACGGGCTATCCGCCGCGCGATCTGGTCGAGAAACGCTCCTTCCTCGAACGCACGGCGCAGGCGCTCGACGGGATCGCGCGCGAATCGGCCAACTTGCGGAGCACGCTGGTGGTGGGCTACGTGGGGCGAGCGAAACACTCGGCGCTACGGGCGCAGAATTCGGCGGCGGTGATCGAAGCGGGACGCGTCATCTTCCGGCAGAACAAGATGCTGCTGCCGAACTATGACGTGTTCGACGAAGTGCGCTACTTCGAACCGG
The DNA here is from genome assembly GCA_965277555.1 of Bryobacteraceae bacterium. Taxonomy (GTDB): domain Bacteria; phylum Acidobacteriota; class Terriglobia; order Bryobacterales; family Bryobacteraceae; genus Bog-105. The sequence continues at coordinate 285,844 of OZ255834.1, forward strand.
CCACAGAGCAGGAGCTATGCACGATACGCGGAGCAAAGGTCGCGCTGGTGATCTGCGAAGACGCCTGGAACGATAAGCAGTATTGGGAGCGCCAGCGCTATTCGCGCGATCCGATCGAAGAACAGGTGCGGCAAGGCGCGGAGCTGATTCTTTCGATCAATGCCTCGCCGTGGAATATCGGCAAGCGGCGGCAGCGTCAGGAGATTTTCCGCGCGCTCACGGAGCGGTTCGGGCTGCCGGCCGTTTACGTGCATATGGTGGGCGGAAACGATCAACTGGTGTTTGATGGATCGAGTTTCGCGCTGACCGCGCAGGGCGAACTCGCGGCGCAGGCGAAATCGTTTGAAGAGGATCTGGTGCTTTTCGACAGCACGATGGGCGAGGGGGACATTCGACCCACCGATTTCGACCCCGATGAAGCGGCCTACGATGCCTTAGTGCTGGGCACGCGGGATTACATTCGCAAGTGCGGGTTCCGCAGCGTGCTGGTGGGTTTGAGCGGCGGCATCGATTCGGCGATGGTGGCGGCGATTGCGGTGGAGGCAGTGGGGAAAGAGAACGTCACCGGCGTGGGCATGCCGGGCCCCTACTCATCGGAGCATAGCGTGGCCGATGCGCGCGAACTGGCGAACAATCTGGGGATTCGCTTCGAAGTGGAATCGATCCGGGCGGGTTACGAAGCCATGCTGGAAACGCTCGCGCCATTGTTCCGGGGATACAGCCCCGATACCACGGAAGAGAATCTACAATCGAGACTGCGCGGCATGGTGCTGATGGCGCTTTCGAACAAATTCGGCTCGCTGGTCCTGACTACGGGCAATAAGAGCGAGATCGCGGTGGGCTACTGCACGCTGTATGGCGATATGTGCGGCGGCCTAGCGGTGATCAGCGATGTGCCGAAGACGATGGTGTATCGCCTGGCCCGTATCGCGAATTGTAGATACCGCCAGCGCGGATTGCCCGCGCCGATACCCGAGAACACGCTCCTGAAACCACCTTCCGCGGAACTGCGCCCGGACCAGAAAGATACCGACAGCCTGCCCGAGTATCCGCTGCTCGATGCGATACTGGCCGCTTACATCGAACGCTATAGGTCGGTCCCGGAAATCGTAGCGGACACGGGAGCGCCCGAGGAATTGGTACGCGATATCGTACGCAAGGTGGACCGCAACGAGTACAAACGGCAACAGGCCGCGCCCGGGCTGCGAGTGACTCCGAAAGCCTTTGGCGTGGGGCGGCGTTTTCCGATCGCGCATCGATTTACAGAATGAGACTTCGCATTGGTTTGACGGTGGCGCTCCTGGGCGCGTCAGTTGGCGGCAGTGTTTACGCACAGGGAAAAATTGGGCAACTGCCGAATGGCGGCTACCTGCTGAATAACGGCTGGCGGGTGCGGGCGGCCGGGGAGCAGACGGCGGTGGATACGTTCCCCATGAGCGAAGCGATCTCGAGCGACGGAAAATATCTGCTTGCGCTCAATGGCGGCATCCATCCGCCCAGCATCAGCGTGATCGACATCGCGAGCAAAAAGGAAGTGGGACGGACGCCGCTGCCGGATGCGTGGCTGGGACTGACGGCGGCCCCTACCGGCAACTTGATTTACGTGGGGGGCGGGAGCAGCGGGAAAGTCTATGAGCTTACGCTCGGGCCCGATGGTAAGCTCACCCGGACACGCGACTTTACGGTAACGACCAGCGCGCTGCCGGGAGCTCCCTTTATTGGCGATGTTGCGTTGTCGCCGGATGCGCGCGTGCTCTATGCGGCCGATCTTTACGGCGACAGCATCGCGCAAATCAATCTGCAGAGCGGCAAAATGGTGGACCACTGGAAGACCGGGCGGCGGCCTTACCGGATTGTGGTTTCGCCGGACGGCGCGCATCTGCTTATTAGCAGCTGGGCGGAAGCGACGGTTTACGAACACGAATCGGGAACCGGGGTCCTGGTGACAAAGCTGCGGGTCGGGCTGCACCCGAGCGACATGCTTTGGGTGAACAAACCGTTTATGACGCAGGCCAATGGGGCGAGCTACATCGGACGGCTGTTTGTGGCAGCGGCGAACACCAATAACGTTTATTCGTTCGGAGTGACGGCGGATGGGCAGCTCACAAGGCTCGACCCGATCAGCGTGACGACTACGCCGATGCATCCGCTCGGTTTGATGCCCTCGGCGCTCGCGAGCGACGCGCAGGGCAGACGGCTTTATATTGCCTGCTCGGGCGGTAACGCGCTGGCGGTGGCCGACATTTCGGTTTCGCCTTCGGTCGTGCTCGGTTTCATCCCGACGGCATGGTACCCGACGGCGGTGCGGTCGCTGGAAAATGGCGTGCTGGCGGTGGTGAACGGCAAAGGCGCTGGCGAGGCAAATTGGCCGCAAGCAGGATCGGTCGAATTCCTTCCGCACCCGAGCACAGCGACGCTGGACAAATCGACGCAAACCGTCCTGGGAAATTCGCCCTACCGCGACGAATTGATTTACGGGCCGATCACGGACGCGGGAGAAGCGTATTTTTCGAAGACGCAAGGGCATCCGTCTCCGATCCAGCATGTGATTTACGTGATCAAAGGCGACCAGACGTATGACGAATTGCTGGGCGATCTGGCCAAGGGGAACGGGGACAAATCGAAGGTTCGTTTCGGGGAACAAGTTACTCCCAATCTGCATAAGCTGGCGGCGGAGTATGTTACCTACGACAACTTTTACAGTGAAGGCGATGGGTCAGCGGAAGGACAAAACTGGGCGGCAGCCGCGATCGCGCCGGATTACACGGTGAAGCTGTGGGCCAGCGCCCAGGCCGGACGGAGTAAACTTTCCAATTTCGAAAGCGGCGAGACGGTGAACCTGCCGCCGGCCGGGTATCTGTGGAGCAACGCACAGCAGGCGGGGCTCAACGTACGGGACTATGGCGAATGGGTGAAAAACATACCGGCTGGAGAGGTGCGCCAGGCGCAAGCCACCGGAGACCCGTCTTTAACCGGGATTACGGACTTTAACTTCCGCGGACCCGACACAGCTTATAAAGACACGGACCGCGCGGCGGAATTCATCGGCGAGTGGAAGAGTTTCGACGCGCAGGCGAAAGCGCCCGATCTGAGCATTGTGAGGCTGAGCAACGATGCGGCGCAAAAAGGCGAAGCTCCCGCGGCGACGCTGGTTTCGGATAACGATAGAGCTGTGGGCGCGCTGGTGGATGCGGTTTCGCACAGCAAGTTGTGGCCATCGACCGCGATCTTTATTGTGGAAGCGTCCGGCGCAGGTGGTTCGGATCACGTGAGCACTTATCGAACGCCTGCCTCGGTGATTTCTCCCTATACGCGGCTGGGCGCGGTGGATTCCGGAATGTTCAATCAGACGGGCGTGCTGCGGACCATCGAAATGATTTTGGGAATGCGTCCGATGACCCAATTCGACGCGGGTTCGAAGACAATGTTCGGAAGCTTCAGCCGGCAGGCGGACGCGCAACCGTTCAGCGCGCGTTAGTGCCAGAATCGTAACTGGGCCGCCGATCGCCCCAAGCGTGCAGAAGTTTCGTCTACTTTCGCTGTTGATTCTCTCCGGCGCGCTTTACGCGCAGACCACTGCTTCCACAGGCACACCCGGTTCTATCCAGGGACGGGTGGTGGATGCGCAATCGGGCGATGGGATTGCCGCCGCTAGTTTGCATTTATTTCCGCGCGGATTGGGAGCGAAAGCCGGGGTGAGGCCGGTGACGGCAGTTTCGCTCGACGATGGCAACTTTCGATTCGACTCGGTTACGCCAGCTACCTACGTCCTGTTTGCCACTCATGCCAACTATGCGAATGGAAGTGGCGCCATGCAAACGGTGCTGGTAGGCGATGGGTCGCAAGTGCAAGGTGTGACGGTCTCCTTGAGCCCGCTCGGCAGCCTGAGCGGTAAGGTTTTCGCCGGAAGCGGGCGGCCTGCCGCGGGCGCGAGGGTCTCGCTCTTCATGGTTTCGAGCAGACGCGGCAGAATGCAGCTGCGGCGCGCGCAGAACGCCACAGCGGGGGAAGACGGCGCTTACCTTTTCAAGAAAGTCTACCCTGGCAAATACTATGTCGCCGCGGACCCGGTTCGCGAAGCGGATGTGAAGCCCGAAAAACAGGGACCGGCCAACGATTCGCCATCGCCGCCGCTCGAAGCCGTGCGCAGTTTCTACCCGAAGGCTTCGAATCTGGAGAGCGCGTCGGCTATCGAGCTGGCCGCGGGAGCAAGCGTTGGGGACGCCGACATCCATATGCAGCGCGCCGAGGTCTTCAACCTGAGTGGAAAGATTGCGAGCCTTCTGCCGAGCGGCGTGCAGAAGGGAGCGAGCCTGGAAATCACGCCGCGCGATATGCCGCCTGGCGGCGGGTTAGGAAGACGAGTGCAATCGCAAGCGGATGGTTCGTTTGCCGTCGGCGGCGTCGAAAGCGGCAGCTACACGCTTTGGCTGATGGGCAGTTTCGGAGGCGGCGCGGAACAGAACCGCCGCATGGGCCGGAGACGCGTGCTGGCGCGGCAGGATGTCGATGTAAACGGCGGCAACGTGGACGGAGTTGAACTGGCGTTGATGCCGACGGTGAACTTGACGGGACAAGTTACTTTCTTGAACGCGGCGGTGAGCGCGAATAACAGCCAGCTGCAGCTTTACCTTCAACCCGCCGGGCAGGTCGCCATCGGCAGCTTCCAAGTTGTCAAGGTGGATAGCAGTGGCGCGTTTGCCGTAAACGATCTCGATCCGGGTGAGTACATGGTGCGCGTGGCGAATGTTCCGAACGGCATGTACGTGCAATCGATTACTTTCAACCGGCAGGATGTCAGGACAAGTGGGATCGACGTTTCCGAGAGTGGTGGAGGAGAGCTGGACGTAACGCTGAAAACGGGAGTCGGCGAGGTAGACGGAACGCTGCAGGCGCCAGGAAGCTCGGACGCCGCGTCCGGCACTGCCTTGCTCATTCCGGAAATACCGGCGGCGGACGGTTCGGGCGTGTTCATGGGAACAGCGGGAGCGGGCGGAACGTTCACGATCAAGAATGTGCCCCCCGGACATTATTTTGGCTATGCGGTGGAGCAATGGACGAGTATCTGGCAGAACGTCGACTTTCTGCGCGCCATGCAGCGCGACGGCAAATCGATCGATCTACAGGAAAATGGACACGCACAAGTGGATTTGCCGCTGCTCGGCGCGGACCAGGTGGAGCAAACGGCGGCGCGGCTGGGGTTAAGCGTCGAATAAGAGGAACATCCGCGCTTGGAATTTCGTTTTTAGGATTGGGGGACAACATGTATTGCAGCTCGTGTGGAATCGAAGTTCCGGACGCGTCCCGCTATTGTCCGCAATGCGCGACCGCTACCGGCAGAAACAGCTTTGCGTCGGCGACCGGGAAACCCACGCGCACGCTGACGCGCTCGCGCGAGGATCGCAAAATTTCGGGTGTTTGCGCGGGTGTGGCCCGTTACCTGGGCGTGGATGTGACGCTGGTACGGATTTTAACGGTTGTGCTGGCCATTTGGCCGCCTGCAATCGGCTTGATTGCTTATCTGGTTTGTTGGATCGTCATGCCGCAGGAGCCGCTTTTGCTGGCCGCGCCGCCGGCCGCCCGCGATCCGGAAACAAACAGCGCGCCGGCTTCCTAGCTCGCCATTCATCGGCCGCCCTTCATCACGCGCAACTTCTCCTCTGGCGGCGGAGTCTGACGGGTGATGGGAATCAAGGAGAGTTTGGGCCTCGGATCGGATAAGAAGATCCGGTACGGCATTGTCGGCCTGGGTGATATCGCGCAGGAAGCCATGATGCCGGGCGTCAGCCACACCGGCAACTCAGAGATCACGGCGCTCGTCACAGGCGATGCGGTCAAGGCGAGAACCCTGGCCGAGAAGTATAGCGTTGCCAGCTGCTTCGATTACGAAGAATTCGACAAGCTGCTGAGGACGGGCGTAATCGACGCCGTCTATATAGCGACTCCCAACTGGCGTCACACAGAGTTCGCGGTACCGGCGCTCCAGGCCGGCATTCACGTGCTGCTCGAAAAGCCCATGGAAGTCAGCTCGGCGAAGTGCCTCCAGATTATCGACGCGCAAAAGAGTTCCGGAGCAAAATTGATGCTTGCCTACCGGCTGCACTTTGAGCCGGCCACGCTGGCGGTCTTAGATCTGGCGCGTTCGGGAAAGCTAGGCGCGGTGCGTTTCTTCACTTCGGCATTCGCGCAGAACGTAAAGCCCGATAACCATCGCGCCCGGAGCGGAGCAGCGGCGGGTCCGGTTTTCGATATGGGTCCGTACCCGGTCAACGCGGCGCGCAATCTGTTCGGCGCGGAGCCGGTGGAGGTGTGTGCCATCGGTTCGCGGAACTCGGACGCGGGTTTGGGAGATTTTGACGATACGGTCGCGGTCACCCTTCGATTCCCGGAAAACCGGCTGGCGCAATTCACGGTCTCTTATGCCGGCAATGACATCGATTCCTACACGCTGGTGGGCAGCAAAGGAAGTGTGACCGTCTCACCAGCTTTCACGTATGGCAAGTCGCTCGAGTACGAATCGATGCTGGGCGAAGACAAGAAGCAGGAAAGCTTCAAGAATACGGACCAGTTCGGCGGAGAGATGAAGTATTTCTCCGATTGCATTCTGAACGGGCAAGACCCGGAGCCCGATGGCGAAGAGGGGCTCTTGGATGTGCGAGTGATCGAGGCAATCATGCGCTCGCTCGAGACAGGGACGAAGCAGACGCTCGAACCGGCCAAGCGCAGCAAGCAGATCGATCTGGAGCAGGAGCAGAAGCTAAGTTCGGTCAAAGCGCCGGAACCGGTGAATGCGGAAAGCCCGAAAAAAGATTGACCTTTACCGCTGCTGTTAGGCGTTCTTTTGACAGCTAAGCCGCTGTTTGCCCAAGTGGGCCTCAGTCGAGCAGTTCGCGGTTACGGGAAGACTTTCTACCCTTCACGGACATGGCTTGCAACTATTGTTGAAAAACCACAGCAGGCTGTAGATCGACCCTAACGGAACGGCAAAAATCACGCTATACCAGATGATGGTCCTTCTTGCGTTCCCCAGGCATGTAGCCGCCTCGGAAGTATGAGACGTGGTAAAAATATCCGGTTGTTGTATAACGTCCATGTTGATGTTCCTCAGTTTCTTACAATGGTGTCGGCACGCCGAAGTGTCGAAATATCGCGTAAAGCACTACGAGCGCTAACAGACCCAACAGCGTTATTTGGGCTACCAGAACCTTGGGGTTAAATGGTAAATGCGCGGAGCCTTCCCGGCTTGCAATCGCAAATTGCCGCATCTCGGTCAACGTCTTGCGGACTCCATAGGCAGAGACGCCCATAAACAAAATCAAAAGCAAAGTGGTAATTGGTGCGGAAAGGCCCTCAAACCAGTGACCTGCCCCCAAAGTTCGTGCACCAGTATATCGAGAACTGAGGTAAGTTACTAAGTGGCTTCGCCCTCATGAAATTGCCGCACTTGGCCGGTTCGTTCAGCGGTGTGACAGCAGCGTTGGCCCCGCCATTGGAAACTAGCGCAGACGACCAAGTTCCAAATACCCCTGCATAGCTGCCGCAGACGCAAACTGACCGGGGTACCAAGCTGCATTAGGGCCATATTGGATATTACATTGGACAACGACACTGCTAAAACCTCCGTGTAATGGTTCAGAAGCGTTGCCCTGCAGTCTGTACAGCACTCAAATGCGTTGCATTCGGAGATCCGCCTACAGCATCGTTGTAATGCGTGGTTGTAGCTTGGTATGCAGCTTGCAAAACCGCCGATGATAGCTGTATTCCGCTTGATTGCGCCAGGGTTTTTCGTGGGCAAGGACCAAACCGCCGGCACAAGCCACGCTTCCGCCCAATGCTTTTAAAAGGGTTGTGCTCTCATGATGAAGGCACCGCCGCGCTTCGAACTTCCGAACCGCCACTCTAGCGTTCAGCAACCAGCACGATCTCATAAGCGAGTAGCCCTGGAAGCGCCCCGGTGGCGGCGCGCAAAAGCCGATTGGCGAAGCGAAGGAGACGGCTATCCGGGGACAGCGAAACCACTCGCTCGAGCGGAACCACCGTGAAATGAATGCCGGTTACACGAAAGCCCTGCTTCCGCAACAAACGGGCAGCACTCTTGAGAGTAAAGAAGCGCAAGTGCGACCAATCGAGAATACCGCGATCCGCATAGCGAAAGTTACCGAAGAGCACCATGAGCCGAACGGTGAAGTTAACCGCATTGGGCACGGAGACAATCAATCTGCCGCGCGCATCGAGCAGGCGGCGGCAATCAGCCAGCAGGCGATCAGGATCGCGCAGATGTTCGAGGCGGTCGAGTAAAAGGATGCGATCGAACTGGTCACCCGCCAGGCGTGACAATGTTCCGAGACCTTTTTCGAGATCCGCTTCGACGACATTTTCATAACCGGCGTCGCCAGGCACGTTCGGCTCGCAATCCACGCCGGTTAGCGTGTTGCCGGCACGCACGAGTTCACGGCCGAAAGCGCCGTCGCCGCAACCTACGTCGAGTACCCGCTTGCCTGTTCCAACCAGGCGCGACGCGTAATAGTGCGTGGAATAGCTGCTGTGCTTGATCGCGTACGGGACGAAGTACTCTTCATACTCGGGATGGCTGCGAACCGCGCGCGAAGTTTCGGTATAGCGATGTACGGCACGTACGATGGCCTTGGCGTACTTTAGACCATTGACCCGGCAGATTTCGTCGCCGTAGAAAGTCGGGATGGGAACTTCCTTGATCTGAAAGTTCTGATGGTGCAGCTTGATGATGATTTCCGTATCGAAGTGGAAATCGTCAGTGAGCTTTTCGAGATTGATGCGCGCCAAGGCGTGCACGTTATAGGCGCGGTAGCCGCTATGGAACTCAGTCAGGCGAAGGCCGAGCGCGCGATTCTCAAAAGCGGTCAGGATACGGTTGCCAACGTATTTATAGAGCGGCATACCGCCCTTGAGAGGACCGCCGAAATCTTTCATCATGCGGGAGCCGAAAACCGCATCGGCTTCTCCGCGCACGAGCGGAGCGTACATGTGCGAGAGCAGCTCCGGCGCATATTGGCCGTCACCGTGCAAAAGAACGACTATGTCGAACCCCTGCTCGATGAAATACCGATAGCCGGCTTTCTGATTGCCTCCGTAGCCCAGGTTCTTCGCGTGCTTCAAGACCTTGAGCTTGGGCAGGTTAGTCATCGCCTGGATACCGACGGCGAGTTCGTAAGTGGCGTCCGGACTGGCGTCGTCGAACACGACTACCTGCTCGACGTTGCGCCACACCTCAGGCGTGATGCGCCTGAGGACGGTGCTCAATGTCGTCAGGGCGTTATAGGCGACGATGAAAATGCCGATGCGCTTGCTGTGGTTATCGGCGCGATCAGGCGTCTCTTCGAGGGTGTTTTGGCGAAATTGCGGAAGCGGCTCAAACGGCAATTCGAGCCGGTGAGGGTTTTCGAGAGCGGTCGCGGGTAGAGATTGAACGTCCATCGCTGGCGGGCGCGAAAAGCCTACGACCTGATCGTATCATCCGTCCAGAAGTGAGCGGAGCAGTGGAACGTTAAATAAGATTCAGAAAAGAAAGAGCGTATTCCGTCGAACTGCTGACTTTTTACACAGTTTAACATATACTGTGGTCATGCCCAATATCACGCTAAGCATGGACGCGGAGGTCCTAACCGTCGTTCGCCGGTATGCCGCGGAGCAAAATTCCAGCATCAATGCCCTGGTGCGGGATTATCTGACGAAGCTGGCTGCCCAAGAGGATCGAGTTACCCAAGCCAGGGTGCGGTTACGCGAATTGAGCGCTCAATCGGACGGCCGGCTGGGCAAAAAAAGCTGGTCACGCGACGATCTGCATGAGCGCTAAGGTCTTCCTCGATACGAATGTGCTCGTCTATGCAGCGATCGGGTCGAGCAAGGACGAGCCCAAGCGCCAACGTGCCCTCGCGTTGATTGAGTCGGAGGATTTTGCCACGTCAGCTCAAGTCCTCCAGGAATTCTTTGTAACCGTAGTGAAGAAAGCCGCTCAGCCGTTGTCCGCCGAGTTAGCGATCGAATGGATCGAGCAGTTCCTCGCATTTCCCTGCCAGCCTATCGATCATCGCCTCGTCAGGATCGCCATTGAACAATCGGCTCGCTATCGAATTTCCTATTGGGACGCAGCTATTCTCTCGGCGGCAAGAGCTCTGGGCTGCCGTACCCTCTACTCTGAAGACCTTAATGACGGTCAGCAGTATGAAGACGTAAGGGTCGCAAATCCCTTCAAGAAATCAGCCGATTGAAAATCAGAACTCCAGACAGACTGCACAGCTTATGTATTCCGCAACTTATATATTGCGCAACCATGGCCACATATAGTAGCGGCGGTAACAGTGCCCGCAGCGCCGGGGCTTTCCACCAAACGCCAGAAAGGGCAGATCACGCCAACGCACAACCGAGCGGAGGGCCGCTTTTCTGGAAAGGCAAGAGGGGCACATGGGTGTATGCCAGGGAAGTGGCATTTTGAGGAAGATTCTCTCGAAATTTTAAGCCAAGAAGCCAGTGTAAAGCCAGGCGGCCGCTAACACAATCATGGTAATCGCGGTAGACCAGGCGACGGCGTTTTGCCAGGGCTTATTCTTGAAAGCGCCCATCAACCGCGGTCGATTAATCAGCAGCAGCATGTAGACGAGCACAAACGGCAGTAGAATGCCGTTCGCCATCTGGGAATAGAGGATGAATTTAAGAAGAAAGCTATTCCGGATCAGCAGGACGCAGGCAGCGCCGCCGCCGATTAGCAGAGTGTAGAGCCAATAGAAAATCGGCGCCTCGCTGAAACGCTTATCGACCCCGGATTCAAACCCGAGACCTTCGCAAATGTTGTAAGAAGTGGCCAGAGGAAGAATCGCGGCCGAAAGCAAAGACGCGTTGATGAGCCCAATAGCAAACAAAATTGCGGCGAACTTGCCGGCGAACGGGATTAAGGCGACGGCGGCCTGCGCCACATCGGTCAGTTCCGGCCGGTTCGGATGATAGATGGTGGCGGCGCAGGCGACCACAATGAAAAACGCGATGACGTCCGTGATGATACAGCCGAGGATGACATCGAGCCGGCATAGGCCGTAGTGCCGGGCATCGACTCCGCGCTCGACCACCGCGGCCTGGAGGTAAAACTGCATCCAGGGCGTGATAGTGGTGCCGATCAGGCCGACGATCACGGCCAGGTAGCCAGGGTCGCTGCTGAGCGTTGGGATAAAAGTCTGCTTCAGCGCGAGATCCCAATTCGGCTTGGCGAGGAAAGCCGATATCGGATAAGCGAAATAGATCAGCGAAGCAACGATGAGTATTCGCTCCACCGGTTTATAGCGGCCGCGCACGATGAGCGTCCAGACAAGAATCGCGCCGGCCGGAACCACGATATATTTGCTGACGCCGAAGATGCCCATGCCGGAAGCGAGTCCGGCGAACTCGGCGACTATGTTGCCAAAATCGGCGCAACCGAGCACGAGCATGGTGAAGAAGGTGGCGCGCAATCCGAATTCTTCGCGAATCAGATCCGATAGTCCTTTGCCGGTGATCGCGCCCATGCGCGCCGCCATCTCCTGGATGACGATCAGTGCGATGGTGGTGGGAATGAGCGTCCAGAGCAGCGTGTAGCCATACTGCGCGCCGGCATTCGAATAAGTAAGGATGCCACCGGGATCGTTATCGACGTTGGCGGTGATGAAGCCGGGACCGAGGACCGCCAGGAACGCGAACAGGCGCGCGCCGATCAATGTGAATTGTGGTTTCCTGCGAACGGCGGTCTGACTCATCGTGGTCGGCGAAAAGACAAACTTCTATTGTTGACTACGAGGATTTCAGCAGAGTGACAGGCGCCCCGTTGGGTGTTCCGCTACTAGCAGACGGTCGAGTAGACAAGAGGTAGGATAGTCTACTAGAATGTCTTCTAAGCGAAATGGCCGGCAATGAAGCTATGGAGAACCGGATCGAGCTACTTCAAGGCACGCTCGACATGTTGATCTTGCGGACTCTTCAGTGGGGATCGCAGCACGGACATGGCGTCGGGCAGGCCATCCGGCAGAGTTCGGCGGATCTGCTGAAAATCGAGCGCGGCTCTTTGTATCCGGCCCTGCACCGCCTGGAGGCTCGCGGGCTGATCTCATCGGAGTGGAAGAGTTCCGACCTCAACCGGCGGGCAAAGTATTACCGGCTGACCGCAGCGGGAAAGAAGCAACTGGTGGCCGAACAATCGAAATGGAAGCTTTTGGTGCGCGCGATTGCCCGCGTCATGCGTCCGGCGCAAAGGGGCTAAGTAACCGATGAAGCAATGGCGATTTTGGCGGTGGAAACAGCGAGATACCGATCTCGAAGATGAGATTGCGTACGATCTGGCGGCCGAGGCGGAGGAGCGAATTCGCTCGGGCGCGGCGCGCGAAGAAGCAGAACGGGCCAGTCGTCGTGATTTCGGGAACGTGCTGCTGCTCAAGGAAGATATTCGCGAAATGTGGGGCTGGAGATCGCTGCAACGGCTCGGCCAAGATCTTCGTTTCGGCTGGCGCACCTTCCGCAAAAACCCGTTGTTTACTGCCATGGCCGTGCTCTCGCTCGCGCTGGGCATCGGCGCGAATACCGCGATCTACAGCATCATGGACGCGATTATGCTGCGCGCGTTGCCGGTACGCAATCCGGGCGAACTGGCGATCCTGAACTGGCGCGCCAAACAGGAGCCCGACAATACTAATGGCGGCATTTATAACGAGGCGAGCGGCGGGATCACGAGCCCGATTCTCCCGTGGCCCGCGTACGAACTACTTCGTAAACACAACGATGTCTTTTCGACTCTTTTTGCTTACAAGGACGCGGGGCAGCTTAATCTGGTCGTACGCGGGCAAGCCGAACTCGGTCCCGTCGAATTCGTCTCGGGAAATTTCTTCAGCGGGCTGGGAATCGTTCCGGCCGCGGGCCGGCTGATTACCGATAGCGATAACCTCGCTGGCGCATCGCAGGTCGCTGTCCTGAGTTATGACTACTGGCGCGCGCGGTTCGCCGGTGACCCTACAGCCATTGGGCAGACCGTACGCATTAACAACATGCCATTCACGGTAGCGGGAGTAGCCGCGCCTGAATTCTTTGGGGTTAAGCCGGGTTCCGCTCCGGTGATGTACGTCCCGATCGTGAACCGACCTCGCTCGCCCAAAATTATGGCAACGAGCACGACACCATGTTCATCGATTCGCGCTTCTATTGGGTCGATGTGATGGGCCGCTTGCGTCCTGGCGTCACGCTGTCGCGCGCGCAGGCGGAACTTGCGGCGCGATTCCATCGCTTCGCACTCACCTCGGCGGCGAACGATAAGGAGCGGACCGACCTGCCGGCGCTCTGGCTCGAAGAAGGCGGTTCTGGCGTCGACTCGTTGCGCCGCCAGTATTCGAAGCCGCTCTTTGTGCTGATGACCATGGTGGCGTTTATTCTCGCCATCGCATGCGCTAATATTGCAAACCTGCTTCTCGCTCGCGCCAGCGTGCGGCGACGTGAAATAGCGGTACGTCTCAGCCTGGGCGCGAGCCGACTGCGCGTCCTGCGGCAGTTGCTTACAGAGAGCCTGCTGCTCGCGCTGCCTGGAGGAATTCTGGGCGTTGCCGTTGCGGCCGCTGGAATTCGGTTTCTCACCTGGCTGCTCGCCAGTGGCCGTGAGGATTTCAGTTTGCGTGCCGAACTCGATTGGCGCATCCTCGCCTTCACCATCGCGGTCGCGTTTGCCACAGGCATTCTATTCGGGCTCGCGCCTGCCATTGCGGCCACGCGCGTGGATATCACACCGGCGCTCAAAGAGACTCGCGCCAGCGCTCCGCGCGGCCGGGGAGGCCGCGTCGGCCTGAGTCAATTTCTAGTCGTGACTCAGATCGCGCTGTCGCTGCTGCTCGTATTAGGGGCAGCGATCTTTGTCCGCACTCTTGTCAATCTTCATTCCGTGGAAATCGGCTTCAACCAGGAAAACCTGTTGACCTTCAGCCTGGATGCCAGCCAGGCAGGCTACAAAGGCTCGGCGCTGCAAGCGTTCTATGCGCGCATGGACAAGCGCTTCCGCGTTCTGCCGGGCGTGCGCGCCGCAACCACGTCGAACATGCCCTTAGTCGCCAATTGGACCAATGGAACCAGCGCTATACTTCCCGGCCACCACCGCGGGCAAACGTTCTTCAGTACGGTCGGACCTGCGTTTTTCGAAACCATGCAGCTTCCGATTCTGCTCGGCCGTCCCATCGACGCGCGCGACGTTGACGGTGCTCCTCTTACTGCCGTGGTCAACGAAGTCTTCGCTAAAAAGTACTTCCCTAACCAAAATCCTATCGGGCGCCGTTTCAGGCTCAGCAACTCGGAGGCTGGCGAACTGACTGTCGTCGGCATCGCGAAGGACGCCCGATACAGTTCGCTGAAGGGTACGATTCCGCCCGTCGCATACATCTCCTGCCTCCAGAACATCGTGAAAGGACCGCCTGCTGCCATGATCTTCGAACTGCGCACCGCGCGGAACCCTCTTGCCCTTGCCGAAACCGTTCGCAAAGTTGTCCATGAAGCCGCTCCGAGTGTTCCCGTCACGGGCATGATGACGCAAACCGAGCGCATCGACGACACCATTACCCAGGAGCGCACCTTTGCCGACCTTTGTACGGCCTTCGCGATGCTCGCGCTGGCGATTGCATGTGTCGGGCTCTACGGCACTATGGCGTATGCGGTGTCGCGCCGCACGAACGAAATCGGTATCCGAATGGCGCTGGGCGCCCAGCGGCGGCGTATTATCTGGATGGTGCTGCGCGAGGTGTTGGCGCTCACGGCCACAGGGCTCGCCGTCGGCCTCCTCTGCGCCTGGAGCGCGCTGTCCACTATTAAATCTTTGTTTTCGGCATGAAACCCGCCGACCCACTCGCGATCTTGTTAGCGGCTGGAATCCTGCTCGCTGCGTTGGTTTTGGCCGGGTTCGCTCCCGCCACGCGAGCGTCTCGAATCGATCCGCTCGCCGCCTTGCGGCATGAATAGAGCAAAACGGCGCTTGCTATTCTAGCGGCGGCCGAGGGAGCGGAGCACTATGCCGAGCCGCAAAATCGAAGAACAGCTGGCAGCGTTGAAAGCGTTAAGACTCGCCGGCCCGGGGAGCGCTACCGAAGCGGCAGTGCGCGCCGGATTGCGAGACCGGGTGAACGTCGTGGTGGCGCATGCTGCGTCCATCGCGGCTGATTTGAGCTTACAGACGTTGACTCCCGAGCTTTGTGCAGCTCTCGACCGCATGTTCGCGAAAGCGGTGCAGACCGATCCGCAATGTTCGGCCAAAAATGCGCTTGCCAAGGCTTTGAAGCATCTCGACTACGCGGATTCAACACCCTTCGTGCGCGGCTTGCAACACGTCCAAATGGAACCGGTCTGGGGCGGCGAAGAGGATACCGCGATCACGCTGCGTGGCACCTGCGCGCTGGCGCTTGTCCAGACCAACGACTTGCCGCGCCGCCAGATTCTGCGCTATCTGATCGGCGCATTGACGGACGGTATCCAAGCGGAACGTTCAGCCCCGGTGCGAGCCGACGCCGCGCTCGCGCTCGAGCAAATGAATGGCGAAGAAGCGGCCTTGCTCTTGCACTTGAAAGCCCGCACGGGAGATGTCAGCCCGGCGGTGACCGGACAGGTTTTCGATTCGTTGATCCGGTTAGAGGGCGAAGAAGGTGTATCATTCGTTTCCGGGTTTCTGGGCGCTGCGGAGGAAGAGGTTCGCGAGGAGGCCGCGTTATCCCTTGGCGCGTCTCGCTTGGCCTCTGCCGTTGCGGCGCTGCGTGCAACTTGGGAGACAACCAGGAGCCCCGAGTTGCGGGCCGCTCTGCTGCGCGGCATCAGTGCTTCGCAGCGTGACGAAGCTATCGAGTTCCTGCTTACCCTCGTCCGCACCGGTCGGGAGCGTGACGCTTTAGCAGCGCTCTCGGCGCTGGAATTACATGCTTCCCGGGAAGAGATCCGCGCTCAAATCTCCAAAGAAGTCGAGACCCGGACCGAAAGTACGATTCAAGCCGCATTTCGTGACAACTTCGCCAAATCGGCAAGAGACTGAAATGCTCGCCGCGCTTGCTAGGATGGCTGTAAAGACGCACATTCGCGTCGTGTCTCGGGCACTCATTCAATCACCATGATCAGACCTTATCGCGGCGTCATGCCCCGCATCGCAGACTCTGCTTATCTGGACGCCAGCGCGCAGGTCATTGGCGACGTGGTCATCGGCCAGGAATCGAGTATCTGGTTGAACGTTGCCATTCGCGGCGACGTCAACCACATCCGGATCGGCGATCAAACCAGCATCCAGGACAATTCGGTTCTGCATGTCGACCACAAGGTTTATCCCTGCATCGTAGGCAACCGCGTTACGGTCGGCCACGGCGCAATCTTGCACGGCTGTGTTGTCGAAGACGAGGTTTTGATTGGCATAGGCGCGATTCTCCTCAACGGATCGAGAATCGGGCGTGGCGCGATTGTAGCCGCCGGCTCACTCGTGCCCGAGGGAATGGAGGTTGCAGCGCAAACTGTCGTCATGGGGTCTCCGGCCAGGGTCAAGCGTGCCGTCAGGGAAGAAGAAAGAGCTCGCTTCCTTGTAAACTGTGACAACTATGTGCGGCTCACCGCCATTTACAAGGAAGAGCAGCGTTGAATCCGCTTAGCAGCGTCAAGGGCATGCGCGACATACTGCCGCCTTCGAGCGCGGTGTGGAATCAGGTGGAGGTGGCCTCGCGCAGAGTGTTCGCGCGCTTCAACTATCGGGAAATTCGCACGCCGCTGCTCGAAGAGACGGCGCTGTTCGCGCGCGGCGTCGGCGAAGAAACCGATATCGTCAGCAAGGAGATGTACACCTTTGAAGATCGAGACGGTACGTCGCTGACGCTGCGCCCCGAAAACACGGCCTCCGTTCTGCGGGCCTACATCGAGAATCACCTCGATCAGCAACCTGGACTTCAGAAGCTCTACTATATCGGGCCGATGTTTCGCCGGGAGCGCCCGCAGAAAGGCCGCTACCGCCAGTTCTATCAGATTGGGGCGGAGGCGATCGGCTCGGATTCACCGGCGATCGATGCTGAGGTGATTGAGCTGGTGCTCGCTATTTTGGACGAGGTCGGCATCACTGGATATGAGCTGCTGATCAATTCCGTCGGTTCCAAAGCGTCGCGCGCAAAGTTCAACGAAGCGTTGCGCGAACAATTGAAAGATCTCGCTCCGAAGATGTGCTCCGATTGCCGGCGGCGCGCGGAAACAAATCCGCTGAGAGTACTGGATTGCAAAGTGCCGGAAGATCAGCCGATCATCGAACAGCTGCCGTCTATTCTCGATTACCTGGACGCCGCCGACCGCGAGCATTTCCGGCGCGTGCGCGAGTTTCTCGACGATCAGCAGATTTCCTATACAGTGAAGCCCAGACTTGTGCGGGGCTTGGACTACTACGCGCGCACCACTTTTGAGATTACGCATGGGTCGCTGGGCGCGCAGAACGCCATCCTCGGCGGTGGCAGATATGACGGGTTGGCCGAACTGCTGGGCGCGAAAGCAGCCGCTCCGGGCATCGGCTTCTCGATCGGCGAAGACCGTTTGGTGATGACCGCGGAAGAAGCGCAAACGGTGCGAGTCCCGGCCTTGGATTTGTACATCGCTCCCATGGGCGATGCGGCTTTGCGCCATTGCGCCGTGCTCGCGACAGAGATCCGCAAACTGGATGTCTCGGTGGAGGTGGGAACGGAGCGCAAGCTGAAGCGCATGCTGGAACTCGCCAATAAGCTCGAAGCGCGCTATGCGCTGATCGTAGGAGATAACGAAATCGCAACCCAATCCTACGCCTTAAAAAATATGGCGTCCGGCGAGCAGGTAACACTGAGCCGGCCGGGATTGCTGGAACATAGACAATGGCTGAAGTGAAACTCGATTTTTTAGGCGATCTGCGCCGCACGCATTCCTGTGGCGAGCTGCGCGCCGCGGACGCCGGCTCCCCCGCTATCTTGATGGGCTGGGTGCATCGCCGGCGCGATCTGGGCGGCGTGATCTTTATTCATCTGCGCGACCGCTATGGTATTAGCCAACTCGTCTTCGACGAAAGCAAGAATCGCGAAGCGCACGCGCGCGCTCAGGAACTGAGTTCAGAATTCGTGATTGCGGTGGAAGGAACTGTCGCGCTGCGCAGCCCCGAGACCGTCAATTCGAATATCGCTACGGGCGAAATAGAACTCGCGGTTTCGAAGCTTTGGATTCTGAATGAATCGCGCACGCCGCCGTTCCCGCTCGAAGACAATGTCGACGTCAAGGAAGAGGTGCGTCTCAAATATCGCTATGTGGACCTGCGCAGGCCGCATATGCAGCGCAATATCATCATGCGCTCGAAGATCACGTTTGCTGTGCGGCAGGCGCTCGATGCACAGAATTTCCTGGAGATCGAGACTCCCTTCATGACCCGCTCGACACCCGAAGGAGCGCGCGATTATCTGGTGCCGAGCCGAGTCCAGCCTGGTAACTTCTATGCCCTGCCGCAATCGCCCCAGATCTTCAAGCAGCTTTTAATGGTGAGCGGCTATGAGCGGTATTTCCAGATTGTACGCTGCTTTCGCGACGAAGATCTGCGCGCGGACCGCCAGCCGGAGTTCACGCAGATCGATCTCGAGATGTCGTTTCCGCAGCAGGAGCAAATCTACGACGTCATTGAGCCGCTCCTCTTCAGCGTCTGCGAAGCAGCTGGCGCAGCGGTCGAGCGACACATCCCACGCATCACCTACGCCGAAGCGATGAACTGCTATGGCAGCGATAAACCCGACTTGCGTCTTCCTCCGTTCCAACGCGTCGAGGATCTGTTCGAAGACGCTGGTCTCACGAGCGCGGGCCTGCCGCTAGTAGCAATTCACATTCCAAAAGTTGGTCCGCTCAGCCGCAAAGAGCGCGATGAACTCAAGGCCTTCGGGCAGGAACGCGGCTTGCGTGTTTTCGACGATCTCAAGCGTCTGGAGCGAGATCATGCTGAGGCGGTCGCGAAAATGCGCGCGCGCATCCAACCGGCGGAAGACGATTTGGTCATGCTGGCTGCCTGGGCGGGCGAACCGAAAGGCGCGCTGCCCGATCACACGGCGCTGCTCGCCTGCGGCCAACTGCGGCTGCACATCGCCCAGAAGTATAACGATCGCCACAAACTACTCAACCCGCAAGTTTTTAAATTTCTCTGGGTGGTCGACTTTCCCATGTTCGAGTGGGACGAAGAGGACAAGCGCTGGAATGCCGCGCACCACCCCTTTACCTCCGTGCACGATGACGACTTACAGAAGCTGACCGACGATCCTGCGCATTGCCGTGCCAAGTCTTATGATCTGGTGCTGAACGGCGTAGAACTCGGTTCAGGCTCGATTCGTATCCATCGGCGCGACGTTCAGACCAAGGTCTTCGCCGCCCTTGGATTCAGCGAAGAAGAAGCCAAGCGGCGTTTCGGATTTCTGCTCGAAGCACTGGAGTACGGAGCTCCTCCGCACGGCGGCATTGCGCTCGGCTTGGATCGTTTGGTAATGCTTTTGGCGGGTGAGCAATCCATTCGGGAAGTAATTCCCTTCCCGAAAACCGCCAAGGCCACCGACCTTATGTGCGAAGCTCCTTCATCGGTACCCGAGCGGCAACTGCGCGAGTTGGGGATCCGCCTTAACCCGCCGCAATAGCCCAATTCTGCGATACTTTTTTTATGGCTGCGTCCACTCAGATCTCGGTTCAAGAATATCTGAAAACGGTATACCGACCGGATTGCGACTATACGGACGGCGTGGTTGAGGAAAGAACTTTGGGAGAGTACGATCACGGATTGATACAGGCCAAGCTCATTGCATTCTTCCTGGGAAAATCGCGCGAGGCTGGAGCGTTGGCCATTCCGGAATGGAGAATGCAAATCAAGCCGACCCGGTACCGCGTGCCCGACGTAACGGTAATTGCCGGCAAGTCGAACGAGCAGATATTAACCAAGCCGCCGCTGCTCTGCATAGAGATTCTCTCGCCTGAAGACCGAATTTCTCGCGTAAACGTTCGTATCCAGGAGTACCTGGATTTCGGAGTTCCCGTAGTCTGGCTGGTTGACCCGGCCGAGAACACGGTATGGATCTACCGGGCGAACGGAATGCAGCAGGCAACCGATAATCTAATCAAGCTTGACGGAACGTCTATCGAGGTTCCGTTTTCAGAGATCTTCGAATAGGCTTACTTTGAAGTCGAACTCTTGGCCGGCCGGTAGCCCGCCTTGACGGCATCCTGCTCCGACATGAACTTTCCGGTCTTCGTCGCGCCATACCATTTATCGTCTTTGTGATAGACCTTAGTGTCGGTGTTCACCCAAACCTTGCCGCTGGCGCGCGCTGCCTGAATATCGGAAGCGGAAACTGTTTTCGCAGGCGCCGCCGCGGCCGCCTTGCTGACTTTCGCCGTGTTGGAAGCAGGCGCGCTTGGGGCGCTAGGCGCGGCGGCGGTCACCGGCGCGGTGGTCGCCGTTGTGGCGGTGCTCTTGCGATGTCGATGATGAGTGGAGGCCGAACTCGATGAGTCTGTCGCTGTGGAAGAAGTGGCCGCGGTAGTCGCCGACGCCGTGGCTGTGCTTGAGGCCGTTCCCGTCGCCTTTCTCGAACGTTTCTTTTTGGCTGTAGTTGTGGTGCTGGTGCTCTGATCGGTCGACTGCGCTTGGGCACACGCCGGCAAGCTTGTCGCAACCAGGCCAGCCGCGCAACTGAACAAGACCAGAACTTTGGCAAAGTGTAAAGGAACTAATTTTTTCATAGCATTTTCCTGAGTGTTTGTTTCTCGGGCTAGATTCTAGCAGGAATCGGGCAGAAAACAAGACCGACCAGTACTGCCCACGTCTCCGCCTGCTGCTGGGGCCGCCTTAGACTGCATGTTATGCTCTCCGCGTGAGCGGCCATCAGAACCAATTGGCATTTATTTTCGTCTTGGATGGCGTCCTGGTTCATTCCATGCCTCTGCACACTCTCGCCTGGCAAGATTACCTCGCTCGTCTAGGCATTGAAGTGGACGATCTTGAGAGTAAAATGCACGGCCAACGCAACGCCGAACTGGTGAGGGATCTAATCGGCGGCGATCTTCCGGCGGACGCAGTTTTCCAGCATGGAGCCGCTAAAGAAGAATTGTGGCGGGAGATGCTCCTCCGCGATGGCGTCGATAAATATCGCATCCCAGGCTTGATCAAGTTCCTGGAAAAATATCCGGACATTCCCAAAGCAGTCGCGTCGAATGCCGAGCCGCTGAATATCGATTTCGTACTTGATCGCTACGCCCTGCGCCGCTTTTTTCGCGCGGCCGTGAACGGAATGGAGGTCAGTCGGCCCAAACCCTTTCCAGACGTTTACCTGGAAGCGGCGAAACGACTGGGCGTCGAACCAGCAGATTGCATCGTCTTTGAAGACTCGCCGACCGGATTGCAAGCTGGCATACAAGCCGGTATGCGCGTGGTCGGCCTAGAAACCACGTGCACAGATTTGGCAGGCGCGGCACTGCAGATTAAAGATTTCCTCGATCCCCGACTCGAAGATTGGTTAGCCCGGATCTAAAGCTTCGATTGCTACAATCCCGGATGATGTTTAACGGCATTGAGCATTTCGCAATCGCCTCGCCGAATCCGAAGCGGCTGGCCGAGTGGTACGTGTCAAATCTCGAATTTGAGATTAGTTATGAATATGCGGGCAATTATTTTATCGAGGCTCAAAATGGCGCGCTTATCGAGATTATTCCGGCCGAGGGTGAGCGCGCCGAGAGCGCGATTCGCTCTCCCGGCTTGCGCCACATCGCCATAACAGTTCACGATTTCGATGCAGCGCGCGAACAGCTAACGTCGCAAGGCGTTAGATTCGAGGGCGAACCGTACATGGCACAGACGAACCGCCTTGTCTTCTTTAAGGACGCTGACGGCAATCTGCTACACCTGATTCAACGCGAGAATCCTTTGCCTTCCGCTCGCAAGGCCGGCGCGCCCCCAGCGTGAAGCGGCTTTTTCAGCAGCTTCCGGAGAGTCGCCCAGCGCCAGGAATTTATATTTGCTAAATCGCATCTTTCGCGCGTTTCGTTATCCCGATTTCCGGCTCATGTGGCTCGGTGCCTGCACTTCGAGTATCGGGACGTGGATGCAGATCCTCGCGCAAAGCTGGCTGGTTTACCAACTGTCGAATTCGTCTTTCTACTTGGGCCTCGACGCCTTTTGCGCGCAGATTCCCATCTTCTTGCTGTCTCTTTTCGGCGGCGTTTTTGCGGATAGAAAGAGCCGCCGTAGTCTGCTGTTGATGTCCCAGTTTATTCAGCTGGGCTGCGCCTTTACTCTGGCGGTGCTTGTGGGCGCGCATGTCGTGCGAATCTGGCATATCCTTTGCCTTTCATTTACCGTCGGCGTGGCTCAATCCTTCGGGGGACCAGCCTATTCGGCGCTCGTACCCACGCTTGTCGGCAAGGAAGACCTCCAAAACGCCATTGCTTTGAACTCCATCCAGTTCAATCTGGCAAGAGTAGTTGGCCCGGCGCTCGGCGGCATCGCGCTCGTCAAACTCGGCGCAACCTGGTGTTTCGCTTTGAACGGACTCTCTTTCCTGGCCGTCATCGCGTCGCTGCTTATGATCAAATCGCGTTTCATACCGGTCAAAACGGAGCAATCCGTAATCAAAAGCATGCGCGAGGGTATTCACTTTCTCTTAAAGAAAGAAGGCATGACGAGTCTCGTTTCGCTCGCTTTTCTCGGAACCTTGCTTTCCTATCCCCTCATAACGTTCTTGCCGGTAATGGCAAGCACAGTCTTTCACGGCGGACCGAACACCTTCACGCTATTCCTTTGCCTTTCGGGCGCAGGCTCCGTAACAGGCGCGCTTCTAGTCGCTGGAAGCAGCGAGCGCGCTGGCCAGGCGAAGAGATCCTTGCTTGTCATGCTGATTCTCGGCGTCTTCATTGCCGGCTTCGGATTATCACGCAATCTCGGCCTTAGCTCGGCGCTCGTCTTTGCCGCTGGCGCATCGCTGATGGTTGTTTTCGCGCTCAACTCTTCACTCGTGCAACTCTATGTGGGCGACGATATGCGCGGCCGCGTGATGAGCGTTTACAGTATGGCTTTTCGCGGAGGCATGCCGCTCGGCAGCCTGCTCTCCGGCCTCTTGATCAAACAAGCTTCCGCTCCCGCCATCATGACAGGCAACGGAATATTGGTCGTCGTGATAGCGGCTTTCTTCCTGCTCACGCAGCGCAAATTGATCAAACTATAAGTCCGCGCCCAGTAGAATCGTGGTTTGGGAATATATTGTCTTAAATCTTTGCGGTGCACGGCGGCCGCCACCCTGCTGACTTTTTTCGCGCTCGGAGCAGCCGCGCCCGACCCTGAACTCGTCAAGGCGCGCGACCAGCAGAATTTACAGCTGCTCGCTAGCCTGATTGCCCGCTACAAAAAAACGGCTGAGGCCAACGGCAGTTCCGCCGAAGCGCAATATAACTCTGCCCTCGCTTATTCCTACGCTGCCGAAGTCGCAATGGAGTTGCGCGACAAGAAAAAAGCCGAAGCTTATGCCGAAGCTGGGCTGGACCCCGCCAAGAAAGCGGTAGCCGAAAATGGCGCCAATGCCGAATATCATCGACTGCTAGGCGCAATGTGTGGTCAGGTTATTCCAGCGAATCCTATCCTCGGCGCGCTCAGTTACGGCAGTTGCGCCCGAGACGAAATTACGAAAGCCATTAGCCTCGACGGCAACCTGGCTTTGGCTTATGTCAGCCGCGGTGTTGGTAACTTTTATTTACCCGCTCAGATGGGCGGCGGTCTCGATCTCGCTTTAAAAGATATCGACAAAGCTATTTCACTCGATCCAAAGCTCGCCGATGCCTATCTCTGGAAAGGCATCATTCTGCGCAAAGCAAATCGCGGCTCCGAGGCCCGCCAGGCATTTTCGGAAGC
Source organism: Bryobacteraceae bacterium (assembly GCA_965277555.1). Taxonomy (GTDB): domain Bacteria; phylum Acidobacteriota; class Terriglobia; order Bryobacterales; family Bryobacteraceae; genus Bog-105. Next base: position 309,752 of record OZ255834.1, read on the forward strand.
TCTGAAACTTGACCCGAATCGTATTTGGGCGAAGCAGCAGTTGGATAAAACCCCAGCTTAGGAATGTGGCGCGCGCTAGCGGTCTTCGTCGCGTTCCTTGCCGTTGCGTGGCTGGAGTTAGAATTCTATCCGGGCCACAGCTATCTCGCCTCCGCCAGCCAGCTTTATCTTCCGATCCTCCAGCACCTTCATACGCCCAACTACCTGACGCGCGATCTCGTCGCCACTCACCCGAACGTCGCTTACACCATCTACGACGAAGTGACTTTGTTCCTGCACGCAGCCGGTAAGCTCGATTTCCAGAAAGCGCTACTCGTCCAGCAGATCCTATGCCGCCTGGCCGCACTGCTTGGCCTCTTCCTGCTCGCGCGCGCTGCCGGATTGAAGCCGTTCTTTGCCTTAACCGCCGCGGCGTTGGTAAATCTGGGGACGTTCTTGCCAGGCCCTGCTCTTTGGCTGATCGATCCGGAACCGGTTCCACGCGCATTCGCGACCGGGCTCACTCTCCTGGCGCTCGGCTGCCTGGCTCAAGAAAAACCCCTTCTCTCTGCTCTCTTCGCTGGACTCGCGCTGCTCTACGACCCCACCATGGCAGCGCCTTTCTGGCTGCTCATATTGGTTGCTTTTGTCTTCGATAGGCGCATGCGCAAAGTGCTCAAACCGATGCTGCCGGTCTTCCTTGTTTTTATTCTCTTGCTTGCCAATCTGGCGCAACTACAGCCCGGAACCCCCGACTCGCAGCCCATCCTCAACCGCTTTTCACGGCAAATCGCCGCCATCGAGAAATTTCGGACTCCTGAACTCTGGCTTTCGCTCTGGCCTTCCCGCGCGCTGTATCTCTATCTGGCGCTGTTTGTCGTCGCAATCTGGGCCGTCACGCGCATTTGGCCTACGCTCAACCGCCCCTTACGTTGGTTGCTGCTTTTTTTCCCGTTCGTCGCCCTGGTAGCTCTGCCGTTTTACCAACTGCTGCTCGAACGCTTCCGCTATTCCATACTCCTTCGCATGCAGCCGCTCGCGTGGCTCGACTACCTGGTGATGCTTACCTGGCTTCTCTGCGCGATTGCCGCCCTGCTCGCGTTACAGCAAAGCGCAAAACTCGAAACATTCGCCTGGTCGGCCGTATGCCTGTCAATACTTTCCCTGAGTCTTGGACGATCACCCGTCCGAAAAATGGACAAGTCCGTCGAGCAACTCGCCGCGTGGGCCGAAAACAACACCTGGGGTAGCTCCATGTTCCTGTTCCCCGATGTCGAGCGCCGCAACTATCCCGGCGTCTTCCGCGCCGAATCCCGCCGCTCCCTTTGGGTCGATTGGGAAAGCGGACGTCAGATCAACTACGATGTGGATCTCGCCAACGAATGGCTGTCGCGCTGGAACAGCACCATGCAAGGGCCCAACTCGGGCACCCATCTGCAGCAAATGCTGTCGCTTCCCATCGACTACTACGTCTTTCGACGAAACTCTCAGGTAGCATCCATTAGTGAAGGGATCGCCCGGCCAGTCAAACCCGTCTTCATAGCCAGCGAATTCGCCGTCTATGACGCCAGTACGCTGCGCATCGTCCCCGGAAAACTCACTATGATCGTTAGTGATCTCCGTATGAGGAACTATGTAAATTAATACCGAGCTTTTTCAACTCTTCCGCGTAATACCGCTTGTGCAGAAGGTCGTATTCTTCGCCGCCTTCGGCTATTTCCCGCTTCTGCGTACGAATTTTCGCTCGCGCCGCGCGATCCACCCGATCCTCCAGTTGCAGCACGTCTGTCATCTCTTTCACCAGCGCCAGCCGCAGATCGTTCTGATCCTTGCGCACCCTGAACTCGCGCGATTTTCGCAGCGAAGTCACGATCTTATGCGAAAGATCGTTCACCTTATCGCGCGATAGTTTCATCGGATCGCCGCTATCACGCCCCGCCGCCCGAATAATTTTCCGCTGCGCCAGCAACTGATTCTTAATCTTCCGAAACATCTCCTGGTAGGAAACGTTTTCACGCCGCATATACTCGCTATAATCGTCCAGCAAGTCGCGTACTTCGTCGTTCAGCTTGTCTTCGACCGAAAGATCCTGCTCTATAATCTCCGCAATAGCCGCCGCCCCGACGGTCGGATTCGCGGTTTCGAAGAAGCCAGGACTGAGCCGATCCACAAGCTGCCGAGACAAATAGCCAATGAATTCCCGGGCCAATAGCATCCGTGCGTTAGTTTAACAATTGAACCACCCACAACCGCACCCGCCGGCTCGTTCCACTGGTGCCATATTCTTAAGAATTGCGCATCGGCATTCATACCTCAACTGCCGGTTCACTTGAGCGGGCCGCGATCAAGGCTGCCGAACTGGGCGCAAATACCTTCCAGATTTTCTCCGCCAGTCCCCGCATGTGGCGCGCCAAACGCCCCGACCCAGACCAAATCCGCCTTCTCAATCTCCATCGCGACAAGGCAGATCTCACGCCCCTGATCATCCACGATAGCTATCTCATCAATCTCGCTTCTCCGCCCTCTGAGATTCGCGAGAAATCGATCGAGGGATTTCGCGGCGAGATCGAGCGAGCGCTCTTAATCGGCGCTGAATATCTGGTGACCCATCCCGGCAACTATAAGGGGCTTACCGTCGAGCAAGGCATGTTGAACGTCTCCGAAGCGCTCGTTTTAGCCTGGCGGGGCGTGGACCCCGCCCTCACCCGTCATCCGAAGCTCACCATTCTCCTTGAGAACACCGCCGGTGCGGGCGCGCAACTCGGCGGTAAGCTGGAGGAACTCGCCTCCATCCGCGCCCTCGTCACGCCTTATCTGGATATCCCTGTAGGTTTCTGCCTCGATACCTGCCACTGCTACGTCAGCGGATTCGACGTTTCCCAAGAGACCGGCCTGGCTGACTTCTTACTCCTCGCTTCGGAAACCCTCGGGCTCGAAAACGTCCCGGTGATTCACTCGAACGACGCCAAAATGAAGCTCGGTTCCCACCTCGACCGCCATGCCAGCATCGGCGAAGGTTATATCGGGCTCGAAGGATTTCGCCGCATCCTCAACCATCCGAAATTGCGCGATAAAGCTTTCATCCTGGAAACTCCCGTCGACAAACCCGGCGACGATTTTCGCAACGTGCAAGCTCTCAAAGCACTTGTGTCTACGCCGAAACGCCCCGCTCGCAAGAAATCGCGTTCTCAATTAAACGCAACTCCCTCATAGATTTCGCTCAAGGGAAGGTGGAGGTTCATTTCCGGTAAAGCGATGGCGTGCTCCACGTGTCCGTATTCCTCGTATGTCCAAAGCCCGCTCTCAACTCTTGACCAATGCCCGACGCGAACACAATCGTGCCAGATTAAAACGATATGCCGCATGGAGGAATTTCGTCGATAGTAAAAGCTCTTGTCGCCGAGATCGTAACTTCTCGTGCTCGGCGACAGGACTTCAACGACAGCGGTCGGGTTTAGAAGCACGTCCCGCACGCCGTCTAGAAACTGCGGCTCTCCACAGCAAACGGACAAGTCTGGGTAGCAGTATGCATGATCATCCCGTAGGTAGACTTTCATATCGGAGTTGTACTTCGAGCAGGCACAACTTCTTAGTTTTCGACTAGTGAGAAAGTCCGAAACGTTGTTCACTAGGGCGTTGTGAATCTCGGTGGCTCCTGCCATCGCGAACACTTCCCCTGTGACGTATTCGCTCTTGAAGCCAGCCTTCCGCTCTTGCTCGAGGTACTGTTCTGGCGTGAGCGAAGGATGAGAATGCGAAGCCATACGTTATTGTCTCGCGGGACGCCTTACCTACTCGTGCCGCAGCGCGTCAGGAACCCGCTTTCTTCCTGCATAACAAGTGCATAATAACCAAGAGTGCCGTGGCATTTCCTCTTCGAATCGCTGGCCTATCTCGCGGCCTTCCGCATCTATATTTGGTCCCGCCAGAGAAACGGCGACTTCCTCGATACGTCCACTCGCCGGAGCGTCATCGTCGCCGCCGTTCTCGGCGCCGCCGTCGGCTCCCGCTTTCTGTACTGGTTTGAAGATCCGCCGCGCACGCTCGCGCATTGGAACGATCCTGCTTATCTGCTCGCCGGCAAAACTATTGTCGGCGCTCTTCTCGGCGGCACGCTCGCCGTCGAATTCATGAAGCGCCGCGCCGGCATCCACCGCCGCACCGGAGACCTCTTCGCCCTCCCGCTTGCCATCGGCATCGCCATTGGCCGCATCGGTTGTCTACTGGCCGGCAAGCAGGACGATACTTACGGCCTCCCAACCACCCTGCCCTGGGGAATCGATCTAGTACTAACTTGCAATAGTTAACGTACTTATACATACTAGGGGCATGCGCCAGCCCGTGGCAATCATTGACCTGACCGAGGAGGAACGTGGGAGGCTCGAACAATGGACTCGTCGCGGCAAGAGCGAGCAGCGGTTGGTGGAACGGGCCAAGATTATCTTGTTGGCCAACGAAGGCCGAACCAACCAGCAGATTGCCGATACCCTGAAAACCCGCACGGCGCGTGTTTCGAAGTGGCGGCAACGCTTCGGGACCAATCGCCTGGTGGGTTTGAATGACGCCGGGCGTTCCGGCAAGCCCGCGATTTATGACCTGAGCACAGAGAAACGAGTGCTGGCGTTGCTCGATCAACCGCCGCCCAAAGGCTACTCGCAGTGGAATGGCCCGCTGTTGGCGGAAGCTCTGCCGGATGTGAGCAAAGACCAAGTCTGGCGCATTCTGCGGCGCCATAGTATCTGCTTGCAGCGGCGCCGCAGTTGGTGCATCAGCACGGATCCGGAGTTTGGCCCCAAGGCTGCCGACGTGGTGGGGCTCTATCTGAACCCGCCGGAGAAAGCGCTGGTGATCGCCGTAGATGAGAAACCGTCCATTCAGGCGTTGGAACGGGCGCAAGGCTATTTGCGTCTGCCAGACGGCAAAGCGGTTAACGGATTCAGTCACTGCTACAAGCGCCACGGCACGACGACACTGTTTGCGGCACTAGAGATCAGCACGGGACAGGTGAAAGCGGCGCACTATAGCCGCAGACGCCGGCGCGAGTTCCTGGACTTCATGAACGAGGTCGTGGCAGCGCATCCGGACCGTGAGATCCATATCGTGTTGGACAACCTGAACACGCACAAGCCGAAGGAGGACCGCTGGCTGAAGCGGCACCCCCACGTGTATTTGCACTTCACTCCAACTTATTCCTCCTGGCTCAACCAAGTCGAATGCTGGTTCAGTATCCTGAGCCGACAAGCGCTCCGCGGCGCAAGCTTTACTTCTCCTAAGCAACTGCGGCAAGCCATCGATGACTTCGTCTCAGCCTACAATGAAAGGGCCGCTCCCTTCGAATGGAAAAAGGCTGTTGTCTTCCCCTCAAAACCCAAACTCAAGTACTCTGACTTATGCAAGTAGATACTAGGCGACGGCCTCCGCCGCCATCCCGTGCAGCTTTACGAAATTGCCGCGATGTTGCTGCTTGCCGCGTTGCTCGCCCGTGTCCGTCCACCGCGCTTCGCCGAAGGAGACCGCTTCCGCTTATTCGTCTTCGCCTACTATCTCTGGCGTCTCTTCATAGACTTCCTCAAACCGGGCTTTCGCATTGATGGCCTCAGCACGCTGCAATGGGTCTGTGCCGCCGCCGTGCTTTGGTACTCCAAGGATCTCATCCGCATAGCTGCCCGTCTCTTCCCGAGAAAGGTTGTTGCCCGTGGCTGATCGCGTCCGGCCCTATCTCTTCTATGACACTGCCATCTCCATCTGCTCCACTTGCTATCGGCGCGCCGAAGACAAAATCGTTTTCGAAAACGGTAACGTCTATCTCTTAAAACGCTGTCCCATCCACGGTTCGGAACGCGTTCTGATGGCCGACGATGTCGATTATTACCGCCGCTGCCGCGAGGTCTTCCTAAAGCCGCCCGAAATGCCCACGCGCTACAACATGCCCGTGCGTTGGGATTGCCCCTACGATTGCGGCCTCTGCACCGATCATGAGCAGCACTCCTGCCTCACTCTCGTCGAGATCACCGATCACTGCAACCTGCGATGCCCCATCTGCTACGCCGCAAGCGGCCCCGCGCGCCCACTCTATCGCTCCGTCGCGCACGTCGAACGCATGCTCGACGCCATCGTACGCAATGAAGGCCAGCCCGACGTGGTCCAGATCTCCGGCGGCGAGCCCACTCTGCACCCCGACTTCTTCGAAATCCTCGATCTCGCCAAGCGCCGTCCCATTCAGCACCTGATGCTCAATACCAACGGCATCCGCATCGCCCGCGACCCCGCCTTCGCCGAACGCCTCGCCGCCTACATGCCTGGTTTCGAGATCTATCTGCAGTTCGATTCCTTCGAAGCTGCCGCTCTCCAGCAGTTGCGCGGAGCCGACCTCACAGCCATCCGCCGCCAGGCCATTGAAACGCTCAATCGCCTCGGCATATCCACTTCGCTCGTCGTCACGCTCAAACGCGGCCTGAACGACGGCGAAATCGGCTCCATCATCGATTGGGCCGTCCAACAACCTTGCGTGCGCGGCGTCGTTTTGCAACCCATCCAGGTCGCCGGCCGCTGCGAAAATTTCGATCCCGCGCGCGATCGCCTCACGCTCACCGAAGTGCGCCGCAAGATCCTCGAACAAACTAATCTCTTCCGGCCCGAAGACATCATTCCCGTCCCCTGCCATCCCGATTCGCTCGCCATGGCCTACGCCGTCAAGCTCGAAGGGCAAGTCATTCCTTTAACCGGCATGCTCGATCCGAAAATCCTCATTGAGGGCGGTCGCAACACCATCGTTTATGAGAACGATCGGTCTCTGCAGCAGCAGATCTTTAAACTCTTCTCCACTAACCATTCGCCGAAATCGAGCGCCTGCACCTTGCACGATCTGCTGTGCTGCCTGCCGCAAGTTCTCACGCCGCTTGCTATCGATTACCGCAACGTTTTCCGCGTGATCATCATGCAGTTCATCGATGCCTGGAGCTTCGACGTTCGCAGCATCAAGAAAACCTGCGTCCATATCGCCCACCCCGACGGCCAGCGCATCATCCCGTTCGACACCTACAATCTCTTCTACCGCGACGATCTCGAAAACACCGTCCTCGAACCGATTCGCCGCGAACGGGAACCGCGCCTCACCACAATTCAAGGAGCATAGCGAGTGGAAGAACCGCCCAATGACAGGCTCATTTACGGCGTCGGCCTGGGCTGTCTCAGTCAGCTCGCCGCGCTTGCTCTCGCGTGGTTTCTCGCCAGTCGCGCTCCGGTTGGCAAACTACCTTTTCTCCTCTTATGCAGTTGGGGCCTAACCCAATGGATCGCGCTCGTGCCGCTGATTTTGCAGCAGCGCGCCAAAGATCACCCAAGAACCATGCAAGGCCTTCTCATCACCGGGGCGATCGGTCTTCTGCTAAGTTCCGCCTGCGCCGGCATGATCTTGCGTTAACTCGGCGCAGGTTAATCCTGCCGCAACGTGCTCGCCACGTCTATCCGAATCGCCCGCAGCGCCGGTCTGATCATGGCAAGCATCCCGCAGCCAGCCAGCGCCACCGCCGCACTGGCGTAAGTGAGCAGATCGACATGGCTGACTCCAAACAACAACGACTCCAAAAGCCGCGTCAATCCAAGCCCTCCCAGGCATCCCACCAAAACTCCAATCGCAATCGACGCAAGCGGCTTCCGGCAAATTGTTCCCGCCACCGAAACTGCGCTCGCGCCCACCGCCATCCGTATCGCAATCTCCCGCGCTCGCTGCGCAGTCAGATAAGCCGCCACCGCGTAAATGCCGATCGCCGAAAGAATTCCAGCTAACCCCGCGAACACTCCCAGCAGCCACATCGCGCGCCGAGGCGCAGCCGTCAAATAAGCGGCACGCTCTTCCATCGATTTCATTTCGTCGAGCGGAGTCAGCGGCGATTCCGCGTATACCGCGCGCCGCACCGCCCCGGCAAACAACATAGGATCGCGCTCCGTGCGCAGCAGAATATAAGTAAATCGCACAGGATACTGCGCTTCCGCAAGGTAAATGCGCTGCGCCGTCGTCTCGCCTACCGAAGTCACCGCCACATTATCGGCCACCCCGACGATCTCCGCCAGTTCCATCTTGGCGTCCGTTAACTCAAAATTGACCGCCGGAATATGCAGCCGGCGGCCAAGCGCTTTGCCGCCGAAATACTTTGTATTAATCGATTCACTGACGATCGCCACCGGCGCGCCGCCATTTCGGTCCGTCGCCTCGAACGAGCGTCCAGCCTTGATCCGAATGCCCATCGTGCCGAAATATCGCTGACTCACAATGTCGACTGTTGCGGTCGCATCGCCCTGCCTGACGGCGACACCTTCCGGCTCCACTTCCACCGACATGTCTATGCCTCCGGTAGGCGTGCTCGTCCCCGTGGCCGCCGATTGCACTCCAGGCAAGGAAGCAAGGCGCTCTCGAACCCGGCTGTACAACAACTCCGCCGCCGGCCTTCTGGGTTCGTTCGCCGGCAGCGCCAGAAAAGCCGTCAGTGTATTTCGCGGATCGTAACCAAGCGGCGCATTCCGCAAATTCACAAATGTTCTGATCAGTAGCCCGGCCCCTACCAGCAGCACCAGCGCCAGCGCGACTTCCATCGCCAACAGAGAAGTCTGCCACCGGAGCGTGGCCCGCGATTTCATCCCGGCTACGTCGAGCGTCTCCGCTGATCGCAACGCGGGGAGCGCCCCTGCCAGCAAGGTGGTCAGCCATCCCACGAGCAACGCCCATACAAAAACTCTGCCGTCCACCGCTATCTCATCCGCTCGCGGCAAATACGCCAGCACAGGCCGCAACACGTTAATTCCCAGGTAAGCAATCCCCACCGCCAGCAAGCTCGCGCCCGAACACAAAAGCAAAACTTCAGTCAGCAGGAAACGGATTATCCGGCCGCGCGATGCTCCCAACGCGCTACGAATTTCCATTTCGCGCTGTCTTGCCCTCGAACGCGCCAGCAGAAGACTCGCCACATTCGCGCACGCGATCAACAGAACAAAACAAACCGCGCCCATCAGCAGAGGCAGCAGCGGCCTCTGCGCGCCCGTCAATTGCTCGAGCGCCGGCGTAAGCGTAAGACGAGTGCCCTTCCACGTTCCCGGGTCGGCATGCGCCAGTCTCTCTCCAATCACCTTCAACTCGGCCCGCGCCGCCTCCAGCTTCGCCGAGGGCTTCAACCGTGCCATGACAATCAAACCGGCCGGATTGTCCGCGATCACTTCCGGCGTATAAACAGCCACGTTGCCCGAAACACCCAACGGCTTGAAACCGGCCGGCATCACGCCGATAATCGTCCACGGCGCGCCGTTGAGCACGATCGCGCGTCCAATTACCTTTCGGTCGCCATGGAACTTCCTTTGCCAGAACGCATAGTCGAGCACCACAACTCTCGCGTGACCGCGCCGGTCCTCATCGGGAGCAAAAGTGCGCCCCAAAAACGCGCGCGCATGTTGCAGAGCAAACCAGTTGGCCGTCGTGCATGGCCCCACCACCTGCTCCGGCTCACCCACGCCAGTCAGGTTGAACGGACAAAACTGCTGGCCTGCGACCGTTTCGAAACTCGCACTCTGTTTGCGGATTTCCAGGTAAAGCGGTGGCGGAACAAATCCGGCATGATAGCGCGCATCTTCATCGTCGATCTGCACCAGCCTGTCTGTCTGGTAACCCGGCAGCGGCCGCAGCAAAACCGAATTCACCACCGAGAACATGGTCGTGTTCGCGCCGATACCCAAAGCCAGCGTCAACACGGCAACCGTCGTAAACAGCCGGTCCTTGCCCAACTTCCGCCAACCCACGCGGACGTCCTGCATCGCGCTTTCGAGCTGCCATGCTCGCCCCTGTTCGCGGCATTCTTCGTTCACTTACTCGAACCCCGCATAGCCATCGCGCGAAATGGAAGCCTTAAACCACAAGAGTGCAGCTCTACCTAACGGCGTTCGCGTCAGCCACCATCTCTTGCTCGTCTTCCACACACACGACAATGCGCTTCCCAACTCGCTCAAGGACTTCAGCAATGCGCGGCAACTTCGAAGCGTGGTACGGACTGAGCAGCCGTCGAACTTCTTTTTCGTCGATCCCTATGTGGGCCGCCAGTTCCACCTTATTCATGTCCTGCGCTCGAACCCCCTCGTATAATGCAGCTTTGAAAGCCGTCTGCGCGGGAACAGGAATCAGATATTGCCCCGATTGCGGCTTCGAAGGCAAAGGCAGATCCTCGCCATTGTTGATCCTACCGATCAGGGCCTCTTCGAGCGCATCCGTCGCTTCGAAAATGGCATTCTCAACGTCCTCGCCTTGTGTAATTGCCTCCGGAACGTCCGGAAACGTAACCACAAAACCACCTTCCGCTGCCGCCTCAAAAACCGCTGGGTATTGATATAAACGCATAATTAGAGAGCCTTCCTTCCCGGACGTTCAGCCCAACACCGCTCACGCTGGCGCCGTCATTTAGTAGCCGTCCCGACCCTCATCGGCTCCTGATCCACAATCGAATAACCGGCCGGCACTTCAAAGAGCGCCGCGTCCGGCTCTTCGAATGAGATGTTGTTTAACTTACTGGTTGTCTCTCCATTGCGCGGGTCGGATACCTTCGACAGAACAACCATCCCCAGTTCGGAAGAGGTCCAGGTCTCCGTTACCGTTGTAATCGGCCGGTCATTTCCCATGAATCCCTCCGGGTACACCACCGTAGTTCGTTTTCCCTCCGCCGCCATTCCTTCTATGGTCTCCGTTCCGAGAGGCTCCTCTGAGATCTCCGGGTGCGGCCGCGAGGAAGCAGGTGTCGCGCTCGTCGCAGTTGCCGGGCTCGTCGCAGGTGACCCCGGTATCACTCTAGCCGCACTCGAAGCCACTGCGGTCTGATTCAACCGCCGTGCCGCAACATGCCACGCCATGCGCCGCGCAGTATGGTTATTTTGATCGATCGTGTAGCGATAACCCGACGCCGGATCCATAATCGTGACGAATGATGGAACCGAAACCATCGTTACCCCCGGCGGCGGAGTAAAAATATGCTCCGTCCGCGTCCGGCCCTCGGAATCCCGGTAAATCAGCGTCTTCTGCGTCGCTTGCGTAATCCGCGTTCCGTCGGCCAGCGTCTGAATCGTGTCGACATCTTCTTCCGCCGCGAAGGGATGGCCTTTCACGTTCTGCAGCGAAACGCCGCCCGCCAGGATGGTCCCGGGCGCGAAAGTCGACAGTACGCCGGTTCGCCCCGACCTGAATGCTATCGCCGCAGCCGGGCTCTTTCCGCCAGACGTGGTCTGCGTAGACGTGGTCTGCGCAACAGCAACCACTGCGGCCAACCCCGCCAAACCAACCCACCGCGCCACTCGGTATTTCATTCCCATGTCAATGCTCCCCCTCAGGAGCGCATTGTCTTTGACGCAAGACTACCCGAATCCGGTTACTTACTACCTACCCGCCAAAACCAACCCATACAACGTGTCGCCCGCGCCCACTACGATGTACTGCTTCCCATCCAGCATCCACGTCTCGGGCCCGTTACTTACACTCCCGGTCAGCTCCTGGTGCCACAAAATCTTCCCATCCTTCGGATCGAACGCCGCCAGACTTCCCGAATCGCCTGTAAACAGCAGCTTGCCCGAAGTCGTCAACACGCCGCCCGAAATACTTCCCCGCCCCGGCAGACTCCGGACCTCATGCTTCCACCGGACATCGCCCGTCTTCACATCGAGCGCCCATAACGCCGACCGCGCATCGAACGTCGAACTGCCGCCGCCGCCATACCCTTCCGGCGTCTCCGAAGTGTCATACAGATACGCCAGCCCATAGCCTTCCGTCCCGGTCAGATAAAAGAGTTCCGTCTCCGGGTCGTAGCTCGGCGGCGGCCAGTTGGTCGCTCCCAGCGGCGGCATCGAAATCATCGACCCATCCACTTTCGGCTCTTTCGCCGGATCCGGTATCGGCTGCCCTTTCGCGTCCACGCCCTTCGCCCAATTGCCCGTTCCCGAAAACGGTTTCGAAACCAGGTTCTTGCCATTCGTCCGGTCCAGCACGAAGAACCATCCACACCGCGCCCCTTGCGCCAGCAACTTGCGCGGCTTCCCATCGATCGTCGCGTCGAACAGCACCGGCGTCTCTACGTTGTCCCAATCGTGCGTATCATGCGGCGACGCCTGAAACCACCACACCAATTTCCCCGTATCCGGATTGAGCGCCACAATCGAAGCCGTCCACAGATTCGCGCCCTTCCTGCTCTGCCCCGCAAACACCGGGTTCGCATTGCCCGTCCCCCAATACAGCAGGTTCAATTCCGGATCGAACGTGCCCGGCAGCCACGTCATGCCGCCGCCATGGTCCATCGCGCCCTGATTCGGCCACGTATCAGCGCCCGGCTCACCCGGCTTCTGCGGCTCGCTCCACCAGCGCCATTGCAGATCGCCCGTCTCCGGGTCGCGCGCGTCCAGATATCCGCGCACGTCCATCGCATCCCCGCCCACGCCCACCATCACGTGATTCTTCACAATCAGCGGCGCCATGGTCGTGAAATACTGCAGCTTCTCGTCCGCGACCTTCTTTTTCCAGCGCTCCTTCCCGCTCTTCGCTTCGAGCGAAATGAGCCATCCATCCGGCGTCATGAAATAGAGCCACTGCCCGTACATCCCCACGCCGCGCTGCCCCGTAAGATGGCCGCCATGATCTTCGAAATCGTATTGCCAGAGCTTCTCGCCCGTACGCGCATCCACCGCAAACACATGATCGGGAATCGTGAAATACAAAACGCCGTCGACCATCAGCGGCGTCGATTTGATCGTCGGATTTCCCACCCCGCGCTGCGGCCCGATGCCCGTAATCCGGAACATCCACTTCACCTTCAGCAGGTCGATATTCGATTGGTTGATCTGATCGAGCTGCCGGAAGCGTCGCCCCGAATAATCGCCGTTATAGGTTGGCCATATGTCCGGCGGCTGATGGAAAAGCGTCAGCGTCTTCGGGTCCAAACCCTGCCCGCTTAGCCCTGCCGCGACCGAGGCCGCTAGCAAGAATCGAAGTATCTTCATTTGAGTGTTAGTAAGTAGGCGGTCACGTTGTGCAGATCCGCGTCCGTATACTTCGCGAGCAGCGCGCGATGCCCCGCCAGCTTATCCGGCACTTCCACTTGCACCTCGCTACGCGGCCACGAATGATATTCGCCATTCGCATCGCGCAGCGCCACATTGAAATCGTTCAGCGTCAGTATTGTGCCGCTGATCGTCTCGCCTGACGGAGTTTTCACGGTAGCCTCGCCCGGCCCTTCGGCGGCCGGCCAGATAAAGCGCGCCTGCATGGTGACCGCCTGCGGATACTTTGCCGCGATGTGTGCCAGATCGCCCGTCGCCGAATGGCAGCCCGCGCAATTCGCTTGGAAAAACTCCTGGCCCTTCTTCGGATCGCCGCTGGTCTTACTTCGCTCCCCGGCATACAGGCTGCGATACAAACCGCGATTCGCCGCGTTTTCTACCTGCTGGTGAATGTATTCGGCAATATCGTAAATCTGGTCCTGGCTCAAGCTGGGAAAGGCGGGCATGCCGGCTTGCGGGCGTCCGTTCTTGACCACTTGCCCGATGCCTTCGCCCTTTTCGTCGTGCAGCACCACCGTCGAGCGCAGCAGATTCGGACCTTCCCCGCCGCGCGCATTCTCGCCATGACAAGCCGCGCAATTCTGCTTGAAAAGCGGCTCGCCCAACTTCGCCGCGGCCGCATCCGGCGGCGCCCCGAGCCCCAAAAACTCCCTCACATTGCGCTGCTGTGCGCTAAGCAGTCCGCCCGTAAGCGCCAGCATCAAAACCACGCGTTTCACCATCGCAGAACGGCTTCAGTATATCGAGCCGTCAAGAGGGAGCCCTCACTTCACCGGTGTCACGGTCAACTGCAGTTGCGTCGTTCGCTTCGAATCCAGGTCGTCCGACGCATAAACGACGGTCGGCTGCCGTAGCGGCACAACCACCCACGATTCCCATTGATTCTTCCGCGCAATTACTGCGTTATAGTCGGTGCCCAGGGTCGTTGGCGTGTACGTTCTAATAACAGCGCTAATCTTCACCGGAGCCTGGTTAGCAACCTCTTCGCCTAGGCGGCAGTCGATATCGACTCCTACCTGTACCTGCTGAAATTGGGTGTATCCTCCTCCAGGTTTACCACTGACATAGGGAACTTGGGTATCGGTTCGAACCGAGCATGCGTCATGCTCGTCATCCCGCGTAATCACAGAATACGATCGGCCGTTGACCACATGCCCGTTCTCCACTTCCCGCACCACAAAATCCAACTTGTAAAACTTCTTCGGCGTGTTCGCCTGTGCCGCTTTGTCTTGCGTGTTGCCGCCACTCTGCGCCAGACACGCCAGGCTCAACATCCCCGACAGCGCCAGCATAATTGCTTTTTTAAACATCCTGTTCTCCTCCGCTCCTACTGCAATGGCTTGATCTCGATCGCGCTAATTTGAATCGGTTCGATCGCGCCTTTCCGGTCGATTAGTTCCGGCGGAATGCGATCCGGGTGCTCCGCCACCAGCCGCGCCAGCGCTTTCTCCTCGGCCGTCGGCGGCGCAATCGTCGGGAAAATCGCTAGCTTCGGCTCCGCCACACGCCTGGCCCTCAGCTTCCGTCTCGGCAGTTCCAGCGAGGCATTCGTCAAACGCCTGGGCGTCAATACTTCCGCGGGCAAGGTCACGGATCGAACATTTTCACTTACCGGTACCCGCCGTACCGGCTCAGTCCAGAACAGCAAGCATAGGGCCAACACAGCGCCGCACAACACCCAGGCTGCCGGTTGTTGAAACCGCCGCGTCGCTGCGCGCTCCCGAACCCGCAGCAGCACACGCTCTTGCAGCCCCGCTCTCAAAGGTGCCTGCCCGTAGCTGCCTAGCGCCCGCTCCATCACCTCATCGAGTTCGTCGCGCGTTTCCTTACCCACGCTCACCTCCCAGCCGCAGCAGCTTTTCTTTCAACAGCTGGCGCCCTTCCGCAATCCGCCGCCTCACCGTCCCCTCCGGTAGCCCCATCGCCTTGGCAATCTCGACCGTCGTCATCTCGCCGAGCGACGCCAACGCCAGCGGCTGCCGCAGCTTCTCCGGCAGCGCATCGATCAGCCGGTGAATCCGCAGCCGATACTCTTCCCGGATCGCCAGCCGCTCCGGATCGTCTCCGTCCGCCGCCACTTCCGGCAACTCGCTATCTGGGCGCCTCTCTCGTCCGCGCCGGCCGATGGCTACCCGCCATGCCGTTCGCGCTAGAAACGCCCGCTCATCCTCCATCGCCCGCCAGCGCCCGCTCCGAAACAGCTTGAAAAACACGTCCTGCGCGACATCTTCGGCATCTTCCGCGCTACGCAGCACCACATACGCAATCCGAAACACAAATCGCGCCTGCCGCTCCACCAGCGAGGCAAACTCCGCCTCCTGCGCGCTGGCCTCGCCCCTCCTCATCGCCTCGTGCCAATCGCCCGCCGCTTGCGCCGATAAAACGTCTGCATTCATGCCGTACGTACACCCTTAAGACCGCCCGGCCACAAGATCCGCTCGCTTTTCTTCCCGTGCCGCGAGGCCGCTCAGTTTTCAGATTTCCTGCCGAACAAGGTTTGTATGCCCGCGTAAGCGCTCTTAGGCAGGGAGCGCACGATCTGGCGTCTTTTATCGCGAAACGCCGTGCGGCGCTGGCGCACCAGGTCGCGCAGCATGGAGCCCGCGATTTCGCCCATCTTCCAAACACCGTCGCGAAAGCCGCGGTTCATGGCGGGGGCCGCGCGATGCGCGTGGTCGAGCGCCAGCGTATCGGACGCAAGAGCAATGCCGTGATAGTAGATAATACCGGCCGCCAGCGCGCCCTGCGTCAATTCGTCGCCGACGGATTCGATGAGCGAACCGAGAACGTGCAAGCCCACCTGCCCGACCGTGAGCGCCATGGTCGCGCCCAGTTCGATGCCTTTAGTCGCCATGCCTAGAAGACCGCCGTGCTGCAGATTCAAGGCTTCGTCGAGATCGAAATCGCTCGCCGACATGTGATGCATTGCGCCTTCCATCATGTCGCCGCCGGCGGAAAGTCCCATGCCCGCTTTCTTGATCATTAGATTGAGCGCGAGCGAATCCTGGCGGTTCAGATAACTGTTAATAAACAGGCTTGCGCCGCAGCGTTGAATGAGCAGCTTCCAGGCGTACCAGGACGGACGCTTGCCCAGCCGCGAAAGCACGTGCAGTTGCAGCTCGAGTGCGGCGGCAAAGATGGTGAAGAGGTCGATGTAGCGGTTGTGGCTGATGCCCACCGTCAGGCCCGTGGTAAGAGCGCGTTCGGCAATGTCTTTCTCGAGAGACAGCAGAACTTCCTCAGCCTGCGCTTCGTAGCCGATGGCGGCGGCGGGAACTTTACGGCCGGTCCAGAGATCCGATTCGAGCAGTGCCGAGAGATATTCGGCGCGTTGGGCGCGCTGTGCTTCGGAAGCGCGCACCGGCGCAGCTTGCCAGCGCGAATACCTGGCGCGATCTTTGGCGGCGGGCCAAACGCCGCGCACTTTACGCAGCCAGAGACGCTTGTACCAGATGGCGAACAGCGCGAGGCCGCAGACGCAAACCAGCGGTCCGAAAGCGAGCGCGCAGAGCATGAGCCAGTCGGGGCCATGCAGCGGGGCGGCGAAACCGAGACTCAGGCGCACCCGCTCCACAAGCGCGATGGCGTAGTGATAGAGGATCAGCAGATAGCCGGAGAGGACGACCAGCATACCGGCAGCCGCGGCCCAGAGCAGACCGGAGATGAGGAACTGGCCGCGTCGCCGCAAGCTATCGAGCGCCGGCGAATCGGAAGGCGAAGCAGTGGGTGATCCAGCGGGTGAGACAGCGGGTGATCCATGAAGGGAAGCGGCATCGGCCATGCTTCCATTGTCCGTCTACTCTTCGCGCAGGGCCACCATGGGCTCGACCCGCGCCGCCCGCAAGGCCGGTATGAGGCTGGCGGCCAACGCCACCAGTGCCAGCGCCGCAATTGCGCCCGTGATGGTGGCCGGGTCGGTAGGCTGTAATCCGTAGAGCAGAGAAGCGGCGGTGCGCGCGGTAGCGGCCGCTAGCAACGTGCCTATGAGCAAACCGATGCCGAGCAGCAGTCCCGCCTCCTTAATCACCAGCAGCATGATTTCCGTGCGGCTTGCGCCGAGCGCAATGCGGATGCCGATCTCGCTGCGGCGGCGCGCCACCATGTAGGAGATCACTCCATAAAGTCCGACGGTGGCAAGAGCCGCGGCAAGAAAGCCGAAGAAGCCCGATAGCATGGCCATCAGGCGCTCGCGCTGCAGCGATTCCTCGACCTGAGTTTTGAACGCCTGAAACTGAAAGGAGATGCCCGCGTTACGCGCCCTGATGGTCTGCTTCAGAGCCGGCATAAGCGCGCCCAGCGGAACGTTGGAGCGTATCAGAAAGCTGATGCCTGGGCCTGGTTCTTTGTCCTGGTTCTGCGGGAAAAAAGCGAGTGGCTGGAACGCTTCGCGCAAGCTTTGGTACTTCGAATTTTTGACCAGACCCACAATTTGGTAGATGTGCTCGGGTTCGCCGGGCCCGGCGAGAAGTCGGAATTGTTGGCCGATGGGGTTCGATTTGCCGATGAATTTACTCGCGAACTCTTGGTTGACAATAGCAACGTCGGGCGACGAAGTGTTATCGTGCTCATCGAAATCGCGCCCGGCAACAAGCGGCGTCCCGACGGTTCGAAAATAGCCGACGCTCACGCGATTGAGCCAGGGGACGAATTTCTTCTGGGAGCGATCGCCGAGCATCTGGATGGTGCTGTTCCAGCCGTCGCCGCTCACCGGCACGATAGCCGTGGCAGTCGCGTTTTGCACGCCGGGCGTGCCTTGAAGATCCGCCAATAGACTGCGGTACAGAACAGCGCGACGCGCCGGCGAGAATGACAGCCGTGAAATATCAATGTTGGTGATGAGAAGTCCGTTCTGACGGAAGCCGGCGTCGAGCGTAAGAAGGTTGCGCAGGCTGCGCACGAAGAGCAGCGCGCCAACCACCAGCACAAGCGAGAGCGCCACCTGGCCGATAACCAGCGCGCGCCGCAGCCCGAAGCGCTGGCGATCGGCAGTGAGTCCGCGCCCGGCAGCTTTCATAACAGAGGCCGGCTGGGTGCGCGTGGCACGCAGCGCGGGAGCCAAACCGAACAGAACGCAAGTCAGAATAGCCAGGCCGGCGGTGAAGCCGAGAACGCGCCAATCGAGCGCGAGCTTCAAGACCAGCGGATTGTCGCCGGTGCTCAGGAAAGAGACGAGGTACGCGCACAGGAATTGCGCCAGCAGAGCACCCAGCGCGGCTCCAGTCAGGGTGAGCGCGAGGCTTTCCACCAGCAGTTGACGGATCAGCCGTCCACGGCTTGCGCCGATAGCGAGGCGCACCGCCATTTCACGCTCCCGCGTACTCGATCTGGCGAGCATCAAATTGGCCAGATTCGAGCAGGCGATCAGCAGGACCAGGCTGGCGATGCCGAGTAACAGGACGAGCGGTTCTTGATAATCGTCGCGCAACGAGGAGACGCCCGAGCCGGCCGGTTTTGCCTCCAGCTTGTAGCCGGTGTAATACTTCACCTCGTCGGCGCGGTAATCCGGCGGGACCGTTTCTCCGAACACGGTAGGCGAGATCGCCTGCGCTTGAGCGGTCGCGCGCGCAACGGTCCAGCCAGGCTTGAGCCGGCCGATAATGGCCAGCCACCAATCGTGCCGTTTCGCAAGGTGATTATGCTCGCTATCGATGAGTTGCTCGGCGCATAACGGGACCGCCACGTCGAAGCCCCGGCCCACTTCGACACCGAGGAAACTCGCGGGCGTGATACCGGAGATCGCCAGCCGATGGTTGTCCAGCGAAACCGTCTTGCCGAGCACGGCGCGATCGCCCCCAAATTCGCGCTGCCAGAAAGCGTAGCTGATGACGGCGCTCGGCGAGCCGCAGCCGCGGCGGTCGTCCCGCAGGCCAATCAAACGGCCCACCAGCGGTTTAACACCCAAAGTCCGAAAGAAGTCGCCGCTGACCCAGATGCCTTCGGCGAAGCGCGGTTCACCCGATTCGGCAAGGTTGAAGCGCGTATCGCCCCAGGCGAAGAGATTGGAAAACGCCTGCTGGTGGTCGCGAATCTGCTCCCACTGCGCATAGGTGAAGTCGGGATGGCGGTCGGAGAAGTTGCCCGAGCAGCAATGGTCGTTTTTCGCGATCCGCAGTTCCGCCAGCTCGCTTGCGCGGTCGACCGGAAGCATGCGAAGCCGCACTGCATCGAGAAGCTGAAAGATCGCGGTGTTCGCCCCGATGCCGAGCGCGAGCGAGATCGTGGCGACGGCGAAGAAAGCTTTATTCCAGACAAAGGTGCGGCTGGCGTAGAGGAAATCCTGCCAGGCGTTTACGAGCAGAGCGAGCATAGTGAACCATTCCTGGGGCACTTCGGCCGCCAACGTCTAATCCAACCAAATCAATGAGCAGCGAGACCCGCGCTTCGAAAGCGTGTCCGATTCCGGGGAGAGGCGTTCGTAAGCGGGACAGCTCCGAGCAGCGACGATCCAGCTAATCAACGGCGCAGCGCTCTAGTCTCAGGCATGGCGAAGGCAAATAGAAGCAGGCTCGAAAAAGCGATCGCCGACAGGCCGTAAAAGACGGGCGGAAACCCAAAACGTTTAGCGGCTATGCCAGCTAATAAGTTGCCGAGAAACGCGCCCACTCCCAGACCCGACTGCATGATGCCGCCCAGCATATTGAAGCGGCCGGTGCCTTTGGCCAAATCGGACACGATTAAGACCGTCACCACGCCGGCAATGCCGGTTCCGATGCCATCGAGCGCTTCCACAGCGACGATGAAGTTCGGGTTCGCGCTCAGGGCGAAGAGCAGAGCGCGCAGTACGAGCGCGATGAAGCCGAGGAGGAAAAGCGGCTTGCGGCCAAATCGATTTGCGCCGCGCCCGCTGAGCAGCGAGACCGGAATCATCACAAGTTGAGGAAGGACGATGCACGCCGTCAGGTAGAGAGAAGAAGCGGCTGGATGGCCCTGCGATATCTCCTCGCCGGCCAAGGGCAGCAGGGCAGAGTTTGACAGATGGAAGAGTAGGACCAGGACGAAAAACGTGAGTACGAGCCGATCGCGGAAAAGGGCCGACAAACTAATTGCTTCGCGCCCAGCTTCCTCCGGTGGAGCTTCACGGGCAACTTCGTCGTCCACATCGGCATCGCGAATAGACAACGTGCAGGCCGTACACGCCAGGCCCAGCAAAGCCGACACATAGAAGATCCACTGCTGGCCGATGCGAAACCCCATGTATCCGGCAAACGCGGCCGTGAGCATGTTGCCGGCATGACTGAAGGCGCCATTGCGGCCGATCCGACGGCCCAGGGCTGCGCGCCCAACCATGCCTAGCGACAGCGCGGCGACCACCAGCGAGGCAATCGCCGTAGCCGCGCCGACCGCGATCTGATTGACGACCTGGGAAAGAACGTCCGGCGACCAGACAATAAAGGCCGATCCAAAACTGATGGCTAACGCGCTCGCGGCCATGACCCACTTCTTATGGGTAGTTCGGTCGATCAGCCACCCTGCGGACGCCTGGGTTGCCACGGAAGCGATTTTTTGAGCGGCAATAATGATGCCGATTTGTTCCGGGTTCCAGTGCCGTGCCGCCGTGAAATAGCCGGCCATAAACGGGCCGACACCGGTTTCGACATCGGAGAGGAAGAAGGCAACCCAATCGAGCGCGCGTTCACTCTGGCGTTTTTCCAAGCTTTCAGCGTGACATGCGGGCCGCTCCGGGCTCAACTCCGCCGCGTAGACCAGCGCAGGCGTGCCCCTATTTTTTCGTCTTCCTTTTGCTGCTTACCTTATTTATTATGGATGTGGCTCTTCCAATGCTTGGCTAGGCATTCCGCGACGGACTGCATCCGGCCTCCCTGTTTCTTGCAGGAGTCGCTAAACACGATGTCCTTCGTTTTCGTATCGATCACAGTCATGGAAATCTGATCCGATGCGCCCGTCTCATAGACGCCCCGAAGCACCGCATTAGCGACTCCGGTTGTCAGCGACCCCGGATCGGAGTCATTGGAGAACTTGACTGTGTACGGAGCGTGGCCGTCCGCTGTTAATACGACCGCTACCTTCTTCTTAGCTACTCCTGCCGAAAAGTAGTTAGCGAACGGATTGTTCTGATTGACATAGACTCTGGAGCCGGGCGTTTGAGCGATCGCCATAGCAGGGATAAGCAGGCAAAAAGTAACTAAGATCTTCATATAGATCTATCTTGCACTAAAATGAGGTGCTAAGAAGTAGCCGTTCTAATTATTTCGTTTAACGGCAGGAAGCGTATTCAGTAGACTCGGAATCAAGTCGTTTCTTTAGTCGAATAACCACAAATGGCTGCGCACACAATTCTTCTATTCCTGAATGTCGGTTGGCTTCACGACTGGAAGTTAACCGCCAGCGACTCGATAACAATCGTGGTCGCAGTGCTGGCAGCCCAGCTTGCTCACTATATCTGTTTCGCTCTCCTCCGCGGGGCTGCCAAACGGCGCGCGACCTTTGTAGTGGATGCGATCGTTACGCACGCCGATCGGGCGATCCGCTTTCTGTTTACACTGCTGGCAATCTCGATCGTTCTTCCGAATCTGATTCTGCCGGGATGGCTTCTTATCCCGGCTCAACATGTTCTTGTAATCGGCTACATCTTTGCTCTTACGTGGCTGGCCACTTGGATCGATCGGCATCCTGCGCGTCCTGATAAATCGCCGGCTGCCAGAGGATCTGCAAACTAACGTTCGGGCTCGCCGCACCCGGACGCAGGTTCATCTGCTCGGCCAAATCATTGCTGGCATTATCCTGCTGGGCGCGCTCGCCGCCGTACTTATGACGTTCCCGTCCATTCGCAGCATCGGCGCCGGCCTTTTTGCATCGGCTGGATTGGCTACTTTGGCCGTTGGCATGGCGGCTCGGCCAACTCTGGGGAATCTCATCGCCGGTATCCAGATTGCCCTCGCCGAACCTATCCGCGTCGATGACGCCGTAGTCGTGGAGGGCGAATGGGGACGCGTGGTGGAAATGAATACCACTTATGTCATCATCCGGCTCTGGGATCTGCGGCATCTGGTCGTTCCGCTGTCTTACTTTATAGAAAAACCGTTTGAGAACTGGACCCGTTACTCCTCAGATCTTATCGGCGCGGTGCTTCTCTACATCGACTACACTTTACCCGTGGAGCAGATTCGCCAGGAGTACGATCACATCCTCAGATCCTCGCCGCTTTGGGACGGTAAGACGATCGCCGCTCAAGTCACCAATGCGACCGAGCACACCATGGAGGTTCGCTTTCTGATGAGTTCCGCCACCCCTTCCACCACTTTCGATCTGCGGTGTTACGTTCGCGAGAGACTTATTGGCTATCTGCAGGAAAACCATCCGGGCTGTCTGCCGCACATTCGCTCCGAAATTACGCTTGGCAAGCGGGCGCAAGCGGACGGGGATGTTACTCGCCCTTTTTCTCTTTCCAATAATGCAGATAAGACTTCGCCGCCAATCCAAG
Organism: Bryobacteraceae bacterium; assembly: GCA_965277555.1. Classification (GTDB taxonomy): domain Bacteria; phylum Acidobacteriota; class Terriglobia; order Bryobacterales; family Bryobacteraceae; genus Bog-105. Next base: position 332,247 of record OZ255834.1, read on the forward strand.
CACGATAATGAGTGCTAAATAGAGAGGTTTGCCTTTTAGCGTGACGAAAGCGGCGATGGCCAGCAGCGCATAGAGAACGACCGCGGTCTTGGCGCCGATCAGAGTGTTTGGCTTGGCAGGATCTTCGGTCATTGAGCCGGCATGTTGTAGGCGAAGGTGAACGCCAATCGTACCTGGAATCCTTTGTAATCGGCCGGCAAGGGCGGCAGCGGGTTCGACATGCTCAGCCCCGCGACCGCCGCCCGATCGAGCGGCTCGGAGCCCGACGTGTCCGCCGTCACTAGTTTCGGGATACTTCCATCGCGGTCGATGATGAACTCGATCACAGTGCGCCCCTTTAGCGTTCCCATACGAGCGCTCTCCGGAATCACGCGCCGCCAATTTCCTCGCACGATGGTAAGGATCATTTTTAAGTAAGCTTTGAAGTCCGCGCCGTTCGGATCGCTCTGCAGCTCGATGGCCGCGTGCTGCGCCGGTGCTTGGGCCAGCGTCCCGGGACTGCCCGGCGGATTACGATCCGGCACATCGTCGCTCATGCTCAGTTGCGGCGCCTTACCCGACCTCGCCAGCCCGTTGATTGCCGTATCGAGTCCTGATTTCGGCGGCGCCAACGTCGGATGAGGATTGATTGGCCCGCTGTCTCCCAGATCTTGAAACGGATTCGGAGGAGCGTTCGGCGGAGGCGGCTTGGCGGCTGGCAAACCTGCCGGCGATCCAGACGACTCGGTGCTCTGCTTCACATCCACGGCAGGCGCTTGCGGAAGAATCTGCGGCGGCGCGTTCTTTGCCACCTCTTTAGGCGCTGACTGTTTCGGTAATTCGAAGCGTTTGACGCTGGCCCTCCGGCCGCCCGGACTTGGCTTGGCTTCCCTCGACGGCGCTAAGTCAGCTAAGTCGATCTGCTTAGATACCTTTCCCCGATTGGGCGTTTTCTGCGTCATCATATCGAGCGGCATGTAGAGCGGCGTGTGATGGACCGCCACTTCGCGTTCCGGCTGCCGCACCGCCAGCAGGCTGGGAACCTTCGATCCGACGAAAAAAACAACCAGATGCAGGCAGATCGAAGCCGCGAAGATGGCAACCCACTGCGGACGAGTCCGCTGATCGGGCCATTCGAGCAGAAGGTTCAGCTCGGCCGTCGAGGGCGATAAAACACCGGATTCCACTAAAGCTTGCCGCGGCGAATCGTCTCGGAGACTATGTGCGCGTGTCCTTCGATGGTAGCAAGAATTTCGTCGGCTAGCCTCAGAGCGCGGGTGGCTTGCACGCCATCCACTTTCGGCTTCGACCGGTCCCGGACTGCCTTCACGAAGGCCGCCAACTCTAGCTGCAGCGGCTCAGTTTGCTCCACCGGGATTTTTGTAAAAACGAACCCATTCGCAGCTTCGGCGGGTTCGTTCGGCAAAACGCGCAACCTGTTTAGATCCTGCCGCTTGTAATCGACCGCCAGATATTCGCCCGGCTGGAAAAGCCGCAGCTTCCGCACTTGTTCTGTCGAGACACGGCTGGCCGTAAGATTAGCCACACAGCCGCTGGCGAAGGAAAGCCGTACGTTCGCGATATCCACTTTCTGAGACAAAACCGAAATCCCGGCCGCCCGGATCTCATTTGGCATCTCTCCCATCAGGTTTAGGATGATGTCGAGATCGTGAATCATCAGATCGAGCACGACGTCGACATCGAGACTTCGCGGCGTGAACATGCTTAGCCGGTGAACCTCGAAAAAGAGCGGCACTGTACATTCCCTGCCCAACGCCACCACCGCCGGGTTAAAACGTTCCAGATGGCCGACTTGCAGGATCTGCCCGTTTTCTTCGGCCAGGCGGGTTAGCCGCTCGCCGGCCTCGACCGAATCTGCGATCGGTTTTTCGACCAGCACATCCACGCCCGAGCCGAGCAAAGCTTCCGCCACCGTCTCGTGGGTCACGGTCGGCGTCGCCACAATGGCGGCATCGATTTGCGACGGTAGTTCATCGACCGCCGCCGTCTCGATTCCGTATTCAGTTGCGACCTTTTGAGCCTTCTCGATATCCAGGTCAGCGACCGCCACCAGCTCGACATTTTTCATCTGGCTCAGCACGCGGACGTGGTTGCGCCCGAACGCTCCAGCGCCAATCACAGCGATCCGGATCATGGCGCTTCCTCGAACGGCGGATAAGCGGCGATAGCAATCTTGGCGTCGTTCGCGCGCTGAAGCATGGCCTTCCGGTCGAGTAGCAAGGTCCTTCCGGCATCCACCGCCAGTGCCGTTGTACCCGTCTCCACCATGGCATCGATGGTGGCCAGACCCGCCACCGGTACATCGAACAGCAGATGATCCCGCCCGCGCGAGGCCTTGACCAGCCGCAGCGGCTTCCCATTCGTCAAGGAAGCCGCGCGCCGCAGCATCGCGTCCGTTCCCTCCATCGCTTCGGCTGCCACGCAGGCTTTTTCGCTGATCGCGACGCTCTGCCCGATGTCAACTGATGCCAGCACGGACGCGATCCGACGTCCATAGCGGATATCCGCTTCCTCATCTTTGCTCGGGTGGCGCTTGGTGAGGACGCCTGCCGGAGCAAGCAGCGGCTTCAACAGCCGGGTGGAATCCACTAATTCGATTCCTTCTTCCTGCAAAATCCGTCGCACGCCACCGATCAACGCCGCGGTATTTTTTCCCTTCAAAGAAGTGAGCAGTTTCAGCAGCCGCCAGTCGGGCGTGATGCCGGAAAAAATGCTGACGTGCTTCACCTGGCCAGTCATCATCACTTCCGTTACTTGCTCGCGTTTGAGGATGTCGATCAGCTTGCCCAGCTGCCCGATGTTCACCCAATGAAAAGAGCTGGCAAAGTTTTCGAGCTCAGGCGCGGCTTCGTTCTCGATGGCAACCACGACAATCTCATGCCCCTCCCGACGCGCCGTTTCGAGCGCCAGAAGCGGAAAACGGCCGTTGCCTGCAATCATTCCGTACTTCAAAATTCAACTCACTTGACGAAGCCGCCCTGCGAGCCGCGAATGAACCCGAGCAGTTCTTCGATCTCCGGAGTCCGCGGCAACTCTTCTTCGATGCGCGTCAGCGCCTGCGTTGTATTCAGGCCCGAGCGCGTGAGAATGCGGAAGGCATTTTGCAAAGGCTCGATCGCATCGGCGGCGTATCCCTTGCGTTCCAGACCGACCTTGTTAGCGCCGTACACTTCGGCTTTGTGGTCGGTTGCCGTAACCGAGTAGGGCAGAACGTTCTGTTTGATAACGCTGTTGCTGCCCACCATGGCATGCTGTCCGATGCGCGAGAACTGATGGATGGCGCACAGGCCGCCGATGTTGGCAAAATCCTCCACAATCACGTGGCCGGCAAACGTGACGCCGTTCGCCAGAATCGTGTGGTTATTAATAATGACGTCGTGCGCGACGTGGACATAGGCCATCAGGAGATTTCCGTCGCCGATTGACGTGATCATGCCGCCGCCCTCGGTGCCGCGATGGATGGTCACGAATTCGCGGATGGTATTGCGGTCGCCGATGCGGGTTTCCGAAGGCTCGCCTTTGTACTTCTTGTCCTGGGGCGCGACTCCGCACGAACAATACGGATAGAAAACGTTTTCTCTCCCGATCGTAAGTTTGCCTTCGAGATAAACATGCGCTAGCAGACGCGTGCGCGCGCCGATGGTAACGCCGCTTCCGACGATGCAATACGGTCCGATTTCAGCTTCGCGGGAAATGTTGGCGTCTGGATCGATGATTGCTGTAGGATGAATCGCCACCGAACTTCAGGCTTCTTCCCGATCCGCAACCTTGCACATGAGCGTGGCTTCGGCCACAACCTGCCCGTCCACGGTCGCAGTCCCTTGCATCTTGGCGATGGTGTGCTTCATCTTGAGTATCTTCATCTCGATCCGCAATTGATCTCCGGGGACGACCGGTTTGCGAAATTTCGCCTCGTCCACCGAAGCCAGGAACATGATCTTGCCTCTGGCGTTCGCGTTCACCTTGCTGATCAGAATGCCGCCCACCTGCGCCATGGCTTCCACGATCAAGACACCGGGCATCACGGGAAATCCCGGAAAATGACCGTTGAAGTGCGGCTCGTTCGCCGAAACATTCTTGATGCCCACCACCGAATCCTCGTTCACTTCAATGATCCGGTCGACCATCAACATCGGGTAGCGATGCGGCAGAATGGCACTGATCTCTTGGATGTCCAAAGCTGTCATGGAGAAGAAGGAACCGCTATTATAGCAATCGGATGCAAGCTCTCCTGCGCTATGCGAAGGGTCGGAAAGAAGAGATTATCTCGACCATCGGGCAGATGGTCGAGTGCGAATCGCCCAGCGATTCGCCGGTCGACGTGAATCGATTCGTCGATTTACTAATCGAACAAACCAAAGATATCGCGCTTGCCAAATTTACTAAGTCGGCCAGTTACGGCCGCCATCTTCGCCTCGAATTTAAGCTGCCAGGAAAGCGAAAAGAAGGGCAGATTTTGGGGATCGGCCACTCAGACACGGTTTGGCCGCTCGGAACTTTAGGGTCAATGCCTTTTCGCAAGGCGAAGGGAAGGTTGTGGGGTCCGGGCGTACTCGACATGAAATCGGGGATCGCCTTCTTCATCTATGCGGCTCGTGCTCTGCGCGAGCTGGACATGCCTGTCCGCCGCAAGATCACACTGCTTGTCGTCTCGGATGAAGAAACCGGCTCCAGCGAATCGCGGCCGATTACGGAGGCGGAAGCCAAACGCAGCAATTGTGTTCTGGTGTTGGAGCCGGGCTCGACTCTAGCGGGGTATCTCAAAACAGCTCGTAAAGGCATCGCGGGTTATCGGCTAACCGTACAAGGAAAAGCCGCGCACGCCGGAGTCGATTTCGAAAACGGCGCGAGCGCGATTGTAGAGCTCGCCCGGCAGATCGAGCTCATCGCAAGCTTCACCGATCTCAAGCGCGGCACGACCGTCAACCCGGGTGTCCTCAGCGGCGGCACGAGAACAAATGTCATCGCTGCGCAAGCGCAAGTCGAGATCGATGTGCGCATCGCGCGCGCGCAAGATGCCGCATCGATCGATCGCAAGATGCGCGCGCTTCGGCCGTTCGATAAACGCTGCCAGCTCCGGATCGAGGGGCGATTGAACCGGCCGCCGATGGAACGCACCAAGCCGGTTGTCGAGTTGTTTTCGCAGGCAGAACGATTAGGCGCGGAAGTGGGATTGGAATTGCACGAATCCTCCACCGGCGGCGGATCGGACGGCAACTTCACTGCGGCGCTTGGCATCCCGACTCTCGATGGACTCGGCGGTGTCGGCGAAGGCGCGCATGCGGTCAACGAAAGTATTCTGGTCAATCGCATCGCCGACCGGACCGCGCTGTTAGCTGGCCTGCTTAGCCGGTTGTAATTCGCTCTCGATCTGCACGAAGGGCGAGCGCGTCAGATCGCCTTCGAAGAAAGCAAGTAATTTCTGGGCGGCGGCCGCTCCGACAACTCGAATCAATTCCTCTTTCGGCGTCTGTTTTACTCGCTCCAGGCTGCCGAATGTGCGCAATAGTTTTTCTACCGTTTTCGGGCCGATGCCGGGAATTTCGTGCAGCTCGGACGTAAGCTGCTGCGCATTTCTTCGGGTTCTGTGAAACGTGACGGCAAAGCGATGCGCCTCGTCACGGATCGTTTGCACCAGATGCAGGATGGGCGAAAACTTATCTAGAACGATAGGCTCATCTTCCTGTCCATAGACGTAAATCCATTCCTCGCGTTTGGCAATAGAAGCGAGCGGCTGATACGTAATGCCGATGGCTTCGAGCGCTTCGGCCGCGGCATGCAACTGGCCCAAGCCGCCATCCACCAGCACCAGTCCGGGAAACGACCGCTTCTCTTCCTGAAGCTTGCTGTAACGCCGCGTGATCACTTCGCGCATGGACGCAAAATCGTCATTGCCGACCACGGTGCGAATGATGAACTTGCGGTAATCCGACTTCTTCATGCGGCCGTCTTCCCAAACCACCATGCTGGCGACTTTGTCGGTGCCCTGGATATGCGAGATGTCGAAGCACTCGATCCGGTTCGGCGCGTCCGGCAAATTGAGCGCATCCTGTAGAGCCGTCTTGATGGCCTCGGAGGAAGGTTTCAAGACGCGAAAACGTTGATCGAAGCTGTGCTTGGCGTTGGTCTCAACCAGCGCGAGCATGGCTTTCTTCGCGCCACGCTGCGGCGTCGAAATCTCCACTTTCCGCCCGCGCAGATCGGAAAGAAATTCTTCCAGCTCTTCGCGCCCTTCGAAATCGGCCGGCACATGCATGAGGCCCGGAATGTATTTGCTGTTGAGATAAACCTGCTTGAGAAGCGCTTCGAAGAATTCGGAAGGATTGAAGTCGAGTTGATCTTCCCAGAAAAATTCGCGCCGGTCGACGATCTTGCCGCGGCGCAGGTGAAACAGGTTGACTGCGATCAAGGGCGGCTCGGCGTGATAAGCGAAGATATCGATGTCGTCGCCCTCGGCGGCCGCCATTTTCTGCTTTTGGTCCATCTCGCGAACGGTGGTGACAAGATTCCGCAGGCTGGCCGCTTCCTCGAAGTTCATATTCTCGGATGCCGCGTACATGTGTTGTTCCAGTTCGGCCGCGAGATCGCGATGCCGTCCTTCCAGAAACAGGCGAACATCGCGCACCGCTTCGGCGAAGGCCTCGTCGGTAGTCAAACCGACGGTGCACGGACCGAGACAGCGATGGATGTGGTACTGCAAGCACGGATGGCTATATTTCTTGCTCAGGTCCAGCTTGCACGAAGGAACCTTGAAATGCCGATGGATGAAATGCACCAGGCGGTGGGCCAGATTGCCGGGAAAGTAGGGGCCGTAGTAGCCGGCGCCGTCTTTCAAAATTCGCCGCGTGACATAAACCCGCGGGTATTTCTCGTTCGTTAACTTGACGTATGGATAAGTTTTGTCGTCGCGTAGTAGTACGTTGAAGCGCGGCTTGTATTGCTTGATGAGATTGTTTTCGAGCGCGAGCGCTTCTTTGTTGTTATCGACCTCAATGAAATCGATGTCGCGCGCCTCGGCAATCAGACTGCCGGTTTTCGCTTCGGCGAGCCGGTCTTCGTTGAAATAGCTGCGCACCCGGCTGCGCAAGCTCTTGGCCTTCCCGACGTAAATGATTTTGCCTTGGCCATCTTTATAGAGATAGACGCCAGGCTCGGTGGGGAGCTGCGCGACCTTGTTTCGTAATTCCCTATCTACTTCGCGCATCTGCAAACTTTTATAATTTGATTGTGACACGCAGGTTGTGGTTTGCCGCTTTATCGGGTACGGTCTTGTGGGCGCAGACCTCTCAGCAGCCGGCCCAGCAGTCCGGTCAACAGCCGACGCAGTCGACGCCTCCCGCGCAGGAAGTACCGGATGAAAACAGTTTGCCGGAAGAGGACGAGTCGGTCGCGCCGGAGAAATTTGTGCTAAACCCGCTAGAATCGGAGCGCAGCGTCCGCATCGGAAACTACTATTGGCACAAAGGCAACATGCGGGCCGCGCTGCGGCGTTACGAGTGGGCTACCAAGTACAACCCCAGCTCGGCGGAGGCGTTCTACAAAGTGGGCGAAGCCGAGGATAAGCTCAAAGACAAAGATAAAGCGCGCCTGGCGTACAAGAGAGTTGTGGATATCGCGCCGGATTCCAAGCTGGGGCGTGAAGCCAAGAAGAAGCTTTCGAAGAACGGTTAGCTTTTGACGGTTACCTTTCTGCTCCGTTCAAGCGTTTGGCTCCACATTGCCTTGAAGAGTTGGCCGACGCCGCGATCCCAATCCGGAAAAAGGTCGACATGCTGAACTTTTTTCGAGATATCGCGCGGCACCTCGCAATCGTTCAGACGTACGGGCAGAATAAAGATCTCTTCGGGAGGGACGCGTGAAGCGACATTCAGCGCGTATTCCATTTCGCACTGGAAATGTCCACGCTTCGCGACCGAGCGGCGCGAGAAGCAGGCGATAAAGAATTCGGACAAGTCTATGGCTCGCTCAATCGCGCGCGGCCAGTTCTGGCCGGGCAGCAGCTTTTCCTGATCCATCCAAGGCTCGAAGCCAGCTTTTTGCAAAGTCGTGAACAGCCGTTTGACGTCGGCGCGATCTTCTTCGGCATAGGCAAGGAAGACGCGAATACGGCCATTCGGCTGAAAGATGACCTGGTTGGAGGAGTCCAGCTGAAAGCTGCCCAGGCCGTCGATCTCGATGGAAGCCCCATCGCGCAAATAACGGTCGATCAGTTGCAGAAGCGCCTTGCCTCGAAGGCTACGATTCACGACTTGGCCTCGGTACGGGAGCTCCAAGGAGGGTGGCAGCCTCCGCTTTGGCAGCTTCGCGCGTTATTTTGAGTTCCTTAATCAGGCGGTGAACGAGAGTATCGACGTCGTCGGCCGCGCGTGCCCGCGAGCGATGCGACTTCTTCGCAAGACTTCGGGCTAAATCAAGCTTGTTCATCGCCTCAAGATAATAACGGTGGAAGTTGCTACAGTGCCCTGCAACTATCGCGGATTGACTTAGTCGCTTGATCTAGAAGCGCTTAGCACGCGCAAAATTATTTCGCGAATTTGTGACCGGACTACTCGGCGCGCAAAACTTCGAGCGGTCGCTGATCGAGAATACGCGTGCTGGCCAGCCAGCCGGCGACATTGGCGAGCAGCGCCGTCCCCAACATCACGATGAGCAGCGACAGCCACTCGAAATCGAAATGCGCGTTAATGAATCGGTCGGCAATGATGCCGGTAAACAGATTGGCGAGAATGCCGCCCACCAGACCGGCGACCGCTCCGAGCAGCGAAAACTCGATGGAAAAAATGCTCATGATTCTGCCGCGCGTCGCCCCGAGCGCCTTGAGGATAGCTACTTCGCGGATGCGGCGGTATCTGGTTCCCGCAATGCTCGAACACAAAATGATAATGCCGGCGAGAATGGCGAAGAGCGCGAGGAATCGAACCACCAAAGCCACTTGATCGACCGCCTCCTGGATGCGCGTGAGGACGTCGGCCAGGTTCATCACCGTAACGGTTGGGAAATGTTCGAAGACAGCCTTCTCGACTTGCGGGATGCGCGCCGGATCCACATGCACCGCTCCATAGTAGGTGACGGGCAAGCCGCCGAGCGCCTTTTGCGGAAAAACGAGATCGTAGCGCACCGGGGCGCGTTGATCGCGGCGAAAGATGGCGACTAGCGGCGCGGTCACGAAGCGGCCCGCCATCTGAAATCGAATTTCGTCACCCAGCCGGAGCTTGAAATCGCGTTGGGCTTGCTCGGAAACGGCTAGCAGAGGCTCGCTGGTCTCGGGCTTCCACCAAACGCCTTTGCGCAGGGAAAGACCTTCGGGCAAGGTGGTCGCGGTAGTGATTCGAATGGTTTGCAGGTCGTCCCGATGACGTTTGTCCAGCCCCATGCGTTCGGCTGGGACGCCGTTGTTCGAAAGCATCCGGGCCACGATGTAGCCGACCAGCTGCAGGTTGCCGTTCACTCCGGGCTGGGCTTCCATCAATTTGCTGAGCGCGGAGGAATCACGGATATCGAGCAAAAATAGGTTGCCTTGCTTGCCCGGGCCTTCGCTCGTCACCTCGCGCAAAACGGTGCGCTGCAACAGGTAGGTGGTCAAGGTAAACATCACGCCGATGCCGAGCGCCACGAGCACGGAGCGCGCATGGTTGCCGGGTCGGTACAGGTTGGCAAAGCCATGGCGGAAAGATGTAGGCAACCGGCGGTTCGCTGCTTTCACAATACGGCGCATGACAAAGAGCAGTAAGCTGGCGATTCCGGCAAGCAGCAGGACGCTGGCGAGTAAGCCGCCCATGAAGTAATAGCCCATCTGCCACGAGCCGCCGAGCCAGACTGCGATGCCATAGAATCCGAAGAATATGAATGCCGAACCGATCCAACTGGGAATCTTTTCACGCCAGTGGCGGCGGCTGTCCTGGGCGGCATCGGTCATGTTGCGGCGGAATACCAGGCTCGGCTTAACATTACGCACGCTGAGTAATGGCGGCAAGGTAAAGAGCAGCGTCGCCAAGACGCCCAAACTCATTCCTTGCAGGCTGAAAGACCAGTCCCACGGCACTTGCGGAAGGAGCGCGAAGACACGTTCGATGAGCCACGGAAAGGACTTCTGTACGAGCGCGCCAATGGCGACGCCCAGCAAACCGCCGGCGATGCCGAGCCAGAGCGTTTGCAGAAGGTAGATCTTCATGATCTGGCTCGCGCGCGCGCCGAGCGCTTTCATTACCGCGATGGTGTCCATATGCTGCTGCAGATGGGAATACATGGCCATGGCCACGCCGAGCGAGCCGACAATCAGTGCGATCAGGCTGACCAGGCTGAGGAAGATCGTCGTGTTGTCGAGCGCTTTGCCGACGGCCGGGCTGCCTTCGCGGTAATCGCTGAGGTACACGCGATGCACGATGGATTTGATCTGATCTTTGAGGCTGTCCAGGTCCGTTCCGGGCCGTAGTTTGAAAAGGAAACGCTGTCCCGCGCGGCTGCCGAATTGAACCAGGCCGCTGCGCTCGAGACCGGCGTGAGTGATAAGCGCCCTCATGCCGGGACCGAAACCGGAGGCCAGACGATCGGGCTCGCTGGTCATGACGCCGGTGATGATGAATTCTTTGCCACCGAGGCGGATGGTATCGCCCGGCTTGACCTTCAGCCGCATCTCGAGTTCAGGCGTAACCACCGCGCTGCTACTGCTATTGAGCAGCGTTGCCAGGGGCTGCGCCGGTTGCAAGCCAAGTTTGCCGTAAAACGGATAGGCGCCCGGATCGACGCTTTTCACCGAGATCATCTGCGGAACGCGCTGGCGCTTCGATCCCGCCATCGAGATGGTTTCGATCGCTTCCGTCAAGCTGCCATGGCGCGCTCCGATGGCATCGATTTTACTCAGTTGTTCGGGGGTAAGCGATTCCCAGGTTTGCGCCTGCAGATCGGCCGCGATCAACTGCTTGGCATTGTGCAGCAACATGCCCCGGAAGGCGTAGCCAAAGCCTTTGACTCCGCTCAACGCCGCTACGCCGACCGCCACCGCGAGTATGACGAAGATGAATTTAGCCGGCGCGGCGCGCAGTTCGCGCCAACCGATTTTCGAGGCAGTGCGCAGTCCGAAACGCGTTGTCGGCGGCGGCGAGGGCATGCTAAACCTCCACTGCCGGTTGCGTCATGACATCTGTGAGTACCTGGCCGTCGCGCAGCGTGATGATCCGGTCGGCGTAATTAGCGAGGCGCGGGTCATGGGTAACCAGCACCAGCGTGGTACCTTCCTCGCGATTCAATTGCAGTAAGAGTTCAAGGACCTGCTCGCCGTTCGCGGAATCCAGATTTCCCGTCGGCTCATCCGCCATCAGCAAGGGCGGCCGCGTGATGAAGGCTCTGGCGAGAGCGACACGCTGCTGTTCTCCGCCGGAGAGTTGGACCGGATAGTGGTGCGCGCGATGCTCGAGTCCGACGCGCGCCAGCAATGCGCGCGCGCGGGCCGGTGCATCGCCCTGGTAGCCGCTCAACTCAGCCGGGAGCAGCACATTTTCTTCGGCGGTTAACGTCGGCACAAGCTGATACGACTGAAAGACGAAGCCGATTTTTCTGCCGCGAAGAATAGCCAGGTCATCTTCGCGCAGGTTCTGAATCTCTCTGCCATCGATGGCGATACGCCCGGAGCTCACGGTGTCGAGACCTGCCAACAACCCGAGCAGAGTGCTCTTGCCGCTGCCGGATGCCCCCATGATGGCGACGAACTGGCCGCGCGGGATCGCGAAACTCACGTCGCGCAGGATTTCGACGCGGCTCGCGCCGTTGTCGATGCTTTTCGAGAGCCGGTCGACTTCAATCGCTTCGGCCTGGCTGCTGGGAGAATGCATGTCAATCTTAGGATTGTGAAGGGACGCTGGTTTTCTTTCTTTATTTTGGCAGCTTGCCTGGTTTGGGCTGCCGGTTCGGTCTCCTGCGGGTCGCGCGAAAATAGTCCCTCACAAGAAAAACGTGCGCCAGCGGCGTCTGGTTCCCCGGAGTCTTCCCCGCCACCGGCTACGCCTCCTGTTGTCGATGATCGGCCCGTGATCGTAGCTTTCGGCGATAGTTTGACCGCCGGTGTAGCCGGCCGAAGCTACCCTGACGATTTGCAGGATCTGCTCGACCGGCATGGCTTACGCTATCGCGTGGACAATCAGGGCGTAAGCGGAGACACGACCACGGACGGATTGGCTCGCATCGAGAACGTGGTTGCGGAACATCCCGTGCTGGTGCTTCTTGAATTCGGCGGCAACGACGGATTGCGCGGCATACCGGTCGACTCCACGCGCCAGAATCTACAGCAGATGATCGAGCGGCTTAGAAGCGCCAAAATACCGATTATTTTGCTTGGGATTACGTTGCCGCCCAACTACGGGCCCGATTACGTCAAGCCGTTTACGGCGATGTTCCCGGAACTGGCGAAACAGTATCACCTCACTTACATGCCGTTTCTCCTGCTGCACGTCTATCAGCATCCGGAGATGATGCAGCCGGATGGCATTCACCCCAGTGGAGCGGGAAATAGGATTGTCGCGCAGGATGTTTTTGAGTTGATCCGGCCAATGCTCAAGGCACAAAAAAAGGCCGGAACACGGTAAGCGTTCCGGCCAGGAGCATCAACACAACACATCAACCAAGCAATTGATCTAGTTAGGTAGGAGAACCGCGTTGACCACGTCAATCACTCCATTTTTCTGCATAACATCAGCCTGAGTGATAGTGGCCGTTCCGCCTTTCTCGTCCTTCAAGACGATGTTGCTGCCATCCGCCATCGCCGTGATGGTTCCGCCTTCCACTGTCTTCAGCTCTGCCTGACCGCCGCCTTTTGCAATCATGGCCATCAGCTGATGCGACGTAATACGCCCGGGAACCACGTGATACGTGAGCACCTTCTTGAGTTGTTCCTGATTCTCAGGTTTCAAGAGTGTATCTACCGTCCCGGAGGGAAGCTTGTCAAAGGCTTCGTTGGTTGGAGCGAATACCGTGAACGGCCCGTCACTCTTCAACGTGTCCACCAGCCCGGCGGCTTTCACGGCTGCCACGAGCGTGGTGTGGTCTTTCGAATTCACCGCATTGGCGACGATGTCCTTGTTGGGATACATCGCCGCGCCTCCGACCATCGGTAAATCAGACTGCGCTATCAGCCCCATTGTTAAAATAGCGAGCGATGCCGCGCCTAAAATAAGCTTCAGTTTCATTGTTTTCTTTCTCCTCCGACTTTGTAACTTCTCTGCATAAAGATACGAGAGCAGCACGGCAACGGATGAAATGCGTCTGGAACGAGTCAGCGCTGTATTCTGCTACTAGCGCCCAAGCTTGAACCGCGCCGCAAACTTTGAGCTATCCAGATTCAGTCCGCTATCTTTACTCGCTCGGCAATGAATTGAAAGCCGGCGCGACGTTCGGGCTCGCGAGAATGGAAATCTTCCTCGCGGCGCTGGGCAATCCGGAGAAGGGCCAGCGCTTTGTTCACGTGGCGGGAACGAACGGGAAGGGTTCGACATGCGCGATGATCGCGAGCATTCTCCAAAGAACAGGCTCACGGACCGGCTTGTACACATCGCCCCACCTGATCGAGCCGACCGAGCGTATAAAGATCGATGGCGAGGACATCGATACGCACGAGTTCGCATCGGCTTTCCAGGTGGTTCATCACGCGGCCGAGCAGTTACTGGCGCAAGGACGAATCGATGCTCACCCTTCTTACTTTGAAACAGTCACCGCGATGGCGCTGCTGGAGTTTCGCGGGCGCACGGAGGTTGCCGTCATCGAAGTCGGCCTGGGCGGAAGATTGGATGCCACCAACGTGATTACGCCAGAGCTGTGCGTGATCACGCCGGTGTCCTATGATCATGAAGCTTATCTGGGAAACAGCCTGCAATCGATTGCGTCGGAAAAAGCGGGCATTTTAAAAAGGGACGTGCCGGTCGTTTTGGGACGCCAGCATGAGGTAGCGGAACAGGTGATCCGGCAGCGCGCGCGCGACTTAGGTTGCAAAATCATTCGGGCGAGCGACGGCGCTGTGGAAATTCTACGCGTGAGCGCGGCGGGATCGGATTTTCGCATCGATGGCAACAATTACCATTGCCCATTGGCGGGGCGCCATCAGATCGAAAACGCTGTGACGGCTATCCTGGCGTGCCGGCAACTTGGTGTTCCCGAACAAAACTGGGCGGACGGGCTGCGCGATGCCCGCTGGCCGGGGCGCCTGGAACAAATCGCACGCAACCCAGATTTCATGCTCGACGGCGCGCACAATCCCGCCGGCGCCGCGGCTCTGGCCGATTACATTCGAGAGTTCCACGGGGAGCAGCCCGTGTGGCTGGTCTATGGCGCGATGCGCGACAAAGCGATCGAAGAGGTAACCGAACAGCTATTCCCACTGGCCACGCGCCTGATTGTGACCGCGCCCGATTTCCCGAGGGCGCTGCGCCCGGAAGCGATACTGGAAGTGACGGGCCATCCCAACGCTACGATAGCCCAAACCCTGGCGGAGGCCATTACAGTGGCAGGGAGTGCACCGCCCAACGCGGTCGTCTTCTTCACCGGCTCGCTTTACCTGGTCGGCGAAGCACGGAAACTGCTGCTCAGCCGGCGCTCGGCGGCTTCGTAAAAGAATGCATATTTCGAGCAAACGTTTGCGCGGATTACTGTTCGCCGATCCGGCCATCGTCTTCGCCACCATTTTCTACGGGATCATCAGCCTGGCCGTCTCGTTCTTCGACCACACGGGCAAAATTCAAATCCGGGTGGCACGCGCGTGGGCGAGGATGCTGCTGCGCGTGAGCGGCGTGCGGGTACGAGTCGACGGTCTGGAACAGATCGACCCCAACCGCAGTTATGTTTTCGTTTCGAACCATCTGAGCTACATGGATACGCCGGTTGCGTTGAGCTACATTCCCGCGCAGTTCCGGTTTCTGGCCAAGCGCGGTCTCTTTCAGATTCCGCTTCTCGGGACGCACCTGAGCCGGGCAGGCCACATTCCGGTGCCGCGCGGCGACCCCCGGGCGGCGGTAAAGACCATGCAACTGGCCGCCGAAAAGATCCAGCAGAAAAAAATTTCGCTGCTGATCTTTCCCGAAGGGGGCCGGTCTCACGATGGCGTGTTGCAGCCCTTCAAAGAGGGTGGAGCTTACATTGCCATTCGGGCTGGCGTGCCGCTAGTGCCGCTGGTGATGATCGGTACGCGGGAAGTGCTTCCTTATGGCAGCGGAGTGGTGGAAGCCGGCTCGGTGACGCTACGCGTTTTGCAGCCGATCGAGACCGAGGGGCTGACGTTAAAGGATCGCGGTGTGTTGATGGATCGGCTGTGGGAATTGATTGCGCGCGAGCAGGCAGTCAAAACCGCTTGCTGACGGAGCTGTTAAAAAATCAATTCGCAGGCCGAAGGCCTACTCCACTAGGCGATAACTGCTTTTCATTCTGTGTGGAGTAGGCGTTTTCGCCTGCGCGTTTTGCCTTTGCGGCGATTTTTCACAGCTTGCTCACGCGCGCGGTTCTGCTTCTGTTTTCTCGCAAAGGCGCAAACCGACAAGGCCCTAACAGCAGCCCGTCTTTGCCAGCACGATATCGTCGATCTGCACGAGCGTCGGATAGTGACCGGTATAGCAGGCGTAACAGAAGTGATGTTCCGAATCGCGTATGGCATGGTTGAGCGATTCGAGCGATAAGTATTCGAGCGAATCCGCCTCGACGTAACGGCGGATCTGCTCGAGATCGTTGTTGGCCGCGATCAGTTCGCTCACCGAGGGCGTATCGACGCCGTAATAACAAGGCGAGATCGTCGGCGGGCAGGAGATTCGCAGATGTACCTCGCGCGCGCCCGCGCTGCTCACCATGCGGACAATTTTGCGGCTGGTGGTGCCGCGCACGATCGAATCATCGACTACTACCACGCGCTTGCCTTCGAGCAAGTAGCGGACCGGGTTCAATTTGAGTTTCACACCGAAATCGCGGATTTCTTGCGAAGGTTCGATGAATGTCCGGCCGACGTAGTGATTTCGAATTAAAGCCTGGCGGTATGGGATGCCGGACTCCGAAGCATAACCGATGGCCGCGGACACGCCCGAATCGGGCACTGGGACAATCACGTCGGCATCAACCGGGTGCTCCCGCGCCAGCAGACGTCCCATCCGCTCGCGAGATTCTGCCACCGGTTTGCCGAACACGATCGAATCGGGCCGGGAAAAGTAAACGTGCTCGAAGGAACAATGTGCGGGCGCTTCCGGCTTTGTGTAGTATTCGCGCGTGAGACCGTCGGCGCCTACGATCACCATCTCACCCGGCTCCACATCTCCCGTATAGGTGGCGCCTATCAAATCGAAGGCGCAGGTTTCCGAAGCAAACACGGTGGCCATTTTGCCGTCCGGCAATTCGAGCTGGCCCATGGCGAGCGGTCGAAAGCCATGCGGATCGCGCGCGACAATAATGTGGTCTTCAGAGAGAAACACCAGCGAGAACGCGCCCTCGATTTGCAGCAGAGCATCGCGCAGAGCTCCCGCCAGCGTGCGTTCCCGTGAACGCGCCACCAGATGCAGCACTACTTCGGTATCGCTGGTCGATTGGAAGATCGATCCGTCTTCTTCGAGTTCGCGGCGCAGGTCGATGCCGTTAGTCAGATTGCCATTGTGCGCCACAGCCACCTGGCCTTTGCTGCAGGCTACCGAAAGCGGCTGCGCATTTTTGAGGCTGGTGTCGCCGGCGGTCGAATAGCGCGTGTGACCGATCGCCAGGTCGCCAGGGAGCTGATTCAGGACATCGGGCGTGAAGATCTCCGCCACGTGCCCCATTTTGCGGACACTGTGGATCTTGCGGCCGTCGCTGACCGCGATTCCCGCGCTTTCCTGCCCTCGATGCTGTAGCGCGTAAAGGCCCAGATAGACCAGGTTCGCGGCTTCCGGATGGCCGTAAAGCGCAAAGACGCCGCATTCCTCACGAAGCTTGTCAAATCCGGTATCGGCCAGCTTCTCTTGCTCGCATTCCTCTTCCGCTTTAGACATTTGTATTCACCAGTTCGAGGGTATGGAGGAGGTGTTCGAGAGCCTTATCCCAAATGGCGCGCAGCTCGTCTACCCGGCTGTCGATCAGCACTTTATCTTGATTGCGAACCAAAACTCTCGCTTCTACTGTAACGCCGATTTTCACGGCTTCGACATTATTTTTTTGCGCGATCGACAAAACGTGCTCCGGCTCAGCGGTCGAAACGAGAATGCGAGACGGCGCTTCATGGAAAAGCAGCAGCTCCGCCCGTAGATGCGAATTGAGCGTAACGTCTGCCCCGATATTTGAATGTCCGAAACAACACTCCGCCAGCGCCACTGCCAGGCCGCCATCGCCCAGGTCATGCGCCGATTCAACAACGCGACTCCGCACCAGCTCTCGAATCGTCGCCTGCACCCCCTTCTCATAGGGCATGTCGATCCTGGGCGGTTTGCCCCACAGATCGTCCAGGATCACCTTGGCGTATTGAGTGCCGCCGAAGTGATCTTCGTCCGTTTCGCCCAATCCGCCCAGCAGGATGATGGCCGAGCCGGCCTTTTGGAAGGTAATGCCGATGGGTGGCGCGGTCTTGAGCGTGCCGACAATTCCCACCACCGGCGAGGGAAGAATCGGCGCGCCCAGCGTCTCATTGTAGAGGCTGACGTTGCCGCCCGTCACCGGAACCTCGAAGACGCGGCAGGCTTCGGCCAAACCCTCTATGGACTCCACGATCTGAGCCATGATTTCGGGGCGCTCCGGATTCCCGAAATTCAAGTTGTTAGTGGTTGCGATGGGCAGGGCGCCGGCCGTCGAAAGATTGCGGCAGCACTCGGCTACCATCAGCTTGGTTCCTTCACGCGGGTCGAGAGCGCAGTAGCGGCCATTGCCATCGAGCGACATGGCGACCGAGGTCTCTGTTCCTTTAATGCGCACGATGGCGGCTTCAGCTCCGGGCCCGGCAAGTGTATTCGTTCGAACCTGGTAATCGTATTGCTCCCAGATCCAGTGCTTCGAGCAGAGGTCGCCCGAGCCAAGCAGCTTCTTCAGATCGGCGGATAGATCGGAGCTGGCGAATTCGGGGCCATGGGCGGCCGCCGAGCGCAACGGCTGCGTGTGAGGCCGGTCATATTTCGGCGCTTCGTCGGCCAGGGCGCGGTTGGGTATTTCGGCGAAGGTCGCGCCGTGATCTTTCACGCGCAGCATGCCGTCGTCCGTCACGATGCCGATCGTTACCGCGTCGAGCCCCCACTTTTTGAAAACTTCGAAAACCTCGTCTTCGCGCCCGCGCTCGGCCACCAGCAGCATGCGCTCCTGCGATTCGGAGAGCATCATTTCGTAGGGCGTCATTCCCTTTTCACGCTGCGGAACGTATTGCAAATCGATCTCGATGCCCACGCCGCCCCGGCTACCCATCTCGCAACTGGACGAAGTCAATCCGGCCGCGCCCATGTCCTGGATGCCCACGATAGCGCCCGTTTTCATCGCCTCCAGACACGCTTCGAGCAGCAGTTTCTCCATGAACGGGTCGCCCACCTGCACGTTGGGCCGCTTCTGTTTGGATTCTTCGGTGAATTCGGCCGAGGCCATGGATGCGCCGTGAATTCCATCGCGCCCGGTCTTCGCGCCTACATAGATGACCGGGTTACCGATTCCCGTCGCCTTGCCGTAAAAGATCTCGTCGTGGCGGAAGACGCCCAGAGCGAAGACATTTACCAGCGGATTGCCGCTGTAGCTTTCCTCGAAAACGCATTCGCCGCCAACGGTCGGCACGCCAAAACAATTGCCGTAATGCGCGATGCCAGAGACCACGCCCTCGAGCGTGCGCCGGTTGCGCGCGCCTGTTCGTGGATCGTCTAGCTTGCCGAAACGGATCGAATCCATCACGGCGATGGGCCGCGCGCCCATGGTGAAGATATCGCGCAGAATACCGCCCACGCCGGTGGCCGCGCCTTGAAACGGCTCGATGAAACTTGGATGATTATGCGATTCTATTTTGAACGCGATCGCGATATTGTCGCCGATATCGATGATTCCCGCGTTTTCGCCAGGGCCCTGCAAGACGCGCGCGCTTTCGGTCGGAAGCTTTTTCAAATGAATACGCGTGCTCTTGTAAGAGCAGTGCTCGCTCCACATCACGCCAAAAATTCCGAGCTCCGTTAGCGTCGGCTCGCGGCCTAGCAGGCTTAGTATTTTTTCGTATTCGGCTGAGGAGAGTTGATGCGCGGTTATAAGCTCAGGCGTAATGCGTGCTTCGGCGATGGCATTTGTCATGATCGCGAAGACAGGACTTCGGAGGACACAAGGGAGGAGACCAGAGAATTCAGTATTGCCAAGCCGTCGGTCGAGCCCAACAGCGGATCCGCCGCGCGCTCCGGATGCGGCATCATCCCCATTACATTTCGCTGCTCGTTTAAGATTCCGGCGATGTTTCGCAGGGAGCCGTTGCAATTATCCCGGTAGCGCAGCACAATGCGATCTTCCGCCTCTAGTCGGTCCAAGGTGGTTTCGTCGGCGACGTAGCAGCCTTCGCCATGAGCCACCGGCAGTTCGAGGATCTGGCCCTTATTGGCTCCAGAGGTAAAGGGTGAATGGACCGTACCGACTTCAAGCCCAACGCGACGGCAGACAAACTTCAAGCCTGCATTGCGCACCAGGGCACCGGGCAGCAAGGCGGCCTCGGTAAGAATTTGAAAGCCGTTGCAAATTCCAAGGACGGGTCCCCCGGCCGCGGCAAACTCCTTGACCGCCTGCATGACGGGAGAGAATTTAGCGATTGCTCCGCAACGCAGATAGTCTCCGTAGGAAAATCCGCCAGGAAGGATGACGGCGTCGGCCTTTCCAAGCGACCCGGAATCGTGCCACACGAACTCGGCACTCTGATGCAAGTTCTGCGAAACCGCGTACCAGGCATCATGGTCGCAATTACTTCCGGGAAAGACTATGACGGCAACCTTCATCGGCGGAGCTTAGCGGCCGCGATGCTCTTATGCGCCGCTGGCGGCGGGAGCAGCCTTCTTGCGAGTCGCGCGGCGCTTTTCCACCGGGGGCTGCCGGTCGCTTTTCTTCAATGACGGGACAACAATCGAGGTGATGAACTTCTTTTCACCATGATCGTCGAACTTGATAACGATGTACTCTTCGTTGCAGGAAAGTACCGACCCTAGACCGAACTTTCCGTGTTCTACCTGGGCTCCAGTTGCAAATGCCGGTTTTGTGGCCATCCGACCGTTAACCCTCCATAGATGATTGTAACAATGTGACTTACACTGTGTCGAGGAGGCCGCTGAACGGCCGCCGGACGGCTCCGACGCAGGCTTTGCAAACCGTTCCATATAATAGACGAAGTAAACCATGGAGGATCTGAAGAAGAAGCTACAAGACGAGATCGCGGCGCTCGAGTACGAACTGCGAAACGAGTTGCCGAAGGAGATCCTCAAGGCGCGCGCGCATGGCGACCTCAGCGAGAACGCTGAATATCACGCGGCTAAGGAGCGGCAGGCATTTGTAAATGCTCGTCTCGGTCACCTGCAGGGACGTCTGCGCGATTTTTCGATGATCGATTTCTCGAAAATCCCCCGCGATCGGGTCGGACTAGGCTCTCACGTGGTGGTGTTCGATCTGGGCAAGGATGAAGAACACGCCTACGATCTGGTAACCAGTGAAGAAGCCGACGCCGCCCATGGGAAAATTTCCACCAGTTCACCCATCGGTCGAGGATTGCTCGGTAAGCGCGTGGGCGATACTGTCAAGATACAAATTCCAGACGGATTGAAGGAAATGGAAATCCTGAGCCTGACAACGATGCACGACGCTGCATCTTAGAGGAGTCAAGGTTATGACTTACACGCGCGTGATCGGTCTCGGCGCCAACAAAATCATCCGGATCATCGTGCGCGCACTGTCGCTGTCGAAAATCAATCCCAACTTCCTGACCTTCATCGGACTACTGATCAATATCGCCGCCGCCGCATTCCTGGCGTTCGGGGATTTCCGCACAGCCGGCCTGGTGATCATCTTCGCGGGTTTGTTCGACATGGTGGACGGCCGCGTTGCGCGCGCTACCAACCAGGTCACTCGCTTTGGGGGATTTTTCGACTCTGTCTTGGACAGGTACTCCGATCTTGCCCTGCTGGTGGGCTTGCTTGTCTATTACGGAACCATCAACCGGCCTTCATATGTCGTGCTCACGGCAATTGTCATGAGCGCTTGCGTGATGATTAGTTACACCAGGACCCGCGCGGAGAACATCATTCCGGCTTGTAAGGTTGGATTCCTGGAGCGTCCGGAGCGTATCGTCTTGTTTATTATCGGCGCGTTGTTCGACCGGATGGCGCCAGTGCTTTGGGTTATTGCCGTACTGGGTAATTTGACAGTCATCCATCGGATGTTTTTTACCTACCAGGAATCCAAGCGCCTGGAAGACGCGCAGTTACGCACGCGGTCGGCGGCGGCAGCATCCGCTAGTAGCCACTCCGTCTAGCCTACGCGAGGTCTTCGAGTATAACTACGGCCAGCGCAATCGTGCCGGTGTGAGTCAACGACAAGGATATTCGCCCGACGCCCATGCGGCGCGCTAAATCGCTTGCCACTCCCTCCAGCTTGAGGGTTGGCCGTCCGGATCTTTCATTGACCACCTCAAAGTCTTGCCAGGTTACGCCATGACTCCAGCCTGTGCCGATGGCCTTCATACCGGCTTCTTTTGCGGCGAAACGAGCGGCGAAGCGTTCCGGGGCGTTGGCCTTGGAGAGAGCATATGCTCTCTCCGCCGCCGTATAAACGCGTGTTAAGAAACGGTCTCCGAACCGCGCGATACTGTGGCCGATGCGATCGACCTCCGCTAGATCTGTCCCAATGCCAAGAATCATAGCTGCGCGCGCACTTCGAGTTCTGTCCTGAGACACTCGACGAGTCTCGACATAGTTACGGCAGTTCCTCGTTTTGCCGGCGGGTTTTGCCGGCGAGTCCCGTCGCCAAGCTCAGGCTCTCAGACCGCTCGCCGCCAGAAGCAGAACGAACGCCTAAGCCTGATTCTTACGAAAGGCTGCCCAGCGCCTTTTCTGCGCGGCGGCAATTCGCTTGCGAGCCTCGGGAGTGAGTATCCGCTTTTTTCTCGGCTCTCGCGCGGTCGTCGAATGATCGAAACTGCCATTCACAGAGCGACCCGCCCGGCCGCCCATCATGGCGCGAACCTGTGCGATTTGTTCGTCGAGTTTCTCCCGCTGCGTTTCCAGCCCTTGTAAAGCAGCTTCTAAGATTTCTCTACTTGGTGCTGCAGTCGATTTAGCCATAGTTATACTACTTAGTAACACATAATCAGGCAATTTTGTGAATTAGTCGCATTATTCGCCCGCATAGCACATCAATGTTACTGGACCGTCATTCGTCAAACGCACTTCCATATGCTCTTGGAACACACCGGTCGCGACATGGCGGCAGCGTTCCCGGCAGGCGTTCGTAAAGAGTTGGTAAAGCTCTTGCGCGCGTTCCGGCCTTGCGGCTTGCGCGTACGAAGGGCGATTGCCGTGCCGCGTGTCCCCATAGAGAGTGAATTGCGAAACAATCAGAAGCTCACCCGAGACGTCGATAAGGCTGCGGTTCATTTTGCCTTCCTTGTCCGGGAAGATCCTCAAGCTTGTCACTTTTCCGGACAGCTTCACTGCGTTTTCCGCCGTGTCCTCGTGCTTAATGGCCAAAAATACACATAGGCCTTTGCCGATTTCCCCGGCTATCTTACCGGCGGCCGTTACTTTCGCCTCAGAAACTCGCTGCACAAGCGCGCGCATCTCAGAAAATCAAATGAAAGAAATAAGACATTCGGAAAATTTCCCGGCACTTTACTCTCAGTGCGATTACTGTTCGAAGAGCGTACCGCGCCCCAATTGCCATTCTGGATCGAGTGTTCGCTTGACGGCCCGCATGGCCGCGATTTCCTCAAGTGGGTACATCAGTCGGAGCAGATCCGTCTTCGTTTTTCCGATGCCATGTTCAGCCGCCACCGTGCCGCCCATTTTGACAACCGACTCGGCGAACTCATAGATGAGTTCTTCCCCCAGCCTCGCTTGCTCCGCGGTCTCCGGCAAGAGATTGACGTGATTGTTCGCGTCCCCAACGTGTCCGAAGATAGTGAATCGTCCGGGCAACACCTGCGCGCAGCGGCGCTTATAAAGACCGTGCAGCTCGCGGTGATGCGCGAACGGGACGGCAAAGTCCGTGCTGAACTTGGGAAATCCGTTGCGGCGCACCATGTCTGTCACCATCACCGGAAGCGCATGCCGAAATTCGCGAAAGCGGGCCTGATCGGCCTGACTGAAGCCAAACCACGATTGTTCCTCAAACGCATACTGGTCTTCCAGGCGCTGGCTCCACAGATCCACCTGTTCATCTTCCTCGGACGTCAAGTTTTGTTCTACTAGCAGGGCTGCTCTGGCGTCCGCCGGAAGCTCCTGGTAGCGGGGTCGCAATAACGAAAGCGAATGCTCGTCCATGAACTCGAGAAGCCTCAACTCCGGAATAGAGCGCCAGTTTTCGACGGCGTTCAAAGCGTCGTCATCGGACCTGAAGAAAACGACTCCGCTCAGGATAGCCGGCGGTTCGGGCAGTAGCTGTACTTCGAGTTCGGTAACCATGCCGAGCGTGCCTTCGCTGCCCGCCAGCAGGTCGACCCAATCGAGATCCGGCCGCAACTGATAGCCCGCCGAGTTTTTCGTAGTCGCGGCCGCGTGTACCGGCTCATACGCGAAATCCACTTTCTGGCCCCGTTCGAAGCGCCTCGTCCGCCCATCGGCGAAGGTCACCTCTGCCCCCAGAATGTGATGCCGCACCGATCCATAATGAAAACTGCGAGCGCCACCTGCATTCGTGCTGAAAATTCCGCCGAGCGAGGCCGAACTCTCTGTCGGATTCGGCCCAAAAAACTGGTGGGTTTGGGCCGCCGCTTGTTGCAAGTCCTGCAACAGAACACCTGCGCCGCAGCGCGCGCGACCCGGCTCGATTCGAATCTCGCGGAAACGCTCCAGAGAAATTACGCACCCGCCATGTGGAACACGCGCCCCGGTCAGGCCAGTTCCGGCGCCGGCAACGGTGAGCGACAAGCGCTCTTTGTGGGCGTTCCTAATAACTTCGCTCAGCTCTCGCGTATCGACAGGCAAGAAGACTTCCTGTGCTTCGCCGCGATACCCGGAGGCGTCCTGCAGATAAGGCTCTATGGCAGTCGTTAGCGGCATGGTGTATTCCCTTTCCGAAAGAACTTTCGTTATAGCAGGTGGAAGGTTCAACGGGGGAGCACATAAAAAAGGGCCCGCACTCGGACGAATGCGGGCCTAATAGACGGACGGACACATGACAGCCGCGGAGAACGTGAAGAAGAGCAAATCACATTAGGAGAAAAGGGCGTTTATGGCGCTCACTCTTCCGCTCACGTGCTCCCATTATGCAGAGAATAAAATCGGATGCCAAGAGGAATAGGTCCGGGTAATGACGGGCTATTCCGTAAGGGCTTAAAGAAATAGAAAAGCCGGAGCGCCTACCGTGTTTCGGCCAATTTGCGGGCCCGCTGCCAGGCGAGCTTACCCCGGTACTCTTCGTATAGGGTGGTAAACCCCGCCCAAAAATAGCCGCACACAAAGAGCAGCAAAAACGGGATCGCGAAAAAATTCAGCGTCTGGACGGCGAAGTCGATCATGAAGATGAAGTAGCTTCCGATCGCAATTTCGACGTAAGGCAGCCAGCCGCTTCGCCGGCGGTAGGAGGAGGCCGGCCGCACCTGCCCCTTTTGCGCGCCGATGGCGTATTTCGCAGTGCGGGCGAAGCTGCTTTGAATGCCGAGCAGCGCTTCTATTACGCCCTTTGAATTGCTCACGGTAAGGGCCACGCCCGCGGCCATGAGCATGGGAAGAAAGGCGATCGACTTCCACCAGCTGCGTGGGTACAGTTCACGCTGGGCATAGAGGTAGAAAACGGAGATCGACCAGAAAGCGGCGATAATGAGCGGCAGATCCACTAAGACCATCTGGAAGACACCCATGTAAAACCGCACAATCATCACCGGCAGCATGAGCAGGGAGACCACAATCATCAGCGGATAGGAGATGTTCGGCGTCAGATGCATGAAAGCTTCCACCTTGACGCGCAAAGGTAGATCGGCCTTAAAGATACGCGGCAGCAGTTTCTTGGCAACCTGTGTCAATCCCTTGGCCCAGCGCGCCTGCTGCACCTGAAATCCGTAGGTTTCAATCGGCAGCTCGGACGGGCAATCGAGCGTGGGGACATAGACGAATCGCCAGCCGTTCAATTGAGCGCGGTAGCTCAGATCGGAGTCCTCGGTGAGCGTTTCATGCTGCCAACCACCTGCGTCATCGATCATCGCGCGCCGCAGTACGCCGGCTGTTCCGTTGAAATTGAAGAACAGACCCGAGCCGCAGCGGGCACCATGCTCGAGCACGAAGTGACCGTCGAGCAGCATGGCTTCCACCTGCGTCAGAACGCTGTACTCTTTGTTGATATAGCTCCAGCGAGTCTGCACCATACCCACTCCGGGATCGGTAAAGAAATCGACCGTACGCGTAAGGAAGTCGCGCGGCGGCAGGAAATCGGCATCGAAGATCGCGATCAACTCGCCGGTGGCCGACTCCAGGCCTTCTTGCAAAGCGCCTGCCTTGAAGCCGTGCCGGTTGGTCCGATGCCCGTACTCGATCGGAATCCCGGCGGCTTTGTACTCGTTGCAAAGCCGTTCCGTAAACGGATGGGTTTCGTCCGTCGAGTCGTCCAAAACCTGAATCTGGAGCAGATCTCGCGGATAGTCGATCTGGCTGGTTTCCTCAAGCAGGCGCTCGACCACGTAGCGTTCGTTATAAAGCGGCAGCTGGACGGTCACCCGCGGGAGTTGCTTGAATCGCTGCGGCGCAACGGCCGCCAATTTACGGCCGTACTTTATGTAGCGCCGGACCGTCTCATAACGATGCACGCCATAGATCGAGAGCACCACCAGGATTCCGAAGTAGGGAATCAAAAGAGCCCAGTCGAAGGCCGATAGGCGATAGATCCCCGCAAAGTTGTCGTCGAACAGGCCGTTGGTTATGCGCGAGCCAAGGGTCTGCTGAGCAAATAGGAAGAGTGGATTCAGCCCCAAGAGAAGCATGTAGAGTCAGGTATCCAGAATTCTCTCATCGAGCAATGGCTATGACCAGTGTAGCCGCTGCGCGCGCCGCTCCTAAGGCGCCAGTAAGTGAAAAGTTCTTCATCTGCCATTGGTAGATCAGCTGGACATGTTGGCCTGGAGATGGACTGGAACAGAAGCACCCCAAATAGCGTATATGTGTGGTAGGCACGGAGGAACTTTCCTATGCGGGACCACATTAGAATTCTCGGCATCCTCAACATTGTTCTGGGGAGCCTGACTGCTCTCGGCGGCCTGGTCGCGCTGCTGGCCATGGGCACAATTGCCGGTATCGTCGCGGCCAGTCTTCCCTCGGCCGACAGCTCGGACTATCACAACGCGGTGGTCGCCGCGCCGATCGTCGCCAGCATTGGGATCGCGATCGCTATCTTCTTTTTAGTGCTTGGCTTACCGGCCATTATCGGCGGCTGGGGACTGCTGCATTACCGGCCGTGGGCGCGTATTTTGATGATCGTGGTGTCGATTTTCGATCTGTTTCATATTCCCATCGGAACCGCGCTCGGCGTTTACGGGCTTTGGGTTTTAATGAGCACGGAGGGGCAGCGGCTGCTCGCGAGCGGCGGCGTCTATTCGTCTCCCGCCGTCCCCGCTTACAACCCGGGTGGCGGCTATGTCAATCCGCCGAAGTACGCGCCTCCGCCTTCCGGTCCTCCGCCGGCCTAGATTCAAGCAGCTCCCTCGCTTGTACAAATACCTCTTTCAGCATCCCGGCCGTTAGCTTTTTCGTCGAGGTATTTTGCTGGCTGGGATGGTAGCAGGTCAGCACGACCGGTCCCTCAGCGCTCGGTAAATGACGCAACCCATGGCCGAACCGAAAGGCCGACCGGGATGAAATTCGCCCGCAATCTTGCAAAACGCTTAGATAGGCGTTTAAGGCGATGCCGCCCAACGTAACCACCACGCGAATCTGCCTCAGGATGGCCAACTCCCGCCCCAGGTACGGCCGGCAGTTACGCATTTCCCCGACGCTGGGCTTGTTGTCCGGCGGCACGCAGCGTACCGGCGCGGTGATGTAGGCGTCCTTCAGTCTCAACCCGTCAGCGCGCGAGACGCTCTCCGCTTGATTGGCAAATCCACTCTCCCACAAAGCCCGATAGAGAAATTCTCCCGAGCGGTCGCCTGTGAACATTCTTCCCGTGCGGTTCGCGCCATGTGCTCCGGGAGCAAGTCCGACGATAAGAAGCCGTGCATGCGGGTCGCCGAAACCGGGCACCGGCCGGCTCCAGTATTCCTGGCCGCGATAGGCTCGTCGTTGCACACGTCCGATCTCCTCGCGATACGTCACCAGCCGCGGACAGCGAACGCAAGCGACGATCTCCTGGTTCAATACCCGCAGGGAAGCAGCAACCTCAGCCATTCGTAACCGAAGAGTAGCGCGCTTGCCGACGTTCCTTTAAAATCCGCTTGCCCGGCGAAATTCTCGGCTGATTTCCTGCTCGATCCGTTTCTTCGAAGGCGGCGGTTCTTTGCGAAATTTGTCGACCGAAGCGGCTAGCGCGTGCAAAGAGAAGTGCGAATGATCCGTCGCTAAGGGAGTGTTGCGGAAAGTAGGCAGCACGTCGCCGAACATTTCGACGAGTTGCGGATCGCGCCACCCTCTTTGAGCTTCCTCGCGAATGGTCGCAAGAGCCTGTTCGGGCGTCATGGCGGCCTTATAGGGGCGCGCGGTGGTCAAAGCGTCATAGATATCGGCTAATTGCAAAATACGCGCAAGCAGCGGGATTTCGTCCTGGCGTAGTCCGTCGGGATAGCCGGAGCCGTCCCAGCGTTCGTGATGGTGACGGACGATCGGCAAAACCGATCCCAGGGATTTCATGCCGCCGCAGATGCGCTCGCCACGCTCGGCGTGGGTCTTCATGGTCTCCCACTCGGAGGCCGTCAGCGGGCCGGGCTTAAAGAGGACTGTATCGGGAACCGCCACTTTCCCGATGTCGTGCAGGTAGCCGCCGCGCTGCAAGGCCAGAATTTCGTCGGCGGGAAGACCGAGCGTGAGACCCATCGCGGCTCCCATCAGTGCCAGGCGATGGCAGTGTTGGCCGAGATCGGGGTCGCGGTCTTCCACCGATTGCGCGAGCGAAAAGAGCACCGTCTCCGAGTCATCGAGCGAATCGATCATTTCCTTGTGGCGCAAGCTGGCCTGGATGCGGGCCTGGAAAGCGCGCGCGCGCAGCGGACGGGTGAGAAATTCGTCGGCGCCCGCCTCCAGCGCCCGGACTTCTTCTTCCAGGTCGTCGCACGTTCCGACGACATATACAGGTAGAAACTGGGTCGCGGGGCTCTTTTTTAGAAAACGGCAGAGTTCGAGACCGCCAGGTTCGGGCGTCGCCAGATCGATCAGCACCAAATCCACGGAATGGCTGGAGAGCGAGGCAATGGCTTCCGAGGTGGTATTAGCGTGAATTAAATTATGGTTGAAGCCGTTCAGAGCGGCGCTGGCAGTTCGCCGGCTGGTTTCAGAAGCGTAAACGACCAGGATGGATGGAGTTTTCCGCGTAGCATCCCGCAACTGGCCATCCAGAAGACCACGGTTCGCAGCCAATCTCGGCTGTTCGTTTCTGTTTATCGCTATGATGGCCATCGGTTCGCTCTGAGTCTCTATCGACCTAAGTGCGAGCTAACTTGAGAAAATCTATCCGCGTTCTCTGAGAAAGCGGCATCTGGGTACCAAGTGAAAATCCTAGTCCCTTGTTTCCCGCAAAGTAGCAAAGGGCACGGCGCCTTTCGAGTGGGTAACGGGCCCGAATTCGTGTTTTAATTGAGAAGACACCCCGGCGCGCTCGCGCCGCAACCCACCCTGGAGGAGATTTCACTGAACACGAAAGTGGCACCTGTCGTCACGCAAGTACGTGAGCCGGCCGACCGTTGGACGACTACCGACGCCGCGGAGCTTTACGACGTTGCGAGTTGGGGCAAAGGGTATTTCTCGGTCGGCGAGAACGGCCATCTCTACGTACATCCGACGAAGGACTCGGCGCGCGGCATCGATCTGAAGCAACTGGTCGATACGCTCGAATGGCGCGGGATTGCGTTGCCGATTCTGATCCGTTTCGCGGATATCATCCGTCATCGTTTGGGCGAAATGCACCAGGCGTTCGATACTTCGATCCGCGAACACGGCTACCAGGGCGGCTATTGCTGCGTTTACCCCATTAAAGTTAACCAGCAGCGACAGGTAGTCGAAGAAGTATTCAATTTCGGCCGCGCCTATCGCTTCGGGCTTGAGGCGGGCTCCAAGCCCGAGTTACTGGCGGTCCTGGCGATTGCCGACAATGAAACGCCCATCATCTGCAACGGCTTCAAAGACGACGAGTACATCGAGATGGTGATGCTGGCCAAGAAAATTGGCCGCCGCATTCTTCCCGTGGTCGAAAAGTATACCGAGTTGGAGCTGATCGCCAAACACGCCAAAGAAGTGGGTGTCAAGCCGGCGATCGGCATCCGCGTCAAGCTGGCCAGCCGCGGGTCGGGCCGCTGGAAATCCTCGGGCGGATATCGCTCCAAGTTCGGTCTTACGGTTACCGAAGCGCTGAAGGCAGTCGAATACCTGAAACAACTGGGCATGGAAGACTGCCTGCAACTGCTGCACTTTCATTTGGGCAGCCAGATCACGAACATTCGCCAGATTAAGGCTGCGGTGGTCGAAGCCGCGCGCATCTACGTCGACTTGAAGAAGATGGGGACCGGGCTCACTTACATGGACGTGGGCGGCGGATTGGGCATCGATTACGATGGCTCGCAGACCGATTTCGAATCGAGCGTGAACTATACCCTCGAAGAGTACGCGCGCGACATCGTGTACCACATTCAGAGTATTTGCGACGAAGCCGAGGTGCCGCATCCGACGATTATCACGGAAAGCGGGCGCGCGGTGGCGGCCTACCACAGCCTGCTGGTTTTCAACGTGCTCGGAGTGAGTGGTTTTGGCGAAGAAGAATTGCCGGCCTGCCTGCCGGAGGATGCAGAGCAGCCGCTGATCGATTTGTTCGAAGCCTATCGTTCGCTCTCGAAAAAGAACCTACTTGAGAGCTATCACGACGCGCAGCAGGCGCTCGATTCGGCCTTGAATCTGTTCAGTCTCGGCTATCTGTCGCTGGCCCAGCGCAGCCTTTCGGAGAATTTTTATTGGGCCATCTGCCGCCGCGTGTTGCGTCTGGCCGGTGAGCTCGAGTTTTTTCCCGAAGAGCTCGAGGGATTGAACGGATTGCTTTCAGACACCTACTTCTGCAATTTTTCGCTCTTCCAAAGCATGCCCGATAGCTGGGCGGTGAAGCAGCTATTCCCGATCATGCCGATCCACCGGCTCGAAGAGCGCCCGACACGGCACGGCGTGCTGGGCGATATTTCTTGCGATTCCGACGGCAAGGTGGACCAGTTCATCGACCGCCACGACGTGAAGAAGACGCTAGCGCTGCATACCTTCAATAACGGGACGTATATTCTGGGCGCGTTTCTGTTGGGCGCGTACCAGGAGATTCTCGGCGATCTGCACAATCTGTTCGGCGATACAAACGCCGTTCACGTTAGTTTGGACGAGCACGGCGACACGATTCTCGAAACGGTGGTGAAGGGCGACACGGTGCGCGAGGTATTGGATTACGTGCAATACAACTCTCAGACCTTGCTCGACGACTTCCGTAAAGATGTCGAGCTGGCCGTCCGCGAGCAGCGCATCGGTTACGAGGAATCGGGCCGCCTCTTGAAGTTCTACGAAGAGGGGCTGCAGGGCTACACCTATCTCGAGCAGTAGCTTCGCATCCAATCTGCGCGTGGTGCTGGTCGAGCCGCGCAATCCATTGAACATCGGCGCCGTGGCGCGCGCGATGAGTAATTTCGGCTTCAGCGAGTTACGGCTGGTGAAACCGTATGAAGTGGCTTTTCACGAAGTTCGATCGGCGGTACGCTCGCATTACATTCTCGAAAAAGCTCAGGTTTACAGTTCGGTGGCGGAGGCCGTTGCGGACGCCGGGCTGGTAGTGGGGACGACGGCGGCGGCAAAGCGCGATTTGCACGTTCCGCTGTACCGGCTCGAAACAGCCGCTTCCATCCTGCGGGAGCAAGCGGGGGACACGCAGGTGGCCCTGCTTTTCGGCTCCGAGAAATTCGGTTTGTCGAATGAGCAGATGAGCCATTGCCACTGGCTGCTGCGCATTCCGACACGCGAAGAGCACGGCTCGATGAACCTGGGGCAAGCGGCCGCGATCTGCCTGTATGAGTTGCGCCGCGCGGCGAATGTGGAGACACAACGGTTTGCCGCGCCCGCGGGCATTTCCGGCGAAGACAATGAGCGGTTCACCGCTTTGCTGCTCGAAGCGCTGCAGCTTTCCGGTTACGTGCGGGAACGAAGCGCGAGTTCGGGGGAGCTGAAGCTGCGGCGGCTGGTTCGGCGCTTGGGAATGCCGGGTTCGGACGCCGAAACTTGGTTGGGTATTGTGCGGCAGATTTTGTGGAAATTAAGGCAGGGTGGGATGGGTTAACGCACGTTGTCTTGGTGGTTGAAGGTATCAAAATGCCGGGGGTTCGCGCCGGAAGAAAATGACATGCCTGCCTTGCCCCCGGCGATAGAGACCGGGGCGGATACCCTCACAGGAACGGCCTGACGCGGGATTGTCCGCAAGCTTTTGACAACAGGCTTCCAATTCGTCAATGTAGCCTCAACCCAACATTCGTGCAACCAGGGGCAATGGACCCCGAGTCCGGCGTGCATAGAGTTGCAAAAACGAAGGTTTATGCAACACGCAACCGATGGCTCATTCGTACCGTAAAGCCGCGATCGGGTCCACCTTTGACGCTCGCCAGGCTGGCATTGCCGCAGCAATCAAAGCTACGATACTGAGGACCAAACCTACGGCGGCAAAGCTGATAGGATCGGTCACAGTCATTCCTGCCAACAGCACGCCGGCGAGAGGCCGCGTAAACAGTAGTGCCATCGCAAGGCCTGCACCCATTCCAATGGAAGCTAGCCCGAGCGCATCGCGAAAGATCATCTTTCCCACTACCCTGGGAACGTTAACCTTGGATTACGGCTCTAACTGCTTGAGGTGCCAACGCCTGAGCGAGGTAACCGGCCCTGTCATTAACTAAGTGTCTTAAGAAACTCGCCAGAGGTTAAAACCATGATTGAAACTACCACTGAGAAACCTATCGACGCCCCGGAAGCTCCCGGCGTAATCGGGAAGCAGGTGAAAACGAGCCAGACGAAGGTAGCGGATAATCCACTGACGCCCGAACTGCTCGGGAAAATGAACGCCTATTGGCGCGCCGCCAATTATCTTTCGGTCGGGCAGATTTATCTCTACGACAATCCCCTCCTTAAAGAACCGCTGAAGCTGTCGCACGTGAAACCCCTGGTAGTCGGGCATTGGGGCACGACGCCCGGCCAGAACTTCATCTACGTGCATTTGAATCGCGTGATTAAGAAATATGACCTGGATATGTTCTACATCGCCGGTCCGGGTCACGGCGGCCCTGCGCTGGTGGGCAACGTTTACCTCGAAGGCACCTGGAGTGAGATCTATCCGAACATCAGCCAGGACGAGGAAGGGTTGAAGAAGCTATTCACACAGTTTTCATTCCCAGGCGGCATCTCTAGCCACGTGGCGCCGACGACGCCGGGATCGATTCACGAAGGCGGCGAGCTAGGGTATTCGCTTAGCCATGCCTTCGGCGCGGCGTTCGACAATCCCGGTCTGATTGTCGCCTGCGTCATCGGCGACGGAGAGGCGGAAACCGGCCCTTTGGCGACCTCTTGGCAATCCAACAAATTGCTCAACGCAGTTACCGACGGAGCCGTGCTGCCGATCTTGCACCTCAACGGCTACAAAATCAATAATCCAACCGTGTTGGCTCGCATCGAGCATGAGGAGCTGGAGCAATTTCTACGCGGCTGTGGCTGGACGCCCTACTTTGTAGAAGGTGATGAGCCGGCAAAGATGCATCAACTCATGGCCGCTACCTTGGACAAGGCCATCGAGGAGATCCGGCAAATTCAGGACGATGCGCGGAACAAAAACGACACTATTCGGCCGCGCTGGCCCATGATTGTCCTTAGGTCACCAAAAGGTTGGACTGGACCGAAGGAAGTCGATGGGCTGCAAATCGAGGGCACCTCCCGAGCGCACCAGGTGCCGATCCTGGTGGATCCCGAGCACCCCGATCACGTCAAGCTGCTGGAAACCTGGATGAAGAGCTACCAGGCCGAGGAGTTATTCGATCAAAATGGCCGTCTCATAGCCGAATTGGCCGATCTGGCGCCGAAGGGCGACCGGCGGATGGGTGCCAATCCGCACGCCAATGGCGGCCTTCTGCTGCGCGACCTGCGTATGCCGGACTTTCGCCTGCACGCGGTAAGCGTGCCTGCGGCTGGCGCCGTTGACGGCGAAGATACGCTCGTGCTAGGCAAGTTCCTGCGTGACGTGGCCAAGCTGAATCAGAATCAGCGTAATTTTCGTATCTTCGGTCCGGATGAGACGCTCTCGAATCTCTTGGGTGCGGTCTTTGAGGTCACCAATCGTCAGTGGGATGCCCGGAAAATAGAAGACATTGACGAATTCCTCGCACCCTCCGGCCGCGTGCTGGACTCGATGCTCAGCGAGCACCAGTGCGAGGGTTGGCTGGAAGGATATCTGCTGACCGGGCGCCATGGTTTGTTCAACAGCTATGAAGCCTTCATTCGCATCGTGGACTCGATGTTCAGCCAGCACGCCAAGTGGCTGAAAGTAACGTTGGAACTGCCCTGGCGCCGGAAGATCGCGTCACTGAACTACCTGCTCGCATCCCACGTGTGGCAGCAGGATCACAACGGCTTCACGCACCAGGATCCCGGTTTCCTCGACCACGTTATCAACAAAAAGGCCTCTATCGCGCGCATTTATTTACCGCCCGACGCGAACTGTCTGCTGTCGGTCTTCGATCATTGCCTGCGCAGCCGGCATTGCGTCAACGTCGTGGTGGCAGGCAAACACGCTCTCCCGCAATGGCTGACTATGGAGGCCGCGGTTGTGCATTGCACGGAAGGAATTGGCATCTGGCAATGGGCCAGCAACGACCAGGACGCCGAGCCGGACGTGGTGATGGCCTGCTGCGGAGACACGCCTACGCTGGAGGTTCTGGCCGCCGTTTCCATTCTTCGCCAGCATTTGCCCGATCTGAAAATCCGGGTGATCAATGTTGTCGATCTGATGAAGCTGGAGTCCGCGAGCGAGCACCCGCACGGACTGAGCGACGCGGACTACGATTCGCTTTTCACCAGAGATAAGCACATCATCTTTGGCTTCCATGGATATCCCTGGCTAGTCCACCGGCTAACCTATCGCCGGGCCAACCAAAACCTGCACGTGCGGGGCTACAAGGAAGAGGGCACCATCACGACACCTTTCGATATGCGGGTGCAGAACGATCTGGACCGCTTCCACTTAGTGCAAGACGTGGTCGATCGCCTGCCGCACTTAGGCTCCAGGGGCTCCTACCTGAAGCAGATGGTGCAGGACAAGCTCATCGAGCACAAGCACTACATCGACAAGCACGGCGAAGACTTGCCGGAGGTTCGGAACTGGAAGTGGATGGGGGCCAGGAAATAACAAGGGCGCCCCGAGATCATCATCGTGAAAGCAACTGCAGATAAGCC
This sequence comes from Bryobacteraceae bacterium, assembly GCA_965277555.1. Classification (GTDB taxonomy): domain Bacteria; phylum Acidobacteriota; class Terriglobia; order Bryobacterales; family Bryobacteraceae; genus Bog-105. The sequence goes on from OZ255834.1 coordinate 367,004, forward strand.
TGATTCGAAATCCGATCCGAAAGCCGATGCAAAGAACGAACTAAAATCCCTTCCCATGGCGGAAGTGCGGAAAAAGCTAGAGTCAACCCCGGACGGCCTCACGGAAGCCGAAGCGAAGAAACGGCTGGCCCAAGACGGGTCTAACGAGATTGCAGAAAAGAAAGACAATCCGTTCCTCAAATTCCTGACCTATTTTTGGGGCCCCATTCCCTGGATGATCGAAGCGGCGCTGATTCTGTCGGGCGTGGTCCGGCACTGGATGGATTTTTTCATCATCCTTTTTCTGCTTTGTTCGAACGCGGTGGTCGGATTCTGGGAGGAACATCAAGCCGGCAACGCCATCGCCGCGCTAAAGAAGAAACTGGCGAGCACCGCCAAAGTGAAGCGGGATGGCAAGTGGATCGATCCCCCGGCGCGCGAGGTAGTGAAGGGTGACGTCATACGCCTGCGCCTCGGCGATATTGTGCCAGCGGATGCGCGCTTGCTGGAGGGCGATTCGATTCAGGTGGATCAGTCGGCGTTGACAGGCGAATCTTTGCCCGTCGAACGCAAACCCGGCGAAGCGGTGTTTTCAGGATCGATCATCCGGCAAGGTGAGATCGACGCCATGGTCTACGCCACCGGGATGAACACGTATTTCGGCGAAACCGCGAAACTGGTGGAGCAGGCCCACACCGTCAGCCATTTTCAGCGTTCCGTGCTGAAGATCGGCGATTACCTGATCATTCTCGCGGTGGCCCTGGTTGTGCTTATTGTGATCGTCGCACTCTTCCGTCACGACCCGATGCTTAGCACGCTTGAGTTCGCCTTGGTCCTTCTAGTCGCCGCGATTCCCGTGGCGATGCCCACAGTGCTGTCCGTCACCATGGCAGTCGGCGCACGCCTATTGACGAAAAAAGAAGTGGTTGTGACCAAATTGTCGGCCATCGAGGAACTCGCCGGCGTGGACATACTGTGCTCGGACAAAACCGGTACCCTGACGCAAAACAAGTTGACTTTGGGAGACCCATTCAGCTTGAACGGTATCCCGGGGGATCAGGTCATTCTTTGGGCGGCACTCGCTTCACGCGCGGAAGACAAGGACACCATCGACCTCGCGGTGATCGGCGGCGTGAAGGACGATCAAGCCTTGAAGGGCTACAAAATACTGCATTTCCACCCGTTCGACCCGGTGCACAAGCGCACGGAAGCCACCGTCAAGGGCCCGAACGGAAAGCAGTTTTTTGTGGCCAAGGGTGCGCCGCAGGTCATTCTGCAGATCTCGACCAACTCCGGCGACGTAAAGCCGGCGGTCGAGAAAGCCGTCAACGAATTTGCCGGACGCGGTTTCCGTTCGCTGGGCGTGGCGCGGGCGGATGAGGAAGGCAAGTGGCAGTTTGCCGGCGTGTTGCCGTTGTTCGATCCACCGCGCGAGCAGGCCAAAGCAACCATCGCGAGCGCCCGTCAAATGGGCGTGAAAGTCAAAATGGTCACGGGCGATCAACTGGCCATCGCTAAAGAAACTGCCAAGCAACTAGGGATGGGCACGAACATCCTCGACGCCACTTCACTGGGCGACAAGCAGCAACAGGATACGGAGCAGTCGGCCGAAGCCATCGAAAAGGCGGACGGCTTCGCCCAGGTATTTCCGGAACACAAGTTCCACATTATCGAGGTCCTGCAGAAGCGCGGCCACTTCGTCGGGATGACCGGCGATGGTGTGAACGACGCCCCAGCGCTCAAAAAAGCGGATTGCGGAATCGCTGTTTCCGGAGCAACGGACGCGGCCCGCGCGGCGGCCTCCATCGTGCTATTGGCGTCCGGCCTGTCGGTGATCATCGAAGCGATCAAGGAGAGCCGCAAAATTGTCCAGCGAATGAACAGCTATGCGATCTACCGCATCGCCGAAACGTTGCGCGTGCTCTTCTTCATGACACTGGCGATCCTGATCTTCAACTTCTATCCGGTGACGGCGGTCATGATCGTATTGATAGCGGTGCTCAACGACGGGGCTATCCTCTCCATCGCATATGACAACGTTCATTACAAGGACAAGCCAGAAGCCTGGAACATGCGATTGGTGCTCGGAATTGCCACGGTGCTCGGCCTTGTCGGACCACTGGCCGCGTTTGGCCTGTTTTACATTGGCGATCGCGTTTATCACCTGGATCATCCGCACCTCCAGACGTTGATGTATCTCATGCTGTCCGTGGCCGGACATTTGACGATTTTCCTCACTCGCACGCGCGGCCCGTTCTGGTCCATACGGCCCGCCCGAATTCTATGGATAGCGGTGCTCGGCACGCAAACCGTGGCGACTCTCATCGCGGTTTATGGACTCTTTATGACACCGCTCGGCTGGGGCTGGGCCGCTTTCGTTTGGGCTTACGCTCTGATTTGGGCCCTCGTCAATGATCGCGTGAAACTACTCGCCTATCGGATCTTCGATCCGACGAAAGCCCCCCTGTTGGCCAAGAAGCTGCCGGATCTTACAACCCAGATTTCCTCGCAACATGCTAGTGCTGGGTAAAGATGAAGATCGACTCAAAAGACTTCCGTGTGATTGGGAAGAAAGTCACACTCAGCGAGTGGCCAACCAATGTGAAGCCTTTTTGCAAATCGAAGGAGCAGTATCGCGAACTTTTGGAAGAACACGTCAAGAGCTTGAGCTCACTGCAACAACTTCACTACGCGTCCAACCGCTATGCCTTACTGCTGATTTTCCAAGGAATGGACTCTGCCGGCAAAGACGGCGCTATTCGGCACGTGATGTCCGGGGTCAATCCGCAAGGCTGCCAGGTTTTCAGTTTCAAACAGCCGAGCGCCGACGAGCTGAAACATGATTTTCTCTGGCGCACAGCGCGCTGTTTGCCCGAACGCGGGCGCATCGGCATCTTCAACCGTTCCTATTACGAGGAAGTGCTGGTCGTGCGGGTGCATCCCGAGACTCTCCGCCGCCAGGGGCTACCCGAAGAGCCATGTGACGAGAAGACCATCTGGGATGGCCGGTATCGTTCAATTATAGACCTGGAAAGCCATCTGCATCGCAATGGAACACAGACCATCAAAATGTTCCTCCATCTTTCGAAGGAGGAACAGCGCAAGCGGTTCCTGGAGCGTATCGATGAGCCGGACAAAAACTGGAAGTTCAACCCGACGGACATGCACGAGAGGAAATATTGGAAAGATTATATGAAGGCGTACGAGGCTTGTCTCAGCGCCACAAGCACCCATCACGCCCCCTGGTACGTAGTTCCCGCCGACGATAAGGAGAATGCCCGCTTGATCGTCTCCCAGATTGTCCTCGATGCGCTCGACGGGCTTAAGATGGCCTATCCCAAGACCACCGCGAAACGCCGGGCGGAATTGGAATCCATCCGCAAGCAGCTAGCGAAGTAAGGTCCAATTGCGCGTTTGGCCATCGAAGTAGAACTATTTGACTCCGCGCTTGGCACTGAGGTAACGCCGTGCCCGAAGGCATTTCCAGCGACGACAACGAGCGGCTCACGGCTTTGCTTGCTGGAGGCGCTGCAGCTTTCAGGCTATGTGCAGGAACGGAGTGCGAACTCGGGGAAGCTGAAACTGCGGCGGCTGGTTCGGCAGCTGGGAATGCCGGCTTCGGATGCCGAAATCTGGCTGGGCATTTTGCGGGAAATTTTGTGGAAATTGAAGCAGTGTGGGATGGGTTGATAGAACAACGTTCGCCACCTATGGAACCGAGCAATGTTGCAACAGCGGCCCCGTGGCACGCGCCTTGAATCCAAGCGTGCCGGCATCACCGTCAAAAAGGACCTCAAAGCATAATAGGGGCGATCCCCCGGCGTGTATGACGGTGTACTGCGCATCCGTCTTTTGCTCGAAACGCACACGAGACATCTGCGTGCGATCGTTGACATGGAAGCTTTCGGTCGCCCGTGTCTGTCCGGCTGCGTCCATGAAGAGGAGCGTGGCGGGAACCTTCGGTCTCCACTTGCCGGGAAGTGATTGTGGCGAAGTCACGTGGATGCCCGGGGCGCCTGTATCCATTTGGATGAAGCCGCACAAGCGTTGCCGGGTTGCGTCGTTCTGAATGCAGCCCCGCACGGCGTCGTGCAACCGCGTATCCGGACCGGTGGCAACAGGCAGGCTCACAAAGCCCGCGAGTGCTTGTGGATCGGGGTTCAAGACAAGCATGCCGCCAAGACGGCCGCCGGGCAGCACGAGACTCCAACGCGCTGCGCCCAGGGCTCGCAAAGGATTTGGGATTTTTGCGTCATTATTTGGCTTGATGCCAACAATAGCCTCGAATCCCTGGCCCGCGATGCCATCGCCCATGATACCTATTTTTCGAACGGAACGCGACTCGCCGGGCAGTTCGGTTTCTTGGGAACGCAACCGATGCTATTGACGAGCTGAATGGTGAGCGCCCCCGAGGTCTGCCCAATCGATACCCGCGCTTGTGCCTGCACACCGATGAGCCGGGCGCCCGAACCATAGGCGTAATTCTCCGCAGTCCCACTAGTTTGCGTATCGGAAGAACTCAGGGCGCGCGCGAGGACCCGCAATCCAACCGAGCCCGTGTCCAGCCCTGCCTCGACGGTCCTGGAGCCGATGCGCACGGGGATCGTAAAGCGGGCCGTCCCATCCCGCAGCCTGACCTCACGCACCGGAATTGATGTCATCGCTTGCGCGGGAGGAAGAGGCGTAGTCGGCGTCTGCTGTGGTGCGGCGGAAGCGCCAAAGAGGACGAAGAGTAGACCGGATCTAAGAATCGAGACAACGGAAGTTTGCATATACCGTCCAAGACTTTTCATGTCTATCTCCAAGCCGCGGCCTGCGGGAGAAGGCGCTGCTTAGGACGTAGCGTGATCCAGGCGCTCGGTTCGATAGAAAGTGGATCGCGCGGCTGCAGACGAAAGCGTGACAAGATAGCCGCCAGGCCGATGACTGCCTCCATCATCGCGAAATGCTGACCGATGCAGACGCGCGGGCCGATGCCGAAGGGGAGGTAGGCAAACGGCCTGGGCGCCGGAGCCCGTAGCCATCGATCGGGAAGAAAGCGGTCGGGCTCCGGGTACCAGCGAGGATCGCGATGCGTGCGGTAAAGGCATATCCAGATGCTCGTTCCCTTTGGAACGGGCTGGCCGTCGAGCGTTATGTTGACGATTGCCTCGCGTCCCATGCTCCAGATGGGCGGATAAAGCCGCAAAGCTTCCTTTACGACAGCAGGGGTAAAGGTGAGCTTGGGATAAGCGACTGGCGTGAGTTCTCGCTCGACCAGGACGGAGCGCACTTCATCGCGCACCTGTTCCTGCATTTCCGGGTGATGAGCGAGCAGGTAGCAAGCCCAGGTCAGTGATAAGGCCGCCGTTTCATGACCGGCTAAAAAGAAGGTCAGGATCTCGTCATGTATCTGCTGATCCGGCATCGCCTCGCCCTCAGGGTCGCGAGCTCGCATGAGCGCTTCGAGAAGATCGCCGTGCTCGACGGCGGATTCTCGTCGCGCCCGCAGGATGTCCTGAAACGTCCGATTCAGAAGGCGCACGGCGCGATTCCATTTGCGGCTTCTCCCAGTCGGCAACAGGCGCCACAGCGGAAGATACAAAATCTCGCTGCGGAGCTGTCCGAAGACGGTGGTCACTGCTTCGCCGAGCTCTCTTTGAGCAGCGCTGAGCTGCTGCCCGAACAGAACGCTGCAGATCGTCTCCCGCGTATAGCGCATCATGTCATCGTGGATGTCGCGCGTCTCGCCGTCGCTCCAGCTTGAAAGCTATTGGCTGATCGTACTGAGCATGATCGACGAGAATTTCATCAGAGCGTCGTGCTGAAAGCTGGGCTGGATGTAGGCGCGCTGGCGGCGCCACAGGTCCCCCTCGCTGGTCAGGAGGCCTTGTCCGAAAATGGGGCGCAATTTGAGCATTTCGGACGAGCGGCCATATGCATCCCGGTCGCGCACCAGCACCTGTTCGATGTCGTCGGGATGGCAGAGCAGCAGCACGCGCCGGCCCAGCACGCGAAGACGCACGCGATCGCCCCGCTCCCGCAGCAGACGCATGAAGAACTGCAAGGCATCGCTACTGATCGGGAGAAGAGCCCCCAGCAAAGGCAAGCCCGGTGCTTCCACGAAGTTCAAGGGCCGAAGACCCGTCAGCTCCACAGTCGGCATCGCACTCACCAGGTGTGTGAGCGCGACTGGGAGAAGATCCAGCCCATGTTCAACGTGCCCCAGCCCGTTACCGGGTCCCAGCCCGGTCCCATCTGGAGTGAGCTGTCGGTGCCGAAGGTGAGAACCAGATCTGTTCCCTCGAGGGACTGCCACAATGCGCTCGCGAAAGGCTGCGCGGTTTCGGGCGATCCGAGTTGCTGGGAAGAGTACGGCTTGAAACCGGAGGCATCGAGAATCGCACCCTGCACATCGGCCGGCGCCGGTGGCAGAACGTCCGTGATCGCACCGGAACCGGCATGCTCGGCGATGAGTGGCGCCGCCTGGCCGAGCGGGCTGCCGTTGAGTTGATTCAGCAAGACCAGCTCGCCGGTAAACACCGGTGCCGCCAGGCTCGTGCCGCCTTCCACCTCGACACACGGCTGCGACGTACAGCTGGTGTTGGTCGGATCGGTGATGACGATCTTGAGTCCGGTATAAGGGTCGGCAATGGCGGACACGTCAGGAATGTGGCGGCCTGCGCCGGCAAGAGTCGCCTGATAGAAGATTAAACATATGTAAGAGTTCCTCGTAAAGTCACACCACGACCGTAGGATAGTGAAAAGTGCTCTTTGGTTGCAGTCCGCCGCGCGTAACAGTCTCGTAACAACATCCTGGGTCCTGTAACACCTATTCTGTAAATTGACTCCGAAAAGGCATTCGTGGAGCGGCCACTCGTGGCCAATGTCGTTTGCTTAAGCATGAGCGTGACAGCCGGATGCCGCCCAAGCGTTGCGAAATGCTGAAACAGAGCAGGAAGCGTCAGCGACCGTAAATTTGCGACCGTCAAGAACCCTTGAGTCAATGACATTGGGCACTCGTGGCTGCTGCGTCGAGAATCGTCTCGACGCTTTCCCGACTCTCTTGACGCCCCTCGGACCTTCGGGCCATTACGGTTAAAGAACATAAAGCCTGTCGAATGTTTCATTTGCTAACATGCCTCAAAAACTAAGTGATATCGGCCCTCCTGGGCTTCCATGCTGGCCTTCGAGCAGGCATAACTAAGTTGGCCTTGACCTCTCTGTGTGCCGAACCACACATCGGCAGGAGAAAACCAACTTGTATTATAATTATTCATTGCGGTGAATAATTACTCAAAGAAACACGCTGTTGGCGTAGCCGGCTTCCGGGGCTATAGCGGTGCCGAATTGGTCAGCATTCTAGGCGGCCATCCCACAGTAGACATCGTTCTGCTCGAACACCGCGGCGACCCGGAGCAAAGCGCGGGTCCTTTGGGGCGGCGACCGCTGCGCACCATTCCGGCCACGGCAGAGGCGGTGCGCCAGGAGGGCCTGGAAGTCGTCTTGCTGGCCACGCCCGTCGAGGTATCGCTCGAATTGGTGCCGGGACTGCTTGACGCCGGCACGAAAGTCATCGACCTGAGCGGCGCTTTTCGTTTGCGCGACGCCGAGACTTTTTCGCGCTGGTACAAACAACGCCACACCCAGTCCGCCCTGCTGGCGGACGCGGTTTATGGCCTGCCGGAGTTTTACCGGAAGGAAATTGCCCAGGCCCGACTGGTGGCGAATCCGGGGTGTTATCCCACAGCGGCGAACCTGGCGATCCGGCCGCTGGTGGAAGCGCAAATAGTCGACCGCGGCCGGGGCGTCATCTGCGACGCGAAGTCGGGGGTAAGCGGCGCGGGCAGGAAGGCCACTCTCAAAACCAGCTTCTGCGAGGCGGGAGACAATTTCAGCGTTTACGGCGCATTCGATCACCGCCACGTCCCGGAAGTGCTGCAGAACTCGGGGCTGGGCGAACGCGAATTCACCTTTACCGCGCAACTGCTGCCGCTGCGGCGCGGTATCCTCGAGACCATTTACATTCGTACCCAGCGGGTGGAAAAAGCGGTCGACCTGCTCTCCATTTACGAGGAAGCCTACCAGGACGAGCCGTTCGTGCGGCTGTATGCGCCCGGGAAAGTGCCCGATTTGCGCGCCGTGCAGGGAACCAATTTCTGCGACATCGGGTTCTTGTTCGAGCCGGAGAGTCAGCGGGCGACGATTGTCGCGGCGGAGGACAACCTGGTGAAGGGCGCCGCCGGGCAGGCAGTGCAAAACCTCAATCTCCTATTGGGATTGCCGGAAACGGAAGGCCTGTTGTGAAGATTCTGGTGAAAATTGGGGGCACGCTGCTGGACGATGCGGCGAGTCGCGCGAATCTGGCCGCGCAGTTAGCCTCGCTCGCGCGGCAGCACGCGCTGGTGGTGGTGCATGGCGGGGGTAAGCAAATGACGCGCTATCTCGAAGAGCGCCGGGTCGAGAGCCGTTTCGTAAACGGTTTGCGCGTATCGAATGAAGCCGTGATCGACGCCGCAACCAAGGTGATTGCCGGTAGCGTCAACAAGCAGCTGGTAGCCTCCCTGATCGCGGCCGGACAGTCGGCGGTGGGGCTCTCGGGGGTGGACGGAAGCCTGACCGAGGCGTGCCAACTGGATGCCAGTCTAGGTTACGTGGGCCGGCCGGTGCGCTCGAACGGAAAGCTGTTGGAATTGCTGCTGAGCGGCGGCTATCTGCCGGTAGTCGCCTGTATCGCCGGGGATCGGAACGGCGTCATCTATAACGTCAATGCCGACCAGATGGCCGTCTCCTGCGCGCTTGGCTTTGAATCGCAAAAATTGATCTTCCTAACCGACGTTCCGGGCGTGAAGAACGCCGCTGGCCAGGTAATCGGGCATTTGCCGGCGGCGGAGATCGCGCGCCTGGTCGAATCGGGCGTCGCGCACGGCGGGATGCAGGCGAAGCTCGAAGCGGCCAACGCGGCGCTCCGGGGGGGAGTCAAGGAAGTTGTGATTGCTCCAGGCCAGACGCCGGAAATCTGCCAAAGACTGCTCGCCGGCGAGCAGGTAGGCACCGCGATCGGCGAGGCATTGCCGGTATGACCGCTACTGCGCTCACCGTAAGGAAGGCAGGGATGCAGGACATTCCACGCATCCTCGAGCTGATCAACGCTTACGCCGCCCAAGGCATCATGCTGCCGCGAACCGAATTCGAGATGTCGGAAAACATTCGCGACTTCTCCTGCGCCTACGACGGTGAGGATCTGCTAGGCTGCGGCGCGCTGCATTTCTACACGCCCACCAGCGCGGAGGTGCGCTCGCTTGCCGTCTGGCCCCACGCCAAACAGCATGGTGTAGGGCGCGTGCTGGTCGAAGCTTTGGAGATAGAAGCGAACGAGAATCTACTGGAATCCATTTTCGCTTTTACCTACGTACCGGGCTTCTTCGCGAAACTCGGCTTTAACCAGGTTGAACGAGGCGAGCTCCCGCTTAAAGTTTGGAAGGACTGCCTGCGCTGCTCCAAATTTCAAAGCTGCGACGAAATTGCAGTTTTGAAGAGATTGCGTGATCCGATCGAGCACGGATCTCGTAGTACTAGTTTCGATTCCTACGAAGAGATCGCTCTTCCCACCCTGATCCAAGTAAAAATTTAAGACCTGGTAAGAATTACTGTATTTTCCTGCGCCTGAATCGTCCCTTCTCTGACACGTCTCGATTTTTTTTGCGTAAAAAATGCTGAGCGATTAATTTTGTACTAGATTTTCACCAAATAGTACCGTTATACTCAGTACCACGTTCTCTTAGTACTTAGACAAACTTTCGGGAGGAAGGCGATGCGAGCTCTTACCATGGATATTCAAGAATCCGCTGGGCGGATACTGTGTTGCACGATTTTTCGGCCGGGAGGCCGGAAGCTGCTGGCAAAGGGACATGTTCTCAGCGATGAGGATATCCGCCTTTTGCAAACCGAAGGGATGCAGCAGGTTTGGGTGACCGAACTAGAGGATGGCGAAGTTGGAGAGGACCAGGCGGTGATGGATGTCGCCCAGGCGATGTGCTGCGGGGCGGTGGAAATCCGGCTGGCAGCCGGCGGCCGGGCCAATCTGGTAGCAACAGCCAACTGCTGCGCGCTGGTGGATGACGAACTGCTGCGTCAGATCAACTGCACGAGCAGCATCGCGATCGCCACCGTGCCGAATTATCGCTACGTGAAGGCGGGCGAGCGCATGGCGACCATCAAAAGTGCGCCTTTCGCGGTGGCGCAAGCGCAACTGGAGGCGGTGCTGTCGATTTTGAACGAACGCGGAGCGATTTTGCAGTCGCGGCCCATCCGCGATGCGGGCGTCGGCGTGCTGTATACGGACCCGGTAATGGGCGATCGCGCGCGAACGCTGTTCGAAGGAGTCGTTCGCACGCGGGTAGAACGGTTGGGGGCAAGCCTGCGCTATGCAATTTCGGCGGTGGAAGAGGAAGAGCAGGTGACGCGTGGATTGCAGCATCTGTTGCGAACTAAGCCGTCGGCCATACTGATCGCCTCCACCACCGCGCCGGCCGGTCCGGAAGATGTCATCGGGCGTTCGCTAGTGCGGCTGGGAGCTCATATCGAGCGCTTCCTTGCGCCGGTGGAACCGGGAAACCTGATGATGCTGAGCTACAAGGACGATGTGCCTATCGTCTCCGCGCCCTGCTGTTTCCGTTCCCCAAAGCCCAACGTGCTCGATTTCGTTCTGCCCCCGATGCTGGCCAAATACCGGATTTCCGGTTGGGAGATCGCCTGCCTCGGGCACGGCGGCTTGTTGAACTAGCGCCGGTCTGCACTTAGTTTTCCCGGACGTGAACGCTTTGCACTCGTGGAGCAGCCCTCCTGGGCTGCCATGCCGGCTTTCGAGCCGGCATAATCCCGCGATGCCAGCCAAGCTTCGCGAACTGCCAAGAGCGGCGTCGACAGCGCCAATCGCGTGCCAGCGCTGCTCGCCGGTTTCCTCGTCCACCCGATCCTTTTTTTCCCGGACTCATCGAGGCCGAGGTCAAGCGGCCAACTCACTGCAGATCAGAAGTACAACTTCAGTGCCAACTGACACTGTCTTGGCCCGACAGCCGTATAGTTGATCGCGCCAAAGTCGGGATCGCCCACGATGGTATCCGGCGTACCGAAAACCGGATGATTGAAAGCATTCTCCGCTTCCAGGCGTAATTCGAGCCGCAAAGCTTCGTTGCTCGTCGAGAGCGCGAATTCCTTCAAGATCGATAGGTTGGTCGTGAAGAAGAATGGACTGCGTACACTTCCGATCGCCCGTGCCGCATTGCCCAGTGTGTATGCAGCCGGTATCTGGAAGACATCCGGATTCGCGAAGTAGTTGTTGATCCAATTTCCATCCGAGCCGCCCGTGCGCGTCGGCGTGCCGGCAAGATTCGGCCGCTGGGGACCGTAAGTAAATATGGGAGTGCCTCCATTCTCAACCGTAAACTGAAGCGGGAAGCCGTCTTGAATAGTCCAGACCCCGGCGGTTTTCCACCCGCCCAGAATCAAATCCAGCGGGCGAGGCATGTTATTCAGGAATGCTCTTCCCCGTCCGATCGGCAAATCATAGGTGTAATTAAATTTCAGCTGCCACGGGATGTCGAAAGCCGAAACGCTGCGTTCGGTCGATGGCTTGTTGGGGTCTTGCAGAGCGTAGCCGGAGTTGGGACCATAATTTCCCAGAAAAGCAACGTTGGTGTCGTAGATTGAGGAATCGTCGATGGATTTCGACCAGGTGTAGTTCGCCAGGATTTGCAGGCCGTTGGAGTAGCGCTTCTCCACCGAGATTTGCAGCGCGTGATAGGAGGAGTCAGCGGTCGGCGGCTCATCCGTGGTGACGCCCGTGAACTGCGGATACGGTAACAGCAGTTGGTAAGCCTGGACGGTCGGGCTCGAAAGAACGCTGTTGGCGGAGTAAGGGCTAGTGAGTAGCGGCGCAAAAGGATTTGATACGTAGTTGCCGAGATTCCCAATTTGGGTGGGAGTGAGATTCTCAATCTGCGGCCCCAAAACGTTGAAATTGTTAGCGCCCGCGAAATACAGATGCGTGCCCTTTTTCCCGACGTATTCCACGTCGAGCAAAGTGCTTGTGCCCAGTTCCTGCTGAATGCCGAAACTCCAGCTTTGTTCATACGGGGTCCGGCCGGCAGCGGCCGTGCGCAGCGGCCCGATGGCGCCATAACCCACGTCGTTCAGCAAACCAAGCGAGCTGCCTGGCGGCGCAATCAACCCGTTCGGATAGGGATTGCTCAAGTGTAGATAGGGCGTCGCGCCGTCGTTGTTGTATGTGTTGACCACACTTGTGGATTGGTTGAAACCCTGTGATCCATAGCTCAATAGGCCATTGGCGCCGGAGCGCGTCTGGTCATAGTAGATGCCGTAGCCGCCGCGAATCACCGTGTTCTTGCCGGCCAGGTAGGACAAGCCGAAACGCGGCTGGATATCTTTCCAGTCGGTCACCCAATTCGTACGCACGTTCGGACTATTGAACATCTCGCCGCCGACCAGCGCGCGGCTCACAGACTGTTGCGTGAAGGGATCGACGTAAGAAATGCTGCCGCCATTCAGCGGGTTCGTCACATTCGGATCGAACCAGTTCATGCGGTTGTCGCGTTCGGTTCTAGGCAGCGAAACATCGTAGCGCAGCCCAAGATTCAAGGTCAGTTTCGGAATGACTTTCCAATTGTCCTGGACAAAGCCGGCGTATTGGAAGTTTTCGGTCGCCGGACTGAATTGAATTTCGTAAGTGCCTCCCCCGCCTGCGATCTGGCCCATCATGAAGCTGGCCAGCGCGTCCCCGCCGCATTGCGTGATATCGGAAACCGGGCACTGCGAACTGCCCAAACTGTTGAAATTGAATATTCCGTTCGGAGCATTGGTCTGAATATAGTTCTGCTGGTGCAAGCGCCCCTCGAAGCCGAACTTCAACTCATGGTTGCCGTGGATTTTTGTCAAAAGCTCGCTAAGCTGGCCTGTGTCCTGCCCCTGCCTGTAGTTCCCATAGGGATCTTGCCCGATGCTCGTGAAACCAGCTGAATAATAGCCGCCACCGATGAACATGGCGGGAACACCCAGAAAGCCGTTTGAATTTAAATAGGACGGGAACCCGAGTGTGCCAAGCGGATCCGGGTTTAGACTCTTGTTATAAGCATCGATGTTGGTCGCCCCGCGCGTGAACCCGAGCGTGCTGGTCAACACCAGCGTGGGACTGAAGCTTTCCGTATCGTTGATCGCGAACAGGTGCGCGGAGCCTTTATTCGGCCCGCTACCGCACGGATCGGCGAAATCCTTGAAGCAGTCGTAAGGATTAGTGCTATTCCAGCCTTGCGAGTACTTTACGGTGATCAGATTTTTGTCGCTGAAGCGGTGGTCGATGCGGATGTCGAACTGGTCATTGGCGCTAGTGGTCGCTCCCGAGCCGATCCAGTTGTCGTAGATGCTGCCTCCGGAGATATTCGGCGCCGGGAACAGATTCATCATTCTCTGGGCAACGGGATCGATGAGATTTCCCGCCGCATGGGGCAATTGGAAGGGCGTACCCGTCAGGTTGGAGTTGCCGGGGCTGCTGTAGCCTGCCAGGTTGTCGAATGGAATAAAGGCGCTTCGATAGGCGCCGGCAGGGCCATTCGCCGGCGTTTGGAACGTGCCGGAATAAGGGTCATAGAGTTGCCCGGCGATCGCGCTGCACAGTCCGGCCCCATTGAACGCACCTCCATTCGCCGCGCACAATTCGCCAAAGTCGCCTTTGCGTTCGGCCGCGCTCGGCACGCCAGCCTGGTAGGTTGCCATATTCGAAGCTCGCGTGCCATCCCAATCGAAGAAGAAAAACGTTTTGTTCTTGATGATCGGGCCGCCGACCGTGCCGCCATAATTGTTCCGGTGTACCGGCGGAATCGGCACGCCGTTCTCATTGTTGAACCAGTTGTTCGCGTCCGTGATCTGGTTGCGAAGGAAATCATAGGCGCTGCCGTGGAACGAATTACCACCGGAGCGAGTGACCATATTGACCACCGAAGCGCCGGAAAACCCAAACTCCGCGCTGAAGTTTGTCTGCTGCACCTTGAATTCTTCTACCGCTTCCGGCGACGGCGTGTACGTGGCCTGCGTGATCCCGCCGTTTGGCTCAAAGTTGGTGATCGAAGCACCATCCAGCAGGATGTCCGCGCTGGCTCCGCGACTACCGTTCGACACAAAGTTTGTTCCCGTGTCGGCGACAGAGTTCTGGTCACTCATGTTGTTAATGCCGGGCCCGAGTGCAACGAAGTCCAGCACGTACCGGTCAAGCAGAGGCAGATCGTTGATCAAGCGGCGATTGACCACTTGGCCGGTGACCGCATCCTCGGTTGAGAGGGGGCGTCCGGCGGACTGGACGTCCACCGCCTGCCGCGCAGTGGCCACTTTCAAACTCAGGTTTGCTGTTGCATTCTCGCTGACGTTCACCGTGATATTCGTGCGCACAGATTTCCCGAAGCCCTGCATCTCCGCCGACACAGAGTACACCCCGGGCGGAATCGACGCGAACAAATACCGTCCGCTTTTGTCTGACGTTGTTGTGAACTGATAACCCTTCCGCTGGTCGGCAAGCGTAATTCGGACTCCCGGAACGATCGCCTGGGAAGGGTCGGTGATTTGGCCGCTGACTGTGCCGAAATAACCCTGCCCGTAAAGCAGCAGTTGTGCCGCACATAAGCTCCCGAACAGCAGTACGCGAGCGAACCCGCACGCAGATCTGATGCCGCGTCCTGAAGCAACTGCACTCATGGCCCTCCTCCTCTGAAGTAAACGTTCAAACTAATGTATTACTTGGCTTCTGTCAAGGAGTCACACGCCCTTCAAATTTTTTTCTTCAACCTACTCAGATCCTTACCCGCAAAATCCGCGCTCTCCCGAACAAGCCGTCCTTATTCTGCGGGCAGGTTTGAAACTCATGAACGCCCAATCCACCCCTCGCTCGCGCGCCGATGTCAATCGCGCCAATGCCGCCCACTCCTCGGATCCAAAAACATCCGCGGGTAAAGCCCGTTCCTCCCAGAACTCTTTCAAGCACGGACTCTACTCCGAGCAGCTCATCGTCGGCGACGAAAATCCGCTGGAATTCGATGCCCTGCGCGCCAGCTTACGCCGCGAACACCAGCCCGCCAACACCACCGAAGAGATCCTTGTCGACGAGCTCGCCCAGAATTTCTGGCGCATGCGCCGCTTCCGCGGATATGAAGCCACCGCCTGGGACTCCGAAAATCTCAACGCCTGGATCGAGACTGGCCGCATGGCAGTCGTCCACCGCTTTGCCAACGCCGCCGAGCGCAGTTTTCACAAAACTTTGGCCACTTTGACCCAACTCCAAAAACAGCGTGGCTTCGTTCCCTCAAAATGCGCGGAAGCCGCCCCGCCACCCGCATTCGAAGTCGAAGAAGCCGAAGTAGAAAACCCCGCTCCTGGCTTCGTTCCCGCAAAAACGGCTATCGAGCTCGCTGCTTTCGAGCATTTCGGTTATTTCCCGGAAGACCACGATAAATTCGTCGAGTCGCTGGTCGATGGTACCGCCGATCTACCGGACCCATTGGAAAACGTTACTACCCACAAATAACCTGCAAACCAGGGGACTTGCCGTGCATTCCGCGCCGTTTGCGGAATCCGATGCCTGTCCCCTGCTTTGCCCCGCCCACAAAGGTGCTCACGGTCTCTTGGCGACACTCCACTGGTACCTGTCGCAGAGAGAACTTACGCAGCTGGGTGGCGCAGGCCATCGTTTTTTGTGGCCTGCGGGAGCCTCGCGCCCTACGTGTGTCCTGACCACGGGTTATGATCATCTAAGTGTGGTTCGACCACAGGAAAAACATGGGAAAACAGGAAAAACTCGATCTACTGCAAGGCACTTTGGACGTGATGGTCCTCCAAACCTTATCCACGCTCGGCTCGCTGCACGGCTACGGCATCGCCCGGCGCATCGAACAGGTGAGCGGCGACCAGGTACTGCTGAATCAGGGCACCATTTATGCATCTCTGGTGCGCCTGCAGCAGCGCGGCTGGATTTCGGCCGAGTGGGGCGTCTCGGAAAACAATCGCAAGGCGAAGTTTTATACCATCACCCGGCGCGGCCGCAAGCAGCTGGCCGCCGATGCCGCGCACTGGGAGAGACTCGCGAACGTCATGGGCCGTTTGTTCGCGCTCTCGCCGGAGAGCGGCGGTCATGATTGACACTTTGCGCGAATGGCTTGGCCGCTGTCTGGCTTCATTCCGTCGCAAGCGAATGGATGGGGAACTCGATGCCGAGATGCAAGCTCACCTGCAATTCGCAATCGATGAAAATATCCGCCGCGGCGTTCCGCCTGAGGAAGCGCGGCGCCTCGCCCACATCGGCTTCGGCGGAATCGAGCCGGCTAAAGAACTCCAGCGCGACGCTCGCGGCTGGCCCACACTCGATGCAACGTTGCAAGACTTGCGCTACACGCTGCGCGGTTTGCGGCGCGATGCCGGTTTTACCATCTTCGCCATTCTGATCGTGGGTTTGGGCATCGGCGCGAGCGCCGTGGTCTTCAGCGTCTTCGACAGGCTGCTCATCCGCCCGCTGCCTTTTCGCGATCCAGGCCAGCTTGCCTGGATACAGAACACCGAAGGCGCTGGTCTTTCGGACGAAACAGTTCGGGTAAATGGGCTGCTCGGCTTACGCGCTCACAACACGTCCTTCGAAGGCATAGCCGGCTATTATGCCTTCTACGGCGTCGGCGACAGTAAGCTCATCGGCGAGGGCGAGCCGGAACGCCTCAGCGAAGTTCCCGTTACGCAGAACTTCTTTCCGCTGCTCGGAGTGCAACCCGCAATCGGCCGGCTCTTCACGCGCCGCGAGTGCCTGTTTAATGGACCCAAGGCGGTGCTGCTAAGTCACGCCTTGTGGGAGCGGCGCTTCGCTTCCGATCGCGGCATTCTCGGCCGTAGCCTGCGCTTGAACAATGCCGACGTGACGGTGATTGGCGTCCTGCCCCCTTCCTTCGACTTCGGCTCCATCTTCGCGCCCGGTCAGCACATCGATCTTTTCTCCCCCTTTCCGCTGAGCGCGGAAACGGACCGCCAGGGCAATACGCTCGCGATGATCGGCCGTCTGCGTCCCGGCGCGACGGTGCGGAGAGCGCAAGCCGAATTGCTCGCCACCAGACCGTTCATCAACACTGTCCACCCCGAGTGGGGCAGACTCAAGCTCGCCGTCGGCAGCCTCGCCGATCATGTCAGCGGAAGCTTGCGCCCAGCGCTGGTGGTGCTTGCCTGCGCGGTGGGAGCGGTCATGCTGCTGGTCTGCGCCAACCTCTCGAACCTGCTGCTCGCGCGCGCTGCCAGCCGCCAGAAGGAAGTGGCCATCCGCGCAGCCCTCGGCGCCGGTCGCGCGCGCCTTATCCGCCAGATGTTGACCGAAAGTGTTTTCCTCTCCTGCTGCGGCGCGCTGCTCGGTTTGCTGCTCGCCTATGGCGGCTTGCACTTGCTCGCTCATGCGAAGACTCTCAGCATTCCACTGCTTGCCGAAGTGAAACTCGATGCCGGCGGACTGGCCTTCATCGTGGCCGCCGCGCTCCTCACCGGCATCCTCTTCGGCTTGCTGCCCGCTCTCCAGACGCGTGACTTGAAAGTGTCGGAAAGGCTCAAAGAAACCGGCCGCGGCTCGAGTACCAGCCGGCAGCGCGAATGGACACGCCAATGCCTGGTCGTCGCCGAAATCGTCTTTGCCTGCGTGCTGCTGGTAGGCGCGGGACTGCTGATTCGCAGCTTCCTGCGCGTGCTCGACGTCAATCTCGGCTTCCAGCCCGAGCGCGCCGCCGCCATTCGTGTCGATCCCGATGCGCGCTACCGGACCCAAGCTCAGCGCAACGGCTATTTCGACGAAGCGCTGCGTCTCGCGAGAAACATCCCGAGCATCAAAGGCGCTGCGCTTTCCGATTCCCTGCCCCTCGGGACAAACCGCAGTTGGACTATTCAAATCCGCGGTCGCCACTTCGAACCGGGGCACGAGCCCGATGTCTTTGTGCGGATCGTCAGTGACGGTTATCTGCACGCTATGGGCATGGCGCTCGACTCGGGGCGGGATTTCACCGCTCGCGATCTGCCGGCAAGCGATCCGGTCATTATCATTAACCACAGCATGGCCGAGAGCCTCTGGCCCAGCCAGAATCCGCTCGGCCAAATTATCAATGCGGATCGAGACCGGCGCATTGTCGGCATCGCCGGCGATGTGCGCCATCTCGCGCTCGAACGCGGCGCGGGCTACGAGATGTACTTGCCTCTGCGCCAGACCAACGACTACGACCGGGTGGACCTGGTGATCCGCACAGCGCTCCCGCCCGCGCAATTCGCCGCCGCGGTTCGTTCGGCGCTCCAGCCGCTCGATCCAAACTTACCCGCGAACGACTTCCGGCCGTTGCAGCAGATGGTCGATAAAGCTATTTCACCCCGCCGCTTTGTGGTCATGCTGCTGGGGGGTTTCGCCGGCTTTGCGCTGATTCTTGCTTTCCTAGGCATCTATGCCGTCATCTCCTATTCGGTCAGCCAGCACACGCAGGAGATCGGAATTCGCATGGCGCTCGGAGCCACGGCAGGCAATCTGCAAGCGCGCATTCTGAAGCAGACGCTGGCGCTTGCGGCTGCCGGCATGCTGGTGGGTACGATTCTTTCGTGGCTGCTCGCCAGAGCGCTGAGCAGTCTGCTATTCGGCATAACGCCGGCCGATCCGCTGACGTTTGCCGCGATGCTCGCCGTGCTAGCCGCAGTGGCCGCGCTCGCCGGATACGTTCCGGCCGTTCGGGCTTCCCGCATCGATCCCATGGTGGCGCTGCGGACGAGTTAGCGCGGGTAAACTAGAGGAGGATCTATGGCGGCCCAAACCACACTGACGCTCGATGAGTTTCTGGCTCTCCCGGAGCGGGAATCCGACGGCACTCATTACGAGCTCAGCGAAGGGGAGTTGATTAAGTTGTCACCCGCTGGTTACCGGCATGGCGTCGTCGTAATGAATGTTGGCGGAATTCTCCGAGCGACGCTGGACCGCAAACAATACCTCATTGCCGGCGGTGAAGTTGGATTTATTCTGAAAGCCGAGCCGGGTTCCGCCACGATTCGGGGCGCGGATGTGGCGGTCAGCAAGCGAGAGAGTGTCGGAGATCCGCCTTCGGGTTTTCTCCCGCAGGCGCCTCTGCTGGCGGTCGAAGTAGTATCGCCCGGCAACACGGCGGCCGATCTCGAACGAAAGATCGATCAGTATTTGGGCGCCGGGGCTGGCGAAGTCTGGCTTCTTTATCCGGATAGCCGAAAGTTGCATGTTTATCTCAAGGGCCGGCGCGATCCGAAGATCTTCGGCGAAAACGAGCGCTTCGCAAGCGTTCTCGGGTGCGAGTTCGAAGTCGCGCCATTCTTTGAACTGTAGCCGCGCTGGTCAGAAGATCAGCTTCAGCGACAACTGAATCTGCCGCGAGTTACTCGCCGTGCGGCTGATTTCGCCGAAACCGGAACCTTTGATGATGTTCGAAGGCAGCCCGAAGTTCACGATGTTGAAGAGATTGAAAAACTCGGCGCGGAATTGCAGGTTTACGAGTTCGCCGCTTCCGCGAGTTCCGAACGACGTATCTTTGATTACTCCGAAATCGAAATTGTGCAGCCCCGGGCCGCGGAACGTATCGCGGCCGAGCGCGCCGAATGTGCCTTGATTCGGCCCCGTACCGCCCGGAACATTGATAGGTATCGAGAAGAACGAGGCGTTGTTTGCGCCAAGTCCGAAATAGTCTTCGCGCACCGTGCGGCTGGTGGATAGATCCGGGACGCCAATTTGATCCGGCCGATCGACGCCATTCGATCCGACGCCGGTCTGCTGCACTCCGGAGTAAACGGTAAACGGCAGGTCGCTAGTAATCGTCGAAACGCTGAGCACCTGCCAACCGGCGGTTACTTTTCGATTCATGCCATTTAGAAACGCCAGGCGATCGACATGCAAATCTTGAATCACGCTGGCGCTGAAGGCCTGCTGAACATCGAAGGTTGACGGGCCCTTATCGGCACGAGTGTCGAGGGGATCTTGCGGCCACGCTTGCGCGGACGCGCCGGACGCGCCGGAGACGAAGCCGCCCAGCACGGAACTGGTGTCGTCGAGCGATTTCGAAAACGTGTAGCTGACCTGAATGCCGGGCCCGCCGTGAGGCACGGTGCCCTGCAAAGAGGTCTGCAAGGCATGGTAAGTCGAGTGAGAACGGTTGGTCATCAGCATTTCGGTTCCGAAGCCGCCGCTGACGGCGCCGGCTGAGTTGAACTGCGTGTAAGGAGCGAAAGCGGGGTCCGCGCCCGGATAGCCGTTGGGAAAGTTCATGGCGGCCAGCGAGACACCGGCGGTTCCTACATAGGCGGCGTTGGCGTCGAGGCCTGCGAAGTGCTTTTCCAATCCGAGGGTCCAGGTGCCCAGATAGGCGTTGCGAAAGTCGCGCGAGATGGTACTGGTGTTTAACGGTGTGATTTGATCGCTCGCGCTGAGGGCGGCGATGCCTTGCTCGAAGCGGTCTACGTCCATGACAGTGTTCGGCGGAACAAGCTTGGTATTGTGCGCGGCGAAGATGTTAGCTCCGGCCGGCGTATAAACGTTCGGCAATTCGGCGGGCTTGATGGGTACGCCGAAGGGCACAGGCGACCCAGGCGCGGCCGTGAGGCGGGGAGAAATAACAAACGGGATTGATCCGGTGAGGGAATTATCCTGCCAGATGTTTGGCGGAATGGTTGTGATTGCACCGCCGGCGCTGATCTCGAAGTCTTTGGCCGCGCGCCAGGAGAGGCGCACACGCGGACCGAATCCTTTCAGGTCGAGCTGATAGGCGGGCTGCGGATTGATGACATATTCCTGCGAACCGGCGTTCGTGAGCAACGCCGAAGTTCGTTTGGCGCGTTCGCTGATAGGCGTGTAGATCTCGTAGCGCAGCCCGTAATCGAGCACCAGGCGATCGGAGATTTTCCAGGTGTCCTCGGCGAAGAAATTCACGTTGTAGCGGGAAATAGCCGCCACGCCTATCTGGTCGCCTTGCGGAAAATAGGCTGGCGCGACGGCCAGCGTATAGGCAAACGGACTGGCCGTGAGCAGCGCGCTGAGTGTATCGGGGAGCGCCTGCCCAACGGAAATGTCATGTGCGCCGCTGAGCGAACGGATGGCAACGGGCGAATAAGCGGTGCCGCCGCCAAAGGTATAAGAGCCGTTCGGCGCGATGCCGAAGTAAGTCGAATCGCGGTTGGCGCGGAACTCGGCGCCCACCTTTATGCTGTGCCGGCGCGTCGTCCAGGCAAAATTCTGCCGGCCCTGGAAAAGATTGCCATAAGCTGCCGTAACGGAGCCGGCGGCGGAGTTGAAGGCTTCGAAAAGACCGTCGCTGAAGTTGAGAGCCGGGTCTGTTCGATTGGGAGTAGGAAAGGAAGGCGTACTGCGTGTGAAGCTGAGCGAAGAACTCCAAAGGTAGGTTGGCGAGACGGTACGCGTGTAAGTAATCACGGCATTGCGCTGGTGGTCGATGTATTGGATTCCAAAGCTTGGGTCGATAGCAGTTTGATCGGGATTCGTGGTTGGCCCGGTGAGATTGTCCATGGTGAAGCGGCCGAAGAGTTGAGCTTTATCCGATAGTTTGTGATCGACTCGGATCGAAAACTGATCGGCGTCCGTTGTGACTTTGGATGAAGTGGCGTAAGTGCTGGCTCCAAAAGGACCAGCCGTATCATTCGGCAGCGGATAGCGCGCGAGTAGTTTGGCGATCTGGCTATTCACCGGCACGAAGAGCGTGTCACCCGGGAAAGCGGTGGTATCGATCCCTTGCCGTTGGGCAAGACTGGGAACGGGAAGCACCTGCGTGGTGCCGAGCACCTGGCGAAAGCCCTGATATTCGGTGAAGTAAAAGGTCTTGTTGCGGCCATCGTAGACGCCCGGCAGGATAACCGGTCCGCCATTGGTGAAACCGAACTCGTTGCGCCGAAAAGGCGGAATGCGGCCCGGATTGGCTACGGACCTGCGATCGAAGAAGTTACGCGCGTCGAAAGCGGAATTCCGAACGAACTCGAAGACGGAGCCGTGAAAGCCATCGGCTCCGGTACGAGTCAGAATGTTAGTGAAGCCAGCCGCGCCGCGGCCTATATCGGCCGGCATCCAACCGGAGCTCGATTGGATCTCCTGCACGGCATCCACGTTGAAGTTAGAGAAAGTCGCGCCGCCCATCTCGGGATCGCTGGTGTCGGCGCCATCCATGGCGAAGACGGCTTCGACGCCGCGCTGTCCGTTGATAGCGAATTGTTGCGTAAAGTTCGTCGCGCCATTGGCGTCGGTCATGGTGCCGGCGGCGAGCAGAAGCAGTTGACTGAAGTCGCGCTTGTTCAGCGGAATGGAGGAGACCGCTTGACTCGAAAGCTGCTCGCCGCCCGTGCGCGCGGCCTGCGCGCTGGCCGCAGCCATGGACAGGACGCCCTGCCCGGAAAGGATGAGTTGATTCGTCTGACTAGTCGCGGGGATGGCGATAGTTTGCTGAAAGCTGCCGCGTAGTCGTTGCCAATCGACCGATAGCTTATAGCGGCCGGGCGGCAGAGCTTCGAAACGGAACCTCCCGGCGGGGTTGGTCTTCGCGCTTTGCGTGAGCTGCGGCGAGCTCAATTGAACAGTGGCTCCGGCAAGCATATCGCCGGCCGGGTTGACCAAGGTGCCGGTAAAGGTGCCTTCCTGCGCGCAAAGGGCATTCGTAATCAGAACCGCAAGGCATGTGATGAGGCATGGTTTGAACACGAGCTTCCCAGCATACCGGGTTCGCCGTTGAGAAAATACTAACTGTGAAACGTGTTGGTCTTTCCTGGTCGAGCGGAAAAGATTGCGCCTGGGCGCTTCATCTGCTTCGCCGCCAGCCGGGCGTTGAAGTGAGCGCCCTGGTGACAACGTTTAACACGGCAGCCGATCGCGTCGCGATGCACGCCGTGCGCAGGGAGCTGGTTCGCGTGCAGGCCGCACGCGCCCGCCTGCCGCTTTGGGAGCTTGAGCTGCCCTGGCCGTGCAGCAATGATGAATACGAGAAGATCATGGCCGGATTCTGCGAGCGCGCCGTTGCAGCCGGCCTCACCGGAATTGCTTTCGGCGATCTTTTTCTCGAAGACGTGCGCGCCTACCGCGAGCGGCAGCTGCAAGGGACAAACTTAGAGCCGCTGTTCCCGCTTTGGAAAATTCCCACTGATCGGCTTGCCAACGAGATGCTGGGCGCCGGGGTAAAAGCGAGGATCACTTGCATCGATCCTTCGAAACTCGATAGATCGTTTTGCGGCCGCGACTGGGATGCGGGTTTCCTGGCCGACCTTCCCACGGGCATCGATCCTTGCGGAGAGCGCGGCGAGTTTCACAGTTTTGTATATGATTCGCCGTGTTTCAGCCGCCCTATCGAGGTCGTCGCCGGCGAGATCGTCGAGCGCGACAACTTTGTTTTTGCAGATTTATGCCCGCTTAGAAATCCGCGCCTAATTCGGGGCGATTAACTCAAAGCGTGATCGAAAATCTCCCCGCAGGCGGCCTTCTTCGACCATCGACGTCGCCGCCGGCGGTAGTTCGGCGGAGCACGCAATTTGCGGGCAGCGCATGCGCGCGGCTTCGACAAGCATAGCCGCGCGCATGCTCCAGGTAGCTTGGCAACTGGCGAGCCAACGAGTTTGCTCGCAGCCGTCTTCGAAGCTGTTGCGACGCAGGTTTTCGAGAGCGGCCGCCAAATCCCCCGCATCGTCGACCAGGCGAAGCAAGGGTTCCTGATGCAGCAGCTCCTCGAAGCCGCGCGTGGCGAGCATGGGGCGGCAGGCCGCGAGGTGTTCATAGAAGCGCGTCGAGCTGCCGGAAAAAGTGGGTTCCTTGCGGCGGTAAGGCAGCACGGCGACGTCGAGGGCGCGCGCATAGTCCTGGAGCAACGCGTAAGGTTTGGGCCCGGTGAAGCGAATACGGCCGCCGCGCCCGAGCAGGCGGTCTCTCGCTGCGCGGTGCGGTGCGTCGTGTACTTCCATCGCATAAGGGCCGATAAAAGCCCAGGAAAAATCCGGCGTGCGCTCGACCGCTTCGAGCAACAGGCGCCAGTCGAGGTTGGCGGCTAAATTTCCCAGCACTCCAATCACAGGCCGTGGAAGATCCTGCAGATCGTCCGGTAGTGGCGCCGGGCCGGAGGGTGCTTGCGGGAAAATGTTCTCCTGGCGCGTGGCGTTGGGGATGACAACGATCTTGGCCGGGTCGCAGCCCGCTTTCTTTACCATGTAATGGCCGATGCGCTGCGAGTTGGGACAGACGAGCGCCGCCACGCGGCACAGCCTTGTATCCAGCCTGCGCACCTGTTCCGAGGCGAGACCATGATAGGCGTAAGTGAGATCGGTCTGGTAATAAATGACCGGTCCGGGCCAGCTTTCGGCAACCACGGCGTAATAGGGCGTCGTGCAGATGAGAGGCGAGCGGGCCAGGTCCGGGCTGCAAGCAAGCATGCGGCGCGTCTGGCGGGGTCCCAGGCGAGCGAAGAGAGAAATGGGAAAGCGGCTGTAGCCGCGCTGTAACGGGAAATAGGAGATGCGCAGGAGAGGAGCGAGGTGTTGCTCCTCGCGCTGCCAGCTTTCAAAAGCGCCGGCCGGCCGCATGACGGGAGCCCAATTGACGCTCGGAACAAACTGAGTGAGCGCGCTCGCGAACTCCTTCATCCATATGCTGCCAACATCCAAGACGTGCCACATTTTTTCCGGCGATAAAACTTCTCCGGGCGGCCGCTACTTTAAACGGGAAGCGACGCGGCCGGCGCTGAGCCTTTTTATTTTGACATTGATCGGATCGTTGAACCAGGCGCGAAACATGAGGATGTCCCCGCGCGCGACCGCGCTCTGCAGATTGCTATATTCCTTATCGACCGGCCCGTCGGCGACATTAATGACGCTAAAAGCCTCCGAGTAAATGTCGCGGACCAGTTCGGGAGTCGAGCTATATCCGCCTCGTAGTTCGCTGTAGGGCGCGGTTTTTGAATAATAGAGAGCGTTTTTATGCTCCGGCATGAGCAGCACGTCCGGATAGGCATCCGCCACCCGCCGGATGATGTCGAAGGAAAGCGGCAAGACCTGATCGCCATTCGAATCGATGTAAAAGAGAGTGGCTCCCCAGCGTTTTTTGGCGTAGGCGATCTTGTCCATGAGCACCTGGGCGGGATCCTTGGAATTCGTCTGCTGGGCGCGCGGCGGATTTTCGGCAACCGCTACGGTTTGCGGCCGGATGGTCACGCCTACCCGCAGCCCGGCGCGCGTAAAGCGCGCAAAATACTCGTCGAGTACGGAACGCATTTCGGGCGCTAGGGTTTCGGCCAACCGTGGATCGCCGATATAAGTGGTCGGATGCGGAAACTGCTCGCCCTCGATATCCCAGGTGACCATCCCTTGCGCGTTCATGCGCTTCAGGTTCGAGACGCTTCGATCGGCCCAGGCGAGCAGGCGCGTTCTAAACGCCTGCACGCCGCTCGGGGTGGTGACATCCAGGTTGGGATCGAGCAGCCAACCGCGCGGATTCTTGCGCCAACCGGCGGCCGCGGTCGCAATAATCAAGCTGCCGATCGGACGCCGATCCGGCCAATGCAAAGTAAAGGGATTCGCATGGGCGAAAACATTCAGCAGATCCGGCGCAACGCGAGCGAGCTTGATGGGCGCGGCGCTAAAGCGCAGAGCGACTCGCATGGTATCGGTGGCGCCCGGCGCAATCGGACGATCGAAGAGCGGCAAGCTGTCGGGATACATGGCTTCTCGCCCGGTGTTGATGCGCAGAGGAAAAGTCCGGTCGACCGGTTTATCGAGCGCCCACGGAAAGCCGATCAACAGGGGCCTGCGAACATCCTCATTGCTAAGCACCACGCCGCTTCGGCCGTAAGTCAAGGGCAGCAGCGAGGGAGCTCCGATATTGGTGGCCAAGAGCGGGATGACTCCATCGTATTCGCGCGGCCGCGCCGGCAGGCGCAGCGCTAAGACATCGTAAGAGAGCGCTTCGAGCGAAGACTTGCTGGTGTTAGTGGTGGCAATATTCAGCACCAGCTTTTCGGATCTGGGGAGATAGCGAACGACAACGTTTCCCCAGCTAAAGATAAGCTTTTCAAGCTTGGCAGCCGGATCGATGGCAGTGCTGTGCTGGGTAGCTCCGTCCGAGACCGCCCCGGCCGCCGAACGAAAACGAGTGCTATTCACCTGGAAACTGCCGCGTGCCAGGACTTCGACGCCGGCATAACGAATCGATTGCAAGCCGCTCGCGGTGAACTGCATGCTCAGCGAATCGGCAGGCGTCGTCGCACTCAACGGCGCTATCAGTAAATACGATAGGGCTAATAGATAAAACTTTGGGGGTTTCGGTGACAATTGCTTTGTACTAGTACATCAAAAGACGCAAGACCAAATTCTACCGCCAGAAACGGCAGCCATTATTCGTAGCGACGATTGGGAACGCGAGACTACTTACAGTTGTGGGTCCTTATAGAGCAGCAGGTCACTTCCGGCCAGAAAGTGGACGCAATTCTAAACAGTATACGAGTAAGAACCGTCATCGGATGAAACTTAGGTACTATTCCAGTTCTGTCGACATCATTACCGTCTAACGTTGACACTTTGCCAGTAACTCTGAGGTAATGACAAGCAGAACCGCAGTAACTCGACTCCTCGGAGGGAATCGTATTTTATGAAGTCATCTTTGAAACGCCCTACTTGTCTCTCGGGCTGGCAAGCTTTGCTGTCGTGCAAGCGTTAGCCTCCTTCCTGTATGTTTCCTCGTATATAAGCAACGGATGTATAACTCCATGAATAAGTGTCTTTGGTTTCTTTTTGCTCTCTGCTTCGCGCTGGTCGTTCCCGGGTTGGTTGATGCCGGTGAAAGGACGCCGCCGCCGAACCCGACCTTCGCACCGTCGGCGTACACGTTAGGCCCGGAAGATCAGCTGTCGGTGCATGTGGTCGATCTGGACGATATCTCGGATAAACCGGTACGGATAGACCCTAACGGCTACCTGGAGTTACCGCTGGTCGGACGCATCCATGCGGCGGGTTTGACAGTCGAGCAACTGCGGGCTGCGCTCGCCAGGCAGGCAGCGAAATATATCGATTCGCCGCAGATCACGATCAATGTGCTCGAATACCGCAGCCAACCGGTATCGATCCTAGGAGAAGTCAACAATCCGGGATTACACCAATTACAAGGACCTACGCACTTGATCAACGTTATTTCGCTGGCGGGCGGCCTGAAGCCGGACGCCGGCCAGACGCTCACCATCACGCGCGAGCGCGAACAGGGAATGTTGCCGCTCCCGGGCACGCATCTGGATGTGTCGGGTGAATATTCAATTACACACGTCCAGCTGAACACGCTGGTCGATGGCACGGACCCGTCCGCCAATATAGAGCTGCGCGCGCACGACGTGATCGCGGTTTCGCGGGCCGAGATGGTGTATGTGGTGGGAGAAGTCAAGAAGGCGGGCGCGATCAGCCTGAACTCCGAAGACGGGATGACCATCACGCAAGCCCTGTCGCTCGCCGAGGGCACCGGCCCCGGCGCCGCGCCGCATAAAGCGCGCATTCTGCGGGCGGTCGACGGCCGGGCGTCGAATCAACACGAGGTCCCGGTGGATCTGTCGAAGATCATGTCCGGCCGTGCGCCTGATGTGCAACTGCACCCGAACGACGTTTTGTTCGTGCCCGACAACATTCCGGCTTCGGCCATGAAACGCGCCACGGAGGCTGCCATTCAGATGGCGACTGGCGTGATGATCTACCGGCATTAGACGCTTCCACCCATGCCCAGTTCAAAGTCAAAGGAAACAATGCTATGGAAGAGTTAGAAAAAGTGAGCGGCAAAGGAGTCGCGCTGACCACGCCGGTGCTGGTGCGGCCGGCGACGGCAGGCGGCCTGCATCTCGGTCATTTCAAGGGAATGGCGGAGAAGGGCCAGGAGAAATCGGACAGCCTGCTGTTCGAGTACGCCCGGCTGTTTAAGCGCCGGCGCTGGCTGATTCTCTTGTTCACGCTGGCGGGCGCGGCTCTCGGCTGGTTGACGACGATCGGAGTGCAGCCGGTCTACCGGTCGCGCATCTCGCTCGACATCCAAAATCTGAACTCCGACTTTCTGGATATGAAAGCGGTTTCGCAGACCGGGAACGAGGGCGGGTCGTCGGAAGCTTACGTCCAGACGCAGATCAAACTGCTGCAAAGCGACACGCTGCGGGAGCGGACTGTCGAGGCGATCAAGCGGCGCGGGACCTTGCCGGGATTGAAGCGCGAGGATCTGATCTCCGATGTGAAGCGTGATCTGCATCTGCCGAGCGGCAAGCCGGTGGCGAAGCAGGCGCTGCTCGACTTTACAGCCAAGCAGGTAACGGTCAAACCGCTGGGTTTGACGCGTCTGGTGGAGGTAACCTGCGATTCCTGGAATGCGGCCTTTGCGGCCGAGTTCTGCAACACGCTGGTGCGCGAATTTGCCAACCAGGACCGCGACGTACGCTTCAATCAGGCCAAGACGACCAGCGAGTTTCTGTCGCGCCAGTTAAACGACGTGCGCGATAGCGTCGATCAGGCGCAGAAGAAGCTGGAATCGCGCACAGGCAGCGACGCCCTGACGCTCAAAGAAGGCGGCGCGAGCGTGGCCGAGGAGAAGCTGCGCGAGTTGCAGACAGAGCTGTTGAAAGCGCAAGCCGATCGGGTGGAGAAACAGGCGCAGTACGAGATCAGCAAGTCCGCGCCTCCCGATTCGCTGCCCATGGTGCTCGACAGCTCGCAACTGCGCGACGATCAGATCAAAGTAGACGATCTGCGCAGGCAGGTAGCGGCGCTGGTGCCGCCGCTCACCGAGGCCAATCCGAAAGTCCAGCATCTGCGGGCGCAGATCCGGGAACTGGAGAGCACGCTCTCGGCGGAAAAGAGCGACGTGCTCGAACGCATGCAGAACGAGTATCAGGCAGCCGCGCATCGCGAAGCGCTGCTCAATACCGAATACCGCGGCCAGGAAGGGCGGGTGTCGCTCGAGCAGGGACGCGAAGCCCAGGTCAGCATGCTGCGGCGCGAAGTAGACTCAGGCGAGCAGCTTTACCAGACTCTCTTGCAGCGCGTAAAGGAAGCCGGTTTTGCGTCCGCCATGCAAGCTTCGACGATCCGGGTGGTGGACGCGGCGGAAACTCCGCGCGTGCCCATTGCTCCGCGGCGCGGCACGGCGGCGGCCATCGGTCTGCTGATGGGCTTGCTGGCGGGCGTCTCCTGCGCTTTCTTCAAGGAACGGACGCAGACGGTATTGCGCGGGCCAGGAGAAGTGGCGCGCTACTTGAACTTGCGCGAGTTGGGAGTGATTCCATCGGCCAAGCGCGGGCTGCGGCACTCCTATGTGAAGCACCTGCCGCGCGGCGCGCAAGCGACTTCGCTGTTGACGGCCTCGCAGGAAACGTCGCCGGCCGCGCGACCGCGTCCGCATCGGCCGATGGACATGGCGGTCTGGCAGGACCACGCCTCGCTGGTGGCCGAAGCATACCGCAATACCACTTATTCGGTGCTGCTCGCGGGCAAGGAGATCGAACGCGCGCGCACCTTTGTCATCACCAGCCCGAGCGTGGGCGAGGGCAAGACCACGGTCACCTGTAATCTGGGGTTGGCGCTCGCCCAGGCCAACCGGCGCGTGCTGCTGATCGACGGCGATTTGCGCAAACCGCGCCTGCATAAGGCCATGGACGTGCGCAACGGCGTCGGGCTGCGCGATCTGTTACGCGGGGACCTCGATCCGAAACTGGCGGTGACGGAATCGTTCTGCCAGGCCACGCAGGTGCCGGGCTTGTTCGTCATCACGAGCGGCAGCGGCTCGGAAGAACCGAGCGGATTGTTGCATTCGCTGCGCTTCCGTACGCTGCTCGACCGCTTGACGGGCGAGTTCGACTTCGTGCTGATCGACAGCCCACCCATGCTGCACATGGCCGACGCGCGCATCCTCGCCGGAATGTCGAACGGCGTCATTCTGGTCTTCCGCTCGCGGGTGACCGACATCGAAACGGCGGCCGCTTCGCGCGACCTGTTCCTCGACGATCACGTGCGGGTAATCGGAACGATCTTGAACGATTTCGATCCGACCAAGGAAGGCAAATCGCACTACTACAACAGCTATTACCAATACGCCGACTTATCGAAGGTGGGAGCGGAGGAAACGAAATCGGCATGACGGCGGGAGTAGCCGAGATACCGCGCAAGGGACAGCGCACGACGGAGGGGCAGCCGCCAGGCGCTTCCATGCCGAAGCAGGTCGCCAAAGACCTGGTGCATGGCACGTCGGCGCTCGGCCTTGGCATGATCATCGAGCGCGGATTCGGCTTCCTGGCGAACTTGCTGGCGGCCCGGCTCGGCGGCGCCGCCATCTTCGGAGCATACTCGCTCGGGCTGTCGACGGCCAACAACATATCGAGTTATGCGGCGGGCGGGATCGGCTCGACCGCCGTGCGGTTCTCGGGACGCTACTCGCGCGAGAGCGCCGGCTATGCGACGCTGGCGCGCGCGCTCGGAATCATCTCGCTGGTTTCGTCGGCCTTGGCGGCGGCGGTGCTGTGGCTAGGCGCCGGCCCGATTGCGCGCCTGCTCGGCAAGACCAGCCTGACCGGCCTCCTGCACTGGGCGGCGCTATCGGCGGCCGGACTCATTCTGCTCGAATGCTGCCGCGGCTTTCTGGTCGGACAGCGCCGGCTGCCGGCCATCTTACTGCTTTCGCTCACCGTCGGCATCGGCATGATCGCGCTACTGCCCATGACGGCGCGCATCGGCCCCATCCCGATGATCGCCAGCCAGGCGGCGATCACGCTCGGGGCGGTGGGACTGTGCGTGCTGTTCTATCGACCGCTCGGGCTGGCCTCGCGAGCCGCCCGAGCGGCAGCGGAACCGCTAGCTCCCCTGCCTCTAGCCCCCATGCTGCGCGAAGTCTGGTCGTTCGGCCTGGTGCAACTGGCCGGTCTGATCGGCATGAACGCGGCCGGATGGTGGCTGACAACGACGGTCGCTCGTTCCGACACCTCGCTCGTGCAGATGGGTTTCCTCGCCATCTCCCATCAATTGCGGAATGTCGTAGGCCTCGCTCCGGGACTTCTGACCGAGAGCAGTCTGGCGGTCATGGCACAAGGAGAAAGTAAGGTCGAGAAGACGCCGGACCAGGTGATGGCGGTGTGCACTTTGGCGACTACATTTGTCTCGCTGCTTTTGGCGGGCGTGGGCATTGCCGTGGCGCCGTGGGGGTTGAAACTGCTCTATGGGAAGACATATGCCGGGGCTTCGGCCGCGACCGCTTTGGCGCTCTCGACGGCCGTGATCCACATGGGCAGTTCGCCGGCCGCGGCGCGCCTCAGTATCGTCTCGATCAAGACCACCGGGTTCATCAACTCGGCTTGGGCGGTGCTGGTGGCGACGGGCGCCACGATGTTCTTTTTTATTGGTGGCAACGCCTGGAAAGGAGCCCTGATTTACCTGGCGGCACATGTCCTTTCGGCCGCGCTGGTGCTCGGCTATCTGAGCCGGCGGCGCGTGGTTCCGGCCGGGATGAACCAGATTTTCGGGATGGGCGCGGCCGCGAGTTTGACACTTGCCGGACTGGCGTTCTGGCGCTTCGAGCGGCCTGAATTAACCATTCTGCTGACAAGCCTGATGCTGCTCGCCTGCGGGGCCGCCCTGCTCGCGATGGGCTTGCTCGGGCGGCGGCGCGGCTGGGTGCCGAGCCACCGATTGCTGGTAAGAGTGTTGCGGAATCGCGGGTTGTTCCGGGCGCGGGCGGTCGAAACCTCGACCAGCGGAGGGTTCGATGCTTAACGCACTCGCCACCCCGCTTCGAAGCGCGCCGGCATTCGATCCGCAGGCGCCGGCCACGCGCGAGCGCGCCACCGTCAAGCTGCTCGCTTACGTGCACCTGCGCAACATTTACGCTTCGACCGGAGCCGGGCGCGTCGCGCGCCAGCTGACCGAGCACCTGGCGTTGCGCGGCGACATCGATCTGCATCTCCTGGCCGACCCGGCCGACCATGCGCGCATCCTTCCGCTGGTGGGTAAACCCTGGGATCGATTCAACTATCACTTCTTCGGCCACGAAACCTCTCGCCAGCAGGCTTACTGGTATCTGCTCGACCGGCCGCGCGCCGAGCGCTTCTGGCCGCAGGCGCAGGTTGCCTGGTGCACGGCGGAATCCTATCTCCCGACCAAGACGGCGCGCCTGGCGGTGACGCTGCACGATGCGGCATATTTCGAAACGGATGCGCACCGGCGCGACAAATCTTTTTCGGCGCAGCGCTTCAAGTGGCAGCTGCTTTACCGCAAGCTCCAGGCGAAAGCGGACCTGTTTCATACGGTCTCGCATTTTTCAGCCGAGCGTATCGGACATTTCTTCCCCGGCATCCGATCGCGTATCCGCGTCGTACACAATGCTGTGACGCCTCATTTCTTCGAGCCGGCGACGGCCACGGGCGAAGCCTATGTGGCCGAGCGCGGGCTGGCCGGACGGCCGTTCGTGCTGGTGCCGGGCGGCCTGCACTTCCGTAAGAATGCCGAGCTGGTGCTCGAGGCGTGGCCGCTGCTGCGGGATCTCTATCCGGAACTGGTAGTCGCGATCGTCAATCATTCGAATGCCGAGTACGTGGCGCGCGCGCAGTCTTTCGGCGACCGTTTCCGCGTCCTCGGCTTCGTGCCGGACGATGGACTGCGAGCGCTGTATGCGGCCGCGCAGGTGGTCTGGTTCCCCTCGCGCTACGAGGGCTTTGGGCTGCCCGTGATCGAGGCGATGGCCTGCGGTACGCCGGTCGTGACCAGCGCTGCCTCCTCGTTGCCCGAGATTGCCGGCGACGCCGCGGCGCTGGTGGACCCGGCTTCGGCGCGGGCGCACGTGGAGGCGATCGAGGGTTTACTGGCGCAAGACTCCTGGCGCGCCGAGCTCTCCCGGCGGGGTAAGCTGCGGGCGCGCGAATTTACCTGGGCGCGCTCCGCCGCCGAGCTCAAAGCTCACTTCGAGGAGCTGCTTTAATGGCGCGCGAAAGCAGACAGGAGCAACGCGTCGTCGTGGTGCATCGCGGAGCGCGCGATGCCTATCAGGCGGCCGCCGGACTGGCCAAAGCGGGTTTGCTGGAGCGTCTGGTCACCGACCTGTATTGGCCGAACGACCGGCCGTGGGCCGCGCGCCTGGCGGCCACGCTGCCCGACTCTGCCCAGAGAATGCTCGGCGCGCGCAATCATCCGGAAGTGCCGGCGGCGCGGGTGCGCCAGACGCCTTTCCGCGGCCTGGCTTCGTTTCTCCTCGAAAAGACGAAAGCCGTGCCCTTTTCCTGGCGCCGCAACGCGATCCGCTGGACGGACCGCACGCTCGGCAGAACGGCCGGCGAACTTGCCGCGCGCACGGATTCGCTGCTCTTGAGTTATAGCTATTACGGTTACCAGGCGTTTCAGAGCTATGGCAAACCGGGCGTATTGTTCCAGCTCCATCCGCATCCGCTGAGCGTACGCCGCATTCTCGAACAGGAACTGGCCGACCACCCGGACTGCGCCGCCTCGCTGAGTAAAGAGTGGGAGCTGGCGCTGCCCGAAGAAGATTTCGAACAGCTGATTGCCGAGACCCGCATGGCAAACCATTTCCTGGTGGCCTCTTCCTTCACCCGGCGCACGCTCATCGAGAATGGCGCAACGCCCGAAGCGATCCGGGTGATCCCGTACGGCGTCGATCTGACTCACTTTGCGCCACCGGGCCAGCAGGAAAAAACCGGGGGCCCGCTGCGCCTCCTGTTCGTCGGAACCATCAACCAGCGCAAAGGAATCAAGTATCTGCTCGAGGCTCTGCGGCTCCTCGGACCGGCGGCTCCAGTCGAACTGACGGTCTGCGGCCGGGTAGTCGACGATCTTGCGATATTCAAGCCATTCGAGTCTCAGGTTCAGGTACGCCCGTCGGTAAGTTCGGCGGACCTGCTGGCGGCTTATCGCGAGGCCGACCTTTTCGTTTTCCCGTCGGTGGCCGAGGGTTTTGCGCAAGTGCTGCTCGAAGCGCTGGCGTCGGGGCTGCCGATTCTGAGCACCACGCACACGGCTGCGCCCGACCTGATCGAGGAAGGCCGCGAGGGTTTCATCGTGGAGCCGAAGCGTCCCGACCTGGTAGCCGCGCGCATCGAGTGGGCGCTCGGACATCGCGCCGCGCTGCGCGAAATGAAATTTGCCGCTCGCCGGCGCGCCGAACACTTCACCTGGAGCCGTTTTCAAACGGGTGTGGTCGAGGCCATGCGCGGCTTTGCCGGCCACGCGGAAGCGCCAGCCGGGCCGGCCGAACATCTGCTGCGCGCGGAGGCCCAATATGTTTGAGGCGCTTCTCTGGGCAGCCATCCTGGCGGCGGCGATCGGGATCTTTTGCGCGCTCGATGGCAGTCGCGACGTGTTTCATCCGCTGGTTTTCGTTCTCCCGATGATGGGCTTTCTTTATGGCTGGATGCCGCTGAAGCTGCTGGCAAGAGATGGCCTCGCGCGCTTCTTCGATAACGACCAACTGGTGCATGTGCAGACGCTCAACGTACTCGGAATCCTCGTCTTTGCCGGGGCCTGTCTGGCGGCCGGGGCCCGTATCCGGCGTTCCCGCGAGCGGAGCCGGCCGTTGTCGAGCGCCGTTTGCGCCCGGCTGCGCATGGGAGCGTTCTTGGTCGGAAGCATTGGACTCACCTGCTGGACGATTTCAATCGTCAATGTGGGCGGTTTTAGAAACGCCTTCAGCAGCTCGTATGGCGGCGGCTGGGATGACAGCGGCTACATCCGGGACGGCAACCTGCTGATGCTGGTGGGCGTGCTACTAGCGGTGGCGGCGATTGCCTCCGAAGGGCCGAAAATCCTCAACGTCCTGATTGCCTGCCTCTTCGGCTTACCGTGGCTGGCGCAGGCCCTGCTGACGGCGCGGCGAGGTCCGACCTTCGCCATCGTCGTGGTGGTGCTGATGGGCTGGTATCTCAACCGCAACCGGCGTCCTCCGGTGGTCGTGATGCTGGTGGCAGGGCTCGCTCTCGGATGGCTCGTGCTCTTCCTGGTAGCCAATCGCGGCAATATCTATCTGGGCTCCGATTTCGACATGAAGACCGATGTCTCGAACATCGTCGAGAAGTCGGACACCGGCAACGAATTTATTTACGGGACCGGCTCGGTGATCAGCGCCGAACGGCGTAACCATTACTTCTGGATGCGGCGTTACCTGGCGCAGTTGCTGATCCGTCCCATTCCGAGCGCCATATGGCCGACCAAATACGAGGACTTCGGGGTGCCGGAACTATTATCGAACGCGGGAACAGGCGAAGGATTTGCGGATGCGCTCGGCTGGGTGGGGGCGGTGGGTTCGGCTCCCGGCATCATCGCCGACCTGTTTGTGGAGCTCTGGTGGCTGGCGCTCGTGGCGCTCGCGCTGCTCGGTTGGACGTACGGCTGGGTGTGGCGCAAGGCGGTCACAGGCAATCCGGCGTGGGCGAGCCAGTATGCGATTCTCTCGGCGCTCTCGATTTATCTGGTTATGCAGACCATGGAAGCGGTCATTTTCCGCACGCTGCTGCTCTCGCTGCCCTCCTGGCTGGTTTGGCGGTGGGCGCTGCGGGCGGAAGAACCGGCCTTGGAGGCCGCGCAGGAAGGCGCGACCGGGAACGAATGGATTTCCGCCGGGGGTATGTACGGTGCTTAAAACGGAACCGCTGAAGCTGTCGAGCTCTATGTCACCTGCTGGCAAAGCAGTCACGGTAGTCGTGATCTGGATCGATTGGTACGCCTATCACATTGCCCGTTTCGAAGGACTACTCGAGCACAAGGATCTGGCGGGGAAAACCGCCGGAATCGAGATGGTGGGGGGAATCGGAGTCCATGCCGGTCTCAAATTTCGCGAGGATCTGCCGGAGGGGCTCCCGGTCGAGACCCTGTTTCCGGAAAAGAGCTGGCAGCAGGTAAAGGGCTGGACGACGGCGCGGGCGCTCTGGAAGCGTCTGGGGGAACTAAATCCGGCTGTCGTGCTGGTCCCCGGCTACTATACGGCGCCCGGTTTGGCGGCTGCGCTGTGGGGCAAGCTCAAGCGACGACGGACCGTGTTGATGACGGAAAGCACGGAGGCCGATCACACGCGGCGCAGGCTCAAAGAGACGCTCAAAGGCTGGCTGGTGCGTTTTCTGTTCGATTGGGCGGTCTCGGGCGGCCGTCCGCACAAACGCTATCTCGAACGCCTGGGATTTCCGGCCGAGCGCATTGCCGGTTTTTACGACGTGGTGGATAACGAATTTTTCAGCGAACGTTCGCAGGCCATCCGCAAACATTCCAAGCCGGAGGACTTCGACTTGCCGGCGCGTTACTTCCTCTATGTGGGGCGGCTGGCGGAAGAAAAGAACGTGCATGGATTCCTGGATTCCTACCTCGAATACCGCCGCGGCGGGGGAACTTGGCCGCTGGTGCTGGTGGGAGACGGTCCGGAGCGGAAGGCGCTCGAGGCGCAGGCGGCCGCCTCGCCCTATGCGCGCGATATCCATTTTGCTGGATTGCGGAGTACCGCCGAATTGCCGCAATACTACGCCTTCGCGGGTTGTTTCGTTCTGCCAAGCACGCGCGAGCCCTGGGGCTTGGTGACAAACGAGGCCATGGCCGCCGGCCTGCCCGTGATTGTCTCGCGCAACTGCGGCTGCGCCGAAGACTTGCTGCGCGAAGGCGAAAACGGCTGTTCGTTCGATCCGGCCATCCCCGGCGACCTGACTGCCTGTTTGACCGCCCTGAGCGCGCTCGACGCGGATTCGCTGCTCGACATGGGCTGCCGCTCGGAAGAGATTATCGCCGGCTTTTCCCCGCAAGCCTGGGCCGCGGAAGTAGCCCGAATTGCCCGAGTCTGACGCTATGACACCTGTTGCCGACATACCGCTCTCCACCCCCCGCGCCGCCGCGCGAATCAGCCGGCCTGCCGCGAGTTGGTTACACGTGGTGGCGCATCTGGACCCGAAGTACGGAGGCCTCAGCGCGGCGGTTCCGGCGCTCGGCTCGGCCATCGCGGAGGCCGGCCGCTACCCGGTTCGTTTGGGCGCTTTTTGCCAGACGGACGAGCATTTCGCGCCCAACGTGGCCGAAGGAGTCCGGTTGCAGTATTTCCCGTTGGGGCGCGTGAGCTGGCTGAAGGATCGGGCGGCGCGCCGGGAATTCGAGGCACAGGTAAAAGCTTCGGCTGGGGTGCATATCCATGGACTCTGGCAGATGAGCACGTCGGTGGCGGCGCGCGCGGCGCGGGCAGCGCGGAAGCCCTACCTGATCTCGGCGCACGGCATGCTCGAAGCCTGGGCGCTGGCCAACAAACGTCGGAAAAAAGCGCTCTATACAGCGCTGTTCGAGCGCAAGAACCTGCAGGACGCAGCCTGCCTGCATGCCCTGACCGAAGCCGAGGCAGGCGATTACCGGCGCTTTGGGCTGAAGAATCCGATCGCTGTCATCCCCAACGGGGTAAGCGTGCCGCTGGAGGCTTCCCCCGAGCCGTTTTTCGAGCGGTTTCCCGCTTTGCGCGGCAAGCGGCTGATTCTGTTTCTGGGGCGCATTCACTTCAAGAAAGGGCTGGACATTTTGGCCGAGGCGTGGGCTCGCGTGAGCCGCCAATGGCCCGAAGCACAGCTGGTCCTGGCAGGCCCGGACTTCGAGCATACCCAGTCGGCGGTCGAAAAACGCCTGGCCGAATTAGGAGTCGCCGAACGGGTGAGCTTCACAGGCATGCTCGGCACTGAGCTCAAATGGAGCGCGCTCGCGGCAGCCGAATGCTTTGTGCTGCCTTCCTACTCGGAAGGGCTGAGCGTTTCGGTGCTCGAGGCGATGGGCATGGGGTTGCCGGTGATTGTAACGGAGCAATGTAATTTACCTCACATCGTGACGCACGCCTGCGGCTGGACTATTCAGCCGGAAGCAGGGGCGCTCGAAGGAGCGCTCGAAAGCGTGCTACGGGCGAGCGCGGCGGAGCGGAGTTCGTTCGGTAAAAACGGCCGGCGCCTGGTTTCGGAACGCTACAGCTGGCCGACGATCGGCCGGCAGATGACGGCGGTTTACGACTGGTTGGCCGGCGGTCCAAAGCCGGGTAACGTCGACGTGCGGGAGGGAACGGCGTGATGGGCCAGGTGCAGCTTCGTCAATTCGACAATTCCTGGTACCGTCCGGGGCGGTCGCGCCTGTGGCAGACGGCTTGGTTTTTTCTGGGGCTACCGCTGCTCCGCTGCTCCTTTCTGCCGGGTTCCGGCTGGCGGGTGCGCTTACTTCGCGGGTTTGGCGCGCATATCGGGGAAGGCGTCGTGATCAAGCCGGGCGCGCGCGTGAAATATCCGTGGCGTCTCAAAGTGGGCAACAACTGTTGGATCGGCGAGGACTGCTGGATCGACAATCTGGCGACGGTCGAACTCGGGCACGATGTGTGCCTATCGCAGGGCTCCTACTTGTGTACGGGAAATCACGATTGGAGCGACCCGGCTTTCGGCCTGATGCTCGGCCCGATCGCGCTCGGCAACGGCTCGTGGGTAGGGGCGCGGGCCGTGTTGGCTCCCGGGGTATCGCTCGGCGAAGGCGCGGTGGCGGCGGCCGGCAGCGTGATTGCCAAGAGTCTACCGGCCTGGAGCGTGTACGCGGGCAATCCGGCTGTTTTTGTGCGGCGGCGATCTATTTCAAAAGCATCAACCGGTCTGCGGCTCGAACCGAAAACGGAAGCAGCGAAGAAAGAAGTGGCGCTATGAGAATTCTGCTGCTCAATCAATTTTTCTGGCCCGATTCGGCGGCTACCAGCCAGTTTTTGACCGACCTAGCGCGTGGCTTGGCGGCGCGTGGACATGAAGTCTATGCCATCAGCTCGGAAGGCGGCGGGTACGCGCTCGAAGACCTATCCGATCCGCCGCCGGTCGAGATGCATCGGGTACGGACGACGCGTTTTATGCACGGCGCGCTCGGCCGGGTGCTGTCTTACGGCTCCTTCTTTTTAGGTTGTTTCGCGCGCGGCATGACGGTAGCGCGACCCGATCTGGTGATTACCTTGACCACGCCGCCGCTCCTGTCCTTGATCGGCAATGCGCTCAAGCTGTTTCGGGGCAGCCGGCATTTCATTTGGGAGATGGATGTGTATCCGGACGTCGCCGTCGATCTCGAATACTTCGCGCGGGGCGGCGTGCTCGATCGGGTGACCGGACTACTGGCGGACTTTTCGCGGCGGCGCGCGGACGGCCTGCTGGCTCTCGGCCCCTGCATGAAGGATCGGCTGGTAGCGCGTGGCCTGCCCGAAGAGAAAATTCATATCGCCGAAAACTGGGCAGACGGCCGCCTGATTCAGCCGGTAGCGCACCGGGCGGGAGACGAGCGGTTGACCGTTCTTTATTCGGGCAATCTCGGCTTGGCCCATGACATCGAGACCATTCTGGGCGCGATGTCAGAACTCGAGCAGGATCGACTCTTCCGTTTTGTCTTTGCCGGGGGCGGTCCGCTGCGCAAGCAACTGGCGGCCGCCTGCCAGAACGACGGCATCGAATCGGCCGAGTTCCGGCCGTACAGTCCGAAGACAAACCTCGGCGAGAGCTTAGGAGCGGGCGATATCGGCTTGGTCACGCAACGCGCCGCTTCGGTGGGCTCGGTGGTGCCGAGCAAGGCTTACGGTTTGCTGGCGGCGGGTCGGCCGATTCTTTATATTGGGCCGCGGAGTTCGACGGTCGGGCAGCTCGTGCGGAAACACAACTGCGGCTGGCAGATCGATTGCGGCGATGTCGCTTCGTTGACCGCCCTGCTGCGTTTGCTCGCGCAAAATCGGGAGCAAGTCGCGGCGGCCGGTGCGCGCGCGCGCCAGGCGTTCCTCGATTTTTATGACCTGCCGCTAGGCGTCGGACGCATTTGCGATCTGGTTGGCGCGTCTTCTTGCGATGAACAGGCAGAAAGCGCGCTCGCGCCTGTGGCGTCGTTGACAGCGCCGGAAAGAGAAATGCGCAATGCAAGTTGAGTCAGAAAAGTTGAACAGAATCAGGATTATTTTATGAACGCACTTATAGCATTAGGCACGATTGCACTCGTGTTGTGCCTTATTCTTACGCCGATTTGCCGCAACATCTTTGTATGGCTGAAGGTGGTCGATTTGCCGGACGAGCGCAAGCTGCACGCCGGGCCCATTCCGCGTATCGGCGGAATCCCGATCGCGCTTTCTTATCTGGGCGCGTTGGCGATTATGCTGGCGTTCGCGCCGGCGCACGCGAAAATCGCGGTGCAGCACCGCGGTTTGCTTTACGCATTGCTGCCGGCGGCGGGACTGGTTTTTTTGACCGGGCTGGTGGACGATCTTTTCCACCTGAAGCCCTGGCAGAAGTTAAGCGGTCAAATCGTCGCGGCAGTCTGGGCGGTGGCGGCGGGAGCGCAAATTCATCTGCTCGACGGGCAGCCGCATTCGGCCTGGATCACGATTCCGCTCTCGGTCGTTTGGTTGGTCGGCTGTACGAACGCTTTCAATCTGATCGACGGCATGGACGGCCTGGCGTCCGGGGTAGGACTATTCGCCACCCTTACGATCCTGCTCGCCGCTCTGCTACAAGGCAACTGGGGCCTGGCCATGGCGACGGTTCCGCTAGCCGGCTGCCTGCTTGGTTTCTTGCGCTATAACTTCAACCCGGCTTCTATTTTTCTCGGCGACAGCGGCAGTCTCTCGATCGGCTTCATCCTCGGCTGCTTCGGGGTGATCTGGAGCCAAAAATCCGCCACGTTACTGGGTATGCTCGCTCCGGCGATGGCACTCTCGCTGCCTTTGCTCGATGTGGGGCTTTCGATCGGGCGCCGTTTTCTACGCAACCAGCCGATCTTCCAGCCGGATCGCGGCCACATTCACCATCGTCTGCTGGCGCTTGGGTTTGAACCGCGCG
Source organism: Bryobacteraceae bacterium (assembly GCA_965277555.1). GTDB lineage: Bacteria > Acidobacteriota > Terriglobia > Bryobacterales > Bryobacteraceae > Bog-105. The sequence goes on from OZ255834.1 coordinate 407,854, forward strand.
GCGCGGCCATTGTTCTGTACCTGGCGTGCGGCGTGGCAGCCACTCTTTCGCTGCTGACGAGCTCCCTCTCTTACCACTTGGGAGGTCTGGTGATCGTGCTGTTCTGCGCGATTGCGTGGCTCGGCATCAAGCGCCTGGGCTATATCGAATTCAGTACCGCGCGCCGGGTCCTTTCAAGCGGCGGCCTTTTGCGGCTGGTCCAGCACGAAGTCTACCTGTCGCATTTCCGGGAAGCCTTGCTTAAAGCCCAAACCCGGACCGAATGCTGGAACACGGTTCGCAATACTTGTAAGGACCTGCATTTTGCCTCGCTCGAACTCACCCTCGATGGGCACGTTTTCCTTGAAGTATTCGATCCGGCGGTGGCTGAAACGGCCTGGCAGTTCACCATGTCGTTCGGCAGGAAGGGCAATATCTCTTTGAGACGATCGATGCAGAGCGAGTCACAATCTTTGTTGAATTCTTTTTTCCAGATCTTGCAGGATTCGATCGGGTCGGCCACGTATCTTCCTGAGCCGGCGCCGGAACTGAAATCTGGTCTGCCATCGCTTGGGAAACCGGCGATTGTCCTGCCGGCTTTTCCGGCAAACCGGGCGACGGTTACGGCGCTGCCCTTGACGACCATTCGTGGCCGGCACACTTCCAACAGTTTAGGAGACTAATTTTGAGTAAGTCCGCGTTAATCACAGGTATTACGGGCCAGGACGGCTCTTATTTGAGCGAGTTATTGCTCTCGAAGGGCTACACCGTTCATGGAATCGTTCGCAGAAGTTCGTCATTCAACACCCATCGGATCGATCATCTGTACGAAGATCCGCATGAGACGGGCCGTCGTCTCATCCTCCATTACGCCGACCTCTCGGACTCTACCGGCCTGCGTCGCGTCATTGAAGCGGCCCGGCCGGACGAGATTTACAATTTGGGCGCGCAATCTCACGTCAAAGTGTCGTTCGAAAATCCGGAATACACCGCTGACGCCGATGCCATGGGAACGCTCCGGCTGCTCGACTGCATGCGCGACCATGTCACGCACACGCGGCGCGAAGTGCGCTTCTACCAAGCCGGCTCCTCCGAGATGTTCGGGGCGGCGAATCCCCCGCAAAGCGAAACGACGGCGTTCTATCCGCGCAGTCCCTACGCCGTCTCGAAAGTCGCGGCGCACTGGTATGGCATCAATTACCGGGAAGCTTACAACCTTTTCGTCACAAACGGCATTCTTTTTAACCACGAGTCGCCGCGCAGGGGCGAAACTTTTGTAACGCGTAAAATCACGCGCGCCATCGGGCGCATTAAAGTGGGGCTCCAGCAAAAACTCTTCCTGGGGAATTTGGATGCGCGGCGCGACTGGGGTTTTGCCGGCGACTATGTAGAGGCCATGTGGCGGATGCTTCAGCACTCCGAGCCCAACGACTTTGTGGTTGCCACTGGCGAAGCGTACTCGGTGCGTGAATTCCTGGAGGTTGCTTTTTCGTACGCCGGACTCGACTGGCAGAAACACGTCGAAATTGACTCGCGATACTTCCGACCAACCGAAGTGGATTACCTGCTGGGTGACTCAAGCAAAGCCCGTAAGGCGCTCGACTGGCAGCCTTCCACGAGCTTCGAGCAACTGGTGCATATGATGGTCGCCTCCGATCTGAAGCTGGCGGAAGAGGAGCACTTGATTCATCAGCAAAAGTACGTTACATCTTTGGTTTCGGGATCGCGCAGTGCAACCTGATAGCCGCATCTTCGTAGCCGGCCATCGAGGTCTGGCCGGCTCGGCGATCGTTCGCCGCCTGAAAACCCTGGGTTACAGCAACCTGGTCGTCGCCCCGCGCCAACGGCTTGACCTGACTTCAAAGCTGGCAGTCGAATCGTTTTTCGAAAGTGAGCGGCCCGAGTATGTCTTTCTGGCCGCGGCCAAGGTAGGCGGCATTCTGGCAAACGCCACCTATCCGGCCGATTTCATCCGGGACAATCTGGCAATCGAGCTCAATGTGATCGATGCGGCCTGGCGATTTGGCGTCAAGAAGCTCGAGTTCCTCGGCTCCTCTTGTATTTACCCGAAGTTTGCGCCGCAGCCGATGCAAGAAGAGTCGCTGCTGACAGGCTCGCTAGAGGCGACCAACGAATGGTATGCCATTGCCAAGATTGCCGGCATCAAGCTTTGTCAGGCCTACCGCGCGCAATATGGATTTGCCGCCATTTCCCTGATGCCCACAAACCTATACGGGCCCGGCGATAACTTCGATCTACAGAGTTCGCACGTACTTCCGGCGCTGATCCGAAAGTTCCACGAGGCGCACTTGGAGAATCGACCCAAAGTCGTCATCTGGGGTACCGGCACACCGCGGCGCGAGTTCCTCCACGTCGACGACTTGGCTGCTGCTGCTGTTTTGCTGATGGAGCAATACGATGACCCCGAGATTATTAATGTCGGTGTAGGCGAGGACCTTACTATTGCCGAACTGGCCCGCACAATTGCCCAGGTAATCGGGTATAGAGGCAGGCTCGAGTTCGACAGCGCTAAACCGGACGGCACCCCTCGAAAGCTACTCGATGTATCGCGTCTCCGAGCGCTTGGCTGGCAGCCGTCCATTTCCCTGGCCGACGGTATTCGATCGACTTACGAAGCGTTCCTCAAGACAGTCGGGGCGCCTGAATTAACAGCTTCGCGCTGATTCCCGGCCCTAAGCCGGGCTTCGCGGCACAAGAAACGTTGGCGAATGTAGTGGGATCTACACTAAAGTGTAGAGCCGCGCGCGCTGCGAAAGCGAGCGACGCCCACAACTCCCGACTTTCCAGATCCGCGTGACAGAAGAGACAAAGCAAACATCTGCCCAAGCCTGGGGCGAACGCGTCCAGGCACTCAAGAATATTCCGCCTGTCTTGAAAATCGTTTGGGATTCAGGTCCCTGGGTGGTCGCGGCCGGACTTTTTTTTCGTGTGCTGGTTTCTTTCGTGCCTCTCGGCGCGGCCATCGTCGGTAAGTACATCATCAACATCGTACTTGCGATCGCTCAGCACAACTTGAATTACGCGACTGTTTCGTCCCATCTATGGTGGCTGGTAGCACTCGAATTCGGCTTGCAGGTGGCCGCGAACGTATTCGGCCGGGCGATCGATTACTACGACCGGGTATTGGCGGACCGTTATACGCGCTACGTCAGCATTCAAGTGATGGAACACGCCTCTGGGCTCGACGTACAGGCATACGAGAACCCCGTTTTCTACGACCGCCTCGAGCGAGCGCGCGTCCAGGCAACCGACCGGCTGGCGATGATCCAATCACTCGGACGGCTGTTTCAGCAGGTCCTGACGACAGTCGCTTTCTCCGGGGCTATTTTGTACTACAAGCCTCTTCTCCTTCTGATTTTGTTTGTCTGCCTGATTCCTGCCTTCCTCGGCGAGAGTCATTTCGCTTTTCTGAACTACGCTCTAAATTTTCGGCAGACGCCAGCCAAACGCGAACTCGATTATCTCCGGCAGGTAGGCGGAAGCAAAGAAGCCGCCAAGGAGCTTAAACTTTTCGGACTCAGCGGTTTTTTAACCACGCGTTTCACCAATCTCTCCAATCACATCCTGGATGAGAATTTATCGCTGGCGCGCCGCCGGCTGCTGGCGGCCACGCCGCTTTCGATTCTCAGTACGGCCGGCTACTACACGACTTACGTCTGGATTATCTACGAGACGGCCATGGGTAAAACGTCGGTGGGCGATTTTACGCTGCTGACCGCCTCCGTGATGAATGCATCGAGCAATATCTCGCAGATCTTCTCGACCCTCTCGAGCATCGCCGACCAGGCGCTCTTCTTAACAGATTTATTGGCGTTTTTCGAGATGAAGCCGACCGTCACCTCGAAACCGAATGCGTTGCCGGCGCCGCGGCCTATCCGCCAAGGCTTCGAGTTTCAGAACGTGTCATTTCGCTATCCGGGGACCGAGCGTCTGATTCTCGCTGGGTTGAATTTTCGCCTGGAACTTGGCGAGCGAATCGCGTTAATTGGCCAGAACGGTCAAGGTAAAACGACCATCGTCAAGCTGATAACTCGCCTTTACGATCCCACCGAGGGGCGCGTGCTGCTCGATGGAATCGACTTGCGCGATTACAGCATTGAAGACCTTTGCAAGGAGATCGGCGTCATCTTCCAAGACTTCATGCGTTATGAAATGACGGCGCGAGAAAATATCGCGGTCGGGCGCATAGAATTCCTGCAAGACGACCGGCGAATTCATGCCGCGGCCGAAAAAAGCCTGGCCGATGGCGTGATCCATCGGCTCCCCTTGCAATACGAACAAATGCTAGGCCGGCGTTTTGAAAACGGAGTGGATATATCGGGAGGCGAGTGGCAAAAGTTGGCCTTGGGTCGGGCGTACTTGCGCGAGGCGCAAGTGCTAGTACTCGATGAACCCACCGCCGCATTGGACGCGCGAGCTGAATTCGAAGTCTTTGAACGCTTCAATGAATTGACTGAAAGCAAGATGGCGCTGTTTATCTCCCACCGCTTTTCGACAGTGCGTATGGCGGAACGAATCATCGTGCTGGAGAATGGAAGTATTGCCGAAGAGGGCAGCCACGATCAGTTGATTGCTCGCGGCGGCCGCTATGCGGAGATGTTCGAACTGCAAGCGTCGAGCTACAGATAAGATTCATGGCAGAACTCCCGGCACAAACCGTAACCGACACAAAGCCGACGCTCCAGCCGGCTGAAATGACCGAGTCCGAGCGCGCTGAGCTGCGAGAAAGCGCCTCCCAAGCAGCTCGGGCTTGCTCCTGGTTAACACCGAAGCGCCGCTCGGTCGCGGTAGGTGAACTTTACCGATCGCTGCGCAAGCGGCTGACGGTCTTTGAGTCCGAAGTCTACAGGCTGCGTTCGGATGAACCTTCCGACGATTTAATGTGGCTGAACGACAATTTTCGAGTAATTCGAACGGATCTGACGTCAGTACATGATGTTCTACGGCCTCTCGCCCGGCTGCCCGGAGTGAAGACGGCCAAAGAGGAATCGATCCCGCGCGTGATCGTGCTTGCGCGAGCGCTGCTTGCCGCTTCGCACAATCGCCTCAACGAAACTATCTTCGCCGAGTTCATTGGCGCAGTCCAGGAAACCGAACCGCTCAAGCTGGCGGAGCTCGCGGGCATGCTGGACGCCTTGAAACTGGCTCTGCTGGAGCAAGCCGCCGAGCGGGGGCCGAAAGCGCTCAAAGCATTCCGGGAGCAAGGCCAGAGTGCCCCCAGCCTGGGCATGCAGCACGTTATTACCAGCATGCGTTTCATAGGCGAGCGCGATTGGCGCGCCATTCTTGAACCGCTCTCGATGACTCACCGCACCCTGCTTGACGATCCAGCGGGTGTTTACGGCCGCATGGATTTCGAGAGCCGCGAGCAGTACCGCTTGCGCGTGGCGAAGATTGCCGCCCACTCGGATGTGAGTGAGTTGGAACTGGCCCGCATGACGGTGCGGATGGCTCGCGAGGCCCGGATCGAGCCAGACATGCCGCCGACTCTGCGCGATCGGCTGCGCCACGTGGGGCATTATCTACTCGATCCCTCCGGCACGCAGGAACTGTTCCACAGCATTGGCTACCAGCCCACTTTCAGTTCCTCGATTCAGCGTTTTTTCCGCCGCTTTCCAGACGAGATTTACATTCTAGGCATCGAGGTTGTGGCGCTCATGACGGTGGTTGCCCTCATCATGAGCATCGTCCGGACGCAAGGCGGTCTCGGCCTGATCGCAGGAGCGCTCCTGCTGCTCGTTCCGGCCACGCAGGCGGCCGTTGAGCTGGTAAATTATCTTGTCACCGCGGTTCTGACCTCGCATCCGCTGCCGAAACTCGATTTTTCAAGGGAGGTGGATCGCGCGTCAGCCACGATGGTAGCCATTCCTACCCTTCTGATCAATGACAAGCAAATTCGTCAGCTGGTGGAAGACCTGGAGGTCCGCTATCTCGTAAATAGAGATGCCAACATCTTTTATGCGCTCTTAACAGATTTGCCGGACAGCGCCGAACCAGCCGGCGAACAGGATCGGCGGGTCGATCTCGCCATCGAACTGATTGACGAGCTCAATGTGCGCTACGCCTCCGAGCCTTTTGGCGGCTTCTACCTGTTTCACCGCCACCGTGTTTACAATCCACGGGAAGGCGCCTGGATGGGCTGGGAGCGCAAGCGCGGCAAACTGCTCGATCTGAATCAACTACTGCGGAAAGTCTTCGATCCTTTCCCGGTGAAGACCGGCGATCTTGCCAAATTGCCGCTCATCCGCTACGTGCTTACGCTCGATTCCGATACGCAACTGCCGCGCGGCACGGCCCAGCGCATGATCGGCGCGATGGCTCACCCGCTGAATCGGCCGGTGGTGGATCCCGATTTAAACATTGTGACCAGCGGCTATGGCATTCTGCAGCCGCGCGTAGGCATCAGCGTGCATTCGGCCTCGCGCTCTCGCATGGCCAGTATCTATTCCGGCCAGACAGGCTTCGACATTTATTCGCGCGCCATCTCGGATGTTTATCAGGATCTTTACGGCGAAGCAATCTTTACGGGCAAAGGCATTTATGATGTCGACGCTCTGCGTCAGGTGCTTGAACATCGCTTTCCGAGAAACGCGCTGCTCAGTCACGATTTGATAGAGGGAGCGTATGCGCGCGCCGGTCTCGCTTCCGATATCGAGGTAATTGATGATTATCCCTCGCACTACAGCGCGTACAATCGCCGCAAACATCGCTGGCTGCGCGGCGATTGGCAGATCGTTCGTTGGATCTTCAACAAAGTTCCGGACGAATCGGGGCGGTTGGTTGAGAATCCGACCTCACTCGTCTCGCGTTGGAAAATCCTGGACAATCTCCGCCGCAGTCTGGTGGAACCGGCTACTTTTCTTCTGCTGATTGCCGGTTGGTTCTGGCTGCCCGGCGGCCCTCGTTTTTGGACGCTGGTGACGCTCGCGCTGCTCTTCCTGCCTATTTATTTCCGGCTTATCTTTGCTGTCGTACGCAATACAGCCGCCAAGAACTGGATGTCATTGCGCGACTCCATCACCGATTTCCTCACCGATCACGCCAGCATCGTTTTGAACATCGCCTTTCTCGCACACCAGGCGCTGGTCGCGATTGACGCCATTTTGCGCACGGTCATCCGTAGTTCGATCACCCATACGCGCCTGCTCGAATGGGAGACGGCAACCGAAGCCGAACTCGGCATCCGGAAGCGAACACCGGTCGACATGTATCTTGACTGGGTGCCGCTGGTGGCGGTGGCGATCGGCTTAGCCCTCTTCCTGAAGCCGCAGGCGGCGCCTTATGCCCTCCCCTTCCTGCTACTTTGGGCGTTCTCCAAGCTCATTTCGAATTGGCTCAATCGATCGCCGCGCGAAGTGCTCGATCTCTCCGAGAAAGACCGGCTGTTTCTGCGCGAGCTGGCTTTGCGGACCTGGCGCTACTTTGCGGAATTCAGCAACGAAAAGAATCACTGGCTGATTCCGGATAATGTTCAGGAGCAGCCCTATCGGATCGCCGAACGCCTCTCCCCTACCAATCTAGGGTTATTGTTCAACGCGCGCCAAGCCGCGCTCGAACTCGGCTATCTCACGCTCCCGGAATTTGTGAAACAGAGTGAGCTCACGCTGCAGACTCTGCCTAAATTGCAGCGCTACATGGGTCACTTCTTGAATTGGTATGACAACATCTCGTTGAAGCCCCTCGATCCGCCTTTTATTTCGAGCGTGGATAGCGGCAACTTGATCGCCTCCTTCTGGAGTTTCAAAGAAGGCTGTCTCGAGTTACTGCGCAAGCCGCTGATCAATGACAACGCGCTGGCGGGAATCGCGGATCATTTCCGGACGCTCGATAAACCGGCTGCGCCTCAGGCGCTCGGCTCGATTCTAAAACTGCATGGCTCGCCGATGTGGCTTCCGGAACTGCTGAAATTCGACCGCCAGAGGCTGACGGCCGGAAAGACCACCGACCCCAAACAACATGTCTCGTGGTCTCTCGAATTGCGCGCCCGGCTCGACGCGCTTGACGAAGCAGTGCGGCAATTCATGCCCTGGTTCCTGCCCGAGTATGCGCCACTGCTCGATCCCGCAAGCGGGTTGGAAATTCCGGATAAGCCGCTGACGCCGCGCAATGAGCGGGAGTTCTTCGTCGATTTCGATGCGCGTTTGAGCGCGCTCGAAAGCAATCCCACCACCTCGCGGCCGGTACTTGACTTGGTCTATCGCCTGCGGGCGGAGTTGCCTTCCTGCCGGCAGCGCATACAATCTTTTGCGAACCGCATCGAAGACCTGGCTTCTGTCTGCGACGGCCTGGCGGATGAGATGGGCTTTTCTTCTCTGATCAACCGGGGCCGAAACCTACTTTCCATCGGCTATGATGTGACAAAGCAGTCGGCGAATCAATCCTGCTATGACCTGCTTGCATCCGAGGCCAGGACCGCCACTTTTATCGCGGTGGCAAAAGAAGATCTGATTCAGGACGGCTGGTTCCGCCTCGGCCGCCAGCATACGGTTTGCGAAGGCGAAACGACCTTGATTTCCTGGACCGGCACCATGTTCGAATATCTGATGCCGGTGATCTGGATGAGGTCCCATCCAAACACCCTGCTAGACCGGGCGGTTCGTTCGGCGGTGCGGGCGCAGCGCGCTTATGGCGACAGGCACCGCGTTCCATGGGGTATTTCGGAAGCCGCCTACAGTAAGACGGATAGCGCCGGCAACTATCAATATTCGGCTTATGGAGTGCCGGGTCTTGCCTTGAACGTTTCGCGTTCCGGGTCGCTGGTGATATCTGCCTATTCAAGTTGCCTGGCGTTGATGGTGGATCCGTTGAACGCTCTGAAGAACCTGCTAAAGATGAAGCGCAACAAGCTACTCACCGAGTATGGTTTTTATGAGTCGGTCGATTACACGGAATCGGCCGGCCGAATCCTGTTTAAGCGCAAAGGCGAAGTAGTGCGCTGCTGGATGGCGCACCACCAGGGAATGAGTCTGGTGGCTATTTGTAACGTCCTGCACGATTGGCCCTTCCAGCGCTGGTTCCACGCCGAGCGATTGGTCCAGGCAAGCGATCTGATCCTGCAGGAGCGCCCAATTCGCACCAAGCCGGTAGCCGACGATCGACCGCGCCGAATTCTTTCCTGGCGCGGCAGAGGACCGATCTCAAAGGCTCGGGCCTCCGCTTGACAGCCCAGCATTCGAGAACAAACCGATGCCAAGATTGACCGTTGCGTTGCTTGTGGCCGCTTTGCTTTGGATTGCCTGGTGCGTGCTCGTTGTCACCGAGTTGGTTCCGGTAATCGGGCGGCACGTAACGATGTGGCCGTGGCTCATGTCGTACATTCTTTGTCTGGCGCCGGTGGTCGCGCTTGCCATTTTTGCGGTTAACAAGCTGAAGGTGAACGAATAAAGGCACTGCCAAAGCTCATCGCCGATCCGCGCACTAACCAAACGTCGTCAGAAACGCTTCCTTACGGTCGCGGTTCAGAAAACGTCGGTGGTTTGCCCGAAGTTACAGAACCGCGCGCGTAAGGGATTGTGATGAAGCTTGCCTAACGGCGAAACTGCGGCGTCTTGAAGATTGGCATCAGGCTGCTGTAATCGTCGGTCCAAAGACGCAATCCGGATGGCGCTGCAATGGGTTTACTGTGCACCCGGATCGAAGGATTATCGAGTACTGCGCGGTTGTTCGTCACCAGAACCCAATCGGCCGGCAGCGTATCTTCATCCTGATCCGCATGATTGTGAACCAGCACAGCGCCGTAACCGGCATTTTCCGCTAGCTGTCGTACGACGGGCGCGAGATCCAAAAAGTCATTCGAAACATGAAATGCGACAACGCCACCCGGGGCGAGATGACGCAGATAGATCGCCATGGCCTCCCTGGTGAGTAGATGAACCGGAATGGCGTCTCCCGAGAAGGCATCGAGCACGATGACGTCGAAAGGCGGCGAGGTCTCGCGCACCAGAGAGAGGCGTCCATCGCCGACAGTGATCCGCGTCCGGGCAGGAGTTTCGCGCAGAAAGAAGAACAAAGAGCGGGCGATGTCCACAACTTGGGAATTGATTTCGTAGAAATGAAATCGATCGCCAATATGCCCATAAGCCGCGACCGTGCCCACGCCTAATCCGACGACGGCCACACGTTTGGGCCCCCTGAAGCACTCGCGCAGCAAAATACCCACGCCGGAATCGGGGCCGTAGTAGGTTGTGGGGCGTGAGCGGCGCGGCGGCAACAGAAATTGCGCCCCATGCTCGATGGTTCCGTGAAACAGTATTCGCTCCTGTTCCGGACCGGCACGAGGGGTCTGGACAACACGCAGCGATCCGTAGAAACTGCGCTCCATCGAAAGAGAGTTTTGGCGGTAACCGCTGACATTCTTCACCATGACGGCAAGCATGCACCCGTTCACGGCCATCCACAACACCGCAGCGCCCCAAGCGCGTTCGCGGCATGTCAAGGCAAGTGCCAGCAGCGCCGTAAAAATCAGCGTAAGCGGCAGTTCGTAGACACCGCTGAATACTTGTGGCGCGATCAGGCCCACGAGAATGGACCCGGCAGCTCCGCCGGCCGCGATCACCAGGTAGAAATTCGTCAACTCCGACGCGCCCGGCCGCAGACGGTTCAGTTCGCCGTGACAGAAGACGCAGCCGACAAACAAGGCTATGAGAAAAATCGGCAAACTCAATTGAATTGGAACCAGCGCATTGATGTTGTAAATGGCGTAGCCCATGATCCCGAGCGCAAAGGCTAACAAGCGTATCCAGAGGGCTGGCCGGTAGATATTCAGCGCCCCAAAGCTGAAGACGAAGCTGAGCAGGTAGGTAGCCAGCGGCAGAACCCACATCAGCGGTACAGCGGCGACATTTTCATCGATGTGATTCGTTACCGATAGCAGCAGCATCGAGCCGCAGGCCGCCAGGGCAAACCAATAAAGGACGCGCAGAGGCGGCGTGGCAGGTGGAATTTTCTCCGCCGCGATGTTTGCCGTGCTGGCATAACCTTGCCGCGCCGCAAGAGCACACAGCACGACGAAGACTACATACACCACGGACCAGCTAATGCTCTGCGCGCGAGTTCCAAGCAGCGGCTCAACTATCGATGGATAGGCCAGCAGGGCCACCAACGAGGCCAGGTTCGAAACCGCGAACATTCGGTAAGGAGTCTCGAAGCCCGCTCGCGCGAGCCAACTTTGAAGCAGCGGACTAGTCGCCGAGAGCGCGATGAAAGGCAGACCGATAGAGGCGCTCAACATGCAAAAGATGAGCCACGCCGGATGTTCCACGGTATTTACCGGCTGCCAGCGCGCGGCCGGTCCAATGGGCAGCAGCGCCAGCGAAAGCAGCAGGAACACAACATGCGAGATCGGCTGGGCGCGCGGTCGGAGATAGCGCGTTAGCAAACGTGCATAGAGATAGCCGGCTAAGAGCGACGTTTGGTAGAAAACGAGGCAGGTAGACCAGACGGCGGCCGAACCGCCGAACCACGGCAGAATGCGGCGCGCAACCAGCGGTTCGACCGAAAACAGCAGGCAGGCGCTGATAAAGATAACTGCGGCGAATAGTATTCTGATACTTCTGTCTCCGGGTAGAATTCACAAGATACATGACGCGCTTACAAAAACAACAGTGGGGCAATGCCGAACCGGGCACAACCATCGATATCTACACGTTTTCGAATACCAATGGGATCGAAGCCAGGGTGACCAACTTCGGCGGACGCCTGGTCAGTCTGAGAACTCCGGATCGCGATGGCGTCGTGGGAGACATCGTGCTGGGATTCGACGAGCTCGCCGGCTACCTCGGCAAAAACCCGTACTTCGGCGCGTTGATCGGCCGTTATGCCAATCGCATTGCAAATGGAACTTTCCAGCTCAACGGTACGCAGTACACACTCGCGCGGAACAATGGCGAGAATTCGCTGCATGGCGGCTGGAAAGGTTTCGACAGGATGGTCTGGAACGCGCGCGAGATCGGCTCGTCCGGCGAGCCGGCTCTCGAACTCACCTACGCCAGCCCCGACGGCGAAGAAGGATATCCCGGCAAACTGCAAGTGACGGTGCGCTACACGCTCACTGACGCCAACGAACTGCGCCTCGATTATGCGGCTACTACCGATAAGGACACGGTGCTCAATCTGACGAACCATTCCTATTTCGACCTCTCAGGCAAAGCAAGCGGGAAGGTCGTCGATGCAGTTGTCATGATCGACGCCGATCGTTTCACTCCAGTAAACGAGCATCTGATCCCGACAGGCGAACTGCGCGCGGTGGATGGCACGCCGTTTGATTTTCGGAAGCCCGCGCGGATTGGAGCGCGCATCGACGATCGCAATGAGCAGCTCAAGTTAGGGGGCGGCTACGATCACAACTATGTGCTGCGGCGTAATGGCAGCGCGCCCTCTTTCGCGGCGCGCGCGCAGGATCCGCTTTCCGGGCGAGTGCTCGAGGTGTTTACCACCCAACCAGGAATTCAGTTCTACACCGGTAACCATTTAGACGGTGCTGTAACCGGCAAGAACGGAGTGGTCTATGCTCCTCGAAGCGGCATGTGCTTTGAGACACAGCACTTTCCGGATTCGCCGAATCAGCCCACGTTCCCATCAACAGAGCTCAAGGCCGGCCAACACTATCAGGGCACGACTGTCTTCAAATTCGCGACAGATTGAAACAACAGTTCCAGTTGAAACTTCTAATTGGACATGAGCGACAACAAGAATACCTCCACGCAGCCTGACAAAGATCTGGCGGCCGAGGAGAGACCGGTACCCTCGCAAGCGGAGGGAGACCGGGAGACCGTCGAAGAGGATTTGGAAGAGAAGAAGACGAATCCTAAGAAATAGCTAGCGGACACACTCCCTTACGGTCGTGGTTCTGTAAGCAACTAAAGGCGCGAGATGCTGCTTCTGAACCGCGCGCGTCAGCAAGCCGCATCTCGTATTTTGCGACGCGAAATAGCTAAGCTTTCCCGTTCAGAATACTCATCTCACGCAGAGCCAAGTCGATGACGGCTTCATCTCCGACCACCGAGTTGATCATGAGGTGATAGAGATCGCGTGTCGGCCAGTTCTTACCGTAATAGCGCTTGACGAAGGCGGCGCGATCCTCGTCCACCGTTTCCAGTAAGTCAGTCGCTTCGGCCTCGTCTTTTCCTTGCGCGACCAGCCGTCGTAACTTTTCCTCGTGTGGCGCGAAGATGAAGAGGCTCATCACGTTCGGGCGCTCGCGCAGGAAGTAGGGGGCCGCGCGCCCGACGATGACACACGGCCCTCGATCCGCCACATCTGTAATGACGGTCTCGAAAATCCTGGAGAGGCTCTCCGCATCCAAAATTTCGGTTCCGATGCCGGAAAAACGTTCTTCGTAGCTGCCGCGCATGAAGATTTTCATCAACCGGTAGAAAGTAGAGTCGGGGCGCTCCTCGCGCTGCTCGACAGATTTCACGCTGCACTTCAGCCGGCGCGCAATCTCCTCGGTAATCTTTTCGTCCCAGAGCGTCCAGTCTAGTTTTGTGGCAAGCTTGCGGGCAATTGAGCCCCCGCCACTTCCGTATTCGCGTTCAATCGTGATCGTCTGAACCATGCCTGCCTCCGGCGACGGATTTATTGTAAGTGTTTTTGCTCCAGATCGGCGCGCGGTTATTCCCGACTCGTCCAGTAGTAGCGTAGCCCCACGTACGCTCCCGACATCGTATCGGAAAAATATTGAGCACCCTGTGGCGACATCTTGAAGTGGTAAGCTTTCTCTCCCGCCAGCACTTCGAACTGGCGCACGCGGAAAGCAATCGACGCCTCGGCATCCCATATATCGGCGCGATGTGGAATTCCAAAACCGGAGGCTTTTGCCTCCCACCGAAAATGCCCCCCAAACGCTTGCTCGAGTTCAAGCCCGAAAGTGGGCCAAATAAGATTGCCCGTGCCATGCGCGGTGTTGTAGTCGGTCGTCCCGCTGGAATCCGTCGTAATCGGTTTGAAAGGCGCGACAACATTGGTCCCGGCATTGACGAACTGCAGCTCCCAAAGCGTTTTCAGCCGGAGCGCGCCGGGCGATTTGTGCCAGGTGTAGGAAAGGTAATCCCAGGAAAGTTTCGCGTTCTGAATGGTGTAGCTGGCGTTCAAATAATCGCCCTCGTTATATGCTTCAGTAAAGATCGTTGCATTCTGGTCGAGCGTGCTGTTGCCATTTCCCTGCACGCGAAAGTAAGAGAAGCGAAGACTGTTCGAGCGGCCGGCCGGCACGCTGATCTCTCCCCCCCAGCTGTTGTTCGCATTGCCTGGATAACTCAGATCGCTATACGCAGTCGCGATTGCTCCCCCAGACAAAGAGGGTTGTGCTCGATTGAACCAATAAATCGGTTCGATCGATATACCGCCATCCTCGATCACATATGGTTCGTCGGGAGGCTTCGGAGTGTGCGTAACCGTGGTATTGTTCCCAAAGCCTCCATTGCTGACCGCGGGAGGCGGACCCTGGGGCTGCTCAGAGTTCGGCGGCGACTCCTGCGCGAAACTGACGGACACACTCATCATGCCGGCGGCCACCACCGCCAGACCTACGTATCGAAGCATATCTTCAAGTCGACGTTTCGACTTCAGTCGGGTTTCGTAAAGATTTGTTAATACGGGAAATAACATGCTAGCCATCGAGATTTCTACTTTTGGAGAAGCGCAGGTTTTGCGACCCGCACAGCGACCGACGCCGCTACCCGAAGCCGATGAAGTTCTGATCCGGGTGACTGCCGCGGGCGTGGCGCGCGCCGACGTCATGCAGAGGCAAGGCAAGTATCCGCCTCCGCCCGGGGCGTCCGACATTCCGGGCCTCGACGTGGCGGGAGTAATCGATTCAGTTGGGTCAAAAGTAAAACACTTCAATTCCGGCGATCGAGTATGCGCAATTCTCGCGGGCGGCGGTTATGCGGAATACTGCGTTGCTCCGGCAAACCAAGTGCTTCCCACCCCGGAGAACTGGAGTGACATTGAAGCGGGCTCGCTGCCGGAAAATCTCTTCACCGCATACGACAACCTGATCACCAGAGCCGCCTTGCAAGCTGGCGAGACAGCGCTCATACATGGCGGCACGAGCGGTCTCGGCAGTATGGCCATCATGCTGGCGCGCGCCTGGAATGCCACCGCATTCGCAACCGCCGGAAGCGCTCGCAAATGCGCAGCCTGTGTTGAAATCGGGGCGCAAGCCGCCATCAACTATCGCGACTCCGACTTTGTTGAAGAAGTTAAAACCCTCACCGGCAATCGCGGCGTCGACGTTATCTTCGATCTGGTCGGCGGTTCTTATCTCGAGCGCAATCTAAACACGCTCGCCACGGACGGTCGTCTATCGATTGTAGCTACCCAGCGCGGCCGCACCGCCGAACTCGATATTGCGAAGCTCATGCAAAAACGCGCGCGCATCATAGGATCCACCATGCGAGCCCGCACACCCGAACAGAAAGGCATGGTCGCCGAAGCGCTGCGAAAGGACGTTTGGCCGCTATTGCCTGCCAAAAACTGCATTCGCCCAGTTATCGATTCGACGTATCCCTTAACCGAGGCCTGGCGAGCTCACGAACGCCTCGAGAGCGGCGACCACATAGGCAAAATCGTCCTGGTTCCGTGAAACCAGGCTTACGCGCGCAGTCCCGCATATCTTCAGAACCGCTTCCTGACGAAGCGGCCTAGTACTAGTTCCCTATCAGTCTCAAAAAACTACTCGCCTCCCCCAGCAATTGCCTAGTCGATCTAACCTGCATCGATTATTGATATACTTCCTGCTGATCAGGGGTATTTCGTTCATGTTAAAAAGATCACTTCGTTTGTGTCTTTTGGCGGTCGCCGCAGCGTTATTCTGCGTCGTTCCCCATCTCAACTCTCAAACAACCTTCGGCTCCGTAGTGGGCAACGTCACCGACCCGTCGGGCGCTCCCATTCCGAACACCGAGGTTACACTTACTAATCTCGGAACAAATGAAAAGCGCACTGAGACCACCAACTCAGATGGCTTGTATCAATTCACCAACGTGGCGCCTGCCGAATACTCGGTATCGGTTGAAAAAACTGGCTTCAAACGTATCGTGCGAACCCCGGTAACCGTACAAACGCAAACCACCAGCAAAATCGACCTTGCTTTGCAAGTTGGCGAAGTGAATCAAACAGTGGAAGTGACGGCTCAGACGCCGCTCTTGACGCCCGAATCTTCCTCGCTTGGCACCGTCATCGACGAGCGTAAAACTGTGGAACTGCCGCTCAACGGCCGCAACCCGCTCAACCTGGTGGCGCTCGTGCCGTCGGTGGTGCCGCAGGGCCAGTCGATGACCAACCCGAACGGCCAAAACCCGTTTGGCTGGGGGAATTATCAGATCGGCGGCGGCATGGCTAACCAAAGCATGGTGTGGTTGGACGGCTCGCCGGTCAACGGGAGTTACATCAACATCACGGCGCTGATTCCCACGCAGGATTCGCTACAGGAGTTTAAAGTCGCGACCAACAACTTATCGCCGGAATATGGGCGGTTTGCAGGCGGCGTCGTGAACTTCACCACCAAATCGGGCACCAACGATCTGCACGGCACGGTTTACGAATTTCTCCGCAACAAGCTACTCGACGCCAACGATTTCTTCAGTAATCGAAACGGCACTCCGCGCGGCGCATTCACGCAGAATCAGTTCGGGTTCAACGTCGGCGGCCCGGTGTTCATTCCCAAGATCTACAACGGCAAGAACAAGACATTCTTTTTTGTAAATTACGAAGGCTTCCGCCTGCGCCAGGGCGCATCCTACACCGAAACCGTACCTACGGCAGACGAACGGTTGGGCAATTTGACCGCGTTGGCTGCTTCCCAGGGCGTTAACGTCTACGATCCGCTTACCACCTGTGGCTCGGGTGCGGGTTACACACGGCCCTGCGGGCCTGGCGAGGCAGCAGGCAGCCGCCTGCAATTTCCCGGCAATACAATTCCAACCAACAGAATCAATCCGACATCCTTGAAACTGCTTCAGCTATATCCCTCGCCGAATGCGGCGGGAACGATAACCGGGACGAATAACTGGATCTCGAACGGCAGCCAGGGCGGCAATGGAAATCAGACGGTCGTCCACATCGATCAGAACGTGTCCGATAAGCAGCACATCTCGGCCCGCTACACCTACTGGGGGAACTTGAACCTGCCGACCGATCCTTTCGGCAACGGTGTCTGCCAGGATCGCTGCACCGAAACGTTCAACACCCAGAACTTCGTGCTGAGCGATACGTACTCGTTCACGCCGACCACGATTATGGAGCTGCGGGTCAGCTATCAGCGTTTCGACTACAACCGCATTCCCACCACGCTCGGCTACGATTTAACACAGCTGGGTTGGCCGGCAGCAAACAACGCGCAGGCTACCTTCCGGGATCTCCCTGTCCCCATCATCAACGGGTTCGATACGAACAACACCTTTGGGAGCCAGGGCGCGGGCAGCGTCATCATCGATCGCAACGATAACGATCGGGTCGCCGATACTGTGACAAAGATCGCGGGTAACCACACCTTCCAGTTTGGCGGCGAGTTCATGCGCATGACGCACAACTACACGCAAACCAATGTGCCGACCGGCTACTTCAACTTCAATCCGGATCTGACTGCCATGAACGCCAATAATACGGCAGGCAGCGGTTTGGGCCTGGCGACTTTCTTACTGGGCTATCCTTCCGGTGGCGGCGCGGGCAGTCCGGCGCTGGTAGCCGCACAACAGTGGTACCCTGCCCTCTTTTTCAATGACATCTGGCACGCCACGCCTAAGCTCACCGTGAATGCCGGCCTGCGTTGGGAACATTCAGGACCCTGGACCGAGCGCTTTAACCGAATCTCCTATTTCAACCCGACACAAGACAACTCGGTCCTGGCGGCGGCTGGTATCAACGTTCCGGGCAACATTGACCTGGTCAATTCGCCCGGTAACAGCTACCGTAGCGGTATCCGGCCGGATTGGAAACAGTTTGCTCCGCGCGTCGGCATGGCCTATCAGTTCTCCCAGAAGACCGTGTTTCACGCCGGCTATGGCGTCTTCTGGCTGCCGAATGATGTCGCCTGGGATACCAGCCCCAATAACGACCCGATTAATAGTTACACTACGCCCGTGCTCGAATCCGTGTTTACCGGCGTGCCCTCCTGTTACACCAACGGCGGCTGCAGCGCCAGCAGCCCGGTTTCAGGAAACGGAGCATACACAATCACCAATCCTTTCCCGGGCGGAATCATCCCGCCGCCGGGCCGCACCGCCGCTTATGCTCAAACGCTGCTCGGCACCGGAATCAATGAGAACCAGCTGGGCAACCCTTATGGTTATGCGCAGCAATGGAACGCGGACATCCAACAGCAACTCGGTAGCGGGTTCCTGATCGATGTCGCTTACGGCGGAGCCAAGGGCACCCACTTGCCCATCGACTCGCCGCAGCTAGATCAACTGCCGGACAACTATCTTTCCATGGGGAATGCTCTTCTACAGAATGTGCCCAATCCGTACTACGGACAAGTGACATCCGTAGGATCGCCGCTAGTGAATTCTACGGTTCAGGAAGGCCAGTTGCTCCGTCCCTTTCCGCAATACAACGGCGTCAATTTCGCCGGTCAGGGGATCGGCAACTCGACCTACGAGTCGCTGCAGGTCAAAGCCGAAAAGCGCTTCTCCGGCGGAAATTCGATTCTGGTGGCGTATACCCATGCCAAGCTCATCAGTGACACGGACACAATTACCGGTTGGTTAGAAGCCGGAGGCACGGGTGGAGTACAGGACTGGAACAATCTGAAAGCCGAGAAGTCTCTTGCTTCGTTTGATACGCCGGACCGATTGGTTGTCAGCTACGTGCTGGATATTCCGGTAGGTAAGGGACGAAAGTACATGGCCAACTCCAATGGCTTCGTTAATGCGGCCCTCGGCGGGTGGGGCGTGCAGGGCGTCACCACCATCCAGAGCGGCTTCCCGCTTCACTTCGGTACCAATTCGAATAACAGCAACTCCTTCGGCGGCGGACAGAGGCCGAATGTGGTGCCGGGCTGTAATTCTTCGATCTCGGGCTCCATCACCTCGAAGCTTGACAAATATTTCAATACGTCATGCTTCACGCAACCCGACGCATTTACTTTTGGCGATGAAAGCCGCACGGATCCAAATCTCCGCGCTCCGGGCATCGCTAACTGGGATTTCTCGGCCTTCAAGAGCTTCCCGCTTGCCCCCGAAAACCGAGTAAATCTGCAGTTCCGGGCGGAGTTTTTCAACATCTTCAACCGGGTGCAGTTCGGATACCCAGGTCAGAGTTTGGGTTCTTCCTCTTTCGGCCAGATCAGTTCGACACAGAACTTACCTCGGCTCGTGCAATTCGCGCTTAGGTTATCTTTCTAAGCGTTCCTTAGTATCGAACTCCTGCGCGCCGTCCCTGGACAATAGGGATAGGCGATGCAGGAGTTCGATGTTGTTTTGAAGCTGCTTTTGCAGCAGGCCAAAGGCTTTCTCAGCCAACTGGCTGGCGTAACCATCGAAAAATGGCTGCCGACCGAATTGCCGCGCGTACAAAACCCGCGAATGGACCTGCTCGGCGAAACCGCCATGGGCGACCTGGTCCAGCTCGAATGCCAAAGCACCAACGATGCCTTCATGGCTCTCCGCATGGCCGAGTACAGCCTGGGCATCTACCGTCTCCATGGGCGGTTTCCGTTGCAAATTGTCCTCTACGTTGGCCGCGAAACCTTGCGTATGGCAGACCGCCTGGTTGGGCCTGCTTGCTCGTTTCAGTACCGGCTGGTCGACCTGCGTGAACTGGACAGCCAGCCTTTGCTCGCGAGCACGGAAACAAGCGATACTGTTCTTGGAGTCCTGACACGGTTTCCTAGCTCGCGCCGGACGCTGGAGTACATCGTCGGACGAGTGGCAGCAGAGCCGGAGGCGGAACGGCGAGCCTTCTATCTGGAAGCGCTGCTGCTGTTGTCCAGGTTACGCGGTTTGGAAGAACAGGTCGAAGAGGAGGCAAGAAGGATGCCGATACTGAACAATATTTTGGACAACAAAGTTCTCGGCCGCGAGTACAAGCGAGGACAACAGGAAGGGCACCAAGAAGGGTGGCAGGAAGGCCTACAAGAAGGGCGCCAAGAAGGAAGACGGCTAGCCCTACAACAACTTATTGAACAGCGCTTTGGCCTCTTGCCCGCTTGGGTCGGACCACATCTGGCAGCCCTTTCCGAAGACGATCTCAGCCGTCTCGTTGCGCGCCTTTTCGACGTCCAGACTCTGGCAGAGCTTTTCCCTGGTCAACCGGAATAGCCAATCGTTGCGGATATGTACTTAATTAAAACATTATATCCTCTCTAATTGTTCCTGCCTAGAAACTCCATTTAGACCGACTTTCTCGAAAAGATCGCATGCATTAGCTCGATTTATCCCTGATACACTCTTTACGATCAGGGGTATTTCAAACATGTTCAAAAGAGCACTTTGTCTGTGTCTTTTGGGAACGGTCGCAGCACTCGTCTCCGTCGTCCCCCGTCTTAACGCTCAAACCACCTTCGGCTCTGTCGTCGGAAATGTAACCGATCCCTCGGGAGCCGCCATCGGCGGCACGCAGGTCGTTCTTACCAACCTCGGAACCAACCAAAAGCAAACCGAAACCACCAATGCGGATGGCTTTTATCAATTCGTAAACCTTCCGCCGGCTTCCTACTCGGTCAGCGTCGCGAAGGAAGGCTTTAAACACATCCTCCGCTCGCCGGTCGTCGTCCAGACCGGCACCACCAGCAAAATCGATCTCGCCCTGCAAGTCGGCGCAGTCAGTCAGACGGTTGAAGTAACAGCGCAAACGCCTCTGTTGACTCCGGAATCTTCCTCGCTCGGCACCGTCATCGACCAGCGCAAGACAGACGAACTGCCGCTCAATGGCCGTAACCCATTGAATCTGGTCGCCCTCGTTCCCTCCGTGGTTCCGCAAGGGGGTGCCATGAACAATCCGAATGGCCAGAACCCTTTTGCCTGGGGCAACTATCAGATCGGCGGCGGCCAAGCCAACCAAAGCATGGTTTGGCTCGACGGTTCACCGGTAAATACCGCCTATATCAACCTCACTGCGCTGATTCCGACACAGGACTCTTTGCAGGAATTTAAGGTCGCTACCAACAACCTCTCGCCCGAATATGGTCGATTTGCCGGCGGCGTAGTGAATTTTACCACCAAATCTGGCAGCAACGATTTGCATGGCAACGCCTGGGAATATCTGCGCAATGCTGACCTCGACGCAAACACTTTCTTCAACAACCAGGCCGGTATTTCCCGCGGCGCCTTCACGCAGAACCAGTTCGGCTTCAACCTCGGCGGCCCCGTAGTTATTCCCAAACTCTACGACGGCAAGAACAAAACCTTCTTCTTTGTCGACTACGAAGGTTTCCGCCTACGCCAGGGCCAATCGGAGACCGAAACCGTACCGACCGCGGCGGAACGCAACGGCGATCTATCCGCGCTGGGGAATATCTATGACCCGCTGACCACCTGCCGCGCCGCTGGATCGGGCTATCCGCGCGTATGCAATCCCACTGAGGCTGCCGGCAGCCGGCTGCAGTTCGCCGGCAACCAGGTCCCGACAAGCCGAATCAACGCCACTTCCATGGACTTCCTCAAGCTATATCCGCTTCCCAACAACCCGACCGCCAGCGGCGTCGGCAACTGGGTAGGCAACGATGCTCAGGGCGGCAACCAGAACCAGACCGTGGTTCACATCGACCAAAACGTCTCCGACAAGCAGCATATCTCCGCCCGCTACACCTATTGGGGCAATTTAAATCTTCCCAACGATCCATTCGGCAACGGCGTCTGCCAGGATCGCTGCACCGAAACCTTCAACACCAACAACTTTGTCCTGGCCGACACTTACTCCTTCAACCCGACCACCATTCTGGATGTCCACCTCAGTTATCAGCGTTTCGCCTACAATCGAACGCCGGAAACGCTAGGCTACGACCTCACCCAGCTTGGCTGGCCGGCCAGCCTGAATAGCGAAGCTACCTTTCTCGCGCTTCCCGTTCCCGTCATCAACAATTTCGACACGCAAAGCACTTTCGGAAGCCAGGGCGCAGGCAGTGTCATCATCGACGCCAACGACAACTACCGTGGAGCCGCCGCTCTGACCAAGATCGTCGGCAACCACACCTTCAAAATCGGCACCGAGATCATGCGGCTAACGCAAAATTATGCGCAAACGAACATCCCCACCGGCCTCTTCGATTTCAACCCTGACCTGACTGCCTCGAACGGTTTGAACCCCAACGTAGGCGGTGCTGGCTTGGCGACCTTTCTACTCGGCTATGCCTCGAGCGGCAGCGCAAGCAGTCCGGCGCTAGTGGCCGGTACGCAGTGGTACCCTGCCGTCTATTTCAACGATGACTGGCGCGTGACCCCGAAACTCACTCTCAACCTGGGAGTACGTTGGGAGTACGTTGCTCCCTGGACGGAGCGCTTCGACCGCCTCTCCTACTTCAATCCAACGATGAATAATTCCGTTCTGGGCGCCGCCGGTATGAATGTTCCCGGCAACATTTCTCTGGTCAACACCGGCAACGATCCCTACCGCAGCAACATCCTTCCTAACTGGAAACAGTATTCTCCGCGCGCCGGCGTCGCCTATCAAATCGCTCAGAAGACCGTCTTCCATGCCGGATACGGCATCTTCTGGCTGCCCAATGACGTAGGCTCCTCCTACGCTCCGAGCAGCGACCCCATCAACACCTACACAACTCCTTACCTGCCCACTGTTCTCCCGGGCGTTCCCGCAAGCACTATCAATAACCCATTCCCCGGAGGAATCACCGCCGCCCCCGGACGCAACGCCAACTACGCCTCGGATCTACTTGGAACGAGCCCCACGGAAACACTGCTCCACAATCCCTACGGATACGCCCAGCAGTGGAATGCCGACCTCCAGCAACAGTTCGGCAATGGATTTCTGATTGACGTGGCCTATGGCGGATCGAAAGGCGTTCATCTGCCGATACCGTCGCCCAACATCGATCAGTTGCCCAATCAATATGTGTCGATGGGCACTCAACTCCAGCAAACGGTCGCCAATCCGTTTTATGGCACCATCACTACGCCCGGATCGAGCCTCGCCGCTAAAACCACAACTGTCGGCCAGTTACTGACTCCCTATCCCGAGTACAACGGCGTCAGCTATGCCAACGAGGGAATCGGCAACTCCAGCTATCAATCCTTGCAGGTGAAGGCCGAAAAGCGCTTTTCAGGAGGTAACTCGATTCTCGTCGCCTACACGCACTCCAAGCTGATCAGCGACACCGACACGCTCACCAATTGGCTGGAAGCAGGTGGCACTGGAAGCTATCAGAACTTCAACAATCTGCGGCTCGAACGGTCGCTTGCCTCGTTCGATACGCCCGATCGCCTGGTAGTCAGCTATGTGCTGGATATTCCGGTCGGCAAAGGCCGCAAATATCTGGCCAACGCCAATGGTTTCGTAAATGCCACGCTCGGAGGATGGGGCGTGCAGGGCGTAACCACCATTCAAAGCGGCTTCCCGCTTCACCTCACCGTGAACCAGAGCAATCTCAATATTCCAAACGCGGGTACCCAGCGGCCGAATGTGGTCCCCGGCTGCAACGCATCCACATCGGGTTCGGCTACCTCGCGCCTGGCTGACTGGTTTAACACAAGCTGCTTCGTGCAACCTTCCGAATTCACCTTCGGCGACGAAAGCCGCAACGATCCGAACCTACGCTCAGCGGGAATCGCCAATTGGGATTTCTCCGCCTTCAAGAGCTTTTCTCTTACGCCGGAAGGGAAAGCCCATCTGCAGTTCCGGGCCGAATTCTTTAACATCTTCAACCGAACACAGTTCGGTTTTCCCGGACAAGCTATCGGTTCATCGTCGGCAGGTGTCGTAACAACCCAGGCTAACCTGCCGCGCATCATTCAATTCGCGCTCCGGTTTGCCTTCTAACGCCCGCTGGAGTTACCAAACTAGATCGGGCCTGGATTTCACTCTCCAGGCCCCACTTTAACTTGCCTCCGGGGATAGTCAAACCCGCCGGAACACCTCGCTCAGAGGCATTTCAATCACACCAGCTCTTAGCGCTTCCTCTATGCGGCGCGGCTCCTCGTCCTCCGGTGAATACTCCCAAGCTACTTTGCGCTCCGGATCGATGATCCAGCAGTGGTGAACGCCCCAGCTGTGGTACTCCTCGCACTTACTCATCAACTTTCCAATGCGGTCAGGGGGAGATTTGATTTCCACGCAGAGATAAACCGGGTCGTTAGGCCCCGGATAGCGGCCCTGAATCGGCCGCGCGAGTTCTTCGACTGCAAGATCGGGAACACAAAATCTTGTAGAACTGAGCCGCGTCGTCAGTTCCGGAAGGGCCTGCAGCTCGCTATCATGCTGGCGGTGAACGTAGATGATGATATTCGCCTGTACTTGGCTGTGCTCTTTCGTCGGCATGGGCTTAAGCTGCAACTCCCCATCGACGTACTCGCACATTGGCTTTTCGTTGCGGTCGACAAACCTCGCTATATATTCTTCCGGCGATATGAGATGTGGGCTCGTAATTGCCGCCATGTTCGGTCTCCCTCGTATCAATTATGAAGCAGTTGTTCACTTGGCGGGATTCGCCAGCTTTTTATAAGCTTCCATCTCGCGTGCCGCTTCGTCCGTCTTACCCTGCTTCCTGTAAATTCCGGCGAGTCCGAAGTGCGCTTGGGCGGCCAGCGGGCCCGATTTCTCCACCGCAATCACTTTGTTCCAGGACTCCTCCGCGGCCGTCGCGTTGCCATCCAGCGAATCCGCCTTTCCCAACGCATACAAAGTCTCGGGCATCCCGGGCCGCAGACGATCCGCGCGCTCGAGTTCGGCGCGCGCGTCTTTGATTTTGCCTTCCTCGAGCAGCGCGCTCCCCAGCCAGTACGACGACTCCGCATCACCCGGCTGCAACTTCGTCTCCGCCCGAAATTCTTCTTGCGCCTTCGCCCAATCCCCCGCCTTCGCGTAGAGCTGCCCCAGCGCTAAGTGAATCCCGCGCGCATTCGGGTCGGCGTGCAGCGCTTCGCGAAAGTCTTTCTCCGCCTCCGGCACCTGGCGCAGCACCGCATAATTTTCGGCCAGCGCCTCATGCGCGCGCGCCGATTCCGGATATCTCTCCTGCAGCGCATCATTCGCATCCTTCGATAAAAGCCCGGCCGCCCGCCCCAAGTAGTAAAGCAATTCGGGGTCATTCGGATCCTTGGCGAGCGCCGCTGTCAAATTCCCGATCGCCTCTTGGAACTTGCCCACCCGCACCTGCGCAATTCCCAGCGCGTCCACCGCATGCGCCTTCTCCAAATGCGGAATCGCCTGTTCCGGATAGCCCTGCATGAGCAGCGCAAAGCCCAGCATCTGCTCGGCGCCCGGCAAATCGGGATTTAGATCGAGCGCTTTCTTCAAAGGAGCAACAGCCTCGCCATAGGCGCGGGTCTGCAAATAAGCCGCGCCCAGATTGACGAAAGCCGCCGGCAACGTCGGCGCAAGTTCCGTGACTTTCTTGAACTCGCGAATCGCCGTCTGCATCTGCCCCTGCTTCTGCGCCGCTATGCCGGCTTTCACATGCTCGATCGCTTCAGGCGAAATCGTCTGCCACGCCAGCCCTAACGAGAGCACCAGGGCAATCACGGCTTCTCCTCTTCACGCACATCCAGCAACTGGTCGGCGCGCACGCCGCTCAGCTTCTGATGCACGCCCGAAGGCCACCAGATCTCGACCGTCCCTTTATCCGCCGCTCCCAGCCCGAAGTAGACGCGCTTATCGCTCGCTGAAAGATAACTGCCGGCTGAGTTCGCGTACTGCCACTGCCCGTTCACTTCGATGCGCGCGCCGAATCCATCGCGATTGCTGCGCGTCCCGCGCAACTTCAATCCGAGCCAGTGCGCGCTACCTCCGCGATTGCGCAACACCATCGGACGTCCGCCCAGCACCGTCATCACCACGTCCATCCATCCGTCGTTATTCAGGTCCCCAAACGCCGCCCCCCGCCCGGCCACCGCAACGCTTGTCCCCGCGTCCGCGCGCTCGAACCTTCCGTGCATATTGAGCGCCAGCAACGGCGGCTCCAGATAATGCAGCGTCGGGTCGATCTTCTCTACGTTGTCCATAACGTGGCTCTGCGCCACAAACAGATCCTTCCAACCGTCATTATCGAAGTCCGCCCACCGCACTCCCCAGCCCGAACTCCTGGCCGAAAGCACCCCCAAACCAGTCTCCAGGCTTCGATAGCTGAACGAGCCCTTGCCGTCATTGTGGAAAACCGCGTACACCTGCTTCGCCAGGTCCGTCACCACGATGTCCGGCCGCCCGTCATTGTCGTAATCGCGAAAATCCACTCCCATGCCCGAAAACGGCTGCCCATTGTCCGACAACGCTACGCCCGCATCCAGCGCGCATTCCGTAAACGTTCCATTCCTGTTGTTATGGAACAAAAACTGTTCCATGCCGTCGTTCGCGACGAACACATCGGGGTAGCCGTCGCCGTCGTAGTCATTGAACGCCACGCCGAGCCCCCGGCCTTTCTTGGACGCAATGCCCGACTTTTCGCTCACGTCTTCGAACGTTCCATCCCCTCGATTCCGGTACAGAATGTTGGCTGTCTTCGGAAAATCGCCCGGCGGGCAGTAAGTCTCCCGCGCGCACACCTTGCTGTGCGCCACGTCCCACTGCAGGTAACGAGTAACGAACAGATCCAGCTGGCCGTCGTTGTCGTAATCGAAGAAACCCGCCGAAGCCGACCATCCTCCCGCGCCGACTCCCGCCTTCGCCGTCACATCCGTAAACGTTCCGTTACCGTTATTGTGATAAAGCGTGTTGTGCCCGTAGTTCGTGACGTAAAGATCCGTGTAACCGTCGTTATCGTAATCGGCCGCGGCCACGCCCATCCCGTAGTTTCCGTCTCCGGCATCCGCCAAACCCGCGGCCTTGGTGACATCCGTGAACGTGCCGTCGCGATTCTGCCGGTAAAGCCGATTCCAGAATTTCGGGTCGTGCCGCTGAAACATTTCGGGTCCGTGCATCGGACTCGTTAACTGCCCGCTATTCACCAGAAACACATCCAGCAGCCCATCATTGTTGTAGTCGAGCAGCGCCACCCCGCCGCCCATCGTCTCGATCAGATACTTCCGCGGCGTGGGCGAATTCTCGTGCTTGAAATCGATTCCCCTCGGCGGAACAACTTCAAAAATCGCGCCCGTCGAAGCGAGCGCAAGGAGTCCGGCTAAGAAGAAAACTGCAAATCGCAATCTGTGTAGTCCAAACAACGAAGTGTACCGAAAGCCGCGAGCGGAGGGAAATCCTCCCACAACGAATGACGCAGCCGAGCGTCCATATAGTGCGACCCTTTAAAAGGAGAAAAAATCCAGGTGCTGCATTCCATAACTCGTAATTGGCTTGCCATCGTGCTGCGCGGCGTGGCGGCCATCGTTTTCGGCCTTCTTGCCTTGTTCATGCCCGGCATAACCCTGTTCGCTCTCGTTTTCCTGTTTGGCGTCTATGCCCTCCTGGACGGCGTGATCAATCTGATCGGCTTTTTCCGCACCGGCATCCGCGACCATTGGCCCTTGCTGCTCGAAGGCGTTGTCGGTATCCTTGCAGGCATCCTGGCCTTTGTCTGGCCCCACATTACCGCGCTCGTCTTGGTCTATCTGATCGGCTTTTGGGCCATCTTCACCGGGATCCTGGAACTCGTCGCCGCCTTACGCCTTTGGAAGGTTCTCGGCCATGAGTGGCTCCTCCTGCTCTCGGGCATCGCCTCTCTCGCCTTCGGTTTTTTCGTATTTGCTGTTCCACTTGCCGGAGCCCTCGCCATCGTTATCTGGATCGGCTTCTACGCCATTCTCTTCGGAGCTCTCCTGGTGTCGTTCGGCCTCCGTCTCCGCCATCGCCACCACGGAAGCGTTCACCCAGCCGCCACTCCCAGGCCCGCTTAGCCGAAAACATACCCTTCACTGCTGCTGGCCACCAATCTGCTGCAGCAGATCGTTCCTCGTGTGCTCATGCAGCGTCTTGACTAAAACCAGCTCCTGCGCCGCCGCCGACCGGCGATTCGTCTCTTTGTACACGTGCGCCAGCCGATAGTGCGCGTCCGCTTCATTTGGATCGATCCGGATCGCTCGCCGCAAATACTTTTCCGCTTCGGCGTACTGCCTGTCTTCGCTCGCCACGATGCCCAAATCCAGATTCGCCAGCCGGCCATTCGGATCGAACCCGACCGACCGCCTGAGCAGATCGCCGGCCCGCGCGCGCTCCCCGTCTTTCAACGCCATGTCGCCTAAGTAAGCCAGCGCCGCCGCGCTCTTCGGATTGTTCTTCAACTCCTGCTCGAATTCGCCGCGCGCCGCCTGGTAGTTCTTTTGCTTCCAATATAGATACTCCAACCCGAAATGCACCTCGGGCTGATGGGGACTGTTCTTCGCGGCCAGCTGAAATTCGGCGATCGCTTCCGCGGTGCGCTGCTCCGCGTCGAACGCCTCGCCCATCAGCATGTGCACCGCCGCCGAATTCGGGTCGCGCTCGAGCATCTTCCGAAACAGTTCCATCGCCCGCCCCGACTGGCCGGACCGGATATAGCACTTGGCCAGCAGATACGATAACTCTGCGTTCTCCGGCTGAGCGATCGAGAGCGGTTCGAGCAGCGCAGCGGCTTCGCGATACTCGCCGAGCCCATAGTGGCTCATCGCCAGCAGCGTCTTCACGCGCTCGCCTGGATCGCGCGCCTCTTCTTTTTCGAACGCCTCGATGGCCGGCCGGAACTTGCCCCACTTGAACCATGCCAAGCCCAGGTTCAAATAGATCGAGGGCAAACTCGGATCGATCGCGATCGCGCGCTGGTAAGCCTCGACCGCTGCCCCAAATTGCGCCCTTTGCGAAAACGCCACGCCACGGTTCGCTTGCTCCATCGCCTCCGGTTTATAGTTTTGCGCTTGCAGCAACCAGGCCGCCAACAAGGCGCAGCCCGACCTTCGAAGCATGGTCTTGCGAAGCATGGTGTTCCTCATCATACCGGTAGAAAGCCCGCGAAAAAATTGGGGACACTCCCACCGTAAACTCTGACCCGAATACGCTGGTCCTAGTACTTCGCCAGCAATTTCTCATTAGACAATCCCCCTGCTCCCTGCGATATGAGAGTGCAAGGAGCGACTGAGGAGAGATCCGAAAGCTGCCGCGTCCTGCGGAGCGGTGGCTGCGCTCCTTGCGAATCCCTCCCGCCTTTGTTCTTTGGAAAGAACAATTTGCACCATTTACCTTGCAAGCGCCTCTCCGGCATAGTATAAATTCTTTTGATGCCTGAATAAGCCTGATTTGCCAAACTGGTTCGGCCGCCGAAATAGATCGAGAAAGCTAGCGGCCTCTACCGACTTCCACAGCAACCACAACAAAAGGACCTGTTTAGACGAGATGAAACTCAGATCACTAATCCTCTGCCTGCTGGCCGTCTCACTCCTGCTTTTTCAAACCAAATCGGCCGCCGCCGCGGGTCTCACCGTAACTTACGGCAACAACGGCATCGAGCAGCTCGCCTACAACGGGGTCACACTCGAAAATTTGGCCCAGAATCCGTCCGATGCCTTTCATATCTGGCACATGAAGGCAACCAATCTGAATGGCAATCTCATGGCTGGCGGCCAGTATACCTGGGGCGAATCGAACTTGGGACGAAGCTGGAATCCGGTCAGCCACGTCTGGACCTATCCCTTTTCCTGGGGCACGATCAGCGTGCAGTTTATCCAGACTGGCGACAAGCTCGATATGAACGTCACCACCGTCAACAAAGCGTCTTCCGGCATCGTCTTCGACGGCGCGACGATTTACCCGTTTGTCTTGCATTTCCCGGAATTGCCGGGCGGCTTCACGAATGCTTCTTACGAGCAACTGGCTTTCAATACCACTGCCCCAAGCGTGACCCTGGCGAACTTTGGCTCGGGCGAAGTCGCAGCCGTCAATCCAGGCGCTTTCAAACCGGTTTATAGCGGCTTTCAACCGGCAGGCCCCGCCAACGCCTACTTTCCCATCATGAGCGGCACTTCGATCGACGGCATGGCGACTTTTTTCCCTCACAATGACCGCCCCGTGCAGCCCGGGCAAACTGACTTCTTCACCATCTCCCTGCGCTTTGCACCCTCCGGTACGCCCACTTCCGCGCTGGCCCAGGATGCCTATCGGAGCTGGGCCCAGGTTTGGCCGTCCAAATTGCAATGGAACGATCGCCGCATCATCGGCACCGTCTATCTGGCCAGCTCGCCTACCGGCAATCCGAATATCGCAGGCGGGTTTCCCAATAATCCAAGGCGCTATTTCAACAACAGCAATCCAGCCGATTTCGATGTGCGCACCAGCGCCGGCATGGACGCTTTTCAAAGCCGTATTCTCCAGCAAGCCGAAAACAACGTGCAAAATCTTCAAAAGCTGGCTGCTCAGGGGGCCATTACCTGGGACATCGAAGGGGAAGCCTATCCGCAGCCCACCAGTTACGCCTGCGCTCCGGACCAGATCGCCCAGCTCGCCCCGGAAATGGAATCGACCATCACTCTCGAATCACCCTACAAAGGCATGAAGCTCGACGACGCTTACTTCAAGATCATGCGCGACGCCGGTTTCCGCGTAGGAGTTTGCGTTCGTCCCCAGCAGTACACGCTGGCGGCCAACGGCACGGCCAGCCAGGTCTACCTGCCCGCTTCCGAGATTGCGAGCGAGCTGATCCGCAAGATGCAATATGCCCACAATCGCTGGGGCGCGACACTCTTCTATGTAGATTCCGACGTAGAGTCGAATGGAGCGAACCTCGATGCAAGCATTTTCGAGCAAGCCGCCGCGGCGCTCCCCGATTCGCTCATCCTACCGGAGGAATCGACGCCCAAATACTATGCCTACAGCGCGCCCTTCCAGACTTTCCTGTTCCATACCGACCTCGGCACGCCAGAGAATGTTTTGAACTACTACCCCAAAGCCTTCAGCGCAAACCTGATTAACGATGTCAATCCGAACAAGCTGGCCGAATACCGCCAGCAGCTAACCGAAGCAGTGCGCCGCGGAGACATTCTGATGGTTCACGCCGATTATTGGCAAGCCAACAATCCTACCGTCGTGCAAATGTACCTCGACGCGGGGCGCACATCGACAAGCCTGGTTCCGTAACCGAGAGGGGACACGTTCCCCCCAACCGCTAAGCGGCCGCAAAATGCCTTAAACAGAGCAGGAAGCGTCAGCGCCCGTAAATTTTCGCCCGCGCAGCTAACGCTTTATCAGCGCCGGTTCTCGTCGATCTCCTCGGCGGAGCAAGCAGGGCCGCATTTGGCCCACATTCCGTATCCGGTCTCAAATGGCTGGCTGGGAGGTTCGATGCGAACCTCGGAAGTCAGGGTGGGTTCGAGGATACGGCTTATGTAGCGGTCAGCGGAGACACCATGTGCCTGCGCTTCGGCTTGCAATTACGCAGTTGTGTAGTGCGTTTCTGAAAGCCCGCGCAGCCGTTCGGCAGCCGCCTCCGCCGTGATATCTCTTTGCGGCGAAGCGAGCATCTCATACCCGACCATAAATTTACGCACCGCGGCCGAACGCAGCAGCGGCGGATAGTAATGCGCGTGCAGGTGCCACTCCGGATGACTTTGCCCGTCGGTCGGCTGCTGGTGAAATCCCATCGTGTAGGGGAACGAGACCTGAAACAGGTTGTCGTAGCGCGTGGTCACCCGTTTCAGAATGTCCGCCAGCGCGCTGCGAGCGCCTCTATCTAACCCACCGATCGCCGGCACGTGCGCTTTCGAAAGCACCAGCGTTTCAAAAGGCCAGACCGCCCAGAACGGGACCACCACGGCAAACGCCTCGTTCTCGCAAACCACTCGCTCCCGCGCCTTCAATTCGAGCGCCAGGTAATCGCACAGCAAACAACTCTTTCGACCATCCAGATACGCCTTTTGATTCGCCAGCTCCTTAGCCATCTCGTTCGGTAAGCTCTCGTTCGCCCAAATCTGACAGTGTGGATGGGGATTACTCGCGCCCATCATCTCGCCCCGATTCTCGAAAACCTGCACCGAATTCACGAACGGGATCGAACCTAAATCGTCATACTGCTCGGCCCAAACGTCGACCACCTTTTCCAGATCCGCCGCGCTCATGCGCGCCACCGTCAAGCTATGATCCGGCGAAAAGCACACGACGCGGCAAACGCCTTTCTCGGCCCGCGCGATCAGCAAACCGCCTTCCTCGATCGAGCCTTCCGGGATATCCGGCCGAAGAGCCGCGTAATCGTTTTCGAAAACAAACGTCGAAGTATACGGCGGATTGCGCGCGCCCCCCACGCGCGCGTTGCCCGGACACAAGTAGCAGCCCGGATCGTAATGCAGCTGCGCTGTCGCCGGCGTCGCCTCCACCTGACCCTGCCACGGCCGCTGCGTGCGATGCGGGGAAACTTGTACCCAGTCACCCGTCAAAGGATTCAACCGGCGATGCGACTGCTCTTTGAGATTGATCGACATGCTTCGACCAGTCGATCATACCGAGGGCTAAAATGTAGCTTTCAAGCTCAACTGAATATTCCGCGGATCGTTGCGGGTGGCAAGCCACTGGCCAAAACCTTGACCACAATTCAGGCACGTATTGATGTTGTAATTCCCACCGAAAATCGGATGGTTGAACACGTTTAGGAACTCGCCGCGGAACTGCACCCGAAAGCGCTCCGTCCCGAAGAATTTCGCCACCGATAGATCCAGATTTTCCGTAGGCGCTTCGCGCAGCGTCGGAATGCGCAGCGGGCTGTTTCCCAGCCGATCCAAGCCATCTGTCGAAACGAAGGCGTTCGCGTTGATCCAGTTATTAGGCGTCTGATTGGCCGGCACGACGTTGCCGACCAGGTCTGGGGTCTGCTGGCTCGGGAAGCCGTAGCTGTTCGCCAGGGGCGAGGAAGAGTCGTTGATAACGCCGAAAATCGGGAGCCCGCTCGCCACTCGCACGTTCGAAGAAAGCTGCCAATTGCCGAGCGTCTGTTTCACAATCCAAGGTGAGTCACCGCCCCACTTCTTGCCGCCGCCATACGGCAAGTCGTAAACCGCCGCAACCGCAAAACTCTGTGGCACGTCATGCGTGCTGACCGCGTAATCCGCGCGCGTGTTGTACGAATCGCGCCAGAGATTACCAATGCTCCAGCCGACGAAATCTTCCGAGCCGTCATCCAGGGCTTTCGACCAGCGATAGGTCACGATCGCGCTCAAGCCGTTCTGGAAAGCATGATTGTATTTCACGTCCAAAGCATTGTAGCTCGAAGTCGCGCCAGGCAAGGAGCGCGTCAGCGTAAGCGATCCGAATTCCGGATAAGGCTGCAGAAGCTGGGACTGATTGACGGTCTGACCGCTCAGAAAGCTGTTCGGATCGGTAATGATCCCGTAGAAAGGATTAGGAACTGAATTTTGCAGGTAGCCGCTCCCTAATGCTAGATTCTGCGTGGGAAGCTGGTTGGCATTGATATCCGGATTTCCGTACATCAGCTTGCGCCCGTTTACGCCTGTATAACCAACCTCCATCACCGAGTGCGAACCAAGCTGATACTGAACGTCGAAGCTCCACTGCTCGCTGTATCCGATCGGATGCGAACCCTTGTACCACAACTGGCCGACCGACTGTCCTACATACGTGTTGAGCCCTTGCGAACTGCCGGTCTGCGCATTGAGCCCGTTGGGGAAAGGGTTGCTGATCAGGTTTGCCGGCACGATCCCTTCGGAATTCACCGTCCCTATGGAACTGGTGTTCGATCCAAAGCCCAGAAACTGGCCCGGAGAATCGAAACTGAGCATCGCCGATGCCGGCATAAAGAAAATCCCGCCGCCTGCGCGCACCACGAGTTTGTCTGTGGCCCGGTAAGCAATGCCGAGACGCGGAGCCAAATTCGTATTGTCCGGCGCCCAGGCATAACGGTTATTGCTGCTCGCGTATTCGAAGCCGCCAAGGACGTTGTAGCCAAGCTGCGAACTGATGGGATTGACCACCGTCGGATCGAACCACGAAAGGCGGTTATACCGTTCGGTCGCGGGCCGCTGATTTTCGTAGCGCAGCCCGAGGTTAATCGTCAGCCGCGGCGTGACTCGCCATGCATCCTGGATATAAGCGCCATAAGCATGTTCACTCATAGCGGGATCGATATTCGTCGATTGGTTCACCGTGCCCACACCCACCAGCAGCGAAGCAATCGGATTGCCGCTCAGAATCGAATTGTTCAGTGTCGCCTGACAAGGGCCTCCCGCCGGACCGGCATCGCAGGCCGTAAGCGAACTCCCTGACCCAATCGAACCGACTGCAAATGGCTCGTTGTTGATCATGAAGATATCGAAGTTGGTGCCGAACTTCAAAGTGTGCTTCGAAAACTGCTTGGTCAAATTGACCTGCGCTGTCTCGGAGTAGCGCACATAGCGGTCGTAATTGCCGTTGCTCAATCCGACATAGTTATCGTCGATGCCAACCGTCGGCAACACATTTGTGGCCTGGAAGTAGTCATTCGGAAGACCGATCGTCGAAGGACTCGCCTTGCCTTCGCCGACCGGGTCTTGCGCCTCGTGCCACCGGCTGTATCCGATGTAAGAGTCGATCACCCAGGTAGGGCTCGGCGTGACGGTGTCGTTGATGACAATCTGCTCCGCGTGATCCGCATTGCCATTGTTAAAGTCCGCCCCGTTACAGAAGAAGCACGCTGCCGTCTGGTTTTCGCGCACGCGATCCGACATGCGAACAAAAAGACGGTGCTTTTCGTTTTGCGCCCAGTCCACGCGCCAATCGAACTTATCGTTGGTCGTGTTACCGGGTCCTTGCTGGTAATAGTTGTTCTGATCGTTCGGCCCTACATTCGGCTGATTCGGATTGGGATACAGATTAACGATCTTCACGCCCGTCGGGTTCAGAAGATTCGACGGGATCTTATTGCCCGGGAAAGGCGACCGCGTGTAATACTGGTTGCCGCTCGAATCGGTCACCTGCGTCGTCGAAAACGGATTGTAAATAATCAGCGGCGATCCCGAGGAGTTCAGCGACTGTGAGAAATCGCCGTTCTTCTCCGCCGCGGTGGGTACCGTTTGCAACCCGCTATTCTCCGTATCCGGCTGTCTCAACCCCTCATATGCGCCGAAGAAGTACAGGTTGTAGCGCTTCAGGATCGGTCCGCCGATATTGCCGCCGAACTGATTGCGCTTGAACTGCGCCTTGGGGTTTCCGTACGTATCATTAGCCCAGGTGTTGGCATCGAGCGCCGAGTTCCGCAGGTAATCGTAGACCTCGCCGTGAAACTGGTTCGAACCGCCCTTGGTGATCAATGTCACCACGCCCATGCCCGAACGCTCGTACTGCGAGTCATAAACGTTGGTCAGGACCTGCTGCTCCTGGACGGAATCGTTCATCGGCGACACCATCAGGCCGCCCCAGTCCATGGCTGTCGAAGGAGCGCCGTCGATCAAGATCTGCGCTTCGCCGGTACGTCCGCCGTTCAGACCGAATTGACTGAAGAGCTGATCGAAAGACTGTGAGCGTGATGTTTGGCCGCCCTGCCCTTCGGTCGTTCCCGCCAGCGAAAAAACAAAATTCAGCGGATTGCGCGTGTTATTCGGCAGCGCTTCGATGAGATGGCTATCCATCGTCACCGAATTATTCGCGCTCTGCGTATCCACCAGCACCGACTCGCCCGATACTTCCACCTTCTGCTGCGTGTCGCCTACCTGCAGCGCGACATTTACCGACGCCGCCGTCTCAGCCCGCAGCAGCATGTTCGACCGCACAAACGTTTTGAACCCGTTCGCATCCACTGTCACCTGGTAAGTCCCGGGAAGCAGATTGTCGAACTTGTAACTTCCGTCGTCGGTCGTCGTGTAATCCCGCACGTCGTGCGTGCTGGTATTGGTAAGTTCTACTTTCGCGCCGCTCACCACCGCGCCCGTCGGATCGCTCACAATCCCGGCGATCGATGCGGTAAAAGTCTGCGCCGGCGCAATGCGCGCACCCGCAAATACCGCCACCGCAAACAGAAAACCGCATCGCAGAGCGATCGCTCTTTTCTCACCCAGCAACCTCATTGCCTACCCCTTCCTATTGCCCGCCAGTCTTGCCTGGTAAGGCGAACGCCACATAACTTCCACCACTCGCCGCGCCCCATTTGCCGCCGCCCGCGGCGATTACCACGTATTCGCGGCCCTGCCACTCGTATACCGCCGGCGTTGCATTGCCCGCGGCCGGCAGAGTGGTCTGCCACAGCAACTCGCTCGTCTTCTTATCGAACGCCCGGAACTTGTTATCGCGCGTGGTAGCTCCGATAAACAGCAAACCGCCGGCGGTCACGACCGCTCCACCATAATTCTCCGAACCGGTATTCTTCATGCCTTGCTCGGCCAATCTTGGAATCTCGCCGAACGGTTTTTTCCAGACGTATTTGTCCGTATTGAGATCGATCGCGTTCAGGGTTCCCCAGGGCGGCTTTACCGCCGGATAGCCATCCGGATCGAGCCAGCGGTTATACCCGTCGATCCCATATTTGAGCGGCGACAAGCTCATCATCTTCTGGTGTTCCGCTCCATCGAGAGCCACATCCTTGCCCGTCATCAGGTATTCCGCAATGACGTTCACCGGACCCGCGCCCAGGCGCGCGAATCCCGGCATGCGGCCGCCGCCATGATTGATCATGTTGACCACTTGCCCCTGCGTCAGCTTCGAACCAACATTAATCAGCGAAGGAAACTCCGGCGGACTCCCGCGCAGATCCGGCCGGTGGCAGCCCGCGCAGTTCTGCCGGTAGAGCGTCGACCCGCTCATCACCTCCGTGCCAAGACTGCGCGGAATCAGCCGCAGAATCCACGCCATCTCATTCGAGTTGACATACAGAATCCCGCTCTTCGGATCCCAGGCCGCGCCGCCCCATTCGCCGCCGCCGTCGAAGCCCGGGAACATCACCGTCCCTTGAAGGCTGGGCGGGGTAAACTGCGGCCCGCTTCTGAGCTTTTGATACTGCGCCAGCACGGCCGCGTGCGCCGCCGGCGTCCGATCCGTCAAAACATCGGGCGTCACCTGCTGGCGCGCGTAAGGCGCGGGCGCGGTCGGCAACACCTGCGTGGGCGACGTCACTTCGCCATCCACATCGCTCTTGGGTGTTTGGATCGTGCGGTACGGCACCAGCGGTTTCCCGGTCAGCTCATCGAACATCCACACCCGGCCATACTTCGTAATCTGCGCCACCGCATCGATCGTTTTCCCGTTGCGCTTCAGCTTCACCAGCGTGGGCGCAGCCGGCAAATCGCGATCCCACAAATCGTGGTGCACCAGCTGGAAATACCAAACCAGTTTCCCGGTCTCGGCGTTCAGCGCCAGCAGGCAGTTCGCGTATAGATCGTTGCCGAGGCGATTCGCTCCGTAGAAATCGAACGAGGCCGATCCGGTCGGCGCGAACACCAGCCCGCGCTTCGCATCGAGCGTCAAGCCGGCCCACGAATTCGCGCCGCCGATCTTCTTGTACGCGTCCTTCGGCCACGTATCGTAACCCGGCTCGCCCGGCAGCGGAATCGTGTGGAACACCCAGCGCATCTTGCCCGACCGCACGTCGAAAGCACGGATATAGCCTGGCGCGGCCGGCAGATCTTCCGCCACCAGGCTCCCTTGAATCAGCAGATCTTTATAAATTACGCCCGGGCTGGTCGCTTGAATCGTCAGGTCCCGAAAATCGCTCCCCAGCCCTTCGTGCAGATCCAGTCGCCCGTTCTCGCCGAACTCCGCCACCGGCTTCCCGGTTTTGGCGTTGAGAGCATAGATGTACTGGTCGATCCCCACAAAAAGCCGCCGCTCGTCGCCGTCGCCCCAATAGGTTAGTCCGCGGTTGCGCAGCTTGGCCGTCATATGCTCGCCGCGGTGCGCATCGAAATCCCACAGCATCTTGCCCGTCGCCGCGTCGAGCGCCACCACCCGCAACCGCGGCGTCGTGGCATACAGCACCCCATCGAGCTCGAGCGGATTGCACTGCATCTCCGAGCCTTCGAACTGATCGTTCGTATCGAACTGCCAAACGCGCTCGAGCGTCTTCACGTTCTTGCAGTCGATCTGGTCGAGCGACGAGTAATGCATGCCGCGCGCTCCACCCACCACGTCCCAGTTCTGGGTCCTGGCATGTTCCTGCTTCGCCCCTGTCAGCACCAGCACCGCGCCTGCCAGCAGCGCGCTCAAAACCGCGAATCGCGTATACCTCATCTCTTTAAAGCTAAATCGGAGGGTTTCACGCCCTTCGTGTACTGCTCGGAAGTATAGGCGTGCGGATGATATTCGCCTACTAGCGAAACATCCAGCCTGGGCGTGATTTTGTCTTCCAGGCCCAGCGTCCAGTAGGTCGCATTCACCAGCAGCCGGCGCAGCCCCGCGCTTTCCAGATCGTCTGCCGCCCCCATGGTCGAAACGAAAATGCGCGCCGTCTTCCCCCGGTCGCCCGTGAAGTGATTGGTCCAGGCAACCGGAATCATCGGATTGTTCAACTTACCCGCGACCGGCGGGTCGTTCGGGCTCAGTCCCGAAAGCACTTCCCCCAGCAGTAGCGGATGGCAGCTGCTCTTCATGGGCAGGCGCACTTCGTAAACCTCCGTCGGCACCCAGATCTGGCCGCTCGTAATCCCACGCAGGATCGGGCTATTCGCAGCGTCGGGCGCGAAAAACGCACGCGTACTCTGCTTGCCGTGCGCGCCATGATGCGCCACCCAGGTCTCGCCCAATACCTTGCGCCCGAATCCGCCCTCCCATCCCGGCACCGTGCTATTCCAGGAATACTCGGCGTAAGTCTTGCTCGTCGTCAGCTGAAACGGATGCGTACCTGTGCGTATCGCCAGAATGGGCCGCCCCGACTGGATGTAATC
The DNA here is from genome assembly GCA_965277555.1 of Bryobacteraceae bacterium. GTDB lineage: Bacteria > Acidobacteriota > Terriglobia > Bryobacterales > Bryobacteraceae > Bog-105. Next base: position 446,712 of record OZ255834.1, read on the forward strand.
CACCAGCATCTTCATCTGGTTGTCAGGCAAATCGCGCCAGCGCATGAAGAGCACCAGCAGGTCCGCGCTCTTCAAAACCTTCAGCCCGCGCAAATCTTTGTTCTGGTGCGGGTCGATCGTGCCATCCGGGTCGAGCGGAAAGAGCACCGTACACTTGAACCCATGCCGCACCGCCAGGATCTTCGCGAGTTGAGGAAGCGCTTCTTCCGAGTGATACTCGCCATCGTCGCCCGCAATGAAAACAATGTGCTTACCGTGCCCCGGCCCGCTTTTTCCCTGGTAGGTAACGCTTTGAGCGCCCGCGGCAGTCAGCAGACCGGCAGCGAGCAAAACGGACAAGGTTAGAGTGCGCAAGGCTTCCATCGACCAGGATGATTTACTCATGTGTAATGCGAAAAGCCCGCGCCTGTCAATAGAAATTTCATAATCGATGAAATTTACCGGGCAGTTCATGAACTGAAGCTCTGCGCCGTCAGCAACCGAAACATCTCCGCGCGCGTCTCTTTGATCTCGGCTATTCATGCCTCGCTCGCTCACCCCTCTCCTGCTGGCCGCCGCGCTCTGCCTCTCGGCCAGAGCGGATGACGTTGTTTTTAAAAGCGATGTCGCCCTGACCCGCGTGGACGCCCAGGTCGTCGACCAAAACGGCCGCGCCATCACCGGGCTTCAGGTGAGCGATTTCGTGCTCCAGGTCAACGGCAAGCCCGTCCCCATCCGCAACTTTGCCAGTGAAAACATGCCGCTCGACATCCTGCTCCTGCTCGATGTCAGCGGCAGCATGCGCCCGCATGTGGAGCGCATCGCTTCGGCCGCCCGGCAGGCCTTGCGCGTGCTCACTCCGAAAGATCGCGTGGCCATCATGGTTTTCGATACTTACGCCCGCGTCCGCCTCCCCTTCCGCAGCGACCAGGACGAGGTCACCAGCGCGCTGAACCGGCTCCTTCGTTCCGAAAGCTTTAACGGCGGCACGCGCATCACCGATGCCATGGTCAGCGCCGCCGGTTACCTCAGACGCGAAGCTCGTCCCGAAGCCCGCCGCGCCGTGGTTATTCTGACCGACGATCAAACGCAGGACGAAGAGGACGAGCCGCGCGTCGAAAGCGCCTTGGCGCGCGCCAACGCGATTCTCAGTTTCTTGCAAGCTCCTTACGAACTGCCCGGCGCAGGCGCAAGCGTCCCCCGTCGCCACGGGACTTGGGGTAGCGGCGGTGGCATGGGCATTCCCGGTGGCGGCTGGCCCGGCGGCGGCGGAATCGGCATGCCGGGCGGCGGTGGCATCGGTCTTCCCGGTCACGGCGGCTACGGCGTCGATCCCTCCCACACCGCCGGTACCGCCACCATCGCCCAGGATTCCGGCGGCGACACCATGCAGGTCGAAGACGCCTCGTCCCTTGAAGACACTCTCGCCCGTTTACGCCAGCGCTACACCCTCAACTTCTATCTGCCCGAAGGCATTCAGGCCGGCGACCGCGCCGCCGTCCGCCTCGATCTCTCGCAAGAAGCCAAGCTGCGCTACATGCAGGCGGAAGTCCGCTACCGCCGCGTCTATATGAATAGCGCCTCAAGCGAGCGCGCCGGCCCCACCGTCGTCACGCGCGACCGGCAAGCACCCGATAACACCATTGACTCCACTCCCATCGAGCCGCCCGTAGCGCCGACACGCCACAAAGTGGCAGTGAACGACGATTCCGACCCGGCCGTAAACACCATCCCAGACGACTCCGCGGCTCCAGCTCCGCAATCCACTCCGCAGGCCCCGACGCCACCCGCTCAAAAGCCGTCCGGCGGCTGGCCGCGCTCGAACGGCCCGAACTGAGTGGGTTGGGTTGCCGTTATCGGCAGACGACAAAAACGATCGACTAGTGCTAAAGCAAACGTGCAAGCACGTCTGCCCCACTAGCCAGCCACTGGTAAATCGGGGGCAGGTAAATCGGGGACAGGCTACGCAATTCCCAATTTTCAGCGCGCGGCAAAGCAGGAAGACTCCTGCTTTGTGGACTTTTCGCGTGTTTCGGCCAACCGTCGGGCTTTGGCGGGATAGGGTGAATGCTTACGGCTTTGGCACTAAACTGCCTCCGTCCCGCTTTTCCCCAACGAGCAAAAGGGTCTCGACACGATTGTCGAGACGGCAGACACGAGTGTCCAATGTCTTTGACTTTAGGGATTTTTAGGTAGTTGCAAATTTACGGTCGCTGACGCTTGCTGCTCTGTCTCAAGCATTTCGAGACACTTGGGCGGTATCCGGTTATCACGCTCATGTCAACAAAAGTTAAGGTTAGGCGGCCAGGCGGTCGTCGCGGAGGTCACTGGCGTGTATTTTGGCGAACTGTTTGGGGTATTGGCAGCCGATGCGGCGGCCTTCGAAGAGGCCGACTCGCTCTTCGATCGTCTCGATTGACAATTCAAAGCCAAATTCCGCCGGGTCGAAGGGCGTTTCGTTCTCGCCGAAGCGCACGTACATGTGGGCGGCGGCGTCGAGCTCGGCTTCGTAGCGCTGGCGGCGCTCCTGCTGCAACTGGTTCAGTTCGGCGATGTCTTTTTCGCGCTGGCGGCGCAAGCGGGATTCCTGGCGGCTGAGATTGGTCAAATCGCGGCGCGAGGTTTGGAAGATATAGGCATCGAGCAAAGTGGCGCGCACGGCTTCCGGCTGATCGGCGAATTGTTCGGCGTGCGTCAGGCGGCCGAGAGCGTAGATGCCGGACTCGAGCGCCGGAATGCGCAGCAAGCGCCATTCGGTGTCGAGGATCGATTGGACGAGCATCTTCTCGCGGTCGGTTTCCGGCTGCCAGGCGGCGAAGGCATTCGCGATGTGGCGTTCGTAGAGCGCCACATCGTCGCTCGGCAGCAGGACGGTGGCTCCGGTCAGTCCGGTTTTAACAGCGTTCAACGACACTTTTTGTCTTCCCTCGGGCGACTTCGGACCGGAGGAGAGCTGGGAATTCTGGCGATTGGCTTCGATCTGGGCGGGCGTAGACATTTCTGACTCCAGGATAACAGGGCGCTACAAGCGATTTGTAGTTAAAGCATTTGTAATGAAAGAGTTACGACTTGTGACTGAAAAATGCCGGCTCGAAAGCCGGCATGGCAGACTAAAAGTCCGCTCTACAATCTTCATCCCTTATCCCGTCAACAGGGGATATCCAGACCGCCCGTATCTACTAGAGCCCACAAGAGAAACAGCAAAACCCACTGCGACGTGGTGGCATTATCGCGCGTCTAACGGTCAGGAGAAAGAAAATGAAAGGACAATTCAAAACGGGTCGGAGGATGATTACCGTTCTGCTCGCTTCGGCGGCGCTGAGCTTTGGTCCGCTCAGCTTTGCTCAAACCAGCAGTATGTCCGCCCCTGCGGAACGCCCGCAGGGTATTAGTAATCCGAACCCTTCCGCTCAACAGGCCGCTCCGGTCGGACCGGGCACGATCAACTACGTGGAAGGCCAAGTTTCGCTCGACGGCCAGGAGCTTACATCCAGTTCAATCGGCAGGACCACTCTGCATCTCGGCCAAACCCTGACTACCGGCCAGGGGTACGCCGAACTGCTGCTCACGCCCGGCGCATTCCTGCGCGTTGGCAACAATAGCGACCTGCGCCTGACTTCCGCCGGCCTGGCGAACACAACCGTTCAGTTCGTCCGCGGGTCCGGCATCCTCGAAGTCGACCAACTGATTAACGGCACTCATCTGGCTGTCGCGAACAATGGAGCGACTACCCGGATCGACAAAAAGGGCTTGTATAACTTCGATGCCAGCCAGCAGGCCGTGCGCGTCTTAGACGGTAAAGTGACGGTCGCTCTGGGCGGCAAGAATCAGACCCTGGGCAAACATGACCAGGTGCTGCTTGCCAGCGACAAACCTCTAAAGCGGCACTACTTCAACAACAAATCCATCAAAACCGAACCGCTCTACGTGTGGAGCGAGGCACGCAGCCAGGATGAATCGCAGGCCAGCATGGCCGCCGCCAACAATCCGGAGGCCTATGCCAACGCGGGCCCCGGCTGGTATTGGGACCAGTCGGCCGGCTATTACGGATTTTGGCCCTACGACTCTTTCTTGTACAGCCCGTTTGGATTTGGCTTCTACTCGCCGGCTTACTTCGGTTACTACGGCGGCTTTTATGGCGGCGGATACGGCGGCTGGTACGGTCGGCCCGGCTACTGGCACGGCGGCCACGGATACCCGGGCGGATGGCATGGTCATCCCGGAAGCGGCTGGCACGGACACACCGGCGGCCTCCACGGTGGTGGTTTCCACGGTGGTGGTTTCCACGGTGGCGGTTTCCACGGTGGCGGTTTCCATGGCGCAGTCGGGGGTGGTGGTTTCCACGGCGCAGTCGGGGGTGGCGGTTTCCACGGCGGTGGTGGTTTCCATGGCGGCGGTGGCGGTTTCCATGGCGGCGGTGGCGGCGGACATCACTAATCGCTCCTTCCTTAATCGCTCCTTCCTTAGCAGATTATCTTTAGAAGACAGTCTGCTAAGATGAGGCGCGATGGCATTCTTCGAGCGTCTTCGTTTCCTCTATAGATCTTTCTTCGCGTCGTTCTTCCCATGGCTGCGCCCCGGCGAAAAACGGCCTCAGGACATACAAGAGGAACTCCAATCCCACCTGGCACTCGAAGAACGCCTCTTGTGCGAGCAAGGTCTCACGCCGCAAGAGGCCGAAACGCGCGCCCGCCAGTCTTTCGGCAATCGCACGCTCATCGTCGAACACACCCGCGCCGCCTGGCGCTCGCAGCCACTCGACCGTCTCGCGCAGGACCTGCAGTACGCTGGCCGAACCCTGCTGCGCAATCGGACCTTCACGGTGGTCGCCGTGTTGTCGCTCGCTCTCGGCATCGGTTCCGCCACCGCGGTCCTGAGCCTCGCGGACACAGTCTTCCTCCGCCCTCTTCCTTACCCTCATCCCGAGCAGCTGCTTTGGGTAGCCAACCGCTTCCCTGGCATGGCTGCCGAATTTCTCGCCTCTCCGGATTACGTCGCCTGGCGCCGCGACAACCACGTCTTTGCGCAACTCGCCGCCACCCAGGCGCACGGCGGCGATACGGAACTGCTCAACGGCTCTGCGCCGACCGAGGTTCACGTCGTCAGCGTTTCCTCGAATTTCCTCTCTACCCTGGGTATTTCGCCTGCTCTCGGCCGCGACTTTACGCGCGACGAAGAGCTTCCCAACGGTCCCAAAGCCATCCTGATTTCCTACCGGCTCTGGCAGCATCGCTTTCACGGAGCGCGCAACCTGCCGGGCCAGAGCATCGTTCTAGATGGGCAATCCTACACCGTCGCGGGCGTCCTTCCAGCCGCTTTCGCCTACCCCATGGACGTACCGCTCGACGTGATGAAGACTTTGCCCGTTTCGCCGACCGCGAGCCATCATGACCGCAACATGTCCACCTGGGCCGTTTATGGCCGCCTGAAACCCGGCGTCACAATCGGCCAGGCGCGCGCCGATCTTGCGCGGCTCTTCCTCATGAGCACGGCCGATATCCCGCTCCTGTTTCGCTCCGACACGAAGCTCATTGTCGAACCTTTGCAGCAGCACCGGGTGGGCGATGCGCGCGTTCTACTCGCGATCCTGCTCGGCGCGGCCGGTTGTCTTCTGCTGATCGCCTGCGCGAATGTCTCGAATCTGCTCCTCGGGCGCTGGTCCGCGCGCGCCGGAGAGTTCGCTATTCGCTGCGCAATCGGCGCGGGCCGCGGCCGCCTGGCGCGTCAACTGTTTACCGAAGCCGCGCTGCTTACCGGCCTCGGCTGCGCGCTCGGGTTTGCTGTCACGGTCGCCATCCTGCGCGCCTTCGTGCACTATGCCGCCGGCGAACTGCCGCGCCTCCAGGAAGTATCAGTAGATGCCCGCGTCTTCCTCATCGGCCTGCTGTTAGCCGCCCTCACTACCCTGCTCTTCGGCACTCTCCCCGTCCTGCGCGCCGGCCGCATGGATATTCTTTCGGCGCTCCAGCAGTCCGGCCGTCTTGGCCTCGCCGCCGGTTATCGCTTCGCCAAACGCGCGCTGGTGGTGGTCGAAATCGCGCTCTCCCTGATCCTGCTCGCCGGCGCGTCGCTGCTGCTCGAATCGCTTTGGCATCTACGCAACGATCATCTCGGTTTCGCGCCGGAGTCTGCCTTCACCGTAACCATTCCAATCAAAGGAACGAAACTCGACACCCGCAACCGCCAGCCGCTGATCGACGATCTGGTGGCTTTCACCCGCCGCCTGCCCGGCGTCGAAGCCGCTGCTCAAACCGAATGCACGCCGCTCTCCGGCGGTGCGATGGACCTCACCTTCTCGCGCTCCGATCGTCCTTTGCCCGAAGCCTTTCATCGCGGCGATGGCATTCACGTCTGCGGCACGGGCGTCGATTACATCAAAGCTGCTGGCCTGCGCCTCGTTCGCGGCAGGTTCTTCGACAACCAGGACTTCGCCCATCCGAACACCGTCGCTCTGCTCAATCAAACCGCCGCGCGCGCCTATTTCCCCGGCGAAGACGCGCTCGGCAAACGCATCCTGGGCGGCCCGCAAGCCGAGTGGAAGACAGTCATCGGAGTGGTTTCCGATTCGAAAAACCGCGGCTTGAACGCGCCTCCCGACGCACAGGCCTTCATCAATGGGGTCACTTGGCCGGAAAGCACCGAATTAACCTTACTCGTGCGCAGCCTCTCAGATCGGCGCTCGCTGGAAACCGTCATCGCTCAAAAGCTCCGCTCCATCGACCCCGGCTTGCTTGCAAAATTTGAAACCCTTAATCAGACGATCGGCGAAATGACGGCCGGCCCGCGCTTCAATGGGATGTTGGTCGCAAGCTTCGCTGCCATCGCGTTTCTGATGGCCGTCATCGGCGTTTACGGCGTCCTGACCTTCGTGGTCACCCAGCGTACTCCCGAAATAGGCATACGCATGGCCCTCGGCGCTGCTCCCGGCCGCATGTTCGCCCTCGTGCTCGCGGAGGGCGCGACGCTGGTGCTACTAGGCATGTGCGCCGGATTCGCCGGGATCTTCGCGCTCACGCGCTACTTGAAATCGCTGCTTTACGGCGTTAGCGCGACGGACCCGCGCACCTTCGTGTTCGTTGCCCTGGCGCTGGCCTTGGCAGCGGCCGTGGCGATGGCTCTTCCCGCGCGCCGCGCCGCTTCCGTCGACCCCATGATTGCGCTGCGGAGCAATTAACCAAACGCGTGCTCGCGGGCTTGTGAAAAAATCTGGGGACATGCCTTTTTCCGGAGCGATTAACCAAACGCTTGCTCACGCGCGCGGTTCTGTAACTTCGCGCAGACCAACGACGTTTTTGAACCGCGACCGTAAGGAAGCGTTTCTGACCAACTTCGGCCAAACCGCGCGCCCGGCTTACCGCCGGCGGAACGCCCGATGGCTCCAGCTTCGCGTACCGCCATTCCGGCCCGTAAAGCTCTTGCTCACCTCTCCTCCGCTGCGGTTAGTCTGCAGCGTAGGAGTTTTCCCCTGTTTGCCGGTATACGACTTCGTATCGTTGTACTGCCCGTTGCCCCAGTTGGCGTTGTTCTGGTAGCTGGAGGTCTTGCCATTTCGGCCGGTCGTCGTCGTGTCACGCGAATAATTGCCCGGAGTGCGGTTGACAGACGTTTGGCTGGACGCCGTCTTCCCGTTGCGCCCGGTGTACGATTTGCTGTCGTTATACTGGCCGTTTCCCCAGGTCGCATTATTCTGGGAGTTCGTCGTTTTCCCATTGGGACCGGTGGTAGTCGTGTCGCGCGAGTAGTTGCCCGGGCTGCGATTCACCGTTGTGTCCTGGTTGTATGTCTTGCCGTTCGGCGCGGTAACCGACCGATCGACGGTGCGATCTCCCGGCGCGCCCGAGCGGGTGGTAGTCACCTGGTCGCCCTGCCCGTTGGTGTGAGTGGACGACGTGGAAGTTTGAGCGAATGCCCCGACCGCGAAGATCGGCGCAACCAGCAACGCGCCTAATTGGAGTAAATTATTTTGGGTCGTCATGTCAGATGCCTTCGCTTTCTAAACGCGGTTTCTGCAAATTCGCTTACAAAACGGGAAGGGGAAATTTGAACTTCGCTACCATCCAACCTGTGAAAGTCTTACTTGGCGCGCTCTGCCTTGCCGCCCTCCTGATCGCCGCCCAAACCATCTCGGCATTCGGCTACCAATGGGCCGTTTTCAACTCTTCGGATTGGAAAATTGCCGACCAGAACGGCACGCCTATTTTGCAGCTCCTCACGCCCCGCGAGCCGCTACCGGGCCCGCGCCGTCCCATGCAGTTCGCGCTTGCGCAAACCCCGGATTTCTCGCGTGTCCGCGTTTCTCTCGACCTGCGCCCGCGCCGCCGCTCGCTAATCGTCGTTTTCGCCTATCGTGATGCCGCCCACTTCGATTACGCCCATCTCTCGACAGATACCGGCCTCAAGCAGCCGGTTCACAACGGCATCTTTCACGTCTTCGGTGGAGAGCGCGTGCGCATCAGTTCGCAAGCCGGCCCGGCGGCTTTCCCTGAAACGAATCGCTGGTATCACGCCGTCCTCGATTTCGACGGACACACCGGCGTGGTCGGCGTTTCGGTCGATGGCCGAGCCGTTCCCGCTCTCCATGCCGTCGATCTCAGTCTCTCTTCCGGCAAAGTCGGCCTGGGTTCGTTCGATGAAGTGGGCGATTTCAGAAACGTCAGAATCACCGGCACGCCGTGAGCCCGCTCACATCCTTCAATCTCTTCCATAGATCATCCAACCCGATTTGAATGGTGCCCGCCGTGAGCAGTTCCGAATGGCGTAGCCATTTGGGTCCGTGTCCCTTGTGGTACTCCCAGGCATTGCGTGACTCAGGATCGATAATCCAACAATAGGGCACGCCCTGCTGATGGAATGTTTGGCATTTCTCTAAGAGATCGTCCGTATTCTGATCTGGCGGCGACTGAACTTCGATGCAAAGCCGCGGCCAGTGCCCCGGCTGAATATATTTCCACGGCTCGGCGTCTTCCGAGTTCAAGACCGCAATATCCGGCCGCAGCCAATTCCGCTCATCGATTTTGCTATGCGGATCGGTAACCACGATGCGTTCGTCGCCAATCTGCATTTCTAAAAGATGATTGAGCGAGCTGATGATCATGCCGTGGAAAATGCTGCCTACAGGTTTAGCGCGCAGTACGCCATCGAGGAGTTCATACCGCACGCCTGTATCGTTGAATAACAAACCCAACGTCTCGGGAAGGGTGGGTCGATCAGTCGTGCTGGCCATGAATTCCCTCTTCAGATTAGCCCGTCTAGTCCGGTGGAAGAGAACGATCAGACCTGCAATCGCCGCAGGTAAGGCACGCTCGCCTTCATCATGCTCAGATCCATCTCCACAAAGTAATTCTGGATGCCGCCGGTCTTGGCCGCGCTGAAGATTTCCTTCCAATTCAACGTCCCCTGCCCGATCGGCACGATCTTCTTCGTTTTCGCATCCCAGCCCTGCGCGTGCATCGAGATGAATCGCCCCGGATACTTCGTGAAATACTCCACCGCGCTGAACCCCTCGGCCACAGTCGAAACCTGAAATTGAAACTTCACCAGCTTCGGATCGAGCAGCCCGAACAACACGTCATAGGCGCGCTTGCCTTCCACCGTCGATTCTTCAAAACCTTCGTTGTGCAGCCCCTGCTGTATGCCTGCCTTGGCCGATTCCGCGCCCATCTTGTTGTATTCGTCCGTTAACCGCTTCACTTCGTCCATCGTCGGATTCTTCGCGCCATCCAGACTCGGCACCATCATCTGGGTCAGCCCCAATTCCTTGGCCCACGCGATCCGCCCCGGCATGTCTTTGCGCAGCTCGGCCATGTCGAAGTGCGAGCTCCGGCATTTCAGATTGGCGTCTTCGATGATCTTCCGCAGATCCGAGCCGCGATACTTCCTGAGCTCACCGAAACCGGCATTCGCGTACCCTACCGGCGAGCACATCTCGATGGTCTGAAAGCCGGCGCTCGCCAATACACCGAGCGTTCCCGGAAAATCGCGCGCGATCGTCTTTCGAACCGGATAGGTCTGGCACCCGATGGGCATCCCGAGTGGATTGGCTTCCAGCTCCCACCCGTGGGCGGCGAACAAAACCGCCGCCACCTTCCCCGACCTCGAAAAGAAGTCTCTGCGCGTAGTTATCGACATTTCCATTTCCTCATCTGTTCGGAATACTGGTAGTGGCCTGGAGATGCGCCGGGGACGCACAACCCACCGCTAAATTTTGGTCTAGGCATACATCGCTTCATCTTCAGGCTCAATCAAGTCATCGGTGACCCGCGCCGATAGCCAACTCAATAGATTCAGGTGCCGGATCGTGACCGCTACTTCTTTTGGATCTAGCGGGGGCGTCCTTCGAATCTTCCATTTCATAACGGCCTCAACAACCTCTCTTTCGCTTGGAGGTGCGCCGTTTTCTATGAGGTGATGCGCCGCGTAATGGACGGACGCCGCCGTTTCTGCTTGTTGCGTATCCATGCGCATAAAAAGATCGGCGATCTTTTCTATCGCCGGTTCCCACTCCGAGAGCACTTGCTTATAGGATTGCTCGGCATCTGCAAACGTAGGTCCGACCCGGATAGTGAACATTCGCCCGACTTGTTCTTCGCGCACAAGACCGTTATTGACCAAAGCTGCTATCTGATGCTTAAGATCGGCTGCGTGCGGGCCGAAACTTCCAGCCGCAAAGGAGAGCCCCGTAGGTATTCCCGCCTCGGTCGCGAAGTATGCAATCTTTTGAAAGGCAATACGACCAATTGGCCAATGATAAGGCTCGCGGTCGAGTAGATACAAGATGCGCACGACTGCTACCCAGCCAGGCTGCACTCTATAGCTGTGTACCTTAGGTAAGAACTGACCGTGATCGTGATCCAAAAATTCGAGACTGAGCTCTTTTGATGGAGCATCGAGAGGAGCATACAATTCAACCGGGATTTTCAAGCCTTTTAAGTGGCGATATAACGTAGGTCCAACGACAGCCCAGTCCAGTTGTCCTTGACCGCACCCAAGCGGAGGCATTGCCAAAGACTCAATTCCCCATCTGCCGATATGCGCCTCCAGATAGCAAAGGCCCTCCACAATGTCGTCTAGATGCGAGACGGATCTCCAGTGACCTTTTGTCGGGAAATTGATAATCCAGGGACGCACAACGCGTTTGTACAGATAAGGCTTACCCAGCTGTACTTCATGTCCTTCGCATCGGCGAACATAATCCTTGAACATGTCGGGGAATTGCTGTTTGAAGGCTAGCGCCACACCTTTTCCCATAATCCCCACGCAATTCACCGTATTAACCAGCGTTTGCGCTGACGACTTGAGTAGATCGCCTTTTCTTACTGTCACCAAACGCGTGTCTCCTATCTAAAAAACAGATGCTCGTCGATCGTGACCGTCAATGACGTCTGCAATTGCTCGAACAAAAGCTTTGCTTGCTCATCGCCAACATAGGCGCGAAGTATATATCCTGCGTCAACCTGATCCGGCACCAAAACTTCAGCACATTTTGCGGCCTTCTTGCGCCAATACTCAATCGGGCTATCGTCTCTCCAATCTTCGGCGAAAGTGCGTTCCATGCTGACGTGGGACAGACCAGACGCCCCTGACCGGAAGCTAACCCAATTGGTAGCCGCATTTTGATCCGTTACGATAGCGCCTGGAAGATCAAGAGCGTCAGCGCTCACAGCAAGCACACAGATTTCTTCCCGCCTCCGCTTGAAGAGCATCGGATTTCGACCGCAGATATAGAGATTTGCATATTCGTGCAATTTCTTACCGGTCCCTGGAATCACGACGCTAGCCCGTCGGTCCTGTATTTCAGCCATTGCAATAGATCGATGTGGAAGCGCCTCTGCCCTCACATGGGATAGAATTCCACGTTCCAAAATCGATAAGACATTTTTGATAGGGGTAAGGTAGTGAAGCTCGTGCAGCTGAGCGCGTCTCATGCAGTGCCGTCAGGCATTCTAGCTCGCTGGGCCGATCCATACACCGCTGATCTATACGCAGATGATCCATACACATGCGTAAGCTTGCTACTTACATCTCCTCACATCCACGCTAGGCGAATACCTGGCGAATATCAATCCTTCTCTTGCTAACAAGTACCATCTGCACTAGGGGCCAACAAGCGAAGATCGGGCGCAAATCCGAAAATTGGCGCTTTGACCGATTTATAGTTTTTGAAAAGCTGTTGAAGTTTGTGCGTGCCTGTGGAAATCTTTCAGCCGGCGAATTCAGCGATCACTAGTACCCGTGCGTCACGCAAAGCTGCCTTTTCCATCGGGATGGTTCTGTAGTAGCCTTACGTCTATAAAGTCATAGCACGCACTAGCCAGCGGCTAGCTTCGCAACCGGAGGTGTTGCCATGGAAGTATTCGATTGCGTTTCCGCGATTCTCCAGCAAAAGGGCGCACAGATCTGGACTATTGCTCCCACCGACACCGTCTACGATGCGCTCGAACTCATGGCGAGCAAGGAAATCGGCGCGTTGCTCGTCATGGTCGACGACAAGCTGGTGGGCGTTCTTTCCGAGCGCGACTATGCGCGTAAGGTGATTCTCCTCGGTCGTTCGTCCAGGGAAACCGCCGTCAACGAAATCATGGCTTCCGTTCCGCCTACCATCGCGGCAGATTGTCCGGTCAAAGAAGCCATGCGCCTCATGACTGTCAACCGAGTCCGGCATCTCCCGGTCATCGGCGGCGACGACGGAGTCATTGGCTTAGTCTCGATCGGAGATCTCGTGAAGTGGATTATCACCTCGCAGGAGGAGACCATCCAGCACCTTCACAGCTACATTGCCGGGACGTCCTGAGACCTCGCCCGGGCCGCGCCGATCGATTCGAGCAGACGCTCGCTTGCCTCGCTGATCTCGCGGACCGCCCGCTCGAATGCCTCTTGGTTCGCTTGCGACGGTTTGTGGAAGCCGCTGATCTTCCGCACGAACTGCAATGCCGCGCTGCTCACTTCTTCCGCCGTGGCGCTCTGCCCCGGTCTTCGCAAGACTTTAATGCTTCTGCACATCGCTATTCAGCCTCGCACAAAAGTTTTGGAGAGCACACTGGAACTCTCAACGCACCAAAGGGATCTATATCGGTGGGCGGAAACACGACGTAGTCCAAGGAGCATGTCAATGAAAGCTCGCCTTAAGATAATTGCGTTTAACTGTCTCTGCGTGGGCCAAACCGTGCTGTGCGCATCCACCATACATGGCTTTGTTTCCGATTACGATAACAGACCCTTTACCGCAGCGCAGGTAGAGCTGGTGACGCCGTTTCTCGCGGGGAATCCGATAGCCGCTACTACAAAAACCGACAGCCGCGGATATTATGAATTTACCGGTATAAGTCCAGGAGAGTATCAGTTGTTCGCCTCGAAGCCAGAAGCGGGGTACGGCGATCCACTGGGTTCGTTTTTTGCGGCCGGCCATCCCACTGCTCCAGAGCTGACGGTCAAGAGCTCAGACGAAATGTTCAATGTCAACATCGACGTTGGCCAGCCGGGCGGTTTTCTGAAAGCGTCGGTCATTGATGAAGAATCAAAAACACCGCTTCCGGTCGGAGTAAAAATTACGCTTGTCGATGACCCGGCTATATACCTTTCGTTTAGCTCAGATCAGAGCGGACACTTTGACACCACGATACCCGCGCTGCCAATCAATGTCTCGGTAAGCGCGCCGGGATATCAAGCTCAAACAATCGCTGTCTCAGTCGGACAGAAGGAACACAAGGAGCTTACCTTTCGATTAAAGAAATCAGGCTCCTAAGTAATGGAGCCGCTTCCGCGCATCGCTATTCAACGTATCGCGCTGAGCGTTGTGCCTGCGTCGTGGTTGCGCCGGTAAACCTCATAGGCCGAATTCTTATAAACCACGTGATAATGCTCCGCCAGTTCCTTCCTCGACCACTCCCACGCGCGGTGCAAATGGGCGGGTGCGAATTCGCCATAGTAATAATTCGCCACATACACTTCCGGCTCCTTCGCCGAGAAGTACCCGAGATACCGATCGTCTACTAACTTCGATTGATCGAAGCCCAGCGCAAATCCAAGTTCCGAGCCGCCCATCACCAGGCCGCCGTGCGCGCGACTCGCCTCGATGGCCGCAATGGCGGGTTCATACAATCGCCGGTTATCGTTCTTCAGAATCTTCTCGCTGAATGCCCCTAGCGTCGCAACAAAGTAAGCAGCAAGCAGCGCATAACCTGCCTTGCGCTGCCACCCGCCGCTTTTCGCGTAGAAGAGCCAAACCGCTCCGCAGGCCGTTACATACGGCAGCGAGTAAATCAGGTAAACCGGCAGCGTCTGGTTATCCAAGGCAGCCAATGAAACATAGGAAACCAGGCTCAACGTCAGCAGCACTCGCGAGATAGTAAGCCCGCGCAATCTCCGGCTGACCAGCAGCGCTGTCAAACCCGCTAAGCCAAACAGCAGGCAGAATATCTTGAGCCGGTTCAGCCCATGCTCGAAGATCGAATATGGGTAAAGATAGCGCTGGGTGAAATCGAACATGAGATGATGCAGAATCTGATACCGCGTGCTGATGCGATAACTCGAGTTAGCAATGCTTTGCACGCGGTAAATGTTCGGCGCTTGTAAGTCATAGATAGCGCAGAGCGCCCCGCCCAGCACATAGGGACCGGCGGCTAGCAGGCAGGAGGGCCAGCGAAGAGTCTGCCAATCCCGCAGCACGACGATCGCCAGGAACAGGTTCATTACCGCGCCCATCGGATGGCAGAACAGCGCGGCCGCCCCGAACCAGGCGGCTACCTTCAGCGCTAATGTCGTGTCCCGGCCGCGCAGCCACGCGTAACAAGCCAGCGCCGCTTGCCCTAAAGCCGCGCACATCATGTCCATCCGCCCGTCGGACGCCGCGTTGATCAACGAGTAATCGAGCGCAACCACCGCCGCGGTCAGCAGCGCCAGTTGCCGGCTGCCCGAGAGATATCGCACAAACACCAGCCACGCGCTGATATAGACCAGACCCCAAAAAACCGAGAATAGTCTTACATCTTCAATGTTGAACGGCAATAGCTTGAGCCACGCTCCGAGAGTTACTAAGTAGAGCGGCATCTGCCAGTATGTGTATTGATGTACTCCGGGAAGCGTGACGTAGCCGGCTGTGGCTAACACCGAACTACCTAAGTGGCCCAGTGTCTTAAATCGCAGCGCCACATCGGAGAACAGCCCCTCGTCCCACCAGGGCGCTCGCGCCATGCTGTTTCCCACGGCTAGCGCCAGAAACAACAGCCGCACGCCGCGAACAGGTATAACAGTCCGCGAGACTTTTGTCTGCCCGCTAACGTTGCTTCAGTCACACCGTGCAAAGAAGCGCTCCGAGTTTTTTAACTTACTCGAAAAAAGTATAGGAGCGTTCTATTGACCGCGCAAGGTACTGGCGTCGCTTCTTGCCTGGAAAAGTACCAGTACCCTTAGAAACCTCCGGCAGAACCACGCACGCCAGGGATTGTGAAAAAATTGGGGGACACTCCGGGCTAGCAATCGTCCACACTCGGTAATGTCCACCAAAGCAGGCGTGTCCCCAGATTTTTTCACAATCCCGTCACTAAGCGGACTTTCTCTGACCAAGTCTCGTTTACTAATTCGGGCGGTAAAAGACGGCGTTCAGGCGCCAGGGAGGATTGGGAAACAGCCGTTTTCGGTAGAGAAATCCCCTGAGGGCGGAAACCTCCATAAACCCATAAAATGCGAAGCCAAACCGGCTGAGATGCTCTTGAATTTTCCAGAACAGCGGCTTACCAACCTGCATCGGTCGGAAAGACACTTCTACATGAATTAACTTGACAGCGTTAAGTACTCTTTCCGCGCCAGCGAAGGCCTGCAGTTCCGCGCCTTCAACATCGACCCAAAGAAGATCGGGCGGCTGTCTGCCCGCGAAATAGTCGTCGAGGGTCGTCACATGAACGGTGATCTCATCCTGAACGACCTTTCCGCGTCGTCTGGTGTACTCGGGATTTATTTGAAAAAGCGAGGAGAATCCAATATCCTTATTCCCTGAGAGACCAGCATTGACTGGATAGAAGGTCGATTGGCCCAACTTGTCGGCCACAGCTAATTCATTGAACTGCACACCGACAGGGCCGCTAATCTCCTTAAAGCGCGCGAGGTTTTTCCGGCAGAGATCTGCTGCCGCCGGATTTGGTTCGAAGACGTGGAGGTAGCTGCCGCTCAGGCTCTGCGCAAGGGTTATCCCCTCTAGGGCGTCCCTACTGCCAATGTCACAAATCACCGGTCCGTCAGATAGCAGTTCCCTCGCGGCCATCTATTCACCAAGTACTCGAAGCCAAGACATCTCCAGAGCATTAGGAGTTTTACACGAACAGTAACCTGTCGGAGCTTCACCTGAGAATAGTAGCTGTAGCCGCCATGATTGCTTCCAAAATACCGAAACGAGTACGAATTCAGGTGCCAACGGTGCGTCGGATCGCAAAAGGAAGAAAAATCGGTGTAATGAGGTGTTGCCAAAAAAATCGTCCCACTTGGCCGCACCAGGCGGTGAAACTCCTCCATCGTTCGCAGAACATCGGACACGTGTTCAATCACGTGCGCCGCGTGTACGTGGTCAAACGAATCGTCGACAAAAGGGTACGGGAAACAATCGATATCGCAAATCACATCGCATCGGCTAGCCGGATTTCTATCGATGCCAATGGCTCCCTTCAGCTTATTGAGCCCACACCCAACATCAAGGACTCTGCGCTTCGTCCCGCTATCCACTCCACTAGAGTAGTGCAGATGGAGTCGCGGGCCGGTCATGGATTGCGACGCGGCCTACAACAACATCTGCTCTTCTTTTCTCAACGGCCGGCACGTACTCCGCTTCACAAACACAGCCGGCACCGTCACTTCCCGGCTCTCGGCTCCCTCCGCCTCGATGCGCGCAATGGCCAGCTTCGCGAGTTGCCGCCCGACTTCCACCAGGTCCACGCACACGCTGGTCAGATTCGATCCGCGCGCGTGCCCGCTCTGGTTTTCAAAACCCACCAGGCTGACATCCTTCGGCACCTCGCGCCGGTGCTGGCGCAAACCCTCCCGCACGCCGAACGCCAGTTCGTCGGATGCCGCCAGAATCGCCGTCACCGGCAAGTGCTGGTCGAGGATGTAGGCGACCGCCGCCTGCCCATTCTCGAATTCGTCGTCCGATAGCGCAATCGCATGAACGCGCGGTGGTAAATCGATCTCGGCCATGGCGCGCGCATAGCCTCCATGGCGCGCGCAGTGCCACGGTTTCGATTCATCCCCCACATACCAGATATCGGCATGTCCCAGCTGCGCCAGATAGCGCGTCGCTTCGTAACAGCCCCCGGCGTCGTCATAGCGCACCTGGCTGCGCGCCGCCGTCCGCGTCTCCGCATCAGATAGATGGTTCGCCAGCAGCACGTAATGCATCCCGTGCCGGTCGAAGGCGCGCAAGAATTCTTCCTGCAAAGTACCCGCCAGAATCAAGCAATCCGCCAGGCCCGGCGTCTCGATCACGCTCGGCAGTTGCGGGCTGTCGGGCTTGAAATGGTGGCGCGCAAACAACAGATAGTAACCTTCGCGCGCGCACTGCTCTTCCACCCCCAGCAAAAGCAGCGATTGCGCCGCGCTCAAACCGAAGTCATTGCACAGGATCAGCCCCACCATGCGCGATTTCGCCTGCACCGTCGCGCGTGTCCGCTGGCTCAAGCGGTAACCCAGCTTCCGCGCCGTCGATTCCACCCGCTGCCGCAGCCCGCTATCCACGTCGGCATGACGGTTCAGCACCCGCGAAACCGTCCCGATCGAGACATTCGCCCGCTTCGCGATGTCTTTCATGGTCGGCGCTGACGAGCGGCTTTTCATGTCCCTAGCCGTCTAAGTGGCGCAGGCCATCGTTTTCCGTGGCCTGTGTGGAGTGGCGCAGGCCATCGTTTTCCGTGGCCTGCGGAAACCTCAGCCACCACTAGCTCCTCCCCCCTCGCGCGCTCGTCGTAATCTCGCGAATATCCACGCTCCTGCGCTGCTCGAGCGACCGGTATCCCGCCTCGATCGCCGCCATCGTTGTTAAATTCTCGCGCCCGCTCATCGCCGGCTGCCGGTGGCGCGCAATGGCGTCCATCAAGTCCGACATCGGCCCTTGGAACGCATCCGGAAACCAGACCTCGCGCCAGCGCGGCGTGATCCAGACGCCTTCCGTGGCGGTACTCGTATAGGTCAGTGTGCTCGGCGCGCGGTTCGGATACTCGGGCCAACCGAGCGTCCCCTCCGCCAGCCCTTTCGTCCCCTCCACTCGCCACTTGATGTAAGGCCGCATGTCGTCCCGCTCGCTGCGCGGTCCCGCCCAGACGTCATCCCAGCCCGACGCTCGCAGCCCATCCGCATATTCCAAAATATAAAGACAGATCCCGTCTTCATGCGCAAACGTCGTCCGCGGATCCCGCCGCGCGCTCACGAAAATCGATTCCGGCGTCCCAAACAAATACTGAAAACTGTCGATGTGATGAATGCTCATGTTCAACAGCGTCAGCCGCCCGTAATCCCGCAGCCAGCGCTGCCAGTGCGGCACGGCCCGCATTTCGATGGTGGCCAGAACCGGTACTCCCAGCACCTGGCGATCGAGCAGCGTCTTCAACGCGCGGATCGATTGGTCGTACCGCATGTTCTGGTTCACCGCCAGCGGCAGCGCGCGCTCCTCGCACACCTTTACCGTCGCCAATGCTTCTTCGTAACTCACCGCCAGCGGCTTCTGCGCCAGCAGCCCCTTCAGATACTTGCCCCGGCGCACCGCCTGCTCGATGATGCCGCGCTGCTCGTGCGGCGGAACGGCAATGTCCAATATTTCGACCGCCGGATCTTCCAGCATCTCGTCGAGCGTCTCGTAGACGCGCGGGAGCCCACGCAAATCCGCCACTTCACGCGCAATCTCGGGCGTTCTCGAAGTGATCCCGGCCACCTTGTAGCCCGCTTCCAGATACGTCTTGAGCTGTACGTCGCGCATGATAAAACCCGCGCCCACCGCCCCAATGCCGTAGTCGCTCCGCAGCGGTTTCGCAATCGGCTGTTTCAGATCGAAATCAAAACTCACGTAAACTCCGCCTATGAACTTGCATGGATATTTCATGATGTCAAATGAATGTTTATAATATAAAAATTGAGGGACACTCCGGGAAAAATGGGGGACACTCCGGGCTGGCACAGAAAATCGTATTCGTTCTTGACAACGGCAGGCGTGTCCCCCGTTTTTTCCCACCCCTAGCAAACCCGTGAAACTAGGCCTCATCAGTTCCGCTTGGCTCGGTACCCCGGTCGGAATCGCGCGCGGCATCCAACTCACCAAGGAGATCGGCTTCGATTCCATCGACATCTTCGCCGATCCGCTCGAAATCATCCCGGGCGACCGCCGGCTCATCCGCAAAACCGCCGAAGCCGTCGATCTCCCCGTTGTCGCTACCGTTTGCTGCGCGCTCGGCATCGCCGATTTCAACAAGCCCGTGCGGGCTTTCCACCTTCAGCGCGCTAAGGCCTATCTCGATTTCTGCTACGAACTCGAAGGCCGTAATATGCTGCTCGTGGTCGGCGAATATATCTGGCAACAGGAAGTAATCGCGCCGCAAGATCAATGGAACTGGGCCGTCGAAGGCGTCCGTGAACTGGCCGAGTACGCGCGCCAGCTCGGCTTGGAAATCGCCGTCGAGCTCGAACCCTTCCATTTGTCGATCGTCAATACGATCGATCGCATGGACCGCTTCCTCAAAGACGTCGGCCACCCCGCCGCCAAGGCCAACGTCGATGTCTCGCACCTGGTCCTCGCCAATGACGCGCCCGAGAAGATCGCAAGGCTCAAAGGCCGTATCGCCCACGTCCATCTCTCCGATTGCGACGGTAAGAAACACGGCGATCTTCCGCCCGGCCGCGGAGTCGTCGATTTCCCGCCCTATCTCGCCGCCCTCGCCGCCACCGGCTTCGACGGCGCCGTCAGCATCGAACTCGAATATTCGCCCGAACCCGGCCAGATCGTCGACTGGGTCACGGAGGCGTATACTTCGACCAGTCGCCTAATGAACCAACTTGGAATTCGTTCTTGAACGAGCTTATTGAAGAAAGGAATACCCATGGCCTCAGGCCCCGTTAAGCCCAACCGTCTCGAAGAATACCGCCAGAACGGCTACATTCTTGAAAAATCCCTGTTCGACAAAGAAGAAATCGAGCTTCTGCACCGCGCCGCGAAAGAAGATCGCGCCCTCGATCAGCACTCCTTCGGCCGCGGTGACGGCGAGGGGGGCACCGTCCGTCTCTCGCTCTGGAATCATCCCGGCGACACCATCTACGGCATGTTCGCCCGCTGCGAAAGTGTCGTCAACTCCGCCGAAACGCTGCTTGGAGGCGAGGTCTATCACTATCACTCGAAGATGATCATGAAAGACGCCAAGGTCGGCGGCGCCTGGGCTTGGCATCAGGACTACGGCTATTGGTATCAAAACGGCGTGCTCTTCCCGCTGCTCACCAGCGCCTTCATCGCGGTCGATCCCGCCACCCGCCAGAACGGCTGCATGCAGGTTTTGAAAGGCTCCCATCTGATGGGCCGTATCGATCACGTCCTCACCGGCGACCAGGCCGGCGCGGATATGGAACGCGTCCACGAAGCCGAAAAACGCCTCGAACTCGTCTACGTTGAAATGGCTCCCGGCGACGTGCTCTTCTTCGACTCGAACCTGCTGCATCGTTCCGACCAGAACCGCTCGGAAAATCCCCGCTGGTCCATGATCTGCTGCTACAACGCCGCCCGCAACGACCCCTACAAAGAGGCGCACCACCCGCGCTACACGCCGCTCCACAAAGTTCCCGATTCCGCCATCCGCGAAGCCGGCCAGCGCCGCTTCAGCGAAGACGACGACGCCTGGATGGACGATAAAGCCGACCAAAGCGCCCGCAGCCTGGAATCCACCGTCCGCTCCTGACCTTGCCGGAACACCTCAAACGTTACTTCAATCTGCTGGCTCTAGACGGCCTCGCGCCCCACTCCTTTTCAGACATCCGGGAGGCCGGGTACCATGGCGTCCAGTTCGCATCTCCCGCAAGTCCATCGGATTTACGTACTTGCCGCGATCTCGGTCTTGAATTCGCCGCCAGCGGCCGCATCAACCAATTTGAAAATACGAAGCCACTTGCCGAACAATGGGCCGGCGATGGCTTCGTTTGTGCAACTTTACACGTCGGTTGGGGACTGGAAAACGAAGCCGAAGCCTTCCGCCTGATCGAAAGTGTGCTTACAGCTTCAACAACTTACAAGATCCCTCTCTATGTAGAGACCCATCGCGCCACTATCTTCCAGGACATGTGGCGCACCGTCCAGTTCGTTCGGCAATTTCCCGAGATCCGCTTCAACGGCGACTTCTCCCACTGGTACACCGGCCAGGAAATGGTCTACGGCGGCTTTGAAAAGAAGCTCGAATTCATCCGCCCGGTGCTCGAACGCGTCCGCTTCATTCACGGCCGGATCGGCAATCCCGGCTGCATCCAGGTCGCGGTCGACCCCGCTCAAACTCCCGAGCCGGAATACGTCACCCACTTCCGGCAACTCTGGACCGCTTGCTTCGAGCACGGCGCGCGCATCTTTGCGCCCGAACTGCTCGCCCCCGCAATCTTCTATGCCCGCACCTTTCCGAATGCCCAGGGCGCGTTTGTGGAAGAAAGCGACCGCTGGCAGCAATCGCTCGTCCTCTGCCAAATCGCGGACCAGTGTTTTACAGACTCGCAAAGCCGATCAGCATGAGCCCGAGCACATACGCCACGAACATCGAGCCGATTAATGGTGTGGTCCCTTTTGGCGCAGCCCGGAACTCTTTCCAGATCACGACGCCCCAGATCGCAGCCACCAAGGTCGCTCCCTGCCCAAGCGCATACGAAATCGCCGGCCCCGCCACTCCCGAAGCAATCACGTTCAGTCCGAACGCCAGCATCCAGATCGCCCCGCCCAGCACACCCAGCGAATGCAGGCGCACCGTACCCGCAAAATATTCGCCGTACGTCCGCCCGGCCGCTTTGATAAAAATCGAGTTCACCACAAAGTTACTGACCACCACCCCGATCGAAAAAAAGAATAGCGCCGTGTATGGCGTCAGCTTGCCCGGCAAAATCGGCACGGAGTTGAAACCGGGCGAAAGCGAGCGTATCAATTGCGGATAGAAAAAGCCCATCAGGCAGCCCGCGACTATGGCGAACAGCATGCCCTTGCCCCAGCTCCCCGCGCTCGAACGCGGCAGCTTGCGATACGCTAAGGCCGATAGAATCATGGCCGCGAGCACGAATGTCACGCCCAGAAACAGCGCGGGAGCGTTCCCTTTCGGCTGTTGCGCATACGCGGTGATGGTTCCGATGATCAGCGCCAGCCCGATGCCCACCGGAAACGCAATCGACATGCCGGCCGCATCGATCGCCACCACCAGCAGAATATTCGCCACGTTGAACAGCACTCCGCTCAGCGCCGCCGCCAGCATCGATTGGGACGACGCCAGACGCAGGTTTTCAAGCGCCGGCATGCCCGCCGCGCCCACGCTTCCGGCCGTAAACATAAACAGCACGCTAAACAGAAAGAGGCCGATTGCGTAATCCCAATAGTAAAGTTCGAAAGACCACTTCGTCCGCCCGGCGAGCTTCTGCGTATTGGCCCAAGAACCCCAGCCGATCATGGTGATTGTGCAAAACAGAATCGCCAGCGTGTTCGAATGTACGGTGAGCATATCTCTAGAATTATGAAACCCCGCTTTTTCATCCCGCTGCTTTTCGCCCTCTGCGCTACCGTCTCCTGGGGCAAAACCTCTGTTATTCTTTCCACCGACGTCGGCAACGAAATCGACGATCAGTGGGCCATCACGTACATGCTGCTCAGCCCCAGCTTCGACGTGCAGGCGATTCTATCGGCGCATGGCCCCTCCCTGCCCGATCCCTCCGCGCATGTCACTTACGAAATCCTGCTCGATCTGGTCGAGCGGCGTCTCGGCATGCTCACCCATCCGCCGCTCTTCGAAGGCTCCAGCCTGCCCCTGGCCGATGACCGAACTCCCATCGATAACCCGGGCGTCGATTTCATCATCGAAACGTCAAAGAACTTTTCGAGCGATCATCGTCTCGTCGTTCTGACCATCGGAGCGGCCACCGATGTCGCCTCCGCCATTCTCAAAGACCCGACCATTGTTAACCGGATTAGCGTCGTCGCCATGGGGTTCACCAGTTTAACCGAAGGCGGCCATGAGTACAACGTCGAGAACGATCCGCGCGCCTGGCAGGTTATCCTCGATTCGAATGTCCCCGTCACGATCGGCGCGGGCGATGTCTGCCGCAAGGATCTTTCGATGAGCTTCGATCACGCGAAAGATCTGCTCAGTAAACGTGGGCCCGTCGGAGCCTGGCTGTGGGACGAATACCAGGTCTGGTACTTCCGCAATATAAAGCCCCTGCGCAAAAACGACTTCTCGAAACCCTGGATCATCTGGGATAACGTCGTTATGGCCTTCGAGCAAGGCATGACCACCCAGGAACAGATTCCGCGACCCCGCCTGGCCGATAACTTATCGTTCGAAAAGACAAACACGAACAAGACCATCACCTGGATCACCGGCATCGATTCCAAACGCCTGTGGTCCGACTTCGTCCAAAAATTGGACGCCTATCAAAGCACGCACGCCGTCGATCTCTCCCCGTGCCTCATACCGCATTAAACTGCCACAAAAGGATTTTTCCATGAAAGACACGCTCCCCCGCCGCCGATTCCTGCAAGGAACAGCCACTGCCACCGGCACTCTTCTGGCCTCGAAGAGTATTCTTCTCGACCAACCGCTGCTGGCTGAGGGCGCACGGCCGCCCGCCCCGAGCGATCGCATTCGCCTGGGCATCATCGGCATCGGCATGCAAGGCTCGGGTCTCTTGCCGAACGCCATTTCCCTACCCGGCGTTGAATGCGTGGCTGCGGCCGATCTCTACGATGGCCGCCATACCCTCGCCAGGGAGATAACCGGCAACCCGAACCTGCCCACTACCCGCGAATACAAAAAATTGCTCGATCGCAGAGACATCGATTGCCTGATCGCCGCCGTTCCCGATTTCTGGCACGAGCAGGTCGTTGTCGATGCCTGTAACGCCGGCAAAGACGTTTACTGCGAGAAGCCCATGTCGCATACTCCAACCGAAGGCTTCCAAATGATCGACGCCGCTCACCAGAACAAGCGCATCGTGCAAATCGGTTCGCAGCGCGTCAGCTCGGCGCTCTGCCGCAAAGCCCACGACCTCTACAAACAGGGCGCTATCGGCGATATCGAAATGGTCGAACTCACGCTAGGCCGCAACAGCCCGAACGGAGCCTGGGTCTATCCGCCGCCGCTCGATCTCTCCCCGCAAAATCTCGATTGGGTCACCTGGCAGAAAGACACTCCCAAGATTCCCTTCAACCCGGACCGTTTCGCCCGTTGGCGGTGTTGGAAGGAATATGGCACCGGCGTGGGCGGCGATCTGATGGTGCATTTGATCAGCGGTATGCTCTACACGCTAGATTGGAACGAAACGCCCCGTTCCGCCTCCGCGCTGGGCGGCATCTTTCGCTTCAAAGACGGCCGCAACATGCCCGACCTGCACACCGTCTTGTTCGACTACAACGGCATACCCGTCTACGTGCGGCTCAGCTTAGTCGGAGAGACCAAGGAGATGGCGCGCTTCATTGGCCCCAAGGGCATTCTGGAGGCCAGCGGCACGACGCTCAATTATTTTCCGCAAACCGGCAAAGACGACGAACCCAGTTACTATTCAAGCGGCTTTCCAAATAAAATGCGCGAGAAATATGAAGCCGAATGGCACGCCGAACACTCCGTGGAGCCGGGGAAGGAACCGGTCGCCGGGAATGCGTATTATTCGGGCGACGACTGGGACGACGTCAAGCCCCATCTGTGGAACTTCTTCAAGTCGGTGAAGAGCAGAAAGCCGGTTACCGAAGACACAGTCTTCGGTAATCATGCCGCGCTGGCCTGCCACATGGCAAACGAGTCTTACTTCAAGAAATGCGCCGTCCGGTGGAACGAGAGCGCCCGCAAGATTGAGACCTAGACGCAAAAACGCCGGAGCGGCAAGGCTCCGGCGTTCTTTCCTAAAATACCTGTAGCGCTTACACCGCTCCCCGTCGGCCCGTTACCAGGCTGATCAGGAACAACACAAGAAATACTACAAAGCAAATCTTTGCAATGCCGCCGGCTGCCGCGGCAATGCCGCCAAAACCAAGCACCGCGGCGATAATCGCGATTACTAGAAAAACCCAGGTGTACCACAGCATGTTGTAATGTCTCCTCATTACTGTGATGAGCACTTTCCGGGCCACAAGATCGGGTAATTTTCCCGCCAATTAAGTCCTTCAGCGGAAAACACTTACCCCAACAAGCGAGCTCGGCACTAAGAGCAGCCGGGGTGAAGTATTTTCGCTCCTAAGGAAGAAATTCACGCCTCGCCCCGAAAAAGATCACGATCTCGATAAGCAGGATGATCACCACCAGCAACTCGAGCAAGAAGGCACGGCTCTGATGGAACTCGTTGACCATCGATTCGTAGAGCTCGCGCGCGGTGGTCAGCTTCTCCGTGACCAGGGCACGGTAATCGTTCACCCCGATGCGCGCGGCCGCCAGGCGATAGGCACGCGCGTAGAACATGTCGCTCAGAAATTTGATGGCGTTCTCCGTTCGCTCGGCCAACTCACGGTAATCCAGGCGAATCGTATTCAGATCCTCCGCCTGCCGCGCCAGCCGCCAGCGCCGCCACATGCCGCGGCGCGTTTCCAATCGCTTATAGACATCCGCCAGAACGCTGGTGAGCACTTCATCGTAATAGCGAAATTCGAGCAACTGCGTATTCGCGTATTCCAAGAGCTCCACCGTCGGCAGCGCGGAAAACGGAGTGTCATACACAAACGCCGCGACCCAGCCCACCACCAGCAGGTCCGTCGGATAGTAAGACATGCTCGATTGCAGCACCTCCTGCTCCTCGCGCGACGAAAGAGGCAGTTCTTCACCGCGCACGATCTGCGCGATTTGACCGCGGCATTGGCGGGTCAAACTTTCGGCCGAAACCGTCGCGCCGTCCTCACCCGAAAACGGATCCACTTGAACGACGTAATAATCCTCCCAGATCCATTCGCCGTGCGGCTTGCGCAAACTGTTCCTCAAGGAGCTCAGGTGCTTTTCTAATAACCCCTTCGCGCGATCTTCCAGCTCGGGAGAAGAGATCCACTGGTTCGCCAGGGCGACCAATTCCTCCCACGATCTCCGAAACGTCATCTGGAGCTCGATGCTGGCGACTCCATAATCGAAGTAGCGGATTTTTCCGATCAGCGGGCTGCCGGCGTATTCAGCGCATTCGCCCAGGCTTTCGGCTACCGGAGTGCGCTCGAACCGCACATACTGCGGCGTCTGACGGCGGAAGGCCGGCTCGCGTTTGCCGGGATCGGTTCCAAGCGAGTTGTGAAGGAAGTTCAGGTCGATTTCCTCCGCGATATCGAAAAGCAGTAGCGCCCGGATGCTTCCCGTCAAGATTTGGTCTGGAGGAGTCATGGCATCTTCGGCCACGCGAGGAAGCGGCTGTTAGGCCGCCGCTGTCTTCTTAGGCTTTCCGGCCGCCGCCGACTTCTTGCCGGGAACGCTCGCGGGTGGCTTGCGCCGGCTCTTCGGCTGCTCGTGCCAGGCATCCCATAACTCCGCCAGATTTTGCACAAAGACCGCCGGCTTTTCCGCATAGACACGCCGCGCTAAAGACACAGCATCCTTTCGGAACTCTTCCTGCTGCTGTCCCGCAACCGCCAGGAACGCCTGAACAGCCGCCTCGCCGCCGTACTTTTCGGGCCGCCCTTCAAGCTTCTTCCGCAACACAACCAGATTGTGATCGTCACCCAGCCACGTCTCCAGATCTTTCAGGCTCGATTCATGAGCCTGCATGACTTCCGTCCACATGTTCTCGAGCAAGCGCACGTGATACCAATGATCTTTCACCCGCTTGCGGAGCTCGTGATACGCCACGCCCGTCTGCTTCTTCTCCGCCTTGGCGAGCGCTTTTCGGCCGCTCCGGTATGTCGATTCGAGCCCGGAAGCAAGGCCTGCAAAACCGTCGCGGCTAAGGGGCCAGGTCTTCAACCGCTGCAGAGCGGCGCTGAGCGTCTTCCCGGTCTTTTGGATCACTTCGTCGACGTCGAGTTCTGCTTCGAGCGCATGCTTCTCTTCTTCGAGAGCGCGCCGCATCGTATCGATGCTCGTCCCATCGAGCGCTCCCGAGAACTTCTTCGTCACCTGATCGAAGACTTCGAGAATCGCCGCCGCGTCGCGAAGTTCCGATAGTTTCTTGCCGACCTTGCGGAACCTGGAACTTTCGTTTCGGTACGTCTTTCCAAGTTCCGGGCGTACCAGCCGAAGAGCACCGCGAATCTTCTTCACGCTCTTACGAGCTTCGTGAATTGCCTCGTCGCGCGGCGAGCCGGAGTTCGCACCGAACAGCCGGATAGCTGAATCGATCTCCTCCTGTACAATCCTGCGAACGCCGTCAGGTACTGTCTCATCCGCCGTTATTCGATATGCCATTTTCGTCTCCGCCGCTACCGCGTTGCCCATCCTAAAGAGGCTCCAACGCGGGCTTAGATCCTCCCCAAACTATATACTGCCCGGTTCACTTCAGGCGAGGATCGAAGCGAAACGGGCCCGAAGGAAAAACTTAATTCGCTTGAACTCCGCATGCTTCGGATTGAGCACGTAGTTTCGCTCCGTCGGGCAGTCCGGCATGACTGCGGAAGGGACACTCAGCACTGCGGCCCGGTTCTGCGAAAAGAACCCTCTCCGCTCTTTGCCGAATATTTTGGAGAGTGTAGGCGGTAAGCCTTCAAAAAACGCCATGCTCAATGCGGCCGAGCACCGCGAGTACGTCAGCCGTCCCTTTCGAACCGGCCAGCAAGGAAATCGGCGTTGCAAATTCGAGCGCCCGCACCGGAGTGCCCAGCCAGCGCAGCGCTTTCTCGCGTTCACCGAAAACCTCGGTCGCTCGCTCAGTGACCGACTCGACGGCCCACCCGAAAACTTCCTGGTTGGCCATCTTGCTTTTCAAAGCCTTCACGAGCGCCTGAGCAGCATCGGCACGAAGTCTGGATTGTTCGATTTCCTGGTCCCGCGAAAGCGGATCAGTGCTCTCTTTTGGGCGGGACATGCGGGCCATATCTCAATTGTAGCTACGTCAGGAATGTCCCTCTTGCGGGGAAGTAGGCGCCACATTCGTCGTATCGCCTCCATATTCCTTCTGCGCCTCTTCATGGCGTCCTAGCAGCTCCAAAGCAGCCGACGCTACATGTTCCGCCGTGAAGCCGAAGTGTTTCATGATTTCACCGCCCGGAGCGGACGCGCCGAAATGATCGATACCGATCATCGTCCCCTCGTCGCCGGCCCAGCGCTCCCAACCATAGGTCGAAGCGGCCTCAACCGTCACGCGCTTTTTCATTGCCTTCGGCAGGATGCTTTCCCGATAAGCCTCATCCTGTGCCGCAAAGAGGAACCAGCTTGGCAAGCTGACCACGCGCGCCTTCACCCCATAGTCTTTCAGCTTCTCCTGGGCGTTCATACAAAGCGCCACTTCAGAGCCCGAACCGATCAGAATAACTTCCGGTTTGCCACCTTCAGCTTCCGACAGAATATAGCCGCCCTTATCAGCGCCGCCTTTC
This sequence comes from Bryobacteraceae bacterium, assembly GCA_965277555.1. Lineage (GTDB taxonomy): Bacteria > Acidobacteriota > Terriglobia > Bryobacterales > Bryobacteraceae > Bog-105. The sequence continues at coordinate 475,369 of OZ255834.1, forward strand.
ACATTCGCTCGGCTCAGATGCGGCACGTTTTGCCGCGTGAGCGCGAACAGAGTGGGCCCGTTATGCTTGACGGCAACCACCCAGCTATCCGCCGTCTCCGTGGCGTCGGCCGGACGCATCACATTGAGCCCGGGAATAGAGCGCAACCCGGCCAGTTGCTCCACCGGTTCATGCGTCGGCCCGTCTTCGCCTACCGCCACGCTGTCATGCGTAAAAACGTAGTAAGCCTTCAACTGGCTGAGCGCCCCCAGCCGGATCGATGGCTTCATGTAATCCGAGAACACCAGGAACGTGGCGCTAAACGGCAGCAAGCCGCCGTGCGCAGCCATCCCGTTTACGGCGGCGCCCATGGCATGCTCACGCACGCCGAACGCAATGTTCCGTCCCGCATATCCCCAGACGCCTCCCACCGCGCCCTGCGTCGCCGGCCCCTCGGCTTCCGGCGGCTGGAAATCTCCCTCGCCCTTCAAAGCGGTGTTTGTGGATGGATTCAGATCCGCTGAGCCGCCCATCAAATTCGTAATGTGCTTGGCCAGCGCGTTCATCACCTGGCCGCCCGCCGCGCGCGTTGCAATGGGCTTATCTTCCGGCTTCCACTTCGGCAGATCCGCCTGCCAGTTTGCCGGCAGCTTGCCACTGAGCATCCCTTCCAGCTCGGCCGCTTCTTTCGAAAAGGCTTTCTTATAAGCGTCGAACTTCGTCTGCCAATCCTTCTGTTCTTTCGTGCCTTTTTGTCCAACCTTCCGGAAGAAATCGACTGAATCCTTCGGCAGATAGAACTTGTCCATGCTGCCCCAGCCGAGCGCCTTTTTGGCGGCTTGCAACTCTTCGTCGCCCAGCGGATTGCCGTGCGCTTCAAACGTATCCTGCTTCTTCGGACTGCCGTATCCGATATGCGTCCTGACCAGAATCAGCGACGGTTTGTGTCTTTCCTCGCGCGCCTTCTGAATCGCCTTTTCGATGGCTTCGGTGTCGTTTCCGCGCTCCACGTGTTGCGTATGCCAACCGTAGGCCTCAAAGCGCTTGCCCACGTCGTCGGTGAAGCAAAGACTCGTTCCGCCGGCTAGCGAAATATGGTTCTGGTCATAGAGGAAAATCAACTTGCCTAGCTGTAAGTGGCCCGCCAAAGAAGCAGCTTCCTGGCTGATGCCTTCCATCAGATCGCCATCGCCGCAAATACCGTACGTGTAGTGATCCACAATGTTGTGACCCGGACGATTGAAGCGGGCGGCAAACCACGCTTCCGCAATCGCCAGCCCGACGGCATTTCCGAAACCCTGCCCCAGAGGCCCCGTGGCGACTTCTACTCCTACCGTGTGGCCGCGCTCCGGATGTCCGGGCGTCTTGCTGCCCCACTGCCGAAACCGTTTCAGCTCGTCGAGCGAAAGATCGTAGCCCGTGAGATAGAGCAGGCTGTAAAGCAACATGGAGCCGTGTCCGGCGGACAGCACGAAGCGGTCGCGGTCGAACCAGTTAGGATCTTGCGGATTGAACTTGAGGAACTTCGTCCAAAGCGTGTACCCCATGGCGGCAGCACCCATCGGCAACCCCGGATGCCCCGAATTGGCTTGCTGCACGGCATCGGCGGAAAGGAAGCGGATGGTATTGATGCAAAGATCTTCTAAGGTATTTGTTTCAGTGGTTGGCACGTTTTTCTCTTCTCTGTTGGATGACTTCCCAGTGGCTGCGTGACGCGAAAGCCGCGCGGCCGCCGAAATAGGCAAACAGGCGCGCTACTTCTCAGGCTCACTGGCTGCTCTTACAGGTTAGTACTTGACGAAAACTGCCCCGACGATCACGAGGCAGGATGCCAGTAGCGGAGCGCGGCTAAGGCTTCGGGCGCGAACGCTCCCTGAGGATACTTTTGCGGGACGATAAAACCCTGTTTGGGGGAGCACTCTCTTCATTTTTCTTGGCAAGGATTGAATCGTTGCCCAATCGTCTCTTCCGCCGAGGCGCTTGTGCTTCCGATTCGGCGGCGACCACGTTACCCCGCGCATCGAGTCGCTCGACCGTAGCGTGCTCTTGCGCCAGGTTCACGCGCTGCTGGACCGATTCCGAATCCTCACGCTGCGTCAGCCGGATCTCCTCGGTGATCTCCCAATGTTTGCCGCCTCCGGCAAGCACTTCCGAAGTAACCGGGATCACCAGCGTGTGCCCCGTCCGGTAAGGCTCCTGCGGACCTTCGACCTGCCGGCTCATTTTCACGCGCTCGACGTCAACATGCCCTTTGCGAAGCTCCTGCTCGATCAGTTCTTCATGGTGATCGACCGACTTCGTCACGCGGACGCCGCCGGTTTTAACCGGTACGGCGCCCACTTGAGCTTCCTCGCGAATTAGCGGGACTACTACTTCGTCTTTCTCAGGCTTCATAGCTAGCGCGACGTGGCCGATTGCGCTTTGCCCGTCATTTTGTCCCAGCCATAACGGATCGAGTCCTTCATGCGATCCCAGGCGCTGTTCGGATATCGCCTGCCGTAATCGCTTCGTAAATCGGACTCGACCTGCGAGTAGTCGCGCCCCGCATAGCGCGGGTCGCTGGCTGCCTCATAGCCATATCGATAGGCCGGCGCGTAATCGTCGTAATTGGCGGCATTCGCCGGATAAGTAGCCGCAAAATGCTTCCGGAAATCGCTATCGTAAGCGGAAGTTTGCCCGTTTGGTCGATTGCCGCGATCCGCCAGGTTTTCAACTTGCACGTCGCTCTGGCGCACAGAATCGCGCACCGTTTCGGTTCGCTCGGAAGCGTCCTTGTTAACGCGAACTTCTTCCACCACGCGCGCCTGTTTCGCAACCACCGGCTCTTCGCCGTATTCCGAGACTTCGATCACCTGGTCGCGGCCGGCGCGCAGATCGGCATCCGTCGCCGCGCGGTCAACCGGTTGACGGTCTACCCGTACATGCTCCTGCCGCAAATTGACATCCTGCTCCACCGGCGTATCCGTCATGCGGGAATAAACCCGCACGCCGCCGGTTTGCACGTCGCGCTTGCCTACTTTCAACTCCTCGTGAACCACCGGTATCGCCGGCGCGGCGTTGGTATCCACGGGCCGCCCGGCCGGATGACCGAACGAACCTGGCGAGCCAGCCGCCGTATCCAGTTCGTCCCTCGCATTCAGAACGTCTGACCGACTGCCCGCATACCCCGCGCTGTGCGTGTCCGAAGTCGCTACTCCATGGGCTGCGCCGAAATCGTCCGTGTGGACATCCACCGGCGAGTGTCGGCTCAAAATCTCCGACGCGCGATCTGCATTCGCCTCCGTCGTATCTATACTGACGACGGTCTTTCCTCCCGCCACCGCGGTTTCATAGCTCCGGCCGTGGTCATGCTCCTCGCCGCCGAAAAGCGACTTGACCCACCCGGTGAACCCGCCTTCGTGGTGAGGCGTGTAGCCCGCATTGCTCCCGGCCGGCGTGTTTTCCGACGAAACATAAACCTTGTCCGAGCCTAAGCCTGCCGTTTTCAATTCGGAAGCCGCCGCCCGCGCTTCGCTCACATCGTCAAAAACCGCCACTACCGTGCAATCTCTCATGCTTGCCATATGTGTTTTCCTCCCTGGAATCCATACACACCTTGTGGACGAGAACCAGGGGGAATTGCTACAACCTGCTGCCACGCGTTTGCGTTGTTTTTATCCGCCCCATTGGGGCGGGCTCCTTACGAGGATTTTTTGCCTTGTAATTCATTCAAGGCGGTCAAAACTTCCTCACTATGGTTGTGCGGATCGACACCGGTCCAGGCTTTTACTATTTTTCCCTCGGGGTCGATGAGAAATGTATTTCGCGCGGCCATTTTCATCCCCATGATGCTGCGCTCGGAACCGTACTCCGCCACTACCTTTTTGTCTGTGTCGGAAAGAAGTTTAAAGGTCAAGCCTTGCTTGGCACAAAAGCCTTTGTGGCTGTCGGTCGAATCGACACTCACCCCTACGATAACGGCATCATGCTGCTTGTACTTGGCCAGGTCCCGTTGAAAATTATGCGCTTCCATGGTGCAGCCCGGCGTATTGTCCTTTGGATAAAAGTACAAGACCACCCACTTGCCGCGAAACTCCTTCAAGCCGATCTGCGATCCGTCCTGCGAGGGAAGCTGGAAAGCCGGCGCTTGCTGGCCCACCTGCGGGATCGCGCTCTCGGTGAGAGCGGGGAGAACAACCAACGAAAGAGAGAGCAAACCGGCCGTGGCCCCGATGCGCAGGCTGGAAGTTGCGTTTTTCAGGTTCATGGAATTGATAATTCCCTTTCAGGTGCTCGATGCCTGTCGCGGGAACTTGGATTCAGGAATACCCGCACGTAAGGTAGAAGGAGACCATGCGTTGCCTTAAAGTGACCGCCGCTCTGCTGGCGCTGGCCCTCGGCTGCTATCCCTCTCATCGGCGCAATCGAAGCTCCAGCGGCCAGGCGGGTGTCTTCGACTACTATCTTCTCGTTCTATCCTGGAGCCCAGAATTCTGTCACAGCAAACCGAGCGCCGCCGAATGCGGCAAACACCAGGGCTTCATCGTGCATGGCCTGTGGCCGCAGAATAACGATGGCTCCTATCCGTCGAATTGCCGGACAACCCAGCCGCCTCCCGCTAACTACTCTTCCGTTGCCGATATCATGCCGCCAGAACTCGTGCGACACGAATGGCAGCAGCATGGAACATGTAGCGGTTTGAGCGGCGACAACTATCTTGCGCTCATCCGGCGCGCCTTCGAATCGATAAATATTCCCGGCCAGTGGAAGGCGCCGCAATCGAGCTTCGCGCTCGCGCCCCGGAAACTCAAACAGCAGTTCGAGCAGGCGAATCTACATCTCAACGATTCGGAAATGGCTATTCAGCTGCGCGGCCGCTATCTGAATGCCGTCGAATTCTGTCTCAGCAAGAGTCAGAACCCCGCGCCTGTCACCTGTAGCAATGTCAGAGATGCGGCGGGCGGTACATTTCTGGTGCCTCCGGTACGCTAGCGCGGCGCGCTCTCCGCCGCCCTGCAAGATATACTTAGAAAGGAGTCTTCCCTTTGAATTTTCGTGAATTTGTGCGTCTTTTTGTGCACATACAACTCCTTCCCGTACTCGAAAACGGCGAGGAAACCACCCTGGTTGGCGGCCAGGCTGTCATGGAGGGCGTCATGATGCGCTCCCCGCACAGCTATTGCGTCGCCGTGCGCAAGCCCAACGGGGAAATCGTCACCCAGGAGAGTCCGCTCCCTCGCCTATCGGACAAACACCGCATCTTCAAGCTGCCGATCTTTCGCGGCTTAGGCACGCTCGGCCACGCCATGTGGCTGGGCATGAAGGCGCTCAAGTTTTCCGCCGAGTGCGCGCTCGAAGAAGTTTCCGGCAAGGAAAAATCCCCCGAAGACTCCGCCACCAAGAATGATACGGGCTCCGGCGCAATGATTTTGCAGGTCGCCTTTTCCGTCTTGTTCATGATCGGCCTGTATAAGTTCGTGCCGCTCTATCTCGCCACCTTGCTCGGCAGGCATTTCGAGGCTGTCAGCGGCCGCTTCGCCATCAACATGGTGGATGGCGGTCTCCGCATCGCAATCTTTCTCGGCTTCATGCTGCTGCTCTCACGCATGCAGGAGATGAGAAAAGTATTCGAGTATCACGGCGCCGAACATAAAGTGGTCTTCAATTTCGAATCCGGCCAGCCCGTGACGGTCGAGAATGCGCAGCGTTTCGTCACCTGGCATCCCCGCTGCGGAACCAGTTTCCTGGTCGTTGTGCTGATCATTGCGATGATCAGCTATGCCTTCCTTCCGATCGACAACTTCTGGGCCAAATTCGCCGCGCGCATCGCTCTGCTGCCCGTCATCGTGGGCGTGAGCTATGAGATCATTCGCTTCGCCGCCCGGCGTCAGGGAGGGTTGCTCGCCTGGCTCACCCGCCCCGGTCTGTGGCTGCAGCGTGTCACCACTCAGCCGCCCAGCAATGGCCAAACCGAAGTTGCCATCCACGCGCTCGACCATGCCATGGAGCTTGAAAAAGCCCAGGGCGGCGTACTCGTGATCGCCTAAGTCCGGAGAATTTGCTCCATGCAATATTTCGATCGCTTGCAAGAAGCTGAGGCTCGGTTCAACGAGCTGACAGCTAAAATGACTGACCCGGCCGTCCTGAACGATCAGGACGAATACCGCAAGACGGCCAAAGCGCAAAGCGAGTTGACCGAACTCGTCGCCAAATTTCGCGATTGGAAAAAAGCCGATCGGGAACTGCAAGAAGCGCGCGTAATGCTCAACGAGAGTGATCCCGATCTGCGCCAGATGGCGGAACTCGAAGTCACGCGCCTGGAACCGGAGGTGATCTCGATCGAAAGCGATCTGCAGGTGCTCTTGCTGCCCAAGGACCCGAACGACGAGAAGAACGTCGTCATCGAGATCCGCAAAGGCGCGGGCGGCGATGAAGCTTCCCTGTTTGCAGCGGAGGTCTTCCGTATGTATACGCGCTACGCCGAGGAGCAGGGCTGGAAAGTAGAAGTGACTTCCTTGAGCGAATCCTCCGTCGGCGGCTTGAGCGAAGTGATCGCCATGATGAGCGGCAAGAAAGTATATAGCCGCCTGAAATATGAAAGCGGCGTCCATCGCGTGCAGCGCGTGCCGGCGACGGAAACGCAGGGCCGCGTCCACACTTCGACGATCACTGTGGTTGTCATGCCGGAAGCCGATGAAGTAGATGTGCAGATCGATGCCAAAGACCTGCGTATCGATACCTTCTGCTCTTCCGGACCGGGCGGTCAATCGGTCAACACAACTTATTCCGCGGTGCGCATCACGCACCTGCCGACCAACACCGTCGTTTCCTGCCAGGATGAGAAGTCGCAAATCAAAAATCGATCGAAAGCCATGCAGGTGTTGCGCTCGCGGCTCTATCAGATGGAGCTCGAGAAGCAGCAGGCGCAGATCGGCGCGGAACGCAGGAGCATGGTGGGCACAGGCGACCGCAGCGAGAAGATCCGCACCTACAATTTCCCTCAAAATCGCCTCACCGATCACCGCATCGGACTGACGCTGCATCAGCTCGACCTGATCGTGGAAGGCCGCCTGCAGCCGGTTATCGACGCTCTGACAAACTATTACCAATCGGAACGGCTGCGCGACCAAGGTGAAGCCGCCTAGCCGGGCTGCTGTTGTTTTTGACCGTCCAAGCCGCCCTGCTGCAGGGTACCGAGCTTCTTGAAAAAGCCACTATCGGAGCCCCGCGCCTCACCGCCGAAGTCTTGCTTTGTCACGCCATGCATTGCGAGCGCGCCTATCTTTACGCCCACTCCACCGATCCGTTAAGCGAGCTGAATTGGATTCACTACGGGCGCTATTTGAACGAGCGTCTGAAAGGCAAACCGACCCAATACATCACCCACCAGCAGGAGTTCTACGGCCGCGAATTCTATGTAGATGAGAATGTGCTGATTCCGCGGCCGGAGACGGAACATCTGGTCGAAGCGGCGCTTTCCTTTTTGAAAGATCATCCGCGAGCAGCGGCGCTCGACGTCGGAACCGGCTCGGGCGCGATTGCCATTTCCTTAGCCAAAGAAAGCTGCCGGCGCATTGCCGCATCCGACATCTCTTGTCCCGCTCTCCATGTTGCACAGCGTAACCGCAAAAGCCATCAGGCTGCGGTCGAATTTTTCGCCGCCGATTTGCTGGCAGCAGCCGCCTCCGCTTCGCTCGACGTGGTGATTTCGAACCCGCCTTATGTTCCCGGCGCGGACGCCGCCAACATGCAGCGCGAAGTGCGCGCCTGGGAGCCGCACATGGCGCTCTTTGCCGGCGATTCCGGTTTGGAAATATACCAACGTCTCATCGCGGGCGCGGCGCTCGCGCTCAAACCCGGCGGCCGCCTCTTGCTGGAGCTTGGCTTTCAATCGCTCGAACCGGTGCGCGCCATGCTCTCCGGCGCTTGGACGGATCTTGCAGTAAGCTCAGACTTAGCGGGCTGGCCGCGCGTCCTCGGCGCGTCCCTCCGCTGAAACGTCTCCGCCATGCAACGCCTGATCTGCCATCTGGATATGGACGCGTTCTTTGTGTCGGTCGAGGAGCTTTACGATCCGTCGCTCAAAGGCAAGCCGGTGGTGGTCGGCGGCAAGGCAAACCAGCGCGGCGTGGTAGCGGCTGCTTCTTACGCCGCGCGAAAATTCGGCGTTCACTCCGCCATGCCGCTCCGCACCGCCGGGCAGCTCTGCCCGCAGGCGACATTCGTCGAAGGACACGCGGAGCGCTATCGCGAATATTCCCAAAAAGTCTTCGCTGTGCTCAATCGCTTTTCACCCATGGTCGAGATGGCGTCGATCGACGAAGCATATCTCGATCTGACCGGCACGGAGCGGCTGCATGGGCCGGCCTTGCGAGCCGCCCACGAATTGCATCACGCCATCGCCTTAGCTACGAATTTGAAGTGCTCGCTCGGATTGGCGTCGTCGCGCCTGGTCGCCAAGGTCTCTTCCGATCGAGCCAAACCGAACGGCGTCCTGTATATTCTGCCTGGGCAGGAGGCACGCTTCCTGGCGCCTCTCGAAGTGCGCAAAATTCCGGGCGTGGGCAAGAAGACGGAGGCATCTCTCCATCAGCTCGGCATTCGACTGGTAGGCGATCTCGCCAATTTGCAGGAGTCATTTCTGGCGGCGCGTTTCGGTCGCTGGGGTTTGGCCCTCGCCGGAAAAGCGCGCGGCACAGACGCCGGTGGCTGGTTCGATGCCGAAGTCGGCGAGCGCGAGGAAGCGAAATCGATCAGCCACGAACATACCTTCAACGAAGATACGGCGGATCAGGAACGGCTCGAAACAACGCTGTTCAGACTTTCTGAAATGGTGGCCAAGCGCTTGCGCGAAAATCGGCTTTACGCCCGTACCATCCAGCTCAAGCTGAGAACAGAAGATTTTTCGACCATCACGCGCGCCTCCTCGCTCGACCACGCCACGCAGCTCGATCGCGAAGTCGCCGGCGCAATCGTACGCCTCTTTCGCGAGGCCTGGGACAAGAAGACGCCGATTCGCCTGTTGGGAGTCCATGCCGGCAACCTGCAAGCCGTCGAAGGGCAGATGAGCCTGCTCGAAGAGGCCGAAACCGCGCGTCTGCGAAACGCTTTTCGATCTGTCGATCACATCCGGAACCGTTTCGGAGGCGCAAGCATTTCCCTCGCAAAAACTCTGCATGCCGGCATCCGCGAAAGAGTGCAGGAAAACCCGTTCGGCTTACCCGGCCGAGACCCGAAAGACAAAAAACCCGACGATTAGTGAAAGTGCCTCGGCAGAACCGCGACCGGTAAGTAAGCGGGCTTCGCTAAAACGCGCCCTTTCCACTACGCTGCCCTAACGATCTTGATAAACGAATCCGGATCCAGGCTCGCGCCCCCAACCAGCGTGCCATCTATCTCGGGCTCGCGCATCAGTCCTTCGATGTTGTCGGGCTTCACGCTCCCGCCGTAAAGGATCCGCACCTGCCGCGCGGCTTCGTCACCGAATCTTTTTTCCGCTTCCGAGCGAATCAGCTGATGCGCTTCCGAGGCGATCTGCGGCGTGGCTGTTTGGCCGGTGCCGATCGCCCAGACCGGTTCGTAAGCGATCACGATGCGCGCGAACTGCTCTTCCGTCAGGCCGGCGATCCCACAGGCAAACTGGCGCACCAGCACCTCATGAGCCTTGCCCGCTTTGTGCTCTTCCAGCTTTTCGCCCACGCAGACAATCGGGTTTAGACCGGCCGTGAGCGCGGCTTGCGTTTTTTTCAACACCTCCGCATCCGTCTCATGGCAGACCTGGTGACGCCGCTCGCTGTGTCCCACCAGCACCCAGCTCGCCCCCGCGGCGCGCATCATCTCCGAAGACACTTCCCCGGTATACGCGCCCTCCGGACACCAATAAATGTTCTGCCCGCCGATCTTCACCGCGCTTCCCTCCGACGCCGCGACCGCCGCCGGAATGCTCAGCGCCGGAGGAAACAGAACGATCTCGCAATTCTCTATTCCCGCCGCGAGTTGCTTGAATTTGAGCAGGAAGCTGGTCGTCTCTTCGGCGGTTTTGTACATTTTCCAATTGCCTGCCGTAATGCGCCGTCTCATAGGCCGATGTGTCTTGGTTATCCTTTCTGAATGTCGCCCAGGAAGCTCGATCCCGCGGCGATGGAAGTGCCGAAATTCTCCGCGACTGTTTGCCCGATGTCGGCCAAAGTCTTGCGCGTGCCGAGGTCGATTCCCGCCCTGACATGATTTCCAAACGCCAGCAAGGGCGTATATTCGCGGGAGTGATCGGTTGAGGGCGTCGTCGGGTCACAGCCGTGGTCGGCCGTCAAAATAAGAAGATCTCTGTCGCGCAGGTCGAGCTCGGGCAGCCAGCGGTCCACGCATTCGAGCGCGGCCGCGTAGCCTTTCGGGTCGTTCCTGTGGCCATACTGCTGATCGAAATCCACCAGGTTCACAAAAATCAACCCGTCCGGCTGCTCGCGCATGGCAGCGGCCGTTTTCCGCATTCCGTCTTCGTTGTTCTTGGTCGTGACCGAACGCTCGATGCCGCGTCCGAGAAAAATATCCGCGATTTTGCCGATGGCATAAACCGCTACCGACTGCTCCCGCAGCTGGTCAAGCAACATGCCGGGCGGCGGCGGCACGGCGTAATCGTGCCGGTTCGCGGTACGGACGAATTGGCCCGCTTCTCCCTCAAACGGCCGCGCAATCACACGCCCGACGCGGTTCGGTCTCTGCAAAAGTTCACGCGCGGTTTCGCAAATTCGATAGAGCTCGGCCAGCGGAATTACTTTTTCGTGCGCCGCGATCTGGAACACGCTATCCGCCGACGTATAAACAATAGGCGAGCCGGTGGCCATGTGCTCCGCGCCAAGCTCCTCGATAATCCGGGTTCCCGAGGCCGCTTTGTTGCCCAGCGTTTTGCGGCCGATAAGCGCTTCGAACTCCTCCATCGTTTCCCGCGGGAAGCCCCGCGGATAAACCGGAAACGGCTCCTGCAAAATGATGCCCGCCATCTCCCAGTGGCCGGTTGTGGTGTCTTTGCCGGGCGAAGCGAGCAGGCATTTTCCGTACGCCCCCGCGGGTTGCTCGGCGGCCGACAAGCCGGCCAGCGGCTTGATATTAGCCAGACCGAGGCGGCTCAAGTTCGGCAGGTTCAGCCGGCATCTCTTGGCGATGTTCCCCAAGGTGTCGCTGCCTACATCTCCAAACTGGGCGGCGTCGGGCATTGCGCCAATGCCTACGCTGTCGAGCACAATCCAGATTACGCGTCCAAACGGTGACCCCTCGCTCTTCATTGCTGCTTGGAGCCGTTAACCGACGCGGTCACCGGCTTTTCGAATTCGTCCTTCAAACGGGCCGCCCGGTCGCGCGCCAGGTGCATGAACGATTCGTGCGTGGCCACGCGCGTCAGTAATGGCACGAACTGCTCGGGCGCCGCCAGTTGCTTGCGCAACCATAGAGCTTCGATTTCAGCCAGCGCATCGTTCACGCCCAGCTTATCGAAGTGGACGGTTCGGTCGAGATCCAGATAAGCTCGTTCGCTGGCGGCGATCTGTTCGAATTTTTCGAGCAGCTGTTGCGCGGTCGGGTTGATGGAGTAATTGAAGGTTGTCTCCGAAATAACGCCGTTCGCGTCACGGTAACGAAAAACTTTCTTGCCCGTATTCGCGACTTTCAACCCCGATTCGAGCGGCGTCTTGAAGTTGTCGAGCTTGGCGGCGAGATCGAACAACGCCGCCGCTTCGCTTGCCTGCATCTGGGCGTGCAGCGGTTGCGGGTCTTTGAGCGCTTCACTATATTCGAAGGCGCCCCCGGCATCCACCGCTATCCGGAAGTAAGGTGGAATGCTGCCGGGGAAGGTGCGAGTATAGGTGACGCGCGGCGCGCCCGCGCCGAATAGTGCGGCTGCGGCAAACAGCCAGCAGGCGAGCAGGCCGAGACCGAGGGTCTTCATCTTCGCACCCCGGCGGCCATCGGAAAGTTGAGGCGCGTGCCATGGCAAATCGCGACCGCCAGCGCGTCCGTGGCGTCGAAGGAGCCGAACTGCTGGTTGATGCCAAGCAGCGAGAGCACCATCATCTGGACCTGCTGCTTCTCCGCGCGCCCATACCCCACCACGCTGATCTTCACTTCGAGCGGCGAATATTCGCTCACCACCAGCCCGGCCTCCGCCGCTACCAGCAGAGCCACGCCGCGCACGTGTGCCAGCTTCAAAGCCGACTTGGTATTGACCGCGTGAAAAACTTCTTCGACCGATACGATCTCCGGCCGGAAGTTCAAGAGCAGCACGCGCAACCGGTCGGCGATACACTTGAGCCGGCGCTCCAGCGCGTCGACGGGTTTGGTGCGGATAACTTCGGCGTGTACGAAGCGATGGGAGCGCCCATCGGTGTCGATAATTCCAATTCCCGTCTTTTCCGTACCGCAGTCTATGCCAGCTATTCGCATTTAGAGGAACCGGCCAGAGTAGTAACCCGCCGGCTCGATGTTCTTGGCAGCAGCTAAGCGAGCGCTTCTACTTCGGCCTCATCCACTTCGTAGTTGCCATAAACGTTTTGTACATCGTCGTGCTCCTCGAGCGCGTCGTAGAGCTTCAACATCGATTGCGCGGTCTTGCCCTCGAGTTTCATCGTGTTCTTCGGTACCATCGCGATTTCCGCCGATTCGTTGGGGATGCTGGCTTTTTCGAGAGCCTGCAGGACCGCTTCGTGCGCTTCCGGGGCAGAAATGATCTCCCACGCGCCGCCCTGGTCGCGAATATCTTCGGCGCCGGCATCGAGCACGATGCTCATCAGCTGATCTTCGGAGACTTTTTCGGCATCGACGATGACCTGGCTCTTGCGCTCGAACATCCAGGCAACGCTCCCCTGCTCGCCCAAATTGCCGCCGTTCTTCGAGAACATATGGCGGATTTCACTCACCGTGCGATTGCGGTTATCTGTGGCAACGTTGACCAGAACGGCCGCGCCGCCAGGTCCGTAACCTTCAAACAGAATTTCGTCGATCTGGCCGCCTTCGAGTTCGCCGGTACCGCGCATAATGGCGCGCTTGATGTTCTCGGCCGGCATCGAAACGGCTTTCGCGGCAACCACCGCCGTACGGAGACGCGCGTTCGAATCGGGATCTCCCCCATTGCGGGCGGCGATTTGAATTTCCTTGATCAAGCGCGTGAATACCTTTCCACGCTTGCTATCGAGGGCCGCCTTTTTGTGCTTGATAGTGGCCCATTTACTGTGTCCGGACATCGGAAAACCTCAACTCTTTTCTAACTTTCGAGGATATCAAAGCGGTGGCGCTTTCAGGACCAGGCCCGGCTCGTCACGCCTCGAAGAAATTTTCTTTTTTCAACCCGCTCAGCCGCTTAGCCGGAAAATCCTCGCCCGCCCGAACGCCCTCTCTTTATCCTGCGGGCAGGTTTGAAACTCATGAACGTCCAGTCCACCCCGCTTACCCGCGCCGATGTCAATCGCGCCAATGCCGCCCTCTCCACGGGTCCCAAGACAACCGCGGGGAAAGCCCGCTCCTCCCAGAACGCCTTCCGTCACGGCCTCTATTCGAAAGACCTCATCACCCCACGCGAAGATCCCGCCGAATTCGATGCGCTTCGCGCCAGCTTACGCCGCGAGCACCAGCCTGCCAACACCACCGAGGAAATCCTGGTCGACGAACTCGCCCAAAGCTTCTGGCGCATGCGCCGCTTCCGCCACCTCGAAGCCGTCGCCTGGGCTCCCGCCAATGTGAGCGAGTGGATCGATAACGGCCTCCTGACCCTGGTCCAGCGCGCCGCCAATTCCGCCGAGCGCAGTTTCCACAAAACCCTCGCCTCGCTCGCCAAACTCCAAAAGGAGCGTGGCTTCGTTCCCCAAAAAACCATCGAGGAACAACCCGCCGCTATCGAAGAACAACCCCCGGTCGAAGAAACTGGCTTCGTTCCTGAAAAAACCGCTATCCAAAAAGCCGTCGAAGTGGTTCGCTCCCTTCCCGAAGACGATGAAACACTCGGAGAAACGATGTTCCTGGACGTCAAGAACCTGCCGCGCGCCGCGGAAAGCGCCGCCTGACGTCCCTCTTGGCCTGCCATGCCGCTTTCGAGCGGGCCTTTCTACGCAACCACGCCACGGATCCAAGACAAAATAGCAAAAGGGGCAAAACATGAAACTTCTATCGATGCTTTGCTTATCTTCCGCTCTGGCACTGGCGGCAGATGGGCCGCGGATCGCGACTTCGCAGTACGACAACATGCGTAGCGGCGCGAATGTAGACGAGCGCGTTCTTACGCCTAGAAACGTGAACCCCCGTTCGTTCGGAAAAATTCGCTCGTTACCGGTGGATGGCGACGTCTATGCGCAGCCCCTCTATTTGCCGGCCGTAACTATCCCGGGCAAAGGCGTGCGCAACCTCTTGTTTGTCGCGACCGAGCACAACAGCGTCTATGCTTTCGACACGGACACCATGCTGCCGGTATGGAAGGCCAATCTTCTTCCCTCGGGCGGCCTGGTCACGCCCGTTCCCGACCGCGATGTGCAGTGCCCCTTCATCAGTCCGGAAGTCGGCATCACCGCAACGCCCGTCATCGACACAGAGACCGGAACACTCTACGTTTTGGCGCGCGGCAAAAATTGGCGCGCCGGTTCGAACGGTCACTATTCGCAGAAACTGCACGCGCTAGCCATTACCACCGGCGCGGAGAAGTTCGGCGGCCCGGTGGAGATCCGCGCAAGCATGCCCGGAACGGGCGCGGGTAGTTCAGGAGGCGTAATCGAGTTCGATCCCCTGCGCGAAAATCCGCGCGCGTCCTTGCTGCTCGTGAACGGCGTCGTCTATCTGAGCTGGGCGTCTTCCTGCGATGTCGGGCCTTATCACGGCTGGGTGATGGCCTATGACGCACGCACGCTCAAGCAAAGAGCCGTGCTGAACACGTCGCCCGGTGCGGCCGAGAGCGGCATCTGGCAGAGCGACACCGGTCCCGCCGCCGATCGGCAGGGCCACGTCTACCTGGTCACGGGCAACGGAGACTTCGATGCAGGCTCGGCGAAGGGCCGCGATTACGGCGATACAATTTTGCGTCTGAGCTTGCGCGGAAACGAATTGGCGGTCGACGATTACTTCACCCCCTTCGATCAGCAGCAACTCAGTTCGACCGATGGCGACTTAGGTTCGGGCGGACCGTTGCTTCTGCCCGGCGCCTCAGGCGCTCGCCCCGACGGAGTCGTTTTTGGCGGAAAGGCTGGTGTGCTCTATATGGTCAACCCCGAGCGAATGGGCAAGCAGCAGCGCGACGCCAGCGATCCGTCTGCCGAAAAGATCAAGTTGTCGGATGGAATTTACAGCGCCCCGGCGTATTGGAATGGGCATCTTTATTACTACGCCGGAAGCGATGCCGTGAAAGATTTCGTGGTCAGGAACGGCAAATTGGCCAGCACACCAGAGTCCGAGAGCGCGCAAAAGTCGCAGTTTTCCGGCGGCACCCCGACAGTCTCGGCGAATGGCACAACCAATGGCGTCGTTTGGACGATTGAAACCAAGGCCTGGAACGCAAGCGGCGGCGAAGCAATACTGCGCGCCTACGATGCCCTGAATGTGTCGAAAGAACTCTATGCGAGCGACCGGCAACCGAATCGCGATCGGGCCGGCGGAGCTATTCGGTTTACAATCCCCACGGTGGCCGGCGGCCGCGTATACGTCGGGGTCAAGAAAGGGGTGGCAGTTTACGGCGTTATGCCGCATTGAAAAGTTCGGGAGCACCCGGTGGGGACATGCCGGGCTAGCGTCCATTCACGGCGTTGAGAGGCGCAGGCGTGTACCCTAATTTTTTCCACACGTCAATTGTGTCATGATAACTATTGGATGCCAATAGGTAAGACGAGCGACAAATCAGACGTTTGGCAGGGTACGCTGGCGCTGATGGTGTTGAAGACTCTTGAAACCATCGGGCCTTTGCACGGTTATGGCATCGCGCGGCGCATCGAGCAGACCAGTGGCGACCTGCTCGCCGTTAATTACGGCACGCTATACCCGGCGCTGCTCAAGCTGGAACAGGAAGGCTACATCTCGTCAGAGTGGGGCGTTTCGGACAACAACCGGCGCGCCAAATACTACAAGCTCACGCGCGCCGGCCGAAAGCAGCTAGCGCGTGAAGCGAGCGAGTGGGAGCAAGCCACCGCCATCGTAGCTCGCTTCTTTGCGCCCCCGGAAGGCGTTTCTTAATCAATCGTTAGTTCTGGTAGTCCTGTACCAAGCTTTGACTACTCCGATTAGCGGAGAATGAGTAGGACTGAATTTTCGAAAGCCTCTTTTCCGGAGTATATAAATGCGCCTGAGCTCTACCGTCTTTGCGTTGTTAACGGCTATTGCGCCGCTTGCCTTGTATGCTGGAAATCCCCATATCCTCATCAAAGATCCCTCCGGGGCAGCGACTCCGGTCACCAGCGATGTCTTTGCCTTTGGAGCCGATAACCTCGGTGGCGGCGTCTTCTTTTTTCAGAACGAGAGTGGACAGACCTGGGGCGACTTAAGCGTTGCCGCAACCTTGCCCGAATTAACAACAATTACCTGCGGGCCGGGACCTTTCGTGACGTGTACTATCTCCGAAACGCCCACCAGCGGCGGCTTTCTCTACGACATTATGTTTGGACCGTCGCGGGGCGCGGGCATTTCGAACGGACAGATCTTCTCGGTTAACCTGAACGACAGCAGTACCGATCCGAACGGGTCCGGAAGTTGGGGCGCGGGGACCGACTTCGACGCCAGGGCGAACGTAAACATGACGCCCGAACCGTCGGCTCTATTGCTCATGCTGGCTGGGATGCTCGGGATAGCGGGGCTGGTTCGCTATCGCCGGCGTCCCATAAGCGTGTGACCGAAGCGCTTTTGGAGAGCCGCGAAGCCGGACGATTGGCGTAACGGCTTCAGATCGGGATCGCTCAGCGCATACTCGAACGAGTAACCATGTTCGAACGCATTGCGCAGCGCGTTCAACGCTTCTGGCATTCGGCCGTCCGCCTGATTGATGAACGCTTCGTCGTACATGAGGTCGCTATCCGCCGCATCGATGGAGCGCGCCTGGGTTATCAGCTGGCGAGCCTTGGCGCTATTCTTCTTGCCCGCGAAACACATGGCCAGGGTGCCGATGGCTTGAGCATCCCGTGGATTGATCGCGAGCTGTTCATAAAGCAGGCCCATGGCGCGATCGTAGTTTTTCCCGGCCTCCGCATGCTGGCCGGTCTGCGCGTAAGCCTCCGCTAAATTACGCACCACTTCCGCCTGGTCGGGATCGAGCGCCAGGGCTTGCTTATAGATGGGAATCGCTTTCGAATAATTCCCCAACTGGTAGTAGGCTGTCGCCAGATTCGAATACTCGAACGAAGACGGGTGGATCTGAATCGCCTTTTCGAACTCCGGAATGGCCTTCTTCCACTGCGCCTGCTGCAAGTAGGTCCCGCCCACGTCGTTGTATCCATCCTCGTTGGTCGGATTCTGCGCCACCTGCTCTTTGAACTCGCGCAGAGCATCGTCGTTCCGGCCGAGACGGTAATAGCCCGCGCCCAGTTGATTGTGATTCCACCAATAGTAAGGATTCAACTCGACGGCCTTCTTGAGAGCGGCCAGAGCGTCCTGCTTCTGTCCTGTCGCGAGATAAGCGCGGCCCAGCCGGATGTAACCGTCATCCGAATTGGGAGAGAGTTGAAGAGCGCGTTTAATCTCCTTCACAGCTTCCGCATTCCGCCCGGTGGCCGTGTAGACGCTGCCTAAGGCGAAATGAACCTCCGGCAGATTATTGTTGCGCCGGCTGGCCTCCTGAGCTGCTGCCAGAGCTTTGGAAGCATCGAGACTGTTGTTTGTGATGCGATAAAGCAGCAGACTGGCGTCCGCCACGCCGGTCCAGGCGAGAGCGAACGAATCGTCTTCCTTGCACGCCTGCTCAAACAGCCCGAGAGCTCCCCTGGCGCTGGCGGCATCGCGATGGTTCTTGAGAATGTTTCGCCCCTTCAAGTACAAGTCGTAGGCCGCCAGATTTTGCGTTGGCGCGGGCTCGGCGCGCTCACGCTCCTCGATGGTCGGCTTTATCTTGAGGGCGCTTTCGGTATCGTTCGCGATTTCGTCTTCGAGCGTGAACAGGTCGCCCGTCACTCCCTCATACGATTTGCTCCAGAGTGCCCTATGCTTTTCAATGTTGTAAATCTCGGCGTCCACTTTCAGCTGGTCGCCTTCGCCTTGCACGGTGCCGCGGACGAGCAGGTTGGCACCGAGTTGCTTGCCGACGGTGTCCTCGGGCTGCGACAGACTCACGCGTTGGAGAGCGGAGGCAGAGATGGGGTGCAAGCTGCTGAGCGAGGAGAGTCTGGCCGAGACAGCGTCGGCGATGCCTTCGGCGCGATATTTCAAATTCGGATCGGAGCCGATGGCGCGAAACGGCAGCACGGCGATGTACTTGCCGTTCGGCGGCGGTTCCATGAGCCGCGTCCGAAGATGCCAATACCAGGCTGCCCCGGCCAACAAAGCAACCACGGCGGCCGTTATGACCCAGAACCAGGTCTGGCGTTTCGAAGACGGCTGAATCTCAGTCGGAGCAATGGATGCGGGCCGGCTGCGAAGTTCGGCAAGCAATTCGCCGACGCTCGCATAACGCGCCTGCGGATTCTGTTCGAGGCAGCGCAGAATGATTCCTGTCAGCTTGTCGGAAAGCCCAGGATTCAGAAGTTTGGGCGAGGCCGGCTTTTCGGTGAGCCGCTGGGCCATGGTCTGAAAAGCCGAATCGTCATTGAACGGGATGCGCCCGGTCGCCATCTCATAGAGAATGAGCCCGAGCGAGTAGATGTCGGTCCGGTGATCGATGGCCACTCCATCGATCTGCTCGGGCGACATATAACGGGGCGTGCCCGAAGAAGGCGCGGAATGGATACTCTGCGTTGCCGCGCTGTCCTTTCCCAGCAGCGCAACCGGCGAGCGAAGACTATGCGCCAATCCGAAATCGGCGATGCAGGCGTGACCTCCGGAGGTAAGCAGAATATTGCTGGGCTTCAGATCGCGGTGGCTGATTCCCTGCTCATGCGCCGCTTCCAGACCCTCGCATATTTCGACTGCGAGTTCCAGAATACGTTCCTCAGGAAGGATGCCGGTTCGCTTGAGCAGATGTCCCAGATCTTCGCCTTCGGCCCAAGCCATGGAAACGAAGCGGAGCCCGTTCGCTTCGCCCAAATCATGAATGCGCAAGACGTTCTTATGCGAAATCTGACTGGCGATCGAAATCTCGTGCTTCAACTGCTCGAGCGTATTAGGACTGCTGGCGAGATCCGGCCGAACGACCTTGAGCGCGACCGTACGGTGAAGATCGAGATCGACAGCGCGATAAACTTTGCCCATGCCGCCTTCGCCCGCTTCCGCCTCGATGCGGTAACGGGAGCCGACCATGACGCCGGGCGCCAGCGCGCCAGGCGAGTGGCCCAAGGCCGGGTAGGCGCACACGTCACGGGCCATCAGGTCGGCCGAAATCTCCCGCGCGTTCTGGTAACGATCCGCCGGATTGCGTTCGAGACACCGCATCACTACCCGAGCCAGCCAGGCGGGAACTTCGGGATTAGCAACTTCGAGCGCGCGCGCCCGGCCGCGCGTTCGGCTGAGCAGCGATTCGGAGAGCGTTTGATTGGGAAACGGCAGTTCGCCGCTTAGCAGCTCGAAAGCAATGACACCGAAAGAAAAGATGTCGGAGCGCGCATCGCCCTGCTGGCCAAGCGCCTGTTCCGGCGACATATAGGCAGGCGTTCCGAGGATCGTGCCGGTGTGCGTGATGCCCGTATCTTCGAAGGATCGCGCCAACCCGAAATCCACGATGCGCACCCGATTTTCAGCCGATAGCAGAATGTTTTGGGGCTTCAAATCGCGGTGCACCACGTCTTCGCTATGCGCGGCGCTCAAGCCCTGGCAGATCTGGCTAAGTATTTCGAGCGCCTCGTCGAAGCGATACTTTCCGTGCTTGTCCAGGATCGATTTGAGGTCCTGGCCTTCGACCAGTTCCATGGTGATGAAACGGAGTCCGTCCGCTACCCCCAGATCGAAGACGCGAATGACATTACGATGGGCGATTTGCCGGGCGAGAAGCGTCTCCTGCTTCAATCTCCGAAGAGCCGAGGTGTTCGAGGCGAGGTCCGGCCGAATGGTTTTGAGCGCAATGACTCGATCCAGCTCGCGATCGAGGACACGATAAACGGTTCCCATGCCGCCTTGCCCGAGGCGGGCTAGAATCTCATAACGGCCTATCAAGGTCCGGCCGATGGGCAGTTCCGAGCTGAAGGCGCGCGCCGGACCTGGCGCCGCAGCCGCCGAAAATGCCGATGCAACGACGGTTTGCTGATCGTTAACTGGAGCGCTTGAAACCACCGTCTCGCCGTTATCCATGCTCAGGGCGCAGTTACAGTGTTCGCAAGATACGGAGCCGTCTTCATTCGGCGTATCGCAAACAGGACAGGTAAGCATGGCAGCCAAAACTCTATGGTTGTAACCCGGTGATGTGCGTTCTAGAGCATTTGACAGACCAAACGCAGGATGACGGGCAGGGCTGGTATGAGTTTACTCGATTAGCGGGGGTTACTCAATGCGGGTCGCGATGGGAGACGAGCGCGCTAGCGAGCTCCAACGGCCATCTTCTTGCCAGCTTCGGGTGTCGAAACGTGGCCTGTCAAACGAACATACAAATAACGCAGGAGATAAAAAGAGCAGCCGATGGCGACGGCGAGGACCGCGTTCACGACGAGCGTGGCAGCGGCGGTGGTGAGAAAACCGAGCGCGTCGACCCGGCTCATCTTGGGAAGCCGTCGCCAGGTACCCCATTCGAGCAGGCAGATACCGATATAGGCGGTGACGCCGGCCAGGGCCGGAACTGGAATATGTGCAATATAGCGGTGGCCGAGTACGATGAAGGCCAGGATAAAAACCGCGTGCAGAAGGTTTGACATGCGGGTGGTTGCGCCGCAACGCACGCTCGCCAGGCTGCGCGCGGGAATACCCACGCTCATAGGCGCGCCAAAGATTCCGGCCACCATGTTGGCGACTCCGTAAGCGCCGAGTTCGGCATCGGCATCCGAGCGTTTAAGCTGTTTATGCCGGCCACGAAAATGCTCCACTACACGCGAGGTGATTAGCAGGTTGACAGCCGAAACGAAGGCTAGCCCGAAAGCCGCCGGAATGACATTGACGACGTCGGCGGGCGTCCAGGAGAAGCCCGCAAAAGGAGGAATAGTCAGGGGGAGATTGCCGACTTCGCGCTGGTGAAGGCTAAACGCAGCGGCAATGGCCACTGCGGTCAAAACACCGATAAGCGGGGCGGGCGCCTTCGGGAAAAAGCGCGCGGAGGCGAGAGCGGCGAGAATGACCACTCCGCTGATAATAAGGGCGCTCCACTGCGTCTGTCCGGCTTTAGACAAGACCTGCCAGCTCTGGTAGAGCATGTTATTCGATGTGCGGTCTACGACCGCCCGCACCCCGAGCATGACGCCAAGCTGCGAGAGGATCATCATCGCGCCCACGCCGCAGGAGAACCCGGTGACGACGGGATTGGGAACTTTTTGAATGTAGCGGCCCAGGCGCAGGAAGCAGAAAACCAGCAGAAAGACGGAAGCGACCATGCAGACTTTGGCGGCGCCGCCCGGCCCCTGGGACCTTACCGACTCGGCAATAAAGGGAACGGTAGCGCTGGCAGTGCCGCCGATGAGCACTGGATTACGCCCGAGGAGAGCCGTGATGGGCGCGGTGGCCACCGAAGTTACCAGTCCTAAGACCGGCGGCAGGCCCATCATGCTGGCCATGGCCAAACCATAAGGAAGTGCAATGAGGGCAGCTACAATGGCGCCGGAGGTATCGCCGGCGAATGTGCGCCAAGAGTAGCGGATACGGAAGCGTTTCAACGGACCTACCTCTCAGGTTTTGTGCACTGAGTCCCTGGCGCGCGGGCGCACGTTTGCGGGAATCGAGCGGGACAGCGACGAGGCAGTATGGCTAGGACAGACGAGGGCCGAGCCGGGGAGATGGCTTGTGAAGCGATGAGACCGGCCTCACAAGCCGAAAACCGACCATGCTTTATGCGTTATAAACCTGGGCGAACACAGTCTTGAATTTAGCCATGTCTTCTTTGCTACCCACCGTCACGCGCACCCAGTTCGGCCAAACCGGCCAGACGCGGCCGATGTAGACGTCTTTTGCAGCCATATCGTTGTAGAAGGTTTTCCCTGGACGCTTCACGTTGATCATGAAGCAGTTGCTTTCCGACGGAATGAATTCGACGTTCTTCGAGGTCAGCCAGCTAAACGTGTCTTCCCGAATATCATCGAGAATCTTACGGCGCGTAGCTACCAGGTTCTTCGATTGTACGCTGGCAGTCGCGCCTACCATCGCCGTGACCGGCATCGCGCCCGCGCTGTAGGGTCTGATCTGCTCTAACAGATCCGGCCTGGCGAAAGCGGCTCCGGCGCGCAGACCCGCCATGCCATACAGCTTTGAGAAGGTACGCAGCACAACCACATCTTTGCCGGCAGCGGCCATGTCATTACAGCGGACGGCGCTCTTCGAGAAGTGAATGTAGGCTTCGTCGATCATGACGATGGAGCCTTTGGGCTTGTTCGCCACCAGATAATCGATATCCGCGCGGCTGGTCAATGTGCCCGTCGGATTGTTCGGATTGCAGACATAGAACAAACCGGCGTTGGGGGCGGCTGCCAGCATGGCGCGCACATCGTGGTCCCAGGTGCCTTTCTTCAAGGGCACGTTTATTACCTTGGCGCCAATGAACTTGGCGGCGCGCTCGCCCGCTTCGTATCCCGGATCTGCCTTTACAAACGGTTTGTCTTTCGAACAGAAAGCCAGCACTGCTTGATGAAGAGGAGCGCTCGAACCCGCGAAAATCTCGATATAGCTATCGGTCGGCTTGTAGCCCGTTTTCAGGCCCTCGACGTTGCCCATGGCCTCCGCCAAAGCGTAGGTGTCCTCATACATGTACCGGCCACCCTTTTTGACGACGTTGTAAATAGCGTCGGCGGCTTCGGGACACGGCCCCATGGGATTTTCGTTGGCGTTGATCTTGACGGCATCGGGTGGCATGTTCTTAACCATCGACAGCTGGGCCAAGGCATGCTCGTTGTAGAAGGGGAGGGCGGCTCCGGCCGTCAGCACAGTGGCCAGGCGACCAAAACTGCGCCGCGAAAAGCCGCGTTGAAGAAAGTCAGCTTTTTGTTCGGCGCTCAAAACAGACGACATAACGTCTCCTTTTTTCTTGCGTTCTCGAAAACAGTAGACCAAGCGGTTCGTGAAAGATACCGCTCATGACAGGAAAGTGGTTTTGACCGCGAAACGCGGCAGCAAGCCGGAACATGGGCCGCTCGCAAACTGCGAGAAAGATCCCCGAGTCTGCCGTCTCCGTCCTCGAAAAAGCTCAGTGGGCTGTCTGCAACAAAACAGTCGCTTTAGAGGCCAGTATCAAATGAAGTGTATCACCGCTGTAATGGAAATTGGAAAGAAAATCGTTTTGCCAAAGCTCGGCCCGTCTTAGCAGGAGCCAACGCGCTAGCCGAAAGTTCAAAGGCCCGACGGCATATTCGATGTAGTATCCCACCCATGTGCGCGCCTGTGCGCGGTGTCGGGCCCGACTAGTCCGACACCCTCCACCACCACGGAATCGATGGACGCAGAGATCTTCTTTGCAGTGCTTAAGGTGGCCTTTGTGCTTGCTACAAGGTCCGACCAAGGCGCCAAAGCGTCAGGCTCAGCCTTTTCAGGATGAGCGGCTCGTCGAACAAAGTATAGATTTAGGCCACGCTGGAGAAAGAACAGCCGAGCTTCCCCTGGATATATCTGCGAAGGATAGCCACCGAAATCTCGAATGGCGAAAACCCGCACGAGAGTCTTGCCTTCCGCGTCCGTCCACCTAAACCTTACTGCAGTAGCAAGTAGTCTCTTATCACCGCTATTAATCAGGACGACAGAATAAGGCAGCAAATATTTGATTCTGTCTAAGTCGACGCCGACAATTTTAGCTATGTACTTGGAAGCTTGCGCCGAGTCTGCTGGCAGCAAGGTAACGTCCTGTTGCTGTACTTCTGGCGGGACTTCGACGCCAATGGATTGCCCGAACGAACCTGGATGCGGCATGTATTCGAAAAGTCGCCCTCCCGAGAATGCTACGCCGTCCCTGGACAGTTGCCCGGTTTAACGCCGGTTTAACGCTCTTCCGACAAGCCTTCGCGCATGGAAAGACGGGCCACTTTGGGGAGAGACAATTCACCTTCGAGCATTTCCCGGGCGGACAAGCTGGCCTTGGTAACGCCTTTGTGCGTGTGGATGGGCGAGCGTGCCAGCATGTGGTAAATTTCGTGGGCCATGACCATGCCGAGCGCCGATCCATAGGCTTTTTGGTACATCGCGGAGTCTTGGCTTCCCACCAGGCGCTGCAGCGACTGGCGAACCCGGTCGCACTCTACTTCTCCAAAGGGCAGGATGCTACCGTCCGAAGAATAGGCCATGGCGAGCGGACCGCGCTCATCGGACAGGGCTCCCACCGGGAGAGCCTTCATCGAACACGAGCCTTTCATATGAAAAACCACCAGGCCGGAGAACTGTTCGTGAGGTTGGAGCCTGCTACCCTCCCGAACCTCAAGCTTGAGGCCGACCTCGTTCAGAATGCTCTGGAGCCGGTGTTGAAGGGCTTCAAAGGAAGGCTGAGAGTACGGCTGCTCGTAATTCAGGACTACTGTGAGGGAAGTTGGGGATGGCGGAGGAACCAAGGTTCCCGCCCAAACAGCTTGAGCGAGGGCGAGTAGCAGGAAAGACGCGGAAAAGTAACAAACACGGGTACGCACATCGGCCTCTCGGACAAGGAGATTGGCAGCGACGCCAAACTAGGGCGTCAATTGAAGTATATACCTTATATGCGTGCTTGATATTGCACCAGTTCGGCGCGTGGTCTATCCGGTTTACTTATAAAGCTCCAGGACTAAGAGACTAGATAGAAACTTTTTAGTAGACGGCTTTCGAGAAGGGCTGTTATACTCCTGAAACAAGTTAGCGGAAATTGAAAGCAGTAAACGGGTAGCGATCACCCCTGCCGGTGCGCACGCCCGATCCGTTCCCTTCGTCGGGAATTCCGCTCCAAGTTGAGAACCATCCGGTCAGCGTCAAGACTGCTCTTTGGCGTGCAAACGCCAGCTACGTTCTCAACAAGGAGATTGCATGTTCGCAGTTGGAATTCCGATCCGAGCCAAAACAAGGAAAAGAGCATTTGCGTTGCTCGCCAGCTTTTGGATGGCAAGCATCCTGAGCGCGCAATCCTATCAAGGCGGCGTGCGAGGCGCGGTAACCGATCCGCAAGGAGCGGCCATTCCGAACGCTAAAATTACTTTGACCAACACAAGCACGGGAGTCGCGCGATCCACGCTTACAACGGCCAGCGGCACCTACGTGTTTAGCGATATCGACCCGGCCAATTACTCTGTCTCGGCCGAGAGCCCCAGTTTCAAACGATACGAACAGAAGGGCGTGATTGTGGGGACGCAGGAGTTTGTCACCGTTGACGTACAGCTGCAGGTAGGAGAAGTGTCGCAGAGCGTAACCGTCAACGAGGAAACGCCGCTGGTGGAGAATTCAAACGCTTCGCAAGGGCAGGTAATCGATCGCCAGCAACTGGTGGACTTGCCGAATTTGGGCCGCAATCCATTCATGATGTCGAAGGTGGCGCAGAACGTGATGCCGGTTGGCGACCCGGCTTATAATCGGATGGAAGATCAGAGCGGCTCTTCGCAAATCTCGATTGCCGGCGGCCCGGTACGGGGTAACAATTATCTTCTGGACGGGATTCCGATCACGGATGCGGATAACCGCGCGATTATCATTCCGACCATCGAAGCCGTGCAGGAAGTAAAGGTGCAAGCCAACACCTACGATGCATCGATGGCGAGAACTGGCGGCGGAATGTTCAACACGCTGATGAAATCAGGCGCGAATGAGTACCATGGCGCGGCTTTCGGAAGTACTCGCCAGACCAGTTGGTCAGGAAACAATTTCTTCAATAATGCGGCCGCCTTGTCGCTTCCTCCGCAGTGGAATTACACTTACGCGTTTGCGCTCGGCGGCCGCGTCTGGATCCCGAAAGTTTACGACGGCAAGAATAAGACATTTTTCTGGTTGGCGCGCGAGGGTTATGACGATACGCAATCCAACTCTTCGCAGCTATACACGCCAACCGCTCTCGAACGGCAAGGCAACTTCTCGCAGACATTCACGCAGAGCGGAAGTCAGCTGGCGATCTACGACCCGAGTTCGACGATAAAGGGCGCTAACGGCACTTTTACGCGCAGCCAGTTTCCCAACAACATTATTCCGGTGACAAAGCTCAATCCCGTGGGCCTGAACGTGGCCTCGACCTTGGCGAACCCGACTTCTACGCCTGCCTACTATGGCGCAAACGATCTGACCGTCGCGAGCAGCCTGCCGGCGCGCGCGCACCAGACCACCGCCAAGCTGGATGAACAGTTCACCGAATGGTGGCACGCCAACCTGAGTTACTTGAGCTATCTTTCGCTCGAGCCGGGCAACACCTATTTCAATTCCATCTCGTCACCCGATCAATGGCGTCTGCTACGCAACGTAAACGCGACGCAGGTGAACAACACGTTCACGCTTTCACCAACCACGGTGCTCACCGCGCGTTATGGTTTCAATCGATTTCCGAATTACGGCTATCAGGTCAGTTCCGGTCTTAACCTCAACACGCTGGGCTTCAGCCCGAACTACACGAACGAAGTCATTTCGCCCACCTTTCCTGTTATGAATATGTCTAATGTCTATTCGAGTATTGGCGGTCTGGGAACGAACAACGATTTTTACTACGTTCACTATTCCTACAACGCCTCTGTAAGCGCCTCGAAATACATGGGGCGGCATAGCGTGACGGGCGGCTTCGATTGGAGAAAGATCAATACCAGCGGTCTTGATTACGGCGATGGCGGAGGAGATTTTACGTTCAACGGCATCTGGACCAAATCGGCTACCGGGACGGGCGGCGCGGATCTGGCGGACCTCTTAGTGGGCCTGCCGCACGATGCGTCGATTACGGTGCCGACCAAGCTGACGGATTTTGTCGGATACTATGGCGCTTACCTGCAGGACGACTTTCGGGTGAATAGCAAATTAACTGTGAACTACGGACTGCGCTGGGAACACGAATCGGGTCTCCAAGAGGCGAACAACGGCATGGTCACCGGCTTTCTGCCGAACGCTTCAAATCCCATCCAATCGCAAGTGAGCGGGCTCACCACGAATGGAGTGGTCGAGTTTGCCGGCCAGAACGGGGCTCCCAACGGGATTGGCAACCCGAATTGGAGTAAGTGGGGCCCGCGCGCGGGTTTCGCCTGGCAGCTCAATAGCAAGACGGTCGTGCGCGGTGGATATGGATTATTCTGGGCTCCGCCTTTTGGAATAGGCGCGCCGATTCAAACAGCGGGCTATTACGCGACTACCAGCAACACCTTCACAACCGACGGCTACCAGACGGCGACCTCCAATCTCACCAGCCCCTTTCCGAATGGCTTGAATAAACCCGTGGGGAGCTCGATCGGAGCTCTGGCAGGAGTCGGCGAGACGATCAGCTTCGCCGATCCAAATTCGCGGTCTCCACGCGTCCAGCAGTTTTCCTTCGACGTGCAGCGTGAACTCCCCGGCGGCGTTTCGGTAGAGGTAGGGTACGTCGGCTCGCGCTCTTCGCACCTCACTACCATGAGCGGAAATATGAATGTGAACGCTCTCAACCCGTCCTATTTCTCGCAAGGGTACGGCGCTCTTACGCAGAGCGTGGGCAATCCGCTCTCGGGAGTTGTCAGCAGCACGAGTAACTTCGGCGCCGCGCAAGTCGGCCGTTACCAACTTCTTTTGCCCTACCCGGAATTCGGTGAAATCGAACAGAGCTTGAGCGATCAGGATAATGCCCAGTACGACTCGCTCGTGCTCAAAACGCAGAAGCGGCTCACGCATGGGCTCACGTTTCTCTCCACGCTGACCTGGGCCCGCAGCTTCGATGAAGGCAACGGGGGCCCTGGCAATTTCCTGAACTCAGGGAACGCCGGCTACCCGCAGAACCCTTACAACATCGCTGGCGAGTATGCTCCTTCTTATTACGATTCACCGATACGCTGGGCAACTACTTTCACCTATGAACTGCCCTTCGGCAAGGGGAAGGCATTCCTCGGCTCTTCGGGCAGGCTGATGGATGCGGTGGTGGGCGGTTGGTCCTTCAACGGTATTGGTATTTACCAGACCGGCTTCCCGCTGCAGATCACCCAGAGCATTAACAACAATTCGCTTTTCGGTTTCGATTCGCAGCGGCCGAACGCTACCGGGATTTCACCGGTGACGAGCGGAAGCCTGGAATCCCGCTTAGGCAACTACATCAATGCGGCTGCGTTTTCCAACGCCCCCGCTCTTAGTTTCGGTAACGTCGCGCGCAGCATCGGCATGCGTGGTCCGGGGCAGGCCAACTGGGATCTTTCGCTCTTTAAAACGTTCAGCATCACCGAGAGGTTCAAGGGCCAGTTCCGCACGGGCCTGCTGAACGCCTTCAATACGCCGCTGTTCAACGCGCCCGGCAGCGCCTATGGCTCCGGCAGTTTCGGAGTCATCAGTTCGCAAGGGAACTTTTCGAGGATGGTCGAATTAGGCCTGCGCCTGTACTTCTAGATCGAAGCCAACACATTATGCATCGTCGCCGCTTCTTCACCCAAACCGCCGGCCTTGTGGCCGCCGTACAATCTGATTCGTTACTTCGCGCCCAGCGCGCCGCCGACGCCGTTTCGGGGCGCGCTGCCGACACCGTCGCCCGCGACGAAGATTTCTGGTTCAATGTGCGCCATGCCTTTACGGTCGATCGCAACATGATCAACCTGAATAACGGCGGCGTTTCGCCGGCTCCCAAGATCGTGATGGATACCGAGATCCGTTATCTCGAGATCGAGAATATGAACCCGTCCTACTACATGTGGAACGTGATCGATCCTGGCGTGGAAACGGTGCGCCGCCGGCTGGCCGAAACCTTCGGCTGCGATACGGAGGAAATCGCCATCACCCGCAACGCCAGCGAAGGGCTGGAAATTATCCAGCTAGGCATGGACCTCAAGCCGGGCGATGAAATTCTGACGACCAACCAGGACTACCCGCGCATGATCACCACCTGGCAGCAGCGTGAGCGGCGCGACGGCCTGGTGCTCAAACAGATTACTTTTCCGGTTCCGCCGCCGAGTCTCGATTATCTGGCCAAACGCATCGAAGCGCACATCACGCCGCGAACGAAAGTCATTCACATCTGCCACATCACGAATCGCACCGGGCAGATCTTTCCCGTCAGAAACATTTGCCAGATGGCGCGCGAACGCGGCATTGAAGTTGTGGTCGACGGCGCGCATGCTTTCGCGCAATTCCCTTTCAAGCGCGACGACCTGGATTGCGATTATTACGCTACCTCGCTGCATAAGTGGATGCTTGCCCCCATCGGCACGGGCATGCTCTACGTGCGCAAGAACAAGATCGAAAAAATCTGGCCCATGATGGCCGCGCCTGAAGCCATGCGCGGCAACATTCGCAAGTTTGAAGAAATCGGCACGCATCCCGCTTCGCAGCGCGCGGCTGTTACCGAAGCCATCGACTTGCATGACAGCATCGGGGCGGAACGCAAAGCCGAGCGCTTCCGCTATCTGCGCAAGCGCTGGTCGAACCGGCTGCGCGATCTGCCGGGCGTCAAGATTCTCAATAGCGAAGACCCCGAGCAATCCTGCGGCATCGGCTTTATCAGCATCGATGGCTTTGACGCTCCCAAGCTGGCCCAATATCTCTGGCAGAAGGAACGCATCTGGACCGTGGGCGTCGTCACGCCGGGCGAGTATCAGGGCCTGCGTGTTACTCCGAATATCTACACGACGCTCGAAGAGATCGATGCTTTTTCCGACATCATGGAGAAGACCATTCGGCGGGGATCGATCCCAGCGTGATCCGCACTCGCTGCGTTCCGATTGCGGCTTATGCCGGACGCCCCTTGCCGTCCCAAAATCTGCTTCAATTTAAGTATGTTCCCGCTGTTCGCGGTGTTTACAAGCGGCAGGATGTCATTCGGAGAAACATGTGTCCCAGACCTGGATCGATAGGGGCAAAGAATCATTTGGGCGACTCGATCTGGCCGAAGCCGCAGCGCGATTCGAAAAAGCTGTATTAGCAGATCCGGAGTCTGTTGAAGCGCGATTGTGCTACGGAGTTGTGCGCTTATTGCTCTATCAAAATGGCATTTCAGCGGCGGAACCACGGTTTAACGATGACGATGCTGAGCGGCAATGGTCCGACGCGGACAACAAGGCTGAGATCGAACGCGTAAGAGTTATGATGGCGGAACAAAATGCGACTAACGGCAAGCGGGCGGAGGAGGCGCTCCGGCGGGCACTGGAACTCGATCCTGAAAATAAGCTGGCCATGGAGTATCTCGCCGCGCTTTACTACCGTTGGGCGCATCCTGATACAGAATTGGGGGGGAACAGACGCAGGTCCCGTCTCGATGACGCAAAGCGCCTATACAAGGAGATCTTCTACATCGATCCCGAGCACAATTTTGCCAATTACGTTTGTGGTGTCATCGATTGGGAAAAGGCTTTCAACGTTCTGCGAGCTTCCGGACGCTATCCTCGCCCGCTTCCTAATGAAGAGGCTCGTCGAGCCCTTCACGCAAAAGTCGAGCCGCTGCTGGACGAGGCTGCCCGGAACCTTTTGCGGGCGCTCGAGATCGATCCTGTTAATTGGTGGCCCATGGGCTACTTGATATCCGTCAGAACGCTTCAAGCATATGTGGCTGCCACCAACGATGAATCTACGCGGGCCAGCACCGAAGCTGCGGACTGGACTCTGAAATTGAATCAGATTCTTGGACTAGAAGAGACTGGGCAGCCGCAGCCTCCGGGCGAAACCGCATCAATTACGTTTCTACGTGTTTCTGAAAGTTCGCAGCCTACTGTTCCTGCGTTTCCACCTGATCCGAAAATGATGATCCCCATGGGCATCCCTCCGCCCCCTTCCAAACCCATGTAAATCATGGCCCCGCAGCGTATGGCTGCGACATCTCCCACACTTAAATCTTTTGCGAGTCGAAGACCCATGAAGGTCAACACTGCGAAACAGCTTTAAGCGCTCACGGGACGCTGCCCAGCGGTGGTCTCGTCTAAACTAACTTACGTTCGGCCTTTTTTAAGTCTGCGATGTCTTCTAATCCATTAAAAATTGCGGTAGCCGGCCTCGGGAGAATGGGCGTGGTTCATGCCCTGCATGCCCACGAGCTCGCGCGCGCCACGGGTCAATGCGAGCTCGTGGCGGTTGCCGAACCCGATGCCGAACGAGCTGACCGATTTCTGGGCGGCATCGACGCCCAAATCCCAGTCTTCGCTTCCGTTGAAGAGCTGGCGAAAGCGCGCGTCTGCGAGGCTGTCGTGATCGTTACGCCGACAGAGAACCACTGGGAGCATGCCGCGGCTATGATCGCCTCCGGTTGCCGGGTGCTCCTGGAAAAGCCGCTAACTGGCACTCTCGAAGGCGATCGGCAGTTTGCTGCAGAGCTCGACCGCGATCATCCGCACGCCCTCATGCTCGGCTTCCAGCGCCGCTTTGACGAGCCTTTGGTTTATGCCAGACAGCTCATGCAACAGGGGTCGATCGGGCGTGTTTTCAAAATTTACTCCGCGCTCGAGGACTCGAATCCCGCCCCCAATGGATACAAAAGCGGCGGCATTCTCCCCGACATGTCGGTGCACAACGTAGATGAAATCCTCTGGCTGACGGAGCGCAATCCCTCGAAAGCGCTTGCCATTGGCTCCCGCATCTACAGTCATAAGCTGACCACTTGCTTAGAAGATTTCGACGACGCTCTGCTGTATCTGTGGTTCGGCAGCGATCTGCTGGCGCAAATTCAGGTGAGCCGGAATCACGTTTCGGGCTATCGCGTGGAAACTTTAATTTTTGGCGAAGAAGGTCAAATCCAGGTGGGCCATTTCGACCAGCAACCCTTCGAGATTTCCGTGCAAGCGTATGGCCGGCGCGGGAGCGCGGAACCGCTTGCCTCGCGCAGTTTCGTTATGCGCGACTATGGCCGCCCGCTGCCGGAGTTCGTCGACCGTTTCGGTGCTGCCTATAAGGCGGAACTAGCGGCTTTTATCGAATGTTGCCGGACTGGCGCGCCCTTTCCTACGAGCCATCGCGACGGTCTGCGCGCCCAGGAAGTAATATCGGCAGGCATGCGAGCCCTGATCGGTCCCGAGCAAGCGGCAGCTGTCTCGGACGTCGGCTAAGGTAGTGTCCACGAATGAACTGGACAAACGTTTTCGACGTTTCGGAGTAGTGCAACGCGCGAGTTTGGCAACGATGGAATCGACTGTGGCAGTCCAAGCGAAGGGTTTCGGATTTTCGTTCCGGGCGACGAGGAACTTTTTGATCGCGGCGATGAGATCGTCGACGCTGAAGAAAGAATCACGGCGAATGCGGCTGGCCCTTCGGCTTCGATTGCGAGGTCGCCTCAATAGCTTCTTTGACCCGCTCCGGACCGTAAGTAAGTCGCTTAGCGTCCGCGCCCGGGCGCGATCTCCCACAGACCCTTCTCACCCACCTGCGAAAAGCGCTCTTGCCGCAGGCGGACCGTCTTGCGATGAATCCCGAGCTCAGAGGCAATCGCGGGTTCCGATTCTCCCCGCCCCGCAGCCAACACAATGCGGCACCGCAGCGCGTCCTGTTGCGGTGTGCCCATCGCTGGCAGCCACCGCTCGATTTGGCTCTGCTGATTCTACATCAGCAAAACTCGGCGTTCTACTGACGCCAACCTTCTTTTCCGGCCAAGCACTCTGGTAACAGTTCAGCACCAAAGCGGCTTTGATTCTCCTATCCGCGCCCTGCGCAAACACCAGCGCCTTCCTTCAAATCTCTTGTCGAAAACGCCTCGACTCCACCACAGCGGCGCTCCCCGGCGCCCTCCGCGGACGCATTTTCCCATAAAGCCTGGCGACTATTTATTCCAGCGGATTATCAATGCGGGTGGCTGTTAGAAAGAACGGGTTGCTCATTCAAAACTTCCACCATTCACATGTTGGCGTTCCAGATTGAGTGACCGCAGGTCGATTGCGTCGAAGACTAGAAAGTCTCATGTGTTACCATCTCGACCACTATGAAGCTACTAGTGTTGTTACTTGCTTTTTGTTCGTCAGCCACCCTATCACGGGCCGCATCGATACCATTCCCTCCCGGTCTCATACCGTTTAACTCGATAGCGAATGAAACGGCCAAGGATTTGAATGGGAATATGCTCGTTCTTGGCTATACCAATGTGGCCCTACTGCCAGCTCTAGTCTCCATTCCTTTCCCTAGTTCACCGAACGAGCTCTTTTCGGGTACTGTGGGACTTGCTCCGGGAATATTTTTCTCGAATTTATTCGTTCCGACACCAGCTCAAAGAGTCGGTGATTTCTCCGCGTTCTCACAGCCACTCATTGATCCGACTACAAATATGGCGTTTGCCAGAAATCTGATTCCGAGTTCAAGGTTGTTCGGCGACAACGGATTATTTGCTTTCGAGGTTGGCCCATCTAGTTCGGCAACACCGGAACCGTCAACGCCGAGCCTGATCTTTGGAGGCATGATTGCTTTTGGGCTAGTTCGCGTCATAGGAAAGTGTTGTCGGGACTAGATCGATTGAAGGTTATCCCGCTCCACGCGCGATCCAACACCGAGAAACGATGTACAAACACTTCTTCCCGGCAGGGTTAGGTAAGCGGCGACACTCGGGTCCAAGGGAAAAATAGGGAAGCATATGCTTTCCAAATGTCGAGACGTGGCGCTCGTGTTATGGAGGAGTTCCGTATGAACAAGCATCGATATGAATTCTCCAATGGGAGACCTGAGAGCGGCCCGCTTACGAGCCTCTTAGCTGTCATGGTGATCGCGCTGATGCTGGCCTGCGTGGCGCACCTGCAAGCGCAAAATGAGGACGATCCCGTTGCTGCCGATGCCTCGCCTTCTAACTCAGGCCTGAAGACCATCGTCCAGTACTCGTTCGAGCGCTACAAGTTGAAAGCTCTGCTGGTACAGGCGAAACAGAATGGGCGCACTATTTACTCCGAAACGCTTGGGGATTCGATGACCGGAGTTCCCGCATCGCTGCGCATGCACTTCCGCAACGGCGCCGTGGCATTCTCTTACATCTCGACCATGCTACTCGAGTTTGTCGATCAGAAGTGGCGGGGCGTCAGTCTGGACGACACGCTTTCGAAATATCTGCCCGAACTGCCACTTTCGGGGAGCATAACGCTGCGGAATCTCGCGAATATGACTTCGGGATATGCCGATTACGTGTATCAACCTGAAGTGATGCGCAGCCTGTATCAGGACCCTTTCCGGCAATGGACTGCGGACGAGCTGATTCGAATCGGGACAACTGCCGATCGTATGTTCGATCCCGGGAAGAATTGGGGCTACTCGCATACAAACTACGTCGTGCTCGGCCGCGTGCTCGAGAAGATTGCTGGCATGCCCCTTGACGAAGCCATGTGTAAGTTTATCTTCCAGCCATTAGATCTGAAACAGACCCGGGGATTCAGCACGCCAGTAATTCCTGAGCCCGCTCTGCATTCGTTTACTTCTGAGCGGCGTGAGTACCTGATGGCCCCACCAGAGGTGCCTTTCTACGAGGAATCGACTTATTGGAACCCGTCGTGGACGACCGCCGCTGGCGCCGTCCAGACAACGGACATCAACGATGTAAGCACGACGATCGAAGCCATCGGCACCGGCCGCCTCTTGTCGCGCGCATCGAGCGAGGAGCAGATTGCTCCCAGGCTGATTGGCTTGGGCCATAAGCAGTACGGCTGCGACTCTTGCCGCGAGAATACTTACGCTTTCAACTATGGGCTCGGCATCGTAAATATCGGGCCGTGGATTACAGAAACGAAGGACTTCGCCGGCAGCTCGGCGACGGTTGGCTATCTGCCTTCCCACAATTTGAGCGTTGCTGTCGTTACAACATATTCGCCCGCTGCCTATGATGACAAAGGAAACGGAGGAAACGCGAGCATTCCGATTTTCGCGGCGCTCGGGAATGCGCTAGTGGCGAACTCTGTACCCAAATTTTCAAAGTAGTCCCTGGGCAGTGGCGAAAGTTGAAAGCCGGGCTTGGCCGATTGGGCGGCGCTTCCGTGCGGCTTTCAGAACCGCGACCGTTAGTGAGCGGCCGTGGCTTAAAGTGCGACCGGGAGGGCCCACTAGCAGCCTGTCCCCCGCAGGCCAAAGAAAACGAGGCCTGCGCCGCCCGGCTACATACGTTCTCTCTGCGACAGGCTAAGTGAACTTCGTGACTCGCCACAAAGCATACCCGCCAGCCAGCAGCACTGCCAGCATCGCCGCAATCAGGGCGCCTAACCACCCCGTATGGATCTCCATCCGCGGAACCTGAGCCATTGCTCCCAAGACGATGAAGAGAAGGGTTGCGCCGCCTACCAACAGCCAATCGAACCAAGTGCGCCGAACGCGATCAGTCTCGAGTTCATGCCCTTCCATGCGCGTCATCACATATTCCGGATCGAGGCCGTAGCGCATAATTTCTCGCTGGGCTGCTTCTTTCCAACTCGCGTACTCGTCGGTCGTGGTCGACGAGCCGGCGATTCCGACAGCACCCAGCGCCATCAAAATCGACCCTCCGATTACCTCCGCATAGATGTTCGAGCCCAATCCGTGCAGTTCGCCGAAGACCAGGATCGCCCATAGCAATCCCCAGAGCTGATTAGTATTCGACAGCGGAATGCCTCGGCTGATGCCCACATATTTGGCGGCATAGTTCTGAAACAGGTCGCCCACCACCCACATGAATCCGCCGAGCAACGGCCAAAATAAGATGTGCCGATTGGCTGACAGCTGGGTCCACAGCGGTCCCGCGCCGCCCAGAAAGGCCAACGCCAGAATGGTTACCGTAGTGATCTCGCCAAACGTAAAGAAAGTGAGGAACGTCAGCGGATTCATGCCGGTAATGTAGGCCTTTCGATACGGGATGTACATCGACCCGAACATCAGCCCAGCCCCGAGAGCGGCCAGCAGGCCATGAACCGCATTGCCGTGCGTTGCCTGTGATTGGGAAGCAGCCGAGACGAGTATTGCGCCGACGAAGATAACCACGCCGCCGCCGACCACGCCAAGCTTCCGGAGCCAACCGGCCCGATGGAGCTCTTTGAAAAGCACGATGCCCCACAAAATGCCTATCAGGCTGTTTGAATTCCAGAGCGGAAACGCCAGGCTCAAGCCGATATCTTTCACCGCAAAAATTGTCAGGGTGTTTCCGACTGCCCACAGGCAGCCGGCCATCACGCCCCAGATAATCAGGTGCGGCGCCTGTCTTGCATCGGCGAAGACGTCGGAAGTGCCGCGTATCAGCGCGGGCAGGCTCCAGCGCGATACAAACGCGCCCAGCACCATCATGAAGGAGATCACGAAAGGCGAAACAGAAACCGTGACCAGCTTGGTAGGCGCTTCCGCTCCGGCTAACCAGAGGGCGGCCGCTACGCCGCAAAAAATCCCGAGCCGGTGCAGCGTTCGCTGGTGCTTAGAGCGTGGTTCCAGGTTCCTTTCGGCGTTATTCATTGCACCAGCCACAGCAGCAGCAATCCCAGGAGGAGGACGGTGAGCGGGATCCAGAACTGAACATCGCCTAAAACGGCGTCATACCATTTTCTTTGTCTCTTTGACACGTATTGTTGCTGGTAACTCATTTTACGTTCGAGTGCTTGCGGCGCGTCCGGTATCCGACCGATTATATTTGTTACCTGGTGCGGAGTTTTTTGGTTCTGATGCTGCTAGGACTAATTTCATCGTTCAGACCGATCTTGGAGTCGATCTAACTGCGGGTGCAGGTCGTCCTGTAATCTGAACTGCCCGAATTTCGTCGTACAAGGGAAGACGATAGTTCGGCGACAACGCAGTGGCCGCTTCTGTGCCTTTTAGATCCGAGAAGGGAATTCAATCTGAACTCGCGCTTGGCAAACCTGGAGAGTGTTCGAAGCGAAATAACGCGTTTACGGAGCAGCCCAAGTCGATTTCTGCTGGCCGCGCTGCTCGCTTTATCGGCGCTGATCTTTACGCTTGTGGCACAGTGGCTGTTGGGTTCCGTTTTTGCCGCCATTTTTGCGCCGGTCGTCATCGCTTGTACAACCCTGTTTGGCGCGGCTGCCGGATTTTGCGCTGCTTTTGTCTCCTTCCTGGTCGTGGATTTTTTCTTTATTGCGCCGGTGCTCCGCTTTTCATGGAGCGCGCAAGATGTGCGCTGCGCGCTGAGCCTTGCTCTGCTTGTCGGGCTTACTCATCTGATCGAACGGCGTCTGTACGCCCGACGGCGTGCTCGTGAAAAACCTCCGCTCGGGCTGCAGGGTCACCTGGACGGCGTTGACGATGGGGTGGTCTCCGGCTGGGCTCTCGATGCGGACCGTCCGCGCGAGCCAGTTCTCGTCTCCCTCTTCGTCAACGACGAACCGGTCACCGAGGTGGCGGCGGTTCACTATCGCCCGGATGTCGCCACTACGCTTGCGTCCTCCGGTCATCACGGTTTCTATGTCGATCTTCGGGCGCATCTTTCCGCGTCGCGCGAAGTTTTGGTTGACGCCTGCTTTCCGAATGGCAGACGGCTGCCTAACGCCCCATTTACGTTCAAGAACCAATCCGGCCCGGAACGTCAGCCCCGCGCTATTCTCTTCATGCACATTCCAAAGACCGCCGGCACCGCTTTTCGGGAGGCGATTGCAGTAAATTTTAATCTATCGGAAATCGCATATATCTACCCGACCGCTCCAG
The DNA here is from genome assembly GCA_965277555.1 of Bryobacteraceae bacterium. Classification (GTDB taxonomy): domain Bacteria; phylum Acidobacteriota; class Terriglobia; order Bryobacterales; family Bryobacteraceae; genus Bog-105. The sequence continues at coordinate 513,184 of OZ255834.1, forward strand.
GCTTCCTGGTTAGCGACCTGCGCCATCTTCCCTGGAAGCAGCGACGTTCTTACCGAATGGTGATCGGCCATTTCCAGTTCGGCATGCACTACGCGCTGCCACAGGAATCCGAATACATCACAATCGTCCGGGAACCAGCCGCGCGCGTTCTTTCGCAGTATGCCTACCTCGCGGAACGGCAGCCAGAGCTTGTTTCAAACGAGCGCGGACAACTGACGCCCCTGGAAAAGCTTTTTGAAACCCGCCTCAGCGTTGACCTGGATAACGCCATGGTGCGCTGTTTCAGCGGAGTCGATCAGACCATCTTTCCGCCTGGAACCCTGAATCGCGAAATCTACGACATGGCTGTTCATAATTTGCACACCGCCTTCACGTTTGTCGGCCACCAGGAGACCTCCGACCGAGCCTATGCGTGGTTGTGCAGGCATTTTGGATGGAGCGCGATTCCAGAACTACCGGCGGTGAATCGCGGAGTCGCACGCCCCCCGCTCGCTCTTCCCGCCTCTACGCTCGACGCGATTCGCCACTACAATACGTGGGATTATCTGCTGCACGGCGAGATTTGCCGCCTCTTTCCTCGCGCGGCGCAGTCTGTTACCACCAAGAATGCTTCATGAAATCGACCCATTCGCGCGAAGGCCTGGTCATCTGGTTCACTGGTCTCAGCGGCGCAGGCAAAAGCACGCTCTGTTCTTCCGTCTCGGCTATTTTGCAGGCAGAGAATCTGCCCACTGAAACGCTCGACGCCGATGTTGTCCGGCAATATCTCAGCAGTAATCTAGGATTTAGTAAAGAGGATCGCGATGAGAATGTGCGGCGTCTCGGCTTCGTCGCGCAATTGCTGGCGCGCCATGGCGTGATTGTCCTGGTGGCTGCCATGTCGCCCTTCTGCGATTCCCGCGCCCAGGTTCGCCAAATGGCCGGCGGTCATTTCCTCGAGGTTTACGTAAATGCTCCACTCTCCCTCTGCGAGAGGCGCGACGTCAAGGGCCTCTATGGGAAAGCGAGACAAGGTCTTCTCTCGAACTTCGTTGGCATCGATGTTCCTTACGAACCGCCTATTAGAGCCGATCTGGAAATCCACACCGACATGGAAACAGTTGAAGAAAGCACTGCGCGCATCATCGGCAAGATTTGCGAGATGCTGAAATTACAGCAGTGACGCGCCGCCATCTGCCGAGCTACGCCTTTGCGCATAGGGTAGGGGGGTATACAATGAGTGAGGGCGGGATGAAGCGAGCGAATGAAGCCGGGCGCAAGGCAGTAGCGGTCGATCCGGAGATCAAGCAATCGAATTTAAAGCGGCTAAGGCGCATTGAGGGGCAAGTTCGCGGTTTGCAGAAGATGGTGGATGACGAGCGATACTGCACCGATATCGTTATTCAGATCGCCTCGGTGCAGGAGGCACTGCGCGGTGTGGCGCGCGCGCTGACGCAAAGCCATTTACGCCACTGCGCGACGGAAGCTATTCGCAGCGGCGACGAGAAGCGCATGTCCGACCAGTATGAGGAGCTTCTCGATCTGATCTACCGGCATCTGCGTTAAGCGCTCGCCCGCGCTCGCCAAGCTGTCGAACAAAGGAGAGATTTTATGCCAACCGATTCCAGCGTTGGGGTGCAAATAGAGCCGAAAGGAGCGACCGCCCGCGATCCTGTTTGCGGCATGAATGTGGTGGAAGAGAAAGCGGCGGCTGTTCTAGAGCACGCGGGTCAGCGCTATTATTTTTGCGGCGTAGGCTGCGCGGCCAAGTTCAAGGCAGATCCTCAGCAGTATTTGGAAACGAAGCCCGAAGCATCCTCGAAGCCCGCGCTAAAAGAGGGGTCCGACTACACGTGCCCGATGGACCCCGAGATTCGCCAAAAAGGGCCTGGAACTTGTCCCAAGTGCGGCATGGCTCTCGAACCGGTGGGCGTGACGGCTCCGGCAACACGCACCGAATATACCTGCCCCATGCATCCGGAGATCGTTCGGAGCGAACCGGGCGTGTGTCCGAGTTGCGGGATGGCGCTCGAGCCGCGCGAGGTCACGGCCGAAGAAGCAAATCCCGAGTTGGCGGACATGAAACGGCGGCTGTGGATCGGTAGCGCGCTTACGGCGCCGCTACTGGCGCTCATGCTGCTCGACCTTTTTCCAGCCGGGCGAGTGCTTTCCGGTACGGTTGCGGGCTGGTTGCAGTTCGCGCTGGCGACCCCGGTAGTCCTCTGGGCCGGCTGGCCCTTCTTCGAACGGGGCTGGCGTTCGGTAATTACCCGCCACTTCAACATGTTTACCTTGATTGGGCTCGGAACGGGCACGTCTTATCTGTTCAGCCTGATCGCGCTGCTATTTCCACAATCGATCCCAGCTTCTTTCCGCGCGCACGGCGGAGCGTTACCGCTGTACTTCGAGCCGGCGGCGGTGATCACCACACTTGTGCTCCTCGGGCAAGTGCTGGAATTGCGTGCTCGGAACCAGACTACTGGCGCTTTGAAATCCCTGCTCGGGTTGACTCCGAAAAGCGCGCGCCTCATAGACAGCTCCGGGAACGAGCGCGATACGCCGATCGATCGAATTCAAGTGGGTGATATCTTGCGCGTTCGGCCCGGCGAGAAGGTTCCAGCGGACGGCGGGGTAATCGAGGGTAGCAGCTCGCTTGACGAATCCATGATTTCGGGAGAGCCGATCCCGGTGGAAAAGACGTCCGGCGACCGCGTGACCGCGGGAACAGTAAACGGCACCGGCAGCTTCCTGATGCGCGCCGAGCATGTGGGCAGTGACACGGTGTTGAACCAGATTGTGCGGCTGGTGAGCGAAGCGCAGCGCACGCGCGCCCCGATCCAGAGACTGGCCGATTCGGTGGCATCCTATTTTGTTCCGGCAGTCCTGCTGGCGGCGGGGATCACCTTCGCGGTCTGGGCGATGTGGGGACCGGAGCCGCGGCTGGGCCACGCCTTTGTGAATGCCGTGGCGGTGCTCATCATCGCCTGCCCGTGCGCGCTCGGACTGGCCACGCCGATGTCTATCATGGTGGGCACCGGACGCGGCGCTACGGCAGGCGTTCTGGTGCGCAAGGCAGAAGCCCTGGAACTGCTGGAAAAAACGAAGACGCTAGTGGTTGATAAAACGGGCACGCTGACCGAGGGTAAACCCAAACTCGCGACGGTCGTTTCCCGCGGACATATAGGTCAAAACGAACTGCTACTGTTCGCGGCCAGCCTGGAGCAAGCGAGTGAACATCCGCTCGCGCACGCGATTATCAACGGCGCCAAGGAAAGGCACTTGACGCTGAAAAAAACCGCCGATTTTTCTTCCATCACCGGCAAAGGCATTCGCGGAACCATCGACGGACATAGCATCGCTTTGGGCAACCAATCCCTCTTTGCGCAGTTGCAGCTTGCGCTCGAAGATTTGCCGGCACAGGCGGATAACTTGCGTGCGAACGGCCAAACGGTGGTATTCGTCGCTATCGATGGAAAGGCCGCCGGTCTGATCGGCGTGGCAGACCCGGTAAAGTCGTCTACTCCGGAAGCGGTCAAGCTTCTGCATCGCGAGAAGATCCAAATCACAATGCTCACCGGTGACAGCCACTCGACTGCTCTGGCCGTGGCCAAGCCCTTGGGCATCGACGCAGTGGAAGCGGATGTCTTGCCCGAACAGAAAGCGGCCGCGGTGAAAAAACTGCAAGCGGCCGGTTCCACGGTTGCGATGGCGGGCGATGGAGTGAATGACGCGCCCGCGCTGGCGCAAGCGGATATCGGTATTGCCATGGGAACGGGAACGGATGTCGCGATGGAAAGCGCCGCGATTACGCTGGTGAACGGAGATCTAAGAGGCGTGGTCCGGGCTATTCGGCTCAGCCGCGCCACGATGCGCAACATTCGCCAGAACCTGTTCTTCGCATTCGCTTACAACGTGCTGGGTATACCCATAGCGGCCGGAATTCTTTATCCGTTCTTCGGGATTCTGCTCAGCCCCATGATCGCGAGCGCCGCTATGACATTCAGTTCGGTCTCGGTGATTACGAACGCGCTCCGTTTGCGAAACGCAGAGTTATAGGCAACGGGCCGGCGGCGCAAAGTGCGCTCAACGATTTCACCCCTCGTACCACGAATCCCATATGTTGTCTTCGCTATCGCGATAGGTGAAGTGTTCCTGTCCCCCGTATCCCCAGACGAACGGACCTCCCATGGCAACCGGACCAACGGTTACACCGCTATTCGATAGACTGCCGGCATTAATCTGCTGCCGCTCCCAACTATCGTGGTCGCCATCGAACCAGCAATCCCAAATCGTTCCATCGGCGTCCCGATACGCGAAGTGTTGTTGCTGGCCAAAGACGCAAACGAACGGATCGCTAAAGGCGGTTGGAGCAATCGTTAATCCTCCTCCGGCGGTAATCTGCTGCTGTTTCCAGGCATTGGTTCCGGAGTCATACCAGCAATCCCAGATATTTCCCGTCGCGTCCCGGTAGGTGACGTGCTCTTGCTGGCCGAACGCACATCCGAATGGGTCGCCGGCCGTTGCCGGAGCGGTTGTCAAACCTCCCACTGTAATCTGCTGCTGCTTCCAGGTGTTTGTTCCGGAGTCGTACCAGCAATCCCAAACGCTGTCGTCATTGGCATGATAGACAAAGTGTTGCTGCTGCCCATAGACGAAAACGGATGGATCGCCGACCGCCGGCGGCGCGCTCGTTAAACCGCCGTCGTTGATCTGCTGTAGATTCCAACTCTTGCCGCCAGAGTCGTACCACGAATCCCACAGTGTGCCGCCACCATCCCGATAAACAAAGTGTTGCTGCTCGCCATAGACCGAGATGACCGGAATACCGATCGTTGCCGGACCGCCGGTCAAACCGCTCTCGTTAATTTGTTGCAGCTTCCAACTACCGTCGCCTGAGTCATACCAGGAATCCCAGATGGTCTCGTTGAAATCGCTATATCCGAAGTGCTGCTGCTCGCCATACACAGAGATATCTGGACCGACCGCCGCCGGATTGCCGTTGGTGCGGCCACCGCTGTTGATTGTTTGCAGGTTCCAGCTGTTGCTGCCGCCGTCGTACCAGGCATCCCAAATCGTGCCGTTGGCGTCGCGATAGCCGATGTGTTGCTGCTGCCCATAGACAGAAACGAATGGATCTCCCGCTGCCGCGGGACCGTCCGTTAGGCCACCCGCGGTCAACTGCTGTATGTTCCAGGCATTGCTTCCGAGGTCATACCAGGCATCACGAATTGCGCCGCTGTTATCGAGATAAGCGAAGTGCTGCTGTTCCCCGTACACAGAGATGCCCGGTCCGGCAGCCGCGGTTGGCCCGGAGGTCAGGCCGCTGTCATTCACTTGCTGAATGTTCCAAGCGTCCTTTCCGCTGTCGTACCAGGCGTCCCAAACGTTGCCGGTGCTGTCCCGATAGCCGAAGTGCTGCTGCGCGCCAAAGACGGAAACAAATGCATCCGTTGACGCAGCAGGACCGTTAGTCTTGCCGCCCATATTGATCTGTTGCAAATTCCAGCTGTTGCCGTCGCTGTCATACCACGCATCGAGTAAAATGCCCGTCGCATCGCGATACGTGAAGTGCTGCTGCTGGCCGAAGACGCAAACGAATGGATCGCCGGCCGCCGGGCCGCCATTGGTCCTGCCGCCTAAGTTGATCTGTTGCAGATTCCAACCGCTGCTGCCGCTGTCGTACCACGCATCCAATAAGACGCCTGTTGGATCGCGATAAGCGAAGTGCTGCTGCTCGTTGAATACGCACACAAAAGGGTCGCCCGCCGCCGCGGTGCCGAAAGTCTTGCCGCCCATATTGAGTTGTTGCAGACTCCAGTTGTTACCGCCGCCGTCATACCATGCATCGAACAAAAAGCCTTTGGCGTCGCGATATGTGAAGTGCTGCTGCTGGTTGAATGCGCAAACAAAAGGTTCGCCCGCCGCCGGATTGCCGGTGGTAACGCCGCCGATATTGATCGTTTGCAAGCTCCAGTTGTCTCCGCCCTGGTCGTACCAGGCATCCACCACAGAGCCAAGCGCATCGCGATAAGTAAAGTGTTGCTGTTCGTTAAAAACGCAGACAAAAGGTCTGCCTTGAGCCAATGCGCCATCGGTCAAGCCATTGTTATTGATACGCTGCAGATTCCAACTGCCATTTCCGCCGTCGTACCAAACGTCCCAAACGGCGCCCCCGGCGTCCCGGTAGCAGAAATGCTGTTGCTCGCCAAAAACGGAGATAGCCGGCGGTTCTGTGGCTGGCGGTCCGAACGTTTTCGACAAGCCGCCAGTTACCCGTTGCAGATGCCACCTCGGAGCTGTTCGCGTGTAAAAGAGATCCACCTCTCCATCGGCTTGCAGGTTGCTGACGATATTGGTATGCTGCCCGCAATCGGTGACCTTGTTCTCGATGGTCCACTGCGGTTCGATCGATGCGCCGCCGCTCTCGATGTCTATCGCGGTCATCGCCGTGTAGAAGGTCTGGGGATAATCCGCGCAGTTGTCTATGCTGTAGCACTCCAGTGTTTCAAAGAGGACTGTCTGTTCGGAGGTATTCGTGACCGTCAGAGTAGCTTCAGCGAATCCCTCGAAGAAACAATCGTAGTTGAAAGAGCTGCCGGATTGACCGGTCAATTGCATCACTCCCACCAGCACATCGCCTTCTTCGACCCGAATGAGATCCCGATAAAAGGCGTTGCCGCTTGGATCGATGAACCAGGGAGAAATACTCCAATAATCGTCGCCGCCAGCATCCGACGGGCCCCACTGGAGCACAGGCTGCAGGATGTCCTTGAGGCCGGCGTCTTCCATCGCGTTAAACAGGAAGATGGTTTGGCCATCCGATGACTTTGGCGCGGGAGGCACCTTCCATATCGTTCTGAATAGCGTGACGGGCCCCATACCCGGTGATTTCGTAAAGCGAGCATCGGTGATCCAACCTGTTCCCAGAGAAGGCGTCACCCCGGCATGGCGTGGTGTCGCTTTGAGATCGAGTGTTTCTCCAGTCGAAAGATCGAGCATCCGCGATGCCCCGGAGGCCATCGTCACCCCATGACCCTGTTCCACTCGATGCACCAGCGATGGATGGCGAAAGCCACCGGGTGTCAACACTAGCCCCTGCGCCCGCTTCGCCTCCGCGAAGGCCCGCCGATGGCCGGCCACTTGTACCGTTCGCGCCGCTTCCCCTTCCTGAAGAACCGTTTGCGCCGACCCTACGCGTGTCACCTTGCTACGAGGGCGAGGGCCTCCCGGCGTCAGAACGAGGTCTGTCTCTTGATTTTGAAGTAGATCTTTTTCTATCAGATCTTTAGATTCCCGAGTGGCCATGTGTGTATACTTCCTTCGTAGTATCCGAAAAGCGCGGCATGCGGCGCCCCGGTAGCGCTCAGCTAACGAATGAACCGGCGCCTGAATCGGATGGATATGAGAAGTATATTTACGGCTGCTCTTCGCTGCTAGTAAAAATCCGACATTCTTGCGGCCTTTCGGCCGAAAGCATCGCCGGTGGCCGCATGTCCCCTAATTGCGACATGATCCGGCTTGGGCAACTCGGGGCAAACTCGGCAAAGTCATGCACCATATGCATCTGGTCGTGATAATAAAGATTGTGCGCAATCTCGAGCCAACTGCGGCCGGGAGAAGAGACTTTGCTGTCGAGCGCCGTCTGGAAGCGTGCGATCCGAGCGTAGCGTTTCGGCGAAATGCCCACTGCTTTTCGAAAAAGCCGTTCAAACTGCCGTATGCCTAGTCCGTGTTCCCGCGCTGTCTGGCTGATCGACGTCGCCCCGCGGACGGCCAGTAAATAGTTGGCTGCTGCCGCAATCGGATCGCGTGCGCTCCCCTGGTAAATGCGGGCGGCCAACACCTTGTCGATGATCGCCGCGCGATCCTGAAACCGCGGCCTCTCCGCAAGCCGTGAACGCAATTGGGTAAGCCAGCTTCCTATTGCCGTGCTCGCGTCGTACGATCTGTCGACCAGATCGCTCATCGGTATGCCGAACAGTTGGAAAAAACCAGACGGTCGAAAGAATACCCCGAACGATTGGATCTTCCCACGCAGCTGAATCGTCACTGCGCAGCGCGTTTGCGCTCCCACAATCACCGCCTCTGGACAAGGCAGCCTTCGCCCGTCGCTCAAGTACACTCCCAGCGGATCTCCAAACTGAAACTCTAGCGTTGGCTCCAGTCGGGCAGGAACGGGTTCGAGCATTGGGGTCTCACCGTCAAATCCGCGCTGGGCGTACGCGATTACAAACGGCTTGAGCGCCTGGCTGGGCGACGCGCATTCCAACGTATGCATGGCCTAATCTATTTATAGTAGCCCTATCTTCCCGTCCTGACAAACGCTTTCACCGTCCCAAACGGCTTCCCGATATTCTCAACCGGCCGAATCGTGTACTTCCCCACTGCGGCCGGGACAATAAAGGTCTCCGCATAATGCACCGGGAACGGCGCAAAGTTCCCGGCCGGACTTTCGACAACAACCTCGCTCCCTTCGACCAGGTTGAGCACGTTCACGCCGCCTGCCGTATCATGCGGCACCGTGCCGGTGAACCAGTGCCGACGCGTCTCGATAAATTCACGCGCATGCAGCCCCGTGCGCTCCTCCCGCCAACCATCGCCGCGCGCGATTTCTTGCGTGCAGTCGATCAGCTCGCGCCTTACCCAATCCGTTGTCCGGTCCCATTGGATATTGCGAATGCCATGGTCCAGATGAATCGGGCGCGGCCGTCCATCTAAACCCAATCGCCCCCAGTCCCACAGCTTGAACGTAAAAATGTAAGGCGTCGCGCTGATCTCGAGCACCATGCTGTTGCGCCCCGAGCAATGGATGGTGCCCGCCGGTATAAGGAAATGATCGTGCTTCTTTGCCGGCCAGCGGTTTACGTAGCTTTCCGCTGGAAAGGGCTCCCCTCCGCTTTGCGCCGCGCGTAAATCGCGAATCATCGCGCCGCGGTCTAGGTTCTCCTTCAACCCCAAGTACACGCAGGCGTCCTCGATGCTGTCGAGCAGGTAATAGCTCTCATCCTGCGTGTAGTGCATCCCGAAATGCCGCGCAATATACTCCGTCAGCGGATGAACCTGCAGCGAAAGATTGCCTCCCTCCATCGTGTCCAGGAAATCGAAACGAATGGGGAACTCGGTTCCGAAGCGCGCATGAACCGCCTCGCCCAAAAGTTCGCGCGGATGGCTGAATACCAGATCTATGGCGGGCACTTCCACCGTACGCTCCCCGAAACCAAGCAGCAGGCTGTTCTCTTCCGGCACGCAGTCGAAGCACCAGGCATAGTTCGGCGGTCCGGCCGGCAGGTCGCACACCCTTCGCATCCACTGGCCGCCCCACGGGCCCGGGTCGAAGAACGGCTGCACGCGAAACGGCCGCCTCGTTGCCGCTGCGAGCGCCCGCCGGAACACGTCTCCAGTAATCAACTTCGGTGCTTGCGGCTTATTCGTGTCCAGGAGAAAATCTAGACGCGGCAGTAAATCCTTTTTTATCCGGTCTGCCACTCGCCAATCGAGAAAGAATGCGCGCTTATATTTCTGGGCAGGACTCGCATCGGCATTGTCGGCCGCAAAGTTGCCGACTTCGCCTCGTCTCTGCCGCTGTTGAATCTCCCAGCGCGCCAGATCCGCATACACTAACAGGTCCGGATCATCGATCGCCAGCGTGGCGCCGGTGCCGAAAACTACCGCTGAGCCAGCCTGGCGCGCCGCCCTGGCAAGCCGTTCGAGAGATCCGCGGTCGAAAAAATCGATCAGTTCGTAAATGCTTAACCGCCCGAATACCGGATCGTCCGATAACTCGCGCCCCACCATCGCGTCGATCTCGCTCACCGGCTTCAGGCAGTCGCGCGTCGAGAAAATCTCCAGCTGAGAAAAAGCCGTCGCCAGTGCGCCTCTTAGCTCTTCTTCGAAAATGCCGGGGTAACACTCGACGCAGATAACCCTCTTACCCCCGGCGTGCTCGCGCGCGATTCTCTCCACCACCGCTGGCCACCCGAGTTCGCATTCCCGCGCATTGCCGCTTATCTCCATGCGTGGATATTTATCGTAACTTGAAGTCATTCCCGCTCTCTAAGCAGCGGAACCGCTCCCATAAGTGCGGCATCGCTGCCTAGTGTTGCTGCCCGTAATTGAACTTTGCCCCAAGGCGTCCAGGCGTACGAGTCCACGTGTTCCTGCAGCGCCTGCAAAATCGGATAACAACTGCGCATCACGCCTCCCCCGACCAGTAGCAATTCCGGATCGTAGGCATGCACCAGCGACAGAGCGCACGCCGCCCAGATGCCGATCGAGCGCGCCCGAATTTCTTCCGCCACCCGGTCCCCTTGGTCTGCCCAACGGAACAAGGTCGCAAAATCGAGCCTCGCTTCGCTTGCCAAGGGACTAGCTTCGAACCCAGGCCAGCTGCGGCATACGTCAGGCAGCGCGTAAGTCGACGCCTCCGCTTCAAAACAGCCGCGCGCTCCACACGAGCACAGCCGGCCTCCTGCCACAATTGTGAAATGGCCACCCAGGCAACCCGCTTGGAAGTGTTTGCCACGCACTAGGCGGCCTTCCATAATAGCCGCCGTTCCGATGCCCGTCCCGAGCGTCATCATGACCACGTCGTTTGTGCACTGCGCCGCGCCCGAATAACGCTCCCCTAGCAGCGCCAATCGCGCATCGTTTTCAAGCACCAGCGGCAATCCGAACTCTACGCGCGCCCAGCCAGGCAAATCGATTTCCGTCGCGTCCGAATATTTATGGTTCGTCGATACCACGCGCCCCGCGCGTCCGTCTACCAGACCGCAAAACCCGAAAGCCACTCCGGAGAAGTTACCGCCGTGGTCTGCCATCAAGTTACTCAATATTTCACTTAGCGCCGGCAAGAGATTTGCCAATCTCCCCTTGCTGTCTGTCTCCACGCTAAATGTCTTTAGGAACTGCTTGTCTTCCACGGCGGCACACGAGACATGCGTGCCACCGACATCCACCGCCAAAGCTTTCATTCCCCTAAGCTCGTCAATCAGTAACGCTTTCCAGTTACTTTTTCTCTGCCATATAAAAAGTCTAGGCCGCTTGCCTCCTCTCGTCAAGCTTATTCGTCCTCTTCTCCCTTTCGTCCGCTTGCTATATTTATGCTCGGGTTTATGCAAGCTAATACGCCTAACGAATTGCGGATGCTAGGCGTCGAAGATGTCCGTGAGTCTAACGAGTTAAAGCTGCTCCACATCATTCGCGATAAACAGCCTATCTCGCGAGCCGATCTGGTCAAAGCTACCGGCCTGCGCGCCGGCACCGTCTCAGTCATCGTCAACCGCCTGCTCCGGGCCTCGGTTGTCTATGAAGGCGAAGCCGCTCCCTCGAGCGGCGGGAGGCCGGCCACTTACTTGCAAATTAATGCTGAAAAAGCCTACGTCGTCGGCATCGGCATCGGCGTCCACCAGACCATCTATGGCATCAGCGACTTCAACGGCCGCATTTTGAACCGCCGCACCATCCGCACCGGTTCGAACGCCCCGGCATTCCTCGACCATCTCAGCGGCGAAATTGCCGCCGTACTCGATTCGAATTTCCGCCGCTCCCGTCTTACCGGCATCGGCGTCAGCATCCCGGGTTTGATTGATCGCATCGATGGCTGCCTGGTACGCTCTCCCAATCTAGGCTGGCGCGATGTCCAGATTCGTTCGCTCATCGAAAGCAAATTAAATCTCCCCGTGCATGTCGAGAACGACGCTAACGCGGCCGCCCTCGCCGAACTCTGGTATGGGCCCATGGAGGTCTGGAGCGCCCATTGCATTCTCTTCATTCTGATTGTCGAAGGCGTCGGAACCGGGCTCATCCTCAATGGCGAAGTTTATGTCGGCTCGCGCATCGGTATGGGCGGCTTCGGCCATATCTCAGTCGATCCAGATGGCCCTCTCTGCTCTTGCGGCAATACCGGTTGCTGGGAGACTGTTGCCTCCGACCCCGCCACACTCAAGCGCTTCGCGGTTTCCTGCCCTTCCGCCTCGCCCCTCAATTCCATGAGCGATCTGGTTTCGCTCGCCCACGCCGGCGATCGGTGCGCGATCGATACTCTGTCAAAAACCGCTTCTCTGATCGGCCGCGGCATCAAGGGCCTCGCGCAAGGGCTCGCTCCCGAAGTCGTCGTCATCGGCGGCCAGATCACAGAAGCCTGGTCCATCATTGGACCCGTCATCGCCAACCAACTCCAGAGCGAATACCTGATCGCCGGCGTCTCCAGGCCACACGTACGTCCCGCCAGCGTCGAACAGCCTAGTTTCTATGGAGCCTTCCCCGTGGCTTTGCGTAGCATTCTACATAAACGCAAGAAAGCCCGCCAGAATTGATCGCCGCTTCATGCCATGGCGTTTGCCATCCGTAGCGTTCGAATCCCAAACTTCGGAATCCTCACACGCACCCGCTGCCCGTTTCCATCTTTCTTCACAACCCTAACCGCCTCGCCTGGCCGGCCATCCAATTCGACAAGCGAAATCGATTCGGCGCGCACGCCTAGCCAAATCTCATGCTCCTCCTGTTCGCTTTCCGCATTGAAAAGCCGGGCCAGCAGGTCGCGCCCGCTAATTGTCAGCGCGCTTAGCTGCACTCCTAGACCGTCGATTCGCACTACCGGTCGCGCCGAGGCCGCGCTCTCCGCTCCGCCCATGGCCATCCGGCACAAAAGAGGCTCCGACCAGGCCGCGGTTTCACGCCATAGGCCGGCCTTCTCCCACCGGCCAGCGTGCGGCACAAGCGCATAGCGCGCTTCTTGTAAGCCGTTCAACGGACACTTGCCCCACCAGAAACCGCCATCCCCGCCCCAACCCATCACGAGCGCCAATGGATGCTCTTCGCCATGCGCGTAACTAGTCGTGTGATCCGTCAGCAGCGCAAGTCCCAGATCCCCGGCCTCATCCACCAGGTCGACCCAGTTCACAACAATGTTGTGCTTGATTTTGTCCCAACTATCGAAAAATGTATTCTCATTCCTGCTCCGGCAAACGTCGAATGCAGCGTTCTTGTAAATCGCTTGCCGCGCAAACGCCACCGGAAACAGCGCAAGCAGCTTATAGCGGTCGTCGTATTCCGAGCGCCTTCGCCCGGTCATTCGTTGGGCCGCCGGAATCTCCCATGGGTCGCCGATCCAGGTGTTTTTTGCAAACCGGAATTGCGTCTGAAAATCAATTTTCCGCTGCCCTTGCGTCACGCTGACCAAGCTGCGAAACGGAATCGAAGAAACACTGCCCGAGATAGAAACGGTCGCACGCACCGGACCCTGTTCGATCACTTCTACAATTGCCGCGCTCTCCGTGCTGCTCCGCCAAGCCTTCTCTTCGATAAAGTAGCCGCGAAACTCGTGAAAACTTCGCTCGCTTATGCCGCAAAATTCTTTTTGCAGCGCCTTTGCGTACAAACTCGAAATTGTTCCGCCGCGCGCCGGGTCAATGCGTATCTTGTAAAGATCGCTTTCAACCTCAACCGCCCCGTCCACTGCTGTTTCCGCCCTCACTCCAGACGATCGCAAGCCTGCGAGCGGTTCCTTCGACGTCTTGAGCCGATAAACCGCTCGCCCGGTCGCGGGAACCTCACCACGAAACAGCAAACGGCCGGCCCCAATGCTCTCGCCTGGCAGCAGTTTGGATTTTCGGCCTCCGCCATGCACACGATCGGTTTGGTCCGGCAAATATTTGCGCGTCGTCTCGAATTGGCTCGCAACCTCTGTCCCCGCCGCATCGAATACCCGCACGCTTTTGGTCCCGATGTCCGTCGCTATTTCGATTTCCACCACATCGCCACGGTCCTGCCCGAGCGTATTGAAGACATGCAGTGTAATGCCAGGCTGCCGTTCCTCTTTAACCAGGCCATCCAGCGAACGCGCGAAAATTCCGTCGCAGATCTCCTCCGCTTCCCACGTCTCTGCTGCTACCTGAAATGCCCAGGCATTCCGTCCCGTGCGCGTCGTCGCGGTAATCCAGGCATCGTGATGTTGCGCCCAAAGCGTCTTATCCCAGGCTTGCTGTAATTCATCCGCCGGATATCGCACGCCGCCGCGAACCGACGCCATCGAGGCCATCTTCTCCGCCGCAATCATTTTGTTTTCGGCTGACCGCGCCTGCCGCGCAATCTTTTGCAGCGTCTTCTCACCCCAGGGCAGCGCGCAGCGAATGTCCTCGATGCCGAACCGCCAATGGCGCGCAGTCGGCGCCGCAACTTGCTCCATGTATTCGCGCCAAGTCACGAAGCGTATCCAATCGCCCTTTACATTTGGCCGCGCCGCCCATCCCAAATCCTGGAAACACATCCCCGCCGGATGCTCTATCCCATGCTCCCGGCACTTTTTTGCAAACGCTTCCGCCCCCGTCTGCGCCTCTGTGCGCCACGTGTCGAGCAACTCTTCGCATGCATAGCGCGGCACTGTTCGGATCTCCGTGCCATCCGGCCCGATCCAGTTGACTATCTCCGCGTCCATTCCCACGCTGTAGCCGCCCCACGCCGTACTCGGATCCTTCAGCACTGCCGCTTTGAATCCAAGCGATACCAGAATCTGCGGCAGGCAACTCGCCCAGCACGGCTCCTGCATGGCATAGCTGTCTACTCGCAGCGCAGCGAAACTTTCGCGAATCACCTCCAACCCGCGCGCCAACTGCCGAATGTTGCTTTCGCCCGTCATCGCCCAGCCATAAGGCTGTGAAAACGTGCCTCCCACCATCTCGACCCGCGCGCCGGAAGGCTTTTCCAGATACTCTTTCAAGCGCGCGAAGGATTCCGGATCGCGTTCCGCCAGCACGCGCCACGATGCCGCTTCTATATCCAGGCACAGCTTCCATTCGGGCGTCGATCCCAAGCGCGTCACAATATCTCGCCACGCCCCTGCCGGCATGTGGCCCCGCACGCCGCCGTGGTAGCCGTCGACGAAATAGAGCAGCACCTCCCCGCTCGCCGCCCGCGCCTTGAAAGCGAAGCCCGCGGCAAGGACCGACGTCGCAAATTTACGCCTGTTCATCTCCAGCCGCCGGTCTTTTCCGCTCAAAACGAATAGCGCAACGCAAACTGAATTTGCCGCGTAGTGTGAAACCCTTCCACCGTGCTCACCGTGGTGGTAGTCTGACCGAAAAACGGCAGATTATTCAGAGCGGCGCTCGGATTGCTGAACTGCGGATGGTTGAAGATGTTGAAAAATTCCGCGCGAAACTGTATCTTCTGCCGCTCTGTCAGGGAAAAATCTTTGAACAACGACGTGTCGAAGTTCACCGCCCCAGGCCCGAACAGAACGTTCCGGCCCAGCGTCCCGTAATGCCCCACCGGGGTCGCGAAAGCCGCCAGGTTCAGCTGGTTCGTCGGAACATTGAAATTCACTGGAATAACCGAAGCCCCCGGAACCAAATCCGCCCGCCCAGTCGACTGCCCTACGTCCAGCGGATCGCAGCCGCACGAAACAGTGTAGGGGAAACCGCTGCGAATTGTCCCGATCACATTGAGCTGCCAGCCTGAGCCGATCAACTTCGGAACTCGTGGCGCGCCCGGAATTTGATAACTGGTGTCGAACTCCAGATTATGCCGCACGTCGAAATCGGAGTTCCCATAATCCATCAGGGCGTTGTGGTCGTCCTGGTAACTCTCGAACACACCGGGTGCATCGTCCAGCGAGTGCGACCACGTATAGTTCGCATTAAACGAAAGACCATGACTGGCGCGTTTCTTGAAAACCACCTGCAGCGCATTGTAGTCCGAAATTGCACCCGTCGTCTGCATGTTGATGCTGCCATACTGCGGAAACGGCCTGCCCGTTCCGCCTGGAAACAGCCGGTTTTCATCGATCCCTTCCTGCAGATGATTGCCCCGGATCCCGTTATAGCCCGCTTGCAGCATCGCCGTGCCGCCGATCGCCTGTTGAATATTGAAGTTCCATTTCTCCGAATACGCTTCCTGATAGTTCTTCACAATCGCCGAGAAGTTTGTCGTGGGAATGCTAAACCCGCCCAGATTCGGAAATGGAAGGCCCACCAAGCCCGGAACCTGCACGCTGTTTACCGAAGCGTTAAAGCCGAAACCCGGCACGTTGCTCGGCAGGTTCTGCGCCAGGTTGCCGCCATTCAGATCGGAGTAGAAAATCCCGAAGCCCGCGCGGAACACTGTCTTGCCTGAATCGAATGGCGTGTACGCGATGCCGAATCGGGGTGCAAAATCGAGCGTCGGAGCGTTCAAAATCGACGTGCCCTCGGGATCCAGCCTTCCCGTCACCAGATCGAAATTCGCGATGCGCCCGTGCGATTCTGTCGGCGTCGTGTCGTATTGATAGCGCACCCCCATGTTGATACTCAATTTCTTGCTCGCTTGGAAGTTGTCCTGAATAAAAAATTGCGCGTAGGTGTTCCGGATGCCTATCTCCGGGAACCCCAGTGTGCCGTCTGAAAAAGCCTGATTCGCTAAAGCATCGGAAAACGTCAAGTAGGAAATCGTTTGCTGGAAGCCCAGCTCTTTATTCGGCTGATTGCGGATGATCTGGCCGCCCATCTTCAACTGGTGCCGCCCTTTTACCCAGGTTAGATTGTCCAACCAGGTAATCGAGTTGTTCGCCACGTGCAAGTTGAACAGCCCCGGCCCAACTCCCGAACCCGCTGCGAAATTGATA
Organism: Bryobacteraceae bacterium; assembly: GCA_965277555.1. Lineage (GTDB taxonomy): Bacteria > Acidobacteriota > Terriglobia > Bryobacterales > Bryobacteraceae > Bog-105. Next base: position 529,760 of record OZ255834.1, read on the forward strand.
ATGGGCGTATTGAGCACCGTCGGATCGTCCGAAGCCAGCGGGTCGACGTGGAAGCGGTTGTAGTAAACGTTCGCCTCATTCACAATGTTCGGCGTGATCGTGCGTGTGTATCCCACCATGCCCAGCTGCATCATGCCCGGCGCAGTCTGGATCTGCCCTTTCGCCACGCCGAAGTAAGTGTTCGTCAAATTCTGGTTGGCGTTGTAGCGCGCCGTGATGTGGTCGAGCGAGGAGGCTTCCCAATCCACTTTGATTAACCCAGTATTCTCCGTCAGCGGATTCGAAACCGATTCGGTGTACTGCGCAAAACGCGGATCTGTCGCGGAAACTGGCCCGTTCGGCAGCGGAAGAGCCGTAAACGCATTCTGAATCACCGGTACCGCGGTAGCCCGCACAGCCGCCGTTGGCACCTGCGCAATCAGCACGTTGCCGCTGCGTTGCCGCACTCCTTCGTAATCCGCAAAAAAGAATAGCTTGTTGTGGATGATCGGGCCGCCCAGCGTTCCGCCGAACTGGTTCAGGCGGTAAGCCGGTTTGTATTCCGGCACGGGGTTGAAATAATCCCGGGCATCCAGCTTGTCGTTGCGAAAATATTCAAACACGCTGGCATGCAGGCTGTTCGTTCCCGATTTCGTGATCAGGTTAATCACTCCTCCCTGCGTCTGCCCGTATTCTGCCGAATAAGAATCCGTGTAAACTCGAAACTCCTGCACCGCATCCACGCTCGCCCGCGAAATCCGTCCCGCGCTCGATCCGTAGGTGTTGTTCATGTCGTCATAATCCACCCGGCTCGCGTCGCCTCCATCCAGCAAAAAGTGCAGGCCGCCCTCATTACTGAATGTTCCCTTGCCGCCAACGCTTACCTGGTTGCCCGAGCCATTCAATTCCACTCCGGGCACCAGCGCCAGCAGCGAGGCCACGCTGCGCCCGTTAATCGGCAGATCATGCACTTGCTGCTCTGTCACTACTCCGCCCAATGTGGTTGAGGCGGTATCGATGAGCGGCGATTGCCCGCTCACTTCCACCGTCTGTTGCACTTCTCCCGGCTGCAGCGCGATCGGCAGCCGCATCCGGTCGGAAACCCGCAGCGTCAAGTCCGAAAGGATCTTCGTTCCAAATCCCTTTGCCATTACGGTCACCCGGTAGGAGCCGATAGCGAGCGGCGATGACGTAAAATCGCCCGACGAATCCGTCGTCACCTTTTGTGTCAGATTTGTTCCCTGGTTCTCGATCGTTACCTGCGCTCCCGGAATCGCGCCTCCGCTCGAATCGCTTACCACCCCGAGAATCGTCCCCGTGTCGGTTTGCCCCAAACACAACACTGAAAAACCCAAACAAAAACAACTCAGCAAAAACGCGCGCATCAGGGCGCCTCCATCTTGTGGCATACCGCCGGATCAGCGATGGTATCGGTTCCACTGTCCAATAACAATCGATTACCAGCCAATTGTCAAGGAAAATTTAAGGGCGCGCCCCGCTTAGAACGCTTACACGTTACTGCCTTGGCAGATCCCTCTTCACCAGTTCCGGACGGTAAAGCCGCATGTCTCGCAATATCTCCGGCTCTTGCGTCGAATTACATGCATACGTCAGTGCCATCTCGTTTCCGCTTTCCAGTTCCGGGTGTTCCTTTGCCGCGTAGCAAAATACGTGCGCCGTGTATCGTGGGTCGCCTTTTGTCATCTCCGGATAGCCAAATAGCTTTCGAGGCCCTTGCCACGGTCCTTCCAACTTGCTTGCCACGTTGTAAACCGCCGCATTCGACAGCATGCCCGGCGCGGGGTAAACTGCTATCCATTCCTGCCTGTCCGCATGAAAAGCGACGCTCATCTCGGTGATATTGCCGTGAAGCAACGTCGCCGCGTCCGCTGGCGACGTCGAACGCTTCCACGCCACCCACTTCCCGCCATCTGCCAAGTATTGCCACTGCGCCGTTGCCGCCGCCCCAAGATCGCTCAGTTTGAGCCGCAGTAAACCGGCAAACGGTTTTGCCGCGGACTTCCGGAATAGCGCAAGCACGTACAAATACTCAGCAGGCGATTGCCCAGGCTTAACCGCGGCCGCAATCCCCGGTACAACCCGGTTTCCCGTCGAAATCGTTTGATAGGAGATCTGCCATCGGTCAGGCCGCGCGCCGAAGTTTGAAACTGTCGCCAGCACGATCCGGCTATAGTCGAATCCGAACGCCCCGTCATCTCCGGTGGCATGCATCTCCTCAAGAAAGACATACAGCCTCTGCCCGTAAACGAGGCCGTCGAGCGGCCAGTAGTAGTCCGATTCGGGAGTCTTGAAAAACGAAGAGGCATGCTGTGTGTGCATCCCCGACCACCAGTAGCTTACGCTGCATCCGCCTTCCGGCGCGCATTGGCGTAGCCCGATCGAATTGTGGATCATCGTCTTCGGCTCCCGCTGCTTGCCCGTGAAGGTATCGCCGAAGAGCCACACCGTCGATGTTCGGTCGAGCGGAATCGAGTACGCCGCATCCGCGCCCAGCCAACCCTCCCTGTAGGGAAAAAAGTTCGCCTCGAAAAAGACTCCCGCTACCGCCAGCGCAGCGAGCCAAATCCCAACCCAGTTCATCCCACTCCTAACTCCTGCTTCCCGCCTCCCCGCAGCCGCATGAACTTCGCACCACCAGGCTCGTCTTTAACTTGCTTCGTTTCGCCTTCGCGCCAGATCGATTGGCGCCATCCGGCTGCAGTTGTTCGAACAACTGGCGCGCCGCGCAGCTTCCCAGCTCCTCCACCGGTTGCTTCACCACCGTCACCGCCGGCCGCAAAGTGGAGGCCAGATCGAAATCGTCGAAACCCGCCAAAGCCACTTCCTCCGCAACCCTCAGCCCTAGCGCCTGGCACGCCTGGAATGCATAGATCGTAATCGAATTCCTAACCGCAAAAATAGCCTCCACCGGTTTCTTCGCCTGGCGGTCGGCGCGCAAGATTCTTTCTACCTCTGGATAATCGTTCACCGCCTCCTCTATCCTCGGCTTCAACCCGGCCGCCCGCATCGCGTCCTCGTACCCCTTCTGCCGCTCCTTTACCGAATAAAGCCGTGCATCGCCTCCCAGGCAAAGTATTCTGCGGTATCCGTGCCCGATCAGATGTTCCGTCGCCGTCTTGGCGCCGCCGTAGTTGTCCACCATCACGCTTGCCACGTGTGCCTTCGTCAGTGGATGATTGAAGGCCACCACCGGTATATTGATCTCGTCCACAATCGCGGCCAGCTCCTTACCCCCGCTGTCTGTGGGAGCCAGCAGGATTCCGTCTACCCGGTGCCGCAGCAGCGTGTAGACATGATCGATCTCCGTCTGCGCGTCATAGTCTGTCGCCGCCATCATCAGCAGATACCCGTGCGAACGCGCCACCGCTTGCACTGCTTCCGCGCAGCTGGCAAAAAACGGATCCCCAATGCGCGGTAGAATCAGTCCCACCGTCTTTGAGCTCTCACCTTTCAGGCTCCTTGCCGCCTGGCTCGGGTGATAGCCCAGCTCGCGAATGACTTTGTTTATCCGCTCTAATGTCTGAGGGCTGACTTTGCGAGCGCCGTTAATCACTCGCGATACGGTTGTTTTTCCCACGCCCGCGCGCTGCGCTACATCGGCCAGGGTCGCATGCGGACGGGATCGTTTCATCAAAGGGAGGATCGGGCGCAGCCGGACTGCGCCTTAAACAGTGTAAACACTGATCCTTCCCGTCTCCTTCAGCGCTGAATCGGATACACCGGGTCGGCCCTGAAGATTCGACCTACGAATACCGCCAGCCACCGTAGCCCGCTACGCAGAGAAATCATGCTCCCAAGTGCAAATTGCCCCGCAAACCTCTCACTCGATGTATCATCCGTGAATGAAATTGTTGGCCGCCGCCAAGGCGCTTTTACTTGCCCTGCTTGTCGCCCCGGTCCTCGCCCAGTCCGGCGCGCCACCCGCGGCCGGCAACGGGCCTTTTGTCGTCCCCACCTCCGCCGCCTATGCCCAGTTAACCAATGCGGCCGAGACTATTCTTGCCGATGTCAAAGCCACTTTTCCCGCCGTCCAGACCGTCGTCCTCTATGACCGCTCCGCCTTCGCTTTGGTCCCTTATTACCAGCCCGCCCTCCAACAGGTCCGGCAGGCCTTGGAAGCCCTTTGCCAAGCCGAAGGAAAACGCGCCGCCCCGCATATCACCGCCCCTACCTTAACCGGACTCGGCACGGCCGCGGCCGGCCTGGCCTCATTGGTCGCCGTCACCCTCCCGGCGTATGCCATCCAGGGACAAGCCGTCAAAATAGATACCGCCGCGCTTATCTCTGCCTTCGCCGCCGCTGCCATGGCCGCCCGCATGATCGTGATCGATCCCGCCTATCTCCTGCCCGCAACCGCCGGCCCTCAGCCGCCTCTTGCCTGCGCTGCCTTCGAGCAAAGCGACTCCCTCGCTGAACTCTGGCGCGCTGCTTCGCTCGAAGCCACCAACCTCGCGGCGAATTCCGTCGGCAAACCTGCTCCCTCCGCGCTCACCGAATACCGCAAGCTGGCCGATGCCTACCTTGACCCCGGCAAAGGAGAGCCCCTGCTCTCGAAACTCCTTACTGTCGAATCTCTCGCCGCCCCGCTTGCCAGCCCCGCCCAGGTCGCTGTGGTCGACCTTCATCTCGATTCGGTCGGCATCGATTCCACCACCCGCACGATTCTCTGGTGGCGGTCCACGCGCTTCTCCTCAAATGTTCTCGCGCATTATTCGCTGCTTCGCGCGCAGGGAAGTCAACAGCAATTCAGCCTGACTCTCGTCAAGGCCGCCGCCGTCAACGTCCTGCTTAAGAACATGGATCAGAAACACTTCGCCACCTCCACTAATCCCCAAGGAAAGATCAACGGCTTGACTCGTTAGGTAGCAAGTCTTCCTGCCTTCCTATTCAAATTACTCGGCTAATTGCGCGCGCAGGAACATTTGTTTGGCTAACGGCTTCCATGGGGAGGATAAGTACACTTTGATGAGCCACGGTCTTACTGGCCCGCTCGAGCCCTTAATAGAAAACGGAAGCAGGCCGGGAGTGTTGTGGATGACTCTGAATCCGTTCGCGCGGAGAAAGTCCGATAAACTCGAATCCGAATAAATCGAGACATGAGTATAGTCGTCAAAATACTCCCGGTACGCTAGCCGGTAATTAGGCTGCAGTATGTTCAAAGTTCCGCCGGGCCGGAGCTTTCTACCGATCTCCTGCAAACAGGTCGCGAAATCTTCCTGCGTCAAATGCTCGAAGAGGTTACTGGCGAAGACGAAATCCACCGACCTATTTTCGACAAAGCTCAAATCCGTAACACTGCCTAAATGTCCTTGCACGTTTGGTTGAAGAAACTTAAGCATCCCGGGCCATTGGTCTACCGCCGTTTTTGAACTGCAACGCACATTATTGATGAAATGGCCGTAACCTGCGCCTAATTCGAGAACATGGAAGTGAGGTTGAACTAGCTCGTCAAAGAAATTCGCGCAGAGCGTTTTCCAAACCATCTCTCTCCGTGGGTCGAAAGGAAAACGCGTTTCATGATAACTGTCCTCATTCATCACGCGGTCCAGGAGAACAAAATTCCTTTAATCATGCGCAAGCCAACCCGCAACGCCCGCCAATCGTCGGTATTCCCACCTTTACTGACGCCCACTCGCTTGTGGAAAGTGATCGGGCATTCGACCAGAGTAACGCGCTGGCGCAGCGCCGTGTCGAGAAAGTGAGCGTTGAATTCCAGGTTCACCGCCGAGTTAAGCCTGGGAAAAAGTCGTTTCAGAGCGCTGTTGCGGCATAACTTGTAAGTCGTGCCCACATCGGTAAATGTTCCCTGACCTAAATGCTTGATTTCGAGCAACTTTCCGACGACAAAATTTCCGTAATACATGAAAGTAGTCAATTGCGTTTCGCGATCGCGGAGTTGTTCGACGATTCTGGTGCCGTTTACCACCTCCGCATGCGGGATGTACGCCATGAATTTATCGATATCGAAGGCGCAAAAGGTGCCGTCGCCCTCGCAGAGAAGCGTCAGATCCGTATCGCGCTGACCGGCGCCTTCCTGCAGCGCGCGGAATACACATCGTCCATAACCGGGCTGCCGCTCCAGGATGACCGTTGCGCCTGCTTCTGCCGCGACTCTACTGGTCTGGTCGCGGCTATTATTATCCACTACAATCACGCGCTGCACCAGTTCATGCCCGAGGAAGTCTCGCACCGCGTCGCCAATGCTCAACTCGTCGTTGTAGGCGGTCAAAACCACGGTGAGTTTCCGGTTCGCCATCCGGTCGAATCCCACCAGCCGCCGCTGTCGCTTCCGCGGCAGTAGGATGAACAGATCGGCCGCTATCAGCACTGCGCCCAACAGCATGGCCGTGGCCGCTAAGAGCAGCGTATAGTCCATAACGGTCGAAACCGTTACCGTACGGGCCACAAGGATAGCCGCCGTCAGGCTTGCCAGCGCGTAGAGGCACATTCCAGTCGCCAGCAAAACCACGCCGTAAAGAGCCAGTGGTGGACCAGAGCGCGGGCTCGGCTCTACAACCGATTGTTCGTCGTCCGGCCTAAGCCGGGCAGGATCAGCAGCCACCACACTTGAAATCTTCACATACTCCGCGGGCTTCCTGTCATCACCGGGGTAATGGAAGTTACGCTTGCCTGCTGAGTAGGTAGACTAACCAGAGGGTTCTGGGGAATTTATGGGCGATCAGTTAACAGGCGTTGAGAATAAAGCCGGTAGGCTCAGGGCGAGCTCCCTTTTGTCGCCGGACGGCCCCTGGCTTCCGCTTCTCTGCGTTGGCGTCTTTTCGCTGCTCTATTTTGCTGCCACCGCCATCCGCGCCTCCGAAAAACCATTCTGGTTCGATGAGCTTTGCAGCCTTTACATCGTGCGCTTGCCCACTTTTGCCGATAGCTGGCGCGCGGTGCTGCATGGGGCCGACTTCAACCCGCCTCTTTTCTATCTCATTCAGCGAGCCGACCGGGCGCTTTTCGGCGACGGCCTGATCGCCGCTAGATTGCCGGCCATGGTCTCCTTCTGGATTCTATGCCTGTGTCTCTTCCGGTTCGCTTATAAGCTCGCGGGATGGCGCGCCGGCTGGGTCGCCATGGTGCTGCCGGTGTTGACCGGAGCTTACTACTATGCCTATGAGGCGCGCCCACATGGAATTGTGCTCGGATTTTGCGGACTCGCGCTCGTCGCCTGGCAGGAGAGCGAACGCAAACTGCCGCGCCGCGGTCTATGGCTTTTGGCCCTCTCCCTATTCTTGGCGGCTGCTTTCTTTACCCACTGCTATGCCCTGGTGATTGTCGTTCCGTTTGGACTGGTGGAACTGGTTCGTAACGTTCGTACCCGTTCCATTCAGCCGGCAACGTGGATCGCTCTTTTGGCTCCGGTTGCCGTTGCTGTTATAGCGTTCATCCCGCTGCTTCGCTCGTACCGTACAACCATGGGCGGTGTCGGCATGGGTTGGCACAACATCTCAACCGTGTCGCTAGGCCGAATACCAATCTTCTACTCGGATCTCCTTTCGCCCTGTATTCTGATTGTGCTTTGCGCGCTGCTGTTCCTGTGCGTGGAGCGCCTAAGCCGTCCAGCCGATCTATCAGAACCGGCGAACGAGACGAAAATCACTGTCTCGACTGCCCTTCTGATTGGCGCGTTTTCTGCGATGCCAATCTATGGCAACATTCTGGCACGCCTTCTGAAGGGACCTTTTTTCGCCCGCTACTTCATGACCGCAGTTGCCGGCGTATGCTTGATAATCGCGTTGAGTATGGCGAGAAAACGCTGGAGCCGCGCCTCGGCCGTGTTATCGCTTCTAGTGGGATGCACGCTGGTCACCGACACATGCCTGGTTGTCTGGCACCGCTTGACTCACCACGCAGAGACATTAGTCGAGCCAAGTACCGGCTGGATGATAGACACAGAAATTGGGGATCGTCTTGCAACTCGTCGCTGGATGATAGCGCAAACCGGCACTTCGCTTCCTATTGTGATTGCCTCTCAGATGGACTTTCTGTACTTGGTGCATTACTGGCCAGAAGCCAAACCTCGCCTCTATACTGTCAGCACGTCCACTCGAGAGCTGGCGTATAGACTCTACACGGCTGTTGGACAGTACTGCCATGTTGGGTACAACTCACCCGAGACATACGATCAATTCCTCCCGGCACATAAGGACTTCTTTGTTTTCGGAGACGCGAACACCACGCCGGTGCTGGCCTATTTGACCAAGCGGGGGGCGACCTTCGAAGACCTTCGGTTCCAGGACTTCGGAACCTTCCTTGCCAAGGTGCACGTCGACGAACCGCCGAAGCCCTAGCCGAGCATTGAGCGCCGTTACATTCCCACGAACGTTGTTATCTGCGAACCGCGGCCATCGCGTCTTTGCGACGCATGATGTAATAACCGTCTCGCTGGTCGATGGGAACGAAGGCGGACCGCATATAGTCCCCGACGGGCGACGGCAACTGGTCTTCTCCGGTACTCCAGAACTTAACCAAATCGGGATTGTAAACAATGCAAGCCGTCGAATGCCGCACGAGATCATCGAGCAGCATGTGCTGCTGCGCCGCGTCAAAGAAGGCAGGCCAGTCGTTAATGATCAACAAGGTTGGAAAATCCTGGCGAGTCCAAAAATAGAGGCTGAATAAGCCGGGCATTGAAAAAAAAGAGGGACAACGGGCATTGAGGGTTCGAGTGAGCCACGCGTAAGTCTCGGCATCGGCTTGCGGGACACGAATATGTGCCGACCCCGGGAGGGCGAGCGGAACGCCCCCCTCGTAGACTCGATAGGCATGGTGCAGGTCACGGGCATAAGAAGCCGTGATGGCGAGCAGCCCCAGAGCCGATCCGGCTAAGCGAAGGCGCCCATCCGACAGCCTGGGCCAGTTCACAAACAGCGCGCTTTCCGCATCGCGTAGGAAAACCGCAGCCACAATGATCAACGGCACGATGGAGAACAGGTTCTGAGACCCGCCCACTGGGAACGAGTACATGTCCACGAATACCGCGGTGAATGCCAGGCCGATACGGGTCAATTGTTTTTTGTCTGTTTCACTGGCCGGCGGTACCAGGATTAGCCAGGTAAACGGCGCTACTACCATCATGATCTGGTAACCAACCGGCCAATCGACGCGATGGGCGAGAAGCTGAACGGCAACAAATAGGCCGAGCGCCGCCTTCAGCAGGTGCAGCGCAATTCGGAATGCTCTCTGCTGCCAACGCCCGCCGACGGTCCATAGCCAAAAAATTGAAATTGCCAGCGAGAAGATGGACCAGAGGACCGCCAGGCCGTTGACGGGCGTTGGCTTGAACCAGTGGCGCGCGAAATGCTCGTGCTGGAAGATGGTGACATAAAGCAATGCAGAGAGGGTCCCGCCGCGGGCCAGGAAAGGAACGACGATGGCGCACCAAGAGCCGACGAAGGTCAGAACGAGCACCCACCAGGCCCGCCGGTCAATGCGGGTATGGGATTCGGTGAAGAAATTCATCAGCAAGATAGGAAGGCACGACAGTATAACAAGCCAGAAATAATTGCGCGCCCACGGCAAGTGGTAAACCGGCATCGCGAGCCGCGTCAGAAAGCCTAGCGAGGCGACGCCGCCTACCGCTAGCCAGATGTCCTTTCTGCGTCCGCCCGCGCGCGTGGCCAGCAGAGTGAGCAGAAGCCCGAACGCGGCGAACAAGCCGAGATTGATCTTTGTTTGCGCGAGGGCTGCGACCAGAAAACCAAGGCCAGCCATCCTAGCCCTGGACAATCTTCCCGAAGCGGTACAGAGCAGTGCTATGAAACACGCCAGAAGAAGCATACAGACTTCTTCTGGATGGCCCGGTTCCCAGTCAAAAAATATAAGCACCTCGACCATGGCCACCAGCGCAAAACCGCCCGCGAGAAGCGACGCTGTTACGCGGTAAGCGGAGTACGCCAGTATGAGGCTAGATACAACCCATAGCACCAGGGCAATGGACCGGACGCAATCGTGCGATGCCGGCAACCCGGTCGCCGCGTAGAAGATCCACTCGACGAGATAATAAAACGGCCCGTACAGCGTATAGATCTGGTCGTAAAGAACATGCCCTTGCAGCACCGCCTTGACCGTTGCCAGCAAGAATCCTTCGTCGTCCCACTTGCTGAATCGAAAGAAGATCTGGAAATAAGCAGGCAGCGTGGCCACGAGCAGCGCACATAGGCCGATCGCAATTTTCAGCGGATTGGGCAGGGGCCCGCGCGACAGGATACCGCTACGCTGTTTGTCTGGCAAACTCATCGGTTGCGTCATGGGCGAGTGGCCTTTAACAAGGAAACTGCTCAGTTATTTAGTCTTACTTATCCGGTCACGCTACGAAATTAAATATAGCAGCGGCCCGCCTCTTTCATGGCTGAGAACGTGCGGGTTGCCTTCATCTTTGGTGGAAGTAACTTACTGCTGCTGCCGGGTAACGTTTTGAGCAGTGCTTGGGTGGCGTAAAACCGCCCGTAATAAATAACGTTCTGAAGAGGTAAGAACGCTATCCCGTAACTTCCAGCCGCGTCACGATCCGTCCGCCCTCCGCAGCGAACTTATTGAGAATCGACATCCCTTCGGCTTCATCAAGGCTTCGGATCGCGTCCACCACCAGTTCCACGCGCACCTTCCGTTGCAGCAGACCGAAAATTGCCGCGCGCACGCAGTATTCCGTTACCAGCCCATACACCACATAGCGCTCGCCGGCCGTTTCGTCGAGCACCTTCACTACGTCCTCACTGGCGAACACATCGATCGTGTTCTTCGGCACAATGATCTGTTGGCCCGATTTCGCATCGGCAATCGTCCGCGAATACTTCTGCTGGCCTTGTGTCCCGATCACGCAATGCGGCTTCCACGTCTTGAACTCCGGGTCGTCCTCCGTGTGCGAGTCCAATGTCGAAATGATCGGAATTCCGCTTTTCGCTGCAAATGCCGTCAGCTCGCTTAGCGTCGGCCCAACCTCCTCCGCTCCCGGCACGTAAAGCGCGCCGCCTGGAAACAGAAAATCGAGCTGCGTATCCACATCGAAGAAAACCGTCTTCATGCTTGATATTGATGCCGCAGACTGTCTGTCAGCTCTTCCAAACGAGCACTCACGTCGACCTGGTAATTCACTTGTCCGTTCAGATCGAGTAGCTCCTGTGGCAGCGCCGCCACATTCGCCTGACCGTAAGCCCGCATCTCGACTATTCGCGGCTGGCTCTCCACTTGCTCGCCTTGCAAAAGAATCGGCCGCACCAAGGGACTGCTCCCGAAATCGCTGCTGCACTCCGTCTGCAGCGCGATCACGTCGTGGTCTCCTAATCGGTAAATCTGCTTAGCCCCCGGACGCGTGCTCTTCTCATCGCTGAACTTCGCCGTGTAGTGAACCGTCTCGCCCTTCCTCAGTTCGACCATCTTATAGACCGCCGAAATCGAGGGCGCATCGGAAGAAGTCGCAAGAGCCGTGCCGACTCCGAATGCATTGATCGGCGCGCCCGCTCCCACCAGCTCGGCTATGCGGTGCTCGTCCAGATCGTTGGTCGCGAAAATCTTCGCCGTTTCGAGTCCTGCCGCGTCCAGAATCTGGCGCACCTCGCGCGACAGCGCAAGCAAATCGCCGCTGTCCAATCGCACGCCCCACACCGGCTTGCCCATCCTCGCCACCAGCTTCGCCGCCTCTAGCGTGTCGTAAGTGTCGAGCAGAAAAACCGTGCTTTCTCCCAACAATTTCTGCAAGGCCGCGAACGACTCTCGCTCGTCGCCGAACGCCATCGTCCACGAATGCGCCGCCGTTCCAGAAACCGGAATGCCAAAGCGCTTGCCCGCTTCCGTATTGCTGGTCCCCGCGCAGCCGCCGATGTAAGCCGCCCGCGCCGCCAGAATCCCCGCCTCTGGCCCATGCGCCCGCCGGCTCCCAAACTCGACGATCGATCGCCCCGCTGCCGCGCTTACACAGCGTGCCGCCTTCGATGCAATGCTCGTTTGAAACGAAAAGGTAGAAAGCAAATACGTCTCCACCATCTGCGCCTGGATCAACGGAGCGCGCACGATCGCAATCGGTTCGTTCGCAAATACCGGCGTTCCTTCCGGTACCGCAAACAGATCGCCCGTAAAGCGCATTCCCAGGAGGAAATCGAAAAACTCGTCCGGCGTGTGTTGGAACTGCGCCAGCGTGCGTAGATAAGCTATCTCTTCTGCGTCAAACCGCAAGCTCTGCAAATATTCCACGGCCTGCGCCAAGCCCGCCGCCAGCAGGAAGTTTCTCTCTCTGGGCAATCGTCGTACCGAAAGCTCAAAGGTCGCTACTTCGTCGCTTTTTCCAGCCACGAAGTAGCCCGCCGCCATTGTCAATTCGTAAAGATCTGTGTTGAGCGCAGACATGCAGCCCATCCGCCGCACGCCTACTTTTTGGAGCTTAAGGCTGCTGGCTTGATTGCGTTACTTGCTTCCAGCATATCGTTCACCGATTTAGCGTCAACCTGGTAGAGCGCCGCTTCATTTTCACGCCGCGCGATGTATCCGTCGCCCGTCTTCGCGAATTGCACTTTCTCCATACGCTTCCCGTCGTTCGAAGCCACCGTCACCGTAAGTGCCGGCGTGGTAAAGCCACCCGTTACGAACTTCGCCGCCGAGAGATCGCGCAGTTTGTCGATGAACGATTGCACGTGGCCCGGGTCCATCGTCTTGCCGCCCATCTTCCAGTCGGTGCCGCTCCGAACGATCGTCTTGTCGCTCGACCCATTCTGCATCTCGATCTTCGTCGGATCGCTGAACCCGAAGTCGAAAATCTTCTTGTTCCGAAAGTCGTCGAGCGGTTTGTCTACTTCCTTGCCGAGATCCGCCGAAACCTTGTAAATGCCAGGCACCACGCTGCTCTTCGCATAGTAGTCCTCTTTGTCCTTCCGCACGTCCAGCGTTTGCGTCCCCGAGGCGTCGGTGACTTTCACAACCCCGTCGGGCGTTCCGCTCGCATACGCCGCGGCATTCTTCTTCGCATCGTCGGCGCTCCCCGAAAGATCCATCTTGGCGTCGCCCAGCTTGCGCAACAATTCTTCCACCTGGAAGCTGTCCGCCCGGTAGGGCTGCGGCTTGATAATCTGCCAGTCGTTGTTATTGTTCTTGCCAAACTCGAGCGTCGACTTGCCCGAAGTCAAATCGAGCAATGTCAGCTTGTTCGTATCGAACGTTAACAATCGCTTATCCCGCAGGTCGTTCGCCGTCTTATCCAGCGAACTCTTGACCGACGTCGATACCGCATAGACCTTCGGGCTGCCTTTCAGGCTGGCGTAAACCAGTGAACCTGCCGGAACGTCATCGCCGAACTGAATCTCGTCCGATTTGCCGCCCGTCGTATGCACCGTAACCGTCAAACTGGGTGAAGTAAGCCCGTATTTCTTGAGGTCCGTCGAGTTATCCTCCACCACGCTGTCGGCCGCCACCGGATTCAGCGAAGAAGCCAGGCTCTTCGCAATATCCTGATCCGCTTTATACTGCTCTGGAGCCGTGATCTCCCATTTCCCGGCTTGCTGCTTCAGCGTTACCGTCGTGCCGTCTTTCTTTTTCAAATCGATCGACGCCACGCTGTTCTCCGGTATATCGACCAGCTTCGGCGAAGCGGCGGCGCTTGCCGGCGCGCCGCTCCCTGGGGGATGCTTCTGGGCGTAGAACACCAGACCGACTAAGCCTGCCAGCACAACTACCGCTACTAAAAGATTGCGCGGCTTCATGCTATCTCCGCTTCAGGAAGATTGCCACTCCTCCAATGATTAAAAGGAAGGGAAGGGCAATGATGTCGAAATACAAGAACGAATTCATCTGATGTTGATTTACGTTCAACCGCCGGTCTTCCGATGCCTTCGGGCGTATCGATATCAAATCTTCGTCCGACGACAACCAATTCATGGTATTCAGCGCCAGATCCCGGTTCGATTGGAATCCGATCATTCCGTTATCCAGAAAGCCGGAAGTGCCGATCACCACGAAGCGACCCGGATCGTTCGCCTTCCCGGTGTTATAGCTTCCCGCAACGCCCAACACGAACGGTCCCTTCTTGTTATGCGGATCCGCCGGATTGACTTCGTTGCTCGAAAGATTCGTCGTCGCGATGGCATTCGCCGACGTCGAGAAGAGCTTCTGATTCGTGACCTTATCGGTGTTCTTGACCGCTAAAGACCGCGTCACCGGAAAGCCGGTGAAGCTGTTCTTCATGTCCGCTACGATCGGCTGCGATTCATAGCTGCTGACCAGCGGAATCTCCGGCCCGAAGCCGAACAATTGCCCCATCGGGTTCTGTTCGAGCACCAGGTCCTTGTTTTCCGTGATGCCCCAGCTATCGAGCAGCTTCACCATCCCGGCGTTCTCCGCAATATGCTCGCGGCCGAAATCGAGCGGTGGATCGAGCAGGATCATCGCCCGGCCGCCATTCTCCACATAATTCTTGACGGCGCTGACTTCGTTCGCCGTGTAATCCGCCGATGGCCCCGCAATCACCAGTACATTGCAGTCGCTCGGCACCGCTGTTTTGTCCAGCAGCGTCATCGGCTGCGCCTGATAGTTGTCGCGATCGAGCATCGTTTTGAACTGCGAAAGCCCGTTACTGTCCGTTCCGTCGAGCGCGTGCTCTTGCGAGCCGGTCACAAAGCAGACCTTGCGCACGCCCTTTAAATCTTTGAGGAAGGCGCCGGTAATGCCTTCTTCGGTCAGCGCCTTCGCTTCTTCCCGGCGCGGCCCGATCTCCACATAAGCCGTGCCCGCGTAGCGCAATCCGTAAGCGCGCGCCACCGTGGGCTGCTTCTGGTAATCGACGTATTGAACATGCACCTTGCTCGAGAGATTCGCGTAGCGGTCCAAAATTCCCTTTGCTCCGGCGAACCCGCTGGCCTTGTCGATATAGGTGATCGTCGCGGGCTGCTTCAGTCCCTTAACAATTTTCTGCGTCTCCTGCGAGAGCGTGTACCGTTTGTTGCTGGTTGTGTCGTATGTCTTGTTGTATCGATTCCCCAGCCAGTTGATCATGACCAGCGCCGCTATCACCACGATCGTGTAAAGCGAAGCTGTCGCTCCAAAGCGAGCCTGGCGCGCCGAAACCGAATTCTTACGAGCGTCGATTGGCCTAGTCTCCGCCATTACGCCCTCCACCGCAGAGATTCAAGCGAGCGTGTGGTCAGAAACAGGCCCAGGAAAGTCATAGAGCAGTAATAAATCAAATCCTTCGTGTCGATCACCCCCCGCGAGAAGCTGTCCATGTGGCTCACGATCGACAAATAATTCAAAACCTGCACCGTATCGGAGTTGCCGAAAGAGGTTGTCCAGTTTAAAATCCACAACACCAGCGCCAGCGCAAAACCAATCGCTCCAGCCACGATCTGGTTGCGCGTTAGCGTCGAAATAAACGTCCCGAACGCCAGCAGGCACGCGCCCTGCAGCAGTATTCCGAGAAATCCCGTCGCCACCGGTTTCCAATCCGGGTTGCCGTAGATAAATAAGAACGAGTAATCCAGCAACAGCACGAACAGCAGCGCGCCGTACATAATCACCGCGGAAAGCCATTTCCCGAGCACGATTTCCACATCGTGCACCGGCGACGTCGCCAACAGTTCGATCGTGCCCTGGCGCTTCTCTTCCGCAAACAGCCGCATGCTGATCAGCGGAATCAGAAACAAACCGATCACCGCAATGTTCGAGAACAGCGGCGCAATCACCTGCTCGTTCAAGTTCATCGGGAACGATTGACCGCTCATCTGGCTTTCCAACCCCGCCCGCACGAAACTCGCGCTGATGATGTAGGTGAACACCCCGCTCAGCAGCGCGAAAATTGTCAGCAAAACCCAGGCGATGGGCGAAACGAAATACGAATAAAGCTCACGCCGGCAGATCGTCCAGATGTTTCTCATTGCGCCTCTCCCGGAACTTCTTCTACCGTTACTGGCGCGACTGCCGTCGGATGCGAACCCGTGAGTTCCAGGAACACCTCTTCGAGTGTCAACGTCGAAGACTTCAATTCGATCAGGTTCCAGCCCGCGTGAACAATGGCCCGCGCGATATCAGGTCGCGCGTTTTGCCCCTGCAAATTCTCCACTTCGAAGACATACCGGGGGCCAGACGTGATCCGATCCAGCACCTTACTCACTCCCGGCACTTGCTCCAGCCGCTGTCGCACGCTCTCCGGGTCCATGTCGCCCGCGTTCTCCACCTGCACCTGCGTTGCACCTCCCAGACCGGCCCGATTCTTCAAGTTCTCGACCGAATCCGTTGCCACCACCCGGCCCTTGTCAATGATGACGACCTTTTCGCAAACCGCCTCCACCTCAGGTAGGATATGCGTGCTCAGGATGATGGTGTGCTCGCCCGCCAGGCTCTTGATCAATTCGCGTGTCTCGTTGATCTGCTTCGGATCGAGACCCGACGTCGGCTCATCCAGAATCAGCACATCCGGATTGTGAATGATCGCCTGCGCGAGCCCAACGCGCTGCCGATAGCCCTTCGAGAGCTTGCCGATGAGCTTCGATTTCACGTCCGCCACCGCGCAGCGCTCCATCACTTGCCCCACCCGCGAGTTCAGTTCGCCGCTCGGTACGTTCTTCAACCGGCCGACGAAGGCTAAATAACCTTCCACCGTCATCTCCGGATACACCGGCGGCGTCTCCGGCAGGTATCCAATGTGCTTCTTGACCTCGAACGGCTGCTCGAACACGTCGTAGTTCGCCACCGTCGCCTTACCCTCCGTCGGCGGCATAAAGCACGTCAAAATACGCATCGTGGTTGTTTTCCCGGCGCCGTTCGGCCCCAGAAACCCCACAATGTCGCCTTTGTTTACAGCGAAAGAAATATTGTTGACCGCGACGTGACGCGCGTATCGCTTCGTTAAGCCTTCAACCTGAATCATATGGTTAACAAACTAGAGCCCGCTTGACAAAGTGTGTAAGCCGGTTCTCGGGCGCAGTAGCGCTTGGAAACACCAGCATATTACAAGCGTCCTTCCATCCCAAGACTTTCAGACGCGCACGCAAGGAGTATGTTAGGGAATCGGCTGCGGTTTATTGTGCTGCGTCGATGCCCATAATCTGAAAACCGGCATCGACATATAATACGTTTCCGGTAACGCCCCGGCCCAGATCGCTCGCCAGAAACACCGCTGCGTCGCCCACTTCCGCCGGGTCCGTCTTGCGGCGCAACGGAGCAGTTGCCGCCGACCCTTCGAGCATCCTCGAAAAATCCTTGACCCCGCGGGCCGAAGCCGTCTTAATAGGACCCGCCGAGATGGCGTTGACGCGTATGTTGCTCGGTCCAAGATCATTCGCCAGATATCGCATCGAGGCTTCCAGCGCCGCTTTGGCTACTCCCATCACGTTATAGTTCGGCATTACGCGCGTCGAACCGAGGTAAGTCATCGTCGTGATCGAACCGCCTTTGGTCATGAGTGGAGAAAGCGCCCGCGATACCGCTACCAGCGAATAGGCGCTCACCTCCTGCGCCAGCAGATAGCCTTCCCGGCTGGTTTGCAAGTAGGGCTGGCTCAGGTCTTCTGGGTTGGCAAACGCAATGCTATGCACCACCGAGTCCAACTCTACGGAACTCTCGCGCAGCATGGCTGTGAGTTTCTCTAGCTCTTCGGGTTTCGTCACGTCACACGCCACCACGCCCGACGCCTTTAACTCGCCGCCGAATTCCTCCACCGTCGCGCGCTGCTTCTCTCTTTGATAAGTGAGATAAAGCGACGCCCCTTCCCGCACAAATGCCGAAGAGATGGCGTAGGCAATGCTCCACTTGTTCAACACCCCCAAAACAATCGCCGTTTTACCTGCCAGAAGTTGCGCCATCGAAGTGCCATTGTAGCGTGCCGACCTCTTCCGCCAAAATAAAAACAGCTGCCACCACTGCGCGGTGGTGCTTTAATGCTCTACAATCGGAATGGAGGCCATTCCGCTCATGCATTCCGAGACGCCCAGTCCTGACACCGTTGTCTGGTTCAGCGAGAAATTCGTTCGCTTAGTCGACGCAAACGTCAGCGTTCTGACCCACGCCTTCAACTACGGAACAGGGCTGTTCGAAGGCATTCGCGGTTATTACGAGCCCCAGCGGAAAGAAATCTTCCTCTTCAGGGCGGCCGAACATTACGAGCGCTGGAAGAGGAATTGCCGGATTTTACGCATACAGATTCCTCCCTCGCCACAAGAGTTAGTCGAGATGACGGCTGAATTATGCCGGCGCAATAATTTTCGCTCGCATGTCTACATCAGGCCGCTCGCCTACAAAGCGGCCGCACGCATCGGCGTGGCGCCCGACGATAACGATGCTTACTCGATCACCGCTGTTCCTGTTGGCGAATACCTCACCGGCAAAAAAGGTCTCACCGCTGCAGTCTCATCGTGGAGGCGGGTCGAAGATACGGCCATTCCCGGGCGCGCGAAGATCTGCGGCGCGTATGTCAATAGCGTTCTGGCGATAGATGAAGCGCGGCGCAACGGCTATGACGAAGCGATCTTCCTGAACGAAAACGGACACGTGGCCGAAGGCGCAACTTCGAATCTCTTCATGGTCCGCGACGGAAAATTGATCACTCCGCCCGCCAGCGACAACATTCTCGAAGGCATTACGCGCGCCAGCGTGATGGATCTCGCGCGCCGCGAACTGAAGATCGAAACCATCGAGCGCTCCATCGACCGCAGCGAACTCTATGTTTGCGACGAAATTTTCCTTGCCGGTACCGCGGTCGAAGTAACTCCTATTCTGGAAGTGGATCGCCGCCCCGTTGGGACAGGCGAATTAGGCCTTATCACGCAAAAGCTCCGGCTGCTCTTTCAAGACCTCACGCGCGGCCGACTGGCGAGCTACGCCAAATGGCTATGGCCCGTGCACGCCGCAATGCCAAACGAAAAAACCGCCTAACTGGCTGGGTGGCGCAGGCCATCGTTTTCTGTGGCCTGCGGAAAAATCGGGGACACTCCGGGCTGGCATCCGTCCACACTCGTTAATTTCCCCAAAAGCAGGCGTGTCCCAGATTTTTTCACAATCCCATCAGCAAGCGGCAATTCTCAGAGCGCGGCGATTGCACAGCTAAACTTTCGAAGTAAGCCCCGCCGCGAGAGTGTCCTGCGCCGCCGCATCCAGCTTCTGGCCGTTCCTGGTGATATACAGAACGTCGATGGCGAGATGGCCTTCGGTATTGACCAGAACGAGTTCGATATTGCAGCCGGCATGCGTCAGCGCCGAAGCGAGATCGAACAGCAAGCCAGGGCGGTCTTCACCCGAAAAGTTGAGCAGCGTGGCGGAATCCGAAGCCAAATTATCGAAGCGGGCCGATGGCGCGACTTGCGAAGCCGCATTGGGGCGCGGCACGGAGCGCCGTCGCTTCAACAGATCCCCCACATCGATGGCGCCCTTAATCACGCATTCGGTGGTCCAGCGAAGACGCTCGATTTCGTCCGGATTCAGCTCGAGCGTGCGCGTCGGATCGGCGAAGCGGAATTCGTCGAGCGCGCAGCCGCTCGCATTGGAAGCGGCTTCCGCTTTGACGATAGTCATTCCAAACCCGGCCAAGGTGCCGCAGAGAGCCGCGAATAAGCCGGGGTGGTCCGCGGCGAGCACGGTCATGGCGTAAGCGCCAGGCTCGCGCTTGATTTCGAGCGCCACGCCCTCTTTCAGTCTCGTCTGCTCCAAACGATAATGCTCCTCGATCTGCTCCCTCGAATGGATGCGCAAGTAGCGGGTTGGAAAGCCTTCGAGGAAACGCGCGAGCTCCGGACGCGCCAGCGTCGTGACGTTCGATTGCGGCGTGTGATGAATACGCTCGGAGGCGAGTTCGCGTGTGAGTTGAGCGGTGGCCACGGAATAAACGCGCCACAACTGTTCGGCGCGCCACGGCGTCATGGCGGTCGGGTTCACCGCTGAAACGTCGGCATAGGTCAGCAGCGTGAGCTTGCGCAGATCTTCATAGGTGCCGATCTGGGAACTGAGTAAGCGCGCCGTGGCCGGATCGTCCAGGTCGCGTCCATTCATCACCACTGAGAGGTCGAGATGATGCGCAATCAGGAAGCTGATAGTCGCGCCATCGGCGGCGGGCGCGGCCAGCCCCGCCAGAAACTCGGTCGCCGTCTCCAGTGAGCCGCGCACGTGCTCGCCCGGCGTCGTTCCTTTGCCGATGTCGTGCAGTAGCAGCGCCATCCGAAGCAGCGCCAGATTGTCGTCTTCGAGCGCGAGCTGGCGAAAGCGCGGCAGCGTTCCGGGCCTATCCGCCAGCATATTGTCGATGGCTTCGATTGCGACTAGCGTGTGCTCGTCCACCGTGTAGCGATGATAGAAATCGCGCACCACCAGGCTTTCGATACTGCGCCACGGCGGAAAAACGTCCGCCAACGCGCCGCAATCCTGCATGTTGCGCAGCGCCAGCCCGGCGTGCGGCTGAGCCAGCAGCGTCTGCCAGTTGCGCCAACTCTGCGCGGCCCCTTCTAAGGACGGCAGACATTCGGCCACCCGTCTCTCCGCATCCCAGGAGAGCGCTATGCCGTGCCTCCCGACGAATGTAAAGAGCTCGAACAGCGAAGCGACTGACCCTAACGTGAGCGCCGGATTACGTAGCAACACGCGATTGCGCGAGACCGTGAAATTGGCCGTCGAAAGCTTTTCGCGCCGGTCGAGAAACTGTCGCACAAGCCCTGAATCCGCCCGTCCGATCAAATCGAGCGCTTGGCGAGTTGGCTGGAAGCAGCCCCGCGCGTGGCGATAATAGCCCCTCATCCATTGTTCCGGCGTCAGTGGCTCGGGCGCTAAAGAAGCCGCCGCCTCATCCTGCAGTTCGAAGGACAAGATGTTGTTATCGCGGCCCGAACGTTCGTGCAGGAAAAAGCGAACAGGGTAGAGAAAGGCGCGCGCTTCCGTCGTCGCCCCGGCAGCGTGGCCAAGCGGCTCGTTGCCTGGCGCAAGCCGCGCGCACCATTGCAGAAAATGGATGTCGCGGATACCGCCCGGCGCTTCCTTGACGTTCGGCTCGAGCTGATACACTGTGTTGCCGAATTTCGCGTGCCGGCTGCCGGTCAAGTCCGCCAGCGCGCGCAACAGAGGCCGCGAGTAACGCTCGAAGAAGCCGGGCAAGCGCGCCGTGAGCGCTTCGAAGAGCCCCCCGTCGCCATAAAGAAATCGCGCGTCCAAAAGACTGATCGAGAGATGTATGTTGTTCTCGCTAAGCCGGCAGCATTCCTCGATCGTGCGCACCGAATCGCTCGCTTTGATCTTGGAATCCCACAGAAACCGCAGAAACTGGCTCAACGGTTCTTTGAGTTGTTCCGCATCCGGCTCGCGTTCGAGCAGCACAATCAGATCGACATCCGAGAAAGGAAATAACTCGCCGCGCCCGTAGCCGCCCACCGCGAGCAGCGCGTATGGCGTCGCCACGCGCCCGTCAAGAAACTCACGCGCTCCGCTCTCGACCAGCCGGTCGACCTCTTCAGTCCGGGGAAAAGCATGTAAAGCCAACGCTT
This sequence comes from Bryobacteraceae bacterium, assembly GCA_965277555.1. GTDB lineage: Bacteria > Acidobacteriota > Terriglobia > Bryobacterales > Bryobacteraceae > Bog-105. The sequence continues at coordinate 551,203 of OZ255834.1, forward strand.
CTCTTATAGCGCGGCTTCGCCGGTATCGTCATTCCGAATGCGAATGGCATCGAGCACGTCATAGATGAAGATCTTGCCGTCGCCCAGCTTGCCGGTGCGCGCCGACGCGGAAATCGCCCGCGTAATCTCTTCCAGGCGTGCATCCGGAACCACCGTCTCGAGCTTGATCTTCGGCAGCAAGTCGACGTTATATTCCATTCCGCGGTAGACCTCCTTGTGCCCCTTCTGCCGGCCATGCCCCCGCACTTCCGTGATCGTCAGCCCGTCCACCCCCACGGCTTTCAGAGCTTCTTTTACTTCCTCGAGTTTGAACGGCTGGATAATGGCTTCGATTTTTTTCATCCGTGTGAGATTCCCTGGCTCTTCTGAATATCTGGCCGCCTTAAATCACGCTTCGAGGTTGTAGCCTTCCTCGCCGTGCATTGCGAGATCCAATCCATCTCGCTCCTGTTCGGTAGTAGCACGAACCCCAACGGTAACATCCACGATTTTGAGGATGATCAGAGTCGCCACAATCGCCAACGCCCAGGAGATGATCACCGCTATCAACTGATTCAGCACTTGATGCGGGTTGCCGTCTATCCAGCCGAGCGGCAGCGTCTTGCCGGCCGCGTCCTTCAATCCGTCGTTGATCGCATTGGTCGCGAACACGCCGGTAAGGATCGCGCCCAGCGTTCCCCCCGCCCCGTGTACTCCGAAAGCGTCGAGCGTATCGTCATAGCCGAATTTGTTCTTCACCGTAGTAACCATGAAAAAACAGAAAATGCCCGCCAGCAGCCCAATCAGCAAAGCCGGAAACGGCTGCACAAATCCAGAGGCAGGTGTAATCGCGACCAAGCCGGCCACGCAGCCCGAGATGCCGCCCAGCATACTCGGCTTGCCATGCTTCAGCCATTCGGCGAACATCCAGCCAAGTGCCGCCGCCGCTGCGCCGAAGTGCGTTGCCACGAAAGCGCTGGTGGCCAGACCGGAAGCATTCACCGCGCTGCCTGCGTTAAATCCGAACCAGCCCACCCAAAGCAGGCAGGCGCCAATCACGCTCAGCACCAGGTTGTGCGGCTTCATCGGCTCGCGCGGAAAGCCCACCCGCTTGCCCAGATACAGAGCGCACACCAGCGCGCTCACGCCCGACGTGATATGCACGACCGTACCGCCCGCGAAATCGAAAGTGGGAATTTTCCCACCCAGAAACGCATTCAATAGGCCGCCCTTACCCCAGATCATGTGCGCCATCGGAAAATAAACGAAAGTCGACCAGAGCACCGTGAAGAGCAGCATGGCGCTGAACTTCATGCGTTCCGCGAACGCGCCAGATATCAAGGCGGGCGTGATGATGGCGAACATCAGCTGGTAAATCATGTACGTCTCATGCGGAATCGTTGCGCCGTAATCCGGATTCGGCGCGCTCCCAACGCCGTGCAAAAAAAGATAACTGAAGTTCCCGATAAACGGATTGCCCGGCGCAAAGGTCAGACTGTAACCATAAATAGCCCACAGCACCGTGACCACGCCCATCAAAACGAAGCTGTGCATCATGGTGCCAAGAACATTTTTCCGCCGCACCAGACCGCCATAGAAAAGCGCCAGCCCCGGACCTGTCATCATGAGAACCAGTGCGCTGCACGTCAGCATCCAGGCGTTGTCGCCGGCCATTTGCGCGGACTTCGTGGCCGCTTCGAGCGCAGCGAGTCGCGCGTCTGCCGTCTGGGCGGTTTGCGCAAATAATTGGCTGCTACCTAACGCACCGAGGAGAATCAAAATCCTGTTTAGCCGAATCATAATGTGGTTGGAAGTCGCTGCTAAAGCCTACAGGGTAGCAGTTCCGGTGTTCTTACTGGGCACGCAAATTTCTATTCACAGCATCGAAATGTTTTATTCATAGCCATGCCGGGAAAGGACGTATCGGATCAAAACATGCAGCCGGGGGCAAACCCTTGGCTGATTGCCGTAGCCGTAATTTTACCGGCTTTCATGGAAGTGATCGATACCTCGATCGCCTCGGTGTGCATACCCTACATTGCCGGCAGCCTCTCGGCTTCGAACGATGAAGCTACTTGGGTGCTGACTTTTTACCTGCTATCGAACGCAGTGGTGCTGCCGGCGAGCGCTTGGTTTTCGCTGCGCTTCGGGCGCAGGCGTTTCCTGATCTCATCCATCATCATCTTCACCATCGCTTCCTTCTTCTGCGGCGCGGCGAATAGCCTCATCATGATCCTGCTCGCGCGTCTCGTGCAGGGTGCCGGCGGCGGCGGCTTGCAGCCTCTTTCACAAGCGATCCTTACGGAAAGCTTTCCGCCCGAAAAGCGCGGACTCGCCATGGGCATGTTCGGCCTCGGCGTTGTGGTCGCTCCCGTACTCGGACCAACGCTTGGCGGTTGGCTCACCGATCAGTATTCGTGGCGCTGGGCCTTTTACATAAACATTCCCATCGGAATTATTGCGATCTTCCTGATCATGCGTTACGTCAAGGATCCGCCATACATCGTGAACGCCAAGCCCGGCAAACTCGATAGCATCGGCTTCGGCTTGCTTGCCATCGCGCTTGGCTTCATGCAAATCATCCTCGACCGCGGCCAGCAGGATGACTGGTTCGGCGCAACTTGGATTCGCTACGGCTTCGTCATGATGATCGTTTGCGCCGCCTTATTTATCTACCGACAGCTGACGAACGACAAACCGCTCGTCGATCTCACCATCTTCAAAAACCGCAACTTTGCCATGGGCTGTCTGCTCATCTTTATGTTTGGAGGTTCGGTCTACGCGGCGGTCACCCTGCTCCCGCTTTACTTCCAGTCAATGATGGATTACTCAGCTTGGTGGGCAGGTCTGGCCGTTGCTCCGCGCGGTATTGGCTCCATCCTCGCCATGCCCCTGGTCGGTCTTATGGTGTCCCGCATCGATACGCGCGTCCTGGTCTCGAGCGGCTTCGGCGTCTTCGGCGTGTGCAGCCTGATCTGGGGCATGTTGACCTTGCAGATGTCCCCTTGGTCGTTAACCATCCCGATTGTCATCAGTGGATTCGCCCTCGGACTCGTGTTCGTACCCCTCTCGGTCGTCTCACTGGGCGATCTTCCACCGGCTTCCGTCGGCAACGGTAGTGGCCTCTATAACCTCATGCGGAACATCGGCGGCAGCATCGGCATCTCCGTTGTGCAAACCATTCTCACCAGGCACGAACAGCTCCATCGCAACGAAATCGTGCGCCACATCGCGCCCATGTCGCGCAACTACCAGCAAAATTTGCAGTACTACACCCAGACCTTTTCTCAATATGCCAGCCATACGACTGCCCAAAGCCAGGCCGTGGGACAGATCGGACGCATGGTGGGCCAGCAAGCCCAACTGTGGTCCTACATCGATGACTTCCGTTACATGGCCCTCGCCTGCTTCCTGTGCGTGCCCGTCGTCTGGGGATTGAAAAAAGTGACAGCGAAAGGCGCTCCCGCCGGCGCGCATTAACCTCCACGCAAGGTGGCCCAGACACCCTGTCTGCCGCGCCGGATACGCTTGAGCGCCGCATCGACGCGCGCATCGAAGTCAGCTGCGTGGAATAGGCGTTTTCGCCTGCGCTTTCTGCGTGCCGGTGTCTCGGGATTGTAAAGGCTAAAGCCCTCCGGCATGAGCGTGGTAACCGGGTGCCTTCCAAGCGTTGCAAATGCTTACAACAGAGCAGGAAGCGTCAGCGACCGTAAGTTAATGGCATTGAACACTCTGTCTCCCACGACGAGAATCGTCTCGGCGTTTCGCCTGGTTTTTCGACCTACTGGTGCTTTAGGGGAGTATCATGGCCGCAGCCTTTTAAGGAGGCCAACCTTGCCTACGCTCCTCTCGTCGCTCAAACATCTTTCTACTATTACCGTTTTGGCGGCAGCGGCAAAGGCAGCCACTGTCCCCGTCGGCACGCTTAACTTCGATTTAACTGGCCTTCCGGGTACAGCTCGTCGATATCGTAAACCAAACCGGGCCCAATTCATCTACTGCTCCAGACACCACCTTTCCGGTCGCCACGTCGGTGCCGTTGACCAGCCTGGGTCTCGCGTTAAACTTTGCTGGGGGTTCTTCCGAAAGTTTCGGGTCCAGCTACTTTACTCTCGCGCCTGATGGGTTATCTTTCGATGGCGCGACCCTTTCGATCTCCACGGCAGTTACCTCTGCCGTCCTCACCGGTGATTTCGGCGTTACCGCCTGGACCTTGAACGATAACTCTACCTTTACCGCGTCCCCAAGCTTCACCGCAACCATTACCGATCCGTCCGGCACCCTGCCCAGCGGCGATTTCGCAGTCATTTACCGCTCGAGCCAAACATCCGTGACGCCTGAACCCGCGACTTGGCTGCTGTTGGCCGCTGGATTCGCCGCCCTGCTCCTATTTCGCTACCGAGCCCCGTCCGCCCGATCGTTCACACCCAAACGGCTTCGGTATTGCGCGGTTAGTCTCTTCTGTGCCCTCCTGCTGACTGCTTCGGCATCACGGGCGCTCGCGAGTTCCTTCGTCAAACTCGATACTTGGGTGACTCCCACCGCAGCCACTTCAGGAACCTCCCCAATCTGGATCACCGGCTCTGGTTTTCCGAGTGGGACCATCGATCCTTCGAGCGTTAAGCTAACCCTCCAAACCAGCTGCGGCGTCACTGTGGGCGAGACGCCAGCTACCGCCTCTGCCGTCAGAGCCATTCTCGGCACGGCCGAAAAGATCGAGTTCCAGATTCCTGCCGCAGTCGCTACTGGAAATTACTTTGCAAGCCTCAGCGGAGCAACCACCGGCGGGACGGACTTCTCGAGCAGTAACTGCTCGCAAGTGTCCGTCACTCACGCTCCTCCGGCTTTACCCGTCGGTATACCCGGCTCCTGGCACCTGGTTTTCAACGACGAATTCAACGGCACGAAACTAGACACCACTAAGTGGACTCCGACCTGGGTCGGCTGCACTACCAATGGCATTTCGACACCAGTGAATGTCGCAGAGTTCGATGCCTACGATCCTGCCCAGGTCTCCGTCGCCAATGGAGTGTTGTCCCTCGCTCTCATCGAGAATCCGGTGACTGTTTGCGGCACCGATTATAAGTACCGCGCCGGAATGGTCCAGAGCGACGGGAAGGCCCAGTTCACCTTCGGCGCTTTTGAGGCCAGAGTCAACCTTCCGGCAGTGGCCGGTGTCATCGCGAACTGGCCTGCCGTCTGGACAGATGGTCAGAACTGGCCCACTGACGGCGAGATGGACATCATGGAAGGGCTGACCGGTTCGGCTTGCTTTCACTTCCACGACCCGAGCGGAGGACCCGGTAACTGCGTCAGCGGCGACTTCACGGGCTGGCATACCTTCGGATCCGACTGGGAGCCCGGCATCGTCAATTACTATTACGACGGCAAACTTGTCGGAACGATCCACTCCGGGATCACCTCCTCACCCCTGTACCTGATACTCAACTACGCGACAGGTACTTACGGCGGTCCCGTGGTAGCTCCGGCCACCATGCAGGTGGATTACATGCGCGTCTGGCAGCATTGATCGCGTTAGCAATCAGTAACCCAGACAGAGAACTTATGCAACTGGGTGGCGCAGCCCATCGTTTTTCGTGGCCCGCGAGAGCCTCGCGATACGAGTCGTATTCATACAGGATCGTTAGGTTGTTCTAGAGTAATCCTGTACCGTCATGCACACGCTGCTGTCTTAATCGAGCGCTGCGCGGTGAATAGGTTCCCTCACATCGCGCTGGTTGTGTCTAGCGGAAATCGGTGCGCCAGCACAGTGGGCGTTTCAGCGATACGCCATGAACTTTACCATTCCAATGGCGCAGAAGACGAAAAGTATGAATATACAAAGCACTATAGGGGGAGCTTTCATAATTGCCGCAGTCCGGCGCCTCTTTGGTTCGGCATCTGCAAATCGCTTGCCACTTAACCAAGCCGTCAAGATACCTACAGCAATGCCTACTCCGCCAACCTCGAAGTTGAATGCGGAATATGGTCCGGGGGCCATAAACAGCGCGTTGAACGTGACCCAGAGAACGAATAAGCTAATCGCAAATAGAATCCATTTCATCTGACTGCACCTATTGAAAAACTTGGCTCCCACTGTCTTCATCTAGGAAAACGTGTACGTCTCATCGCAAGTAATCTGCGGGCTTCCCCTGGGACGCCCCAGTGCATCGTCTCCCAGGTCGTAACTGTGAGTAACGGTTCCGCTCTCCGGATTCGTCACCTGCGTCAACCGGTCGAGCGGGTCATCGTAAGAGAATACTGACCGTTGCGTACGCAATGCCGGTCCTGAAGTCACTCTGTCTCACCAAAGCCATTGGGCCGGTTTCGGATCCTTTAGCGGACTATATGCTGCTTTTCGACCCTCATTCTGGAGCCACTCTCCCCATTGCTGGATGATCTTTCTTTGCGCATCTGGCGGAGCAATATATGTGCTCATCCGAGATGGCCAAATGGAGAAGAAAGTGAGGCATGAGCCGTGGCTGAACTCCAGCAGATATTTTTGTCGCTGCTCCAAATCACCTGTACCGAAAACATGCGATGTTGGAGCACAAAAATCCTTGCCGCCCGTTATAAAGCGAAGAGCCCTAAGACACCACAAGACGTGTTCGACGGTAAACGGATTCTCGCCAATCAACAGGTGACGATCCGGCACTATATGTAGTTGGTTTATCAGCAGCTCAACGGATTTGGTCGGATATTTCGCAAGAGTATGGACCTGATCAATTTCTGAGGTGCCTCTCCCGAGATTTCTAACGATCTCTTCCACGCTGCCCGATTGAGCTCTGATGGCGAGTACCGGAACGACAAGTGCTCCCCAGCACATAGCCGCAGCTAAGCGTCTCTTAATGATCATAAATATCGATGTAAGTGCCGTTTCCCTTAGGAACATCCCCGCCGCCCCCATTTCTGAATGGCCCATAAGTAGCAATTGGATTCCCCTCGCCGTCTTGCGAGTTGAAGCTGTATGAGAGATTGTGGGTCCCACCCGCGGCGATCGTAAATGCTCACTTTGTCATGTATTTGCCTTTTTTGCTGCGGGTATATACCGCCCGTCTCACCAAATGCAACTTGGGCGGGGTCGGGCGCCGGAGACACTGGCCGGGAAATCATCTCATTCTTCATGGAGTACATTGCGGTTTTGCCGGAGGCGCCTACTATCCCCGCTGCGCCGGGATCGCCCGTCACAACAGGATCCGGGCTGCCACCATTTACAGTAACGCTGCAATCCGGGCAGCTCACTGGAACCGGCCCACCTCCGCCGCCATCCGGGTCTAGTCCACTTGGATCCGTCAGCGCCAACGGATTCCCTATGACATATGCATACCCATTCCAGGTCTGCGGACCACCCAAGTCGGCTCCCGCATTCTCCGGATCCACACTATTAAACCGTCCCAACGGCGCCGTGTAGTATCTCGCGTTAAAAAAGTCCATACCGGTCTCGGTGTCCCGAATCTGGCCGGTAAACCGCTGCTCCACATCCATACTTGGCGAACTCCCCGCGATCTCCTCTCCAAACGGCAGACAATCGTGCCGCGTGACCGCATTCCCGCTCTGATCCGTGACCATGCGCACGCTGCCCAGTTGATCGGCCGTGTCGTAGCAGGTCGTACAGGCAAACGAGCTGGCAAACGTGTTGTACTCCGCCGCCAGTTGGCCGAAGGCATCGTAGACGTAAATCGTGTTCCCACCCACGCTCACTTTCTCGACCCGCTGCCCGTTTCCGTCGTATAGATAAAGCTCCTGTCCACCCCCCAAGCTCGGCTGCTCGGTCGCCGAGACTTGCCGGTTCTCCGCATCGTAGCCGAGCGTAAAGCCGTTCACTGATAGCGCATTCCCGGCAGCGTCATAACTGGTGCCGCCCGTCTGGTTGTTGCTGTTATACACGTTCGCCGTCGGCGTGTTCCCCGCCAAATTCACTCCCGAATTCGCCGTCACCCACATGTTCCCCCAGGCGTCGTAACCGAACTGCCGGTTCCAGCCGCTCGAATCGCTGGCCGCTGTCAAGCGGTTCACCGTGTCGTAGCCATAGCTGCGCGTCGCCTGCGGCATTGAACTCAAGGGCGCGGGTCCGCCCTTCCATACGGTCTCGCCCTGCTGTTTTTGTAGGTGGCATCCGCCGATATAAATAACAAAAACTGCATCTTTTTGGAGCAGCTCCACGCTTCGACTTCTGCGTGATTCACTCTTTATTCATCGCTTCATTTCCCATAGAGCCAGTCGCACGATCTGAATGGCCGTTGAAAGTAGAGCTAGAGCGCTACAGGACAAAGTTACGTCAAAACCCCACGCCATTCCGAACGCCGCGACTCCATACGTTTCGTTTAAACGCGGCCAAAACCTTAATGCAATGTCAGCTGCAAGCAGCGGTAACCACCCGACCGAGAGCAATACTGGAATCCACCAGGCGCTTAAGAGATGAGGAAAAGATTTGAAAGCCCGTCGCCGAGCGTGAGATCGCATTAGGTGCCAAGCCCATGACATCGTCAGGTCCGTCTACTGATAGGTGGCATTAATCGTGCTGGTTGTGCCGCTGCCAGACGGCGGAACTCCTAGCAAGGCACCGCCAAGTGGCTCGGCCAATCCTGGTGTGCCGTATCGTATTACCGAATGGACCGAATCCTTGGACGGTTCAGAAACCGATAACCCCTTTGGAGTTATTGTTCCAGAAGTGCCGCACGGAGGTCCCGACCTATCCTTCAACAATTGGGCGTATTGGCTTATTACGCAAGCCGGATTATGACCACACCCGTTCGCTTGAAAAGACTCGTACGATCCAGTTGGCGGGTGCGCCGAAGGGACAAAATGATCGCCCCCACCCCCAGTAATGTAGGTGGTAGTGCCATTGCCCGTGGGCAGTTTTCCGCCCAAGGGATTACCGCCGGGAATCATATACGTGATATTCCCGATGCGACTCAGCTCGTCAGGGCTTAGGTGGCCAAAAGCTAAGCTCAACGTCTGGGCTGCTCCACTGATTGTGAAAAGGTTGACCGATTCACCAGCCGGCGTCTGCGAAATGGCGGCTTGAATCGCGGTAACAAGCCCAGGCACATCACCGCCGTCCGTTCCTGCTTGAACAACCCCCGAAACTAATCCCGATCCGGCATATGGAAACACCGAAATTTTGTCGGCGCCAAACTGATCGACCACGGGCGATTTTCCCGGTGCCATCGTAACCCCCGCTCCGAGAACATCGCACGCCCCGGACGGATCGACGGAATTCATTGGGTTATTCCGCACATAACCATATCCGTTCCAAGACTGCGGGTCGCTTGGATCTGCTCCAGCATTCCCGGGATCCACACTGTTAAATCGGCCCAACGGCGCCGTGTAGTATCTCGCGTTAAAGAAATCCATACCGGTCTCGGTGTCCCGAATCTGGCCGGTAAACCGCTGCTCCACATCCATACTTGGCGAACTCCCCGCGATCTCCTCTCCAAACGGCAGATAATCGTGCCGCGTGACCGCATTCCCGCTCTGATCCGTGACCATGCGCACGCTGCCCAGTTGATCGGCCGTGTCGTAGCAGGTCGTACAGGCAAACGAGCTGGCAAACGTGTTGTACTCCGCCGCCAGTTGGCCGAAGGCATCGTAGACGTAAATCGTGTTCCCACCCACGCTCACTTTCTCGACCCGCTGCCCGTTTCCGTCGTATAGATAAAGCTCCTGTCCACCCCCCAAGCTCGGCTGCTCGGTCGCCGAGACTTGCCGGTTCTCCGCATCGTAGCCGAGCGTAAAGCCGTTCACTGATAGCGCATTCCCGGCAGCGTCATAACTGGTGCCGCCCGTCTGGTTGTTGCTGTTATACACGTTCGCTGTCGGCGTGTTCCCCGCCAAATTCACTCCCGAATTCGCCGTCACCCACATATTGCCCCAGGCGTCATAATCGAACTGCCGGTTCCAGCCGCTCGAATCGCTGGCCGCTGTCAAGCGGTTCACCGTATCGTAGCCATAGCTGCGCGTAGCCTGCGACATTGAGCTCAAGGGCGCGGGTCCGCCCTTCCAGATCGTCTCGCCCAGCAGATTCCCGTTATTGTTCGTCGTCCCCCAGTTCTCCTGCACCGCGAACAAATAGTTGCTCGGGCTGTTCTGAAACGCATCCCAATAGGAACTCAAGCTGAGCCGGTTGGTGTACGTGAAGCTCCGCGCGACCTGATTGCCATAACCGATGTAACTCGGCGCTCCCTGCGCCGCATAGCTCACGCCCGACGCATACGCCGTCTGCTGCCCGGCCACGTTCCCCGCGATCCCGCTGACTCGATTCGCCCCATCGTAGCCGGTCGCGACCACCCTCCCCGAAGGATACGTCTCCGCAGTGAGCGCGCCCGCCAGATTGTACGCATAGGCGAACGTGTAGGTCTCATCCGAAGTCATCTGCTGGCTCGAAGTGACCCGCCCCATAGACGATCCCATACGTGTGTTAAAAGCAAGCCGCAAGCCAGCGCGGGGGCTGCACGCCTTCAACAGCGCCAGTGGGTTGCGGGACATTCCTTGACGGTTACTCCTAGTCGTCAGAAACTCACGATCCGACCCAAGGTGCGCTCACCAGAGCCATTGATCCGGTGTTGGATCCTTAAGGGGAGTAAACGAGCCCTTTTTGCCTTCCTCGCGAAACCACGTTCGCCATTGCTGGATGATGCTGCGTTGGGCATCGGAAGGCGCAATGTAGGTGCTCATTCTAGATGGCCAAATAGCGAAGAAAGTTAGGCAGGGTGACCCGTGCTTGAATTCCAACCAGTACTTTCGATTTTGCTCGACTTCGCTTTTCCCGAACACATGTGACGTAGGAGCACAGAAATCCTTGCCATTCGTTATAAATCGAAGAGCTATAATCGACCACAACACATGTTCCACAGTAAATGGATTCTGTCCGTTCAACAGCCGCTGATCGGAGATGACGTGGAGTTCGTCAATCAATAACGGGACTGACATATCGGGCTTTTTTGCAAGCGTGTGAATATCTTCGATCTCAGAGCTTCCTCGTCCCAGCGTCCGCACCATATCAGCAACACCCGAAGTTGCGTTTACCGTTCGCACGAAGATCGCTAGCAATAGCAAGAACACAAATCTATTTGCCATAAATCAACGTAAATAGATATCGATGTACGTTCCGTTGCCCTTAGGTACATCGCCCCCGCCGACATTTCTAAATGGACCGTACGACGCAAACGGATCACCTTGGCCATAACCTGCATGCGGATCTGGCCTTTGAGGTCCAACACCGTCTTGACGAATGAAGAAATAATTACCTTGCATGCTTCCATCAGATGCGGCAACAGCCCATTGGACTATCTTCCATACCATTTTGGAGATAGGATCGTCACCCGGCTGTTTTAGCCTAACCGTGTGATTCCTCATCGAGACATCCGCAATATTCCGTCTTGCGAGTTGAAGCTGTATGAGAGATTGTGGGTCCCACCCGCGGCGATCGTAAATGCTCACTTTGTCATGTATTTGCCTTTTTTGCTGCGGGTATATGCCGCCTGTCTCACCAAATGCAACTTGAGCGGGGTCGGGCGCCGGAGACACTGGCCGGGAAATCATCTCATTCTTCATGGAGTACATTGCGGTTTTGCCTGAGGCGCCTACTACCCCCGCTGCGCCGGGATCGCCTGTCACAACAGGATCCGGGCTGCCACCATTTACAGTAACGCTGCAATCCGGGCAGCTCACTGGAACCGGCCCACCTCCGCCGCCATCCGGGTCTAATCCGCTCGGATCCGTCAACGCCAAGGGACTATTTCGGACATACCCATACCCATTCCAGGTCTGCGGGTCGCTTGGATCTGCTCCCGCATTCGCCGGATCCGCACTGTTAAACCGGCCCAATGGCGCCGTGTAGTATCTCGCGTGAAAAAAGTCCATACCGGTCTCGGTATCCCGAATCTGGCCCGTAAACCGCTGCTCCACATCCGTACTCGGCGACGTCGTCGGAAGCTCTTCTCCAAACGGCAGATAATCGTGCCGGGCCACCGCCGTCCCGCTCTGATCCGTGACCATGCGCACGCTCCCCAATCCATCCGCCGTCACATAGCACGTCGTACACGCAAACGAGCTGGCAAACGTGTTGTACTCGGCCGCCAATTGACCGAACGCATCGTAGACATAGATCGTATTCCCGCCCACACCTACTTTCTCGACCCGCTGCCCGTTTCCGTCGTATAGATAAAGCTCCTGTCCACCCCCCAAACTCGGCTGCTCGGTCGCCGAAATCTGCCGGTTCTCCGCATCGTAGCCCAGCGTAAAGCCATTCGCCACGAGCAGGTTCCCTGCATTGTCGTAGCTTGCGCCCCCCATCTGGTTGTTGCTGTTATACACGTTCGCCGTCGGCGTGTTCCCGGCCAAATTCACTCCCGAATGCCCCGTCACCCACTGGTTCCCCCAGGTGTCGTAACCGAACTGCCGGCTCCAACCGCTCGAATCGCTGGCTGTCGTCAAGCGGTTCACCGTGTCGTAGCTGTAGTTTCGCGTAGCCTGCGGCAGCGAGTTCAGCGGCCCCGGTCCGCCCTTCCAGAAGGTCTCGCCCAGCAGATTTCCGTTATCGTTCGTCGTCCCCCAATTCTCCTGCACCTCGAACAAATAGTTGCTCGGGCTGTTCTGGAACGCATCCCAATAGGAACTCAAGCTGAGCCGATTCGTGTACGTGAAACTCCGCGCGACCTGATTGCCATAGCCGATGTAACTCGGCGCTCCCTGCGCCGCATAGCTCACGCCGGACGCATACGCCGTCTGTTGACCGGCCACGCTCCCCGCAATCCCACTCACTCGATTCGCCCCATCGTACCCGGTCGTCACCACCCGCCCCGAGGGATACGTCTCGCCGGTAAGCGCTCCCGCCAGATTGTACGAATAGGAAAACGTGTACGTTTCGTCGGAAGTAATCTGCTCGCTCCCAGTGGCACGCCCCAGCGCATCGTATCCCAAATACCCGATCGTCGCGTTCCCATTCGCCACCTGCGCCAGTTCTCCTATGCCGTTCGGCACCGATGGATTATCGTAAGCGTAAGTAACCGCCGGAGTCGAATCGGAATAGCTTTTAGACACGAGCCGATTCAACCCGTCGTATGCGTATTTCGTAGTAACTCCACGCGCATCCGTACCGCTGACTAAGTTCCCATCCGCATCGTAACTGTAAGTAACGGTTCCGCTCTCTGGATTCGTCGCCTGCGTGAGCCGGCTCAACGCATCGTAGCTATACTGCCGCGACCGGCAATTCGGGCAATAACCTTGGCTCACCAGCAGTAAGTTATCCAAGGCATCGTAGCGGTAATCGGTCGTATAGTTCAGCCCCTTCGGGTCTTCCGATACATTGTAGAGCCGCCCGGCGGAATCGTACCAATAGCGCTTGCTGTTACCCGCCGCATCGCTCACCAGCTGGTACTGTCCGCTGTAGCTCGTGCTCGTCACCGCTCCATCCGGTGTCGTCACGCTGGTTGGCCGCCCAAGCGTGTCATAAAGATACTTCGTGAGCGCGACGGCATCGCCCGGCCGATACGGGTTACTCACCGTATAAATCCGCCCCAGCGCGTCGTAAGCCTTGCTCGTTTCGATGTAGCTCGATCCGCTTTCGTACTGCTCGGCCGCCGATTCCCGTCCCAAGCCGTCGAACATCTGCACCGTGGTCAGCGCGCCGTCTCCTTTGCTATTTTGATCCTGTTTCACCGTGACCTGGTTCGGGGTCGGATAAGAAAAGTTCGTCTGATTCTCCACGCCGCTCGCTCCGGAAGCGTGCGTCACCTGCGTCACCCGGTCGAGTGGGTCGCTGTAAGCGAATACCGTGCTCACCCCGTTGGCATCCGTCGTCTGCACGGGTTTGCCAACATTGTAGTCATAGCCGATGCCGGTTTTCTGTCCGAGCGCATTGTCAATCGAGGTGGGAAACGCGTACTCGTTCGCTCCGTCATCGTTGTAGCCGAAAGTGCTCACATTTCCGTTCGGGTCCTGCTGCGTCAGTGTGTTCCCCGCGATATCGAAGCTGCGCATCGTCCCCGAGGCCGTCCATGAGCCGCCCGCATTCTTGAACCATTGCCATTCCGAAGTGGCGTTGCCGCGCGTGTTCCAGCCCGTTCCGTAGCCGCTGTCATGCCCCGTGATGCCCGGCGCGTCCTCCACCGGGTTCTCATCGTAATGCCACGACGTTTCCGCCATCTGGTTCCCATTCTGATCGAACGTGATCTGGTAATACGGCAGGCGAACCAGGTACGATTGCGTATTGGTAAAGGCCGCGTTCGTCGTCCAGAAATAGACTGTTTGCTTGTGCCGGATCATGCCCCCCGCCGAACCGCTGCCCCAGTCGTATTCGTACAGATCGGTAACATTGTTGTAAGCGTCGTACCCGAAAGCCTGCTTCGATACCTGATTCGTGTCGTCGAGCGTCGTCGTTTGGCTCGACAACTGCGGATTGTTCCGGCAGCCCGATTGCTGAGTCCAATAATGCACCGCCGTCGTCAATGGATTCGGAGCGCCGTAATCCGTCTGCGTTTCGAGCCCTTCATTCCAGGGATTACAACTTGTTCCGCCCATCGTGAGCGCGTCCAGAGGAGAGCCGTGCAGGGTGTGTACCGTCTGGCTCAGCAGATTGCCGCTCGGGTCATACGCCTGCTCTTCGGCCGTCAAGTTCCCCCATTGATATGACGCCGTGTATTGTGTCTTGGCAGTGACTGAGCTGCCGCCATTGGCGTACTCGCGGCGCTGCTGCAGTCGACGGTAAATCATCACCGGATTGTTGTCCGTGGTCACCCCTTCGAAGCCGTCCGCAGCCGCGTTGTGACCGTCGCCAAAGTCGTATTCGATGGCGCCGCCCGTCGGCAGGTTAACACGCGCCAGCTCGCCGTAGGGATTGTACTGAAAAGTGAAGCGGCGTCCATCGGGAAATTGAATATAACTGGCCAGAATAGGATCGAAGTTGTAAGTCGGTTGACCGGTGCCCGCAAACAATTGATCGAAAGTCTTGACCGCGCCGAAATCCCCGCGCAGCAGCCCGCCGGACAAGTTCTCTCTGCCCACTTGAATCGTGCGCGTTGCTCCACCGGCCCCGGGATAGCTAATCGTTGTGCAACCGCCGCATGACGAGTCGTTGTAATTAATGTTGGTCGTGCGCCCAAGCGAATCGATGATCCGCGATGGTACCCCCACCGACAGATACCAGGTGACAGGAACCTGCGTGGACCCGTTATATTCGAGCGTGATCTTGTTTCCGTTGCGATCGCGTATCCAGCTTACCTGCGACTTATCGATTCGATAGGTCACGCCGCTCGGAAAAAGGAGATAACCGCTAATACTTACATCTGCCTCGCCGAATCCGGGAGCCGTGTTATCGAGGATGGCCGCATCCGAGACGAACTCCAGTGCCGTCCCATCTGTGCTCTTAAATAGCGTTCCTCTCCCAGCGTCTACGCTCGCCGGCCGCTGCGTGCAGGCGTTCGGAATTGTATAAGCGCTTCCATTCGTATTCTGATCGATCAGCTCGACTTGCGCCCCGTTCGGTTCTTCGAACACGACCCGGGTAAGCGTCGAGCCAACTGCCGCGGCCGCGCCGGAGCAGGAGATGAATGCGGAGCCCGTTCTACTAAAAACCGCTCCTGCCCCGAGCGGCCCCGATACTTGTACCGATCCGATGCCGCTGTTGAGCGGGTACGGATCGATCGCGATAAATGGGTTCGCTCCTCCGTATCGTTTAGCCGCTACCCACGTCTGCTGGAAATTCCAAATCAAGTCGAATCCCGCTTCGCCACGGCCTCCTATGTGATGCATGGGCAGCGACGGATTCAGGCTCCCGCTAAAAGAATCATAATGTTCGAATCCGGAAAGAGGATAGGATGCAGCGAGTCCAATACCAAGCGGCATGGTACCGTCTACAACGGAAGTAGTCTGCGCAACGGCGTAACTTCCAAGAACGAGCAGCAGCAGAAAAGGCCTGCTAATGGTTGCCAATGAGCGCATTCGTGAACCCTTTCTACTGCGGACCGATCACTTCGAGTTCCGCCAGCATCAACCACTCCCGATAACTGAACGTCCAGCGCACATAACGCGCCGCCGCCGAACCGTCCGCCTCGCCCCACATCACGGAATAACCAGGTGCATCGGGAGGAAATGAATTGGTCGAGCCGAATGGTGCCCAATTCACCCCATCCTGCGAGGTCTCAACTGCCATTTGATCCGGATGGAAGACCCCGGCTGCGATCCACGACATCGAAAGCGCCCTCGCCTGGGCAATCGTCTTCACGCTGCCCAAATCGCCGGTAATCTGAAGCGTCGTTTCTCCGTAGCCGTTGTTGGCGTAACCTACCCAGGTCGCAAGCGTGTAGGCGTCGTTGTATCCCCCGCCCGTCCGATCCGTTAGTTTTGGCGTTGACGAATCCGGATATTGGGAACTGGGCGGACTGCTCGATTGGTAGCTTTGAATCGGAATGTAGTCGTAGTTAGGAGTCGTTTGATTGAGCAGATAGCGGTATCTTCGGCCCAGTTCGCTCGCCTCTACCGGGTAGTAAGTCGCCTGCGGCGATATGTCGTTACCGAAAATCCACCCCACATATCCCGTCACATAAGGGCGAACGGCGCTCACCTGCTGCTGCACGCGGCTGGCATCGGCGGGCGGGTACTGCTCCGCGCCTAAATTGGCGGCATACGAGAACAATTCCGTCGTGCTCCACAACGCCACGTTGCCGACCGACTGCGCGGCAGCCGCCATGGCGGCAAAATAGCCGGGCAGATCGGCGATGGAGGGTGCCCCCTGTTGCGCTCCCTGCCCGTCCTGCGGCATGATGATATCCAGCTTGGTCGTTGCCAGGAAGCTGCTCATCCACTGCTGCAGTTCTGAGGGCGCTAAGCCCGGCATGGACCCGGAGCCGGTCTCCTTAAAAACGACTGCCGCCGTCGTCAGCTTCGTGGGGTCCAAGCTCTTTAGGTCGGCCACCCAGTTAGCCATCAGGCTCGTCCCGTAATAAGCGGAGGCGTCGTAATTTGCGCCGCCATAATACTTCACCCAATTCATCCAAACCTCCTGCGTGAAATACCAACCTTTCAGCGAAGGATGTCTGCCGTAGCGCTGCAAAATTTCCGACTCCACCTGCTTGTTCCACTGGCGTATGGCGCTGAACTCCGTGCCGTCGGACCAGCTCGTCGCGGTTTGCAAAGAGCCAAGATAGATATTCATGCCTTGCGAGTCAGCTAGCGACAGGAGCAGCTCAAGCCGGTCGTCGGCTGGGCGTTGCGTTGGGGGCAGATAATTACTCGGATACAGAAGGCCTGTCGGCGAGAGGCTGTATGTCCCGTCCGAGTTGGCCTGAAGCTGCCCAACGGAAACGATCGCAATAGTGTCGACGCTGAGCTGTTTCATGTACTGGAATTCCAGCGCCCACAAATCGGGTGTCAAGTTCCGATAAAAATCGAGAAAGGTTCCTCGCACCGGGTAAGCCGGCCCGGGATTCGAGCTGGATGAGTCGAGACTCGGATCGTAAAAGGCGATTGAGGTCGAAGCGCTCTTCGTCGAGTCCGCTTGGCTCGTTGCCGTTACTGTGACGACCGGCGCTCCCGCTAAGGAGGCGGGAGCAGCGTACACGCCTCCCTGGCTAATCGTTCCGAAACTCGGCGAGATCGACCAGGACACCGCCGTGTTAGATGTTCCCGTGACAATCGCCTTAAAAGTCTGTTGCTGGCCAGGACCCAGGGTGACGTTTTCCGGGGAAACGCTGACCGTAATCGAACCGGAGGACGACGGCACATGCTCCGCCGCGATTACTTGCCCATTCATCCGGATAAATTCTGTCGCTGGATAGGCGGGCTGGATCGATTGAGCGTCCAGACTAACTGTCAACAGACACACGAGGGATGCTGCGAGCCAAGAGTACTTCGGCATAGGTTTGCTCTTACCCCTACTGCAAATTTCTTGATCTATTAGCCTGTCGCACTGAAAACGTTACTGTCCGCAAGTAACCTGCAAACCAGGGGACTGGCGAGCATTCCGCGCCGTTTGCGGAATCCGATGCCTGTCCCCTGCTTTGCCCTGCCCACAAAAGCGCGAACGTTTTCCCGCGACGCGCCTGGCAGCGCAACTCAGATTTTTCTGATAGCGAAACTCGATGATATGGCCCAATAATTGCCGCTTGCCGCCATGAAACGGGCGACCCATGTCCTCAGGCCGGAGTGTCATCCATGGTCCGTGGCGGCATTTCTTGCCAAAATCAGTCTCCCCCAAAATCTCAGTCACAAGCCAAAAACTCAATGTTTTCGGCCCTTTCAGCGTCTAAACCCTTGACAAGCTCCCTTATCCTGAAGGAGAAAGTCTCTCTCCCATGGCAACCGAAAAACAACTCGCGGCCAACCGCGCCAACGCCCAACTCTCCACCGGCCCCACTTCGCCTGAAGCCAAAGCCAAGGTTTCCCACAACGCCGTGAAAACCGGCCTCACCGGCCGCATCGTCCTCCTCCCTTCCGAAGACGCCGCCGCCTACCAGGCGCACATCGAGCGCGTTTTCCAGCAATTTGCTCCCGAAACCGACCCGGAAGATGAGCCCGCGACTTTCAGCGCGGCGAAGACTCAAATTCTTCGCCTCACCCAGTCGCTCGCCGACACCCTGTGGCGTCTCGAGCGCATTCCCTCTCTCGAAGCCGGCATCTATGCCATCGGACGCCGCGAGCTCGCTGCGCAGTTCGCCGACGAATCGGACGAAACCGTCCGCCGCGCCATGCTTGACGCCCAGGTCCTGCTCACTTACCGGCGCGATCTCAACAATCTCTCCATCCAGGAATGCCGCTTACGCCGCCAGTACGAAAAGGACGAAGCCGAGATCAAGCGCCTCGTTGCCGAACGCGCCGCCGCCGTCGACGAGCGCGAAAAGGCCGAAAAAAATCTCTGGCACAACGCCATCAGGAACTACGAAACCGCCCAAGAGTTTGACGAGCCGTTCGATCCCGCCGAAATTGGCTTTGAATTTTCAACCGCTCAAATCGTCAACCGGCTCTACCAACGCAAGCGGCAACAGGCCATCGACGGCGGCCGCTATTACGCCTACAAATCCAAGGGCTTGCTCAAACGCGACGAAGAAGAGGAAGAAGCCGCCTAAGATCTAGTTGTTCTCCTCGCAAAATGCGAGAGGCCCTTGGTCTTCAGTCGCTTACAGAATCAGTAGAAGTTAAAGGAGGAGCAACCGTGATGCACTCGCGCCGAACTTTCCTTTCTCACACAGCGGCCGGCGGGATCAGCCTGGCTTGGGGCGGCATCAAGATACACGCGGGCTCTGACCCCACAGCACGCAATCCCGCACAGGCCAGCGAATTCCTTTACGGGACCCAATTCTACCGCCCGCCCAACCCGCCGCGCAGCGAGCGGCAGGCGATGTTGAAAACGATAGCCCAGCAGTATCGCTTCAACATCATTCGCGTTTATCCCACCTGGGATTACTACAACCGCGAGCCAAATCAATTCGACTTTACCGAGATTGAAGAAGTGATGAAGGATTGCGATCGGTTCGGCCTGAAAGTGTTAATGGGGATCGTATTGGAGACAGCTCCTTACTGGCTGGAGCAAGCGCATCCGGAAACAAGGTTCGTAAATGCAAAAGGACTCCCACAGCATCTGGAGGGTAGCTCCGCCCAGATCTCGGGCGGTTGGCCGGGACTTTGCCTGGACTGGGAACCGGTCCGCCAGGCGGCCAGCCTGTTTATCGAAAAATTGGTGGGCGTGGTAGCGTCGCATGCCTCCACATACGCCTATGATTGCTGGAACGAACCGCACATTGAGCCTGCCTGGGCGCGTAATATTTGGGCAACTCCCCAAGACACACTCTTCTGCTACTGCCAAGCCACGATCCGCGAGTTTCAGCAATGGCTTCAGAACCGCTACCGTACGATCGATCGTTTGAATCAGGCATGGGTGCGCCGCTTTCCTAATTGGGAGGCCATCGACCCGCCCCGCGAGCTCGGAACATACACCGACTGGCTCGACTGGCGGCGCTACATCATCGATCGCAGCACGAAGTACATGCACTTCCGCGCCGATACGGTCAGAAAATTCGACGCGCGGCATTTGATGGAAAGCCACTGCGCCCACCAGCCGCCGGTCGACGCGGCCGCGGTAAACGGGACCAACGGCTGGGACTTGGCAAATGTTGTAGACATCTGGGGCCTCTCCAATTTCCCCCGCTGGCATGGCTCGCCGGTCCATGAAGGAGCGGCCAAAATTGAGATTGCTCGATCGAACGCAGCCGGCAAGAATTTTTGGATGACGGAGTTGCAGGGCGGTCACGCGAACCAGGGCCTCGTGCGCAGCCCCGACATGCGTCCGCGCGATATTCGTTTGTGGAATTGGCTTGCCATCGCGGGCGGCGTTAAAGGCCTCGTCTATTGGGCGTACCTCGCCGAAGCCACTGGTCGCGAAGCCACCGGTTTCGGCTTAGTGCTGCGCGACGGCTCGACAACCCCCCGTGCTCAAGAAGCTGCCAAATGCAAAAAATTGATCGATGAGCACTGGGATCTGATCGACGCCTATCAGCCGTCGCCCCAGGTGGCCATTCTCTTCGATTACGACAACGCGCTGCTGGCCTATGCGATGAGCGGCAATGAGGACGCCTCCACCAGCTCCTTTCGAGGCTATTACCAGGCCGTTTGGCAGTCGGATCTTTGGGTCGATTTCATTCAGCCCGACAGCATCGGGTCTCGCCCCTACAAGGTGCTGATTGTGCCCTGGCATTTGATCGGGAAAAAAGAGACCTGTGCCCGCCTGCGGCGTTTTGCCGAGGCCGGAGGAACACTGATTGTGGAAACGGCATTCGGTCTCTTCGATGAGCAGACGTTCTACAACCCGGTAATTCCGCCGCATGGCTTGGCGGACGTGTTTGGCTACCGCGAGCGCGAGAGTTACTACCTGAATTCAGGCACCGGCGAACATCCTCAAAAACAGCCGCCCGCTACCGCGCCTTCCGACAGGATCTACTATGACCCGGTGCTTGAATTCTCCCAGCCGATTCCCGTGAAAGTGGTCGCACACACTTTTCTCACGCCCATCGAAGTGAACAGCGCTACACCCATCGCCACCAGCTTCGGGTTTAACGTTGCCGCGAGGAAAAAAGTTGGTGCGGGCCAAGTCTACTACATTGGAACGAATCTCGGTGCGAGCATCGCAGCGGGAAATCAGGCCGGAGTAAAACTACTTCAGGCGATGATCGCTCAAGTAGCAAAGCCGATCATACGAGGCAACACTTTGAGGCCGCGAATCATAGAGAAGGACGGGGAAAAGGACGGGCATGCGCTGCTGGTCGTCATCAATGACACCGAACAGGATCAGGTAGAGAATCTCCGCCTCCCGGGCCGGTATCGGCGTGCAACGGATATCTATCGCCAACAAGAGATCCATGTCACGAATCGCGCCTTGGAATTGACTGTGGGCTACCAGGATGTGGCAGTATTATTACTCCAATAATTCGCTATTGGAAAGAGAAACCCGCTGTCCGGTCACTTTTTCAATGACAAATTTTGCCTTACCCAATCGCGATTTTTCGACGCGTATCGATTGCCCGGATCGAGCTGCAAGGCTTTGTCGAACTGGGCCAACGCGCCCGCCAGATCGCCTTTCTGCGCCAACAGCTCCCCGAGCTCGTTACGCAACCGGCTGCTGTTGGGGAAGGCCGCGATCACCGGGCGGAACTGCGCGATAGCTTCCTCAAGCTGTCCGGTGCGCGCTAGCGTGGTGGCCAGGTTGTAGCGCGCATCGATATAGGCAGGATCGAAACGCAGAGCCCTGCGGTATTCAGCCAACGCGTCGGCGAAACGTCCCACGCTGCGCAGCGCTGATCCGAGCATGTCATGCGCTTCCGGCTGATCGGGCTTAAGCTCGATGGCGGTGCGCAATTCGGTAATCGCCGGCTGCGTTTCCAGGCGCGACATCATAAGCGATCCCAGATTCAAATGCGCCTCTGGATCGGAGGGCGCTTGTTCGATCCGGTGGCGCACGATTGCCTCCTCTAGTTCGCGTCGGCGATCTCCGCGCCCGCGCGGCAGAACTTGTAGCCAGAAGTGGCCCATCTCGTCGTCTGCCCGGTTGCCGCCCTCCACTCGTATCGGAGGATGGTTCGGATTGCGCGGGTTATCCGCGGAATTGTCGTAGCTGTAGCGCATCGAAAGGACGCTGCCTTTCGGCAGGAAGACCGGCGTGCAGTACCGGTAAACCGCCTGCCAGTTGAGATTCCAGTCCGGGATGCGGATCAGCCAGACACGCTGTTTGTCCGGCAGCGTCGCGTAGCCTTCGAGCACTTTGCCCAGGTAATGCGCGTGCGGATAGACGGCCAGCACATCCACGTCCATCGGCAGACGGAAATCGTCGGCCACCACGAAATGTTTCGCCCCGGCCGGAATGTCGAGCGCGTTGTCGTTTTCGAGTTCGATCAGCAGCGGAAAGTGCGTCGGCGGCTTATCGGTGAAATAGAGACCGATACTCGGTTGCACGGTTTCCGGCCGGCCGCTAGGCTGCATGTGGGTATTGAGAACCAGTTTGTTGCCGGGATCGAGGCGCCACGAGAAACCGTCCGGCTCCACATAAGGCCGGTTGCCGGGTTTCCAGAACAGAAAATGGCTGACCGGGTCGAAGGGATTTCTATCGAGCGTGATCTCCATCCCCGGAAAGCCCGCGCCCGGCTTCGCCTCGAGTCGGGCCACCGAGCCGCCGCGGTCGACCAGCATGTTGGCGTGATGTACGATGCGCGAGCTATCGAGACCAGGCCGAATTTCGATCGCCTTGACGTAGCGGGTGGCAGTCAGCTTGGGGTTGAAGGTGAAGTTCCAGAAAACATCGCTGCCCGAGGCGGCCACGGTGAAGGGCGAAGCAGCGGTGACGATCAGGTCCGGCCGGCCGAGTTGCCAGTCGCCGATCAAGGGTGGGGGAGGCGGCAGATCGCGGGCCGATCCTTCCGGGCTGCCAGCGACCAGCCAGGCGGCGATTTGCTGAATTTGGGAGGGCGTGAGCCGCCGCTCGTCCTGGAATTGCCCGTACCCTTTTTCAGGCAGCCATGGCGGCATATAACCGCTTTGCGTAACGCTCGCGATCTGGTGCGCGTGCCGTTTGGCGTCGCGATAAGTCAATAGCGAGAATGGGCCGGCCTGCCCGGGTTGATGGCAGGAAGAGCAGTTATGGAAAAGAATAGGAGCGATGTCGCGATCGAATGTAGGAACCGTCTTCCCCATGATTGGGACGGCACAGAGAAGCGAGCACGCCAGTAAGCGGATTCCCGATCCCTTCACAGACCCGTTACTGCACGTCCGCCAGCGAACATCCAACCGCTTGTGTCTCAGCCTGCTGCACGGGCTTCCCGGCAAGCACGTCGGTAATGGCGGTTTCGAGATCGTGCTCGGTAGCCGCCGCCCGCGATTTGCCGATATCTACGTACAGATTATCGATGCGGCCGTGATACACCAGCTTCCCGTCCCGGTCGAAAACCGCCGCTTCGGGAGCAATCGTGGCATGTGCGATATGCACCAGTTCGTGTTTGGGATCGAGCAGGGGCGTGCCTGGAAAACTATATTGCGCAACCGTAGCGCCCACGTCCTGCGGCGTGTCGGCAGGATCCGGAAAGACCATCCAGAAGCGCACCGGCGCATGGACGAATTCCCGGGAGAGGCGCTGCAATTCAGGGCCGTAGCGCTTCGTGATGGGGCAATCGCTGCGCGCGAAAATCAGAACCTCCACTTTGCCGGTCGCGCTGAATGGATCGACCGAGTGTTTCGCTAGGTCGAGCACATCTGGCGTTTGAACAGGGCCGGCCGCCGCCCAGACGCCGCAGGCTAGCGCGAACCAATAAGCTGTAATCCGAATTCCACGAAACATAGTTAGCTGTTAGAAGGTAAATTTGAGGCCGCCGCGAATGGCCCGTGGAGACTCTACTACCAGCAACTCGCGCGCACCGCCCGCGTTGATCGGCGTGTAACCGTCCGCCAGTAAGTTTCTAAGATCCGCAGTCAGCTCAAAGTGCCCCGGAATCCCGAACGACGGCAGCGGCTGGCGCACCAGAATGTTAAAACCCGGCAGGCCCGAAACGCTCTGTGTCGTAAAGATATGCAGCGGCACCACCATGTTCGAGTTGATCCAGCCGTAGTTGGCCGAAATGCGTGTGCCGAGGCGAGGTATCCGCGCATTTACATCCAGGCTGGCGAGATTGCTTTGCGCCGGATTGAGGAACTTCGACGAAGCCCCGTCCGAACCGCCGATACCGGCCGCCGTGGCCACGAAGCCGCCCAGACGCCCATAGGCCAGCTCCACATCGAGAGATTCATTGACCCGCTGCTTGACCGAAGCAAGATAGCCCATCCGGTCATAGTGGCCGATATTCATGATGGAGGTCGTCGAGATGCCGTCCGAAAACAAATCGCCGCTATCGATTGCGGAAATGTCCCCGGCTACGTTCAGGCGTCCGTTGGCCACGCTCTCATAGAATTCACTTGCGGAGAAAGTTCGCGAGCCGGCGGTCTTAGTCACCCCGATTTCGTAGCTTTCGGTCCGCTCCAGTTCCAGGCGTTCGTTGCGGTTGGAAATTTCGGGCAGCCGCGAGAGACTGTCGAGCGGCGCGGCAAGATCGTCGCCTTGTCCGTCCAACTGCGACTCCGCGTACTGCTGGTGCGCGATCAACTCATCGGGCCGGCCTCCGTCGCTATAGGACGCAATCACCGACGTGCCCCGGCCGAGACCCACCGTTACGCGGCCGAACGGGCTCAAAATGCTCGTGTGCTGCCCATACTCCACCGACTCGCCGGTTGCTCCGTATTCGAGATGAACATTGTCTAGCGGGTCGAGCACCTGATAGACGCCGAGTGACATGGTGCGCAGCATCGGTGGCCCCATGGTGCTATTGTTATTCCCATTCGGCACACTCCCGTTCAGCTGCGACCCGATGCCGCCCACCTGGGCGACGCTCAGGGTAATTTCAGGAGGCGGCCCGAAAACCGCATCGCCGGTCCGGCTATAAATCGCGCACAACGCTATCGCGGCTGGCCCCATTTCCGAGTTCTGGCCCACCGTGCCGGCCAGTTGAAGCTGGTTATTTCCCAGAACGTTGGTCGAGACCGCAAAGGATGTCCCCATGTCCGCGCCAATTTCATCCGAATCGATCAAACCGCCATCGCGCCCGGAAACAGCCACCATAGCGCGCGTATCAGAAAAGACGTGCGGATGGAGCGCGGCTTCTTTCTCCGGCACTTCTACGGGAATGTAGCGGTTGATCGGGCGTGTCGCGGGCGAAGATCGTAAAACCCACTTCCAGTCATCCGACATGGCCCCATTCGGAACGCGGTAACTTACTTCGATGTTGCTGAGCAGCGTCGCTAGATGGATGCGCAGGACGCTGTCGAAACCGACTTTCACCAGGATTTGATCCCGCGCCGCAGGTAGGAAGCTGTCGAGCGAGACACGCACCGAATAGGTCTCGGCTCCCAAGCTCGAAAAAGCAAACCGCCCATCGATGTTGGTGACCGTCTTTGCGACCGGCCGCTGATATTTGTTGAACAGACGGACCGACGCCCCCATCTGCGGAACTCCGCCGCTATCGACTACGGTTCCGAGCAGTTCTCCGGTAGCGGGTAGCGCCAACTCTTGACCCTGGACATGCCCGAGCGAAGCAACTATGCCTACCGCCATGATCGCTGTAGCGATTTGTCTGCTCGCGAAAACCGGCTTCAAAATACCCTTTTGCGCTATTGCGCCTATCTTTATGATGTTACCGTAAATGGCGCGGATGGGCTGAGCGTCTGGTTTTTCAGTTTGTCGGTGACCTTCATTTTCAGCATGTACTTGCCCGGAGTCAGCGTTTTCAGCGGCAGCTTCTTTTCCACCGTCACCAGGAAGGGTGAGGCGTTCTGAATTTTGGACAAGTCTTCCGTTTCCGACATCACGACTTTGTCCGCCGAGTTCACCACGTCGAGCGTAATCGTCCCGTCGGGTTTTTTGGTTTTTTGATCCATGCCAAAGTTGTAGAACTCCGTATAAATGCCCATGGTTTCGTCCTGCTTGAAGGTGTCGTTGAGGCGTGGCCGGACTTTCGAGCTGCGAATGACAAACTGGCCGGCGCCGATACTGTTCGTCGGTACTCGTTCGAGTTCATCGGCCAGGATGACGCTGCTCGATCCTAGCTGGTCTTCGTCGTAATGCGGAATCACCATCGCTGTTTCGTAACTGTTCATGGTGTTGCCTACCGTGTCCTTGGCTACCACGTTGAGCCGGTAAGTGCCGGGAGCGAGCATCATGGCTTTCGAATAAATCTGCGAGCCGTTCTGTGCCTGCTGCAGCATTTCCTGCGGTACTTCGGCGGTCACGGTGTCTTCAAACCAGTTCACTGAGCGCCGCGTCAACGTGGTGATCCGGCCGTAGAGGTTCACTGTAGCTTTCGAGATCTTGTCCTTAGTCGCAAAGTTGAGGTCGGAGTTCTTGAATTGGATCGAGATGTTGGCGTCCACCGTCGCGTCCGTCACGCGGATATAATCCACTCGCACCTGCATCGGCAGCGTGTTGTAGCGGATGTTCGATTTAACAACCGCGTCCAGATCCTTGAACTTGATGGCCGGCGCTTTCATCAGGTTGGCGTACTGCTCGAGCCGGGTGAATTCGTTCATGCTCTCCGGCAGAGGCTGCCCGCCGGTACCGAGGTGGGTGCCGTCCGTCCGCTCGAAACGCTGGGTCTTGTCCGCCATGCCCATCTGTTCGGACATGGTCAAACCGGCTCCAGGCACATACAGCAGGGCGTCTTTCTCTTCCGGGTCCAAGCTGATCTTGTATTCGCCCGACATGGTGGTGTCGACGAATTCGATGATGACGTTGGTGCCCACTCCATCGATGTAGCGGTAGCGCCAGTCTTCAAACGGGTAGGTGGAGGTTTCGCCGCCGCCTTCCTCGATCGGCCGTTCATAGCTGCCGCCAGAAGGGTGCGAATCGATCTCGTCGGCCGCTCCGTACTTGATGTAGATCATGCCGCGATCGGTCTTCCATCCGGGAATGCCCGAGGCGTAGTGATCGTTCGCGTATGCAATGCGGCGGTAATGCTCCTCTTTGTACTCGTTTTCTTCGGTGTCCGGAGTCGGATCGCGCCGCTGCCAGAAAGACTCGACAAACTGCTGCCGCTCTTCGTCCGTCTTCAGTTGCTTAAACGCGCGTTTTTCCTGATCGGTAATGATGTAAACGACGTCTTCGTTCAGCCATTTCTTCCATGGCCCCTGGATTTCCTTCTCGAGCTCTTTCTGCTTCTTTGCCAACTGCTTCTTCGTAAGCGGCTTGGCGACCGTTTCAGGCGCCGCGCTGGAAGAACTAGAGCTGTTGTTTTGAGCAATGAGGGCAGCTGCAATCAGGGATGCCGCCGCAGTGCCCACCAGAAATCGCAGGAAGGCAGAGCAAGACTTCATAAGGAAAAACCACCTTTGTAGGCTGTGGAGGCTACAAACTCAAGTCTAAGTGTGTTTCGATTCAACGTCAACGCTCCCGACGCAGAAGTCGCCTCCCGGGTTTCGAATTCAGGGCGGTTTTTTCTCCTATGCCTGGCTAAACGCCCGCGCCGATCCTCGCCCTTCGGGAGTATACACCGGCAGGGAGTGGCAATTGTCGTCTGAAAACACTACGATATTCGGTAGCGACGCTCCCAAAATGAAGAATTCTTGCCTGCTGGAATGGCCACAGCCGGAGGCTGTAAAGCTTGTTCTTACGTGTTACAGCGTGGCCGGTGAGATCTGCTGGGCAACTGGCGCAAATTGGCCGCTAGCGTGCTCCACGATTGTTCCGGCGTAGGCCGAGCGTAGGATTTTAAAAGCGAAATGACTCGTCACCTCAAAAATCTTCCGCGAACGGCGGCGCCCCCTCCAGCGGGCTGGGGTGCGTTGGGGTTGGGTGTCTTTTGAGCGAGTCCAGAAATCAGCTCGCCGGTACGTTGCTGCTGTTCGTGACCGTAGCGGCGTTGGTAGCCGCGGTTCTCAGTTTTCTGCATTTGCGGAGCTATCCGCTTCACGATGATGGGGTTACCTGGCTCAACCAGGCACAGCCGAAGGGCCCGGATGAGGTTTCCGCGGGTTATCTCCGGCCGGGCGGCCCAGGCGACAAGGCGGGCATCCGGGTGGGCGACCAACTGGTTGCCATCGGGGCGACACCGATCCACCAGGCGATCGACGTCCCACAGGCGCTCTGGAGCATTCCCGTTCTCGGACAGACCCGCTACACCCTTCGCCGGAACGGCATCGAGTTCCAAAAAGGGCCGATCTACGTGGAGGCCGCGCCGCGCGACAGCGCCGTTTACTACCAATATATGGTCGGCGGCTTTTATCTTTTCATCGGGCTCTTTGTGTATTACCGGCGCACCAGCGCCGCCAAATCCCGCCACTTCTATCTGCTCTGCCTGACCTCCTTCGTTGCGAGCTGCTTCCACTATTCAGGCAAACTCAACACTTTCGACGAATTCATCTACTGGAGCAATTTAGCCGCGAATCTGCTGGCGCCGGCTATCTTTCTGCACTTCTGCCTGACTTTCCGGCGCACGCCGCGCTGGCTCGAAGGGCGCGGCGTCTGGCTGCTCCTTTACCTTCCCTCGGCTCTACTGCTTGCTCTGTTGATCGTGTCGGCCGAAGGTGTACTGAAGTTCCAGACATCTCTGCTCGAAGTGCGTTGGCTGCTCGACCGGCTCACGCTCGGCTTTTCGGTCCTTCTTTATGTCACGGGCGGCCTCGCTCTGTGGGTGGAATTGACGCGCACCGACGACCCCATGGCACGCCGCCAGCTTAAGTACTTGCGCAATGGCGCCTTACTCGGCGTCATTCCATTTGCCCTGCTCTATGCGCTGCCTTATACCTTCGGCTTCATCCCCAACCACGTCATGAACCTGAGCGTGCTTTGCATGGGCTTGATCCCATTGACCTGGGCCTATGCCATCACCCGCTACCGGCTGATGGACGTCGACATCATCTTCCAGCAGGGCTACGTCTACACGCTTGCTACCCTGGCGGTGATCGGAACCTTCTACGGTCTGATTTTCCTGATCTTCAACATCAAGACCATTACCTCGCCGGCTTTTGTCGTTTTGACTGCGTTTGCGACTTTTGTCTTTCAGCCGATCCGCCAATGGATGCAGGAGCAGCTGGACCGCTGGGTGTTCTACCGCGACCGCTACGATGCACGCGCGACCTTAATCGAGTTTGCGCGCGAACTGAGTTCGGAGACCGATCAGAGCGTCATGCTGGCCAAAGTCTCCGACCGCCTGCGCCGCACGCTATCCATCCAGCAAAGCGGTTTCTTTCTGCTCGACGAAGGCACCGGTACCTTCCAGCTCCATTCGCTGAGCCAGAAAATCGGCCGCACTAGCAAGAACCCCATTCACCAGCTGGATTTGCGCTTTCTCGAAAAATCGCCGGATACGCCGTATTTGTTTTTCGAACAGCCGAAGCATCTGCGCGACATCGTTTCGCGGGGCTGGCCGCAATCTATTCGCGAGACCATCAGCGAGCTCGATTTTACTTACTACGTGGCCTGCAAGTCGCGCGGCCGCACCATCGCGTTTTTCGGCGTCAGCCGCACCACCGAAGGGGATTTTCTCTCGCAGGACGATGTGGAGCTCATGGTGACGCTTTCGAACTACGTGGCCATTGCGATCGAGAACTCGCGGCTCTATAGCTCGCTGCAGCGCAAAGTAGACGAATACGAGCGGCTCAAGGAATTCAGCGAAAACATCGTCGAATCCATCAATGTCGGCATCCTGGCCGTCGGACTCGACGACCGCGTGGAAAGCTGGAACGCCGAAATCGAGCGCCTTACCGGCACTTCACGACAGGAAGCTCTGGGGCGCTGCCTGGCCGATCTCTTCGCTCCGGAACTGTGCGAAAAATTCGATGAAGCCCGAAGGGCCGAGGGGGTACACAATGTCTATAAAACTCCGCTGCGACGCCGCTTCCTCGACGACGAAACAGAATTGCTTACCAGGAACGGATCCGCTACCCGCAACGGCCTCGAGCTGGCTCGCCCGGCCGCCCAGCAACGCGAATCCATCGTGAACCTGGCTATCGCGCCGCTCTTTTCGCGGGAGGGCAAGCAGATCGGCCGCCTGATCATCTTCGATGACATTACCGACCGCGACGAGCTCGAACGCAAACTGGTGCAAGCCGATAAACTCAGCTCGATCGGGCTGTTGGCCGCCGGCGTGGCGCACGAAGTGAACACCCCGCTGGCCGTGATCTCAACCTATGCTCAGATGCTCGCCAAGCAGGTGTCCGAGGACGACCAGAAATCGAAGCTGCTCGAAAAGATCGCCAAGCAAACCTTCCGGGCGAGCGAAATCGTCAATTCGCTCCTCAACTTTTCGCGCACTTCTCCCACCGAGTACGTGGAGCTCGACTTAAACAGGGTAATTCGCGAGACCGTTTCGCTGGTAGATCATCAGTTCCAGAAGGCCGGCGTCACCACCCAACTGAATCTGGCCGAAGATTTGCCGGCCATGCGCGGGAACGGCGGCAAACTGCAGCAGGTTTTCCTGAATCTCTTCATCAATGCCCGCGATGCCATGCCCGCCGGCGGCACGTTGGCCGTTCGGAGTTGGGCGGAAGGTGAATTCGCGCATATCGAAGTTGCCGATACGGGGCAGGGCATATCGGCCGAAAATCTGGCGCGCATTTACGACCCGTTCTTCAGCACCAAAGGTCCTAAGAAGGGGACCGGCCTCGGCCTTTCGATCACCTACGGCATCGTCCAGGAACATAAAGGCATCATCGAAGTCGAGAGTACGCTCGGCGGCGGTACCCGTTTCCGGCTGGAATTTCCCGGCGCAGCCGCGCGCGGCGCCTCCGCCACTTCCGCTCGCCGCCAGGCTCTCCCCGCTTGAGCCGCCAAGGCTCCCTAAGGTTATCCTCCGGCTCAACTGTCTGCTACAACCACAGTAGTGCCAATAAATAATCAAGATCTGCCGGCCGATCGCCTCGGAGCTCCGGAAAAGCGGCGGATCCTCGTCATCGATGACGAAGTGGATATCCGCGAGAGCCTGGAACTGCTGCTTACCGGCGAAAATTACGACGTCTCCCTCGCCGAAACTGCCACCCTCGGCCTGCGCAAGTTCGAGGGCGGCTCCTACGATCTTGTCCTGCTAGACCTCATGCTGCCCGATCGCTCCGGTCTCGAAGTACTCGCCGATCTCCGCCAGCGCGATACGGAAACCCCCGTCTTCATGCTGACCGCCTATGGCTCGGTCGAAGTCGCGGTGCGCGCTCTGAAAGCGGGCGCGAACGATTATTTCGCCAAACCGTGGGACAACGAAAAGCTGCTGATCGAGATCGACCGCATGATCTCCAAAGGCCGTCTCGAGCGCGAAAACACGCAGCTCAAACGAGCCCTCAAGCAGCGTTATGCGTTTCCTAACATCGTCGGCAAAAGCGAGCGCATGATTCGCCTGCTCGATCAGGTGGCGCAAGTTTCGCCGAGCCGCGCCACCATCCTGATTACCGGTGAGACCGGCACCGGCAAGGAACTCATCGCCAAGGCGATACACGCTCACTCGGCGCGCGCCGATCAGGCCTTTATTCCGGTGAACAGCGGGTCGCTGCCCACCGAAATGCTCGAGTCACTGCTGTTCGGTCACGTGAAAGGCTCCTTTACGGGCGCAATTGCCAACCGTAAGGGCTACTTCGAATCGGCCAACCGCGGCACTATTTTTTTTGACGAAGTGGGGACTATCGGCCCCGAGATTCAGGTAAAACTGCTGCGTGTTCTCCAGGACCGCGAGTTTATGCCGCTCGGCTCGAACGATAACGTGCGCGTCGATGTCCGCATCCTTGCCGCTACCAATGCCGACTTGCGAAAACTGGTCGAAGAAGGCAAATTCCGCGAGGATCTTTATTACCGTCTGAACGTCATCAATCTGAACCTGCCCGCGCTGCGTGATCGCAAGGACGATATTCCGCTGTTGATCGAGTTTTTCTTTGCCCGCTTTTGCCGCGAGAATGAAAAGTTCCTGAATGCCGACGGGCGTTCTTCGCTTGCCTTCGAACCCGACGCCATGCAGATTCTGCTCGAACACAACTGGCCGGGAAACGTGCGTGAACTGGAAAACGTCGTCGAGCGCGCCGTCGTGCTGGCCAACTCGCCCTCGGTGCCGGCCCACGTACTGCCCGACTACCTGCAGCAGGTCAGCGGCATGCGCATCTCGCGCGATGTAAACGGCGTGCTCGCCCCCGACGCCTCCCTTTTCGAGATCGTCGCCGACTTCGAGCGGCGCAAAATCATAGAAGCGCTGGATACAGTCAACAATAGCCAGACCGAAGCGGCCGAAGCGCTCCGTATTCCGCTTTCCACGCTGAACCAGAAGATCAAACGGCTGAGCATCGACGTGAAGCGCCGCCCAGCGACTTAAATCTGAGCTACTCCGCGTAAGCGAGCAGAACCCTGGGCGTAAGCGAGGGGAATAACATGCGATCAGGTAAGTGGTAGCATCCGCTCCCTCAGCACAGTCGCGGTTCCGTTTGGAAGGCAGGAGCGTCATGTGGGATTGCGTACGGTGACCGCCACATATTCACCTTCTGTTTTCAAGTTGCTGTAATAATCGTCTAGATTGCCCGTCCTTAGTGCTGAAAAGGGATGGGAGAGATGCTGCAACTGGCAACGGGGGAAGTCGCCGTTCTAACGAATCAGACGCAGTTTAGCCGGCTCTTCGAGGCATATCACGGCCTTGTTTTTCGCACGGCCTATCGCATCACCGGCAGCGCCGCCGATGCCGAGGACGTCCTGCAGACGATTTTCCTGCGCCTGATCCGGCGCGATTCGACGGCCACGCTCGAAAAAGAAGAAAGCTACTTCCGGCGCGCCGCCGTCAATACTTCGCTAGATTTGCTGCGCGCTCGCAAAAGCGACAACAGCCTGCCTTTGCAGGAGCCGGCCGCCGCAACCGGCGAAATAGAGCAAAGAGAAACCCAGGAGTGCCTGCGGCGCGCATTTACTCGCTTGAGCCCGCGCTCGGCCGAAATCTTCGCCTTGCGCTATCTCGAAGACTTCACCAATTCGCAGATTGCGGAACTGCTCGGAATGTCGCAAGTGCTGGTAGCTGTGACTCTTCACCGCACCCGCGCCCGCTTGCAAAAAGAAATCCGTTCCTACTTTGGAGGTAAATCATGAACCGGCCCGACTTAGATCAGATCCTTGCCGAATTGCGCGCCGAAGAACCGCCCCCCGAGACAGTCCGCGAGTCGGCCCGGCGCGTGTTTCGCAACGTCTTCGATGCCGCTTATCTGCCGGAACGCAGCGAGCAGGTAGAACGCATCAGAGGCTGTGCCGACTTCCAAAGCCTGATCCCCGCCTATTTGGAACATTCGCTGGCCGCCGCTCGCGTCTCTCTGCTCGAAGATCACGTTAGCGAATGCGTGGCCTGCCGCCGGGCCCTGCAGCAAGCGCGGGCAGGAGACTGGAGCGAACCGGCCGCAGCTACCCGCCGGCCGGCCAGGAAGCGCGCGCCGATTCTGCCATGGGC
The DNA here is from genome assembly GCA_965277555.1 of Bryobacteraceae bacterium. GTDB lineage: Bacteria > Acidobacteriota > Terriglobia > Bryobacterales > Bryobacteraceae > Bog-105. The sequence continues at coordinate 584,634 of OZ255834.1, forward strand.
TGTCGCGGCCTCACTTGCGATCGGCACGGCGATCGGCGTTACAGGCGCGCTCAACGGTCTCCTGCCGGGTCAGCATGCGGTGCGCGCGACAGTGGTCAGCGTGCAGGGAACGCTCTACCGGGTTTCCGATCTCGGCTCTTCGCTGGTCGAAGCGGGCGCAGTCATTCGCAATGCGGAAGAAATTCGGACGGCCAAAGGCTCGCGCGCCATCTTTCGGCTGGTGAACGGGGCCCAGATCGAGATGGGCGAGCGTTCGGATGTTTCGGTTTCCCGCGGCTGGAGCGGGACTTCGGTCGAGGTCGATCAGGGTCACGTCATCGTGCAGGCGCTCGATACCGGCCGTAAAGCCTTCCTGATTTCGGCCGGTGATGTGCGGATTCCGGTGCACAATGCTGTTTTCTCCCTGAATCGCGGCATCAAGGGGTCGCGAGTTGCGGTGGCGAAAGGCTTTGCCCGCGTCGAGAGTCCCGAAAGAACGTTCAATGTCTACGCCGGCCATCAGGCGGCCACCGGTTATCGGTTGGTCAACGCGTCGCTGACTTCCGAGTTCGCCTGGAGCCAGAACGCCGACTACTATCTGGGCCTGCTCAAAGAGCTTTCTGTTTTGCAGAAACAACTGCAAGCCATTCCGTCTCCGCAGCTGCGCTACGCTTCGAATCTGACGAAATACCTGCCGGCAAACACGGTTGTCTATGCGGCCATCCCGAATCTCGGCGGCACGATCGGCGAGGCCAAAAGTATTTTCGAGCAGCGTCTCGCGGAGAGCCAAGTTCTCCGCGACTGGTGGCAGCAGCAGCCGGCCTCCCGCAACGGCCAGTTCGAGCAAGCGCTCACACAGGTCAGCGCCATCAGCCAGTATCTGGGAAATGAAATCGTTCTTTCGGTCGGTTTGCTGGGACCGCATCAGTATAGCCAGCCCATTTTCCTGGCGGAACTGCGCCAGCCCGGCTTGCGTGAGTATGTAGAGCAGAATGTACCGGGAGCTTCGGGAATTCACTTTGTCAGCAGTTCCTCGCCGCCAGTGGCCACCACGCCTGGCGCTCTCTACGTGTCGCTCGATAACAATGTCGTCGCGGCTTCTTCGAACCCCGCCGAACTTGCGGCAGCAGAAGCCGCGGTGGCGAACCCGGGCCTCGACAACTTTCCACAGACGCCTTTCTACCAGCGCATCGGACAGTCCTATTCAATCGGAGCCGGTTATCTTCTGGCAGTGGACATGGAACAAATGGTCAGTAAATCCGTAGTTACTCCCAAGGAAGTTCCGCCCGGATTCAACAACGTGCAATACATGGTTCTCGAGAAGCGTGACACCAGCAACGATAGCGAGACGCGTGCCTCGCTTTCCTTTAACGGAGCCCGGCAGGGTATCGCTTCCTGGCTGGGCGCTCCCGGTCCGATGGGCTCGCTCGATTTTGTGACTCCCGACGCGAATTTCGCTGCTTCGATCGTGATGAAGAATCCGCTGACCATTGTGCAGGAGCTCGTCAACTACGCCACCCAATCGCGCCCGCAGGCGGCCCAGCAGTTGAGCGATGCGCAGGCCCAGATTGGCGTGCAGTTCGCCGAAGACATCGCCACGACGCTCGGTGGCGATGCCACCTTTGCCATCGACGGCCCGCTACTGCCCGTTCCCTCCTGGAAACTGGCGGTCGAGGTTTATAACCCCGACGCACTCAGGCAATCGATCTCGACCGCGGTCGATACTTTCAATCGGCAGGCCACCGGCAGCGTTGGTAAGCTCGTCTTGCAAAGCGAGCAGACGAATTCGCGCACCTTCTACTGGCTGCGGAACGAAAAAATGCCGGCTATTGCCGCTTACTACACGTTTGTCGATGGATACCTGCTGGCCGGTCCGAATGAGGCCAATCTCCTGCAGGCCATCAACAATCGAGCGGCCGGTTATACGCTTGCGAGTTCTCAGACCTTCCGCAACCAACTGCCGGACGACAGCTACCCCAACTTCTCAGCGATCATCTACCACAATGCGGGAAAAGCATTGGGCAGCGCGGCGCAGCAGTTGAACTCGTCCACTTCGCTTTCCGCCGGCCAGAAGCGGGCGCTTACCGCGATGATCGCCGGCGGCGCGCCCGGTTTGATCTGCGTCTATGGCGAGCCCGACCGCATCGTCGCCGCGAGCAAAGGCGGTTTCCTCGGCTTCAACCTCACCAATCTGGTAGGCATCGAACAGGGTAAACCGCTGCTGCCTTTGATTGCATCGGGCGCCAAGGCCGCGACCAGCCAGGAGCGCTTTTGATACAAGGCGAGCAGACTCAAGCGGATGCTGCCGCCGTGGTTACCCCGGCGGCTGTAGCCGCTACCGCGCCGCCTGTAATCGAACTTGACGCGCTCTCGGTGCGCCTCGCCGGCCGCGAAATTCTCAGCCAGCTCAGCTGTAAGTTCACCGGCCGCACCATTGGTCTGCTCGGCCCGAACGGCGCAGGCAAATCCACGCTGATCAACACGCTCCTCGGGTTCTGGCCGGTCGCGTCCGGCACGGCGCGGGTTTTCGGCTCGGACATTCGCACGGAAGCGAAAAAGATTCGGGCCGCGATCGGCTACATGCCCGAGAACGACGCGTTCATCAGCAACATGAGCGCGGTCTCCTTTATCCGTCTGATGGCAGAGCTGTCCGGGCTTCCTTCCGCGCTGGCGCTCGAACGCGCGCATGAAGCGCTCTTCTATGTCGGTCTGGGGGAAGCGCGTTACCGCAAGCTCGGCACGTACTCGCTGGGCATGAAGCAGCTGGCGAAACTTGCTCAGGCCATCGCGCATGGGCCGAAGCTGCTGATCCTCGACGAACCTACCAATGGCCTCGATCCGCCCGCCCGCCAGCGCATGATACGGCTGGTCAAGGAAATGCGCGACAGCGGCACGATGCACATTATTCTCTGCTCGCATCTGTTGCGCGACGTGGAAGAGACTTGCGAAGAAGTTGTCATCTTAAAAAAAGGCCGCGTGGTTCATTACTCGAATCTCGAAAAGGAACGTCGTTCTAATCGCCGATTTCTTGAACTCGAGCCGCATGGCGATGTCGAGTCTTTCATTGCGGCAGTCGAAAAACTCGGCTGCGAGTATGCGCCCGGCGCTATGAACCGCGTCAAGCTGGTGCTCGCGGACCATGTCGATGTACAAGACATCTACCGCATCGCGGGCGAGCAGAAGGTGCAGCTCCGGCGTCTAAACTTCCGGCGCGACACGCTCGAAGATATCTTTCTCAAAGCCATGGAGAACACCGATGGCCGTTTATAAGCGCACCTATCGCGGCTACACCGGTCCGCTCACGCCTGCCTGGTCGCGCTTTCTCGTCCTCTATCGCTTCTCGCGCCGCACTGTTTTCCGCTCCAAATTCCAGACCGCCTTCTTTGTTCTCTGCTTCTTCTTTCCGCTGCTTTGCGTTCTTGCTGTCTATACCAACGCGCACCTCAGCGTCTTTTCTTTTCTCTCGAAACGCAGCGGCCCTTTGCTCGAGGTGAACAATACATTTTTCCTTGCTTACCTGAGCTTCCAGGGATCGTTGGCCTTCCTGCTGACGGCGTTTGTCGGTCCCAGCCTCGTCTCTCCCGACCTGGCTAACGGCGCGCTCACGCTCTATCTCTGCCGCCCGTTGTCGCGCACCGAATATGTGCTCGGCAAAATGTCGGTGCTGGTCATCACTCTGTCCTGGATCACCTGGGTGCCTGGCCTGCTCATTTTCCTGGTGCAATCCGGTCTGGCCGGCTGGCAATGGTTTGCGTCGAATTTGTGGCTGGCGAGCGGCATTGTCATCGGCTCCCTGATCTGGATACTGATGCTCTCGCTGCTCTCGCTCGCTTTATCGGCCTGGGTGAAATGGCGGATCGTTGCCGGCGCTCTGCTGCTCGCTATTTTCTTCATGGGAGCGGGTTTCGCCCAGGCTGTCAACGCGGTGCTCGGAACCAGGCAAGGCTATCTGCTCGACATCGGCAACCTGGTCACCACCGTGCAGCGCAATCTTTTTCGCGATGGAACGCTACAATCCATACCTGTCGCGGAAGCCTGGATTGCTTTGCTGCTGATCGCGGGCTTCTGCCTGCTCTTGCTGATGCGTAAAATCAAGCCGAACGAGGTCGTGCGATGAGCTCGGAAATCGTATTCGACGACGTCTCCAAGTTTTACGGCGAAGTGCTCGGCGTGAATGGAGTGAATCTCTCGATTCCGGCCGGGATCACCAGTCTGGTCGGTCCGAACGGCTCGGGTAAGACCACCCTCATGAACCTGATGACGGGCCTCATCCGCCCGTCGCGCGGCAGCATCCACATTCTCGGTATTTCGCCGTACCAACCCGAGGAGCTTTTTCGGCTGGTCGGTTATTGTTCCCAGTTCGATGCCTTCCCCAAAGGCCTGAGCGGCTACCAGTTTCTTTATTCCTATCTTCAATTGCACGGTTACGATCGAGCGCGCTGCGACGAGCTAGCGTGGCAGGCTATCGATCGTGTCGGCCTGCGCGAAGCGGCGCACCGCAAGGTCGGTGGCTATAGCAAAGGCATGCGCCAGCGCATCCGGCTCGCCCACTCGATCGCGCACAATCCGCGCGTGCTGATTCTCGACGAGCCGCTCAATGGGCTCGATCCGCTGGTGCGGGCCGAAACCATTGCGCTTTTCCGTTCGTTCGCGCAACAAGGCTGCCACGTGCTGCTCTCCAGCCACGTACTGCACGAAGTCGACATCATCTCGAATCAAGTGATTCTCATGAGCGGCGGCTACGTGGTCGCAGAAGGAAATATCCAGACGGTGCGCGGCGAGATTCACGATCAGCCGGTGCAGATTCTTATCCGCTGCCAGCGGCCTTCCGACCTCGCCTCGCGCTTCTTCCGCGACGATCTGGTGGTCCATGCCCGGCTCGGTGAGGACGGTCGCGGGCTGCTCATCAAAACCAGCGATCCGGAGCGCTTCTATCTCTCCATGAACGAAATCGCGCTCGATGGCCTCGGCATAGAATCCGTCGCGCCGGTAGACGATGACGTCAACTCCGTTTATGAATACCTGATCGGCTCCGAGGAAGCGACTCGATGAATCCGCTCTGGTGGACGCAGATTCTGGCTGTCATCCGGCTCGAGTTGCGTAAGACTTTCTTTGCCAGGCGCGGCTTGTGGATCTATCTGCTGGCCCTGGCGCCCGTAGCTTTAGTTTTCGTCAAGTCGATTGTCGACCTCCGGTTGCGCGCCACGGGCCACCATACTTATTCGTTGACCCAGGCCAACTATGTCTTTGCCGGCGTCTTTCAATTTTTCTTCATTCGCCTGGCCGTCTTCTTCGGCTGTCTCGGCATTTTCATGAACCTTTTTCGCGGCGAGATGCTCGATAAGAGTCTGCACTTTTATCTCCTCGCTCCGGTGCGCCGCGAAGTGCTCGTAGCCGGCAAATTTCTCGCGGGCCTGCTTGCTTCGAGCGTCATCTTCAGCCTGAGCGTGATCTTGCAAATCGTCGGGCTACTCTGGGAATTCCCGTCAGGCCTTGTTTCGCAGTACCTCTATCAGAACCACGGACTCGCGCACACGTTTACCTATGTGGGCGTTACCGTTTTGGCCTGTATCGGCTATGGCAGCGTTTTCCTCGCGGCCGGACTGCTCTTCAAAAATCCGATTATCCCCGCCGCCGTGGTGGTGATTTGGGAAGCGGCCAATCCGATTCTCCCTTCGCTGCTTAAGAAAATCAGCGTGATCTATTATTTGAAATCGCTTTGTCCGGTCAATATTCCCGTCGACCCCGGCATGCCGCCGTTAATCGCGCTGCTGGTGTCGAATGCGGAGCCAATCTCCGCCTATCTCGCGGTGTTCGGCCTGCTCGCCCTCTCCGTGCTCGTGCTGGCCGCTTCCATGAAGCAGGTCCGCCGGCTGGAAATCAATTACACGACGGAGTAAGCGCACTGCTTTACCGGATCGAAAAACCGCTGATCTTCTCAATCGCCGCGTCATTTTCTTCGACGCCGCGCACTTGCGCCATATTCGGTCCCGCGTGCAGCGCCGACGCCAACTCGGACAAGCGCGCCGGACTGCCTTCGGCATAGACTTCGACCGTTCCGTCGTCCCGGTTTCTGGCCCAACCGTTTACTCCAAGCGCCACCGCTTTATGCTGCACGAAGAAGCGAAACCCGACGCCCTGCACCGAGCCTCTTATGATCCAGCGTTTCGCTGCTTTCTCCATATACGAATTATGATGCGCGCCCCTGCCAAACTGGAGGAAGAGCATGGCTTTTCCCATTCATCGTCTTCGCCGTTTGCGTTCTTCCGAATCGCTGCGTCGCCTGGTGCGCGAGACCGCTCTGGCGCCCTCGCAGTTCATTCTTCCGCTCTTTGTTTGTCCGGGTGAAGGAGTACGCAAAGAGATCGGTTCCATGCCCGGCAATGCGCAGCTATCTATCGACCGCCTCGTGCAGGAAGCGGAAGAGTGCCGCTCGCTTGGGATCGGCGGCATCATTCTGTTTGGCATTCCGGAGACGAAGGACGAGTTGGCGAGCGAAGCCTATGCGCCCGATGGCATCACCCAGCGCGCTGTCCGCGCTTTGAAGAAAGAAGTTTCCAAGCTGCTTGTGATGACCGATGTCTGCAATTGCGAGTACACTAGTCACGGCCACTGCGGATTTGTTAAGAACGGTAAGGTTGACGGCGAAGTGGATGGCGAAGTTGATAACGACACAACGCTCGAATGGCTGGCTAAGACCGCTGTTTCGCACGCCGCTGCCGGAGCCGATGTCGTTGCGCCAAGCGACATGATGGATGGCCGCGTCGGCGCGATTCGCCAGGCGCTCGATCGAGCCGGCCACCTGATGACACCGATTCTTTCCTACGCGGCGAAATACGCCTCCGTCTTCTACGGCCCCTTCCGCGAGGCAGCCGAATCCACTCCGCAGTTTGGGGACCGCCGCAGCTATCAGATGGACCCGGGCAACGCGCGCGAAGCGCTGCGCGAGATCTCGCTCGATCTTGAGGAGGGTGCCGACATGATCATGGTCAAGCCGGCGCTAGCCTATCTCGATATCATCCACGCGGCGCGCCAAACATTCGATGTCCCGCTCGGCGCCTACCAGGTCAGCGGCGAGTTCAGCATGATCGTGGCGGCGGCAGAGCGCGGCTGGCTCGATCTTGACCGCACGATTATCGAATCTCTTACCAGTATCCGCCGGGCGGGCGCGGACTTTGTGCTGACTTATTTCGCCAAACAAGCCGCCCGTCTGGTGAGTTGAGAGTTTGCGCGTGAAATTGCTTTTGATCGTTCTATTGTCTGCGGCTTCCGTCTTGGCGCAGACTGCAACTCGCGCCCGAATTGCCGCTCTATATGCCAAGCAGGCGCAAGTAAAATCGATCTCGCAGGTGGCGCTTAGTCCGAACGGTAAGCGCGTTGTCTGGAGCGTTTATGAACCGCAAAGCGGAGCGCACGTCGTTTATGTGGCCGCCGTGCAGCAGCCTGGCGATCGGACGCGCATCACAGCAGCCCTCCGTGCTCAAGCCTGTAATGAAGAGGAGCCCGTCTGGTCGCACGACAGTGAGCAGCTCGCGTTTCTTTCCGACTGCGCGACTCCGGGCCAAAGCGAACTCTTTGTCGAAGACTTCGGCCACGGTTCACCCCGGCAGCTTACCCATCTCAAAGGCGCGCTTTCCGATCCGCAATGGTCGCCGGACAGCCGCGCGATTGCCCTCCTGTTTGTCGATCATGCGAGCCGCGCGCCTACGCCCATGGCCGCGGAGAATAAAGCGGTCGGTGTCATCGACGATTTGCAAAATAGCGATATACAGCGCCTAGCTGTCACGGCGCTCGATATAGGCAGCACGCGCGAGATCACGCCACGCAATTTGTACATTTTCGAATACGATTGGTCGCCCGACGGTAGAAATTTCGCGTACACCGCTTCGGCGCCGCCGGGCGATGACAACTGGTACATTGCTCAGCTTTACACGCAGGCGTGCGCATCCGATAAGCCCACCGTCATCTATAAGCCGCGCTTCCAGATTGCTCTGCCGCGCTGGTCGCCCGACGGTAAGTCCATCGCGTTTATCGAAGGCCTGATGAGCGATGAAGGCGGCACTGGAGGCGAGATCTATTTGCTGCCTTCGAATGGCGGCACTCCGCGCGACCTCACGCCCGGGCGCCCTTCGTCGCCCTCCTGGTTCACCTGGCTGGCGAACCAGACAATGCTGTTCAGCGAATTCAGCGGCGGCTCGACTGGCATTTCTACTCTCGATCTCGCCAGCGGACACACCAACAACTTGTGGCAGGGCGGCGAAAGCATACAGGCCGGTTCATCGGAAAGCAGCATCTCCGTTGCTCGAACAGCAACGCCGTTCGAAACCGCGCTCATTCGAACCTCCTGGTCCATGCTTCCCGAAGTGTGGCTCGGGCCAGTCGGTCACTGGAAACAGTTCACGCGCTTGAATGCGGATGTAAGCCTTCCGCTCCCGCGCTCGCAGAACGTTGCCTGGCAGCGCGCTGGTTTTCCCGTACAAGGCTGGCTGCTGTTTCCCGAAAATTACAACCCCGCGAAGCGCTACCCGATGCTCGTGATCGTGCATGGCGGCCCCGCTTGGATCGCTACCCCCACCTGGCGCGCGCCCGATTTCGATACCACGCTCTTTACGAATTTCGGCTACTTTGTTTTTTTTCCCAACGCGCGTGGAAGCTACGGGCAAGGCGAGCAGTTTACCAAGGCCGCTCGTCGCGATTGGGGTTTCGGCGATCTGGCGGATATCCTCGCGGGCGTCGATGCTGTTGCCAGTCGGGTCCCGTTGGAAGGCAACCGCATCGGCATACTCGGCTGGAGTTATGGCGGGTCGATGGCGATGATGGCCGGAACGCAGACCAATCGTTTTCGTGCTGCCGTGGCCGGAGCCGGCGCGGCGAACTGGCAGAGCTACTACGGCCAGAACTCTATCGATAAATGGATGCTTTCCTATTTCGGCGGTTCTGTTTACGATGACCCCGCCGCTTACCGGAAATGTTCCGCCATCACCTACATCAAGAACGACAAAACTCCGACGCTTGTGCTGGTCGGCGAGCGCGATGGCGAAGCGCCACCGGCCCAATCCTTCGAATTCTGGCACGCCCTGAAGGAGTTGCATACTCCGACGCGCCTGGTGGTTTACCCCGGCGAAGGCCACGATTTTTACAAACAATCCGACCAGATCGACGTCACGGCTCGCACGCTCGAATGGTTCGACCGTTACCTGCCGCCCAACCCCTGAACACATAGCGGCTTGCCAATCGGGGAAAGCTTGTAGGAAGAAAGTAGTTGCAAGATGCTGCGAAATGGGTTATAACATTTGTAGCAACAAGATTACCGAAAGGCTTCTCAATGACCATCTTAAAAGCCCGTCCCGTAGGAAATTCCACCGGTGTCACTCTGCCGCGAGAAGTCACAGAGCGGCTGAAAATCGAGAATGGCGATTCTATTTACCTGACCGAAGCCCCGGACGGTTACCGGCTGACGCCCTACAATCCGCAATTCGCGCGGCAAATGGAAAAAGCCGAATCTATCATGAAGCGCTACAAGGACGCCCTGCGGCAGCTCGCTAAGTGATTGAACCGGAATGGGTCAACCCGGACGTAATACTCGCCATTCACGATGAACAATTAGCCGAGCACGGTGGACTGCCAGGCGTGCGGGATCTTGGCCTGCTGCAATCCGCCCTGGCTCGGCCCAGAAATCTTTTCGCCTATTCTCCTCAAACCACGCTTTGGCAGCTTGCGGCCGCATACGCTCTCGCGATCACCAAGAACCACCCCTTCCTCGATGGCAATAAGCGCACGGCTTGGGTTGTCTGCGCGCTTTTTCTCGAGCTGAATGGAATCCCGGTGTTAGCCGATCAGGCCGACGTTGTGCGCGTTATGCTCGCGGTCGCCGCCAGCGCTCTGACGGAAAGCGCATTCGTTTCCTGGCTCGAACAGCCCGATGTGACCTCCGCGCCCTTGCGACAGCAGTGATCACTTATTCATCACGAACGCGAACATCTTGTCACCGGCGCCTACCACTAGAAATTGCCGCCCGTTCTGTTCGTAGGTAATCGGTCCGTTGGTCATCGCGCTGCCCAAGTTTGCGTGCCAGATCGGTTCTCCCGTCTGGGCATTCAGCGCGACCAGATTATCCTCCGGATCGCCCGCGAAGACCAGATTGCCCGCCGTGCTCAAAACGCCAGATCGAATCCCGGATCCATACCACTTGTGACTCCACTTCACTTTGCCCGTCCGGTAATCGAGTGCCTGCAGCATCGATTCCGCCCAGCCACCCTGATCGTTGCCGCCCCAGCCTTCCGGTTTCTGATCTTCGTCGAAGATGTAGTAGATGCTGAAGGCGCGCGTTGCGTTGACGTAGAACAAACCGGTCTGCGGACTGAAGCTCGGAGGAGGCCAGTTCACCGCGCCGCCCTGGTTGGGCGATACCAGCGCGCCATCCGGCTGCGGCTGCTTGGCCGGATTCGGAATGGGTTCTCCTTTCGCATCCACGCCTTTCGCCCAATTCGTTTTTACAAACTGCGAACTGACGTAATCCTTGCCGGTCTTGCGGTCCAGCACAAAGAACCAGCCATTGCGGCTTGCCTGCGCGACCAGTTTGCGCGGCGCGCCATCGATCTCGCCGTCAATCAGCACCGGCGTCTGCACCGCGTCCCAATCGTGCGTGTCATGCGGCGATGGTTGGAAATACCACTGCATCTTTCCTGTATCCGCGTTCAAAGCCACGATCGATTCGGTGAAAAGGTTGTGCCCTTTGCGTCCTTTGCCCGCGATCACGGGCTGCGGATTACCCGTTCCCACGAACAGATAATTCAACTCCGGATCGTATGTGCACGGCACCCAGGTCATGCCACCGCCATGCTCCATGGCTTCCGCATTGGGCCACGTCTCCGAGCCATGTTCGCCGGGTTTCGGCACCGTGTACCAGCGCCACTGCACATCGCCAGTCTCCGGATCGAACGATTCCAAATACCCGGGTCTGTCCAGATCGTCGCCGCTAACGCCGGCGATGACGTGATTTTTGATCACCACCGGAGCGACCGAGGCGTAATACATCTGATCCAGATCGCACACCTGTTTCGCCCAGCGCTCCTTGCCGTCGCTCAGGTTTAGCGAAACGATGTGGCAGTCGGGCGTCTCGAAATACAACCAGTTCTCGTAAATCCCCACGCCGCGATTTCCCAGATGAATGCCGCCCTGCGAAGCCCAGGTGTAGGTCCAAAGCTCGCGTCCTGTGTAGGCGTCCACCGCCCAGACTTTATCCGGAATCGTGAAATACATCACCCCGTTCACCACCAGAGGAGTCGCTTTGATTACGCCGCCATATTGGTCCCCTCCGGCCTTGATCGTGTAAACCCAAGCCAGGCTCAGCGCATTCACGTTGGAGTCGTTGATCTTGGTCAGCGGGCTGAAGCGCCGTCCTGAGTAGTCTCCGTTATAGGTCGGCCAGGAATCCGTCGGCGGTTGTAGCAGTTTGGCCGGGTCGAGTCCATCGCCCGCCACTGCCGGCAAGCCGAGCGCGAGCGCCATCGCCGGTAACGCCAGAATGAGCCATCGTTTCATTTCAAAGTCTCCAGATACGCCACCAGGTTATGGATGTCGTCGTTCGTGTACTGATCGAGCAGCGCGACATGCGCCGCATAGGGATTGTGTACTTCCACCTGCACGCCCGGCGCGCGCGTGATTCGTCGATACGCACCGGCAGCATCTCTTAAGGAGACACTGAAGTCATCCATCTCGAGCAGCACTCCTTGCACCGTCTTTCCGTCCGGCATTGTCACGGTTACCGTCGTCGGCTTCTTACTACCCGCCATCGACTTTTTCCCGAACGCCACCGTCTCCGGAAACACGACTCTCAACTGCAACACTGCCGGATCGTATTTCGACGCAATCCCCGCCAAATCGCCCGTCGGCGAGTGGCACTGGCTGCACTTGCCCGCTCCGTAAAAGTATGCCCTACCCGCCGCCGGATTGCCCGTTAATACGTTTAGCACCTTGTTGTATGGCCCGGTGCGCAGTGTGTCGTTGACCTTGTCGTGTAGAAAATGCGACAGATCGAGCATCTGCTCCGGGGTAAACGAACTACTCGGCTCGCCGCTCTGGGTCGGGTGACCCTTGCGTAGAAACTGTCCGATCTGATCGCCATAACGATCGTGCAGCACCACCAGGGAGCGCACCAGGTCCGGCCCTTGCTCCGTGCCGCGTGCTTTCGGTCCATGACACGTGATGCACTGTGCCGTGTAGAACTTCTGCCCCTTGAGCGCTAGCGCCGGGTCTACCACTTGTTTATTCGCGGCCCCGGCCTGGTCGAGCAGGCCTCCGCTTTTGCGCGCCGCCGCGGCTCGTCCGTTCGATCCGCCTGGCGGAAAATTCTTCGACAGATATTCCACAATCTGCCCAAACTCCGCGTCGCTACCCTTCGCTCCGCGGCTGATCATGTTTGAAACGATGCCGCCCCACTGCTCACGCGTCATTCCTTTTCCGAGCACGATCTGCGCCGGATGGCACACCGAGCAAACTCTTTCAAGCGTCTGCCGCCCCGGCGCGTCGGGCAGCTGCGCCGCGCCTCTCCCGACCCGCGCAAGCGGTCCTGCAAGACAACACACCAAAATCAAAACGGCTAATCGACTCATGGAAGCTCTTAGATTATCCTGGCATCTCTTATTTCAAGGGCCGAACACGGCGGATATTTCTATATGCCGCGCCACATGTCTGCTTGCTTCCTCTCCTCCGCAAAACGAATCACCTGCTTATGCGCTGGTACCTTGCTGTTATCCTCGGCCGCGGCTGCGCAAACTCCTTCCAGGCCGGCGCTCGTGCCGCTCCCGCTGATGGGCTGGGCTTCCTGGAACAGCTTCTGGAACACCATCGATGCCGCTATTGTTGTCCGGCAGGCCCTAGGCGATCGTGCCTGGCGAAAAGCCACTGACATGTCTAATGTCGCTCTTTATCTGCATGATCTCGGATTGAAGGCAGCCATCTGCACCGATGCCGGCGAATTCGGCTGCAGCTACGCGGGCCCCGATCTGGGACCCCGCAGACCCCACACCGGCAGCCTCGGCCATTACGGCCAGGGTTTCCTGCAATTCGCCAAGTGGGGCTTCGATTACGTAAAGGTGGATTGGTGCGGCGGCAACAAAGCAAATCTCGATCCGGCCATTCAATACGCCGAAATCGCCCGAGCTATCGCGCGCGCCGAAGCGGCTACCGGTCATCGCCTCTATTTCTCGATCTGCAATTGGGGGCGCCAGAGCCCATGGACCTGGGCGCTGGGTATCGGCGGCGTCGCGGCAGATATGTGGCGCACCGGCGGCGACATCTCCGATCCTATCGTCGCTGGCTCCATTCACGCCAACCGCCGGGTAGGCCCAAAAAATGTCCTGACAAACTTCGATCACGGTATTCATCCCGAAGCGCAGCATACCGGCTCTTACAAGGATCTCGACATGATGGCCTTGGGCATGCCCGGCATGAACGAGATGCAGGATCGCGTCCACATGAGCTTGTGGGCTCTCGCTGGAACCCCCTTAATGGTGGGAGCCGATCTCACCAAGTTGAGCAAAGCCGAGCTGGCTATTCTTACCGACCGAGCGATTGTCGGTATCGACCAGGATGCTCTCGGCCTACAATGCGTGAAGATTGCCGAGCCTTCACCCGGATTGCAGGTGTGGGTAAAGCCATCATTCAAAAGCGGCGAGCGCGCCATGCTCCTGCTCAACCGCACGGATACCCCGGCGCAAGTCGCTGTAGATTGGGCAACGCTTGGTTTGGGGTCGGCGCCGGTTTCCGTGCAAGATCTCTCGGGCGGTAAAGATATGGGAAAGCATGCATCTTCCTATAGCGCGGCTGTCGCCGCCAATGACGCGGTTCTCTTACCCGTGGGGGCTCGGAGCGGCCGGGAGCTCGCTAACAACCGGCTTCCGCAAAAGACGAAAGCGAGATAACGTTCGACCATATCGCTTCTTCCGGAAACGCTTCTTTCATTCAGATTGCCTATCGCAATAGCGCTCAGCCGCCTCTGCTCGCTGAATTTCGGGTGAATGGCGAAGGCACAACCCGAGTCTCTCTTCCGCCCACCGGCAGCGGGAAAACTCCGGGAACGATTATGCTCGAAGCGCAGCTCGCGAAAGGCAGCGGAAATGGTCTCGCTTTTTCTTACTATGCGGTCGTGCGCCCGCTATCGCTTCCATTTCGGTTTCGTCCTGGTAGCCGCTAGGATTTCAATCGTCCCCGAATACGTTTGGCCAACTTCTCTATCTCTTCTGTTTTTTTCACCGACCCCAACGGAACCACGTACGTACCCGCCGCCTTCAGCTGGTCCCGCAGCTCCTGTGCTTCCGTCACCAGCTGATCCGCATCTTCGAGCGCTTTCTTGTGCTCGTCCTTTGCAATCGCATTTCGCTGCGATCTTCCATCGGGTAGCCGTGGTTCTTCGTTTGTATCCGGGAATTTCGGTTTGCGGTTGTCCGTCCCCTGCTCATCTTGCGTTGCTTGAACCGGCCCGCGAGGCGTCAGCAGGAAGGAAGCGGATAACGAGAGCAACACCGTTCGCCTCGATCTTCTCCAGGCCGTCCAGCTGAACATTGAGCGGCTCATCTGGTTGCTATGATAAGCCACTTATGACCAGTATTGAGGCGCTCGCCGCGTGGAGGTAACCATAGGTCTGATCGGGCTCGGGAACGTGGGCCTTGGAGCTCTCGAGATATTGACGGAAAACGCCGCGTCTATTCGCGGAAAATTAGGCTTCTCACTAAGAGTCGCGGCGGTATGCAGTCGCAACGTGCAGTTGAAGAAACTCTCTTTGCCCGATTCGTCGATTCTAGTAACGAACGATTGGAAAGAGGTGGTCGCTCATTCGTCTATCGATGTTGTTGTGGAGGCGGTAGGAGGCACGGCAACCGCCAATCAGATCATCGAAGCATCGCTGCGCAAAGGTAAGTCTGTTGTTACCGCCAACAAAGAGCTTATCGCGCTCAGAGGCGCGGAACTGTGGACTCTCGCCAACCAGAACAGCGTCAATTTGGCAATGGAAGCGAGCGTCGCCGGCGGCATTCCGATTCACTCCGTTTTGCGCGAAGGCATCGCCGCCGATCGAGTGCTCGAACTCTATGGAATTCTGAACGGCACGAGCAATTTCATCCTCACGGAAATCGAAAAAAGCAGCGCTAGTTTCCTCTCCGTCCTGGCCGAAGCCCAGCAGCTAGGCTATGCGGAAGCAGATCCTTCGGCGGACGTCGATGGCCTGGATGCCGCCTCCAAGCTAACCATTCTTTCGGCTCTCGCCTTCGGCCAGAAGTTTCGGCCCGCCGATATCTACGCGGAAGGCATTCGTCGCGTCACGCCAATCGATTTCGAATACGCTCACCAGCTCAAGCACACGATCCGGCTCTTGTGTGTTGCGCGGCAGAGCGAGCAAGGCTTGCTGCTCTCGGTACGTCCCAGTCTGATTCCGCAATCCGCCATACTCGCCCAGGTGCGGGGCGCTTACAATGCGGTTTGGATTCGGGGCGCGTATGGCGACGACACCTTCTATTACGGACGCGGCGCTGGATCGAAGCCGACCGGCGTGGCCGTTGTGAGCGATCTCATGCGCGTCGCCCGCGAAATTCGCTTCGGTAGTCCCGAGCGCGTCAGTCCCTTTGCTCACGCGCAACTCGGTGACTCCCGCCCCCAGCCCGTTTCCCAGCAGGAGCAGCCTTACTATCTTCGGTTCCGCGTGGAAGACAAGGCCGGGATCATTGCCGCTCTGGCCACCGTCCTCGCCAAACATAAAGTTGGCATCGACGCCGTGCTGCAACTTCCGCGCGAAGACTGGCGCGATCTCCCCTTTGTCATTACCACGCAACCTGCGCGCGAACAGGCCATCCGCGATGCTCTTATGGATATTAGAGACGCCGATTTTCTAGTGGAACCGCCCTTCGCCATGCCAATGGAGCGAGGCTTCTAGTAAGGGGGGCGAGGCGTTTACGACCGCTTTGCATGTTACGATTTGGGAGAGCAACTCGAACTGCGGAGAGGTGGCTGAGTGGTCGAAAGCAGCGGTTTGCTAAACCGATTCAGTCCTCTCGGCAAGTACAAGATAATTCAATTCATTACCTTTGCTAGCCACAACTTGCATCCGTTTCCTTATTCACTCCGGTTCACCCCTTCTTAGCCTTTTTGACGGCCCTATAGTGACAATTTAGTGCGACTACGCCTTCCCGTCACGCTCAAATTTCAACCAGTGTCACTACTCTGGAAAATTGAGCCGCGCAAACTCTCCATGATGAAGTCTGGCACTTGCATCATATGCCCTTCCTGCTTGTTCTTCGGTATCGAAAATTCCTAAATAATGCCTGCTTTTTGAATAACGTATTTGCGCCTTCCACCTACCCTGTCTCGTCATAGATACTCCTTTATACATGCTCTTCTTACCTGCCATAGGCCCTGCATTCCATTGGTTCTGCTGGTGATTTGAGGCCCTCAGATTTCTCCGGCGATTGTCTAGGCCATCGCCGTTGTGGTGATCCACTTGAAGCCCTTTGCCGGGTTTGAAAATCACCCGATGAAGGAAATCCTTCGCGCGCGCATAGACCGCACCATTCTTGACGGTGACGCTCCATTCCCGCTCTAGAAGCGACTCAAAAATATCCGAATCAACTAATGTTGCTCCCCCGCCAACGAGGAACAACGACACGCAATTCCAATATTCTTCTTGCGACGGGCGCTCAATCGTGCTTTGAGGGAGATCGGCCATGACGTGCTCCACACGTTGTTGGTCAGGGATATGGGGCCTCGAACGCCTCATATCCCATGAACTCTAGTGATTTTTAAGCCCGAGTCAATCGGCTAATTTTCCCAATCTTCCAGCTCGATCTACCACTACCCTGGCGATGTCTTAGCATTCGGGATTCCGAGCCTCTACCTGGCAGGCTTCTCCGGTCGCACTAGCCTGCTTTGCTTCTCGACCCTCCGCATGATCGCATCGCGCATCTTCACGCGGTAAATCGGCTTCACCTCCAGCACAGCTTCATAATCCGGCTTGGGACGCCCCATCTCCGGCGGCCCTTTCTCGCAGTGATCTTTGAATGCCAGCGCTGCTTCATATGCCGAATTCGCCTGGACAATTATGGAGTATGCGCGGCCACCTGTTAGCCGCATGGACACTTCACAACTCCGCCTGGCCATCTCCGCAGTTTACCAGACTATTCGCCTTTTGTTCGTCTTTCCTGTACACTGTCGAAATGCAAGCTTTAAACAAGAAGAAGCCATTATGTTTTGAGTCACTTGCGCTGGGTGATAACCTGATAATCATCAAAGCGCAATATTGGATCGTCGTATGAGCGATCACTCCAAAATCGAATGGACCGACGCGACCTGGAACCCTCTTCGCGGCTGCACGAAGATCAGTCCGGGCTGCAAGCATTGCTATGCCGAAAGCTTCGCTGAACGATTTAGGGGTGTTCCCGGTCATCCTTACCAGCAGGGATTCGACTTACGGCTTGTCCCCGAGAAGCTGTCCGAGCCATTTCAGTGGTCTGCTCCTCGTACTGTTTTCGTTAACAGCATGAGCGATCTCTTCCAGCCCTACGTGCCGGACGAATACATTGAGGAAGTCGTGCGCGTGATGGTGGAGGCGAATTGGCACACCTATCAAGTCTTGACCAAGCGCTCCGACCGGCTTGGGGAGATGCTCTCCGGCCCATTGAAATATGCCGCGAACCATCGACATATTTGGTGGGGTGTGAGCGTCGAAGATAAGCGCTATGGCCTTCCCCGTATTGACCATCTCAGAAATGCGCCCGCAGCCATACGATTTCTGTCTATCGAACCTCTTCTCGAAGACCTTGGGGACTTCGACCTCTCCGGCATGGATTGGGCTATCGTCGGCGGTGAAAGCGGCAGAGGAGCGCGACCCATGGATCAAGACTGGGTAGAGCGTATCCACCGTCTTTGCCTAGCCTCCAACGTTGACTTCTTTTTCAAGCAGTGGGGCGGCGTCCATAAATCCAAGACCGGACGCTTATTGCATGGCACCACTCATGACGCGATGCCCGAGCGCGCCGTCGCTCTCATCCCGCCCCGAAAAAACCGTCTCGAAGCAGCTTTGGCCTGCGATGCGAGAGCAGCCCGGTGGCTAAGTCGTGATCTGGTTCCGCTCAGACCGGCTATGGCAGCCACTTAAAAAGGAATTAATGCCCAAGGCGCGCATATTTGAGAACCAACAGCAACTCATAGATATCCCACAACAGCCCGAAATCGGGAAGCGCGTCATATCCCCCAGCAATCCAGTCTGGACTGACAACAAGGCGCGATTTATCATGCGCTACCTTCGGTATTTCGTCTACATCACCAAGCACGGCACATACATCGACGGTTTCGCCGGGCCGCAGGAAGAATGCGAAACCGATTCGTGGGCTGCGAAACTCGTTCTCTCCAGCGAGCCCATGCGTCTCCGTCATTTTCATCTATGCGACGCCAATCGCGCCCAAGTAGCGCGGCTTAAGACACTCATCGCGGCGCAACCGCTTAGAGACGTTTCTGGCAAAACCACGCGCGATATCTCTCTCTATCCCGCAGACTTCAACATCGCCATCGACACTATTCTCGACGCCGGTTCGATCTCCGAGAAAGAGGCTACCTTCTGCCTTCTCGATCAACGGACTTTTGAATGCAAATGGTCCACCGTTCAGAAGCTTGCCAGATACAAGAAGACCGGCATGAAAATCGAACTTTTTTATTTTCTTGCAAACGGCTGGTTCGAGCGTGCCCTATCCGCCCAGAAGGACTTGGATGCCCTGTCGCAATGGTGGGGACGCGACGACTGGGCGGATCTTCGAACAATGAGTAGGGATCAGCGCCGCGATGCGGTCGTGCAGCGCATGAAAGAGGAACTTGGCTATAAGTACGTGATGGCGTGGCCGATTTTCAAGCGTCAAACGGGAGGCGCGGTGATGTACTTCATGATCCACGCCACGGACCATGATGAGGCTCCGACCCAGATGTCCCGCGCCTACCGCAACACTGTTATGCCGTTGGAGCCCTCCGAGCAACTGGCGCTTGAGCTTGACGGCGAAGCGAAAGCTCCTGTCACCGTCATTCTTCCGAAGATTGATGAGAAGCAGACGGCTTAAGTCTCAATAGCGCGCCGTCATTTCCTCCGACTCCGCCCACAACCGCTCCCACTCCGCTGTGTAACGAGCTGCAACCGCCGGATCATCGCGCAGCACCAGAACATTCTCCGCGTTTCGAACACTAGCGCTCTGGGTGAAATTGAAACTCCCCGTCTCCACCGTCTGCCCGTCGATCACCACGAATTTATCGTGCATTATCGAGTAGTTATAGTCCACCCGCACCGGCACATGCTGGTTCGCCAGAAACGTCGCCGCCGTATATCTTGCCGTCGCCTGCGATTTATCCACGACCACCCTCACGTCGATTCCCCGATTGTGGGCCTCCAGGAGCGCCATAGAGATAGGTTTCGAGGTAAAGCTGTAGGCGGCTACCCGGATAGACGATTTCGCTTCCCCGATGGCTTTAATGACCAATTCCGTTGCGCCGCGATCCGGGGAGAAGGCAACCTCGACGGAAGCGGCTTCGATAGATGCCGGGACGAAAGAGAGGAAGGCTATCGCAATGAGGGCATGGCGCACAAGCGACCTATCGACGAGTTGTGGGAAAAACTTTAGGCAAGTGCAGCCTCCGCAGATTCCAGCCATTCGCGCGCGGCGCATAGTTTGCAGGTGCAGCCCTTATGGTCTCCAGGGAATGCCGCCTGCACTTTTTGGTTGCCCAGCATCTCGCGCATGGCGTCGCGGCCCTCGGCGACGATCTCACCCAATTGCTTTGCATAGGAAGCAGCGCACGGCCAATCATCGTGCTCGATAGCGGCTTCGAGCGAGAACAAGAGGGCGGCGCGCTCGGTCATGCGGCTTTCTCTTCTTCGGATTCGGGCCAATGGAAAACGATGCCTTTGCGCTGGATGATCTTATAATCGCTGGTATTGGTGAAGGCGTCCCTCAATTCCTCAGCGTTCACCACTGCGTACCTATCCATGGCCTTCGTCATCGACACTATGTCTCCAAGCTGAACGTTTAACAGGTTCTCGGAGTCCGGGTGTATCGTCCATTTTCCTTCTTTTTCGCCGTCAACTAGCGGTATCACATGAATTTCATGTGACCCGTTCCAAAAGCGCATGCCGAAATGCTTTGCCATCCACGCCGCGGCGAGAGGATCGCTGTAGAAAGAAGCGGGGGTCATCCTTCCTCCTTAAACTGCATGCCACCGGCGCGAAGGGCTGTAATTAGAAAACCCGCTTGGCTTTTTTGCATTGATATAACCGTGCCGCTCTTGCCGACTGGATAGGGTGTATCCAGCAAAAGCTCTATAGCCTCCTTCTCCGTCAGCTTCGGCGCGTAGTGTTTGCGGGCGGCTTGCCAGAAATGCCAGGCTACGTTTTGGCAGGGCTCCATGTAGCTTCCCATAACGAAACTTGGGGGTAATTCAGGTTCGTAACGCTTTATATATTCCGCCTCAAAAGCTCTACGGTCTTTGTCTTGCCGGGTCATGCGGCTTGCTCGCTCAGTTCGTTAAGCATGGAGAAGCGTAGGAACATAAGAACCCCTGTTGTCACCATCAGCATTAGCGTCAGCGCCATGAGCGTTTTCCAGAACCGAATTAGCGTAGGGATGGGGGTCATGCGGCTCCTCCCAAGGCCTCAAACACCGTCGCAAATAGAGCGCAAGGCGGGTTCCCAAGAGGATTTTTTCTGCTGGAGCGGCTCACATCATATGGCGAGCCATCCTCTTCCTGCATATGCCAGCACGACACGTCATTCATGAAGAAGTGGCGCTCGCCAGTCTCTTCGTCTTTCCTGCAGCCAACGAATATCACGCAGTCACCGAAATTGAATAAATACTCTGTCTTCGGTTCCTTTTCTTGGAGAATCAACCTTATAACATCGTTTGCATCAAACGCCCAAGCCGGGGCCTGAGTTATTTCAGGGCCGAGATAAACATGCGGCAGACTTTCCTCTGCTGCGCGCGCAGCATTCCTCTCAGCCTCATCTCTTAGAAATTGCTCGTGCCTTCGCTTGCTTATGGCCCGCTCGATAGCGGCTTTTGCTTCTTCCGGCGATACTCTAAACCATTCGCCTTCCAAACGAGCTGCAGCCAATAGTTTATGTGCGAGATGCTCTATTGCATATGCTTCCTCCAATGCGAAAAATCCAATTTGATGCGCGATGGAGAGTTTTTTGTAGTGACCTGTTTGAAGCTCCTTCAGTCGTCGCCATGTGGCTCTTGCCACGCCGACCTTTACCGCTTCGTCACCGGCCGTAATTACGTAAACATATGCTTCTGGGGGATTGGTGTTGCCCGAATCGCCGGCCGCGAGTATATCGGCATCAGCCATGTGCGAGGTTCCTTCTCGTTGCGTGGTCAGGGGCGTGCGGTGCATCCAACACCGTGCGCTCCGCATACTTATACAGCCACTGGAAGAGAAGTCAACGACTTGTTCGCCCGCGCCTTTAATCGTGCCATTCTGCCTACCTTCGGCTGACGCAGCTCTTGATAGGCCGCCTGCAACTCTGGAATATCTTTTTTCCACCACAATACGCGGAACCCAATGACGAGCCCGCGTTCTTGGCCTCCTTGTCTAATGGGTTCGATCTCTACTCCAAAGTCAGCAAGCCCGTTGA
Organism: Bryobacteraceae bacterium; assembly: GCA_965277555.1. Lineage (GTDB taxonomy): Bacteria > Acidobacteriota > Terriglobia > Bryobacterales > Bryobacteraceae > Bog-105. The sequence goes on from OZ255834.1 coordinate 606,271, forward strand.
TCTCCAGCACGGCAGGGGCAATCACGCGCTGTAACAAATTGGGGATGCGAAGAAGCTTGCCGGGTTTTACACCAAGCAGAGCGCGAAGGTCTTCAACTGGAAAGTCAGCCTGATTGACGCGCCTCAAATTTATTCGCGCTGTGATCAACTCATATAGCGCGAGGGCATATTTGGACGTGAAAGCAAAGACAACCGCGTTTCGAACCTTGCCCCATAGGGTCGAATCCCGAATAATTGCCCGCATCCCAGGAGAGAAGCTGTAAATGACTTTGCCGTATGGATCGTCTTCGTCGTCGGTGATGGTGGTGTCTGAGAGGATCGCAACTTGCTTTGTTCCGTTTTTAAGGTCCAAGGACGGCACAGCGACGATAGTTTTCATCAGGCGCGTGATAGAGTCCCGAACCCGCTCCTTGCCTTTGTGATTGCCGCGAAGCTCCGAAATACTGATTACATGCGTAATGTCGTCACACAACTTGCTTCCTGCATTCGCATAGAGCACGTTGATGATTCGTCGGTCTTGCAGCGTAAGCATCTCGGTACCACGAATTTCGATGAGCTCCCGCGCTTTGGCGAACTCATCTCCTCTTGGCCTGACGGTGATAGTTTTTAGCTCCATGCTTGATCACCTAATACGATCAATGCCTGAAGTCAAATCGCCCCAATTTGTTACGTTATGAAAACCCTGCGCCGCAGCCCCAGCTCAGTTATCCACAGCTAAAGTTGTCCACAGCGGAAGAGGTTCTTATTCTTCTTAGTTCTATATTCGTTGGCACTTTCGCAAGGAATCTCAGTTGCATATGAGACCTAACGTAGCTTGTCGGGGGTTTAACGTAACGTCTTGGGGGCCTGATCGCAACCAACCGGGGGACGAACGTAACTTTCCGGGGCACGATATTCACATCCACAAGCGCGTCCCAAAGCGCAAGCGAAGGCGAAGGGTGGGTAACGCTTTCCCCTAAAGACGCGGCGGTACCATCGCCCCGTGGAAAACACCACCGATCCCAAAACCCCCGGTCAGTGGATTCGCTACCTCGTCATCGCGGCCATCGCGCTCGGCATGATTTATGTCATGCTCCGGCTCTGGGTGCTTTGAACTTTCCCATGCTCTCCCGCACGGCTACACTCCAAGCATGTCCGTCCCCAACGAAGACGATGAACCCGAAAGCATCGGCCAACATCTTGACCGGATCGCATTGCTATCCGCTTCGATGGCGAAGTTCTGGGCGAAAGCGCACGGCTGGGCACCTTCGATAGCCGCAGACGGCCTGTCGGATGCCCGGCTCGATTGGATCGCGTCGTTCAGCAGAACCCTACGGGCGCGGGTTGAAGAAGTCGAAACCCATCCCGATGAACCTGCGGCTATTATCCTCGCCTGGGCGCATCTGCGCACGCTTGTGGAAGGAAACCTGAAATTTTATCTGACAGTCTTCCTCGCCGATTACCTGAAAGATAAACACGCCTCGATGGATAAGAAGACCGGAAAAGTGCGGCTGCCCAAAGACCTAAGACTCGAAGACATCCGGCATTTCCTCAAAAAGGCCGGCCTGCTACCTCGACGAGAGGCTTTCATCGAACGTGTGCAAAGCCGGGGCAATGCAATCCACGCTTTTTCGGACAAGCCCATCGGAACAGCGGCGGAGTATCTGGAGCAGATTCCGCTTTACCGGGATTTCCTGGAGGATATCGAGACTTCGTTCCCTTATCCGGACACCAGCTATTATGCCTAACGTTCCCGCTCCTCGCACTCCTGCCTTTCGCGTCTGATGCGGCTGGTGTAAAGTCCCTCGGACACGAGCGCGGTTGTTACCGACGCCAGCCGGATGTAGCGCCATCGCTTATCCGCGTCTTTCACGAATTCCCCGATGACCAGCGGAGCCAGGATGCCCGCTGTTTTTATCCAATGCGCCACGCCCATCGAACTATGCGAGCGATGGAATTCCTGTCGCTGATGTTGGGGCTGCGGCATGCCCCTGACAGTAGCCAAAAGTTATGCGAGTGGCAACGGTAAGTTGTGCGCTGTAGCCATGTCGGCTTTACGGCATATCCACGTGTCCACATGCTGACCCGTATTTTTGTTTGCTTATCCACAAGCTGCCCGCTATGCATGTCGGCTTGAGAGGACATCCACATGCGGACATACGCTATCGAGAATCAGAAGGGCGGTTCCGGCAAAACTACGCTGGCCTTGCATTTGGGGCAGGCCTTCGCCTCACGAAACTATAAGGTCATCATTTTCGATCTTGATCCGCAAGCCTCAGCGGCAGAATGGAAAGACGCCCGGCGTGACGAATTTCCCGCCGTCATCGCAGTACCTTCGTCGCGGCTTGCAAAGGTTTTGGAACAAGCCCGCGAAATGGATACGGATATTGTCATCATCGATACGGCCCCGCATAGCGAAGGCACGGCACTCGCCGCCGCCCGCGCCGCGGATCTAATCCTCGTGCCATGCCAGCCTTCAATCATGGACCTGCGCGCATTGCGGAAGACCGCTGAATTGCTGTCGCATACAAAGAAGCCGACATACGTCATCCTGAATGCCGTATCACCCAATGCAAGCGTGTCGGATGAGGTAGCGGCCACCATCACGCAGGAGTTCGGCCTTCCCGTTGCCGATGTCCGATTTGGTTCCCGCGTGGCTTATAGCCGTTGCCTTATCGACGGGCAGACCGCACAGGAATATGAGCCGGGAGGCAAAGCTGCGCGCGAAGTTTACAAACTCTACAAGTGGCTTTGTCGGCTTCTGGACATGCCAATGGAGAAGCCGCATGGCAATTGATTTTGCAAAAGGTTTGCGGTCACTTCAGGAGAAAGAGGCTGTCAAACGGCACCCCGAACCCGCGCCTCCCGCTGACAATCAGCAACGACCTCCTACCCGCATAGGAAAGGTCAGTATTACGCAATGGGTTGATCCCGCTGTACGAAAGCAACTTCAGCATCTGGCGCTGGACCACGACAAAGATCAGTATGAGCTGGTCAACGAGGGGCTGAACCTCCTGTTCGAGAGATACGGAAAACCCCCGATCGCCTGATTCCAGACACAAAAAAAGGCCCTCCCGCGCGAGCGGGAAGGGCCAGTCTATGGAGTTATCGTGTTCTAGGCGTGCAACCCTGCTACCGAAATGAGCAGGATCGCCAGCCAGTAAAGCGGGTAATGTCGCAGCATGTAGCCTCCCTCAAGTTGGGGCGGCCCGCGCTTTTGTTAATCGATTGTTCCTTACGGAGGTATGTACTTTCTTAACCTCTAAACGCTATCGGCGGGTGCCACCCTGCGAGCGACGCCAGCATGCAGATGGAAAAAATCGCGATCGCGCATACCACCAGAATTCTCACCGGGCGAGGCGGATTGAATTCGTTCAGCGCCCACATGGCGATGGAGATGATACCCACCACCACGATGAGGTCGATCAATAGGTCGAACATAAGCCACTCCTGTGTTGTTAATCCTGCCCGGCACACGCCCTCGACTCATCCCGCAGGCTGACCCACTCCCGCACGACACGGAGCGTCAAGGGCATCTCCGCCGCTACGCAGTTATGGCCTTTGCCCTTTGCCTTCGTATCGCAGAGGTAGAGGGCATAGTTACCGCCGTCCTGCCTGATGTCCTTGCCTTCGACGAGATGATGCTCCTGCCGCAGGGCTATCTGGTCTTCGACGGTCCAGTTCGGAAGCACGGGGCAGGCATGGGAAGTCGCCTGCATCTGGCAGCCGCAGAGCAGCAGCGGTATTGCGAAGAAGTGAACCTTCATATCCCGCCCTTCCCCAGCCGTTCATCCACGTCCTTATCCGACGGGGTGTTTAAGGCTATCTTGTCGATGGCGGCCTGACGTTTGGCCGTGAGTTCAAGATCGGCATTCCTTACCTCCGCCCGGCCGAGCTTCTGATCCTTCGACATGCCGAATACGCCGAGGATGCCTTGCCACATTCCACTGAAGATATAAGTGAATATGCTGCCCAGAAACTCCATCGCCTTTAAACTGCCGCAGTCGTGGCGGCAAACGTCCCCGCCAGCTTCGCTGCTGCATTATCCACCGCACTATCGGCGGCATTCACGACGGCCTGCGCCGCGACGTTACCCGTGATGGAGGCGGGCAGGGCGTTATACGCGATTTGGATTGCAGCTTTCAGGTCGTTCTCAATGACCGGAATGCCTTTGCCGAGCAAATCGGCAGTCCCGATTGAGAGTGCGGCGGCAGCTTTCACCGCGCCACTACCCGGAACGGTGACGGCGGCCAGCACCGCATCGGTGGCGGCCTGTTTGATAACCGGCGTGATGTTGGAGAGGAAGTTTTTCGCCCATGCGAGAATCTCAGGCTCAATGGCGACGACTTCGCTTTTGAGAATGCCCAGCTCTTTTTCGACCCAGGTGATTGCGGCAAGCGTCATGATAAAAACTCCAAAACTAGGGGTGAAACACCGGCGCGGACTGCACCAGCAAATAGGAAAGCCCCGCTACAGCGGAGGCCATGAGGAAAAAGATCGCGTAGACCTGGACGCGCTGAGATAGCGCCCTGTCGGAATCGCTGCCGCGCTCTATGCGTCCGAGACTACCGAGCGCAGCCAGGATCAGCCCCGCCACACCGGCAAGGAGCGTTATCTCGTAGCCGGACATGGGGAGGCTCCTGCCGTTTTAGGGGAACATGCGGGGGCTAATAGCCCATGCAATAAAAGCTGATAACGTCCCCGGATGCTGTCGTGCCGGAAAGCGTTGCCGTCGTGGTGGTGGACGCGGTCTGCGTGATGATATCGGCCGGCGTAGTGCGGTCGCTCGCGGAGCATGCCCAGCCATTCGGAGCCGTGCGGCCCGTAGCGCCGTTCATCGTGATAACTGTCGTGCACGTTCCTGCCGTGCCCGAGGTATATATGCCTGCGGTTCCGCCACCCGTCGTTGCAGAAACCGAGCAGCCTGAAGTAGTGAATTTCGTGCCACCGGAAATGATGGCATCGGACTTGATTGCCCCCGAACCCGCCGCGCCATTGGTAACTTTGAAAATACCTGCTGAATCCCGGCCCATCCCTACGTCTGTGGGTGCCGGTGCAGTATTTGCGACATTGCTAAATGCAAATTGACCACCAGGAGGGATGATGATGGTCCCGCTTGATGGCTGAAAAAACATACTCGCGAACGAATTGCTGTCATAAAACTGCAAGCCATTCGTACCCGAACCACTCCCGACCGATTGCACTAAGATATTGTGTCCGCCGGAGTTTTGAAGATAGACGCCTGTACCGGCAAGGTTGCTGGACGAAAGGCTGAGTGGAGTCTGATTGGTTCCGGTAATCGTTAAGGCAAGGGCGCTGTTATCCCAAAAAAAGGCTGTATTATTTTGTGCATACGTCCCGGCGTTACCAGCGAATACCACGCTTCCTTGGGTGAAGGCCGTTCCGGTGCCCGAGCCGCCTTGCGCAACCGACACAGGATTCGTCGTTGGCCCACCGCTGCTTCCGCCTCCCGCGACGCCTTTCAATAAGGCATAGGATGGGTTTCCGCACATGCATAGCGTCAATGCGGCTATGTATGCAACTAGACGCATCGGCTTGTCGCCAACGTTCATCGTGTCCTCATTCAAAGTGTTGGGATGGGTAAATACCGGGCTTACTTCTGCCAGATTTTCAGTTCATAGATGTCGTAATGCATCGAAGAAAAGTTGCTGTTGGCGACCGGGAACAGGTTGTTGCTCCCAAGGCCCGGTGCCAGCGATCCGATTGCCAGGTTGATCCCTATCTGTGCGGGGCGTTGGGACGTCCAGTTGAACATCCGGGCTTTCACCATCTGGCCGTCGATGAAGTAATAGACCATCCCAGGTGTCACCAGGAGCTGGTATTTGTGGTTGGATCCTGAGAAGTCATTTCCGGGCGTATAGGTATACAAACCGCTCGCCGATGACCACTTGCCGGTGTTATAGAGGAACGTTACGGGGGCGGATATTAGGCTGGGAGTGTGGACGTTCAAGTCCAGGCTGGACATTGTCCGGACGATGGTGTTGTACGCTTCCAAATCGTCCAGTTCCGATACATCCGCAAAGCCGTCGCTTGCATTTCCGTACAGCCAGAATGCGGGCCATGCACCGTAAGCACCACTCGCGGCAGCGCCGCTGACGTTACCTGCTCCGTTATAGAGGGCTGCATTCTGCGGAAGCTGGGCCGTCAACTCCATCGCGAAACATTGCGCTCCATTCTGGCCGGGCATGTTGAAGCCGAATTTCGTCCAAAGCTGGCCCGAGCGAACCGGCGGGCTGAAAATGATTCCCTGGCCGCTAGCAATTACGTCAGGGCCAGCAAGGGCCGGTGTGATGGTGACGCTTGTGCTGGTGACATTCGTGACCGTATATGGCTGCGCGGTTGACATGAAGCTGCCTGCGCCGTTCGCATAATATATGTTCATGAACTGGCCCGCCGTCACCCCGGAAGGCACGGCGGTAAACGTCAGGGTTGTGCTCCCGACGCCCGCCGATGCATTCGTTGTGGCGTAATAGAGCGGCAAAAATTCGTATGGAAGAAAGTTCGTCAACCCCGTGGAGCTGCCCCATAATGGCGTCGTCGTAATAGTCGCGCCGCTGCCGCTTCCCGAAACGCCCGTGACGGCGTAAATGCCTATGTAAGTCTGAACGAATATCTGACCGACGGTAGGCAGGACGCTCCCGCTATTGCCGATATTCGCCAGCGTGAAGGAGTTTGTCGAGCCGTTGAACGCGCCAATATTCCCATATACTGTCGGTGCAACATTGAAACCGCTATCGAGCGTGCCCGTAAGGGCCATATTGTTCACGTTGAAGACATGATGACCGCCCGCGAAATTGGTATCGTATGACTCCCATTCGCTATTGATCTTCGTGGATCCGGTATTGTCCTCCAGTGGGTTGAAGTATTTCGCGAGATCGCCCGCGCCCGTAATAGGCGTCTGCCCCGGCGCTGCAAATGAGGCGGCGGAAGACCCGAATAAATAGTCTTTCGTCAAAACGAGATCGGCTATTGCATTACTAAAGCTTGTATTGATTACCAGCGGCTCCATTGACATCAGTTCCCCTTGATTACTGGACGGCGGTCATGAATAATGCTTCTTCGGCGGCCCGTCGCTTTACGAGGCCAGCCTGCACTTTGTGATCGGCTATCCGCCAAACCCCGAATTGTGCAGCGGCGGCGGCATAGTCGCCATTCTCCAGGTCGTTTAAAAGCGTGCTGCCCTCAAACCTGCCCTCACCGATGTTGAACTCAAGCGACAGCAGCGCGCAGAATTGGTTGTCATTGACTTCGATGCCTTCCAAGTCCTCTTCTAGCCACGCCGCATTCTTACTTACATCAGCCTGAAGGATGGCCTCTGCTCGCTCCTTCGTTATCGTCTGCTCTGGCTCGATTCCGTCTTCTGCCAGAATTTTGTGCCCGTAGCCTACAGTCCAGAAGCCGTTCAAATCCCGGTACGGCGTCAGCCTGCATCCCTCGAACTGGCGTATGAGCGCGAGCGCGGGCGCAAGATCGCGATCCATGGCCGCCTCGTCGATTTAAAGTGAATGGTTGAATCTAGCGGTGGAAGTGGCTTTCCATCGACTTGATGCGCTGCTCGTGATCCATGAGCTTGAGCCGGTCATCTTCCACGGCGCGCATGGTGGAATCTTCGGAATTGCTCATGCGATCCAATTGCTTCTGAATGCTGTCCATCTGCACCTTTATCACAGGCACGTCGCTGATCTGCGTCTTGATGTTATTTACATCGTTGCCTTGCGTAACGAGCTGCGCTTTGATGACTGGGATATCCGTCGAGTTCATCGCCACCCAACCCATGACGCCGAGAAGAAGCACCGCCAGGCCGATCAGGATCAGATTAACGATGGAGTTTGGAGTGAACGCTGCTTGCTCATCGGACATTGGCGGACCCGTACTTTGTTAATCCATGAATAATCTGTTTAGTTTCCCTTCGCGCACCAGAAGCAGGAGTATGATCCCGAAGATCCGGTATTAGACACAGTGAATTGAGTCTTGCTCAGAATGTTGCATGATGCGGCCTGCCCGTTTTCTGTGCCGGAATTGACAATTGGCGTGGCGAGAAGAGAGAAGGCGTTGTTGGGAAACGGTATGGGAAACGATAATGTCGTGAAGCCGTTATGCACGAGGTTCGGAGTCGTTCCCCATTGCTCGATCAATCCCCCCGCGTGCTTGATGTATCCGGATGTAAGATTTTGCCCCCCCGGAGGACTGACCTGTCCCGGCTGATAGAGGAGGCATTGCCAGTTACCGTTGTCGAGATATTCAAACAATCCGGCATCCCCGGCCTGCGTGCTGATATTCGCGGCCCCTGGAAGCATGAGGCTCGTGCCGTTATGCGTAAGCGTCAAAGCCCCTGTGAAACGGACGTAATAGAGCGGGTTCGTCGTCAACGCCGATGATCCGAAAGAGGTGATCGTCGTCGTCCCGGTGATTTTAATCAGGTTGACGCCGGTGGACCCTAAATCGGTGGTGGAGGCAGAGGGGAGCGTGGCTTCTGCTCCCGTGGCTCCGGTAAAGTTGGCAACGGGAAACACCGGATCGAGCGTCTTGATAAGCGTTCCGCCGGCCGTCTCCATGACGATTTTGATTGCCGTCGTCGTGGGCATATAGAAAACTACCTGACCGTTCGCATCCGCGATGATCGGGTTTGCATTGGGCGTCGTGAGCCCTGAATCGGCGTAGGTGGTGACAGGCGTGGTTGTGCCCGTCTGATAGATAAACACTTGCGCCCCCGCCGCCACCTGGCCCTGGTAGAACACCGTCAGGACGGGGGCGGAAAACGATGCCATGTGCCTATACCTTGTTATTTAAGAGCGCGTATACATCCTCGACGCTACGAGGATTCCTGCCATCGAAGAAAACGGAACGATTCGCATTCACGTCACGGCGAGGGAAGAGCATGATCGCCTGTTTACCGCTGCCCTGGGCGTTGATGAGCTTGGTTGCGCCATCCGCGCCCAGGAAGTGGGCCATGTACAGTTCGCCGTCAGTCGGAGACCTGCCAAGTTTCTTTGTCAGCGCCTTGGCGTTGTCCTCCGCAAGGAGCATGCCCATCTCGGCCTGCGCTTCCGGGTTGCTTTTGTCACTTAGGCTGATGCCCGTCTGCTTGCCATACTTCGCCACCATCTGAGCCCAGGTTCCATTCGTGAACTGCAAGGGGCCGGTAGCGGAGCTATTGGGATTCTTCGCGTTAGGGTTGCCGCCGCTCTCGGCTTGGGCGATCCGGCTGACAAGCGGAGCAGTTATCTGAGGTTGTGAAACGGCGCTTGACGCCTCTAATGGATCCGGAAGTTGGGTGGGCGCGGCGCTTTGCTGCCTATCCTGCGGTTCCATCCCAATGCGACTCACAGCAGCCTGTCCCAACCGCTGCACCGCCTGTTCGAACGCCGATTGTTTCGCCGCATTCGAGCCCAAGCGTCTTGTAAGCGCATCAACCGTCGCCTGATTCTGCATGGGGTCGGCACTGAACAGCATTTTGCTGATCTGCGTCCGCACCGGCTCATTCATGCCCTGGCCGAACTGCTGCAATTTTCCGTAGGCAGCCTTCACAGCTCCGGCGGGACCGCCTGACACAGCGCCCTGTATCACCGGCTCTATAGCCCCCTCATTATTTAGATTCTCCGCCGCAAGAGTCCTCTCGCTGGTTTGCGATCCGCCGAACGTCCGCTGTTTCGTGCCGAACATCTCCCGCTCAGCGTTGAGCCCCGATGTAAGGGACTGAATCTCATCCGGCGAGAATATCTGGCTGAGACGATTGCTGTTCTCGGGAATGCGGTTGATGCGAGCGGCCAGATCGGCCGTATCCGAACCCGAATTAACCTTATCTTTTAGCGCACGCGCAACGCCCGTCTTGTAAAATGCCTGCGCCGTGCTGGGAGTGACAACTCCGTTTTCATCAGGAGGATTTTCCAAGGACTTGTATTCCTTGGCGATCTCCTCGGGATCTTTGTTGAAAACGTCCCTGCCGTCCCGGAGCGCCAGCATATTTTCGGTGTCCCCCGAATATTGCTGCCGCGCTTGCTTGAATGCGGGGTTGAGGCCATCGACCTGTCCTAAGAATTGCTTTCTCAAATCATTCAGGGCCATGCCGTACTTGCTTAGCTTCGTCAGGCCGCTCGCGGGATCGACAATCTGCTCGCGCTCAATCATTCCGTCCAGCCCCTCCTTGAGAAGCTGAGCTTCATCGGAGTTTATGAGCTGCTGCATCGGCTGGCCGGGCGTGGCGGCCAGAAACCGCTTGCCTGCAGGATCGCCCGTAGCCTCCGCAATTTTCTGCGCCTCCTGAAATGCTTCTTGCATCGGTTTCCGGTTGAGCAAGGTACTCAGTTCGTCGCTACCGAAATCACCCTGTTTACCGGCGTCGGCATACAGCTTGTTGGCCGCGTCCTTACGTTGCTGCGTCAACTTATCCAGCGTGCCGTAGAAATTATCCCCTGAAACGCCGGTATCAATGTCCTGATTTAGACGGGACGGAGCGCCTTGCTGCCGTTGAGACAGAAAATCATAGGCCAAGCTCTGGCCTTCACCGGGAGTCCGCGCGACAGTGCCAGCTAAATTGAGAGTGCTGGGCCCGGCTACGTCAGCGATGGCCAACGGCTTCCCATTCTGGTCAAGGGCCTGCGGCAAATCGGATATAGCGGTGTTATCGCGGCTTATCGCCGTCAGTACTGTGTTCTCCGCGTTCGCCGCCGTGTTTAGCCCTAACGCTCCGGCAATCGGGCGCGCAACCATCTTGACGCCCGCACCGGCTAATTTGCCTGCCCCATATCCTATCGGGCCAAGCGCCGCCCCCGTCTCAAGCCCCTGCGCGATATTGTCCGCACGATTCTGCCCGGCCGCTACAGGAGCCGTGGCCCCTGCAATGCCGCCCACCGCGGCCCCCTGTCCCGCAAGTTGCCCGATTTTTCCAATCACTTTCGTTGCAGTGAGGCCAGGTAACGGCACCATCATGAGCGGATCGCCTGCGATCTCTTCCAGAGCGCCGCTGATTCCCGTTCCTTTTCCCTGTGCCTCAAGAGTTCCGGCCGCTTTCTTTGCGGCCTGGCGCACATCATCACCGCTTACGCCAAGAGCCTTGCCTGCTGCATTTGACAGCGTTCCTCCCGTCGCGTCGTCGGCAAGTTGAAGGACGCCTACACCGCGCTTGCTCATGCCGCGCCATATACCCCCCGTGATCGAAGAGTCTTTTGCATCTGGCAGATCGTCGAACGTAATCGGCGCGCCTTGGCTGGCGCTTGCGGCGGAGGCAGATTGCGTGTCGGGCAGATCGTCGAAGGTGATGGGCATTTACAGGCCCGCTTGTGAAGGGTCGATGCCGTGCTCCTGGAGGCGGGCGCGCACGGCAGCGGGATCTTTCCCTTTTGCTATTGCTTGCTTCGCCTGCATCAATGCGGAAGCTATGTCCCGCGCATTCAATTGCGATGTCCCTGGAGTAGTGTCGGCGCTACTCTGAGGCTGTTTTGCCTGCTGCGCGGCCTGGAAATATTTCTGCGGGTTTGCAATCGCATCCGGCATCGCGGCGCGTATGCGGTCCACGCTTTCCGGATGATAGTCAATGCGCCCCGTATCTTTGTCCACCGTGGTGATGGGATAAACTGTTTTAAGCGCGTCGTCCAACTTGCCGGCGTTCGAGTCGATGACATGCAACGGACTCGCCTCCTTATACGCCTGCGCAAGCTCCTCCGAAGTCAAGTACCCGTTTAGCCTTCCCCTCAACTCCGAGATGATATTCGCATTCGTATCCGGCTGGTTGGTGATACCTGGTTTGCTCGCCTGTAGATTCTTGAGGCCCGCAACACCCGCGCGCTGACCCGGGACATATTGAAAGCCCGTGAGCTGCGTCACCAGGTCGTTTGCATCCTTATCTATATTGTTGGCCGCGTCAGCCGAGGGCGTGAAATAGTTTCCGCCCAAAGATGAGGGCAGCATTGCTCCCAGCTTGTCACCGGCCATCCTTATATCGCCTCCAGAGCCCGTTCCGAAATTCTTCAGATTCGGCTCCATGGCGTCGAGAATGTCCAAGGCGTTCTGTGCTTTTTCCTTGTTGTTCTGAAACGCCTCCATCCGTTTTGAATCGACAGACGCTTGTTGCTTCATCGTCATGGGGTTGAAACCCGATAGATTGAAACCAAAAGCAGGCTGCTGTGATTGAACCGGCGACGCGGCTCCAGGCGAAGAGCCGGGCTTACTGATCTCGCCGCTCATCGCGTCCACGATGTATGGCTGACCATCCATGGGGTTCACCCACATATGCTTACCCTTAGCGCCGCTTAAAATCTGCGCCTTCTCAAGGTCATTCTGCATTTGCGCCTGTTTCTCGGCGGGTATCTGACTGCCCATCAATGCGCGGCTGAGCGAAGGATCGTAGTCGTCGGGCAGCTTAAGCGTCGGGTCGTAGCGCTCGGCCATCGGCTTCAACGTGCTGTAAAGCTGTTGTTGTTTCGCGGGATCGGGCTCATTGCCAATGCCGTTCAGCATCGACACGGCCATCATCCGACGCTTATTTGCAAGTTCGTCCGTGGCGTTCTGGACACCGATATTCGCCATCGCCTGCTGCGCCGGGTACAGGGATTGCTGCTGGGCCGCCGCCAGTTGCTGGGCCTGCTGCTGAGCTTGCTGGTTGCCGATGTCTATCACATTGCCCGGATTCAGCCCTTGCAGAAAAGCTGCGGAGAGTCCCATGGTTCCTCGGTCAGTGAAGTTGGTTGTTACTAGAAGTAATTCGCCAGATAGCCGCCGAGCCCGCTTCCATTGGTCGGAAACAGTACGTTGCCCAAGGATCCGTACAACGTGTTCATGTTGTTCGCTTTCACCTGGTTTCCCTGCGCGGACGCCATTGCACCAGCAATGGTATTGTTTCCTGCACCGCCCGCAGCATTCAATCCTTGATTGACCTCGTTATTGAGCTGCCCGACATAGTTGTTGTAATACTGGCTCGCGAGGCCAGTGCCGTAATCCTGAAGCGCCTTTTGATTGTTGCCGGAGCTGGAAATGCCGCGCGCCGCATCTGCTGCATTCACCGCGTTGACACCCTGCTGCAGTGCCCACTGATAGCCGGGCGTGTTTTGAAAATTGCTGAACGCCCCGTTCTGCGCATTTGCGCCGTTCGCGCCGTTGAGGTTGGCGAGGATTCCCGATGCCTGCGTACCCGTCGCTAGGAAGGGGCTGTAATTGGCGGCTGCTGTATTCGCGGCGTTCTGCACGCCCTGGTAGCCCGATGAATTATTGTTTGTCAGCGCCGCAGATAAGCCACCCTTGAGCAGTGCATTGACGATGCTTCCGCTGTTCATACCGGATCCTGCCGTTGATGCGGCAGGCGCAACGCCCGACGCGATTGAAGAGAGATTCGAGGACAGTGCAGGCGCTGCAAGTCCGCTGGATACCCCCGAACCGAAATCACCCAGCCCGGTTGAGGCCGTTCCCGTAATAGACGGGGCCGAAGAACTCAGCCCGCTCCCCACGCCAAGACCGCTCGTATCGTCCAGGTTGCTAAGGAATCCTCCCGCTGATCCGCCGCCTGCGATGGATGCGCCGCCGCCCGGAAGGTAGCCGCTAAGCGTTGCACTGGGTGCGGCTGCACTGGTTGCAGTCGAACTCAGCGCGCTTCGTGCTGCGTCCGGCGCTATGTCGGACACGCCGATGCCGTCCGAAAGGCTGCTGCTCAATCCGCTTCCCGTTCCTCCGGTCGTTCCGCCGAAGAGGCTTGATACTCCGTTAGAGAGCGAATCACCCAGCCCCGTGAACCCACCGTTCATCCCGAATCCGCCGAGCCCACCCAGGCCCGCGCCAAGCAAGTCCTGCCCCACGTTCCCGCCATTAACGACGCTGCCGAGGCCGCCGCCAAGCGCGCCGCCTAAAGCGCCTAGAGCCCCCGCACCCAATCCTGCCCCATCCGCTCCAAGCCCTAGCGCCGTCCCCACTCCAGGCGCAACGATAGAGCCAATCACCGGGAGCGCAACCGCAGCGATGGTTTTTAAGATATTGCCGCCACCGCACATAGCTAGACTCCCTTGCTGTAAATGCGCCCGGACTCCCGCATGCCGAGCTTTTCAAGCACGCTGTAAGCGTTGCTGTTGTTTCCGCCGAAATGCGGCGTGATGAAAACCGGAAGCGATCGCTCTTCCGCCCACTTGAGAAAGCCGTTGATGAGGACGGGCCCTATAGCCGAGCCTCTTGACTCCGGCCTTACCCAGAAGAATTTCTCTGCTGCAATCGTCTGCGACGAGAATTGCATCAGGCTTGTGCCACCCAGAAACACTCCCGCCGTCTCGCCATGGCGTTCATACCGCTTGCAGTAAGCATCAGGAACGATAGCCTCTTCATAGGCTTTCCTTACCTGGGCTTCCGAAAACGGCCATGACGCATAGCGCGATTCGCCGTGCGCTCTTCGTGACAGATCTATCAGCCAGGAAATGTCCTCTTGATGCAGGTCTTCGAGCATCAGCGCAAATCCTTAACGCCTACACACGCTTTCATATTCGTGCCGTCACAGGAAAACCACAGTTCGTCCGTGGCATTCGCTCCCGTCGAGAGCGTCGGCGGCACTCCCGAAGGAAACTTATAGGCGCTTCCCCAAGACACCGTTCTGCCGCCCGTACCGTCCTGCACCAGCGTCAGACGGTACGGAAACAGATTTCCCGCCACCATCAATAACGGGTTGCCCAAGCTGATGTTTTCCGTAAGCACCAGCACGGCGATGGGCGCTGCATTCAAATCCCATACCGAGGCTCCGCCGCTAATCTTAAGCTGTGTCAGCGTTCCCCCTGAAATACCTCCGGTACGTTGCAACAGGCTGTCAAGGTAGCGCTTGAATTCCGGTGTGTAGTACCCCTCGGGCGTCACGAGCTTGAAGGTTTGCGGTAGCGGAAGGATACTGCTCATTTCGTTCCCGCCCGGATTTTTGCGCGCGCTCCGAGGATGTACGTCTTTACAGGATCGGTAATCGTCAGCCGGAAGGTGAACGTATTACGAGAGGAGCCGAGACGCCGCCAGAGAAGGCGCTTACGGTACTCGCCCATTTTTCCCATTCCCGCAGTGCCGCAGTTAATCCAGGTATTTCCGCCATCCTTGGAAACCTCAAGCTGCGCCAGCGGGTTCAGGCCCTGCCCCGCAAGGAGGCCGACTCCGGACTCGATATCTATCTGCAGTTCATCCAGGAACATGCTCAGTCCGTCGGCATCGACGTGCTGGCAGGTGCGTATACGGGTCAGGCCGTTCCCGTTCTGATCAAGGGAATAGTCCTGGCTCATCAGCCAGAGCTTGCCGGTGCTGTCGCCGATGACATGCTGGCCCTGCCAGCTCACATAGCAATCCGGCAGATCGCGCCCTCCGCCCACCGAACGTTCATGCCACATGCGCAGCTTTACGTCAAAGGCCCATGTCGCCGTGGGAAACGTCAGCACGTAGAACTGGTTGTCGCCTTCGCGGTAGGTATAGGCGAAGGCGGAAGCAATATCCGATTGGCTGTAGCCCTCCAGCGCTTCATTTACGGGCGCGGTGGAAATCACTTCCGGGTTATAGCCGTTAAGCGCGGCAACATAGGCCTTACCGGCAGCATCGGACGCCAGCCACAAGATGGAGCCGCCGACCTTGACAATTGTTGCCGACGCCGCGCAGCCCGCCTGTATCAATACGCCTTGTACACGCTGAAACGCATATGGCGTTGTTCCTGCATCGAACTGTACTTCCGTAACCTTGGGGCCGAAGATATACAGTTGCAATTCATCGGAGAAGACCGCCGCCAAGTTGTCCGCGAAAGAAGTAACGTCATCAAATGCCTGCGTCGGGAACGTCGCGGCATCAAGCACGTTCGAGTGAATCACCCGTTTGGAATTATTAATTCCTGCGATGATATAGCCGTCGTAGTAGGTAAAGTTGGTCACTCCGCCGCTCGCGGGGAAACTCCCGCTACTTCCAATCGTTTGGAATGCCGCCGTCGTCAGGTTGTACGTATAGCCGTAGATGGCATCGTTGATAGCGAGCTGAACGGTATTGCATGAGATCGTGCAGCGACCCGATGACGTGTTGAGATCACCTACTTTCTCGAAGCTGAAGCTGCTGAACGTCGCGCCCGGCGAGGTATTGGTGATTTTGATGAACGCCGTCCCGCTCACCACATACAGCACGCCGTTTATCTCGAAAACGCCGCGTATGGCTCCGGCTCCCGCTATTCCAGAGGCCCCGACGACATCCAGCAGCAGCTTGTAACCCGGCGTCGGATACATGATGATCCGGTTCGGATTCTGTTCGCTCGGCGAGCGCATCGGATAGAGGTTGATCGAGCGCTGCGCGTTGGCGTTGGGCGATTTGTCGGAATACGTTTGGCCGCAAAACGGGATGGCGACCATAAATCAATAGCCTGTGTAGATGTTGTATTGGCCTGAGTTACCGCGAAGCGCAGGATCGAGAGCCACCTGCACGGGATGCACGTTCTTGTTCTTGATCCGCTTTTCCGCGTCGGTGATGAGCTTGCGCAAGTCCTGGCCTATCGTCGCGCCGTATTCCGGCGCGAGCCGCTCCGCCAGCAGGTATTTGATGCCTTCCTCATATTCCCCAGGCAGTATCATCACCGTCTGCGTATTGGTGAATTGATTGAGCGGCTTCAGCGATTCGAGATAGAGGGTATCGGCCTGCACATCGGCCGGGTAGAGATAGATGACGCCGTTGGGAAACTGCGCGTCGTAGTACAGCATCTCCGGCAGCGCAGATAGGTTTTTAACCTGGACGGAGTTATATCGATTTTTCGGGATGACTTCGAGCGTGTAATCGATGCCGTTGGAATCCCGACGCCATGCCCACGTCACCCTATCCGGACGCTGAGAATTGAAATCCGCCCCGCTTGTCCCGATGGTGTAGCTGGCCTTTCCTGACGTCAGGGCGAACGGCTCCAACGTCCGGAAGGGCGGCATCTGGCTTTGCGCGCTCCATGAGGCCAGCATGGAGTTAAGCACCACCATCCCGTTATCGATCTCGGCTCCGCTGACGGCTTCTCCCGGAGTGATGGACGTGATCGCCCGCAACGCCCCGGAAATCAGATCGTTCGCCGTCGTCATTTCTTTAAGACGGGATGGAAGTGTAGGTTTTCTCGGGGCGGAAGATCGTGACGCTATACGCATCACCCGCCGTCGGCGTAATGGAACCCCCGGTGCTATTGATGAAGGTGACAGCGATGGTATCGGCGGCGCTTACGCGCTTGCCGACGATTCCAAGACCCGCTTGCGCGGTCTTCTTATTGACGGACAATACGGAGTCACCGACCTTGACGCCGGGAAGGCTCACCGTCTGCTCTGCCGTTGTGTTCGCCCCCACCGCCGCGAAGCTATTGAGCAGTGAAACGTGATACCACTTGTCCTCGTTCAGATTGACGCCCATGCGTGCTACTCCTTATTGGGTTTGGATTTCGGGGCTTTGCTCTGCGGCGCTTCCGGCACCGGCACGTCGCCTTCTATCTCCGAAGGTGCGTCATTAATGCCACCAACGGGAGTCGCGCTCCAGCCCGCCGCCAGGAATGCCGGAACGTCAGACGCCGCGACGATGGTGTATCGGTTGTCCGACGTGTAGATCATCGTCGGGCTCTCATAAGCGGGATAGGTTTTTGTCATGGACTCCTCTTGAAGAAAAAGAGGGCGTCCCGAGAGACGCCCTCAAGTTGCTTAGCCGCTGATGCGGCAGGCCAGTTCCGGAAACACCGTGTTGAAGCCGTACAGCACGTCGATACGGCAGGGGATGGTGTCCGTGCCGATGCCGTACTGCCGCACGATGCGCAAGGTGATGCCTTTCCAGGTTTCCTGAGCGGCGAAATGCACGCCCTTGGGAACTTCCAGCGGAACCGACGCAAACGCGAAGGCGTCCTTGTGGAACATCATGTTCTGCGCGTAGCTGGTCGCCGCCGTTCCCGTCAGGATCGTCAGCGCCGCGCTGTTCGCGGGCGAAGCCGTGACGGTCTGCGTCGCGCCGGACGTGACGATCGCCGGATAGATGGGGATCGTCATGTTGCCGGAGCCGTCCGAGGACGTATTCGCCGTCACGAGGAAGTTCTGAAGAACGCCCGTCGTCTGGCGCGTCAGCGGGTTAACCGCAAACACGCCCGCGATGGTGAACACGTCGCCTTTGTTCAACCGCTGCGCGGCGGAAGCCGTCCAGCCGTTCGTGACCAGCGTCGAGCCCGTCTGCGTCGCGCCGTTCACGACAGGCGTACCGCCGAGCGCGCCCACGGTGTGCTGCCGCACGCCCTGCGACATGAAAAGTGAGCTGTTGGCGAGCTTCGAGATGAAGCCTTCCTCCAAGCTCTCTTCCGCCACCTTGTTGACGAAAACGCCTTTCAGCGCGTCCGCCATGGTGATGCCCGCAGCCGGATCCAGGATCGTCGTCAGCCCGTTCGTGGGAGCGGCATTTTCCTGCAAACGGCGGAAGGCGTTACCGATGGAAAGGAAGCTGTTCGGCGTGACGCCGGGGCTGCCCACGATATTGGGCACCTGGTTGTACATCGTCAGCGCATCCGTGTCGATGTCGTTCGCCAACTGCGTAACAGCAGGTTTCAACACGCGCTCGCTGAAGTCTTCGATCTGAAGCGTCAGCTCCTGCGTGGTGAACGTAACGTCGATATGCCGCTGGGTCGTGATTGCCAGCGACGTGCTCGCTTCGACGAAATCCTGCGTGGCCAGGGCCGCGCCGGTTACGGAGGTGTAGCGGGCAGGACGACGGATATTGACCGACTGGCCTACCTTGTAGCCATTGACTTTCTTACTGAATTCCTCTTCGTAAGAACGATTGACCTTGGACGTGAAGACCAGGTTGTTGGTCAGGATGTCCAACGCCTCCTTGCAGACGATGGAGGCGGTGAGTTCATTGTTCGCCATGGGCGCTTATCCTTTTGCTTTGCGCCTCTCCTCCTTCCGCTTGCGGGCGTACTCGTCCATGCTTGCCGTCTCGTAAGAGAACGGGGCTTTTTCGGAGCTGCCGACAGGCTTGATGGGAGCAGGGGCTGCGGTTACGGGCTTAGGCGGAGGGGGAGCGGTGAGCTTCGCCTCCAGTTTGAGAAGCTCGCGTCCGGCAGCGAAGGGCGACATCTGGAGGATCGCGGCAAGCTGTGACGGGTCTTTGCTCAGCGCATAGAACACGTCGGGAGCGTGATCGCTTTCAACCAGGTACTGTCTTAACGAGGGATGTGAAGTGACCGCCTGCGCGTAAGGCGAAACGGACTGAAGATAGTCGCCGTACTTCTGCTGAGCCGCATATTCGCGCAGCTCGATATTGCGTCGTACAACCGCCTGCTCTTCAAACTCTTTCCGCTGCTTCGCCTCATTCGCCGCTTTCTCAGCCGCCTGCTTCGCCTGCTGGAAACCTACCTTCTGCGCATAGTCCCGATGGGCCTTGAGAAAATCTTCGATGTCTTTGAAATTCTCAAGTTTCGGTTCGCTGCCCGGATCGCTGTCCAGTGGATCGGCAGGCGTTTGCTTACGCATCGTTTCCAGCTCGCGCTGGTACTGCTGCGCACGCAAATCGGCCTCAAGTCTTTCCCTTGCCAGTGCCTTCTTGTCGTTCGTGAGTTCGTCGATCCGTTTTTGAAAGCCGCCCTTGTGCTTGGGCTTGCCTCCTGCGGCGGAATCATCGCCGGTCTCGGCTTCCGAGTTGGCCGCAGCCTCGGTATTTTCGGCCTGTTTTTCACCGTTATTTACGGCTTCGGTGGCAGCCTGCTCAGTCGATGGCGTCGGCTCGACAGCAGCCGTCTCGGGCGCAGCCGCAGCTCCGCCTTGTACTTCGTCGGTCATGGGTCATACCTGGGTATGGATTGCACCCCGTGAAAGCGCACGGGTACGCATAGAGCCCGAGAGAGGCTTTATTCGGTGTTAGTTGCCCTTGCCTGCGGTGAAGTAGAGCTTGGCTGTTCCGCTCGCGGTAATGGCGGCGCAGGTGTCGGCAGGCTTGGCCCGGAAGTTCTTACGCAGAATCATCGTCTCGCCCGAAAGGATCGGGGTGGAACCGACGACGCCGCTTCCGGGCACGACGGCGGTCGCCGATCCGTTCCCGAATTCCACATAGGCCGTGGCGCTTCCTTCGTTCGTCACCATGCAGTCTTCGTCGTCATACATCGACGACGGCTTGATGAATGTCACCGAAGAGCTGGACGTGCCGGCGCTCAGCACCTGCGTCTCGTTGGCGATGAAGTTGGTGAGATATTCGCTCATGGCATTCCTGCGATAGAGGGTTGCGGTTTCGGCGCTACATGCATCGCGACGTCATGTATGCGCTGGACGTGCTGCGCCTTGGCGTCGTTGACGGATTTGACGACGCCGAGCTTGGCTTCGATCACATCGCTGCTCGCCTTGACCATTTCGGCATTCGCTTTCGCCATCTGGGCCTGGCTCTTCGCCATGTCCGATTGCTGCTTGCTCTGCACCGTCTGGAGTTTGGCTCCGATTAGCTGCTGTTGGGTCTGCTCGGCCTGCTGCTGCTGTTGCTGGGCCTGCGCCTGTATCTTCTGGCCCTCGGGACTGTCGGGATCGACCGTGACCTGCGGCGGAAGGAAGCGCTTATACCGGGCGGAGATTTCATTCGCGCCGTTGAAGTCCATATTCTTGATGACCAGATCACCCGCCTTCTGCATAAGCGTGGGATCGACCTGCGCAAGCTGGATCATTCCCTTTACCGCTTCGCGTTTCTGGCTGGCAAAGCTCGGGCCAGTGTCGATGATCACGTCATACTTGCCGACGGTGATGCAGTTCAGCACCTGCGTTACGCCCGTCATCGGATCGTGCTGTTGCTGGTTCACAGACTCCATCTGAACGTTGCCTTCCAGATCGAGCACCCGGATTACACGCTCCGCATCATATATATGCGGGATCCAGGCAAGCAATATCCTGCCGGTGTACTTGATCGCCGCTTTCAGGTTGTCGATAAAGATATAAGTGGCGGTATTGCCTTCCTGCTGGCGCTCCCCTATCGCAACGCCGCTAATTTCGTTGCTGCGTGCGCCGAGCGACGCATCGTAAAGACCTGTGGTCGCCTTGATTTCATCGTTCGCATCGCCGGCCAATGCGATTTCACTGATAGGTTGCGGAGTCGGCTGGATGCGTTCAGGCCCTTGGGGCGCTTCCGCATCGGGATTGTATGTCAACCGGGCAAGCGGATTGAGATGCGCGTTATCCCATTGGTCTTCATATCCCTCGAAATGCTTTGCGGTGCCTTTCCAGGGGGCCTTGGGCGCGAGAGCCGCAATCTCAATCGCCGTGCTTTTCTGGTAGTTGAGCATGCGCTGCGCGTCTTTCGCGTAGAAAATCGCGCTACGCGTCAGTACCTTGCCTTCCTTGTTGATTTCCTCGCCGATGGCCGGGACGACGGGGATGAACGGTATCTTGAACACCTGCTCTTCCAGCACCTCGACGCCGGTAATCTTGCTCCAGCGAATCTGCGTCCGCGTCGATTCGCGCTCCTTCACGGCCGTGATGCCGACTTGCGCCATGGCCTCGATCTCGGCGTCGTCGTCCACTTCCATGACCATGCCGTTCGAGAAAGCCACCAGCCGCGCCTGGTATTTCTCCTTCTCGAAATACTCCGCCACGCGGATATCATCCTGCGTCGTCCAATCCGCCATGGTGGAGTCGCCGTCGAGATCGAACCCCGTCATTTCCGCGTCCGGATATCGGCTCTCGAATTCCTCCTTGCCGATCATTTCCGTCACGAAGCACCAGTTGGCGTCTTCGCGGGTGATCAGCCGCGCGGCCGGATCGAAATACACCGTGAGCGGATTGTGGATAGGCAGGATCGCCAGGTCCTGATCGAACACGTCATCCGCCGCATATTGCGGCAAGATGCGCCAGTAACCGAACCCTCCGCGCGCAGAACATTCGAGCGCATTGGTGTACACCATGTCCGCGTTGCTCTGCGCTTCGATATTCCTGAGCAGGCCCGCGAGGATATCGGCGATATCCTCCGATGCCTCTCCGCTGGCGGGAAGCACCTTCATGGCGATCTTGTTCTGGCGGTAATCGCCGATGATCTGCTTGATGACGCCGTTAAGGTGGTTGAAGGTCAGCGCGGGACGGTATGCGCCGCGCATGCTCTTTGTGTGCGGATCCCATTGATCGTCCGCGCACGAGAACTCGACATCCCTGACGTAGTTGTTACGATTCTCGGTGCTGGCGCTCAGCGACTGCTGGAAGCGTTCCCGGACTTTCTTGAGGAAATCGTCATCCGGCTTTTTCACGCCACTCTTCTCTGCGGCCATCGCGGGTGCTGTGGCCATAGGGAACGATCCGCGCTATGTAAAGGGTTATTGGAAGGGTCAATGCACTGTCGGCTTGACGCGCGTCAGGATGGCGAACTTGCCCGCAGCCACTTCGAGCAGAACCACCTGGACTCCGGGGTGGTTATCCAAATCCACCCAGTTCCACGATTCGATGTCTTCACCGACGGGGGCCAGCATGGACGCTACATGCCCATCCATGCGTTCGCTCCCATGTTCATGTTCTGCGGCGGCTTGGGTCTGCTCTGCGGCTGCTTGCTCTTCAGCGCTATTGCCAGATACCGAAAGGCGTCCGCACCATGCGAAGACCAATCATGCAGG
Organism: Bryobacteraceae bacterium; assembly: GCA_965277555.1. Classification (GTDB taxonomy): domain Bacteria; phylum Acidobacteriota; class Terriglobia; order Bryobacterales; family Bryobacteraceae; genus Bog-105. The sequence goes on from OZ255834.1 coordinate 628,814, forward strand.
GGTTTGCGCCCTAAGCTTTTGCTATCCGGGTCGAATTCATATCGGTAATGCCTGAGCGACTGTAAACCGTCGGCGCATTTCCCAGAGTCGAACCAACATTGCCCGAAGATGGTACGCGCCGCATTGATACCGTCGGCAAGCGATAGCGACGGAACTATCTGAACCTTCCTTCCGGCCGCCCGGGAAAGCTCTTCAATGCTCCTGCCGCTGCCAAGCTGTCTTGCGCGGGCATCATGCGGCAGCCAATCCGTGTCGTAGGTGTAGCCTTTGCCCTGAAGCACCTGATGGTAATGCGACAAAGGCTTCTGTGAATTCTGGTAGTAGTCGATGACGCGATATTCAAACCCGATGGCCTGGGCGAACCATATCGACGTGTTATCCGCCCACCCTAAATCCCAATAAGTATGCACGGGTTTTGTGGCATCGTAGGGGACGCGCGCTATCCGGCTCTCTAGCGTGGCTTTACGGATCTCCTCTGCATACACCGCGCCTTCCAGTACCTGCTTGCATTTGCCTTCCCAGACATTCAGGTATCCGTCCGGGTCGCGTGAGGCCAGATCGTCCTTTTCTTGCCGCAGGACGGCGGGAAACCATGGATTGTCCCGCCAGTTCACCTGAACGACGGTTGCCCCCGCAGGCGGATTGACCACGAAACGCTGGTAGGTTTCGTCTTCCTCCATGCTGGGATTGAAGGACACCCATATCTCGGAGTCGGCTTTGCGGATGGTGGGTATCAGCACGTCCCACGAGGATTTCGACACCATGTGCGCTTCTTCAATCCACGCAATGTCCACCGATTCCAGCGACTTGATGTTGTCGATGTTGTGCTTGAGCCCGGCAAAGATGAATTCCGTGCCGTTAGCGCCACGGATGCTCGACTTCAGGATTTCGTAGAAGCCGGAAAGCCCAAGCGCTTTCACCTGATCGGAAAGGAGCTTATGGACGGAATCGGCTATCGACTTCTGTATCTCGCGGCCGCACAGTATTCTCAGCGGCCTGGATGAGCCCAGGATTAATAGCGCCCTTGCTATACCCCATGATTTAGCGCCGCCGCGACCGCCATGTAGAATCTTGTAACGCGAAGGGACGAAGAGGCATTCAAGTTTCCTGGGAAACTTCGCTGTCTCCTGCTGAATCGACAAACACTACCTTCAACGATGTTTTGATTGGTTCGGGATTCTCGGCATCGCCGCCGAGCTGAAGTTTCTCGCCGTACTTCTTGGGATGAAAACGCGAAGCAACCTTGAAGCGTGTTTCAATCCGTAATTTGGCGCGGTTTATATTGTCGGGCCTGATGCACGGCCTCGCGCCCTTGCCTTCGCTGGTTTCGGTATCGATGAAACCGAAATCATTCTTGTCATCATCGGAAATATCAATGTTTTCGTCCATGTACGATTCGGCTTGCGCCTCGCGCGCGCGCTTGAACTGGTCGGAAAAGCCTTTGTAGAGCGCGTCACCTCTATCACCCTTAACGACCCACAGGAACACGGTGGACTTATGGGGCATGTCGTCCAGAGAGCAGATTTTATTAAGACTCTTGCCCTCTGCCATGAGCACGCAAATCAGATCGCCAAGCTCCTCGCTGAACGTAGTCGGGCGTCCATTGGCTTTCTTCGCTGTCTTAGCCTTGAGCTTCTTTTTCGCCTTGTTCGCCATAACCTTAATCCGTTTCCCGCTTTGCCTCTGTCGCCATAAGCTCTTCAAGCTCCCGAAGCTTCTGCAATATCGCGGCACTGTCGCCGAACTTGCCGTGGAATCGACCCGCTGCCGCCCAAAAGCCGCAACTTCCTTTACCCGTTGGAATGGAGTAGTAAACCGTCGTCTCTTCCAGCAAATTCCGGATGCATTCCTTGGCTTGTGCTTCAGTTGCGCATCCACGCACGATGATGGAGAAAGTCCCGTCGGGTAGTTGCTCAACCTGCGCGTCCAATTGCATACCCCTACGCCTTCTACACCTTGCTCAAAAGAAACTTCCGCACATGATTCCGCATCGCAGGGCCATCCGCGCCGGCATGCTCGCATACCTGGAAGAAATCCCTCCGGTCGTACAGCAGCCACTGCAACGCTTCCTGATACTCCCTGTTGCCAGGGTCTTTGTCCCGCCGGTAGCGATAGTTGCCATGAGGAGCCGTGAACATGCCGATATCCGCAAACGCCTGGATGATGACGTAGAGGAACAGCACCGATTCCGCGATGAGCAGGTTTGCCCCGCCCAGATCGATAAGGCCATAGCCTCCGCTATCGAAGTCCGGGTCTACTGTCGGATGCATGGTCGTGGGAATGGAATGAATGTTGTTGGGATGATTCCAGATAAGATTTAGGTGTGGAAGCCTCTCTGTTGCGCCCGATAGCCGCCGAGATGCAGCGGCTGCAAAACGCGACGCTGGAGCCCGGCGAGCAATGCCAGCTTCCTGCCTCCATCGCACAGGGCGACGGTATACTCGCACTGCTGGAACATCGCTACGGCACGGCAGGAAATGCGGAGACGCAGGTGAGGCTGGGATGCGTGGATGATATTACCGGGTATTTGGAGGGCTTGCTGAGCGAAGCGGCGAAGAATCTAGGCATCAGCGAGCAGCAACTTCAGCAGCTACGCCGTTAAGTCTCTTTCGTGCCCACCAGCTTCAGCCATGTCGCTCGCTCGCGCTCATACGCCAGTTGCTTCAACTCCGATTCTTCCCGCGTTATGGTCATGCGCTGGGGAGGAACGCCGACTTCACCGATGAACTCGGTGCGGCAGCGCTGGGGATCTACGGAGTCATCGGGCATGCGGGGAGTTTAGCGCTTTGCACTATCGCTGAAAAGCAAAAAGGCCCCACATGGAGGCCCTAGTTTTGGTCGCAGCTATAGCGAGTCAACAAAGCCACTTTATAGAACTTTTATAAGTTTGCAAGTAAAATCTTACGGAGCCTTTATCTTTTCCGATTGCTCGATGCGAATCTTAATCGCGTCGCGAGCCTCCATGAAAGCCTTATCCAGCGCCTCGAATGCCGCCTGGATATTCGGAGCGATACGGAAGATCATCTGATAGTCCACTTCGGAGAAATATTCCCCGTCCGGCTTAGGCTCGGCGAAGCAGATCAATTCGATGAGCCTCCATTGCTTGGGCGTCATCCTCCGCCAGGTGTTGGTGTAAAGCGTCGCCGCATCGATGCCGCTGTCGCCTTCATCTCGACTGTTATACGGCCTGCCTTTCAGTTTTGAAAACGCGCATTCCCGAATCGTAATGATGGCTTTGCCGATATCGTAATGATGGTCTTCGATGATGCCACGCTTTGCGCACTGGTCGAGCGGGTGCTTGCTCTTCACCAGAATGGAGCCGTTGTTGTATTCCACCTCCCCTCTCTCGACGAAACGCTCCGCATAGCCTTTGACCGCCTTGGGGCTAAGCACCTCCCGCTTATCCATGATATTGTCGTCAGTCGCCTCCGCCATACCTGCTCCTTGATTTCCCGTTTTGTTGTTATGCCGTCGTCAGTTCCGCCACTCCAAGTTCCCGCAGCGTCTGGCCCAGAAGTTCCCGCTCGGTTCCATACCTTCGCTCAAACGACTCCAGCCCGCGATGCACGGAGATATGGCCTTTGTATTTTTCGGTGCCGTCTCCGTATTGGTGGTGAATCGGGCAGAGAGGAATAGTCTCAAAATCACTCGACTTCATGCCCCACCCCTGGCAATTGATGTGATGCGCAGTGGCTGGCGTTGCGCCCATTCCAGCATTTCGGCAAACAATGCAGCCTAATGCCGCTACCGCCGACAGATGCCTGCGACCGGCTGCGCTCACGAGGCCTCCCCTTCTTTTTTAAAGCTCACCAGCATCTCGCGGCTCCGCCTGTTGCATTCCTTCGCCAAAGCAATGTCACGGTCACACATCGATCCATAACTACTGTTGCCGTGGCAGGGTCGCTCTTTTACCCATTGCATCAGGCTGGCTTCAGACACCGGAATATGCCGTTCCCAGGGAATAAAATCGGCCAAAAATCCACGCGCCTCGCTACCTTCCGGCGAATCGCATGCGCTTAAGCGCAGCCATTCCCATAATTCCTGGCGCTCATCTAGAAACCACTTCCGCATCACCGTCCTTTCTCATTTGCTAAGCATTGCGCGGTCACGGCGGCGAAAGTATGCGGAAGACCACCGCCCGCGCTGCACTCCGATACGATGCCTCCTGAATGCTGGGCTTTCATGCGCTTCATACTTCCTCAAAAAAAGGACCACGTTCGTTCATGAATAGACCCGGAACTTCGGCGCTCCCAATATTCGCCCAAGGCGTATACCGGGTCTCCATCATTTCCAGCCAGGCTTGGGGTTGGTTGATGGGATCGCGGTGCAACTCATACAGTTGGTCACAGGCGAGCCTGATGCCTTCGCCCCCGCGCGTGTTTCCTTCCTGATTTACCTGCGCCATCATGACGCCCCAGATGCCATATTTTCGGCAAGCGCCCGCCAGCCACTGTGCAACGTCATCAAGATGCTCCACGGTGTTTTTATTCTTGGCCGCCCCCTTCACGAGCTGCCAGTAGTCCAGAATGAAGCCTTTCACGCCGTCGCGCATCACATGCGTGGCGATAACCTGCTGAAGGTCCGAGAATGAAATTCCGGGCTTGTCTTCAAACAATATGCAGCGATTGCTTGATGTCACCGCCTGCGCAAGCTTGCTTTGGAAATCGTCCGACTGGCCATAGCTGTTGCGGAAGCAAGATTCATATGAGCTTGTTTGACGGGCCAAAATACGCTGATGCACCTCCTCCGACGACATCTCCGCGCAGATGAGCAAATGCTTCACATTGTTGTGCGCAAGATTGTGGCTTAGCGTAGCTGCAAGAATGGTTTTCCCCACTTTTTTCCGGGCCGCAAAGCCATATAGCTTCTTGCTGAACAGCCCGCCTCCCATGGCCTCATCCAGCAAGGGGATTCCGGTTGAAACGCATTGCGCCGGTTTCTTGAGATTTTCCAGTATCCTTACGCCAACTTCGTAGTCGGTTCTTGCTCTCAATCCCTCCGAGGAAGCAACCAGTTCACCCGTTGCCTTTGCGGCTTGCGCGGCAATTTCCTCAGGAGCCACAGCCTCATCGCCCAAGCCTTCGATGGCGGTGTGAAAGCTTTTCATCAATTCTCGCCGCAGCCATGCACGATAGACAACGTTGCAGTAGTCAGGAATGCTGGCGACGAAGCCGGACGCGGCCAGCTTTGCGAGGTAAGACGCGCCACCCACAGCCGACAGCGCTTCATCCCTCTCGAATCGCGCTCGCAGGGTGAGAGGATTCGCCACCCTCCCCTCGCTGAAGTTCTCCCGGATCGCGGTAAATATCCGCTGATGTGCAGGCGAGTAAAAATGCTCAGCTCTCAGGTGCGGAGGAGCTTGGTAAAGCGCTTCGTTGTTTACGAGAAATACCCCAAGCAACGCCTGCTCGGCATCGAGATTTTGAGGCTCTTCAAGCCGTGGTAGTTCATCAAGCTTCATTCCGGTACTTTTTCGGCAGAAGGGTTATGACATTGGCGACTCTCGGTGACTTGTTCGCGGCTCCGGCCGCCTCTACGACGGGCATCGGCTTGGAGCGCTGCGTAATCGATTTTGCTATGTCCTCATCAAGCCACACCAGGGAGTTCATCCCCCTGACTGGATTCTTCTTTTTCCAGCGTTCCGCCACGGGATAAATATCCAGCCCCGGTATCGCGCCCCATGAAAGCCAGGCGGTAATCGGAGCCAACGTCAGGGGCGTCGGCGATTGAATGATGAGTTCAAGCCTCCTGAAAATCTCTTCCACATCCCCGCGCGGATCATCATCAGTAGTTTCTTTTAATTCTTTTCCTTTCTTTATGTTCGTTCCGTTCTTGTTCCGTTCTTGTTCCGTTTGCGTTCCGTTTGCGTTCCGCTGTTGCTGCGTCGTCGCTTGATATCTGTCGTAGTTACATATGGTTAGAGAAAGAAATCCGCGTTCCGTATTTACGGTGATCATCGACTCTGTTTCCAACATCGATATAAAAGCCTTTGTCTTGCCAGCGCCCCACCTGAATTTCTTCATCAGCTTGCGATAGGTGGTCGGCACCTGGCCACGCGGAACCTCGAACAACGTGTTGCCAAACCGGATCTTATGCGGCTCGAAGCTGGCTTCGTGAATGAGCCACTCCCACGCTTGTGCGCGGCTGAATTGGTCGTCCTCGAATATCGGATTGTCCATCCATCCCCTGTGCATCAGATAGAATCCAGCACTCATAATGCCCTCTCCCCATCGATTTCCATAAGCGCCCGCTCATATTGCCCCTCGTTCAACACGCCGCTCAAATACAGCCGTGCCGAGTGCGAGCGAGCCATCGGCGCGCTGTAATCCGCCAGCGCCTTCAGAACGTCGCAAATCGCACGCAGTTCCGTGCGTGATCGTGAGCTCGGGAAACTGAGTATCTTGGCCTTCATGTCACGCCTTCCCGCGCCATGCCGCCCTTCACCACTTCAGCCCTGAAGCGCTGACGCGGGAGCCAGACTTCAAGCCATGCCTGGAGCATCCGGATCTGGGTGACGTAGAGAAGTGGCAGCATCATTCCCTGACCCTCTCTATGCAGGCGATATATCCGTCAGGACCGGCGATCACAATTCCGTGTTGCAGCTCGCACTGGCTTTCAGAGATGCCTTCTGCCCGATCGACAATGCGCGAGATTCGCTCCTTAAGCAGCCCATCGGTGACAAATCCGATGAAGATCATTTGAGCGAATACCGCCACGGATAACAAGAAATAGGCAAATTTATCCTCGTCCATCATTTCCTCCCCATCAATTGCCCGTTCGACAGCCGTATCGGCTTCCCGTCTTGCTTGCCGCGGCGGTATCCGCATTTCTCGCTATACAGAATCGCCCATGCTGTATAGGCGGAAAAGATACTGGCGCAGAATACACCGAACACAGCCACTGCCACCGCGTTCATAGGCGTATCTCCTTCTCATCCTTTTTTAGAGTCGTGTCTCCCACGCTTAAATACCTCCACTTAAGGCGTCTGAAGCGCTGCTACCACGCCTCAGCGAGATCGCGTAAACGGCTCGATCTGAGTAATTGTATGGAGGCGTATCAGGATAACTGTTTAGGCCGCCGTAATTAACGCCGGACGGCCATACGACTCTAATATTTTCCACGCGCCCCGGAGAGCCAGGTTCCTGTAATTTACTTAGCTCGTTAACAATTGTTCGGCGCGCGCTCTCGAACGAAACGACCTTTTCAGATGGCAAAAAGGTCTCATAATCGACGTCATGAAGATTTAAGAAATACACTAAGGAATCGAACGCGACACCAATCACCAGCGCAGTACGCGCGAGAGAACCTTCCCTCTTAAGTTCCTGCTTAACCGCCTCCGCGCCCATCGCCATCAAGCGTGGATGCGCCTGTTCCAAATCGTCAGATTTTTCTACCTCAGTCCCCGCCGCCCCTTCTGGGAGAACCGTCAGCACGTTCGCCTGCATTGCAGGGGCGCTGGGCGTTTCCTCTTGCCATTGATCGATACCGTTCGTTACGGATGAATTCGCCTTTCCACGGCATAACCTGGTCCGCGCCTGTGTACACCGCACACACGCGCCGGAAGAAGTTGTTTTCTCAGTTTCTCCGCATGAAATGCACGGAGCGCCATGATATCGCTTATTCCCTAATCTGCGGGCCGCATTCCTTGGATATTCCTTGACCCGCTTTCCGCTTTGTTTATTAAACTGGGCTGAATCTATCCCGTTAGCCCGCAGAAAGGACTTTACAGTTCCACTCGATACGTCATGGCGGCCGCCGACTTCATCGAAAGTTAATGTTTTCAGCTCTTCAACAAGTGTGGCGAGATCGTTGGCTTTCAGTTTGTAGAAGGTTCTTCCGGTCTTCGGACAGGTAAAGTCTTTCTCTTCCGGCTTGGATTCTTCCTTCGCCTCGGGTAGCAAATTCTTTCCACGCACCACACCGCAAACGACGCACTTTCTGTCTTTCGTATAACGTAGAGTGTCGCCGCAAATGTCACACGGCCAAATGGGCGATTCATAAACTTCTGGGAGACGATTCCTTGAAGCCTTCGGCGCATTCTCAGGCTCCATCCGGCGGGGAAATAACGCATCATTTCCCCTTAAAGAAAGACGTTCAAGCGCCACGCGCACCTCTTCTGGCGCGTTCATGGCGAGCAACCAGCCCTTAATCAGCTCTAGATCCAGCATTAAACTCTCACCCACAACCGCCCCCCCTCGCCCGTCTCGTAACGGCATTGCTGCGTGTTGCGGGCTTTCAGGCACCACCCGTCATATTTGCTCGTGGAGAGGTTTTGGCCTGCTTCGGCATCACCCCTACCTTGGGTAGGCTTTACCGCCTCTCCGTGGCCTTCCCATGCGGCAGCATCGCGGCATTCAGGGGGCAGGGAGCAGAGGCCCGCGATCTGGCATTCGGGCCGGGAGATATGGATGCCGGTCTGGCCGGTGGCGAAAAGGCCGAGCGTGGGGCCGAGGAAGACCAGCGATCCGATATGCGAGCGGCCGATATACTCCACGACCTCACCGGAGAGGGTGCGGAAGAAGGAGCCGGGCATGGGTTTGGACAGGTCCAGCATCATGCCCTCCGCCTTCTAATGATTTCCCCGCAGGCTTCGCAGATCACCGGAAACAGCCCGAGCTTGAACAAGTCGATCTGAGCGCCATCCAGCATAGTGCGCGTGGCGCATCTGCCCTCGGTATGCTCGACGTACAGGACGCGGTTATCGAGTGTGGGATCGGGGAGGAACATGCGGGCATGGGGTTTACGGAGGATCATGCAATCTCCAATCGAAGCAACTGCGTGATATCACGATCGGCGATTCCGGCCTTCACCATCGCGGTCGTATAGCGCAAAACGACAAAGCCCAGCAGGACAGCCAGATTAGTCTTGGCACAATCTTCAGAAAAGCCACTACCGCGCGTATGCCTGCCTCCCGAGTAAGCGCCTCCGTCCACTTCTATGAGAATTTTTGGCGATGTTTCTAAGAAGGCGAAATCCGCGCGGTATCTCCTGCCGGGCGCAAAGAGATATTCACGCACTGGATTCAGCCCGCGCAGCTTCATCTGGAAGGCAAAGGTTTCCTCGCCCTCGCTGAGTGCCTTCGGAATCTTGACCCGCTTTCCCGCGCGTCCTATCGCCAATGGAGGAATGCCCACCATTGCTTCGCTCCCTGTTGTTTTGTGACAGTCGTTCTGGCGAGATGTCACAGTGTCCGATGCCGTTTTCCGGCTTATTTTGCAGGCACGCTTATCTCGTTCATTGAACGAGAATCATCATTACGCGGTCTGTGGCTTGATGGTGTACTTCAGCCCTGATGTCGCACGAACGCGCCACCCCTTCGTGACGTGCAGATACTTCACAAATCCGCGTGTCACCTGCAGTAGCCTTCCGTCGGGTAAGATCTTCCGGTCCACAACCTCTTCGTCGTATTCCTGTCGGATGCAGCGGCCATTGGGCTTCCCTTTGTCCGTGGCACGGCGTTTCTTTCGCTCCTCGCGTTTGATGCTCGACATTCGTTACGCTCCCTCGTTCTTGAAGAGCAGCGCCCGCACAGCACAGTCTTTTGCCTCAAGGAGCTTTCGGAGCGCCGTCGTCTTTTCAGGATTGCTGGGAAGGCTTTCCTCAATCTGATTAGCCAGATCGCCAAATGGCTTGCTCACCTCCTGAAGATGTCCGGGAAGGTGGCTGTAGGTAAAGAATTGCAGAAGATATTGTTTGCTCATGCGGCAAGCTCCTCATTTACAGGTTGAACCGGGGAGCCAGGGTTCAACGTCCGGCTCCCCTATAGGCACGTCCCGGCGGGCGCATATGTCAGACGCCCGCCAGTTCAGTTAGGCCGGAGCCTGAGTCGGTGCAGGCGTACCGGCAGGAGTACCGGCGGCATCGGTTCCGTTCGCAGCCGCAAGCAATGCCTGCAAACCGGCGGTATTGTCGGCAAGCGTGGCTTCATCCGCGCCCTCGGATGCGTCGAGCTTGGCGAGGTGATCGTCGATAGCCTGCAAATGCGCCGTGTTATTGGCGGCATTGCTTGCAGCGATCTGTTTACCCAGGGCGGTCATGGCGTCGGTAAGTGCGGACATAGCTCTCTCCAGTCTGTTGTGGTGATGGTTCATAAAGGCTCCCGGTTGGGGCGTTTGGCAGGCACGGCTGCGCCGCCTACCTGGCAGCGGCCTCTTGCGAGGTCTTGAGTGCCGAATTTTTCATTCCCAAGGAATTCGGCAGACCTTGTTGGCACGCCTTTGCCGGAACCCGGCAAGGCAACGGAATCTCAAACACTGCGGGCCGGGCTTGATACCGGCTGCCCTTCTGGTTCAGCCGCTAAGCCTCGCCCTTGGGTGATGTCGGGAACTATCCGGGCTTTGCTCTGCCTTATTTGTTTTTCAGGCTCGGCTATCATCCGAAATGTTGCTATCAGCCTTTGACAGAAGCGTTTCCTTCAACGCAGCCGCAGTCATCCCTTGCGGGATTCGTTAATTCTCCTCTTCAAAGTTGAACGAAGACTGCATACCTAACGCATGGCAGTACGTGTCCAGCAGATGCTGCGCTTCGTCACGCTCAGCGGCATCCTGTCTGCGCAGCGCAATCACCTTGCGAATCGTCTTCACGTCGTAACCATTGCCTTTGGCCTCGACGTAAATCTCTTTGACATCGGCGGCTATCCCAGCCTTTTCGTTTTCCAGCCGTTCGATTCTTTCGACCAGGCTCTTAAGCTGTTCGGCGGCGATGCCTCCGGTGGAACCACGGCGGGGCGCTGTGGCTTGGGTAGCTTCGTCGTGTTCCATGAGAGCGCCTGTCATGCTGCGGCCGTAGCAAATGAATTGTAGTCTTCAGGAATCAACACTTCGAGCTTTGCAATCGTTCTCGCCGTAGGGTTCCAGCCTTCATCATCAATTTTTCGGAGGGCATTTTCAAAGATACCGGCCATCGTTGCTAACCTGCTTCGGGGTATCTTCATTTCTCGGCGGAATAGCCGAATCCGGGCGATTACAGCATCTATACCTTTTTTCCCTGCGAATTCGGTTCGGACGACCTTGGAGGGCAGGAAACGGCCATGGACTACGGCATTGTAAGATGTACCCTCTTCGATTGCCCGCTGAATTAAAACGCCTTCAATTGCTTTTGCATGCTCTAAATCGGACGTCAGTTGATGTACATCGCAAGTAAACTCCTCCTCACCGTAGATGTTGAAATCCCTTTGCATCTGTGCCGAATGATGCACGCCGTTACGAAGTCCGGCGAAGTGCTGTTCGATTCGGCTATTGATGTCTTCTGACCGGCCCACATATGCCTTCAGGGCCTTTGCGCAGGTGATTGTGTATACGCCGCGCAGCACTAATAAGCGCTTCCGTCGTTTATGAATGGATGCTGCTGTCATAAAACTGTCACTTTACTTTTATTACTGAGTAGTTGACGTAATGGCCTTGTTGCTTAACCTTTTCAACTCACGTTTTTAGATAGTCATGTTTTTCGTAACCTTCACTATCCCTCACGCTAAACACCTCCCTTCTTCCGAGGCAGAAAAAGTCCTCGGAGGAGAAATTCATGCTGTGAGATTGTGCGTATTCGAGGAGGGTTCGCTGGTGCTTAAGCGGAACACTTTTCCATTGGCTCACAGCGCTCGCGCTCTTGCCGATGATGCGCGCCACGGCGCTTACGCCACCGAAGATCGTGACGACCTTGTTCTTGATGTCGAGATCGGTGACAACGCTTTTCATGACAAAGATATTTAGATTATCTAAATGAAAAGCGCAAGCGCAAAATTGAGGTCTTCTAAATCGACAGCGTTAAGGTTTCCTGTAATCTCGCGCAGAATGGCATATGAGCATCTACGAGTGATCATCAATAAGGCAGGTAAGTCCCAAGCTGAATTGGCACGCCTTCTGAATAAGACGCCTGCCGTCATCACGAATCTTTTTAATGGCGAACGAGAGTTGAAGGCCAATGAGGTAAATAGGATTTCACAGTGGCTCAGCATTCCTGTCGAATTGGTTCTCGGCATGAAGCCGGAGGGGAGAATTCCTATCATCGGGACAGTAGGAGCTGGGGGAGAGATTTTTCCCATAGACGATCTCCCGCTTCTCCCCCGACTTGTGAATGCGGCGGAAACAGAATTGCTTAATTGTGAATGGATAGAATGCCCGCCGGGCCGCTACGAATCTGGCATCGTGGCGGTGAAAGTTGTCGGATCATCCATGCTTCCCTTCATGCCGGAAGGGACGATCCTCTATTACACTCAACGGACTTTAGGTGGCGCACCAGATGCGGGAATAGATAGATTGTGCGTTGTCCAACGAAACGATGGGGCTACCTTCGTAAAGATTGTACGCAAAAGCCATTTGCACGCAAGGTTTGACCTGGTGAGCTATAACCACGAGACCATGCGTGATGTACAGCTTGCGTGGTGCGCGCCCGTCATCTTCATCAAACCCTATCTGCCTTGATTGTCCGCTTTCGGCAACGTGATGTTGACCGGCGAATCATATTTGTTATCCGCACCAGAGGCTGAATCAACCGCCCAGCCAATCAAGCCGCCTGCAAGAATATTTCCGACCGTTGCTCCGGCAACGCCAGAATGATTCAGGTAGCTCGCATCCTCATAGCCTTGCTTTGAGCAGATGACCGTAATGTCATATTTCGTTTTTTCCACATAGGCGCTTCCGGGCGTTGACTCGATTCGGGCAAGCGACTCACCTTTTCGTATAAGAGAACAGGATGCTCCCGGCGGGTTTGTATTGACCATTATGGTCTGTGATCTGCCTTCGATGATTGTTGAGCAGCCGGACATCACGAGCAGTAAAGCCACAGAATTAAAGGCGCGCATATATATCCCCTCCATTGTTGACAGAAGAGGACATTAGAGCCTGCAAGGGCATTTGTTCAAGAAAAAAGTTATGTTCCTCAGGTGGTTGAAAAAACCGTTGAGGTTATCTAAATATTCTCTTGACCAAACCGTTTAGTTTTCCTAAAGTCTGCCTCACCACAACAACCGCGAGGCACACCATGGCTACACAATCCGAATACGAAACCGCTCTTGCCCATTTCGCTTACGTCGAGCGCGCAAAGGTGGCGGCTAAATCCCTCATCGAGCAGATGACGGGAACGGGATGCCCCTTCTGGATCGACGCCAAGGATGTTGATTGCGCCGTGGCGGGGATGAACGAGACCATCACGGAGCTATTCTTCACCGGCAAGAGCGAAGCCGAGGAAGTGATAGCGCAGTTTGAAGCCCGCGAGCAGCGCACGCATGAGCGCCTCGAATCCACTTACGCGGCGTAGGGGGATTTTATGGAAACCCTCCTCACCCTCCTGCAGCTCAACGCCCGCGAAATAGCGGCGGACTGCGCCATCATCAAGCAAAACCACATCGCCATGCGCTCCATGGCCGACGACGTGATTGCGGCGATTGAGGGCACGCACCGCGAGTTTTCCATGTTCACGCCCGCAAATGGGAGGGCGTGATGACCCATCTCCCCGATATGTGCCGGGACTGCGCAGATGAAGCCGGTACACCCTGGCCCGCAGGCGTGAATGGCATCTTCCACGGACACTGCGACTGGTGCGGCGAGGATGGCAAGTCGCTGATGCCTTACGCCGAGTTGAACGCAATCGAACTGCCGGGAGTACAAGCGCATGCGTAAATCCACCGAAACCCGCGTCTACCTTGCCGCCTTCGCAGCCATCGGCCTCATCACGCTTTGCATGAACGCCTATCTCGATGGACGCGCGGCGGAGATGCCGAGCCGGGTCAGAGCCATAGATGCTGCCGTGGCGCAAGAGCGGCAGAATACCGAAGACGCATCCGGCAAAGCAGTCTATTGGGCGGACAAGTATCAAAGCCTCGCGGACGAAAGCGACGGCATCACCGTCATCGCCGCCGAGGCCAAGTTTCAGGAGGCGAGCCGATGAAGGGATACCTGATATTCGTCGAGGGCGGTGACGCGCCGACCGTCGTGCACGAAAATTACCAATCGGCATTGCACGAAGCGCTGCGCCTCTCCCGCATGAATAAAGGCCGCGAGATATCGCTGCTGCAAATCCACAAGCGCTTCATCACCGCCGACAAGGAACCCGTCAAGCTGGGCACGCACTTGCCACCCGCAAGCGCTAAGACGAAGATAAGCGATCTGGTGATGCGGGAGGACGCAGCATGAAGTCTTTCCCCCGCTTCCTCATCGTCATCAACCTCTTAACCGCCGTCCTCTTTGCTGGCCTTCTGTTTGCCGCCAGCGCATGCGCGCATATGGGCGTGAGTATCTGGATAGCACTCCCGGCGATTACCGGCGTGGCGCTCCTCGTTTACTGGAAGGCCGTCACGTTTTCAGGGAGGTGGATATGACACAGCGCCCGAGCCTTACAACGTTCATGTCCGGCCACTGCTTAGTGCAAGCGATGGAACATGTGCGTGCCATATGCTCCACGGTCCACGCCATTCGCGCCAGGAACGCCATACGCACCCGCCAGCCGCTGAATGCTTTCACGCTGGTTGATAGCGACGGCAAGCACGCCTATCTGCCGTTTGCGCCCGATCTGGTGAGCATCATCAAGGACGAGTGCAATGTGAAAGCCATCAACTATGTCGGCAGGGAGGCCCGTTGCACGTTATGAAAGACCAATTCAATAAGGCCCTGGGGGCTGCGATCCGGGACGAACGCATGGCGCGGGGCTTATCGCAGCGCGAGCTGGGCGAGCGAGTTGATGTCACCTACCAGCAAGTCCAGCGCTATGAATCCGGTCTAAATTCGTGTTCCGCCCATACAGTCATGTGCTTCGCGGAAGCGTTGCACCTTTCGGTTGCTGAGCTGTACCAACGGGCAGGCGCTCCCATCGCCGCTACAGAGGCTGCCAGCGAAGAGAATGATGCCTATCTGATCAGCAAATATGTCCGGCAGATCAAGGACGCAGCGCTTCGGTTAAACCTTGTGCAATTTGCCAAGAACAGCGTTTACCGTCCGAGGAGGAAAGCATGACGTTCCTGCGCCTCATCGCCATCACTCCCGCCGAGCGCGCCAGGCTTGCCGTGAAGACGCTGGAAGCCGTCGTAGAGGAAATCGGATCGCTCGGCCGGAGTTACCCGGACACTATGACGGCGGAGCTTATCGACCGCATCGACGAGGCGGAAACGCAGCTTGCGCTTGAGAAGGCAAAGCTTTTGCCCATGCGGGTTATTGCGCAACTGACGGGTGAGAGAGGGCGTGCGCCATGATCTCCTTGCCCCAGAAGATCGAATCCGAAGATCATTGGCACGAACTGCGCCGTAAGTGCGTAGGGTCGAGTGAAACAGCGGCACTCTTCGATGCCAGCTCTTTCCTAACCCGTTTCGAGCTTTGGCACCGCAAGAAGGGCAGCATATCGGATTCGTTTGAAGACTCGGAGCGTATGTTCTGGGGCCGCAAACTGGAGAGCGCCATTGCCGCAGGCGTAGCCGAGCAACGCGGCTGGACGTTAACCAAGCCCGACGCCTACTATCCCCACCCGACCGTTGCCGGAATGGGATGCACCCCTGACTTCCTGATTGATGATGCCGAACGCGGTCAGGGAATCATGGAGGTCAAGAACATCGACTACATCCAATTTAGAAGGGCCTGGACGGGTAGTGAGCCACCTTTGGCATACATCCTGCAGCTTCAGCACCAACTCGCTTGTACGGGCTTGAAATGGGGTTGCATAGCGGCGCTCATCGGCGGGAATACTCCTGAAGTATTTGTCTATGACCGGCATGAGCAGGCCATCAATCGAATCGAAGCCGCGATAACCGCTTTCTGGAAGAGCATCCAAGATGGCATCGAGCCGGCCGCCGTCTCGGAAGATTACAGCGTCATGCGTGAGCTTTATCCACAGGCGTGCCGCCCTGAGATTGATTTGACAGCCGATAACCGCCTTCCCGAATTATGCGCGGATGCGCTCATGGCGGAAGAGCAACGCAAGGCCGCCGAAAAGCGAGAGAAGGCTCTTAAGGCTGAAATCATCAACCGCGTAAAGGATGCGGAGGCCGCTAGGTGCAGCGGCTTCTTCATCCGCTACCCCGAGATCGTGAAGCATATGAAGGCCAAGGAGGCTTCCATACAGAAATATCGTCAACTTTCAATCCGCAAAGAGGAGTATGCCCATGGGTAAGGTCGCAGTAAATAAGCAGGAGCAGCGCAACAATATCGCTTCTGTGCAGGAAACGCTGGAGAAGATGAAGCCGCAATTTGCGATGGCGCTACCAGATCACATCAAGGCGGATAGGATGGTTCGCGTTGCCCTCACAGCGGTCCAGAATACGCCCAAACTTCTCGAATGCGACCGCAACAGTTTCTTCCTGGCCGTTCTGCGCGCCGCACAACTCGGCCTTGAGCCCGACGGCATTCTCGGGCAGGCGTATCTCATACCGTATAACAAGCAGGTTCAGCTTATCCCCGGCTATAAGGGCTTGATTGACCTTGCCCGCCGTAGCGGCGAAGTCTCCAACATCATTGCGAAAGAGGTTTGCAAGAACGACGAATTCACGGTCGATTTCTCGCAGGATGTTCCTTTCGTGCACAAGCCGAAGTTAGACGGCGACCGTGGCGAAATAACTCACTTCTGGGCGCTTGCGCGGTTTAAGGATGGCGGATTCCACTGGGATTATCTCAGCAAGGATGAGGTGGTCGCTATTCGCAACGGGTCATCCGGCTGGAAGATGGCTTTGCAGTATGCGAAGCGCGATGCCGACGGCAATGTTACGGAAGTAAATTCACCTTGGCACAACCACTTCATTGAAATGGGAAAGAAGACGGCGATTCGGCGCATTGCCAAGTTTCTCCCCATGAGCGTGCAGCGCGCCGCAATGGTGGAAGACCTTGTAGACTCCGGCAAAAAGTTT
This sequence comes from Bryobacteraceae bacterium, assembly GCA_965277555.1. Classification (GTDB taxonomy): domain Bacteria; phylum Acidobacteriota; class Terriglobia; order Bryobacterales; family Bryobacteraceae; genus Bog-105. Next base: position 645,636 of record OZ255834.1, read on the forward strand.
TCCGCTGATCAATTTGGCGAAATCATCATTGAAGGCGATGACAATGTCATCGACGGAACCGCCGAGGAAGCCAAAGAGAAAACGCATGGCGGGAAGCTTGACACTTTCGCCGGAAGCACTCCCCACGATCCCGAAACCGGAGAAGTCATCGACCCGTCCGCTACCGACTCCTCCCCGCCTCTCTCCGCCGATGAATGGATAGCGGAGATCAACAACGCGCCGACGGTGGAAGGAGTTGATTTCAAGTTCAACCAGGCATCGGAATCGCTCAAGGCAGACACCGCCGCCATGGCGAAGCTTTCCCTCGCGCGGACGGAGCGCAGAAACGCCTTATCTCCCTCAACTGATTCCGGGGCGAACGCCCAGCCTTCATCGTCCCGGAAACTTTTTGCCGGAAGCAAGAAGGAAGGGGAAGCGGCATGACGAACAGCATGCCTGCGCATTCGCAGACTCGTTACGGATCATCTTCAGCTTTTGCGGGCGGCTCAGAACTTTCTTTTGGGCGATCTTCCTCGGTCAAGCGCGTCTGTTCTGACATTAAGGGATTAGATACTTCCTCAATCTGGTCCGGCGGAGGGGTAAGCCCAGCCGCCAACCACAGTTCACGTCCTCGCTTTTTGCGCTTTTCGATAAGCCGTTCTATCGACTCTTTACTCATTGGCGGAAGGTCTCTGACATCATATCTCGCAATTAACGCCGATTAAGCCCACCATTAACAACCAACAAACAGAGGACACATGACCGCAGAAGCTGAAACCACCGCCATGCAGAGGCTATCCACCGTCGATTGGGACGTGGATGGAGCTTACCTCTATAGCCGCGCATTCACGCAGCTGGGAGCAAAGCAAATCCGTGCCGACTTAGGCGAATATGCCGTAGTGGCGCTGGGCCTGGTGCTTACCGAGGGCGACCGCAAGGTGATGATGCGCCGCAGCCAGGCGGAAAAGCTATTCGCCGTCGAGCAGTTACCGCTGAACATTATCCAAAGGGGCATCGCCGTATGATGTCTCTCCCTCCCCAAAACCACACGCAATATCTCCGCAGCCTGCTCGCCCGCCTTCAACGCACGCGCACAGGCCCGACCCAGCAGGAGGCGAAGGATGCCGGGAAAGCCCTCGACGCGCTTGAAAAAGCGTTTAAAACCGCCAATAATCGCGGCGAAGATTGCACGGTGAACCCATGACGAACGACAACATCATCAGCCTCGGCGAAGTCCGCGCCCACCAGAACTGCGATGCCCGCCACTGGACTCCGCTCGAAGCGCTCAAATCCCTTGTGCGGCAGATTGAGGCCGGCGAACTGAATCCATGCGCCGTTTCAGCGTGGTATTGGGACTCGCATAAGGACGGCTCGACATCCCTTCACTACGCGGCTGCCGGGCTCACCTACGAGCAACACATCGCGATGCTTTCGCTGGCCCACCACAAAACCGTTGCCGATTGGAGGACGTGATGCGCCTTATTGACTCACCCTTCCAGGAATGGGCAGCAGCGCGGCAGTACGATCTCAGCCCCGCCGTATCTCCCGAAGAGACGCGCATCTTCGCCGACCGGCAAACGCAGGCCGCATTCGATGCATGGGAGGCCGGGGCTGCCAGCATCGCCCGCATGATCACGGAACCCACGCTTGAGACCGAAGCCCTCCGTAAGAAGCTTCTGGCATTGGTGGAGGGCGCATGATGACATCTCCTTTTCCTGTTGAACCTTTCCTGCCTAGCGCCAGCCCCGCGCTAATGCGTTCAATGAAAACTTTTGATAGTCCATCTTTTTGTTTTGCCAAAACTTTTCTTGAGCGCGCGCGGGGTGTCGCTTTTCCGGCAGGGTTCAACTCACGGAAAAGGAGATAACCAATGCAAGCCTTCAACGATCAGGCCAACCCGCCGCCCTTCATTGGCGGCATGATCATCGACAACTTCGCCGGTGGAGGTGGAGCGAGTACCGGAATAGAGATGGCTCTCGGACGCTCTCCAGATATCGCCATTAACCATGATGCGGAAGCGCTTTGTATGCATGAGGCGAATCATCCCAGCACCGTCCATCTCTGCGAAAGCGTGTGGGATGTAGATATTGCCGAAACCGTCGCTGGCCGACATGTGCAGCTTGCATGGTTCAGCCCCGATTGCAAACACTTCAGCAAGGCAAAGGGCGGGAAGCCCGTCGAGAAGAACATCCGGGGACTTGCATGGATTGTGCTGAAGTGGGCCGGCATTGCCAAGCCGCACGTTATCGTTCTGGAGAACGTCGAAGAGTTTCAAACTTGGGGTCCACTTGTGGACAACCAGCCTTGTCCACGCCGCAAGGGTATGACTTTCAAGCGCTGGGTGACGCAGCTGCGGAATCTCGGCTATCAGGTGGACTGGCGAGAGCTGCGAGCGTGCGATTACGGCGCGCCCACGATCCGCAAACGGCTTTTCGTCATAGCCAGGCGGGACGGCAGGAAAATCGTTTGGCCGCAGCCCACGCATGGCCCTGCGGGCAATATGTTCCTGCAGCCGTATCGGACAGCCGCGGAATGCATCGACTGGTCAATCCCGTGCCCCTCGATTTTCGAGCGTAAACGACCACTCGCCGACGCAACTCTTCGTCGCATTGCTCGCGGCATTCAACGATACGTAATCGACGCCAAAGAACCGTTCATCGTCAACATGGCCCATGGCGGAAAGCTTGAGCCTCTTGATCAGCCGTTAAGCACGATTGCAACCGAGAAGGGCGGCTGCCGCGCATTGGTGATTCCGACTTTGATACAGACCGGATATGGCGAACGGGACGGGCAACTACCGCGTGTTCCCGGCCTGGACAAGCCCCTAGGAACTGTCGTCGCTGGCGGAGGAAAGGCCGCCTTAGTAGCCGCCTTTCTCGCGGGAGCCGGAGGACCGGCATATTCTGGAAAGCCACGCGACATTAATCAGCCGGGCCATACCCAGACCACTGAGAATCATACTGCGCTCTTCACCTCTCATCTTCTGCACCTCAAGGGAACTTGCAAAGACGGTTATCCCGTCACGCAACCAATGCCCACAATTCAGGCCGAGGGCACGCATATCGGCGAAGTGCGCGCTTTCCTGATCAAGTATTTCGGCACAGACCAAGACCCGCGCCTGGAAGAACCCCTTCATACCGTTACTTCCAAGGACCGTTTCGGATTAGTGATGGTTCACGGAGAGTTTTATCAGATTGTCGATATCGGGATGCGAATGCTGACACCGAGGGAATTGTTCCGCGCTCAAGGATTTTCAGACTCATACATAATCAACCCCCAGTTCGGGGGCAAGCCGCTCACCAAGACATCCCAGGTACGCATGTGCGGAAACAGCGTGTCCCCTCCGGTCGCCGCTGCCATTATCCGCGCGCAATTCGGCGCTAAAGCCATGCGGAGGGCGGCATGATACGCTCCGCCATCAAACACTAATTTGTATTAACGGTCGGGGTGATCTTATGAGCAAAGTTACAAATGTGCGCCAAGCGGGAAGAAGCCACCAGGTCATCACCGTTTATGATGACAAGCCGAGTCGCTATAGGCGAACACCCTGCTCCACCTGCCCGTGGCGCGTGGATGCCGTAGGTGAGTTCCCCGCCGAAGCATTTCGCCACTCTGCCGACACCGCCTACGATATGTCCGGCCATGAATTCGGTTGCCATCAGTCGGGACGACGTAAGCCAGCGACTTGTGCAGGCTATCTACTGCGCGGAGCCCGGCACAACATAGCGACGCGGGTCAAGCTTATGAGGGGTCGCATCGACTTTGATTCGCTTTCGGCCGGCGGCCTAGAGCTATTCGATAACTACCGGGCGATGGCGGAGGCAAACGGCGTAGAGACAGATGATCCTCTCCTCGCGCAGTGCAGGGATTAACCGAGTAACAGATGAGTATTTTTATGTGGACTGATTATTACGCCGTCGAAGACGGACGACTTTACGAACTCCAGGAAACGGTCACCTCCTGGGGCGATCGTCGAGTAGAGTGCATCGGACGTAAGCATTGCTACGACTTCGGCGTGAAGCGTAACGCCTATCCGACAAGAGAGGCGGCAAAGACTGCTGCTGAACTGAAGATTTACAAGCGTCTAACAAGCCTACGGCGACAAATAGCTCGCCTTGAAGCGCTACGATTCGACGAAACTGCAATAGCGTAAATGTTTAGGAGTGAAAGATGGAAGAAATGGCAGAAGACCGTGAAGGCATTAGATATCACAAGCCGCAATCGCAAATGCTCGGAGAATCGTTAATCGAGCAGATGTTTGCAGCTTGCATGCCAGAGGTGAAATTCGTGGACTGCACGCCTAAAGATCAACAGCCGAAGATGAGGCGTGTATGAACAAGACAGTAGTCGAGATCATGAGCAACATGGATGAGTTCGTCAAGACCGCGCCAACCCGTGAGCTCATCGCCTTTTCTGGTTTCAGCGAGCAACAATACAAATCCGCTCAAGAAAGCACGAGTCACTGGCTAAAGCTTCTCAGGGGCGCAAAGGATTTACCAACGAGGGATACAGGTAACTCATGATCAGCAGTTACTCATATCCCGCGCGTCCCAGCCGCGCCCGTGCCTTGTTATGGGAAGCTGAAGCCGCAGCCACGCCGGATCAAGCTGCCAGCCGGGTTTCCCAAGGGGGAGCCTCCCGGCTTCGCTTGACCGTCGCGGCGCCAGCGGCTTCCTCCGCTTCCTCACAAGGCCCGATTGGCGGGCCTGCAAAACAAAAGGAAGCGTGATATGCAGTTCTCGTTCTACGATCAACCCAATCCTCCTCCTGCCCCTGCTTCGAACAAAGTTCCCAAGAACAACAAGTTTCATCAGGGCAATCCGGATGGTAAGCACTATTGGCTTACGCCAAGGGATTTATGGGAGAAATTAAAGGCTCGATTTGGATTTACCTTCGATCCTTGCCCCTACCCTAAACCTGAGGATTTCGACGGCCTCACCTGCGAATGGGGTGAGTCGAATTACGTCAATCCTCCGTTCGGCTCGATCATGCACCAAGGCAAAAAGAAAGGAATGACGGCTTGGGTGCGCAAGGCCATTGCTGAACACCAAAAGGGAAAGCGCGTCGTGATGGTCTATCCCATCGACAAATGGGTCTTGATGCTCATGGCGGCGGGGGCAAAGGTCGAAAACTTAGGCGATGTGCGCTGGTGCGCAACTGAGGATGGATCTCAGGGTGCAGGCATGGGGCGACACATCGCCATGTTCATTCTCGAACCGCAACAGCCAAAGGGATGAGTTAGCTATGACCACGCATCCTTCATACGGCCCGATGCCACCGCACATCATGCAGGATGCAATTGCAGCTCCATTTGGGAAAGCTGCGCTTATCATCCGCAAATATGATCCTCTCTTCGGTCTTCGGGGTAGCGGCATGAAACGCTTCAGGGCGAAGGTCAGCAGAAAGAGGGTGCGCGAAGAAATGGCAATGATTGAGGTGATTGCCGACACTAAGGAGCAGGTTGAAGCCCAAATAGGCCATATGAACTGGCACGGCTTCCATTGGGACGAAGGCAGTTCATACGAGGAAGAATCAAATATTGACAACATCCAGGAAGTACAGCCATGACCACCCTCGCCCAAATCATCGAACGACTTCAAGACCCTTCTTATTACCAATACCCAGTGCCTAAAGCGCTTGAAGTCATCCGCGCCCAGCAGGCCGATATAGTGCGGCTGCGCCACGATATGGCCTTCCTTCGCGTCAGCATGCAGGAGAGCGACCGGCGCGCCGTTATCGATAAGTGCCTTGCAGCCACCGCAACAGATAGGGAGATGAGTAGCATATGACGCTTCACCCTTCATATGGCCCCATGCCGCCGCATATTATGCAAGATGCGATTCAAGCGCCATATGGCAAAGCCTGCCTGATTATTCGGGAATACGATCCTTTATTCGGCTTGCGTGGAAGCGGAAAGAAGCTCTTCAAAGCACGGGTAGTCCGTTCTGTAACGCGCCAAGACTACGCCTGTGTGGAGTTGATCGCAGATGACGAGAAGCAGGCGCAAAAACAACTGCATGCCAAGGATTGGGATCGGTTTGACTGGAGTGAGGGCGACGAAGGCGATTACGACTGTGAGATTGAAAATATCGAGGAGATGGGCCCATGAGCACCGATTCGCTGAATGATTTCGCCCGCAAGGTTGCCGACTATTTTGGCGAAGCCCCGATTCCCCCTTATCTCGACGGTGATTTGGAATTGCGTGATAAGGCCCGTGAACTTATCGGGTTGCCCGCCATTCCAGCATGGAAAGAAGGCGATAGGCATGAGGCTTATGAGGGGCACAAAATTCACTGTCCTAAGTGCGGTTTCGAGTGCATCGCGGAGGAAGTCGATGGTTAATGAATCGCTCACAACAAAACTAGAGCGGGCCGTAATGCTCATAGAGACGGCTTGGATGGATGAAGAACCGATGCCGTGTGAAGTCGCCGCACGCGATCAAGTGAAGGAGTGCATCGCCCTCATTAAGCAGCGCCAGGTCCAAATTGAGTGGAACAATCTCACGCCCGGCATGAAGCTGACAGTCTGGGCTGAATATCTATGGCAACGCTACGTCGCGAGGAAAGTATGAGCACCGAAACTCTGATAGAGAAACTTGAGGCGGCCAAGCTCAATGCTTACGACTTAGCAATTGAACGAAGCCATGACCATGCCTTAGAAAAAGCTATAGCCATCGTCCGCCAGCACCAGGCCGACCATAGCGGTGACGCCAACGAAATGGTGTCCTGCGGGCACGAAGTCAAGCGGCCGCATACGCGTTCACAGGCATTGATGTATTCCGCGCTCCTGGTGTTACGCCCCATCGCTGAACAGGACTGGCATGGCAAATGGCGCGTCCAGAAAGCAATCCAGTTTCTGGAAGCCGACTCCACAGTGCCGGTCGAGCAGCCGCAGGAGGTGGTGGAGCGGGTTGCTGAGGCTATAGTCGATGCCATAGTTCCGCATAAATGGCTCCTTGCAGATGAGAAGGAGAGGAAAACGCTACGACGAATGGCAAAAGCCGCCATAACCGCATACGAGGAGCCGGGCCATGAGTGACAGCACATTGAATGATTTGCCTCGACCACTGCCTTGTCCTTTTTGCGGTAGCGCTGCTGCCGTCATCGATTTTGAGCGTCCAGATGATCCGCTTGAATATGCCGTTACATGCACTCAGGGGAGTCATTGCGAATTGGGGTATTTCGATACGCCCTATGAAGCGGTTGCCGCATGGAACACCCGCGCCGAAGCGGGAAATCCCGTCTCGGTAAGCCCGAGTGAGATGAGGTTGCTAGACCCGAACATGCCCGAACAGGAGCTTCGCCTGCACATGGGCGAGCTGACGTGCCAGGAAGAGCGCACGGCGCGCGCGGCTATCCGGTGGGCGAATAGCATGACGGAAGCCAAGCGGGAATTGATTGATCCGCAAATTATGTCTAGTTGGGTAAGCGGTGATGATGACACAAGACTTTTGCTTAATAGGCTCAAATTGGTCGGCAAATACCAAAGAAGTTTTGATGCAGGAGCAAGCTCATGATCGCAACGACAAAGATACTCAACGCTCAAGACCTATTCGATGTTGGCGGTGAATGGGGCGGCGGATTCAATACGCGCATCAGTGGCTGGGATTATAGAGAGGCAAACGGCTATCCCGCCTATCCGAGCGCAGACCGGGTATCCGGCTGGCAACGCGCTGATCGGATGATTGAGGCAGGCACAATCTATTATTACCATCGCTTCCGGCATATCGCACACGGAAAGGTGTGCAACGGTTACGCCTTTCCATACGGCGGCACATTCGTTTGCAATGAGTGCGGTTGGAAAGACCTCAAGAAGCCATGGATGGCCGTGAAAGTCTTTAAGGACGGCAGCGCGTGGTGCTGCGTCGGCACGCCCTTTATTGACCTTCAGGCATCGGACAATTACGCATTCGGAAGCACACGCGAGGAAGCTTTGAATAAATACGAAGCTCTCATGCATGAACGGGAATTGGCAGCGATCAACAGCATAGAAGTACAGGAGGGCGATAATGCTAAATGACCACGACAGCAGAATGGCGGCTGAGAATTCACGCATGATAATGGCTGAGGTGGCGCAGGCTTATATGCTGCCGAGCGTTCTTTATCGCCCAGCTTTACGGAAATGGGTATGGCCTGACGAGCGCGGAACATATTGGACGGCCACTTATGGCGATGTCCAGGGCAAAGGCGCAAGGCCGAAAGACGCCATGACGGAATTCGATCTGGCGTGGGAACGCTACCAAACCGATTCTAAAGGTGAGTCATGAGAGGCAATAGTTTCCCTTCCGCTACTTCCTGCCTGCCAGTTGCCCGACATGCAAAGCGGTATGGGAAAGAATGTTTAGCCGCCTATAGCAGAGATGCTGTTTTAGTACGGAAGCCACTCCGCCCTGCCCCCGGCATACCGGGAATCCATAATCTGGCATTCAAGTCTCTGTTGCACCAGCCCCGCATTCCCGCAAGCTGGTGGGTCGGAACCCGTACGCTACATGGTAAGTGCCCCGGCGGCATCAGGGTTTTATCGGCCTGGAACCCTGCAAACAGTGGGCCTCACATTATCGGACTGAAGCCAAAGACGATCACCTTTTTAGTCAGCGAGCGCGCGCTTCAGATGCGCTTCGTCATCGCTCACATGCGCGTAAACCTTGGAAAGCATGGTGGCGTCGGCATGGCCCATGAGCGTTGCGACGGTGATGGCGTCATGGCCTTGAAGCAGCTTCCTCGTCCCAAAATTATGGCGAGCGCCGTAAGCAAAGAGCCGCTTCCCGAGTATTTTGGATATCCGCAGAAATCGGTTGCACACGGCGAACTTCGTCCACGCAACACCCCGGCAATTGCGGAACAGCTTGCCATCCGGGTATTGCCCCATCAGGCGCGTGATGATCTCCAGCGCGACACCCTGCATATAGATGATGCGCTTCGCGCGCTTGCCCTTGGATTCCTCCGCCGGAAATACGATGCGCTCCTTGTCCAGCTCGACATGGCGCGGCTCTATGTGGCGCGCTTCCTGGGGACGGCATCCGGTTGCCCAGACAAAGAGAAAGAATTCGCGGAAAGGATCGCCTTCCCGGATTTCCTTCAGGATAAGCGGATAGTCCTCAGCTTTGATGTAATCCTCCCGGCGCTTTGCACCGGGCTTTTTCATTTTCTGGATAGGGTTTGTTTCGAGGTAGCCCTGCTCTATCGCCCAGCTATAAACACGCTGCACAGCGATGATCGCGCCGCGCTGGTGATTGCAGCCCCAATTGTCGTGACTATCGACCCATTCCTGCACATGATAAGGCTTGAGTGCCGCGGCCAGGATCTCTCCGATGCCGGGATGTTTAAGGAAACTGCGATGGTGGCCCTCATACCAGGTGGCCGTTCCGCGCGAGCGGTGTTTTACGCACCAAGCGGAGTACTTAGATACGAGGGCATGGACAGTGATGCTTTCCATGCGATGGAGAGTAGACAACTAGCCCGATGCATGGTAAACGTCCTCTCATCAGCGAACAGAAAAGCGAGAAGCGTTGAAAATATATACGAAAACTGGTATCCGAAATCTGCTAGGGAAGTGCTGCAAGGAAGAGCGGTCTATAGCAGGATGGGCAAAGAAGTACGGTTTTTCTCGCTCCTATATTTCCGAAGCGTTGAAGGGCAAAAAAGACCCGACCAAGAGCAAAAGGCTTATGGAAACCCTGGGGCTGCACAAGCCCGAGCTTTACCACAAGGTGGGCGCTCGCCCAACGATGCGAGAAGCCAAGGAGGCGATAGAAGAGGACATGCGGCGCAGAGAGCTTTTAGGAGAGATGTATCACTGGCCGCTTAACGACGAATAACTAAAGAGGTTGACGAGTTTTATGGGCATGGAGACACAGCACGAGAGCGCATATGACACGCACATTTGATGCGGCGCAGGGGAAGGTTCCGCGCGTGGAAACAAGAGCCTGCTTAGTACGCGAAGGGTTGTTGCCGGGGTTAGTCAAAATCCCCGCCATGCCCGCCAACTTAACCGGAGTCGGATTTTAGCAAAGTAGAAAAAGGCGCGAACTATGCCAACTTATGTAAGCATCGATGGCCTTCCGGCTTATTGGGAGGATGGAACGCGGGTGAAATCCAAAGAGACCGGCCATCGGCGCTTCTTCCAAATCACGCGCAAAACCGACAGGATTATCGTTGCACCTCATTCACCAAGTGATTTGCCGACACAGAAACCGCTTTATGAAATAGAGAACCTGCGCATATGGGCAGATTAAACAAGAAAGGTTTGAGAAATGAGGAGAGCAGAGATGCTTTTGGTGGGACTGAGCCTTCTTTGGTTCTTCGCCACCTATCTTGTCTTCGATGGCAAAAGCCTCACTCGCTTCCAACGAGGCTTTATCGGCAGTGCGCCAGTTGCTCTGCTATGGCTGGCGGCAAGCATAACCGATTACTTATAGGGAATGTTTATGCGATGGACGTTGTTATTGCTGACGCTGGTGGGGTGCCAAGGCCATTCTGATTCCGCCGGGGAGGCCAACGCGAAGATTGACGCGTGTGCGTCGAGAGGAAGGGATTGGGCCGAAGCTGAGCATACATTCGGGATAGAGACGGTAGTGTGCGACGGGAAGCTCGGAACACGGCATTCCAGCATCCAGCATTTTAGTAACTGATGGGAGCGGCTATGAAGGAAGCGGTAATGAAGGTAGGCATCGGCTTTCTGATGTTATGTGGCACGGCCTTAATAGCCTTTCTCTTGATTGTCGGATTAAAGGCGGCCGTAGGCGATTTTGGGGGATTGCGTAGTTGACAAACCCAACCACATAATGTAGTGTATGCCTACCAATAACGAAGGTTAGGCATATGAGCAAGTTATCCGCACCCGAATTTCACAATGAAGAAGCCGCAATCAAGCACCTTGAAAGCATCGTCTGGAAAGATGGCGCTTCCTGCCCGCACTGCGGAAGTGTCGAGCGCCTTGGCCGTCTAAAGGGCAAGTCAGTGCGTCCCGGCCTGTGGAAGTGCTATAACTGCCGCAAGCAGTTTACAGCGAAGGTCGGAACCGTGTTTGAGTCCAGCCATGTGCCCCTTACGAAGTGGCTGCAAGCCGCCTACCTCATGGCGTCCAGCAAGAAAGGCATCTCCGCTCACCAACTTCACCGCATTCTGGAAGTCCAGTACAATACCGCATGGTTCATGGCACACCGTTTGCGGGAAGCAATGCGCGAACTTCACATTGAACCGATGGGCGGCGAAGGCGCGATTGTCGAAGCCGATGAAACTTATGTTGGCGGCCTTGAGAAAAACAAGCATCGGAGCAAGCGCAAACACCTTGGCACCGGCGGCGCTGGCAAGGAGGCTGTATTCTCCCTTGTCGAGCGCGGCGGAAAGGTTCGCTCTACCCATGTCCAAAGCGTGAATGCAGAAACGCTCGGTAAGGTGATGAGCGAGCAGCTACATCAGGCAACGCACCTGATGACGGATGAGGCGCGTCCTTATATTCCGCTCGGCAAGCAGTATGCGGAGCATAGCGTTGTCGCTCACACAATTGGCGAATACGTCCGGGGAGGCGTCCATACCAACACGATTGAGGGGTATTTCTCCATCTTCAAACGCGGTATGAAAGGCGTCTACCAGCATTGCAGCGCGAAGCATTTGAAGCGGTATCTGGCTGAATTCGATTGCCGGTACAACGAGCGCGCTGTGACGGATTCGGAGCGTACCTCGACAATCCTGAAGGGCATCACTGGCAAACGCCTGACTTATCGATGCCCTGACATCGCGCCCCAAGGGTTGAACTGAGCGCAGAAAAGATTCCAAAAACGAACGCGTGACTTTTTTGCTTGACTACGGCAAAGTTCGCCCATGCCGAAGTTCGAGCCACCGCGTAAGTCGCTTTTAGATTCGCTACCCAGTGGCGAGAGCAATTTGTATTGCGATTTTAGTAACTTGACAAATGAAGCATCAGTCGAAGCCTTTTTTCTCTCGCGACTACTGAAAGATATGGGCTGGACTGATGCTCAGATAAAAGCGAAGGCTAGCATTGAAAGTCTAAAGATCGGCCAAGGCAGCAAGAAGGCAAATTACAAGCCTGATTACGCGCTACTCGCCAAAGGAAAGGTGAGGTGCATTGTTGAAGCGAAGGGGCCGGATGAAGATTTGCACGATTGGATAGAGCAATGCTCCAGCTATTGCAGCCTTCTTAATCGTCGCCACAAGGACAATCCGGTGCGGCACTTTCTGTTGTCGAACGGCATTAGCACAGAGTTATACGCATGGGATCGCGAAGCACCGATAGTAACGCTTAAGTTTTCCGATTTTCATCAAGGCAACAAGAAGTACGAGCGCCTTCGCGAGATGTTTGGACCCTCTGTCATGTCGGGTTTGACTGACGCCCCGTCGACAGATCAAATACACTTCATAAGACCGACAAGCGAGAAGGCCCGTCAACTATTCGCGGTTTGCCATAAGGTTATCTGGAAGTCAGAAGTGTGTAGTCCGTCGGCAGCGTTTCAAGAGTTCATGAAAGTAATGTTCGTTAAGATGTATGAGGATCGCGGTCTTAGATACGGCGAAGGTACAAAACAATACTTCAGTAAGGACGATGCCATAACCGTACTGCCGAAAGCAGCGCTTCGCTTTTCAGTAGATTGGATTGAGCAGCGCGAAGCAGAAGGCGACGCGAATCCCGTCGATTCTCTTCTGTTTGGTAAGTTGCAACGAGACTTGAAGAAAGACATCCGCGATAAACATAAAAAACGCATTTTTGATGATGATGAGCGAATCTCTTTACGCCCGGACACAATTAAGGACGTGGTGCGGAGGCTCGAACAGTACGATATGTTTGGGATTGACGAAGACCTTAATGGCCGTCTCTTTGAGACGTTTCTGAACGCTACAATGCGCGGACGCGAACTAGGTCAGTTTTTTACGCCGCGCTCTGTAGTGAACATGGTGACATTTCTTGCCGATTTAAAAGCAACGCCACAACATTTGGACCGGGTTATTGACCCTTGCTGTGGCTCAGGAGGATTTCTAATAGAAGCCTTCACTGTAATGCGGAAACAAGTGCGAGACACGCGCCTTGGCGACTCGGACAAGAACAAAATCATTGATAAGATCGCAAGAGATTGCATCTTCGGAATAGATTTAGGTAAAGAGCCTCCCCTGGCCAGGATTGCCCGGGCAAACATGTACCTCCACGGAGATGGAGGTAGTAATATCTACTATGCCGACGGCCTTGATAAGGACGTTAAGTCGTTTGCGCAACAGGATGATCTTGATTTGGAAAACAACTTCACTCAATTGCGTGAAGTCCTGTCAACTTCCGGTTTCGATGTCATTCTCACTAATCCGCCGTTTGCAATGGCGAAAGAGCATAAGAACTTATCGGAACGACGCATTCTACAGCAGTACAAACTGGCTCGGCGTGATGATACATCGAAGGCTATCCGCCCGTCTCTGCGCTCCAGTGTTATGTATATGGAACGCTATTATGAACTCCTCTGTCCCGGTGGCAAGTTGCTAACGGTTATCGATGACACGCTGTTATCCAGCACTCAGTTCAAATATGTTCGGGAGTTCATCAGGCAACATTTTCTCATTCGCGCAATCATCTCGCTACCGGGAGATACATTTCAGCGCTCAGGTTCTCGCGTAAAGTGCTCGGTACTTTATCTTGAGAAAAAGAAGAGTCTTGCCGATGATATTCAAGGTGATTGTTTCGCGTACTTTGCGGAATACATAGGAATAGATGATTTGACGCCGCGCGCATCTGAAGCCGATATTCAAGAGGCCCGTGCTAAGGCCAATCGTGAAATCGAAACGATAACTGAGAGCTATAAGGAATTCATGGCGGGGAAACCCGCTCCTGTTGTCTTGTCTCCAGAGCGTCTTGCCGACCGTTTAGACTTGAAATATTGTGTTCCGTTATTCGGGAGAATGGCTAAGCGTTGGCGCGAACAGGGTATAGAGGTAAGGCATTTCTCTGATTGTGTGACCCTCACTGAAGATATGATTAATCCGGGGGACTACCCTGATCAGCAGTTCACGCTTTTGCGCGTATCCTATGCCGGTCGATGCGAGGTTGATAAGATTAGCCCCGGAAGCCGGATTAAGGCTGGAAAGATGTATCGCGTACAAGCGGGGCAACTTCTGTTTTCCACTATCCGATCAACAGATGGTGCCATAGGTATTGTTCCTCCGGAAATGGATGGCGCTTTAGTATCCGGTAGCTATAGCGTTTTCGATTGCGGATCACCGGAAGAGACGGCTTATTTGTGGTCTGTTCTTCGCTCACATGAAATACGGGCCGACATGCAATCGTTATCCCCCGGCTCAGGTCGCTATACCACCTACTGGCCGGAAGTGGGGGTTGTCCTTCTTCCTTGGCTACCGAAAAAGAAGCGGGAGGCAATTGGGCACGGCATACTTCATGCGTGGGAACTTGAGCGCCAAATGCAAAAGGCCCATGAAGAGGCATTATCTGCCGTCAGGGCGCTTGGCGTAGAATCGGAAGAAAGCATCAAGCGCTGGCAAGCTTCAAAAGCTCCGCAGTAACGGAAGGTTCTCTACATGCCGTCCAAGAATATTAAAAGCGCCAAAACACCAAACGACCAGCTTGAGAAGTTCAAGGCCGCCGCCAAGGAACTAGGCTGTGAGGACGGAGAAGGCCGTTATGATGCACTACTTGGCAAGGTGGCAACGCAGAAGCCCACACCCCGGAAACCCGCCAAAAAGATGAAGTGACAGCGCAAGTGTCCGTCGCTAGGCTATACCACATTTAGTAGTGGGTTTGCGAACTACGCAATCCCCCGATTTTGGAACGTCATTTGCTTGGCTTGCACGCGCTGGCGTAATAGGCGGCTTTTCGTTCTTCCTGGGATGCATTGTAAGGCAAAACTAAATAACTGGTTCGGGAAATGAAGCTTTGTAAGGATTGTAAGTTTATTAATCAGTATGAGCAATGCGAGCATCCAGATATTCCGCTCTTGGACTTAGTGCTTGGCAGGCATCATGTCTTTTATTGCAAAGTCGCTCGCCATGATGAAAAGCTTTGCGGATTCAATGGAAACTTATTTTCAGGCAAGGAGATTTTATCGTGAAGATGCAGGGAAGAGGGGTATATCAAGACAATCCGCCTCCCCACGCATTTGGCTTACAGGAAGGGGCCGCTACGTCCGATAGAGCCGCAAGGCCGGGGAATTGGCTACGTTGCAAAGCGGCAGGAAGGTATGAGGCAGGCCGATTACACCTTCCATCCTGCATCTTCACAATGAGATCAACCGACAACTGAATGAGGAAAGCATGAGCGCCGCGAAATGGCTGATACAAGCTTTGAACGAGGCTCCTGCCATTCCGGCAAACCCAGATGTCGAGTGCCGGTTTGGTTGCGGCCCTTCCATCGGCATTTTTCATGCACCAAACGGTTGCCATTGCTTTCCCGATAATCAGCTTATGGCGCTCTGCGCTCAGCATGCCATCGGGCTTGAGGCAAGCGATCTCGCAGTGATCGCTAAGTGGCGTTAACCAAGATAATATCGGGCACACAAAATTCAGTGTCGCGTCGTTATGGCTCTTAGTGCGATTGGGGATGATTTAGTTCTTCGAAGAACCCCGATTCAGCCGCGTCCCGCTGTACCGCATGTTCAGCATCATCCCTGCTCATCCCCTTATGCTCGTAGTCCGAGATTTGATTCTCGTATTCCTGCATACTTCCAAAGACATCGAAGAATAGCCCCAGCGCGCTGCGCAGAAGTTGTGCACGCTGCTGAAACGCAATATTTCGCCCCTGCTCATTAGCCTTTTGTTGATAGAAGGCTGATTTCTCCAGGTCGGGGGGCGTCCCGGCCCCCATCTTATACGCCACGGCAAGATTCTGCTCCGCCCCCCAATCTCCTTGATCAGCGCCTTTCTTGGTCCAATAGAATCCCTGCCCGGCGTCGAGCTTCACACCCTTTCCTTGCAGGAGATAGACGCCGATCATGCCCTGCGCTCTCGCGTCCCCCTGTAAAGCGCTCAGGTAATACCAACATGCTGCATTGCCAAAATCGCTTTGCTCCTCATCCTGGTCGGCGTATGCGTGTGTGTTGATGCTCCGCAGATTTCGATGTCTAACCGGGTCGCATAGAACATTCGCCCCCAGCGGTTTAGATCGCCTCTTAAGCGCATAGCCGGTTGAGATTTCAAGGTTGTCGGCGTCGATCACCTTGATGTCTGCCGGGCTATGGACGTAGTTGACGCCATCGGCGGCCAGCATACTTGTTTTGCCAGTGATTCGACCATCCTTATAAGCGCCGTTGAAGTACATGGTCGAGCCCATACCTGGAAAGGCATGACTGAGGTTTTGGAAAATCAGGTTGACGCTGCCCTTACCTGCGTCGATGCTTATCAAACCCTGCCAGCCGCCTTCCTTCTCCGACCTCATTTCCCAGATGCCGCTGAAGGAATAATTGAATGGATTGTCTTTCAAGAATATCGGCTGGGCAGGCGGAGCCTCCTCCGAAGCCGGGGATTTTGAAGCCGCGACCCCTTGTCCAAAAGCGAACTGCCCCGCTACGACCATTACAACGGCAAATATCTTCGTCATGGTGGTTCTCAGGTGGCTGCCAGTCTACTCATCAATGGGCCACGCACGCCCGGCTGCTTCCTCCGGCTTCGTTGACTGCCATGCAGTCCGCGAAGCTTGCGCCGTCAGGCCCTCCGCCTGCGCTTCCGCTCCCGCCGAATACCGCCGCGCCCAGCATCAGCATGCCCGCCAGTTGATCGCGGTATTTCCTGCTGTCCATAATCGCCTTCTGCGCTCTGGCCTTCCCGTCCCAATAGGCCGCCTTTTCTGGATCGGCAGCCGTACCCTCGCCGAGCCGGTAGCATTTCGCAAGCATCGCCTGCGAAAAGTAAATACCCGTCTCGGCGCTTTTTCTGAAAAGTTCGAACGCCAGCGCTTTATCCTGCGGTACGCCCAGCGCTCCCAAATACGTGACGGCCCCCATAGCCGCCTGCGCCATCGGCCAGTCCTGCTTGACGGAGATCCTCAGCCAGCAGACCGCCTGCGCCGTTTTCTTGGCCGCCATCATCCTGTCGCCCCGCATATAAGCGGCGGGGCCCTTGGTTCGGTAGGGATTGCCATCCTCGCACGCAATGTCATCGAAGTCGGGAGGCAGGCCGCGATCAAAGCGATATCGTGTTCCGACGTGCATTTCGTCCGGGCTATCGATGATGATCGGCTCGCTGTCCCGGTAGGTTCTCTCACCATTCTCTACGAACAATACCTTCTGGTGCATCATCGACGCTGAATCGTAGACGGCATGGGCAGCGGTAAATCGCTCATTGTCATATTGATCCAGACGGATGATATCCACGAACTCTCCTTGCTGCCGCAACAACACATGGGCGTTTTCCTCCTTCCCGTTTTCTCCCGGCCACGTCTGTATCCATCCGCCCTCCAGATGGAATCGGATGAACGGCACATCCGGGTAGGGAACTTCGGATTGCGCCGTGCAAAGAACCGGGAGAAGGGCCAGGGCCGCCAGCTTTAGCGAATGCATGTGTTTGCTCCTTTGGTGGATCAATTTTCTTACAGATTGGTTATTTTAGTCAACCAGTGGTATATCGTTAACAATTTCAAGGGTTTACGGTACATTCTGTGGCAGAATCTGAGGTTGCTGTGGGGAAAACAAGTGAGGGCCGCCCGCGTGATGCTCGGATGGAGCCAGACCCAGCTCGCCCACAAGGCCAAGGTCGCCATCGGCACGATTCGCCGCATGGAAGCCTTTGAGGGAGAAATTGCCTCCTACACTTCGACTCTCTCGAAGGTGCAGGCGGCCATGGAAAAAGCGGGCATCGAATTCCTGAATTCCGGCCAGCCCGGCGTGCGTCTTAAGAGTCCCTCCCGATCGCGTTGAATTTCCAGCCACGCCCTAAAGACGCTCTCCGTCTTCATCGGATTCGCAAGCTCGTGTGAGTTCTCGTGAGCGCACAACCCTCGCGGGCCTCTCGCGTCAAAAAGCGCGGGATTATACGGCCAACTTTCAGAAATTCAAGCTTTTAAAACACACCTGTAGGGTGTATGGTCGCGCATAATAACTCCCTTTATTACACGTGGAGCGTGACATGAACGAAGTCGGGATAGTTCCCTCGAACGATTCCAATATCACGGAGACCTATCGCCACGACCTCCCGACAATATTCATGCCAAATCAGAAAGCGAAAGATCGCTTCTATGATTTCTTCACCGCTCACATCCGCAACCCAAACACCCGCATCGCGTACTACGCTGCCATCACGCGTTTCTCGCAATGGAGCCAATCCTGCGGATGCTCGGATCTCACCGACATACGGCCGCGCGATGTCTCGGTCTATATCGAGCAAATCTCGAAGGTACTTTCCCCCGCGACGGTCAAGCTGCAACTCGCCGCCATCCGCGCCATCTTCAACTGGCTCATCGTCGGCCAAATCGTAGAGATGAACCCGGCGCATCCCGTGCGCGGGCCAAAGCTCATCGTGCGCAAGGGCAAGACGCCGCCTCTCACGGCAGAGGACGCGCGCGCGATATTCGCATCCATCGATACGGCGCAGCTCATAGGACTGCGTGACCGGGCCCTCATCGGAACGATGCTCTATATGTTCGCCCGCGTAAGCGCCACGCTCGCTTTGAACGTGGAAGACTACTACGCCGTCGGGCGTGATAACTGGATGCGCCTGAGCGAGAAAGGCGGGAAAGAAAGCTCGCTGCTTGTGAACTACACCCTGACCGATTACATCGACGCCTATATCCATGCCGCAGGCATCGCCGGTGATCCCAAAGGCCCGCTCTTTCGCACATCGCCCGGCTTGCCCGATAGGCTCACCGAGCGCCGGATGATGCAATACGACGCCTACCGCGTCATCAAGCGCCGCAGCATTGCGGCCGACGTAAGGACGAAGCTTGGCAACCATAGTTGTCGCGCCGGCGGAATCACCATTTACATTCAGCGGGGAGGAACGCTCGAACGCGCCCAGGAGCGCGCCGGGCACGCCGATATTCGCACTACTCGTCTTTACGACCATTCGGAACGCGTGGAATCCCGCGCCGAGGTGGAACGTGTAGCGATTTAACCGGAGGCCATATGTACGACCTCGACGCCGCCTACCGCATG
Organism: Bryobacteraceae bacterium; assembly: GCA_965277555.1. Taxonomy (GTDB): domain Bacteria; phylum Acidobacteriota; class Terriglobia; order Bryobacterales; family Bryobacteraceae; genus Bog-105. The sequence goes on from OZ255834.1 coordinate 664,708, forward strand.
CTCGACATCTTCCAATCCTTGGGGGCGAAGAGGTTCGGCGTGACTTTCCTCGATATGGACGGTGAAAAATGCGGCTTCCGTAAGGACCAGAGCGCGGCCCAGATAAAGAACTCCCTTCCCAAGCTCATGCCGGGATTAACGGAGAGAAAGCAAAGCATCGTCATCCGGCCGCACAGCGATCTGACGCTGATCCAGCTTGACGATCTCGACGCTCAGAAACTCGAAAGGGTCTTCAGCGCTTCAGCACTGACGTGCTGCACCTCTGAAGGGAACCATCAGGCATGGGTTGCCGTGTCGGGATTGGGGGAAGCGGAGGGAAAGGATTTGGCCCGGCGGCTACGCAAAGGCGTGGGAGCCGACATCTCCGCGTCCGGTGCCAGCCGCCTATCGGGGACGCTGAATTTCAAACGCAAGTACGGCCCGGACTTTCCCATGGTGAAGATCGTCTCCTCCACGCCAGGCCGCATAATGACGCCACAGGAAATTGAGGCTCTGGGCTTACTTGCGCCGCCGGAGCCGGTGCGGGCATCCGCGCCCATTCGTGTTTTCGCGGATAGATCATGGCCGGATTACGAGCGATGCGTTCAGGGCGCTCCGCTCAACCATGAGCAAACGGGTCCGGATATCAGCCGGGCGGATTTCTTTTTTTCCATGCTTTCGGCGCAGAGAGGATGGTCTCCTGAAAGCGTTGCTGACAGGCTCATGCAGCTTAGCTCCAAGGCCAAGGAGAACGGGGAAGGATATGCCATGCGAACGGCGCTCAAAGCCGCCGCTACGGCGGAAGCTGGAAGGCAGAGAGGGCGGGGTTAAAGCGCAGCAAACATTTCCACCAAATTATGCTTTTTCGGTAAAATGAGAGTGGAAAGGAGGATCGATATGGCTAAAAGCACAGTCAAAGTCAACCGCAGTTCGGTAAGCGGCAAATTTGTCACCGACAAATACGCCAAGACACACCCGCGCACGACAGAGACGGAAAACCGTCCGAAGAAAAAAAGCTAAAGTTGGAGGAGGTGATTTTGCAAGACTTCACCTCCTTTAAAATCCTATCTGCCCCTGCCCTGCATCACTTCAAGAAAATCCGCCGGCTTCACAATCTTGCAGTGGCCGAACTGTCCGAGTGAGAGCAGGTGTTTGTCGCCGGTCACAATATAATCTGAGCGCGACCCCGCCGCGCATTCGATGATGCGGTTGTCTGTCGGATCGTCCTTGATGACATCCACGGTTTGCTTCGGCTCGATAAAATCCTCCACGGACGTAATTCGCTTAAGCGCGTATCGCACTTCCGCCGCCGACCACCCGAATTTCTCGCGCTGCAGCACGTCGGAAACTTCATCGAGAATCGGTTGCGAAACCGCCAGCTTTATGGTCCCCGCTTCAGCAAGGTCAAGAATACGCCTCGGATTACCCGAACCGTAGAGACCCGAAACGATGACATTGGTATCGAGGGTGACGCGAACCACTACCGGGAGCGTTCCGAGCGGTAAGCGGCTGTTTCCGTCTCAACCACCGACTCCACGTTCTCCGGCGTGATACCGGTGCGCTCGCCGTTGCGCCGGGCAATCGCGTATACGTCCCTGAAGCCCTTGCCGTTGACACGCTGCTCCAGGGCATCGCGCACCAGGTCTTCGACGCTGATTTCTTCGCGCGCCGCCGCCTCTTTCACTTTTGCCAGAAGGTACTCGGGAATGTTCACGGGCTCGGTTGCCATAGCGCCTCTCCTTATTATCGCTGGAAAATACTCACACACCTTGAGGGTGTCAAGAGTTGTTAAGAAAGCCCTTGCAGGTTGTTCTTGAGACGGTATGCTTCACCGGCTATTAACCCTTTCTTAAGGAGAAGATTATGAATCAGCCTGCACGTACCGACGACGGCGAAGAACAAACACACTCCGCACGCCGCCCGGAATACACCGCCAAGCATGGCAACGTCGAAATTGCCATCTGGAAAAACCATGCACAAAACGGAGACTTCTATTCTGCCTCCAGTCCAAGAATCTCCTATAAGGACAATGCCGCCGGTGGATTCAAGGAAGGCAGCAGCTATGGAAGGCATGACTTGCTTGACCTTGCTGAAGCTGCCCGTGAGGCTGCCGGGAAAATCCGCGATCTCCAAAAGGCGAAGAACCAGGGCCAATCGCGCTAAATCGCTATCCTTCCCACTCCTTGACCCCTGCCCTTGTGCAGGGGTTTTCTTTTGCACGCTTCCATGCGATGATCCGGGCATGCGCGTGACGGGCCTTTTGCTTTCCGCTATCGGCTGTTTATTTCTTCCGTTGATAAGAATCATCCCTGAAGTCGGCCAGCCCAATACCGTCACGGGACCACAGCTTCTGCTCGGGCATCGGCTCTTCCTGCCTTTCAACAAAGTAATATTCGAGCCTGACGCCTTTGCCATCGTCGCCATCGCTGCGCTCATCGCGGCTTTCGTCACATCTTTCTTTCAAGGTGTATCCAACCGCATTGTTACGGCAATCCTTGCGGCTATTGCTTTTGGGTCGCTGTTCCAATGGGTGCCGGATCTGGCCTTTGTCTTCGACGATTACAAAATCGCCAATATGACGTACCAATACCTGCCCGCGTTCTACGTCGCCCTCGGCCTGCTCGCCCCCGCCGTGCTTCTCACCCTCGGCTCGCTCTGCACTTCATGGGTTCATGGCCGAATGCAAGCCCCTTCCATGAAGGCTTCGTCGCTGTAATAGCGGACTTGCCTGCATCGCACCGCCTTGCCCTCCATCAGCAGCACCTGTTGATCCTGGGGCAGCCTTAAGATTTCATCGGCGGAGATGCCGCCCACGATATTCGCTAAGTCCTGCGCCATCCGCAAATTCCTGGCACCGAATATCTGGACGACTCCCGCGTTATCGATCAAGGTATTTGCCTGCGAGCCGTAAACCTGAAGCTGCGCCAAATTTTGCCAGAAAGTCCACAGCGTTAAGCCCCACGAGCGGAGTAGCGTTGTCGCCGTAAGAAGTGCGTCGATACGGCCCAGATTCCCTACTTCATCGCAGAGAATCAGCGCACGCTCCTTCGGTGCTTTCTTGCGATGCGTCATTGCCAGAATCAAGTTCGACAGCCACATCCTGAGTAACGGCCTGTAGGCGGTAAGCCTGTACGGAGGCACGATGATGTATAGCGACATCGGCACGCCCGCGATCAACGCGTCCACGTCCAGGCTGCTGGTATCGGTCAATCTCCGCACGAGATCACTGTCGAAAAGCCTGAGATGCGTAAGCGCGGAGGCCATCACGGAAGGCCGCGTTTCCCTGTCGGGAAGCTGTAAGAAGCCGCTGAAGGCCGTCCGCGCCGCCCGATCCTTGACCTTGCCCTCGGCGTCGAGTAGCGTTGCAAGCTTGTAGCCGGTATCTTCATCGGCGAACAGGTCGAACAACGCGCTTATCTTTCGTTCTTCAGGAGGCTTGTCCGCAAGCAGCCACGACGTTCCCCCGGTGATCATGGTTTCCGCCCAATCTTGCCAAAACCTATCTCGTTCATCCGCTCCGCGCTCGATGATCTCGGCGGCAAAGCTTCGCGCCAAAGCAGCGGGCTCATCCCCGCAGCGGATCACCAGATCGAGCGGATTGAGCGAGCCTGCCTGTCCCCCGTCGCGGAGATCGAGCACATGCACTTCCTGTCCCATGGCCTTTCGTGCTTCCGCCGTCGCCGCGTGGACTTCGCCCTTCATGTCCATCACGATAAGCTGGCCGGGGTGCTTCAGGGAATTGCAAATCACCGGTCCAGAGGTTTTGCCTGAGCCCGTTGGGGCGAAGGTAATTAGATGCCCGTCGCCTGCATAAGTAATCAGTTCCCCGGACCGCTGATCTTCGCCCAGGTGGAAGCCCACGGGCCGCCGGGATGCTGTGCGCCGTCCAAGGATGTACTGGTTTTTGGGTTTCCCCGAAGATGCCATCGCGGGTCTTGCCGCGATAGTCACAATCGCCGCTGACCGATCTTAGATCGGATCTGACAATTGCGCCACACGAAATTTATCAACGCGCTAATTTCTTACGCGAACTCACGCCAGTGGTCGTCAGTGGCCCAGAAAATATCAAAATGGCCGAAAGTGGCCCAGGATTTCGGGCTCACGTAAGCTCACACGAAGTCGCTTTACAATCCTTCCCTTAGATCGCGACGATTGAGTATGACCCGCACCGCACTCGCTCTTCTTGCCGCCGGTTTATGCAGCGCCCAGACGAAGGTGAATCCCAAGGATGGACTCACCTATGTTTTTATTCCGCCCGGCACCTTCATGATGGGGTGCTCGCCCGGCGATCAGCATTGCCATGTGATGGAGAAGCCGCTGCACCAGGTGACGATCACGAAAGGATTCTGGATCGGCCAGTTGGCGGTGACGAACGCGGCCTATAACAAAATCGTTCCAAAAAAGCGAATCTGGCAACAGGGCCGCATCGACACACCTAATGTTCCCGTCAACCAGCTCAACTGGTACGAGGCGAAAGCGTACTGCGGAGCGGTAGGAATGACCTTGCCGACCGAGGCGCAATGGGAATATGCGGCACGGGGCGGGACAACAACGCCGATTTACGGCCCGCTGAACGACATAGCGTGGAACGACGATGACCCTGCCTTTAACGGAAATCATCAAGCACTGATGCCGGGTGGCATGAAGAAGCCTAATGCATTCGGCCTGTATGACATGATCGGCAACATCGGCACATGGGTTCTGGACTATTTGCCGCCATACACGGCCGCGCCGGTCGTCGATCCCATCGGCGACATCGCAGGGGTCAATCATATGGTCCGTGGAGCGCCCTATGGTGAAACCATCCTCACGCTTCGCGCTTCCCATCGCTCTCCGGTCATGCCCATCGCTGTCGGCCCTGGCGTGCGTTGCGCTGGTAATTAAATGGCCGGGCACTCCCCGCTTGATTTCTTCCTGAAACACGCTACAAAATACGGAAACCCCCGAATGCGTGACAGCGCACCGGAGGCTTCCTGACCTAACAACGCGAGGCACGCGATGCAGGCTATCACCGATATAACGGGCGATTTGCGTCCGTTCAATCGCCAAATATCATCTCCTTCGCTTGTCAGTAGCCACGCGAAGCAAAGCAGTTCCGGCCAGAAAATCAACAGGCTGCCCGCCCCAAGAGGCCGTGTTGCCTGTTTCCCTGCGGTGATTTTCTGTCCTATTGGAACCGCTATGCCTTTCGCGTACTGACAACCACGAAAGGAGATGAATATGACATCAGAGAACGATAAGGCCAACCCACCGCCAAAGCAGACGTTCATTGACGCAAGCACGCTATATCTTGGTGACTGTCGGCCCATATTACGCTCCCTACCCGCAGAATCCATTCACTGCTGCGTGACTTCGCCGCCTTATTTCGGCTTGCGCGACTATAATCATGCGCAACAGATTGGCCTTGAGCAGACACCGGATGCTTTCGTGGCCGAATTGGTAGCAGTCTTCCGAGAGGTACGACGCGTCCTTAAACCAGATGGAACGCTTTGGTTAAACATGGGTGATACTTATGCCGCGTCGGGACGAGGCGGAGGCGGTGCGTCTTTCCAAAATGATGATATCGGGAAAAAGATATCTGCAACTAACAATCGCCGGGCCCCCGTTCACGGATTGAAACAGAAGGATTTGATCGGAGTGCCTTGGATGCTTGCCTTTGCTTTACGCAGTGACGGCTGGTATCTTCGACAGGACATCATCTGGCATAAGCCAAATCCAATGCCAGAGAGTGTTCGTGATCGCTGCACGAAGTCTCACGAATATATTTTTCTACTTGCAAAAAATGAACGTTATTACTTCGACGCTGAAGCGATTAAGACTCCATCAAAAGACCCGACTGATGATGCTCGGCGAATCAAGCAGCAGGCATCCTTTCACAAAAGCAGTCCCACCAGCGAACGAAATGGTTTGAGGCCAAGGCATCCGTTTGGGGGAGTCAAGTATGGCGAATCCCTAGACGATGCACATAGAACCAAGAGTGGCAATGAATATGAGCCAACAGGAACCGCGAACCGCCGCACTGTTTGGAGTATTACTACAAAGCCGTTTAAAGGTGCTCATTTTGCAACATTCCCGCCCGACCTTATAGAGCCCTGCATTCTCGCTGGCTGTCCTGTTGGAGGCACTGTCCTTGATCCTTTCTTCGGCGCGGGCACTACGGGTCTTGTGGCAGCCAAGAAAGGACGTCGAGCAATTGGCATTGAATTAAATCAGCAATATTTCGAGATGGCCTGTGCCCGCCTCCGAGGTGAAGAACCCCCTAGGTCACGCTCCGAAGCGATAGCCGCCGATATACCGACAACGCCTCCGTCAAGTAGATAGACAAGCTTGCTCAATTTGTTCACCCCTCCCGCTTGACGCAGCCGCTGTAGCCGCATAACTTCCGAGCGAAAGGAATGAGCCAATGCACAACCGCGAGCAACAGGATAGACCACCTCCGCGTGACTACCGTGCCGAGGTAACCGCCGACATCATCAAGATGCTAGAGGAAGGAACGGCTCCTTGGCAACGTCCGTGGGTTCAAGCAACGGGCGTTACACAATCTTGCGCCAGCGCTTCCTAGTTCTTATTCGGCAAATGGTCGCAGCCGCCACGCCATATAAAACACCCAACGCCTTGCATGTGCCATCTGATGCGCGAATTGTCCTGATTTCTTCATCTGATAGCTTTTGTGGCTGCGGATTCAGCCCCAGCCTATTACAATGAAGACCATTTTCTGACGGCGTCACATACTCTAGGTTCTGTGCCGCGTTATTAATCTTGTTGCCGTCTTTGTGATTAATATGCATCCCTTCTGGACGAAGCCCAAGAAAGGCATATGCCACTAGATGATGCACATACCACTTCTTCCGCACACCATCTTTGAATAGTCCAACCACCGCATAGCGAGAATCCGAAGGCGAGTTGGGATTTCCCGCTCCAATGTGGGGCCGTAATATGCGGCCAACTACCGCGCCACCGAATTTCTTGACCCGTCGTATTCGGCCTAAAGCCGAAATCAGATACCAGCCTTCATACCCAACTACAGGTCGCCACTCTTCAGTTGCATCAGCAACACTTTCATCTACCATAGCCCCTCTCTGTCTGAACAGCCGAGAGGTTAGTCCTTGCGCTTAAAAACGCAAGGACTTTCTTGTATTTAACGGAGGAATATATGGCTGAAGAACGGAGAGATTACAGACAGGAAGTTACCGATGAGATAATCAAGCTCCTCGAATCAGGAGCGGCTCCGTGGCAACGACCATGGGAAACAGGCAGAGCCGGTGCGCTCCCATGGAATCCGACAACCGGAAGAGTCTATAGGGGCGGTAACGTTCTTGCCTTAACCATCGCGGCTATGCGCAAGGGTTATGATGATCCGCGCTGGATGACCTATCGCCAGACCGCTGAGAAAGGCTGGCAAGTCCGCAAGGGTGAGAAGGCGACGAATATCGAATTCTGGGAGGCAAAATCCGGCAGCAAGGAGGATGACGCGTCAGACGACGAGAAGCGCGGACGCCTGGTGCATCGCGTCTATTCCGTCTTCAATGCGACTCAGATCGACGGCATTCCGCCTATGATCACTGAGCCGCGAAAGCCCTTCAAGGTCATCGAGGCGGGCGAAGCCATGATGAAGGATTCCGGCGCGGATATTCGGCACGGTGGAGACCGCGCTTACTACACGCCTTCCGGCGATTACATCCGTTTGCCGCACAAAGAACAGTTTCGTGACGCGCCCGCATACTACGAAACTGCCGCGCATGAATTGATCCATTGGACGGGAAATGAAAAACGCCTGAATCGCGAGACGCTGACCAAGTCGAAGGGCTTTCACGCCGCCGATGAAAATTACAGTAAAGAGGAGCTTGTCGCGGAAATCGGCTCGTGGCTGGTATCACTTGAAACCGGCCTGCCTCACAATCCTGACCAGCATGCCGCTTATGTCGCCTCCTGGCTGAAAGCCCTAAAGAACGATAAGAATGAAATCTTTCGCGCTGCAAGCGCAGCCGCAAAAGCTACGGACTATGTATTGGGAAAAGAGCGCGATAAAGAATGCCTGTCCGAACCCGCGCTACATACCGACCGCATCACCGCGGAGCGTCAGCAAGTTGGATCTCGATATCGGTGAAGTCGCTCCCTGTCTCTTCATCCTCAAAACCGCTGCCTTCGAGCGGCTCGCCGCCGATTTCATCCAACGCTTTGCGCGCCGGTACGCTTTCCGATACTCTCTTTCTGTAGCCTTTCATTGTCAGGCACCATACTAGCGAAATGGATCAAGAGCAACCTGCGAGTGAAATCGCCGCGCCTCCGGCACGCCCGAATTTGAGAATAATCCTCCTGCGGGCCGCCGGATTTGGCGCTGGTTTTGCTCTTGTCGCGGCTCTATTACTCGGAAGCGCAATCTGGTGGATGAATCATCCCAAACAATGGTCTGACCGATCCATCACGGCCAAACCCACGCAATTAATGATGCAGCAAACCGGCGACGAACTGCGTTTCGAGTTCCGGTATGCCTTCACAAATCACACAGCATCCGAATATACGCTTCCAGCTCAGGACATGGGCGCTCTTATGAGAAAACTACCCAAGGACGGCTCTTTCGACAAGATGGACGGCGCGACATGGGAAAGCACGATACGAATCCCACCGCAGCAGAGTATCAGCGTTGTGTTTGTAATGCCGTACAAATTCGCGGATTTCAATACCTCAGCCGCTGAAGTCGAACCGGACGAAAAACTTACTGAGTTCGTCGGTCGCCGCTTGAAGGATATCGACGGCCTCGCCTTCTTCGATTACGCTTCCAAGTACAAGATAGAGATGCCGAAGAATTGGGACGCTTTGCAGAAGCAGGTTTCTGAATCGAAGCAACCAGCACCGGCTTCCGCTGCTCTTTTGCCGCCGGATAAAGGGGACGTCTTCGATAAAGTGGCGGCATGTGAAGCGGCAGATAAACTGTTCCAGAGATGTACCCGTGCCCACGTATCCTTTGATTCCAGCCCTTGGGTAAAATACGGCGGCTGGCCCAATAAGCTGCGGGAATTGCCCAAACCTCCGGCTGGCTACACACCTGATCCTTCACCTGAACCTTGCTCAATTGCCGCCGAGTGGCGAAACTACTGCAAGGCCAAGGTGAAGTAAGCTTTTGCCATTCCCGCATAATGCTCCTGCCCTAACTTTGCCTCCCCACCTCCCCCGCCTTCTTATCCTCCCTGAAGGCAATAAACCGCGAATGCCGCAGATGCCCGTCGCCCGTCCATTCGGCGAACTCGAACTGCCCGACCAGCTCCGGTTTTAGCCACACGCAATCTTTCATCTTTGCTGCTGTTAGCCCTGCACCCCACCTTCCCCCTTTCGGCTCCGGCAGATTGCTGAACGGGCATGCCTTCGTCACCAGTCCTTTGAAGCGTTTTGCCAGTTCCACCCTGGATGACGGCGTGAAGCCATTGCGCGTCCGGCTGACATATATCAGGTTGTCGCCCTCGTAATAGCCGAACACCAGCGCATCGAAGCTCTTTCCGCCCACCGTAAAGCCGCCGATGACGAATTCCTGCCCCTTGTTGACGCGCATCTTCTTCCAGGCGCCGGAGCGCAGGCCGGGCTCATAGGCGCTCTTGAGATTCTTTGCCACAAGCCCTTCAAGGCCGCTGGCCTTAACGGATTCAATCAGGTCTGGCAGGGCATCGGTAAGTTGCGGGGAGTAGCGGATGGGCTCCTTCAGCTTGGGAAGGATTTTCTTCTCCAGTAATTCCCGCCTTTTGGATAGCGGCTCCTTCATCACATCCTTACCCGCCAGCATCATCACGTCGAAGACATAGAAGATCAGCGGCACGCCGGACGAGCCGTGGTTCTGCAGGAGGTTGAACGATGGCCGCCCGTCTTCGCCCATGGCCACGATCTCTCCATCGATAACGCTATCCTCCGGCAGGCTTAAAAGAGCCTTGGCTATCGATGGATACCTGCTCGCAAAATCATTGTCATTGCGGGACCGGAGATGTACTTTGCCACCAGTTTTGAAGGCGACGGCGCGGTAGCCGTCTATCTTGATTTCGTATTGCCAATCAGTACCTTCCGGCAGCTTCTCGGCGCTGAGCAATAACATCGGGCTGATGAATCGGGCTTTGCCAGGCACGCACTAGTTTTGCTTATTTGAATGGAGCGACGCTCGGTACGCCTATTCTGGCTTTCCATCAGGCGCGACCGGCATCCTTGGCTCGGTGTATCTTAGCCTGATGAGGGGTCCCAATTCGAAGCGACAGAAGACCGCGAGACGTTTGCTGGAGTCGCTCTCAAACGATGCGAAGAACGTCTGGGTCATACACTATTCCTGCGAAAGTTTCTATGACAGGACCAATCCAGCTTCTCCGCGCATCACCTCAATAGCAATACGGAAGCTCGATTCCGGTCAGACATTATCATTCTCTATTCATCAAGTTGCTGAAGAGAAAAGAATAGACTTCGCAGACATCGAATCGCACTACGACGACCTTGAGCTCAGTATGCTCGCGGCGTTCTACGACCGCATTCGACAACTTCACGAGAGAACCTTTATTCATTGGAATATGCGGGACGTAAACTACGGTTTCGCCGCCCTAGAGCACCGATTCAGAGTGCTCGGAGGCGAGCCATACATCATCCCGGACGAGAAGAGAGTTGACCTTTCAACGGCATTCATTAACATCTACGGCGTCGCTTATATCGGGCATCCTCGGCTACAACGCCTGATGGAGAAGAATTCAATCCATCCCAAAGATGTCTTGAATGGCCGTTGCCTTGCACCAGTCCACTCTCCGCAAGGTTGATGTAATGGCAAATCTGTTTCGCCGTGCCCTTGATGGTCAGCTCAGAACCAACACCACTTGGTGGGAAATGAACGGTGGCAGCTTCCGCGGCGTTGTGAATTGGGTGGCCGATAACAAGGTGATCGCTTTTCTATTGACCCTTATCGGATTGGCCCTGGCTGTCTGGTCATTGAAGTAGCGAGTTCCAGGCCTAAAGCTCAACTGTTTCTTCAGCCCGCCACCAGCCTTCGCGATACTCCATGCACAGGCTGCAAATGTAGACCTTCTTGCCTTCCGGACTCATCCGCCAGGAGCCGCAGAACGGACAGATGTAGTTGGTGCACACCGCGCAGTCTTCGAGGTTTTCCAGCAGGTATTTCTCGCCGCACCGCTGGCAGTATTGGCGTTCGCGTTCCATCCCCGATGCAGCCTTGATAGTATCCCCCTGATGCCGCTACTGGACGCGCTGCCGCTATTCGGGCCGTGGCGCGTGAAACGCGATGCGAAGAAATTCCAGCAATGGAGCGCCTTTACCCAATCAGGCCCGGATGTTTTTCAGATCGTGGGCATTCGTAAAAGCTACCCGAGAAAGGGGCTGAAAGCCTTCGCGCGATGGCTCGACGGCCGCACCTGCGCCGTGTGGATTCAGGGCGCTTGGCCGAATGTGGGCACTTTTATCTCCGCCGAAGGAGGTTACGGGCACGGCGAGCATCATCACGAGGAGGTTTTCTACGTGAACCGGATAATCGCCCTCATGGACGCCGGATATCTCAGCGCCGTGCGTCGGCACCAGAAGCGCGCGAATACTTCAGCGTAAGCGTGTCTTGCGCACAGTCCGCGAATTCCGGCATTGTCAACATGAACAGCCTGCATCGACATGCCCCCCCGCCGTGTTTCACTTGCTTTGAACCGCTGTTCAGCCAGCCATATTTCTCACCTTCATCTATCTGCCGCTCCCATGAACGCCTCTTATTTTCTCGCCCCTTGCTATCAGAAGGTTGACCGGCCGACAAGCACAGCCAAACAGTAGGCGTGCGAGTACGGATCGCGTTTCTATTGTTGTCTTCTTGAAGCGAAACGCGATCCGTGCACGCCATAACCGTTTGTTGCACTTCTCAGCCGCTCCCCCTTCTGATTGCTGCGGCCTCGTTAAGAGGCATTGCATAGTGCGGCCTTCAAACCTAAAGGAGAAAGTATATGTCGTACAACATCGGTCACTTCAAAGCTACGGACACTGGCTACGCGGGCATCATCGAAACGCTCGCCTTCAAAGTCAACGCCGAATTCCACCGGGTGCTTAACCGCACGCACGAGAAAGCCCCAGCCCTCGAAATCTTCTGCGGCGACGTCAAAATCGGCGCGGCGTGGGAACGTCAAGGCAAGTCCGGCAAATACCTCTCCATACTCTTTGAAGACCCCAGCTTCTCGCCCGGTTACTACAACCTCTACCGCAACCGCGGCGTCGAGGATGGCTACACGCTCACCTTCGAGCGCCCGAAAGCGAAGCGCGAGGATAAGCCCGATCTGCGGGTTGCGGCATAAGCCAGAGGGGCCGGCGAGAGTCGGCCCTTCACTTTTCTTGTTGACGCACTGCCATTGGCAGTCTATGTTTCACACCACAACATGACGTTGTGCTTGCGCCTCGAAGTTCAGGGGCACGGAGAAGCTTTATGGAATCTCTGATTCTGCGCATTCAAAAATTGCTGGCATTGGGTGAGCGTGCCGGAACTGAAGCCGAAGCCGAAATGGCAATGAGCAAGGTTCACGAATTGCTTGCTAAACACAACCTGTCTCTAGCTGATATTCCTGATTCAATCGAAGCGCAGGAAGCATACGAAATGACTGAGGCAGCAGAGGGCGCACTTCGCCAGCCATGGCAGGATTGGGTTTGGAGTTCAGTGGCAAAGCTGTATTTTTGCAGGCATCTGAAGCGCGCTCGATATCAGGGTCGAAGGACGATCATGGAACACCATCTTTTGGTGGGCAAGCCATCGAATATCGCCGCAGCAAGCTACATCGCTACTTACGTCGTTCGTACCGGCGAAGAGCTAGCCCGAATCGCGGCAGACGCGTCCCACTCGAAACGCGCGTTTATAGCTTCCTTCAAGAAGGGCTTCGGTCACAGGATTGTCAGCCGTGTTAGTGAGCAAATCGTTAAGGCAATGGAAGGAAAGCTTACCGATAGTTCATCGGGAAGCGCCCTGATTCTCTCGCCGCTATATAAGAAAACCAGCGCTGAGATAGATGCTTTCCTCCTCAAAGAGGATGTTCATCCTTCAAAGGCAGGAAGTCGAGCGGCGGCCCCGTCCGATTTTGCCGGATATCAGGCTGGGCGAGCAGCGGCGGAACATGTCTCTCTCAATAACAACGGCGTCGGACGGCAGCCGGTAGCCGCCATACCTCACTTCGCTGCCTCAACCTCATGACCAACCATCCGAACCGCAGCAAGGTCAAGGACTGGCCCGAGTACGTAAAACGCTTCCGTGAGAAGCACAAGCTTACTCAGGTCAGTCTAGCCTCCTCCCTCAAGGTCGAAGAAACCACCGTACAGCGATGGGAGCGCGGAGACAGGATGCCGCCGCAATATTTGAGGCGAGCGCTGCGGGATTTGGAACGGGAATTAGCGATTACTACGAAACAGTAAACAACAGGAGGTCGAGTTATGATCTGCAAACTTCAACAACACGTTAACAAGTAGGGGATAGGGTGATGTCACAGGAAAAGCATAAATATTACGATATGGCTTACAACGCCTATCGCTGGATGAGCCACACTCCGGATCGGCGCGCCGTGCAGGAATGCGAGTTTTACGATGTGGTAGTCAAAGAATTTAACGATGCTGGGAAGGAATGGGCTGTTGAGAAGTTTACTCGGCTCTTCCTTAAATCGCTGGCGGCAAAGTCCCGCTGCGCGTCGCCAATGATCACTGGGCCCGCACGGTTCCCGGTGGCCAGGATGGCAAAATATAACCAATGGGAGCGCAACGCCTCTGACGCCCTGCTGGCCTTCATCGATAAGGTACGCAAGCCAGCGCCGCAGCCTCGCACTGAACTGGACTACGGTATCGACCAGAAGGAATACAACATTGGCGATGTTCGCGTTCTGCAGAACATAGAGCAAAACCGCCTACAGCTCTTTTTTCCCGGCAAGCCTGATCAGGAAATGATCGCCAAGCTTAAGAGCCGGGGATTCAAATGGTCGCCGCGATTCCAAGCTTGGCAACGTCAACTCACGACAAATGCGCTTCATGTTCTGCCTTACTTGTTCCCCAAAGAAAGAGAGGCAGCGTGACAGATTATCAAGGTGATGCTGCCTCCCTTCTGCGTGAGATAGCAAGCCAGATTGATGAAGAAAGGCAAACAATTAGCCGTCTGACGGACGAGCACCAAGGGCTTTACAGAGCAATTAAGGAGTGGCTTTTGGCCGACAATAGCGACTCAAACATCGCAAGAGAGATGGCTAAAACCATGATGCGAGAAATCGTCGAAAGGGTAGAGACCCCATAAAGCTTAACCAACGAGGAGTAGAGCGACATGACCCAACCCAATCCTCAATACTGTTTGGGCTACATTGGCCCGCTAGGAGCGGTAGATGGCACGTTCTATAAGAATCTCAAAGAAGGCGTCGCTTTGCTTGTGGAGTTTATGACGCGGGAACTATTGGACCCTGAATATCATTTTACTTTCGAGCAAGATCATGAAGACGGTAAACTCTTTGGCGGCAATTTTCTCAACGTTTCAATGGTGTTCCAACTGCATACCAACGACCCAGAAATCATTCACGCATTGTCAAAGGCATATAAGGCCAATGTCTCTACCCCGACATACATAGAAGCTGTTGCGGATTGGATAGAAGGATCGCGGCGCTGGTGTGAGAAATGGAAGGACGCATCCTGCTTTGCCGAATCCATAAAGACACTTCAAGAGCAAAGCACTCTCCTTCGCGCTCAATATAACCTTAATGCGGCAGCCCCGTGACCTCTTCACCCAAGAATCAATTCATCGATCAACGCTCATCGACCGATCCGGCGCTCTTTCTCCCGGCGCTTTTGCCCCCACACCCTTCCGCTGTTCCCCGCAAGCGCTCCGATATTCTTGATAGGACTTGAGCGGATTGCGGCCGGTCGCCTTCGAGATGATCTGCACTGAGAAACGATTCGCCTGCTTAATCTCTTCCATCGTCGCTTCACGCAACTTCGGCCCTTCACGGCCAAGCCATTTATCTGTCATCTGGAATGCTTGTTTCTGCGCATCTTGTGCCGTAGGGGACTCTTTAGCCCATGTCACAGCACTAACCTTTCCATTGACGCAGGTTTGAAAACCGCTGAAGTCCCGCTGTAATGGCCCTTCCTTACCCATGTACCCAAAACACGGACGCGCCAATTCGGCTTTAGATTTCGCAACCCATTCGCCCGTGAAATAAGTGAAGCTTTCTGAAGGATTGTCGTCAAGCGGATTCGTTGATTCGTTACCCATTGATCACCACCTCACCCTGTCTTCCTCACTGCACTGTTATCGTTAGCCACTTCCAAGGGAGCTTTGCCTTCTCCCTCAAGTGTTAAAAGCCACCCAGGCTTTTTCCCCTTTGCCGCCCATACAAGCGTTTTGTCGGTCGGGTGCTGATAAACATGCCCGCCGTGGTACGGAATACTCTTGCCGGCCTTCGCCTTAGCCTTTCCGATGTCTTTTAACGACAGCCCTACCGCCGCTAATGTCGCCCTTGCTTCGGCAAGCGCCTTTTCCTTGCGCTCCGTATCGTGTTTCTTCAACAGATCATCAGCCCGGCTGATGATCGCCTTTAGCTCCGCGTCCTCGAACCCGTCCAGCATGGGTAGCGTCATGGTCTTGTTCCGTTCCTTCCTCTTTAAGTGCCTCGAACAGCGCGTCGAAATCCGGATAGGCTTTGATACCGGTGATGATCGGATCGTCTACGCCCTCGGCCTGTCCGAGCTTCGCCTGCCCGCTCAGCATTTCCTTAATGCCGTTTAACTGGCCGTTGCGAATGTCCGTGAGCAGCGGCTCGAAGTTATGGCCGGTGATTTCCACTCCGCAGAGTCCACCGAATATGATTTTCAGGCTTTCATGGCTGCCGTGATTCCGCCACTGATAACGCCCGAAATGCGACCAGGCTACGCCCTCTTTGGAAAGCCCGTTCCGGTAGTCCAGGTGCAGCGAAAAAGCCTGTGCCGTATGCTGGCGCTCCTTCGTAAAACTCTTTTCCGGCTCATCCTCATCGCGTTTCTTAAGAATTCGGTCAACGATCAGGTTGCGGTTATCAGCCATACGATTCCATCCCCCTGCCCTTATCGCGCCAGTATTCGTTAATCGCTTGTGCGCGGCTGCTTAGAAACGTTCTAACGCGATTGCGCTCCCAGGACTGATGAAAACGGGCGCGCCACGAAGGACGCAATTTCGTGTGCGTCAATTCCACTGCCGAAAGCCGTTGCCCGGTGCGCGCAATGGCGTTTCGGACTTCCTGCCTATCCTCGACATAGACCTTCGCCATTTCCCGCCCGCGAGTCACACTGACATACCATTGCTGTTGGTTCGCGGCCGCGATCGATTCTTTGCCCGTGGCGATGAACACGCGATCCACCGTTTTGCCCTGGGAGGCGTAGGACGTATCCACGTAACCCATCGTGAAATGCCCCCATTGTTTCGGCAGGACTTTGCCTTTCTCGATGCGTAAATCGCCTTCCTTGGTAAAGCCCTCCACGGTGAAAATATCGCCGTTATTCACCCGCGTGCCTTTGGGCTGGCCTTCGACTTTCGCTTCGCCGTTTCGCGTGATGCGGATGCGATCGCCCTTGGCGATGGAAATCTCTCGCGGCCGATAGACCTCGAACCGGCTTGCTTTATCCAGCGGTAATGCCGTTTGCGTGCCGTCCTGCTTCTGCAAAAGCATACCGTCCGCATCTTGCATCACCACGGCTTTATCCCCTCGGGTAAAGCCCTTCACGTTCTGCTGGAACTCCACCACCATGCCCGTTTCGTAATTACGGACGTCGCCCTTTTGCGCATCACTCCACCCAGTTGTTTTTCGCGCGATAAACGCCTTCTCTTGTCCTAATGCCCCGCGCTGCTTTAGCGTCTCCCGCAATTCGCCCGTTAGTCTTTCGCCTTCCGCATGGGTAGGCGCGATGATTAATGCCGTCCGCCCTTCCTCCTGTGCTTTCAGATAGTCCTTCACCAGCATGGCGTGCCGGTCTTCACCGCTGGCTTCGATGACGCAGCCCATTCTGTCCAGCGCATCGAATCCCTTTTGCGCGGCTTTACCGGAGCCCTGGCTTATGGCTTCAACAGCCTTTTTGTATCCCGGCTCCGTTTGCCTGCGCACTTCCGTTAATCGCGCGAGTTTCACCCCGGCTTCCTTTTCCAGAAGCCTGAAGGCGTCCCCGGCTTCCACACTGGAATGCTGGGTGTAGTCACCGGAAAGAATGACGCGGCTATTGCCTTTCTTCGCTACGTCCATCAGCCGTTTCATATCGCGGGAGGACACGAGCCCGGCTTCATCGACCCAGATGATTTGCCCCTTCACCTGCTCCTGCATCTTTTCGCTTCTTAAGAGCGTTTCTAACGTCGTGGCGTCCTTGAATCCTTCCTTCGCCAGAACACCGCGTGAGGCTTGCGAGGAGGGCGCAAAGGTGAAGACCTTCTTATCGGTTTCGCCGTGGATGGCATCCACCGTCGCCCGCATCATGCGGGTTTTGCCCGTACCGGCTTTACCGACGATGCCCGTCACCTGATCGCGGGAGTTAAGGACATGCATGGCGGCCTTCTTTTGCTCCTCCGAAAGTCCCGCCAGGGATTCCCATGCGCCTTCCGCTTTTTTGAATGGGTCATGCGATGCGAGGCCGGAGCCGGAGGATTCATCCGACAACAGCTTCAGAGGGCTGCTGAATCGCTTTTCGTCCGTTCCCGCGACTATTGGCTGAAACTTCCGCTGTCCGTCTTTGGCAAATTGCAGCATGGCGATTTCATCCCGCAGGACGGTTTTCGTCGTCGTCATTAGCTGCCCGTTTCGCATCTCCGCAATCACTTCCGGGTGCTGCGCTATATCGGTAACATCCTGCGGCGTTATCGAACCCACTGCGTATTTCAGGGCTTCGGCTTTCAGGCGTTTTTCGGAGAGGGTGGAAGCATTTTGAAACGAATGTTCGAGGGCATATTCTTTCGCTTGTTCCGGCGTGATGGAGCGATCTCCTCGTTCCCATCCAGCGCCCGCCGTCGTAACCGCTACCCGTTCATCCTCGGTTAAGCGGCTATCCCATTCCTTGCGCAATTCGGCCATGGATTGAGGAATCTCGCTTTTTTTCTCCCGCGTTTTTCGGCCCAGCTTTCCTTTAGCCTTCGCATCCGTAATGCCGCACTTTTCCGCTTCGGCGTCAATGACCCTGCTGCGATTCGAGAATTTGTCCGATGTGGCTTTATCGATTCCGGCGAGCTTAAAGCTGTTGCCGTCTTTTTCAACGCCGTACCCCAGGGCTTTCAAACGGAAGGCAAAGCGCGCATGAAAGGCCGATTGATGGTAGCCGTTATCGCGCACGATATCGCCCACCTGAATGGCCTTCCAGCGTCTCTCTACATCGTCATACGTCGCGTTAAACACCGTGGCATGGCAATGCAGATGCGGATCGGGCTTTCCATCGACGGGCCGTGTCGTGCGGTGGATATGTTCCGACCACACCATGTTGCCGGTAGGGCGGTCAAAATCCGCGCCTTTTTTCCGAACGCGGGTTTTAGCCTCCGCTTCCATCTCGGCCATCGTTTCGCGCACCGATGTTTTGAACGCTTCCAATATGCGTTCGTCGCCGCCCAGCTCGTAAGCCAGGCTTACCGACTTCGGTGCATCGAAAGTGAAATCCGTCAGCACACGCCGGTCTTCATCCAGACGAGGCGTAAGTTGCTTGCCGGTCTGCGGGTCTGTGTTATCGCAGAGGCGGAAATAATCCTCCTGCTTCACCTCACCTGAAAGATGAAGCATCCCGGCACCCTTCCCATGCCAGATGCCTTTCATCTCCGCCGCATCCTTCGCGTAGTAATCACCCGGCGCGAGATGCTGCGCGTAGTAGTCCTTCGCAGCCTTGGCATTCTTGATGTGCGTGGCGAAGATCATGAACACCTGACGGATGCTTCTTTGCTTACCGGATACAACCAATACGGGCGTGTGGCAACGGGGAAAATGGGGGGTGTGAAAGCGTATAGACATTTCCCCTTGGAGTGCCCAAGGCAGCTTGCGCTGTTGCTAGAAAGGAATGTCATGGCTTTTGATCCGCACGCGTCCCGGTTGCTTCGTGCCTGCCGGTCGTGAAGGTGGCGCGGCTTCTTTGAGCGGCGTGCATTCCGGCTCGCGGCCCGTCTCGTTGCGTAGTTTTGCCGAAGCTTCATCCGCGCGGATTTCGGCATACACGCCGCCCCAGGTTTTATGCCCGTGGATTTTCGGATCGAAGTCGGGATCTTGGGGCGGATCTGACTTTCCGCCCCTGCCCTTCATGAAGTCGAAGAGCCCCACTTACCGCTCCCAACCCCGGCTCTTTCCCTGCGATTGAGTGTGTCCTTTATGGCTGTCGGTCGGACTTAGTGCTTCCTGTGTCTTTCCGGCACCACTCTGGTTATGCATCAATGCTTCCTTGCCTCCGGTCTGCCCGGCAGGCGCATTGTTGCTTTCAGGACGCGGTTGATTGTTCGACATCGCCTGTCCTATCGGCTTTGCCGCTTCTACCGCCTGGGTTTTGACGTTGTCGGGAAGTTTATCTACGGACGGCGTCGCGCCGCCCTTCATGAAATCGAAAAGTGCCATTGCACTCACCTCCATACCGAGTATGGAAACGAATGCTTAGAAATGGCAGGGCGCTAGCGTGAGGGCGCGTGAGCTTTGGCCTGCGGTTCCGAATAAGAACGGCATGCGAGCAGCTCGGGGATATCGGCCTCGTCCTCCATGCTGCCGAAAGCGATACGCACGCTCAAGAGCATTTCAAATTCATCAGGCATCGACGCCCAGCCTGCTTTATCCAGAATGCCGCCAAGCTGCTCGTCGTCCGTCAAAGCCCTGCCCGCCTGGCGCACGGCAAGCGTCGCGTCGGAGGAGATCAAGGTCGCCTTTATGAAACTCCCCGGCATCGTCACCCGGCTGATAATTACGAAACGATAGCGCACGGGCGAAGTCGTGGCAGGCTGACCCGCTACCGTCATTCCATTTTCCGTATGACCGTCGTACTTTGCAACGGCCTCTTTCTCTTGCTCCGTCGCTTCCTTGATGGCAATATGACTTATCTTCTCGGCGAGCGAGTAATGGTGCTTTTCACGGAAGGCATGGATGAAGCGGTTCGTCCTCTGGCTCCCTAAGCATATCGGCGAGTATTCCTTCAGCGATCCCGCTTTTTCGCTGGCTACTTTGTTAACCCGCTCCACGGAATTCTTTTCAAGCCACTCGCCTATCGATTCCATCGCCTCAACCTCGCCCATCCCTACGTAAGCGTGCGACGGCCTCAGTTTGGCGCGCGGATCATCTCCAAACATTACCTTGACGTCAGGCGCATGCAGCCGCTCCAATTCGTTCAAGGCCGCATCGCGCGTGTGGCTTTCCGGATTCGTATTCAGAAAACGCGTATAGCTTCCCCGCTCGATGTCGTAATAGAACATCGGCTCCGGGTAGACGAATATCGGCGGGTGTTTACCTAAATGCGTTTTCCAGAAGAAATGCGTGGCGGACTCTTTCCCGCGCTCGGCAAAAAGCAGCTTGTAGCCCTGCCCCTGAACGGCGTTCGGAAGGCTGCATACCAAAGGCAGATCCGTCAGCAACGCAAAGTCTTTCAGCGCGTCGCGTAAATCCTTGATGCGCTCGCGGATATGCTCGTCGTTGCGCAGATAGTCTTCATTCAACCCAAACAGGCCGAAAAGGTCGTTAACCGTGACGTATCTGCTGCTGTTTTCTCCGAGGAATCTCAGCAGCTCGGCGCGAAGCCTTGCGTTCCTGAAAGCTTTCGTGCTTAAAATATCCTTGACGAGTTTCTCTTCAGGATCGAGAGCGTCTTCTTTCTTTTGATCCGGCAAAGCCTGTACCTCCTGAGCAATCCGATCTCACGGCAGCATATCAAACAAGATTTGACCTCTCCCCGCACCCCTCGCTAATCGCTCCTTAACCAGTCAAATTGGCATTACCGGCTTTCAAGGGACACCCCAGGAGACCCGGAAAAAGGAGCCAAAATGACCCGAAGAAATTTTCTCGTGGCGGCTTTGTTGCCATTGGGACTGCCGGCGGAACAAGCATCCGCTCCGCAAGCCAATTGCGGACAGCCTATCGATCAACATGTCAAACTTCACGTTCCGCGGAAGGCGAAGCGGAAGATCTACGAAGTTCTTGGCAAAGCGAGCGCCAAGGTGGGAGTGGACATCAACCCCAACGATGTCGATCCCGATCAGGCGATTGCCAAGGCAACCAGTAAAACCAAGCCTTGCGAAGTGAAGGTTTCCAATCCACCGGAGGAAAAGCGTTAGCACCACGGGAGCGCTTGCCTTTTTGAAAGCAGCGCTCCCTTTCAAGGAGCCACTATGTCCCCCAGCAACGACATCCTCGATCAACCCGTAATGGCCTTATCCAAAACGGACATGCTCTATTGGCGCGACTTTTTTGAAGGCACCTTAATCACGGGCGCGCCGGGTGCAGGGAAATCGTCTACGAGCGGTAAGCGCGCGGCGTTCGGCTTGCTGCGCGCCGGCCTGCAAAACGGCACGCCTTCCGGGGCGCTGATCTTAACCGCCAAAGCCGAAGAAACGACCAATTGGACCGAATATGCGAAAGCCTGCGGCCGTGAAAAAGACCTCATCATTTTCAATGCCGAATCCGGCCTATGTTTCGATCCGCTGCATTACGAGTGGACGCGCAAAGGCAGAGGAGCGGGAGACCTGGAATCGATTATCGATTTTTTCTCGACGCTGCTTTCCATCGGGAAGAAAGACCAGGGCCACGGACACGATCCGTTCTGGGAGCGCGGAGCCGAGCAGATCATGCGAAATTCCATTAAGCTGCTTGATCTCGCCGGCGCTCCCGTATCCATCGTCAACATCGATCGCGTCATTAAATCCCTTCCTTCCCAGCCCGGCCAGGAAGAAGAGGAATCGTGGAAATCCAGTTCGTATTGTTATGAGCTGGTCGCTTCCATAGAAGCGCGTTTCCCCACACTTACTCCCGATCAAAAGAGCGATCTCGAATTCGTCGTTCAATACCTTTTTCGGCGTTGGCCCGCTTTCGATGAGCGGCCCCGATCCAGCCTTGAAATGACCTGGGCGGGAATGGCGGACAAGTTCCTGTTTTCTCCCTTCAATCGCATCTTCTGCTCCGGCAAGTGCGACTTCACGCCCGAGGATACGACGCACAGGGGCAAGATCGTCATTGTCGATTTCCCGTTGCTCGAATACGGGCATGAGACCGGCAAGCTCATTCAGATACTGATCAAGCTGATTTTTCAGCGCGCGTGGCTGAGGAGAAAGCTTGCAGACTCCCCCAATCCCGTCTTTCTTTTTCAGGACGAGTTCCAATATTTTTGCGTACCGCGATTCGACAATTTCTTCCAGCAAACCTGCAGGGGATCGCAGGTCGCGGTCATATGCCTGACGCAAAACATACTAAACCTCGCGGAAACGCTGGGCGAACCTGCACCGGGAAGCAAAACGAAAAGCTTCCTTGGCAATCTTGGCCTTAAAATATTCCACCAGCAAAACGATATCGAAACCTGTAACTACGCCGCCGACCAGATCGGCAAAGCCTATCGCGATCTCAGCGGCTGGTCCGGCCACGAGAATCACGCGGGAGTTAGCGGCACAGAGCATCTGGCGCACATCGTCGAGCCGATCACTTTTTCACGATTGAAAAAGCCCGATAGCAAGCACCCCGTTGCCGGCGCGATTGTCTACCAATCGGGCACGACCTTTAACGCAAGCATCACCGCAGAACACCCGCAGGGTGCCAACTACCTGCACGTCGGTTTTTCACGCGATATCTAAGCCAAAAAGGAGAACACCATGTCCGAAATCCCCCGCCAGCAGACCGGCGATATGAATCTCAACCTGATGATGAACATGGCCTATAACGCCTGCACCATCGTCACCATGCCGGTGGAAGTGATCCTGCATCCCTTCTACGGCACGCGCTATTTTCAACCGCCGGTGATGCTGATGACCTTCTTTCTGATGGTCTTCCTGCCATTGCTTAGCTCGCTCGCAGGAGGCATGGCGGGTATGTTGTTTCGCGGGCAAGCGCCGCAAGGGCTATTCAGTCTGGGAGATTTCTCCAAGCTCTTCTTCCTCATCGCATTCCTTAACGGTTTCCGCCTATGGCGGCGCATGATCAAGATGCACACGGAACTGCATTCGGAATTTGAAGGGCCCGCGCTGCCTTTCTTCCGACTGGTGCCAGGCGGAAAGTCCTTCTGGACGACGCGGATCGTCATCGAGCCGATTTTCGTTTTCCTTATCGCCAGCGTCTTGGAAAACACCTTCATCATCCAGGGCGGCCTTTCCGCTTACCTGCATTTCGCCTCCGTGCTGCTGGTAATGAAGAACTACATCGCCTGGTTCAACGAGTGGGAATACCTGCGCAAGCTCATGGACATGCGCAACGTCGGCCCGATCATCAGCCGCCTGGTCAAGAACGAGGCCACCAAGGAGGAATTGGCCTCGATCCACCTCGCGGCCTTTCCGGAAGATTTACCCAAGGACATCCATCGCTCCGCCGTGGAGCAATTAGCAAAGCAATATTCCATCCCCATCCCTGAAGAGATTGAAAGGACCATATGACCCTGACCCAAGAACAGAAGAAGTTCGTCGCTTGGGGCGGCACCATCGTAGGGCTGTTTTTCTTCGGGCCCGCTTTCATGCGCTCCTGCAGGAACGCGCAGATGCAACCGCAACCCGTGGCGGTCGCCCCTCCAAAATCGCCGGCCGTCAAGGCAGGGGAAGCGTTTCACCAGGTCGCTCCTTCCATCAATGAAACCGATCCGGCCGATGCCTCGAAAGCATTGGTCGCAGCAGGCACCTTCGCCGGGAAATGGGGCGGCCACGTCACGCTCGAACGCCAGGGCATGTGCACCCTGACGATGGAAATCCGTCAACAGCCGGATAAGAGCTTTCTCGCCTTCCCCGCCATGGGCTGCCTCTCCATGCGGCCTATCGTGATGCCCAAAGACGTGAAGAATTTCGACCCGATGCAGTTGATCCGCAAGGCCAACCCCACCACGGCGGTGTTGAGCGGATCGTATGACGGCGGCGCTATCGCTTTCCGGGTGGATCGCATCACGGGCCCGAATACCGAAGGCTGCATATGGTCGTCCTTCGTCGTGACGCCCTTCGGATCGAAGCAGATTACCGCCCAATGGCAGGACACCTGCGGCGGAGGCTCGGTTTTACTCGACAAACAACCGTGAGGAAGGCCATGAACCATTTACTGACAGCAAAAGACGTGGCGCGGGAGCTGGGATGCTCCCTGTCCACCATCTACCGGATAAGGACGGGCAAATATCCCCATTTGCCTCCCCTCACCTTCATCCCCCTGGGGCGCTCGTTGCGCATCAGGCCGGAGGCTTTCAGGCGATGGCTCGCTACCGCCGATGCGCATGAGCTGGAAAACGCCTATGCCAGCGGCTTCTGCATTCATTACCGGGATGAGGATTTGGAGTCGATGGCGGGGGCCTGATAGTCGCCGTCGCACCGCAAGAAACAATTTTCCACCTACATAAAGGAGCTTAGCCGTGAATAGCGCAGTGCCGAGACTGATTGATATCAATGAACTCGCTCTCCTTCTCAGCCTGAAAAGAGGAACCCTCTACAACTGGGTTTATCTTCGTCGAATCCCCTTCGTAAAAATTGGCGGGGCCCTGCGCTTTGATCCCGTTGAGGTGGATCGGGTGATGCGAAAGATGCCTATAATCGATCAGGCTGGCAGAGGTAGAAGGAGCAACTAAAATGGCACTCTACCGACGCGGTCGCATCTGGTATGCCGATTTTTACATTCACGGGCGGCGCGTGCAGACAAGCACCGGCACGGCCAACAAGCGCGAAGCTGAACGATTCATGGCTTTGCACCGGGCGGACGACATCAGGCCGGTTCGAATATCCTTTGCGGAATTCGGGCTCCGCTACATGGAATACGCCAAGACCAACAAACGATCATGGATCAGGGACGAGCAGATGCTGAAGCAGCTCAACGGATTTTACAATCCCGCGCTGCTTTCGGATATCGGGCCGATGTCCGTTGAAAGCTACAAGCTTCAGCGAGTCAGAACGGTAGCTCCCGCCACTGTGAACCGCGAGATCGCCCTGCTGAAGCATATGTACAATCTTGCCGACGCATGGGGCCTCTATCGCGGGCGCAATCCCGTGAAAGGCGTCCGATTTCTCCCTGAGAACAATCTCAAGCTCAGGGTGTTATCGGAGGCCGAGCAAACGGCGCTTATGCCGTGCTGTCCGCTCTATCTTCACGACATGATCCTTTTTGCCCTGCATACCGGCCTGCGATCAGGTGACATATTCAGACTTTTATGGGAGGACATCGACACTCACGAAGATCAATTTAAAATCATTGTTCGCAAGACACAGCAAGAGCTTGAACTTCCCATCGCCGAAGAATTGACGGAGGTTTTGGAGAAGTGGCGGGCTATCAAGCGATGCCCTTACGTTTTCTACAATCAACTCACCGGCGACCGCTTCCATGACGTTAAGGCCGCTTTGAAGAAGGCTGTAAAAGAGGCGGGGTTGTCCGGCATTACCTGGCACACCTTCCGGCATACTTTTGCCACGCGGTTAATAGCGCGAGGAACGGATATCGTGACCGTCAAGGAGCTGTTGGGGCATGCGGAAATCAAGACCACAATGCGCTATGCCCATACCAGCCGCGAGGCGAAGCGAAACGCCGTTACACGGCTTGGTGTAAAAGTAGTGACAGCGGTTAAAAAGAAGGTTTCGTAGATTTGTTAAAATCACTGCAAATACAGGCAGTCATGTAAGATAAGGGAACGGAGAGGTGGCTGAGTGGTCGAAAGCAGCGGTTTGCTAAACCGTCGTACTGGCAAAACCGGTACCGGGGGTTCGAATCCCCCCCTCTCCGCCAGACTGCTATTTGCTTAGGGTGCCACGCCGGGTATACTTCCATACCCACGCGATGAAAAGAAACTGCAAAGGGATACGCCCCCAAAGGATCCACTTCGGGACGTTTGGAAAGCGTTCCGCATGGCGAATCATAAACTGATGCACATCCAGAAATCCAACCAGCATCAGTGCAATAGAGCCTGCTGCCAGCCTTCGAGTGGCTGGCAGTAATAACCCCAAACCACCCAAAATTTCAGCCGCTCCGGTGAGCCCGACCAAGGCTGCGGGATCTGGGTAGTGGTCCGGCATGATCGTCACGTAGGATGGGCCATGCCAGAAGTGATTGATCCCGCTAGCCACGTAGAAGAGGGATTGTGCTACCAGTCCTCTGCGGGAAAGGTGCATCGGGTTAGCATTTCAACGCCGGATTATTTTTCATTTACCTCGGAGCCAGCCGCCTTGTCTCCACCCTTGATGGCGTCTTTTAGATCCCCGAACCCTTGTTTGACTTTGCCCTTTGCTTCATCTACCATGCCTTCGCCTTGCATCCCCGGGTCGTCGGTCGCCTTGCCGATACCCTGCTTGGCCTTGCCTTTCAGCTCATCCATCTTCCCGGTGACGTGTTCTTTTTCCATTGTTGGTTTCCTTCAATTAATGGATTGCGCCGGCTCAATTCCGTTTCAACTGTTCCGCTTCAGACCCGTGCATGGCCGCAGTGACATTCCATCCATCCACGGCCACCTTGACCGGCCGCCTATGTTTTCCTTGCTCCCGATACCTGGCTGTAACTTCCCGCCTCTCTCCCGGCAGCAGCGGAAAATAGTTGTCTTCCCAGCGCACCGGCAGAATTTCTTCGTCTGTTTCCGGGCCGTCCCCTTCGAATTTCCTGGTAGGCGTCATCACCCGCAAATGAACCGCGAACGCCAGCGTCCGCGTAGGATTCGTCACTGTGACATGCGTCAAATCATCGCCGCCGTTTTGTTCCGAAGAGCTACTGAATTGCAGCCGGACCTTCGGCAGTGAGTTCAATTCCGTCAGATCGGCATAGGACTTGGTCGGCGTCAGATACCAATTCGAGTGCTCCCAGTCGAGTTCATCCGGGTGGGTCGACAGCCAATAGAAATTCGAGCTGACCACTTCACCCGCCGCATCCGTCAAACGCAGATCCACGAAGTACGTCGTGCTCAGTCCGGCGATGGCTGGAATCACGAAGAGTCTCTTTACTCCGTCGACCGGTATATCTACCTTGGACTCTTTCGAAAATTTCTCAGCTAGATCGAAGTTCAACACCCTCGCTGAAGCACGCAAGCCCGTAAAAGCTTTGCGATACGAATTCACGACCGCAACCGAACGGTCGTCATACGAATACTGAATATGCAGCGGCTCGCAGCCCTTCTTCGCTCCGAAATAGGATCCACCGGGCCGCAGATAGTAGTCCTAGAGATGCCAGATCATCGAGGGCCAGGCGTTGTTCAGCATCCATTGAATTACCCCTGTCGCCGCATACTTGTTGCGTCCGAAAGCTTCGAACATCGCGCGTTCATCCTCATACGCCAGCATCTGCGCTTTGAGCGCATAGTCCTCCACATTGCTCGCCGTCCCATAGCGTTTGTTTAACGCTTCGGTGAACACATCGATCGTGCTGAACGCTCCACCGCCCGCGTGGAAATTCCACCACGAGTTGATCGGCCAGAGCTTGTCCTCCGGCAGCATTTCGCGCAGGCTGTCGATCGGCGGGACCGCGGGACCCGGCCCCGTCTCCGTGTTGAAGCCGTATGCGCCTCCCAAGCTGTGATCCGTCAGCCAGTAATCCGACGCCACATAATCGTAAGGCCCGAGCATTTTGACTCCGCTTTCGCCCGTTACGCTGGTGGCGCGCGATGTCGCCGAAGAGATGTACGGGTTCGGCCAGTTGAGTTCCTTCAGGATCGCAATATATCTTCTTTCCTGATCTGCCGGCGGCGGATTGTCGCTCCCGTTCAGCCAGACAAAGAGGCTCGGGTGGCTCCGCAAACGCCCGATCTGATCGCGCATGGAGGCGGATGCCACGGCATAATCTTCATCGTCCCAGTGCTTCCATTGCTCCCACTGATCGCAGCATGACCAGCCCGCCATCACCAGGATTCCTTTCTCATCCGCGAGGTCCAGAAAGTGGTCGTCCGCCAGCTTGCCTTCCAGCCGCACCGCATTCAGATGCATGTCCCTGACGTAATCCAACTCTTCTTCCTGCTTCACCGGGTCTGCCCGCAGCAGCATGTCGAACGAATAGCCGCCGCCGCGAATCAAAACTTTTTGTCCGTTTACCCGGAACAGAATGTTCGTGCGCGGGACCTCGTCTTTGCCGCCGATCACAGGCGGCTGCTGCGCCACTTGCTCACTGGTCACTTCGCGCATTCCGAAGCGGCTCTCGTTCAGGTCTGAAATCGCATCGCCCACTATAAATTGCAGCTTCAACGCATGCAGCGCCGGATCTCCCATCTGGTAAGGCCACCACAACTTCGGGTGCTCAACGTTGAGCTGCGCATAAGCAGCCGGCGTGAAGCGCACCGTTTTGCTCTGCCTGCTTTCGAGCGCTACCCGCTGCTCGAAGCGGATGGTTTCGATTTCGCCTTTGAAGATTCCAGCGACGGCCCGGTCCGTATTATTGCGGACCTCGGCCGTTACCTCAAGATGAGCGTTCTCCAAGTCGGGCAAATCCAACTTTGTCCTTACCTGCGGAAGGCGGATCGATACCGGCCCGCTCATCGTCAGATAAACCTCCCGCCACAAGCCCATGCCTTTATCCGGCGGCATCGGGTTCCAGTCCACAAACGTATTCGCCAAATCCCGCGGCGCGGGTGGAAAAACTTCGATAGCCAATGCATTCGGACCGGCCTCAACCAACCCGGTGACATCGAACTCGTATAGCCGCCACATGCCCGCTACCTGCTTCGCGTTCGCGATCTGCCGGCCGTTCAGCCAGACATTCGCGCGATAGTTGATCCCGTCGAAATGAAGCTGAATGTTTTTATCCGCCGCGCTCGACGGAATCTCGAACTTTGTCCGATACCACCAACCGCCGCGAAACGGACTCCCGGGCGGCATCTGCAAAGTCGCAAAATTTCGTCCGATCGCATAGTTCACTCCCGGATAGGAGCGCAGATTAATGCCATAACCCGGATCGTTGAAGACCTTGTCGGCGACCATCGCGGCGACCACCGTTGACGGAACCGTCGTCTGGTACCAGTTCCGCGCTTCGTAAGAGGGACGTGAGAGTACATCCCCTTTGTCCGTGACCGCCGCCGCGGAATCGATCGCCCAGCCGCTATGCAAGTCGATGCGTTTTCCGTTTTGTGCCTGCGCTACTCCAAGCATTACCAGGAAAGCCGCGACGGCCAATCTACGGCTTCTTCTCATCGAATTTCCATCGAGCTTCTTTAAGTAAATACCATGCAGCTCCGATGGATAATTTGGGAAAATCCCTCAACCAGCGGGTTGCGGAGCGAGTTTTTGTACCGCTGGATCATCGCCGCCCAGCCAATCGGGATGGCGAGCAGTGCCGTCGAAATGCGATGAAACTTTAAACAGCTCGTATTGTCCAGTGGCCGCTACTTGCTGTGTTTTCCCAATTAGTTGAGCGAACTCCTGGTCGTCCATTCGCCGGAAGGTTTTTGCAGCCTGGAATGCCTGCTCGAGGATCTCCGGTTTGTCTATTCCGGTGATCACTACATTCGTAGGTAGATTGAGCGCGTAGTGCAGGCAATCGATCGGCTTCTGAATGGCCCCGCTCTTCAGAATGATTCCATCGCCACCGCAGAAGGGCTTCATCGTTTGTATGCCAATCTTCTGCTCTACCAGCTTCGGCATCACCGATTGGGCGAAACTGCGAAAGTGCGCATCCATCAGGTTCGAAGGCATCAGTACCGCATCGAAACGAAAGCCGTGGTTGGCCGCTACCTCGAGCATGTAGAGATGAATGTGCGGATCCTTATGGCCGGTGAATCCGATGAAGCGCACCTTGCCGGCCTTCTTCGCCTCCAGCGCCGCCTCCAATGCGCCGCCGGTACGGAAGATTCGATCCGGATCGTCGTATCGAAGGATTTCGTGAAACTGCAGCAGGTCCACATGATCGGTCTTCAATCGGGTGAGCGAGT
This sequence comes from Bryobacteraceae bacterium, assembly GCA_965277555.1. Lineage (GTDB taxonomy): Bacteria > Acidobacteriota > Terriglobia > Bryobacterales > Bryobacteraceae > Bog-105. The sequence goes on from OZ255834.1 coordinate 694,657, forward strand.
CGTGCAATTGATCGGTGGCGTTATTCTTATTCCGGCCGTCGATCTTGGTCATCAGGAAAACTTTGTTCCGGTAACCAGCTTGCGAGAGCGCGTCCCCCATTCTGCGTTCGCTGCGGCCCTCGTTGTAATCCCAGCAATTATCCATGAACGTGATGCCGCGATCGATCGCTTGATGAATGAGCCGGGTGGCTTCCGCTTCGGTCAGCGACGGCTTGCCGATATGCGAGCCACCCAAGCCTATGGCGGAGACCGTCTCCCCCGTTTGCCCGAATTTCCGGTAGAGCATCTCGCCCCTCAACTCTCCCGGATCGGTTACGCGCGGAATTCTGGTTTCCGTCGAGACGGCAGACTGTTTGCCCGAGCCCATTGGAGCCGCTAGCGCCCCGGCAGCTATCCCCTGTAAAAATGTCCTTCTCTCCATCGACTATCACCCCCTCATTAGGGACCGCCGCTAAAACCCGCGGTTTCAAATTTTCGACGACCGTGGCATTACTAGTCGATTGGCTGCCAAAGCTCAACCCGGTTTCCTTCGGGATCGGTAAACCAGCCGAATCGGCCGTAGGAGGATTCCTCGCGTTTCGGATCGACCGAAACGCCGGCAGAGGAGAGCCTATCCAAAATCGCGTCCAGATCGTCAACCTGGAAGTTGAGCATCGCAGGCTGCTGGGCAGGGAAGTAATTGTCAGACCGCGGAAAGAATGCGACCGCTATGTAAGCCCACTGCCCATCTTTGGGAAACATCAAACAGCCGCCAGCGGCGCTTATCCCAAGATGCTGCTCGTACCACTTGTAGAGAGCTTCCGGATCGCTTACTCGAAGAAACGCGCCGCCAAGTCCCGTAACCCTCGCCATCTGCTTCTATTCCCCTTTCGATGAAGCGGACGAGTGTCGCGCTCTCGAACTACTCCCCTGTCCTAAGAGTTCCTCGATCCGCTTGGCGATTACCTCTTCCTTCAGCGATTCCGCGTCGCCGAGGCGTGGTGTCTGGTAGCGAATATTTCCGCCGCGGTCGATCAAGATCAATTGGGGCACCACCGGCCGTTCAGTAAATCCCATGTAACTCATCATCTGGTCGAGCGACGCCCAGCCAACCGGGAAGCCAACCTGATGTTCTTTTGCAAAATTCTCGACCAGCAAATCGGCATTCGGATCGATCGCCACGTCAATCGCCTGAAAGCCGCTGCTCGCATAGCGTGCCTGCATGCCGGTCATTATTTTCGACGCAGCCTGGCAGTGCGGACAGGTAGTCAAAATGAATTCCAGAGCCACTACCTTCCCGCGATATTGGCTAAGCAACTTGTCGCCTTGGCCCGGCAGCCGAAACGCCAGCTCGGGCGATTTGCGAATCACCGGAGCGCCTTTCAGACCGGGGCCGCACATCGCGGCCAGCAGGAGACCTGCTGTGATCCATGCTTTCATTTCACTCCCCCTTGAAAAACGTTCTGTTGCGGGTGGCCTTGGCCATTCGAAACGCATTGCTCGCAATAGCCGCCGGCGATGGGAGCCATCGTCATGAGGATGGCCAGAGCCGCGATTAGTAATCGTGGAACGTACAGGAGACGGGCGGAGAGCTTGTACTCGAGAATCAATTCCAGCCTGCGCTTCAAATCGGAACCCGTCATCGCGCTGACTCCTGCCGCCGCCTCAAACAGATGAAACTTACAGATCTTCAGAATGCCCGACGCATAGGTTTGCGGTTCGATTCCGCATGCCAGAACGAGTTCGTCGCAAGCGCGTTCCTTCTCCATGTGCAGTCGTTTCTCTGCTAGCCAAAGAAGCGGATGGAACCAGAACACGCACACCAGGCAGTGGGCAAATACGCCTGTCAGGTTGTCGTAGCGCCGCGCGTGCGCCAGTTCATGCAGCAGCACCGCCTCAAACTCCGAACCTGTCAACCGTTGCGAAAGCCCCTTCGGAATACCGACAACTGGTCGCCAGATGCCCCACAAAGCCGGTTCGTCCGTTGCTTCGGAAGCGCGCAGTTGAATTGGCTTGCGCACTCGAAGCAAATCTTGAGCACGATCCATAACCTGCTGTTCCTCATTTGTTGGGCTCTTCGACGGCCGTTTGCCATTTCTCAGCCGAACCAGCCAGATACCAAACAGGGTCGTCGCCCCAAGCGACCAAATTGCCAGGAGGTTACGGCTATCGATGCTCCCCGGCAACATGCTTGACACGGCCAGCAATGCGGCCGAAACCTTGTTCGCAGCCCAGGCCAGCCACGAGGCGGCCGGCCAGAAAAATGCGATGCGCGCTCCCGCGGCCGTCAGCAGCACGGAAGGAATAGCAAATTTTGAAATGCCGATCAGCCATACGGCGTGCCGGACGGCCGCGCCTCTCTTAAGGCAACAGGCCAAAGAGCTAAGCAAAATGCAGAACAGAGTCGATTCGAGGAGGTGTCGGATAACGAACGGCATTATGGTTTTTTCTCCCTTGCGGCCATCTTCTTCTCCAGTTCTTTGATGTCGGCCAGCGTTAGCTTTCCTGTCTCGACCAGATGAGAGACAACGGGCGCCGCCGATCCGCCAAAGAGGTTCAATAGATCGCTGATCAAACGGCGATGCACCGTCTTGCGGCTCAAGACCGCTTCGAACAGATGCGCATTGCCGATCTTTTTTACCCGGCGCACCGCGCCCTTTTCCTCCAGCCGATAAATCATCGTCTGAACAGTTGTATACGCCGGCCGGTCCTTTTCCGGCAGGCTTTCCTGGACCTCGCGCACCGGGCACGGTCCCAAATCCCATATCTTTTCGAGCAATTGCAGCTCGAAGCGGCTGATGCGGGGTTCCGTCATAACTACTCTCGTGGTCTAATTTACTACAGGATTAGGAGGAAGCGCAATAGGTTTTATTCGTTCCGTAAGGCAGTCGCAGGATCCACTCGTGTTGCTCGTAAAGCGGGCACAAAAGCCGCCACGCCGGCGGCTAGTACCAGCACTATCGGTATGACCAAGAAAGTCAATGGATCGCGCGCGCTCACGTCATGCAGGAGACTTGCCATGAAGCGCGTTATCCCTAGCGCCGCCGCCAAACCGGCCAGCGCTCCGAGCAGCGCCGGCCTTATTCCCTGAATCAGGAATAGCCGAAGCACTTCAGTTTGTGAAGACCCGAGCGCGATCCGAATTCCGACTTCGCGCGTCCGCTGCTGGACACTGTATGCCGATATGCCGTAGACACCGATCGCTGCCAGCAGCAGAGCAATGGTGGCGAACGTACCCAGCAGAAAGGCATTGAACCGCGGCGTGGCAACCGAGGCCTCAAGCAGCGTTTCCATGGATGCCACGTTCGCAACCGGCGCGCTCGGCAGGATTCGATTCACGGCATGCCGCGCCGCTGCCGCTAAGTTACCGGGAGGCAGCGCCGTGCGTACGAGAAAGTAGGTGAACGGAAGCGTATTCTGCAATTGCGGAGCATACATCTCCACGCTCGCGTCGGCCTCTAAACTTCCCAGGTGGCGAACGTCGGAAACTACGCCCACAATGCGCCGCGCGATCGCCGGGCGGAAACGGTTTGCGCCGAACGCGCGCGAATAGCAGATAATGCTTTCCTCGAGTGGATCCTGCTTCGGGAAATATCGTTTAGCAAATGCCTGGCTGATGATGATCACCTCCGGCGAGCCATGGCGGTCGGCCGGCGTAAACACGCGACCGCGCAGCAACCTGATTCCGGTGGTCCGAAAGTAACTCGGGCTGATGCTGACGTATCCCGCTCCATGCAGTTCTCCCGCCGGCCAGGGCCGTCCTTTGATCTCAAAGCGGCGTCCTTGGTTCCAGCCGAGCGAGGGCGCGTTCGTCGCCGCGGCTGCCGAGATTACGCCAGGTAAGTTCCGCAGCCGCTCGAGAACGCGGTTGAAGTCAGACGCCTCCTGCTGCTCACTGCTATATTCCTGCTCCGCGATGCGCACGTTCATGCTCAACAAGTGGTCCGGCTTGAACCCCAGATCTCCTCCCGTCAGCGCGAAAAGACTTCGCACCAGCAGGCTCGCGCCAATCAGCAGCACCAAGGAAACACCCACTTCGACGCCTACTAACGTGTTTCTGGTGCGGTGGCCGCGCACGCCGCCGCCCGTCCCTTTGGCCCCTTCGCGCAGTGAATGGTGGATGTCCTCGCGCGCCGCTTGCAGTGCCGGTAGTAGACCAAAGCCAATCCCGGCCAGGCATGAGATGCCAAATGTAAACCATAGAACCGTTCCATCCATGCGGACCTCATCCATGCGCGGGAGGCTCCCTGGATTAAGCGCCACAACCGTTTGCACTGCCGCCCAGGCCACGAGTAAACCCAACGCTCCGCCGAGCAGTGCCAGCAGCAGACTTTCCGCGAGCGACTGGCGTATGATGCGGCCAGCCGAAGCGCCGATCGCGATCCGAATCCCGATTTCGCGGCGTCGTCCCGCGGCCCGCAATAACAGAAGGTTGGCCGTGTTCGCGCAGGCAATCAATAAGAGCAGCCCCACCGCTGCGAGTAGCACCAGCATAGCCATGCGTACGCCGCCCGTCATCTGGTCGCGCAGAGAGATGACGGTGGCGGTCCAGTTTGCGTCGGTCTCCGGATATGCCTTCGCCAGGCGCGCGGCGATTCCCGTCAGCTCCGTTCTCGCTTCTTCAATCGTCACGCCTTGCTTCAGTCGCCCTACCACGAAAAGTGCGTGCGTGTGACGATCGTTGTTGTTCTCGATTGCGAGTGGAACCCAAACGTCCGCCTTCTCGATCACAAATTGAAACTTCGGCGGCATTACGCCGATAACGGTGAAAGGCTCGCCATTCAGCACGATCTTTCTGCCTATGGCGTCCGGTGAAGCTCCGAGCGCGCCCCTCCACATGCCGGCGCTGACAATCGCGACATGGTCCGCGCCCGCGTGTTCCTCTTCGGGTGTAAAGGTTCGCCCCAGCCTCGGATGTACCCCCAGAACCGAAAAGAAATTCGCCGATACCTGCATGCCCCCATACGATCTCGGCAGCTGGGTACCCGTCAAATTGAAGTCGTCCGGCATAGCGGCCGCCAGTCCGTCATAGCTGCGCGCCTGCTTACGCCAGTCCTCGAAATCCGGTCCCGTTACGCTATTCGTTGGGACTTCAGGGAGGCTCTGCCAAAGCACCACTAAACGATTGGCGTCAGGGTAGGGCAGGGGACTCAGCAGCACCGCGTTCACAATGCTGAATACCGCCGAGTTCGCTCCAATCCCCAACGCCAAGGTCAGCAAAGCAATGGTTGCAAATCCTTTGCTCCGGCCCAGCGTGCGCGCACTAAATTGCAGATCTTGCCAAAACGTTTCCAAACATGCGAACAGCCGCATCTCGTACCTACTCTCCTTTAAAACCGTCCGATTGCCAAACTCTCGCCGCGCTGCCGCCCAAGCCTTCTCGTCTGACATGCCGCGCCCCCTGAAGCGTTCGGCCAGCATTCCAATGTGGATCTGGATCTCTTCCTCGAATTCCCGCTCCGTTCGTCCGCTTGCCCAAGCAGCAAGGAGTTTGGCTGCGATGGTCCGCCATGCCATGCCCGTCACCTTTCATCGGCCCGCTTCGGCTTCCTCTTGCAAGCGCGCGTACCTTTGGTTATTACAAAGGAGAAGCATATCATGCGGTATGCGGCGACGCTCCTAAACTCGCAAACACGATGCTATTGCCCATAGGACAGCCGCCAACGGTACCATCTCCCTGATGGCTCGCTACCCTGCAACCAAAAGTATTCCTCCGTGGTCGAAAACCAGTCTCTCCTTTCTTGCCGCCGGTGTGCTTCTGCTCGCCGTTAGCGCCCGAGGGCAGGATGGGAATGAAAATACCCAAGCGACGAGCTCCGATCTGGAACAACAAGTCGTTCAGCTCCGGGCGCTTGTCGAACGTTTGCAGGCGCGTGTCGACGAACTCGAAAAGCGCTCGCAACCGCAGAGCGCGCAACAGATTGGGCAACAGACCGCGCGCCCTCCGCAGCCAGTCGCTCAGCCAAACCAGAGTGTCTCGGCCCAACCTTCCGCGCCTTCGCCCAGCATGGCGGATTTCCTGCACGGCACTACCCTCAACATCCTCTTTGACGGCTACTATGGCTATAACTTCAACGATCCCATCGGCCGTGTCAACCTCCTTCGCGCCTACGACGTCAGCAGTAATGCCTTCAGCCTCAATCAGGCCGCGCTTGTTCTTGAGAACACGCCGGATCTTGACCATGGCAAGCGCTTTGGCCTCCGGCTCGACTTCCAATACGGTCAGGCTACCCAGACGCTGCAAGGAAATCCCGCCAATGAGCCTCGGCCCGACATCTATCGCAACATCTTCCAGGCTTACGGCACATATGTCTTTCCAGTTGGAAAAGGCTTAACCGTCGACTTTGGAAAATTCGCCAGCTCGCTTGGACTGGAGGGCACTTACACCAAAGACCAGATGAATTATTCGCGCTCTTTCTGGTTTAATTTCCTGCCTTTCTATCACATGGGCGTGCGCGCCAACTATAAAGTGAACGACCGATTGGCGCTCAACTACTGGATCGTCAACGGCACGCAGCAGACGGAGCCCTTCAACGGTTTCAAAGACCAATTTGTCGGACTGGCTATCCAGCCCACCAAGAAAATCAACTGGAACGTTAATTACTATCTCGGGCAAGAGCATCCCGATGTCATGTATTTCCCGAACGGCGGCGCGCCGGCCGGCCTTCCGACGCAACAAGGTGTCCCCTTCGAGCCCATCCCGAACTCTCCTGGCGGCAAACTGCACATCTTCGACAGCTACCTGACGTGGCAAACGACGCCCAAGCTTTCTCTTGCCTTCGAAGGCGACTACGTTGTCGAACGCCTGCTTCCGAATTCGGCTCCGTCTCACACCGATGGCGGCGCCGGATACCTGCAGTATCAGTTCACGCCAAAGCTCTCGATTGCCGGACGCGCCGAGTACCTCTCCGATCATGGCGGCTTGTTCACCGGCGTAACGCAAGCCGTCAAAGAAACCACCTTTACGACCAAGTATCAGGTGGCCAACGGACTTCTGATGTTTGGCGAGTGGCGACGCGATTTTTCCAACCAGCCTTACTTTTACACCAACATTCTCGGCATCCTTAAGAGAGAGCAGAACACCGCGACTCTGGGCCTGGTCTGGTGGTTCGGCGGCAAACAAGGGAATTGGTAAGTGGACATAAAAGCGCAAAGCGCCGGTCACAAATTATCGCTCGGCATTCTGCTCATCACCGCCGGCTTTTTCTGCTCGGCGGTGATGAGCACCTTCGGCAAGGCGGCGGCCGGCGTTCCACCGTTGCTGATCCTCTTTCTGCAATATGCCATCAGCTTTCTGGTCTTTGTTCCTTCGGGCGCACGACTGGGGCGCGCCAAATTAAAGACCGGCCATTTCTGGCTGCAATTGTTTCGCAGCCTGGCCGGTTCCGTTTGCCAGCTGTTGTTTTTTATCGCGGTGCGTTCCATTCCGCTGCTCGATTCGGTGCTGCTGTCGAATGCCGCGCCGCTATTCATTCCGCTGGTTGTCTTTGTCTGATTTCGCAAAACAGTCCGGCCGTTGGTCTGGGTCAGTCTGCTGATCGGTCTAATTGGAATCGTCATGATTATCAAGCCGGGGCCGCAGATGTTCCAGAACCCGGCGTCGCTCATCGCGCTGCTGGCGGGCGCTTTCTCCGCTGTCGCTCTGGTGGCCACCAACAAGCTGGGCGAAACGGAGCCGCCATCTCGAATTCTGATCTATAATTTCGGTCTCTCCACAATTCTGCTTCTTCCCCTAGCTGTCTTTGCTTGGACGCCGCTCACGGCCAAACAGTGGCTGCTCATTGTGGGCGTTGGCATTTTCTACGCCGCCACGCAGTATTTCATTGTGCTCGCCTATCGCTACGCGAGCGCGGCTGAACTGTCTCCGTTCAATTACACGGTAGTCATTTTCTCCGGCCTCCTGGGCTGGTGGTTTTTCGGCAATGTGCCCGATACTCTCGCGATCGTCGGAACGCTGCTCATCTGCGCCGGCGGGATTTTGAGTATCGAAGCCGGTCACTCCGAGGGCCTTGGGCATCCTTTCGGCAGCGGTCATTGGCAGCTGCATTGGAAGTTGAGGCATCAAAAAGCCGTTTAAAGAGGCCCCCACAGGCCACAGAAAACGATGGCCTGCGCCACCTATTAGCCAGTCCGATCGCTCCGGGACTTTGAGAAGGGACACGCCTGCGCTTCGGACGATGCAGTATCGCGGAGTCACCCCAGAGTGTCCCCAATTTTTTCGCGCCAGCTATACAGGTTAGGCCAGCATCTGCTGGTTTACGACGCCCGCGACATCGGTCAGACGGAAATGCCGTCCCTGGAACTTGTAAGTAAGCCGCTTGTGATCGATGCCGAGGCATTTGAGCACGGTAGCCTGCACGTCGTGAATAGGCACAGGATCAGAAACCGCGTTATAGGAAAAGTCGTCGGTTTCACCTAGCGAGAAGCCCTTCTTGACGCCTCCGCCGGCGAACCACATGGCAAAACAGCGGGGATGATGATCGCGGCCGTAATTGTCCTTCGTGAGGTGGCCCTGGCAATAGACGGTGCGGCCGAACTCGCCACCCCAGATGACTAGGGTATCGTCGAGGAGCCCGCGCTGCTTAAGATCCTTGACCAGCGCGGCCGAGGCTTGATCGGTGCCGCCGCACTGCAGGGCGAGATCGCGCGGCAGATCGTTGTGCTGATCCCAGCCGCGATGATAGAGCTGAATAAAGCGCACGCCGCGTTCGGCCAGACGCCGGGCCATCACGCAATTCGCCGCGTAGGTGCCGGGCTTCTTCGAATCGGGTCCGTAGAGCTCGAAGGTGCTCTCGGGCTCCTTCGAAAGATCGGTCAGTTCGGGCACTGAGGATTGCATGCGGAAGGCCATCTCATATTGCGAGATGCGGGTAGTAACTTCAGGGTCGCCGTAGGTTTGCTCGGTCATGTGATTCAGTTCCGACAACGCATCGAGCATAGTGCGGCGGGTCTGGCCATCGACGCCTTCCGGGTTGGCCAGAAACAACACCGGGTCGCCCGACGCGCGGAAACGCACGCCCTGATACTTGCTTGGCAAAAAGCCGCTCGACCAAAGGCGCGTAAACAACGGCTGGTCGCGATTGAGCGATTGCGCCTGCGAGATCAGCACCACGAAAGCGGGCAGGTTTTGATTCTCGCTGCCAAGCCCATAAGTGACCCACGACCCCATGCTGGGGCGTCCAGGCTGCATGAAGCCGGTTTGAATAAACGTGATGGCCGGGTCGTGATTGATAGCGTCGGTGTTGACCGTTTTGATGAGCGTGATGTCATCGACAATTTTGGCGGTGTGCGGAAGCAGTTCGCTCAGCATGACGCCGTTTTCACCCGCGCGGTTGAACTTGAAAATAGAAGGGGCGACGGGCAATGAATTCTGGCCGGAGGTCATGCCGGTGATGCGTTGGCCCTGGCGCACGGAAGCAGGCAGTTCGGTGCCGGCCATGGCGGCGAGCTTCGGTTTGTAATCATACAAATCGATCTGCGAGGGCGCCCCCGACTGATGCAGATAAATGATGCGCTTGGCCGTTGGCGCGAAGTGCGGCAGGTCGGGCAAACCGCCGAAGGCAGCGGCACTTTTTAACGGCGGTGCATCTTCGGCAAACAGTTCCGGATTCAGCAGCGAGGCCAGCGCCATCACGCCTATGCCTTGACTTGTGCGCCCAAACAATTGACGCCGGGTCAGATTGATTTCACGATCACGAAACGGATTCATGGCAGTCTCAATTCTTGGTTATGGTTTCGTCCATGTTGAGGATAGTGCTGGTGACAAGAGTCCAAGCCGCGAGCTCGGCGGGATCGAGCTTGGGATTGCGCTTCATTTCGCCGATGGAGACCAGCTTGGCGGCGGCCGCGCGGTCGGTGTCGTAATGCACGATCTCTTTTCTGTAGAGGCCTTCGAATACGGCCGCTTCTTTGGTGGACGGGTCGCGGTCGAGGGCCAGCCGGAAGGCGTAGCGGATGCGGTCGCTATCGGTGGGGCCGCTTTCGCGCAGGTCGCGTTCGGCGAAAACGCGCGATGCTTCCACGTACGTCGGGTCATTCATGAGCACCAGCGCCTGTAGTGGCGTGTTGGTGGTGCCACGGCGCGCCGTACACTTCTCGCGATCCGGCGCGTCGAAGGTGCTTAACGAAGGATAAGGCACGGCACGCTTCCAAAAGATATACATGCTGCGCCGGTAAAGATCCGGGCCGTGACTCTGCACGTAAGTCTGCGCCGAGAAGTTACCGCCGAAGGCCATCTCTTCCCAGAGACCTTTCGGCTGGTAGGGACTAACGCTCGCCCCACCGATTTTTTCATTGATCAGGCCGCTGAGCGCCAGCGCGTTATCGCGCACCATTTCAGCAGGCAGACGGAAACGCGGACCGCGCGCCAGAAGCCGGTTTTCCGGATCCTTCTCGACCATCTCCGGCGTCTCTTTCGAGGACTGGCGATAGGTCGCCGAAGTCACGATCAAACGCTGCATCGCTTTCACGTTCCAGTTGCTGCCGACGAACTCGGTGGCTAGCCAATCGAGCAATTCCTGGTTGCTCGGAGGATCGCCCTGTGAACCGAAGTCTTCGCTGGTTTTTACGATCCCGAGCCCGAAATACAACTGCCAGAAATGATTCACGGCGACGCGCGCGGTCAGCGGATTACCCGGATCGACAAGCCATTTGGCCAGCGTCAAACGGTTGCGCGGAGCATCTTTCGGGAGCGGCGGAAGCACGGCGGGCGTATTGGGCTCTACCTTCTCACCTTTGTTTCGATAATCGCCGCGGCCGAGCACAAAAGTATCGCGCGGCTTTGCCATTTCGCCCATCACCATGGTCGACGGAATTTCCTTGTTGATCTCGTCTAGACCGAGGTTCAACGATTTGTAGTCGACGCTTAACTGCTGCTCGGCCGGATTGCCCGCTTGTTCGAGAAAATACTGGCGCAGATATTTGGCCTGACCTTCGGTGCGGCGCTCGCGCGGAATTTCGAGCATGGCGTGGAGCGGACGCAGCAGCCCGAGCGCATTGGCTTCGGCGGCGTAGAGGCGACGGTCATAAAGCCGAAGGCCGCTCAGCTTGCCTTTGAAGGGCGCACCCCAATCTTTGTTGCCGATCTGGAGCTCGCCTGCCGCGAAGGAAGCGGGCGCGAGCTTGTCGAGCACGACCGAGGTTTTTACGCCGCGGCCATCGATGTAGATCTGGATACCTTGCGCTCTACCCGAACCGTCATAGGAAACGATGACATGATCCCAGTGCTGGTTCACTTCACCCTGGTCGGCATTGGCTTCGAACTTGATGCCTTCCTCCGATTTCACCTCGATGCCGGATTCGGGGCCATCATTGCGCAGGCTAACGATAATGTTGCAATTGCCTTTATTGCAGTAATCGAGCGAAATGTCATAGCCCGGACCTGACTTAGGAGATTTTGCATAGCGCTGCAGGATACTCATTCCGGAAGGGCCGCCGGCATTAATCCACATGGCCACGCTGAAGGGTTTCGAAGAACTGAAAGCGCCGGCGCTGCCGAACGAGAGATGAGATTCGTCGGTGAGATCGAGCGCGCGGTCAATCTGGCCAGGCGCATAGACAGCCTTGCCGGAGAGGAATTTCGCCGTCAGAGCAGGATTGAGACGGTCGGCGAGCGAATCGTTGAGCGGGTAATCGGCAACCAGCCCGGCAGTCATATCGGAGACGGGCACGGTGAGCTGATCCTTCTCCCAGGCTGCTTGCGCGGAGACGATCTCTTCATCTTTCTTCTGGATAGCGGCGAGGAGAGCGGCCTTCATGTCAGCCTGACTCTTGCTCGGAAGCTGCAGGAATGGGGCGGCGTTTCCCTTGTAGCCATCGAGGCCCTTTTCAGGAACGCTATTAAAGAACGCGCCGAAGCTGTAAAAATCTTTTTGGCGAAGCGGATCGTATTTGTGATCGTGGCAGCGCGCGCAACCGAGGGTAATGCCGAGCCAGGTGGTGGAAGTCGCTTCAATACGATCGACGATGTATTCGTTCTGGTATTCCGCGGCAATCGCGCCACCTTCGAAATTGATCATGTGGTTGCGATTGAAGCCAGTGGCGATAATCTGCGCTTGCGTCGGATGCGGCAGCAGGTCGCCGGCGATCTGATCGACCGTGAACTCGTTGTACGGCATGTTGTGGTTGAAGGCCGAGATGACCCAGTCGCGCCAGGGCCACATTTCGCGAGCGCTATCGATGTGATAGCCGTGCGTATCGGCATAGCGCGCAAAGTCGAGCCACTGCATGGCCATCCGTTCACCGTAATGCGGGGAGGCAAGCAGCCGGTCGACCACTTTTTCATAGGCGCGGGGAGACCTGTCGGCGAGAAACGCCTTCAACTCTTCGGGTGTCGGCGGCAACCCGGTCAGGTCGAACGTGACGCGGCGTAAAAGAGTCGCTTTGTCGGTTTCGGGCGACGGGTGCAGCCCTCCTTTTTCGAGCTTCGCCAGGACAAATTGATCGATCGGATTCTTGACCCATTTCGTGTCCTGCACGGTGGGCAGCTCTGGCCGTTTCGGCGGAACGTAAGCCCAGTGTGTTTCCCATTTTGCGCCCGAGTCGATCCAGTTCTTGATCGTTTCGATCTGCGCAGGCGTAAGTTTGCGCCCCGAATAGGTAGGCGGCATGCGCATGGCGACGTTCGGGTTGCTGATCTTCAGATACATTTTGCTGTGCGCCGAATCGCCAGGCACAATTACGCCAGGCTTCCCGAAGGCGCCTTCTTTGGTGTCGAAGTGCAGCCCGGCCATCCGGTGTTTATCGTCCGGCCCATGGCAGGTGAAGCAGTTATCGGAGAGGATGGGTCTGATCTGGCGGTCGAAGTCTACCGTCGGCGTGGCTGCCCGCAGCAGCGGGAAACCACTTAGTAAGAAGGCAAGAGAAAGTAGGCAGATTCGCATCTTGGCGTCGTATCCTGCAATAGCTTGTGACAAGTATATCTAGATTTAAGTAGGTTTTGGGAAGGTAGTGCGTCAGGGGATTCCAAGGGGTTGGTGAAGAGGGACACCCCTGGGGGTTTGCGGCAGACCACAAAAGGCGATGGTCTTGCGCTAAAGCGTCTGCCCCACTGCCCGGCGTGTCCCCGATGGGGTTTATTCCGCCTCCTGTTTGCGGAAGAGATGGCCTACGGGGCCGATGTGGCCGGTGTTGGCGGCGGCTTCCTGTTTAAGAATGTCGAGCCAATCCTCATAGAACATTTTCTGGATGGCGAACTGTTCGCTGACTTTCTGGACTTCGTTGGGGCGCGCCCAGCTGTATTCGGGCGGGACACCGTGCAGGAAGTGCAGGACGCGATTGAAGAAGACTGGCGGCTTCTCGCGGGCCGCCATTTTTTTGACCAGGAAATCGTTGGGCGGGAGATAGTCGGTGAGGCATTGGCCATCGACGACGGAAACGGTGACGCACTGATGGGTTTTGAAGTGATCGATGGCCTCCTTATCGTTGCGGTCTAGCCAGCGGCGTTCGAGATTGGCGGCGTTGTCGAGGGGGCGCTCGCGGCGCTCGGCGGCCCGCTCCTTCTTATCGAGCTGCGACTCTATTTCCTTGACGTAGCGCAGGAAGGAGCGTTCGGCGGCGGTTTTGTAGCGGCTGAAGTTGGCGAAGAGCTGCTGGTGGGAATCGGTTCAATGGTAGGCGTTCGAAGGGAGTTCGTATTCGATTTCCTCGAGGCGTTTGGAGGCGCGTTTGAGGAACCAGTGGGCGCGGGCGAGCTGGTCTTCGGGGCGGTAATGATCGAACCAGCCCTGGACGACGAATTCGAATTCGGCGGGATCTTCGTCGCGCAGGATGGTTTTTTGGGAGCAGCAGCCGTGCTTGATAGCGTTCTGGCTGGAAGTGGCTTTCCCGGCGGGCGTGCGTGGTCCGGGGGACCGGTTCGGTGGAGAATTTTCTAGATGAGAATCGGACATGGGCGCGTTTCCTGCGATGAGTGTGCGGGAGGGGCGTGCCGGGTGAGTGGCGGATGAGGGGTAAGGCGCTGATGGCGGGAGAGATAGAAATTTTTAGTTTTTTGTGAATGAGAATGGCAGGCCACAAAAAAACGATGGCCTGCCCCACTGTTTTTCGGAACGAACTGGGTTGGGTTCGTTTTTACAAATCGCGGATGAGGTTAGCCCAGAGAGCGCTGACGCTACTCGAAGCGATAAATAACCGCTTTTTCCATACCGACGTGCCGCCGATCGAAGCGCCAGTATTGTCCCTGGTCGTTTTCGTCGCCATTCAGGCGTCGTCCTGCTACCCATTTGCCGTCCTCGAACTTGCCTTCGGTGATCGAAGCGATCCCCACGTTTTGCTTCGGTTGAGCGCGTTCCGCAAAAGAGACGCGGAATCCCTTGCCCGCTCCCAGAAATTCGTTCTCGCCGGTAGCCATAATGAGCCCGAATCCGCTTTCCGCGGCAGATCCGAAAATATTGTCCAGGCTCACATGCACCGTATATCCGTTCATCACGAACTCCACTTCCGGATTGCTTTTGTCCAGCACGAATCCACGCGTGTTGTGCCTCGTCTGCTCTTCAAGAATCACCGGCGCAAGCTGCTCCAGAACGCGATAACTTTCGCCTAATTGCTCGCTCGAATCGAGTTGCGAATCGATGGCAAAAGGAGAAATCCCCAACGCCTCGTCCTGGCCGACCGCATAAAACACGTTCGCGCCGCCGGCCGCGCCGCCTCTTGCCTCCGGAATAAACAGCACGCCTCCAGCGCGCCTGTAACGGTCGCACCAGGTGGGAAAATTCGGCTGGTAGATGTCGGGCGAAAAAATGTCGATGGCCGATCCCGCTGCTTTCCAGATATCCACCACGCGCGGCTGTGGGCCGCCGCTCGGGTAAAAGCCGGGCGGCGTGTATTCGCCCGCCAGCCAGGTATTTACATACATCGGAAGCGCATAGGCTGCCTTTCCCGCGGCCGCCACCCCCTGTACATACCGTCCATAATTCCAGGCCATGAAAATTTCGCCCGTGCGCGGCGTATCGCCAAAAACCTGTTGCCAGCTACCCGTCGTCTTCGCGCCGTTCTCCTGCCATAAATCGCGCAGTTCCGGGTAAAGCGAGTCTCGGTGTGTTCGCAGGTAACGCAGCAGCTCTCCCGGTACCGCGGCGGCGAAAGCCTGTTCCGCCGCCGCCGAGCGATCGCGCGTGTCTCCTAGAACGCCTACTTCGTTTTCCACCTGCATCATCAGAACGGTATGCTCGCGCCCGTCCACCTCCCGTAGATGAGCCATCACCGCCGCGAACGCCCGCTCATCCGCTTCCCTCGTTGCCTGCCCAAACGTGCTCAGGATGTTCGCCTCCTTCCCATTCACAATCGCCCGTGGAAAGCGGCGCGTGTCGCTCTTCACCCAGCTTGGCGCGTAGCTTGACATCCCGTTCTTCCACGAAGCCAGCCACAGAAAAACGATATGCAGATGCTGTTCTCGTGCCTGCCCCAGCAGTCCGTCCAGTAGTGTGAAGTCGAACTTTCCTTCCGTCGGCTCCACTAACTCCCAGGACAACGGCGTCAGCACCGTATTCAGCGGAATCGCCGCCAGCTTCGGCCAGATCGGCTTCATATAGTCGAGGCTCGACGAGCTCGAATTATGCAGCTCCGCCGCCAGCATCAGAAATGGTTTGCCGTCCACCATCAGCTGCGTTGCCGAGCCGCGTTTCTCCAGATGCGGCGCAGCCGTCTCTTGAGCCTTAAGCGAGCACACGCTTACGCCCATCACAACCACCGAGAGAATGAAGCAGCGGATTTCCATAACGCCGCCAATCTATCAAACCCGCTTCTTGTACGCGCTTACCAGCCTTGAGATCAAAACCGCCAGGTACAGAATTCCAAGGATCGCTTCGATGACCGAGAGTGAGCGTGCCTCGTCCGAGGCCGGCGTGATGCCCGCCGCGCCGAGCGAAGTCAGAGTCCCG
Source organism: Bryobacteraceae bacterium (assembly GCA_965277555.1). Taxonomy (GTDB): domain Bacteria; phylum Acidobacteriota; class Terriglobia; order Bryobacterales; family Bryobacteraceae; genus Bog-105. The sequence continues at coordinate 710,514 of OZ255834.1, forward strand.
AAACTGTAGTAGATAAAGTCGAACCGATTGGGAACATGGCGGTAATTCGATAGCGGATCGAAATAGAAAGCATGCGGCCCAAGGGTGGCCAACATAAGATAGCCACTCGCAAAACTAAAACCCACCAGGAGATAAATGCAGAGCGCTCCGAAAATCGCTTCCGAATTCGGTTCATCGACGGTAAATACTCTGCGAAAGACGATCACCACGACGAAAAGGTCGAAGGCGAACGTGCATGCCGTGATAACGATTGCAAACACTCCATCGTCGGCGCGCGGCAATACGGTGCGCTGCACTAACGTCGGAATGGCCAGCGCCAACCCGACCAACACCACGCTTCGCCGGAAGCTCACCGCATAAACGCTGAGCAGCGTCACCGCAACTCCGAAAATTCGGAACCCGAGATATCCAAAACCACCGCGCTGAATATACGGATAAAGAACCAGGTAAGCCAGCAGCGCTACGAATAGCAGATGGAACCGGTGTCCCCGCAAGGTTTCCGTCCGGCCTCCGCTCATCCGGCCTCAATTCATGGCGTAGGCATTTTCGCCCGCCACGCCGCCGCGTTGCGCCGAGGCCTTCAACGCTGCCGGCCGGCTCGTCGCGTGCCCGTCGAAGTACACTTTCAATCCGCGCAGAATCCACCATGTCTTGAAGCCGGATTGCCTCATCTCCCGCCAGGCTGCGTTCTTCGAAAGGCCGAGAAAATAGATCTTATATAGCCCCGAGATGAGGCTCGTCCGGTCGCGCCCTAGCACGCAATGCAGATAAATCGGCTGGAGCCCGGGATCTCGCAGCTCCTCCAGTATCTGATTTACATGCCTCTCCATCGGCGGAATCGGCGAGGCATTCATTGGAACCGACCGGAACTGCATCCCATAGCGTTTCGCCTTCCTTTTTTCGGGCCCTGTCAGAAAAGGCAGGAACTTGGCGTTCAAAATCGTCTTGATGTGCTTCGATTTTAGAAACTCGAAGTCCTGGTCCGTCGTCGGCTTCGATCCCACATAAACGAATTTGTCCAACTGGGCGAAGTGCTCGAGCTTTACGTCCGGCGGAAGCGGCTGCTCCGCCGTCTGCGCCAGACAAAGGCAGCCGTTCGCCAGCAGGCAGGCCAGAACAAAGTAGTTTCGGAACGGACTCAATTCACTTCAGGATAAGCGCGAGCCGCCTATTCTTCAAAACCTACTCTTCAAAACCTGGTTCCGCCGCCGGCAAGACATCCTGTTCTCGCGCCACCCAAACATAGAGCGTCGGCAGCACAAAAATGCTCATCACCAAAGTCGCCGACAAACCGCCCACAATCACGATTGCGAATGGCCGCTGCGAATCCGAACCGATTCCGCGCGACAGCGCCGCCGGCAGCAGGCCGAGCGTGGCTACCAGCATCGTCATCATGATGGGGCGTAGCCGCAGCACCGCGCCTTCCACCGCCGAATCTTCCACCGAGTGCCCGCGCGCCCGCAGTTGATTGATGTATTCGATCATGATCACGCCCGTCTGCACCGATACCCCGAACAGCGCCAGCATGCCGATCCCCGAAGACACGCTGAAATGCGTTCCCGAGAAATACAGCGCCAGCAAGCCTCCGATCGGCGCTAGCAGCACCGTTACCATCACCAGCGCCGCCCACTTGAACGAGCTGAACATCGAATAGAGCAGCATAAAGATCACCGCGATCGTAATCGGCACAATTACCGACAACCGCTTGTTGGCTCGCTGTTCGCTCGCATACTCGCCCGCCCAGTCGATACTGTAGCCTTGCGGTAACGGAACGTAGCGTTGCACCTTCGCGATTGCTTCCTGCACGGTGCTGCCGAGATCGCGCCCTCGCACGCTGTACTTGATGGCTATGTAGCGCGAGTTCGCCTCCCGGTAAATTTCCGATGCGCCGTCAGTCTGTTTTATGTCGCATAACTGCGCTAGCGAAACTCGTTCGCCCGACGGAGCAAGGAGCCGTATATTCTCGATCGCCGAAGGCGTGTCCCGATACCGCGGCAGATAGCGCGGCACCATGTCATACACCTGCTCGCCTATCAACACCTGGCTCACCGCGTTCCCTCCCACGGCTGTCTGGATCGCATCCTGCACATCGGCCACATTGATCTGGTACCGGGCCGCCTTCTCTCGATTCACTACGAAGTTCAAGTTCGGCTGCCCCAAGACGCGAAAAATTCCTAGATCCTGAACACCCGGAATCTTGCTCATCACATTCACGATCTGCTCGCCTTTTTCTTCGAGCGTGTGCAAATCTGTTCCGAAAACCTTGACCGCCAATTCGCCCTTCACACCGCTGACCGCTTCTTCGACGTTATCCGAAATGGGCTGCGAAAAATTCCACAGCACGCCCGGAAACTTCTCCACCTGCTGGTCCATCGCCGCGATAAGGTCGTCTTTGTCTTCGTGGAACATGGAACGCCACTGGTTCTTCGGTTTCAAGTCCACAAAATATTCCGTGTTAAAGAATCCGGTGGTGTCGGTGCCGTCATCTGGGCGGCCTACTTGCGAGACCACCTGCCTCACTTCCGGGAAGGAAGCGAACACGGCGCGCGCCCGCGTCATCAGATTCACGCTCTCATTCGGTCCGGTGCTCGGAGCCAACGTTCCTCGAGCCCAGATCGAGCCTTCGTCCAGATGCGGCAGAAACTCCGAGCCGATATGGCCGCCGATGAACAGCCACATTGCAATCGCGAATAGAACCAGCACCGGAACAAAAACCACTACTCGCATGCGGATCGCCCGCCGGAGCGCCCGCCGGTAATTTCGGATCAGAAATTCCATAGCCGGGTTGTGCCATTCCTTGGCGCTTCTTCGAAACAGGAAACTCGAAAGCACCGGCGCAATCAGCATTGAAAACAGCAGAGCTCCCAGCAGCGCGAACGCCACCGTCAAAGCCATGGGACGGAATAGCCGTCCTTCCACCGCCTGCAGCGTGAAGATCGGCAGATAGGCCGTAATGATAATTGCGATCGCGTAAAACACCGGCCGCTGCACTTCGTGCGCCGCATCGCGGATAATTTCGAGCGGAGTGCGGTCGCGCGCTTCCTGCCGTCCCATGTGGCGCACGATGTTTTCCACCATCACTACCGCTCCGTCCACCACCATCCCGAAATCCAGCGCCCCCAACGACAGTAAGTTCGCCGGCACCTTATCCAGGTCCAGGCAGATCGAAGCGAACAACAGAGAAAACGGAATCGTTAACGCAACGATCAGCGCCCCGCGCAAATTTCCCAGAAACACAAACAGAATGATCGAGACCAGAATGATGCCTTCCGTCAGGTTGTGCAGCACCGTGTGCGTCGTGTAGTGCAGCAGATCGCTTCGATCCAGAAACGGAACCACCTTGACGCCTTTCGGTAGGATCTGGCTGTTGAGCTGCTTGACCTTTTCATGTATCGACTGCAGCGTAGAATCCGATTCCGCTCCCTTTCTCAGCAGAACGATCCCTTCCACAACATCGGGACTGTCCAGAATCTTTCCGTTTGGAAGATGAATCGCTTTACCGATCTGCCCCAGCCGGATCTTCGGTCCCTGCTCGACGACCGCGATATCTTTTACTCTTACCGGCGTGCCGTTCTGGATGGTCAAAACGATCTTTTCGATGTCTTGCGTCCGGTCGACCAGGCCCACTTGGCGGATGTTGATCTCCTGCGCTCCCTCCTGAATGAAGCTGCCGCCCGAGTTCATATTATTGGCCGTGAGTTGCTGCTCCACCTGGCTGATACTCAAGCCGTATTCGATCAGCTTGTCGGGATTGATGCGCACCTGGTATTCACGCGTCGGGCCGCCAAAACTCGAAACATCCACCACGTTCGGCACCGACTTCAACTGCTTCTCGAGCGTCCAGTCCTCGAGCGATTTCAGTTCCATCACGTCGTACTGCGGGTTCGTGCTGTGCAGCGTATACCAATAGATCTGGCCTACCGGGCTCCAATCCGTGCCCATCTGGGGCTGCAAGCCGCCGGGCAGCGATACGGATGCCAACCGCTCCAGCACTTTTGCGCGATTCCAGTCGTTCACCGAATCGTCATCGAAGATCATGGTGAGACTAGACAAACCGAACAGGGAAAACGAGCGCAGGTATTGAAGATGCGGAATCCCGTTCATCTGGATTTCAATCGGTATCGTTACCTGCTGCTCGACTTCTTCCGCCGCGCGCCCCGGCCACTGCGTAATGACCTGCACATAATTGTTGGCGACGTCCGGATAGGCCTCGATCGGCAGATTGTGAAACGCAATGCCACCCCAGACCAGCAGCATGATCGCAATGGCCAGCATCAGGAGCCGGGCGCGTAGCGCGAAATCGACTAAAGCTCGGATCATGGTTGGTCCTACTGCTCGCTTTCCGCCGAGATCGCCAGGGCGTCGTTTACCACCCGCTGTCCCGGCGCGATTCCCGAAGCGATATCCTGCTTGCCGTCGTAAAATTTAGCCGTCATCACCTCAGTCCGGCGAAACTGCCCTTGTCCCGCCGGTACAAACACCCAATCGCGATCATGCAGGTGCAAAATGGCGCTGCTCGGTACCGCTGCATACTCTCTACCGTGTTGTCCGTAGATCGTTGCGGTCACGAACATCCCGGCCCGCATCATTCCCGGATTTCTGAGTACGATGCGCACCGGCGCTGTCCGGATGTTGGCGTCGAGCATTTTGCCGATGTTGCTGATCCGGCCGTGAAACGTTTGATTTGCGTACGCGTTCAATTGCACATCCGCCATGTCGCCCAGCCGCACATTCGGCAAATCGTTTTCGTAAACGTTGCACACCACCCACACCGTCGAAAGATCCGCAATCGTGAATAAATTCGACTGGTTATCGGGCGTATGCACGATGCTCGTGCCCACTACATTCTGTTCCACGATCGTTCCGGTTACCGGCGCATAAATATTGATCACCGGGTCCGGTCGATTCAAGTCCGCCCCCAGCGTCTTTAATTGCTGCGCTGCTACGTCCTCGGCTACTTTTGCCTTCTGCTCGGCGTCCTCGGCTACCTCCAGGTCGTTCAGCGACATCGACCCGTGCGCGTAAAGAAGTTGCGCCCGCTCTACCTGTTTGTGAGCCAGTTCCTCATCCGCCTTCGCTTGCAGGTAAGTCTGGAAAGCGTTCGAGATGTCGTTGCTCAGTACCTTCAGCAGCAGCTGCCCTTTGTGGACGTCGTCGCCCAGTTTTACGTAAATAGCAATCACTCGCCCCGACGCCAGTGAGACTACCGGCACCGATTTCTCTATATTCGGATTCACCACTCCGGTCGCGCGAATTTCCGGCAATTCTTCGTGCTGCCCCGCGGCCACCAACGTGAACCGCTCCGGGCGGTCGATTCTGACTAAGTTCAGGTCTGGCTCGGGTACCACTTGCGCCTTCGGTGGGGCGCCGGCCGCCGGATCGAACTTTTCTTTCGACCCGCAGCTCGAAAGAAGGGCTGATAAAAACATCGCCGAGGCTGCCGCTAGTAAGCTCGTGCGTTTCATCGAATGACCTCGCGTCCTACGGAAAAATTCACTTGATTTGCAGCGGAAAAATAAGAGCCAACCAGGTTCAGATAATTCAGCTGCGTGTCGCGATACTCCTTCTGAGCGTCCAGAAAATCGAGCAGCGATGCCGCCCCGCGCGCATACGCATACGAAACCTCCTCCCGGATGTCTTCGGCTTCCCGCAGATACTTCTCCTTGTATGGCCGCAGCAGCGCCACCGTGCTCTGCAAAGTTGCGTACGCCGAATCCACATCGTGCAGCGCCGTAATCTCCGCCTCGTCGCGCAGCTTCTGATTGCGATTGATGTCGAGCAGCGTATGCAGCTTATCGCCCTGATTACGGTCGAAAATGCGCAGCGGAATGCTGACGCTGGCGCCGACCGTGTTGAAGGCCGATGGATTGTTGAAAGAGCCGTTGTGCGTCCACCAGCCGCTGAAGGTAGGATCCGTCGATCCATTGGCGATCGACAGTTGATGATCGGTGCGCGCTTTGTCGAGCGCCTGCTCCGCTTCGCGCAGGTCCGGCCGCGTTTCGAGCGCCACCGTGCGTAAATCGTCCAGAGTCGTTGCCGGTTGAGTGAACTCGAATCGTTCCGTTACGTCGAAATCGTCGGTCGGCGTCCGGTCGCGGAGCATTGCCAGAAGGTCTATCTTTGCGGTCCGCAAATTCACTAGCGCCGTCTGCAGATCCGATTCGAACTGCACGCGCTGGATCTCGATGCGCTGAAAATCCACGCGCGCTATTCCGCCCGCGTTAAACCGATCCTTGTTGATGGCGATTTCCTTGTCGTAGTAATCGAGATTGGCTTTCGCCACTGCCAAATCCGCCTTCGCCAGCAGCACCCGCACGAACGCGTCCCGCAGATTGAACATAAGGTTGCGCTCTAAATCCGCTTGCGTCGAGATGGCTATGGCAGTGCCCTTTTGCGCGCTTAGCAGCCTCAATTCCCGCTTGTGGTCGCGCTCATGCAGATAGCTGATGCTGGGCTGCTCCAGAGTGCCTGAAAACGGGCGAAAGACTCCGTTGGAAGGAGCGATCTGCGTTCCGTCCACGGTTAGACCGAAGTCCGGATTCGGCCTTAAATAGGCCGTGATTTCATCCGCCCGCGACTCGTCGATCGTGACTTGCCCCGCCAAAAGCGTGGGATTATTTGCCTTGAATCTAGCCTGAGTGTCCTGCCAGGTAAGCGCGTGATCGGGAGTGGCGGACTGGGCCATCAATCCAGCGGCTGCAAACAGGAGACCGAGGCAGAAACGCCAGCCATGGCGCTCCATCTGTCCTCCTCAAAACTTCATTGCTTGATTTAGGTGTGGAACTTAGGCGAGGCAGAAAGGCGGAGAACGGCCGCTTCGCTGCGGCATCGTGCGGTCCATCCCGCGCCGCACGGGGATCAGCACCATCGCTACGAAGAACAAAATGAAGCTGATCTCCCGGACCGTGCATATCACCGGGGTATCCATGGTCTCGTAAAGCCGTATCAGACCGTCGATCCCGCTCTTTTTGCCAGTTTGCTGATGGTGGTTACTTGTTTGCTCGACATTCATGTGCTCGATACGCAGCACATCGTCGGTGGCGGAGATGTACGGGAACAGGGTCGCCACGATGAGCGCGACGCCGCAGACTTGCAACCAAACCGGCGCTCGCCCCGCGCACTGTACTTTTTGGCGGCTTGCTCCGCGCAGACGTGACCGGAGTGTGCTCGCCAGTGCGAACGCGCCCAGTACCAGCCACAGCAGATTAAGGGCGGTATCGAAGTGCACTCTTTTTTACCGTAACACGCCGTTTCGATCCGGACTTATACCAGTCCGAATTCCCCCATCGCTTCCACCGGAATTTTCCCGGCAAAGAACGCGCGATCATTTGGGCCGAGGATTGCATCTCAAAAACTGAGCGCGTGCTGCCTGAATGAGATTCCCCGTTCCCCGAAATTATGTGTTGGCAGTGCTCCTTGGCCTTCTTGCGTTTCTTTCGATAGAACCCTTGTCCGCCGAAGCCATCGCTCCCGGCCCGACCCTAGCCCCGTACTTTTGGCAGACGACGCCGGTCGGCAATGTGGCGCAGCTCGATATGCTCTTCTGCCGCAACTGCCCTCCGGCGGTCGACGGCACTCTTCCGCTGATGGCGGTCTTACGCGACACTCTGGGCGATGCGGATCCGGAAAACGATCGGCTGACGTCGGTCTGGCTGCTGACGTATTCGCGACCTGATCTGAAGCAGCGCGTCCTTTCCGCCACCCCGTTTTTTTACTGGCGTATTGCGGATGGTTCCGCGAAGAGCGCTAGCAAAGGCACGGCGCCGCTACTTGACTTAACCACTCCGCGGCACCCGGCCGTCAACTCCGTCGAACACGGCATTTTGCAATGGGCGCTGCTCGATCCCTCCACCACGCCTATTCGCGCCACCTCGCGCGCCTACCGCACGAACGAAGTCGATCGCGAACGGCTGTACCTCGAAGAGGCCGTTACTTATCTGCGCGCTTCGCTCGCCGAAGCCGACCATTCTCCCCTCACCACCAAACAATTGAATATGCTGATCGCCCGCCTGGAGTTGCGCAAAACTCTGCTCGGCGGTTTTGTCAGCGAGCGCTACGCCGCGCAAGTCGGAGCGGAAGCGAGCATCCGGTACGAGCGCATCCGTAGCCGGAATTGGGAGCTGCTCAGAGAGTGCGCCGATAAAACCGGTTTGTATTTCGAGACCCTCAATGTTGCCGGCGCTCCCGGTCAATACGCCATCCTCTGGTTTCCGGTCGATGAATCGAGGGATCGCCCGGGGACCCGGCTTTCGCCTATCTGGAAACTTCTCAATATCAAGAATCCGTGGCAGGATGCGCGCCTGAAATCGCCCGCCGCCGCCACCTATTCGCGCGATCTCGATGCCGACGGAAATCTTTTGCCGCCCGGCGTCAGCGGCGTTAAGCAACTGCGACTGGTGCCGCTCAGCGTCTACAGCCTCAATTACCCGAAGCAGCCTCTGCTGCTGGTAGATTTTCGGGATCGACTCCGCGTCCGGTGGCATGAAATGACCCAGCGCTCCATCGACGAGGTGACGGCCGGGGTGATCGGCATCTCGCATTTTACGAACTGGTATTACTACGTTGCCGCCGACCTCTACAATTTCATTGCTTCCCGACATGGCGCGGCCACCAACCAGGCGGACCGTCTCGACTGTTACTCGCAGTTCCGCGTAAGCCTGGCGCTCGATACCCGACTCGATGCCCGGCTGCGCCGCGATATGCAGCAGCGCGTAGACTCGCTCTCGATCAATCCACTCGAATCGGCTCCACAGCAGGAAATGACGGTCGCGCTCGACCGCTACGCCACCTTGCAAGCAGAAGCGGCTTCCGGACAGCTGCTCCGTCGTGTGGACAAGAACCGCCGCGCCGAACTCGCCGAGGATTCCGAGACCAAGAAGCGTATGTGGTCGGATTATGCCCTGCATGTTGTCACGCTCGGAACTTACACCCATCGCGCCAAGCCTGACCCGGAAAATCTGGCGCGCCTCGATAGCTATCGTCGAGCCCAATATCAGCTCGATTTCCTCGATCGACTTTCAGCCGACGGCACCGCTCCTGAAGTTGCTTATGACAGCACCCGCATTCAGCACTCCATCGCGGAGTTAAAAGAAGTCATGCCGCAAATCGAATCGCGCGACGTGCGCGCTCACGCCACCTTTACGTTAAATCGCATTCGTACCCTTTCCCAAGACAGCGCGCTTCAGAACGATTGCTCGGCCACCGTTGCTTTCATCGAAAACGGTGGTTCTGGGCTTTTGAAAACCGATGAGCATATCGAGGTCAAACCTGTCGCCGTGCGCGCACCGACGCTCGCGAGCGCTTCGGAGCCATGAGGACAGCGATTCGACGCGCCCTTTTCGCCTTTCTCTTCCTTGCGTTCTTCCCGTTTCAGGCATTCCCGTCATCGGCCGCCCACTTAGAGCGCGTCGTCATTCTCAAAGTAGATGGCCTAAATGCCGATCTCCTTTACGACACAATGCGTCAGCAAGACGCGCAGAGCGGAAAGTCGCGCCTTCCCTGGTTCTCTCATGTCTTTGAGCAGAACGGTGTCGTATTCCAGAACTTTTATGTTCGCGGGATCAGCCTCTCCGCTCCGTCCTGGTCGATACTCGATACCGGCCGCCACACCGTTATCCGAGGCAACGTCGAATATGACCGTTTCACTGGCCAGGTCTACGACTATCTCAACTTTTTCCCTTTCTATATCGGCTACGCGCAGAAACGGGCCGTCGACATGCCGGGCGTCGAAGTGCTCGATCAGGCCGGCATCCCGCTGCTGATCGATCGCTTCCACTACGATCAGGTTCTGCAAAGTTTCCAGCTCTTCCAGCGCGGAGTCAGTTGGATGACGCTGAAAGATGCACTCGTGAACACCTTCTCAGGGAAGGCTCTGTCCTCGTTTCTCGAATCGGCCGCTCCAATCTCGCTCAGTTCCTCGCTTTCGAAAACCTTAGAGAATCGGCTGCTGCAAGGCCTGCATGGACCCGATCTGCTCTACCTCGATTTCTTCACAGGAGACCTCGATCACGAAGCCCACGCGACCAGCGATCCCGCCGCGCTCTTCCAGGTCCTCCGCGAACTCGACTCGCTGGTTGGCCGCATCGCAACCGCCATTCAACAGAGCCCGTTTGCGCGCCAGACTCTGTTCGTTGTTGTCTCCGACCACGGCATGAATAACGTCCCGGGCATCGTGAGCCAAACCTTCAGCCTGCCCGATGTCTTCAACAGCCCCGCGGGCGGCGCGCATCACGTCGTGACCGATCGCGAACAACTGAGCGATTACAAGTTGAAAGGCATCAACCCGCTGGTGCATCGCGTTATCACGCCCAGCACGCGTTCTTTCTATTTACAAGGCGAGGCCTCGCACTATCCGACGGCATGGCTCGACATCGACGGCAACGAGCGGGCGGCCGTCCATCTGCGCAACAGCGATCTCAATAAAATTCATATTCTTCTGCAGCAACTGGCGCGTCCCGAACTGACCGCTGTTACGCGACGGGCGGCCGCGCGAAGCATCGCGGAGACCATCGAGCGCCATCGCGCGCAGTGGAACTCGACGGTCACGCCACTGACGAACGAACTCGCGGCGCTAGAGCAGGCCATCGCGCAGCGCCGCCGGCTGGTCGCCACGCTTCCCAAACGAGCCACCTCGGACGAGCGCGACATCGGCGAGGATAAAGCCAACCGCCGCCTGCGCCGCGAACTGCAGGAATGGCAGGCCGAAGACGAAGGTTACAAGCAATATCTCGCTCATCTGGGAGCGCTGGTGGCTTTTCAACCTGACCCGGCACGGCGCTTCACCGGCCGTATTTTCACGCTTGTTCCGGAGATGTCGCTCGGCGACAACAACACGGTTGCCGATCTCGAACATTACATCGCCGGACCGTCGCCCGACGGCCTGGTTACGGACGAAAACGGCCAACTCGACGAACCGGCCTCTTTCCGCTACGTGAACTATTTTCGTCTACTCTCCGCGCAGCGCGCCCGGAACAATCCGCAAAGCCAGCTCTCTATGAAACCCATCGATTTCCTGGCGATGGCAACCCCGGAGGGTTACTGGCTCTACGGCGATGAAGATAGTCAGCTACTGATCTCCACGGACCCTGCCGGCCGCATTCACGTCGCGCCGATTTGCCACCTCAGTCAGGACGCCGCCGGCAAAATTCACTGGGAGCCACAAGCCTGGCGCGCCGGCTTGCCGCTCCACCTTTTCGAAGATCCGGCACTGCAAATCCCCTCGGGAGCAGATCGGGCCCAGTGGCTCAGTTCCTGGCACACCGAACGGGAATGGTTCGAAGCCATCCATCTCTGCCGCTACTCGAACGGCGTCATCGGTATCACGGAGGAGCTTTCTCCGGTGGCGGCAAATGTCCCCGGCGCGCCCGGCATCAGCCCCACGCTGCTGCGCTACGAACAGCTTCGCCGCGAGCTTGTGCAGCCCGATTTTCACGTCTTCGCGTCCGACCACTGGAACTTCAACGTGCGGTTCCCAAACCCGGGCGGGAACCACGGCAGCTTCTTCCGGATTTCGACGCATTCGGTCTGGATGATGGCGGGCGCGGGCCTTGCGGCGCAGCGAATCGAGCAGCCGTACGACAGCCTGAACTTCGCCTCTACCGTGCTCAGCCTGCTGGGGCGCACGCCGCCGATGCCGGATCGCGTTGTCCCGATTCCGCAATAGAATTTCCCAGTTCCGAACGGGCTAGTGGAGTGTGCAAAGAAATCGTTAGCACCTTTGTGGACGGGGCAAAGCAGGGGACAGGCAGCGGATTCCACAAACGGCGCGGAATGCTCGCCAGTCCCCTGGTTTGCAGGTTAATCGTGAATGGTAGCGTTTTCGGTAATGGCCCCTCGTGTGCCCAAACTTCGCCGATCATGCCGCTTCGTCTTGCCTTGCGCGCGCTGCGCCGTTCACCCGGTTTTTCCGTGTTAGCCATCCTTATCCTGACGCTTGGCATCGGGGCGACTACGGCCATGTTCAGCGTCACGCGAACCGTGCTGCTCAAGCCGCTGGCTTATCGAAACCCAAGCCGCCTAGTCACCGCTCTGTTCAAGGTCCCGCAGCTGGCTAAACAGCTCTCCACCATTCCCGTCAACGCCCAGCATTATCAGCTTTGGCGCGATCACGCCCGCACCCTCGAAGAAGTCGGCTTGGTCGCTCCCGATGCCCACATCCTCAGCGGCCGCGGCCAGTCCGTCCAGGTCAACGGCGTGCGTGTCACCCCCAATTTCTTCCACCTGCTCGGCATCGAACCTGCGCTTGGCCGAGACTTCAGCAAAGACGAAGATCAGACGGGGCGTAACCGGGTCGTCATCCTCAGCCACCGGTTCTGGCTAGAGAAACTCGGCGGCCGGCGCGACGCGCTCGGCCAGAAAATCACCTTTGACGGCCAGCCCTACCAGGTCATCGGCGTTATGCCCGCCGCTTTCCCGTTTCCGCGCGGCCGCCAGCTTTCCGATTTGGTGCAAATGCCCGAGCACGCCGCGTTCTGGACCCCGCTTGCCTTCAGTCCAGACGATCTTGGCTCGCCGCTTGGAGACTTTGACTTCATTGCCGTCAGTCGACTCAAATCGGGAGTAACCGTCGCCCAAGCGCTCGCCGACCTTACTGCTCTCGAAAAGGTAATCGCGAAACGCTACCCGGAACCCGTCGAAATTGATCCCGTCATTCGGCCCTTGCAGGTCGCGATGGCCCGTGATGTCCGCCTGCCTCTGCTGATCCTTCTCGCGGCCGTGTCCGCCGTCTTGTTGATTGTCTGCATCAATCTCATGAACCTAATGCTGGTGCGAGCTACTGCCCAGCGCCGCGAATGGGCCATCCGTTTAGCAGTCGGTGCAAACATGCGCGATCTGCTAAGCGGTGCCTTTTTGGAAAGTCTGCTTCTCTCCTTTGCCGGCGCTGCGCTCGGTTCGCTCCTCACCGTTTGGCTGCTCGCCGCCATTCGCCTCAAAGCTCCGGTCGGTCTCCCGCGCGTCGAGGAACTCGCCCTCGATCCCGTCGCCCTTGCGTTTGCCCTGCTGCTCTCCGTGGGAAGCGCCGTGCTCTTCGGTTTATGGCCCGTCTGGCGCGCGGCCCGCGTCGATCCCCAGGAAGCGCTGCAGTCCTCAAGCCGCAGCACAAGCGAAGGCCGGCGCGGTCACCGCGCGGGCAAACTACTGGTCGCCGCCGAAGTTGCACTCAGCACCGTGTTGCTTCTCTCGGCCGGTCTGCTGGTCCGTAGTTTCATTTCTATTCTCGACGTCAACCCCGGCCTGAATATCCAACACCTTCTGACCGTCAAGGTCGATCTGCCTCCCGAAACTTACCGGAAGGACGAAAACATCCATGCCTTCTATCGCAGGGTGCAAGATCGCGTTCGCGCGCTGCCCGGTGTCGAATCCGCCGGTGTCATTTCCGGACTTCCTCTCAACGGCGACAACAATAGCAATCCCGTCAGTGCCGGCGACCGCGCCGCACCGCCTCTGCCCGAATGGTCCATGACCGACCAACGCTGGGCCAGTCCGAGCTATTTCCGCGCCGCCGGTATCCCGCTGCTCCAGGGGCGGATCTTTGCAGAAAACGACAGCAAAGGGCAAGAAGCCGTCATCACGGAAACCCTCGCGGCACGCCTTTGGCCCAGCGAGAATCCTGTCGGCCGCCCGCTCCGCGGGTATGGGGGAAACAGACTCTACACCGTGGTCGGCGTCGTCGGAGCCGTACACGCCGCGTCGCTTACCGCGCCCGCCCCCATGATGGTCTACTTTCTCGATTGGCAAAACACCGATACCAATATGTCGCTCGCGGTTCGCACCGCTTCCGATCCCGCTTCCCTGGCTCCCGCCATTCGCCGAACGATCTCTGCTCTCGAGCCGCAGGCGGCCATCACCGATATCAAAACCATGCAGGAAATCCGTGCGAGCTCTCTCGCTCCACAGCGTTTTCAAATGATTCTCCTTTCCGCCTTTGCCGGTGCCGCGCTTCTGCTGGCCTGTCTGGGAATTTACGGAGTTCTCGCCTTCACGACCGCCCGCCGGACTTCCGAAATCGGCATTCGCATGGCGCTCGGAGCGCGCCCGAAGCAAATCTTGCGTTCGATCCTTGCGAGCGGCATGGCTCCCGTTTTCCTCGGCATTCTGGCCGGACTTCTGGCTTCCGTTGCCTTGGCCCGTCTGTTCCAAGCACTGCTCTTCGAGGTCAGCGCCTTCGACCCCTTACTCTATGCGGGCACAGCTCTGGTGCTGATAGGCGTCGCGGCGTTGGCCTGCCTGGTTCCGGCGCTCAAAGCGGCGCGTCTGAATCCGGTTGAGGCTTTGAGAAGCCAGTAGAGGGCATGAAAAGGTTCAGGCGGCTGTTTGGAGCCCGACGGCGGCCGTTTCAGTGGGTTTGGGTTGAGGCAAGCGGGCTTTTTGGGCGGCGATTTGGCATTCGAGGAGTTCGAGACGGCCGACATGCAGGGTTTCTGCGCGATTTTCGGCGGCTTGTTTGCGGGCTTCGGCGGCCACAACGCGTTTTTGCGATTCAAAGCCAATTCGTTCTTTTTCCTGCGCGGCGGCTTCGTCCGCTTTGGCGCGGCGAGCTTCGGCTCTTAGCTTGATTAACTCGTTGAGGCATTTGTGGAAGGCGCGCTCGTGGGTGGTCTGGTAGCGCAGGTAGAGAGCGAGGTCTTTCGGTTGGTCGCAGCCAGGAGTTTGGTAGGTGAAGCAAGAGCCTTGCAGCATCAGGGCACGCTGCATGAGCCAGTGATGCTGGGCCATGCGGTCGACCAGCAGGTTTTCCGTCGGGGTGGAGGGTTTGTGCTCGGCGCGCAGATCGCCGATCAGTTTTTGGAAGTCTTCTTCGACTTCCCAGGGCAGAATCGCGAATGCGCCGGAGAGGCCGTGACGCCAGCGGTTTTGGGAGACGACGGCTTTACCCTCGTCCGATGTTGGACCCGTGGAAAGTAGCGCGTTGGCGCGGTTGGCGGCTAAGCGAGCGGGCGACGGAGACGAGTGATCGAGGCGCATGAAAAGCTCCTAGGAAATCAAAACCAGCGGTTTCGTGGGGTGTTGGAAGCTCGGACGGGCTCCCAAGCAACCAGTATACAGGATGGTTCCAAGCGTTTCCTTGTAAGCTATTGAAAAGAAGGGAAATATAGGTTGTGATTGGGTTGAGGCGGTTGTGATGGGAAGGGGGCGGGAGGATCTAAGTTGTTGATTCGGTGTGGGCTTCTTGAAAGAGGATGTGGGTGGTTGGGGGTTCTCTAGCCCGGCGTGTCCCCGGCGGGGTGGGTAGCTGTTTGCGCGTGCAGCAGCTTTTCGGCGTGTAAGGCGCCGGCCGGCGTTTCCTCATGCTTGAAGATGGCGTAGGTGGGATAGCCGTTCGAACGATACTGGCTAACGCGATAGCCGATGCTTTCCAATTCCGATTCGGTATAGTCCGGCTTGCGCAATCGCAGATATACGAAATCGGCGGTGATGACGTGCGGGGTTTCCAGATTCTCGTTTTCCGCCATGCAGAGCCCTACATTGGCGTCTTGCAAAACCTTATAAGTGCTTTCGTCGAACCAGGTGGCGTTGCGGAACTCGAAGACGGCACGGACGGCGCGCGGCAGAGCGCCCACGAAGCGGGCGAGCCGTTCGAGATCAATTTTGAAGGACGGCGGCAGCTGAAACAGAATCGGGCCCAGTTTGCCGGCCGCGCGCAGCAGTTCGAGCGATTCGAGAAACACGCGCGTGAAGTCTTCCGCCTCGTGCAGTTTGAGCGAATGGGTGATCTTCATGTGAGCTTTCGGCAGAAACAGAAAGCCCTCCGGCGTGCCGGCGATCCACTTTTCAAGCGTGGCCGCCGAAGCGATGCGCCGATAGGTGTAGTTCACCTCGACGGCATTCAAGCGCTCGGCGTAGAAGGATAGAAACTTGGCGTTAGGAAGCTTTTGCGGATAGAATTCCGGCTTCCAGCTCGGGTACGAGAAGCCGGAAGTTCCGGCATAAAAAGGAGCGTCGGGCACGTCTCAGAGTCCTGCAAACCAATCGTATCCCTGTTCCGCCCAATAGTCATCCGCCTTGTCCTTCGTGTATTCAATCGACCCGATCCGCTTGATATTCTTGATGCCGTATTTGACCGGGATGACCAGGCGCAGGGGGGCGCCATGGTCGTCGGTCAGCGGCTTGCCATTGTGTTCGTAAGCGAGCAGGGTTTGCGGATGCATGGCGCTTTTGAGATCGAGACCCACGTAGTACTCTTCGTCGGGAGTCGCCATGTAGACGTACGGCGGCAGCGGCTTGCCGGGCGGGGCGAACTTGCGCGTGAAATCGGCAAAGCGCGCGCCGGCCCAGGAAGTGACCACGCTCCAGCCTTCGATGCAGCAGAAGCGCGTAATCATTTCGACCTTGGGGAGAGCCATGACATCGGAAAGGCGCAGCTCGAAAGGTTGCGTGTCGTCGGTTGAGACCTTCAGCTTCCATTTGGCGACTTCAATGTCGGAGTCGAGCCCATCATCGCCATTCGGCTTCAGGTAGGTAATTTGGCTCGCCGAATAGGTCGGCATAAGATGGCCGTCTCTGAGATAGGCGTGGGCCAGTTTTTCGTTGACATCGAGTACGCGGCGCTGCGGCCAAGGGACGCCGTTTTCCTGCCCCGTTTTGGTCAGCCACTCATAGCCGCCGATGGCGGCGGCGGCGGCTAATCCACCCACCAGAAAGCCGCGGCGGGAGCGGCGGCCCAGCTCGCCTGGCGGCACAGTGATCTCGCGGTGATGGTTATCGTTTTTCATTGACCAGCTCGTATCCGATCACGATGCTCCGGAAGTTATTCCACCCGGCGCGCACCACCTGTGAGACATGCACCACGAAGAACACCAGATATCCCATGGCCAGCATGAAATGCAGCAGGCGCGCAATGGTGTAGCCGCCGCATAAGGTCGTCAACCAGGCCAGTTGTACCGGTTTATAAATGGCAAAACCTGTCACCACCGACCCGACGCCCATCAGCACAATGGCGGTGTAAGAAATCTGCTGGGCGGCGTTGTATTTATCCTGCGGCGGCAGCTCCTTTTTGAGATGAAGATCGTAGAGCGTGACATCCAGGGCGTCCCGGAAAGCCGACCAGGATTGCGGCACCAGATAACGCCATTCGCCCGAAACGAGCGTGTAGGCGACATAAGCGATGCCGTTCGCGACAAACAGCCACATCAGGGTGAAGTGCAGCGCCATGCCTTCGGCCAGCCGATGGTCGATGTGGAGGGTGCTATAGACCCAGGCAGGAAAGAAATGGATGGGCCCAATGTGGTAAGGAGCGTAGGCCCAGTAAATGAGAATACCGCTCCAGATCATCAGGAAGAGCAGCGGAAAATTGATCCAGTGGAACCACCGAACCGCAAGCAGGTGCTTCAGCTTGAGTTTTGGCATCTATCCAATCTTTCGTCGCCGGCCGCGCTATAGTTACGAATTAGCATTAATAGTCTATTTTGCCCCATGGCCGAGTCACTTACCATCCTTTGCCTCGCCAGCTATGAGAAAGGGCACGGCACGCTAGAAGAACTGAAGCGGCAAGGCTGCCGGGTTTTCCTGCTCACGTCGCTCGGTTTGAAGGAGAAAGCAAACTGGCCGCGCGCCAGCCTGGACGATATCTTTTATCCGCCGGACCGCGAGTATGAATGGGACCAGGATGAGATGCTCAAAGGGGTCAGCCATCTAGCGCGGACAGCGCGGATCGACCGTATTATGGCGCTGGACGATTTCGATGTGGAGAAGGCCGCGCTTTTGCGCGAGCACTTGCGGCTTCCGGGCATGGGCGAAAGCGCAGCGCGATATTTCCGTGACAAGCTGGCTATGCGGATGCGAGCGGCGGAGGCGGAGATTCGTGTCCCTGAGTTCTGCCCGGTGTTCAACCACGAGCAAATTGGGCAATTCCTCGAGACGACGCCGGCTCCGTGGGTACTCAAACCGCGGCTGATGGCCGGGGCGGTCGGCATCAATAAGTTCCATCGGGCGGAAGAGGTTTGGGATCGTATTCACAGTTTGGGGGACCGACAGTCGTTCTTCGTACTAGAACGTTTTGTACCGGGAGACATTTTCCATGTCGACTCCATCTGGTTTGGGGGCGAAATGGCGTACGCAATAGCCAGCGCGTACGGCACTCCGCCGCTCGAGTTAACCGTCTCGGGCGGCATCTTCACCAGCCGGATTCTGGAGCAGGGCAAGGCCGAATCGCTCGCGCTAACAGCAATGAACGAAAGGGTTTTGCGGGCTTTTGGACTGCGCGACGGCGTGTCGCACACCGAGTTTATCCGGGCCCGGGAAGGGGGCGCTTACTACTTCCTCGAGACTTCTGCCCGCGTAGGGGGGCGCACATCTCGGATCTGGTGGAACAGGCATCTGGTATAAACCTCTGGGCCGAATGGGCCAAAGTAGAGGTTGCGGCGGCGCGTGATTTAACATACAATTTTCCAACAGCACGACAAGATTATGCTGGGTTGCTGGTATCGCTGGCCCGGCAGGAATGGCCCGACACCTCGGGCTTTACAGACTCGGAGCTGGTTTGGCGGCTTGAGAAACGGAATCACGTCGGGTTTATCGTAAAATCGAGCCAGCAAGAACGCGTCGATCATCTGCTTGCGTCCTACACCGATCGGGTGAGGAGAGACTTTCAAGCATCGGCGCCGGCTCGAGACACGGTAAGCGAGTAGCTTACTATGTCTGTCGAGATACTGTAGATCGTTTATAGATGTTAGTCTAGGGAACGTAAATGCGAGCTTTGACGCTAACAGGTTTTACCGCTGGCGCGGTTATGGGTGGCCTATCGGCCGCCGCCGCCTACGGCAGCGTTTCGAAATCCTCCCAGCTCTTTGGGCCCTCCGTTTACAAGGGATCGGACTCCGAGCGGACGATTGCCTTAACGTTTGACGATGGACCGAGCGAAGGGACGCTGCCTTTACTCGAGTATTTGGATCGCGAAAAAGTGTTTGCCACTTTCTTCCAGTGCGGAATGAACGTGAAACGCCTGCCGCATATCGCCGGCCGGGTGGCGGCCGCCGGCCATCAACTCGGCAACCATACTTATTCCCATCCCAAACTGCTCTTCAAGCCGCGCTCGTTCATCGAAAAAGAGTTCACCGAGACGCAGAAGATCATCACCTTCGAGACGGGTCTGGCACCCATGGTGCTGCGACCGCCTTACGGTTTTCGCTGGACCGGGATGCGCGCCGTTCAGGAGAAATTGGCCCTGCTCAACGTGCTTTGGACGGTGATCGGCAATGACTGGCGCTGGCCCGCCGCGCGCATCCGGACCCACATTCTGCAACATATCGCCCCGGGCGGCATTATCTGTTTGCACGACGGGCGCGAGGTTCAGAAGAAGCCGGACATCTCAGAGACGCTGACAGCGGTTCGGCAGATCGTGCCCCGGCTTAAGGACCAGGGTTACACGTTTCTGGTGGTAAGCGACCTGTTGCGCGCCTGACTAGCGGCCTATTTCGAGAACGGCGAGCGTCTGTGGAGCGAGCACGATGGGATGGTCGAGCGGGAAGGTTTGGCCTTCCGGCAACTCGGATTGCTCAAGCAGGGTTCGGATTTGAGGAACGGTGGGGGAGACGGGACTGCCCATCTTGCGCCAGTCCGCGAGCACGGACGCATGGCTAGGGCTGACGAATCGCATGCTGTAGGTTTTGGCGGGCAGGTTGTTGGCGAGCAGTCGAAAGGTCTTGGGGCTTCCCGTCTGGCCGGGCTCGGCATAGTTCCACAAGGCGACTACGAAGGTACCGTTGGCGCGCTCGGTGACCAGAGCGTTCTCAGAAGCAACCATGGCGCGCCGGTCGCCCAGTTCGTGCAGCAAATCGAAATCCCAAAAGGCCGCTTTGGGTAAATGCCGTTCCGCAATGAGGCCATAGCCCCCATAAAACGGCGTCTTGACGACTCCCTGTTCTTCGAAGACGTCGGAGAAGGTCCAGTAGGACATCATCGTTTGAAGGCCATCGCACTCGCGAATGTTATTGGCCAGCCAGGGCCCCATAAAAGCGCTGTCGGTCACTTCGGGTTGGGACATGTAGGTCGCGTTGTATTCGGACCAGATGATCGGCGTATCCGGCGCGCCGGATGCCTTTACTTCGTCATAGACCTTTTTGGCGGAGCGCCCCACCATGTCGCGGCGGCTGATCGGCAGGTCGTGCCCGAAGACATTCTTCGACTCTTCATTCCCGTAGACGTGGGTGGATACGAAATCGAAGGGGACGTTGTTCTGTTTGCAATGGGCAATGAACTCAGCCACCCAAGCCGCCTGCGCGGTGGCGGGGCCGCCTACACGGAGAGCCGGATCGACTTGCTTGAAAGCCTTCGCCGTGACGTCATAGAGCGCGAAATAAGTAGCCTGTTTAGGTTCGCCATCCCAGAAATCGATGTTCGGTTCATTCCAGACTTCGAAATACCATTGTTCGACTTCGTTCTTGCCATAGCGATCGATTAAGTGCCGGGTGAAGGCCTGGATCAACGCGCTCCATTTGGCGGGATCTTTGGGCGGCGATGGGAGCGGTTTGTACCAGAAGGGATGTGGAGTGAGATTAGCGGCAAGCTTGCGCGGCATGAAGCTGATTTCGACGAACGGTTTTACATGATTTGCCAGCAGTCCGTCATAGATCTGATCGACGTAGGAAAAGTTGTAGACAGGATGCCCTTGGGCGTCCTCATCGTAGACGCCATTTTCGTCGTCGAGGATGGCGTGGAAGCGCACGTAGGTGAAGCCGGTTTCTTCTTTGACCCTTTTCAAATCGTCGCGATAACTGGCGCGCAGGCTGAGATTCGCTCTGCCCGAACCGAACATTTGTTCCCAGAAATGCGGAAAGGGGCGGGTGGGTGCGGTGGCATCTAGCGAAATGCTTTCTTGCGCGTTGTCACTCTGCGCAAGCCCGGAGGCAATAAAGGCTGCTAACAGCGCAAATGCGCCGCATATCAGCGGGAACCGTTTCATTTCCCTATTAGAAGCCCTAAGGTGGTTTGCATTTCACAGTGCATTTGCGGCGCTTGTTAGGATTGAAGGTAACGATTTAACGGTTGTTCCCTAGAGGTACCTCATGAAGCGCGCAATGGCTATGTCTCTGGTTCTCGGGCTTTGGACGGCTCTGTCGCCAGCCCAAGTGCCCACCAACCCCTCGGCCGATACGCGGCCCAAAGACGATGCGACGTTCGGCAATCAGAAGTCGCCCAAAAAAGAGAAGGCGGCGACTTCTCGGACCGTGAGCGGGCAGGTGACGGATGAAACAGGGCAAGTGTTGAAGGGCGCGATGGTCACGTTAACGAACAACAAGACCAAGGAGAGGACCAATTTTTTTACCAAGCAGGATGGCCGGTATCACTTCGAGGACTTAAGCTTCACCAACGACTATGAGGTTCAGGCTCGCTATAAGGACAAGGCAAGCGCTCTTCGCAAGCTGAGCCAATACGACACCGCGCCGAAACCGGTGCGTATGTTGGAGGTGGATACGGGAGCGAATCCGGCGGCGGCTTCGGCGAAGGGGCCGACGGCTCATCGGTAGGGAAAGAATTCACAGGCCACAAAAAACGATGGCCTGCGCCACTGTCCAATCGCTGCGCTCATGGCTCTTAAGAGTAGCGTCCAGCACGAGCTATAGGTGATGTCTTAGTGCCGGCGGCTCCGCTCCCTCACGGTCGCGGTTCTGAAAGCTAGCGGCGGCAGAATTCGGGGTATTCTTTCTTGAGCGCGGCCAGCTTCGGCATGTCGTTGTAGACGATGTAGGGGTAGTTGGGATTGCGATCGAGAAAATGCTGGTGGTACGCTTCGGCCGGGTAGAAGCCTTTGAGTGGAACCACCTGGGTGACGATCGGGCGTGAGAAGACTTTGGCGGCGTCCAACTGCTGAATGTAAGCGTCGGCCACCTTTTTCTGATCGTCGTTCGCGTAGAAAATCGCGGAGCGGTACTGGCTGCCGGTGTCGGGCCCTTGGCGATTCAGCTCTGTCGGGTCATGCGCGACCGAGAAATAGACCATGAGAAGCTGCCCGTAAGTGATCTCTTTCGGATCGAACGTAATCTGGACCGATTCCGCGTGGCCGGTGGCACCGGTGCTCACTTCTTCATAGTGGGCGGTAGACTTCTGCCCTCCGGCGAACCCGGAGACGACTTTCTTGACGCCCTTGATGCGTTCGAAGAGTCCCTCCATGCCCCAAAAACAACCGCCGGCAAGGACGGCTGTTTCCATGCCTTGCGCGGAGGCGGCCGGCATATCGACTGCGGGCGTGGGGAAAGATCGGCTTTGCGAAGCTCCGAAGCTACAGGAACTCACGAGGAGAACGGACGCCAGCAACGCAGTATTTCGCGCGAACATAAGCACCTACCAAGATGGATTAATACTACCTGATATTAGATTCGTAATTTGAGTAAGATTAGTTACTCGCCGGATTCTTGCCGAGGCTGACGAGGTTCGCCAAAAGGCGGTAGGCGCCGGGGACGCCGGCCGGTAACTGGCGGTAAAGCGCAAAGGCGTCATAGACGTAATAGCCTTTGCCATAGCGGGCGACCAGCAAGCCGCCGCGCTGAGGCGACTGGTCGGGATCATGCGTTTCGAGGGGCGCCTGATAGTGAGAATCCCATTTTTCCATGAAGCCGTGCCCGCGCTCTTCCTGCCAATTCTTAAAATCGGCTTCGGTGATTCTGTTGGGCCAATGCAGGACTGGGCTCCGGGGTTCCAAAACGCGGACGACTGAGTTTTCGTCGACTACTTTTTGGGTGGATCCGAGTGAAAACGAGTAAGGGCCATAGCCTTCATCCAAATTCTGCAGGTTGTACTGGACGATGAGCACGCCGCCGTTTTTCACATAGTTCAAAAGACGGGAGTTCGCGGCGCGCACTTCGGGACGGGCGCTGTAAGCGCGCACGCCAAGAACGATCGCATCGAAGTTACTGAGATCGCCGTTGGCCAGATCGTCATCCGACAAGATAGGAACGCGCAGCCCCAGGTCTTCGAGAGCTTGCGGAAGATCGTCGCCGGTGCCGGGAACGAAGGCCACCCGAAGTCCGGGCGCGGTCTTGACATCGACGCCTGTTGCCTGGTAAGTGGCCGGGCGGTAGTAGGGATAGGGGCGCAATCCGGAGTAACCGACCATGCGATAGCCTTCCACATAGCTTTTGCCTTGGTACTCGGCCACGGCGCGCACTTCGTAGCGCTGCTGGGCTATCGATCCGGGTGAAATTTTGAAGCTGAACGTTTCGCCGTCGCCGTCGCGGGAAAAGTCGAAGGGGTAGTCTTCCGGAGTGGAACGCCAGCCTTTCGGCAGGGTTACGCGTAGAACGCCTTTGGCCGGACCTTTTACGTTACTGTGCAGCACGCAGGTGAAGCCGAAGGAGGCGGAGCTCAAGGGAACGGCGCCAGCAGCCGGGGAAACGGAAACGGAGATCGCCGGCTCTACCAGCAGCGGCTCTTGTTTCGTGCCGATATCGGGCACGTGCGAGTTGGTTTGGACGACTTGGCGCAAATCCCAGGCAACGCCTTGAAACTGGAGCTGGGCAGTGGCATACAGCGGATAGGGGGCGAGGGACAGGTTGCGAAAACGTTCATCGGTCAGGTTGTAGTAGGGCTGCTCTTCATCGGGGCGCGAGAAATACGGCTTGACGAGAGTTGCATTCTCCGGCGCAACGATAGAGAACTGCTGTTTACTTTCCTGGCCGGCGTTTAACGCGCCGGGTTGAGCTCCCTGGGCGGCTATTTTCCAGTCTTTGCCATCGGAATTTGCCACGGACACGAACTCGATAGCGAGCTGCTCCGGGCTGCTGTTCAGCAAGCGGGTCTGAACCGCAAAATGCTGGCCCGGAATAGCGATGGTGAAGGTAATCGGATTGACGGCGAAGGCGGCAAAAGGTCCGGTGGGCGGCTTCTCGGGAAGGACGGCGGCCTCAAAAGAGACGTCGAGCGAGAGGGTCAAGGACTTTTCAAACTGGGCAACCTTTTTTTGCAGTTCGAAAGCGATATCGCTTTTGCCGGGTTCGGTAAGCGCGCTGGTTTGCACCTGCGCAAGCAGTTCGCGAGTCTGCTGCAATCCTTTGGCAAGCAGCGGCGCGATGGCGGAGGGCTGATCGGGCCGGTAGTGTTCCGCGGCCTGATTGACACAGCCGGATAGGCGAGCCAGTTGTTCCTTAAGGAAGGCCGTGTCACCGCCGGTGGAAAGCGAAGCGATGCCGTTGAGCGAGACATCGATCCCGTCATAGAAGGACTGCTCGTGCGAAGCGGTCTCGACGTGCGATCCGTAGCGATGATAGGGGGCGGCATACAAGCTCGGGGGCGGCGTGGTGCCACCGCCATTTTGCGATTTCTGGTAACCCCAGCCTTCGCGGCCCATCTGCAGAGAAGTCAAACCGGCGGCGCGAATTTGGGTGCCTTCCGGAATGGTCACATCGGTGGACGGAGTTTTGTCGATCCAGGTGTTGTTGACGTAATCGTGAAAGCGGATGGGCACATACTTATCGGTTGCGTAATCGTAGATGGTGTTGTTTTTGGTGGGAGCAAAGAAGGGAACGCGAGCATAGACCTTGAGCGGCTTCCAGGGGCGCAACCCTTGCCTGATCTGCTCGGGGAAACGGCTAGGATCGCCGGCCGCATTGAAGACTTCCTGGGCCATCTGGCCGGCTACCTGGTGATTGCCGTGGCCATCCGTGGGCGCTCCGACGAAGACCGAAGTGATAATTAGCGGGT
This sequence comes from Bryobacteraceae bacterium, assembly GCA_965277555.1. Taxonomy (GTDB): domain Bacteria; phylum Acidobacteriota; class Terriglobia; order Bryobacterales; family Bryobacteraceae; genus Bog-105. The sequence goes on from OZ255834.1 coordinate 735,147, forward strand.
GGGTCATGCGCACCACGCGGACGGTATCGGAGAGCACGCGTTCATAGCCCCATTTTTGAAGCGCTTCCTCGCGAGTTTTCGAAAAACCGTAGTCGATGACGGTGCCCCAGTATTGATGGACGCCATAAAAACGATCTGACTGCAGCAGCTCCTGCGTGCGCAACAAACCGAGCGCGTCATAGAAATCGGTGGACATGGCGTTCTGGCCGCCCTCGCCGCGATTGAGCGTGAGGAGGATGGCGCGCGCGCCAAGATAGCGGCTTTGATAGGCCAGCATGCCGCCATCTTCGTCATCGGGATGGGCGGTAACCATGAGTATGCTGGCGCGGGTGCGCAGTTCGAGGAGGCATCTGGCGAGACCGGCCGCGCCGCGATCGAGCGCCGTCGGCATGGGGTTGGGATTGAGTTCGGCGACTTCGACGGGCGACAATTGCGCGCTGCCGGCGGCCCAAATGCCGGTGGTCAGGGTGGTGAATACTAGCGCGGCGATTGCAAATTTTGCGGGCGAAGGTGGTTTCTTGGGGTGAGCCTTAGGCGTAAGCATTTCGAATGGATGTGGAAAGCCGAACGAAAACTCCTTTCCGTATGGTACGTCGGGGCGGCAGGATGACATGCGCCGGTAGCTCCGTCGTCGCGCGCTTTCTGGTAGCATCTGGCGATGGGCCTCCCAAAAATTCCAGCGCGATTGCTGGCGGTACTTGCGTTGACAAGCGCGTTTTACTCGCTCCCGGCGAGCGCGCAGGGCGTAATCTCATGCGCTTCGAACGGACGCCGTTCGTACTGCCGGGCAGACACGCGCGGCGGGGTCAAGCTAACGCGGCAGTTGAGCGGCGCTCCCTGCCGTTTGAACTACAGCTGGGGCTACGACCAAAGAGGAATTTGGGTCGACCGCGGCTGCGCGGCGAATTTTCTGGTGGTGCGTCCGGGGCCACCGCCACGGCCGGTACGACCGGTTACGATCACTTGTATCTCGGAAAATGGACGGCGTCGATATTGCGCGGCGGATACGCGTCGCGGGGTTCGGCTCATCAGGCAGCGCGGCGGGCCGCCTTGCCGCCAGGGCGTGAGTTGGGGTTACGATCCGAGAGGGATTTGGGTGGATCGGGGTTGCGCGGCGGATTTTCAGCTGCGTTGACGGGATGGCCTGCTCTGATGGGCAAAGCGGGGGACAGGCGTCGGATTCCGCAAACGGCGCGGAATGCTTGCCAGTCCCCTGGTTTGCAGGTTACTTCGTAAAACTATGAAGCTCTATCGCACCCGTCTGGGTCCTGTTGTCGAGAACGAGCGCAAGCTGCTGGCGAGTATTGAAGAGGATTGGGACGCTCTTTTGATGCGGGATGATCTGTTCGACTTCCTGCGAACGAAAATCGCTTCCCAGAGAGGATCGACGGAAGGCGAGCCCGAAGAAGTGCTCGCGCCGATCAGCAAGCAGGAAGTTTGGGCGGCGGGCGTGACCTACTATCGCAGTCGCGACGCCCGGATGGAAGAGTCGAAGTCGGCGGGCGGCGGCGATTTTTACGATCGGGTTTACTCCGCCGAGCGCCCCGAGCTATTCTTCAAAGCCACGCCCAATCGTGTTGCCGGACCGAATCAGCCAGTGGCGATCCGCGGCGATGCCGTCTGGTCCGTGCCGGAGCCGGAGCTTACTCTGTTGATTACCCCGACTGGAAAGATCACCGGCTACACGATCGGCAACGATATGAGCTCGCGCGACATCGAGGGCGAGAATCCGCTCTATCTTCCACAAGCGAAAGTTTACGATCGCAGCTGCGCGCTCGGACCGTGCATTCTGGTGACCAACGAACCGCTTCCCAAAGTGACTGCAATAGAGTTGGAAATTCGGCGCAATGGGCGCGCGGAATTTGCCGGATCGACGACGCTCGAATCGATCAAACGAGAACTCGGAACGCTTGTCGAATTCCTTTATCGCGACAACAGCTTTCCGCATGGCTGCTTTCTGTTGACCGGAACCGGCATTGTGCCGCCGGATTCGTTCACGTTGCAGGCGCAAGATGAGATTCGGATCACGATAGCGCCGATCGGCACTCTTTGCAACCAGGTTGGGTAACGATTGGCGCTAGTAAACGTACTCTTCGTTAGCCGAGCCACTCAGGCTGATCAGGCCTTCCTTTTCCATTTCCCGGGCGACGGTAATGGTTTGCTGCTGGGCCGCATCCACATCTTTCAATCGGACGGGCCCGAGATTCGAGAGTTCTTCGGCCATCATCTCGGAACCGCGCTGCGATTGCGTGGAAAGGAATTTGCGCCGCAAGGATTCATCCGCCCCCTTCATGGCTACCAGCAGCGTATTGCGCTCTACTCGGCTCATCAGAGCGCGAATGGACGGGACATCCAGATCCTCAAGATCGCGGAACACGAACATGAATCGACGGATATTTTCGAACAGCGGTGGATTGTCTTTTTCGACGGCTTCGAGCATCTGTGAGCAGGTATTGGGATCGAGCCGATTGAACATGTTGGCGACGGCGCGGATGCCGCCGACCGCTTCGCGGCTGAGTTCGCCCAGGTTGCGCAGCTTCTGATCGATGACACTCGCGATGTTGCGAACGACCTCGGGCGAGATTTGATCGAGATCGGCCATGCGGGTGGCGACCTCGGCGCGGGTTTCGCCCGGAAGTGAACTGAGAAGCGTGGCGGCCTGACCGGCTTCCAGGTTGGAAAGAATGAGGGCGATGGTTTGCGGGTGCTCGTCCTGGATGAACTTGGCCAGTTGTTGCGGGTCGACTCTGCGGAAGTTCTCGAAGGTGATGGAGTCGGGGCGGGCAGCTTTGTGAACGTGATCGATCAGCCGGGTGGCCATCTCGAGGCCGTATGCCTCGATCAACAGCTTATGGGCATAATCGGTGCCGCCGTTGGTCATCAGGCCATGCGAAACCGTCAGGCGCTCGAAATCCTCAAAGGCGTATTTGAGCTGTTCCGGAGTCGCGGTGTCGAAATCGGCGACGGCTCGGGCGATGGCGTCGGCTTCGTCTTCCGGAACATGGCGGAGAATGCTGGCGCTCTCAGCCGGGCCCAGGGCGATCAGGATAATCGCGGCTTTCTGGACCCCGCTGAGCTGGGGGCCGGAGAGCGCGGCGGTGTTTTTTTCAGGATCCTCAGCCATTCCGTAAGACCTTAGTCGATTTCGGCCGGACTGTCTCTCATGTGAAAGTAGCGGGACGGCCGAATTGGATATTGATATAACAAGCGAGAGCAGATAAATGAAAACGAACCGGCGCAGTTTTTTGATGGCGGGCGGGCTGACGGCCGCGGCGGCGACCAGAGTTTGGGGCGCGAACGATACGCTGCGCATCGGAGTGATTGGCAATGGGGGCCGCATGCGGGCGCTGCTGCACGCCGCGGATGCATCCGCGCCTTACCAACTGGCGGCGGGGTGCGATGTTTATTCGCCTCATTTGGATGAGCTTAAAGCGCGCGCGAATGGCGCGGCGGCAGCCACGTTCGTCGATTACAAACAGCTGCTCGCGCAGCCTCTGGATGCGGTACTTATTGCGGTTCCGAACCATTCTCACGTCCGGGTGGCGACGGACGCTCTGGCTGCCGGCAAAGATGTCTATCTCGAAAAGCCGGTGACGCACACCTTTGAGGAAGGTCCGGTGCTGCTGCAGGCGGTTCGTTCCTCGACGCGGATTCTGCAGTGCGGCATGCAACAGAGAAGCTGGCGGCATTTCCAGAGCGCGGTGGAACTCATTCAGGGCGGAAATATCGGGCGCATCACGCAAGTCCGGACCTATTGGTATCAGAACTATCAGCGCGACTGGGCGAGCGCGCCGATCAATCCGCAAGTGCTCGATTGGAAGCGCTGGCTCGGGTCTGCTCCGGATCAGCCGTTCAGCGAGGAAAAATACCGGCGGTGGCGTTGGTTCTGGGATTTCGGCGGCGGCGCGATGACGGACCTGTTTGCGCATTGGATCGATGTGGTGCATTGGGCCATGCGCACGAGTCAGCCGAGCTTTGCGCAAATGATCGGGAACAAATATTTCTTCGAGCAGTGGGAATGCCCGGATACCGTGCAGTGCGGCTTTCACTATGGCGGGTTTGACGTGGGCTATGAGGGGACGATGGTTTCGTCGATAGATGACGGCGGTCTCGAATTCCGCGGCACCGAGGGCACGATTAAGCTGACGCGCAGCGGTTTCGAAGTGTATCGCGAGGGCGTAAAGAAAGGCAATCCGGTGCTGACCGAGACGAGTTTTGAGGACGGCACGATCTCGCACATGCAGAATTTCTTCGAGTGCATCAAGAGCCGCAAGGAGCCGAATGCGCCAGTGGAGGCGGGAATCGCCTGCGGGCAGGCGGGGCAGATCGGCAATCTGGCGCTACATAGCGGCGGCCAAATCCACTGGCCGTCAAAAGCGACAAGCTGAAGACTTAAATCAATTCGATTTGCAGCACGTTCACCGAGGCCGCGGGCGCCTGGTAAATGAAGGCGGCTCCGGTGGCGGGAAGCGCGCGTTCCCGCGGCGAAACCGCGTGCGCTTTCGCGAAGGTATTGTGCGCGTGAATATCCGTGGACGTAAGTACGGACACGCGGGCGCTCCGCACGGCGCCGCCGCGCAAATGGATCGGGATGGCTTGCGGCTCGCGGGCGCTTGAATTCACGATAGAGACGACCAACTGTTTATGGTGCAAAGACGCCGAACCTGCCAGCAGGGCAGATTGTCGAAGGCTTGCGCGCTATCGACGATCGCGCGCAGGGATTGGCCGCCCTGATGCGGCGCGTACATGGCGAACACATGGTAATTGGGCGTCAACAGAAACTGTTCGCGCCGCGCCAGGAACAGGCAGTGAAGGTTATTGACGAGCTGGGCGACATTCGCCATCGCGATCTTATCGGCATGGCGGTTGAAGATGTCGAGCGTAAGCGCGCTGATCAGGGCGTCGCGCATAGTCGGCATCTGGCCGAACAGATAGGTGGGATCTATTTGTGAGCCGCGTTTGTGCCAGGCGCCCCACTCATCGATCACCAGCTTCACGCGATGCTCGCGATCGATCTCGCCCATCGCTTGCCAATGATCTTCTATAATCCGCTCCATGCGGATTGCTTTGGCGAGGAGCTGATACCAATCCTGCTCGGTGAAGTCGACGGCATCGCCTTTGCCGGTCGTGCCGCAGTAATAATGGGTCGACCAGCCGTAGAGGTTCTTCAGCGCGTTCTTGTCGTATTCGGTCAGCGCTTGAAAGAAGCGCCGGGTCCAATTCACATCATCGCCGTTCGGGCCGGATGCGATTAACGCGAGGTCCACGCCATAGTCGGGCACCCAGGAAGTGAAGCGGCGAAACTCCGCGGCATATTCTTCGGGACGAAAGTTTCCGCCGCAGCCCCAGGCTTCGTTGCCGACCCCCCAGAACCTTACACGAAATGGCTCGGGGTCACCGTTGGCGGCGCGCGTCCGGGCCAAGGTCGTCTTATTTTCGGGAGCGTTGCAATACTCCACCCATTGATAAAAATCCTTTGCGGTGAGGCTGCGCAGATTTGCCGCCAGGTATGGTTTAGCGCCGGAGAGTTGCAAAACTGCATGAATTCATGGGTGCCAAATTCGTTCGGGTCGAACTTTTGCGGGCCGTCCGGCGCATTGCGGAGCTCAGGGTCGTTGATCCAGAAATTCGTGCGGGTCGGCCTTTTGTTGCGCGGCCCGATGCCATCACGCCAATCGTAGCTGTCGGCAAAGCAGCCGCCCGGCCATCGCACAACAGGCGGATGGAGCTTCTTGAAGGCGTCCACCAGTTCTTTGCGGATGCCGTTGTAGTTCGGTATCTTCGAGTCGGGGCCGACCCAGATTCCGTCATAGATAACGCCGCCGATATTTTCGGCGAAGTGACCATAGATATTTGGTCGATTGTTCCAAGTGGCTCGTCCAGCAGAACCGTAAACGCGGTTTCGGCGGCGGATGCCGAGCGAGGCAGTAAAAGGGCAGCTGCCAGAGCACCGGCGAATTCTCTTCTACTGGTAGGCATCTCAGGGTTGAATGATGAGCTTACAGACGCCCTCGCCGGCTCTGAATTTGGCGAAGGCGGAAGTCACGTCAGCCAGCGGGAAGGTGTGTGAAATGATCGGCTGCAAGGGCAGCACGCGAGCCAGTTCGATGGCTTCGACGAAATCCTGTCTGGTGTAAACACGCGAACCGATAGCGGTGATTTCTTTGAAGTTCAGCGCTTGCAAGTCCACTTCGACGGGTTTCTTAAAGACGCCCAGATTGACGATGGTTCCGCGGCAGCGCGCGAGCGCCGTCATACTAACGGCCGTGGCAGGAACGCCCGCGCACTCGAAGACGATATCCGCGCCTTCGCTGTCCGTCGTGGTCTTGACCAGGTCGGCCATTTGCTCGCCGGCCATGACGGCGCTAAAGCCCAGCGACTTCGCGAGAGCGATGCGCGAAGGCAGTACATCCGCCATCAGGATTTGTGCCGTCCCGCGTGCTCGCGCCACCAGAGCTGTCAATAAGCCGATCGGTCCAGCGCCCACTACGGCCGCGGTGCGTGCCTCCGCCAGGGGCGCGCGCGACACACCATGCACTGCAACCGCCAGCGGTTCTACCAGCGCGCCAATCCCCGGCTCCATGTCGCCGCTCAAACGCAGCAGGTTCGCTAACGGGAGCTTGACGAAATCGGCCATTCCGCCCGGCGCATCGATGCCATAAAGCCGCAGCGCACGGCAAACGTGCGAATTGCCGGTTCGGCACATCAGGCAGTGTCCGCAGGAGATCAGCGGATAAACCGCTACGCGATCTCCGGCTTTGAACTCGTTTGACTGCGAGCGAAGCTCAACAATGCGCCCGCAAAATTCGTGGCCAAGAGTGAGGGGCGCCTGCGCGCGTGGATGTACGCCTGCCAGGATCCCCAAATCCGAGCCACACATGCCGCAAGCCTCCACAGAAAGTAAAGCCTCTTCGACGCCGGCGTAAGGCTTGGAAACTTCTACCGGTTCGATTCGGTTTGGGCCGAGATATTGAGCAGCCAGCACGTTGAACTAACCCGAGTCAGTCTATCATCGGGTGGCGCGCGGTCAGCCATCTCAAAGCTGAATTTTCGAGAAGAAATAGCTGCCCACGGCGGTCAGCGCGAGCGCTACTGCGCACAGGACGACAACGTCCGTCATCATGCCAAAATGTGAAATCCCGATCAAGGCTCCCCGCAGGCCGTCTACTCCGTAGGAGAGCGGGTCGAAACTGGTAATCACGCTCAACACCTTGGGCAGATTCGTCAGCGGAAACAGCGCGCCCGAAAGAAAGAAGATGGGCATCACCAGAAAGTTCATGATCAATTGGAAACCCTGCATATTTTCGAGCTTCGAGCCGAGCGCAATGCCGAGCGACGAGAAGACCGTGGCAATCAGCGCCATGAAGAGCAGAGCCATCGGGATCTCCGCCAGGTTTTTGGGCCGGAAACCGGCCACCAGGCAGACAACCACCACCAGTAGCCCTTGAATCATAGCGACTGTTGCCGCGCCGAGCGCCTTGCCGAGCATGATCCGGCTGCGCGGAACGGGCGCCACCAGCGTCTCGTTCAGAAAACCGAACTGCCGGTCCCAAAGCAGCCCGATGCCTGAAAACACCGAGCTGAACAGGATCGTCATCCCGATGACGCCCGGCGCCACAAATTGCATATAGCTGCCGTTCCCGGCCTTTTGAAACACCGGCCCGAGACCGAAGCCGAGCGCCAGCAAATAGAGCAGCGGCTGGCCGAGCGATGCGACAATCTGCGCACGCGAGCGAAAATAGCGCTTCAATTCACGCAGCCAGAGAATGTAAATCGCGCTCATCGTTTCGGGCTCCACATCTTCGCCATCTGCCGCATCTGGTCCGCCGAGCTCACTTTCTCATCGCGAATCGTCGAGCCCGTCAGCGCCAGGAAGGCGTCCTCCAGGGAGTCGCTGGCGGTTTGTTCCTTCAGTTCCTGCGACGTTCCCTGCGCCACAATCCTGCCGTGATCTATGATCGCGATCCGCTGGGCGACTCGGTCCGCTTCGTCCATGTAGTGGGTGGTCAGGAACACGGTCACGCTCTCGCTCTGGTTGAGCTGCTTGACCTGTGTCCAAAGCTGATTCCTGCTTTGCGGATCGAGACCTAAGGTCGGTTCATCCAGAAAGAGAATTTTCGGCGTGTGCAGGAAGCCGCGCGCGATCTGACAGCCTGCGCTTCATGCCGCCGGAGAACGTCTTCACCAACCCCTTGCGCCTCTCCCACAGTTCGAACGTCTTCATCAGCACCTCGATGCGTTCGGCCCGGATCTTGCGCGGAACTTTGTAGAGCACGCCATGAATGTCCATGTTTTCGTAGGCCGTCAGCTCTCCATCCAGGCTTGGGTCCTGAAAAACGATACCGAAGCGCTGGCGTGCTTCGCCCTGCCTGGCAGTTGGATCCAAACCATCCAAGCGGATGACTCCGCTGCTCGGCTTGAGCAAGGTGGTGAGCATTTTGATGGTGGTGGTTTTGCCCGCGCCGTTCGGTCCCAGAAACGCAAAGATTTCGCCTCTTTGCACATCGAAGGAAATACTATCGACCGCCGTGAAGTCGCCGAATTTTTTTACCAAGTTTTCTACTTGGATCATGTGATGGTCTCTAGTCAATTAACTAAACGGTTTAGTTTAGAAAGGTGCTTGGAACAAGAGCGTAAGCAAACCTAGTCAGGTGCGTCTTGCGGCTTGGGCGGTGAGAAGCTTGGATCTCTTTTAGCAGGTCTCAAAATCAAGAGGGCCGCCTCCTCGATTGTGATGGGTTGTTCCTTGTGATGAAGTGAAACGTTGTCGACCGCATCTACTCGAAACTCTAGATACTCATTCCATAGATAATCGTCTGAAAAATCCGATTTTCGATAGGAGTAGTCTATCTTGACCGACCGCTTCCCAACGAAGTAAGCCGTTATGGTCGCCATCGGCAATTCTTTCGTCTTGATAGTAAAGCTATCGTCTTCAAAAGTTTCGAAGTTCGCCGCCAGTCTCGATAAGCCGCCCCCGGTGCATTCGGCAAATACGTTTTGATCGCTGATAGCGATGCGGATTCGCTCGACTAACTTTTTCCAGATGAGCGGTCTCTCGACAGATCCGACGTTTTCAATGTGGAGTTGAGACTGCCCTGGATTACGTTCTTGAATGTTGACCTCTCGGAACATCATAAAACATTTTCAAGTTTCTTGCTTGGCTGGCTCGCCCCTCTGCTTCGTCGTCCGATCAGAGAGGCATTAAGTTGAGTCATTTTCAAACCCCAGGCTATTGGCAGTCAACTCACCGTTGGTAACATGGCTTCTTCAGAAATCTGGGGTTAGGGCAAGGTCTCGTCCCCAGCATTTTCTAATTGAAGAATGAGCCTGAAGGGGGAGCGAGTTCCGCGCTTCGGGCCTCCTTGTTTTTTGGGTGTAGCTTTCTATGCCAGGAAAACCTGGTGGTTGATTTTCCTCGGCGTCCATAGGTTGTCATTTCCTCCCGCCGTCTTCATGCGCTCCGTTTGTGCCGCAGTCCGGCGAAGAGCTTGCGCTTGGCTGCTTGCATGAGGCATGCTGCTTCGGTATCACTGCAGCTATCGGCGGAACGCTGCAAGCTTTCGGTAGTGATTCCAGCCTTCAGACACTGCGTGAACTCCGGCGCCTCCTGTAACAGTTCCCAGGGCGTTGCGTAGCGGCGATAAACCCGGCGTTGTTTGCCCTTCCGGTCGATCGTCGTTTCCGGCACACCACAAGGCCGATGGAAGTTCAGAGAGGGATTGAAATGGTCACGGTAGAAGAGCATGAGCGCGTCGGCGTTGCTGGAATCGATATAGCCGTATCCGATGTGCTTACGGATCACTGCGCCATTCTTGGCCTCCACTAGGCCGTTGTCATTGGAATGCCGCGGGCGCGATTTGGTCTGTTCCGCCAACAACTTGTTCAGCAGCTGGGCGACAGTGCGATTAATGAACTCGCTGCCGTTATCGGAATGGAAACCCCGGATCCGGAACGGGAACTGCGCCAACATCGCTTCCAATACCGGCAATAGCCATTTTTCTCCAATCTGCGGCGTAGCTCCCACTACTTGCCATTGCGTCACTTCGTCCACCGCGTTGATGTGATACACGCCTTTGATCCCGTCGCAATCGCCTTGATGCACGGTGTCCACACGCAGGTAGCCGGGCCGACCCTGCGGATCGGGCCGCCGCCGCTCTCCAATGGCCACTGGCATCGGCCGTGTCTTTTGGTAACGCACCCGTTTCTCGCGATAAGCCCCGCTTTTGCGCAGATTGTAAATATGCGCCACGGAGATTCCCGCCAGACGCTCGCAACGCCGGTTGCCATACCGCTCAAACTCGCGCTGCAGGATCTGCCGCGTGGCCGGCCCACTCAGCGTTTCGTGCGCTTCATCCACTTCGGCCAACAACCTAATGTCAGCCGCCGTGTAGCGCTGCGCGAAGCAATTGCGCCGATAACGGCGTTCCTTTACCGTGCCTTCCCTGACGTATCCCGCGATGAGCCGCGTCGCCTGGGATCGGCTTAGTCCTGTCATCTTCCGCAGGTATTGCCGCAGCAGCCCTTTGCTTTCCTTGCTCTGCTTCCAGTACTCCTGCTCGCACAACGTCCGGCTGATCCAGGCGTAGACCTCCGCCCGATTCGCCGCCTCAAACTGCACTTCATTCGTTGCCTCCAGAAAGGCCCGGATCTGCTCCAGGCTCAATCGCTCCCCATTCCTCATGCTGACCTTCAATCCTCAGCATCCGGAACTCGCCCCCCCCCTTCAGGCTCATTCTGCGTTAGAAACAAACCGCTCCTTCAGGCTCATCCTGCATTGGACAAGACTTCCCCTTCTAACTTGCGTTATAATTCGCTATACTGGACAGCTAAGAGCCTTCCCAGTATCTCGTCAAGGCGCTTGAACTCTGGTGACGCAGTAGGTTCGGCTTTCGCTGCTTACGGAGTGGCGTGGGTTGAAGGCTTCTCGATCTCCAAAATTAAATCCATCAGGATCTCGGCGACCAATCCTTACGACACCGGGTCAATTTCCTCGGCCATAAACCGCATAAAGCTTCGACACGCGACGATTACCTCTTCGGCGGAAACCTCCGTGAACCCGGTTTTCTCGATTGCCAGTCTTCCAGCCGCATGATTAACTTTGTTGCGCCACGCCAGCTTCATGCTGTCTAGTCTGGACTTGACCTGCTCCATAAGTCCAAAGTCGATGTTTTCGGGCACGCCTTTTCTATCTTTAAGTAACGCGCCAAGCCGATTGTATGTAGCGTCCCAGCCTGTTCTTGGATCAGCAACGCCTATCTTTTTGCCCAAGCTAATGAGTCCATGTTCCACTACCAACAAAGAATGAAAGACGGCAGCGGAGTAGCGCGAGAGAGCGAAGCACTTATTCATTTCCTCAATATCTGTTTGGGCATTCGGGAATTCGGCCAAGACTTTCTCCCACCCCTCCAGTGGTTTGCTAAACCACTCCCCTCTACTCTTTTGAAGAGACAGGAAAACCTTGAGCCTCAACTCGCGCTGGACATTCTCCGATGCGCCCAAAAGCGCAGAGGAAGTAATCTCTGTTCCAGTTTCAGCAAGCGCCAAAAGCTCTTGGATTTGTAGCGAACAATTTGAAAGTTCGACCTCGTCGCAAAGTTGTTTTAGATATTGCAGAACGCAAACGGGCTCGTTATCGGCCCGACCAGGGTCTTTTCTGTTCGAGTCAAGGTCATTTGAAACATCGTGCAGGTATGTAGTCGCCAGCACAAATCGGTGAGCATAAAACCTTAGCAGCTCCAAGAGACTACAAACCTCCTGTCTCCGACTTGCCTTCTCGAAAAAACGGCCATCCGCGCCACCGATCATAGCGCACCCGCTGAGTCAAGTATCTGATTATCAACGGTTTTTACTTGGCTAGGCGATAAATTACGAGGTTATGCGTGGCCTGCCCGATACAGACGATATCCGGCCGTTTGGCGCCCGACAGATCGGCAATCGTACAGCCGGCCGCCGACACTTCGCCTTGCTCGATGATTTGCCGGTTCCAGCGCGCGCCGTCCCAGCGATACAGATAGACGCCATAAGGCTTCCCGCGAAAGCCGGCAACAATCTCGTCCTGACCGTCGCCATCGAGATCGACCGTCTCGACGTTATGTCCATCGAGGATGGAATCGTCGATCACCTCGCGCCGCCACGCGCCGTCCCGGTAACGATAAACCACAACTTCGTTGCCGTGCCAGGGCTCGATGGCCGCCAGAAATCGCTCCTTGCCGAGCCAGCCGACCGTGATGTCGCTGGTGCCGTTTTTCGGCCAGGAAGCGGGACTGCCGCGCGCCATTTCAGTGCGCGACCATTTGCCATCCGTGCCGTAGCGATAGAGATGAATGCCCAGAAAGCTGCCGATCAGAATTGCCTCGCGGCCGTTGTGGTCCCAATCGTTCACGAAGATTCCATGCATGATTCCCTGCTCGGCATCGCCGATTTCCTGCCGCTTCCAGTCGCCGGGCCGGTAATAAACTAGCGGAACGTGGCCCCGGTAATCAGGTCCTTTTGTGTGAGCGTTCGCCAGCGGCGCATTGATCAGAACCTTGTTGCCGCTGCCATCTATATCGGCCCAGCGCAGACGATGCGAGGTGGGTAGCCGGTCTATTTCCGTCGCCTGCCAGGGCTTTCGCGGGTCGCCTTGCGGAGTTAACACCGATACGATCCCGGCGCTCTCCTCGGGATGCATCGAGAATCCATACGTAACGGCAATCACCGGCGGCTTGCCGCGCTCCTGGTTCCAGCAGGCGGCGTTGATCATGTGCGGCAGGTTTTTCGCCAGCATATGCCGTTCCCAGGTCGGGTTTTCGAACCACACCAGATCGGGCAGGTCGCTCGCCAGGGCAATCAGGTCGAGCTTCCCATCGCCGTCGACGTCGCATGCGATGACTTGATATCCGCCCGTCAAATCGTCGGCGAGTGTCTGTTTTTCGAAATGCATAGCTTTGGGGAAGGCCATTTGGGAAAACACAATCAGGCCGAGGAGCAAGCCCATGCTTTACGATACGCTGGGATCTCACGGGGGAGAACACTGTGAAAAAACTTCTGTTCGGGCCGAGCCGGACAAGCAATTGATTTGTCGACCCTACTACGAGGAAGACGACGGAGAAATCACAGGATGACCCCGGGGAAACGCCGAAAGATCAGCAGGAGGCGGTTTGAGCGCGAACAACAAAGCGCTCGTCTATCTCGAAACGAGTTTCATCAGCCATTTAACCGCGAGAGACAGTAGTGAACCCCGGAATGCGGCCAAGCAACAGAGTAGCCGCGAGTGGTGGGAAACCTGTCGAGAGCGGTTTGCTCTCGTGGTTTCGCAGACAGTTTATGAGGAATGTCAGGAAGGTGAGCCGGAAATGGCCAAAAGCGCTTAAGCCTGATCGTGCAAAGCGTCGATCTTCTTCCTGACGATCCGGCGATACTGGTATTAGCAAGGAGTTTTCTCGAACCGGCTGGACCGATGCCCCAAAAGGCCGAAGCCGACGCAGTCCACATCGCGAGCGCCAGTTTTTACGGCTGTGATTTCCTGCTCACGTGGAACTTTAGGCACATTGCCAACGCGTTGATAAAGCGGCGCGTAGAAAGGATTCTTCGTAACCATGGCTACGAATCGCCTACCATCTGCACACCAGACGAACTCCTTGAAGAACTGGCATAAAGACGAAATTGTCGAAGCCTTGCATCGTCACCGTGCGGAACTCGCTGAACGCTTCAATTACGATCTGGAACGCTTGTACGAATACTATTCTTCCGTTCCGATCGACCCTCGGATGCAGCGCGCTAACATTCAACCCGTTAAGCCGAAGTAAGGTGAACTGCCTTCCATCGCCACGTAATCGTTCGTGCTGGCGTGGTTACAGACCTATTGGGCTATCAAGGTCAGTTGAGAAGAACACAATCAGGCCGAGGAGCAAGCCCATGCTTTACGATACGCTGGGATCTCGCGGGGGAGAACACTGTGAAAAAACTTCTGCTTGGGCTGATTTTCTTGGGCTTGGTTCGTGCCGGGACGTTAGCTGCCCAGCCGGCGGGAATCTGGGAAGGCTATGACGGCGAATGGATGCATGTCTCTCAACAACTGATTGCGCTTGCCAACGCGATTCCAGCCGCCAAGTTCGGTTGGCGGCCGGCCCCCGGCGTTCGCTCGGTTAGTGAAGTTTACATGCATATCGCGCTTACCAATTTTTACCTGTTAAGCATTACAGGTCCAAAGATGCCCGCCGATATCAAGTCGCCCGATATGGAAAAGACTGTGACAAAGAAGCCGGAGGTGATTGCCTGGTTGAAGCGTTCGCTGGAAGCGGTCAAGAATGCGCGCGCCCAGCTCAAGCCCGGCGACCTCAACCGCAAAGTAACGATCGAAGGACGCGCCGCTACCGTCGACGGCATGTATCTTCGGATCATCATCCACGATAACGAGCATATGGGGCAACTGGTCGCCTACGCCCGCATGAACGGTATTGTGCCGCCCTGGTCGCAATAAACTCGTTTCGCAACCACCCCCAACAACTTTCAAGCCGTGCTAGTAGCGTGGGACGACGAGCTACTCTTCCTCGTCCTCCTCATCGTCGTCATCCTCTTCGTCAAGATCGTCCTCGTCCTCTTCGTCGACGTCTTCTTCGTCTTCGTCCAGATCGTCCTCATCGTCGTCATCCAACTCGTCCATATCGCCCTCCTCGTCCAGATCCTCCGCCTCGTCGTCGTCCAAAGGTGGCGCTAATCGAATCATCTTGTCCTCCGTATCGAGCCACTCGGCTTTGTTCGTCATTTCGTCGAAACTCATCCCTTTCTCCTAATCCTCGGCTTTGCCTGCGAAAGCACATTCGCCTGTCAACATCGCGAGGTGTGAACTTACGATGCACAAACCGGCCAAAATAGTTCGACCTTTTCAGGCTGGTCCGTTTCACGTGCCGGCCGTAATTCGGCGAAACTCTCTGCCGCCACTTGCTTCAAACTGGCGAGATCGAAATGGCAAAAATCGTTGTTTACGGCGCCGATTGGTGCAGCATGACCCAGAGTACGCTGGCGCATCTCAAAGAGCGCAAAGTGGATTTTGAATATATAGATATAGATAAGGACCGGAAGGCTGCCGGCTGGGTAGCCGAGCAGAATGACGGCAAAGAAAAGAAACCCACCTTGGATATCGATGGGACGGTTCTGACCCAGCCGACGAACCGGGAGCTGGATAATGCGCTGGACGCGCAGGGTATCGCATCCGCGGGAGCGTAACGTTTAACCGCTGTTACAAAGCTTCCTTCGGGAGCAGAGGACCTTCTCGGCCGCGCGCTGTCACGCGTTCCACGGCGATGATTTTTCCCTTTTCGACGAGCGCCGCCCGGTCGAAGTTATTGACGGTTGGACAGACATGCCTGGGGATCAGGTAAAGCAGACTCCCCAACGGCGGGTTTGAAGACGACGGGGCCACCTCGAAGGGTAAGTGCTCCTCGCTCGGCTTGAGCGGCCGGAGTTCCGGTTTGCCGACTACGACGCAGTTCGGCACGCCGCTATCCACCGAGACGCTTTTGTGACCGGCATCGCAAGTCGCCACGGAAGCACGCGGGTGGCTGACTACGCGGCTGATCACCAGCACGGCTGGGCGGAACCCGTACTCCGGCGGCAACAAGGCGAGACTGGACGCATCGTTATACACCACCGTGCCGGGGGAGACTTGATGGGTGAACGAGGCATTCCATAAGCCGGGGTAGGCAACCGAGCAGGGTAGAGCTGGCGTGCCGGAAGTAACCACTTCCCTTACGGGAATCCCTTGCGCTTCAAGTTTTCCGATGATGGCGAGTAGCTGGTCGTAGCGCTGGTGAGCGCGTTGCGTTCGTTCGCTCAAGTCCGATTCGGTAGAGTTTCCATCGTAAAAATGCAGGCCTCTGAATTTGAGCCCTGCCTCGCCGATCTGGCGCGCCAGTTTAATCATGTCTTCCGAACAATCTTGCCCCACGCCGGTTCTATCCATGCCGGTGTTGATGTCAATGAAAAGATTGACGGGAGTGCCCACCCAACTGCCGATCTGCTCTATGGAATCGACGATGGCGGAGACGCGCACCTGCGGGTAGGCCGAAGCGATCGCGGCGATGCGTTCGGCATTTCTGCCGGTATGCGGATAGGCGACCAGCACATCCTGCATCCCTGCCCGGCACGCCGTCAGCAGTTCGAGCGTAGTCGCGCACTTGGCGGACGTAACCTTTGCCGCCGTCAGCAGCTCGATCATGGAGGCGAGTTTGACTGTCTTCAGGTGCGGCCGCCAGCGGCTCGCATCGCCTCCGAGCACGGCGATCATTTTGTCGATGTTGTGCCGAACCAGTTGGGGATAAACGGCCAGCGCCGGAGTGAGTACTTCGTCGGCGCTGACCCGGTACTCCTCCAGGGCAAGCTCGGTCGCCAGGCTGGTCCTCATAGGAGGTGTTCTCCGCGCGTGTCCCGCGCGCGATAAAGTAGTCTATACACAGCCGGGAGTGTAACATCGTTGGACCTCTTCAGGAACGCAGTTAGTCAGGCTGACGTCGCGAACGCAATTTCGCGGAGCCGCCGGGAGTTTCTGCGAACGGCTACGGGCGCCACTCTGGGGGCTACCCTTTTCACGTTTGCCTCGCCCGTTCTCCTGCGCTCAGCCGTGAAGTCGCCGAAAGCGGTGGTGGTGACGTTCGGCGGCGGCTCGCGCGACGACGAAACCTTTGCCGAGGACGGCCAGCAGAATATTCAATGTCTGCTGACAGAGCTCATCCCACGAGCCACATTCTTCACGCGCGTTGTGAATCGCGGGATCCTTGGCCATTATGTCGCCACGGCCAGCATCGCCACCGGCGTCTATGAGACGTTCAATAATTTCGCCGCCGTTCCGCCGGAATATCCAACGATCTTTGAATACTTCAGGCGAGATCTAAAGCGCCCCGCCACCGATGCCTGGGTTATCGCGCCCAGTAACGGCTTCAACCGCATCGGGGAAAGCGGTCACCAGGGCTACGGCAAAGGAACGGGCGCGGGCGTCATTCTTCCCAAACGTCTGCTGAGCGCGGCTCTCGCCGGCAACACAGCGAATTACGAGCATCTGCTGCGCGATAACTACGAATCCCCCCTGGCCGCGCCGGCGGAAGGCGGCAGCGATATCGACCTGCACCAGTTTGGCGAAATGCTCCAGCTCTCCGTCGCCGACTTTAAAGCCCATGCCAGCAATCTGGCCAGCCCGGACGAGCTCTCTGTTTATATCGCCAGGCAACTGATGCGCAAGCTTTCGCCCAGCTTGATCTGGATCACCTTGCATGACATCGATGTCGCTCATTCGGGCGCGTTTTCACTTTATGTGGATGCTATCCGGCGCTCCGATTATTTGTGCGGCGAGATCTGGCGGGCGATTCAAGCAGAGCCGGAATACGCCGGCAACACGGCCATGTTCATTCTGCCGGATTTCGGACGAGACTCGGATCTAAGCCCCGGCGGCAACGGCTTTCAGCACCACAGAACCGGCGATGCCGTTTCCCGCACCACCTGGATGCTCGCCATGGGACCGGGCATCCGCGAAAACGTGGTGGTGGATCGGCCGGTCAGCTCTATCGATCTTGTTCCTACTTTAGGCGCGCGCTTCGGTTTCACGGCGCGTTTCTCGCAGGGGACCGTTCTTCCGGAGATTGCCTAGCTCATGCAGCCGAACGATCTCACAGCAGCGAACTTCAATGCCTATCGTCCCGTGGCCCGGCAGACCGCCGTGGACCATTTGCCTCTGCTGCGGCAATTGCCTATCGGTTTTTTGCCTTTTCTGCTGAAAGAAGTTATCTCTTTCGATTGGAAATTTCCTGCCGAACGCGACGAACTTTTGCAGCAGCTCGCCTATCTCCAGTCGCTCTCCCCGCAAGCGCGGAATGGGGAGATGGCGTCTTTTGCTCAATTGCGCTTTAGCCCCGGTCTGCCGGCCTTCGATTGGGTGAATATGCCCGGTCAGTTTCTGGAGCGTCTGTCGTCCGAACTTTGGTCCACCTCGCAGATGGATACGTTCCGCGCGGCTTCGCAGCGCTACATGCAGGATTTCCGAACCGCTCATCCCGATGTTGCGCCGCCCATCCCGCGTTTGGCGGTTGTTCTTATCGGGCACGGTGTTACTACCAATCAATATCGGCTTTTCCGCAAACTTCGCCGCCAGGGGACATACTTCGGAAAAGTCGACGGCGCGCTCGGCCTCGATCAAGTCATGCAGCTTATCGAATCGCGAGCCGCCGCGCACGCTATGCCCTACGCGCACTGGTTCATCGACGGAGATCGAACTCATGTCGCGAGCCCACAGGTTTGTCTCGTCTCCTACCAGGAACTCTCCGGCATTCGCGAGGCTCTGACGTCCAGGATGCGCCAGGCATTCGAATCCGGCATGTCTCCGGAGGCGTTTCGCACCATGCTCGCCGAGATCACGCCGCAAGAGTTAGGCATGACGGCTCAGCAGGGCGACCCGGTGCTCAATCGCTTTAAAGTGACTCTCTTCACCGAAGGCTCGGGAACGCAAATTTATAGCACCACCTTCGTGCAATGGACGGCGCGCGAAGCTCTGCGTCGGGCACAGCCGGTGACGCTGGTGGCCCGCTTTACGCCCCGCCAGCGGCAAGCCTCCATGAGCGAACTGTTAAACGGCAAGTCTACGAATGCGAGCGATCCAGCAGGCTCGCTGGTCGACGCCGACATGGGCGCCTGGTACACCTGGATCGATCTGCAGCGCTTGCCTGGCGCCGAGCAATCGTCCTTCTTAGTCTGGTTCGAAGACCACAACGAGGCCGTGGCAGTGGGGCCGACTTTCGCCAAGGCGGCCGAGGATAATGCGCCCATCCAATTGGCGGAACTTCTAAAAAGATTGGCGGGCGCTCCGGCGTCCGCGCGCGTCTAATCTTTTGCGGACGAACAGAAGACGTTTCATACAAGCATCGGCGCTGGGTTTAGTCGAAGTCCGGTCGGCGGCGGCGAATGCTCAAAGCTCCAAGCCCTCCGGACAGGCGCCTTACCGGCCCGGCCGCATAACGAACGAATACGATCTCCTGCTGCCCGGCGAAAAAGAAGCGCTCGCGGAAACGCTCAGCGTGTCGGGGTTCGAAGAAGCCCATCGACTTCGGGCGAAGCTTGGCTCGCAAAACAAGCAGCTCGAGGTCGGCGGCGAGATCGGCGGCTGGAAACTTCTCTCCATCGCGCGTATGAACGGAACCGCCACGGCGGTGTTTGAAAAGCACGTGACGCATGCCGGCGCGATTGTTTACGTCACCGAATCGCAAGGCGTCATTGCGCGTATCCCCAAAGGAGTGGGCGATCTCTCGCGGATTCGGCCGCGCCCCACGAACGCGCCCCAGGTGAAACTGGAGCGCGCAAGCCATTACACGCCAGGCCCGGACGCCGCCGGCAATTACATTCTGAGTTCCGCGGAAGATCCCTGTTATGAAAACGTGGCTGCGCTCGGCCAGGAATATCTCGGGTGGTCTCTGGTTGCCAATGAAGAGGCCGGTCCGCTAGGATCGCTATTCCTCCAGCCGGATGGGAGTTCGCGCCAAATCGGCCAGCAGCCTGGAGGTCAGGGATTGTGGGCGCCCGATTTGGCAGGCGCGCGTTTCAATCCAGCCCATCTCTTGCCCGATGAGAATCCGCAAATTTTTGAGTATGTGCCGGGTTTCAGCAAGCGCACCCTGTTAGGTGGATACTTACCGGTGGCCGATACCGGCGTGTGGAACCCGCAGTACCGGGCTGGCTATGAGGTGATGGTGCTGCTTCCCGAAGGCGAGAACGCCGAGCCGATGGGCCGCGTGCGCGCCGTCTTGCCCGACGGTACGCAGGTTGACCGCTACTGGAATGCGACGGCCCACTCCTTCTTCTCGGCGCTGGCTGGAATTTGGAATCGCTGGTTCAATTTTGTCGAAGAAAAAATGCCGGTCGAGATTCCGGATACCTGGCTCCTCAATTCGGCTCGCGCCGGCATCGTGCTTGCGCGCTGCAGTTACCGCGGCCTCGAGCCTACGTACCAGGTCGGCGAGGGAGCGTATACAAAAATTCCTGAGCGCAGCCACGCGCTTTTTCCCGTGGCATTTTACGAATTTATCTGGGCGCACCAGCTATGGAATCTTTCCGCCGAAGCTGAGCCCTATTTCAAATTCTATCTGGACAAATACATCCTGCCCGACGGCAACTTTCTTTACAACACCCAGGATCAGGTGGAGGCGCCGCTCAATACCGGAATCTTTTTGAGCAACACGGCGCGAGCTTATGACTATACAGGCGATCTCGCTGCCTTAGAGCAGAAGCTGCCCGTTCTCAGGTGCATGATTGCTTACGTCCTCGATCGCTACGCATACAGCAAACGACGATGGACGCCCTCCGATCGCGAGTATGGCCTCATCTGGGGCTCGCCGGAAGCCGATTTGGGTGAGCCGCAAAACGATTTCCCTCAATCGCATCCGTTGTACTTTCAGAATTCAGTTTGGACATGGCGTGGGCTGGCCGAATATGCTCGTTGCCTAGCCAAAGCCGGCCGCGAGCACAATTTAGCCGAACTGCAGTCTGAATCCGCGCGAATGGCCGTGGTCGTAAGCGAAATGCGCGCGCATATCGAACGCTCGTTGCGCGCGACCATCGCGGCCTCGAATGCCCAGATGCGTGCGGCCGGGATCACGCCGTTCACTCCCGACGACATTCAGCGTAATCCCACCGAGCTGAGCAGCTACGAAAACCACCGCTTTATGATGGATTGGTTTACGGCGGACTGGGGCGACCGCCCGCTCGATCTCGGCCACCTGAAGCACCGCGAAATCGGCGGCCTTCAGATTATGGGCATGGGAACGGACGGCGAAAGCTACCGAGTCTCCAATTTCATGGAGCACGGCACGCTTTCGGTGCGCATTCGCCAGGACGATTACCGGCCGTTTCTCCTTCTGCTGTATGCGTTGACTTGCTACGCCGCCGATTCGGGGAATCGTTATTCGCCGGAAGACGCTTACATTCCAGGCAGCTATGCAGGCGAAGGGAGTCCCTACGGCTGGTCTGCTGTCATTAACAGCATTTTGCAGCCTACGCTCGGGCTGCGCTGGCTGCTCTGCTATGAGGAAAACAACCGGGATGTGTGCCATCTGCAGAAGGCCGCCCCCAGGCATTGGTTCGCCGCCGGCCAGCGTATCTCCGTCAGGCGCTGCCCGACCCGTTTCGGTGAAATAGCCTGGAGCACAGAGAGCTCCGATGGTCGCGAATGGCATGTGGCCATCGATCTCGAAAGCGATTTCGGGGGAGATCTAGCTGTTCACATTCATCGTCCGGATGGAAAGGCACTTGCGAGCAGTTCGCTGGGCGCGGTGGAGAGAGATCGGGTGGTGATCCCGCGAGCCACTCTCGCCGGCCAACGAAAACTTCAGTTGACCATTCGCTAAGTGTTGGCTTCGGTGGCGCGGACACTCGTGTCCAATGTCATTGACTTAAGCATGAGCGTGACAACCGGATGTCATCCAATCGTTGCGAAATGCCTGAAACAGAGCAGGAAGCGTCAGCGACCGTAAAGTTGAAACTACCAAAAAACCCCTAAGTCAATGGCATTGGACACTCGTGTCTGCCGTCTCGACAATCGTGTCGAGACGTTTTTACCCTGCGGGTAAGCATGCGGAGCTAAGTGCAATCTAAACCGCGGAGTTCAGCGCCGCTTCTATTTCCGGATACTGGAACTGAAAGCCCGCCTGTTCGGCTGCCTCCGGAACCACGCGCAAACTTGTAAATAAGAAGTCGGACATCTCGCCCAGCATGAGTTTCATGGCGAACCGCGGCATCGGCACGAAGGTAGGGCGGTGCAGCACGCGTCCTAAAGCGCGCGTGAATTGTGCATTCGTGAGCGGTTGCGGACTGCTGCCGTTAAGGACTCCGTTTACGGCTGTGTTGTCGGCTGCAAACATATACAGGCGGACCAGATCTTCTATTTGAATCCAGGATGTCCACTGGCTGCCGTTGCCGAATTTTCCGCCGATGCCAAGGCGAAAAGGCGGAAGCATCGATTTCAACGCGCCGCCACCGCGTCCTAAAACAGTAGCGGTCCGAATCGGAACAACACGCACGCCCAGGTCGCGCGCGCGCGAGGCTTCGCGTTCCCAATCGCGGCAGACTTCCGCCAGAAACCCTGCTCCCGCGCCTTTACTTTCCGTCAGTACTTCGTCTCCACGGTCGCCGTAATACCCGATGGCCGAGGAGGAAATGAGCGCCCTCGGTTTATGCCTGAGTTCCCTGATCGCGCTAACCAGTCGGCGTGTTCCATCCACCCTGCTGTCGTAGATGCGTTTTTTGACCGCATCCGACCAGCGCTGAGCGATCGGCTCTCCCACGAGATGAAAAATAACATCGATACGGGAAAGAGCATTCAGTTCCGGCTTCTGGCTTACATCCCAAGGATGAAAAGACGCCTGCGACGGCAGCTTCGAACTGCTCTTACGGGCTAAGTAATACACCGCGTCGCCGCGAGCCAGCAGATGTTCTACCAGCCGCGTCCCTATGAAGCCGGTCGCGCCAGTGACTAAGTAGGTCATTCGTTACCCAGGTTCAAAGCAGTTTTGCTGGATCTTTGCCGGTCTTTTCCATTTGGTTTATTTCGTCGATGTAGGCCTGGGTGTCGGTCTTGCGCTGCAATCCCTCGAGCGACATGTATCTGAGCTTGCCGAAGATCGGGCGTTCGCCCCAAGCCCGGTCGTGCAGGCCGAAACACCAGAGAATGTTCGTGTAAGTGTTGGGGTCGCGCCCATCCAAAGCCAAGCGGTCATGCATCTCGATCATGATATCCGCTGCTTCCTGATAATGCCTCGACCACTCGATAATCTTCTTTCCCCAGTACATCCGATAATAGCCGTGGATCTTCCCGCGCAGCAGCATTTCTTTCTGGGTCGCGTTCCAAAGTTCATCGTAAGTTTCGGCCTGCCGCAGTTGTTTCGCCGAATAGGCCGGGTCGCGCTGGTCGCGGTCGTGCTTCTTCATCGTCTGCTGGCACCAATCCGGCAGGTTCTCCAAACTCCCCGGCGCCTGTACAAACCGCGCATAGTTGAAGGCCAGCTCCCGCCTGACGATCAACTCCTCCAGATATTCGTCCGCCAGCAGCTTGTGCTTATGCGCGTAGTCTTCCACCGCCAGGGAAATTTCAAGCGACGAAATTTGCCCGAAGTGCAGATAAGGGCTCATGTGCGACGTCGTATGCTTGCTTGGCTCGTTTCGTGTGTGGCCGTATCGCTTTAGATTATTCGTTAGAAAAAAATCGAGCAGCTTTTCCGCCTGGAGCCTTCCTCCTTCGAAAGACAGCGACGGGCGAACGCCATGGTCGATTTCGCACGCGGCTACCAGTTGGGGAATGTTCTTGTTTGTTACCACGGCATGGAAATCGGGCACGCTGGCGGCGAATTTTTTCTTGACCAGCAAGGCGTCGGGGGCTTTGAGATACTTGCGCAAAACCTTCTTGATTCTCGGACGAATCGTGTACGCGCCGTATTGGCGCTGCGGAATAACCGACATCGGCACAACGCAGCTCGAATCGACGGCGTAATAGGCAACCTCAAGCCTCTCGGGAACCCGCGCATTGTGAGCGCGCGCGATAAATGTCGGATAGTCGTCCGTCACCACCGCCGCCGCCTTCTTTGCCAGCTCATAAAGAACGTCATTGCGCGCGGCTTTCGTTTTTCGCAGATAGAAAACGTAACCGATCCCCGCTTTCTTAAGCCGTTTCGCCGTCTCCGGAACACCTTCCAGAATGAACGTATGCAGGCGATCGTTCGCGTACTCGTAGGTGCAGGTAAGACCTTCGTAATACAAGACGGGAAGCTTATACTTATTTGCGAGTTCGACGGCGTAGAGTAAGCCGTGATTCGCTTCTACCCGCCGGTTCATCTGCGCCCAGTAGAGTACGTATTCGGCGTCCCGACGGTCCTCCGCCGAGTTTAATTTGGTGATTCGTTCAGTCTCTACCGGCATCGCATCTGTTCAGATGCAGGTTAGAAGCGCTCTGCTGGCGAAATACAATATTATTCTTTGGGTGCGATGCCAAGCGTCTTCATTTTCCGGTACAGGTTGCTTCGCTCCAGCCCTAATAGCTCGGATGCGCGCGTCACGTTGCCGTTTGTTTCGTCCAATTTTTTCAGAATGTATTCACGCTCGGCCGCTTCTTTGACTTCGTGCAGGCTGCTTCCGGGGTCATCCGCGATCTTCGCTGCTTGCGCCTTGCGGATACCGTCGAGCGGCAGGTGGCGCGCTTCGATGCGCCGCTGGCCGTGCAGGATAACGATGCGCTCCATTAAATTGCGCAGCTCGCGTACATTCCCTGGCCAGTGATACCTGGTTAAAGATTCAATCGCATCCGCTCCGAGCTCTTTGGGTTTGCGTCCATAGGCGCGCGTGAACTCGCGCAAGAAGTGATTGGAAAGAAGAGGAATGTCTTCCGCCCGATCGCGCAGCGGCGGCACCGTAAACGGAATCACGTTGAGCCGGTAAAACAGATCTTCGCGGAAGTTGCCGCGTTCGATCTCTTTTTCCAGATTCTTGTTTGTGGCGGCCACCACCCGAGCGTCTGCCTGTATCGATTGCAGCGCGCCCACCGGCTCGAAACGGTGTTCATCGAGCGCGCGCAGCATCTTCGATTGTGTCTTCAGGCTCATATCGCCCACTTCATCCAGGAAGAACGTGCCGCCATGCGCCTTTTGCAATTTGCCGATCTTATGGTCCGCCGTGCCGTTCAAGTTGGTTCTGCGATGCCCGAAAAGCTCGCTTTCGATCAGGTCTTCGGGAATGGCCGCGCAGTTCACCTCCACAAAAGGGCCATCGGCGCGGGAACTCATTCGATGCAGCGCGCGCGCCACCAGTTCCTTCCCCGTGCCGCTTTCGCCATAGATCAGAACACGCCCATTGGTGCCGGCCATCAGCTTCAATTGCTGGCGTAGCGCCTTGACGGCTACGCTCTCGCCGATGATTTCGGGGGTCGCGCTATCCTCGCGCAGCCGTCGAAGTTCCCGATCTGTCCGCTGTTGCTGGAGCGCATTCTTCAGCGCCACGCTGACTTTTTCGATCGTCAGCGGTTTCTCCACGAAATCGAAAGCGCCCAGCTTTGTCGCCTTGACTGCCGTTTCGATATTGCCGTGCCCGGAGATCATGATGACGGCTGGCCGAGCTTCCAGGGGAATTTCCTGAATCCGTTCGAGCGTTGCCAAACCGTCGATGCCCGGCAGCCAGATGTCCAACAAGACGGCATCGTAAGATTCGCGCTCGATCCTTGCCAGACAAGCCTCGCCCGTATCTACTGAAGCGCAGGCGTAATTTTCGTCAGTTAAAACACCCTCCAGCGATTGCCGGATTTTGACTTCATCGTCGACAATCAGGACTCGGGCTTCCGTACTTTGCATCTCTTGCGCGCTATACCTTTAGCGTAATCGGCAGGGCAGCCTGCGATTCTTCGCTAGCGTTTAGTGCGGGTTCTCTTTCCGGCGTCAGAACCGTATTGAACTCGACTACAAAGCGCGCGCCGACTGGCCGATTGTCTTCTAGACGCACGCGCGCATGATGTTCCATAACGATGTGGCTGACGATCGCCAAACCCAGGCCCGTGCCGCGCCCCTTGGTCGAAAAGTAAGGCAGGAAGAGCTTCTCTTTGTCCTCTGACGAAACGCCGCAGCCGGTATCGGTGATGGAGAGTTCCACGATGTCCGGACTGGGGAGAGTCGTGGCCACCCTCAGTCTCTTGAGTGGCGACTCCCGCATCGCTTCCGCCGCGTTGTCCACCAAATTCACGATGACCCGCTTGATCTGCTCGCGATCGATCATGATGGGCGGTATTCCCGGTTGCAACTCGACCGACACGACAATTTCATCGAGCCGCCCGGCAAAGACCGACATCGCGCTCTTGACTATCTCGTTCAAATCGGTGGCCACCGGGTGCGCGGCCGGGAATCGCGAAAAGCGCGAGAACTCGTCGACCAACGATTTAACCGCTTGCACCTCTCCCTGAATCGTCTGCGTGCATTCTTCGAGTATGGCGCGCGTCTCCGGCCGCAGCGGCAGCTTGGGCAACTGGCGGGCGATGCGGTCGGCGCACAGCGAAATAGGGGTTAACGGGTTCTTGATTTCATGCGCGATACGACGGGCAATCTCCTGCCACGCTGCCGATTTTTGCGCGCGCATCAAGTCGCTGGTATCTTCGAGCACCATCACGAATCCGCGCTGCTCCTCGAGCGACGCCACAGTCACGGCTAAGTGCAGGACCGAAGAGGCGCCCTCGATGTCGAGTTGGCAGGCGGCGGCCCCGGTCCGGCGCGCTCGATTGAGAACGTAGCGGACTTCCGCCAATTCATCAGGTGGAAATAGATCTTCGAGTTTTCGGGCGGATCCCACAATCTCGTCCGAGAAAATGCCGCGCAAAGCCCGGTTTACGCGCTCGATCCGCTCGTCGAGCGAAACCGAAATGACGCCCGTCGGAATGCTTTCGAGAATGGCTTCCGTAAACTGGCGTCGCACTTCCAATTCCCGCGCGTTGCCCTCCAGTTCGCTAGTCATCGCATTGAACGCGCGCACCAGCGTCGCCAGCTCGTCGATGGCGCTCACTTGAATGCGGTATGAGAGATCGCCGCGCCTGACTTCCTGGGCGGCTCCCAATAGGGCCGATATCGGGATGCTGATCTGGCGCGAGAGAACTTGCGCCGACCAGGCCGCGAAGAAAAGAACGAATAACGTCAGCAGGCAGATGAGAAGAAAATACGTATCGTTATAGAACTTCTTGTTCGTACTCAAATGCTGTTGCTCGTTCATGAAGCGCTGGATAGCCGACTCTTTCTCCGCCGGATCGAGCGCCAGCGGCGCCGCGACTGTTATCGTTCCAAGCGGCTGCTCGCCGTCCGTAACATCCGCTTTGGCCTGCACCAGGGCACCTTTCGGTTTTTGAAATAGCTGGTACAAGAGCATGGGCCGGTCGGCGGGTGTTTCGGGCGTCAGCAGCAATTGCTGAATGCCGGATGTTCTGCAAAGCTGGTCGTAAAATTTAGTATCGATTTGCCCGCTTGCAGCCGCTTCGCGAGTCTGCGGCAGCAAGCCGATCCAATTTGCTTCCGCTTGAATGCGCGCCTGTACCTCGCTCCGGTACGACTTATCGAGATCCTTCAAGTTCATCTCTATGCCGCGAACCGGCTGGGTGAACCACTTGTTAAGCGTGCGGTTCAGGACAAAGTAATTGAAGAAAGCCGAGAACAGCGTAGGCGCCAAGGTGAGAGCGAGTGCGCCCACCAGCAGGCGCGACCGGATGCGCGAGCCCTCCCGGTTCTTCTGCCGGTCCATATAGAGCTTCACGATCGCTCGGAACAGCATGAAAGCGAGCGTGACCGCGAGGATAAAAATCAGCGTCGAGACAGCCGAAAGCACGATGGTCTCGTGCACGTCCGAAGGGCCGAACGAAAAACTGAATGACCCTTGCCAGATCATCAGGACCAGCAAAACGAGAAAAGTCACCGCGGCTGCAGTGAAGACAAAGCGGCGTCTCACGACACTGCCATCGTAACGCGAACTCGCAACGACCTCTAAGAAAAAATGGGGACACTCCGGGCTCTCTTCCACGCACTACTTGTGTTTAACAAGCGTAGGCGTGTCCCCTGTTTTTTCGCCCTTATACTTTCTCCGGCACAACAAAAGGCGCGCGGAATGTGCCTCTTAACAACTCATTGGCTTCGGAATCGTTGATAGCCGTTTGGGTTTCCGGGTCGAAGTTAATCGTCCGGCCCAGCCGGTAGGAGGCGTTCGCCAGATGGATCAGGGCCGAGGAGCGCTGTCCCTCCAAAATAGGCGCGTGCAGATCTTCCGCTTTGCGGCTCCGGACGCAGTCGATGAAATTCACGAAATGCTCGTTGGCAAGAGGCGAATGTTTCTGCGGGCCGGGCTGGTCCTGTTCCCCAAGGTACGATCGATAGGAATCGTAGCCGGAGATCGCCAGGTAGCCCTTCGACCCGTAATACAAATTGCCGATGGTGGAGGGGGCTCCGGAGGCCGGTCCGAGCGAATCCGCCTTCGCTGCGCGCGCCGGTTCCTTGGCTAGGCCCGCGGCCGGAACGCCGCCGCCCGAAAATTCAGGAGTGCCGATACCTGCCTCGTGATTCGTCATCCAGCCGCGCACCTCGAAGTTCATCATCTTGGTTTTCGCGTCCGCCGTCTTGAACTCATAAGCCACCGTCAAAACATTGGGCGTCTGCTGGTCGTCGTCGAACAGGAAGTGTCCGCCCATGGCCGTCACTTTCGTCGGCAGCGTGACTCCCAAGCCCCAGCGCGCGAGATCCAGCTCGTGAATGCCCTGGTTTCCCAAGTCGCCATTGCCGGTATCCCAGATCCAATGCCAGTTGTAGTGAAAACGATTCTTGGTAAACGGCTTAAGCGGCGCGGGACCCGTCCAGAGGTCGTAATGCACTCCCGCTGGAACCGGTTCCTGCGGAGCACGTCCGATCGATTTACGCCACTTGTAACAAAGACCGCGCGACATGTAGACGTTCCCGAGCAGGCCGGAATTCATCTGGTCCATGGCTTCACGCACGGCCGCGCTCGAACGGCACTGGCTGCCATGCTCGCACATGACTTTATACTTGTTTACCGCTTTGACCAGTTGATTTCCTTCCCACAAATTGTGGGAGCACGGTTTTTCGATGTAAATATCCTTGCCCGCCTGGGCTGCCCAGATGCCGATCAGCGAATGCCAGTGATTGGGCGTGGCGATAGAGACCGCGTCGAGGTTTTTGTTCTCGAGAAGTTTGCGCACGTCGACGTAGGTCTCTGGCTTAGGGATGCCCATCTTCTCCGCATCCGCCAGACGTTTTCGGGTGACGTTTTCGTCCACGTCGCAAAAGTAGGCTATCTCCACGCCTGGGATCGTGCTGTACCCTTTCACGTGATCCCATCCACGGCCGCGGATTCCGATGACGGCGATGCGGACGCGGTCATTCGCGCCGAGCACCCTTTTGGCTGAAGCGGCGGTCATCAGACCAGCCGCCGCCATTCCACTTGTCTTTAGAAATGTGCGGCGTCCCGGATTATCGAGATCGGATTGCGACATGGTTCCTCCTGGAATACCTTCCCTCTTTCAGGTTACTCCTCCTAAACCTTCTTCAAAACCTCCACCAGCCCATCCATCGATTCCACGCTCGATGCATAAGCATCGTGCTGCGCATTTCTGTAATGCGTTTCGAGCGACATGGTCCCCGAATATTTCATCGCTTTAAGCGCTTTGAACTGGCCCACAAAATCGATCTCTCCGCCGCCGATGGGCCGCCACTTCTTGCCCGCGGCGTCCTTTAAATGAATGTGCGTGATCCGGCTCTTGTCGAGCTGGTCCCAGGCTTTCGGGAAGGGCTGCTCTCCGGCTTCGAAGCAGTTGCCCGGGTCCCAGTTGTGCATCAAATGCCGGTCGGTGATGGTTTGAAAGAGTTGGGCCGATTCGCCGCCGGTCGCCACGTTGGTGCTGAACTCGTTTTCGAGCACCAGGATGACGTCTTCCTGCTTGGCCACCACCAGCGCTTTGCGTAGATTCTCCACTACTCGATCGAAGACCGCGGACGGATCGGCGACACGCTTGAAAGCGAAGATACGAAGGCGATTCGTCCCGAGAGCGTGCGCTGCGGCGGCGCCCTTTTTGAGATCTTCCATCTGCTTGCCGAATTCTCCCTGCGCCGGGTTCAGATCGGCCGCATTCTCTCCGAGCGGCTTGGTGCCGGGAAGAGCGATTTTATAGATGGCCGTGTCGAGAATCGACATCTTCACATGCGCGTCGTCAAGCTGTTTTCGAATTTGTTTGACTTGCTCGAGCGAAGCTCCGTTGTAGACATAAACGTTCTTGCCGTTCAGCTTCACGTCGCGAATCTCGGCCCAGCGCAGCTGATATTTCGGATAGAAGCTGTCGAGCACGCGGCTGAGATCGAAAGCGACCTCATCGGTGATAATGCCGAGTTTCCAAGGGTAGTCGAACGTCTCGGCGCGGCTTTCAAAGGGGAGAAGGCTGAGCGCGGCGAAAGCGCTCAGCTGGGTAAAGTCTCTTCGGTTCACGGATCGGGCTCCTCGACTAGCGTACAGCCACCATGATATTTCTGTGGAGTCGCTGCTTATGACTAACTATCTGGATCTTACCGGCAAAGTTGCTTTGATTACGGGCGCTTCGTCCGGGATTGGCGCCGCTACGGCGGAAGTGTTTGCCGAACTGGGCGCAACCATTGCGATCGCTTACAACCGGAATCGGGAGGGCGCCATGCAGATCCGCGACAAGGCCGCTCAATCGGGAGCCAAGGTCGTGGCTCTGCAGGCCGGCCTGGAAGACCCCGAGCAGGCTCGCTCTCTGGTGAAGCAGGCCGAAGAGGCGGTTGGTCCTGTAGACATCTTGGTAAACAATGCCGGCTCGCTCATCGAACGGAAACCGCTTGCCGAAATGAGCCAGCAGACCTGGAACGAAGTCATGCGGCTGAATCTGGATAGCGCTTTTGTCTGCGCGCAAGCTGTCATGCCGGGCATGATCGCTAGAAAAACGGGTTCCATTATTAATATCGTCTCCATTGCCGGACGCAACGGTGGCGGCCCTGGCGCGGGCGCTTATTCGACAGCCAAGGGCGGCTTGATCACTTTCACCAAAGCCTTAGCCAAAGAACTCGCGCCGCACAGCGTACGAGTGAATGGCGTCTCGCCAGGTGTAATTGACACGCCGTTTCACGAAGTTTTCTCGACGCCCGAAATGATCGCCAACTTCGTTCGATCGATTCCGCTTGGCCGCACTGGCACGTCGCTCGAAGTGGCTATGGCGATCGCGTTTCTCGCCTCCAATGCCGCGAGCTATATTACTGGAGAGACAATCGAAGTGAACGGCGGCCAATTGATGCTATGAATTGGTCTTCAAGAACTAAATGAGGCAAAAATTAACTCCCGACGAAGTAAAGACAGCGTTAGAAAAGTTGCCTGGCTGGACAGTCAAAAACGAAAAGCTGCACAAGCAATACAAGTTCGAGGACTTTGCGCACGCTTTCGGCTTCATGGCTACCGCGGCGGTGCTCATTGAAAAGATGAATCATCATCCGGAGTGGAGCAATGTCTACAACAACGTAGTCGTAGATCTCACGACGCATGACTCGGGCGGCATCACAAAGAAAGATGTGGAACTTGCGGGCCTGCTAGAGAGTATTGCGAGCAAGCTTCAATCGGGGAAATGGCCTCCCCCGGCACCGACAATGTGATGGACGCTCAATGGAGCATACTGTACCCGCTGATTCCTGAGCCGGAACGCGCTGGGAAGATCTTGCGGAACGCAATCTTCCTTACCAAACCTGCCATCGCCGCTTTCAACAATGGGTGCGTTCCGGGGTGATGCGTTGCGTGTCGGAAGCGTTGGCGTTGCATTTGGAGGCACGAGGAAAACTCGATTACTACGTTAAAACGTAAACCGAGCCACCAACTGCAAAATACGCGGTGACCTCACCCCACTCACCGAGCCGAACCCGAAGAGGTTTACTAACTGCCCCGACGAATTGTAAGGCAGGTTGGTCGGTGTCGAGTTCGTCAGGCTCGTGAAGTTGATCGTGCTTTCTAAGCCGCTGAACTGCGTGTGATTGAACACGTTGAAAGCGTCTCCACGGATCTCGAAGTTATAGCGTTCCTTGATGGGGATGTTCTTGACGAGTGAAATATCGAAGTCGTTTACGCCTGGTCCGGTAAGGTCAAACCGCGGCGAATCGATCCCAATGCTACCGACGGGCGGAGCTATGAACGCGGCTGGGTTGATGCGATTGTACGGGTTGTCCGAAGTGCCGGCGGTCGGATTGATGCCGCTCAAGGCGACGCGCGCTCCTTCTGTATAGGAGCCGGTAATCTGCGGGTTCCCGATATTGGGAATGCTGAAGCCGACCCCGACCGGATTGCCGCTGATGAAGCTGGTATATCCGGAGATCTGCCAGTGATTGAGGAGCGCGCGTGTCACCACGTTGTTCACCGGACCGAGCACCTTCGGCAGATCGGGAATTGCATATACGTAGTTAAGAGCGAAGTTCTGGGTAACATTGAATCCGCATTCGCCGTAGTTGGCGTACTTGGTCAAGTTGTCGATGCGTTGGTAGGTGCCGTCATCGTCGGCGATATCCATGCACTTACTCCAGGTGTAAGCGATTCCGAAAAAGAGGCCTGAGGCAAAGCGTCGTTTGAGCGACACCTGCAGCGAATTATAGTTGGAATTGCCACCGAAATCGATGTTCGTGATGCCGTCGTTGTAGCCGCGATAGCGGGTGAGGAACTGGGCGGGATACGCGTTCGAGCCAAGCTGCGCGTTAGGATTCGTCGCGACCAGTGTCGGATCCTGATTCTGCGGGAGAAATGTCGCGCCATACGGGATCGCATTCAAGTTGCGCAGCACGATCAGGTGGCGCGACTGCGAGCCGACGAATGACGTATCGAGCAGCATCGACCAGGGCAGGCGCGCTTCGATGCCGGCGCTGTAGCTGTAAGTGGTCGGAATCTTCCCGCTGTAATCGATGCTGTTAAGCGAGCTGACCCCGATCGTGGCATTGCTCGGATTCACGCTCGCGAGCTGGCCGTAATACACCGTCGGCTGGAATGTGGTGGGAGGATTGTTGATCTGGTTGAAGATCTCGTTGCCTTGGTAGCGATCGTAGAAGATGCCGAAGCCGGAGTGGAAGACGATATTCTGATGCCCGGTCAGATCATAAGTCAGGCCGATGCGCGGCGCGGGTATGATCCCTGGAGTGTCCATAAGGTATTTGCTGACGCCGTGGCCGGCCTGCAAAATACCATTGGTGAGGCTACCCGTTCCGGGCACGATGGTTCCGATGTCAACGCTGGGAACATAAGCTCCGGTGATGGGATTTTGGCCGACACGCTGGCCCGCGTTGAGCGCGGGCTGGTATAACTGCGGAGCCTGGCTGGCCGACCAGACATTCGGATAGAAGTTCGATGTCAGCAGAGCCGCGTCGTACTGCGGCTGTATCCAAGCGAAGCGCACGCCGTAATCGAGCGTGAGCCGGCGGCTGGCTTTCCAGGTGTCCTGCAGGTAAAATTCGGCGTTCGTGTAACGATATTCGCCCGTTACATACTGCGATGCCTGCTGATACGAGTTAAAGACCCCGAGTGCGGCGTTTGCGTAGCCGAAGCCGGTATCGAGTGGGTTGTTCGGGTTGTCTCCGAAGTCGATCGCTCCATTGGCTGCCGAGGAAGACGTTTGATTCTTCCGGCTGCGCTGGAAATAGAAACCGAACCTGGTCGTGTGCGATCCGAGTACTTTACTGAAGTTGTCGATGGCTTCGATCGTGGTGTTGTAGTTGTAGAACGGCGAATTGGAGGTGTCGAGATTGGGACTGTTCCCGATACGCGTCCCGCCGAATCCCATCTTGGGAATGTAGTCATCGTGCGGCGGGTAAAGGCTGCTCAGCCCGGTAAGCCCGAGCGCGCTCCGCGTCAAGCTGGTCGTCTCCACCGGATTGATATTGATCTGGTTGTGGCCTAGATCGAAAGTAGCCTCGTTCGTCGTCGTGGGATTGATGACCGTCGTTACCGTGTACGCCATGAGATACGCGGGACGGTCGTCCAATAATGGCGTGGCCGGGAAGTTCGATACCAAACCGAAAGAACCGTAGGCCGAGACGTCCTGCTGATGATTGAGCACATACGTCCCCGAGATACGCCATTTGGAGCTGAGATTGTAATCGATGCGCACCAGGTCTTCGAGGCGCGGCTCCTCGTCGGAGACTTGCGACGTGTAGTTGAAGCCTTTGTTGACTGCGTCGAGGGCGTTCGGCAGCGGGAAAATGTTCATGATCTTCTGTCCCACCGGCGACAGCATGTTGGCCGGAATGGTGTTGTTCGGGAAGGGCGCGCCACCTGCAAAGGGATTCTTGATGGTGACCGGAGCGCCGGTCTGATCGACACTCTGCGAGAAGTTCCCATTGCGCTCCAGAGCCGTCGGCACCGTTACATTGTGCGCGGTTTCGGGAACCAACTGCTTCTGCCACTCGTTGCTCCAGAAGAAAAACAACTTGTTCTTGTCTTGATTGAAGACGCGCGGGATGTAGACGGGGCCGCCTACTGTGAAGCCGTAGTCGTTGTAGTGGTACTGGGCCACTGGTAGCGCCTGCCGGTTATTGATCCAGCTATTGGCATTGAGTCCTTTGTCGCGATAGTACTCGTACAGGCTGCCGTGGAAGTCCTGCGTGCCGCTCTTCGAGACCACGCTGATCTGCGCTCCCGAAGAACGCCCGTATTGCGCTTGGTAATTAGCGGTGAGTACTTGGAATTCCTGGATGGAATCGAGGCTGATTGTCACGAGCGAGCTGCCGTTCGAGCCCGTATCGACATTGCCGGCGCCGTTCAGCGTGTAATTCGATTGGTTGCCGCGCGAACCGTTGACATAGTTGTTGCCGAAGTTCACGTTCGATTGCGAGTAATCGTTGGGTGAGTTCACGCCCGGGATCAGGCGCAGCATGAAGAGCGGCGAGCGCCCGTTGACTTCGATGT
This sequence comes from Bryobacteraceae bacterium, assembly GCA_965277555.1. Taxonomy (GTDB): domain Bacteria; phylum Acidobacteriota; class Terriglobia; order Bryobacterales; family Bryobacteraceae; genus Bog-105. The sequence continues at coordinate 769,611 of OZ255834.1, forward strand.
TCTGCAACTGCTTGCCGACGATCGCGTCCGACATCTGTGCGGTATCGGTCGTGACCTGCTCGCCTTCGGCCGCCACCGTCACGCTTTCCTTGATCGTGCCGACCTCGAGCTGGATGGTGCCGACCGCGACAGCCGCGTTTGCGTTCAACACAACGCCGGTCTGTTCGAATTGCTTGAATCCGGGCGCCACGACATCGATCGTGTAGCTACTCGGCGGCAGCGAAGCGAACACAAAGTGGCCGTCCGGAGCGGTCGTAACACTCAGAGAGGCTTTTGTGGCGATGTTGATTCCAGTCACTTTCGCGCCGGCGATCGGCGCGCTCTGCGAGTCGACCACCGTGCCCGAAATGGACCCGGAAGTAGTCTGCGAATAGACCGGAAGAAAAACGGAGAGCATGGCAGCAACGGCCGTGAGTGGTACCACCACAGCCCGCAGCTTGTGTGTACCTCGAGAAAAGCGTCGTGACAAAACAGTAACCCTGTGAAACTGGAGTTCAGATATATCACACAGACGCCAGCGAATCTTGAGTATGCTTGGGAAGAATACCGTGAGGCAGCGGCGGCGTTCGCCTGGTTCGGTGATGTGCTCGCGCGCATCCCATCGCACTCCATTCAAAAGCTCGACGAACTCCTCCCACCTGCCTGGGTCTTTCAGGGCGCTTAACCCGCACCCCATCTGCAACACTTTCGATCCGCTTCATCTTGGCATCGCTAGCAAACTGACTTGATAGGATTTGGCAGCATGACGACTTTCATTGCGCTTCTGCGAGGGATCAACGTCGGCGGCACAGGGCTGCTGCCCATGAAAGACCTGGCCGCTTTGTGCACAGGGCTTGGTTTCCAATCGATCCGTACGTACATCCAGAGCGGCAACGTGACTCTCGAGAGCAGCTTGCCCGAAGCTGAGATCAGGTCCTGCTTAGAGGGCGCGCTAGCCGCGAAAATGCAAAAGAAGATCGACGTCATGATTCGGACTCGCGAAGAAATGCGCCAGGTCCTCAAGAGCAATCCGTTTCCGCATGAAGAGCCAGCCAAAGTTGCGGTGGCTTTTCTTTGCGACGCGCCGCCAAAGGATCTGATGAAAAGGGTGATCGCACCCGGCGGCGAGCAAGTGCGGCCGGGCAGGCGGGAGATCTACATCTACTACCCGCACGGCATGGGGCGCTCAAAGCTCAAACTTTCACTGGATGGAGCGGCGTCGACGGTTCGGAACATCAATACAGTGACTAAACTGGTGGCCATGACGGAAGCGTGAAACGCCGAGTCATCCCTTCTCAATGCTCAATTCGCGTCTCTGACTTGGAAGGGCTCTCGGTGATCTGGTTCGGTGTGGGTCGTCTGCGCCGTAGTGCGCTTCCGAATCAGACACCTTGGCCGGCCTGGATCAATTGCTCGGCCTGGCGCAGCGCTTCAGCCGTGATCTGCTCGCCGGAAAGCATTCGTCCGATTTCGTGAGCGCGCTTTTCTGGAGCAAGCTCTTCAATGCGCGTCGTAATCCGGCCCTTCTTTTCGCCTTTCGAGACAACAAAATGATGATCGGCAAAACCGGCGATCTGGGCGAGGTGCGTGACGCAGATCACCTGGCTATGGCGCGACAATCCTTTGAGCCGCTTGCCGACGGCGGCCGCGGCCGCGCCACCCACGCCCGCATCCACTTCATCGAAGACCAGCGTCGGTAGACCTTCCTCACTGTCCGATCCGCCGGCCGCTGTCTTCAGCGCCAACGCCATGCGCGAGAGTTCGCCGCCCGAGGCAATCTTTTCAAGTGGCTTGAGCTCTTCACCCCGGTTAGGCGATACCAGAAAAGCGATTTCATCGAACCCGCTAGCCGACCACTCCCCGGGTTTCAGCACAATGCGGAACTGCGTGCCCCCCATCATCAGACTTTTCAACTCGTTCTCGACGGCCTTCCCCAGTCGAACTGCCGCCGAACTTCGCGCCTCGCTCAATTGGCGCGCCTGCTCTTCGTATTGCCTGGCAAGTTCGGCGCGGCGCGCTTCGAGGGCGCTCCGGTGCTCGCCGGCATTTTCCACTTCGTCGATGCGCCTGGCCGCATCTTCGCGAAACGCCAGAATCTCTTCTATGGTCTGGCCATACTTGCGTTTCAAACGGTCGAGCGCCGCCAGTCGGCTCTCTACGTCTTCGAGCCGCGCCGGGTCGCCTTCGAGCTTTCCCAGATAATCGCGCAGTGCATAGGCGCTTTCTTCTAGCAGAACCGCCGCTTGCCTCAAAGAAGCTCCCGTCTCATCCAGCGTCTGATCGATGCGCGTCAATTCATCCAGGCGCTTCAACGTTTGCCGGACTTGGCTGGTGGCGCTTTCCGGCGCATCGTAGAGCGAATCGAAGGCCGCCGATGCGCTCTCCTGAAGCTTGCTCACGTTTTGCAGAACTTTACGCTCTGATTCGAGCTGCAAATCCTCGCCCGCGCGCGGCTGCACTGCATCGATTTCCTTCCGCTGAAAGCTCCAGAGATCGAGCAGCCGCAAGCGTTCCTGTTCGTTGCGATTTAATTCCTGGAGTTTCTCGCCGGTCTCTTTCCACTCGCCAAAAAGGCGCGCTACCTGCGCGCGCAGCGTTAAAACACGCGCGTAATCGTCGAGCAGGTTCCGTTGCGCCGAAGCGAGGAAAAGAAGCTGCTGTTCGTTCTGGCCATGGATGTCGCCGAGCGCCGGCGCAAGCTGCCGCAGAAACGCGGTAGTCACAGGGCGGTTCGCCACGAAAGCGCGCGATTTCCCGCTGGCGATCACTTCGCGTTCGACGATAAGCTCCTCTTCAGCGGAATTGTCGATGCCGGCTTCAGAGAGCAGTCGGTTCAACTCCGGGGACGCCGGGATAGCAAAGATGCCCGAGACGCGTGCCCGAGTTTCGCCGCTGCGAACCATCTCCGCCGAAGCCCGCGCGCCGAGCAGCAGACTAAGCGAATCGACCACGATCGACTTGCCGCTGCCGGTCTCCCCCGACAGCACGTTCAAGCCCTCGCCGAACCGTATGCGGGCCTGTTCCACCACCGCATAGTTCTCGACCATGAGCTCGACCAGCATGTGACCGAATTATAAGATGTTGCAGCCATGGAATGTGGGCGGCGCTGGCCGCTTGGCTATCCGAGCGCAATCACGCGGAATGGGAATCCGAAACTGAGCGCGATTTCTCTCCCGGCGGTGCTGGCATCGCCCTGCTCGAGGAGATGAAGGTGGACGCCCGCGCAGGCAGTTTCGGCTCTTTTGAGCAAGCCCGGCGACAGAAGCGCTATACAAAAAACACGCTCGGGCAGTAAAGTGGCGCGGACGATCGTTTTTCGTCGTCTGCGTCCTGCTGTCTTTACCCTAAGAAAATATCTCCGCCACTTTTAACTCGCTGCCGAACAGCATTAGTGGAATTTGCTGTCCGATGTCATAGACCACCGTGCCACCTTCGCGGCGCATGACGGTAACTTCTCTCCGTTTGGGATTTACCATCCAAAACTCTTCTGCTCCCGTCGAAAGATAGAGCGTTGCCTTTTCCCGCATTTCTGCTTGCGTGTTAGAACCAGGCAACACTTCGATTACCAACTCCGGCGAGCCTTGAAGATTGTCATCATCGTTCGTCGCCACCCATCGTTCCCGCGACACAAAAGCAACATCCGCGCCACGAAGTTCATATTGGGGAAGAGCTCGGAAAGGGACCTCCGAAGCCACAATTCCCTTCTCCCCGGCTCCGGAACGTAAGAGTTCCACTAATCGGTATTGGAGCTTAGTGTGTCTCATCTTAGGCCGAGTCAAAGTGACTACCTGGCCCCACTGCAATTCCTGCACAACGTCGCCCCGTCGCGGAAGTTCACGATACTGTTCCACCGTCATCAGCAACGGCTCGGCTACGGCGGCCATCTCTCACCTCTCCTCTAGTATGAAGGGACTTCGGGGCAGACGGCAATTTCAATTTGTTTTCCGCCGATTCGAGTCAGAATTCTGAGCCAGTTCGCTCTGTCATGTGAGCCTGTATTGCAGCGCCTAGCTCACGGATGATCGTTTTTTGATCCAATACGGTCACTGAGGCGTGCCGGAAAAAGTATCTGCTGAGCACAAGGCCGGTGATTTGCATGATGATCAGCCCTAACCGTTCTTCGAGGCGGTCGGCGGGTAGAATGCCCTTGATCACCGGCACGGCTTGTTTTTCGACGAGCTCGGCCAACCGTTGCTTGGCCAGTTCGTGCGTCCCGGCAGCACGCAGTAGCGCTTGTAGCTCATCGCTATTCGCTCCTTCCCATCTCTCTAGCAGATGAGCGACCAGTGCAACGCCGCGATTGGCAGGAGTTACCGCCGCCAGGTCCGGCATACGGAAGTCGATCTTGGCGGCGGCTGCGAACAGCTCTTCCTTGCTGCTGTAATAGCGCATCACCATCGATGGATGAATGGCTGCGGCCGCCCCTACAGCCCGAATCGTTGTCTTCTCGAAGCCTTCCTCCGCAAAGAGCCGCCGCGCGGCGATCAGAATGCGGTCGCGGGTTCCTTGCGAACGCAGTGGCTTGACGTTTTCCTTCTTCAATAACTCAAAATTCTATCGCTTAAGTAGACAGAACAACTGTTTGCAAACTTCTGTTTGCATGTTATTATGGCTCCAAGCGACCCTCGAAAGGAAAACACAAGAATGCCGATCACCCCGTATGACCTACAGAGGCGAGTCTCCCGTTTTCGCGACCAGCGTTGGCTTCTGGATGCGGTCGTCAAACTAATCGGCCCTGAGTTCGACCAAAGCCGCTTGCAGTATCTGAGCGCTCCCATGAGTCCGGATTACAAAGGTCCGGTGATGGGTTTGCAAAATCTCGTCAAGCGCTGGGACGATATTGCACCGGAATTCGCTGCCGTGGCGCGACGCTTTGAGCTGCAAGCCCGAGGCTCATTGGCCAAAGGTCACGAGATTACTGCCAGCGACGGCTTCTTCGCGGCGTCCGTCATGTACGGCGGCGCTCAGTGGCCCATCTTCGTCAACACCGATCTCAACAAAACGCTGGAGAAGAAAAAGAACGAGTGCTTTCTCGAATACACGAAGCGGGCCGATCACCGCGTGGAAGCGGTTGAGATTCCCTACCGTGGCAAATCGCTGGCCGGCTATTTTCACCTTCCGCAAGGTTACGCGGGCGGCAAATTGCCATGCTTGGTCATGATCGAGGGCATGGATGCCTTCAAAGAACTCGCGATATTCGCGACGGGTGATCGCTTCCTGCGCCGAGGCTTCGCTTGTCTGGTCATTGATGGCCCCGGTCAGGGCACTTCGTTGCCGCGCGAAATCTGGTACGATCCCGACCGCTATGGCGAGGTCGGAACGTCTGCCATCAATTGGTTAGAGGGCCGTAGCGAGATCGATCCGAAGCGCATCATGGCATGGGGACTTTCGTTCGGCTCCTTTTGGGCAACGCAGATGGCCGCGGCCGAATCACGCTTCTCTGCTTGTGCGGTCATGTACACCTGTTTCCAGCCGCATAATTGGCCGCTGTATGAAATGGCTTCGCCTTCTTTTAAGCAGCGCTTCATGTATATGACTGGAGTTGCCACCGAGGAAGAGTTCGAGAACGTTATGCCGAGAATGGACGTCCGACCGTTGAGCAAAAAGCTCAACATGCCGTACTTCGTCATGGCGGGCGAAGACGACTCGCTGAGCGACATATCTTGTACCATCGAGCATCTGAACCAAGTACCCGGCCCCAAGACGCTCGTTATGTATGCGGGCGAGGAGCATGGGATGGGCGGCTCACGATCCTCGCAACTGGGCTTACCATTTTTTACGATCATCGCCGACTGGCTGGCTGACCGTGCGGCTGGCAAGCCACTGGAATCAACTTACAACTTGGTGGATCGTACTGGACAAATGCACACGGAACCCTGGGGTGAGAAGCGCATCTACCAATACGGCGCGCCGCTTGGAGTCGAACAGCTTTTTTCCGACAAGCCGCCCATCGGTGTCTCGTAGACAAGACTAAGGAGTGAAGGTCAATACCGCTTCAGTCCTTATAATGAAAGGCGAGGTAAACGAAAGGACACGTATATTGCCCTTTGTGCTGTTCCCCGCCGATTTAAGTCTGTGGGACATCATCCAAAATCTTCGACCGGTTCCTCTCGCTGTCATCGCAATCCTGGTTCTCTTCTCGTTGTTTTCCTGGGCAATTGTGTTTTCGAAAAGCAGCGTTTTCAGCCGCGCCCGTAAGAACAACCGGAGTTTTTTGCGCGCCTTTCGCAAGGCACAGAACCTGCAATCGGTAGCCGTCGCGAGTGAGCAGTTCGGGGCCGCGCCGCTGGTTGCCGTCTTCGATTTCGGCTATGGAGAGATCGAGCGCCAGATCAAGCAGCGCGGCGCATTAGTTAATAAGGCGTCCATCGAACGCAGCCTGCAGCTCGGCATCAGCGAAGAAGTGACCAAGCTCGAAACCAATATGAATTGGCTCGCCACCGTCGCTTCCGTCTCGCCCTTCATCGGCCTTTTTGGAACGGTGTGGGGCATCATCGATGCCTTCGAAGGGCTCGGCACCGCCGGCAGCGCGAGTTTGCGCGCGGTTGCTCCCGGTATCTCCGAAGCGCTGGTAACCACTGCCATCGGATTAGCCGCGGCCATTCCGGCGGCCATCTTTTACAACGTATTCGGCACGCGCATCAAGGAAATCGGAACGCGCATGGAAGATTTTGCCATCGAGTTTCAGAATTTCGCCGATCGCGATTTCGGCGGCTAGTCGTTCGGGAAATAGGCCATGGCATTTTCTTTTGGCGAGACCGGAGGAGGCAGAAGGGGGCGGCGCTTCGGTGGCCCGACCGCGCTTTCCGAAATCAACATTGTTCCTTTGGTAGACGTCGTCCTGGTCCTCTTGATCATCTTCATGATTACCGCCAACGTGATGGAGTTCGGCTTGGACATACACGTGCCGACTGTCAAGCGCGTGCAGAATACCGCCCAGGATCTTCCGGTGGTGAGCATCACCAAGAACGGCGAGTCATTCTTGAACGACAAGCCGATTAACATCAATGCGCTGGCCGATGGAATTCATCAGCGCTTTCACGGCGCGACGGCCGTTTACGTGCGAGCGGATAAGGAAACGCCGTGGGATCCGATCGCCCAGATTGTGGCGGAACTCGGCGAGGCCAAGTTCGAAGTCAAAATGGTGACCGCGCCCATCGATTCCGCCGCGCGCCGTCGCCGCTAACCTATGGCACAGCCGCTCGACATCCTCGATCAACACGACCCCATGACGCTCCCCGTGGTAGGCGCGCTGCTGCTGCACTTGGGCGTGGTCGCCTTCCTGTTCTTCGGCTGGTTCTGGATGAATCGCAATCATGAAAATTTGGGCGAAGCGCATCCGGCGGGCGGTCCGGCCTATGCCGTCTCGCCGGTACACAGCATTCCAATCCCGCGGCGCGAAGCGCCCCCGAATCCCGTGGCCAACGATACGCAGTCGATGGTGCCATCCGCTCCGGCCAACCAGGAAGCGCAGCTGAAAGTGCCGCCGCCCGACAAAGACATCATCCAGATTCCGGATAAGCTCAAGTTCCAGGCGCCGAAGCCGCAGCAGAAGCAAAAATATATCCCTCCCGCGCCGAAAAACCAGGTTTATAGCAGGTCGCCGCAGGCTCTTTCGAATCCCATGTATGCTCAGCAGAGTGGCGCCGGCCAGGTCGGCATCGGGCCGAACTCGCCGCTCGGCAATCGGCTTGGTTGGTACGCCGAACTGGTGCGCCAGCGTATCGCCCAAAACTGGCAGACAAACGGACTCGAAGCGCGCGCTCAATCCCAACCCGCCATCGTAAGCTTTTACATCATGCGCGACGGCTCCATCCGCAATCCGCAAATCGTGCAATCGAGCGGCAATCCTTCGGTCGATAATACCGCCTTGCGGGCCGTCTATAGCGCCAGCCCGCTGCCCCAGCTTCCTCCACAAATCACGGAAAGTTACATCTCGGCCCAATTCACTTTCAACCTACGCTGATGCGCATCTTAACTGCATTTCTACTTCTCGCCTGGAGCTCGCTGCCGGTGTTGGCTGGACAGCAGATCACCGGCCAAATCGTCAAGAATCCGGGCAAGCCGCTGATAGCTGTCACGGATTTCCGAGGCTCCGGCGGCGCGACGGCCCTTATCGCCGCTTTCAATACGACCGTGCAGAGCGATCTCGCCGGCTCTTCGCTGATCAATTTCGTTCCCAAGACGCTCTATCCGCTGCAGGTCCCGCAACAACCGAACGACTTGCAGAGCGGTGTTTCCGCTCCTTCCGCGCGCGCCACAAATCCACAGGGCAATCGCCTCACCGATTGGAGCCTGCCGCCCATTTCGGCGAATTATCTGGGCATAGGCTACGGCGCGGAAGATCGCGGCATGTTCGTAGCCTTCGGCTGGTTTTACACCACAGCGCCTAATATGCCCTCGCTTCAGCAAGCGCAGGTTTTTGGAAAGGTGTACACCGCGCCTTTGACCCAGGAAGGAGCAGTCGATGCTGGCCACCGCTATGCAGCGGATATTCTTGCTCAGTTCGGCGGCAAGAGCCTGGTCGGCACCCGCATCGTCTTTGTCTCCAACCGCAGCGGCGCCAAGGAAATCTGGGTCATGAACTGGGATGGCACGGACCAGCGCCAACTGACCCGCTACCACTCCATCAGCACCTTTCCCTCCGCCTCCCCCGACGGCCGTATTGTGGCTTTCACTACTTACGCCACCGGATATCCCGCCATTCAAATGTTTTCTCTTGACACCGGACGCAAATTGCCGTTTTATAACCAACGAGCCTCTATGAATGCCTTTGTGACATTTGCGCCGGATTCCAAGCGCATCATCTTTTCCTCCACCGCCGCCGAAGGCCCCGCCCAGCTGTACGGCGCAAGCGTCGATGGCAGCGGCCTGCACCGCGTCACCTCTTCGAATTCCATCGAAGTCGAGGCCAAAATCAACCCCGTGACCGGTACCGACATGGTCGATGTCTCCGGCAGATCCGGTTTTCCACAGATTTATCAAATGAACTTAGAAGGAGCCAACGTCAAGCGCCTCAGTGCCGGTACCGGAGAAGCCACCAATCCCGCCTGGAGCCCGGATGGCGCGCACATTGCCTTCGCCTGGACGAGAGGTTTCGAGCCCGGAAACTACAACATCTTTGTCATGGACGTGACCTCGGGCCAGACCACCCAGCTCACGGCCAACGAAGGCCGCAACGAAAACCCGACCTGGGCTCCCGATGGCGCGCATATCGTGTATGCTTCGAAGCGCGGCCGCGAATCCCAGATCTGGATGATGAACGCTGACGGCACCGGCAAGCATTCGATAACCACTTCCGGCAGCAACGAAAAACCGGTATGGGTCAATGCCGAGAAGTGAACCGGCTCAACCGCAGTCTTTAAAACCAGTCACTAAACATGGAGAAGAACTTTCAAAAATCATGCAAAGACGCAGGCTAATCCTGACCGTTACTTCGGCACTCTTGGTAGTGACAGCAGCGTGCCATAAGAAAGCGCCGCCTCCACCGCCACCGCCTCCGCCGACGGCTGCTACGCCTCCGGCCGCGAAGCCGGTAGTTGAATACTTCACCGCGGAGCCTTCCACGGTGAATAGCGGCCAGCCCGCCTCCCTTCGCTGGTCAGTGACCGGCGCAACCGGTGTTCAAATCGACAATGCCATCGGAACGGTAAGCCCCAATGGCCGCCGCGCCGTGTACCCGACGTCGACCACAACTTATCACTTGAGCGCTGTCGGAGCGGGCGGCGAAACCGACGCGGACGCCACCATCACCGTAAGCACGGCGCCTCCGCCTGCCCCGGTTGCGAACAACAACGCATCCACCATTCAGGACATCCTCGCCCACCAGGTACAGGATATTCATTTCGACTATGACAAGAGCGAAGTGCGCTCGCAGGACCAGCCGGTTCTGCAGTCCGATGCTACCGCGCTCAAGCAGATCTTCTCCATGGACAGCAATTTCATCGTCACCGTAGAGGGTCACTGCGACGAGCGTGGCTCCGCCGAATATAACCTCGCTCTCGGCGACCGCCGCGCCTCGGCCACCCGCGACGCCCTCGTTGCCCTCGGTGTTCCCTCCGACAAGTTGAAAACCATCAGTTACGGCAAGGAACGGCCGCTTTGTACCGACGCTACCGAAGAATGCTACGCGCGCAATCGCCGGGCGCATTTTTCCGCCACACAGTAGTCGGGTCGGCGGAGCTGCCACTGTTGTTTGGCAGCCCGCGCCTCTCTTACACTTGAGATAGTTGTACCGGCCCCATATTTTTAGAAGCTTGTTGAAAGAACGGTGACTGGCTTTGTTTTCCCAAGCAGCTGGAACGGCAAATCGACAAGATCGCGCCTTTGCGCGTGGAAAACATTGCCTGTCACCCGTTTTTCAACACCCACTTAGGAGTTCATTCCGATGAAATTTGCGCGCCTGGCAGCCCTACTGCTGACATTTTCCAGCTTTTCGTTTGCGGTCAACAAAGACCTCGTGCAAATGCAGCGCGATCTCGAAGATCGCATCAACGCCATGCAGCAATCCATCAACTCGAAGCTCGATACGTTGAATGGCATGCTGCAGGCCATGCAGAACGATACCCGCCGGACCGCCGACCAGGTCGCCTCGCTCCAGGATACCGTCAGCAATGGCGTCGCGAAGTCGCTCGCGCCGGTCAACGGAATGAGCAACAAGGTCGACGGCATGAGCGACGACGTGCGCGCCCTCAAGGATTCCCTCGCCGATCTGAGTTCACGCCTCGAACGCATGGACGCAAAGATCACCGACCTCAAGAACCAGATGCAGATCATGCAGAATCCGCCCGCCGCGCCGGGCGCAACTCCTCCGGGCGGGGCGCCGTCGGGTATCGGTAATCCTCCAGCCGGCGCGCCATCCGGTCCGCCCTCTGCTCAGGGCGCGGCTCCGCCTTCCGGCATGAGCGCCAACGATAGCTATACGGCCGCGGTACGCGACCTCCAAACCGGCAAAACCGAGCTGGCCTACAGCGAATTCTCCCAGTATCTGCAATACTTCCCCAACACCGAACTCGCCGCCAACGCGCAGTATTATCTCGGAGAAATCAGTTACAATCGCGCCGACTACAGCTCCGCCGTCAAAGCCTTCGATGCCGTGCTCGAGCGCTACCCGGATAACCCCAAGACGCCCGATGCGCATTACATGAAGGCCATGGCGCTGCTCAAAAGCAATGAGCGCACGCGGGCAGCCGGCGAGTTCCGCATTCTGGTCAAGGATTATCCGCACACTGACGACGCCAGAAAGGCGCTCGCCCAATTACGCGCCCTCGGCCTCTCCTCCGGCACCGCCACCGCCAAAACCCGCCGGTAAGGTATCGTTACTGTCCACAGGTAACCTGCAAACCGGGGGACTTGCCGTGCATTCCGCGCCGTTTGCGGAATCCGCAGCCTGTCCCCTGCTTTGCCCCGTCCACTACTACTAAATCGATTGACCGGCTGATCGATACTAGTAAATCGATCTAATCGGCTGATCGATCGCCGCCACTTTGCTTGCCCCGATATGCTCAATCCGGTTCGCGTCGGGCGGTGGAAACACCAGGTTCGTGCTCACCACGCGCCCACCATCGGCAAACACTTCAAGCGAACACCGGTCGACCAGGATCTCAATCTTCAACGTCTTTTCGCTACTTACCAAAGGCGCTTCAATACGCGCCGCAAAATCCGGACTGAAGCCGGTCAGTCCCGAATGACTCCGATCCACAAACAGCACCTTCTTCCCCGGATCGTAGCCCACCGAAGTGTAATGCTCGCCATTCGAGAGTAGCTTCAAGCCCGTTTCGCCGCGCCCATCGATCTCCAGCGGAAACGCCAGCAGGAACGAGTGCGTCGCAGTCGAGTCGCTGCCTTCCTCCAGTTGTTCGATCTGCTCGACCGGGTTCTGGTAGAGCCGAATACCCGCGGTTGTTTCGCGCAGCGATAACTCCCGCGGAAACGTCATCTGCCCGCGCCACGGGCTGGTTGGCAGCTTGGCCGCGTACTGCCAGTTGTCCATCCAGCCGATCATCACCGGCTTCTGTCCGCGTGGCAATCCGTTGAAAGTCAGCGCGCAGTAGCAGTCCTTCCCGTAATCGGTCCAGAGCGTGAGCGACGCCGGATTGTCATTCGTAAAGCGCTGCCCATCGAAGCGCCCGACAAAGTACTGCTCACCCGAGCCGCCCATGCGCGCGCCAGGATTCAACCCCACTTTCATAACCCAGCGCGTGTCGCCGGCTTTCCCTTCCACCGGCAATTCGAAAAGTTCGGGGCACTCCCACTGGCCGCCCGTCGCGCCCGCTGGCCCGAATTCGCTCATCGCGCTCCAATGCTTCAGATCCGGCGCGCTGTAGAAGCGCACTTTGTGCTCGTTGGGCAGCGACACCGCCATCACCCAATGCTTCGCCTGCTCGGACCAGAAGACTTTCGGATCCCGAAAATCGGACATGTTCAGATTTAGCACCGGATTGCCCGCGTACTTTATCCAGCTCCGGCCGCGATCGTTGCTGTACGCGATGTTCTGCGTCTGCAGCGCCGGCTTCGAACCTGTCCCGGGGGTGTGCCCAGTATAGACGGCAACCAGACAGTGCTTCCCGCCCGTGCACAACCCGCTCGAGTTCCGCTCATCGACCACCGTGCTGCCCGTGAAGATCATGACGCCGTTCGCTTCCGGCAGCGCCACCGGCAGCTCTTTCCAATGCAGCAGGTCGCGGCTCACAGCGTGGCCCCAGCTCATATGTCCCCACTCGTCGCCGAACGGGTTGTACTGGAAAAAGAGATGGTATTCGCCTTCGAAATAGACCAGCCCGTTTGGATCGTTAGTCCAGTGTTCGCGCGGCGAAAAGTGATACTGCGGTCGATACGTCTGATCGTATGCTTGCGGGATTGGCGCTTGCGCCGCCAGAACCAGCGCACCGCAACTGACCCACGCCGCCAACCGAAGAAAGTTCACTCACAAAGCATACTGGAGCAGGCCTGACGAGGCAATGTCACTTACTTTTCTCGAAAACCATGTAACTTCTTGATATCACTTAGCTGTGATCGTGGCGCTTAAGCATGAGCGTGACAACCGGATGCCGCGCAAGCGTTGCGAAATGCTTCGAACAGAGCAGGAAGCGTCAGCGACCGTAAATTTGCAACCATCCAAAAACCCTTAAGTCAATGGCATTGGCCACTCGTGGCTGCCGCGTCGAGAATCGTCTCGACGCTTTCCCGGCGCTCCTGACGCCCCTCGACCTTCAGGCCATCACGGTTAAAGAACATAAAGCTTGTCGAATGTTAATTTGCAAACGTGCCTCAAAAACTAAGTGACACTCGGCCTGACGAGGCCCTGCACAAGAACCTAACCTTCGAGAACTTCGGCTAGGTCCCATTCACAGATTTCAGGGAACGCATCGATATAAATCCCGGTTTGGTTCTCAGCTTCATAGCGCGCATCGAAGTACGCGCCGGACAGCAATTCACCGAGTCTGTTTCGCAGGCTTGGACTATCCTTGAGAAATTTGGCGATATGAACACGTTGCAGCTTAATGGCGTTGTCCCAGCTGCGTGTGTGTCTCTCCGGCTGATATTTGGCTTTCAACAGGTGAATCAGCAGTACCCGCAGTGCGCTTTCCAATCGTGCGGCTTCGCTTTTTCCCAAATCCCTGACCTCATCCGCTAGCGCGACACGGTCAATCTCTGAAAAGCGGCCTTCCTCGATAGCTCTTGCCGTGTCCTCAACCCATCCTGCATAGTCATGTCCATACGACCGCATGATTTCACTTTATCTCTTACGGCTTAGGGACCCCCGCTGGTTTCCCTGTAACCGGATAGGTCTTGTCATACAGCGCCACTATTGTCTTGGTAATGTCCATCGCATCGGACGAATACACTACCGGCGTGCTTTGATTGCCCGCTTCCATGATCAACGTATAGCCATTGTCTTTTGCGTACTTGTGCACCACGGTCATCAACCGTTCGCCTAAATGCTGCAGGATTGTCTGCTGCTGCGTGCGCATATCTTCTTCCGCATCCTGCGTATCGCGCTCCAGACGCTTCTTCTTCTCGTCGATCTCCGTCGCCAGTTCGCTTTTCTTCTCGTCGCTTAAGATCGCCGATCGATTAAGCTGTTGTTCAAGCTGCGTGATCTCCTGCTGCCGGGCACTGAAATCCTTTTGTTTCGGAGCGGCCTTGGCGGTGAGCTCCTGCGAGGCTTGCTGCCCTTCCTTTGTGCCGCTCAGGGCTTGCTGCAGGTAGATTATTCCAATCTTCGGCGGTGTCTGCGCGACCGGCGCCTGCTGCGCTGCCAGACCGCTGCAGAACAGCAAAATCAAGGGAAGAATGCCCGTCCTGTTTTTCATCGTAATCTTGAATCCCTAATTTGTTTTCGTGCGTCGATGGAACGTAATACCAGCCGGAATTCCCGGCTACTGTTAGGAGAACGATTGCCGCGCAAATTCTTGCACGTTCGCTGCGTTTTTTTTATCAAAAAAATGGGCGCACTCCGGCCTGCACTCCGCCATGTACGGTGTTAAATAGACCTATGGGAAGGAAGAGGCAAAGTGCATCGCTTCTAACGAAATTTTTCGAGGCTTCGAAAGCGGCGAGTTTCGGCCTCTCGGCACGAGAATTCGACGAATTGCTGAGCAGGATCGCGAGAAAATACCTATCTGCAAGCGCGACCTCTTCCCAGACGGCCGAGTTTTGCCGCCATTTGCATCTCAAGGATCTGGCGCTGGCGCAAGCCTGCGCGCACGGGAATGAATTCGCCTGGGAAGTTTTTTTTGAGCGCTATCGGAAGAAGCTTTACTGGACAGCCTGCAAGATGGTCAAGAACGAGCCCAAAGCGCGCGAATTGGCCGACACTTTGTGCGCCGATCTGTTCTCGCCACTTTCGAGCCGAAAGCAGGAATCGAAACTCGTTTCCTATACCGGCCGGGGTTCATTAGAGAGTTGGCTCAAGGCGACGCTCTTTCAGGCGAGTATCGATTCTTATCGCTCGGAACGCCGCTACACCAGCTTCGACGACATTGCCGTCTCGCTCAAAGACGACCCCCTCGCCGCCTTGCCGGAAGACGTGCGCGAAAATACCCAAGTCGAGAACTGCCTGCGGGAGGCCATTCATGACGCAAAGCCGGAAGATCGATTCCTCTTGGCCGTCTATTTCCTCGACCGGCGGAATCTCGCCGAGATTGCCGCCGTACTGCGTGTTCACGAATCCACTGTAAGCCGCCGCCTCGAAAGAGCTCTGCGCGCCCTCAGACGGAATTTGGCGGCTAAACTCAGGGATCGTGGAATGAGCCAGGATTCGGTTAACGAATCGCTCGCCAGGAGCCTCAAGGAAGTTTCCTTCGATATCCGATCGGAACTGCTGCTCGGCGTCGAGCTGATCGAGGAGGGATCGTGATCACTCACCACGGGCACCCCGATCCCAATCTCCTGGCCGCCTTCTCCGACGGCTCGTTAACCGCTATGGAGCGCGCCGCGCTTCTGGATCATCTTTCCGCCTGCCAGCCCTGTCGCGAATGCGTATCGTTAGCGGCCAGAAGCCTAATGAGTAAGCCTCCGCGCCCCACAAATCACTGGCCCATCTGGGCCGGCTTTGCCGCCGCCATGATTGCTTTTTTGCTGACCGCAAGCCTCTGGCATCGCTATCCTTCCGCTTCCCCCCACCAGCTCAGCGTATTGTCACCCCTTCGCCAGGCAAGTAACTCCAGCAAGCGTTTCGAGCACTTACGCCTCACGCGCCCGGAAGATTCGCCACCGGCCATTAGCTTGCTTTCCCATCTCATTCGAAAACGCCCGCGTCAGGACCAGCTCGTTGTTACCGGTCCCTATGGCGAGAGATGGCTCACGCTTCAAACGGCCTGGAGTTTGCCCGGCACGACAGCGGAATCGCCTGGTACTGTGAACTGACGCCCGCCCTTGCTATCCTAGCCAGCACACCCTTCTGTGCATGCCGGCGTCCCCCAAAATATTTCCGCGTTTGTGTGTGGCCTTGGGATGTCGAACCACCGCCGAATTAAGTCAGGCGGCCGAACGCGAGTGCAAAGACGGGACCACTTTTTTTGAATTCCGTCTCGATCATCTCAATGACCCGGCCGCTGGCGTGGAGTTGATCAGGAAATTCAAGCAGGCTCATCCGGACGTCTATATTCTCGCCACCTGCCGGCATCGCCATGCGCACGGAAATTTCTCGGGCGCAACCGAAAAGCAGATCGCGCTGCTTAAAGCGAGCGCTGCCGCCGGCGCGTCGCTGGTCGATCTGGAAATTGAAACCGCCGAGAAAGCCAAACCAGCCGCGGCGGACCTGCGCGCACTGGCGCAGCTCATGGTCTCCTATCACAATTTTCAGAACACTCCTTCGCTCGAGGCGGTCATGCGCCGCTTAAGCAAAGTTCCCGCCGATATATACAAAATCGCCACCATGGCGCGCAAACCTACTGACAATCTGCGCGTCATCCGGTTCACCCGGGAATTCACCCAGTCGAACGAAAAGAGTTCTCTGGTTTCGCTGACGATGTCCGAGATTGGCGCTCCCAGCCGTATTCTGATGCCTTCGCTCGGCGCGCTCTTCACTTACGCCGCGCCCAGCGATTTACCGGGTACGGCTCCCGGCCAGATCACCGCGCGTACCTTGCGCTCGCTCTACCGGCCCGAGAAGCTCACCAAACAGAGCCGCATCTACGGCGTCATAGCAGACCCCGTCTCGCATTCCAAGTCGCCCTTTATTCACAACCGGGCTTTTCAAGCGCGCCGTCTCGATGCCGCATACCTTCCCTTTCTCGTGAATCCAGGCAGTCTCAGCGACTGGATGACTTTTGCAGTGAAACTCCCGGTAGCGGGCTTTAGCGTCACCATTCCGCACAAGCGCGGAATCATTCGTTATCTCGATATCGTCGACCCGCTCGCCCGCCGCATCGGGGCAGTGAATACGGTTTGGCGCAAGGCCGGCAAGTGGCGCGGCGCAAACACCGATACCGAAGGCGTGCTCAAACCGCTCGGCCGCCATCTTCGCTTGGCCAATGCCTCCGTGTTGATTGCCGGTTACGGCGGTGCCGCGCGCGCGGCCGCCGTGGCCCTGCACGACGCGCGGGCCAAAGTCAGCATTACCGGCCGCAATGCCGCCAGCGCTCAATCGCTCGCCCGCGTCGTTAAGGGAGAGGCGTTGACGCTCAAGCAGGCGCAAAGCCGGCGCTTCGATGTGCTCGTGCATGCCACGCCCGTGGGCATGCTGCCGAAAGTCGATGAGTGCCTCTTCGCCGATCGCATCCCCGCCGAGATTGTCTTCGACATGGTCTACAACCCGCACGAGACACTGCTGCTCAAACGCGCCAGACAGCAGGGCGCCATCGTCATACCGGGTGCCGAGATGCTCCTCGAGCAGGCCGTCTCCCAATTCGAAATCTGGACTGGCGAGACTGCCCCCCGCGCCGTCATGCACAGCGCCCTAGAACTCCACCTATAACGTTCGTGGAGCGGCCCTTCTGGGCTGCCATGCCGGCTTTCGAGCCGGCATTTACTTGCCACAGAGCAGGAAGCGTCAGCGACCGTAAACTCGCAACCAATTTCCCCAACTTAACACCGGACTTCTATAATGTGCGCATGAGTAAATTGTCCGCATGAGTAGCCCTAAGCCGCCTTTTTCACGCCTGACGCGGCGTCAGGCGGCTGCTCTTCTGGCCGCTGCTCCCCTGGCCGCGCAGGTTGTCTCCACCACGCCGCCCGTAGGCTCGCCGGCGCCTCCCAGTCCCGCCGCTACACCCGAACAGCGTGTCGAGAAAGCCAATGCCGACGTGCGCCAGGTCAGCGAGCGCCTCTCTAAGATCGAAGTGCCCATGAATGTCGAGCCGGCTTTCACTTTTCGAGCTTAAAGAGCAATGAGCAAGCTCGATGAGGCAGCCGTACCCTTCGCGAGTATCACCGAACTGAGCGCCGCTCTGCGCGCCCGCCAGATCTCTTCGCGCGAATTGACCAAGATACTCGGCAAGCGCCTGGAAAAGATCGGCCCCCAGTACAACGCGCTGGCCTGCTCGTTGGTGAAGCCCGGCCGCAAGCAGGCCAAGGATGCCGATAGCGAGCTCAAGCGCGAACGCTATCGCGGCCCCCTCCAGGGCATTCCATATGCAGTCAAAGATTTAATTGCCGTTGCCAAATATCCCACCACCTGGGGCGCCAAGCCCTTCACCGATCAGGTTTTTGACGAAGACGCAACCGTCGTCCAGCGGCTCTCCGGCCAGAAGGCAGTGCTCATCGGGAAGCTCTCCATGGTGGAATTGGCCGGTGGGGGCGGATACAGTTCGGCTTCGGCGTCGCTGCAAGGGCCGGGCCTAAACCCCTGGAACAAGATGTATTGGTCGGGTGGCTCCTCCAGCGGATCGGGCATCGCGGTTGCCGCCGGCTTGGTGCCTTATGCGCTCGGCTCGGAGACATCGGGCTCTATCCTCACCCCTGCCTGCTATTGCGGCGTAACCGGCCTGCGCCCTACCTACGGCCTGGTCAGCCGTCACGGCGCCATGGCGCTCTCCTGGACACTCGACAAAATCGGCGTGCTAGCCCGTTCCGCCGACGATTGCGGCTGGGTGCTGCGAACCATCGCGGGCAAAGATGATGAAGATCCCTCCTCGGCACGGAAGAGCTTCTACTACACTCCGGAATTTTATGAGCGCTTCCAGGACACCAAGGTCGGATTTGCCGAAATCGATTTCTCCGCCTGGCCTGATGAGGCCTTGCGACCGGCTTTTGAAGCGGCTCTGTCGGTGGTGAAATCGATCGGCGCCAACTTGATCGAGAGTAGACTCCCCGATTTCCCATATGGACCCGTCATCGGCACCGTCATCGATGCCGAAGCCGCCTCGATTTTCGAGCAATTCATACGCAGCGGGCAGGTCGACCAGTTGGCCGATCAAAGCCAGATCGCCGGCTTGAAAGCTTCACTTACCTATTCTTCGCTCGATTATCTGAAGGCCATGCGCGTGCGCGGCCAGATACAGGGCGCATTCCACGATCTCTTCGCCAATGTCGACCTGTTGATCGCGCCCACTCACTTCAGTCCCCCGGATCGCGCCGACCAGCCTTTCGACGAGACAGAGCCGAAGCGCCCGGACCAGCGAGGCGTCGGCGCCGGCCTGGTTCAGGCTTCCAACTTGTGCGGCTTGCCGGCCATCACGATTCCTTGCGGCTTCGTGAACGGTTTGCCTATTGGCTTGCAGATCGTAGGCTCGCCCTTCTCGGAAAATCGCATTCTTGCCTTTGCGCGCGAGTTTCAGAAGCGAACCACCTTTCACAAGCAGCATCCGGCGGCAACCGGGTAGGTCCCGAATAGCTCCCTAAGCCGCCCGAGCCTCCAGAATCGCCCGGTTCTGCGAGCAAGTCGGGCAATCGCACCCGCCGCGTTCTTCCGGCCTTGGCAAATTCCCGCCGCACGGCAGAAGATGCCCAGTCCCCAACTCTTTCTCCTTCTCGATCAACTCCAGCCAGGTGTCAGTGGTCATTCTTTGGATCCCCATCCCACCCGTCTTTCGAATCGATTCGTTGCTCGTCGTCCAGTAGTACTCCGGCGGCACGCCATTCACAAAATGCATGCGCCGATACACCATTTCGGGCGGCGGCCACTTCTTCTGCCCGTCCTGAATCAGAATCTCGTTCGAAGGACTCAGCGCGGTAAACGTTTTCCCATTCGGCAGAATCTCGATCTCCACCCACTGATCCAAAATCACAATCTTCTTCTGCTTCTTCTTCGATTTCTGCCCGCCAAACACCTGCTGCGCCTTCGTCAAAGCAGGCGCGACGGCCTTTACTTCCTCCGCCGGCTTTTCCGGCAGATCTTTCGAGCCATGCCGCTCCAGCCGGACCTTCAAGCACTCGTTCTCGGTATGCATTTTCAAGACCTTCTCTTCTGTTCGCATGATGTCCTTCCGCAAACCCTGTAACGCGCTCCACGAACGATAAAACGCCCGCTCGGCTGTTGTTTTATACCGCTGCACCAGCTCCAGCGAGTGTCTCTGCTCGGCCGGCCAGTGCAGCGGATCGACCCCAAACCGCTCGACCATCGAAGCCTCGCTATCGAGCAGCCATTTCTGCGCCCGCCGGTGCATCCAATCGTTGAAAATCAGCGTTTCGACCAGCTTTTCTTCCTGATAATCGGCCGGCTCAAACTGCTTGTTCCAGCCCTCGACCACCGCGTCGTACTGGTCCTGCGTTTCGTCGCCCAACAAACGCACCTTCGTCGCGCGCAACCCATGGCTGGTCGAATTCCGGCTCGACTTCTCCTTCCCCTCAGGAGTCTTCGGCCCACCTCGGTCTGACATTTCGCCCCAGTATGCCCAACCGCCCGTTCGAAACAACCACCCCCATCCGCCCTATCTCAGTGCAAACAAACGCAGAAAATAAATCCACAAAATCTGTCACCACTCGTGGAGCGGCCCAGTTTTTCGACCCTGCCTTATAACCCAACCACACCCCTTCTCCAGTTCGTTCGGTAAAAACGCCAACCCACGTTTCGCCACTCCCGCCCTTCGCTAAACACTCCCCGCTCGAAGTATCCCGACTCCGGCGATCAGCAGCGTGGTGGCTGCGAAAACCAGCAGCACGGCAACCCGCCGGCGATTGGGCAGTACGGCATGGATGCCGAGAAACAAAAAGCTCCCGCTGATGATCGCGACCACCGCCGAAGTCCACCACGATCCGAACAGGGCTAGGCCGGAGCGGTTGGCATGCGGTTCCAGGTACCCCCCGAGCAGCGTGATCGTTTCCACGCCCGCTGCCGCCAGAGCCGCCTTCCAGGGTGAATGGAGGGCCTTGTGAGCTATCCAGCCTATTGCTACGCCCTCGGGAATCTTGTGCAGCGCCAGCCCGAGCGGCGCCGCCACGCCCGCGATGCGCAAGCTTTCGAGCACCCGAACGCTCCACCCGTCGAGAAAGCTATGGATGGCAGTCGCCGCCAGGATAGGCCCGAGCGTTAGCCGGCTGGAAGCGTGCTCCGAATGTAGAAACATCCGATCGGCCAGCGCCAGCAGCAGGCAGGCAGCCGCCGTCATGCCTATGGCCGGTATCCAGCCCGAAAGCGCCGCTATTTCCGGAACCAGCCAAAAAAGCGAGATCCCGAATAGCAACCCGCCGCCCGCCGCCGCCACATAGATCGAGAGCACGCGCGGCCGCCCCAGCAGAACGCCCATCAGGACGCCGGCAATGGCCAGCAGCGTCAGCAGCCAAGCCGCGCCCATTTACTGGCCGGTCACTTTTACCACGAAATACACAAACGGCTTCCCTTTTTCGAGCAGCAGCTGGTGAGGCGTCCCGGCGGGAATGTGAATAATATCGCCCTTAGCCAGACTGTGCCGCTCGCCGCCTTCAATACCCGAGCCCCGAACCTCGCCGGGCTTCGTGGTATGCGGCTTTACCAGTTTGCCGCCCGTCAAAATCGTGCCTGCCCCTTCTTCGACCACGAAGATATCGGCGTCGTGTTCATGCAGCTCGGATGAGCCGGTGTCTTCCCGCTTCACTAACAGCAGGTAGTGATTGCCGTATTTTGCCAGGTTATGATCGGCGTACTGCGTTCCTTTGGCTATCGGCGGCTTGGCCAGCCTCTCCAGGTCTTGTGTCGTGAAGATGTCTACTTTCCCCGACGACTGTGCCGTGGCTGCGGTCGAGAGCAGCCATGCCAGGGCTAACGCGCTTGCAAGAATTTTCATGTGGATCGAACTCCTTATCGTTTTGCGAAGTTAATCCAAATTGTAAACGCGAGCTTGCTGGAACTTTTCTAATTAGCCGCATTGCCGGCATCCGCCGGGGCTGCCTTACCCTTCATGTTGGCCAGGAAATGATCTTCCACCGCCTTAAATGACTCGATCGAAGCAAACCGGGAAAGTCGATAAAATTCCTCGACGTGATACAGGTCGGAGTAGAGATAGAAATGCGGGTGCGATTTCATAAAAGCCGCTCCCAGCGCGACCGGATTGTATTTGACCGGCGACCACTGCAGGAATGCGCCTAATCCCCGCCAGGAAGCGTCGGCTTCCGACGAGTGGATGTAGTAAAGCCGCGAGCGGAGATCGGGAGCGTAATTCACCAGATAGAGAAAGTCCAGCGGCTCCAAGACCGCAATCGCTTCCGAGCCGCCGCGCAGTTGTTTGATCAGGGGATAAAGCTTCAACGGCTGACCTGGCGTTGTCGAGAGTGGCGTAAGCGTGCTCGGTTCCGCCATGGTTTGCCCTTCATGATGCACGCGATGCCGGACGATCCGGCCGAAGTCCAATCCCAGCGTGCAGGCGATGACGATCGCCAGCAGTGGCGCAATCCATCGGCGCGAGTTGGCGGCCCCGGTGTTGATCGCAAATGGGATGCAGAAACCGAGCAAAGCCGCTAGAAAGTAGCGGCTGAAATACGGAGTGCGTAAGAATTGCCCCAGCACAACTCCAAACGCGGGTAGGGCGACAAAACCCAGGCTGACAAGCGCGTCGTCCCAGGAAAACGTCGATGGATGCTTCACCGTTGGCCGGGCGTGAGGAGCACCCACCCGATCTAGCGCAAAGAGAGCAAGCGCCAGCAGAAGAATAGCGCTGCACGGCAGCAGCAGGTATGCATAGAACTTCAAGACCTCGGGCCACAGGGCGGGGAAAGCCACCGCGAAGCCCGTTCCGTTCGATTCTCTCCGAAATGCCCCGAGCAGAGGCATGTAAAGCAGCGCCGCCGGCAATATCGGCAACGCAAGAGCAATCCAAAAGCGAAAACTGAACTGCCGGTCGCGGATATCGCGCACAAGTTCGGTAATGCCGAAGGGTATCAGTAAGAGAACGGCGTAGCAGTGCATTAAAAATGCAGCCACCAGCGCGAGGCTGAAACCGACCAGCCAGCGCCCATCCGAGTACGTCCCTTTAGCGTTGTCCCAGCAGAGCAGAGCGACCGCTCCGAACGCCGCCACGATGATCAGCGGCCTCGCCTCATAGGCGTAGTAATAGGTTCCGGTAAGCATGGGCAGCGCCATCGCGATGAACCCGGCCCAGGGTCCCGCTCGGCGTTCCACAAACTTGAACAGGCACAGGCACATTAACCAGAACGAAACGATTTCCGGAAGCCGCGTGGCAATCAAGCCTTCGCCGAACACCGCTTCGGTCGCCCGCGTCAGCAAATGAAAGGTCGGCGGATTGGATTCCAATCCGGAACGGAGCGCCCCCATCAGGGAATGCAGATCGGGCAGACGGGCGAAATAGAGGGTCAGGATCTCGTCATACCAGAAGTATTTAGCCGACGCCCGCAGGCACACGTCGGTGAAGTAAAAGATGGTGAAGGCTAGCAAACACAGCCGAACGAGGTTGCTCCTGGACAGGAGGAGATCACGCCGGCGAGCTTGCTCAAGCTCCGCAACGGGTGGCACTCGTATCAGTTTAGCGAGTACAACGCATTTTTGGCTATTTTGTTTTATTCGTGAGGTGGGCCAGAAAGTGGTCCTTGTCCACCGCGAGCGAGATTACGCTGCCGCCGAACGTCTCCAGCAGGGCAAGCTGACTGGCATCGCTGGTTGCCCCGTACACCAGGTACTCAGGGTACCGTTGAGCAAACTGGCTGTCAGTGACGGAAGGATTGAACGTGATTCGGCAACACTGCAGGAAGCGATTGAATCCTACGTACGTGTAATCGAAAGGTGAGGATGCGACGAAGTAAAGCCGTGATTTGAGAATCGGGTCGTAATGTACGAGATAGATGAAATCGAAGGAACTCAGGACGGCAATAGGAAGCGAAGTATGCTCGGAATTGAGCAGCGGGTACCCGGCAAGAGGTTTCCCGGGCGTGGTATCGAGTTCGAGTTGAGAGCTCGGCTCGAGTAACTTTTCACCTCTGCCGTGCACCCGGTCGACCAGTAGTCTTGTAAAGTCAATCGTCAGACCGGAGATCGCGACGAAGGCCAGCATACCGAGAATCCAGTTGCGGTTCTTGCGCAAACCCGCGCCCATGGCCACGATGATGCCGACTCCTGCCACGGCCGCTAGAAAATAGCGATTGAAGAACGGTCCGCTCACCACTTTCCCAAGCACAACTCCAAAAGCCGGCAACGCCAGAAACGCCATGCCCAGGCAGAGATCCTGAGCGGTGTTTGTCGCATCCACCGGCTTGCTCGGCAGCACCTGGCCAGATCTGTCGATGGCAAACAAAATCAGCGCGCCGAGCAACAGCAGGATGCAAGGGCTGAAGAGCGCGAGATAGAAATGCGGCACTTGACTCCAGCCGGCCAGGGCGACATGCGCGAACGAGCTGACAGAGGTCAGTTTCTTGAAGGAGCGCAACAGCAGGATATATAAAGGCAACGCGAGCAAAGCCGGTATCGCCAGCGCAAGCCATATTCCCCAATTGATGCGGCGAGACCGAATGGCGCGAAAAAGTTCGACCAGGACGAAGGGGCCCAAAAGAGTCAGCGCAAAACAGTGCATCATAAAGGCGCCAAACAGGGAGGCCGCCAGGGCAATTAGCCAGCGAGGTCTCGGAGTGAATGTCTCGACGGCCATCTGCCAGCAGACGATTGCCAGACCGCAGGCGCCCAACACGAGCGCATGCGGCCGGGCTTCATACGCATATGGGTAAGCGCCGGTCGCCATGGGAAACAGCATTGCAACCAGTCCCGCAAGCGCGCCGGCGCGCCTGCTTACAAATCGAAAAAGGCAAAGAGAGAAGATCCAAAAGCCTAGAATTTCCGGTAACCGGGTGGCAACGTTCCCTTCTCCGAAAAGCAGATTGCTGGCCCGCGTGAGCAGATAGAACAGGGGCGGATTGAAGTCGATCCCGCTATTCAGGGCATTCCACAGTGCATGGAGCGTTGGCAAACGCGAGAAGTACAAGTAAACAGCTCGTCATACCAAAAGAATTTCTCCGAAGCTCTGAGACAGACGTCCGAAAAGTAGAAGATAGAGAAAGCAGCGATCAGCAGTAATTTGAGATTGATGCGTGAGGCAATCTTGACGGAATGCCCCTTCTCGATTTCGGCTGTCGCGGCCACTCTCTTAACTTAGCTCGGGACGCTCCGCCTGCGCGAATGTGAAAGAATCGTGAGAAATCTCAGCTATCGGCTGCATGCATAAACTCTCCATCGTCATCCCCGTATACCAGGACGAGCTTTCCATCAGGCAAAACTTTCTAACTGTAAAAGCCGAGTTGGATCGGGCCTCGGAGCATTTTACATACGAGGTGATTCTGGTAAACGATGGCTCCCGCGATAACTCGCTGTTGGTTCTCGAGCAGGTACACGGCGAATACCCGGGCTGCATCGGCGTAGTGAATCTGACGCGCAACTTTGGACAGGTAGCGGCGATCTCCGCCGGCCTCAAGCACTCGACCGGCGATTGCGCCGCCGTGATCTCGAGTGACTTGCAGGATCCGCCCGAGTTGATTCCGAAAATGTTCGCGTGCTGGCAAGCGGGCGCAAAGACCGTGATTGGAGTAAGAGAATCCCGCGAAGACTCGCCTTTCAGCCGGTTCGCTTCTAAATGTTTTTATCGCCTGATGCAACGCTATGCGGTTGCCGGCATTCCCGCCAGCGGCTTCGACTTTTTTCTGCTCGATCGAACCGTGATCGATCGCGTCTTGAACTCGTCCGAGCGAAATGGGTTTCTGCAGGGGCAGATCTTGTCCGCCAGCGGGAAGGTGGTGCAACTGCCCTATAAGCGGCGGGCCAGAACAGTGGGCAAGTCCGGCTGGACCATTTTCCGCAAGGTGAAGTACTTCGTGGACGGCTTTGTGGCGTATTCTTTCGTTCCGATTCGCTTTATCACGCTGCTGGGCATCGTTGTGTTCGTATTGGCGGTGCTGTTATCGATTGCCCTGGTGGCGCAGCGTCTATTTTGGGGAACGGAAGCGCCCGGCTGGAGTTCCGTCATGATCGCTCTGCTGATCCTGCACGGTTTTGAATTGCTCGCGATCGGCATTGTGGGCGAGTACGTTTGGAGAGCGCTCGACCAGGTGCGGCCGAGGCCCATCTATCTGATCGATTATGTAAAGCCGCCTGTGGCCGAGGCCGAAAGGTGAAGCCACTGCTGGTCGTCGGCAGCTCCGGTCATGCGGGGGTTGCGCTAGAGGCGATCGAACTCGGGCAGGAGTATCAGGTAATCGGCCTGCTCGATTCTTTTGAAGCGCCGGGCGCGCCGAAGCATAGCTACCAGGTTTGCGGAAGGGTGGAAGAAGCCGCCGCGCTGTCCGAATCCCTGCATTGCCGCTGCTTCTTTATAGCGGTCGGCGATAATTTCGCCCGTTGGCAGATCGCTTCCGAGCTAAGCGCGACGATCCCGGGGATCACGTTTGCCACGCTCATCCATCCAAGCGTACTCGTATCGAAATCGGCGCGCATCGGGGCCGGTACTTTGGTAGCGGCCAACTCCGTCATCAGCGTAAATGCTTCGCTGGGCGAGGGATGCATTGTGAATGTCGCCTCCGCCGTCAATCACGATTGCCGAATGGACGATTACGCAAGCATCTCGGGGAACGTGCATCTGGGAGGGAACACAACCATCGGTTTCCGAAGCAGCGTGGGAATCGGCACGACCATTCGGGAGAAGGTCACGATCGGCCCCGACAGCGTGGTGGCAGCCGGGTCCATGGTCAGGCACAATCTTCCCGCAAATGTGGTGGCTTCCGGCGTTCCCGCGAAGATCATTCGGCGCAGGGGGCAGGCAGAGAAATACATGCGCTAAGTTTGATGATTGTGGCGACCATGGCGGCCAGCTTGCTTCCGGATGAACTAGCGATATCGACGGGCAGGCCTTTGTTTGCCGAGGCGCTGCACGTGGGCAGGCCTAATGTGGGCTCGGAAGAGGCGCTGCTCAGACGAATTAAAGAGATTCTGGACCGGCGCTGGTTCACCAATCATGGCGCCATGGTGCAGGAGTTCGAAGCCAGGTTAAAAGCGCAGCTTGGCGTGCGGCATTGCATTCCGATTTGCAACGCGACAGTAGCGCTCGAGATCGCGATCCGGGCGCTCGAACTCAAACAAGAAGTCATTGTTCCTTCCTTTACCTTTATAGCCACGGCGCACGCCCTGCAATGGCAGGAGATCACGCCGGTCTTCTGCGATATAGCGGCGAACTCGCACAATTTAGATGTCGAAGCGGTGGAAAAACTGATTACGCCGCGCACCAGCGGGATCATCGGGGTGCATGTGTGGGGCAAGCCCTGCCAGGTGGAAGCTCTGTCGCGGCTTGCCGAGCGCCGCGGTCTGAAGATTCTGTACGATGCCGCGCATGCCTTCGGCTGCTCCTCGGGAGGCACAAGCATCGGTAATTTCGGACACTGCGAGGTGTTCAGCTTCCATGCCACGAAATTCTTCAACTCTTTCGAAGGCGGCGCGATTGCCACCAACGATGACCGGCTGGCGGAGAAGATCCGCTTGATGAAGAATTTTGGATTTTCCGGCGTCGATCAGGTGACGTTTCTGGGCACGAACGGGAAAATGACCGAGATCTCGGCCGCCATGGGCCTGACCGGCCTGGAAAGCTTAGATCGATTCGTCGAAATAAACCGGCGCAACTATCGACGCTATCGCGCCCGGGCGGGAGAGATGCGCGGCGTCAGTATGGTCTCGTACGACGAGCGCGAACTCAATAACTATCAGTACATTGTGCTCGAAATCGACGAGGCGATAACTGGCATAAGCCGCGACCAGATAGTGGCCATTCTGAATGCGGAAAACGTGCTGGCGCGCCGTTACTTTTATCCCGGCTGCCACCGCATGGAGCCTTACAAATCTTATTTCCCACATGCCGGCCTGTTGTTGCCGCGCACCGAAGAGCTCTGCAACCGGGTGATGGTCCTCCCGACCGGAGCTGCCGTGGCGGAAGACGATATCGACCGGATTGCGAGCGTGATCCAGGCAGCCCTGGCGCGTCCTGAAGAATGCAAAGAGCTACTGGCGCTCAAGCAAGGCGCTCATTGAGAGTAGGAAGCGCGCGCGCGGGTCTGCGGAATGACCTTGAAGGAGCTTTCCAGGCTGCAAAACAAATTGAACTTGAGAATGTACCAGAGCGCCGCGAAACCGTCCTGCGCGCCGATCTTCTTGCCCTCGGCGTACGTCCGCCCGCGATAGGAAATTGGCACCTCATACATGGCGCATTTGAGCTTGGCGGCTTTGGCCGTGACCTCGAATTCGAAGCCGAATCCGGAACTGGTGATGATCATGTTGCGGATGATTTCCCCCCGAAACGCCTTGTAGCCGGTCGCCACATCCGTCATGTTCACGTTGGTGAGGAGATTGGATAGAAAGGTGAGGCCTTTATTGGCCAGATAATGATAGAAGTAAAGCACGCGCGCCGCTTTGCGCACCAGGAAACGTGAACCGTAGACCACATCCGCCTCGCCTGAGAGGATGGGGCCGATAACGTCGCCAATTTCCGAAGGATCGTACTCGAGATCGGCGTCCTGCACGAGGACGATGTCGGCGGTTGTTCTGGCGAAGCCGGTTTTCAGGCTTTCGGTTTTACCTTTGTTGACGGGGTGATGTAACGCGTTGACGCGCGGGTCGAGGCGCGCCAACTCGTCCGCTATCCGGCCCGTATCGTCATTCGAGCAGTCGTCGACAATTATCGACTCTTGCAGATTGGGGTGGGCCAGAACACGTCGCGCGACCGCAAGTAAAGTGGACTGCTCGTTATACGCCGGGATAACTACCGAAAGGCCTGCTTGCATCGCTAACTAAATCTTAGGCCCAGGCTAACGTCGTTCTTGCCGGGCAACGACGGGGGCAGCCGCGGCGGCATGTAGCAATCGAAGATTCTTCTCCGACTGCGTTAATTCCGCGAACTGTTCCGGTCCCTCAGTCGACTCTCCAGTATCAAACTGTTGGAAAAAAGAGTAGACATCGGCCCAGCGAGTGCGAGTATCATCGCCTTCGATCCACCATGCCGGTGACGGCTTCGACCAGAAGAGGCGGCGCGAAAGCCAAACTCGGCCGCCGTTCTGCCAAGTTCGCAGCGCGGTCTCGGCCACTCCTTGCCTCCATTTGAACGTGCTCTCGGTCCCCGCATTGACCGCCAGGTAGAACAAGTAGCGGTTACGGCTCGCTGGATCGAATGGCGTCGTCTGCAAAAAGTTGCGAGTGTCATCCCGATAAGACGGCACCAGAATGCAGTCGCGTGCTGTAACTCGTTGGTTCAGGGCCTGCAAGCTCTCGCGCGCCGCCGCGCTTGCCGGGTCAGCCTTAAACCTCCACATGCCGATAACATTGACGGCGAGCATGACGCAAAAGAACGCGGGCAGCACGAAGCGGCTGAAGACGGTCGGCCCATCTTTGGCGAGGACGCAGGCGAACGCCAAAAATAGCAGCGGGAACACGGCCAGGTAGCGCTCAGGCGGACTGGGGTCGAACAGGAACGCCGCAAACACCACGGCCGGCACCGCCGCTGCCGAGAGGACAACCAATAGTCTCCTGCCCCAGGCCGATTTCCACAACCGCAGCACCAGCAGCCCAAGCACGAGATACAGGGCGGCCACTTTCCAGATGCCCGCGCGCACCACTTCCAGCCAGCTCACGCCCGGACTTCTCAAAAAGAACCGCTTCCAGATCTCACTCTCGTCACCGAGCCAGAAGAACGAGCGTGGCATCGAGAACAACATACGCGCAAAACCGCGCGTTGGGGAGATCCCGTAACGCGAAGCGGTGACCCAGCGGCGGAACGCATCTACGCTCGCGATGTGTCGCGATGCCATTACCGCCAGATACGTCGGCGCTACGATCAGCACCAAGCCGCCGGTAATCGCACCGAGAAACCGCGCTCTCGCCCAATAATCGACGCGTCCGCCATCGTCCGACCAGATTAGAGCGAAACAAAGCAGTCCTGCCATCGGCAGAACGTAAGGAAACCAGATGCAGATCGAACCGCCTAGAAACAAGCCGGCCATCAACCCTCTCGCCATTGTCAGGCGTCCAGTCTGTACGCTGCGGCAAATCAGATAAAGCGCGGCAAGCTGGCACGCAATCCCGGCTACATAGGCACAGGATGTCTGCGAGTAATTTACAACCGCATTCGTGCCGAGAAACGCGATTGCCGTGATCCCGCCCACCCAGGCGTTGCCACTGATGCGAGTCAGCAGCAGATAACTTATTACCGTGCTGGCCAGACCGCCTAGCAAGCTCCAGAGCATCAAGGCGACAGCGGCGGCGGGAATCTCGTCGCCCGCAAAGGCCCGATCTAGCGGGCCATGGAAGAAACGCCATGCCACATATCCCAGCGGGCGCCAGGCGGCATGGCCGAAGTCCCAAAATGGATCGTTCCCCGCGGGAAGAGCGCGATGATAGTGATCTACTATATGCTTGGCGTAGTTAAACGAGTCAACGTAATCATTTGGCCGCGTGACAAGCAATACGCAGATATACACGGCCAGCGTAATAAAGAGCCAAGCCCTCGATCCCGTGGGAAGCGCCGATCGAGCTAGCATCAGTTCAGAATTATCGGCCGCCGCACTGGAATGCTTCGGGACGACATTGACCATGCCGCCAGGAGTGCCCAAATCTTGAGCTTGAGTCGTAAATGAAGGACTTCGCACGCAACCGACGATTCCTAGATATAGAGGCCATCATTCAATACTTTTCTCGGAGGTTCGAAATGTCGGAAAACATGTCACGTTTTGCTGCCGGCCTGGTTGGCGAGGTAAACGGGCGACGGACTCCAGGAATCCCTCGCCCGTCCGGCACGCGCGGGAGGAACTACGGCGTGTACAGATCGCTCAGGCGGAAGCTCCGGTAGGTCAGAGCATCGCTCTGCTGTTTGTAAACCAGGCTTTTCGCAGGCGTGTATTCGAAGGTTTGCGCCTCATTGCCATTGATAAAGCCGGCCTGCCATTCATAGTTCCCGTTGGAAAGCAACACGGCGCTGCCGACGGCTGGCGAGGTAACTCCAAGATCGACATTGATCAAAAGAGTCGCCACCATGTTGCTGGTGTCCAGCTGCCAGACCACGCCGTGCGCGGTGCCGCCGGGTTGTTCGGTGACTGTGCTTGGATTATTGTTGTCGAACAGTGTGAGCAAGCCGTTCGCCTGGAATTCCACATCGTGTTGTCCGGAGGGCCAATCATCCACCGGTTCGCCGGCAGCCAATGCAAAGCTGCCGCCATAACCGAATTTCCAAATGATATCGCCGTTACCCCTGGCGTTGGCGTAGTTGATTTTGATAGCCCAGGACTGGTGACGCACCGAAACAACGAGATTGCCGTCCCTCGGGTCATAATAAACGGAATTGGCATGCGTCCAGTCGAGCGCCTGCGTATAAGGCTGGCCGTTCGGTTGGGTACGGAAGAATTGAGACGGACATCCAGGACCGCCCACCACGCAGGGACCGCCGATAGTCATGCGGTTGACGTCGAGATAATCAAAAGCATCCCACGCCCAGACCACTTGCCAGTTGGTATCGAGCACGACGACCATGTCGCCGAAAACGTCCTGAGTGCCCGACTTAAGCTTTTTGACTTCTTCGTCGGTTACCAAGGTGACCGTGTACCCGTTGGGCAGGCGGATGCCTTCGTGCGAAATGAAATTCAGCCGGACCTGCGAACCGCCCTGGGTGGCCCGTAGAGCGTTGATCTCGTCGTTCATAATGGCCCAACTGGTTTGCCGGATAACATTGCCCGCCATGTCGTACTCGCGCAGAAACTGGTGGTCGCCGCAGGCGTCGGCCGGAAAATTTTTGCAGATTGCGCGGGAGTTAATCGGGTCATCGTCAATGGTGAGGAAAGTTCCGCCGGCAACAGGATAGGTTAGGTAGCCGCTATCGTATGGCCCCGAAACAGGGCGGTACCAAACCACGTTTTCGTCAAGATCGGTTGCATACGGAGCCGCTCCGTCCGTGGCATGCAGCAAATACGGGTAGGTATTCGAGGTAGGAGGTTCAGGACCCGCGAGCCGAAAATGGTTTGGAATTCCCACGTTCGAGGGAACGCTGCCGGTGCTATAAGCCAGTTGCGGTCCCGCCGCTCCGGAGCTTAGGAGATGCTGGACGGAGTACGTTGTATTCGCGCGCATTCCTCCCAGATAAAAGTTCATGCTCAGCCCATCGCAGGCTTTGTACGGAGTATAGATAGCTGGCAGCCCATTGGTTACGAAGCGAACCCGCATTTGGGTAGGCGAGGAGCAGGCGGGAGCGCTATACAGAGCGACGAGCGCGCTTCTCGTATTCGAAAGCACCGGGGTGCTGCCCGTTACGCGCGAACTTACGTAAACGGTAGTATAGGTTGGGGCGGAATTTTGGGTGGTGGAAGACCAGGCGGTTACGCCAATGTCGTAATAGCCCTCGTGGTCGCTCGGCGTCCACGGGAAAGTATTCGTCCAGTAATAATCCTGCATGACGATCCAGGGACCGCTGTTATGCGGTCTGGCGGTGAACTGGTACGAGAAGCGCGTATTGGTGGTAGCTGAATCTCTGGCGGTAGCGGTGATGACAAGTGTTCCACCCACTGGAATAGTCGACGATTGCGCAGTGAGTTGAACCGAAACGCTGGCAAAGAGCGTGGACCCCGCCAACAGCAGGAGAGGCAAAATAACACGGCTGGCTCTCAATGGAAACTCCTTTCTAACCTCTGAAAAAAGATAAACAGAGCATAAAGTGAATCTCTGTCACAAGAGATGGTACCAGGGATTAGTCCAAAGGAATAGGGCGGTATACGTAGACTCGTTTAGATATTTTGTCAGGTTACAGAGATGTTTCGGCTTTTGAGTCGAAAGGGACAATTTGTACTAAAACAATGAGTCGTGGTGGGCCCTGAAGGATTTGAACCTTCGACCAAAGGATTATGAGTCCTCTGCTCTGACCGCTGAGCTAAGGGCCCCGCCTGGCTTAGGATAGCAATGGCGAAAGAGTACGGCTCGTTTAAAACAAGTGACCTAGCTTATCGCGTTTGGTGCGAAGGTAATCGGCCGTGGTGGCAAGCGGGGGAGCAATAATGGGCGCTCGTTCCACCACCTCTATGCCGGCACTCTCAAGCGCGGCCACCTTATCGGGATTGTTCGAGAGCAATCGAACCTGGCGCACATTGAAATAGAGGAGGATCGCCGCCGGTAGCGCATAATCGCGCAGATCGGCATCGAACCCGAGTCGCTCGTTAGCTTCTACTGTGTCGAGTCCGCCATCCTGCAGTTCATACGCGCGCAGTTTGTTAAGCAAGCCGATGCCGCGACCCTCCTGATGCTCATAGATGAGCAACCCTCGCCCTTCCGCCACGATGCCGTCGAGCGCCAGTTCGAGCTGCGAACGACAATCGCAGCGGAGGCTATGAAATACGTCGCCGGTGAGGCACTGCGAATGAATGCGTACCAGAGGAGCGCCGAACTGGGGCGAAAAATCGCCCAGTTTCAACACCACGGCTTCTTCCGTTTCGGATGGCCGCTCTCCCTCGAAGCCATAGATGCGAAATTGACCGAAGCGGCTAGGGAAGTCTGCTTCAGCGACTTTACTGAGTTTCAAATCGGGCAAGAGTGTAAGAGGCTTTAACCTTTATTATAGGAGCCTACAGTATCCTTGCCACGGCGCGTCGCCAAACCAGCTCTCCATGATCAGCCAACAGCAGTTAGCCGCACTCCTCATAAAAGTGGCGGTTTCGGTCTCGATCGCGAGCATTTTGATGCGCTTCAACCGGATCCAGAAAATCCTGCTGCGGGACGACCGGACGGTCAGCGATCGCCTGCAGCTGGCCTTCATTTTTTCGATCCTGTTCGGAGCGAGCGCCGGCGTGCGCAGCTTGACGACGCAGTATCCGGCGATCGATCTGGCGCTGGAGGGTTCGATTATCGCCGGGTTTCTGGGTGGCTACGTCAGCGGTCTGATCACCGGCATGTGTGTTTCACTGCCGGACATGTTCGCGGGTAAGTGGATGTCGATGCCGTTGTTCGCGGCAGCGGGGATTATCGGCGGCTTGATGCACGATCTCGCGCCGCGCAAGGAGGACATCTGGTATTTCTCCCCATTTGTCGAATTGAACCTTTATCGATTTTTTCGACAGATCCTGCGGTTCGACCGTCGGATGATCGAGCGGCGCGTGGTCAGACTGGCCGCTTTTAACATAGTCTGCAATGCGCTGGTCATCACAACGGAACTACTGCGCTGGGGGATTCACACGGAGTTCCATAAGCACAACACGTTTCTCATTTTCGAGGGCGCTTCGCCCAGCTTCTGGCTGATTTTCTGGTCGGCGGTCACTACACTTTTCGCGGTCTGCCTTCCGATCCGCGTCTGGAGCAGCTTCCGGGCGGAGCGCCAACTCGAAACGCAGAGGGCCCGGCTGACGGAAGCGCAGCTGGCCGCCCTGACGAATCAGATCAACCCGCATTTTCTCTTCAACACGCTGAATTCCATCACCACCCTGATCCGCATGGATCCGGATCGCGCGCGCAGCATGATCTATCGTTTGTCGAAAATTTTGCGGAGGCTGCTAAGAAAAACAGATAATCTGACGCCGCTGCGCGAGGAGATCTCATTTATAGACGATTACCTGGCAATCGAGATGGTACGGTTTGGCGACAAGCTGCGTTTCCAGAAAGATATAGATGTCGCGACGCTCGACCGCATGGTGCCAAGCATGCTCCTCCAGCCAATTGTCGAGAACTCGATCAAGCACGGACTAGCGAACAAGATAGGCGGCGGGACGATTCGCTTGCGCACCTGGATGGAAGGCGCGCGGTTACATATCTCCGTAGAGGACGACGGCCTCGGCATCCAGGAGTCTCAGTTGGACCAGTTGTTCACTTCCGGTATCGGCGTAAATAACGTGAACGAGCGGCTGCGCGTGCTTTTCGGCGCGGACTACAACTTCTCGATCGACAGCAAGCCGGACCAGGGGACGCAGACGATTATCGAAATCCCGGAAGCTGAAAATGTCCTGCCGGCGGCGGTAAAAAGCCTATCTATAC
Organism: Bryobacteraceae bacterium; assembly: GCA_965277555.1. Taxonomy (GTDB): domain Bacteria; phylum Acidobacteriota; class Terriglobia; order Bryobacterales; family Bryobacteraceae; genus Bog-105. Next base: position 804,415 of record OZ255834.1, read on the forward strand.
GCTAGCGTCAGGCGGTCGCCTTGCCTGCCTTCAGATCGTCCAACACGCGCCGCATGTAAGAGAAGCTCTTCTTCATGCCGGGCATTGGATTATCCGGTTGCACTTCATACTCCAGATTGACGCTGGCGCGGTAATCCATTTTGATCAGCTGCTTGAAGATTCCCGGGATGGGAAGCTTGCCGTCTCCAACAGGCACCTGCGAACTTTTCACCATCGGGTCCGCCAAATCCTTGATATGCATGTCGAGCAGACGCGGGCCGGCTTCCGCGATCGATTCCACCACGTTCACTCCGGTGCGTGAAGTGTGGCCCACGTCGATGCAAAGACCGCAGCGCGGGTCCATGTTCTTGACGACGGCGAGGACGCTCTGGGGCGTGGGAAAGTTCTTGTCTTCCGGACCGTGGTTGTGCACGGCTATCTTGATGTTGAATTCGCGCACATATTTTTCGAGCTTAGGCAGCGTGGTGTGAGTGGGAGCGCAGACAATCAAGGGAAAGCCGGCGCGCTGAGCGTAAACGAATTTGGCGCGAATGTCGGCATCGTCGTCCTTGTCGAAGCTGACATTTCCGCAACCGACAAGGATGATTCCGTTTTCGGCAAACTCCTTCTTGGCGGCGGCAATCTCCTCGGGCGTGCTGTCGAGTTTCAAATGAACGCTTTTGACGTTCAGATAAGGCGTCCCGAGCTCCTTGGTCATCTGAATCGCCTGGGCGCGCGAGAAATTCCGGAACGAGTAGGATGCGATGCCGAGCTTGATATCCGCGCCGCCTATGCGGAATTCCTGCGCACGCGCGATACCGTCAGCCGAAAGGGCAAATGCGCCGGCGCTGTAGAACATCCAGCGGCGCCGGCTTAGAGAGTTGTCGAGCATAGACTAAATAGCCTCCAATTCTTCTTCCAGCAACTGCCTTTGGTAAAGCTCGGCGTAATAGCCGCCAAGTTGCTGCAGTTGCGCGTTCGTTCCCAATTCTACGATGCTGCCATGGCTGAGAACCACGATACGGTCGGCATTCCGCACCGTCGAGATGCGATGAGAAATCAGGATAGTGGTGCGGTTGCGCATCACGCCGGAAAGTTCACGCAGGATCTTTTCCTCGGTGACCGTGTCGACGCTCGATAGGGCGTCATCGAGAATGAGCACCCTGGGGTTTCGTATAACGGCCCGGGCAATGGCGGTTCGCTGTTTCTGTCCGCCGGATAGAGTCAGGCCGCGCTCGCCGATCATGGTTTCAAAACCATGGGGGAAGCCCTCGATGTCGCTGGATAAACCGGCGATTTCAGCGGCCCGGCGAATTTCCTCCTGGCTGGCATTCGGAACGCCCCAGGCAATATTCTGCGCCAGGGTGGCGCTGAAGAGAAACGATTCCTGCGGGACGAAGCTAATCTGGCGGCGAAGTTCCTCGGGGTCGAACTCCCGCACGTTGACTCCGCCGAATTCGACGCTACCCTCCTGGGAATCGAAGAGTCTTGGAATCAGGCTGACCAAGGTCGTCTTCCCGCTGCCGGTGTGCCCCACTACGGCCAACGTTTCACCCTCTTCAATGGTCAGATCGATTCCGGCCAACGCCTGGCGCGCGCCATGATTTACCTTGACGCCTCGAAAACGGATCTCGGGCGCAAAATTTTCGGCTAGCAGCACTGTCCCCGACGGGCGCGCAATGGTGGGTTTCTCATGCAAAATCTGGTTGATCCGGTTGAGCGAGGCCGTGCCGCGCTGCATGAGATTGATTACCCAGCCGAAAGCGATCATGGGCCAGATGAGCATGCCCATGTAAGTGTTGAACATGACGAAGCCGCCAAGACTGATGCGCCCTTCGAGCAACTGCCGCCCCCCGGCCCAGAGAACGAGTAGGAAAGTAACTCCGATGAGGGCCTGAAGAAGCGGCATGAACATGCCCTGAATACGCGCCAGCCCGATATTCTCCCGGATGTAATCGCGGTTGAGGCTGGCAAACTGTTCGACCTCGGCGCTCTCCTGAGCGTAGGCGCGCACCACCCGAACCCCCGCCAGATTCTCCTGCACTTTACTGCTGATATCGGAGAACATCTTTTGGATGTGCTCGAAGCGAACGTGGATCTGGCGGCCGAACAGAACGACGGCGAGCGAGACGATAGGGGCGGGAATGAGCGCGATCAGGGTAAGCCGCGGGTCGGCGGTGAGCATGACCGCAACCGACAGCACCAGCATGACGCTGGTTTCGGCGGTGTACATAATGCCCGGCCCCAGCATCATGCGCACGGCGTTCAAATCGTTTGTGCTGCGCGCCATGATGTCGCCGGTCCGGTAGCGGCTGTAGAAATCCTGCGATAGCTCTACCAGCCGATTGAACAGATCATTGCGTAAATCGAATTCGATGTCGCGCGAGATGCCGATGATGACAACCCGCATCCAATACTGAAAGATGCCCTTCAGCAGGGCGAGTCCGATAAGAAGCCCGGCGAGCTGAAGGACGATGCGCAGCACAAATCCGCGCGTGAGCGAATCGACTCCATACTTGAGGACGACGGGCAGCGCCACCGCAAGAATGTCCTTCATCAAGAGCGATCCGATGCCAAGGGCCAGACCTTTTCGGTATCGGCTCACGTACGGCAAAAGAGTGGCCAGCGATTTCAGCAATCAGGCACCCCACCATTCGGTGATCGTCTTGGTCCACTCGAGGAGAAAAGTCTTCTTGCCGTTACGCGTCTTCCACCATCCCGCGGGCGTGAAGAAGGGATCGGGAGCAGGCACGACGGCTACCTTCAACCAGGGTACTTCCCTGCGCATGAAGCGAGCGGAGCGACGCGTGTGGTAATTGCTCGTCACCAGCAGAACCTTCTTAACATTTCTTGGCTTGAGGATATTGTTGGCCACGTACTCGACCTCTGTGCTTGTCGAATCCACGCCGGGCGGGAGCCAGACAGCCTGAAAAAGGTTAGCGGGAAAGCCGTGTTGTACCGCATATTCGATGGTAGTATCCGATTCATGACCGATCAAAGAAGGCGGTCCATCGACGATCGCGTAGGGCGCGCAACCAGCCCGCAAGAGTTGGCCGGCGCGTACAATTCGCTTTCCGAAGTCGTCCCCACCTAGCACCAGAATGCAATCGGCCTTTTGCGCCCCGTCATCTTCCACTAAAGCACGTCCCGCCGCTGTGAGTAGCCTGACGCGAAACAGCCAGGCTGCCGCGATCAGCAGAAAGAAGATCAGGAGAGGGAAAAAGACTCTACGCCGCCGGGAGGCGAGGCGAAATAGGTAATGGGTCAGCGCCAGTCCTTACGGATGGAAAAAGCGGCGGAGAACCTAATCCTCATCCGAGGTATTGGATTCGATTTTGGAGTCGAAGCGGCCCACCGTTTTGAGCTTCTGGTACATACGCTCGATCTCCTCTTCCTCGTCGGCGCTGAGCATACGAACGGGCTGCTCGGATACCTGATTCTTCTCGGCTCCGTTCAGACTTAGCCAAGTCCAGTAATCGCGGTAGGCGACGCCATCGAAGGAAGCGAGATGCGAATTCTTACGAAGCTGGAAAAGTAACTGCTCAATGCGCTCCGGCTCGCCCGGATAAACCAGCAGCAGGCGCCGCGAATTGGTAAGCCGTATTTTTAGGAGCAACGGCGAAAGAAACCGGCTGCTATTGATCTCCTGGACCTCGCGCCAGGCAATCGCCCGCTCCCCGATATTGAACTGCGAATCGCCGATACGTATGGGCGGCCGGGCAGAAAGCCAGAATAACGCAGCCGCGGTGATGGCGCAAAGAAAGCCCGGAATAAACGCGAGCGGAGCGCGAAACCCGCAAAGTACGGAAATAAGGACGCCCGCCAAGGCGGCCCAGCCGACACGGGAGTACAGCCGTGACGGCACAAAAATCTCGACGCTCGGCTCCATGTCTACAGGCTACTCCCGGTGTTTCGACTCCGTCAACGAAAGTTTGAACAATACGCTGGCGAGCTCTTAGAACGTAACTATTATCCCACCACTTGAACTTTCCGGCGAGCCATGGCGATACCCAACCGGACATAGCCGATTCCGCTGAGCAGCGTGAAGAGCGCGGCCAGGACGAGAGCGGTCAATTTCAGCCACAAAAAGATCCTGAGCGGGAAAGCGGCGTAGACAAGCGTGAGCAGGATGAGAACAATCTGAAAGAAGGTGCTGACTTTGCCCAAAATGGAAGGAACGAACTTGCGGATGCCGCGAAAGATGCGTACCAGCAGCGCGCCAAAGACGATGACCAGATCGCGGACGACGGCCAGCCAGAACATCCAAAACGGAATGAGACCGACCAGCGCCAGCACGACGAAAAGCGTCACCAGCATGACTTTGTCGGCTAAAGGATCTAAGATCACGCCCAGCTGGCCTGAGGACTTCAGCCGGCGCGCCGCATAGCCATCCATCCAATCGCTGATACCGGCGAGAAAAACCAGCGCCAAAGCGTAGTGAAAACGCGGCTGGGACTGGAAGCGGCGCGCGAGAAGGAGCCACGCAATCAGCGGGGAACAAAGAAGACGGAAGAGAGTAATGAGATGTGGTATCGAGCGCAAAGCTAGCGGTCAAGCAACGGCGCCGGACATCCTGCCGAAGCTGACCATCTCATAGAAGGACGAATCGGACATTAGTTTCTTAACGAGTGCAACATGCATGGCGTGGCCAGCCTTTTCAGCCACAATGCAGCCGAGCAGCGGCTTGCCGAGCAGAGCCAGATCGCCCATCAGGTCGAGCGCCTTATGACGGCAGCATTCGTCCGGGAAGCGCAGGCCGCCGGGGTTAGCTACGCCATCGCGCGTAAAACAAACGGCGTTGTCGAGCGAAGCGCCGCGGATCAAACCCATCTCGCGCATCTGGTCGAGCTCATATTCGAAGCCGAAGGTCCGAGCCGGAGCGATCTCCCTGGCATAAACTTCGGGCGTCAGATCGATTTCAAGCAGTTGTTCGCCCACGAGCGGATGGTCGAAGAAATTCTGACAGCGAAGTTGAAGGCGATCGCTCGGCAGGATGGTGACGCTCTTGCCGCCGGATTGGACGGTCACCGGCTTCAAAATACGCATGTATCGACGGGGGCGGCCGGATTCCTGAACGCCGGCCTCCTGCAGGAGCTGAACAAAGGGTAGTCCGCTGCCGTCGAGTATGGGGAGTTCCAGATTGTCGAGTTCGACAAAAGCGTTATCGATGCTCATGCTGTAGAAAACACTGAGCAAGTGCTCGGTGGTGGAGATGAAGATCCCCTTGGGATGCATCAGGCTGGTGGCATAGCTGACGCGTTCGACCAGTTTCCAACTCGCCCGGATGCGTGTATCGTCGAGATCGGTTCGTATGAAGACGATGCCGGTGTTCGGCGGCGCGGGGAGCAGGCGCAAGCGCACCGGAGCCCCATGATGAAGACCTACGCCACAGGTCTCCACCGGTCGGCGGATGGTCGTTTGCATGTGCATGCGGACCAACCCAGAATAGCAGAATTGGAGAGCGAGGCTCTGTAATTAGTTGATTCTACGAGGCTTAGTTGGGACGATGTGTGGTTTAAAAGCCACGGTAATTCGTTGCTGGCGGCGCAGGATGTATCGTTTCAGCCCCACTCAACAGCATTCCTGAGGCTAACAGCGAGAATGGGTCCGTTAGGTTAATCGGCCCGTCCCCGGTTGGGACGGCCGCTTCGGTCACAATGCATTCCGTAGCTGTGTTGAAATAAAGAAGCAATCCGCGCGATTCCCACGAGCGGCGGGCGACATTCCCTTAACTTTTGGTTTGCATATTTCGATGAGTAGAAAAATCCGTTCGACGACCATTCTCTGCGTACGGCGGAACGGCGTTGTTGTACTGGCTGGCGACGGCCAGGTGACGATGGGCAGTGAGGTTTTGAAAGGAGGTGCCAAGAAGCTGCGGCGGCTGTTCAACGGCAAGATCGTGTCCGGATTCGCGGGCGCTACGGCTGATGCGTTTGCCCTCTTTGCGCGTCTTGAAGCGAAGCTGGAGCAATATAGCGGGAATCTTCCGCGCAGCGTGGTGGAACTAGCCAAGGAGTGGCGGACGGACCGCATGCTGCGGCATCTGGAGGCGCTGCTGTTGGTGGCCGACACAAAGGATATTTACATCGTGAGCGGCACGGGCGATGTGATCGAGCCTGACACTCCAGTGGCGGCTATCGGCTCGGGGGGGGCATTTGCGAAGTCCGCGGCCATCGCACTACTCGACAATACGGAGCTTGGAGCGCGGGAAATCGCGGAGAAGGCCATGAAAATAGCCGGCGATACGTGTATTTATACAAATGAAAACGTCACCTACGAGGAGCTTACGTAATGGTGATTTATCTGCCGCAACAATCGAATGACGAATCGCCTTTGCTGGATGAGCTGACTCCGCGCGAGATCGTGGCGGAGCTCGACAAGCACGTGGTGGGGCAGGCGGACGCGAAACGTTCGGTCGCGATCGCGCTACGTAACCGGGTACGGCGCCAGAAGCTGGAGCCGGAGATGGCCGAGGAGGTGATGCCGAAGAATATCCTCATGATCGGGCCGACCGGCGTGGGGAAGACGGAGATCGCCAGGCGTCTGGCTAAGCTGGCTAATTCGCCGTTTCTTAAAGTGGAAGCCAGCAAGTTCACCGAAGTGGGCTACGTGGGCCGCGATGTCGAATCGATGATCCGGGATTTGGTGGATGTAGCGATCGATATGGTTCGCGAAGAGCGGCTGGAGCAGATCGCGGACCGGGCCGAGCAGCAGGCCGAAGAGCGTTTGCTCGACTTGCTGATGCCGCCGCAGCCGGAATCGAGCGAGAGCGTGGAGCGCACGCGCGAAAAGCTGCGCGAGAAAGTGCGCGCCGGGAAACTCGACGACCGCATGGTGGAAGTGGACGTAAAAGAGCGCGGCCCGACTTTCGAGGTCTCGACGAACGGCAATGTGGAAGAGATGGACATCAATCTGAAGGATGTCATTCCGGGCTTGTTCGGTCCACGCACCAAGAAGCGGAACATGCGCGTCTCGGAAGCGCTCGAATATCTGATTCAGGAAGAAGAGCAAAAGCTGGTCGATATGGATCAGGTCACTCGCATCGCGCTCGAGCGGGTGGAGCGAAACGGAATCATTTTTCTCGACGAGATCGACAAGATCGCGGGGCGCGAGGGGGGCCATGGACCGGACGTAAGCCGCGAAGGCGTGCAGCGCGACATCCTGCCCATCGTGGAAGGCACCACGGTAAACACGCGCCACGGCTTCGTGCGGACCGACCACATTCTATTCGTTGCGGCCGGAGCATTCCACGTTTCGAAGCCTTCCGACCTCATTCCGGAACTGCAGGGACGGTTTCCCATTCGCGTGGAATTGAAATCGTTGAGCGAGGGCGATTTCATTCGCATATTGAAGGAGCCGAAATCCGCGCTGGTCAAGCAATACATGGCTCTGCTCGATACGGAGGGGATCAAGCTTGTTTTCAGCGACGATGCCTTGATCGAAATAGCGCGCATCGCGGCGCAAGTGAACGAGAACTCTGAGAACATCGGGGCGCGACGGCTGCACACCATTATGGAAAAGCTGCTCGAAGATATTTCCTTCGAGGGGCCGGATCTGAAGAAGAAGAACGTCAAGATAGACGCTGTTTATGTCCGCAAGCAGCTCGCGGAAATCGTGAAGGATCAGGACCTCAGCAGGTATATTCTTTAGTGCGCGCGTCGCAAGTACCGGCCCTTGCGACGGCGCTTCTCGTTTTAGGTTTGGCAAGCTGCGGCTATGTAGGGCCTGTTCTGCCGCCTTCGCCGCGTCTGCCGCAATCGGTGACCAACCTGGTTGCCGTGGAGCGCGGCGATAAGATTGTCATCGACTTCAGCACGCCTCCGAGAACCACCGACAATATTCCGATCACGCGTTTCTCGGATATCGATCTGCGCGTTGGGCCGGCTGCAATTCCTTTCGATTTCGATACCTGGGCTGATTCTGCTACCCGCTACCCCGTACAGCCGCCGCCGCTCGGCGATCCCGATGACCCGGTGCCGGAATCGCTTTCTAAGACCATCCCCGCCGCAAGTTGGGTGGGCAAGCGGGTTGCGGTCGCGGTGCGTACGTCTATCAGAAAGAAGGATCACTATTCGTCCTGGTCGAATCGGGTTGTGCTCGAAGTAGTTCCGCCTTTAGCGCCTCCTGTCGTGCAATGGAAGTCCACCGCCAAGGGCGTTTCGCTCAGCTGGCAGGCTGAAGGCCGGAATCTTGAATACCGCATCTATCGGCAGGGCTCGAACGACACTCATTCCACGCAGGTGGGAACATCGAAGACGCCAGATTATCTGGACACGACCTCCCAATATGACACTCCTTATAAGTACTCCGTTGTGGCGGTAGAAGGTCTGGCCGAGAGCCTGCCGTCTGAAGTCGTAGACGTGGAGACTAAAGATACATTCGCGCCTTCCATACCGGCGAATTTGACCGCGCTCGCCGCGCCTGCGTCGATCGAATTGTCGTGGCAGCGAAGCCCGGAATCGGATTTGAAAGGCTATTTCGTCTATCGCTCGGTGGACAATGGTCCATATGAACGCGTCGGCGGGTTGCTGACTTTACCGGACTTCAGCGACCGGCATGCCGAGCGCGGAAAAACCTATCGCTATCGGGTCAGCGCGGTCGACCAGAAGAATAACGAGAGTGAAAAATCGGCGCCGGTCACGGTAGCGTATTAACCGCACTTTTATGGGCAACAGCCCAGGCATAACGCTATGCTAACCTCGGTCCATGAGTTCGAGGTCGCAACCGGGAGCCCCTGTTTGGTCGACTTCCTGAAGGCTTGGCTTGGGTCGTTCCAGGAATTTCTTCTACTCTCGTTCAGCTCATTCCTCAACATCGTCCGTCGACCTCATTATTACAGCGACGTATTCCTGCAGATGGACATTATAGGGGTCGGCAGCCTCTCGGTCGTCCTGCTGACAGGTTTTTTTACCGGAGGGATTCTAGCTCTCCAAATGGCCCGCGCTCTCGGTACATACGGCGCGAGCAGCCAGGTGGGCGGCATTGTCGCTATTGTCCTGGTCCGCGAGTTAGGTCCGGTCTTGACAGCGCTTCTGGTTGCCGGGCGCAACTCGTCGGGCATGGCCAGCGAGCTTGGATCCATGAAAGTGACCGAGCAGATCGATGCCATGCGCGCGCTGGGCACCGATCCGGTACAGAAGCTGGTTACGCCCAGGCTGATTGCTACCGCGCTCATGCTGCCGTGCCTGACGGCGATAGCGGACGCGGTCGGATTGGTGGGCGCGTATCTGGTAGCCGTTCCGCTGCTGCACATCATCACCGCCGGGCAGTACTGGACGACTTCCTGGCAGTCGTTGGTGTTGAACGATTTGGCTCAAGGATTGATTAAGCCTTTTCTTTTCGGAATCCTGATCGCGCTGGTAGGCTGTTTTTACGGCATGCAAACTACCGGTGGAACGCAGGGCGTGGGACGGGCGACGACTTCGGCGGTGGTCTCAGCTTCTATCTGGATCATTGTCGTGACGTTCCTAATTGACAAGATTTTTGTCAACCTGTGAGGATGATATGCCGGACGGACCGATCTTAGAATTCTCCAACGTCACTCTTCGCTACGATCAGACATGGGCGCTGCGGAATCTATCGTTCACCTTGAAACAAGGTGAGACTCGCGTTATTTTCGGCCAGGCGGGAAGTGGCAAAACGACTTTACTTAAGGCGGCAATTGGTCTTGTCCCGGTCGATGAAGGAAAGATCCGGCTTTTTGGCGAGGATGTTACCGCTCTCAACGAAAGAAAGTTGTACACACTACGCGGGCGTGCCGGCTTTCTTTTCCAGGAGGGCGGTCTGTTCGATTCGCTTACGGTCGGCGAAAACGTCGAATATCCAATCGTGAATCAGCAAGTGAGCCCAAACGATGCACATAAGAAGACTTCGAGCAACGGCGAACCGGAGCAGCGTGTGCGCGAGACGCTGCGTTTCGTAGAACTCGAACAGACCTTCGACAGCTTTCCGAGTTCCCTATCCGGAGGCATGCGCCGCAGAGTGGGTATCGCGCGCGCCATCGTTACCGAGCCGCCGATTATTCTATACGATTCGCCGACGGCGGGACTCGACCCTATCACAGCGAACACGATCATGGAACTGGTGGCTAAAGAACGGGACGTTCGTAATAGCACGTCCCTCATCGTGACCCACCGCTACCAGGATGGGGAGATCATGGATGACTTTCGCTACGACGATAAGCAGGAAATGCTTGTTCCCTTGATTGGAGAAGAGTCTCCCAAGCGCAATCGAACCAAATTCATCGTGATGAAAGAAGGCGAAATTGTTTTTGAAGGCACTCGTCATCAGATGGAAAAATCGGAAGACGAATACGTGAAGAAATTTGTCAGGCACGAGGGTTAAGTATGCCGAGTAAAGAAAAAGTCAGCATCGCGCAACTCAAAGTGGGAATTCTGGGGATTGTGGCCTTAAGCTGCATTGCCCTTCTGGTGTTTCTACTAACCGGTAACACGCATTGGTTTGAAAAAGAAATTCCGCTGCATGTCTACACGTCGGATGCGGCCGGGTTGGTAAAAGGGGTTCCGGTTCGTATCAACGGAATTCAAGCCGGCAAGGTGGATAGCGTGGGGCTTTCGGGTGACAACAATCCTTCGCGGGTGATCAAGGTCGACTTTCATGTCGGTGAAGGCATGTTGAAACAGATCCCTAGCGATTCCATGGCCTCCATTTCATCCGACAATTTGCTGGGCAGCACGAAGTTCCTGCAGATCAATAAAGGAACCAGCCCCACAACGGTCAAGCCCGGCGCGACGATCAAGGCGGTGGATACAAAGCAGTTCGATGCGCTTGTTGCGCAGGGGTTCAGCGTGATCGATTCGCTGCAAGCGATTCTTGGTAAGGTTCAGACCATCGTCGGCGAGGTGGAGGACGGCAAAGGCACGATAGGCAAGCTATTAGTTGACGAGACACTTTACAACAGCCTGCAGGCTACGGTAGGCCAGGTGCAATTACTCGTCACCACCCTGAATTCGAAGACTGGGACGATTGGGCATCTTATTAATGACAACGCTCTCTACGACCAGATCCAGGCCATGGTAAACCGGGTCGACCAACTCACGCAAGGCCTTCAACAAGGGCAGGGCACGCTCGGTCTGTTTTTGAAAGATCCTAAAATGTATAACGATCTTGACAATTCGGTGATGCAGATCAACACGATTCTGAAGGATTTAAACTCCGGCAAGGGGACGGCGGGGCAGCTCTTGAAGAGCGACAAGATTGCGCACCAACTTTCCGCATCGCTCGACAAGGTCAATCTGATGCTGGACAAAGCGAACTCCGGGCAGGGTACGATCGGGCAACTGCTGGTGAATCCGGCTCTCTACGATCAAACAACCGCCACGATGCGGGAGACGCACGATATGTTGAGAGATTTTCGCGCCAATCCGAAGAAGTTCCTGAGCATCAAGCTGCATATTTTCTAGTTGCGCCAACTGATCATCAATGCAGACGACTTCGGTTTCACGCGCGACGTGAATGCCGGAATCGTACGGGCGCATGGCGAGGGCGTGCTCACCTCGACGACGCTCATGGCGAACGGAGATGCGTTCGAGGATGCCGTGAGGCTGGCGCGAGCATCTCCCGGCCTCGATGTCGGCTGTCACCTGGTGCTCGTGCAAGGCCGATCGTTGCTGACCGGCAAAGCGCTGCCGCGCGGTCCGCGCCAGCTTCTGTGGGCACTGGCCAGCGACGGCCTAGACGTCTATGCCGAGTTGCGGCCGCAGATTGAAAAAATGCTTTCAGCCGGCATCATACCCACTCACCTCGATAGTCATAAGCACACGCATCTAACGCCGAGCGTGTTTCGCCACGTGGTCCGTCTGGCCTATGAGTTCGGCATTCCCTACGTGCGTTTGCCGCTCGATAATACAGTGCGGATTGCGGGCTTTTCGCCGATCGTGCTCGAGCCGTTTTACCGGCGCGTCGCGGGCAGATCGAACGTCCTGCTGACCGATCATTTTCGCGGGTTTCGGCTGACCGGGTGTTTGACGGAGGAAACCTTCGCCGCAGCCATCCGAGATTTGCCCGACGGCCTCACGGAGTTCATGTGTCATCCTGGCGAACTCGGCGCGGAACTCGCCTCGGCGGAAACACGCTTGAAGGAATCGCGCGTTCGCGAGCTGGAGGCCCTTATCTCGCCACGCATCCGGCAGCTTCTTCGGGAGCAGCGGATCGAATTATGTCGTTTTAATAGTGTGCCAGGCCATTAAATCCGACGAATTGCACTTCTTCTTCCAGCGCTAAACCGAAGCGATCGAGAACGCGCGTTTTTAGTTCCTGAATTACCGCAACCAGGTCCGCCGCCGAAGCTTGCCCATCGTTATAGATCAGGTTCGCGTGATAATCGGCCACCTGGATATCGCCGCGCCGCAACCCGCAGGCGCCTGCCTGTTGAAGGAACCACGCAGAAGGTACCTTGCCTTCGCGAATCACTTTGGGCGGAATTCTATCTGCCACGTCGGCAGCTAAGTTCGATAAAAGCAGATTCTTGAAAATGCTGCCGGCGCACTTCATGGCGGGTGGGTATTTGGCATCGCGAATCGCTCGGATGCCCGCCGCGGTCTTCTTGAGGGTATCGCCGTCGGCATCGGCGAACTCAAGATCCGCCGATAAAATAATCCAGTCTTTGTGTTTCTTAAAGATGCTTTCGCGATAAGCGAACTGGCAATCCTGGTTGCGCAGCGTAACCGTTTCCAGGCCGTCGAATATTCGCACCTGCCTCACGATCTCCTGAATGGAGTGGCCGTACGCGCCCGCGTTTCCATATACTGCGCCGCCCAGGTAACCAGGAATTCCGGTCATCGTTTGCAGGCCTTCGAGCCCGAGCGAAATGCTGCGGTCGACTACATCCTGCAACACCGCGCCTGCGCCCGCTTCGAGCAACGATCCGTTCCGATGGACGCGGGAAGCGGTGAAGCGCAAGGCAACACCGCGGAAGCCGGCGTCCGAAACCACTAAGTTCGTGCCGCCGCCAATAATGATGCGCGGCGTCTCTCGCCTTTGCATGATCTTCAGGGCGCAAACGAAGGCTGTTTCGTCGCCAGTATCGAAGAACAACTCGGCAGGGCCGCCAATCGCAAAGCGCGTGTAATCCGATAGGGGCGCTTGCGCGATCACTCTTGAATTCGGAATAGCGTTCAGATCTTCGAGCACCTCCGGGGACAAAGACATCGTCCCTATTTTAGGGTCTCTCTTCGTGCTTGTCGCCTGAAGCAAGCAGATGGAGCGCGTCACCTGTGAGCCGGTATGTTGTCCATGCGTCTAAGGGCTTGGCACCCAAACTTCGATAAAAATCGATGGAAGGCTGATTCCAATCGAGTACAGCCCACTCGAGCCGGCCGTAGTCGCGCTCTACCACTAGTTGAGCCAAGTGGCGCAGCAACGCTTTGCCGATTCCCAAGCCACGCAGGTCCGGATCGACAAAGAGATCCTCCAGGTAAATGCCCGGACGCCCCACGAAGGTGGAAAAGCTGGTGAAGAAAAGCGCGAAACCGACTGCTCTCTCATCGAGCCAGGCCAGCAAGACCTCGGCGGCAGGACGCTGCCCGAACAGATACTCGCGCAGCCCGCTCTCATCGGCCACCACTTCGTGCGAAAGCTTTTCATACTCAGCTAGTTTGCAAATGAATTGCAGGATTAAAGGCGCATGATCGGACGTTGCGGGAACTATGCGGACGGACGACCGAGTTTTCGACATGAAACGATCCTAACCGGTGTTACGATCATGGGTTAGGTTTACATGAAGTTTTTCCTCGATTCGGCTAATCTCGAAGAGCTGAAAAAGGCCGCTGCCTGGGGCATTCTGGATGGCGTCACCACTAATCCGAGCCTAATCGCAGGAGAAGGTTTTCCCATCGAGGAGCAGATGCGAAAAATCTGCGATCTGATCGATGGAGATATCAGCGCTTCTGTCATCTCGTCGGATGCCAAAGAGATGTTGGTGGAAGGCCGCCGGCTGGCCCGGATTCACAAGAATATCGTGGTCAAAATTCCGCTGATTGAAGAAGGCATCAAGGCTGCCTCGGTGCTTTCGAAAGAAGGTATCCGGGTGAACGTCACGCTTTGCTTTAGTGCCGCGCAGGCGTTACTCGCAGCCAAAGCGGGCGCCTATATTGTCAGCCCTTTTATTGGGCGAGTGGACGATATCGGCTGGCCTGGCATGGAACTCGTCAGCGATATTGTCAAGATTTACTCCAACTATGGCTACCGCACGCAGGTGCTGGCGGCGTCCGTTCGCGGACCGCGGCAGGTGATCGAAGCGGCCAAAGCCGGCGTCCATATTTGCACGCTAACCTACAAAGTGCTGGCCCAAATGTTTCAGCATCCGCTTACAGAAAAGGGCCTGGAGCAGTTTCTGAGCGCGTATCACAAAGTCTTTGAAACAGTCGACGTCTGAATTGATCGCGTAATACTATTTCGTGCTGGCTCGTTTCAGGCGGTCTAGAATGCCTGCCCATTCCGGCGTATCGGGTGGGCGTGTTACGGCGATCCAATCCCACCCCTCGGCATCCGCTTGATGCAATTCGGCGTACAGCCGGCGCGCATACTGCGCGTGATCGAACGGCAGCTCGATGATTCGCCCGCGCCCGGAACGTAATGCGATGCCCGGCTCGAGTACGTAGAACGGAGTGAGCGGCGCGTAATGGCGCGGCTGCAGACCCGGAGATTCGGCCGCATCGCGGGTCGGTGGATCTGTCACATGCGGCCGATCGAGTTCGCGCTCCCACCTGATTCCGGTCGCAGCTTCCAGTTCGGCTTGCGAGATCATGCCAGGCCGTAAAACGGCGGGTGGTATCCGGCGCAGCGATGCAACCGTCGATTCGATCCCCACCTGCGCCGGGCCGCCATCGAGGATCATATCCACTCTGCTCCCGAGCCCTTCCGCGACGTGTTGCGCCGTGGTCGGCGAAAGTTGCATAAAGAGATTGGCGCTGGGCGCGGCCACCGGAACACCCGCCATGCGGATCAGATCGAGCGCTATGCGATTCGAGGGCATGCGAATCCCCACCGAATCGAGTCCTGCCGTGACCAGATCCGGCACGATTCCGGCTTTGCGCAGAACCAGCGTCAGCGGCCCGGGCCAAAATCGGCGCGCTAACTGACTGGCATGCTCTGGCCATTCCGTCGTGAGCGATCGCGCGGTTGCCTCATCCGCCACGTGAACGATTACCGGACTTGCAAACGGCCGGTTCTTCGCCTGGTAGATACGCGCCACGGCCTCGGCGTCCAGAGCATTTGCGCCGAGCCCGTAAACGGTCTCCGTTGGAAACGCCACCAAGCCGCCTTGCCGGATGATTTCGGCTGCGCGGGCGAGCGCCTCTCTGCTTGCCTCAACGATCATGCCAATGCCGGCTAATCTGGCAGATCTTCCTTGCTGTCGCCAGAAGTTTGGCCCGTCTTCTGCCAAACGAGGAACGCATGAACCAGAGGATCGAGATCGCCATCGAGCACGCGATCCACGTCCCCGATCGACAGCTTCGTCCGGTGATCTTTTATCAGCCTGTACGGCGCAAGCACATAACTGCGAATCTGGCTGCCAAAGTTGATCCCCAGTTTCGTGTCTTCGAGCTTCTGGTCCGCCGCCCGCTTCTTTTCCATCTCATACTCATAGAGCTTGGCGCGCAGCTGCTTCATCGCGCTGGCGCGATTCTTGTGCTGAGATCGCTCGTTTTGGCACTGCACCACAATGCCGGTCGGCAGGTGCGTGAAGCGCACGGCCGATTCCGTCCGGTTCACATGCTGTCCGCCCGCGCCGCTCGCGCGAAACACATCGATCTTCAAATCGTCGGGCTTGATGTCGATGTTAATGTCGTCGTCTACCTGCGGGTAAACGAATACCGAGGCAAACGACGTGTGCCGCCGCGCATTCGCATCGAACGGCGAAATCCGCACCAGGCGATGCACGCCGACTTCCGATTGCAGCTGGCCATAAATGTTCTCGCCGTTGATCTCGACGGTGGCCGATTTGATCCCCGCCCCTTCGCCTTCCAGCCGGTCCGTGATCACAGATTGGAAGCCATGCCGCTCCGCCCATCGCAGGTACATGCGCAGCAGCATCTCGGCCCAATCCTGAGACTCGGTTCCACCAGCGCCTGGGTGGATGGTAACGATCGCATCGCGCGCGTCGTTCTCGCCCGAAAGCAGCATGCTCGTTTCGAGCTGCTCGAGTTTGCTTTCAAAAGCGCGAATCTCGCGTTCCAGATCACCATTTACCGCTTCGCCCTCGCGGGCCAGTTCGAACAGCGTGTCGATGTCGGAAGCGGCAGTGGACACCGCCCGCGAGCTCTGTATTGCTTCCTCCAGCCGCTTCCGTTGCTGCATGATGCGCTGGCTTTTTTCCGGCTGGTTCCAGAAATCCGGATCGCCGATCTCCACTTCGAGCTTGCTTAATTCCTGCTGCTTGCCGGGCGCGTCAAAGATAACTCCTGACAGCGTCGCCTTGCTGCCGGAGCGTAACGTACTCTCTTTCTAGCTCATCCAGAGTCATTTACCCCTAGTGTACAAGGGCACGCCCTTCAGCCTGACGCCCGCGAGCAACAATAAGCCGGCGCAAACCAGCCAGAGTTCACCCGGCTCCGGTGTGGCGGTGCTGACTATGGTCCCACTCGGGGTAACGGTATAGCTCTGGGCAAACAAACTGCTTCCGCTCGCGTTGTAGAGCGACACGGAAAATGTGCTTTCGAGCGGGTTCGTGGAATCGGGATTGGAGATGGCCGTTCCGCTGAAATCCGCGACGAACGAAATCTGCTTTCCGAAGACGAAGTTCTCGGCATCTTCGTTGGCCGGCGGGTTAATTAAATTCTGAATTGTCAGCGGCATTGCCGTTAAGGAGAGCGTGCCTGTAACTCCACCGGTCTGTAGAAAGTTACCTCCTAGTGTAGTGCGGCAAGCAGATTAACCAATATCAAGCGCTTTGCGGGCGCGCTTGACCTTTTCGAGGATGTCGGCGGCTTTGGCGGTCCACACGAATGGCTTGGGGTTGTCGTTGTGTTTGTCGATGTACTCGCCGATCGCCATGATCAACTCCTCGACATCGCGGAAGATTCCGCGACGGATTCGGTTCTGAGTGATGTCTCGAAAGAACCGCTCCACCATGTTGAGCCACGAGCTGCTGGTCGGCGTGAAGTAGCTGTGGAATCTGGGGTGACGAGCCAACCACCGTTGCACCTTGGGATGCTTGTGCGTAGCGTAGTTGTCCGCGATTAGGTGGATCTGCTGGCCGCCGGGTGTGACTTCGTCAATCACGCGGAGAAACTTCAACCATTCCTGGTGGCGGTGCCGGTCGTCGCACATGCTAATGACAGTTCCATCGAGGGCGTTCATGGCTGCAAACAGGGTTGCGGTCCCGTTTCGCTTGTAATCGTGGGTCATCGTTCCGCAGCGACCTTTCTTGATCGGCAATCCGGGTTGTGTTCGGTCGAGCGCTTGGATCTGGCTCTTTTCGTCGGCACAAAGTACGATGGCATGCTCGGGCGGGTTGAGGTAGAGGCCGACGATGGTTTCCAGCTTTGCAGCAAATTCCGGATCGTTGCTGACTTTGAAAGTGCGGGATAAGTGCGGTTTCAGGCCATGCTTGTGCCAGATGCGGCGTACGCTCTTTTCGCTTACGCCTGCCGTCACGGCCATGGTCCGTGTGCTCCACTGGGTGGCGTTGGCAGGCTTTTGCTGGGTGGTCTTGCGAACCACTTCTTGCACCTTGGCGGGCGTGATGGTTGGCCTGCGTCCGGGGCGAGGCGCATCCTTCTCCAAACCGGCTAAACCAAGTTTTAGGAAACGCTTTCTCCAGCGTGCCGCTTTCTGGTTGCTGATACCGACTTCAGCGGCGATTTCCAAATCCTGCTTGCCGGCCGCCGCTAATAGGACAACGCGTGCGCGCTCGACTTGCCGAGCAGGTAGCGAGCGGCCCCGCGCCCACTGATGCAAGGTACGCTTCTGGTCTTCAGTGAGCACTACGGGGGGTGCGACACGCATGCGATCGTCTCCTGATTATAGAGACGCCATGGCTTCTTTACTGGTTACTATTTAAGCCGCACCACACTAGCGATCCATCCGTTGAAAAGTTCTGTACAATCACCTGAGCCGAAGGAGCTCCGGCCGCAGAGGGATTGAACTGAAAATCCAAGTATCCGCTTGTTCCCGCCAGAGCAGATGTGTTGAGCGAAACGTCTTGGATGACATCCGCATTCGAGATCGCGCTGAACGAGAAGAGTAAAACAAGTCCTGATAATAAATGAAGTTTACACATTTGAATAACTCCTATTCGACTGCAACAACCGGTTTGTAGCTAATAACTAAATTCTTTGGATCTAAGAAAAGAATCCTGGCGCTTACGGAAGCACCGGGCGCTATCGACTTGCCGGCGGAAAGCACGACGAGGGAGCGATAGCCCCCATTGAGCACAGTCCCAGCCACCATAATGCCGCCGTTCAAACCCTGCAACTGCACATAGACCGGGCCGCTGACTGTCTTCGTTGTGTTATTGCGGACCGTCACTGTTCCCGAATAAGTTCTTTGGAATGGATTGTAGGCTAGTCCGCTGCTGGTGACCGGGTATGCAATCTGCGATGGCGTAACCGTACTGGTGCCCGGTGTAAAAGACACTCCGCGCAAGACCTCGCCGTAGGACGCGGTGCGGAGCATGGCAAAAGATTCGTTCTGAGCGACAGCGGAGCCGGTATTAAGCAGCACGTCGCTGATCTTCACCAGTCGGTTCGGGTCTGCTCCCTGATCGCCGCTGCCACTCACGGTGGATGTTACCGCCCAGATCGTCACGGTGCCATCTGCGTTCACTTTGCCCGTTATATTGCGCAGGCCGTCCGTGGCGGGCGCATAAGGCACATTGGCATTCTGCGCATTCTCGCCGGTCGGATACCCGGAAATCTTGTAAGGCTGGCCCAATTGCAAACCGTTCTGCAACACGTAAGCGAGCTTCCACTGCTGGCTGCCCGCGTCAAAGGTCCACTTCTGCAGGCCGGCGGTGGTTTGCGCTTTCGCATGCGTATAGAGGGTTGCATCGCTCGCGAATCCATCGCCTTCGTCCGCAACGTAAAGCGTTGTGGCATTAGCAAACCAGAGCCCGAAAGGGTAAGCGGGGGTCGCATTCAGCGAATTCGGCACGGCCGGGAAACCTTTCAGTATGCACAGATTGGAGGGCAGTCCTGTTTTCTCGACAGTCGCGGGATCGTAGCTGAGGCCCTTTGCAGGAAGGCTCATGGATGTGCCTGGCAGGCCGGTGCCGCCCGATCCAACCTGCGTGCAGGCACCTTCATTAGTGTCCAGGAAATAGACCGTGTTTACGCCGTTGCCACCGCTTCCTTTGCTGAAATACAAAGTGTGGTTGTAAATCGTCAGGCCGCGAAAGTTATCGTCTTTGCCAAGCTTGTCGCTCAAACTCGCATCGATCTGGTTTATGTTGAAGCTTGCGACGGGCGTCGGCGTACCGGGTTTCCGCGCGCTTTCCGGCAAATCTGAAGGGGTGATTATCTGCGCGCCCGCGCCTAAAATTACGCCCAACGGTTGCGGATTGTTCCCATTCCCGGCGTTACCGGCTGTGTAGTAGAATTCGCTTCCATTGCTTCTGCCGAGAATGGCCGAGCGCCCGTTGTTTCCGCTATAGGCATTTGTCAAGGTAAACGTAAAATGCCCATTTGCGTCCATGCGCGCAACCGCCCGGTAAGCATTCTCGCCTACGGGATTAGTCCGATCGATTGCCTCCGGAGTATTTGAATTCGAGATATCAATTCCATTCACGGAAGTTACGTAACCCATGAAGGTTACATACTTAGAATCGGTTGAAAGATGAAGACCTATTTCGGATTTGGAGCTGAAGCTCGTTACCAGGTAGTCGCCAAAGGCTGAGTTATCAGGTACGCTAACAGTCCGCAGTAAGCTGCCGCCCTGATCGATTTCGTCTAGAAAGATTGGGGAGGTAATTCCAAAACTGCCATCCGTTAGCGCGTTATTGAAAACCGTCGGATAAGTTCCGTCGTTCGTCGCTGCGACGCAGTTACTCGGATCGGCCTGGGTATTCTTGCAATTTGGTGGGAGCGGTTGTCCAATTGAAACGGTGGATGAGTTGCCCGCATATGTGCTGCGGCTAAGCAGTAGATTGCCGGGCTGAAGAAGAGAGTCGCTTGCCGTGACCGGATCGGCGCTGAGAGGCAGCAAATTCGCTGTCGCGAGGATCGCCGCGGCTGCCAAGAACTGCATGGAGGAGTGTAGAGGCATACGGGGTGTACCGTTCGCGAGGCTAGCACTCGAATATTACGCCGGCATGACAGCCGGTTTTTCTAGAAAGCTTTGCAGATCCCGCTCATTGACTAGCGGCTCGCCGCGTGCCACATTGTTCAACTTGCCGGCGCGCATCCAGCGCTCGAGCTCCTCTACAAGACTGAACAAATGATCGAAAGAATCCACGACGAATAACAGTGGCTGGTACCTATCGATCTCAAATGCCTGGTTGATCACCCATTCCAGCTGAATCGGATACCGCTGCACGTCGGTCGATTCGATTGCATGGGCAATCTCTCCAAACGAGCTGAGCAGACCGCTCCCATACACCTTCAAACTGCCGCGTTCGCGCATCAGGCCGAATTCGATTGTGAACCAGAAAAAACGCGCCATCGCTCGGATGATGCTCTCCAGGCGGACGAGTCTTTGCGCCTCATTGCTCGCCTCCGCCGCTACTTCCGCCGCCGTGTGCGCGCACTCCCCCAATCGCACCAGCGTGTCGGCAAACCTGCGGTCTGTGTGCATAGGTACGTGCCCGGCGATGTCATGGAAAATATCCGGCTCGGGCAAGTAATCGAGCCGATCGCCGCGCCTGATCGTAATGGTGGTGGGGAATTCGCGATTGCGCAGGCAATCGAAAAACACGAAACTCGGCACATACCCGCTCACCGCTTTCGCGCTAAAGCCGGTCAATGGATTCAGAAAACGGTTGACGTCTTGAAGCTTTGGAACTTTTGCCTTATCGAAGCACAGCGACGCGATCCCGCGCAGGAAATGTTCATTCGCATATTTGCGCCAGGGCACACCCATGCGCGCATAAAGACTTTGCCAAGCCGCATGGTTCTCCGCCGAGTACAGCTCATATGGCTGCTCGATGTAAAGCTGCCTGTGTCCGCGCGCTTCTTCGATGAATGAAGACTCGGAGGTGGTAAGCCCGCTAGAGAGAACCGTAGCCATAAGCCCTCGTCGTTTATTCTAGCACCACTCACTAGTGGGTGTTAGCAATACAGGACATAAATCGCGTAAATCGGGGACACGTAAATCGGGGACATAAATCGGGGACACATAAATCGGGGACAGGCTACGCAATTCCCAATTCGCGGGTGACCGTGAGACTAGGTTTCGCCTTCCGCCCTCTTTGCTTGGGCCGCAAGCTCCGGCCAACCTGCTGCTCGGCATCTTGTAAAAAGGATTCGTCACCGAACGGCCGCCCAACCCGTGTCGATTCGCGTAATCGTGCGTCGAATGTCGCTGCTTTCCAGCCTTGATCGAGTACCCGCTGCCAGTCCGACCCTATAGAGGGTCCTAAGTC
The DNA here is from genome assembly GCA_965277555.1 of Bryobacteraceae bacterium. Classification (GTDB taxonomy): domain Bacteria; phylum Acidobacteriota; class Terriglobia; order Bryobacterales; family Bryobacteraceae; genus Bog-105. The sequence continues at coordinate 825,935 of OZ255834.1, forward strand.
CGGGTGGGCGATCAGGCCTGCGCGATCCGTACCTGTGATGCGCGCGCGGGCACTCGACCATGCCCAATCGCAAGGATCGGAGACCAGCTTTGCCCGAACTGGGTTTACCTCTACGTAACGCAAAGTTTCCACAAGATGCCCATCACTTAACGGACAGGAAAAGAAGCGGTTCTGCCAGAGGTGTCCGCGACGGCGCTGTCGGATCTGCAGCCATCGAGCGTAGTCGTTATGCACCCGCCCTAAACCCTTGGCTAGCGAATCGGTTCTTTCCGGCACCACCACCAAGTGGACGTGATTCGTCATCAGGCAGAAGGCGAGGATTCGAAACCCCGCCTTTTCACTCGAGTCGCGCAGCAGCGAAAGGTAAAGCGAGCGATCGGCATCGCAAAGAAAAACGTCCTGTTGATGATTCCCCCGCTGGGTAACGTGGTGAGCGCATCCCGGCAAAACTAGGCGTGCAGATCTTCCCATATCGGGAACGTTCGGCTCAGCCGCCGCGGCCCTCATTCAGAATTCTCCTTTTCGTAGCCTGTCCCCGATTTCCTGTCCCCGATTTCCCTTGTCCCCGATTTCCCCGATTTCCGACAAATGAGCGTGAATTGGGGCAGGTTAGGGTGAAGGCTGCCGGAAGTCGATTCCGCGCCTCTCTGGTCCGAGCAAAGCCAGTACTATGGTGAAAAGGAAAACTATGGCCGCCGTGGCCGCCATGGCCGTTGCGTAGCTCATCCGCTCGGCAAGCATCGCTTCGAAGGCGCCTACCGAGCCGGCCACCAGCGCCCCACACTGATAAGCAAAGCCAGGCAGAAATCCGCGAATCTCGTTTGGCGAAAGCTCGCTCAAATGCGCTGGAATGACGCCCCACGCTCCTTGTACGCAGAACTGAATCAGAAACGCGCCGAGCACCAGCCAACCGGTCTTCGGCGCATACGCCCAGAGCGGTATCACCAGTATTGCCATGAGCAACGACGAAGCAATCGCGCGTTTGCGTCCAAATCGGTCCGAGAGCAGCCCGATCACCACGCCGCCCGCAATCGCTCCCACCATCGAGATCGCTGTGATCAGCGAGCGCTCCGTTGTGCCGAAATGCCAAAACCGCTGCAGGAAGGTCGGGTACATGTCTTGCGTTCCATGCGACGCTAGATTCATGCCCGTCATGAACAGCGCCAGGTAACAGAAAAGCTTCCAATGCCCGGCCACAGCACTCCCGAGTTGCTTCCAACTCTGCTTCTTCGACCCTTCCCACACCTCCGATTCGCTCACCCGAAAGCGCACGAACAATGCCAGCAGGGCCGGCAGGCCGCCCAGGAAAAAAAGCGGCCGCCAACCCCACTTCGGAAAGACCACCAGATACGCCAGCGCCGCCAGCAGGTATCCGAGCGAGTAGCCCTGCTGCAAGAGTCCCGAGAGGACGCCGCGCCATTTCGGCGGCACTTTTTCCATGGCGAGCGATGCTCCCACTCCCCACTCTCCGCCCATACCGATGCCGAACAGCGCGCGCAATACCAGAAACGTGGTGAAGTTCGGCGCAAACCCGGTCGCTACTTCCATGATCGAATAGAAAATTAAATCGATCATGAGCGGCAGACGTCTTCCGTAACGATCGGCCATCAGACCAAAAAGAAGCGCACCTACCGGACGAAATGCCAAGGTCAGAGCGATGGAATAACCGATAGCCGCGTCCGACTTACCGAAATCCCGCGCGATCGCGGTCAGGCAAAGCGTTACCAGGAAGAAATCGAATGCATCGAGTGTCCAACCTAGAAAGCCGGCGCTAAGGGCAGCCCACGAGCCTTTGGAATCCTTCACTCGCCCGAGCTTCCACCGGCGGCGGCATTCGGCTCCCACAACGTCTCGCTGATCCCGAGCAAGTGGTTCGCCCAGCGGCTCCAAACAAAGAGCGCGTCGCTCAGTCGATTGAGGTAGCGCACCGCATCTTCGGGCACACTCTGCTCGCGAGCCAGCCGCACAAGCAGCCGCTCCGCTCTGCGGCAAACCGTCCTGCACACGTGCAGTTCCGCGTCCAGACGGCTCGCGCCCGGCAACACAAAAGAGCGCAATGCCGGCAGCACTTCATTGGCGGCATCCATTTCGCGCTCCAGCTGCTCGATCTCCGTGCTCGTTACCCGTGGCTGTTTCGGATGCACATCCTCCGGCAGCGTTGCCAGAATCGAGCCTAGATTAAAGAGTTCATGCTGCACGCGCTTCAAGATGCGCGCCAACGCGCGGAGTGAACTGGTCTCTGCGCCGAGCTCTTCCGCCGTCACACGCGCGACGCCCACAAATGCATTTAGCTCATCCACGGTGCCGTAGCATTCGATCCGGTCTTGATCTTTGGCGACGGCCTGGCCGCCGACCAGACGTGTCTGTCCGCTATCGCCCATGCGAGTGTAAATACGGTTTAGCGCGATACGGGGTTCGTTGTAGGTATGTTCGCTCACGGTGCCTTGGTCAGTAAGAGTCTAACGCGTCCGAAAAGCGCCAGCGCACGACTGTTCTCTGTGACAGGATCGAGTTATGGACCTGCTCGATACGCAAGCTTGCTACCGGGCCCTCCAGACCCGTGACGATCGGTTCGATGGGCGGCTCTTTGTGGGCGTTGCCACCACTGGCATCTATTGCCGCCCGATCTGCCCAGCGCGCACTCCGAAATTTGAAAACTGCCGATTCTTTTGCTCTGCCGCAGCCGCGCAGCAAGCCGGCTTCAGGCCGTGCCTGCGCTGCCGCCCGGAGACTGCGCCTGATTTGAGCTCCTGGCGCGGCACTTCGGGCACGGTGTCGCGCGCGCTGGCGCTGCTCTCCGAAAGCGCGCTCGATGTAGAAACGCCCAGCATCGAGAGGCTTGCCGAACGCCTGGGTATGGGCAGCCGACAACTTCGCCGGCTCTTCAAACAACATCTCGGCACGACGCCTATTGCGGTTGCGCAAACGCGGCGCGTACTTTTCGCTAAACAGCTTATTCACAAAACGCAGCTCTCCATGGCGGAACTTGCGCTGGCGGCGGGTTTCGGCAGCGTAAGGCGATTCAACGAAACATTTCAGGCGCTGTTTCACCGGCCGCCCGCCGCGCTGCGCCGCAAAGCATCGATCTCACAAAGCGCCTCCGGACAGGTTGGCGTCACGCTGGAACTACGCTATCGACCACCCTACGATTGGGCTTCCCTGCTCGGCTTTCTTGAAATGCGCGCCATCCGGGGCGTCGAATGCGTCGCGAGCAATTCGTATTGTCGAAGCATATTGCATGACGGCCAGACTGGGGTCGTTTGTGTTTCGCACCTGCCTGCGCGGCACGCCCTATCGGTAAAGCTCCGTTTTCCGAGTGTGCGGGCGCTCCCCGCGGTTGTCGCGCGCGTTCGCCGCGTCTTCGATCTTAATGCGGATGTCGAAACCATCGGCGCACACTTGGCAGCGGACCCGTTACTTGCCCAACTTGTCGCGCAACGGCCTGGGCTGCGCGTGCCGGGCGGTTGGGATGGCTTCGAACTTGCAGTGCGCGCGATTCTCGGCCAGCAGGTGACCTTGGCGGCTGGCCGCCAACTCGCGAATAGCTTGGTCGAGCTCTGCGGCGGCCGGCTAGCCGGCGATCTAATCCCGGATCATCCTGGGCTTTTCTACGTTTTCCCAACGCCCAACCAACTACTGGCGGGCAGCCTTGACTCGCTCAAAATGCCGGCCTCCCGTAAAGGAACTCTCAAGGCTCTAGCCGAAGTCGCAACGCGCGATCCAAACCTGTTTCGCCCTTTCGGCAGTGTCGAAGAAGCGGTTGCCCGGTTGCGCAATATCCCGGGGATCGGCGAGTGGACCGCACAATACATTGCTCTGCGCGCGCTCCACGAAACGGATGCCTTTCCGGCTAGCGATATAGGTCTCCTCCGCGGAATCGCCGGCTTCGGAGCTGCGCGACCTACTTCCACACATCTGCTCGCGATGGCAGAGCCCTGGCGGCCATGGCGGGCCTACGCGGCGCAGCATATCTGGACGGCTGACGCCGCGACGCGGGTGCTCCATGCCTAAGCCGCTTCATCTCTGGAGCTATAAAATGCTCACGCCGCTTGGAGAAGCGGTCATCCTCACCGACGATGCAGGGCGCCTGCGTGTTCTCGACTGGACCGATCATACGGACCGGCTCGAACGTCTTCTCAAGCGTCATTACGGCCCAAACGGCTTCACCATCGAGCCGGGCAAGGATTCGTTCGGTCATCTGGCCGCTCTTCAAACCTATTTCGCGGGAGATCTCTCAGCTATCCACGCGTTGCCTGTCGCAACCGCCGGCACGCCCTTCCAGCAAACAGTTTGGCGCGCCTTACGCGAAATTCCGTGCGGGCGCACGATCACCTACGCCGAGCTGGCGCGTCGTATCGGCCGTCCGACGGCGATCCGAGCGGTAGGTCTTGCCAATGGCGCAAACCCTGTTGGCATCGTTGTTCCGTGCCATCGCGTGATCGGGGCCGATGGTTCTCTCACCGGTTATGGAGGTGGCCTCGAACGGAAGCGTTGGCTGCTCCAACACGAAGGGGCGATGACCAGCGACCTTCTCTGGCGATCTCCTAGTAACAAGTCCCAGTCGTATCGTTACTCATAAACGACAGAAGACGTCATTGTTATGTGGCACGATATCGGGAGTTGGTCTCGCTCACCACAGAGCAGCGTGAAGAACTGAAGCGTTGGGCGCAATCGCGCACGTTACCGGCGGGAGATGTGTTTCGAGCGCGGCTGATTCTGGCGTTGGCCGATGGGATGACGTATGGTGCGATCAAGCAGAGTTTGCAAACAACCGCACCAACGATTTCGCGTTGGAAGCAACGATTCCAAGAGTGGGGCATCGACGGCTTGGAGCCTCAGCATAAAGGCAGCCGGCCAAGGACGGCGACGCCGACGGTACAAGCCAAGGTGTGCCGGAAGGTGCAGCAAAAGCCGAATGACGGCAGCACCCACTGGTCGGTTCGCAGGTTGGCCGCCGAGATGGGTGTAAGCAAGTCCAGCGTGCATCGCATCTTGTCGCAAGCCCGGCTTCAGCCGCATCGGCTGGAGCGGTACATGGCGAGTAACGATCCGGATTTCGAAACGAAAGCAGCCGACATCATCGGGCTGTATTTGGAGCCGCCGCAGTACGCAGCGGTTTTTTGCGTCGACGAGAAGACGGCGATTCAGGCTTTGGATCGCCTCGACCCAGTGCTTCCGCTTTCGCCCGGGCGAGCGGAACGACACGGCTTCGAATACTACCGGCATGGAACGCTCTCGTTGTATGCGGCCCTCGATGTGAAGACCGGCAAGGTGCAGGGCAAGACTGCGAAACGCCACACCAGCAGCGAATTCATCACCTTTCTATCGGAACTGGTGAGCCGCGCACGTTGGGCTAAAGAGATTCACATTGTCCTCGATAATTTGTCGGCGCACAAGACCGAAGCAGTCCAAGATTTCCTGGCCGAGCATCCCAAGGTCCGCTTTCACTTCACACCGACTTACTCGTCCTGGTTGAACCAAATTGAACTCTGGTTTGCCAAAATCCAGCGCGACCTGCTGGCCCGCTTATCTCGGAAGATTCGCAAATACATTCGCGCCTACGCCAAAGTCGCAAGGCCGTTCCGCTGGTCCTATTCCGATCCCGCCAGAAGAATCATTGCTAATCCTATGACTGGGACGGCTTACTAGGCCACACGCTTAAGGCTGTTTGGCAAAATAGGTTCCAATATTCTCTTCTGCCAAACCAAGAGACCGCGCGAGTGATACCTTCGCGATGTTGTACTGATATTGCGCCGAGATCAAATTCTCATTGGCATCGGCCAGCGTCTGTTGCGCCTGCACCACCTCGACCGTATTCGTAACGCCGGCGCTAAAGCGATCGCGGGCCTGCTTCACCGTTTGCGAGGCCAACTCCAGATTGGTCTGCGCTACGTCCACCTGAGCGCGCGCCGAATTCAGGTCGAGCAGCGCGCTGCGCACCTCGAGATCGATCTGGCCCCGGAGATTCTCCATTTCATTACGCCGGTTTCTGAGCTCCGCATCGTTCTGCAACACATCCGCCTTGATGCGGCCCCCATCAAAAATATTGAATTGAAGCGAGCCGGTGACGTTGAAAACACCATGTGAGTTGGTGAATAAGTGCAGGCCCTCATCGCCATAGTAGCCGTTGGCGCTCAAGGTCGGATACCGCTCCGCCTTCGCTCCACGCAGCGAGAATTGCGCTGCCAGCACGCGCGCTTTGGCTGCTTGAAAATCGGGCCGGTTGTCGTAGGCCTTACTCAAAGCGTCTTTCAAGGAGACCGCCGCTAACGGCACCGAAGGCGTGGGATCCGCAACCGTAAAATCCTGACCCACTGAAAGTCCGATTACGCGTCCCAAAACGAGCTTATCTTTTTCAAATTGATTGGTAGCGGCCACCAGTTGCTGCTGGCGCTGCTTGAGCTCGACTTCCGAGCGAAGGACGTCGATCCCGATTGCGGTGCCGGCATCGTGGCGGCGCACCGCGTTGGTGTAAACGGCTTGATCGGCTTCAATCTCAGCCTGCGCGGCGGTAATTCTCGACGAATCGGCAATGATTTGCAAATACGAATTGCCCACCGCCTGCACGACCAGGTCGCGCGCATTCCTGACGGTTAACACGGCCGCCTTGGTGTCTTCGCGCGACGCTTTGAAATTGCTGATGGCGCTGTAATCGAACAATGACACGTCGGCGTTCACCTGCGCAACTTGATAGCCGAACGGACCTACGATCCTAGGAATGCCGGGGACGCTGAAAAGGAAGCCGACCGCCTGCAGATTGAGCTGCTGCTCCACTGCATTCACCTGGCCGGTTATCTTCGGCAGCAGCATGCTCAACGCGCGCAAACGCTGCGCCCGAATTTCGCGGCTCGATTGCTCGCTGGTCAACAGACCGAGGTTGGCCTTCAGGCCGCGATCGATCGCCCCGCCAAAACTCAATGAAATCGGAGTACCCGATGCCTGCCCCTGCGGCACGCTGCCTTGAAAACTCGGATCCCCCATCTGCGGCGCGGACGTCATCGGGGTTGAGGTCCCGGCTGACATGCTCCCGCTTTGCGCCGACGTTGCGCCGCCCGGCGCTCCGCTCTGTCCCGCCGATTGTGCTTCCGCTACCTGCATCGCCAGCACGGGCAGCAAACACAAAACGACCAGCAGAGCAGTGTGCCTCAATTTACTCATTCACCCGTATGTTCAATCCCCCGCAAGCCACAAAGTTGAGACGCGCGAATACCCCTGTCTTTTGCGAGCAAGCCCGTATTGCTTCTTCCCAGAATAGCCGAGAGCCTTCTTATAGGTTGCGTTTAAGAAACGAACAGATTTCGTAACCGGCCAGGTACTTGAACGGAAACGCACCCAGCGTGTAGTGGCCGCAGGGCAGTACCGCGACATCATGATCCCAGTTACTCGTGCGCGCCCCTTGAATCACTTGCTGCGACAGGTGAACCGGAAACGTTGTGTCATAGCGCGTATATATGAATTTCGAGCGATGGCGCTTCTTCGTAAAGCGGTCCCAGTAGCTCGGCGGACTGACGCACATCCAGAGTTTGCGAAGGGTCGGCAAGTCTATCGCCTCTTCCAGGCTCTGCCGGATGTGCCGCGTGGACAAACCTTCCCAGACAACATCCGCCACATACGTCGAGCAATGATTGAAAACGTTCACTCGGATGCGCGGATCGTGCGCTGTCACCAAAAACGCATAACACGAACCCAGGCTCGTGCCCACGATTCCAAGATCTGAGAAACCCTGTTCTTCAAGCCAGTCGAAGCACGCTCGTGTATCGATGACCGCTTGCCGCGTGGCGTCGATGGTCCGGCAAACATTGGACGAAACCGCGTAATCGGCGCGCCCCAAGCCGGATGGCATGCGCGCATCGTGGTAAGGCAAACTCAGCCGTAAGGTCGAAATGCCCAGGCGCTGCAATCCACTGCACAGCGAATTGTGCTGCGGGAGTTTCGCATTCCAGTGGGGCAACAGAACAACTGCTTTCCGTCCCCCGCCTTTCGCGGGAAACCAGCGTGCGCGCACCAGGTTGTTTTCTTCGAACGGCGTCTTAACCGGCGAAGTGAAACTAAGCCACTCCTGGTCAAGCTTAAAGTCGCGCGGCGAATCGTAGCCGAAAAACTCTTCGCTGCGTTCGATCACCGCTTCGTTCATGGCGAAGATGTCTTCCAATGTGCGAACCGATGGATAATCCGCCAGCCAATTCGCGGTCCATTCCGTGCCTAGTTCAAATGGACGCACCACCCGATCGTTCGAGCGAAAGCAGAGATCGGTTTCCCATTTGTCCATCCATCGTTCATAACGATGTGATACCGGCCGAAAAACGGATCTCATGCGTTCGGCATGTCGAACCGGAAGCTACAGTTAAGGGGCGGCATCAGCCACTATTTTAGCGAGTGGCGAATGCGTTACGCTGAACGGCGCTGGCTCTCGCGGAAGCAGGTCATGATTTTTGCCCCTACTTGCAGGAAAACGTCCAGGTCGAACGGCTTTTGTATGTGTGCGTCCGCTTGTGGCGCTTTACGCTCGATGGCGTCCTTCGGAGATGAGCTGAAGATAATAACTACCACTCCCTCCAGTCGATGCTCCGCGCGAATGAAGTGAAGAACTTCCACTCCATCCCGCCTCGGAATATTCAAATCGAGCACCACAATATCCGGTCGCTGCTCGGATAGATATTGAATTGCCGTATCGCCGTCGGCTATGGCCGTCGTGTTACATGCCGGCTCTTCATTGTGCATCGCTTCCTGGATCAGGTAGGTATCGGCCGGATTGTCTTCGACAATCAAAACCTCTATCGCTTCGCTCAAGCTGCGTTCGACATCAAAGTAAACGTTCGGGAGTCAAACAACATGATGCCATAAGACGCGTGGGCCTACCAAATGACCTGCTAGACCGGCTTTATAGGATCGACAAGCATTCTCCAAGCCTTCTCGTCCTGTCCATAACTCAGCCCGCGCGGGCTTCGAACCAAAGGTAAGCGAAGCAGGCCCGGTTCCCGCCCGATGCGCTCTAACAGCTCGCTATCGGAAAGCTTCAGGTATTTGAGGCCGCTATCCGCAAAGGCGGCGCCATCGCTGTCTATCAGCGTGGCCAGTCCAAAACGTTCGACAAATCTTCTGATTTCGGCGGCCGCAATCGGTTTCTGCTTTAGATCCACGAAATGAATCTCGACGCGCCGTTCCTTGAAAAATCTTTCCGCGGCCCGAGTCGCCTGCGAGTTCTTCAAACCAAAAATCTGCACACTACCTGGCTGGCTCATGGTTTTCGAAAAAACAGCAACTCATCTTCCTACCATATTCCGCCGCAAACGGCCGAAACTCCACGAGGCTGCTATAAAAACGGATATGGCTCGATATGCCGCGGTCGACATCGGCAGCAATTCTGTTCGCATGATGGCGGCCGACGTAAGTCATGGCGAAACTCATATCCTCGCGCAAGATCGCCAGGTAACGCGCCTGGGAGAAAGCGTCTTTCGCGGCGGCTCGGTTAGTAAGGAGGCGCTTGATTTTCTATGCGCCACCCTGGCCCGCATGTCAGCCGCTTATAGCCGCTTGGACATCCTCGCGATCAGAGCCGTTGCCACCAGCGCTGTCCGCGACGCTAGCAATCAGGACGAATTTCTTCAGCGCACCAGCCATGCCTTGGGAACCAAGGTCGAGATAGTTTCCGGCCCCGAAGAAGCGCGTCTCATCCACCTCGGCGTCGAGTCTCGGTGGCCGCGCCCCAAAGAGCGTACTCTCATCGTAGATGTCGGTGGCGGTAGCGTCGAGCTCATCATCAGCCAGGGCGGCCAGCTAATCGACTCTCTTTCCAAGCCCCTCGGCGCGGTCCGACTTACGGAGGTGTTCTTGCAGAGCGATCCTCCTGCCCCGGAGCAACTCAGGCGTCTTAATGCTTACATCGAGGAAAAATTAGGCGCGTTCTGGAAACAGCATAGCGCTGAAAAATTCGACCGTGCGATCGCCACTTCCGCTACCGCCGCCGCTCTGGTGTGCAGCGTCAATCAGGTCCTTCGATCCAAACGCGACAGCGCTGACCGCCTCAAAGCCACCGCCGGTCAAATCAACGATCTTTTTATCACTCTTTCGACCAGTGACCTCGCGGCCCGCCGCAAAATGATTGGCATCGGTCCCAAACGCGCCGAGATCGTCGTTGCCGGTACAGCCGTTTTTTTGGCCGTGCTCAAGCTGTTCAACCACCGCTCGCTCTACTACTCCGCCGCCGGCGTGCGCGACGGCCTCATTGCGGATCTCGCAGCCAGAGGCGTAGGGCGTGAATTCTCTCAGCTGCCTCGCGAGCAAAGGCTGCTCGTGGAAGGCATGGCTAAGCGCTACGGCGTTTCTCTGCGCCATGCTCGCCATGTAGCTTCCCTTACCCAGCGGCTATTTGAGATCTTTCAACCTCTCCACCAATTACCGGCCGGCGCCGGCAAGCTGCTCGAAGCTGCCGCCTACCTGCATGATATTGGACATTTCGTTAGCGGCACCGCCCACCACAAGCATTCCGCCTACCTGGTCGCCAACTCCGATCTGCCGGGCTTCACAGATAAGGAGCGTTTCACCATCGCGTCGCTTTGCCGGTTTCACAGAAAATCTCTGCCGCAGCCCCGCCATTCCCATTTCAATGCCCTCGAATCCGATTCCAAACGAATCGTCACCTGCCTGCTGCCGCTCCTGCGCATCGCCGATGCACTCGATCGCGGCCACGAACAGAAAGTCAGGCAGTTGTCGAGCGTACTGCGTGATGGCGATCTTCACCTGCTGGTCGAAGCGGAAGCCGACCCTGACCTGGAAATCTGGGCCGCCAGCGAAGCCGCGGAAGTATTTGAACAAGTCTATTCCCGGCCGGTTAACATCCAGCGCGCAAAACTCTGATCTAAGCGAATTTCAAAAGCTTTTTTACTCCTCTGGCTACCGTCTTCCAGTTCTCCCGAGCTTCGTTCAGCCGCTTTTTCCCGGAGGCCGTCAGTCCGTAAAAGCGCGCTCTCCGGCCATTGTCGGTTACCTTCCACGAGCCTGCAATCAGCTTGCTTCGCTCCATACGATGCAGCGCCGGATAGAGCGATCCTTCTTCGATTCGCAGCAATCCTTCGGACGCCGTCTGGACATGAACTATGATCCCGAATCCATGGTTCGGAGCCCGCTCCAGGGTCTTCAGGACCAGCAGCTCGAGACTGCCTTGCAGATTGTCAATTTTTTTAGCCATGCCAGCTTGCCTAGCTTCCTAGGGTTACTCCCGCCGGCTGCCTGTGTCAACTCGCCCGCTAGTGTGCCCGATGGCGTGCCCGCATTATCAGCGGCCGACTGCTGCCATCCCGGCTTCCGGATAGCGCGTCCCCGCCGCCGCATTCACCGGAAAACTTTTGTCGATGCGAGCCAGATCGTCCTTTGTCAACCGCACCGCAAGCGCCCCTACGTTCTCCTCCAGGTACTTCACGCGTTTTGTTCCGGGAATTGGTACGATGTCGTTACCCTGCGCGACCACCCATGCCAGCGCTAGTTGGGAAGGCGCGCACTTCTTCTCTTGCGACAGTTTCTCGATCTCTGCCACCAGTTTCAGATTGCGTTGAAAGTTTTCGCCTTGAAAACGCGGATTGTTGCGGCGCCAGTCGTCGGCTGCCAGGTCTTCTGGCCGTTTGAACTGCCCGCTGAGGAATCCACGGCCAAGCGGACTGTAGGGCACAAACCCGATCCCCAACTCGCGCACCGTCGACAGAATCTCCGCTTCAGGATCTCTGCTCCACAAGGAATATTCCGTCTGTAACGCCGCTATTGGATGCACCTTCTGCGCTCGCCGAATGGTTTCAGCAGCAGCTTCGGACAGCCCCAGGTGCTTCACCTTTCCCGCACGCACCAGTTCCGCCATCGCGCCCACCGTCTCTTCTATCGGAGTCGCCGGATCCACCCGGTGCTGGTAGTAGAGATCGATCACGTCGGTACCCAATCGCTTTAGGCTCGCGTCGCAAGCCGAGCGCACGTAGTCCGGTTTGCCGCTCACTCCCAAAAACTTTCCGCTCTCGTCGCGCACGTTGCCGAACTTGGTTGCAAGCACCACTTGCTGCCGGCGGTCTCGCAAGGCGCGCCCCAGCAGTTCCTCGTTCCGGCCGTTGCCGTACATATCGGCGGTATCGAAAAAAGTAATGCCCAAATCGATGGCGCGATGGACCACCGAAATAGATTCTTCATCGTTACCTGCGCCATAGAACTCGGACATGCCCATGCATCCCAAGCCAAGGGCGGACACTTCCAGGCGGCCTAAATTGCGTCTTTCCATCTCACTTCGTAGACGAGTTGGGCGCCCGGAGTGACGCTTTTTTCTGTGCTACCCGGGCGCGCAGCTCGGCTGTGAGCTGACGGTGGCATTTCAAACAAACCGTCTGCATATTGGAAATGTCACATTCGCCGCCACCCTCAACCACGGGAACAATATGATCGGCGTCCCACAAAGATCGCCGGCGGCCGACTTTCCACTCTTGTGCCGCTTTCGCGCGAGCAACGCCGCGTAATTTCTTCAGGCGCCGGAATTCAGCTGTGCAATCGAGGCCGCAGCGGGCACATACGCCGCGGTCTCGCTCGAATACCCGTTCCCGCAAATGTCCTGGGTTGCTGCGCAGCCGCCACTCTTCCACGCACCAGTTGGAGCAGAAGGTCAACCGACCTGCGGGAACTTCCAGGTTGCACCACCTGCAAAGACAGCGGCCGTTTGGTCCCTTCGGCAGCGCTTGCCGGTCGGCGTTTCCTCCGGACATGGCGCGGGTGGAACTCATGCCAAACAGAATACGCCCGGGGCCGATTCGCTCGTGCCAATTTCTCCGTTTCGCGCATCCAACTGATTTCTGACCATGGGATTTCTCGATAACTTAGAAAATTCGTTGAAAAGCTTGGAAACTCAGGAGGAGCGCGACGGAAGTTCCCATCAGCGCCGCGAAGGCGAACGCGCGCGCGCCCTGGCGATCGGACCTTGGGCTGAAAAACTTAGAACTTCCGATTACACCAAGCAGCTGTTTGACAAAGCGGCGCTCGCCGGCCACCGTATCCGCACCAAAATTTATATGGCGTGGTTCGATGAGATGTTGCGCCTGGAAGCGAGACAAAGGCGATTGCAGCTCAAGCCAACGGCAGATGGCATTGTGGCGGAATTTGTGGAGCCCGATGGTGAATCGCACGCCGAGCCAGTCGACCTGAACAGTGACCCTCAGGTTTTGATCGACAAATGGCTGGCTCCGCAAATGAGTTCACAGGAGAGTCGATGACAAAAGATTCACAAGTATATGCCGGCGCCGCCGCGCTTGGCCTGGTAGCCGGCATGCGAACCATGTCTGCTCCTGCCTTGATCAGCCGGGTGGCGCGCAAGGGTCAGCTGGCGGTAAAGGGTTCGAAGCTCGGCTTCCTGAACAGCACTGGAGCGGTTTCCGCCACGGCGATTTTGGCTGTTGGAGAGTTGATCGCCGATAAGCTGCCCAGTATCCCGGCCCGCACTGACGTCGGCCCCTTGGCTGCCCGCCTGGTCTCTGGCAGCTTGAGCGGAGCCGTACTTTGCGCCGCCAAGAAAAGATCGCCCTGGCTGGGAGCGTTCTATGGCGCCTTGGGCGCGCTCGGTGCGGCTTATGGCGCGTACCATCTGCGCCGCGCGGTAAAAGAAAACTTACACGTGCCTGACGCCCTGGTAGCAGTCGCCGAAGACGCTTTTGTTGCCTCCAGTGGCCTGTTCATCGCTTCCCGGCTGGGCGAAGGCGCTGCCTAACCTCGAATCCCAGGCCTTCCTCCCTTGCATCTAATTTGCTGATGGAAGACTCTACTCGCGCGTTGGGTTTGAGCGTGCTCGATCAATCTCCGATTCCCGAGGGCTCTACGGCGGCTGACGCGCTTCGCAACACAATCGATTTGGCGGAGCTTGCCGATTCGCTTGGTTACCAGCGCTACTGGCTGGCTGAGCATCATGGGACGCCGGCACTCGCCTGCAATGCCCCGGAAGTTCTGAGCGGCCCTGTCGCGGCAGCCACCTCGCGTATTCGCGTGGGTAGCGGCGGCATCATGCTTCCGCACTATAGTCCGCTGAAAGTAGCTGAAAACTTCGGCATGCTCAGCAATCTATATCCGGGCCGCATCGATTTAGGTATCGGACGCGCCGCCGGCACCAGCCGCAATGTTGCTTTTGCGCTGCAGCGCGATCGCCGCCAGGCCGCACCCGATGATTTTCCGGAGCAACTCGACGAACTGCTTGGATACTTTCGCAACGCCGACAACGCCGCCAGTCCATTCAAACAATTCCTGGCTGCTCCGGGGCCGGGTATTGCGCCGCAGATCTGGTTACTCGGTTCTTCGCCGCAAAGTGCGATCTGGGCCGCCGAACTTGGCTTGCCCTATTGCTTTGCCGATTTCATCAATCCCGAAGGCTCACAGCTTGTACAGCAATACGCGCGCGCTTTCGTGCCCTCGGGGTATTCGCGAAAGCCGAGACCAGCCGTGGCCGCTTGGGTGATATGCGCTGAAACGGACGCGGAGGCGCAGGAACTTTCCCTCAGCGCCCGCATGATGATGACCATGCTATTCCGGGGCAGACTTATTCCGGTACCCACCATCGAGCGGGCACGGCAGTTTCTTGAAGAAGAAAAAGTGCCATTTGAAATGCTGGCGGCCGGCCGCCGATTCATTACCGGCTCGCCCAGCCGCGTGCGCGGCGCGATTGAATCGTTGGCCCATGAATATAGCGCGCAGGAAGTTTTTCTGGTAAACATCCTGCATAGCCATGCCGCCCGCAAGCGATCGTACGAACTTGTTGCTCGCGAATTTGGGTTGAGCGCTCGCCGCCAACAGGCAAGCGCCGTTGCGTGATCGTCCAGCGGATCGTCGTGATCTCTATTCGGGCTTGCGCTTGCGCGGACGCCGCACCCCTCCTCCGGTTGGAGGCCGCTTACGAACGGGCGCTTTTTTGGGCTTCGCCGGCGGGGGGTTCGGTTCGAAAATAGTAGGTTGCCCTTCGACGATCGGCTGCGGCTCGTCTTCCTCTTCCATAATCGGCTCGGGCACCGGCTCAGGCAGCGCTGGCGGGTAAAACTCAGCTCCCAGCTGTACTATCAGCCCTCGCTCTTCGTCCGGCTCCGTTCGCACAACCGTCTTATCCTGAGCGTAATTCAGAAACTCTGAAAACCGCTGGAAGCCGTATTTAGCCAGCCCGAAGTCGGGGTATTCGGCCTGCATCCATTGTTCCAGCTCTTCCGCCGAAGCGCCCTCTTCGAGCTCCATGCGATGCGTCTCAAGCACGTCACGCAACGCCGGCAAAGCTTCTTCCGGACGAGGCGCCGCTTTCTCCGGACCGCCTCCACCACGCCGTTCGATCACGTAACGTCCGCCAGAGCCACTGACGTTGATGAAGTCCGCTTTCTTGAGCTTGTCTACAAAATCGGAAAAACTTCCAGCGCCATACGCCCGTTCACTGAAAGCCGCGTCCAGCTGCAGCATGGTGCTCTTCAGCAGCCCCAGCTGTGGCTGTACCGCCCGGCGCTCCAATACCTGCAACGCGCGTTCAACCAATGGCAAAGCTTGCGACAGCTCGAGCGGCGCGGGCCGCGGACCTCGATCTTTCTTGTCCTTCCGGTCCTGACGGTCTGGCCGATCCTGCCTGTCCTGCCTCTCCGGCCGGTCCATTATCCTGTCGCGCCGCTCAGGCATGGGTTGCGGCACGATCCGGTCGCCATCTTCCAGCAGCGATTCATAGCTCACGAACTCGTGGCAGTTCTGCTGAAGAATGGTGCTCGTGAAGGCTTTGCCCCCCAGCACAAAAACCGTCTTACCGTATTCCTTCAGCTTGTTTACCAGCGGAATAAAATCGCTATCGCCGCTCACGATGGCAAACGCGTTCACGTGTGCGTGCGTGAAAGCCATCTCGAGCGCATCAAGCGCCAGATTGATATCCGCGCCGTTTTTATCGCCGCGCGGCGACGGAATGCGTTGCACCATCTGCACCGCGTTCTCCGCCATCTGCCGGGTGGCGCCTTCCTGCCTGCCCCAATTCGCGTAAGCGAACTTCGCCACTACATCTCCGCGCTCTTTCAAGGCGCTCAAAGCTACCGAGACGTCGAATTCGCGGCGTAAGGTCGACTTTACGCCTATTTCTATATTGTCGTAGTCGACGAACACCGCGATGTTCAGTCTGTCTTGCATCTATTTCCTTTTCCGTCCGCTGCGCCATTCGTTGCCAGATTGGGGCAGTCCGGACCTTTTTGCCGAGCCTTCGCTCAGGCTATCTGCTTTACTGAACCGCGAATGAACTGAATGATCTTCTCAAGAGAAGCGCCCGGCTGAAAGACTTCAGCCACACCCAACCTCTTGAGTTCCGCCGCATCGTCGTCGGGGACGATGCCTCCGACAACGACCAGCACGTCATCCATCTCCTTTTCGCGCAGCAACTCCATCACGCGCGGCACAATCGCATTGTGCGCGCCCGAAAGAATGGACAGCCCAATCACTTGAACGTCTTCCTCCAGAGCTGCATTTACAATCATCTCCGGCGTTTGCCGAAGACCGGTGTAAATGACCTCCATTCCAGCGTCGCGCAGGGCGCGTGCGATGACCTTTGCGCCGCGGTCGTGTCCATCGAGGCCTGGTTTGGCGACGAGTACACGGATGGACGTATTCATATTTACACTGTCCAAATTATAGAACGCGCTAAATCGGAGCAACCCACCGCACGACTGGAACGCGCATAACTTCGCTGACCTTCGACGATCATATACGGTAGCGGCTGTTGAATTTGCAGGAAAGGAACCCCGCCTTGAAATCAATTCGGATTAAGGCTGCGCGCCAATTCGCTCAACACCCTGGCTTCTCTACTATCGTCGTGCTTACCTTGGCGTTGACGACCGGCATCGCTAGCACGGTCTTCAGCCTGTTCGATGCAATTCTTCTCAGGCCTTTACCCTACCCGAATTCGCAGCGGCTCGTACGGGTGCTTACCTACAAGCACCAAATTGCTAATTCCAGTAGCGATGCCTCCGTCCCCGACTTCCGGGATTGGCAGAAGCTCAATCGCAGCTTCACGGCGCTGGCCGCATATGTAAGCTTTGCAAACAACCTGACCGGCAGCGGCCAAGCGCAGGTGGTCAGGACCACTGCCACGTCTCCCGATTTGTTTGACCTGCTCGCTACCCGTCCTTTTCTCGGACGTACCTTTGGCCGTTCGGAGGATATCTATCAGGGCGACGTTCGCAAAGTCGTGTTGAGTTACACGCTCTGGCGGCGATTGTTCGCGGCTAAAACAAATCCGATCAATCGAGTTATTCAACTCGGCGGTCAGTCATACACCGTCATCGGGGTCATGCCGCCTCGCTTCGAGTATCCGGATCGCACCCAGGCTTGGATTCCTTTAATGGCAATGTACTCCGCCAACGCCGATGCCTGGTGGAAATTGCGGTACATACGCGTCAATACGGTGCTTGGGCGCCTCAAATCAGGCGTTTCGCTGGCGCGCGCGCAATCCGACATGGATCGCGTCATGTCCGCGCTCGCCAAACAATATCCCGCAACCAACTCCGGTATCCGTGCCCGCGTGTTGGAGTTGCGCGTGGCGGAGACCGGTCAGGTGCGCCCGTACGTGCTCCTGGTGAGTGGCTCCGTCCTACTTCTTCTTGCCATTGGGTGCCTGAATGTTGGCAGCCTGTTTCTGGCCCGTGCCTCCGCGCGCCAACGCGAATTTGCTATTCGCGCGGCTTTAGGCGCAAGCCCCTTCGACACGCTCCGCCAGCTCCTGGCCGAGTCTCTAACCTATGCAACACTTGGGGCCGCATCGGGTGTCGCACTGGCATTCCTGGGTATTCACGCTCTGACTTCGCTTCTGCCTGCCGAACTTCCGGACTGGATGGCGCTGCGTTTCGATTGGCGCGTTTCGGTTTTCTCGATCGCTGTTTTGTTCACAACCGCTCTGCTCTTCGGCCTCGCTCCCTTCCTCGCGCATCGACGCCCCGCTCTCAACCAGGCTTTAAAACAGGCAAGCCGAGGCAGTTCGCAGGGCAAAGCCACCGCCTTCGATCTTCGTCGTCTTCTGATCGTTGCGGAAATTGCGTTGACTCTTCTCTTGCTTTTTGGCGCCGGCTTAATGCTGCGCTCCTTTTCAACCCTGATGAGTGCCGACACTGGGCTCAAAACAGACCATCTCGTGGTCGCCACGGTCGCCCGCTATGTCCCCAATGCCTCTCCGGCAGATCAAGTGAAGGCGTATTCGCTCGAGTATCAGCGCGTCTATCAAAAGCTGGCAACGCTGCCGGGCGTTCGGGCCGCAAGCGCGGGCGACGACATCCCTTACCTCGATCAGCCGGAAACACGCAAGGCCGCCGAATTGTTTACGCGAAAACGCCCGACACGCGCGCTTGCTTGGCGCGGACCGGCCGCGGGCACCGACGTCATGCCCGGCTACTTTCACGCGCTGGGTATTCCACTGCTCGCCGGCCGCGACTTTAGCGCGGCAGATAACCTGGGCAAGCCGCCGGTCGCCATCATCAGCCGCTACACTGCCAAGACGTTTTTCCCTGGTCGCTCTCCTGTCGGCGAGCAGATCCGCTGGGGCGATAGCGATACTTATAACCCGTGGAGCACCGTCATTGGCGTGGTTGGCGACACAAAATGGAATCCCGCCGAACGCCAACCCGATGTAGAGGTGTACTGGAGCGCCTTCCAATATCCTCCATCGCAGATCGACCTCCTCATCCGCACAGCTTCCTCTCCCCGGAATCTGCTGCCAGCCGTGCGACGGGTGATCCATGCAGTGAGCCCCAACTTAGCTATCGTTCAGAACAAAACCATGCAGGAAATAGTCGATCGGACCCTCTGGCAGCACCGGCTCTGGAGCTATGCTCTAGGCGTTTTCGCGAGCCTCGCTCTGCTCCTCAGCGGCGTCGGCCTTTACGGCCTTATGTCCTATCTCGTTGCCCGCGGTACGCATGAAATGGGTATTCGCATGGCCATTGGCTCCAGTTCATTGGCGATAGTCGGTCTTGTCTTGCGCCGAGGAATGAGGCTCGTCATCTTTGGTCTCGCCATCGGGTCGATCGGAGCGCTTGCCTCTCAACGCCTGCTTACGTCGTTGCTCTCCGGCATCGGCGCAGGAGATCCCGCTACCTATGTTGCCGTAGTAATTCTGGTCTTTGTTATCACCCTGCTGGCCTGTGCTCTACCGGCCTGGAAAGCCTCCCGTATCGATCCGATCCGTGCGTTACGAGAGGAGTGATCAGGGACGTGGTCGCGCCTAGTTGCGCGAGCCCACGCTTTCGGTGCGGCCGGCGAGAGGTTTGACGATATGGCCCCCACAGACCCCCACACCGGTATTCATCAGGGCGCTCAGAAGATTGAAAAGAACCGAGTAGACGATCTGCTCAGTGACCAGTTGGCGGCCCGGCATGCGGAAGGTTCCGGGCAGTTCTTTTGTGATCTGGACGCGCACGGCATGGGGCGAAGTCCGGCCGGACTTGTCTTTTTGATTGGCCAGCGAAAGAGGCGTTTGCAGCACGCTGCCGGAGGCTCCATCGACGTAGAACTGGCAGCGCGAGAACCAACCGAGATTGCCCGGATCAGCCGCGTCAAATAGCAGCAAGGGCGCTTGCCGCTCGTTCGCGGAGAGATCGAGAGACATAACGCGGGGCTGGTCATCGATCTTGAATCCGAAGCCAGCTTGCTTGGCGATGCTCCCTACAAACTCCGGGTCGAGTTCGAGCAGCAGATATTTGTTTGAGCCAGCCTCCAGTACTTGCATGAGACATTTTACATTTTAGCCATGGCTGCCGGCGGCCAGGTTTCCATGTAGATTCTGGGCGTGTTGCCGATAAACGCTATGGTCGTGTTCGCTGAACTGGATAAGCTTGACGGTGTGCAACGGACCGCGACGCTCGCGCAGCCAATCAGCTACCGTGCGCACGGCGATTTCGGCCGCCTCTTCTATTGGGTAGCCATAGATTCCGGTGCTGATGGAAGGGAAGCTCATGGTTTTCACGTCGCGTTCCGCGGCCAATCGAAGGCACGTGTCGTAACAGGACGTAAGCAGTTCTCTTTCGCCTCGGCTGCCATCCGCATAGCGGGGTCCGACAGCGTGAAAAACGTACTTAGCGGGCAAGAGTCCCGCCCCGGTTACCACTGCGCTGCCCGCGGGACAACCACCTTCCCGTTCGCGAATCGCGTCTAGCTCACGCTTAATCTCCGGGCCGGCGGCCCGATGAATGGCGCCATCCACGCCACCGCCGCCGACTAAAGCGGAATTAGCGGCGTTGACGATTGCGTCTACTTTTATGGTGGTGATGTCACCTTTGAGGAGCTGCAGTTGACAAAGGCCGAGCTGGATGGAAAAGTCGGACGACATATGGCTACACGAGTTACAAGCAGGCTTCGATGGCCTGCAGGAGGCTATCCACGTTCTGATCGGTGGCGAGCGGCCCCATAGTGCCGATACGCAGAATTTTTCCAGCGAGCTGGCCTAAGCCGGGAGCGATCTCTATGCCGTACCGATCGAGAAGGCGGCTGCGCAATTTGGCTTCGTCGGTTTTCGCCGGAGGGAAGACAGTAGTTAAGTGGGAAAGGCGGTCCGCCGGATCTTTGACGAGCGGTTCGAAGTCGAGGCGTAACAGGCCGTCTATCAGGCGCTGCCCGGCGCGCTTATGACGATCCCAACGCTGACGCAGACCTTCTTCGCCAATCGCGGCAAGCGCCTCGTGAATCGCGTAGTAAAGCGGCGGAGAGGGCGTGTGGTGATAGACATGGGGCGTCTCAAAATATTTAGCCAGCAGCTGTAAATCGAGATACCAGGTAAAGAGCGGCTCAGCGCGCCGGGAAAGCGCTTCCCACGCCTTATCGGAAATGGAAACAGGCGCGAGGCCAGCCGGGCAGCTCAGGCCCTTTTGGGAGCAGCTGAAGGCGATATCGATGCCGACTGAATCGAGCTCGACGGGCATTGCGCCGAGACTTGTCACGCAATCGGCCATGACCAGAGCACCGGCTTGACGCGCGGCCGGCGCCATAGAGCGGCCGGATTGATAAGCACCGGCCGATGTTTCGCCCTGTACGAAGGCGACTATGGCGGGTTTTTCGCGATCGATGGCGCGCGCGGCTTCCTCTTCGGCGAAAACCTCGCCCCAGGGCCGCTCTACGCGCACGACCTGGGCGCGCTGGCGTTCGGCCATAGCGGCGATGCGGTCCGCGAAGATGCCGGCAGTAAAGATGAGGAACTTCGAGCCGGGCTGGACAAAATTGGCGACGGCCGCTTCCATGCCGCCGCTACCGCTTGCCGGAACCAGAAAAGTTTTGCGGTTCACCGTTCCGAATGCATCACGCAAACCGGCCTGAATTTCAGCGATGACTTCTAGGAAATATTCGTCTTTGATGCCGACAACGGGCTGAGCCAGAACCTGATAGACTCGCGGGTCGACCATGGATGGTCCCGGACCGTAGAGCAGACGCTTGGGAGGAGCAATTCGCCCGGTGGCTGGAGTAGTCGCCATTCCTTCAAAGTATCAGGAAGTCCGAATACATTTGAGACCAAGAAGCGGAGTGATCACCCGCGCCGGCAATTTAGACATGAGGAATATGGTCAAGGAGCATACAAAGCGCTTGGGAGGATCCGGATTGGGGGGCGAAGCGGACCTGGCTGCGCAGTGATGCGAGTAATGGTGAATCAAGGCGACTGCGCGAAACTGGCGGATAATTATGCGAACAATGAATTATTTCGCAGGCTGGACAAGCTCACTGGTCATGCTGGGTCGCTACCGAATTGCAGGTGTTATCCGGAGCCGGCGATCCCGGAGACGTAGAGACTTGGCAGACCGCCTCGAGATTGTTGCGTCCTATTACGTATGCCGATCGTGATTTCTGTGGCTTCTGCTCATCGGTCTTAGCGATGAAGACGACCACGAGATCCTTGGTTTGCACGAGCAGTCTTAGTTTTCCTTCCACATTCCCATCGAGTAGGGTTTTTGGAAAAGCGGATGCTTCAGCCGGCCGAAAATATAGCATGATTCTCGTCAATGGCTCCCCCCTCCATTCGCTTGATCCCGCATATTTTCCAGCGGAGAACGGCGCAACCAGCACAAGGCATAACGCAAAGATAAAAAGGCCTATTTGTTTCAAAGCTTTGACCGCCAGCAATGAAATCCGATCATTGCCAGAGGCGATTGGCTCTTGCTTCGGTTTTCGCGTTCCCCACCACACATATAGACCTATGTAGGCGAGCATAAGAATAGGCACAGCTGCCGCCCAAGCTTTACTCACTCGGTCGAAGTAGAAGAGGAACTCATCGAATGACCCCATGCAAATCGTCCAGAACGGCGTGTCAAGTGTGGCGACATCAAGGTTGAAGCTGTTGTAGTATCCCACCCAAAATCCGTACCCGCTGATAAAACAGAAGGCGGTCAAGAAAAATGAGCCATTCCAATAACCCAAATGGCTGTGTCTGCGGAGGTTCACTCATAGGCGGCAATCTATCACGCCATGATTGTCCGAATACTTATTGCTGGCAGTCTCCTCGCGCTGCTGGTCCCTTTTTATCGGCCTTTGCGCCATGCTTTGCAGCCGATTTCCTAAGTGAATTTCTACACCCGAGTGCGAACGAGTTGCTGACGCCCGAAGGCTTCCTGGTTTGCCATAACGTTCCAATCGGCCGCACCGGAACAATGCTCCAAGTTGACGGTGAGATACCTATCCAATCCAGAAGAATCATGATGGCGGCGCACCGGTTTGGCAGAGGAAAGTATAGATACTTTCGCCATCCGCTGCCGGAAATCGTTGCCGAACTGAGGGAGAAGCTTATGCGCCGTTGGCGTGGATCGCGAATCCATGGAATGAGAGCATGGGACTTGAGGCCCGGTACCAGAATGAGCATGCGGCGTTTCTAGATCGCTATCGTCAAGCCGGGCAGGTGAAGCCAACTCCTCTATTTGCTTCGATATGAAGAGAGCGACTACAACTGCCTCCATCAAGACCTTTACCGGGAGCATCTCTTTCCGCTGCAAGCGGCTTTTCTGCTTTCGTGGCCCGGCAAAGATTTCAGCGGAGGAGAGTTCGTCCTGACAGAGCAGCGCCCGCGTATGCAGTCTCGAGTCGAGGTGGTGCCGCTCGCGCAAGGCGACGCCGTTATCTTTCCAGTGCATCATAAGCCAGTCAAACAAAGTAAGGGCTCTTACCGTGTAAACATGCGGCACGGCGTGAGCCGCGTGCGATCCGGGCGGAGGCACACTTTGGGGATTATTTTTCACGACGGATTATGAGCGGAATTTCAGGAGCAACTGGCAATCTGTTCGAGGAGGCGCTGCTTCCCAAGCCAACTAGAGAGCAGCTTGCCGAGGGCGCGATCTTGCTGCGCGGATTCGCGCGTAAGCAGGCGAACGAAATGGTGAAGTCCATAGCAGAGATCGCGGCAATTGCGCCGTTCCGCTACATGGCTGTGCGCGGCGGCCGCAAGATGTCAGTGGGCATGACGAATTGCGGCCGCCTCGGCTGGACGAGTGATGAAAGTGGATACCGCTATTGCCTGATCGATCCGCTTACAGGACTCGAATGGCCGGCCCTGCCGGAGCTCTTCGCTGAAATCTCGGCGCGGGCGGCGGCAGAAGCCGGTTTTGAAAACTTCGTAAGCGATGCATGCCTGATCAACCGATACGAACCTGGCGCGCGCATGGGACTGCACCAGGACAAGAACGAACAGGATTATGAGGCTCCGATCGTCTCGGTCTCGTTAGGCTTGCCGGCGGTATTTCTGTTTGGAGGGATGCGGCGCGGCGAACGACCCCGCAGAATACGGCTGGAGAGCGGAGATGTAGTCGTGTGGGGCAAGACCGCGCGGCTCGCTTACCACGGGGTAGCCCCGTTAGCGGATGGCGAGCATCATTTGACCGGCAGCTGCCGAATCAATTTGACCTTTCGAAAAGCGGGCTGAGGGCGGCCGAGTTATTCGGCGTCTAAGGTCGTTTCGGCCCACTCGACGGCGGATACTTCCGGGCCGGCTCTCAGCTGGCCGGCCAACTGTTCGAGCAACTCATTGTTGCGCTCGCTCGATTCGAACAAAGCCTGCACAACCACCTCGTCGCCGTCACCAACTTCTTCGCTACGCAGTTCCTGCAGCAAAAGCGGGCGCTCGGCAACCGCGCGCAAGACAAGCGCTCTGACTTCCTGCTCATGGGCGGCAGGACAGACGGCCGCGAGGCGGTACACCACGGAGCGGTTCGACTGGGCCAGTGACCGTCGATCGATGAAACGGGAGATTGGACGGAATACCAGGTTAATAGAGACGAGAAGCGCCGTGACAAACACGGCATCGAGCATCTCACCGGCGCCGGCGCATGCACCCACCGCGGCCGAACACCACAGAGTGGCCGCGGTATTAAGACCACGTATATTGCCGCCGTCTTTCATAATTGCGCCCGCGCCAAGAAAACCAACGCCAGAAATGACGTAGGCGATGACGTTGGTTGTGTGCGGGCCGCCTACTGTCGAACCGAGATCGACAAAAGCGGCTGCTCCAAAACAAACCAGCGTGTTGGTGCGCATGCCCGCGGCGCGCTGCCGCCACTGCCGTTCGGCGCCAATGATTGCGCCCAGAAAAAGCGCGACCAGCAGGTGAGGGAAAGTTGGCTGTTGCAGCAGAGAGGCTTGATCGGTCCACCAGCGCAGCCAGGGATTGGGCATCCTTTCTATGCTAAGCGCGGGAGATGCCGGTCGCTTGTGGCCGTGTGAACTCGCTACTCAACCTGCGCCAGAACCACTGTAAGATCGTCCTCCTGAATGGGTCCCGCTATCTTCCTCAAGAGTTGCTCGACGAAATTTCCGGGATCGAGGTCCTTACCCTCGCGCAAGCACTCTATCAACCGTTCCTGCCCAAACTGCGCGCCATCGGGAGCCGTTGCTTCGACGATTCCATCTGTGTAAAGCAGCAGCTTATCGCCCGTTTCAAACGGAACCGACATGTTCGAATAAGTCGCCTGCGGAAATGGCCCAATGAACAGACCGTTCTCGGCAAGCTGCACCAGTTCTCCATTTTTCCGAAGTAAGAGACTGGGTGGGTGACCGGCTCCGGCATACGTTACAGTGCCCAAAGAGAGGTCGATGGCCGCGCAAGCTGCCGTTACATACTGGCCTACCAGAACATCGCGCAGCATCGTATTGAAGCCGGCAAGAACGCGCGCCGGATCGTTTGCCAGCGCGCGTTGCGCGATGAAACAAATTTTCAGCATGGAAGCTACTAGCGCGGCGGGAACTCCATGCCCTGACACGTCGGCCACCAGAATTGTAAGGCCATATTCGCCAGTCTTGAGAAAATCGTAGAAATCCCCCGCGACTGCCGTCATCGGCTCATAATGGCTCGCAATCCGAAGATGGACTAATTCGGGCGAAGTCCGCGGAAGGATGGAGATCTGAATACGTCTCGCCGTGGCTAGTTCCTGTTCCACTTCCGTGAGTGCGGTTTCCCGCGCGACAGCTTGCCGCAACGCCGTGTAGCTCAGACCGAAAAGCAAAATCAGGAAGCCGAATGGCTCCAGATCGATTCTCTGTGGCAGAACTCTTGCATTCTTAAGCACCACCACGGCGCCAAACAAAACCAGCGGCCATCTAAGCGGGGCTACGCTCGCCTCCAAGCCCTTGTCCAGAAAAATATGCAGCAAAATGAGCAAAGTCCCGGCGATGATGAGAATGCTATTGGCAGTGTCCGTCCACGCCAGCTGGTGAAAGAGGATCGAGCATGGAATCGCGATCACCGCAAATCCTATCTCTATCCACAGCCACGCAGAAATTGATTTTTTCCAGCCCGGTCCGATTAGGTCCCTCGCAAACAGAGCCAAGGGGACGGGAATGAAGTAGGTCAAAAAGAGTTTGGCAGCCTGGAAGAACTGCGCATCCATCCCGGTCGCCCGATAAATCAAGTCATTTTGGAAAAATAAACGAACGCCGAAGGCGCTTGCAAAAACTCCCAACCAGAGGAGCAGCCGGTCGCGAGGCCGAAGCCGGTACAGAATAATCGAACCAAGTCCGCCAACCAGAACGATGCTTGCGACCGCGATATAGGGAAGATTGGTTCGTAAGCTGTGTTGAACCTCTTGCAAGGAAAAGGAAGGATCCGGAGTCACGCGGGTAATGCCATTCTAAGCTTGGGCCGGGAATTATTCTGTCTCTAAGCCGAGCCGGAAAGCCGGTGAAGATACCGGGCATTGACAAGCTGCCCTGGAAGATTCATTCTTTTAGGAAGGAGTTCGTTTCATGCGCTTGCCGGGCGTGCTGTGTTCGTTGCTCTTGCTCGCGTTCGCCTCCGCCCATCTCTCGGCGCAAGCCGTCGTCTCCACCCATTCCGGCATTGTCAATTACTCGGAAGGAGCAGTGTTCCTCGATGACGCCCCTCTCAATCAACAATTTGGAACATTTGCCAGTGTCAAGGACGGGTCGACCCTGCGGACGGAAAAAGGACGCGCTGAAATCCTGTTAACTCCCGGGGTGTTTCTTCGAATCGACGAGAACAGCGCCATTCGCATGATATCCAGTGTGCTCGCCGCTACTCGCGTGGAGTTTCTGCGTGGCGCCGCTATCCTCGATTCGAACGATGCTGCCTCTGGCAATCCCTGTGTCCTGGTCTACAAAACCTACCAGCTTCGGTTTCCCAAACCGGGCGTCTACCGCTTGAGCTCCGAACCGGCAGTCTTCCAGACCTATACCGGAGAAGCCGAAATACAAACCGCCGGAGAGCCGCCGAAGACGATCGACGAATCGAACCAGTTCTTCTTCGGCATCGGGATGGAGACCAAGAAATACGGGGATGGCGCGGTAGACGCCTTCTCCGAATGGGCCCGCAATCGAGCCGAAACCATTGCGGCCGACAATCGAGTAGGCTCTCAAAGCACGACCAACCCGGATGCCGGCGATGCCGCCAACTCTCCTTTCACGCTCCCGTCTTCGCCTGGTCCCGGGTTGGGTATTGGCCAAGCTGGAATCGGCCAACCGAACTACAGTTATTACGACCCGCCGATGTGGGCCGGAAACGGCTTCCTCGGGCCGTGGGGTCCTTACAACGGATTTTTTAACCCACCCCTCGTCATCTACGTCTTCCCGCGTTTTTACGGCCGCAATCCTCGTAATCCGATCTATCGCAATCCGATCTATCGGACTGCGCCTCGCCGGCCTGGTTATCCTGTCGTGCCGCCCCTTCGCACTGGCTACCCTAGTGTGAACTCATTCCGTCCCGCGACCATTCCGTTGAGAAGCACTAACAACTACACAAGGCCCAGCCTGGGTCATATCGGTGTTGCAGGGCCCCGAGTGGTCTCGCCTGTTGCCGTTCGTCCGATGGGGCCGCCGCGCCGGTAGCCTGTCACTATTGCGTTGGCGCGTAGTAGCCCAGACGCCAGCGCACCTTGAATGCCGAAAGTCCCGGCGCGGCTTTCACCTTCACTTCCACGTGACGATATTTCCCGTCTTTCTTGCGATTCGATGGCACATATGCGAGCACGTACTGGTTGCGCAGCTCAATGCCGATCCGCGCCGCGATCGCTGGCAAGTCGCTGGAGTTCGATGCGGAAAAGACGCGCCCTCCCGTCTGCTCCGAAAGCTGCGCAAGCAGCTTTGGGCCGGACAATTCAGCGGCGCTCAGGGCCAGCATCGGAAGCCGCTCGAAGACACCCATCGAATACACCTGCACGTCAGCCTGCCGCACCAGATCTTTGATTTGGGCCTCGCTGTAGCGGCTGTTATTGTCACCTCCGTCAGAAATGATAATTAGCGCTTTGCGTGTGTTCTTGGCCTTTCGCATCTCTTCGAGACCCATCGAAACAGCATCGAGCAAAGCGGTGAGCCCCTGCGGTTCAACCTCCGAAAGCTTGCTTTCGATCAGCTTCGCATCGCTCGAAAAACTAGCCGCTACCTGCGGCCGGTCGCCGAATTCGATGAGGCAAGCTTCATCGTGCGCGTCCATGGTTTTCAGGAACTGGCTCACCGCATCCCTTGAAATTTGTATCTTCGCTCCCATACTGCCGCTCGTATCCACCAGCAAACCGGCCGATATCGGCGCGTTCTCGCCGGCAAACTGCGTCACTTTTTGCGTCACGCCATCTTCCGATAGCGTGAAATCGTTCTTTTCAAGGCCGAGTACGAAACGGTTTTGCGCATCCGTTACCGTCACCGGGATGACCACTAATGTCGTATCGACATGAATATCGGCTTGACCCGCCGGCGCCATCGCCCAGGTCCGGCGCATCAGCCATACACCCAGCGCAAGCAAGATGAGGAACATCCCGACCGTTCTGCGCGCCATACAATCATTCTCCCGCCGGGCGTTTGCAACGAACTGCCGTTACCGCCGCATTGCATTGGGCAGTCGGTAAAGCACGTGCTGCCGCAGAGGGTGACCTTCCGCCAACGCGGGGTGATCAAAATCGTCCGCCGGATTGCGGATCATACCAAGCCTTTCCATAACGCGTCGGGACCTGACATTCGCGGGAACCGTGAACGAAACCAGGGCGTTAAGCCCTATTTGCTCGAATGCGTAGCGGACTATTTCCTGCGCGCCTTCCGTCGCCAGTCCCTGGCCCCAGTAATCGGCAGAGAGTCTCCATCCGATCTCCACGCACGGTGTGAAGTGCGCCTGGAATGACGGAACAGAAAGCCCAATAAAGCCTATGAACGAGTGGTCAACACGTAATTCCGCTGCACAAAGGCCGAAACCATGCCGCCGGAAATGAGCTTCGATCCCGTCCGCCAGCGCATCGCTCTGCTCGGGAGAGAGAACACCGGGCATGAATTCCATAACCCGCCAGTCCGCGTTCAGCTGTGAAAATGGCTGCCGGTCAGATTGGCGCCACCGCCTTAGAATCAACCGCTCGGTTGCGGCGACGACCACAGTCTCATGGTAGTTTGAAGCCTCCTTGGACCCGAGGCGTCGACCAGGCCGGTCGAACCTTTACCTACTCGCAGCGCAGCGCCATCATCGGATTCAGACGAGCCGCCCGTCGTGCCGGCACGATAACTGCGCCCAGCGCAAACGCGCTCACGATTACCAGTGCCGCTGAAAAAAGATATGGATCCGTGGCCGATACACCGAACAACCACGCTTGCAAGAAACGGGTTAGTGCGATTGAGACGCACGAGCCGGCGGCAAGACCAATCGCCAAGACGCGCAAGTGTTCGATGAATATAAGCTGTAAAATTCCGCCGGGTGTCGCGCCCATCGCCATCCGAATGCCTAATTCGGCTGTGCGCCGGTTGACAGCGTAAGCCGACAACCCATAGACGCCAACGAAAGATAGAAGAAGCCCGATCGAAGCAAACGCTACCGAAAGCGCCGTTAACAGGCGTTCGTAGAGGAGCGTAAAGTCTATCAGTGAATCGAACGTGTGAAAATCCACTGAAACTCGATTGTTTAGACTTTTCACCAGTTCATCGACTGGCCTGGTAAGCTCAACGGCCGGCGTCTCCGTCCAGACCTCTAAATTCAAGGACAAGAGGAAATCGAACGATGGCGGCAGCTGCGCGATGGGTTTATACAGTGTGGGTGGCGCGGCATCGCGTAAGTTGCGATAGCGCGCGTCTCCAACAATGCCCACAATCGTAATCGTGTCCTTCTTTTCTTTTTTTTCTTTCTCGAAAACCTGCCGGCCGATGGCGTTTGAGGAGCCGAACGCCTGTCTGGCAAACGCCTGGTTTACTAGCGCCACATGAACAGCTTTGGCCGAGTCCGTCTGCCCGAAATACCGTCC
Organism: Bryobacteraceae bacterium; assembly: GCA_965277555.1. Lineage (GTDB taxonomy): Bacteria > Acidobacteriota > Terriglobia > Bryobacterales > Bryobacteraceae > Bog-105. Next base: position 855,622 of record OZ255834.1, read on the forward strand.
CAGAAGCAAGGGCGTTCCAAGAGTCTCGAAATAACCCGGTGAAACCCAGTTCTCGAAAGTATTTCGAACCTGCTCAGCCCGCTTCGCATCGCCTGGGATCTCGTAATCTTGTTTCCAAGTTCGCCCACTCAACGGCACGACGACTGAAGCCGCGGCCGAACGCGCGCCCGGCAAAACACGCACTTTTTCAAGCAATCGGTCGAAGAATCGAACTACGTCCGCATTCTTTTGTATCGCCTGAGTTGTGTCTACGTCGGCAATCAGCAGATGATCGCGCCGGAAGCCCGGATTGAACGTACGCAAATCGAAGAGACTGCGCGCCAGCAGCGTCGCCCCGAGTAGCAGCACCAGCGAGAGACTAATCTGCACCGCCACGATCGCTCTTCCGAAAGACGTTTTCGCCGTAAGTCGCTGGCTGCTCTCGCTCAAAGCGGCATTTAGATCTATCCGCACGGCTCTCCATGCCGGGCCAAAGCCAAACAGCAGCACTGTGCACGTGAGCAACGCGAGAGCGGCCGCCACCAACCGCCAGTCGGGCGCGGTATCGAGGAAAACGTTCGGATCTGAACCCGATTGAAGAAAAGCAACCAATCCGCGCGTGCAGACAAAGTAGATCGGGACACTCACGCACGCTCCGAGGAGCGCGATAAGCGTGCTTTCCGTGAGCAACTGCCGCAAAATCCGTGCTCGCTTTGCCCCGATCGAAAGCCGGATAGCAAGTTCGCGCGACCGCACCACCGAACGCGCCAGCAGAAGGTTCGCCAGATTGGCACAGGCGATCACCAGAATCAAGCCCGTCATCGTCAATAATACGTACAGCGGCCTGGAGAACCGGTCCCGCACCGCAGAAACGGCGGTTGCCGCCGATTGCGCATAGAGCCGGTCCGGCTTTGCGGCTTCGGCAGGAGATGGCTCCACGGCCTTTCGAATCTCGGGATACATGGCATTGAGCCTGCTCGTGAGCTCCTGCACCGGCACGTTTGGCGGCAGCCGGAACATGATACTCAGCCATGTCCAGCCTACGGCCTGGAGAATCGGCTGAGCGGGATTAGTCGCGGCGTAAGCGGTAATAGGCAGGATCAGATCCGAATAGGCTCCTACATAAAACCCAAAAAAGCTGGCCGGCGCGACCCCCACTATGTTGAAGGATTGCGCGCCGATCAAGATATGTTTTCCGATCACGCTTGGATCGTCATGGAATTGTGAGTGCCATAAACGATAGCTCAACACGCAATTCGCGCCACGCGGTAGCCCTCTTAGGTCATCGTCTTTGTCGAGCAAACGCCCCAAATGCGCTTTAAGTCCAAGCGCCCGGAACGCATCTCCAGAAATGATAAGCGAAGGAGTATTGCGTGTCGAGTTCCCATAATTTACCTGCACATAGTCGCCACCCACCGCGAAAAGCCGAATGCCGCTGGTATTGGCACGTTCGAGATTCACGAACATGGGGTAAGAAAAGTTATTGTCTTTCTCGCCGTCCGATATGTGCGTCAATTGCCAGAGTTGCCGCGGCTCCGGCACCGGGAGCGTCTTGAAAAGAAGCGCGTTCATCAGAGAAAACATACCCATCGTCGCGCCCAGCCCGATCGCTAACGAAAGACATGCGGTCAGAGTGAAGCCCGGACTCTTTGCCAACAGGCGCACGCCATAACCGATATCGCGCACCAGCGATTCCAACCAGGTCCATCCCCATGCCTCCCGGCTAATTTCCTGCCAGCGCGTTACGTTGCCGAGCCGCTGCTTTGCGCTTGCCGGATCGGTCTCTCCCGCGAGCATGGCGAGATGCGTGTCCATCTCTTCGCGCAGGTCCGCCTCGGCCCGGCCTCTCCTGACGAAATATTGAATGCGGCGTACCAGTTCGCGCAAGAAGTCAAACATATCCCCTCCTAAGATGAAGCCGCGATGACGCGCCCGATCGCTTGCGAAACGCGCCGGTACTTACTTAATTCGCTTTCGAGTTGCTTGCGCCCCAGGGCAGTAAGCGTATAAACGCGCGCCCGCCGCTTGTTCTCCGTCTCCTGCCACTCCGCTTTCACCCAGCCTTTCAGCAGCATGCGCTGCAGAGCCGGATACAGCGACCCCTCTTCCACTCGGAAGACATCGCGCGACGAGCTCTCCACAAACTGCGCAATGCCGTATCCGTGATTCGCGCCGCGCGCCAGAATTTTGAGAATCAGAAGATGGAGAGTTCCCGGCGGAATCTCGTCACGAAGCAGCTCTGCCATAGTCTACCTACCTCAGATAGCCTACTTAAATAAAAACGCCTTGTCAAATTGCCTGGGCAACAGTTCCTACCGCCGGGATGGTTTGGGACAGCCCCGCTTAGACTGTCCGGTCTTGCTATCTCTCAACCAGAAGCCGATAGAAGAATGCGCCGATCCAATTTACAGCCGCGACAAACGCCGTCATCGCGAATGTAAAGAAGAGCACAACAAGAGTGGTCGATCGGACCTCTTTCCAACTCGGCCAGCTGACTTGTCGCATTTCCAGGCGCACACCCTTGCTGTAACGCCGGAATCTCTCGATAGGATTTGCACTTTCGTCCACATGCTCGCTGGAGGGAGATTTCTCAGCGGACACGCTGTCCTGAGACATCTGAACCACCTTTCAAGCTTTCGGACTTAAATGGAGATGCGCGTCTGCTTGCGATTGCAAGAAACGCGCCTCTCCTGGATTGAAAGTTCTTTATCTAGGCGGGTGGTGCTCTATCGGGTGCGGCGGGGAAGTATGGCGCGGGCAGCGCAAAGGAAGGCTCAGTTTGCCGTTTGGAATCGAAACACGGATCTAACAGCAGTACAAAAATGCACGAAAAGCTCGGAACCAATAAAGAGAACGAGCAGTCATGCGTTGTGAGACAGCAGACCCCAAGGATCAGGATCAGAACGAGCAGAAGCGGCAATAACCATTTCAATCTCGCTCTGCGGCTCACGACATGTAGTGTAGCGGATCTCTAGACCGTCCGCAGAGCTTCAGCAATTCGCGTCCTCTCCTCCAACGAACGCCCTCCCTGCTGTGCGAACCACGAGAGCAAACCATCGTCCACCTTGGCGCCCGCGCGGATCAGCCTTTCGATAATCGGAACATAATCGATGTTCCGGTTACCGTTCATCGCAGACCACAGCGCCTGACCAAGAACAGTCCCACCGTATACGTTCACCGCTTCGAGCGGAGCGCCTCGTTCCAGCAGCAACTCGATTGTCTTTAGCTGTCCGCCCACAACCGCCCAGTGCAGCCCGGTTAATCCCGTGTTTCCCTGTGCGCTCACATCGATCCCCTTCTTCAACAGGAAATCGACCACGTTGTTCTTGCCATACTCGCAAGCCCAGGCAAATCCCGCTTCCATCTGCGCTTTCGTCGCAACCGCTTTCAAATCGCCGTTCTCATTGAAGAAGCTTTCGACCACATCCAGCCGTCCCACTCCGGCCGCTCCCTCCAGATCCAACTGCGCGCCGCGTCGCGCAAGGAACTCCGCCGATTCCAGATGCCCATTCCGCAGCGCTCCCAAAACTCCATCGATAGCCGCGCCTTTTTCCAGCAGAGTCTTCATCAGCTCAATTTGCACTCCAGTCTGCTGCGGATGAATACTCGATGCCACCAAGCACAGCGTCGTGCTCTTGCCGTATATCTCCGCTACCGCATCGACCTCGGCGCCTGCCTCAAGCAGGATCGCCGCTATTTCAACAGCATTCTTCGGCGACTTCTGTCTGTAATCCTCAACGCCGTTCGCCCCCAGATAATGGAGAAGCATGGCTCGGTGCGGGCGCGTCGAGCATTCCCGAACTAGCTCCGGATTTTCGCGAAGCAACGCTTCGAGTGCGCCGGCCCCGCCCGTGACGATTGCGTCCACCGCCGCCTCGAATGCATTGATTGGGTCTGACACGACTTCCTCCGCGCCTCCTACTCCGCCCGCAATACCTCGACCGGATCAATTCGCATCGCGTGAATCAAGGCCGGCATCGCGGCTAGCAAAGCTGCCGCGAGAATACCCAGCGACGGCGTCGCTAGCGCGCTTAGATCGGTAGCCTTGACGTGATAGAGGAGCGTTTCGATGTAGCGCACTGAGCCCATCCCAAGCCCCAAACCTGCCGCCGCCCCTAGCGCCACCACGCCGAAGACTTGACCGACAATGAGGCGGCCGATATGTCCCGACCCCGCGCCGACTGCCCTGCGGATGCCGATCTCGCGCCGGCGCTCTACCACCGAATAGTTGAGTACGCCATACAGGCCAATTCCCGCCAGTATGAGCGCAACCACCGCGAAGAAGACGCCAGCATCGCTACCAGCCGCTCCTGCAGCGTATATATTGCGTCGATTTCTTTCTGCGTTCGCAGACTGCTCACGCGAAATCCCCGCCCCGCGAGCGTGATTTGCCGCCTCAGCGTCGACGCCAACGCGAGCGGATTCGACACGAACGTCTGCACGATAAACGCTCCCGTATCTCTCGCCCGCACCTTGCCCTGAGCGTCGACAGATGTAAACGGAAAATATGCGATCGGCGGCATCGGCCCGCGCAAATCTGCATAGCGCGCATTGCGGACCACGCCCACAATCGCCAGCCGGCTCCGCTTCCCATTTCTCTCTGTCGCAAACGTCCTGCCAATCGGCCCCTCACCGCTCAGAAAGCGCTTCACAAAGGCTTCGTTGACAATTGCCACCTTGGGGTCGACGTCGCCAGCGCGGAAGTCTCTGCCGGCAACGAAGCCAATGCCCATCGTCTTCATCCACCCGGGCGAGACGTTCAGGAAAAATGCGGGTTCCGTGGACGGAGTGGCGCCGCCGGTCGAGATATATCCTCCTTCTACGTTCTCGCCGCTCATCAAAGGCCGATTGGCCAGCGCGACCAGCTTAACGCCGGGTACACTTCTCAGCCGCTCCGCCAAGCGCTCCCAGTAGACCGCTGGCTGCCCATTTTGCGCGACCGTCTGCAACGTCAGAACCCGCTCCGCGGAAAAGCCAAGCCGTTGCTGGGATAGCCTTTCGAGCGTCGTCACAAACAGGCCAGCTATGAAGAGCACTAGAAAACAGAAAGCAACCTGCGTGGCGATGAGCGCCCGCATCAACCGCCGGCGCGCGTGGGGTTCTTCACCGCCCTTGAGCGCGGCCGCGGGCTTTACCGTGGAAGCCCGTAAGGCCGGCAGCAAACCCAATAGCAGGGAGACGAGGACTGTAAGCGCAATTCCGAACGAGACTACCCGCCAATCGGCAGGCAGCACTAATCGCGCCGGATGATCTGGCGGGTTAAGCCGGCTCACCACAAATGGCGCCGACCACCAGGCCAGCCATCCGCCCAACACCGACGCGCACAACGCGAGTAGCGCGCTCTCCACCGCTGCCAGTTGCACCATCCGCCAGCGTCCCGCGCCGATTGAGACCCGTAGCGCCATTTCGCGTGCCCGCGCCGCCGCCTGAGCTGTCATCAGATTGGCCACGTTCGCGCACGCAATCAGTAACACCAAAATCACCAGCACGCCGAGACACGCCAGAGCTTCGCGATACTCATCCTGCATATCCGAAACACCTGCGGCCGCCGATTCGAACAGAATTCTCTGGTTCACAATACCCTGCAAAGTGTTTTGCGGCATCCCCGTCAAGCCCTTGACCTGCTCTTCTTCAAACGACCGGTACGCTGCTTGTAGCCGCTCGCGAATGGGCGCGCCAGCCAATCCCGGCTTTAACCGGACCAGCGTTCGAAACCAGTACGTATCGGATCTCTCTACATCCGGATTCGTCATCATGGGTACGAAAACGCCGGTCATCGTGCCCGGCTCGATGCCCGTGAAACCCTCCGCAACAACGCCGACAATGGTAAAAAGATCGTTGTCTAAGCGAAATTCACTCCCGATTATTTTCGGATCACGCCCGAAGCGACGCATCCAGTAACCGTATGACAGGACTGCAACCCGCTGAGCACCCGCCTGATCATCGCTCTGGATGAGCAACCGTCCTAACACGGGTCGCAGTCCGAACGAGCGGAATATCCCGCCCGAAACATATTGGAGGTATGCCTTTTCCGGCTCCCGGCCCGCTCCAAATGTAAGATCCCTGCGCCCGGCGTAGGAAACCGCCATCATTTCAAGCTGGCCTTTTGCGGCAGTGCGCATCTGCCGGAAAAGCGGATACGACCAGCCGTCGTTTGTCCGTACACTACCATCGAAGTCAATTCCCCGATGAGCCAAGGCATATAGCTGGCTGGGTGCTTTCACCGGCAAAGGCCGCAGCAGCAGCGCATCAATCAGCCGGAAGGCAGATGCGCAAGCCCCCATCGCGAGAGCCAGCGAGAGAATCGCCGCGGCGGACGTCACTTTCCTCTTTCTTAACAGACGCCACCCGAACGCGACATCGGCCCGCAATGCATCGAGCCACGCGGCAAACTTGGTCATCTATGGTCTACCTTCGAATCTGAGCCAGCGATCCTTTTCAAATCATGACGCATGATCGGGCGCGCCGGCGTAGGCGAAGCAACGATCGCAAATCCGTCCCGCGCGAAGGTCGTCGAGTATCCGGTCCCGGAAGCGCTTGGCGTCTTTTTCGCATCCAGGGGATAAGCTTCCAGCGCGGGCGCCTTGGCGCGTTTGGCTGCCTTTACCGCCGCTGCAATCAATGCCGACGTGACACCCCGCTTGCGATAGCCTATCCGAACATAGAGACACGACAGTGACCAGACAGGCAAATCGTCCACCCGTTTCAGCCGCCCGCGATCCAGCCAGGGCAGTGCGTCACGCGGCGTGAGCTGGCACCATCCCACAGCCAAATCGCCATCGAATGCTATCAATCCGGGCGGCGGACCGTGCCTCACGATCTCCCGAAAGGCCGCCTTGTTTTCGTCGCGCGGTCTCTTCCGATAAGCCGCGCCGATACGCCAATACATGCACCAGCAGCTGTTGCATGCGCCCCGCTGAGCTGCAATCCACCCTCTCCTGAAAATCATTATGCGCGCCACCGGCGGCGGCCACACTTACTTCGCCAGATAGAAACTCCCCGCAAACAGCGCATCGATACCCGACGAATAAAAACTCCGCACCGCATCCCGGGGCGTGCACACCAGCGGATCGCCAAATAAGTTGAAGCTCGTGTTGTAAAGCACCGGCAATCCGGTCGCTTCGCCCATCGCCGTCAGCAGTGCATGATACAGAGGATTTTCCTGCTTCCTAACCACGTGTACCCGGATCAGCGTGTCATGCAAAATCGCCGCCGAAAACTGCTCCCGGTATTCAGGCCGCACTTCCCCCACAGTCGCCAGGTAACGCGCGTTCGGGCCCACCTCGAAATACTTCTCCGCGATCTCTTCCGGCACCGATGCCGCGAATTTCCGAAAGCCCTCGCGATGCTTGATGTACACGTTCAGGTTTTCCGTCGAATATGGATTGAGCGGCGACGCCAGAATGCTGCGATTGCCCAAGGCCCGTGGCCCGAATTCCATGCGCCCCTGCATCCACGCCACGATCTGGTTGTCGTTCAGCGCGCGTATCGCTTCCCGCATCAACTCTCCACTGGTCAGAAAACGAAAGCGCAGTTTGCAGTTTTCGAGCACTTGCTTGATCTGTTCCGGCGTGTAAGCCGGCCCCAGGCATAACGTCGAGAACGGAACACGCCGCGTCTCGCCGTAAAAATTGTGCCAGGCGAAAAGCGCCGCCCCAAGCGCTGTCCCGGCATTGCCCGCTACGGGCTGCACAAACACTTTCTCGAAGCGTTTTTCAAGTGCCCGGACCAACATCGCGTTCAGTGCCAAACCGCCCGCAATTGCTACTTGAGACGCATCTCCCAACATCGCGCACACTGTCTCTTCGAGTGCCGCCTGTAAGCTCCGCGCTACGTCCGCCGGGTTCGGCTGATCGCTGATCGCTTCGTGGAATCGCCCGCTGAAGCCGCCCTCCGTCAATCGGTCCGAATCGAAAAAGGTGCGCTCGAACTTCGGCCACCCCGCTGCGCCGCAATTCATGATTTCACGAAACAAGTCGGCGAATTTCGGTTCCCCGGATGCCGAGAGCCACTGCACCTTATGCTCATCCGATCGCGCCTTAAACCCCAGCAGCGCGGTCACCCTGTTGTATAAATCGCCCAGCGAATCCGGAAAATAAAGCTCACGAACTTTTGTTAACTTGTTGCCTTGCCCCTCGAACAACGCCGCCGATCGAAAGTCGCCGGCCCGGTCCACGCTCAACACTTGCGCGTCCTCAAAGCCTGAAGCGTAATACGCCGAAGCGGCATGCGCCTCGTGATGATCCACCACCACGATTTCACTCCGCGGAAATCTAGCCCGCAACTCCAGCAGCGCCGCGCTCTCTACTCCTAATGCGAATGGGCGCGCCAGCGCAATGCACTCGATCTCTTCCGGTCGGACCTGTGCCGTTTCCAGCGCCAGCGCGAATGCCTCATCAGGAAACGTGCCAGGTCGATCATGGCGGCTCAGCTTCGCCTGTTCGATCGCTGAGGCCAGTTCGCCGCCTTTGATCACCGAGCAGGCCGGATCGCTCAGCAAGCCGCCCAGTCCAATCAAAACGTTCGGCAACGCTTCAAACCTTCCGTAATCTTGCGGTCGCCCGCTCGCGCCCGACGCATGCAAACACCGCAAACGCGCCCGGCCCGACCGATTGCCCGGTCAGCGCCGCCCGGCTGCCGTTGATCAACACGCCCGCTTTCACCCCCCGCTCTGCCGCCAGAGTTCGCAGATCCGTTTCCACGCTCGACTCTGTAAACTCCGCGTTGGCCCTAATCCGCTCCGCCAGCTCCCGCAGCAAGTCCCGCGCGCCCGGCGCATCGAGCTTGTCGAGCGCAGCCTTCTCGATCACAAAATCGTCCGCGAAATAAGCTCTGCCTTTAATCGGAAAATCGAGCAGAGTCGTGTACCGCGAGCGGATCGTATCCACCACATGCTCAAAAAATGTCGTGTCCCCGTAGGGCTCCAATTTATGCTCTTCGAGAACCACCTTCACCACCGGCGCAAGCTTCTCCACCGGCGCGCTGCGCAGGTGTTGCGAATTCAGCCATAACGCCTTCGGATCGATCGGATCGCTCTCGCTGAAATTCACCACCGCGTTGCTGCGATTTACGCCTTCGAGCGAGAACGCCGCCATTAGCTCCTCCAGAGTCATCTGCTCCCGGTTGTCCTTCGGCGACCAGCCGAGCAGGCACAGAAAATTGATGTACGCCTGCGGCAGAAAACCATTATCCCGGTAGGTAGTCACGCTCACCACCGGCCCGTGCTTGCGCTTCGAAAGCTTCGCTCCATCCGGCGCAATCAGCAGCGGTAGATGCGCGAACTGCGGCATCCCGCCGCCTGCCGCCTCAAAGAGTAAGACGTGCTTGAAAGTATTCGAAAGATGATCCTGCCCGCGAATAATATGCGTGATCTTCAAGTCAACATCGTCCGCGCATGACGCCAGATGGTACGTCGGCATCCCATTGCTCCGCAGCAGCGCGAAATCTTCGATATCCGCCGTCGATTTCGCCTGTGCGCCGTATACTTCATCCTGAAACTTCACTTCGTAAGCCGGCTCCCGTTTCACTCGAAACCGAATCGCAAAAGGCTCGCCGGCATCCGCCCGCCGGTCGCTCTCCTCCCTCGAAAGCTCCCGCATCTCCGGATTGCACAGCCATGGGCCTTCGCCATGCGGCCTGTTTTCAATATCCGCCACTGCCGGCGTAAAATCGCGGTATGCCGAGCCCTTCGCCAGCAGATCGTACGCCAGTTTTCTATGCAGATCCAGCCGCTCCGACTGCCGGTAAAACTCGTCCCACCCGAGATCGAGCCAATTCAATCCTTCGTAAATCGAATTGAGCGATGCCTCGGTGTTCCTATCGACATCCGTGTCATCGATTCGTAACACCATCGTGCCTTGGTTCTTACGCACGTAGAGCCAGTTGAAAATAAATGTGCGCGCACTGCCGATGTGCAGATATCCCGTCGGCGAGGGCGCAAAGCGAGCGCGAATCATAAAGCTCTTAGTGTACCGGTGGGGCAGACCATCGTCTTTCAGTCGTCAGCCAGCTGTGGGGCAGACCATCGTTTTTCAGTGGTCTGCCATCTTCCGACCGGTTTTCAACATTGCTCTAAGCGCCCATACAGGTCCAGAAACTGCGCAATCTCCAACTGCTCGGCCCGCAATCCCGCTTCCGGCTGCGCCTCAATTCGCTCTCCATAAATTGCGCGCAGATTATTCCGCAGAGTCTTCCGCTTGTGCAGAAAACATCTGCTCACAAATTGCAAGATTTCATTGAGCCTCGCCGGCGCACTCTCTTTTCGGCGCAGCAACACCGCGCCTGAATCCACTTTAGGAGGCGGCGCAAAGGCTGATGGCGGCACTTTTGCAACCAGCTCCGCCTCGCACGCCAACCGCGTCGCTACCGTCAAATACCCGTAGCTTCGGCTTTCCGGTTTAGCCAGCAGTCGCTCCGCCACTTCCCACTGCATTAGAAAAACTGCGACCGGAAAATCGCGCCCCAAGCTCACAAATTTCTCGATGATCGGCGACGTAATGTAATAGGGCAGATTTCCCGCAATCGCAGCCGGACCCCACTGGGCCAAATCCGTCTCCAAAACATCTCCCTGGTAAACATGCAACTTCGTCTCAGCCGCGAATTTCTGCTGCAAATAAGCCACCAGCGAACGATCCAGCTCCACTGCATGCAACTCGTCCGTAAGCGGCAGCAGATGCCGTGTCAGCGCGCCCCGCCCCGGCCCGATCTCGATCACCCTAGCCGTGTGCTCGCCGCAAGTCGCAGCCGCCAAACGTTCCAGGATCGCATCACGAACCAGGAAATGTTGACCCAGTCTCCGTGGCAAGCCTCAGTTTAGATTAGTCGAGAAAAAATGCAATTTCGATTCCGCTGCGCATCTATACGGACGTGAACTGGATCATGTATATGCTGGCGATCGCCGCGGGCGCGATGAACCCGGCGCAAGCCGGCGCCAATGCGCAATTGAAGAAATCCATGGACGGCCCGCTCTTTTCCGCGCTGGTTGTCTATGTCTCAGGTCTGGTTGGCGTGCTGCTGATTCAACTGATCGTCCGCGAACATTGGCCCGCTTCCGGCAAGCTCGCCCAAACTCCCTGGTGGGCCTGGACCGGCGGCGCGCTCAGCATCGCCGCTACCTTGGCCGGCATCACCTTCGCGCAGAAAATGGGCTCCGGCGTCTTCACCGGCCTCAGCGTAACGGCTGCGCTCGTTAGTTCCGTCGTCTTAGACAACTTCGGCCTCATCGGTTTTGAAGTTCATCCTGCATCTTGGCCGCGCCTGGTCGGCTGCGCTTTGATGGTCGCAGGGCTTTGGATGGTTGCAAGATTCTGAAACCCCACGGCCTGCGTTGCACTGCCCGGCCGGAACGCCTTGCTGCGATCGAATAAACGCGAATAGTACCGGCCGTTTGGCAAATCCGGGTAACGCTCCGCAAAAAATTCCTTCTCTTCGTCGCTCGCGAATTCCTCCCAGTTCGCATCCGACACGCCGCTCAAAAATGGCGAATACACCACCCGCCGCCCATTCTTTGCCGCATAAGCACCGGCCCATGTTCCGAGAAAACCCAGCGACGCCACCGCCGGCAACTGCTCGAGCAACTCGATAAAAAAACTTGCCTTCATTACTGCCAACTGAGTCGAAACCGCATCCACCGTGCGCTGCTTCCAAATCTGCCCGAAATAACCAGGATCGCTAGCCGCCTTTCCCCGATGCGGACTGCCGCAAACGCCGCCGAAACCGAAATCGAGACCCGCTTCCGCGATCTGCCCGCGGCTGTTCCGAATCCGTCCCCCCACCATAATCGTCTCGGGATGAAGATCCATTATGCCGATCACCTCCCACAACCATTCCGGATTCTCCACCTCCAGGCCTTCTCCCAGAAAACAGAAAAAGCCGTCCTGTTTAGCCACCGCCTGCGCCGCTTGCGCATATTGCTGCAAACTAGCTGCTCCGCCCTTCGTCAGCACAACCGTCATGAACGCCGGCATCTGCTCTTCCGGCCGCCTGCGAAAATGCCAGTGATCGCCGCCCGCGAACAGCGGATTCGGTTCGATCTCAAAAAACTTTCCCGCCGGATGCCCATCGAGAAAACGCTGCAAAACCTTCTGCTGTGACGAAGCAATATAAGATTTGCGCGCGACGTCGTCTGCCGTCGAACTGGCATGCACCCGCCAGCTGTAAATAATCTCCGGAATGTGCACCGCCCTCTGCCCCGCCACAAGAAAACGCACGAAGAGATCCCAATCCGGACTGCCTTCCACCACCCCATCGCTGTAAGCCCCATGCTTCAGCGACGCTTTCCGGTCGATCACGCCCAGATGCGCAATATAAGCCGAATTCAAGAGCAAAACCGGATCCCAATCCGGCTTGAAATAAGGCTGATATCGGCGCGCGCCATTCACCTTGTCTTCATCCGTGTAGAGCAGTGCCGGAAATCCGCTTTTCGCGAGCGCCGACGCGATTACCTGTAGCGCGTCCGGGTAAAGCAGATCGTCCGCGTCCACCGGCAGCACATAGCGCCCGTTCGCTCGCTCGAGACACCGCCGCAGTCCGCGCGTAATTCCCAGATTCGTATCCGCCCGGATCACCTTTACCCAGCGCAGCGCGCTCAGTTCTTTCAGATAGGAGCGTACGTTTTCATCCTTGCAGCCGTTATCGAGCACCACCCACTCGCAAAATCCGCTGCCGTTCTGCTCCGAAATCGAGTGCGCCAATGCCCGCAGATATTTCACTGGGCTGCCGTCCCAGACCGCCGTTAAAATCGAGAAAAGTCCGCTGCTCGCAGTGTGCGTGTAGGCGCCGTGTCGAAAGGCCTGCCGCTGCTTGATCCAGCCTTCGTATTCCCGAACTTCACGGCTGGGAAGCAGAGCATCGGCCCGCCGGCGCAGCGATCCTTTGAGATAAGACTTGGCCTTCTGCTTCCACTCTGAGAACAAGAATTCGGGCTCCCTTGTTATTTTCAATATTGATGAACCGGCTGGACACTCCCGAAACCCAACTCGAAGCCGCCAATGAGGCTCTTCGTCAGGTCCAGGCCGAACTCCGTGCTTCGCAGCGGCAACTGAAGCGCATTCTGGAGCTGGTCGAAAAACACCAGTTGCAGCTATCCTCGCATGAATCGTCCATTGCCCGTCTTGATCGCATCACCATGGAGATGTTGACGGGTCGCGTCTGGCGCACATTACGCGCCGCGGGCAATCTGGCCAAACGCTTTGTGCCCGGATCGGGCGACAGCGATGGCGATAGCGTTGTCCTCAACAGCCGCCAGCGCTCTTTTCTGGTCTGCGACGAGCCGAAAGCCAGCGATCTGGCGCTGCGCAGTGGAACCATTACGGTGAAGGGCTGGTGTGTCGCCCAGGGTGGCGTCGATAACGTGCAAATCGATGTGCCCGGTATTCCCCGCTTAAACGTTGTTCCTTCCGTCCCGCGCCCCGACGTCAAAAAGCATCACCCGGACCTCGACAACACCGGCCGCGCCGGCTTTACCGCCGATTTCGATTCGCTCGCTCTGCCCAATGGGCGCCACGCGATCACTCTGCGCCTCATCTCCAACGGCAAGCCGATCCGCGAAACCCGCACCGCCATTCAGATCGACCATGAAAACGGCTTTGCTTCCGATTACTATCGCTGGATTCACGATTTCGAAGAGCCCGATGACGACCTCATCGCGCTCAAACTCGCCAGCTTCTCCTTCCGGCCTTCCTTCAGCATCCTTATGCCGGTGTTCAACACCGATCCTGCCGAGCTCTCAGCCGCGATCGAGTCCGTCATCGCCCAATCGTACGACCGCTGGGAGCTTTGCATCGCCGACGATGCTTCCTCGCGCGTCGAAACCCGTGCTGTTCTCGATCGCTATGCCAGCCAGAATCCGAAAATCAAAGTTGCGTACCGAGGCGAGCGCGGCGGTATCTCGAAAACCTGCAACGCCGCCTGGCAGATGGCGACAGGCGACTACATCTGCTTTCTCGACCACGATGACACTCTCGCCGAACACGCGATCGCCTATCTGTGCGAAGCACTCGATCGCCATCCGAACGCCGATCTGCTCTACAGCGACGAAGACAAAATCGATGGCAAAGGAAAACGCTTCGACCCATTTTTCAAACCCGATTGGTCCCCCGATCTGCTGCTTTCCGAGAACTACATCTGCCACCTGCTCGTCCTCCGGGAGGACCTGGCGCGCAAAATCGGCCGCCTCAATCCGGATTGCGACGGCAGTCAGGATTATGACCTTATCCTGCGCGCCTCCGCCCAAGCCGCGGAGATTCGCCACGTGCCGCGAGTGCTTTACCATTGGCGCGCCACCGAAGGCTCGACAGCAGTTACGCAGGAAAACAAGCAATACGCCTTGACCGCCGCGCAGCGCGCGCTCGAAGCGCACAGCATTCATGTGGAGCCGGGCAGAGTGACGGGCCGTTGGCGCGCGCGTTACACAATTCCAGCGGAATCGAGAGTCAGCATCATCATCGCCTCCGGCGGCAAACTGGATGTTCTTCGAGCCAACATCGAGAGCCTCTTCGGCAAAACAACCTACCGCGACTTCGAAGTCGTTGTCATTGACAATTCCAAACACAACGGCATTGAAAGCTTCGCGCGCGAATCGCAAACCCGCTACGTCAATCTGCGTTATCTCGATTGGCGCAACAGGCCCTTCAATTATTCGGCCATCAACAACGCCGCTGCCCGCGAGTGTGAGAGTCCGCTCCTGCTCTTCCTCAATGACGACACTTCCGTCATCGAGCCGGCATGGCTCGAGGCTATGGTCGAACTGGCAGCGCGCCCCGACGTCGGCGCTGTAGGAGCCAAACTTCTCTATCCGGACGGCCGCATCCAACACGCCGGCGTCGTCATGGGCATCTATGATAATTGCGGCCACGGCTTCAAAGGACTCGATGGCAGCACCAGCCACTACTTCGATTTCCCCGATGTCATTCGTAACGTGAGCGCCGTTACCGGGGCATGTCTTATGACCCGCGCCGAGGTGTTTTGGAAGGTGGGCGGCTTTGACGAGGTCCAATTTGCCGTTGCTTTCAACGACATCGATCTGTGCCTCAAAATCGGCAACCAGGGCTATCGCGTGCTCTACACGCCGCACGCCTTGCTGCACCACCACGAGGCGTTTTCGAAGACCTCCAAAGATCTCGTCCCGCATCCACAGGAAGTCGAAGCCATGCGGCTCAAATGGGAGAGCATCATCGACGCCGACCCGTACTATAACCAAAACCTGACCCGCAACGACGAAGATTACTCGCTCAAGACTCGCGCCTGAATGCGAAAAACGCTAAGCTGAAGGTGGATAGTGTCTAGCATGGCCAAACAAGACGAGCAACTCACTTACACAACTTGGGATGGTAGAACCATTACGAATGTGGACGTGCTCTTGCGCGACCCCAAAGTCCAGGAAACTCTTCGAAAGCTCTCTAAGAATCGCGATCTAGGGTCGAAAAAAGGCTACCTCACGATGCTCCGCTATAGAAAACCTGATTAGTTTAATTAACTCGGTTACCCTGGGCATGTAATGCCTTACAACCTGCTCCTGCTTCCGCTGCTGGGCGGGTTTCTCTTCTTTCACATTGCGCATTACTTTCGTTTCGGCGCGCAGCGGCTCGATGGCTACCGCCTCCTTTTTCAAACCGCTATCGCCGGAACATGCCTCGCTGCCATCGCCCGCCTGATCAACATCGTTTTCGAATTCATCTTCGGCATCAACGTGGTCGACCGAGCCTGGGCTTTCTTTGCCCCACTGAACGTAACTTTCTCCGGAACCACTGCTCTTTCCCTACTTCTCGGCCCGATCGCGGCATTTGTCTGGAACCTCTTTATCGACAAGGAACAAGCCAAAGAAATCGAAATTCGCAAGCACGGCAATGCCTTCGTCCAGCTCCTCCTGCGAGCGCAGAAAGAAAAGCAGCTGGTATCCATCACACTCGAAAGCCGCAAATGGTACGTCGGCTGGATCACCGAATCTCCCAATCTCGATCCCCAGGAACTCTATTTCCGCCTGCTGCCCTATCGTAGCGGCTACCGCGACCAAGACACCCTGAAAACCATCTATACAACGTTCTACGATGCCGCCTTAAACGAGGGTACGTTTCAGAAACAGGACCTCATCCTTACTCTGCCCTTAAAAGACGTGAAGACCGCGAACCTATTCGACGAAGATCTCTACAACGACTACTTCGCTGAACTTACTGAGCTCGATGAAGATCCCACCCCCAGCCATCATCACCATGAATCGGAACTCTAAGAGCCTGTTGAATAACGGTGACTGGCTTTATTTTCCCAAGCAGCTGTCACCCCATATCTGCAAAATCTCCGGCGTTGCGCGTGGAAAATATTGCCTGTCACCGTTTTTCAACCGCACCTAAACTCCGTCGACGCTATACCGTCCCGGCCCCATAATCAAGATCGCCAGCGCCCAGCCGCAGAAGAGGAGCGCCAGTTCTCCGCTGTGTTGTCCAAATAGCGAAAATTTGTGAACCAGCACGAACGCCGCTCCAGTGTTGATCGCGATGATGAGCGCCGCCCACCGCGTAGCCAGACCGATCGTCACCAATAGCGAACAAATCAGGTCCGAGAGAATCGCAAACAGCAAAGTAAACTGCGGCCCGATATGCAGCGGGTCAGGAAAGTGCGCGGCCATTCCCGAAAAGTGCATGACTTTGGTCCAGCCATGCAAAATGCAGAGACTGAAGCCGAACACTACCCGCAAGACCAGTAAACCCAGATCGAAATGCCGAGGCACAAAGCCGAGCCGCACGAAACTGTTCATGCGTGTCATTGTGCCATGCGCGACGATGGACAAGATGCCTCCTCGAATCTCCGCGCTGGCTTTTGCATGCGCTCTTTTCTTTTCGCTCCCAACAGCCATCGGCGCTGCGCGCATCGAGGTGACGATCCCGTCCGCTAAGGTGCCTCTCACCGGCCACCTGATTCTCGCGATTAGCAAAGACTCGAAGCGCGAACCACGCTTTGAAATTTCGGAAACCTACGACTCGGCGCAGGCTTTCGGAGTCGATGTAGAGCAGCTGCCAACCGGCAAGCCCATCATCATCGATGCCGCGACGGTCGGCTATCCCATCGAGCATCTCTCGGATGTTCCCGCTGGCGATTACATCCTGCAAGCCGTCTTCAACATCTATGAACAATTCCATCTCGCCAGCGGCGCTCTGCTCGAACTGCCGCCGGATCGCGGCGAGGGGCAGCAATGGAACAGCAAGCCGGGCAATCCATATTCAAAGCCTCAGCAGATGCGTCTCGATCCTCAAAATAAAAATCAGGTGATCCGGATCGCCCTCGACCAGGTAATCGCGCCGCCATCCTCTGATCCCATCAAAGACGCGCAGGCCGACGGTTCTGATAAATGGCTCAGGTATGTCCGCATTCGCAGCGCGCTGCTCTCGAAATTCTGGGGACAAGACGTCTATCTCGGCGCTTGGGTTCTATTGCCTGATGGCTGGGCCGAGCATCCTGCCGCCCACTACCCGTTAATCGTTTACCAGGATCACTTCCATCGCAATTTCCGCGCCGGCATTGCCTTCCGAACGAAACCTGAAAAGCCCGATCCCAAATCGCCTGGCAAAATCGATTACGGCTACAAGTTCTTCGAGGATTGGACCTCTGGCCGCCTGCCGCGCGTCCTCATCGTCTACATTCAAGACGCGAATCCGTACTACGACGATTCGTACGACGTCAACTCCGCCAATGTCGGACCGTATGGCGACGCCCTCACACAGGAAATCATTCCTCAGATCGAAAAACAATTTCGCGCCATCGGCCAGGGTTGGGCGCGCGCAACCTACGGTGGCTCAACCGGCGGCTGGGAGTCCTTAGCGTCGCAAATCTTCTATCCGGATTTCTACAACGGCACATGGTCCAGTTGCCCCGACCCAGTCGATTTCCACGCCTATCAAAACGTAGATCTTTATCGCGATAAAAACGCCTATTTCCGCAGCGCCGGCTTCGGCACAATTCCAATCGCCGAAATGCGCCAACCCGATGGCAGCATCGTCGCCGAAATGGAGCCCGCGAACCGCCGCGAGTATGTCTTCGGCACGCGCGGCCGATCCGCCGAGCAGTTCGATGCCTGGCAAGCCATCTTCTCACCGGCCGGCCCGGACGGCTATCCGAAACCCGTCTATGACAAACGCACCGGCGTCGTCGATCCCGATGTCGTCCATTACTGGCATGACCACTACGACCTGACGGCTATCCTGCAGCGCGATTGGCCGACTATAGGTCCGAAGCTTGAAGGCAAGCTGCACCTCGCCGCGGGCGATGCCGATACCTGGTTCCTCAACAACGCCGTGCATCTTTTACAGAAAGCACTCGCCACAACCCGCAATCCGCACTCCGACGCCACCTTCGATTACGGTCCGCTGATGCCGCATTGCTATACCGGCGATCCAAATCTGCCCATGAGCGTTTCCGGTCCAACCATCAATCAGCGCGTACTGCCGCAAATGGTGGCCCACATGCTCCAGACAGCTCCGCAAGGCGGAGATACAACCAGCTGGCGCTACTAACCGCGCGTTTTTTTGCGGTGGCGCGGGCACTTTTGTCTAATGCCACTTAGTTTTGCCGGATGCGAACGCTTTGCACTCCGTGGAGCGGCCCTCCTGGGCTGCCATGCCGGCCTTTGAGCCGGCATAATCCCGCCAGCAATGACGGTAAAGCGTGACAAACCGATTCTGCCCAAGCGTTATGAAATGCTTCAAACAGAGCACGAAGCGTAAGCGACCGTAAATTTGCAACTACCTAAAAACCCCTTAAGTCAATGACATTGAGCGCTTTTGTCTGCCGCGCCGAGACTCGTCTCGGCGCTTGGGCTGGTTTTTCAACCCTGCCGATGTTTGCCTTGTGCTCGCTCCTCAGTGAGCCGGAGCGCTCTCGCTTTGCGCCCCCTGCAAATAACTCCTCGCTTCTGCGAGTTCCGGTCGATTTCCATCGACGCCATTGGCCAGCAGCCGTCGATAATAGCTGCGCGCTAGATCCGGTTTCTGAGCCGCTTGGGCCGAACGCGCCGTGCCGTAAAGCGCGTTGAAACGGTTCGGATCGGTTTCGAGCGATCGTCGATACTGAATCAGCGCCTCTTCCGGCCGATGCAGTTCGCGCAGCATATCCGCCAGCATTTCGCGCGCCGGCAAATCGACTTCGCCTTTACCGGCCACATCCTGCTTGTCGGCGGATTTGCTCATCAAGCCAAGTGCGTCGCCATCTTTTCCTTGCGTGAACGTAAGCCACGCATGCGCCTCATCGCGGCTGGTAGCCATGCCTTCCGCCACGTAGGCGAACGAACTTTTTTCTACCTCTTCGAGCGCTCGGTCATACTGCGCTACTGCCTCCTGCACGGCCGGCAAATCCCGCAGATGCCCAGCCGCCACGGCGTGCGCCCAATACACCACCGCCTGAAAATCCGGCATCGCTCCACGCGGCGGAACAAGCCGTTCTGCAGCCTTCCAATCACGCGTCTCTAATGCGAACAACGTGGGCAGCCGCACCTGCACAAAGTGATAATATTCCAGCTCGCTCGTCGGATAATCCTTCATCGGTATGGCGATCGCCTCTTCTTCCGCCGCCCTCGCCTTGCTGTTCTGCCCTGTCTGCAGATACGCGTATTCAAGAAAATGCAATGCATGCGTCAAATTCAGAACTTCGCCTTGCTTCTTCGCAGCTGCTACTGAAGCCAGGTTCGATTGAATATCGTCCTGCCACATCCCGAGCCGCGCAAAGACATGCGAAGGCATATGCAGCGCGTGAGCCGAAGCCGGCGCGATCTGCGCATAACGCCGCGCTGCCGGCAATCCCTCGCGCGCCATTTCGGGATTGTCGCAAGCGTGAATCAAGTAATGCGCCACTCCCGGATGATCCGGTTCATCCTTCAGCACCGCATTCAAAATGGTAACCGCTTGCTTGCGGTAAGCGAAGTCGTTCGCGTCCGCCTTCGGCGAGGCGACCAACGCCAAGGCATAAAATATCGCCGCTTCATGGTCGCTCGGAAACTGTTCATGGAGCTTTTCCATCGCCATCCGGTAGGCATCGCAGCGCCCTTCATAGGTTGTCTTTGCGTCGCCGCCATAGAACGCGGCCGCCGCCTCGATATAGCCTCGCTCCCGGGGTGTCTTCGCGCCAGTTGCCTGCGCTCTCTGAATCAGCTTCCAGCCTTCCGCCAGCGCAGCTGGCGAAGGTCGATCCCACAGCTGATGGTAGAAGGACATCGCGTCGCCCCAGTAAGCCATCGCGCAGCTTGGATCCTCCCGCTCGATTTTCTGGAACTGCTTGTGCGCCGGATCGTATCCAAAGGAATGCAGAAGCGCCACGCCTCTCTCGAACTGCGTCTTCACGCCCGCCGAGCAGGAGGTCGGGAAAGAAACTGATCCCAGTTTCCCGTCTGTAGACATCTCCGCATGATGGTGCTCTTGCGCACCGGCAGGCAAACAGCTTAGAAGCACGAAAAAAAACGCCGCCGTCAACGATCGCAAATAACCCATTTAGGTCCAGCGTACCGCCGAAGATTGTGGACCACGCTCGCAGGTCGGACGCATCGCTTCCAAACCATGAGCAAAGCGCTTGGACTTAAAGCCTCACTGCCGGAACATGATCGGAATGAAAGAAATGCGAATATCCCCGATCGTAGGTTGCGCCATCCGCAAAATACCTGGGAACTGCGGCATCGTTATATTGTTATATTGCAGCCGGGCAGTATCGCCGACGAACCCCGATGCGCCGTCCCGCACCGCGTAGTCGGTAATGTGACCGCGCCCATCCAGGCTGAGTGTCAGCACCACAGACGACTGTGGCCGAAGCTCTACCGGTACCAGGTTCGCATCCATGTGGTCTCCGTACATGACGGGGACTTCGTAGCCTACC
The DNA here is from genome assembly GCA_965277555.1 of Bryobacteraceae bacterium. Classification (GTDB taxonomy): domain Bacteria; phylum Acidobacteriota; class Terriglobia; order Bryobacterales; family Bryobacteraceae; genus Bog-105. The sequence goes on from OZ255834.1 coordinate 876,448, forward strand.
TGTCCCGTCGTCGTACCGATCGTAAACGCTAGAGCTCCAAAAAGCAAAACGCTCGATAGAACTCCCCCGGTTGCCGGAATGGTAAACGGACGCGTAAACTCATTCAACCGGAATTTCCAGCTGTTCCACATCCGCCGCCATCTCGACCCATCGGTCTCGACTAAAATCTGCCGTTCCTTCGATGCCAGAACAAGCAGCCTGCTGCGTAGCGTAACCGGCGCGGACGGATTCTTTAAGCCGCTCAGCGAGATGCGCATCGACCGAAGCTGATGGATGTGCAACGAACACTCATCGCACTCGCGTAAGTGGGCTTCCACCCTGGAATGCTCGCGTCTGCGCAGCCTTCCATCAACAAAATCGGTACTCCGCCGCTTCACATTCCAGCAGGTCATCGGCTTTCCATAAATTCTTTAGGCCATTACTTCCGCAAAGCCCTGATCCGGTCGCTGTGTTATTTCGCGGCGCAATGCTTCGCGCCCGCGCAAAATTCTCGATTTCACCGTGCCCAATGAGATCTGCAGGATATCCGCGATCTCCTCATAGCTCAGATTCTGAATGTCCCGCAGCACGACCGCTGTCCGAAACACCGGGTTGATCCTCGTCAAAGCCCGTTCGATCAGCGTCTTATTCTCATGCTCCAGCACCTGCTCGAAAGGCGATCTCCCCGGATCGGCCGCGCGCTCTAGCGGACTCTGCCGATCGGCCCGCTCCTCTTCCATCGAAACCTCGTTTCGACAATGCCGCGCAAACCAGCGCCGGTGATTATGCGCTTCGTTGACAGCTATCCGGTAGATCCACGTCCGTAGGCTGCTCTGCTCGCGAAACGAATTGATCGTCCGGAAGACCTTCAAGAAAACTTCCTGAACCACATCCGCCGCGTCCATCTGATTCCCGAGCAGCCGGTAAATCATCCCGTATAGCTGCTGTTCATACCGCTCGATCAGCTCTTCGTACGCCTCTTCTATTCCCGCTCGCAGGCCGCGCAAAATCCGCGCTTCCTCCTCGGAGAGGCCAGTATGTCCACCCGCCAATATCGAAAGGCTGCCCGGATTCCCGGTTAGGGGTTGCGCCATCGATTGAATTCTACCTCTTCTTCGACTTCGCTACCTACTTAGACACCGTGGCATCCCTCGAAGTTCCTTCCTCTTGTGTCACACGCCGATAGCAGGCTTCGTATCGCGGAATAATCAGATCCGTGCAAAACCTTGTCAGCGCCTTATTGCGCGCGGCCTCCGAGATCCGCTCATGCAGTCCGCTATCCGACAACAACTCCGTTAGTCGTCCCGCCTGCGCCACCACGTCGCCCACCGGTTCCATGTACCCGTCCACCCCATGTGTAATTAGATCCGGCACTCCCCCGGTCCGCGTTGCCACCGGCGGCACCCCGCAAGCCATCGCTTCAAGCGCCGCCAATCCGAAAGCCTCCGTCTCGCTCGGCAGGTGCAGCGCGTACATGCGCGGAATCAGCCGCTCCATGTGATCCTGTTTGCCGAGGAAGCGCACGTGCTGATCCACTCCCAGTTCCCTCGCCAGTTGCTCCGCCGACCCGCGCTCCGGCCCATCGCCCGCCATAATCAGCTCCGCGTCTACTTCTTTCCTCACTATTTCGAAGGCGCGAATGCAATCTAAAACTCGTTTGACCGGCCGGAAATTCGAAATGTGCAAAATGCGCTTGCGGCCTTTTCGCTGGGCCCCCGGATCGGGCCGGTAAAGTGAGCAGTTGACGAAATTATGAATGACCTCAATAGGCGTCTTGATCCCAAAAAATTCCACTGTGCGCTGGCGCATGTATTCGCTGATCGTCGTTACGCCGTCCGATCTTTCTATGGAGAACTTCGTGATCGGAAAGTATGACCGGTCCGCCCCCACCAGCGTGATATCCGTGCCATGCAAAGTGGTTATAAACGGAAGCCGCCGCGTAGTGGTCATCTCCTGCGCCAGCAGCGCCGATATCGAATGCGGAATGGCATAATGCACATGCAGTAGGTCGAGCTGTTGCCGTTCGGCCACTTCATACATCCTCGACGCCAACGCCAGCGAATACGGCGGGTATTGGAAGAGCGGGTAAGTTGAGACTTCTACTTCGTGATAGTAAATGCCCGCCGTATCCGGATCGAGCCGAATCGGGTTGGCGTAGCTGATGAAATGGACTTCGTGCCCTCGCTGCGCCAGCTCCAGCCCCAGCTCCGTCGCCACAATCCCGCTTCCGCCATAGGTCGGATAGCAAGTGATCCCGATTCGCATGGTCTTAGTATCGGTTGCCAGCCGAGTGGGTATCGCCTTAACCGTTTTTCGCGCGCATCTAGCCGAAACCGAAGACTCTTCTAACCCCGTGCCGCGCGTTCGAGCTCGGCAATATCCAGCTTTTTCATCTGCAGCATCGCCTGCATCGCCTTGGGGTGTTTAATCAAGTCGGGCAAGCGCGCTGGCACAATCTGCCAGGAAAGACCGAACTTGTCCTTGAGCCAGCCACATTGGCTCTCGCGGCCTCCGGCGGTGAGCTTCGACCAATATTCATCCACCTCCTGCTGCGAGTCGCAGCGGACGAGGAAGGAAACCGCCTCAGTGAATTTGAACATCGGGCCGCCATTGAGCGCGGTGAATTGCTGCCCATCGAGCTCAAAAGCTATCGTCAGCACGCTGCCCTTCGATACTGGCTTGTTCCCGTCCCTCTGTAGACCATCAAGTCGGCGCGAATTCTTAAACACACTAAGGTAAAACTCCACCGCTTCTTCAGCATTTGAGTCAAACCAGAGGAACGGTGTAATACGCGAATAGCCTTCGAGTGTACTCATTTGAAAATCACCTTTCTGTCAGCGCTTAATCTTCCGGCTGACCATGCCCAAAACTCCCCCTCCGAGTCCTGCCAATGCGCAATCTGTTCGCTCCTTGGAACTTCGGAGGGGTCCATGAATTATTTTTTCATCATGCCAGGCGACAACGGGCTCAATTCCTTTCAACTTCTTTCATCTGCTTTGGACAGGATGATGGAGCCTTCTGTCATTGCTCGATCACCACTGCCGCTTCCAGGCGGCCCCACCACGCTGTGTCACTCAGGCGAATTATTAAAAAAGGGCGAAGCCGGAGCCACCGATTCTTCGCCCGCTCAAATTCAACCTCTATGCGCGACTTCGATTATCGGCGCCAGTAGCCGCCGTAGTATCGATGTCCGTAATAGCGCGGAGCGATCCAGTGCGCGCCCACATAAGGCGGCCGAGCCCAATAACCGGGACGCCACGCATAGTGCGGTCCGTTCAGATAATAAGAGCCGTCCACCCAGCTATAGCCAGGGTTTGCATAATAAGCTGGCGGCGCGTATGAGACCACCGGAGGTGGCGGGGGCGGCGGAGCGTAGTAGCCGCCTCCTACTCCGAATCCAACCGCAAAACGCACGCCAGCGAACATCGTGCTCCCGGCCAACAGGAATAAGGCAAGTACTTTCGTCTTCATAATCATTCCTCCCCAAAACTCGCTGGCGCTCCCGCTTCTTGCGTCGGCTTGGCGCCAGCTTCGTTTTCTTTCTACGCCCATATATCTGCAAAAAACATGCCAAACCAGGCAAGCAGTAAGTGATTGAAAATAAAAATGGAAGCGCTTCAGACGTTGGTTCTTGTCCACCGTCGGTGGTGCTTTTAAACCTGCTAACGCAAGGAACTCAGCAGCTCTCTGCGCACCGGCCACGTTCCGAGCAGATGCTCGTTCGTTAATTGAAACGTACCCGCTGTCAGCAGCCATGCCAGATCGGCCGGCGCGGCCCTTTGGTGCTCTCGCGCGAGCTCTTTTTTCAACGTATCCGTGTTGAGTTCGATCTGCTTTTCGGCCGTCTCCGCCATCGAGCTGTTTCGGAAAACGGCGTCGATGCCGATCATGAAAGCTGTGTTGCTCGCCGACGACGGACGCAGCTCGAGCAGCACCGAATTTGCCGATTCGAGCGAGATGGCAAAAATTCGCACGGCCAGTGGAAGCTGCGTCGGATTGCTCAGCAAAGCCTGCGAAGGCCGAACCCACACCGGAGCGCTCGACGGTAGCGCCGCCGAACCGTTTGACGGCCGGATCGATTCCGCGGCTGCGCGATCCGGCCCGATAGCCAACCCGATCACATCCGGCTGAATCGAGCGCAGGCTCGCCATCCGGCCCGGCTCGCTCGTTGCAATGCTGCATAAACCGCCATCGCAATTTCCGCCGTGGGCTTGGACGTAATCTCGTAGCTTGCTCCAATCGAAGCGGCCGCGTAAGGCAAAGAAGACCTCCCGTCCTATAGCCGCTCCGCAGAGACTATCTAAGTCTTTCGTGTAATCGAAGCCGGTCTGGCGCACGAACGCCAGATAATCGATGTCCTGTTTGCGCTTTGCCCCTTCGAGCAAACTCAGGTAGCCCGATTGCCGCAGAGCCGCGATGTTCGCGAAGAAAACCGTAGCATCGTTCTCCGGCAGTAAACGAAGCAAATCTTCGTTCGATCGCACGAACCGGTGTCGGTAAAAATGCAGCCCAACCAGGATCGCTGCTGCGGCAAACGCGCAGAGTAGCGACGCCAGCCACCAGTTACGCCTCGAAAGCAAGCGTTCCGCCGCTCAGACCGTCGCCATTTCAGGCACCCGCATCTGCTTCCAGAGTGCGATGTAGGGCTTCAGCTCCGCCATCATGGCCGCGAACTGCTCCGGATTGAGCGATTGCGCGCCGTCGCTGACTGCTTTCTCCGGTTGCGGATGCGTCTCCACGATCAGGCCGTCGGCCCCAATCGCCACCGCCGCGCGCGAGAGCGCCGGAACCAGGCTGCGCTTGCCGGTTGCATGGCTCGGGTCGAGCAGCACGGGCAAATGCGAGAGCTCCTTTAGAACCGGTACAGCCGTAATGTCGCACGTGTTCCTGGTCGCGGTTTCGAAGGTACGGATCCCTCGTTCGCAAAGAATCACATTGGAGTTGCCGTGCGCCACAATGTACTCCGCCGACATAAGCAGCTCCCGAATCGTGGAACTCAAACCGCGTTTCAGCAGTACCGGCCGGTTCGCCTTTCCGAGCTCTTTCAGCAAAGCAAAATTCTGCATGTTGCGTGCCCCGATCTGGAGTATGTCGGCGTATTCGGCCACCATCTCGACATCGCGATCGCTCATCACTTCCGTGATAATCCCCAACCCTGTTTCTTCTTTCGCCTTGCGCAGAAGTTTCAGGCCTTCACGCTCCATGCCTTGAAAATCGTAGGGCGACGTGCGCGGTTTGAACGCTCCGCCGCGCAGAAACTTACCGCCGTGCTCGGCCACCACTCGCGCGATGGAAAGAATCTGTTTTTCGCTCTCGACCGAGCAGGGGCCAGCCATCATCACGAACTCGTCGCCGCCGATTTCCACTCCATTCGCCTCGATGGCGGTTCTGCCCGGCCGGAACTCTTTACTTACGAACTTATACGGCGCGGAGATTCGAACCGCTTTCTCGACCTGCGGCATCGCTTCCAGGGACTCCAGGCAGGCCGTGACATCGCCCACCCCAACTACCCCGATCACCACCCGCTCCTCCCCATCGATCGAATGAACCTTGTAGCCAAATTCGCGTATGCGCTCGCAAACGGCCTCCACTTCCGCCTTGCTTGCGTGCAGCTTCATTGAAATGATCATCTTTTCTCAACCCTCGCCAAAAACCAAAAGGCCCACTCGTTTCCGAGTGGGCCTGTTTCTTATTTCCGCGTTGCTTGCTGCTTTAGGCGGATACCCCTCGGCGCGATTTCGGCGCATACCAAAATCGAAACGAGTAAAACCCGAACGCGTAATCCCGCATGAAGTAAGAGTATGACACAATCTCGTGGCGCACCCCGCCGGAGTTGATATTATCGGATTTCGGTCTCCCATGGCGCGGGCGCTTGTATTTACGCTTCTGACCACATCCCTGCTCGCCGCTTCCGCGAGCGGACTGCAAAGCAGCAACCAGACCTCCTCAACCCACAAAGCCTCGAAGCCGGCCGCACACGCAGCCGCCTCGACGCACAAAGCTTCGGCCAGGAAAGCCAGTGTGCCGGCGCATAGCGCATCCCATAGTTCGCACGCCAGGAAAAAACGAACGACGCATCGAGCGGCTGTCCCTAGTTTCCAGCTCCATCCCGATCCGGACCGCTACCGGCAGATCCAGCAGGCGCTCGCCGACCGAGGCTACTACAAGGGGCAGGTGAATGGCGAGTGGGGCGACGATTCGGTCGATGCGCTCAGGCGCTTCCAGACCGATCAGAAACTCGATAACGACGGCAAGATCGATGCACGCAGCTTGACCGGTTTAGGTCTGGGGCCGAAACACGACGGCAGTACCGCGGGCACCGTTCCGCTTTCGGCGACCAATCCCGTTACTCCGGCGCCAGGCTCCGCCACCGCGCCCGAAGTGCCTCCCGTATCCGAGTTGCCCTCGGAAACGCCGACTCCGGAGAACAATCCTCCTCCTCAATAAAAGGCGCAGCCTCGGATGCTAGGATCGCGGTCGTGGAAGAGCAAGAAGTCTATTCGGCCATTGGCGCCGACGGTTTCGAGAAGCTGGTGGCCGCTTTCTATCGGCAGATCCCTTCCGATGATGTTTTAGGCCCCTTGTATCAGGGCCGCGATCTCGCGGCTGCCGAAGAGCGTCTGCGCAGCTTCCTCATCTATCGATTCGGCGGTCCAGCCGATTACATCGAAAATCGCGGCCACCCGCGCTTGCGCATGCGGCATGCGCCTTTCGCAATCAATCAGGCCGCACGTGATCGCTGGATCGAACTTATGACGGCTGCCCTGCAACAAAGCGCAGTCCCGGCCGAGCCCAAAGCGGTGCTCGAAACTTTCTTTCAATCGACCGCTACTTTCCTCTTAAACCGCCCGGACTGAAAAACAGTACTTACTTCCGCATAGACTTCATGATATTTTCGATACCATGCGCGTGAAGTTATTCGCAGTAACAGGTATCATCCTGGTTTCGCCGCTTTGCGCGGCACTTGCTTCTTCCTTCAGCCAGCTAACGGTTTTTGGAGATAGCCTTTCCGACAACGGCAATGCCTACATCGCCTCGAGCGGCAGCATTCCCGGTTCGAATTACGGAACTTACACGTTTGCGGGAACGGGCCTGACCACAAGCTATTTTTCGGACGGCCCTAACACGACTCCGGTCGGTGCCGGACCCGCCGGTTTGTGGGTGGATCAACTGGCGAGCAAGCTGGCCGTAGCCGATCCGATGCCCGTGCTGTCCGGCAGCCCGACCGCTACCAACTATGCTGTCGCCGGCGCGGAGACTGGTACTAAAAACCTGCAGGATGTGGGGAATCAGGTGGCCTTGTTCACCGCAAACCATCCGGGAGGAGCCTCAGCGACCGGCCTCTACGCTTTTTGGGCCGGCGCCAACGACATACTGGATGGCGCAAGTCCCATCACGGCCGCGGACAATGTCGAAAACTACATCGCCGCCCTTCATGGCGAAGGAGCCGACCATTTTTTGTGGCTCAACCTTCCGCTGCTGGGCGATACGCCGGAAGGCGCGGTCGACAAAACAGCCTTGAACGCGGCCTCCCTGGCCTTCAATTCGGAGTGGGCCAAAGACATTGCCGCGCTTGAGGGCGCTGGCATTTCGGTGGATGGAGTAAATATCGGCGGCTTATTCTCGAATATCGTCAGTGATCCCCAAGCCTACGGCCTGACCAACGTGACCGATTCCGCTCAGGGGCTGAGTCTCGCCACCGATGCCGGCTACTTGTTCTGGAACGGATTGCACCCGACTACCGCCGGACACGCGCTGGTTGCCGACGCCGTGTATTCCACCATCGCCACCCCGGAGCCGGCTTCGATTGGCTTCGCGCTACTCGGAATGGTTGGCTTCGCCGCTTTGGGATTACGCAAGCGTCACCGCATTCAATAGCGGAATATCGCCGCCACAGGCGCGCCGTCCGGCATCTTTTTATTTAGGACGCTGAAGACTTGGCCGCCATGCAAGATTGTCTGCACGGCCGCATCGTTGATCAGATCTTCTTCCTCGGAGGTTCCCGTCGCGCGGCCTTTTACGGAATGCGTTCGCTCGTCGAAGACACCCGGCGTCTCAAGGCTGTCGGAGACGAGCAGCGTCAACACCCGGCCGTCGTGCGCCGCCGTCACAACGTCCTTCATCCTGTTTGAAGCGCCGCCGCCTACTTTGTGGTTGTATTCAGCCAGTACGCCATCGATTTTCTTGCCATAACTCCGGCTCAGCGCGTCGGTGGCGCGCGCGTGCATCTCGCCGGCTTTCAAACCGTTGGGAGCGCCCTGTATATCTTCATCTAGCAGATGCGGATAACTATTCAACGAGCGGTATTGCGCCAGTTCGTATTCGACAGCCGCCAGAATCACGGGCTCGGTGCTGCCGCGCAGCAGTTCGTTCACGCCATGGTCGAGCTGCTTGAAAAAATGCGCCAGGTACTCGCCCTTATCCTCCCTCTCCGTGTCGGTTGTGCCGACTGCCCCTTTACTGTGCCCCGCCGAGGGGCCGGCGCTCGTCGCGTTAGTCCGAACATGGTCCGGTTTGGCCGTATCCATATAGACGTCGAAACTCTTGGCGGTTCCGTTCGGCAAGGTCACTTCTTCAGCCTTGCGCATTGTGCAGCGCAGCAGGCGGACATCTTTTTGGCTGAGCGCCAGAATATAAAACATGCTCGGCTTGGTCAGTTCCGGCAGCAGCGGCCGGATATAGAAATGAGGCGCTAAGACCGCCCGACTCTGGACCTGTTCTTGCAACCAGGCCACCTGAAACGTATCTGGCGAGCGGAATACGGCGACCGCCTTACCTTGCGGTTCTTCGTCGGGCGCGATGCCCTCCCATTTCGCCAGCGTTTCGCGATGCTGGCGCGGTTCGATTGCCCGGATTGTCTCCTGCCATTCGAGTTCGTTGGCCTTGGCATTCCGGCCGAGCGTCATATAAACGCTGAGGCAGGTGCCCTGCGAATGCAATAACGGTTTCAAATCCTTCGTGCCTTGAAACTCTGTCACTTCAGCTTTGGCAATGTCCATACACTTAGAAGACCGAAGGGCCCGATTAGCGTTACGGTTCTATTAGGTTCGAGATCTCGAATGTGCGGCTGTCGTCGGCTGCATAGCTGATTCGTATAGCGATGGGATTGTCTGGCAGCAACTCCGGAAAGCGGTCACCCCATTCGATAAGCACCAGCGCCGGCTGCTCGAAAAGATCTTCCAATCCGAGGCGCCGCGCCTGTTCGAGCGTGTCCAAGCGATAGAGATCGACGTGGTAGACGCTGACGGGGTCGCCGTATTCGTGGATGAGCGTGAATGTCGGGCTCGAAACGTCTTCGGCGGGAGCGGCGCCGCGGCCATCGACGATTCCTTTCGTGAGCGTGGTTTTGCCGGCCCCTAACTCGCCGATCAGCAGGACGACGGCTTGGCGCGGCAGAATGCCGGCCAACTCGCGACCCAGGGCTAAGGTTTCCTCGCTCGAATGCGTTTCAAAGCGGCGGACGAAGCTCATTCATCGCCTCGGGCAGCACGTCCAGCAAATCGAGCGCCAGCATCGATTCTTCGCCCCAGCGCTGCTTGCCGAGTTCGCCGCAGCGGCCGTGCAGCCAGACGGCGGCTATGACCGCGCGCTGCCAGTCTTTCGGGTGTTGGGCTACCAGGCCGGCGATCATGCCGGTCAGGATGTCGCCGGTGCCACCGGTTGCCATGGACGGTGCACCCGTCGGGTTGATCCAAGTCTCACCTTTGGGGAAGGCGATGACGGTCTGGTCGCCTTTGAGGACTATAGTGGCACCGCTAGAGGCAGCGAGACGCTGGGCGTGGCCGATACGGTCGGCCTGGATCTCCTTGACCGGCGTGCCGACCAGGCGGCTCATTTCGCCCGGATGCGGCGTCAGGATGCGGATCTTGCCGGTGGGAGGCAAACTGCCGGCCAGCGCGTTCAGGGCGTCGGCGTCGACGACGGCCGGAATCTCGACCTGCTCGTAGAGAGCTTTTACCAAACGAACCGTTTCGTCTTCGGTGCCGAGGCCGGGGCCTAGGGCGAGCACGGTCATCTTCTTCGCCAGTTCGAGGAGCTTGGGGGCATCTGGGAGGGGGACGGTCATCAGCTCTGGGCGGACGGCGGCGACGGCGGGAAGGACGTCCCTGGGGATCGCGACTGTGACCAGACCGGCTCCGCTACGATACGAACCCAGGCCGGTCATGGCTGGGGCGCCACTTTTACCAAACGAACCCCCAACCACCAGGACATGGCCATACATACCCTTATTACTATCTAAAGGACGGGGAACGAATAAACGGCGAATATCGCTTGAAGTGGTTCTATTTAAAAGAAAGGTTGGGTTCGTTTCGCAGAGATCGGGAGGGGTTCCGATGGCGGCTAGTGTAAACCGCCCTACATTTCCGAGTTTGGGAGCGACAAAGGTGACGGTGTGGTCGGCTTGAACGAATTCGCCGGTTGGGTTCGTTTTTTCAGATGGCGAACCGGACGGAATGTCGACGGAGACCTTCTTCGCCAGCGGAAATTGCGAGTTGATCAGGCGAATGGCGTCGAGGGCGGGACCTTCTTTGACGGGCCCGGAAAGTCCGGTGCCGAGGATGGCGTCGATGACGAGGGTGGCCAGGTTGGGTTCGTTCCGCAAATTTCGAATGACCGGGCAGCCGCAGGCCGCGAGCATGCGGCGGGCGGTGGCGGCATCGCCGGTCAATTCTTTTGGGTCGAACAACTCGACGACCGTCAGGTCGCCGCAGAGTTGGCGAGAAAAGAGCTGGCGGGCGACGACGAAGCCATCGCCGCCATTGTTACCTTTGCCACAGAAGACAACGATGCGCTGGCGGTCGAGCGGGGCGAAGGCGTCACGAAGGTAGTCCACTACCCGGCAACCGGCGTTTTCCATCAGGATGCTGCCGGGGATGCCGCGCTCGACGGTCAGGCGGTCGACTTCGCGCATCTGGGCGGCGGTCAGGATTTTCAAGAGGGGACCTCGCGCGCGAGCAAAAGGGTCATGTCGTCGAACAACTCGGGACTGCCGGTCCAGCTGCGGACGGCATCGAGGACGATGTGAACGATTTCGCTATCGTCGCGATGGACGTGCTTTTTGACCAGATCGATCAGCCGCTCTTCGCCGAACTCCTCGCCGTAGGCGTTTTCGGGCTCGGTAATGCCGTCGGTGTAGCAGACGAGGAGGTCGCCGGGATGCATGGTGAGGCAGCTTTCGTCGTATGTGGAGAAGGAAAAAGCGCCCACAACCATGCCATTCGAATCGAGCGGGGTAACTTCGCCATTGCGGAGAAGCAGGGGTGACAAGTGACCGGCGTTGGTGTAGGTCAAAGTGCGGGAATGCTCGTCGAAGAGGCCGAAGAAGAAGGTGGCGTATTTTTCAGGCGCGGTGTTGGCGAAGAGCTGCTTATTGAGTGCGGAGACGAGATTGCCGACATCGATTTCGGCAACATCGCCGCATTCGTTGTCGCGCAGAGGCTGATAGCGGTTCATCTGGGCACGGAGCGCGGCCTGCAGGGTGGCCATGAGCAGGGCAGCGGAGATTCCCTTGCCGGCCACGTCGCCGATGGCGAAGGCGAGGCGTTTGCCGACCAGTTCCTGGTAATCGTAATAGTCGCCCGAGACCATGCGGGCGGGATCGCATTGGACGGTTAACTTAAGGCCGCAGAGGGGAGGAGCCTTTTTGGGGTAGAGCTGGCCCTGCACTTCGCGCGCGATTTCAATTTCGGTCTGCATGCGCTCTTTTTCCTTTTCGACTACCAGCAGCCGCTGCAGATTGCTGGTCATGCGGTTGAAGGAGGTAGTGAGCTCACCAAGCTGATCGCCGGAATGGACGGGGATGCGATGGCTGAATTCGCCATTGATGATGCGGCGCGTGCCCTCATACAGGGCGTCGATGGCGCGGGTCAGGCGGCGGCCGAGCTTGGCTCCGACAAAGACGGCGCCGAGCTCGACCAGAAGAAAGAGCAGGGCGACGGCAATGACGGCGTTAAAGAGGACGCCGCGCAGGACTTCGGGACCGGAGAAGAAAGTGCCGAGAACGGCGGAAGGCCGTGAATAGACCCAGAGAACGCCGCTATAGGTTTTGTTGGGCGAATCGAGGTGATAGTGCGGCGTGGTGGCCGGCCAGGAAACCGGGATGTCGAAGCGAAAAGCGGGCGGCGGGAGATGAATCCTGCGAGCGTTATCGGCCGGTTGATTGAGGCTTATTTTGAAATCGGGATCCTTGCCGGAGCCGCGGTCGATGGCAACCGCGCGAAAGGAGCCGGCCTCGGCGGGGTGGCCATCGGTGTGACCATCGTCGGGACTTTCGAAGAGCGAAATTGCGCCGAGGTGGGGAACGAGATCCTCCACTTCCTGGTCGGAAAGCGGGGCGACGACGGCGATTTCCTCGTTATCGCCTTTGTAATGGGCCCAATCGTAGAAATGGCCTTTATTGACCAGCAGCCCGCTCAGATTGTGCCAGCCGGCGGGCAGGCGAAGATCCGGACTGTCGGGCGGAAACTTGGCCGAATGACCGGCGTCGTCGATGTAGAGGCGCACTCCGGGTAAGGAGCTTTGGAAGTTTTTGAGGACTTCGGGAGCGTCGTCGATCTGGTTGTCTCGGGGAAGATGCCGGATGGCTTCGATGACGTATTCGGTGGAGTTGGTGCGGCGTTCGAGAGCGGAATTGGCGAGATAGATGGCAAGCTCGGTGGTGAGGGCCCAGGCTCCGAGGCCGATGAGTACCAGGACGAGCAGGAGCGGGAGAACACCGATCAACCCGTAAACGAAGAGCAGGCGGTTGCGGACGCTCCAGAGGCCGCGCTGCCTGAAGTAGCGAAAGGCGCGGAAGGCCAGAATGCAGGCCAGCGGCAGGAGGATGAGCGCAAACAGGAACGCCAGGCCGCCATTTCCGGTGAAATAGAAGAGGATGAAGAGGGCCAGGGCGGCCAGGAAAGCGATTCCGGATTTGCCGAGGCGCTTAGCAACTTGGCGGAGTGTCGGAGACATCTACAATGATCCGATTATCGTTTGACGGAAAGCCATCCGTTTGGTTAGAGAATCCCCGAGGAAAAGTGAAAAAGCGCCTCTAAGGGAGACGCCAAGGCTTTTCGACCTGGGAGGAGCTAAGCGGCGGAGGGCTTGGAGGACGGCGCTTTCTGGACTTTGCCGCTGCGGATGCACGACGTACAGACGCGCACGCGCTTGCCCGCGCCTTTGATGACGGCGTGGACGTTTTGGAGGTTCAGATTCCAGCGACGTTTCGAGACATTGTGGGCATGGCTGATCCGATGCCCGAATTGCGGTCCGCGACCGCATATTTCACAAACTTTTGCCATAAGACACACCTGTGCTCAGCGAGGCTGAGCGCGTAAATAGAAAGTATAGCAGGCTTGTGGGGGGTTGAAAGTCGGCCTTACGCAATGGATTTTGGCTCCCAATTGCCGCTGCGACATGCTGCGGCAGGTGCCGGCTTGAAAGCCGGCATGGCAGCTCTGGAGAGCCGCTCCACAGCGGATCGCCAACGGCAATATACGGTAAGTCGATTTGGATAAATGAGACGGGGGAGTTAGAGGCCGAGGATAAATTCGGTTAATGGAAACGTTTTCTCTTCTTTTGTCTTATTTTTTCTCTTGACTCGACTAAGTATCTTCGGTTATTTTTCTTAGTGCCGAGTTAGAAAACTTACTGGTCGGAGTAAGTTAGAGCTGCCGTTTTGCGAATGGCGCACTGCCCAGGTGCGCGTTTCCTTTCCTTTGTTTGTTAGTCATTCCGCCGTCGGAGGGCGGTCTCGATGCGATCTGCTGCTTTGCGCATATTAGCCGGAGTGTGTCTATTCACCAGTCTCGGGCTCGCTGGCCCGCGTTCCGTTAGCGGCGCTCTTTATGAGCGCATTATTTGCGTGGTGCCGATGGTAGGGGCGGGCACGCTGGACGATCCGAAGCGCCCGATGTTTGCGCCGGTCGCGGGGCAAATGCCGGCGGAAAGACAGAAAAAGAGCAAAGGATTCGCCGATCCGCCGGTGATTATCGGGTATCGCAGCGTAATGGCGGACGATGGGCAGACGGCGATTGTGGAGTTTGTGGCGCGCGATCGCGCCGCCTTCCGGCCGATTCTGCAGAGCAACGACGCTTCCGTGCGGGTGTTCGATCCGCAAAAGATTGCGGCGGATACGCTGCTCGAACAACTGCGGCTGCTGAAGAAGGATTTCGATTTGAGCGCGTTCGCGGAGGGTGGACTGTGAAGCGCCTCTTCGCCTGGTTTTCGTTTGGATTGTTTTTGCTGACGCCTGTGTTGCGGGCAAGCTATACGTATTTTGAGACGGACAATCTGGAAAGCTATAACAACTCGGCTCCCAGTTGGAATGTGAATGGAACGTCTTCGAACAGCGGCTCCGGGCTTACGGTGACGGCGGCGACAGGCGGCTCTTACGTTTACAAAGGAGCGCCGCCGGACGGCACGCACCAATACGAAGTGGCGGCCACGCTGAATCTGGGCGCCTCTGGCGGGAACTATGTGCTCTACCTGGAAGCGTCTTCGAATGCGTTGCTGGGCTCGACGAGCGCGGGCTCGTTCTATGCGTTCGCGATTCAGAATCCGACGTTTTCGGGCAACGGGTGCAGCGCGACAGCGACGCTTTACAAAGTGGTCAGCGGCTCGGTTTCGCAGATCAGTTCGACCGCAGTACCGTGCTCAAACGGGATTGTTTATCATGCCGTGCTAGTATCTACTTGCATAAGTCAGAGTACTTGAGTTTGGGTTTTGAGGGGAAGACAACAGCCTTTTTCCATTCGAAGGGAGCGGCCCTTTCGTTGTAGGCTGAGACGAAGTCATCGATGGCTTGCCGCAGTTGCTTAGGAGAAGTAAAGCTTGCGCCGCGGAGCGCTTGTCGGCTCAGGATACTGAACCAGCATTCGACTTGGTTGAGCCAGGAGGAATAAGTTGGAGTGAAGTGCAAATACACGTGGGGGTGCCGCTTCAGCCAGCGGTCCTCCTTCGGCTTGTGCGTGTTCAGGTTGTCCAACACGATATGGATCTCACGGTCCGGATGCGCTGCCACGACCTCGTTCATGAAGTCCAGGAACTCGCGCCGGCGTCTGCGGCTATAGTGCGCCGCTTTCACCTGTCCCGTGCTGATCTCTAGTGCCGCAAACAGTGTCGTCGTGCCGTGGCGCTTGTAGCAGTGACTGAATCCGTTAACCGCTTTGCCGTCTGGCAGACGCAAATAGCCTTGCGCCCGTTCCAACGCCTGAATGGACGGTTTCTCATCTACGGCGATCACCAGCGCTTTCTCCGGCGGGTTCAGATAGAGCCCCACCACGTCGGCAGCCTTGGGGCCAAACTCCGGATCCGTGCTGATGCACCAACTGCGGCGCCGCTGCAAGCAGATACTATGGCGCCGCAGAATGCGCCAGACTTGGTCTTTGCTCACATCCGGCAGAGCTTCCGCCAACAGCGGGCCATTCCACTGCGAGTAGCCTTTGGGCGGCGGTTGATCGAGCAACGCCAGCACTCGTTTCTCTGTGCTCAGGTCATAAATCGCGGGCTTGCCGGAACGCCCGGCGTCATTCAAACCCACCAGGCGATTGGTCCCGAAGCGTTGCCGCCACTTCGAAACACGCGCCGTGCGGGTTTTCAGGGTATCGGCAATCTGCTGGTTGGTTCGGCCTTCGTTGGCCAACAAGATAATCTTGGCCCGTTCCACCAACCGCTGCTCGCTCTTGCCGCGACGAGTCCATTGTTCGAGCCTCCCACGTTCCTCCTCGGTCAGGTCAATGATTGCCACGGGCTGGCGCATGCCCCTAGTATGTATAAGTACGTTAACTATTGCAAGTTAGTACTAGGCAACGACAACGCGCTCCGGTTCTGGGTGAACAATGTGCAGTACTTCAACTGGACGGACTCGTCGCCGCTGACGGGCGCGGGCGGCGTGGGCGGCTACAGCATGCCGTCGAACAATTCTATTTCGCTAGCGCAGTTGGGCCCGTGCGACCGGGTCGCGCCGGCTCCGGTGGCGGCGGCTTCGGTGCAGAATTACGTTCTCGCGAACGAGGTGGATCTGGAATCGGCCGGTTCGGAGGACGACGCGAACGGGTCAGGCGTGAATGCTTACTTGTGGTCGCGCGACGGCTCGCAGGTGGCTTCGACGCGCACGCCAGAATGGAGCGATCCGGGGGCGACGCCTGGGAGCACGCATTCCTATAGCATTCAGGTGCAGGATCATCATGGCAATGTGTCGGCGGCTACGTCTTTCTCGATATCGGTCCCGGCCAACGCCACCATCGACGCGCTTCAGGTGGGTACGCGTGCCACCGGCTCGTATTGGGGCGGGATGGGGGAGCAGATCGACCTGCGGTCGGGCAACCTGAATTTCTCGTATCCGCTGGTGAAGGCGATCAGCCGAGGCTGGTCGATTCCGCTGCGGCTGGCGTACAATTCGCAGAACTGGCGGCTGGACAATGCGGGCGCGCCGTGGCGTTTGGGGCAGGATGTGGGATTCGGGTTTGGATGGAGCATGCAGGTAGGATCGCTGACGACTTTTTACAGCTCGTATTTTGCTGTGAAGTTTTATCAATTCAGCGACGCGAGCGGGGCCAATTACCGGCTGGACCAGAACAGCAACGGGATCTGGACCTCGAAAGAGAGCGTCTACATGAGCTACGATTCGAACGCGCAGCGGCTGTACTTCAATAACGGGACGTACTGGATTTTCGGCTGCACGTCGGCGGGAACGGAGCAGGATGCGGGCACGATGTATCCGACGATGATCGAAGATTCGAATGGGAACCAGATCGACATCGCGTACGCGCCGGGCGCTGGGGTGACGTGGATCAATTCGAGCGCGCGCATCTCGACGATCCAGGACGCGCGGAAGGGCGTGAATCCGCCGAGCGGGGCGACGTTTTCCTTCGGCTATAACAACGATGCGATCCCGCACCTGACGAGCATTGCGAACGCGATCGACAGCCAGGATTCGTTTGCTTTTACTTACAACTCTTCGGTAACGCTGGAGTCTCCTTTCGGTTCGTCGGGGAAATCGTTCGGCACGGCGGGGCTGCTGAGTTCGGCCACCAACAACGCGACGGGCCTGACAACGGGCTTCACGTACGATAGCGGGGACGCGGGCGAGCTGCAGCAGGTGACTTTCCCGCTGGGGGGCCACATGCGCTGGCAATACGCGACGGCGGCCTACTCGCAAACGAGCGTGCGGGAGGTGGCGGACCGTTATCTTTACTGGGACGCGACGATCGGCGAGCGAAGCTATACGTTTTCAGGCACGCGAGACAGCTCCGGGGCGATCGACACGACGCGCGTGCTGACGGACAGCACGGCGCACGCAACGAAGACCTGGACTTTCAACGACGTGGGATCGGCGGCGGCGGGCATCGTCAGTTCGGTGAGCGAAGGCGGCGGGAGTCAAGCGCCGCGCGTGACTGCCTATAGTTGGGCACAAAACTCTTCGGGCAACAATTACATCTCGCGGCTGCAGAGCACGCTCGATTCCGGGACGGGCAACGCGGTGACCAAACAGGTGGACCAGACGGTAGATCCGTACGGCAACGTGACGCAAACGAAGCTTTACGATTACACCGACCTGACACATGCGGCGAAGACGTATAACACGAGCTACCTGGCCACAGCCAATTACACGAACTTGTATATCCGGAACCGGAAGGTGGGGGTAACGGTGACGGACAAGAACGGCACGACGACGACGCTGAAACAGAATACGTACGACCAGTATCCGAACGGCATTGCGGCCACGGCGAACATCGCGCAGCAGGATACGGCGGAATACGGCCCCTCTTTCACGACGCGCGGCAACGTTTACGACGAGGCGGTTCCGTGGGGCAGCTGGCACCACAACTACGACCAGACGGGAACGGCGCTCTGGACGGGGAACGACATCAATCCGAATCATTACGTGCAGCAGGCCACCTCGACGGCGACGAACTACGCGGCGCCGGACGCGATCACGACGGCCGATGCGCTGAATACGAGTTATGGATGGACGGCGTCGCTGCACAGCAACGCTCAAACGGGGCCGAACCAGGACACAACGACGGTGCTGTATGACACGGCGGACCGGCCGCAAACGGTTTCATCGCCTTATGGAGCGAACACGATTTATCAATACAGCACGAGTGCTCCGCAGATTACGGCGACTACGAACAGCCATTGGGTGAAGACATATCTGGATGGGCTGGGGCGGGTGGCGCAGGTGCAGACGGGCGACAGCACATCGATAAAATCCGTGACGGACGTGGCTTACGACTCCTGCGGTTGTAGTCCGATCGGGAAGGCATATAAGCGCAGCGTGCCTCATTTGTCAGGAGCCACTCCGGTTTGGAAGGTATCGGTTTATGATGTTTTAGGCCGTCTTACTTCCCGCACGCGCGCGGATGGGAGCTCCACTTATAGATATTCCTATGCGGGCAACAACACAACGGTGACGGACCCGACGGGCAAATGGAAGACGTTCACGACGGACGCGTACGGGCAGCTGGTTGAGGTGCAGGAGCCAAGCCCGAATCCGGGGAGCGAGCCGACTCACGAGACTTTTTACGCGTACGATGTGTTCGGGCATTTGATAGAGGTTCAAATGAGCCGCACGGTGGGCGGAACGGTGCGGACGCAGTTTCGGACCTGGGCGTATAACGCGACAACGCTGCAACTGACGAGCAAGACGAGTCCGGAGGCGGGGACGGTGAGCTATACGTACAACACGGACGGGACGCTGGCGACCGTGACCGACGCCAACAGCCACCGCAAAGTGTATTCTTACGATTCCTACGGCCGGATTACGCAGATTGCGCGCGGCGCGGTGAGCGGCAGCACGTTTACGGAGGACGTGAGCCAGCGGACGAATTATGCGTATAGCGGGACGAACGGCGGATTTTCTTCGGCGACGGCGGGGCGGGTTTCGCAGATCACGTATACGGGCCCGCACGGGCTGGCTTTGAAGGAATGGTACAGCTATCACAAGGCGGGAGCGATCACGACGAAGCGGCTGAACGTGACGGGAACGCCGTTCGGATCTTCGTCGCTCAATCTGGATGCGAGTTACGGCTACGATGACGAAGGCAGCGTGCTCTCGATTCAGTACCCGAACAGCCAGTTCAACAGCAACGGGACGACGGTGAGCGGTCCGGGCTACAGCTACGGCTACGACACGATGGAACGGCTGCAGAGCATGACCGATAAAGCGAATACGCCGTGGGCGGCTAACACTTCGTACGGGCCGTCGAACGAATTGTTGTCGTTCTCGGCGAACGGCTTTTCGGAGACGCGGAGCTATAACGCGAATGTGGAGTTGACGGAATTGGTTTCGGGCTCGAACGTTCACTACAAGTACAACTATTCGGCGACACAGGACAACGGGCAGATTCTTTCGCAGACGGATGTGGTGAGCGGCGAGGTGACGACCTATCAATACGACACGCTGCAGCGTTTGATCAAGGCGAGCGCCACCGGAGATCCGAGCGGTGCCTGGTCGCAGAGCTATACCTACGACGGCTTCGGCAACTTGAATCAGGTGGCGGCGAGCAATGCGCCGGCTTTGAGCGTGGCGATCGACACGACGACCAATCGCATCCAAACGAGCGCTTCGTACGACGCGAACGGCAACATGACTGGGTATGCCGGTTCCGGCTATGGCTACGACATCGAGAACCGCACGATCCAGGCCAGTCCGTCGAGCGGCGGAACGGTGCTGTATGGCTATGACACGACCAATCACCGCGTGTACAAGGGTTTGTACAACGGATCTACGTACAGCGGGGAAGAGATTTACTTCTATGGAGCCGAAGGGCACAAGTACGGGACGTGGCAGGTGAATCCTTCGAGCGGCGTGCTGCTGCAGGCGAGCGTCACGAAACAGTGGTTCGGGAACCGGCTGATGTCGCCGCAGGACCGATTGGACTCGCGGGGCAAGTACTTCCCGTTCGGGCAGGAGCGGACGAATATCAATCCGCCGAATCCGGCAAACGATCAGGAGAAGTTCGCTTCCTACACGCGCGATTCGGCGACCGGTTTGGATTACGCCGATCAGCGTTACTACAACAACTTGATCGGGCGCTTCATGCGGCCGGATCCGTTCGGCGGCAGCGCGAATGCGTATGTTCCGCAGACTTGGGATCGGTATGCGTATGTGGGGAACGATCCAGCCAATAATTTCGATCCGGAAGGACTGGAATTAGTGGACGCGGAATCCGATTTTTACGATGACGGAGGAGGAGGAGGAGGACCCGTCAGCTACGGGCAGCCGGCAAGTGGGCAGGATCTTGGGTATATCGGTACAACCGCCACGGTCGACTCGAACGGGGACGTTCTGATCAACGATCCGAACGTAAACCCTCAAACCACTGTTACCGTCACTCCTAGCGGCGCTAGTTTCAGTAACGATGTTCCCCTGAACGACACTGCGCAGCAGGTGTTCCAATAGGTTGGACAACAGCTCAGTAGCGTCAGTGTTGGCGGTTTCGTTTATGGCGAATTCAATAACAATCCGGTCGCACCTGGAGCAATAGCTTCCTATGACAGTAACTCGGGCGGAACTGTGTCCGCACTAGCGTCGAGTTCTTATGCTGGGTACGAATTGCCAATTCAGGGAAATCCTTCACCCATCTTTTTCGTGCCAATCTATGGTGTTGCTGGCGTTTTCTATCAGCCAGGGGGCACGATAGGCGTGTATGCGGGCCACCAGGTAGGTGCTGGAATATATTTAAATCTCGGCGGAGGAGCGCCTCGAACAGAATGAAGGCATAAAGAGATCGCTTGCCTTAGTCGTGTGAAAACACCGGCAGCAGGACATGGAAGCTCAAGCCCTATGGGCCGAGGACTATGAAAGAATTACAGCGAATTCACAATTTAAAATTGAGCATCGCCGGCCTTTGTTGTGTCTTTTTGTTGCTGGCATTCGATGCTAAACCATACGTCGCGCTAAGTCTGGTTTGTGTTGCCTTGATTGTGATCCCTGGTGCGCGTTTAGTAAAGAACTGGGCGCAGCGGCGTTTGTCACGAGGATGGCCGATGATTGGTGCGCAATTCGAGGGAGGCAGGGTGGTGAAGCGTGCGGGGCGAAGAGATGTCTATGAAGCGGAGATCACTTACTCTTATGATGTTGCGGGGAACTTTCATGGTGGATCTTATCAAGAGCGTTTCAGTCAAGAAGATGACGCTGAACGGCTCATCGCCAATTTGAAGGAACTTCCGTTCAAAGTGCGAGTCGATCCGCGCGATCCGAGGCGCTCTGTTCTCGTCCCTTATCGCGATTTTTAGCCTTGGAATGGATGAGAGGATTTTGTAGTCCGAGCTTGGGCTTCTGGTAAATGCTTAAAATGGTGATCGCCAAAGTCACGACTGCCCTTCTATGTATGCCGATACTCTTGCATTCTGTTGACATATCACTGCTCAAGGATGAGCAGACAGTGGTGACAAAGGCTAATGAAGACGCTGCAGACGGCAATTTGGCCGCTGCGGAAACGGAATACCTTCGGGCACGCTCACTGGCGCATAGACTGGCCCAGACGAAACACGCTAACTATCATTTGGAAACCGATGTATTGTGGCGCCTAGGAGGCCTATACAGCAAGGAAAAACAGCTTAGTAAAGCTGAGAATGCCTACCGGGATCGGCTTGCCATACTGGTGCGAAGCCAGCAGAAGTTCGATCCCGACATCGGGATCGCGCTATTCGACCTGCAATCCCTTTACGAAAGCATGAACCGTGATGCCGAAACAAGCGAGATGGTACGAAAGGGTATTGCATTCTATTCGTCCTGTGAAAAGCGGGATAAGCCATTGATCCGTGTATGTGATCGCCGTTTGGCAGACGTACAGGGGCTTTATGGGGAATATTTGTTCAACCGACATCGATTCGATTTCGCGGAACCCTACCTGAGGGCAGTGGTACTTCGGGCGAATGATGCCGTGCGGCCTGAAATTCTTGGGTCGGCGTTGCTTGCCCTAGGTTTCATCTGCTATCAAAGGGGAAACTTCAGCGAAGCGAAGAGTCTCGGCCAACGGGCTCACTTGCTGCAGGAACAATATCCAAATGTAAGAGTTATTCCTTTGCCCAAATGAAAGTCGTATACCCTTGAGGCGTGATTTCCTGCCGTTTAGTGACGTTCGTTACCTCAGTTGACAAATAACGATTACTTTGAGCGTTCAATATCGCGGTTACTATTCGACAATCTCTCACGAGCCACTCCGGTTTGGAAGGTATCGGTTTATGATGTTTTAGGCCGCGTTATTTCCCGCACGCGCGCGGACGGAAGCTCGACTTACAAATATGCGTATGCGGGCAACAACACGACGGTGACGGACCCGACAGGCAAATGGAAGACGTTCACGACGGACGCTTACGGGCAGCTGGTCGAGGTGCAGGAGCCAAGCCCGAATCCGGGGAGCGAGCCGACTCACGAGACCTTTTACGCGTACGATGTGTTCGGGCATCTGATCGAGGTTCAAATGAGCCGCACGGTGGGCGGAACAGTGCGGACGCAGTTTCGGACCTGGGCATATAACCCGACAACGCTGCAACTGACGAGCAAGACGAGTCCGGAGGCGGGGACGGTGAGTTATACGTACAACACGGACGGGACGCTCGCGACCGTGACGGATGCCAACAGCCACCGCAAAGTGTATTCTTACGATTCCTACGGCCGGATTACGCAGATTGCGCGCGGCGCGGTGAGCGGCAGCACGTTTACGGAGGACGTGAGCCAGCGGACGAATTATGCGTATAGCGGGACGAACGGCGGATTTTCCTCGGCGACGGCGGGGCGGGTTTCGCAGATCACGTATACGGGCCCGCACGGGCTGGCTTTGAAGGAATGGTACAGCTATCACAAGGCGGGAGCGGTCACGACGAAGCGGCTGAACGTGACGGGAACGCCGTTCGGATCTTCGTCGCTCAATCTGGATGCGAGTTACGGCTACGATGACGAAGGCAGCGTGCTCTCGATTCAATACCCGAACAGCCAGTTCAACAGCAACGGGACGACGGTGAGCGGTCCGGGCTACAGCTACGGCTACGACACGATGGAACGGCTGCAGAGCATGACCGATAAAGCGAATACGCCGTGGGCGGCTAACACTTCGTACGGGCCGTCGAACGAATTGTTGTCGTTCTCGGCGAACGGCTTTTCGGAGACGCGGAGCTATAACGCGAATGTGGAGTTAACGGAACTGGTTTCGGGCTCGAACGTTCACTACAAGTACAACTATTCGGCGACGCAGGATAACGGGCAAATTCTTTCGCAGACGGATGTGGTGAGCGGCGAAGTGACGACATATCAATACGACACGCTGCAGCGTTTGATCAAGGCGAGCGCCACCGGAGATCCGAGCGGTGCCTGGTCGCAGAGTTTCAGCTATGACGGCTTCGGCAACTTGAATCAGGTGGCGGCGAGCAATGCGCCGGCGTTGAGCGTGGCGATCGACACGACGACCAATCGCATCCAGACGAGCGCATCCTATGACGCGAACGGCAACATGACCGGCTACGCCGGGTCGGGCTACGGCTACGACATCGAGAATCGCACGATCCAGGCGAATCCGTCGAGCGGCGGGACGGTGCTGTATGGCTACGACACGACGAATTACCGCGTGTACAAGGGCTTGTACAACGGATCTACGTACAGCGGGGAAGAGATTTACTTCTATGGAGCCGAAGGGCACAAGTACGGGACGTGGCAGATCAACGCTTCGAGTGGCGTATTGCTCAAGGCGAGTGTCACGAAACAGTGGTTCGGGAACCGGCTGGTGTCGCCGCAGGACCGATTGGACTCGCGGGGCAAGTACTTCCCGTTCGGGCAGGAGCGGACGAATATCAATCCGCCGAATCCGGCGAACGATCAGGAAAAGTTCGCGTCGTATACGCGCGATTCGGCGACCGGTTTGGACTACGCCGATCAGCGTTACTACAACAACTTAATTGGAAGGTTCATGCGGCCCGATCCGTTCGGCGGCAGCGCGAATGCGTATGTTCCGCAGACTTGGGATCGGTATGCGTATGTGGGGAACGATCCAGCCAATAATTTCGATCCGGAAGGACTTGTAAATTGGACACAAACTACAAACGGAATCGTCCAACTCGGATTTGGAGTGGCCGGCCTTGCATTAACAGCAACCGCAGATGCCAGCACGGGTGGCGTTGCAACATTCTTTACGATTGGCGCCTCGATTAGCGCTGCTGGGAGTATGGTCGTTGGTACCACAAACATCATTAATGGGCTAGCTTCCAACGGCAACGGCCAAGGAGCGGTTAACGATGTTTTGAATATTACAAATCCTGCTGGTCTGGCGGCATACGCTGCTACTGGTGGCAACATGCAAGTGGCCTCTTATGCCTCCTATACTTACGGCTTGGCGGACTTTGCTAATACAGGCTTGTCTCCGTCATCTACCGGGCTCGACATCTTGAACAGTTTCAGCTCTGGAGCATACTCGTCGTATTTGTTGGGTTCCTCGGTCCCGTCCTCTGCGTTTACTGCCTCCTATATAGGGTCAAATCCAGAAGGGAATCCGTCTTATCAAACAAGCGCGACTTTGCCTCCCATGAATGATGGCGCCTTTTTGCAAATCCCCGAAGGGGGAGTGGGGACCGTTTTGGCGGAACCGAGTCAAATTCCAACGGTATCGACGGACCTCAACCTTCCAAGTGAACTCGTTTATTCCGGGGGGGCGGCTAGCCCGGGCGGCGACCCGGCAACGCATATTCTTGAGGAAGACGATCTTTAATAGATGCTTTCCGATAAAACGAGGACAAATCTTGTGACGGACAGGAATCGATCAAAGATCATATATGTTGTTTCCAACGTTACTGCCTTTGGAGTGCTCTTGTGCAAAGGCTTCCAAGAGCCGACATTCAGAGGTTACCGCCTGTTGGGATCCGTCGTCGTCTCTCTACTCTCGATAAACGCAATACTTTGGGTTTGCCTTAGGAGAAAGTAGGGGCGCTCTCCGGCTAAGGCTAAGGTAGCAGAAGAAAGAGAAGTCGAACTCGATTCGGCATTGGCCGGGCGGAGCTCCAAGGCAATGATAATTTGGTTTGAACAGCCACTTGGAAACGGCGACGGCGGAAATATGCAGAAGGTCAGCGGGGCCGCTTATTGGAAGTATTTTATAAACCTTGCCTTTCTGATCGACCAGGGTCGTTAAGGAAACTCTGATCGTTGCTTTTCTCGAATGGGAAGGTGGGCAAATCGGCAATTGCAGTTTCAGCATGTCAGAGTCTATGGGGCCCTTTGCTAAAGTCACGTGCCCACAGTTGGAGTGGACTTCTGGTCCATTTTGACTCCTTCTTGGATAAGGGAAGTGGGTGCGAAGAACCGGAATGAAGAGCAAGGAATAGAGGACCACCAACGCTAAGCGAATCCGTTTGAAGAGGGCAGGCCTTGTCGTTTTCCAGTCTTGCATTTTGCCAATGAATAGAAAACTCAAGAGGAGAAATGCCGTGATTCCGATTACTGCGCAAATGACTAGCGCCGACACCATGGTTTTCAGAAGAAGATTTACTTCGCTTCCATTTAGAATAAGTGAGACCGTTATGGAACTTCAGGAGTACGGCTTGGAGTCCAAGGCACTCCAAGTAAAATTGTCTGCACGGCACAGTCGGCTTTCGGCCAGGATTTCGTTGGGTGCTTAGGTAGAGATGATGAGTTCTGAAAGAAAAGTCCTTCCACCGAAAATTCAGCTGGTCTTGCTGGCACTGCTGGGAATAGGCTTGATTTGGCAATGTTTGAGCTATCTCTCTCAGGGTCATTGGGGATTGGCCATCCTTTCGTTTCTGGGGATTCCGTTTTGCGTTTTGGGAGTTGTGGTGGCCCTCAGGAAATTGAAGGTCAGCAGGAATGACCCACCCCCGTTGTCGGACCCTTAACTAACATGAGAAGGCGGACCCATGGCCTGACACAACAACGGGTGGCGCAGGTGCAGACGGGCGACAGCACATCGATAAAATCCGTGACGGACGTGGCTTACGACGCGGTGGGCGGGATGGCGACGGGTAAGGTGGTGAAGCGGAGCGCGCCACACCTGCCGGGCGGGACAACGTATTGGAAATTATATGGCTACGATGTGCTCGGGAGGCTGAAGAGCCGAACGCGGCCGGACGGAGCATCGAGTTATAGCTATGCGTATGCGGGCAACAACACAACGGTGACGGACCCGACGGGCAAATGGAAGACGTTCACGACGGACGCGTACGGGCAGCTGGTCGAGGTGCAGGAGCCAAGCCCGAATCCGGGGAGCGAGCCGACTCACGAGACTTTTTACGCGTACGATGTGTTCGGGCATTTGATAGAGGTTCAAATGAGCCGCACGGTGGGCGGAACGGTGCGGACGCAGTTTCGGACCTGGGCGTATAACGCGACAACGCTGCAACTGACGAGCAAGACGAGTCCGGAGGCGGGGACGGTGAGCTATACGTACAACACGGACGGGACGCTCGCGACCGTGACGGATGCCAACAGCCACCGCAAAGTGTATTCTTACGATTCCTACGGCCGGATTACGCAGATTGCGCGCGGCGCGGTGAGCGGCAGCACGTTTACGGAGGACGTGAGCCAGCGGACGAATTATGCGTATAGCGGGACGAACGGCGGATTTTCTTCGGCGACGGCGGGGCGGGTTTCGCAGATCACGTATACGGGCCCGCACGGGCTGGCTTTGAAGGAATGGTACAGCTATCACAAGGCGGGAGCGATCACGACGAAGCGGCTGAACGTGACGGGAACGCCGTTCGGATCTTCGTCGCTCAATCTGGATGCGAGTTACGGCTACGATGACGAAGGCAGCGTGCTCTCGATTCAGTACCCGAACAGCCAGTTCAACAGCAACGGGACGACGGTGAGCGGTCCGGGCTACAGCTACGGCTACGACACGATGGAACGGCTGCAGAGCATGACCGATAAAGCGAATACGCCGTGGGCGGCTAACACTTCGTACGGGCCGTCGAACGAATTGTTGTCGTTCTCGGCGAACGGCTTTTCGGAGACGCGGAGCTATAACGCGAATGTGGAGTTGACGGAATTGGTTTCGGGCTCGAACGTTCACTACAAGTACAACTATTCGGCGACACAGGACAACGGGCAGATTCTTTCGCAGACGGATGTGGTGAGCGGCGAGGTGACGACCTATCAATACGACACGCTGCAGCGTTTGATCAAGGCGAGCGCCACCGGAGATCCGAGCGGTGCCTGGTCGCAGAGCTATACCTACGACGGCTTCGGCAACTTGAATCAGGTGGCGGCGAGCAATGCGCCGGCTTTGAGCGTGGCGATCGACACGACGACCAATCGCATCCAAACGAGCGCTTCGTACGACGCGAACGGCAACATGACTGGGTATGCCGGTTCCGGCTATGGCTACGACATCGAGAACCGCACGATCCAGGCCAGTCCGTCGAGCGGCGGAACGGTGCTGTATGGCTATGACACGACCAATCACCGCGTGTACAAGGGTTTGTACAACGGATCTACGTACAGCGGGGAAGAGATTTACTTCTATGGAGCCGAAGGGCACAAGTACGGGACGTGGCAGGTGAATCCTTCGAGCGGCGTGCTGCTGCAGGCGAGTGTCACGAAACAGTGGTTCGGGAACCGGCTGGTGTCGCCGCAGGACCGGCTCGATTCGCGCGGCAAGTACTTCCCGTTCGGGCAGGAGCGGACGAATATCAATCCGCCGAATCCGGCAAACGATCAGGAGAAGTTTGCTTCGTATACGCGCGATTCGGCGACGGGTTTGGACTACGCCGATCAGCGTTACTACAACAACTTAATTGGAAGGTTCATGCGCCCGGATCCGTTCGGCGGCAGCGCGAATGCGTATGTCCCGCAGACTTGGAACCGGTATGCGTATGTGGGGAACGATCCAGCCAATAATTTCGATCCGAATGGCTTGGACGATGGGGGCGTGTTTGAGTATGGCGATCAGGTCCAAGAACCCGGACCTGTTGTGGTAGATCCGACCCCGACCATCGTCAACGTAAGTGCAACGCCCGATCCGGTCGACACAATTCCGACCGTAACGCCTGTTGGTGGAGGCACTTCATCCGGCGGCTCCGGCGGAAGTGCGCCGATAACTGTAAACCCGTCGGCATCCGAAGGTTCTTCCGCAAATCCGAGCCCGTATGGCTTTGCGTCGACTCTGAGTTCACTGGTTGCAGCTCGCTTGATTTCTGACTGCAATGCATTAGTAGATTTCGCGAGCTACGTGAATTCGACTTCATTCGACACGGACTCGTTGGTTGCGGCGTTTGGAGCTTTAACGCCTACACAGCCCGCCACTCAGTTCGCAGGGATCGCTTCTATGGCTAAGGCCGCCTCCCTAAACCCTACCGGGGTACCTAGCGGCTATCTTGCTCCTTACCAGAACGTCCCAGCATCCGATACCAGCGACCAGGGTCATCACTTCGCCGCCTTCTTCCAGTACGGCTATCTTGCCGGAGCAGTTACCGGAACCGCGGCGGCTACTCAGTTTGAAGTTGCAGAAGCGGCGTACCACATGGTCCAGGTGAACACCGGGGACATAAACCTCGGTATCGCGGCTGTGAATCTCGGCGCCGAACTACGCAGCGGACAAATAAGTCGCTTCGATCTGGCGAATGATATTCGAAACCAGCTTTGCAACGAGCCACAATGAGATGCGACAAGCGCTGATTCCCATTGCCTTCCTCCTTCTATTGTCGAGCTGTGGTTGGCGTCAAAAATCCGAGTCGGCATCGCCTAACGGAGTAAATCGGGTGATTCTTCTACAGCAGCGAGTCCTTCAGATGGGAGGAGGGTTGCAGATCAAATTTATATCTGACTCCAAGGCAGTCTATACGGAGAAATTGATAGGCGATGTTTACATCAACTTTATCGAATACCTTTGGTCGAAGGATTCAACCAGAGTTGCGCTTTACATCAACGGTCTACAAAGAAAGGGGTTCGCATACGATTTTGCGACACGAAGAGAGATACCTTTCAACGAAATGAAAATGGCGTTGGGCGATAAGATTCGACACGAATATCATCTATCTAACCGAGAAGACCCTTTCCGATGCGACAAATGTACGGATAGCTTCATAAAAGAGCACCCCTCCGAGGTGACTTATTGAAGTCATGCACCGGCCTCCGCGGGGACCCCAGTAGATGCGACGCCTCATTTTTCCTTTAGCGCTCGCGCTCCTGTCGCCGAGTTGCGGCTGGCACCGCAAATCCGAATCTGTGTCCCCTAATGGCGTCAATCGGGGTTGTTCTTTTGCAGTATCGATTAATGGAGAGTGGTTTGCGCATCGAACTCATGACAGATTCGGAAGTTGTCTATACGAAACAGTTGCAAGGCGATGTTTTTCTCTACTTCATAGACTTTCTCTGGTCGAAGGATTCGACCAGAGTTGCCTTCTTTATAAATGGCCTGCCGAGGAAGGGCTTCGCCTACGATTTTACGATCCGGAAGGAGATCTCGTTTGAGTCGATGAAAAACGCGCTCGGAGAAAAAATCCGGAGGGAGTATCATCTCTCAATCACGCAAGATCCATTCGATTGTCTCCTGTGTGCGAGAGTTTATAAGGGAGCACCCCTCCGAGGTGACCCACTAAATTCGTGGAGCAAGCTCTGCAACGAACCCCCAATAGATGCGACGTTCAATCGTTCTCGTTGCCTGCGCGCTCGTACTGTCGAGCTGTGGGTGGCATCAGAAATCCCAATCGGTATCACCTGACGGGGTAAACCGTGTGATCCTTTTGCAGCAGCGAGTCCTCGAGATGGGAGGGGGGTTGCAGATCAGATTCGTGGAGCGCTCCAAGACCGTTTACGCAAAGAAGATAATAGGTGATGTTTACATCAACTTCGTAGAATATTGTTGGTCTAAAGACTCCGCTAGAGTTGGGTTGTTCATCGCGAATATGCCGGCAGAAGGTTTCGCCTACGACTTCGCGAGGCGAACCGAGATTCCATTCGAATCGATGAAGGAGGCGGTCGCGGAGAAGATCCGCGGGGAGTACCAGCTCACGAGTACTCAGGATCCTTTTAGCTGCTTGAAGTGCATGCAAGATTTTACGAAAGAACATCCCTCCGAGACGACGCATTGAGACCACCGGAAAAAGCAGTTTTGCAATCAACTCAAACAGATGCGCCGTTTCATCCTTGCTATGGCTCTCGTGCTATTAATGTCGAGCTGCGGGTGGCATCAGAAATCCGAATCCGTGTCACCCAATGGGGTCAATCGGGTGGCCCTTCTGCAGCAGCGAGTGCTGGAAATGGGGGGTGGTCTGCAGATCAGATTCATAGCAGGCTCTCAGACGGTACACGCGAAGAAGTTGATAGGTGATGTTTACCTCAACTTCATAGAATTACGTCTGGTCCAGCGACTCAGCCAGAGTTGGGATTTTTATCGGGGTTATGCCTACACAGGGATTTGCCTACGATTTTGCGAGTCGAAAAGAGATCCCGTTTGAATCGATGAAGAAACCTATGGCGGGAAAAATTCGGGAGGAATACCATCTCTCGATTTCTGAAGACCCTTTCCATTGCTTCAGATGTACGGATCGCTTCATAAAAGAACATCCGTCGGAACTGACGCGCTGAGATTTGACGTGGGCACTCGAGACCCGGCCTGCGTTTCGAAAGCGCCTGGCACGAGTGCCCGATGTCATTGACTTAGAGATTTTTTAGTGGTTGCAAGTTTACGGTCGCTGACGCTTCCTGCTCTGTTTCACGCATTTTCGCAACGGTTGGGAGGGCGCTCCACAATTCGGCTAAGCCTGGGTGCTCGTTTTGCGTTTGCGGAAAAGACCGAAGGCCAGAAAGCCGAAGGCAAGAGCGCTTAGTCCGAGGGCCGAGGGTTCGGGGGTAGAAGATACGAAGGCTTCGCCGCTCGCACCGCCCAAACCGGTGATGAACGGCGTATAGAGGCCTGTGGTCTGGTTGATGATGCCGAAGGAGTCGGAATTGCCGCCGGAGTAAGCGCCGTTAATCGTGAAAGCGTCGCTCGATACTTTCCACACCGTGTTATCTGTTGGATCACTGACCAGGACGAAGCCCTTGGAAGTGGTCGGGAAAACGGTATCATCCACCATAACCGATTTGCCCTGGGAATCGACCAGGAACAAATCGCCGACCGTCTGCTTGCTGGTGCCCACATTATTGACAAAGAGCAGTTGTCCGTCCTGTTGCGAATCGAGGACCAGGCCGCCTGAAGGGGTGGTGGTCATGGAGTCGGGATCGGTTTGGTTGGTTACGATTGTTTTGCCGGTGGCGATGTTCGTGGCAGTGGCGTTGTTGGCCAGAACTCCGGTCACGACCGCCTGGCCGCCGGTCAGTTGCACGCTCGAGATCGAGGGCGCTCCGTTTACCTTATTGTTCGCATCTACTGAGGGATTCGAAGCGGAGACGTAAGTTTTTCCGTTGAGGAAGGAAAGGTCGTCATAGCCGCCGCCGTGTGGGGCGGCGCTGAATGGGTACTGCTGAGATTGCTGGCCGGTGGCCGGGTTCAAGAGCGTGATAAATGCGTTGCCGTCCTCGTTATGAGCGGCCCAGATGTTGCCGGTGGAGGCATCGTATTTGAGGCCGTCATTCGAACCGAGCAGGCTGAATTGATTCAGCATGGAGCCGGCCATGTTGTATTGAACGACGGTGCTCGACTTACCGTCGCTGCCGTCGGGCGCGACGTTGTTGGTGTAGGTGACGAAAACCGAGCTTCCGACGACGGCAATGGAATCGGGATGTTGGTAACTCGACGCGCCTTGGGCGAAAACGGAGATGTTATAGCCGCCGGTGGCGACGGGATCGGCCGACATGACGGCTATCGACAGGGCGAGTGGAATAGCGGCCAGGGCTACTCGTTGCGTGATGAGCTTCACAAAAATGTCTCCTTGAGGGCGATTGCGCTTGTTGCCGCCTCCATTAGACACGAATCTCTGTTTCCGCAATGTGAATATCCGGTGAAAAGCGTGGTTGGGAAGCGGCGGCAAGTTATGCACGGATAAATTTTGTTGGATTCACGAGGTTGCAACAGAAATCCTGGTAAGAACGATGTGCAGGAGAGTAACTTGATCACCAATACCAAGAAAGCCTGGTCACTGGTTCTTCTTAGTTCGCTGGCCGCGGTGGCGGCGAGCGCGCAGAGCAATCAGGACTGGGGAAGCAAAGAAATTCGTCACGTGCTGTTGATCAGCATCGACGGAATGCATGCAGCGGATTACCTGAACTGCGCAAACGGGATCAGCGGCGTTAACGGCGGGCAGCCCTACTGCCCGGCATTGGCGACGCTCGGGGCAACGGGGTTGAATTATTTGAATAGCAGCACATCGAAACCGTCGGACTCGTTTCCGGGCTTGATGGCGCTGGTGACGGGCGGATCGCCGCGCACGGTGGGAGCCTTTTACGATGTGGCTTACGACCGATCGCTGGCGCCGCCGGCTAAGACGACAGGCAACGGAGTAGCGGCTGGGCCATGCGTGGCGGGGGCGACGCCTCCGGGGACGCGCACGGAGTATGACGAAGGAATCGATATCGATCAAACGAAGCTGAACGGGGGCGCGCCGGGAGCTGCGTTGAAAGACGGCGGCATTGCGTCGATCGATCCAGCGCGGCTGATTCGCGATCCGAGGAATGGCTGCGCGCCGGTGTATCCGTGGAACTTCATACGGACGAACACGATTTTCGGCGTGATCCACGGGGCGGGCGGGTATACGGCGTGGGCGGACAAGCACCCGTCTTACTCGGCGGTTTCGGGACCTGGCAACGGGACGAATGTAGACGATTACTATTCGCCGGATATCAACTCGGCGGTGGTGCCGCTGCCGGGAGTTTCGACGCCGGACGGAATGTCGTGCGCGAGCGTGCCGGATGCTTCGCAGGTGGGCGCGTGGACGGATAGCTTTCAGAACATCCGCTGCTACGACACGATCAAGGTAAACGCGATTCTGCACGAGATAAACGGGAAGAGACATGGCGGCGTGCGGTCGGCTCCTGTACCGAACATTTTCGGGATGAATTTTCAGGCGGTGAGCGTGGGGCAGAAGCTGATCGAGAAGAACGTCGGGACGGGCGGCTATGTGGACGCGATGGGCACGCCTACGACCGAATTACTGCGGGAGATCGAGTTCGCGGATGCGTCGGTTGGCGAGATGGTATCGAACCTGAAGGACCAGGGGCTTTACGATTCGACGCTGATCATCATCACGGCAAAGCATGGGCAATCGCCGATCGATCCGCACCGCTTCCTGCCGGTTGCCGGGCCGAACGGAGACAATGGTGAATCGCCGGCGAATCTGCTGGCTTCGCTGCTGCCGTATTCGGAATCGCCTTTGAATCCGACTGGCATTGGACCGACGGAAGACGACATATCGCTGCTATGGCTGGCGGATTCGCACCAGACGCGGAATGCGGTTTCGATTCTGGAGACGAATGCGACGAAAGCGCACATCGGTCAGATCTTTTACGGGGCGACGCTCGACCAGATGTTCAACCCGCCGGGGATGGCTCCGAACGGAGACCCGCGTTCGCCGGATATCGTGGTTGCGCCGAACGTGGGCGTGGTCTACACGGGGAGCAGCGCCAAGCTTTCCGAACACGGCGGCTTCGCGCATGACGACACGAACGTGATCATGCTGGTTTCGAATCCGAAGGTCGTGGCGCGGACGATCACGACGGGCGTCGAAACGATGCAGGTTGCGCCGACGATTCTGAAGGTGCTGGGCCTGGAGCCGAGCGCGCTCGATGCGGTCCGGCAGGAAGGGACGACGGCTCTGCCGGGTACGACTTTCGGCTGGAATCAATAAGTAGATAACAAACAAAAATTAGATAACAAACAAAAGTCGCTTGGCGGGCGCTCCTTCGGGGGCGCCCGTTTTTTTTTGGTTGATGAGGGATTTGGCTGGCGATGTCGCTTATTCAGCAGTAAAGGAATTTAGCGATGATGTTCAAACATGTTATGCGGCTGTTGGCGGCCGGGGGAATGCTGTGCGCCGCGGCGAGTGCTTCTACAATTTTCAATTTCGATAGCGATGCCCTTGGGACGTCGACCGCTTTTACGGATACGGTAAATGGACTTGCGGCCAGCTTCTCGAGCGACGGCGATCCGGGCGGTTTTGTGGTGTACCCGAGTATGTTCGAAACGCTTACCGGGAACGTGCTGGGCGATCCGGGACCGGCGGGCTTGAACAACCTCACTCTGGCGGTGAACTTCAGCCAAGAGCTAACAGCGGTGACGTTTAACTTCGCTACGGCGGACTTCGAGACGCCGTCGCCGTTGACGCTGGCCGCCTACCAGGGGTCAAACCTGGTAGGTTCCGTGACAACGGCGGGAAGCTTTTTAAGCGGCTTCACCTTTCCGGAAGGCGAAGCAGCGTTTGCGGGCGGCCGCTTCGATGAACTGATGATTTCGTCGAGCGCGCCGGATTTCGCGGTCGACAATATTACGGTCACGGCGTCGCCGGAACCTTCGATCTTCGCGTTAGTGGCGGTCGGTTTGATCGCATTGGGCGCATGCCGGGTAAGACGCCGAAACGCTCTTTAACAACGCGTGCTTACGGGTTTGTGAAAAAATCTGGGGACACGCCTGCTTTGGTGGACATTACCGAGTTTGGACGGATGCTAGCCCGGAGTGTCCCCAATTTTTTCACGTCTGCTGCCGCGGCGGTTCAGAAAACAAGTCAATTATTCCTCAGGAGAAACAACATGAAATACTCAATGTCCTACGTGTGTCCGGCCTCTGCCAAAATGGTGGCCGGCGCGCTTGTTCTGTTTTCCGCGACGGCCGGTTTGGCGCAGGATACACGCACAGTATCTTTCCGCTGCTGCCGCCTTCGGTCTCAACGATTCCGGCAAATGGCGATTTGAACCCGTACGGGGTCGCCGATGCGCCGAGAAACGTGGCTACCAATGGGATTCTGCAACCGGGCGACATGCTGGTGTCGAATTTCAACAATAGACAGAATCTGCAAGGGACGGGCACGACAATTGTGCGGGTGGACAAGGCGGGGAACGCCTCCACCTTCTTCACAAGCGCGCCCTCGCAAAGCGGACTGAGCGGGGCGATGGCGTGCTTTCGGATGGCTTGGTGCTGGTGGGGAATCTGCCGACCTTGGACGGGACTGCGGCAACGGTACAGCCGGGGCGGCTGGGAGTGCTCGACAGGAACGGGGATTTCCTCGGGACGTTCGGCACTTTAGCCACGATCAATGGTCCCTGGGGCATGGCGGTTTACGACACCGGGAATGGGGTTTCGGGAAAGGCTAAGGTCTTTGTCTCGAACGTGCTGAGCGGGGAGGTATCGAGGTTCGACATTAGCTATACCGCAGGCGGCATAAGCGCGAGCGTGCTGGTGATCGCAACGGGTTTCAATCACCGGCTGGACGCGGCGGCCTTGGTGCTGGGGCCAGCGGGGCTGGCCTATGACGCGCCGCGCGACACGCTTTATGTCGCCTCGTCGGCGGACAATGCCATTTACTCGAATACACGGCGCGCGGCGAGTTCGTGGGGCAGATGTCGATCGATCCGAACAACGGAGGCGCGTTCGGACTGGCGGTGAATAACATCGGATGGGGTACGTTCCGGTTGGCGGCGGTGGATGATAATGCCAACAAATTGAATATCTGGACGGTGGTGGCGCAGTAAGAAGGGGTAAGTGGAGCGGCTGAAAAGGCCGCTCCACTTTGGTTTTAGAAGTTGTATTTGAGGGCCAGTTGGATGTTGCGCTCGCCCTGCGAAGAGTTGATTTGGCCGAGGGTGGAACCGATGGTTCCGTTGGGAGCCTGTAAGATCACGGTATTCGTGAAGTTAATGGCTTCGGCGCGGAACTCAAGGTTCTGATGCTCGCTGAAGGTAAAGAGTTTGGTGAGACTGAGATCGGTCGTTTTCAGACCGGGCCCGCGCACGGTGCCGACGCCGCAGCTACCGAAATAGCCAGTCTGGGGAAGAGAATACGCAGTCGGATCAAACCATTGATAGCCACCTGTCGAGATGTCCGCCCTTCCCGATACATGGCCAGGGGCATTGCAGTTTGCAAGCTGGTTGGGGTTGTTTGTGAGACTGTTGTCGACGCCGGCATCGACAGTAAGTGGGAATCCGCCGTGGAAGCTGAGGATCGCATTGATCTGCCAATCTCCCGCGACCGCATTGACGAACTTATTCGAATTAGCGCCGAATTTGCGGCCTCGCCCATAAGGAATGTCATAGGTTACGAAACCGTTAAAAGCATGCGTCGCATCGTAGTAACAGGGACCGTAGTTCTGACGTGAGTTATAGGTATTCTGCCAGTAATACCAGTTACCTGCCGCCTGGCCGTACCCACCGTAATAGCCGACTGCGTCGGACATACATTTCGAATACGTGTAATTGGCTTGGAACTCCAGGCCATTGCCAAGGCGTTTGGCAAGCTGAGCCTGCAAGGCATTGTAGTTCTGAATGCCGTTGGTATCAGTTAACTTAGCATTGCCGATTTCATCGAGCAGCGTGGTGTTTCCGCTCAGATAACCGGGGACATTGACGCCATTCGGCCCGGCGGTGACTTTCTGAAGCGCGGAGGCCCAGATGGGGACAACGAGATGATCGTTATTTTGTCCCACATAGCTAAGTTGGGCGGTAAGCGAATTGCCGAACTGCCGCTGAAGGGACACGTTCCACTGGTTGGAGACGGCCGGCCGGAAGTTGGGATCCCAGATGCGAAGCGAGGTGCCGGTGTAATTGATGTCGCTGGCCGAGTTGCTGGTTGCTCCGAAGATGTTATACCCGTCAGCGAGGGTCGAAGGAGTTTGCGTCGGTTCGTAATTGACGTTGTGCTCGGTCGCGAAGGGCGGGTTCAAGGTAAGTCGCAGGTTCGTGCCGGTACCTTCGAGGAAGTTAGAAACCGTGTAGGCGGCGCGAATGACGGTGTTATGGGTCGGTGTATAAGCTAAGCCGATGCGCGGCTGAAAATTAGTAAGGCCGTTGTATTGGTTATAAAGTGCATCGCTGTAGCCGTTTTGTCCGGGGAATTCGATCGCACCGGTGATTTCATTGAAGTTGGCCTGGCGATTATGGACTTCGGTCCAGGGAGTGTGCAACTCCCAACGCAGACCGAGATTCAGGGTGAGGTTCGGGGTTACGCGCCAGTCATCCTGGAAGAAGGCTCCGAAAGTGGTGGAGCGCTGACCCCACGTTCCGCCGGCGATCCCACCCTGCACGTTATAGGGAAGGCCGGCCATGAAATCGGCTTCGGGCAGGTTGGTGTACTGGCCGTTAAAACCAAACTGGCCGGCAACACCAGCGTTGCCGGAATAGAAGGTGTTGATCCGGTCGCGGAAGATCTGGAATCCGACATGCATGGTGTGCGTGCCCCTGGTGATAATGGCGGTATCTTCCGCCTGGATCACGGTGTCAGAGAACTCTTGCAGGACTTCCGGATTGCCGAAGGCGGTGCCAGCGGGGTCGAGGGCCAGGTTTCCGCTGGCAAAGATAAAGCCGGGAAGAATAGTGGTCGGGACGCCCGGAATGCCGACGCTAGCGGCAGAAAAAGCGGTACCGGAGAGTGCACCGGTAACAACCGGGATGTAATTGGCTCCGGCGCGGACTTCGTTGACAAAGCTGGGACTGAAAGATCGGGTGTAGTCCAGAACTCCGTTGTAAGTTGGGTAATGGTTGTCGCTGTTGTAGAGCAGGGGAATACTGTTAGTGGTGGGATTTTCGATGCGCCCCTCTGAGTAGCGGCCGAAGATATGATCTTTGTCCGAGGCGTTCCAATCCATGCGGACGTCGCCCTGATCCTGATTGGTATAGCTATGAGTGGTGTTCACAGCGTTGTTAGTCAATTGATTGTTGACGGGCTGAGGATAGAGGGAGCTACTTACAATTGCGACAGCCTGGGGACTTAACAAGCCGGCGCTGGCGAGATTGGCGCCCGGGATTGGAGTTTTTGTCCCCGGATAGTAGATCGGTACCCCGGCCTGGGAGAAATTACCAGCGCGCTCGGCCGTGGTGAGAACAGTGAACGGGCTGCTGGTGGAGGGCTGATCGTAACGAGAACCCTGATAGTCCACAAAAAAGAAGAGCTTGTCTTTGATGATGCGGCCACCCAGGGAACCGCCGAATTCATTCCAGCGGAGCAGTGGACGAGCGAGATCAGACCAGTTGTTAGCCCAGTTATTAGCGTTCAGTTTGTCATTCCGAAAAAACTCGAAAACATCGCCGTGGAAGGCATTTGCGCCACCTTTGGTGCTAACGCTGATGATGCCACCCATGAAGTTGCCGAACTCCGCGGACGCGTTTTGAGTGATCATGTTGAATTCCTGGATGGCGTCGACGCTCGGGGTGTAGCCGACGGCATTCTCGGAAACCTGGTTGTTATCCATGCCGTCGAGGAGGAAATTGTCGGTTTCTTCACGATTGCCGTTCACCAGGGGACGACCACCGGTAAAGGTCGCCTGCGCGCCGGTAAAGGTGGAGGGGTCAGTTGTGATGGTGCCAGGGGAAAGGAGCGTTAGCTGCACGTAGTTGCGGGTGGCTAGGGGCAGTTGGGCATTTGTCTTGGCATCGAGAACCGTGCCTAACTGGGTGGCCTGCGTCTGGAGGATGGGCGCGGCGCTGGTGACTTCCACGCTCTGATTTATGTCTCCGACCTGCATGGCGAAGTCGATCCTGGCGTTCTGGTTTAGTTGGAGGACCACTTCCGGCTTAATGGCCGTTTGGAAACCCTGGTTTTCGACGCGCACTTCGTAGCGGCCGACGGGAAGGCGCGGCAGGTTATAGAAGCCGCTGCCATCCGTGCTGGTCGGAAAGACGCTGCCGCGGTCCAGATCTTTCGCGGTAACTTTGGCGCCTGCGATCGCTCCGCCGGAAGGATCGGTAACGATGCCGTTGACGGCGGCGGTTACTTCCTGCGCGGAGAGCTGAACCGGGTACAGGCCGAGTACGGAAAACAGAAGCAGGCTAGCTAACAGCCGCCCCGCCAGATAGGAACTTTGCGAAATCGAATGCATAAAACCAGACTCCTGAAGAAGACAAAAAAGGGCGAAAGATCCCTTGGACGAGAAGGGAGGCTTTTACGGAATTGTAAGAGGAATGTTAGAACCTGTCAAGCAAAAAGAAACAAAGTGAAAGCAGAACGGAACTATTTAGAAAGTGAAAGTTAGTATATGGTTTCTCATAGGGGGAAGACGCTTGCTGACGCGCGCGGTTCTGTTTGAAAGCGACAGGTCGGGGTGGATCGAAAAACGGTTAGGTCAAAACGACTTCTATGCCTCTGGCCTGTAGCTTTTCTACTTGGGCGGGCGGAGCAGCCAAATCGGTAATGACGCGGTGGATGTGGCGGAATTCAGAGATCAGGGATAGGCTGCGGTGGCCGAACTTGCTCGAATCGGCGAGGACTGTCACCTGGGCGGCGGAAGAAATCATGCGCTGGTTGAGCTGCGCTTCCATGATGTCGAGGGTGGTGAGGCCGATGTCGGCGTCGAGCCCGACGGTGCCGAGGAAGCAGTGGTCGGCGTGGAGGGACTGCATCATCTGCTCGGCGTGCGGCCCGACGAAAGCGGTGGAGGGCTGGCGGAGGAAGCCGCCCAACATGACGAGCGAGACGTTGGGCCGCTCGGCGAGCATGACGGCGACATTCAAGGCGTAAGTAATGACGGTCACGTTGCGTTCGGGGCTGGCGCGGCCGATTTGCGCGGCCAGTTCGGCGGAGGTGGAACCGGTACACAGGATGATGGTCTGAAAGGGGCGAATGAGCTGGGAGGCGGCCTGGGCGATGCGCAGCTTTTCCGCGTGATGCATGCCG
The DNA here is from genome assembly GCA_965277555.1 of Bryobacteraceae bacterium. Classification (GTDB taxonomy): domain Bacteria; phylum Acidobacteriota; class Terriglobia; order Bryobacterales; family Bryobacteraceae; genus Bog-105. The sequence continues at coordinate 916,113 of OZ255834.1, forward strand.
GCGCGGACCAGAAGCGGATGCTCGGGAGCGGCGGCGAGGGGCTTGATACCGCCGCCGTGAGAACGGATGAGCGCGCCGCTTTCGGAAAGGGCATCGAGATCGCCGCGGGCGGTTACGGCGGAGACGCCGAAGCGGCGCACAATCTCTTCGACGGTGACGCGGCCGTTCTGGCCGAGCACGCTGACGATTTCGCGCCGTCGCTCTTCGGCATGGAGGCGGTGCGGATTCGCCTTAGACATGGTTGGTAAGGACATTCATTAAAATTTGCGAGAGGAGGTGAGAATGCCTCTGGATTGGTGCTATCTTACACCGGGAAGGCGGGAAAAGAAAGAAGTTTTCTGCGTTTGGTTTTGTTTGGTTGTGATTGGGAAGCGGCAGCCCCGCAGGCGCTATTAAGGAGTTTTGGGAGGGCTGTCTTTCAGGTAATGAATGCTTTTGGCCTGGGCGTTTACCTGAATCTGCTCGGCGATCTGCTGCTCTTTGACGGCTTCCGCGGTACGACCCAATTTGCGGAGCGCGGAGCCGAGGACGAAATGGGCTTCCGAGTAATCGGGCTTGAGAGCGATGGCCTGGCGCAGAGGCGGAATAGCGTCCGAGGGCTGGTTGCGCATGACACGGCACTTACCGAGTTCGAAGAGCGCCTCGGGGTAACGCGGATTCGCCTGGATGGCGGCCTGCAGATAGGGGATAGCGGCGGCCGGATCGTTCTGTTTTTGCAGGATGTCGCCGAGTAGATAGTTGGCGGTGGGGTCGGTGGGGTAGTTCTTCAATTCCTGGCGGAACTCGGCGGCGGCTTCGTCGAACCTGCCCTTTTTCCAGTAAAGGATGCCGAGGCCGGAGTGGACGCCGACGTAATTGGGATCGCGTTTTTCGGCGGCGAGATATTCGGCTTCCGCCTGATCGGCGTGACCCATTTTGTCGTAAGCCATGCCGAGCATGGTGTGGGCGGCGGGAGAGTTGGGGTCGACGGCCATGATGCGGTTGAAAATCTGGGAGACGCGGTCATAGTTTTTGGCGTGGTAATAGGCTTTGCCGAGCATGTCGAGAGTGGGCAGGTCGCGCGGATTGAGTTGGCTGGCGCGTTCGAGATACGCGGCGGCTTCGGGATAGCGATCGAGCGCGAAGAGCGTGAGGCCGGTGAGGTCGAGCGACTGGAAGGTGGGGCTGGAGCCGGCGAAGGATTTGAGAAGCGGCAAGGCTTGTTTGTATTGCTGGGCGCGGAAATAGGCGATGGCGAGGTTGCGGGTGGTGATGGGGTCGCCGGGCTTGAGCTTGAGGGCGCGACCGTAGAACGCGACGGCTTCCTGCTCCTTGCCCTGGCGGGCTAAAGAGACGGCGAGGGTGTTGAGAATTTCGATGGAATCGGGTTCGAGCGCCAGGGCCTGGCGGAAGGAGGATTCGGCGGCTGGATAATCGCCGCGCTGAAGAGCCTGAGAACCGGCTACCAGGGTGGCTTGAAGATCGGGGGAAGTTTGCGCGGTAAGAAGGCAGACAGAAATCAGGAGACAGAAGATAAGCGGTCGAAGAAATCGATGGCCGGGCGTCAGAAATACGATTTTAGCCCGAGTGGAAGCAAGATTGAAGGGCGCGTTACCTGCCCGAAATAACGCGCCCGCTCGGCGCTGGAACGCCCATTCCAGCGCCGTCCAACATCCACTTCGTCAGCGCTCCAGGAGAGCAGAGCCCATCTGCCATCCCTTATCGCGTGTGCCCACACGCGCGAACAACTGACTAGCGAACGTGGAAACTCAAAGAGTGCGCCTTGGCGGAGGCGGTGGGGACCGCCGCGAACATGGTGCGTTCCACGCACGACCCAGCGTCGAGCACTAAGGCCGGTTCGAGCACCTCACTCTCAAACTTCTCCACCTGATCGCTGGTAAGCACCGGCTTCAGGTTGGTAAAAATCTGTTGGGCCGAGATGGCGCCCAAGGCAACTCCCGTCACAAGGCCCGCGGGCGGCCCCGACTTGGAGGAACTGAGCACCGAAAGCACGCCGGTAAGCGAGTTCAGCACGACGGCCAAGATGGTACCGGCGCTGCGATTTTGATTACGCAGGACAGCCGCCAGCATAATCTGACGCCCGATCGGTTGCAAACTGGTGTTCGACTGCGCGAGCGCCTGATAGATCTCGCTGCTCACGACCGATTGCTTGGCACCGCTGATGTTGCAAATATCGAGATCGTAGCCCGCTATGCCTTTCGGGAGCTTTCCATAGTTCTGCTGAAGCAGGGAATCCGGGATAACAGTGCCGGTTACGGCGAAGGTGTTCTGGGCATTGGCGATTCCGGTAAACGCCAGCCAGGTGAAGAACGCACAAGCAAATAGCTTCATTTCGATTTTTCTCGTCAGGGCTGATGAATCAACCTGCTCAAGAGATAACGGCCGGCGCGCGCGGAGAGGGCGGCGAAGCGGGGTAAGTTATTGATTGATAAAGCCGAAGATTTTTTTTGAAAATTTGTGACCGACTTGCAAAACTCCCGCCAATTGGTCTTGGACACAGCGCCAGAAATATGTGTGAGTGAGAGCGAGATCGAACGGCGGATCGAGCCCTACCAGCGTGTCTAGCGAGATACGTGTCTAGCGGCCCGCTACCGGCGTCAGCGCGCCCCACTCGGGCACAACAAGGCGATCGTTGCGCTGGCTCATCAACGGCTGTCGATTGCTTACACCATGCTCCGCCGTGGCGAAGATTACCGCGAGTTGGGTTCTGATTACTTCGACCGCAAGAATAAACCCAAGGTCGTGAATCGCCTCGTCCAGCGGCTGACGCGCCTCGGTTTCTATGTCAATCCGCAGGAAGCGCCCGCAGCCACACCAGAACTCGAACCAGAGGCTCCGCCGGTCTCTGCAGCCGCTGCAATCGGCCCTATCCGCATCGGATTCGTCCCCGCTGCAGAAGCCTCCTAAACGGCGACCGGGACGTCCCTGTAAGTGCGCCGGTCGAGGTCTCCCGTGCGCCCACAAAACAGCTTTCCCGCCCAGCCGCCTGAATTTATCTCTATGAATCCAGATGAATCCAGGCTGGTTCTCGGCTGGACTTTTCGTAGGATCGGCACATTTGCCCACCCCAAACCACCCTGTCTCCCGCCCTACTTCTTCGCATGAAACACCGTAAGTTCCGAGTACCGCTCATCTTCCGCATAGGAGCCTTCCACCAGCCGCAGAAATGCCGGCGAGTAATACGTGTAGTCGTTCTTTAGAAAAATCAGCGTCGCAAAACGATCACCGCGCCAGGCGGCCAACAGCTGCGGCTCGTCGGCGGCACGAAAGGAAGTTCCCGGGTGCCACCACACCGGCAAATGGCGCGGCGAGCCGAGCCCGAACACCGCATAAGAAAACTCCAGCCGCGGTCCGAAGAACACAGGTTGCGGGTTCTGCTTGAGTACTTCGCTAATCTGCTCGACTACCGCGTGGAAGCGCGCACTGGCCCTTAGATCATCGAAGAAAGGCGTGCCCGGCGACACGTCCGCATCCCACTCAAAGAAAAGATGCGGACCGATCCCCGCCACGCGCACCCGTTCCGCGCCGATGTACAAGTCGGAAGCGATCAATGCGCAAAGAAAAGCAACATAGAATCGCCGCAGCCTCCACCGATCCGTCGACGTAAACACCAACACACCGGCCGACGCCAGGAATATCGACCACTCCACATCTTTCAGCTCGCCATTTGTGAACATCCCCAAAATGCTGACTGCTGGCGCCAAAACAAACAACAGCAGGTAGGCCGCCGTAGCCACATCTCTCTGCCGAACCGTCTTCCAAAAGCGCGGCACCCACAGCAGAAACGGCAGCGACAGAGCCGCCACGCAAACCCGGATACGAACTAAATCGAAAATGGCATACTCTCTAAAACCAAAATTGCTGATCGCTCCCCTGCCGGCTGCCGCTGCCGCATAACTGGCGAATAATCCCACCGGACTTATTCCGTTAATGCCTAAAAGAGTAAGTGCCAGTAAACATCCCGCGATAGTCAAAAGTGCAAATCTTACTCGATGGCCCGTCGCTACAAACATCAGCACGACGGCTCCGCCGGCGAGCAAACCCGCAACATTCGGTTTCATGAGACATAGCAAAGCAGAAGAAACTATCCAGGAAAGTTGCATGCCAATGCTGAAAGGCCGCTTGAGGAACGCCAGACTGGAAAGAAAACATATCGTAGCGGTGATTGCGGTAACGTTGTTGTACCACCAGAAATCAAGTGTCAGGACCGCCGCGCACTCAATCGCAACCGTCAAAAGAAAGCCTGCCAAACGGCTTTCCATGAGGCCGCTCAAAAGCCAGAAGATCCAACAGAAACTAACCCCGCCTAGAATAGCGGTGGCGTAGAGTTGCGCGTTCCAACTCGCGCCAAAGATGGCAAACGCATACTTCAGACCCAGATAGAATCCGGGGGGTGTTGTGCAGACGAAATCGGCGTATGGCCGTTGACCGCTCACCAGCCGCCACCCGGTATCGATCAGTATGCTGAAATCGTAACCGCCGAATTGCTTGTTGCCGAAGTAACAAACAAACAACCCGATGGCGCACGCAGTTACTAAAGTAGCCGGCCAGGTGTAAGTACTTCGCCAACGCCATCCAACCTTGGAAATCCGGCGATATATCGACGGCAACAGCAGATACGCGGCCAGAAATAACAGGCAGGCGCCCGGGCCGGCGATCAGCTTGAACTCTCTCCCGCGCAGACGGTCGGCCAGATCCGCGCTGCCGCTGATGTGATAACGGGCCAGCCCCGGCGCAAAGCATATTAGGGCGCCCAGTAGGCAGAGTGCCGCTATGCCGCCGCTGGACTCTCGCTTCGTCACTCAGCCATCCCTAACTGGTCGTCTATCGCGTGGAGTAGGCGTTCTTCCGCCACCTGTTACTACGGGCTGCCCTTGCTCTGCACCACCGCTTTCAATTGCCGGAACGCCGTCAGCTCGAAACTTGTTTTGAGGCGGTAAGGCGCCGGCGGTTTCCCGCCCGCGGCGCTAAACTCGTGCCGCTGCGCTCGCCCCAGAAGAGATTGCGCTTCCGCGTCGTCCGGATCATGGCTCAAAACTCCCTGCAGGCGCTTCTCCGCCTCATCGAAATTGTTGTGCCGGAGCTGCATGTCCCCCAGATTGAATAGATAAGCGGGATCGTTCGGGTCGCCGTCTATGGCACGGCGCACATCTTCCGCCGCGTTCGGCTCGTTGACTTCGTCTTCGGCCACTCCGAGATTGTTATAAACCTCATTGAGCGGAAACGTCTTGACGATCTCGCGAAAGTAGTTGGCCGCCTCGCCATAATCCGCCGCTTGATACGCCGCCAGTCCCATCTTGAAGTGCGCTTCCGGATAACGCGGATTAGCCGCCGGAACACGCCGCAGCCAGCCGATCGCCTGCTGGAACTCTTTCCGCTCCAGCGCCAGCTTGCCTAACTCGTAAGCCGGGTTCGTGAACTGTGGATCGAGCGCTAGTGCCTGCATAAACCACTTCTGCTGTTGATCCTTATTCGTCGAAAGCAGTCCCCGAATATAACTCTCTTCCGCATCTACTCGCGTCAGCTTACTCGGGCTTAGAAACGAATCCACGGAAAGATGCGATGACGGATCGATGAATCGCAGCGATTGCCACGCAAGGTGCTCCTCGATCCGCGCGAGATCCACCAGCTTCCCCGCCTCCGCCACGTCCGGACCATCGTGCATCCTGCGCAGGTCGATCACATGCGCGCTCACCTGCAGAGAGCTGTTTTTTAACTCTGAACTGCCCGCCGCCAGCGACGCATCGTAGGTTCCGTAGTAAACGTAGTCTGCGTCCAGGCTTTGCCCCAGCCGAATCAGACTGGCTTTAGTGAAGTCGGCGCCCGCGCGCAGCGACAGCCGATCGAGCGCTTCGGCCCGTGAATCCCGCCCGAAGACAATCTGGTTTTGCGCGCTAAATTCGTCTTTCAGCGTCTCCGAGATGCTCTCGCCAACCCAATTCAGGTCCGCAAATTTCGAGCTGTTATGAAATTGCAGGACCAAAACCGTTGCCCCGCTCGCGAGCGACCCCGAGCCGAGTTGCAGTGAGCAGACCGCCACAAACAAAAATAGGAGGCGCTTCGAAAACACGCCTCCTATCGTAACAATCGAAATGAGGTTAGTTGCTACCTCCGGTAGTGGTTGCTCCGCCACCCGCGAAGACTATCTTGGTAGGCGTGCCGCCCACATGGATCTCGCGCAGCGCATTGTCGACGTATTGCACCTGCGTATTCGAATACTTCGATTGTGCTTGCTCGACATGAGCGGGCACTTCGATCGATTCTTTCCCGTGCTTCAGTGTGGCCGTGTTGTTCTCTACCGCCACTTTGTAGTCGCCGGCCTTCACCTGCTTGCCTTCGACCATGGTGTCCTGAAGAATGCTCACCTTATAAGTGTTCGCGCCCGCGAAAGCCGCCATCGCGCCTGCCGCCGCAAAAATAAGTATTAATCTGTTCGACATGGAACTAGTTTTCCTCCATCAATCAATACGAATTCCACCCGTATAAAAGTTTCCTTTGTTTGCATTACATGGGTAAATGTGGGGCAGACCATCGTCTCTGGTGGTCTGCCAAGTCATCATCGTACTCAACCAGAAACGCTCTAACCGCCCCCAGCGCCGCCTCCTGAATTCCCGCTTCGAACCCAAACCCCTCCAGCCAATGCACTTCCCTCTCGCCCCGAAACCAGGTAAGCTGACGCTTGGCATACTGCCGGGTCCTGGTTTGGCACTCGTTCAACGCCTCAGACCGGTCCCTGCCCTCTCTTAAAATCTGCACCGCCTGTTTGTATCCCAGCGATTGCAAAGCTTTCGAATCGCCAGGCAGACCCGATTGCAAAAGCGCGCACGTTTCTTCAAGTAGACCGCCCTCGAACATCTCCGCGGTCCGCCGATTTAATTCACAGTAAAGATTCCGTCGTTCCGGAGACAGACCTAATTTTAACGGAGCAAACCCGCGCAACTCTTCCCGCGGTTGGCCCTGCACTTCCGAGGCCGGCCGGTCGCTCAATACGGTCAGCTCGATCGCCCGAATCAACTTCTGACGATCGTTGGGATGAATCCGCGCCGCCGCGGCCGCGTCTTTGTAATGGAGGTACCGGTGGAGCGCCAACGGCCAGCGCCCAGCCAGCATCCCGAGCCGTATCCGGAGCTTCTCATTCCGCGCCGGCGCGGGGGAAAGCCCTTCGAGCAACGCCCGCAGATAGAATCCCGTTCCCCCTGCCAGAATCGGGATGTGGCCCCGTTCTCGAATCCGCCCCACGCTTTCTCTCGCTAAACGCGCATAGCCGCCGGCGGTCAGCTCTTCGCCGGGCTCTAAGACATCGATCAAGTGATGCGCTATTCCCTGGCGCGCTTCTGGCGGCAATTTCGCCGACCCGATATCCAGTCCCTTATACACCTGCACCGAGTCGAAATTCACGATCTCGCCCGCCAACTCCGCCGCCAGACGCAGCGCCAGTTGGCTCTTGCCGCTGCCCGTCGGCCCGAGCACGACAAGCAACGGCCAGAGGCTGGCTGTGGAACTCTTAGTCGTTGTCTTGATCACAATTCCACGGCCGCCGTAACCTTCCACGGCACCCGCACATCCTCCATATCGGAGCTATACTAGGGGCAATCACTGCTCTCGCAGTGCCCGATACCTAGCTTCGAAGCGGTAGAATGCCTCACCCCCAATTTAATCTTTTCCGGTCAACCTGTCTTTGGGTTGCAGTGCTCCTGGCTGGCCCGATCGCCCTCCCAGCCGCCATCACTGGGCAGAATTCCAGCCCATCCGCCACCAACGCGGCCAAACTTCCCCCGGCCACCAAGCCGCCCACTGATCCCAAAGCCGCCGCCTATTACCATTTCGCGGTCGGCCACCTATACGAGGATCTGGCCGGCACCTACGGCAACCGAAGCGATTACGCCAATAAGGCCATCGATAACTTCCGCCTCACCATGAAGGAAGATCCAAGTACCAACTTCCTGGTGGAAGACATAGCCGAGCTCTACAGAATGTCCGGCCGCCTGCGCGATGCCGTCGATGAAGCGCAGCAGGCCTTGAAAACCGATCCCGACGACCTGAACGCCCGCCGCGTCCTGGCCCACATCTACACCCAGCAGATCGGCGACACCTCCACCAACCACATCGATGAAAACATGGCCCGCAAAGCCATTGAGCAGTACAAATATATTACGCAGAAGGACCCGAAGGACGTCGACAGCCTCGTCATGATGGGCCGCCTCGATCGCGTGGTCGATGATTCTGTCTCGGCCGAAGCCGCTTTCAAACAGGCCATGGCCGCCGAGCCCGACAATGAAGACGCCATCGTCGGCTTGGCCAGCGTCTATTCGGATCGCGGGAATCCGAAGGCCGCGTCCGCCCTGCTCGAAGGTCTGGCGCAAAAAAACCCTTCGCCGCGCGCCCTCGTCATTCTGGCCAACAACTACGAATCGATGCGTGAATACTCACTCGCCGCCGATGCCTATAAAAAGGCCCTGGAGCTCGATTCGAGCCGCGTCGAGTTGAAACAGGCGATGGCGCAAGACCAGGCTCTCGCCGGAAGATATCAAGACGCGCTCAAGACCTACTCCGAGCTGATGCAGGCTAACCCGCAGGACCCTCAGCCCTACCTCCGCTCCGCCCAGATCTACCGCGAACAAAAGAAGCTGCCCGATGCCCGCCAGATGATCGACAAAGCCAAATCGCTCGACCCCGATAACGTCGAAGTTCTCTTTGCTGATGCCAACCTCCTCACCGATGAAGGCAAGACCGCCGATGCCATCGCCGCCCTGAAAAGCCTTCTCGATAAGACAGCCCGCAACAGTTACGACGAGCAGCAGCGCGGAGCGCGCGCCGAGATGCTCGAGCAGCTCGGAGTTCTCTACCGCCGCAACGAACAGTACGATCAATCCGTCGCCTCCTTCCGTCAAATCTCGGTTTTAGATCCCGATCTGGCGCCCAGAGTCGAAGCCCAGGTCATCGAGACCTACCGCCTTGCCCACGAATACCCCAAGGCGCAGGAAGCCAGTGACGCCGCCTCTAAAAAGTATCCGAATGACCGCACTCTGGCTCAGACCAGGGCCGAACTTCTCTCCGATGAAGGCAAGACCGACCTTGCCATCGCCGAGTTGAAGAAACTCCTGAACGGCAAGAACGATCGCGACATTTACCTTCAGATGGCGGACACCTACCAGAAGGCCAAAAATTTCCCCGAAATGGCCAAAGCCGTCGATGCCGCCGACAAGCTCTCCACCACCAAGGAAGACAAAACCAACATCCTCTTCGTCCGCGGCGAAATGCTCGAGCGCGAGAAGAAGTATGACCAAGCTGAGCGCACGTTTCGCCAGGTGATCGATTCCGATCCCAACAATGCCTCTGCCTTGAACTACTTAGGCTACATGTTGGCCGATCGCGACACCCGCCTCCCGGAGGCCGAAGCCTTGGTCAAGAAAGCGGTCAGCCTGGAACCCAACAACTACGCCTATCTCGATAGCCTTGGTTGGGTTTACTACCACCTCAACAAGCTCGATGACGCCGAGCAGCAATTGACCCGCTCCGTCCAGCTCATGTCGACCGACCCCACCATTCACGATCACCTCGGCGACGTCTATTTCAAACAGGGCAAAACGAAGGAAGCCATCGCGCAATGGCAGTCTTCTCTTCAGGAGTTGAACAACGGCGTGGCGGACGACGCCGAACCGGACGAACTGGCCAAAGTGCAAAAGAAGCTCGACGGCGCCCGCGTTCGTCTGGCCAAAGAACAAACCCCCCGCACCAACTAGTACCGCAGCCCGGCATCGAAAAGCCAGCAACAGAGCAGGAAGCGTAAGCGCCCCTAAACTTGAACCTACCCGGCTCACCGGAATTTCCGTCTGCAGTGGCGCGGACGATCGTTTTTCGTCGTCTGCGTGGCTAAATCTTCAACAACGCCCGCAACCGTCTGGTCTGAATCCGGCTCACCGGAATCTCCGTCTGCTTACGATCATTCATTTTGAGCTGGAAGCTCGACTTGAACCACGGAATCACTTCCCGGATTTTATTTACATTCACCAAAAAAGAACGGTGTACCCGCCAAAAGAGATCCGGGTCCAGATTCGACTGCAATTCCTCGATCGTCTTGTAGTTCGATTGCCCCTCGAACTGCGCCGTAGCCACCGTAATCATTCCATCATCGATGGTGGCGTAAACCAGGTCCTGCACATCGATAATCAAATTCCGATTATTGGTCTTCACCAGCAGCTTATTGCGATGCCCGGAAGGCCTGCCCACGCCGTCCATCGTCTGCTTCTCTTGCAGTTGCTTTTCCTCGATGATGCGCCTGGCGCGCCCCACCGATTCGCTCAGCCGATCTTTCTCGATAGGTTTCAGCAGGTAGTCCAGCGCTTCCAGCCGAAACGCTTCCACCGCGTACTGATCGAAGGCCGTAGTCAAAACGAAATGTGGGACCGGGCCGCCACCCGCTCTGATCTTCGCGATCACGCCCAAACCGTCCGTCCCCGGCATCTGCACGTCCAGGAAAACCAGCTCGGGTTCGAGCTGCTCGACAAGCTGCACCGCTTCCAGCCCGTTCTCCGCCGAAGCCAGGATGTCGACCTCCGGGAAATCCTTCAGCAGGAAGGAAAGTTCCTCGCGCGCGAGCTGCTCGTCATCCACAATCAGGGTGGAAATTATGCCGGAACCGCCCTGCGACATCGAATGTTAGTATAACGTAGCAAATCGCTATTCAGGAGTTTTCTATTGTCCAAACAGGCCAACATCAACGTGCGACCGGCCGAGGGAAAATTGGGTGTTTTAATACCCGGAATGGGCGCGGTAACATCCACCTTTATCGCCGGCGTCGAAGCCGTCAAGAAAGGATTGGGCGCGCCCATCGGCTCCTTGACGCAGCTCGGGACAATTCGCCTCGGTAAGCGCACCGATGGCCGCACCCCCAAGATCAAAGACTTCGTCCCGCTCGCGCCTTTGGAATGCCTTGCTTTCGGCGGTTGGGATATTTATCACGACAACGCCTTCGAAGCCGCCTCCCGCGCGCAAGTACTCGAGAAGCCGCTGCTCGATCAGGTGAAGGAACCGCTTTCCGCCATCCATCCCATGAAAGCCGTCTTCGATCAGGACTACGTAAAAAAGATTAGCGGCCCGAACACCAAATCCGGCGCAAACAAAATGGAGCTCGCGGAAGCTCTGGTCGACGACATCGAAAATTTCCGCAAGAGCAACAACTGTAACCGCCTCGTTATGATCTGGTGCGGCTCCACCGAAGTCTTTCATAAACCCGCCGCCGTTCATCAGACGCTCGCCTCTTTCGAAGAAGGGCTGCGCAAAAACGATCCCGATATCGCTCCCAGCCAGATTTATGCTTACGCCGCCTTGAAAAAGCGCGTACCTTTTGCCAACGGTGCTCCGAATCTAACTACAGACATCCCGGCGCTGCTCGATCTCGCCCGGGCAAACGAAGTAGCTATCTGCGGAAAGGACTTTAAGACCGGCCAGACTTACATGAAGACGCTCCTGGCGCCCGGCTTCAAGGCCCGTATGCTTGGCGTAAGGGGATGGTTTTCGACTAACATCCTGGGTAACCGCGATGGCGAGGTACTAGAAGACCCAGGCTCTTTCAAAACGAAAGAAGAAACCAAGCTTTCTGTTCTGGAACAGATTCTACAGCCCGATCTCTATCCGGAGCTGTACAAGGATCTCTACCATGCGGTGCGCATCAATTACTATCCGCCGCGCGGCGATGCCAAAGAAAGCTGGGACAATATCGACATTTTCGGATGGCTCGGCTATCCTATGCAGATTAAGATAGATTTCCTCTGTCGTGATTCGATTCTGGCCGCGCCGCTCGTGTTGGACTTGGTCCTCTTTCTGGACCTGGCGCAGCGGGCGGGCATGAAAGGTATACAGGAATGGCTCTCGTTCTACTTCAAAGGCCCTATGACCGCGCCTGGTCTCTATCCCGAGCACGACATATTTATCCAACTCATGAAATTGAAAAACACGCTGCGCTGGATGCAAGGTGAGGATCTTATTACACATCTCGGCCTGGAATACTACGACTAAGCTTCGTCTTCAGCCGTCTAATTGGTAGGGAATCCGCATGCCTACCAGGGCTACAGTTCGCAAGCCGCTCGATCCGGGTCCGGAGTCGAAGAGGATTCTGGTCATCGGCGGCACTCAGTTCATCGGCCGGTTGCTGGTCGAGAAACTGGCTGCGGCCGGCCACGAGATTTACATTCTGCACCGCAAACCGCGCCATGCTTTCGGCAAACGCGTCCAGAATCTGGTAGCCGACCGCAATGCCGCCGACACCGTTCGCAAGGCGGTTGGCTCCATCCGCTTCGACGCGGTTTACGATTTCGCCTACGATTGGGAGCGCGGCACCACCGGCACGCAAGTCGAGGCCGTCGCTCAGATTTTCGACGGCAAAATCGGCCGCTATGTCTTTATGTCGAGCGTAGCCGCCTATGGCGACGGGCTCAACCACCACGAAGGCGATGCCCTCGCGCCCGACGATCACCCGAACGCCTATTGCCGCAATAAGGCCATGAGTGAGCGAGCGCTATTCCGCCTGCATCAGAAAACCGGCTTTCCAATCGTTACCCTCCGCCCGCCTTTTGTCTATGGCCCGGGCAATCCCTTCTATCGCGAGGCCTTCTTCTGGGATCGTTTCCGTTTAGGTCGGCCGGTTATTCTTGCCAGCGAAGGCCACCGGCTAATGCAATTTATCTACGTGCATGATCTGGTCGATCTGGCCACGCGCGTTATTGAAAGTAGAAACACCGTCGGCCACGCCTTCAATACCTCCAATGCCAGGGCCATCACCCAGCACGAGCTGCTCGCCGATCTGGCCCGGGTAGCGGGTGTGCGCGAACCCGAACTCATTGCGATTCCCAGAGAGTTGATCTATCGAGCCGGCGGACGCGTCATGGGCAACACGAAACTCTACTTCGGCGACTATTTCGATGTCCCCGCCATCACCCAGATCATCACCAAGGCCCAGCGCATGCTCACCTTCAAGCCCACTGACTTCGAAGCCGGCCTGCAAACCACGTATCACACTTACTTAACCAAGCGCGGCTTCCCCAAGCCCGATTTCACCTTCGAAGACGAGCTGCTGAGCCGCTACTCCAATCTCGCCAACGAGACCAGATCGGCCTAACCACCCAAGCGCGATGTAACCCGCAAAGGTGCTAACGCTCTCTTTGCGACAGCCTAGCATCCGTCCACCTCTTTAATTTCCGCAAAAACAGGCGTGCCCCAGTTTGTTCGCACCCCTGGAGCGATGCCACCCCCGCTATTAATTTAAGCTAATAAAATCACTTTTCGTTCAGCGACCTACTCTTTTGAACGTAGGATAAAAAGTGATGAAAGCCACACTACTTTCCCTAGCATTGACATTTAGCTTCTGCGTAGCTGTTCCAGCCTTTGCGCAAAACGCTTCGCAAGATACATCGAAGGCCACTCACGATACCAAAACGGCATCGGAGAAGGGCTACAACAAAACCACCGGCGGCGTGAAAAAAGGCTACAAGAAAAGCACTCACGCAACCAAAAAGGGCGTCCACAAGGCGGCCGACAAAGTATCGGATAAGACCAGCCCGACCGAATAAAGGTCGGTTCGATTTAGATCCAAGGCCTGCCAGCACTCAGGTGCTCGTAGGCCTTTTGTGTCTAAGCTCAGAACAGAAACTTCAAGCTGAGTTGCAGGATGCGCGGATTGTGCGCATTGCTCGGGCGCAAGAAGACTCCATTGTCTGCGCAAACGCCGCTGCAGGTTGCGGTGTAATCCGCGCTGCTTGAGTTGGAATCGTTCAAGGCCAACCATTGCGGGTGGTTAAAGACGTTAAAGGCTTCGGCCCGGAACTCAAATGCGCGCGCTTCGTTTCCGAGCGGGAAACGCTTGAACAATCCCATATCGAAGTTGGTGCGGGATGGATTGGTTAGCACATTTCGCCCGCTGTCTCCGAACGTCAGGCCTGTCGGTTCGGCAAAGGCGGCCGGGTTATAAAGCAACGGACCGGCGCTCAGGACCGTTGATTGCGGAATGTTTGCATATGGGCTCCCTACAACGTCGACATAAGATCCTGATCCTAGACCGTTGCCTACACCCGCGTTGTCTCCAATCGTGCCATTCGTAATGCTGAACGGCGTACCCGTCTGGTAAGTCACCAGCCCGGACCACTGCCATGCCCCCAACAGCGTGTGCAAAATGCCCGGTTGCGTAAAGAAAGGTAAATCGTAAACGTAGCTTATATTTAACAAATGCCGCTGGTCGAAGTTAGAGCTTGAGCGCGTGGAGGCCAGATCGTAGGAATCAATAAAGTTGCTGTCATTGCCGTCGGACGAGTCGTCGATCGAGTGGCTCCAGGTGTAGGCAAGACTGAGTTGAAGGCGTCCTACCGTGCGGCGAGCCGAGACCTGCAAAGCGTTGTAACTTGAGTTGGCCTGGAATTCTTTTCCCGTAATGTTCCCGTACCCGGGGTAGGGACGGTAAATATCGGGTGTACTATTTCCGCAGGCAACATTCAAGTTGTTTGCTACCGCACCCGTAACAGGGTTTCCATTAACCGTCAAGCTCGAGCAATCATTCGAGCTAATGGCTTGCCCTGGAAGATAGGGATTTTGCGATCGAGCAATGGGGTAGATTTGGTTGAAGTCCCGGATGTCCGCAAGATGCGTTCCCTTGCTGCCCGCATAGGCGACGGTCAGAACAGTATGGGAGGGGAGCTCTCGCTGTACATTGAAATTCCACTGCTGCACGTACGGCCATGTCGCCTTCGTGGGAATAGATACAACGTTCAAGGGCGCCAGGGAAGCACCTGCGCCTCCAATTGAGGTGTAATTGGGCACATTATAAACCGTGATATCTTGCACTAACGGCGGAGTTCCTTCGAGAGACTCTGTGTTGCCTTCGTTCCCATTTGAGTGTTCGAAAAAGATGCCATATCCGCCGCGAATGGCTGTTTTGCCGTCACCGACGGGATCGTATGCGAAGCCGACTCGAGGAGCTGGATTGAACAGATGTCCCCCTACGCAGCCTCTTGGCACGCCCGGCGCTCCGCACTGAACCATGCCCGTGAACCGGTTGCCGCTTACTGTATCGGTTGCTGGGTCGAGGACGATCTGTGAAGGGTCATAAGCGCCACTCTCCCAGTTGTACCCGAGCTTGTATTTGTCGCTATAGGTTCCAAACAGGCTCACGCGCAACCCGAGATTGAGCGTGAGTTTCTTTGTCACGTGCCAGTCGTCCTGTATGTACGGTTCGACGATCTTGTAACGTTCATAATATTTCGGCAACTGGTTCGATTGTTCGAATGAGTAGATGTTGCCCGTTAGGAAATCCGCGAAACCGTTCCCGGTGCTACCCGAAGCCGTGCCGTTAAAAGTAAGCGTGCCCTGTGCGGCCTGATAGTTCGAACTATCTTCATTTTTCTGGGCGGCAATAAAGAGTGCTCCGAACATGAGGTTGTGTGACCCCACAATTTTGGTCAGGTTGTCTTTATAAGTGTAAGTAGGATTCGAATTATCCCAGGGATAGTATCCGGTCGCCGCGCTGAATCCGCCGCCATATTCGGCGGTGTTTTCGATGGTCACGTTTGGTAGAAGGCCGCGGTAGCCATTGTCAAAGATACCCGGCATGTCGAAGGTGCTCGGGCGCGATGGATTCCCGATGGTCCCCAGCGTGATGCGATCCGCCGTGTAACTGAAGACAAATTCGTTGAGCAAGGTTGGTGAAACCGTGGAAGTAAGGTTTGCCACCAGGCTCACTCCAGGCCCGACGAAACTCGTTCCCACAGTCGGGAAGCTGCCACCTGGGTTGCTCCATAGGGGAGTGGCTGTATTTTGGCTCCACGAATCATGAATATACCGAAAGAAGAAGCGCTCTTTGTCTGAGATGTTCTGATCCACTCGAACCAATTCTTCACGATAGTTGGTCTGTTGGGCTGGCGCGGCGTTGAAGAAGGAACTGACTCCGAATCCGCTGTTCGGCGCGGAGATCAAGGGGAGCAAAGTCTGAGCTTGAGGGGTGACGGGAACGGTATTGTTCGAAAAGTAATTTCCAGTTTGCGGATTTACCGGGCAGCTTGGAAAGCCCGCGGTATTGACGGCGCTCCCGGCGGACGGACAAACATCAGAGAAATTACCGCTCCGCTCGTCGCTCGAAGGCACTTGCTGGTTAAACGATTGACCGGGAACCAGCTCTTTGCGCCACTCTTCCGAAAAGAAGAAGAACGTCTTGTCTCGTCCCGTGTTATACACCTTCGGGATAAAAACCGGTCCGCCGATCGTGTACCCGTAGTCGTGTTTCTTGTATTCCGGGCGAGTGTTTTGAAAGAAGTTTCTGGCATTGAAATCGTCGTTCCGCAAAAACTCGAAAACATCGCCATGGAAATCGCGCGTCCCCGATTTTGTGATCGTTTCTATCGTGGCCGATCCGTTGCGGCCATACTGCGCGCCATAGTTAGACGTCAGAACTTTTACTTCAGCGATCGCGTCGGGGTTCGGATACGTATTTAGCGTGCTGTTACTGCCGTTATCCATGTTGTCCCCGCCATCGAGTTCCCAGTTGTTATACTCGGTGCGGCCGCCGTTTACACTGTAAGCCACGCTCCCATTCACTCCCACCGTCCCCTCGTCCTGTCCGGTTTGATTGCTGACGCCCGGAATAAGCGTCACCAGTTGCGTGAAGTTACGCCCATTCAGCACGAGCTGGTCTATCTGCTTACTCGTAATGGTGCCCGAAAGCTCCGAAGACTCCGTTTGAACCTGCGCCACATTGGTGCCGGCAACCGTCACTTCGGAACTGATCTCCCCAACCGCCATAGAGGCGTCCGCGCGCGCTTTCTCCGCCACCCGCAACACCAGATCTTTCACTTCGTATTGCTGAAAACCCGAGGCTTTTACGTTGATGTTGTAAGTTCCGGCAGGCAGGCCCGAGATCAGATACTCGCCGCTCCCATTGCTGGTCGCCGAACGCACAAAGCCTTGCTGATTATTCGTGATGGTGACGGTGGCTTGCGGAATCGCCGCGCCGCTCGCGTCCCGCACCGAGCCCGTGATCGATCCGTCCTGTGCCCAACTGGCGCTCGCCGTCACCAACAGAACAGCGATCGCGAGCAGAAAAATTCTCGTTAAAGACCCCATATACCTCTTCCATGACCAAGCTTGGCCTTCTAAATAGAGTCCGCCGCCTGAAGCGCAAGCGTTTGCGGTATTGGATTGCTATGTGTTTAGAACTATATGGGACCTTGCCGAAAGTGTCAAGGAAAAGCTGCGAAAACTCTTTACAGGCGGCGATTTTCCGCTCTATACTGATCCAGTCTTCGCAAACGTTTGCTATTCGGTCGTCTGTCCACTCGTCGTTGGCGGAGAGCGCAAAGAAAAATAACGCCCCATGTCCGTGTTGATGCGGGATGTCGCCCGGAAGTCGGGCGTCTCCATTACAACGGTTTCTCATGTCCTGAACCAAACACGGCCCGTGGCCGAGAAGACTCGCGCCCGCGTGCTGCGCGCGGCGGCCCAACTCAGTTACTACAAGAACAGCTCCGCTCGGCTCCTCGTGCGTGGTCAGAGCGAACTGCTCGGTCTGATTATTTCCGACATCGAAAACCCGTTTTTTCCCGAACTGATCAAGAGCTTCGAAAATGCCTGCGCCACCGAGCGCATGGAAGTGCTGCTCTGCGCCACCAACTACCAGCGGCGCCACGCCGAAAATGCCTTGCGCAGAATGCTCGAGAACCGCGTACAAGGCGTCGCCATCATGACATCCCAGTTCGAGGATGAATTGGTGGAACAACTCACCGAAAAAGGCGTCCCCCTCGTTCTCCTCGGCTCGGGCGCGCTCCGACGCAATCGCAGCCACATTGCCATCGATTACGCAAAAGGCGTCTCCGAAGCGATTTGCCACCTTTTCCAGTTGGGCCACCGCGCAATCGCTCTGGCCACCGGTCCGCAAGATCAAGTCGCCGTAATCGAGTACAAAGACGCCGTCGTGAAGGCCTTAAAGAAACTGGGTCTGCGCCCATTCCGCATTCTCGAAGGAGACCATCGGCCGGAGAGTGGCGCTTGGGCCGCGAAAACGTTATTGAGCGCGCCCGAGCGCCCAACCGCCATATTCTGCGGCAACGATCGCATGGCCATCGGCGCGATTGGAGCCGCCGTCGACTTAGGGCTGCGTGTACCGGCCGATGTCTCTATCGTTGGTTCGGACGACGTCTGGATGGCCCGCTACTGTTACCCGCCGCTAACCACCGTGCGGATTCCCCGCGATACTTTAGGACGGCTGGCGTTCGAGGTTCTGATCAAGATGATCCGGTCGAAACGAAGATCCGGTATCGAGCACGTGTTACAAACAGAGCTTGTCGAACGCCGCTCCACCGGAGTGGCTAATAATCGAGAGATGCTGATGCTACAGAACCGCGCGCGTAAGCAAGCGGCCCGTGCAGAAAAAACGAATGCCTGAAAAAGTCAAAGTTGGAATCATCGGATCGCAGTTCGAAGCGGATATCCATGCCGTCTCCTTTCAGTTAATGCCGGAAGAAGCGGAAGTCGTCGCCATCGCTTCTCCCACGCCGGGCAACGCCGGGAAACTGGCCAAAAAGTGCGGCATTCCACGCGTCTTCCTCGATTACCGCGAGATGCTCAAAGAGCCCGATATCGAGATGGTCACCATCACCGCGCCCAATCGTCTCCACGCGCAGATGACTATCGATATCGCCAACGCCGGCAAGCATGTAGTTTGTGAGAAACCGCTCTGCATGACCATCGCCGAAGCCGATGAGATGATCGATACCTGCCAGCGCAAGGGCGTCATGCTCGCTTACGCCGAAGAGCTTTTCTTCACGCCGAAATATGTCAAGGCCAAAGAGATGGCGGATCAGGGCGGCTTCGGCAAAGTGCATCTGGTCAAGCAAAGCGAGAAGCACTTCGGCCCCCACAGCCGATGGTTTTGGGATATGGAGCAGGCGGGCGGCGGAGCCATGATGGACCTCGGCTGTCATGGCATCGCCTTTTGCTACTGGTTCCTCGGACGTTCCCCCATCAAAACCGTTTACGCGCAGCTCGGCACTTACGTCCACAAAGACAAGACCAAAGGCGACGACGATGCAGTCTGCATCCTGGAGTTCGAAAATGGGGCGGTGGGCGTCGTCGAATGCAGTTGGGCCAAACGCGGCGGCATGACCGACCGCACCGAAATCTACGGCGAAGGCGGCGTCACTTACGCCGACTTACACATGGGAAACGCGCTACCTACTTACAGCGAATACGGCTTCGGTTACGCGGTCGAGAAAGCCCCCACCACCAACGGCTGGAGCTGGCCCGTCTTCGAAGAGCACTGGAACTATGGCATTCCCCAGGAAATGCGCCATTTCGCGCGCGTCGTGCGCGGCAAGGAAACATTGCAGGCCTCAGGCGAAGATGGGCGCGTCGTGATGCAGGCGCTCTACGCAGCCTACGCCTCGGCCGGCGCCGGGCAAAAAATCAAAATGCCCTACGCTCCAAAAACCAGCCGGCCCATTGAGGAGTGGTTGGGAAAAAATCTGAAGTGACCACGCCGCTGCTCGAAAACATCCTTAACCAGGCCACCGCTCTTCAACAGATTGCCGGCTATCAATTTGGCGACGGCAAGCCTTCCCTCGAACGAGCCGCGTCTTTAATCCGCTCGAAGAAACGCATCCTGCTCAGCGGAATGGGCGCTTCGCTCTTCGCCGCGATCCCCTTCCAATACGCCCTGGCCGAGCATGGTTTTCAGGTTGCCGCCATTGAGACCGGCGAGCTGCTCTACTTTTTGCAGTCGGCGATCGATGCCGATACCGTCGTCGTGCTGGTGTCGCGCTCCGGCGAAAGTGTCGAGGTGACCAGGCTGCTGGCTAAGATCCGCGAGCGAGCCGCCGCTGTCATCGGAGTCGTCAATGTACCCGCCAGCACGCTGGCAGATCAATCGGATGAGGCGATCCTGATTGGCAGCCCAACCGACCAGTTTGTCGCCATCCAGACTTACACCGGAACGCTCGCCGTACTTGCCCTGCTGGCGGCGGAGCTCTTAGGCGAAGCGGGCGACGCCCACGCGGAACTGCTCCAGACTGCCGATCTTCTTTCACGCGCGCTGCCCGAGTGCGCTGCCGCCAGCGAACACTGGCGAGAGTTCCTTCTGGTTGACACGCCGTTATATCTGCTAGGCCGCGGCTCGTCTCTTGCTGCTGTTGCCGAGGGAGTCTTGCTGATGCATGAAACTGCCAAGCTCCCCGCCATCGGTATGTCCGCCGCCCAGTTCCGCCACGGGCCCGTCGAAGTAACCGAAGCTGGTTTTCGCGCCATCGTGATCGGCACGCAGCCGCCCACCAGGGAACTGGATGCGGCCTTGGCGCAAGACCTCATGCAAATGGGTGGCCGCATACGTTGGCTGGGTCCGGCAGTGCGCACGGGAAACCTCGCCCTTCTCTATCCCTGGCCGGATGGCATTCCCCGCCGCTTCCACTCCATTGCCGAAATTATTCCGCTGCAACTCGCCGCCTACCGCGCCGCCGAACTGCGCGGCATTCGCCCAGGCGACTTCCGCTGGGCGCCCTTAGTGACCCGCTCCGAAGCCGGATTCTCCATCCCCAGCCCTACCCAAGCCCTGTGACGCCCGCCAACAAACCAATTCTGTGCGTCGATATCGGTGGCACATCCACCAAAGTCGGCCTCCTCGATCCACTAGGCAACATCGGTTTTGTGCAATCCATCCCCACCAAACCCGACAACGAATCCTACCTGAAGCACCTGACAACTCTTATCCACGAGGCGCGCGCCGCCGGCCTCAAAGAACTTGGCGACAGCCCGGCTCAACTCGGAGTAGCAATCGCAGGCTTTCTCGATGCAGAACGAAACTCCTTCGTCTACAATTCCAATCTCGCCTGGCTCGAGGGTTTCCCCTTGCGGCAGCGCCTCCTCGAGCGCTTCCCCGATCTTTCCATCGAGCTCGAAGTCGATTCGAATGCCGCCACCATGGCCGAATATCAGCTTGGCTCCGGGCGCGGTAGCAGGCGTTTTCTCTGCGCTACTTGCGGCACCGGCCTCGGTGTCGGCATGGCCGTCGATGGCGTTCCCCTGCGCTTCGCTTATGGTTGTCTGGGCGATATCGGCCACGTCGTCGTGCTGCGCGATGGGCCCCTCTGCACTTGCGGCGGAAGAGGCTGCGCCGAGATCATGATCTCCGCCCCGGTGCTCGCCCAAAAATATAAGGATCTTGCCGGCAAGCCAAACGAAGTCACTCTGCGCGACGTCATAGCTGCAGCCGAGATCGGTGACACCGCCGCCATTTCTATTCTTGAAACAGCCGGCGGTTGGCTTGGCGTCGCTATCGCTTCCATGGCGAACATCTTTTTTCCGGATCACATCGCCATCGCGGGAGGCCTCTCGGCCGCAGGGGATTTTGTGCTGAAACCTGCCGAACGCGTGTTCCGCGAAACCGCCTGCGTGCTGGCCCGCACCAGCGCCACCTTCGCCCCCGCCACGCTTGGTTCCATGGCGACGCTGATCGGCGCAGCGTGGCCCTTCTGGCAAGAAAGAGAGCATTGAACCAATGGCAAATCAATCGCCCGACCGCCGTCGAGTGCTGGAGATGCTGGCGAAGGCCGCCGCCGCAAGTCAATTCCCGGGCTTCAACCGTTGGGTCTTCGCCGGGCAGCACCAGCATTCCATGGCCACTCCTGCCCGGCCGAGGCCCAACGAATACAAACCGCGCTTCTTCACCCCACCCGAATACCAGACGATTGAAGTGCTAACCGAAATGATCATCCCCGCCGACGAAACTCCGGGCGCGCAAGACGCGGGCGTAAGTGAGTTCATCGATTTCATGACGGCTCACGGAGAAGAAGACTTGCAGCCCATGCGCGCTGGTCTTCGCTGGCTCGACAACAAATCGAGCGAGCTTCACGGCCGCCCTTTCCTAAATTTGACTCCCACCCAACAAACCGCATTGCTCGCCAGCCTGGCCGATCGGAAAACAAAGACCGACCAGACCGGCCGCGAGTTTTTTCAGCTCGTGCGCCAATACGCGGTGATGGGTTATTACACCAGCCGTGTCGGTCTCGAAGAGCTGAATTACCCCGGCCTTCGCCTCTACACGCAATCCCCGGCTTGCCCGCACCAGGACGATCCCGAACATAAGCACCTGCCCCCGCCGAGATTCTAAATGTCAAACCAGAGCAGTTCCAGAAACATCTATGACGTGATCGTCATCGGCACTGGCGCGGGCGGCGGCATGGCCATTCACGCGCTCTGCCAGGCCGGCGCCAAGGTCTGCGCGCTGAATGGCAGCCGGCGCTTGCATCCCTCGAAGGATTTTCGCGACCACCGCCAGCCGTACGATATGCCCTTTCGCGGTTTCGGCGATCCCAGGAAACGTAAGGACTGGATCGGCTACATGGATAACGAGTACACCGAAGGCATCTGGGAACACGACATCGCCTTCACCACCGCGCCCGGCACCGAGTGGACCTGGCGTCGCTGCTTCGCCGTCGGTGGCAAAACAAACTTCTGGGGAAGATCTTCCGCCCGTTTCGGCGATATCGATTTTCGAGCCGCCAGCCGCGATGGATACGACGTCGATTGGCCGATTACCTATAACGAAATTGCTCCCTACTACAGCCGCGTGGAGCGTCTCATCGGCGTCGCGAGCACCGTGCAAAACCGCCCGAGCAATCCCGATGGCGAATACCTGCCGCCCATGAACTTTCGCTGTATCGATCGGATTCTCGAAAGCGGCGCGCGCAAGGTAGGCATTCCTTACCTCCCCGATCGGATTGCCCAGCTCACCGTGCCGCACGCCGGCCATCCTTCCTGCCACTACTGCGCGAACTGCACGGAAGGCTGCGATATCGGCGCATTCTTTTCGACTCCCTGGTTCTTCCTGCCCGCCGCCGAAAAAAGCGGAAACCTCGAATTGCGTACCAATGTGCTCGCGAAAAACATCGTCGTCGATGAAAACGGCCTTGCCAAAGGCGTCGCCTATGTCGATCGCAACACCAGGCAGGAAGTAGAAGTCTATGCCAAAACCGTGGTAGTGGCCGCCTCCTGTGTCGAATCCGCGCGTATCTTGCTGAACTCTAAGTCGCGCCACTGGCCGAATGGAATTGCCAATTCGAGCGGCCAGGTGGGGCGTAACTTGTGCGATCACTTATATGGAACCACCGCGCGCGGCTATCTTCCGCAGTTACTCGGCCAGCCCAGCTTTCCCGATAATGTCTCCGCCAGCACCGTCGCCTGGCTGCCGCGCTGGCAGAATCTCAAAAACCCCCGCGAGGAAAAATTTATACGCGGCTACTCCGTCTATCCGGATGGCGGCTGCGCCGAGTTCCCCTATTACTACGATCAGATCGAAGGCTTCGGTCGCGAATTCAAACGCGCCATCAAACGCCGCTACCCTACCCCCGTCAGCTTCTATATTCAAGCTCCCACTCAGCGCAGCGATCTCAACTTCGTGGATATCGATCCCGCAGTGAAAGACAAATATGGAATACCCGCCGCCAGGCTGCATTTTGCCTGGGACCAGAACACGCTGCATATGTGGGAACATGGCAAGCAAGCCTGTGAACAGTTATTGCGCGCAAGTGGCGCCGAATATCTCGGAGCGGCCGACCAACCCGATATCCCCGGCACCAGCTTGCACGAGACAGGCACCTTACGCATGGGCAACGATCCGAGGAAATTCGTCACCAATCGCTTCGGGCAAACGCATGACGTCGCTAACTTATACATCTGCGATGCCAGCGTATTCCCCAACTGCACCGACAAAACAACCACCATCTCGATCCTCGCTTTTACTCTCCGAACATCGGAGTACTTACTCGATAACTTGAAAAAAGCTTGAAAGGATGCCCAACTGGGATGCCCAACATGGAGTCATTGAAACGCCGGGACTTTTTAGGATTGTCGCTCGCTTTGGCGGCCTCGCTCAACGCCGCTCAGCCGCAAGACAAATTCCCCACCGAGGCCCGTCGCAGATTGTCCGTCTCCACCTATCCTTTCCGCCGCTTGATCGCTGCCGCGCACAGCGACGGAGGCGAGGATTCAAAAGGTGGTGGCATGACTCTCGAGCAGTTCGCGCAGACCATCATTCCTAAGTTCAACGTGCCCGGCATCGAGCCCTGGAGTCCGCACTTTACTTCCACCGATCCCGAATATGTGCATGGTTTACGAACGGCTTTTACCAATGCGGGCGTTCATGTCGTCAACATACCGGTGGATGCCAGAGTGCGCCCCTGCGGGACGGCCGCCGAACGCGCGAATAGCCTGGCGACCTACCATCAGTGGGTGGATACGGCAGTAATTCTGGGTTCGCCGAGCATCCGCGTGCACGTGCCGCACGGCCAGAAGAGCGATGACATCGGCTGTGCGGTCAGCCTGCTGAAGCAATTGGCCGGATACGGCGCTTCCAAAAACGTCGTCATCAATCTCGAGAACGACGATCCGGAAAGCGAACAGCCCGAGCGCATCGTGCGCGTCATCCACGCCGTCAATAGCCCTTTCCTCCATGCTTTGCCCGATTTTTGCAACTCCATGATCATCCATGACGATCCGGCTTACAATGACCAGGCCCTCGCCAAACTCTTTCCCCTCGCCTTCAACATCAGCCATGCCAAGGACTCCGAGCACGACGACCAAAAGGTCTATCGCGTCAACATGGACAAAATTTTTGCGATCGCCAAAAACGCCGGCTACAAAGGGTATTTCTCGATGGAGTGGGAAGGTACCGGAGACGAATACGAAGGCACAAGCAAGCTGATCGAAACCAGCCTCAGAAATCTAGCGTAGCGCCTGCCGCACTGAAAACGTTACTGTCCACAAGTACCCGCAAACCAGGGGACTTGCCGAGCATTCCGCGCCGTTTGCGGAATCCTATGCCTGTCCCCTGCTTTGCCCACGTCCAATTCTCCCCGCCTCCTGTTCGAAGCTATACTCGGATGTGTTGCCGCGATTAAACCTTACGAGACCCACTTGCTTCACGGAATTGGAACATTAGCCTACCATGTCCCAATACGATCTAATCGTAATCGGATCAGGCCCGGCCGGCCAGCGCGCCGCCATTCAAGGCGCCAAAAGTGGTAAACGCGTTGCTCTCATTGAACGTCGCGAGGTAATCGGCGGCGTTTGCATCAATACGGGCACCATCCCCAGCAAAACGATGCGCGAAGCCGTTCTGCATCTTTCCGGCTACAACTACCAAAACATCTACGGCGTCAGTTATCGCGTCAAAGAAAAAATCACCATGGCGGACCTCGCCTTCCGGGTCCAGCACGTCATCAAAACCGAGATCGATGTTACCCAGGCCCAGCTCGCCCGTAACGGCATCGAGGTCCTCACCGGCGTTGCCAGTTTCAAAAGCCCGACTTCCGTTCTGGTTACCGGCGTTCGTGGTTCCTCCGAAATCGATGCCGGCCAAATCGTAATCGCCACCGGCACCAAGCCCGCTTCCTCGCCGAAAGTGCCCATCAACGCGCGCACAATCATCAACAGCGATCAAATTCTCGAAATGCCATCCATTCCGCGCACCCTGATCGTGGTCGGCGGCGGCGTGATCGGCGTTGAATATACCTGCATGTTCGCCACCCTCGGCGTGCGCGTCACGTTGATCGAAAAAAGACCGCGCCTGCTCGAGTTCGCCGACGCCGAAATCGTGGAAGCCCTCTCTTACCACCTGCGCGACCACCGTGTCACCATGCGCCTCAACGAAGAGGTGCATGGAGTCGAAGAAGTTGCCGGCAGTCCCGGCGTTGTCGCCTACCTCGAAAGCAACAAAAAAGTTCCCGGCGATGCTCTGCTGTACGCCGTCGGACGTCAGGGGAACGTGGACGAATTGAATCTCGAAGCCGCTAGCTTGACAGCAGACTCGCGCGGCAGAATCTCGGTAAATGAGTTTTACCAGACCACTCAGCCGAACATCTACGCCGTCGGCGACGTCATCGGTTTCCCCAGCCTCGCCTCCGTCTCCATGGAGCAGGGTCGAATCGCTGTCGCCCATGCCTTCGATAAGCCCTTTTCCTCCAATCCCAGCTACTTCCCCTTCGGCATCTACACCATTCCTGAGATCTCCTTCATCGGCAAAACAGAAGAGCAATTGACCGATGAGGACGTTCCTTACGAGGTAGGCGTCGCCTATTACCGCGAAATCGCCCGCGGCCAAATTCGCGGCGATACCACCGGCCGCCTGAAACTGATCTTCCACCGCGATACTCTAGATCTCTTAGGCGTTCACATTATCGGGGAGGGCGCGTCCGAACTGTTACACATCGGACAGGCCGTTCTTATCTTGAAAGGAAAAGTCGATTACTTTGTAGATACGGTGTTCAACTATCCTACACTTGCTGAATGCTACAAGGCAGCGGCCTTCAACGGATTGAATAAACTCTCCCGCGCCTGACGGCAGGATTGATATGACACACAGCATAGGCATTGTCATCACGGAAAGAATCACCGCCGGCCTGGTTTCGGGAAACGCCCTGGCTGGCCCTCTGCGCTCTTGGCCTGAGGATCTCTCTGTCTCCGACGCTCTACTCGGTGTTCCTGCCGAAAATATCATTCAGCGAATCGCGAGTGAAATAAAGGAGCTCCACGTAGAAGAAGCTCCCTCCCACGTCGGCTTGGGCTTGCCCGGAATCGTTCGCGCCGGCGTTGTTGAAGATTCGCCGAACCTCGTTCAGTTCAAAGGTCTACACGTCAAAAACCTGCTTTCGGAGGCGCTCGAGCCTCTCTTTGGCGGCCGAGTCCCCGTTTCAGTTTTCAACGATGCCGACGTCATGGCAGCCGGCATGGCCGCCACGCGTGGACACCTCGATAAACTCATCCGCGTCTGGACCTTGGGTACCGGCATCGGTTACGGCCGTTATCCTTCCACCGACGCTGTTTGGGAAGCCGGCCATTCCGTCGTCACTCTCGATCCCAAGGAGCATTTTTGCGGCTGCGGCGGCCGCGGTCACCTCGAAGGCATCATGGGTCATCGCTCCATGCGCCTGCGCTTCATGGACCTTGAGCCCGAAGAAGTCTTCGCTCAGGCCGAGGCTGGCGAAACCCGCTGCGTCGAATTCGTCAAGTTATGGCACCGCGCCCTGGCTGCCGCCACCGCCACCAGTATTCACCTCGATGGTCCGGGTAAGTTCTTTATAACCGGCTTCAATGCGCGTTTCTTGAACGTTACTCTGCTGCATGAGTATCTCGGCGAGATGGTCAAGCTCAGTCCGCTGCAGGGTTACTCGCTTGAGGTGGTGCCGGGTGGCGAAAACGTGGCTACCATCGGTTCCGCCGTAAATGCCGAGCGCTCGGCACTCCGCGTGGGCCACGCTCGCGGCTCATAAAATTCTCTTACTTCGTAACTTCGCTCTCGCTCTTCTCTCTTACATCTAGAAATTCATCGCCCGCGCGCCACGTCGGCAGTCCGGGAGCGTTGGCTGTGTCGATGCCGATCTGCATCCCGAATCTCGCCATCTGCTGCATGCCGCTAAAATCCCAATCCGCGTGATACTCATCCGACGGTTGATGATAATGTTCCGCATTGTACTGCTCGAAGATAGTCTTCCCGAAATCCGCCGGTTTTCCCAGATAGCCGGTTCCCTGCGAAATACTAAATGCCGGTATTCCCACCCGCGCCAGTGAAAAATGATCGGAGCGATAATAATGTCCCTGTCCTGGCTCCGGATCGGGGCTGATTTCTAAATCCATTTTCTTTGCATCGCGTTCCACCAGCGGCCACAGCGTCGTACGCTCCGCCCCGCTCACCAGCACGTCGCGCGTCTTGCCGAACGGATAAAGCGCGTCATAATTGATGTCCATCGCCGTCAGCCCCGCCGCTACTTCCGGATGCTCGCCATAGTATTCCGATCCCAGCAGCCCCGATTCTTCCGCCGTCACGAAAAGAAACAGCGCGCTCCGTTTTGGTTTCCGCGGCAGTGCCGCCCATGCTCGTGCCAGTTCCAGCACCACCGCGCAGCCCGTCGCGTTATCCACCGCGCCATTATAGATTTTGTCGCCTCTCACCGCTACGCCCACTCCCAGATGGTCCCAATGCGCTGTAAACAGAACCGCCTGCGACTTCAATTTCTCATCCGAACCTTCCACCCGACCGACCACATTATGGCTCTCTATCGGCCGCAGCTTCACTGGAATGTGCCCCACCACATGGATGCCCAACGGAATCGGCTTGAATGACTTCTGGTTCGCCATCGCCAGTAATTGTTCGAGTGACTTGCCAGTTGCCCTGACTAGTTTCGCGCCCGCCTCTTCCGACAACCACGCCGCCAGCTTTAACCCGTATGCGCCTTGGCTCAGCTTCAGCTCCGGCATCTCGCGGCTGAAAGAACTGCTCACCACGCCCCACCCATATCCGGCCGTCGGCGTCGTATGAATAATCAGCGCGGCCGCTGCCCCTCTACGCGCCGCTTCCTCGAATTTGTAAGTCCACCGCCCGTAGTAAGTCAGCGCCCGCCCTCCGAAAAACGCCGGGTCGTTCGAAGGCGGCTCGTTCGTGAAATACACCAGCACCTTGCCGTTCAGGTCCTCTCCCTTGTAGTCATCCCATCCGAACTCGGGAGCCGAAATGCCGTGCCCCACGAAAACCGCTTCCGCATCGAAGTTGTTTTCCGCCACCTGCGAGAACGCGGTGCCCACGTAGTCTTTGACAAATTGAAAAGAAACGTCGCCGCCCTTGCCCTTCGCGTCTAGCGTTGCCGATGGCAATGTCGTCGAACCCACCAGCGGCACGCGCTGAAAATAACTGCCGTTATCTCCCGCCGGTTTCACGCCCGCTGTCTTGAGCTCATTTGCCAGGTAGTCGATGGCCAGCTTCTCGCCCCTCGTCCCGACACCCCGCCCTTCCAGTGTGTCGCTCGAGAGATACTTTACGTCGCTGCGCATTCTGCCGGGCGAAAGCTGGAAGGTCGCCCCCGCGGCCGCCGCCGCAACCAGCGCCACCAGCACGACTTTCCCAAACACCGCTTTTTTCATCAACCTCTTAGTGTAGCCAGCGCTTCCTGACAACCACGGTGCGATAAACTGATGTCTTCGGGCCGTGGCGCAGCCTGGCTAGCGCGCTTGCTTGGGGTGCAAGAGGTCCCGGGTTCAAATCCCGGCGGCCCGACCAGTAGACAGTCTGACTGTAGCTACCGACATTTGTCCGGCGTAGCCACCCCCAGCCATTCCCCAAACCCTCTCCCCACGTCTCGCGCCCTGATCTCAATCCTTTCCGTCGCTGCCGCTATCGGAATCCGCCAAAACTCCCACTGCACGTCCACGTCGAGCATCGGCACTCTCCCTATTGTTTTGCCTGTATTCGCGTCCACGATTTCGACCGCAAGATTTTTCGTCGCCGGTCCATGCAGCACGGGAACCACCACGCAATCGCCCGCCGGAACCGCAAAAGCCGACGACGCAATCTCCCCCGTGTGCGCGTCCGAACCGTTCCAACTGCCGTAAATCTCCCCCGCTGGCGCTCCCCCCTTGTGCTCATATGGACCCGTTCCGCCCGCGCTCCAAGCCGCATCCGATCCCCACTTCACGCCCGGCACATTCTTTCCCACCTGCTCCGCGGCCACGGCTGTAACAGCAGGAAACTCGTACTGCTCTCGAATCGGCGACACCCCGCGCCCGTCCGCCAGATAAACAGAGAACTTACCCGCCGCGTATTTTTCAGAGACAAATGCAATCCACCCGAGACCCGCCGGCATTCCCGACGACAATAGCTCCGAAGGTAATCCGTCCGGCGGCCGCCGCCCGAAACCAATAACCCTGCCGCTATCATTCACCAGAAAAACTTCCTTAAACGGGAAATGCCGCCCTTCGCCCGCCCAGCCTGTAAATTCAAAACCGGAAATCACCGGAAAGATGCGAGTAACTGCCCCGTCCACCGGCGGCAACATCACGCCGAACTGTGAAACAGATTTTCCCAGCCACTTACTCTTGTCCTTGTAAAATATGGATAAGTGCGCGGCCTTGAGCGCCGGCAGATAATGCTCGATAAAACCGGGATCGGGAAAGATCGAGCGCAGCAGCCTCGGGTCCATCACCTGATTCTCCATACTGAGCTCCGCTATCTGCTCTCCGCTAAAGCCGCTCGATCCGCTCCTCAAAAACCACCTGAGCTTTACAAAAGAAATTGCCAAAAGAATCGCCAGCACGCTAGCCAGAATCGGCGTCCACATCGCCCCGCGCATTCGCGTCCCGGCCATCCAGATCGCTAAAGCAACAAACACCCCCCAGGTAATCATCACCGGCGCAAGATAGCGAGTCGCTCTAGCGGCCGTAAACGTGGCGTCCCCAACCTCCATCCGCCCGGCCGCGATCAGCAGCGCCGTCATAAGAGTAAAAGCGTAATACCCGAACAGAACAACCGCCAGTCTTTTTCTGAGCAGGCCTTCCCGCAGCGCCACAATAAAAAAAAGAACCGTCAACCCCAGATTCAAGAATCCGACATAGAGCCCGAATTGAGGAGACTTCATCCCCCCGAACGGCATGCTCAAATACGCGGCTATAAAGCAGAGCGTGTCCAGCGGATGTCGCGCCAAAGTTAGCAAATGCGCGTCGCCCGTAAATCGATACCCCACGAAATACAAGCCATCCGCGACCACCGCGCTCACGGCCAGCGTCGTCATCTGCCGCTTTGTAAAACCGAGTAAGTAACCAGCGGCAAGCAGCACGAGCCACAGTAACAAGCCGTTTGCGGAGGAGTAAGTGGCGACCACAGCCATGGCAATCATCGGCCAGACTGTTGTGTTCGCCGAAACGCCGCTTGCGAAGAACAGCGCAGCCAACGCCGTGCCTTCTAGCATCGTCCAATTCAGCAGAAACGGATCCGCCAGAACCGGCGCGCAGCCTTTCCATCCCAGCAGGATCGCGGTCAAAAGAGCGCCCAGAATCCGGCTGCTCCGCGACAGCCTCGCTTCCTGAATCAGCAGCCACGCCAAAATCGCCCAGCTTCCCAGGTAACAAAGAAAACTAACCGCAATCGGCAACAGCCGCTGTCCATGGAACAACAGCACATCGAGCGCGAAGACAATATCCGGAAAAACAATCCGGTGTTCGTTATGCTGCTGCCATAAGTACCGGAAGTCGAAGTGCCGGATATCGTTGACGTGCGCCGCCACGCGCCAGTAATCCTCCACCGGAATCCCGACGCACAGCTCCGAAATCCGCGTCAGCGTGGAGAACCAGTTAAAGCACGCCCAGCCGCCGAGTAGTACGATCGCCGCCCATATCGCGATCGCTTGTGTCGAAATTCCTTTGCGTCCACCAGCGATCGTGGAGTTCATCCCAGCGCGGCTATTTCGCCAGCCACTGCTCGTCCGCCGAAGGACCGTAAAGCGCCGGCACAGGCGCGCCATTCAAACGAAGGTAAACGCCCAGCTGCGCCACGTGATGGATCAGATGGTTAAAAAACATGCGGCGGAAAGTCAGCGAGCGCGAGTCGTTCGAGATCGGATGCTCGCCGAAACGGAAGCGCCAAACTATCGCCATTTGCTCGTCGCTCGCGGCCGCCAAAGCGGCCCGGCATTTGGCGGCGTTCTCGTCAAACTGCTTCAGGCACTCCTGCCGCGAGCGAAATGTCAGGTCGGCATGCGGATGCTCGGAATTCGCCACGTCCAGGCCGTCGTCTTCGATCACATAAAAGCCGAACAGCGGCAACGTGGCGCAATGCATCGCCAGTCGGCCCATCGGCATCGATTTGTCGTGCGCCTTGAAATCGGGCTTCTCGTCCGGCACCCTTTCAAGCGTGCGGCGCGTGTTAGCCATTTCGGAGTCGAAATCCTGCAGCAGCACTTCAGCAACTTTCATCGGAAATCCTTTCGTCGATACAGTGTCCCAGCGCGGCTCGGCAAAATTCCCGCTCGCGTCTCTCTAATGCGCCCCGGCCGCGAACGGTATCGCCGGCCGCCCGGGTCGCGGCGCGGGCACATAATCCACCAGCTCGTCCACCGGATGCTTCGCGGCCCATGAGATCCCCCGCAACAGCATCCGCTGAATCTGGTAATTGGAAAAATTCGCGTAGATATGCCCCTGCATCCAGACGAACGCGCGCGCCGGTTCTCCACCCGGCAGCGTGTGCTCGTAAGTCCAGATCTGCGGCACCACTTCTCCCTTATGGTCGCCCGCGCTGTGCGTCGCGGGGATGCTGGTCGTCGCCAGCACATGCACGGCCGGATTTTTCATCCACGTCATCTTGAAAAACGCTTCGTCCAGAATCGTGATGTCCGACATCTCCTTCATGATCGGGTCCGACTTATCCACCACCGTGTAATGAATCGGCGCGTCCAACGTGTAATTGACCTCGCCATGCTTCTTTGCGCCGCCTAGCAGGGTCGCCAGATAGTCCGGATCCGGGCCGCATAACGAGTCGTGAAAGTTAACCAGCCCCCCGCCCCGCTTTACGTACGTCTCCATCGTGGCTCGCTCGCTCTCGATCGGATAGCCCGCGTCGCCTTTATAAATCACCACCACGTCCGTATGTTCCAGGTCCGCGCTGCTCGGCGGATGCAACGCCCCATCCACCACCGCCCCATGTTCCGTCAGCAGCTTGCTCCAGTCCGCCAGCAGCTGTGGGTAATCATGCTGGCCCGGAAGATGCGATTTCAACCCCGCCCAGATATAGATGTGCATGCCCTTCGGATTCTGCCCCGGCGCGTGGGGAACTCCCGGCGGAGGAGCCTGCGCCCGGCCGTCGCGTTGCACTGCCCCTGCCGCCAGCAGCACAAGCAAGGCCCCGAGCGCCCCGCGCGCTCTTCTTGCACCTGTCCCGGAACCGATCGAATTTCGACGTCGCATCTCCTCCATATTATGCGCCGCCTTCTGGTTACAATTCGCCTATGGACAAACCGGCCGAACAGGACCCGCGCGTTTACCTGGCCGCCGAGCGCACCGCTCTCGCCTGGCTGCGCACCGGTCTCGCCCTCATGGGCATCGGTTTCGCCGTCAGCCGTTTCGGCCTCTTCCTGCGTCAGCTCAGCGCGACCAGGTCGTCTCTTCCCGCCCACACCACCGGCCTCTCCGTCTGGTCCGGAGTGGCCCTCGTCGCCTTAGGTGTCCTGGTAAATGTCGGCGCCGTTCTCCGTCACTTACAGTTAGTGCGTCAACTGAGCTCCGGAACCTGGTAGCCGGCCGTCCCTCCCGCGACGCCATCTTACTCGGCCTGTTACTCGCCACCATCGGCCTGGCCATGGCCATTTACTTGATCCTAGTCAAGTAACCCGAGTGGCCCATGCACTTTTGCCCAATGCATTTACCGACATGGGACACTCGTGGAGCGGCCCTCCGGGGCTGCCATGCCGGCTTTCGAGCCGGCATCGCGTGGCGCAGGCCATCGTTTTCCGTGGCCTGCGAGAGTCTATTTCTTAAGAAGCTCGCAGATGAAAGAGACGCTTGTCGTAGCTGAGCCATTTCCGCCATTCGATCGTGACGCCGCTTGCATCGGGGTGCAGGGGATTGAGCAGGTAGTTGGTCGATTCGGGCGCCGGGAAAGAGGGCACCGCGAGCAGTGCTGAAGTACCGTCGGCAAGCCAGCTATCGCCTGCCGATTGCGTATCCGTGGACCCGGCGGAATGCCAGGCGGCGGAAACGGCATCCGCCACCGCGATTTTCAGGAGCTGATAGGCATCCGGAAAGAGTTCAGGATTGCCTTTGAGATTGGCCAGAACTTCGAGCAGCGCCAGCGCCGGGTGTTCGGAAAGATAAACGATGCGTTTGCCTCGTGCCGCCGTGTGCCAGCGTCCGTCTGCCCGCTCTCCGCCTAACCCTTCGAGCTCAGAACGATTGCTGATCCGCCAGAGAACCCTCATGCCCGGAGCAACCTTTATGTATAGACGCCCTCATCGATCTGCCAGAGCATGTTCTCGATCGCCCGGCCGCCCGATTCCGTCTGGAGCAGGCTGAGCGGAGTGCGCCCATTAAGCCGCTCGTCCGGCGAGCGCAGCCACGCGAGCCCCTTGTCATGATTTTGGAAAACCTGCCCCGCCAGCGAAAGAATGCGCGCCACTCGCACCACGCGGTCCGTTTCTTCTTGCGAAAGACGCTCGCCGCGCGCTTTACGGTGCTTCAAAGTGCGCGGCGAGATGACGACAGCCGACACTTCCGAGTACGTCAAACCGTTTTCTTTAAGCCGCGAGACACTGGCCAGCGGCAGGCCCTGCTCAACAATTCCGGCTAGCCCGAATTCGGACTGAAAGGAGACATCCAGGATATCCATCAAAGCGGACATAACCAAAGCCATTATGCCACACTTCAAACCGGCATAATGCCGCCAGGAGTGGCGCAGGCCATCGTTTTCCGTGGCCTGCGAGAACCCGTGGATTATTCCACCCCCAGCCTTCAAAAGCCCATCAATCGCCGATCCACTCCATCCCCAGTTTCTCCTCTTTTGTCGCCACCACCCGCAACTCCGGGTCCCCCGTAACCAATAGCGCGCCCAGCAGAATGGCGGTAGCGGCCGCGAAAGCATCCGCATAGGAGACCGCATGCCGGCTCTTCAGGCTGGCAGCCAGCATGACTAACTCGTCGCTAGCCGATTCGGTCCTGATCACCCGACGAAGACTCTCCAGAACACGTTCGCCGTACACCTCGTTTCTCGCCTTCACCGAAAGGTAGAAAACCTCGCCCACATTCACGATGTTCATCACCAGCTTGCCTTCGCCCTTCGCGGCAGCCTCGAGTAGCCCCCGAACACGCCGCGCGGCCGGTTGTTGGCCTTTGAGCAACGCCATAATGGTCCACGCGTCGAGAACCAGTTCGCCCACTTAAGACCAGCGCTGGTCCTTGGCCTGTTCCGCTTCTTCTTGCTCGTGCATCAGACTCTCGATATCCACGTCGGCCAGCGAACCCTCCAGCGCGCTCAGCGGTTCCGATTGGCCTTTCACAGGCGACCGGACCCAAATGCGAAGGGCCTGTTGAACTGCGTCCTGCACGCTTACTCCCCGTGCCGCCGCTAGACTCTTAAAGTGGCGTAGCTGGAGTTCCGGCAAGCGCACGGCCAGAGTTTTAGTATGCTTACTTGCTTGCATGTATGCATTCTAGCATCGAGGCGAAGTGAAGCCCGGTGGCGCAGGCATCGTTCTCAATGTCACTTACTTTTCTCGAAAAACTTGTAAGTTATTGATATCACTTAGCTGTGATCGTGGCGCGGTCACTCGTGGCCAATGTCGTTGATTTAAGGGTTTTTGGATGGCTGCAAATTTACGGTCGCTGACGCTTCCTGCTCTGTTTCAAGCATTTCGCAACGCTTGGGCGGCATCCGGTTTGTCACGCTCAGGCTTAAGTCAACGACATTGGCCACTCGTGGCTGCTGCGTCGAGAATCGTCTCGACGCTTTCCCGGCCCTTTGTGAACATGCCTCAAAAGCTAAGTGACATTGGCCATCGTGTTTGCAACAGAGCACGAAGCGTCTGCGACCGTAATTTGCAACTACCGAAAATCCCTCAACTCAATTGCCCCGGACTATCGTTTTCCATGCCCAGTAGAGTAGGCGTTTTCGCCTGCTTTCTCTTTGGGCCCAGAAACAAAACGGCCGGAGAGCTTTCCTACCCTCCGGCCGCCTAGCTTGCTATTTACTTCAGTCGTTTACCAGCTGAATACGCCCGAGTATTGCAGCCGGCGCAGGGTCGATCCACTGCCGTTAAAAGCGATATTCGTGATCTGGCCCGCCGACGAACTAGTCACGTCCGCGTTGGGGTTATCCAGGTTCGTATGGTTGAGCGAATTGGTCGCGTCCATGCGAAGCGTGAATTTGATTCGTTCGGTGATGCTGAACTGCTTCATGACCGAGGCGTCCAAATTCACGTACTGGGGGCCGAATAACTGGTTGATCGGATAGTTGCCGAAAGCGTTGGCTGCCGGGGCAAGGAACGCGCCGCCTAAGCCGCTAACAATCCAATGGTTGCGATTTTGCTGTGTCGCGTAAGGACTGCCGCTGCCTATGTCCGGAATATTGTTCGGCCCGGTGTACGGCTGGCCGGCATAGCCATCGAGCGTCGGGTAGAACGGACGCCCGCTGTAGTAGGTGAAGATGCCGCTTAGGTTCCAGCCACCCAGCACCGCATCCACTAACCGATTTGTGCTCGCTCCGTACTTTCGTCCACGCCCAAATGGAATATCGTAGTTGCCCGCAAGCACCCATTGCTGGCGCGGGAACTCCCCGTTATCCACGTAGCCGAGAGGACGATCGTACTGGAACGTATATCCGCCATCCGGCCCGTAGCCATCCCCCTGCGAAAGCTGATAGGTGTAGTTGCCCTGCAGACTCAGCCCAGACGACCCCTTGATGGTGACGGTGCCTTGGAAGGAATCGTAGCGGTTATTGGCGCAGTTGCAGTAGTTGTCGATACTGCTGGTGTTCCCATAGTTGTAGCGCGGACCATAGAGACCGTCGAAGGGCCGAAGCGTGTTCTGATCCCCGGTAAAGCCGGGAAGGAAGTAGATCGCATTGTTGTCGAAGCTGTTGCCCAGTCCCGCTCCATTGTGCCGCCCGGAATTGCCCACGTACCCGCCGGTAGCGGCAATTTTGCTCGTGATCTGCCGCTGCACCGTGAAATTATAGGCGTAAATAACCGGCATGGTGAAGATGCCAGGTCGGGTTTTGCAATCGATCCCCGTGGGGCACGGTAAAGTGCCATCTTGGCTGACCTTAAAGGTCGGAGGAGCCGGCGGACCCGCCGACAAATTGAAGATATCGCAGAAACTATTGCCGCAAACCTGCTGTTGAGTCAATGCCTGATTGGCCAGCACCGGCGGGTTTTGCGTAACGTTGTGGCCGAAGGTAGAGCCGAACGTCCCCAGGCTATACGACCACCCGTAGCCCGCCCGGACGACCGTTTTCGGATTGAGCTGGTAGGCAACGCCCACACGCGGCGCAAAATTGTGCCAGTTCATCGATTGGTAGCCCGAGCCGCTGTTGAGGCCATACCCGAACACATCCAGCAACCCGGTGTTGAGATTGTACTCAGCTCCGTTTTGCGGGCCGTTCACGCGCTCCGGAAATACCATTTCCCAGCGCAACCCGTAAGTAACGGTCAGCTTCGAATTAGGACGCCATTCATCCTGCCCGTACCAGAACCAACGCCTTTGCCGCTCCTCTGCATCCGTACTGCTGCTCACATATCGGGAGAATCCCGCGTTCGTGCCCGAATTGCCCGAGTTTGTCACGTCGCCAAGCAGGAATGTCGCTAAGCCAAGTCCGTAGTTGAAAGACCCGGACCCATCGCCCAGCGCAGTCATGCTGTCGTTAAAGTGCAGCTCGCCGGAACGGTGATTGTCGCTCGGTACGCGCAGGTTTTCCGCGTATCGGATGTCCGCGCCGAACTTAAAGCTGTGGTTTCCGTGGACTTTACTAATGTTGTCGACGAACTGGTATTGGCGCTCGAATTCAGTCAAAGGGCAATTGCATTGATTATTAGTAAGTGAATAGCCTAGAGCCATATTGCCGTTCAGCCCAGGGTTAGTGCCACCCGGGTTGTCGATGTTAAATGCCGGCAGTCCTGAAGTGTAGAAATTATCGGTATTCAGGTTGGGGATGCCGGCGGCCGTCGCCGGACTCGTTCCCACGCCATTCGGGACGTCCGTTACGTGATAGCGCAGGTAGCCGAAGCGAAACTCGTTGATCAAGGTCGGGCTGGCGGTGTAGGTCCAACCGGCTGCCCCGCTCTGGTTCAGAGCCTGGGAACTGCCGGCATAGTTGGCGTTATTGAAGTTCGGGCCACCTGCCTGGAGACCAAAAGCGCCCGGTGCGCTCAGGGTGAAGCCCGCGTAGCTATAGCGCCCGAAGAAAGTATTTTTTTCGTTTCCGTAGTAGTCCCAACGGGTGTCCCACTGGTTGCCAGCGATGGCGGCGGCCCCGCTGGTCGTGTAATTGTTGAACGGGTCATTTCCGCTCAAGGCCGAATTGGGAGCCGGGAAATAGTTCAAAAGCGCCAGCGCCTGCGGGCTCAGCCGGGCGGTCGGTATCCGATTGTTTGCGAAAGGAGTCCGGCCCGCTCCGGTCGTCGTGTTCCCGGTGTTCGGATCGTAGATCTGGTAGAGACAAGTGTTCGTTCCACCCGCGCCGGCCGACATGCAAGCCGGGTAGTTGGGGGAAGCGCGCAGCCAGTCGCTCAAATCGCCTGTCCGGTCGGCTTGGGTCGGAACGCTCGTAAGAACAGAGCCGCCCTTGGTGTTACGCGTCAACTGAGCATCCCCGAAGAAGAACAACTTGTCCTTGATGATGCGCCCGCCGAGCGACCCGCCGAACTGATTCTGGCGCGTCGTTGGCGTAAACGCGCCGGCGTGCCCTCCGATCGGACTGTTCTCAGTAAACGGATTGCGTCCGAAATCCTGGAAGCCCGGAGTGTTCAGAAAGATGTATTCGAAGGCGTCCCCATGGAAGGAGTTGGTGCCCGATTTCGTCGAGTAGGTGAGTAACCCGGCGCTGAAGGTATCGAACTCCGCATCGTAATCCTGGTTGGCCTGCTTCACTTCATTAACAGAATCGAAAGTCGGGTTGATCACGATAATACCGAGGATCGGGTCCTGGTTCACCGTACCGTCGAGATAGTAGCCAGTGGCATAGAATGGCTGGCCGTTCACTTCTATCTGCTGGCTGCCCTGCGGATTTTCGTCGGCGGCGTGCGCCCAACCTACCTTCACCGCCCCCGGGTCCAAAAGCTCGAATGCTTGCAAATTGCGGCCGATACTCGGCAACTGCGAAATTTGCTGCGCGCTGAACGTCTGCGCGACATCCGCGCGGTCGGTCTGCAGGAGGGGTGCAGCCGCCGTCACTTCCACCGTCTGATCCACATTCCCAACCTGTAACGCCGCATTGAACTGGGTCGCCTGGTCCACCTGAACCGTCAACTCGTTCGACGCAACCTTCTGGAAGCCAGCGGCCTCGATCGTGACCTTATACGGATCGGGAATTAACTGGCCCTTCGAATATTGGCCGGATTCATTGGTAGTGACCTCCGACGACGTCCCCTTGGTGACATCCGTCACCGTGACCTTGGCATTTGCCACCGCCGAACCGGTTGGATCGGTGACCGTCCCGATAATACTGCCGAAAACCTGCTGGGCCCTCGCCGTGTTACTCAGGGAAGCAAGCAGAGCAACCATCAGGCAGGCGCAAACGAAAAACCCCGAACGAAAACGAAACATTACTTCTCCTTAGGAAGCCGAAACAACCTCAAAACCTGGATGTAGTGTAGTTCATTTATCCCAAGTTTGTACCACTAAAGTTGCAGAATCGGACAACTATTTTGATGGAAGCGCTCTCACTACAAAATTCGGTAGCCAACTTGCCGAATCTATTGTTTTCAGTAACTTGCTGCGCCCTAGTCGAAGACCTCGCCCGCGCCCACTGGTTCCTCAAACGCGCCTCCAAACGCCTCGAGGAAATCGAATACGAACTCCCTTCGAACGCCTACCATTGGACCAATTCCCACCAGCAGCTCTTCGCCAACTTCAGCCGCTACAAAACCGCCGCCGAACGCTCCTTCCTGCGCTACGTCAAGGAAATAGAGTCGCAGCTCGATAAGAAGGAGCGGCCGCCGAGCGCCGCGAGCGCGCCCTCGACAACGCCGCCAATCTCGAACGCCGCTGGCTAGACCGCAACGATAAGGAGGCCATCGATCACTTCAAAACCCATCAGTGCGTCACCGTTTCCGTCGTCGATGGCCAATGCCTCACCGACTATCTCCCGCCCAACGATTTCCTGGTCAAAAAAATGGCTGCCCGCGAGAAGCCGCCAGTCTTCTTCAATCGCGTCCTGCACTTCCTGCACGGTGTCCCGCCCGAATACAGCTGGGCGCGCCCCAACGAAGTCCAGAAAGTCAGCGAACAGTTCGCCATCCAGAAAATGTTCTATGAGGATTGGCTCGACATTCTTAAACAGGAAGCCGCCGCCAACACTGGCCACATCGGCCCCGTAGGCCATTCTTCCGCAAACAGGAGGCGGAATAAACCCCATCGGGGACACGCCGGGCAGTGGGGCAGACGCTTTAGCGCAAGACCATCGCCTTTTGTGGTCTGCCGTAAACCCGCAGGAGTGTCCCCTCCACCAACCCCTTTTCTGTGTTCTAATAGAGAAGTAGGTTGCATAAAAAAGTGGGCGCAAGCCCACTTTTTTGTTTCTGGAATGCGCCCTTAAACGGGCTGGACGAACGAATGATATCGATGGAAAAAAACAGCTTAATCGACCGCATCACCGAATTGGGTGAGCGCGTCGTTACTGGTACGACCATCGAAATCGTGGAAGTCCAGTTGCGCGGGGCGGGCAAGGCGCGTCTGCTTCGTATTTACGTCGATAAACCCGGCGGCATTACCCACGGCGATTGCCAGCTT
Source organism: Bryobacteraceae bacterium (assembly GCA_965277555.1). Lineage (GTDB taxonomy): Bacteria > Acidobacteriota > Terriglobia > Bryobacterales > Bryobacteraceae > Bog-105. The sequence continues at coordinate 956,391 of OZ255834.1, forward strand.
GTCTCCGAACGGCTCGGCAAGCTGCTCGATGACGAAGAAGCGATTCCCGACGATGGCTATACGCTCGAAGTCAGCTCGCCCGGCGTTGAGCGCAAGCTCACCAGGCCGAGGGACTTCGAAAGGGTCCTGGGTCAGAAAGTCAATTTGGCTTTTCATCAGCCCGTCGCCGGCCAGGCCCGCCTGGAAGGCCGGCTCAAGGAAGTAGGCGCGGGCGTCATCGGGGTGGAGTCGCCGGCCGGCGATCTGCTCCACATTCCGCTCGATCAGGTGCGGAAAGCGACCCTGAAGTTCGAGTGGTAACCCGCCGCCCCGTCCTTTAAGAAAAAGTACCCCCGGGAATCTAGTTTATTGTTGGAGAGGTTTTTACGTGGCTTCGATCTATCAGTCCATTGAAATTTTGAGCAAAGAAAAGGGTATTGACCCGCAGATCGTATTGGATGCCGTCAAAGACGCCATGCTGGCCGCGGCCCGCAAGCAGTTCCGTACGCAGGAAGAGCTCGTCGCCGATTTGGACGAAGACACCGGCAATATCCAGATCTATAGCTTGAAGCAGGTCGTCGAAGCGGTGGAAAATCCGGCTCTCGAAATCAGCCTTTCCGCCGCCGGGAAAATTGACCCCAATTCGCACCTTGGTTCTACCGTACGCATCGCCAAACCCACCGATACTCTCGGCCGCATCTCCGCTCAAACCGCCAAGCAAGTCATTTTGCAGAAGGTGCGCGAGGCCGAGCGCGATAGCATCTACTCCGAATTTCAGGGCCGCTCCGGCGAACTGGTCAATACCATCGTCAAGCGCCTCGAAGGGCAGGATTTCATCGTCGACATGGGCAAGAACGAGGCCCGCCTGCCCAAAAAAGAACAATCGCGCGTCGAAAATTTCAGCATCGGTGACCGCGTGCGCTGTGTAATTAAAGGCGTCGAGCGCGGCGGCAAAAACTCCGGCGTCCTCGTCTCGCGTGCCGCTCCCGAATTGGTCATGCGCCTCTTCGAGCAGGAAGTTCCCGAAATCTACGACAACACCGTGGCCATCAAAGCCTGCGCCCGGGAAGCCGGAGAACGCACCAAAATCGCCGTCTTCAGCCGTGATCGCGATGTCGATAGCGTGGGCGCTTGCGTCGGCATGAAGGGCATGCGCGTCCAGTCCATCATTCGCGAATTGCGCGGCGAAAAAATCGACATCATCGAATTTTCCGACGATCCCATCCAGTACGTCACCAAAGCCCTCAGTCCGGCTAAGATCTCACGTGTCACCATCGTCGATCCCGTCGATAAGCACATGGAAGTTGTGGTCGATGACTTGCAGCTTTCGCTCGCCATCGGCAAGCGCGGCCAGAATGTGCGTCTCGCCGCCAAGCTCATCGGCTGGAAAATCGATATCAAGAGCGAAGAAGAAAAACGCCGCGAGCTCGAATCCCGCATGGCCGATATGGTCATCTCCGGAGCCCCGGTCTCCATTCTTATCGATCACGGTTTGCCCGAATCGATCGTCGAAACACTTGTCGGCGCCGGTATTGGGACCGTGGAGCGCCTGGGCTCCATGACGCCCGAAGAACTCGAAGCCATCCCCGGCATCAGCGAGGAAATTGTCAGCCAGATCCAATCCATCGTGGTCGCCTTTTACGGACAATACGACGAAGCTCCCGCCCAGGATGCCATCGCTGAAGAAGCGCCCGCCAGCGCCGAAGCCGTCGAACAGGTGCTCGACGAAAGCGCCCCGGTCGACGGTGATTTCGCGGATGTTGAATCGCTGGCCGCCTTTGAAAACATCGAAACGGGTGTGCTCGAACACGATTTGGCCCGTGACGAGCCCGCCCTTCTCGAAGAATCCGAGGAAGGCGAGGTCCTCGACCTCGGCCGCGTGGAAGGTCTCTCCGCCGCCCCTTCTACCCTTCGTGCCGTGGACCACGAAGAGGAAACAGCCGGGGAGACTGAATCTGATACCATAAAAAATGCGGAATAATTGGCCAAAATCGTAAGATTTTAAGGAGTTATCTGGCAAGTCCCATCTATGAAGAAGATCAGAATTAACGAGCTGGCGCGGGAGCTTGAAGTGAAACCCGGCGTGATCATCGAAATGCTGCCCGAATTGGGCGTGCAGGAGAAGAAAACGCACTCCAGCTCGGTGGATGAGGACGTCGCGCTCGAGCTCAAGCGTCGGCTGGTCGATCCCGATGCCCCGCCGCGCGCCGCCCGCAACGGCGATGCCGATACCAACGCCGATAACAACGGCGATTATTCGTCGTCCGCCGAATCGCCCGACGAGCACCAGCCCCAAGAGCAACGTGACGATCAGGATCAGCACGAAGTGCTCGACGAGCCCGCCGAGACCGCCTATGCCGCTGCCGGATCCTCCGCTCTCGGCGAAGTCCCGCAGTTCCATTCGCCTGTCGCGCATGGGGGCCAGCCGAACCCCTCATCTCCCGCCAGACCGGAGGCTCCTGCCAGACCGATGGACCCCCAACGCCCGGCCCGGCCCGCGCCGCCCGCCGTGGTGCGCCCGGCCCGCGACGCCGCGCCCGGTCTCCCCTTTGCGCCCCCGCTTCCGCGCGCCAACCCGCCAGCCCCTGTGGACGCTTCGCCGGCTGCCGCTTCGTCCCAGCCCGATGCGGAGGAGATCGAGAAGCCGGCGCCTTCTTTTCGTCCCTTGCGACCGCCACTCGGCAGCGGAGCGAGCGCCCTTCATCCGCCGCTCGCTCAGCCGCAAACTCACGCTCCCACACCGGGCCCGGTAAACCGCAATGTTTCGATCCCCGCTCGGCCCCTGCCGCCGGCGACCCCCCGAGTTGCTCCAAATGTCGGCCCCAGCGCCGGCCCGGGCGCTTCGACCGGCCCGCGCGCTCCGCTCCCGGCCGAACCCGCTCGGCCAGCAAACTTGGGCGAACCAGTTCGACCGGCCAGTCTGACCGAACGCCCAGCTCGTCCCGGCTTCGCCGCCGACCCCGTGGCGCGCCCTACCCCGGCGTCGGCGCGTCCTCTGCCTACTCCGGCCGCGCCCAGAGTCCAGCCCCCCACTCATCTGGTCGCTCCGGGCGCCCCATCGGCCAACGCTGGTTCCTCCTCCGTTCCTGGCACTCCGCTTCTGCCCCGCACCCCCACCCAAGCGCGCCCTTCCGGACCTGTCCTAACGCCGGGTGCCCCCATCGCTCCGCGTCCGCCCGCCGGTAGTCGTCCTCAGTTAGCCGGCCAGCCTCAGGCTCGTCCCGTCGTGCCGCCTCGGCAAGATATTCTGCAGCGCCTCAACAAGCAGCAGCAGACCGCCCGGCCCACTCCGGCCGCGCCCGCTATGCCCCGTCCCGGCGCTCCGGCTCGTCCGTCTCCCGCTCCCGGCCAGCCTCTCTATCGTGGCCCCATTCGTCCCGGCCAACCCCTCATGCGCGGACCCGGTGGTCCAGGCGCCCCAGGCGGGCCGCCCGGATTGCGCCGCCCTACTGGCCTTCGGCCCATGCACCCCACCGCGTTGCGCCCCGAGCCGGCCACCATGCCGACCGAGCAGCAGCGCCGCCATCAGGCCAAGCCCGGCGGCGGACGTCAGGGTGCCCGGAAACGCAATGAGATCGAGGGTAACCTTCGCGAGCGCGCCCCGCGTCGCGCCGCCATTCTCGAACCGCCGCCCATCGACCGCGAAATCACCGTCGCCGACGGCATTACCGTCAAGGAACTCTCCGAAAAGCTGGGCGTCAAAGCAAACCTGGTGGTCAAAAAGCTGGTCGAAAAGAAGATCTTCGCTACCATCAACCAGACCCTGGATGTGAAACTCGCCGAGCAGCTAGCCCGCGAATTCGGCGCTTCCACCAACCAGGTCAGCTTCGAAGAAGAAGCCACGCAAGATGTCGAGCTGGCCGAAGACACCAAGGACTTGGTGCGTCGCGCTCCGGTTGTCACCATCATGGGCCACGTCGATCACGGCAAGACTTCGCTCCTCGATGCCATCCGGCAAACCGATGTCGCCGGCCGCGAAGCCGGCGGTATTACCCAGCACATCGGCGCCTATCACGTCGAGAAGAATGGCCGCAAAATCGTCTTTATCGACACGCCCGGTCACCAGGCCTTCACCCGCATGCGCGCCCGCGGCGCAAAAGTCACCGATATCGTCGTGCTGGTCGTCTCGGCCGACGATGGCGTCATGCCCCAGACCCTCGAAGCCATCGACCACGCCAAAGCGGCCAATGTGCCTATCCTGGTCGCCATCAACAAAATCGATAAGCCGGATTCGCAACCCGACCGCGTCAAGCAGCAGCTCTCCGATCGCGGGCTTCTCGCTGAAGATTGGGGCGGCGATGTCGTGATGGTCCCTGTATCCGCGAAAACCCGCCAGAATCTCGAGCTCCTGCTCGAAATGATTCTGCTGGTTGCCGATATCCAGGACCTGAAAGCAAATCCCGGCCGGCCCGGTCTTGGCACTGTTCTCGAAGCCAAACTCGATAAAGGCCGCGGCCCCGTCGCCACCATGCTCGTGCGTAACGGCACGCTGCGCGTCGGCGATTTCTTCATCTGCGGCGCTTTGTTCAGCAAGGTGCGCGCCATGTTCGACGATCGCGGCAATCCCGCCAAAGAGGCCGAGCCGTCCATGCCGGTCGAAGTCATCGGGTTGGAGAATTTGCCCGAAGTCGGCGATAGCTTCCAGGTCGTTTCCGACACCTCTAAGGCCAAGCAGATCGTCATTTACCGCGAGGCCAAGGCCCGCGACGCCGCCATGGCCAAGGGTGCGCGTGTTGCCACGCTTGCCTCTCTCAACCGGCAGTTTGCCGAAGGCTCTCTCAAGGATCTAAACCTCATCATTAAGGCCGACGTCGGCGGCACCGCCGAGGTCCTCTCCGATACCCTGCAACAGCTCTCGAACGAAAAAGTGCGCGTGCGTGTTCTGCGTACTGGCGTCGGCGCTATCACCGAGGACGACGTGCTTCTCGCATCCGCCTCCGAAGCCGTCGTTATCGGGTTCAACGCCCGCCCTGAGCGCAACGCGCAGGCTGTTGCCGAACAGCAGAAGGTCGATATCCGCCTGCACAGCATCATCTACGAATTGATCGATGAGGTGCAGCGCGCCATGACCGGCCTCCTCGAACCCGTTTATAAGGAAACCGTGCTCGGTCACGCCGAAGTACGCGAAACTTTCCGCATCAGCAAAATCGGCACCGTCGCCGGCTGCTATGTCGCCGATGGAGCTATCCGCCGCGATAGCCAGATTCGCGTTATGCGCGATGGGGCAGCGGTCCACACCGGCCGTATTGAAGCCCTTAAGCGCTTCAAGAACGATGCCAGTGAAGTCAAGAACGGCTTGGAGTGCGGCATTTCGCTGGCGAACTTTAACAACATTCACGCCGGCGACATTCTCGAGGCCTTCACCATGGAGCGAATTGCAGCCGTAATGCCGGTTGCTCAATAGAACCTTCCCGCCATGCCGGTCATTGGCGTCTTGACACTCGACATTCACGTCGAGTACTCTCATTCGCTCAAAGATAAGCGTCACGTAGTCAAGAGCCTGAAAGACCGACTGCGTGAACGCTTCAATATCGCGGTGGCCGAGATCGATGGTCTCGACTCCTGGCAGCGCTCCGTCGTCGCGGCCGTCACCGTCTCAAACGATCGCGCGCGCGCCGAGCAGGTCCTGCAAGCCGCCGAGGCGCACGCCGCCGGCCTGTTAGGCGGCGCCTTGTCAGGCAGCAGCGTAGAGTGGCTTTGAGGCGATGAGCCCGCATTCCTCAGCGAGGCGAAGAGTTAAAGTAGTTTTCTACATAGCCTTACACTCAGAGGAGAGGCCCCCCAAATGGATAGCCATCGAGCCAGGCGAGTCTCCGAAGCCTTGCGCGAGGAACTCGGCGAGATGATCGCCTATGAACTTTCCGACCCCAGAGTCGACGACGCGACCGTTACCGAAGTGCTTGTTTCCCCAGACATGCGCCATGCCCAGGTGCGTCTTCACCTGTCGAACGATGCCCGGCAGCAGCGGGCCGCCATTCAAGCGCTCGACGGAGCCCGCCACTTCCTCCGCCGGCAGCTCGCCGAGCGCCTTAGCCTCTTCCGCGTCCCCGAGCTCCACTTCGAGCCCGATGTCTCTCTTTCGACCGATGCCCGCCTCGATCACCTTCTTAAACGCGTTCGAAGAGGCCGTCCCCGGGATGCGAAAGAGCAATGAGGATACACTCTACATAGTCGGAGTGCAAACGTGCATACAAGCTCTTTTTTGACCAAGCTGACGGAGGCCATACGCGGGCCGCTCCGGTAGGTGGTAGGTTCCTTGACGCCTGTCGTCGCCGTGTTACCGATGTCCGGCCCGTTTGGTTCATGCGCCAGGCCGGAAGATACCTGAAGCCTTACCGCGATATCCGCTCCAGGCACGGCATCCTCGAAATCTGTAAGCGGCCCGACCTGGCCGCCGAAGTCACTCTGCAGCCCATCGAGATCCTCGATGTCGACGCGGCCATCATCTTTGCCGACCTTCTCCTTCCCATCGAGCCCATGGGCCTGAAGCTCGAATTCATCGCGGGCGAAGGACCCTTGATCGAGAACGCGATCACCGAACCGGAGGACATCGACGATCTCTCGACCAGCCGCACCGACGATCTCGGCTACGTGAGCGAAGCTATCAAAAAGGTGAACACGGCCCTGGCCGGACGAGTGCCGGTGGTCGGCTTCGTCGGTGCTCCTTTCACCCTCGCCAGCTACATGATCGAAGGCGGCCCTTCGAAAACCTTCCTCAAGACCAAGAAGCTGATGTTCAGCAACGAGGTCATGTGGCGTCGCCTCATGGGCAAGCTGGTCGACGTGCTCGGCGATTTCGCCCGCATGCAGATTGGAGCCGGCGCCCGCGCCTTGCAGGTCTTCGACAGCTGGGTAGGCGCGCTCAGCCCCGAAGACTATGTTCGCTATGTCCAGCCTTACTCGCGCGCCCTCATCGAACGCATCCGCGCGGGCGGCGTCCCGGTCATCCACTTCGGCACCGGGACCGGCGGCTTCTTCCGCGAAATGCATGCCGCCGGAGGCGACGTCCTCGGCGTCGACTGGCGCATCAATATCGATCACGCCTGGATGGAGATCGGCCATCGCTCGGCCATTCAGGGCAACCTCGACCCCGCCGCCTTGTTCGCTCCTCTCCCCGAGCTCCGGACCAAGGTTACGGACCTGTTGCGCCGTACCGGCACTCGCCCTGGCCACATCGTCAACCTTGGACACGGCATTCTTCCCGAAACCCCGGTCGAAAACGTAAAGGCGGTTGTCTCGATCGTACGCGAGTTCCCGACTACCAGGTGAGCGCCGGGCGAGTCGTCATCGTCGGGGGAGGCATTTCGGGCTTAGCGACCGCCTACTATTTGGGCCAACACGGTATCCAATCGCTCCTGATCGAGAAATCCAATCGCCTGGGCGGCCTGATCAAAACGGATTCGGTTTTGGGTTGCCTGCTCGAAGCCGGCCCTGACAGCTACATCGCGACCAAGCCCGCCGCCACCAAACTGGCTAAAGAACTCGCGCTCGACCACCAGATCATCTCGTCGAACGATGCGGCGCGGCGCATCTTTATCGTGCGGTCGGGCAAGCTGGTCCCTTTGCCGGCGGGCATGACCATGATGGTGCCGGGCCAGCTATTGCCGGCGCTCAAATCCGAGCTCTTCAGCTTAGACACGAAACGCCGCTTTCTTACCGAAAGGTTTCGAGCGCCGCGCGAGCGCGCCGGCGATATCTCGGTCGGCGAACTGGTCTCCGATCACTTTGGGCAGGAAGTCCTCGATTACGTAGCCGACCCGCTGCTGGTCGGCGTCTACGGTGGAGAAACCCAGGACTTAAGCGCGGCCAGTGTGCTGCCTAGATTTGTCGACTACGAACGACGTTATGGAAGCTTGATAAAAGGCGTTCGCCAGGAAAGACGCAGCACCCCGAAAACAGGTCTCTTTCTCTCCTTTGCCGACGGCATGCAGTCGCTGACGGATGGGATTTCGAAAGCTATCGCGCGGTCGACCCGCGTCATTCACGGCGAGGCCAGCGCAGTGCATCGAAAGCAAGGCAGTTGGGAAATCGAGCTGGGACAAGAACGGCTTTCGGCGGAGAATCTGGTCCTCGCCTGCCCGGCGCGAGTGAGCGGACGCCTTCTTGAGAATTCGATCCCTAAACTGGCCGCCATCCTGAAAACGATTCCCTACTCGTCCGCCATCCTGGTGACATTGCTCTATAAAGCCGATGAGTTTACACCTCCGCTAAATGGCTTCGGTTTTCTGGTTCCGAAGCGCGAGCGACGCACGGTAGCGGCGGCTACCTGGATCAATTCCAAGTTTCCCTCCCGGATTGCCGCCGGCTGGATCGCCATTCGGGCGTTTATTGTAGGCGCGGACGCCAACCGGCTGCTCGTGGCCGGTGACGCCGAGTTGGTCGAGCTGGTAAAGGACGACCTCGGGCAATGGATGGGGATTGAATCGATTCCGGAGAAATCGGTGGTTTATCGCTGGCCCGAATCCATGCCGCAGTATGTTGTCGGGCACAAGGTCTTGACGGACCGGGTTGGCAAGATGCTGCTCGATCATCCCGGCCTTCACTTGATCGGCAACGCCTTTGACGGAATTGGCATCCCGGACTGCATCCGGCTCGCCGAGGTCACAGCCGCGCGTTTGAGTGAAATTAAAAGCATCTAATCCGGCTAATCCTAGGATGCATCTTTGTTCGATGGCACGTCTGAAGAATGTGACCTCGCGGTCAACAAATTAGATAAAGATTTAGAAGGGGTTTGGAGAATGAGAATTTTGGTGGGGATAGTGGCGGCGACGCTCATCGCTATTCCAGCTTTCGCTCAGAAAACGGCAACCGGTCGATTGCAGGCTGCAACGACCGATCTACACGAGATGATGAACGCCTCGGATAAGGGTATTCCGATTGACCTGCTCAACAAAGCCAGCTGCGTAGTGGTGATCCCAAACCTGAAAAAGGGCGGGTTTATCGTCGGGGCCGAATATGGGAAAGGCTTTTTCACTTGCCGTAAAGAAAGTGGGGTAGGCTGGAGCGCTCCGGGAGCTCTCCGGATAACGGGAGGTAAGTTCGGGCTGTTGATTGGCGGCGCGGAGACCGATGTCGTCATGCTTGTCATGAACAAAAGCGGCATGGAGCACATGTTACAAGACAAAACGCAGTTAGGCGGAGAGCTTTCCGCGGCGGCCGGTCCGGTCGGGCGCGATTCTTCCGCTATGACCGACGCCGAAATGCACGCCGAAATACTCACTTACTCGCGTCAGCGTGGAATCTTCGGCGGAATCGATCTTACCGGCGCCGCTGTCACCTCGGACGGCGACACCATCCAAGAGCTTTATGGGAAATCGCTCACCAACAAAGAAATCGTCGAGGGTGGCATCACAACGCCCGAGGCGACCAGGCCCTTTCTTCACGAGTTGAATCGAATCTCTTCTCGAAAGTAGCGGGCGTCAATTCCAATCCGTTTCCTGAGCCACCCTCCGGGAGGGTGGCTTTTTGTTTAAGCGAGAGACAATAATCATTTGAACCCGTCAGAAAAGAAGATTCGTCTGGCTCTGGTATTTGGGGGCCGATCGGGCGAACACGAAGTCTCCGTTCGCTCCGCCAATTCGATAAAGCAGGCTCTGGACGCCAGCAAATATGAAGTTTCCGAATTCTTTATAAGTAAAGACGGCAAATGGGAACCCAAGCCGATTATCCCGGAACCGGATGGTAACCCGGATATCGATGTTGTCTTTCCGGTTCTGCACGGCACTTTCGGAGAAGATGGCACGATGCAGGGTTTGCTCGAACTAGCGGAGTTGCCCTACGTGGGGGCGGGCGTCCTTTCCTCCGCGGTTTCGATGGACAAGACTTTCACCAAGCGCCTGTGCCGCGACGCTGGATTACCGGTTGTGCCGTACGTCGTGTTTTTGAGAGACCAATTCGAGGCGGCCTCCATCACTCTTCCCTTCAACTTTCCAGCCTTCGTAAAGCCTGCTAACCTGGGCTCCTCGGTAGGCATCAATAGAGTTAATGACCCCGAAGAACTCAAGCGAGCGCTCCAAACAGCCGCTCGCTACGACCGCAAGATTCTAGTGGAGAAGGGTGTCGAAGGCAGGGAATTCGAATGCGCCGTACTGGACGGTGATCCTCCAAACGCCGCCGCGCCTTGTGAAATTCTACCCTCGCAAGATTTTTATAATTACGAGGACAAGTACGTTTTGGAGAAGGCGCGCATCGAATTACCGGCCAAGCTTAGTAGGGAACAGACGTCCGAGATGCAGCGCGTGGCGGTTGCCTGCTTTCAGGCGGTGGACTGTGAAGGAATGGGACGGGTAGACTTTCTGATGGATTCCGCTTCCGGTCGATTCTACGTCAACGAGATAAACACGATACCTGGCTTCACGTCTATCAGCATGTATCCGAAGATGTGGGAGTACTCGGGGATCGCTTATCCGAAATTGTTAGACAGGCTCATCGAACTGGCGCTCGAACGAACGGAAAAACGGCGGCAGACGCAGTACGCGCGATGAAATTGAGTGCGTTGGTCTCCTCTTGCGCCTTTGCGGCGGCTGCTTTATACGCACAGCAGCAGCCTGGGCAGCCTCTTAATGCCCCGAAGAATGTACCGAACACGGTTAAGCAAGGCGATCCCGGAACGGAGTTAAATCCGGCTCTGCGCCGCTTTATCGACGTTCTTTCCATAGTTCAAAGCGAAGCGGCAGAAGCGCCACCGGTAGACAAGATGGTGTATGGAGGCGCGATCCCTTCCATGCTGCGGGAACTGGATCCGCATACGCAGTTTTTCGATCCGGCGCAGTTTCAACAGTTGAAGCAAATGGAAGACTCCGAGCAGAAGGGATTCGGCAGCATCGTTTCCGTGTTGCCAGGGCAAGTTATCTTTCTGCAGACACTGCCTGGGACGCCCTCGAACAAAGCGGGGATACAGGCCGGCGATGAACTGGTGGCGGTAAACAACATTGCGATCCGGGCACTGGAACCGCAGCAGATTGTCGAACTACTGACGGAAGCACGGCAGCAGCGGGTGACGGTTTACATACGCCGGCAAGGGTCGGAGCGTCCGTTGGGGTTTACGCTGACGCCGGAACTGGTGGACTCGCCGAGTGTCGACCGGGCTTATATGTTGCAGCCTAACATCGGCTACATTCGAGTGGCGAGTTGGGATCTGCAGACAGCCAAGCAACTGAGCGACGCGATTACGAAATTAGGTGGAGACACGTTGCAAGGGCTGGTGATCGATCTTCGGAACAACCCCGGAGGAGTGGTGAAGGCGGCGTTAGACGCGGCGGCGATGTTTCTCTCTCCGGGGCAGTCGATCCTGACGGCCAAAGGGCGTTCGACGGATCCGCAGACAGCGGATGTGCCGAAGAATGCCAAGCCGTATCGCTTCGCGATCAGCGTGATCATAAACGCAAAGACGGCGAGCGCATCGGAGATTCTTTCCGGCGCGCTGCAGGATCACGACAGGGCGGTGATTGTGGGGGAGCCCAGTTATGGAAAAGGCCTGGTGCAAAGTGTAATGCCACTTTCGGACGGCGCGGGCCTGGCTATTACGACGGCCTTCTACTACACGCCGAGCGGACGATCGATACAACGACCGCTGAAAGACTCGGCGCTTTCGGACACGTTCAACGATAAGCCCAGCCCGAATGCGCCCACCTACAAAACGGACAACGGCAGAAAAGTGACCGGAGGCGGCGGCATACAACCCGATATCCGGGTCGGGCCGCCGACGCTTAACCGGCTGGAGACGGTGCTCGATGCGAGCGGAGTGTTGACGTCTTTTGCGACCAGTTACCTGGCCAAGCATTCGCCGTTGCAAGAGCCGTTTGAGGTTACGGCAGGAATGCTCGACGAGCTAAAAGTTTACCTGGCGGCGCGTTCCATTCAGCCGAGCATCGGAGAATGGAGCGCGGAAAGATCGTGGATCAGCAGCCGCTTGAAAGAGGAAATTGTCACACAGGCAAAGGGCGTGGAGCAGGGTGAGGAGATTCAGGCGAAGTACGATCCGCAGATTCAGTCCGCACTTACGGCGTTGCGGGACAAGTCGGTACTAGCGCAGCTTGAGAAATAGTTATTCGCTTCGGCGATAATCGCCTCGGCTGAAGTACTTTTCGAGCCAGACGTAAAGACAGATGAAGAGATAGCGGCTACCCATCTCTTTGATCTTCAACTTGGGTGTGCCGGTTCTTCTGTTGCGCCAGGTAATAGGAATGACCGTCCAGGTGTAGCCGCGGACGATAGTCTTCAACGGTATTTCAACCGTCAGGTTGAAGTGGGGTGCCAGAAGTGGGCGGCAACCCTCGATAACGGTGCGCCGGTAGGCTTTAAAGGCATTGGTGGTGTCGTTGAGACGAATGCGAAATAAGACCTGGATGAAGAGGTTGGCCAGCCGATTGACGCGCATCTTGATCCAGGGATAATCGATAACGCCGCCGCCTTTGACGAAGCGAGAGCCCATGACGGCGTCCCAGCCTTCATTAAGCAATTGCCAATAGCGAACGACATCGCGGGCATCGTCGGATTCGTCGGCCATCATGATGACAACCGCATCGCCGCTGATGTGATCGAGACCGTGAATAATGGCGCGCCCAAAGCCATGTAGACCTGAGTTTTGGAGAGGCCGGAGAGGAGGCACGCGGGTGCAGGCATCCTGAAGCCGCTCCCAAGTGTTATCGGAGCTGCCATCGTCGACCACGAGAATTTCATGAGGAACCTTGTGGAGCCGGAGTTCAACATGCAGGTGCTCAACGGTGGAGGCGATGCATCCTTCTTCGTCACGCGCGGGAATGACGATGCTCAGGAGGCGGAGGGGTTCACGCTGGAGCGCGGTTTGAGGTTCGGTCATATAGCGCCACAACGCGCAAGCCAGCCGGGATTATGGTGGACGTGGGCAGCGATCTCCTCCAGCATGACAGCGAGAGTGCGCTTGGGACGCCACACGAAATCGGCAGTGGTGCGAGACGAGTCCATGACCAGCCAGGGAATGTCGAAAGGGCGGGGTCGAGTGTCGGGCGTAGGTTCATGCGCGCCGAAGCGATCGTTACACCAGGCCGTAAGCTGGGCCAGCGACATGGAGTTAGGAGCGCCGCCGCTCACGTTATAGACGGGATCTTCGGGAGGGTCGCGGCGAAGCTGCAGCGCGACCAACTCGGCGAGGTCGGCGGGATGAAATGCATCTCGCACCTGATAGCCGTGGCCGCCAAATCCTATGTAGCGGAGAGGAAGGCGAGCAGCGTGGGCGTGCAACCAGTACGAAAAAATCCCCTGCTCGGCAGTACCGAACTGGCCCGCGCCAGCGAGCACTCCGCAGCGATTGATCCAAACGGGGAAGCCGAAGGTAAGACCGTACTCGAGTGCCATGATTTCGGAGGAAAGCTTAGTTGCGCCGTAAAGCGAAATGGGCTGACGGACGGGAAAGGCTTCGGTGATGCCCGCGGGACTGACTCCGGGCAGTAAGGTCTTACTCACATCGAGAGTAAGAGCGTTGTCTTTAGGGACGACGGGAAGGGCCGCAAGATCGCGGACGGAATAGACGCGGCTGGTACTGAGCAATAGGAAACCGGCTTTGTGGGCGCGGCAATATTCGAGGATGTTGAGCGTTCCGGCGAGATTGTGTTCAGAGAGCTGCCTGGGACTGGAGCGGCCGTCGACGCCGGCCAGTACGCTCGGATTGGCCGCGGCATCAATGACCCAGTCGCAAGGCGGCAGCGCTTCCACGTCGCTACGCATGCGCAGGTCACCGTGAAGGTAACGGACGCCGCGGTCGATCAGCCTGGTGCGATTGGTTTCAGAACCGGGCCGCAGAAGATTATCGAGTCCATAGATCTCGATATCGGCGACCCGATCAATGAGCGATTCCGCTAACTGGCTGCCGACGAAACCACAGACCCCGGTAATGAGAACTTTCATCCGCGGGCGCCGGCCGAAGCCGGTTCAGATTCGGTGAGGCGGGTATTCCAGGAATCGGTTATTTCGCGGAACACGTCACGGAGCGGGCGCGTTATGGTCCAGCCCGGATAGTGAGCCTTCATCTTGCGAAGATCGCTGTAATAACAGATGTGGTCACCGATGCGGTTCTGTTCAAGGTAGGCGTATTTCTGAGGCTTTCCGGTAAACTCCTCGACCATCTTGAAGGCTTCGAGGATGGAGCAGGAGTTCTCTTTGCCGCCGCCGATGTTGTAAACCTCGCCGGAGCGCGGCGCGGCACAGAAAGCAACGATGAAGTTGGCTACGTCTTCCGAGTGAATGTTATCCCGAACCTGCTTCCCCTTGTAACCGAAGACCTTATATTCGCGATCCTGAATATTGCAGCGCACCAGATAACTCAGAAAGCCGTGCAGTTCGACTCCGGAATGATTCGGCCCGGTCAAGCAGCCGCCACGCAGGCAGCAGGTAGGCATTCCGAAGTATCGTCCGTATTCCTGAACCATGACATCGGAAGCTACTTTCGATGCGCCGAAGATGGAGTGCTTGGATTGATCTATGGAATAACTCTCCGGGATGCCGTGTTCGTAAGCCGGATCAGCGTAATCCCAGCGGGTTTCGAGTTCGTGCAGGGCGATGGCATTCGGGCGATCGCCGTAGACCTTGTTGGTCGACATATGGACGAACGGAGATTCCGGACAGGCGCGACGCGCGGCTTCGAGAAAGTTCAGGGTGCCGACCGCATTGGTATCGAAATCGTCGAAAGGAATGGCAGCTGCGCGATCGTGCGAGGGCTGAGCGGCAGTATGGATGATGGCGTCGGGTTTGACTTCGGCCACGAGGCGAATGACGCCGGGGCGGTCACGGATATCGAGATCGAAATGACGGTAGTCGCCGATCCGCGATTGCAGGCGTTTCAGCGACCAGCGCGTGTCGCCTTCCGGTCCAAAAAACACGGAGCGCTCATTGTTGTCGATACCAAAAATCTTAAATCCCTGCTGGGCCAAATGGAGGCAGACCTCAGAACCGATAAGGCCGCAAGAGCCTGTTACTAGAGCTTTCTTTGCCACTAAAAGAAGTCTAACGCACCGTTCTGCCTCAATGAAACGGGGCAGGCGGTACTAATATCAACATGCAGAAACTGGCGTGGCAGCAGAGTTTAGGGTCGGGCAGGAGGATGTTCCCGTACGGGAATATTTGGTGGGTTTTGGGCTTTGGGAGGCGGTAATGTTCCCGTACGGGAATAATTGGTGGCATTTGGGGTTTGGGAGGTGATAATATTCCCGTACGGGAACATTTACGGCTGAACAGTCATTCATATATACGCCTCAACAGATCGGTGCCCTTGTCAGGGCCACGCGCAAGAGCCTGGGCGTTACGCAAAAGGAACTGGCATTGACCTCGGGAACGGGGCTGCGCTTCATTATCGAGCTCGAAAAAGGCAAGGAAACGTGCGAGATCGGAAAAACGTTGACGATTCTGAACACGTTAGGAATCAAGCTGACGTTGACGCCTCCGGCCACCGCGGCCAAAGACTAGGGCATGGCCAAAACACTCGACGTCTATCTGCTGCAAGAGCTTGCCGGCCATCTCACTCAGGACGACGGAGGCCAAATGGTCTTCAATTACGCGGCGAGCTGGCTCGCCCGGCCTAACGCCACGCCGCTCTCCCAATCTCTTCCCCTGCGCAAGAAACGCTTCAGCCGGAAGGAGTGCCGGGGCTTCTTCGGCGGTATTTTGCCGGAAGCGGGCAAGCGCGAACTTATCGCCCGCAATCTCGGGATCAGCGCCCGCAACGACTACGCGATGCTGGAACAGATCGGCGGCGAGTGTGCGGGAGCGGTCACCTTCATTCCGTCCGGTGGCGCTTTGCCGGAAGCTAATTGCAGCTATCGCACACTCACCACGGAGGAACTCGCCGCGATCCTGAAAGAATTGCCCAAACGTCCGCTACTGGCGGGCGACGAAGGGATACGCCTTTCGCTTGCCGGAGCGCAGGACAAGGTAGCTGTGCGCATGGAAGGCGGCGAGGTCTGTCTTCCGCTGGGCGACGCGCCGAGCACGCATATCGTGAAGCCGGCGGTGGAGCGTTTCGAGGGCGTCGTTTTCAATGAAGCGCTGTGCATGAAGGTAGCCGCCGCAGCCGGGCTGCCGGTGGCGACGGTGGAGACTGGAACTATCGACGGCATGACGTATCTTATGGTCGAGCGGTACGACCGGATTCACCGGCAGGCGGCCGGTGAAGCAGCAACGGTCGAGCGGCTTCACCAGGAAGATTTCTGTCAAGCACAGGGCATCGTTTCCGAGATGAAATACCAGAAAGAAGGGGGGCCCTCGCTCAAGCAGTGTTTCGGGCTGCTGCGCAAAGTATCGAGCGCGCCGGTCCTCGACTTGGCGCGTCTGCTGGACGCAGTTATCTACAACTACCTGGCGGGCAACAACGATGCGCACGGCAAGAATTTCTCGCTGCTTTATCACGGCGTGGGAACCGCGAATCTGGAGATCCGGCTCGCGCCGCTCTACGATATCGTGAGCACGATTTATTATCCGGAACTCAGCCGCGAGATGGCAATGAAAATCGGCGGCGAATATTCGTCGGAGAAAGTGCTGCCAAAAGACTTCGAGCAGCTGGCGGAAGAGGCGGGGCTGGCGAGACCGCTGGTCAGACGCCGCGTGCCGGAGCTGGCCGAGGCGGTGATCTCCGCTCTGGCCAAAGTGGAAATTGTGAATCCGGCTGCTGAAGCGGTCGGAGCGCTGATACGCAAGCGCTGCGAGAAGGTGCGGGACAGTTTCGGTCGTAACGGTCGACGATGAGACGCGAACCTCGCTAAGATCCAGAGCGGTCCTTTCGATTGTCGCCTGCGGCGCGCTGTGAATTTGCGCCCTCCGCCGCCGCTTTTTCAATCTCGGAGTTCATTTCGCCGCCGATCAGGATAGATCCGTTAGTGACATAAAGCCACAACAGGAGCATGACCACGCCGTTCAGGTGGCCGTAGCTGCGGGCATAGTTATTCACGTGATCGAAGTAGACGCGTGCGGCAAACGTAGAGCCTATCCAGAGGATAAGAGCGCAAAGCGCGCCGGGCGTGCTCCAACACCATTTGTGGTCGCGGAGATTGGGCGCGAAGCGATACAGGACGGCGAAGGATAGAGAGAGTACCGCGGTTAAGACCAGCCATTCGAGGAGACGGAGGGCGATCGCGGCGGCATGGAGATGGCTTTGGAGGCGAGCGCCGCAAAAGATGAGAAAGACGGCCAAAGAACCGGCCACCGCCAGGGACAACGTCAGGCAACCAATGGTCGCCGCCAACTCTCGCCAGGAACGATGCTCTTCTACTTCGTAGGCCCTATTCAGTCCGTAAATCATGGCCCAGGTACCGTTAAGAGAAGCCCATAACGCCGCGGCACAGGCAGAGAACAGCTGGATGCCGGAGAGAGCTCGCCCGTTAAGCTCGCCCATCATCTGCTGAAAAAGCTGTGAAACCTGATCCGGAAGCAGCTGGCTAGATAAATCCTGGAGCGCATCCTTTACGTGATAGCCAAAGTGAGGAACCCGTGCACTGGCGGCGAGAAAAACGAGAAGAGACGGGAATATGGCGAGAAAGTGGTAGAAAGCCATTCGACCGCCTTGGCCGAAAACGGCGTCATGCCAGGATTCGTGTGCGGTTCGACGAAGCAACTCCGATGGAGAGAGCCCTCCCAGTGTCCAAAAATTCAGCATGCGGTCCGTAACTAATCGAGTGTCGCAAAGAGACCGTTAGCACGTTTGTGGGCGGGGCAAAGCAGGGGACAGGCATCGGATTCCGCAAAGGGCGCGGAATGCTCGGCAAGTCCCTGGTTTGCAGGTTAGTTGTGGACAATAACGTTTTCAGTGCGACAGGCCATTAGGGCATATTACGACGGCTTCATAACCTGATCGTAGACTCGCTGCAAGGCCTCTGGACTGACGCTTACGCTTCCGCGGTAAGGGTTATCGAGAATGGCCACTAGAAATATCATCAATCCAAGCAGGGCCGAGAGGAGAATCGTCATCCAGGCGTGCATCCTAAGGCTAGCGGTATCGAAGAACCACGTCACCGCGATGCTGATGAAGGCACCTATCAGCACCATGGCCCACAGAGGGCCCGGTAGCCCAGCGGTCACGCTATCGAGACGGCCGCGCCGCTTTTCCACCAGCGTGTTGAATTGCGTGTAGGCTTCGGCATGGACAATTTTCTCCGTTTCCGTTTTTGGCTCAAATTGAAGGAAGTGATTCTGGAAGTTGGCTAACAAGGCACTCGCGCCGCTTGGCACGATGCCCCTTTGCTGCTGGGGCCAGCCTACGTCGACGACCTGGCGGACATATTCGCGAAGATCCTGCTGCAACTCGCTACGAACAGGTTCGGGATAGCTTCCGACACTGCGATACAGGCTGCCCAGGGCGATCGCCTCCTGCCCTACTTTGGTGTCCACGTCGGAATAGGTGGTCCATGTGCCGACGGCCAGCAGGCCAAGAGTGATGCCGTAAAACACGGTAACGGCAGCGAGATAAAACCCGACAATGTCGTTGTGCGAGTGATCGACGCGATGGAGGCTACGGACCCACCCTCGAGTAGAGAACATGCCGAGTAAGCCGATGGCCACGAAGACAAGAATGACGAGAATGCCCGAAAGCCAGCTTGGCAGATCGTAGAACCAGTACATGTGTCGAGTCCCTTTCGCGTGAGGCCGGCGGGTCGCGGGCCTGGACGAACTATACAACGGTTTGGTAAATAAACAATAAATTTTCTGCTGGCAAGAATGCTTTGGGAGCGAAGGGGTGTGGGGTTCAAGAGGTAAGAAAACGTCGAACGCCATAATGATTCAGAGAGTCTTCGCGTGAACATCATCCAAGTCATTGTTCTTGCCGTTGTGCAAGGTCTCGCCGAGTTGCTTCCGGTATCGAGTTCGGCTCACGTCGTAGTGGCGGAGAAGCTGATGGGGCTCAACCCCTCCGCGCCCGTCATGACGCTCATGCTGGTGATGCTGCATACCGGCACCATGTTTGCGGTGATCGTTTATTTCTGGAAGCAATGGCGCGCTACGTACTTTCAGAGCGCCGCTTCGTTCAAACGGTATGCATCGCTGCTCATCGTGGCTACGGTTGTCACGGGCATCATTGGGGAGGCCCTTATCAAGCTGATCGAGAAATCTGCTTTCCGGGGTCAAGCCAACGCGGACGTCGAGCAACTCTTCAGCCACCTCGAACTCATCGCTCCGGCTCTGGCGGCGGCCGGCATCCTGATTCTGATTGCCGGGCTTTTCGAACGGCGGAATCGCAGCAGCAACGTAAATGTGCAAGATGTGGATCGACTCGGCCTGAAGGAAGCGGGCATCATCGGGGCGGTGCAGGGGTTGTGCCTGCCGTTTCGGGGCTTCTCGCGCTCGGGAGCCACCATCTCGACGGGCATGTTGCTTGGGGTTACTAAATCGCGCGTGGAAGCTTTCAGCTTCGCGCTGGCGGTGCTGATCACACCGGCTGCTATTGGGCGCGAAGCACTGCGCGTGGTGAAGGCGCAGCACGCTGGCGCGACGGGCTTGAGTTCCGCCGTGATGCCGAGTTTGCTCGGCGCCGCGTTTGCTTTTCTGGCGGGTCTGGTAGCGCTGAGATGGCTGAGCAGCTGGCTTGAGAATGGCCAGTGGTATTTGTTCGGCATTTACTGTCTGCTGGCGGCGGCGGTAGTCGGGTATTTGCACCACGCCGGCTATTAAATTTGGGGCGGTTGTTTGCGGAAAAGGCCGCCAAGCGTCGGGATGAGTCCCGGCGCGGGAAGCAAAAGTGCCCAATGTCGCTTAATTTTGTGGGGTCGTCATTGGTGGAACGGACTTTCAGTCTGCAATGTCATTGATTTAAGGGATTCTTTAGGTAGTTGCAAACTTACGGGCGCTGACGCTTCCTGCTCTGTTTCAAGCATTTCTGGTCCACGAGTGCAAAGCGTTCGCATTGGGCAAAAGTGTTGTGAGGCTATTAGCAGTTGACTCTTGCACAGTTGCGCGCCGACGCCGTACGCCGAACTCTTTTTAGCGCGAACTCTCTCAAACGGGCTATCGAGCGGCTTGGATTCGTGCAGGCCGATCCTATTCGGTCGCCTGCTCGCGCGCAAGATTTGATCCTGCGCCACCGCGTTAAGAATTATCGCGCGGGCGATCTGGAGCGCCGTTATGCAGAGCTGGATATTGAAGAAGACTTCCTGTATGCATACGGTTTTCTGCCGCGCCCAAATTGGCGTCTGCTCCATCCACGCGACGCGGCCGGCTTGCCGGCTTTGGAGCAGCGCGTTCTCGCGGTGGTAAGAAATTACGGCGAGATGCATCCGCGCGAGCTCGAAGCGCATCTGGGCAAAGAACGCCAGCTTAATGCCTGGGGCGGGTATTCGAAGGCCACCACGCAGGCGCTGCAGCGCCTGCACTATCGCGGGTTGCTGCGGGTGGCGCGCCGGGAAAACGGCATCCGCATTTACCAGCCGGCCGTTCCCTCGACAGAACATTTGTCTCCCGCCGAGCGATCAAAACAAGTGGTTCTGCTGCTGGCCAAGATTTTCGCGCCGACGCCGGTGGCGAGTCTACGGGAAGTTCTCCGCTTCCTCGCACACGCCGCGCCCGCTCTCGATCGGCGGCCGCAGACGATTCATGGGTTGCTCGAATCGGGAGAACTGGAATCAGCGGAGGTGGAAGGTGTCGCGTACGTTTGGCCGACCGCAGCGCCGCGCCGATCCGTCCCGATTGCTCCACGTGTTCGTTTCCTTGCGCCTTTCGATCCGCTGGTCTGGGACCGCCGCCGTTTTGAACATCTCTGGGGTTGGAAATACCGCTTCGAAGCGTACACGCCAGCGGCGAAAAGACTACTCGGCTATTACGCGATGCCGTTGCTCTGGCGCGAAGCGGTGATCGGGTGGGCGAACGTGTCCATTGAAAGTGGAAGGTTGAAAGTTAAGCTCGGCTTTGTCGAAAAGAAGCCTGCTTCGAAAGAGTTCGAACTGGCTCTCGAACAGGAGGTGGAAGGCTTGCGCAAATTTCTTTACTTGTGAGGCTTGATATTCGAGAGGTCGTAGGTGCTGTCGGCCGAGACGTCGACGGTGGCGCTGATTTGCTCACCGACTTTCAGAGCTTGGAAGTCGGTTTTGGATTTGACTGGATATTCCATTGTCATGGCCTCCATAAAGTTGGGGATGGCCGCGGCGTCGACGGTAGCGGTCTGGCGCTGCGCGTTAAGCGACACGATTTTTCCAGTCAGCGGATAGTGACGCTCCGGCCCGGAAGATTCGGGCTTGGAGCCGCAGGCGAGCAGCATGGCAGCGCAGATCATAAGAATAAAAGCTTTCACGATCTTTCTCTCCAGCGTAACCGGTCGCGCCCCAAAACCGATATAATTTGGGGCAAAGTTGAAGGAGAACAGCATGGGAACACTTGCGCCCGAGTTGCCGGCGGATTCAAGAGAAAGTTTTGGCAGCGACCTAGCGGGCATGGGCAATTTCCTGATCGATCCGGCGGGCGCGGCTCCGCGCGTCTACCGCAAATGGTTCTGGGTGGGCCCGCTGGTCCTGTTTGCGATCATTTCGCTGGCGGCCAGCTACCTGATGATTCCGATGACGCAACATGTCATGGAGGTTGCGCCGGTACCCGCCGGAACATCGGCCGAACAATACGAGAAGACCGTGAACATGATCCTCAAGTTCCAGCGGATCAGCATGTACTTCGCGCCCGTGATGGTGGCGATTATCTTCGCTATACAAGCCGCCATTCTGCTCGGCGCCAGCTCGATCATGAGCGTGGGGGCAAAATTCCGGCAACTCTTCAATCTGGTTGCGGGCTGCAGCCTGATTCAAGTTCTATCGTCGATCACGGCGCTCGTTATCCTCAAAGCCAAAGGCGATGTGTCGACGGTGGCGGAGCTGCGTCCCGCGCTTGGGCTAGATATTTTCCTACCGGCGGGAGCGAATAAATTCCTGGCCGCGTTTCTCGGCTACTTCTCCGTCTTCGAGATCTGGTGGATTGTCATGATGGTGCTGATTTTCAGCATTGCTTTCCGCGTGACGAAGGGAAAAGCGCTTGCGGTCATCCTGCCGCTGGTGTTCTTGAGTATTTTGTTGCGCCTGGCGGGAGCGATGGGACAGCGATAGCGGCGTCGCGGTTTACAATGAAGGCGGCGTGAAGGATGCTGAATGTTCCGAACTATTGGTCCAACTGAGCTGGTAATCATCGTCGTCGTATTCCTTCTGCTTTTCGGCGGGAAGAAACTTCCGGATCTCGCAAAGGGACTCGGGGACGGAATACGCAACTTCAAAAAGTCTGTGAAGGAAGAGGAAGAGCCGAAGGATACCAAGAAGCAGGATTAGACAGGGAAATGAAGAGATGGAAACCCGGCCCATTGTAGCCGGGTTTCGTTTTTGCGAAACGCCGACGCTACTTCTTTTTTGGCGGCACGATCGAATCTTTAACGGACTTAGCGACCCGGAACTTCACGACTTTCTTGGCCGGAATCTTGATGGATTCACCGGTGGAGGGGTTGCGGCCTATGCGGGCTTTGCGCTCCGCGCGAACCAGCCTTCCGATTCCCGGCAGCACAAAGACGCCGTTCTTCTTGGTCTCGCGAACAGCGAGTTCCGAGAGCGAATCCATGAAATGCTTCGCCACCCTGTTATTGACACCTGTCGTCTCCGCGAGTTCTCTAACGATCGCGGTTTGAGTCATCCGTTTTACTTCTGCCATTTAAACCTCCCTAGCTTTTTGGTTGGGAAAGAGAACTCCCAAGTCTGATCGTCCATGCGTTTCAGCCGCACATCTGGGGCGTGCGCCGGAAGCGCATGAAACAGAACATCTGAAACAAAAAATTGAAACAGAACAATCAAGAAATGTTTGAGCCCTAACTTGTCAACTCGATCATAAGGGAGTGAAGCTGGGATGTAAAGCGAAATAGCGAGAAAAATGCGGTTTTTCAGGCTTTTTTTGAACTTTGCTGGTTGAAACCCGCGCCAGGCTTGAAGATAGCGCGGGTTGAACGATCTTAACGCTGCTTAGAATGTGATCCGGCCTACGAGTTGTATGTTGCGCGGCTGAGTCACGGTGCCGTTCCATGCGCCGAATTGAGCGCTCGACGGATCGTTATTGAAGGGCACGCAATCGCTAAACTGGCCGTCGCAGGTGAAGTAGTGGTTGTTGAAGAGATTGAACACCTCTCCGCGAATCTCCAGATTCAAGCGCTCTTTGATGGCAAATTTCTTCGAGAGCGAGATGTTGGTATCGCGGTAAGGAGAACCGCGGACGCCTGTGACGCGCGGGCCAGCGCCCAGATAGGTTCCATTTGCAAAGAGCGAGCTGGGCTCGAAGGCCGAGGCGTTGAACGCGGGCTGGTTCACATTGAAACCGCTCCAGGATTGGGTTAGCACTTTGCCTCCGGAGAGAATGGCCGGAATGCACTCCGCGGTGAACTGGTTCGGCACGCCGCAGACGGTTGAATCACTAAAGAAGAGCGGCATTCCCGAGGTGAGCTTGATGCTGGAAGAAAGAGTCCAGCCGCCCACGATCTGGCCGAGAACGTGGGAGCCGCCGAGCCATCGTTTTCCGGGCCCGAAGGGAAGGTCATAGACGCCGAGCAGGTTGAAGGTGTGGGTGACGTCATCCGGAGATATCGACTTGTTGCGGCCTCCCTGGAAGGGATTGATGATGCCGATGACCTGACCGCCTGACGTGGCTTGGGTGGTGGAGGCGGCATTCGTTATCAATTTTGAAAAGGTGTAGTTTACGCCGAGATAGAGGCCGTTCGAAAAGCTCTTCTCAAATTTCGCCTGTCCGGAATTGTATTCCGATGTACCCTCATTCTCATTTTCACCATAGAGCGCGCCGCAATACTGCGGGTACTGCACGAGGGCCTGGGCCACGGTGGGCTTACAGGTGCCGGCGCTGTTGAGGGTCTGCACCCAGTTCGAATACGGCACGTTGACTCCGTAGAGCGAGCTCTGTCCGGGAGCAAAAACGGAATTCAGAACGGAAGGCCCAAGCCCCAAAAGGGAAGGATTGAGGGAGTTGAGCGGTTCCATTTGAGAGGGCAGGTGAGTACCTTTATTGCCGACAAACGCGACACTCGCTATGCTGCTTGCGCCCAGTTTGCGCTCAATCGTGAAATTGTACTGCTGGGTGTAAGCGAGATGGTTGGCATAGGTCGGGCGGTAGTTCGGGCCGCTGGTGCCGTTATCGGCGGTGGCACTGATGTTGGGCGCGCGATCATAGGCGGGAAAGCCGTTATCCAGGTAGAAGGAAGGCACGTAACCGCTTTGTGAATCGCTGAAGGAGACCTTCGGATTGAAGCCGTCGAGCGACATGCCGCCGCCCCAGCCCGGATAGAAGGCTTGCGTGTAAAACATGCCATAGCCGGCTCTTATGACGGTGTTGTTGTCGACCTTGTAGGCGAGTCCCAATCTGGGCGCAAACCCGGCGTTGAAATTTGTTTCGGGGTAAGGCGCGCCGAAACTGGCAGGTCCCCATTTATTTCCGGCAAAGGCCAGGCTGCCGGGCAAATCGCCAGCGCCAGGATTGGGAGCAAAGCTGAAGAACGCCAGTTGGTTGTTCGTCTCGAAACTGGGCGAGAACCT
Organism: Bryobacteraceae bacterium; assembly: GCA_965277555.1. Lineage (GTDB taxonomy): Bacteria > Acidobacteriota > Terriglobia > Bryobacterales > Bryobacteraceae > Bog-105. The sequence goes on from OZ255834.1 coordinate 980,876, forward strand.
GTCCCAGCGGAGACCGTAGCTGACCGTTAGCTTGTCCGTCATTCTCCAGGTGTCGCCGATGTGGAGAGAATAGGCGCGCTGCTCGGCGCCGTACTTGGCTACGTTGTAGACGTTCAAATTTCCGTTATCGACCGCGCCGATGATGAAACTGGCAAAAGGATCGCCGCTGCTCAGATTGGGCAGGCCTGTCGAAAGAGCGGAAAATCCCACGGACCCCGACTGATTATTATTTTGGCGAAAGACCTGCTGGAGATGGCGGAATTCACCACCGAACTTGATGGTGTGCGATCCGTGGACCCAGTCGAGCAGCTCATTTGTAATGACAGTGGGTCGCGTCGTCTTGTTTAGATAGCCTGGGCCTTGAGTGTTCCCCCACGAAGACAAATTTGTGATGCCCGGGGCTCCGAAGCTCGCGGCCGGTGAGGCATTGTAAGCCCCGGCATTGGGAATTTTCGGAAGATCGTTCGGGTTCTGGCCTGTTACGGAGCCGTAGCCCTCATTGCGGTTGTTGTAGCCGATGGCGAAGTGGCTTAAAAAGTTGGGCGTGAAGATGTGATCCCAGTTCAGCCGGTTCGCCCAGGCGCCTCCGGATTCGCAGGACTGGAAGTGCAGAGTTCTACGGGCAGCGCGCACTGCTCGTTGGGTGCAGTGGTCTGCCGCCAGATGGTCGCCGAGATATGATCTTTCTCTCCCCAGTAGTGATCGATTTTGTAGAGGTATTCATCGAGGTTCGAAAGAATGCCATCGGAGACGGGAGTGGAGAGGTAGTTGTTGTAGGGTCCGGCGCTGGTGGGATTGGGCAGGTATTTCATCCAGAGCAGGGCGAGCGGGCTTTGCTCGGAGATGGGAATCTGGTTGTTCACGTAGGGCTGGCGAATCAGCGCGCCGTTGACGATTTGCTCGGTTTTCGGATCGTAGAGTTGGGTGCCCAGGTCCGAAAAATCCCCGCCTCGTTCCTGGAGCGACGGGATGGAGACCACCGGGCTGACCGTTCCCCCCACGCTGCGTAAATATTCGGCATCGAAGAAGAAGTACGTTTTGTGTTTGGGTCCCCAGACGAAAGGCAGAAAGGGAAGCTTGACAGGGCCGCCGATAAAACCGCCGAACTCGTTTTCGTTGTCTTTGGGACGGGTGTCGCCGGCCAGGCGCTGATTCGTGAACTGCAGCGCGTTGAGGTCTTTGTTGCGGAGATATTCAAAACCGCCGCCATGGAATTGATCGGTCCCGCTGCGGGTGGTGACAATAATTTCGCCGCCGGTGGTGGTGCCGTATTGGGGCTCATAGCTGGAGGTCAGCACCTGCACTTCGTTGACCATGTCAGGCGTTTGCGGAAAGTCATATAGGGCTACCATGCCGCTTTGGGACATAGTGCCTTCCTGCATGCTGACACCGTCGAGCACCGCTTCGTCGCCCATTTTCAAGCCGCCGTTGATGCGCGAATTATAGGGCTGAACGCTGGTGCCGGTGTTGACGCCGGGAAGGAAGGCGGCAAATTGCGCGGCATTGCGAGGAGTGCCGGCTGAAACAAGTAAGGGGAGTTGATTGACAATCTGCGGCGGCACAGCATCCTGCTGCGCGCCGTTATCGTAGTTCAAGTGCGCCGCATCGGCGGCTACTTCGATCCTTGTGGAAGTGTCGCCTACCTGCAGCGTGGCATTGATTTCTTCCGACTGAGTGGCGAGCAGCTGGATGCCGTTCTGCACGTATGTTTGAAAGCCTTTGGCCGCAATGCTCAAATTGTAAGAACCCGGCGTCAGATTGGGAAAGGCATAACGGCCGGAACTATCGGTCTGGGTGCTCGAGCTAAAGCCCCGTTCGGTGAAGGTAAGCGTGACGGTGGCTTGCGGCAGTATGGCGCCGGTTTTATCGACGACTTGGCCGGACAAGCTGGCGTTTTGGCTTTGGCCAAACGCGACGGCAGAACAGAGCAGTAGAACAGCTAGCGAATTTCCAAAGACACGACTGGGCATCTTGGTCCCCCTCAACGAAGCAATTATTAAAGCCAGCCCGAGGAGTTCAGAAGACAGGTGCTCCACTCGCGGCTCGTTATGTAGTGTATATGTACTTATATATCGGGCCAGCCGGTTAGTCAAGGCCGTTTACATTGTTTTGTTGAGGCGAGCATCGATCAAAAGGCGTGGTAGCAACACGAGCACGGGAATTTATCTGGTAAAGCGCTTTGTCGTGAAATCTTCAAGAAAGATTCTGAGCGCGGTACTGCTTGGGGTGTGGCTTGCTTTTTTATGGGCCGGCTCGCTGCCCGCGCAAGACGCGGATGCAAGGCGCGCGATCCTTTCCATTCAGCAAGCGATCCAAAGCGGCGATTTAACTGGGGCGACGCGCGCGGTGGATGAGGCCTTGCAGCGGCATCCAGCGAATGGGGGTCTATTCAATCTGCGCGGGATCGTGCATGCGCAGCGCAACGAAATTCGACAGGCGCATCAAGATTTCGCGGAAGCGGTACGGCTGGAGCCAGATTTGACGGCGGGGTGGCAGAATCTGGCGCGGGTTTGCCAGCAGGAAGCCGAGTCGGTTGGCTGCGCGATTGAATCGTGGCGGCATGTGCTGCGGCTCTCGCCCGGCGACCAGGAAGCGCGCGGCTCGCTCTCGCTCCTCTACGAGAAGCAGGGGAAATACGCGCAGTCTTTGGCGGAAAGCGAAAAACTCCCCGCGAAGGAAGCCGAGCGCACGGTGACTTTGGCGATTCGCTGCGCCGATTTGTGCGCGCTCGGCCGGGCAGCGGACGCGAAGAACATGGCTCGTGAACTGGCGATGCGGGAGGATTTTGCGGGCGCGGATTTCGATGCATTGGCGGGGGCGCTGGGGTCAGCGAAATCGGCGGGCGTGGTGGTTGTGCTGGTGGAAGGGCTAGAACGACGCCAGAGCGCCACGGTGGAAAGCTTGCGCCGCCTGGCGATCGCGTACGAGCAGTTGCAGCGACCGGCCGAAGCGCGGAGCACGCTCGAACGGGTGGCGGTGCTCGATCCGAAAAACCCGGCGCATCTGCTGGAATTGGCGCGCCTGGCGGAGGCGAGCAAGGATCATGAAGGGGCGCTTGGCTACTTGGCGCATGCGCGCGATGTCGCGCCTACGAATCCGCGGATCGACTACCTGTTTGCCATGGTGGCAAGCGAACTGGAGCTTCCGCTCGAGGCGCGCAAAGCGCTCGAACGAGCGATCGAGCTCGATCCAAAGAATCCGGACTACGATTATGCGATGGGCTACGTCATTCTGAACACCAGGGACGCGGCAACAGCGGCAGATTATTTCGGAAAGTTCGTGCGGGCGCGGCCGCGGGATGTGAGGGGCCATTACGCTTGGGGAATCGCAGCTTTCCGGGCCGGCGATTACGTGAAAGCGAAGCGTGAGCTGAGCATTGCGGAAGGCGATTCGAGGACGGCGGGAGGAGCCGACTATTTTCTGGGGCGGATGGCTTTTGAGGACGACGATTTGAAAGAGGCGACTCGCCTTTTGCGAAGGTCGATCGAGTTGATGCCGGACTACTCGGAATCGCATGTCGCTATGGCGCGCGTGTACATGCGGGAAAAGAATTTAGGAGAAGCTGGAACCGAACTGGAGCGGGCTGTGGGGTTGAACGCGGAGAGTTTTGAGGCGAATGAACAGCTGCTAGTGCTGTATAAGCGGACGCATGATCCGCGGGGCACGCAGCAGGAGGCAGTTGTCAAGGAACTGGACCAAGCGCGCTCGCAACGAGCCGACAGGATGTTGCGCACGATCGAGTTTCGGCCTTAAGACATGTGGCGCTGGGGAGTCTTGTTCTTGGCAGCAGTGGCGGCGGCGCAGAGCGGCGGGATTTACCAAAGGCTGCGGGCAGCGTTCGGAGTGCCGGAAGAAGGCGAGCGGGCGGTGACGGAATTGTCGCGCAAAAACTTCGCCGCGGTGCGGCAGATGTTGGCTTCTATCCAGCCTTCTGGTAGTGTTTCGCGAGCGGAACTCGCGGCCTTGCAGGGGGATGTCGCGTTCCTGTCCGGCGACATGAAGACGGCCGTTTCGGATTTCGACAAAGCGGGCACGTCGACGGGGCTGAACGATGAGGACGATTTCACGCTGGCGATGGCGCTTGTCCGGATAGGCGACGATCAACGGGCGCGCAGCACGCTTTCGGGCCTGGCGGAGCGATATCCGGAGCGTTCGATCTATATTTACTGGCTGGGCAGGCTGGATTATGACCAACATCGATACGAGGAAGCCGTCAAGAAATTGAGCCGGGCCTTGGCACTCGATCCGAAGTCGGTGCGTGCGTGGGACAGCCTGGGCTTGGCCTTCGATATGAGCGGGAAAATGGAGCAAGCGCGGGACGCGTTCGAGAAAGCGGTAGAGCTCAATCGGGGGCTCGCGAATCCATCGGCGTGGCCACCGAACGATCTGGGTTTTTTGCTGCTGAGGATGAATCGCTTGCCGGAAGCTGAAGCGGCACTGAGGGAGGCGCTGGGTTACGATGCAAACCTGGCGCAAGCAGAGTATCACCTAGGGCGGGCACTCGAGAACGAAGGCAAGCAAACGGAGGCGATCGGCGAATACGCGAAAGCGGTGAATGCCGATCCTGCTTCGACGGATGCGTGCTATTCGCTCGCGCTGCTTTACCGCAAGCTGCACCGGGATCAGGAAGCACAGGCGATGTTCACCGAGTATAGAAAGCGCAAGCAGGCGCAGCCGGCGGCCGACTCGCCTATGAGCAGCCGCGCGACGCGATGAGCGTCGCTTATTATGAAGCTCAGGGAACGCTCGAAACTGCCCGGGTGGCGAAATCGGCAGACGCAAAGGACTTAAAATCCTTTTTCGCGCAAGCGGAGTGCGGGTTCAAGTCCCGCCCCGGGCACCAGTTTTTCCATGCCTGAAGTGGCCCAATCCTCATATGACGACGTCGCGGAGATGTATCACGCGCTATGGGCCGATTGGTATCTTCCGGCGGCCATGCCGGCGCTCGAGCGGTTGTTCTTTTCGCAAGTCAGGCCGCAGGACCGGGTGCTGGATCTGTGCTGTGGGTCGGGCCACGTCACTAAGGAGTTGGTTGCGCGCGGATACCAAGTCACTGGCGTCGACAATTCGGCGGAGTTGATCGCGCTCGCGCGGCGCGAAATGCCTGGGGTCGATTTTCGCTTGCAGGATGCGCGAGACCTGCGTCTGGAGGAGAAATACGCGGCGGCGCTCTCGACGTTCGATTCCTTAAATCACATCCTGAGCCTGGATGAACTGGCGCGGGTATTCGCGGGTGTGCATCGGGCTTTGGAGCCGGGCGGCTTGTTTGTTTTCGACATGAACCTGGAGCAAGCCTACTCGGCGGATTTGCGGGAATGGTCGGTCGATCTACGCGACGAAAGCGTGGGCCTGGTGCGCGGGACATTCGATTGGGAGCGCAAGAAAGCATCTACCGAACTCATCTGGTTTGTGCGCGGAAGAGATGGCGAATGCTGGCGGCAGCACCGTAGCTTAGTGGAACAGCAATGCTATAGCCAAGGCGAGATTCTGGGCGCCCTGGGCGAAGCGGGATTTCGAAAGATCGAGGCCATTTCGGCGCGGGAAGCGGGCGTCACGTCAGGGCTCGGCTTCGGACGGAGCTATTTCGCCTCTTTGTGTTAACCTTGGAGCGTCCGACGTTTTTCCACACCAAGGGGACGTAGTTCAGCTGGTTAGAACGCCGGCCTGTCACGTCGGAGGTCGCGGGTTCGAGCCCCGTCGTCCCCGCCATTTCTTACCAAATTAAGATAATCCGCCGGTCGTAGATACTGGAGGAATGACACCTGGCCAGCCGCCTCCAAAAGTTCAGATGATGAATACTCCCGAGTATCGCGAGCATTACGCGAACAGCGTTCAGATGCGCGTGAGCTTGTGGGATTTTTTCATGCTGTTTGGAACGGTGAACCAAAACGCGCCCGATGCCGTGACGATCTCGAACTTTCAGGGCGTCTTTCTGAGTCCGCCGCAAGCCAAGGCTTTGTCTAATCTACTCCAGCAGAATCTGAAGCAGTACGAAGCCGCGTTTGGAGAGATTCGCCTGGAAACACAGGCGCAGGGCGAGATTATTCAATAGCGGCTGACATCGATAGGTCTCTCTCCTGATGGTTGTTCAGCGCCGCCCGCCGATGCCGAAGCTGCCGCCATTCGCGCTGGCGGAACCGGCAAAGCGGACCGACAGGCGGCCCTATTATCTGCTGGTTTTTTTCTTTTTCGGCTGCCTGCTGGTCGCAATTCATATTGAGCTGCTGAACCTGCCTTTCTTCTGGGATGAGCACGGGCAGTTTATTCCAACGGCGCTCGATCTGCTGAGAAGCGGAGACTGGGTGGCGCATTCGACGACGCCCAACGTGCACCCTCCCGGGGTCGAACTTTACCTGGTGCTTTTTTACGAGCTGTTTGGGTTTTCGATACCGGCGACTCGCGTGGCGATGCTGCTGGCGGGGGCAGCGGGAATGCTTTTTACGTTTCTGTTGGCCATCGAACTGAGCCGCGGAACGGAGGGTGCGCCAGCTTTTCTACCGCCGCTTTTTCTGCTTGCAACTCCGCTCTTTTATACGCAAAGCATGATGGCGCAGCTGGACATGCCCGCGATGGTATTGACGTTAGCGGCGATTCTGCTGTTTGTAAAGGAGCACTACGTTGCTGCCGCCGGCGCATGCGTGGCGCTGGTGCTGACGAAAGAGACAGGGCTAGTTGTACCTGCGATATTCGGCTTCGTTTTTCTGTGGCGCAGGGATTGGCAGCGCACGCTTTTGTTCGTACCATCGGCAATCGTTCTTGCCGCATGGCTTGTGCTGCTGCACGCGAAGACCGGGTATTGGCTGGGCAATCCGGGTTTTGCCCACTATAACGTCGGATACGCTCTGCATCCCATGCGCATTGCGTTCACGGTGGTGCGAAGAATCTACTATTTGTTTTTCGCCGAATTTCGCTGGATCGGCACGCTGGTTCTTCTCTGGTCGGCGCGCAGCGTAGCGGCATTCCGTAGTTTTAATTGGCGCATTACAATCGCGGTGAGCCTCGCCACCCTCGTTCTGGTGTCCTTGCTGGGTGGGGCGGAACTCGAACGTTATCTGCTGCCGGTGCTACCGATTTTCTACATCGCAGTGAGCATCGGCATGGCGCAGTTGCCCAAATGGCTGGGGCTGACGGCCTCTGTGGCGCTGCTGACAGGGTTGGCGGTGAACGTGTTTTGGAATCCGCCGTATCCTTTCCCATACGAAAACAATTACGCGATGGTCGATTTCGTTCGGCTGCAGCAAACCGCGGCAGGGTACGCGGAGAGCCGGCTGGCAGGGCGAACGATCGCCACGGCGTGGCCTTTCTCGGCCGCGCTCGAAAGCCCGGATTACGGGTATGTCTCGCAGAAGATGAAGGTCGTCGAAACGGGCGATTTTCATTTTTCTTCAATCAATTCGCTGGCGCCGGGAAGCTTCGACGTGCTGATTGTCTACACGCGCACGTGGATGCCCCGGACGGGCGTGATTGCACTGCCGTTGATACGGCACTTCCTAAGCAAATTTTATGAATGGGAGCCCGAGATTACGACGGCGGAGTGCGAATTGAAGGGGCTTGAGCCGGAAGCAACGTGGCGGCGGCGCGGGCAGCAGATCACTATCTATGTCCGGAAGCGGCTTGGCCTCTAAAGCCGTCAACAGAGGCTGGTGGGGAACGGTAGTGCTGTTCTTCATCCATGGCTTGGTGGTCGCCACGTGGGTTTCGAGAATTCCCGCAGTGCAAAGCGCATTGAAGCTGCGCAACGGCTCGCTGGGACTCACTCTGTTGAGTTCGGCAGTGGGCGCAATCACGACGATTCCGATTACCGGCTGGCTGGTAAGCCGGTATGGGAGCAAAAAGGTTTCGATTGCTAGCTGTCTGCTGTTTTGTTCGTCGGTGGTTCTGCCCGGATTGGCGTTCGACAGCGTAACGCTCTCGGCCGCGCTATTCATTTTCGGCGCGTGCGCGGCGGCCATGGATGTGTCGATGAACGCGCAGGGTGTGGAAGTGGAGAAAGGGCTGGGCGCGCCAACCATGTCGCGCTTCCATGGGATGTTCAGCCTGGGCGGAATGATCGGCGCCGGCATCGGCGGTTTGGCGGCAGCAGACGGCATCGGCGTGCTACCTCACTTCGCGGCCAGCGCTGCCTTGAATTTACTGGCCGGGGCGACCGTCGCGCCTCTGTTGCTCGACACGCGTCAGGCGAGTGTTGCCGCCGATCATCGTCTGCCGTTGCGCAAAATTCCACCAGTGCTCTTTGCGCTGAGCGCGATCGGCTTTTGCAGCCTGCTTTCGGAAGGAGCGATCGGTGACTGGACGGCGGTTTATCTGCGGCAGGTATTGCATGCGGGCGCCGGCATGGCAGCGGCGGGGTATGCGGTTTTCTCTGCGTCGATGGCCCTGTTCCGCTTCCTGGGCGATATGATCACCGCGCGCCTCGGTCCGATGCTGACGGTGAGAAGCGGAAGCCTGGTGGCGGCATGTGGATTGGTGTGGGCGTTGGCGATGCATTCGCCGGCCTGGTCGCTGCCCGGGTTTGCAGCGACGGGCGCGGGTTTCTCGGTGATCATCCCGCTGATTTTCGGCTCGGGAGGAAGAGTGGAGTCGATCAACCCAGGGGCCGGGATTGCCACGGTGACGGGGATTGGCTACGTCGGATTCATTGTGGGACCACCCTCGATCGGCTTCGCGTCGCAGTTGGTCACACTTCGCTATGCGCTCGGCATTGTGGTGGCGTGCTGCCTGCTCTCGGCGGTGTTGGCGCGTTACATGCGCTTGCTGACGCGACCCGGTGAACCAACGGCGCGAGCCGCCGAGATTCACTTTTGAGTCTGTCCAAAAAAGGAAGGTTCTCGTGGCGGCCTAGGCAGCCATCGCTTCGAAGGCGGCGCTAGAGCGGATGCCAACGTTACCGAGCGCCGCTTGCATGCGTTCGAGCGCGGCCTTGTGGATCTGAGAAACACGGCTTTCGTTCACGCCGAGACGCACGCCAATTTCCTTCATGTTGAGGTCGTGCTCGTAGTACATCGTGACCACCTGCTGATACTTCTCAGGTAGGGTCTTCATCGCGGCGCCCAGTTTCTGGCGGACTTCGGAACGCGCAACCATCCGATCGGGGGAATGAGCAGGGGCGGCAGGGATTTCGTGAGCGAGTTGTTCTCCGTCTTCCTGTACGTGCTGCTGGGCCGCGGCGGTATTCAAGCTGCGGAAATCCACCATCAGCGCCTGCCAGCGACGGCTATTTAATCCCATGGCAGCGGCAATTTCGTTTTCCGCCGGCGTTCGCCCTAACTTGGCGGTTAGCTCGTTCGTCACAGCTTCCATTTGCTTATAGCGCTTTCTTAAGTCGCGCGAAGCCCAATCCTGCTGCCGCAGGCTGTCGATGATCGCTCCTCTGATCCTGTGTTTGGCGTAGGTCGGAAAACTCACCTCTTTGTCGTCGCGATATTTCGTGGCCGCGTCAAACAGGCCCATTGTGCCGGCGTGGACCAGATCGTCCAATTCGATATGCACGGGAATCGAGTTTTGCACGTGGGCTGCAATGGCGGTTACCAGGTGCAGGTGCTGGGTAATGAGTTCATCCCGGCGTGCGTTCTGGTTCACGGTCGGTTTGCAAAGAGCGATTTGGGTGGCGGCAGTCATTTGAGTCTCCTGGGCTCGCCGCTTCTTGCGGCTGGCTTCGCCTTGGATAAAAGCAACGGTCGCTCCAGGCATCCGTGGAGAGGCAGGATGCGGTCTAACTCGCTCAAATGGAAAGACTTGTCTGACGTTCAGCGCGTCGCTGCGCGGCTTTCCGGAGGCTCCGTGTTCTACTCCAGAACGGGCTGCAACGAAGGGCCGTTTCAAATCGGGATGTGTGGATCGTTTCGAAACGGAGTAGCCGCAAAGGCAAGGCTCGGGCCACCCACGGCTTTAGTTAGGATTTTTCCGGGCGGGTCGTAAAGAGGGTAGGGTCAGCTTGCTTCGCGTTCGGGAGCGCTGCTCGTCAGCGAAGATACCGGTTGTTTTCGCAGCAGGCGGAGGCGACTGCTTTCAGAGCCGAAGGTCGGCCGACCCGTCTCATCGAGGAGCGGGCGCTCTTCGAAGGCGATCAGGTCGAGCAGCGAAATTTGGAAGTGAGCAAGAAAGGAATCTGCCAGCGAGGTTTGCAGGCGTCGCGCGCCTTTTAGCACGTTATGTAGTTGCGACTGCGAGATTCCCAGCCGCCTGGCCAACGCTCGCTCAGAAGATTCGCCGTTCTGAATCCTGGCATTGACAAACGCGATGAGTCGCGACTGCAGCGCTCGGAACGTGAGCTCGCCACGGCTAAAGTTTGATTCCAATCTGAAATAGGCTCTCTTAATTTTGGTGGAAGGAGGCGAATTTTACAATGTTGGGTCCCACTAAGTCAAAAGCAGCTAAATCACTGGTAGGAAATGTCTTGTGGGAGGAATCGGAGGGATTGCCACCAACGGCATAGAAAAAAATGCTCACTTCTTTTTCGAAACAGCTAAAAAGTACTGTAAGTTTTAAACATAAAGACGACGCAAACGCAACCTCAAATGAGAACGATTGCAGAAATCAAAGAAAAGCCAAGAAAAAACAACATGCAGTGGACCCGCTCAGAAACTTTAGCCCTTGCCCAGCAGTCTTGCACTCATTGCTACGGTCTCGGCCTCAGACCCGGACGCGCGGGGGTGTCTACCCCCTGCAATTGCGTGTTCCGCGCCATCTTCCGCGCCTGTTACGCGCGTTTCCGGCAGTGCGCTTCTAAAGAGAAGTACGTCAGCCGGGTTTCGCTCGAATCCAATCCGGGCCGCCAGAGGAAATCCGTTTGGGGTTTGAAAAACGAGGAGTACATTGCGGATTTTTGTCTGGTCAGCCGCCGAACTCTTTCTGAGCAAGAATACAAGCTGTTCAAGTTTCATTTTCTCCTGGGCGCGGACTGGAAACTCTGCGCGCGGAAATTCAACATGGACCGAGGCACATTCTTCCACGAGGTCTACCGCATCGAACAAAAGCTTGGCCAAACGTTCCGGGAACTCGAGCCGCACGCGTTGTTCCCACTCGATGAGTACTTCAACAGCACGGGTCGCCAAAAAGTGGTTCCGATCACGCCGTTCAAGGTAGAAAGCGAAGAGGAAACAGGCAAGACAAAGAAGCTTCTGAAATTTCCGCTGAAGCGGGCCGCTTAGGCGTTTAGTTTTACAATCGTGTTGGGCTGGGCGAAAAGCTCAGCCCATTTTTTATTTCTGCCGCCGCTCTTTGAAAAATTTAGCCAGAAGCTCGCCAGACTCTACCGCAAACAAGCCCTCTTCCACACAAGCCCGATGATTGAGTAAATCCGAGTCAGCGAGGCTGAATTTACTTCGTACGGCGCCAAAACGAAGATCGCGGGCGGCAAAGACCAGGCGGCCCACACGAGCCATTAAAATCGCGCCGGCACACATCACGCACGGCTCGAGTGTGACGTAAAGGACGGATCCAGGCAATCGATAATTGGCGCGCTGCCGCGCGGCCTGTCTGATGGCTTCCATTTCGGCGTGTGAAGTGGGGTCGTTGGCAACGATGGGATGGTTCCAGCCCTCGCCCAAGATCTCGCCGTCCATTACCAGCACTGCTCCGACCGGCACTTCCGACATGCCAGCGCGCCCGGCAAGTTCGAGCGCTCTCCTCATAAAGAGCCGATCTGTCTCAGACCACTTCTTCGAAGGCTCCATGCATCCATTTCCGGCTCATATTCTGTTTTGCCCTGCTTATCCGAAAGTACGGGCTGTTCGCCCTCTAAATTTCCACCATACGATTTCTACGCTACTCTGACAAACAAGGGGAAGGCATGTTCCGGTATTTTTCACTCGCGTTCAAGAACACGCTGCGCAACCGGCGACGCAGCCTGCTGACTGTATCGAGTATTGCAGTTTCGTTGTGCCTGCTGGGTATTTTGATCGCGATCTATCACGCGCTTTTCCTGGGCCAACAGACGCCGGGCCAAGCCTTACGGCTGGTAGTGCGCCATCGAGTGTCGCTTGCACAACCGATTCCGGTTGCCTACGAAGAAAAAATACGGCACGTAGCGGGAGTGAAAGAAGTTTCGGTGTGGAACTGGTTTGGGGGCACCTACAAGGACAGCCGCGATCAACGGAATTTTTTTGCGCGCATGGGCGTGGAGCCGAAAGCATTTCTAAAGATAAGAACCCAAATGACCATGCCGGCGGATGAACGGCGCGCCTTTCTTACGGATCGTACCGGTTGCGTCATCAGCCAGGATCTGGCCGATAAGCTGAATTTGAAACTGGGCGACCGGGTTACGTTGGTTGGCGATATCTACCCGGTTACGCTCGATCTGAAGGTGGTCGGCATATTCGATGATCCTGACGCCACGCAGACACTTTTCTTCAACTACGATTATTTGCGCGATGCGCTTCCGGTAGCGCGCCGCAATTACATCAGCGTAGTCGCTGTGCTGGCAGATAGCCCGGAAGATGTACCGCGCATCGCGAAGACTATTGACGCGATGTTTGAAAACTCCTCGCCACCTACTAAGACCGAATCCGAGCAGCAGTTCGCATTGAGCTTCGTTTCCTTTCTGGGTAACATTAAAGTCTTCCTGCTGAGTATCTGCGCCGCCGTCACATTCACGATCCTGCTGGTTTCCGGGAACACTATGGCAATGTCGGTGCGCGAGCGAATCAAAGAGGTTGGAGTTTTGAAGACTTTGGGCTTTACCAATGAAGCTGTTTTGGGAATCATTGTGGGCGAAGCGCTGGTGATTTCTTTGGTGGGAGGAATCATCGGGCTACTGCTCGCTTCAGCGCTCGGGGCCGCCATGACCAAGTCCGGGGCGGGGGCCATGCTGCAGGTACACTCGCTGAACATCACTCCGTTTACCGCGCTGATCTCGCTTGGCATCGCGCTGCTAATCGGGCTCATCAGTTCGATAGTGCCGGCCTGGAGCGCGGCACGAACCAACATTCTGGACTCATTGCGTTATTCCGGATAAGGCAAGCATATGGCGATTCCTCTCTCTTACAATCTGCGCAACCTGATTGTCCGCAAAGCCACTACACTGATGACGGCGGCCGGCATTGCCATGACGGTGGCCGTGCTGCTGGCAGTTCTCGGCCTGGTGTCCGGTCTGCAATCGGCCTTTCAATCGACCGGTGACCCGCTGCATGTGCTCGTGATGCGCAAAGGCGGTAACGCCGAACTGACGAGCCTGCTTACTCAGGAACAATTCCAAATCGTAAAAGCCTTCCCGGGCATCGCCATCGGATCGGACGGTAAGCCGCTCGCTTCTCTGGAAGTCGTCACTATCGTCAATATGCCGAGCGAAGATCATCCGGACGGCATAAACATCACTCTGCGCGGTTTATCCCAGGGCGGCATCGCCATGCGTAAACTCAAGATCGTTCAGGGGCGATGGTTTCGTCCAAGCGAGAGGGAAATCACTGTTGGGAAGAATCTGGCTAAGCGCTACCCGGCCGCGCAAGTGGGCAAGCAATTGCGATTCGGCAGGGGTCTGTGGACCATCGTAGGAGTGATGGACGGAGGCGACAGTTCCGTCAACAGTGAAATCTTTGGCGATGGCGCGCAGGTGGCCTCCGACTTTAACCGCCAGGACACTTACAGCTCCGCCCTGCTGCAGGCGACGGATGAAGTGTCGGCAGCGGCACTTAAGAAATCGCTCGAAAGCGATCGACGTCTGAATGTAACCGTCATGAGTGAAAAGGAATACTACGATGAACAAACCGTGTCGGCGGCTCCGGTCAAGTTTCTCGGGTTTTTTATCTGCGTCGTTATGGCGGTCGGGAGCTGTTTTGCTTCCATGAACACAATGTACGCGGCCGTCGCGCGACGCTCGAAGGAAGTAGGCACGCTGCGTATTCTCGGCTTCACGCGCGGCAGCATTCTGCTGAGTTTCTTTCTCGAATCCGTTTTCCTCTCGCTGCTCGGAGGCCTGATAGCCTGCCTGATTGTGTTTCCGCTGAATAGTGTCACTACCGGTTTGGGCAACTTCATCACGTTTAGCGAGACTAGTTTCAGGATCCGTATCGGGCCTGACATCATGGCAATCGGACTACTGTTCTCCTTCGTTTTGGGTGCTATAGGCGGTCTTCTGCCGGCGCGCCAGGCTGCAAAAAAAGAGATTTTGACGGCACTTCGCGATGTGTAAATGCGTAGTATTTTTTGTCCCAAATGGAAACTGAGCTTAAGAGCCTTCGCATAGACCGCACGGCCAAGCGTTCACAGGAGCCGAAGGCCGTCAGCAAACTGATTGTGATCGCGGTCGTGGTGGCGCTGGTCGCGATCGGCGTGGTTCTCGCGTTAAACAAACTAAACGCCGCCACGCCAGTCGAGACGGTCCAGGTGAAGTCCCCGATGGCGGCCTCGGCGACCGGCGATGAAGTTATTCTGACCGCAACCGGCTATATTGTCGCCGCTCACAAGATCGAAGTAGCCTCCAAGGTAAATGGCAGGGTGGCCTGGATTGGCGTGGATAAAGGGGACCGCGTGAAGGCCGGCCAAGTGCTGGTTCGTCTCGAAGATGACGAATATCGCGCACAGGTGCTCGAACAGCAGGGCCAGCTAGCCAACTTGCAAGCCAAGCTGGAAGAGGATTTAAATGGATCGCGGCCGGACGAGATCGCAAAGGCGCGCTCCGATGTAAGCCAGAGCAAAGCCGACTTGCTAGACGCAAAATCTTCGCTCGACCGCACTAGTGAATTAGTGAAAGAAGGCGTAATGGCCAAGCAGTCTCTGGACGATGCGCAATCTAAATACGACGGGGATATCGCTAAAGTTGCCAGCCTGCAGCGCACGCTCGATCTATCGGTTCTGGGCCCTCGTAAAGAGGAGATCGCCCAAGTTCGAGGTCAGATCGAACAAGCAAAGGGCGGTCTCGACTATGCGCAAAATCAGCTGGATAACACAATTATCCGCGCCCCAATCAGAGGCACGATTCTCGATCGTAACGTGGAAAAAGGCGAGTTCATCACTACTGGCTTTGTGGGTGATAAAGGCGCGAAAGGCTACATCGTGACGATGGCCGATCTGAACGATCTGCAGGTGGAGCTCGATATCAGTCAGAATGACTTTCCGAAGCTTGGACCGAAGCAAAAGGGCGTTATCACGACCGACGCCTATCCCGATCGCAAGTATCAGGGCTTTGTGGAACAAGTTTCGCCGGAAGCGGATCGCGCCAAGGCGACAGTGCAAGTGAAAGTAAAGGTAGAAAATCCCGACGGCTATCTGCGTCCCGATATGAACGCGACCGTTGCTTTTTACAATACGGCTTCTTCCAAACCGGCCACAGCCGAAAAGCGCGTGATCGTTATTCCGCAGGACGCTATTCGGAACGGCAGCGTGTTCGTTGTTCTGAACAATCATGCACGCAAACGCAGCATTCAGACCGGCGGTATTTCAGCTCAGGGCGTGCTGGTCGAGAGCGGTCTGATCGGCGGAGAAGATTTGATTGTCAATCCACCCGCCGATTTAAAGGATGGACAGAAAGTAGCAGTCAAGAAATAATCGAGGACTTGAGCGATGAGCGAAACCGTTGTCAGAACAACTCAGCTAAGCAAAGAATATGTGCGCGACGAATTCCATGTGATGGCCCTTGAAGGCGCCAACATGGAAATTCAGCGTGGCGATTTCGTGGCGCTGATGGGCCCATCCGGCTCGGGTAAATCGACGCTGCTGCACCTGATCGCCGCCATGGACAAACCGACAGACGGACAGATCGAGGTGCTGGGCGCGAATCTGCGCCAACTGAGCGATAAGCAGGTCGCGCACTGGCGTAATGAGCACATCGGGTTTATTTTCCAATCGTTCAACCTCATTCCTGTGCTGACCGCGCTCGAAAACGTCGAGCTGCCTTTGAAGCTCACCAAGCTGAACAAGAAGGAGCGGCTCGAACATGCCGAGACAGCACTGAAGCTGGTCGGGCTCGGCGACCGGCTCGGCCATCTTCCCAAGCAGTTATCGGGTGGCCAGGAGCAGCGGGTGGCGATTGCGCGAGCGATTGTTACCGACCCCGATCTCATCCTGGCGGACGAACCGACGGGCAACCTGGATGCCGCCGCCGCGGAAGACGTGCTGACTATGTTGAGCCGACTCAATCAGGAATTCGGAAAGACGATCGTGCTGGTCACGCACGATCCGCATGCCGCTAAATTCGCGAAGTCGGTGCGGCATCTTGAGAAAGGTCAGCTATTGCCGCCCGGCGCGCTGCCGGCCGATTGGGCGGGCGCCATGGCGTTACGCAACTAATGCCGGAAGTGCCGCACGCCGGTAACAGCCATGGCCAGATTCAACCGATCGGCGGCCTCGATAACTTCCGGGTCTTTAACCGATCCGCCCGGCTGAATTACCGCGGTGATACCGTGTTTGGCTGCTTCTTCGACGCCATCCGGGAATGGAAAAAAGGCATCTGATGCCAGCACGCTTCCTTCAAGCGGCACCACCGCCTTCATCGCTCCTACTTTGACGCTATCTACCCGGCTCATCTGGCCTGCGCCGACAGATACCGTCTGGCCGGGACGCGCATATACGATGGCATTCGATTTTACATGCTTACAAACCTTCCAGCCGAACAGTAGGGCCGTGAGCTCTTCTTTACTCGGCTGGCGCTTGGTTACTATGCGTAGTTCGGCGAGGTCAACCTTTGCAAGATCCGGTGTTTGCGCCAGGAAGCCACCCGAAATTGACTTAATCACGAGCTCGGGCCTTTCGCTCGCCTTAACTTCAATCAGCCGTACATTCTTCTTCTTGCTGAGAATCGAAATGGCGGCTTCTGAAAACGAAGCGGCCGCGATTGCTTCGACAAAGAGCTTAGCCACTTCCTGCGCGGTCTCCGGATCTAATTCGCGATTGAATGCCAGCACGCCGCCAAAGGCTGAGGTGGGATCGGTTTCAAGCGCCTTCCGGTAAGCCTCGGCTAAAGTGGCCTGTTCGGCGCACCCGCATGGATTGGTGTGTTTGATGATGGCAGCCGCCGGGTCTGAAAACTCCTGTATCAGCTGCCAGGCAGCATCGAGATCGACCAGATTGTTATACGAAAGCTCTTTGCCATGCAACTGCTCGGCTCCCGCGATACCGGTATTCTTCTGGCGATAGAGCGCCGCCTGCTGGTGCGGATTCTCGCCGTAACGTAGAACCGCTGCGCGCTGGGCCGAAATTCGCAGGTGCACCGGCAGCTCGATGCTGGCCGTTACGCCGGTTGCATCAATCTGCTGCAAGCGATTTGAAACCGCGGCATCGTAGGCGGCAGTATGCAGAAATGCCTGCTGCGCTAGCTTCCAGTGAGTGGCCGGTCCTAGCGCTCCGCCAAATTCCTCCATCTCGCTCAAAATAGATTCGTACTGGTCGGGCGAAACCACCACCGCTACGTCCTGAAAATTCTTGGCCGCCGCGCGGATCATGGTGGGACCGCCGATATCGATGTGCTCGATCAACTGCTCGCGCGTGATACCCGGTTGATGAGCATATTTTTCGAACTGATAAAGATTGACAACGACCATCTGAATGGATGGAATTTCGTGTTCTTCGAGCGACTGCATGTGTTCCGGGTTGGAGCGGACGGCGAGAATGCCGCCCGCAATGCGCGGGTGGATCGTCTTCACGCGGCCATCCAACATCTCTGGAAAGTCCGTCACTTCCGCTACTTCTCGAACGGGAATTTGATTCTCGCGCAGCAGGCGCGCCGTGCCACCGGTCGAGATCAGCTCGACGCCCATTTCCCGAAGCCGTGTTGCAAACGGTAGAATTCCCGCCTTGTCCGTGACGCTCAGCAACGCGCGTTCAATTTTTGGCATAAAAACTCATTCTTACAGAACGGTCGCGCGGCGGCGGGTGAGAGTAGCTACCTCCTAGAATTAAGACTGTGCCCCACATCTGTACGTTGATCCCCGGTGATGGAATCGGCCCCGAAGTAGCGCAAAAGGCAATCCGCGTGGTTGAAGCGACCGGTGTCGATATTCAGTGGCGACGGGTCGAGCTCAACGAAGCGATCATACTTGAATCCGGTAAAACGCTGCCCAAGTACGTACTCGACTCGCTGAACGAGACCAAAGTTGGATTGAAGGGTCCCGTGACGACTCCCATCGCCGGCGGTTTTCAGAGCGTCAACGTGGCGCTGCGCAAGACTTTGGACCTCTTTGCCAATGTCAGGCCGGTGCGCACGCTGCCGGGTATCAAGACGCGCTTTACCGATGTGCAAATCGATATGGTGATCTTTCGTGAGAACACAGAAGACCTTTATTCCGGGTTGGAACATGAAATCGTCAAGGATGTTGTTACCAGCCTGAAGGTGATTACCCGCACGGCTTCCGAACGTATTGCGCGCTACGCGTTCACCTACGCTCGAAAAAATAAGCGAAAGCAGGTTTCGGCCATTCACAAAGCCAATATCATGAAACTGGCGGACGGCCTTTTTTTGCGGTGCTGCCGCGAAACCGCCGCACATTTTCCGGAGATTCAGTACAAAGAATTGATCGTCGACAACGCTTCCATGCAGCTGGTGATGCGGCCCGAGACGTTCGACATCCTTCTTCTGCCAAATCTCTATGGAGACATCGTTTCCGATCTGGCCGCCGGCCTTGTGGGAGGGCTTGGCATCGTACCCGGCGCGAACATGGGTGAAACGCACGCCGTCTTCGAGGCGGTGCATGGCAGCGCCCCCGACATCGCCGGACAAGGCAAAGCTAACCCGACCGCGCTCATGCTTTCCGCCGTCATGCTGTTGATTCACATTAGCGAGGCGGAGTCGGCCCACAAGCTGCAGAGCGCTATTGAAAGCGTCTACCGGGAAGGCAAATACCTGACGGGCGATGTGGGCGGCAGTGCATCATCAGAAGAATTTACGGATGCTGTGCTGCGTGAATTGAAGGGCTGATCTATAACCCTTTTTCTCCTAAAAATACCGCCAGATCCACTACACGATTCGAATAGCCCCACTCGTTGTCGTACCAGGAGACAACTTTAGCCAGATTGCCGCCCAGCACTTTGGTCAGTTCCGAATCGACAATCGAGCTATTCGGATTACGCAGCATGTCAGTCGAAACCACAGGGTCGGTGGTGTAGGCGAGAATACCCTTAAGCGGCCCTTCGGCAGCCTGCTTTAGCGCCGCATTCACAGCTTCCGTTGTGGTTTCTTTCTTGAGCACCGCCACGAAATCCACCACCGAAACGTCAGGCGTTGGAACGCGCATCGCGTAGCCGTCCAGCTTGCCTTTGAGTTCGGGCACGACTAAGCCAATCGCCTTCGCCGCGCCTGTAGAAGTAGGGATCATATTCAGTGCCGCTGCGCGCGCCCGCCGCAGATCCTTGTGTGGAAAATCGAGCACATTTTGATCGTTGGTGTAGCTGTGTATGGTGGTCATCGAACCTTTTTCGATGCCGAACGTGTCGTTCAAGACCTTTACCAGCGGCGCGAGGCAGTTCGTCGTACAGGAAGCATTCGAAATGATGTTGTGCTTCGCCGGATCGTAAGCGGCGTCGTTCACACCCAGCACGATGGTCACGTCCTCGCCCTTAGCGGGGGCGGAGATGATCACCTTTTTTACCGATCCGCGCAAATGCTTCTTGGCATCCGCGGCGTCCGTGAAACGGCCTGTGGATTCCACTACTACCTGCACGCCCAGGCTTGGCCAGTCGATCTCGGCCGGATCCTTGATCGCGAAGATCTTGATCTTCTTATCGCCTACCCGGACGCTGTCGCCTTCCGCCTTCACATCTTCCGGCAACTGCCCGAGAATGGAGTCATACTTCATCAGGTGCGCAAGCGTCTGCGTGTCCGTTAGATCGTTCGCGGCGACAAATTCGATTTCAGGGTTATGCAGCCCGGCCCGAACGACATTTCGCCCGATGCGGCCGAAGCCGTTGATACCTACCTTTATTGGCATATCTCTATTTTACGGAGCGGATGAAAAAAACAGCTTTAGTCTGGACTGCCGGCGTTCTGCGGAGACCCGTCCAGTGTGATCGGAATGCAAGCTTCAAGGCATTAAGCGGAGAATAGCTGGCAATACGGATGGAACTTTGAGGTTCGTTTGAGACAGTCGTTCAACTCTCTCGGCCATGACGCAGCCCGAATAGACTTTGCTGACGATCTCCTCGCGAATTCGCTCGACTCGCCAGCTTTGCCAGTCTCGCCGGACGCAAAAGCAGAAGAAGAGTGCGGTCAAGAATTCGAAAATGTGAGCCGCAGAGTAAAATCCAAAGCAACCCGTTCCAACGATGAGCGTTACCAGAACGGCTAGAGTGCGATCCCGCCATTTAGCGGGCCTTGACATAAGCGCCAAGGAAGATATCGCCCTTGCTCCCAATCGGTGTGTCAGTTCTCGTGTTTGCAGCCAAGGCTTTTGGAGGTAATCGGACATCGTCGATAGCAAACAATCCATGGCCGGCCTAAAGTCAGATTCCCGATACTTGTCGGGGATTTCTACTGCTACTCGGAACAAAAAATAGTCGAGGTCTTTTTTGTGTTCTCTTGTTTCGGCGGGCAGGTTTTCGGGATTGATGGCCTCGCGCCGGTTCCTTACGAAGGTGTAGATCAGGTCGGCATCAAGCGCATCGTTACCAGAAGCAATCTGCTCGGCCAATTTCGCGGCGGCAATACGGTATTCATCCCAACAACCTTGAACTACGATACAGTTCGGGTTGCGAAGCATTGGCGCTTTGAACAGTAAATTGCGCTCTGGATTGGGCAGCAACCGCCTGAGCTTGTTCCAATCCGTTGGAGTGATCGCAAGTCCGCGAAGCTCCGCCGCCCAGGGGTCTCTATCTAAAATGAGAATTGCTTCTGCATCGAAACAAGATCTGAAATCGGAAATGAACTCCTCATTTGTCTTAAAGAAGTATGGTGAGTAACCCAATCTCAGATAGAGGTTCTCGATCTCAGCGCTTCTGAAAACAAGATCTTGAATCCTTGGATTCTGTTCGATATTGCGATACTGCGCGCAGCTATGAACTGTTTCCATCGATAGACGCTCCCGTGATGGGACTCTCACTCCCGTCGCGATTCAAAGTGGTAGCGTAAACGATCCCGCTCCTTGGATTGCGCAATCCCACTGCCGCGCTATCCGATAGGCGTAGTCAAGCAGCGGAAGGGCTACCTGCGGGTTTAGTGTTTCCTCAGGGTCGACTAGATCAGTAGGAGAAATCCCACTTTTCTGGCTCGGGCGAGTATTTCAGCATCACCAGAATGCGCTTTTCAGAACGAGGGAGGAAGGACCTCACTTCAGTGGATCGACTTCATTCTAGGCTTCTGCACCAGCCGAATCTCGAACAACTTCGGCCACAGTTTCCCCGTCACGAAGAGCCGGTCGCGCAAGGCGTCATAGGCAATCCCGTTCAGCACATCTGTTTCCACAGTGCGGTCTTCCGCCGGCAACAAGCCTGCCAGATCGATCCAGCCCAACACCTGCCCGTCCAGCGGCGAGATTCGGACAATTCGATCCGTTCCCCAGACATTCGCGTAAAGCTCGCCGCGCACCCATTCAAGTTCGTTTAACTCCCAAATCGGGCCGCTTCCTTCATGAACCGTGAACCGCCGTTCCTCCTGTAAGGTCGCGGCATCCAGACAGCGGATCTGCGCGGTTCCATCGCTCATGTAAATTCGCTTTCCGTCGTTCGCCAAACCCCAGCCTTCGCCGGGATAGGAAAAATTCTTCAGCACGCGAAAGGAAGATTGATCGTAGACATACCCTACATGGGATTGCCAGGTCAGCTGATCTATACGCTCACCGAGCACCGTAATGCCTTCGCCAAAAAAACGCGGCGCCAACTCGACTTCCTGCAAAACTTTTCCGGTCTCTAAATCTTCCTTGCGCAAGGTCGAGCGGCCCTTGAGTCCGGTGCCTTCATAAAGGAAGCCATTCCGGAATTCGAGCCCTTGCGTAAATGCCCGCTGGTCGTGCGGGTAAACATGGATGACACGGAAGCCATACCGTGGAACCGTATTCTCGGCGCTTCCGAGCAGCAATACCGACGCACAGGCGATCAAACCGCAAAAAAGCGCACGGAGCCAGTTAAATCCCAGGTCCAGAACTACTGTCTCGGTTCCGGCAGCGGTGGGGCTGTCATGCCACCCACATTGGCGTACGAGTTTTCCACCTTGACTACTTTGCCTTCGTTGAAACGCACAAACGTCATCTTGCCGGGAGGATCGCCGTAAACCCAATCTTCGAGCTCGTCGCCATCCGCGTTTGTCTCGCGGCTCTTACTGCGCGGCTTTCCCATGGCCAGCAGTACCTGGTCATGATCCATTCCCTCGATCGCATGCTGCTCCTTAATCGCCTGCTGGATCGGCGCAGGGAGTTGTTCTACATACTGCTTAGCGGCCGAATGCTTCTCAAAATCGAAGATCGGCGAGAGCATGTGCCGGATCTGGTCCGCTTTTAAGGAAGGCACCGCGCCGGGGAAAACCAGCGCTATGCGGCAACCGTTGGCCTGCTGGCCGTTCTGGTTACCGTTTACCGGCGACATACCGCCGCCCATGCCCACCTCCACGTGGTCGTACCAATGACCGGAATGTGTTCCCCCATTGATTTCGAAGACGATCCGGTTCGATTCGATCTGAACGCGCGTGATCTGTATCTGGTCGCCCAATCGCGCCGCTGGTCCCTGCTCGTCGACCAAAGCGCTCCAGGCGCTTTGATCGTACTGGCCATCGCTATGGATGACCAGGGGTTTCTTGGAGTGTGGCAATAGAACTTTCGCTGTGGCAAACTCGGCATTCATGCCCCGTTCGATCTCCATGCGTTCGTCAAAGCTCAGCTTGTCAGCCTGCAACTGGGCGCACATGCTCAGAAGCAGAGCCAGACCTGCCAGCGCCGTCAGGCAGTTTCGTTTAGATTCTGTGCGATAGCCGCTCGCTGAGCCCTGATAGGCACTTTCAGCAGGGCTAAAAAGAGTGCTACCACAAAAATCGTGGCCAGCAGTCCACCTTCCGGACCGTAATCCCCGCCGCTCCAAACAGGCAAGAGATCCCATCGATAGTAATACCTCGTCACATCGATTGTAAGCCCGCTCAGGTTAACTCCAAACAGGGGGAGAACCAAATTCCAGCCAAGGTGCAGTCCGATCGGCAGCCAGAGATCCCGGCTACGGAGAAATCCGACCCCGAGCACCACACCCCAGAGGAACGTATTCACCACCCCCAATAGCGATGCGTGTGGATTGGATGCATGCGTCAAGCCGAAAATTGCCGCTACCGGCAAGATGGTGGCGAATGGGCCGATCTTCTGTATCAGCAACTGGAAGGCATAGCCGCGAAAGATCATCTCTTCGCCAGCCGCCGCCACCGAAAGTGTCGCAAAGTAGAACACCAGGCTTGGCCAGGAAAGTCCTTCGCCTCCCCGGAGCGTTAAATGCCCGCTCCCGGCGATGAGGGGCGCCGCTAGCATCAGAGCCGCCGCCCCGCCCCCCAAAACCAGTCCCCAGAGCAGGTTTTGCCCGGAGAGCCAACCGCCCTGCAAGCCAATATCCGTGAAAAGCCTGCGATCGAAGATCCGCATGGTAAGGAAGTTCGCCGCTAATCCGGTTGCGCAAAGACCAACCGTGCCTGCCACCACTAGCCCGAACACCGTAAACAGCAGCAAAACCAAGAGCTTAAGGCCTACAAAGACCGAGGCGACAAAGAACGCGACACGCAAAACAATGCCCAACCGCGTGTCTGGACGCGCCGCAGTCGTTGACTCTGGTTTGGATGCCATCCTCTAGGAAAGTCGGCCCTGATGGAAAGTTTTAGTACCGGGCTCGAGACAATCTCATCGTAACCGGCGGCAAACTGCCGATGAGAGAGTATGGACAAAATTCAAGACCGCCGAATCGATATGCGGCTGCTCTGTGCGGAACTAGTGGAATTAATCTGGCTCGACCCTTCTGGGCGAGAGCGCCGGAGAATCGGAAATTTGGAAGACATTTCTCAAAATGGAATGTGCATCCAACTCGAAACGCCCATTCCGATCGGCACGGACATCCGCATGCAGTACGGCAGTGTTCAACTCACCGGCATAGTGCGGTATACGCATTGCCGCGATCAAGCTTACTTTGTGGGAATCGAACTCGATGAACATAGCCGCTGGTCGGCCCGGCATTTCGCCCCGCGACACATGCTCGATCCGCGCAAATTGGTGCGCCGGGCCATCCTTCGCCAGGCAAGCTCGGCCGCTTGTCGCCTCGTAAATTGACCCGGTATCTCGTCTACTTAGCGAGCCGCGCGCGCGACATCGTTCGGCAGCACCGTCACCAGCGGCGTCGTGATATCCGCATCCATGCTCAGCGTTTTCTGTAGCTTCATAGACGCTGCGTCGTATACTTCCAGCTCGAATCCCGCCGAATAGATGTACAGATCCTTGCCGGCGGAAGATGTGGCGAACGAAAAGCGCGGGCGGCAGGCGAACTCTTGTCTCTGCTTTAGCTTACTCGTAGCGGTATCGATGTCCCAAAACTCGCAGTGGCGGTCCCCATGCATCCCCGTGATAGCTACCGCATAGGCACTCTTGTGATCGGGAGTAAAGCGGATATTCGAAACACCTTCCACCGCCAGCGCAACGGGCTTGAACTCGAATTTCCGTTCATTCAGGTGAAAGGTCGCTATACCAAACACGCGGCGGTGTATTTCCGGATCGTCCGTATTGAAAACTCCCGTCGAAGTGTTGTCATCGTCGTTCGGGTCCACCTCAGGTGCGAATGTTATATTTTCCATGCCAGGAAAGGAGGGCTTCGCCAGATCGATCGTTTGCACTTTTTTTAGTGTTTGCGTGTCGTAAATATTGATTGCACGGCCGAACTGATAGAGAAACTTTCCGTCAGGTGACACCCGGTAATTTCCCCCTCGATGTCCGCCGCCTGCCTGCTCCTCTTCGGCTGCCGGAATTTCCACTTCTTTTACAATTTTGTGCTGCTTCAAATCCACTACCGCTAGCTCCGGCTCGCCAATCTCCCAGCGATCAATCAGCTTCTGCGATTTAGTGACATTGCCAAATAGAAAATTGCCTGTTGGATCGACAGCCATGCCGGCCATTGCGACTCGCAGATTTTTGTTGCGCAGCTCGAAAGAATCCACTACTTCGCCTTTACCCAGATCGATCGGTTCAATCCCGGTATTCTTCAGTGTGAGCACACGATCAGCTTCGACCGGTCTTTCGTCAAGACCAGCATGCGCGGAACGTCGGTCTTCATCTCGATCCGCTTCACGATCTGATAGGTTTTCTCGTCGATCTGCAAAACCTGGTTGGGCCAGGTTCCCATGTAGAGCATGGTGTCCGCCCCGTAAGCCGAAGCCGCCAGACACGCCAAGAGTATGAGCTTCTTCATCGCCACGTGTCCTAATCTGCCTCCTGCGCTAGGGGAAAACCAACTCGATCTCACGCCAGTCTTTTGTTGCCGCCGCGCATTTCTTCGTCCAGTCCGGGTAATTGTTTAAATGGTCCGGCACTTGCGCCGGCCAGAAACACGTCGCGTAGCAGTCGTAAAGATCGCGCTCGGCGGGTTGGCATAACCCGGCTGTTCCACCTGCCGAATCCACTTCCCAGCCGGTGAAAACACAATCGTGCAGCCTACCGGATAATGCGGTGCAATTTTCGCGTGAGCGTCATTCGGCCCTTGCTGCAAGGCAAATACGTCGCCTTGTTCGCGCGTGATCGCATCTTCTACGCGCCGCGCCTTTTGATTGATTGCTCGCAGATGCCTCATGCTCTTCCCTTCTTATTGCTGCGCCACTTCCGGCTCGTCCCATTTCATGTAGACAGGCACCGCTACCACCAAATAGCTTTTGGCGGTCAGCGTGGTGCCCGATTTTTCATCCTTGTAATTCGCCACCACCCAGACATCGCCAGTATTGTTCGTGGTAAATTTGCGCTGCGGATTTGGTCCTTCGCCAGCGGGCGTGAACAGCCCCTCGGCCGAGATCGACCCTACGAACTCCTTGTCATCGTCGTTGTACCTGGCAATGAATTCTTCCATCGATCACTTCACCGGCATCGGTCCCAGATCGATATCGTCGGCTGTATTTGCCACCCCATCCAGCCCGCGGTTAAAACCGATTGCTTCAAACTGCGCGTATCCTTTCGGATGGGTCGTGCCGCCTAGATGCGCAATTGCTGAAGGGTCTGAAACTTTGATGTAATCGATCCTGTCATAAACCGCAAACGCGTTGGGAGCTGTCCTAGCCTTAACCAACACGCTTCGAAAACCGGAGCTCAACGTCGGATCGACGTCTACGTTCACGGCTATCTCGCCAGCTCTTATCGATTCAATCCTGTTCACGTGCACTCCCGCGCCCATGTCGATATCTGCCGTTGTGATGGCGCGTGCGAAACTATCTCCTAGAATCTTCACGGTTTTGCCCTTCGAACCCGCCGCGATAGAGGAGATATCCGTCCCGAGAACAGTGGTTTCTGAAGTGGCTCGATAAGCTGTGACATCGAATCCGAATTCCTGATACCCGCCCCAGAACCAGCGGCCTTCCATTTTGGACTGGTCGGGCGAAATCATCATCACTTCCCGCACCGAGCCGAGGGAACTCACTTCGCTTCGGCCGCGCCGTTCGTAACCCGTATACACCACGCTGTGGCCCTTCATTGAAACGCGAGAGCCATCGGCAATGCCGGTAAGCGTTGTCGCGACTTCGAATGCATTGGGTGTCGCGCCCTGGCGTGATCGTCATTACGCCGTAATACCGGCCTTTGCCTGGAGCCGAAGCCGCTACCAGCCAGCGCCCCTTCAGGTTCGGGTCCTGCAGCGCCGCCCGCCAGTTTGACCACTCTGCCGAATGCAAACCGAAATTCTTCTGCAGGTAGTCGATGGCGACATCCACCGGCGCCTTCTCTTCATGGCTCACCAGCGACGCCGGCAGCACACCGTATCCGTCCGATCGCGGACGCGCATGAAAGCTATTGTTTTCCGACACTGGAAAATATCCGATGTGCATGTTGACCAGCAGTTTCCACTCGGTCGAACTTCTGCGCCACGTCTGCGGCCGGGCTAAAGGATGGCACGATGCGCACGCGATCCTGATCTCCGGATTCGTTATTCCTTCCGTCTCTTTGGGCCGCACCTCCAGATACCAGCGGTGTCCGGCTGTTTCCTCCGGGGCGAGCCCATGATCGGTCGCCAGGTAAGTCACGACGTGGCGCGCCTCCTCCGGGCTGATCGTCAGTCCATTGAGTCGCACCATTCTCTTGATCGCTTCTTCCCACCCTTCGGGTGTGGTCCGAATCCAGGAAATGCGCGTCAAATTGCCTTTTTCGTCGGACTTGTGACAACCGGAGCATTTTTCAGCGGTCATCTTGTCCGTGACGGGAATTCCAGGCTCGGTTTCGGGCGGGACTGCGTTGCTTTTGTGTCTGCTCTCCGGCTGTCCCCACGCGCTTGCAGAGATTGCCAACGCTATCAACACTGCTGCCGATGTCGACCGCTTCATACGGGTAAGATGAGCCGCACTCCAATCTTGCAAAATGAGAAGCTAAGCAACAGCGTTGTTGAGAGACCTCAACGAGGAGGGATTGGTTCCCGCGCGTCCGGCATGCGCAGACGCAAACCAGACGACTAGAGAATTGATTGTGAGTTGACCGCTCTAATTCACACATGATTTGTCCGCTTTCCAAGAAACGGGGTTGTAGCGTCAGGCTGGAAGTTGGAATCCAGCCGAACGTATACGAGCTCCGAGATGGAGCGGATGATGAAGGTGCAAGAAGTGCTGTTGCGAGCCATGGCGAAGAAGATCACCTGGTGGCAGGCAGCGGAGATTATTGGGGTGAGCGCCCGGACGATGCGGCGCTGGCGGGAGCAACTGGAGCAGGAAGGCTATGACGGACTGGCGGATCGGCGCAAGGGCATGGTGAGCCCGAAGCGGGTGCCGCTGGAGACGTGCGAGAAGGTGCTGGGCCTGTATCGGGAGCGCTACTACGAACTAAACATGCGGCATTTTCACGAGAAGCTGCAGGAGGATCATGAGATCGATCTGAGCTACACGTGGGTGCAGAAAGCGCTGCAAGGAGCGGGTCTGGTAGCGAAACGAAGCAAGCGCGGAACGCATCGCAGAAGGCGGCCCCGGCGCCCGATGACGGGGATGCTATTGCATATCGATGGCAGCAAGCATTGCTGGTTTCAGGACGGACAGCGGTATGACTTGATCGTCATTCTGGACGATGCAACGAGCGAGATCTACTACGCGCAATTGGTCGACGAAGAATCGACACGCACGGTGATGGCAGGCTTACGCAAGGTCATCGCAACGAAGGGTCTATTCTGCGCACTGTACAGCGATCGCGGGAGTCATTTCTTTTTGACTCCGAAGGCCGGCGAGCAGGTCGACAAGCATCGTTTAACACAAGTGGGGAGAGCGATGAAGGAGTTGGGCGTGCAGATGATTCCGGCGTATTCCCCGCAAGCCCGGGGGCGTTCGGAGCGGAACTTCGGGACGTGGCAGGGGCGTTTGCCTCAGGAACTTCGGCTAGCGGGAATCGGCACGCTGGAAGAGGCCAATCGATTTTTGAGCTAGCGCTATATCGACATCTTTAACCGCAAGTTCACGGTGGCGGCAGAACAGAAAGCGAGAGCCTTTCGGCGTTCTGGCCGAGCGGATCTGGACTGGGTATTCACAGTGCAAACGGAACGCGTCGTCGCCAAAGACAACACTGTCGCAATCGGCGAACGCACGTGGCAGATCGAGAAGTCTCGCTTTCGCAGCACGCTGGCCGGTTGCACGGTCACGATCCAGGAACATCTCGACGGACGGGTGTCGCTGCGCTACGGACCGCATGTGTTGGGGCAGTTCGACAAACGGGGCCGGACATTGACAAAAACACGCAAACGGAGCGTGGTGGAAAAGACGGAGGTGTGGAAACCGGCGAAAACCAAAAACAGGTTTCCTCCGCTTCCCACACCTCCTTGGAAATCCCGCCCACTACGCGCGATTTCCACTTTCCCACCGCGCCCACGACCCCGGTTCCCGTGCGTAAACGAAAGAACAAGGCGGCTCGCGCCGCCTAAACTGAAAACCCGAAAGCGGACATCTTGACAAACTAACAACAGTTTTTTCGTCAACGGAAGATTATTTCGGAACACCACCCCGCCGTGGCGCTCTCAATTTGTGGTTCAACGGCTTGACATGTGTCTTCCCGTTCACTTACTCTGAAACTCAATTTACATCTTGTAATGGAATGTTGCTAGCAATGTCATATTTTTGCTAGCCAGGTACCATCGGCGCACCGCGTTCGTCGTGTGTCTCGTTCCGAAAATCAATTTCTTCTACGAAGGACGAGGTATGCTTTTGAACCGACCTGCTCGAAGTACGTCTGCCAACGAAAGATCCTCCCAGAAGCGCCTGGTTTCGAGAAGGTTGAGTTCACCACTTTCCCACTGGCTGCTCGGGAAACCAAACGACTCGATTCCGCGCTTACCGTCGCCAGTCAGGCTACCACCGTGAACGTCGAATCCGGCGATACGTCCGTTATCCAGACCGCCACTTCGAGCGTCTCCGAAACCAAGACCGGCCGCGAACTTGTCGATCTTCCAGTAGCCATCGGGACGCGCGCCAGCGGCTCCACCAGTCCTATGTCTACGCTCACCACACAACCCGGAGTACAGACCGACGCCAGCGGCGGGATCTCCGTAGCGGGCGCGCTTCCGACCATGCTTTCGATGACCGTTGACGGAATCAGCACCATGGGAGCCCGTACCAACGGGCCCCTGACAGAACTTTTTCCGTCCTTCAATGCGATCGAGGAAATCCGCATCGGCCAAGTGATCAATCCGGCCGAATTCAGCGGGGTAGCCGACATCACCACTATTTCGAAGAGCGGCACCAACAAATTTCATGGTGGTCTTCTTGAAAACCTTCAGAACAACGTGTTCAATGCCAGCAATACCTTTAGTCACACCACTCCCACTCTGAAGATGAACGACTTCGGTTTTTATGCTGGCGGGCCTGTGCTGTTCCCCAAACTCTACAACGGCCGCGACAAGACGTTTTTCTTTGCCAGCTATGAAGGGCTACGGCTTCCCCGCCAGTCTGTCCAACTGGAAAGCGTACCGTCGTCAGCCATGCGCGGTGGCGACCTTTCCGCCTTTTCGGGCCAACTGATCGGCTACCCGGGAAACATTATTCCAGCCAACCAGATTTCACCGCTTGCCCAACTAGCTTTAGGTTACCTGTATCCAACGCCCAACTACGGAGCACCCGGCCTGACCTCTAATAACTACCTGGCCACTTTCAATGTTCCCATCAACAGTAATCAGGCGGACCTGCGTCTGGACCAAAACCTCACCGATAAACAACAGATCTACGCGCGTTTCACTTACAAGAATCGCCGCGTCACCAACGCGCCCACCGCTTCTCCGGTAATTGGCGGCATTTCTTAACCCGAAATCGATGACGCTTTGACTGTTGCCCACAATTACGCAGCCACCCCCGCCGTCATCAATGAGCTTCGCGTCGACTTCAGTGGGAATCACTCCGCCACCAGTTACGGTATTACCGCCGCCGATGCAGTGAGTGACCTCGGATTAACTGACTTACCAGGCCCTGTCCCGGAGGGAAACGCCGTACCTAACTTCAAAATTACGGGCCTTCAATCGACTGGCGGCCAAGCTTCTTCCCGCTCCCGTAACGGCACCTTCCAGGTGCTCGATACCTTTACCTGGACTAAACAATCGCATACGCTGAAGTTCGGTGCTGACTATCGCTATCTTACCGGCCTCTACACAAATGTATTCGCTACTAGCCGGCTCGGCTCGTACACCTTTAATGGCAGTGTGATGTCGTCACTCCTTGGTGACAGCGAAGCCACGCCGTTTGCCTCTTTCTTGCTCGGATATCCTGATGCAACCACCATCTCCACTGTGCTGCAGGCCGATACCAGTTCCTATGCTTCCCACTACGGCTTTTTTGCCCAGGACGACTGGAAAGTGACCCACTCCCTGACCATCAACTACGGGCTGCGCTATGAATACCACCCCATGTTCCGCGACCACTACAACAATCTCGCCAACTTCCTGCCCGATTACTCTTCGGTCATCGACGGCGCCAGTGTGCGGGGCGCTGTGGTCATTCCTAATCAACAGGTATTCAATATAGTCAATCCCGGCTTTGCCCAATCCATCCTGCCCACTCCTATCATTACCGCCGCGCAGGCCGGCGTTCCAGAAAGCCTCCGCTACTCGCAAAAGACCGACTTCGCTCCACGCGTAGGCTTCGCCTGGCGCCCTTTCGGCAATGACAAAGCCGTCATCCGCGGCGGCTATGGCCGCTTTATAGAGACGCTGCTCGGTTCTGCCGTTCTCAACGCCTGGGCTGTGGAATCGAGCGATGTCGGCCTTTTCCGCAACAGCATTGTCAATGGCGCTCCTGCTTATTCATTTCCCAATCCCCATCCGTCGAACATTGCTCAGCCCGGCAGTCAAGATTTTGATCTCGCCACCAATCTCCACTACAAAGATCCCTTTGTCCAGGAATGGGACCTTACTATCGAACGCGATCTCGGCTCAGGCGTGGCTTTACGCGTTTCTTACGACGGCAATCACGGCTCAGATCTAGGTGTCACGGAAAATCTGAATCAAGTGCCGGCTAACACCGCCGGTTTTTCGGTTGCAGGCCAAAGCGCGCCCTACCCCGTGTTCGGCTACATTTACTATCAGGACAATAAGGGTTATAGTAACTACAATGCGCTTACAGTAACTGCGCAAAAACGCTTCTCTCATGGCGTTCAGTTCCAAAGCAGCTATATCTTCGCGAGTAACCTCTCGAATGTCGGCGGCTATAACCCTACTACCACTTTCGCCGGCGAAGGCGGCGGAACCATTTCCGACCCGTTCAACCCCGGCCTCGATTACGGGAACGTTAACTTCACGCGCCGTCATCGCTTTCTCACCACATTTCTATATGAACTGCCGTTTGGCAAAGGGAAACAATTCTTGAGCGGGCGAAGCGGATTGCTCGATCGCTTTGTCGGTGGCTGGCAGCTCAGTGGGGTCTTGCTCTTCCAGACTGGCCCCTTTATGACAGTCCTGGCGAATGGCGATCCTTCCGGAACGGGCTTTGATCAGTTGGTCGGGCCCGGCAGAGCCGACACAGTGTCTGGCGTTTCTCCCTACGCGGGGCAGGCCCTTTCGCAATGGATCAACCCGGCGGCGTTCGTGCAGCCGGCCGACAACATAGGCCGCTTTGGAGACTCCTCGGTCGGCAGCGTTGTGGGGCCAGGTACGCAAGCTGTCTCCCTGTCACTTACTAAGTCCATCAACTTCACCGAATCCACCCGCTTCCAAATCGGCGCCGAGGCCGCCAATCTCTTCAATCATCCGAACTATGCGGTGCCAACAAAACTTGACGCTCGGCTCCTCGGGGTTTGCCTCTATCACGAATCTCCAGTCCGTCGAAGGGGCAGGCCCCCGATCCATTCAACTCACCGCCCGCTTCACTTTCTGACGGGTCGCGTTTTGCGGCTTTGCGTGCAGAACAGCCCTTTTGGGAAGCCGATGAAACCACTGAGCAGGGCCACTTCCTCGCGGTCGCCCTTGCGCCAGTGCGATGCTTTGGCCGGATTCAATTCCGCCGCAAAAAAAAGACGCTTTCCATGCTCGAAAAGTACGGCTTCGCCAAGCGGACCGTTTGCGCTTTCTTCTCCTTCTGCCAGTCAGAAATGGCGCTTGGCCGTTATTTGCAAAACCACTATTTGACAAAAGGCTCCGCGCCGGTTAATGTTTTAAGAGCACGCAAATTCCTTCCTGTCACTTGAACTCATTCGGTACGCCCCTTTCACGGTAAGCAGTTTCTCGATTCCCTCAATTGATCTGTTAGGTTTTGTAGCAAGAAAGAGAGTGAAGTTATGAAAGAAACTGGAACCGTGAAGTGGTTCAATGCCTCGAAAGGGTTCGGATTCATCGCCCGCGAAAACGGCGAAGATGTCTTTGTGCATTTTTCCGCCATTGAATCGAGCGGCTACCGCAGTCTCGATGAAGGCGCCCGCGTCTCCTTTGTGGTTAAGAATGGCCCCAAAGGACTCCAGGCCGAGCAAGTAACCCTGGCCTAAGCAGGGGTTCTACAAAGAACATTTCGCTCATCGTCCACGGATTGCCCATCCGTGGACGATGAGCGGACTCGCGTTCGGTATCACGACATTCCGCCCGGCCAACAAGCCGCTCGACCCAGCCCGGTCGCTCGCCAGAATCCTAACTTTGGCGTTTCGAAACGCTTGCTGTCCAAAAAAAGACAGAAGTTACTCCCTCTTCCCTTTTCCCTCCTCGACAATCACGACTTGGTTCGCTTTCAGGCCCACCAATTTATCCACCAGTCCGCTAGGCCAATGCACCTCCACATCTGCCTTGAGCGCGTGCTTCAATCCGAAATGGACGCGCATGTCGCATTGCGAGATGTAACTGCTGCCGCTGCGCACTTCGTCCATCTGGTGGTGCTCGCCTTCGGGCTGGCAGTAGACTTTCGCGCCGATGCCGGAGCGATTCGACTTCGTCCCGACGGCTTTTACTTTGAGCCAATTGTTCTTTAATGTGCTGTCGCAGCGCAAAAGCTGAGGCACCTCGTTGACGCAGTTCACCACTAGGTCGAGATCTCCGTCGTTATCGAAATCTCCGATAGCGCAGCCGCGACCGGCGACGGGTTCGAGGATGCCTGGGCCGGCCTGAAGCGAAACATCCTGGAAGCGCCCGTTGCCGAGATTATGGTAGAGCACCTTGCGCTCGCGGTATCCGGATTCGCTCGCTTTCTCGCGGACTTCCGGATAAACGTGCCCGTTGCAGGTCAAGATATCGGGCCAACCGTCATTGTCGAAATCCAGAAAGACCGCGCCCCAGCCTAGAAAGCGGGTATTGCGGCCCAGTCCGGATTGAAAAGTGACGTCTTCGAAGTTTCCGCTGCCGAGATTGCGGTAGAGGCTCGATGTGTCGCCGGCAAAATTAGTTTTCACGATATCGAGCCGGCCGTTGCCATAGACATCGGCCGCGGAAACGCCCATGCCCGCTTGCGTTTTGCCGTCGGCTCCGAAGGCGACGCTCCATTCGAGGCCGACATCGGTAAAAGTCCCGTCGTGATTATTTTTGAAGAGCGCCGAGGGCGCGGAATCGTCAGCGACGTAAATGTCGGGCCAGCCATCGCCATCGAAGTCACCGGCCATCACGCCGAGACCGTAGGTGCCCTGTTTCTTCCAGATGCCTGCTTTTTCGGAGACGTCCGTGAATGTGCCGTCGCCGTTGTTGTGGAAGAGGATATCTTTGCCGCCTTTCAAGCCGGGCGGTCCGCAGGCGACGATGAGGCCTTCATAGAGGCAGGGGCCGCTTTCCGGAAGCGGGGCAGTTTTGGGATCGAAATCGATGTAGTTGGCTACGTATAGATCGAGATGGCCATCGCGGTCGTAATCGAAGAAAGTGCAGCCGGTATTCCAGCGCGTGAGGCCAGTCGTCGTCCGAGTGGTTGTCCTGGTGGTGACACCGGCCTTTTCCGCTACGTCGGTAAAAGTGCCGTCGCCGTTGTTGCGATAGAGCGAGCAGTCGCCCCAGTAGGTGACGAAGAGATCCTCGTGGCCATCGTTGTTGTAATCGCCGGCACAGACGCCCTGACCCCAGCCGGTGCGGCCGACGCCGGCTTTGACCGTGACATCGGTGAAGGTGCCGTCGCGGTTGTTTTTGTAGAGGCGGCTGATCGGCTCCTCGCCTTTGGGGAAGACGGTTTCGAAGCGGGTGCCGTTGACGAAAAAGATGTCGAGCCAGCCGTCGTTATCGTAGTCGATGAAGGCGACACCACAGCCGGTGGTTTCGAGCAGATATTTGTTGCGGCTCTCGGCTCCGAAGGTGGTTTTCTCGTGCAGGCCGGCGGCCCGGGCGACGTCGACGAACTCGACTCCGAGCGGCGTTTCAGAGAGAAGTTGGTCGAGCGAAAAGACCGGCAAACTGGCGCAGAGGGATTTGACGAAGGTTCGACGCGAGTGCATGAAGAGGCGCAAAAACTTACTGTAATCCCATGCTGAGTGGAGTCACTTTGGGGCTTGCGTAATGGGCTTCATCACTTCGCCGCCGCGCATGCCCTGATCGAGAGTGTTCGCGAGTTCCGATTCTTTGTCGCGCTTCAATTTCGCGCCGGTCTGAAAGGCTTCTTCACTGCCTTGTTTATCGCCCTTCATGCGGAGGATTTGGCCGATGGTGTTGTAGGGTCCGGGGGTAGAGGGATCGAGCACGATGGATTGGCGGAGCTCGGCGAGAGCGCCGTCTAGGTCGCCGTTCTGCTTCAAAGCGATGCCGAGCATGTAGTGCGCTTCGGCGTACCCGGGCGAGACCTTGATGGCGGCGCGCATCTCGTCGGTAAGGCCGGCGAAATCGCCTAGCTGCCAATCGGTGATGCCGAGCGAGTAATGGGCCTGGGCAAGCGACGGGTCGAGGCGAATGGCTTCGCGAAACTCTTTTTGAGCCTCTTCCAAGCGATCTTCGCTCTTCAAGGCAATGCCGAGGTCGTAATGGCCGCCGGGCGAATTGGCGTCGATGGCAAGCATGTCGCGATAACTTTTCTCGGCCAGGTCGAATTCGCCGGTTTTCAAATGCGCGTAACCGATGTTCATGAGCGCGCTGGTATTCTTCGGATCGTGCGCCAGGACCTTCTGGGATTCTTCGATACCGCGCCCGGCCTGGCGAGTATCGATCAGCATAAAAGCGTATTGGTTGCGGAGGGCATCGTTCGCAGGATCGAGGGCGATGGCTTTTTGAAAGGCATCCAGAGCGCCAGAGAGATCGCCTTTCTGCTCGCGGGCACGGCCTAAATCGCTCCAGCCTGGGATGCTTGCCGCATTGAGGACGACGGCTTGTTCGAGTTCGCCGATTGCGTTGTCTACCCTGCCGAGGCGCAGGTAGGCGGAACCCAAGCGGTAACGGTAGTCGAAGACGTTCGGGTCGATGCTGGCGGCGGCTTCGAGTTCGCTTAAGCCTTGCTCCTGTCGATCAGTGTTCCAGAGTAGAGCACCGAAATGGAAGTGCGCCACGGCGAGCTTGGGATCGAGTTTGAGGGCTTTCTCGAAATGAGTTTGGGCGTCGCTCTGCTGTTGGATGACGGCGTACAAAAAGCCGATCCGGTCTTCGGATTCGGCGGTTGCGGGAGTTGCCGCCGCGGCTTGGGCGAGCGCCGCGATGGCCGCGTCTTTTTGTCCGCTGCGAATGAACTGCTCGGCTTTTGCGGCAAGCTCGAGCGGCGTCTCGGCCTGGAGGATCGCGGCGAGCAGAACTATTCCGAGAAGCGCCGCTTTCACTGCTGGCCGCCTGCTTTGGGATCGATTTTGAGAGCCAGCGATTGTTCGGCACGCGCT
Source organism: Bryobacteraceae bacterium (assembly GCA_965277555.1). GTDB lineage: Bacteria > Acidobacteriota > Terriglobia > Bryobacterales > Bryobacteraceae > Bog-105. The sequence continues at coordinate 1,017,136 of OZ255834.1, forward strand.
TCTTGCGATTTGTTCACGCGTTCGAGCGCCAGGCTCAGACTGTAATGCAGTGAAGCCTCCAGCGGATCTACTGCAATTCCTTTCCGATAGATGCCGATGGCCTCATCATACTGCCCCTTGAGGAAGAGAGCCGCACCCCAGTTCAGGTATGCGGGGACGTAATCGGGATCGATCGCGAGCGCTTTTTTGTATTGGTCGATCTCATCGCTGTTGGCGAGCGCGCCCTCGGCCACTCCAAGGTTGAAATGCGCGCCTGCGTCCTGTGGATAGTAATGGATCGCGACGTTGAGAATGCCAGCGCCCAACTGCGGGTTGCCGGCCTCCGCGTAAGTTACTCCCAGATAGGTGAGCGCGCGCAGCAGGCGCGGATCGAGCTTGAGGGCTTCGAGCAATTCGGCGGCTGCCGCTTGGCGGTTGCCGGCTTTGCGCAGTTCCATCGCCTGATTAAAGCGCGCTTCTGCGTCTTCGCGAAAATTGCGCGGCATACGTCCGACGATGAAGAAGCGGCCGGCACCCGGCATGACGGCCGATACGTCGCCTTGCCGTAGGGACAGCGCGGCTTGCGCCCAGGCGGGATCTAACGCGCTGGCGGCCAAATCGCCCAGATAACCGCCATTGATGGCGGTCGAGCGGTCGATCGAATCGGCGCGAGCGAGTTGAAAGAAAGAAGCGCCGGCCAGCAACTGGTCATGCGCGGCGGTCGCTTTGGCCTGGTCGTCGAAGACCATCAAACGCAGGAAGAGATGCTTGGGGGTTTGCTGGCTGGCCCATTGCGGAGAATGCGGCGGCACTGCGACATTTTGCTCCGGATGAACGCGAATCCAATGATCGCTGATGATAAACGGCGCGCCGGTCTTGCTGTCGGGCATGTGGCATCCGACGCAGCCAGTGGAACGATTGAGTGGACACAGGGCCGGGTGCTGGGCGACGCTGGCGACGTGACATCCGAGGCAAGTCTTCTCGGATTGCGCGACGAGCGCGGCGCGCGCCAGATCCTGGTGTGGGCTGTGACAATTGACGCACGTGATTTGGCCGGCAGTCTGACGCCAGCACTCGCTGTTGCTGAGCGCGGTGACCTGATCGGAAATCAGCAGATCGTCCGGCATTGGATCGACTACTTTGCTGAAACCGGCATGGCACTGCGCGCAGGTATTCATTTGCTCAGCGACGGGGAGCCGGCCGGGATCGAGAATGCCTCTTTCGCCGGGCTTGTTTGCGAGCGCGGCAAGGTGCGCATGACCCGGGCCATGGCAACTTTCGCACGTAACGCCCGTGTCCAGATGAGTACCGCGGGCGGCGCGCGGCGCGCCATGGCACGCGAGGCATTTTTCTTCGAAATGCGGCGTGAGGACGCGCCCGATCGCGGTTTCATATGTGGTTGGTTTGTCTTTCGGAAAGCCGGGCGAGAGCTCCAGACGGTTTTCAGGAGCATAGTGGAGATAGCGGGTCTCGACCAGCGGCGCTCGGGCCAACGGCAAGCCATCCAGGTTTGCTACACGCGCGAGAAAGCTCAATCCGTGACGCTTGCCGCCCATTGTAATTTCTATCGGAAACTGGACAGGCTGCTGCGCAGGCAGCCGCACTTCGAAACTCAGCTTACCGGCCGTGCGCTGAATCAGATAATCAATTTCCGGGTCAGGCCCTTCGGCGTATTTCTCCTGCGAATTAACCGGGATCTGTTGCGGAGTGGTGCCTTGCCAAGTCGAAGCCATGGCGGTTTGTGCCTGTTTTGTGGCGATCTCCTTGTGACAGCTGGCACAAACCTCGCGTCCTAAGTAGCCAGTCTGGGCAGCACCAAGTACCGAGAAAAGGAAGAGAAGCCCGAACCGCCACCGCAAAGGATCGTCCTAAAGGGTCCGCACCATATGATCGGGACAGGTGACTTGCGTCATGGCGAACAGCCTGTCGGGCAAATCGAGGCCGTGCTTTGCCAGGAATGGAACAATCGAGTAAAAGCGTTCCTGTAACCGCCTATGCGGGTACACAAGATTGATCAGGTAATTCGCTTCGCGCGCGCTGCGCTCATCGCGCCGCAGAGTTTCCCGCGCCGTCTTCTCTCCTAATCGCCGCAGCTGATAAAGCATCTTTGCTCCGCTCTTCTGGGCGGCTGCCTGGAGTGTTGGATCGAAACTTCGCAAGCTGTTTTCGAGGCCGCCGAGCGCGCCTGAAATCGACGCTTCGAGCGAGCCGAACTCGTCCGCGAGTTCTGCCGGAACAAGTTTCCGCGCGATTTCGCTCTTGACCTTTTCCTGATGGTCGAGCAGGTCGGTCATCGAAAAACCATAACGCTCAATCAGCTTGTCGGCGCGCCCGTCGAGCAGTGTAAAGCTGTTGCGCGGGAAGATCACGGGCATTCGCCCCAGCAGTTTCTCGTAGAGCACCTGCCCTTGCGCCATGTAGGCAATTTCAGCCGGACCGCCCACATAGCTGACCGTGGGCAGGAGGTAATCCTGCATCACGGGCCGCAGCAGGGCGTTCGGAGAAAGGCGATGGGCCAATTCGGGGAGCTCTTCTGTCCGATAAATGCTATCGCGCGATGCGAGCCGGCCGTCTTTCCAGCGCAAGGGAGTTCGCTTTTCTTCGAGAAGGAACAAGAGGGAGGAGGTGTCTTCGAGATGTACCTGCGAATGGTAGCCGTGTTCGGCGAGGTCGCTATCGCGCGCTTTGAGGCCGGCAAGTAGTTCCGGGACGCGGGCCGCAGTCTCGGCCAGGAACGGCTGCGCGATCCGGCGGATCGCCGGCGCCAGTGGATCCAGAAACAAAATGCCAAAGCCCGCGAGCACGTCCCTTAGAAACGTTCGAAATGCGCTGGTGAAAGTTGCGCCATCCGAGTACGCGCGCCGCAGGCGGCCAACCACTTCGTCGGCAAACGGCAGGCTTCCCAGGGCCTCGCGAATTCCGTCGAACGGCATTCGGCTAAGAACCACTTCGCCCACCGGGCCACCGTTCGTCACTTCGTTCGCGATCGAAATTTTGGCAGGCTTGGCGTCCTGGTCGAAGAGCCAGGCATGATCGACTTCCGCCAGATCATGATCTTCGGAGGCCAACCAGAAGACGGGGACAGCACGGATACCCCGCGTGCCAAGTTCCTGCGCCAACTTGACGGCAGTGAGCGCTTTGAAGATTGTGTAAGAGGGGCCGGATAGCAAACCGACTTGTTGACCTGTGACCACGGCCACGGTGCCGGGCCTCGCTAGTTCATCCAGGGCAGCGGAGGGGCCGTTCTGCTCACGCAAAGCGGAAACCATTTCGCGGCGCCGGGCGTCCGGATAATTCAGTTCGGCCGCAGCTTCGCCAAAGGACGCGGGATCGTCAAAATTGTGTGGGTAGAAAGCTTTTACCCTATCAAAATGGTATAGGAAATCGGCAAAGAGCTTGCTCGTGCCGGGGATGAGGTTTTGGCGGACACACGAAGGCTCCATAGCGTAGGCGCAATTAGCAGATGAGTGCTTCGCTGTCAAAGTTACCAAACTTTGCGTGGGCAAGTAGAGAATGGAAATAGCACAAATGGACGAACAAGAATTCAAGAACCGTTCCAACGACGCTCTAGACTCGCTTTATCGTAAGCTGTCGGCCGCTTCGGATCGCTACGAATTTGAGCCGGACTTCAATGCGGGCGCTCTTTCGATAGAGTTCGAGGAGCCGAAGGCGCGATTTGTGGTGAGCCCGAACTCGCCGGTGCGCCAGATCTGGGTTTCAGCGCACTCGAAAAGCTTCAAATTGGGTTGGAAACCGGAAAAGAATGCCTTCGTGTTGCCGGAAACGGGACAGACGCTCGACGAACTGATCGCCTCGGCCGTAAGCCAGCAAGTGGGGGACGAAGTAGCTCTTTAGCGGACAGAAATGCCTGGAGTTTACATCTCGTACCCCTTCTGCCAGCAGAAGTGCAGCTTCTGTAACTTTGCTTCGGATGTGGCGTCGGCCGCCGTGCGGGAGCAATATCATGAAGCGCTGCTGACGGAAATTCGCTCGCACGATTGGCAGTGGCTGCCCGAAACCATTTACCTCGGCGGGGGCACGCCGAGCCTGATGTCGCTGGAGCTGCTTAGCCAAATCGTCGAATCGATTCCCAACGAACGAGTGCGGGAGGTGACGCTCGAATGCGCGCCGGGCACTTTGACTCGGGAAGCGGTGCGATTTTGGCGCGAATGTGGCATCGACCGCGTCAGTCTGGGCGTGCAATCTTTCGTCGCCGAAGAGCTCAGGCTGACCGGACGCCGGCATAGCGCGGAGATCGTGGCGAGCGATGTTGCTCTCTTGCGCGCTGCAGGTCTCTCGAATATCAATCTCGACCTGATCGCGGGTCTGCCTGAACAAACAGCGCAGTCCTGGGACAGTTCGCTCGATTGGATGGAACGGTTGGCTCCGTCGCACGTTTCGGTTTACATATTTGAAACAGACGAAGACAGCCGGCTCGGGAAGGAGCTTCTGCTCGGTGGCGTAAGATACGGCGCAGCGCGTATGCCTTCGGACGATCTGATGGCGGAACTCTATGAGCGCGCGGTGGAGCGTCTGCGAGAGCAGGGGATCGAGCGTTACGAAATTTCGAATTTTGCTCGCGCCGGCTATGAATCGCGACACAACTTGAAGTATTGGCAGCTGGCGCCGTATATCGGTTTCGGTCTGGATGCGCATTCTTTCGATGGGCGGACTCGCTGGAGCAACCCGGATGTACTGGGGACGTATTTGAGGCGTTCAAAACCGTGCGGGGCGCTGGAAACCGATTCGGGCGAGGAACACTTTTTTGTGGGTCTGCGGCTGATGTCGGGGATCGAGCCGACGCCGGGGGAATGGGCGCGCTTTGCTCAGCCTATCGAACGCTGGACGGCGGCAGGGATGCTCGAACGCGCTGGATCGCGCTTGCGCTTGTCGGCCGCCGGCGTACTGCTTTCGAATGAAATTTTTGAGGAGTTTGTGGGTGCCGGTTCAAAAAATGATTGACTTGCGCAGCGACACCGTAACGCGGCCAAGCGCGCGGATGCGGGCGGCCATGGCGGAAGCCGAGGTAGGCGACGACGTTTACGGCGAAGATCCGACCGTCAATCGACTCGAACAACGCGCGGCCGAAGTGTTCGGTAAAGAAGCCGCCCTCTTTGTGCCGACGGGCACGATGGGCAACACCATCGCGGCGAAACTGCATACGCAGCACGGCGAGGAAGTAGTTTGCGACGCGCGCGCGCATTTACTCGACTGGGAGCTTTCGATGTTGGCCTGGTTCGCAGGTTGCCTGGCTCGCCCGGTACACACGGATGACGGCATCCTCACCTGGCGGCACATCGAGCCGGCGCTGCGACTTTTTGGCGCGCACAACGCTCCAACGAAACTCATTGCGCTCGAGAACACGCACAATATGGCGGGTGGAACGGTTTATCCGGTGGAAGTTATCGAGGACATCTGCGCCCGGGCGCATGACCGCGGGATCAAAGTGCACATGGACGGGGCGCGCGTCTTTAATGCTTCTGTTGCTACCAAGACGCCCGTGGCCAAGATTGCAAGCGCTGTCGATACGGTCATGTTCTGCCTGTCGAAAGGGCTCGGGGCGCCCGTGGGATCGATGCTGGTGGGCACTCAGGAGGCGATTGCGCAGGGCAGGTTATATCGCAAGCGTCTGGGCGGAGGTATGCGGCAGGCAGGCGTGCTGGCGGCCGCCGGCTTACTGGCATTAGAAGAGTCGCCCGGGCTGCTCAAGACCGATCATGAGAATGCGCGTTTTTTAGCAAAGACACTAGCGAACTTGCCTGGTATAAAGATCGATGCGGAGGCGGTTCGCACAAACATCGTTATCTTTGACATCGCTGAACTGGGCATTCCGCCGGGGGAGTTGAGCCAGGAATTGAAGGCGCGTGGGATTCTCGCGAATGGCGTAGGAGCGAAGCGCATGCGCATGGTGACGCACCAGGATGTTTCGCGGGCGGATTGCGAGCAGGCAGCGGGCGTGCTGACGGATGTGGTGAAGCAAAAAATGGCGCTAAGCGCTTCTGTCTGATACCATTTTTCGGTGCTCATCCTCTCCGCTATCCTGGCGATTTTCACTTACGGCTTGATCGCGCCCATTCTTGGCGCGCTGCTTCCGAGCTATGCTTTGACGGCCGGCCAGCAAGGCACGTTGGCCACACTTTACGCTCTCGGATTGGTGGTCGCCTCGCTCTCGGCCGGCCCGTTCATCGATATCAGAGGGAATAAGCCGGCGCTTTTGACGGGGCTGCTGTTAATCGTCGCATCATTGGCGGCTGCACCGAATGCGGGCGGATACAATGGCTTGCTGGCGGTGTATTTCGTGCTGGGTTTGGGGGGCGGCATCGTGGTGACCGGTTCGAACGCATTAGCGGGAGCGGTAGACACGGCGCGGCGAGGCTCGGTGCTCAATTTTCTCAATTTGTTTTTTGGGCTGGGCAGCATCATCACGACGTATATCGCAAGCGAGCGCATCGATCCCGCAGTGGTGTGTTACATCATCGCGGGGCTGGCCGCGGTGGCCTTAGTGGTGAATGGAATCACTCACATGCCGTCGCCTTCCGGCAAGGCGAGCTTCCAACTGAGCGAAGTGCCGGCGCTCCTCACTAGGGCCCCGCTCATTTTCCTTTCGCTATTTCTGTTTTTGTACGTCGCTTGCGAGGTGGGTGTTTGGAACTGGCTCAAGACTTACCTGGTTGATACGGTTCACTTCGATCCGCGCGCGGCGGGCCATGTGGTGAGTTATGGATTTGCTTTTGGAATTCTGCTCGGGCGAGTAGTGGTGTCGCGCGTGCTAACCAGGATTCCGGCACTCACGGTCACTTTGGTAGTTTCCGTTTTAATGGCTATCACGACCTATGCGATGCTGCATCTTCAGTCGAACGCGGCAATCACCGCGGCGGTCTTCTGCGCGGGGTTGAGTATGGCTCCTGTCTTTCCGACGACGCTCGCGATGGCGCAAGATGCCTTCCCGCGCGGCACAGCCACCGCTTTAGGTATCGTGATCACGTTCGGCTGGATCGGTTTGGTGGTTAGTTCTCCGATCATCGGGCGTTTGTCGGAAGGCGGAACGTACCGGCGCGGACTGCTGTTGATCCCGGTCTTCTCGGTTCTGATGATACTGGTCAACCTGGCGATGCGACCGGTGATGAGACGGCCGGTTACCGTTTAGTAGTTCGGACGGATGTAGTGGTCTCTGACGGTTGCATTGTAATAGACTCGTTAGCATGGCGTTTTGCCCGAACTGCGGAACACAGGCGGATGGTAGTTTCTGCCCTAATTGCGGGGTAGCGCTAGGACCTGGGACCACCGCAGGCGGCAGCACGGGAACTGGCTATGTTAAGCCGGGTCCGGGTTCGATCTTGCAGGCGCCGGGCCTGACAGAGAATGTGGCTAGCGCGCTTTGCTATCTGCTCGGATTCGTTACCGGGATCGTTTTTCTGGTGCTCGCGCCGTATAACAAAAACAAGACGATCCGTTTTCATGCCTTCCAATCCATCTTCGGGCATATTGCGCTCATTGTTCTATGGATTTTGTATCTGATCGTTATCGGCATGTTGGGGGTCTTTACGCACGGCTTCGGCTTGACGCTCGTGCCTCTTTTTTCGCTGCTCGTTTTCGTGCTCTGGCTCTACATGATGTACCAGGCGTATAACAACCGGAAAGTCAAGCTACCTTTAGTAGGTGATTTAGCGGAAAAACAAGCGTAAACGGGCGCTCTTCGGCCCGCGTCGGATACTAGAAGAGTCGTGATTCACCGCTTTACTTATTGGCTTGCTATATTTTCGATTTCGGCGTCGTCGGCCTTAGCCGCTGATATTGGCGCGCGCGACATCACTCCGCATGTGGGGCTGGTTGAAATTTACGGCGCGCGGAAAGTTTCGCCGGCCAAGATCCGAGCAGCGCTCGGGGCAAAACCCGGCGATCCCCTGCCCTCGCGGCTGGACGCGGAAGACCGCATCGATAAAGTGTCGGGAGTGGTGGTCTCGCGGGTAGAGGCAGCTTGCTGCGACGGCAACAATATGGTGCTTTACGTCGGGGTGGAAGAGCGCGATTCGCCTCATATCGACTATCACGAAGTCCCGACCAGCGATGTCGCGTTGCCGGCGGACCTTTTCAAATCGTACGAAAGTTTTTTAGATCAGGTAGCAGGTAGCATACGCGCGCGCGACTCGGAGGAGGATCTCACACAAGGCTTTTCGCTGATGGCAGATTCGCCCAGCCGCGAATTGCAGGAATCGTTCATTCCGGTTGTGGCGGCAAATCTCGCGCGGGTGGATCGCGTGCTGCGAGAATCGGCCGATCCCGAGCAACGGGCAGCTGCCGCCTACCTGTTACAATATGGCCCCCGCGGTCCGCATACGACGACCGTGATAGTGAACGGTCTGCAGTATGCTTTGCGCGACGATGACGACAATGTACGCGAGAACGCGATGCGGGCGCTGCGCGCAGTTGCAGTGGGAGCGAAGCTGCATCCCGAGCAGCAGATCCGGCTGGAGCCGACCTGGTTCGTCGAGCTAATGAATTCGGTGGTATGGTCGGACCGGCGCGATGCGACACGGGCGCTGGTTAATTTTACTGACAATCGCAATGCAGATACGCTGGCGCTGATACGCGAACGCGCTTTGCCATCGGTGGTGGAGATGGCTCGCTGGCACGATCAGACGGCCGCTCTGCCGGCTTTCATACTGGCCGGAAGACTGGCTGGCCTGAACGAAGCGGCCATCAAAACGGCCTGGGTGAACGGCGATCGAGAAGAGGTTCTCAAAAAAGCCGCCAATCCCAGCGGGAAGCGCTCCGGTTTTTTAAGTTTGCATCATTAACGAGCCCTAAGAGTGCCGGCGAAAACGCCTACTCCACACTTGGTGAGTGCGAGGATTCGTAGGCCTGGGCATAATGCGGCTGGGCGGTTTTCGGATGGCCGTTGTTTTGCGGGCGGAAGACTAGCCTTTCACAGGCGCAGCAGTCGCTGCAACGATGGCAACGATCGCAGAGGTGATTGCCGCAGGCATCTTTCGTGCAATATACGCAGATATCCCGCGAAGATTCGCCGCAAATCGAACAGGTGAACGTGCTTACTTCCATGCTCTATTCCGGCATTACTTTCTCAACTTCTTAGAATTGGATGCCGGTTCTTTGCTGATGATACCGCGACAGCGCTGCGCTTCTTCGTCCGCGATTTTGAAATTCTGCTCGGTATTGATGGCGAGGTCTCGAATATAGTCGCGAAATCGCTCGCGGTTACTGAAACTGCGGCCCAAAAGCTCACTCAATTTGTCGGCTGCCGGACGGTCGCCATAAGTGCGCACTCCCTCCAGCAGGGAGCGCATGGTCACGTCCAAGGCTTCCATGCGGAAATATTCGTCTAAACAGAGCGACAAACTATCCGTCTTCTGAGAGAGCAGTTTTGTCTCCTCCGCGACGTCTTTAATCTGCTGCTGGGCACTCTGCCACTGCAGAATATAAGTGCTCGGCGCACCTTTCCGCTGATACCATTGCTGCGGGTTGAGGGCGGTGACCAGCGGCCGCAACTCCTCTGTCTGGGTGTTCAGGTTGGCAAGGATTGTGCGAACGTCCCAGGGATTCTCCATCCCGGCGGGCGAGGAAGCGGGCGCAGACTGGCCGTAGCACCCGACAGCCAGGATGCAACCCAGCAATAATTTGACGGCTGCTTCGACTACCATGCGGCATGAAGCGGCGAGGGTGAAATTTCGGCGAGGAACTTTTCCCCCTCAATTACATCCCCGTTGTGCGAACCGCCGTGGCCAGGCGTCATGGCCAGCCAGATATCTTTGAACGGTTTGACGGTGTAGCGATAGAGCGAACCGCGGTCCACGCGGCGTGAGATTGGTTCATCGGGACGCACGAGGATGGCATCGAGCGCTCTCACGATCGTCGGATCTGATTTTGGTAGCTTGGTATGCTGCACGCGCACTTCGCCCGCGAGGACATCGATGCGGAGGGTGTCGTCCTGATCGATGGCCAGGGCCACAGTTGCGGGAACGGTGGCGGAAATGATCGCTATCGGCGTAAAGATGCGTTGTTGGGGCTGATTCATCGAGGGCTGCAAGTGCACGCGCACGCGGCCGGATTCCACATCGAGCAAATCGCCGGCGCGGGCTGCATTCTGTCTAAAGTAGACGCGCGAATTGCTGAAGAGATCGAAACTGGAGCCGCCTGCTACGGTGAAGCGCGCATAACCATCGTCGCCGGTCGAGATCATCTGACGTACGGGCACGCGCTCGCCGGTGCTCACGGCCCAAGGCTGGCGGTCGCGTACGCGCGAGACTTTGCCCGAGACCGAGACAGCATGAGCTTCATACGGCTGCATGGCCGATGAATCTATGGGCAAGTCTTGTCCGCAGAACACGATTGGAGTTATCGAGCCGAATAGTAGCGCGAGAGTTGAAATTCGCATACGAGCCGTCCGCCCGACCGGCTTCTTCATTTTTCCACAGCAGCCGTCAACCCGACCGTTTGGCGAACGGTTCGATCTTTACGATTCCTTTTCCTTCCTGAATCGTGACCAGATGATTGGCCGCGACATTAGCGAAACGCTCCACGCTTCCATTAGGCCAACGTACATCCAGATCGGCTTTATCGTTTACGCCCAAACCGAAATGCAGGCGCAGATCGTTAGCGGAGTAGTAGCTTGCCTGGCTGAGAACTTCCTGCACCTGGAGCTTGCCGCCGTAGCGGGCCGTGACTCGGCCGCCGATCGCGCTGCGATTAGACCGGGTGCCGACCAGCTTCACCTTCAGCGAGCGGTTATCGCCCTTCATGTCATTTCTCAGCAAGGACGGAGGCTCGTCGAGGTTCATGACGAGGACGTCTATATCCCCATCATTATCGAAATCACCAAACGCGCAACCGCGACTGGCGTGCGGGGCCGCAATACCGGGGCCGGCCTGATCCAACAGTTCCTCGAACTTGCCGTTTTTCAGATTGCGAAAGACAATACGCGGACTCTTGAATGGATAATTGGGCAGCACCTTTTCGATCTCGGGATAGACACTGCCGGTGACCCAGAAAAGATCGGGGTAGCCGTCATTATCGAGATCGAACATGCCCGCGCCCCAACTGATGAAGCGTGTCTCGACGCCTAAGCCGGCCGAGTTAGTGACGTCTTCGAAATTGCCCTTGCCGTCGTTGCGATAGAGAACCGCCGTGTCATCGGCGAAATGAGTCTTGAGAATATCCAGATTGCCGTCGAGATTGTAGTCGCCGATGCCAAGCCCCATGCCGGCTTGCTCCATGCCGTCTTCATTCAGCGCTACGCCCGATTCGAGACCGACATCGGTAAACGTACCGTTGCGGTTGTTTTTGAATAGGAAGCTGGGAGTGGAATCGCAAGCGACATAGATATCGGGCCAGCCGTCGTTATCGAAGTCGGCGGCTACGGTCGTCATGCAGTAGCTGCCGGTGGCCTTCGAAAGCCCGGATTTGACGGAGACATCCGCAAAAGTCCCATCGCCATTATTGTGATAGAGCAGCATTTCGCCGGGGGGCAGGCCGCGCGGGCCGCAATTTACCGGGATGCCTTTCCAATTGCAGAATGAACTTTCGCCGGGCTTCGGAATCCTGTCTTTATCGAATTGGAGATAGTTGGCGACGGCAATATCGAGATGCCCATCGCGGTCGTAATCGACAAAAGTGCAACCGGACCCCCAGCGCGTTTTGCCTTCATGCACGAGGCCGGCCTTAGCGCTTACGTCGGTAAAAGTGCCATCCCCATTGTTCTTGTAGAGAATGTTCTGGCCGTAGTAAGTGACGAACAGGTCATCGAAACCGTCGTTGTTGTAGTCGCCGACAGCGACGGCCGAGGCCCAGCCGGTCTTTGTCAGGCCGGCTTTTTCGGTGACCTCGGTAAAGGTTCCGTCGCGGTTGTTCTTGTAAAGACGATTCGTGGCGCCAGGAGGGACATCGTCGAAGCGTGTACCGCTCAGAAGAAATATATCGAGCCAGCCGTCGTTATCGTAATCGATAAAGGCGCAGCCGCAAGCGGTGGTTTCGAGTATGTAGGTTTTCTTCCCGGCCGGGCCGTAGACGAGCGGAGCGTGTAGTCCGGCTTGTGCGGCGACGTCGTTAAAACAAGCGTCAAAGGGCAGCCCTGAAGGTTTGCCGCGCGGCTGGGCTTTTACGGCGCGCGTCGAAACACCCTGCCCGAAAGATTGCAGGACAGGCACTCCGAGCAGCCCCATCATTGCTCTACGGCTTATCACGTGGCTTCTACTGCTGAGCTTCAAATTTGCAGTGTATCAGCGAAAAGATCAAGACCTAACTTGTCGCACAATCGAGACTATGCGGCTTTGCTTGGTGCTCTCGGTTTACATCGGTTTAGCAGCAACCGGGGCTTGCGCTGCTGCTCCGGCCAATCCGATCCAACCCGGCGCCGGGAACGCGCGCGCGGAAGCCATCGGCCGGCAATCTCCGCTTGTGCGGGATGCTTTCGATAGGCTTGTCCGGAACGTGCAGGCCATGCGCGATGAACGGCTCCGCGGGGCCACGTTGCAAGCGCTGACAGACCGGCAGAGTTGCGTTGCACATCGCGCCAATATGACGCCCGCGAAGGAGCAGGCCATCCTCAGACAACTTGTGCGTGCGAGCCTGTTGAACGAGAACGATGGGAGCAGCATCGAAGGTGGAGTAACCGCTGGCGTTTTTCCGCCAGTGCTGGATGAGGGAACAGCTTGTCCTCATGTGGCTCTCTCTTTCGAAGGAGCGCCGGGTTCCGACTTTCAGAGTCATCACTCCTTTCCCGGTGGTCTGGCGGTCCATGAAGCCTTCAACCAGCAGAGCGCGGAGAACCTGGCAGCGCTCTATCGCGAAATATACGCTGTGGGGCTGCGAGATCCGATTGATGAAGATGTGGTGGCAGCCGCGCCCGTCTGGCACGACTGGGCTAAGATGCTCGTCTTTCAATGGAACGCGAATGGGACGGAGTTCAAGGAGATGAAGTTTGGCGGTCTTGGAAAGGACGACGACTTCGGTAAGCCGGGTGATTCGCGAACCGGGGCGCACCACATCCTGAGCCTGGCGGAAACGATGGCACGACGGCTGCCGCCGCTGCTGGTGCTTGCACAGGCGAGCGCGCATGCGGCGCCCACGCTGGGCAACGAGTACAAAGTTGTGAACTGGCTGCGTGCCGCGGCGATCATCGCGCAGGTCGATCCGGTTGCAGAAGGATACCTGCGAAAAGACGAAGATGGCGAGTTCCACTTGCCGAACATGAGAATTGAGTATCAGATCGACAACTTATCCGACGCCGATTTTGTAAACTCGGTACCCGCTGCCGCGCTGGCCGATTCGCTGCTGAGAAGAATCGCTCCACTGTTCGGTTACGATCCGGCGAGTGCGAACACTTATAACAATCGCTACCGCAATGTAGTGCTGGCGCGGCTCAGTCCGGAACGCATCGAGATGGTTTACAGCAACTCCGGTATTGCGGGCGTGACAGCGGAGGTGAGTAAGCTTCGACAAGCCAAGGTCATCTGAGGCTATCTGCGTAGTCGCGCAGCCCGCGATGCCATCGCTTCCCAACCCCTCGCCGAGGATCAGTGCTTGACCCGGACTTAGAGGTGGCAACATTTATTGTCTACGTTGAGATGTAGATCGGACCAAACCTGAATTCAGCCGCTTGACACGCGGATCGACCTGGGGCATACTTCCATCAAGCGTCTATGGGAAGAAACCGACGGTCCGAAGGCGAACTGATTCAGGGCACGCTCGACATGTTGATTCTAAGAACGCTCGCTCGCGGGTCGACTCACGGCTACGGTATCGCCCAATCGATTCAGCAAATATCTAGTGAAGTCCTGCGTGTAGAAGAGGGGTCGCTTTATCCCGCGCTACATCGGCTCGAGTTAGATGGCTTGCTCGATTCCGAATGGGGCCAATCGGCGAATAATCGCCGCGCGAAGTACTATCGCCTGACCGCACGCGGACGCAAGCAATTACAGGCAGAAGCGATTAATTGGAAGCGCGTGGCCGAAGCCATCGCCCGGGTTATGGAGACGGCATGAACAGGCTCGGCAAGAAGTTCTGGATGCTTCGGCGGCGACGGCAGCTGGACCGCGACCTCGAAGACGAACTGCGCTTTCATCTCGAGATGAAAGCCGAAGAGGTGGGCGACCAACAAAAAGCACAACGCCGCCTTGGTAACACGACTGCCCTAAAAGAGGCCTGCCGTGAACTCTGGATCTTCGCGAAGCTCGAAACCTGGTGGCAGGATGTTCGTTATGCCTTTCGCACGCTCGCTAAGGCGACTGGTTTCAGCCTGGCGGCAATAATCGCTCTAGGGCTCGGCCTAGGCGCCGATACGGCCGTTTTCACCATCGCTAACGGGGCTTTTTCCTGGAATTTGGGGCTTGACCACATGGACAGGACAGTTTTCGTCAATGAAACCGACGCCTCTCGACGCCAGGATTTCGGTGTTTCGTATCCAGATTTTCGCGATCTGCGAGCGCATTCAAAATTGTTAGCAGGTTTAGCGGCTTATCAGTTCGCACCGGTGAATCTGAGCGATAACAAAACTCTTCCTGAGCGTTATCACTGCGTAAAGATGTCCGCCAATGGATTCTTGGTATCGGAGCAAAAGCCTTTGTTAGGCCGGGGCTTCATGGCAGAAGACGAGCACCTGGGAGCTCCGCCCGTAGCGGTACTGACATATCACGTTTGGCAGGATCGTTACGGCCAAGACCCGTCGATACTTGGGAAAACAATTCACGTGGACGACGTGCCGACGACGGCGATCGGCGTGATGCCCGCGGGCAAGCGTTTTCCAGAAGAAACAGATTTGTGGACGGCACTGGTTCCTGACGCTCTTGCAGAGAAGCGCGCCAACCGGAATCTTGGTCTATTTGGCCGTCTCGCCGATGGCGCGACCATAGCTGGGGCAAGGCGGGAGTTGAGCGCCATTGCGGATCGCCTCGCGAAAGAATATCCAAGCAGCAACAAGGACGTTACAGTCAACGTAGAATCAATCGCCGAAATCACCGGCGCATACAATATGCGGCCGCTCTTCGCCGCCTTGTGGGCTGCCGTCGGCTTCGTTCTTCTGATCGCTTGCGCCGACGTCGCCAACATGCTGCTCGCGCGCGGCGCCGGAAGGATACGCGAGATTTCCATTCGCGTCGCAATCGGCGCTGGCCGCGGCCGCATTGTGCGGCAACTACTGATCGAGAGTGTCATCCTCTCTAGCGCTGGCGGCTTCCTGGGTTGGCTGTTCGCACTTGCCGGGCTGCGCTGGTTCGACGTGGGTACCGGTGGAGTCACGAAACCGCCTTGGCTCAATCTCTCGCTCGACCGAACTGCGTTCACTTATCTCGCGGCTGTCTCGATCGGCGCGGGAATTCTCTTCGGCCTCGTGCCTGCCCTGCGGCTTGCGAGGATCGATGTCAACAGCGCGATGAAAGACGGCGGCCAAGGAATCGCCGGCGGCCGCGGCGTCCTCTCCGTCTCGAATCTACTCGTTGTCTTCGAGATGGCGCTATGCATCATTCTGCTGGCCGGAGCGGGCTTGATGATCCGCAGTACCGTCAACCTGTATGGCGCGCCGCTCGGCGTAAACACGGCAGACTTGCTCACAGTGCAGGTGAACCTTCCTGAAGCGAAATATCCGCTGCCTGGCGATCAAGTCGCCTTTCATCGCATATTGAAGGCCCGCCTCGATTCCTTGGCAGGTGTCGAGGGAAAAGCCATCACCTCAAACTTGCCGCTTGGCAGATGGGTGTCCTTTCCCTATGAATTGGAAGGTAAGGCTTCCGAGCCGGACCGCTCTCCGCAGATCGGCGCCATCGTAACGAATCCCGCATATTTCCCGATCATGCAAGTCAAGCCGCGGCGTGGCCGCACATTCACCGATTCCGATGGCGTCGCGGGAGTGCCGGTAGTTCTCGTGAACGAAAGCTTCGCAAGAAAATACTGGCCTGGCGAGAACGCACTCGGCAAGCATCTCCGTCTGGTAAAAAAAGGCGCGGTTCAGCCGTGGCTTACCGTGGTTGGCGTCCTAACGGATATTCTCCAGAACGCCCGCCGCCCGCTCGAGCATGATCCACTGATTTACCTGCCGTACACCGAAGAGCCGCAGCGGGAAATGTTCATCGTATCGAGGACGCATATTCCTCCGCGAACGCTCGTCCAGGCATTTCGCCGCACAGTGCAAAACATCGACCCGAATCTGGCTGTTTACGATGCGCGCACTCTTGAAAACCGGCTAGCCGGGAGCCGTCTATCAGTGAGCCTGCTGGGGGGAATGTTCTCGGTTTTCGCGGGCATTGCTTTGCTGCTTGCCTCGCTCGGTCTTTATGCCGTCATCGCGCACTCCATCAGCCAGCGCACGCAGGAGATCGGAGTACGAATGGCAATCGGCGGCACGCGCCGCGACATTCTTCGGCTCGTATACGCCCAGGGTATGCGGCCACTGCTCGTTGGAATCGCCCTTGGTCTGCCAGCCGCATTCGCCATCGCCTACGTCCTGCGCATGCTCCTGGTCGGTGTTTCGCCGGGCGACCCTCTTACTTTCGTGCTGGTCGTGCTGGTGCTCGTTTTGGCAGGCGTGCTCGGGTGCGCCATGCCTGCATGGAGAGCCGTGCACGTCGATCCGATTGTGGCTCTGCGTTACGAGTAGCCTATGTCCGAACTGAATTTCTTGCCCGAAGCGCCCATCGCTCAGAGGTGAATTCCCCCTTACCGACACTTTTCCTCAAGCCTTCGCCGCCCCCGCTTGCTCGAAGGTTCGCGAAATCAGCGCCTGCGCTTCTTTTTGAATACGCCGCAGATGTTCCTGGCCGAGAAAGCTCTCGCCGTAAATTTTGTAAACGTCTTCCGTGCCGGACGGCCGCGCGGCGAACCACCCGTTCTTGGTTATCACTTTCAAACCGCCCAGCGGCGCGCCATTCGAGGGCGCCTTCGTAAGCATGGCTTCGATCTTTTCACCCGCGAGTTCGTTCGCCGAAACCTGCTCGGGCGCGAGCTTTTGCAGAATTGCTTTCTCTTCTGGCGTAGCCGGCGCGTCAATGCGCTCATAAGCCGGATCGCCGAATTTTTGAGTAAGCTCGCGATATCGCTCGCCTGGATCTTGGCCAAGCTTAGCCGTCATCTCGGCGGCCAGCAGTCCTAGAATTAGACCGTCTTTATCGGTGCTCCACGCGCCCCCGTCGCGCCTCAAGAAAGAAGCGCCGGCGCTCTCTTCTCCGCCGAAGCCGAGTGAACCGTCGAGCAGTCCGTCCACAAACCACTTGAATCCGACCGGTACTTCCTGCAACTTGCGCGGGAGATCCGCCGACACCCGGTCGATCATCGTGCTGCTTACCATGGTCTTCCCGACTCCCGACTCCGCTTTCCAGCGCGGCCGGTTGCGGAAAAGATAGTCGATCGCTACGGCTAAGTAGTGATTCGGATTGAGCAGGCCGGCGCTTGGCGTCACAATTCCATGGCGGTCATGGTCCGTATCGCAGGCAAAGGCAACGTCGAATTTGTCTTTCAGCGCGATCAGCCCGGCCATGGCATAGGGCGACGAACAATCCATGCGTATTTTGCCGTCCCAGTCCACGCTCATAAAGCGAAACGTTGGATCGATTTCGGTATTCACCACCGTCAGTTTCAATCCATAGCGCTCACCTATCCGCGGCCAATACGCAACTCCCGCACCGCCAAGTGGATCCACCCCGAGATTCAGGCCCGCATTCTTGATAGCGGCAAAATCGATCACCTCATCCAACTGGTTTACGTAATTCGAGAGGTAGTCGTAGCGCCGTGTCGTGCTCGCCCGCAATGCGCGTTCCACCGGCATCCGCCGCAAGCCGGAAAGTTTCTTCTCGAGCAGGTCATTCGCATAGTTCTCGATCCACTTCGTCGCGTCAGTGTCCGCCGGACCGCCCGAGGGTGGATTGTATTTGAAGCCACCATCTTCCGGCGGATTGTGGGAAGGAGTAATCACAATGCCGTCCGCCAAACCATCTTTGCGGCCTTTGTTGTGCGTCAGGATGGCGTGCGAAAGCGCTGGAGTCGGCGTATAGCCGCCCGCCTGGTCAATTATCGCCTCCACTTCGTGCGCCGCCAGAATTTCCAGCGCCGTCAGAAAAGCCGGCTCCGAGAGGGCATGTGTGTCGAGGCCTAGAAACAGCGGTCCGCTTGTGCCTTGCTGCTCCCGGTAGGCGCAGATCGCCTGCGCGATCGCGAGAATGTGATGCTCGTTGAAGCTGGCCGCGAAGGACGATCCGCGGTGGCCGGAGGTCCCGAACGCCACCCGCTGCGCCTTCTCGCGCGGATCGGGTTGAATCGTGTAGTAGCTCGCAACCAGCCGCGGAATGTTCGCCAACTGGTGAGGATCCGCGGGTTTGCCCGCCTGCGCATTGATGCCCATATGGTAATGATGCCGCAGCCGCTGCTCTGTTACGCGGCCGCCCAGATGGTTCCGTTGGCTGGCCGCTAGTCAGCCGGGAAAAAGCCGGCCGAAGCGCCCACCCAATCCAGGTTCCGGTTGAAATCGACGCCCATCATCTTTCCGCGTCCTGTGCGCAGCAGCGTAGTGACGGGTTTCATCTCGCCGTCCCAAATGTACATTACGCGAATCTCTACCTTGGTCATGCCGCTGGGCGTCTCGATGACCGGCACGAAATCCATTTTGCGCTGCAGGATAAAATCGCACCTTTGTTCGGCCGTTATGGCCGCAATCTCTTCCGCGCTCGGCCCAACCTTCACGCCCTGGCCCGCGAACGAATACAGCGGCTTTAGAACATACTGATCGAGATCTTCCGGCAGTTGCTCGAGGTTACTCAAGAACCACGTCTCCGGTACACTCGGGTGCTGAAGCCAGGGCAGCGAAAATTTACTGATCCGGAAAAACCAGTTGGGGTGGCCCGCCCACTCCACGTCCACGTCATCCGTCAATCCAAACTCCGGGACAATCTTCTTGCTTACCAGTTCATCCACAATCACGCGGTTGTAAATGCGTTTTATCTCTACCCCATCGAGATAAAGCTTCCGGCCGCGCTTCCTCACTTCGCGAATATCGGCAATTTTCAAGCCAAGCAGGGCTTGCGTGGCCAGAAAGTCAGGCAGCGTTTTCTGCTTATAAGGCTCTATTTCGAGCAGCACGACTTCACCCGGATCGTGATCGTTAAGAATCGCTCGTTCGAGCAACGCCTGATAACTCAGTTCGTCCAAGCCGCCAAGAAAAGCGTGCAAGCGGCTGTCCAGCTTGGTCAGGTTATAGGTTTGTTCGTATTGGCGAGCGAGCACGGACTGAAAACAATAGATACTTGGAAAGCCCTGAATCTCGACCAGCTTCGGTTCAAGCGAGCCGTCGCTCATTCTGACCAGCCCAAAATCCGCCTGCAAAAACAAAGGGCACGGTGTTTCATTTGGGGCATTGAACCTGGCTGGAATCGCTTGCCCGGAGGCCTCAAGATACACCTGGTTCTCCATTAATTGCCGGTAGAGTTCCAATCCATAACGAACCGCCGTGTCGAGCAGCGGCCGGGGTAAGAAAATCGGCGTCTCGCTGCAGCGGAAATTTACGTGGGTGGTTGCCGCGTCCTCCAGCTGGCGCAGAAATTCGGCGTATAGCTCGGGGCGCCATCGCCGGTTGAATTCCTTCCTTAGCTCAGCAATCACTTGGGGGCGCGCCGCTTCTTCGATCGGATTAAACAGTCGCGATCAAACCAGAAATTTGCCATCGCTCATCAATTGACGGTCATCCGCCCAAATGTCGAAATTTCTTCCCACCACGTCGATGTGCGTGGTGGAGGTCCAGGGAGCGCCCGTATGCAGCCCGTATGGATCGCCAAAAGCCATGTGGATGCCCGGCATCTTTTCGTCCTGTAGAATGTTCCCGACCACCTGCTTGCAGGCCAGATTCGTGCCGATCGCGAATTCGCCCACGCGGTCGCTGTTCGCATCGCGATGCGTGTACTCCCAAAACTCGCGTTCGAGCTCTTTATTTTCACAATGCGCTTCGGTCAACCTGTTGCCCGCGAGCTTCAGGGTCAGCGGGTTCGCCTGCAGATCGCCGAATTTCGCGCACAGGTAATCGCCCACCACGCCATCCACCACAAACGTGCCATTCACTTCAAGCGGCGTTGTAAACGTCTCGCCACCCGGCAGGTTGCCCCATTTATCGCGGCTGATGATTCCGCTGGTCTTGATCCAGTTGTATTCGGTAGTCAGGTCTGCTCGAATATCGGTGCCCGCGGCACTGCACGCCCGGATGTATTTCGCGTTACGCGCTATATTCATCACGCGCAGCGTCAGCTCGTCTACTTTCTCAAAATCGGCGCGCATACCTTCGAGCATGATCTTCTTTTCGATATTCACCATATGCGCGTGCCGCATTTTCCGCCGATTTACTACGTTGCACATCTGCATCCGCGTCTTCAGTTCATGCGGCTGGGCATGGACCGCGAAAATACTCACCTCACTCGATTCCATGTCGTGCAGAATTGGCTCCGGCATCTCGACGAGCGGCCGCTTAGCCAACTCTTCCAACACAAAGCTGGTGTAGCGGCAGCCGCATTTCTCCAACTCCGCCGACAGACTCGCTCCAATCTCCTCGCACGCCACATCCGTGATCAGCGTCACCTTCTCGCTCGGCTGGATCCTGAGGCAAACGAACACGGCATTATGCGCGCCCGGCCCCAATTCAGGGTCATATGGCAGGCTTGCCAGATCTTTGCTCATTGCGTCATGCCAGCGCCCGCTTCGCGCTGCAAGCCTGCCTCGGTCTCGTAAATGATGTAATCCACTACTTTCTTCAAGTCTCCTGTCTCTTGGAAGATGCGCAACTGGCGGTCCGCGCCCGTTCCGTTTTCGAGTATCCGGTGAATATAGTTAATCTCGTTGCGCGATCCCAGTTCGTCGACCACGTCGTCGATCAGATGCAGGTATTCGTAGATCAGATCCCTTACCTGCACTTCGGTTTCCTTGCCGAAATCGATCATCTTGCCGTCGATTCCATAGCGCGCCGCGCGCCACTTGTTTTCCATCAGCAGCGCGCGCCCATAGAGCCGAAAACTCTGATTGGCCGAATGTAGCTTCCAGAGTTTCATCACCGTCGCCTGAATCAAAGCGGCTAGCGCAATCGATTCGTCGGCCCGCATCGGCATGTCGCAGATTCGGAACTCGAGCGTGGGGAAGTTCGGATGCGGCCGTATGTCCCACCAGATCTTCTTCGCATTGTCGATGCAATTGGTCTTTACCAGCAGCTTTACGAAGCGCTCGTATTCTGTGTAGCTCGCGAACTGGTCGGGAATATTAGTCCGCGGAAATTTATCGAACACCTTGCAGCGATATGATTTCAGCCCGGTATCCATGCCCTGCCAGAAAGGCGAATTAGTCGAGAGCGCCATGATATGCGGCAGGAAATAGCGGGCTGCATTCATAAGATGGATCGCCGTCTCCTGATCCTCCACGCCCACATGCACGTGCAGCCCGAAGATCAGATTGGCGCGCGCCACCATCTTCAGATCCTGCACGATGATTTCGTAGCGCTCGTCGGGATAGATATCCTGTTTGCGCCAATCGGCAAAGGGATGAGTACCGGCGGCCGCCAGCCTCAATCCATTTTTCTTGGCCAGATCACAGATTTCCGAGCGCAGACACTTCAACTCACGGGCCGCTTCCTGGATGTCTTTGCAAATGCCCGTGCCGACTTCTACCACCGACTGGTGCATCTCCGCCTTCACGGCTTCTTTCAGCAGCGTCTTGCCCTGTTCGATAATCTCGGAGTCGATATGAGACCGCAAATCGCGCGTCTCCGGATCGATCGTCTGATATTCTTCTTCGACGCCTAGGGTGAAGCTCGGTCTCATCGCTTTTGTCCTCCCGCATGGCCGCGGAAATTATTGTTTAGAACTTAGGATGCCGCCGTCTTCTGCGTCCCGTGCAGGAAACGCCCCCAGTGGTACTCCAGTTGCGGAGGATCGTCGCCGAGCGCCTTCTCGATCGCCATTTGCGCTACGCTCTCGACCACCCAATCGAAGTTCGCCTGCCCCACCGAATGAATATCGGCATCCGGCGCGGGATTTAGAAAATCGATCGCATACGGCACGCCATCCTGTACGGCAAACTCCACTGTGTTGAAGTCATAACCGAGCGCTTTACAGAGCTTCAAGCAATCCCCCACTACGCGTCGGTGCAATGCTTCCGAGCTCGGCTGGCTATCTTTCAGATAGCGCAGATGGTGCGGCTGCTTGGGATCGTACTTCATCACGCGTACCTGCTCCTGCCCCACCACATAGCAGCGAAAATACTCTTCGAACTCGACCGCCGATTGCAGCGTCATGCACAAGCTTCCGGTCTGGTCATAGGCTGCGAAAAACTCTTCTGGCGAAGTCACCCGGTAGACATGCTTCCAACCGCCGCCGCTGAACGGCTTGAGAAACGCCGGAAAGCCGATGTACTCGAAAATCTCCTCCCAGTTCAAAGGGAAGCGTAGATTGCGCATGGATTGAACGGTGGTTCCCGCTGGATGCGATTTATGCGGAAGAACTACCGTCTTCGGCACGGCGACGCCGATCCTGCTGGCCAGCGAATAGTTGAAAAACTTGTCGTCCGCGCTCCACCAGAACGGATTGTTGATCACCACCGTGCCGCCGAGCACAGCATTTTTCAGATAAGCGCGGTAGAACTCGATGTCATGGGAAATTCGGTCCACAATAACGCGATAGCCGCTTGGCTCGGCCATTTTGATGCCGCCGATTCGAATGTGCTCCGCCAGGACGCCGGGCGTCTTCTTCGCGTTGATATGCTCCACCAGCGCCGCGGGAAACGTGTTCTCCATTCCGTAGATAATGCCGATTTTTCTCATCTCTGCCTTTCTCTCCGGAACACCTTTTGCGCTGCCGGGCGGCCGTAGGTTAGAAGAATTTTACCGCCATGCCTTGCCACAGCGGCCAGTCGTGCCGCTGCTCGCCCGCCCAGACATCCAGCCAATGCGGAATTTGTTTGCGTCCCAGAATTTCCGCCAGGCGGTAGTTCTCACCCAGGCAAATATCCCAGTCGCCCGCGCCAAGCACCAGTCTCATGCGCGCATACCGCTCCAGAAACCACGCTTCGTTCATGTTCGGGAGGTAATCCACCGGATTGTTGAAATAGAAGTCCTGGTCGTAGTAGCCGTCCATGAAGCGCTTCATGTCGAAGCATCCGCTCATGGAAATACAGGTCGAGGTCACATCGGGATGCCGCATCGCGAAATTCAACGCCTGGTAAGCACCCAAACTGCAGCCCGTCGTGGCGATCTGCTGTGCCCCGCTCGTCCCCTTCATCAGCGGAACCACCTCGAATAACAGGTAGTTCTCATAGGCCATCTGCCGCCGCACGCGCTCATGCGGATGCACCGAGCGGTTATACCAGCTCTCGTGGTCCACGCTGTCCACGCAGAAAACCTGGATGCGCCGCCCCTCGATCTTCTCGCTGAGAGCATGGATCATCCCGGCATTTTCATACTCGAAAAAACGTCCCCGGGAGGTCGGAAACACCATAACCGGCAGTCCACCGTCGCCATAAGCCAGAAGCTCCATATGGCGGTTTACCCTCGTGCTGTACCAGTTGTGATAATCGCGGCGCATCCAACTCTCGCTTCACTCTGCTTGATCTGACCCTCTAATCCTACTAACTGCACTGCCTACGCTCACTTGCACCGTTTCTGATCCCCATATCATCGAAAAACTACAGAAGAGGTTAGGCGTCGGCTAGAATACGGGAAGCCCCAAATAGCTGGCGCATTCTTCGTCAATACCTTGAAATCTAAACTTTTAGCAGTACTCGTTCCAGTATTGTTAGCAGCGGCACCGTTGTTGGCGCTCGGCGATCCCGATCCTAACTCAGCTGCGGCTAACGAAATAGTCGAAAGATACGTGCAGGCTACCGAGAGTAGTGCGGAGGCCGCCCGGAGTGCCTCTATGGAAGTGGATATCAACGCCTCCATCCCGAAACTCCGCGAAAACGGACGCCTGCATGCCTTGCGTGTGATGTCTCGTGTGGGCCGCATTACCTACCGTGTCTTAGGTTTTCAGGGGAGCAACACCGTCAAAACTCAAGTGATTGCCCGCTATCTGCAAGCCGAGCAACAAGGCCAATCCAATCCGCAGATGGCCCTCACCCCGGTCAATTATAAGTTCAGATGGAAGGGCGTGCGCCGTACCGACGTTGGCAAAGATGTTTACATCTTTGCGGTCGTGCCCCGCAAATCCGGAGCCGGGCTTTTTAGAGGCGAAATGTGGCTCGATGCGGAAACTGACCTGCCCGTTTACGAAAAAGGCCGGTTGGTAAAGAACCCCAGCGTGTTTTTCAAGAAAGTCGATTTCGAGCGCGCCTTCGCGATCCAGGACCGCATGTCCGTTCCGCAGTACATGAACAGCACGATCACCACTCGCATCATAGGCAAAGTGCAGCTCGATATAAATTATTCCAACTACGCGCAGACGGCCGACACAGAGCACATCGGGGGGAGTTCGCTGTCAACCGTGAGCTTTTCATCCAGGTAGCGGTCGATTTCACTGAACGCATCAATCTGCCCTTCCGTCTAACGGTGATAGCCATTGGCCGCGCTGCGGTTGAGTATCGGAGCTAGGGCAAAGTAACATAAAGGTTAACGCCCAAGGGAGTCCATGAGAACGCTTTTTTTAAACCCGCCTTCTTTCGAAGGCTTCGACGGTGGAGCTAGTTCACGCTGGCCGGCTGCCCGCGAAATTGAATCCTATTGGTATCCGGTTTGGCTTTGCTACCCCGCGGGCATGATCCCGGACAGTAAGGTTCTTGACGCTCCGCCGCACAAAGTTTCTATCGACCAGACCGTGGCCATGGCCTCGGATTTTGAATTGCTCGTGCTTTTTACATCCACGCCTGGCTTTACCGTGGACGTCAAAATCGCCGAGATGATGAAGGATGTCAACCCGAAACTCCGGGTTGCCTTTGTCGGTCCGCCGGTTACCGTCGAGCCGGAGAAAACCCTGCGCGCTTCAAAGGCCATTGACTTCGTCGTGAAACGCGAGTTTGACTACGCCATCCGCGACTATGCGCTGGGCCTCCCACTCGAAGATATCCCGGGCGTGGTGTTCCGCAAAGATGGCGGATTCCAGAGCAACCGTGAGGCTTCTCCCATCGAAGACCTAGATTCTCTTCCCTGGGTGACCAAAGTCTACAAGCGCGATCTCGATTTCCGCCGCTATAACGTTCCCTTCCTGCTGAATCCTTACGTTTCGTTTTACACGACACGGGGCTGCCCGGCGCAGTGCACATTCTGTCTGTGGCCGCAAACTCACTCGGGCCATCGCTGGCGTTTGCGCTCGTCGGATGACATCCTCAACGAATGCCGTTACACGATGGAAAACTTTCCGGGCCTTAAAGAGATCTTTTTCGACGACGACACGTTCAACTACCAGAAAGCGCGCACCAT
The DNA here is from genome assembly GCA_965277555.1 of Bryobacteraceae bacterium. GTDB lineage: Bacteria > Acidobacteriota > Terriglobia > Bryobacterales > Bryobacteraceae > Bog-105. The sequence goes on from OZ255834.1 coordinate 1,042,487, forward strand.
CGAGCTCTGTTCCAAGCTTAAGACTCTGAAATTCACCTGGAGCTGCACGTCGCGCGTCACCACCGATTACGACACCCTGAAAGCGATGAAGGAAGCTGGCTGCCGGCTTTTGATCGTCGGTTATGAATCGGGCGATCAAGAGATTCTCAAAAACATCAAAAAGGGTGCCACCATCGATATGGCGCGCCGCTTTACCGCCAACTGCAAGAAACTCGGCCTGACTATCCATGGCGACTTCATCGTTGGATTGCCGGGCGAGACTCGCGAGACCATTCGCAAAAGCATCGATTTCGCGAAAGAACTCGACGTCGAGACCATCCAGGTCTCCATCGGCCATCCCTTCCCTGGAACCGAATTCTACGATCACGTTAAGAAGAACGGTCTCATCATGATTGATGAAGTCATGACCGATGATGTCGGCCACCAGCTCCCGAACTACCAATATCCGGGCCTCGATCGCGGCGAACTCGTCGATTGGGTCGAACGCTTTTACGGCGAATATTATTTCCGGCCTAAAGTCGCTCTTCGCTTGATCAGCAAAGCCATGTTCGACGGCGATGAACGCCGGCGCCTCTACAAGGAAGCGCGCGAATATCTCGCCCTCCGATCCAAGCGCAAGAAGTTTGTCAGGGACCAGAAGGATCAAAAGTTGCGGGAGGAACCGGAGCCCGCCGCCGTGAGTGCTGGAGACTAGTCTCCTGGGTACTCACGTAGAAGCCGCCGCGCTTGTCTCGCATACCGGCAAGCAGCGCAGGCAAGCAGCCAGCGTCAAGGTGTTTCTACTGATCGTCGCTGTGACATTGCTCAACGCTGTCGGTAATCTTTCGCTCGCCTGGGGCATGAAGCATGCCTCGGTGCGCGTCGCTCTCGATCCCGTCGGCTACATCCGGGACATGTTGAATCCGTTTGTTGCGCTGGGCATCCTGCTGCTCATTCTCTGGTTATTGACGCGCATGGCGCTCTTGAGCTGGGCCGACCTGAGCTTTGTCCTGCCCGTAACTGCTTTCGGTTATTTTCTAGCCGCCGTGTTGGGCAAAGTTTTTTTGGCTGAGGTCATCACGACCGCCCAATGGCTTGGCACCTGCCTGATCTTCGCGGGTATCGCCATCGTGGGCGGGACTCGCCAGAACACAACCGACGCGCCCCTGCCCTTGGAGCAACAGGAAGAAGTTCTTCGATGAAGTGGCTGCTGCTTTCCATCATCGTCGTCGCCACCGTTTTCGGCGACCTTCTCCAGAGCCACGAAATGAAACTGAGCGGGGAGCAGCACGTCGACGCCAGGGGGTTGAGCCGTCTCATTCGTCTCATTTTCGAGCGCCGTTATCTGCTGCTGGCGATTTTCTGTATGGCCGTCTCCTTCTTCGCCTTCATGGCCCTTGTCCAAACCGCTCCTCTCAGCTTTGCGGTTCCTGCTTCCGCCGCTACCTTCGTCCTTGAAACTGTGCTCGCCAAGTTTGTTCTGAAAGAGACCGTCGGCCCGCGGCGCGCTCTGGGCGCGATCCTGGTTCTCGGTGGAGTGGTGCTGCTGGCCCGATAGCCGACGTGCATCTCTTCTGGCTCGTCTTCTTGCCTGCCTTTGCGTATCAAATCCTCGCCCTCGTAGCCTCATCGAACCATCTCCTTCGCCGCCGCAAGGAGCGCCGCAAGCAACCTTCGTTTTGCCCTCCCGTCTCCGTCTTCAAGCCGCTGCGCGGTCTCGATCCCAACACACTTGCGGCCTTCCGCTCCCAAGTCTCGCAACTCTATCCCGAATACGAGATCCTTTTCGGCGTAGCCGACGAAGCCGACCCTGCCATTGCCGAAGTGCAACACCTCCAGCGCCAGTTTCCGCAAGCCGCCATTCGCCTTATCGTCGGCCGCGAAACTCTGAGGAACGGCAAAGTCGGTGTCCTTGCTCACCTCGCCCGGCACGCCAAGTACTCCCTCTGGGTAATTAATGACAGCGACATCGAGGTCACTTCCGAATACCTGTCCACGGTGGTTGCGCCTCTTGAAGACACCTCTATCGGGCTGGTCACCTGTCTCTATCGCGCGCGCGGACACACCAGGCCCGCCATCTGGGAAGCACTTGGCGTCGCTACGGATTTCATGCCCAGTACGCTGGTCGCCCAGCTCATCGGCGTGCGCGAATTCGGCTTGGGCTCCACCCTCGCTTTTCGTGCGGCCGATTTTGCGCGCGCCGGCGGTTTCGAAGCCATCGGCGACTACCTGGCGGATGATTATCAGCTCGCCAAACACATCACCGCTCTCGGGAAGCCGGCCCTGCTCTCCACCTACACTGTCGAAACGTCGCTGGGCGATGCTACTTGGCTCGGAAGCTGGCAGCATCAACTTCGTTGGGCGCGCACCATCCGATCGTCCAAAGGCGGCGGCTATGCCGGCCTGCCTATCGCCCAAGCCGGTTTGTGGATTGCTCTCGCCTTCGCCTTTGGCGCTATTGGCGTGGCCGTCTCCTTGCTCGCGCTTCGCCTGCTTTCCGCCCTCGTCGCCGCGCTTTTTGTTCTGCGCAGCCGCCAGGCCGCCGCTCTCTTTTGCCTTTCGCCGCTTTGGGATCTGTACTCGTTTGCCGTCTGGCTCGCGTCTTATGCCGGACGGGAAGTTCGCTGGCGCGATCGGGTTTTGTTCATTGACCGCCAAGGCAAGATCGAAGGACCGGTCGCGTAAATCACGACCTCCCTTTCTCACCTTCGCCGTTCGGCTGCATGTTAGCCTAATGTCTTCCACCACAGGAGTCCAACACACGAAATGCATGTGAAATTCAGGAGCGTGTCGCTCCTTGCTGCCTCGGCGGCGTTGCTCGCGGCAGGCCTTCACGCTCAGACCATACCGCCCGCTAAAGTCGCTATCGTCAACGCACAGAAAGCCGTCGCGGATACCCAGGAGATCAAGAAGGATCAGGCGACTCTCGAAGCTAAGTACCACCCTCGCCAACAGCAAATTGTCTCGCTACAGAATGATTTGCAGAGCCTGCAGCAGCAACTCAACTCCCCCAACCTCGCGCCCGGTCAAGAGGCTCAACTGCGCCAAACTGCCACCGACAAGCAAAAGGAACTCCGGCGCGACAGCGAGGATCTCCAGAGCGACGTAAACGCCGAGCGCCAGGATATCCTCGGACGCGCCGGACGTCAGATGAGCGATGTCATTCGCAAAATAGCCGAGCAGCGCAACATCGATATCGTTGTCGATGTAACGAACACTCTCTACTTCAAGCCGGCTCTCGATATCACCGCGGAAGCCACGGCCGCCTACGATAAAGCCTATCCGCCTAAACCCTGACAGGCTTGTCCGGAAACAATAGCTCCCCCTGCGGTTTCCAACCAATATAGCCGCCGGATCGGTTGCTTATCATCTAAGTCAGGAATTGAATGGGCAGCTATATGCAACATTACGGAGCGGGCGAGGAACGCCGCAACCGTAATATCAAAATCATCATTTTCAGCGCCATTGGGTTGCTGGTTCTTTTCTGGATCCTTTACCTTGTTTTCCACAACTACTCCGAGAAAAGAACCGTCAACCACTTTCTTGCCGATTTGAATTCCGGCAACTACCAGCAGGCTTATATCGATTGGGGCTGTACTTCCGCGAGCCCTTGCACCAACTATGATTACCAGCGCTTCCTGCGCGATTGGGGTCCGAATCCCAAAATCAATCCTCCCTGGAAAGTCGCCTCGGTCGATGGCTGCAAGAGTTTTGTCACCGTCAACGTCCAGGCTCCCGGCTCCGAATTGCAGTCTTTAGGCGTCGAGCGCGGCACAAGAACGCTCATGTACGCGCCCGCTCCCGAGTGTCAGGAACCGCAATGGCGCTGGAAGCAATTCTTTCATCGCTTGTTCGGCGGCTGAGTTCCCGGTACTTTCGCTTCCTCCTCCAAATGCATTAGAATGATTTCGGAGAAGCAGCGGAGATGTCCTCGCCTGATATTTTTGCCCGCATTAAAGAGGTTGGGATCATTCCCGCCATACGGCCGTTCAATCCGGCACAGGCTGTTCATGCCGCTGGCGCCATTCGCCTGGGCGGCATTCCCATCCTCGAAATTTCAATGTCCATAGACGAGGCGCTTGAGTCCATTGAAGCTGTCTCGAAGGTCTGCGGCACGGAAGTTTTGGTCGGCGCGGGGACGGTTCTCGACGCCGAAGGTGTGCGTCTCGCGCACTTGGCCGGCGCGCGCTTTATCGTGACCTCCGGGTTCAATGAGGGCGCCGTTTCGAAGGCGCGTTCGCTCGGTATGCCCGTCTTCGCGGGCGCGCTCACCCCCACCGAAGTCCAGATGGCCTCCGCCAGTGGAGCCGATGCCGTAAAGATATTTCCCTGCTACGCTGTCTGCGGAGCGCGTTACTTAAGATCCTTGCGCGGTCAATATCCTAATACGGAGCTCATCGCTTCCGGTGGCGTCAGCCTCGAAAACTGCTCGGATTATCTGCGCGCCGGTGCTTGCGCCCTCGGCATAGGCGGTGAGATCGGAGACGCCGAATCTATGGCCTCGGGCGATCACCGTCTTTTCACCGAACGCGCTCGCCGTTTTCGTAAAGCCGTCTCGGAGACACGGGCGCTCTTCAACCGCGCCCGGCCTTCCGTCGCTCCGCTTCGCGCCAGTTAGCAATTTCACCTGGCTTGGTTCTGTTTGGGATCGAGCATCCACGCTATGGTAGCCCGGAGGGCATGTCACTTACTTAAGTCAAATGATCACGTGGACACTTTGTCCGTTCCTGGTCCTTGTGGGGGCAGTTCCGCGAACTGCGCCCGCCTCATAGGCCGGCTTTTCAATACGTTGAGAACGCTTAAGTAAGTGACATTGAGCCCGGAGGGGTGTCCCCGAGGAGTAGAGCTACCGCTGGCTGGCTTCGCCGGCCTTTACGCGCTGATTGAAAATAGCGGATTGGCCGCGCGGCACGCTCAACGAACACCAGCCTTGGCTGCGAAAATGTTTCGCGAGCAGCACGATCTGGCCGCAGTGATAGGAGTAATGCGCGACCTGGCGATTCACTGCCTGCATGACCGAATGGGGTTCGCCGCGAATCTGGACGGTCGTCGCAAGGTCGGCATCGGACAGCGCTTCGAGCGCGCCGAATACGTCTGCCCACCCTTGCTCCCAAATTTGAAGCAAATCCTGCCGCGTACCCGGCGGGTCTTCAAATTCAGTGTCGCGGTTGCGATCCGGTTTTTCGCCGTCGCTGGTCAGGAAGTCTGTCCAGCGCGACCGCATGTTGCCAGCCATATGCTTCACGATTTGGCCGATAGAGTTCATTTCCGGATCCAAAACCATGAGCAATTGGTCGTCGGTTACCTGGGCCATCGCTCCTTCCGCCAACTTCTTGTATTGCCGGAATAACGAGAGCGAATCTTCGAGATAGGCGGCTGTATGTTTGTGTGCCATCGCTATAGCCCAGCTTATCCCTCGGCGCTGCTTCGCCGTTCGAGCAGAATAACGTCGCGCCAGCGGCCATCTAAGCAGCCTAGCCGTTCGCGCGTGCCAACGACGCGAAAGCCGGCACGTTTATGCAACGCAATGCTGGCCAGGTTCTCAGGAAAAATTCCTGCCTGCAAGGTCCATAAGCCGGCGCGTTCCGAGGCGTCGATGAGGGCGCGTAGTAAACGCTCTCCGATTTTCTGGCCGCGCGCTCTGACGGCAATGTAGATGCTGACTTCGGCTACACCGCAATAGACGCGTCGCGAGGAAACCGGACTCAAAGCGGCCCAGCCAGCGATTTCACCACTCAGTCGCGCCACCAGACGGCAGGAAGGAAGATGGCTCAAATCCCAATGAGTCCAATCCGGAGCGTGCTGCTCGAAGGTGGCATGGCCGGTGGCAATTCCCTCCAGGTAGATTGTTCGAACCGCCTCCCAATCGCTGGCGGCCATCGGCAGAAGAATAAGATCCTGGGGTATGTCGGCAGCCATCTAGCGATTTTTTCACGACGCATGGATGGGCGGTGGCTGCGGTCGAGGATCTTCACGGGAGCCAATGTGGCCGCTCGCTCGCGCCCAGATGCATCAGCTCCTCTGAGTCGCTTGATAGCTTGGCTGCTTTCCCCTCGTCATACGACACCGCCGAGGATCGCGCTTCGCTAAGCACCCATCTTTCGAATGAAAATACTTGCCGGAACCGCCCGCGAACTCCGCATCGGCCGCCAGCACCCCAAGCGATCGAAACCATCGGCGTCGCCGCCCTGCGCAGTCGCCGGTCCATCTCATACGCATAGAGGATCGTGCACAGCTTGGAGGTGGCATACCGCCGCCCCCCGGAGATCGGCTTCCCGTTCCTACCCTCTTGCGCCAACGCTTTCGCGTTCGGCTCGACTGCCGCCCCAACCGTTTTGCCATCGACGCCGGATTGTGCGTGCCGCTCGCCGTCCATACAATCCGCCCACCCGTCGCGACTGAGTCCAGCAGCAGATTAGTCAGTAGAAAATGCCCCAGGCAGTTGCCCGCGAACGTTTCTCATATCCATCCGCGCTATAGGAGATCGGCGTCCGAAACGGTGCCCCGGCATTGCACACGATGCTCTCGATCTCTCCCTCATGTGATTTGCCGGCCTGCAGCATCGTCTTGCACTGCGCCACTCCTGCCCGCGCCGAGGTTATCGAGTTCAGGTCCATCTCCAACACCTCGACCTCAACCCCCGTCTCCGTGCGCAGCTGCTGTGCTGCTGCTTCGACCCGCTCCGGGTTTCCTCCCGCCAGGATCAGATTGCACCTGAACCGCCGCGTTAGCGTCCGCGCGCCCACAAGCCCAACCCCGGTATGGCTTCCCGTCATCAATACTGTCGCGTCAACCCTTAGCCTTCGATGCGGAGCGGACAGCATCGGCGCACTTTCGGCGAAGTTGATTGATTCTAGTATTACTGTGTTATAAAACGAAGAACACCACAAAAAGGGCAGCCGGGGAGGTGGCGAGGGAGTTGGCGCGCCATCGTGATGCGCAGAGTGGCAATCGAGGTGGGGTTATGCCGCTCGGGGCTGATGCGACCCGCGGGGCCGGAAGCCGGGTGGGAGTTCCGCAACTGGTAGTTCAAGAAGGCCGACGCGTGCGGAGGGGAAAAACGGTTCCGTTCGCTGATCAGAAACCCATAAGCGGCAATGCACAGTGTGGCGTGATGGTGAAATCCGCGCCAGTTGCGTCCTTCGTAATGGCCTAATCCCAACTCCTGCTTGAGTTCCTCATAGTCGCGTTCTATGATCCAGCGGTGTCTGGCCATCTTCACCAGAAGCTTCAGAGAAGTCTTCACCGGCAATGTGGAAAGCCAGTATTTGGTGGGCTCTGATTCTTTCTTCGGCCATTCGATTAAAAGCCATTCTTCCGGGTGTGGCTTGGTCCTTTTGTAATCGCGATGAGCGGGACGCACGCGGACAGCGGCGAAACGAGAGCGCAAAGTTCTTCGACTGCCCGGGCGCCAAGCGATGTCCTTCCAGCGTCGGAGGGCAGGGTAAGAGCCAACTGTTTCGCCGTCACAGGCTGATGATTCGGGTTGCGTTGCAGGCGCTTGGGTGTTGTTCCACGGCCCGGTTTTCGCGGCGGCGCCGGCAAGGGTTGTTGTCCCGGCTCCCAGAGCGTCGTCGAAGACTCGATGCCCACCATATAGGGCAGTCCGAGTTGCGTGAGGGCAGTGCGGAAAGGCGTACTGTTCCCATAGCCGGCATCCGTCAGTATCACGCCGACAGCCACTTCCTGTTCCAGCGCCTGCCGGATCTGCTGTAAAGCGATCTCTGGCTTTGTTTGGAACTCAATCCCTTCGGGAACCCCCGCCTTGCCGACGGCGTTCAGCATCCTGGCACCACCCCTCCGGCAGGTACAGCCGCCAAGCGATGGGCAGACTCGCACTCCAAGTGCTCACCGACAAACTCACGGCTGCCTGGCAGTTGTCGTGTTTGCCGACTTGACCGCAGTACTGTCGGGCCACTCCTACGGAACGTTTTCCCTGCTTCGGAAAACCCGTGTCATCCACGATCCACGCCACCACCGGACCGTTTTTCTCCAGCCCGGACAATACTTGCCGCCGCACCTGCGCCAGCATCTCCTCGTCACTCCAGGGCGCATCCGCGACCAAATGATGCAGCGACTGATGCATGCGTCGCACCTTGCCGGGAGCCAAGCGCGCAGGGATTGTGAAAAAATTGGGGACACTCCGGGCTAGCATCCGTCCACACTCATTAACTTCCCCAAACGCAGGCGTGTCCCCAGATTTTTTCACAGTCCCGCAGCCATCGGCTCAACACTTTTGCGCTCTCCTGGCAACAACAATCCCGTGCAGTAGTTCTTCAACAGCGTGTGCCGGTCGGCGTGCCCCGCGGCTTTCGCCAGGCCGTCCATATATGCCGCGAAGCGCCTGTCTTGTGGGCCTGGCGAAGACAGGCGTGATCCCACAAAAACAATTTTACGTTTTTTTATAAAACAGTAATACTAGTGGGTCGTCCCAACGATATCGAAAGCGCCTGGGACTATTGTCGCGGTGAGTCGCTGTCGCGGCAGGCAAAAGTGCCCGCGCCATCTTTACGGATGACTAAACAAAAGGGCTGAGCTTTGTTTCGGGATATAATTGGTTTGTCTTCCCCTGCCCGCTTGAAAGGAACTCCCATGGACGAAAAAGAACGCAGCCGCACGCTTAGCCTGACGCTTGGACAGATCGAAAAACAATTCGGTAAAGGGTCGATTTTACGGCTCGGCGCGAAGGAAGCGATTGTGCCGGTTTCGGTGATTTCGAGCGGTTCGATCTCGGTCGATTACGCGCTGGGGGTCGGCGGGTTCCCGCGCGGGCGCATTTGCGAAATTTTCGGTCCGGAATCGTCGGGCAAAACGACCATCGCGCTGCAGGTGGTGGCGGAGGCGCAAAAAGCGGGCGGCATGGCGGCTTTCGTCGACGTGGAGCACGCGCTCGATCCGGGTTATGCGAAGAAGCTGGGCGTGGATGTCGACAACCTGCTGGTATCGCAACCGGACTACGCCGAACAGGCGCTCGAAATTACGGCCGCGCTGATTACTTCGGGGTCGATCGATGTGCTGGTGCTGGACTCGGTGGCGGCGCTGGTGCCGAAAGCGGAGTTGGACGGCGAGATGGGCGATTCGCACATGGGCGTGCAGGCGCGCCTGATGTCGCAGGCGATGCGCAAGCTGACGGGCATCGTTTCGAAGTCGAATACGTGCCTGATTTTCATTAACCAGATTCGCGAGAAGATCGGCGTGATGTTCGGCAATCCGGAGACAACGACAGGCGGCCGCGCGTTGAAGTTTTATTCTTCGGTGCGGGCGGATATCCGGCGCATTGCGGCGATCAAAGACGGCGATGTAGTGACGGGCAACCGCACCAAGGTCAAGATCGTGAAGAACAAAGTTGCGCCGCCGTTTCGGGAAGCCGAGTTCGACATCATTTACGGCGAAGGGATCTCGCGCGAAGGCGATTTGCTCGATCTGGGCGCGACGAACAATGTGGTGGAGAAGAGCGGCTCCTGGTACAGCTACAAGGGCGAGCGGATCGGCCAGGGACGCGAAAATGCGCGGCAGTTTCTGAAAGATAACGCGGACGTGCTGCGCAGCATCGATGGCGAAGTACGGAAAGTTTTGGGTCTCACGAAAACGGTGGAGGCAAATGCGGAAGCCGTGGCTGCCGCGCCTACGCCGATCGATGCAGCAAAGGCAGCGGCGCGCGGACGGTAAGGGGCTGTTCTGCCTGACGCCTTATCCAGGCGCAATCAAAACAGTAAGCAAAATACTCGTATCGTCATACGGAAACTCCCAAGACTGAGCAGTCGCGAGGGAAAATGGCGGCTTGGTGAGGAAAACACCCGATCCTTCTACTAAGCGCGTTTCGGGGCCGTGCACATGATCGACGTTGGGAAACCTGACGTCTCCGGCCGAGACATTCTCCGTAACCAATACCCATTTGTAGGCCTGAAGCTTGTCGACGATGGCGGCAATTTCCGAGTTGTCCAAATGTTGCAAGACCTGGCGGATGAGGCATAAATCCCCAGTGGGAAGCGGATCGTCAACGATGTCGAGACAATCGAAGGAAACCCGGCGGGAAGTGTAGTCGATTCGATTGCGCTCGATTAGTTCGGGGACAATGTCCACCCCGACATAGTTTTGCACCAGGGGCGCCAGACGAGCTCCAATTCTGAAATCGCCGCAGCCCAAATCCACAATGGAGTGAATCTCCTTCTCGCGGACGAGCCCGGCGACCAGCTCCCAATAGCTGTCTGCAAATCGGCCGACTGACCCGTCGCCCGAATAGAACGATTCGCCCGTCAGCTCGCCAAACAGGCGTTCCCGATAGATAGTGCTAAAAACCTGCCTACGCTCGAGTCCTTGAAAGCGACGACGATAACGCCAAAATCTCAGCTGGTTCACTGCTCTTAGAAGCGGTCCTGGCAGCAGGTTCCTTAAACGCCTGGTAAAGGCAGACCCTCTGCGCAAGGAAATGGGCATTTGCACTCAGTATATTTCCTGATCGGAGCTATTCGTCGCGAATCTTGCGGACCGCCAACAGGCAACTTGCTCCTTTGTTTATAGCGTTGCCGGCCGTTAGGCGGGCCAGTTCCCGGCGCAGTAGCTTGTCTACAATTTTTGCGGCCAGAGAACTGCGCGTGGCGTGATCGGCGCGGACGCTTTCTTCACTTTCGTTTTCGCGGCCCAGCCCGAGACGGTAGGGGATTACGCGCAAGAACCAGATCGGCAAGAGCAGAAAAGCGAAGAAGTAAGTAGCAAACTCTACAGCGTAGCCGGAGGCCTCCAGTTTGCGGGTGAGATTTTCGAGCGTGTAGCGCCGAAAGTGGCCGGCGATCCTATCCTGGTCCGACCAGAGAGCCTGGAACGCGGGCACGGTGATGTAAAGGCGGCCGCCGGCTGGTTGCAGGCAATGGAGCGAGCGCAGAAAGGCCAGGTCGTCCTCGATGTGCTCGAGCACGTCGAATAGCCCGATAGCCGTAACTGTGCCGGCGCGCAAGCCGGCATCCTCAACTGTCCCCCAGATAATTTGCCGGAGACCGCGCTGCTGAGCATTGCGCGCGCCTTCCGCGCCGGGCTCGATCAGAATGACGTCCAGACCGGCATCCTGGATAGCTTTTGCCACATAGCCGTTGCCGCCGCCGATATCGAAAAACGTTCCCGGCGGCGGAAAGCGTTTGAGCATTTGCAGAATGCAGGCGTTTCTGTGCTGGAACCAAAACGAAGAGTCTTCGACTGCGAAGCAATTTCTGTTGCCTTCGGCGGGAAACGAAACTTGCGAGAGCGTTTTGGCGACCCAGAATCCGTCGGCGCGGAGTTCGATGTTGCTGGCAATTTCCGGCAGGGAGAGCATTTGGCGGAGAAAGTTCGAGGTTAACGAATTCGAGTCTAAGAGCCGATTAGCTATATAGAAGTCTTCGAGTAACAGGTACCCCAGGTACCCGAGATTTCAACCGAGAAAAGGCGCCGAGTTTATATCCATGCTAGGTTCTAAATGTTTAAGGCAGGCCTGACCCTCTAAAAAAACGCCAAAATGCATATTACAAATAAAGCGCGCGCCCTGATGCGCCACGTAAGCAGTCCTGTGCGAAACCGGCAAACCCGCCGGCGGAAGGAACTCCTTTATACGGGGGTACACGATCGGCTCAATCCAGAATCACACATTCGGTCGGCGGCGGATTGGCTGAGGCGGGCACAGGATACTGGAACCGATCGCGGTGTGTCGTATGGCGTGGAGCTCGGCGAAGGATACCTGCCGAGTTACCCGGAAACCACCGGCTACATCATTCCCACTTTCCTCGCACTTGGCAAGCGAAACGGGGATGGCGAATATCTCCAGCGCGCGATCGAGATGGGCGAATGGGAGATAGCGATCCAAATGAGTTCCGGCGCGGTGATGGGCGGCATGTTTAACACCCAGCCTACACCGGCAGTCTTCAATACTGGGATGGTGCTGCTTGGCTGGGCGGCGCTGGCCAACGAAACGGGAAGCGCGGGCGCACGACAATCCGGAGAGCGAGCCGCGGCGTGGCTGCTCGAAATGCAGGAAGCGGACGGAAACTGGATTCGTGGCAATTCGGAATTTGCATGCTCCAGCAGCACGGTGTATAACGTCAAGGCGGCTTGGGGGCTGGCCCGCATGGGGCAAAGTCTTGGGCGGCCGGAGTACATAGCGGCGGCTGTGCGCAATGCGGAGTTCACGCTCGAAAAGCAGTTGGCCAACGGCTGGTTTCGGGATTGCTGCCTGGAAGACGCCGCCCGCCCGATACTGCATACTATTGCTTACACCATGCAGGGATTGGTAGGTATCGGCAAAATAAGCGGCCGGCGAGACTTTCTCGACGCGGCTGCGCGAACCGCCTTGTCTCTCAAGCAGCTGATGCAGCCTGACGGCTTCATACCGGGAGCCATTGATCGCAATTTTCGCGGTGTGGCGAGCTGGTGCTGCTTGACGGGCACGGCACAGACCTCGATTATTTGGTCGGAACTCGATCGGCTTTTACCCGATACCGGCTTCGGTGAAGCGGCCGAGCGAGCGAACCGCTATTTGATGGCCCGGCACGACATCACGAGTTCGGATGGAAGGATTCTAGGAGGCTTGGCGGGATCCTGGCCCGTTTCCGGAGACTATGGCCGTTATCGTATCCTAAACTGGGCGACTAAGTTCTTTCTTGACGCTCTGCTCATGCGCGAAGGCGGCGAGGCATCCAAATATCTTGCTTGACCGGATAGTCAGGCCGGCGAAGAAGCTGCTGCGCGGACCCTATCGTCAGCTAGAGAAGAAGTATGTGCGGCAATTCCGCGGCTTCACGTCCGCTGACCTGTCACATGTTCTGCGTCAGCAGGGAGTCGTCGCCGGGGACGCCATCTTCGTCCACAGCGCGATGCCCGGATTCGCTGGTTTCCGCGGTGGTGTGGCGGACATTGTGCGAGTCTTCCAGGAGGCGGTTTGCCCCGGCGGCGCGCTTCTAATGCCCACTATACCGTTCGGTGGCAGCGCGCTCGACCATGCTAGCAGCGGCAAGATCTTCGATCCGGCTAAGACTCCTTCGCAGGTCGGCCTGATCACCGAAATCTTCCGCCGTTTTCCGGATGTAAAGAGGACCGTTCATCCCACTCACCCGATTGCGGTTTGGGGCACCGAGAGAGATTGGTGGGCTGCCGATAAGCCTGACTTAGACACGCCCTGTGGACGCGGCACACTCTTCGACCGGCTTCACCAGAAAAATGGAAAAATCATACTCGCCGGCGTCTCCATCACCTGTCTGACGCACTTTCATTACGCGGAAGAAATTCTCGAAAACCGGCTGCCTTTCAGCCCGTTTACCTCCGAGCGATTTTCCTTTCCCTGCCGGGTAAACGGCCAGCTGATTCAAAGTTCACCCATGCGGCTTTACGATCCTGCGATTTCGCGCCGCCGGCAATTGCTGCCGCTCGCAGCCGAACTTCAAAAGACTGGCCGATGGAAACAGGGCCGAGTGGGAACTTTGGAAGTAACGGTTCTGCAAGCAAGGGAGATACTACAGACGCTCGAAGAGATGGCCGATCGCGGCGTGTTCTGCTACCGCGGAGAATGAGCGAAGCGATACCAGTTTATTTGAGCGAAGCGATACCAGTTATTATGGACAAGCAACCCGAGCGCGCGCCAAGAACTCGCTTGAAGTGGAATATTTTTCCGGAGTAAAGAATGCGGTAAAGGCTGCTACATCCAAATTGGCGCCTGTTCGGCCGGCTTCCCAACGGGCTCGGGGTGTTGCCTGGTTCGTGCTGCTTCTCTTCCTCGTGCTGACCGTCTGGTATTCTCTGACGCGCGGCCCGTGGTGGGATGAGGGCGTTTTCGCGGACGTGGCGGTTAGTTTTCGTAACAGCGGTTACTTGCACAGTTCCGTGCTGGCGCCCTTCAGCTACGCGAACCTACCGGCGGTTGACCGCTATACGTACTGGCAATTTCCGGTCTATCTGCTTTCGCTTGGAGAGTGGTTTCACCTGGTTCCCGCGAGCGCGCAGTGGATGCGGCTGTTCTCCGTTCTATGGGGATGCGTTTATGCCGCCTGCTGGTTGCTTCTGGCGCGCGCGCTGACGCGCAATGAAACGCTGGCTATCTGGGTGGCGTGCGTAGTCGCGCTCGATTTTTCGTGCCTGGCGGCTGCCTCGGACGGACGCATGGATATGATGTGCGCCGGGCTGGGCGAGGCCGCGCTGGCGGCTTACGTTTGCCTGCGCGCAATGCATCCGAAGCGGGGCGCGCTGTTGGCCGGCGTTTTCGGCGCGGCGTCGCTGCTGTGTCATCCGATGGGGGTTGTGACAAATGCGCTGCTTGGGGTGATGCTGCTGATCGACCGGCGCCGGATACGCTGGAGCACGCTCCTGCTGCTGGCGCTGCCTTACGTGCTGGGTGGGGTGCTTTGTCTTGGCTATATCCTACAGGCTCCACAGATCTTCCTTGCTCAAGCCAGGGACATTTCCGGTTACCGGGTGGACGGATTGACAGGAGTTCTGGGAAACATTGCGAGCGATCTGAACCGCCGTTATCTGGAGTTTTACTTCGCGCCGCACTCGGGCTGGCATAAGCTCAAGATCTTTTCGCTTCTATATGGAGTGGTTGGGCTGGGCGCGCTGGCGGTGAACAAGAAATTCCGCTCGGAGCCTTTTGTCAGAATACTGCTGGTGTTTTTTGTGGTGGCTTATCTGGGCGTCGCGATTATCGATAACCAGAAGTTTCCCTACTATCTGCTCTACGTGACCCCGATCCTTTCGGCCGGGGGCGCGGTGTGGACGTACTACAGCTGGCAAGCCCGCAGTCCGGCGCGAGTGGTGGCAAGCTTGCTCCTGGCGGGCTTTCTGGCGGCTAATATCGGCACGTGCCTCGCCTACATACGGCGCGATGCGTTGGCGACCGAATATCGACCGGCGGTGGCCGAGATCAGACGCGCTTTGGGGCCGCGAGACATCGTGATGGGGCCGTCCGAACTGGGCTTCGCGTTCGGGTTCGGCCGGCCGTTGATCGATGACTGCTTTCTGGGATTTGTGTCCAGCATTCAGCCAGAGGTATACGTGATGAGCCATTTCTGCGGACCGTCTCCCGATTCGAGCCGGCCATGGGACTGGTCGAGAGAAACGCTTGCGGCGCGCTATCACGAGGTGTTTACCAATGCGGCTTACACCATCTACCTGCGAAATCGCGCGGCCAAATAGAGCGTGCCGCGGAGAAAAGGAGGCTGGACGAGACGGGGTAGAGTTGGGGAGATGCGGTGCGTGGGCGTGGTGCTGGCGGTAGTTTGGGCGGCGGCGCTGGCGGGGGGAGCGGGCGTGGATTGCGCGAGTTGCCATCCGGCGGAGACGAAGCTGCACGAGCGGTCGCGGATGGCGCATGCCATGGTGGCGGCGGCGGAGAGCGCTTTTGGGAAGAACCTGCCGGGGCAACCGTTGCGGGAGTCGGCGGGCGGATACGGAGTGTCTTATAAGATGTCGCCATTTGGATCGATCAACGTAACGGCGGAACGGGGCGCAGATCGGGCGGAGGGGCGGATCGATTGGGTGATGGGCGCGGGGGCGCAAGGGCAGACGCCGCTGGTGGAGGCGGGCGGGGCGACGCTTGAATCGCACGTCAGCTATTTTCCGGAGCTGGGGCGATTTGGGATTACGATCGGGCAGGAAGGCGGGGCTTCGCCAAACGCGCAGGCGGCGCTCGGAGTGAAGCAGAGCGCGCGGGCGGTGCGGGCGTGCGTGGAGTGCCATGCGACGGGGGTGACGGCGGACTTGCAGCCGGTGACGCCCGGGGTGCAGTGCGCGCGCTGCCATGCGGGGGCGGCCGAGCACGTGCGGACAAAAGGTCCGGTAGGTAATCCAGGAAAGATGACAGCGGTGGAACAAGTGCGGTTCTGCGGGGCATGCCATCGGGACAAGCCGGCGGTGGATGAGAAGCAGCTGGAGAATGTGCGGTTTCAGCCGTTGCGACTCATGGATAGCCAGTGTTTCCGCTCAGGGAAGCTCGCCTGTACGACCTGCCATGCGGCGCATCAAGATGCGCGGCGAAACGATGCGGCTTTTTATAACGGGAAGTGCGTGGAGTGCCATGGCGGCCAGACAGGGCAGCGGTTTCATGCGGATGCGCGGCAGAAAGGCGATTGTATCGGCTGCCACATGCCTTACGTGGAACTGCATCCGGCGCTGCGGTTTACCGATCATGATATCCGGGTGGTGAAGGCAGGGGATTATCCGGCGGAGATGATGCGGGCGCGGAGGTGAGGACAGGAATCGGGAGGGTGGCGGAAGTTTTGCATATAGTGACCGGCTTTGTGCTGGTCGGTTTGGTGGTTCATGCCGGCAGCGTGTCGCATCAGCAAGGCGTCGAGCTCTACAAACAGCACAAATACGCGGAGGCTATTGCGGCGCTCGAAGAGGCGGTGAAGGGCGAAGCGCCGGGTTCGAGCGATTACAAGGAATCGGCGCTGCTGATCGGGCAGAGCTATTTTCAGACGTCGCAGGCGCCGAAGGCGATTCCGTGGCTGGAGAAGGCGCCGGAGGTGAACGAAGCCAACTACATGCTGGGGTATGCGTATTTGCAGACGGGGCAGGAGGAGCGGTCGGTGGGAGCGTTTGCGCGCTTGTTCGGGTTGAAGGCAGGATCGGCGGCAGCGTACCTGTTGGCAGGCCAGATGATGATGAAGCAGGGGTATGAAGCGCAAGCGGAGCCGGTATTGCAGAAGGCGTTGGGGCTTGACGCGAAGCTGCCGGAACTGCATTTTCTGCTCGGGGAGATCGCGATTTTCCGAGGACGGGTAGATGAGGGAGTGGCGCGGATGCAGGAAGAACTGGCGCTCAATCCGAACTTTGCGATGGCATGGTACCGGCTGGGAGATGCGCTCTCGCGGCAGGAGCATTGGGAGGCGGCGATTCCGGATTTGCAGCGGGCGATTTGGCTGAACCCGGATTTTAGCGGGCCGTTTATCGTGCTGGGGAAGTGCTATTTCAAGACCGGGAATTACCCGAACGCGGAGGGGATTTTGAAGCGGTCGCTCGATATCGATCCGCGGAATTCGTCGGCCACCTATCTGCTCGGGCAGACACTGATGCTCGAGGGCAAGAAGGAAGAAGGGCGGGCGATGCTGGAGAAATGGAAGGCGCTGCAGGAGGAGAGGAAGTAGGCTTGCGGGCGGGTTCGAAATCGAGGATAATAGTGTACGGAATCGAGAGGTTTTTGAGATGGCTTTATTGATTGCTCCAGCTATTACAGGCTACTCCTTCGACCAGGCGCCGGATCTGGCCCAGGCGGCCGAACGGGAGCGGTTGAGCGGGAGCGCTATCAAGGCCTTTGTCAACATCGCGGCAAAGTGGGAGCTCAACGAGGCACAGGCGCGCGGTTTGCTTGGCGGGATTGCATCGTCCACTTTTCACGCGTGGAAAACGCAGCCGCGCGGCAAGAAGCTGGACCAGGACACGCTGATGCGAATTTCGCTGGTGATCGGCATTTATAAAGCGCTGCATATTTACTTCGGCAAGCAATGGGCGGACCGCTGGGTGGGGCTGGCGAATCGGGGGCCGCTGTTTGCGGGGCAGGCGCCGATCGATTACATGCTGAGGCAAGGGCAACCGGGGATGATACAGGTGCGGCGCATGCTGGATAGCTGGCGCGGCGGCCGTTGACGCCCCGGCTGGTCTCGTTCAGCGGGGACGGCTGGCATCGTCTCATTCCGGCGCGCTACAGCGAAGCGGGGTCGGTGCTGGCGGACATTGCGGATAGCGCCGGGATGCTGGCGGACATGGTTCTGCTGGATGGGGCGACGAACGACCGTATTCAAGGCGAACAGCAGGGGCTGATCGGGATTGGTCCTTACGAACTGGTGTATGGCATTCCGAACGCGCATATTGTGAATGCGGCGTTCACGCACACCAACGAGGCAGGATCACGCTTCAACGACCACACACGCGGCGCGTGGTACGCGGCGAAGGAACTGGAGACATCGCTGGCCGAAGTGACGTATCACAAGGCGCGGCGGCTGGCGGAGATGGTAGTTCCCGAGCTACCCGGGGAACGGCCGGACGAAGACGTCTCGGACTACGACGACTGGCTGGCGGATTTTCGATCGAGTTTCCACGTATTGGACCCGGCGGAGAAGTTTCGCGAGTGCCTGCAGCCGGAACCGGTGCCCCAGTGTTATGCGGCTTCGCAGCGCATGGCGCGCCGGCTGCTCGAGAGGCAATCGAACGGGCTGGTGTATCAAAGCGTGCGGCGGAGAGAGGGGGGGTGCCTGGTTTGTTTTCGTCCGGCGCTGGTATATAACCCGCGACGAAGGGAGCGGTTCGAGATCGAGTTCAAGGCGAGTGGAGCGGGCTATGAACACCGGATTTCACTTGCGGGCCGATAGCTGAGCCTGGACGCGGGCGAGGTTGGCCCGAGCGGCGGCGTGGTTGGGGTTGAGACGCAGGGCCTGTTGGAAGGCCTGGGCAGCAGCGGGCAGGTCGCCGGAGATGGCCAGCAGGGTTCCGAGATTGGCTTCGACGTCGGCATCGTTGGGCGCGGCTTGTGCGGCTTTGCGGAAACAGTCTAGTGCCTCTGGAAGATTCTGCTGTTTATAAAAGATGGTGCCGAGGGCGGCTTCGGCGGCGGCGTCATTGGGCTTGGCTTGTACGAAGATCCGGTACTGGGCGGCAGCAGCAGCGAAATCTCCAGTAGCGGCGAGCGAGCGGGCGAGATTGTAGCGGGCGTTGAAGTAGCTGGGATCGGCGGCAAGCACTGCGCGCAATTGAGCAATGGCTTCGGGCAGGCGATCGTCGAGCATCAAGACAGACGCGAGACTGTTGCGGGCGGTAGCGCTTTTCGGTTCGACTTCGAGAGCGGCGCGGTAGCTGGCCAAGGCTGCCGCTAATTTTCCACGGGCCTGTTCGACAGCGCCGAGATTGTAGTGGGCAACGAAATCGGCTGGGTATTTTTCGAGACGGCGGCGCATGATGGCTTCCTGAAGAATCAACCGATCGTCCGGGTGCTCAGGAAGGACTTGCAGCCAGACGTGACCCATCTCGTCCTGACTGCGGTTGCCGGCTGCGACGAGTTTGGGCGGGTTATTTGGGTTGCGGGGATTCTCCGCCGAGTTGTCGTAGGTGATGCGCATTTCGACTTTGGTGCCTTTGGGGAGCGGGATGGGGCGCTTGTATTCGTATTCGGCTTGCCAGTTGATGTCCCAATCGGGGATGCGGATGAGCCAGCGGCGTGTGGCTTTGCTTTGAGTCTTCGCCTTGCTGAGAACCGCAGGCTCATCATCCGGAAGGTCGGCCCAGGCTTCGATGACTTTACCGAGGTAATGGGCGTGCGGATAGATGGCGAGGAGATCGACGGCCACGGGCAGGGTAAGGGAATCGGTAACGGTGAAGTGGCGGTCGCCGGGCGGGATGTGGAGAGCGCCATCGTGTTCGAGCTGAAGAAGCATGGGGAAGCGGGTGGGCGCGGTGGGAGAGAAATACAGACCGACTTCGGCCTGCACGGATTCCGGTTTACCGGTGGCCTGGAGGTGGAGGTTGAGGACGAGATCGGTGCCGGGGTCGAGACGCCAGCTCATGTCGGCGGGATAGAGGCGCAGGACAGTAGCGGGCTTCCAGAAGAGGAAGTGGGAATCGGGGTCGAAGTTATCGGGAGCGGCTTCGGTGACGATATCCATGCCGGGGAAGCCGGGGTGGCCGTCTTCGCCGTCGCGGGAGCGCAGGGACTGGGTGCGGTCGAGAACGACGTTGGCGTGGTGGACGACGCGCGGATTGGAGAGATGCAGTTCGAGGCCGCGCACGTATTTGGTTTGGGTGAGGCCGGTGGGGACGATGAAGTTGCGGAAGAGATCGGCGCTGGCGGCGGGCATGCGGAACGGCGTGGGCATTTTGAGGATGAGATCGGGCGGCCCAAGCTGCCAATTGCCGAGGAAGCGCGGCGTCGGGGGCAGATCGGCGGGATTGCCCTGGAGTTTGCCTTGCTTCACCCAATCCGCCAAGAGTTGAATTTGCGCGACGGAGAGGCTGCGGTCACCGGCGAACTCGCCGAAGCCATGTTCGGGAGGCCAGGGTGGCATGTAGCGGCGTTGGGTGACGGCGACGATTTGCGAAGCGTGACGGAGAGCGTCCTGGTAGGTCAGCAGAGAGAAGGGGCCGACGCCGCCCGGATGATGGCAGGGAGCGCAGTGCGCGAAGACGAGTGGGGCGACGTTTTTAGTGAAGGTCACGGGCGTTGCCGCGGAGAGGGTAACGGCGAGGTACGGGAGGCACAGCCACTTCATCTGTCTTTATTTAGATTCTTACTTCTTCATTGTTAACCAAGAACAGCACAACATTCTTAGGCGGCATCGAGTGGTGGATGACATTACGGATGGAATGCGGCCTTGTAGATGGCGGCCTCGATTTTGCTTTTGGGACGACGCTCGGCATCACTTCTGGCGGATCATTCTTTATCTCGGGGGCGGTCTTTTGCTCATTTTTGCGGGCGTCCAAATCCGTGAGAAGGCTATCGAGTGAACCCGTCGTCAGGTCGTCTGCATTCACGTCTCGGGTGATCGAATCGATCCAGGATTGCTGCTTTCCCTGGCTCGAATCCGAAAAACGAACTTGCTGGATGACGACATCGTACGCCTTGTACGTGCGCGCCGACCGGTCAATATCGAGAATGGCCGTGAACCAGAGAGCTCCAAAACTGTGGTTCCGCTTGGGCGTAGGCCTTGAAGGAGAACGCGGGGCGGCCGCTCAGTTGATTGCCTTCAAGAGTGTCCAGCTGCGGCTGATACAGGGTAATGGCGCCGTCTTTTGCAATGACGTCTCGCGGATAAGTTGTAGTCTGGGCTTGAGCGGCTGGTAGCCACGCGAAGCACGTCCAGAGAAATGCTGCCAACGCGAGTCGTTAGTTGCGCTTTCTGTCCTTCATTTTGGCTCCCCCCGGAGCGTGAAAAAAGTTCTTTTGCCCATTACTGCCCGACCGTGTTTTTGTACAGCTTGCCATCTTTCATGATGACGGCGAAATTCTTAGCCGGATCCGCGATGAGTTGGAGATGAGCCAGCGGGTCGCCTTCGACGAGGATCAGATCCGCGAGCGCGCCTTCCACCACGCCGAGCTTGCCCGTGTACGGCGACCGCGGCCCACTTAGCGCGAGCAGTTGTGCGTTGTCGTAGGTGACCATTTTCAGAATCTGGGCCGGCGTGAACCATTGGAGCAGCGGCAGAATCATCCGGTTCTGCTCACCGTTCAGTTCAGGTTCAAACAGGAAATCGGTGCCCCAGGCGAGCTTGACGCCATATTTCTTCGCCATGGGCCAAAGACGCGCGTTGCCCTCGATCACAGGTTTGCGCTTTTCACGGCGCTCGGGTGTCATATTAGGCGAATCGGGAACCAGATTTTGCGCGCTCAGCCACACGCCTTGCTGAGCCATTAACTCGATGGTCGGCGCATCGAGCAGTTGGCCGTGCTCGACGCATTTGACGCCAGCCTCCATCGCGCGCCGCACCGCACGGGGCGTATAGGCGTGGACCGCTACATAGGTGTTCCAGTCGCCGGCTGCCTCGACAGCCGCCTTCATTTCGTCAAGCGTGTATTGGGTGACGTCAATGGGATCGTAGATCGAGGAGGTACCGCCGCCAGCCATCAGCTTGATCTGGCTCGCGCCCATTGGGAGGTCCTCGCGTGTCGCTGTGAGCACTTCGTCGCGGCCATCGGCAATGAAGGTGGCTCCGTACTCCTCGGCGCGCGACGGCTTTCCGAAGAAGCGACGCGAGCGCTCATCGAGCGTGCGGAAGTCGCCATGGCCGCCGGCTTGGGAAATAACCGCGCCCGAGGGCCAGATGCGCGGACCCGGTGTTTTCCCGGCATCGATGGCGCGTTTGAGAGGGAAGATCGGGCCGCCCATGTCGCGCACGGCGGTAAAGCCGCGCATCAGCATCTGCGCGGCCGACGCCGCGGCGGCGGTGGCGAGCTGTTCGGGTGTGGTCTTCGGGTCATAGAGCTGAGTTAGTAACATGCTGCCAAAGGCTATATGAACATGTGCGTCGATGAGGCCCGGCATCAGGGTGTGCCCGCCGCCATGGATGATGGTTGTGTTTGCGCTGCGGTCCGCCGCGATGGGCGAGGTGGAGATTTTTTCGATTCGATTACCGCGCACTAACACATTCGAAGCCGGCGAGAGCACGCCGTCTGTTCCATTAAAGATGCGAACATCCTCGAACAGAACCGTGTGCGGCTCAGCGGTAACCTGAGCGAGCGCCGAATCTTGAATGAGGGTAACTGACAAAGCGCTGGCCACAACCGCCAGGCGCGAGACGATGCGTAAAAAACGACTACCCACTAAGTTGCCTTGGCTCTCGATTATCGTATCCATTCTATTTGTCATCTGCATTCGCGCTAAGCGGTAAATCGACGGTGATGGGCGCATGATCGGACAGCCGCTGCGCGAGTCCTTGATTGAGCGCCTGCATCGTGCGCGGAAACTCCGGGCGAAGAAGACGGCTGACAGGCTGGGCTGGTGAGCCGACCGGTGGCTTGATGAAGAACCAGTCCAGTCGATAGCGGCCCACTACGCCCTTGAAGTCGCGCGGAAGTGAAAACGTGTAAGTGAACCCCTTGGCCGCGCGCTGATTGCTGTCGGCCAACGTGCCGCTCGTCCCGTTCACGGTCCATTGCTTTTCCCCACTGAAATCGAACGCGCTTCCGTTACGGAACTGAAACTTCCGAAGGGTAGCGAAAAAGGCGTACTCCCGATTGTCAGCCAGAACCGGCAAGTCACGCCGGGTCGGATCCTGGTAGCCGCGAAAATACTTTAAGCCGGTACCCAACCCGTACAGATTTAAAGGATTCGCGTAATTGATCGCCTGCCCCGCCCAGAAGCGTGGATCCCGCAGCTTGGTTTTCAAAATATAGCTGAACGAGAGAATGCTGCCGTCGGCGCCCGTTGTATTCATGTCTCCAGCCATGATGAGCGAGCCCGTCGTGTTCTGCACGTTTTCCAGAATGTAATTCATCTGCCCGACGCGGCAGCGAGCCTTGCACTTATTTTCTAAGTGCGCATTCACCACGGTAATGCTGCCGCCCGGCGCCTCGGGAACGGACAACTCGGCAATCAATGCGATCCTGCCGCCGCGCCGCCGCTCCTGCGAGATTGCCTCCAGGAAAGCTTTTTCAGAACCAAGGCGTTTCAGCTTTTCGATTTTGGAACGGGTTTTACCTCGCTGGCGTACCAGTCATGACAAACAGGCAGCCGCAATACTTTAGCGTTCTTGAGCGGATAACGGCTCAGAATGGCGCTGCCGTGAAGTCCTTTGTAGCGCTTCGGATCGGCCCTCATCTCATTTTCCAAGGACGTCTGGTCTGTCACTTCAATGCCAAGCGTGAACCGGATCGACTTCCACAAACTCGATCGCGTACGCATAATTCATGTGGAGGGCAGCGGCCAGTTCACGAGCCACAGCATGATACTCGCTGCGTTTCATGCCGCTGTCTACTTCATTCAATATGAGCAAATCGGATTGCGAGAGCAGTTCCGCTTCTTCCTGGATCAGCGATAACCGAGCCGGTTTCAATGGCCGCTTTGCGCAAAGCTTATAAAACGCCTCCGGATCTTTCAGCGCGGTCGTGATCGGCTCGAATTCCTGTCCTCGCTCGATGTTCCACATCGCGGCCCGCAGTACCGGTGTGCCGGATTCCACGGGCCGAGACAACTTGCCGGATGATCCGCCTGCAAACGATCCGACCTCCACCGAATGCAGTAAACGGTCGAGTTTAGCGGCGAGAGGCTTGCCGGGATCAGCCTTCGCCGATAGAACTTTGAGCTCGTCAAAGCTGAAGCTGGGTAACTGGGTGACCTGCGCTGCCCCGACACAAGTCGAAAGGCCGAACATTAGCACCACTAAGCAGCAAAAGCGACATCGGAGGATCGAAAACATACGTTCCATAATTTAACAAGAGGAAAAAATCGGCCGTCAATTCAGGCTCTCTGCTTAGAATCTAACGCTTGCCGGATGAGGATTTCGAGATCGGCCTTCGCGAGCGCAGTGCTGATGAAGAGTTCCTGACGCGCGCCGGCGCTGAGGGCGATGGCTTTCCAGCCGTTGGTGGTGGAGACGGTGATGCGGATCACCGGAGGGCCTTTGGCGTCGCGCACGGGGCGAATGACGCCGGGGATGACGGAGCGGATCTGTTGGGAGTTAGCGCGCAGCAGGCGTTCGAGGACGGGGCGAAGACCGTCGATGATACTGTGCTCGATTTTAAGTTTGCCTTGCTCGGCGCGCAGTTTCATAGCAACTATTTGAAGCGCCTTTTGTATTGGATGTCTATCCCGAACTCGCCGTTATCGTCGCGCACGGCGACCACGGAGTACTGGCGGTTGATGGACCATTCGAAGCGGAAGATCTGCTCGGAGGTTTGTTCGAGGTTGGTGACGTAGGTGACCGTGATGGAGCGCGAGATCTGCTGCTCGAGTGTGAGGCGCGACTGGGTGGTGTTGGTAATGCCTTGG
The DNA here is from genome assembly GCA_965277555.1 of Bryobacteraceae bacterium. Classification (GTDB taxonomy): domain Bacteria; phylum Acidobacteriota; class Terriglobia; order Bryobacterales; family Bryobacteraceae; genus Bog-105. The sequence goes on from OZ255834.1 coordinate 1,066,894, forward strand.
ACGAGAGGATCGAGGCGAATGTTGGTTACGCCGAAGAGTTTAGAAAGGCGGCTGGAAGGAGCGGAGATAGCGCTGCCAAGCACGCTGTTTGCGCCCGTGGCGAGGGCAGTGGTGTCGGTCGCGACTTGCGTGTTTTGGACGTTGGAAGCTTCCTGCGGGGTGCGGCCGACGGTGAGCAGGGCAATGATGTCGCGGGGCTGGAGAGGCGGATCGGAGCGGTAGGAGATATTGAGCTGGTTGAGCGTGCCGGAGAGAGTGATATCGACCGTGATGCCGCGGGTCTGGGTTTGCAGATCGAGATCGAGGACAGGGTCGATCTTGATGGAATTGACGAAAGTGACTTCACCGCGATTGATGGAGTAGCGGGTGCCGAAGACGCGGATATCGCCTTGATTGGCGGAGACGGAGCCGAGGAGGACGGGGTGATCGGGAGTGCCGCGGAGGCGAAGGGAGATTTCGGCCTCGACATCGTGGCTGAGCGAGGTGCTGAGTTGCAAGCTGGGCGCGCTTTCGATATTGACATCGAGGTGCAGGCCGTTCAGGAAGAGATTCTGATTGGCGGGCGCGGGCACGGGCGCGGCGAAGTTGGTGAGGACACTGCCGACATCGGTGTTGGGGTTGAAAACGACGCGCGAAATGGTGGCGCTGCCCGAGAGCAGGCTGCTGACGCTGGTACCGGTGAGACGAAGATCTGTGCTGGCGGTGACGCTGATGCTGGCATAGCTGAGGCGGACGTTATCGGCGTGGGCTTCGAGATGATAGACGAGCGGATTTGCGCCGCCGAAGTTGACGAAGCCGGCGATGTGCAGCAAACCGCCGCCGGAACTCGCGGTGAGGTTTTCGATAGTGGCGCGATTGCCTGAAAAAGCGACTGAGCCGTTGACTTCACTGAGACCGTTGGGGAAATCGGTAAGGGCAAAGGAGGCGTTTTGGAAGGCGAGACGGCCCTGGAGCGCGGGGGCGGCGAGCGTACCGCCGATGGAGGCCTGAAGGACAGAATGACCGCTCGATTGAAGATCGGCATCGAGCAGGCGCAGGATGCGGAGGTCGAGTGAGCCCGCAACGGCGAGATGGATAGGCTGAGCGCGCAGGTAGCCCGCCGAGCCGGAAATAGAGAGACGGGTATCCTGGCCGCGAAGTTCGAAGCTGCGAATATTGGCTTCGCCGTTCGAGAGATCGAGCAAGATGGGGCCGGAATTTTGCAAGTGAATAGACGCGCCGTGGCCGGGCGGGGAGGCATCGGCCTGAAGGCGGTCTACTTGTACGGTGGATTTCCATAGAGCTGGTTGAAGAAGGGGGCCGGCGAAATCGATGTTGCCGTCGAGCGAGCCTCCGGCGGGTAAATTCTGTTTTTGCGACGGGCGGACGAGCGCATCGAGAGTGGAGAGCGAAAGACGAGAGAAGCGGAGTTGCCCATGGACGGGAAGAGCGGAGACGAGAGAGACCAAGGCGTCGCCATGGAAACTGCTTTCTCGGAGGTCCCCCTGGAGCGCTAAATGGAGAGCCTGGTTTTGGGTGGTCAGGCGGGCGTTTAGCGCGCCGAGCTTCAGCTTGCCGGATGCGAGGTTGAGAAGGGCGAGATGGCCACTGACATCCAGCGGGCTCAATATGCCGTTTTCTACATTAGCGGTGAGACGCGTGTCGAAGCGCGCGTCGCCCGTCAGGTTTGCGGCGACGTTGTGGGGAATCTGCAGGTCCGAAAAGGTGAGGCCGGCGCTTTCGGCGTGGAGAGAAAGCCGGCCGCTTTGCCAGCTGAAAGAGCGGGCATACAGGCCTTCGAAAGAAACATGGCCGCCGTGGAGCGCGGTGAGGGAGCCGCGCGAAACTTGCAGATCGTTCGGGGTGAGCAGCGCATCGGCTTCGAGTTTGCGGGCACGCTGATGGTAAGCGCCTGGATTTTCTATCGCGAGGTGAATGTTACCGGTGGGGCGGTCGGGAGAGCCGGTGACATTCAGCGTACCGGAGGCGAGGCCGTTATCGAAGTGACCAGGGAAGACCTTGACCAGATCGACGGCACTGAATTGGGCGCGGAGAACGAAAGGGCTGGCGGTGGAGAATTGCCAGTTGTGAAGATCGGTATGGCCCGCGGCGGAAGCTTGCAGGTCACCGCTCTCGATGGTGAGCGAATCGGCGGTAAGCAACTGCGGGGTAACGGCGCCTTGAAACTGGAAACGGTCCCAATCACGGCCGGCGGCGCGGAAGTGAGTAAGAGCGAGGGAGCCGGCGAGCGAAGGCCGCGCGAAGGTCCCTTCGAGGCTGCCTGAGAAATGAGCGGAACCGCCGGGAAGCAGGACAGGCAGATTGGCGGGAGAGAGCTTGAGAAGCTTCCAGGCGGGGGAGAGCTGGCCGAGGCTTGTGGAATCGAATTGAGCGGCTATGACTTTTCCATATGTGCCATGAAACGAGAGCCGGGCATCGGGGACAGCGAGCTGGGAGTCGGTGAACTCGAAGCCGGATGAACCGTTTTGCGCAACGGTGACAGTTCCGGAGAGCGGGATAGCGCCTGAGCGCGGCGCGATGGTGAGAGAGGTGCGAAGCGAGAATTGCTTTAGAGAGGGGTCTAGGTTTGTACCGATGACAAGCGGGCCACTGGCGCTGCCGCTATAGGGGATCGGTTCGCTCTTCAAGGCGCGCGCCAATTGGCGAATGTCGACGGCGGAGAGACGGCCGTTGAGGCGGAACGCGCGGGAGGGGTCGAGCGAGGCGGCGCCCGTGAAGCGGCCGCCGAGTAACTGGGCGACAACATTGTTCAGGGCGTAAGCGTGCTTCGCGAAATGGAATTGCGAGGTGAGATCGACGTTGCGGGCATCGAAACGCGGCAGCCGATAAGAGAGATGCCGGGCCCGCAGACCGCCTTCGACCGACAGGCCGTTATCCATATCGAAGTGGGCGACGCCGTCAAGCGTGATACTGCCCGCGGGTAGGACGGCGAGGCGCATCACACTGGCCGCTTCGGGCGCGGCGACTTCGGAGTGGAAGTGGAGATCGGATTCCGGCCTATTGAAATGGCGAAGAGTTCCCTGGCCTTGAAGGCGCGAGGAATTCGACGCGAGATTGAGACTTTGGACGTCGAGCGAATTCTGGCGCAGCGTGGCAGAAGCATCGAGCGACAGCGGGAAGGGGCGGCAGCAGGGCGATGCGACGAGCAGCGGGTTGGAAGCGAGACTGAGCCGATAGGCGTTTTGCCCTTTCACATAGACAGCTAGGGCGTGCATATTTTGGGCCTGAAGATCGAGTGGATATTGCCGGTGATTGACCAGTAAAGCGCCGTGTTCGAGAAGGAAATGCTTGATCTGGAGATCGAAGAGTTGAGCGAGCGCGGTTTGCGGATCGAGGTGGGGCGCGGGGAGATTGGTGGTTCCGTCGGGACGGAGGAGCAGATAGGCTTTCGGCCGCGCGGCGGTGACGCTCGAGAGGTCGATTTTGCGACGCAAAAGCGAAGTGATCCTGAACTGGATGCGCAAAGAGGCGACTGTGAGAAGAGGCGGCCCGTCGGGCGGCTCGCTGCCATGAATGACGAGCTGATTGAGCTGGGCGGTAAGAGTATGCCAATCGAAGTCGAAGGATTGGAGATCGACGTGGCCGCCGCTCGCGCGTTCGAGAGCGGCGACGATGCGGGAGCGGATCTCCTGCCGGAACATGGCGGTGCGCGCGGTGAAGAGGAGGAGACCGGCGAGCAGCAAGAGCGCGGCGATAAGCGACGCGAAGGTGAGGAGGATGGCTCTTTTCTTCTTGCGCATTTTACTGGAGCGATTTATCCAGATAGACGATGTTGAATTGCTTGCGCGCTTCGGCGAGCCAGACAGCGAGCGCGTCATCGGTACGTTTTTCGAGGATCTGGCGGCGTAGGGCGGCGGGATCGAGGGAGGACGCGGCGGGCTCGCGCTCCAGATAGGTTCGAACATCGGCATCGCTGACGGAGAACTCGGGACGGAAACGAATGTCGACAAAGCGGAGGATGGCGAGCTGAACGGCGAGGTGATGGAGGAGGGTGGGCCGGTCTAGGTCGTCGGTTTTAAGAGCGGCGTCGAGATTGGAAGAGCCGCCGAAATCGTTTTCCACCTGGCGAAGGTAGGCGTCTACTTCGGGCGGCGTGGGAGCCGGATAGCGGCTGACCTGCATTTCGCGTTCTATAAGGAACTGCTGGACGAGCCGGTCGGCTGCATCGTGACGCGCGCTGTGATCGTGCAGTACGGGTTTGTGGCTGAGCAGGGCGGCGACCCGCAGCTCTTCGTCGATTTCGAGTTCGGTGATGGGGCGATAGCCGATGGAGATAGCCACGCGATCGAGGACTTCGGAACGCAGCGCAATAGAGAACGCAAAGAGCAGAAGAAGTGTTTTGAACATCAGAAGGCCTGCCCTAGAGAAATATGGAATTGAAAGGCGTTGATCTTCTGGACGGTGGAGACGGCGGTGTTATTGATGAGATCCTGGAGAGTTCCTTTGAGGCCGAAGAAGCGGGGGGCGTCGGGGCTGAAGGAAAAATCGAGGCGAATGGGGCCAATAGGAGTCTGGTAACGCAAGCCGAAGCCGGCGGACTGGACCATGTAGTTAAAGTCCTGGAGATTGCGCTGGCGGAAACGGAAACTGACGTCGCCTAAGGTGCTATAGACGTTTCCGGCGTCTTCGAAGAGGACACCGCGCAGGTTATCGCCATAGAGAGGGAAGCGGAGTTCGAGGTTATTGACGATAGAGGCATTGCCGCCGAGGACAAAGCCGGTCTGGGGATCGCGCGGACCGGCCTGAAAATCGGGGAAGGAGCGCAGCGAGGTAGAGCCGCCCGAGTAAAGGCGCTCGGCAAGCGGGATGGCGCTGCCGCCGCCTAAGCGGGTGATGACGCCGAATTGGGTGCTGCGCGCGAAAACAAGATCGTGATGGAAGGTGTGATAGGTGGAGTTGCGGAACAAGCCGCGGGCGAAGCTGGTTTGGGAACCGAGGAAGCCTGGGGCATAGCTCAAGTCCGCTGTCGAATAGGTTCCGCTGTGGGCATCGGCGGGATTATCGCGCTTGTCCTCAATGAAGGAGAACTCGCCGAGGCCGAGGCGTTCGGGCTGAGAGAGAAGCGGGACAAGAAGATGGTTGATTTTGAGATTGCTGAGCGTGACATCGCGAAAGACAAGGCGGTATTGAAAAGTATAGGCGCGGCCGAGTTTCTGGCCGAGCTGGACAGACGCTTCGCGGCGATAGGCGGTGTAGGTTCGGATGTCGTTGGAGTTTTCGATAAGGCCGGTGGTGGTGAGGTTGAGATTGCTGCGCGGACCGAATTGCGGGATGAAGTAAGTGAGGGCGGCGCGCTGCTCGATGGTGGAGACGGCGGTTTGAAGGCCGATCGTTTGGCCGAGTCCGAGAAAGTTGATGCGGCTGATGGCGACGGCGAGACGGGGAGCGAAGCCGGTGGTGCCGGCTGGATTATCGAGCGTGGTGGCGCCGCCGCCGATGCGGGCGATCTGCGCGCCGACTCCGATATTTAAGGAATAATGGCGAGCTTCGTCGAGATCGTAGAGGACGTATTTATCGTTTTCGTCGCCGTCGGGATCCTGCAGAGCGGTGTTGACGCGCGCGAAGATCCCAAGATCGTAGAGACGGCGCTGGCTGTCGGTCTCGGCGGTGAGGGATAAAGGTTGGCCCTTTTGCAGCTCGATGCGGTCATAGACGACGTGGGCACGGGTGGTTTCAAGGCCGCTGACGAGGATATCGCGCACGTAGCGCTGGATGCCGGGAGTGAGTACGTAGCGAAGATCCATGCTGTGGGTGTGACTCTTCGTGGCGGCAGTCTCATAGAACTCGAACGTCGCGTTGAGATAGCCGCGGCTGTAGTAGTAATTCAGGAAGGCGTCCCGATCGTCGGCGACAGAAGTGGGGCTGAAGGGCTGGCCGGGAAGGGAGGCTGACAGCTTGCGCAGAGCGGCGGCATCGGCGGGTTTTGCGCCTTCGATAGAGAGATGAGACACGGTCCACTGCGAGCCTTCCTCGATTGTGACAAAGACGGCGAGATGGTTCTTGGCGCCGTGGTAATCATCGACGATTCGGGAAGAGACGCTCACGTTGCGAAATCCGTTGGCGAGGTAAAGACTTTGCACGGATTGCAGATCGGCCTTCAGATAACCGGCGCTGAAGCGGCCGAAGGGAAAGCGGGGGAAGGTGGCGGGCTCGATGTAGAAGCGCTCGCGAACGGTGGCGGTGGGGAAGTAGTGGTTGCCGGCGATCTCGAGGTGGACGAATTTATGGCGGCGTCCCAGGATGACTTTGTAGGTGATGGCCTGACGGGTGGTATCGGCGCCTGTGACGACGGGATGAAAGACGGCGGCTTCGAAATAGCCTTGTGACTGGAGATAGGCGGCGATGTTGCGCTGGCCTTCCGCCAGCAGATCGGAATCGACCGATTTTTCCTGGTAGATGGGGACCAGGTCATTGAGCTGGCCGCGGGCGATTTTAGCTCCCTGGACGGCGAGCACGATTTGCGGGCCGGCTTCGAAGTTGACGGAAGGGCGGACGCGGTTATCATCGGCGTCGTAATCGAGGCGGGTGAGTGAGACTTGGGATTGCAGGCGGTCGCGTTTGTCGTAGTAGTGGCGAAGATTGTCGAGGCCCTGTTGAACGCGGGTTTCGGTGACATCCTGCCAGCCAAGCAAGCCGTAGAGTCGTTTCCAGCGAGTGGAGCGGACGATTTCGTTGTAGGAGCGCTCGGGATGGCCGGTGATGGCGGGTTCGGTGAAGCGCGCGCGGTTACCGGCGTCAATATCGAATGAGAGATCGGCGCTTTCCGTTTGCGGATGGAAGACCGATTGGGCGGCGACCTGGGCATGATAGAAGCCGTTGGCGCGCAGGAGATCGCGCACCGAAGCGAGCGCCTGCTGCTTTTCGGAATCGGAGTAAGGCGCGCCCAGGCGAAGTTTAGCGGCGCTCGAAAGCTGGCCGCTATTGGGCGGCTGTTTGACGCCGGTAAGGGCGATGCGGCCGACGAAGTACGCGCGTTTGGTGAGAAAGCGCAGGGCGATTCTGGGGCCGACGTCAGAGACATCATTTTTTGAGTCGATGGCAGAGACATCGACCGCCAGATCGGAATAGCGGCCGGTGGAGAAGAGATTATCGATGGCCTGGCGAAGCGCTTGCGCGGTAAAAAGAGAGCCGGTCTTAAAGGGCAGGCGGCGGGCGAGTTGTTGTTTGGTGAGCGGCTGATCGGCGGGCTCGAACTCGATGGAAGCGATGACGCGGCCTTCGTACTTGTGCATTTCGCCGACAGAGGGTTCAGGCGACTGCCGCGCGGCGGCCGCCAGCCAGAACGGAAAAGGAAGCAGCCAGACGATTGCTAGGATCGTCCTATATGTCACCGGATGAAAGGGAGCGGTATTCCCGGCAAATCCGCTTTTCGCCGATCGGCGAAGAGGGTCAGGAGAAAATCTGCCAGGCTCGCCTTTGCGTAATCGGATGCGGAGCACTAGGCAGTTTCCAAGCCGAAGCGCTGGTACGAGCGGGTGCCGGGCGAGTGCGCTTGATTGATCGTGATTACGTCGACTATACGAATCTCCAACGGCAGTGGCTATATGACGAAAGCGATGCCGAGAACGAAGTACCGAAGACGGTAGCGGCAGCGCGGCGGTTGCGGCAACTGAACCGGCACGTGGAGATAGAGGCTTTGGTAAAGGATGTAACGCCTTCTAATATTGAGGAACTACTGGCGGATTGCGACCTCATCTTGGATGGTAGCGACAACTTCGAAACGCGCTATCTTCTCAACGATCTTAGCGTCAAGCGGGGAACACCCTGGATCTACGGGGCGGCGGTGGGGAGTTATGGCGTGGCGATGCCGGTGATACCGGAGCTCGGCCCTTGTTTCGCCTGCGTCTATCCGGAGCCACCCGCGGGCAGCCAGCTCACTTGCGATGTGAACGGCGTGCTGGCATCGGTGACAGCGTCGGTGGCGGCACTGCAGGTTTCCTTAGCGCTGCGCTGGCTGGTGGGTTGGCCGGATTTCGAGTGCCGGATCCATACGATGGACGTGTGGGAAGGAACGTCAAAGCAGATCAAGGCGGGCGAGCGGGATGCGCGGTGCCCGGTGTGCGTCCGGCGCGAATTTCGCTATCTCGAAGGGCGGCGGCATATGCCGGTGAGCTTGTGCGGGCGGAATGCGGTGCAGCTGCACGAAAATTTGCGGCCGGTGGATCTGGAGGAACTGGCGCGCAGGCTGCGGCCGCTGGGTGAGGTGCGGGTGAATGAGTTTGCTTTGCGGCTGGCGCTGCCCAAGTATGATTTCACGCTGTTTCCCGATGGGCGCGCGATTGTAAAAGGGACGACGGATGTGGGCGTGGCGCGTGGGGTATATGCGCGGTTGGTGGGGAGCTAGGGGAAGTTAGCGCTTAATTGATCGGGCGTGCATCGAACTGATTGGTGTGGTACAGAGCGCTGCCCTACTGATGATCGCTTTAGGTCGAATTTCCATTTTGTATTCCAAGCACGATTAATGATGCGGTTCACTTCCACGAATCGCCGACTATATGGATGTGTGGATGCCCGGATGCGAACTTTTTTCTCTGGTGCTAATTTACGGAGTCGACGATCTTGCTCAACTTTCTTGTAGCCCTTTCATGTGTTGCTAACATTTTTATGCAAGAATGTTCGGGCATAATATGAGTAATGAGCTCGCTCTCAGATAGCCTCAAGGTCGATAATGACGGGCTACTTTGCGCGGACGTGCGCCCGTGGGCCGAAGATAAGTATCGTCTGCTCGCGCTTTACGACGAGCTCTTCTCCAGCGGGATGAAGAACAAATGGGATCAGCGAGTTTACATCGATCTTTACGCGGGCGGAGGACTTGGCTACGTAGAGGGCACTCGTATATTTCTAAAGGGCTCGCCGCTAATCGCTTTGACCGTAAGCTCTCTATTCAACAAATACATTTTTTGCGAGGAACACGAGGGTTTACTTGCCGCGCTAAAAGCCAGGTCAGAGCGTATTGCGCCTTCGGCAGACGTGAGTTACGTGGAGGGCAGTTGCGATGCCAGGGTTGACGAAATTATCCGAGCTATACCCAAAGCTTCAGCGACAAACCGCATACTCAGCTTGTGTGTCGTCGATCCATTCGATTTCGGACTAAAGTTCGAAACACTTAAAACACTCTCAACGGTGTTCATAGATTTTATCGTTCTGCTCGCCATCGGTATGGACGCAAACCGCAACTACGATCACTACGTGGAAGGAAATTCGACAAAGATCGATGAAGCCTTGGGAAATGTGGCGTGGAGGGAGCGCTGGAAGGCATTACCTAGCCGCCGGGGCGACTTCAGAAAATTTTGGCTACTGAGTTCTCAAAGAGTATGGAATCACTGGATTACCTTCCGACCCCATACAACCGAATGAAGTGGGTCAGGTCGAATGAAAAGAACTTGCCGCTTTACTGCCTAGCTTTGTTCTCCAGACACAAGAGAGCTCACGAGTTCTGGGACGAAGTGCTGAAGTACGGTACCGACCAAAGCAGCTTTACCTTTGAATGATCCTATGTCTCAGATATCAAAGATCGAGTGGACCGATGCGACGTGGAACCCGGTTCGTGGTTGCACGAAAATCAGTCCGGGCTGCAAGCACTGCTACGCCGAACGGTTCGCCGAGCGCTTTCGAGAGGTGCAAAACCATCCGTTCGAGCATGGCTTTGATCTAACACTCGTTCCGGAGAAACTGGCGGAGCCGTTTCTATGGGGTGAACCTAAGATGATTTTCGTCAACTCCATGAGCGATCTCTTTCACGAGGCCATTCCGTCGCCGTACATCTCCCGAGTAGCGGCGACGATGTGTGTCGCACGTTGGCACACTTACCAGGTGCTGACGAAGCGATCCACGCGCCTGCTAGAGATGCTGTGCGGACCGCTGAAAGTGGCTGCAAAAGAGGCACACATCTGGTGGGGCGTATCCGTTGAGGATCGAAAGTACGGACTTCCGAGAATTGCAGACCTGCGCGCAAACGGCTCGCATCGCCTAAAGCCAGGCCAGTGACGATCCGACTCCCGTGAGTCTGACATCGAGTTAGCCCGGCAGCAGGCTGCGCGTAAGGGCTTGCCGTACCAGACCTACATCCGATCCATTCTGCACGAGACGTTAGCCGAACGGCGGAGGACAAATAAAGTTCCTTAGCCCGAAGTTCCGCACGGTAGTTAGTGAACCCGTTGATCCTGCTGATGTTGCCGGATAGCGGATATTATGATGTAGATGTAGTCATGTAAGATGCTGTATTTGGCTTGTGTTAGCCATTATTGGTGCGATCATGTCTACATGTACGTCGCGGTCGTTCCCAACCGCAGCTCGCCACCCGCCACGCTCCTCCGCGAGTCCTTCCGCGAAAACGGCAAGGTTCACAACCGCACTCTCGCCAACATCTCACACTGGCCTGTCGAGCAGATCGCCGCTCTGCGCGAGGTTCTCAAAGGCGCTACCACGGTTGCCTCTTCAGCCCACTCCTTTCAGATCCTGCGCTCTCTTCCCCACGGCCACGTGGCTTGCGTGCTCGGCTGCCTCCACCGGCTCGGGCTGGACGCGATCATCGGCAAGCAACCCAGCCGTTCGCGCGACCTGGCCGTGGCAATGATCGCGGCTCGCATTCTGGACCCCTGCTCCAAACTGGCTACCGCGCGGGCGCTTCATCCCGATACGCTGAGCAGCAGCCTGAGCGCATACCTGGGTTTGGAGACCACCGGAGAAGACGAACTCTACCGCGCCATGGACTGGCTGCTGGAACGTCAGTCCCCCATCGAAGCGGCGTTGGCGAAGAGACATCTGGCTGAGGGAGGATTGGTTCTCTACGATCTGACCTCGACCTACTTCGAAGGGCGGCATTGCGAACTGGCCAAGCTAGTACTAACTTGCAATAGTTAACGTACTTATACATACTAGGGGCATGCGCCAGCCCGTGGCAATCATTGACCTGACCGAGGAGGAACGTGGGAGGCTCGAACAATGGACTCGTCGCGGCAAGAGCGAGCAGCGGTTGGTGGAACGGGCCAAGATTATCTTGTTGGCCAACGAAGGCCGAACCAACCAGCAGATTGCCGATACCCTGAAAACCCGCACGGCGCGTGTTTCGAAGTGGCGGCAACGCTTCGGGACCAATCGCCTGGTGGGTTTGAATGACGCCGGGCGTTCCGGCAAGCCCGCGATTTATGACCTGAGCACAGAGAAACGAGTGCTGGCGTTGCTCGATCAACCGCCGCCCAAAGGCTACTCGCAGTGGAATGGCCCGCTGTTGGCGGAAGCTCTGCCGGATGTGAGCAAAGACCAAGTCTGGCGCATTCTGCGGCGCCATAGTATCTGCTTGCAGCGGCGCCGCAGTTGGTGCATCAGCACGGATCCGGAGTTTGGCCCCAAGGCTGCCGACGTGGTGGGGCTCTATCTGAACCCGCCGGAGAAAGCGCTGGTGATCGCCGTAGATGAGAAACCGTCCATTCAGGCGTTGGAACGGGCGCAAGGCTATTTGCGTCTGCCAGACGGCAAAGCGGTTAACGGATTCAGTCACTGCTACAAGCGCCACGGCACGACGACACTGTTTGCGGCACTAGAGATCAGCACGGGACAGGTGAAAGCGGCGCACTATAGCCGCAGACGCCGGCGCGAGTTCCTGGACTTCATGAACGAGGTCGTGGCAGCGCATCCGGACCGTGAGATCCATATCGTGTTGGACAACCTGAACACGCACAAGCCGAAGGAGGACCGCTGGCTGAAGCGGCACCCCCACGTGTATTTGCACTTCACTCCAACTTATTCCTCCTGGCTCAACCAAGTCGAATGCTGGTTCAGTATCCTGAGCCGACAAGCGCTCCGCGGCGCAAGCTTTACTTCTCCTAAGCAACTGCGGCAAGCCATCGACGACTTCGTCTCAGCCTACAACGAAAGGGCCGCTCCCTTCGAATGGAAAAAGGCTGTTGTCTTCCCCTCAAAACCCAAACTCAAGTACTCTGACTTATGCAAGTAGATACTAGGGCATTCGCGTGATGACAAAAGCGGCAAACCGCAAATCGTATTCGGACTGCTCGCTAACGCGGCGGGCTGCCCGGTGGCGGTGGAAGTGTGGGCAGGCAACACGGCCGATCCGAAAACCGTTCCGGACCAGGTGAAGAAACTGCGCGAACGCTTTGGTCTGAAGCGGCTGGTGCTGGTGGGCGATCGCGGCATGATCACCAGCGCACGCATTCGCGAAGACTTTTCCGGGGACAGTGGCATCGCCTGGATCACGGCGTTACGCGCCACCTCGATTCAGAAGCTGGCAGCCGATGGCGCTTTGCAGCGGTCCCTATTCGACACGGTCGACCTGGCCGAGATCGCGCATCCCGATTATGCGGGCGAACGGCTGGTGGTTTGCTTCAACCCCATCTTGTCCGAGGAGCGTGCACGTAAGCGCGAGGAACTTCTGCAGGCCACCGAAAAGGAGCTGGAAAAAATCGCCGCTGCCACCAGACGGGAGCAGCGGCCATTACGCGGCAAGCCAACCATTGGCCTCAGGGTGGGCCGTGTGCTGGGGCGCTTCAAAATGGGTAAACACTACCAGATCCACATCGAAGAAGATGATTTTCGCTATGAGCGCAGGGCCGAGAGCATGGAACGCGAAAAGAAGCTGGACGGCATTTACGTGATCCGCACCAATGTCCCGGCCGCCTCCATGCCGGCTTCCGAAGTGGTGCGCTGCTACAAGCAGCTCAGCGGCGTAGAAAGAGCATTCCGCAGCCTGAAGACTGTCGACCTGCACGTGCGCCCTATCCATCATCGGCTGGCCGACCGAGTCCGCGCGCACGTGTTTCTCTGCATGCTGGCCTACTATGTCGAGTGGCACATGCGCAACAAACTGGCGCCGTTGCTGTTCGACGATCACGATAAAGCCAGCGCCGAGGCTCAGCGTGATTCCGTTGTCACACCCGCGAAGCGGTCACCGGCAGCCGAGCGCAAGGCGCTGACCAAACAGACCACCGAAGGAAGACCGGTTCATAGCTTTCAAACTCTTCTGGCCGATCTCGCTACCCTCACCCTCAATCGCGTCCAACCAGCCAACCAATCTGTGCCGCCCTTCGATAAACTTGCCAATCCAACTCCGTTGCAGGAGCGTGTCTTCGCTCTGCTCGGCCTCAAGATCCGTGTCCCGTCACGTAGTCAGTAATTCCCCCCCACCTTCGGCTAAATACCTGTTGTGTCTTCAAATCACGCTCAACGAGCTGTGGAACTTCGGCTTAGCGGTCAAGGCCGCTTTCGGGCCGTGGCGGACGTGCTCGTCGCTGGTACTGCCCGTTTTCCGACGTCGGGGTACCCACATCGTTTGCTCTTCGTGGTTCGTACAGCTTATAATACTTTTCTAGCACCGGACAGGCTGGCGACCGGATTATCGAGGTCGATGAATAAGACCGTTCGCAAGTGAGAACCGGGGCGTTTACTCAATGGAGCTTTCATCAGAATGAGAAAAAAACTGGTAGTCTCGGCGACATTGCTCTTAGCGGGCTCGCTTCCTTTTCAGGCCAACGCCAGCACATCCGACTTCAGTTTTACGGGTGCTGGAGTAACTGGCACGGTTGAGTTGACTTACGGCACAGCGGCGGACGCGAAATATCCTCAAGGCTTGGAGGTTACGGGAATCAGCGGTACGTTCTCCGACTCGAATAACGGCCTGGGCATCGTCAACGCGCCGATCGGCGCGCTTGAGCCCATCAACTACGCCACACCGGACCCCACGAACTTGCTCACGCCGCACGATTTCAGCAAGTTCGCGGTCGCGACGGGGCTACCCGCACAGGCCAACGGCGTTCTGACTTATGACAACCTGTTCTATCCCGGCGGCTCGCCGCAAACCGCGTCCGACTATCCATTGCATGGCGGATTCCTCGATATTTACGGGCTGCTCTTCGATATCGGAGGCGGCCAAGTGGTCGACTTCTGGAGTAACGGTAGTCCCACCGGCACGGGTCACATCGACTACGGCGTCGCGGTCGCTACTTCCGCCACGGCGTTGGATTATGTCACCGGTGGCGTGTCGGCTAGTCCCGAGCCTAGCGCGTTTCTGCTGCTCGGCAGCGGCCTCGTAGGAATGCTGGTCTGGCGGCGCCGCGCTTCCCGTCAGCGGGTGCTTTAAAAAGCCATCAGCGATTGCAGGGTAAAGAGTAAATTATTAGCAACCGGCGGGGACCAGGATGGCTTCCCGCAGGCGAGCGGGCTTCAAAAACGGTTACACGCCTTCGACGATACGGAAATCCCGCTCCGCCGCGGATCCCAGGGCCTGCAAAGCGGCCTGATAGGCGGCGCCGCTGTAAGCCGCTATGGCTTTCTCAAGACTTTCGAATTCCATGACTACCACGCGTTGCTTCAGCCCGGATTCGCGGGACTCTACATCGGAGCTCCGTATCAAAGCTTTGCCGCCTGCGGCCGCTATCGCTAGCACCGCAAGTTTGCCGTATTCCTTCAGCGCCGATTCGTCCGCCACTGAACGATAGGCGACAATCCAATAACCTTTCTTCATCCGCCCTCCGTTTCCATTCTCTACTGCCGCTACCGATGGCGAATGCTCCGGTTACTAACCTATGAGCATGCCTAGGATACTTGCAAGCGAGCTGGAGCATTTCGCGGCTGAGGTTTTGGTACGCGCCGGAGTGCCGCGGCAGGCCGCCGAGCTGGCCGGTTCCTCCCTGGTTGCTGCCAATTTGCGCGGCGTCGATTCGCATGGAGCGCGCCTGCTTCCGTTGTACGTGGAGCAGTTGCAAGCAGGCGATATGGACCCGGTGGCCACGGGCAGAATTCTCTCGGAAAACCGCGCTTGCCTGCTGTTCGACGCGGAGAACGGCATCGGGCAAGTAGCAGCGGCTCAGTGTTGCGATCACGCCGTCCGGTTGTCGCGCGCGTTTGGTCTGGGCTTGGCCATCGCTCGAAACTCGAACCATTTTGGCGCGGCTGCTTACTGGGGAACGCGCATGGCTGAGCAGGGACAAGTGGGAATTGTGCTTTGCAATGCCTCGCGCCTGGTGGCACCATGGCAGGGGCGAGAGCCTCGCATGGGAACCAACCCGATCTGCATCGCGGTTCCCGGCCCATGGTTGCTCGATATGTCCACCACAACGGTTGCCGCCAACCGCATCTGGGCTGCGGCAGCAGGCCACTCGGATTCTATTCCGGAGGGATGGGCGCTCAACGCGGCAGGCGCGCCCACCACCAATCTTTCAGATGCAATCAGCGGGTTGCTCATGCCGCTGGGCGGCCAAGCCGCCGGACACAAAGGCAGCGGCCTTGCCGCCGCAGTGGAGATTCTCTGTGCGGTATTGGGCGGGGGCGCCATGGCCGGCGAGGTGGGATCCATGCGCCAGCGGGGCCGGCGCGTGGGTGTAAGCCAGAGCTTTCTAGCCATCGATATCGAACGTTTCCTGCCGCTCCCCGAGTTCCAGGCCAGACTGCAGCGGCTGGTGGCCGATTTGAGGTCCGCCGCTCCTGCCGAGGGCTTTGACGAAGTGTTGGCCGCCGGCGAACCGGAATGGAGGACCGAGCGGGAACGCTTGCGCGCCGGGATTCCCCTGCCTGGCGAGGTGTGGGCGGCGCTGTCGAAGGTTGGTTCACAACTGGGCGTGAACGCGCCTGCTCCGCAGGACTAGCTTACTTCTCGTCGCAAAATGCCACTTCGGACACACTCCCTTGCACGTGCGCGGCTCTGCGATTGGTGACACTAGATACTGAACCGCGCGCGTCACGGACTGTGAAAAAATCGCGTCAGCAAGCGGCCCGTCGCATTTTGCGACGAGAGGTAGGGTAGCTAGCCCGGGATGCTCCGCAGGACAAGGCAAGTAATGTCGTCATGCTGAGGAGCCGAGCCCACGAACCCATCGGCGGACGTCATGAGCCCCTGGAGTATTTCGGCGGCGGTGTTCCTGGAGTGGCTGTCCAGCGTGGCCAACATACGGGGTTCGCCATACTGTTCCTCTCTTTCATCTTCAGCCTCGACCAGGCCGTCCGTGAAGACAAGCAGGAGGTCGCCGGAGGCGAGCGTGGCCTGGCCGCATTCATAACGGGCGTTGCGCATGAGGCCGAGGGGCAGCCCCCCGGTTTGGAGGCGCTCGACATTGCCGCAGGCGCGCCGCAGTACGGGCCAGTTGTGTCCCGCGTTCACATAGGTGAGTTGACGAGTAAGCGGGTCGAATTCGGCGAGAAACGCGGTGGTAAAGCGTTGGCCGCCGACGTTCTGTTGGCAGCAATAGAGAGTCAAGCGCTCGATTAAATCGAGCGTATTGGTGCAGACGCCAGCCAGCGTGCGCAGGCTCGCCTGCAAAGTGGCCATGAGCAAGGCCGCCGGGACGCTCTTACCAGCTACGTCGGCGACGATCAGAAGTAACTGCGCCACAGGCCGGCCTAGCGTGCTCGGAAACAGGACGCAAAAAGGCGTCATAGTAATCGCCTGCCACGGTGTTGGCCGGCCGGGTAGCGAATGCCATCTCGACGCCAGAGACCTGCGGTGGCGCGGCCGGCATGAGCCAGGTTTGGATTTCCTTGGCGATTTCGAGATCACGTTTCATGGTGACCCGGTCGGCGAGTTCGACGGCCAGCAGGAGGAGTAGTGCGACGGCGGCAAAGAAAGAGAGGTTGGGCATCTGCGCCTCCGCCTGGCGATAACGAAGATCGAAGCCGGGAAACACAAGCAATACGAGCGCAACCACGAAGAGCACGCGGCGTGCCGGCGAAAGCTTTAGGACCATCGCCCAGAACAGCCCGGTGGCAACGCGTTTGAACCGGTGGCTGCGCGATTCCTGCTCGGCGCGGTTCCAATCGACCTCTTTCGAATAAAGGCGATAGCTGGCGCGCGCTTCGCTGTGGAATTGCGACCATAATTGCTGGATCGCAATGCCATCGGTGATGCGCCGCCAGAAAGTCCGCAGGCGAATAGCCATGGTCTGAGTTTGCACCTGTCTGCCAATGAAAGACGAAAAAAATGGGCGCGGCGACCAAAGGGAATTATCTGCGCAGGCGCGCAGGAAAATGAGGCGGGAGCATCTGGCGTGCGAATATGGACGGTGGAAAGAGATGTTCCGGGAAGCGGGCGGTTAGCTCAGCCGGTTAGAGCGCCTGCCTTACAAGCAGGAGGTCCACAGTTCGATCCTGTGACCGCCCACCATGACTCCGTTTCAAGCGCCTATTGCAAGGTTCCGCGAATGGCGTTCGCACTTCCAGCCGGTCCGAAATGTGCCACCAATGTATGAGCGATTTAAACCTCGGTAGAATAGCCATGCTTTGTTGCCCGGCGTGTCAATCGGTGAAACTTGCCCGGTCAGGAGATAAGAAACTCTGGGACCGGTTTATGCGGCTGCTCAATAAGCGTCCGTGTCGCTGTCTCGATTGCCGGAAAAAGTTCTACGTCTCGCGGAATTTGGCCAGAACCTTGCACCGGAAAAAACGCAGCCGGGCCTAGCGCCCCATGTCGTTTACCTAAGCATGAGCGTGCCCACCGGATGCCGCCCAAGCGTTGCGAAATGCTTGCAACAGAGCAGGAAGCGTTAGCGCCCGTAAATTCAAAACTACCTGGGGCCTATCGCAGCGGCTCGCAAAAGCCGCTTGGCTCTGCTGTTTCCTTCGGAAGAACCACAGCCAGGCATTGTCTGAATACTGGCGAGAGATTTCGCGAACTCTGCCCGCAACCATTGAAGTGCCGACCATGGAAGATATTTGGAGCGCTGCCCTGTTGAAGGGGCGATACCCGATTGCTTATGCGGATGCATTTGCGGCCGCGCTCGCTCAGAAGTACAAATGTCCATTGGTGACGGCGATCCGGAGTTGCGGCGCGTCGATCAGTTGGAATTGGATTGGATCGGGTCAGGCTGATCGACATCTGGCTGCACCAACCCCCAATGAGAGATGATGTGCGGTGTGAGGGTGCTGTGCCTACTAGCGCTGCTGCCTGCGCTTGTTCTCGGGGCCGATCACAGGACGACGGCGGCCGAAGTAGCCGAACTGGTGTTTATCTCGGTTTATTCCGATCATGACGACCAACGTCTGGCGCGGGAACTCGCAAGCGTGCGTTTGGCCGACCGGCTGACTCCGTCTACAGTTGCTTATTTCGAGAATATAGGCGTTGGGCCAAGGACGTTCGTAGCGCTTAAAAGCTTACGCGACAAATCCGCTGAGCTACCTTTGCCACCCGAACTCGCCCTGGCCGGGCAAAGCGCGCCGCCCCAACCAGAGCAGACGCGGATTTTGGGGCGCTTATTTGACTACGTCCAATCGTATATTCACAATCTGCCAAACTTCCTGTGCGACGAAGTCACCCGGCGCTACAGCAACCTGAATGGATACGAACCGGATGGCAATCCGCGGTACGGCAGGAAGCTTCATCACAGCGATAATTTCACGCGCCATTTGAGGTTTGCCAGCGGACTTGACGAAGGACATGTCGAGCAGGTTTTGAAGCGCGGCGCCGAGAACGTCGAGACACGAATGGGGCAGAGTTTCTCGAACGGGGAATTCGGCGGCGACATGAATATGATCTTTGGCCTCGGCATCGACCCGGAGCTGAGATGGCATCACTGGGAGATTTCAAAGACCGGACGGAGGGCGGTCTTCAGCTACTTTGTCGGGCTTCCGAAGACGAAGTTCAACCTTGTTTACTGCTGCTTCCTGAAGGCCGGCGTGGAGATGTAGCAAAAATATAGGGCTCCGGTGCGTCGCTTGGTTTACGTGGATACCGATAGCGGCGCGATTTCGAAGCTCTTTATCCGGGCTGTGGATCTGCCCGCCGATTTCCGCATTAAAGAGAACAACGCCATCATCGATTACGGCAGCGTCAACGTGGGCGGCCGCTTCTACACGCTTCCGCTGAAAGCATTGATCTTCGTGCATAGCAGCACACAATACAACCGCAACGAGATTTCATTCGTCAAGTATCGGAAGTTCGAAGCGGAATCCATCTTCACTTCCACCGAATCGAAGATCAAATACAAATTGCCCTCCGAGAAGTAACGCGCCGTCGAAACGGAACTACTTGAGATACATCTTGAGCGCGTCGATCAGATCTTCGGCCGCGCGGGTCTGCTCGTCGGTGGGCGTTCGATCGAGCGTGCGAATGACGACGTCTACCTGGCGGGGAATGGTCCACTTCGTGGTAGCGATCTTCCAATTGGAGGCCGTATATCCCCTCTATCGTCTCCCCTAGAGCTTTGTATCCTAAGCTTCCACCGTCTTGCCGGCAAGACCAACGTGCGCCGCGGCTGCAATCAAGTGGCGGTCGTTACTCCAAACCGTTGGCTCACCCGCATCGAGCGCGCTTGCCAGATGGATAGCGTCGCCGGCGCGCAATGGAACGTGCGCCGGAATTGTACGGACCAGCGCTGCGGTCCTAACCAGGAGAGCCTCGCTTAGCGGTATTAAGTTCCAGAAACCAGCGTGAACATGACTCCTGAAAATGTCGATTAGCTCGTGGCCCTGTGCGGCTGTAAGAGATCGCTCCCTAACGTGCCGCTGAAATGCGCAAGTTACTTCGACGAGCGCCCACGACGACGTGCAAATATGCGCCGCGCGGCGGATCAACTTCCTTACTGCCGGCCCATCAGGCTCATTGACGTAGTACTTCGCAACGTAGGCGGAATCCAGATACATCCCTAGCGGTCTTCTTCCAGAAAACGCCCGCTATCGGTAGCCACCACCGGAAAGCGTTCCCAAAGATCGCTTAGATCGGGCAGCCGCGGGCCGCTGCGCTTTTTCGAAATCGGCCGCAACTCCGCCACCGGCTCGCCCCGGCGCTCAATCGAAATGACTGCGCCCGCCGCGGCCTCGCGCACCAGTTCCGAAGTGCGAATGTGCAGATCGCGAATGGAAGCCTTCATGAGCTACATTGTAGCGCTTCGGATCCGGCTTTCGTCGACGCGGCCTTAGCGCAGAAAACTCACGATATGTTGACCCGAGGGCAGGAGGATAGGCGCTCCGACGACCAGGGACTGCTGGTCGGGTTGGCCGTCTACCTCCATGGCGGAGGCGGGTGAGGCAAGAATAGCGATCGCGCGGGTGCGGCTGTCATAGGAGACGTCGACGCGGCCGCGCGTGGAAAGGGCGGAGTGTACATCGCCGTTAAAGTCCCTCACCGTGACAGCCGGCGCCTGGAAGGCGGTCGAGAGCAGATGCTTGCCGCCGGGCGCAAGAACAAATTGAGCGTCCTGAATGGGCCATATTTTGCCGTCTACGGCAACCGGACCTTGCCACGCGATACGCGTGGGCTCAAGCGCCCTGGTTTCGATCTCATCCGGTCCGTGCGCTTCCACCTGGGCGTCGGTAGCGGCGACCGGTAGAAGTGAGAGATCCTCTTTCTCGATCGAATTTTCAAAGTAAAGGGCAACGCGCCCGAAGGAGACGGCGGCTTGATGCACCAGTTCGAGTAACTCGACACCGGTTTGCTTCTTTGTCGGATAGACGTCCTGATAGCGCTCAACCACGTTGATGTCGACGGCCAGATCGGAGCGATCCGGCGCAAGCTGTTTGTACTTATCGGCGAGCCGGCCGTAACGCTCGGGCCCGAGAGCCCAGAGGGGAGCGGGATCCTCCACCAGCAGCGTTTCCTTGCGCGCCTGGATGAGGGGCAGGCTGCGCGCCACGTCCGCGCCTAACTCATCGCGGATGCCGGTGTCGAAGCGATCGTCGATGTGAGTGAGCACCACGTCGAGATAAGGCTTGTCACGGCGCGATCGATCGACCACCCCAAGCCATTCGCGCTGCATGCGGAACGCGAGATCGGCGCGGTAATCAAGAAATTTTCGCAAGTCCTCGAGATGAGCGCCCGCGGCATGGGGCGAGCCGGCGGTGAACAAAAGCTTCGGATCGAAACCGGCCGCGCGCTGGAACTCCGCGCGCACGTCGTCGTTCATCGGAGTAAAGCGCGCCGGATTGGATGCGCCTTCGAGCGATTCGAAATAGAGCTCGGCGAGATTGACGCCATCCCAATCGAAACGGCTGAGCAGAAGCGTAATCCGCTCCGCGACGGCGCTCCGGCAAGCCGGATTTTGCAGGTTCATCAGCTTGCGCCAATCGAGCTGGGCGTCCTGCCCGACGGCGGTTTTTTCGCGCCACTCCGGATGCTCAGCCCAGAATCTTTCGCCGACATGCGGCAGCTCAAGCCACGCGTAGACAGAGATGGCGTGGCGATGGCAGGCGGCGATCACCTGCTTTAGATATTCGTCCTGCACGGGATCGGGCTCCATATTGTGCCAGGCGGCGACGTGCAGAACGCCGATACCCGCGCGCCGCCAGCGCGTAGCCAGATAGTCGGGGTCGGCGCGAATGCGGTACGAAGAATCGAAGAAAGCCCAGAGGTCAGCGGTTTCGGCCGAAGGCGTCCAGCCCAGATCTTTGAGCGCCTGAATGAGATACGGAAAATGTTCGATGCCAGTGGGTCCGGGCGAGGTGGCGAGCCACAAAATCGCGCCATGGGCGGTGCGTTTCCCGGCGATAACGGGCGAACCCTTCCACTTCTCGCTCGCGAAGACTCGAAAGTCGGCGGGCACGCTGGCCAGCGTAGTCTCGATGGCCTGCTGCCAGATGATTTGCATTTTCGGATCGTGCGTATCGACGATCTGCCGGATGGAGAGCGGCTCGGCTTTGGCGATGATACCGAGTTGGGCGGCCACCGCGCCCGTGCCTTCGACGATCAGGATCTTGTTCTCGGCTTGCGCGGCGAGACCAGCGGCCGCGCCCACGCCCGCGACCACGATTTGCGGATCGCGATTGGCGTCCGGCGTGATGCCGACCGAGCCTAAGATCGCGGTCCACGACTTGGCATCGGCGCTGTAAGTCTGAAAAACGGTCGCGCGCGCGGGGAGCAGGCAGAGCAGCGGCAAAACAACGTGTAGGATAAAAAACCGGTTCATTTGGTCACCGCGTACCACATGCTGATGCGCACATCGTTGTAATTCGGTCGCGGCGACCACTGCGTGTAGAAGCCGTGCAGCAAGTCCGCCGACCAGTACATGCTAGCCGGCATCCAGGGCATATGAACCTTGACGCCCGGGCCGATTTCCACGGTGTTGGCCCAGTATTGAGCTTTCAGGTCGCGCACGTAATTGACGTTGAAGAGCGCTTGGGCGGAGATGCCATTCGCGAAATGGAAGGTGCGGCCGGCGCGATGCTGCGAGTAAAACAGCCAGTCTTTGTCGAAGCGGCTGATATAGACGGCGTCGTCAGTAGTCTCGTAGAACATTCCGCTGCCGCGGCTTCCGAGCAGATGCCCGAAGCCTTTGGCGTAGTTGAGGCCGCCGCGGTAGTCCGGAACGGCGGTGCCGATGTCGTGGCGAAACGGCAGATAGTTGACCGCTTCGCCGGCTTCCACCCAGCCGGTGAGATGATGCCAGGTCCTGCTGCCTAGGCCCGCTCCGAAGATGAAGGAGCTTTCGGAAAGATACTGCGGATTTTCCGCATGCGCATCCAGGCTGCTATTCACATCGCCGGCAAAACGCGTGGAGAGATAGAACGATACCCACCTGTTGGCTTTGCCCAGAAAAGGCAGCGGAATGGTGCGCTTGACCTGCCCGTAGCTGAACAGATCCATCCATCGCGACGAAAACATAGGAAGTGTCCAAATGGTGGTTTGCGGAAGCGTGTCGCCCCGCAGATTGTGATACGCGCGCGCTGCTTCCGAGGCGATCTGTGGATCGTCGGAACGGCGGGCATTATCGAAGCATTCGATCGCTAAGGTGTCGTCTTTCGAGGCGTTGTAGGCCCAGCCCAATTGGAGCAAGACATCGTCATCTTCGGGATTCTGCTCGTGCGCTTGCTGGAGATAACGGATGGCATCGTGCAAGTAACCGAGGGCGAGGCTCTTCTTGCCCAGCGCTTTGGCGTCGATTGCGGGAGATGCGCCGGTATGCGCGCCAGCGGCGGAAGCGGTTTTGAGGTTGCGCACCAGGTCTAGCTGTTTGCGCGCAACCTGATCTTTGGAATCGATGGCCAGGACGGCTTCGAACTGTTCGATGGCCTCCGGCTGCTTGTGCATGGCGAGATAGAGAAAGCCGAGTTCACGGCGCAGCGCAACATTGCGCGGATCGAGTTTGAGCGCCGCGACAAATTCGTAAGGATAGGGATAACGCGTACTCATTTGCGCGAGAGCCTGCTCGGCGGTCCGGGAGTCGGCCGAACGGGAGGCGGCCAGCAGCGCGGCCTGAGATTCGTCGACGCGATTGACTTGTCCCCAGACGCGCGCCAGGATCAACAGCAGTTCGGGCAGCTGCGGCTTGAGCTTGCGGCAGATTTCGAATTGTTGCGCGGCCAGCGGCAAATCGTCACGCTGTTCGGCCAGTTGAGCGAGTTCCCAATGGGCGCTGAAACTGGATAGAGCATTGGGGTCGGGAAGCCGGCTCAGTGCCTGCTGCCAGCGGGCGATCCCGTCGCCAAGCGGCTGGTCGATGTTGCTAAAAGCTTGCTGCGCCGTTTTGGCCGTCGCCGCATTCGAGGAGTGGCGCAGTCTGTCGAACGTGCGGCGCGCTTCGATGGGCTGCTTGGTTTCGTAGGCGAGGAAGGCAAACTCAAGAGCGGCGGTGTCGTCGCGCGAGTCGAGTTTGAGCGCCTGGGCGAACTCGTCGCGCGCCTCAGCGTTATCGCCGGTTTTGAGCAGCGTGTAAGCCAGGTCTTTGTGCGCTTTGACGTTGTTGGGCTGCTGGGCGAGACCTTGCCGGAAAGCGGCGATAGCAGCGTCATAGTCTTTGGACGCCAGAGCTTTATAGCCTTGGTTGAGAGCGGCGTCGCCATTCGTCTGAGCGGACGAGACGGTAACCAGGATGAGCGACAGGCAAAGCGCCGGGATGGAGATTGCTTTGGACACTGGCTGTTAGGTAGTCGCTACCTTGAGGAAAAGTTCTCCGGCTCCGAACCTCCCGCTGTCTTGCCCGCGTCACAAACCCCTATGGGGAAATGCCGGGCTAGTGTCCAGCAACTCCTAACGTCCCACCCGCAGGCGTGTCCCCTCACCACCCCCGTTGTACGCCACCACACCTGGCGCATTCATGTTGTGACCCACTTGCAAAATGGGGGCCGGAGGATGTATCGGCGGAGAGGGAGTGGCAACGGAAGTAGGTTTGGGGGTGCTTTGTGGGGCAAAGTGCTGCTCGGATCGGAAAATGGGCACGCCGCGACGGAGCATCGCTCTCTGGCAGCAGGTGGTCAGCGGGAGGCTAGGAAGCGTTAGCCGCTGAGTTTTGGCAACTGGTCGACGGTGAGGGCGAGCACCCCGAACATCAGGTGCGCCATGATTTTGCTGGCCCCGCGCACGCGGATAACGCGCGCTCCGAACTCGTCTTTCAAGCGGCTCTAGACCCGTTCCACCGTATTGCGCTCGGCCAAGCGCTGTTCCTAAGCCGGCTTGAAGGGAAGCCGTTTCCGGTCGTATCGTTTCGGCGCTTGGCGCCGTTTGTTGTAGCGTCGCAAGCTCTCCTGCACGCCCTGGGGCACGGGCGGCACAGAGCCGTGCGGCGCAATCAGCGGAACGTGACCTAAACTGCGGCTGTGTGCATGAATCTCGCGGAATCGATTTGTGTTTGGGGCGGCCTGCGAAGCGTTCCCGCCCTGCAATCGCCGTGGAGTCGCGCGCCATGTGGCCCACCAGCCGATGCTGTTGCGTACTCACAATCAGTGCTTCCTGCAAACGCAGCGGCCACTCCGTTTCAGCAAACTCCTGAAAGGCGCGTGAGAAGGTCGACTCATGCGGGATCCGATGCACGCTCGTCCAGCCGCACAAGCAGCGCAGTTGCCGATCCGTGTGCAGCCGCTGCAACAACTGCCGCGTAGTTTCCAAACCGTACACCGACTTGGCTACGAACGCCCCAGCCAGCCACGCGCACAGGGCAACTGCCGGCTGAGCGGAATCATCTCCAGTACCGCCCTCAGCAGGCGCGCGTAAGGCATGAGTCGCGCGCGTGGGGTAATCTGCATAGCGGCTTGCTCCTCGTTTTCCCCTTGCCTGGAAACAACAAATTACAAGGACAACGCCCCTCCCTCCGAACCTGTCGCCCTACCGGGGCCGCGCTCGCGGGCATCGCTTCATCCGAAATCGGCTTGACCGCGCCGGCTGGCCGGAGAGCCTAGCCAGGGCTGGCACCGAGCAATCCCTTCTGTTTCCAGCAGCGGAATTCCCGAGATATAATTTTTCGAGGACGGTAGCTAGCATTAGTACCCTTTCGAAGTCCCGGCCTGGCGTTCGAATCTTGGGATTCTCCGCGAGTGCTGTGCGCACTCTGGAAACTTCGAAGGTCGCCCTAAAACGGATAGGCGCTTGGCCTACCTTGCAATGGGCGCTGGGTACACTTCAATACAAATTCCATCTGCCCTACCCAAAGTTCGTGCTGGTGCGGCCACGGCCGCTCACGCACGCGGTCAAGCTACGCGCCGCGACGAGTGATTCGTTCGTCTTTCGACAGATTATGATCGAGAACGAATACGCGCCGTTGAGTAATTTGGCTCCCGCGACGATCGTCGATCTTGGGGCTAATATCGGCCTCGCCAGCGTCTGGTTTTTAAATCGATTCCCGCAAGCAAGTGTCTTTGCGGTTGAAGCTGAGGCCAGCAATTACAACGCCTGCCGGCAGAACCTATCCGCCTATCAAGGCCGAGCTCGAGTCTTGCATGGAGCAGCCTGGTCTTGCCCCACGAAGCTAAGTCTCCGCAGGCACAATTGCCAGGCGGACAACACTGTTCACGAGGCAAGCGGTGACAAAACGCTTGATGGATGGGACATCAAGAGTCTGATTAAGATGAGCGGCTTCGAGCGAGTGGGCTTGTTGAAGATCGATATTGAGGGCAGCGAAAGAGCGCTCTTCCGGGAAAATTATGACGCATGGCTACCGTTAATCGATGCACTTTGCATCGAGTTGCACGGTAACGAGTGCCGTGAGATCTTTTTCAACGCCCTGCGCTTCCATCGATATGAGCATCTGCGATCAGGCGAACTCGACATCTTGCTTAATCTAAAGCCGAAGGGCGCGGGCGTGACCGATCACGCGTGGGAGAGGTCTTCTGAAGGATAGATTTGCCACAAATTATCGGGCGCGACGATTTGGTGTTTCACGAAGACAGCGGAAGGAACGGTTCTGCGCTGAATGATTTCGAGCGCGAGGGGGATTAAACCCTCGCCATAGCGTTCGGGGAAATAGGCAACAGAGCCGATCAATCGGGAATGACCTTCGGCCATTTCGGCGCGTGCTTCGGCGCTGGCGTTCTGGCCCATCACCGCGCAATCCAGGCTGCGGCCGGATTCTTCGAAGGCGTGCAGCGCGCCGATCGCGCTTGGGTCGTTGATGGCCGAGACTAAGACCCGGTGAGCTTTCGAAGTACGAAGATACTTACGCACCACGTCGAGGCTTCGCTCATATTGGCCGTTTCCGTTCAAGAAGACAATTTGCGCGTCGGCGAGATGGGGGAGAGATTCGCGCAGAGCGGCCAGGGAGCCCATGAGCCTGGAGCGGGGGAGCGCGCCGGCCGGCGGCAACTCGAGCAATAAGACCTGGTCTACTCTTCCACCCCAGTGTTGGAGCGCCCACTTGGCCAGGTAGCGGCCGCCCATCAAGCCGGCGCGATAGTTATTCGCTCCATAATAGGTTGCGCCGGGATGAGGGATCTCAACAGCAATGGCGGGTATGTTGGCGTCCTGCAGTTTGGACGAGATGGCCGAGGCGCAGTGTTCTTCGGTCTGGAACTCAATCACAAGGTCGACCTGCTCGCGCACAAATACGTCGGTGTTATGAAGGGCTGCTTTGGCTGAGTATTTGTTATCCAGCACGAGCAGTTCTACTTCCTCTTCGAAGGCGACGCGCTGGATGCTCTCACAGACGGCGCGGGAGAACGGGAACTCGGTGCTCTGGGCGCCGAAGCCAAGGCGGTACTTGCGACGTTTCAGAGGCCGGATGCGGAGCCGATACCGCCGGTCGCTATCCTGCTCGAGCAAACCTCTTTGTTCAAGCGTGAAAAGAATGCGGAAGGCGGTGGCTTTACTGAGGCCGGCGCGCGGGGCCACATCGGACAGGCGAAGCGACTCACCATCCTCGCGAAAAGCTTCGAGGACATCGCAAGCCCTGGAGATCGACTCCACGATGTAAGTCGAATCGGAGCGCGGGATGTTTTCGGAGGAGGCAGGCTCCGAGGCCGCTTCCATCCGACGTGGATGTTGTCTCCTGTTTTTCATCAGCTGAAACTATCCTTCCCGGTTTTATACGCAACCAAGAGCTATCCCGGGTTGGGTAATAGCGGTAACACCATGACCCATCAATCATTTAACAAATACGCACTAGGTGTCAATCGTGTTTCACCTGATGAAAATACAAAGTAGAGATCTTGTCTCTTGAACAGGGCGGCAAAGCCCGTTAGGATGAGCTTCAAATAAGAAGCTGGGGTTTTTATGAAAACCAAGTACCGTTTTCTCTATGCCGGGCTGGCGCTGCTGTGCGGCGCTGCCTTAGTGACGTCGCAAGGGCTTACCGGAGATCTCTCCGTAACGGTTACCGATCCGAACGGAGCTTCCGTGGCAAATGCGACACTCACACTCAAGAACGTTCAGGAAAATACTACAACGGCCACCGCCCAGACCAACGGCGGCGGCAGTTACATCTTCAACGAACTGAAGCCCGGTTCCTACGCGCTGGAGATCAAGGCGGCAGGGTTTCAGCCGCAACGGTTGACCGACATAACGATTCAACTGGCGCAGCGGGCCGCAGTGGGCGTGAAACTCACGCTGGGAACGGTGAGTGAAACGGTTGACGTCTCGGCGGCGGCGGAGACGCTACTCAATGCGGAGAGCGCCACTGAAGGTCAGGTGCTACAGCAGCAGACGATCGAGAATCTGCCCCTGAACGGCCGCAACTTCATTCAATTGGCGCAACTGTCCTCCGGCGCTGCGCCGATAGGGACAGGGAATTCGCCGGCAACGACGTGGACAGGGCGAAGCGATCAGACAATTTCCATAGAGGGTTTACGGGAGAGCAATACCAGCTACCTGGTGGACGGCATCGAAACGCGGAACGCGCGCTTCGGCAACGCCGGGATTCGTCCGGATCCGGACGCCATTCAGGAGTTCAATGTACAGCGCGGATTTTTCACGCCGGATTTCGGAGGCAGCGCGGGTGTCGTCAATACGACTCTACGTTCCGGTACCAACGATCTCCACCTGACGGCATTTGAATTGGTTCGCAACAACGATTTCGACGCCAACGATTACTTTGCGAACGCGGCTGGACAAGGTTCGCCGCCGCCTTTCTCGCAGAACCAGTTCGGGGCAACGGCGGCGGGCCCGGTGGTGATTCCAAAATTGTTCAACGGCCGGAACAAACTCTTTTTTATGTTCAACTATGAGGGGTTTAGGCAGCGCGAAGGCTTGAGCGACACGGGACTGTATCCCTCCACTGCGCAGCTCGCCGGCAACCTGGCGGATAACAGCGCGGGTACAGGGATTTTCCCCACGAACTCGGCGTTTTGCGTGGCAAATCCTGGTTCGCAGCACTGCGCAAACGTGATCGACCCTACAAACGGCCAGCCTTTCCGCGGCAATGTAATTCCCGCTTCCCGGCTCAATCCTGTGTCTCAAAAGGCGATTCCGTTTACTCCCGTCCCGAACGTCTTCGCAAATACAAGCGGGACAAATTTCCCGACCTTCAACACCTTTGCCGCGCCGAAGCAGATCAGCGACTTCGACCAGTACAATACGCGCATCGATTACCAATTGAGCAGCAAGGATGCGATTTACGGCAGTTACTCCAATTCGAACGAGCCCTTGTATGTTCCGACCATTCAGGTACTCGGGGGAACGAATAATCCGCTCAAGGATCAGTTATGGACCGGCACCTGGGTACATATCTTCTCTCCGACGATTGTGAACGAGCTGCGTTTCGGGCATAACGACACTTCGACTTACAAGCTGGAAGAGGGCGCGGACGGCCCGAACTACGCGGCGACCACATTCGGATTGAAGAACACGTCGACGAACCCCTTCGACTTCGGCGTGCCGAGTTTCGGAATCACCGGTTTCGGAGGCATCGGCTCGTTTTCCGAAGCGATCGGAGCTGATGAAGGCAATTATCAGTACGTTGACAACTTAAGCATCACGCGCGGCAAGCACAACTTTAAAGTCGGTTTTCAGATTATGCATCTGAACTATTTCGAGATTACGGATTTCGGCGGCGTGCCAAGCTTTGGATTCACCGGACAATTTACTGGCTTAAACAATGGTTTGGCGGATTTTCTTTTGGGGACACCCTACACGGCCACGACCTCTGTCGGCAATTCGTCGCAGAACATGGTTTCGAACTACTACGGCGGCTACCTGACGGATAACTGGCACATTTTGCCCAAGCTAACTTTGAACCTTGGGCTGCGCTATGAATTCCAGCCGTATCCGAGAGAGATAAACGGGCGCGCGGAATTCTTTGACTTTTCGACTCAGCAGGAAGTGATTGCGGGCCATGGCGTTCGGCCGGAAATCGTGGACCCGGACTACAATAACTTCGCGCCGCGCGTGGGCCTGGCTTACCAGGTAAATAAAAGCACGGTCATCCGAGCAGGCGGCGGCATTTATTACTCGACCGACAACGCAAACGAGCTGCAGTTCGAGATTGTAGGAGCACCGTTTTATTCGTCGCAGACTATCACGTCCACGACGCCGAGCATATCTCTGAGTAACTTGTTCCCGGCGGCCGGTGTGGGTGCGTCTTTCAATCCATTTACTCTTAACCCGCGCAGCCGGACACCGTACGTTTCGCAATGGACCTTCGACATTCAACATACATTCGCGGCTAATAATTTTGTCGAAATCGCCTATAACGGAAGTACCTCTCAGAAGCTTCCCCAGAGATTCAATCCGGACTCCGGGGCGCAGGACCCAACCGACACGATTCCGCTATCCGAGCGAGAACCGTACCCGCAGTACAACGGCTTCATTTTGTTCTCGAACAACGATGGCTGGGCGAGCTATCAGGCTTTTACCGCGCGCTACGAGCATCGGTTTAGTTCCGGTCTCTATTTTCTCGGCTCGTACACATGGCAAAAGGCGCTTGACCTCGGAAACACGGACGACTTCTCCATGATTAGCGCGGACTTCAAGACCTACGACCGTGGGCCTTCCGATTACGATGTTCCGCAGCGTTTTGTGATGAGTTTCAATTACGATCTGCCCATCGGGAGGGGGAAACCCCTGTTGGGCGGCGCTTCGAAGCTGGTAAATGCATTTGTTGGTGGTTGGTCGGTGAACGGTATCGCAACGTATTCAGCCGGTCAGTATCACACAGTTACTACCGCGCAATTCTGGCCCAACATCAGCCCGACCTTCAATACTTCGGTGCCGAACGTGGTGGGCGATCCGACGTTAAACCAGAATCCCAAAGGGCTTTATTTCAATTCAGCGGCCTTCGCCTATCCGACGAACCACATAGAAGGAAATGCCGGGCGCAATCAATTCGAAGTACCCGGAATAGCGAACTGGGACATGAGCGCATTTAAGAGCGTCAGGATCACGGAGCGGCTGGCCGCGCAGTTAAGAGTGGAAGCGTTCAATATCTTCAATCACACGCAGTTCGGAGTCCCCAACATGACGTGGGGGACACCGACCTTCGGAGCGATTACTTCGACGTTGGAGGGTCCGCGGACCTTGCAGCTTGGGATGCGGGTGACGTTTTAAGTGGCTGGAATGGCCAATGGCACTTCATTTTGCGGGGTCGTCATTGGTGGAGCGGACTTTCAGTCAGCAATGCCGCCATTCCTGGCAGTATTATGCCGGCTTGAAAGCCGGCATGGCAGCCCAGGAGGGCCGCTCCACGAGTGCAAAGTGTTTCGCATCCGGGCGCGTTGAGAAGTAGATGAAGCTTCGCGTCGGTTTGTTCAGTGTTGGGCTGGCGGCTTATTGGCCTCAGTTCGATGGGCTCGAAGAGCGCCTGCTGGGCTACAACCAGCAGATCGAGGGGCGGCTGGGCAGCGAAGACGTGAGCGTGGTGAACCTCGGGATGATCGATACGCCGGAGAAAGCTCTGGCGGCGGGGCATCGGCTTCGCGAAGCGGATGTGGATGTTATTTTTCTGCATGTCGCGACTTACGCGTTATCTTCCTGCATTCTGCCGGTGGTTCGGCGCGCGAAGACTCCGGTGATCGTGCTCAATCTTGCGCCCGGAGGGGCGATCGATTATTCGGCCTTCAACCGCGCGCGAGACCGGGGCAGCATGACGGGCGAATGGCTGGCGTGGTGCGGCGCTTGCCCGGTACCTGAAATCGCGAACGTCTTTGAGCGCTGTCGAATTCCCTTCTTTCAAGTGACCGGCACGCTGGACGACGATCCAACGGCTTGGGGCGAGATCGCGGACTGGCTGGCAGCAGCCCGTGTCATGCAGGTGATGGAGCACAATCGCCTGGGATTGATGGGCCATTACTACGGCGGAATGCTCGATATCTACTCCGACCTCACGCAGCAATGCGCTGCTTTCGGCGGCCACATGGAAATTATCGAGGTCGACGAACTGGCGGCGCTGCGGCGGGAGGTTTGCGAGAGGGACGTCGAGGCGCGCGCGGCCGAATTCGATGAATTGTTCGATGTGCAGGAAGATTGCTCGACGAAGGAACTGCGCAGAGCGGCGCGCACATCGGTGGCGTTAGACAGGCTGGTGAAGAAACATTCGCTGGGCTCGCTGGCTTATT
This sequence comes from Bryobacteraceae bacterium, assembly GCA_965277555.1. GTDB lineage: Bacteria > Acidobacteriota > Terriglobia > Bryobacterales > Bryobacteraceae > Bog-105. The sequence goes on from OZ255834.1 coordinate 1,098,520, forward strand.
ACTATCGGGGCGTCGGCAACGCGGAGAACGAGGATGCGATGAGCTCCATCATTCTGGGCACGAGCCTGTTGACGGCGCAGGGCATCCCGGTGGCGGGCGAGTACGAAGTGAAGAACGCGCAAGCCATGAAGATCATGGACGCGTTCGACGCGGGCGGTTCCTTTACCGAGTATTACGCTACCGACTTCGACCAGGACGTCGTGTTGATGGGACATGACGGGCCGGGTCACATTGCGATTGCGGAAGGGAAGACGAAGGTGCGGCCGCTGGGCGTGTATCACGGGAAGGTAGGGCTGGGGCTCTCGGTCGAGATGTCGGTGCGGAACGGGCCGGTGACGCTGCTCTCGGTGGTGGAAACGGGAAACGGCTCCATTAAGCTGCTGACGGCACATGCGGAATCGGTCTCGGGGCCGATTCTGGAGATAGGCAACACGAACAGCCGATACCGTTTTCCGATCGGAGCGCGGCAATTTATGGAACGGTGGAACGCGGAAGCGCCGGCACATCACTGCGCCGTAGGAGTGGGGCATATCGGCGCGAAGATACAGAAGTTGGGGGCGCTGCTGGGTTTGGAAGTGAGACAGATTTGTTAGAGGACGGGGCAAAGAGAGCTTTAGGCGCCTTTGTGGGCGGGGCAAAGCAGGGGACAGGCGTCGGATTCCGCAAACGGCGCGGAATGCTCGCTAGTCCCCTGGTTTGCGGGTTAGTTGTGAACAGTAACGTTTTCCGTGCGACAGGCCAACTTGCAGGGAACCAGGGCCGATAGCGCAGGAGGTTTGAAGAAATTTGGGGACACGCCTGCTTTCGAAATTAAAGAGAGACGGACAGACGTTAGAGGAGTGTCGTAAAGAGAGCTTTAGGGCCTTTGTGGGCGGGGCAAAGCAGGTAATTGGCTGGGGCCGCTCCCTGACGGTCGCGGTTCTGAAAGAAGTAAGTGAGGAGATATTGTCATCGATGCGAAAGTTAACTCTGGGATTGATTGTACTTAGTATCAGCGCGCTGGCTTTGCCGGCGCAAGATATGAAGATTCCCTGGGACAAGGTGAAACTGACATCAAAAACGACCGCTACGTTGCAAGTAGTGGTGAATCCTCCGCTCCAGCGCGGCTCGAAGATCCACGATCAGGTCTTTGCAGATCTGAAGAATCTGGGAGCGGAGTATGTGCGCTATGTGCCGTGGCTGCCTTATCCCAAGCTAGGGGTAGCTGAACTCGAGCCGCCAGCCAATGGGAAGACCTCTTGGGATTTTTCACTGATCGACCCCATGACGATCGATTTTCTGAATGCGACCGCGGGGCACTCCGTGATTCTGAACTTCAGCACCATTCCGGCGTGGCTGTTCAAGACGCCGAAGCCGGTGGTGTATCCAAAAGATCCCGATGCCGTGACCTGGGACTACACGCAAGGAACCGAACTAGTGGATCCGAGCGGCAGGCAACTGGGCGATTACTACGGACGCCTGGTGAGTTGGTATGTGAACGGTGGTTTTACAGACGAATTGGGGAAACGGCACGAATCGGGGCACCACTTCAAGATCCCGTATTGGGAAGTGCTCAACGAAGTGGATTTCGAGCACAAAATGACGGACAAACAGTACACCGATCGTTACGATGCGATTGTTTCGGGGATACGCAAGGTGGACCCGGGCATGAAGTTTGTGGGTCTGGCACTGGCGATGCCGTCGGACCGTCCGGAGATGTTCGAATATTTTCTCAACCATAAGAATCATAAGCCGGGCATTCCGCTCGACATGATTTCGTATCACTTTTACGCGAGCCCTGGTCCGGATGAGACGCCCGATATTCAGCAGTACACATTTTTCGCGCAAGCGGACGGATTTCTGAACAGCGTGCGTTACATTGAGACGATTCGCAAGCGGCTTTCGCCGCAAACCAGGACGACGGTGGATGAGCTCGGCTGCATTTCGGCCGACGACGGAGGGCAGAACGATCCGAAGCATGTGATGAAGCCGATTCCGAATTCTTACTGGAACCTGTGCGGGGCCACTTACGCTTACGTTTTCGGGAACTTGGCATCGATGGGCGTGGACGTGGCGGGCGAATCGCAGTTGGTGGGATATCCGACGCAGTTTCCGAGCGTTTCGCTGGTGGATTGGAATACTGGGCTGCCGAATGCGCGGCTGCGTATTCTGGAGCTCTTGAAAAACAACTTCGGGCCGGGCGAGAAGATCGTGGATGCCGAGGGTGGGTCACGTTATGTGTACGCGCTGGCGTTCATCGGGCGCGGCGGAGAACACAAACTTCTGCTGGTGAACAAGCGGAACCGGGACATCGACCTGAAGCTGCCGCAGCGGATTAGCAAAATCGAGTTCGTGGATCAGGATACGAAGGGCGACCCGCCGAAGACGGAGCAGGGGAGCAGCGAGACGGTGCATCTGAAGGGGTTCGAAGTGGCGGCGGTGACACTTCGCTGAACTGAGCTGAAACGACGCGCGGGCGTACGAATTAAGTACAGGCGCGCGATTCGAGTGGGGCTTCTGTGCGCGATTTGAGGCCGCTTGCGATGGCCAGATATTTGCACCGCAGCAAACTAAGTGATCGCGACCACGGAAGAAAAGCTTTCTGAGCAGAGCCAAAGTCGAGAAGGGGGGCGCGCGCTCGATTGGCTGAACTTCTGGCTGGCGGATGTGCAAACCGGCTTGGGCCCGTTCCTATCGGCGGCGCTCACGTCGAGAGGCTGGGACCCATCGAAGATCGGATTCTTTTTGACGATCGGCGGGTTGCTTGGTGTTTTTCTGCAGGCGCCGGCGGGAGCGGCGGTGGATGCGATCCGGCGCAAGCGCACGCTCATTGCGGCTGGCATTGCGGCCATTGTGGCGGCATCTTTGCTGATCGCGTTCGGCCACAACTTTGCGACCATCCTGAGCGCGCAACTGTTATTGGGCGCGGTGGGGCCGTTTATGGGACCGGCGGTGATCGCGATCACGCTGGGATTGGTCGGAAGGAAGATGTTCGACAAACGGCTGGGGAGAAACGCGAGTTTCAATTCGGCCGGTAATGTTTTCGCGGCGCTTCTGATGGGGCTGGTGGGTTGGAAGCTGGGGATGAACGCCATCTTCTTCACGGTTCCACTACTGGCTATTCCGGCGTTCGGAGCACTGGCAGCTATTCCCGCCGATCGGATTAATTATCTGGAAGCGCGCGGCGCAGTGGGCGGAGATGGCGCGAAGGTGTCGAAGCTCTCCGTGATTGCGAAGGATCGGGTACTGATCGCGTTTGCTGCTTCGGCTTTCCTGTTTCACTTCGCGAATGCGGCCATGCTGCCGCAATTGGGGGAGCTGCTGACCAAAGGACGGACGCGCGACGCAGCGCCGTTCATGGCGGCGGCGGTAACGGTGACGCAGGTGGTGGTGACGTTAACGGCTGTTCAAGTGGGGAGACTGTGCGCACGTTGGGGCGCGCGACCGCTGCTCTTGTTTGGGTTTGGCGTTTTGCCGATCCGCGGATTACTCTACACGCTTACGAGCTCGATCCCTCTACTGATTGCTATACAGGTGCTGGATGGCATTGCGAACTCGATCTTCGGCGTGGCTTCCGCCATTCTGGTGGCGGATCGAACACGCGGATCGGGGCGTTTCAATCTGGCGATGGGGGCGTTCGGCACGGTGATCGGGATTGGAGCTTCGCTGAGTAATGTGACAGCCGGGGCAATCGCGCAACATGCGGGGTTTAGGGTAAGTTTTCTCGCGCTGGCGGGGATTGCCGCGCTGGCATTTTTGTGTTTTGCGCTGTTTGTGCGCGACGGACAGCCGTTGAGAACGTGATTAGTGGAGTATTCGTGATCAGCTGCCAAGAGAGGTGTGCGGCGATTGGGAAGCTGAGCACTAACTCGCGTGAAACAACTTTGACATCTCTCTGAAATCCGGGCGCAGTAGAGTGGAGAAAGCTTCTTTCAGGGCAAGTCTTTCTCCATGCGAATCTTTTGCAATGAGCTTCTAAGTGTGTGCGCGCTTATTTGTTTCAGCGGCGCGCTAGTTTTCGGGCAGTTCGAATCGGGAACTGTTCTCGGCTCCATACACGATCCGAGCGGCGCGGGCGTACCGAATGCCGCCGTGACGCTGGAGGATGTACAAACGGGCATCGCTTACAACGCGAAGACCGATGGCAAGGGCGATTACGAGTTTGTCAATGAGCATCCGGGCACTTACCGGGTGCGCGTGGAGGCAGCTGGCTTCCAGACGGCGACGGCGTCCAATTTCGCTCTTCAGGTGAACGCCCGGCAGCGGGTCGACCTAACGCTACGGGTTGGCGAAGCGAGCCAAAATGTGACGGTGAGCGACGCGGCCTCTCTGCTCGAGACGGACAGCAGTTCGCGCGGCCAGGTAATCAATCCCAAGCAGATTATCGATCTGCCGTTAAACGGTCGCTCTTATGCCGACTTGACGCTGCTGGTTCCCGGAGCAGCGAAGTCACCGCTCGAAAACCAGAGCGACTCGAGCCGCGATGCTTCCTTCAACATCAACGGGCTGCGCAGCGAATACAACAACTTTCTGCTGGACGGCATCGATAACAACGCGTATGGCACGAGCAACCAGGGATTTTCAAACCAGGTTATTCAACCGAATCCAGACGCGCTGGCGGAGTTCAAAGTGGAGACGGATAACTATAGCGCGGAGTTTGGCCGCAGCCCCGGCGCGGTGATCAACGCCACGATCAAGAGCGGCACGAATCAATTTCACGGGGAAGTCTGGGAGTTTCTGAGGAACACGGATTTGAATTCGGTCGGCTTCTTCAAACCCGTTAACGGCGGAAATCTTCCTTTCAATCAGAACCAATTCGGAGGCGCGTTCGGCGGACCGATCGTAAAAGACAAGATGTTCTTTTTTGCCGACTATGAGGGCTTCCGGCGCGTGTTTCATCAGGTGCTGTTTGCGACGCTGCCCACGACGGCGGAACTTGCGGAAAACTTTTCGGCTTACAACGTTTCGCTGAAGAATCCGCTGACCAATCAGGCGGTGCCGGGAAACATTATTTCGCCGGCGCAAATTACGCCTTTTGCGGCAACTGTATTTGCCGCTTTGCCGGCAGCTAATTTGCCTGGTAACTCGAATAACTACGCATCGGCTCCCGCCGACACCACAGACGGCAACAAAGGAGATTTCCGCTACGACTATTTCATCAACCAGAAAGTGTCGGTGTTTGCGCGTTATAGCCAAGGGGATACGAATATCTTCAATCCGGCTTCGATTCCGGGCATTGCGGGCGGCAACTCGAATGGAAACGTCTTCATATACAACAAGCAGGGCGTGCTGGGCTCTACCTGGACGGTGAGTCCGACGGCGGTTCTCGAAGCGCGGCTGGGGGTCGACTACACACAAGGCGGAAAAACTCCTACCACGCTGGGCGCTTCGACGGCGGGGCTGCTGCTGCCTAACCAGCCGAGCGACCCATCGCTGGCGGGCGGCCTGCTGAGTATCGGGCTAGGCGGCGGCCTTTCGCAGTTAGGCCGTTTGAACAGCAATCCGCAGTACCAAAATCCGTTTGTGGCAGATCCGAAGGTGAACTTCAGCAAAGTTGTGGGGCGGCATAGCTTGAAGATGGGCTTCGAATATCAGCTCATCGATACGGCGGTCAGCGACTTCCATCCGCAGTACGGCACGGAGAACTTTACGGGCTACTTTAGCGATGCAGTTTCGACGGCCAACTTGACCGGCGTGCAGCAGCAGGTGTATAGCTTAGCCGACTTCATTTATGGCGCTCCGAGCCACTATGAGTTGGATAATAATCCGGTGGCGCATCTACGGCAGCGGATGTATTTCGGTTATGTTCAAGACGATTACAAAGTGAGCAGCAATCTTACCTTCAACTTAGGCGTGCGCTATGAGTTTGGTACGCCGCAGTATGAGCGCGATAACAAGCTTTCGAATTTCGACCCGGTGACGCAGACGTTAATCTTCGCGAGCCCGGGCAGCCTTTACAGCCAGTCTCTGGTGCACCCCGATACGAAAGACTGGGCTCCGCGGGCGGGATTTGCGTGGCAGACCGGCTCAAAGACAGTTATTCGCGGAGGGTACGGGCTGGCCTACGTGCAGTTCAATCGGATGGGTGGTGAGAACCTGCTGGCTTATAACGGTCCGAATATTGTGGACGCGGCGGTGGATCAGGTGCCGGGCCAAGGGCTGTGCTCTTCGGTTAGCGCACCAGCGAACACGTGCTTCCGGACGACCGCGCAAGGCTTTCCGGAAGGATTCGCTTCGCCGTCTTCTTTTCAAACGGCGCTAAGCGAAGTGCGGTATATACCGGCCGACTTCCGTACTCCTTACGTGCAGAGCTGGAACCTCGACATACAACGCGAGCTTGGCCACAATTTGATTCTGGATACAGCCTATGTGGGCAATCATGGCGTGGGAGCGACCATCCTGGCCGATGCAAATCAGGCGCTGCCGAACGTGGCGGGGAAGAATCTTTCGGTGAATGCGCGGCGGCCGATTCCGAACTTCACGACCATCGAAGAGTCTTTCAATGGCGGGTTCAGCAGTTATAACGCGTTGCAGACCAAACTCGAAAAACGCTATTCGCTCGGGTTGTATTTCATTAACTCGTTTACCTGGTCTAAAGCTATCGATAACGCGCCGGGCCACCTGGAGAACTACGATGGAGATAACTCGCGCGTGAACATCTATGACATTGCGGCGAATCGCGCGGTTTCGAGTTACGATCAGCCAATTAATGACACGCTCTCCGTGCTTTATGACCTGCCGTTCGGCCGAGGACGCCACTTCAATATTCAGAATGGCGCGCTCGATCTGATTGCGGGCGGCTGGGGTATCGATTTAATCAACACCGAGACTTCCGGGCTGCCGCTCAATATCACTTACAGCCCGACGACGCAGGGCAGCGTAAGCCCGCTGCTTACGCCAACGCCGAACCTGACCGGCGAATCGCTGTATCTGAATAGTTCGAACAAAGTAAATTATCTGAACGCGGCGGCATTCACCAATCCAAGCTACACGCAGCCGTTCGGTAATGCCGGACGCAACATTGTCCGAACCCCTTTCTTCAGTGAACTAGATTTTGGTTTGCACAAAAATGTCGGTCTGGGTTCTGAGAGGCGGTATCTCCAATTTCGCGCCGAGGCGTTCAATCTTCTGAATAAGACTAACTTCGCCCCGCCGAGCGCGTTGACGTCCAACAATTCGGGTTTTGGTGTATTTAATTCGGCTTTCCCGGCGCGGCAAGTGCAATTGGCGTTGAAGCTTTACTTTTAAGAAGAAACAACCTGAGATAGGGATCCATTCTCTATTGCATTTCGTGTAATAACGAAGCAGTATGAGGGGTGTAAGAGTGTCAAGTTCGCGCTCACTAACTGAAGGGCTACGGCGCTATTCCGGAGTGGAACGGGACGTTGCGGAGGCGATTCTGGAGCAGGCGTTGCCGAAACTGCGCGAGATCGCGGTACGGGAACTGGAGAGGCGCGGTTGGGGAGCGCATTTTGTCGACCAGCGTTTCGCCTGGGAAGAAGCCGACACCATTCCGATCCGGAGACGATTGTGCGGATCGGAATGCTGCTGGAAATGCTGGAAAAGCGAAGCTGGAATTTGCGCGGGTGGTCGACCTGCACTGTTTGCGGGTTTCACGTTAGAGGAGATCGGCGGGAATACCGATCTATCGGTGCGGCAGATACGGCTGCGATGGAGCGAGGGCCGGGATTGGCTGAAGGATCGGCTGTAAGGAGGGTATCGGGCCGCCAACGCGAGCGTTTCCGATCGCGCCTCCGAGGCGGCCCGCGGGCAGCAGCTGGCTATACGGCTGCTACTGGTTCAGCGTGCCGGCTTTTTTCCAAAGGCTTTTGAGACTCGATTTGGCGTTGTTGACCTTATCGATTCCCTGACTTACTTTGTCGGTGGTGTTGTTGAGGGCGGTGCTCGGATCGGTCGCACCGGCGGGGGCGGCGGCGGGCACAGGCCGCGACGCAATGGTTCCAGCGGCTTGAGTGGCCGGCATATCGGTTACGGGCACGGCTTGAATGCGGTCCGAGCCAAAAGCCAGGTCGGCGCTGGTGTAGCTGGCTGGTACGTCGTCATATTCGACGACCATGCGGACGGGAACGTTAGGGCTGAGCTCGGCGGTATCGAACGTGCTGCCATCCTGATCGACGTAGTGGGCGGCGTGGCTGGCCATGACGCGGCCGCTGCCAAGTATCAATTTGACAGCGTTGTAGGCGAAGCCGGCGGGCACTTGGCCGCTCTGTTGTTTGGTCTCGTCGAAATCGCAGAAGACGCGGGTACCGGAGCGGAGGCAGTTGAAAACAGTGGCCGTGATATCGCCAAAGCGGAAAGTGCCGAGACCGGCGGCGTAAGCAGGGGCCACGCCACCGGCTGCAGGCGCTGCGTTGGAGGCGAACGAGGAAGCGGCCGGCGTGGCTGCGGTGCCATCGGACGATTGAAGCAAGGCGGCTGGCTGGGCGACGCCTCCAGTGGAATTATTTAGCGGTTGCGGTTGCCACACTGGGCGAGACTTGTCCGGAAGCGACAGTTGACGCCGGAGTAGTTTTTAGGGTTGCCGGGGGCTGCACGGTGGCGGCCTTGACAGCGGTTGTCTTTGCAGGAACCGGCTTTGCAGGAACCGGCTTGGCGGGAGCCGGCCTGGCAGCGACAGTCTTAGCGGTCATAACGGGTTTGACCGCCGGCTTCACGGCTGTTTTAGCCGACGCGGGCTTAGCTGGCGCGATTTTTGCGGGCGCTTTGGCTTGCGTGCTGGTGGTGGTTTGGGCGCGGCCGACAACAGATCCCAAGAAGGTTACTGCGACGGCGAAGGACATCAGAGACTTTGGGCAAATGCTCGGCATATGCATCTACACACCTTTCTGCGTTCACCTACTACTTGCGTAATCGGCTTGGAAAGATGTCACGGCGCGCCAAAAAATTTAAGGCTAAACGATTAGTGGAAGAGATCTGGAGCGAGCTTCACTAGTGTGCTGAGCGGGAAATACGTTTACAAAGTCTTTCGACCTTGCCGAGGATGAGATCGGCATCGGCGGTCCAGACGAAAGGTTTGGGATTTTGGTTACGCCGGTCGAGGTAGTCGAGCATGGCTTTCTCCAGGATCCGAATAGCAGTATGGCTGCCGCGTCGGACACAGCGTTGGGTAAGCTCTGCGAAGAGCCGCTCGACGAGGTTGAGCCAACTGGCGCTCGTTGGGGTGAAGTGAACGTGGTAGCGCGGATGCTTCGTTAGCCAGCTTTTGACTTTCGCGACCTTGTGCGTACCGTAGTTATCCATGACCAAATGCACGTCGAAGCCGCCGGGAAGATTGGCCTCGATCTCGTTCAGAAAGCGGATAAATTCCTGATGCCGGTGACGCCGGTAGCAATTGCTGATGGTGACTCCGGAAGCCACATCCAGGGCCGCAAACAAAGACGTTACTCCATGTCGCTCGTAATCGTGCGACTGCCGCTCGGGAACGCCCGGCGCCAGCGGCAGAATCGGTTCGGTCCGGTTCAGCGCCTGGACCTGGCTTTTTTCATCGACGCACAGCACCATGGCGCGGTCCGGAGGGTTTAAATACAGGCCCACAATGTCGCGCACCTTCTCTACGAATTGTGGGTCTTTGGAAAACTTGAAGTTCTCCACTCGATGCGGCTGCAATCCGAACGTATGCCAGATGCGCACGATGGCGTTCTGCGTGAGACCGGTCTCTTGGGCCATGAGCCGAGTGCTCCAGTGCGTGCTGTTCGCGGGCTTCGATTCCAATGTTTTCGTCACCACTTCTTCTATGTCGCGATCGCTGATTTTTCGCGGCGCGCCGACGCGCGGCTCATCCAGCAAGCCATCCAGCCCGAACTCCAGAAATCGCTTTCGCCACTTGCCCACCGTTGCGCTCGTGACGTGCAGCTTTCGAGCCACTTCCGAATTACTCATCCCTTCTTCACAACCGAGTACCATCCGGGCGCGCGTCGCCATCGCCTGCAACGACTTCGGCCGACGAGCGATTAGGCTCAATTTCTCCCGCTCTTCCTCACTGATCTCCAGTGGCTTCTTGGGACGTCCAGTACGCATACAACAATAGGAGGCCCCTTCAATACTTATGTTTCGTATTTATCGCTCAGGACACTAGCGCTTATGGAATTTCCGCCGGTGATTTTTGCCAAGTGTCCGTAACAGACGCGGAGTATTCCACCGGCGGAGGCAAGTAAGATGCCGCCCTCCCTATCCTCGGCCATCCCGCTCACAAGCACGTTCGGGAAGTCTCTTACGGAAGTAAAAAAGCGAACCGTCGAAATAGGTGAACCTGGCGACGGCGGCGCCCTTGGGCTTTCAGGCCGAGACCGCTTTCCCCTTGGCGCTGGGTAGAAACCCGGTAATAGGCGGTTTCAGAAAGTACAAATTCAACACTATGTGACCAGAACGAAGAACTAATCCGGACCGAGCGGTAGGTAGATGTACCAGGATGTCTGTCGATAAACTCGATCGTGTGCTTTCCTGGACGGGTACCCTGCTGACGACGACGTCTGGAGTTGGTAAATGGTCTTCACGACCGATCAGCCTGCATGCCGTTCAAACCCCGTGACTGGCGTGCCGCCAAAATCATAGTTTGGCAAATCGATGTCCTCGGATTCACGCATCGTCGTTTTCAGGAAGACATCACGGATGGCGGCCTTCGACAACACGCCCAGCACTGTATGCTGTACCGCGATCCCGAACTTGCTGTGGGGGTGAGTCCAGAATTGATTGGCCTTTGAGACACCCTGCCCTTGATCGACGAACGGACGCATGATGCGTTGGCAGCGTTGGAAAGCCTCCGCGCGGTTCTCGGTCTTCGCCAGTTCGCCCGCGAGCACGTAAGCGCCGACGACCGCCAGTGTGGTGCCGATCCCGCTGATCGGGGTCGTACACCATGCGGCATCGCCGGTTAGCGCGACGCGCCCATCGGACCATCGATCCATCTTCACCTGACGAAGCACCTCGAAGTAAAGGTCGTCGGCCTTGTCCAGTCCTTCAAGGACACGCGGCGTTTCCCACCCCGCATCGGAGAAGGTCTCTTTCAGCCATGCCTTGGCTTGGTCGGTAGACTCATCTTCGGCGCTTCTGGCTTCGTGCTGAAGCATTAACACCGCCCGTGTCGTGCCGTACTGGTCGGGGCGGAGGAACACGACGCGACCGCCCGGCGCGTTGTACCAGCGGGAGTCTGTGCCGTCGCTGCTCTCTCTCGGGATCGTAAAGTATCCGATTGTCATATCCATCCAGCGCGGATGGTTCTCGCCTTTGAACACCAGCGCGCGCGTAAAAGAGCCTACGCCTTCCGCAACCAGCACAAGGTCGAAATCTTCCTCCCGGCAGCTCTCGAAGCGGACGTGGACCACATCCGCTCCGTTGTGGATCGCCGCGATGAAGTCGCCGAACCGGTAATCCACCCGGTCGCGTACCTTCTCGTAGAAAATCCGCGCCAGATCACCCCGCAGGATCTCGAGTTCGGCAGTAGGGCTTTCGGCTCCGACATCCTTCAACTCGAACGCGGCGGCCACTTGGCCTTTCTCATCGACAAAAGTCCAGCCGGTTTCACCAGTGCCGTTCTGCTCGACCTCTTGCTTCACGCCCATGCGGTCGAGCACCACGCGGCCAGCGCCGCGCACATCGATGCTCTGGCCGCCGTCTCGAAACTTCGGCGCCTTCTCAACTACAGTGACATCGAAGCCGCCTTCGGTGAGCCACCACGCTAGCGTGTTTGCGGCAACGCTGCCGCCCGTGACGAGGACCGTTTACCCATGACAGTATGATCCCACCAAGGAGAGGACATATCGCATGACTGCACGAGAGCAATGCCCGTCAGGAGTTGATGCAGTTGGTTCCGCTTTTGGTTGTCGCGGGCACGAAGTCGTGGGGCCTGCGCTGACCAACAAAAGCTCCATCAAATCTATGTTCGAGACCTGTGCTCAGCGCCCAACCGGCAAGGGTGGCGCGCTTGGATCATCTTCAGATGCCTCAAGTGCATGGCTCATCTGTCACCTGTCTTCACATCGGCAGCACTACAGTCAGGACAAGTACCGAGAACGCGCTTGTTGCCAGTTGGATTATTCCAGTCGTCGAGGCTGGGCGGACATAAGCGCAATCGGACTATTCGTCTTTGGGCTGCGCGTAGATGATTCCGCGGCCGTTGGTCCCGAGATAATAGCGTCCGAAGACTCTGGGGTCGGCCGTCATCACGGAAATGTTTCCTCCGTACTGATGGCGATCGTCGTTCACACGGACAAACTTGTTGCCACCATCCGTCGAGCGATAGATGCCTTGTGTGCCGGCGATGGTTCCGTTGATGTAAATGGTTTGGCATTGAGCGTTCGGAGGCGGCATGCCGAGCGCCAGCTGATTGACTTGCGAGAGAGCCGGCGGTCCGACGGCAGTCCAAGTCTTGCCGAAATCTTTCGAATGATACAGCTTGCCGCCGCCCATCCAGAGATCGCCGGCGCTTGCATAGTTGGCAACCAGCGCGGCATTAGCGCCCGTAACGGTAGCGGTATTGGTAAACGAAACACCGCCATTGCTGCTTACGTAGACTTTTCCGCCGCCATCGCCGGCATAAAAGAATTGCGGGTTTCGCTTATCGGCGACCACTGTCAGGCCCACGGGGAGCCCGGCGGGCGCAAGCCAGGTGGTTCCGTAGTCCAGCGAATATTGAGAGGCGAGGCTATTACCGGGTGACCAGGCGAAACGCGCGCCATCCGCCGAGACCGCAATCGACCCGGCGCTCCCGGAGTTAGAGGTGAGTCCGGCGGCGCAGGTCGGGAAGGGAATCCAACTGTTGCCCTGATCTGTCGAACAAGCGCCAAGCTGGCAGGGCGAGGAGCTATTGGTCCCCACACGCGCAACGGTAAGCGGCTTCAAGCCTGCCCAATCGCTTCCGTTCTCGGTGGTGAATACAGGATTGGTAAACATGCCGGCCGGAGGCGAAACGTGGAAGTCGTCATGCCGAAAGCCGCCGATATCGCCCATTCCACTCAACAGGTGGGCGCCTTGCGTCGGACTGATTAAAGTCAGAATGGCTGTTTCTTCTATGCCCTTTGCCTGTACGTCCCAGTCCGGCGCGGTGTTGCGGAAAGCGGCCGACAAATTGTCTGTGCCATAGATCGTCGCGCCGGTACCGTAGATGAGATGATCCGGGTTGGTTGGATCGATCAGCAAGGCCGCCTGCCACCAGCCGAATTTGGCATTGCTCGCGCCGAAGGTCAGCCAGGGGGACTCCGCAATGACGGAACTCGGGAAAGCCCAATTGCCGTAGGTGTTCGGGATGGAAGAAAGCGGACCCAGACTGACCCACGTCCGGCCGCCATTCTTCGAGACGTAGACGCTGTCGACGGGATACCAGCGGTCGAGCGTGGCGGTCGCCAGCAGGTTCGGATCGTCGGGATCGACAGTCAGACCGCAGAAGCCGCCACGCGGACCGGATTGATAGGGGTCGAGCGGCGGTGTGATGGCGATCCAAGTGTTCTTCTTACTGTCGTACTTCCAGACATCGCCGGCATTCAAGCCGTTGGGGCCGGGGCCGTCGGCGTAGGTGACGTAGAGGATTCCTTTTGCGGTCAGGACGGCGCGCATCGGGCTTGGACCCTGGGAACCGGTTTGCCCGCGAGTGAATGCGGTCGGCTGGCCGGGCACGGGGGCCCAGGTCGATCCTCGGTCGGTACTTTTATACAGGCTGCCAGGTTGATTTGCGCCGGCGTAAAGCGTTCCCGGATGTCCGGCATCGAAGATCACGAAAACGATGCCGATCCCGTCCGGAGAGGATTGAATCGGAAAAGTGGTGACTTGCGCCCACGTTTTTGCGCCATCCTCGCTTTTCCACAATCCGTTCAGGCGGGTGCCGAAAAAGAGCTCTTGTGTTTCGAATGGATTCACTGCCAGGCGCTCGCCATCGTTGCGGCCGTTTTCGTTCGACCCCATCTGAAAAGGGGCTTCGTACTGTTCGAAATGCCTGCCGCGGTCTTCGGAAACCAGGAATCCGCCATTAATGCTCCAGCTAGCCGTGTACATGCCTTGGGCAAGATAGAGGCGATCGGGATCGCGCGGATCGAGCGCGATGCTTTCGGTGCCGGACCAGTCCCACTTAGCGGGGCTGATTAAGTCGTTTAGCGGTTTCCAGCGGTCCTCATCCCGATCCCAGCGATACGTCCCGCCGATGTCGGTACGCGCATAGATCAGCCCCGGCTCTTTGGGATGAGCTACAAAGCCGGTGATGAAACCGCCCGCGACGATGGTGACGTTTTTAAAGCTGTAGGGCTCCTGACGCGGCGGTCTTTGCCCAAATACACCTACTGCGGTGCCCAGCAAGATAGCGAGGCCAAGTGAGTAGCCTTTTTTCGACATAGAAAATCCTCCTCTGGCAGGCCACATCATAGACGAGTTATTTGACGAATTGCAACGAATGAAATGATGGTGCGGTCAGAGCGAGAACTGCAGTCGCTCGCGCAAGCCGTACACTCAGTTCAGCTTCGAAGGGACTTGCTCTCAACGGCACGAGGAAAAGCAGTCTGCTCGACTTTGTTGACTCTTGCGGTCATGGCGACTGCTGTAAGCTCGAACTGCGTCGCCGCGGATGCGATTACCTGGAGTCCGGCCGACGGCGGCTTGCGCCTTGCTCTAAAGGTGGAACAGTCGCTAGCAAACGGCAACCTGCGCGTGGTGCTCAATAACGTGGGGTCAACGGACCTCAGTGTACTTGTGGGGGTGTACTGGGGGAATGGAAGTGGTTACCAATTCGCATTCAGCGCCACCGCTCCCGACGGAACGCAGTATCGGATCTGGGATATCCGACCCGAGGCACTTCGGCCCATAGCCGGAGTGTTGGCAGCGAATGTCATCAGCCTTACCGCAGGCGCAAGCCGGGAATTTACGTTTCAGCTCAAGCAACTGGCTTATATGGCGAAGGGCAGGGAGATCACGCTGGACAGCCTGCTGCAACAGAGCTACACGCTCAATGTGGCATTCGAAGTCGACCAGAAAGAGTTGCGCGGATTTCCAATGGAAGGCATGCCGCCACCAGCTAAGGGACACCTTTGGACAGGGCGGTTAATCAGCAGTTTCCGTGTCGGGAAGACCGTCCACTAAAACCGCCGCCACGGATCAGTGATCCGAACCCCGCAATGTTCGAAATCGGCGGCGTTGCGCGTTGCCAGTGCGGCTCGCCGTGAGCGGGCGATGGCTGCGATCATGCCATCGCACTGCGAAATCAGGCGGCTGGCGGCTTGGCGCCCTGCTACGATCTTTACGTATGCCTCCGCCGCGTCCATGTCGAAGGACAGTATCCGGCTCTCAAAATCCTCACTGAATATCTGGTTAACTGCCGCCGCGAGCTTTTGGCGACGCTTGCCGGCCGGGAGCAGTTCTATCCCGTGAAGAATCTCGGCCTGCGTAATGGTCGTTGTGAAAATACTGAGTGGCTCCTGCGCGGCTAGTAGAACCTACTTGGGTAAGATGTCAACCTTAAAAGGTGGCTCAGAACACTAGGTTCAAGCTCATCTGGATGATGCGCGGGTTGAACAGGTTCAACGCGCCTGCGCCGTTTAGCGGGACCAGGCTGCCGAAGGAGCAGGAACCCGATGCCCCGGTGGTGCAGCCGGCCGGGCTATTCGAAATATTGTTATTCGGGTAAATAAGGCCCGTGCTTTGACGCCAGGTGGACGTCAGATTGAATACTTCGAACTTGTATTTCAACCTGACGCGCTCGGTAATGTCGAAGTTTTTGCCGAAGGCCATGTCGAGGTCGTAGTAAAACGGCGAGCGCATGGTGTTGCGGCCCAGATCGCCGAAGGTCCCGAGTTCCGGCTGCGCGAAAGCGGCCGTGTTGAATTGCTGATAAATGCTGGTTGCGCCGGAATTCGGATCGCCGACGACATTGGCGCGCACAGCGTCCAAGCGCGATAAGCCGAGTTGATCGTTTCCGCCGCTATAGGCATAGATGGTGTAGGGGAAGCCGCTCGACACGGTGTAAATGCCGCTGGCCTGCCAACCGCCAACGAGATAGTTCCACTTGCCGAAATCCAAGCGCCGCCCTTTGCCGACCGGCACCTCGTATGATCCCGTGGCGACAAAGCGGTTGGTCTGGTCGTAGTTGGCCGGCCCATACTCGGCCCCGATGTCATGCGGATTCTGGATGAAACTATCGGCCCCAAACTGCAAGCCGATAATTGAAAGCTCATCGAGCGCTTTCGACCAGGTATAGTTCAGCTGATATTGCAAGCCGCTGCTGAACCGCTTGTCCAACCGCACCTGCAACGAATTGTAAGTCGACGAAAACTCATTGGCGTTGGCATAGGACTGCGGGCCGATATTCGGATAGCGGTTACGCGTATTCACCGGCTGAAAATTCGGGTCGCTCAGACAGTTGGGGCTCGATTGGGCCGCTTCTTCGGTGGAGCGATAGATGTTGCACCCGTCGCCAGGCACCCTAGGCAAATAGCCGGCGTTGAAATACAGATACCCGTTCTCATGATACGCGCGCGAGCCGACGTAGCCGATATCGAGCAGCGTGCTGGCATTGAGCGAGTACTGCGTATCGAAGGTCCACTGCTGCGTGCGCGGACTCACATTGTTAGGCCAGTTGATCTGCGCGTTCGCCTGCCAGCCGGGTTGCTGGAAATAGGTATAGTTTTGCGCGGAGGGAAATGGCTCCCACAAGTTTTTCAATTGAATCGGCGAGGTGGCCGTGTTCCCCAACACGTTCGGATAAACCACCTTCGGCGCGGTATAGATGCTATCGGCATCGTAGGTAGTCAGCTCGTAATAGCGCGAATAAATGTCGTAGAAAATTCCGAAGCCCACCCGAACCACGAAACGATCGGTCGGGAAGGGTCTCCAGGCCAAGCCCACACGCGGCGCAAAGTCTTTCCAATCCTGCGGCACGAGCGATTTGCTGGCGCAGCAGCGAATCAGGTTGGGGTTTACGCCCGGCGAAGCGAGCACCTGGTTTACAAAAGCCTGATTCGCCCAGAGCAGGCCGCCGCCGTTCGACGGATCGAGGGCCACGCCGCTGCCTCCGGTATTCTGGAAGGCCGGCGGAATTTCATAGCGGAATCCTAAGTTCACTGTCAGCTTGGGAGTGACGCGGATATCGTCCTGCGCAAACATGTTCCAGTTCTTGCCGCGCACATTGTACTGGTCGCTGCCAACGGGCGTGGGATGGCTGGCGTTCTGGACTTGCCCGAGTAGAAAATCCGCAAACGAATTGCCCGCCGTCGGACCGAGTGTGCCGGTTGCGCTCGGATCGGACGCCGTGAATGCGCCGGTAAAGCCTAACGATCCCTGCGTGCCATAACCGTCGATCAGATCGAGCTGCAGGAGCCGAACGTCCGCGCCAAACGTCATGGTGTGGCGGCCCGAGATAACTTTTAGATTCTCCACCGCCTGATAGATGTGATTGTTTTGGAACCATCCTGAGTTGCCGTTCCCGAGCGTCAGCCCCTGATAGTTTCCCCAACTCGTGATCGGCGGCCCAAAGAACTGCGGGATCTGCGGAACGTTTTGAAAGCCGAGTTCGGTCGCGATATCGGGGCCGCCCGAAGTCGTCGAGCCATCCTGAAAATGCAAATAGTTGTAGCCCACTCTCACTTCGTTCAAAATAGTGGGCGTGAAGGTATGCTGCCAGTTGACGCCCCAGAGCTGATTGCTTGTGTACTTCACTTCGCCCGATAGCGGAATGATTGAGGCGTTGTTGAAATTCTGGTCGCCGATTATGCCGCTGAAGAAGAGGCGGTCGCGATTGCTCAGATTCTCATCCACTCGCATTGAAATCGTGTTGGTGTCCCACGGCTTCGCGACGGCCTGTACGTAGTTCGCACCGCTCGTACAAGGATTGGCGCAGGCTGAATTCGGCTGCGGAATGTATTTCAAAATGTTGGTCGCGATCGGGCTGATGCTGCCCGCCGGAATCTGGTTGTTTGCGAATGGAATTCTGCCGGTGGGATTGCTTGCGGTGGGTGCCAGAAAACCCGTCGTCGCAGGATCGTAGATCGGATAAGGCCAATCGGAGTAATTGCCTGACCGTTCCTGAACGGTGGGAACATCGGCCGTGGATGCCGTAGACTGCCGGATGATCCCGTAGTCGTTCGAAAAGAAGAAGAACGTCTTATTGCGGCCGTTGTACAACTTCGGAATCTGGATCGGGCCGCCGAGCGTGAAGCCGAACTGATTCTGCTTCAGAATATTTTTCAGGGGCAGATTCGTCCCGTTCAGGTTGTTGAGGAACTGGTTTTTGGGATTCTGCGGCTGAAAGAAATCGTTTTGTAGAAAATCGTACGCGTTGCCGTGGTATTGATTCGTACCCGAGTTGATCGCAACATTCACCTGCGCCGAGCCCTGGCCATATTCGGCCGAGTAGAGTCCGTTCTGCGCCTTGAACTCGGAGACTGCGAAGGAAGAGGGTAGATTCGAAGGCGAAGCGAAGAACTGATCATTGTCGGTCAGGCCATCGATCAGATAGCTCACCGATTCCGGGCGCGCGCCGTTCACGCTGGTCTCAAGGTAATCCGTGTTGAGCCCGTGCATGGTCCAAGCCCAAGCCGGGCCGCCGCCCATGGTTGCCGCGCCCGCCTGAACGCGCAATAAATTCGAGATATCGCGTCCGCTGATGGGCAGCTCCTCGATTAGCTTCTGGGTAAAAGTCGTGCCGATGGTGGTGTTATCGGTCTGCACCATCTGCGCGTTCGACTGCACGGAAACCTGCTCGCTGACGGTGCCGACCGCCAGGTTGAAGTTCTGGCGGAGCGTCTGGTCGACGTCCAAGTGAAGATCGGTGGCTTCGGAGGTTTTGAAGCCCTTTAACTCGGCGCTTACCTTGTAAGTGCCCGGAATCATGTTGACGAAAACGTAATCGCCTACGGAGCTTGTGACGGTTGCCTGTTTGACACCCGTATTGACATTGGTGAGCGTTACCTTCACGCCGGCCACCGGCGCGCCGCTCGCGTCACTGATGTGACCTAAGACACTGCCCTGCGCGTTTTGCGCTTCGAGCTTGCCTACCCAGAAGACGAGCGCCAGCAACAGGAAGGAAAGCGGAGCGCGTTTCCGAAGAATCCACATAAGCGTACCCCCGTATAAGGAATTAGACCAAATTCAGGGGCAGGCTCGGCTATATGATCCCCAATGCGCGGTGTATTACGGTGTATGCCTTGGACGCGGCCCAGCTTAACTGCTGTAGTCACCAAGTAAGGCTTCAAGGTTGCGGCTTCCCCGGATCACACGAAGAATCAACACATCCTCGTGCTCAATGCGAATAAACGATGACATAGTTCCAAGCGGAAAGCTGCGCAAGCCGGGACGTAAATCCGCGTCACGGCGGCGTCCCAGATGCGGATTGCACGCCAACAAAGAAAAACGGTTAGTAAGGAGATCGACAAAGCGGTCGGCGACGTCCACGTTGCCGCTTTCTTTGGCGATGTAATACCAGATGTCGTCCAGCTCCGCTTCTGCTTCTGGAGCAAGGCGATGGCCCATTAACGTGGCCTGGTGACTTGTTGTTCTGAGAGCCGGCCGCGCCCACGTTGCTTTATCTCATCGGCAAGTTCGCGCATAGATTGTTTCGTGATAACGCGGCCTTCCGCACTTGCCAAAGAGGCTTCCGAAATATCAATAGCGGTCAGAACCTCCGCTCGCGTGCGCTCGCGTTCTTCCCAAAGTGACAAGGCCTCCCGCACGGCATCTTCCTCGCGGTGCAGTCTGCCTGCCTCAATCGCCTGACGCGCTAGTGCTTTCTGGTCGGCACTAAGTTGGACTTCCATGCTGTCCTCAGAGTTCGGAATACGATCAATTTTTTGGTGCCGGCGGCAGGAGTTGAACCTGCGACCTACGGATTATGAGACCGTCGCTCTAACCACCTGAGCTACACCGGCAACAAGCGTATTTTAGCGCAGCACTACCTTTGCCAAACCCGCGTTGCCCGCTGTGTCATAAACGCGCAACACCAGGAGATGCTCGCCGCTGCCCAGCTTGTCGAGATGCACGCGGAAATGCTCTTCGGGCGAATCGGTAATGCCATCCACGGCTTCGATAGGCTGCCAGTTGCCGGCATCGAGAGAGTATTCGCAGAGGCGCAGCGGGCTTGTCTTGTCATGGCCGTCGATCTCGATATCCGCCGTTTGCTCGGTCCGCTGCTGGTTTAAGACCGTCACCACCGGCGGGGTATTGTCGATGAGCACAGGCGTGCTTACCAGTTCCGCGCGCTGCGCGAATTCGGGCGCATTCGAAGGTGCGTCGGACGCCACCACTTTGAAGAAATAGCGCCCGTCGGCAAACACATCGGGATCGAGCAGCAGCGTGTTCTCGAACATGTGGCTGCGAATCACCTGCCAGTCTCGTTCGTCTTCGGCGCGAAAGAGCACCGAATAGACCAGCTTGTCGTTTTCCGGATCGTCGGCCTGCCAGGAGATCTGTGTTTGCGTGGTCTGCAGGCGAGAAACCACTTGGCTGCCGGAGGTGGAGGAACTCGCCGCGGGCGCTTCGCCGGTATCGGTCACCGTGATCGAATACGCAGCGGCCGCCGGATTTGCCGTCGCGGTGTTCACGCCAGTCTTGCCGGCGTTTGTTCCTGCTACCGAGCTCACCGTGATGCTTCGCACCATGGGCGCTGAATTTTGCGCCAGATATGGCACATCGATGGTATCGATCCGCGCCGAACTGCCCTTGGGCCATTCCGCGCGGAATTGGATGTAGCGCGCCGCCGGGCTTTTGATCAACGAATCCGCCGCGCCGTCGAGCGGGCCCGACCACGGGCTCCAGGTTCCGTCCGGCCGCGCCGCATATCCGCTGCGCGTGCGAAACACCACGCCGCTCCCAGCGCCGTGCCATTGCAGATGTCCCCAGCGCGCCACGTTCGTCGCGTCGTGTACCTGCGATTCGTACCATGCCGGTCCGCTGCGCGCGCCGTCGAACCGTATCAGCCGCGCCGAATTGCTCAATGCCGCGTAGAGACTATCGCCCGCTTTCAAAAGCTGCGTCGTTTCGCCCGATCCCGGCTCGCTCAGCAAACTGGTTCTGCCGTCCGACCAGCGATAGATGCGCCCGTGGTCGTCGGTCGAAAACAGCAGCGTTTTGCCATCGAGCAGGAGTCCATATACGTTGTCTTCTTTGGAGCTGCGCAGCGTGTCTATCGCCCCGTTTGGCCGTATCCTATAGATCGCCGACTTTTCGACACCGCTCACCTCCGTCACACCGGCAGCCGAAGTGCCCGCGGTAGAAGATGTCGACGAAGTTCCGTTCTTGGTTTGATCGGCCATTTTCGCCGCTTGATCGCCGTCCGTATCGGCTGGCGCGCCGTTCTCTTTCGCCGCGGTAACGGTAATCACGGTTGGAGCAGTCGCGACGGCGGTAGTGGCCGCAACCGGAGCAGCCGCGGCTGCGGCAGCCATGCGGCTCGCCACAGCGCCGCCCATCGCGGCCGCGTAAATCACCCCGTCGCCATCCACCACGATCGCGCGAATCTCGGGCAAGCTCGAATCGTAGAGTACCGAGGCGTGGCCCGCGCTCGTTACGTCGTAGAGCAGGCCATTGGGGTCGGTTCCCGCATAAAGCTGCCCGTTTGGCCCTGCCGCCAGCGCCGTTACGTTCGCCTGGCCGGTCTCGTAATGGAGCTCCGTCTTGCTCTTCCCGTCATAGCGATAGATCGCGCCCGCCTGTCCGGTGCCGATATAAATGGAACCATCGGCCACCGGCTGCAGGGCCCAGATATACTTGGCCGGCGAATGCCATACTTCTTGCGCCTTGCCGTTCTCTATGCGATACAGGCCGCCGCCGGGCGAAGTCCCGGCGTAAAGCCTACCTTGCGCATCCACGCATAACGCGAATACTTCGGTCTGTTGCGCGCTCCAGATCAGCGAGGATTTTCCGTCCGGTAAAAGTTTGAACACTTTGCCGCTATGTCCCGTGGCGGCGTAGATAGAGCCATCGGGGGCGCGCGCAATATTCCACAGCGCCGGCTGCCCCAATTCCGCGCGCCACTGAATCGCAAGGCCAGGCGAAAGCAGTCCGTTCGCGTCTAAAGAAAGGCCCGAGATCCTTCCTTTTAAGATGTCGTTGAAGCCGCTGACCTCCCATGCGGTCGTGGTAGCCGCCTGCAACCCGAAACCGAAAGAACAAAGGCAGATCGCGAGGACAACATTCTTCGCCCTCATTCCTTTACATCCACCTGTAGGGTCTTCGCACCTGAGACCACATAGCCGCGCGCTGGAATCGAGAGTTCCGTCAGCTGCGAACCCCGCGTCAGCGTAAGGGCCGCATTGTTGGTAGCCGAATCCGATGGGTCTGCCAATATCAGCGCGGCGGAGGGAGGCGGATCATTCAGCTCGCCGTCTGGCGAAGGCCCGGCTATGGTGAAGGAAGGCTGTTGACGCCACACCCGCACGTAGACTGCATCGCTATCCCGAAACTGGTTGATCGTCCGGATCAATTCTCCCGCCGTGCGCGAAGCGGATTGCGATAAACCCGCGAAATCGGGAAAATTCAGGGTGTTCCCATCGCTCACCGTGAAATTGAGCGCGCCCGCGGATGCTCCCGCCGGAATTCGGTAACGAATCGAGCGCGACATCTCGAGCCCGTTCTCGCCCTGCAGCAGCGCCGTTATCTCTACCGGATCACCCGGACGCACGTCATGGCTCGATGTCCAGGCTTGCGCAATATGCAGCTCCCGTTTCGATTCGCTCGCTTCCAGGTGAAAAGACATTCTCTTCAGCTTCACATCGCGGTATCCGCCACCCAGTACGAACGCCAGCGGCACGACTGCGTCCGTTGAGACCTGCTGCAGTAATCCGCTGTCGCTCACAAACGTGTCGCGCATTTGGAGAGAGGGTAGATTCGCCTCAAACTCTGCTTCGCCGGTAAGCTGAACCGTCCCCCGCCCGAGTGCCCGCTCGGTCCTGTCCAAAACCGAGAGCAGCGCGGTCTGCGTAATAAAGGGCGTCAGAAAACGATCGTTGACGACTTGAAAGTTGTAAGTGTGAGTCCCGGTAACATCGGAATGCACCGCCACGCTCAAAGGGACGGTGTGCGCCGAGCGCCCGATCACCCCGGAAATCTCCGTCGCCCGATCGCTGGTGATCGAACCCACCCACTCGCGCGGCGTCGACAGCTTAAACGAACTATTCAGATTGGGGATTAGCGCCACCACGTCGGAATGGGCGAACGGTATGTCGGCGGAGCCGATATCTAAAAAGCGGTGCCCGAAGGCATACACTTTTTTGCCGTCCACCAGCGTGACCGTGCCATCGGCCGTAATGTTCATATCGCCCGTCAAGAGCCCGACGCTGATCATCGATCCGGGAACGATTTCCGCGGCTGCCGAAGCACTCGGCGGCGGTGCTTGGCTCGCCGCCCGCAATCCTTGACCCGAGAGTCCTGCCATCGGTTCGAAACCGAGGCGGCGGAAGGAACCTGCCATGGTATTCACTGCTGCCGCGCTAAAGCCGGAAAGCGCCAGAGGCGTCACGAGGCTGCCCAAATTTCCAAACGGCGTGTCCAGCTCTGGTTCTGCCGCTGAAGCGAGCCCGCGTGCCAGGCCCAGCCGCCGGTATGACGCCCATGTTCTAGTTCGTTCTCCTCTTGCGCGCTCCGCGACCGCACTCGCTGAACTTCCATCCGCCACCATCTCTTCTATCGGTTCAATGCCCGCGATCGGCTCTTTCGAGAAGGGAAATCCCAGCGCCACCGCCCCCAGGAGCTTGCCATCTATATAAACCGGACTGCCGCTCATGCCCTGCATGATCCCGGTCTCCGCCAGCGGGCCGCCGCTTAGCCGAGCCAAAACGATGCTTTGGCGTGGACCCATATCGCGCAGCACGCCCAGAATCTCCACTTGAAAATTTTCTACTTTATTACCCGAGAAAACCGTTCTGCCGATACCCCGCAGGCCAGGACGTACGTCTCTTAAAGGGAAGAACGTTTGCGCGTGGGCCGGGAAGGGGAAGCCCAGGCAAACGGCGAGGGCAATCCCGAGGCCCCAAAATCCTCGGTTCCGGAACCGGCTGCGATCCGCTGGGGGAAGTTCGGATCGTTTGGCGCGCAATTTTCGTATCAATAAACTCAAGAAACTCCCCTTAGATGGTAAGCAACGGCAATGACAGAGATTTTTGAAGTACACCGACACTTCCTGGTAAGTGTGTGACGTGCAAGCTTCTCGGACAGCGCATAGAAAATTGAGCCGCTTGACGGGGCGGACCGCCCGAATGCGCCTCAATCCTGTGTGTTTTACTGAAGGAGATTTATTCCGTTCATGGTAAGCGTGCCTACTGCCCCGCCGCCTAGCACTCCGCCCGTCCGGGCGGCCGTCTCCTGGCAACCCATCGCCTGGTTTGGCGCGCTACTGCTTATCTGCTACGCCCCCATTCTTTACCGGCTCGGCGTCCAGTGGGCTACCGACGAAAATATGGGGCATGGATTTTTCGTCCCCATCGTGGCTGGGTTCATCGCCTGGCAGCGCCGGGACGAATTATTAGCCGCTCCCCGCCAGCCGAACGGCTGGGGACTCTTTCTGGTTATCTTCGCCGCTGCTGAGGCACTCGCGGCCACCCTGGGAGCGGAACTCTTCACTGCGCGTCTCGCCTTCGTCATTGCGCTAGTCGGCGTCATCCTCTATCTCGGGGGAACCCGCTGGATCAGGATCCTGGCCTTCCCTCTTCTGTTGCTCCCTTTCATGATTCCGATACCGGCCATCATCTATGCCTCGCTAACCTTGAAGCTCCAGATGCTCGCCAGCCAGCTCGGCGAAATGTTGATCACCGCCATGGGAATTCCCGTCTTGCGCGCGGGCAATACTCTGATCCTACCCAGCCAGACGCTCGATATCGCTGAGGCCTGTAGCGGCATCCGCTCGCTGATGTCGCTTACTTTTCTTTCGCTCATCTATGCGTATTTCTTCGATAAGCGGGTGTGGATGCGCTGGGCCCTCCTGGCCGCCACCATCCCGATCGCTATCGGGGCTAATGGCGTGCGCGTGGCCGTCACTGGCTGGTTGTCCGAAATCAATACCAAACTGGCCCAGGGCGCGTATCATGAGACCGAGGGGTATATCGTCTTTCTGGTCGCCATGTTAGCGCTCATCTTTACTCATCGCATACTGAGCTTCGCAGCCAAAAAGTTCAGTAAGGGTTAATCGAAAGGCCCCGTTCCATATGACCGACTTCTGGCATTCGAAAAGCGTTCGCATCCTCAGTCTCGTGCTGATTCTGCAGGCCGCTCTTTTCTACAGCCTTTCACGCGCTGAAAAGATTCCCTTTCATAAGTCCCTGGCGCTGTTCAGTCTCGATAACCCCACCTGGAAAATGTCGCAAGAACTCCAGATGGATAAAGAGTCGCTCGCGGTGCTCAACGCCGACGACATTCTTTCACGTGCTTACGTGAATCAGCAAACGGGACGCGTCGCCACGCTGTTCGTTGCGTATTTCTCGACTCAACGCACCGGCAAGACCCCTCACTCTCCCAAGAATTGCCTGCCAGGGAGCGGTTGGGTGCCTTCCCGCTCGGGTGTTGTGTCTATCGATGTTCCCGGACACGCTACGCCGATTCGCGTCAACGAGTACGTTATTGCGCGCGGAGATAACCAAAGCGTCGTTCTTTATTGGTATCAGTCGCACAACCGAATCGTCGCCAGCGAGTACGCCGCCAAAATCTACACTGTCACCGATTCGATCCGCTATGACCGCAGCGACACGGCGCTTGTCCGAGTCGTGGTGAGCGTGGAAAACGGTAACATACCCGCGGCAGTAAACACCGCGACCTCTTTCGTTAAGACTTTCTTTCAACCGCTTAGCGCTTATCTCCCGACATAAAACGTGGTCGGGTGGTTTAGCTGCTGCTCGCCGCCCAGGGATTGAAGACCGCAGGGCCGAGAGCGGAGAAATCGGCCACGTTCCGGGTCACCAGCGTTAGCCGATGCAACTTTGCGGTTGCGGCTAAGAAACCATCCATAATGCCCATAGTGCGTCCAGTCGCCTCGGCCCTAGCCACAAGCCGTCCCCAGAGTTCGGCAACGGAAGCATCCACGGGAAGAATGCGGTCTTCAAAGCGCAGCGGTAACTCTTCCCCTAGCCACAGATCCAATTGCTTCCGGCGCGCCCCGGCCGGCATTCGCTCCACGCCAAAGCGCAACTCAGCTAAGCTGACGACGCTGAGAAATACTCGGTCCTCATCGACCTCTGCCAGCCAGGCGATGACGCCGGCAGCCGGCCGGGGCTTTACCCATTCGGAGACGACATTGGTGTCCAGCAGAAAACTCACAAGTCGGTGATGCGCGCTTTCTCATGAGAGCGTTCCACTACAAGCTCCGATCCGCGCAAAGGAGACGCGGCAAAAAACTCCGCTAGGTTGCCCCTTCGTTTCGTTTTTCGTTCCCATTCTTCGAAAGAGACGAGCACCACCGCGGTGCGTCCATTTCGCGTAATGGTCTGCGGTCCTTCCAATTGAGCGTGGTCGATCACCTTGCTCAGCTTGGCCTTTGCTTCGGCAACTGTCCAGACTGTTTTCTGCATGGCATGCGCCTCTCTTGACTACTATGACTATAATAGTCAAGTTTGTCAAGTCCTGTTGTTTTCCCAAAAGAAAAATGCCATACTTCCTGTTGGGAACCCAAAAGACTGCATGAAAGAAAAGACCGACGTCCGGCAAGGCACGCTGGCCCTGATGGTGCTGAAGACCCTGGATGTGCTCGGACCGCTGCACGGCTACGGCATCGCCCGGCGCATCGAGCAGATCAGCGGCGACCTTCTCACCGTCAATCAGGGCACTCTTTATCCCGTGCTGTTGAAGCTGGAGCAGGAGGGTTCGATCGCCTCCGAATGGGGAGCATCCGAGAATAATCGTAAGGCGCGCTTCTATCGGCTGACACGCGACGGGCGCAAACAGCTACGGGCCGAGACGCAGGATTGGGAGCAGACAGCGGCTATCATCGGCCGATTCTTCGCCGCAAAAGCAGAAGATCTGAAATGAGAGTCGTCAGACGATTCTTCAAGCGGCTGACTTCCTGGACGAAAGCGCGCCGGGACGAAGAGCGATTGCAAGCCGAGATCGAAGATCATCTCGCTTTGCAAAGCGCTGAGAACGTGCGCGCGGGTTTATCGCCGTTTGAAGCGCGACGTCAGGCCGTGCTGAAGTTCGGAGCGCTCGACGCGATCAGGGAAGACTATCGGGATCAACGAGCGCTACCGTTGCTCGAAACTTTATGGCGCGACACGCGACAAGCGCTGCGCCGTTTGAGGAAAACCCCGGCATTCACCGTCGCCACCATTCTCACGCTGGCGCTTGGTATTGGCGCGACTACGTCAATTTTTACCTTGGTCTATGCCGTCTTATTGAAGTCGCTGGCGGTCGAGAATCCTCATCAGCTATACCGCCTGGGGAAAGAGGCGCGTTGCTGCTATTACGGTGGGTACAGCCAAGACAAGGAATTTGCGCTTGTCTCGTACGATTTGTATAAGTACTTCCGGGAGCATACGAATGGGTTTGCGGAATTGGCGGCTTTCCCCGCGATCCAACCGCCGTTCGGTGTCCGACGCCAGGGCGGCTCGGAGGCAGCCCAAAGCTTTCCAGGCGAGTACGTCTCAGGCAATTACTTCAGCATGTTCGGCCTAAGAGCGCATGCCGGACGGGCGCTGACGGCCAGCGACGATCGGCCCAACGCGCCGCCGGTCGCGGTGATGAGCTATCGCTTGTGGCAGCAAAGGTACGGATCGGATTCGTCCGTTATCGGCGGCATATTCGATTTCAATGACAAGCCGTTTACCGTGGTCGGAATCGCTCCGCCGGGTTTCTTCGGAGATACTCTGCGTAACACTCCGCCCGATTTCTTTCTGCCGCTGAACACCGAACCCCTTGTGGAGGCCGATGCCGACCTGAATAAGTACGCCACGCACTGGCTAAACCTGATCGGTCGCATCCGCCCGGGCGCGAAGCCTGCGGCCATCGAGGCCGAAATGCGCCTCGAGCTTAAGCAATGGCTGCGCTCGCATTGGGGTGAGATGGATGCCGAAGAGCGCGCGAAATTCCCCGAGCAGACGCTCTTCCTGAGTCCCGGCGGCGCTGGTATCACCAGTATGCGCCAGCAATACGAGCACTGGCTTCAGATTCTGATGATCGTTTCAGGATTCGTGCTGCTCATCGTCTGCGCCAACGTAGCTAACCTGATGCTGGTTCGAGGCATGGAGCGGCGGCAGCAGACCTCGTTGAGCATGGCGCTCGGAGCGCGCCCGGCCGCTCTCGTCCGGCAGGCCCTCACCGAAAGCATTTTGCTCTCGCTGTTCGGTGGCGTCGCCGGTCTGGGTATCGCCTTTGCAGGCACGCGGCTGATTCTGCATTTCGCCTTTCCCAGCGCAGTCGGCACGGCCGGCATACCCATTAGCGCCGCGCCTTCCATGCCGGTGCTGCTGTTCGCCTTCAGCGTTTCGTTGCTCACCGGAGTTGCCTTCGGTATCGCTCCTGCGTTGATGGCTACACAGGTGGATCCGATGGAAGCTCTGCGCGGAGCCAGCCGGTCCACCGGCCGCACGGGTTCACTCCCGCGCAAGTCACTGGTTGTATTTCAGGCTGCGCTCTCACTTGTCTTGCTGTCGGCCTCGGGACTGCTCACGGTCGCGTTGCACAGGCTGGAGAATCAAAAGTTCGGCTTCGATCAGGACCGGCGTATCGTGGCGAGTATCAATCCGCGGCTCGCCGGTTATCGTCTGGAACAGCTCACGCCGCTTTACCGGCGCATCCATGATGCCCTGGCGAGCATTCCCGGCGTGGCGGAAGTAGCTCTCTGCAACTACTCGCCGCTAAACGGCAACAATTGGGGCAGTGGCGTCTGGGTGCAGGGACGTCCGGCCCCGGGGCTGAACGACGACAACTCGGCCTCTCGCGATCGCGTCACGGCGGGCTACTTCGATGTCATCGGCACTCCAATCATCGGCGGACGCGGCATCTCCGAGCAAGATACGGCGAGTTCCCGGCATGTGGCAGTCATCAATGAGGCGTTTGCCAGGAAATTTTTCAAGAATGAAGATCCCATTGGAAAACACTTCGGCCGAGCCGGTATCGGCTCCGAGGGCCAATACGAAGTTGTGGGTCTCGTCAAAAATGCCCGCTATTTGACGGGCGACCTCGGCAAGCCAGTTACGCCGTTCTTCTTTTTGCCCGAAGCGCAGTATGACGCGGGGGTCGATAGCTCGCATTTTCTGAGCGACATCGTCATTGCGACCAGGCCGGGAGCCAATCTCTCCAAAGCGCAGGTGTATCGGGCGATGGCCTCAGTGGATCCGAACCTGCCGGTAATCTCAGTTCACACACTGAAGGAGCAAGTAGCCGGCGTGTTCACGCAGGAGCGTTTGATTGCACGCCTTACGTCGTTTTTCGGAATTCTTTCGCTGGTGTTGGCTTCGATTGGGCTGTACGGAGTGACCGCATATAACGCCGAGCGCCGCACGAACGAGATCGGCGTCCGCATGGCGCTGGGCGCGGACCGCGGCCACGTTATCGCGCTGGTGCTGCGCGGCGCATTCGCGCTGATTGTCTTTGGATTACTCATTGGGTTGCCCTTGACCTTCGCCGCCGGGCGATTCCTCGGCAGCCAGCTCTATGGCATGAACCCATACGATCCTCTGGTGACGTTCATCTCCGTCCTCGCGCTCGGGGTATCCGCGCTGGTAGCGTCCCTGATTCCCGCGCTGCGCGCCAGTGCGATTTCGCCGCTCGAAGCACTGCGCGCCGAATAACATCTCAAATGAGAACTCTAAAGAGATTCTTCAACCGGCTGAGCTCATGGGCAAGAAGGCGCCGAGACGAAGAGCGATTGCAAGCGGAGATCGAAGAACATCTCGCTCTGCAAACCACTGAAAATCTCCGCGCCGGTTTATCGCCTGTAGAGGCGCGCCGCCAAGCCGTACTAAAGTTCGGAGCGGTGGAGGCAACGCGGGAAAGCTATCGCGATCAAAGAGGATTGCCGTTCATGGAAACACTGATACAAGATACGCATCACGCGCTGCGTCGTTTGCGAAACGCCCCGGCGTTCACCATCACCACCGTTCTGACTCTAGCGCTGGGCATCGGCGCGACCACTTCTATCTTCACTTTGGTGCACGCGGTTCTACTGAAGTCGCTGGCGGTAGCTAATCCAGGCGAATTGTACCGACTGGGAAAAGAAACGCGCTGTTGCTACTGGGGTGGGTACAGCCAGGACAAAGAGTTTTCCATCATTTCGTACGAGTTGTACAAACAGTTCCGGGATAACACTAAGGGTTTCGCGGAACTAGCTGCGTTCTCGGCGAGCGAGTCGCTGCTTGGCGGCCGGCGGCACGGCGATTCTGAGGCAGCGCAAGTCTATCCAGCCGAAGTTGTTTCCGGCAATTACTTCCGGATGTTCGGTATCAAGGCGTATGCTGGACGTGCGCTTACGCCCGCGGACGATCAAGCCAACGCTTCACCGGCTGCCGTGATGAGCTACCGCTTATGGCAGCAAAAGTATGGATCGGATCGGTCCATCATAGGCAGTGTCTTCGATCTCAATGAAAAACCATTTACCGTGGTGGGGATCGCGCCGCCTGGTTTCTTTGGCGATACTCTGCGCAGTGCTCCGCCCGATTTCTATCTACCGCTGGCGGCCGACTCGTCGGACGGTGACCTGAACAAGCCCGACCTTCATTGGTTAGAACTAATTGGCCGTATACAGCCGGGAGCAAGAGCCGCATCCATTCAGGCTGAGATGCGGGTGGAGCTCAAGCAGTGGCTGCGCTCGCACTGGGGCGAGATGGATAGCAATGAGCGCGCGAACTTTCCCAAACAAACCCTCTACCTGAGCCCAGGAGGGGCTGGCATCACCAGCATGCGCGAGGAATACGAGCATTGGCTTCAAATCCTGGTCATGGTGACAGCATTTGTCCTGCTCATAGTCTGTGCCAATGTGGCTAATCTAATGTTCGTTCGAGGCGTGGAGCGGCGGCGGCAGATATCCCTGAGCATGGCGCTGGGGGCGCAAGCATCGCGGCTTGTGAGGTCGGCCCTCACGGAAAGCATCTTACTCTCGCTCTGCGGCGGCGCGACGGGTCTTGCGGTGGCCTTCGCAGGCACGCGGCTTATTTTGCATTTTGCATTTCCTCCGTTTGCCGGCATGACAACCATACCCATCAGCGCGTCGCCTTCCTTGCCGGTGTTGCTGTTCGCCTTCGGCATCTCGTTGATCGCCGGAGTTGCTTTCGGTCTCGCTCCCGCATGGATGGCCACACGAGTCGATCCGATGGAAGCGCTGCGGGGAGCCGGCCGCTCAACCGCGCGCACGGGCTCGCGCGCGCGAAAAACGCTTATTGTCTTCCAGGCTGCGCTCTCGCTCGTTTTGCTGTCGGCCTCCGGATTGCTCACCGCGGCGCTCCACAGGCTGGAGAATCAAAATTTTGGTTTCGATCAGGATCGACGCACCATCATGAACATCGATCCACGGCTTGCCGGCTATCGCGCGAGCCAACTCACGCCACTTTACCGTCGCATCCATGATTCGATAGCCAGCCTTCCTGGAGTGTCGGCAGTGGCTCTCTGTGGCTATTCACCGCTGGGTGGCAACAATTGGGGTGACGGCGTTTATGTGGACGGGCATCCTCCTCCCGCACCCAGCGACGACATCTTCGCTTTTTGGGATCGAGTGACGGCCGGATACTTCAACATCATCGGAAATCCAATTTTGAAAGGGCGCGGCATTTCCGAACAGGATACGGCGACTTCGCGGCACGTGGCAGTCATCAATGAAGCGTTTGCCCGGAAGTTTTTCAAGCAGGAGAATCCGATCGGCAAGTACTTCGGACGTTCTGAAATGGGAGAATCGCGCCAGTACGAAATTGTGGGTGTCGCTAAAGACGCTCGGTACTTGACATCCCAGCTAGACCAGCCCGTTGGTCCGTTCTTCTTTCTGCCCGAAGCACAGCATGACGTTTTCTCGAAGGCCGAATGGACGGAGGGTGATGAGAGTTCGCACTTCCTGCGTGACATCGTTATTGTGACGAAACCTGGTGCCCACGTCGCCTCTGCCAAGCTGCGCAAAGCCATGGTTTCAATAGATCCCAATCTCCCCATCATTTCTATTCGCACGCTAAAAGAACAAGTAAGCCTTCAGTTCAGCCAGCAGCGTCTCATCGCACGCCTCACCTCGTTTTTCGGAATCCTTTCGCTCGTCTTAGCGTCGATCGGGCTTTATGGAGTGACCGCATACAACGCCGAACGCCGCACCAGCGAGATCGGCGTACGCATGGCGCTAGGCGCGGACCGCAGTCACGTTATCGCGCTGGTGCTGCGCGGCGCATTCGCGCTGATTGTCTTTGGATTACTCATTGGGTTGCCCTTGACCTTCGCCGCCGGGCGGTTCCTCGGCAGCCAGCTTTATGGCATGAACCCATACGATCCTCTGGTGACTTTACTATCCGTCCTGGCGCTGGGTTTATCCGCCCTGGCCGCATCTTTGATCCCAGCGCTGCGCGCAAGTTCGATTTCGCCGCTCGAAGCGTTGCGGGCGGAGTAGATACGTTAGACTGCCAGCATGCTCCGTTCCGCACGCCTGATTGTTCTTAGTTCTTTTCTTCTACCCGCTCTGCTATCTGCGCAAACCAACCCGTTCGTCGGCCGTTGGGACTTCGACATCACTCTGCCAAATGGCAAGCCGGCGGCCAATTGGCTGGGCATCAAAGCGCAAGGCGATAATCTCGACATCTGGTTTCAGCCCACTGGCGGCCATGTCTTCCACGTCCCCGATTACAAAGTGAATGGCTCTCACCTGACGCTCAATATCTCGCACACACTCACCTGGGACCTCGACGCGAGCGGCGGCAAGCTCACCGGAACACAGAAGCATGGCGAGCAGACAATTTCGCTAACCGGCGTGCCCGCGCCCGCATTAAACGACGTTCCGCCGAAAGCCTGGACGAAACCGAAGAAGCTCTTTAACGGCAAGAATCTCGACGGCTGGACTCCCATCGGCGACACCGCCAAAAACCATTGGGTTGTCCAAGACGGCGATCTGCTGAACGAGAAGCACGGCGCAAACCTTGAAAGTGACGAGAAGTTCACAAACTTCAAACTGCACTTCGAAGTAAACTGCCCCGACGATGCAAATAGCGGTTTCTACCTGCGTGGACGCTACGAGCTTCAGCTCGAATATGAGAAGGAAGGCACAGAACCGCCCGAGCGCGGCATGGGCGCGATCTATGGCCGCATCGCCCCCAGCGTGACTCTACCCCGTAAGATGGGCCAGTGGGAATCCTTCGAGGTGACGCTGGTCGGGCGAATAGTCACTGTCACCCGCGACGGTACGCTCACCATCGACCACAAAGAAATCGACGGTATCACCGGCGGCGCGCTGGACGCTAACGAGGGTGAACCCGGGGCCTTCTATATTCAAGGCGACCACACCGGCGGCCTGAGATTCCGTAACATCACGGTCGCGGTTCCCAAAGGCTAGTTACTTATCATTATCTGAATCCTTAGCCGATTAGCCTTCTGGTACACCACTAAGTCGTCCGCAAACTGCCATTCCGAGCCGGAAGCGTAAGCACCCCCGCATTGCTCCGGCTCTTTAGCTCCTCTCCACGCCAAAATCAAATTCTCCTCGGTTTGGCCGTGCACCTGCCCTGCTGAAGCCAACTCTGCGATTCACATAACCAAAAAAATCGCGGAATTACCTTCGCCGTAAGACGCTTCGGGTTCGGGTTGGATCCGGAACTGCTTGCGGCGAACGCCAAATCAGGAGGAAACATGAAGAACAGAACAGAAATTATCGCCGCCGTCGCTCTCACTATGGCCACGGCCGCTCTCGCTCAAAACACCAACCGTCCTGTCGCTGCAAGAGTGAATGTAAGTGAGTCCCAGCGCACGGATACCGCGGCTTTCTGGACAGACTACATGCTGGGCAACGCTACTCCAATGCCTTTGCCAAAAGTCGATCCCATAACCATGCCGCATACCGATACTACTTTTGCGGCGGCCAATGGACCTCGGGTGACCATGCGCGGCAGTGCTCCTACCTTCTTTCCCAGCAAGGAGGACCAGCCCAGTCTCGCGCCGATACCACCCAACCATGCGGAGTTAAACCCCGCTAACACCATCCAGCCGGACGGTTTCGGTTACGTCATGCCATTCACCAATCACCGAATGCTTTCGGTGAATGTCTATCCGTATTCGGCTGTCGGCAAATTGTTCTTCTTTATTCCGGCAGGAGCAAGCGAGCCCTCGGGTACCTATGTTTGTTCCGCCAGCGTTGCGCTGAACAATCACACGCTCATTACCGCGCGGCATTGCATGTTCGATTACGCCACCGGAAAATGGTACTCGAATTTCATCTTCTATCCGGCTTACTCCAACGGCGGAAACTCCGCCTATCATGGAGCTTGGACGGTTAGAAAATTTGCCACCTGGGTCTCGAACGCCAGTAGTTTCGACTATGACATCGGTTTCATGCAGGTGAACGACGATCGCGGTTCAGGTTGCGGCGGAAGCAGCGGCGGAACGCCTATCGGTTCCTACACCGGTTGGCTCGGCTACACTTACGGCGGCGACTACTCACAGCGCCAGTGGGATATCTTCGGCTATCCGGCGGCGCCACCTTTCGGGGGCGCTTATCAGTGGGACGACGAAGCGGCTACCGGCACGCTCAATCCCCTCGGCGCAACAAATATCATCGAAGTTGGTAACCCGCAGACGGGCGGTACCAGCGGCGGCCCGTGGGTCATTGGTCTCAGCCCTGCCGGTCTGCCTGTTCAGAATGACGGCAACAATCAGGCACCCACTTACACAAACCTGGTGAATGGTTTGAACTCCTTCAAATGGACCAATCCCGATCACCCGAACTCGATCAACGGTCCGGCATTCTACTCGTACAACTTCTGGAACCTGTACACTTACTTCGCCGGCTTGTCCTGCCCTTAAACTCGAAGAAGGGAGAGCGCGCCGGAAGAAGTTCCGGCGCACCTTTTTTGTGAAAACATCCCAACTCATCTTAGTAAGTGCTGTTCTTACTTTCGCCGGCTGCGCTCATAAAACGGTATCTTCAACTCCCGAAGAGCCAGTTACACCAAAACCATCCAGTGCGGGGCTCTCCTGGTCGGAGTGCATCGGAATCAAAGGCAGTAAAATCGAGCAGACCTATCCGGAAGTCTGCGTAGCGCCGGACGGCAGAAAAGCCGTTCAGCCTCGCTAGAAGCTCCGGACGGCAGAACCCGCGACGGTAAAGAAGCCGTATTCATTTAAAAGTCGAGGCCCTGATACACGTCTTCCATCGAAAGCTCGAAGCCCAACACCGCGCCCTGTCCTATGATGGCTGCTGGCTGCTCCAGCACTTCGACGGCTGAACCAGCCGAATAGATCCAAGCCAATTTGTCATTCGCATCGATCAGCCACGCCAGATTCACTCCATTGCGCATCCAATCGAGCATCTTGCTCTCAAGCTCAGCAAGACGATCGCTCTCCGAGCGCAATTCGATGATGAACTCGGGAACCACCGGTAGGAATCGCCTGCGCTGTTTCACCGAAAACGTAGCCAGCCGCGCCTTTGAGATCCACGCCGCATCGGGCCCCAGCTTCGAACCATCCGGCAACGCGAAAACCGTGTTGGAATCGAACGCCTTCCCCCGCCCATCTGCCTTAGTCCAGTTCGAGAGTTGACGGATAATCTCGCTGTTGCGATTCGAGCTTTCATTTCCGGCTGGAGACATAACGATGATCTCTCCCGTGCTCCTTTGCTCCATGCGCAGGTCCGGATTGAGCAGCGCAAATCTGTCGAATGCATCCGCGTCGTCACTTTGCGGAATAATCGCAACTCGCGAACCATCATCTACTGTGACTTGCATCGTGTCAGGTTCCTTGCTTCGAATTTTAACTCCAGGCGCTTTCTAACCGGGCAAAACCCCTTCAATCTTCATCACCAGCAGAGTCATATCGTCATGCTGCTCGGCCCCGCGCGTGAACTGGTCCGCCGCATTGAACAGAGCGCGCACAATTTCGTTCACCGGTTCGCTTCTTACCGCTTCGGCCGCCGCAATCATCCGCTCCTCGCCCCACTCTTCGTCGTCCACCGTCATCGCCTCGCTGATCCCGTCCGTATAGGCCACCAACAGGTCTCCCGCCGCGAGTATCACGCTCTGCTCCTCATACGGCAGGTCCTTCAACAGCCCGATCACCGGGCCGCCCGCGTCCAGCCGCCGCACGGCTGCTCCCTTTTTCAACACTACCGGCGGATTGTGCCCCGCATTCACATACTTCAATTCGAATGTCGCGGGGTTAAAGATACTGAAAAAGAAAGTCGCGTAGCGATTGATGGTGGAGGCTTCATAAACCAGCCGGTTGACGTTGCCCATCAAACGGGACAAATTATGCGAGCCGTCGATCGTCATGCCACGCAGCGAGGCGCGCAAACTCGCCATCAGCAGGGCCGCTGAAACGCCTTTGCCCGAAACGTCGCCCATTGCGAGGCCAATCCGGCCGTCCTCGAGTTCGATGAAATCGTAGTAATCGCCCCCCACTGCGAGCGCCGGCCGGCAGAACCCAGCCAGGCTGATCCCCGCCACCTGCGGCACCGTCTGCGGGAACAGCCGCTCCTGCACTTCGCGCGCAATCTCGATTTCGCGGTTGATTCGTTCGCGCTGCGCCGCTTCGCGCGCCAGCGAATGCGCGAGTTCACTCACTTCGAGCGCTAGTCCTGTCTGCGTCGCCACCGATTGCAGCATGCGCAAGTCCGACGGCGAGTATGGTTCTTCGGAAAGCTTCGGCCCAAGCGTCATCAAGCCCATCAGTTTTTCGCGGCCGGGTAGCGGCAGCAGAATTTCGGCGTTCACCGCATTTAACGCTCGCTGCTCCTCTGCGTCGGCTCGCGAAAACCAGCTGTCCGGATCTTCCCGATAGAGCGTCGCCGGTCGATTCTCGCGCTGCAGATTCTGCACCGCTTGCGATCGCTCCGACAAAATCACCGGCAGCGCCAGGTCCATGCCGAAAGCTTCCTGCAGCCGAAACGATTGCCCTCCGCGCAGCAGCACGCCGATCTGCGGCACATGCAACACCTCTGAAATACGGCGCGACACCGTCGAAACCAACGATCCCGACTCCGTCAATGTCCGCGCCTGCTCGGAGAGGTCATGCAGCACTACCTCCGCCGTATACGCCTCGCGGAAAAACCTGCGGTCTATCCACTGCTGGAGCCGCTTGCCAAAACCAAAATGCACCAATGCGAAAAATACCGCGGCTACCGCCAGCGGCACGATTAGATCGTGCAGCCGCAAGGTCTTCTTCATCATCAGCGGCTCGATCAGCCGCCAGATCACGAACGCGCCCACCGCCAGTTGCAAAATCAGCAGAGTGGCCCGCGCCAGCACATACTTTGTCCCCATGCGCAGTAGAATCCGCACGTCGAGCGCCCGCTGCACCACCACCACGTAGGCCAGCGAAAACGGAAACAGCAGAAGCAGAAAAACTCCTATGCCGAACAGCCACGGCTGCACCGCTTTCGGCACCTCGATTCCCATCGCGCGCGGCGCGACGAAGATCAGCAGCAGCGCGCCCAGTCCCACCACCGAACCGGCGCACAACACGCGCATACGCCGCCGGTTGTCAGCCGTGGTGGCCGAGCGTAGTTTGTCCACGATCGCCGCCAAGTAAACAAGCACGCAGCAGAGCGAAATCGGATTCGCTATTCTGTCTACCCACGGCGCGACCTGCTTGATCGCCGCTCCGTGCTCTGGATGGTAATACTCCCAATATTTCGCCGTCAGCGCGAGGGCAAGCGTCAATACCTCTGGGACGATCAGCAGCCACTTCAACCACGGCAGCTTCCTGTCGAGCCGCCATCTCTCCGGGAAATAGATGCCAACTAGCAGCACCACCACCGGAGCCGCCACCTGTCCAGTCTGATACCAGAATTCGAGAAAATCCTGAAAATGACCGGTCCAGTTCGGCCCTCCGTAGATGACTTCCGTACAGCTAAGCAGCAGCAGAATCAGCCAGGCATTCGGATCGCGCGGACGCGCAAACGCCACCCAATATCCGAGCAGCAGGCAGATCAATGTGCAGACTACCTCCAAACCAACCACGATGATCACGCGGCCCGCGGTCCACACAATTGAAGTCGCTCTCGTCAGCCGAATCGTCACCACCTTGTGCGCGCCAGTCTTTTCGCGTACGCCCAGCTGCATGGCTTCGCCCGGATGCGCGGTCTGCTCCATATCCTGCATTTGCGCTTGGCCGCTGTATCGATGACCGTCCAGAGATTCGATAACATCGCCCTTCGCTAAGCCGGCCTGCCGTGCTTCTTGGTCGACCTTCGTGACCGCCATCGTGGCGTAATCCATCTGGAATGGATCGTGGACCAAGCGGTCCGGGTGGAACAAAGTCTGATAGACGTTCGCAACGCCAGCCAAAAAATACAACATGCTGGCCGCCGCAAATATTCCGAGCAAAATGCGGAGCGTGCGTGAAGAGCCGGTGCGCATGGCAGGTAAGTAATCATGGTACTTGGAATCTTCCCCGCAGCGCCTGATCTTCGACACCGACATGGGCATCGACGACGCCCTGGCGCTACTCTACCTGCTCGCTTCTC
This sequence comes from Bryobacteraceae bacterium, assembly GCA_965277555.1. Lineage (GTDB taxonomy): Bacteria > Acidobacteriota > Terriglobia > Bryobacterales > Bryobacteraceae > Bog-105. The sequence continues at coordinate 1,137,038 of OZ255834.1, forward strand.
CCGAAGCAAACATCGACGCCATCACCACCGTGCACGGCAATGTGCCCGTCGAGCAGGCAACACGCAACGTCTTCGAAGTACTGGCCGTTTCAGGGGGCCGGGCGCCAGTAATCGCCCAGGGAAATAGCTCGCCGCTCCGCGGACCTTACGTTCACGCCGCCGATGTTCACGGCCCGGATGGTCTCGGCGGCTGGACCGTTACCCGGCCTGCGGCCAGCGGACACGTAAGCGCGCAATCCGCGGTTCAGTTGATCCTTCATCTCGCGCGCCAGCATCCCGGCGAAATGCGCCTGCTCCTTCTCGGCCCCGCCACCAATGCCGCGCTCGCGTTTCAAAAAGATCCCGAGAGCTTTCGTCAGCTGCGCGAAATCGTCATGATGGCGGGCGCTATTTCGGTTCCGGGCAACACCACCGCCGTCGCCGAATTCAATATCTATGCCGATCCCGAAGCCGCCCGCACCGTGTTACGCTCCGGCGTGCCGGTAACCATGGTCGGTTTGGATGTCACGCGCCAAGTCGCTTTGACACGCGAAATTCTCGATGCCGCCCTTGTCGGCCGCCACGATACATGCGCCGAATTCCTGCGCTGCCTGCTCACCCAGGGGTTCTCTTTCTATAAGCAAAACGCTGGCTGGGAAGGCATGTACCTGCACGATCCACTGGCCGCGGCAGTCTTGCTCGACTCATCCCTTGTGGGCACGCGCCGCATGCAAGTCGATATCGAAACCACCGGCGAACTGACGCGCGGCATGTTAGTCGCCGACCGCCGTCCCTGGAAGACCGGCATCGAAAACGCGAATGTTTGCGAAAGCGTCGATAGCGCCCACTTCTTAGCTTTGTTTTGCGCACGCGTGCTTCAAACGAACAATTCGCTGACTGCTCGATATCCCTGATCGATCGCCTGATCCGTATACGCCGCCGCCGCTGCATCCGAATTCGCGATCGTCACCCGCCCAAACGGTTTGCGCGCGATCTCGCAAGGCTTTTCGCCCGCCGGAAACTCGGGGTCCCACAGATAGTTGTATTCGTAGGCGTATCCATGCGGCCAGCGATTCACCGTAATCGCTTCGATATCCCGCGCCGGATCGAACCCGCCGGACGAAAGAATGCGCGCGAGTTGATCGCGAATGTTGCGCTCGAACTTTGAGAAGGGTGTCACCAGCAGTTCACTGCGCCCGGCACGGTGCTGATCCCGTTCCGACAAACCCGGCTTACACGGTGTGCGCAGCATCCGCACCAGGATCGGCTCTTCCGGATTTTGCGAGCACTGGTAATTGCCGATGTTTACCGCCATATCGAGCCGCGCGTCCACGTGATACATACCGGGCGAATCCACGCTGTGTACACCCAGCTTGTGCCACGCCTTCCAGTTACTCACCGCCACCACCGTATACACCAGGGGCACCTTTGCGCCATAGCGCAGCGCGTCTTTTTGCGCCGCCGGCAAGTCTGGACAAACGTACGGCACCATCATGTTCCAGCAAGCCATCACCACGGATTTCGCCTTCACGTGATAGGCATTCTTGCCGCAAACGTAGCTGACCGCGACTTCTTTCGCCGCCGTTGGATCGCCCAAGTGGCGCACATGGATCACCGTGCTGCTGAGCCGCAGCCGAATCGGCGACTTGCTCTCGTCCAAGTGCGCGTAATTCACCGGCGCGCCCATGCTGTCTTCCGCTGTATGTCCGGGCATGGCATCCGGAATCAGCGATCGCACTAGCATGCGGGCAATTGACGCGTTTCCATCCGGAAAGTGAAAGAAGTAAGGCGGACTGTCCACCAATTCGCCGCCGGGTGTGAAACCCACACGGCGGTAAGGCACTCGCTCCAGCCCCATTCCTTCAAAACCCGGCAATTCGAGCGCCCAACAATCGAGCGCCGAAATGGCGTCGATCCCCGCTCCGTAAAGATCGTGCGTGCGCGGCTGGTAAAACGGAATCACGCCTGTATCGACCTTCACCACGTTCAACAAAAAATCTTTGTAGCTCATGCGCGACAGCCGGTCTTTCTTCTCCGCCTGATTCAAAGCGCTTAGATAATCCGTCTTGCCTTCTTGCACGCGCAAAATGCCGCGCTGCACCGCCGGCGATAGCGGCGTGCGCCGCAGAAATTCTGCCCAGGAAACGCTGGCCGCGCTCTCGTCGCGACGCCGTCCGGGCCCATTCACCAGGCAATCGCGCCCGAACGTCTCTTTGTCGAAAAAGTACGCCGAACCCAGACCTTTATAGACAGCTTTATCCGCGCATTTTTTCTGTAGCGCCACCGGGTCAATCCCTAGCTCTGTTATCAATCCGTGCGCCACTTTGCTGTACGGATACGGCGACTCGATCGCAAATGTTCCGCCGTTCGCGAGCAGCGTGCGTCCGCGCACATGGAACTCGTTGCGCTTGGCATGGCCGCCGAAATCGTCATGATTATCGAGGATGAGAATCTTCGCGTCCGGCGATGTGCGCGCCCGGTAAAAGTGCGCCGCCGCCAAGCCGCTGATACCGCCGCCCACCACTACTAGGTCATATGTCTCGCCTGTTTCAACGGTATTGAATTTGGGCAGCCTGCCGTCCCGCTCCGCATGAGCAACCTCATACGAACCCGGATGGCTGCCACGCATACCAGCAAACGAAGGCGGATAATAGCCCGGGTTGTCCTGTGGCAACGCCGCTTCCGCGCCCAGCAGCCAACCGGACGACATCGCCGCGCCCGCTGTAACCAGCGCTCCATTTAGAAAATCCCGCCGGCTGATCGGCCGGTCCATTCCAAGATCGCGATCGTTCATTGCCCGATTCCCTGTTCTAATACAGAAATGAAGGTGCTATCCGCGTTTGCCCTTGTTCTCGCACTTGGAGTGTCTTCCGGAGCACAGGTTCCGAAGGTCACGGTGAAAGTTAATGATAAGCCGGAGATGACCTTCACGGAAGCCGACCTCGCCAAAATGCCACGGCACAACGTGACAATGCAGGATCACGGACAGACTCGAGACTACGAAGGCGTCTTCTTGCACGACGTCCTGGCAAAAGCCGGCGCGCCGTTTGGCCAGGAGTTACGAGGCAAGGCGCTTTCCAATTACGTTCTCGCGACCGCGCAGGATGGCTACGCGGTGGTCTACACGCTTACCGAGATGGACACGACTTGCAGCGACGGCGATCTCCTGCTCGCCGATAAGAGCAAAGGCGAGCCGCTATCCGGCAACCAAGGGCCGTTTCGCATCATTGTGCCGCACGATAAAAAACCTGCCCGGTCGCTCCGTTTGCTGGAGCGGATTGACGTCGTACAGTTGAGAAAGTAAGCTTCGACGGATAGCCGCTATGCGCTCTTATGAAACAGATTACGCCGGGTGGGCCGAGGACACTGCTCATGCTATCGAGGAGGGCCGCTGGTCGGAGATCGACCGAGTCGCCCTGGCAGACGAGGTAGGCGATTTGGCGCGCCAAGAACGCCGGGCAATCCGCAGCCGTCTCGAAATTCTCTTCCTGCATTTGCTCAAGAAACAATTCCAACCCGTAAAGGCGTCGCGGAGTTGGGATACCACGATTTTGAACCAACGCCTGCGGCTGCGCGAATTGCTCGCCGAAAATCCGAGTCTTGCTACCACCGTTGAGTTCGAAGACGCTGTAAGTAAGGCGTATAAGCATGCACGCCTGCGCGCTTCCAGCGAAACCGGTTTGGCGCTCGAAGCCTTTCCGCTGGAGATGCCGTTCGACCCGTCCGAAATCTGGGGCGGGATTTCACCGGATTGAGAGGCCCCATGAACTTGCTGGAAGATTTGTGGAAAGACCTGCGGCAGGCGATTCGCGGGCTCAAATCGAATCCGCTATTCGCCGCCGTCGCGATTGTGACGCTCGCTCTTGGTATCGGGGCAAACACAGCTATTTTCAGCGTCATCAATGCCGTCGTTCTTCGTTCTCTGCCCGTGCACGATCCGCAGCAGGTATTCTTCTTGCGCACCGAGCCCGGCCAGCCGAGCGGGGCGAGCAACACCGGCAATGGCGATTCCTCTTTTAGCGAATACGTCTTCGAGCAACTGCGCCAGGATCATCGCGTCTTTTCGGACGTCATCGCCTACGTTCCGCTCGGCTTCAATAAGATCGCCATCCGCGCCGGAAAAGTTCCGCAGGAAGCCGCCGGCGAGATGGTCAGCGGCAACTACTTCACCGGCTTGGGCGTAGCTCCCGAATGCGGCCGATTGCTCACTCCCGAAGATGAGCGCGCGCATGCGCCCGTGGTGGTTCTCAATTACGGCCTCTGGAATCGCAGCTTTGGGCACGATTGCAATGCTGTTGGCCACACGCTCTCGATCAAAGGCGTCCCATTCACGATTATTGGTGTTGCCGCGCCGCGCTTTATCGGTTTGAACGGAGATCCTACCGATCTCTGGATTCCGCTACAGACCAGACCGGATTTCAATGCCTGGGGTTCAGAGGCCAAGAATTACTATGCCGATCCGTCCTGGTGGTGTCTCCCGCTGGCTGCGCGGCTCAAGCCTGGCCTCACCAAGACCAAAGCCGAGGCCGCGATGGCGCCTCTCTTCAGACGCGCTGCTTATGCCCATCTCGGCGGCCAGCCAAGGCGAGGAGAGAAACCGCCTACCCTCCAGTTAGTCGATACGCGCGGCTTGAGCGGCTATCGCGACGCATATGAGAAACCGCTGACTTTGTTGCTAATTATGGTGGGCGCGGTCCTGATCATCGCCTGCGGAAACGTCTCCATGCTACTCGCCGCGCGCAATGCCGCCCGTCAACGCGAGTTCGGTATTCGTCTCGCGCTTGGCGGCAGCCGTGGACGCTTATTCCGCCAGTTGTTCGCCGAAAGCTTTGTGTTGGTCGCGAGCGGAGCTCTGCTCGGCTGGCTGTTTGCCTCCGTCGCCACGGAAGCCTTGGCGCGATGGTCGGAAATCGGGGCAAGTCTCACTCCCGATCGCCGCGTCTTACTCTTCACGCTCGCGGTCTCGCTCGTAGCCGGCTTTGTTTTCGGCCTTGCGCCGCTCATCGGTTTGGCGCGGATTTCAGTCGGCGAAACTTTGAAAACTTCTGCCTCCACCGCCTTTCGCAGTGTTTCGCGCGTCCGCACAGGCAACCTCACAGCCGTGCTGCAAGTCGCCCTCTGCCTTGTTCTATTGATCAGCACCGCGCTACTGGTTCGAACGCTGCGCAACCTCGAAAACGTCAATCTTGGCATGAATACGCACGGCCTGTTTGTCTTCGGCATCAATCCGCACTTGCAGGCACATTCAGATGAAGCTGCCATCACCTTCTATCGCACGCTGACCGACCGCCTGCGCGCTCTGCCAGGCGTCGAATCCGTCACTCTCATGCAAAATCGAATCGGCTCGGGCTGGTCCAACAACACGGGCGCGGTTCTCGATGGAAGAGATCCGCGCCCGGGACAGAATTCGCCCATGCGCTGGAACGCAGTTGGGCCGGATTACTTCTCGACTCTCGGCGTGCCGATTCTTTTCGGCCGCCAGATCAGCGATGCGGACGGTCCGAAATCGGCCAAAGTCGCAGTGGTGAACAGCACGTTTGTCAAAAAATACTTGAACGGTCGTCCAGCCTTGGGCCACACCGTTTCCTTCAGCGAGAAAATCCCATTCACCATCGTCGGCGTGGCGGCCGACAGCAAATATCGCGGCGTGAGCGAAGACCCGATCCCGATGGCCTACTTTCCGTACGTGCAGCTCGAAGGGATCGGTGGCATGCACGTAGAGCTCAGAACACGCGGCAATCCTGAAGCGATCGTTCCGCGAGTGCAAAAACTGGTCTCCAATTTCGGCCCCGACCTGGCGCTCTTGCAGCCCATGACGCAGCAGGCGCAATTCGACGAAACCATCCTCTTCGAACGCCTCACGGCTCGACTCTCGATCTTCTTCGGACTGCTGGCGGTGGTCCTGGTGGCGACCGGTCTCTATGGGACCATTGCTTACGGCGTAAGCCGCCGCACCTCGGAGCTCGGAATTCGCATGGCGCTAGGAGCCGAACGAAGCAGAGTGCTATGGATGGTTTTGCGCGAAGGCTTACAAATCTGCGCCATCGGCATTTTGATCGGCTTACCGTTAGCTTTCGCTTCGACACGCCTTCTGACTTCGCTACTCTACGGCCTCACCCCAAACGACCCACTTTCGTTCTGCACGGCCGCGCTCGGCATTATCGCGGTCACTGCCCTAGCCTGCCTGATCCCCGCGACCCGCGCCGCTTCGATCAGCCCGACGGTAGCCCTTCGCAACGAATAACAGAGACAGAACCGCGCGCGTAAGGGAGTGTGAAAAAATATCAGGAACATTTAGGGAACAAAATGTTGGAAGTGGATTTAGGCTAGAAGAGTGAGTAGCGATGAGCCGCTCGTCGGCAAGATCAAGTACAAACCGATCGACCGCTCGCAAACCAGTTTTCAAGCATTGGATTACGAGATTCTGATCGAGGCGAACCACCCGGCGCGAGTGATCTGGGAACTGGCCGGGAAGCTCAATCTGGAACAGTTTGCCAAAGACTGCAAAACACGGGAGGGCGAAGCGGGCCGGCCCTGTTGGCCGCCACACCTGCTGGTGAGCATCTGGGGGTATGGCTACACAATGGGCGTGGCCTCGGCACGGTCGATTGAACGGATGATGTCGCAGGAACCGGGGCTGCGCTGGCTAGCGGCAGGCCAAGAGGTGAACTATCACACGCTGGCGGATTTTCGGGTGGGGCACCGGGAGGCTCTGGAGAAGCTATTCATTGAGTTTCTGGCGATGCTGGAGAAAGCCGGAGTGGTGAATCTGGAGACCCTGCTGCAAGATGGAACCAAAATGAAGGCGCAAGCGGCGAAGAGTTCTTTGCACCGGCGCCGGACATTAGAAAAACGCCTGAAGGCGGCGCGCAAAGTGGTCCAGAAGTTGGACCGCGAAGCCGCCCAGGAACACGAGAAGATGGACGAGCGGCGGCAAGCCGCGCAACAGCGTGCGGCGCGCGAAGCGGTGGCCCGCGGCGAAGCGGCGCTGAAAGAACTGGAAAACCTGGAAGCCCGCACAACGCCGAAAAATCGAGCGGATTTGCGCGTCAGCGATAGTGAACCGGAAGCGCGCAAGATGAAAGACAACGACGGTGGCTTCCATCCCGGCTACAACATGCAGGTCACCAGCGAAGCGCAATCGCGCCTGATCGTAGCGGTTGGATTGACGGGCGATCGTAACGATCTGCATCGACTGATACCGGCGCTGGAGCAGATCGAGCAGAGTGGCTTGGCGACTCCGCGGACGATCATCGCCGACAACGGGTATGCCACGCGCGTCAACGTGGAGCAAACGGCCGAGCGGAAGGTGGAACTGATTGCGCCGTGGAAAGACGATGCCTCGCGGCAAGCCGGGGCGTGCGCTCGCGCCGGGATTGCGAAAGAGTTTGCAGCCACTGCCTTTCAGCGGCAGGGGCGTGGCCAAGAGTTGTTGTGCCCGGATGGCAACACCTTGGTGACGATCGGACAAAAGAAACATCACGGCGTAGTCAAAACAATCTTTCAAGCCCAAGCTAAGGATTGCAAGAGTTGCCAGTTCCTCAAACAGTGTTGCGGCTATCGCGCTGGGCCGCGGCGTGTGGAGTTACCGGTAGAAAGTAAAGCGATGAGCGACTATCTGGCACGTATGAAACGTCGAGCGGTGAAGACGCTTTATCGGAAGCGTTGTGAGATTGCCGAGTTTCCGCATCTGTGGATCAAGGGAGTGCAAAAGCTGAGGCAATTTTCGGTACGTGGGCTGCTGAAGGCGGGTACCGAAGCGTTGTGGATCGCCTTGGCTTACAACGTCAAGCAGTGGATCCGCGTCCGACCGGCGGTCGCGCAGTAGCTTCCCGATCATGCTAGGCCTTTTCCCCTCGTCCTTGTGCCCTCGCGGAGACGAATTCAGGGCGGTTGGTCAGTTCTAAAGAAAACTTGGGCAGGCGTGGCGTGCCGAAACATACTTTGCGCAACCATGTACTCTGTAATGACGAGCTTCCCTCACGCCTAGCTTTCATCGTCGGTTTTCCCAGCGTTGGATTTTTTCACAATCCCGTAAGGAAGCGGATTCCCACTCGCCGCGCCCTTAGCGCACCACCACATCGTTTAAATCGACCTGATACCCTTCGTCCGCCGCGGATTTCGCCGCATCCGCGCGCAAGGTATTCTGGTCGACATCTTTGGAACCGTCGCAATAGCGCCGGATCACCTCTTCGCCCACCACAATGCGGGCCAGCCATTTCTTCTTCTGCTCGTCCCAGGAAACTTCTACGCGGTCAGCTTTCATTTCTATACGATATATCGCCTGCCCCTTAAACTAGAAGCAGATGCCCCTCTTAGCGGAAAGCGTCGGCGAGCAAACCCTGCTCGACCGGATCGGCCACACTCCGCTGCTCAAAATCGGCTTGGCGTGCCGCGGCGAAGTCACGGTCTGGGGCAAAGCGGAATTCTTCAACCCCGGCGGCTCGGTCAAAGATCGTCCGGCGTTGAATATGATCCGTGACGGGGAAGCGAAGGGCAAGCTCGTACCCGGCAAAACACTGCTCGATTCGACCAGCGGCAACACCGGCATTGCCTACGCCATGATCTGCGCCGCGAAAGGCTATCCGGTCAAGCTGTGTCTGCCCGCGAACGCCTCGCCCGAGCGTCAGCATATCTTGAAGGCTTTCGGAGCCGAGCTGGTTCTAACGGACGCTGCCGAAGGCTCCGACGGCGCATTCCGTACCTGCCAGGAAATCTATCACGCCGATCCAGAAAAATATTTTTATCCCAATCAATACGGCAATCCCGCCAACTGGCAGGCGCACTATCAAACCACCGGCCCCGAAATCATCGAGCAAACCAACGGAGAACTAACCCACTTCGTAGCCGCGCTCGGAACCACCGGAACCTTTACCGGCGTGACCAGGCGCCTGAGGGAAGACTTGCCGCACGTGCAATGCTTGTCCGTGCAACCTGCCTCTCCGCTGCATGGTCTGGAAGGCACCAAGCATATGCCGACTTCGCTCCAGCCCGCCATCTACGACCCAACACTGGCCGACGGCAATCTGTGGGTCGAAACAGAAGACGCTTACGATTTGGCTAAGCGGCTGGCTCGCGAGGAAGGTCTCTTAGTCGGCATCTCGGCTGCGGCCAACGTGGTCGCGGCCACGCGCATTGCCCAACAACTCACCGACCAAGGTAGAGCGGGCTTGGTCGTCACAATACTCTGCGACAGTGGTCAGAAATACTTGAGCGAGCCTTTCTGGAGCGAATAAAATGCCATGATCGAGATCGAACGCCGGCCCTGGGAAACAATGGTGCTGCACGCCGAAAGGACCTATCCCAATGAATGCTGCGGTGCCATGCTGGGGCATACTGTGGGTGAGAAAAAGCTGGTGACCGAAGCTATTCCGCTCGACAACGCCTTTGCAGGCGCGCAAGGCGAGCGCTACCAGCTTCGCCCGGAAGATCTGCAGCGTGCCGACCACGAAGCCCGCGATCGCGGCCTGGATTTGATCGGAATTTTTCATTCGCATCCGGACTGCGACGCTTATTTCTCCGAAACCGACTTGAAGAATTCCTGTCCCTGGTACTCGTTTGTCGTGCTCTCGATTCAGCAGAGCAAATTCGATCATGCGAACAGCTTTCTGCCGGATATCGACCAGACCAAGGCTGAAAAAGAGGAACTGATATGCCCAAAATTCTAATCCCCACTGCGCTGCGTCAATTCACCGAACAGCAGGATGCCATCGAGGTAACCGCCGCCACCGTCGGCGAAGCGCTGCACCAACTGACGGCGCAGTATCCGAACATCAAGAAAAACTTGTTCAACGACCAGGGCAAGCTGCGCAGTTTCGTGAATGTTTATGTCGATGACGAAGACATCCGCTATCTCGACAAAGACGGGACCGAACTGCAAGGCAACGAAGTTATCTCGATCGTGCCGAGCATCGCGGGTGGCGCGACAACCGTTGCGGAACCGGCCTCTGCCGCGCTTAACAACGAAGAGATCGCACGCTATAGCCGGCATTTGATTCTGCCCGAAGTCGGCATGGAAGGCCAGCTCAAGCTGAAGCAGGCGAAAGTCGCGATGATCGGCGCGGGCGGCTTGGGCGCGCCGCTCGGTCTGTATCTCGCGGCAGCTGGGATCGGGCGCGTCGGCCTGGTTGATTTCGATATTGTAGACGCTTCGAATCTCCAGCGCCAGGTCATTCATGGAACGAAAGATATCGGCCGCAAAAAGCTCGATTCGGCAGCCGACCGCATGCGCGACATCAACCCCAACATCCGCATCGACAAATTCGATACCGGATTGAGCAGTGAGAACGCGCTCGACATTTTGCGCGATTACGACGTCGTGGTCGACGGCACGGACAATTTCCCAACCCGCTATCTCGTCAACGACGCCTGCGTTTTGCTAAAGAAGCCGAACGTCTACGGCTCTATCTTTCGCTTCGAAGGGCAGGCCACCGTGTTCGCTTACGAAGACGGCCCCTGCTATCGCTGTTTATATCCCGAGCCGCCGCCGCCCGGCCTCGTCCCAAGCTGTGCCGAAGGCGGCGTTCTCGGCATTCTTCCCGGCATCATCGGCGTGATCCAAGCCACCGAAGCTGTGAAAATTATTCTCGGCATCGGAGAGACGCTCAAGAACAGACTATTGTTGTATGACGCGCTCGGTATGCGCTTCCGGGAACTGAAACTGCGCCGCGACCGCGACTGCCCGGCGTGCGGCGATCATCCAACAGTAACGAAATTAATCGACTATCAGGAGTTCTGCGGAGTAAGACCTATGGCCTCACAACCTGCGCCTTCGGGCGATGCAATCGATGCAACTGAATTGAAAGGCAAGCTTGATCGCGGCGACAATTTCTTGCTGCTCGATGTGCGCGAGCCGCACGAATACCAAATCGCGCGCATTCCGGGGTCGCGCCTGATCCCGCTGGGCGAGCTATCCAAGCACTTGAACGAGCTCGATTCGAACGCCGACATCGTGGCCCACTGCAAGAGCGGCGGCCGCAGTCAGCAAGCCGTAGACCTATTGAAGGCGAACGGTTTCCAGCACGTACGCAACATGACCGGCGGCATCACAGCCTGGAGCGACAAAGTCGATCCGAGCGTCCCGAAGTACTGACACAATTGCCTGGGTGGCGCAGGCCATCGTTTTTTGTGGCCTGCGGGTACCGCATTACCGTGGTAATGTAAGTGTATGCTATTGACCCGTTCGAGAGTCACCTCACAGGGACAGATCTCGGTTCCTGTCGAGGTCCGCAAGAAGTTGGGCATCGGTCCGGGCTCGATTCTCGAGTGGGATGAAGACGGCGATGCGGTCGTGGTGCGCCGCGCGGGAGCATTCTCTTCAGAAGATATCCACCGGGCGCTGTTTCCCGAACAACCGCCGGAACAGCGGACGCTGGGCGAATTGAAAGAAGCGATCCGGCAGCGTGCCCGGGAACGGTATGCGCGCCGTTGACACCAACGTTCTAATTCGGCTGATTACCCGGGACGACGCGCGCCAAGCCGCCGCGGCCGACGCTTTCATCGAGCAGGGAGCGTGGGTGTCCGTACTTGTGTTAACCGAGGCCATGTGGGTTTTGTCTGCGGTATACGATCGCGGTCCTTCTCAACTCCTCACAGCCCTCGAGATGCTGTTGGATCATAAGAGTCTCACCCTTCAGGAGCCCGCTGTAGTGGGCGACGCACTCGCTCTCTTCCGCTCCCGGCCGGCGCTCGGCTTCTCCGATTGTTTGCTGTTGCAGCTTGCCCGAAAAAACGGCCATCTTCCGCTTGGCACATTCGACCGCAACCTTGCAAAAGTTGAGGGAACGCTAAAACTATAATCAGTCCGCGTCCGGCTGGCAAGCAGGAACTCGTCCTTCAGATACAATCCGGATGACTTAGCCGAATGCTCGAACCGCCAAAAGCCAGCCCTCTCCGCTACGCTATTCTCGCGATTCTATTCGCCATAGCGGTGGCCTTTCAGGCTACCATCTCGGTTCCCGACCTGAAATCCTTCTGGTCCGACGCCGGTCAGTTCAAGATGGGCATGCTGCACGTTTGGGTAATCGTGCTAAATCTGCACGTCCTGACCCCGGTTGCCTGCCTGCTTCTCGCCTTCTATGTGGCGGCCGTACGAATCTACGACTCGAAGGCCTGGCTGCTGCTCGCGGTGCTCGTGAGCTTCAGCCTGATATCGGACGGCAGCGATCTTCACGACAAAGTCATGCTCTGGCATACCCCGTTGAAGCACCTGGCGCTGGTTTACCGGAGCGCGGTCATGATGAGCTGGCCTATCTTTATGCTCATTTTTGCGATTTATTTTCCTGATCGCTCGGAGCTTGACCGGCGTCGGCCCTGGTTAAAGTGGATTGTCCTTGTTCCGGGGTTTGTAGGGTGCTTCCTGGTGGCTGCTATTCGAGTTGCCTATAACGAAAATATGGCGGCCACCGGGCCGAAATGGAAAGCGGCTCGCGATATTGTCGATCCTTTATTGTCGGAGGGGCTCGTGCTCCTTGCGCTTATACTTTTTGCGGTAAGGCTTGCCAAGGCAACGGACCACGATGAGCGGCGTCGCTTGAGAGTTCTACTCACCGGGCTGGCCGCCAGTTTCATTCCCGCCATCCTGCTGGAGGCCATCGGTCATCGCATGATGCACATGAACCTCATGCACGACCCAGTGTGGCTCTCGCTGCCTGCTTACGGAGCCGTGATCCTGTTCCCCGTCACGCTCGCTTACGTAACGGTCGTGCAGCGCGCCATGGACGTACGCGTCATCCTCCGCCAGAGTCTCCAATATGCGCTCGCCCGCCGTGGACTGGTTCTGATCCAGGTCCTCGTGTCTCTCGTTGTCATTTTGCTGGTGGCACTCCTCGCCGGCAGAATGAAGTTTCTCGGCCGCGCCACTCTTACCGGCTGCGGCATCGCCCTGGTCTTCCTGATTGGCTATGGCGCGCGCAAGCTGGCCGGCTGGATCGACCGCCGCTTCTTTCGCGAAGCCTACGATCGCGAGCAGGTTTTGGCCCGCTTGGCCGATTCCGTCAGTTCTATCGTAGAGCTGCCCGCGTTGTTTACGATGGTGGCCACGCGTATCTCCGAGGCGCTTCATATTTCGGGCGTTGCGATCTTCTTGTGTAATCAGAACCGCTATCAGCTGGCGTACGCCTTCGGCTATGCCGAATCGCCCGAGGTTGCTTTCGCCGGCGAATCTCCCACTGTCGATCAATTGCAGCGCGAGAAGAAGCCGCTGCTGTATTACCCCGACGATCCCCTTTCCTGGCCGGCGAAAATCGATGGCGCCGAACGCGCCGGACTGGCGCGGCTCGACTCCCGCCTCCTCCTGCCCATCGCGCGCCGCGAGGAACTACTTGGTTTTGTGAGCCTGGGGCCGCGCCATTCCGAAGCGCCTTACTCGACCGGTGACGTCCGTTTGCTTCAATCTGTCGCCCGGCAGACCGCACTCGCCGTCGAGAACAGCCGGCTCACCTCCACCGTCGCCACCGAAACCGCGCAACGCGAAGTGATGACGCGCGAGCTCTCGATTGCCCGCGACGTTCAGCAACGCCTGCTCCCCCAAACTCTCCCCAACATTGCGGGGCTGAAATGTTTCGCTACCTGCCGTCCGGCGCGTGAAGTCGGCGGTGACTATTACGATTTCCTGGAGCTTCCCAATCAGGTGCTCGGCCTCGCCATCGGAGACGTCTCCGGCAAAGGCGTTCCCGCTTCGCTGCTGATGGCCAGTTTGCAGGCTTCTCTCCGCAGTCAAACTTTGGGCGCGGGCGAAAGCCTGGAGCAGCTGATGGCTAACGTGAACACGCTGGTTTTTGCCGCCTCTCCCATCAATCTTTACGCTACTTTCTTCTACGCGCAGTACGATGCCAGATCCCGCTCTCTGACCTACGTGAACGCCGGGCACAACGCTCCCATTGTTCTGCAGCGGAAAAGCGGCGCTCTCGAAACCATTCGCCTCGACGTCGGCGGCATGCCAGTCGGATTACTGACCGAAGTGCCCTATCGGAGTGCCCGTATCGATTTAGCCTGCGGCGATTTGATCGTGCTCTTCACGGACGGCATCACCGAAGCCATGAATGTCCAGGAAGAAGAATGGGGCGAGGCGAATCTGTTCCGCACAATCCGCGAGTTAGACCATGCCAGCGGTCCGGAAGAGATTGTGCAGGCCGTCTTCCGTTCCGCTGACGAATTCGCCGGCCAGGCGCCGCAGCATGACGATATGACGATCGTCGTGCTTGCCATTCAATGATGCGATAACGAGCGCGTTCGTTCCGCGAAATGATTCACCGGACCCATTCCACTGCCGAGTTGAGGCGCAGTCTCTATTGCTCGCTGCACATATTCACGAGAGAGCAGGACCGCTTCGGGCAACGTTTTACCGAGCGCCAAACCCGCTGTAATCGCGGCCGAGTAAGTGCATCCCGTGCCGTGTGTATGCTTTGTCGGCACCCGGCTTCCCGCATACCGCGAACCGCGATCCCCCGGCCACCGCAAAATGTCCACCGGCTCTCCGGTCAGGTGCCCTCCCTTGACCAGCACCGCCTTGCACCCGTACTCGAGAATCCGATCCCCAGCCTCGTTCATCTCCTTTTCGGTCCGAATCTCGATGCCAGCCAGCGCCTCAGCTTCCGGAATATTGGGCGTCACGAGAAATGCGTGCGGCAAAAGTTTGCGTTTCAACACTTCTTCGGCTTTCTGCGACAAAAGCCGTCCGCCCTGTTTGCTGATCATCACAGGATCGACCACCAGCGGAAAGGCGAAGCTCCTGGCCAGTTCCGCTATGGCTTCCACCACCTCCGCGCTGCCCAGCGCCCCGGTTTTGGCGGCTTGCGGTGGAATGTCGTCGAGTACCGCGCGGATCTGTTCCGCGACCAGGTCGCAAGCCATGGCTTCCACCCGGAAAACGCGCTGCGTATTCTGCACCGTTAGAAGCGTGAGCACCGCCTCGCCATAAACCCCGAACTGGTGGAAAGTCTTGAGATCTGCCTGAATGCCCGCGCCGCCGCTCGGGTCGGAGCCGGCGATGGTAAGCGCCACCGCAGTCATGCCTAAACGGTAGCGCACCAGCGCTTACTGCAAAGTCGCCTTGGCCGTTGCCTGCCCCGCCGAATTGGCCATGGTCACCGCCACCGAACCAATCTGCGTCACATCGCCCTTCACCGGAAAATTCGCTTGCAGCGCAAAACTTCCTCCCGCGGGATCGTTGTTGAAGAAATAATTATGGAAGTTAGCCGATGCATCCACCGTCACCGGAGATCCAATCTGCGCGCCCGTCAGGTCGAAAAACGTAAAGGACAAACTGCCGGCCGTGTAGGTGTTGTCGTAACCATTGATTGTGACCACCACGCTCGGCGATTGACGCACCGCCAGCGTACTCGCAATATGAATAGCCGACGGCGTAATGGTAAAGCTCTGCGTGAGAGGCGGAGTATTCGGAAAAGTCAATGTGAAAGTAATGGTTCCCGCGGTTGTGCCAGTTTGGAAGGCCAGCGCCGATTGGCCGCTATAGGTCGCCGTTTCCGAACCTGCCGCTAGCGTGACCTGCAGCTTCCGTCCATTCGTAGCCAGAAACACAATCGCCGGATCGTCCTGCACCGCGCTTACGGCGGGCGTAAACGACATGTCCAGTTCGCCAATTGCGTCTTGCGTGGACGCGGCCGATGCCTGAATCATGACGTTCGCCTGTTGCGCGCTGGTCAGTGGCTGCTCGTTCACCTGAATCGACATGCTCGGGACAGGCGAAACCACTGCCAGACCGGTCAGACTGAAAACGCGTGTCCCAATAGTCAGCAACCCGGTGAACGTTCCACTGGCGGTCGCCGAAAAAGTCACCGTGAACGTGATCGAAGCGTTCGGTTGAATCGTTGCCGGTAATGCCGGCGCGCCGGTCAGCGCATAGGCCGAGCCGGATACACTCAGCGCGGAAAGCGTAACCGCGTTGAATGAAGTCGCCGGGTTGGTGACTGTAAAGCGCAACGCGTTCCCACCCGACGAGCCCGGCACAAGCTGGCCGAAACTGATCGGCGTGGCCGCTTGCGGAAGTGTCCGCACATACGTCGAATCGACATAGGCAATCTGCAGCGCGTCGATGTCCGTCACTACAATTCCTGTGCCCTCGATGCCATACGAGTTCGATCCGACACTCAACGTTGCTTCCGTCAAACCCGTCTGGCCGGGTGAAAAAGTAATGGTAAAAGTGCCCGAACCGTTAGCCGCCAAGGTCGCCGGCAGCGCCGATGTGTCGAGAATAAAAGCGCTGCTGCTGAAAACTCCGCTAGTAATCGAAACGGCCGGCGCGGCGATCGGCGCGGCTGTTTGATTCGCCACCGTGAATGTGATCGCCGATGTGGCGCTCGTTGAAACACTCCCAAAATCCAGCCGCGTCGTCGCGCTTGGCGGCAGCGCCGTACTTCCTTGCCCGTTGTTATAGGTGAGCAGCAGTTGGGGAGCCGTGCCCGTCCCCTCCAACGTGGAGACAGCCGCCGTCGTTCCGCTGCAGGCGGTCGAGGCGTTGCTGCCACCGAGCGCGCAGCCCCCCTGTTGCGCCGTGTAGGTTACTTGCAGGTAACCGAACAACTGGCCCGTCGTCGAAGGCGTGAAATTTAGCGTGAAGTACTCTGCGCCAGAGGGTGCGAGTATGTGCCCTTGGTCCAGCCCGGTCACTGTGTAATTCGGATTTGCCACGGAAGATCCGGCGCTATTCCCTACGTAGGCCAGAACCACGTCCACCGGACTCGTACCGTTATTGCTGATTTTGAGCATGATGCTCGCCGCGCTGCCTTGTGGTGTCGCCGCGAACTGGTAAGCCGTTGGCAGCGCCACGTCCGATGTCGCTCCCGTGTTGTCATGGATGGAAAAAGTGAGCGTCTGGGCCGATACGCTCAGCCCGCACAACGCCAGCAGCAAAAGCGTTCTCATCGCCCGTTCTCCTTCGCCACCAGCGGCAGAGGCAGCCGCGTCAGGCTCGCGCCGCCCGCGCCCAGATGCAGCGCCCAGTGTGTGCCATTCGATGAAAAATACAGATGCACCCACTGCGAGGACATTTGTTCCGCGGTAAATAGGCCTACTGGGGCGGCCAATGTTTCTAGCGAGCCGTTTGCCGATTGAATCTCCAAGCCGCGATCGTCCCGCCAGATCGCCAGTGCGCCGAACTGAAATGCCGGTCCATGCACGCCTGGCAGAAGATCGGAGGAGATGACGTTGCCACTCGTCAGCGAGACCGTGGCCCCGGACACTGTGCCGTCTGGGTGAGTCACCAGAAAACGGGCCACCTTAGTTGACCCCAGCGAAACCGAACAGATGCTCCCGTCTAAGACACTGTCGTCAAAGGCCAGCGCCGAAAACTGCTTCCCATCCCACACCAGCAGCGAATGGGTTCCAGGCAGCCACGCGACCGCATTCTTGGCGTCAACGGAGTTCAAGAGCGGCGGCGGACCCTGATAGTCAAAGGCCGCAATTATCGATCCATCCAGCCGCGCCAAGACAACGCGGCCGCCTGCGAAGACCAACCCGTCAGCATCCGAAAAGCTGACGGCGCCAACCATGCCAAACGCCGACCCTGCGGGAATGAAGTTTCCCGGGATGCCATACAAGCCTTGTACCGGCAGGCCGCCATAGCGGACGAAACCGGCGCGCGGAGGCTGGATCTGCGCGTCCAGACACGTGGCGAGTAGTACACACAACAAACTGCCAGTAAAGAGAAGCTTCATAGCGGAAGGTCCTTCAGAGTTTCAGAGCTAAGGATGGCCCACGCTCACGCTTGGCGAGCCGATGGAGATGCCGGTCGAGGAGCTCGATGAGCTGCCTTTATGCACAAAGGCCAGCGCTGCGCCCGCGCCGCCGGCGGCTACGGCAGCGATCAATATCCACTTGAGTTTGCTATGTCCGCCGCTACTGCTCGCGGCGCCGGACGTGCTGATCGAGACGCCCGGTTCCCCGCCGCCGCTCTCTGCCGTCCCAAGCATGCGGCGCATCGGCACATTTGCGTCCGGCGAATCGTCGCTGGGCACGAACGTCTTCGCCACTGGTAGCTCGGCTGCAAGCTCGCCAGGCTGTACCTTTGGATCCTCGGCGACCACGGTCGGCATGCGCGCCATCCGGACGGCTTTCGCCGCAGCCGGTTCAATTTGCGGCGCGGCCATCGGCACTGCCCTGCCAACCGCGGCCACGGCCGGAGCCGTTAAGTTCTCTTCGAAAAGCAGTCCGGCATGCATCGTGTCCTTCACCGCCGTAACCCGTACCGCAACCGTGCCGATAACGCTATCCCACTGAATATCCTTCGCTTTGGCGCGGCCTTGCGCGTCCGTATAAGCAACCGCCGCCAGAGTACCGTCCGCGAATTTACCGGAAGGAGCGCTGTCCGGCAAGCGAAAAACCACCGCCGCATTCTGTACCGGCGCACCCGCCGGATCCGTTACCTCCACGCTCATGCCGTTCGCCGAACGTGTGCCGGCGACCACCGCAGTACCATCGTTTTCGGCCATGCGGAGTTGCAGCGAAGCTGCCGCCGTATCGGGCGTCAGACTAACCGATGAACCCAGCGCGGGGGACTGGGCCAGCAGCGGCCCGGTCGCCATCAAAGGGGCGAGCAGAATCGAGAGAAGGGGTGATAGGAATCGCAAAACCGGCCTCGCTATCTCATCGCGCCGCTTGGCCGGTTTGTAGAGAAAAATGCGAACAGCCCAAACGGAATCGCGCGCGTCAGTAAAGCGAACCGCACGTTTTTCTAACTCAGCTGAATCAGAACCGCCGTCACGTTATCTGGCCCGCCGGCGCTCTTCGCCGCGTCGATTAAATCGCGGCACTTCTCCGGAAGCAGCTTGTCCGAGACCAGCATCTCGCTCAGTTTCGTTTCATTGAGTAGCCCGTGCAAACCGTCCGAGCAGAGCAGCAACTGGTCGCCTTTCGCCATTTCGATAACGCGCGAATAAACCCGCAGTTCGTCCGTGCTCCCGATCGCCATGGTAAGCACGTGGCGCATCGGATGTTTCTTTAGAATTTCATCGCTCAAGCCGAGTTGCGTCCCCACTTCAGCCACCCAGGTCTGATCTTCGGTCAGGAGTGTAAGGCTTCCGCCTGAAATAAGGTACGCCCGGCTGTCCCCCACGCTTCCCAGTTCGAAACGTCCGTCACCCAAGTTACGGGCGACCAGCAGAGTGGTCCCCATTCCGTCCAAGTCGGGATTACTCCTGGCAGATTGCCGAACTGCGGCATTGGCTTCCAGAAAAGCCTGTTCCAGAACCGATAGTCCATCCGGCGACGGCGGCCTAAGCAAAATCTCGTACAACCGCTCCGCGCTCAGACGCGAGGCAAACTCGCCGCCGTTGGCGCCACCCATGCCATCGGCCAAGACAAAAATTCCCGATTCCGAGTCACTAATGAAATAGTCTTCGTTGTTGGGACGGACGCACCCTGGGTCTGACAACCCGAAAGCCTCAAGCATAAGGCTCTCCGATTATACTTACAGCCCGTTTAAAGCGGAAGACCGGTTTTTTTCCATGGGTTTCAGGTGGGCCACTAGGACGAATCAACCCTGAGCGACAAAGCATGCGGCCCAATACGAGCACGTTTCAGGCCACGGCCCATGTGGATTACGATGATGGATTGTTGCGTCCTTCACTTCGACGCCATTCCCCATGCTCATCGCCAGTTGGAACGTCAATTCGATTCGCGCTCGCCTGGAACACATTAAAAGCTGGCTAACTACCCAAAATCCGGATGTTCTCCTGCTGCAGGAACTCAAAGCAGCGGAGTTCCCGGCGGAGCTGTTTAATGAACTCGGCTACGCGAGCGCGGCCGTCACGCAAAAGGCTTACAATGGCGTTGCCATCTTATCTCGACACCCCATCGAGATCGTCTCGACAACGCTCCTGGGCGACGAAACAGACAGTCATGCACGATTTCTCGAAGTCGTGATCGAAAATATTCGCGTTACCAACATCTATCTTCCCAACGGCAATCCGGTCGGCAGCGATAAGTTCCTTTACAAACTGGCCTGGATGGATCGCCTCTACCGCCAAATGCAGCTTTGGTTGGAAAGCGAGATCCCAACCCTCGTGGGCGGCGACTTCAACGTCATTCCAGAAGACATAGACTGCCACAAACCGGCCTCCTGGATTCACGACGCTCTCTTTCAGCCCGAGCCCCGCGTTCGCTACCAGGCCTTTCTCGGACTCGGTTACGTCGACGCATTTCGTTCGTTACACCCCGGGCAAGGCGGCTACTTTACCTTCTGGGATTACTTCCGAAAAGCCTTCGAGTTCAACCGCGGCATTCGCATCGACCACTTCTTGCTCTCAGCGGGATTAGCTCAACGCCTCGCGAGTTGCGAGATCGACAAAGGCCCGCGAGCGCTGGATAGGCCCTCGGACCACACGCCCATCCTCGCTCACCTGTCACCGACCGAACCTCGCACGCAAGAGCCGCGCTAGTTGGCCACTGCACGTGCTCAGCGGTAACCGCGCGCCAGCAGGTATTTCGCGCCAGACTCGAAGGCTCTGGGACCAGGCACGGAGAACCCGAAGGCATCGGCCAACCGACCGATCGCATTGAACGAGAAACAGACCGCAAGCGCATCCTCAATCTGTCGGCGCGAAGCGCCGGCAGCGAGTACTGTTCGCATATCATCCGCATCCACCACGTGCTCGCGCGTCAGCTTGCCCAGCAGGAGCAGCGTCGCCCGTAATGGTTCCTCCACGGTTGCGGTCTTGAGATCGGATAACAACGCGGAGATATCTCTCCCATCGCGATAGGCCCCCTGTGCGACCGCAGTGTGCGCTTTCGTACAAAATTCGCAACGATTCGTCTTCGCTATGAACGCAGCCATCAACTCGCGATCGCCGACAGACCAAGCGGACGGTCCGCGCATCGCCTCCTGGGTCACTCCCTGCATCGGGCCGCCGTAGAAGTCAGCCCGGTACTTGACTAGTTTGACGACATCGAGCACCGGCTGCCGCGAAGCTGTTCGAATGAGCGCGAAAAGTGCCTTCGTGCCGAAACCGTGGCCGCTATCCAGGATTCGAAGCCGCATGCTCACTCCTTCCCGGTCGCG
Organism: Bryobacteraceae bacterium; assembly: GCA_965277555.1. Lineage (GTDB taxonomy): Bacteria > Acidobacteriota > Terriglobia > Bryobacterales > Bryobacteraceae > Bog-105. Next base: position 1,158,033 of record OZ255834.1, read on the forward strand.
GCCTCGAGCGCCGCAATTGCCGTGTCGTACTGCCGGCTGGCCTCGCCAATAGCAGCGCAGACCACGACCTCAAAGACCTGGTCCTCGCTGAGCCCCGATGCCCTCGCGGCGGCGATGTCCTCATCGGTGACCCTATAGGCCTGCCTGGCAATCTTGTCGACTAGTGTACTTACTGGCTCGGCGAGGCCGCAGTTATCGAACGCAGCTCTACGCTCTGAAGTTGAGGTCTTGCCTTCTCCTTCCAAAATTCGCCTCGTCAGCGCTCTTCGTGCCTGTGTGATATCCGGCATGTAGCGATTATGGGTGGCGCAGACGATCGTTTTTTTGTCGTCTGCGTTATCCCCCTTAAGCGTTCAACGCCGTCGATATGCGCCGGATTGCTTCGTCGATCTCGTTCGTGCTCCCGAATCCGATGGTCACGCAATCGACGCCCGCTTTACGGAACGCGAAGTTCAACGACGCCTGACGAACGTCCGGATTCTTGAAATCGCCTTCGCCCACCAGTTTCATGCTGATGATGCCCGCGCCGCCGGCTTTCGTTTCCTGCATGTGCTTGACCACGAACGGAACATCCCCTTTTTCGTCGGTGTCTCGCAGTAGTGGCGTGTCCATATGGGCGCCTTCGTGGTTCATACGGATCATGGCCACGTCCAGAAACGGGTTGCCCGGAAACGCCGCCAGCGCCTGCTTCCCATGCACCGATGCCCCATGCGCCATCATCAGTTTCTTTTCTTTTGCCGCCTGGAACGCATCCTGCAAGTGCTTCGTCTCTTCCGGCCAGTTTGGGCTGCGAACACAATGAAGAAGCATGATGTCCACATAGTCTGTGCCCAATGCCGCGGTCAGTCGCTGGACCCCCACCATCGGGTCTTCCGAATGATGAACATCGTACTTAGTCATCAGCCGGTAGGAATCGCGCGGAATTCCTTTCAACGCCACCGAAAGCATCTCCGGCATGCCGTGATAAGCGTCCGCCGTCTCAAAAAAACGGATGCCATTGTCGTAGGCATAGCGCACCATCCGCGTGAACTCTTCCTGGCCCAAATGGCGCTGTTGCGCCCCGGAGTGCGTTCCCGTTCCGAGCGCCAGGCGTGTCACCTGTACGTTCGACTTGCCGAGCGTGACCCAATCGGTCGCGGCCTTGGTTGAAGCGGTTGCAGCGGCCACAGCCGGTAGTGCGGCGGCGGCTAGGCCAGCTTTCAGAAAATCGCGTCTCGATGATGACATGCGTCCCTCTGCGACTCACGCTAACACATTTATCTGGACTTCCGCCGCTCGTCCCGTGCAAAACTCCCGATTCGATTCTATTTCGCTCCTCCCAGAGTGAAGGCAAATAGCGAGTCGCCCGCCCCCACCAACATGTATTGCTTACCGTCCAGTTCATAGGTGATGGCGCCATTTGCCTGATTCGCTCCCACCGCCGTATGCCAGAGCGTTTTCCCGGTGGCCGCGTTGAGGGCGAGGATATGCCCGGAAGAATCGCCGGCAAAAAGCAGGTTTCCCGCTGTTGTTAACAGGCCGGCGCCCAATCCGCCGATGTCATGGCTCCAGCGGATCTCGCCCGTCTTGTAGTCGATGGCTTTAATCGTGCCCGGGTAATTAAGAAAGTCATCGCGCCCGGCGAAGCCCTCCGCCTTTCCTTCCGCCGTCAGATAAAAAACGCTGTAACTCTGGGAGGCCACCACATAGAACAGCCCGGTCCTAGGGTCGAAGCTAGGCGCGAACCAGTTCGCCGCGCCGTTCGAACTAGGCGAGACAAACGTGCCGTTGCGCGATGGCTCTTTTTTCGGATTGGGAATAGGCTGGCCCTTGGCGTTGATGCCTAGCGACCAATTGCTGTCGATGAACGGAGCCGTCAGCAGGTGTTCCCCGTTGGTGCGGTCCAGCACGAAGAAAAATCCGTTGCGGCTTGCTTGGGCGAGAAGTTTGCGCCGGCGTCCCTTGAACTCCGCGTCGAAAAGGATCGGCGTTTGCACGGCATCCCAATCGTGCGTGTCATGCGGCGAAACCTGATACCCCCAAGCCATCTTGCCCGTATCGATATTTAAGGCGACGATCGAACAGGTCCACAAATTATCTCCCTTGCGAGCTGCCCCAGCATGAACCGGATTGGGATTCCCGGTGCCCCAGTAAATCAGGTGTAACTCGGGATCGTAAGTGCCCGTCATCCAGGTCATGCCCCCGCCGTGGCCGCGCGCATCGGCATCCGGCCAACTTTCGGCGCCCGGCTCGCCGGCTTGCGGCTCCGTGTTCCAGTGCCATTGAACCGCGCCCGTTTCCGGATCGCGCGACTCCAGATATCCGGGGTTATCGAGCGAATCGCCGCCCACTCCCGCCACGATATGGTTCCCCACCACCAAAGGCGACATCGTGCAGAAATATTCGAGTTTCACGTCGGCGATCTGCTTACGCCAGCGCTCTTTTCCATCTCTTGCATTGAGCGAGATCAGATTGCAGTCCGGAGTTTCGAAGTAAAGCCAGTTGCCCCACATCGCAACGCCGCGCTGGCCGATGTGGCCGCCTTCGTTGGGCGGATACTTGTAGTGCCAGACCTCCCGTCCCGAACGGGCGTCCACCGCCCAGACATTGTCGGGCATCGTGAAGTAGAGGATGCCGTTTACTTCGAGCGGCGTCGATTTGATCACGGAGCCGAAGCTCGCTGCCCCGTAGTTGCTCGCGCGATACGTCCAGGCAGTGGCGAGCGAACTGGCGTTAGACGTGTCGATCTGCGTCAAAGGGCTGTATCGGCGTCCCGAGTAGTCTCCGTTGTAAGTAGGCCAACTATCGGGTTTCGGCGTCTCAATCGCATTGGGAGTCAATTCCTGCGCAAAGTAAGGGGAGGCCGCCAGCAACAGGGCGAGCGTCAGCGTGCGTGCCCTCATTTCAATGTCTCCAGGTAAGCCAGCATGTTGTGCATTTCTTCGTCCGTGTATTTGGGCAGCAAAGCCGCGTGCGCCGCGCGTGGATCCTGCACGTCTACAGTCACGTTATCGCGCGAGAAAGAACGATACCAGCCCGCCGAATCGTGCAAGGAAACCGTAAATTCGTCCAAATGGTCGAGTATGCCTGTGACCTTTTCACCGGAAGCGAGCCGCACCGTAACTTTAATCGGCGCGGCCGGCGCGGTGGCTTTTCCAAGAAACACATCGATTATGTTCGGAGCCGGATATAACATCCGCCGTTGTAACTCAGCTGGTTGATACTTATTCGCTATGTGCGCCAGATCGCCGCTCGGCGAGTGACAGCTGTCGCAATGGCCGCCCCCGTTGAAAAACTCGGCCCCTTTCCGCGGATCGCCAGTGATCAGATCGCCAAGCTTATACGCAAAACGGTTCGAGACTGCCGCCGCCCGCGAATGCAGGAATACGGAAATGTCAGAGATCTCCCCCGCCGAAAGCGACGGGAACGCCGGCATGCCCCGATCCGGTCGCCCGTTGCGAACCATCGGGCCCAGCGTGTCGCCATTATTATCGTGCAGCACCAAGGCTGATCGCACCAGGTCCGGTCCGCTCTTTCCATGCGCGTCGTTGCCGTGGCAGAAGCCGCACGTCGGCACGAAAATCTTTCGCCCGCGTTCCACCGCCGCCGGGTCGAAGTGCGGGCCACCCATCAGGTCTGCCAGCGCTTTATCCGCTTGCTTTGCGTCCTTTGATTGCTGCGCGGCAGGCGTTTTCTGCTTTCCGGCGCCGGCCATCTGATCGGCTTGACCGCCATCCAGCATCAGCGTGCAGAGCAGTAAACTACCAGCGCAACTATAGAAGAGAGACATTGTGCTTTACCCTCCGCCTCAAGAAAGCTTTTTGAGGTAGTCGTAATCCACCTGAATGGCTTCGAGAGCCGGCATCTCCGTGAAAGGCGGCTCTTGTTCGACAAAGATCGAGCGAATCTTCACGTTTTTGGCCGCCGCGAAAATTCTGCTGTAATCGATTGCGCCTCGCCCTAGCTCCGTCGGAATGGCTGCGCCCGGGCTCTTGTCGAGCAATGTCGTGCTCGGCTTGAATCCCTTTTGGAAGTCCTTGATATGCAGTAATCGATAGCGCTCCGGATACTTCGTCAGATAAACGACCGGATCCTGGCCCGCCACCATCATCCACCCGCAGTCGAGTTCCAGCTTCACCAGATCCGCATCCGTCAGGCGAAGAAACTCATCGTAGCCCGTAGTTGAGCCTAGCGGCTTGAACTCAAAATTGTGATTGTGATAGCCGAGCTGCAATCCGGCTTGTTTCGTCTTTTCGCCCACTTTGTTGAACTGCTCGGCATTCCAGCGCCAGTCGTCCAAGGTCAGTTGATTCAAGACGCCCAGAAAGAACTCCATCTCTCCCTCGCCTGGTTTCTTGGGAAAGCGTGAAGGATCGGCTACCCAGGGAACGGTCACGATCATATACTCCTGCCCCATTTTCTTGGCGAACTCGATTTTCTCGGGAAGGCTGTTCATCAGATCCGGCAGCAGATAGTGCCCGGATGGGTTCTTCAATCCAAGGTCGTCAAGCATTCTCCGCATGTCCGCCGCGGGCGTCTTCGCCATCGGTGATAGCTCTACTTCCCGATACCCGATAGCCGCCACGCGCTTCAGCGTGCCGGCTGGATCGGCGTCCATCTCCTTACCAACCGTATAAAGCTCCAGGCCGATGGGCAGGTGCAAGGGATTCGCATTCATGGAAGTACTCCTAAATAAGAACTGCGCCGCTGCGCCGGAAACAGCTGCTGTTTTGAGAAGCGCTCGGCGGGAGGTGGCGCGGGCACTCGTCCCCAATGTCGCTGACTTAAGCATGAGCGGAACAACCGGATGCCGCCCAAGCGTTGCGAAATGATTGAAACAGAGCAGGAAGCGTCAGCGACCGTAAATTTGCAGCCATCCAAGAACCCTTAAGTCAACGACATTGGGCACTCGTGCCTGCCGTGTCGCGACTCATCGCGACACTCGCCCCAGGCGCTTTTGATATCGCTGGGACATCCCACCAGCGCTCCGCATACAGCCTTGAATGTCCGCCGCTATGCCGTTCAATATCCAGCTCAGCGCGCGTCCAAATGCTTCGTCGTCCGGAAGCTCAGAGCCGGTCTCGATAAATCGGGAGACGTGCGGAAATTTGCCGGTTGCGAGAACCGGCCGCGCAAACACCGGCTGCTCCCCTTCCGCTAGCCGCCTGTTTCGGTGTTTGGCTTTATCTTTGCGCCGGCCCTTCGGTCTGCGCTCATTGCTGTTTTCGGCGGCCACGAAACCATTTACAAAAACAAACAAAACTCCCAGCACCCGGATCGCATTCCTTACATCCAGGCCGAATTGCGCAAGGCTGGTGAGAAGCTCTTCCAAAATCCGGATGCATTCCGGTCCGTATTCAGGATCCCCGGCGCGCAAAATGCCTACCCACGGATGCCTCTTCAAACAAGCCCGGCTCTCCCACGCGAAGTGGCTTAGTAGCTCGCGCCAGCCATCAATAGACGTCGCGGGCCATTTGAACTCGGCGTTAGTGGCGTCCAGCATCAGATTGAGAAGGTCGCGTTTCGCCGGAACGTAATGATACAGCCCCATCGCGCTCGCGTCGAGTTGGGCCGCGATTCTTCTGATGGATACCGCCGACAAACCGTGTGCGTCCGCAATGGCGATTGCAGCCGATACGATTCGCTCTCGCGTTAGGCCGCTTTTGGCTTCCGGTTGGATTAACCTGTCCCAGGTGGAAGGCGCGTAAGATGTCTTTGACATTAGCCGGAAATTCTTGATACAGTGTACACCATATTCGTACGCTGTACGAAAACAAGGCGCGCCCCCAGGCAAGTTAGGATCTCTGATGTCCATCGACTTTTCAAATCGAAAACTCTCCATAAGCCTGCTCGCGATCGCTTTGTTGGTTGGGCCGCTCTGCTCCGCGATCCACGCTGAGCAGGCCGCTGAAACAGATTGTCCGGCGGCTTTCAGGACTTACTCGAGCGGTGGCACGCCCCTTCTCGATTTGTCGCTGAACCCCGCCGCCAAAGCGGTGGTCGATCGTGATCTTCCGGGCTTTCTTGCCAAGCTGCCTCCCATCCTGACCGGAACAACGCCGCCGACACTCGCGGATATATTGACGATTAGAATTATGGCTTCGGAATTCATCCCGATTCCGGAATCGGCGCTCGACAAATTGGACCAGGACTTAGCGCGCGTACCGCTAACCCGCGAATCTGCCGTGGCCAGGTGCGCCCGCTATGACCATACGCCGCCCACGCTTCCCAAAGAACTGAACCACCCCGCCATCCTCGTTTTTTCGAAAAGCAATGGCTTCCGTGACAATCCCTCTGTCAACGCCGCCAAAGCTGCCCTGAAGGCGATGGCCGGCCGCCAGCATTGGAGCCTGTTCTTTACTGACAACGCCGCCGTCTTTAACTCCGCGGACCTCAAACGCTTCGATGCCGTCGTTTGGAATAACGTGAGTGGCGATGTCCTGACGCTGAACCAGCGCCGCGATTTCAAAACCTATATAGAACGCGGCGGCGGTTACGCGGGTCTCCATGGTTCGGGCGGCGATCCCTACTACGATTGGGCTTGGTACGCCGACACCCTGCTCGGCGCGCGCTTTCTGAATCATCCGATGTCGCCGCAATTCCAACTCGCCAAAGTGCACGTCGACGACACGCGCGATCCGATCACGCGCAATCTGCAGCCAGCCTGGACCATGACGGACGAATGGTACTCATTCAAAACAGACCCTCGCAAGAAAGGCGCGCATATCCTCCTTACTCTCGACGAAAGCACCTATAAACCAATGGCAGGGAAAATGAACCTCTCGATGGGTGATCATCCGATTGCCTGGACGCAGTGCATCGCCAATGGCCGCTCGTTTTACTCCGCCATGGGACACCGGCCTGAGAGTTATAGCGAGACGAATACCAACAAGCTCATCGAACAAGGCGTGGCGTGGGCCGCCAGTATCGGACAAACCTACTGCCAGAATGGAAAAGAATTGAGCCGCTGACCTGTTACAGAACCGCGACTGTGAAGGAGCGGTGGCGCAGGCCATCGTTTTTTGTGGCCTGTGTACAGCTTCGGCACGGAAGGGGAAAACATAAGTTGAAGTTGCCTCTGGCAATCTTGGCCGCTCTGATTTCAGTTTGGATTTCGCCGGCCGCCGTCACTGTTCTCGTCGATCAGGTCGGCTATGAGACCTCCGCCCCCAAGCAGGTCATACTCGTCGGTTCCGCTGGAGACGAACCGCATGACGTCGGCCTCATCGACGCATCTACACATAACTCCGTTCTAACCGTCCAACCATCGCCGCCGATAACGGTCGCGCACTGGGGACGCACCTTCTGGATAGCAGACCTGTCCGCCTGTCGTAAGCCGGGCCGCTACATCGTCGCAGTGCAAACCTCCGCCGGCGACGTCCAGTCCAGCATCTTCGCGGTCCAAAACAACATCCTCGAACGCAACACCCTGTCGAACGTGATTTACTACTTCAAGGGGCAACGCTGCTCGGGCCTGCTTGACGCTGCCGATCGCCACTTGCAGTCGCCTTACAACCCGGGAACTTCGCTCGATGTCCATGGCGGCTGGTATGACGCTACAGGCGACTACGGCATCCATCTCTCGCACCAGAACCTCACGTCCTACTTCAATCCGCAGCAAGTTTCGCTCGTTGCCTGGACGCTCCTCAAAGACTACCGCCTGCTCCTCGCCCGTCAAGACAACGACTTCACCGAGTACCAGCGTCGCCTCCTCGACGAGGGACTGTTCGGCGCGGATTTCCTGGTTCGCATCAAGCGTCCCAACGGTTCTTTTTTCGAAAGCATCACTGCCCCCGGCGCCGCCAAGCTTCCGCAGGACCGCGCCATCGGTAATCCCAATTGGCGAACTCAGATCAAGAAAAGCGCCACCGACTCCACCGAGCAGATTTCTAGCGCCACTGGACCGCACGCCTATGAAGCCAGTTTCCGCGCGGGCGGCGGCGTTGCCATTGCGGCTCTGGCGCTCGCCAGCACCTTTCATGAGCACGGCGACTTCGCTAGCGCCGCTTACCTCATCGCCGCCAGGGACGCCTTCCAATTCCTGGACGCGCACAACCGGGAACTCTTGAATGATCGAAAAGAAAATATCCTCGACGATTACTGCGCTCTCCTCGCCGCCACCGAACTATACGCTGCCACCAAAGACGAAACGTATCATCGAGCCGCCGATAAGCGCGCGGATAGTTTGCTCTCTCGTCTGGTCGTTGGCCCACGCGGGCGCGACTACTGGCGAGCCGACGACGCCACGCGCCCGTTCTTCCATCCCTCCGATGCCGGGCTCCCGGTGGTCAGCTTACTCGAATATTCGACCATTGCTTCCGCCGGCCGGCGAAAGCAAGTCCGCGACGTCATCAAGCGCTCCTTGGAATCTGAGCTCAAGCTGACCGATGAGGTCCCGAACCCTTTCGGATATGCCCGCCAACTGGTGCGTATGGGCAACGGCAATGTGCGCGCGGCCTTCTTCTTCCCGCACGATACCGAAGCGGCTCCCTGGTGGCAGGGCGAAGATGCTCGCCTGGCATCCCTAGCCAGCGCCGCCCGCATGGCTCTCCCGCTTTTCTCCGATGACCCGGCATTTCAAACTGCCCTGCGCAACTATGCCTGGAACCAGCTGCACTGGATCCTCGGCCAGAATCCCTTCGACACCAGCCTGCTGATCGGTAGCGGTCATGGCGACGCCGCCTACATGTTTTTCCGCTCCTACAAGTACACCAACGCTCCCGGCGCAATCGTCAACGGCGTCACCTCAGCTCAGAATGATCCAGACGGCGTCGCTTTCAATCAGGGGTTCGCCGTAACCGGACAGGACGAAGACTGGCGCTGGACCGAAGAATGGCTACCCCACGCCGCCTGGTATCTATATGCCGTCTGTCTGCCTCACTGACACCCGCGCTCAGATGGATCGTTTTCTGGTCGGCTCTCCGAGCCGATGCGTCAGGCAGATTTCGGATGAAGCGACGCCGAGACCGAGGACCGCGCATGCTTGCGCGCCCAGCGCCAGGCTATGAAGACATTCAGGGAGCACAGAACAGGAAATCGCGAACATCCAAAACGAGGGTGTTCCAGCTTGTCGATCGCTCGCTGCTGCATCTCTGCTACCGATTGCTCGACCGCTGCCCGCCTTAGCTGGGCTAAGGTCGCCCGACAAAACATGCACTGCCTTTGCATACTACTGCCCTCCGTGGAGAGCCAAGCAACGAGGCTCGCCTTTAGCCGGACACATTGAGACCAAGTGCCGTTGCTCGAAATTGTATCGCAGATTTGCCGCCTCGAAACAGTCCTGTAATACTGTTTTGCGTCTAATGCTATTGGACTATTACGGCGTATATTCTGTCCAGGTCGTCCTGGGAATAGTACTCGATTTCAAGACGGCCCGATTTCGCGTTGCGCTGGACGAGTTTGACCTTGGTCCCAAGGGCCATTGACATTTCCTCTACTGCGGCCCGCACGTTGGGGTCCAGGTTTTCTTCTTTCTTTTCCTTGGCTTGCGAGGGTTCGGCCGGCCGAAGTTGTTTTTTAACCAGGGCTTCGGTAGCGCGCACGGAAAGCTGTCCGTCAATGACCTCACGGCAGAGCAAAGCCTGGTGATCGGAATCAAGATTCAGTAAAGCGCGCGCGTGTCCCATCGTAATCTCACCGGTTGTCAAGGCATATCGCGCCGGAGGCGTTAGCTTGAGAAGCCTTAGAAAATTGGTCACCGTCGAGCGATCTTTTCCAGTCCGCTCCGCGATCTGCTCGTGGCTTAGTTGATGTTCAGCACTAAGCCGCTGGAAAGCGGTCGCAATCTCGATCGGGTTAAGGTCTTCGCGCTGGATGTTCTCGATAAGCGCTAATTGCAACAAGTCCTGCTGTTCTACCGAACGAACTAGCGCCGGAATCTCCTGCAAACCGGCCAGCGCCGCAGCGCGCCAGCGGCGCTCGCCGGCGATAATGCGATAGCTGCCCTCTCCTACTTTGCGAACCGTAATCGGCTGAATGACCCCATGCGCGCGGATCGATTGCGATAACTCTTCCAGCTTTTCGCGATCGAAGTTGTCGCGCGGCTGCTGTTCGTCGGGCTGGATCGCATCCAAGGGCAACCTTTGGAATTCTTCGAAATGTTCAGGGAAGGCTTTAGCCGAAGCAGGCGCGGCGGCCGGCACGAAAGCGGACTGCTTCTCCTCAACGGGCGCAGGATTCCTATTCGGCAGGAGCGCCGATAGTCCTTTGCCCAGCGCCTTTCGCTGACTTCGGTCGGGCTCTTTGTGCATGCGCGAGAATTTCCTTTGCAAGTTGTATGTAAGCCTCGGCACCGCGGGAACGCGGGTCATAGGCCAGAATCGTCTTACCGAAGCTGGGCGCCTCCGCCAGCCGCACGCTGCGCGGCACCACCGTGCGAAAGACTTCGTCGGCAAAAAACTCCCGCAAGTCTGACTCAACCTGGCGCGTGAGATTCGTCCGGTCGTCGTACATCGTCAGAAGAACACCTTCCAACTTAAGGCCCGGGTTAAAAGCCGCCTTCAGCCTGTCGATCGTGTCCATAAGCTGAGAAATGCCTTCCAGCGCGAAAAATTCGCACTGAATCGGAACCAGCACGGAGTCGGACGCCACGAGAGCATTCAGCGTCAGAAGATCCAACGCCGGCGGACAGTCGATCAGAGTGTAGTGGTAATCGGCTTTTACCGGATCCAGAGCAGCTTTCAGCCGTTCTTCGCGCTTCTCTACATCGACTAAATCGAGATTTGTGGCAACCAGGTTTTGATCCGCCGGCAACAGGTACAAGCCCTCGAACTCCGTCGACGTGATTACTTCCGCGGCAGTGGCTTCTCCCAACAGGACATCGTAGAGCGTTTTGCTGTCCGGAGACTTGTGAACCCCGACACCTGTGGTGGAATTTCCTTGCGGGTCGGAGTCGACCAGGAGCACCTTGAGCTCGGATGCTGCTAAGGCTGCTGCCAGGTTGATGGCGGTGGTGGTTTTCCCTACACCGCCCTTTTGATTAGCAATCGAAATGACGCGCGGCAAGACTCAGCAATCCTAGCACGTTCCTCAGAGAATCAATGTTTCACGTGGAACATTAACTCTCTACCCGCTCTTTCCTCATCCCCAGATAAACATCCAACACCGCTACTGCCGCCGGCGTCACACCAGGAATTCGCCCCGCTTGCCCTAACGTCCCAGGCCGCACCCGCGCCAACTTCTGCCGGACTTCGTTCGACAATCCCGGTATGCCTTCATACCCGAATTCCGCCGGTATCGTACGACTCTCCGACTCCTTCAACTGCCCAATCTGCCTCTCCTGCTGCGCCAAATAACCCGCGTATTTACATTCCGTCTCCACCGTCGTCAATACCCAGTGCCGCAGCCCCCTGTTCAACTTTTGCTCGATCCATCCTCTCAACCGCTCGATTTTCGCCTCCGGACGGCGCAGCCAAACCATCAAGGTCGGATTGTCCGTGGCAGCCACCAAATTCACCGCCTCCGGCACCGCGCTCGCCCGAGTTCGTTCGAGCAAATCCACAATCTGCGCTTGCTGCTCCTGCTTCTCCGCGAAAATCTTCCAACGCTCGTCACCCACCGCCCCAATTGCACGACCCAGCGGCGTGAGCCGCGCGTCCGCGTTGTCAATCCGCAGGTGCAGGCGAAACTCGGCCCGCGAGGTAAACATCCGATACGGCTCGTCCGCGCCCTTGTTGATGAGATCGTCGACCAGAATGCCCGTATACCCTTCGTTCCGGCCCAATCGGAACTCCGGCAGCCCCTTGTTTTGCGCCGCCGCGTTCAATCCCGCCATCAACCCCTGACAACCGGCCTCTTCATACCCCGACGTCCCGTTGATCTGACCTGCCAGAAACAACCCGCGAATCGCTTTCACTTCGAGCGAGTGACGCAATTCCCGCGGGTCCATTGCGTCGTACTCGATGGCGTACCCTGGCCGGATCATCTCGGCGTCCTCTAACCCGGGAATCGAAGCCACCATAGCCGCCTGGACATCCGTCGGCATGCTCGTCGACATGCCGTTCACATAAACCTCGTGCGTGTCGAGCCCTTCCGGCTCCAGGAAGATCTGGTGACGCCGCTTTTCCGGAAATTTGACTATTTTGTCCTCGATCGATGGGCAGTAACGCGGGCCGATACCCTCGATCTGGCCGCTATACAGCGGCGAACGCGCAATGCTCTCGCTCAAAATACGGTGTGTTTCCTCCGTGGTGTACGCCAGGTGACACCGAATCTGCTCCCGATCGATTCGCTCCGTCAGGAAAGAAAACGGTGTCGGTACCACATCCCCGGGTTGCTCCTCGAACTTCGACCAGTCGATCGTCCGCCCATCCAAACGTGGCGGCGTGCCGGTCTTGAGCCGGGTCCATTGCAAACCCAAACCCCGGAACTGATCCGCCAGCGTGTTCGACGCCGCTTCTCCGTTGCGCCCACAGGCGTATCGGGTTTCTCCAACATGGGCCAGTCCATTCAGGAACGTTCCGGTTGTAATGATTACGGCCGGGGCGAGCAGGTCGCGTCCGTCCTTCAACCGGACTCCTGCCATCCGTTTCTTCGGTTCGTTCGGTAAAAAGAGCAGCTCCCCGACTTCGGCTTGAAGAATCCGCAGGTTCGGCTCCCGTTCCAGCCACTCGCGCATCCGGATCCGGTACTGTTTCTTGTCGCACTGCGCGCGCGGCGACCAGACCGCCGGCCCGCGGCTTGTATTCAGCAGACGGAACTGAATGCCGACAGCGTCGGCCAGTTCGCCCATCACTCCCCCCAGCGCGTCAATCTCGCGCACTAGGTGGCCTTTGGCAATGCCGCCGATCGCCGGATTGCAAGACATCTGTGCGATCAAGTCGATATTCATCGTGACCATTGCAGCGTTGAGCCCGAGCCGGGCGCAGATGCGCGCCGCTTCGCAGCCGGCATGGCCACCCCCGATCACCACCACGTCATACTTCTTCTGCATCCATCCGTTATTCTAGCTGTGAAAATGAGGATTTTGATCGTGGGAGGTGGCGGCCGCGAGCATGCGCTCGCCTGGCGGCTATCTCAGTCTCCGCAAGTCAAGGAGCTTTTCGCCAGCCCCGGCAACCCGGGAATCGGCACAATCGCTAACTTGGCTGGCCCTTTATCCATGGCTGCCTGCGCGGATTTTGCCGAGCACCAGCATATCGACTTGACTGTAGTCGGGCCGGAAGCGCCGCTGGTGGCCGGTATCGTCGATGAGTTCCGTGGCAGGAATTTGAAGATTATCGGCCCGACGCAAGCAGCCGCGCGGCTGGAGGGCTCCAAGCTTTTTTCTAAAGAGTTCTTTGCGCGTGCCGGCATCCCGACTGCCCGCTCCGGCAACGATCTAAAAGACTTCCGCTTTCCGGTGGTGATTAAAGCCGATGGCTTGGCTGCCGGAAAAGGCGTTGTCATCGCGCAAGATCGCTCGGAAGCCGCCGCAGCGCTCGAAAGGCTGGGTCCGGCGGTCGTTATCGAAGAATTCCTCGCTGGCGAAGAGGTGAGTTTCATCGGATTGAGCACGGGACACGACCTTATTCCTTTTCCTCCCACCCAAGACCACAAACGCTTATTAGACGGGGACGCGGGTCCGAACACCGGCGGGATGGGCGCTTATCTCGACCAACACATCCTGACAACGGCCCAAACCGGCGAGATTATGGACCGCATTATGCTCCCGGCCATCGCCCAGATGAACAAGGAGGGCACTCCGTTTACCGGTTTTCTGTATGCGGGCTTGATGATGACCGCCGAAGGCCCGAAGGTGCTTGAGTTCAATGTGCGCCTGGGCGACCCTGAAACCCAGGCATTAATGTACAATTTCGAGGGCGATCTGGCGGCGGTCCTTCGCGACGCTGCCAACGGCAAATGCCCCGAACCAATCTCGACGGCCGCCGGCTGTTCGGTTTGCGTGGTGCTGGCCGCGCAGGGCTACCCCGAAAAACCGCGCGTCGGCGAGGAAATTTCGGGTATCGAGGAAGCGGAAAAGATCGGCGCGACAGTCTTTCACGCCGGAACGAAGCTGGCCGAAGGGCGAGTGGTAACGAACGGCGGCCGAGTTTTAGGGGTGACGGCCAGGGGAGAAACGTTGCCCGTGGCTATCGCGAAAGCCTACCAGGCCGTTGACAAGGTTCACTTCGCCGGCATGCAATACCGCCGAGATATTGGCCGTAAAGGGCTGCGCCGCTGGTAGACTTTGAAATGCGGGGACGTAGCTCAGATGGATAGAGCGGCCGCCTCCTAAGCGGCAGGTCGGCAGTTCGAATCTGCCCGTCCCTACCAGCATTTTTCCATTACTTTCGACCGAAGGCGTATATACTGTAGCTCAGCTCTATTCTTGAGGGAGGCTATCTATAGATGTCTCGCATTCACGCCCTGTTTGCGTCCGCGATGCTCTTGACTTGTGGTGCGGCGTTTGGCCAGGCACCGAGCCAGGCGAGCGGAGAAGCAAATCTGGTTTTGCCCAATTTAGCGCAGGCGACGTTTTTCGGAGGCGCTATTAACGGGCGCACGCTGCTGCTCTGGGGCCTTATTGTCGTCGCGCTCGGCCTCTTGTTCGGCTTGGTTATTTACCGGCAACTGAAGGCCGCGGCGGTACACAAGTCGATGCTCGAGATTTCCGAGCTGATTTACGAAACATGTAAGACCTACCTGATTACGCAGATCAAGTTTCTTGTCATTCTCGAGATCTTCATCGGCGTGATTATTGTGTTCTATTTCGGAGTACTCGAGCATTTCGACGCCTTCAAAGTGTTCGTGATTCTGGCCTTCAGCGTCATCGGCATTTGCGGCAGCTCGGGAGTGGCGTGGTTCGGGATTCGCGTCAACACGTTTGCCAACTCGCGCACCGCATTCGCCAGCCTGAGCGGTAAACCCTTTCCGTGTTACGAAATACCGATCAAAGCGGGCATGAGCATCGGGATGCTCCTGGTCAGTGTCGAGCTGATTCTGATGCTGTTTATTCTGTTGTTCGTTCCGCGGGATTATGCGGGCCCTTGTTTTATCGGTTTTGCGATTGGCGAATCACTCGGCGCGGCTGCCCTTCGCGTAGCCGGAGGAATCTTCACGAAGATAGCGGATATAGGGGCTGACCTGATGAAGATTGTCTTCAAGATCAAAGAAGACGATGCGCGCAATCCGGGTGTGATCGCGGACTGCACGGGCGACAACGCCGGCGATTCGGTGGGACCCAGCGCCGACGGTTTCGAGACGTACGGCGTGACGGGCGTAGCGCTGATCACGTTTATCCTGCTTGCCGTCAGCAGCGCGATCGTGCAGAGCCAACTGCTGGTCTGGATTTTCGCCATGCGCATAATGATGGTGATTTCGTCCGGCCTATCCTACTTGCTCAACGCGGCGGTTGCCAAAAGCCGCTATGCGAATGCGGACAAAATGAATTTCGAAGCGCCGCTGACTTCGCTTGTCTGGCTGACATCGCTGGTATCCATCGTGGCCACTTACATCGTTTCTTATGCGATGATTCCGAATCTTGGCGGCGACCCGACGCTCTGGTGGAAGTTATCGACTGTGATTACCTGCGGGACGCTGGCGGGCGCTGTCATTCCGGAGCTTGTAAAAATCTTCACTTCGACCTCATCAAGCCATGTGCGCGAAATCGTATCGTCTTCGCGCGAGGGCGGGGCCTCGCTCAATATTCTTTCGGGATTTGTGGCCGGCAACATGAGCGCGTTTTGGCTTGGGATGGCCATTCTCATCCTGATGGGCATCGCTTACGGGGTGAGTACGCTCGGACTCGACAACCTGATGGCTGCACCGGCTGTTTTTGCGTTCGGCCTGGTCGCCTTCGGTTTCCTCGGCATGGGGCCGGTGACTATTGCGGTGGATTCCTATGGGCCGGTGACGGACAACGCTCAATCGGTTTACGAACTTTCCATGATCGAGCAAATTCCGGGGATAGAAGAAGATCTGAAGCGGAATTTTGGGTTCGACGTAAATTTCCAGAGAGCAAAGGATCATCTGGAAGAGAACGACGGCGCGGGCAATACCTTTAAGGCGACTGCCAAGCCGGTGCTGATCGGGACGGCAGTTGTCGGGGCCACAACGATGATCTTTTCGATTGTGGTTGCGCTTACGAACGGGCTTAGGCCGGACCTGCTTTCGAACCTATCGATTCTTCATCCGCCATTTTTGTTGGGATTGATCGCGGGCGGATCGATTATTTACTGGTTTACGGGAGCTTCCACGCAAGCAGTGACGACGGGCGCTTATCGGGCGGTCGAGTTCATCAAGGCGAACATCCGGCTGGAGGGCGTGACCAGGGCGTCGCTTTCGGACAGCAAGAAGGTGGTAGAGATCTGCACGCGCTATGCGCAACGCGGCATGTACAACATCTTCTTGACGGTGTTCTTTGTGACTCTGGCGTTTGCTTTCGTGGAGCCTTATTTCTTTATTGGCTACCTGATTTCGATTGCGCTGTTTGGGCTTTACCAGGCGATCTTCATGGCTAACGCGGGCGGGGCATGGGATAACGCGAAGAAGATCGTCGAGACCGAACTGAAGCAGAAGGGCACTGAACTCCACGACGCCACGGTGGTGGGCGACACGGTGGGCGATCCATTCAAGGACACGTCTTCGGTTGCTCTCAATCCGATCATCAAGTTCACCACTCTTTTCGGATTGCTGGCAGTTGAGCTGGCTGTTTCCTTAAGAGCGGATCATGGCCCGGGTTTTAGCCACATCCTGGCGGCCATCTTCTTTTTGATCGCCTTGTATTTCATCTGGCGGTCGTTCTACCGAATGCGAATCGGCGGGAGCGACGAAGAGTTACTCGAACAGCCAGCGGCCACGCCGGCCGTTTCGACACGCTGACCCTAGAGCGCTAGGGTGTGTTATTCGTGCCGGCATAGAGAGCTAGGGTGGGGTGGAAATTGAAAGTTTAGTCGCTGCGGGTTTGTGAAAAACCCCAGCGGTCCAATCGCTTCGCTCATGGCTCTGAAAGCAGCGGCGCAAACAAGCTACAGGTGGTTTCCGGCGCACCGGCAATGGTTTTATGACAAACACCGATGGCGTTCAAAGGACTTCGAGAATCAGGCACTTGAGGTAGTGGGTTTCGGGAACAGTTAAAAGGATCGGGTGGTCTTGAGACTGGGTGCGTCTTTCGAGGACGCGAAGGGTTTTGCCGGAATCGAGCGCGGCGGCGGCGATGACTTCGAAAAGATGGGCCTCGCTCATGTGGTGGGAGCAGGAGCAACTGACGAGGATGCCGCCGGGCTGCAATAAGCCTAAGGCGCGAAGGTTGATCTCCTTATAACCGCGGGCCGCGCCGTCGAGAGCCGAGCGCGATTTGGTGAAGGCGGGCGGATCGATGACGACCATATCGAAGTGGCGGCGGCCGTTGACCAAAGTAGGTAGATAGTCGAGGACATCAGCGCGCTGCGAGGATACATTCTCTATTCCGTTCCTCCGTGTGTTGGAGGCAAGGGTCGAGAGAGCGGACGCGGAATTATCGACTGCTTCCACTGTTTCGCAGACCGATGAGAGATGCAGCGCGAAGCCGCCGGTGGCGGTAAAGCAGTCGAGGGCGCGGCCACGGGCGTAGCCGCGCGCAGCAAGGTAATTTTCGCGCTGATCGAGAAAGACACCAGTTTTTTGGCCTTTCAGCAAATCGGCCGAGAGGATAAGACCGTTCATCTCGATATCGACAGACTCTGGAATTTCGCCAGAGAGCGTACGGACTTCGAGCGGGAGATTTTCTTTGCTCCGAATGGCCACGTCATTGCGGGCGACGATGCCTTTGGGATGAAGCAGTTCGACCAAGGCCGCGGTAATTTCGCCAGCCATGCGATCCATCCCCTGATCGAGGAGTTGAATGGAAAGCCAATCAGCGTAGCGATCGACAATCAGACCGGGGAGCAGATCTCCTTCGGCGTGCACCAGGCGATAGGCGTTGGAGTTTTGTACCAGGCGCTGGCGGTACTGCAGGGCGGAAGCGAGACGGCGACGGACGAAGGTCGCATCCACCGGTTCGACGCGCGTGCTCAGAAAGCGAAGCGAAATCTGCGAAGTCGAGCTGTAGTGAGCAACGCCGAGGTTATGGCCTTGGGCACTGACAACTCGCACGACATCGCCGGGCTGCGCGGAACCGTGGGCAAGGAGATCGCTCGAAAAGATCCAAGGATGTCCGGACGCGATGCGATCGGCAGCCTTTCGATTGACGCGCACGGAAGGTAGGGAGTCCACCTGACTATATAAACAGAAGGGCTAGACAAGTTCAGCGAAGCTAAACCCCGCTCTGTTTGCCCTGTTACACTCATACTACGTTTTTCGGGGTATTTCTCGCTCCATGTTGCAGGATCTGAAATTTGCTGTGCGCATTGCGCGCAAGAATCCGGGCATTACGCTGGCGGCATTTCTGGCTTTGGCGTTGGGCATGGGAGGCGCAACCGCAATTTTCAGCATTGTGAATGCGGTAATGCTGCGGCCGCTGCCGGTGAAAGATGGCAGCCGGCTGGTGAGGATCTTCAATACAGACTCGAAAGGCGACGACGATGAAGTCAGCATGGCGGACTACGTCGAGTGGAAACGCAGCCTGCGGAGCTTTGCGGATTTGGCGCTCTACGACACATCGCAGGTAACCCTGACCGGAACGGGCAGCCCCGAGCGAGTGGTGACGCTTGAAGTAGAGTGGACGCTTTTGCCCTTACTCGGGATTGAACCTGCGCACGGGCGTAATTTCCGAGCCGATGAAAACGAGCCCGGGCACAATCGGGAAGCTATCCTAAGCTGGCCGTTCTGGCAAAGCCATTTCGGGGGGCAGGATGTCTTAGGAAAGGCGATTCTGCTCGATGAGAAGCCGTACATAGTAGTGGGCGTGCTGCCGAAGGGCTTCACGCTGCTGGGGCATCGGGACGCCTTGCTGCCACTTTCCTTCGACTTGAAGACCGTAAAAAACCGGCATGGCTTCCACGACTACGAGGTGCTTGGAAGACTGGCGACAGGAATAAGCCTGGCAGCGGCGAACGGGGAACTTGCGTCGGTGGCGGCGCGGATAGCGGACGAGTTTCCAAATGAGAATAAGGGTGTCGGGGCAAAGGCGACGCCGCTATCGAGTTCGCTAGCCGGGGAGGGGATCGGCTCAGCGCAGGGGAATATTCGGTCGGGGTTACTGGTGCTGTTGGGCGCGGTGTTGTGCGTGCTGCTAATCGCTTGTGGCAATGTGGCAAATATCAACCTGGTCAGGGCGTGGGGCCGTCAGCAGGAGATGGCTGTGCGAGTGGCCGTGGGCGCGAGCCGCATACAACTGATTCGGCAAACTCTTATGGAAAGCGTTCTTCTCTCGCTGACGGCGGCTTTGGCCGGGCTGTTATTGGCCGCCGGATTGGTGCGGGTGTTCAGCCGGCTGCCGATCACGGCGATTCCGCGGCTGGAGGAGACAACGCTCGATTGGCGGGTGTTGGGGTTCACGTTGCTGTTGGCGTTGCTGACCGGAGTGGGATCCGGCTTGCTGCCGGCGCTCGGGGCGGGGCGCATCAACCTGAACGAGACATTGAAGCAGGCGAGTGGGCGGACCACGGAAGCGCGGAGCGCGGGCCGGTTAAGACGCATGTTTGTGGCTTTCGAAACGGCTCTGGCAATGATGCTGCTGATCGAATGCGGGCTATTTGTCAAGAGTTTTACGCGAGCTTCGGAGATCGATTTAGGCCTGGCTACAAAACGCATCTTGACGCTTTATCTTTCGCTACCACCTGCGCGATATAGAAGTTCCGAGGCGATCGCGCCTCTCATCCGTGGAGTGCTCGAGCGAGTGCGGGCGATTCCTGGCGTCGCATCGGTAGCCGCGGTTTCGGACTTGCCGTTGACCGGAACGGAAGCGGGTGGCGGAATTTTCTATCAAGGGCAGCAGGGCGCGCCCAAACTCTGGACTGCGCCGTATGTTTTGATATCGGAGATCTCGCCGCAATATTTTCGGACGATGAGAATTCGGCTGCTGGCCGGGAGCGATGTTTACGATCTTAGTTCCAGCGCAAAGATTGCGATCGTGAACCAGGCGCTGGCGAGAAGATATTTTCCGAACCAGAATCCAGTAGGGAAGCGCATTGCGGTGGCGGCGGCAAATCCAGTCTGGATGCGGATAATAGGCGTGGTGGCGGATGTGCCGCAGGCTGATATAGAAAAGAAGTCGCGGCCGGAACTGTTCTTTCCGATGACGAATCTGGGCGCGCCGTGGATGGCTTTGGCGGTGCGTATGAATGGGGCGCCGCTGCGGTATGTCGGAGAGATCCGAGCGCAGGTGGCGCGAGTGGATCCAAATGTAGCGGTTTTTCTGCCGCGCACGATGGAACAAATTCTAGAGAAGCAGTTGCTATGGAGAAGGCTGCAGACATGGGTGGTGGGGGCATTCACTTTTCTGGCGATTTCGCTGGCTTCGTTAGGCATTTACGCGGTGATCGCATACTCGTCCGGTCAGCGGAGAAATGAGATTGGGGTAAGAATGGCGCTGGGAGCGACTCCAAAAGACGTTCGGCGGATGATTTTGTGGCAAGGTAGCAGACCGGCGCTGCTAGGAGCAGGCGCGGGATTGCTGGCTGGCTTCGCGGCGGCGAAGGCGACGGCAAATTTGTTATTTGCAACGACGGCGAGCGACGTAACGGCCTACGCGGCGGCCGCGGGAATTCTGGTGTTGGTTGCGGCGGCCGCGAGCTATCTGCCGGCAGTGCGAGCTTCGAGAATGGAGCCGTGGAGAGCGCTGCGGCACGAGTGAGAAGACGCTTGCGAATCGGAAGCGGATAATGGCCGTTATTCGCGGGGCGTCGTCGTCGGGTTGGTGGACAATTTTGAGGCCAGCGGGCGGGATAGGATGCAGGCGTTTACGCCACCGATGCCCATAGAGAGCTTGCCCGCCATATGTGGGGGGAATTCGCAAGGGGTATCGAAGACGAAACCTTCGTGGACGTCTGCGATCGATCCATTTAAGTCTTGGTAAGACAGGGGAGTAGGGAAGAGCTGTCCCTGTTCCGCGCCGAGGTATTGTGCGGTTAGCTCCCAGCCGCCACCGGCACTCATGCCGTGGCCGAAGGTGCCCTTACGGGCGGTGACGAGCACGGAAGCAGGCAGGATGGAGCGGAGCGTGGTGACTTCGGAATAATCGCCGGGGGTGGCGGTGGCGTGCAGATCCCAGGTTTCAATAGCGCTGGGCTCGGCATGTGCGTCCGCCATGGCTTGCAAGATAGCGGCCTTGGGGCCTTCGACGGTAGGGGTGACAATGTGGTGGGCATCCGAACTTATGCCGACGGCGAGTGGCTCCATGCCGATGGGGTGGAAGCCTTTGGCTTGGAGATATTCGAGGTCGCCGACGATCCAGATGACCGATCCGCCGGCTACGTGCGTTCCCTGCAGGCGGGTCAAAGGAACGGAGGCCTTGCCATCAGCTGCTAAGACGCGCGCACTGTAGAACGAGCCGACGACCAACGGATGGGGCGGCGGATCGGTGGCGCCGACAACCACCAGTTTCGCGTCGCCGGCGCGGATGGCTTTCATGGCCAGGCCCAGCGCGACTCCAAAAGTGGAGCAGGCCGCAACCGGCGCAAAAGCAAGGCCGGTAATTTTGCCGAGAATGGAAATTTGCGAAGCGGGCGTGTTGTGGATATTCCAGATTAGATTGGCCGATACTTTCCAGGGTGGTTCGGGCGCCTGCCAGCGTTCCTGGAGGCGGTTTCGGCGCTTCTCTTTTTCGCGGATGGCATTGAGCTTACCCGCCTCAATTTCGCCTTCGATGACAAACGATTCGATTTCAGCGAGTTCGCTTAGATACTCCCCAAGTTCCAGGGAGCGCTCGGTCCAATAGTGATTCCAATCATGTTCTACCGCTTCTCGGTTTTCGCCGTCAGTCGAAGCGGGACAGGGCGGCACCGATGGGTCATGCTTCTCGCCTTCGGCCAGATAGCATTCAAGCTGGCGATTGCGCGCGGGGTTGGCCCAGAAGCGGTCCCAGGCTTTTTGCGATCGATACAGCTTGATGCTGGCCTGGTAAGTGGTGTTGATACTGCCGAGGCCGGTTCCCACATAAACATGGGCCCGGGAGCCTAGTTCTTTGAGCTCCGCTTCGATACCTGGGTTTTGACGAAGAGACTGGATGAAAGCGCCGACCGCGTAGAGGGCGGTTGAATCCATCTTCTCTTTGAGATTCTGAAAATGGCGCGGGGCAAAGCGCTGGTCGATCCAGGGTTTGTAGTCTTCGAAACAAAACTCAGGATTGCCGACTAGAAAATTGTTGGGGCCAAAGCCGCGGAAAGCGGAAAGCCAGGTTTCGGAAGAGGCGAGGTTGCGCCTAAAAGCCTCGATATTCGGGGCCTTGGGCGCGACGATGCCCCAGCCGAAAACTCCTACCCGTCTCACCGAATTTATACGTCCAAATTGCGCACATCGAGCGCATTCTCTTCGATAAACTTGCGGCGGCTTTCGACGTCCTCTCCCATCAGGGTGGAAAAGACCGGTTCGGTTTCCGCGTAATCTTTCAAATCTACCTGCAACAGAGTGCGCGTTTCGGCGTTCATGGTGGTGGACCAAAGCTGCTCGGCGTTCATCTCGCCGAGGCCCTTATAGCGCTGCACGTTCACTTCGCGGGTGCCCTCGCTTTTTACCTTGGCAAGCAGGTCGCGCCAATGGCCGATCACCTCGCGATGCCCATCTTTGACGAGTGTGAACGGAGGCGTGTTCCAGCGGGCAACTTGTTTGACTAACGCGCGCAAGCGACGGAATTCGGGTGCTGCGAGGAACTCGGTATTGATCATGCGGACGGCGTTGGTGGGATCGCGATAACCAACCATCCAGGCAGAATGCTCTTCCTCGCGCTCGATGGTGACGTCGAGCTTAGCCTCACGCAAACGCTCGGCCAGCAGCTTAACGTTTTCCTCGTTCTGCAAGTCGGCTTTACTATCGATGGGGAGACTTACCTCGGTGAGAACGTCCACCACGCGTGACTCGCGAACCCTGCGCTCGAGGCGAGCGCCGATTTGGCCGAGTTCATCGAGCGACATCAGGAAATTGCGCAGCTCGGTGCCCTCGATTTTGGAGTGCTCGCCTTCTCCCGCGCCGAGTTCGACAGTCAGGTTTTCAGTAGCGCGGCGGAGGATTTCGCGGGTGAATTCCTTATCATCCTTGATGTACTTCTCGCTTTTCCCTTTCTTGATGCGATAGAGCGGCGGTTGCGCGACGAAGACTTTGCCGCGGGTAATCAGCTCCTGCATGTGGCGGAAGAAGAAAGTAAGCAGCAGAGTGCGGATGTGGGAGCCATCGACATCGGCGTCGGTCATGATGATGATCTTGCCGTAACGCAGCTTGGCGAGATCGAAGTCTTCGCCCTTGCCGATGCCGGTTCCGATGGCCGTAATCATGGCGCGGATTTCTTCGTGCCCGAGCATTTTGTCGTAGCGGGCTTTTTCGACGTTGAGGATTTTACCCTTGAGCGGGAGGATGGCCTGGTAGCGGCGGTCACGGCCAGATTTGGCGGTGCCACCGGCGGATTCGCCTTCAACGAGAAAGAGTTCGCAGCGATCGGGGTCACGCTCCTGACAATCGGCGAGTTTGCCGGGTAGACCACCGGAATCGAGCGCACCTTTGCGGCGCGTGAGATCGCGGGCTTTGCGGGCTGCCTCGCGCGCGCGAGCAGCGTCGATCGACTTGCCGATGATTTTCTTGGTGACGCTGGGGTTTTTGTCGAAAAACTCGCTTAAGCGTTCATTCACGAGTTGCACGACGTAGCCCTGAATATCGGAATTGAGCTTGCCTTTGGTCTGACCTTCGAACTGCGGCTGCGGTAGTTTCACGCTGACAACGGCAGTCAAACCTTCGCGGACATCGTCGCCGGTGAGATTTTCTTTGGCGTCTTTGGCTAAACCGGAAGATTGTGCGGCGGCGTTGATGGTGCGGGTGAGCGCGCTGCGGAAGCCGCTGAGGTGACTGCCGCCGTCAACGGTATTTATGTTATTTGCAAAGCTGAAGATTGTTTCCGAATAGGCGTCGTTGTATTGCAAGGCGACTTCGATGGTGAGTTGGCCGCCGTTCGGCAGGTCGCGCTCGCCTTCGAAGTAGATGGGCTTCTCATGAAGGACGGATTTACCGCGGTTGAGATGCTTGATGAATTCGGCGATACCGCCGCTATAGAAAAACTCTTCTTCGCGGACATTTTCACCCCGCTCATCGGTGAGTTTAATTTTAAGGCCTTTATTCAAGAAGGCAAGCTGACGGAGCCGGACTGCCAGAGTGTCGAAATTGAACTCGGTCGCGTCCATGATGGTAGGGTCGGCTTTGAAGGTAATTTTTGTGCCGGTTTTGCCGGACTTGCCGGTTTGAGTGAGCGGACCCTTGGGAATGCCGCGTTCATAATCCTGTTCCCAGGTGCCTTTGTTGCGCCAAACTTCGAGATGGAGGGACTCGGCCAGCGCGTTGACGCAACTCACGCCTACGCCATGCAGGCCACCGGACACTTTATAACTGTTCGAATCGAACTTACCGCCCGCATGCAGCTTGGTTAAGACAACCTGGGCAGCGGAAACGCCTTCTTCGGCGTGCATATCCACGGGAATGCCGCGGCCATTGTCGACGATGGTGATGGAATTATCGATGTGAATGGTGACGCCGATTTCATTGCAGTGGCCGGCCAGGGCTTCATCGACGGAATTATCGACCACCTCATAGACAAGATGATGTAAACCAAGTTCGCCGGTAGATCCGATATACATGGCCGGACGCAGCCGGACAGCTTCTAACCCTTCGAGGACCTTGATACTACTGGAATCGTAATTTTCGTTCTGAGCCACTGTAGCCATACTCTAAACACGCAGCGCGCTCCTGACGAGACTTGATCAGTCACGCCGGAGTGCGACCTTTCTCTTTCTTTTATTGCTCCACCAGAACATTCCCGCCGCGCGGGTACATCGGATGGTTTTTACTACTTGCCTATCAGATACGCATAGGCATCACGACATAGCGATAGACTGTGTCGGGCGGGCCGGCATGCGGTCGCAGTTCACCGGCGCTATTGGAATCCTTGAAGTGAAACTCCACTTCGCTGCCATCGACCGAGCGAAGAAAGTCGAGCAGATATTGGGCATTGAAGCCAACTTCAACAGACTCGCCGTTGTACTCGACCGGAATCGTCTCTTCGCTTTCGCCGGTCTCGGAGATCGAGGAGTGGATCTTAAGTTCGTCTTTGAAAATTTGCAGGCGGATGGCGCGCGAACGCTCGTCGGCAAATTGAGCCACGCGTTCGATGGCCGATTTTAACTCATCTTTTTGAAGAACGAGCGTATACGGCTGGTCCTTGGGCAGCACGCGCTCATAATCCGGGAAGTTACCGGTCAGCTTGCGGCTTAAGAGAAGTCGCTTATCGATGCGAAAGAAGAGATGATTGTCGTTGCCGGAGAATTCGATCTGCTTGCTGTTATCGTCGCTCGCCAACTTCTGGATTTCGCTCATGGCTTTCTTGGGAAGCAGAGCGCGATAGGAGCCGGTAAGACCGGGAAGCTCGATATTTTTCTCGATGAGGGCGAGGCGGTGGCCGTCGGTGGAGACCATCACGAGGCCAGTCTCCTTGAGAATCAGCAGAGCGCCATTGAGGGTGAAACGCGACTCCTCGGCCGAGATGGCAAAGATTGCGCCGGCGATCATCTGCGCGAGAACACTCAACGGCATGGTGGCCAGCGCTTCCGGCATTTCCGGCAGTTCAGGGAAACTCTCGCGCGACATGCCCGCGATGCGCGTTCTGGAGCGCCCGCAGATAAAACTAGCCCACTGATTATCGGCTTGTTTGACCTGCACATCGGCATCAGGCAAGAGCCGAACGTAGTCCAATAGTTTGCGCGCCGGGATGGTGCCCGCGCCTTCTTTTTTGATGCGAGCGGGGCAGGAACAGCGGATGCCGAGCTCAAGATCGGTGGCGGTTAACCATACCTGGTCATGATCGGTTTCGAGCAGGATGTTCGAAAGGATCGGGATGGTGGTTTTCCGCTCGACAACTCCCTGAGTGAGCCCGAGTTCGCGTACAAGATCTGACTTGCTGACCGAGAATTCCATATTGATTCTTTAGCGAGAGGTCCTTAGTCCGATAGCACTCTAGTTCTTTCTAGTCCGGTATAAATAGCTACTAGTAAAGAACAGTCTTAGTAGGAGCTGTGGAAATGTTGAATTTCTCCTAAATTATAGCAAAAACTACAGCTTGCGTCCATTTGCACCTGTGGAATAGGGAGCCTTCGAATCTGCAAAACGGAGGCCGCAGCAAGTCTTCCAGAGAAGTAGCAAGCAAAAAACAGGGTGCTTTGTGGAAGGTATTCATAAGTCTATTGAAGTGAATCGATTAGC
Source organism: Bryobacteraceae bacterium (assembly GCA_965277555.1). Lineage (GTDB taxonomy): Bacteria > Acidobacteriota > Terriglobia > Bryobacterales > Bryobacteraceae > Bog-105. The sequence continues at coordinate 1,184,301 of OZ255834.1, forward strand.
TTCTGGATAAGGCTGTTGAGATCTTCATCACGCTGGCGGAGTGCCTCGATTTTCTGTACGGAGTGAAGGACGGTGGTGTGATGTTTTCCGCCGAAATAGCGGCCGATTTCGGGTAGCGAGGCGCGGGTCAGTTCCTTGACCAGATACATGGCGATCTGGCGCGGATAGGCGATTTGCCGGGTGTTGCTTTTCATCTTGAGCTGAGCCGGCTGCAGTGAGAAATGTTCAGCCACGGCCCGGAGGATCGATTCGACTGTGATTTTGCGTTCCGGGCCAGCGTTGAGATGCTTGAGCGTCTGTTGCGCCATGGCGAGGGTGATGGGCTGCCCGGTGACGGAGGAGACAGCCATCAAGCGGGTGAGGGCGCCCTCGAGTTCACGCACGTTCGACTTGGTTTTGGTCGCGATGAAGATGCGGACGTCCTGGGGGAGTTTGACGCCCTCGGCCTCCGAGCGTTTGTCGAGGATGGCCATCTTGGTTTCGAGATCCGGGGCCTGGACATCGACCATCAATCCCCACTCGAAGCGGGAACGCAGACGTTCCACCAGTCCGGAAAGCTGATTAGGCGCGGAATCGCTCGAAATGACGATTTGCTTGCGGTGATCGTAGAGCTCGTTGAAGGTGTGGAAGAACTCTTCCTGGGTGCGTTCCTTGCCGGCAATGACGTGGATGTCGTCGATCAGCAGCACGTCGGCCGAGCGGTAGTGGCGATGGAAGAGAGACATACGGTCCAGTTTGATGGAGGAGATCATCTCGTTCATAAAACGTTCGCTGGACGTATAGACGACATTGAGACCGCCGAAATGATCGAGCAGGCTGCGCCCAATGGCATGCATGAGATGTGTTTTGCCGATGCCCACACCGCCATAAATAAAGAGCGGGTTATAGCTGCGAGAGGGACGTTGGGCGACCGCCTGGGAAGCGGCATGCGCAAGTTGATTGGAGGAGCCGACGACGTAGGTTTCGAAGGTAAGGCGGGGATTGAGCCAACTGGCGGTGTTTTCAAAGAGCGGTTCGGCGGCGGCGCGATGGTTCGCCGCCAAATGCGGGCCACTAGCGCCGGCATAAAAACCGCCCGCGACGGCGTAAGAGCCAGCGGCGGCGGCCACCGCGGAGAGTGCTTCAATCTCATACTGGACGCGGCGCACGGGAAGATTTAACTCTTGAATAGCCGAGCGGATATGGGATGTGTATTCCTGGCGAATCCAGGCTTCGGTAGTCTCGTTGGGAACCCGAACAGTCAACTCCCCGTCGCGGAAGGAGGCCAACTCGGTTTGCGAGATCCAGTTCTCATATGCGCCGCTGCCTAGTTTTGCGGCCAACCATTTTTTGATCTCTCCCCACGCGTCGATCAACAGCAGCTCTCCTCTTTTGCCGGCGAAAAACCCGACCCTCCGAAAACGCAAAAGTTTCCCACATCTTTTCCACTTCTGTGGAAAAGAGAGAGAACTCGAATCTGTTTGGCTGAGCCGCTGCGTGTGGGCAGCGAACAAATTGGGGGAACCTTTCCGCTCTCGGAAAGTTCAGTCTAACACAGGCTACCGTTTTTGGAAGAGAAATCTAGGGTGGTTGTAAACTACTGAATAATAAGGCACTTAATTTGCTTGACACGAGAGTGAAATGGCTCTTATCCACAGGCGGCGCGACGGTCTGAAGCTAGTAAATTCATCTATTGCAATCACATGAATTGACTTCGGAACAAGATCGTTCGAGAATGTGAGTTGACCTCCCAAGCGGGAGTAACTCAGCTGGTAGAGTGCAACCTTGCCAAGGTTGATGTCGCCGGTTCGAACCCGGTCTCCCGCTCCACGCCTTCAATTCCTTAGCAAAGCCATTCAGTTTCGCCGGCAATACAAGTAATCAGTTAAGCCTTCCGACCCAAATTCTTCGCTGGGTTTACTGTTGCCGAAAGCCCAATCGGGCTACCCGGCTGCCGGAAACAACCAGGCGTCGTCCCCGGTCGAGACGAGTCTGGCTACCCAGGTTTTGAGCACGCGGCATTGCGTTCTGCGTTCAAGGCTTCAATTGACAACCGACGACTGAAGCTTGACCAGTGACGAACGGTGATCGTAGTTCTTTTTCGCCCTCTTGTTTTTGGCCAGTGTGGAAATAGAGCTGGGCTAGACGGTAATGGGCTTCAGTAATAGTAGGGTCGAGTTGCAGGGCGCTGCGGTATTCGGCGATAGCTTTCACGGGATTGTCTTGATGGGCATAGAGGGCGGCTAGCTGGAAATGGGCTTCGGCAATAGCAGGGTCGGCCACCGTCACTTGTTTAAGTAGCTGTTCTGCCTGTTGGCTGCTTCCTGCAGTAATGAGGCTTTGGGCGTAGGCGAATTTCGCTTGGGGGTTGCGATTGGCGAAGGCCGCTAGGATAGCGGGATCGACAACACCGGGGCTGATGGCCAGGCGGCCTAGAAAGAGGAAAGGTTCGGGCGAGGCGGGGTCTTCTTTCACGATGTGGAGGAAGGCATCGCGGGCTTCGGTTGAGTAACCATCGTGGTAGAGGAGTGCCGCGCGGCCGATGGCAAGAAGGGTTGAGCGCGGATAGGCGGTTACACCTTGCGTGAATAACTGACGGGCTTCATCCGTTTGGCCTTGCACGTAGAGCGCGACGCCCTGAGTGAAAGCGTTCTGTTCGGGGCTGCGAGGACAGGGCAGGCGGGAGGCGAGGCGGGCGAGGTCGTGGGTGAGGCGGGATTCAGCTTTTTCGGCGGCTGGGGCGGAGTAACCGGCGCCGTCAATCGCGCCGCGTACGCCCACGGTGCCGAACTTTGGCGGAGGCTGTTGCGGCTGTTGGGCGAGGACGATGAGAGCGGCGAGTAGAAACATTTAGCGGCCTAGCTGATCGAGGGCTTGCTGGAGTTCTTTGTTGTCAGGATGGCGGGCGAGAAAGGATTGGAGGGTTTGGCGGGCTTTGGCGGTGTCGCCGGCCTGGTTGCGGATGAGCGCGATGTTGAGATACGGGCGGTCGTAATCGGGAGAGAGTTGGGTGCAGCGTTCGAAGTCGGAGAGGGCCTCGGCGGGCTTGTTGAGGCGAAGGTAAACGACACCTAAGTTGTTTAGGGCCGTCGAGTCGTTTGGCCGAAGCTGGATAGTGCGTTCGAGTTCTTGGCGGGCAGCCTCGAACTTGTTTTGGGAGGCGAGGAGCATGCCCAGCGCAAAGTGGAATTCGGGGTCGTTTGGATCGGCGGCAATGGCGGCCTCGACGGCTTGTTGGGCGAGGTCGAGGCGGTTCTGCCAGCGATAAAGCATGACGAGGTTTTGGAGAGCCAGCAGGTGAGCAGGCTTCACGCGGAGAGCCTGCTGAAAACATCTTAAGGCTTCGTCATAGTCTTTCTGTTGGCCGGCGATGGCGCCGAGATTGGTCCAGGCGTCGGCGTCTTGCGGATCGAGCGAGACAGCTTTTTGCAGATTCGCTTTGGCTTGATCGGGTTGCTGCTTATTTAAATAGATTGTGCCGAGGTTGTAATAGGCGGCGGCGTAGTTGGGATTGCGGGCGACGGCCTCTTCGAAGCAGGCGAGGGCGGCGTCAAGGCGACCGTTCTGGATGAAGGCGACGCCATAGGTGAAATAATTTCGGCTCGGCAGAACGCCGTGATAGTGGCCGTGGGAGGAAAGTGCTTTCTGGATTTGTTCGGTGGCGTTGCGTGGCGCAGTCGACCAGTCTGTGAGGACGGTAGCCGGAGTAACGACGCCAGTGTAAATTTTGATTGCGAAGCCCCGGGAATCGATGAGCAGAGAGACGGGCGTATCCAGATCGCGGCGGCGGTCGTATAGATACCGGTAGAGAATGTTGAAAATGCTGGCGGTCGATTCATCGGCGGCGAGAATGGGAAAATTCACTTTCGGCAGAGTGTTGGGGGCGCCGTCAAGATTGATGGCCAGGAGCGGAATGGAGCGGGCTCGAGCGAAGGTGGCGAGCTGGGCGCGCGAGTGGTCGCAGCCATTCGAGACCAGCATGAGGAGGAGTGGCTGGCCGCGGAACCGTTCGAGTGTGCAGGGCTTGCCGGCAGAGTCGGGTAGAGAGAACGATGGCAGGCGCAGTGGTTCGAGAAGCCACGTGCCGAAGCTGGTGGGAAGTGCGTTGTCGGCGGCCGTCGGTTGCGGGGACAGAGCGCGGCGGTCGAGAAACGGTTCAGCCCGAAAGGGCTGGTAGCCTTCGCGGAGTGCGATGCGATGGTTCACTGGGAGGTTTTCGAACAACTGGGTGAGGCCGTTGGGCCAGCGAACGGTGGCGCGCACAGGCTCGGTGTGAGCGCCGACGCCGAAGCTCACTTCTTTGGTGTGTTGCGAAAGGAAGCCAGAGCCAGCCTGCAGGAATTTTGTCTGGCGGTTGACGCCAACCTCGAGCGTGATGACAGCGCCGATGGCGTCGCGGTTACTTTTGGTGCCTTCGAGACGGAAAACGATCGAGTTGCCGATAGCTGTGAGGTTGTTGCGCAGAAGGCGGAGCTGCGGGGCGTTGCGGTTCTTGAGGAGCACTTCGAGGCGGCCGTCGTGATCGAAGTCTGAGAGGGAGAAGGCGCGGCTGTCGTCTTCGAAATCGAGCCCGAGAATGCTGGAGACTTCGGCAAAGGTGCCGTCGTTGTTGTTCAGGAAAACGATGTTACGCTCGTAACCGTTCCAAGAGCGATCGGCGCGAATAAGTTCGTTGATGGCGTTCCAGGCGAGTTCGTAATCGGTGGAACCGCTGCCGGTATCGAGCGAACGGGCGACGATCTGACGCCAGAAGAAGCTTGACAAGTCGCGGCGGTCGGGGCCGGAGATGAAGCCGTTAGTGACGTAGAGGTCCTGGGAGCCGGAGTGGGCGATGTCCCAGGCGTCAGCAGACCAGGACCAGCGGCCCATACTCACTTGCGCTTTTTGGCTGCTGTCTTCGAACGGCATTCCGCCGCCCTGGTTGCGATAGAGCCCGTTGCCGGAGGCATGTTTGCGATAGGCACGACGAATCTTTTCATCGACGCCGGGTAAGAAGTAGTCTTGCCCGGTGACGCGCTGGCCGGCGGCGGACCACATGTCGGTGACGTAGAGGTCGGGGCGGCCGTCGTTGTCGAAGTCGGACCAGGAAACGCTCATCCCCGCGCCATAGTCCTCTATCCCGGAGGATTCGGCTACGTCGGTGAAGGTGCCGTCACCGTCGCCGCGATAGAAATTTTTGCGGCCGAAGTCGTTGGCGACGTAAAGGTCGGGCCAACCATTGCCGTCGTAATCGCACCAGCCACAGGCGAAGCTGAAGCGGTTGTTGTTCTGGTTCATGCCGGAGGACTCTGTGACGTCTTCGAAAGTGCCATTGCCGCGATTGCGCATGAGGAAATTGGGCGGCCCGTTTTGCGCGTCGTAATAGGGCTTGGGGTGGGTGTACTGACTGAGCCCTTGATAGTAGGCGTAGAGGCAGAAATAGACGTCGAGGAGTCCGTCGCGATTGTAGTCCGCGGCGGCGATACCGGTGAAGGTACCGGCGGGCGGCTTCGCGAACTGGAAGGCGTCCGGTTTGAGTTCGAAGCGGCAGCCGCCGTGGTTGAGATAAAGAAGCGGCCCGCTGGTGCGGACGATGAGCAGATCCTGCGTACCGGTGTTAGTGAAATCGGCGAAGAGAGCGGAAGCGGTGCCGTCGAGGAGGCCGAGGCCAGATCGATCGGTGATGTCTTCGAAGGTGCCGTCACCGCGGTTGCGGTAGAGGCGGTTGGGGAGACCGGAGGGCTGGCAGACGTAGATGTCGTCGAAACCATCGTTGTCGATATCGCCGGCGGCGACGCCGTTGTTTCCGTAGACGTCCAGGCCACACGCGCCATCGAGAATGGTGCGCCAATAGTCGACGCCTTGCAGCATCTGCTGCCGGTAGGAGGGGTTCGATTGAAAAGCGTGTGCGGTGATTTCTTCGAAACCCGGGCCGGCGAGTGTGGCGCGGGTTTCTTCGAGAGGTTGCCAATGCCGGATTTGCCAGGAGCCGGCTTCGGAGCTGGACCATTGCAAGGCCCAGTGACCGGTGCGCTCTTCGCGAGTGGAATTGGCGAGCGTGCCGGAGAACTTGTAGCGAAGGGTGGTTTCGAGGGTGAGCGGTGTTTGTGTGAGAACGTGGAGGGCGACGATTTGGAGTTCGGCGCGATCGATTTTGGTGAAGGTGGAGAGATAGGTCTTCCAACTCGCAAGAAATGTGGAACGGCCTTGGGCGGGGCTGTTTGTGAATTGCACTTTAGCCGTGTTTATGGGGCCGATTTGACGTAAAGGGATGGGGGCGGCGGCGAATGCAGAGAATTTCACATCAACGCTGGCGAGACGGGAAAGGACCGAGAGATCGTGCGGTGCGGCGCTGAGTGGAGCGAGCAGCGCTTCGAGTTCGGCCGCGTATTTTTCGCAGGGGAAATCGTCGGCGCCGGGTGGAACGCGCGCGATGAACTTTTGCAAGCTGGCGGGAAACGGGGATTTGGGTTGGAAACGGCAAGGGGCGGACGCGAACGCGACCAGGTGGCGCGGCCAGCTAGCAAGTAAAGCGGCGGAGGCAGCGCCTTGAGTGAGGAAGGAACGACGGGAGTTCATTGCGGTTTCGCCTGATGGAGGGCGAGTTCGAGTCCGGAATGCACCTCGGGGGAATTCGGGCGAAGCGCCAGGAGCTTATAGAACTCGAGCGTGGACTCATCTATTTTGCCGAGCTGCAGATCGGCGGTGGCAAGTTGATAGCGGGCGTCGAAGTTCGATGGATCGAGGGTGAGGGCGCGGAGGAATTCGCCGGTGGCGTCGAGAGTGTCGCCTTGGCCCATGAGTTGCCGGCCCGCGGCGAGATGTTGGATCGGAGTGTCGGCGGGGGAAAAGTCGGTTTGCGGGGCGTGGGCGCGTTGGAGCATGCGGAGAAGACTCGCGTGCATTTTGGGAACGAGCGGGTCGAGAGAGATGGCTTCGCGCACCTGAGCAATGCCTTGGTCGAGATGACCGGTGTCAGCGAGGACGAGACCGAGATTATAGTGGGCGAGCGGGTCGTCTGGCTTGGTCTCTACGGCGGCACGGAGGTCTTTTAGCGCGCTTTGAAAATCGTTTTGCCTGGCGGCGTCGAGACCGGCGTTGCTGAGGCGAGTGGCATGAACGGCTACGATGCGGCGATTGTTCAGTTGCTGGACCTGGCGGAATTCGAGGGCGGCGGATTGCGAGTCGCTCGCGCGGAGTTCGAGGCGGGCGAGTAAGTAATGTGCATCGGCGAGATCGGGATTCTGCTGGATGGCGGTCTCGATTTCGCGGCGCGCGGCGGCGTTTTCGTTTTGATCGAGCAGGCATTTGGCTACGTGGATGCGGGCTTCGACGTAGGAGGGACGGCCGACGAGAGCCTGGCGATATTCGGCGAGTGCGTCGGCAGTGCGCTGTTGGGACTGATAGGCGAGACCGAGACTCAGATGGGCTTCAGGGTAATGGGGCCGAAGCCGCAGCGCGCTTTGCAGGACGGGTACGGCTTCAGCGGGGCGGTTCATTTGCATGAGCGCCACGCCAAGAAGGTTTAACGCTTCGGGGTAATCGGGCTGGTCGCGGAGGGCGGCTCGGCACTCGGCGGCGGCTTGCGGCCAATCAAGTTTGTGGATGGGCTGCGCGATGAGTGTGAGGGCCAAGTAATAATGCGCGGCGGCGTAATGCGGCCTTGAGGCGATCGCAGCGCGGAATTGTTGCTCCGCCGTAAGCATATCGCCGGCCTGAGCGGATCGGAGACCGAGTTGGTAGCAAGTTTGCGCACTGTCAAAACTTTGAGCGGACAGTGCGAGAACGAAAAGAGCAAGTAGATTAAAGCGGGGCAACGCGGTATTCGACTCCGGCGCGTGTATCGAATTCTATCGTACCGGCGGTGTAGCGTGCGGTAATGGGGCGGCCGTCCGCGCTTGTGACAGAGGGCTTGCTTGACGGCCAGGGAGAAACGAGGCGTGCGGTTTGGCCGCGTTCACTTAAAAGCGAGATGGGTGAAACGGTGTGGCCATCCCAGAGGGCGCTGACGAGGAAGGCTCCGGCGGCGCGCAAGTGACGAAACTGAGCTGGCCCGAGATTGTGGGTGTTGGGAAAGAGGCGCAGTGTGCCGGAGTAGCTTTGCAAAAGACATTCGTTGAGGACGGCGGGTAGGGAAAGGTTTTCGATCCAGACGCCCATGCGCAACATAAAGTCGAAATCGGTGGAGTCGTTGTAGCGGCCGCCGGTTTGGCGCACACGGTCATTAACGGTGCCGTTCGGCAGGAGGCAGTAGCGGACTTCGCGTTTGAACCAATCGAGGTCGAGCATGCCGAGACGGGCACGAATGAGGGGTTGAAAGACGATGTCGTTGCCCCCTTCGAGCTGAACGGTTTGGGTCGAGCGGCGAGCGATGGAAAGGTCGTTCGCCTTCGATCCGAGACCGATGCGCTCGCCAGGAAAAACGGGCGCGAGCGTGACGGGGATATTGTAGATCCAGCCGAGAGGCGCGTTGGGTACGTCGAGCCAGACGTCTCCCTGGGGTCGACCAGCCATTGGATAGGACGCGAGGTTGGCGCGAATTTTTGACCAGGCAGGGCGTTCGTTGGCATCTGTCTCGAGGATTTCCGAGGCGGAGACTGTCGCTTCGAGAAGGAAGTCGATGAGCGCGAGATCCATAATGCAGTCCTGGTTAAGGCGGTAGTCGACGCTGCAGCCCCAGTTTTCGGGCGAGACCGTGGGTTTGACGTGATATTTGCCATCTTCGCCGGTTTTGACGTAGGCGGCGATAAATTGCGCGGCAGCTTTAAGCAAAGGGTAGACACGGCGGAGGATGGATTCATCCTGGGTGTAGAGATAGTGCCACCAGAGGCTTTGGACCACCCAAGGCGTTTCGCAGATTTCGTAGCCCCAGGGCGGGGCTGGATAGGCGACGACCTGACTCGGAACAGGGTAGGCGGAATGAGGGAAGTAGGCGCCGGGGAGGCCGAATTTTTCGTGGGCGTACTTCTGCGACATCGGGAGAAGGTTTTCGACGAGATCGATGTAAGGGAAGTGCTGCTCGGAGTGATTGCTTGAGAACACACCCCAGAAGACCTGCTGCGTGTTGTAATTCATGTGGTAATCGCCGTGCCAGGCGGTACCGATGTGGCCGCTTGTCCAATTGCCGAAGAGACCAGGTGCCACTTTGCCCGAGCGGAGGCAGCAGGCTAACCAATATTGGTTGTGATACCACCAGCGTTCGAGTTCTTTGTCGGCGAGCTGGACGGCGGACTTGGACCAGAAATCGATCCAGTACTTATCGGAAGATTCTTGAAGCGCGAGGGGCGTTTGAATCGAGAGGCGTTGGGCTTCGGCTTCGGCAAATTGGACGTTGTCGGGATGGTCGCGTTGGGTAAAAAGGGTCACATCGAGGCGGAGGGGCTGGGGTTGGGTTGCCTGGAAGCTAGCTACGTCGCTGTGTTTCCACGAGCCTTGCAGAATGGCGTGAAGAGCGAAGCTGCGGTCGTCGCCGGAGGGTTTGGAATCAAGCCTGGCGGGGAAACGCTGAAAGGCAGAAAACGCGGCAGAGGAGCAGGTGACTTCGGTGGTAGGAAGTTGGGCAGCGGGATCGCTGCAGGGCTGATAGGTGACCGAGCGGAGCTCGGTCGGCTGATCGCTCCAGGCACAGACGTGGCCGGTGGTGGAGTTGACGAAGGCGCGAAGGTCAACGCTCGATGTGCTGGCTTGCAAGCGCAGATGGAAGTGGCCGTTTGAGGGATCGAGCGCTTGGCTGGCGACCCGATAGCGATTGGGATCCCATTGGATCCAGACGATGCCGCAGGGCCAAGGGCGCGGCCAGATTTTGCGGTAAGAGGCAGAGACGGTTTGGGTGTAGTCGCGCAGGATAGGGATTTTCTCTTCAAGATAGGTCATCTCGGGGTGCCCCTGGCGCTTGGCTTCTTCGCTCGCGAGATCCCAGAGTTTAAGCAGTTCGGCAAAGGTCAGGACTTGTGAGGCGTGCTCGTCGCTAACGCGGATGTCCCAAGAGTCGGATTTGCCGATGTGGAGGCCGAGAGCGTCGGGGCGCACGGTGATGCAGAGACCGATATCGCCATTGCCGAGAAGCATGCCTTCGAAGAAGTTGGGCGTGGGCTGCTCGCGGAAGATCGTGTGGGTACGGGCGATTTGGAAGGCGTCGAGTGGCGGGTGTGCGGTAGACGCACGCTTAGCAGCGGGAGCAGAAGCGGCGATTGTGGACGCGGCAAGAAACTCTCTGCGGCTGGACGACATTTAGTCTGCCAATTGTTGGTCGCTAAAACTGTCGAACCGGCGTGACATGCTCTGAGCGGTCAGAAGGTGAGTTTCAGGGCCAATTGTACTAATCGCGGATCGTTCGCTGTCGATGTAATAACGCCGAAGTTCGGATTGGCCAATACCGCGCCGGGATTGCCGAAATTAGTGTGGTTAAACACGTTGAAAAATTCTCCTCGGAGCTGCAGGCGTAAGTTTTCCACGATAATGAAATTGCGAAAAACGGAAAAATCTAAATTCCAGAATCCAGGCCCTCGCAGGCTATCGCGGCCGGCATTTCCGTAAGTGTAGGGAGTGGGAAGGGCGAATGCGTTGACGTTGAACCACTCATTAATTGTAGGATTGGGCAGGACCGGGTTCTGGACGACATTGGGCCGTTCAGAAACGCCACCACCCACGTTGGCGTTGTCGAAGTTGATGTTAGGCGTATAAACAGTTCCGCTGTGAGCAGAGAATATACCGTTCAGCTGCCAGTTGCCAAGAACCCACGCTGCCGGTCCACTATTTAGATGCGGTTTGCCCTTTCCGAACGGTAGCTCGTAACCGGGACTGAACGTGAAGACCAGCGGAACATCCACGGGCGAGGGCCCGCGCTCTGCATTCAAATCGTAGGAATTCTGAATGCTGCAGCCCTCCCAGAAGTCGGCACAACCGATGTTGATGTTTTTGGACCAGGTGAACGAGGTGATGAAAAACACACCATCGCTAAAACGTTGGTCGAATTTTGCTTGAAGTGACTCGTAATTGGCGCGGCCGATGCTTTGGATCATCGCAAAGGTCGAGACGGCATTTGGACTGCTCATGTTCTGGTACGGCTGACGTGCATAGATCGAACCGGGACCAGGAGTGGTGGCATTATTAAAATTCACTTGCAGCGGTACGCGCGTACTACTGGAGCCAACGTAAGCCAGCGAAACGGTGGAAGACTTTGTAACCTGTTGCTGAATATCCAGATTCCATTGCGACGAATAGGAGTTCTTCCAGTCATCCGCGACAAATGTGGCGCCGCTTGGGAACGGTGAAGCTGGCACCGTCGGAGTGAGTCCGACGAAGGGATTTTGAGCGGTTACGCCGGGGCTCACTCCGGCAATATTGAGGTTACTGACGTTCTGGCTGGCGCCGGAGGGCCAGGCACCGCGGACGGCCTGCGCGGCCTGAAGGGCTCCAGACCAGTTATCGTAGAAGATCCCAAATCCGGCACGCAGAACGGTTTTAGGTGTCACCTGATACGCCAGGCCAAGGCGCGGCGAGAAGTTCATATAATTGGCTTTAGTGAGGGTGTTGCGGTTGAGGTAAGCAACTCCGGGCGGAAGCGTGCCCGGTGCATCTTTATCGCCCTGAGCCAAGAGCCACTCACCGTTGGATAGGTCGATTGTCGACAATCGATTAAATTTGTCGCTTACCGGCGAAGTGTAATCCCAGCGCAGCCCATAATTGATTGTTAGCTTGGGCGTCAAACGCCAGGAATCCTGTCCATACAAGCCGGCCACATTCATATGCAGCGAAACGCCCGCGTTGCCGAGCTGCCGGCTAGCGCTGTTCGGAAGACCAAGCAGCATGCTGGCGAAGCCGTCGCCCCCCGCTTGGGTAGTTGGATTCCAGGTTGCCTGCTGGTTGAAGTTTTCGTTATCCTGCGCCCAGTTCGTGTACATCCAGGTTTGGTAAAACGAAGCACCGAACTTTAGATTGTGCTCGCCCGCTGTCTTCGCGATGCTGCCCGAATACTGCGAGAGGTTTTGCGGGCCGACAGGACCCCAACCGGTGTTGACGCCAAAGTACCCATTCGCGCTAAGACCAGGCACTTTGGGTACCTGAATGGCGCCTGGAGTATCGGTGAAGCCCGCAGCCAGGCCGGAGGCGGCAAAAACACTCGCCACGTTCGGCTGCTCATATTGCTTGGGAATGAAAAGCTCGTTGTAACCCAATGTGATTTGCGATACCAGTGTCGGGCTAATAGCGCGAATCCAGTTGACACCTGCATTTTTGCTGTTAAAGCCGGTAAAGTAAATTTCTTGTGGCAGCGAACTGGGAGATCCATTGTTCGCCTCGTTCTGCATGTAATGTCCGTAGATGCTGTCCTTGTTGCTGGCCGCATAATCGATTCGAATGCCACCCTGATCCTGCGTAATGGAGGTAGGTTCGGTGTTGAGAAGGTTGTTTTGGGACGATCCGGAATAATTGGGAAGCGGAACAAAGTTTTTCACATAGGCGAGAACGCCCTGGTTGATCAAATTCGCTGGAATCTTGTTGCTGGGAAAAGGCGTAATGCTGCCGGTCGCGCTGTTGTATGTGTACGGGTTGTAGATTGTGCTCGAAAGGGCGCTGAAGTCACCGTTCAATTCCGCCTGGGTTGGGACAACCGTGAAATTGTTCGCGGCTTGGCTATATCGGTAGCCGTCGTAGAAACCGGCAAAGAAAAGCTTGTTGTGGATGATAGGACCACCGAAGGTGCCGCCGAATTGGTTCTGGCGGTAAAGTCCCCGGGTAGGCGCAAAGAAATTGCGCGCATCGAGATCATTGTTGCGCAGAAATTCGTAGGCGGTGCCGTGAAAGGTGTTGGTGCCCGTCTTGGTCGCAACATCGATGCTGCCGCCTGTAGATTGGCCAAATTCCGCCAAATCAGTATGCGTCTGTTCCTTAAACTCCTGGAGCGCATCAATCGAGGGACTGATCGAGAACGTGCTGAAAAACGGATCCGTCGCATAGATCCCATCAATGTAGAAGAGATTACTCCGGTTGCTACCGCCGTTGATCGAAGGGGTGGTGCTTCCGGCTCCAATGGTCGGTGTGGCGCTCTGGGAGACGCTTATCGGTACGGTGCCTGGCGCAAGTTGGAGGAGTTGAACAAACTGCCTCCCGTTAAGTGGAAGGTCCACCGTCTCTTTCTGACCGATGACCGTACCGAGACCCGCCGTGCTCGTCTCGATGAGAGGCACCGCGCCAGTAACCTCCACCCTCTGCTGGGTGGCCCCCAGTTGCATGGAGATGGCAAGATTGGCGACCTGGTCAATAACTACGTTCACCCCGGAGTTTCTAACGGTCTCGAAGCCATCATGGGATATGGTGACGGTATAGCTGCCGGGCTGAAGTTGTGGGACGGAGAACAAGCCGTCGGAGTTCGTTTGTACTTGATGATGTATGCCGGTGTCCGTGCTCTCAACAATGACGTTTGCGCCAGCGATAGCGGCACCAGAAGGATCCTTCACCGTGCCTCCGATGGTCGCAGTGTTGATCTGCGCTGAGAGAGAAAAGGCAAGTAGAAGAGCTGCGGTAAAAGGCTGTTTAGCTAAAGTGCCTATTGCGTGGAAACGGGGCATATTCGCACTCCTATGCGTCGAGGCATCGCGATTCGATTTAGGAAGAGCTTATCCGATTTTAGGGATCAGATACAATTCGATAGTTTTGAAACCAGCTTTAGTGAGTCGCTAACGGTCCCGTAATGTACTGTCCCATTTGCCGGCCGCCATTCGTGTGCAAGGGTGAACCGACGTTACACCCCCCAGGTTTTGAAAATGCAGTTTGATCAATTACGGGCCATGCTTGCGCTGGCCGACGTGTCGAATCTATCCCGAGCCGCCGAACGTCTGCACCTATCGACGCCGGCGCTGTTCAATCAAATTCGGCAACTCGAAGAGGAATTAGGCGTCAGATTGTACGAACGAGTGGGCCGCGGATTGCAACTCACCGACAAAGGCCGGCTCTTAGCAGAACACGCGCGCAGAATTCTCGAAGCACGCAATCAGGCGATTGAGGAACTGAGCGCCGGCGCTGCTTCGGCTCGCAATGTACTCCGGCTCGGTTCTGGACCCTATAGCAGCGTTCATATCGTCCCATTTCTTCTGCGAGCCGTTCTGGAATCCTGCACCAATGTCGACGTGCGGCTTTTCGTCGGTGATGACGCCTCTCTGATCCGTGATCTGCGTGCAGGAGTTCTCGATGTGGCATTCATGAGAACCGGGCTGGAAGAGCCGAGCATCGAAGAGTGGCCCTTGTGGCAATACGAAATGGTGTTTGTGTTGCCGCTCCCGAAGTATGGGGAGTGGCGCCAGCAGGTAGATGTCGCCACCCTGCATGATAAACCATTTATCCTGTTGAAGAGGCCTCATGTGATTGAGAAGGCAATCCATGCGCTCTGCGTGACAAATGGCTTCTCGCCACGAACTGTGATGGAGCATTGGGATCCAGGATGCATTCTGGAGTTAGTAAAGCTGGGTATCGGATACTCGATCCTGCCGCTCTGGATTGCAGGTATGGCATGGAAGCGTAACGAGCTGTCGGTGCTTCGCGTTCAATCGCCTTCCATTCAGTCCCACGGACTGATCATGCGCCGGTCTGGCCATACCCCCCGAATTCTTGCGGACGTTTGCGATATCGCCCGGCGATGGCAGGAGTGGCTGCCACTTGCAGAATTTATACAGCCGGTGGATCCCGGAACATAGACCTGGCGAGAATTCATTTTTTCGAAAAGTTAACTTCATCAATTTCGAATTGCGGTAAGTATGGCCGAGTGCGTATTCTTATGTAGGCGAAGGCCGGTGGGCGCGCAAAGAGATTCGGACCATGCCCGCGAAGACCGGCAATTCGGGCTGTAGACGCATTTGCTGGAGATCAACGCGCGTGAATTATAGAGACTTGGGCCGGACGCGGATGAAGGTCTCCGCGATCGGCTTTGGCGCATCACCCTTAGGCGACGTATATGGCGCTATTGATCGCGTTGAGAGTGAGCGAGCGGTGCACGCGGCGATCGATAACGGGATTAACTTCTTTGACGTGTCGCCATACTACGGCCGGACGTTGGCGGAAAGCCGGTTGGGGGAGGCGCTCGACGGAGTCAGGCAAAAGGTCTTTGTGGCTACTAAATGCGGCCGCTACGACACAAACCTTTTTGACTTCTCAAAGAGGGGTGTTACGGCCAGCGTCGATGAATCGCTAAAAAGGCTTCGTACTGATTACATCGACCTTCTACAAGCCCACGATATCGAATTTGGAAATCGAAACCAGATTATCGAGGAGACGCTTCCCGCGCTTCGAGAACTACAGAAACAAGGCAAGACGCGGTTCGTCGGTATAACTTCCTATCAGCTTCGATTGATGGCGCGGACTACCGAAGAAGAGCCCGTGGATACGGTGCTATCGTATTGCCGTTACAATTTGCTAATCGACGATATGAATCGTTTGCTTCTGCCCTCAGTTCAGGCGAAGCAAATCGGTTTGATCAATGCGTCACCGCTGCACATGGGCCTTTTAGCAGGGACTGGGATACCGGACTGGCACCCGTCAACCCCTAGACTGAGACAGGCCGCGAGTGCGTTCAAGACACTCTGTTTTGCCCGAGGTGTTGACCCGACGCAAATCGCACTTCGATTTTGCCTCGATCACCCGTATGTCGCCACAACTCTCGTGGGGATGTTCAGCGTCGAACAGGTGTTGAGCAATGTTCGAGCTCTCGAGGTGGACATAGATCCACAACTACTGGAAGGCATCCACCACCTGTTTCAGCCGGTGAAAAATGTTGTTTGGCCTTCCGGAATGCCGGAGAACGCGGACTACCAGCTCGAAGCGGCGCGCGTGTGAAACGATGAACGCTCTACAAATCATCGCGCCAGGCGAAGCCCGGATCGAAGATATTCGGGTACCGGACCGGCAGCCGGATGAGGTCTTGCTGCGCGTGAGACTGGTAGGGATGTGTGGCTCCGATCTCAACACGTTTCGGGGCAGGAATCCACTTGTTTCGTACCCGCGCATTCTGGGCCACGAAATCGCCGCAACGGTTATGGATGCACCAGCCGCCGGAGGTAGGCTGCAAGCCGGCAGCAATGTCACGGTTTCTCCTTACACCAGTTGCGGTTCCTGTGCCTCTTGCCTGCGAGGACGCCCGAATGCATGCCGTTTCAACCAGACTCTGGGCGTACAGCGAGATGGAGCCCTCGCCGAATTCATTTCCGTTCCCGAGGACAAGATTTACGCTGCAGGCAAACTTAGTCTAAAAGAGCTGGCGCTCGTCGAGCCGCTGACGATCGGCTTTCACGCTGTTGCGCGAGGCCGCGTTACTGACAGCGATACGGTTCTGGTATTGGGATGTGGAGGCGTCGGGCTGGGCGCCATTGCAGGGGCGTCGCGACGCGGCGCTACTGTCATCGCGGTGGACGTGGACGATAAGAAGCTCAGGGTAGCCATGATAGCCGGCGCGACATATGTCATTCATTCGGAGCGCGAGTCCATGCCTGAACGTTTAAGAGAGTTGACGAAGGACCGCGGTCCGGACGTAGTTATCGAAGCTATCGGGCTGCCCGCTACTTTTCGAGCTGCCATTGAGGAAGCGGCATTCACCGGGCGTGTCGTCTACATTGGGTATGCAAAAGAGCCCGTCAGCTATGAGACGAAACTATTCGTACAGAAAGAGCTGGACATCATGGGATCCCGAAACGCAACACCCGAGGACTTCCGGTCTGTAATTGAAATGCTGGAGTCAGGTGCTTTCCCGGTCGATTTGGTGGTCAGCACAATTGTGCCACTAGCCGGCGCGCCAGCAGCGCTTCGCGAGTGGAGCGCCGATCCTGCGCGTTTCAGCAAAATCTTGGTCCAGGTAAATGAATGACCGCCAATAGGGAAACGAATGTATTCTCCGATGAGAATTTATCTGTACGAAAAGCTTGTTTCCAGAAATTCGAATTTTGTTGCGCTCCGATCGACTATATGCTGAGAAAGGATCTTGAGCGGCCCGCCTAAGACCCGACCGCCATTTCTATAGGGAGCCATCTGAGTGAACGCCAGTCGCCGCGAGTTTTTATCGATTGCAGGCGCTGGTCTGGCAAGCGGGCGGGCACTTGCCGGCCGCCTGAATAAAGAGGCCGGCCCATTTACCTCTGAATGGGAATCACTCAAGCAATACCGCTGTCCCAAATGGTTTCGCGACGCGAAGCTCGGGTTTTGGGCTTGCTGGGGTCCCGAAGCGGTTCCCGAGATGGGGGACTGGTACGCGAACCAAATGTACATCCAGGGCCAGCCGGATTACGAAGACCACCTCAGGCGTTACGGTCATCCGTCGAAGGTGGGCTACAAAGATATGGTCCCGCTTTGGACCGGAGAGAACTGGGATCCGGATCGCCTAATTCGCCTTTACAAGAATGCCGGGGCGAAGTACTTTTGCGCGATCGCTCAGCACCACGACAACGTAGATTGCTGGAACTCACGGTTTCAGGGATGGAATTCGGTAAAGATGGGGCCGAAGAAAGATGTCATCGGTCGCTGGAGCAAAGCGGCTCGCAAACACGGGCTGCGCTTCGGGACGACCGAACATTTAGGGGCAAGTTGGAACTGGTTCGGAGTCTCAAAGAGCTGCGATAAGACAGGTCCGCTTACGGGTGTTAAGTACGATGGCGTGGATCCACAGTACGCTGGGCTCTATCACTCCGGGAACGAAGGCCGGACCAGTAAACAGTGGTATCGCGATGTGCCCGAATCATTCCAAAAGGAGTGGTTTAATCGGATTAAGGATCTGGTAGACAGTCATCAGCCGGATCTGTTGTATAGCGATGGTAGCGTCCCTTTCGGCGAATATGGACGTAACCTGCTGGCGCACTATTACAACGCAAATGTGCAACAGCACAACGGAAAGTTAGAGGCTGTTTACAACTGCAAGGATAATCACGACGGCGGAGAGTTTGTCGACGGCTCGTGCGTTCAGGATCTCGAGCGAGGCACGCTGGACGGCATAAAGCAGGAACCCTGGCAGACCGATACATGCGTTGGCGATTGGTATTACAAGAAAGACATCCTTTATAAGACGCCGACCACGGTGATTCAAATGTTAGTGGATATCGTTAGTAAGAACGGTAACTTACTACTCAACTTCCCCGTGCGAGCGGATGGGACGCTCGACTCCCGGGAAGAAGCAATCATCGGTTCCATCACGGAATGGAATTCCGTTAACGGGGAGGCTATCTTCGGAACGCGTCCCTGGAAGGTGTGCGGTGAAGGTACAGGCGGAGTGAAGAGCGGTCAATTCAACGAAGGCAAATCGCGTTACACCGCCAAAGACATCCGCTTCACTACTAAAGGTAAAGACCTGTACGCCATAGCGTTGGGATGGCCCGAAACAGGAACTCTGGTGATTCGAGCGCTCACCGGGGTGAACGTCCATTCCGCTTACTTACTTGGTGCACAAGATCCACTAAAGTGGAAGCGGACCGAGCAGGGCTTGCAGCTTGAAATGCCATCAGAGAAGCGAGGCGAACACGCCTTTTCCATTCGCTTAGAAGGCGCGTCTGCATGACGGGAGCGAGCCGGCCGGCTCAACAGGTGGGTTTGTCCCACTTTTCCGGTGAAAGCGAGGATCAACAACATGTTCAGCCGCAGAAACGCCCTCCACATCGATTCTCGCGACAACGTCGCCGTGGCTCTCGAAGAAATTCTCGCGGGTTCAGATGTTTGCCTGGAGGGCGATCTGTCAATACGAGCGATAGATGCCGTGCCATTCGCTCACAAAATCGCAATCCATCCCATCGCGCTGGGCGAGCGCGTGCTCAAGTACGGCGCGCCGATTGCATTCGCAACCGCTGACATTCGGATAGGCGAATGGGTTCACGAGCACAATGCCAAATCGTTCTTCGCCGCTAAGAGAGAGGCTGGCCAATGATACTCGGTTACGAAAGAGGGGATGGTCATCCTGGAATACGGAACCATCTTCTCTGCATACATACGGTTGAGTGTTCGTCATTCGTTACCCAGAGGATTGCTGGGGAAGATCCTCGCGTACAAGCGATGGGGTTTGCGGGCTGTTATAGCAATGAATACGCGACACGGATGATGGCTGCTCTAGGAAGTCATCCAAACGTGGGCGGAGTCTTACTCGTCAGCCTTGGATGTGAAGGTACCGATGCCGGCGAATTAGCGCAACAGATCCGCCAGAGCGGGCGATCCGTAGAGGTACTCCGGATTCAGGAGGAAGGCGGAACGCTGAAGACAATTGAGCGCGGGAGTACAATCGTACGCCGCATGCTGGAAGAGATCGAGCAGGTTCGTCGCGTGCCCATGGCTGTCAGCGAGCTTGTAATCGGGGCCGAGTGCGGTGGTTCGGATGCGACTTCTGGTATCTCCGCCAATCCCGCAGTAGGGCGGGCTTTCGACATGATGGTGGATGCGGGCGGAACGACCATTATTGAGGAGACGCTCGAGATGGTAGGTTGCAAGGAGATCGTATCCTCACGCGGCGCTACTCCAAAGGCCGCCTTCGACTTAGAGCGCTCAGTCGAAAAAGCGGAGAAGTTTTCGCTGCAACTCGATCAATTTTCCATCGCTCCCGGAAATCACATCGGCGGCCTAACGACGATCGAGGAGAAGTCCATGGGGGCTTTCGCTAAGTGTGGGACCAGGCCCATTCAGGGTGTGATTAAGGTCGCGCAGCGGCCTCCCCGCAAGGGCCTTTGGGTGCTAGATTCGGTTCCGGATCCCAGCCCGTTCGGATTCGGCTACAGCAATCCCAACGATTCAGAAGGGATACTGGACCTTATATCTTGTGGGGCTCATATAATAGTTTTCACGACAGGTAGAGGCAGCGTAATTGGAAGCGTCATTTCTCCCGTCTTGAAGGTGTGTGGCAATCCACAAACATACGCCCGCATGTGCGGGGACATGGATGTAAACGCTGGACGCATCATCGCATCCGAATCCACCCTGGACGAGGTCGGGATGGAGATTTTCGAGCTTGTCGTAGAGACAGCCACTGGGAAACAAACAAAAGCGGAAGTGCTCGGCCATCGGGAATACTGCATTCCGTATAAGTCGCAGGATCTGTGTGTACTCGTATAACAGATGGCGAGCTCTTTTTCGATCTCATTTATTCTGGTTTGTTTGGGAGGCGTTCTTACCGGTGTATTTACTGCTCCCATGAAACACCTGACCCGGTGGCGCTGGGAGAATATCTGGTTCATTTACGCGCTGTTTGCGCAAGTACTTATTCCCTGGCTGCTGATCGGCTCGATGGTTCCCAACCTTTTCCATCTTTACACTGATATCGCGGTCTCCAGACTGCTATTGGTCTTAGCGCTTGGTTATCTCTGGGGTTTGGGTTCCGTCACCTTCGGCATGGGTGTCCACATGCTGGGCGCCGGCCTCGGCTTTTCTTTAATCATGGGTATCTCAACTTTACTTGGGACAGTTCTACCCCTGTTTCTTTCCGGCCCTCTCAACTTAAAATTGTTGCCGTTTCTTTTGGGGCTGGCATCGCTCATGGCGGCGGTTACGCTATCGGGATTCGCGGGAATGCGCAGAGATCGCTTCAACCTCGCTTTTGGGGGTGGAAGAGGTAAGTTCGGAGTCGGACTTGCCATTTGCATCGCCTCCGGGATTCTTTCGTCGTTCTTCAACATCGGCATGGTCGTCGCGCGACCGATTCAAGACTTGGCCGCACAAAGGGGTGCCCCTGCCTGGGCATCCGGCGACGCGGTCTGGCCCGTGCTGTTGTTTGGAGGCTTCCTTGCCAATGCAACGTACTGTGGCTATCTGATGAGAAAAAACCACAGCTTCGGCTCGTTTTTCCAATCCGCATGGAAGGAATGGGCCGGAGCGGTGGCAATGGGGGGCGCCTGGATAGTCGGAGTTCTGGCTTACGGTGCGGGCGCTTGGTTGATGGGCCCACGCGGGCCGATTCTTGGTTTCCCTGTCTTCACAGCTTTGATGCTAGTTTGCGCTTATGGCGTCGGGCGTTTTGCAGGTGAGTGGCGTGGCGTTTCGTCCGTGACGCTCAATTGGATGAATACGGCGGTCGCTCTGAATGTAGTCTCACTGTTCTTGATTGGTCATAGCCGATAAGAGGAGAACCATTAGAATGAGCGCAATCGTGGATCTGCGGACTATCTCAGATGTGGACCTTCTAGATCGCCTCACGGCTATTCCTTATACCGGAGCAGTTACTGACATATTCAACGAGCCAGGCTATTATGAGCAGACCTTATCTCACTGGATGTAGTCTCTCGTACCGGGTCAGGTAGACGGGACGTGCGCTTACTAGCTTGGGTGAACCCACGAAGGTGGAACGACTAGTGAATACTGAGAATCAGGTGCGAGCAGCGATCCTCGAAGGTGTTTTGCCGATTGATGCTTACCATCGGTTCGGGGAGGTTCTAGAGTAGATGCGCCGCTACGGATCTATACTACGGGTGAAAAAAGAAGCAGTCGAAAGGTATAAGTCGTACCATGCCGCAGTATGGCCCGACGTGCTGGCAGCATTGCGTGCAGTAAATATCCACAACTATTCTATCTTTCTTCACGGCGAATACCTGTTTGGCTATTACGAATACCGCGGCACCTCATACGACGCGGACATGGCAGCCCTGGCGAAGAACGAGAGAGTGCAAGAATGGTGGTCCATTATGGAGCCGATGCAATCTCCGATCAAAGGCGGCGCTCCGGGCGAGTGGTGGGTATCAATGGCAGAAGTCTTCCACATGGACTAACGATACAGTTCATGTAGGTTGACGAAGTTAAAGGCTTCTGATGGTTGCCAGCCCTCTTTTCCGGCATCGGGTTTGTTGCATAAACTCGGCGAAAGCCCTTAATCTCGACGACTAGTAACAAGTCCCAGTCGTATCGTTACTCATAAACGACAGAAGACGTCATTGTTATGTGGCACGATATCGGGAGTTGGTCTCGCTCACCACAGAGCAGCGTGAAGAACTGAAGCGTTGGGCGCAATCGCGCACGTTACCGGCGGGAGATGTGTTTCGAGCGCGGCTGATTCTGGCGTTGGCCGATGGGATGACGTATGGTGCGATCAAGCAGAGTTTGCAAACAACCGCACCAACGATTTCGCGTTGGAAGCAACGATTCCAAGAGTGGGGCATCGACGGCTTGGAGCCTCAGCATAAAGGCAGCCGGCCAAGGACGGCGACGCCGACGGTACAAGCCAAGGTGTGCCGGAAGGTGCAGCAAAAGCCGAATGACGGCAGCACCCACTGGTCGGTTCGCAGGTTGGCCGCCGAGATGGGTGTAAGCAAGTCCAGCGTGCACCGCATCTTGTCGCAAGCCCGGCTTCAGCCGCATCGGCTGGAGCGGTACATGGCGAGTAACGATCCGGATTTCGAAACGAAAGCAGCCGACATCATCGGGCTGTATTTGGAGCCGCCGCAGTACGCAGCGGTTTTTTGCGTCGACGAGAAGACGGCGATTCAGGCTTTGGATCGCCTCGACCCAGTGCTTCCGCTTTCGCCCGGGCGAGCGGAACGACACGGCTTCGAATACTACCGGCATGGAACGCTCTCGTTGTATGCGGCCCTCGATGTGAAGACCGGCAAGGTGCAGGGCAAGACTGCGAAACGCCACACCAGCAGCGAATTCATGACCTTTCTATCGGAACTGGTGAGCCGCGCACGTTGGGCTAAAGAGATTCACATTGTCCTCGATAATTTGTCGGCGCACAAGACCGAAGCAGTCCAAGATTTCCTGGCCGAGCATCCCAAGGTCCGCTTTCACTTCACACCGACTTACTCGTCCTGGTTGAACCAAATTGAACTCTGGTTTGCCAAAATCCAGCGCGACCTGCTGGCCCGCTTATCTCGGAAGATTCGCAAATACATTCGCGCCTACGCCAAAGTCGCAAGGCCGTTCCGCTGGTCCTATTCCGATCCCGCCAGAAGAATCATTGCTAATCCTATGACTGGGACGGCTTACTAGCTTGCTCATTGGGAAAGATACGGATCACGCGTGCTCTTTGTTTGATTTCCTGGTTGACTCGCTCGAGCATATTCGTCGAGCGCAGCACAGCCGCCCTGTCGCGGGCCCGGCAAACTAGTAGCGACTTCCATTGCCAGACACTCCCGCGTGTAGGTACGTGGCGCGATACGACGGTGCCGATTGGCGCCTCAAGGGCGAAGGTACGATCTGTTGTCCCTGCAGGGAGCGCTGTCCGTGCCGAAGCAACGGGCCTCCAAGCTACGGACATTGTAAAGCGACTCTTTACTGGCAGGCGAAAAAGGACAGTACGGAGGTCAAGATCTGAGTGGCCTCCGGTTTGTCGAAACTAGCGGGTCTTGCGCGATGAGCTACCGCAAAGTTGCTGCCGTGTATTTCGACTCCTCGGCGCGGCCGGCGCAGCGAGAAGCATTCCTCAAACTGATGGCCAGCTTTTTTCCCGCCTTTTCGCGAATTACTGTTAGTCCCATCTCAGTTACTTCGCCTAACCAGGATTCATTGGCCGTGCGCATTCCCGGCATCCTGGAGATGCAAGTGGATCGCGGCTGGGGGAACGCGCACCGGCATCTCCCGTTCGTCGCGGCTTCTGACTATTACGCAAACTCGATCGAATATATATGTAACGTAAAATATCGCATGAGCGATCGGCAAGCGGGCCTGGTGTTTGACTACAGCCACCGGCAGGCGAATTACCGGCAGATCGATCTGGACACGTGGAACAATATCAGTCGAAATCGATGCTGGTACAGTTTCTTGACGGCACGGGCTGGTTTAATATCCAGCAACAAAACTTAATCGCGAGCCAGAATTTGACACTGCCGGATCTGTCACAACTTCGGCGCGAAATTCTGGCATTGAAGTCGGCCGCGGATCAACGCTGATGAAAAACTGGGTGCGACCATCAATTGTTTTTCTCGCGGCTCTGGCGATTGTTCACGCACAAAGCCCAAATGATTTGCTCGAAGCCGGGCGCAAAGCAATGGACGCCGGCAACTTTCAAGCAGCGCAGGAGGACTTCGCCAGCCTGGTCAAAATCGCTCCCACTCCATTGAATTTCGACTTTCTCGGTACGGCGGAAGCAAACAACGGGAATATGCAGCAGGCGATTGCACACTTCGAGCAATCGATTCGCCTGGGCAACACCTCGGGCGATGTTCATTACCGGCTCGGATTGGCGCTTCTGAACGAAACCGTTCGCAAGAGGGCATTCGCGAACTAAGGAAGACACTCCGAAAACTTCCGGATTATCTGCCCGCTAAGTACGCCTTAGGAGTGTCGCTGATAGATACCGGTCACCCCAAAGAGGCGACATCCTGGTTAGAGCAGACTTGCAAGCAATCGCCTTCCGATCCGGCCGTGTGGGCTAATCTTGCACGCGCTCAATTCGAGGCCGGCGAAAAACAGGCAGCAAAACAAACTGTGGAGCAAGCGGTCGCGGCATTTCCCGAAAATCCCAAAGTAGTTCGCGCAGCTTTGCATGCACTACGATGACTTCCAGGACGCTCGAAATCTCCTCGAAAACGCGAGCGAACTGCTTCCCGACGACTCGAGCATCAAACTGCTCCTGGCCAGAGCCAGTCTCGAGGCGAGAGAGCCAGCCGAGGTCGACGCCGTTCTGCGCACCGTTCCCGCAAAGGCCGGAAGTCCGGGCGAAGTGGAGTATTTGAGAGGATCGGCGCTGCTGCTCGTCGGCAAGATCGAGGCGGCCAGCCAACCTTTCTCGTCAGCGCTCGCCGCCGATCCGAAGAATGTGGAATATTTGATCGGCCAAGCGTGGCTGGATCAGATTCAAGGCCACTTCGAGCAGGCTGGCGCATCGCTCAAACCGCTCTAAATATCGATCCTTATTATGCGCGCTTATATCGCCTAGCTCTAAATGACTTTCTAACAAACCAATACACGGAAGCTATTCAACTCTGTAAGAAGACACTCGTAAATCAGCCGTCCGATCCCCGTGCGAACGTGCTGATGGGTTTAATCAAACTGAAGACGGGGGACTTACACAGCGCGGAGTTAGTACTCAGGAAGACGATCGGCTTACAACCTCAGTTCTCGCTTCCTCACCAAGAACTCGGCGTCGCGCTCTATCGCCTCGGACGGTTTAACGATAGCAAAACCGAGTTAAATCAGGCCATCGCCTTGAACCCGGCGGCTGCGGAGGCGTACGTTTGCCGAGCGAAAGTCCTAATAACGTGGCAACGTTGACCGATTTGGCTAAGCTCTACACAGCAGCGGGTATGAACGATAAAAGTCAGGCAATCGAGGCGCGCCTTAAAAAGATTGGAACGGATGACCACGATCATCGGGATGATCTGCCGGAGTTGATGAGGTAATCTCGCCTGCGTAAGTCGATAGACGATCGTTTGCCAACCGACAGAAGAAGCTCTCTTACGAAGTCGGCGATTTATCTGTGGTCAGCGTCAGCCAGTCTCGAGGCAGAACATCATCTCATTTCGGCCGCTCCGTTACTTACGGAGGTAGAACTGGACGCCGCTACGGGGCGGTATCTCCCGCTAAGCGATTTTTATATCAGAAATCATAAAGACATCCCGGCGGCGGCTCCCCTTTCGATACGAATTGAGGGAGAGATTGAGCATCCGCGACAGTTAACAGATGCTTCACTGGCCAGTCTCGGGTGAATCGAGCAAGGCGGTGTTCTCGAATGCGCCGGAAGCCTGGTCGGACCCATCTGCCAAACGTCCAATGGGCGCTGGGGTGTATGGTGGCTACGGGACGTGCTTCGCATGGCAGGGCCCACAAGCAGTGCTCAATATCTATATTTCTACGGTAGAGACGGATATTGCCGCAGTGTTCCAATCGGCCGGGCGATCGAAGTAGGCATTTTAGCGACCCACTTAGATGGCATGCCTTTGCCGCGGCAACACGGTGGAGTCAGAGTTGTGCTACTCGGCTGGTATGGCATGGACTCCGTAAAGTGGCTCGATCGCATCGTGGCCGCACGACAACCGTTGGCCGCGGCCGACCCCTACCTCTATACGCAGGCTCGACAAAACGGCAACGGAGAAGTCGAAATACAACCTCTTCCCTGCATGCAACCGAAGTCTGTGATTCTCACACCAACTCAGGATTCTGTGCTTCGGAAAGGAATAACTGAAATTAAGGGGCTGGCTTGGTCGGGAGCCCAGAAAATTTTGAGAGTAGAGATCAGTGGAGATGGTGGAATTACTTGGAGGCCAGCCGAAATCTCTCAGCAATTTCGTTTCGAATGGGTTTCCGGCGCCGCACTCTCGCTTTCCAGGTAAACGGCCCGGTGGAAATTATCAGCCGGGCGACGAATGAACGGGGCGTAACACAACCCGCGCATCGCGCCCCAGACCGCTTAGACCTATATGTAAATAATTGGTACCACCAGGTTCACTGCGTCGTCGTTTAAATTCGACCGGCTACTAAGTGATAGCGTTTTCGGCTTTTCCACTTATAGCCGATCTGCCGGCAGCATCAACTATTGCTACCACGTCCGCGCCAAGCGAGGCTGGCGAGCAATTAGCGACCTGTTTGCCCTGGATCAACTCCACAAATCGATGAACCGGCGCGGCGCAGGTGTACTCGCCGGGGCTTCCGCGATCTGGAACACTTTATCGTGTCCGTCGTTACGGCGCAGATCGAGACGGGGCCGCTCTATATCGAGCAGCAACATGCCTTCGGTTCCAAAAATGCGAATGTCGACCTGATAGACAGCATCGAGCGGCATGGTGGCGGCTCCTCCCAACATGCCGGTGGCCCCATTTTGGAAGCGGCAACTGACGACGTCATAAAGATCGGCGCCCGTCGTTGCGTTTCGCGAAAAAGCAAACACCTGGCGTGGCGCAAGATTCGTTATCCAGAGCATCAAGGCTAGCGCGTGGGTCAACTGTCCATGAGCAAACACCGCCGCTAGCTGGATCACTCCACGTAGTCTTATCCGGCGGAAACAAACCGTGGTCAGCCCAGGTTACCCGCTCGCCGCTAAACAGATCTCGAAGCGAACTGGCCATATGACAAAGTACGTATTCGATCTCCCCGATCGCGCCTTGCAACACAAGCTCGCGCGCGGTCCCGGCATAGCCTGCATAGTTCCAGCCGTAAGGGACGAGAAAGTGAAGTTTATTCGATTGGGCAAGATCCGCTAGTTGCTTCGCCTCGCTGGCGCGAAGAGTCATCGGCTTCTCACACATTACGTGGAGCTGTTTCTTCAGCGCAGCCGAGGCGTGCCCGAAATGAAAGTTATGAGGCGAAGATATGATGACGCCATCGAGCCCGTCGAGAGCAAGCAGATCGGGCACGGCTAGCTTTCAAGCTGGTGCGGTTCTGCCGTGCCATGCACACCCGTTTAGGGAGGCCGTGACAGTGCTCGCGGGACGCGCTCGAGTTTCGGCCGAGGGCCGTTCGTATATTTTGGAGGCGAAAGATTGCCTGTATCTTCCGGCAAACGTGCCACACGCGGTCGTTAACGAAGATCCGAACTGTGAACTGCTCGTTCTTCGGGCCATGGCGTCGGCGTCTGCTACCCGTGAGCCGGGCGACAAGGAATTTCCCGCTGTCGACCGAGGCTTCGGAAACTCCTCCGACGCCGATCCGGAGATAATTCTATGCTTTGCCGAGCGCCCAATCTATGAAATCGCGCCGGGAGCTTTTTTTTGCGACTTGTTCGCGAATCGCTTCGGGTCAGTAGGCATTTGCGGCGGCTACGGTCGCTTCGCGCCGGGTGCTTCCCTCCCCTGCCACACACACGATTTCGACGAGTCGATCACGATCATCCAGGGAAAGGCGCGTTGCCGCGTCCAGGGCCGGCGTCACGATTTGACCGGTTGCGACACCGCGTTTATTCCCAGCGGAGTGCCCCATCGTTTTCTGAACACCTCGGATGAAGAGATGGCGATTATCTGGGTGTACGCTGGGAACGAACCGGAACGGGAGATCATCGATGACCGGTTATGCTCTCAATAACAACGGAGAATCTCACATGCAAAGACAAGCGTGGATACTGACGATAAGAGAGGGCAAGGAAGAAGAGTACCGCGTGTGGCATGCCAACGTGTGGCCCGAGTTAATTGAAGCTTCGCGCGACGCGGGATTTCGCAACCACTCTGTATTTGTCACGGGACGGACGGTGGTTGCATAGATAGAGTCGACGGATATCGACGCAGCCAATGCACGTCTGAAAGACGATCCGGTCGTCCAGAAGTGGAATGCCGCGATGTCCAGCGTGCTCGAGTCCCCGGAGACGCCAGCCCTCGACGAAGTATTTCATTTCGGCTGAGCCTCGACCGAGAACCCAACGATGAAAGAGATCCCGTTAGCTTGCGCCGATTTCAGCTTTCCGCTGCTGCGGCACGAACTTGCGCTGGATCTGATCGCGGGCATGCATGGCCAAGTGCATCGCGAATGCCGTCGCCAATGATCGCTCGATCCACGCCCAGAGCTATTAACCAAAAGTCGTTCTCGCGGCAGACAGGAAGCATCTTCTCGCTCGCGGCGATGATCCCCACTGCACGGCCACTCCCACGAACTTTCTCCAACACGGCGTCATCGGCGCCCGGCGAGGGCAACTTTTCGAGCAAGAAAGCATCCACGCCCTCTACGTCGAGTAAATCGCCGAAATCTTGCGCGTGCATGGAAGACTCAACGACCGCCTTCAACAACGGCGTAGCGGCAACGCCCGGCATCGCGCGCGTGTAATCGAGCACTTGCTTGACCGCCGTCTGAAGTCCCGAACCGGTTTCAATATGGCGAAGCACAATACCGTCCGCGCCAATAGCCAAGGCACGCCGTATGCAACCAACGCTTACTCCCGCGACACTGATAAGCACGGCCGTATCACTGCGCTGAGTTGCTCGCACATGTTCGCCAGTGCCGGCTCCATCAAGAGAGAGATAGTCACTGTCGATCACTACTCAATCGAAGCCAAGCCCCGCCGCGATGTCGCTCACCGCCGGCGCTTCCAGCGTCACCCACAAACCGGTAACCAGTTGATTACTCCGAAGCTGCTCGCGAAAATATTGAATGGCGGAAACCTTCATACCTTCTCTTGCACCTGGTCACCGAAGATACGCTGAGAAGTTGCAAAATGGCTTTTCGCTCGGCCGGTTCCTGATAAGCATACCCTCGCCCGAGCAAAACATCTTGTACCGCATTGACCGTTTTCTGTACTCGATTTACCGCAGCGGCGCGGCCAATCCGACTTACGCTAGAATGCGCCCATGCGGGCAAAGCTCGAACGCGTTGTCTTCGATGGTGCTTCCTTTTTAATCTTCGAACGGGTGAGCCCGGAGTTCCCTGCCTTCTGGCATTACCATCCTGAATTTCAATTGGCCCTGATGGTCGACAGCCACGGTCGGCGCTCCGTCGGGGATATGCAGGCAGACTACGGGCCTGGCGACCTGGTGCTGCTCGGACCGAATCTTCCGCATACCTGGCGGTCCCAGCCTATGGGTCGAAGACAAGATTTCAACACGCCGTCGACGTCCAATTCCGCGCGGGTTTTTTTCACGACCTGCTTGCCACCATGCCCGAAATGAGGCCTGTTACGAACCTTCTGCGACGGTCCGCTTACGGGCTTACCTTCGGACACACCAAGGGCGGAAAAGCAGCGGCGGCGAAGATAGCCGCGCTTCCGGAGCTCGGTTCAGGCCGCCAGGCAATTCGCATTCTCGAGATTCTTCTAGACCTAGCACTCGAATCGGAGGCGCAATCTCTGTCGACTTATCGCATGCGCTGCCATTCTCGCGTTCAGGAGCAGGGGCAAATCGAGGCCATCTGCTCCTATTTGAAAACGCATGCTAACCATTCCATCGATTCCGCTTCGGTTGCACGCAACTTCAACATGAGTCAACCGGCGATTTGCCGCCTTTTCAAACGCTCCACCGGCAGCACCATGACCTCGTACCTCAATGAAATCCGCGTGGATGCGGCCGAGGAGATGTTACGCAAGACGGATCGAACGGCGCTTGAGATTAGTTTCTCCGTGGGTTTTGGAAACCACTCGAACTTTAACCGCCAGTTCAGGAGAATCAAGGGCTATTCTCCTCGTGCGGCTCGCCAGCAAGCCTGGAGCTGACACCGGATTCACAAACGGCTGTTCTCAGGAAAAAGGGGGATTCATCGTTGACTCGAAAATGTTTTGACGTCATGGTCGTCGGTTTAGGAACTATGGGTGCTTTCACTTGCCTCGAACTTAGCCGCCGTAAAGCGTCCGTCATTGGCTTTGATCGTTTTACCCCGCCACACAACGAGGGCAGCCACTCCGGAGATACTCGCATCTTCCGCGAAGCATATGGCGAATTTCCCGACTATGTGCCACTGGCGCGCCGCGCGGGCGTGCTCTGGGACAGGTTCGGCCAGGAAGCCCAAACAACTCTTCTCCACCGCTGCGGAATGATCAATATCGGTCCGGAGTCGAGCGCTCTCATCTCGGGCATTCGAGAGAGTGCTTCGCTGCACAATTTGCAAATAGAAAAATTGGCCGCTGCCGAGATCACGAAACGCTTTCCCGCCTTTACGCCGCCCCCGCAATCGATCGGCCTCTATGAAAAATCCGCTGGCTGGATAGACGTTGTGAAGTCTTTGGAATTCGGCCTCAAACAAGCTGCCGCTCACGGCGCCGATCTCCGTTTCGATATGCCGGTGGAGGCTTGGGAAATGGACGGCTCCCGCTTCCGCGTTCGCACCTCCAATGAGATTCTACTGGCTGAACGGCTGGTCGTAGCCGCCGGCGCATGGTCAGGCCGCCTCTTGGCCGATCTCTCTCTCCCGCTCAAAATCTTACGTAAGGTTTTGGTCTGGATCGACCCGCTCCAGACCGAGCTCTTCGAAACTGGCCAATTTCCCGTATTTTCTTTTTCTGATCGTTTCCTCTATGGGTTTCCCAACGTCGATTCGAACGGCGTCAAGATAGCCGTTCACTGGGATCCGAGCGCACCCGTCACCGAAGCGGGTATCGACCAACAAAGTGCCACGGCGTCTGAGATAGAACCGGCCTTGGCCATCGCCGAAACGTTGATGCCGCGGCTTGCCGGTCCGCTTCCAGCGGCCATAGAGCGCGTTCTCAGAACCAAGAACTGTCTGTATACGATGACGCCGGATGAAGGTTTTATCGTCGATCGTCATCCCCGGCTCGATAACGCTTATCTCGCGACCGGTTTCTCGGGACATGGCTTTAAATTTGCGCCCGCCATCGGCGAGGCTCTAGCCGATTTGGCTCTGAGCGGCAAAACTTCCGCGTCGATCGATTCTTTGGCGATTTCACCCCGATTCGCTCTATTAAACACTTGAGTTGCGCAGACTTGACTGTTGCGCAGACTTGACAGGCATAGGGCGATGTCGCCGTCCACCCCGGCCACCGGTGTTTGATATCACAATTTGTGATGTCAAAGCCTCATGCTCCGCTGTCGTGAGTTGAAACAGAAAGTCCTCTGGAAACCGATCTCGGTTTCGACCCACCGCTTGATTCAGAACGCGTGTTTCGACCTCATAAAGCGCAGCTAAATCGCTATCAAGTAACACTTTCTGTCCCCGGATCAGGAAGATGCGGCTTTCGATGAGCGGGACAGGGAGAATCTCGACGCCAGGTCGCGGAGGGTGAGTCTTTTCCGACAAATCTTGCAATAGTTTATCTAGTTGTTTGTCGAACGACATTTGTCAACGAATTTTTCCCACACTCGTTTTAGATTGTGTGACGCGGACGGCCACAAAAATGAAGATTTGGAGCGGGGTGTTGCTTTTGCTCTGCGCCACGGGCTTATGGGCGTCGGGTCTGCGAATCAAAAAACTAAAGGCAAACGCAAACCCGCCGCAGTATATTCGCTTTAGTCAACCGCTTTCCGGTGCGAAACTTTACCAACATGCGCTGGACCGGTTGACGTTTGGTGCGCGGCCGGGTGACCTGGCGCAAATCAAGCAAACCAGTTTAAAGAAATGGCTCTATGAACAACTGCATCCGGAAAGTGTGGCGGAAAATTCGCTGCTCGTGCAACGACTGGCGCAACTTCCGTCGCTTGCAATGAGTATTCACGAGACGTATAGTGAGTATCCGTCCCCGCAAGTGATCCGGGCATTCGCCCGCGGGCGCGGGAAGCTGCCCGAAGATCCGCAACTGCAGGCGGTAATCGTACACCTGGCCGACCGTTACCTCGAAAAGCAGAATGCGAAGAACGGCAATGCAACCAATGGCGCGGCGAGCGGCGCGATCGCAAACGAACAGGAATCGCCGGACAATTTGAAGATCAAGCTAGCGTCAGTCCTTACTCCGGAGCAGATCCAAATTCTAGATAGTGGAAGGCCGATGGAGAAACGGCAGTTATTGGCGAGTATTCCCGAGCAAAAACAATTGGATTTTGCCTGGGCGCTACAACCGGATGAACGGCGAAGATTGTTCGTGTTGGCGCCCGTGGCGCTGCGACGCGAGCTTATGTTGACGTTGAGTCCGCAGAATGTGGTGGCAAGCGATCTAAGCGAAGGCAAGATGCTGCGCGCGGTCTACGGCAATCATCAGCTGGTGGAGTTGCTGGACGATTTCTGGTTTAACCATTTCAACATCTTTTTGTATAAAGGGGGCGACCGCTACCTGGTTCCAACTTACGAGCGCGACGCGATCCGGCCGCATGTGCTCGGCAAATTCTACGACTTGTTGCTGGCAACGGCCAAGAGTCCGGCAATGCTGTTCTATCTGGATAACTGGCAATCGGTGGGCGTACAGCCGGCTGCACCTTCGCAAGCCGCCAGGCGCAAAGCGGAGCGCGGGCTCAACGAGAATTATGGCCGGGAGTTGCTCGAACTGCATACGCTCGGTGTCGACGGCGGCTATACGCAGAAAGACGTGATCGAAGTAGCGCGTTGTTTTACCGGTTGGACGATTGCAAAGCCCCGCAAAGGCGGTAGTTTCGATTACAACGATAAAGTTCACGACAAAGGGCAGAAGATCGTGCTTGGCCACGTGATCAAAGCGGGGGGAGGGATGAATGACGGACTCGAAGTCCTCGATATTCTGGCGCATCATCCGGCTACCGCGCACTTTATTTCCTTAAAGCTGGCTCAGCGATTCGTGGCAGATGATCCGCCGCCCTCGCTGGTAGACCGCATGGCGAAGACCTTCTTAAAGACGGACGGCGATTTGAGACAGGTCATGCAGACCATGTTGACCTCGCCGGAATTTTGGTCGCAAGGCGCCTACCGAGCCAAGGTGAAAACGCCGTTCGAGATGGTGGCGAGCGCGGTACGGGCCACGAACGGGGACGTTACATCGGCTTTTCTGTTGGCGAACGAACTACAGAAATTGGGTGAACCTTTATATCGCAAAATTGAGCCGACCGGTTATTCGAGCGCGAATGCCGAGTGGGTGAGTTCGGCGGCGCTACTCGAGCGCATGAACTTCGCGCTCGCTTTAGCACACAATCGCGTGCCGGGAGTAAGCATCGACACAGCGGCTTGGCGTCAGGAAGCCGAGCAAGATCCGATGATGTTGGCCCGCTCGATTTTACAGCAGGAGCCAAGCGCGCAGACACAAGCGGCCATCGACAAAACGCTTGCCAGCGCTAAGCTGCAGCAGCAGCTTTCCCGAAATGCGCGCAGCGGTCCGCCACAGCTGCCCAGCTTGGTGGCCGGTCTGGCGCTTGGTTCGCCGGAATTCCAGAGACGTTAAGCACAGAGATTCAGGAGTAATTTGAATGCCATCCCGTAGAGTTTTCTTAAAGAATTCGGCGCTCGCCATGTTCGGAGTGGGATCGGTCCCCACCTGGCTTTCGCGGGCGGTGTACGCGGCCAAAGCGCCAGGCGAGCGCAAGAAGATAGTCATCGCGATCTTTCAGCGTGGCGCGGTCGATGGATTAAACGTTGTTGTGCCGCACGGCGAGCCGTCGTATTATGCGTTGCGCCCAAGCATTGCCATCCCGCGACCGAACGGCAGCGAGAGCGCGGCGATCGATCTCGATGGGCACTTCGGTCTGCATCCCGCTTTGCGCTCGCTCAAGCCGCTGTGGGACCAGCGGCAGTTGGCGATTGTAGAAGCGGTGGGCTCGCCCGATCCGACGCGCTCGCACTTCGATGCGCAGGATTATATGGAGTCGGGTACTCCGGGCATAAAGGCTACAGCGGATGGCTGGCTGAACCGCGCCCTGATGCAAGAGGCGAAGCCTTCGCCGATGCGGGCGGTGAGTCTGAGTCCGGATCTTCCGCGCATGCTGCGCGGCCATAACGAAGCCTTGGCGATCCAGAGTATTAACCAGTTTCAAATTGCCGACGCGCAGGCGGCGACGACGTTCGAAAGTATGTACGGAACCTCAGCCGATCAAGTCCTGAACGGCACGGCGCGCGAGACTTTCGATGCCGTGAAAACCATGCAGGAGCTGCAAAAGACGGCGTACACGCCGGCCAACGGCGCCCGCTATCCCAATGGGCGATTGGGGCAGAGCCTTGAGCAGATCGCACGCATCATCAAAGCCGACGTAGGTCTCGAAGTAGCTTTTACGGACGTGGGCGGCTGGGATACACATGTAAACGAGACTGGCGCGCAGCCGCACATAGGACAGCTGGCAAACCTGCTGCGCGATTTCGGCGACGCCCTGGGAGCGTTTTCGCAGGATATGGGCGACCGCATGGCCGACATTACGCTGGTGACGATGTCGGAGTTCGGACGCACGGTAAAAGAGAACGGCGACCGCGGCACCGACCACGGACACGCGAATGCGATGTTCGTCCTCGGCGGCGAAGTGCGCGGCAGCAAAGTATACGGCGATTGGCCGGGTCTCGAAAGGGAGCAGCTCTATCAGGCGCGCGACCTCGCCGTGACCACGGATTTCCGTACCGTGCTGGCGGAATTGGTCACGCGGCAGATGGGAAATCGCCAATTAGGGAAAGTCTTTCCCGGCTTTCGCGAAAACAGCTACCGTGGAATTCTCGCGGCCTGAATGTAACTTTTATCTGAGAGAACTAGGAGGTTTCCTCTACTACTGGAGTGAGACCTCAATGAAGCCAAAGATTTATAAAATTGGACCAACCTGGATTTTATGGGTACCCGGCGTGCGCGTGTACCGTTTCACAACCTGGGGCAGAGCGGTTGAATACGCGCTAGCCAGCGAAACGCCGTTGCGTCAAGCCGCCTAAACTCTAGGCGTTCCGTTGCGCGAAGGCCCAGGCGTCGGCGACAATTTTTTGTAGACTGGCGCGGGTCGGCTTCCAGCCCAAACTCTTTTGTAGTTTGCTCGAATCCGCCACCAGGCTGGGTGGATCTCCTTCGCGGCGTGGACCCATGCTGTACGGAACTTTTTCCCCGGTCACCTTTTCGACCGCCTCCACTACTTCTTTCACCGAATGGCCGACGCCGGTTCCCACATTAAACACATCCGAAGCGCCGCCGGCGAGTAAATTCTCGACTGCGAAAATATGCGCTTCTGCCAGATCGCTGACGTGAATATAATCGCGAATGCAAGTGCCGTCGGGTGTGGGGTAATCGTCACCATATAGCGTCACGGGCCGACTGGTTTGGACGGCTGTGA
This sequence comes from Bryobacteraceae bacterium, assembly GCA_965277555.1. Classification (GTDB taxonomy): domain Bacteria; phylum Acidobacteriota; class Terriglobia; order Bryobacterales; family Bryobacteraceae; genus Bog-105. Next base: position 1,219,688 of record OZ255834.1, read on the forward strand.
GAATAAGCGGAATCAAGTGCGTTTCTGGGTCATGTCGCTCGCCTAAACCGGCGCTTGGCTCTGCGCCGCAGGCATTGAAATAGCGCAGGCGCGCACTGCGAAATTCGCGATACCGGTCGAGCCATTCGAGAATCGTTTCGACCATCACCTTAGATTCGCCGTATGGATTAATGGGCGCAATGGCTTCGTCTTCCGGAATCGGCACGCGCTTGGGAATGCCATAGGCGGCGGCCGTCGAAGAAAAGACCAGCCGTTTCACTCCTGCTTCGAGCATCGCCTCGAATAACGAGAGCGACCCGCCGACGTTGTTCGCGAAATAGAGCTCGGGGAAGTGAGTCGATTCACCAACCGAAATGTAGGCAGCGAAATGAATGACAGCTTCGACGCGCTCTTTCGCCATCAAGTCAGCCAGCTTTTCCTTATCCCGCGTATCCAAGACGTGAAGTATGTTTGCGGGCACTGCCTCGCGGTAACCACGCGAGAGATTATCGACCACTACTACCGAATGGTCGCGTTTTTCTAAAGCATGCCGAGTATGGGAACCGATGTATCCGGCTCCGCCGGTGACAAGGATCTTGGCCACGCATCCGAGTGTAACGGATGGAGAACAAAATTCAGGCGGACTTCTTTTCCTGCTTGCCGAGCGCCAGGACGAAATATTGAGCCGCTACGTCGCCAACGCATTTGAGGCCGTGCTCCTCGTTCGAATGGATGTAGATGACGGAGCCCGGGCCGACTGTGCTGCTTTTGCCGGAAATGGTGGCTTCGAGTTGACCGGTTTGTATGAGCATCATTTCCTCGTGGACATGGTGGTGCGCGGGATGCGGCATCTGTCCCGGCGGCATGGTAGTGATATGCAGATCGATCGGAAAGCCGTCATGAGTTTTGCCTGTAAAGACCTGGCGCGATTCGGCGCCCGTTTGCGGATTTGTTTTCACGGGCAAACACTGGAAGTCATAGATGTGGGAAGGCAGGCCGGTGTCTTTGTGCCTGGCGGAGAGCTGCGTGGCGGCGAGGAATGGAAGTAGAAGGCTGAGGTCACGGCGAGAGAAATCGGGGGGTTTCATGGAACTGCCCACATTTTACCGATTTCACGGTACTGAAAGAGTTACTGCTGGTCGTTTTCCAAACGAAACGTTACCTCGACGGTCGCTTTCGTGGCAACGGGAACGCCGGCTTGAGTGCCCGGCCTAAAGCGCCATTTGGAGACGCTTTCTTTGGCTTTTTCATCGAGCCCATAGCCAAGGGACCTCAAAACGGTAATGTCACGCGGTGCGCCATCTTTATCGACCACAAGAGCAAGTAGCACGGTGCCTTCCGTTTTTGCCTGGAGCGCGGCCGGCGAATACTGCGGTTCAGTCTTCGAAAGGAGCGTCGGCTGCTTGATGTCGGCGGCAAGTGCCGCAGGCGGCACGCTTCTCGATACTGCCGGCAACAGCATGACGAATTGACAGCTTGGCTTCGTGTAAGTGGAGCAGGAGAGAATTCCACGCCGCAAAAACTTTTCGGTGTTTCCATCGGGCGCCGATATCCGGAAGTCGGCCGCCTTCAGCGCGTTCCCGGCTTGCTTGAGGGATTCGCTTCCACTGATGAATTGAACCGCTTCGGGCTTTTCGGAAGAAAACAGAATAAAGAATTCCGCGCTGGCTTCCTGTTTTGCCAACGCCGGAACATTCGTGGAGCGTAGTCTGCCGAGTTCTTCCGCGGGCGTGACGACGTTGTTGGCTGCACGCTTCGCCGGCTGCAGCGGCACGTCCGCAGCGCCCAACTGCCGCAGCCGTTCGCGTGTCTCACCGAGCGAAGAGTCGGCGGCAAGTGCCAGTTGCCAGGTATGTACTGCCGATTGCTTTTTGTCCTCCGCGAGATAGATCTGCCCAAGGTGATCGCCGACCACGCCTCGCTGACTCAAGTCCCACGCCCCGCCGACGTATGTCTCTGCCGTCTTGAAGTCTCCCTTCCGAAACTCGACCCAGCCGAGCGTGTCCCAGGCGGCGGAGAGCGAACGCATGAGCGTGAAGTCCGCTTCTTTCGGGTCAGGAAGCGCTAATTTGCTGCTCTTCTCTTCAAGCTGGGATACAGCTTTTTCCGCGTACTCGTGAGCCAGAGGAAGATCTGTGTTTGTATCGGCAAGGTAATAAGCGGCGTCATTGAAGGCAAGCGCATCGCCGTTCTTGATGCGTTCCGCCAGCACGGCCTCGCCCTCCTCTCGATGGCCGCCCCGCAGGAGCGCCTCGGCTAAAGCGGTCTGCAATGACGGGTCTTTGTCTTTCTCGACGATCGGTTTTAAGATGGCCGTAGCGTCTTCGTAGCGCTTTTGCTGAACAAGAAGATGGGCGAGGAAGGTAGCCAGTTTAGCGTCGTCCGGCGCGACCTTTAGCCCGCTCTTCAAGGTTTCGATAGCCTCGTTCGGTTGGTGGAGCACCCGGTTCTGCGCTTGCGCCAGTGCTCCATAAGCGAAGCTGTCGTCGGGATGCAGCTCGATCTCTTTTCTTAGAGCTGCCATGCCTTTTTCCGGTTCGTTGGTAGACAGGTAGAGGGCCCCGTAGGTAGCCCAGAGACCTCTCTGCGTCGGGTTTAGGCGCTCGGCTCGCTTCAGATCATCGAGCGCCGCGCTTGTGTCGTGCCGCCGTCCCGCCTGCGCTGCCTGATTTACCAAGGCCGCCGCTTCGCTGTTGCCGTCAGCCGACGCGCCCAGGCCGTTCAACTCTATTAACTGGTCGTGATCGTCGCCGACTTCTTTGGCAAACTTCTTATACGCATCCCAAGCGGCCGGCTGAATTTTGGCCTGCTTGATCACGAGCCGGCGCGATGTTTCAAGCACGCCATCTTTGAGTGAGGAAGAGCTTTCGTAACTGGCGAAACCCGTGTCCGTTTTGACAACCGACGGAAGCTCGGCGCTATAACTCTCCGGCAGTTTCACCCTGGAGCAAAACTTCATTTCCCCACGCGAGCCCAGGAAAAGTGGCTCAGCCGGCTTTTCGGCATCCGCCGAGAGAGGCAGCAGCATAGGCGGGAGCGGGGGAGAAGTGCGCTGGTTGTGCCAATCCGAGTAATCCGGGCGCACGTAATCGAAGGCATAGTGAAAGGGCTTGTCAAGGGCGTCAGGATTATCGGCGACTAAGTTGGATACGGTTCCGGCAAATCCGTTCGCGCGAACGATCTGCTGCATCATCTCAAGCCAATTGGCTTGCGGCACTTGACGAAACGCGCTTCTCAAGACGAACTCGACATCTCCGCGCGTTGTGTAGTCGAAATGAGCGCTGAGAGTGCCGCTCGCATTTAAAGTTGCTTCCACGTCGAGCGTTTGAGAATCCAGGAAAGGCGATTCAGCCGGCGTTGTGACGATAGAGGCCGGTCCACTGGCGGGGATCAGCAAGACTTTCTTATCGCGCAAACCGGGTTCCAGCAGACCGTAAGGCGCAACTTCCGGCGTCGTGTCGAGCCAGACAAATTCCTTTCCATCAGGGATAGCAGCGATCACGTGATTGAACTGTGCCGGAGAAGGAACGTCGGGATCGAGCTTGACTTCGGAGCCGACCAGCGCGGTCGAGGCATCTATGCCCTCTGCCTTGAGCAGCGCCGCGAACAGTGTGTGCTTGTCCTTGCAATCGCCATATTGGTTTTCAAGAACCTCTTGGGCCATATGCGGCTGGTAACGGCCTACGCCGAAAGAGAGCGAGACGTAACGAAACTTTGTGCTGACGAAATCGTAAATGGCATGAGCCTTCGCCGTTTCCGTGGATAGACCCTTCGTCAGTTCGTCGGCCTTCGCCTGGATTGCCGGTGTCACGGCGGCTCGCGGCGCTTCAAGATCGTGATACCAGCGGCCCACCTCCTCCCAACTCTTAAACGTGGTGATCTGGACCGCCGGGTGCGGGTCGGGAGCCTTTCGTTTAGCCTGATCGGGCGTCTGTTGCGTCGGCTGTAACTGCGCCGTTTCCCAGGTGTAGATCTTGCGGCCGGGTTCCTCGCGTATTTTGGGTTTCTGCGTCGGGCTAACCACCTTTACATACTTATCTGCGGGAACGCCGATTTGCAGCGTTTCCTTCAGAACCACCACGTTTGTGATGAAATCTCCCGTAAACCAGAATTGGCCGGGAATCTCCGGCGTGACTTGAGTGAGCCGGGTTTGATATTCGATAACGTCGCCCAGGCCGAGCGCCTTGACCGGAATCTGCTTCTCGCGCAGATCGGAATAGCTAGGCGCGCTTCTCGATGGACCGGACGAAATATCCTGTGTCGCGCTGTCGGGCGTTTCAACAACCCTGCCGTCCGGTTTCCTGACCCGCAGATACGTAATAGCCAGTTGCTGACTGTCGCGATCATAACTGAAAGACAGCACGCCAAGCTGCCGAACGCCGGCATCGGACTGCACTAAAATCGAACCCGTCTCAATGGACCGCCAGGTGCCATCCGACGAGAAATCAGTCTGCGTGGACCGCGACTGAATAACGATCGCTTCTTTGGAATAATCCGTGCCCTGGGGAGAGACAGGTGCTAATGCCGCCAGCCAGAATAGGACGAGAGTAGCGAGTACCTGATACGGCAACACAGTTTGAAAGTCTCTCTATTTTGCCAAAACTCTCTGTAACGCACAAATAGGACTCTGCTTAAACTCGCCGGATGAGGGTGGTGGCACAGAGGGTGTGGTGGGCGAACGTCCGATCGAGTGATGTGTTTAGATTTCAGCGTTTGTCGAAATTTGAACGACACGCGCTTCAAGCAGCCGTACAATCGCAAACGTCATGCAACTTGGAATCAACATGGAGTTCATACGCTCGGAGGACAAGTCTTTCGAGGCCGGAGTCGAACGCGCGGCTAGTCTTGGTTACCACTTCGTAGAGCCGATGGTCCACGACGGGCGCGAATTACTGAGCGAGGCCGGATATTTCCACTCGTTCTCCATGAACAACGATCCGCTGGAGATGAAAGATATTCTGGATCGCCATCACGTTCGAGCGTCAGGCCTATCGGCGCATTGCCCGCTCATGCGGCCAGAGATCAGCGTGCCTTATCTGGAGAAGGCATTGCGATTCGCAGCTGCTGTCGGCGCGCCCGCGGTGAATACCGACGAAGGCATACGGCCGGGCTGGCTGGATGACGAGGAGTGCTTTCAGGTGATGCGGTACACGCTGAAGAAGGTCTTGCAGATCGCCGAGCGGTATGAGATATACTTCGCCATCGAACCGCACCAGAGCATCACGCAAACTACGGAAGGTTTGCTGCGCATTGTGGATCTTGTGGATTCCCCTATGTTGAAGGTCAATTACGATACCGGCAATGCCTTCTTGGGCGGCGCCGATCCATATCAGGGTCTGCACGCCGTACTTGACAGATTGGTGCACGTTCATGCCAAAGACATTTCCGTTGGCCAGGCCGCAAGCGAGAAAGGAAAAGTGACCGGGACGCCCGTGGGCTGCGCCTGCGGAGAAGGTGTAATTGACTGGTCGCGAGTTGTCTCGATTTTGGAAGACGGCGGCTACAACGGGATCTTATCCGTTGAGTGCGGTACCTCGAAACAGGCCAGCAGCAGCCTGGCTCATCTGGCCGGGATTCTGAAGAGCGAAGCCGTCCGAGCCTGATGGAGTCAGGCAGAGAATGCACCGGGGAATCAACTTGATTTGGATTTGGCTGGCGGGAGCTAGTGTCCTCTGGGCGATGCAAGCGCCCACGCCGGCGCCGCGCTCAGCCGGCAAAGCCGCGGCCGCGCAGCAGAACGCAGCCGCGGCTCAGATGCAAAAAATGATGCAAAAGATTTGGCCGAACCTGCCGCCGAATCAAAACCCGGCAGCGGTGGCGCGAGGCAAGGTACTGTTCGATAGCCATTGCACCTTCTGTCATGGCAGCGACGCGACCGGTGGAAACGGCGGCCCGGATCTGGTCCGCTCAGTCCTGGTAAACCATGACGAACACGGGAACCTGATTGGCCCCACTATTCACAATGGGCGTCCGGCTAAAGGCATGCCGGCTTTCGGTAGCTTTACCGAAGACCAGATTGCAGACCTGGTCGCATTTCTTCATCAACGAAATCGCGATGCCCGCCTCCGCTTCACTTACAAACTTGGAAACGTCGCGGTAGGCAATGCCGTGGCGGGAAAGGCGTACTTTGAGCAGCATTGCGCGCAATGCCATTCACCCGGCGGCGATTTGACGGGCATTGCGAGTAGGTATCAACCGGATGTATTGCAGCAGCTTTGGCTGGATCCGGCGCAGCAGATGGTGCAACCCGCGCCGCCAGTTGAAACCGTCACTGTGACTTTACCCTCCGGCGAGAAGCTCTCAGGCCGGTTGCAGCACATCGACGAGTTCAACGTCGCCTTTTACGACGCTCACGGTTACCATAGCTTTCCGATCACCCCGGCCACCAAAGTCGAAGTGCACAATCCGCTTACCGCGCATGAGGAATTATTGAAGCATCTGACGGACTCGGATATGCACAATGTGACGACATATCTGGAGACGCTCAAGTGAGGTTCGCCGGCTATCTTTTCTTGACGATGCTGCTGGCGCTCCCGGCCGCTGCTCAAGGCCTTGACTCACAGATATTGCTGCGCGCCTTGGGGCGCAAGCTGGCCGACGTATAACGGCGATTACTCCGGACGCCGGTTCAGTTCTTTAGCGCAGATCAACCAGACGAATGTAAAGACAATGGTGCTCGCCTGGACTTACGACGCGGGAGAAACGTCCATCAAGGCGACTCCTTTGATGGTCAATGGCGTCGTGTATTTTACTGTTCCCGATCATGCCTGGGCAGTGGATGCGCGCACAGGACGTCTGCTATGGAGCTGGAGCAACAAATCGCGCGGCGGCACGCATATTGGCAATCGGGGAATGGCGATGTACGAGGATTGGCTGTTCTTCGTCACTCCCGACGACTACCTGGTGTCGCTGGATGCGACGACCGGAAAGGAGCGATGGCGTGTCGAAATAGCTGACCTGAAGCTGGACTTTTTTTCAACCGTCGCGCCGGTTGTGATTCGCAACCACGTGTTGGTAAGTCCGAGTATCGAATCGACGGATAATCGTGGTTATCTCGATTCCTATGATCCGGAAACCGGTAAACGGCAATGGCGCTGGTACGCGACCCCCCGGCCTGGCGAGCCCGGGTCGGAGACATGGCCCAATTCCGACGCGCTCGCGCATGGCGGCGGAGCGATCTGGATTCCGGGTACTTATGACCCGGAACTGAATTTATATTTTTTCGGTACCGCGAATCCGCAACCTGTGATGGCGGGACAAGGACGGCTGGGCGATAACTATTGGACGAATTCGATCGTCGCGCTCAATCCGGATACCGGAAAGCTGAAGTGGTTCTACCAGACGACTCCGCATGACGTGCACGATTGGGATTCAGCCGAGACACCAGTGCTCTTCGATGCCCAAGTCGAGGGCCAGCCTCGGAAACTGGTCGCGCAAGCGAACCGGAACGGTTATTACTTTGTACTCGACCGCACAAACGGCCAGCACATCACAACCAAAGAATTCGTGGCAAACAATTGGGCGAAGGGTCTGGACACGCGTGGGCGCCCGATACCGGACACCAGTAAAGACCCGCAAACCGCCGGCACATTGGTGTTTCCTTCCGAGGGTGGAGGTACGAACTGGTTTCCTCCCAGCCTCGATCCGGAGACGGATTTGTTTTATGTCCGTGTGAACCGGTCGGCCTCGGTATTTTATTTGACCGATACCAGTCCCAAACCGGAAGCGTGGGGCGGCATCGATAAGTATGTTTGGGCCGGTCCGTCGTCCATCGAGGCCTTGAACGCCGTGACGGGCAAGATGGCGTGGGAGCATACGACTGGCTCGGGCGGCTTGTCCGGTCTTCTGACCACCGCCGGTAAGCTTTTGTTCGGCGGCGATGGGGCGGGTGATGCGCTTGCTCTCGACCCAGAGACCGGCCGAACTCTCTGGCACGTAAATTTGAACGGGGCCATGTTGAATGGACCGATTACTTATGCAATCGATGGGAGGCAGTACGTTGTCCTGGCCGCCGGAGCAAAGCTGTTTGCGTTCACGCTGCCGGAGTAAAAGATCGAGAGACGTTATGACGAAAATACTTTTCGTGCTGGGAGTTTTCGCGGCAACTATTCCGATGATGGCGCAAAGCGTAGCGCATAGAATTCCGCTTTTCAAGAAAGGGACAATTCGCGTCCTGATCCTTTCGGGAGAAAACAACCACGATTGGCGAACCACTACGCCATGCCTCCGGCGCCTGCTGCTCAATACAGGTCGATTCGACGTTCGGGTGAATGAAGAACCAACCGGTATGACGCCTGACACGCTGGCCGTCTATGATGTGGTCGTGCTCGATTACAACGGTCCGCGCTGGGGGCCGACGGCGGAGAGCGCGTTGGCGGGTTTCGTTCGCTCCGGCAAGGGCCTGGTGGCTGTTCACGGCGCGAACTGGGCGTTCAGCGGCCTGGTCGTATTGGGCGACCACCATATTCCGACAGGCATCATGGAGCCACCCTGGCCGGAATACAAGCAGATGATTGGTGGTGTATGGTCGGATCAGCCGCCAGTCTCCGGTCATGCGCCGCGTCACAAGTTCTCCGTGAAGATTACCGACGACGATCACCCGATCACCGAAGGATTGCCTTCCTCTTTCGAAGCGGACGACGAACTCTATCACAATATGCACATGGCCGCGGGGGTGCATGTGTTAGCTACCGCTTACGACGACCCTCGATTTAAGGGGCCTGCCGGGCAAAAGATGCCGCCCCTGCCAGCCGGAATCGAATGGCCGCATTTGGATCTGACGCCGACCGGCCGGAACGAGCCTATGTTGTGGACCGTTCATTTCGGAAAAGGGAGAACTTTCTACACCGCCTTGGGTCACGATGTAAAAGCCCAGGAACTACCCGGGTTTTCGACGACCTTCGTGCGTGGCGTGGAATGGGCCGCAACGGGAACAATCAAAGCTCCCGCGCCACCCTTTCGGTCTTGGGCCGAGCCGCTGACGTCCGGACAATGAGTGTAACGGATTCTCTGAATGCAGTGGGAACGATTCCAAAGCATACCCTAAAAAGCGTGGCGAAGTATTGGCTAGAGGAAAAGCCGCAGGCGAGTGCTACGTCTGTAATGCTCATTCCGCGGTCGTCCCGTAGCAGCTTAGCGGCATATTCCAAGCGGCAATGGTTCAGATAATGGAGAGGCGGCGCGTTCGTGAGTTCCCTGACGTAGTGCACGAACTGCGTGACCTTCAGTCCGCATTCGGCCGCCATGCGCTCTAGCGTCCAGCACGCGGCGAGAGTGTGCGGATCGGTCGCCAAACGGGCCAAAAACAAGCGCACCGTCCGACTCGATCTTCTTTTCGATTCATCGAAGGAGACAGGCTGCGAGCGGAACTGATCGAGCATGGATAGAAACAGGTCGTTGATCCTGACAGCCAGGCGGGAAGCGTTGCTGCAATCGGCATCCCTTTCCACCGCTTGCGCGATCAATTGAAAACAGTGGCGGACCTCTTTGGTGGCGCGCCAGACAACCTGCTCGTTGCGCAGTAGATTGCGCTTCAGTTCGTTCGACTCACGAGAACTCAGGATAAACCACTGAGGCCACCTCCAAGGCTGATTGTGTCGCCTGATACCGACGTCCAGAATCAACCAATGGAGCTTGTTCGGTCCCAGGTGCGGGTTGCCAAGCCTGTGCAGCTGCCAAGGTCGAGTCACCGTAATAGATCCGGGCTGGAGCACGAACTCGCGGTCGTCGACCCCAAAATCGATCGCACCGCTTTCGAGGTAGCTGATCTCGATGCCTTCGTTGCGATGCCAGGGGAGACCCCATTGCTGCTGCCTGGGCGCGTCCCAATGGCCAATGGTCGCAAGCCCGGGAAGCGCGCCGTGTTTAAGCCTTTGGCCGGGATAATGTCCGCGCGCCAGCGCCGCAAGTTTTATCTGGGATGCCCGTGCCGCTTCGATAAGAGGGCTGCATGCGTCCGCTTTATATATGGTCGAAGAGTCGCGAAAGACGGGCGCTGACGTCCTTTGAAGAGCAAATGAACCTTCGAACGAAACCATAGGAGGCCGATAGCATCGGGCCGTATAGCTTATGGTATCGAGAACGCCACGGGACTAATTACCCGAATCGCTGCTGACCTTCAACACCGCCAAAAAAGCTTCCTGAGGAATATCGACCCGGCCGACGCGTTTCATCCGCCGTTTGCCTTCCTTCTGCTTTTCGAGGAGTTTGCGCTTGCGCGAAATGTCGCCGCCATAGCACTTGGCCAACACGTTCTTGCGCATGGCCGCGATCGTTTCGCGAGCGATGATCTTGTTGCCGATGGCGGCTTGCAGGGCCACTTCGAACATCTGCCGCGGAATTAATTTCCGCAGCCGTTCGATGAGTATCTTTCCGCGCTCATAAGCAAAATCGCGGTGCACGATCATCGAAAGAGCATCGACCGGTTCGCCAGCCACCAGTACGTCCATTTTGACCATGGGCGAAATGCGATGCCCGGAAAGATGGTAATCGAGCGACGCATAGCCGCGCGAAGCCGACTTCAAACGATCGTAGAAATCAAGCACGATCTCGTTCAGCGGCAATTCATACAGCAGCAGCACGCGGCCGCCGCCGATGTATTCGAATTTCTTCTGGATGCCGCGCTTCTCTTCCACCAATTTCAAAATCTCGCCAATGTATTCTTCGCGGGTGATCACTGTGGCGTCGATGATCGGCTCTTCGATCTGCTGGATGTTCGATGGATCCGGAAATTTCTGCGGGTTATCGACTTCTATGACCTCGTCAGCCGTCGTAGTGACACGGTAGCGGACCCCCGGTGCGGTAGTGATGAGGTCGATTTGGAACTCGCGCTCCAACCGCTCCTGGATGATTTCGAGATGGAGCAAGCCGAGGAAGCCGCAGCGAAAACCGAACCCCAGAGCGGCCGAGTGTTCAGGCTCGAAATTGAAGGCGCTGTCGTTTAAGCGGAGTTTTTCCAAAGCGTCGCGCAGCAGGCCATGTTCATGCGATTCGACCGGATAGAGCCCGGCGAAGACCATCGGCTTGATTTCCTGGAAGCCGGGCAGCGGTTCGGTGGCGGGATTGGCGTCATCCATAATGGTGTCGCCGATCTTGGCATCGGAAACGGTCTTGATGTTGGCAAAGACGAAGCCCGCTTCGCCCGCCGTGAGCTCATCGGAGGGAACAGGCTTTGGGCTTTGAAAGCCGAGACCTTCCACTTCATGCGAACTGCCGTTCGTGAAAAGGCGAACTTTCTGGCCTTTGCGCAGCGTGCCGTCGACGATACGGGTCAAAATGATAACGCCGCGATACGGATCGAACCAGGAATCGAAGATCAAGGCGCGCAGCGGAGCATTGGGATCGCCTTTGGGCGGCGGAATCCGCGCCACCACAGCCTCCAGAATGTCTTTAATGCCAACGCCATTCTTCGCGCTCGCCAGCACCGCGTCCGAAGCGTCTAAGCCGATCACCTGCTCGATCTGTTCGCGAATGCGTTCGGGCTCGGCCGAAGGCAGATCGATCTTGTTGATGACCGGAATGATCTCGAGGTTGTGGCTGATGGCGAGATAGGTGTTGGCCAGCGTCTGCGCTTCGACGCCTTGCGAAGCGTCGACCACCAGCAACGTTCCCTCGCAGGCCTGCAGGCTGCGCGACACCTCGTAAGTGAAATCCACGTGGCCGGGCGTATCGATCAGGTTGAGTTCGTAAAGATTGCCATCGTCGGCCTGATAGTTGAGGCGGACCGCATGCGCTTTGATGGTGATGCCGCGTTCGCGCTCCAGGTCCATCGTGTCGAGCACCTGCTCCATCATTTCGCGCTGCGAAAGTGCGCCCGTATATTCGAGCAGCCGGTCCGCCAGCGTCGATTTGCCATGGTCAATGTGCGCAATGATAGAGAAATTGCGTATAAATCTAGGATCCATGGGTGCGGTAGACTGAGGGGGTTACACCGAATTATCCCACAGCAACCACTCGCTTCCCTGGCGCGTGTATCTTCTTTAGATGCCTATTCGAACGCTGCAAGGTTCTCTCGACGCCACCAATCTGCGTATCGGCATCGTTGTCAGCCGCTTCAACGAATTCATCACCGAGCAGTTGACTAACGGCGCGCTGGAGACGCTCGAAAAGCGTGGCTGCCCGCCCGAGAATATACGCGTGATCAAGGTTCCCGGAGCCTGGGAATTGGCGATTGTGGCCAAACAACTCGCCGCCCGGGGCTGCCACGCCATTATTGCCCTCGGAGCTGTCGTACGCGGCGATACTCCCCATTTCGACTTTGTCGCAGGCAGCGCGGCGGACGGTTTGAGTAAGGTGAGCCTGGAGAGCGGCGTGCCGATCGCGTTCGGCGTCCTGACGACTGACGATATGCAGCAGGCGATGGACCGCGCGGGTGGAAAAAGCGGCAATAAGGGCGCCGAAGCGGCCGACGTAGCCATCGAACTCGCCAATCTGCTGCAGCAGTTAAAAGAGGTCGGCTAGCCCATGGCGGCCCGGCACAGATCGAGAAAGCGCGCCCTGCAGGTACTCTTCGAATGGGACATGCGGCGCGGCCCGGTGGACTCGGCGATCGAACACTATTACGGCACGCTCTATTCGGAAGAGAGCGAGACTCAGCCGAAACCGGACAAATTCATGGAAGAACTGGCGCGCGGGACGGTGGCAAACGCGGGCGAGATCGATAAGAAAATCGAGGAAAAATCCGAGCACTGGCGACTCGAACGCATGCCCGTGGTGGATCGGAATATTCTGCGGCTGGCGATTTACGAGCTCAATCTCAATGCCATACCCGCGCCCATCGTGATCGACGAGGCTCTCGATTTAGCCCGCCAGTTCGCGGGAGATGAATCGGTATCCTTTATTAACGGCATTCTCGACGCCATCCATAAGGAGATGCTACCCGCCGTCAGCGGCGACGCGTCTTAGGAACTTACCGAAAAAGCATAAAGAAGGCAAACTTTTGCAGCGCTTTCTCCGATAAGAGGTATAGATCGGAGATTATTCTTGAGTTTCCTCAGCCTGGAGAAATACCTCTACAGCACCAATAAGCCGCAGGAAGCGGCTTCCGAGGTACCGCCCCCGCTAGCCAAAATCCGGCCTTCCCCGCAGTCGAACGGTTTTTATGAATTGACCGGCAGGGTGATGGAGAGTATTGCCTCTTCCGTGCTGGCCGGCGAGGCAGTCGCCGATCTGGCGACGGAGATAGATACGCTGCGGCTGAGTCTTCGGCCGGATACAGGCGTCGAAGTATTGGCGTCAGCGGCGGAGCGGTTCAGCGAGATCCTAAGGCAGTTCCGCGATCGCTTAGGCAAGGCGGATGAAGAACGGGCGGAGGATTTCCGTAAGGTTCTATCGATTCTGAACGAGACTTTCAGCCACATCAGCGGGCGCAATGAGAGATCCGACACAAAGTTCAAGTATCTGGAGCAGTCTCTGCAGCATGTAACCAAGCTGGACGACCTGCGCTCGGTGGGCAGCCGGCTCTCGGAGGTTTTGCAGTTCGTCCGGGTGGAAGCCACGCAGGAACGCGAGGCTGGCCAGTTGGCCGTCGAGGCTCTCGGAAATCAATTGCGCCAGGCGCATCACGCAGCTACCCGCTTTCGCGTTGGATTGGCCGGACGCGACGGCGCTATCGACTCCTTGAAGACCATACAGGCCGAATCCGCCCCGATCAATACGTATGTGGCTCTATTTGTGGCCGATGCTGTGCAATCGGTCAGGGCGCGTCATGGCAGCGAAGTTTCGGACGGGTTGATCGATGAGCTCGGCCGCAAAGAGATACAAGCGTTGGCCCCAGACGGGAAAGTCTTCAGCTGGACGCCAAGTTCGATCCTGTTGGTCTGGCAGACGGAAGCGGAGCGGGAATACGTTCGCGATATCGGGCGAAACGTAAAATCCCCGTTTGAGTACCGCACCTATGTGGGCAGTCGCATGGCCACTTTCAGCATCGGATTGAGATCGGCCGTCATGCAACTGCAGGGTGGCAACCTCGAAGAAATCGTCACCCGCCTCGACCAGTTCGCCGGGGGCACGGTGTGCTGAACTTCGAAGAGCCGGGCGGCGGCTTGAGCGAAACGGATGAGAGTTCGAATGCGGCGCCCGGTGGCGTACCGATTTTCCGCGCGCTAGACGTCGCGGCGGTCGCGGCGGCCATGGCTGCGCGCCTGCGGCCGAATCTGCGCTCCGCCATTCTAGTGCTTGAAGACGAAGGATTACTGATCGCGGCCGAGCGCAATCTGAGGGCAGCTGACCGGCTGGCTTTGCGCAAGCTGGCCGATTCGCAGAGCGTAAGCGCCCTGCATGATTTCGCGCACCAGCCCGGCGTGACGGTTAGAGCGCTGGTTACCGAGGCAGCGGAGTTGATCGGGTGGATCATTTTATTTTCTGACTTGGAGGTCGATGTCAGAGAGTTAGAGAAACAGCTTGATGAGGTTTGCTGGATCGCCACTTTGGCGCTCGAACAGACGCATCTGCTCGAAGATCTGGCCTATCGGGCGCACCACGATCCGTTGACTCGCTTATGGAATCGTCTGCGCATGGAAGAAGAGATCGACCGGGTTTGGGCAGAATTGAGCGGTAGCGGCCAGGTTGTCGGGTTAGTGTTGATCGGCATAGATTCTTTCCGCATCATTAACGATGTGTTGGGCTGCCACGCGGGGAACGAGTTGCTGCAGCAGATCGCCCAGCGCCTCATTCCGACGCTCGATGCTTCGGTCTCGCTCGCGCGGGTGGGCGGGGACGAGTTCATGGTGCTCCTCCCAGGACTAAATTTCCCTGAGCAGGTGGCGGCCGCTAATGCCGCCCTGCTCCAGGTATTTCAGGAGAGCTTTCACATCGGCGATCACGAACTGGTGGTGCGGGCCAGCGTGGGGAGCGCCACCGGGAGACCCGGCGAGTGCTCAGCGGCCGAACTGCAGAACCACGCCAACATCGCTTTCCGCTATGCCAAGAAACGCGAACGCGGACGCGCGGCAAACTTCCATTCTTCGATGGCCAGCATTCCACCGGAGCGCCTGGTCATGGAGCAGCACCTGCGCTTTGCTTTGCAGAAGCGCGAGTTTGAAGTCTATTACCAACCCCAGATCGACCTGCTGAGCGGTGAACTCGTAGGCGCCGAAGCGCTGCTCCGCTGGCGCCACCCGTGGCTGGGCTTTATTTCTCCGGGAACCTTCATTCCGATTGCCGAAGAGATCGGTCTGATCGAGGAGATTGGAGACTGGGCAATCGATGAAGCGCTGCGCTTCGCGAGCAATTGGAAACGTTCAGCCTTCGGCAAGATTCGAATCGCCGTGAATGTTTCCGGACTTCAGTTTTCGCGCGCCGATTTCGGATCGTCGGTGGCCAGAAAGCTGCGGCGCGTCGATATAGCGCCGGAAGATCTGGAGCTCGAAATCACCGAGAGTGTCGTCATGACCAATTTCGAACACGGGCTCAGGCAGCTCAATATTCTACGTAGCTTAGGCGTGCAATTGGCCGTAGACGACTTCGGTACCGGGCACTCCTCGCTGGCTTATTTACAGCAACTTCCGATCCATCGGCTGAAGGTTGATCGAATGTTTGTCAAAAATATTGTGAGCCGGAATGAACGCCCGCCGCTACTCGCGAGCATCGTCCAAATGGCTCACGCGCTGGATCTTTCGGTGATTGTGGAAGGCGTGGAGACGCAGGAGCAGGCCTTCGCGGTGGCCGCCATGAAGTGTGAAGAAATGCAGGGATTTCTGGTTTCAAAGCCGCTGGCCGGCGAAGATTTCAGGCGCTGGGCACAAGAGAAAGCGCAGAAGAAGGCTGTCTGGATGCGGCAGACAGAGGAATGCGCCGTGGTGATCCATTAGGCAGCGCGGGCCTCATTTTCCGATGCAGAAAGTGGCGAAGATGCGGTTCAGGATGTCGTCTGCCGTGGTGGCTCCGGTAACCGCGTCGATCGGCCGCAGAGCGGCATAGAGATCGATTAGAAGCATTTCGTGGGGTATCTGAAAATCTACTGCCCGACGGGCGTTTCCGAGTGCTTCGAGGCTTTCGCGCAGCAGGGCTTCATGCCGCACGTTGGTGAGGCTGCCGCTCTCGGGCGTGGCAACGCCTTCGGGCGCAAGCCTGGCTAGAATCGCGGCGCGCAGTTCGTCAATCCCCGCGCCGGTTTGAGCCGATACGGTAAGAACGCCGCCCAGATCGCCCCACTGTATTGGGAGGTCGGCTTTGTTACCCACCAGCAGCGGCTTGCGGTCCGTCACCTTTTCGAGTAGCGCGCGATCCTCAGCCGTTAATTCGGTCGAGAGGTCGAAGACGAGCAAGGTCAGGTCCGCATCCGCCATCGCGCCGTAGGAACGCTCCACGCCGAGTCTTTCAACGAGGTCTTCCGACGCGCGAATACCGGCAGTATCGACTAGTTTAACGGGTATGCCTTCGAAGGCAGTCGCTTCAGCTACCAAATCGCGGGTAGTGCCGGGAATGGCGGTCACGATAGCCCGATCCTGTTCCAGAAGGCGATTGAACAGGCTGCTTTTACCGACGTTCGGGCGGCCGACGATCGCAAGAGTAAACCCCTGATAAACCAGCTTCCCGCGCGAGAAGCTAAGAACCAGATCGCGCAGGCTCGGTTCAATGATGTCGAGGCGTCGCAGGATCTCCTCGGGCGGCGCTACGCTGATGTCATCCTCGGCGAAATCGATACCGGCTTCGAGCAAAGCAATCAGTTCCACAAGCTGCTCCTTGCCGGGGCGTATGCGACGGGAAACCGAGCCTTCGAGCTGTTGGGCGGCGACACGCGCCTGGTAAAGAGTGGTGGCGTCGATCAGGTCCCGAACGGCTTCCGCCTGAGGGAGATCGAGACGGCCATTGAGGTAGGCGCGCAGCGTAAATTCGCCCGGTTCGGCTAGGCGGGCGCCGGCGTGGAGGGCTCGTTGCACGCAAGCGGTGAGAACGACGGGCGCGCCGTGGCAGGAGATTTCGACAACATCTTCGGCGGTGTAAGAGCGAGGGGCGGCAAAGAAGCTAACCACCACTTGATCGATGAGGGCTCCCGTGTCATCGCGCAGGCCGGCCAGCTGGCTGGTCCAAGTGTTCCAGCGGAGAGCGTGTGGGAAGTGAAGGACGCGCTCGGCGACGGAACGGCTATCTGCGCCCGAGAGTCGTACGATACCAAGTCCGCCGCGGCCAAATGGGGTGGAAAGGGCGACGATAGTGTCGCGGGCGTTCACTTGCCGCTAACGGGGAGCGCGCGGACCGCGATCGCGCCGGGCAGGCCGGCCGCGATCTCCGCCAAAGCCGCCGCGGCGTTCATCTGGCCGGTCGCCGAAGTCTCTGCCGGACGGTCCACGGCCGGGCGCGTTCCGAAAAGCGCCGCGCGGTGGAGGAGGTGGAGCTGGAGGCGTAGGCATATCGGCCGGTACGATGACCACGGCACGCGCCGGCCCGACGCCAAGGCTTTCGCTACGAAGATCCTTCTCGTCGCGCAGCGCGAGATGAATAACACGGCGCTCGCGGCTGGTCATTGGATTGAAGTGAAACGGAGTGTGCGTGCGTTTCACTTTCTCCGCCGCGGTAAGCGCGCTCATCCGCAGCTCTTCGACGCGCAGCAGGCGGTAATCGTTGGCATCGAAAGAGATAAGCGAATGATCTTCTACCGGAAGCCGGATGGCTTCCATCGAGAGATGCTCGAGCGCAAGCAGCAGTTCCGCCCGATTAGCCAGAAGCAGCTCGACGTCGTTACCCGAGAAGACCACCGTCACTTCCGGGTTCTCGACTTCGGGGTGCGGGTTTTCAAGCGACCGTAGATCGTAGGAGACTTCGAAGCCGGCGTGACCGAGTACCGGCGTGAGGAACCGTTCGATTTTCGGCCGCAGAGAGTCAACGGTATATTTCATGCGGGCTATTTTTTGACAGTCCTTTTGACGGGAGCTTTCGTCGCGGCCGGAGCAACGGCGGGCGCGGATACGGGAGTAGGCATAAACCTATTGATGATAAGCTGCTGCGCGATTCCGACCACGTTCCCGGTTAACCAATATAGTACAAGTCCAGCCGAAGCCGAGTAGAACATGAAGCCGAACATGAGTGGCATGAACATCATCATTTTCTGCTGGTTGGGGTCGACGCCGGCCGAGGGCGTGAGCTTCTGGGAGAAGAACTGGGTGGCGATCAGGATGATCGGGAGGATATGGATGGCCAGCGTTTCGGGCGACGAAAGATCGGGCACCCAAAGCCACGGGGCGTGGCGCAACTCGATCGCGATAGCCAGCACGCGATAGAACGCGTAGAAGAAGGGAAGCTGCACGATCAACGGCAGACAGCCGCCGACCGGGTTAACCCCTTCGCGCTTGTAGAGCGCCATGACTTCCTGGTTCTGCTCCGCCTTCTTCGGGTCGCGCATGCTGATGTTCTTGTACTTGGCGTTGATGGCCTGAATCTGCGGCTGCAGCTTTTGCATCTTGCGCGCGGATTTCAGGCTGGAAAGGCGGAACGGAAACAGCGCCAGGTTAATGATCAGCGTGACGACGATGATGGCCCAGCCGTAGTTGTACGTCCAGTGATCCTTGACGTAGTTAAGCGAGATGAAGAGAGGCTTGGCGATAATGCCGAAGAAGCCCCAGTCGATGATCTGCGAGAGCTTGGGGCTCACCTTCTTCAAGACATCGATGTCTTTCGGACCGACAAAGAGAGACAGATCGTTCTGCGTTCCGGTGGAAATGCCCGCGCCGACGAAAGGGACGGGTTTTTCTTCGCCGGGAAGTTTAACGGAATCGGAATAGGTTCGAATTTGGAGCGAAGACGAGTCGACCGGCAGCGCGACCGCGGCAAAAAAATTGTCTTCCAGTCCGGCAAAGGAGTAGTCTCCAGAATCGGTGACGGGCCCATTCTTGGCGTCCTTTACTGTCTTGGTAATGAGCTTGCTCGCGGTCGCGTCGTACCGGACGGTGTGCTCCGCCGCGGCTGCATTCCGGACCTTCTGATCGCCGAAGCCGCCGCGCCACATCAGGAGGCTGGGGACTGGCGTGCCATTTTCAAGAACCGAAGATTTGATTTGCGAGAGATAGCTGTCCTTCAGAAAGGAAAACGATTTACGGACGGAGGTGCGGCCATCGGAGTAGCTGTAATCGATCGACAGCCCATCGGGAGCGACTTTGGTTTGGTAAAGAACCGTATTCGGATCGAAGGCCGGTTTCTGACCGGTAATCTCAAGCGAAAAGGGAAGCGGAACGGCAGCGGACGCGGCGATCACTTCTAACGGTTTGCCGGCGTCATCGCGAAATTGCTTGAGTACCCAGCTTTTAGCGACGCCCCCGCGATTGGTAAAAACAATGTGATAAAGGTCGGTGTCGATGTCGGTGGTCACTTCGGAAGAAGCCTGGCCAGGCGCAACCGGGGGTTCGCTCACAGGCGGCGTGACCGGCGGCGTGACTGGGCCGGCTTGGGCGGCGGCCGGCTTTTCGGTAACCTGGGCGGCCTGCTTATCGTTAACCGGCGCGACCGGCTTCGGACCGGGCGCGGGCTTGAATATGTACTGCGAAACCAGCAGCACGAGCATCATCAGCCCTAAGGCGATAGGAAGGCGTTTTTCTAACGAAGGCGGACCACCGCCTGGACTATTGGGCATATAGGAATCTCAAAATTCTATTTTCTCTTGGCGGGATGCCGGCGGGTTCGGATCGCTCAGTTGACAGGGTCGTAACCGCCTTCGTGGAATGGATGGCAGCGGCCGAGCCGTTTCAACCCCATCCACACGCCTTTCACGCAGCCGTGCTTCACTACCGCATCAAGCATGTATTCAGAACAGGTCGGATAGTAGCGGCACGCGGAGGGCAGCCAGGGCGATAGCAGGAGCTTATAGCCGCGCAGGGCTGCCACTAGGAGTGTTTGCATCGCGCGAATAGCCTGCCGATTTCGCGGCATAGGTCGTCGAAAGAAGCTTCTAACACGGAGCGTCGGGGGTTGAAGACGACCGCCCAGTTCTCGGGGAGCAAAGCGTATTGGGACCGGACGGCTTCTCTCATGCGGCGTTTCAGCCGGTTGCGTGTAACCGCTTTGCCAAGCGCGCGCGGAGTCGTGAAACCGAAACGAGAGGGGCAAGTAGGACCTGAAATTTCCAGGCAGAAAGCGGCAAAGTAGCGGCTGGTCATGCGAACACCGGTTTCATAAATGGCTCGAAACTCAGACGACCGGAGGACCCGCCTTGGCTTAGGAAGAGACAGCGGCCGTTAACCCAGTTGCCAACCCAGTTGCCGACCAAATCGCCCGAACGCGCTTACTTGGCCGAACGAACAGCGGGTTCATCACTGACCGTGAGCTTGTGGCGACCCTTCGCGCGGCGACGAGCCAGCACCGCGCGCCCGTCCGCGGTCTTCATGCGAACCCGAAACCCATGTGTCTTGGCGCGCTTTCGATTATTGGGCTGAAACGTGCGTTTTGGCATTACTGATCTCTACTCTTTCTTTCCTGCGGGGCTGAGGTTTTGGCGAGTCCCTGGGGCGCGCAAACGCACTGGGCGCTTCCACGAAATTTCTAAACTTTTAGTATACGCGATGCAGCGAAGCCGTCGGCGGCCCCTCCCAGGGCTAGAACTTTGCGCCGCTCAAGTGAATCGGTTTTTGGTAACCGGTCATTTCGAGGTAGCCGACGCCCTGAATGGCTTGGCCGCGCAGCGTGCCTTTATACGTTACGGCTCCTTCCCAATAGCTCGGCGCGTCGCCTTGCTTGTTCACCAGCTCCTGATCCGGCAAGTCGGTCTGTTCGGCCAACTCAAGCTGCAGCGATGGGGCGCGAATTTGCCAGCCCACGGGATAGCGGGCTCCGGTGTGAGGGCTTTGCCATATGCGGCTCGGGGAGAGCGAGAAATCGGCAGCCGCCAGAAAGCGGGCTTTGCCTTGCGCATCCACGTAGCTGCCCGATGAATAGGGGTCGGGCGCGCCGGACTCGTTGCGCAGTCGATAGAGCATGAGTTCCTCGTGGTTGGCCAGCTGGATGGCAAACCAATCCCAGCCGACCAGCTTGCTAGCGGGCGGTTCGGTGAAGAATTCATGATCCATCCAGGCGAGTCCGGTGACCGCAACGGTGGCCTTCTTTTGCGTAAGTCGGCCGGTGGCTTCGAGACGGGTGAAGGAGATGTAGTGCGACGCCTGGCCGGGCAGAGCTCCTTTGCGGCTGACGCCGTTCTGTCCCTGGATGACGGGCGGTTTGGCCGGATGAAGATCAAGCCGCAGGGTGAAGCGGTCGCACACGGCTACCAGTTCCTGTTGCGCGCCGGGAAGGGCGGTCCATTTCACCTGCCAGTTGCCGTTCCAGTAGCGCCGCCCGGCAAGTTGCGCGCCGGCTAAGCCCGGCCCCGCGCGATTGAGGCGCTCGGTGTGATAAAACACATGTCCGTCGATGTCGCTTAAAGCGAGGTGCGCAAGGTAAAGCTGATCGGGACGCCAGGTGGGATCTTCTGACGCCGCGGCTCGCTCCGAGAGATGATTCGCCTGGCGAAAGAAAGTCAATTCGAAACCATAGCGATGGCCGCCTGGAGCGCGCAGGTTGCCCGTGTAATACCACCACTCGGTCTGGTAATCGGGATGGCTGAAGTGATCGCGCGGAAATTCGAAGTGGTATCCCGGACGAGCGGTTTGCCAGCTCTGCGCAAAGAGAAGAGTAGACAGGAGGAAGAGAACGAGCAGGCTATTCCTCATGAATGACCTCGATGGGGTTCATGCGAAGAGCGGTGCGGGCAGGATAGAGTCCGGCAAGCACGGTGGCCAGATAGACGCCGCTGAGGACGATAAGCAATTCAGCGATCGGCCAGTGAAATTGAATGGTCCAACCGAACGATTGCTTATTGATGACAAAGACCAGGACGAGAGAGAGCAGGGTGCCGAGTAGAATGCCGATGAAGTTGGCGAAAAGTCCGAGCAAGCCTGCTTCACACAGAATGATGCTGCGCACCTGCCGGCGCGATGCGCCTAGAAAGCGCAGCAGGGCGAACTCGCGGCGGCGGTCGATAATCATGGCGAGAAGAGCGCCCGCAATGCCCATCACCGCCACGACGATAGCCACGGCTTCGAGCGCATACGTGATGCGGAAAGTACGGTCGAAGGTTGCGATGGCGGCGCGCCGGAGATTTCGATCGGAGAAGACGGAGACGCTGCGTCCGGCGATGATGGAATCGATTCCGGCGCGCGCCACATCTGCTTTTGCGCCGGGCTGCAAATAAACGGCCAGGTTCGATTCGGCTCTATCGGGAAGATATTTCAGCAGAGTCTTGCGGTCTAGTACGATGTAACCGCGTTCGGTGGAGTAATCGTAATAGATACCGAGAACCTCAAAAGAATGGATGGCTCCGGCCAGCGGCACATGCAGGACGCTGCCCGCACGCACGTTGTGCTTATTGGCAAATGGCTCGCTGACCACGGCGTAATCGCCGGTGGGAAATTTCGCCAGGATAGCGCGCTGATTTTCGCCGGGAAGAAAGCGGGTGCTGGCGGAGTTGCCGGCGCGGCTGCTTTGGCCGCCCGCCAGGGTCGCCGGCAAACCATCATAGGAAATGGGATACGCGCGGAATCGATCGACTGAAAGAACCCCGGGGAGCCGCTCGATTCGATCGGCGATGGCAGGGTCCATGGTCGGATGCTGATCGGCGGCGGCTGGACCCGCCGGGCGGAGATAGAAATCGGCCTTCAGCTGATTGTTCATCCAGACGGCGACGGTTTCACGAAAGCTGCCGACCATGATGCCGACGCTCGCGGTCATGGCGACGGCTGTCGCCAGCGCCGCGGTAAGTACGGATGTGCGCGCCAGCGATGCGCGCAGGGATTGCGCGGCGAGCAACGCTTCGACCCCGAGGAGGCGTCCAATCAGGCCGCGGCTTGTTTCGACGAACAGCGCCACCAAGCGTGGAATAATGGCCGCCGTCGCGGCGACGAACAGGATCACCGAAACATAGGCAAAAACTGGCTGACTGTGGATAGGCGGCAACTGAGAAAGAACCGCTCCCGTGACGAACAGAGCGATGGCGGCCACGGCGCGAAGTTTAGACCGCTCGGAAGCGACAAACTGCTCGCGGCCGCGGGCCATGGCTTCGACCGGCATGATCCGCGACGCTTCAAGAGCCGGGGCCAAAGCGGCCAGAAGAGAGATGATCACGCCGAGCAGGATGCCGGTGAGCGCGGCAGCCGCCGTAAGTTGAACGGATGCCGGTTGGCTGCTGACGTAAAGCGCCTGCACGGTGTTGCCGATGAGGCGAACAGCGCCCAACGCCATAAACCGCCCGAGTCCTAAACCCAACAGGCTGCCACTAAGCGCGAAGAGAAGCGATTCGGCCAAAAACCCCGATAAGACAGCCGTGCGTGTAGCGCCGAGCGCGCGCAGCACCCCAATCTCATTGCGGCGGCGCACAACCGAGATCGAGATGGTGTTGTAAATGAGAAAGGCTCCCACAACAAGTGCGATGTAGCTCAAAACGCGCAAATTCCAGCGGAACGCGGCGAGCATTTTACGATTTTCATCGGTGCGCGCGCCTTGCGGCTCTACAGTTACCGAAACCGGCAAGTGCCTTCGCAGGAGCTCGCGCCAGGATTCGAGCGAAGTGGCGGCCGGGATTTCGACATCTATGCTAGCGAGCTTGCCGATTTTGCCGGTGACGCGCTGAGCCAGGCCGATATCGGCCACGATGACGTTCGATCCACCGAGCTGCGCGGAGCGTTTCTCGAGAATTCCGGCGACCGTGAACTCGTTCATTTTGTCATCCAATAGGAGATGCACATGCTGGCCGCTGTGCAGTCCGAGAGCGGATCCCACCCAGATGGGATTTCGTTCCTCGAATAAGGGGGAAGACGACTTCGACCTGGCGTCGCTGAGCCGCTTCTGAGGAACTTGGCCGATAAGATCTAGACCGATGAAAGGGAGAGCTTCGCCTTTGCCGTTTAGAGAAGCGAAATCCTCGATGCGCGGCGAGAAGCGCAGGTCGTAGGGAAGCCGGGTGAGCGTGCCCAGCAGGTTTTGGTCGAGCCCCGCGGTCGCGGTGATCAGCAGATCGCCTTTTCCGGTGAGCGAGGCAAGGGAAGAGTGAAAGCTGCCGGCTGCGGCCTGCCCCGCGAGATCGATCGCAATGACGACGGCCACCCCGAGCGCGATCGCGAGCAGCGTAAGCGCGGCGCGAACAGGTTCGGCTTTGAGCGGTCTGAGAACTAGGCGGACAAAAAGAAGAAGCCCTTGCTTCATCGTGCGACAGCCGCCTCTAAGACGCGGCCGTCGCGCAGATGCATGACGCGATCGACCACCACGGCGCTTTCGGCGCTGTGAGTGGCCATGAGGACCGCCACCCCAAACTCGCGGGCGGCGTGCTGCAGCAAATTCAAGACGACTTCGCCGGTGGCCGTGTCGAGATTGCCTGTCGGTTCATCGGCGAGCAAGAGCTTGGGATCGTTGACCAGCGAACGGGCGATCGCGATGCGCTGTTGCTGGCCGCCCGAAAGTTGGTGCACCAGGCGATCGGCGTATGACTCCATCTCCACCCACCGCAGGCGTTCGCGGGCGATCGTACGCGCATTGGATCTTCGTGCCAGCAGGAGAGGCAATTCCACATTTTCGATTGCTGACAAGGTGTGAATGAGTTGAAAAGATTGAAAGATGAAGCCGACTTTCTCGCGGCGAACGCGCGTTAGCGCTGCGTCGGAGAGCTGCGAGGTCATCTGGCCATCGAGTTCGATTTCACCTGCCGTGGGGAAGTCCATCGCGCCGCACAGATTGAGAAGAGTAGACTTACCGCCGCCGCTTTTGCCTATCAGCGCGACGAATTCGCCCGCGTCTAGCTTGAAAC
Organism: Bryobacteraceae bacterium; assembly: GCA_965277555.1. Taxonomy (GTDB): domain Bacteria; phylum Acidobacteriota; class Terriglobia; order Bryobacterales; family Bryobacteraceae; genus Bog-105. The sequence goes on from OZ255834.1 coordinate 1,244,424, forward strand.
AGATATCGTCCAGGGCGACGACTTGCTCGCTGGCTGTTTGGTAGATTTTTGAGACGTTCTTCGCTTCGACCAAAGCCATACAGGATCGGATGAAGGCACTGGTTCAACCGTAGCATTTGTTTTTCCGCTGTTTTGAGAGTGAGGTTCTAAGCCAGGCTTGCCTATGAGCGCGCGCGCCGATCTCCGGCAACGCTCACTTCCAACTCACGACTTTCCCGCATGGTCTCCATATTCCCAGTCATAGGGCACGCCAGTGTCGCCCAAAATAAACCTGACCAGTTCGGCGAAACCCGCTTCGGAACGAACATCGTTCGAGAGGATCAGAACGCACCGCTGGCTGGCCTCGATGCAGACCATCGTGTTGGCTGTCTGGCCGTCGTGGCCGCCCTTGTAGAAACCGTGGCCTTGCGGGCCATCGAAGAGGATGACGCCCAGGCCCGCATACAGGTCTTTGCGCTGATCGGCCGACGGCAGGTCGGGGAGGAAGAGGGGAAACAGATTGGCGGTGGCAATGTGTAGCACCGGCCGCGTAATTTCGAGGCGTGATGCGGGACTTAAGCCATCGCCGCGTACCAGGGCTGCCGTAAACTTCGATTGGTCGGAGATGGTGGTGTTCATTGAGCCGGCCGCGCGCACCTTGCTGCGCTTGTCATGCGGCTGAGGCTGGCCCCGATCGTTCCATCCATCGGCGACGTTGCTGTCCTGACCGTTATGCCACACCAGGCTGGTGCGGGTCATCCCCAAACGGTGGAAGTCGGTCTTTGTCAGCTCGCCGGCATCTAGTCCCAGGCCTTGCGACTTGCGACCGTGCTCTACGACGAATTGCAGCAGGATAAAGCCTTCGCCCGAGTAGCTGAAGCGCGTGCCGGGTTCGAAATGAATATGCAGCTTCTGGTCTGGTTCGATGAACCAGAAATTGCTGAAGCCGGTTGAATGGGTCAAGCACATGCGAGGAGTGATCTTTTCCCAGCGCGGATCGTCGCCCAGGTCCTTGTACGGTTCATACTTATCCGGAAACAGCGGATCCGGGCCATAACTCGGCAGCGGCTTGTCGAGATCGGCCTTAATGGGAGTATCCAGGTTGAGCTTGCCCTGATCGACCAGTTGCATCGCCGTATATGCGAACAGCGTCTTGGTGAGCGACGCGCCGTACATGACTGTGTCCGTGGCCAGCGGATCTCCCTTGGCGTTACGGATTCCGTACGACTGCACATAGCCGACCTTGCCGTGATCGACCACCGCAACTGCGATGCCTTTGGCTCGGGTTTCGGTCATGATCTTACCTACTTCGGCGTCGATCGACGCGCCACTTGGTATCGTTTGTGCGGCAACCGCAAACGGAAGACAGAACACAGCCAAAAACAGCAGAACCACTCTCCGCGATTTCGACCGGGCCACTCTCCTAACTGCCCACACCACACCGAGCGCAACCGCCGCAATCATCAGAGAGTGACTCCAGACCGCCGTGCCCGCGAGTGTCATGTACGCCAGCAGGCACAGCGGGCACTTCGGCATCAGAACAAAGGCCGGGATGGCAAGTAACCATCCCGATCTCTTTGCGCACTTACCGCAACTTACTCCCGGCATCAGCAATCCGACACCTCTGGACTATCTTTCGCCCCGCTGAAAACCGCTGACTTATTATCTTCGTACCGGTCGTGGTGCCGCAGCCAGGCCATCGGCCGTCCGTCCTCGTCGCGACCTTTAGGAACCAGGTCAAGGTAGTTGTAAGTCCCAACCAGAATGTCCAGCCCGCGCGCATACGTCGAGTAGCAATGAAAGACCTCTCCTGCCTGCTTGTAGAAGACACTGAGCCCCGGCTCTTCTGGCCCTCGGAACGCCATACGGCCGTAGTTGTAAGTAACCTCGCCCTTCTCCTTCTCGTCTTGCGTGAACGAAACCTGGTAGTCGAAGTTGAAGCTGCTGCCCGCTGACGACACCCAGGGAAATTTCCATCCCATCCGCTTCTGGAAGGCATCGATCTTCGCCAGCGGCGCGCGCGAAACCGCGAGCAAGGTCACGTCGCGCGCCGGAAGATGAAGCCTCGCACCCTCCATATGATCGGCGATAAAGGAACAACTCGGGCATCCTTGCTCCCAATCCGGACCGAACATGAAGTGATAAACCACCAATTGGCTGCGTCCCTCAAAAAGCTCGGCTAACGTTTTGCGCCCCTCGCCGCTTTCAAAGGCGTAGTTCTGCTCCACCCGTTTCCACGGCAACTCGCGCCGCACGCGCGCCACCTCGTCCATGTGCCTGCGCAATTCTTTTTCCTTGGCCAGCAGGTCGATCCGCGCCTGCAGCCACTCTTGCTCCGAAACTACCTTGTGGCTCTCGAGGGCCACGTTCATTGTCGCCGTGCTCATGCTAATCTCTCCCCTGTTTTCTTTTGTTCCGCGCTGGTTTTCACTCGCGCGAGCAGGTTTACCCACCCGCCATCCACCTTCCGATGCTCCGGCAGAATCCACCCGGCCGCCCGATGACAGAACTTCAGGCGTGTGTCATTTCCTTCTGCCTCCAATCGATACTGTAAATTCGACGTTGCCGGTACGGACATAAACAACGGTCCGTAGACTTCAATCAGACTCGGCGCCTTGATTGCTTGCACATGGCCCCAAAGGTGTCCCATGTTGTTTCCAAAATCCCGGTACCAGCGGCCTCCTGGCCACGCTTCCAGCTTCATCTGCAGCGATACGCCCTCGGGAGTCTCAAAAAGCGGCCCCATCTGTTCGAGAATCGTTTCAAACACCACGTGGATAGGCGCGGCGATCGATTCTTCTTTAACGATCTCGAGCGTCTGTATAATTTCCTGCGTTTCTAGCGCTGACATTTACGTGCACTACTCCTTCCCTGTTGAATTTGTCGAGCGCGTTTGTGCCTTCCGCTCCGCGCGCTCCTTAATGCGGTCGATCTGGTGCGTCCAGAACTGCTCAAATCGTTTCGCCCAATCGTGTACCGGTTTCAGTTGCCGGGGCTCCAGGCGATACAGCCGCATGGGGCCTGAGTTCGTTACCGAGACAATCCCGACCCGGCGCAGCACTGCCAGGTGCTTTGACACGGCCGGTTGCGCAACCGACAGGCCGTCGACCAATTCGTTGACCGCTCGGGCTCGCCCGTCGGCCAAAAATTCGATGATCTCCCGCCTGCGCGGTTCCGCGATTGCGTTGAATACGTCGCTGGTAGTTCTAGCTCGCGCCACAACCGAATCATATTCCGATATGGGAATATAGTCAAGCACAAAAAACTGACTGATGGCTTAAGTTTTCCTTCGCCCGGGCACTCCGCCGATTTTCTTGTGGCGCAGAACGCGATTCCAATAAAGCAGCGCTCCGGTCACCGCGAGCAGCGGTATCGCCATCCCGAGCGCCGCCCAAATGATCTTTACGCCGAGTCCCCAGCTTGTCCCGAAATGGAGTGGAGCCTGCAGCCACAGCAGCCAGTCGCCCAGGCTTTCGTTTACGCCGTAGCGCCAGGTCTTCAGGTGCGTGCCGTCCCACGGATTGAAATAGAGAGTGTCTGTGTAAGCGCTGCCCGTGCCGCCCGGGCGCTCCATGAGGATTTCGAAGGGTGCTCTGCGGCTATAAGGGAAATTGATTCCGGCCAGGGTCGTGCCTGGGTCGAGCTTGTAAGCTTGGGCAATCATGGCGGCGGGCTCCTGCTGCGTCACTTGGACCACCGGCCTGACCGGCACGGCGGGAGGCAGCGCGCTGACTAGAGGAGAAAGCCGGTCGATGGCGCCAATGAATTGAGTTGGCCAGCCGAAATAGACTCCCGAAATTGCCCAAATCGACACAATGGAGAGCGTCCAGAAACCGGCCGCGCGGTGCAGGTCGAAGTTGACTCTTCGCCAGCTACGCCGCCAATCGATGGTAAATCCCCGCTTCCACACTTTGCTTCCGTTCCACCAGATCACCAGGCCGGTGATGTTAAGAACGAGCAGAAGGGCCGCGCCCACGCCGTTCGCCACGCGACCTTTGCGGCCAAGCAGCAGGGTCATATGGAGATCCGCCACGAAATCCACCCAGGAGCGGCGCGTGTTCACTCGTCCGGCGAACGCGCCGGTAAAAGGATCGAGACGGGCGGTACTGCGTTCGCTGCGGCCCAGAACGGTGGCGACGAAAAACGGCTCGTCGGCGGTCGGAGAGAGCAGCGAGAGAACGCGTATGTGGGGATAACCCGATTGAAGCCTGGACAAAACCTGCTCTAGGCGCAGGGGCGGCTTAGCGGGGGACGCGGCGACCGTTGGCCGTTGCCCCGCGAGGCGCTCCAGCTCGACACGGAATACAAGAAGCGAGCCGGTGACGCCAATGACGATCAAATAAAGCGTAAGCAGTAGGCCGATCCAGAGATGAACCTGAAAGTTGAGTTTCCATAGCAGAGTCGAGCGCGGCCGCCGGAGAAGTCGCTGGGCGAAGGTCATGCCTTGCCTGGGAGTTTGTTAATAAACTCCGGTTTTTCTCGAAAAACGCGGCGCCTAAATTCTTGAGTCTGCGTAGCAGATTTCCCAAACACCGCGTTTTTCACCAAGCTCTTAGTTACGAGAGAACACTTGTACTACGTGCGAGCCGCCGCTTCCACCGGCCTCCGTATTCGATTCCGAAGTAAGGGTCTTATTGTCCGCCGAAACCGTCATCGTGGCGACTGCCTTTGGACGGTTCGGGCCTTCGATCACCGCTTTGTACGCCTGGGGAGCTATTTTGGTCACTTTGACGGTGCCCATCTTTTTGCCTTTCACATCTTCGACGTTGGCTTCCCGGCCGTCGAGATGGACAGAGGTGAATTTCAGGCTCACCAGATGAATGCCGTTGACCGGCGTCGAGAAGGCAAACTCCAGGGCATCCCCCACCGGATAAACGCGCAGGACCAAAGGCTCGTTGTCGACTTTATGCCCGTCGATGGTCTGGCTGGAGAGCTTCCAGATTCCAACCAGTGATTCAGTCGCCAGAGCCTGCGCAACCAGAACGACCAATAGCAGGAAGGAAAGCCGGATGATCTTACGCGCCATTTGCCTTGGCAGCAGGATAGCATCGCGATCCATGTCAGTCCTGTGTCCGAACGGTCAGGTAATTTGAAAGAATCGTTCTCTGGCCGACCCCATCTGGTCGATTCTCCGCTGATACAGCTGCGCGGCTTGTGCGAACGAAAAGTCAGGATCGAGGAGCAGGCGCGCGCCGGCGATGAGGTCATCGGTTCGGGACGGGAGAAGCTCATCCATGCAGAGGACCGTCTCTCCCGTTTGCAATCGGCTGGCGCATTCAGGCTTCATATCCTGCCGGCACGGATCGTGGGTGCAGGCGGGGAGAACCGAGTAAAAAGGCGCGTCATTGAAGAAGCATTCGGGCCAACGCACGCCGGAGACGGCGAGCCAGGGCGTGCCCACGCAGGACGCTAAGAAGGCTAAGCCGGTGTGGGGCGCGACAAGCACTTGGCAGGAAGCGAGGAGCGCGAGCTGGTTCCAGAGGCCGAGGTCGTAACAATCGACGACATTCGCGGAAGCTGCGAGGAGAGCGGCCAGCTCAGTTGGCGAGTAGGCAAGCGTAGCCGACCGGTCGTCGTGAACGCTTTTGCCGGTCACAAAAAAACGGGCGCCGGGGAATTCCGCTTGTAGAGCACGGATCGCGTGGATCCAGAATTCGATTTTGGGGTAGATCGCTTCGTGGCTCGATCCAGCGGGCAGGAGACAGAAGTTAGGGCCGGGTGAACTCAAGACCGACCCAAAACGATCGGTTACGAATTGCCTGGCCGAAGCGGGGATGGAAAGGCGAATGGTTGCATTGGGTCGATAGAAGGGCGGCTGGTCAGGCGGAAGTTGAAGATGAACGCCGCGCCAGACGCGGGCTGAGAAATGCGACTCGGCAAGCGTATGAAATGTTCTGAGCGCAGGCGCGAAGAAGAAAGGGCTGCTAGTAGGGCGGTGGTCGTTGACGATGAAATCCTATTGCGTCGGGATCGTCCGCAGGCAAGCGGCCGAGTTGCCGGCCGCGCAAATTTCGTCTAAATCAATAGGGTAAGCGCGCGCGATCCAGTCGCAGGCGGAGGCGAGTTCGATGGCTGTCCTGCCATTCAGCAGCACATGCACTTCGAGCGCGGGATTTGCCGCATGGAAGCCTTTGGCGATTTTGAAGGCCTCCACTGCATGTCCGACGGCAGGATAGTAAACCCAGTTCAGGAGAAGTGTTACTTGCGCCATTCGAGTGAAAAGATCGGCCCTTTGAAGCGCACATCCACCCCGCTTTGTGAGGAGCTGGTGTCGTGCAGATCGACATCCGCCCAGCGGTATCCCGCCAGAAACGCGAACTCGCCCAGCGCCAGGCCGCCGCTTCCGGTAGCTTCTATATAGTGGCCATAGGAGCCCACGCCCATCCCGCGCGCGCCTCCTTCCACCATTAGAAACTTGCTGCGTGGAAGAAGAAAGAAGCGCCCCTCAGCGCCTGCTAAAGGTAGGCCCAAAGTCTCTGACTTCGTGGCAACCGTGTTTGTGTCGACCGACTGAATCGTACCCGTGGCATTCAGATACGCGCCCCCGACCGACAGACCGAAATGGCCTCTCGGGCCGCTGACCAGATCGTATTGGTAGCCCGCAAAGAAGTAATTGAAATCGGCCGACGAGCGCAGCGTATCGCTCACGTTGAAAGTCTGGCCACGATACGTGATGGTGCGGTTCACCACGTTAAAGCCAGTCAGCCTCACCGGAGTCCCTTCGAGGATGATGCGATGTTTCCGCCCGGGCTTCACCACCAGCCGCCCATAAAAAGTGAGCTGCCGCTGTTCGGCGCCCAAATCCGTCACCAGGTCCACCGGCGTGCCACTCGCTTGAATCGTTCCGCTCGAATCGAGCAGCCACGCCGAACCGGTCAATTCCACGTGAAACGATTCAGGATCGTCGCTAGAACTAAAAGGTCCGCTTGCAGCGAGACCGAGTGCGCAAAAGCAGGAGCAAACGCCTGCCAGGCGCGCGAACACGTGCAACTTCTTCATTCAACTTTTTTCGATCTCGGACAATCGATGCTTAAAGGGTAGCGCAGCTTACAGACTTTTCTACTCTATCGAGCTGAAAACGTTACTGTCCACCAGTAACCCGCAAACCAGGGGACTTGCCGAGCATTCCGCGCTGTTTGCGGAATCCGATGCCTGTCCCCTGCTTTGCCCCGCCCGCAAAGGTGCTTCGGTCCCTTTGCGACACCCCACCAAATGCTCATTCTGAACCGCGTCAGCAACTGTGAAAAAATTGGGGACACTCCGGGCTAGCATCCTTCTCCTCTCTGTAATGTCCACCAAAGCAGGCGTGCCCTCAGAGTTTTTCACAACCCGTCAGCAAGCGGCCTCTCGCATTTTGCCACGAAACTTAACCGTTCCCCGCTTCTTCCAATGCGACAGGCAGCGTAAAAAAGAAATTCGAGCCGTGGCCGCCCTCCGATTCCACCCAGATGCGCCCGCCGTGATGTTCGATCGTGCGCTGGCAGATTGCCAACCCCAGTCCCGAACCTGAATCGGTAGCGTTATCCAGTCGTCTAAAAACGCCGAATACGACGTCGTGATATTGCGGAGCAATGCCGATCCCATTGTCGGCGACCGAAAACAGCCATTCGCGCTCCTGACGTTTAGCCGAGACGCGAATACAGGGAGGTTCATCGGGTCGTCGATACTTGAGCGCATTGCCAATGAGATTTTGGAAGACCTGCTGGATGCGGATCTCGGCCACACGCAACGAAGGGAGGGTCTCGCGGAAGACTTCGGCGCGGCTTTCGCCAAGCGCGCTGTGCAGATTCTGTAACGCGCGGTCAAGCACCAGATTGAAGTCGACGAGCTCTGTCGACAGGTCGCCGGAGGCCGCCGCCCGCGCGTAGGACAAAAGGTCTTTGATCAGGTTGTCCATGCGCTTAACGCCCTCCACGCAGTGGGCAATATATTGGTCGGCTGTCTGATCCAGTTTGGTCTCGTATTTGGCCTTGAGCAGCTGGCTGAAAATCCCGACCATGCGCAGTGGCTCCTGCAGATCGTGCGCGGCCGAATGAGCAAACTGCTCGAGTTCCTTGTTGGCCGCGTCCAGTTTGCGGTTGGCGCTTTCAAGATCGCGGTTGGCGGCGGCGAGCCGGTCGGCCAGAGTGGCGCGCAGTTCTGCCGCTTCGCGTTCCGCCCGGGCCCGAACGGCTTGCAGCTCTTTGTCCCTGAGCTCATTCAGAATGCGCCGGTTTTCCTCCACCAGGAATTTGCGGCGCAGCAGAGCGCGGATGCGGGCTTTGATGACGGCCAGATCGGACGATTTAGCAATATAATCGTCGATGCCCGCATTGAAGCCGAGCGACATGTGCTCTTTGTCGTCATGCGACGTGAGCATGACGATTACCAGCTCAGGCTCGGACTCCCGCTTCATCTCGCGGATCCGTCGGCAGACCTCCGCGCCGTCCATCCCCGGCAGTTCGAAATCGAGCAGCACGCAATCGTAGGAAGCCTCGCGCAGCCGGCCGAGAGCGTCGGCTGGGTTCAGTGAGGTTTCGACCGAATAATGCTCGGCGGCGAGTTCGTAGGCGAGACGGTGGAGATAGGTTGGGCTGTCGTCGAGAGCGAGCACGCGGGCGCGGCCGAAAAGTTTATCGTCATCGAGGATTGCCGCCGAGCCCTCGGAACGGCGCAGCAGTGAGCGAATACGCACCTGGAGGACATCCGGGTCCGCCGATTTCGCCAGATACCCGTCCGCGCCGCTTTCGAGACCGCGCATCTCAGCCGCGTCGCTGCCTTCCACTGTCAACATCAGGACGGGCACCGCACGGGTGTTCACGTTCATGCGAATCTCGCGGCAGAACTCGTCCCCATTCATGCCCGGCAGATGAAAATCGAGCAGCACCAGATCCGTGCCGCATTCCTGCAGCTGTTGCAGGGCCTCCTCGGCGCTGGGCACATGAACAATCTCCAGATCGTCCGCCGCGATCAGCGTTTTCAGGCGCTCAGCCTGAGTGGGTGAATCTTCCACCAGAAGAATACGGCGGCGCGGCGGCATCACACAGCCTCCGAGGTTTCGAATGGGAGCTCCAAGAGCCGAGCCGCGATGTCGCCGAGCGGCAGCGATTCGCAGACTGCGCCCAGCTTGACTGCCGCCGCCGGCATTCCGTAAACCACGGCGCTCGATTCAGCTTCGGCGATCGTGAAGCCGCCCGCCAGCTTGAGCTCATTCAGCCCGGCGGCGCCATCGTCCCCCATACCGGTGAGGACGACGCCAACTCCGGCCGAGCCCAGAGTGCGCGCCATCGAGGAAAACAAAATGTTGGCCGACGGTCGATGGCTGCCAACCGGCGCGCTGCCATCGAGAAATGCCGAGCGACGGTCTATGGCCAGATGCAACCCGGTCGGAGCAACGTAGACGGTGCCCGGCGCGAGTTCCACTCGCTCCCGAACCACCATCACCCGAAACGGCGTCACCGTCTGCAGCCATTCGGCAAAGCCGCCCATAAAACCAGGCGTCATGTGTTGCACAATCGCGATGGGCAGCGGAAAGCCGGCCTGCAATCCGGTAAGTACCTGGGCCAGAGCGTTGGGGCCGCCGGTAGACGCGGCGATCCCAAGGACGAGCGCGCGACTCGAAACAGCGCCGCGCGCGGTTGCCCGCAAGTTGACTTGGCGTGGCGCGATTTCACGCTGCCGGACCACCTTGACTTCGCTCATGATAGCCAGTTGTGTACATAGCCGCGAGGCCAGCGCGGCGTAGCCGTCATGTGTGGTCGCGACCGGTTTTTCGATCACCGCAAGTGCGCCCGAACGCAGCGCCTGCATGCTCAGGCTCATGTCTTCGGTTCCAATCCCCGAGACAACAACGATCGGCGTCGGCCGAAAAGACATGATGCGCCGCGTGGCTTCGAACCCCTGGATGCCGGGCAGCTGGATATCCATCGAGATCACATCCGGCGCGCTTCGCTCCACCATTTCGATAGCTTCTTCGCCGCTGGCCGCCAGTCCGGCTACTTCCAGCCGCTGATCGGCTGAGATAATCCGGCGCAGGTGTTCGCGCACCACCGCCGAATCTTCCACAATCAGCACCCGTACCCGCTTCATACGATCTGGCGCACAATCTGCAGCAGTTCCCGCTGGTCGAATTTGCGCTTGACAATATAAGCATCCGCTCCCAGCGCGAGCCCTTTTTCCTGCTCCTCCCGGCGCTCGAGCGAAGTGACCAGGATGACCGGAATGTGAGCGATGATTTTGTCGGCTTTCATTTGTTCAAGGAGTTGGAAACCGTCCATGCGCGGCATGCTGACGTCGGATATGACCAGATCGGGCGCATCGGCGCGCAGCATGTTCAATGCTTCCAGACCATCCACCGCGAGCATGACCTCGAATCCATGGGACTCCAAAATGCTCTTCTCTAATGATCGCGTAGTGATGGAATCGTCCACCACCAGAATGCGAGTCTTCTTCTCCACACTAGCGGGCGGGAAGTTGAAATGGCCGCTCAGTCGCGCGCGCGGAAGCTGCTGCAGCAGGCGGGAAACGTTGAGCATCACGGCCACCGAACCGTCCTCCAGCGGGATTGCGCCCGCGCTGAGACCGGCCCGGCCCGGAGGCAATCCGGAATCTTTGACCAGAGCCTCGCGTTCATCCACCAGCCGATCGACCATCGCCGCCACCCGCTGCTCGCCGGATGAGAGGACCACCGCCTGATACACCGGCGGACTATCAAGCAGCCTGTCGCTCTCAGGTGAAGAGATGCCCAGTAGTTCAGCCAGCTTCACCAGGGGAACAGGTTGATCGTCGAGCACGAGCGTTTCGGCGTCATCTACCACCCGCACTTCGGGCGAGCGGAAGCGGCAAAGGCGGTCGACGGACGCCGCGGGTACGGCGAAGGGGCGGCCGTTTTGTTCGAGTAGCAGCACGTGCTGCGTTGAAATCGTTAAGGGGAGCGAGAGCCCGATGGTCACGCCGCCGCCGGCGCGATGGCGGACGCTCACCTCGCCATGCAGCGCATTCACGGTTTGGGCGACAACTGACAACCCAATGCCGCGCCCGGAAAGGTTGGTGACGTGTTTTGAGGTGGTGATATCGGGATGAAAGATCAGGTTTGCCACGGTTGCCGGGCTGGCAGCCTGTGCGGCCGCCTCGCTAAGAATGCCACGGCGCACTGCTTGGTTTGCCAGCGCGCGCAGATCGAGGCCGCGCCCGTCATCTTCGACTGCCACGCGAAGACGATCGCCACGCGAGGTGATATGCAGCCGAACGGCCCCGCTGGGAGATTTGCCTGCCGCCGCGCGCTCCCCCGGCGCTTCGATCCCGTGCGACACCGCGTTGCGCAAAACATGCATGACAGGATCTTTAAGCGCCTGCAACACCACCCGATCGGCTTGCACTTCGAGCCCATCGCTCCGGAATTCAATTGGTTTGCCCTCCTGCCCTGCCAGGTCCCGCACCATCGCCCCGAAAGCTCCGAATACCGTTTGAGCGGGCGTAAGGCGCGCGCGGCAGGCATTTTCATGTACCTCGGCCGCGCGCACGCTGACTTCGCGGGCAGTCTGCTGTTGCGCGCTCGCGCTCGTCTGGGCATCCACCGCCAGGTGGCGTAGTTGCAGGTCCAGATATTCGAGAGTCTCTTTTACGGGAGCGAAGGCGGCCGCCTTCGCATTGGCGCGCATATAGCGTGCGCACTTGCGGCGCAGGCGTGAATATTCCCCCAGCGTTTGCGCCGTTGCCGCCAGATGCGCGCCTGCCAGATCCGAAGCCCTGGCCGCCCCGTTGCTGGCATGCAGCAGATGCGAAGCGGAACGGATGACATCGTCGAGCAGAGTTGTGCTGACGCGCACCAGTTCCGGCGCGTTGTCGGCGGCGGCGGCTGAAAGGATTACCTGCGTGTCTGCGCTTGTCGCCTCGGCGATGCTGGCCGGAGTTCCAGCCAGCGCCTCGAGTGCCCCGGCGGTCACCGATATATCGGGCTCCGTGCGGCTGCCCAGCGCCCAGGCGAGAATATCTTCCGTCGCATCGAGTACACGGTGAACTAGCGCGAGGCTTTCGCCATCAGGCCTTGCAGACCCGTTTCGCCAGCCAACGAACACGCTCTCCATCCCATGCACCAGCCGCTCCGTTTGTTCCAGGCCCACCGCGCGCGCGGCGCCTTTGAGTGTGTGCGCCCGCCGGAGTAATTCCTGGCAGGTAGCTTCGCTCGTTTCGGGCGACGTCAGTGCGCTCAAATTCAGTAAGGCGCGTAGGCGCCCGGTATGCTCGGTTTGTTCGGCCGCAAAGATCCCGAGCAGCGTTCGATCCATGGCGCTCACACTTTGTATCGTTCGACGGCGGCTCCCAGCTGTTGCGCGAGCGTACTCAGATTGGCAGCCGCTTTCTCCAGTTGCTTCGTGCTCGAAGCGGTCTGCTGGCTCGCGATGCCGATGTTGCGAAAGGCTTGGGTCACTTGTTCGAAGCCGATCTGCTGCTGGCTGCTCCCGCCCACGATCTGCTGGAACGCGCGCACGCTTTCTTCGATGCTGTCATTCAATCCGCGGATCGTGTTCTCGGCCGTCGCTGCCTGTTTGCGGCCGGATTCCACCCGCTTGACGGCCTCCTCCGTCAGCATCACCGAGCCGGTAATTCCCTTCTGGATATCGCCCAGTATCGAGCGCACCTGTACCGTCGCCTGCTTCGATTGCGCGGCAAGGTTCTTCATCTCGCTCGCGACCACCGAAAAGCTTCGGCCCTGTTCGCCTGCCACAGCGGCTTGTATCGAAGCGTTAAGAGAAAGCAGATGCGACTGTTCGGCGATATCGTTGACGCTTTGGACGATCTCGCCCACCGCCTGCGTTTTCTCGCTTAAGAGCACAATGTTCGATGCCACCGCTTCGGCCTGCTCGCGAATGCTCTCCATCGCGGAGACCGAGCTGCGGACAGAATGCATCCCCGACGCGCTGGCGCTCGAAGCGGCTTCGGCCGAGGCCGCAACCTGCTTCGCGCGGTCGGATATCTGCGCGCCCGATTGGCTGATCTCGGCCATCGTCGCGTTCGCCTGCTGCACCGCCGCCGCCTGCTCGGCCGTTCCCGCCGACTGCTGCTGCGTCGAGGCCAGTATTTCGGCCGTCGCCGTATTGAGGCTGGCCGCGACACTGCTTGTCTGGTTTGCCAGCTCTTTCAAACCCGTGACCATTCGCCCAAGGTTGCGCCCCAGATCCCCTATCTCATCGCGCCGTCCCACGGGCGGCGTCGGGCGCAGATCGCCTTGCCCGACCCGCTCAATCACGCCCGCGAACTCGTTCAGCGGCTGCGTGATCGAGCGCCGGATGAAGTAGGCGAAAACAAAGCTGGCCGCTACCGTCACCAGCAGAACGAAGATCACCGAGCGCGCCGCTTGATTCGAGATGGCCGCTACCTGCTCGCGCCCTAGATCGATCTGGTCCTGTACCGCTTGCCGCGCGTCGGCCAATCGGTTCTGGTAGTCTGCCGCCAAACGCTCTATAGGCGGCAACTCCGCCGCCGCCGCGTTGAGATTCCCCGCATTGACCAAGGCAAATATGCGTTCCGCCTCCGGCCCGATTGCTTGCAGAGCGTGCCCGGCGTCCGCCACTCTGGCATGAATTCGGCGCCAACTGGCGGCCCGCTGCTCGGTCAACGAGCCGATCTCCCACTTCGCCGCCAGGTCCCCAAGATCCGCCAGCGATTTCCGATTATCGTCGCGCAGTTGCGCCCACTGCCGCTCCAGAACCTCCGGACTTTCCGCCGCCTGGCGCTCTCTTACCAAAAAGGCCGAAAGCATAACCGCCCGCCGGGTGCTGCGTAGAGACTCCTGGCCTCGTTCAATCGATTGCAAGGTCTGCATCGCGAGGAAATCCCGCGCGTATCTTTCGGCGGCAAGAGTCTGCAGGGCTTGCTGGCGGTCGACCGCGTACAGACCCAAAAAAATGGTCAATAAAACTACCGCGCCGAACCCCAGAAGCAACCTGGCGCCAATACGAATGTTCTCCATTACTCTTCTCCTAGAAGGAGTCCGACCGATAGTACAGGAACCAGGTCTTCGGTCATCCAACCCGCGTGACCTCTCGCCGGCGTCCCCGGCCGGCGCATGTTTTCCGGTACCGCCCGCACTTCTTCCACAGCATCTACCAGGATCCCGAATTCGCCGCCTTCGTGCCGGAGCAGCAGCACGGCGCCGTGTGAATCCACCGGACCGGGCGTTAGTTCGAGCAACAGCCGAACATGATACACCGGGCGCACTTCGCCCCGGATCTGAATGAGACCGGCCACTTCGGGTGGCGAGCCAGGCACCGTCGCGAGCTTTGTCCGCGGAAGAACTTGCAGCAATCCCGCCAGCGGCAGCGCGAAGCGATCCGCCCCCAGGCGAAAGATCATCACGCTTTCGTGCCTCCCCGGCGAGTCAGCCGGTTGCTCAACGCCTTGCGCCGGAGCGGCCAGCCGTTTGGCTCTGTGCGCGAGTAGCGCGCTCCGATCCAAAGCCTTGTCGCTCATCATGGCTCTTCGGCCGATTCTAGATGCATGGCCGCCAGCTCCCTCAGTTCCCCCGCGCGGACGCCATCTCCATACGGCACCAGGTCATCATCGCCCACCGATCCCAACAGTTGCATCACGTTGCCGAACGACTTGCGAGCCAGCGCGCCCTTCGCTCCAGCCTGTAGCGCGAGGCCGAGATGATAGTGAGCAAGAGCAAAATCGCGCTCGATATAGATCGCGCGCCGGAACGCCGCTTGTGCCTCTTCGCTCGACTCGCTATGTTCCAGCACCAGCCCCAGAGTGAAATGCGCCGCCGCGTTGAGGCTGTCGCTCCCAATCAGGCGATGGCAGATGCCGGCCGCCGCCTTCCACTGCCCGGCGTCGGCCAGCGCGCGGGCCTGTTCGACCGTGGCCGTTTCCGCCGGTCGCTCCAGTTCACTTTCACCGGCCGCCGGCACAGTCCGAGCCGCGCCCTGTCTTGTCGGAACCGGCTCGGCCACCGCTATCCACGGCTGCCACGCAATCGGAGAAACAGCGGCCGCACCATCCTCGAGCGGCCGCCGGTACGCCGTAACCGAATTCGTAACCACCAGCTCGAATTGAGCAAACGCGTCCGTACTTGCCTCGGCGTGGCCGACCAGCAGCCAGCCCCCGCTGTTCAACGAATGATAAAAACGCTCCGCCAGGGCGCGGATCCTCTCGCGCGAAAAATAGATCATCACATTACGGCAAAAGATCAGATCTAGGGGCGCGCCTAGCTCGCCCGGATAGGGATCGCTACTCGCCAGATTGTGATACTCGAACGTCACATGCTCGCGATACTCCCGATTTAGTACCCACCAGCGGCCTTCCTGCTGGAAGCAGCCTTTCTTCAATGAGCTCGGCAGATCCCGCAGCGCCCACTCCGCGAAGCGACCCGTTCGCGCCTGCGCAAGAAAGTCTGTGTTGATGTCGGTCGCCAGCACGGAAACGTCCCAGCCAAGCACCGCTTCGTGCCACTCGCGCCGCAGCAGCAGAGTAATCGAGTATGCCTCGGCTCCCGTTGCGCAGCCCGCGCTCCAGATGCGTATCCGGCGTGTTTGTGCGCGGCGCGCCAGCAGATCCGGAAGAATCGCCGTGCGCAGCAGATCGAAGTGTTCCTTCTGGCGGAAAAAGTACGTCTCGCCAATGGTGAGCTCCCCAATCAGCGCATTCCGTTCGCTTGCGCCCTCTCGGTCGCCTTCTAGCAGGCGAAGGTACGCGCCACAATCGTGTACGTCCCGCAGCGCCATGCGGCGCCCAAGGCGCGCCGCCAGATCTTCATCCTTATCGGCGTAGTAGTGCAGGCCGGTGTGTTCGAGCAGTAAACCCTTCAGCCTGACGTAATCGGGATCGGAAAGGATAGCCCGCACGCTCATGCCTCCAAACCCCCCGCTTCTGCCAGGCGTCGTTGCGCTTCTGCCCGCAGCGCCGCGACGCAAGCCCGCTCCTTCGCCAGCAGCAGGCGGTCGGCCGAGAGCGCCACCACTGTGCCCTGTGGGGACAAGAACTGCCCCTCGGCGCAATCGTTGAAAGAGTGTTGCCCGGCCAGCGGTTGAAGCGCGCCCTGATCGATCTCGATCACCTCTTCGGCCGTGTCTGCCAGCAGTGCAAGCGGCGAATCATCTCCGGCCAGCACGATAAACGGCGCATACAACCCCGGCTCGCTCGCGGCTTCCCCAAACAAGCCGCGCAATTCGACTACCGGCAGCGCCGAGCCGCGCAGGTTCAGAAATCCATGCAGCACGGACGGCTGCCCAGGCAACTGCGTAGTGGCGGCGATGTGAACGATCTCCCGCACTTCTCTGGCCGGAACGGCGCAGAGGTGTCCCGCTACGCGAAAAATAAGAAAGCTGGCGTGCATTCCATCGCGAGACACTCCAGTGTACAATCTACGAAAAATTGGGAGTCGTCAATCACCGTTAGCTTTTTTGAAAAGGCAGGCGTGTTTGCAGAACCGCGCACGTAAGTAAGCGGAGCCTTCAATCGTACTTTTCGTAAATAATCTGCTTCCGGTCGAACCCGCGCTCCTTAAGGTTCTTGCGCACATCGTCCACCATTTCCTTCAGGCCGCAAATATAAACGTCGACATTGCTCATCTCGATCGGCGTGCGCAAAGCGAGCGCCTCATCCAGGTGCGTTTGCACGCGGCCGCCGCGTCCTCGCCAGCTTTCCGTAGGTCGCGTCACCGTAGGCAGGAAACGGAAACTTGGATACTGCTCCGCCAGGCGCTCCAACTCTTCCCTATAAAGCAGTCCGTGTTCATGGCGCACTCCGAAAAGCAGCGTGATCTCCGGCTGCATTTTGGGTAGATGATCGAGCAGCATCGAGCGGAAAGGCGCAATACCGGTGCCGGTGGCCACGAACACCGCCCGCCGTCCGGGGTGACGCAGCGTGAAATACCCGAGCGGTTCATGTATGTCGACCTCGTCGCCTGGCTTGAGTGCGAACAGCCACGGCGAGACCAGCCCTTCCGGTACGCGGTTGAGGCACAGTTCGAAACGATTTCCCGCCCGCGGCGACGCGATCGAATACGGCCGCGTGATCTCCTTGCCGCCTCTCTGTTCGATGACCGAAACAAACTGCCCCGGCGTAAACTGCAAATCTTCTACCGCTGGCACTTCGAATCGAAAATGATGCACTTCGGGAGCCAGTTCCTTCCAATCGACCAATTTGGCTTTCAGCGCGTTTCGCCTCCTCTCATAGGATGATGCTCGGGGCGCGTTCGTCGACGCCGCTTTCCGGCGTCATCTGGTGGAGAAGGTCGAGAAACATGCGACCGCGCGGCCTTCCGTTTTTGTTCTGTTGGCCGATTCGATGCAGAAAGACCAGGACGGCCAGGATCTCGGAGTTGCGTACCGGAGAAAGCGCTTCCCGTTCGGCGCGCAGCTTTTGATAATCGTCGAGCGACGCCGAGAACCCCCGCTGCACGTTCAAAGCCACCATGTTCTCCGGCGTGGACTGGTAGACCAAGCCCGATTCGAGCGTGCGGTGCGTTTGAATCAATGCGTCGAGCGCAGCCATCGCGTCCGCGTCCAGAGCCCCCGGTGTGCGCGCGGCCGCTTGCACCAGAGCGTAGATACAAAACAGCAGCAACTCTTCCTGCTCTTGGATGAGTTCCTCGCTCACTGTGATGTCCGGGTTTGCCAGTTGCTTCTCCTCTACCGGCAGCGGCTTTTCATGCCGGTGCGCCTCCTGGAGATACTCGCATTCGAGCGGGCAGGAGAGCGAAACTTCGCGCTCCGTTCCGCAGCACAGTGTGCAGATTTCGCCCTGCACGGCGGGACACGAGCGCTTGGCTCGGCGTACACCGCAGATTTTGCACAAAATCGGATCGGGCATTAGCTACCGTTATTATCGGATCAGAGCCCATGAAGAGAGTGGATTTGTATATCAAGGTGACGGTCGATCTGGATGAGGAAGAAACGCCCGAGCGCGTAGCGGGCGAGATTTGCCGGCAACTCGAAAAAATATACGTCGTTCGTGCCGCCGAATTGTCAAGCACCGTGACCCGGGAGTAACGCTTGTAAAAAAATCGGGGACACTCCGGGCTAGCATCCGTCCACACTCTGGAGTGAACCCCTGAAGTGGAACACAGGGAAAGGGGACAGTTGACCGTTGGCCGAGTATAGCTCGACAAACGGAGTAAAGGGTAGCAGACTGGTGGGCGGCTGGCGAAACGGAGGCGAGCGCTGCAGGAGTGCAAGTGGCCAAGGAATAGCTAGCCGGAAACGCAGTCCGACGATGGGAGCGGAGGCGGCTTTTCGAAGCGCTTCCGTCCATCGAGAAAAGGCCCAGTGGAGGATTCGATTTCCTCATGCCTGAGAAAACTCCTCTCTGCCCTTCGCGGGATCGCCGAGGGCTTGGCCAGGACGCTGTTCGTAACGCATCGGGCTCAGATAGTGAAGGGCCGAATGCAAGCGTGTTCGATTGTAGTAATCCAGATAAGCAGCTAAGCGTGCAAGCCATTCGTTTAAGGAAGCGGGCTCAGCCTGTTCTTTTTTAAGCGTTTTGAAAAAACTTTCGCAGCGCGCGTTATCGTACGGATTGGCCAGCCGGCTCATGCTGCCAATCAGGCCGTGCTGGCTGAGCAAGCGAACGTAGGCTTGCGAAGCATACTGTATGCCGCGGTCGGAGTGATGCAACAAAGTGGGCGCCGGCTGGCGTTCGGCCAGGGCTTGCTCTAAGGCGCGGCTGACTAACTGGGTCGTCATGCTCTCGGCTAAAGCCCAACCGACCACGCGTCGGGACCAGGCGTCCAACACCACCGCTAAATAAACGAACCCGCTGGGCGTCCGTAAGTAGGTGATATCGGCTAACCGGATCTGGTCCGGCCCAGTCGCTTCCGCCTGCCGCAAGCGGTTGGGAAAGACCGTGAAACGATGACTCGACTGGGTAGTCTTCACCCAGCGTTTCGGGCGCAGCGCTTGCAATCCATCCTGTCGCAGCAAGCCTGCCACTCGCTTGTGATTCACCGGCCAGCCCGCTTGCCGCAGCGCCGCCGTGACGCGACGATACCCGTAGAAGCGATGCGCGAACACGATCTCATGCAGCTTCTCTCGCAGGCTGAGTTCCTCACTCCCCGGTACGCTCCGGCGCCACTCTCGGTAGTAGCCGCTACGGCTCACCTGGCCCAACCAACACATCCGCTCCACATGCTGTTCGCCTGGCTGCTCCGCTACGCTTCGGATGGCGGCGTAGAGGGCGCTGCGCCGAGCCTTTTGTTGGCTCGGCGCCGCTGCTCGATCTCGCGCCAGGCAGCTTTGAAAAAATGCAGATCCAGTGCTTGCTGGCCCGCCAACTGCTTCAGCCGCCGGATCTCTTCTTCTAACTCCCGCACCTGGCGCCAGTGTTCGCTGGCTTCCACCGCCGGCAACGCCTCGACTCCGCTCCCTCGCTCCGCCCATTCCGGATCCAGCTTGCTTCGCCATTCGTACAACCATTTCCGCCGCACGCGCAAATCGCGCGCCAACGCCGCTACGCTGCCGCAGGTCTTCATGCGTTCCACCGCCGTCTGCTGGAACTCTAAACTGTACTTCCCTACTCTTCCTGTCACACCTGACTCCATTCGCTTTCAATGTGTCCCCTTTCCCTGTGTTCCACTTCAGGGGTTCACTCCAGCCGTTAGTTTTCAAAACGCAGGCGTGTCCCCAATTTTTTCACAGTCCCATCAGTAAGCGGATTGCTTTTTTTTCACAACCACAAATGCCGGACCATCCTCAAAACATCTCCCGAGCCGAAGCACTCCGCCGATTGGGTGGCGCGGTCTTTGGCTCGGCCCTCGCTCCGTCTTTACTCGCTGAGCAGACCGCGGTCGAAGCGCCTTCCAAACCCACTTCCGGCCGCCCCAACATCCTCTGGATCACCGGCGAAGGCGTTCCCCTCAGCGCGCTCAGCTGTTATGGAAGCCGCCTGATCCACACGCCCCACATCGATCGCATCGCGCAGGAGGGCATGCGCTTTGAAAACAGCTTCGTCACCAACGCTCTCTGCGCTCCCGGCCGCGCTTGCTTACTAACCGGTAAATACACTCACCTGAACGGCATGATCTCGAATCCGGCCGGCACCACGGGCGGCGAAACCTCGCCTACCTTCGATCCCGCCCAAGAGACCTTTCCCAAAATTCTGAAGCGCAATGGCTATCAAACCGGCATGGTAGGCAAGTGGCATCTTCCCGCCAACCCCGCCGATACCGGCTTCGATTATTTCGTCTTCAAACGCGGCGCGGGCGGCCCCTACTACAATCCCAATGGCTATCTGCAAAACCCCAGCCTCGGCAGCAAGGTAATTCAAGAAGCAACGCACCCCGGCTACATCACCGACAACGTGACCGACCTTGCCATCAAGGGCATCGAGCAGTTCCAGCAGCCGTTCCTCATGATGGTCCAATACTTCAACGACCATCGCCCTTTCGATCCGCCTCACAAATACGAGCACCTGTACGACAACGTCCGCATCCCTGAGCCCGCCACCTTTTGGGATGACTATGAAATGCGTGCCGCCCCGGCTCGCGAAGCGCGCATGCGCATCGAAGAAATGCCCGATTTCCATCCTCCCGCCGATCTCACCGGACGTCAGCGCAAGCAATGGAACTATCAGCAGTTCATGCGTCACTTTCTAGGAACGCTGCGCTCGCAGGATGACAACATCGGCCGGCTGCTCGATTTCCTCGACAAAAATGGCCTCGCTGAAAACACCATCGTTGTTTACACCACCGATCACGGCTTCTTCCTCGGCGATCACGGCTGGTTCGATAAACGCTTCATGTATGAGCAGGCTCTCCGCGTCCCCTGGATGATTCGCTATCCGGGGCACGTCAAAGCCGGCAGCGTAAGCAGCGAGTGGGTCGTCAACATCGATAACGCGCCCACCGCGCTCGATCTCGCCGGCCTTCCCGTTCCCTCGGATATGCAGGGACGCAGTCTGGTTCCCATCCTCGAAGGCCGTCCGCCCACCGATTGGCGAACCTCCATGTACTATCACTATTACGAATTCGCTCCCCCCCATTGGGTCCTGCCACACTATGGAATCCGCACGCGCCGCTACAAACTGATCAGTTACTACACCGTCAATGAATGGGAGTTATTTGATCTCGAAAAAGATCCGGACGAAATGGAAAATCTATTTGAATGGAGCGGTTTTAGGGTCCATCCCGCTTACACGCAAATTGCCGGCGATTTAGTCGCCCAGTTGAAACAGCTTCGCGATCAGTACAAAGATACAACCGGCAAGCCCGTGAAATTATGGCCTACCAGCAGTTATGATTGAGCAAAAGCGGAACTCCTATGCGCTTGGCAACTTTTATCGTATGCACCCTATTGGCGTCTTCTATTCCTGCTGCGCCGCAAAGTAAGAACGCCGGCTCGGCCGATTCCGACGCCTTCAAAGGCGCTCGCAAAATCGCGGATCCACAGTCGAAAATCGCCGCCCTCCGCGGCTTCGTCAAGCAATATCCCAAGAGCTCTCGCGTAAGCTCCGCCAACAGCCTGATTCTCGAAACGCTCGTCAAGAACTTTCCCAGCCGCACCGGCGAGATCGATAAGCAGACAAACGTCGTCTTGAAGCATGCCAAAGGCGATTTTCGGATGTACGACTACGACGATGTGGCGAACACCCTCGCCGACGGCAATGTGCTGCTGCCGCGCGCCCAGCGTATCTCGCGGAAGAGCCTCGACATGCTCCACGAAAAACCCTTCACCGGGCACATCCGCCAGGAATACGTGAAAGCCAAAATGAAGCCGCCGAGCGATGCCAGCCTGCGCCGCGATTACCTGAAGGCGCATTCCACTCTGGAGGCAACGCTCGGACGGATCTACCTTAAGCAGGGCAACACCGCGCAAGGTGAACCGTTACTCAAGTCGGCCTACGCCGAGAACCCGAGTAACTCCGTAGCTGCCGCCGGTTTGGGAGAACTCGCCGCGAAAGCCGGCAATGATGACCAGTCGCTCACTTATCTGACCGCCGCTCGACTTACCGGCAAGTTAGACGACACCCAACAGAAGGTTCTCGAAAATCTCTATGCGAAAAAGCATGACGGCTCGGCGGCCGGCCTCGAAGCTTATCTCGACCAACGTTATGCCGCGCTTTTCCCCCCTCCTTTCGAACCTACCAGGTACAAGACAACGGGCAAATCTTCTGGCCGAACCGTACTCGCCGAACTCTTTACCGGCTCAGGCTGCGATCCCTGCGCGGGCGCGGATCTCGCCATCGACGCCGATCTCGATCGCTATACTCGCAAGGAACTCGCCGTCCTGTCTTTCGATCAGCACATCCCGGAACCCGATCCCTTAACCAATCCCGATGGCGTCAAGCGCTTCGCCTTCTATAAAGGAATGGGCACGCCCACCCTCGCGATTGACGGGACCACGAAAATTGTCGGCGCGGATCGCGACATGGCCAAAGAGCGCTTCGATGAGATCGATAAGCTGGTGGATAAAGCTTTCCGATCGCCGCCCGAAGCCCGCATTACTTTAACCGCGCATCGCGATGGCGGCCTGATAAAGGTTAGTGCTTCCGCCTCGACCGGCAGGACCGCCACCAGCGATCTAACCCTGCAAATCGCGCTCGTCGAAAACCGCCTCCGCTACAGCGGCGAGAACGGTATCCGCTTTCATCCCATGGTCGTGCGCAGTCTCGCCGGCGGCGATCGGGAATTTCCTATTCAGCCCGGCAAACCTTGCGATGTCCAATATACCTTCGACATCCCTAAAATCAGCGCCGGCCTGAAGACTTACTTAGACGGCTATGAGAAAGCGAACGACCGCTTCGGCCCCATCACCTTCATCCGCGAAATGGATTCGATCGATCCAGCCGATCTCTCCGTCGTCGCTTTCGTGCAGGACACCAAAACGAAGCACGTCTTGCAGGCCGCCTACGCAAAAGTAGCCAACAGCCAATGACCAGAAAAGTCATTTTGGCGATGATCCTGGTCTTCGCCGCGCATGCAGCCGCGGCCGAGAATCCAGTGCACTGGTCTCTTGCATCCGTGCCGCAAAAACCGTTGCGCCGCGGCGCAACCTTCACTCCCAAACTACTCGCTCGGATCGACCCAGGCTGGCATCTCTACGCCCTCGAACAACCGGAAGGCGGCCCCATCCCGACCGACATCGCGCTTGCCGAACCGTCGCCTCTAACCTTGGGAGCAGTGCGAGCTTCGAAGCCCATTGAATTACTCGACCCCAATTTCAACCAGCGCGTCGGCCTCTACATCGAGAAAGCCGAATTCGCTCTGCCTCTCGCCGTGAAACCAGGCACAACTGCCGGACCGCAGCACGCCGCCCTCCGCGTGCGCTATCAATGCTGCAATGACACCATGTGTCTGCCGCCCCGCACCGCCTCGCTCGATTTAACCTTCACCGTCAAGTGAAACTGTTTAGCGATCTCCCGCATACGCGACGCTCACATTATCGATCAGCCGCGTCGCTCCCAGCCACACCGCTGCCGCCAGACGCACATCGTGCGCAATAGAGTCCACCGGCTGCATGCGCCCATCGACCACCTCGACATACTCCACTCGCATCCCTGCTTCGGCGTCAAGCCTCTCGATCACGAGAGCCTTCACGTTCGCCGTCCGGCGTTCGCCGCTTTCAATCGATCGCTTTCCCGCGCTCAACGCCCGGAACAGAGCCGGAGCCACTCGCCTTTGCTCGCTTGTCAGCCGCCCGTTCCGCGAACTCAGCGCCAGTCCATCCGCTTCGCGCACCGTCGGCACCGCCACAACATCCACCGCAAAATTAAGGTCCCGGACCATCTGTCGAATAAGCGCCAGCTGTTGCGCATCCTTTTGCCCGAAGTAGGCGCTATCCGGCTGCACAATGTTGAACAACTTAGCCACTACCGTCGCCACGCCCCGAAAATGCCCCGCGCGAAAAGCCCCGCAAAGGTGACGCGCAAAATCTGGCAGCTCCACAAAAGTCGCCAGCGGTTCTGGATACATCTCCTCCGCCGATGGAGCGAAGATATAGTCCACGTTTCGCGTTTCACAAAAGCGGCGGTCTTCGTCCAGATGCCGGGCGTACTGCTCGTAATCCTCTCGCCGGTCGAACTGTGTGGGGTTCACGAAGATGGTCACGACAAGCACGTCCGACCTGCCGCGTGCGCTTTCGATCAGAGCGCCATGCCCCGCGTGCAATGCGCCCATCGTCGGCACGCAACCGATCGAACGTCCCTGCCGCCGTGCCGCCGCCAACCGTTTGCGCATCCCCGCAATCGTTGTAACGAGTTCCGTCCTCATTCAGCCGCGACGGCCTGCGCGGTCCCGGCTAAAATCGAGTGTTCGCCTGCGGGAAACGTTCCGTCGCGTACCTCTTCGATATAGGTGCCCGCGGCTTCCCGCATAAGCGCGCCGAGTTCCGCATACCGTTTGACGAACCGGGGAACAAAACCCTGAAACAGTCCGAACGCATCGTAACTAACCAGAACCTGTCCGTCGCAATGCGCTCCCGCGCCAATGCCGATAGTGGGTATCGTTACTTCGCTTGTCACGCGACGCGCCAGCTCGGCTGGAATCGACTCAAGCACCAGCGCAAATGCTCCCGCCTCCACCAGCGCGTGCGCATCCGCAATTAGCTGCTCCGCTTCCTCGCGCTTCTTCCCGACCGCGCGGAATCCTCCCAGCCGATGGACGTGCTGCGGCAGCAAGCCAAGATGCCCCATCACCGGAATGCCCGCGTCCGTCAGCGCGCGCACCACTCCGGCTGAAGCGCTGCCGCCTTCGATCTTCACCGCCGCCGCTCCCTCCTGCATGAGCCGCCCGGCATTGCGAATGGCATCGGGAACCGTCGTGTGATAGGTGAGGAACGGCAAATCCGCCACCACCAGAGCCCGCCGCGCGCCGTTCGTCACCGCGCGGCAATGATGAACCATCATCTCGAGCGTGACCCCCACCGTCGTGTCGTCACCCAACACCACCATCCCAAGTGAGTCGCCCACCAGCAGCACATCAACGCCGGCGCTATCCAGAATGCCGGCCATGGTCGCATCGTAGGCCGTCAACATGCTGATCTTCCGCCCAGCCCGCTTCATTTCGAGAAGATCGGTGACGCGCACCTTCCCGCCTTGCTTTGCCATATGCTCTTATCTTCGCCCGGGCAAGAGTGGCGCGGACGAAAACTCTTGTGGAGCGGGTCTCCAGAGCGGCCATGCCGCCATTTCTGGCGGCATTCTGTTTTTCGACCTGCGTTCGTGCTGAGACTTTCTTGCTATGAAAACGAGAACGATTCGACTTGCGACACCTTACTCGTTAGTGACCGCCGGTCGCACCACGCTCGATAACCGCACTCCCGCGCTTTGCGCCACGAGATAACTGCTCCCGGACACCATTCCGAGCAACAGCCCAACACCCAACAAACCTACCCGTCCAGTCATTCGCGACGCAAGCCAATCCTACTACGTTTTCTCGGAGCCATGAGCGCAGGGATTGTGAAAAAATTGGGGACACTCCGGGCTAGCATCCGTCCACACTCATTAACTTCCCCAAAACGCAGGCGTGTCCCCAGATTTTTTCACAATCCCGTCAGCAAGCGTCTAAAACTCCACCCGTCTTCTCCGCACCAACCACAACCCCGCCAACACCGGCAGCACCAGCAGGAAACTAGCCGGTTCCGGAGTCGGCCCGAGTGCCGTCACGCTTACATCGTCCAAAAAGAAGAAATCGCTGTCATTCTGAAAATTGAAGGCCAGCAAACTAGCGCTGGCAGCCGCCGCGTCGACCGGCGTACTCACTCGATGTGTATACATCTGGTACACTCCGCCCGAATTCGGCACATTCTCTTCCGTAAACACGTAAGCACCATTAAACCGCGCATCGAAGTAATTCAGGTAACCCGGATTCGGCGTGGGCGCGTTCTGATTCAGATAGAAACTTACCTGGTAATACTCGGATGGCAGTAAGTTCAGCGTCTGACTTAGTGTAAGAAACGGCCCCAGTGTGCCAATGTCACTTCCGCCTCCGCCCTGGACGCCGATGTAAGCTGCATAAGTACCGCTATTCGGATTGCTGTTATCTACTCCATAATAGTTATTCGGCGGTGCCCCTCCTTCCAGGTTCCCGCTGTAAGTCCAGCTACTGAAATCGCCTGTCTCGAAGCCGCAGTTTTGAACAACGTTGCCCGCCACCGAGCCGCAGGTGTCCGCCTGCGCCACGTTTGCCGCGAGAAAACAGCCGAACAGAACTGCCGCTACGGCAGGGAAAAAATGGATAAAGTGCGTTTTTATCATATTTCTCCGTATCTCCATCAATAGTCTGCAAGGAACTCGTTGAATAAACGGTGACTGGCTTTGTTTTCCCAAGCAGCTTGCGCGGTAACCCAAACATGCCCTTCGTTGCGCGTGGAAAACATTGCCTGTCACCTGTTTTTCAACTCCCTGCTAGCGCTTCGACTTCGCCGATAACGCCAAACTGCTGCCTGGCCAGTTTGCTACCAGGTTGTAAACGTTCATCGTTCCTATTCCGGTGGCGAAATCCCAGCCCGCGCCGGCCGGATACGCCGGTTCATACCTGGTCTTCGATGTGGAAAGCACGCCGTTCGCGCCCGGGTCGCTCGCCGGATAGTAGCAGCTGAATGTCCCGATTATCGCTCCATGCGAGGTAAGCGGCTTGCAATTCACGTCCATGTCTCCAAGCGTCACATCGTGAAAAATACACCCCGGATCGGTCGCGTTGCCCAGCGTCGAGTTGCAGGCGGAGCTGCCGCTGCTGCCGTACTCGCTCTTCGCCAGCCGGTAGTACACAAAGTTCGGATTGCCCTGCATGGAGCCCGCCGCTTGATTGATAAGCGCCTGAACACCCGCCAGGATCGGCGCTCCGAAAGACGTTCCTCCCGCGCCCGACCAGCTCGATGGCGGATTATTGCATGGCGGCGCTTTGGCCGCCGGGTTGCTGTAACACACCACATAATAATGGCCCCACACGCCGTTCGCCGCAAACATGGAGACATCCGGCAGGTCGCGCACGCCATCGCTCGGGTTGCCGAAAAGCGACGCCTGGTAAGAAGGCTTCGCGTATCCGGCGCAGGTTCCGCTCACCACGCCGTTAACTGTCGGCGCGCCCGAAGCGCACGCGCTCGGTCCGCCGCTGCCCGCTCCCGTTGTCAAAAAAAACTGCTCGCCGACCGCGCTGTTACAGGCGCCATCCACGCCGTAGGGCACCGCATAACCGAGCGCGATGGAAATCAGTTCGCTCGCGCACGAATCGTCCCACGGAATCTCTGGCACGTAAGACTTGGCCGAGTTGTAACTCGCGCTATTCGTCCCATTCCAGTACGCGTTGGTTTCCCCCAAAAACGTGTCGCCGTAGTCGGTTCCTCCCACCGCCACGTTGTGCGGTGTCGAAGCCAGCGCATTGACGCTGATCGCATGAGTCGCCGCGTGACTGTTGTCGTCCGCTATCGCAGCCCCCGCGTCCCCCGCCGCAACGAACAGCGAAACCCCCTCGTATACCGCCAGCTGATACAGCGAGTCTATGTACTGGTTGTAATCCGCCCCCTGCTCCGATTCCGGACTGCTGTAGCTCAGGCTCATGGTCGCCGGTGGCGCGCTCTTCCCGGTAAGTAGGTTTTGCAGCGCGATGAACGCGCCAAATTGCAAGTCGGTGTCCGCGCACGAAGCCAGCTCCACCGTGGCATTCGGAGCCGCCGCGCTGGCCCATTCCACGTCCACAGCCGCTTCCCCGTCATCGCCCACCAGCACCCCGGGGTCCGCGCACGTCCCCGCCGTTCCCGGCTGCGGATGCACCACCGTCAGTTTGCCCAGCGGGTACTTTCTCGATAAACCGAGCGTCTTCCGGAATGTATTGAAATCGCCATTACTGTAAAGATTCGTTCGCTCCAGCAGCGCGATCGTCTGACCCTGCCCCGAAATTCCAGCGCTATACACCGGGTTTAAGTTGTAAATCGTTTGCAAATCTCCTGGCACAACCAGTTGATAAGAAGCGCTTACCGTGTACTGCGCGCGCGGATGGCTCAGCGGACGCGGTTTGAAATCGTTCAGCGTCACAGGACCCACCACCACCGCCCCCAGTGCCGCCGGTATCTCCGGATCCGTCATATTCGACAGGTGGTGTTCGCCGTTTACCTCCACGTTGTGGATCGCCGTGTGGAACGCCGACCGCACTTGCCCCGCCGTGCCCGAAAAATCGACCGCCAGGTTCGGATACACCGCATGAACCGTGAACCCCTTCGATTCGAGCCAGCTCTTCACGGCCTCTACATCCTGCGCCGCCAGCCCAAAACGCTGCCCGAACTGCGCCGCCGTACCCCATTTATGAAAGTTCGGCGATTCTGGATTGTGCAGGTCTTCGATGTATTGATCGAGCGCCTGCTGCTCCGCCGCCGGTCGCCTCATTTGCAGTACCATGTGCTCGAAAAGTCTGCTATCTGGAACCGCTCCCAGGTCGGTCGCGCTTTGCATCGCCCGATGCACGTTCCCATAAAGCGTGACAAGCTCGCTATCGTTAACGCTGCGCGTCATCTGCGTCGCCGCTTGCGCGTTGACTTGTGCTTCACTCGAACCGGCCGATAGCCATAGGCAACATGAAAGCAGGGAAATGAATATGAATTTCCGGGACATAGCCCTCCTCAGTCAATGGCAAGCACAGTAGCACATGCGGCTTAGTCTTGGCAATGTGACCAGAGTACTGGCTGCCCGGGAATGACTCAAGCATATGCTGGAGGTTCATGCGGCTCATTGTCGGAATCACCGGCGCTTCGGGCGCGATCTTCGGCGTCCGCGTCCTCGAGGCTTTGCGCGCGCTCGATGTCGAGTCGCATTTGATCTTGAGCCGCTGGTCTCGCGTGACCATCGCCCGCGAAACGGATTATTCGCTCGAACAGGTCGAAAAACTCGCCTCCGTCGTCCACCACCACGACAATCAGGCCGCTCCCGTCTCAAGCGGCTCTTTTCGCTCCGACGGCATGCTCATCGCCCCCTGCAGCATGAAGACCCTGGCCGCCATCCGTGCCGGTTTTGGCGATACCCTCATCTGCCGCGCCGCCGATGTCGTTCTCAAGGAGCGCCGCAAACTCGTCCTGCTCGCCCGCGAAAGCCCGCTCCACGAAATCCACTTGGAGAACATGCTCGCCCTCGCTCGCATGGGCGTTACCATCTTTCCGCCCGTACCGGCCTTCTACAATCGCCCCCAAAGCGTCGGCGAGTTGGTCGATTACATCGTCGGGCGCGCCCTCGACCAGTTCGGCCTCGAAATGCCCGGCCTCCGGCGCTGGACCGGGTTTTGAAAAACTGGACTGGAATTTGAAAAAACGAACCCAATGCCCTCCAAGCCCGACAAGTCGCTCTTCTGGCTCGGCAAATATCTCTCGCTCGCGCTCACTCTCCCCGCTTGCGTCGCCGCCGGCTACATCCTCGGCGCTTTCGCCGACCGTTGGCTTCGTTTTTCATTTCTTAAAGTAGTGGGTATCCTCCTCGGCATGGCCGCCGGTTTGATCCAGATTTTCAAAGAGCTAAATCGCGAAACGAACTCAAAAAGGTAATGATTAGAACAATTTACAAGCTGACCGGCCTGTTCGGGGCTGTGGGGTTCGTTTGGTATTTTTGGGCCCAGGGAGTTCGTTCGGCAATCGCCTTCGCCCTCGGCGCCCTGGCTTCGTTCGGTAATTTGTGGCTCTTCGACTGGATCACCGCCGCCATCGCCCCCGGCGCGGCCACCCGCAAACCCTGGCAGGCCGGCGCTTACGTCACCCGCTACGTGCTCCTACTAGGAATTGGCTATGCTATAGTCAAAACTTTGAACGTCAGCCCGTTAGCGGTCGTTCTCGGCCTCCTGGCCAGCGCCGCCGCCGTGCTGGCTTCTTTGATTATCGAACTTTTTTCCCACGCGCTGCGCGGCCGAACTTCGCACTGAATGACACACGAACTCTGGGTCACCGCCCTCTTCAACCGCTTCCTGCCTGGGCCGGCGAATTCGGTCCTGAATGCCGTCCACCACGCTGCCCCGGACCCGAAAAACCCCTGGAGCGACTGGATGGTCTGCGAGATCATTGTCGTTCTGTTCATGGTCGCTCTATTTGGCTATTTGAAGGGCCGTTTGTCCGTCGATAATCCCGGCAAGCTGCAACACACTTTCGAGCTGGCGTATGAATTCTTCAAGGCGTCGGCGGAAGAAGTCGTCGGCCACGAAGGCCCGCGTTACCTGGCCTTCTTCGGCACCATTTTTCTATTCATTCTTTTCATGAACATGATCGGGCTGATTCCCGGTTTCGATTCGCCAACGATGTATCCGATGGTTCCGCTCGGGATGGCCGTCTCGGTTTTCGTTTTCTATCACGCTACTGGGCTTCGGGCAAACGGCGCAGGCTATATCAAACAGTTCCTAGGCCCCATGCTCTTGCTTATTCCCTTGATGTTTCCCATCGAAATCATCAGCCACTTTGCCCGCCCGCTTTCGCTGACGGTTCGTCTCTGGGCGAATATGTTCGCCGGCGAGACCGTTTACCTGACCTTTATCTCGCTGACTAAAGTCATCATTCCGGTTCTTTTTATCGGCCTGCACCTTTTCGTTTCATTACTGCAGGCTTATATTTTCATGTTGCTCGCTATGGTTTACGTAGGCGGAGCCGTTTCGCACGAGCATTAGGCATCATCAGCTTTCAGTGTGAGCGCCCGGCGTCCCAACGCACGGTGTCGAACCACCTCCTGAAAGCAAATTCATAAGGAGAAAACGCTTGAAAAGTAAACTATTTGTGCTCGCCACCACGCTGCTGGTCTTGGCAAACCCGATCTTCGCGCAAGGCGACCAGGCCGGTGGTTCAAAAACCCACCTGGGTGCCGCTTACATTGCCATGGGCCTCGCTTCCGGGCTCTGTGGCCTTGGACAAGGTAGGGCAACGGCCTCGGCGGCTGAAGCCATGGCACGGAATCCCGGCGCCATTGCGGCTATCCGGACGGCACTCATTCTTGGACTGGTGCTGATCGAATCGCTCGCACTGTATACGCTTGTCATCACGTTCATCGTCGGCAAATAGATCGTTCTAAACTGAAGAAGCCTGCCCGCGCGCCGACGCCGGGCAGGCTTTTCATTTATGAAACTGCAAGGGATTTTTCCGGCTTTAACCAGTTCGTTCGATCACGAAGGCAATTTATACAAGGTCAAGGTCTTCCACAACATCGAAAAGCTCAACGCAATTTCGTTGAGCGGCTACGTGGTGTGCGGCTCGACCGGCGAGACGCCGCTGATGAGCAGCGAGGAACGCTTGCAACTGATGAGCTGGGTGAAGGAAGCGAGCGCCCCGGGAAAGACGCTCATTGCGGGCGTGGGCGCGGAGAGCGTGCATGAGACCGTTCGCCTGGCCAATAAAGCGGCCGAAATGGGGTATGACGCTGCGCTGGTCTTGACGCCGTTTTATTACCGTAACCAGATGCACCGCCCGGAAACGCAGGCGCTTTTCTTTCGCTCGGTGGCGGATCGCTCGAAGATTCCGGTTCTGCTCTACAACATTCCGCAGGTCACCGGCTACGACCTGCCGATCGAGACGATTGCGCAGCTCTCTGAACATCCGAATATTGCGGGCATGAAAGACAGTTCGGGAAACATGGAAAAACTGGCGCAAACCGTGCCGCTGGTGGAACCTGGTTTTCAAATTGCCACCGGCTCCGGAGCCAGCATCTGGGATGCGCTCAAGATTGGCGCCTCGGGCGCAATTCTGGCGATCGCCAACGCGCTTCCGTACGCTTGCGTCACGATCTGGGAAGCGTTTCGAACACGCGAAGAAGCAGCGGGGCGAGACTGGCAAAACCGACTGACTCCGGCAGCCCGTTTGATAGCCAGCCAGTACGGGATTCCGGCGCTCAAGTATGCGATGGATTTGAATGGCTACTACGGAGGAATACCGCGTCTCCCGTTTGTTCCGCCTTCGGATGCAGTCAAAGCTGAAGTTGATAAGTTGTTCGACGGCCTGCGTGGATAGCCGTTAAGCTCTGGCTGCAATAGACGGACGCAAACGAGGCGTCAGGGCATCGGCAACGCCCAAGGCCTGACAATCATTGCTCACCATTTCGTAGACCAGCTCATCGAACGAAATGCGCGCCTGCCATCCAAGAGCTGCTTTGGCTTTCGACGGGTCGCCGATCAGCAACTCCACCTCAGCAGGCCGATACAATTGATCGTCGCTCAGAACGTAGTCACGATAGTCGAGGCCGACATAGCGAAACGCCGCTTCGGCGAACTCGCGAACCGAATGGGTTTCACCGGTTGCGATGACGTAATCGTCCGGTTCGGGTTGCTGCAGCATGAGCCACATCGCTACGACGTACTCTTTAGCGTGTCCCCAGTCGCGCTGAGCGGTCAGGTTCCCCAGCTTCAGATCCTTGATCTGGCCGGCGGCGACACGTGCGACGCCACGGCTGATTTTGCGAGTCACGAATTCGAAACCGCGGCGGGGCGACTCGTGGTTGAACAGGATTCCGGTGCTGGCATGCAAGCCGTATGCCTCGCGATAGTTGCGCGTCAACTCGTAGCCGGCGACCTTACTGATTCCATAGGCCGAACGCGGGTGGAAGCGGGTCTGTTCGGATTGCGGAGTTTCTTCGACTTTTCCGAACATCTCGCTGGTGCCCGCAAAATAAATTTTGCAGCGCGGCGCAAGACGTTTGAGCGCGCCGAGGACGTGATGGGTACCGTTGATGTTGGTGTTCAGCGTGGAAAATTCGTCGTCGAAAGAATAGCTGACGAAACTCTGGGCCGCCAAGTGGTAGCACTCGTCCGGGCTGACGGTTTCGATGACGTTGTGAATGCTGCCATAGCTTTCGAGCGAGGCGGCGTGGAGTTTGACCTGCTCGATAATCGGGGCAATGCGGGCGAGACGATGCTCCGGATCTTCAAGAGCGATGCGGCGAACGATGCCATGTACCTCGTAGCCTTTCGAGACAAGGTATTCGGCAAGGTAGGAGCCGTCCTGGCCAGTGATTCCGGTGATGAGAGCTTTAGGTTTGCTCATGGGCGTTTATAGTTCGGGGTGTGTCCCGGCCTCCGAAATTGTTATCAATGCGATCTAAATTTGCGCAAGGGTGCAGTGACGCGCCAAGACCGGGAAGTGAATATTGCCTGCATCGTCTTCTCAAGTTGTCGGCATTTTTCGGCTTCGACGTTGCGCGCGTGAACGAGCTCGGCGGATTGCGCCGATGCTTCTTCCATTTTCTTCTGAGATTCGATTCTCGAAGCGTTGATGTCAGTTTTGGCAGCCTTGAGACCGACTCGCGCCGTTTCGAGATCGAGCTTTACTGCCTGGAGATCATTTTGGGCCGCGACGAGATCATTCCTCATCGAAAGGAGATCGCTTTTAGCGACATATAGATCGCCTTGCAACTTGCGGTACGACTGGTTCAGGAAGGTCTTTTCCTGGGTCACCGTTTCATGTTGTTCAAGCAACTGAGCATGAACGGCTTGTAGATCCTGCAGAGCGGCACTGCACTCAGATAGGGCCTTCAAACCGGGATCGATGCTCGGCATCGGATCGGCCGGTTTAGGATCTGCCACGGCTTCTGACTTCCGCGGTGCCTTTGAATCGAATTCTTCACCTTGATCATGGCATCGCAGCTTCAAGATCTGCAGCAGTGAGGAAGGCTCGACAATCGCCCGAATCCACACTTCGAGATAGAGCGGCTGATCGAGATTATCGCCTGATAGCAGAGCTAAATACAGTTGGGGGTCGTTGCCAGTGCTGAGGAAACGGCAAAAGTCCTTCCCTGTGGGCTCTTCAAAGAGGCTCATATCGCCTCCTATCTGGAGAGATGCAATCTCGGATCCGACGGCCGCCCATAGGGGCTCGTTCCGCATTGCTTTGCGCAGTGTGATGCCAGCGATGTCGAGGATGCAGGGTTGTTGGGCGAGATCGACGCGCAATGGTCCTTCACCCAATCCGTTCGAGAGTTCGACACAAATCTTCTGCCATCCCCCCGATGGGAAAGCAGCATCATAGCGAACTTCGGGCGAATATCGATCGGCCACTCTTGGGAAGAACTGAGCCCCAAGAATTTGGGAGCCATTCGAACCGGCTTGGTAGGTCCGGTAATAATCATGCTCCAGCTTTAGCGCGCATAGAGAGTAAAACTTCTTGATGTGATCGCGTTCCTGAGGATCGGCATGAAACAGAGAAGACAAACGATCGGGAGTAGCGAGGCTACCGTCTGGCTTGCGAAAGACTCCCAGTCCCCAGCTGTGAGGGAACAAGAAACGATCGCCTAAACCGGCCATTTCTTCCCAAAGCCTCCACACCCCGAAATCGGCATGCCGGGCAACAACGTCATGCAGGAGGACAACACCGCCGGGCCTGACTTTTGGGAGCCAGTTGTGGAAATCGTGGGACACAGCCTCGAAAGTGTGAAGGCCATCGATATGCAGCATGTCGATAGAATCGGCCGCGAAGTTATCGATGGCCTGATCGAAAGTTGTCCGCAGCAGGTAGGAAAAGCTCTTGTATTTTGCTTCGTTATAGGCGTAAACCTCCTGGTAGACGCTCTCATCGTAACGCCCGGACTGCTCCTCGCCGACCCAGGTATCGACGGCGTAGCAGGTACAGGATGCATCATTTTCCGCCACCGCCTGACAGAATCCGAAGTAGGATTCACCATAATGGGTTCCTAGCTCCACAAAGAGTTTTGGGTGCATGGCCGCGATCAGGTCGCCGGCAAACGGAAGGTGGCCAGACCAATTGCCGATATTGCCTGGACGATAGCGGAGAGGCTGAAAACTTCCACGGGGAATCCACGCGACTTCAGAATGCATGAGCTATGATGATGCCAACACTTTAGGGATCGGAGAAAGGGGTTTTGAAGCAACTAGGGGAACAAGTTAGTGTTACAAACCCTTTTCAGCCGTCAAGCAACCTTCAGTATACGACGCGTAAAGTCGTAGATTTGCAGGGTCTGAATTCCGATCGAACGGGGATGGACTAGATCCGTGAATATTCTTTTCGCGCTGTACAACGACTTCAACTGCAATAGCGCGAGTCATGTGCATAGCTTCGCGAATGAGCTCAGCAGATTCGGGCACGACTGTATTGTTGCGGTGCCTTGGAACAAAGAAACTATTGCGAACCTTGGATCGACCTCTTATCGAGGCGTTGACTTCGGGGAGGTGCTCGCCGCCGACTCTGTGTTCGCGGATGGACGAGGTCCGGACATCTTGCACGCTTGGACGCCACGAGAAATAGTGAGGCATTTTTGCGACGCTTTGCGAGAAAAGCATGAGTGTCGGCTATTCATACAATTGGAGGATAACGAACAGCATTTACTGGCCTGCGCGCTGGGCATGCCTTGGAAACGGATTATTTCGCTCGATGACGATGAGTTAGATCTTCTGGTAAAAGCGCATCTTACGCATCCCCGCAAAGGTTTCGAGTTCATGAGTTCTGCCGATGGGATCACGGTAATCATTGATCGTCTTCAGGAACTGGTGCCAAAAGGCATTCCAACTCTCGAATTATGGCCTTCGGCGGAGCAAAATTTGTTCAGGCCTTTACCCAAATTAGATAGCGCACGAACGCTGCTCGGGATTCCCAAGAACAGCGCGGTCATCGTCTATACGGGGAACGCGCATGCGGCAAATGCGCACGAGATGCGGAGCTTGTATCTGGCGGTGGCCATATTAAACCGCGAAGGGCAGCCGGTTACGTTGGTGCGCGCCGGGAGGGACTTCTACCCTTTTCTAGGCTACGGAGAGCAGTGGGCGCGTAAACACTCCATCGAACTCGGATTGGTGCCGCACAAAGAAATTCCAGCGGTGTTGGCATTGGCGGATATTCTGGTGCAACCGGGCCGCGCCGATCCGTTCAACGATTATCGCTTTCCAAGTAAGCTGCCTGAATTCTTGTCCGCTGGAAGACCGGTTGTTGTTCCCAATGCAAACATTGCGAGCCGTATGATCCACAGAAAACACGCGTATGTTCTATCGAATGCAAGCGCCTTGTCAATAGCTGGCGCTGTGCGAGAAATTCTTGACGACTCCTGCCTACGGGAACGGCTCAGCCAGGGAGCCCTAGAGTTCTTCAAAGAGCACCTGAGCTGGTCCTTAAGCGCGGAAAGGCTGAATGACTACTATTGGCAATCGCTTCGATCTAAAGAATCTTCCTCACCGTCATCAACGCAACGCGATATATCGCATCGAACTCTAGCCATGTCGACGTCGGCGGCACTTTAGCGGGCAGGTGTCTCGCTGTGACCTTTTCGCGCAGAATGAGATGGCCGACCGACAGCGGTTCTGCCATCAATTCGGCCACGGAAGAACGCTGGTAATATCGTTGGGTTCTCCGAATATGAAATCGCGGTCTACCTCGGGGCCGTCCCACGAATTGTTTCCATTCAAATCAAGTATCCAGTGTCCGTTTCGAAAGACTCCAATCCTCAACTTGCCGACGGAATCCCAATTACCGACCACGGGCAAATCACCCTTTTGTCCGAAGTGAGCAATTTGGTCGATCCCCTCTTGCCATTTAAGATCGCCGTTCATGTCCAACCACCACTCGCCGCCGCGGAAGACACCAATTCGGAGCCGACCAGTTCCGTCCCAGTCCCCTACAACTGGAAGATCGCCCTTTTGCCCGAATACGATGATCCGATCGCCCGGATCGAATCGACCGTTCCCATTCATATCCAACCACCACTGTCCGTCGCGAAATATTCCCATCCTTAACCTCCCCGAACCATCCCAGTCGCCGGTAATGGGAAGATCGCCCTTTTGCCCGAACACGATGATCCGGTCGCCCGGATCGAATCGACCGTTCCCGTCTGTGTCCAGCCACCACTGCCCGTCGCGAAACACGCCAACGCTTAATTTGCCTGTACCGTTCCAATCTCCGATGACCGGAAGGTCGCCTTTCTGGCCGAACAGTGAAAGCCCGTTCGCTTTCTTGGGAAATTCATGATCGACATCGCGCCACCACTGGCCGGAGCGAAAAACTCCTTGCGAAGTCTTGCTCAAGTTTTTCATCAGCTCCGACGTGTTAGGGGCATAGCTCAATATGGATCGAGGACTTATGCTTCGCTTGTCAATCAGGCACACTCTCTTGCCACCTCGGAGGACGCCGAAGATCCTGAATCGATCTGCGCCCGGCTGGAGCAATCGATAACCAAACCAGCCGTAGAGGTCGGGCGAAGAACCATTAAGAGCGTGCCCGGCGCGTGGGTCAGCGTAGCCGCCCGTCCCGACTCCCTCAATGCTGCCATCTTCTGCAACGACTAAGAGCCGGGATATTGGGGTTCTTGTTTTTTTGTCCAAAGCCCAACCCATTAGCCTGAATCCGCTGTGAACCCGACCATCGCTCACAAAGGCATTTTCCGGAACCGAACTCTCGACGCCACCCTCACAACCCGCAGTGGGATCGACAGAATAAAAACTATTCATCGGCAGTCCAATTTGCCGGAAGCGAGCTTCGGAGAAGACCGAAAGGTGCCGCTCTCTAAGAAAGTCTAGAAGGGGGGGCAGGGATTGCGGATTCCCTATAACAGCGCGTTCCATTTCGGAATCTCCTACGCCCGTTACGGCTGCGTCTTCGGCTACTCGCCACTGCCCAGCTCGGCCAGCGTAAGGGTCGAGTATCTTGTCCAGTTGCGCAAACGGGCTCCAGAAGAGAAGACATCCTGCGAATAGAGCAAGCACAGAGACCGCGGACCTGCCACCAAACCTGGAACTCAGCCAGGAAATCGACAAACTCAATGCCGCCGCCCAGAGCAAAAGCGCTATAGTTTGGTATCGGCTTGAATATCCTTGCACGACGCCGAAACGAATTCTTCCGAGCCCCGTCAAAGAACCCGCTACAAGAACGAAAAGGATGATGGAAAGAAAAAAGAGGTCGGACGAGCTTATCCGTTTCCAGCGAAAACCAGCAAAGCCAAACAAGAGCATGGAAAGAAGTATTCCTGCGAACCCCACAATACTCGCGGCTTTTTGTCCATAGACTATCCAAGCTCCTCCCAAATACAACGAAAGATATCGTAAGAGAATCAGAGGATGCCCCAACGAAACCAAAGGACTGCTATGATCGCTAGGCCGTTGGTAATGATAGAAGTAGGCGCTGTATATCAAAAGGCCGCTCAAGAAGGTCAACAGGAGCTTGCGCCGGCCGATCTTCCGAGCGACACCCGCGAGAATCAGGATAGGCCAGACAAATAGCCCGCTTGCCAAGGATAGGGTGGCACAGAGAGCCGCGAACAGAGACGCGAAAAAATAAAGATCCCGGTGTGCCTCGATTCTCGAACATACTTTTGAGAAGCAGTAAAGCGAGACGATAGTAAAGAAAGTCGCTAGTACAAAAGTAATTTGGAAGCCCCAAACGAAATTGTCCATTTGCACGGGGGAGAAGAGCAAAAAAAGGATAAGGCCATAAAGGGTTACCTTACTGCAGCGGTCCAGATCTTCGCGCAACCTGACCGCGGCGACAAAAAAAAGCGCCGCAAAAATTTGGGCT
Source organism: Bryobacteraceae bacterium (assembly GCA_965277555.1). GTDB lineage: Bacteria > Acidobacteriota > Terriglobia > Bryobacterales > Bryobacteraceae > Bog-105. The sequence continues at coordinate 1,282,769 of OZ255834.1, forward strand.
ACGAGGATGCAAACAAGTAAAAAATGGTTTTTAGCCTTGAAAAAGAAAAAATCAACTAGCAGGAATATCTTCGGAATAAGAATTCGGTGTTCGTTATGCTGCTCCCAGAGTTGCGCGAGAGTATAGTGGCTCGATCCGCGGGCGAGTTCGCCAATAAGAGCCCAATGATCCCAGAACGGCAGGACCGTCGAGTCCCGAAACGCGAGGATCAGAATCATACATAGTGAAACCAGTCCAAGAGTCAGCGAAAGAAATGCCAAGATCCATCTAGCGGAATCTCTTGGACGCGAATTATTGATCATCGATTGAAAGCGAAAAGCTTAGGGCTACAATTCCGGTAGATGTTCGGCATGCAAAATGGCAAGAAAAACGCTTGTGAATCAGAACAGTCAAGCCCGTTGTTTGCCCGCCTACACCGAATAGTGGAATTGTTCAAGACGACTAATATTGACATTGAACCGCATATTAGCGTTATCACACCTACCCACAATACGGAGCCCGCGTGGTTTCTCGATCTTGCCATTTCCATAGTTGAGCAAAGTTTTCTTCAATGGGAATGGTGCATTGTCGATGACGGCTCTTCCCAGACAGAGTTCCAACTGCTTTTTAGTGAACTACAGAGTTTGCCTAACATCAAGATCAAAAAACTAAGCGATTCCCGTGGCATCAGCAGCGCTACAAACGCAGGTTTAGAAGCTGCCGCGGGCAAATATGTTTGCTTTGTCGACCATGATGACATACTCGCGCGTGAGGCACTCGCAGGTTGCGTCGACCTCCTGGAAGAAGGCTACGATGCCGTTTACACAGACTCCGACAAGATCGATAACCAAGGTAATCGTAGCGAACCGTTTCATAAACCAGACTGGTCACCTGAATACTTTCGTGGAGTGATGTATGTGGGCCACTTACTCTGCGTACGCCGCGATGTTGCGCTCGCCATAGGCGGCTTTGACCGCGAATACGACGGCGTGCAGGATTTCGAGTTTTTGCTTCGATACTCAGAAGCCACGTCCCGAATTGGTCATATTCCCAAAATCCATTATCATTGGCGGGCCGTCCCTGGAAGCGTTGCGGCTAAAGGCGATGCAAAGGGAGATCTGGATTCATTGCAGCAGAAGGCCGTGCGCAGTCACTTGGGGAGATTGGGCCTGGCCGCGAACACTGAACGTGGCGATTTCCCGCATCGCGTGAAGATTGTGCCGCTCGCGCGGCGAATCTTTCCTAAGGTTTCGATCATCATCCCCACAAAAGACAGTCCCGATATCCTGCACAAGTGCTTGTACACTATTTTTTCGACCACAACATATCCCAACTTTGAAGTCTTTTGCGTGGACAATGAAACAAGTGACCCAAGAGCGTTAGGAGAGATGACGGATGCGCCGATAGAGCGCGTATCATTCCCGGGGGTTTTCAACTTTTCAAAAGCGAATAATCTCGCCCGCGAATATTCCACCGGAGAATATCTCGTTTTCTTGAACAATGACGTCGAGGTCGTTACACCGGACTGGCTGGAGCAGTTGCTGTATTATTCCGAACAAGAGGATGTCGGCGCGGTCGGCGGTCTTTTGCTGTATGCGGACGGGTCGGTTCAGCATGCTGGTGTCGTACTCGGGTGCAAGGGGATCGCAGACCATGTGCTGCGGGGAGCGCCCGGCGACTGCGATGGGTATGCGGGGTCCCTCTCCTGCGCGCGCGAAGTTTCCGCCGTCACCGGGGCGTGTCTCATGATGCGCCGCTCTTTGTTTGACGAGCTGGGCGGATTCAACGAGCACTTTTTTACCGCGTTTCAGGATGTAGATCTTTGTCTAAAAATTCGGGAGAGGGGCAAACGTATTATCTTCACGCCTCGGGCGCGTCTAATCCACCATGAATCGGTTTCTAGAGGAAAGTACTACGACCTCGTCGACCACAATCTATTGCTGGATTGCTGGGAACCGCTGATCAAGGCTGGCGATCCTTACTACAACCCGAATTTTGATGTACACGCTTGTGATTACAGTGTGGCGGCCCCGCCGGCAAATTAGGCTATAGCATGGGCACGCATGCGAAAACCGAGGCTTGGTTTGACAATCTTTCCTTTGAGAAGATCTATCATCGCTACGGTTCGCGATTTTCGCCAAATCCACTGAGCTATGCCACGGTTGGGGATTTCTGTGACAGCTTCGATAATCTCCGTCCTTTGGCAACGGCAAGCGGCGATCTTAAAGATGTTCAACGTCCGTGGATACTCAAAGCGGTGCTTGGACTGGTTCCTCGCGGCTCCCGTATTCTGGAAATTGGAGCAGGCGAGCCGTGGGTAGCCGATTTACTTAGCCGGCTTGGCTACGAAGTTTGGATAGTTGATCCTTACGATGGCTCAGGTAATGGACCAGGCGACTACGAAGTCTTCGTATCCCAATGTCCGGAGATCCGGTTCATACGGGGTCAATTCTCCGATCAGCTGCCGCACTTGGACGGGCTTAGCTTCGATTGCATTTATTCGATTTCCGTCCTGGAGCATTTGTCTCCAAACGCGCTTCATTCCGTGGCGGCCGGACTTAATAAGTTCCTCAAACCCAGCGGTCTCAATCTACATGCTGTAGACCATGTACATCGCGGAAACGGAGCGGCCGGACATCTGGTTAATCTCCGGCTGATGGCGAATCTCTTTGGATTTAGTGAGGAAGAACTTGAGAGCTGCCTTGGCAACGTCGACCGTGACCCGGAAACGTATTTTCTGTCGGCGGAAAGTCACAACAGATGGCGTGGATCGCTAGCTTACCGAGAATTTCCGATGCGAGTTTGTATCAGTGTCCAAATGGTCGCTCAAGCTTAGTCTTTGCTCGGAAGGAAGCGGCAAGTTCCTCCTGATCGAAGGGCATTTTCAAAACTCCGGACCTTCATAATCGCCGGGTACCGGAATATCTGCGGGCCACCCATATTGGCGAGCATAGGGCGCGGTTGTCGCGCTCGGTATAATGTACCAGACACCACTGCTCGGACGCCAGACGGCGGTATCGGTCTTACCATCGCCGTCATAATCGGCTTGAACCGGAATGTCACCGGGCAGTCCCCATTGGACGGCGTAGCCCGCCCCCGTCGAACTTCGAGCGATATACCAGGTCCCGTTTGATGGACGCCAGAAGGCGATGTCGGTCTTACCGTCGCCGTCATAATCGCCTGGCACGGGAACGTCACCGGGCGTTCCTTGAATCGTGTAGAACGCGCCCGTCGTGCTCGGGACAATATACCAAACACCATTGCTTGGACGCCAAACGGCCGTATCGGTCTTACCGTCGCCGTCGTAATCGCCAGGAATTGGAGTGTCACCGGGCAGGCCCCACTGGACAGCGTAGGCCACCCCCGTTGAACTCGGACGGATGTACCAGGTTCCGTTCGATGGACGCCAGAAGGCAATATCTGTCTTGCCGTCTCCATCGTAATCGCCGGGTACGGGCACGTCTCCGGAAGCTCCGCTTTGAACCATGTAGGCCACGCCGGTTGTGCTGGGAACTATGTACCAGGTGCCATTTGACGGACGCCAGACGGCAAGATCGGGTTTACCATCGCCGTCATAATCACCAGGGACCGGAACATCTCCTGGAAGTCCCCACTGAAAACCCGCCGTCGAAGCACTGCTCAAATTGGCCGAGACGAACCAGCGCCCGCCTGAGGGGCGCCAGACCGCTGGAGCAGCTTTCAGCTGCGCGGTCCCGCGAACGGTTATGCCTTGGCTCGTGTTAGCGGCATTGTCTGTAATGGTAAACACCGCTGTCCGCAGGCCCAGCGCGTGCGGCGTGAAGCTAATCGTAATTGCGCAGCTCGCCCCTGCCGCTACCGAACTTCCGCAGGTGTTCGTCTCGCTGAAGTCGGTTGCGTTTGCGCCGGAGATCGACGTACTCACGATTGTCAGAGCGCCATTGCCGGTATTCGATAAGGTCACGGTTTTGGTGCTTCCGGTGCTGCCAATGCTGCGACTGCCGAAGGAAACGACTGTCGCACTTAAACCCGCCTTCGGGCTGCCGACGCCTGCGCCGGACATCGCGATCTGAGGCGGACTCGCCAGTCCGGTGCTGGCAAACGAAAAATAAGCGTTTATCGGACCGATCACCGATGGCGTGAACACAAAAGAAAGTTGACAGGTTGCGTTGGGGGCTAGCGACGACCCGCAAGTAGTCGAATAGCTAAAGTCGTTGGTGCCATTCAAGGACATCCCGGCAAGCGACAGTGCGGTTGTTCCAGGATTGGAGAGCGTAACGGTCTTCGGCCCCGAGGCCGTGCCGAGCGGCTCAGCCGGAAAAGTCAGACTGGTCGTAGCGAGCGTTAGCTGCGGGACAGCGCCTGCAGCCCCGTTTCCACTCATGGCGACGGTTTGGGTAGCAGTCAGGTTGAGCGAGTTGTAAGTGAGAAGGAAACTTCCCTGGGTTGCTCCGGTTTTCGTCGGCACAAATTGAATGGCGGCGGTGCAACTGGCAGCCCAAACGAGTGTATAAGACGCCGTGCAGTCGCGAGCACCCGTTTGTGCCTGCGCAAAACCGGAAGTTGTGCTAAGGCCCGAAAGAATCAAGCTCTGATTGCCTGCATTGAAGACTGTAAAACCTTGCGAGGGGCTGGCTTGGCCGATCAAGGTTGTCGGAAATGCCAGAGGCGCCGGCTGGAGAGTGATTTTGCGCACCACATTGTTCGAGAAATCCGCGATGTAGATGTTGCCTGTCGAGTCGAGTGCCAGGCCAGTGGGGCTGGCCAGATTGGCCAACGTCGGCACGCCGCCGTTGCCGGCATAACCGGCTGCTCCCTTTCCGGCAATGGTGGTTATGATGCTGGAGACAGCATTGATCTGTCTGACCGCGTTTTTCGCCTGGTCTGCCACGTAAATGTTGCCTGCCGGATCGACCCGAACCGATGCAGGCTTCGCCAAGGCGGCATTCGTCGCATTTCCTAAGTCTCCGCTGTAACCGCTGCTGCCATTGCCGGCGACTGCCGTGATGATTCCGGAAGTAGCATCGACACGCCTTACCAGACAATTTCCGCTATCGGCGATATAAAGATTATTCGACGAATCGAGGCCGATTCCGAGTGGGGCCTCCAGGTGCGCGGACGTCGCCGCTCCGCCGTCCCCAAAACCATCGGTTCCAGCGCTGTTCCCGCTGCCAGCTGCGACCGAAATGATTCCGGTCACGACGTTCACGCGCCGGACCAAGCCGTTAAACGTGTCCGCAATGTAAAGGTTCCCCATGCTATCCACGGCCACATCGTTCGGCCCACTGAGCAATGCCGCTGTCGCCAAACCGCTATCCCCGAGGCCGTCCGGCCCGGAAGCAGACGTGCCGCCGCCCGCTACGGTAGTGATGATCTGGGTGACGGCATCCACTTTCCGGATTGCGTTGTTGCCTTGATCGGCGATATACAGGTTGCCGGCTCCATCAATCGTTACTGCCGCCGGCGTATTCAAGCTCGCCCGCAGCGCCAGACCTCCATCACCCGAATAAGTCGCGCCGCCGTTGCCGACTACCGTGGTGATTTTGCCGGTCGATGCGGTAATCTTCCGGATCACCTGATTCATTGAATCGGCGATAAAGATATTTCCGAAATTATCGATGGCGATGCTTTGCGGATTCCTCAGAGTCGCTGCGGTGGCAAGGCCGCCATCACCGGAAAAACTCCAGCTACTGGTTCCGGCCACCGTCGAGATTATGCCTGGATAGAGAACGGCTTGCGGTCCTAGTCCAGTGCCATAGAGCAGGGTGCTTCCGAGCAGGTTACCCGCAATATCCTTGACCAAGACGGCATCCGTTCGCAGGCCGGGGAAATGAGGCAGAAAGCTAACGACTACCGTGCACGCAAGAGTCGTGGTGCCGGTACACTTGGCCGGAGCGGCCGTAAACTCCGCGCCATAGGCCAATGAAAAATATACTGTAGGTGATCCCGAGAAGGTAAATCCAAGGGTCTGGCTGGCCGGCGACGATCCGTTGGCCGTTACCTTGCCAAAGTTTTGCGCAGAGGGGGAACTCAGCAACGGCGCGATTGCGGCTGCCTCGCAACCGACTACCGTCAAAAGCAACATCAGATGCAGTCTGACCAGACTAGCCCAGCTTTTCGAATGCCCCATCGAAATTCCCACTCCTGAAACTGATCCGAGCTACCAGCGAAGGGCAGCTCCAAGTGTTCCATCGGCGGTCAAGGGGCTGGGCTTTAGGTCTCGCGCGCTTTCCTTAAAGTCACGCGCCGCTACAAAGCGCCTTGACGAGATCGTACAGAAAAGTCTGGCCCTCGTAGAACGATTTCACCGCCAGACGTTCGTCGCGGCCATGCGCGCGATGGTCGTTGCGGTCGTTGAACAGGCCTTGCACGCCATAAGTCGGAATGCCCGCGCTGCGCAAATATAGGCCGTCCGTAGCGCCCACCAGCATCACCGGGACGACGTGAACGCCGGGCCATAAAGTGTCCGTCACCTGGCTAATCGTATGCATCAACTGAGGATCGAGCGGAGAAGCGGGGCCACGATCCACTTCGCCGAGGATTTTGATGCCCCCCTTGTCATCCGCGAAGACTTTCGTCAGAGTGTTTTGTACATATTCCACGGAGTCTTCCGGAAGCACGCGGCAATTGACGGTCGCGGCGGCAAGCTGCGGCAGCGCGTTCCTGGCATGACCGCCTTCGAGCTGTGTGGCCACGCAGGTCGTGCGCAGCATCGAGTTCCATTGAGGCGAAGCGGCCGCCACGCGCTGCATCGCTTCTTCAGAGCCGGCCGACACTTGGGCGAGATCGCCCGCACTCGGACCCGTCTCCAGCTTGGACATTTCGGCGAAATAGGCGCGCGTGATCTGGTTCGTCTTCAACGGGAAGCCGAATTGGGAGAGCCGTTGCAAAGCTCCCGCCAGGTGATAGATGGCATTGTCCGGCACAGGCATGGAGCTATGGCCGCCCTTGTTGTGAACTTCAAGGCGGAAATTCACTACATATTTCTCGCTGACCTCGACGTCGTTCGACACCTTCTTGCCGTCCACCGACTCGGCAAAGCCGCCTTCATTGAGCGCATATTCGGCGGCAATGAGATCGCGATGGTTCTTCACCAGCCAATCGACGCCGTTGTAAGGTCCGCCGCCTTCTTCGTCGGCCGTCAAGGCCACGATGATGTCCCGATCGGGCTTGAATCCTTCGCGTTTATAGCGAATCAGGTTGGCGATCCAGAGAGCCGCCTGCGCTTTATCGTCCGCCGTGCCGCGCCCGTAGTAAAAGCCATCCCGCTCGACCAGGACGAAGGGATCGGTGCTCCAGTCTTCGCGTTTTGCTTCGACTACGTCGGTATGGGCAAGCAAGAGCAGGGGCTTGCGCGCTCCCGTGCCGTGATAGCGCACGACGATATTCCATTTCGTCGGGATCGCGCCACCCAGGAAAATGTCGGAATCCGGAAAGCCTTCGGCCCGCAAGCGAGCGGCAATAGCTTCTGCGACGGGAGTCGTCGCGCCCGTTGTATAGCCCGATTTAATCTCGATGATCTGTTTATAGATGTCGTAAGCGAGTTTTTGGTCGGTCGGCGGAGGCATAACGTCGGCCGCGAAGCTGGGCGCGAGCAAAAATAGCAGGCCGAAGAGGCAGCGCATGGAACATGATCACACGCTCCGCACGCCAGGCTCAAATCTCGTAAGCCAGATCGTGTCCGGGCTCTATCCGGGTTTGTTCTTTGAGCTTGGCGGTCTTTCCGGAGATCTCGAGCTGCTCCACCAGCAGGAACCCTTCCGACACGCTCATGGATAACTTATGCTGTCGGCCGTTCTTTGCCAGCGAGAACATGCCCCAGCCCGTGCCGGCAGACCAGAACGACCGGAACGGGGAATGCGGCAGGCGCGGCGAGACAATCGCGGTCCGGTCGGCTCCGCGATAACGGAATCCGCTCAGAGCGAGCAGGCTTGACCAGGCCGCCATCGCCCGGGCGTAATGGTGGCCGCACTCGGCTTCATCCCACGGGTTGCGTCGTATGCCGTCATAGCGCAGCCGAATGTCGTTGATGCATTTGAGGCCTTGCTCACTCATGCCCTGATAAAGCATGAGGGCGGTCGTCGAGTGTTCGAAGCCAGTCATTACCTCGGCATAATAAGGAAAGGGAATTTTCGGCCTCTTGCCCTGGCCGTAGTCGCAGATGACCAGCGCCGCTTCATCGTTCAGCGCAAAGGTGCGCTCCACGCAATCGTGATCGAACAGATTCGCTTTGTGATTGTAGCGGTAAATCGAAGCAAGCGTTTTTCTAACATGCTCCGGATTCACCAACTGTCCGAGCCCGGTGATTTCTGCCATATATTGGCCGAGCAGCTGATCGACCAGGCAGCCGTCGCCGACTTGATACTGTGGGTGCTCCGGGTCGTCGGCGCCCGCGCCGAGACGCAAGCCTTGCGCAATATCGCTGGCCGGACGCCCCTGCACCTTTTGGATGTAGTAATCGCCGTTAAATAGATTCGCATCCATCCACTTTCGGCCGCTATCGAAGAGACGGCGGTATTCCGACGCATTCTGGTCCTCTCCCGTGGCGCGCGCCATCTCTTCGCAGGCGCGCAGAGCGCCCAGATAATAAATTCCACAGAGCGGATTTGGCCCGTAGAATTCCACGTCGTAGGTATTGTGCTGGACGCCTTCGAGCACGCCGTCCCGATCGGCATCCCAGCCGCCCGGAATCCAGGCGAACTCGATGGCGCGCTTCGCTTTCGGCCAGAATTCGGTCAAGAAACGCCGGTCGCCGCTGAGCTGCCAATCCATATAGACCTTGATGATCTGGCCCATTTGCCCGTCGGCCGCTACCGCGTTGAAGCGCTCGATTCCATCGGGCAGCAGCTGGCGGAAATACATTGCGCCGCGCTCGTCCATCGAGTAGCCGAATGCGCTGCGCCTTAAGGAGTGGGAAAGCGAGGGAAACAGATTGGCGGTGGCCGTCTCATAGTTCCAGACGTGAGTGCAGTTCCCGAAACAACAGCCGACCTGATCGTTGACTCCTTCGAATCCATGGAACTCGCCATCGGCGGTGCGGAAGCAGGTGGTCGATGTCAGAGTGGAGAGATTCGACAAGGCCGCGTCCTTGACGGCGTCCGGCACAGTTGTTTCGCGCATCGCCTGGACGAAGTTTTGCGTGCGTTGTTGCAACTTGGCCAAATTCCGCGCGGAATACTCGGCGGCGGACCAGGCGTCAGGAAATCTTTGCGCGTACCAATTGCCGATGACGGTATCCTCGTGTCCTTTGGGAGCACTCCAGCCGCAGCGCTTAGGGGTGCGATTCGGAAAGTGCCAGGCAAGCAGAAAAGCGTACTGTGCTTCCGCGCCGGGCGCGATTTGTTGTTTCAGGCAGACTGCGCCCACCGGGCCGACATGCTCAGGTTCAGGGCCGAGTTCGCCATCGCTCGAGAAATCGTCCCAAAAGAGAAGCGGGCTGTTCCACCAGCGCCCCGCCGGCCAGCCTCGCAGGGCGCTAAACTGCCCGTGCTCCGCGTCCAGGATTGCAAGCGCGAAACTCCCGTGTCCGAGATCTGTGTCGGGCAGATCGGGATTGCTCATCGCGAGACCGCGCAATCCCTGGCCGCTGCGCAAGCGGTTCTCGCGCGCATCCTTTGTATCGGCCGATGAGTGCGGCTGCCTACCCTGCTCGAGCGGCTTTACGGGATTCTCTAGGGAAAAGGCAATCGAGGCTGTCACCGGAACACCAGCCGTGTTCCGCACCCGATAGCGAAGCGCCGCCACCGGCAATCCGGATTCATCTGCATCGAGCGGAATAAAGGGCGTTCCGGCTTCGAGAGCAATGCTGATGGGAAGGCGGTCGTCATGAAACTCGATCTTTGGGGCAGCAAACTCTCCGATGAATGTTGCGCCCTGCAATCTGGAAAGGCCCGGCGCGTTCTGTGAACCTAGCCCGTCTTGCCCCTCATACGGTTTACCGATGCGCGCTTCCAGAACATGCGCGACTGGCTCCCGCCCTTCGGCCTTTACCCAGATGCTGGCGAATGAATAGGTGAGCGAGTTGCCTTTGTCGGCGCGGTTGAAAATTTCCCAATCGCGCAGCTGGCCTCTGCCGCCGAGCCCGATGCTTCCCGCGCCCACTCCGCCAAGAGGATAAGAAATCATGGCCAGCGCCGGGCCGGTGAAGCGCCGCGGATAAACGATCTGCGATAACTGCCGCTGATTGCCCCGGACCTTTTCCGGAGTTTCTCCGACTGACTCGGCTGTGGCGTTTGCTCCTGGCAGTACTGCACTAGCCAGTGCTGCCGATTTCAAGAAATCGCGCCGGCCGGTCTTGCTCTTTCGCTTCATTCCTCTCTAGCATATGAATCTGCTCCAATAGGACATGTCTAAGGGCAAGCGGCCACATCTCGCTCTGGTCGGGGGTTTTTTGGGCGCGGGCAAGACCACGCTTATTTTGAAAGCGGTCCAATTGCTGGCGATGCGTGGCCTGCGCGCGGCAGTGATCACGAACGATCAGGATGCGGGCCTGGTCGATACCCGTCATGCCTTGGCCGAAGAGGTTCCGGCGCGGGAAGTCGCGGGCGGCTGTTTCTGCTGCCGCTTTTCGGATCTGATCGAGGCCTCCGAGGCATTGCGCGTTCAGGATCCGGACGTAATATTTGCGGAGCCGGTCGGCAGTTGCGTGGATCTTTCGGCGACCATTCTCCAGCCGCTCAAGGCGTATCATCGCGCTGCCTACCGCCTGGCGCCTTTGACTGTGCTGATCGATCCCGCGATGGCTGAAAGAGCATTCCGCGACGAACTGAATTCCGAAATGGATTTTCTCTTTCGGCGGCAATTGGCCGAAGCCGATTTGGTTTGCCTGAGCAAGCAGGATGTGTTCTCAGGCGATGGGCGGCTGCCCTTCCCGATCGATTTCCGCTTGAGCGCTAAGACGGGCGCGGGCATCGATGAGTGGCTGGACGTGATTCTCGAAGCGAAGCGAGTTGTTGGAGCGCATCTGCTCGATGTCGACTACAAACGGTACGCCCAGGCGGAAGCCGCGCTTGGATGGCTCAACCTGCACGCCGAAATCCGCTCTCCGGATCCGATCAGCCCGGCGGCTTTGTGCGGTCCGCTGCTCGACGGCTTGCAGGCGTCTCTGGAGGCGGCACGTTTGCCAATCGCGCACTTGAAAATTTTTGACCAGGGAGCGAGCGGATGGATCAAGGTGAGTATCTCGGGTAACGGGCAGTCGCCGGTGCCGGAGGGCGACCTGCTGGCCGAACGGGTTCACGATCACGAGCTCGCAATCAATCTGCGTGCCATCGCCGATCCGGAACAGTTACGGCAGTTGGTAGAAGAAGCGGTCGGGACGATTCCAGGCTCGCTGCGAATCCTTCATCTGCGCGCTTTTCGGCCAGCCGAGCCGCGGCCCGAGCATCGGTTCGCGACTTTGCAAGCGTAAACTACGGCTTCCAACTCTGCACCGCGACCATTTGCGGAAGAACGGGCGCATCGCCGATCACCTCGACGTGCAGCACAAACTCGAGATTGTTCGACTCCCAGCCTTTCGGCAGCTTGCGGAGAATTGGGCTGAGCGATTCCGGATCGGCCAGAATGCGCCCGGCTTCTTCCGTGCCGGTCATGTTGATTCCGGCGCCAATCATCATAAAGCCACCTGTCTCGGAATGAGGCAGGCGGCAGATCAGGACATAATCTTCCGTGGAACGGCCATCCGCCCTTTTCGAAAGCGACCAGAAGCGCCCATCGTGAGTGTCTCGAATGCCGTACTTTTCGCCTTCCAGGTCGAATCGAAAGCGCATGCTCTTGGTCATTTCCAATGCCCAGCGGTTCGTGTACGCGCCGATCAGCAAGGGGGTCGAATCGCGCAAATCGTTAAATTCCACTTTACTCGCCAGGCGAAACTTCGGGAAGCGCGAATACTGTCCGAGAAGAGTGGTGATGCGCAGCGCGGCGACCGCGTCGCCGAAGCCTACGTACTGATCGAGAACCGGGATGAAATCGGAGCCGTTTAATAGCTCCGGGGGAACGTCCAAGGGGCGCTGCATGGGAAGGTGGGGCGCGCCGTGTCGTTGCAGATCCAAATTATTCGCTCGCCAGGAGGGATGGTAGACGATCGGGTGTGGCAGCACAATTACAACGGGCGCAGTGGCATTCAGCACCGGACCCCAGAAGGTATGGAAGGGATCGGCCCGGCGCTCGACCGACCGCAAGGCGATTGCCAGCACGGCCGCCAGGCAGACGGCCAGACCCACGAGGGCTAGCACTCGCCGGCCGCTGAGCCCATCCCCTCGACGCCCGGCGACGGGCGGCCGCGCTTCTTCGGTTTGAGGAGGAGAAATGACGAGGGCCGCGCTTGAATCCGGGTAGTCGTCGCGATAGTGGAAGGCCGGAACGTAGGACCCGGGCGGCAGTTCGATTCGCACTGGATCCCGCGCGCCATCGGTAACGTAATACTGGGCCAGGCGCTTGCGTACTTCGCGCGCCCCCACACGAACAATGCTGTCGTCGGCCAGATCGCCTGTATTGTGGCGGCCGAATACCTCTACGGCGAGCGTCCGCTCTTTCAGAGTGTCCGCGGCGCCCTCCAGCGACCGAGCGGACACGTAGCGCAGGAAGTCCCGGCATCGCTTGCTTCCACGAAAGACGCTACTGTCCAGGATCAATTCCAGTTCGCGCCGAACTTCGGAAGCATCCGGAATACGCGGTAAGACTCGCACGTCAGCTTTTTCGAACCCCTTGTTACTCCCGATTAACAACCGATTGTACCTCTTGCTAGCAAAAATCGACTAAGCGCAAAGGCAAGTAAAGATTGGACTTTTAACGGGTGTATCACGGTGTTCTCCGTTGTCAAACGTCGCGCCGCGGTATCCAATAGTGCTAAATCGCGGCGAAATCCCCGGCTTCCACGTTTGTTTCGCCGCCATAGAGAGGTTAGATCCATGTTTGGCAGAATCACGCTTCGCAAAACAGTTGTTACTGGTTTGTTGGTTGGTTGGCTCTTTCTTAGTGTCTCGATGAGCCTGTTCGCTCAAACTCCGACCGGTACCCTGCAGGGAACCGTGCTCGATACGTCCGGCGGAGCAGTCGCGAATGCCAGTGTCAAGATCACGAATAACGCGACCAGCGAAGTCAAAGAGCTCAAAACGGACCCGGGCGGACGCTACGTTCAACCGCTGCTCAATCCCGGGACGTACACGGTGGAAGTCGAAGCCACCGGTTTCGCCCCGGCCAAGCAGGAAAACGTCAGACTGGACGTCTCCCAGATTTACTCGGTTGACTTCAAGCTAACCGTAGGCACGGTGACTTCGACCGTGCAGGTAGAGGCGACAACCCCTCCGCTCGATACCAGCAATGCGACGCTCGGCCAGGTAATCGAGACGCGGAACATTGTGGATCTGCCGCTCAATGGGCGCAATCCGTTTGCGCTGGCGGAACTGGTGCCCGGCGTCAACAATGTCGGCAACGCCTCCACGCCTCACATCGGCGGCTCGCGCAACGCTGTCAACGAAGAACAGATAGACGGCGTCACTAACATTCTGCCGGAAAACAATGTCGGCAACACCTCGGCTGCTTATACGCCGATCGTCGACTCGGTAAACGAATTCAGCGTTCAGACGAACGCGCTTTCGGCTGAATACGGGCGGTTTGGCGGCGGCGTCATCAATGTAGTCACGAAATCCGGCACGAACGAGTGGCACGGCGGCGCATTTACCTTCGCTCGCAATGGCATCCTGAACGCCAATGACTTTTTCGCCAATCGCAGCGGCTCGGCGCGTCCCGATATGCACCGCTATCAATATGGCGGGACGCTGGGCGGCCCGATCATCATCCCGAAGCTGTATAACGGGCGCAATCGGACTTTTTTCTTTTTTGGCTTTGAAGAGACGAAAGAAGCCGATAACGCAGTGGAGACGGATACCGTGCCGACGGCGGCCGAACGAATTGGCGATTTCTCCGCGCCGGGCATTCCGACGATCTACGATCCCACGTCGGCACACACCGATGCCGGCGGAACTCTGGTCCGCAACCCGTTTCAAAATAACAAGCTCTTGCCCAGCCAACTGAGCCCGATTGGTATGAACGCCATCAACTACTTTCCGCTTCCCAATACCGGCGGACCTGGAGCTCTGACCAATAACTATGTGATTGCAGGCACCAGCAAAACGGACGACGACCACTGGGATAGCCGCTTCGATCACAACTTCACCGATAAATGGCACATGTTCCTGCGTGTCTCGCACGATTGGAATGACTATGCGCCGCTCAATGACTACGGCAATGCGGCATCCACCGGCTACGGCGGTCCTCAAGCCGGTGGCTCCTGGAGCGCGTCCATGGACCACACGATCAGCTTCACGCCCACTCTGATAGGCGACTTCCGCTACGGGGTCAGTCGCTCCTCCGTTTCCCGCGTTCCCTATGGCGCCGGCTTCGATCCCTCCGCCCTCGGACTGCCGTCGTCTCTGACCCAAATCGCTTCCCAACTCGGCGGACTGGCGTTTCCGCGCTTCGAAGTTCAGAACACGGCCGGCCTTGGCAACAACGGTTACGTTTTCCTGATCGAAAACCCGTTCGCGCACGATGTCACCGCCAGTTTGACGAAGGTGTTAGGGGCGCAAACCATCAAGTTTGGTGGCGAGTTCCGCAAGCTCTACATCAATTTCACCCAGTTCGGACAACCCGATGGACAGTTTGGCGAAAGCCAGCAATGGACGCAGCAGAATCTTTTGTCCGCCAACGGCACCGGCTCTTCTTTTGCCACGTTGCTGCTGGGCTTGACGGATTACGCCAACCAAACTTACGATTCGTCCGCCGCGTCTTCCAGCACGTATTCCGCTTTTTACCTTCAGGATGATTGGAAGGTCAGCCGCACCTTGACGCTGAATCTCGGACTTCGGTATGAAGTCGAAACGCCGCGTACCGAACGCTACAATCAGCTTTCCTATTGGGATCCTTCCAAGCCCTCGCCGCTACAAGGGAAGGTCCCGGCCAACGCCTGTCTCTATTGCGGCGATCTGCGCGGCCAGATGCTCTTTGTCAACCAGCCTGGCAGCAGCATATTCGGGCGCGCCCAAGCCCCCATTCAGTGGACCGACTGGGGGCCGCGCGTCGGCGTCGCCTGGACTCCTGCCCGCAAAACTGTGATCCGTTCCGGTTTCGGCATCTCTTACTTACCCTCCGCTCTGCAGGCCGCGGGGAGTTCCGGAGCAGCCGGCACCCAGGGTTTCAGCACCGCAACTTACGTCAACGGAACAACCAATAACTATCTGACAACCAACAACTCGCTGCAAAACCCATTCCCTTTTGGCTTCATCCTCCCGCAAGGCCCAGCGGGCGGTCCATTGACTCAAGTGGGGAACAGCATCGACCAGTCGTTCTTTAGCTCGTATCGCAATCCCTACTCCATGCAGTGGAACTTCAACATACAGCGGGAGCTTCCTGGCGGCATCACGGCGGAGGTTGCTTATCTTGGCAATCGCGGGCTGTTTCTGGTAGATGGCGACCCCGGGCAGCCCTTCGATCAGGTCAGCCCGGCTTATGCTTCGCTCGGGAATGGTCTCCTCAATCAAGTGGCGAATCCCTTTTACGGGTTAATCACGGGCTCGGCCCAGAATGGCTTGAACTCATCCACGGTCCCTTATTACCAACTACTCGAGCCATTTCCGCAATACTCGAACGTTTATAGTTTTCGCAAGCCGACTGCTTCCTCGATGTATCACGGGTTCACTACACGCATCAACAAGCGCTATTCGTATGGCTTGAACTTCTTGCTTGCCTTCACGGCGTCCAAATCGATGGATGATTCGGCTGCCGCCGTAACCTATCTCGGGCCGAATAGCGGCACGCGCGCCGATCAATATAACCGCCGGCTCGAGTGGTCCGTTTCCCCGCAGGATATTTCGCGCAACCTGGTAGCGAGCTTCACTTACGAACTGCCATTCGGGAAAGGCAAACATTTCGCGAGCGATACACCGAGAATCGCCAACGCTCTGATTGCCGGATGGCAAGTCAACGGAATTATCACCTGGCAGACCGGAACGCCCATCGTGCTGGCTGCTGCCTCCTATACGACCGGGCTAAACACACTCGCAGAGCGGCCTGACAATAACGGCCATAGCGCAGGGATCAGTAATCCGACGATCAATCGCTGGTTCAATACTTCGGTCTTCTCAACCCCAGCGCCTTTTACCATTGGGAGTGCCGGCCGCAGCTTGCCGGATGTGCGCAACCCCGGGATCACGAATGCCGACCTCTCGCTCTTCAAGAATAACTATTTCGGACACAGCGAGCGCTATAACTTGCAGTTCCGAATCGAAGCCTTCGACGCGCTGAATCATCCGCTCTTTGCCGCGCCCGACACGAACATCAACGACAGCACTTTCGGCGTCATCAGCTCAACAAACACGAACGCAACCTCTGAGCGGCAGGTACAGCTGGCTGTCAAGTTTCTCTTCTAAGCAGCGCCCTGTTTTATTTCGTGCTCGGAGCGCCCATTGTGTTCAACCGCCGCGAGCGCGGCTTCCAGACGAGTGCCCAAAGCGCCGGCAAACGGTCGCGACATAAGCTGCTCATGATCTCCTGGAACCTGCTCCACCGCGATTTTGGTGGCCAGTTTTCCCCACCCAAGCAGCGGATCGCTGCCGCGCGGCCGGGATTTTTCCTGGCAGCGGAACAAGTACATCTCGCCCGAATACGGCCGGGCAACATACTGCGTCAGCGCATAGTAGTTGCGGTGCTCCACGCTGGCATCCGGAGCCTGGGCGGTTCGACCCGCGGCGCGTAGCAGGACCAACTTGCGGTGCTCGAACGTCGCTTTGAGACGCTGGCGAAGGGTGACGAGGCGATTCGGCCCGCGCACCAATTCGCGCAGCGTGCCACCATAAAGCACATCCATGCGTTGCAGGAAGCCGAGCTTTCCCACCACGCCACGCATGTAGCGCCATTCGAGCGTGTCGATTAAGCCGAGCAGCCCAACCTGCTCGCCTGCCGCTTGTAGTTGGTGCGCCCTTTCGAAGGCTAGTACACCGCCGAAGGAGTAGCCCGCCAGATGATACGGCCCGCGCGACTGGATGCGGCGCATCTCTTCGAGATAGACGCGCGCCATCTCTTCCACGCTCGTCAGCACATTTGCATTCCGGTCGAGCCCTTGCGTCTCCACGCCGTAAACGGGCCGATTTTTTAGCGCACGTGAAACGAACTCGAAATTGATGACATTGCCGCCGATGCCCGCCATTAGAAAAAGCGGGCGTTTCGATCCTTCCGGCCGTATCGAAACTACCGGAGCCCAGGCCGGCCGCGTGTTCGATTGACACACCAGCCCGGCAACCTGGCGCATGGTTCGCGCCTTTACCAGAGCACTCAGGCGAATATGCGCGCCATATCTCCTCGTAATCCGGTTCATGAGCTGAACCGCGGTAAGCGACTCGCCCCCCAACTCAAAGAAATCGTCGGTCGGTTCGACAATCGGGATTTTCAGCAAGTCGCCGCACCAGGAACAGAGCACCGCTTCGATCCCCGCCACCGCGGAGTGGGTTGCGTCGGAGTGGTTTGCATCGGAGTGGGTTGCGGGGGTCTTTTTCTTCCCTTGGGGAGCATGCGTCAGTTGCCGAACGGCATCTTCCGCCTTGGCCAGAAGCTGACGATCCACTTTGCCGTTTCCATTTAGGGGAAAGCTTGAAAGACACCGCAGGATGCTGGGTGTCATGTAGCGCGGGAGTGTTGCCTGCAAATAGGCGCGCAGCTCGGTCGGCTCAATCCGCATCCCGTTCTCAGGGGTGTAGTAGCCGACCAAAACTTTTTCCCCGCTCGCCTCCGTGCGTGCAACCACCACTGCCTGCAGGACCGACGGGTGTTTTTGCAGCGCGGATTCGATCTCTCCAAGTTCCACCCGATAGCCGCGGATCTTGACCTGGTAATCGAGCCGGTCGATGAATTCCAGGCTGCCGTTCAGGCTGATTCTCACCAAGTCTCCCGTGCGATAGAGCCGCTGCTCCTTTTGGGCGAATGGGTTCGATAGAAAACGTTCGCTTGTGAGTTGCGGCTTTCCCAGGTAACCCCGCCCCACTCCCCTGCCACCAATGAGCAATTCGCCGGGGGCGATCGGCGGCAAGAGACGGTTCCATCGATCGACCACGTACACGCTGGTATTCGCGAGCGGCTGCCCGATCGGGATCGTCGGGGCGGGGTGTTCGATCAAGTGACAGGTGGCACAGACGGTGATCTCGGTTGGGCCATAGGCATTGAAGATCCTTCCAGGGACAGCTTGCAACAGCAGCGTTGCCAGAGCCGGGGGAAACGCCTCTCCTCCCACCATGCAAACACGCAATTTGCCCAGGGCCTCCATCCCGGCGGAGTCGCTGGCCAGCATGCGCATGAGTGTCGGCGTAGCCAGCAAATGGGTTACTCCGTGTTGCACGATTTGCGAGGCTACCGAGTCCGGGCCGGATAATATGGGGGCTCCTTCGTCGCCCTCATGCAGGACCACGTGAAAACCTCGCGACAAAGTCCAAAGAAGTTCTACGATCGAGATATCGAAAGACGTGCTCGCGAGCGCAAGCCAAACACCAGGAGCAGTTCCCGCTACCTCATCGAGCGCCGTCAGAAAACCCGTGAGATTGCGATGCTCGATCATCACCCCTTTCGGGGTGCCGGTGGAACCGGAGGTGTAAATCACGTAAGCCAAATGTTCTGGTTTCAGGGGTCCAGACGGGGGCGCCATACTTTCCTGTTCCCAGAAGGAGTCCTCGCAATCGAGAATGACAAGTTTGGCCTGCGAGCCTTCGAATCGCTGAGCAAGGCCGCGCGACGTAATCACCACGGATGCCTGAGAATCCTGCATAATCGCCCCGATGCGAGCCGGCGGCAGGTATGCATCGAGCGGCAGGAAGGCCGCGCCTGCTTTCAAAACGCCGAGAATGGCAGGCAGGAGCTCGAGTGAGCGGGGTAGATGCACGGCAACAATCGTTTCCGGTTGGCTGCCTAGATCCATCAGGCGGCTTGCAATTCGATTAGCGCCTTTCGCCAGCTCCCCATAGCTCATCTGCTGACTTTTAAAAGTAATTGCGATGGCGTCAGGAGTTTGCCGGCTTAGGTCTTCAATCTCGCCATGTACAAATGAGCTCTCAGCGTCCTCCGAAAAGCTGCGTGCGCCTTGCGGACAGCTGGCCTGGAGTTCCGGCGGCGTCAGACTTAAGTCCGTGACCAGTAACCCCGGGCGAGACATCAGCTGTTCCAGCAGGTGAGCGAGACAGGCAAGCAAAATTTCAACAAATTCCGGACTAAACTTTTCAGAGCTGTAGGTGATTGCGAGCGCCGCCGCCGGTTCGGAACCAAAAGAGACAAGCAGCGGCGCGTCCCATTGCCGCGCGAATGCTTCGGCTTCGGCGGGGTTTGCGATCGACACGATACTCGCAACGGACTCCAGCCTGTCGACGCCGGCGTGGGACGGTTGTACTTCGTATGCTTCGCGCTCAGCAGCACCCTCTACTCCGGCAGCGACCATTCCCAGCCAACGCTCTGCCGACAAACCATGCCCGCTTGCCACGTCCGCCCGGCGCAACATGGGACCTGCCGGAGTCACTGTTGCCAGAAAACTGCGTGCAGGCTCTTCTCGCGTATAGCAATTGAGAAGCTGGCTCCAGGCGGCCAGCAGCAAAATTTCGCCGGAGAATTGGCTCGGACAAGCGCCGCCCTCCGAATAAACGTTCTTCGAAGCCTGTCTATGGACACAGGCAGTCGCCCCTAGATCTCTCATAGCTCTCCTTCGTGCTCGTGCTTTTGGCAGGGAAAAATTCTCTCTGGAACGTAAGATATGTTGGAAGGGGTTTCTCTTTGGCCAGCAAACCACGTGCGCTCGGAACCGGCCTGTCCGTGGCTGAATTTCGACGCCAACTGCAGCACGGCAAAACGCCTGAACTGCAGCGCAGGCGCGGGATTATCGAACTCTCGCTGGCGGGCATCGCAAGCATGGCCGCGGTCACCCTGTTGCAGACCGGCATAGTCAAACATCTGCCCGATCCGCCAATCGACAGCTTCGATTCCGACAAAGTCAACTCTTCCGACACGGCCTACGCGCTCGGCACGCCCGACGGCACGTTGAGTTTGGCCGGGCTGGCCCTGAATATTCCACTAGCGGCCTTCGGAGGCGAGTTGCGTTTCAAAGATCGTCCGCTTGTTCCCTTGGTAGCCGCCGGCAAAGCCGCCGTAGAGGCCGCCGCAGCCGGCTGGTACTTCTATCAAATGCCGACGAAAGAGAAGAAATGGTGCGCGTACTGCATTGCGGGAGCGGCCGTGAACATCGGCATTCTGGCGCTCGCGTTGCCGGAAGCCTTAAAGGCCTTTCGATCCTGGAAGCGAGCCTAAAGTGGCGCTCGTCAAAATCGAGACCGCCTCGCCGGTCGACTTTCGGGACGTGCTGAACAGTCACGGCTATTCGTCGTTCCGGCGCGGTCGGCTCGATACACTGCAGATCAATGTCGGCAAAATCTGCAATCAGGCTTGCCTGCACTGCCATGTCGAGGCTGGGCCGAAGCGAACCGAAAGCATGTCCTGGAAAACAGCCGAGCGCGTGTTGTGGCTGCTCGAACGCTCGCCCGGGATCGGCGTGGTTGACGTAACGGGCGGCGCACCGGAGATCAATCCATATTTCCGCGAGCTCGTCCTGGCTGCACGCGGCGGCGGTCGCGGAGTCATCGATCGCTGCAACCTGACGATTCTGCTCGAGCCTGGGTTCGAGTGGCTGGCCAGCTTTCTGGCTGATAACCAGGTCGATGTCACCGCCAGCCTGCCCTGCTATACCGCCGCGAACGTCGACCAACAGCGCGGGCGCGGCGTTTTCGATAAGAGCGTCGAAGCTTTAAGATTGCTGAATGATCTTGGTTACGGCCGGCCCGAAAGCCTGCTGAAGCTGGATCTGGTCTACAACCCCTTGGGGCCGACACTTCCCCCCGCGCAGCTCCGGCTCGAACAGGAGTATAAGCAGCAATTGCACGACGGGTTTGGCATCGAGTTCAACCGGCTTCTCACCATTACCAACATGCCGATCAGCCGGTTTGCCGAGGCTCTCGCCCGCGGCGGCGACACGGAACGTTACGCGCGCCTGCTGGTCGATAACTTCAATCCGGGGACGATAGAGAACGTCATGTGCCGGTCGCTGGTGAGCGTCGCTTGGGACGGTAGATTGTACGACTGCGATTTCAACCAGATGCTCGAATTGCCGATTCCGTCGCGCAAAACTATTTGGGACATCGCATCGTTCGAGCAAATGGCGGCCCAGCCTATCGCTACCGGCTCGCATTGTTTCGGCTGCACGGCCGGCGCGGGCTCCAGTTGCGGCGGTCAACTCGGGTAGCTTTTCAACAAGCACGTTTTCAAAACTTTTTCGAACAGCAGCGGCATGGCAGGCAGCACCGGCCCCTTTCCATCGAGCAAAGCACTGGATTTTGCATTGTCGAAGGTTTGAGCTACCGAGAGATGAGGAAGAAAAAGGCTCAAGCTGTTCCAAAACTGACGTTTGGACGGAGTGGAAAGGTATCTTTCACGGGCCGCTTCGAAGTCGGCAAGATAGAGAATGCGCGGTCTGTGGCCAGGCTCCCACCGGGCGAGGCCGTTTCTTTCGATAAAGTCGAACGTGCGCCGGAAAAGCTCGCCAACTGTCAGTGAGCGCGCAGGCCCGGCACAGAGGTGCAGCACCTGGCCCGAAGTAAAGTGCTGCGTAAACAGTTCAGTGAAGGCAGCCGCGGTCCAATCGGCCGTGATCAGATCGATCAAGGCGGACGAATCGCCCGGAACTGCGTCGAGCGGATTGATCAGCGCGAATTTGATGAGGCGATGCACATAGTTGAACTGGCTCACATCGCCGGCATCCGAATCGCTCACGATCGTGCTCAGGCGATAGATGGCGGCCGGCAAACGCCGCGCGGCAGCGAGCACAATCTCTTCGGCTTCCCACTTGGATTGCGCGTAATTGTTGGGAAAACCGGCGGCCCGCGCGCTAGCGGCTTCGAGCAGACGTCCCGGGCAATTGCCCGCCACATACACCGTGCTGATGTGAGCGAACTTTTCGAGACGCCGGCAGCCGGCGGCAAACTGCAGGAGATGGCGCGTGCCCTCGCGATTCACCAGGCGGGAGCGTTCGAGCGGCGTTGCAAAGTTGATATCGGCGGCGCAATGCACGATGGAGGTAATCTCCCGGCGCAGCGCCTGCGAAACGGCGGGATCGAGCCCGAGATCGGGCCGCGTAATATCCCCGCGGATCTGCTCCAGATGCCCGCGGCTGCCTGGTTCGCGGACGAGCGCTACCAGGCGCGTCCCGCTACTCTTATGAGTGAGCGCCGGCGCGAGGAATCGCCCTACCAGGCCGGTTGCGCCGGTTAACAGTAGCGTGTTGCTATTCGACATTCATCGGCAATGAGAATTCCTGTGTGTATTTTCGCGAAACCCCCTCTGGCGGGCCGGGCCAAAACCCGGCTGGGAGCAGCCATTGGGGCGGAGGCGGCTGCCGAACTCGCGCAGGCGATGCTGTGCGACGCCTGGAACACCGTCTTTTCGCTTGCGGGTGCCGTGCCCATCTTAGCGGCGTCGGAACGAGGCTGGTTTCCCCCGGCGCTCGCTGCGGCTGAGGTCTGGCTGCAAGGCGACGGCGATCTGGGAACGCGCATGGAACGCATCCTGCGGCGCGGTTTGCTGCAAGCCGATGCCGCCATCGTACTCGGAGCGGATTCGCCGCAACTCCGCCGAACACACATCGAGGACGCGCTTCGAAAATTGCAGCAGCAGGACGCGGTCATCGGTCCTGCTTTCGATGGCGGCTATTACCTGCTCGGCTTGCGGCGCTGCCCCGCCGGACTGCTCGCCGGTTTGCCCTGGAGCACTCCGCAAACCCGCCGCGAAACAGAAGAACGTCTACTTGCAAATGACTTTTCGATTGCCAGTCTCGACGCTTTGCCCGACGTGGATGTGCCGGAAGACCTGGCCACGCTGCTAAACGGCTCCGGGCCCATGACATCGCAGTGGGTCGAACGTTATCGCCATACAGTCGGGAGCTTGCCTGTTGATTAGCATTATCGTTCCAGCACTCAATGAAGAGGCGGCTATCGGCGCGACCCTGCGCTCCCTTTGCGCGCTCCCAGGCGATAAGGAAATTATTGTCTCCGATGGCGGCAGCACGGACCGGACCATCGCGCTCGCCCAAGAAGCAGGCGCGCGTGTGGTGCGCGCGCCCGGTGGACGCGGCAGCCAGATGCACGCCGGGGCCGAGGTCGCAATGGGCGATATTCTTTGGTTCGTTCACGCCGATACCATCCCGCCGCCGCACGCGCTCACCGATCTGCAAGCGGCTCTCGCGCACCAGAATGTAGCCGGTGGCAATTTTGGGCTGGTATTCGACGGCTCCTCGCGAGCCGCCCGGCAGCTGACTGCCATCTACCCGATTCTTCGCCGGCTGAATCTCTGCTATGGCGATTCCGGTATCTTCCTGCGCCGCAACACCTATGAAGAGATCGGCGGTTTTCGCCCGCTCGCGCTGTTTGAGGATCTGGATTTGCTGCGCCGACTGCGACCACGAGGCAAATTCGTGCATCTCCCCTGCCGGATCGTTACTTCATCGCGCCGCTTTGAGAACAAAAACTTCTTCCTGGTCTGGCTGCACTGGACCGGCTTGCAGGTCCTCTACTGGTGCGGCGTAGACCCGAATTGGCTAGCCCGTTCTTATCGGCACGCGCGCGCTAATCTTCAAGATAATTGATCGAGGGGCTGTCTCAGCCGCCGATGATCGTACGCCGGAACCTGGCCGCTCTCTTCGAAAGGCAGCGCCAACAGGCGGCGCAGGCGCACAGGATCCGCGAATCTTTTCACGCCGAGCACGAGCGTGCTTTGTGGGACATCGGTGCGCAGAGTGCCGTGCAGCCAGTCCCAGATGGTGAGGCCGCTCGACCAGTTGGAGTTGACCTGGTCCGGCTCGATCGAGTGATGAATTCCGTGCAGCCGCGGAGTGACAAGCAGACGCGCTAAGCGCCTTTCGAGCATCAGGGGCAAGCCCGCATTCGAGTGGTGAAACAGAATGCAGGCAAAAAGAAAGATCTGCCAGGCGGCTACGGTGAACCGAGTGGGCCCGATCACCAGTATTTGTGATGCGCGAAAGAAAACAGAGAGCGCAATTTCACCGAAATGAAAGCGCAGCGCGGTAGTCGCGTCCATGTCGAGATCGATGTGATGGACCTGGTGGAACCGCCAAAGGATGGGCACTCGATGGGTAAGGAAATGCCACCAGTAAAGCGTGTAATCGAGAGCCAAAATCCCCAGCAGGCAGCGAACAGCGGGCGGCAGCGGCAGGCGAGGCAGAATGCCCCAATGTCTTTTCTGCGTCCAGTTTGCCAAGCCGAAAGCCACCGGTAGTTCCAGGACCTGCATAGTGGCTCCGGCTGTCGCCGCCACCATCACATTGCGCAGGTCGCGGACCAACTTACTTTCGCGTGGCTGGCGCAGAGCGCGCCGTCTTTCCAGCCAGAACAAGGCGGCAAGCCAACCGGCAAAGATCGCGCCGCGAATCGATTTTGAAATCGGGTTGCTCGAAGCCACGTTCTTTGACTCCGCCCGCACGCATTCCGTTCCGTGTTGTCAGTGAACGAAGATTACCTCGTGTCCGGCCCGCTTCAAGGCTCTGCTCCAGCGTCCGAAAGAACCGAAGGGCCACCAGCCGCGGCGCGCGCCAATCAGGACCAGGGAGTGCACGGGAAGAGACCGCAGCAGGCAATCGCGCACATCGCGGCACAGCCTGATTTCGATTTGCGCTTCCGTCGCCTCCCGCGCGCAACAATCGTGAAACTGCTTCAGCCTGAAGTCCAGGCAGGATTGCGGTCGCCCGATTGGCAAAGGATCGAGAGGCAGCGGATAAGGCTCGAGCGGCAGGGGATAAGGAATGACGCGCGGCGCAAGAACTAGAATCTCGCTCTCCAGCCCATCGGCCAACTCGTTTGCCTTTCGGAGCGCGGCTAAAGTAGCCGCTGCGGTGGTAAAGAGGATGGTCAGGCAGAGCCGGCTCGAGATCGCATCCCCTTCCACACTGGAGTGATAAAGCTGGCCCCTGCGCTCTGTCACATCACGCCTCTTAGTGGCACCAGCTTCGGATTCGACCGGAAGTTTGCTCCGCGTGCGAAGACGAAAGACTTGGAACCAAGGCTCTCGACTGCCTCCAAAGTCTCAAGAGGGGTCTCCACAGGATCGGTGAATGCGAACTGCGCGGGATCGACATCGGTAAAGAAAGCTCGCTGCAGCGCTTCGAGACACGCGGGCAGGAACTCGCTCCGCACCTCGGCGTGGATGCTGCAGGTAGCTTCGTCTACCGGCAGAACGACGCCTTCCACCGGCGCAAGGATAGCGCAGAGTTTTCGCCGAAATTTCTTGGTCGCAATGCCTTCGCCGACCAGCGTGACGATCGCGCACTGGCTCCGGACACGCGCTTCCACGCAGGTGTCGGGATGAAAATCCAGTTCCCTCGCACTCCCCTGGCTATCGAGAGCTAAGCACATGACGTTTCCGGAAACCGCCAGCACATTCACGGCCGCATTCTGGCGCTTTGCAACCTGCTCCAGCCGTGCGGAATACTCGCCGAGATCTTCGCTGGCGTCGGGTGACCGAAGTTCCAGCAGCGTGATGTTCGTCCGGCAGGCGATCGATTTCACGACAGCAGCGTGCTGGCCGGTAGCGAGCCCGATTTTGGTGCCCTCGCATTGTGGCCGAAACGTATTCCGGAGCGTCACCGGAATGCGCAAGCGTCCGGCCGGCGCAATACTATCCGGATGCAGAATGCTTGCCCCGGCCTCCGCCAGCTCCGACATTTCAGCGTAAGAAAGCTGCCGCACCCGATAGCCGCCTGCTTTGATTTTGGGATTCCAGGTGAGCAGTCCGTCGACGTCTTTCCAGAATTGAATTTCCTCCGCGTTCAAGGCCGCGCCGATGAGCGCGGCGGTGAGATCGGAGCCGCCTCTGCCGAGCGTCGTTGCGCGGCCATCTTCGGTCGCGCCGATGAAGCCTCCCAACACAACCGTGCGGCGCGGCACCGGCGGAATCGCCCAGCGAATTCTGGCATATGTTTTCCCAATACCGCGGGGCGGCGTCGCCGAAGCGGTCATCGGTCAGGATCAACCTGGTTGCATCGGCGTGCGACGCAGGGAGACCGAGCTCTTCGAAAGCGGCGGCTACGATTCTGCTCGCAAGCTGCTCACCCAGGCTCAGCACCCAGTCGCGCAGCTCCGGCGTAAGCGTTCGCTCGCCTTCGCAGACTTCGAGCATACGCACGTGTAAATCGCGGAATGTCTGGCGCAAGTAGCTGCCGACGGATTCCATGCGCAGGCTGCTGAGCAGATCTTCCGTCATGCAGAAGTGATACTGCTTCAACTCTTCGAGCGCCTTCCAGCAAAGATACGAGTCACCGCGCGCGGCGCGCTCCAGGATTTCGAGCAGATGGTCCGTTGTATCGCCAAATGCGGATACAACAATCACTGGATTTCTATCAAGGGCAGCTTCGACAATTGCAGCCACCCGCTTTATGGAAGCGGGCGATGCCAGAGAACTGCCGCCGAACTTCATGACAATCATGAAAGAGAAGGCCTTCCTTTCGCCATAGGGCAATTTCAAGTTAAATCGAAAAGCCTCAGCAAGGCGTAAGGCGCGCCTAAGGAAAGACTAAGGGAATTGGGACGCTTTTAGAGGCGGCGATGCATCACAAATGCGTCGTTATCTTCCAGGCGGATCGCTAACAACTATTTCTCGAGTTCGGCCACGCGCTTTTCTAGCGCCCGCAGAGCTTTCAGAAGCTCCGGCAGCTTGGGATAGACCGCGGATGACCGCAGCCAGTCGACTGAATCGAAGGCCGGGTAGCCGCTCACGATAGCTCCTTCCGGAACATCGCGGTTGAGGCCGGACTGCGCCCACACGATGGCATTCCTGTGGATCGTGAGATGTCCGGCAGAGCCGGTTTGCCCCGCCATTGTCACGTTCTCTTCGAGCGTGGTACTGCCCGCCAGCCCGGTTTGCCCGCAGATGATGTTGTCCTCGCCCACCACGCAGGAATGGCCGATTTGGCAGAGACTGTCGATTTTGGCGCCCCGCTTGACGCGCGTTTCGCCGATGGTTGCCCGGTCGATTGAGGTCAGGGTTTGCACTTCGACATCGTCTTCGAGCACGGTACGGCCGGATTGTGGGATCTTGTTTTGTTTTCCATCACCGCCTTTGGCGAAGCCGAAACCATCGCCGCCGATGACAACGCCATTGTGCAGGGTGACGCGATTGCCGATCGACGAAAATTCGCGCACAGAGACATGGGCATGGGCGGTGAAATCGTCACCGATTTGGCAGCCCGGGTAAACCACGACATGCGGATGGAGCACAGCGTTCGCGCCGATCGAAGTGTCGTCGCCGATGACCACGTAAGCACCCACCGAAGCGTTCGGCCCGAGCGTTGCGCGAGGAAATATCACAGCCGTGGGATGAATTCCCGGAGCAGGCCGGGGCGGCTGGTAGAACAGAGCCAGCGCGCGCGCGAAATCGAGGTACGGGTTACTCGACACGAGAGTGGCGGCTCTCGTATCGCTTAGGCGCTCGGAGGCGATCACTGCCGCCGCCGCGGTGTGTCTGACTTTCGCCGAATACTTCACGTTCGCGAGGAAGCTGATCTGGTCCGGTCCGGCCTTCTCGAGCGTGGAAACGCCGGTTACCAGGACAGTGGAATCGCCTGCCAACTCACAACCAAGCTGCCCGGCAAGCTGCCCCAAGGTAAACGACAGCATGGCAGCTAGGCTTCGGCAACGATGGGATTGCGCAGCTCGCCGATTTTTTCGATGGAGACCACCATCTCTTCGCCGGCTTTGAGGAATCGCGGCGGCTTGCGGGTGAAGCCGACACCCGCGGGCGTACCGGTCGAGACGATATCGCCCGGTTCAAGCGTGAAAACGCTCGAAAGAAAAGCCACCAGCTCCGGGATTTTGAAAATGAGCTCGCGCGTGTTCGAATTCTGCAGAACTTCGCCATTGATTTCGAGCTTGATATCGAGCGTGTGCGGATCGGGTATTTCATCCGCCGTGACAATCCAGGGGCCAAGCGGCGCAAACGTGTCGAAGGTTTTCCCCATCAGCCATTGCGACGTAGCGCGCTGGTAGTCGCGCGCCGTGACATCGTTGACGATCGTATAGCCGAAAACATGGTCGGCCCAATTCTCTGCGGCGATGTGCCGGCCGCCGCGTCCGATGATGAAAGCCAGTTCGGCTTCGTAGTCGGGTGCTTTGGAAACCTTCGGGAGGATCACATTATCGCCCGGTCCAATCACCGCCGTGGCGAATTTGTTGAAGATAGTCGGCGTCTTGGGCACTTCCGCGCCCGTCTCTTTCGCATGATCCAGATAGTTCAGTCCCACGCAAATGAACTTGCGCGGCTGCGGGATAGGGGCCAGCAGTCTAACGTCGCTCAACTTGTAGCGCGAATCTTTAGGTGCTTCCGCGATGAGCTTTTCGACTTGCGATTGTCCTACCGGGCTGTGTTTAACGAGATCGAGGACTGTGGAGAAGCCGGCAGCCGCCAGATCCAGCACGAAGTCGCCCGCAAGGACTCCGGCATAGGTGCGGTTGAGGGCTTCGAAGGTAACGAAGCGCATGCTTGCATCTTAAGTCAGCAGGCGCAGCGCTATTTCACCGCAACCTTCGCATGTTCGCCTAGCTTGCCCGGATCTTTGGCGAGGTATGCCCTCGCAAAGTCGAAGGCGCGGCCGATGGCGGTGGGCGACGAGTCCCAGTATTCGGCTTTCTCAACGGTCACCTTAAGCAGAGCGATTTCCGGATCTTCCAAGCCTTGCGGAAAGAAAATCTTGTAAGGCGCTTTCCAAAGCTCTTCCATTTTGCCGCGATCGCGAATAAGCGTGGCTACGCCCGAAGCCGATATAAAAGTATTCTTTTCGGACTCAGCGAAGCTGACATTTACTTGCCGATGATGACCCGCCTCCCAGACTTTGGGCGAATCGGCCCGCGTGAAAAACCAGAGATCGCCATCGAACTCGACTTCCTGAGTGGTCATCGGGCGGCTGTGCAAGGAACCGTCTTCTTCGACGGTTGTAAGCATGGCAAATTTAATGCCCTTCATCAGGCCAGCGAGTTTTTTAATATCGGGATTTGGGTCAGTCAAAGCAATGTCTCCGGGATATGAGACTGAGCGGGACGCATAGGTGTTTCGCCGCTAACTAACCGCCTGTGGAAGACTCCGTCTAAGGGCCGGGGGCAATATGAAACTCACTCGCATCGGTATTCTGGCCGGCTTGGCGGGAGGCTTGTTGGCCGCTGCCGACGGTACCACTACGCTCCGTTCACCCGGCTTGGGCCAGCTTTCGCGCAAGCAGTTCCAGCAGCTGTTTTCGAAGTCATTTAGGACTGATTCCGGAACGGCGGCGAGACTTGGGGCGCACCAGCACTCGTGCTCGATCCCGCTCGAAGAGGCGAAGATCGAGCATCCGGAACGATTCAGCATGCGGCGAATGCCCGTCGGGCCACTGCCCGGCCGCCCAGCGCTTGTCGACCCAGGTATCGTGACGCCAACTTCCGCGCCGACCTGTAAGAACTGGAATCCGGGCAAGTAAGTTACGAAGTCCGCGTGCGCGCGATCTCCGGGCCTTCTTCCACCGGCCGGTGCAGCACCTTCTCCGGCTCCAGGTAGTAACGCGTCAGGCCTTCCACCAGGATGTCGAGCGCGCCCTGAGGCGTGTCCGCGAACTTGAATAGATTCAGATCCGATTCCGAGATCATGCCGTACTTCACCAGCGCATCGAAATTCAGCACTTCGCGCCAATAATCCGGACCATACAGCACGATCAGGATTTTGCTCTCCAATTTCTTGGTTTGCGCAAGGGTGAGGATCTCGCACAGTTCGTCAAGCGTGCCGAAGCCGCCGGGGAAGACAACCAATGCCTTCGCCAGATACGCAAACCAGAATTTGCGCATGAAGAAATAGTGGAACTCGAAGGAGAGTTCCGGCGTAATGTAGGGGTTAGGCCGCTGTTCGAAGGGAAGGCCGATGTTGAGCCCGATGCTCTTGCCGCCGGCGTCACTAGCGCCCCGGTTGGCGGCTTCCATGATGCCCGGCCCGCCGCCCGAACACACCACGAAGCGGCGCGGCGACTGGGAAACCTCTTCTCCCGAAACAGAAGCAGCCCATTCGGTCGTAAGGCGAGCCAGTTCGCGTGCATCCCCGTAGTAGCGGCTGAGCGCGCCTTCCTCTTCGATGCGAGCAGACCCGAAGAACACAATCGTCTCGTGAATTTTTTCTTCCTGAAAGTGAGCCAGCGGCCACAAGTACTCGGAAAGAATGCGCAGAGGGCGTGAATCCGCGCTTTGGAGGAAAGCTTCCTCCCGGTAGGCGACGGGACGACGCTGTCCCAACTCGTCGGGCATAGTCATTGAGCGGCCATTGTCAGTCACGGCAAACCTCGATTGTCGCACCGCGCCACAGGACGGCCGCGCCGCCCGTGGTAGTTTCGCCGGCTGGTAAAATTCGACAGATGCCGGGTCGCACCGTATTTACTGTGCTCGAAGCGACTGCCAAGCGATATGGCGATGCGATCGCGCTTTATCAGCCGTTGGTCAGCGGCAAAACGAGTGAAGGCTATCGAACCTTTTCCTGGAACGAATGGCTGCGTAGTTCGCGCGAAATCGCGCTTGGCTTGAGCGCGCTCGGGTTAAGAAAGGGCGAGATTGTCTGCATTCTTTCCGAGACCCGGGCGGAGTTCTACCTGGTGGATATCGGGATCATGGGGGCTGCCGGCGTCTCGGCGGCGCTTTATACGGCGTATCCCATGGCGGATCTGGCGAAGAACATACGATTGGCGCAGCCGCGTTTTCTGTTTGTCGAAGATGCGAAAACGCTGGCTGAGTTGAAAGCAGCGATGGATAGTCAGGGAATCGCCTTGCCCGAGCAGGTAATTGTGATGTGCGGCGACGCCCCCGGAATCACTACGCTCGAAACGCTGCGAGCACGCGGGCGCGAGATGGCGCAGCGCGACCCCATGGCCTTCGCGCGCCTTGCCGAGAGCATTTCGCCCGAAGACGACGCGATTCTCTACCTCACCTCCGGCGCAACCGGCGAGCCGAAAATGGGCTTGACGAGCCACGCGGCGATTTTGGCCAACATCGACACCAGTCCCGTGGTGCTGCCGGTGGGGCCGGAGGATTCAACCGTCGTTTTTCTGCCCTCGGCACACATTGCGCAACGGATTGTGCTCGAACTCGTGCCCATGCGGATGGGAATGCCGGTTTATTTTTCGCACAGCCTGGCGAGGCTTCCGGGAGAATTGCGCAGCATACGGCCGACGGTTTTTCTTGCTCCGCCGCGGGTTTGGGAGCGTATGTACGCAACTATACTGAACGAACTAAAGAAACGCCCGGCAGTGGCGCGTAAGATGTTCCATGGCGCCCTCGGACTGGGGCTGGAGGCCGCCCGCTACCGGCAGGAGGGAAGGGTCCTCCCGGCGTGGATGTCACGCACGCTGAAGGTGGCGGACCGGCTGGTATTCACCAAGATCCGGGAACGTTTAGGCGGCCGCCTTCGAGTGGCGGCGTCGGGAGCGGCCCCGTTGGGCAAAGAACTGGCGGAGTTTTTTGCGGCCATCGGGATGCCCTTGATCGAGGGCTACGGCTTGACCGAGGCCGGCGTCATCAGTTTCAATCCGATCGAGAGGCCAAAGGCGGGCAGCATTGGAAAGCTGTTGCCCGGAGTAGAGGCGCGGCTGGCGGACGACGGAGAACTGCAGGTACGGACACCTAGCCTGTTCAAGGGCTACTACCGTGACGATGCCGCGACTACATCGGTGATGACAGGGGACGGCTGGTTCTCGACCGGCGATATTGCCGCCGTGGATGAAGACGGCTACTGGAGTATCACCGGGCGGAAGAAAGAGCTGATCGTTTCCTCGAATGGCAAGAAGATTTACCCTTCGCGCATTGAAAATTTATTCAAAGTGGAACCGATCGTCAACCAGATCTTGCTGATCGGCGACAAGAAGCCGTATGTGACCGCGCTCGTGACGCTCAACGCGCTCCAGGTAAAGGAACTAGGTGCCGAGGCGGCTCCGGAAGCAGTGCACCGGGCAGTCCAGGCCGCCATCACGAGAGTAAACAAACAACTTGCGGAATTCGAAAAAATCCGCCGCTTCAAAGTGCTGGAACGCGAATTTTCGATTGATCGGGGCGAACTAACGCCAACGATGAAGATTCGACGGGCTCAGGTACTCGAGAACCACCAGGAACTCGTAAGCCAACTCTACCTAGGGCGAGAAGACTCTCAGTAAACGCCACATCGGACGGTTGCCAGCTCTGCGCGACCTCGACGCTGGAAAGGGAGCCGGCGTGTGCCGCGTTCATTTCCTGGAGGACCTGATTGACGCTGACGTGGCACTCACGAAGGCGGATGAAAACGGCGGCTGAAATCCCCGTAAGGATCATTGCGCCAGTAGCTAAAATCATGAACACTCCTCCCCAATCGAACCGGGCTCTGAAGATATTGCTGCGCTGATAAAGTGTGGAGAAAAGAAGCTTCGATTCTCAACAAAACCCTATGCCTTTCGCAGTGGATCGACCGATTCAACTTTTACCAATTTTCCGCGAGCGCGTCTGGGGGCGCCAGAGTCTCGCTCCCTATTTCCCAAATGCGCCGGTAAAAGAGCATATCGGCGAAGTTTGGTACACCTTTAAAGACAATTTGACGTCGCTGGACGTCCCGTTGGGTGAATTACTCGCCCGCGAACCGGGAATTCTAGGCAGCGCTGGCGATCCGCGCCATCCTGGCATTTGTCCGCTGCTGGTCAAGATGTTGTTTACCACCGAACGTCTTTCGGTACAGGTACATCCGGACGATGAGTACGCGCAAAAACACCACGGAAGTCTCGGGAAGACAGAAGCCTGGTACGTGGTAGATGCGGAGCCGCCGGCCGAAGTGGCGGTAGGCTTCCGTGAGCAGATCTCCGCGGAGAGGTTGCGCGCATCGGCCGAGAGTGGAGAGATCGAGGAACTGCTCGATTGGCGGCGCGTTGCCCAGGGAGATGTAATTTACACTCCGGCTGGAACGGTGCATGCAATCGGGGCAGGACTCACGATCTGCGAAATTCAAGAAAATTCTGATATCACCTACCGCTTGTACGACTATGGCCGCCCCCGGGAATTGCACCTCGATCATGGGACCAAAGTCTCGCAGTTGGGGCCGCATGACGTCGAGCCGGGGAGCAAGCAGTTGGCTTCCTGGCGCGATCAGTTGGTCGAGAGCTCCTACTTTCGAATCGAGCGCTTGCGGCCGACCAACGCTTTGACGATTGAGGCCGGAGTGCCATATTACCTGCTTTTGATTTGCCTTAAGGGCTCGGGAGCAATTGCGGGCGAGCGCTTTGAGGTAGGCCAGTGCTGGATGATACCGGCCGGTAGCGGGCAGGTGGAGATGAACGCGGCGGGTTCTGAATGGATACTGACCTACGCGGCCGAGAGCGCGACGGAAGCCGTGCGCGCGGAATGATTTATTCACTCGGCCAACGCGCTACAGTGTGTATGTTCCATCGTTGTAATATACATGCTGCGGACGAACATTGTGATCGATGACAAACTCACGCGACACGCTGCGTGCTACAGGTTTAAAAACTAAACGCGAAGCCGTTGAACTGGGTCTGCGTACGCTCCTGCGTCTGCGCAAACAGGCGGAGATTCGACGATTTCGCGGACAGTTGCATTGGCAGGGAGACCTCGATGCGACGAGGACCGACAATTAATTGTGGTCGATACCAGCCTATGGATCGACTACTTCAAAGGGGCAATCGCCCCGCGGACAAAGAAGCTCGGAAACTCTTGACGTCTTTGAACAGCGGTAAATTTGGGGGGGCACGCGATCGCCATCGAGGCAGCGCGACACTTCCGGACATTGCGCAAGCTCGGTATCACCATTCGCAAGACTATCGACCTGGTCATTGCCACCCGGTGTATTGAAAACGACTTTGATCTTTTGCACAATGATCGGGATTTTGATCCGTTAGTGGACTATCTCGGGCTTCGCTCCGTAGTCTAAGCAGTCCCGCGCAGCCTGCCGCGCGGGGATCTCGCAGGGCAGGGGCAAGAATACCGGCTTGGCTCGAAGCGTTACTTAGGCAAAAAGGCGCGGAGCAGAATCGCGATCTTCATCGGTTTGGCCACACTGATTCGACGACTTAGGACACGATAGCCGCTCTTCTCAATTTTGTATAGCAGACGGAGATAGATGGCGCGTAGAGCCCAGAGCGAACGCCGGCTCTTGTGCGCGATGAGGTCGATGAGGGCAGCGGATTCCGCGTAAAAAGACCGGGCGCGGGCAGCTTCGAAAGCCATGAGCTCGCGAAAGTGGTCGTCTTCCGTTCCGGAATGCAATTGCGCGGCCGGCACGCCGAAGCGCTCGAGGTCTTCGAGCGGAAGATAGATGCGTTGCATAGCCGCATCCTCGCGAACGTCGCGCAGAATGTTGGTGAGCTGGAACGCGATGCCACATTTCTCGGCCAGCATTAGAGCTTTCGGAGAGCGAAAGCCGAAGATATGCACAACTGTCAAGCCGACGACAGAAGCGACCTGGTAACAGTAGCGGTAAAGCTGATCGAACGTTTGGATTTCGGCAGGCTCCAGGTCCGAGAGAATGCCATCGATCATCTCGTGGAAATAACGATGCGGGATGCGATAACGCTCGACGGAATCGAAAAAAGCCGGCCAGATTGGGTTACCGTCAGTATCGCCTTGCAGGGCGCGATCGAGGTGCAGGCGCCATTCGGACACGGCTAACTTGAGCTGCGTTTTATCATTCGTCGCCGGATCGTCGCTCAGATCGTCGCACTGGCGCATGAAGGCGTAGATGGCGCACATGGCGTCACGCCGCGGTTTATCGAGGAGCAAGAAGGAGTAGTAGAAGTTCTTAGCACGGCTCTTTGCGACCGCGCGGCAGTATTCGTAGGATTGCTCGAGAAAGCCGCTCGAACCCGCACTTTGGCGCATTTCTAAAACGGTAGGATGCGGCGAATGCATTGCAGTAAGATCCCGAGACGCTCCGCTTTGGAAATATGCGGGCGCCTCCTTAAAACGTCATATTCTTCCAAGCGGATTTTCTGGAGAATCTTCATGCCGCCCCGACTGAAAAGATCGAGATCGAGCGAGAGGCGGCGATCGACCATGCGGATCAGCGGGAGTCCTTTACGAAAGAGGTGTTCGGCCATATCGACCGCT
The DNA here is from genome assembly GCA_965277555.1 of Bryobacteraceae bacterium. Lineage (GTDB taxonomy): Bacteria > Acidobacteriota > Terriglobia > Bryobacterales > Bryobacteraceae > Bog-105. The sequence goes on from OZ255834.1 coordinate 1,317,949, forward strand.
TCCGCCATGACTCCGCGAAACGCATGGTTATACCGGCGGGCAAAAAGTTCTTCGAGCGTGTAGCCGTGTTTGGCGAGAAGTTCGAGGGGGAGATAGACGCGATCTTTTTGCAGATCGAGCGTGATGTCCTGCCAGAAATTGGCGAGTTGGAGAGCCGTGCAGGTAGCGTCCGAAATTATCTGCCGTTCAGGATCGCGATAACCGCAGAGATAGAGAACAAGATGGCCGACCGGGTTGGCGGAGTTTGCGCAGTAGGCAAAGACATCGTCGAAGCTCTTATAGCGCGTGACTGTCTGGTCCTGCTCAAAGGCGCGGATGAGACGGTCGAATGGCTCAATGGGAATCTCGTGGCGGCCAATTGTGGTTCGCAACGCAACAAAGACGGGGTGGGCAGCCTCGCCGCGATACATAGCAACTAACTCCCGGCGCCACCAGGCAAGCAGCTGAAGACTTTCGGCCGGGTCGTCCATCTCATCGCCCAAATCGTCGGCCCAGCGGCAGAAAGAATAGACGTTATAAAAATCCTGATGCAAAGCCTTGGGTAGGAGGAAGCTGACCACCTGAAAATTTTCGTAGTGATGGGTGGCCAGCCAGCGAGTGTACTCCTGAGCTTCGGCCTCAGAATAGTGGGGCGCGTCGGGCGGGATGCTTCGCAGGTAGTCTTTTGGCTGTAAATGAGCGACGGGCAAAAAAAGAACTTCCGTCTTAGGGAATAATGGCCGTCTTCACGTGGCCGTTGCGGTGGTGAGCCAATTCGTGCAGCACCTGGGGAAGTTCGCTCAAGGGCTGCTCGTGGTTGACGAAATCGGCGGCGTTGATCTTGCCCTCGGCGACTAGTTCGAGCGAACGGCGGATGTGCGCCGGAGTGTGATGAAAGCTGGCTTTGCAGGTGATTTCGCCGTAGTGAAGCAGGGTGGTGTCGAGGCCGACCTTGGTGCCGGTGGGGCAGCCGCCGAAGAAGTTGATTAAACCGCCTTTGCGAACCAGGGACGTGGCCAGCTCCCATGATTCAGGCCGCCCGATGGCTTCGATGACGACATCCGCTCCGCGGCCGCCGGTGCGCGCTTTGAGTTCGGAGATAACTGCCGAGTCGCCCTTGAGATCGACATTCTTGCTGGTAAGAATACCCTCGTCGGCGCCCAGGGTCAGCGCGCGATCCACTTGTTCGATGCGGCGCGCTATGGCAATCACGCGCGCGCCATAGACCCATTTGGCCAGGCGCACGAACATGAGACCGATGGGGCCGAGCCCCATGACAGCGACCGTATCGCCGGGTTGCAGGTAGCTTTCGTCTAAACCGCGCAAAGCGCAGGCCAGAGGTTCGATCAACGCGGCATCGGCGTAGGCGACACCATGCGGAATGCGATAAGTATTTTTGCTGACGATGCGTTCGGGAAGGCGGATAAACTCCGCATAAGCGCCGTTGTTAAAGAGCAGATCTTCACAGAGATTCGGCTGGTTGTGGCGGCAGAAGAAACACTCGTCACAAGGCGCGGAATTGGCGGCAACTACACGGTCGCCCATTTGAAACGCCGAGACGCCCGCGCCGAGTGCTACTACGTCGCCAGCCAATTCGTGGCCGAAAAGCGCGGGGGGCTGAATCATGCGGGCATGGTAGCCGCGCTGGTAAACCTTGATATCGGTGCCGCAGGTAAGAGCTGTTCGGACGCGCACCAGCAGCTCGCCGTGCGCCACGATCGGAACCGGTACGGCTTCCAGCCGAACGTCTTCTTTGCCATAGAGAACCGCCGCTTGCATGGCAGAGCCAAAATTTTTCACGAACGAAAGGCTCGGACTTACTCGTTCCAGGGTGGGAGTCATTAGTTCCTCTCCTGGGGATGGACCACGACTTTGAGCGACTGCCCGGAGGGATGCTGCGCGATCGCGATGCCGCGGCCAATTTCATCCAGCGGAAGACGATCGGAGATTAGTTCCTGTAGATGCAAGGCATTGCCAAAGACAAGCTGCGCGGATTCAGCCTGGAGATCGACATCGGCGCTGTAGGAACCGAAAAGCATGCGTTCACCAACACAGACGTCTGCTCCTGAACATTCGATACGTTCACCAGCAGAAGTCTGGGCAAACAAAAGGATCTTTGCACCAGGACGAGAAATACGCAGAGCTTGTTCCACCAAACCGCGAGCGCTAGTAGCGAGAATAGCAGCGTCGACGCCCCGGCCCTTCGTTGCCTCTTTGATGGTGCTTTCAAATTCAATGTTTCGAGGATCGTGCGCCTGGGCTCCGAAACGGGTTGCGAGTTCGCGGCGGAACGGGATTGTATCGGTCGCAATGACTTGAGCGCCGGTGCGGAGGACAAGCATGGTGAAGATCAGACCAATGGGTCCCTGGCCGAGCACGGCTACGACATCGCCCGGACCGGTAGCGAGTTGGCGAACAGCCTTCAGGCAAGTGTTGACAGGCTCTACCCAACAGGCCTGGTCGAAGGAAACACCTGCTGGAATGCGTTCAACACCGCGTTCTACAATCCAGTCCATCACGCGAACATATTGAGAAAAGCCGCCCCCGGCCGCTTCATATCCGGCCGTAACGCCAACTTTTTTGTAAATCGGACACTGCGCGTATAGTTTGCGTTGGCAATAAAAACAGCTCTTACAAGGGATGTGATGAAACACAATCACGCGATCGCCCACGCTAAATTTTTTCACCTGGCTACCTACGGCTGCCACAGTGCCGGCCGTCTCATGACCGTAGATGCGGGGAGCAGGCAGCAAATCGTATTCGATTTTCTTGAGATCGGTATGACAGATGCCACAGCTCTCAACGCGAATTAAAATTTCTCCATGACCGATGACGGGAGTGGGAACTGTCTGTATTTCTACTGAGCTATGGCCGAGATAGACGGCCGCCCTCATCTCCCTAGGAACGGAGAGGAGCGCGTCAGCCTTCGGACTGGACGCTATCTGCGTTTGCAACGATTCTACTGCTGACAAGAAAATCCCCCAGAATCTTAGCGGCATCCCCGGTGCGCCGCCTCAACCGGAGTAAGGCTGAAATCACATTCGGATGCGTAAGAGCGTGTAACACGATTTTCCCACGTACGATCCTGCCTTCGGGTGAACGCATGCTATTCAAGTCGAAAGGAAAGGATTCATCTGCCCGGTCCGAGACTACTTTGATGCAGCAAAAGGGCAATCCGGCGCGTTTTGTACGAGCGGCTACCCCGGCGGATTCCATATCGACGGCAATCGCGCCAGTGGCAGACAGAGTTTTCTTTTCAGGAACGTCGTTCGCGATTCGATTCTGGGACAGCAGCGGTCCGCATACAAATTCCTGTTCGTTCTGGATGACTTCGCACGGATAGTTTTCGCCGGTAGCGGGGCAGACTACGGCGGTTGCGACCACTATTTGAGATTGCTTGAGAGACACATCCAACGCACCGCAGAAGCCTGTGCTGACAACAGCTTCCAGCTTGGAAGAGGATAGTTCGGCCACCATTCCGGCACGAATAGCAATCTCGACGACATCGGCGGCCAGCTTGGGACCGGCACCGTTGGCGGCGAGGAGTATGCGCCGACCTTGCAGGATGCCCTCCCAAGCGTAATCGACGGGCCACTTCAGTTTTCTGAGACCGGTGAGCAGGTCGGCGAAGGGAGTTAGCTCTGCTGCCTCCGAGGCCACATAAAGAATAGCCATTAAGAATTCTTCAGGCGACACGAGCCGATCAAACGGTGGTGCTTAAACATAACCATTCGCCCGAAACCAGCCTATTGCGCGACCGAGAGCGGCATCCACCGGACCAGGCGAGAAGCCGAGGATGCTGGTCGCCTTTTCATGAGTGACAAACATCTTTCCGCGAGCCATCTTGACGGCCTCGAGTGGCGCCATGGGCTCTTTGCCGGTAAAGTTGGCCCAGGCGGTGTTCGCGAGCCCTGCAATGTAAGCTAGCGCATACGGGATACGGGTGGTGGGAGCCGTTTTGCCGGAGAGGTCCGCCAGTCTGCCGAAAATCTGCTGAAGCGTCAAATTCTGGCAGCCTAAGATGTAGCGCTCTCCCGGGCGCCCTTTTTCAGCGGCGAGCAAATGCCCTTCCGCGATGTCGCGCACATCGACGAGGTTGAGGCCGGTATCGACAAAAGCGGGAAGCTTATCGCGCAAGAAGTTCAGGATGATGTTGCCGGTGGGAGTAGGCCGCCAATCGTGATCGCCCACCGGCGCGGTGGGATTGACAATGACGATCGGCTGACCGGCTCGGGCGCGTTCGAGCGCAATCTGTTCGGCAAGCCACTTGGAGCGTTTGTAATGGCCGCCCATGTCGCTGATAGACACTGGGCTGTTTTCATTGCCCGCACAGCCGTTGGACATGCCGATACAACCCACCGTGCTGGTGTAAACAAGTTTCTCGACCCCCGCGCGTTCAGCGGCGTCGAGCATATTCCGCGTTCCCGAAACATTCGTCTCGTACATCTCGCGGGGATCGGGCGCCCAGAGGCGGTAATCGGCGGCGATATGGAAGACGTAGTTACAACCTTTTACCGCTTTAGCAAGCGAACCGGGGTCTCTCAGGTCGCCGCTGACGCGTTCGACGTCGAGCTCGCGGATCTGGCTGGTAGACCGGCAAAGGGCACGAACCCGGTGACCCCGTTCGGTGAGTAGGCGCGCCACGTGCCAGCCGATAAAGCCGCTGGCACCAGTGACTAAAGTGTAAGGCAATTTCAAGGATGACTTAGGGGAATGCCCCAGCCGTTTGCCGCTTCGGGTTCATAAGTTCGTGCCGGGGTTGGAAAGCGGTGAAAAGGCCGGTGTAGGTAGAGAAGATTTGGTCTCAAAGCTGCACGCGTAAGAAGCACCGACGGCGTGATGCCGCCGCATAAGCTCCCGCTCGACGGGTTCTGTGCGATGGGCTTCGGGTCTTTGTTTTTCATCAGATGCAGCCATGGCCTTCCGATAGGTGGAAAGAGCCAGCAGCGGAAAGGTGTTCCGGTAATCAGTGTACGCGAGATAGAAGACGCGCGGGAAACCAGTACCTGTGCAGTAATCTTCCTCCCACGCTCCGTCGGAGCCCTGCGTACGGACGAGGTATTCGACGCCGTTGTGCAAGCTCTCACTGCGCAGGTCGCCGCCCGCGAGGAGCGCCAGGATAGCCCAGGCAGTCTGCGAAGGCGTACTGGGATTCGGTATGAAACGGCTTTCGTCGTAACTTGCGCAGCTTTCGCCCCAGCCGCCGTCACGATTCTGATAAGCGCGCACAAATTCGAGCGCGCGCTGGATGCCGGGCTCATTTTCGCTGAAACCGGTGGCGCGCAGTCCCCGAAGGGCCAGGAAGGTTCCGTAGAGGTAGTTTACTCCCCAGCGGCCGTACCAACTGCCGTCAGCTTCCTGGACCCGAAGCAGGTAGGCGACGCCGCGTTTGACGGCCGGATGCGCGGCCGAAAGTCCGGACTGGATGAGAGCTTCGAGCACTCGCCCGGTAATGTCAGGGCAGGAGGGGTCGAGCATGGCGTTATGGTCCGCAAAAGGCACGTGGCTCAGCACGTTCCAGTTATTATCGACATCGAAGGCAGCCCAGCCGCCGTCCTTGCCCTGCATGGCGAGCAACCACGCGACGGCCCGCTCAATGCAGGCGCGTTGAGCCGATTCGTTCGAGCCTTGAGCTTTGTCGAGCGCCAGAAGCACCATCGCGGTGTCATCCACGTCCGGGTAAAACTCATTATTGAATTCGAACGCCCAGCCGGATGGTTCCGTATTCGGTCGCTTCACCGACCAGTCGCCCTTCCGTCGGATTTCCTTCGAAATGAGCCAATCGACGGTAGTTCTCAAGGCCTCTTGCGAGACGTTCTGGCCTTCCGCCAGTGCGAAGGCGGCAATCGCCGTATCCCAAACAGGAGAAAAACAAGGCTGCATATAGAAGCCGCGTTCATCGTCCACCATAAGGTAGTTGAAGTGTTTTTCCGCTTCGCTGCGGACGGGATGGTCGGACGAATAACCGAGAACATCGAGCGCCATAATGGCGTACTGCATCGATGGATAGATAGCTCCGAGACCGTCCGACGCTTCGAAGTGTTCGATCATCCACTCGCCGCATTTCTTGACGGCTCTTTTTCTGACGAAGTGAAAGCCAAACTTCTCCCAGCGCTTGAGAAAGCGATCGATGAGGAGAAAAATATTCCGCCAGCTGAAAAGTTTGAGCTCTCTTTCCGGCAGCATTGGAGCGCCGGGGAGGAAGAGCTCGTCGAGGGTAAGTCCCGCCGGCACCGGACGACACGGGTTGGCGGCGTGAACGATCGAAAGCGAAAGCACAATCGCCCGCGTCCAGGAAGACATCTGGTAGATGAAATTGAAAGGAAGCAGGATAATCTCGGGCGGAATCGACGGGCAGGCGTCTCGCGGGAACAGATCGAACAGGCTTAGATTCGTTCGGACGTAGCTGTTCGAAGCCTGCAGACCGCCTAGTTCGAGAATGCGGTTACGCAGCCGCTCCATGCGGCTATCGGAGGCCGGGAGACCGGCAACCTTCAATGCGAAGTACGCTTTGATGGAAGCATTTACCTCGGAAGGTCCATGCAGATAGATGTTAAACCCTCCGTCTTCGAGCTGACGGGCGAGTATCGCTTCGACAGCGCGATCGACCTTGGCCCGGGTTGGAGGATTCCAGACTCCCCCGACCGGCGGGTTGAGCCAAAGCTCCATTAAGATGTAATCCGATTCGAGGGTAGTATCGGCACGGAGGTCGGCCCACCAATAGCCTTTTTCCGACCGCCCCCGCAGGAGCGACGAAGAGGCCTTTTTTATGGCATCGACAATGGCGTGCCCTAAATATTCTTCTGTTTGGACGCTAGACTTCATCGTTTAAAGCTGCGCTCAAGGGCGCCGCGTGTGGAGACGCGGCGTAAAGCCCTCCAGATCCGCCGGAAGGGTAAAACGTACGTCTTCCTCTTTAATTTCAGCCTCTTCCAGATCGCCATATCCTTGCGATCGAAGATGACTTATTAACTCTTCTACAAGATGTTCGGGAGCAGAGGCGCCCGCCGTGACGGCCACCGTGTCAATACCCGACAACATTTCCGGCTGCACGTGGCTGCAATCGTCCAATAAGTAAGCCGGCACGCCCGCCTTTTCGCAGACCTCGACCAGACGACGGGAATTCGAGCTGTTTTGCGATCCAACCACTAACAGCGCTTGACAAAGCGGTGCTACAGCTTTGACGGCCAGTTGGCGGTTTTCCGTTGCGTAGCAGATATCTTGTGTTTTGGGCCCGATGATACTCGGGAACCGCTCGCGAAGACGCTGAACGATATCACTTGTTTCGTCCAGGGAAAGAGTCGTTTGAGTCAGATAGACTACGCGCTCGGGATCTTTGATTTGCAGCCGGTTAACGTCTTCGACATCAGATACTAGGAACGTATTACTTGGCGCTTCGCCCAGCGTTCCAATGACCTCGTCATGGTCGCGATGGCCAATCAAAACAATCGTGTAGTTCTGTTTTGCGAAACGAACTGCCTCCAGGTGCACCTTCGTGACCAGCGGACAAGTCGCGTCGATCACCTGCAGATGGCGCTGCTTGGCTTCGCTGCGAACAGCGGGCGAAACGCCGTGCGCGCTGAAAATCACCCGCGCGCCTTCCGGAACCTCGCTTAGCTCTTCCACGAAAATCGCACCGGCACTCCGCAATTCATCAACCACGTGGCGGTTATGGACAATTTCTTTTCGAACGTAAATGGGAGCGCCGTAAAGGTCGAGCGAGATTTTAACGACGTCGATGGCGCGCACAACGCCGGCGCAGAACCCGCGGGGCTTCAGCAGGATGATTTTTTTGGCTGCTGTGCTTACCGGGATAGTGGAAAGTGCCGTGGAGTCATCGGCAAGACCAAGAGTTGGCATAAAAAGACTTATAGGCGAATTATAACAATCAGATGCATCCGCAACCCGGGACGGTCCAAGCAAGCCTCCCAATCGGATACCATGGTGGTGACGCTGACGGAACGCTGAAGAATTTCCGCTGTTTACCTGATTTCCGTCTTCAACCGATTATATGAGTGTCTCTGCTTCTGAAATGTGGACCGTAGTGAGCTACGTGCTTCGGCAGAAACTGGCGGGTCGTGAACGATATCCGCTGGTGCTTATGCTGGAGCCGTTGTTCCGCTGCAACCTGGCCTGCGCCGGCTGCGGCAAGATTCAGTATCCAGCCCATGTGTTGAAGCGCCAACTCACCCCGGAAGAATGTTTTCAGGCAGTAGACGAGTGCGGGGCCCCGATGGTATCCATACCTGGCGGCGAACCCCTCATGCATCCGCAGATCAAAGAAATCGTCGACGGGTTGGTGGCGCGGAAGAAGTACATCTATCTATGCACGAACGCGCTGCTGCTGGAGGAAAAGCTTCCGCTTTTTAAGCCGAGCAAGTATCTAGCCTTCTCGGTGCATGTCGACGGCCAGAAAGAGCACCACGATTTTTCGGTATGCCGCGAGGGCGGCCACGAACTGGCCATGAACGGAATCCGAGCCGCGCTGGCCAAAGGTTTCCGCGTGACCACCAACACGACACTATTTGACGGAGCCGACCCTAATAGCGTGCGGGAGTTCTTCGACGAGATGATGGAGGTCGGCGTCGAAAGCATGATGATTGCGCCCGGCTACTCGTACGATAAAGCGCCCGATCAGTCGCATTTCTTAGGCAGAGCGCGCACCCGACGCCTGTTCAAGGCCATTCTTTCGAATCGCAAGTCCAGCTGGCGGTTCAATATGTCGCCTCTCTTCGGAGAGTTTCTGATGGGAAAGCGAAGCTTCCGCTGCACACCCTGGGGGATGCCTACTTATAACGTTTTCGGCTGGCAGAAACCTTGCTATCTTCTGCAGGATGGCTATGCCGACACGTTCTCTGAGTTAATGGCCGAAACGGCGTGGGCGCAGTACGGCACCGAATCGGGTAATCCCAAGTGCGCGAATTGCATGGTGCACAGCGGCTATGAAGCGTCGGCCGTCGATTATGCTTTTGGTTCCATGCGCGGATTCGTAGCCATGGCCAAGGCGGCCCTTTTCAGCAAATACCAAGACGAAGATGCCAAGGCGCTGCTGAACGAGCCCTATAAGCCGGTACACTCTTATAATCCGCTGGTGCAAATCAAAGCAGGGGACGAGACGCGCGCATGACCAAGTCCGCCCTCGAACCCGACGAATTGGAAGTCGCGCCTGGCTTTGAGCATGAGAAGCTACAGGGCTGGGTGCCGCAGATTGCCACCGAGCACGACGTTCGCGAAGCGCTCGAGAAAGCGTTCGATTACCGCGGCGACGTTACTGTTACTCGCAAGGATGGCGCAAGCGTGGAAGGCTACGTTTTCGATCGGCGGCAAGGGCACACTTTGGGCACTTCGCTGGTGCGGATTTTGCCTGCCGATGGAAGCCCGAGGCAGAGCATTCCCTTTGCCGAGATCCGAAGCTTAAGTTTCAGCGGCCGGGATACGGCCGCCGGGAAGAGCTGGGAAGCCTGGGTGCGGAAGTACTGGGATAAAAAAGCTGTCGGGGAACAGGCTGCTATTGAACCGGAAGCGTTGGAGTAACTAGGGCCCGGGTTTCTAGGCAGTTGCGACTTTACGGTCGCTTACGCTTCCTGCTCTGTTGCAAGCATTTCGCAACGCACCCTTGCGGGCGTTTTTCGCTAGACAGTAGTGGGTAGGATCTCGCCGATAGCCAGATCTCGCAGCGGCTTCTCAATGGCGGTGCGATCCCCCACCACCATCCAAATCATGTTTTCGGGATTGAGCACCATTCGCGCCGCCGCTTCGATATCGTCCACACTTAGGGAAGAAACCTGGCGAACGTAGCTGCCATAGAAATTCAGCGGCAGACCCAGTTGGAGCAAATCGCCAAGCAGATTGCCTACCGCGTTCATCGTTTCGAAAGAACCCGGCAGTTCGAAAATCTGCTGCTGCTTCACTTTATCCAGCTCTTCAGCCGTAACCGGGTTCGCCCCCGTGATGCCAGAGAGTTCCTTTAGCATCTCCTGGATCGAGTCGGCGGTTTTGTCGCCTTGCACGGAAGTGTAGGCCAGAAAAGGCCGCTGCGCGCGCGCCGCGTATAGAACCGACCCCGCTCCGTAAGACCAGTGTTTATCTTCACGGAGATTCATATTGAGGCGGCCGCCGAAAGTCCCTCCGAACACATTGTTCATCGTTTCCAGGCCAACTTCGGTGGCGGCATCGGCGGCCGGGGCAATGGTGCCTCCGACCACGACCGAGTGAAGCGCGCCCGGCTTATCGACCAGGTAGATGGCGGGTTTCGCGGGCCGCAGGACCTCGGACAGGTTCTTGCGCGGAACATCCGCGGTTTTCCAGGAACTGAACAGGCGTTCCAATTTCGGCCGAATTTCAGCCAGGGTGGTATCGCCAACTACGATGAGCGTCGCGTTGTTCGGCTTAAACCAGGTTTGGTGGAACAGGACAGCGTCTTCCCGCGCGAGGGATTGAACGCTTTGCTCCGTGCCCGAGCCGGTTAAAGGAACGCCATAAGCGTGGCCGGGTCCAAACAGGATTGGCGGAAGAGCGCGCAGCGCCATCTGCAAGGGTGTTACCTTCTCATTGGCAATAGCGGCGAGCTGTATCTGCTGCTGGCGGCCAAAGTCGGATTCCGGAAAAATGGGCGCGAGGACCACGTCGGCATAGAGGTCGAGGGCTTCATCCAAAGTAGTTTTCAACGCCGAAAGAAAAACCGTCGAGGTATCCAGATTGCAGCCGCTATTCAGTTGCGCGCCGAGCATCTGCAACTCGTCGCTGATTTCGAGAGCGCTTCTCTTGTTTGTGCCGCAAGTCAAAAGCGCGGAGGTGAGACGGGCTATACCGGGTTTCGCGAACTGATCCGCGGCAAAGCCGGCGTTCAAGTCGAGCCAAAAATTGACGACGGGCACGTCGTGTCGTTCGGCCACGAGCAGGCGGAGCCCGTTGCCCAGTTTTGCCTCTTCGACGGTAGGTAACTTCAGGTCGTGCGGCGCGCCGAGATCCGGAATGGTGGCGCGTGCCTGCGGAGCGCCGGTTTGGGCCACGGCCCGGAATGGCAGAACATTGAGCGAATACACACCGTCAGAAAGCCAGTCGCGCACGGTTGCAAGGAGGCCGGCAGCGGTCGCCTCGCCTATATTCCGAAGCCTTTGTTTGTAACCGTGCGGAGTGCCGAGGTAGGTTTGGCTGGTCGCGAGAATATCGGACTTGCCGCCAAAACCACCGATGCGTTCAATGCCTCGAACAAAACCCGCGAACGACTGTGTTTTCATTCGCTCAAGTTCCTGCTCTTTGGGCCCAGCGTGAAGAAAACGAGCCAATTCTTCCTCGATGGCGTTCTCGACGCGGCCCAGATCGGCATCGGGCCGGGCGGTGGCGACAACGATGAACTGGCTGCCGATTTCGCGTTCATCGAGATAAGCCGCCACTTGAGTGGCAATCTGGTCATCGTAAACCAGCCGCTTATAGAGGCGTGAGCTGCGACCCGAAGAAAGGATACCGGCGGCAAGACGGAGGTGGTCCGCGGCCAGCGTACCGTAACCCGGCACGTTCCAGATCTTATAGATGCGACCGTGCGGCACTCGATCCTGCGCCGTTTCGCGATGCTCGCCGGTCATCTTTTCGACCCAGGCGCGTTCATGTGCGACGGGCGGACCGGGCGGAATGTCCGCGAAATAGCGCAGAGCCTTTTCGCGGGCTTGGGCGGGGCTAATGTCTCCAGCGACTACCAGCACGGCGTTCGAGGGCGTGTAGTAGGTCTTGAACCATTGCCGGACATCCTCGACCGAGGCGGAATCCAGATCCTCCATCGATCCGATGACGGTGTGAGCGTAAGGATGTCCGGCCGGGTAGGTAGATTTCACTACCAGATCTTCCACGATGGCGTAAGGCTGGTTTTCGCCCTGCCGCTTCTCGTTCTGCACCACGCCGCGCTGCAAATCGAGGATTTGCTGGCTGATGGTGTTGTAGAAGTGGCCCATGCGGTCCGATTCGGCGAAAAAGGCGTAGTCGAGCGCGGAGGTCGGGACGTTCTCGAAGTAATTGGTGCGATCTTCATTGGTGGTGCCATTGAGGTCGGTGGCGCCAATCCGCTCCATCGCCTCGATGAAGCTGCCTTGCAAGTGCTCGCTACCGCCAAACATCAAGTGCTCAAAGAGATGAGCGAAACCGGTCTTGCCTGGTTTTTCGTTCTTCGATCCAACGTGATACCAGATGTTGAGCGCGACGACGGGAGTCTTACGATCCTCATGGACCAGCACCTTCAGGCCGTTCTCTAGGACGAACTCTTCACAAGGAATTTCAAGGTTGGAGAATTGCATGGCAGGATGAAACCGCCACGATAGCAGATGCCAGGAAAGATGCCGCCCTGCTCAGCGCACAAGTTGTTTGGGTGGAATTCGCTCCAGCGCTTTCTCGAGTACGGCAAAAAATCCCGCTTCGTCTTCGAGCTCCAGTTCGATCTCGAGCCAAGCTAAACTAAGCGGCGCAATGGCTCGCTCGAGATGCGGCGGGCAGTTGATACGATCCTTCTCGGTGGTCACCAGCAACTCCGCGCCGTGCGTACGAGCCTGGTGCGCAACACGCTGCAACTCAGTCGGGTTATAGGCATGGTGATCCGGAAAGGCCCAACGAAACACCACTTCCAGGCCAAGGGTCTGCAAGGTTTGCCAGAAATTCTCCGGGTTACCCAAACCGCAGAATGCTCCGACACGCCGTCCTTCGAGCGTGGGGATGTTCTGTCCGCCGCGATAGTCACGCCAGGAACGAGCAATCAGGCGGGTGCGAAACACGGGCGCGTTTGGATTCCATTTTTGTAAACGCCGGCGAATGGCTTCGAAGCGGTGGGACTCCCCGGCCCGCGTGACCACGAAGGCGCTAGCCCGGGAAAGCGCTTCCAGTGGTTCGCGAAGACGGCCCAGCGGAACGACCTCCTCGCCGCCGAAGGGGTCAAGGCCGTCGATTAAAACAACGTCGAACTCGCGCTCGACGCGAGCGTGTTGAAAGCCGTCATCGAGCACGATTACGCTGCTTGCCGGAAATTGGCGGAGCAGAATCTCGGCAGTTTCATAACGCTTGGTTCCGATACCGAGCGGGGCATCGGTAGATCGCAGGAAGATTTGGGCTTCATCTCCGGTGACGGCAGCCGGGATTTTCGTGCGCGGGGAGAAGATCAGTGTCTCGGCCGGCAATTGGCGCCGATATCCGCGGGTCAGGATTGCGGGCCAATGTCCGCGGGCTTGCAAGCGGCGCACCAGGTAAACCGTAAAGGGCGTTTTGCCCGAGCCGCCGAGCGTAATTCCGCCCACGCTGACGACCGGCACGGGCAGGGGAGGAGAAATCAGCGTGAAATGCTCAGAGTGCTTTCGTTTGAGGCTGCCGCCTTCGGTCCAGAGGCCAGCCAGCGGTCTCAAAAAGAAGCGCGCGAACCGATTGCTCGTCTTGCGAAGCGAAGCCCCGTAATAAAGCAGCCAAAGACGTTCGGCGGTTTGCTTTGCGCTCCCGCGCCGGGCTTCAACCAACGTGGCGGCGCGCAAGGCCTGCTGCCCGGCTCGATCACGGTCTCTAAGCAGAGCACGCACGGCGGCGGGCAATTCGTCTCTGGTCTTGATCTGCACCAGGGCGTCGGCCTCGAGAAAGTCCTGAGCGATCGAGGCAAAGTTTTCCATATGCGGGCCGACAATGATAGGCGAACCGGAGGCAGCCGGTTCGACTATGTTGTGTCCCCCGCGGGGCGCGAGTGAGCCGCCCACGAAAGTGACGTCCGCCAGGCGATAGACTCCCGACAACTCGCCCATTGTGTCGAGCAGCAGCACGCCCGGAAGAGTCAGTATGAGCGACGGATTGGCGCGACAGTCCGTGCGCCGTAGAAAGTTGAGCCGCCGCCGCTTGAGCTTGCCGGCCACTTCATCGAAACGCGCCGGCTGCCTGGGCGCAACGATCAACAAGAGGTTGGGGAACTCTTCGGCCAGGCGTTCAAAGACATTGAGGACTTCGTCATCCTCGTCGACTGAATGCCGGGCGAGACTGCCGCGTTCGTTGGGTCCGACGGTCGAGGCCGCAATCCAGATATTCCGCGCGCCGAACGAAGGAAGCTGGACCGAGTGCGCGGCATTGGCGGCGTCATATTTGAGATTCGGGGCGACTGAGAGATTGGCCGCGGGTGCTCCCATTTCGGCGAATCTGCGAAGGTCTTTGGCACTCTGCACGAGCATGAGGTCCGGCAGTTGCAATGTCGGACACAACCATTTCCTCCAGGCGAAATAACGCGGCCAAGTTCGATCGGAAATACGGCCGTTGACCAGCGCCAGGGAAGCGCCCGAACGCTTGGTTTCGTTGTAGAGGTTGGGCCAGAGCTCGGTCTCGAGGACCGCCAGCAGAGCTGGCCTGATGGCTTTTATCGTCCTGCGAACGCAAGAGGCGTAGTCAATCGGGCAGTAGAAAATTCCGTCCACCAACTGGGCCGCCTGCTGAAAAGCGGCCCTCCGCCCAGCCACCGTGGATGTGGAGAGATAGAGCGGTACCGCCGGCTGTTCGGCTTTCAAAAGCCGGATAAGCGGAAGCACGGACATAACTTCGCCTACCGACACCGCATGCAACCAGATGGAGCCCGATTTCGTCCGATGGAACGATTGGGGTAAGAAGCCGAGCCGCTCGCTAAAGTGGGACCAGTAGGAACGGCTGCGAAAAAGCCGCCCTATAAAGTACAAACAGACAAACGGCAGAAGAACGAGTTGGAGTAAACGGTAAAGGAGCAGAGCGCGCTTGATTCCAAAAGGTCGATTCGTGAATTTGAGTATAACGTTTGTGGCTGTCTTCAGCGCGGCTTTGCTGGCTGGAAACGACAAACGTTTCCAAGCCGGTGCGCCGACGGAATACGCTCACCAGCAATCGGAAAACGTAACGGTGGGGGCAAAGCGTTTCGACGACGAGGACCTGGTCAACAGCGCCTTCGGCAAAAAGATCAATTTTGGTAAATATGGCGTGGTGCCCGTGCTGGTGGTGATCGAAAACAAACGCGACAAAGCCTTGGATTTGCGCGCTATGGAGGCGAGCCTGGTGGCGGCGGATGGGCGTCATGCGCAGGCAGTTGCCCCGGAGGACCTACCTTTTCTCGGAACCGAAGGCAAACACCCTTCGCCCACCGGCGTGCACTCTCCCATACCTTTACCCAAGAAGAAAAACCCGCTGAACTCTCCGGAAATCGTGACCCGCGCCTTTGCCGCAAAGATATTGCCGCCGGGCGATTCAGCTAGCGGTTTCTTTTATTTCGAGGCCAATGCGGAGACGGGCGATAAGCTCTACTTGAACGGACTGCGCGATGTAAAGGCTGGCCACGAGCTATTATATTTCGAGTTTCCGCTGGGGAAGTAGCGCCCGTACCCGCTTTGCGGTAGCTAAACCTTGCTTTATTTACGCAGATAATCATGTAGATGTTCGTCCGTTCACTGTGGCTCCTGCTGCTCGCCTCGGGTGTGTTCGGCCAACAGTTTGCGTTTGTGCCGGTTGGCGATTCGCATCAGGCTATTGTGGGCGGGGCTTTGCAGGATCATCTCGGACGCCTGTGGATCAGAACAGCCAAAGATCTGGAATGCTTCGACGGGACGCGCTCCTTCTCGCTTCTCGATTATGGATTGCCGCCGCTCACGATCCCGAATGGCAGTCTCACGAGCACCATAGCGGAGGATAGCGACGGAGGCATCTGGTTTGTCTGGAACGCGGCCCTCTATCGCTTCGCGGGTGGTCGCGCCGAACTTGTCTCCAATCGTCTTGCCTCGGCGGTTATCAGTTTGGGCCCGGGCTTGCTGTTGGCGGCCTTCTCGGCAAAAGCGCCAGGGCAACGCACGCAGGCCAGTCTCTATCGTGTTCGCAAGGTCGAGAAAGCCTGGCGTGTAGAGCGCTTGCCGGGGCTGGCGATGAGAGGGGATGGCTTCCTCACCGTCGACCATCGCGGAACAGCGTTATATCCATGCGCCGGCGCGTGGTGCGAACTGAGCGCGGATGCAGTCGCCGCCTGGCAACCCGGCCTTCCGCTGGCCGCGCTACGTCACGCCGATGTGTATCCCGGCGTCGAATTGATTCGCCGGGATCGATTCGGCTGTTTGTGGTTTCGCTCCATAGCCGGAGCGCAATATCAATGCCCAGCCGATTTGCAACCGCGCCCTCTGCCGCTGGAAGTGGCATCGAACGGCATCAATCTTCTGGAAGCGCCCGACGGATCGATCGTCATTCCAAGTTATTTGGGCGTCGCCATAGGACGACCGGGCGCATTTCGCATCATACATCCTCTGAACGGCTTGTCGCTCCCGATGACTCCTTGCGCGGTCACGCTCGATGGAAGCATCTGGTTTGGCGGTCCGAAAGGTCTGATACGGCTCGCTTACCCATTCCTTCTGGAATTCTGGACCGAACGCGAAGGAGTCAGCGCGCCGTTCGCCATCCTGCGCATGGACCACCACGTCTTTGCTTCGTCAGGTCTTGGAATTTCTTTACTGAGTGACGATCGGGACCGCTGGCTTCCTTTGAAAGGGTCCGCTGGCCTTGGAGTAATCCGAAGCATGATTCGCGGGCCGCGCAACACCATCCTGGTGGTGCCACAGCACAATGGAATCGTCGAACTGGCGCTCGACGGCAGGGTCCTGGCCCGCAGTACGCCCGGGCAGGGGAGTCAAGCGATGGCAATCGTTCGAAGTGGCGATCAATTCTGGTTGGCCGGAGACGGCGTGAGCCGCGTCACCGTCGAATCGAAGCGCCTCAACATATCTCCAGAACCGCTGCCGGGCGTCCACGCGCTTGGCTCGACATCAAATTTCAACCTTCCACGAATAGGACATGGGCTTGCTACCAGTCCGGGCTGGCAATGGAATCGGCCAACCATTGGCTTGTCCTATCAAAAGCGCAGAGCATCCTCGAAGCGTGCCGTTCGCTCGCCCCACTGGCCGATGGCGATGTTTGGCTTGGCTACAACACTGTTCGTGCCATCGCGCGTGTTCATCCCGCCGATGCCGGGCGTTTCGTCGTTCGCCAATATTGGAATAACGATGAAATAGGCCGTGGTTTTGTACGCTTCTTCGATACGGATTCGCGCAGTCGCCTGTGGCGCGGTACCACTAACGGTGTCTTCGTTGCGAATCCGGACGAAGCCTCTGCTGGCAAATGGATAGAACTCAATTCGCAAGACGGGTTACCCGAAACCGACGCGAATCAGCAGGGCTTCCTGGCCGATGCGGATGGTTCAGTCTGGTTTGCAGCCGATAACACGATCACTCATTTCAGCCCTTCGGCGGACTTCGATCACCCCTCTTTCGCTCCGCATATTTTCATTTCGGGTTTCTCCTGGAACCGCGGACGTCCGAAACTCGCAGAAATTGTCGCCGGCATCCCCTTTCATGCCGCTACCGTTGCGCACATCGGCTCGTTGCAGTTCGACCGGCGTAACGCTATGCACCTTCGCTATCGCTTTCTTCCCGAACAACCGGGGTGGCGCGAGACGCGCAATCTCGATATCCCGCTCGGGCGGCCCGCTCTTGGCGCGCATAGGCTCGAAGTCCAGGCACAGCTGTTCACCGGTCCCTGGTCAAGCACCACAAGCCATTCGTTGAGTGTCCTGAAACCCTTTGGCTCACCTGGCCGGTGATCGTTGCTTTTCTAGTTGCGGGCTGGGCGGCAATTTTCGGTGCCAGTCAATGGCATGTCGCGCGAGAACGTGCGGCGGCGCGGAGTCTCCCCGATCTGGCCGAGTGGCGATTAATGACTCTCTCACCTGAAGCGCACGACATACTCGGAAGCACGCTCGATGAACGTTACGCCATAGACCAGGTGCTGGCTCGCGGCGGTTTCGCCACCGTATTCCGCGGTCGGGATCTTAGTCACTCGGGTACTCCTGTGGCTATCAAAGTCTTTCGCCAGGAAATGGCGGACAAAATCTGGGTTGACCGGCAGTTTCGCAAGGAGGTTGCCGCGCTACAGCAGATCGACCACCCGAATGTTGTCCGCATCCTTGCTCATGGCGCTTCTGCTTCCGGCGCTCCCT
Source organism: Bryobacteraceae bacterium (assembly GCA_965277555.1). Classification (GTDB taxonomy): domain Bacteria; phylum Acidobacteriota; class Terriglobia; order Bryobacterales; family Bryobacteraceae; genus Bog-105. The sequence continues at coordinate 1,335,926 of OZ255834.1, forward strand.
ATCTGGTGATGGAATTGATCTCGGGCACAACGCTTCGCGAGCAGCTGGATAGCGGTCCGCTAGGCGCGCGTAAGTCGGCCGTCTACCTTCGCCAGATAGCCGCCGCGCTCGCCGAGCTTCATCGCTGCGGCATCTATCATCGGGATGTCAAACCTGAAAACCTCCTGCTCCGGTCCGCTGCCGCCCTTGAGAGCCAAGTCGTTTTGATCGATTTTTCCATCGCCATCGTGAAGCAACCTGACGAGACTATCCACGGCATTTCACGCGCAGCCGGAACAATCTACTACATGGCGCCGGAACAGGCAATAGGCTATGCGGACGCGGCGACGGACATCTACAGTCTGGCTAAAGTTGTCATTGAGATGCTTACCGGCTCTCGTCTATCGCTGCTACTGCCAGATGCTTCGATGGATCTGCCGAGTCGGGTCCGGGAACTTCTGTTGACTCTGCCCGTGGCGCTTTCTCCTTCCGCCATCGACCTGCTCGCGTGCGCGCTGGAGTTCGATCCGGCGCGCCGACCGCGCGAAGTAGAAGCCTTCGCCTACCCCATTACTCATGATCTTCAGAGCGCCCCCACCGTCTAATCGCTTAACCTCTCCTTCAGCCAGTCGCGAGCTTTCTCCCAGCGGTGCCGCACCTGCCGCACGGACAGCCCGGTAATCTCGGCCGTTTCCTCGATCGTGAAACCGGCAAAGTAGTGAAAGTCCACCACTCTCGCTGCCTCCGAATTCACTTTTTCGAGTTCTTCCAGCAGTAAGCCAATTTCTATAATCTTTTCGGAACTGGCGGCGGACCAAGCCTCGTCCGCTTCGCTTAGTGGCCTCAAAGTTTCTCCGCTGTTGCGCCGCTGGGCTAGACGCTTGCGCGCATAATCGACCAGCACCCGCCTCATTGCCAGAGAGGCGATCGCATAGAATTGTCTCAGGCTTTCGATCCGCCAGCCGCTTTTGTGTAAGCTGTTTATCCAAACATCGTTAATGAGCTCGGTGGGTGTAACCAGGGCTACCCATCGTTCGGGCTTCAGCTCCCGTACCGCGATCCGGTGTAGCTCGGACAAAATCTGCCTCAGCACAGCTTCGGCGGCCGCGCGGTCTCATTCTGCAAACTGTTTTAGCTGCTCGGTAAGAAGAGACGACATTTTTTTGAAGCTCCCTGGCAAAAATAGACGCCTGCCGCGCAGATGTAAACAGAAATCGATTCCAGGAGAAACGTTGGATGAAAATAACACAAACAGCTCTTACTTGCTTAGTTTTGTTTATTCCCTTGACTCCTGTCCTCGCCTCAACCGTCACTTACGATCTGGCGCAAGACTAGGCAAATAACTCAAACCCAAACGGGCCATGGGTCTACCTCCAGGGGTCGAATTTGCTTCCCTAACAGCCCAGCGTCGCGGCGGTAAACGGCGGAAATGGCGGTATCACCAGTGGCTATGCCCCGAGCGACAACGGCGGCGATTTTCTCCCGGCCATCTTTAAGGCGACCGGGACCGGTCCTGGCAATTACACAAATGGATATATGGCAGGCGACATTGTGGTCCATTCCGTCGATGGCGCCAATGGCAATCCCGCACTGGGCTTGGCCACGATAACCTGGACCAGCCCAGCATACGGAACGGTGACTCTTTCCGGCGGCGTCTGGTTCGCCCAACCTACCGTCAACCGCAGCAATGACTTTGTGCTCACCGACCTGGCAAACGATACCGTACTCGCCAGCGGAACGGTCTCCGCTACCAACGGCTTCGACCGCCTGAACCCTGACAAATTCTCGACTAACGCTCCGTTCGCGATCGGCGAAGGCGATGTGATTGCTTTGACCTTCGCTGGCAGCCCGGGTCAGACATTCGGCTCATTTTCCGGAGTCGATTTAACCATCGACGAGACCGTTCAGTCAAGCACGCCTGAACCCGCCTCTTTCGCGCTGCTGCTAGCGGCTTTCCCGATTCTGGCGTCGCTGCTCGCAAGGTCATCGAAAAGGCAATAAGCTCAATCCGAGCGCTTTTCCGAATCGCCCGGAATCGGCGGCCGCCAGCGTCCATTAGGACCCGCTAGCAGATGCCCACCCGCGCGCTGAACACGCTCCGCTGCTGCGGCCATATCGTCTACATAGATTGCCAGATGTTGGAGACCAAAGTCGCTGGGGATGGAGGACGCCCTTTGCTCCGCACCGGCATACTCAAAGAGCTCGATCGAAGGGCCGTCGTGAAGTTTCAGCAGGCGAATGGCACGAACCGTCGTGTTCCTGGCGATTCCTACCGCTGCCTCGATCTCGTCGCCCCCGAGCGGAGTATCCCGGTTTGAAAGGACGTCATAAATCACTTCCGTGCCAAATGCCGCGACAAAGTATTCGGTCGCGCTCTTAATATCGGGGACGGTTATGCCGAGATGATCGATTCCGCCGTTGGTCGGAAGGGCATCACGTAGGGCCAAGTACGGATTATCTATCAGACAGGAATGATCGCTGCTAGTCTCCTGTCTCGGATAATTCTTTACAGCGCCGGACCTTGTCGAGAATGACATCGGCCGAGGCTTTCCAGACAAACGGGGAGGGTTCACCGTTCCAGGTGGCCAGCCACTTGTAAATGGCCTTTTCCAGTTCTTCGGTGCTGTGGAAGGTTCCTCGGCGAATCATCCGTCCGGTGATCAGGGCAAAAAACCGTTCTACCTGGTTCAGCCACGAACCGCTGGTGGGAGTGAAATGGAAATGGAATCTCCTCCGCTTCTTCGGCTTCAACCAGCGCTGCACCTCTGCGCTTTTGTGAGTGCAGTAATTGTCCATGATGAGATGCACTTCCTGATCGGCGGGCAGTTGCGCTTCCAGATGGTTGAGGAATCTTATAAATTCGCGGCTGCGGTGGCGATCCTGACAAGTACCAATCACTTTGCCGTTGAGAATATTGAACGCGGCGAACAGAGTGGTTGTGCCATGGCGTTTATAGTCGTGCGTTTGACGCTCCGGCAGGCCGGGCGTAGCGGGAGAATAGGAGCAGTGCGATCCAGCGCCTGAATCTGGCTCTTCTCATCCACGCACAACACCAAGGCGCGTTCGGGCGGATTCAAATACAGGCCAACAACATCCCTGACCTTTTCCTCAAAGTGGGGATCGTTGGACAATTTGAACTTCTCCACCCGATGCGGCTGCACGTCGTGACGCTGCCAGACCCGGTGAACGATGCTTCGGGAGACCTTTAACTGCCTTGCCAGCATTCGCACACTCCAGTGCGTGCTGCCGTCGCCGGGGCGGGTCTTTATCGTGGTATCGACGATCTTCCGCTCCAGCTCCGGCGTCAACACGCTGCCTCGGCGGTGTCGCTTGCGAATGCCTGTAACGGCGGCTAACCCATCTTTTGCGAAGGCCTCGCGCAAGGCAAGAATAGCGGGACGCGAAAGCTCCAACTGCTCCGCGATGGATCGATTCGCAACACCCTGGTGAGCGAGAAGCAGCAAGCGGCAGCGCAGGGCCACCTTCTGCGGAGTGCTGCCACTCCGAACCAACCCCTCAAGCCCCGCTTTCTGACCGGCGCTCAGGGCAAGCGCGGGTGCCGGATTGGGCATGCCCCAGCGTACGCCGAGTCCGACTATATGTCAAGTATTATCTGGGACAGGACACTAGTTCCAGTAATTCCGGTCGAGATTCCTGAACTGAACCGCTTCGGCAAGGTGCTTGGCCGAAACATGCTCGGCATGATCGAGATCGGCGATAGTCCGGGCGACACGTAACATCCGGTCGTGCGCACGCGCCGAGAGATTCATCCGGCGAACGGCCATTTCGAGCGTGCGCTCCCCGCTATCGTCGAGAGCGCAGAAAACACGCAGCTGCGACGGTGGGATCAGCGCGTTGTAGAAACCACGCTGGCGCTGGATTTCACGAGCTGCTTCGACGCGTTCCCGGATCTGCGCCGACGTAACACCATCATGCTTACTGCGCAATTCCTTGTAAGGAACCGCCGGCACTTCAATGTGAAGATCGATCCGGTCTAGCAGCGGCCCACTTACTTTCGCGAGATAGCGTTGAATGATGCCAGGCGTGCAGCGGCATTCGCGGGTCGTGTCGCCATAAAATCCGCAAGGACAAGGATTCATCGCTGCGACGAGCATCAGGCGCGCGGGAAAAGTAAGTGTGCCGTTGCTGCGCGCAAGCGTCACCGAACCTTCTTCCAGCGGTTGCCGCAAATGTTCGAGCACGCCGCGCGGAAATTCTGGCAGTTCGTCGAGGAAAAGAACACCCTGATGCGCCAGGCTTACCTCGCCAGGGCGCGGATTCCCGCTACCGCCTCCGATCAAACCTGCATCGGAAACCGTATGGTGCGGAGCGCGAAACGGCCTGTTCTTGAGGATGCCCACGCCGGCGGGCAAAACTCCGGCAACGCCATGAATCTGAGTAGCTTCTAAAGCTTCGCGAAAGGTTAGTTTAGGCAGAATACCGGCAAATCGTTTCGCCAGCATCGTTTTGCCCGAACCCGGAGGGCCGATCATCAATACGTTGTGGCTTCCGCCGGCGGCCACTTCCAAGGCGCGCTTTGCCATTGTCTGGCCGCGCACGTCCCGGAAGTCAGGCATTTCGGGAGAGGTTGTATCGACGTCGCCTACGGTGGCAGTGGTCGGAGTGAAGCCCTCGGGCGTGTTCAGAAACTGCACTACTTCGGCCAAATGCCTGAGCCCGAAAACCTGGATGCCTTCCGCAACCGCTGCTTCGGCCGCGTTATCGATGGGCAACAGCAGATTCCGGATGCCCTTGCGGGCGGCGCATACCGCAATCGAAAGCGCTCCCCGCACCGGCCGCAAGCTGCCATCGAGCGAAAGCTCGCCTATCAGCAGGTGATCCTCTGACTTGGCGACGGTACCCATCGCGCCGAGGATCGCCGCAGCCATGGGAAGATCGAAGCCCGCGCCCTCTTTGCGCAGGTTAGCCGGGGCAAGATTGATCGTTACGGACTTGCTCGGATAGCCAAAGCCGGAGTTCAGCAAGGCCGATTTGATTCGCTCCCGGCTTTCTTTGACCGCGGCATCCGGCATGCCGACGGTGACAAAGTCGCGATTGGTGCCGGCGGGATACATGTCGACTTCGACATCGATAAGGTGAGCGTCGATGCCTTGTAACGCCGCGCTATAGGTGCGGAAGAGTGCCACGTACCTTAGTAGCCGAACGCTGGCTTGCTTCTCAAGTTTTGCGGAAGGTCTGGGAACGAATCGCCGGCCTCCATCTGGGCTAAGCCTGATTGGATCGACAAGCAACCTATGTAACAATAATTTTGAATTGACGCCCGGACAGCGCCTTTTGAAAGCGCAGGAACTGGTTCGAGGGATTGTGGCAGAAGGCATATCGCTTGCCGCCGAATTGATCGAGGAAAGACGCCGAGAAGCATCTGACGAAGAATCGTTTCCTCCGTAGGTTCCATGTTCTTGAGTAATGGCTGAACGACGGCTTGCTTCTCAAGCCTCGCGGAACTCCTTGGCCGAATCGCCGGCAGCCATTTGCGACTGGCCGACAAACCATTTGGCATTTTCCTGGGAGACCAGCGTTTCGACGCGTTCCGCCAGCAGGGCATGCGCATTATCGGCTTTGAGGTAGAGCCCGGCCTTGCCGAGAAAAAGATATTTCTCGTGCTTCAAGGCTTCTGCCGTAGAGCGATACGTGGTCCAATTTGCCTGGTATTGGTTCAACTGCTGAACGCCTTCTAGCAGCGCGATTAGAACTCCAAGAGCCGCCGCCAATCCCGAGCCGTGCCGGACGCCCGATGTTGTCAGTACAGGAATCGCGGCTGCCGACGCCATGGTAATTGTCTTCAGCGCCTTATAGAAAAGCTGATTCAGCTTGCTACGACGGTCGTACCATTCGATCTGTTTGTCGAGACGGTCAAGGGTGATCCGGTCTGGCGATTCCGAGGAACCCTGGAAGGGTAGAGTTGGTTCAGCACAAGTAGACACAGGCAGTTTCTCACCTGCGAGTATGCGTTTCTTCAGCTTCAGGCGAGCCGGCAAAACGCGGCTAAGCCGCTGATTTCAGGTCAAGAAAAAAAATTTGGAATTGTGAACAAGAGAATATCAACCGCGCCGGCGGAGGGCTCCGCCGCCGACCAGGCCGAGATCCAAAATGACTGCAATAAACAGGAAGACCAGTTGTGTGACGCCGAGGTGCCCACCGTAGACGCGGACAAGATACGTGTAAACGATCAAGGTAAGCGGCAGAAAAAGAAATCCCAGGACGGGAACCAGAATGTTGTTGTGCAGAACGCCAAAGAAATTGGAAAAGAGCCACAGTAAGACAATCGCGACACGCGGGAAAGCAACGGCTAACAAGGCAAGTAAGCAAGGCATGGAAGAAAGATCGAACTCCTCAGGATAGACTTTGGCGGCTCATAAGATATTTCGCACCGCGGGTTTCACGGGAGCCCGCCGTTACTGCCAGTACTGCCACTGCGCGGCGGCAATGACGTAGGCGCTCAGAATACCGTTCGTGACGGCATGCATCAGGATACAGTTTGCAACCGATTTCGTTCGGATCATCCACAAATTGTAAATGATGCCTGTCAACAAGCCGACGTCCCAGTAAGGTCCGTGCTCCGAGGCAAAAAGAATGGCGGTCACCCAGAATGCAAACGGCGAATAGGCGCCTAGCGGGACGCGCTCGAAGTTATTGTCAATGAGCCAGCGCATGAGCCAGGCTCGCCAGAACAGTTCCTCGACTATGGGGACGATAACAATGGCCCGGATGCTTCGCCAAGCCAGCACCCAGGGATCGTGCAGTACCGAGGGCCGCAGGGACGAATGGACATGCCCGACGATCGAGTTGGAAAACAAAATATGCTGCCGGTATTGGGGAAACAGGACATCGGGAGCAACCCAGAGCAGGAAAACGAGGAGACCTACGGCTATGCTCGCCAGTGGGCGGGACGGCCGGAGCGAAAGCTCGCGGGGCCAGCAGATTAGACAAACAATACCGAGCAGCAAGACGCGCAAGGGCGAGCCCCAGGCATTTTCCAGGGGAAACCTTGCGTCTACGGCAAGCAAAATCAAGAATGCGGCGAACGGCGCGACATACCTGGCGGAAGGATACGCCTCCCGCCAGCTAGCAACTTGGGTTGCCAATGATTTTTGCGACTTCAACCAATCTGCCCTACGAACGAGCGAATCTGATCCTGTTGCTGGGGCGGGGCATTTTTCAGGGCTTTTTCGGCTTCATCGCGTGCCCCTTGCTTGTCGCCCTGCTTCAAGAGAGCCATTGCCAGGTGGAAGCGGTAGGTCGGGTTCTCGGGTGAATCCTGCACGATTTTGCGGAAGATTTGCAGCGCTTCCGAGTTTAAATGCTTTTGGTAATAGACGTAGCCCAGCGTGTCCGAGATATTCGGGTTATCGGGGACCTGGCGCTGCGCCTGGGTGGCCAAGGTCATGGCGCGATCGAGATTTGTGCCATCCTCCGCGTTCAGGAAAGCCAGATTGTTTAGCGCCAATGTGTTCTGCGGGTCGATTCCCAACACTCTGTTATAAGCGTCGGCGGCTTCTTTCTTCTTACCCATCGAAGCCAGCATCACGGCTTGATTGAGGTAGCCGGGAGCGCTTTGCGGGTTGACGACAACCGCCTGCTTAAAAGAGGCCATGGCCGCATCGTTCTGGCCCTGGCTGCGCTGTAACACGCCCAAACGGATCCAAGCATTTTCGGCCTTGGGAGAGGTTTTTACCACTTCCTGGAGGTCGCCTATGGCAGCTTGCACCAGTTGTTTGGATTGCGCGGGATTCGACTTTGCCTCCATCAGGGCGGCGGTTGCCTCAAAGTTAGCGAGTTCGGAACGCAGCGCATCGTTTTTGGGATTTTTCTTCACCAGATCCTGCATGGCTTGAACGGCCGGCTCGACTTGCCCTTGCGACATTCGTATGGTTTGGAGGCCGATGAAGCCGCGATAGTCGGGTGGATTTGCGGTCCAAACCTTCTGAAACTGATCCTTGGCCTTGTCGAGCTCTTTTTCATGCAGATAAACGGCAGCCAGCGCGACGCGCGCATCGTTCAGATTCGGCGCCTCGGCGACAAGATTTTCCAATTCAACCTGTCCCTTGTCGGTTTGCCCGGAGCCCAGCAGAGCCCGCGCATGTAGATAGTGGGCTTCGGCATTGCGCGGTTCGGCGGTCAAAATGGTTTCTGTCTGCTCGATAGCCCTGCCGTAGTCGCCACGGTCACTATAAATTCTTGCAGCCAAGAGGCGGGCCGGCAGCAATTTCGAATTTTGCCGAAGCGCTTCGAGCGATTCGCTCAACGCGCCGTCCACGTTATGCAAACCGTAGTAGCCTTTAGCCAAATCGAGATGGAGAACAGCGTTCCCCGGATTCTTTTGCACTAAAGTTTTTAACTCGGCGACCGACTTAGTGAGGTCGGCCGTGGTACCCCGCTGCAAAAGTAAAGCAGCGTAGACCTCGTTCGCGGTCGTATCCTTGGGATTCTTAGCCGCTAGATCTTTTGACAGCTTCAGGGCTTCGTCGGAGTGCCCCATGAGCTGATTGACGGCGATAATACGCTCCTGGTAAGGCACAGACTGCTTCGGATTTTCATCGATTCCCGTCTTGTACTGCTGCAGCGCCTGATCGTATTTTTTGGCCCGAACATAGAAATCTCCGACTAGCTGATGTCCATTCGGGAAGTTTTTCTTGTCGTCCAGGACCTTGCGCATAATCGGCTCTGCTTCGCTATAGCGATTGGTGGCCACCAGGTAGTTAGCCAGATTTATGTACCCCGCGGCCGCAGTGGGATCATCCTTGACGCGCTCGCGGAGAATCGCTTCCGCCTTTGCCGGCTGATTCATGCGGCTATATTCCATGAATAAAAAGTCGTAGCCCGGCCCCCAGGTTTTGTTTTGCGCGAGGGTGGCTTCGACCAGCGAGATGGCCTGATCGGGATGCTGCGTGGCTACCAACGTCTGCGCGTACCAGCCGACCAGATCCGGAGAATTGGGCTTGAGCTGATTTGCCTTGGAGAAGGACGTGAGCGCCTTCTCCGTGTCGCGATCCGCCAAAGCGATCAAACCTTGTATGCGGTAGCTCTCGAAAGAGCCCGGCGCGTGGGCTGAGATCTTCGTCGCTAAGTCACGAACGTCATCCAGCATGGAGCGGTATTTTCGGGAATCGGAAGCGTAAACGGCCAGATAGATCTCGGCGAGCTTCACTTCGGCGTCCGTATTGTCCGGCCTTAAATCGACCGCCCGACGAAGGAACCCCATCGCCTGAAAGGGTTGGTGGTCGTCGAGCAGGTTCAAGCCTTCCCGGTAATAGGCCTCGGCATTGGTTTTGTCCTTCGCAATTACCTTCTGATATAGAATCGAGGCTTCTTTGTACTTCTTGTTCTGGTGATACCTATTTGCGGTCGAAAGGAGTTTCTCAGGGCTCTGAGTGCAGGCTCCGGTAAAAAGTAGGGCGCAAAGCGAAGCTAAGGCGAATACGTACTTCATATAGTTTTGGTACTCACTAGGATTGTAGGAGAAAGAGCGGGTCCGTTCAATTAAGTGTGGTGTCAAAGGGCGCGACATGTTCTATCTAATTAAATCGGCCAACCCAGCCAGATCCAATAGCTTTTTTCAGGCCGCTCCCTTCCGGCGGGAATCCGAATGGCTTTCCGAGGCTATAATCGGCGGTAAGTGCGCACCTTCTCCTATCTTTGTCTGGCTGGACTGCTGCCGGTTTTGTTCGGCGGTGCGACCGCCCAAACGAGTGCTCCGACTCACCACCACGAAGGCTCTCGCGGCAGTTCCGAACCAGCTCTGCCGCCTGTTACGTTACCGCCGGATCCCGGAGAGTACGCCATTGTGTATACCTCCATGGGGCAGATCGTGTGTCGTTTGTTCCCAGCCGAAGCGCCCAAAACGGTCGCGAACTTTGTCGGATTGGCGAGAGGGACAAAGCCTTGGACTAACCCGGAGACCGGCAAGACAATGCACAGCGCGCTCTATTCCGGGACTACCTTCCACCGGGTTATACCGGGTTTCATGATTCAAGGGGGTGACCCGGAAGGTACTGGCGAGGGCGATCCTGGCTACAAATTCGACGATGAGATCTCGCCGAACCGCCATTTCGACAAACCGGGGGTGCTGGCGATGGCCAATGCCGGCCCGAATACAAACGGCTCGCAATTCTTCGTGACGGTTGCTCCCGCGGAACACCTGGAGGGGCATTATTCCATTTTCGGCGAAGTTGTTTCCGGGCAAGACGTGGCGGACACCATTTCACAAGTGCCGCGCGACGAGCAAACGGATAAACCGCTCACGCCAGTGAAAATAGTCAGAATCGTCATCAAGACAGTTCGAGGGGCTGCGGCTAAACCGCCGTCGACAAATGCCTCGCACAGCAAGTAGTGAGCTTGGACGGGGTTAATTGGGGCGCTGCTATCACGGTCTGACGAATCGAATGAACAAGCAGGTAAGAGACCTATCGCTGGCGATCTTGACGAATCAGAGCCGCACTATCGTTGAGCTTCTGCAAGGACGCCACAAATTCCTCGAGCTCTTTAGTTACCTTACCTAGCCGACTGCGACGCTCGACCTCTTCGGCTTTGGAGAGTTTGGATAATTTGAGCATTGAGGCTACGACCCTGTGTTTTCGCTTCCCGCCGAATGACTCGATAGACTGCTTCCGGTACATTCTTGAGGGTAATGTTCATAGAACCATTTTGGAACCATTGAAGCGGCGTTGCAAGCGGCACCCGGCTGGCTTAATCGGCGCGCAAGGCGTCTACCGGGTTGATGGAGGCGGCGCGGCGGGCGGGGAGGTAGCTGGCCAGCAGGGCGGAAATGCCGAGCAGTAGGGCGACGGCAGTCAAGGTTGGCAGATCCCAGGAGCTTACGCCAAAAAGCAGGCCGCGCATTAGCTGTGCCGCGAGGATCGCGAAAACGAGACCAATCACGATACCAAGGGCGGTTAGCCAGGCGGCCTCCCGCAAGATCAACCGGTAGACGGAACCCGGCTGCGCGCCGAGTGCCATGCGGATGCCGATTTCAAGGGTGCGCTGGCCGACCGAATAGGCGACGACACCGTAGAGTCCGACCACGCCGAGCAGTAAGGCTAGAGTGGCGAAACCTCCTACCAGCCAGGCGGAAGAACGGTGCAGGTAGGAAGACTGCGAATCATCGATCAGCGCGCTCATGGTCGTGCCGGGTGTGGTTACGATCCCTGGGTCGAGGCGATGAATGGAAGCGGTTAAAGTCGGGAGCAGCGATTGGCCGGATTGCGAGGTGCGAACGATGACGTTGAAAAACCTGTCGGTATTCTGATTGACCGGATAGTAGACGGCTGGCCAGATATCCGCATCGAGCGCGCCTTCGCGGATGTCGTCTACGATACCGATGATAGTCTTCATCGATTTGGGCGAAAGGTCGTCGTCGCCAATCTTTTGGCCGATCGGATCCTCGCCGGGGAAGTATTTTCGCACTAAAGCCTGGTTGATGATGACGACGCGGGGCTTCGATAGGTCTTCGGCATCGGCGAAGTAGCGTCCGCGCAGCAGCTTTGCGCCAATGGTGGTGAAGTACTCCGAGCTGACCTCGCGTTCGTTCACATTATTGTGCTCTCCGTGGTAGGGACGGCCCGGAAACCTGATCCAATCGGTGTTGCCGTTGCCGGCAACCGGAAGTTGGCTTGTCGTGGCGACGGATTCCACACCGGGCAGGTTGGACAGGCGGCTCACGACCTGCCTGTCAAGCGCGAGTGCTTGCTGGTCGTTGATGTCGCGCGATTTGGCACCTATTTCTAGAGTGACGAGGTGCTCCGGCGTCATGCCGAGGTCTACATGCAGCAGACGGTAGAGACTTTTGCCGAGCAGCCCTGCGCCCGCTAACAGCACCAGGGCAGTAGCTAATTCGAGCACGACAAGCTTCGAGCCAAGACGCCTCCAGGTGGTTCCGGCCGAGCCGCGACTGCCTTCCGCCAGTCCTCTCTAGTCTCCGATGAGGCCAAACGCGGTGTCGGAGCGAGCGAGAACAGTACGGCGGAGAGGAGCGCGATCACAGCGGCAAACGCCAAGACTCCCGGATGCAAGCCAAGGCCCTGCAGAAAGGGCATGCCGGCCATCATGCGGGGCGGAATGAGTCGGATAAGAAGTTGAATGACCCAAAAAGCGGCGGCCAAACCGAGAGCGCTGCCGGCGGAGACCAGGATCGCGGACTCCGTCACAAACTGGCTCAGCAGGCGCGCGCGAGATGCGCCGAGGGCGCTCCGGACGGCCATCTCGCGGCGGCGGCTCTCCGAGCGGACCAGCAGCAGGCTGGTGACATTGATACTGGCGATCAATAGCAGCAGGCCGGCTCCGCTGAGCAAGACTAAGAGAATCGGCTGAATGTCGCCGACGATGACTTTGGTGAGAGGCACGAGAGCCGCGCTCTGGCCGTGGTTCGAGGCGGGATACTGTCTCTCCAGCTGTTGCGCAATCGATGTCAGGTTGGCTGAGGCAGTTTCGAGCGAGACTCCGCTCTTCAGCCGCGCTATACCATAAATGCCGTGACAGCTACGCCGCAGATCGCATTCGCTGGCAGCGTGAAAGGCAGTCCAAAAGTCGGCTGGCGCGATAGGCGCGAAATGAAATTCCCGCGGGAGCACACCGATGACGATGTTGGGAGCGCCATCGAGTGTGACCGTCTGGCCTAAGATGTCCTTTTTTCCCGCGTATCGGCTTTGCCAGGCAGCGTAGCTTAGCAGAACGACGCGCGGCGCGGCAGGCAGGTCTTCACCGTCACGAAAATCGCGGCCGATCACCGGCGAAACGCCTAGCGTGTGAAAGAAGCCGGCGGTTACTCGCGCGCCATGGACGAGTTGCGCTCCGCTAGAAGTGGTAAGCGAAAAGCCGTTCTGCTGATAGGCGTCGAACGAACTGAAAACCTGATTGAGCCTTTTCCAATCGACGTAATCGGGATAGGAAAGATTGTCGCGCGGAAAGAGCGCGCTTTTTTCATAGACGCCTACCAAGCGAGACGGATTCCGATAAGGCAATGGCTTGATCAGGGCGGCGTCTACAAAGGCAAAAATAGCGACGCTCGCGCACATGCCGAGAGCCAGCATGAGAATGGCAGTCGTGGTAAACCCGGGATTTTTCTTCAACTGGCGAAGAGCAAATCGAATGTCTTGCAGCCGATGTTCGAAGAACGGGATGGTGGCCCGATCGCGCAACGCTTCCTTGGTCGGCTCGATACCGCCGAGCTTCTGAATGGCCGCGCGTCGGGCTTGCTCAGGGCTCATCCCGGCGCGGAGGTTGTCGTCGGCGTGCATTTCGAGGTGGCTCGCGATCTCGTCGGCGAGGTCGCGATTGCGGCGCGCGCTGGGCAGTACGCCGGCTAATCTGCGCAGCCAGGCGCGAAGCTGTATATCGAGCTGGAGTGCCACGCTTCGAGAATGGCACATTTCCTATTGGGATGCAATAGGGCAATTCAGCGGTGCGCTGCTGTCACAACCTGACGAATGGAATCAACAACGAGGTCTGGTTGATCGATGATGACCATGTGCGAGCTGTTTTCGGCGATAACTTGCTTGCTATTGCGCGATAGGGATAACAGTTTCTGCTGGAGCTCATGGTAACCGGGCGTGTCGTTGTTGGTACTGATGACGATCAGGGGTTTGGCGCCAAGCGAAGGTGGACGTTTGTCGAGCGCCGTCTCGCAATGTGCAATCGTTTCGCCATCGGGGCGTGCCGGATGGAGCGATGTGGCCCAGGCGTGGAGGTCGCGATCGAGCTTCGGCAACCTCGCGAAATTCCGGTCATCTTCAAGGCCGAATGTTATCGGAGGAGCCGAAACCAGGACGGGAAGCGAAGTGGAGGAAACGGAGTGCGGCGGAGCGGCATCTGAAGCCGTAACAGGAAAAGCGTGGTCCACAATAATCATTCCGGCGACACTCGCCCGGTAGTCCTGGGCGAAGAGGCGCGCCGCCATGCCGCCTATCGAAAAGCCGACCAGCACATAAGGATCGGGGATGGCAGCGTTTTCGAGCAGTTGGTGAAGTTCCTGCACTCTTTCGGCGCAGGAGAGCGCCGCAGTCTGCGCAGGATAGGGATCGCTCCAGGCAGTGCCGGATACGTCATAGGTGCAGATACGCGTGAACTTCGCAACTTGCGGTTGAATGAGCGCCCAATCGAACGAGAACGCTCCGCCGGCGACTATGACGGTTGGACTGCTGCTTCCGGTGCAGTAGAGGTGGACCCGATGGCCGCCGCCGACGTCGACGAGCGATCCGAGCGGCGGCGGACTTGTCGAAGCGGCGTTAAGCGGAAGCGCGAGGGCAAAGAGCAGGGATCGGATAAGCATCAAAGCAGCTTTCTTTATCGATTATGCCGGGCCATGGCGCTGATGGCGTGCTTGGGCGCCGCGTGTTTGACCGGATGCGCGCATAAGCGCGTGCAGGCGAAAGCGGCAGCGTCAGTTGACGATAGTTATCTCGATTTGATTGCGGGCGGACGGTTGCGAATACTTGTGCCGCTGCTGACTTCAGGCCGGTATGTGCCAGCGGCGCAGGCAGAGTCCGCGGACGGCAATACAAAAGTGTTTGCAGCGAAAGACTTGATCGGATACCAGGTTTCTTACTACTCGATTGAGGGACGAGGAAAGGGAAAAGTACGTTTGAAATTCGCTTCCGCCGAAGTAACAAAGAATAGCAAGACAGTGCAGGAACAAAAGGCGCCGGCGCTGCCTTTTGGGCTGCCAACGAAACGTGAGTATGTTCGTCTGATTTACCTGATACGCAGCAGCCGGTCGGACCACAACATGGCGATCGCGGCAGCAAATAAGATCGAGGAGCTGGAGGGTTTCACCAGGGATCTGAGAAGCGATCCGGCAGTCTGCGAGCGCTCGGGAGCAGTCTTTTGTTCATGGGTTCCGGTAGGTATCGCGGTCAGGCCTGAGCCGGCGGGGGCCGCAAATTAAGAGCGGACCTTCATGCCGCGCAAAACGATAAGCTGCCGTTGAACGGCGGCCCATTTGGCTGGATTCAACTTGGTGCTTATGGGTGCCCGCGGGTCCGAATAGTAGTCGAGAACATCCTGTTTCAACGCGCCCGGCAGCGCTCGCGCCGGTTCACTCGTAAGGGTAGCCAGCAGCTTGGCGTAGGTTTGATCGGTCAAGCGATAGCCGCCCGGACGAACTTTTGCGCCGGTATCCAGGTCGCGATTGGGAAGCGAAGGCGAGGCCCGCCAATTTTCCAAAATGTGACGGAGAGACTCGGTTGCGGCATTGACGCTTTCTATGTAGCGCTCATGAGTTTCGGGGATGGGCCCGCGGATGGCGAGCAACGAGAGCGGACCGACCTTGGGCAAAATAAAAATCGTCCAGGCAAGCAGGTGAGTACCGATGCCGGCTTTCTTGCGATATTGGTCCCAACCCTTTGCGAAGTCGGCGGCGGCCAGATTCTGTTGGAAAACCGCAAAGGCGGGCGTTTGTTGATCCGGCGGAAAGGAGCTTCTGTGCAAAACGGTTTCCGCATAGGCAATGCGCGGCAGGAAACTGCGCACGGCAAAACGATAGGTTCGAACAACGGGGCGGCGGCGCTTGCCGAGAATGCTCTCCAGGTGAAGGCCATAGGTCTCGAAGAAGGCGCGCGTCAGCAGAGTGGAAGGTACCTTCAGGCCCACGTGGCGCAGGTAGGCCGATGGGGCCATCCGGTGCTTTGTGATCTCGTTGATGTCGAAAGCAAATTCGGTTCGGACGTGCGCGTGCGGATTTTCGTCGTAGGTCACGACGTCGCCGTAACGGTGGGCTAAGTTGGGGAATTCGATAGCAACGGACGGGTTCACAGCAACGCGGTGACCGTTAATATCGCCGACGTAATGGGAGAGCGCGCCAATGGCGAAAGCCAGCTCATCCGGATTTCGAGCTTGTTGAAAGAGAGCGGCAACGAAGTCGCCTGAACGCACGTAGTGCGTGAGATCACTAAAAAACTCCTTGCTGAAGGGATAGTAGCCGAGATCCTGAATGGCGCAGCCGCCATAGGCAAAGGCGTGGGCCCGCTCGAGGTCGGCGTCGGTCGCGTGCGGGAAACGGCGCAAGATGAAAGGCTTGATGATGTTTTTCCAGCTCAGGTCGATCAGCTGCTCGTGCGTTTGAACGGAGTAAGCGGAAAGCGGCTGCTGACTTAGAAGAACGGCGGCCAGGAGCAGGATTGACAGGTAAGCGCGGTAACAAAGCATCTGGCCGGTCAAAATAGTTCTCAGGGTATGTTTCATCCGCGACGTTTCAAATGGATGTGTGTTCATGCAGGCGCAAGTCTCCAGTAAAGCACTGGATACGCGCGCGAGGGCGTCCGGTCACTCGAATTAGGAACGAGAAAACGCGCATCCGGGTGTTATGATCGCGGCGTGAACCGACGGGAATTTATCGGGTCAGCCGTTTTAGCCGGCAGCTCGATCGCCGCGGCCGAGACGCAGTCACAACTCCCAAACATTCTCCACATCATGACCGATCAACAGCAATGGGCGACCATCGCTGGGCGGTCTCTTTGCCATACCCCGCATATCAACTCGTTAGTAAACGGAGGAATGTGCTTCGAGCGTTCCTATACGCCGAGTGCAGTTTGTTGCCCGGCACGCGCCATGATCCTTTCGGGCGCATACCACTGGCACAACGGAGTGTTCAATCAGATTCATTCCGCGCCCTCCGTGCACCGTGACATGTATCCCGATGTCGTTTTGTATGCACAGCGCCTTCGCGACCAGGGCTATCAGCTCGGCTACACAGGGAAATGGCACGCGAGTTGGGATCGGTGCGCGGCGGATTTCGGGTATGAAATGGCGGGCGTGTTCGGGTGCAACCCGGCCGTGCTCAAAAAGCACGACCTCAATCCCGACCGTGTCACTCTTCCAAAAGAAAAGCTCACCCGGCACCCGCGCCGCATGATAGAGTGGCCCGGCTCGGAGCCGTTTCCGCTTTACGGCTACATGGACGGACCGGAAGAAGCGACAGAAGAGTGGCGCACAGCCGAGTTGGCGTCCGCTATGCTGCGGCGCTTCGCGCGGAACAATAAGCCGTGGCTTCTGGAAGCTCATTTTGTGGCGCCGCATGATCCCTACATGCCGCTGAAGAAGTATTTCGATCGCTATGATCCGAAGGCCATCGCGGTTTCCGCGACATTTAACGATACCTTCGAGGGCAAACCCGGACTGCACCGCCGGGAATCGTCGACCTGGGGAAATGTCACCGAAGAAGACTATCGTGGAAGCCGTGCGGCTTACTATGCGTACACCGAACAAGTGGACGCGCAGATCGGTCGCTTGTTGACTGCTTTGGAGGAAACCGGTCAAGCGAACAATACGCTTCTGGTTTGTACGACCGATCACGGCGATATGGTGGGCGACCATCGGATGTGGATCAAAGGATGGATTCCTTATGAAGAGTGCTATCGTGTACCGCTTGTGATTCGCTGGCCAGGGCACATTGCACCTGGGGCAACATCCAGCCGTCTCGTTCAGACTCACGATTTGGGCCATACCTATGTCGATATCGCCGGGGCAAAACCGTTGCCCTACGCGGACGGCCGGTCACTTCGCCCCTTGTTCACCGAACCTGACTCGGCTTCGTGGGCAGATCAGATCCTTTGCGCTTTCTACGGAGGCGAATTCTTATACACTCAGCGCATTGCGATTACCGATCGGTTCAAGTATGTCTTCAACGGCTTCGACATCGATGAAATGTACGATCTGGAACGTGATCCGGGAGAGATGCGCAACGTCGTGGAAGACCGTTCCTATGCCAGCTACATGGACGACATGCGCGCCCGGCTTTACGAGATGATGGCGTGCTTTGAAGATCCTTACGGATATCCGAAGCACTGGACGTTGCCGGGAAATCCACCTGATCGGTACGGCGCGGGTCGCTACCTTCCGCGGGGGAAACGTTTGAATGGGTGATTTCGGATTCACGCTTGTAGAGTAGAGATCGCTAATCGGGTGGAGACGTTTGCGTGTTCGATTGCTGCGTTTACTTCACCGTCAATAAAACGTAGAGTAATGACAGCTTCACGAAGAAAAACGACTTTCCATTCCATATCTGGCATACACTTCTCCGACATGCCGACCTTACGGACAGTGAAATCTTGGCTGACGCTGCCGCAGCCGGTCCGGATCTCAGTTCTGCATACAACAATTCGGTCGAATTGTTATGCCAAAGCCAACGTTATAGACTGTTCCCTGAAACACCACCAAGGACATCAGACCCTGGACTTAATAGTTGGAGGATATTTTTGACTGCTCTTAGAGAAACTGCGTCTCATCCGGCGGATCTTCGATGAAGGCTACAGAGGCTAAAGTACTGGATTTTATAAGGAAGTCTCCACAATTTGTCATTCCCATCTACCAGCGCACTTACTCTTGGACTCAAAGCGAGTGCCTACAACTGTGGAATGATATCCTTCGCACTGGCCGCGATGAGGCGATCTCGGCCCACTTCGTCGGTTCAATCGTCTATATCGAGAAGGGTCTTTACCAGGTCTCCAGTCAGTCGCCCTTGCTGGTGATTGACGGACAGCAACGGCTTACCACCGTTACCTTGCTACTTGCGGCCTTGGCCAAGGCCCTTGGAGACACAGAACCGGTTGATGGCTTTTCCAAACGTAAAATTCGGAACTACTATTTGGTGAATCCAGAAGAAGAAGGCGAGCGACATTACAAACTGGTCTTGTCGCAGACCGACAAAGCCTCACTAATTTGCATTGTTGACTACAGTGGCCCGCCTAAGGACCACTCGGTGCGCGTGAACGAAAACTCAGCCCTATTTGAGAAATGGCTTGTAGCCGCATCTCAGGACGATATAGTGGCTATTTGCAAAGGCTTGGCGAAGCTGGTTCTGGTGGATATTGCACTCAATCGGGATCAGGACAACCCTCAGCTTATTTTCGAGAGCATGAACTCCACCGGGCGCGAACTGAGTCAGGCCGATCTCATACGCAACTTCGTCCTAATGGGACTTGAGTCTCCCTTACAAACACAGCTCTACGAGCGGTACTGGCGGCCCATGGAGATGGAATTTGGCCAAGAAGCCTACAGCGCTCAATTCGACACATTCATGCGTCACTACCTCATCGTAAAGACGGGTGAGATTCCGAACGTCAATGAGGTTTACGAAGCTTTCAAAAAGCACGCACGTTCCTCCACAGCGGCGAAGGCTGGTGTGGAGGCGTTGGTCAAGGACACTCGAGATTTTGCTCGTTACTTCTGTGCCATGGCGCTCAACGCTGAACCTGATCCCGAGCTTAAGAACGCGTTTCAGGATCTTCGTGAGCTGAAGGTTGATGTAGCTTATCCATTCCTTATGGAGCTGTATAGTGATTACGTCCTCGGTGTGCTGAACAAATCCGACTTTGTGGCCGCGGTACGCCTTGTGGAATCGTACCTATTCCGCCGATCAATTTGCGCAGTTCCTACGAATTCCACGAATAAGACCTTCGCTACTTTCGCCAAAGCCTTAAAGAAAGACCGTTATTTAGAAAGCATAAAAGCTCATCTCCTCGACATGTCCTCCTACCGTCGTTTCCCGAATGACGAAGAGTTCGCCCGCGACTTTCAGACCAGAGACTTATACACCGGCAATGCCCGGCGCAGCTATTGGCTTCGGCGGATCGAGAACTTTGAGCGGAAGGAACGCGCCTCCGTAGAGGAATACACAATAGAACATATACTTCCGCAAAACGAGAAGCTTCCACAGGAATGGAAGTCCGCACTAGGGCCTGAATGGGAGCGAGTTCGTGGCGCCTGGCTACACACAGTCGGTAATCTGACATTGACTGGATATAACTCAGAGTATGGGGATCGTCCGTTTCTAGAGAAGCGTGACATGAAGGGCGGCTTCCGAGAAAGCCCATTGAGACTGAACGAAGGCCTCGGACAGCTCGATCATTGGAACGAGGACGCAATTAAAATGCGAGGTGAACGACTCGCATCGTTAGCTTTGAAGGTTTGGGACGCGCCCAAGTTATCCCCCCACCTCGTAGAGGCGTATCGGCCAAAGGCACAGTCCGGTACTTATGGTGTGGAGGATCACGGCTATCTCGCGAGTGGCCCCATGCGAGAACTGTTCGGCGCTCTCCGTACGGAGATCAAGGCACTTGACACGTGCGTAATCGAAGAGTTCTTTAAAACCTGCATAGCTTACAAGGCGGAAACCAATTTTGTGGACGTTGTACCCCAGGCCAAAAGGCTCCTTTTGACTTTAAACATTGCACTCGCGGAGCTCGATGACCCTAAGAAGCTTTGCAAAGATGTTTCCGCCGTGGGACATCAGGGTTACGGTGACGTACAGGTAGCGGTCGCCTCTCCCGCTGACTTGCCCTATGCATTGGGCCTGATACGACAATCTCTCGAAACACAGATGGTAGGCACAAACGAACTCTAAAGCAATGCTCCAAATCTCAAACTGACCACTTGTCTGTATAACGCCGTTCAGTCTCCCGACCAAATTGCCTGCATGGTCGGCGAGTCATAGAAGTGAAGCGTAATCGTAGGCGCGATCGGATTCGCATCGCTCAGAACTATTTCCCTCTGCACGCCTGCAGAAACGCGGCGGGTTGGAGCAGACCGAAGGTAACCAAGTGGTGCCGGCGGCAATGGCGACGCATTGATGCCCGGCTAAACTCAGATCCCGCGGTTGATGGCGATCACTTCGTATTCGCCAACCTGCGGGACGGAGAATGAGATTTCGTTTTCGTGCGAATGAATAGGAATCTCCTGCCGATTGCTCAATGTGATTGCGGTAGTTGCGTGGAAACCGGCCGGCACGCGGAGGCGAACTTCCTGCGGACCGACCGGGTAGATATCGCGGGTGGGTCCTTTCATAAGAGCGGGCGTCGTGTAGTTGAGGAGATGGAGCGCCAGGCCGGGTTCGGTTTCCCAGTAAAAGACATCGAGGAGACCAGGGCCGGAAACTTTCGCGGAGTACGGCTCTCGACCCGCCCAACGGACAGCATTCGATAACAAGAAGCCCAGATCGCGGTTCCAGCTGCGCCAGAAGGTGCGGTCGACGTCGTCTGGGAAATAGACGACGCGGCTCTTGCCTTCCCGCAGCACGAGGCTGGGTCCGCTCGTTCGATCGGATTCGCGAAACACGAATTCAGGAGGAAACGCGGGAAACGGAGGGATGCGCGTCAGCACTGGATCGGTGACGTCTTTGATTGGCAGCCGAAAAATCGGGCCGGGCAGCAACGTGGTGTTGCCGATCCCCTGCAGGATGGGATGCTGGCGCTCTACCTGAAGGTACGAGTTGTGCAGCGGACCCTCGACGGGAGCTTTGACGGAGGCGCCAAGGATATCGGCCAGGGCGAAATCGGCGCGACGATCGCCCCACTCGTTGTAAAGAGAGGTCTCGGAAGTAGCCACAAGAGAACCGCCGTTCTTCACATAGGCACGCAGGGAACGGCAAGCCTCATCCGAAAGCAGCGCGGCGTTTGGCAGCGCGACGACGGTGTAAGCGGCGAGGCGCTCCTCTGAGAGATCTTCATCGTGCACAAGATCGAAGGGAATGCGGGCTTCGAGCAGGGCGTAATAGAAGCCCTGCAAGGCTTCGGTATTGCCGGAAAGTTTGGGATGCCAAACCTGCGTTCTTTGCGGCCAAACTAAGGCAACCGAAGAAAGAGAGCGCCGGTTGAAATAGTGCTGCTGGTTGGCGGCAAGCCAATCGAAGAACTCGCGCGCGGGCTTTTCCCAGCGGGTATCTTTTGGATCGCCGCCGAGCCAAGTTTCCCAAGGCGCCATGCCGCTGGCGGCGGTCTGAGCGAGCCAGGAGCGCATCTCAACGGGAGCTTTACTGGTGTGCCGCCAAATGGCATCGCTGAGATTGTAGGCGCTGGTCACGTTGGTAGAAGTGCGTCCGCGCATGACGCTGTACGAAATCCGGCCTTGCTGGGCGCAATCCCACAAAGGCGTGGTTCCACTGCGATCCTGGTGATCGGCATTCATCCATTTACAGATGCCGGCGATTTTCTTGACGTTGATTTCGGCGCGGATGCTGCCGCCGAGGTTGCCAACGTAGACGCGGTCGGCGCGACCTTGAGCGGCCGTGTGCTGCCAGAGTTTCCAAACATCTAACACGCGTTCGAGACGCCAATCGGTCCAGCGGCGGAAATTTGGATCTGCACGATCCTCGCCAGCGGGCAGTTCGGAATGGAAGCGCTGCCGGTACTCGGCGCGGCAATGGCCGCAGTAGCAGACTGTTCCCAAACCGGTGCCAGGCCAGCCATTGGTATAGAAGCCATCGGGATCGTAGCGGGTGTTCAACTCGTCGATGATCGCTACCATTTGCCTGTCGTAATAGGCGCCGAACATGCACGTGGCGTAGAGCTCTTTGGCTTCTCGATGACGCACGGGCTGGCCGGCGCTATCGCGAAAAAACCATTCAGGATGGGCAGCGAGCGCATCGGGGAAGGCGTATGTGGGATCGAGGCGGGCAACCACGCGGATATTCGCCTGGCGTGTGGCTTTAGAGAAGTCGCCATACAAGTCGCGGCTTCCGAGGAAGGGAGATCGGTGCTGATACGGAACTTCGGTGGGGTAAAAAGCGATTATGCCGCCCGCACTGACAATCAGGGCGTCAACTTTCAAGCTGCTCCAATAGGCGACCCATTGCTCGATGTTTAGAGTGGCGGCGTCTTTTTCGTTAATGTTGATCTGGCCCAGGCGGCGGATGCGTTCATACCAAAAACTTTGCTCAGGCTCCTGAGGTTCGCCGGCTCCGAGAGCGGCGGCCAGACTAAGGCCCGCAGTAAAAGTTCGGCGGGTGAGGCCAGCGGTTGAATCGGGCATGTTGCATTTTTGTGCGAGCGAGAGGCAGCCCACGTCACGGATGCTATCACCTGGAGCGCTAGATTGGTCAGGCGGGATATGATTCTTCGGACGATCAATTGACAACGACGTGGAATCAGGAATATTTCGTATGGGGGCAGGGTCTGGCTGTTTCGGCGCTGATTGCCGCCATCCCGACGCTGCTGCTGCTCTTTCTGCTGGGGGTGAAACGTAAGCCCGCGTGGCTGTCTGGCTTGGCTGCGCTCGCCGTCACTTTGATAGTGGCCGTGTCAGCTTACGGCATGTCCCTCCGCCACGCTTTGAGCGCGGCGGCTTACGGAGCAGCGTTCGGACTGTTCCCGATCACCTGGATTATCTTCTCCGCAATCCTTCTCTACCGCGTCACAGTCGAAACGGGACAATTCGAAATCGTTAAGAAGTCGGTTGGCAGAATCACTTCGGACAAGCGTTTGCAAGTGCTGCTGATCGCCTTCGCCTTTGGAGCTTTTCTCGAAGGCGGCGCGGGATTCGGCACACCGGTGGCGGTCGCGGCCGCCATGCTGGTGGGGCTGGGATTCGGTGCGTTGGAGGCCTCTGCGATTTGCCTGCTGGCCAATACCGTGCCGGTGGCGTTCGGAGCCATCGGCATTCCGATCGTTACACTTGCCGGTATCACCGGCCTGCCGCTCGACCGGTTGAGCGCGGAGGTTGGGCGGGTATGCGCGCCGGTCTCCTTTTTCGTGCCTGCTTACCTCATTGCCGTATTCGCGGGGCGCTCCGCCGTTGTTCAATTGTGGCCGGCGTTGCTCGTGTGCGGCGGCGTTTTCGCAGGCGTTCAGTTTTTTGTCTCGAACTACATCGGCGCGCCGTTAACCGATATCCTCAGCTCTCTGCTGTCCATGGGGGCTACCATCGTTCTCTTGCGCTTCTGGCATCCACGCGCTAAACCGGAGGCGGCGCAAATGTCCGGAATGTCCAGACTGCGGGTCGGACAACCAGCAACAACTACCGTGGAAAATGCGGACGATGTCACTTACACTTCGCGCGAACTGTTGGTCGCTTGGACGCCGTATCTCCTGCTGGTCGTCTTCGTTCTGGCCTGGGGCTACGGACCTATTCATCGGCTGCTCGATAGCGCCAGTCTTGCCCTTCGCTGGCCAGCACTGCACAATGAGATTCGACGGATGCCACCGGTAACCGCCAAGGCCGCTCTTTACCCGGCGGTGTTCAATTTCAACTGGCTTGCCGCCGGTGGAACATCTTGCATGTTGGCAGCGCTTCTTTCGGCGGTGCTTTTGGGAATGCGGCCGAAAGCTCTGGTGAGGCTGCTGGCTTCCGTGGCACGCCAGCTTTTCCTGCCTACGCTCACCGTCACGTCTGTGCTGGCAATGGCCTTCGTTATGAATTACTGCGGCGCAACCGGCACGCTCGGATTGGCCTTCGCCGCAACCGGCGCGTTGTTTCCCTTCTTCAGCTCGCTTCTGGGATGGCTGGGAGTTTTTCTCACCGGCTCCGACACCTCGGCCAATGCGCTCTTCGGCAATTTACAAGTGGTGACGGCAGCTAAGCTAGGCTTTAGTCCGGTGCTGATCGCCGCCTCGAATTCCGCCGGCGGCGTGATGGGTAAAATGATCAGTCTGCAGACTATTGCGGTGGCCGCCGCCGCAACCGGGCTGACCGTGAATGACCAGGCCACGCTTTTCCGGTTCGCGCTGCGACATAGCCTTTTTCTGGCCGGCGTCGTTGGTTGTGAGGTATTGCTGTATGCATATGCGTTTCATGCGCATTGAACTCTATGACTATAAACCGGCGTGAGTTTCTGCAAGCCTCCACGAGCGGAGCGATGCTCGCCACCGCTAGTTTCGGCGAAACTCAGGCCGCCGTGCAGCAAGCAACCGGATGGTATGACCGGCCGATGCGCTGGGCGCAGGTCGCCTTTGTAGAAGACGATCCGGGCAACTACGATCCCAAATTCTGGCTCGATTATTTCAGGCGTATTCATGTGGATGGGGCGTGTCTGAGCGCGGGCGGTTGCGTAGCTTTTTACCCGACCAAGATTCCCTTGCAGTATCGGAGCAAGTGGCTGGGCAATCGCGATCCGTTTGGCGACATGGTGAAGGGCTGCCGCGAATTGGGTATGAATGTGATCGCTCGCACCGATCCCCATGCCGTTCACCAAGATGTCTATGCCGCCCATCCGGATTGGATCATGGCCGATGCGGCCGGCAATAAAGTACGGCACTGGTCTGACCGGGACTTTTGGGTGACGTGCGCGCTCGGTCCATACAACTTCGAGTTCATGACCGGCGTGACGCAAGAGATCATGACGCTCTACCGCGTCGATGGGATTTTCACGAACCGATGGGCTGGCTCTGGGATGTGTTATTGCATCCACTGCCAGCAGAACTTTCGCGCTTTTTCAGGCATGGATCTGCCCCGCACCAACGATCCACAAAATCCGGCGCGGCGCGAGTACATCGTCTGGCGTGAGAAACGGCTCTTCGAACTCTGGCATGTTTGGGATTCCGCGATCAAAGCGATCAATTCCGATGCCAGCTACATCGCTAATGCCGGAGGAGGCGCGCTGAGCTCGCTCGATATGAAGACAATTGGCGAGATCGCGCCGACCTTATTTGCCGACCGGCAGGGTCGTCACGGTCTTATGCCGCCTTGGTCGAACGGTAAGAACGGCAAAGAGTATCGGGCCACGCTCGGACGCAAAGCGATTGCCGGAATCTTCAGCGTCGGTTTCGAAGACGAATATCGCTGGAAAGATTCCGTTCAGAATGGCGACGAGATCCGCATGTGGGTGGCGGACGGCATCGCGCAAGGTTTGCGCCCGTGGTTCACCAAGTTCAATGCCAAGCCAATCGATAGGCGCTGGCTTCCGGTGGTTGAAGAACTTTATGTCTGGCATCATCGCAACGAACGCTACCTGCGAAACGAGGATTCGCTGGCGCGCGTCGGTCTGGTTTATTCCCAGCAGACCGCGACGTTTTACGGCGGCGAGAAAGCGCATGACAAAGTAGAAAACCCGGCGCTTGGTTTTTATGAAGCGCTGGTCGAGGCGCGGATTCCGTTCGAGATGGTGCACGATGGCCTGCTCGACGCCGATCACTTGCGCCCATTCCGCACGCTGATCCTGCCGAATATCGCGGCGCTTTCCAATCGTCAATGCGAGCAGCTGCGGACTTTTGTTCAAGGCGGCGGCAGTATTATTGCCACGTTTGAAACCTCGCTTTACGATGAGTGGGGGGTGCGGCGTAAGGATTTCGGTCTCGCCTCGCTCTTTGGCGCCTCGTTCGATGGTGCGGTCGAAGGCCCGATGCTCAATTCCTATTTGACCCTTGAGAAAGATCCGGCCACCGGCCAATTTCACCCGCTGTTAACCGGCTTTGAGGATGCCACACGCATCATCAACGGCGTGCATAAGGTCAAAGTGCGGCCCATCGGCGAGCGGGCTTTCTCTCCGCTTCTTGTCGTGCCGAGCTATCCGGATCTCCCGATGGAAGAAGTGTTTCCTCGCAAAACGAACACGCAGGAAGCCGGAGTGTATCTTCGCGAAACAGGCAAAGGGCGCGTGATTTACTTTCCGTGGGATATCGATCGAACATTCTGGGACGTGCTGGATGTGGATCACGGAAAACTGTTGAGAAATGCCGTGCTCTGGGCAACTAACGAACCCGCGCCCGTTCTAGTCAAAGGCGCTGGCATTCTCGATTTGGCGGTTTGGACCCAGAAAGACTCGATGACGGTTCACCTGGTGAATCTAACGAATCCCATGATGATGAAAGGGCCGGTGCGAAACATCATTCCCATACCGGGTCAGTCTGTGAGCATTCGTGTTCCGACGGCAAGGGCGGTAACGAAGGCGCGACTGCTGGTCGCGGATAAAGAGCTTCCGTTTCGCGAAGAGAACGGAATGATTCAGGTGGATGTTCCTGGCATTGAGCTGCACGAGGTGATCGCGCTCGACTTCCGGATCTGAACCGCCTCGCTGAAAGGGATCATAGTAGGAAGTTGAGACGGCGCGACTTTTTGTACACAGCGCTGGGCGCACAGGCACTGGCGGCCGACAATTTACAGGGCGCGGGTTGTGCCCTGCTGTTGGATTTGCGCTCCAAGCGCTTGCTCTCCACGCAAGGTGCCGCGGAAGCGCGCGAGTGGTTGGCGCCCCCTGGCTCCACGGTAAAACCCCTCAGCTTGTGGGCGCTTCTGCGATCCGGCAAAGTAAAGCCTGATGAGTCGATACCATGTCCGCGTCGGCTGCGCTTAGCGGGCTTGCGCATGGATTGCTCACATCCGCCGCTGCCTTTTCCGGTCGACGTGTCACGCGCGATTACGTATTCGTGTAACTGCACAGTGGCGCATTTTGCAAAGCGCTTTCGCGGCGATGAACTGGCGCTTTTCTACCAGGAATTCGGCTTCCAATCGAGCACACGGCTTCTATCCGGCGCGGAGAATACGGGTTTCGCACAGCGCGGTGTTTCGGGCGAACAATTGGAGTTGCAGGCTCTAGGCGAACGCAACGTGCGAGTGACAGCGCTCGAAATCATGCAGGCTTACCGCCATTTGGCGGCGCTCGCGGGCGAGCCCAAGTTTTCACCGATTCTCGAAGGCATGGAGGGCGCTGTCCAGTTCGGCACCGGGCAAGCGGCGCAAGTACCGGGCAAGATGGTTGCCGGCAAGACGGGCAGCGTCCGCACGGTTGACGGTTTGCACGCGGCATGCTTCGCTGGATTCGCGCCAAGCCGCGATCCACGTGTTGTAGTTACGATACTGACGCAAGGACAATCGGGCGCGCAGGCGGCCGCACCGGTGGCGGGAGCCTTACTGCGGCGCTACTTTTCTTCGAGTAGCTTGTGACGCGCGCAATCTGCCTGTTTCTTCTGGCCGTCGCCGCTATACGCGCTGGGGTGACTTATAAGGTTCGTTTGAGTGCGAGCGAAGGCGGAGCAGTCGTGGAGATACCGGCGGAACGCTACGTAGCGGCTGTTCTTGCTGGCGAAGCAGGTAACTTTCACAATGACGAGGCGTTAAAGGCGATGGCGGTCGCGGCGCGAACTTACGCGGCTCACTTTCATTCGCGGCATGCGGTAGAGGGTTACGATTTCTGCTCTACCACGCATTGCCAGCGACTGATCTTGAAGGATGTCGGCGAACGGTTTCAGAAAGCGGCGGATGCAACGCGCGGCGAATTACTCTGGTTCCACTCGCAGCCTGCGCTGGCTGTCTACACACAAAATTGCGGCGGTAGAAGTGAATCCGCGCGCGCCGTTTGGCCCAACGAGAACGCTCCTTATCTAATGGTGCATGACGATCCGTACTGTGGTGTGTCGAGCAAATCCGCGTGGTCATGGAAAACAACTGCCAGCGCACTGCGCGATGCGCTGCTTACGTCCGGAATGCATGTTCCAGGCGAGCTTACGCAAGTGGTGGTTGTCAAGCGGACTGCTTCCGGCAGAGTCCGTACGCTCTCACTTGCTGGAACAGATGGAACGAAACTCATCACAGGCAGTAGCTTCCGTTTTTCCGTCGGACGCACGCTGGGTTGGAACACGCTGCGCAGCGATCAATATCGGGTTGAGTGCTCGGCCGGGCGAATCCGATTTGAAGGACGGGGGCAAGGGCATGGTATCGGCCTGTGCCAGGATGGAGCCGATGAAATGGCGGCCGAGGGTAAGAGTTATCGGCAAATCTTGGACTTTTATTATCCGGGAACTACGGTAGCGAAGCTGGCGAACAATGTGAGATGGATCGGCGTACGCGCGGGCGATGCCGAAAGTTTTGCGGCCGAGCGAAGCGTTGCCATCGAAGCGGGAGGCATTGCGCACAAGGAACTCGAGGAGCTGGTCTCGCGTTATGGCCTCGGCGCGCCCGCCGATTTGAAGATTTACATCTATCCAAACATGGATAGCTATCGAAACGGAACGGGAGAACCGGGCTGGGTGGCGGCGCACACCGTCGGCGCGCGCATTGAGACGCAGCCGCTGGCCACGCTAGAAAGCCATGGCGGATTCCGGCCAGTAATACGCCATGAGCTCCTCCACGCCATGATTGAAACAAGTGTCAGGCCGGGAACGCCGCTTTGGTTTCGCGAGGGGCTGGCGGAGTGTCTGACTGGCAATTGCGCGGTTCGACCGGAGGCGAGATCAAATCAGTCCGCGCTTTCACAACGCGCTGATGCCTCCCGCGCGCGGATGGCTCATGGCGCGGCACTACAGCAAGTAGCAGAGCTGCGCGCCCGTTATGGCGTGGCCGAACTGGTGCGCTGGGTGAAGGATGGAGTTCCCGTGGAAGTGAATCGTTCGAGCAACAGCAGCAAGCCGGCAAACAACAGGTAAGCGACGGCCGCGCGTAGCAGAAAACTCGCCATCTCCGCGCCGAAATTGGGCATCTTGGGTACCCAGGCCAGCAATTTCATCGGCACCCACACGGCACCTAACAGAAGAACGAAGATCTGGAGCGATCGCCAGATGCGTGGCTTTCCGGCGAAGCGTCGAAAGCTCGCGAAGCCATCGGTTGAGATACCGGCCGCAATCGGAACGAGCAGCGCCGGCAGCAACAGCCATCGCACGAGCCACACAGCAGCGTGGAAGCAGGCGAGCACTCGCGCCGGCGGAACCGGTCTGCGCAATGTCAAAGTGAGCCAGGAGCCTAATCGGAAGGCTGGCTGGCCGAGGAGGCTATCGATCCAATTAACCAGCCAGTAAAGAATCACACTCAGAACCGCCAGCATAAATAAAGCAGGCAGATGCTGGAGCGCCGCCTTAGCCGAGCCGCCCAGAGTCTGCGGTGTTAAGCGCTTGAAATAAGCAAACGCCGTCCCGTGCAGCCAAAGCACTGCGGAAAAAAAGAACACCAGAACCAACACGCTCCACACCAGATGCATTCCATTCGATTCCGGAATGCTGAGCCACGAATAGCCGAGCCACAGCAGCAGCGCATCGCCAACGAAATGAAACCCACAAAGCGCCGCCAGAGGCGATTTCATTGCTTCACCTCCAGCATCCTGCTTTCCGTAGTCGCCGTAATGCCGGGTTGGTACATCGGCTCAACGCGCGCCGGTCCGACATGGAATAAGCCCGGATTAACTATCTTCAACAAATAGAAATACTGCTGCTGGCCCTGGCTGAAATAGGTCTGAAAGATGGCCATGTGATCGTCATGTAGTTCGCGGCGGCTAAAGAAATACTTCCACCAAGGCGGTCTTGCGCGCAGTTGATACAGATTGTCGCGTTCAATAAACTCTGTTCCGGCCGGAATCGGATCTTCCGTCAGCAGGTATCTCCAATCGGAACCTGTCACCGTAAGCCGGACCGCCACGATATCGCCCGAAGCCACAGGTCCGGCTAAAGGCGCTAGATCGTAGACCGTATGATCTCCTTCTTCGGCCGGCACTAGCCGGAAATAGTCGCGCAAGACATTGAGCGCGATCGCGCCTTGTTTCTCCAGATGTGCGGCATTCGAATAGTGAGTGCCTTGCACAGAGTAGTAAAGCCGCCCTTTGCCCGACGTAGTGATCGAGATTTGGTTCGAGCCGGGTTGCAGCTTCGATTCGTCAAGGACAATCTCAGGCGCGGCGATAGCGGAGCCAGTCGTAAATTTCTGCGTGGCGGCTTGCTTGCCGTTCACGGTCACCGTCGCGCTGAAATCCGGCCAAAGTTCATTCGTCGACTTCAAATAATCGAGAAGCCCGTAAATCACCATCGCGGTCTGCTTGCTGGACGACCACCAGAAGCCCTCATTGCGATGGTTCACCAGCCACAACGCGGCCTTCGGCAGCAGCGGGCTATTTTTACGCTCGTGCGTGAGCAGCTTTACCGCATAGGCAGTAACTTCAGGAGTCACGTCTGCCTCGAAATCGAGCATCTCATCGCGTTGTGCGACCCACCACGCCTCTTCGCCTGTTTGGCTCACTGAGTGCTCTAGGTCAGACGCCAACGAAGATGAGCGACTATCCTTTACAACTTCAAGAGCCAGACCGAGAAGCGCTTGTCCGTAAGGAGAGAGGCTGGAACGCTGCGCGTAGATTCTTCCGGCCAGAGCCGCGTCCGGCGCATTGGCCGTAGCTAAAGCGTAAGCGATGTAGGCTTGCATGTCCGGCTGTAGCTCCGCGTTCTTCAGAATCGCCGAATGCAGCCACGCTATGCCCTTCTGGAGATCTGCCTGGTTGATCGCAACGCCTTCATTTTTCGCCTCCGCCAGACCGAACACAACATATGCAGTCATGAAGGGGGTAGATGAGTCGCTCGGCCACCAACCCCAGCCGCCGTCTTCGTGCTGCATTCCGTAAAGCCGGTCCAGTCCCGCTTTCACCTGCTCATCCAGTTTCGATTGATCTACTGACGGAACGCCGCTCAGCGTGCGCGTCGCCTTCGTCACCATCAAATTGGGCAGGAAGCTCGACATGGTCTGCTCTACGCAGCCGTAGGGGAACGAAGTCAGGAAATCGAGTGCGTTGAAGATGCTTCCCGCGACCGAAGAAGAGAGCCGAATCGATATTGAGCGCGACCCTGGCTCTGCATCGGCTGGAAAAGCAATCTGCTGGCTCACACTCTCCCCAGCCGCCGCGCTGCCGCCTTTCGACTGATGCATGCTTACGCCTTGCGGCCGTATGGGCGCGTCCATTTCGAGTGCGTCCGATTCTTCATTGGTCAGTGCCTTGCCTGTAATCGTGGCCTTCGTGCCATTTTCAGTCTTTACTCGCCAATCGACGCGCGCTTGGCCTTTGCTCGGAACCTCTATCTCTTGTGTGGCATTGCCCGTCATCAAACTAAGCCCGGTCAAAGCAACAGAAATGCGCGCGTGCTTAGCCGTCGGCAGATAGTTCTGGACAATGCCGGAAATCACCGTCTCGTCTCCTTCGACGAAGAAGCGCGGAATAGCCAGCCGCATGATGAAGTTCTTGCGAACGACCGTTTTCTCGACAGCGCCGCCAAAACGGTTACTTGCCGTCGCGCCTTTCGCGGTCGCCCGCCAGGTGGTGAGCGAGTCAGGAAATGCAACTTTCGTCTGCGCACTACCGGATGCGTCGGTAGTCAAATCGGCGGCCCAGAATGAGGTATCCGGAAAAGCCTTGCGGATTTTCGGCTGAACCAGCGGCTCGGGCTTGATCTGCGCTAAGGCCGTTTGAGTCAACGTCGAAGCGGCAAGCAGCATCCGCCGATTTCCCGCTTCGCCGCTGAAATAGTAGGTGAGCGAATCGAGCGTGCTTACGTTGTCTCCTTCGTTTCCGTAGAAGAAAGTCAGCAGATCCGGCGACGAATCCGGCCGAATCGCGTAGATCGCTTCATCGACCACCCCGAGACTCAGATCCGCGCCGGGAACCGGCTCGCCTTGGGGCGTTGTGACCTTCAATCTATAGATGGCCGTTTGTCCGGGCTGATATTGCGGTTTATCGGTCGCGATTTGCACATTCAACTTGTGATTTTCCGGCGGCACAATCACCCGTTTCTGACCTTGGAACATTTCGCCTTTGCGAATAAATTGCGCCGTCACGAAGAACCCCGGCTCATCCTCCGCAGTCACTTTGTAGTCGAAGGACGCAGTGGGGTCATTCGAGCGCAGCAGCTTCATCAAACGCACATCTCGTCCTTCCACCGTAACCAGTACCGGCGTGTTCGGTTTTCCGGTGACCACAAGCACCTTGGCTGTGTCGCCCGGAAGATATTTCTTCTTATCGGGAACGATCTGCACGCTATGAGCGTTGCCGTTTTCGAAAAAGCCGCTTTCGCCCGCCCCCGCGACCCAGATGTAAGTTGAGCCTTGGACCGTGCGCCCGTTGCCGGAACGCGCGGAAACCGTTACCTGGTAAGATCCGCCCTCTGCCGGCAGCGGCAGGGCCGCAGCACCATTTCCATCCGAACCGGTCGTTGCCCTGACCGTGCTCACTGTCTTCGGAGCAGCGCTGCGCCGCGCATTGAAGCGCACCAGCGAAACCGTTACTGGCGTGCTCACCGGCTTACCGTCATAATCGACCGCTCTGAGCGATATCTCCGCCTTGCCAGATGGCTCATAAAAATAACGCTGCGGCTCGGCGCTTACCAGAAATGTTCCATAGGTTGCAACCGCCCAGCCGGTGCCCGAAATTTCGCGGCGCGCTTCATCGGTTACACGCGCTTCGATGCGGTATTTGTAATCGCGTCCGTGGTCGGAAACCGTCGTCGCGAAACTCACCGGCAGATTGCCCTCGCCATCGAGCGTCCCCTCCGCCTTAAGAACTTCTTCTCCCGCATCCTGGTCGTCATTTGGATTATTGGCAGCCTCGTCGGCGTTCGCTTCGCCACCCTCGGCATCGCTCCACAGCGGATAAAAATAGCGCGTGCGATACACCGAGTATTCGACTCTCGCGTTTTTCACCGGCTCGCCAAAGTAGTAGCGCGCATTGATCGTGGCATTCAGTTTTTCGCCTTCGAGAACGCGCGGCTTGGCTGGCGTGACGCGCACTTCATACTCCGGCTTCTTATACTCCTGAATTTCGAAGTTGCCCGTCATCGAGCCCTGCTCAGCCGCTACCTGGATGTAGTAGTTGCCAAGAGCCGCCTTGCGATCCGACGTGAATTCATCGTGAATAATGCCGTTGCTGTTAGCCGTTAAATGCTTGGTGTAAATTTGTTTGCCGTCCGGATCTTGTATCTGCACGGCAAAACTCTGACCGGCGGGAACTGTGTAGCCGCTGGGCGATTTCGCGAGCCGCAGAATACCGCGAAAGTGTATCTGATCGCCCGGCCGGTAAACCGGACGGTCGGTGTAAATATAGCCGCTCCAGGAATGAGCCGCATCGCCGAAATTCCAAAGCGAGAGTGCGTTGAGCGTCACGTCATCGCCTTTACGCGCCACTACGCGCAGATCGTCAGAGCTCGCACTCTTCTTCGCATTAACTTTGAGCTCTGCCAGGCCGTCGGCATTCGTCTCGAACGACTCGGACGCGCTATTGCGCGTCATTGCCAGAACCGTCGCGCCGGAAATCGGCTCGCCGGAAGTGCGATCAGCTACAAAACCGACGATGCGCTGCTTGCCTACCTTCGTCAGGAGCACGAGATTCGATTTAATTACGATCGTGTAAGCGCGCAGAGCGCCGTTGACTGCCTCCACCAGGTAGATACCGTTGTCGCGCACCCGGATAGGCACGCTCAAGGAGCTCCAGTTCTGTTTGCTCAGCGGCTGAATAAAGGACAAAACCAGCTGATCCTGGTTGAGAACCGGCGCGGCCGCAAAATAGTTTTCGCGAGTAGCGGGCGGCGTTTTCTGAAGTTCTCGGCGAGGCGAGCGAAAGTGCGCGCTCACGGATTCAGTGAATTGGTCGCGCAGGAACACTCGAATTCGCCGGCGCAGATCATGCTTCCAAATGCGAATAGTGCCGAGCAGGCTCTTCTTCCTGAGCCGCTGTTCTTCCTGCATGCCGAAATTATGCGGCGCCTCGATTCGCCGGTAGAATTCAACCGGGTCTTTCACCCGGTACACGCGAATTTGCACGGCCGCTGTCTGAAAACCCGCTAGGGAAATCGCCGGGGTTTCCGTGGAGCCGAACGTTCTGTCGCTCGATAGCGAAAAGTACGGACGCGCTTCGTTCTGGCAGATAATGGGTGCGGCGATTACCAGACCAAGCAGCAGACGCAGCAGCAGCGAGGAATGTCTCATAGCGAATCGCGCAGTATGTTCCAACGGAACACGCCTAAGAACTGAGGATTCGCTGCAACAGGACGCCATTCCGGATCCGGAAAGCGCAGCAGATCCTCGACCCGCAGAAGCCGGATCTGCCCTGTCTTCGCGCCATCTCGGCCCGTATCGTAAACCACATATTGAGTGGCGGATGGCTGAATCTCACTGTGTCCCAAAAAAATCATCGAATGAAAACTAGGCGCATTTTCTCCTATTCTGCGCCGAAAAAACAGCAGGTCACCCTGCTGGGCGCGCCGGAGATCACGGCTCACGCGATACATATTAAAGCGCTCGAGCATTTCGGCATCCGCAAACTGCGCGAAAGAACCATCGTTTAAATTGGCCCTGGTGAAAGCTCCGATGCGAATGCGGAACAGGCTTGCGCTTAACGGAGTATAAGGATAGTTGTACTTCTTAACGGATGCGAAAGCAGGCACTAGCGGTAAGTGTGCATCCGAAGCCCAAACACTATCGTGCGCACGAAGCGCTTCACGGTAACAGTAACGAAGCAGCGAAGCGCAATCCACAATCTCCGCCGGACGATTCTTCACCGCGTTGAAATACTGCGCCTCCGCGAGAAAGGTGAACCAGCGGCGGAATGCGGCACGATCCTGTTCGCTGTCGAGCCGCATAAAGTCGGGCATGCCATCCTGAGCCGAATCATCGAGCGGCATGAGGACGGCAGTGCGCCGAGAGGCGTGTCCCGCGTCTCGCTTGCGCGAACAGGAACTCCCCGTAAGCAAGCAGGCGGCCAGCATCGATACCACGAGCGGGACAACTTGTTTGTGCCGCAATCCCAAGACCTGGATTATAGCCCGGAAAACTATACTCCTAAGCCGGCAGCAAACCCATGACGGCCAACCGGCTGACGCGCGGTCCCGGAAGTACAATGCCGGCAAGGTTTAGCGGATCGGCATTCGCCACCAGGAGTGCCGGCGACTTCGCCTGCTCCCTCCGCAGCATGCGCAATAAATCGAGCGCCTCCGGCCGCGCGAACTGTTCGCCGGTCAATCCCGCAACGAAGCGTCCACCACGAATTTCGCCGCGCGCTTCCATTCTGCGAAGAACCGGAACCAGCTCGCGCCATGGCGGAGAAAGCGTTTCGCGCGCCAGCAGATCACGCACCAGCACACCCCAACGCAGCAATAGCTGGCGTGCAAAGCGCTCCACCCGCTCTTCGGGTTTGCCCTTTGTTTCACTCTTCGGCAGAAGCGCCCAACGGCCAGCGGCATGGCGTGGACGTTTTTTGCTGCCGCGGCCTTCGCCCCGTCGCCGCTTAGGATCGATTAAGGCGCGCAAATTGTCGAATCCATCCGCTGTCACAAAACCGCCGGCGAGCAGTTCCCATAGGCCGTCTTCCACTTCGCTTGCCAGGCGATGACTTTGCCGCGCCAGATCGATAAAAAAACTCGCGCCATTCCGTTCGAGAGCGAGCAAAACATCCTGAGCCGGATCGGATAACGAAGACGAGTCGCGCGCGCCGTCTGTTCTCATCAACCAATCGGCATCCTCGCGTAGAAATAGCGTGACCGGCGCAATGCGCGTCGGACGTACCCGCCGATTCTCCGCAATCGCCGGATGCGGCGAAACTCTGGCCCACATCACCTCGCCCGAGAGGCAGAGCTCATCCAGGAAATCGGGTTCATACTTCGCAACCCGCCGCGCAAGAATTTCGGACTCCCACGACGAGGCGGGGATTTCATATCCCTGTAGCTGCCGGATTACCTGCAGGGTTCCGTCCGCTCCATGCAGTTGCGAACCCACCGCGACGTGCTGCCAGCTTTGCAGGAAGCGCTCGAAATCGGCCGCGCTAACCGGCTCGATCTCCCGTCGCAAATGGCCCAGCGTCGCGCGATGGATACGCGCCAGAATGCGCCGGTTGCACCACTCGATTTCGCCTTCCGTGCCGCGAAAATGTCCGCGCAGCACCTGGCCGCGCGCTTCGAGCCGCGGGAGCGCGCCTTCGATCAAGTCCGGAGCGAACCGAAGACGTTCGGCCAGCTCCGACACAGTCACCGGTCCAAGCGATTCCATCCAGCCGCTAACCACCGCATCGACGTCGTCTGCCAGCGCCTTGCGTTCCGCAGCAACCCAAAAAGCTTCGCCTGCTCGCGTAATAGTAAACACGCGCTTCGCGCCGAGCAGTTCGTCAAAGAACGTCTGCCATTCAGGAACGGATGGCATGCACACCAACGTCAGCAGAGCGTCATGCACCTCATCGGCATCGCGCGCCTCCGGAAACGCCTCGGCCGAAATCGTTCGAATAAGCTCGGAATCGAGAATGCCTTCACCGCCGGTAACGTCCGAGCCCAACGTCTGCCGCAGTTGCACCGCTCTTGTACGGCGTTCTTCGAGCGGCGCATCGTCGAGGAAGGCATAAGGATTCGCATTGAGGATCTCGTGCGAAAACTGCGAAGCCTGCGCCGTATCGATCGCCACCGTCCGAATGCGGCCTTTCTCTATATCTTGCAGGATCCGGCGAAGGCCATTCAGATCCATGCCTTCGTAAAGGCAATTATCGATCGTCTCTTTCACCAATGGATGATCCGGGATGCGAATCGGACCGGTTAGATTTTCCGCGCAGCCCACCTGGTCCGGGAAAACAGCGGCCAGTAAATCGTCGGCGCGCATGCGTTGAATCGGCGCGGGTACGCGCGAGCCGCCATGCGACCGCAGCACGGCCAGCGCCCGTGTTGTGTTCCAGCGCCAGCGTGCCCCGAATAGCGGCGCAGTCAACAGAGCCTGTCGCAAAACATCTTCTACAGTGCCGGCTTTCAAAAAAGCAAAGACGAGTTCGAGCGGGAACGAGTGCTGATCGCTTAGCGAGAGCACCAGGCCATTATCGGTGGCCGCCGCCTGCAACTCGAAATTGAAAGTGCGGCAGAAGCGTTTGCGCAGCGCCAGCCCCCAAGCGCGCATTACGCGCGAGCCGAACGGCGCATGCAGAATAAATTGCATTCCACCGGCTTGATCGAAGAAACGCTCGGCCACCACTGTGCTCTGCGAAGGCAGCGCTCCCAATTCGGCGGCGGCCGTGCGCACATAAACGGCAGCTTGCTTTGCGCCGGCCTCATCCAGGCCGCACTCGGAAACCAGGAAATTCGGCGCGCTCTCGGCATCATCCAGAATGCGCTGGCGCAATCGCGAAACTTCAGCCGATAATTCACTTGAACGCCCGGGAGCTTCTCCCAGCCAGAACGGAATCGTGGGCGCGGCGCCATGCGCATCGTCTACCCGCACGCGACCTGCTTCCACGCGCCTAATCCGCCAAGAGTGGGTACCCAATAGGAAAACATCTCCCGCCAGGCTCTCGACAGCAAAGTCTTCGTCGAGCGTTCCGACCACTTTGCCCTCCGGCTCGGCAATCACCGTGTAATTCGCGTTCTCCGGAATCGCACCACCCGAGGTAATGGCGGTAAGACGCGCGCCGCGCCGGCCCTTGACACGTCGATTGACCCCGTCGCGATGCAGCAATGCGCTGCTCCGGCCGCGCGATGTCGCAATGCCCTCCGATAGCATCTCGATAACCGAATCTAAATCCACACGCGGGAGATTGCGATACGGATAGGCCGAGCGCACAAGCGCATAAAGCTCGTCCTCTTGCCAGCTCTCTTGCGCTGCCGCTGCCACGATCTGCTGCGCCAGAATATCCAGCGCATTTTGCGGAATAAGTATTTCTTCCAGCTCACCCCGCCGAATTGCTGAAATCACCGCCGCGCATTCGATCAGCTCGTCGCGCGTTGTGGCAAATAGACGGCCGTGCGGCTTCGCTCCCACCAGGTGACCGGAGCGCCCGATGCGCTGCAGAGCCACCGCCACCGAGCGAGGGGAACCAATCTGGCAAACCAGGTCGACCGTCCCGATATCGATGCCGAGTTCGAGCGATGCAGTAGCGACCACCGCCCGCAGTTCACCGCGCTTCAGCCGCGCTTCTGCGTCGAAACGCATCTGCCGTGAGAGGCTGCCGTGGTGCGGAAGAACGGCCTCGGCTCCGATGCGCTCGCCCAGCGCATGCGCGATGCGTTCCGAAAGCCGCCGCGTATTCACAAAGACAAGCGTGGTGCGATTCTCCAGAATCAGCGCGGCCAATCGGTCATACACTTCATTCCACATCTCGGTACTCGCTATCGAAGACAGAATGTCGCGCGGAACCTCTACCGCCAAATCCATTTCGCGCCGATGCCCTGTATTCACCACGCGCGTCTCCGGACCCAAAAAGCGCGCCACTTCCTCGATCGGCTTTACAGTTGCGGAAAGCCCAATGCGCTGAGGCCTTGCGCCGGTCAAAGCATCCAGACGCGCCAACGAAAGCGCGAGATGCGAGCCGCGCTTGTCGTCGACTAAGGCATGAATTTCATCGACGATCACTGTCCTCGCGCTGCGCAGCATCTCGCGCGATTTCTCAGCCGTCAGCAGAATGAACAACGATTCAGGTGTCGTGACTAGAATGTGGGGCGGCTTCTTGAGCATCTTCGCGCGTTCGGAAACCGGAGTGTCGCCGGTACGCACTGCAGTCCGGATGGGTGCGAGCCGAATACCTTCGCGCTCGGCCAGCGCCGCGATCTCCGCGAGCGGGGTCTCCAGATTTCGATGAACGTCGTTGCTCAGCGCCTTCAGCGGCGACACGTAAATAACTTGCGTCTCATCCGCCAGCGTGTTCGCGCGCGCAGCCCGCACCAGCTTGTCGATACAAAGAAGAAAGGCGGCCAGCGTTTTACCCGAACCGGTGGGTGCCGAGATGAGCGTATCCTGTCCGCCAGAAATCGCCTTCCAACCGAGCTTTTGCGGCTCGGTAGGCGAGCCAAAACGGTCTCTGAACCACTGCTCGATAATCGGATCAAACCCGGAGAGCATTCCTTTTTGATTCTTTCACGCCCAGGCAGGATGCGGGCGCTAAGCCAGGTCGCGGTCGAGCGCGGTCCAGATCTGATCGGCCGAAATAGAAACCAGCGCGTCGGTTGTCTCAAGTCCGCGTGCAGTATGACGGTAAATCAGCCGGCTAACAGGATCGACAACGTAAACATGCTCGAAACCCCACTCGGCGTACAACCGGCACTTCTCGAAAAGATGAGCCATAGGATCTTCCGGCGAGAGAATCTCGACCGCGATCTCGACCGCCTTGGTCGGGTAGGGATGTTCGATTTTGCCGCGAGTTGCAATCACATCCGGTTTCGGATAGTAGCGCGGATCTACGCGCAACTCGACTTCGAAACCGGCCTTGTAACCAGCCTGCTGCAAGAGGCGGCCTAGAATTACCTGCAGCACGCCGTGCATTCATGTTGAAGCCGCTTTCGGTACAGCCTGCCCGTCCCAGTATTCGTAAGACCGGTCGCTCTGGGCGTACTTGCTCTGGAACTCGGCGAACGATAGTTTCCCGGCCACGGAAGCCATAACTCCATTTTGCCTCAAAGCATGGCCTCCCTGCCGCGCGATACAGTGAAAACGTACCGTTTATGGCCCGTTTCCCCGGTGTTGATTACCTTCAGTTCGATTCCCTGTTGAGCGAACAAGAGCGGATGGTGCGCCAGACAGCCCGCCAGTTCGTGGACGATCGCATCCTTCCCGTGATTCGAGAAGCCTACAACAACGCGACGTTTCCCAAGCAGCTCATCCCCGAAATGGCCGAACTCGGCTTCTTCGGCGCTAATCTCGAAGGCTACGGCTGCGCGGGCCTGAATAACGTCGAATACGGGCTCATCATGCAGGAGATCGAGCGGGGAGATTCCGGCATCCGCAGCTTCGTCAGCGTGCAAGGCGCGCTGGTCATGTATCCGATTCACACCTTCGGCTCGGAAGAACAAAAACAAAAGTGGCTGCCTAAACTGCAATCGGGCGAAGCGATCGGCTGTTTCGGTCTCACCGAACCAGGTTTTGGCTCGAATCCCGCCGCCATGCGAACCACGGCCGAAAAGCGGGCTGACAAGTGGGTGCTCAATGGCGAGAAAACCTGGATCACGAACGGCTCCGTCTCCGATGTTGCAATCGTCTGGGCGCGCACGCCGGATGGCATTCGCGGCTTTCTGGTCGAACGCGGCACGCGCGGTTACTCCACCAGCGACATTCACGGCAAGCTTTCCATGCGCGCCTCCGTCACCTCCAGCCTGCACTTTGCCGATTGCGCCATCCCGGAGCAAAATCAACTGCCATGCGCAAAAGGCTTGAAGGGCCCGCTTAGCTGCCTTTCGCAAGCGCGTTTCGGGATCGGCTGGGGCGTCATCGGCGCGGCCATGGATTGCTACGAAACAGCGCGTTCTTACTCTCTTACGCGCAAACAGTTCGATGAAAGGCCGCTTGCCAGTCATCAACTGGTGCAGGAAAAACTCGCCTGGATGATCACCGAAATCACCAAGGCTCAGCTACTCGCTCTGCAAGTTGCCAAGCTTAAAGACGCCGGCAAAGTGGAGGCAGCTCACATCTCGATGTTAAAGCGCAACAATGTCGCCATGGCGCTTGAGTGCGCTCGCCTAAGCCGCGATCTGCTGGGCGCAAACGGCATCATGGACGAATACCCCATCATGCGCCACATGTGCAATCTGGAGACTGTGAAGACCTACGAGGGCACAGACCACATCCACGCTTTAGTCATCGGCGAGCGCGTTACCGGCATTCCTGCTTACCGCTAACCCAGCTGCTTCTCAATATTCTGGTGGTAGACGGCCACTCCCGGGTCACGCTCCACCGCGCCCGCATAGTGTTTCCAAAAACCGTTGCCGTCGCTCGATGGCGATAGCAATGCCCGCGTGTCCAGAATCAGCCGCTCGAAATCTTTTGTTTCAGCGGGTGGTTTTTTAGCCGCCAATGTCTCGTCAATCTGTACGAGCAATGTCGTAATCGGCCGCAACCACGCAAAACGATTGTCGTTAATTAGCAACTGCAGAAACGCCGCCGGCGAGCCGATCGTCCCATGCTTGATCTCATAGGAAGTGCGCTCCGAATCGAGCAGCGCCTTGTGGAGGGCCAAAAGGGTCTCCCGAATTTCCCCCAACCTTGTTCGCGTTGGGTCTGAAGGGGCTTGCTCTGAAGGAGCCTGACGTGAAGGGACTTGGGGTAACTCCATTCCCCTTCAGATTAGCGCTTCCACTCCGGATTCCTGAATTTGTAGGCGCACGCACCATCTATTCGGCGGCGCTGAAATTCATGCTCCCTTCTTAAGCTCCACCGAACTCGCCTGCCTCCGCGTTCCAACATTATTCCATCCGGTTTCTTTAGACAGGCGTCCAATGTCCGGCGCTCGTGTGAAACCGCCAATCGCGTTAAATGTTAGAAAGGAAACTCTGTTTATGATTCCAAAAAAATCCCTCGTGGGATTGCTGCCCAAGACAATCCTGGCAGCCTGCGGCGCATTGATTTTTTCGTCTGTATTGCCCGCCGCCACCATCACCGGTGGCATGACAACCGTGGCACTCGACAGCAGCACTCTGGCAACTCTCGAGTCGTTCTTCACCATCGGTACTGTCCCGCCCACCACCTTAACTTCCTCCCTCGGTGGCACTGTGGCGACTTTTCCCATCACCGGCGGCGATACCACTACCGGCATGATCGATCATTCCGGCGGACTTACCCTCACCGGCAAATCGACGCCCATGGGAGTTGGAACCGAAGTTTGGACCGCCAACTACGTCATTAATTTGAACACCGCCATGCTGACCTCCGAAGTCTCCGTCAACGGCGGCACGCCGATGATGAACGTGCCGCTTTTCGATATTGGCGCGGGCGACGTCTTGACGGTCGATAGCGCCTTAGCAGGCGATCTCACTTCCCTCTTCGGCCTTCCCAACCTCACCGGCACAACCATCGGGACGGCCACTGTTTCGCCCACTACCGGTACGCCTGAACCAGCAAGCTTCGCGCTGGTAGGCGCGGGTCTGCTT
This sequence comes from Bryobacteraceae bacterium, assembly GCA_965277555.1. Taxonomy (GTDB): domain Bacteria; phylum Acidobacteriota; class Terriglobia; order Bryobacterales; family Bryobacteraceae; genus Bog-105. The sequence continues at coordinate 1,378,174 of OZ255834.1, forward strand.
GGAGCGTTTGCCTTCCTGCGTAAACGTCTGGTGTAAGTCCCTAGCTGACAGTTGTTGCCCAGCTGTCAGCCTCCTCCAAAAACTACTTTCCTTTTTTGCAGTACGGAGTTAATCTTACCTTTCATGCAGTTGTGACAAACAACCTCTACCTTGTCAGTAAGGGGCTTTAATACGAGGGTCTTAGCGCAACGGGACTTGGGGTAAGTCCTAATTCCCATTGGCTGCTTTCGCTCTAAGCGGTCTCGGTAATTGCGTCTATTGGGGAGGTGGTTTTGCTGTCTGTAACAAGAGGAATCCTTTCGGTTGTTTGTGTGCTCGTCTGCGCGTGCGGGCTACATGCGCAGCAAACGGTGGGAGCAATCACGGGAACAGTAAAAGATCCCGCCGGAGCGGCGGTGCCGAATGCGACGGTGGCGGCGCGCAACACAAATACGAATCTGCAGGTCTCGGAAACCACCAAATCGAACGGCTCATTCCTGATTCCTAATTTGCCGATCGGCAATTACGAAGTTTCGTTTGAAAAGGCGGGCTTCGAAACCGAGTCGCACCCGCATATTCTTGTGCAGAGCGATCGGACCACGACGGTCGATAGCGCGCTGCGCGTGGGTACGCAAAGTACCACTGTCCAGGTCAATGGCACGCCGCTGATGAACCAGGTCGATACTACGAACGGCTATGTCGTCGACAGGCTCACTATTCAGCAGACTCCGCTCGGCACCGGTAGCTTTACGCAACTCGCGATTCTAGCTCCCGGCGTGCATGCCGACTTTTTAGGAGGCGCCGGCGCGAATACCGGTTTGGGCAATCAGGCAATCTTTGCGAACGGACAGCGGTCCAGCAGCAATAGCTTTTCTCTCAACGGCACCGGCACCAACAATCTGTTCAACGGAAACTCCACCAGTCAGGTCACGCAGAATCGATTCGTTTTGAATACCGGCGAAAGTTTCGGCGCGGGCGGCAGCATCAACACCAGCACTTCCGTCTACGGCGCGATCGGCCAGGCGCTGCCTACTCCCGCGCCCGAGAGCATCCAGGAAATCAGCGTCAACGCCGCGATGTATGACGCCTCGCAAGGGGCAAACAGCGGGGCCCACATTTCCGTCATCACCCAGTCTGGCGGCAACGATGTGCACGGCCAAATTTATGAGCACTTCCAAAACAGCTTTTGGAATGCGGCGCCCTTCTTTTATAACTCCGATCCCTCCATTCCCGGCAATCAAAAAGTCCCCTTCCTCAACCGCAATATGTTCGGCGCAACGCTCGGCGGCCCCATCAAGAAGAACAAGCTCTTCTATTTCGTCGCCTCCCAGGGCGTGCGCGTTGCCGACGGTGGCTTGTCTACCCAGAACGTGACCGTCCCTCTTGGGCTCACCAGCGATCGCTCGGCGGCTGGTCTGGCCGCTGCGGCTAACAGTAGCTTCAGCGGCACCAACATCACCGCCAGCCAGGTCACTCCGCAGGCGCTCGCCATCATGAACGCCAAGCTGAAAAACGGCTCTTACCTCATTCCGAGCCCCACCATTACCGACCCTGCTCTAGCCACTCAGCTTGGTTACGATGTCACTCTGCGCGGACCGAACGGCCAGTCTAACGTCGATCAGGGCAACGCCAACATCGATTACATCTTTAGCGACAAAGACCGTTTATCCGCAAAATACTACGTTCAAAACGACCCCACAACCAACCCGTTCGGCTATGGCAACAATGCTCTGGGCTTTCCTACCCAGCTCGCCGCCGGCAGCCAGGTCGGCTCAATTGATAACACCGTTATTCTTACGCCCACCCTTACCTGGCAGCAACACACGGGCTTCACGCGTCTGAGAGCCTACGCGACCACCTCACAGCCGTTTTCCCCCAGCGACTTTGGTATTAATCTCCTGGGCGCGAAAAACTTTCCCACCATCTCGATGGACACCTCCGACGAAACTCTGGGTCAGGGCTTCAGCTTCGGCACGCCGACGAGTTTCGGCAACGCGGGCATGTTTCAGAACCAGTGGGAATACGGCACAACCCTCAACTGGACCAAGGGCCGCCACACGATTTCGATTGGCGCGCAGTGGGATCACACCCAGCTGAACATCCTCAACAACGATGACCAGACCGATGTGATCGATTTCAGAACCTTCCCGGATTTCCTGCAGGGTAATGTCCGAGCGGGCAGCAGCTCGGTCTCCTTCGCCGGCACCAGCAATCGCTATTACCGCTCCGATACCGTCGGCGCATTCATCAACGACAGCTACAAAATTGCCAGCAATGTCAACCTTACGCTCGGCCTGCGCTGGGATTACGATGGGCCGCTCAGCGAAAAATACGGCCGGCTTACCGCCTTCGATCCAAGCACTTATCAATACGACGCCGCTAGCGACACAATTCTCAACTCCGGACTGCTGGTGGCCGGTAACAATAAGACATTCGGTACTCCCGGCGCAAACAACTCGCTTGTCAATGCCCGTCAATGGGTGCTTGAGCCGCGCGTTGGGATTGCCTACACTCCAACACCAAAGGTCACTGTGCGCACCGGCTTCGGGATGTACGCCGATCGCGGCGAGTTCTTCAGCGAACTCTCCCCCAGCGCCGGCAGCGGCTTCAACGGACCTTTCGGGGTTACACTGGCGCCCCCTTTTGTCACGCCCATTTACGCTACCAGTAGCGCGACCTTCGCCAATCCCTTCGGTACCGTTGCTCCTCCGCCGCCACCCGGCAATCCGGCTGCCTTTCTCGCTTTACTCCCGAATTTGAGCCAGACCGCAACTCAGAACTTTCCCGCCGGAAACCTCTTCGGTCCGTTCCTCTTCGGCGGCTATAACCCCAATAACAAGCTGCCGTACTCGGAAAATTGGGCTTTCGATATCCAGTACCAGCCTGCCAACAGTTGGCTATTCAGCATCGGGTATGTCGGCAACCACAGCCTGCATCAGGTCCTCCCCATTCCGTTCAACCAACCGCAAATCGCTACCCCTCAGCACCCCGTGAACGGCGAAATCTATTCTTATGGCTTCAACCTGAACGCCTATGAACCCTTGATGACCTTTACCGGCGGCAACACCGATGTGCGTGTCCCGTACCTCGGCTACAATCCAAACTCCGTCTACTACACTGCCGAAGGCATCGCCTGGTACCATTCCCTTCAGCTCGAAGCCCGCAAACGCCTCTCCTTCGGCCTGCAGATGACCGCCACTTACACCTGGTCGCATTCGCTCGATGAACAGAGCGGACTCGGTCTGTTCTACACCGGCAACGATCCTTCCAATCCGAAATCCGGTTATGGCTCTTCCGATTTCGACCAGCCGCATGTGGTGGCTGTAAACTTTACTTACGAAATCCCGAAGCTGACATCCAACAGAGCCTTGAGCAGTTTCATCGACGGTTGGAGTGTCAGCGGCCAGATTGTCGCGCAAAGCGGCCAGCCCTACAGCGTCTATGATTACTCCGGCTCAGTGGCGAGCCAGTATTACTCCACCTTCGACGAGATCACCAACCCCATCGTCCCTCTGAAGTCTGGCGTGACGGCCGCCCAAGCACAGTTGCAGGGCACGACCGGCGTCAATGCCAACAAACCGGTGTTGAATGCCAGCGCATTTTCCCCGCAATTCCTGGCGCCCGGTCAAAACGGTGTACCGCCCTGCGATTCCACCGGGGCCTGCGACAACTACGAATCCGCCTTCGGAAATGGCGGCAGAAATCTCTTCCGGGGGCCGTTTCAGTCCCGCTTCGATTTCTCCGTGGGTAAGACCTTCTCACTAAACGAGCGCTTCAAGCTGCGCTTCAATTTCGATGCCTTCAACGTCTTTAACCATGCGAGCTTCGACGCTCCGAACAACAATGTGACCTTCTTCCCGAATTTCGGACCTCCTCCTTCTATTCCGCCTGTTGGCAGCCTGGGCGAAATCCAGCACACGATAGGCAGCTCCCGCTTTCTGCAGGCAGACCTGCATCTAACGTTCTGACCTTGCCTTAACCCTTGAACTAGCTCGGCGACACCAGCGGGAGTGCCAATTGCCCGCTGCGAAAGAGCCCCCGAGCCGCCTGGACGGGACAGTTAGAATCGACGAGTTAGTTCCGAAAAGATCGCGACCACATCAGAGGTTCACTCCAAGTAAGGCCGGGTTTCAACCCGCAGTGGTCCGGGATTTTTCCCGGATTAAAATAAGCACTCAGCTGTTCAATCGCGGCGCAAGGGGTCTCAGAAGGCTACCGTTTGATGGCGAGGACAGCATCGACGAGAGCGCCGGTGCGTTTCGCGCTTACTTGATCAAAGCCGGCGGCGCGCAGCAGAGTTTCATATTCGGAAAACGTGCGCTCTTTGCCATCGGTGCAGACGAGCATGTTCAGATCCTGCATAAGAGCCGGGAGCGGACCCGACCGGTCTTCGTCGAGGAGCTTTTCGACGATTAAGAGCGCGCCTTGCGCGGGCAGCGCGGCGAAGATTTTGGCGAGCAGAGACTCTATGCGATCCGCTCCCCAATCGTGCAGGATGCGGCCGAGAGAATAAAGATCGGCGGCCGGGAGGGGATCGGCAAAGAAATCGAGGACTGCTGTATCGATGCGCTCGGAGGCCGAAGACCGGGCGATATGCTTCCGGGCGAACGGCACGACGGGCGCGAGGTCGACAACCGTTGCACGAAGATTCGGATAGGCTTCGCAGGCCGCGATGGCAAGATGACCGGTGGCCCCACCGAGGTCCGCGAGATGGCGGAAGTTTGCTAGATCAAACGCTCGCACTACTTTCGACGAAGAGATTTGTCCGAATCCATGCATGCCGCCGAGGAAGCTGGCAGTCGAGACTTCATCGCGAAAATAGTGATCGAAGAGAGCGTTGCGGCCGCCGAACGTTTGCGTCCAGCGATTACTGCCTTCGCGCACGGCATCACCCAGACGCGACCAAAGCTCATACAGCGATTGATCGGAGTAAACGATATAGCCCGCGAGGGTATCAGGGCTCGCGCTCACCAAGTAACGGGATGCAATCGGCTGGTTGGCGTAGTTATTTCCGTCATGCTCCAACAGGTGGAGCGCGACGCAGGCATCGAGAAGACGCTCGAGAGCAGAGGCGTTCAGCCGCAATTTGACGGCGAGTTCGCAGGCGCTTTGCGCTTGGTCAGCGAGCTGATCGAATATGCCGAGCCGCACGGCCACGAACATGGTTTTCGAGCGGCGGAACGCTTCTATGTATTCAAGAACAGACGCGGGGTCAGGCTGAGCAGTCATGCAAAATGATCGAATCCTTTTGGTTTGAGCGTGCGGCCGTCGAGCCGGACCAGACCTGGTCTGGCTTTAACGATTGTTCCAATTTGTGTAACGGATAGCCGTGCAATGGTGCGGGGAATTTTCTTGCCGGGCGGCGCGGCGAATAAGAGTTCATAGTCTTCGCCACCATGCAGAGCTTCTTCGAGCGTGGCCTCGACAGGCAAGGGAAACTCGGAGGTGATGTCGGCTCCGACCTTCGATTCGCGGCAGAGCCGGGCCAGATCGAGCGATAGGCCATCGCTCAAATCCATGCAGGCGGAGACACGAAGTTTGCGTAGCGCGATGCCAGCTTCGATGCGCGGTTCCGGCCGCAGATGACGCCGCCATGCCGCGCCGCGATGAGTGGCAAAGCCATGAGCAGAGCCGCCGAGTTGGCCGGTGACGTAGAGTTTGTCGCCGGGTTTTGCGCCGCTACGGAGAAGTGCTTGGCCGCGCGGCACGCGTCCGCAGCAGATTACATCTACCAGAATATTGCCGAAGCGCGCCAAGTCGCCGCCTGCCAAGGTGACTCCGTACTTTGCGGCGAGCGCCAGCAGGCCTCGGTAGAAGTCTTTTGTCCAACGCCCGGTGAGTTCTTCCGGAATCGCCAGGGAGACGAGACAGAATACGGGTTCGCTGCCCATGGCGGCGAGATCGGACAAACTGCGCGCCAGTGCTTTGTGTCCGATATCGGCGGCCTGATGAGTAGAGCGCCTGAAGTGGCGATCTTCGAGGACGAAATCGGAGGTGAAGACAAGATCTTCGTTGGGACGCGGCCGCAGAATCGCGCAATCGTCGCCGATGCCTCGCAACAGTGAGTTGTTTTTTTTCCCGGCCAGGTTGCGAATCCGGTCAACTATGGCTGTCTCGCGCACCTGATTACCCCACGCTTTCCGCTGCGAGTACAAACCCGGCTGGCAGATCTTCGCCAAAGACGCGGCTGCCCACGGCGAGGTCATCGGCTTCGCCCGCCAATTGGTGGAGCAGTTCGGCCGCGCGCGGGCTTGCTTCGCAGGCACGGCGCACATGCTCTAAACTCGCGGGCGGTAGATCGCGCGCGGTATCGCCGGTAAGTTGCGCCATGTGGACAACAGCTTCGAGCAGCGACGGTGAATGAGGAGGACGCAGCAGTGCTTCCACCCATCGGCTCGCGATAGAAGGAGAGAGCACCAGATTCACAGGTCCGCTGAAAAGTTTGCGCGCGCCCAACCTGGAGAGACACCAGGTGGCCGCTTCGAGCATCTCGCCTCGCTTGACGGAATCGAGCAGGCTTTCACCGAGTTGCGCCTTCGTCTGTTGCGGAAGAAGCTCCAGACTGGCGGCGGTGCGCCACATCTCGCGATAGAGCGCCTGATTCATGCGCGTCTTTTTCTTTGTCTTAGGTAAGAGAACGGGCGACAGGCGCTGAAAGATGTCGCCTTGCTGATTGCGATTCAAGCCGCCGGCGATCCGTCCGCAGAAGATCCACCAATCGATTTCATTTTGTACCTGGTTGCCGAAGGTGAGGCCTCCGGCATAAATGCGCCGGGCTTGCTCGATGCGGAAATCGTCTCCGGGATAACCGAAGCCGGGACGCAGGCAGAAGCCGGTGAGATTGAGCCAGCGTGCCTCGTGCGGAGCATTCTTGCGTCTACCATCGGCCAAGGCTAGGAGTTTATCGGCCAATGAGCGAACAGTGGGCAGCGGCCAGGAGAGACGGCCGAGACCGAGCGATTGTTCGAGACGCGCAGGCAATTGTTCGGGCGGAAGCGTACTGGTGGATTTTGCGAAGACTTGTTCGATGAGCGCTTCGGCTTGCGTCTGCGCCTCCGGGCCGATCACCGCACTCGAACGAACAGCTGAAACGGCGGCGGATGATGGAAGTGAGTCGGATGTTTTACGCAGCTGAAACTGCAGACGCCAGCGATGCTCGCTCACTTTGGATTCGGCCCAGGTTTCAAGCGTGCCGACTTCGTTGAGACGCGCTCCCAAGGTTACGGGAATTAAGCGCTCGCCGCCTTTGCCGAAACGAATGACAGCGCGCAACGGAGCGTGGAGACGAGGATCGCTGGCTGGGTTCAGCATGTCCTCCGTCGACGCAAGCGAGACGACATCGCCGGCGGCATCCTCAGTGCGGCTCAACGAACTATAAAGCCGGAAAGCAACTGGAGTATTCGCAAGGAGCTGCAGTTCGGGCTGTTCGAGCTTGATCTCCTGGCCCTCTTCGGTACCCCGCGGCATCAGGCAGACGGCGCGCAGCTCGGACGAGCCGGTATCGTGCAGCCCGAGAAAATAGGCCCGCGGCAGACCACCGCGCACCAGCACGCCACTGCCGGTCGAACGCACGTAGGAGTAATAAGCCGCGCCGATCGCAACCGCCAGATCGAGATCCTGATTTTCAAAGATTGCGGGGCGGCGGCCGAACCAGTGCTCCGCAACATCGCGCACACGGTCGCGCAGAACTTGCGGAATAAAGAAGCCGCCGTTGAATAGGATGGCGTCGATGCCGCGTTCGGCGGCGGGTGAGCTTTTGAGAAATTCGGCGAGGTGGCGCGTGATAGCGGGATCGGAAACGTAGGGCAGGCCGAGCTCGCGGAACACGCTTTGCTTTTCCTGTTGCGGCTTCTCAGTGAGTTGGCAGGGCGGCAGAAAACCACCGAGCGCTAATTCGAGAATTTCCTCGCGCGTGATGGTGGTCTTGAGCGTGCCGCCGATTAAAGAAGAGCCGGCTCCAACTACAGTAACGTCTACCGAGGCCGGACCATTGGGCGAAAGCAGGGTTTCCTTGGCGGCGGAGCATTGACGCCGCAACGCGCTTCTCTGGCGCAGAGAAAGAGTCTTGCCAAGCTTCGATTCCGCCAGCCAGGAAATGGTGAGGTCGAGGTTGTCTCCGCCGAGAAGGAGGTGACGTCCGACGGTGGTTCGCGTGAACTGTACGCGATCGCCTTCGCGCTCGACGCGCACTAAAGTGAAGTCGCTTGTGCCGCCGCCGACATCGCACACCAGGACGATCTGGCCGTCGAACAGTTCCTTGTTGGAACGCGCGAGATGACCGGCAATCCAGGCATAGAATGCGGCGGCCGGCTCTTCGAGCAGCGTGAGTTGCTCGAGACCGGCTTCGCGCGCCGCCTGCACAGTAAGCTCACGCGCTTCTTCGTCGAAGCTGGCGGGCACGGTGAGTACCACTTGTTGCGCGCTGAGGAACGAGCCTTTGCCGTTATCCCAGGAAGAGCGCAGCTGGGCGAGATAGCGGGACGAAGCTTCGACCGGGGAGAGAATGCGACCTTCTTCCTGCGAATCCCATGGCAGAATCTTAGCTGTGCGATCCGCTTCGGAATTCGAGAGCCACGATTTGGCCGAGTGAACAGTTTTGGTTGGAACGAGTGCTCCTTGTTCACGAGCATATGCGCCGATCACCGGAGGCTCAGCGAGATAGAGGAACGAGGGAAGAGTGCGCAGCGTGCCTGTGCGATTGGCATCGATCTGCTGCTCGATCGGGAGCACATGGATGGGCGGGAAATCGGCTTCGGCCGCCTCTTGCGGATCAATGTAGGCGAGCGCGGAATTGGTGGTGCCGAGATCGATACCGACGTTCATGCGGCCGCGGCCCGCTCGCGCACGTTGAACTCGAGACGCCAGCGCCGTCCGTCGGCCGCCACGCACCAAAGCTCGAGCATTCCTGTCTCGGTGACGTTGCTTTCGAGCGTGACGGGCACGACTTCCTCGCGGGTTTCGTCTTTGTGCGGCGGCAGGAACACCTCGATCGGCGCGAGTTCTTCCAACTCCTCGCCGGTTTCGTCGAGCAGCGTGCCGGGAGCGTCGCTTTTGCGCGAGAGCGAGGAAAAGAAACGGAACTCGGCCGGCTCACCGACAACAAGGGCGAAGCGACGCTGCGGAAGCTCGACCTTCGAACCCTCTTCGAGACCGAAGGGAACAACAGCCAGCGCTTTCATGGGAGCGGGCAAGCCGGGAATAGCCGGCAGGGAACTTTCGATGCCAACGTAATACGTGCGCGGAACGCCGCCCCGGATGCGAACGCCTTTGCCGGTGCGAGCGACTCCATAATACGCAGCGCCGTGCGCAACAGCGTGCATCAGATCGTTCTGTTTACTCTCGTTTACGAGTTCGACGACGGCGGGCGCGCCCGCTTGCGCAAGCCAGCTATTCAAGACCTCAAAAATACGCTGCTCGATGGCGGACGACTGCAGCACTCCGCCATTCAGGAGCAAATGGGTGGGGCGCGCAAAGCCCTGCGCATTTGTGTTGGAGGCGGCCTGGCGCAGAAATCGCGCCAAATGTTTGGTGACGGCCGGATCGGCCGCATAGTTCAAGCCAACTTCCATCAGCGCGGCGCGGCGCTGCTTCTGCGGCGCGGCATCGGAACTAACAGGAGGAAAAAATCCTTCGAGCAAAAGATGGCGGACGTCGTCGCGCGAGACTTTTCCGCGCAGCGTGCCTCCGACGAGTCCGGTTCCGCGACCGAGGATTGTCAGCGCGCGATCTTTAGGAGCTTCTTTTTCGTTCGCGAGCAGAACTTCTTTTGCGGCCCGGCACTGCTGCCATAACGAATGGAATTGCATGGCATCGAGCTTGATGTTCTTTTGCGAAAATTGCTGCTCGGCGTGGCGCGCGACGGCCAGATCCATGTTGTCTCCGCCGAGGAGCAGGTGTTCACCCACCGCGACCCGTTCCAGATTCAATTCACCGCTTTGCTCGGTGACGGCGATCAAGCTGAAATCTGTGGTGCCGCCGCCGATATCGACCACCAGAATAAGATCGCCTGGTTTGACTTGCTCGCGCCATTGGGGGTTACGCTCGATCCACGCGTAAAAGGCCGCTTGCGGTTCTTCGAGGATGGTGACTTCGGGATAGCCGGCCTGACGCGCGGCGCGTTGCGTGAGATCGCGAGCCGCCGCATCGAAGGACGCCGGAACCGTGATCAGGACGGATTGATTTTCGAGAGGAGCATCGGGATGCGCGGCGTTCCAGGCCGAGCGCAGATGAAGCAGATATTGAGCAGAAGCTTCGAGCGGCGAAATTTTTTGCAGACCTTCGGGAGCGGCCAGTGGGAGAGAGGGCTGAGCCGGATCGGCCGTTTGATGCGAGAGCCACGATTTGGCAGAGCTGACCAGGCGGCCGCTGTTTTCGACGCCGCGCGCGCGCGCCAGCGTTCCTAAGAGGTATGGCGGACGCGCTTCCCAGGGAAGCGCCAAAGAGCCTTCGACGAACTCGTTCGCGCCGGCTATGTACAGAGACGAAGGAAGTAGATCGAGCTCGGCGATCTCGCCCGGATTCACCAGTTGCGCGACTGGGAACAGATTTACCGCCGGGTGTTCGTCGGCAGGTTGCGCGGGCGAGTAAGCAAGCGCGCTGTTAGTGGTGCCAAGGTCGATTCCAATGACGAACTGCGACATAAGCGGAACTATTCCACTTCCAATTCGGCCGGCGCCAGCACGGAGACATCCTGTTTCCCCAACGCCGGAAGCTGCACGTTCGACACTTTCCAACCACGATGGCGTAGAGTGCCGCCTGGAACTTTTCCGTTGGCGGGCACGTTACCGATCAGTTTGATGCGATTCGGATCGGGGGGTTTCGAAGCGTCGAGTTTCTGATAAGTGCCTTCAACCCCATCGATCACCGGGGTAAGCGTGACATGACGCGCGAGGGTTGCTTTCGAATCGGCATGGAGCGTGCGCACAGCCGCTCCTACCTGCTCGTCTTCATAGTTCGCGATGTCTTCCATCAGAAAATCGATCAGGCGCGAATCACGTTGCAGGATGGAGAGAATCTGCAGCGCGCCATCGCTTACGTTTACCTTGACAACCTCGACAGGTGGAGTGACGGGAGTGGGCTTCGCTTTCACAAAGCCAAACTCGAGCGCTATATCCTCCGGCAAAATGCCCGAGAAGAGGATAGAAAAAAAACTGCGAAAGGCAGACGAGATGCGCGACAAAAATGAACCTCTAAGTAGTCAGAATAACAACCGGGGCGGTTTCGGCAGCGAACGTTGGCAGACAGGCGGATGGAAAAATTGGGCTATCCTGCCTTTGTTAAAGCTAACGGCGATTGTCGACTCCAGTGGCGCGGGATATTGTTGAGGCCACTTACTGACGGGAATGGGAAAAAATCGGTGCAAGCCAAAACGCGCAGGCGAAAACGCCTACTCCACGAGGCCGATCACTTGGCCACGCGGCAATCTTAAATGAAACCTTCGAAGAGATGCTAGGCTCCCTGATATAAGTACTCAAACAAAAAGTACACGTTACGAATATGGGAGAAATTATGGCAACAAAGAAAAAAGCAGTGAGCAAGAGGCCGTCGTCTGGATCCAATCCGAAATCAAAGCGGATTGTGAAAGGGAAAGTCGGCGAGACGATGCACGAGTTCAAACACTCACAACTCACATCGGGCCGCAGCGGTAAGAAAGTCAACAACCCGAAGCAGGCAGTCGCGATCGGGTTAAGCGAAGCGCGACGTTCGGGCGCGAATATTTCGCCCGATCCTAACCAGACCAAACGGGCTGCGAAGAAGAGCGGTGCGACTAGCAAGAAGGCGGTAAAGAAATCAGCCGCGACGAAGACGGCGGCGAAGAAAAGTCCGGGAAAGAAGGCCACGGCAAAAAAGAAATAGCCCGCCCGGTCTGACGACCAAGCGGGCATATAAAGTAAGGCTCGGGACTGGGCTACTGAATTAGTAGTCCATGTCAGGGCCGTGACCGCCCGGACCGCCCGGCATAGAAGCGGACTTTTTCTCCGGAATCTCGGCAATCATGGCTTCGGTGGTCAGCATGAGAGCGCTGATCGAAGCGGCGTGTTGCAGAGCGGAGCGGGTCACCTTGGTCGGATCGATCACGCCGGATTGAACCAGGTTTTCATACTGACCGTTGAAGGCGTTGAAGCCGTAGGCGAAGTCATCGTTGGAGCGAACTTTCTCGATGATGATGGCGCCCTCGAAGCCAGCGTTGCCGGAGATCTGGCGAAGCGGCTCTTCGGTGGCCTTGCGGATGATATCGATACCGATCTGCTCGTCACCTTCGGCCTTGAGATTTTGAAGCGCCTTGCCGGCCCGGAGCAGCGCGACGCCGCCGCCAGGGACAATGCCTTCTTCGACAGCCGCGCGCGTGGCATGCAGAGCATCCTCGACACGGGCTTTCTTCTCTTTCATTTCGGTCTCGGTAGCCGCGCCCACCTTGATGACGGCAACTCCGCCCGCCAGCTTGGCCAAGCGCTCCTGCAGCTTCTCGCGATCGTAATCGGAGGTGGTCTCCTCGATCTGCGCGCGCAGTTGCTTAATCCGGCCTTCGATGGCTTTCTGCGTACCGGCTCCATCGATGATGGTGGTGTTGTCCTTATCGACCGTGACGCGCTTGGCGCGACCCAGGTCTTCGAGGCGTACACCTTCAAGCTTGATACCGGTCTCTTCCATGATCGACTTGCCGCCAGTCAGAACAGCGATGTCATCGAGCATGGCCTTGCGGCGATCACCGAAGCCAGGAGCTTTAACGGCAGCGGCGTTGAGGGTGCCACGCAGCTTGTTGACCACGAGAGTAGCCAGTGCTTCGCCTTCCACTTCCTCGGCGATTATGAGCAGCGGCTTGCCGGCGCGGGCGATCTGCTCGAGCAGCGGCAGAAGATCTTTCATGTTGCTGATCTTCTTTTCGTGGATCAGAATGTAGGGGTCTTCGAGAACCACTTCCATCCGGTCGGGGTCGCTCACGAAGTAGGGCGAAAGATAGCCGCGGTCGAACTGCATGCCGTCGACGGTCTGCAACTCGGTCACCATGGTCTTCGATTCTTCGACCGTGATGACGCCGTCCTTGCCGACCTTCTTCATGGCTTCGGCAATGATGTTGCCGATAGTCGCATCGCCGTTGGCGGAAATCGTTCCAACTTGGGCAATTGCATCGCCGGAAACCGGCTTCGAGTACTTCTTGACTTCCTCTACAACCGCTTCGACGGCCTTCTCGATACCACGTTTCAGCGCCATCGGGTTTGCGCCCGCAGCCACCGACTTCACGCCTTCACGGAAAATCGCCTGCGCGAGAATCGTCGCCGTCGTGGTGCCGTCCCCGGCGATGTCGGAGGTCTTCGAAGCAACTTCGCGCACCATCTGCGCGCCCATGTTTTCGAGCGGATCCTTCAGCTCTACCTCTTTGGCAACCGTTACACCGTCTTTGGTGATCGTCGGTCCGCCGAACTTCTTCTCTAGAACAACGTTGCGGCCCTTCGGACCGAGCGTCACCTTCACGGCATCAGCCAGCTGATTCACGCCGCGGAGAATCGCCTGACGCGAATTTTCGCTATAAACAATTTGTTTTGCAGCCATAATCTCTTTTCAACCTCCCTTACTTCTTGGCGGAAGCGCCGTTGGAAGAACCGTTTGTGAGCACGCCGAGAATCTCGTCCTCGCGCATGATCAGGTATTCATTGCCATCCAGCTTGATATCGTTGCCGGAATATTTGCCAAAGAGAATGCGATCCCCAACCGCAACGTCCAGGGCATTGAGCTTGCCGTCGTCGCTGCGCTTACCTTTGCCTACCGCAACCACTTCACCCTGCTGCGGCTTTTCTTTCGCTGAATCCGGAATGTAGAGACCGCCTTGCATGGTCTCGCCTTCCTCAATCCGTTTCACCACGACACGGTCGTGTAGCGGACGAATATCCATAACAAACCTCCAGTGTGTGCTTAATAACTTAGCTTTTGCTGAAGATCGGACGCATTCGACGTGTCCGATCACCCAAACCGTTTTAGCACATTCAAGGGTAGAGTGACAAGGGAAAAGTGCAAGTCATACATTCGAAATGGAGTTAGCAGCAACACACTTCCGGCTATAACAATGCCACACTCATATTTTCTTCTCGTCATTGCGCAATTCGGCCCTGCTACTCTTAAAGTGGCTTTCGCTGCTTAGGAATGCGTCGTTATTCTCTGTTTTTGGCTGTAGCGCTGGTGCTCATTTCGGCCGTCGTCGGTTACACCCTGAAGCTGCGGATCGATAAGGCACGGGCTGCTCGCGTTTATACGCCGCCCGCTATTCGTCCGATCGACGAGGGCGTAGCGCGCAGCGGGTGGTTTTACCAAAAGGCCGATCCGCAGACCAATAAACCGGTGGTGCGGGTGGACGCGCGAGCCTTCGAAGGGACGAAAGATCCTTCCACTTTCGAATTGGTGGACGCGGTGTTCCGGTTGTACGACAAGAACGGATCTTCCTACACGTATGTGCAGACGGCGCGCGCGCTCTTCGACGAAGGCTCGGGCGTGATGAAATCCGAAGCGCCGGTTTACATCGTGATGCACGTGCCGGCGGGGAAAAATGCGGCGGATGAAGCGGTGGCAGCCAAGCACGTCCGGGTACACACGAGCGGAATCACTTACGAGACGAAAACGGGCAAAGCGCGCACGAACGACGCGGCGTCTTTTGTCTTTACGGAAGGCGACGGACGGGCGGTGGGGGCGGAGTACGACCCGAATACCAAGATTCTGCATTTGAAATCGCAGGTGGCGCTCGATTGGATCGGCAAAGGGCCGGTCGAAAACAAGATGCACATCGAATCGGGCGATTTGATTTACAAAGAGGCGGAAGGCAAAGTGTACCTTTCGCCATGGTCAAGAATGACGCGGCAATCGACCACGATTAATGCCAGAAACACGCTGGTCGCGCTCGAGAATCATCACCTGCACCAGATCGACGGGGACCATGCGATTGGAACGGACGACCGGGACGACCGGCACACGGGCTATTCGGCGAACAAAATGACGGCCCTGTTCGACGAGAAGGGCAATCTGGTGCAGATTCTCGGCGAAGGGAACGCGCGGGTGGAATCGCGTCAGCCAGGGGCGCGAACGCTACTGACCGGGGCGCACGCCGACCTGCGATTTGCGCTCGAGACCAAGCAGGCGCAAGGGAAACCGGTGACCGATAGCGAGCTTCATCTGGTGATGGCGGACGGACACAGCGTGGCGGTATCGACGCCGCTGCCGCAGCCGGGCGTGCAGATCGCGGAAACGCGTATTCTGCGGAGCGAGCACATCGAGCTGGAGATGAAGCCGGGCGGCAAAGACGTGCAGGAGATTCGGACATCTTCGGCGGCGCAGCTGGAATTCAAACCGAACCGGCCGGACCAATCCCACCGCGTGGTGGACGCGTCTCACCTGCGCGTGCTTTATGGCGCGGGCAGTTACGTGGATACGTTTCTTGCCTGGAACGCGGCGACGCATACCGATAAAGCCGCTACGCTGGTCAAGCCGAAGACGGGGCCGGACGGCAAGCCGATTCCACCCGCGCCGGCGCTTACCTGGAGCGACCTGATGACGGCCAAATTCGTGCCGAACTCGAATCAGATCGCGACTATCGATCAGAGCGGAAATTTCCGCTACGAAGAAGGGACGCGGCGTGCGGCGGCCAAAAAAGCTTTTCTCGAGCAGAAGATCAACCGCATTACGCTCACCGACAGCGCGCGCGTGCTCGACAACACGGGATCGGCGGTGGGCGACAAAATCGTGATGAATCAGGCCAACGGCGATATGGATGCGAGCGGGCATGTGGTCTCCACGCACGAACCGGATACGAACGAAAAGCCGGGCACTTCGATGCTCGACGCCACCGAGCCCATGCAGGCGCAGGCCGATAACATGCAGACGCGAGACGATAACACGAAGGTGTTCTATGAAGGACACGTGGTTATGTGGCAGGGCGGCAATCGCATAGCGGCCGATGAGATCGCGATCGATCGCGATGCCGAGTCACTGGACGCGACAGGCAATGTAGTCAGCGAGCTGGTGGATAACAAGAGCAACCAGACTGCTTCCGCTTCGCCGTCGGGCGCAAGCGAGAGCGCGCCGGATACCGGGCCAATCTACACCATTGTGCAAGCGCCCAAGCTCGATTATCGGGACGATCTGCGCATCGCTCACTACACCGGCGGGGTCAAACTGGTGCGCGGCAAGATGACCATTACGGCGCAGGAGATCAGGGCCTATCTCACGCCAAAGACCAATAACTCGTCGAACGATTCTTCGCTCGATCATGCGGTGGGCAACCACAAAGTGACTATCTCCGATGTTATTTCACCGGGGAGGATTAGAACCGGTACCGGGGAACATTGCGAGTATTACACCAAAGAAGACAAAGTTATTCTAAACGGCGGCGCGCCGCAGATGGTCGATAGCTTCAAGGGAGTTATCAAAGGCCAGCAGCTTACTTACTTCAGCGGCGACGACCACCTGATTGTAGATGGGAAAAAAGAGCAGGTGGCGTTTACGAAAATGAAGAAAGGGTCAGGGCAGGCGGCGCACTAACGATTTTTTCGCAGCATGAAATAGTAGCCGTGGTTCTCGGCTACCGGAACGAAATTGTTCTTGATGTAGCGCGCCAGAGGCGATTGAGATAGATCCTGTCCTCGTAGCCAGAATAGGACCAGGCCCGGGTTATAAACGATGCAGGCGCGTCTGTATTTTGACAATCCATTTACGGCGGCTTGCTGTTGACCGGGACTCATCAGACCCATCCAGTTACTCGTGAGATATAGAGTGGGCGGAGGCGTTTCCGTCCAAAAGTAAAGGCTCATAATGCCCGGCATGGAGAACAATGTGTCGCATTGCCCATCCGATCGGTTCACGAGCCAGTGATAAGTATCTCGATTGAATTTATCCACGTGAACGCGGCGAGCGCCGGGAAGATCTAAAGATACAAGACTTCGATACCCCTTAAAGCCCAATGTAAGCTGCCTCAGGTAGAGCATGATCAGCAGCAGGACCAAGCATGTTGAGGCGGCTGCGCGAACGTTTGGCGTCGGCCATCCAGGTTTGGAGGCGAGCGTCAGGTTCACCCACGCATCGCGAATGAAAATTGCGGCCGCGACCAGCATGACCGCTAGCGGCAAAGAGACCTGGGCGCCGGCTACTGGAAAAGGGTACAGCGCGAAGTAGACCGCCAGCAAACAGAGACTGGGCCGGGCAAAAGCAGTATCCGGCATTTTCTCTCCCCGTGGCGGAATGAGAACGAGCCACAAAAAAGGAGTCGCTATCGAAAAAAGCCGAGCGTCCATGATCTGCGGATTGCTCCCTATGCTCGCTACAGCCAGGACGAAGAGACCGGCGACCCCTTTGAGAGTTTGCAGATAGAACGAGATGCGCTTGTGCAACGAGTCCCTGCCGATGCTCCACGTCCATAGGACGGCGAGACCCAACGAGAGAGCGGAGAGGGACGCGGTCATTCTGCTGGCAGGCAACGCAAAGTACCAGCTGCGAGAGAAATTCTTGTACTGCAAAACTGTACTCCAGATAAATGCGTAGAGCGTCGTGCCGTTGAGCAGAAATGGCAGTAAAATCAAGCCGGCGCTTATGGCGAATGCGGCTGCCAGGATGCCCCACGCACGTAGGCCGATAACCGTTTCGAAGCTTTTAGCGGAGATCACTATGAGTACCGCCAAAATGGAAAAGGCCATCAGGAAACAGTAATGCCGAGCCCAGCCAAATTCCCATAACGGGCGCATCAGAAGGAAGACGCCTACCAGGCTGGCCATACCGGTAAGTCCAAAAAGATACCTCCTCAATAAAAGATGCGCATTCGCGGCCAGAAGGATAAGCAGCAGCGCGGATCCGAGATACAAGCCAATATTGATCTTCGTTAAAGTAAGTGCCGCGAGTAAAACGCCGAGAGCGCCAGCCTGCCAAAGCCGTAGCTTGTCGCCGATCAAGCAGCAGATGACTAGGATAGCGGCGGCAAGCATGAGGCAAATCTCCTCCGGGTGACCGGGCGCGTTGGCGAGTAAGCTCAGTACTCTCAGCATCGCGAAATAGGCGAAGCCAGTTACTATCCATGAGCGCGTCATCCGGTGCGCGCACCAGGCAAGGAGTGTAGCCGACCCGAGCCACATACAGGCCGCGAGGATTCTGACGAGATCGTGAGTGACAGGCTTGGCAATGATTGTGTAATAAAGCCACTGCACGAGGTAATAGAAAGGGCCGTATTGCGCGTACACCTCGTTATATAGCCGGTGACCTCGCACGAGATACCGGACGCCGAACATCAGGTAGCCTTCGTCATCCCAGACGGAAAATCCGGAAAACATCCGGAGATACACCCACAGTGCCGCGCTGATGACCACGACCGCAAAGGCCGCCCCTATGAGCGTGCGCCGCGGGATTGTGGCTGAATCATCTGCTAAGCGCAACCGGGAGTCGTGGCTTGCCATGGAGTTATGGAAGGCGGCGCGGGTTAGCGCAGGCCCATATCATGCCGCCCTTTAACAGCAGCCGTTCATCGGTCGACCATTGTTTTGATCGACGATTCCAGGCATGGAGTCTGAAACCGAGACTCTTCAGGATCTCGAACGAGTCCTGTTGACGGCAGGCTGCGCGCTCGCACCATTCCGGATCACTTTCAAAGAGAATAACCAAATCAGGGCTGGATTGAAGCAAACACCGCGCGCCCAGAAGCATTCTGTATTCACCTCCCTCGACATCGATCTTCAGGAAATCGACGGCTGCAACATGATTTGCGTGGGTCCATTGATCGAGAGTCGTCACGCGTACCGGCTCGGCCGCAAGGCCCTGGCTCGCGGTGCCGTCCGTATCGGCGACAAGGTATCGGTACGCGTCGCCGAATCCCTTGTCGTTCTTGAGAAGAAGACTAGCATCTTCTCTATCGCTGAGCGCGATTCGGAAGCTTTTGACTTGCCCACAGTGGTTCAGGGCAAGATTTCGTTCCAAGCGCTGAAACGTTTCGAGCGAGGGCTCGAAAGACCAGACCGTTCCTGTCTCGCCTACTAGCTTCTGACCGAAAATGGAATACAGCCCGATGTTAGCGCCGACATCGATCATCTTCATTCCCGGCGTCAAATACCTGGCCACAAGACTGAGCTCGGTTTGTTCGAAAAGCGATTTAAAATCCAGGAACTCGGCGATCTCTCCTTCCGGGTAAAGCTCGATCTCGACATTTCCTGGAAGCCGATACGTCACGGGCTTGTTATCGGCATGCCTAAGTTGATAAAGCCGGTGGATCGCAAAGCGCGCAAGCTTGCCCGCGAACGAATGTCTAAATCTAGAGACTGCACTCATGTAAGTGGGTGCAATCTTAGTAATTTTCCGGTCATGCCATCGGCCACTTCCGGTGAAACGCCTTATGACCGCGGCTTTGCCACAGTACGGACATCAACGCGGAAAGATATCCGGGCGCGACCTTGGCAACTCGAAAAGTAGAACTTCCCATTTCGATGCTCCGATTGATCCACGAGATCGGCACTTCCGCGATGTCGTAGCCCGCCAAAATCGGTTTCAGGCCAGTTTCCGCGTTTGCGGCGAAGTGAGGCTGCTCGATCTGCATATTTTTCAGGATTTCCGCGCGTAAGATTTTCAGGTTATTCGACATATCATGAACTCTGATCGGCAACAACAGATTGGCGAGCGCGTGAAATCCGCGATTGGCAATAATCTTCGCAAACGGATAGTTGATCAACATAGATTCGTAAGAGAAACGGCTTCCAAAGGCGCCGTCCTTGCCATCCGCCACCGCCTCAAACAGATCCCGAAATTCGGGAAGGATCTGGACAAAGTCGCTATCCATCGTAAGAATGTAGGCTCCGGTAGCCGCCTTGTAGCCGTCCCGTAACGCTCTCCCGACACCATTCGGCGGTCGGCGATTCACCAGCTTCACGCGAGGCTCATCGCGCGCCGTTTCAAGGGTAACCTCAGCGGTTCTATCTTTGCTGTTGTCGTTGACAATGACAATTTCGTGAATGTACGGTCCGTAAAACCGCATTAACCGCCGAACCAGCAGTGGAATGTTCATCTCCTCGTTGTGGCAAGGCACGACTACGGAGACAGCGCCGAAGAGTTCGGGGCGATTTGCGAGATTGACCTGCGGCCCACTCTGAAGGTCGCCAGGTTTTTTCGCCCAGATGTAAAGCGTGCCGCAGAACTCCCGCGCCAGCGGCGCATGCTCCACAAGGTAGGAAGCCGATTGCAAGGCTCGGATCAACGCGCGTGGTATGCGCGGGTGGATGATATCGAAAGGAACAATCTCAATATTTGTGTAGCCCTGCTCGGATGCCGCCTTCATCAATTTGTACTTCCTCATCGGCGCCTGGCAAGACGTTTGTCCTGCCCATCGGCCAATCGCCGGAATTACGTTCTTGACGAAAACCTGAGGATTCCAATGATTCGCTTCAAAGAAGAGGAGCTGCCCTCCCGGTTTGAGAATTCTTTGTAGCGCTCGCAGGTTTTGAGCGTACAGGTTATGGCACAGGATAGCGGTGCCGACCACATAATCGAAGCTCTCGGCAGGAATGTCAGCAAGGCTGGTAACTCGGAGAACAGTTGTGTTGGATAGAACTTTGCGCGCTAAGTCGTCCGCGAAAGTGTTATTGAAAACCGCCGCCGTAATCGGATTTTCGCCCCGCAGCACGCGAGTAAGATGCTCCGTCCAGAGGCCCGTTCCCGCGCCTAATTCGAGGATCGTCTGATGCGGCAGCACGTGGAAGCAGTGACGTACGGCAACTGCTCTCCAGTGGAGCCTCAACGGCGAAGTGTGAGGATAGCGCAGCCAATAGGCCTCACGGCCAAGCTCCATCTGCCGAAGATTCTCTTCCACTGGCAAAAAGGGCATGAGTTCTATGGGGCTTTCCGCATCATGAAATAGTAGCCGCGGTGTTCTCCTACTGAAGCGAAATTCGTCATGATATAGCGCGCGAGCGGCGATTTTGTTAAGTCTTCTCCTCTTCGCCAGAACTCAACCAGGCTCGGATTGTAAATAATGCAGGCACGTTTGTACCGCGAAAGACTATCGGCTACCATTTGCTGCTGACTGTCGTTGAAGAGGCCAACCCAGTCGCCGGCAAGCAGCAGCTTGGGCGGATTTTCCGCCGTCCAAAAATACAGGCTGAGAAGGCCTGGCATTGAGAAGAAGGTGTCGCAGCCGCCTTGCAGGTTCCTGGTTATCCAGTGGTAGGTATCCCGCTCTTCAGGCTGGACCCGCACCCAGACTGCCCCAGGCAAATCGAGCGGGACACGAGCCCGATATTCGCCAAGAGCAGTTGCGGCTCGTCTGACGAAAACAGCACCGAGCAGCAGCAGTAAGCAAGTTGCGGCTACGCGGCGTAACCGTGGACGCCGCAGCCGTCGATCACGCGCCACTGTCAACCATGCATCATGCACAAAGACTGCGCCAGGAACAAGCATGACGGCGAGCGCAAGCGAGATCTGCGATCCAGCCACCGGAAAGGCATACATGGCGAGGTAGATACTCACCAGGCACAAAGCAACTCGGTCGAAGGTCGTTCTGCCGGTCCAGTTGCGCTCCGGCGTCAGCAGCAGCAGCCAGAGCAGAGGAGTCAAGGCTTCGAAAACCGAGGCTCTCACTAAGAAGGGATTGCCCCGGACGCCGGTTGCGGCAAGGGCGAAGATACCCACCGCGCCCTTCAGCATTTGCAGGAAGAAGCACAATTTTTCGTGGACTTTCCCAACCCGGCGGCTCCAAACCCAAATCATTGCGAGTGCCAGCGATGCGGCGGAGTAAAGCAGGGTCGTGTTGCCGGCCGGAAGCGCGAAATACCAGTGACGCGCGAAATCCTTATACTCGAAAATCGTCATCCATAAAAACGCGGGTAAGCTGGTACCCCCGAGCAAAAACGGCAGAAGGATGAGCAACCCGCTTGCGACGCCAACCAGGATCATGCTCCCCCAGACCCTCGAATCCACAACTAGATTCATAGGGATGGCAGACAGAACAATAAACGTCGCGAGCATGGCGAAAACCACCATCAGGCAATAGCTGCGATCCCAACTAAGCTGGATCAGCGGGAACATAATCGCAACCACCGCTGTGATGCTTAGAAGACCGGTCGTCCAGTAGAGCGCCGTTCTCAGCGGTCGAGAAGAGATCAGCTTCACAAGCGCCAGCAGAAGCGCCAAGGAAATGTAAAAACCGATATTTACCTTGGTAAGGGTAAGCGCCGCCACCAAAAATCCGAAAAAGGCTCCCTCTCGAACCGTGACCGCCGCGCCGACCGAGAGAGAAACCATCAGCACGCAGCAAGCAAGGAGCAGGCAGAGTTCCTCGGGATGTCCGGGCGCTTCGGTGAAGGAGCTCAACGTTCTTAAGATTGCAAGGAAGGCGAAGCCGGTCAGTATCCAGGATCGCGTCAGCTTGCGCGTACACCAGGCAAGGAGGCTGGAGCATCCGAGCCACAGAAGGGCCGCCAAAAATCGGGCCGCATCGTGCGAAACCGGCTGGGCGATACCTTTGTAATACAGCCATTGCACCAGGTAGTAAAAAGGCCCGTACTGCGCATAGATCTCGTCATAAAGACGGTGTCCGTGGAGCAGATACCGCACTTCGAACATCAGCAGTCCTTCGTCGTCCCAAGGCATGAAGCCGCGAAACATCCTGAGATAAACCCAGGAAACGGCCAAAAGGATTGCGCAAGCGATCGCGATGCGCCTGAAGATCGCAAGCGAGCCTGTTACCTGGTTCTCATGCGACGACGGAAGTGAATGCGTGACAAGCATTGCTGCGCTGGCGGTGCGGTCGATGCCGCCACCTCCACGGTTACAAGGACCCATTGTCGCGTGCCGCTATTCGATTCGGTGATAGATGGCGGAAAGCCGGATTCTCGCCACCATTTTGTAGTGTTTTAACCAAGGCCGCAATTCGGGGTAGACCTCCGGACGCAGGCTGGGGTTTAGCAGGCCGAGACCGTCGACCAACCAAGTCGGCTTTGTCTTGACAATCTGTCGTCGATTGACGGCCGCCGGGCCGCCGTAGATGGGCTCTTTCGCGTGCAGATGGCGGTCGGCTGGAACGCCGGTCAGGGGTTGTGAATCCCAGAATTTACCATCGCTGATGAGCCGCGTATAGACGTAAATATCGGGGCGGTAACCCCACACAAAAAGCGAATCGGCGGGGTTGGCAGCGGACCGGATCACGCGCGCGGCGTCTTGCGCATCCAGATCCATCAGGACGTCGTTCCAGCGCGGGGCCAATCCGCGAGCCGCATCATAGGCGACCTCAGCGTAGCGGGGCCCGAAGCGCGCGAACGGAACCAGCAGCGTAACAGACAAGAATAGTGCGGCCAACATACGGTTTCGTCTAAAGGCTAGAATCACACCGCGCGCCGCTCCAATCGCCATAGCCGGTAGCAATTGGAGAAAGTAATGCGGGGCAAAACGCGTTCCCAAGCAAACAGCGGCAAAAGACAAGACAAGCCAGGAACCCAGTTTCCAGCGCTCACCGCGCGTTCCCACCAGCAGTTCGAAGAGGACGCCTCCGGCCAGGGCTGCGTGGAAACCCAGCCAGTCGAGAGATCTGACGAGTCCGACCATTACCGGGTGGAGCACCGGCGATTGCCCGGCGTAGATCCAGCCCCAGCGCCAGACCTGCTCGCAATAACCACTCCATGCACCGGTGAAGACAGCAAGCAATGCAACCGGAAGCAAAGGAATGGCAAAGCCGAGCGCCAACATCGGCCAAGCGCCAAATAACCACAGCCCGCAGACTGCGAGTACAAACAGCGCTTTGGCATTTACCAGGAACGCCAGGGCGCACCAGACGCCGGCCAGGAAAGCGCGCCTGGTAAAGGCATAATAAATCGCGCCAAGTTGAGGAACAATCATCAAGGCATCGGCGGCAAAGGCAATCGTCGCCGATGGCAGGTAGAAGGCGAGGAAGAAGGCGAGAAAAATTGCCGCTAAGCGGCCTTCCTGCTCACCCCACCAGGCGCGCGCCAGCCGGTACGCCAACCAGCCGGCAAGCATCACATAGATGGCATCGAGAATGCGAAGGGGCCAACCCGGATAGCCGCCGATCAGCAAATAGTACAGCGCGTTGCCAGGCGGTTTGTCATACCAGAAATCGCGGTAGGGAACCTTTCCGTGCAGGATCTGGATCGCCGCCGCCAGGTGGTAATCTTCGTCGGCCCAAAGCAGATGGACGTGACACAGCCGAAGACAAGCAAGCAGCACAACCACCGCCACAACGGCCACGCGACGATCCACAAACCGCAGCTTGCCGGGCGGGTTTTCATGCATTCACCGCGTATCATAAGACATACAGTCACGACATAGGCTCACGATGTTCACCGGCTTGCAGTTTTAGGGATCTTCGACGCGCATGAGAACACTCCAGACCGTGGAGATCGCAAAATCATACAACAACCGAAAAGTAGTAGATAATGTGTCGGTTCGCGTCGAGCAGGGAGAAGTAGTGGGTCTGCTGGGCCCGAACGGCGCGGGCAAGACCACGTCCTTCTACATCATTGTGGGGCTGGTTAGCGCGGATTCAGGCGAGGTGCTCCTGGACGATCAGCCTTTAACTGAGCTTCCCATGTATCTTCGAGCGCGTAAGGGCGTTAGCTATCTCCCCCAGGAGCCTTCGGTTTTTCGCAAACTGAGCGTGGAAGACAATCTCATGGCGATCTTGCAGACCCTTCCGATCGGCGGTCGCGAGCGTCGCGAGCGAATGAACGTTCTGATCGACGATCTTGGACTGGAGACGGTACGCCATAGCAAGGGCTACATGCTGTCGGGCGGTGAGCGCCGACGCGTCGAGATCGCGCGCTCACTGGTTTTGCAGCCGGATTTTATACTGCTCGACGAGCCCTTTTCGGGTATTGACCCGATACAGGTTCTCGAACTCCAACGCATTATCGGGGACCTCAAGCGTAAAGGCATTGGCATACTCGTCACAGACCACAATGTCCGTGAAACGCTGGCTGTTACGGACCGCGCCTACATCATCAGCAACGGCAGGATCTTTCGCGCCGGTTCTCCGGACTCGCTCGGGAACGATCCCGAAGTGCGCCGCATTTACCTCGGCGAGAACTTCTATTTTCCTCCGGTGGCGGTAGTCTGACGTTCCACAGCGTGCAAATCGCCATCTTTTACCGGCGAAAGGCCGCGCCAGCCGAGCTCTCCAGCGGTGATAAACTGAGAGCCTAATGAGTTCGCTTTCGCAGCGCCTGCATCTCGGGGTCCAGCAAAAGCAGATACTCACGCCTGGACTTGTGCAGATGGTCACGGTCCTTCAGCTGAATCGTCTGGAGCTGAAGGATATGATCATGAACGAAATTGCCGAAAACCCGGTGCTCGAAGAGGCAGGGGAAGCCGGCGAAGAACTCACGCCTGCTGAAGTGCAGTCCCTTTTGGAACGCGAGCGCCCTGTAGAACCGTCCGATCGCGCGGTGCTGGATCGGGTTGAGCAACAAGCTGAGCAACAGGTTGAACAATCGGACACGAAAAGCGCGCTCGATAACTCTTCCGATGGCGACGTCTCGGCCGATTCGAACGCCGGCATGGATGGGACCGCGGCTGTGGCGGCGCCCGAAGATACTCCCAGGGTCGAAACCGATCCCTTCGAAGAGATCGATTTCGGCAGCTTCTTCGATGACTATCTCGATCCGGGCTTTAAGAGTCCGGCCTCCGAATCGATCGAAAAGCCATCCTTCGAGACTTTTCTTTCCTCGCCGGTCACCCTCGGCGACCATCTTCAAAGTCAGCTCAGCGTTCTAATTCTGCCTGACCGGGTCCGCCAAGCAGCTAATACGATCATCGGCAATTTAGAAGAAAGCGGTTACCTCACGACCCCGCTCGAAGAGATTGCCGTGGCCGAGGAACTGCGACTGCCCGATGTGCAGGCCGGCCTGAAGGCCATTCAGTCGCTCGATCCGACTGGCGTGGGCGCGACCGATCTGCGCGACTGTATGTTGCTGCAGCTCGAAAGCCGCGGCGCACGGGATTCCGTCGCCTGGAAAATCATTCACGATCACTTGAAGCTGCTAGAAACCAGGCAGGTTTCCCAACTCGCCAAGGTTCTTGGCCGCCCGCTCGAACACATCCAGATCGCGCTCGGCGTCATTCGCCATCTCGATCCAGCGCCCGGCCTGCGCTATTCAGGCGCTGGCGCCAGGCAAGTCGAGCCGGACGTCTACATCTCGAAAGACGGAGATGATTACGTCATCAGCCTGAACGATGACGATATCCCGCAGCTTCGTTTGAATGCCGATTACAAGCGCATGATAGATCGCGAGCAGGAACCCAACCGCGACATCAGGAACTACGTCAAGGAACGGTATGCTTCAGCTCTGCAGTTGATCAAGAATATCGAGCAGCGCAAGCAAACCATCCTGCGCGTTTGCCATTCGGTGATTCAGCGCCAGCTCGAATTTCTGGAATTTGGAATCGATCAGCTGAAGCCGATGATGATTAAAGAAGTTGCGGAGGAGATAGGCGTGCACCCCTCCACGGTCAGTCGGGCGGTGGCCAACAAATATGCTCACACTCCACAAGGAGTTTTCGAATTGCGGTACTTCTTTTCGGAGGCCGTGCAAGGACCTTCGGGAAGCGCCACCCCGCTGCTGATAGTAAAGAGGCGCGTGAAGAAGATGATCGATGACGAGAATGCAGAGCACCCGTTGACGGATGAACAAATCACAGCTCGCCTGCAGTCGGAGGGGATTCAAGTCACCCGGCGAACTGTGGCCAAATATCGGGAGGATATGAAGATTCCCTCGACACATCAACGGCGCGTCCGCGCCTAACAAGCGACGATTTTGATGCGGTCCACGACGGCGGACCATATTCGAGGCGCTCGTGCCTCCGCCGACCCGAGCGTTTCTCCCTAAGAGGAAAAAATGAAGCTCATTGTTTCCGGAAAGACCAAAGAGTTTACTCCCGAACTGGAAGAGAAGTTTACCGCCAAGTTATCCAAACTCAGCAAGTTTATCGAGCGCAGGGGTGAACGTGAGGCTCACGTCACTCACCAGCTGGAACGTCATCTCCATCGGGTGGAAGTGGTGGTAAACGTCTACGATCATTCCATCGCGGGAGAAGGCGTGGATGCGGATCTCGATATCGCTCTTTGCCACGCGGTCGAGAAACTGGAGAAACAAATCGTCAAGCTGAAGAACCGGTGGCGCGATACGCATCGTGACGCCAAGAGCGTTCGCTCCACCAAGGAAAGTTGGGAGAATAACGAAGTGACACCACCCGCGCCGACGTCCGCGGGCCTGCTGCCCATTAAAAACAACGGCAAAGTCAATCGCCCGAAGATCTTCCACGTCGACTACAACGAAGGCCGCAAACCGATGACGTTGCAGGAAGCGATCCTCGAAATGCAGCGTGACAGCGACGATTACGTGGTCTACCGTGACTCGGCCCGCAACTGCTTATCGGTGCTGGTCCGGCGTCCCGACGGAAATTTCGATTTGATTGAATCGTGATCGGCTTGGCAAAACAGCTTTGTTGGCTGGCGTCATCCACAATAGTGGTTAATGGTCAAGCTAAAAGCAGATCCTGAGGCTCAGCCTGTCTCGAGTCAGCCGCTGCCGGCCCATGACCTGGTCATCATCACCGGCATGAGTGGATCGGGAAAGTTGACCGCGCTTAAGGCCTTCGAGGACCTTGGCTTCTATGCAGTCGATAACCTTCCGATCGCTTTGCTGCCCAAGTTCGCTGATTTAAGCTATGACTCGAAGAAGCGCGGCGCGTTGATCATCGATATCCGCGAAGGCGAAACGCTCAATCAATTTCCCAAAATCTTTCGCGAGCTTAAATCCCGTTTAAGTTGCTCTCTCTTGTTCCTCGATGCGGACGATGAGGTCCTCCGCCGCCGGTTCAGCGAAACCAGGCGCCCTCACCCGCTCGGCGGCGAAGCCACGGTCCTGAGCAGTTTGCGCGACGAGCGGGAGGTGCTGAATCCTATTCGCGAACTTGCGGATCTATACATCGATACCTCCAAGCTCAACGTTCACGATCTGCGCGCCCTCATTTCGGCCAAGTTCCGCGATTCGAAAGATGTCGACAAGATGGTGGTCTATGTCAACAGCTTCGGTTTTCGGCACGGGGTACCGTCAGATAGCGATCTGGTTTTCGACGTACGCTTCCTGCCGAACCCCAACTATATTCCCGAATTCAAGAAACTCACCGGGCGACATCCGAGCGTAGCCAGATACATTCGATCGTTTCCGCAAACCAGTGAATTTGTAAATCGCATCTCCGAACTCTTGATCTACCTGCTGCCGCACTACATCCGCGAGGGTAAGAGCTATCTGACGATTTCGTTCGGCTGTACCGGCGGCCATCACCGCTCCGTCTTCATCGCCAATGAAATAAATAAGAGACTCAAAAAAGCAGGCTACTCGGTGAAGGAAAGCCACCGCGATTTAACCAAATGAAGGGACAAATCTCTAATGCAAGGCGGCTTGGACCGCCAAAGATCCTTCGACAGGCCGGTAGTCGGAATAGAAGGTCTCGTCCTGGTTTCGGTATCCATAAATACCAAATACGCTGGCGTGAACAGTCTGAATGAAGTGCTTGGGCAGCCAGAAACCCCCTACTGGAGCCTGGTCCAGTTCAAACCGCGTGCCTGGGTTGACCTTGGCGATAAAGAAGCCGAACGAAACAGGCTGGGTAACTTCCGCCTGCACTTTCACCCAATGATACTCGCTTTTTTCGATCCACATCTGGCCGCGCATGCCCCGTAAAACGCGCGCTTTCTCAACCGGAGGATTGTAGTCGGGTTTGGGCGTCGCCAGGAACTTATAGCATTCGACTCCCGAAACATTTTCCTCACCCATCAGTTTGAAGTCAAAAGCGGTCACCATCTGCTGCATCAGCAGATGCTCGTCCGCGCGATCGCTCTTATACTTGCCTATTCTTGCCCGGCGCGCGGAGGGCGATTGCGTACGCCGGGTCGTGATTTCTCGATTTAACTTAGCCTGCTCGTTTTGCTGCTGCGCCGGGCTGAGAGGTTCCTTGTTCAAAGCAATCAGGCGATCATAGGGCGATCCATCGATCATCAAGACCTCGAAGGTCTTTGAGCTACGATCTTCCAAGTGACCGTCAGAATCTATTTTGCTCTTGATCTCCTGTTCGGTATGGCAGAAATCGTTTTGCGATTTCCAGTCGCGCGAGTTGGCAATAACCGCCTTTTGCAAAATGGCTGCGTCGCCCGATGGCGTGACGTCCACCGCGGCGGCCAAGCCGTGGCCAGCCGTAGTAGCAGCTAAAAGGAGGGCGACGAAAGTGATGGCGGCGCGACGCCAAGTTGCTTCTGGCACAATGCCCGCCCTCCGCATCTGTCGAGAGCAAACCGAGTGCCAAAACCGGCCTGCCCGGGCAAACGGTTTTATAAGCATCTTGCGCACCCCCTGTCAGCAAGTTCGCCTGCCGGATTGTACTATCTACTGCCCTGCTTCAGCAATTATTTCCTGGATGTCGCGGGAAGGCCTCTGGATCGAATTCTTCTGGCGGTCCATCCACGCACGCCAAGTCTTTCTCGATCGAGACCTTTAGAATCGAGTCGTCGGCCGCCAAATCGAAATAGAGGCCGATCGATTCACCCCGCGCCCAATCCCGCACTGCAGAAACCGGAGCGGCCACGCGCATCACCCCGCCTTCGAAAGAGGCTTGCGGCTGCAAGCGCTCAGCCGGCTCGAAAATGTACCGGAAACGCGCGCTATTTGGGAACGCCACGTCTTCCTGAACAGCAGTTCCCGCGGCCAGCAGCGCGACCTCGCGCCGGTTCACCCGCAGACGCAGCGTGTTGCCGCGAAATCTCAGCTTCATCTGCTACGAGTTTATCCGCCATTCGCCGGAGTAAACATTGAAGCGCTCCGCTCTTACAAATCCGACCAGCGTAATTCCAAACTTACGCGCCGAATCGATCGCCAAGCTGGATGGACTGCCGATCGAGACTATCATGGGCACCCCGGCGATGGCAGCTTTTTGAACCAGCTCGAAACTGCTCCGGCTACTTAGAAACAACGTCTGATTGGGGATAGGAATCCGGTCATGCAACAGACGCGCGCCAATCAGCTTGTCCACGGCGTTATGCCGGCCGATATCTTCAAAGACCTGTTCGATCGTTCCGTCAGATCCCACCAGCGCAGCGGCATGCAGGCCGCCGGTCTTCGCAAAACCTGCCTGCCGCTCGGCCAGCATCTCGGGCAGCCGGGTCACAAGCGCCGCGTCGATTGTGTAGCCGTCGTCCGCCGAGACACGGGAAAGCGTATCCAAAGCCTCTATATTGCGCTTCCCGCATACCCCACAGCTTGAATTGACGAAACTACCGCGCGCCGTCCGCCAGAACTCGAAATCCGCGCCTTTGGCCAACTCGATAAGAATTTCGTTAGAGTGCTCGCCGCCCAATAGCCGCAACTCCACTATGTCCGCCAGGCCTGCTACCAATCCTTCAGAAAAGAGAAATCCCGCCGCCAGCTCCCGATCGTGTCCTGGGGTGCGCATGGTAAGCGAAAGGCTCTCGGTCAGTTGAGCATCTTTGAACCAGTAGCGAACACGCATTGCCAACGGTTCTTCGATCGCCACCATATCGTTGACGCGCTCGGCGCGACCTTCGACGAAGCGCTTCAGGGCAACTGTTCGAACCAGCGCGCCCGTTTCGGCTCGCATCTCTAAATTCTCCCGTCAATGGTGTTGATGACACGGATCATTCGAAGGACGCCGCTGCATGACCTTTTCACTTCGCCCGCGCAGCAACACCATAGCAGCAACACCATAGCAGAGGCGTTCCGAAGAAGCAGAGTTCATACGCTATCTTGGCGATGAGCTTATATGCAGGGCAGCGAAATCGATTACCTCGAACTCCTTCTACTTGCATTGCTGGTCGTGGTTGCTGCTCTCGCGCTGCTAGCCAAGCGGCTTCGCATCGCCTACCCCATCATGCTGGTACTCGGCGGATTACTCCTGAGCTGGGTTCCTCACCTGCCGCGAGTCACCATGAACCCCAGGGTGGTTTTCCTCGTCATTCTGCCGCCCCTGGTTTTCTCGGCCGCGTTCCACACTTCCTGGCGCGATTTCCGCAACAATCTGGGTGGCATCGTGATGTTGGCCTTCGGTCTGGTTGGCTTCACGATGTTCGGGGTGGCCGGCGTCATGCGGCTGCTCGTGCCCGGTTTCGGCTGGAAGCTCGGTTTGGTCCTCGGCTCTCTGGTGGCCGCCACCGATGCCATAGCCGCGACTGCCACCGCCAAGCGTCTCGGCCTTCCGCGCCGCATCACCGACCTGCTCGAGGCCGAGAGTCTCGTCAACGATGGCAGCGGCCTCGTTGCTCTGAAATTTACTCTTGCCATGGTCATAACCGGCCTCACCCCTTCGGTCGCCAAAGGCGCCGGCACACTCTTTTATCTCGTTTTTGCGGCGGTCGTGATCGGCCTCGCGGCCGGTTTCGTCATCCACCGCATTCAGCTATATATCGACGATGCGCCGGTCGAAATCACCATCAGTCTCGTTACTCCATACGTCGCCTATCTGACTGCCGAAAGGCTCGGCTGCTCCGGCGTGCTCGCCACCCTGGCCTGCGGTTTGTATCTGGGCCGCCGCAGCTCGGGTTTTTTTTCTCTCCACGCCCGCATCGAGGCTTCGGCCGTCTGGCGTACGCTCGATTTCGTTCTCAATGGCCTCGTCTTCCTTGTTCTCGGACTGCAGCTCCCTTACATCCTTGCCGATATTCACGGCATCAGCACGCGCAGCGTGATCTTAGATGGGGCGTTCTTTAGCGTGGCCGTCATTTTGCTGCGCTTCCTCTGGGTTTACCCCGCCGAGTGGATCGCGTGGCAAATGCGACGCTGGCGCGGCCGAAAGGCTCGCAAAACCGCTCCGAGCGAAGTTTTCTTACTCGGCTGGGCAGGCATGCGCGGCGTGCTGGCTCTGGCTGCTGCTCTCTCCTTGCCGGAACGGCTCGCCAACGGAGCGCCGTTCCCGTATCGCGACCTGATCATCTTCTTAACGTTCTGCGTAATTTTCGCGACGCTCGTTCTCCAGGGTTTGAGCATGCCATTGCTCATTCGGCTACTCGGCCTGGCCAGGGGATCCAGCAGCTATGAAGAAGAGACATTCGCGCGCCGGCAGATGATCTCGGCTGCTCTCAGGACGCTGGGCAGAATTCGGCGCGAGGAAACCAACGAGCAAAAACGCCTCTTCGATACACTGGACGCCTATTATCGTCACAGGCTCACACGCCTGGACCACAACCGCCGGGAAGAGCTTGACAATCGGGAATTAGAGGATCTGGAGCGCCAGAGATACGTCTCTCAGGAACTGCGCAACGTGGAGCGTTCAGTTGCGCTCGAACTGCGCGACCAAAATAAAATCCATGATGAAGTTTTGCGCCGCCTCGAACACGAGCTCGACTTGCTGGATGCCCATTTCGCCGAATCGGAATAGATGCTCAGACCACGGTTAAGGTCGGCAAGAGTAGAATTATGGAAATTTCGGGGTTTTTAAACAAACGAGCCGCTGCTCGCATCCAAGGCCGTTATCCAGATGAGGTCGCGATCCTGCGGAGTTCAATTTTGGCGGCCGTGTAAACCATTATCTGGATGCACGATCCGCGCCTTCTTCTTGGTTGCGGGGGCAAGATTTGAACTTGCGACCTTTGGGTTATGAGCCCAACGAGCTACCTGACTGCTCCACCCCGCAGTTCAATCGTAACAACCGCGAGTCAATGGGTCAACCAAACTGCTCGATTTCCCTCAAATTCCGGACTATTTGCTAGCCGCTTGTTGCAGTATAAAGAGTAAGTTCTGGACGCAACTATTTATGACCACCCCCACCCCCGGACGAAAACGATCTCCGCACGCCCGCGGCGTCGAACAAAGCACTAGTCCCGGGCCACGCCTCGATTCGCCCGACCTCTACCTCAATCCGCATTTGAGTCTGCTCGCCTTCCAACGGCGCGTGCTCGAAGAAGCGCAGGATCCCGCTACCCCGCTGCTCGAACGTGTCAAGTTTCTCTCCATCCTCGGCTCGAACATGGACGAATTCTTCATGGTGCGAGTCGCCGGCCTATGGCAGCAGATCGAAACCCGTACCACCGAAATCAGCATGGATGGCCGCTCGCCTTCCGAACAGCTTGAACTGATTCGCCATGAAGTAACTGGCATCATGGCCGAACTCTATCGCCTGTGGCGCGAAGAGCTCATGCCAGAGTTACGCCGCTCCGGTATTTATATTCTCGGTCTCGAAGAGTTGAATCCGCAGCAAAAAGTGGCTGTCGACGATTATTTCCGGCGCGTCGTTTATCCCGTTCTCACCCCGCTCGCGGTCGACCAGGGTCGCCCCTTCCCGCACATATCAAATCTCAGTCTCAACATCGCGGCGGTTGTCAGCAATGGCGATGGCATCGACCACTTCGCCCGTATTAAGGTCCCTGATTCGCTTCCCCAACTCGTCCCCGTCCCGTCCGAAGCCTCCGAACTCGCCTTCGTCTGGCTCGAACACGCCATTACTTCCAACCTCCGTATGCTTTTTCCAGAGATGGAGATTGTCAAAGCGGATATGTTCCACCTGACGCGCGATGCCGAACTCGCCATTCAGGAGCTCGAGACCGACGATCTTCTCGAGAGCGTGCAGGAGGCCGTGTGGCGTCGCAGGTTCCGCGATGCCGTGCGCCTGCAGATCAACCCCGGCATGACGCAGAAGCTGCTCGACATACTCACCACCAATCTCGAGCTCGATCAGAACGACGTTTACCGCTCCGATGGACCGCTCGACCTGAGCCGCATACGAGCGCTGCTAAGCATCGAGCGTCCGGTTCTCAAAGACAAACCGTTCATTCCCTACACTCCCAAAGGCTTCACCGGATCGCCTTCGAGCGAGATCTTCTCCACCATTTCGGAAGCCGAAATCCTGGTCCATCATCCCTTTGAGTCGTTTCAGCCGGTGATAGATTTCCTGCGCGCCGCGGCGGAAGACCCGAACGTGCTCGCGATTAAAATGACGCTCTATCGCGTCGGTCGAAATTCTCCTATCGTCGAAGCCCTTCTCGATGCCATCCAAAACGGCGTCCAGGTAGCCGTTCTGCTCGAACTCAAGGCGCGCTTCGATGAAGAGAGCAACATCGAGTGGGCTCAAAAATTAGAACGCGAAGGAGTCCACGTTGTCTACGGCCTTCCCGGCGTAAAAGTTCACTCCAAGATGGCCATGGTGGTGCGCCGCGAGGGCGAGAGCATTCGTCGCTATCTCCATCTCGGCACCGGCAATTACAATCCCACCACCGCCCGAATCTATACCGATCTGGGGTTGTTTACGTGCAATGACGAAATAGGAGAAGACGTCAGCGACCTCTTCAATCATCTAACCGGCTATTCGGCCAAAAAGTCCTATCGCAAGCTATTGGTCGCTCCCCACAGCATCCGCAGCGGGCTCGAACGCCTAATTCATGCTGAGATCGAAAGGCACAAAGAACACGGCGACGGACATCTCATCTTCAAGATGAACGCGCTCGAAGATGCCGGCATGGTTCGTCTGCTTTATGAGGCGTCGCAGGCTGGCGTCCAAATCGATCTGATCGTGCGCGGCGTTTGCGTGCTCCGCCCCGGATTGCCGGGCGTTAGCGAAACGATTCGCGTGCGAAGCATCCTCGGACGATTTCTCGAGCACAGCCGTATTTACTACTTTTATAACGGCGGCGAGGAATTGGTTTATGTAGGCAGCGCCGATCTGATGCCGCGAAATCTGAACCGGCGGGTCGAGATTCTTTTCCCGATCGAAAATCCGCGGCTCATCCGTCGCTTGCGTGATCGTATTCTTGCCAAGTATCTCGAGGACGAAGCCGGCGCGCGCATCATGAATCCCGATGGTTCTTTCAGCCGCCCCAGACAAACCGGCAAAAAATTGTTTAGCAGCCAATCCTGGTTTTTGAAACATGAGGCCTGATTCGACGGCTTTTCGCCAACCCATCTGTAACAATGCTGGTCTATCCTGCTGATTGAGGATTCATGCGAGAAGGCGTTACAGGCAGGTTGATTGTTGTTTGGACGCTTTTCTGTTTTCTGCTGCTCTTTTCTTTCCTGTGGGCGCGAGACGATCTGAAATCCGATAGTCAACTTTACGTTCTGGCTAAGTTTTTCGTCCTCGACCTTCTCTCCGCCGGCGTCATCACGGCCTTAGTCTGGCAGCTGCTCCGGCGATGGCGTCTTGCCGCCGAACGGCTGGAAGACTTCGCGACAGCGCTGCCCGCGACAGAAATCACTCTTCCTGAAAACGAGCCGCGCACTCTCGCCGGTCTCGGCCGCGCCATGAAGATGATGGCCGCCCGCGTACGCGTAGTCATGGATCGTGCCAATCAGGAACTCTCGCGGCGCGAAGCCATCCTTTCATGCATGGCGGAAGGAGTGCTCGCCGTCGATCAGAATCTGCGGGTCATCTTCTGCAACGAAGCTTTCGCCCGTGCGTTCGGCACTCGCATGCCGCTGCCAGAAGGCAAGATTCTTTATGAGGTCGTACGGGAGCCCATTATCCGCGACATCCTCGAACAAGTTGTAACCAGCGGCGCGCGCGAGACAGACCGCTTTCAGCTGCCTAGCGCCGCCGGCCGTTGGTTCGAAGCGAGCGCGCTACCCTTCAGCGAGCAGCCGCGCCGAGGAGCCGTCATCGTCCTGCATGACGTCACCGATATTGAACGCCAGGAACAGCTCCGAAAAGATTTCGTCGCCGACGTTTCGCATGAACTACGCACGCCGCTGGCCGCCATTCGCGGCTACGCCGAAACCCTGCTCGATGGCGCTCTCGAAGATCCCCACAACAATCGGAAGTTCGTCGAAATCATCCAATCGCACGCCATCCGCCTGAATAACATCGCCTCCGATCTGCTCGTCATCTCCGAACTCGATGCCAATGCCCCGCCCCCTGTCCCCGCGGAACGTATCGCGCTTCGCGAGGTGATCGATGCCGCCGTGCATACCGTCATCGCCAACGCTGCCCTCCGTCAGGTGCGCCTCAGCACGGAAAATTGCTGCGAGTGCTTCGTGACCGGCTATCGCTTCCGGCTCGAACAGGCCATCACCAATCTGCTCGACAACGCTGTCAAATTCAATAAGCCTGACGGTCAGGTCGAAATCGAATGCCAGCCTTGCTGCGATAGCCAAATTCGCCTCTCTGTCTCCGACACGGGCATCGGTATCCCGAGCGATGACCTCAAGCGCATCTTCGAGCGCTTCTATCGCGTCGATAAAGCACGCGCCCGCCCGGCTGGCGGAACTGGCTTAGGTCTGCCCATTGTCAAAGAGGTGATCGAGCGCATGGGCGGCGTCGTTACGGTCGAGAGCCAGTTGGGCCGCGGCTCCAAATTCATCATCCTGCTCAAAGCCGCTTAAGCTGAAATATGCTTAAGAACCGCCAAAATATTTCCTCCGGCGCGAAGTGGGAAAGCATCGTCGGCTATAGTCGCGCCGTAAGAGTAGACAGCCGGATCTATTTAACCGGTACAACGGCCATCGATGAGCACAACGAAGTGGTGGGCCTCGGTGACGGCTATGCGCAAGCCGTGCAAGCCATCCGCAACATCGAGAGCGCTCTCAAACAAGCAGGCGCGTCGCTCGAAAATGTAGTACGCACCCGCATGTTCGTCACCGATATCACGCGCTGGCAGGAGTACGGCCGCGCCCACAACGAATTCTTCGGGTCCATTCGGCCCTGCGCCACCATGGTCGAAGTTCGCGCGTTAATCGATCCCCGCATGCTCATCGAAATCGAGGCTGAAGCCGAACTCTAATTGGCCGCTCGGCAGAGTGGGCCTTTCCGCCTGCGTTTCGCTTTCCTCAAGTTGCGCTATCCTCAAACCTTCATGCGAACTGTCTTTCTTTGCTGTCTCTTGCCGTGGCTCCCGCTTGGGCACAAAGCAACGTTTACGTAATCAAAGCCGCGCGCCTCTTCGATGGCAAGAGCGACCAGCTTGTCCAACCCGGCATGATCGTCGTTGCGGACGGTAAAATTCAATCGATCGGCGGAGCAGCCCCGGCGCGCGCCACCGTCATCGATCTAGGCGACGCGACGCTACTCCCCGGCTTCATTGATTCGCACACCCACCTTACCGACGATTTCGATCCCGATTACGAAGGTGCTCGCCTCCGCGCCATGAGTAGAACCATCCCCGAGCAGGCGATCCGCGCCACCGTGAACGCTCGCAAGACTTTGCTTGCCGGCTTTACCACGGTGCGCGACGTCGGATCCGCCGATTTTCTCGATGTCGGCCTACGCAATTCCATTAATGCTGGCATCGTGCCGGGTCCGCGCATGCTCGTCTGTGTGCGCGCCATCGGATCCACCGGTGGACATTGTGACGATGGCGCTGGCCTTCGCTTCGGTCTCCTCAACCACGAATCCGGCCCCGAAGATGGCGTCATTGACTCGCCCGATCAGGCTCGTTTCGCCGTTCGCTTCAATATTAAGTACGGCGCCGATGTCATCAAGACCTGCGCCACCGGCGGCGTCCTCTCTCCCACCGACGCTGTCGACGCGCCACAACTAACTCAAGCCGAACTCGATGCCCTGGTAAGTGCGGCCCACGACCTCGGGCGCAAAACTGCCGCTCATGCCCATGGCGCGGAGGGTGCCAAACGAGCCATTCGCGCCGGCATCGACTCCATCGAACATGGCACTTTCCTCGACGACGAGGCGCTCCGCATGATGCGCGAGCGTGGAACCTATCTCGTTCCCACGCTGGCCACTCGCACTGGCATTCTCGAATCGAAGTTCCCGCCGCTTGTCCAGCAGAAAGCCGATCTCGCCTTGAAAGCGCAGGACAACCTTGTCCGCCGCGCTTTGCAAATTGGAGTTAAGATCGCCCTCGGCACCGACGCCGCAGTTTACCCCCACGGCAACAATGCCATCGAATTTGTCCTGATGGCCAACGACGGCATGTCCCCGGCCCAATCGTTGCGCGCCGGCACCTCAATCGCCGCCACCTTGCTCGGATTGCAAAACAAGATCGGCACCCTCGAGCCCGGCAAAGTTGCCGATATTGTCGCCACTCCCGGCAACCCGCTGGAGAATATTAAAGTCACGCAAAGTGTTCTGTTCGTTATGAAAGCCGGGACCATTTACCGCAACGACCACCGGATGTAACCCATTAGTAATCCATTCGTCACAAAAGGTTGATGACACTGGTGCAACCTAGGAAAGCATGAGTTCGCCTATTCGCTTAAACCCACTCGCCCGTAAGTTCACCGCTAAGGCATTTCTCGCTCTGGCCTCCCTCGCTCTTCCCCTGGCTGCCCAAACCAGCCTGACCGGAGCCGGAGCAACTTTTCCCGCGCCTATCTACCAGAAATGGTTCAGCGAATATCAATCCGTCGGCAACGTTCAAATTAATTATCAGCCGATCGGTTCCGGCGGAGGCATTCGGTCGATCACCGAGGGCACCGTCGACTTCGGCGCGAGCGACATGCCCATGCGCGACGAACAGCTCAAAGCCTTTCAGTCGAAGAACGGCTACAAGGTACTCCTTTTTCCCACGGTCCTCGGCGCTGCCGTGCCCACTTATAACATTCCCGGCGTCTCACAGGAACTAAACTTCACGCCGCAAGCGCTCGCCGGCATCTTCCTCGGCACCATCAAGGAATGGAACGATCCTCAACTACAAAAGGCCAACCCCAACGTGAAACTGCCGGCCACTCATATTGTGGTCGTCCACCGCTCGGAGGGTAGTGGCACCACTTTCTGCTGGACCGACTACCTCTCCAAAATCAGTCCGGAATGGAGCTCGAAGGTCGGAAGAAACGACGTGGTTAACTGGCCGACCGGCCTCGGCGGCAAGGGCAATGATGGCGTCGCCGGCATCATCAAGCAGCAGCAGGGTTCGATCGGCTACGTCGAGCTGATCTACGCCATCAAGAACCATCTTTCTTACGGGAAGGTCCAGAACAAGTCCGGTGAATTCATGAAGGCCAACCTCGCATCGGTCACCGCCGCCGCGGCCGCCATGCACAGCATGCCGGCTGACTTCCGCGTATCCATCACTAACGAACCTGGAACTGGCGTCTATCCTGTTTCCACTTTCACCTGGCTGTTGGTTCCGCAAAAGATTTCCGACTCCGCAAAAAAGAAGGCCTTGGTAGGCTTTTTAAAGTGGGCTGTCACAACCGGTCAGAATTCGGTGGAGTCTCTCGATTACGCCAAGCTTCCCGAGTCGGTAGTCGCCAAAGAAGAAAAGCAGATCGCCGAAATCCAGTAAGTCGTTTACTACCCAAGGGAATTGCCTTTGCCTGATGGCAAGTTCGACCTATATCGCTGATACTCTCCGCCGCCGCTCAGACCCCACCTTCTGGGACCGTCTGCGCGGCGGCGACGAGCTTTCTTACGCCATTACCCTGGCCTCGGCCGCGCTGGTTCTGCTCATCGTCGTCATCATCGTAGCTGAACTTTGGCTGCGCTCCCAACCCACAGTCAAGACTTTCGGCTGGCACTTTCTCGTTACTTCTACCTGGGATCCAAACAACAACAAATTTGGCGCACTGCCCTTCATATACGGGACCTGTATCACTTCTTTTCTCGCCCTGCTGATTGCGGTTCCTCTCGGAGTCGCGTCGTCGGTCTTTCTAGCCGAAATGGCTCCCCCCCGGCCGTCCAACATCCTCACGTTCCTGATCGAACTATTAGCCGCCGTTCCAAGCGTGATCTACGGCTTGCTCGGCATTTTTGTTCTGGTCCCTATCATTCGCGAATTCATCGTCCCTGTCCTTCAACACACCCTGGGCTTCCTCCCGATTTTTGAAGGCAGCTTCTACGGCGTGAGCTTTCTCTCGGCTGGCTTGGTGCTCTCCGTGATGGTTGTTCCGTTTATCATTTCCGTCTCCCGCGAGGTTCTCCTGGCTGTTCCGGTCGAGCAGCGGGAAGCCGCCCTCGCGCTCGGCGCGACCAAGTGGGAAGCGACCTGGCAAATCGTTCTGCCAACCGCCAGCACGGGCATCATCGGCTCCGTCTTCCTGGCGCTAGCCCGCGCCCTCGGCGAAACCATGGCCGTCACCATGGTTATCGGCAACACCCCGACGATCGCCGCTTCCCTCTTTT
Source organism: Bryobacteraceae bacterium (assembly GCA_965277555.1). Classification (GTDB taxonomy): domain Bacteria; phylum Acidobacteriota; class Terriglobia; order Bryobacterales; family Bryobacteraceae; genus Bog-105. The sequence continues at coordinate 1,418,182 of OZ255834.1, forward strand.
CTCCCGGCTACTCCATTGCGGCGGTCATCGCCAATGAATTTGCCGAAGCGAGCGGCGACCTCTATATCTCCTCGCTTATCTTTTTGGGCCTGGTCCTGTTCGGCCTGACCATCGTTATCAATGCCGTCGCCCGTATCCTCATCGTTGCCACCTCGCGCAGGGGAGCCTAACCGTGATCACCCCGATTTCATCCAAACGCCGCGTCGTCAACGTCCTCATGCTTTCCCTTTCCGGGCTTTGCACTCTACTCGTCGTCGGCGTTTTGTTCTTTATTCTTGGCTACCTCTTCGTGCACGGCGCGCGCTCCTTGAATTGGGCTTTCTTCACCCAGTTGCCGAAGCCGGCTGGCGAAACCGGCGGCGGCATGGCGAACGCCATCGTGGGCAGCGGCAAGGTTCTCCTTCTCGCCACCGCCATCGGCGTACCTATAGGCTTTCTGGCCGGTGTCTATCTCGCCGAATACAGCGGGAAGACTTTTGCTTTCGTCATTCGTTACACGGTCGATCTGCTCAACGGCGTGCCTTCCGTGGTCATCGGCATCGTGGCTTATGCGCTGGTCGTGCGCCCCATGAAGGGCTACTCCGCTTTAGCCGGCGGCGTCGCGCTGGGCATTATGATGATTCCCATTGCCGTCCGCACCACCGAGGAATTCCTGCGCGCTGTACCCAATTCCATGCGCGAGGGCGCCATGGCTCTCGGCGCAACCAAGGCTAAAACCATCTTTACCGTTATCGTTCCCGCGGCTATCTCCGGCTTGACTTCCGGCATGATGCTCAACCTCGCTCGTGTTGCCGGCGAAACGGCTCCCCTCCTCTTCACCGCTCTCGGCAATATGTTCTGGAGCAAAGGTTGGCTTGCACCCATCGCAACTCTGCCCGTCATGATTTACAACTACGCCATCGCGCCCGACGAAGATCTTCATCAACAGGCTTGGGCCGCCGGTTTCGTACTCCTCACGCTCATACTTGTGATCAATGTAACCGCTAGAATGATCATTGCCAGAGGACCTGCGTCCTCCAGGAGATAAGCCATGGCCTCTTCCCAAGGACAACAGGTGATAAACCCCGCTGCCTCTCTTCCACCCGAAGTCCCCGGTTCGAGCAAAGTGCGCTCCTCCACTAAGCTCAACGCGAAAAATATCAATTTCTTCTACGGTTCCTTTCAGGCCCTGTTCGAAATCAGTCTCGACATCCCCGCCAACCGCGTCACTGCTTTCATCGGCCCTTCCGGCTGCGGCAAATCCACTTTCCTCCGCACCATGAACCGCATGAACGAGGCGCTGCGCAATACCCGCGTCGAAGGCGGCTTGCTGCTCGATGACCAGGATCTGCTCGCCATGGATGTCACCGACGTTCGCCGACGCATCGGCATGGTCTTTCAAAAATCCAATCCCTTCGCCAAGAGTATTTACGACAACGTGGCGTACGGGCTGCGCGTCAACGGCATCCGCAAGAAATCCATCCTCGACGAAGCTGTCGAGCGAAGCCTTACCCATGCCGCTCTCTGGACGGAAGTTAAAGACAAAATTAGTAAACCTGCTTCCGCCCTCTCCGGTGGACAGCAGCAGCGTCTATGCATCGCCCGGGCCCTGGCCGTCGAGCCCGAAGTTCTCCTGCTCGATGAACCCTGCTCCGCTCTCGATCCAGTCGCCACTCTCAAGATCGAGGAACTCCTCTTTCAACTCAAGGAAATGACAACCATCGTTATCGTCACCCACAACATGCAGCAGGCCGCCCGCCTGGCGGATTATACTGGCTTCTTTCTATTAGGCAAGCTGATCGAGATCGACGATACCCGCAAAATCTTTCAAAACCCCAGCAGGAAGGAAACCGAGGACTACGTGACCGGACGCTTCGGTTGATTTTCTTCTAAACCTGTTTTCAGAGGTAAAAAAATTGCGCCACTTCGAACAAGAGCTAGAGAAACTAAAAGCCAGGCTGCTGGAAATGAGCGCGCTCGTCGAAAGCGCGGTTTATCGAAGCGTCCAGGGTGTCGTCGAGAAGAACGAAGAATTGGCTCAGCAGGTTCTCAAAAACGAGGCCCGGATCAATCAACTCGAGATCGAAATTGACGATATGGCTATCAGCCTTCTCGCCTTGCAGGCTCCGCTCGCGGCCGATCTGCGCTTAGTCACCGCCGCCATCAAGATCAACAACGATCTCGAACGCATGGGCGACCTTTCGGTGAGTATCGCGCAAAGCGCTCTCGCCCTCATCAAGGAGCCTCTCATCCGCCCGTTGATCGATATCCCGCATATCGCCGGTCTCGCTCAGGGCATGGTTCGCAAGGCTCTCGACGCGTTTGTGAATCGCGATGCCGAACTTGCCCGTAGCGTCCTTGCTTCCGACGATGCCGTCGATAATATGCGCACAGCCAGCTACCACGAGCTCATGAGCTTCATGGAAAAGAACCCGCGGCAGATTCCCCAAGCCCTCTATCTGCTCTCCGTGATCCGCAATCTGGAGCGCATCGCCGATCACGCCACCAATATTGCAGAAGATGTCCTCTTCCTGGTCAAAGGGATCGACGTGCGCCACCACAATGAAGAGCGGGCCGCCCTGGCTGTCGCGTCAGAACCGCGCTCGTAAACCTAAATCGGGGACAGGCTACCACGACTCCGAATATCGAGAATTTGGCGCCGCTAAACCACCTAACTGATTGCCAATAACCGATATGCCAAGAAAGCGTCGGGTAGTCATCGCAAACTGCCCTCATCACGTCACGCAACGCGGAACAATCGGCGCGACGGTCGGCCCTTGGAGATGAGCGGGCTCACTCGGCTATTCTGCGACGGAGGTGAGTTCGAAATCGTGGTGAGCGTCCCGGATCTCCCGGATCTCCCCGGATCTCCGGTTTTCACCATCGCACCGGGCCGAAATGCCTACTCTACAGGCGCGGAGCGCTCTTATGAAAGTGAATTAAATGGCAGGCACTTCGAAGAAGGGTAGAGATTGCAGCTCGGAGTGGGGTTTCTGATAAGTTCCGCAACCGTTCTGACATTCCACCTGGATGCGTGGTTTAGCGGGGTCGAAGCAACTCCAGAATGAGGGTCCGCCGCATTGGGGACAAGCGTGATGTCCGTTATAGCGGGGGTTGGCGGGACAGAGAACACTATCCATTTAAAACAATCCTGCTTGCCGTCGCTGATCGATCTCGACCTGCCAAAGCTGCTGCTGCGTCTCGGCTTCTTCGCGCGAGGGTAGAGGGCGGCTGAACAGCTCGTATCCCTGACTCTGCAGCTTCTGCTCGAGCTGCTTATCGCCTTCGCCAACTTTGATGAGGTAGTTATCCCGGTAGAGATAGAAACACATAACAAAACAGTCAAGCTCAGGTATGGTTGCTCTCAAGAGAGTTAGGCCGGGGGGATGGCGCGTGAGATAAATCTTCGATTTGCCAGAGTATGAACGGTTGTAGCGATTGCCCGGAAAGGAATTCCGGGCATTCCGGGACGCTCACTACGCCATTCCCAATTTCCGCCGAATTTCCGCCCTTAGCCCCAATACTGTTCACTTAACAAACATTTCTGCGGTATTGTGTTTTTAGAGGAGGCTGCAGAATGGCGCGAACAGTTGCTATGTTGCCGGCTGGCAGTCGCATCGGCGACTACATCAGCCTGGGAGTAATCGCCAAGTTTTTCGCAGTGGAGAAAGTGCGCGATGTGTTAGAGAAGACAGGCCGCGCGAGCGTACGGGAACGGGATTTACCGGCGCACGTGGTGGTGTACTACGTCATCGCCTTAGCGCTGTATATGCGGTCCTCGTATCGCGAGGTGCTGCGCTGTTTGTTGGAGGGAGTGCAGTGGCTGCTGGATCCGTCTGCGGCGGTGAAAGTAGCGGGCAAGTCGGGCATCTCACAAGCGCGCAGTCGTTTGGGCGCGCAGCCGGTGAAGGAGTTGTAGGAAGGGGTGGTGGTGCCGATTGCCGAGCGCCGGACGAAGGGAGCTTGGTATCGCACCTGGCGGTTGATAAGTCTGGACGGCAGCACGCTGGATGTGGCCGATAGCGCCGAGAATGAAGAGGCGTACGGGAGGCCAGGCGCCAGCCGGGGCTCTAGCGCGTTTCCCAAGATCCGCTTTGTGGGGCTGCTGGAGAACGGAACGCACGTGCTGTGGGCCGCCCAGATGGCCGCTTATGCTACCGATGAGATCACGCTGGCTCAGCAGGTGGTGCCCGCCTTGCAAAAAGGCATGCGTGTGCCTCGCAGATCGCTTCTTTCCGAGTTACCAACTCTGGCAAACGGCGGCCAAGACCGGAGCCGATTTGCTGTGGCGTACTCGCCAGAATGCCCGCTTGGAGATCGATCGGCGCTTGCCGGACGGGTCGTATCTGAGCCGTATCTACGCTTCCACCTCCGATCGCCGAAATCAGCGCCAGGCGATCGTTGTGCGAGCCATCGACTACCGCCTGAAAGATATGCCGGAGGCGGAACCGGTGTATCGCCTGATTACCACCATGCTGGATCCCAGACAGGCCCCCGCCAAAGAACTGGCGGCGTTGTATCACGAGCGCTGGGAAATAGAAACCGCACTGGATGAACTGAAAACCCACTTACGCGGCGCCCAGATTGTGTTGCGGAGCAAAACGCCCGAACTCGTGAAACAAGAATTCTACGGCTTGCTGATGGCGCACTTCGCTATCCGAGGATTGATGCACGAAGCCGCGCTCGAAGCCGCTGAGGATCCGGATCGGCTCTCTTTTGTTCATTCTGTACGCGTCGTCCAACGCCGCATGCCCCGCTTTGCCGCTATTCCCCCCTCGGCAAAGAAAAGCCTTTCATGAAGCCGTGCTCCAGGAGATCCTCCAGGAGCGAGTCAGTTCCAGTCGCAATCGCCTCAACCCACGCGGCGTCAAGCGGAAAATGAGCAATTATCCCTTGCGCCCACGCAAGCCGCAGCGCACTCGCCGAATCGACTGCTCCAAGCGGATTAGGATTGTTAACTGAACAGTATTGCCCTTAGCCCAACTTCTTTTTCAACGCCTCATTCGCCGCCGCCGGATTCGCCTGCCCACGACTCGCCTTCATAACCTGTCCCACCAAAAATCCTAACACCGCGGTTTTGCCGCCTCTATACTGCTCTACCTGCTTGGGATTCGCCGCGATCACCTCGTCCGCAATCTTCTCCAATGCTCCAGAGTCCGAAATCTGCTTTAAACCTTCTCGTTCTGCGATCGCCGACGGGCTCTCGCCGGTCTCGAACATCTTCGGCAGAATTTCCTTCGCCAGCTTTCCCGAAAACTCCCCTTTGTTGATCAACGCGACCAGCTCTCCCATGTGCCGCGCCGCCACCGGCGACTCTTCGATCGTCTTACTCGCCGCCTTCAGCAGCGCCATCAAATCGCCTACCACCCAATTCGCCGTCGCGCGCCCGTCTCCGCTCGCCTTTACCGCTTCTTCGAAGTAGTCGCCCGTGCCGCGTGTCAGCGTCAATACCTGCGCGTCATATTCACGCAGCGCATACTCTCTTACAAACCGGTCGCGCCGCTCTGCCGGCAGTTCCGGCAGCTTCCGTTTTACCTCGCCCAACCAGTGCTCGCTCACCTGTAAAGGCACCAGGTCCGGCTCCGGAAAATATCGGTAATCATGCGCCTGCTCTTTGCTGCGCATCCCGATCGTTTTCCCCTGCTCTACGTTGTAAAGCCGCGTCTCCTGCATTACCGTGCGGCCCGCTTCGATCAACTCCACCTGCCGCTCGATCTCATATTCGAGCGCCATCTTTAAATAGCGGAACGAATTCAGGTTCTTGACCTCTGCCTTGGTCCCGAACTTTTCTCTTCCTCGCGGCCTCACGGATACGTTCGCATCGCATCTCAGCTGCCCTTTCTCCATGTCGCAGTCTGAAACCCCGATGTATTCGAGTACCTGCTTGATCTCCGTCAAGTAAGCATAAGCCTCGTCCGGCGACCGCATGTCCGGCTCGCTCACAATCTCGATCAGCGGCGTCCCGGAGCGATTCAAATCCACATACGTGAAGCGGTCCGAGTCCCGGAAGCCGTCGTGGATGCTCTTCCCCGCGTCATCTTCCATATGCACGCGCGTTACGCCAATCCGCTTTTTTTCGCTGTCGGCCAAGATATCCAGGTAGCCGTCCTCTGCTAACGGTTGGTCGTACTGCGAAATCTGGTAACCCTTGGGCAGATCCGGATAAAAATAGTTCTTCCGGGCCAGCCGCGAGAACGTGTTGATTTTGCAGTGCAGCGCGAGCGATGCCGCTATTGCCAGTTCCACCGCCTGCCTGCTCATCACCGGGAGGGCCCCCGGCAACCCCAGGCAGACCGGACACACATGCGTGTTCGGAGGCGCGCCAAACTCCACCGGACAGCTGCAAAAGATCTTCGTTTTGGCGCCAAGTTGAACGTGCACCTCAAGCCCGATCACCGGCTCATATTTCGTGAGTATTCGCTCGCTGACAGCACTGCTCACCATGTTTTGATTGTACGGACTCCGTAAATCAGCGCAGCGCGTTTGACTGATGGGCTACGAAGCAACTCTACTTCATTCCCAAAATCAACCCAACGAATTGCCTGACGCTATCCATCACGAAACGAGGCGCGCTCTCCGCGCGCTTAGCCCTGCGAGCTTTCCAATCAATGCATTTGAGCTGATCTGCCAAAACAACTCCGGCGACTTTCAGTCCTTCGGGCAATGGAACTTCGAAGGGATATCCCTTCACCTTGCTGGTGATAGGACAGACGACAGCTAGGTTTGAGCTGTTGTAAACGGCCGCCGATAATACCAGGGCCGGACGCCAGCCAGCCTGCTCATGGCCAACCCGTGGATCGAAATCAACAAAAATGATATCGCCTGCTTCTGGAATCCACGCCTTGCTCACCAGACCTCGTTACCCTGCGGAGCGCCCCAATCGGTTTCGTGATGCCGATTCTTGGATGTGATGCAAGCCACTAGCTCCTCTAGCGTAGGTTCCCCTTTGACTGCGCGAACAACGATCAAGCCGGGCCCCTCCGCTTCGACCTGGACCATGTCTCCCTCATGCAAGCCGGCCTTGTCGGCGACCGCCTTCGAAATCCGTACGCCGGTACTGTTTCCCCATTTGGCGAGGGGAGTGCTTGCTCTTGAGCTCACCTTTTCTCCTTGCCCTAAGTATATACAAATGTATATCCCTCGTCAAAGCCAAATGAACCGCAAGGATGAGAAATTCTTCGTTCGTCATGCTTGCGCAACATGGACAGGGCCCTCCCGGAGGAGGTCACCCGCAAGTCGGCGGCGGTCACATCCCTATGCATGGGCCGGCCCCATTTCACGGTGCGCCACCCATGCACGGCGCTCCGCCGCCCCACAACTTTCAAGATCAGGCCGGTCACCCTGACGCGACGCCGTCGACACATCGAACGATCACTGGGTCGGTCACGACAGCGGGCGCACGATGCTCATTACCCTCTGGATCATCCCTGGCAGTACGGCCATTTCCGCGGACCTGTCGGGCACGACCACATTTATCGACTCACCGGCGGCGGCCCCAGCCGTTTTGGGTTTGGTGGCTTCTTCTTCAGCGTGGCCCCATATGACGTCGGCTTCTGCAACGGTTGGCTCTGGGATTCCGATCAGATCGTTATCTTATGACGATCCCGATCATCCCGGCTGGTACTTGGCGTATAACTCCAGGCTGGGCACCTACGTCCATGTCATGTACCTCGGCTAACAAGTATCCGGGCAGGCGCGATCGACGGCACCGTCCGGCTGAGCTCTCATCGTTCTGACACAATAACTCTGTTATATTTACGAACGGTCAGGAGCCCTGCTGCATGTCACTCAAAGAAACCTTCGCCCCGGACGAATGGGCCGCCATTGCGGGCGCGCCCCAAATAGTTGCTACCGCCGTCATGATGGCCACTTTTAGCGGCTTGGGCGGTACTGCCAAAGAAGCGTTTTCGCTTGCCCATTCCCTAGCTGAAGGTCGAGCCGGCTCGAACCCTCTTATCCAGGAACTCACCACGCCGGAAGAAGTCTCGGCCGTACAAACCGATCTACGCGCCAAAGTCAAAACGCTCGATCACGCTACTTTCAAGCAGCAGTTGAATACCATGGCCGTCGACGACGCCAAGCGCGCCGTCGAGATCCTCGAAACCAAAGCCCCCGATCAGGTCGCTCCCTACAAACAGTGGCTGATGGCCACCGCCTTCGGTGTCGCAAACGCATCCAAAGAAGGCGATTTTCTCGGCATAGGTGGGAAACGAATCAGCGACGCCGAACGCGAAACACTCAATTCGCTCTCGGCCGCTCTCGATACGCCCGTCCCCACAGCCTGAACGCCCCGTTGGCAAAGTCCCAGGCTTTCGCTCTCGACGTACCGCCGCTTCCCAATTCCTTTTTACTGCTGCGTACTGCTCGTTCCGTCGTCCCGGTTCTGCCCCTTATCACTCTTGTGGCCGCCGAACAGACGCTTCCAGAATCCTTTTTTCTTTTCTTTGTCTTTCACTTCCGGCGCGGTCGCCGGCGGAGGCGCCGGCGTATTGGGTACCGTCTGAACCACCGCGGGTTGTCCGGCGGCTGGTTGAGGGTTAACAACGGGCCGATTCGGAGCCGGGTTCTGTGTTACCGGCGGAAGCACCAGTTCCCGTTGCTCGCCGATGCCAAACATCTTTTGGAAGAAGTTGCGTGACTGTCCGTCTGGATGATCGCAAGTAACAGCCGGAACTGTGCCGTCGATAAAGGCCACGTTGTAATCATCCGGGCAGGTGCCATCGGCCGGCAGGTTGGTCAGCTTGTCCACCGGCACCTGCAGCACCCCTTGCGGGGGCGCAAACGGCTGCATATCGCGGTAGCGCTGCAGCTTCCGTGCCCGCAGCATGAACTCGGTCCAGATAGGTTGCGCCGCTTTCGCCCCTTCCATCTTGATATCGGTGTAATCGTCGTTTCCTACCCACACCAGACACAGCAGGTTCGAGGTGTAGCCGGCAAACCAGGCATCGTGCGAAGTGCCTGTCTTTCCCGCCGCCGGCGAATCGAAGCGCGCCCGAACCGCGCTTGCTGTCCCGCCATCGAGCACCGCCTCCAACATGTCCGTCATCACGAACGCCACCCGGCTGTCGATTACCGTCGCTTTGTCGGGCGTTCCCGGCTTCTCCATTTCGCCCACGTTCTGCCCCCGGATCGAGCGGATGAAGACCGGCGATAAGCGCACCCCGTTGTTTGCAAAAATCGTGTACGCTCCCGCCATGTCCAATGCCGTTTCGTCATACGCTCCGATCGCCATGGCCGGCGTCGCTTTGAGTCCTTGCACGCCCGCGGCTTGCGCCAGTTGCACTACCTTGTCGTAGCCAATCATTTCGGCCAGGCGAATGGTTGCTGTATTGATCGAATGCTGCAGCGCAAAGCGCGCCGTCACATCGCCAACGCTGTACTTCGGATCGAAATTATGCGGACTATATGGCTTACCGTCGAAGTCGAATGTTCCTTCGGTCGCATCGAGCATCGTCAACTGCGTATAAGCCTTCGTCGGATCGCCGCTCAGGGCCGTGTTGATGGCCGCCGCGTAGACGAACGGCTTGAAGATCGAACCCGTCGGCCGCTTGGCCAGCACGTGGTCCAACTGGCTCGCCGTATAATCGCGGCCGCCCGACAAAGCCAGTACTTCACCCGTATGCGGATCGAGCGCGATCAGCGCCACCTGCGGCATAGGCCCCGACGTCACCTCCGTGATCAGCTTTGCGTTCTTTCCTTTGCCTTCTTTTACCCGATGCGTGCGCCGCCGGATGATCGTCTGGTCGACTGGCCGCATGCCTACTGCGATCGCTTCGGACGCCGCCCTCTGCAACTGCCGGTCGAGCGCCGTGTAGACCCGCATGCCCCCCGCGTCCAGGTCGTTCTCGTTGTATTTCGTCAACAGGCGATCCCGCACCAGGTCCACATAATACGGCGCGTCATCCGCTTGCACGCTTGGCGCAGCCAGCTTGAGCGGCGTCGCTTTCGCGTCCTCCAGTTGCTCGCGATCAATTGCGTGCGTCTCGAACATCGCGTCGAGCACGATATCCCGCCGCCGGATCGCACGCTGCGGATGCCGGAACGGCGAAAAATAACTCGGGCCATTCACCAACCCCGCTAGCAGCGCCGCTTCCGGCAGGGTCAGGCTGCTGATGTCTTTCCCAAAATAGGCCTCAGCGCCTTCTCCGAATCCGCGTATATCGAACGATCCGTGCTGGCCCAGATCCACCTGGTTCACGTACATCTCCAGAATTTGCTCTTTCGTGAACCGGTGCTCGAGTACCAGCGCAATCGTCATCTCGGCCAGCTTTCGCCGCACGCTCCGTTCGTTCGAGAGGAAAAATCCGCGCGCCATCTGCATGGTCAGCGTCGACCCACCCTGCATCCGGTGATGCCGCAGTATCGGCGTCAGCAAACCCTCCACCAGCCGCACGTAGTTAATTCCGCTGTGCTCGAAAAAACGCCGATCCTCCACCGAAATGATCGCGTTCCTCACTAGCGGCGGAATCTCGGCATACTTCAAAAGCCTCCGCTTCGTCCGTTCCTTGGTGTCGAACAGCCCGGTTAACAGCTGCGGTTCGAGCTCATAATCTGTGAGCGCCTCCCCGTTTGCCCCTGTAATCGCGGTCACTTCTCCGCGCTCGATGCGCAGAGTGGCGTTTTGTCCCGGATGATAACTCCCCGGACCGGGTGCGATTTGAATGGTGTCTCCGCGCAACAAGTAGCTCCCTACAGCCGATTCGGTGTCGCCCCCGCGCGGCACATAACCTGCCCTCCGAAGCTCGCTCACTATCTCCCCGCCGCTCCACTTGTCCCCGGGTTCGATAGAATCGCCCGCTGCGTAAATCTGCGCCGGCTCGTTGAAAATCGGCCGCTGTATTCGCTCGTCCACGATCCACGCGTACTTCACGTAAAAAACAACAAAAGTAGCGATCAGCCCCAAAAAGCAGGCAAACAGCGCTGCGATCGCAATCAGCACGCTCCGCCGTCGCAGCAGCTTCCGCAACCGCTGCCAGTTAAGGCGCAGTAGCTGCTCCCATCTGCCTTGAGTTTCTTTTTGAGTCTTTACTGGCACTTTCGATCCGTGGACACTGTTTAGGATATCGAGGATTGTTTCCGTTTCCAGATATATATTTCTCTGTAACGCTTACGCCTGTACTGCTTCCATTTGACGGCGGCATTCGGCCGTAAATTTCAAACTGGTAGTTGTTCGGACTAGCGAAACAGACCTTCGCCCGTCCAACAGGACAGAGGAGTGGTGAAAAATGAAAGCGATTCTTGCTGGGTTGTTTAGCTGCGCTGTGCTTGCAGTACCGGTCCTGGCGCAAACTTCTGAGAGTGCCGCCACCGGCGATCAGGCCTTTGTGGATATGGCCGCTCAAACCGACATGACCGAAGCCCATTTGGGGCAAATGGCGGCCGATCAGGGTGCCTCCCAAGGCGTCAAAGACTTTGGTCAAACTCTGGTGACCGACCACACCAGCGATTACAAGGATCTGACTGCGGCCGCTACCAAGGCAGGCATGACAGTTCCCAAGGGTCTCGATGCGAAGCAGGATAAAATGATTGCGCCTTTTGACAAGTTGAAGGGCAAAATGTTCGACCGCCGCTTTGTTCGCGAAACAGTTATGGGCCACGAACACGCCATTGCTGCCTATACGAAGGAGTCCACGGACGGCCAGAATGCCGACATCAAAGCCTACGCCGCGGCCGCTCTGCCTACCCTGCAAAAGCACGAAGCTGCCGCCAAAGCTCTGGAGACGGCCAAGTAAGTCTTCACTTCTTCCGTGGCAATGGATCAGTGTATGTCGATCCGATACGGCAGAATGCGCAGCAACCCGCCTTTCAGTAGCGCGGTGCTGGGTAAAGAGGGGAGCGCCTGGCGGATCTTGCTTTCAGTACTGGCATTCTGCAAAGATTCGGGCGTTGAATTTGCCAGCACTTCCCAAAGGCTGCGGCGCGGTGGAAACATGACTAGGTTAGTCTCTCCCGTCGAGGAAAGATGGGCGCGCTCACGCACCAGAGCAACCGCCTGATCCAAGCCGCCCAACTGATCCACCAGCCCGTTCTGCCTTGCCTGCTCACCCATCCAGACACGCCCCTGCGCTATTTGATCAATCTGGTCGTAAGCCTTCTTGCGCGCGCTCGCGACCTTCGACACAAACAGCTTGTAAGTCGATACGATCGACTCGTGTAGCTTTTGGCGCTCGGCGTCCGAGAGCGGCTGCGTAATCGAGTCCATGTCTGCCAACTTGCCGCGCGTGAGCAGGTCGGTCTGAATCCCAAGCTTGTCGAGTAACCCGTGAATCATGGGGCGCGCGTAGAGCACGCCGATCGAGCCCGTTATCGTATCCGGATAGGCAAGTACGGGGTCGCCGGTCATCGAGATGTAGTAACCACCTGAAGCCGCCACATCCGACATCGAGATTACGGTCGGCTTGACAGCGCTCAGGCCCTTCAACTCGTGCAGAATGATATCCGAAGCGAGCGAGTCGCCGCCCGGCGAGTTAACCCGGATAATTACGCCCTTTACGCTTGAGTCGTCCTTAACCTGGCGAATAAGCCTGCCAAAGGCGCGATCGGCGATCTCCGACTCGCTGCCCAGAGAATTCGAAGGGTCGCCCTGCACGATATCGCCTTCCCCCACCAGCACCGCAATGCGGTCTCCCTGCCCCGGCTCGGCTCGAAAATACGTGCGGATCTCCACCTTATTCATTTTGTCGAGGCCGGTTTTCTTGGTGAGATCAGCGTAGAGTTCGTCGTTGTAGCCGAGCGCATCGATCAAGCCGGCCGACTTCGCTTGATCGGCTGTGAACGGTCCCATGTCGAGCAGCGTCTTGATTTGATCCGGCGTTTTGTGCCTGCCCTGCGCAATCGTCGTGCAAAACTCTCCGTAAATCTGATCGAGCACTTGGCCCAGCACCTCGCGAGTCTCAGGGGACATATTCGTCCGCGTGAAGATATCGCCCGCGTCTTTGTACTTGCCGATGTGGTCGACGTCGAACTGCACGCCCAATTTGTCGAGGCCATTTTTTAAATACATGGCCTCCAGCAGAAATCCCTTGACGTTGAGCATGTCGCCCGGAGAAAGGTAAATCTTGTCGGCCGTCGATGCCAGATAGTACTCTCGCGAGCCGGGCGATTCGAGGAACGCGTAAACCGGCTTGCCCGATTTCTTAAAATCCAGGAGCTCTTGCCGCACCTCCTCGAGTCGTCCCCAGCCGGCAACTAAGCCGCGCGGCTCGAGCACGATGGCTTTGATGCGGTTATCCTTGGCCGCCTGCCGGAGAGAAGTCCAGATATCCCTCACCGTCGGTGCTTCCTGCTGCTGCAGAAACGGTATGGCTATATTGACCGGCGCGGCCTCCGGAATGTCTCCTCTGAGACTGAGCACTAAAGCGGAATTGCCGGCGATGCTCGGCACCTTGCTGGCGAAAATTCGTCCCACGGCCAGGAAGATAATAAAAAGTCCAAAAACCGTGACGATCAAACCGACCAGCACACCGAGCAGAAACTTCCCCATAGAGTCCAGAATCTCCTTTTGCAGCGTAGCAAGACGCGCGCGGAGTCGAAGGTGTATTGGAATGGCGGATTATCAGCCGCTGTGAGCGCGCGCCCGAGGCTTGCCCTCGGCCTGCTCTAGAAGCTTTAACATTTCCGGATCCTGGCTCTCCTTCGCGCGAGCAAAGGCCGTTCGTCCGGAATTGTCCTTCAGCGCGGGATTCGCGCCCCGTTGCAACAACAGCGCGACCGCTGCTGTCTTACCGAGCGAAGCGGCCAGCATGAGCGGAGTTGCTCCCGAGTCCAGATCCTTGGCATCCACCGCGCAACCTCGTGCCAGCAGCAAGGCGATGATCTCGGTGTTGCCGGAAATCGCGGCGTCATGCAAAGGCGTTCCGCCGGTTTCATTATGCACATCCAGGCGCGCTCCGCGATCCAGCAGCAAGCGCACCACATTCACCTGTCCGCGCAGCGCGGCATCGTTGAGATAAGTCGAACCCGCTCCAGTCGGCTGATTCACACTCCAGCCGCTATCGATCAGCAGGCCGACAATCTCGCTGCGGCCCCGCCGTACCGCCGTCTCCATGGCTTCAGAAAAGACAGCCTGCAATTTGTCGTTTCCCGGGGCAAGCCGAAGCAATGCCGCGGCGGCGGCGCGGTTTTTATAATCGAGCGCCAAATCGAGCGGCGTCTGCCCGGAATCGTCGCGCATCGTGGGGTCCGCGCCGCTTTTTACCAGCTCCGGGATCAGCGCGGCGTACCCTTTGGCACACGCTTCATGCAAGGCGCCCCGGCCGTCTGCCGAACGAACTTGCCGGGGATCTGCGCCCTCTTCCAAAAGCACCGGGACTAGTCCGTTCCGACCGTGCAGAATCGCCTCGTCGAGCGGCGAGTTGCCGTTCCAGTCCAGCGCGTTCATGTCCGCATGGGCTGCGGCCAGAAGCCGGACGCACTCGACATTGCCGTTCGAGACCGCGAGATGTAGGGCAGTCTGCCGATCGGCATACCGCAGATTGACGTTAGCGCCGGCGGCCAGCAGCGTCTTAACTAAATCTGCCCTGCCGGCCATTACTGCGTAGCGCAGGGCCGTCGCACCGTTCGTGCCGGCCCGGGAGTTCACATCGGCCCCGTGCGCGAGCAAATAAGCGATTATTTCAGTATTCCCCGAAAGAACAGCCATCATGAGCGGCGAGTTACCCACCTCATCGTGGGTGTTCACGTCGGTGCCCTCGCTAATGAGCCGTTTTACAAGGGCAAATCTGTTGTTTCTAACGGCGTCGTTGAGCGCATCCGGCCCGCTAGATTGCGGGACTGCGCTTAGCGCTAGTGCGAAGAAAAGGAGTAATGCTCCTGCGAGTTTCCAGACCAGACCGGACCGGAACATGCCCACAGATTAACACTAACCGGGGCCTTAATACACAAAGGGCGCAGCTCGTCGGCTGCGCCCTTGGCTTTGAATCGCAAAAACAGGCTTAGACGGCCACCAGGTGTTTATCCAGCATCTTCTGGAACTCCGGCTTGCTGATTGCCCCAACCTTCTGTTCGACCACTTCACCGCCCTTAAACAGGAGCAAAGTGGGAATACCGCGAATCCCGTAACGATAAGCCGTCTGCTGGTTGGCATCGACGTCCAGCTTGCCGACCTTCACCTTACCGGCATAGTCGGTAGCGACTTGGTCCACCGTCGGGCCCATCATGCGGCAGGGACCGCACCACTCCGCCCAGAAATCCACCAGGACGGGGGTTTCCGCGTTCAAGACATCTTTATCGAAGCTGTCGTCTGTGAAGGTAACTGTGTTGCTGCCTGCCATTATCAATCTCCTATCTGTTGATGATCTAACATGCGCCTTGGATTCAGGCCGGCGCCAGGTCGGAAAACGCCGGATATCCGCCGGATATCTTATGTTCTTAGGCTAAACTGAGGGGCAGATTCCACTCCGGCGGTAAAGGTTGTTTTGATTCGCGCCACCATTACTCTTTTCCTTACACTTAGCCTCGCGTTTGCCGCGACAGCCCGCGGTTTCGAGGGGCAGAATCCGCCCGCGCCAGGCAGCGCTTCGCTTGAAAACCAGTTCAGCGTCAGCCTGACCATGTTTTCCGTTCTGGCGGCCATCAACGCCGCAGGCTATGACGCGGGTATCGATTCGCCGATAAACCAGCAGTATAAGGTGCGCACCCAGATTCGTGAAGAACTGGCCAAACGAAAGATCCCCTGCCTGGCTGAGCTCAAAGACTTCTATCATCAGCACAGACGCGCCTCCGAAACGACCGACCTCGGTCAGTACCTCTCTTTCGCCCTGGTGGCGGGCAATGCGCCCGCTTTCGAACTTCCCGCCGAAGTCCCGCCCGATGTCGAGTCTCTGCGAGCATTCAGCCCGCTGCTGGCTCGTTTTTACAAAGAAGCGGACCTGGATAGCCTCTGGAAGCGTACTCAGCCCGCCTATAACGTCGCCATGGCCCACTACCAGGACCAGGTGATCGGTACGCTGTTCGAAGCCAACGGTTATTTACGCAATACGTCGGGCTATCTCGGCAGGCGTTTTCAGATCTACCTCGACCTACTGGCTGCTCCGGACCAGGTCCAGGTGCGCAGTTATCGGGACGATTACTTTATCGTCATCACGCCCACTGACGCCCCCGTGCTTGGCGAAATTCGAGATGCCTACCTGGCGTATCTGCTCGACCCGCTCAGCTTTAAATACAGCGACCTCATTAAAGAAAAGAAGCCGCTGGCTAAGTACGCCCAGGATGCGCCGGCTCTCGATCTGGCTTACAAGGACGATTTTTCGCTTTTGGTTACTAAGTGCCTGATAAAGGCGATCGACAGCCGGCTGATGCAGGGCGCCCCGGAAACGCGCGCGGAGTTTATCAATCAGCAGATGCGCGAAGGCTTTATTCTGACAGCCGGTTTTGCCGACCTTCTGCCGGCGTACGAGAAGCAGCTTGATGCGTTTCGGCTCTACTACCCGGAACTGGTGACAGCTCTAAACGTAAAAAAAGAGGAAAAGCGCCTGAAAGACGTTGAGTTCGTCAAGTCGGTTCCGCCCCGCGTGATCGCGCCGCCCGCTAAAATGCAGATAGACCCGGCCGAAGCATCGCTCGCCAGCGCGCAAGGACTGTTTGAGCAGCATGATTCGGACAACGCCCGCAAGGCTTTCCAAAAGGTGTTGCGGGAGACTACCGACAAGTCGCTGCAGGGGCGGGCCTACTACGGTTTGGGTCTAATTTCGCTCGAAGAGAAACATTGGGACGAGGCAGTGAATCTCTTTCAACATACGGTCGAAACCAGCCCGAGTTCGGCCGAGGGTGCCTGGTCACACTATTATCTTGGCCAGCTGCAGTTAAAAGCGGGCGAAGCAAACAAAGCCGCGTCTCAGTTTCAATTAGCGCTGGCAACCCAGGGAATTTCAGCGAGAGCCCGGGAAGCAACGGAAAAGGCGCTGCAAAGTATTTCATCGTCATCAGGAGACAAATAGCATGAGATCGATTTTGAGTTTGGCCACACTGCTGGCCGCCATAGCCTTACCGGTTGCCGCGCAGCAAGCGCCGGCCCAGCCGAAACCGAAGTCGCAAAAGGAAGTTGACGCGCTGAAGAAGGTGCAGGCCGACGCTCAGGCCGGCAATGCCGACCAGGAGATCACCGACATCAACTTCACCCTTGAAAACTTCAAAGATACCGAATTTAAAGACATGCTCCTCAGCATGGCGATGGAAGCCGCGGAACGCAAAAACGACTACGGGCAGATCATAGCGTTTGGCCAGCAGGTGATCCAGGCCAACCCGAACGATCCCATGGCCCGCGTGACTATGGCCGAGGCGATCGCTCAGCACTCCAAGGACACCGATCTCGACAAAGATCAGAGCGTAAAGAAAATTCAGGATTATGCCAACAAGTCCCTGGAACTGCTGAAGACCGCCGACGCGCCGCCTAGCGGAATCGCGCCCGACAAATGGCCGGATTTAAAGAAGCAATTGACTTCGCAGTCTTATGACGCGCTTGGTCAGGCCGCCGAGTTAGATAAGAAGTATCCAGACGCGATCACGAACTACAAGGCAGCGCTGGACGCCTCGCCCACCAACTCAGTCGCCATGGTGCGCCTCTCGAAAGCGTATGTCGAAAACAAGCAGTACGACGACGCGATCACGACTGCCGACAAGGTATTGGCAATGGCGGACGCGCCGCCGCAGGTCAAGCAGTTTGCGCAGCAGCAGAAAGATAACGCGACCAAAATGAAGGGCGCAAAATAACCTCGCCTGCATCAAGTTCGCTTGAAACCCTCGAAGAGAAGCTCGGCTACGCCTTCAACAATCGCGCCTTGCTTTTGCGCGCTCTGACGCACCGCTCCTGGCTGGCCGAGCACGGCGCGCCGCTGCCGGAGGAAGGGGATAACGAACAGCTCGAGTTTCTCGGCGATTCCGTCCTGGGTTTCGTGGTGAGCGAGGCGCTGGTGCTGCGTTATCCCGGCGCGCACGAGGGGCACCTTTCGCAGCTCAAGGCGCATCTGGTGAGCGCTCATCATCTCCACAAATGTGCGTTAGAGCTGGGGCTGGGCGAGTTTCTGCAGCTCGGGAAAGGCGAAGAACGCAATGGAGGCCGGGCGCGCAAGACACTGCTGGCCAATGCGCTTGAAGCGCTGATTGCGGCCATGCATCTGGATGGCGGAATGGTTATCGCGCGGGAATTCATTGCCAGGCGGATTCTCGGAACTTTGCAGGTGCTCGAAGAGTCGGGTCCGGCCGCGCTTCTGAACTACAAGAATCTTTTGCAGGAACACGCGCAGGCGCTTGGCCTCTCCTGTCCCCGCTATTTAACCGTGAGTACCAGCGGCCCGGAACACGCGAAGCTATTTACTGTCGAAGCCAGGATCGCGGACAGCCTTACCAGCCGCGCAACCGCATCCTCGAAGAAAGCGGCGAGCCAGCAAGCGGCCGAAGGACTTTACGAGAAGCTCTGTTCCAATACCCAAACCCAGCTACCGGCGAAATCCAAAATGGGTTAAGTCTTGTCTGCCCGCTCCATCAGCGCCAGGATTTCCGAAAGTTCCTTGCGCAAATCTTTGTGGAAAGAGAAGCCGGCAGAGAAGAGTTCGGCTTGCTTATGCGGCGCGGGCGCGGCGGGAACGGATCGCTTCGGCTTCGATTCCAGGACCTTGCGCGCGCCCTCAATCGTGTAGCGGCGATCGTAGAGAAGGCGCTTGATTTCGAGAACCAGCTCGACGTCTTTGCGGCGATAGAGCCGATGCCCCGTGCCAGATTTCTTAGGTCCAAGGCCCGAAAACTCGGATTCCCAGAAACGCAGGACGTAAGGTTTTATTCCCGCCAATTTGGCTACCTCGCCGATCCGGAAATAAAGCTTGTCAGGGATCTCCGGGATTTCGGCGGGTTTAACACTCGCTTCTTCCATCGTCACCACGGAACAGTCCGTCAATCATTGTATCGGCAGGCAGCAAAGTCCCGAAAGGAGGAGCTGCTAAAAAAGGGTCAGCGAACTTCCAGCTTTACCGTGACAGTAGCTCGAATGTCGACGTCTCCGGCCTCAATCGGAGTAGCGGGCTGGGCCTGGGCAGCCATGGCCATCGGCAGCGCTCTAACCAGCGGGCGAATAACCGGGGCTTCGGCGGGCTCGGCTTCGAGCAGACCCACTACGGTTACGCCCAGCGCCTTGGCGAGTGCCTCTGCGTTGGCGCGCGCATGAACGGCGGCTTCGGAGAGAACCTTTTCGCGAAGTGCCGTGCTATCTCGCACGGTAAAGGAAATTCCGTTGATGTTGGTAGCGCCCGCGCCGGTGGCGGCATCGATCACTTTTCCGAGAAGAGAGAGTTCATCCACCATCACGTTGACCGCGTTGCTGGCTTCATATCCGGTGAGGCGCGGAGCGTGTCCGTTCGAGTAGTCGTATTGCGGAGAAAGAGAATAACCAGAGGTCTTAATCTCGCCGCCCGACCCTAAGACCTGCTTGATGGCGCTGAAGAGGCGCGCGCTTTCGTCCGCGTTTTTGGAGGAAGCCTCCTGGGCGGACGGGGCCCGGCTGGCAACACCGATGGTGACTTCCGCCCGATCCGGTTTGACGGAAAGCGTGGCGTCACCGGAAGCACGCACGAAGCGGACGCGCGGATTTTCCTGCGCCGCGAGACCGAAGGCAAGTAAAACGAACAGGCATGGTATGAATCGCAGCATCATTCGTTAACGTAACAGGTAGGGCCCGGGTTTTGCTAACGCTCGATGTCTAAGGGTTTACGAGTTGCGCTTGCGGTGCTTGGCCTGCTTCTTCTGGGCGGCGGGATCTTCGTTTACTGGTATGTGAGAACTCTCGGCCCTCGCTCGAAAGATCGCATCATCCAGGCTTTGGATGACCGCTTCGACGCCGACGTCAAAATGCAGTCGCTGCAGGTTTCGATCTTTCCGCACCCGAGCGTCACAGTAGAGGGTCTGGTAGTGAATCACAGAAACTGGCCCTCTCAGCATCCTTTGATTGCGGCGCGCCGCTTCTATGCCCGGACGACCTTTGCGACGTTGCTCAGCCGCGGCGATACGGTGGATCTGGTGAGGCTTGACGAGCTCTCGATTTACCTGCCGCGGCGGCCGAAATCGGGGAGTGGAGGCGGTTTCATGTCGCCGCACTTTGCGCAAGCGGGGAAAAAGAAGAGCCGCCGGCTGCACTTCCTCATCAAGACCATCGTTGCGGACGGCACGCTGCTGGTAATCGAATCCAAAAAGGAAGGAAAGCAGCCTCTGCGATTCGAGCTGGCAAAGCTCACCCTGCACTCTGGAAGCCCGAGCAGGGCGTTAACGTTCAATGCGAATCTGACGAACCCCAAGCCGCCGGGCCAGATTATAACGAGCGGCGACTTCGGACCATGGGAGCGCGACGACCCGCGCGCTACTCCCATTACCGGCCAATATAGTTTTCAACATGCCGATCTGGGCGTTTTCAAGGGGATTCGTGGGATCCTCTCGTCAACCGGCGATTATCGCGGCGTTCTGGAGCGAATCGACGTAAACGGCGCGACCGATACTCCCGACTTTGCGTTGAAGACGCGCGGCGACCCTCTTCACCTGAAGACCACCTTCCATTCGATCGTCGATGGCACCGATGGCGATACGATCCTCGATCCGGTGGACGCCCTGCTGGGCAGCTCGGAATTCATTTGCCGGGGCAGTATTTCGCACCTTCCCGGATCGGATGGCAAGACGATCTCGCTAACCGCGCGCACGAAACAGGCGCATATGGAAGACATTCTGAAACTGGTGCTCGGCAACAGCAAGACCATGCTGAAAGGTCCGGTCGATTTCAAGAGCAAGATACTCATTCCACAGGGCAGCGAGCGTGTACTCGACAAACTGCAGCTCGACGGCCGGTTCGCCATACCGTCGGCGATTTTTACCAGCCAGAAGGTAGAACATGTCCTGACAACTCTCAGCCTGCGCGCACGCGGCATAGACGAAAAAGAAGAAGAGAAGAGAGGCTATCAGAATACGCATGTCGCCTCCGACCTGAATGGAGTCTTTAAGCTCAGCCAGGGTGTTGCTTCTTTTTCGCGCTGTACCTTCAGTGTTCCCGGCGCCACCATTGACCTTCGCGGTAAGTTCGACTTACGTTCAGACCGGATCGACATGAACGGGTTTTTTCGAATGCAAGCCACGCTTTCCGATACGCAATCGGGCCTGAAGAGTCTCGCTTTGAAGGCTCTCGATCCGTTTTTTGAGAAAAATGGCGCGGGATTTCAGATACCGATCAGCATCGAAGGTACGCGCGATCAGCCGGTGATCGGCGCGAGCATCTTCCATCACAAAATCACAATACATTAAGATGATTACGCCTATGAAGCGCACTGCCTCCGCAGCTTTTTCTTCGCTCCTCGCCCTATTCGTGTTGTCCGTCTCGCAGGCCGCCGCCGCTCTTCCGAAAGAGCCGTTCGGAACAACTCCCGACGGCCAACATGTTTTTCTCTACACGTTGAAGAACGCGGCCGGCATGCAAGTAAGAATTACTACTTACGGAGGAACGGTCGAAGCAATCAGCGTCAAAGACCGCAGCGGTAAGTTCGGCGATGTCGTGCTCGGCTTCAGCAATGTGAGCGGCTACACCGCGAAAATCAACACCGCCTATTTCGGCGCGCTGATCGGACGTTACGCCAATCGGCTGGCCAAAGGCACTTTCACATTGGATGGCCAGACTTATCACATCCCGATCAACGATGGCCCCAACACGCTGCATGGCGGCACGTCCGGCTTCAACAAGAAAATCTGGGGGGCAAAGGATGTCTCGACGGCCGAGGGACCGGCGCTTGAACTGCACTACTTGAGTCCGAACGGGCAGGAGGGCTTTCCGGGCAACCTGGACGTTACAGTGCGCTATTCGCTCGACGCCAACAACGGCTTGCACATCGATTATTTTGCGACCACGGACAAAGATACCGTTCTGAATTTGACCAACCACTCCTATTTCAACTTGCAGGGAGCCGGCAGCGCGACCGTCTTAAACCACAAAGTGCAAATCGATGCCGACCGATTTACTCCAGTAAACCGTACCTTAATTCCCACAGGTAAGCTTGAAAGCGTTAGCGGAACGCCATTCGACTTTCGAAAATCGACCGACATCGGAGCGCGCATCGGCGCTAAATCCGAACAGCTCAAGTTTGCCAAAGGCTACGATCAGAACTTTGTCTTGAACCATGCAGGAGATCTAAGCCATCTGGCCGCGCGTGTCGAAGAGCCGAAGTCCGGGCGCGTTCTGGAGGTATATACAACGCAGCCGGGCCTGCAATTTTACTCCGGAAATTTCCTCGAAGGCAATATTCACGGTATTGGAGGCGTCTATCGTCACCGCTCCGCATTGTGCCTGGAAACGCAGCACTTTCCAGACTCACCCAACCATCCGAAGTTCCCGACTACGGTTCTGCATCCCGGCGAGCAGTTTCACCAAACCACTATCTATCGCTTCTCGACAGAGTAAGATCGTTCAGCTTATTTGTGCAGCCTGCGCAAGGTAAGTGCATCGGGCCTCAGCGTAGCGTTGTGTAATTTGTTGGTGTCATCGGTGACGTGAATCAGTTTGCCGGTGATATGGTTAGACTGCTCGGAGGCCAGAAACATCGCGATCTTCAATTGCAGGTCGGGCGAGACACCCCCCGTGCGGCGCGTCTCTTTGGCCTCGCTCACCACCTTCGATTCCAGCCGGCTCTCGGCGTGGATGATTTCGTCCGTGAGGTTCGTATAAGCCGGCCCAGGGTCGAAGCAATTCACCTGCACATTATGCTCGGAGACCTCGGCCGCCACTGACTCTACAAATCGAACGATGGCAGTCTTTGAGGTCGTGTAAGCCGATAGATTCAGCTTGGGCGATTCGTCGGCATCGCACGTTAGAACAATGATCTTCCCGGCGCGCTTCTCGGTCATCGACGGCAGCACGGCCCGGAAGGAATGAACGACTCCCAGGAGATTGATGCCGATCGCCTCCTTCCAAGCTTTGAGCGAGCTTTGCATAAAAGCGTTGATAGGGCCAAGGGTCGCGGCGGAGCAGATCAAAACGTCGATGGAACTGCCGAAGACCACTCTTGCCCGGTCGACAGCTAAGGTGAGTTGCTCCGGATCGGTTACGTCGGCGCGGATGCGCAACGCATTACCTCCCGCCTGCTCGATTTCAATGTGCGCCAGATCGATTTCGGCTTTGCTTCGTCCGACCAGCGCAATGCGGGCGCCCAGTTTGGCGAAGCCCAATGCCAGGCGCTTGCCGATACCCCGGCCAGCGCCCGTAATCAGGACGTTCTTGTTCTTGAATTCGTCGCTCGGTTTTGCCACGCTCGCTCAATTTCCCATTGGGGCGAAACCTGGCCCCGACTCAAGGGTAAACCAAGCCGCCAGCTAAGCCGCCCGCCGCGCCCGTGACGATGTTTCTAAAGCTCTTACAGCGCTATATTTGCGCTATACTTCGATAGTGGTTAACCAGCAGTAACTGGGCAACCGCGCAATCCATTTAGTCAGAGGCGAATGAGTAAAGAAGACAGCATAGAAGTAACTGGCACCGTTGTTGAAAAATTTCCGAGCGGCCTGTTTAGCGTTCAATTGGATCAGGACCGAACAGTTCTCGCTCACCTGGCTGGCAAGCTGCGGCGCAACCGGATACGTGTTCTGGCCGGCGATCGCGTCACCCTTGAGATGTCTCCTTATGACCTCACCAAGGGCAGAATAACTTACCGGCACAAGTAATCTCTTATTTCCGCCGCTCACCCGAAACCCGTTCTCGTTATATTCGGCACCCGCCCCGAAGCTATCAAGCTTGGGCCGCTTCTTCCCGCGTTACGCAAGCTCTCTTCCGGAGAAGCGGTGCGGCCCGTAGTTTGCGTCACCGGCCAGCATCGCGAAATGCTCGACCAGGCGCTCCGTCTCTTCGAAATTCAACCGGATTACGATCTGGAAGTGATGCGGCCGGGGCAAACGCTTCCGGAATTGAGCTCGCGCCTGATCAGTGCCTTAGCTCCCGTGTTCTCCGAGGTGCAGCCGGCTCTAACCATCGTGCAAGGCGATACGACCACGACTCTCTGCGGCGCTCTATCGTCCTTCTATGCGGCCGTTCCGGTGGCTCACGTGGAAGCGGGCTTGCGCACTGGGGACATTTCGAACCCGTTTCCGGAGGAGATGAATCGCCTGCTGACAACGCGGCTCTCGAGGCTGCATTTCCCGCCGACGAAACGCTCGGCCGAACATCTTCTGCGGGAGGGCGTCGCGAGCGAGTCGATTGAAATCACCGGCAATACCGGGATCGATGCGGTGCTCGCGATTCGCGAACAACTGCGAGCAGGGACGGAGTCCGGTTTACGACTGCCGCTCGACCGCGGCAGGAAGCTCGTGGTCGTGACCGCTCATCGGCGCGAAAGTTTCGGCGCGGCGTTTGAAAACATCTGTCGCGCCATCGGCCGCCTGGCCGAGCGCGAGGACACGCAGATCGTCTGGCCGGTGCACCGGAATCCGCGCGTGAGGGAGCCCGTCGAAGCGCTGCTTAACGGCAGGCGAAACGTGATCCTGACAGATCCGCTCGATTATCTGCCGTTTGTGGATCTGATGCAGCGCGCCGATCTACTGATCACCGATTCGGGAGGTATCCAGGAGGAAGCGCCTTCGCTCGGCAAGCCCGTCCTGGTATTACGCGATACTACCGAGCGCCCGGAAGCAGTGGAGGCGGGCACAGTGCGGTTGGTGGGCACGGATCCGGACAAGATCGTGTCCGAAAGCACGAAATTACTGGAAGACCCGGAAGAGTACGAACGCATGGCGCGTCTTCACAATCCATATGGAGACGGAACCGCGTGCCAACGCATCGCGCGGCGCAGCGCGGCCTTTCTGCGGATTCCTCTACCATAAGAAGTTGTCGACCTCTACGCCATCGCGTCCTGAAACCATCCTCGCGGCGCGCCGCCCCAAGCCCTGGCCCCAGATCTATTTCGGTGTGGCCGCGACTTCTCTCGCCACGCTCATTCTGGAGCTGGCGCTCACGCGAGTTTTTTCGGTGGTGTATTTCTACCACTTCGCTTTTCTGGCCATTTCCATCGCGCTGTTCGGCCTGGGCGCGGGCGGCGTTTTCTCTTACGTGGTGGCCGGTTGGCCCGGCAGCCTGTATCAGAAAGTAGGTTCGCTCGCCGCCGTAAACTCGATTGCGATCGTGCTGAGCCTCTCGTTTCTGCTGGGAAGAACAGGCGAGATGACAACGCTCGGACTGATTACGGCGTACTTTGTGGCGGCCATTCCCTTCCTGCTCTCCGGGACGATCGTTTCTCTGGTGATTGGGGACACGATCGGGCGGGTGAACCGGGTTTACTTCTTCGATCTGGTGGGCGCGGCCGGCGGATGCGCGGTATTGGTGTTTCTGCTCGATTCTCTAGGCGGCCCGAATACGATTCTGGTTTCGGCGGTCTTGTTCGCCGTCTCGGCCGCGATCTGGTTTCACCTGGCGGGTTCCTCGCAAGGCCGCGTGTTGGGAGTACTGCTCGGCCTGCTGCTGGTTGGACTCATCACGCTGAATGCCAAGAAATCCATCATCGATGTGAAATACGCGAAAGGCCAGCGGCTTACGAATGAGGAGTTCGTGCGCTGGAACAGCTTTTCCCGCGTGGCCTTGAAACGCCAGGCCGACGGCGCGCAACTGATCGTGATCGATGGCGATGCCAATACCTATCTGGCGCAATTCGATCTGAATCGGCTCAGCGCGAAGCAGGCGTTCGATCTCGCCTATCACGGCCCTGGCTTTCCATATCTTTTGCGGCCCGGCGCCAAGACGCTTATCATCGGGCCGGGCGGCGGTTGGGACGTTGGTCGCGCGCTCGCTTCCGGCAGCAAAGATGTGACCGGCGTCGAGATCAACCCGATCATCGCAACCGAGATCATGCGCAAGCGGTTCGCCTCTTACAGCAACAATATCTATCTACGGCCCGATGTCAAGATAGCGGTCGAGGATGGCCGCTCCTTCGTGCGCCGTTCGCGCGAGCATTATCAGGTCCTGCAGGCGACTTTGGTCGACACCTGGGCTTCTACCGCGGCCGGGGCTTTCGCCTTATCCGAGAACAATCTCTATACGACCAATGCGTTCGTGGATTATCTTTCGCATCTGACGCCCGATGGCGTGATGGCGTTCACGCGCTGGGGCTTTTCTCCGCCGCGTGAATCTCTGCGCATCGTCTCGCTGGCCTACGCCGCGCTGCGCCAGGTGGGACAAAACGATCCGGCGCGCAACATCGCGGTAGTGCGCGAACACGTGAATGCCATCAATAAATGGGGCGCGCAAGACACGATCCTTATTTCGCGAACTCCTTTCAGCGATTCCGACATCGAGCGCATCAAAGGCGGCGCTGTGAAATCGGGCATGCAAGTTGTCTATGTGCCCGGCACGGATAACGATACGCCGTTTCGGACGCTGCTCACAACTTCGCATCTCGAACGGTTTTACGATTCTTACGCTTTCGACGTGCGGCCGGTGAGCGACAACCGTCCCTTTTTCTTTTACACAGTGCAACCGAGAGATCTGCTCGATTTTGTTTTGCATGGCTCCCGAGCCACCGAAGATTACAAAATCAACTCCGCCATTCCGGTGTTATTCGGGGTGGTGGCGATCAGTATAATCGCCACGCTCATCATGCTGGCTTTGCCGCCGCTGGTCCTTGGTCACCAGTTGCCGCAGGGCGAAGGCAGTTTTCGCGCCTTATTATTCTTCATTTGCATCGGCGCCGGCTATATCATCATTCAGGTAGCCTTGATTCAGAAATTTGTTCTGTTTCTCGGCCATCCTACTTACGCCCTGACGGTGATCATCTTCTCCATGCTGCTTTCGAGCGGCTGCGGCAGCTTCGCGAGCAAACGACTGGTGGGGGACGACGTCCGAAAACTGGCGCGCGTGCTCTGCGTCATCATCGGCGTCAACATCGTTCTCGCGCTGATCGTTCCGCCTATTTCGGAAAGCGGCGTGGCTCTTCCGTTCGCGCTCAAAGTCCTCATCACCGTTGCGCTCATCAGCCCGCTTGGATTTGCGATGGGCATGCCCTTTCCCACCGGCTTGACGCTGCTCGAAAGAATAATGCCGGCTTCCGTTCGCTGGGCCTGGGCCATCAATGCCGCGTCGAGCGTGATGGGTTCGGCGGCCGCCATGTTCCTCGCGATCTATGTCGGGTTGCAGCTCACGCTCATCGTGGGGAGCCTGTTTTACTTCGGAGCTCTGTTGAGCGCGCTCCGCTCGCCGTTAGCCCGGCTCACACAGCCGTCACTCGCAAACTGAAGTATTTTCAGCCGCGCCTTAGCGTGAAATACTGCCCTAGAACAGGAATAAAGCTTAGCTATGGATTGGTCTAAATTCGGTTTGGCGATGAGCGACCCTCGTTTTCAGAGCGGCGCGCCCGTGTTCAGAGACGATCCGCGCATGCCGGTGCAAACAGTACTAGACAATCTGGACGACGGAATGAGCGCCGAGCAAATTGCGAAGGCATGGAACCTCGATCCACGCCTGGTCGCTGGCATACAACAATTTGCGGAAAGCCAAAGACTTGCGACGCGCTTTTCGATAGAAATGTTCCGGATCAAATTAGGCGTTATCTCTCGAAGCACACAGTTCGCACAACGGCGGAACAAGGATGAAATCGTCTTACCAATGGTGAGCTACTGAAAGCCGCTGAAACGGAGAAGTTCGACGTGATCGCTACGGCAGATCAAAATCTCTCCTATCAGCAAAACTTAAGCAACCGCAAGCTCGCGCTCGTGGTGCCGAAGCCACGTCCTAATCTGGCCGGGCCAACAGGTTAGTTAAGCTCATCAGAGGTGCAACGCGCAGAGAGATCTCGGCCGAGGAGTCGTTATATAGCATTGGCCGCTATCTTCCTCGCCGCAATCGTCTATCAATTCCGTACAACAGAAGAGCTATTTCCGCAATGGTTCGGCGGTGACGAGCGCGTTGCGTTTCCTTTTCTCCTCGACGCCGATGAAGCCGCGCCCAGGTTCACGATCGACTTCCTAAAGCCGAATGCTTTGCGCGCCGGTCTTCACCGGGGCGACACCCTGGTGAAGGTCAACGAGCTTCCGGTAACCGGATCAGGCGTTTTCGGGGACGTGATTGCCAGGGCGCATCCCGGCGACGTTCTGCACCTCGGCGTACGTTCGGGCGGAGGCATAATCCAAAGGGCCGTCGTTCTGACCTCGAGAGACGCGCGGGTTGAATTTGTGCCGTTTATTGGGGCGCTGATCATGCCGGTCTTTTGCCTCCTGCTCGGGTTCTGGGTGGCCGCAGTTCGCCCCCGTGATCGCCTTGCGTGGCTGTTACTGGCCTTTTTGCTGGGATTCACCACCTTCTTCAACCCGTTCTTGGAGTCCTGGGGAGCAGTTGCCCGAGACCTCGGCGCTATCTACCAGGCAGCCTTGAATAAAACGTGGGGCATTTGGCTGCTGCTTTTTGCTATCAACTTCCCCGAACCTTTTAGCCGGGGCAGCCCGGGAAAAACTGTCTGGAGATGGGTAACGTGGCTGATCGTTGTGCCGCTCGCCTTTTGGTCGATTGCCGGTGTGATCACGTCTGTCGGTACGCTGGAAAGCTATTCCTCCGTATTTCCTCTCGCGCATCTGGTCGGACGGATGATGCCGCTGTTTGTCCTCTGTAGCTTTGCATCCAGCGCCGGTTCACTTGCGTGTCTCGCCTGGAAATGGCACTTGGCTGCATCTCAGGACGCCCGGCGCCGATTGCGGCTCGTTGTATTCGGCGCCCTAGTTTCTTTCCCGCTCCTACTGCTTCTCGCTCTAATTGCGAGGCTTCGGCACTCCCAAATCGAGCAGCTATTTCCTTCTTGGCTTTACGGAACTTCCTACCTCCTGCAGTTCGTCTTCCCGCTGTCGGTCGCCTACGTCATCGTTGTCCAGCGTGCCATGGATGTGCGCTTAATTATTCGTCAGAGTCTGCAATACACGCTGGTCAGGCGCGGGGTGATTATCCTGCAGGCGGTGCTAAGCGCGATACTCTTTGCCGCGGTTGCGGCACTTGTGACCGCTCACGTTATGAGTTATGTGAGCACAGTTCTTCTGATGGGGGCAGGTCTCTGGGGTATTTTTCTGCTCAACGGCCTTACCCACCGGTTGGCTATCTTGATCGACCGCCGTTTCTTTCGCGAAGCTTACAACGCCGAGCAGATCCTCGGCGATCTTGCCGAAAGAGTTCGCACTATCGTTGAAACTCAGCCTCTAATGGAAACGGTCACCGAGCGCATATCGCACGCCTTACACGTTTCGCGAATCGCTGTGCTGCTCGATGGCAGCGGCCCGTATCGACCAGCCTGGGCTTTCGGTTACGACAGCCCGCCAAGAGTGGTTTTTCCCGAAAGTGCCGCGACAGTACAGCAATTGAAAAAAGAAAAGCAGCCGGTCCGTGTGTACTTTGACGATCCAGACGGCTGGCTCTACCACTCTGGGATGAATGCCGATGAGCGCGAACGGTTGTCAGAATTGCGCACCGAACTCTTGCTCCCGCTGCTTGTGAAAAACGAACTTATCGGCTTCATGGCCCTGGGTCAAAAGCTTTCGGAGGCACCCTATTCCGGCTCGGATGTTCGAGTGCTGAACTCCGTGGCCACGCAGACGAGTCTTGCCTTGGAGGTAGCCCGATTAACCGCCACCATTTCCTCTGAAGCGGCTCAACGCGAGCGCCTGAACCGCGAGCTTGAAATTGCTCGGGAAGTACAGGAGAAACTGTTTCCTCACCAGCTTCCCTTCATGCGAGGACTGGATTACTCCGCCGAGTGCCGTCCCGCGCGTGAAGTGGGCGGCGATTATTACGATTTCATCGAACTTCCGGGGAGTAAGCTTGCGATTGCGATCGGCGATATTTCAGGCAAGGGCATTGGAGCCGCCCTCATGATGGCGAATCTACAAGCCTCGTTGCGGGGCCAGGTTTCCGCCATACGGAACAGGCCCGAGCTGATGAAAATAGTAAACAAGATGGTCTATGAAGCGTCTTCGTCAAACCGCTATGCCACATTTTTCTACGCTGAATACGATCCGCAAACTCGCAATGTGGTCTATGTCAACGCCGGTCACAACCCGCCCCTCGTGCTGAGAGAAGGGACTGGTGACTGGAAGGCGCTCCGTTGGGAAGTGGGCGGCACAGTGGTCGGCCTGCTTCCGGAGGTGGATTATCAGGAGGGCTCTTTCGAATTACTGTCCGGTGACATAGTCGTGCTGTTCACGGACGGAATCACTGAATCGATGAACAGCCGAGATGAAGAATGGGGCGAAGACCGACTGATTGCGTGCGCGGAGACGTGCCGCGATCTAAGCGCGCATGAAGCACTTGATCGAATCATGGGCGAGGCGGTTGCGTTTGCCTCGGGTGCTGCTCAGCACGACGATATGACCTTGGTCGTTCTCCGCGTTTGTGGCTGAGGCCAAGCACGCAAACGGTAATTGGCCTGGTACCGGAGGTTCAGTGTTTTCTCTCTTCGTGAGAACCGGCTTGAACGCCATGGCACGTGCCACAAGAGCTAGAAAGAACCAGGTAGTCCACTTTATGCCGGCTCGGCTGAAATGGATAGAAAGTGGGGTGGCAAGCCGAGCACCGATACTGTCGCTTCAACACCATTCTGTGCGAATGCTCAAAGTGCCAAAACCCCGAGCGCTCTTCTCCGACTTCCTTGGTCAGGTCATGACAGCGTCCGCATGCCTCATTCGGGAAATGCTGTCTTTTCACGTCTGTCGGAAATGAGCGCAGCTGAGCGCCGGTGTGCCTGTCCAGGCTCTATACCGCTGCACGACCGGCGATCCGCCCCATCAAAATGGCGGGACCAAGAAATGTGCCTTCCAACGCCGCTTTCCCATTAATGCCTCCGAATCCGGTTACTTCTCCAACTGCGTACAGGCCCGGTATTGGTCGGCCCGAGTCGCTCAAAACACGGCATTGTAGATCGACATCGACGCCGCCCATCGTCTTTCGAGTGATCGGAAAAAACTGAACAGCATAGAACGGCGGGTTCTCGATGCGGTGTGGTTTAACACCATCGAACGCGTGAAAATCGGGATCAATTCCCTGGCTGACAAATGCGTTATAGCGCTCTACTGTTCTTGCCAGATCCTCAGAGGAGATGCCCGCTCGTTTGCCAAGTTCCGCCAGGCTACTTGCGCTCAACGCCGTCCCCGGCGTGTGGAACACCAGCGCATCCACCTGGGTTTGATTTTCCCAACCTGCAAGGGTCATGGAAAAGCTGTTGACGCCATCGACATCGAAAATCGACCAGTACGTCTTATCCGTTTGGTGAAGAAGAGCAGGTAGGTTCACCTTCGGGTCACCGAATTCGCGCGTAAACCTCCGCCCTTCGCGATTGACCCAGATCGATCGGAAATCAAACGCCGCTAAGCCGCGCAGATGCTGTGCATCACGAGGATCTGGCAATCCGAGTATGTAATTCCACTGATGATCGAGTCTCGATACGCCCCCACCAGCGTTGCGAATTACTTCCATGCCGGAACGAGCGCGAACGGTGAAGCACCGGCCAGAAGGCGATCTGGCTTCGGAAGATCGGCAGGCCAATGTTGCCGGATGAGCTGAAGATTGATTCTAAAACCGCCGGTCGCAATAATTACGTTGGCAGCGCGGAATGCGGTGCTTTTTCCAGTGCGGAGATTTAACGCGGTGACTCCGACAACTGACCCTCTATCTACAAGAAGTTTCTCCAGCTTCGTTGACCAGACGAACTCGATATTCGCATAGCGTAAACATTCACGGAAAAGCGGGCCGACCAGTCCCCATCCTTTACCGCGCGTAAAGTGGAGCCGGGGTACTGAGTTCCCGGGGGTGCAGCGACAGCGTAGAAGGATACTCCAAGTTGGCCGAGACAATCGTAAATCCACGTTCTCGACTTTTTGGACATATAGGTCCACCCATTTCGAATTGGCATCCTCTCCACGTTTGAGAAAATCCTTTGCAGCGAGCGCCGGTGAGTCAACGATTCCTTTCCCCTTCTGTAGCGGCGTGTCTACCAGACAGATGGTGCCGTTGGATACAATCGCGCGGCCGCCGCCAACGGTGGACATGTCAAGCACCTTTACCCGCGCTCCCGAGCGAGCTGCTTCGAGAGCAGTACTCAGGCCCGAAATGCCCGCACCAACAATAACGATGTCGGCGGACTGCTGGGCCGGCAGGACACGCAATGGCCAACAGATACAGCGAGGCCTGAGCTCCAATATGCATGAAACTAGTACTAACTTGCAATAGTTAACGTACTTATACATACTAGGGGCATGCGCCAGCCCGTGGCAATCATTGACCTGACCGAGGAGGAACGTGGGAGGCTCGAACAATGGACTCGTCGCGGCAAGAGCGAGCAGCGGTTGGTGGAACGGGCCAAGATTATCTTGTTGGCCAACGAAGGCCGAACCAACCAGCAGATTGCCGATACCCTGAAAACCCGCACGGCGCGTGTTTCGAAGTGGCGGCAACGCTTCGGGACCAATCGCCTGGTGGGTTTGAATGACGCCGGGCGTTCCGGCAAGCCCGCGATTTATGACCTGAGCACAGAGAAACGAGTGCTGGCGTTGCTCGATCAACCGCCGCCCAAAGGCTACTCGCAGTGGAATGGCCCGCTGTTGGCGGAAGCTCTGCCGGATGTGAGCAAAGACCAAGTCTGGCGCATTCTGCGGCGCCATAGTATCTGCTTGCAGCGGCGCCGCAGTTGGTGCATCAGCACGGATCCGGAGTTTGGCCCCAAGGCTGCCGACGTGGTGGGGCTCTATCTGAACCCGCCGGAGAAAGCGCTGGTGATCGCCGTAGATGAGAAACCGTCCATTCAGGCGTTGGAACGGGCGCAAGGCTATTTGCGTCTGCCAGACGGCAAAGCGGTTAACGGATTCAGTCACTGCTACAAGCGCCACGGCACGACGACACTGTTTGCGGCACTAGAGATCAGCACGGGACAGGTGAAAGCGGCGCACTATAGCCGCAGACGCCGGCGCGAGTTCCTGGACTTCATGAACGAGGTCGTGGCAGCGCATCCGGACCGTGAGATCCATATCGTGTTGGACAACCTGAACACGCACAAGCCGAAGGAGGACCGCTGGCTGAAGCGGCACCCCCACGTGTATTTGCACTTCACTCCAACTTATTCCTCCTGGCTCAACCAAGTCGAATGCTGGTTCAGTATCCTGAGCCGACAAGCGCTCCGCGGCGCAAGCTTTACTTCTCCTAAGCAACTGCGGCAAGCCATCGATGACTTCGTCTCAGCCTACAACGAAAGGGCCGCTCCCTTCGAATGGAAAAAGGCTGTTGTCTTCCCCTCAAAACCCAAACTCAAGTACTCTGACTTATGCAAGTAGATACTAGCTCCGCTAATTCACGGTGCCCGGCGTCAACGCGTGTCCCATGACCCTCAGCGCTTCTTCGAGCGCCTCCACAAAATAGTATTCGCCCCACATTGCCGATTCCTCGACACCCAGGTCTTTGTGAATGTGGTACACGCCGCCCTTCAGTACGCCCTCCCAGTCCGGATCCGCGCTTGCCAGATAATTGCTACAAAGGCTGCGCAAGATATGTATCGCGGTCGACCAGTAGAAGTGTCCCTTCATAGGGTCGGCTACATGCCGGCAAAGGCGCAGGAAGGCCGCCGCTGCAATGGCCGCGGCGGACGTATCGAGAAAGATACGGCTTTCGGAGGGCGCGTTATAGTCCCACGGAGGAATGCCATCCGACGGGCTGTGCGAAATGTAGTAATCGGCGCAGGCTTCGGCCGTATGCAAAAAGCGCGGGTCGCGGCTGTACTCGTAGGCGATATCGAAGCCATACATGGCCCAGCCCAAGCCACGCGACCAGCAGGAATCGCTGCGGTACCCCTGCTGTGTCGCCTGCCGTAGAAACTCGCCCGTCTCCAGATCGAAGAGGCCTTCCTGCGCAACCGATCCATCGCCGCGCACCAGATGCTTGCGCGTGGTGAGCGAATGGCGGGTCGCGATCTCGCGCAGATGCTTGTCGTTGGTCTCGCGCCCGGCATAGAACACAATCCCAACGTTCATCATGATGTCGATATAAACGGAATCTTCCGCTACCAGCGACCGCAGGTATTGACCCTTTTCATTGAATTGCTCGGCGAGTGTTTTGCCCGCCTGCACCATGACCTCGCGTAGCGCTTCGTCCTGCGTGCATTGGTACCAGCGATGGTAGGCGGAAAGGAAAACGAATCCCAAATCGTGCACGTCCGGATCGCTTTTGCGCGCTTCGAGCGGCCGGCTGTAGCGAATGGCATGCTCCCACCAGTACCGTGAGTCGGCGTTATTCGGTCCCAGCCGTTTGTAAAACAGCCACATGATACCGGGTAGAAAACCATCGCACCAATGCGCCATCACAGGGCCATCGTGCTTCCAGATGCCATTCATGGTGTACATCGGATAGTAATCGGGATGAGTTTCGATGAGCCGTTTAGTCTGTCTCTGCGCAAAACGAAGAGCGCTTTCGAACAGCTCGCGGTCGGTTTCGTAGATGAATTGAATCACGCAGGACCTGCGAGACTCATTATAGTTATGTCGTCCTTTAAACCTTTCAGCGACGACGCTATTTTCCGCTGCTTTGCTACCATCGATTTGCATGCCGACGAAAGTCACGATCTTGAATAACGGGCCTATCCGCATCGAGGGGGACTTCACCATCCAGGATTCGGAAGGGAATTCCTACGGCCTTGCCGGGCGCTCCGTTATTTCTCTGTGCCGCTGCGGGCTGGCGGAAAATAAGCCTTTCTGCGACGGCACGCATGGCCGCAACGGGTTCTCTTCCCAATGCAAAGCGCGCGAGTTGGAGCCGCCTAAGCCCCGCCTCTAAACTTCTTCGTTACTAATCGATTTTCTTTATCGAGCGATCACCATTGGCAGAGAAGGCAGCAGGGCGGACGCAATCCTCTCCGGTGCGCCTGGTCGAGCTCGATATCCTGCGCGGCTTTCTGCTGCTCTGGATGACGCTCACACACCTGCCGACCAAAGCCAGCCTGGTGTCGAACCAGACGTTCGGCTTTGTCTCGGGGGCCGAGGGGTTCATCTTTTTGGCTGGTTTCATGATCGGCCAGCTCGAACATCGCATCGAGAGCAAGAGGGGCCTCGGCGCGACCGTTCGCGACCTTTTGAAACGCACCCGGCGTGTCTACGGTTATCACGCCGCGCTGCTCGCTATTGCGTTTACCGTGGTCGCCGAAATCGGCATGCGTTATCACCGGATGGCGCTCATGAATCTTCTCTCGTTCTATTTCGCGCATCCTAAGCACGCAATCATCGCCGCCGTCATTCTCGAATATCGCCCGTCGCTGCTCGATATTCTGCCGATGTACATTTTCTTTTTGATCGTCACGCTCCTGGCGCGCCGCGTCGCACGTCGTTGGGGTTGGGATCCAGTTGTTTACACCAGTTTCGCCATCTGGGCCGCCGCTCAATTCGGTCTCCGCGCGTGGCTCTACCGGCATGTCAATCTCTTCGGTCTGGGTGTGCCGGAAGATTCGACGGGCGCTTTCGACATGTACGCCTGGCAGCTGCTGTGGATGGTCGGACTCGCGCTCGGCAGTATCTATTCCGACCAAATAGAATCGGCTGGGGGAGAGCAACCGGCAACCGGACTGCCTCGTTGGCTTATCCGTTTGAGCATTTGTGTTGCCGTGGTTTTCCTGGTGCTCCGCTACAGTCCAGTGGACCATTGGATGAATTCCGATTCGTACGGCTGGCTGATCGACAAATGGCATCTCGGACCTGCGCGGCTGATCAACTTCGCGGCGCTCACTATTTTTGTGGTCCGGTACGGGCAGAACATTGCTCTACTTCCCATCTTCCAGCCGCTCGCTTTACTCGGCCGGGCTTCGATCGAGGTGTTTTCGGTTCACGTGCTGTGCTGTTTGGCCGGCGACGCGCTGAGCCATAACGCGGACCCTAATTTGCCCTGGTGGCAGCAGGTTCCACTACTCGTGATTACTATTTCGATGCTCTTCCTGACCGGTTACCTGAGCCGAAAACGTCTTGAGAAGCGCAAGCCAAAAGCCGTTTGATAACGCGGACTGCGAGCCGAGCCGCCTATTGGCAGAGTACGCGAATATCGCTCAGATTCCGGTAATCTTCGGCGTAATCCAGACCGTAGCCAACCACAAATTCATCCGGAATCTGAAAGCCGACGTATTTCACATGCACCGGCTGTATACGTTTTTCCGGCTTATCGAGTAGGGTCGCGATAGCCAGAGATTTTGGCTTTCGATGCTCCAGTAGCCGCTTGAGGTAAGTGAGGGTCACACCGCTATCGATGATGTCTTCGACGATCAGGACGTGATGTCCTTCGATGGTCACGTCCAGATCTCGCGTGAGCTTCACTTGTCCCGAAGTCGATTTCTGATTGCCGTAGGTCGAGATGGCCATGAACTCGATGCGCACCGGAAGCCTCTTGAAGGCGCGCGCCAGATCGGCCACGAATATGAACGATCCTTTCAGGATGGAAACCAGGTAGAGCGGTCCTTCCGGGTAGTCGGCCTCGATTTCGGCGGCTAACTCTTGCACGCGCTGCTCGATTCGCTCGGACGAAATCAACACCTCGGTGCGCGCTGCCGTCATTGGTGACAATCTTAACGTGCGATCGCGCCCTGAGCGACGCGCGGCTCTCTGATAAACTGAGTTTCCGATCAAGTCTCATTCAAGCCATATTCAGGATCGATGCGCGTCGTATTGGAGGAAAAAACTATGTTTTCGAATGCCAGGATAGTACTCTTCAGTTTGGCGGCGGCAACGCTCGCCTGCTCTTCGCTACGAGCCGATTTTCTTACCATCGCGCAACCCAGCGCGGCCTACGTGAGCGCTACGACGCTGCTCGACTTTACCGACCCCGACGCTAGCCTGGTGGGTGGCGTCTCGGGTCATGGCGAGACACTCATCTACAGCAGCAATCTTGTGGAATACACCGTTCCCAGTAGCTGGAGCGGTTGGGGCACCCCGCCGGCGGTCGAAACATCGACTCCGCGCATCGGTTTTACCAACAGCGTACCGTCGCTGTTGATCAGCCTCACGGCGCCGGCAAGTACTTTCGGCGTCGAAATCGAGCCGGACAATTTTGCCGCGGAGGAAACCACGGCGGCATTTTACAGCGGCTCCACTCTGGTGGGAACCATCGATCTCTCGCCGGACGGGAATAGCGGAGCGCTGCTGTTCGCGGCTTCGACCACGACTAACCCGTTTACCAGCATCGCCATCACTAACCTTGAAAGCGACGACTTCGCTATCGCCCGGCAACGCTTCGCCCTGGCTGCGACTGCCACGCCGGAGCCGTCCACTTTTATGCTGCTTGGGCCGGCCTTACTGGCCGCGGCATTCTTCCTGCGGCGCGCACGCAGACCTTCCTAATTAACGGCAGGCTGGATGTTAGGGCCGCGCGAGCACTATCCGGCTGCTGCCCGTCCCGATGTGAATGTGCGGCGCGGTGGCCGCACCCGCTACCGCGCTTCGGAACGCCAGGTAAGGAATCCTGAGTCGTTCGAGCAAGTGCCGCAGCCATGCGCCCTCGGTACCATCCGGATTTAAGGCAACGTCCACCCGATTCCGATGGTCGAGCCTCATGGCATCATGCACGCGCGTCTGCCCTATGGCGCTGATTGGCAGGGGGCGATGAAACTTGCGCTCGAATTGATCCGAGATCGCGGGCAATTCCTTCAGGCTGAACGATCCGCTGCCGTCGTAGCGAATCATGACGTGAGCCAGGTCGGCTCCGCGCGCTGTAAGCGCGGCATGCTCTAACTGCTGCTCCGTTTCCGCCATCTGCTTGAGTTCCGTTAACAGTTTCGCCCGATCGGTGGCCAGCCCCAATACTCGCTTTCTCGATTCGAGTTCGTCTTCAAAGTCGAGGAGCTCTGCATTTGCCAGGATTCCATCCGCAACCAGGCTCCGGCGGTTCTGCACAATTTTGTCCTCGCGCTCGACTCTTCGTTGAGCGGCATCCACCATCGCCTTGGCCTGCTCAGTCGACATGTCCTGCAGCCGAGTCTGGCTGTAAAGTGTTCTAGCCAAAATCAGTTGATCTTGCGCGTCCGCCAGATGAGTCTGCGCGTCCAGCAGGCGTGTTCTGGGCAGTGTTCCTTGCTCAACCAGAGCCTTCACTTGGGCCACTTCGTCCTGCGCTCTTTCAACCAGGCTTTGAGCCAGTGCATCGTATCCGGTGGCCTCGGGCGTCGTTTGACCGCCTGTCGTTTGGCCGCCTAACGTGGCGGTCGAGAAGAGC
The DNA here is from genome assembly GCA_965277555.1 of Bryobacteraceae bacterium. Classification (GTDB taxonomy): domain Bacteria; phylum Acidobacteriota; class Terriglobia; order Bryobacterales; family Bryobacteraceae; genus Bog-105. Next base: position 1,456,349 of record OZ255834.1, read on the forward strand.
AGCCAACCGCATCCCAATACCGCCGTCGTCAGTACGCAACGAGCCCTCATTTTGTAGTACGCTAGGCGCAGGAGAGCCTTACGACAAGCCTGTCACGCCGTCCCTCAGACTCCGCGCCCGACGCCATCGTCGGAAAAGAAAGTAACTGGCTTACGGCCGTCCGAGCAGCCGAGTCGAAGAAAGCTTCAGATATACGCGTCCTCGATATCAGCCAGGTCAATTCTTTCACCGATTTCTTCGTGATCTGCTCCGTCGGGAATCCCCGCCAAGGCCAGGCGGTTTGCGATGAAATTCATAAACAGCTAAAAGACTCAGGCGAGTTGCCTGTGAGCCTCGAAGGCTACTGGCAAGCCGACTGGATACTCATGGACTACGGTGACTTTCTGGTGCACATCTTCTCGGAGACCGCCCGCTCGTACTACGACCTGGAGCGGCTCTGGCGATCCGCAAAAGTAGTGCCCTTTCGCGAGGCGGCTGCCGTCTCGTTTTCCCCGGGCTAGTACTAACAGTTCGCTTGACAAGAGAATACTTGATCCTGCACTCTCTATAATATTAAGTTGCAGGGAGTCTTACATTTAACGGCATCGTTTGGGCGAACTCTGGCCGATTGTTCGCAGGCTGAATAGATGACTCATTTTGGAGCGCTTACTCCGCGGCATTTCGAGGTTTTGCACGCGCTGGTCCAGAATTACATCGAAACCGGCGAACCGGTGGCTTCGCGGACGATTGCCCGCAAGTACCCGATGAGTTCGGCCTCGATCCGCAACATGATGGCGGATCTGCTTGAGGAAGGCTACTTGTCGCAACCGCATACGTCGGCTGGCAGGGTACCGACCGAGCGCGCCTATCAGAGCTACGTGAAGACTCTGTTTACGAGCCGGATCATTCAGGCCGAATTGGATCGCCTGCATGTCGAAATCGAGAAAGCGGGCAGCGTAGAGGCGCAAATCGAACGATCTTCGAAGCTGCTGACGGAAATTACGCGCAACTTTGGAATGGCAGCCGCCATTCCGACTGAGAATCAGACGCTGGATCAGGTGGAATTGCTGGCGCTTCCCGATCGCCGCATCCTGATGGTGGTCGTCACGCGCGACCGCATGGTGCGCAACAAGGTCATCCAGGTGGAGGATCACGTTGGGCAGGACGAATTGGTTTCGATCCGCAATTACATCAACTACAACTTCGGCGGATGGGTGCTACCCAATATCCACCGCGAGCTGAAACGCCGCTTCGAACTGGAGAGCGCCACTTACGATGCGATCCTGAAGCGCGTCAACGTTCTCTATACGCAGGGTCTGCTCGACCTGGGCGCCATGCCGGAAGTGCATTTCGATGGGGCCGAAAATCTCATCGGCTTGGACCTGCATCTCACGCGGGAGCGAGCCCGTGAACTCTTCCGCGCGCTCGAGGAAAAGAAGCGCATCCTGCAGCTTCTCGATCATTTTCTCGAAGGGCGGGAAGGCGAGCCGGCCATTCACGTCGGTTTGTCGGACATTCACCCGAGCATGAGCGAGCTTTCCCTGATAGGCGTGCGCTTCAGCCTGCAGAACGGTTTGCGCGCCCACGTCGCGGTGCTTGGTCCGATGCGGATGAATTACTCGCGGGCTGTTTCGGCCGTGCTACATGTCGGTCAGGCCTTCAGAAGCGCGCATCGCCAGTAGTTTGGAACAGTAGTTTCGATGTTGCGGTCCGCAATCGTCTTTCTCTTCGTCTTTTCCGCCGCGGCCGCTCAAACTCCTGCCTTTTATCGCGACGTCCTGCCGCTGCTGCAACGGCATTGCCAGACTTGTCACCGGCCCGGCGAAATCGGACCGATGCCGCTGCTCGACTACAAACAAGTACGTCCGTGGGCGAGCGCCATCCGCGAAGCTGTTCTTGAGCGGCAAATGCCTCCGTGGTTTGCCGACCCGAAGTACGGCCACTTCTTAAACGATCGCAGTCTTTCGCAAACGCAAATCGAAACCATCGCGCACTGGGTGCAGGCGGGAGCGCCGGCGGGAAATCCGGCCGAGGCTCCGAAGCCAGTCAACTGGGTGGAGGGCTGGTCAATCGGCCAACCGGAAATCGTTTTGCAGATGCCTGTCGCGTTCGACATTCCAGCGGCAGGCGTCTTGCCTTATCACTATGTGATCGTTCCCACCCATTTCCAGAAGGACACCTGGGTGCGGCTGGCCGAAGTGCGCGCGGGCGATCGCAAGCATACTCATCACATCGTGGTGAGCATTCGCGAACCGGGATCGACCTGGCTGGCCGACTATCCCGTTGGCAAACCATTTACTTTACGGCCCGATCTTCCGAGCGGCGGGCCGCCCGGCAAATTTCTCGCCGGCTACGGTCCGGGCGCACTACCTGAGACGCTTGCCCCGGGCCAGGCGAAGTTGATCAAGGCGGGGAGCGATCTGGTTTTCCAACTGCACTACACGCCAGACGGCGTTCCCGGTTGCGACCAGAGCCGTATCGGGCTGATTCTCTCGCCCACCGCGCCGCGCGAGCGCGTCATCATGCTGGCCGCCGCCAATGTCGGCTTTCGGATACCGGCGGGAGACCCGGACTATCGTGTCGATTCGAGCGTCACTCTGCCGCGCGAAGCGACGCTTGTCTCGCTGCTGCCGCATATGCACTTGCGCGGAAAATCGTTCGAGTTCCGTGTCGTCTACCCGGATGGCAAGACGCAAACGCTTCTCAAGGTGCCGCATTATAGCTACTCCTGGCAGCTCTCCTACTACCTCGCGCCGCAGTTAAGGCTGCCTGGCGGCACACGTATCGAGTGCACGGCGCATTTCGACAATTCCGCAAATAATCCGCTCAATCCCGACCCGACGAAAACGGTTCGTTTCGGGCCGCAAAGCTGGGACGAGATGATGATCGGGTATTTCGAAGTAGCCATCCCATAAAATCGGGGACAGGCAATTCCCCATGTCCAAAGTCCCTTCACGCCTCTTCACCGCGCTTCTCACCTGCGCATTCGCGGCTGGTGCTCGCCAGACAACGGCGAACGACGCTCCGCAAAAGGATTCCAGCTACATCGACGCCAACGGTACCGCTCACGTCACGCGTGTCATTCCGGTTCCGAAAACCATCAGCCCGGAAGCACAGCAGCGGCTGGCGCGGCCGCAATCGGACGCCGTGGTTCCGGAGCCCATTGCAGAACGCCGCAGCAAGACGGACAAGTGGCAGAGCGGGGCCGGGGCGGAGGCGCTCAAGATGTATCCGGCGAAAGTGGCCGAACAAACGATTGCCGGCGTTCCTGTCAGGATCGTCACGCCACTCACGATTCCGGCCGACCGCCGAAATCGGCTGCTCATCAACGTGCATGGCGGCGGGTTCAACTCGGATTCCGGGTCGCTCACGGAAACCATTCCGCTTGCCAATCTCAGCAAGACCAAAGTCATCGCGGTGCTCTATCGGCTCGCGCCGGAGCATCCCTTTCCGGCTGCTGTCGACGATGCCGTCGCGGTTTACAAAGAAGCGATTAAGGCTTATCGCCCAGCCGAGATCGCCCTTTACGGCACGTCGGCCGGCGCGGTTCTGACGGGCGAAATCGCGGTTCGGCTGCGCCAATTGCACTTGCCGCTTCCGGGCGCGCTAGGCATCTTCTCCGGTTTCGGAGACTTCAGCCAGCCGGGCGACTCGCGGGCCATTTTCGCATTAAACGGGCTCTCCGGCCCGCTCTCGCCGCCTTCAGAAACACAAAGCGGGGATAACGCTTATGTCGGTTCCACGGGTGTCAAGAATCCGGTTCTATCGCCTTTCTTTGCCGACCTCTCGGGCTTTCCTCCAACCCTGTTTATCACCAGCACGCGCGATCTGCTGCTCAGCGGCACCACGATCCTGCACCGCGCCTTTCTACGGGCCGGCGTGGACGCCCGCCTGGTGGTCTTCGAAGCGCTGCCGCATGCTTTCTGGAACGATGTGCATCTGCCGGAATCGCAGGAAGCCAACCAGATCATGGCGAAATTCTTCGAGCAGCATCTTGAGGCGGCCGCGCAGCAAGCCCGCCGTTAGAAACCGGCAATGAAGATCAGACTGCAGCGGTGGGCGGACCAGCTTCGCACCAGCTTCTGGTTTGTCCCGATAGTCATGACTTTCGCGGCGGCACTACTTGCCCTGGGACTGCTGCAATTGGACAGGGCGGTCGATCCGGGCGTCAAAGCTTCCCTCAGCTGGGCCTATTCGGGCGGTCCCGAAGGGGCGCGCTCGGTTTTGAGCACCATCGCGGGCTCGATGATTACGGCGGCTAGCGTGACTTTCTCGCTCGCCTCGGTCGCTCTCTCTATCGCTTCGCAGCAATACGGTTCGCGGGTGCTCAGGAACTTCATGCAGGATCGCGTGACGCAGGTGCTGCTCGGCACGTTTGTCTCGACGTTCATCTACTGCGTACTGGTCGTGCGCGACATCCGGGGCTCCGACACTTCCGTTGGCTTCGTTCCCTCTATCGCCGTTACGGTAGCGATTCTGCTGACACTAATCAGCCTCATTCTGCTGATCCTTTTCGTCCATCATGTATCGACGTCGATTCAGGCCTCGCACATCGTGCGGGTCGTTGCGGACGGTCTAGCCGAATCGATCCCCAAACTCTACCCTGGAGAAACAGAGCAGGCCCGTCAAGCGCCGCGAGAGGAACGGGAATATTTCGCCGGGCCCCGGCAGGAGGTCTTGAGCCCTTGCAGCGGCTATCTTCAGGCCATCGATCTGGATACGCTCCTGAAGGTGGCTTCGAAACACGATCTGCGCCTCGAACTCACCGTCAAGCCCGGCGATCACATCGTGAGCGGAAGCGTTATCGCGCTGGCAAACGTCGCCGATGCGCTGCCCGAGGCGGTCGTCAAATCGATTACCAGGCAATATCTCTGCGGCGGCGAACGCACTCCTTCCCAGGACGTCCGGTACCGTTTTCAACAGCTATGCGACGTGATAATCCGCGCGCTCTCGCCCGGCATCAACGATCCGTTCACCGCCATTAATGGCATCGACCAGCTGGCTACCGCCTTTGCGCTGCTGGCCGAACGTGAGCCGGTCTCGCCCTACCGCAAAGATGAAGCCGGGCAACTCAGGCTTAAGGCACCCTCCGCCCACTTCTCCGAAATACTGGCGGGTGTCATCGAACACATCGCGCATTATGCCAGCGGCGATGCCTTCGTTCTCCAAAGACTCGAGCGGGTCTTAGACATCGCCCAGGATCGCGTTTCCCAAGCGCAAGACGTCGAGACGGTGCGCTCGCTGCGGGCAAAGATCGCCTTTCTCATCGAGCAAAGATAACGCGAAGCCCGATGGAGAGGCTATTTCCACCGGCCAGACAACTTCTTAAAAGCCACTTATTCTAAAGACATGCCGAACCTGCTCAATTTGCTCGATGCGCCCGATCAAACGGTAGTCATCACGGCCAGCGAGGAAGATCTCGACCGCGATGCACTTTTCGAACGGGCCTGCCGGATGTTTCCCGAAGCCAAGATCGAAATGGATGCGGCCGGCAACATTATCATGACTCCTGGAAATTCCGAAGACAGTGCGTTTCGAAGCGGCGAAGCCTTTTTTCAATTGGCTACATGGTCCAAGCAGGACGGCATGGGGCGGGCGTTCGACTGCAGCGCGAACTTCAATCTGCCGAACCGAGCCAAGCGGCAGCCGGATGCAGCCTGGGTACCGAAGAGCGTGCTTGCGGTAGAAGGCGCGGCCAAACTAAAAACTGTCTCCAAAACCAGGCATGTGCCGACGTTTCTGATCGAAGTCACGTCGCTGCCTTTGGCAACTGAAATTGGTCCAGTTCGGCATTTTATTTTGGCCCACCCTAAGTTAATGGTTTCCGGAGCTAATCTTCATGTTCCGGGTAAATGAGAAAGCAATCGTCGTCAGGCGGTGGGAATGTGTGAATCCCGCTGGTTTTGCGGGATTTACAAGGGCGGTGGGAAGGGTGGAAAGCCTGGGTTTGGCTTTCCATGGTTTCCACGGACCGTCATTTCCACGGCTTACTTCTCGTTTGTTTTCGCCCCTTTCTTTTGCCGTTCGAGCGTACGCCGGAAGCGATATGATTCGGTGCCGGTTTCTAAGATGTGCGCCCGGTCGGTGATTCGATCCAGTAAGGCTTTACAAAGGCGAGCGTTAGGAATGACTTGCGTCCATTCGGAAAACGGCAGGTTTGTGGTGACGATGACGCCGGTTCTTTCTGCGCGTTCTGCGATGACTTGAAACAGAAACTCCGCACCTACTTCGGCCAACGGGACGTAACCTACTTCATCAATCGCGATCAGATCGTAGCGGCTCCAGCGGGCCATCACGCGGCGAAGCTGCAGTTGGTGTTTTGCCTCCACCAGTTCATTGACCAATGCGGCGGCGGTGGTGAAGCGAACCCGCCGCTTCTGGCGGCAAGCGGCCACACACAGCCCGGTTAAAAGATGGGTTTTGCCCGTGCCACAATCACCGATTAACAAGACCGGTTCGGCTCGATCAATATAGCCGCCCTCAGCCAAGTCGCGCAGCTTGGCGGCATCCACTTGCGGAGACTGGGCAAAGTTGAACTCCTCTAGTGTCTTGACTCGGGGTAATCGGGCTTCCTTGATCCGCCGGCCAATCGTGTTCTTCTCGCGTTCTTCAATCTCTACTGTGAGCAAGGCGTCCAGGTATCCAAGGTGCGTCTTCTTCTCTCGGATTGCTTGCTCCGCTAGTGTGCTGAGCGGGAAATACGTTTACAAAGTCTTTCGACCTTGCCGAGGATGAGATCGGCATCGGCGGTCCAGACGAAAGGTTTGGGATTTTGGTTACGCCGGTCGAGGTAGTCGAGCATGGCTTTCTCCAGGATCCGAATAGCAGTATGGCTGCCGCGTCGGACACAGCGTTGGGTAAGCTCTGCGAAGAGCCGCTCGACGAGGTTGAGCCAACTGGCGCTCGTTGGGGTGAAGTGAACGTGGTAGCGCGGATGCTTCGTTAGCCAGCTTTTGACTTTCGCGACCTTGTGCGTACCGTAGTTATCCATGACCAAATGCACGTCGAAGCCGCCGGGAAGATTGGCCTCGATCTCGTTCAGAAAGCGGATAAATTCCTGATGCCGGTGACGCCGGTAGCAATTGCTGATGGTGACTCCGGAAGCCACATCCAGGGCCGCAAACAAAGACGTTACTCCATGTCGCTCGTAATCGTGCGACTGCCGCTCGGGAACGCCCGGCGCCAGCGGCAGAATCGGTTCGGTCCGGTTCAGCGCCTGGACCTGGCTTTTTTCATCGACGCACAGCACCATGGCGCGGTCCGGAGGGTTTAAATACAGGCCCACAATGTCGCGCACCTTCTCTACGAATTGTGGGTCTTTGGAAAACTTGAAGTTCTCCACTCGATGCGGCTGCAATCCGAACGTATGCCAGATGCGCACGATGGCGTTCTGCGTGAGACCGGTCTCTTGGGCCATGAGCCGAGTGCTCCAGTGCGTGCTGTTCGCGGGCTTCGATTCCAATGTTTTCGTCACCACTTCTTCTATGTCGCGATCGCTGATTTTTCGCGGCGCGCCGACGCGCGGCTCATCCAGCAAGCCATCCAGCCCGAACTCCAGAAATCGCTTTCGCCACTTGCCCACCGTTGCGCTCGTGACGTGCAGCTTTCGAGCCACTTCCGAATTACTCATCCCTTCTTCACAACCGAGTACCATCCGGGCGCGCGTCGCCATCGCCTGCAACGACTTCGGCCGACGAGCGATTAGGCTCAATTTCTCCCGCTCTTCCTCACTGATCTCCAGTGGCTTCTTGGGACGTCCAGTACGCATACAACAATAGGAGGCCCCTTCAATACTTATGTTTCGTATTTATCGCTCAGGACACTAGCGTACTGAACTGAGAAGCCATGGTGGGCATCCGCAACACTTTGCAATGCTGAGTGATCGTGGCGTCTTGCAGTTGTGTCATCTGGCTGTTCATCTCGTGCCACCCATCGACAGCAGCTGATCGTATTCGTTCATAACGGGTAACGGTCGCCGATAGCGTTCGAGTAAACCGATATCCATCACCTCGCAAACGGGACGGCTGAGATCGCTCGCATGAATCAGATGTTGCACGGCAGCTGCATCGGTGCAGCCTGTTTCCAAGGCAGTCTCGATGGCTTGCCGTAGACGATCGCGGCCCACCTCTTTCGCCATCTTCAGCAGATCGATCATCTGTCTGGTGCCGGTCTGTTTGCCGTGGCGGATCATCAAAGCTTGCCAGATCTGGTCGAAACACTCGGGCCACAAACCGGCGCAGCGCTGCTGCTCTAAGGGCCGTGAGCCAGCCATCGCGCCGGGTTTTCGAGAGAGAACGTCCAGATAATGTTCGAGATCCAGCACTTGTTGTTGTCGGCTGTAACAGCGTTCATGTCGCGCTACGCAACAGCCGCAGTGCCAAAGTTCCACCGTGCTCGCATAAATCTTTGCCTGCACTTGCGTTCCAGCCTTCAGCGGCACCGAGTAAGAGTTGGTTAGCACTTTTACGCAGCCCAAACTGTTGACCGTCGGAAAGCTGGTTTGTGCTAAGTCCACGCCCTCTTTCACCAGCGGCAGCAAATGGTCGCGCTCGATCAGTACATGCCGAACCGGACCAAATCAGAGTACCGAAATCAGTCGCCTTCGGATCGCTTACCCAAGCAGCAGGACAAGTGCCTGGAATGGATTTCGAATGGCGTACAAGAAGCGTTCCTGGTTCATTCGAAGACCAGAACGGTTTTCGTATTTCGGCCGGGCGCGGAGATGACGACGCACCTTGACGCTGTCGAAATCGCTTCTTCCGTGCTGCCCGGCTTCGTACTCGAATTGCCGGCCGCTTTGGGAAGAGCTCGTTTGATGCCTGACAGAACGCAGGCGAAAACGCCTACTCCACGCTGATAAACAAGCAGCTACTGTCAGTAGAGGACGCAAGGCACGGCAGGTCGAAAAACCAGCCAAGCGTCGGGATGAGTCCCGACGCGGCCGGCAAAAGTGCCCAATTTCATTGACTTAAGGATTTTTAGGTAGCTTCAAATTTACGGGCGCTTACGCTTCCTGCTCTGTTTCAAGCATTTCGCAACGCTTGGGCGGCATCCGGTTTGTCACGCGCATGCTTAAGTCAACGACATTGTGGCAAAAGTGCCGGCACCACCCCACCCCCCCTGGGGCTGTTTTTCATGAAGTTTCACGGGCTGCGGGCCCATCCCAACAGGCCACAGAAAAACGATGGCGTGCCCCACAAAACTGTTTCAGGCGGCTTGGTGGAGGCCGACGGGGACGGGCAAGCGGGCTTTTTGGGCGGCGATTTGGTATTCGAGAAGTTCTAGACGGCCGACGTGCAGGGTTTCGGCGCGATTTTCGGCGGCTTGTTTGCGGGCTTCGGCAGCCACAACGCGTTTTTGCGATTCAAAGCCAATGTGCTCTTTTTCCCGGGCGGCGGCTTCGTCCGCTTTGGCGCGGCGGGCTTCGGCTCTGAGCTTGAGTAAGTCGTTGAGACACTTGTGGAAGGCGCGTTCGTGAGTGGTCTGGTAGCGAATGAAGAGCGCCAGTTCTTTTGGTTGGTCGCAGCCAGGAGTTTCGTAGGTGAAGCAAGAACCTTGCAGCAACAGGGCGCGCTGCATGAGCCAGTGATGTTGGGCCATGCGGTCGACCAGCAGGTTTTCGGTGGGGGTGGAGGGTTTATGCTCGGCGCGCAGATCGGCGATCAGTTTTTGGAAGTCTTCTTCGATCTCCCAAGGCAGAATCGCGAATGCGCCGGAGAGGCCGTGACGCCAGCGGTTTTGGGAGACGACGGCTTTACCCGCTTCCGATTTTGGACCCGTGGAAAGTAGCGCGTTGGCGCGGTTGGCGGCTAAGCGAGCGGGCGACGGAGACGAATGATCGAGGCGCATGAAAGGCTCCTGGGAAAATCAAAACCGGCGGTTTCGTGGGGTGTTGGGAGCTCGGACGGGCTCCCAAGAAATTAGTATACAGTACGGTTGCAAGCGTTTCCTTGTAAGCTACTGAAAAGAAACAAAATATAGGTTGTGACTGGGGTGATGGGACAAGCCCGCGGATCAGGCGATGGTCGCTATCACGCTCAAATGAGAGAACTTCCGGGTTCTATCCACTCAATAGGCAGTCTCAACGTTTAGAAACGGACTTCTTTGCCATGCTAGGTTCTGTCCTCCCCACCCCGAGCTTTGTTCTTCCCGAGTCGCGACCGGTCGACGTCTTGTTAGCCGATGAGCTGACTCTTGTGCGCGAGGGCCTGGCGGCTCTTTGTAACTCCATCCGGGGATTCCGGGTGGTGGCACAGGTGGGCAGCGCGAGCGCCGCTCTGGCCGCTATCGAGCGCTTGCAGCCGGCTATCGCGCTGCTCGATCTCGGTCTTTCCGATCTGGCGGCAACCGAAGTGATTCGGCGTGTTCGGGAGCAGGGGCTGCAAACGCGCTGCGCCGTTCTCTCGGTGCGCAAGGATCGCAAAACTGTTCTCGAAGTGTTAAGAGCGGGGGCTTGTGGCTACCTTCTCAAGATCTCCAGCTCCGAGCAGATGGCCGAGGCTCTCAGCCAGTTCACACAGGGCGGCATTTATGTTTCGCCACAGATCGAAGTAATGTCATTGTTCGGGGAGGGCGGCTCGCGCCATGAGGCGGACCCGATCGAATCGCTCAGCAGCCGCGAGTTTCAGGTCTTTTCGCTACTGATCGAGGGTGTCCGGGCTAAGGAAATCGCGGCGCGGCTTTCGCTGAGCCCGAAGACAGTCGACACTTACCGCTCGAGCCTGATGCGGAAGCTCGATATTCATGACGTGGCGGGCTTAGTCAAATTCGCGATCAAGCGTGATTTGGCAGATCTCCGCGCGTAACGCCTTGTCGGGTCTGGGGGAATCAGGAAACGCTTGCCGACGGGACTGTGAAAAAATAGCGCCGGTCCAATCGCTTCGCTCATGGCTCTGAAAAGCAGCGTCGTAAACGAGCCATAGGCGATTTCCGGAGCATCGGCGATGGTTTTGTATCCGCCGATTCCCTGCGCCCCGATTGTGGGGTCGATTTTTCACAATCCCTGACGCGCGCGGTTCTGTTGCAATGCGGGCCTTTTTCCTCTACCCATAAGAGCCCTCTAACTATGCTAGGCTGAGGGTGGTTTACGAGTTTTGACCCGCCATGAATTGAAGGAGCAGCTGCAGCACGATCAGTTTACTGATTCTGTTTCGCACGCGCTCACTTACGCCAGTTCCCACAAGCAACGGCTGATCCAATGGGGCATTGCCGCCGGCATAGCCATCATTGTGGTGGTGGCCGTTGTGTGGTTCAATTCCTACCGGCGGGCGCAACGGCAACACGATTTACAGACAGCCTTGACGGTGGTGGACGCGCAAGTGGGACCACCCAACGAATATGTGAAGACTTTTGCCACGCAGGACGAGAAACTCAAAGCATCGATGAAAGCGATGTCGGAGGTAGCGGCCAAAGATGCCGGGACCAACGAGGGGTTTTTCGCTCAGTATTACCTTGGGACGCTGAAGGCGCAGAAGAACGATTTTGCGGGCGCGGAGGCGGACCTGCTGGCGGTATCTAAGTCGCATAGCGCGTCGGCCGCTCTCGCGAAGATCGCTCTGGCCCAGCTTTACATGCAATCCAATAAGAGCGCGCAGGCGCAAGATCTGCTGAAGGCTTTGATCAACAAACCGACGGACCTGGTGTCGAAGGCGCAGGCTCAGTTGCTGCTGGCGCAGCTGGTGCAAGGTACGAATCCGCAGGAAGCAAAGCAAATCCTGCAACAATTGAAGGCTTCGAATAACGATCCCGCGGTGGGGCGCGCGGCGGATCAGCTTTCCGCACAACTCGCCAAGTAAGCACGCATTCGATGCTGCGTCACCTGCGCCTAGGCACTCAGAGTCTGCACGGGCGGCGCTATCCGGAGCTACCTCATCCTTACCGCAACGATTTCCAACGCGATCGCGACCGGATTATTCACTCGCGCGCGTTCCGTCGTTTAGAGGGAAAGACGCAAGTGTTTGCGGCGGGGTCAGACGATCATACCCGCAACCGTCTGACGCACACGATCGAGGTCTCGCAAGTAGCGCGCACGGTTGCGGCCACACTCGGGTTAAATGAGGAATACACGGAGACGCTGGCGCTGGCGCACGACCTGGGGCATCCTCCTTTCGGGCACGTCGGGGAAAAGGAGCTCGACCGGCAGATGCGCGCTCGCGGGGGCTCTTTCGAACACAATCTGCACTCGCTGCGCGTGGTGGATGTGCTCGAAGATCGCTATCCACGATTCAGCGGATTGAACCTCACGTTTGAGGTGCGGGAAGGCATTGTGAAGCACTCGCGCGAGGTCAACGCGGATGCCGAACCGGCGCTACGGGAGTTTCTTCCCGGCGAACGTCCGGCGCTCGAAGCTCAATTACTGGATATTGCCGACGCGATCGCATACACCTCGGCGGACCTCGACGATTCGTTCGCCGCAAAACTGATTTCGTTCGACGATCTGCGGGCCTTTGTGCCGGCCATTGGAGAAGTGATCGAAGCAGTGGAGACGCAATACCCCGGGGCATCCGACCGCGTGCGTTTCTGGGAAGTGCAGCGGCAGCTCATGAATCTTCTGATCGGCGGGTTGATCGAAGGCACGCTAGCGGCGGTCGAAAGTGCGGGCGTGGGGACGATAGAAGATGTACGGGCGCTCGATCGGCGGATCGCCGTACTATCACCAGAGGCGGCGCAACTCAGCGGGCAATTGAAAGAGCTGCTGGTGCAGCGCGCTTACGGTTGCGCAAGTCTTGTGAGCGAGCGGAACACGGCGGCGGAGAAGATCAAGGCCGTTTTTGAATTTCTGGTTGCGCATCCCGAGCACGTTTCGGCGGGTTATCGGGAACATCTAGAAGAGAATTCGGCGGAGCGCGTGGTGTGCGATTACATTGCCGGTATGACGGATGCTTATCTGCTGCGGGTTCATGCGGAATTAGTAGGTAAGCTGCCACTTACCGAGTAATGCGCGTGACCCATGATGCTTTGGTGGGAGGATGGTCGGCGCGCAGTAGGATACGGAAAAGCCGGTCGCCCCAGGAGGCACGGAGGTGCGCATCGTCCAGCCGGATCTCTTCTATGGCGGGAACAAAAGCCCGAGCCTCGTAAACAACCCGAACCGGTTTACCCGACTGCACGGCGAGCAAGAGCTCCCCTGGCGCTCGAATAGTCGTCAGGCAGGGAGTCATCAGCGTGAGAGTGATGGTGTTGACGCTCTGCTGCAATACATATTCATCCAAAAGGCCGACCTCATTCTTTAGCCGGTTCAGCCGCAGGGTGCGCATCCAACTGCGCAGGCGAGCCTGAGGGGGATACGCCCTCGCCAGATCGAGCTCGAATTCGACGCCTTCCTCGTTTGCCCGATAGCGCACGTCGCTGGCGGCAAACTGTCGCCCAGCGGATTGCATGACACCGTCGATGGTAGGACAGTTGTGATAAGCAGACTGCATGGTCCAGATCTCATAGCGGTGAGAGCTGAATGTTTTCGCCGAATAGGTCTCGACACCAACGTCGATAATGGCGGCCTGCCCATCGGAGTAGACGAGGAAATTGCCGACATCGTTGTGATTGTGGCTTTCCCCGTTGTTGCCACCCTGGGCCGCCAGATAAAGACCTTCCGCCGAACCCTCGCGGCGACGCGCTGCCATGACCTGAATGCCAGGAAGCCAGACGTCGCGCAACAGGGCCTGCGAGCGAGGCGCCTGCCGCAGAGCGGCCAGATTGAACAGGGCGGGGATCTGCCTGCCGATGCTGTCACCGGGAATGCCCTTCTCATCGCGCAGGAAAGCGGCGAAAGCGCCATGCTTCATCATGAGATTGTCGCCGAGCCGTTGGCCGAAACGATAAACCAAATCGCCGTCGACATGAACGCGCGCCGGGGCATCGGCAAAATTGGTGTACCACTCATCGTAGATATGCGCTCGACAGATATAGAGTCCGATCTGGTGAACCAGCGGGAAGGGAAAGCCATCGCAAGCGCCGGCGGTAGCACGATGCAAAAGATCGAGAGAATCGAATAAAGAAGCGCCGGCGCGCCCCCAGTAGCTTGGTCCTTCATCACAGCCGCCGTCCTCGGCATAGCCGTTGAGAAAATTATCCAGACAGCGCAGGATTTTTACTACGGCCGTCTGCCGCCTTTGCTCATCGCGTTCGATGAGCAGATCGGCAGTGAGCCAGTTGGACGAAATCCAGGGATTCCAATTGTTGACAGGCTTACCGGAAAAACCCATCCAGCTGAAATCGTTGCGCGTGAGACAGGGTGTGAGCACGCGGCGATCGATCTCCAGGCGAATACGCTCAGGCACAAGCGGCGAGACGGAGGCGAGGGGAGCGGCCAACTGGTAATGGGTCCAGGCGAGTAAATTGGCGGTTTCGGCGGCAAAGAGGTCGACGATGGGTTCGGTGACATCGGGCAGGCCGGTACCAGCCTTCTGCATGCCGAGGTGAGCGGGCAAGCCCCAGAAGGTTTCCTCGCAGGTGAGCCAGATGCCGTTGACGATCTCGTCGAGAAAGCGGCCCTTGTTTTCGCAACACTCGCCGATGACCAGGTCCTGTAATTTTTTTCTACGGCGATCGCGTACGGCTTCGTAATGAGAGCGGTTGCCGGTGCGGCGGAACTCGAGAAATTCCGTGGCCGGCAGCACTTCCCAGGAAGTTTTCAACTGGCGTTCGGCGGAATCGAGCGCTACGGCGCGAGCGTCGGAGGGTATGGCTTGCCAGGCGGCTTGTTCGGCGGCGGTCGGGAACGGGTGAAAGCGCGCACGTGGAACGAGCGTGGCGGCTAGGTGCGCGGCGCTCCAGGCGGTGGTCAGAAGATCGCGGCGTCTTGCTGGTTGCGAGCTGGCCGGTTGTGGGCTGGCAGGCAGGGAAGGAAGCATGAGCGCCGTAGACCCGGCGACAAAGCGACGACGCGAGAATGGCTGCATAGATGTCATTATTTCCTTTCGATCTGGCGAAGCAGTTGCGAGGCTTGCTCACGCACGGCGGCGTCGGGGCTGTTGGCGGCTTTTTCGAGGTGTGGGATAGCGCCGGCCAGATCGCCTGTCGCGGCCAGCGCGGACCCCAAGCGCAGCTGAGCGCGCGGGAATTCGGGTTGGAGGCGAACTGCTTCGCGATAGTGCGCTAGCGCGCCTCCGGCTTGTCCCTTAGCCATCAGCAAGTCTCCCAAAAGCTGATGGGCGTCCGCGAGCCCGGGATCGGCACGCAAGGAGATCTCCAACTCCCGCTGAGCTTCGTCGAAACGATGGGTACGTCCGAGGGCGACGGCGTAGTTGTAGCGAGTGGCGGCATCCTCCGGGCGAAGCCGAAGCGCAATCTCGAAATGGTAGATCGCCTCCGGGAGAGCTCCAGTGGTGGAAAGAAGAGTGGCAAGATTGGCGTGAGCATCCGCATAATCCGGCTGAATACGGATGGCCTCTCGAAAGGCGAGCTCGGCGCGGCTCGGTTGCGCGCGTGAGAACCAGATGATGCCAAGGTTATTGCGCGCTTCGGGCATATCGGGGTCGAACTCGATAGCCTTTTCGAAGGCGGCAGCGGCATCCTGCTGGTTGCCCGAAGCGCGATAGGTCAGACCCAATTCGAGCCAGACGGGGGAATTATCCGGCGAGAGAGAAGCAGCTTGCTTCAGGATTTCGGCCGCCTGCCGATACTCGCCTGACTGACGGAGCGTGAATCCGAGCTTCTGCATCCCGATCACAAAATTCGGGTCGCGCCGGATGGCCTCCCGATAGAGCGCGGCGGCCCTGGGTAACTCCCCGCTATTTCGCCACGCTTCGGCGAGTTCGAAATGATATTCCGGGCGTTTTGGGGGATGGCTTTCGATGGCCGCGGCAAGTTGGGTAATTCCCTTGCTTAGATTGCTTCTTTGTGTCACTTGGGCGATGGCGAGATACAAATTGTTTTCAGGCGTGGGGGGCAACTCTTCGGGATAGTAGAGCACTACCGGACCACGGTAGACATTCTTGGCGGTCTCGTGGCGCTCCGGCATTTCGGCCAGCAGATCCGTCGCGGGCTTGCGCCGCTGGATGTAGTGATCGGTGACGACCACATGCACGACATCCTCGGTGCGGCGTTTCGGCATATGACAGCCAATGCAATCGGCCGAGCGTGGATGGTTTCCTGACTCGACGAGTCGATTAAAAGCGGAAGCGTGGCACTGCCGGTAGACGGCGGTGTAATGCCGGGCCGCCTCTTCGCCGCGCGGAATATCGTGTGGATTGTGGCAGGTAGTGCAAAGCAGCTTGCCGTTGCTTTTTAGAAAACAAGCAGAGCGCCGCAATCGATAGGCGGCGCTTACAATCTCAAATTTGTTTTGACGGCCCTGGCCCGCGGCGTGGTCGAAATTCGAAATAAAGGAGCCCAGCGGCTCACCGGGCCGATAGGAGAATGGGCCACGCTCGTAGCGCTCGATTGCGTTCGGCAACGGGAAGCTGGTCGACTCGAGATGACATACCATGCAGGCTTCGATCTGGCGGCGCGGAGTGAGGCGCGCCGGATTGATAATGGCTTTGCGTACGATGTCCAGCGAGACGCCTGTGGTAGACGCGAGTTGCGCATGTTTGTCGCCCGGGCCGTGGCATCGCTGGCAGTCGATACCTTCGGGCAGCGAACTCAGGTACACCGGCTCGGCAAAGGGTTGCTCATGTCCCGCCGGGATCGGCGGGTAGCCGTTGTGGCAGAACATGCAGGCGTATGAGATGGGACGCCGGAAGCCGTCATTGTCAGGACGGTCATAGCCGGGGTTCATCGCCCAGTAGCCACCCTTTTCGGCATACCAGGCGAGCGGCATTTCGACCAGCGTGTTGCGCGTAGTCCGATGAAGGTAAGCGCGGGCATGGTTTCCGGACCCCAGGATGAAGTCGACTTGCTTTTCCATAACATTGACTTGCCTGCCCGCGAAGTCGACCTGATAACGGCGCTGATAGAATTTGCCGTCCCGCTGAAGCATGCTGAAGTAGCTATCGGATGCCCGATGGTAGAAGGTGTTTTTGTTGTTGTAGTCCTCGACAGTAATGGCTGCGGAAGGGCGGTAGAAAGAGCGCGCCATGCCCGTGCGGCGATAGGTTTCCCAGATAGCGCGATGGCAGCCGTTGCAGACTTCAGGTCTGGTGTAGCCGGCTTCGTCGTTCTGCGCGCAGAAGGAAACAGACGAGAGGCAGGTGGTGACCACCAGCGTTCGCCAAACGATTCCTATCGGCCGCGCATGTCGCCGCATTGCCTCATTAGATATCACGCCTCATTCGCAGAATGGCTGCATGAAAAAAGACACATGAAAAAAAACACTGGCAACCGCGCGGCTTAACTGATATAACAGCCAGAACGCAACGGCGTAAACACCAGGGGGTGTAGCGATGAGCAGGAGTTCTCAGACGAAGAGATTGTGTTTCGTCATGCTGGCAGCGGTGCTATTCCCGCCCGCCGGCTTATTCGCGCAGAGCGGCGCGGGGGCGATCCAAGGTACCGTTCAGGATACAAGTTCGGCGGTGGTGGCCGGCTGCCCGATCCACGTGGTCAACCAAAGCACGGGCGTTGCCAACGACACGATGTCGAATAGCGATGGCTTCTACTCTATTCCCGGGTTGTTTGCGGGCAATTATACACTGACTTTCAGCGCGCCGGGAATGAAGAAGTATCAGACGGTAGTGGCGCTTCAGGACGCGCAGGTGGCCGTCATCAATCCCAAGCTGACGGTGGGCGACGTTTCCGAGCAGGTGAACGTGTCGGGAAACGCGGTCCAGCTTGCCACCTATGACAGCGGCACCATCAGCACGCAGCTGGACGCCGCCCGGATCGACCAACTCCCGCAAAACGGCCGGAGCTTGCTGGGACTCGCCCAGAACACGGTGCCGGGCCTGGAGGCGGGCGGCACTCGGGCCAATGGAGTGATGCAGGAGGGGATGGAATATTCGCAGGATGGAGCGCCCATGACGAATCGCAATTTCGGCGGTGAAGGCAGCTCTCCGCAAGCGACTCTGCCGGACCCGGATTCGGTGCAAGAGGCCAAATTCGAGACACTGAATTCGAGCGCGCAGTTCGCCACGCCGGCCACGGTGATCCTGACCACCAAATCGGGAACCAACGACTTCCATGGTACGGCCTTCGAAACAGCCAGAAACAACTACTTCGGCATAGCCAGAGCGAGGCAAAATCCCTCCGACTTCGCGGCGCCGCACTTAGTGCGTAATGAGTTCGGCGCGTCCATCGGCGGCCCGGTCATCATTCCCAAACTTTACAACGGCAAGAACAAAACGTTTTTCTTTTTCGCCTACGAGCGGCTCTCGCTGCGGCAAGCCGCAAACGAATTGGTGAGAGTGCCCACCATGGCCATGAGAAACGGCGATTTCAGCGGGTTGGTGAACAGCGAGGGTATCCAGCAAGTTCTGTACGATCCGAACACCACGCAGCCAGGGACACTGCAGCGGACGCCGTTTCCCAATAATCAGATTCCGACAACGCGGGAAAGTCCACTGGCTAAAGCGCTGTATGCGGCTACACCGCTTCCGACCAGCGCCGACAACCCGCTGATCAACTCCAACTTCAACGCGGTGAATAACATGTCACAGACGGTTCCAAATACCACGTTACGGTTGGATCAATCTTTCAACGAGAGCAATCGGGTGTACTTCCGGTTCACCGACATTAATCAGACGGACCAAGCTTTGCGCAACTACCCGGCAAATTCGCCGGCTAACATTGCCGGCGGCGGCCTGCCGGCGGGCGCCACGGGCTACCAGGACACCCCCATCCAGACCATCAGCGGGGCAATCGGCTACTCGCATTTTTTTTCGCCGACACTCTTTTCCGAGACAATTTTCAGCCAGCAATGGCAGCGGATGTATGTGCAGGGAGGGGGCGACGTCAATGCAAACTATGAAGCGCTGCTCGGCCTTCCGAACAATTTCGGGCCAGTCGGGATTTCCGAACATTGGGTCGAACCTAATCACGCCCTACGGGGGTTCTCAGTTCAATTACGGCATGAGCCAGATCCTGTCCACGGTGGACGAAAATCTCACCAAGGTAGTGGGCAAGCATCAGTTGGCGTTTGGCGCCCGTTACCGGCATGAACGTTTCGGCTACCTGCCGGACCGCGGGGCGGACACTATTTCATTTTCGAACCTCGCCACCGCCGAATACGACCCGACAACAGGAGCCAATTATGGGGCTAAGCCCAACACGGGTTACGCGGATGCGGATTTTTTTCTGGGAGCCGCCGACGCCTACAGCCAGGTGAAAAACTCTCCGTTCGGACATTACCGGGACCAGGAGATCGACACTTTTATACAAGACAACTTCCAAGTTGACTCGCGTTTCACGATCAACGCGGGGCTGCGCTGGGAGGTGCATCCGGCGCCGTACGCCGGCCAGGATAATTGGGCAACCTTCGATCTTGCTCACGATGCCCTGGTGCTGCCAAGACCGCTTTCCTACTACGAGCAAAACGGGCTGACAACACCGGCTATTGTGGCCAATCTGGAAAACCTGGGGGCAAAGTTCGAGACGCCGCAACAGGCCGGGCTTCCATCGTCTTCCGGAATTTATAACAGCAATTTCAATTTCCTGCCGCGCTTGGGCTTTGCCTACACTCCGCCTTTCGGCAAGTGGGGCACCGTCATTCGCGGAGGCTACGGCGAGTATATCTATCCGGTGCCGGTACGGAACTCCATCCGGTATCTTACCCAAACCTATCCGTTTAACGCGGCTTACTCACAAAGCTATGTAAGCGCCTCTCAATCACCGGACGGGTTGCCTAATTACCTGTTGCGCGCGCCGCAAACCGTGATCGCCGGGGCGAATAGCGCCAACGTAGTGAACACCGCCTCAACCAATGCCCTGCTGCCGGGTATCAGCCAGGAAAACCTGGCCGCGCAATATCCTCCGGCGCATGTGAGAGACGCGAATTTCACGGTGGAGCAGCCATTCCCGGATTCTTCAGTGGTTCGTATCAGTTACGTTTTCACTCATGGATACAACCTGGATCAGAACTATCAATACAACAACGCTCCGTCTACTTACACCTGGGAGGCAACTACTGGAACTGTGCCGCCGACTGGTAAGTACTCCGCCACCGCGACGCGTCCGTACGATCAGACGCTCTGGGGCAACAATACCCTGTCAACGAAAACGGGGTGGTCAAACGATAGCGCGCTGCAAGTCAATTATCAGCGACCCTTCAAAAGCGGCTTTGCGTATCAGATTTTCTACGTCTACTCGCGGGCCTTCCGCTTAGGTGGGAATACGTTCCGCGATAACCTTCTTTATCCAGCGGCAAACTTTGCTCCGGGCGTGCTTCCGGCTGGACTCGATACCGGGACGCTGCTCGATCCGAGCCACGCGTTGAATCACTATGAAAACTATCACGTCGATACCGCGATTCCGGAGCATCACCTTACCTTCAACGGCATTGTGGATCTGCCGGTAGGCAGGGGCAAACGCTTTCTGCACAACACCAACAGGTGGCTGGACGCTCTGGTAGGCGGTTACCAGGTGGCATTTGTAGGGCAGCTTTTATCGCAATCGTTTCAGGTGGCCGCGGGAAACTGGGGAGCCACCAGCGCGATTCAGGCCTACGGGAGCGCGGCGCCAATAAATGATTGCCGCAGCGGGGTATGTCATCCCGAAGATCTGTGGTTCAACGGGTATCTCTCGCCGACCGTGATCAACGCAAGTAAGAACGGGGCGTCCGGGCTGCCCGCGAATTACACGCCCTACCTGGCGCCGATTAACAACGTGCCTGGTATCTCGAACTTTGGCACTAACAACGTGACGGTCACGCTCAAGAACGGCAAGCAGGTGGTGACCGGTTATTCTCCTGGACCAGTGGGCGCCAATCCGTTTTCGCAGACCGTGCTGCTCGGGCCGTATAACTTCAACGCCGATATCTCTTTGTATAAGGTATTTGCACTTACCGAGCGGATACAACTGAGAATAAATGTGGATGCCTTCAATGCATTCAACATTCAGGGCCGGGTCAACCCAAGTACGACCGATGGCACGGAGTCTTTCCTGACGTCTTACTGGACGCCACGGCAGATTCAGCTGTCTGCCCGCATTACTTTCTAATAACAAGTTGCAGAAGAAAGCGTATGCCTGCCGCTCCCTTACGGTCGCGGTTCTGTAAGCCGAGGATAGGTGAAGGCGCTACGCGAATTTCCGCAAGTAAGTACTAGGCGTTGGGTCCGCCGTCCACGGGCGTTCCCATCGTTTATCGATGGGGCTTGACAATCCCGACTTAATTTGCGAGACTCCCATCAGTAAACGATGGGAAAGAAATCAACGGCGGGCGAACTGCTGCCTGGGACCGTGGATCTGCTGCTTCTCCGGGTTTTAGCGGCTGGACCGATGCATGGCTACGGTATGGCTCAACGGCTCAAACAGGTCTCGGAGGATGTTCTTCAGGTAGGTGAAAGCTCGCTCTATCCGGCGTTGCAGCGGCTGCTCGTCAACGGTTGGGTGAAAGCGGAGTGGTCCGCATCGGAGAACAACCGGCGCGCCCGTTATTACACGCTGACGGCGGCGGGGCGGAAGCAACTTGCCGCGGAGCGAAGGGAATTCGCGCAGATGATCGGCGCGATTCAGAAGGTTCTCGAAAGGGGGTGAGGGCATGTTTTACGTTTTAGGCCGGATAGGGCGGAGGCTCGCATGTTGGGCGCGGCGCGACCGCCTGAGCCGGGAACTCGCCGAGGAACTCGATCTTCATCGCGACCTGAAACAAACGGCAGGGCGAGAAAACGCCGGCGCGGCGCCGGAAGAAAGCCGTCGGGAGATGGGCAATCTGACGCTGGCGAAGGAGGAGAGCAGAGACATGTGGGGCTTTACATGGATCGACGATGTGCTGCACGACGTTCGTTATGCGGTCCGCATGTTCGCGAGGAATCCCGGCTTCGCCGCTGTTGCGATCCTTTCGCTGGCGCTTGGCATTGCGGGAAACACGGCGATTTTCAGCATCATCAATACGCTATTGATCAAGCCACTGCCATTCCACGAGCCGGACCGGCTGATGCGAATTACCGAGCTCTATCCGAAAGCCATTCTCGAATATTTCCGCCAGCATTCAAGAACGCTGGTCGTGGCATTCGTAAGTCCGGGTTCGGAGTTCAACCTGACAGGGACGGGTCCGGCCTCACGGATCATGGGGAGCGAGACATCGGCTAATTTGTTTTCGGTTCTGGGGGTCGGTGTCGAAAGAGGACGCACATTCGAGCATGGGGAAGACCGGCCGGGAAACGACGGCGTGGTGATTCTAAGCCATGCACTATGGATAGCCAAATTCGATAGGGACGGGCAAGTTCTGGGTCGAACAATTACGCTGAATGGCATCAACCGGCGAGTGATCGGCATAATGCCGGCGAGCTTTTCCTTTCCGGCTTCGAGCGTACAATTCTGGATTCCGGCGCGCATCGATCCGAACAATGCGGAAGATTATTGGGGCGGGGAGTTTGTACCACTCATCGCGCGGCTTCGGCCTGGAGTGAATATCGAGCAAGCACGGAATGAAATTCATGGGCTCGCGGAAGGCGTTTGGAAGCTGTTTCCGTGGCCGATGCCGAGGCATTGGAACGCCGAATCGACGGTGATTTCACTACAATCGGATCTGGCCGGCGGCGCGCGGACAGAGCTATTCATCCTGCTGGGCGCGGTGGGCGCGGTGCTTCTCATTGCATGTACAAACGTAGCGAGTCTGCTGCTTGCGCGCGCTACAGCGCGGCGCAAAGAGGTGGCCATGCGCGCGGCACTGGGTGCGGGATCGCACAGAATCATACGCCAGCTGCTGACGGAAAGTCTGTTCCTTGCCTCGATAGCCGGCGCAATTGGCGTCGTGCTCGGAAGTGCTTCGGTGTCGCTCTTTCGAGCTGTAGTGCCGGCCGGGGTTCCCGGGATGGCGCAGGTTGGTTTCGATTGGCGGGTCTGCCTTTTCGCGGCCGCACTGTCGGTTTCGACCGGGCTGGCTTTCGGAATTGTTCCCGCCCTGCATGCCGGAACACTAGATCTGGTAGAGGCGATGAAGAGCGGCAGCCAGCGTTCCGCGACCAAGACCTGGGCAGGATTGCGGAGCGGGCTGATTGCAGGCGAGATCGCGTTGACTGTAGTGCTGGTAGTGGGAGCAGGCCTGCTGATGAGGAGCCTTTACGATTTGACGGCCACGAATCCGGGCTTCAATGCGCAACGAATTCTAACCATCAAGATCAGCCCGAATGAGTCATTCTGCGCGCGCCGCGAATCGTGCGTCGCTTTCTATAACCGGCTGATTGCGCAGGCGCGAGGCTTGCGCGGCGTGGTGGATGCGGCTATCGCAAACACGGTGCCGCTGGATGGCAAGCTGCCCACGCTCCCCACGGACGTTGAAGACCATCCGCGCACGGCTGAATTTCCGTCTCCGATGCTATGGGCGGGAGCAGTTACGTCACACTACTTTCGCTTGATGCAGATTCCGCTCGTCGCAGGGAGAGCGTTCACAGAAGCAGATGGGCCGAATGCTTCGCCGGTGATCCTGGTTTCGGCGTCGACGGCGAGGCGTTTCTGGCCGGGCGGCGATGCCATTGGCAAGCACGTCCGAAGAACCGGAGAAACGGGCTGGAGGACAGTGATCGGGGTGGTTGCCGACGTCCGGCAATTCGATCTGGCAAACCACTCTCCTGGTTCGATCAGCGGCGCAATGTATATGCCCTATGCGCAAGCCATACAAGGCAAGGGCGAGATTCCGGCGGTAATGGACTTGTTGGTGAAGACCACGGCAAACGAGGAACAAGCGGCTGCGAGGGAACTTCACCGTGTGGCGGTGGATGCCAATCCCGATGTGCCTGTGGGAAGAGCAACGCGTCTGCGCGATATTGTCAGCGAGTCGCTCTCCGGTTTCCGTTCGACGATCTGGGTGTTCGTCAGCTTCGCGGCGGGGGCACTGATGCTGGCGGCCATCGGGCTATACGGCCTGATGTCTTACTCGGTGTCGCAGCGGACGTATGAAATCAGCGTGCGTATGGCGGTCGGCGCGTCGGCCGGGAGCGTGGTGCGTTCGATTCTGAGTCAAAGCTTGCGCATCACGATAATCGGAAGCCTAGCCGGAATAAGCGCGGCGTATCTGCTGACACGATTGTTGTCTGGACTGTTAGTTGGAGTTACGCCGACCGATCCGTGGACCTTTATCTGCGTCGTGCTGCTGGTATTGCTGGTGACGGCGATAGCGAGTTCCGTTCCCGCGTGGCGGGCTGCGCGGGTGGATCCTATTCGAACTCTGCGCGCGGAATGATTATGCCTGTGGAATCTTATTGCGGATTAAGTCGATGAGCTCCGTAGCGGTGGGCAGACGGCCGGTCATTTTCTTCGAGTAGACCTGCGTGCCATCGACGAAAACATCGAGCGCACCCGGCGCGCCGGCGCGCAACCGGATGGGAACGCCGAATTCGCGCTCGAGATTGTTTTTGAGGCCCACGGCCTCGGCTTTGATGTCGCTTCAAAAGAAGCAGCGTTTGATTTGAATAGCCATGTGGAGAGCGCTTGGGCGCGGCGAGTACGAGTATATACCGTTTTGCCGCCGGGCGCTGGGACCGCTTACTTCACGGGATTGTAAAAAAATAGGGGACACGCCTGCGCTTCTAAACAGCGTTGGTGGAATGAACCCCTGAAGTGGAACACATCGAGAGGAGACACATTGAAAGCGAATGGAGTCAGGTGTGACAGGAAGAGTAGGGAAGTACAGTTTAGAGTTCCAGCAGACGGCGGTGGAACGCATGAAGACCTGCGGCAACGTAGCGGCGTTGGCGCGCGATTTGCGCGTGCGGCGGAAATGGTTGTACGAATGGCGAAGCAAGCTGGATCCGGAATGGGCGGAGCGAGGGAGCGGAGTCGAGGCGTTGCCGGCGGTGGAAGCCAGCGAACACTGGCGCCAGGTGCGGGAGTTAGAAGAAGAGATCCGGCGGCTGAAGCAGTTGGCGGGCCAGCAAGCACTGGATCTGCATTTTTTCAAAGCTGCCTGGCGCGAGATCGAGCAGCGGCGCCGAGCCAACAAAAGGCTCGGCGCAGCGCCCTCTACGCCGCCATCCGAAGCGTAGCGGAGCAGCCAGGCGAACAGCATGTGGAGCGGATGTGTTGGTTGGGCCAGGTGAGCCGTAGCGGCTACTACCGAGAGTGGCGCCGGAGCGTACCGGGGAGTGAGGAACTCAGCCTGCGAGAGAAGCTGCATGAGATCGTGTTCGCGCATCGCTTCTACGGGTATCGTCGCGTCACGGCGGCGCTGCGGCAAGCGGGCTGGCCGGTGAATCACAAGCGAGTGGCAGGCTTGCTGCGACAGGATGGATTGCAAGCGCTGCGCCCGAAACGCTGGGTGAAGACTACCCAGTCGAGTCATCGTTTCACGGTCTTTCCCAACCGCTTGCGGCAGGCGGAAGCGACTGGGCCGGACCAGATCCGGTTAGCCGATATCACCTACTTACGGACGCCCAGCGGGTTCGTTTATTTAGCGGTGGTGTTGGACGCCTGGTCCCGACGCGTGGTCGGTTGGGCTTTAGCCGAGAGCATGACGACCCAGTTAGTCAGCCGCGCCTTAGAGCAAGCCCTGGCCGAACGCCAGCCGGCGCCCACTTTGTTGCATCACTCCGACCGCGGCATACAGTATGCTTCGCAAGCCTACGTTCGCTTGCTCAGCCAGCACGGCCTGATCGGCAGCATGAGCCGGCTGGCCAATCCGTACGATAACGCGCGCTGCGAAAGTTTTTTCAAAACGCTTAAAAAAGAACAGGCTGAGCCCGCTTCCTTAAACGAATGGCTTGCACGCTTAGCTGCTTATCTGGATTACTACAATCGAACACGCTTGCATTCGGCCCTTCACTATCTGAGCCCGATGCGTTACGAACAGCGTCCTGGCCAAGCCCTCGGCGATCCCGCGAAGGGCAGAGAGGAGTTTTCTCAGGCATGAGGAAATCGAATCCTCCACTGGGCCTTTTCTCGATGGACGGAAGCGCTTCGAAAAGCCGCCTCCGCTCCCATCGTCGGACTGCGTTTCCGGCTCGCTATTCCTTGGCCACTTGCACTCCTGCAGCGCTCGCCTCCGTTTCGCCAGCCGCCCACCAGTCTGCTACCCTTTATTCCGTTTGTCGAGCTATACTCGGCCAACGGTCAACTGTCCCCTTTCCCTGTGTTCCACTTCAGGGGTTCACTCCAGCCGATTGACGACTCCAGCCCGGAGTGTCCCCAATTTTTTCACAATCCCTAAATAGGGTAACGGATAGAAGACTGTATCCGCTCACTGGGCAAATTAGTCCTTTTGCGTGGTGACTCGTGCCGCATGTCGGGAATAGCTATCAGTTCCGGCGACGCCCAGGTAAGTTGTCGTTATTGTTCCGCCATGCGTGCGTTGATTGTAGATGACGAACCGATTGCGCGAAAGGTCTTGCGCGAAGAGTTAGAACTGCTTGGGGGCGTGGAAATCGCGGGGGAGGCCGAGAACGGCGATGTGGCGCTGGTAAAGATAGCGGCCGTCAAGCCCGACGTGGTTTTCCTCGACATCCAAATGCCCGGGGTGAGCGGTTTTGACTTACTTGCCCGATTGAATACCGGGCACATGCCGGCGGTGATCATGGTGACCGCTTATGACGAGCACGCCATGCGCGCTTTTGAAGCGGGGGCGATCGATTACTTGCTGAAGCCGATCAATCAGCAGCGGCTGGCGGCAGCGCTCGAGCGCGCCCGGAGAATTTGTGGGAGCCCCGCGCAGGCGGCGGAGAACATAAGCAAGCTGCAGGAGCTGGCGACGGCGCGGCGAGCGGGGGAGCCGCCCATTCGCAAAGTAGTGGGCAAACTAGGCGACGAATATTTTCTGCTGAAACCGGAAGAAGTACTGGCGTTTCAGGCGGAAGGAGACATCACGTGGATCATGACTGCGCGGCAGCGATACATGGCGACGCAGAACCTGACGGCTCTCGAACAGCGCATGCGGAATAGTTCTTTTCGCCGCATTCACCGCAATGCGCTGGTGAACGTGGAACAGATCCGAAAGATGAGTATGTTGAGCAGCCAGCGGTGGCTACTCACGTTGAACAACGGACAGGAGTTTACAGTGAGTAAGCGGCAAGCGAAAAACGTGCGCGACGTGCTGCATTGGTGACTTTGGGTGTGCCGTTCGCCGGGCAAAACAGCCCGCCTGCGACGAAGCTATGGCCGCCAATGGATTTCTTGTGCGGATTTGACGATTTCGCTAAGAGAATTCAGATTATGATGAAATTCGCCACGGCGCTGCTTACAGGAATCGTGCTCGCGTGCATGTACCCGCTTGCGAGCTATGGGCAATCGGTTGGTAGCTCAGGAACGATCCATGGTTCGGTGGTGGATCCCACGGGCGCCGCGATCACCGGGGCTACGGTCACGCTGCAAAATCCCGTCTCCGGCCTGACTTTAACTGATAAGACGAGTGCCGACGGGACGTTTAACTTCGACAATTTGCCGTTCAGCCACTATCACGTAAGCATTGCCGCCAACGGCTTTAACACGATGGAGGACGACGCGGACGTGCGGTCGCCGGTACCTGTTCAGCTAAAGGCGGATATGGTCCTGGGGACGGCGGCGACGACAGTGACCGTGACGGAGAACTCGCAGGATCTGGTCGACACAAGCTCGACAGCGCAGACCAACATAGACCGATCGTTGTTTCAGAAGCTGCCGCTGGAGAGCCAATCTTCGTCGCTCAGTTCGCTGGTGACGTTATCTTCGCCGGGGGTGGCAGCCGATTCGAACGGCTTGTTTCATGGGCTGGGCGACCACGCGTCGAATTCGTTTTCGATAGATGGGCAGCCGATTACCGATCAGCAAAGCAAAGTATTTTCCAATCAGCTTCCGATCGGCTCGATTCAATCGCTGCAGGTGATCGAGGGCGCGCCGCCGGCGGAATATGGGGATAAAACAAGCTTGGTGATTGTGGCCACCACGCGCTCCGGTCTGGGTGTCACTCAGCCGCATGGCGACGTGACAGCCTCTTACGGCACTTTCGGGAGCACCAATGACGGGTTCGATCTGGCTTACGGCGGCAACACCTGGGGAAACTTTATTTCGGTGAACGGATTGAGGACCGGCCGGTTTTTAGATCCGCCCGAATTCAACGTGCTACACGACAAAGGCAACGAAGAAAATATCTTCGATAGGGTGGATTACAAGCCGACGCAGAACGATACGCTGAACCTGAATTTTTTTCTGACGCGCTCCTGGTTCCAAACGCCGAATTCCTATGATGCCCAGAATGCGACGGCCTGGTCGGGGGTAGCAGTAGACAACGGCGGCTTAGGACCGAACGGTCTGCCTGTGGGCTCGCAAGATCAGAGGTCGCAGATCAGGACATTCAATGTTGCGCCTACCTGGACTCGCCTGATCAACCCGAACACAGTGTTTACTTTCGGCGGCTTCGCGCGGCAGGATCAATACGATTACTATCCGAGCGGCAATCCGTTTGCCGATTTCACCCCGGGCGTGCAGAGCGAGACGATCGGCCAGGACCGTAGGCTGACGAACCTGGGGCTGCGCTCGGACGTGTCTTACGTAAAAGGAATTCACAACATCAAAGCAGGTGTTACTTACGAAGACACGATTCTGACGGAGAATGACCGATTTGGAGTTGTCGATCCGACGTTGAACGCGCCATGCTTAAACTCCGACGGAAGCGCTTATACGGGCGCCAGCCTGACGGACCCGTCACTATGTAACGGCCCCTTGACGCAGAACCCTTCTTTCGTGCCGCTGCTTGGCTGTTATGACTTGACGAGGACGGGCTCGCTTCCAGCATCCGATGGCTGCCCTAACCCGACGAGCTCCAGCTACCTATATCGCGGTCATGCCGATATCCGGGAAACGGCGCTTTACATTCAGGACAACCTCTCAATTAAGAACTGGAACTTCAATTTAGGGATCCGGGGCGACATCTATAACGGCATTACCAAAGCAACGCAGGCAGAGCCGCGGGTAGGAGTGGCTTACAACATCAAGAAGACCGGAACTGTTTTGCGCGCTTCGTATGCGCGTACGCTTGAGACACCGTTCA
This sequence comes from Bryobacteraceae bacterium, assembly GCA_965277555.1. Taxonomy (GTDB): domain Bacteria; phylum Acidobacteriota; class Terriglobia; order Bryobacterales; family Bryobacteraceae; genus Bog-105. The sequence goes on from OZ255834.1 coordinate 1,485,315, forward strand.
ACGAGAATCTGGTTCTTTCCAGCCTGGGCTGTAATGACGCGGCCATCAATGCGCTGGAATCAGTTACTCAGGGTTACGCTTGTCTTACTAACCCGCTGAGCCCAGGGACGCGCAATGAGTATCATGTCGGCTTTGAGCAGGCGTTTGGGAAGTTCTTCGTGGTGGATGCGGAATATATCTGGAAGTATACGAATCGGGCGTATGACTTCAGCGTGCTGGGTAACACACCTATTACTTACCCGATCGAGTGGGCGAAATCGAAGATTCCGGGCTATGCAATTCGCGGGAGCTTGCCGAACTTTCATGGTCTGACGGCGTTCATCGTGCTTTCGAGCGTGGCGGCGCGGTTCTTCGAACCACAGGTGAGCGGCATCGGAGTCACGCCTTCAAGTTTGGGAGGAGGCAACAGCGTGTTCCGCATCGATCACGATGAAATCTTCAACCAGACTACTCACCTGCAATATCAGCCGATCAAAGACGGTCCCTGGATCGGATTCAACTGGCGGTATGACAGCGGTCTGGTGGCCGGTCCGGTGCCCTGCGCGGGTGGCAATTGTAACAACGGTCCAAACGGAACGGATACGCTGGTTGACTTTTCGGCATTGACGCCGGATCAGCAGTTCGAGGCAGGTCTCTATTGCGGCGGCGTGCATGCGACGCCCACGATGCCGATCAGTCCTACGGGCACATGCGCGGCGTCGCAGTACGGTTCGAATCTGGTGAAGATACCGGCGGCAGGTACGGAGAACGACGATCACAATCCACCGAGAATTTCGGCGCGCAATGTCTTCGACCTGGCGGTGGGAGACGATAATCTTTTTCACACCGAACGCTATAAGTGGAGCGCCCGTTTGGAGGTCATTAACTTGTCGAACCAGTATGCGCTTTATAATTTTCTATCGACGTTTAGCGGGACGCATTATTTGACGCCGCGGACGTTTACGGGGACCATTGGATTCCATTTTTAAGGAACGGGATGTGAAGAAAGTTGGGGACACTCCTGCGTTAGCCAAACGTCGTCATGGAGTCCGCTTGCTGACGCGCGCGGTTCTGTAACTTCGTGTAAACCAGCGGCGTTTTCTAAACCAACGCCGGTTACTCCGGAGTGTCCCCGGTTTTTTGATGCGAGAAGCGCCAGGCATGGTCGCGCAGTTTTTGCGCCCATTTCGCGGCGTCTGCTGGCTCGTAGGAGTAAAAGCCGCGGCCGTTTTTTACACCCTGGTCCTGGTTGCGCAGCGCGCGATCGAAGGTGGCGGGAAGATCAGGACTGTTGTTGAGCGAAGGCAGCAGGCCTTGCATGGCCTTAGCGTAGAGCCAGGGGCCGCCGGTGATATCGATCCAGCGCAAGGGGCCGCAGAAGGACGCCCACAATCCGACCGAATTATGAAAGGCGCGGTCGATGGTTTCAGCATCGGCCACTCCCGTTTCGAGCAGATGTGCCGCTTCGCGATACATGGCGTACGCCAGGCGATTGGCAACGAAGCCGGGGACGTCCTTTTGCACCAGGGCGGGTTCCTTACCAAGCGCGAGCGCAAGTTCGACGCCTGAGGCAAATGCCGCGTCGGAGGTCTGGTCGCCGCGGATCAATTCGAGAAAGCGCGTGACATAGGCGGGGTCGAGCCAGTGCATTCCGAGAAAGCGCTCCGGATGGCGGCGCGAGCTTTGTAGCAAAGTGATGGGAAGAGCCGAGGTATTGCTGGCAATAGGGACGCTGCTGCCGACTATGGCCTCGAGCGCGTCGAAGACTTCAGACTTTATGGCGAGATCTTCGAGCACGCTCTCAATGACGAATTGGCACGAGCGGAAGTCGCTCAGGGAGGATACGGTGACAAAACGGTCGGCCCAACCTTCCGGAATGGACTCGCCGATATAGCCGCGTGCTCGTTCGGCGCTGTGCGGATCGGTGTCGAACGCGACGACCTCGAAACCATGCGCGAGCAGGCAGGCGGCAATCCCGCGGCCCAGTTGCCCGAGCCCCACGATGCCGATCGGAGCGAGCTGCATTACGCTACTTGACCTTCAACACGAGAAAGGTCAGATCGTCATGCTGCGGGGCATCACCGATCCATTCGCGCAGGGCCGACGTGATGCGCGTGGACATCTCGCCGACCGGCAGATGGGCGACACTTTTCAACAACTCTTTGAGACGCTCTTCGCCGAATTCTTCTTCGCCGGTGTTGAGCGCTTCCGTTACGCCGTCGGTGAACGCGACCAGGACGTCGCCGGACTTCAAATCTACTTTGGCCTCTTCGTAACTGGCCTGCGCGAACAGGCCGATGACCATGCCGCCTGTGGCCAGCTCTTCCACGCCCACTTGGGCTGCCGCGGCTTCGGTGCGCAACAGGTAGGGTGGGTTGTGACCGGCGTTGACGTAACGGAGCTGGCCGGTCTGCTCGTCGACTTGCGCATAGAAGAAGGTAGCGTAGCTGTTGAAGCCGGTGGAGCTATGCAGAAAACGGTTCATCTTGGCGACGAGTTCCGGCAAAGTGACGTTGCCCTCGGCCAAAAGAATGCGCAGCGATGCCTGCACAACCGACATGATGAGAGCGGCGGCTATGCCTTTGCCGGCAACATCGGCGAGCGCGATGCCGAGGCCGTGGTCGCCGACTTTGATGAAGTCGTAATAGTCGCCACCGACGCTGCGGGCGGGCAGCGTGAAGGCAGCCACATCGCCGAAGGAGGATTCTGGATAGGCTTCTGGAAGCAGGCGCTTTTGAACCTCGACGGCGAGAGCCAGATCGCGGCGCAGTTTTTCCTGCTCGACCATGCGGCCGGTCAAGCGGCCATTTTCGAGCATCAAGGCGAGTTGGTCGGCGCAGGTGCGGAGCGCCTGCCTGGCGGAGCGGCTGTATTCGTTGTCTTCGATGGGCTCGCCCAACAAGAGGACGCCGATCGACTCACGCGTGGTGCGCAGGGCGACCGCCAGGCGGATGCGCGCCGCTTCCAGGGCAGAGAGCTCGGCGGAGTATTCGGGCTTGTGCGCGGCAGCCCAGCGCAGCCAGGACGAGAGATCGGCTTCGGTGAGGGGCAGAGGCTGCGAATAGGATTCGAGGCGGCGCAGGAGAAAGCCGTCGGCGGGCAGTCCCATCTCGATGGGGTCAGCGGGAAAATGCGCCACGTTGAGAAATCTGCCGTCGGGGAGTTTCTCGAGGAGCACGGCGGACGATGCGCCCAGCGTGTTGCAGAGCGTGGCGACAGCGGTTTCGAGCGCGTTTTCGGAGGTTGCGGCGCGCCGGGTGGCGTCGACGAAACCGGAGAGCAGCGCGCTCTCTGAGACCTCTTGCGTTTCGTCGCCGCGCGAAAGTAGCCCGGAGATGCCGCCAGCTACCCGCTGTAGCTGTTCGCGCGTACGAAGCCACATGGTTTCGGATTCATTGCGGATGGCGACCATGGGCGAGAGCTGAGTGGCGCGCCAGGCGGGATAGAGCGAAGCCAGAATCGCGATACCGGCGATCGTCGCGCTCGAATAGAGGAAGGGCAGCGGTTCGACGGACTGAATGACAGCCGACTTCATGAGGATCACGGTGGTGGCCCAGACGGCCACAGCGCCGAGGATCAGGCCGCCGGCCGCCATTTTGAGGCCGCCGCCTACGACGAGGCGCAGAAGATCCTGGCCGACCGCACCCAGCGCCATGCGAGTACCGAATTCAACGGTGCGCTGTCGGACGGAATAAGCGACTACGCCGTAGATGCCGAGCGCGGCCAGCAGCAAAGCGGTGAAGGCGAACAGAGTGGTCAAAAAGGAAGTGGCGCGCTGTAGGGAAAGCGAATCCTGGGCGATTTCGTTCATGGTGCGGATATCGAAAATGGGCTGGCCGGGATTGACTTGGTGAATGGCGCGGCGGATTTCGGGAACGAGCGTTCTTTCGGGCAGGTTAGATCGAACGGCGCCGTTCACCCAGTTGAAAACAGGAGGCACATCAACCATGTAGAGCTCAGGCACGGGCGGGTTATTCAAGCCGTCGTTGCGTACGTCGCCGACGACGCCCATGACCTGCACGCGGTCGCCCCGGGCATTATCGAGGTGCGCGTAGGCTCCTATGGGATCTGAGCGGCCCCAAAAGCGCTGCGCGGCGGCGTGGTTGATGACGATGGGCGTTACCTGGCGGTTGGCGTCTCGTTCGGTCAGAGTGCGGCCGGCGAGCAGTGGGATGCGCAGAGTCGCGAAGTAGCTGGGGCTGGCGATCTGGAAGCTGGTGTTGACCACTACGTCGCGGTTCAGAACACGGCCTTCCGGCAGTAAGGCGGTATCGTTGCAGCAGCCGGTGAGGGGTAGGGCGCTAATCAGCGCGGCGCCGGTCACGCCGGGTAAAGCTTCTAGCGCATGCTGGATCTGATCCCGGTAGGCAAGCATCTTGCCACTGTCCTGATATCTCGGATCGGTGATCGTCATTTGAAACGTGAGCAGATGATTGGGATCGAAGCCGGGATGAATGCGGCTGAAGCGGTTGATCTGGGCGATTAGCAAAGCGCTGGCGGCAAGGAGCGTAAAGGCCAAAGCAATTTCTCCGATCACGAGTCCTTGTGAAAGACGTCGGCTGCGGAGACTGCCGCTGGCTCTTACACCTTCGGTGAGCACCTCATTCGGCGCGGTATGCAGCGAGTGCCAGAGCGGAGCGAGGCTGGTGAGGAAACTGGTCACGAGAGCGGCCGTAATCGCGAAGGCGAGCGCGCTCCAGTCTAAGACGATCTCGTTGCTGAGTGGAATGTAGTCTCCGATTAGCCTAAGCACAACACGCAGCAGAAGGTAGCTGAAAGCTATGCTGGCGGCGGCTCCGATGAGCGAGACGATGAGGCTTTCGGAAAGATATTGCAGGACCATCTGGCCCTGTGCCGCACCCAGTGCGAGGCGGATAGCGGTTTCGCGGCTGCGCGAGACGGAGCGCGTGACGAGCAGGCCAGAGACATTGGCGCAGGTGATGAGCAGGAGCAACGCGGCGGCCGCTAAGAGGAGCAGTAAGGTGGGCCGAATATCGGAGCTAATGGTCGATTGCAAGGGTTGAATGTAGGCTGTCGTGCGACCGAGAGCCAGTGGATTCGCGCGCGCGAGTTCGGCGGCTACCCGCTTGACGTCCTGGGCAGCCAAGGCAAAAGATACGCCTGGCTTGCGCCGAGCATAGGTTAGGAATAAGCCGGAATCGCCTAAAGATCTCACAAATTGGGGCGAAATCGGGATCCAAATTTCGTTGCGGTCGTTCTGTCCGCTCACGCCGAACAGGGGAAAATGGAACCAGGGCGGCGCGACACCCGTGACGGTATAGCTGACGCCATCGAGGACTACGGATTGGCCCAGAATGTCTTTGCGGCCGCCCAATCGTTTCCAGAGCGGATAGGCCAGGACGGCCAGATTGCTGTTGCCGTTCTCCTGCTTCAGGCTGCCAAACCATCGACCGAGCGTGAGTTGGACTCCGAGATTATTGACGAGTTCGGGTGTGACGCGCACGCCGTCCAGGTGCTGCGGCGCGCCGGGAGAGCTGAGATTGAAACTTCCCTGGACGGTGAACCAGCCGAAGACGTCGAAGCTTCGCTGGTGCTCGGCGAAAGCACGGAAATAGCCATTCGACATGCCGTGTTTCTTGCTGGGCTCGTTGACGATCGCGCCATAGAGGGCGACAAAGCGGTCTCCATCGCGATAGGGCAACGGCTTGAGCAGCACGGTATGCACTACGGTGTAAAGTGCGGTAGCCGAACCGATGCCGATGGCCAGCGCGACAATCGCCAGCAAGGCTACTCCCTTGGCGTTCTTCCACGAATTCCAGGCCTGGGAGAAAAGCGGCAGCATACCCGACAATCATATGCCGGTTAAAGAAGGGATATCAGAGAAGTTTCTCGAGCAGTAGTGTCTCGAACTCTTCGACCCGTTCGAAGACGGAGTCGTTCGTAATGAGTCCGGTAGCTTCGGATTGAATGGCGGTTGCGGCCAGGAGCGCGTCCGGTGTTCGGAGACGATGCTACGCCCGAATTCTAGCGGCTGTGTCCGCGATCGTCAGACTCGGTGCAATCCAATTTAGGTTGGGATAGGTAGACAGCAGCGCATAGAATTCGTCGACCTGCCGTTCGTCCGATGCCCGGTATGGCCGGACCAGCAATTCTGTCATCGTCATGGTAGACGTTACCGCCGTATGGTGGGGTCGTTCGAGCCACGCGAAAACTTGATCTGTCAAATCGACATAGTGCGGATTTGCTTCCAGTTGGTAGATGAAGACGCTTGTATCCAGCGCAATTCGCCGGTGACGGCGAGGAAGGCGCGGAGGCGGATCACGCGAGGCGAATCACGCAGAGGCGAATCACGCAGAGGCGAATCAATCCCAACTCTGGCGTTCCTGTTCGAGATATCCGGTGGGGTAGGTTCGATTGGCCAAGCCTCGGATGGCGGCATGAGGGTGTTCCGGTTTTTGCAACACGATCACTCTGGCACCCCGTACCACGATAAGGAGTTTGTCGCCGGCCTTCAGGCCGAGCGCGTCACGCGCTTCTTTCGGAATCACGATTTGATTCTTAGAGGAAAGAGTGGATTCGGCCATCGCTTTACATCATGACTGAAAGTAAAGCATGCAATGGATCAATGCTCTCTTAGTTTTATGCCCGGATAGCAGAAAGCTTCAAGTTCACCGCGCAATCTGGGAGAATTCATCCATGCCGGCCTCCGATAGCCATGATCTTAGTTCGACCGAACCCTGGCTACGCGGCTCCCTCAAGGACGTTCATCCGTTGATCATGCCGGTGTTCTTCAGCTTTACTCAAGTGCGCGAAGATCTCGCCAGGCACACCGCTGGCCTGTCGCCCGAAACCATCTGGCGTGACATTCGAGGAGCGTCGCTCGGCTTTCACCTGAAACATATCGCCGGAAGTGTCGACCGCCTGACAACCTATCTCACAGGCGGCCAGCTTAGCCGGGAACAGCTCGACTCACTGGCTAAAGAAGCGGAACCGGATGCTACTATTCAAGAACTCCTCCTCCTGGTCGATAATCGTCTAACGCAGTCGGAAAAGCAGCTTGCAAGCTTGAATCCAGCCACTCTATATGAACCCCGGACGGTAGGCCGCCGCGCACTCCCGACCACGGTACTCGGACTGATCGTCCACCTTTGTGAACACACGCAGCGCCATCTTGGCCAAGCCATCACGCTCGCGAAAATGCTGAAGTAGAACGACCCGATGTCGGACTTCACCCGGCTGCTCGCACGCAATCGGAACTATCGCTGGACCTGGATGGGGCAGATCGTCAGCGAAGTTGGCGATCACTTCAATAACGTCGCGGTGCTGAGCCTGGCGATGGACGAAACACACAACGGCGCCGCCATCGCGGCCTTGATGTTGTCGCGCGCCATACCGGCGATCATTGTCGGGCCATTTGCCGGAGTTCTCCTTGACCGCTTCGACCGCCGCCGCATCATGATCGCAAGCGATCTGGTCCGCGGCGTTTTGGCGCTCGGCTTTATTTTGTCCATTCGTTACAACCAGACTTGGCTGCTCTATCTTTTGAGCGCTCTGCTCATGATCGCTTCGCCATTCTTCACCAGCGGCCGCTCCGCCATTCTACCCGCCATCGCCACGGATGCCGAACTCCATACGGCCAACTCGCTGACCCAAACCACCGGCTGGATGACCTTGGCGATAGGCGCTTACTTCGGCGGCACCACCGCGGCCAGGTTCGGTTATCAAATCGCCTTTATCTTCAATTCGCTTTCCTTCTTTTTCTCGGCGTTCTGCATCGCCAATCTGCAATCCGACAAAGGGCACTTTCGGGCGGCCGATCGCAACCTGAATGAAACAAAAGTAGCGCGACCCTGGCACGAATATCGCGAAGGACTCGGCTATATGCTACGCTCGCCGCTCATTCTGGGGATCGGACTCATCGCCGTCGGCTGGGCCAGCGGCGGCGGGGCGGCGCAAGTTCTTTTCACGCTTTTCAGTGAGATGGTTTTTAAGCGCGGCCCACAAGGCCTTGGGCAACTCTGGGGCATCGCCGGTGTTGGCCTCTTAATCGGCGGCGTGATCGGCAACCGGCTCGGCAAACGAATTGGCTTTGAATCGTATAAAAAGGTGGTTTTCTTCTGCTACCTGCTGCACGGCGGTGCTTACATCGTCTTCAGCCAGATGAGAAGCTGGCCCATGGCGCTGCTCTTTATGGCTGTTTCACGCGGCAGCGTGGCCATCAGTTCGGTCCTGAACTGGTCGAACCTGCTGAAACACGTCGAAGATCGTTTTCGCGGTCGCGTCTTTTCTACTATCGAGACTTTGAACTGGTCAACCATGATGCTCTCCATGATGGCTGCCGGCATCGCTTCGCAGTATTACAGCATCCGCCTGATCGGAGCCTGTTCCGGTCTCTTAAGTTCCTCTACCGCCATCTTCTGGGGCTGGGCGAACTGGACTGGCCGGCTTCCCGAACCGGCGGTCACAGCCGATGAAGATGATGTCGAAATTCATACAACTTCGCCAGGCTGAGCAGGTTACGCGCGTTTTCCTGGCTGCTCGAAAGCCCATCTTGTTTCAGCCTTTCCGCGCCGCGCGTTAGTTTCGGGATCAGCAAGCCCATCCCTTGCTCAACGCCCAATGAGTACCGAACGCATCAATAAATTTCAGCCGGATAGAACGCTGTATCTGCGCGGATTTACCGGCTTCGGAGCCGCCGCCTCGCTCTGTCAGGCCAGCCCAACCGGGTTCAACGTCTATGGCGTCTACCGCGATCAGGCAGATTTCTGCGTGCTTGTGGTCTACGACGCCGATAACATCTTCGAGCATTATTCGGTCAAGTATCTGCCGGACTTCAATCTTTCCGGCATGGTGTTGAACTTCAACCTGACTTACCAGGGTTTGCAGCCCATCGATTCGGCGAAATACAGTTGGATCGATTGGTCGCAGTTGGATGTCGTCACCACCAGCGGCCAGCCCATACAGGTTCGTCTCTGGGATCACGCCATGCTGGCAGCAGGTTCCTTTACCGCCGCCAGTGGCAAGTACGCCATTTCGGCGACTGGTGGATGCGGGGCAGGAGACCAGTTGACGCTGTTCATCAACAACGCCAGTTTCAACTTCACTGCCAAGGGCGGCGAGACCGCGGCTCAGGTAGCCCAGGCGTTTGCGAACCAAGTCAATGCCTATAATTGGTCGTCGATTTATGCGAACTCTAGCATCGCCTTGCTTGCCTTGTCAGACACCAGCGGTAATCTGACGTTGCGGAATGCGCGCGCCGGCACGGTGAATGTGAGCGGCACGTCAGTGACCTGGCAGAGCGGCGTCAAATTCCCGGGCATTCCGGCCACGTCTTTGATCGTGCTCGGTGGCAAATCGTACTACGTCAACGCCGTGACCAGCCCGACTACGCTCACGCTGAGTTCGGCCGCTTCAAACGCCACCAATACCCCGTATCTTGCATCCTATGGCGGCGTTGACGGCAACGACGTTGTGGTCTACATGCTCGTTCGTCCCGGAAACAAAACGCTGGCGGTGAATACCTCCATTCTGCAACTTTCCGGGGGCGCCTCCGATAACGTCACCTGGAGCATTTCGCTCGATTTCTCCGCGCTGGGCATCGATCAGATCCGGCAGGCATGGTTTACCTTTGCCCCGCAGCTCGCCGCCGGCGCGCCCTACCAGAGCACTCAATGGAAGGCGGCCTTCACAAACTGGTCCATCACAGATCCCAAAGGCGTGCAGGCACTGCAATGCGCGGGCCCTGGTAGTGTGCGGGTTGGCAACGGCGACCCGACTTGTGTCTACTCGGGCACTGGCTGGCAGACGATCTCCGCCAATAATTACTGGCATGGGTTTGGCCGCCAGACGGCTAACGTCGGCGACAGCGTGACAGTGACTTACTCGAGCGCCAGTACGCACGACCTGTATCTGGGAACATCTCTCTTCAACAACCGCGGCATGGTGAGCGTGACGGTGGATGGCGACACGGCTACCGCCCAGAATTGTTTCTTGAATGTTACGTCGGAAGTAGTGACGCGTAGGCTATTGCGGAAGGCGGTAAGCGCGGGCACGCATACAGTGACGCTCACTTTGACCGGCAATTATCAAGCGGCGAAGGGAGCTCCACTGTGGGATGTGAGCTCGCTCGGTTATCAATTTCTCTTCGACTACATCGAAGCAGCTATTGCTTCCGACATTCCGAACGCGCTCGTCACATATCCGAACGTCAGCGCCGCTCTCGACTTCGATACCGACGCCACCTACAAAGTCAGCCCGCAGCGCTTGCTCTGGCATCTGAACAAGCTCGGCTTGAACGGCCAGATGAACGAGTATCTCGGCGTCTACTGGTGGAACCAGCGCAAGCAAATCGGCGCAACCTCGAACTCGGCCGAGGTCGCCGTAACCGGCACATGGGCAGCGGGCGACAGCGCGACCGTTACCATCGGTACCTTCCCAATCCTCAAAGCGGTCACGGCCTTCGACACCGTGGACACGATTGCCGCGCACTTCGTTTACTATATCAACGCCGCCAGCGTTTCCATGTGGGCCGCGAAAACGAGTACCGGGCAATTGACCATCTATACGCGCACGCCGCTCTGGGGCGATACCCTTGCGGTCAGCTCGGTCTCGTCAAAGGGTAAAATCGCGGTCGCGTCGGGAAGCTTGAGTGTCGGCTCTGCTGGGACCTGGCAGATCGATACCTCCGCCTCCAGTCCCATCAACTACCCTGTCACGCAATGGCACGCGGACCTCTTCCAGGCGGTGAAAGCAGCCGGCTTGCTCATCACCACCGCCTGCTCCATGGAATTGGTCAATCCGCCCGATGACGGCACGACGGCAAATGCCTGGAAAGCCCGTTCCTATACCGGCACCCCCGTCGATACTGCAACCGATTTCAATGGCATTCTTTCCTCGCAGTGCGCCCCGATCGCGAACCTCACGAATTTCCAGAAGGCTGTTTATACTCAAATCGCCGGCTTGCAAAACGTCGCTGGTTTGACACCCTGGCTGCAGTTCGGCGAATTCTTGTGGTGGTATTTTTGCGTGGATACGCCGACCGCGAGGAGGCAGAACGTGCCGATCGGCTACGCCGCCTATACGAGCCCTATCTCGATTGGATTGCAAAACCCACACGGGCTCTCAACCGGTGACCGGGTCGTCGTCTCCGGAGTGCAGGGCATGACAAGCGCCAACGGCACCTGGACCGTCACCGTCACGGACACCACGCATTTCACCTTGAATGGATCGATCGCGAACGGAGCCTGGGTAACCGGCACCGGAACGATGTCAGGCGGTTCGATGGGATATTACGACGCCGTCACATCGGCGGCGGCCAATAAAGCGCTCGGCCGCCCGCTCTACAAATTCACCTGCCAGGATGACGACCCAACCGTCAACAAGGGCGCGGACGCAAACTTTCTGGCCGCGCAGTTGAAAGCGCACGTCGACGCGATCCGCCAGGCGGTCTTGGCCGCCTATCCAGGCGCCAAGTTCGAGCTTCTTTATCCGAACGACGTGAACAATCCGGTCTGCTACGTGAATGCCGGAAACCTTTATCCGCAGGGCGGCCGCTTGAACGCTGCCGTGAACTTGCCTTCGGCCTGGCAGACACAAGCGGGAAGCGGATTGGACAGGATCAAAGTCGAAGCCCTCAGTTGGGGCTCAACTTATTTGAATCTCGATCTGGCAAAAGAAGCCATCACCTTCGCCTGGAGCAAACCGCTGTCCTGGCCGCTGACAAACGTCGCCTATCTCATTCCCTGGTTCAACGGCACGTGTCCGTGGCCCACCGAGTACCAGCTAGCCAGCACTTGCGGAACCGCGCTCATCAATTTCTGGGCCTATGATCATTTGGCCCTCATGTCCTGGCCGATGCCGTTCCCCACGCCGCTCCGGCGTTCCTTGTTCATTGGCTAGCCGGCTCGAATTTCACAGCTCGCTAATGTTAACTACTTTCATGGCGCCGCCCTGTATGTCGCCCGTGACCACCACCTTCAAATTGTCCTTATCCGGTGTGTCCTTCAGCAATTGCAGAATTTTCGTGTTGCCGGGATCTTCCAGCCGGTAGTACTTGTTGTCCGAAGTTATCAGACCATAAGCCGGACGCCGATAGTTCTTCATCATCGAGCAGCTCCGGTTGTTTCTCAACGTCTTATCGCGCCCGTTTTGAACCATCGGCTTCACGCACTTCCAGTCGGTGATGAGTCCTTGCATTTCGGCGGCCGCCATCGTTCCCGAAAATCCGGCGATCAAACAGCCTATAAAAAGTGTCCTACGCAACTGTTGGTCCCTCCTGTGCTCTGATGCAATCCTGCTACTTAGACTCCGCATGGGCGATTGAAGCATCGAAAAACCTCAAGCCGCTTCAGAAGTTTACCCACGCCGTTGCCCGGGCTGCTCCGTTCCCAAGAAATTCCAGCCGTTGATGAGACAATGTTGATTCTATTTGAATCGAAACAAAGAAGAATATGGCAGACGACCAACAATCGCAAGGTGGTCAGGATACCAGTCAGGATCAGAACCAGCAAAGTCAGGGTCAGGGCGACCAGAACAAGGACAAAAGCGCCGGAGGCGATCAACGGTCGGGCGATAAGAAAAAGAAGCAGCAGGATCCACGCCGCAAAAGAACCGTCAGGCTCATCGTTCTGGCCGTTTTGGTAGTTGCACTTATTGCCGCTATCCCGATCTGGGCTTACTATTCCGTTCGCGAATCGACCGACGATGCCCAGGTGGACGGACACGTGGTTCCCATCAGCCCCCGTATCAGCGGAACAGTTCTAACCGTGCTGGTCAACGATAACCAGCCTGTAAAAGCCGGCCAGGAACTAGTCAGGCTCGATCCGGCGGATTACCAGGTAGCTCAAGCGCAGGCAGAGGCGAACTTAGCGAACGCCGAGGCAAGCACGACGGAATCTGAAGTGAATGTTCCGGTCACCAACATCAACACCCGTTCGCAAGTCAGCACTAGCGGTACGCAGGTGGACGAGGGACGTGCCGCAGTTGCTTCGGCTCAGCAGGCGTCCAACGCCGCGCGGGCGCGCGTCGGGTCGGCCAACTTCGCTTTGGCGCAGGCGCAAGCCAATTATGTGAAGTCTCAGAAGGATCTGGCGCGTTACAAGGATCTTGTCAGTAAGGACGAGATTTCGAAACAGGATTACGACGGCGCGGTGGCGGCGGCAACCGCCAACGCCGCCCAGGTGAATTCGGCCAGGTCGGGGATCACGGAAGCGCAACACACACTCGATCAATCGATAGCCGAACTGGCACAAGCCAAGGCTCGTCTGGCCACTGCTTTAGTGCAGGAGCGTCAAAGCCGGGAAATCCGCCCGAAGCAGGTGGCTGTGAGTGAAGCTCGCTTCAAGTCTGCCGAGGCGCAGGTGCGTCAGTACCAGGCCGGTCTGAATCAGGCGAAGCTTAATATTGGCTATACCGTCATTCGGGCGCCGGTAGACGGCATCGTAAGCCGCAAAAGCGCCGAACCCGGTATGCAGGTTTCGCCTGGACAGCAGATCATGGCGCTCGTTCCGCTCGACGATATCTGGGTCACGGCCAATTTCAAAGAGACGCAGCTACGAAAAATGCGCGTTGGTCAAAAGGTCGAAATCGAGGTCGACACTTACGGCAGCAGCCAGAAGTTCCTGGGACATGTGGATAGCATTGCCGCCGCTTCGGGAGCGAAATTCAGTCTGCTTCCTCCCGAAAATGCCACCGGCAACTTCGTCAAAGTAGTTCAGCGCGTACCTGTGAAATTGGTTCTGGAACCGGGAGAAAACCGGCAGCACATGCTCTTGCCGGGTATGTCGGTCGTCCCGACCGTGTTGTTAAACAGCGGCAGCAATAACGCGTTTTAGCCAAATTTCGTTCAAGGAGTCCGCTTACTCGCCGCGCTTGTGAAAAAATTGGGGACACTTTGGGCTAGTGGCCTGGCGCACGGAAAACGTTACTATCCACAAGTAACCTGCAGACCAGGGGACTGGCGAGCATTCCGCGCCGTTTGCGGAATCCGATGCCTGTCCCCTGCTTTGCCCCAGATTTCACAAGTCCCTCGCGCGCGTGGCCCTGTAATTTTTTGCAAACCAACAGCGTTTCTGAACCGCGACCGTGGCGGCTTACGTTCTCCTGTGTATTTCCAGATAGAGGTTGAGTCGCGCGTCGTCATAAAAAACCGCCTGCCCGGCAATCTGATCATCCGGTATGTGGCACGCGAGCTCCGCCATGTCGAGTTCCGTTCGATAAATTTTGCTTGCGCTGCAAAAGTGGCAAGCCGGGAAATCGGCGTATTGTGCCGCATTCGCGAACAGCAATCGTCCCCCCGGTTTCAGCACCGCGGCGGCGGTCTTCAGAACCTGCCTGGCTGCTACTTTCGGCAAAGAACTCAGCAGATCGCTCGAATAAATCAAATCCCACTTCGGCGTCCCAGACCAATGCTCGCCGGCGACTCGGCAGTTCAAGTCTTCCAGACAAAGCATATGGGCGGAAGCGGAATCGGCTCTGGTCTGCTCTACTTCTTGCGAAAACAGCATTTGCCGGGCTTGCGCAGCGGCGCAGTGACAGTTTTTTCGACCGCTCTTTTCACGAACCGCTCTTCTCTCATCGTTATATCCGCCAATGGTGGTCAGCATCGAGACCTCGCTTTGCCTATCGGCTGGCCGGAAATAGAACTTTAGGCGGCGCTCGGTTTGAAATACTCGCAACTCCCTGCAGCATCCTAAGAAGAGCCGTTAATGCCACCACTCGCTGCTTGCGTGATAGTTCCCGCCAAAGACGAAGCCGCTTCGATCCCATATCTGCTCGCGTCGTTGTCGAAGCAAACCGATACGGCAGGCCAGCCTCTTTCCTTCGACAGCTACCAAATACTCTTGCTTATCAATAACTCCAAAGACGATTCCTTTGAGGTGGCAAGCCGTTATCAATTGCAAAATTCCTCTGTGCCGCTGCATGTTCTTCGGCAGGATTTTCCGGAGAACGAAGCGCACATCGGCAATGCGCGGCGCATGCTGATGGAGGAAGCGTGCCGGCGTCTGGATCGCTCGGAAAACAGCACCAAGGTCATTCTCTCGACCGACGCCGATAGCCGGGTCGCCCCGGATTGGATCGGTCAGAATCTGAGCGCCATCGAGCAGGGCGCCCAAGCCGTTGGCGGAGTCATCGAACTCGATCCTCTTGAATTTGAAAAGTTACCCGAACGTATCCGTGAAATCCGTCAACTGGACGATCGATACCGCCTCCTCGTCGCTCAACTGGAAGATCGCAGCGATCCACAGCCTCACGATCCATGGCCGCGCCACTACCACCATTTCGGCGGCAGCTTAGCGGTAACCACCAGCGTTTATCGGCGAGTTGGAGGCTTGCCGCCTGAACCGCGCTTGGAAGACGTCGCTTTTTATGACGTGCTCCTCCGGCACGACGTACGTTTTCGCCACAGCCCGTATGTCAAAGTGCGTACGTCTGCGCGCCTGGACGGCAGAACCAGCGTCGGCCTGGCCGAGCAGCTTCACCAATGGCAGCACTCGGATCACGCCGGTACGCTTACCTTGGTCGATTCCGCGGAATATCTGACCCTGCTATTCGACAGCCGCCGAGAATTTCGGCATCTCCGTTCCTATCCCGGACAACAGGCGGTGCAAAGCTTCACCCGCAAGCTTCGGCTGACACCTCGGAAAGTCGAAGAAGCTCTCGGCGAAGAATATTTTGGCGCTGCCTGGGAAAAACTTCGCTTGAACGAACATCTATCTGCTGTTCTGGGCGCGGCCAGCCGGCAGCCGCTTGTGGAAGCCGTTAGCACGCTGGCTCATTACTTCGGCGGCCAGACCTGGCAAGCAGATCGATCCGGTACTTCTCACGACCGCAACCGGCCAGCCTCGTCCACTCCGGAAGACTTAGAAAATACTCGTGCACCTGATCGCCCGTGAGTGGATAGTCCGGTACGCGCGGTAGCCAATGCACCAGCAGCACCTGACCTTGTGGCTCCAGGTGCTCGGCAATCCGATCCGCCAGCCGCCCGAGATCTTCCAAGCTGAAGTAGTAGCCGACCTCGGAAACGACAGTCAAATCGAAGTGGGCTTCCGGGTACTCCTCCGGCGCAGCCAATCGCGCGAACTCCACGTTCGCCAAATCCTTGCATCGTTGCGCGGCTCGTTCGACAGCCTGCTCGGAAATGTCGATCGCGAGCAGGTGGTCGCAGCGTTCGGCTAGCAGCCTGGTCTGCACGCCGATCGAGCAGCCAATCTCGAGCGCCTTTCCATAGCGTTCCGTGGTGAGCGCCTTCAGCGTTTCCCTATACTTTTCTTTTTCGTATTCGCTGGTGGCGAAATCCCAGGGATCTTCGTTTGCCTGATACACGTTTTCGAAGTAGCCGCGGGAGAGTGTTTCAGCCATCTCAACGGGCCTCCATGGCTGCCTGTCCGACGGCCGTAAGCGTGTTGTCGACGCCGGCCTGCCGCAGGTACATCTGCAAATCGCGCAGCATCCTCGCCGTCGGCCGCGCGCCTTCCAAACCCCGCGCGCCGACGCTCATTTCAACCATCTCGATCACCTGCGTACAAATATCCAGGGTGGCCACCCGCATCATTCGAGCCCGCGTCTTCAGGCATTCGACACAGCCATCATCGTGCTCGAGCCATCTTGCCGCCTGCTCGATCCAGAGCCGCCCGCTTTCCATGGCAACACTCATTCTGCCCATACGGTGAAGCTGGTGCGGATCTTTCTCGTAATGCATCTCGCGGAGATAGCGGCGGCAGAAATCGACCAGTGCTTCCGCCCCGCCGAGCTGAACCGCCGAAAAGCGAAATGCGCCACCTGTGAAAAACGGCTCCGAATAGTATTCCTCGGCCTGCCCGAGCAAGGCCGTTCTTTCTACCTCGATGCCGGTCAAATCAATCGCGAAACTCTCCGAGGCTTCCATCCCGATCGGGTGCCAGGAGTTGGTATCTATTCTGCACTCCAATTCGTCGAGTGGCAGGACGAACATTCTCCACCCTTCACCTTCGAGCGCCCCGGTCACAATCGCCCGCTGAATTTTCCCGGCTCCGGAAGCAAAAGTTTTTCCTCCCGAAAAACGATAGTTGCCGTTTGGCCTTTGCTCGACCGAAGGCTGACCCGCCGGACCGGTATTCCACACGCCGAAGACACACTTCTTGGCATGGACATCCCCAGCGGCGCGCCCGACCTGTTCCGAAGTACCGTGCCGATGAATCAATAGAAGAGCGTTTACATGCCCTTCGAAGATCCGGCCGATGACCAGGTTGCTTCGGCCCATCTCCCTCAGCAGGTGAAGGAAGGGAGCAAACATCTCCCCATCGATGCCGAATCCGAGACCACCCGCGCTCCTCGGCAGAGCAGCCGCCAGCGCGCCGCAATGCGCCAGAAGACGCAGTTCTTCGCTTGGGAATTGCGCTATCGGGGAGGTCAACTTCTGCTGAAATTGCGGTATTAGCTCGTCTACTTCCCGCAGCAGACGGAGGGCATCGTTCGAAGCAGACACTTCACCAGTCTATCGGGACCGGCTATTTCAAGCCTGGGCGCGGCCGGCTATTTCAAGCCCCGCCGGAGTCCCTTGCCGTCAATTCGCCGGCCTCGTTACCCAGAACTCCTGGCTCGCCCTGGCTTCTTGGGCCTTCGAGCGTCACAGGCAAACTGAAAAAGAAAGTCGAGCCCAACGTCTCCTGCGACTTCGCCCACATCCGGCCGCCGTGCCGCTCCACGATCTTGCGCGCGATCGAAAGGCCCATGCCCGTCCCCTCCACTTCGCGATTATGCAGCCGTTGGAAGAGACCGAAGATTCGATCCGCAAACTGCGGATCGAATCCCCGGCCATTGTCGGCTACCGAAAGAATCCAGTGGCTCGAATCCTTTTCCGCTTCCACTCGGATTAAAGGAGACTCTTCCCCCCGGTATTTGATCGCATTCGAGATGAGATTTTGCAGCACTTGCGAGAACTGCACCGAATCCACAACCAAAGCGGGCAGGGGACCGTGTTCAATATGCGCGTTACTTTCCCGGATGGCTGCCTGGAGGCTTATCTCGGCTTGCTCTAGCAGACTCTCGAAGGAGACAGGAGTGGTCGGCTGCCCCGACTTTCTCAGCCGCACCAACGCCAGCAAGCCGTTAATGAGATCCGTCATCCGGCGCGACGAACTCACGATATATCCGATAAACTCGTCCGCGTCCTCGTCCAGACGGCCTTTATAGCGAACGGCGAGCAATTGCGAAAAGCTGGTTATAGTCCGTAGTGGCTCCTGTAAGTCGTGGCTCGCGACGTAGGCGAACTGCTGAAGTTCCTCGTTCGCGTGCGTCAGGTCGCGCGTGCGCTCCTCGATTCGCGCCTCCAGATAAATATTGGCTGTTTTTAGATTTTCGTTGGCGACGTCTCGCTCGTACAGGTACTTCAAAAGAACGTTATAAAGCCAGATGATCACCCCGATCATGATCAAAGAGCCCACTGAAAAGAAGACGAAACTCCAGTGCGAAAACGCGTTTTGCTGATCGACCAAATGTGCTTCCTCGCGCTCCAATTGCGCCAGGAGATTGCGCGCCTGAGTGCGCACTTCGTCCATTTCATCCTGCCCCTTCGCCACCTGGGCGCTCAGCAAGGCGGGGGTCAGTTGCCCCTCCTGTTTTTGCCGAGCACCCTCGGCCGCGCTCGCGACCCGGGCATTTACCAGCTTGATGAGCTGCTGGACCGATGGAAGATAGCGGGGTCGCTCTTGCGCGTACGCAATGCTTTGTCTTACCCAATGAGGCAGCGAGGTCTGGGCCAGCTGCAGCGGTGAAAGATACCTTGGGTCGTCCGTTAGATAGTAGCCACGCTCGCCCGCTTCGGCGTCGCGGGCATGCGATCTCAGTTGTCCGACAGCCGCCGTCAACCTCTGCACCTCTAACAATTCGGTCTCGCGATGCTGCGCGGTCTGGTTGACGAAAAAGAACACAAAGCTGAACGCCAGCGGAACCGAAAACAGGACAGCCAGCCGCTGCCTCGTCTTGCTATGCGCTGGCAGGGCCATGCAGACACTTTCTCACCGCCTCGGGTGAATGGAAGCCGCTTCGGGATCGTAAGTGGCGGGGCAATATCAAAGTTAAATTTCATTTTATTAGTTTTCGACTTCCTGGTTGCGGCAAATTCGGTGCGGCGTCTCAGTCGGCTAACCTGTCGCTCCCTGCTAAACTGGAGCCAAAATCGCGTACCGGGCTGCTCTTTGTTCTCGTGCGCGTACCCGCAACCCATGGCCATTCAGACGTTATTTGGGTCCGTCCCGACCGAACCCAACCTTCTTGACCGATTGAAAGCCGGCATCGAGAAGACGCGCTCCGGCCTGGTGGATCGCCTGGAGGATGTTCTCTCGGGCAGGAAGGAGATCGACGCCGATCTCCTCGAAGAACTGGAGTATACGCTTATCACGGCGGACCTCGGGGTCCAGACCGTGCAGGATATTCTTGAAAAAATCCGGCAGCAGGCTGACCGCAGTCAAACGGGGGACGCAACAGAAATTCGCGGCCTGATTCGCGAAGAATTACTGCAGGTTTTGCGCGCCTCGGAAACCCCCATCCGGGTGGTTGCTACCGCTCCTGCCGTGGTCATGCTCGTCGGCATCAACGGAGCAGGCAAGACTACCACCATCGGCAAGCTGGCTCATCGCTTCATGGGCGAAGGGCGCAAGGTTCTGCTGTGCGCGGCGGACACGTTTCGCGCCGCCGCCATCGAGCAGTTGGAAGTTTGGGCCGAGCGCGCTAAAGTCGACCTGATCCGCCAGAAAACAGGCGCGGACCCGAGCGCCGTGGTCTTCGATGCGCTTCACGCGGCCAAAGCTCGCGGCGTCGATTACGTCATTATCGATACCGCCGGCAGGCTGCATACCAAAGACCACCTGATGGCGGAGTTGGATAAGATGCGCCGTACCTGCCAGCGCGTAGTTCCGGGCTCGCCGCACGAGGTTTGGTTGGTGCTCGACGCCACCACCGGTCAAAATGGGCTGGAGCAGGCGCGCAAATTTACTGAATCGGCCGGCGTCACGGGAATCCTGCTAACTAAACTTGACGGCACCGCCAAAGGTGGCGTGGTGGTTGCCATAGCGCGCGAACTTAGCTTGCCCATTCGCTATATAGGGGTAGGCGAGAAGATCGACGATCTCCTTCCGTTCGAGCCCGAGCGATTTGTGGCATCTCTGTTCGATTGAGCTTACCCGGTGTCGACCAGAAGTTACATGCAGGAAGCGCTCGCACTCGCCGAGCAGGGGCGCGGTCAGACGAGTCCTAATCCGACGGTCGGGGCTGTCCTCGTGCGCGATGATGCCATCCTCGGGCGCGGCTTCCACACCTGGGCGGAGATGGATCATGCGGAGATCCGCGCCCTGCGCGAAGCCGGCGCAGCCGCTCGCGGGTCCACTTTGTACGTCACCCTCGAACCTTGCGCTCACCAGGGCCGCACCGCGCCCTGCGTCAATGCAGTCATTGCAGCCGGTGTGAGCCGCGTCGTTGCTGCCATGCAGGACCCCAACCCGCAAGTCGCGGGCAAGGGCTTCGAGCGTCTTCGCGAAGCCGGTATCGAGGTAGTAATCGATCGGGAGTCGACCGATGCCGCCGAACGCCTGAACGAAGCATTCAGTCATTTCATGCGCACCGGAAGACCGCTCGTAACCGTCAAAGCGGCGCTCACTCTCGATGGCAAGATTGCCGCTCCTCAGGACAACCTGGGCTGGATTACCAGCGACATTGCCCGGCGTGACGTGCAGCAGGTGCGGCATCTCTCTGACGCCATTTTGACCGGCCTTGGCACCGTCCTCGAGGACGATTGTCTGCTGACAGATCGCTCCGGCCTGCCGCGTAGCCGCCCACTTCTCCGCATCGTGCTCGATTCGCAGCTGCGCATCCCGCTCCAATCCAAAATGATTACCAACGCCCAAGGCGACGTCATGGTGGTCTGCACGTCGGCCGCCCGCGTGGAGCGGCGCAAGGCCCTCGAAGCAGCCGGCATCCGGGTTCTGATCGCCGATGGAATCGCGGGCCGTACCGATCCCCGCAAGGTAATCGACCTGCTGGCCGCCGAACGCTATCTCTCCCTGATGGTCGAGGCCGGCAGCCGCGTGAATTGGACGGTGCTCGATGGGCAGATCGCCGATAAGGTCCTGTTCTACTACGCTCCGAAGATTCTGGGAGGCCTTAAGAGTCTGCCCGTGGCCGGAGGAGCCGGCCGCCAGCGCCGCGCCGACGCCATGCTGCTCGAACGGCTGACGGTTCATCCGGTTTCAAAAGACGAATTCGCGGTAGAAGCCTACCTGGTTAAGGACAAACCGTAAGATGTTCACCGGAATTGTGGAAGAGGTCGGCAGGCTACTGAAGCTGGAATCGAAACCTGCCGGTGCCCGTCTTGCCATCGCTTGTGACACGGTCTTGAAGGACTTGCACGTGGGCGCCAGCATTGCCGTCAACGGCGCGTGCCTGACCGCGGTTGAAATCGGCCAGGATCATTGGGCCGCGGACGTTTCCCCGGAAACTCTGAACCGTACCAGTCTCGGCGATCTTAAACCGGGCGCATTGGTAAACCTCGAGCGGCCGCTGCGCGTCGATAGCCGGCTCGACGGACATTTCGTCCTCGGCCATGTAGACGGCGTCGCCGAGATCGTCTCCCTCGAATCGCTCGGCTCGGATAACTGGTGGCTCAAAATTCGCCTGCCCTTCGGCCTAACCCGCTACGTGGTAAGTAAAGCTTCCGTTGCCGTAGACGGCATCAGCCTGACCGTCGCCGAAATCGAACGCGATCTGGTCAGTTTCACCATCATTCCGCACACCTTCGAGCAGACCGCTCTAAAGGACCGGCGAACCGGATCGCGCGTCAACATCGAGGTGGATATCCTGGCAAAGCATCTCGAGAAGCTCATCGCCCGCGATTAGTCCTAAACATATTACCTAGGAAATGGTCTAGACAGTACCGGAACCAACCCGATGCGAGATTTGGTCTCGCGCCCCCACTCCTGTTTCGCACGTATGAATCAGCTTCTACCAGAAGAACTCACCATCGCGGATATCCGGGTTCTAGCCGCGTCGATCTATGAACCCGAGCCACGGCTTTGGAGCGGCGACCATTGGCGTTGCCCACAATGCCTGGAGATGAATGCGGGGGTCTTAGTTCAGTGCGCCTGCGGCATCAGCCGCGACGGCTTGCCCGAGTTTTCCGAACGCTAGACCGAACCATTGCAGGCCACCCCCAACGACGCGCGGCTAGTAAAAGCAGGCGCTTTCGCCTGCGTTCTATACGGTCACGATTCAGCGATGGGAAGTAGTGCAGCTAGCGCATGTTTCCGGTGTGACCCAGCGAATACCGGCCAGGCTGCGGATAAACGCACAGGCCATGCGGCCCTTTGCCGACGGGGATGCGTGCGAGCAGCTTACCGTTCGACGTATCGAAGACGTAGACTTCGCTGTTGTAGCGTCCTGAGAGCCACAGTTTTTTGCCATCGGGTGAAACGCCGCCCATATCGGGGCTGCCTCCGCCCGGGATCACCCATTTGTTTACCAACTTGCGGGTGGCGCAATCGAGTATCGAGATGGTGCCCTCGCCGCGATTGGAAATGTACATGTACTTGCCATCGCGGCTGAAATACTCGCCGTGCGCGCCCTTGCCCGTTTTAATGAATTCGATTTGCTTAAAGGCGTTGCCGTCGATGACGTGCACGCCATTTGAATCCATGTTCGCCACGTAGAAGACTTTGCCATCGGGCGACAGGCGGCAATCCTGCGGCGCGCCCTTTGGGAACAGTTTAATGCGGCCGATCACTTTTTGCGCGGCCACATCGACCTTTATCAACTCGCTTGAGAACTCGCAGGTGGCTATCATGTAACGCCCGTCCGGGCTGAAGTCCGCATGGTTCACGCCTTCGCAACCGACCGGCACCTTATTGACAACCTGCATGGTTTGAGCATCGCGGAAATCGATGCGTTTCTCGCGCTCCGCCATGACCACCGCGTATTTGCCGTCGGGCGTGTAGTACATGTTGTAGGGATCGTCGACATGCACTGTTTTGCCTTCTTTGCCTGTCGCGGGATCGATCATGGTGAGCTGATCGCCCAAATCCTGCGCCACCCAAAGCTCTTTCAGATCGTAGGACGGCACCACGTGCTGTGGCTCCAGCAGTCCTTTACCGTGCTTGGGCAAAGCGAAGTGGCCGATGATCTTGTACGTGTGCGGGTCGATAATGTCGACCGTGTCGCTCTTTGAATTCGGTACGTAGACGCGATAGGGGAAGCTTTTTACAACTGGGCTGAGCATGCCGGGCCCGGCAGCAGAATAAATGTTGCTGCTATCGAGCACCGGCGGCATGCCGGGAAGCGCATTCGAAACATTTGCTCTGGCGCTGGCCGAGCCCCATCGGCTCACCGCATGTAGATGGAGAACAAGGAAGGAGACCGTCAGCACGGCGGCCGACGCAAAAGACCTCTTCAAAAATTGCATACTGAACTCATAAGTAGGTTACCCCGACGAACGGGCGTTACAGCAGACAAAATCTTCAGTACAATTCAAAGTAGAAATGTTGCAGAGCGACGAGCGCGAAACAGAGATCCTGCTGGGCAATAAGCAATTGATCGCGGTTTTCTTCGTGGTAGCCGCTTTGCTTGGGGTTTCGTTCGTGGGCGGATATAAAGTCGGTCAGGCGTCGGGGAAGAAAGCGCCCTCGATGGCCCCGGTCGCCACCTCGCCGGCAGCGGCGAATTCGACCGAGCAGGGCGGCGAAACTCATTCCGTGTCGCCGGAAGATGCCAGCCCGTCGAAAACGGAAGTAGTTCCGCCGGCTAGCGGCCACAAGGGGTCGGAAATGCCGCTCGGCGCGCGTAAGAAGGAACTTGCGCGGCCGGAGGGGACCGGCGCAACGCCTAAGAGCGATGGCTTCGTTCCGCAGGGCGGCCAGGAATTTCTCCAGGTAGCCGCCGTTCCGCGCGACCATGCTTTTGCGGTAGCGGCGGTTTTGAGAAGAAAAGGCTTTCACGCTCACGCTGTTCCCAAACCCGGCGGCGCAAATCTTTACAGGGTTATCGTCGGCCCGATTCACGACGCCGGAGAGCTCTCAAGTACGCGCGATTCCCTGCGCAAGACAGGTTTCAACCAGGTGATTGTGCAGCGTTATCAGCAGTAGAACGCGGGCCTACCAGCTAACAGGCTCGCCAGCCTTTAGAGTCCACACTTCGATCCCGTCTTTTTCCAGTCGCTGTGCAAGTTGTTCGGGGCGACCGGTGAGGGCAGGGAATGTGCCGTAATGCATTGGAATTACCTTTTGGGCGCCAACCAGACGCGCGGCGTGCGCAGCTTCGTGCGGGCCCATGGTGTAGAAATCCCCGATAGGCAGAAAAGCCAGTTCGGGTTTATAAATCTCCCGAATGAGCTTCATATCGGAAAACACTGTCGTGTCGCCAGCAAAATAAGCGGTTCGGCCGTCCTTGAACGTCAAGATGTAGCTCGCAGCTTCGCCGCCGTAGATCAGATCGTCGCCGTCTTTGATTGAGTTGCTGTGGAGGGCATGCGTCATGGTGAGCTTGACGAAGCCCAGATCGTTGGTGCCGCCCTTATTCATCCCGATTGTGTTCTTTGCGCCCTTTTTTTCGAGCCAGGAAGCCGTCTCGAAGATCGCGACGATTTTCGGCGAAAACTTCTTGGCAAGAGGTAACACGTCATTCGAGTGATCGAAGTGCGCGTGTGAGACCGCGATCGCATCTACTTTAGAAATTTTGTGGTCCTTGGGATAAGCAGGATTGCCATCGATCCAGGGATCTAATAGGAGAACTTCGCCGGATTCGAAACGGAGTTCGAAGGTCGCGTGACCGAGCCAGTTAATCTGTGTCATTCCGAACTGTTAGATGCCGTCTTGGGTTTGGCCGGTACATCCAAACCATCGCCAATCCTGGCAACCGGTGGAATGGAAACCGGTAATTTTCCGGTGATCGGAATCTCGCCGAGAATGGCTTTCGCCGCGGCTACCTCGGAGGTGACGGCCACGCTGAAGGTTGCGGCATAAGATGGTACTTCCGGAAAATCGCGCAGCAGGTAAGGGCTGCCAAAAGATATCAACGCCACCGGGGCCGGTCCTGCTATCAGGGTTTTTAGAAAGCCGCTTAGGCCGCCTTCGAGCGAGACGTTACCGCGATTTGCCCCGACGGTGATAAAACTGGCGACATAAACCTGCTTGCAATGCGAGACGTCTGTGGCGAAGTCCGAAAGAAGGCTATCGGGCATAGTCGAGTGCGTCACATAGAACGCCATGGCGGGCGCTTTCGCTTTGAGATCGCGCACCAATTCCTGGCCGCGCATGGAAAAGTCTCCTTCACTCATTACGACCAGGCACGAGCCTTCGGCGGATGACATCGGGAAAAGATGTTTATCGTCTTTGACCACGGTGATCGCGCGGTCGGCAACATTCTGGGCGAGTTTGTCGAGCTCGCGGACTTCAAGATCGTCGCTGATGCGGTCGAGATTGACGAAGCGGGTACGGAACAGCCCAACGCGCTGCTTAGCCGCGAGCACTCTTCGCACGCTCGAGTTAATTCGGGCGATGGAAATCTCTTTCTTCGCTACCGCAGACATGACAGCTCGGATGCAGGCGTCCGGATCGGTGGGCATGAGAAGAACATCCGCGCCGGCTTCGATTGCCCGGACCGCTTCTTCTCCGGACGAATACTTGGCGGCGATGGCCTGCATATCGAGCGCATCGGTGACGACGAGGCCCTTGAACCCAAGTTGATCGCGCAAGAGGCCGGTCAGGATGTTGTGCGAAACCGTAGCGGGTATATCTTGCGGCTCGAACGCGGGAACAGCCAGGTGCCCGGTCATGATGGCATCGACATCGTGCGCAATGGCCGCGCGAAAGGGAACAAGCTCGACCGATTCGATACGCTCCTTCGGTTGATTGAGCCGGGCAAGCTGCATATGACTGTCTTCCGAGGTGTCGCCGTGCCCGGGAAAATGTTTTGCGCTCAGGAGAATATAGTTGGCAGGGTCGGAATGCGCGCCCTCAACGAATGCCGCGACGTTAGCCGCCACGGCTTGCGGATCTTCCCCGAACGAGCGTGTATTGATAATTGGATTGTCTGGATTGTTGTTCACGTCGGCATCCGGCGCGAAAGCCCAGTTGACTCCCAGAGCGCGCGCTTCACGCGCTGTCGCCGCCCCGAGTTGCTTTACTGCCTCCGGATCGTGAGCCGCGCCGAAGGCCATCAGGTAGGGGAAGCGAGCGGTTTGGGCAACCCGCATGGACGCTCCACGCTCAAAATCGGAACCGACCAGCAAGGGCGTTTTCGCAAGGCGCTGCATGTGATTGACGAAGACAGCCATTTCGAAGGGCTGAGCCGGGATGACATCGCCATGGCGGATATGGTCGGCGACGATAAACCCGCCCACCCGCGTATCCTCGATCCAGTGAGTAAACTGCTGGTATTCGCGATTGTCGCCCGGCGGGTAATCTCCGTAGCCGCGTACAATGATCAACTGCGCGATACGGTCATGCAAAGAAAGCGAACGAAGGCCCGCGGGTGCTGTCGGGGACGATCTCGCATGGTGAGCGCGGGCGGAGGTAACAGCGGCCGGCGGGGCCGCTTCGACTCCTATCGCTGAGCATGAGAGCAGGACAAGAAACAGTCTCACGGGCGCCCGGAAACAAACCATTTCCCCCAATCATAGAGGAAACGCCAAAATTCAGGAACTGGCCTGTTTGCGCCGCGGAGTTTTCGCCGCTTGCGATGCGGCAGGCTTGCGCGGCAAACTCAGCAGCCGCTTCGTATGCCGGACGAGCGTCACAATTTCGTTGGCGCTTTTCTGAATGACGATGTCCGCGCCGGTACTTTCCGGGCGAAGGCCCAGATTTTCAGCAAAACCGGTGAGCAGGATAATCGGTTTGGTGAAATTACTTTCGCGCAAACCCTTAATCAGATCAAGCCCATTGACGGGCGACATCCGGTAATCGGTGATGATCAGATCGAACGCCTGCTTTTCAATAAGCTTGAGCGCTTCCGAACCACAACCGGCCGGAACCACTTTATAGCCTAATTCCTCAAGGACAGACCGACGCGCCAGGTTACCGTCAGTGTTATCATCCACCAGCAAAATTGTCGCCTGAGCAGCGGCGCGATAGGAAGAAGCAGATCGCATCAAGACTCAGAGACCTTAACAAAGCCGGGCTTGGTATGTCAACGCTTCGCTATCCGCTTCAAACAGCGCAAGATCGAGTGCTTGACAGAACGCAATCGTTTACTTAGTCGACTTCACGAGGCGCTTTGTAACCGGCTTTGGCGATGATCTGGTACTTGATCGCCTTTCCCTTCTGGTTCACGATGCGGAGCGGTTCATTGGTCTCAGGATTGACTAGCTCCACTTTAATACGACGAAATTTTCCATCACGCGAAACGTTAGTCGGATGGTAGGCAAAGGAGTATTGATCGCGCATTGCCTGCTCGATCTGATGAAAGACCTGCGGATATTCCCCGACGAAACGCGGGAAAAAGCTCAAGCCTCCGCTCTCTTTTGAAAAGGTTCTCATCTCATTGTCAGCCTGGAGAAAATCCATATTCTGAATCTGCGCGCCCATGCCGCCCGCGCCATCTAGAGCCATGCGGGCAATCTGAAGAATGCTGATGGTGTAAATAGGTACTCCCGATTCCTGAAGCGAGGTGCGCGCCTTATCGAAGGTAATTTTGCTGAATGTGTCGAGCCCGGTCCCGATCAGCAAAATGGCTTTGCGTCCCTGGATGCCCGACATACGGTCGGCCATATCGGTGAGAGCGTCGAACACATTCGACTCGCTGAATCCGGGGATGCGCAAGAGCGACATGGCCTGTTCTGCTTTACCCTTATCGGGAGAAAAGTCGGAAAGGATCGTGGTGCGCAGGTCGTAAGTCACCACAGCCACGTTGTCATCGGGCTTGAGCGTAGAAAGGAACCCATACGAAGCTTGCAAAGTTTCGTACCAGCCGTAACTCCAAAACTGCTGAAACCGCCCACTGAACTCGATCAGCATGCAGATGGTAATGGGCGCTTCGCTCTGGTTGGCTTGTGTGATCTTTTGAGGAACTCCATCTTCGAGAATGCGGAACTTGTCCGGCGAGAGCCGCGGAATGAAATGGTTCTGGTTATCGAGAACCGAGACATCGACGTTCACCGTGGTCGCCTCAGAGCGGAAGGTCGGAGTGTCGGCCGGGACGTCTTTGGGCTTTTTATACTCAGAAGGGATCGGCGCTTCAGCAGGCGGAGGCGGGGCGTCGGCGGGTTTCTTGGGCTTGGCGACGGAATCGCTACTTTGGGATTGAGGAGCTTCCTGGGCGGAAACGCCAATCGGAATAAGAAGCGCCACAGCAAGTGCCGGGCACGCAAGACAGACAATGGGGAAACGATATTTCATGGCGTAAACCTTTGCCGGAAATTAAGATTGCGGGATTCAGTGGACCCAGCGATCACGATTGGAATCCTTCTTGCGCAAATAGACTTCGAACTTCTTCTTGGCGCGGCGCAGCTTCCAGTCTTTATAACCTGCCGTCAAGGGTTGACTCACTCTCATTTGCAGCCTGCCACCGCGCAGCATCAGGTAGCCGGCAACCAGGCCTCCTAAGCTCGCAATGACGTCCACCGCGCCCTGTCCGGAAGCCAGTGACATATACGATTCGAGAAAAATGACCGCTCCGATAATCAAAACAAAGTACTTGGTCTTGATCGGGATAAGGAATCCAAAAAGTATCGTTTGATTTGGAAAAAGCACGCCATAGGCAACCAGAATGCCGTAGACAGCTCCGGAAGAACCTACGGTAGGGACGCGGGCGCCGCCGAACAGGTAAGCAGCAATTATGACGGTGATCCCCGCCAACACGCCGCAGGCAAAATAAAATCCCACAAAGCGGCGGGTCCCCCACGTCCGTTCCAATTCGACACCGAACATCCAAAGCGCCAGCATATTCCACAACACGTGACTGATCCCGGCGTGGAGAAACAGGTAGGTAAATACTTCCCAGAAGGCAAAGGCGTGAACCACCTGGGCTGGGACGAGCGCCAGATACTGGAAGAAAGTGAAATCCGGTCGGCTAGATCGAAGGATGAAGGCTAATACCGAAATGCCGATCGTCGAGATTAGCAACCATTTGACGCCTGTAGGAAAGCGATTGGAGGGGACGTAGCGATTCACGTAGGAACGCGAACTGAAGGGCATCGACTGCGGTGTTCCTCAAATCGAGAATAACAAAATGGAACGGGACCGTACGCCCGGGAGTTGAAGCGAGATTAATTCGTCTGGCTCGTCCGGCGGCGCAGAATGCTAGCCGCCACGTTTACCAGGACTGCGATGGTTAACCAGACTAACCAGTTGGATAGCGGACCGGAGCTGAACAGAAACGTGCTCGTCCAGCCGAGATTAGAGGCTAAACTCCACGCCGCCAACGCGTATCCTGAGAAGACTGCCGGTCCCATCAGAGCCGCTACCAGGGCTCCAAACTCCTGGGCCGTATCGGTGGCCCAGACCCCTGCGCGAGCGAAAAAAGTGCCGCTTGCCTGTAAGGCGGCGGCCGCGCGAGAGGATTCTGATCGTATGGCTATTGCGGTGGTTCGAGTATCGGGCATTTTCTCAGCCTTCACCGATTCTGATGCACGTCACGTGCCGAAAGTTCCTGAGGCAGGAACAAACACATTTCAATGAGTTTGGCGTACCCGGGCGCAGCAGCGGCGCTACCGAATTCTGTAAAATCTTCGAGGAACAAATGAGAAATGACAATGGACTCACCCCCCATAAAAAGGGCTAATCACACCGGAATAATCTCATAAGAATAATGTCGCGGTGATGAACGGCCGAAGATTTAGATAGCGTATCGTAAGCGTGGCTTATACTCTTTCGGGAGACTGGTTAGCAACGCCCTTAGACGGATATGTGTGCTGCCCCCTGTGCGCGAGTCTTATAAGAGGATAGAGAAAGCAAATGAACAAAATCAAAACGGCCATTGTCGGAACAGGCTTTATGGGCAAGGTGCACGCCGAAAACGTGCGTCGCCTGGGAAATGTGGAAATAGCAGCCGCCGTCGGCAGCCGGCCGGAGACCGCCAGAAAGTTTGCCGAAAACGCCGGCATCCCGTTTGCGACTAGCAACTTGCAAGAGGTTCTGGATAACAAAGAAATCACGGCCATTCACATCTGCACGCCGAACGTGGACCACTATCCGATGTCGCTGGCGGCGGTCGAAGCCGGCAAAGCCGTGCTGTGCGAAAAACCGATGACGATGAACGTGGACGAGGCGCAAAAGCTAGTGGCGGCGGCTAAACAGAAGAATGTGTTGAACTGCGTGCAGCACAACCTCCGGTACTATCCCGTGCTGCAGCAGGTCCGCCAGATGATCGCGCATGGCGACTTGGGCGACATCCTGATCGTCCAGGGCACGTATTCGCAAGACTGGCTGTTGTATGACACGGACTGGAACTGGCGACTGGACGCGAAATCGAACGGCAAGCTGCGCGTGATGGGCGATATAGGCTCGCATTGGATGGACATGATCCAGCACCTGACCGGTCTATCGATTACCGCGGTGTGCGCCGATCTGGCGATCTTCCATAAGACGCGCAAACGCCCGAAGGGGTCCGTTGAGACATTTTCCGGCAAAAAGGGGATTGCGGGAGAATACGAGACTTTCCCGATCGATACGGAGGACTTTGGAATGGTTATGCTGCACCTGGGCGAACGGGCGCGCGGGGCCTTCACGGTAAGCCAGATGTCGGCCGGCCGGAAGAATAAGTTTGCTTTTGAAATTTTCGGAACGAAGTCAGGCATTGCCTGGGATCAGGAGCAGCCGGACACGCTCTGGATCGGACACAGGAACGAACCCAATCAGGTCATCATTAAGGACGGCTCGCTGTTTTACCCCGAGGCCGCGAAATTTGCCGACCTGCCGGGCGGCCATAGCGAAGGCTACGACGATTCGCATAAGCAGGTATTCAAGAATTTCTATGCCAAGATCGCCGACCCTTCAATTCCGATCGATTATCCAACATTTGAGAACGGCCTGCGCGGGATGATTCTGCTGCAGAAGGTAGCCGAGAGTTCGGAGAAGCAGGTTTGGGTGAAAGTCTAAACGCGGCTGCGCGACGTGATATTTTGTCAGGCTGAAGGGACGCACAACCATGCCGTTACTTAATTGCCGTTTCCATTTCTCTGCCAGTTCGCTGCTTTTTCTTATTGGTGTGCTCGCAAGCACTCCTGCTCAGGGTCGCGTAGTGGCGGTTCGTTGTTCTTCGAACCTGCGCGACGGAGCCCTGCTTAACCAATCAATCGCTAATAGCCAGGTCGGCGATCAGATCATGATTAGCGGTACATGCCTGATCAATCAGACCATCGTGCTTTTGGGTGATCGCAGTTACTTGGGCGAGTCACGCACCGGCACAATCCTGCGCCAAGCCGGCGGGGCGAATCTGCCTGCGCTGGTGGCCTCCGACAGTTGGTACAACGACACCCCAAACACCGGCGATCCGGTTCGAATCGAGCACCTGACGCTCGATGGAAATGCCAGCCAAAACACCGGGACCAACTCCCTGGTTGTAAGGTCCTGGCAGACAGTAATCGAAGATCTTCAAATTGAAAATTCACCCGGTGACGGGCTTCAGATCACCAATACCAGCCGGAACGGCACGGCACTGCAGAACACACAGGTGAACGGGCGCATCAGCGACTGCTTCATCACTACCTCGGGAGGCAACGGCATCCATATTGTCGATAGCGGAAACAGCGTCACCGATTGGGATCTGCTTGATTCCTGGGTGGCCAGTTCCGGCCTGTCTGGGATTTACATGGATAATGCCGCCGGGTGGAAGATTCGCGGCATTCATCTTTATGGCGTGCCGCAAAATGCCATCTACGCGAACCGCTGCTTCGGCACGACGATCCAGGATAATTACATCGAGGATTTCGGCACCGCTGGCGGTCAAACCTGGTACGGTATCGCCTGCACCTTGCAGGGTGGCGTAGGCTCGGTGATTACCGGCAACAAAGTCTTCCAATTTGGCAAGGAAGCCTCTTCCGGCGGCTTGGTCTTCATTGGCGTACCGAAAGTGAACTACGGAAGCGGTATCGCAAACTTCACTAACAACGTTGTCGTCGGAACCTCCGCGGCCACGGAGATCGGACTTTACTATCACGTCGGCAGTGCTGCAACAGGCCTGAATGTTGTGTCGGCTAACAACAACGTTCAATTGGTTGTGCGCCCGCGAGTGGCCGGCGAAAAGGTCAAACTGGTGGAAGGCTATTGAGCCCTTAACTCCCGGAGAGCGTCTGCTCTCCGGGAGCCACGATGCTACTGAACCATCCGGCGCTGCTTCCGTAGAATCGCCGGCATGTCGTAATCGTCCGTCGGAGGAACCTCTTCGGCCCCGTCCGAAGCAGCTTGCGCCACCACCGGCTCCGGCTCGGGTTCGGCAGGAGCGGTCGTGTGATTCACGTCCGGCGAATTGACCGGTGTGAATGGAAAATGCGGATTGCGGCGGTCGATCTCAGGCAGCGAGTCGCGCTGGAATCCGGTCGCAATCACCGTGATCTTGACCCGGTCTTCCATCCTCTCGTCGAAAACCAGTCCGAAGTTGATCTGCACGTCATCGTTTTGAGTAGCCTTGCGAATCAAGTTGCAGGCTTCGTTGACGTCGTGGATGCCCAACTGGCTGGACGCCGTGATATTAATCAACACGCCGCGCGCTCCGAGCACGCCGCCCTCTTCCATCAACGGGCTGTTGATCGCCCGTTGCGCCGCCTCGAGCGGAGCTTTTTCACCGGAAGCTACCGCCGTTCCCATCATGGCGTAACCCATGCCCACCATGTTGGTACGGATGTCCGAGAAGTCGCGGTTGATCATGCCGGGCGTCGTGATGATATCGGCGATCCCCTGCACGGCCTGATGCAGGACGTCATCGGCCATGCGGAACGAATCCATGAAGCTGGTTCCCTTTGGCGCAAGCCCGAGCAGCTTTTCGTTCGGAATGCTGATGACCGTATCGCAGCTACCGGCCAGTTCGGCCATCCCTCGCTCGGCCTGCTTCATGCGCCGCGGTCCTTCGAATTGAAACGGCTTCGTAACCACCGCCACCGTCAGCGCATTCAATTCCTTAGCCAGCGAAGCCACCACGGGAGCGGCGCCGGTACCGGTGCCGCCTCCGAGCCCCGCCGTGACAAATACCATATCGGCGCCTTCGAGAATTTCTATAATCTGTTCGGTATCTTCAAGCGCGGCCTGCCGCCCGACAGACGGGTCCGCGCCCGCTCCCAAGCCACTCGTCAACTTCTTTCCGATAGCTATCTTGTTGGCCACCGGCGAGGCCGCCAGCGCCTGCTTATCCGTATTCAGAATGTAAAAATCGATTCCGGCCAAGCCCTCATGCAGCATACGAGCCACCGCATTCGAACCGCCGCCACCAACGCCAATTACCTTGATCCGAGTTCCCAGTTGAACTTCCTCTTCGATCAGAAATTTTAAGTCGTCCGCCATTTGCCAATCCCCTTCCTTCGTTTCGCTACTTTACTGTCAATCCGGCGAGTCCCGCCGATGCACGCTTCCAATCCCGCTTCATTTTGAGCCGCCCCGAGTACATGGCCAAGCCGGCCACTGTCGTCCAAATCGGATTATCCAATTCGCGCGGCCAGTTCTCGATGCCGTGCGCCAAGCCATTGCGCGCCTGGCAATTCAACATCCGCTCGACCAGATCGCACATGCCGTTGAGCAGCGTTCCGCCGCCCGTCAATATCGCGCCTTCGAGCAACGACTGTTCCATGCCCACGCGCAGAATCTCCGCATAAATACGCTCGAAAATGTCTTCGGCGCGCGCTTCCAGAATTTCGTTGAGCTGGCGCAGCGGTGCTTCCCGCATGCCACGTCCTTCGGCCGTCGGAATTTCGATCAGGCTATGATCCGATTCCGTGCCGGTCATCGCGCAGCCGTATTCGCGCTTCAGGCTCTCGGCATCTTCATAGTTGACCTTCAAGAGCCAGGACACATCACGCGTAAAATGCTCCGCGCCCACCGGCATGGAAGCGGCCAGCAGCAAAGCGTCGCCGTCATAGACCGCAAGCAGCGTCGATTGCGCGCCGATATCGATCAACGCCACGCCGCGCGCCCGATCCTCCGGTAAGACCGCGGCGTAGGTAGCGGCCGCCGCCTCGAAGATCGATTCTTCTACCGCCAGATGCGCCTTGTGAACGGCCGAAACCAAAGCCTGGTGCTCGCCCAAGCCGGCCGTAACCACGTGGACATTCGCTTCCAGCCTGCCGCAAAGAATGCCTTTCGGATTGCGATACCCGGCGCGCCCGTCTAATGTAAAATCCTGCGGACAGATCTGCAGAATCTGCCGGTCTTCTTCCAAACGAACACGGGAAGCCAGTTCTACCGCATAGCGCAGATCGTCCGGCTCGATGTCCCGCCTTCGGCCGAATTCGTATAAGCCGCGGCTGTTAACGCCGGCCACGCTGCCGCCGACGCCGATAACGGCCGATTCGGGCGAAGCCTGCGCCCGCAGCTCCGCTTCGTGCAGCGCGAATTGAATGCTCTGGGCGAGCGCATCCTGATCGGAGAGCCGGCCTTTGTGCCAGGCCTGCACAGGAGCTTCGCCATAGCCCAGAAATTTCACACCGTGCTCTTCAAGAGCGCAAATCACCACGCGAGTGCTCGTACTGCCCAGATCCAGCCCCACTGCTAACTTCGTCTTATTCGCCACCGCCATCGCCTCCCACTGCCGTAATCACTCCGTCCACTCGCAGGTCGAGCGTCTTCGCGTCCGGACGCTTTCGTTTAATCTCCGAATAATTGTTCAAGAAACTCTGCACGCGCTCGGCGTAGTTGTCGTCTCCGATCATCAGGTTGACCACTGTGTTGCCGACGTGTTCCGCGACGATCAAATCGTTCGGGTCGGTCGCATCGATCTCGGAAATCTGCCCGGCGAGCGGTCCAATTTCTTTCAGCATTCCGAGCACGCGGCGAACTCGCGCGCGCCGGTTGTCGATCGGCTCGCTCTCGCGGACGCCCGTCACCACGGGCAGGGTGAACTGCGCCGCTATGCGCGGCCGCAAGATGTATCCGTCTTTGTCGATCAACGCCAGGCGGGAAATACCGTCGCGGCGATTCGGCGTAAGCCGCACAAAAGCCACCGGCACGCGCTCGTGGATGAACACTCTTAGCGTGCTCGGCCAAATCTTCGAAATCGTTGCGTCCTCCACCCAGTCGATCGCCAGTAGCTGTTGCCTGCGCTTTTCGATCGGGACCAGATAGAGACTACGCCCGAAGTCTTCCGCGAAGACATGACGGACTTGGGAAGCCGACGCATAATGTATTCCCTCCACAACGAGATTGGGGCTGCGCCCATTGAAATCCTCCGACTCGGCAATGTGGAATCGGTTGTCCTTAATGAGAAACTCCTCGGTCGAATGCCAGGCGAAGAGCGTACTAACCATCAATAAAATTCCGGCCACCAACCAGAACGTAAAGCGCACCCAGCGAATGGGTTCGCGAGGCTCAGGTTCAGGCTGCTGACGCCGCGCCATCAGGCAGCCTCCCGCAGCTTTTCGAGAATCTTGTCGGCCGCCTGCGAAACAGTGCCGGCGCCCAGCGTAATAATGAGATCTCCCGCTTCAGCCGCCGCGGCAATCCTGGCTACGCCTTCCTCCATGTTTGGAACGTAGTGAGCCGAGCGATGGCCATAGGCGCGCAGCTTATCGAGCAAGGCTTCCGCATTCACACCTTCGAGCGCCGGTTCGGACGCCGCATAGATATCGAGCAGATAAACATCGTCCGCCTGATGAAAGGCCGTGCCGAATTCGTCGAGCAGATGTTTGGTGCGTGAATAACGATGTGGCTGAAAGAGCACGCGAATATGGCCGTACGCCGAAAGTTTAGCTGCCGCGAGAGTCGCTTTGATTTCGGTCGGATGATGGCCGTAGTCATCGATTACCGTGACGCCGCGTGCCTGACCTCGCACGGAAAAGCGCCGGTCAACTCCGCTAAAAGCCTTCAATCCCTCCGCAATCCGCTCCACCGTCACATCGAGTTCGAGCGCCACGCCGATCGCAGCCGTCGCATTCAGGACATTGTGTACGCCCGGCACATCCAACTGAAAGCACCCCAGATCGGAGCCGCGACGCCGTATCCAAAATTCGCTTCCCTTCGCCGAAAGCGCGATGTTCTGGATCTCCAGATCGACTTGCGCGGAGCGGCCGTAGGTAACGGTTCTGCGCTGCACCGCCGGGAAAATCTGCTGAATGTTTTCATCCTCCAGGCAGAGGATCGCTGCTCCGTAAAAAGGCACGCGATTGACGAACTCGGTGAAAGCAGTCTCGATCTCTTCAAGCGAGGCATAGTGGTCCAGGTGCTCGCGGTCGATGTTGGTAACTACTGCCAGGATCGGCGCCAGCTTTAGAAACGATCCATCGCTCTCGTCCGATTCAACCACCAGAATGGTGCTCTTGCCCACGCGCGCATTCGAACCCTGCATGGCCGCGACTTTTCCGCCGACCACAACCGTCGGGTCGAGGTTCGCGGCATTCAAAATCGAAGCCACCATGGACGTGGTCGTCGTCTTTCCATGGCTGCCGCCGATCGCGATCCCGTACTTGAGCCGCATGAGCTCGGCGAGCAATTCTCCGCGTGGAATCACCGGCGTCTGCTGGCGTCGCGCCTCCGCTACTTCGGGATTGGCGCTATCCAAAGCCGATGTGACCACCACAGCCTTCGCCCCAGCCACGTTTTCCGCGCGATGCCCGATCTGAATGCTCGCCCCCAGCCGCGCTAATCGATCCGTGGTTGCGCTCTGCCGGATGTCCGAGCCGGAGACCTGGTAGCCGAGCGTCAGCAAGACTTCGGCGATTCCGCTCATCCCGATGCCCCCGATTCCCACGAAATGCACGTGTTGGGGCTTAAAAAACATTCTTAAACCGTATTGTTCCGGCTTTGGAGCAAGCTGTCAACGCCGAAATCGATATTTCATCGCTTGCCGGTACTTTTTTCGATTGCGTGAAAAAAATCATTGTCTCGCCCGGACCGCGGCTTCTTCCATTACGTCTGCCGCGCGTTCGGCCGCGCCGGGTTTGGCAAAACCCCCCACTCGCTCCCGCATGGCGGTCAATTCCGTCGGATCGCGGCGCAGCTCTTCCACTTCTCGAAAGAGCCGTTCCCCGCTCAGTTCACCATCGGCCACCAGGCGCGCGGCGCCTGCGCTCACCAGCATCTCGGCATTCTTTCGTTGATGGTCGTCGGCTGCAAAAGGCAGCGGCACCAGAATCGAAGGCATGCCCGCGGCGGAGAGTTCATTTACCGTGCCTGCGCCGGCGCGGCATACCACCAAATCCGCCTGCCCAAATGCTTCCGGCATGTTCGGAATGAATTGCTCAATCTTTCCATCTACTCCCGATTCGGCAAACTCGCGCGCCAGCGATTCGTAATTCGCTGCCGCTCCGGCCTGATGCACGATTCGTACCGGCGCGCTGGCCGCGTGGAACAGGGGCCAGCTTTCGCGTGAAGCATTATTCAGCGTGCGAGCCCCACGGCTCCCGCCGGTGATTAGTATCGTGAACGTTCCTTCCCGCCTTGCTTTCACTTCAAAAAACTCCGCCCGTACCGGCAAGCCCGTGACCTCGCTGCGGCCCTTTGGAAACCATGCCTCCGTGGCCTCGAAGCCGAGTAACGCCCGGTAGACCCAGCGCGCCATTTTGCGATTCGCGAACCCCGGAACCATGTTGGGTTCCATCAAAATCAGCGGGATGCGCGCCAGGACGGCCGCCAACATGACCGGCCCCGCCACATAACCTCCCGTGCTGAACACGGCTTGCGTTCGATGTTTTTGCAGGATCCACCGCGCCGCCGCAATGCCTCCGGGTAACTGCACCGCCGTTTGCATCTGATTGCGCAACCCCACGCGATTGAGCCCGCCGCTGCGGATGAACTCTATTCCGAAGCCCGCCTCCGGAACCAAACGGGACTCCATGCCCGCTTGCGTCCCCACGAACAGCAGCTTGTGCCCTCGCTCCCGAAGCACCCGCGCCACTGCTAGCGCCGGAAAGACATGTCCGCCCGTGCCGCCCCCCGTCAAGACAAACGAGTAAGGCATCAGGCAGCATGCTCACTCACGCTCAAAAGGATTCCCATCATCACCAGCGTGCTCAGCAGCGAACTTCCGCCCGAACTGATAAACGGCAGCGGAATTCCTTTGTTCGGCAGCAAACCCAGCACCACGCTCATATTCACCAGCGCCTGAACGACCACGCAGACCGTGACACTCAAGGCGAGATACCGGCCAAAATTATCGTTGGCGCGTACAAACGTCCGAATGCCGCGCCAAAGTACGACGCCAAATCCGACGATCAGCAGCGTTGCCCCGAAAAAGCCGGTCTCTTCGCCGATGACTCCGTAGATGAAGTCGGTATGCGCCTCCGGCAGGTAAAGCAGTTTCTGTTTGCTCTGCATCAGCCCGACGCCTGTCAAACCGCCCGAGCCGACCGCGATTCTCGATTGCAGCTGCTGATAGCCGGGATCGCTGGTAGACGCGGTCTGGTGCGCATAGGCCAGAATCCGGCCGTGTGGATCGATTTTTGCAAGCAGCTTGTGGTCTTTATCTACAAACTCGATCGCGCGCATCAGCCGATACGGTTTCATGGCGATAAATCCCACGCCCAGCAGCAAAGCGAGCACAGCGCAGATGGCCAGATAGTGCCGTTCGATGCCGGCTACAAACATCACTGCCACCGTCATCGCAACCAATACCACGGCCGTTCCGAAATCGGCTACCGCCACCGCCAGCGCCATCACGGAAACGGCTACCGCAATCGGCCCGAGCGTGTGTCTCTCGTTGATCGTATCCAGCCGCCGGCACAAAAAGAAAGAGAGGAACAGCGCTAGCGCGGGTTTCGCCAGCTCCGATGGCTGCATGGAAAATGGACCCGCGCGCAGCCAGCGATGCCTTCCGTCCGTCACATACACAGCCACCAGCAGAAGCATGACAATGCCCAGGCAGGCAAACGCCACCTTCGGATTGTTCCACTGGCGGTAATCCTGGCGCATGCAGTAAAGCAGCACGATGAACGAGAAAACCGCCCAGCCCAATTGGCGCAGGAAGAAATGCGTGCTCGAAACCTGGTACTTGAGCTCGGCGATGAAGGAAGACGCGCTATACACCATCACCAGCCCGAAGCACACGAGCGTAAGCACCGTAAGAAAGAGAATCCAGTCTGTTCTGAGCCGTTGTGCCATGCTGTTGCGTACGCTCTTATTAAAACAATTCTGCCACTAGTTGTTTGAAGAGTTTTCCTCGCTCTTCGTAATTCTGGAACTGATCGAAACTGGCGCAGGCCGGGGCCAGTAGAACGACATCGCCCGCCTGGGCTTTCTGGCGCGCATAGCGCACCGCCGCCCCCAGCGTGCCGCACTCCTCCACCGGCAAAACATCTCCCAAAATTTCCTTCAGCAGCGGCGCGGCCGCGTAAGGATAAGGCGGAGGCGCGCCGATCAGCAGCGCACCTCTGGCCCGCTCGCGCAAAGGCTCGCGCAGAGGACGATAATCGCCGCCTTTGTCTTTACCGCCCAGAATCACCCATAAGTTACCCGGAAAAGCGGCGATCGCTTTCAAGGCGGCATCCACATTGGTTGCCTTCGAATCGTTGTAATACTCGACTTCGTCCAGCTCGCGAACAAATTCGAGTCGATGCTCGACGCCGCCAAAAGTGGCGATCGCGCTGCCTAGCTCCGCCAGTTCGGCGCCCGCCAGTTTAGCGATCAAGGCCGCCGCCATGACATTTTCCAGGTTGTGCAGCCCGCGCAGCTGGACCTGCTCCCGCTGCATAAAGGGCTCGCCGCAGTAGAGCAACTGTCCTTCTTCCATGGCCACGCCTTGCGGCACCGGCTGCGACGCGCTGAACCAGTAAATCTCCGCCTTGGTATGGCCGGCGTAGTTCCGGCAAATGGGGTCGTCATAGTTCAGCACGGCGAAGTCTCCGGCCACCTGCGTTTCAAACAAACGTCGCTTGGCCGCGGCGTAGTTGTCGAGCGTGCCGTGTCTATCCAGGTGATCCGGCGTCACGTTCAGGCACGCCGCAATGCGCGCGCGAAAACTTTCGATAGTCTCCAGCTGAAATGAGGAGAGCTCGAGCACGTTCCACCGGTCGTCCTCCGATGAATCCACCAGCGAACTAACCGCTGTTCCAATGTTTCCGCCTACCTGACAGGCCACGCCACACTCTTTCAGTAAGTGTCCCGTCAGCGCTGTCGTAGTCGTCTTGCCGTTCGAGCCGGTGATCCCGATCACTGGCCCGCGCAAAAAATACGAAGCAAGCTCCACTTCGCCAATTAACGGCACGCCGCGCTGCCGCGCCATAACGAAGATCGGTGTTTCCACCGGCACGGCGGGCGAGAGCACAATCAGGTCCGGGTCGCGGCCATTGACGCGAATGTTCTCCACCGTTTGCAAAACCACCGGAACCTGAAGCTTCTGGAACTTCGCTTCCTCCTCAGGGGGTAGCGCTTCGGCATCCATCGCCCGTACATGCGCGCCTTCCTTGCGCAGCAGCTCGATTGCGCCCATGCCTGAGCGCTTCGTACCCACCACCAGCACTTCTTTCCCTTGCAACTTTGCTAGTTTCATCTATCTCAATTTCAAAGTTGCCAGCGCGAACAGCGCCATCACCAGTCCCGCAATCCAGAACCGTACAATCACCTTCGACTCCGGCCAACCGAGCGCTTCAAAATGATGATGGATGGGAGCCATCTTGAAAATCCTCTTGCCGCTTCGCAACTTATAACTACCGACCTGCAAAATCACCGAGAGCGCTTCGATTACATAAACTCCGCCGATAAACGCCAGTAGAATTTCTTGTTTAATCAACACCGCGACAATGCCCATGCCGCCGCCGAGCGCCAGCGACCCCACGTCGCCCATGAACATCTCCGCCGGATGGCAGTTGTACCAAAGAAAACCCAGGCTGGCCCCCATCATCGAAGCGCAGAAGATCGTCAGCTCCTGCGAATTGGGCAGGTGCGCCAGATCCAGATAGTTAGAGATCGCCGTGTTGCTCGAAACGTAGGTGAGCGCCGTCATGCCGCCGGACGCAATGATCATCAGGCCGATCGCCAGCCCATCGAGTCCGTCTGTCAAATTCACCGCATTCGACGAGCCCACCATAATGAACACGATGAACGCATAGAACGGCAGGAACGCCAGCGGATACGTCCAGTAACTCCTGGTCAGGGAATCGACCAGCAGATCGGGCTTGAACTGCTTCAGAAATGGAAAATTGATGGTCGTGGAGTAAGCCTGATTGGCGTGCAGCAACAGCAGAAAGAACCCGATCATCATTGCGACCAGCACTTGCGCCCAGAACTTCTGAGTTCCCGTTAAACCCAGATTCCGCTTCTTGGCTACCTTGGCGTAGTCGTCCAAAAAACCGATCGCGCCGAAACCGAGCAGGCCCAGCAGTGCGACCCAGATATAACGATTGGCCAGATCGGCCCATAGCAATGTCGGAATCACAATTGCCGTTACGATCAACAGGCCGCCCATAGTCGGCGTTCCGGCTTTCTTCTGGTGAGATTGCGGGCCCTCTTCGCGAATATGCTGTCCGAAGCTCCAGGCGCGCAACTTGCGGATGAGCCATGGCCCCAGCGCCAGTGACAACGCCAGCGCCGTCAGATTTGCCAGCGCCACTCTGGTCGTGATGTATTGAAATACGCGAAAAGCCGGTACGTAGCGGTGGAGAACCTGGTAAAGCAGCCAGTAAAGCATCCTCTATTCTTCCATCCTCGCGAGCGCCTTCTCGACATGCGTGCCGCGCGATCCTTTGAAGAGCAGCGCATCGCCAGGCTCGACAAATCCACGAAGAAATTCGCCGGCGCTTTCCGCATCTTCGAAAAAAAACGCGGCGCAAGTGCCCAATCCAGCTTCGATCGATTCTTCGACCATCCACCGGCTCGCGCCGCGTATGCCAATCAGCACGTCCACGCCCTGTTCCGCGGCGTAGCGCCCCAGCTCACGGTGCAGTGTCTCAGCCCATTGGCCAAGCTCGAGCATCTCTCCGAGTACGGCTATTCTTCGCTTGGCAGGTTCGCGCAA
Source organism: Bryobacteraceae bacterium (assembly GCA_965277555.1). GTDB lineage: Bacteria > Acidobacteriota > Terriglobia > Bryobacterales > Bryobacteraceae > Bog-105. The sequence continues at coordinate 1,527,297 of OZ255834.1, forward strand.
AAGCACATCGATCATCGAGCGCGCCGCTTCCGGATTCGAATTGTAGGCATCGTCAAGAATCGTCGCGTCGCGAATTCGATAGCGTTGGCCGCGCATCTTGCCGGCCGCGAGCCGCCCTACCGCCTCTACCAGTTCTCCGAAAGGAATCTCGAAGAGGCGCGCCACAGTCAGCGCCGCCAGAATATTCGAGATCGCGTGCCGGCCCGTCAACCTGGTCTCGAAACGCATGCCGCCAACACTGAATGCGGATGAATCGGAACCGATGATCGTGTCCTCCGCTCGAATGTCCGCGTCTTCCGAGAAGCCGTACGTGAGCACGTTGCCGCGATGAAAATCGCGAAATCCAAGTACCCGCTTATCGTCGGCATTCAAGATCGCCACGCCCGACGGCGGCAGCGCTTCAATCAACTCGCGTTTGGCGGCAGCTATCGCGTCCATCGACGCAAACGCCTCGATGTGCGCATAGCCCACGTTCGTCACAATGCCCACCCGCGGCTGCGCGATGGCGGCCAGTCCGCGGATCTCGCCCGCGTGATTCATCCCCATCTCGACGACTGCTACCTCGGCGTCGCCGGGCAGCCGCAGCAGAGTGAGCGGCAGGCCGATGTGATTGTTCAGATTTCCGATGGTCTTACCGACGCGGAAGCGCACGCCTAAGAGACTGGAGATGATTTCCTTCGTGCTGGTTTTGCCCGCGCTCCCGGTAACGGCCACTATCGGCCGATCCCACTCCTGGCGTACGCGCCGCGCAATTTGCTGAATCGCTCTTACCGTGTCCTCGACCACCAGCAGCGGGCCGCCCACGCCGTCCGATAGAGGATTGCTGACCACAGCGGCCGCCGCTCCCGCCGCAAAAATCGCCGGCAGAAAAGCGTGCCCATCGAAGCGCTCTCCCTGAATCGCGAAAAACAGATCGCCACGAGAAACAGACCGCGAATCGATGCTCCATCCGCCAATCCGTTTTGCCCGCAGCCCTTCCACGCTCGCGGCGCCGGCAATCCACCGCGCTCCGGTTGCCTGCTCGACCTGCGCCAGGGACAACTCCATCGCTTTCCAGCCTAAGATTTCTGGGCAGAATCCGACGCCTGCGCGGTTTTTCGATTCAGCTTTCCGTAGCCGAACGATTTCAGCACACGGCGCGCTACTTCCCGATCGTCGAATGGAATCGGGCCATCCCGTAACACCTGGTATGTTTCGTGTCCCTTGCCCGCCAGAATCACGACGTCGCCCGGACCCGCCGTCTCAATCGCCTTGCGTATCGCGCGTTCCCGGTCCGGTTCGGCAATATGCGGCGTGTCATATCGGCTCAGCCCCACCATGGCGTCGTTCATGATCGCCAGCGGATCTTCGCTGCGCGGATTGTCCGAAGTTAACACCACATAATCGCTCAGCTCCGCCGCGGCCACGCCCATCAACGGCCGTTTCGACCGGTCCCGGTCGCCGCCGCAGCCGAAAAGCGTAATCACCCTCTTAGGGCGCATGCCGCGCGCTACCGTAATCACATTCCTGAGCGCATCGTCGGTATGCGCGTAGTCCACTACTACGGTGAACGGCTGTCCTTCTTCTACCCGTTCGAATCTCCCCGGTACCCGTTGCAAGTCTCGTAACCCTTTCTGAATCTCTTCGTCACTTAGTCCGTAAGTCAGCGCGGTCGAGCAAGCCAGCAGAATGTTGTAGACATTGATGTGTCCAACCAGAGCGGATTCGACAGTGAATCGTCGCTCGTCCGCCGCTACCTCGAAACGAAGGCCGCTGAAACTGGATTCCACGTTTTCCGCCCGCACGTATCTCTGCTTGCCGCCAGCCTGCGCAGGGGGTGCCTGATTTATGCCGAACCAGAGCACCTTCGTTTCCGGCGCGATTTTCAGACGGCGAATCTGGTCGTCGTCCGCGTTCAGCACCGCGAAGCGGGGGGGAGGACCGCTTCGCGGCGTGAAAAGCAGTTGCTTGGCATCGAAATAAGCGCCCATCGTCCCGTGATAGTCGAGATGATCGCGCGTGAAATTGGTGAACCCGGCAGTATGGACGCGCATCGCATGGATTCGGCCCAAGTCGAGCGCGTGCGAGGAAGCCTCTAAGGTCGCATGCGTGCCGCCCGCTTCGGCCAATTCGTCGAACATGCGGAACAGATCGAGCGATTCGGGCGTCGTATTCACCGCCGGCAACACCTGCCCGGCAAGATGGTATTCAATCGTTCCAATCAGCGCCGTCGTCTTACCCGCCGCCCGCAGAATGGCGTCGATCAGCGAGGTGCTTGTGGTCTTTCCGTTCGTGCCTGTTACTGCCGCGACGAACACGCGCTCGTCGGGCTTGTGGTAGAAATTGCGCGCCGCCATGGCCAGCGCCTCGCGCCCATGGGGTACTTGAATCCACTGGACCGCCTCCTGCCCGTGCGCCGGTCTATGTTCCGGTCTGTCGCTCACGATTGCCAGTGCGCCCGCCTCGATGGCTGCTGCCGCGTAGCGCGCCCCATCCGTCTTCACACCCGAAAATGCAAAGAAGAGATAACCAGGCTCTACTTTTCGGCTGTCGTAGGCGATGCCTTGCACGTCCGCCTTTATTAGCTCGGACGGCAAATCTCGCACCGTCGAAACACCTTCGAACACTCGTTGCAGTTCCATGGCGGTGCTTATTTCAGCGCGCGAACCTCACCGCGATGTGCTCGCCTGGCATCAAAACGCTGCCTGCCGTAGGAGTCTGCGCTCGGGCCATGCCGTCTCCAAGCAGGTCGACCTCCACTCCCCTCGAGGTCGCTTCTTCCATCACATCTTTTACCGTCTTGCCAACAAAGTTCGGAACTTTCGGCGCGCTCGCATCCGCTACCATTTGCTCGCTTTCGTTACCCGATGCCTGCTGCATCTCTTCCTCGGTAGGCGGATTCAGCTCAGCCAGCGAAGTGTCGTCGCTCTCTTTGGCTTTCTCTTCACGCTTGCCTTTGACGCTGTCTTTCTCTTTCGCCAGCAACTCCTCGATATCTTGCGGCTGGTCGCGCGCAATTCCAAGCCGGTGCATTGCCGTCTCCGTCACTCTTTCAAACACCGGTCCCGAAGCGGATGCGCCGAAACCCGCTTCTCCCGTTGTACCTGAAATTGTCACGGCCACCACAATCGCCGGGTTCTCGATCGGACCGAATCCTACAAAGGAGGCGTTATATCGATGAGTATAAATATGATGCGCAAAATCAAAAATCTGGGCGGTGCCCGTCTTACCGGCCACGGCGTATCCTATGACCTTCAAATGTTGCGCCGTGCCGCCGGGCAGCACCACGCGCCGCAGCAGTCGCTGCATCGTCAGCACGGTTTTTGCCTCCAGCACGCGCTGTTCCGGCGCCTCATACGTCATGATTTGTTTGCTTTCACCGGGCGCTCGCTCCCAGGCAATCAGGTGAGGGTGTACCAGGAAGCCGCCGTTTGCGATCACGCTTCCCAACTGCGCAAGCTGAACCGAAGTGACACTGATCTCATGCCCCATCGGCACTGCGCCGATCGAGCTCGGTTTCCAGCGTGTCAGTGGTCTGACCAGCCCGCGCGCTTCGCCCGGAAGCTCAATGCCGGTCTTATGTCCAAATCCGAACCGCTTGATGTATGCATAGAGATTTGTGCTTCCGACCTGCTGCCCGATGTGAATCGCGCCGATATTGCTCGATTTGGCCAACACATCGGCCATCGATAGGATGCCATGCGGCTCCGCGTCGTGTATCACGCGCCCGAACAGCCTCAGAACTCCGCCATCGCAATTGATCGGCGTGTCCGGCGTCAGGCGCGTCGTTTCCAAAGCCGCTGAGACCGTGACTATCTTAAATACCGATCCCGGCTCAAACGGCGCTACTACCGCCAGATCCTCGCGCCCCTTCGGCTTCTCCCCCGGGAAGAGGTGTTCGTTCGGATCGTATGTCGGATAGTTTTCTAGCGCTAGCACTTCGCCCGTCTTCGGATTCATCGCCACCAGGCTGCCGTGGTCCGCGTGATTCTTTACTACCGCTTCGCGCAGCGCCTCTTTCGCGACATACTGTAGTTCGCGGTCTATCGTCAGTCCGACGTCTTTGCCGGGCGTTGCCGCTTTCACGATTTCGGAAGAGTATGAATTCTCCCGGCCGTCCCGCTCGACTCTTGCTTCTCCTGGAATACCCCGCAGATCTTTGTTCAACTTCAGCTCGACGCCCGCTACGCCTTGCCCTTCGGCATTCAAATTACCGATTACGTGAGCGGCTACATCATCATTGGGATAAGAGCGCACGCTACCGTCGCGTATGGTGAGCCATTCCAGATTCATCTCGCGCAACGTTGCCGCCTGCTCATCGGTCACGTGCTGATCCACCACCAGGTAGCCGCTGTGGCGTTTGGATTCGCCTGCTACTTCGAGCGAAGCCTCGAGCCGCCGGGCGTCGAGCGACAGAACGCTCGCCAGCAGCCCCGCCGCCGTGGCTTTATCCGGAATCCGTTTGGGATCGACTACTACAAAGTGCGAGGGAGAACTGATTGCCAGGAGGTTACCGTTGCGATCATAGATCGAACCCCGCTGCGCCTCTACCGGCTCCAGCTTCTCCTGCTGCTGTTTCGCGCGATCGACTAGTTTGTCGTGCGCCAGTATCTGAAGATCGAAAAGCCGGAAAATAAGAATTAGGGCCCAACCAAGAAGGATGAGCCCTATAATGAGTGCCCGTTCTACCGATTGCGAGACTGTCTCAAGCGGTCGGGACTCCATTTGTTTCACCCACCAAAAAAACCCTCATGTCGCGTGCGCTCGCTATCGCGCTATCTCTGCGCCGCTCAGCGGCAGCGTATTGCGCGCTTCCGCCTTGCCCGGCTTCCCGTCCAGCGTCTCTACTTGCTGGGGCTCCGGCTGCGCCATCTTTAGCGTTTTCGCCAACTGTTGCAGCCGGTCGAGGCTCACCAACTGCGCCTCGGACGCATTCAGCTTCGTCATCTGCTGCTGCAGCCGCGCCTCCTCGCTGCGCAGTTGCTGCACCGTGAATCCCGCCGTCGTGTTGTAAGCGGTCGGCACCAGTCCGGCGATCACCAACATCGCCGCCACGAAGCCCGTCATCATCGACCGGCTGCGCGCTGTCCTCTCCGCTGGATTGATCGCTCTCACAACCGCCGTGTTATCGATTCGTTTGACAAACAAATAAACGTCCTCATTAGCGATCGGGCGTAAACGCGGTGCTTCCGTCCGCGTCCAAACTGCCGGTGACACATCGGCCAGTTCTCTTGCCCCAACGAATCGATTCACGAAAGTTGCGAGTGTTGCCATTTCCTTTATTCCTTTTCCCCTAAATCCGCTCGGCCGCCCTCAGCTTCGCGCTGCGCGATGCCGCATTTTCCAAAATCTCTTCCTCGCTCGGCCTGACCACATGCTTGGTCAGAATCTTCGCCCTGCCGTCCCGCGCCTGCGCCTGGAAAGCTCGCTTTACGATCCGGTCTTCGGTCGACATAAACGTCAGCACCACGAAGCGTCCTCCGGATCTCAGCCGCTCCGGTGCTATCCGAAGCAACTCTTCCAATTCCTCCAGCTCGCCATTCACCTTCAAGCGCAACGCCATGAAAGTTTGCGTGGCCGGATGGATTCTCCCCGTTCGCGGCACGACCTTTCCCACCACCTGGGCCAGACGACCGGTAGTCAGAATCGGCCGCGCGCGAACGATTGCTCTGGAGATTCTTCGCGACCTCCTTTCTTCGCCCAACTGATAGATCAGATCGGCGAGCGCCTTTTCCGGCAGTTCATTCACGAGATCCGCCGCGGTCAAGGGCTGGCTGCGATCCATCCGCATATCCAACGGCCCATCTTCATTCAGCGAAAACCCGCGCTCGGCGGCGCTCAACTGATACCGGCTTACACCGAGATCCGCTATCACGCCATCCACCGAGTCAATCCCATTCAAAGCCAAAGCCTTCGGCATCTCCGAAAACGGCCCGTGAACGTAACGAATCCGCTCCGCAAACGCACTTGTATTAGCGCGAGCCCATTTGAGCGACTCCGCGTCCCTATCGCAAGCAATCACGAACCCGCTTTCCAGCCGCTCCGCAATCGCCCGCGTGTGACCACCTAAACCGGCGGTCATGTCTATGTAAATTCCCTCTGGCCGAACCGCTAAATACTCCAGCGATTCCTTCAGCAGAACTGGATAATGCCGCGGCCCGCTTTCTTGTGGCGCGCCGTCCATAGCATGCAGTTATCGCAGCCCCTTCTTCTCCAAACCCTTCAGCTTCTCCGGCAGATTTGTTCTCGCCGCATCCAGCCGCTGACTGTAAACCTTGCTCCCAAAGACCTCTATCCGCTGCTTGTAACAGACCAGATGGACGTCATCCTTCTCCAACTCCAACTCGCGCCGCAGCGTGGTCGGCATCAATACTCGCCCCTGAGCATCGATCTCAACATCCTCACCATAGTGGTTCGCGACGAAGGCCACGTCCGCCCTTACGTCCGCATCGTCTCCCGGCTCCTGCAGCATCTTTTCTGTTTCCCGCCACACCGAAATCGGGTAGATTAGAGCTGTCGAGATGTTCAGCGTCGTGACAAAAACTTTTGCCTCCCCGAGCGCGGCCAAATATTGCGCCAGCGCCGCGGGCAGCTTCAACCGGCCTTTCTCGTCCACGCGACCCTGCAGAGTCCCGCGAGGGGCCTCCACCGGGATATCCGGACTTGTCCGACCGATCTCTTCCACTCACCACCCCAGCTCCACTTCGAGCCACTTTTGACCAGTTCAGGCCACAAATCGATCCTCTCACGCATATTTACCGAATGCAATAGATTTGTTTAAAGAATCTTCCGCAAATCATTGATTTCGCCTTTCTTACGCCCTCTCAGTACGTATAGTCCTTCTGCTTAAGAGGGACGGAAGTGCTCAGATGGCGGTTTGTACGGAGCCGCTTAGAGAATCGGCTTGGCGGAGCAGCGAGTCCATGCGTTTTATTAGATCTTCGGGGAGTTCATCGAAGAATTCGAGCCCGGCATCGGTTTTTTGGGGAACGAAGCCAGTTTCTTCGACGGCGGGTTGTTCTTCGATATCGGCGGGTTGTTGCTCGACGGTTTTTTGGGGAACGAAGCCACGCTCCTTTTGGAGTTTGGCGAGCGAGGCGAGGGTTTTGTGGAAACTACGCTCGGCGGAATTGGCGGCGCGCTGGACCAGGGTCATGAGGCCGTTATCGATCCACTCGCCGACGTTGGCGGGAGCCCAGGCGACGGCTTCGAGGTGGCGGAAGCGGCGCATGCGCCAGAAGCTTTGGGCGAGTTCGTCGACCAGGATTTCCTCGGTGGTGTTGGCGGGCTGGTGTTCGCGACGTAAGCTGGCGCGGAGCGCATCGAATTCGGCGGGATCTTCGCGTGGGGTGATGAGATCGCGTGAGTAAAGGCCGTGGGCCCATGGAATCTTCGCCTCGCTGAGGGACGCGGGCTCATCCGTCGAATTCTGGGAGGAGCGAGCTCGGCCGGCGACACTTTTCGGACCCGTGGAGAGGGCGGCGTTGGCGCGATTGACATCGGCGCGGGTGAGCGGGGTGGATTGGGCGTTCATGAGTTCAAACCTGCCCGCAGGATAAAGAGGAGGAGTTCGGGCGGCCGGGGATTTTCCGGCTAAGTGATTGAGCAGGTTGAAAAAAGAAAAGTTGGATGAGGCGTCAACGCGAATGGCAGGCCACAAACTAAGACCCATTGATTTGCGGAAAGCCGCGAGAAGCGTAGTACCGTTGGCGGACCGAGCGATTGGCGGTGGGGCGAGTAGGAATCATCTTCATGCAGAAGACAATATTCACATCGCCAGGGCTGCTATAGCTTTTGCCATGGTTCCCGAGGGCTTTTGTGCGATATTGCACGAATACGGACCGTTTGCCGGAAAGAGCCACAGAAGTCGAGGACTACGCCGCGAGATTCTTCACGAATTTGACGCAAGCTGCCAGGAAGGTCAGTAGTACAGCGCCTATCACCAGCGCATTCTTGACCGGTTCAGGTACTTGATTTAGAAGCACCACGACATGTTCGGCGCCCGATCTCAGATGAGCTGGGATTGTCATCGCCGCTTTGCCTAGCTCTATAGCGGGAGGCGCCCAGACCAGAAACCGAAATGGCCTGAGATTCCAGTCGCCGAGGTATTCCCACACGGCGCACAATCCCAGCACTAACATCGCAAGCACGCACACTGCCCGGAATCGCTCATCGGTGTCGATAAGTGGATTAGCGACCCAGGCGATTGAGCCGACTATCACGCTTCCCGCCATGCTCGCGAGCACGGGCCGTACCAAATCGTATTCATCGGATAACAGACCCCACACCGCCGTGAGCAAGGCAATTGCGATGAACGTGTAGGCTGCGCCTACTAGCCACGGGTGAACAGCCGTCATTATCGGATGCTCCATTTGGGCAATAAAAGAAGAAAGCTCGAGATTACCCGTAAACAAGTCCTCCTAGTATTGTTTTAACATCTTTAGCGCGTTTTTGGGCCAACAACGAAGGGGCGATAGTGGGAATGTGCTGATGAAATGGATGAACGCCAATGAACCGAAAGTTTGCGATGAAGAAAAGGCCTTCCTCTCGGAACGCCACGTGCAGAGCGGCTTGCTCCAGGCGGCGGCAACCTCGCTAAAAGAACGCGGATAAACCAGCTAAAGCACACGCGCATGGCGCCCCTGGTGCTCAGACAGACGTGCAAGCAGGGCCAATGTCACTTACTTTTTGAGGCATGTACGCAAATCCAACATTCGATAAGCTTTATGTTCTTTAACCGTTATGGCCTGAAGATCCGAAGGGCATCAGGAGGGCCGGGAAAGCGTCGAGACGATTCTCGACGCGGCAGCCACGAGTGGCCGCGCCATTGACTTAAGGGATTTCTAGGTAGTTGCAAGTTTACGGTCGCTGACGCTTCCTGCTCTGTTTCAAGCATTGTGCAACGGTTGGGCGGCATCCGGAACGCTAGGGCGGCATCCGGTTTGTCACGCTCATGCTTAAAGTCAACGACATTGGCCACGAGTGGCCGCGCCATTGACTTAAGGGATTTCTAGGTAGTTGCAAGTTTACGGTCGCTGACGCTTCCTGCTCTGTTTCAAGCATTGTGCAACGGTTGGGCGGCATCCGGAACGCTAGGGCGGCATCCGGTTTGTCACGCTCATGCTTAAAGTCAACGACATTGGCCACGAGTGGCCGCGCCACGATCACGGCTAAGTGATATCAAGAAGTTATAAGGTTTTCGAGAAAAGTAAGTGACATTGTGCAACCAGGGCTGCCCCACTTAGGCGCGTGTCAGGCGGAAGGCGGGTTCGATCGGCATGGAGCGGACGCGCACGCCGGTCGCATAATAGAGTGCGTTAGCAAGAGCCGCCGCAATCCCCATAATTGGAGTTTCGCCGGCGCCAACCGAGGGTTGGTCTCTCCGGTCGACTAACACAACGTCGATGGCGGGCGTGTCGCGGAATCTCGGGACCCGATATTTGGCCAGATGAGGATTCAGGATACGTCCGTTCGCAAAGTCGATGGCTTCGAAGAGAGCGCCCCCGAGCCCCATCAAAATCGCGCCCTCCACCTGATTCTTCAAATGCTCGGGATTGACTACGGCCCCGCATTCGAAGGCTTCGGTGACACGCTCTACGTGGATAGATTTGTCCGGATGGACTGAAATTTCGGTGCAGCAGGCAAAGACGCTGCCCTTTTCGAGTCCGCAAGCCAGACCGAAGCCGCGCCCGGCTTTGCGCTCGATTTTCTCCCAGGCAAAACTTTCGGTAGCGGCATTGAGCACGGTGCGCACGCGCTCGTCCTTTAGATTTTTCAGGCGAAAGGCCAGCGGTTCGATGCCGGCTTTCGCCGCCAATTCGTCGATGTGCGATTCACGCGCAAAGTGGTTGGCGGTCGCAGCCAAACCGCGATACGAACCCTGGCGCAGCGGATAACGGGTGGGCTGGAAGTGAATTTCGGATTTGGGCGAGTGATAGGGACTGCCGAGTCCCGACGGACCTGAGTTGTAGTTCACGAACTCCCAGGAAGCAAGCGTTCCATCGGACGCGAGCGAGCTCTTTACATCGATCACTCCGGCCGGGCGGAAATAGGCCCAGGTAAACTCTTCTTCGCGCGTCCAGACGATCTTGACCGGGCGGCCGATGGCCTTCGACAATTTGGCCGCTTCGACGGCGCACTCGCCAGTGTGTTTCCCGCCATAAGCCGAGCCCGTATCGGGCACGATGACACGCGCATCGTCTTCGGGAATTTTAAACGTTTCGGCGAGTTCGGTACGGACACCGAACGGGCGCTGGGAGCCTGTCCAAACGGTGAGTTTCGAACCGTTCCACTCGGCGAGCGCCGCGCGCGGCTCAAGCGGAACGTGCGCGATATAGGCAATCGTATAGGTGCTCTCGAGGCGCTTCTCCTCTTCCTTTCGAGCGCCTTCTTTATCGGAACTCACGGCGCCCACTCCCCGGCTGCCATCGGCTTCGGTGGGGTTCGCTTTCAAATAGCCAAAAAGCTCGGCGGTCGAAATCTGCGGCTGCTCATCCCACTCGGCGCGGATGGAAGCGAGGGCTTTCTGCGCGATAAATTCCTTGGGCGCGGTGACACCGGCAAAATCGCCGTCGCGCACTACCGTGACGCCAGCCATTTTCGCGGCGGCGGACGCATCGAACGTTCGGAGTTTAGCGCCGAAGGAGGGCGGCCGCAAAATACGTCCGCAAGCCATGCCGGGGCGCTTCAAATCGGACGTATACCGATGCCTGCCAGTGACCAATGCGAGCGCGTTTACTTTGGCAATACTTTTGCCGCTCGACGCACGCTGCTCCATCGGCGTCAGGCAGCCATCCTGACCCATTACTTTCACCCAGTCGACCGAGCTCGCGATCTGGCCGTAGCTGATTTTCCGGCCGGAGCCGCGGTCGATAATCGAACTATCGCGGGCCACCAGCGAGTCGCGCTGGACGCTCCATTTTTCGCTGGCGGTAGTAATCATCTGCTCGCGGGCGGTGGCGGCCATTTTGCGCAACTGGGGGGCCATCGAGGGCGTGGTCCGGCTGCCCACCGTTCCGAAATCGTAAGGAGTCAAAGCTGTATCGGCCATGACCAGATGGATTGAAGCCGTCGCGCTGCGCAGTTCGTCGGCCACGGCCTGGGTCAGCGACGTGCGAATATTCTGACCCACCTCGACTTTGCCGGTGAACACGGTGATCGCGCCGCTTCTATCTATATGAAGCCATGCGGCGACGTCCGAAGGAAGACTCTCGTCGCGATTGTGACGTTGGCGCGAACCGCCCGATTCCTGGGCGAGACCAGTCTCATGGAGCGACAGCAAGACAAGCAAGCCGCCGCTGAATCCTTTCAAAGCAGCCCGCCTGGTAGGAATAGAATTGACCCTCGCCATGCGGTTAAGCCTTTAAGTCCTTCGCCGCCTGCCGGACGGCCCGAACGATGCGGTTGTAAGTTCCGCAGCGGCAGACGTTCCCTTCGAGCGTGGTTTTGATCTCTGCCTCGGACGGATCTGAATTCTTGCGTAGCAGGGCCACGCTCGAAAGAATCATCCCGGGCGTGCAATAGCCGCATTGCATGGCGTCGCAGTCGATGAAGCTCTGCTGCACGGGATGCAAATGGTCACCGTGCGCGAGACCTTCGATGGTGGTGATTTTGCGTCCGGCGGCTTGCGCGCACTCGATTTGGCACCCGCGCGCCGGCAAGCCATCGAGCAGCACGGTACACGCGCCGCACTGCCCTTCACCGCAACCGTACTTGGCGCCCGTCAGGTCGAGTTCATCGCGCAGGACAAACAGGAGCGGCCGTTTGGGATCGGCCTCGACCTGCCTGCGGCGGCCATTGACGATGAGCAGCATGCTTTAAAACTCTGCCTTGAGTTTATGCTAACTTTTCAAGCACTCGCTTGATGCTGAGCTTCGGTCACGGCGGGCTGCCACTTGGTATTGATCCAGCGTTCGAAGTTGGTCAGACTCGGCAACTCCTGTTTCAGAGCTTCGATATCGACGTGATAACCCACGTCTTCGAACCAGCGGAACATGACGGTCATTTCGTGACCCATGGCTTTTTCGGCCTGCTCCCAGGGAACCTGCTTGTATTGGACGCCGAGGGCTTTCGCAATATCGGTCATGGGTAGATCGTCTCCGGCAATTTCGACGGTACGCCCGATCCAGCGGCCGGGATGTTCGAAGGCCGCGGCGACGAAAGCGCCGATGTCTTCGACAGCGATCATCTGTAAATGCGTATCCGGACTGAGCGGGGTCATGAGCGCGCCTTTTTCGATCTGGTCCTTACTGCCAAACCAGTTCTCCATGAAAAAAACGGGCCGGAAGATGGTGTGCGGAAGGCCGGAATTGCGCAGGTGCTCCTCGACTTTGAATTTGCTCTCGAAGTGTGGAAGGCCGGTATTCTGGTCCGCCGCGCCCACCGAGCTATAGACCAGGTGGCTGACCCCTTCGCGGTTGGCGGCGTCCACCAGATTGACGCCTTGCCGGACTTCGGTTTCCGCGCCCCCAGTCCAATCCTGCACTGAATAGACTCCGTCTACTTCTTCAAGCGCGCGCTTCAACGAAGCGGTGTCATCCAGATCGCCTTTGATGACATCGACGCCGCTGCCGACCAGCGTGCGGGCAGCGGGCTTGTCGGGATCGCGCGTTAGTACGCGCAGGGCGAACTTATTGTTTTTTCGCAGATGCTCAAAGACCGCGCCCCCCTGTTTGCCGGTTGCGCCTGTCACCAAGATGGTCTTTTGATTTTTCTTCGCCATGATTCGTCATAGTCTCCTGAACAATGGACGACAGATTGCCAGAAATCATCTCGCAAAGCGGTGCGCCAAAAGGGCTTCTAATGAGGTACACATAATGATTGACTTTCTACCCGCCTGGCTATACGCTTAACCAGCATTATCTGTCTAGCGAAGACGCGGAGGTCACTGCTATGACGTCATTTCGATGCGGCACTTTGGGTGTTGCGCTCCTTTCCCTCGGCTCACTTAGTCTCACGGACGCGCGCGCCGATACCATCTCAACCTGGAACGGCGGCTCGGGAAACTGGAGTACCGCTGGACAATGGACCCCTGCAAGTGTTCCGAACAATACCGCGGGCCAGTCTTACGACGTGACGATCGGTAGCGGGTCGGCGACTCTCGACATCAGTCCTACTATTCAATCTTTCACTTTGGACGGCGGACTGGCCCAGGGCTATAACAGTTCCGGCCAATACACGACTCTCACGGTGAACGGCCACGCAACGGTGAACGGTGGCATCAGCGGCAGTACGATGTTTGGATGGTCCGATTCGCTGGTTGTTGGGGGAAACTTAACCAATGCCGGTTACATGGCGATGGGCAACACCCTATCCGTCGCCGGCAATCTGAACAATTCCGGTACGTTGACGCTCATCGCGGACTCGGGGCCGTTTGGCACCGGCTTCGACATCGGGGGTAGGGTTGTGAATACCGGCACTCTGAACTTCGGAACTCCCGACGGGGTATACTACGCCGGCGTGACATTTGCGGGCCCTATCGTCAACAAAGGTTCGATCTTCATCGCTAATGGCTCCAGCATCTCCGGTGGGGCCACCACCGATATCCCGAAAGGAGCGTCCTGGACAATTGCCGGACAGTTCGGCGGCTTTTCCGGTCTGACCGGCATAGAGGGGACGCTCGATGTCGAGGGGACGCAAGATGCCTTTGGCAACAGTATCCCCCTGGTCATCGGGTCGACGGGAAAGACGATCGACAACTCGGGTTCTTTTACGATTGGAGCCCATTTCGGCAGCAGTGTGGTCAACCTTCTCGGAAACCTCTCGAATAGCGGAAACTTAGCCGTCGCCGTTCCCGGCATGCTGCCGGAAGATCAACAAGATCAATTTGGTCCAAGCACGCTCAACATCGCCGGGACGCTAACGAACGGGACAGCCGGAACCCTCAACGTCAACAACCCGAACGTCCCGAGCCTGAACACCAATCCTTCGCCCGGCTCCCTCAACGCCCAGAAGCTAGTGAATTACGGGGTCGCATCCTTTCAAGCCGGCACTACCTCGACGGCGCAGTTTTTGCAAAACAACGGAACACTGAACGTGTTTGGCGATGCGGCGGGCGATATCGGAAGCTTGACTGTTGGAACACTTAAGCCCGCGGCAGGACTTGTAGAGGTTTGGAATAATGGCGGACTGTTGGTCGTCGGGTCCGGCGCGGTACCGGCGGGGACGACGGGATACTACCAGCTAGCGAACGGCGTGCTTGACGAAGCCGGGGGCGCCATAGAAGTCTTGGGGAATGCTTCGCTGAATGGAACTTTGGACATCATGCTCGGAGATGGCTCTAAGCCGATCGGCACGGTCTTCGACATTCTTACCGCGGAACAGCCTGGAGCTTTAACGGGAGCTTTCTCGAACGTCCAAGGCCTGGTATTCGATGACGGCCGGGAGAAATACCTTCTCGATTACTCGGACACGAGCGCAAGTTTGACGGTCGAGGCCAACACGACGCCCGAACCAGACTCCATGTTTCTCGTGTTGCTAGGAATTGGGAGCGTTTTTCTAACCGGTGGGGCACGGAAACGTTCGCGGTAGAGCAAAGAAGAAGCGAGATCGGTACGCGGATGGCGCTGGGAGCAGGACGCGCGGATGTATTGAAGCTGGTGGCAAAGGACGGCTTAGGTAGCCCTGGTTTTGCTGGGTGTGGCGTGCGCGGCCTGTTATCTGCCCGCAAGACGCGCGATGAAGATCGATCCGATGGCAGCTTCGCGGTATGAGTAGAGGATTTCTTGGTTTCTCGCAAATCGGATTGGCGAGATGAGAGAAGCGTACCAAGCGCACTCGAGTGAGGCGGTTTTTGCCTCACTTGTAACCATTTTCGTAAGGAAAATAGTTTTTGTCTTTTATGACTCGAAAACGGCTTTAGAGATTCCGGATTGGCGAATAATGCTGAGGAGTGTGCCGCGACGGACCGAATCATGGAGTGGAACCGGGACAGAGATTGTGCCGCCATCTGTGCGCTTCTGGAGGACGCAGTGACTGCCTTTCTGGCGAACTGTCACAAATCCGTGTTGTTCTAAAATTCGGCAGACTTCGAGGCCCGAAAGGACGCGAAGCTTACCCAACCGGAACCTCAACTTGAGTCACAAACACCTCTGCGTGCATGCGCCGCGAGATCTCGGCATCTTCGGCCACCGCAAAAAACAAAGTAAGTGCCTCGACGAGGTTCGCCCTTGCGTCCTCGATCGATATGCCCTGGCTTGCAAGGTCCAGTTCGGGACAAAGCGCGACAAATCCTTCATCTTCCCGTTCGATAATCGCGGTTAATCTTCGCAGCTCTTGCATGATCACAAGTCTACCGAGTGCATCTTTCAGCGATGATCCGAGATTTACGGACTGGTGTTGTTTTCGGTGCTGCAAAGGACGGGCGAGGTCGGGAGAGAGCGATGAAGATCAATCCTATGGCAGCTTTGCGGTATGAGTAGGGTGTCGCATCCCCACTTCCCTCCCCGCCGCTCGGCGCAATCAGCGATCCGGTCTAAAGAAGAACTGTTTGAAAAAATACTGCTGCCCGGGCTTAACCGCCGGACTGCTCCAACTGTCAAGCAAGACGCCGTCCGGATCGCCCTGATAAATTCCGAATGACCACCAGTCGCCGCCCATTGGTTGCCGGTCACCGAAGAAGACTGGGCCGATTCCATAAGGCTGTTTGCCATTCATGAAGTTCAGAAGGTCGGTCGCCCATGCTTGGATGGCGGCGAGCGACTCGGGATTGCCTCCTCCGCCCGTTCCGTCGAGCGAATCACTCATCTCACCGATCCAGACGGGTGCAATATGCTTCGTTTGCACAAAGCCCCACACCGTCTCCCATTCCGAAACCGCTGTAGGTCCCGAATCAGGCTGCCAGCCTGAGATCGCATACGGGTAGTTGTGGATGGAGTACACGAGCTTGTCCTGACGATGCAGCGAGAGCGGGTGATCGGGCACATAGCGAAGGTCGCCCCACGGCGCACCGGATCCATAGTCCTGGAATCCTTCGGCGATAATCAACACGCCAGGAGCGGCTTTTTCGACGGCGTTCCCGACGGTGTGATACATCGCCGCGATATCGGTGGGATTGCCGGGCGATCCGCCGCCATCCGCCGTGTCGCCGCTAACGCGCCCGTCCCAGTTGATCGGGTTCGTCTGGCTGCCGTTGCCGGGGTTCGGCTCGTTGTCCAAGTCATAGCCGATAACGGTCGAGTTGCCGGCGTAGCGCGACGCAAGCTTCACTGTATCGGCCTGGAACTGCGCCGCCGTCACGGTGCCTGGGTTGCCGTTGCCATCCGTGTTGTTCGAACCCGGCCCACTATCGAACCAAAGCCCGTTGCTCTGCTGGCCGCACACGCCCTCGTTCGCATTGTGGTCGAAAATGATCTTCAGCCCCGCATTTCCGGCAGCCTGCACGAAAGCGTCGAACACCTCAAGCGAAGTCCTGCCTTCCAATTGCGGATTATTACCGTTCGTGCTGCCCGGAGCGTAGGTATAAGGGATCGCCCCGCGCACCGACGGGTCTGCCCAGTGTATGCGGATCGAATTGAAGCCAATGCTGGCAATGTTGTTCATCATGGTCTGCAAGGGCGCGTCATTCAGCCCGTCGGGTACCCAGCCCACGATTCCGTTTCCGAGGCAGGAAGCCCAGCCCACTGCGGCGATGCGTACCGGATGCTCGTGGCAATCGACGATTTGCGCCCCGCGGCTATGCAGAAAGCCCGTGGGCAAAAGCCCGGGTTTGTCCCGGTCATGCTCGCGATCGCTCCAGCCGCCTCGGTCTACCTCACAGCCCCGGTCGTGATCCCCGCCATTTCTCCAAGTGCTATCGTTTCCCGTCTGCGCGGCAGCCACGGGAACCAGGGCGGCCCAGATCAACGCCGCGCCCAGGAAGCAGATTGTTTTTTGCACCATTTTAGGATTGCCCGTTGAGTATTGTAATCCACTTTTACTTCACGCGCCAGCCACTTTTCCGGCGCAAAATGCGAGAGGCCGCTTGCTGACGCGCGCGGTTCAGAATCAGCATCTAGTGTCTTCAGACGCTTACAGAACCGCGACCGTGAGGGAGTGTGTCCGAAGCGGCGGGCCAATATACAATGCAGTTCTCAAAGAGCTTAGCGAGGATTACCGAGAAGAGAGAACGATCTGATTGCCTTCCGAATCTTTCAACTTGACGAAAGTTCCCCAAGGCTGTTTTTCCGGTTGGCCCGCGAATTCGACTCCCTTCGCTTGCAGCTCGGCGTAGGTATTTTCGACGTTATCAACCTCCCAGGATGTATTGACGAATGTGCCGATGCGGTCTTCGTGACCTTCCGGCGTGAAGAGTGTGATGCCGGTCTCCGCGCCGGGAATGGATAATTCGATCCAGGGTTGAGTTTCCGAGAACTGTTGATCGGTGAGTACGCGGAAGCCCAGCTTTTCGGTGTAGAAGCGGAGAGCGCGGTCCTGGTCCCGAACAGGGATGCCCAGGAATTTGATTCGCTTGATCATGCACTTCAAAGAATGCCAGCGCTCTGCGTAAAGATCAAGGGCCGAGCCCAAATTTACTGGAAATGAATGCTATAGCGGTTGATACTATAGCGCAATGGAAGTTGACCCCTACGTGATCGACACCCTGATGCGGGACTTGGTTGCCCACAGCCGATCGAGCGCTGCGTTCCTTGTGTACCTGCAACTTTACCGGCATACGCATGGGGCCGGCCGGGCGACCGTCCCGATGAGTCACGCAGTGCTCGCGGAATTGATCGGGATTTCCAAGCGATCGGTGCAGACCGCGGTAGCGCATCTGGTCGAACGGCGGCTCATTCGCCAACGGAAAGCGAGAATAACGGCGGTTCCGGTATACACGGTGCTGACGCCCTGGATGCGGAAAAGCAATTCAATAAACACCTAGAGCGCTTACCAGGCGGCAGTAGCGGTTAGAGGCAGGCGGCGTCCCAATCGAGTAGTGTCAGGCGGAAGTGATTTGTAGAAGCGAGCGCGGGATGGAGCTTCAAAATTTTGATTGGCTCCTGTCTCGATAAACGAAAACCAGCCAGCGAAAAGCCCTTTGCGACGGATGGTTCTGTAGTAGCTGCCACTATATCCAGGATGAAGCGAAAGTCCGAACGCGCTAACTGCTGAGCGGCTATCCCGAGGGCGGCGGCGGTCCGAGTATCGAGACCGTCGGGGCCGTAATCGATCAGGCGCGCCTGGCCTCGGACAGCGGCGAGGTAAAGGTAGGCTACCGGATTGTTGAAGCGTTTGAGCAAGTAGCAACATGCTGCTTGAAAAAGCGGACAGCGGAGGATGTGCTCAAGCAATTGCGAGTTACGCACACTGATCGCTTGTGCGTCGGAGGAGCAGCGCGGGAAAAGGGACTCGGGAATGGCTGCCGGCAGAACGGGCGCGGCGCTCCATCCGGAAGGTAGTCTAGCGAAGGGAAGCGCGTAGCGATACAGATTGCGCAAGATACGAGCAGGCGTCTTCCAATCTCCGCGAGACGAGTGGAGGGCGGGATCGAGTGGGCGTAGAGGCCGTTGCAGGAAGTTGATGGAATTCCATGATTCGAAGCCGAGGAGCGGAAGAATTTTGCGGGACATGGCGCTACCGCCGACAGAAAAAACCGCGGCGACACCGTCTTGTGACTGCTTTAGAATACGGCTTCCCGCGCCTGGCGCGGCGCGCGCGGCGGCCCAATCGATCAAATGGATAGCGCAAAGCTTGCCGAAAGATCCTTGAAGTTGGAGCGGCCATGCGCCGGCGTGCGCAACTAGGGAAGCGCCGTCGGTGAGGACGCGGCTTCTGCTTTGGTGGAAGAACGGGTGTGGGTCCCAGTATTTCCAGCGTTGAAAATCGTATGCGACTGCGGGTGCGTCCGCTGCTATGGGAATTGCCTCGCTAAGCAGACGGGAAACGGATGCGCGGTCTTCGGGAGAAGATGGTCTTGCGGAGAGAGCCACTTGCGCCATGATAGATCCGCCTGAAACTAACGATGGTAAAGCCGAAGCCGCACCTTATATTGGTTGCCTATTATTTTCCACCCGCGCAGGCGATCGGCGGAATAAGGCTATATCGCTTTTATAAATATCTGAAGCGGCTCGGGTACGAATGCGATGTGATCACGGCGTCCGAGCCGACAGCGGAGCAGCCGAGCGATGTTCATTTCGTGGCGGACAATTTGCGCGCGAGATGGGAAGGAGTGGCGCAGGAGCGATTCTCGTTTAAGTCGGCGGTGGAACTGCTGATGCGAAAATTCATGTTCCCGGGCGAGATGGGAATGATGTGGTCGCTGGAAGCGGCGGCGTGCTGCCGGCAGTTGATGAGGCACAATCCGCAACAGGAGTTCGTGATCGTCTGCAGCTACCCGGCGCTGGGCGTTTTACTGACCGGCCTGCTTGTGTGTGTGCAGGACAGGGTCCGCTGGATAGCGGACTTTCGAGATCCGATTGCAGCTTTTCTGCGACCGCAGACACCTTGGTATGCCCGCGCTTGGAATGAGCTGTTGGAAAGGGCTGTGTTTCGCACAGCGAGCGGCGTGGTGGCGAATGCGGAAGGCGCGGCGGCCCTTTGGCGCCAGCGCTATCCACGGGCGCGAGGGAAGATTCGGGTCATTCCGAACGGCTTCGATCCGGAAGATGCGCCGGCCGCGCGCGCGCTACCCAATCGCCAGGAGAAGGTGCTGGTCCATGCGGGAACGCTCTATGAGGGGCGGAATCCGAACGCCGTGATTCAGGCGCTTGCTCGTTTGCGTAGCGCCCGGATGCCGGAAGCTGCTTCAACGTGTATTCTTCTGCTGGGCGAGATTGCGGAAAACGCGGGTATCGACCGCGCGCTCTATGACCAGGCGCAGCGCGAGGGTTGGCTGGAGTTGCGGCGCACCGTGCCGAAGGCGGAGGCGTTATGCATCTTGGCGGAAGCGGATGGCTTGCTGTTACTGCAGCCGCAGAGCGATGTGCAAGTACCCGGCAAGCTGTTCGAATACATCTGCATCGGGAGACCGATTCTGGCGCTACTGCAGCGCTCATCGGCGGCGGAGCAGATTCTGACGAACGCCGGAGTGCGGCACACCATTCTCCAGATTGACGACGAGGCGAGCGCGCTGGACAGGAAGTTAATGGAGTTTCTAACGCTGCCGACAGCGCCGGAGTCTTACAGCGAGTGGTTTCGGAGTAACTTCAATGTGGAAGAGCAAACCAAGCAGTTAGCGCGCATCCTTGAAGAGATAGAGCAGTTCAGCTAGTTACGGCGCCGCTGATGAGGCTATAGAGCAGCACGGCGAGGACGATGGCGGTGATAAGGACGAAGGCGCGGTCGCGTTCCATGGCGAAGCCGAAGAGACTGAGGGCAACGCGAGCGACCGGGGTAGCGATGAGCAGGAGCAGACCCAGCTGGATGATGGAGCGGGCGCGGCCGTGGAAGGCTCCGGCAACGATTTCGGTAACGATGCGGTCGATGCGCGGCTGGCTGTGAAAGACCCGATAATTGGTCGGATCGCCTGCATGGCGGAACAGAAAAACGATGCCCCCCGCCAGGGTGACGGCGCCCGCGATGAGGACGCCTGCCTTGAGCAGGACGCTGACGCTTTCTTCGATGGATCGATCGGTAACTTTCATGCCGCGCCTCGAATCCCATTGACGATCATTTGGATAGCCACGAGACCGACGACGACAGCGAAGACGCGGCGCAAGAGCGGCACCGAAAGGCGAGTCAAGTAGCGGGTGCCGAGGATGGATCCGGCGAGGACGCCGAGCATGACGGGCATGGCGATGGCGGGATCGACATAGCCGCGGCTCAGGTAGACGCTAGCGCTGGCGGCGGCGGTTACGCCGATCATGAAGTTGCTGGTGGCGGTGGAGACTTTGAAGGGAAGCTGCATGGCCTGATCCATGGCGATCACTTTTAAGGAGCCCGAGCCGATGCCGAGGAGACCGGAGACCGTGCCCGCGCCGAACATCAGAGCGAAACCGGTTTTAACGCGATGGACGACATACGATTGCTCGCCTTGCGCGGTGCGGTACGCGGAATTGAGTTTGAGTTTGACGCCGATCGGATCGGGCAGAAGCGCTTTCGTGGCGGCTTTGTGCGTGCGCGCGGTGGTCCAGGCAGCTTGCAGGAGAATGACGCCGAAGATGATGCTGAGAACGCGGGTAGAGATATGAGTGCCGAGAAAAGCGCCGAAAAGCGCGCCGATGGTGGTGGCAATCTCGAGCAGCATGCCGACGCGAATGTTCGATAGGCCGTCGCGGACGTAAGATGCGGCCGCGCCGGAGGAGGTGGCGATGACGGAGACCAGGCTGGCGCCGATGGCATAGCGCAAGTCGACATGGAGGAAGAGAGTGAGAACCGGGATGACAATCACGCCGCCGCCTAAGCCGGTCAGGGAGCCCAGGAACCCGGCGAGCAGAGAGGAGAGCAGGACGATGGGCGTGAATTGGGCAATGTTCATGCGCGGGCGCTATCTATTGGCAACGAAGTTTGATATAGAGATAGGCGACGAAGCTCGTCAGGAAGCATTGTGAACAAAATATTACTTTCTCTCCTAGTGGCTAGCGCAAGTTTGGCACAGACTCCACAAACGCCGAAGATCCCGAAAGTGCAGTCGCCGGAGGTGCAGGCGGACGGCCGGATCACCTTCCGTTATTTTGACCCGAAGGCCGAAAAGGTCACGGTAAATATCGAAGGCGCCAAGGCTCCCTACCCGATGCAGAAAGACGCGACCGGTATGTGGACGTTCACCTCCGAGGCGATGCCGCCGGATCTATACGGATACAGTTTCGAGAGCGACGGAATGCATCGGCTGGATCCATCGAACACGGAGATCAAGCCCAACCTGCTGAGCTTGAGCAATGTGGCGCATGTGCCTGGAGCTTCACCGCTACCCTGGGAAGACGGCGACATCTTGCATGGCACGATCGAGCATCATTTCTACAGATCGGCCGCGGTGGGAGACAATCGCGATTTTTATGTTTATACGCCGCCTGGATATGACGCGAGCGGGAGCGCGAAGTATCCGGTGCTCTACCTGCTGCATGGCTTTAGCGACGACGCGAGCGGATGGACGGCAGTGGGGAAAGCGAACCTGATTCTGGACACGCTGATCGCCGAGCATAAAGCGAAGCCGATGATCGTGGTTATGCCGCTCGGCTATGGAGCTCCGGAAATTGTGCGGCCGACGGCGGTATTCGGATCGAGCTTTAACAATGCGGAATTGCGACAGCGGAATTACACGAAATTCATGGCGGCGTTAACGGATGAGGTGATGCCAATGGTGGAGCGCGCCTACAAAGTGGACGCGAACCGCGATGCGCGAGCGATTGCGGGGCTATCCATGGGCGGCGCGGAATCGCTGCTGACGGGTTTGAACCGGCTGGATCTTTTCTCCTGGGTGGGAGCCTTCAGCGCGGGCGGATTGGGCGCGGATTTCGCGACCGCTTTCCCGCAGTTGAGATCGGCTGCGAATGCAAAACTGCACGTCTTGTGGATCTCCTGCGGGACGGAGGATCGATTGATAACGCCGAACCGAAAACTCGTGGCCTGGTTGAAGGGAAAAGACATCAACGTAACACCGGTAGAGACCCCGGGCATGCACACCTGGATGGTTTGGAGAAGAAATTTAATTGCGTTTGCACCGCTGTTGTTCCAGGAAGGAGCAAACCAAGCCGCTAGCCAGACGACGGGCGCACGCTAAAGATTGGCGCGGCCAGCGGTGACCGCGCCATCCAATTATTGATTGGTGGTGGGCGCGGGGGTCGCCGGAGCAGAGCCGCCGGCCATGCCCTGGTTAACCAGAATTTTAACTTCCACCCGGCGGTTCATCTTGCGTCCCGCGGCGTCGGAATTACTAGCGGCTTCATGCGAAGTGCCCATGCCGGTTGGAGTCAGGATGCGCGGGATCGGGATGTTGCCTTGCTGCTCCAGGTAGCGCGTCACAGCATCCGCGCGGGCGTCGCTCAGCACCTGATTCTTGGCGGCATTGCCGGTGGTGTCGGCGAAGCCGGCGACCTCGATCAGGAACGCTTTGGCGGCAAGGGCCTTTTGCGCTAAGCCGTCGAGATCCTGCTTGGCTTGCGGGCTCAAGACGGAGCTGTTGATTTTGAAGTAGACGGTAACGGTGTCGGTGGTCTGGTAATTATCGAGGTCGGTGACGCGTTTGTTGACGTCGTTGACGCCTTGGCTAGCCTGATCGGCTTCGCCCTTCACCTGACCCACTTGCTGGTCGGTCTGTTTCTGCGCTGTTTCAAGCTGACCGGCGCGGTTTTCAAGCTGGCCCTGACGGCCTTCGATCTGGCCGGTGCGACCTTCCAAGGTGCCTTCCCTCGATTCGAGCGGCGAGACGCGCGTATCGATCTGGCGCGAAGCCTTCATGGAGTTGGGATCGAAGGTGACGCGGGTAGCCACCAGCTCGCCCTTCTCATTGCCCTTGCCATCGGCTTCGATGCGCAGGCCGGGGACGAGCGAATCGACTTTCATGGCCGAGTTGCGGTGCAGAACGAAGAGGCCGCCCTTTTTGAGGTCGATCTTGGTGCTATCGGTGATGTCGACGGTGCCGATCGAATCGTCCTCGGTACGGAGTTTGATGACTTGGCCATCGCGCGAGACGATGACGCCTTGCACTTTGGCGTTTTCATCGGCGGTGAAGGTGCGCGCATTGGGGGTGACGGCGACAAGCGCGACCGAGGCCAGGAAAAAGGGCGCGGCCACGATCAAACATCTTTGAGCAATCTTGCGACAGGTGAAAGGTCTCATAAGGGTTCCAGAACAAGTCCGTGAGTTCGCGGCGATTCGGCGGCGTCCGGGATTGTAAAGAGCTATGTCCAGCTAGTTAGACTCCCATCTTACCGGACTGTAACTAGCAAAATCGGAGACCGGTACTCGCCGGGCGGCGGACACTCGCCGAAAGGCGAGCAGGGGGATGCGTACTATGGTTAGGCCTAGAGCGTGGAGAAAACACTGACAAGTTCAGCAAAAGAAAAGCCCTTTTATGGTTGGTGGGTAGTTGCCGTCGGGTTCGTGACGTTCGGGATTGCGGTGGGGATACCGTACTACAATCTGCCGTTTTTCTATGACTATTTTCAATCGGCCTTTGGCTGGAATATTGAGCAGATCACACTTGGATTTCCGATCGCATCTCTGCTGACAATCTGGGCCGGTCCGCTGCTGATCCCGCGCGCGAGCCCGCGCAAGCTGATTATTGTGGGGACCGGGCTGAGCGCGCTGGCGTTTCTGGGATTCAGCCAGATGAAGGGGTCCCTGGTCATCTATTTCGGGTTGTATCTGGTTTATACGGTGGGGTACATCTGTTCGGGGCCGATACCGCACCAGCTGCTGGTCTCGTACTGGTTCCAGAAGATGCGCGGCCGCGCCATGGGCATCGTGTACGTGGGAGTAGGTTTGTGCGGCGGCCTGGGATCGATCTTTGTCAGCTCGGTTACCAGGCACTTCGGTTTCAGGGCGGCGCTGCTGTCGGTCGGGGGGCTCATGCTGTTGGCGTGGCCGCTCGCCTTCTTCGCGCTGCGCGATAGGCCGGGCGAAATTAGACAGTATCCGGACGGCGCGCTCGAGCCGCCACCGGATGTGCTGATCTCGCCGCACAAGATATCGGCGCTGCTGAAGAGCGGGCCGTTCTGGCTGCTGCTGATCGGGAGTATTTGTTCGATCGGTTCCATCGGTTCGATTAACCAGCACATGAAGTTCGTGTTTCGGGACGCGGGGTTCACCGGCCAAAATTTGCTGAACGCCACCTGGACCAAGGCGTCGGTGATGATTCTGTGGTCGAGCATCGTGGGCCGGGTAGGGATCGGATATTTTGCCGATGTTTTCTCGAAAAAGCGCGTGATGACGGCGACTTACTTCATCGTGGCGGCGACGATTTTACTGCTGCTCCAAGTGACACCGGCGCATCATGCGACGGTAACAATTTTTTCGATTGTGTTCGGCTTTGCGATGGGGGCCGATTACATGCTGATTCCGCTGATGGCAGCGGAGCAGTTCGGGGTAAATAGCCTGGCTCGTGCGATGGCGATTATTTTGCCGGTCAATACCATCGGGCAGACCTGGTGTCCGTTGTTTGTTTCGTATTTACGGGAGCGATCCGGTAGTTATACGATGCCGATGGCAGTAGTATTCGCGATTGCCATGCTAGGAGCGCTAGCCATTGCGCTGCTACCGCGAAGAGGGGCCGCGGCAGGCGAGCTTGCCACACGCCCGCCGCACCCGGTTTGACGGTCTAACTCGCTTTGCCAAGCACATTCTCGACGGATTCAGGATGTTTGGCGATTACGGCCAGGAGCACTCGCGTAGACGCGTCCGGCGAGGCTTGCGCACGTCGATCTCAGGCACCGCGCCGCCACCAGGGTGACGCGGGCCTTCCTGCTCCCGCCGCGTGACCACGCAATCACTATCCAGGCCACGGCCAACCTTGTAGCAAAGGCAGATGGTGCTTGACACTCGTGGAAAACAGCGCTTCGCGGGCAGTGGCAGTGTTGAGAAACCGTTAGGAAATCAGATACTCTTGGTAACGGAGGAATGGCCGAGTGGTTGAAGGCGGCGGTCTTGAAAACCGTTAGCGTCGAAAGGTGCTCGGGGGTTCGAATCCCTCTTCCTCCGCCAACTCATAACAGAACAGCGAACGCCGGTGTAGCCGACTTTACGCCCGAGGCGGCGGCGAGGGTTCTGAGTAGATCGCCTTCGATCCCAGATGCGGACTTTGCCCTTCAGCGTTACCGCCGGACTTTGCCGGGACGGATGCGAGAGTGGTCTTCGTCGTTTGCCATGAGACGACGATTGGAAATCGAGACGCGGCCGACAAGCGGGAACTGCCACTCATCGTAGAGCAGCGGAAAGACTTGCGCCCATGTGGGCGCGACGGTCCGCCCTTCCGCGCGCGTCGCGGGCGATGGCGATCGGACCATTGAAACAAAGAAGGAAGTGACCGAAGCGCAGCACGGTCACCTCAGACGCGAGTTCGTGATGGGCCTAAATGCAATGTACAGACAAATAGTTAGTTAGGGCCGAAGGTCCGGCAGCGGGGATACCGCTTGATCTTGCCTTCCTAATCGGGTTACTCGAACGGTTGAGACGTTCCGGATTTCTGACCGATCCCGAGCGCCGCCGCGCAAGCCTTGACATCGACGGCATCGCCGTCACTCACCCAGCCGACGATCCGGTCGGGCCGGATGAGCGCGACATAACGATCATGACGGAAGAACTTCGCAAGGTCCGCCACATCCCCGTCGATAAACGGAAGCTTGAGCGCGCCCGCGAGGCGGCGAGCCGCGTCTTCGCACCCGCGTGGAGGACCACGGCGCTCCATTGATCACCCAATAGCCTGCAACCGTTACCGCCGATGACATCGGGAATACGTGACCCGACCGGAGTTTCAGATTCCAACAGCGCCGATCGACCGTAGGCCACATCGAGCATCGACACTCGCCTGGTGACGGCGGGCGCGGAATCGCCGACGCCCAGCAATTTGTCGCCAAACCACATGAGCGCGATCCGCAAGAATGTCGGCGCACTTTCGAAGCGCTCCATCATGTCTGTCGTTGGTTGGACTACGCGATCAACGTATCCCAAGCGCTCTTCAGCGTAGGAATCGAGCAACGCATCGACATTCGCTTCAGGGTCGGTCACAGCGCGCGCGAGCTTCCAGGCAAGATTGTGAGCGTCCTGAATCCCTGAATTCATTCCCTGACCGCCCGCGGGACTGTTAAGATGGGCAGCGTCGCCGGCCAACAGCGCGCGCCCGACTCTGAAACTCCGCGAGCAGCGCTGGTGCTTGCGATAGATGCGCTGCCAGATGGTCTCGATCGCCGGGACTCCGAAGAGGCGCCGCGCAAGTCGATCGACATGCTCATCGATGTTTTGATCATCGACGCTCATGTCAACGGCGTCCGCCACGATCCGGAAGACGCCATCACCGAAGCGGATGCCGACGACGAGCCCCTCGTCTAGCAGTGCGGGCCAGAACTCGGTTTGATCCACCTCGGGAGGAACTCGCAAATCCGCCAGCAACGCGCGAGTCGGATAATTCTTGCCTTCGAGTTCGAGGCCGAGCGTCTCACGCACAACGCTATGGGCGCCGTCCGCCCCGACAAGAAAGTCGCCACCAAGCTCGTACTCACCCTCACGTGACTGAGCACATAGCTTGATCCCGCGAGCATCTTGTTCAAATCTCAAAACCTTCGTATCGAAGCGAACATCCACCAATCCAGTGGCGGTAACCGCGTCTAAAAGAAGACGCTCCGTTCGATCCTGCGGTAGCGCTATGGCAAAGGGTGTCGCGGTGTCATTGGTCAGATCCGTGAAATCGAAATGAACAACCTGGTCGCCTTTTGGAGCGCGGCGCAACCTCATGTGTGCCACCCGGTTTCCCGCCTCGACAAAACGGTCGAGGACGCTCCACTGCTCAAAAATTTCCAGAGTTCGCGGCAAGATGACGGTCGCGCGCGAATGCGAGTCGAGTTGTCCCTTTTGTTCCAGCACGGTGCTTTTGACGCCCGACCGCGCGAGGCCAAGCGCAAGCGAAAGACCAGTCGGCCCCGCGCCGGCGATCAGGACGGAAGACGGCTTGTCATCGGCACCGCTGCTTCGCTCATAGTGATTCGGCACGCGTACCTCCAATGTCTACCAATCGGTCAACATCTTCCGTATGATAGACATTGTCCGTAACGATTGTCAATGGATGCTAAGAGGAGTTCCGGAGGCCGGATGGATAAGGGAAGCAAAGTACCCGCGCCCCGGCGCCATCCGGTGGGCGGCGGATATCCCCGAGGAGAAGAAGCGCGATCACGTATTATCCGCGTCGCGATAGAAGCCTTTGGGGTGAATGGCTTCGAAGCCGCCTCTACCCGAACTATCGCCGAGATGGCTGGCATCAGCGCGCCCGCGCTGCAGTATTATTTCGGAGGAAAGCAGCGCTTATACCTCGCTTGCGCGGACTTTATCGCGACCACGATAGGATCTCGTCTGGGCTCCACTATATCTGCCGCTCGACAGACACTTGCCAGCGAGAAGTCTTCCAGAAAAGACCTGGTGTTGCAATTAAACGATCTTCTATCAGCGATTCTAGATATGTTACTCGAATCGGACATGACGGAGCCCTGGACGCTCTTTGTCATGAGAGAGCAGGCACATCCGACTGCCGCTTTCGAAACAATTTTTGAAAGGACGCAAGGACCAGTCATCCGGCTGTGCGCCGGATTTCTCG
The DNA here is from genome assembly GCA_965277555.1 of Bryobacteraceae bacterium. Lineage (GTDB taxonomy): Bacteria > Acidobacteriota > Terriglobia > Bryobacterales > Bryobacteraceae > Bog-105. The sequence continues at coordinate 1,555,429 of OZ255834.1, forward strand.
CCAGGCTTTTAGATCTTTCAGAGGACGATCCCCAGGTTACTGTCACCGCGCTCTGTTTGTATGGTCAAATCACATCTGTCCGATCCGGGCGCGAATCCATCTTGCGAGTGCTTGGAACAAGGGAACTAAGCCGCGCCCATTTCGCGGAGATAAAGTCTGTTCTGTTTCGTCAGCTTACGTGTCTCAGCATAGCTTCGCCGCCGCCGCGTTCTCAATTGGGAGGCAGATTGACTTAAGGGTTCTCGGCAGATATGCTATACCAACCTCCCGTTCACGGAGGGGAAGGGTGGAATTGTTATGAAAAAAGCACCGCGCCTCACCGCAGTGTTCCTGCTTCCTATTTTTGCGATCATCGGCAGTACATGGGGAGTCCAGCGTGCGCATGCTGCCACCGTAAGCACGTTTACTGGAAGCTGGCGCCTGGATAGTGATGGCGCGGGTACTGGTAGCGTGGCTTCCAGGACTAATCAGAGCATTGACAATCTGCGGGGACCGATCGGCTCAGATTTCAATGGAATTTTTTCCTTCAACGGCTCGATCGGTAACTACTCTGACGAGTTTGGCGGTCCAGGGTGCGATCCAAATAGTTTCTCAAGTTGCGAGAATTGGTCCGGGTCGCTCAGTGGCTCTGTGTCTTTCGCTGCTTACAATTCGCAGGCTGAATACACCTTCAAGGGCACGATTACCGCTGGCTCCTTTTCAGGCACGGTGACTTGCGACCTCGAGGGCCAGTGTCTAGGCGAAAACGAGGCGACGTTTAGCTTTACATCAGCGATATGGCAGGAGCTCACCAGCGCTTCCAGGGGGCCAAACGGCTGGACGTCCGCCGGTACACTCGACGTTGGGTCGTGTATCGAGGGCTGTAGTCCCATCAGCATTGGAACCCTAAGCATGACGACTATAACTCCAACTCCCGAGCCCGCCAGCATGGCGTTGTTCGGCTCGGGGATTCTGGCAGTTGCGACCTTCGTGAGGCGGCGACTGAGCAAGCGCTCTCTCCGTTCCCACAAGGCGTAGACCCGCGGAGTCGCTTGAGCAAGCCTCGAGTGGCTGCGCCTCCACCTTAAAGCATTTCTTCCGATACTCTAAAAACCCGAACCCTGGGCTCCTGACATTAACAATTATTTCCGTTGACAAACTGACAATCGCTTGATAGATTCATCTAAACCAAGATTGTAGTTTTATCCCCGATATCCCGTTTGTTTGAAGGTGATCATGACGTTTGGCAGGTTGTTGACCTCGTCGTTTTTATACGTGTCTCTTAGCGCGTTTTTAGCCACTTCGGCTCTTGCCCAGAACTATCGGGCGCAGGTCCGCGGCTTAGTCACAGACCAGTCGAAGGCGCTATTACCCGGTGCGACGGTCACGCTGACCAACGTAAATACGGGCGTGAATACGGTAAAGCAAACCGATTCCACCGGCATTTATTTATTCGATTACGTGGATGCCGGCACCTATCGCATAAAAGTCGACGCCAGCGGCTTCGGACCGTTTCTTCAGGAAAATGTTGTGGTTCAGTCGGGCGGCGACGTGACGGTAAACGCCACGTTACAGCCAGGCTCGCTTCAGCAGAGCGTCACGGTGACGGAAGCTCCACCCGCTGTCGATTTCAACGACAGCAACCAGGAGTTGACGATTGACACCAAGATGTCGAACGACACGCCGCGCCTCGATCGGAATGCGTTCAAACTAACCCTGCTCGAGCCGGCCGCGATCAACACGCGGACCGAGATGTTGCCCTTCAACTCGTGGGCGGCCAACAGCGTCGACCTCGGCGGTGGAACCAATCTGAAGAACAATCTGCTGGTGGATGGAAGCCCGATCGGGATCGGTCACAAATCGGGCTACGTGCCGAATCAGGACGACGTACAGGAAACCATCGTTTCGAGAAACAGCGTGGAGCCTGAATCGGGGCACAGCGCGGGCGGCCTGATCAGCGTGACTACTAAATCCGGAACTAACGACTGGCATGGGTTGGCATTTTATCTGGGACGCTATCCGTGGCTGAGCGCCGAAGCGGATAGGACGACTTTCAGCCAGAACGCCCTTCGTCAGAATATGTTCGGTGGCACTTTCAGCAATCCGATCATCAAGAACAAGCTGTTCAATTTTTTCTCGATCGAGGATTGGAAGGTCGCGTCTCCCGGCAGCTACGTGGTAACTGTACCAACGCCGCTCGAACGAACGGGCGACTTCTCGCAGTCGCACAACCCCGACGGAACCCTGCGCACGATCTACGATCCGTATTCGACGACTCTGGCCGCGGATGGAACGGTAACCCGCACTGCTTTCCCAGGCAACAAGGTGCCGACCAATCGTATCGATCCGTTGTCCGCAAGATTCATGGCGGCTTTTTGGGACCCGAACAATCCCGGCGACAACATCACCGGCGTGAACAATTTCAAGAAGGGCTACACGGACGCCTATAACTATCTGAACTTCTCTGACCGGGTGGACTATAACGCGAGCGAAAAATGGCGTTTTTCCGGACACTTCGGGCGCTATTCGACCAGCGATATCAGCAGCAATCCCACACCCAACGATTCCGAACTCTACCAGCCTTCGGGCGCCGTGCGCTACGGCGACCAGGTGTCGGCGGATGCCATTTACGCCCTCAGTGCTTCAACGGTCCTGAATGCGCACTTCAGCTGGAACAATTTGGGCGATTCCTATTTGTCCCGTGAGCTCAGTGGCGATTGGAGCCAGTTCTGGCCCAATACGGATTTTTATAAGTCGTACCAGCAGGCCTCGACGGGCGTGCCTATTTACTATCCGAATCTGAATATAGGCGGCAATTCTTTCGGCGGTCCTAACTTTTTCTGGAACCAGATTCCCTCCGCCGAGTCATTCAGCATCGGCGTCGCGCACCAGAAGGGAAACCACTACATCAAGGCGGGGTTCGAGTATCGGCGGAGCGGCGGACCCACGCTGGTCACCGGGCTATCCAGTTTTGTCTTTAATTCGAACCTGACGGCCAGCACGTTCAACAATCCGAACCTGAACCAGTCGGGCGATCAATTCGCGACCTTCCTGCTGGGAGCGCTCGACAACAACACGGAGATGATCGGCGGTCCGTCGCCGGATCCGATCGACGATTTTTTCGGATTCTATATCGGCGACGACTGGAAGGTAAGCCGTAATTTGACGTTGACGCTGGGTTTGCGCGATGAGTACGAGTCGCCCTGGCACGACCCGAACCACAATCTTTCCCAGGGGTTGAATCTGAACGCCATCGATCCGGCGATTGCGGCGAATCCGCCGGTGATGCCGGCGGCGGTGACCAACATCGTGGGCAGCAATTATTCGAGTTTCAACGGCCTGTGGAGCTTTACGAGCGCCAACCATCCAGGCATGTGGCATGCGCAAGACCTCGCCTATGAGCCCCGGTTCGGAGCGGCTTACCGGGTGAATGACAAGACTTCGCTGCGATTTGGATATGCGCTCTACTTTACGCCGACCGAATATCTGTTCACGAGCGCGCCCGTATCCGGCTTCGAGGACATCGAGTTCCTGGAACCGCCGCTGTTCGGCGTGACGGGTTATCAATATGCAGCCCCGCTGCAGAACGGCATTCCGCAGGAAACTCTTTCCAATCCATATCCGGCCAGCAGTCCTTTAGCCCCAATTGCCGGGCGCGCGGGCGGCAGCAATACGGGCCGCGGCGGTTCGCCGCTGATCTGGTATCCGCAGAACATGCAGAAGGAATACAATCATCGATTCAACATAGAAATTCAGCATGAGCTGCCGGGACAGGTGGTGGCTTCGCTTTCTTACCTCGCCAACATCGGACAACAACACTACAATCAGTATCTGAACAATCTGGATCCGCGCATTCAGGAGCAGTATCAGGGAGCGCTCAATACGCAGGTGGCGAATCCCTTTTATCATTACCTGAATTCGACGCTCAATCCCGGCCCGTATTACAGCCAGCCGACCCTGCCGCTCAGCAGTCTGCTGACCAAATATCCGCTCTATGGCGGCCTTTACCAGATCGGCACCCGGGGCGCGGGCGAGCATTACAACTCGGTGGAGGCGCAGGTGCAGAAGCGCTTCAGCCAGGGCTACAACTTCCTGTTCGCCTATGTCTACATCAACGAGCAGGTGCAGCAATACGACAATGACCTGGAGACCTATCTGAACCAGCTCGTCTGGCAGGAGAGCAACCAGCCTCACCATCGCATAACGGCAGCCGGAACCTATGAACTTCCTTTCGGACGCGGTAAGACATACTTTGCAAACATGCCGCGCGTGGCAGACGCACTCCTGGGCGGCTGGCAAATCAACGGCGTGATGACCTATAACACCGGAGACTTTCCACGCTTCAGCTCGCTGATCGTCACCGGAAATCCCTGCGTCTCAAACCCGACGCCGGACCACTGGTTTAACACCTCCGCATTTCAGTTGCCTACCGGCTACAAGATTCAGACGAACCCACTGCAATACTCCTGCCTGACCGGGCCGAAATTTTTTGACCTCGACGCCAGCATTCTCAAAAATTTCCATATCACGGAGAAAGTGCAGGCGCAGATAAAGATGTCTGCCTACAATGCGACCAACAAACTGAATCGCGGCGACCCCGACACCAACTTCAACGATGCCAATTTCGGCAAGGCTCTGTATCAGGGATCGCCGGGCGGCACGTTCGGTGCGCAAACGGCCGGATTCGGGAATCAGAGCGGGCGGCAAGTCGAATTGGGAATGCGCATATTCTTCTAAACGAATCGAATCCGTGTGCATCGGTGTTTATCAGCGGCCCATCTTTACGTGCCCCCTGCGCGATAAAGGATCCGCCGATCGACGCTGATAAACGCGGATCGCGCCTCGAGCGCTTAGCCATCGTCCTTTGTTGCTGGTTATGCTTTCTCCCTCAAGCCGACCCGCAAAACATTCCTCCACTCGATCAGGCCGAGCGTGCTGCCCAACAGCAGCCACAATCGGCAGCGGCGCAGAATGCCTGGGGCGAGGCTTTAGACCAGGACGGCCAGCTCGAGGCAGCCCGTCAGGCCTTCGAACGAGCCATCGCCGTTCAACCCACCTATGGCGAGGCGTACCTGAACCTCGGGCTGGTTTGGTTACAGCTGCATGCTCCCGCCAAAGCCGCTCCGCAACTCGATCAGGCGATCAAGCTGCTCGGAAACACTCCCGAAACCGGCTATGCTCTGTATCTCAGGGCAAAAATCTATAGCCAAAGCGGCGCTGACGAGGACGCTTTGCAAAGTTTGAACAGGGCTGTTCTATTGAGGCCCGAGCTGGCCGAGGCATGGTCGGATTTGGGAGAGGCGAGGAAGGGCAAGGCGGATAATGCGGGCGCGCTCGCGGCTTTCGAGAAAGCGGTCACGCTGAATCCGCAAGACGCGGTTGCTCAATACCGCTTAGGCGCGGAATATCTGCGTCAGGAGAAGACTTCGCTCGCCCTCGCTCATCTGCGCGTCGCCTACCGGCAAAATCCGCGCGACCAATCGGTGCTCAATGCGCTCCAGACGGCGCTCCGAAAGGACGGCAAAACCGCCGAGGCGGACGAGATACGTGCCCAGCTGGCAAAACTCCTCCGGGATCGCGACACTGCGATGCAAAACGCCGTCACCGCGGTCAGGCTGAATAACGAAGGCGCGCAGCTTGAAAAGCAGGGTAACCTTCAGGCCGCTCTCGATAAGTATCGCCGGGCCGTGCAGCTCGATCCCGATCACGTCGGACTGCGCGTCAACTTCGCGGTAGCGCTCTTGCGCTTAGGGCAATGGACCGAAGGTCTCAATCAAATGCATGAGGCGCTGCGCAGAGATCCGGGCAATGCGCAAATACGGGCCGCGCTCAAAGACGCACTGGCCCAGGCCCCGCCGAACAGCATTCCGAAGTGGAATGATGTTTCGCAGTGATGAGTTGGGAAGGGTAAGTAGGGTGGTCTAAGCAAAACTCCTAAAGCTAATTCCGGCGCACAAAACGTGCTAACTTTCTCATCAACCAGGAGGGTGGTTGATCTATGGAAGGTAGCGGTGTTACTCAGACTAGCGGCTTGCGGAACACGATAGGGCGTTTCTTCAATGCCCTGCCAGGACTACTTGTGTTGGCTCTGCTGGGCGTGACAGTGGTCTATATTACCTTTGCTCTGTTGAGGTGGTAGCCGAACCGGTTGACCGTGTGCGAGGCATTCCGCGCGAGTACGGGAGACGATGAGACGCCAGGCGTGTTCCTATAAAAAGGCATGGGTAACACGCTGGAACAATACAGGCAAGCCAAACTGGACATATCTAAATTGCATAGCGCTGCCAAGAAAGAGCTGACGGCGCGCTTTCACGAACTCTCGAATGAGCTGTTGACGGTGCAGAAAGAATTGCGCGAGGAGTTTGGAATTAAACTGGCGATTCCCCTGAAGGCGAAGACAGGGCGAGTGAAAAAGGCGGCCGCGCCGGTAAAGAAAGAAGCCGGGAAGCCGCAAGCCGAATCGGCCGAGACGGCGGCGATCGAGAGAAAGATCGCCGCCCAGAAGCGCAAGCTCGAAGAAGCCGCGAAGGGCGGCAAGCCGGATAAGCCGATTAGGGATCGCATCTACGAGCTCGAAGATGAGCTCAGGCTGGCGCGAGAAAAGTAATCAGCGCAGATACTTGTCGAACCACTCGACACTGCGGCGTAGTACATCCACGCGGTCTTTCGGCTCGTGAAAGGAATGACCTTCGCCCGGATAGACCACTAATTCGGTCGGCACGTTTTCGGCTTTGAGGGCGTGCCAGAATTCGAAAGATTGCGGAGCCGGACATTCGCCGTCGCGCTCTCCGACAACCACGAGCGTCGGGGTTTTGACGTTTTTGATGTAGTTGATAGGGGCGCTCTTGGCATAGACCGCCGGATCGTTATAGACCGACGCGCCGAAGAAGGGGATCATCCACTCGTCGATGGAATTCTCGCCGTAATAGCTGAGCCAATCGGCGATGCCCGCGCCCGCCACAGCCGCGCGAAAGCGGTGGGTCTGCGTGACGGTCCACATGGTCATGTAGCCGCCGTAGCTCCAGCCGGTGACTCCGATGCGGGCTGGATCGATGGGAGCCTTCCCGAGGGCGGCATCGACTCCGGCCAGAATGTCGCGCAGATCGCCGCCGCCGAAATCCTTGATGTTGGCGCGCGTGAATGTTTCGCCCTCGCCATAGCTGCCGCGCGGGTTAGGGAAGAAAACGAAGTAGCCGAGAGAAGCCATCACTGACATATCGAAGTGGGCCGATGGCCAGGAAGCAGACCGTTCGCTCGAGGGACCGCCGTGGATGCTGACCACCATGGGGTAACGCTTGGCCGGGTCGAAGTTGTCGGGGTAAAGGAGCCAGCCCTGCGCGCGCTCGCCTTCGTTCTGCCAGACAAGGCTCTCCGCTTTGCCCCACTGCGGATGCTGGCCGGCGTTGTCGGAGGTGAGCGCTTTCCAATCGCCGATCGCTCCGGCTGTAACTTCAGGCGCCTGCTCCCAGGTGCCGCGGACGGCCGCGCTGGTAACGCCATCCTTTGCGAAGCTCAAGTTCGGGAAGTTGCCGTCGTTGTGCAGCGCCTGGCTGCCTTTCCACAATACTTCTGTCTCTTTGGTTTCGAGGTTGAGGGTTGCGATCGCGCCGCCGCCATCCACGGCTTCGGTGTAGAGGATGGTCGAATTGTTGCGCCACAGCAATCCGGTAGGAGTGGCCTTCAAGTCCGCGCTAACGTTCCGCGCTTCGCCGCCATGGTCAGGTATCAGAAAGATGTCGCCGCCATCGAAGCCTTCGTCGCTCATCAGGCCGCCGAGAAAGCCGATTTGGCTGCCATCGGGCGACCAGCGCGGCACCGCTATCTGACGGTCTGCCGGCGGCGAGTAAATCATTTTCATTTCTCCGGAGGCCGCGCTGACGGTGAAGAGTTTGGCGATCCACCAATTGTTGTCGGCTGGGCCGGGCGCGGCGATGGCGGCAAATCGATCTCCGTCCGGCGCCCAATCGTACTCATAAATATTCAGATTAGGCGGAGTGATCTGCCGAAGATCCATGCCGTTTGGCGAGACCGTCGCGAGCCGCTGATTATGAGTGTCCCCGCCAATCACCCCGACGGCCGCTGGTTCGGCTTCCAAAGGTCCACCGCCGCCACCGTGCTCCGCATATAGAAAAGCGATGTGCTTGCCGTCGGGCGAAAAACGCAAATCCTTGACAAATCCCACCAGCTTCGAGATACAGCGCGCTTTCGGATTCTCGACGGCCGCGGAATAGATTTGATCCTGCGCCGAAGTGCCGTGACTCAGGAAAACAAACTGGCGGCTATCCGGCGACCATGCTATGCCGGAAGCGGTTGGACGTTCCAGCGGGTCGGCTCCCGTTATGCGCTTAGGCTTCGCTCCCGGTTTCTTCCAATCGAGCAGGTAAACCGCATCCGCCTTGTTTGCGTCCGGCGCGATCCAGGCCACCCATTTTGCGTCTGGTGACATGCTCACGCCGGAAAAGGAGTGAACCTGCTCAAGCTGTTTCAAAACCTGATCGAGTTTGCCCTCCTGCGCTGGCGCCGCTGAGGCGAAAAAGAGGGCCGCGACAGAGCAAAAGAGACATCCCGAGGCGAAGTGAGACATGCCTCCAGCTTACGAGACCTCCAGCTTACGACTTCGCCGAATCTTCGACCTGTTTCCATTCTTCCGGAGTCAAGTGAATACGAGCGGAGGCCAGATTCTCCTCCAAATGCTTTACGGACGACGTTCCCGGTATCGGAACCATAACCGGCGACCGGTGAAGCAGCCAGGCAATGGAAAGCTGCGCCAGGGTGGCCTGATGCTGCTTAGCAAATTTTTCAAGCGCGCCGTCGGATTGCGTCAACTTGCCAGCGGCGACAGGCGACCAGGGAATGAAAGCGAGATTGTTCTTCTCGCAATATTTCAAAGTCTCCTCATGCCCGCGATCGCTCAGGTTGTAGCGGTTCTGCACGCTGACGATGCTGGCGGTTTTACGCGCCCGATCAATCTCTTTAGGAGAGACTTCGGATAGGCCGATATACCGTATTTTGCCTTCGCGCTGAAGATCGGCCAGCGCGCCAACCGATTCTTCCACCGGCACTCTGTCATCGATGCGGTGCAGCTGATAGAGGTCGATACGCTCCAGCCGCAAGCGGCGCAGGCTCATCTCGACGCATTGGCGAAGATATTCGGCTCGTCCGACCGGTGCCCATTTCTCAGGACCCTGTCGGGTGAGACCGCCTTTGGTGGCAACAACGAGATTCTTGGGATATGGGGAAAGCGCTTCGGCGATTAGCCGCTCACTCACTTCAGGGCCGTAGGCATCGGCCGTATCGATGAAGTTGACGCCGAGTTCCACAGAGCGTTTCAGGGTACGGCGAGCTTCGGCGGGGTCGCTCGGCTCACCCCAGATACCGGGGCCGGTGATCCGCATCGCTCCGAAGCGCAGACGATTTACCACAAGGTTTCCACCCAGGGCGAAGGTGTCGGTAGTTTCGGCCGTGATTGTACTCATAGTGGGCTGATTCGGCCGGAAGGGAAAAGTTGCGGCCAGTGAGGCAGCGGATTATGATACCGTGATCGCGAAGCTTATGTTTCGAAAAATCTCGCGCCACGCTACCCTTTCCCTCCCGCTGGTAATCTTGTCAGCGGCTATGTCATCTTCTTCGAGCCTGAGCGCTCAATCTCCGGAACGGACAGATTCGGGGCAGCTGCTGGTTGCCAACAAAGGCGCGCACACGCTGGGCATTGTGAATGCAGAGACAGGTAAGCAGCTGACCACCATTCCCGAAGGCGGGATTACCGGCCATGAAGTGATCGCCTCACCCGACGGCCAGATGGCGTTCGTGCCAATATATGGGAACTCAGGAGTCGGCAAGCCCGGGACCGATGGGCGCAAGATCGACGTCATCGACTTGCGCACGCACCAGGTGAAGTCGACGATCGATTTCGATCACGGCGTCCGGCCGCACTGCCCGATGTTCGGCCCGAAAGACGGGTTGCTGTACGTGACGACGGAACTCAATCAGAGCATCACGATTATCGATCCGAAGACGTTGAAAATCGTCGGATCCATTCCAACGGGCCAGCCGGAATCGCATATGCTTACCATCTCGCGCGATGGAAGCCGCGGGTACACCGCGAACGTCGGACCCGGTACGGTTTCGGTCTTGGATATGCAGGCGCGCAAGGTTTTGAAAGTAATTCCGATTTCGAAGAATACGCAGCGCATCTCTGTTTCGCCGGATGGCAGCATGGTGTTCACCTCCGATCAGACAAGTCCGCGGCTGGCGGTGATCGACACGGCTTCGAATACCGTAAAGACCTGGGTGCCGCTTCCCGGTACCGGCTACGGCACTGCGCCGACCTCCGATGGACGTTGGCTGATTGTGGCGGTGCCGCCGGTGAATAAGGTGGCGGTAATCGATCTTCAGACGATGAAAGTGGTCCATACCATCGATGTGCCGAGTTCTCCGCAGGAAGTGCTGGTCCGGCCCGACGACAAAGTCGCGTATGTTTCGTGCGACCACAGCAATCAGGTTGCGGAGATCGGAATCGGCGACTGGAAAGTGGACAAGCTGATCGATACGGGCAAGGGCGCGGATGGTCTCGCGTGGGCCGAATAGCTTTTTAGAGGCAAGCGCAGGCCGAGAGCCACATTGCGCCGAGCACCTGCTCTGTCAACGAATCGATCCATCGGCGTTTATCCGTGTTCATCCGCGGCCCATGTTTACCTGCTCCCCCCTAAGCCAATACTTCTCAGCGCGATAAAGGAGCCGCCGATCAACGCTGATAAACGCGGATTTCAGGCGAAGCAGCAGGCAGATCGTTGAAGCTGTTCATCTGGCTGTACGGCAACGCTACGCGAGCTTGCGATCGTCGGTTTGACCGGGATATGATGCTGCTCGAACCACTCGAGCAGGCCCACGTGCGCGAGCCCGAGCGCGCCCCCGCCTTAGAACGCGAGCCCGATGGTTTGGCGATGTTCAGGCCGATCGACGCTTTGCGCCGAGCCATGCGCGCCTGAAGACAACAAGACGAGACTGACAAAAATCAGAGATTTGTTTGGCACGGTGAATTTACATTTTGCTACGGTTCGGATGATACCGATGCCCAAGATGAGACGGATCGCTCCCATCGTTCTGGCAGCGCTGTGGCTGATTGCCGCGCCCGTGGAGCGCGCCGATACAGGAGCGCCCGGGCCGGCTATTCGTCTATCGCAAGTAATCGGGCAGATGTCGCAAGATGCTTCGTTCCGGGAGCGACTGCTGCAATCGCTCGACACTTTGCCGAATGCCTGGGGGTTGATCGGTGACAAGCAGCGCGCGCGGCTGCGGAATTTCATTCTGGATCGGAACTGGCAGGGAGTCGATCATTTTCCAGGGTTGACAGTGCGCGAGCTGCGGGCTTCCGTGATGGTGGCGAATGCGGCCGCGGATAAATATCCGGCGATTACCAGGAAGCTCGAACCACCTTACGTGGAAGTTGGGCCATTTAGTGCTGAGGCGCCCGGCGAGGCGGACTGGCAGGATTCGGAACCCGACGCGGCGAAGGCAGCCGAGCCTCCGAGGAAGGATCTCGGGTATGGGCTCACCATGGGCGACCCGCCTGATCCCGCACTCTGGCAATGGCACGCGCGAAGCGTGCGCGCGGCGTACCTGTTTAACCGGCTGGCGCTGAATCGGCTGCTCGATAAAGCGCATATTTTTCGTGTGCGGCTGAATGGCCATCGGACCGATTCGCCGCAAGGCCTGATCGATCTGCTCGACCAATTCGGATTCAACGTTTGGATCGAGGATTCCCGTTATTTCGCGAATTTCGGACATCTGCATTTCAAAGGCGAAGATGTGATGATGCCGTTCTGGCTGAACACGCGCATTCCGCTACCGCATGGCAAAGAGACGCTGCTGACGCCGGTGAGCCACGCCGAGGATGAGATCCGCATTCGAGGCCCGCACGGCCAAAACGCGGATGTGAGTTTTTACTTTGGCATCGACGGCATGACCGAATTCCGCACCATGGACACGCTCGATCAATATTGGGTGGGCAAGAACGTCGCTCATACTTACCGGCACGGGCAGGCGGAAGAAGTGGCGCGCCTGCTAGGAGAAGTGCTCGTTACTTATGCCGATCTGCAGCGTAAAAATCCTGATCTGCCTTTTGACGGCTATTACCGGCTGGGTGTTTGCCAGGACGCAATTGCGGCCATCGAATACCACATGGAAGGGAAGACCTCGCTTTTCCCGATCACGCATGACCCGCAATATTTTAAAGGTTCGGGCGAGATCAACAGGCTGTTTTCGCGCATTCCGAATGACCGCAATAACAGCCGGGTAAGTTGGGAGCGGGTGCGCGGCTCGCTGCCCGCAAAGCGCCTGGCCGACATTCGAATTCCGGAACTGCGGCGCAATCTGGGGCTGGTTGCGCAAGCGGAGAGTGAAGGCCGGGAAGTCAGACGCTGGTCATGGAGTGGAGCGGCAATCCTGCTGGCGATTCTCGCCGTAACCGCCGGATTGGGTTTTCGAAAGAGAAGGGCGCGTTGAAAGAATCAGATGTCGAACGGCCGTCCGCTCTCCAGATCGATGAAAGTGATTTTCCAGGCGGCCCTCGCAAGTTCTATGCGCGCGAGCGAGATTGGCAGGCGAAAGCGACGCGGCCCGGCGCTCCCCGGATTCAAATAGATCACGCCCGATTTCGCTGTTTGCGCCGGCTTGTGCGAATGACCCGAGACAACCAGGTTGATGTCCGCGACCGCTGGATCGAGGTCAAGATCGTGAAGATTGTGCAGCACATAGAGACGAGCGTCACCGATTTCGAGCGCTGCCGTGGCAGGTAGGCTGGCAGTCCAGGGCTGCGTGTCGATGTTGCCTTTAATAGCAGTGACGGGCGCGAGTCTCGCCAGATCCTGCAGGATGCTTTGCTGCCCTATATCGCCGGCGTGCACGATATGCTGGCAACCCTCAAGCGCGCTGAGCGCCTCTTGTCTGAGCAGCCCATGAGTGTCCGAGATCACGCCGATAACCGGGCTCTCCTTTCTCAATTCGCCGCCTGATCTCCCGCGACGGAAATGCGGCCAAACTTTGCTACTTGCTCCCAAACATTCTTATTCACGCTGCTAACGTTGAGATCCAGCTGTGTAAATGGAATCTCGATGCCAGCGGCGTCCAGGCCAGTCTTGATCGCTTCGGCAATCGCAAAGCTAACCGGTTTTTCATCCTTGGCGTCTGCGATCCAGGCAAATACAAGAAGATCGACCGTAGACGCCCCGAAATCGTTTACCACGACCGAAGGCGCTGGGTCGGCGAGTACTTTGTCGACCCGGGAGATGGCGCTCAGAATGGCTTGCCTGGCTTTGGCAATGTCTTGCGCGTAAGCGATACCCACCGGGATGTCAATGCGGGTTTCACCGTTGCGTGAGTGATTCACCAGAACCTCGTTGATTACCTTTTCATTCGGAATGATGACCCAGGTGTTGCGGCGGGTCTGGAGCCGGGTGGTTCGCATGGTGATTTCCGCGACTCTGCCGTTGTGGTCGGCAAGCGTGATCCAATCGTTGACATGGAATGGCTTATCCCAGAAGATCAGGAATCCGGCCATGATGTTACTCAAAGAGTCTTTGGCCGCAAACCCGATAGTCAATCCAACCACTCCTAAGCCCGCGAGCGCCGCGCCCACGTTGATGCCTAGTTGGCTGGCTGCCATTACGATTCCGAAAGCTAATAGAGCGAAGCGGTAGACGTTGATCACCATTCCGATCAGCGCATCTTCGAAGCCGCCCTTTTCGAGCAGACGCCTGGTGGCCGCCCGCGTAATGCGAAATACCGCCCAAAACACTACGATAATCAGGATCGCGGCGAGAAGCGAGGGCACCCACTCCACGAATTGCGTGAATAGCAGCTCGATATTCAATCGATCCCAAATGGGTCTCGTTTGCATGTAAGTATGACGGCTAACTTGCCACTCCGCCACAATAAATGTCGCGGCGTCGCGGACGCGATCATCTCTCGGCTACAAACACCGCCGTGGTCAACGCAGGCACCGCAGCCGTTCCAGTGGTTGCGCTGAAACTAGACTGCCTGACTATCGCATCGCTCGATGAGACTTGTATCGGATGAAGATGGAAGGCGATGTTCTTCAGCGCATTATCCTGGAAGTCGATAGCTTTGTTAGTAGCGTTGAAGACGGCCAGGACGTGACGATAGATGCCGTAGGCTCCATTTTTCGCATCGAGCTGCATCACGATCAAACCTGCGACTTGCTGGGGACCGTTGTTCAGGAAGTGCAGGTTCGCCTGGATCTCTGCCAGCGTCTTCATGCGGAAAAGCTGCGAACTCGCGCGAATCGCTAGCAGCTCCGTGAAGGCGTCGCGCGCGTGAGCGATGTCAGCGGGGCTGGGCTTCAAGGCGGCATTCGCTAAGAGCGGTTGCATGATGGGCCAATTGCTTTGATTCTGGCTAGCTATGGGCAGCCCGATTCCCCAATTGTCCGATTGATAGCTGAAATCGAGGCGATTGAACCAATCGCCCGAATCATAGCTGTTGTTATCCATGTCTTTGGAGCGCAACAGATCGTCGCCGCCCTGAAAGAAAGGTATGCCTTGCGCGAGAGCAATCAAACTCATGGCAAGCACTTGGCGGCGGGTGCGCGTCTGGATAGAATCGCCCCCACCATCGGTGGTCCCCGGAATGGCGGACTTCAGCTGTACGGCATCGAAGAGCGTCTGGTTATCGTGAACCGAGCAGTAGTTCACGTCTTCGAGCGGACTGGCTGTGTAGCCGGCCGACTGGCCGCCGTAATTGATCTCTGACGCTTTCACCGTGTTGCCCGTGCTGTCGACAAAGGTGAAATCGCGCATGTTGCCAGCGAGACTTGCTTTGATCCAATCGCTCTCGAGAAGCAGTGTCGCCTGCTGATCCGCTTGCGCCTGATTCTGACTGGTGTACTCGCTGGGATCGGTGAATAAGCCGGTCGCAAAACCCTGCACGCGCTGGTCGGAGAAAGGACCGCCGCCGCGAATTCCGTCGCGTATACGGTCATTGAACGTGCCGATGCCGGTGCCGTACAAATTCACCTGGCTCGCGTTCAGGCCGAGCGCGTCGTTGGCCGTCTCTCCGGTCTCCCAACCTTCACCATAAAGATAAATCTTTGAGCCATCCACGCCGTCCAATTCGGGCGTCAATTGGGTGAGCGCCTGCTTAATATCGAGCATGTTGTACACGAAATGGAAGCTCATCAGGTCGAAGCGGAAGCCGTCGATTTTATACTCGCGCGCGTTCTGCACCAGCGTATCGATCATGAGCTTTTCCATCATTCGATGCTCGCTGGCGGTATCGGCGCAGCAGCTGCCATTCTCTACATTGCCGTCGGCGTCGAGGCGGTAGTAGTAGTTGGGAACGATCTCGTCGAGCACGGAATTGACGGCCTGCCCGCTCGAACTGGTGTGGTTGAAGACCTGGTCCTGCACGACGCGCAAACCCGCCCGGTGCAGGCCGAGCACCATTTGCCGGTATTCCTTCACGCGGTTCGCGGGGTGGAATGCGTAGGCTCCCGACGGCGCCAAATAATGCACCGGATCGTAGCCCCAGTTGTAATCGTCCTGGCTCTCCACCTGGGCGATCAGCGCCTGCTGTTCGGTGCTGTCAGGCGGATAAGGCGAGAGATCCCCTGGGAATTTCCAGGTGCTTTTGTTTTCATTCACGCTGGCGAAATGGAAACTGGGCAAAATGTGTACAGCGGTCAGTCCAGCCTGCGCGAGTTTCGCCAGGTGCCGCATGCCGTTGGTCGCCGGATCGGCAAAGGCCAGATACGTTCCGCGATATTGCTCAGGCACGGTTGAGTCATTCGAGCTGAAATCGCGCACATGCAGTTCGTAGACGGAGAAGTCGTATTTCGAAGCGAGCTCCGGTGAACTACTTTCGTCCCATCCCTCCGGCTTGGTGGTCGGATCTTCGAGATCGGTGATGCGGCTCTTCACGCCATTTAGTGTCAGATCGTCGGAATATGGGTCGGTGACAACGTTTTCGACCAGCTGGTGCAGGCTCGGCACATAAACGAGGACAGAGAACAGATAATACTTTCCGTTCCACGAGCTATCGCCCGATGCGCTCCAAAGGCCGTTATTCTGCTGCATGGGAACGGTAGTTTCCGGATTGGCGTCCTGCGGCTTATTGAAGAGCAGCAGCTTCACGGATTGAGCGGTGGGCGCCCAGACGGTGATTCGAACGCCGCTCCCGGGAAGATACTTGCCCGGCGAGGCATTGCGAAAGGCGACCCCCAGCTTGCCCGGATAGTAAAAGAGATCGTCGAGCACGCCGGCAGTCTGCATACCGGTCAGGTAAGTGAGCGCGCCGGTTGCATTCGCTGCGGCGAGTGCTACCTGGCCGGTCAAGATTTGTTTCAACTCGGACACGCCCGTGTTAGCGGGCAGATGGAAGGCCGCATAAGAGGCCAGTTGTGGATATTTCGAACGCTGCGCGGCTGTGAGTCCGGTGGCTACGGGAGTCAAAGCCAGAGTGGCCGCTGCTCCTTCGAGCGTGCCGCTTGCGCTTACCTGGAGCGCGCCGCTAGGCGAATAGACCAGCGCGTAATGCCAGCTTCCTTGGAAGTAATTCGGCTGGATGGCAACTGTGGCACGATCGAGCCAGAACGCCTGCAAGCGCGAGAACCCCGCGTTCAGGATCTGCCCGGGCGAAGGTTGCGAAGTGTACACCGTGGCATCGCCCGAGATAACCCAGGCCTGGTTGTATTGCGCCACATCCAGATGCATGTCGGGACCGGGATCTTTGGCGCCCGTCGCAATGTTATGCACGATGAATCCCAAGTCCTGTGGATTCGGTTTCAGCTTGATGTCGAAGAATGCGCCATAGGAATCGGTGCCCGTGGGGAAAGTCGGTCCTTCGTTGAAATTGTCGGTGGGTTCTTCGGTGTCGTTGAAGGAATAGACGGTCCAATTGCTGAAGTTTCGGTCTGGCCGGTAGTAATGAATGCGCGCGTATCCAGCCGGCAGAGTGCCGGGTTGCGCAAGGTTCGGCTGGCTCGTATAAAGGGCGTCCACTCCCGATATGGCCCAGAACTCGTTGCCTTCGGCCGAGGGGTTCACAAATTCGTTGGGCCCGGGATCTTTCTGGTCGCCCCCGGCAGCAGTGGGGTTGTGAATGATCAGGCCGACATTCTGCGCGTTTGCGATCACGCCGACATCGAAGTATGCGCCGTACTGGTCAACCCCGGTCACCCCGACCGGCCCGCTGCCGTAAGCGCCTGTGTTTTCGGTAGTGTCTCCGAACGCGTAGACGGTCCAGCCGGCATAATTACCGTCCGGCCGGTGGTAATGGATCCGAATATCGGCCGAGGGAATAGGTGGATTGCTCTGCGCCAAAAGTATTTGTCCAATCCCGCTCAGTGCCCACGCGGCAAGCGGCAAACAGCCCCGAATCATATTAGAAACCCCCACAGATCCTATCACCGCGAGGCCCATTCCAAAAATGGCGAAAATTGGGGACAGTAAACCCTGCGTCGAGACCCCAAACTCCAATTTCTGCAAATTCATCTAGACCATGAGAAGAAGCCGGTCTATGCCGCACATAAGCCAAAGATGGCTAATCCAACCCTTGCAGAGCTGGTTGCAACACGGATCTTGCAATCGAATCCTTTGGCGACAGTTACCCAGGACTGCATCGTCATCCGGGACGCTGCTCAACGCTCCCATACCATCATCGCGGTCGCGCACGTCTCCGGCATGAAGCGCATTAGCGTGACCTACCCTTCTTTACTGGTAATTGCGAGCGCGCTTTCCTTGATCGGCGCCGCGGCCTTGTGCTCCAAGGAGGGCGGCGGCGCTGGACTTCCTATCAGCCTGCTCGCCGGAGCTTTCGCCTTCGGCTACCTGCTCTCCCGCAAAGCAGCCGTCGCTTTCATTACCGGTACCGCCTCCACCGAAACGCCTAGCGGATCTTTTTCCCAGGTGGCCGCTCTGATTTCAGCCGTTCAGTCGGCCCAAACGCAGGTTCAGGAATCCTGGTAGGGAAGTGCCAGCCCTTCGGGCCATCCCCAGGCTAGACAATGGGTTTCGGCCGGAGGCTCGCAGATAGTTAATGCATTGCGCAGTGTGTTCGTTGAATCGGCGTTTATCCGCGTTCATCCGCGGCCAATGTTTACGTGCCCCGTAAACCATACTTCTCAGCGCGATAAAGGAGCCGCCGATCGACGCTGATAAACGCGGATTCTGGGCGGAACAGCAGGATTCGATTTGTCCAGCTAAATTAGTCTTCACCACACTAACCCTTCAACTCTTCCCGAATCTCCGCCGCCGCTTTGCGCGCTTCGATCACCGCTCCAGTCGGAAAGCTGATCGCCCCTACTTTGGCGTGTCCGCCGCCGCCGTAGCGCTCGCAAATGGTCGCCAGATTGTGTCGCAGAGGCTCACGCACCCAGGGATTCGATCCCACCGAGACCTTCGTCCGAAAGCTCGAACTCGAAACCGAAACCGTGTACGCCGAATCCGGAAACAGATAATACGGGATGAACTTGTTGTAACCCTCGATCCCGTAGGCCACCAGGTCGAAGTAGATCACGCCCCGGTCGCATGACCCCGTCTGCCGGATCAGGTCGATATTGCGCACGTGCCGCTGATGTAGCCGCTGATATTCGGCTTGAATCTCAGGGTCCATGATGATCTCGGCCAGAGTGCGGTTTTGCATCAGGCAAATAATTCTCTTTACCAGCGCCGGACCCTGGCTCCCTTCCACCACCAGCGTGAGCTTCATCGCCGGCGCGTCCATCTCGACAGCCGACTGCGCGCTTTCGTAGAGCGCCCCATCCACGATGTCCGCCCAGGTCACCAGTTCCTCAAGATCCGGCGCTTCGAAGCCGTAGCGCTGCTTCACTACCGTCGAAATGAATTTCGTGCACGAGCGGTAACTCGGGTCGAGCAGCTTGCGCCCGGAAGTATCGCGCTGGAAATGCTCGGCGTCCGCGACGCTCAAGAACGCGCTCTGGTGATGGTCGAACCACCAGGTCAGATTGGGATGGGTCGCGTACTTAAAGTCGACGATGACATTAATGTCGCCGTCGAAAAGGCTGTCTTCAAAGAGTTGGTCCGCGCGGTGCGCCAGTCCCGTGTACTCGAACTGCGCCCCGGCATAGAACTTGCTTTGTAAGAAACGCGTAATATAAGCTGCCGATGCTGCCCCATCAAAGCAGTGGTCATGATAGAGGACTCGCACCTTCATCAAAAATGCATTGCTCTCCGAAAACCTTCTAGATTGCCTGACAACCGCGCGAAAAGCAAGTGATAAGCGATAATTAGGTAAAGTAGACGTGTTACGAGCGCACAGGCCGCTGGAGGCGGCGCCAAACCAAAGAGGATGTTCGGCGGACTTGGCCGTGTCCAGCGCGTCCGTTGTGCGCGTTTCCTCTATTACAGACGTACCCGCTAGCGGTCGCCTGTCGATTCTGCCTGCCCGCCCTCGTTCGGCGCGTTTGGGCGATGCTCGTTTCGAATGCTACGCAAATCGGTTAATCATTAGTTTCAAATCCCACGCTCAATCAAGATGCTAAAAACCAAAGAAGAACGCCAGACTGACCTGAACCCTCAGGAAACTACGGAATGGCTCGAAGCTCTCGAACAAGTGGTGGATGAAGCCGGACCTGACCGGGCCGCTTATCTGCTCACTAAACTTCTGGATCGCGCCTCGGAATTTGGCGTGGCAACCGCTCCCAAAGTGAACACGCCGTACGTGAACACCATCCCCTCGCACGAAGAGGTGGCGTATCCGGGCGACCGTGCCCTGGAGCGCAGTATCAAAAGCCTGATTCGTTGGAATGCCGCCGCCATGGTGGTGCGCGCGAACAAATATGACCCCAATATTGGCGGCCATATTTCGACCTATGCCTCGCTCGCCACCATCAGCGAAGTCGGTTTCAATCACTTCTTTCGCGGCAGCATAGACGGCCAGCCCGGCGACCTCGTTTATTACCAGGGTCATGCCTCGCCCGGCGTTTACGCCCGCGCCTTCCTCGAAGGGCGTCTCAGCCAGGAACATCTCATGAATTTCCGGCATGAGCTGCGTGACCACCCCGGCTTATCATCGTACCCGCATCCCTGGTTGATGCCGAATTTCTGGCAATTCCCCACCGTTTCCATGGGGCTCGGCCCCATAAACTCCATCCACAATGCGCGCTTTTTGCGTTATCTCGAAAGCCGCGACCTCATCCCCAAAACCGATCGAAAGGTTTTTGCATTCTGCGGCGATGGCGAAATGGATGAGCCCGAATCGACCGGCGCATTGCACATCGCCGCGCGCGAAAAACTCGACAACCTGATTTTCATCATCAACTGCAACCTGCAGCGGCTCGATGGCCCCGTGCGCGGAAACGGCAGCATCATTCAGGAACTCGAAGGCGTCTTCCGGGGCGCTGGCTGGAACGTCATCAAGGTCCTCTGGGGCGGCGCTTGGGACGATCTTCTGGCGCGCGATTCGAGCGGTCTGCTCCTCAAACGCATGGAAGAATGCGTCGACGGCGAATATCAAAACTTCAAAGCGCGCGGCGGCGCTTATGCGCGCAAGGAATTCTTCGGCAAGTATCCGGAATTGCTCAAGCTCGTCGAAGACAAATCGGACGAGGAAATCGCTCGCCTTCCGCGCGGCGGCCACGACCCCGTCAAAATGTACAACGCCTACAAACGGGCGACCGAGCACAAAGGCCAGCCGACCGTCATCCTCGCCAAGACGGTCAAAGGCTACGGCCTCGGTGAAGCGGGCGAAGGCAAGAACATCACCCATCAGCAGAAGAAGCTCAACGAGAACGAACTCTTCTATCTCTCCGGCCGCTTCGGGCTCGACCTGCCGAAAGAAACCATCCAGTCTATTTCCTTGGTCAAGCCGCCCGAAGACTCGCCTGAGATTCGTTACATGAAGAGCCGCCGGGAAGCCCTGGGCGGCTATCTCCCGGCGCGCAACCCGAAAAAAATCGAGCTCAAAGCTCCGCCTCTCGAGACCTTTCATGAGTCGCTGCAGGGCTCCCGCGGCCGCGAAGCTTCTACCACCACCGCTTTCGTCTCGGTACTGAAAGCCATCCTCAAGGTTCCCGAAATCGGCAAGTTCGTCGTACCCATCATCCCCGACGAAGCGCGCACGTTCGGCATGGAATCGATGTTCCGCGAACGCGGCATTTACGCGAGCGGCGGCCAACTCTATAAGCCGGTCGATAGCGAAGTCCTGATGTATTACAAGGAATCGCAGGACGGCCAAATTCTGGAGGAAGGGATTACCGAGGCCGGCGCAATGGCTTCCTTCACGGCGGCCGGCACGGCTTACGCCAATGTGGGCATCCCGTCTATTCCGTTCTTCATTTACTATTCCATGTTCGGCTTCCAGCGTGTTGGCGATCTGATTTGGGCGTTCGCCGATTCCCGCGGCAAAGGTTTTCTGATCGGCGGCACCGCTGGCAGAACAACCCTACTAGGCGAGGGCTTGCAGCATGACGATGGTCACAGCCATGTGCTCTCCTCCGTTGTTCCCACCTGCCGCAGCTACGATCCGGCATTCGCTTATGAAATCGCTGTCATTGTGCAGGATGGCATCCGCACGATGTACGAGAACAATGAGGACCACTTTTATTACCTGACGGTCTGCAACGAAAACTACGTTCAGCCGCCCATGCCCGATGTCCCGAATCTACAGGAAGGCGTTCTACGCGGAATCTATCTTTACCAGCCTTCCGATACCGGGGGGGCGCAGGTTACCTTGTTCGGCAGCGGTCCCATTCTGAATGAGGCCTTGAAAGCACAAAAGCTACTTTCGGAGAAATACGGAGTAGGCGCGAATGTTTGGAGCGTCACCAGCTACACCGAACTCCGGCGCGATGCACTGAACATAGACCGCTGGAACCGCCTCCATCCCACATCCGTAGCGCGCAAGCCCTATCTGCTCGAAGCACTCGGCAACGCGGATATGCCGATCGTCGCCGCAACCGACTACATGAAAGTGGTTGCCGACCAGATTTCACCCTGGCTCCCGGGCCGGCTCACCGCGCTCGGCACCGATGGCTTCGGCCGCAGTGAAAATCGCGAACACCTACGCCGCTTTTTCGAAGTCGACGCCGCAAGTATCGCCGCCGCCGCTTTGTCGCGCCTCGCGCAATGGGGCCGCTTCGATCCAGCGCGCTCTCAACAGGCAATCATCGATCTTGGTTTGAATCCCGAGAGCGTCGATCCGCAACGGGCATAACTTCGAAACCGATATCCCCTTAATCAACTATCGCTTTTCTACCGGTCTTTGATTGTTGTAACTTGCGCCGCGCCACACTGCGTCTACTGGTGTAACTGGCGCATTCGACTCGACTGCGAAAGACGACTGAGCGAGGGCCGGGTTCTATTCAACTAAGGATTTTTTCTGTGAAGTTTTTTCGCTACTTATCACTCGTTACAATCGGGTTCGCTCTTGTTACCGGTTCTGCCCATGCTCAAGCGGGCCTGGATGCCTTTTTTGGCGCGGGCACCGCTTCGGCCCCCTCCAGTGGACAACTAATAGACACCTACCAGGATGGTACTCTCTACGGCACTCCTCGCATGGGAGGCTCGTTCGGTAAAGTGGGCGCCGATATCCTCTTCAGCCCTCATTTCGGTTTCAACGGCGAAGCGGATTTTAAATTCTCCCAAGGCTCGTACGCCGGTTTGACATACCGCCCCACCTTCTACGACTTCAACGGAGTCTGGCTGCCCTTTGGCGACCGCTTCAAGCGAGTTGTTCCTGAACTGGAAGCGGGCTTGGGTGGCGTTAACCTGAAGTTCTACTACCCGAGTGCTTATTGCGACGCCTTTGCCGGCTGTTCAAGCAGCAATCAATACATCGAGAGTTCGAACCACTTTCAGGTCCACTTTGCCTTCGGTGTGCGCTTTTATGTCACCAGTCACATCTTCATCCGGCCGCAAGTGGATGCTCACTGGGTGAACAATTTTTACCAGTTCGGCAGTGACTGGGTGCCCGAATACGGCGCCGCCGTCGGTTGGAGTTTCGGTTCGCATTAAGTATCGGTCGTCAACCCGACCGGATGAGGCCCAAGCGTTACGGAATGCTGGCAACAGAGCAGGAAGCGTCAGCGACCGTAAACTTGCAACCATCAAAAAATCACAGCCACTCCTATCGGCCGATTCGGTCGTCGCCCGGTTCATTTGGGTAGCCCAACTCGAGGCCTGTCGTAACCTGTAGCAGTGCGAATTGGAATTATCATGAACGGCGTCACCGGGCGCATGGGAACCAACCAGCACCTGATGCGTTCGATTGTGGCGATCCGGCGCGAGGGCGGCGTAGCTTTAGCCAACGGCGAGCGGCTGATCCCGGACCCAATTCTGGTTGGAAGGGATGAACGAAAACTGGCAAGGCTGGCTGAGTCGGCCGGCGTCGAGCGCTGGAGTGCCGACTTAAAAGCCTGCCTCGAAGACAAGCGTGACGCGATCTATTTCGATTCTCAGACCACCGCGCTGCGCGCCCCCAGCGTGCGGCTGGCGCTCGACGCGGGCAAGCATGTCTACTGCGAAAAACCGTTGAGCACGGATTCTGAAAGCGCGCTCGGTTTGGCTCGTCAAGCCTCGAAACTTGGCTTGAAACACGGCGTGGTGCAGGACAAGCTTTTTCTGCCGGGGATGCGAAAGTTGAAGCGCTTGATCGAGGGCGGCTTCTTCGGACGAATTCTTTCAGCCCGGGGAGAGTTCGGCTACTGGGTATTCGAAGGCGACTGGCAAACCGCGCAGCGCCCTTCGTGGAACTATCGCAGCGAAGACGGCGGCGGCATCATTGCCGACATGTTCTGCCATTGGCAATACGTGCTCGAAAATCTCCTGGCGTCGGTGCGCGCGGTTTCCTGTCTGGGCGCAACCCACATTCCGGAACGGGTAGACGAACAGGGGAAAAAATATGCCTGCACGGCCGACGATGCCGCTTACGGAACGTTCCAACTGGCCGATGGAATCATTGCGCAGATGAATTCGTCCTGGGACGTGCGCGTCTATCGCGACGATCTGTTTGTCCTGCAGGTCGACGGCACGCATGGCAGCGCGGTCGCCGATCTGCGAAACTGCCGCGCTCAGCATAGAGCCAACACGCCCAGGCCGGTGTGGAACCCGGATGTCGCCAATCCGTTTTCTTTTCGCGAAGGTTGGGCCCAAGTTCCCGACAATGAAGTCTTCGACAACGGCTTCAAAGTGCAATGGGAACGCTTCCTGCGGCATGTGGTGGAGGATGCGCCCTTCCCGCATACCTTCTGGCAGGGCGCGCGCGGCGTCGAGGTGGCCGAAGCCGGCTTGCGCTCCTGGCGGGAAAGGCGCTGGATCGACTTGCCTCCAGCGGTGGACGGCGAGTGAAGCTCACGCTGCCCGCCGCCGACCGGCGTTTGATTTCCTATGAGCTGGTGAATCCGCAAGGCCGCGCGACCATGGCTGGACCAGCGCCCCGCAGCCGCGTGCTTTATGCCGCCGCGCATGTTGTGAGCGATCCGCTGGCCGATGTTTCCCCGAGCGAGACTGCCTGTCTCGATTGGGACGCCACTCTCGCCTTCCGCCGTCATCTTTGGTCGCTCGGCCTTTCCGTCGCCGAAGCCATGGATACCGCGCAGCGCGGCAGCGGGCTCGATTGGGCAGCATCGCGTGAATTGATACGCCGCTCGCTCGCCGAAGCGCATGCGGTCTCGGGCGGTATGGCCTGCGGCGCCGGGACCGATCATCTTGCCCCCACAGGAGCCACCCTTGACGCCGTTGAAGCGGCTTATGCGGAGCAGGGCGAATTTGTCGAGAGCCATGGCGGCCGCATCATCCTAATGGCCAGCCGCGCGCTGGCGGCCTGCGCTCGTGGCCCGGAAGATTATCGGAAAGTTTACGGCAACATACTTCGCCAGGTATCCCGGCCGGTGATTCTGCACTGGCTCGGCGAAGCCTTCGATCCGGCGCTGGCCGGTTACTGGGGGGCGCGGGACCTGAGCGCCGCCATGGATGTTTGTCTGGCCATTATCGCGGATAACCGCGCCAAAGTCGACGGCATCAAGATCTCCCTGCTCGATGCGCGTCAGGAGATCGCCATGCGCCGCCGCTTGCCTCCCGGCGTCCGCATGTATACCGGCGACGATTTCAATTACGACACGCTCATTCTCGGCGATGAGCACGGCTATAGCGATGCCCTGCTCGGGATTTTCGATCCCTTGGCCGCCCTGGCCGCCGAGGCCGCGCGCGCGCTCGACCAAGGAGATGCCGCTCGCTTTCGGGAGATACTCCGGCCCACAGTGCCGCTGTCGCGCCACTTGTTTTGCAAACCAACCTATTTCTATAAGACAGGGGTTGTTTTTCTGGCTTATCTGAACGGTCATCAGAAGCATTTTCGAATGGTAGGCGCGCAGGAAGGCATGCGCTCGCTGGTGCATCTCGCCGAGTTGTTCAGGTTGGCAGATGCGGCCGGATTATTTATCGATCCCGAGCGAGCGGTGCGGCGCATGCGTGCGGTGCTGGCCGTCGCCGGGGTCGAGTAGCAAAGTGTCTGACGAAACTCTCGATTTGGCCCGTTTGAGCCTGAACCAGATGACCGCCCGGAATCTGAGCGTTCAGGAAATAGCCGATCTGTGCGCGCGCGAAAAGATCAAATACGTTGGGCTCTGGCGCGAACCGGTAGCGCGCGTGGGCGTGCAGGAAACCGCCAAGATCATGCGCGCTGCCGGATTGAAAGTGTCAAGTTTGTGCCGGGGTGGTTTCTTCCCAGCCGAAACCGAGGTCAAGCGACAGGAGCGGCTGGACGACAACCGGCGCGCCGTCGAAGAAGCGGCCGAACTCGGTACCGATACGCTCGTGCTCGTCTGCGGCGGTACTCCAAGCCGCGATTTGCAAGCCGCCCGCCGCATGGTAGTCGAGGGAGTTCACGAGTTGATGCCCTTTGCCCAGTCGCACGGCATCCGGCTGGGCGTCGAGCCGCTGCATCCGATGTATACGGCGACGCGCTCGGTAATTGTGACTCTCGCGCAAGCGCTGCTGATCGTGGCCGACCTTCCAGCGAAAAGCGCCGGCGTGGTCATCGACATCTATCACGTCTGGTGGGACCCGGATCTTTACAGCGAGATCGAAAACGCGCGCGGCCGCATCTTCGGCTTTCACGTCTGCGACTGGCTCGATCCCATGCCCGATTTTGTAAACGGCCGCGGCATGATGGGCGACGGCTTTGCCGACATCCGCCGCATACGCAAGGCCGTCGAGGCGGCCGGCTATACCGGACCGGTTGAAGTGGAAGTATTTAACCAGAAAATCTGGGACATGCCGGCGAACGACATGGTCAAACTGATGAAGGAACGTTGGCACGACTTCGTCTAGCCACACCAAAACTCCGACGGGGACATGCCGGCGAGTGGGGCAGATGCTTTAGCGCAAGATCATCGCCTTTTGTGGTCTGCCTGCCAACTACCACACCCCCTTCTCCCTCCCCGCCAAAACAAACCCCGACGGGAACATGCGGGGCTGTCCGTCCGACCCGCAGGCGCGTCCCCCCCAACCACCACATCCTCCTTCAAGAAGCCCATACCGAATCAACAACTTAGATCTTCCCGCGCCTTCCCATCACAACCGCCCCAACCCAGTCACAACCTATATTTCCCTTCTTTTCAATAATTTGCAAGGAAACGCTTGGAACCGTCCTGTATACTGGTTTCTTGGGAGCCCGTCCGAGCTCCCATCACCCCACAAAACCGCCGGTTTTGATTTCCCCAGGAGCTTTCATGCGCCTCGATCATCCGTCTCCGTCCCCTGCTCGCCTGGCCGCCAACCGCGCCAATGCCCTACTCTCCACGGGTCCAAAATCGGAAGAGGGCCGCGCCGTCGTCTCCCAAAATCGCTGGCGTCACGGCCTCTCCGGCGCATTCGCGATTCTTCCCTGGGAGGTCGAAGCCGACTTTACGAAACTCACCACCGATCTCCGTGCCGAGCACAAACCCTCCACCCCCACCGAAAATCTGCTGGTCGACCGCATGGCCCAGCATCACTGGCTGATGCAGCGCGCTCTTACGCTCCAGGGTGGCTGCTTCAGCGACAGCTTGCCGCTCTGCGACCTGCAAAAAGATCTCGCTCTCTACCTCCGCTACCAGACCACGCACGAGCGCGCTTTTCACAAGTGCCTCAATGAGTTGATCAAGCTAAGAACCGAAGCACGCCGCGCCCGAGCCGAGGAAGCCGCCGCCCAGGTGAAAAAGGAAATTGGCTTTGAATCGCAAAAACGCCTCGCGGCCGCCGAAGCCCGCAAACAAGCCGCCGAGAATCGCGCCGAAACCCTGCACGTCGGTCGTCTCGAACTCCTCGAATGCCGAATCGCCGCTCAAAAAGCCCGCATGGCCCAACCCAAACCCGCCCAAACGGTTGCGGTCGGGCTCCAAACAGCGGCCTGAAGGGCGACTTATATGGATGACCTATATCGAATTAATGCCGTTCTTCACTAAGCCGAGGGGAACTGAAACCATACTTGGCGAAAACAGCTTGACCGTTCGGGCCAGTCAAGAAATTCAGAAACAGGTCGGCCTTTTCCAGGTTCTTGGTGCTCGCGACCACGCCGCCTTTCTGCAGAATCGGCTGGTGCCAGTCGGCCGGAATCAGTTCGGCGCCTTTACCCTTCAATAACGAGGCGGCCGTGAGAACAACGTCGGCATTACCGCTCTGGAACAACTGGAGGGCTTGGCGGACATTCTCCCCGTAGACCACTTTTTTCTGAACCGACTGCCAGAGCCCGGCATGTTCGAGCGCCTGCTGTGCGGCCAGTCCGTAGGGCGCCAGTTTGGGATTGGCCAGCGCTATGAAGCGGATCGCCGAGCCGCGTAAGTCATTGATCGGATGTTTTTTCCCGTCCCGCCAGAGGATTCCCAGGCGGCCTTCGGCATAGGCCCGGACGGACTCGGGGCGCAACTTATCTTCGCCGGCCAATTTGTCGATGAATTGTATGTTGGCGGATAAAAAGACATCGAAGGGCGCTCCGTTTTCAACCTGTTGGGCCAGTGCGCCGCTGGCCTCGTTCGCGAAACGCACTTCCACGTTCGGTTGCGTTTTGCGAAACGAAGCGAGCAAATCGGGCTCTAAGGCCGACAGATCGGCAGCAGCAGCAACGGTCAGCGTTGTTTGGGCCACACTGGTAGACGAAAAAAGCGCAACGAAGACCAGCAAGCAACTTGACAATCGAAGACTCATATTCGATACTGGAGAAGTGCTAAGCATGGCCGGTCGCTTGCGGCGGTTGGCGGAGGATATCAAATACACATGAGTAAGATTATAGGAATCGACCTCGGAACTACCAATTCGGTAGTCGCCGTGATGGAAGGCGGACAGCCGGCCGTCATACCCAACCAAGAAGGTGGACGCACCACGCCGTCAGTTGTTGCCTTTACAAAAAACGGGGAACGTTTGGCCGGTCAGGTAGCCAAACGCCAGGCGGTTACGAACCCGGAGAACACGATTTATTCGATCAAGCGGTTCATGGGACGCCGCTTCAACGAAGTCAGCGAAGAGATGAAGTTGGTCCCTTATAAAGTCGTTACGGGCGACAACGGGGATGTGCGCATCGAAATCCAGGGCAAAAAGTATTCCCCGCCCGAGATTTCGGCCATGATCCTGACTAAGTTGAAGGAAGCGGCCGAAGCTTACCTGGGCGAGAAGGTCACCAAAGCCGTGATTACGGTGCCGGCCTACTTCAACGACGCGCAGCGCCAGGCGACCAAAGACGCCGGGCAGATTGCCGGTCTCGAAGTGATGCGCATCATCAATGAGCCGACGGCGGCCGCGCTCGCCTATGGTCTCGATAAGAAGAAAGACGAGACCATCGCGGTTTACGATTTCGGCGGCGGCACGTTCGACATTTCGATTCTTGAAGTCGGCGACGGCGTCGTTGAGGTCAAGTCGACCAATGGCGATACGCACTTAGGCGGTGACAACATCGATCAGCGGATTATCGACTGGCTGATCCAGGAATTCAAGAAAGAGCAGGGCGTCGACGTCTCGAAGGACCAGATGGCGCTTCAGCGCTTGAAGGAAGCCGCCGAAAAAGCCAAGATCGAGCTTTCGACACTGCTCGAAACCGAGATCAACCTGCCCTTCTTGACGGCGAACGAGAGCGGACCGAAGCACTTGACCATCAAGTTGACGCGGGCGCGTTTCGAGCAGATGGTAGACGACATTCTGCAGCGCGCGGTCGGTCCTTGCAAGCAGGCCATGCAGGATGCGGGCGTGACCCCGCAGAACATCGACGAAGTGGTGCTGGTCGGCGGCTCGACGCGCATTCCGAAAGTGCAGCAGATGGTGCGCGACCTGTTCGGCAAAGAACCGAACAAGAGCGTCAATCCGGACGAGGTAGTGGCGGTCGGCGCGGCGGTACAAGGCGGCGTGCTGGGCGGCGAAGTGAAGGACGTCCTGTTACTCGACGTGACTCCCCTTTCCCTCGGTATCGAAACGCTGGGCGGAGTATTTACCAAGCTGATCGAGCGCAACACCACGATTCCAACTCGCAAAAGCGAGACGTTCTCGACCGCGGCCGACAATCAAACGTCGGTCGAAATCAAGGTCTATCAGGGTGAGCGTTCGATGGCGCGGGATAACCGTATGCTGGGCGTCTTCCAGCTGGTTGGCATTCCGATGGCGCCGCGCGGCATTCCGCAAGTGGAGGTCACGTTCGATATCGACGCCAACGGCATTCTGAACGTCGTAGCCAAGGATCGGGCGACCAACAACGAGCAGAAGATCACCATCACCTCTTCTTCCGGCCTGAGCAAGGACGAAGTGGAGAAGAT
This sequence comes from Bryobacteraceae bacterium, assembly GCA_965277555.1. Lineage (GTDB taxonomy): Bacteria > Acidobacteriota > Terriglobia > Bryobacterales > Bryobacteraceae > Bog-105. The sequence goes on from OZ255834.1 coordinate 1,585,157, forward strand.
GGCGCGCGACGCGGAGTCGCACTCGGCCGACGATCGCAAGAAGAAGGATGAGATCGATGCCCGAAACCGGGCGGACGCGATGGTCTACAACACCGAAAAGATGTTGAAAGAGCATCGGGACAAGATTTCGGACGAGGATGCGAAACAAGTCGAGACCGCAATCGAAGACGTCAAGAAAGCCATGGCGGAGGGCGGCGGCGGACTGGAAGCGGTTACCTCGGCAACCGATAAGCTCACCAACGCCAGCCACAAACTGGCCGAAGCGATGTACAAGTCGCAGAGCACGGGCGGTCCCACCGGCTCCACTCCGGGCGCTGAAACCAACGGCGCGCATCCGGATGGTCAAGGGCAACAGCCCAAAGACGACGTCGTGGATGCCGAATTCGTCGACGTCGAGGACAAGAAGTAAGTAGGCCAAAGTCAGAAGACGGAAGCCGAAAGCATGGTCAGCGAGCGGCAGCCGGAAGGCTGCCGCTGGCGCATAGGGCTGGTGATTGAGTATGGCTGCTGCTAGCAAAAAGGATTATTACGAAACGCTCGGTGTCGCCCGGGGCGCCGACGCCGATGAAATCCGGAAGTCTTACCGGAAACTTGCGCGGAAATACCATCCCGACGTAAATCCGGGTGACAAGGCGGCTGAAGAGCGTTTCAAGAGCGTTCAGGAAGCTTACGACGTACTGAGCGACGACGAAAAGAGAAAGACCTACGACCAGTATGGGTTTTACTCGCCGAATGTGCCTCCGAACGGAGGCGGCGGGGGCGCCACCGGACCCGGCTTCGGCGGCTTCGATTTCGCCGAGTACATGCGGCAGCAGCAACAAGCGGGCGCGAACGCCGGAGCCGAGGAAGGCGAAGGCGGCAGCGGATCGTTCCGGGACATTTTCGGCAGCTTCTTCGGAGGCGGGCGGTCGCGTCAGGGATCGCCACAGCCGGAGCGAGGCGCGGATCTCGAGTATGGCCTGAATGTCGATTTTTGGCAGTCGATTCGCGGCACCCAGGTCAAGCTCAACATTACCCGTCAGGAGACGTGCGAGACCTGTCATGGAACCGGATCGGCCGGTAGTAGTGTCGCGGTTTGTCCGGAGTGCGATGGCAGCGGGACAGTGACGCAGATGGCCGGCGCCATGAAGTTCAATTTGACTTGCCCGCGCTGCGGCGGAAGTGGGCGGCTGAAGAATGCCTGCCCGACTTGCCGGGGAGAGGGAAGAGTCTCCCGTCCCGACACGGTGGAGGTGCGTATTCCGCAGGGGGTCGCCTCGGGTTCGCGGTTGCGCGTTGCCGGTAAAGGAAACGCTGGAGCCGCCGGTGGACCGGCCGGCGATCTTTACATCACGATTCGGGTGGAAGAGCATCCATTCTTCAAGCGAAACGGAGACAACATCAACATCCAGGTTCCGATGACGGTCAGCGAGGCGGGCCTGGGCGCGAAGATTGAAGTCCCCACCATCGACGGGCGCGCGCTCCTCAAGATTCCGCAGGGTACGCAGAATGGGCAGAAGTTCCGGCTACGCGACAAGGGCGTTTTCAACGGCCGGAAGAACACGCGGGGAGACGAGATCGTGGAAGTAATGCTGCGCTCGCCGGACGTGCACAACGAGCGGACGCGCGAGCTCTTGCGGGAGCTGGCGCAAGTGCAGGCGACGGATGTCCGTCAGGAGATGTGGAGCGCGGTCCAACCGGGCGCGTGAGGCGAATGTTATGACCAGAAACAAGGGCAAAGCCGCATACATGATTTCGGCGGTCGCGGAGCAGTACGAAATCCATCCGCAGACGCTGCGCTTGTATGAGCGCGAAGGGCTGCTTGCGCCCTCGCGCAGCGATGGCAACACGCGGCTTTATACCGACGACGATCTGGAGCGGCTCGAGATCATTCTCAAGCTCACCCGCGAGCTGGGCGTGAATCTGGCGGGTGTCGAGATCATTCTCAACATGCGCGAGAAGATGGAAGCCATGCAGCGCCAGATGGAAGGCTTTGTGCGCACGTTGAACCAGGAGATCTCGGAGAGAGCCGCAAATCGGCCCTTGGAGACTAGCCAGTCGCTGGTGCCGGTTATCCGCATCGATTCGCTCGCCGTGCGTGCCGAAGCCCGGCGCGGGCCTGAGCCGCCCAAACGGCGTCGGAGCTGAAAGACTAATTAGTGGGTGGCGAGTTTCCTGCCATGCTGCTCCACGCGACCGAGACCCCCGGGCTGCAACTCGCGGACGAGAGCTCGATTTTGATTACGCCGCTTTTCAGGCCTGCTTTCGCGGGCATAATGGCAAAGACAGAGTGGCCGGCCGCGTCGGATTTTTTATCGGCTGTTTTGATCTCGCCTTCGGAGTTGCTGGTCATTTTCAGTGCCGCTTCCGGCGGAAAATTGCTGCCTTCGACAACGATCAGTTCTGCATGCTGCAGGAGAAGAGTGGCCTCTAGCGAACAACCCTTATCGCGAGCGATATTGGGCAGAGGAACGACCTTTACGAAAGCGTGGATCTTCGGGTCGTCTTGAGCAAGCACGGCAAAGCGAAACGGTTCGCCGGTGGTGGCGGCGACAATCAGATCGATGGGGTCGTTCGGCTTCGCGGGATCGCCGCACGTCCCGGGTTGGCCGGCGCAAAGGGCCAGGCCTGCTGGGTTGAAAGTTACGCCCTGCAGGCTGGGCACAGGATTGAGGCTGGTCACGGGCCACTGGACGAGCGTATACATGTGGCTTGGCGGCAGTCCATTCGCAAATAAACGATAGCCGAATTTGCCGCCGTCGCTGGAAATCTCTTTTAGGGTGAGAATCGCGCCGGGCGAGTTGGCCTTTGGGCCCCATTGCAGATAGGTTTGAACCATCTTGGAGGCCAAGCCGCTGGCTGTATTTTGAGCTGTAGCGAGACTGCTTAAAAAGAATGTCAGGAACGCGGCAAGAGCCAGCGCGAAGGTGCGGCCAAACACAACTGCATTGTAGCCGCGATTAGGAACTCCTGAAAATTCGGAAATTTCCGGTTGCTGGCCTATGCTGGTGATGTCGGCGGCGCTCAGAAGGAAATCGACCATGCGTGTTACTGTTTCGCACAATAGACCCAAGCAAGAGATCATAAAGTCGGTCGACCGTTCCTTCGACGACTTCTTTAAAGGGCCGGGCTTTGCGCCCATCAAGATCGTCAATCAGCGACGCAGCTGGGCCGGGAACCGGATGACTTTTTCTTTCGACGCAAAAGCGGGAATCCTAAGCACGCCGATCAAGGGATACGTGGACGTGACGGATAAAGATGTCACCGTGGATGCGGATCTTGGATTGCTCGAGAAGTTGTTTCCGGCAAAGCAGGCTCGGGAGGCGATCGAGAGCCGGGTGAAAGGTTTGTTGACTTAGCGGGTAATGCGCTTCGCTAGGCCTTCGGATGCGCCCGATCGTAAACCGCCTGCAGATCCTTCAAAGACACCTGCGTGTACTTCTGCGTGGTCGACAATCGCGCGTGACCGAGTAGCTCCTGAATCGCGCGCAGATCCGCCCCGTCTGTCAGTAGATGCGTCGCATAAGCGTGGCGGAAGCTGTGCGGATGAACACTGGAATCGCCCGTCGCCAGCAGCGCGTACATCTTAACCAGACGCCTCACCTGCCGGTCGCTCAACCTCCGACCCCGTGCGTTCAAGAAAAGCGCCCTTTCGACGGACGCCGGAGCACGCTGTTCGAGATAGCGCTCTACCGCGCGCATCGCCCGCTCGCCCACCGGTACCTCGCGCTCCTTGTTACCTTTGCCGCGCACGCGCAGCCAGCCTTCCCCCAGATCCAGGTCCTCGAGGTTGATGCCGACCAACTCGCTTACGCGGATGCCGCAGCCATACAGCAATTCGAGAAATGCCAAATCGCGTTCGCGCGACGGCTTCTCGATGACTTGCCCACTCTCGACCGCATCGATCAGCCGGTTCGTCTTCTCCTCGCTCATCACATCCGGCAGGCGCTGCTTGATCTTTGGCGTGCGCAAGCGCGCGGCCGGATTCATTTCGACAATGCCCTCCTGCCGCAGAAATTTATACATCGAGCGCACCGCTGCCAATTTTCGGCGCACGCTCACCGTCGTCAACTGGTGGTCATATAAGGCGCCCAGCCACTCGCGCAGCATAGAGATCTCGACCCGCTCTATCTCCGGCGGAGCCGCTTCGCCCGGCGGTTCGAAATAACCGGCAAAATGGTCCAGGTCCGAGCCGTAGTTGCGCAGCGTATGCTTCGACGCCCCGCGCCGCGCCAGCTCAGCTAGATAGTTCGCAACACATTCGCGTATCTGCGCCATGAAGAAACTCTTCGAATGCCTCAGCGGCCCGGCGGCAGATCTCCGCGTGCCGTGCTTTCTTGTCGTGACGAAACTTGCGCCTGCTCTCTTCGTCGAGCGTCGGCAGCAAGTCGAACGTGATGTTGGCCGGCTGGAAATGGCGCGCATCTGCCTGCGTGATGTAGTGGCACAAACTGCCCAGCGCGCTTGCTCGTGGAAAGACGCGCGGCTCTTCGCCACGCTTAAACAAGGCCGCATTTCGCCCGGCCATCAGTCCGGTGGCAATCGACTCCGCATAGCCCTCGACGCCCGAAATCTGCCCGGCGAAGAAGATCCGGAAGTCGCTCTTCAATTGCAGCGTCGGCGCAAGCAGGGTGGGCGAGTTGATATAGGTGTTGCGATGCATCTGGCCGAAGCGCAGAAACTCCGCCTGCTCCAGGCCCGGAATCAGGCGAAAGACGCGCGCTTGATCTCCAAATCGCATGTGGTTTTGAAAGCCCACCAGATTGTAGCTATCGGCGCGCTGGTTTTCCTGCCGTAACTGCACGGCGGCATATGGCCAGCGGCCGGTACGCGGATCCGTCAGCCCAGCGGCCTTCATCGGCCCGAAGCGCAAAGTCTCGCGCCCGCGCTGCGCGATCTCCTCGATCGGCAGGCACCCTTCGAAGTAAGGCCTCTTGTCTTCCGTTATATGCGGTTCGTAGTGCTCTGCTTCAATGAGTGCGTCGACGAACGAATGATACTGCTCTTTGTTAAACGGGCAATTGATGTAATCGTCGCTGCCGTCAAGCGACTTGCCATAGCGCGAGGCGCGAAACGCAATCGACATATCGACTGAATCCGCCGCCACGATCGGACTGATGCTGTCGTAGAAAAAAAGCCGATCCGCGCCGGTTACCCGGCCGATCTCGGCTGCCAACGAGTCGCTCGTAAGCGGACCCGTGGCGATGATGGCCACGCCGCTCTCCGGTATTGCGCAAACCTCTTCCCGCCGGATCTCGATTCGCGGATGCTGCTCGATGACGCGCGTGATTTCGGCGGAGTACACTTCGCGGTCAACCGTCAAGGCGTGGCCGCCAGGAACGCGCGCTTTCTGCGCCGCCGTCAGCAGCAGCGAACCGAGCGCGCGCATCTCCTGTTTCAGCAGCCAGGGCGCGGAATGGATTTGTTCGCTCTTCAAAGAATTGCTGCAAACCAGCTCGCCGAAATCGTCGGTCCGGTGCGCGGCTGTGCGCCGACGCGGCCGCATCTCATGGAGCGCCACCAGCGCACCGGCTTCGGCGGCCTGATAAGCGGCCTCGCAGCCCGCGAGACCGGCGCCGATAACGTGGATTCTTTCCATCAAAACGCTTCCCGATACTCCCCGAAAACTTTGCGCAGCGTGTCCGAGATCTCCCCGACCGTCACGAATCGCCGGCAACAATCCAGAATATGCGGCAGTAGGTTTTCAGTTCCTCGCGCCGCTGTTTCTAAACTCACTAATGCCATTTTGACGTCATCGGCAGAGCGCGACGCGCGAACCTGCCGCAAACGCTCCACTTGCTGCCGTTCCATTTGCGGGTCGATGCGAAAAGCGTGCGGCGAATCCGCTTCCTCGGTTTGAAACTTGTTCACGCCGACGACGATCTGTTTTCCTTCTTCGACTGCGCGCTGATATTTATAAGCCGAATTCTGGATCTCGCCCTGTATGTAACCCTTCTCAATGGCTGCCAGTGTCCCACCGAGCGCATCGATCTGCGCAATGTACTCGGCCGCGCCGGCTTCGATCCGGTCGGTCAACTGTTCGATGTAGTCGCTGCCGCCGAACGGGTCCGGCACATCCGCCACTCCGCTCTCGAAGCCAATCACTTGCTGGGTGCGAAGAGCCACCCGCGCGGATTTTTCGGTAGGTAGCGAGAGCGCTTCGTCCTGGCCGTTAGTGTGCAGAGACTGCGTGCCGCCGAGCACCGCCGCCAGCGCTTGCAACGCTACCCGCACGACGTTTACTTCCGGCTGTTGCGCCGTTAAAGTAGATCCGCCCGTTTGCGTGTGGAAGCGCAGCATGCAGGCCCGGTCGGATTTGGCTCCAAAGCGCGCTCGCATGATGCCGGCATAGAGCCGGCGAGCCGCGCGATATTTCGCAATCTCTTCGAGAAAGTTGTTATGCGCGTTAAAAAAGAAACTCAGCCTCGGGGCAAACGCTTCGATTTCCAATCCCGCGCGCGTCGCCGCTTCGACATAAGCGATGGCGTTCGCCAAAGTAAAGGCTACTTCCTGAATTGCCGTCGATCCGGCTTCGCGAATGTGATAGCCGCTAATCGAAATCGTGTTCCATTCGGGAATTTCGCTGCCCGCCCAGGCAAATAGATCGGTGATGATGCGCATCGCCGGGCGCGGCGGATAGATATAGGTGCCGCGCGCGATGTATTCCTTCAGAATGTCGTTTTGAATAGTCCCGGAAAGCTTTTTGCGATCGGCGCCTTGGCTCTCGGCCACCAGAACATAGAGGCAAAGCAGGATGGCAGCCGTCGAATTGATCGTCATCGAGGTGCTCACTTGATCGAGCCGGATGCCATCAAACAGTAGTTGCATGTCGGCCAGCGAGTCTATGGCGACCCCGGTGCGCCCGACTTCGCCTGCCGCGAGCGAGTGGTCGGAATCCATTCCCATCTGAGTCGGCAAGTCGAATGCGACGGACAAACCCGTGATGCCTTGCGACAGAAGATATTGGTAGCGTTTGTTGCTTTCTTGCGCCGTTCCGAAGCCGGCATATTGCCGCATGGTCCAGAGCCGGCGGCGATACATGTCCGAATAGATTCCACGCGTGAACGGGAAGTCGCCGGGCTGTTCGAGAGGAATCAAATCGCTTTATCGCTGACCGATGCGTTTGGCGGTCCGAAAGGAGCCGATGCCAAAAAACAGCATGACCGCGCCCAGGAAGGCGGAGAACGCAAGCGCCACCGGATTACTGGTAGGCGTATTCCAGGCGCGCACATACTTAACCGCGTAACCGAAAAACAGCAGCGCGAAGAGCATGAAAATTCCGCCGATCGCCTGGTTCCAGATGATGCGTGCCGGCCGCACGACTTCGGGCACCACATGCGTGGCGAATTTCTTGGCGTGTTCGACTTTGAACGACTTCGCGGTCCTAATTGCGTCAGCGAGTTTCAATTATCTCCCCATCTGCTTCTCAGTTTCGGCAAAGAGTTCGCTCAACGGGATAATCACCTCACGCTCACCCGACCCTGCAACCAAACAGCCCGACATTCCTACCGGAATAGGCTGGGGATTCTCGATCGACATCGAAAACGCCACGCGCTTTTTCGGGTCTATGATCCAAACGGTCCCGATACCCCAGTCGAGATAATGAGCGCACTTGTTAAACATCTTTCCGACGTTATCCCGGGGCGAAAGAATCTCCACACAGAGTTCGAATCCGTCCGTCGGGTACGGGCCTTCGAGGAGTCCGCTGCTCGCAATAATATCGGGTACCGGATAGGCAACCTTGGAGATTTTCAACCGAACCTCCGCCGACGCCCTCCAGCCACGTTTCATAAGCAGCATCCCCAACACCAGTTGCATGACGCCGTGCAGCAATGTAGGCATCGACTTTTGTATCGCTTCCCCGAACCAATACTCGAAGTAGGGCTTGCAGTCGTCCGAATAAAGCTGCTCAAAGCGCTCGGGAGTCAGGAAGCTGTGTGCGGCAGACATAACGCAGGCTAAGAAAGCTCTTTGTCCAATTCTGCAAATAGCTCTTCCATCGAAATGCTCATCGTCCTATCGCCCGAGCCGGCCATCAATAAACCCGTAATTCCAATCTCGGTAGGTTCGGGGCGATCGAGCGACATCACAAATGCTTTCCGCTGTTCGCCGTCGATGATCCAGACCGCGCCTACACCCCAATCCAGGTAATGAGCACCCTTTATGACAAGGTCTTTTAAGCCGTCGCCCGGCGAAAGGATCTCTACGCAAAGATCGACGTTTCGTGTCGGATACGGGCCTTCCAGCCGATGACTGGCCGCCACTACGTCCGGAACCGGATGAGCTACTTTCGACATCTTCAGACGAAGCTCGGTGCCGGCTCTCCAGCCGTGCTGCCTGAGCAGAGCGAAAACGAGCCCCTGAAGCGTGGCGTGTAGCAGAGTGGGCATCTTTTTCTGGATTGCCTCTCCGAACCAATACTCGAAATAGGGCTTGCGGTCGTCGGAATAAAGCTGCTCAAAGCGCTCGGAGGTGAGAAAGCTATGTGCAGCGGCCATCGGAGAATCCTAATTCAGTATCGCCGATTCAATGGCCTGCCGCTTCCAAATAGCGCTCTACTTCAATCGCCGCCATGCAGCCGGCGCCCGATGCCGTGATGGCCTGGCGGTAAGTGCGGTCCTGCACGTCGCCGGCGTGGAAAACGCCTGGAATATTGGTACGAGCGCCGCCGTGCGACAGGATGTAGCCGTCGTGATCGAGATCGAGCTGGCCGACGAACGGCTGCGTATTGGGTATGTGGCCGATGGCAACGAAGAAGCCATCGACCTCGCGATCGCAAACGTTCCCGGTCTTGACGTTCTTGAGCTTTACGCCGGTGACAGCCTTCTGGCTTACGTCATAAACGTCCTCGACGACAGTATTCATGAGAAATACGATCTTAGGATTCGCCTGCGCGCGCGCCAGCATAATGCGCGACGCGCGAAAACTATCCGTGCGATGCACCAGCGCGACTTCTTTGCCGAAGCGCGTCAGGAAGTTAGCCTCTTCCATGGCCGAATCGCCGCCGCCCACGACCATAATTTTTTTGTCCCGATAGAAGAAGCCATCGCAGGTCGCGCAGGAGCTGACGCCATAGCCGATTAACTTCTGCTCGTTCGGCAGATTGAGCCAGCGGGCAGACGCGCCGGTCGCAACAATCAGGGTCCGCGTCTTGATCTCCTCGCCCTCCTCGAGCTCGAGGGTAAACGGGTGCTCCAGCAAGTTTGCTTTGACAACTCGTCCCGGCCGGTAGGCGGCTCCAAAGCGCTGAGCCTGCTGCTTCATGTTTTCGACGAGCACGGGGCCGTGAATTCCTTCTGGAAAGCCGGGGAAATTTTCGACTTCGGTGGTGATGGAAAGCTGGCCGCCCACTTCATGCCCTTCGAAGATCACCGGCTGCAGATTGGCTCTGGCGGCATAGATCGCCGCCGTGTTCCCGGCGCAGCCTGAGCCGAGAATCACAACACTCTGTACATTGTTCATTGAAGAAAATAGTTGGTAATGTGAAACGCCAACCAGGAACCAGAGTACGCTAAGGCCAGCATGTAGGAGAACTGGAAGATCGGCCATTTCCAGCCGCCGGTTTCCCGCTTAACTACGGCCAGCGTCGAGAAGCACTGCAGAGCAAAAGCGAAGAACACCAGCAGCGCCACCGCGCCGGCTGGAGAAAGATCCTGATGGATGGCCGCCTGCAGACCCTGGGATGGTTCGTTCCCTTCGATGCCATAGATGGTCCCCAGGGTTCCGACGATCACTTCGCGCGCGGCGAGCGATGTGATTAAGCCGATGCCGATCTTCCAGTTGAAGCCCAGCGGCCGGATTGCCGGTTCGATAGTCTTGCCGATCATGCCGGCAAAACTATGCTCGAGCGCGGGCGGGTGCCCATGATCGAGCGGTAAATGCGCCAGAATCCAGATGCCGATCGCGACCACCAGGATGACGGTGCCGGCGCGGTGCAGGAACACCTTGCTCCGGTCCACCAGCCGCAATGCCAGGGAGCGGAAAGTGGGCCAGCGATAGGGCGGCATTTCGAGGATGAAATTGGTATCGCGGCTCTTCAGAATGCTCGACTTCAGCACCCGGGCAACCAGGATGGCGGTGACAAAACCAAGCACATACAAAGCGAGCATGGTGGCGGCCGGCAGCGAGAGAAAACCGCCCAGCAGATGGATGTTCGGCACAAAGGCCGCAATGAGCAGCGTGTAAACAGGTAGCCGCGCCGAGCAGGTCATCAGCGGCGCAATCATGATGGTGGCCATCCGGTCGCGCTTGTTTTCGATGACCCGGGTGGCCATTACCGCCGGAACCGCGCAGGCATAGGCCGAGAGCAGTGGAATGAACGACTTACCCTGCAATCCGAATTTCGCCATTGTGCGATCGGCGATCAGGGCGGCGCGGGCCAGGTAGCCGGAATCTTCCAAAATGCCGATAAACAGGAACAGCAGCAGAATCTGCGGCAGAAAAACAATGACCGAGCCAACGCCCTGCCAGACACCATCGACCAGCAGCGACCGCCAGGGCGAATCTGGCAGAACATGGTTGAACCAGACACCGGAGGACGCGACGGCTGCTTGCAGGCCATCCATCACGGGCTTGGCCCAGGAAAAAATGCTCTGAAACACCGCGATGACCACGGCCGCGAAGATGAGAGGCCCGCCTACTGGATGGAGGAAGACGGCGTCCAGACGGCGTGTCCAAAGCGGCGGAGCCGGTGCCCGATAAGAGGCGCGCTTGCCTAAATTGGCGGCCCACTGCCGGCATTTCGGGACGTCGTGCAAAACCGGCAGCTCGATGCGGGCCGGCGGAGCATTGAGGCGGACCGCCGTGCCGATTAGAAACTGCTGAATGCGGTCGATTCCGGTTCCCTTCGAGGCGCTGATCAGGGCCACCGTGCAATTCAACTCGGCGGAAAGCGCGGTAATGTCTACTTTGCCGCCGCGCTGTTGAAGATCGTCGGCCATATTCAGCAGGATCAGGGTCGGCAAGCCGAGATTGAGAATGGGCGCGGCCAGAATTAGATGGCGGCCCAGGTTAGTGGAATCGAGGATCAGAATGACCGCGTCCGGCTTCGGGAAATCGCCTCGCTCGCCTTTTAAAACATCATGGGTGACCTGCTCGTCTTCCGCCTGGGGGTTCAGGCTGTAGACGCCGGGAAGATCGACCAGAAAAACTTCGTGGTTGTCCTTGAGTTTCGCCTTTCCCATGCGGTGCTCGACCGTGACGCCAGGGAAGTTCGCCACCTTCTGGCGCAGACCTGTCAAGCGGTTGAAAAGAGTGGATTTACCAGAATTTGGAGGGCCTACGATGGCCACAATAATGGGCCGGTCGGCTTCCGGCGAGGGCGGGCGAATGGAAGGGTTGGGCAGTAATCCAGCGCGCGGCGCGGAACCGTGGCAATCGCTCATGCGAGCACGACCAGGTCGGAGTCGGGATGCCTGCGGATGAACAAGCGGGCGGCCGTTTCCTTGCGTAAGGCAACTTCGGAGCCGTCCACCCGGAAGACGCGAGGACCGCCGCCGGGCGCGCGCTTACCAGGAACGACCTCACTGCCAGGAAGAAAGCCCAATTCCATCAGGCGACGCGCGAAATCCTCGGGCAAATCGAGTCGGTCGAGGATGCAGCGTTGACCCGGCTTGAGTTCCGCCAAAGTCTGCGGGTTCGAGTGAGAGTAGCCCTTTTTCCGTCCCATTTTGCCCGCAGTCATAATATACGACCCTTTTAGTATGAGATTAACATGGAGCGGTCTCAAGCGATTGCTTCTGAAGGGCGATATCCCTCTCTTAACAGTTAGTTCCGCAGCCTGAGCAGTACCTCCGGCAGTTTGTGCGCTATGATTGCCGTGTGCTGCGGGACCGCTCGCAACATCCACCGGTCGGCGAAGCGGGTGGATCGTACACTCGCCAAGAGGTTTGTCGTCTCCTGAAGCTGGAGAACCGTCAGCTGAAAAGCTGGGAGCGGCAGCAGCTGATTCCCGAAGTTAGCCAATACACCTTTTCGGATCTACTTACCCTGAAGCGTTTGGCGCGACTACGGGACGAGCACGCCCATCCGCGCCAGATACGCCAGGCCCTCAGTTCGTTGCGTCACTATCTCAAAGAGTCGCCGCACCTGGGTGAGGACGTGCAGGTTTATAAGGATGGACGGCGCGTCCGGATCCAGATAGGCAAGCAAAAGTTGGAGCCGGATTCAGGTCAGTTGCTCTTCGATTTCGCCGAGGAAGAGTTGAATAAGCTGCTCCGCTTCCGGACGGCGACGAAGAGCAGCGAGGCTATTGCGGAGCGACTGCGCAAGAAGTTAGAGGCCGACCGCTGGTTTGAGCATGGCCTGGAACTGGAGCAGACCGGCGCGCCCTATGAGCGAATCATCGAAGCCTATGAGAAGGCCGCCGAACTCGACCCGAAGTCAGCCGGAGCGCGGGTAAACCTGGGGACTGTTTTGTTTAACGGACACGCCTGGGCGGACGCGGAAATGCAGTATAAGGCCGCCCTCGAAATCGATCCCGAGTACGCGCTGCCGCATTTCAACCTGGGTAATCTTTACGACGAACGGGGCGACACGACGGCGGCGTTATTCCACTACTGCGAGGCGATTCGCATTTACCCCAGCTATGCGGATGCGCATTACAATCTGGCGCTTCTCTATCAAAGCCTGGGAGATTTGCTGAATGCGGTGAAGCATTGGCGGGCTTACCTGAAGCTGGATGGCGCGAGCACGTGGGCGCAGATTGCCCGGCGTGAACTGGTGAAGCTGGAAAATGCCACGGTTATACAAGGTAAGCGGGCTTCGGAAGCAAAACTGCAGCTGGTAAAAAGCGAGAAAGCTTGAGCGAGCAGACATATTGCCTGCCGGTGGCGGCCGTGATTCTTGCAGCCGGCTCGGCTACTCGCATGGGGAAGCTGAAGCAGTTACTTCCGTTCGAGGACAAGACGCTGGTGGAGCACGCGGTCGCCCAGGCCGCCGCGGCGAGTCTCGCTCCGATCATCGTGGTGGTGGGTTCGGAGTCGCAGGCGGTGCGGAACACGCTGGCGGCAAGAGCGGTCGCCATCGTGGACAACACACGGTGGCAGAGCGGCATGGGCTCTTCGATCGCGGCCGGTGTTCGACATCTACAGGAACTCGCGACCGATTCGGCCGCGGTCGCGATTTTGGTGGCGGACCAGCCATTGGTAACGGCTACCCATTTGCACGCGATGAGGAAAGAACTGACACGGTCCGGGGCGGCGATTATAGCGGCTCATTACAACGGCACTCTGGGCGTACCGGCTATTTTCAAGCGCTCGCTGTTTCCGATGCTCGCGTCATTGGAGCCGGAAGCCGGCGCGCGTTTTCTGTTGCGCGACCCGAATCGATCTGTTTTGCCGTTCGAACTGCCTGAAGCGGCGCTGGATGTGGATACCCCGGAAGATTTTGCGGCGCTTTCGGGTTAGTGTCCAAGTTGTATTTATTTTTGCGCCGCAGCGAGTTTTCTAATCCGATCGAGGAACCCCGCCGCTGTGACACCTGTCGAGTCCTTCAGAATTGCGTGGTTCGCATCAAGACTGACTTCCCCACTTTCATGCAACATTTTTTCAGTATCCCGAAAAATCGATTGACGAAGGACCATTTTTGATGTAGCCTCTATCCCAGTTGTAACGGAGCTGTAATGATTTCCAATTACTATCGACTGTCCTCTGCCGTAACGTTGGCTCTTTTGTGCGGAAACGGTCTGCTGGCAGACACATTAGGAATACAAGTTGCAATGGATTCCAATGTGGAGAATGGATTTACCAATGGCGAATCTCAAAATAAGAGCAGCACGCAATTAGGGCAATAATATATTTGACAACTCATCGCGCCACGGCTAAGATTAAAGTATGGAAGCCGCCGGACCCAACACTCTTCAAGAAGCAGTTCTGTATTTCGCGAGTGCCGATAACTGCCGCGAGTACTTGGTAGCGCATCGCTGGCCTAATGGCGTGGCCTGCCCGCGTTGCGGCAGCACAAACGTTCTCTTCCAAGCGAAGTACAATCGCTGGCAGTGTGGCAGCAAGCATAGCCTAAGGCAGTTCACCTCGAAGACCGGGACCATATTCGAAGATTCTCCGTTGGGCTTGGACAAGTGGCTGCTAGCAATGTGGATGGTGGTCAATTGCAAGAACGGGGTTAGCTCTTACGAGATTCACCGAGCCACTGGCATCACTCAGAAGTCGGCATGGTTTATGAATCATCGGATTCGTCTTGCTCTTGGTATGGGTCCAGAGGAGAAGCAACTCACGGGAGAAGTGGAAGCGGACGAGACCTTCATCGGCGGCAAAGCCCGCAACATGCATATCGAAAAACGCAAACGTCGCATCACTGGGACCGGCGGCAAAGACAAAGCAGCAGTGATGGGAATCCTCGAACGCGGCGGCAAAGTGCGGACGACCGTGGTTGGCAGCACGAAAAAGAAGACTCTTCAGGCTGAAGTGAAAAAGCATGTGGAAGCCGGTTCAGCGCTCTATACAGATTCCCTGCTTTCCTATCAGGGACTCGCCAGCGATTACGCTCACCAAGTTATTGATCACGCCGTGGCGTATGTAGACGGCAAGGTTCACACGAATGGGCTGGAGAACTTCTGGTCGCTACTTAAGCGCGGCATCAACGGCACGTACATCAGCGTTGAGCCATTCCATCTATTTCGCTACCTCGATGAGCAAGCCTACCGCTACAACCATCGCAAGATGACGGACGGAGAACGCTTCAGCATCGCTGTTACCGGTATCGTTGGTAAGCGCGTGACATTTGCGGAATTGACGGGTAAAGAACTGGACGCCGTTCTGAGCTAGGGACGCGACAACGGCGCGGGAAACGCAAGGACTCTAGCCCGAAAACATCTTAGCGCAATCTCTTGAAGTGCTGACGGCTGGCTACCGTACCTCAAAGGTTGAGCGCCTATCGAAGTTATCGCAATACGTGTGCCTACAGGCCAGCATACCAACCTGCTGGCCGGAAAGGCCACACGTGATGGTTAAAACATTTAGGCGTACTTTTGGTTACAATGATTTGATGCGGATTCGGAAGCCGATTAGAACGCCGGATCAAGATCTTCGCGATCTGCCGAGCTATTCCATTCCCGAAGCCGCTGCGTTTCTTGCGATTCCCTCGCGAACTCTCAGTTATTGGTTTTCAGGCAGCGACCGCATCTTCCGGCCATCGGGTGATTATCGCAGCTACTCATTACTTTCGTTCACAGATATCTCCGAAGCGTACATGCTTTACGTGCTTCGCCAATTCCATCACTTCTCATTCAATGAGATCAAAACGGCCCTTGAAAATCTTCGCAAAGAAACCAAGAGCCAACATCCACTTTTCAAGCTGGATCTCCAGGTCTTCGCAAAGAATCTACTGCTGGACAAACCGCCTCGCGGTAAGCGCGGGCGAGAGGTCATCAATCTCTCGAAGCATAGGCAGCTTGCGTTTGGCGATATAACTGACGTTTTCAGTAAGCGGATTCTACAGGACGATCAAGGCCAGCCATTACGTGTATTTCCTTGGCGCTACTTCCGGGAGGATCATAATAGCCGTCCTGTGTCAATCGATCCAGAGGTCTCGTCGGGGCGACTCGTCGTGACCGGCACAAGAATTCCCGTTAGCATACTCGTGGGGATGAAGCTCTCTAAGAAAACTCCTGAGCAAATTGCCAACAACTATGGCCTAAAAGTTGACGCAGTGGAGAAGGCGTTGCGGCACGTTGAAAACCCCTTACAAAAAGTGGCGTAACGAGCACGTCATCTTTTTGGACGATGCTTTTGACTGCGTGGAAGTACACGACCTGCTGGTCGCAGAAGGCTTCAGCGTCGAGCGGTTTACAAAGGCGTTTGCAACTCCGCATGGAACCCGAGAACAGAGCGTCAAAGACCCGACCGTTATCAGGCACTGCAATTCGAAAGCCTATATCCTCCTCACTACGGACGGGGACATCATCAATCGTCACCGCCGTGTCATCGAAACATGCACATACCTTGGTATTCTGGCAACTGCACACAATACGGTGGAAGACATCGGGGTATGGGTACGGGCATTCATCAAGCTAAAACCACTTATTGAGAAAAACAACTTCAGAAAGCGAAAGCGGCCTTGGTTCGGGAGGTTCGACAAGGAAGGGAAGATTAGTACTCCGATCCGCTATCTCGGCATCGGTCCAGAGTCCCGCCCGCCAGAGAAGAGTCATAGTGTACGCTCACTAAATGTAAACGATGCCAAGGCCATCGGCTCTTCTTGATACCCGAATTGTCTATTGCGGTGACTGCCTCGAACAACTGCGCAAACTGCCTGATGCTTGCGTAGACCTGATCTATATCGACCCGCCGTTTAACTCCAACCGAAACTACGAGGTGTTTTGGGGAGAGGCGAAGGAGAAGCGTGCGTTCGAGGATCGGCACGCTTCCACTCAGGCGTACATCGACTTCATGCGGCCACGATGCGTCGACCTGTCGCGAGTGCTGAAGAAAACCGGGAGCTTCTACTACCACTGCGACTGGCACGCCTCCCATTACGTGAAGGTGATGCTGGATCAGATCTTCGGAGAAAACAACTTTCAGAATGAGATCGTCTGGAAACGGACTTTTGCTCATAGCAGCGCTGTCCGTTACGGCCCAGTTCATGATGTGCTTCTCTTTTACACTGGATCACCAGAGTATACGTGGAATAAACAATATCAGCCTTACGACCCCGATTACCTCACAACCTTTTTTGACCACATTGACCCGGACGGGCGTCGCTGGATGCGCATGGATTTAACGGGAGACGGTATTCGCTATGGAGACAGCGGTGAACCGTGGCGTGGAATCAACGTAACAGCAAAGGGAAGGCACTGGGCTGTTCCTGTAGAGGCGGTAGAGGAGTACCGCCTCAGCAACGACGCAACCTCGCAACAAAAACTAGACGCGCTGGATGCTGCTGGCGCGATTCACTGGCCAAAGAAAGAAGGGGGAGTTCCGAGGTTAAAACGATATGCGGACAAAAGTCAAGGCGTGCCCTTACAAACGGTCTGGAATGACATTCGTCCACTCCATAATTTATCGGCTGAGCGGCTGGGGTATCCGACACAAAAACCTCTTCCATTGTTAGAACGCATTGTCAAGGCGAGCAGCAATGAAAACGACATTGTGCTCGATGCATTTTGTGGATGTGGCACCGCTCTAGTGGCATCACAGAATCTACGCCGTCAATGGATTGGTATTGACATATCTCCTACCGCTTGTCGCGTCATGGCGAATCGTCTTCAGCGCATTTGCAAGCTACGCGAAGACGAAAAGCTATGGGCCACTGGGCGTGGTTTCATCGTCAGAGATTTGCCGTGGACTGAACAGCAACTGCGGCGGATTCCACCATTTGAATTTGAGAACTGGGCCGTTATCGCATTAGGAGGAGTCAAGAATAAGGCTCAGGTCGGAGACATGGGAGTAGACGGGCGAATCTTTCCCGTGGGCGCTTCACCCCAAGCGAAGCCCAACACCTTCGACTTCATGGATCAGTGGTATCCAATCCAAGTGAAACAAAAAGACAGGACCGGAAGGCCAGATATCGATCAGTTCGAAGCGACGATGATTCGGGAGAACAGGCCGAAGGGCTTCTTTGTTTCGTTCGACTTCACACGAGACGCTCTAGATGAGATTGGACGCTTCTTTCGTAGTGAACATCGTGTTATCGTGCCGCTTACGGTGAAAGAGATACTGGATGAGCAGATCGCTCATAAGCTCGCTTAGTGTTTTGCGGGCTACAATGAAAGCAGATGAATTCAGCCCCAGCCCCGAACGTCGCCGGCAACACAGAAGCCGAACGGATGAGCAATGCACTGCGTATCGTGCTCAATGTCTCAAAAGCAGATCTTCTTAAAAAAGAGGCTCAATTGAAGCGGGCCAGTCAGAAGAAGCGCTCCAAAAAACCCCCTGCCTGAAATCAGGTCCGGGCCTGTCACGCCTACACTCACGATATCAACTTACAGATGAGTTGTCAAATATATTATTGCCGCAATTAGGGTCTATATCCACTGGCTTTTCCTTTTCCGGTGGTTACAGCGATCACACAAATATAACCCTGCAGAGTTCTGCCTATGCGATTGCCAATTCGGGAGCACCCTACGTACAGGCGAGCGCCGCCGTCTTTCAAAAAGGGCCTGCATATATTCCGTTTAACATTTCCCCCGGTGCCGTGGCCCGTTCAACACTTACATACGAGTTTGAGATAATCCCCAAACCCGGTTACGGCGGCCCCCCAGCCTCGTCAGTTGGAATAATGTTCAACGCAGACCTGGAGGCAGATACTGACTCACAGGCAACTTCTGCGAGCGCATTCATCTCCGTTGGTTCCTTCTATAAGGAAATTGCTGCCCAAAACGGTCAGCATGTACCTTTTCCTTTGACCACAGCCTTAATAGTAGCTACAAATTCCAAATATGATGTCACCTTAAAGGTTGGTGCCGAAGCGTCTGGCACCGCAGACGACGGAACAGTTAACCACTACGCTTTCGCCGAGGTTGATCCAACGATAACTCTCGATCCAATCTACAGTTCTGATTACGAAGTTGTTCTCAGTCCCGAAATCACGTCTGCCACTCCAGAACCAAGCACTGCTGTACTACTGAGTTCAGCCTTTATATTCGCTTTAATACTTCATCGTTATTTCGGGTTATCAGCGTTGACGTGCAAACCGTGTTCAAGAACCGCGTGATATTCGTCCCGCTGGCGGCAATGTGTAACGGCCCAATGTAGATAGGTTACAGAATTGCCGCAGTGTCAGCGCCAGCTGAATGAGTTCCGGAGAAGGTTTAGGTGGCGCCGGGGCACGTTCATAAGTATCGAGTGGCGAAAATAGGATGCTTGGACCTATACCTTACGCCTTGAAGAAACTGCTCCACATCGTGAGCCGAGACATGAAATCGGCATCCACAATCATTAAAAAAAGTCGAAACAATGAAAGGACCCTAGCTTCATTGCTTCGGCGGCGGTTGGCTTTGTTTTGGTGGCGGGGCTTGGCCCGCTCCGTAGGTGACAGTCGATTCGGCTCCGAATCGCTTGTAATTCATGTAGCGGATTTCGATGCGGATACGCTGCGGCCAGTCGCGGAAATAGAGGGTGTCGTCGGCGTAGGTTTGTTCGGGGAAAAACCATTGGCCATCGACCAGCTTTCGAATGGTCGTGAAATGGGGCGTCAGGTTCTGCTCGCGCAGCGTTTCGATCTGCGGAACGGCTTGTCCTTCGCTCTGGACGACGGAAAAATCGCTCTCGCGGACCCAGAGCAGGCCGTCGAAAAAGCGCTGGCCGGAGAGAATTTGCTTCGGGCTGATGTGCTCGACGAAACAAGGGACGCCGTTCATGGCCTGCTCGCCTTTGTATTGGCCTTCGTATAGCGAAAGTTTGTCGGCTGTCAGCAGAAACGGCTCGATGTTTCGAATGTCGGCAAAGTCGACCGGCGTGAGGCGGATGCGAGTCAAGGTGTTGCGCGGCGCATCGACCACGTGTTCGTAGCGCACGTGATTGGGGGAAAAGGTCACGTCGCGAGCCTCGTGATATTGGCCCGTGACTCCGCCGTGATCGTTGAACTCCTGGATGGTTACCGATTGCCGGTAGGTGTAATTGTCCATCGCCTGGGCGTTGGCGGTCTCGCGTTGGGCGATTTTGCGGAGTAAACCGGTAGGTGGTTCGGCGGCTCGCGCGCTCGCGCCGGCAGAGGCGATTGCCGATGCTACGATGAGGGCGATGTTACGGACAATGCGCCCATTTTTCATGGCTTTAGCCTGTTCGTGGATCGCATTGTTGGCGTGCGCATGGCTGTATTCAAGAGCTCATCCCCACTCTTATTGGATCATGGCCGCTGCTTTGCCGGCGTTTTTGCTGGAGGCTATTTTTTACCTGGGGGCGGTGTTCGAGGAGACGCGCGCCTGGTTTGGAAGCATACATCCGCCGCGCTTGCAGGCGCTGCTACTCTGGCTGAGCGCGCTCGCGCCCTACCTCTTGTTTTCCGGGCTGGCCGGGACGCTTGCCGCGAGGCCGTTCGAGATCCTGGCCGTCCTGACGGCCATTCTGGCGTATTGGTATGTCTTGCTGCCGCGGCGCTGGGCCTACGACTTCGGCTTCCTCGCGGTCGTGGCCGCGCCGGTTATCCTGCGCGTCTTTGGACGGGTCTACCTGGCACCCGATCGCTCTTTGCAAAATCTACGGATCGGGGACGCGCTCGGGCACCTGATGTGGATCCGGCTGGCTATTGTGTCGCTGTTGGTGTTGCGAGGCTGGGATCCGGGTGCGTTCAGTTTCTGGCCGAATGCCCGGGAATGGAAGACGGGGGCGTGGTGGTTCGCGATCGCGGTGTTGCCGCTGTGCGCACTTGCGGTGTGCATCGGCATGGTGCGTTGGGCACCGATGCGTGAGCCGTGGTGGCAGGTCGCCGGTCTCTCGATCGGGGCCTTTTTCGGGATACTTTGGGTGGTCGCGTTGAGCGAAGAGCTGTTCTTTCGCGGCGTGGTGGAGCGAGCGTGCCTGGATGCCTGGGGTTCACCGGCAGCGGCTATCCTGCTTTCATCCGTTCTCTACGGGCTGTCTCATCTGTGGTATCGCGGTTTTCCGAACTGGCGGGAAGCGTTGGTGACAGCCGCCTTGGGCGTTCCGTGCGGGGTCGCTTACCTCCGCACCGGCAGCGTGCGGGCTCCCATGGTGACGCATGCGCTGGCCGCGGTGACGGTGCGTGTCCTTTTTCGCTATACGTGATCGAGCGCCTGCTCGAAATCGGCCAGTAAGTCTTCCCAATCCTCGATGCCGCAGGAGACGCGCACGAGGCCGTCGCCTATACCGGCTTGATCGAGGTCGCGCGCGCTCCAGGCCGAGTGGGTGGTGCTTCTCGGATGGCAGGCCAAGGTCTCGACACCGCCGAGGGAAACGGCATTACGCGCCAGGTTTAAGTTGCGCAGCAGATTGAAGGCCGCTGGTTTTCCGCCGGCAAGATCGAGCGAAACCAGGCCGCCGGGTCGCGTACACTGTTCGCGAAAGATGCGCACCTGCTCGGGATTATCGAAGAGCGTCGGATAGTAAACCTTGCGAATCTTCGGATGTTGCGCCAAGTGCTCGGCGATGCGCTGGGCTGTGTTGCTCTGGTGATTCATGCGCAAAGTCACGGTGGGGAGGCGTGTATTGAGAATCCAGCACTCATCGGGCTGCAGAATATTACCGAACAAACTGCGCTTGCTCTTGATCCGGTTCATCAAGGCCGGGTCTTTGGCCAAGGCGACGCCGCCGATGATGTCGCTGAAACCGCCCAGGTACTTGGTGGCGGAGTAAAGCGACACGTCCGCGCCTAGAGCGAGCGCGTGCTGAAAGGCGGGCCCGAGGAACGTGTTATCGATCATGACGATGGGCCGCTCGGCCGGGCCGAGGCCGTTGGCCGGAGAGAGAGGCAAATTGAGGACGCTCTGGCAGACTCGCTTAACGTCGGTCATGAGGATAGTCGGATTGGCCGGGGTTTCGATCAGGACGACACGCAGGTTTTTGGTATGGCGGATAGCCTGTTCGATCGCCTCCGCTTGACCGGCTTCGACGGCAATCCCCTCGATGCCGAAGGGCTGCAAAAAGCCTTGTATCAAGGTTTGCGTGCCGCCATAGATGGGAACCGTATAGAGCATGGTGTCGCCCGGCTTGAGCACAGCCAGCAGGGCGGTCATAATCGCGGCCATGCCGGAGTTGAAGGCAGCCGCAGCGGTCGCCCCGGGCTCGAGCGGCAGGATCTGGTCTTCGAGGATTTGAGCGTTGGGGTGATTGAAGCGGGAATAGACGAGATCGACGTTTTCCTCTTCGGTGCGCTGGGCGCGGCCGCCCATGATGTCGAAGGCGCGCTCGGCGGCCTCCGGGCTGGAGAAGACGTAAGTAGAACTTCGAAAGACGGCGGGCCGGGCGGAACCGACCGATAAGCTGGGATCGAAGCCGCGGGTCAGGACATCGGTTTCAGGGCGAAGGCGAACTGGGTGATTCTTTACGGGCACAAGAGACACTCCCGACTTAAAGTGTACTGGGAAGGCGGAGGGTTGTGCGACGCCCAGGTGGGTTTTGCGATTCAAAGCCAATTTGGGGTGCTTCGGTGGGGGAAACGGCCCAAAAGAATAAGAACAAACCTGATTGTAGATAACAGTTCGGAAGTACTAAGGTAGATTCAGGGAAAAGAAAGACCTAGACCCTTTCGGGCGCCAGGGAGGTGTTGCTTCAGGGGTCTTTCTATGAGGTTAGTCTCGCTTTGGTGGGAGTTGCCTCCCTGGCTTACTTCCAATATTAGAATATGAATTTATGGAACGCAAGCTTTTTTTCTACGAAAATCAAAATTTCTTGTTGGGGGGACTAGGGGGTTGCCTTTCAGCGCGCTCGAGCAGGTCGATGGAATGAAGTTAACTTTATTAGGATCAACGGGTTCCATCGGAACGAGCACGCTAGATTTGGTGCGCCAGAATGCGGAGCGCTTTCAAATACATGCTTTGGTAGCTGGGGCGAACGTGGAAGTACTTGGCTCCCAAATTCTGGAGTTTCATCCGGCCGTGGTGGTCGTACGAGATGAAGGTGTGTTAGGCAGGCTGCGCTTGTACCTCAGGGAGCTGGGGGTTGCGCGTGCCGAGTGGCCCGAAATGGCATCGGGAAGTGCAGCCATGGTGGAAGCTGCGATTGCTCCGGAGGCGAGTTTCGTGATGTCGGCGATCGTTGGGGTGGCGGGCCTCGAAGCGACGTACGAAGCGATAAAGAAGAAGAAGCGGGTCGGGCTGGCCAACAAAGAAGTATTGGTGGCGAGCGGGCGATTGGTAATGGAAGCGGCGCGCCGGGCCGAGTCCGAACTGATTCCGGTGGACAGCGAACATAACGGGGCTCACCAGTGTTTCCGCGCGGGAGCGCGCAGCGAGGTAACGCGCCTGCTGCTGACCGCTTCGGGCGGTCCGTTTCGCGACACTCCGCGGGATTTTCTGTGGCAGGTCACTCCGGAACAAGCGCTGCGGCATCCGACCTGGAAAATGGGACGCCGCATCACGATCGATTCGGCCACGATGATGAATAAAGGCTTTGAAGTGATTGAAGCCTGCTGGTTATTCGATTTGCCTACTGCGCAAGTCGAGGTGGTGGTCCATCCCCAATCGTCGGTTCACGCGATGGTAGAGTACAACGACGGTAGCGTCATCGCCCAGATTTCGACGACGGACATGAAAATGCCGATCCAATATGCGCTGACCTTTCCGGAACGGCAGCGCGCGCCTGTTCCGCGGCTGGACTGGACGCAAGCGAGAACCTGGGAGTTTTCCGCTCCAGATCTTGATAAGTTTAAGTTGCTTAGATTGGCCTATCAAGCACAGGAGCAGGGCGGGTCGGCTACGTGCACGTTAAACGCGGCGGACGAGGTGGCGGTGGAGGCATTTCTGGAGGGCAGAATTCCGTTCCTTTCGATTGCGGCGGTAGTGGAGGAGACACTGACGCGCCAGGGGGGTCGAGAAGCGGCGACAATAGGAGATGTCCTGGCCATCGATGCCGAGTCGCGGGCGGTTGCCAGGCAGATAATAGCGGAGAAACGTTCCGTACAACAGCCGCGGAGCGCAAGTGACCAAGAAGTAAGGTTCTGAAGCGTAATGGAATTCGCGACGTCGAATGAGTGGAGCCGAAGATTCCGCAAGATAGAACGGGAAGGTATTAAGGCGTGAGTTTTTTGCAGCCGGTTTTTTGGGTGGTGATCCTGCTAGGGGTCATGATCCTGATTCATGAACTCGGCCACTTCTGGGCCGCCCTGGCGGTCGGCGTTAAAGTCGAGACGTTCAGTATCGGTTTCGGGCCGAGGTTGTTCGGGTTCAAACGCGGAGACACGGATTTTCGTTTTTCGGCCATCCTGTTCGGTGGGTATGTGCGGATGCTGGGCGAACAGCCAGGGGACGCGCAGGCGGCGGACCCGCGCTCTTTTCAGGCTAAGGCTCGCTGGCAACGGGCCATTGTGATAGTGGCCGGACCGCTGATGAATGTTCTGCTGGCGATCGGGCTGGTCACCGGCCTCTACATGTATGCGTTCCCGAAGCAGATCGACACAACGGATCCGACCATCACGGCTCTGACTCCCAACTCGGCCGCGGCGGAAGCCGGTCTTGAAACAGGCGACAAGATCGTTGAAATCAGCGGGCAGCAGCACCCGAACTGGGAATACGTACTGACGCAGGAAGCGCTGAACGCGAATCATCCGATCCCGGTGGTGGTTCTGCGGCACGGGCAACGAATCTCGACCACGGTAACGCCGCGCATGGACCAGAAACAAGGCATCGGCGAAGCAGGCTGGAGCGGTGATCTACCGGTGCAGGTCGGGGATGTGCAGAGGGACTCACCGGCGCAGGCGGCAGGGCTCGAATCGGGCGATACTTTCGTCAAGGTGAACGGCAAGCCGGTGGTTTCGCTGACCGCGATACGGCAGGCTGTCTTTGGGTCGAAAGGCAAGCCGGTAGAGTTCCAGATGATGCGTCACGGCGAGTTGCGTGACATTTCCGTGGCGGCGAAAGCCACAGGGGACCCGAAAACTCCGTGGCTAATCGGCATTCATTTCCGGATGCCGGTGCAATTCGTGAAGCTTGGGCTAGGGCCGGCGTTGGTCGAGTCTTTGAAGTTCAATCGGCAAAATGCGCTGATGTGGGTGCAGGTTCTGCGCAGCCTGATCGAACGCCGGGTTTCGACCAAGTCGGTTGCCGGCCCGATCGGCATCGCCCAGATGTCGAGTGAAGCCGCGCAGAACGGGGCGTGGGATTATCTGCTGCTGATGTCGATCGTGAGCTTGCAGCTCGCGATGCTGAATTTGCTGCCGATACCGATTCTCGACGGCGGCACGCTGTTGATGCTGATTATTGAGATGCTCATGCAACGCGAGATGAGCCTGCAGCTGAAAGAGAATATTTTTAAGCTGGGGTTTGTTTTCCTGATGATGATCGTGGTTTTTGTGATTTACAACGACATCAGCAGAATTTTGACTAACGGTTGAGGGGAGTCGGCTTCCTCAAGGTCGCGGTTCTGCCGGACCATCTAACGTAGGCTATGAGCACATTTAACCACCGGCCGAACACCGCATTCCTGGTCGTGGACGTGCAGAACGGCGTGGTCAATGAGTCTCACAAACGCGACGCGGTCGTCTCAAATATCGGCAAACTGGTCGAGAAGGCGCGGCAGCATCGCGTCGCCATCGTCTGGGTCCAGCATTCCGACGAGCAGCTCGCGAGAGGCAGCGACGAGTGGCGGATCGTGCCCGAGCTGACTCCGAGCGACGAGCCGCTCATCGAGAAGAAGTACGGCGACTCGTTCGAGGGCACGGCTCTCGAGACTCTGCTGTCGGACCTCCACGTTGGGCGGCTCGTTGTCGCCGGCGCACAGACCGATGCATGCATCCGCTGCACCATCCACGGCGCATTCGTCAGGGGCTATGACGTGACGCTTGTCAGCGACGCCCACACGACGGAGGACCATACGAAGTGGGGAGCGCCTCCGGTAGAACAGGTCATTGCGCACACAAATCTCTATTGGAGCTACCAGACTGCGCCGGGGCGGACGGCCAGTACGGTCGAAACCAAGGACGTCGACTTCAGCGAACCGTTTTGAAGCCTCTCCCGAGGCTCCCGCAGGCCACAGAAAAGGACGACCTGCGCCACCTGCTCCAGCCCGGAGTGCCCCCACTTTTTTCACTAAGTGGAGAGGACTTTGGCGAAGACATCAGTGTCCACGTTTCCGCCGGAGAGTATGACGCCGATACGCCTGCCTTTAAGCTTTTCTTTTTCCTGTAACGCTCCGGCGAGTCCGGCAGCGCCGGCGCCCTCGGCGACGTTGTGAGTGTCATGAAAGAAGGCGCGCATGGCATTGGCCACTTCCTCATCGCTGACCGCCAAGATACGGGTAACACTGCTTTGCATCAACTGGAGAGCGTCGCGGTCGGGGACGCGGCAGGCGACGCCGTCGGCCAAGCGCGTGGTCGTAGGGTGGGAAATGAGTTCGCCTGCTTCGAAGGAAAGCTTGTATGCGGGTGCGTGGGAGGAAACGACACCGATGAGCTCGGTGGTTAGGCCAAGCGCAGTGCGCGCGGCGATCAGGCCGCAGATTCCGGAACCAAGTCCGATTGAAACATAGACGGCATCGAGGCGGGGTGTTGCTCGAAAGAACTCGAGCGCATAGACACCGACGCCATGTTCGAGCAGCGGGTGTATGTTGGGCACGCGATGCAGGCCGCGCTCGATCGCCAACTCATCGGCTCGTTCGGAAGAAGCCTGAAAGTCATCGCCATACTCGATCAGTTCTACTCCCAAGGCTTGCATGGCGGCATTTTTCTCACGGCTGTTGCCATGCGGGACGACGATGACGGCTTGCAATCCGGCGCGTGCCGCGGCGAAGCCGAGCGATTGTCCGTAGTTGCCTTTGGTCGCGCTGATGACTCCCTTTATTTCGGGCGATGAGCGACGCAGGTGATCCAGATAGACGATGCCGCCGCGTATTTTGAAGTTCCCGATGGGCGTGTGATTCTCATGCTTGACCCACACCTCGGTTCCCACGCGCTGGTTCAGCAGCGGCCAGGAGTATTGCGGCGTGGGCGGCATGTATTTGTAAAGCAGGGTGCTGGCGGCTTGCAGCTCGGCAAGGGTCGGCAGGATGAAAGCCATATCGGATTATGCGACTCGGATGGAGAGCAGTTCGAGCAGCTGCACGTAGCAATCGATCCAGGCCTGGGCCTTGCTGTCGCCGCGAGCGGCGCGTTTGCGCATTTTTGGATAGAGGCTGGTTTGAATGGCATAGATGTCGTTTTGCACGGACCACAGATTTATGGGAAACGGCATCTGCCGGGCGATGCGGAGCGCCTTTTTGAGATGCTCGATGCGCTCTATTTCGGGCGCGCCTGCCACAAATTGGCCGGCAAGGCTTTCGAGTTTGTGGCGGAGGAGAAATTCGAGGGTAGTTTTATCGAGACTGATGTTGCTGAGCTGCGCTTCGCGCAGCAGACTGCGAATGCGCTCGCCATCGAGCTCTTCGGCGCCGCAGGCGCGGCGCAGGAGGCTGTTGATGGCATATTCGACGGCGGCGGTGAACTCGCGCGGCATGGGAGTGCCGAGACTGGCGAGGAAGCGCATGAGCGCGGCGTGGTGTTCGTATAGCTGGAGATAGGCGGCTTCGGCCTCGGCGACGGTGCTCGAAAGGATGGTGCGCACAATGCGGCGCTGCTCATCGCGGAACAACGAGCGCAGCGAATAGGTCTTCTCGCCGAAACGCTTATCGAGCAGGCGAACTACTTCCGGAATGTCGACTCTTGAAAACGATTCGCTGATCGATTCGATGAGGCTCTGATAGGCGGTCTGGCCGTCGAATTTCATGACGCCGCCGGCTACGTTGTGATCGCCAAAATGCACCACCCAGAAAGTAAGCTTTTCGCATTCCTGGGTCACTTTGGAGGTAAAACTAGCCTGGCCGAGCGCCATGCGCATTTTGCCGGCATCGCGCGAATGATAATCGAGACGCTTCACGGCATAGGAAAAGATATCGGTGCGCTCGCCGTAGGGTGCAAAGAGCGAACTGATGGAATAATGCGCGCCGACCTTTTCGAGGTCGACGATCGATGGCTTGACGTAGCGGGTATAGATGGTCGCGCCATCTCCATACTCGGGCAAATTACTCTTGGCAAGGGCGAGCAGGTCGAGGAATTGGCGCTCGACAGGCTCGTTGAAGAGCTGCTCGGCCAACTGGACGACGCGGCCGGCGTACTGGATGACCTGGACGGTTTCGATGCCCGAGAGATCGTCGAAGAACCAGCCGCAGCTGGTGTACATGAGCATGGCGTGGCGCTGGAGCTCCATGAGCTTCCAAACGACGACCTGCTCGTCGTCGCCGAGTGGGCGCGCGAAATGGTCTTTGGCGAAGCGCTCGCGAAATTCGGGATGGCGGTCGAGAACGATGTGGATATAGGAATCGCGGGCGGCCCAGGGATCGCGCAGCAGCGTTCCGCCGAGGGCTTCGAAGCGCGGAATCACGCAATCGCGCAGCCAATCGAGAGCCTCGCGGAGCGGCTTGCGCCAGGCTTGGTGCCAGCCGGCGCGTCCGGAATTGCAGCCGCAGTTGCTGCGCCAGCGTTCGACGCCGTGGACGCAGCTCCAGGCGGTTTGCTCGTAAATTTGGACTTCCCAAGCGGGCGGCGATAGCTGCAGAAACTCACCGTAATTGGTGATTCTGGCCGATTTCTTCGATTCGATGTAATCGAGCGAGTAAGCCAAAGCCATTTCGCCGTGTTTGTGGTGATGGCCGTAGGTTTCGCCGTCGGTGGCGATGTGAACCATCTGTGGACCGGTGCGCGCGTCGGAGAAACCGCCGAGGAGACGGGAGGCGAACTTCTCGCCGTTATCGAGTAGTTTTTCAAAGGCCACGGCCTGCGAGATGGGCCCGTCATAGAAGAAAAGGTTGATGGATTTGCCGCTGGGCGTATTGAACAGGTAGGCGCGGGTAGGATCGATCTTCGAACCGGTAACATCCTGCCAGTTACCGCCGCTGAGGGGGCGGATGGCTTTAGCCTGGTGGGGCGCGAGGATGGCGTAGGAGATGCCGGCCCGGGCCATCAGATCGAGTGATTCGATATCGACGGCGGTTTCGGGCAGCCACATGCCTTCGGGCGCGCGGCCAAAGCGGCTGACGAAATCTTCGTAGCCCCACTTGATCTGGGTTTGCTTGTCGCGGCTATTGGCCAGCGGCATGATGATGTGGTTATAGGCCTGAGCGAGGGCGGATCCATGACCGGAGAACTGCTTGCGGCTTTTGCCATCGGCTTCGATCAGGCCGCGATAGGTATCGGGAGCGTGCTCGGCCGCCCAGGAGAGAAGAGTGGGGCCGAAATTGAAGCTGATTTTCGAGTAATTGTTGACTATTTTGGTGATGCGCTGCTGGTCATCCAAGATGCGGGCAGCCAGGTTGGGGCCGTAACATTCGGCCGAGATGCGTTCATTCCAATCGTGATAAGGGTAGGCGGAATCTTGCAGCTCGATTTGCTCGAGCCAGGGATTTTCGCGCGGCGGCTGATAGAAATGGCAGTGAATACAAAGATATTTCATTAATCGGTCAACGAAGCGTAGAGACGGCGCTTATCCGATCTTCTCAAGCGTCGGGAAGAAAAATGGTGAAGACGGCGCCGGTGCCGCGTTCGCGATTGGCGGCGCCTATGCGCCCGGAGTATTTTTTGACAATGGAGGCAACGATGTGGAGGCCGAGGCCGGCGCGGACAGCGGAGCCGGTTTTAGTGGAGACATTGGGTCGAAAAATACGGGGTAGAAGGTCGGAGTGAATGCCGGGACCATTGTCGGAAACGATGATGGAGAGGCCATCCTCTGCCTTTTTACTTTCGATTTCTATACGTCCCGGGCAATGCATGATGTCAGCGGTGTTGAGGAAAAGATTGGCGAAGACGCGCTCCCAGTCTTTTCTGGAGCCGGGAAGGCGCACATCAGCCGGAATGCGGCGCACCCAGCGCATACGGGGTTTGCGGGCGGCGACACAATAATCGTTGATGGACTGAATGGCGTCATCGACGATGGCGGCGAGATTAGGGGCACCGTCGGGAATGGCTCCGAGCAGACGCTTGCCGCGTTTGACGCTGCGGCTCAGCGTGGCGGCCAAGGGTTTCCAGCGCCGGTCTGAGTTCAGTAGCTCGGCGGCCTCGGTGATGGTTTCGAAGACGTTATTCAGATCGTGAATAAGGCTTTCGTGGCTCAGATCGGAATCGACTGGATCTTCCATGGTTCGCGGCTACGACGCGATGCCGCGAAGAGTATCGTAGAAATCCGGAAACGAGACAGAGGCGGCTTCGGCATGGTGAATGAGAGACGGAGCATCGGCGAAAAGGGCGGCGACGGCAAAGGCCATGGCGATGCGGTGATCGCCGCGGGAATCGATTTCGGCGGCGTGGAACTGCTGGCGTCCGGGAATTTCGAGGCTATCGGCGGTGGTGTTCACAGTCACGTTCATGGCGCGCAGGTTTTGGGCGATGGTCTCGATGCGGTCGGTCTCCTTGACGCGCAGTTCGCCGGCATCGCGGATGAGGAGGCCGTTCTGGCTGAGCGCTCCGAGTACGGCCAGCACGGGAATTTCGTCGATGAGGGCGGCAGTGGCTGGGCCTTCGATTAAACCGCCGCGGATTCGCGAAGCTCGGACCTGAAGATTACCGATGAGCTCGCCGTTCAATTGCTCGAAATGCAGGATCTTGAAGGTAGCGCCCATTGCGCCGAGGACGTCGAGCAGGGCGGTACGCGTGGGGTTGAGGCCGACGCCAGTAACGATGAGCTCGGAATCGCGCGCGAGGAGAGCGGCGACGATAAAAAAAGCCGCACCTGAGAGGTCGCCCGGGACGACCAGAGTTTTGGCGGATAGGGAAGCTCTGCCTTGGAGACGGACAAAGCGGGGCTCGATCGAAATATCCGCGCCTAGCTCGCGCAGGGCAATTTCGGTGTGATCGCGGGTAGCGACGGGTTCGCGCACGCTGGTCTCGCCTTCGGCGTAGAGGCCAGCCAACAAGACACAGCTTTTGACCTGGGCGCTGGCGACCGGCGATTGGTAGGCAATCGGATGAAGGGTGGCTCCGTGGATCGAGAGCGGCGGGAACTGGCTGTCGCGTGCTTCGAGATGGGCTCCCATTTCGGCGAGAGGAGTCATGATGCGGCGCATGGGGCGTTGGACGAGCGACTCATCGCCGGTGATAGTCGTGGCGAACGGCTGGGCGGCGAGGATGCCGGAGAGCATGCGGATGGTGGAGCCGGAGTTGCCGGCGTCGAGCGTGCCGGCGGGAGGCCTGAGACCGTTTACGCCTTGGCCGCGCACGGTGAGGACGTGGCGGTCCTCTTCGGTGGAGAATTCGTGGCGCACGCCGAGCGCGCTCATGCAGGCAAGGGTCGATTGGCAGTCCGCGCCGGTCGAATAGTTATAGATTTTGGAGTCGCCCTCGGCGATAGAGGTCAACATGGCGTAGCGGTGTGAAATGGATTTGTCGCCGGGCACGTTGATCACGCCGTGGATGGTTCGCGCGGGCGCGACTTGAACGGTCATCGAACCAGTATTGTACGACTGAGCGAGGCCGCATCGATAACTGAGCCCTCGATCTCCGCACCAAGCGCAGTTTTCGCAATTGCGCGGCATGCATCGCGCGCCTTTCCCGCTAGGATGAAAGGATAGTGAGTCCACCACTATGCAACCAGAAACTACGCCTATCACCAAAGCCGACCTCGATGCCTTCGAACAGCGGATGACCGCGAAGCTGTCCGAGCTTTTCGAAGAGCTAAATCGGGCAAGACGCGTTCTTCATGCACAGCAAGCGTTCGCCCGATTCGACGACTTAAGGCAGACGCAGGACGTGAATCCGAATCGGTATACGAAAGAAGATGTACCTCGCTTGGTGAAAGAAGCCCGGGCAGAAATCGAAGGCGACCGCAAAAGCGGCCAAGGCAAGTTCTGATCGTTGTCCCCGACACGAACGTATGCGTATCAGCTATCGCGTTCGGTGGCACGCCGCGCGCGGCCATTCTGCGGGCCATAGCCGAGGATCGACTGGCTATTTCGCTTCCTCTCGAAACGGAATTGCAGCGGATCCTCACGCGCAAGTTCACCTACCCCGAAGAGCGTTCAGGTCTCGAAATCAAAGCGCTCTTCGAAGGCGCGATCCGCGTGGAAATATCGGGCAAAGTGCGTGGCGTCTGCCGCGATCCCAACGATAACTATTTGCTCGAATGCGCCCGGAATACGCGCGCCACGTTTATTCTGACCGGGGATAACGATTTGCTTTCGATCGGCTCTTTTGAAGGCACGCGCATCGTAACACCCAGGCAGTACCTGGAGCAGCGCACTGGCTCGTTAAGCTGAAAGTAGCCGCTTTACGGCGCCGAAACCAGCGATGAGTGAGGGCCACTCCTTGCCGCGGCGCGAGTTCAGCGCAGGCCACAAAAAAGATGGTCTGCGCCACGCCAGGCGCATAAGTCCGATGTGGTAAAACCAACAAGTTATGATGAACCGGCGCGAATGGATAGCGGGGACGGCAGCGGCGGCCGCGAGTGCAAGCGGTGCAAATGCAGCGCAGGGGGGGTCAGCGAAGAGGCCGGTGGTGGTGTCGAGCGCGAACGGTTTGGCGGCGTGCGCGAAGGCCATGGAGGTGATGGCCGGCGGGGGGGACACGCTCGACGCGGTAATCGCCGGCGTCAATATTGTGGAGCTCGATCCAAATGAAACTTCGGTGGGCTACGGCGGCTTGCCAAATGAAGATGGCGTAGTCGAACTCGATGCGAGCGTCATGCATGGCCCTACGCGCGGCGCGGGATCGGTAGGGGCGATACAGGGCATTAAGACGCCTTCTAAGATTGCCAAGCTGGTGATGGATCACACCACGCACGTGATGCTGGTAGGCGAAGGCGCGACCCGTTTCGCGGAGGACCAAGGCTACAAGCGGGAAGACCTGCTGACGGAGAAGGCGCGCACGGCGTGGCTCGTCTGGAAGGAGAGTCTACGCTCGCCCGGAACCTTTAACAACTGGGTTTCGATGAAAGAGAATCTGATGGCCGAGGCGCGGCCGCCCATCGACCGGCTGCAGGAGAGATTTCCGCACGTGGACAAGGCGACGCTCGAATGGGCCTGGAAGATGGCGGTGCACCCGACGACGGGGACAATCAATTGTCTGGCGGTGAATGCCAAGAACGAGATATCGGGCGTGACGACGACGAGCGGCTGGGCGTGGAAAATTCCCGGGCGGCTGGGCGATTCGCCGATCATCGGGGCGGGTTTATTCGTCGATCCGGACGTGGGCGGAGCGGGTTCGACAGGCGTAGGCGAATTGAACATCCGGATCGCCGGTGGGCATACGGTGGTGGAGGCCATGCGGCACGGCATGGCGCCCAAAGACGCGGTGCTCGAAGCTTTGAAACGAGTATCGCGGCTGTATAACGACGACAAAACGATTTTGGCAAAGCTCGACATCCAGTTTTATGCTTTGCGGATTGACGGCGAGCATGCGGCGGCCTCGCTATGGCGCGATCCGAAGGGAGAGACGATGTATTCGGTCAACGACGGTGGGGCGAGCCGGCACGAGCAGTGCGTGTATTTGTATGAGAAGAAGAGTTGAGCAAAATTAGCTGCGGTAGTCGAGTTTGTCGCCTTCGAAACTGGCGTTGTGCTTTTTCTTTTCACGAATGACGGCGAAGACGGTCACGGCGACCTGGGCGGCGAAGAAGATCAACCAGAAGTTCATGCCAGTGATAAAGGCATGCGGCTGGCCGGGCGATTCCCGGAGCTAAGTTGTTGCGAAGATTGAAGGAAGGCGGCCGCGGCGGGTTTCGGGTTCCGGTCTGGCACGCTCAGCGCGTTTCATTCCGGTACGGACGTGCCAATCCAGAAATTTTGATAACATTCCGTAAGCGGCCGACTAAGACTTCAGTCGTATGTTTTTTCAACTCTTACTGGCATTTCTACTTCTCGTTTGCCTGAGCAGCTTTACGTGGGCGATGCGGAATTTCTTCGTGAAGCCGGAACGGCTCACGCCGGGGCTGCGGATCACGCTGCTGGCCGGCGTGGTTTTCGCGGTGCTGCATTTCATCGTCATTCTGCGCGCTCGCACGCTGGCTGGGCCGGCGGTGGCAGTGGCGGTGGTTTTGTATCTGTTGGCGCTGGCTATCTTCTGGTGGACGGTAGCGGCCAACCGATCCAAGCCGCTAGCGGCGTGTTTCTCAGAGCATGAGCAACTGCATCTGGTGTGCAACGGGCCATACCGGTTTGTGCGCCATCCTTTTTATTGCTCCTATCTGCTTACCTGGCTGGCCGGGGGAGTGGCCACGCTCAATCCGTGGCTCGGCTTAACGTTCATCGCCATGTTTGTGCTTTACCTGATTGCGGCGGTAAACGAAGAGAAGAAATTCGCAGCAAGCCCGCTGGCTGGAGATTACGCGAATTATTGCGGCGCGACCGGCCGGTTTCTGCCTCGTCCGTTAAAACTCATCGGACACCGCCAGTCGCATTAGGATGCGGCTGGCGTGGTACAACATCGCGCACGACCGGGTGCGGTACACAGTTACGGTACTCGGCATTATGTGCGCGGTGTTTTTGATGGTTTTCCAGGGAAGCATCCTGCTGGGGTTCATGCGGGCGGCTTCGAAGATCATCGATTCGACAGACGCGGACATCTGGATCACAGGGCGCGGAGTGCCGTGCTTCGAGTTTCCGGTACCGATCGAGCGCCGCCTGGTGGAGATGACGCGAGCGATTCCGGGAGTGGCGGAAGCGAGCCGCATTTCGACAGGCCAGATTCAGATACGGCGCTCGGATGGAGTGCGGCAGCAAGTGGTGATGGTGGGCGCGGATTCGGAAGTAGGGCCCAAGTTCCCGCTGCCGTATCTGGAGGGCAGTTCGGGACCGGTTGCGCCGGACGCGCTGGTGATCGACAAGAGCAATGCGGCGCAACTCGATGTGCATCACTTCCCGCTCGAAGTAGAAGCAAACAATCTGCACGCGCGGGTGATCGGGGAGACATCGGGATTCAGTTCGTTCATTGGAAGTCCATATGTATTTACGTCATACGACGACGCGGCGAAGTACATACGGATGGGGGAAGACGAGACCATGTTTCTGCTGCTGCGGTTGAAGCCTGAGGTTTCAGTGAAGGGTGTAGAGCAGGATCTACGCGCGCGTTTCCCGAACGTGGATGTCTGGACGCGCGCGGAATTCTCACGCAAGGCGCGTTGGTATTGGATTTCGCAAACCGGCGCGGGCGGCGCGATTCTGATGGCGGCGCTGCTGGGATTTTTCATTGGCCTCGCGATTGTGTCGCAGGCGATTTACGCGACCACGATGGAGAACATCGAGGAGTTCGCGACGTTGAAGGCGATCGGCGGCTCGAGGCAGTTTATAACGGGCGTGATTGTGGCGCAGGCATCTATCTGCGGGATCGGCGGATACATTTTGGGCGTGCTGATTACGGTTCCGATGGTGAAGATCGCGACGTTAACGATTCCCTGGGTGTACACGCCATGGTGGCTGCCGCTGCTGGCGCTGATTCCGACGCTCGGGATGTGCGTGCTGGCTTCGGTGCTTTCGGTGAAGGCAGCGCTGAAGGTGGAGCCGGCGAGGGTGTTTCGTGCCTAACGGCCAATTGGCGGTGGAAGGAGTGAGCGTTTTCTACGGGCCGGCGAACGCGCGGGCGACCGCAGTCGACAATGTGTCGCTCGAGTTCAAGGCGGGTACGATTACTTTGATCATGGGGCCGTCGGGTAGCGGGAAGACGACGTTGCTTTCCGTGCTGGGCGCGCTGCTGCGGCCGGACCAGGGCCGCGTATATCTGGATGGGAACGAGATCAGCGGGCTCGACGAAGAGGAACGAACCAGGCTAAGGCGCGAGCGGATTGGATTTGTTTTTCAGGCGTTTCGTCTTTTGCACGCGCTTTCCTCGGTGGAGAACGTGCTGATTGCGAAAGACGTGAAAGGCGCGCGCGGGGAGCAAGACCGCGAAGAAGCGTGCCGGGTGCTTAGCGAACTGGGATTAGGCGGTAAGCTAGATCTAAAGCCAAACGAGCTCAGCGGGGGTGAAAAGCAGCGCGTGGCAATTGCCCGAGCGCTGCTGGCGAACCCGAAAGTGCTGCTGGCAGACGAGCCGACAGCTTCGTTGGACTCGCAGGCGGGGATGCAAATTTGTCAGCTGCTCAGGAAGTTGTCGGATGAGCGGCAATACACAACAGTGGTGGTCTCGCACGATGCGCGCTGGACCAAATATGCGGACCGGGTGGTGAGCCTGGAAGATGGCCGGGTGGTCGGGGAAAAGGCAAATAAGAAATGAAGAAGAGCGCGCTGCGAATAGCGATTGGGCTGGTGGTGTTGTGTGTGGCGGTAATCCTGCTGACAAAGGCGTTCAGTTCGAGTCCGACGGTTTCGGCAGCCCGGGTGGGGGCGGCGCAACGAGCGGGCGAGGGTTCGGTGGTGGTGGCGTGCCCGGGGCGGATCGAAGGGCGCTCGGACACGATAGCGGTGGGCGCGGCCACCGATGGAGTGGTGCAGGCGGTAGACGTGCGGGAAGGCGAAAAGGTGCCGCAGGGAGCGGTGCTGGCGGAGATTGGATGTAACGATCTGCAATCGGCGCTGGCGGTGGCGCGGGCGGAAGCGGAAAGCGTGAAGCAGGCGCGGGCGCGACTGTTGATGGGGAGCCGACCGGAAGAGCGCGAGGCTGCGGCGCAGAAGACACAAGCGGCGCGGGCGCAGGTGGAACAGACTTCGGCGGCGTTTAACCGGGCAGCACAATTGAGCGATGCGGCGGCGATTTCGAAAGCGGCGTTCGATCAGGCGCGGCGCGACAATGACGTGGCGGAAGCGCAGTTGAAGGAAGCAACGCGCAACGAAGAACTGGTGGATGCAGGGCCAACGCCGGAAGACAGCGCGAAGGCGGATGCCGATTTGAAAGCAGCCGAAGATCGCATCCGGATGGCGCAGGAGAAGGTGGGCAAGTGCACCGTGGTTGCGCCGGTGGCAGGGACGATTCTGCGGGTGGATTTGCGGCAGGGCGAAGCGTTTTCGACTGTGGCGCCGCATCCGCTGTTTACGATTGCGGATCTATCGGGAAGACGGGTGCGGGCAGAAGTGGATGAACGCGATATCAGCAAAGTGCATTTGGGCCAGAAAGCGGTGCTGACATCGGAGTCTTACCCGGGGCGGCATTTCTATGGGACGGTTAGCCGGATCGCGTCGGTGATGGGGCGGAAGACGATCGACACGGGAGATCCGGCCGACAAGAGCGATCGAGACATTCTGGAGACACTGGTTAGTTTGGAACCGAATGCTTCGGCGCTGCCGATCGGGCTGCGGGTAACGGTGCAGTTTGTGCGGTAAAAGATTTTGAAACCGGCACGGAATCGTACTGACGCAAAAATAGCGCGGTCTCCGAATCCGCGCTACCGTCAATCCGCTCTTATGAGGCTTCAGCCTCACTCTCTGTTTACGGCTTTGCCCGATCCTCTAAGACAGCCGCTCGCGTGTCGAGGCCGCTAATTTTGCCCAGAATAAGCTCGATTTGTGTTCTTAAACCGTCCTCCCTGAGTTCCTTCGTCTGCCAGAATGCCATCAAGATGGTGGTGGTGAAGCCTATCAGGTAGACGACAATTGGAACGCCAAGCGCGAAGTACAATTGCTGGTTTGTCATTAACTCCATTCTCCACCAGGATTTCAGAATTCAAGAGAGCGAAACGATGCAAGATCTTT
Organism: Bryobacteraceae bacterium; assembly: GCA_965277555.1. Lineage (GTDB taxonomy): Bacteria > Acidobacteriota > Terriglobia > Bryobacterales > Bryobacteraceae > Bog-105. The sequence continues at coordinate 1,622,341 of OZ255834.1, forward strand.
GCTACCCGCCTCCTGCATTCCGCTAGACTGCTATGAAGGAGTGCTCAGGTCACTCGTGGCGCAGGGCTCGCATGGGGTCGATTTTGGCGGCGCGGCGCGCAGGTAGATAGCCGGCTAGCAGGGCCAAGGCCAGGATCAGGACAATTGACGCGGCGAGGGCCAGCGGATCTGCGTCGCGGACGCCGAAGAGAAAGCTTTTGAGCCAGCTCGTTGCGGCGAGCGCCAGTGGCAGGCCGACTAAGAGGCCGAGCGCGATGAGAACAAGTGAATCGCGGAGGACCATCCAAACTACGCTGCGGCGTTGCGCTCCGATCGCCATGCGGATGCCGATTTCGGTGGTTCTGCCTGAAACCGAGTAAGCGAGTGTGCCATAGATGCCTATGGAAGCGAGTAGAAGAGCGAGCAGGCCGAAGATGCTCGATAGCGTGGTGATCATTTTTTGCTGATCGAGCGAGTTTTCGATTTGGTGGTCTAGCGTGACGACGTCCAGGATAGGCAGCTTGCTGCTTACTTGCTTGAGCGCCTGACGGACTTCGGCGGCGACACCGGCGGCCGCGGCGGCGGTACGTAGGATAGCTTCGAAGCCGTCGATCGGCTTTTGCGATAGCGGGTAGTAAACCATCGGCTGCGGCTTTTCGCGGAGGTCGTAGAATTTGGAGTCCGCGACAACGCCGACGATTTCAGCGCCTGGAGCTTTGAAGGGCGATCCGCCGAGCATGTGTTGTCCGATAGGGTTTCGGTTGGGCAGGTATTGGTTGACGAAAGTCTGATTGACGACAGCTACCTCCAGAGAAGTGGGCGTGTCGCGGGAGTCGATGACGCGGCCGAGTAGCAGCGGGATGCGGAGTGTGTCGAAGAAATGCGGGCCGATCGGTAAATCGTAAACGTTCAATTCTTTGCCGGCGGGCGGTGTGTAGTCTGCCATGGAGAAATTGCTCGAGGAACTATAGCCGCTCTCCGGCGTAAAGCGAGCGACAGTGGCCGAAGTTACGCCTGGGAGTTGGGAAAGGCGCTCGCCGATGTCGCGGTAGAGCGGGAAGAGTTCGGTGGTTCGATAGCCGGCCAGTCTGGCGTCGGTTGCGACGACAAGAATGTGGTCGCGCTGGAAGCCGACGTTCTGCTGTTCGAGGGCGAGGAGGCTGTGCGCGAGCAGGCCTGCTCCCAAAAGAAGAATTAACGAGAGCGCGACTTGCAGGGCGATGAGGGCTTGAGCGGCACCGAAGCGCCACTTGCCGAGGGCGGTGGGTTTCGCCACATTGCCGGGGCGGGGATCGAGTCGGCTGAACTTGAGAGCTGGAAAGATGCCGAACAAGATGCCCGTGAAAATGGAGAGCGCGACGGTGAAGGCGAGCACGACGGGGTCGAGCCGGACTTTGACGACGGGATTAATGTGAAGGAGCAGGACGAGCAGTTTGACGCTCCACCAGGCGAAGCCTACGCCGACCAGTCCGCCGAGGAAAGACAGCAGAACACTCTCGGTAAGTACCTGGCGAAGCAAGCGCGCGCGCGAAGCGCCGAGAGCGAGACGGGCGAGGAATTCCGAACGACGGGCCGAGGCGCGGGCGAGGAGTAGAGTCGCAATGTTGGCGCAGGCGATCAGCAGAACGACGAAGACCACGGCCATCAGGACATGCAGGGGTTTCGAATAGAGGTAGCGAAGGAAGGAGATGCCGCCGCCGCCCGGTTTGAGCTGGATGCGGGCATCTGCAATTTTGCGGCGGATGTCAGGCGAGAGGCGCGCGCCGGCCTGTTCGCGATAGAACTCGTGCAAGCGAACGTTGACGGCGGATTGCGCGCTGGCCATGGTAACGCCGGGCTTTAATCGGCCGAAAAAGTTGAGCCAATAGACGTCTTGCGAGGTGAGAAAGGGCTTGGATTCGCTCAACAAGATCTGGGGTTCGGCGTATAGCGGGAGCCAAAAATCGGGAGCGGTCCGGATTCGCTCGCCGAAGAACTCACGCGCGGCAACGCCGACGACGGTGAAGGCGGTTCCATTGAGGATGACGGCTTGGCCGAGAATGGCGGGATCGAGATGGAAACGGTTGCGCCAGTAGCTATAGCTGATTACGGCCACGCGCGAGGCGGCCGGCGAGTTGTCGGACGGCTTGAAGACGCGGCCGGCGGCAGCTTTCACGCCGAGAACATCGAAGTAATTTCCAGAGACGAGATGGACTTGGGCCGCCTCGCTGGGTCCGGCATCGTTCGAGCCAGCGACGTGGAGTATGACACTGTCGTTGCCCTGACGGAAGGCGGAGAGATCTTCAAAAGAATCATTGTGGGCATGCAAATAGAGATAGAAAGGGTAGGAGAATTCGTTGCTCACAAAAGCGTCCCTGCCGCTATATACGCCGTCGCTGACGCCGTTGTAGAAGAGGACCAGGCGGCCAGGGTCGCGCACCGGCAGATATTGCAACATGACGGCATTGATAAGCGTGAAGATGGCCGTGTTCGCGCCGATACCGAGCGCGAGCGACAGCACGGCGATGGCGACGAGAACGGGCGATTTACCGAGCTGGCGAAAGCCGTAGCGGAGGTCCTGCAGCAGAGTTTCGACCCAGGCTATGGTGCTGGCGTCGCGCATGCGGTCCTGCACGAGCGCGATGTTGCCGAGCGAGCCGTTGGTTTGCGAGCGATGAAATTCCAGTTCTGCGCGGAGGTCGGCTTCGAGACGATGCGGGCGAAAGAGATTGAGGAATTTGCGAAGCATGATTCTCCTCAGGTGAATTCGAGAAACGTGGAAACGGCGGCGGTATGTTGACGCCAGCGCTCTTCGACGCCGGCCAGGTGCTTTTTGCCGGCGCGGGTGAGGCGATAGTAGCGAGCGCGGCGGTTATTTTCGGTGGGTTTCCATTCCGCTTGAATAAGGCCATCGGTTTCGAGGCGGCGGAGGGCGGGATAGAGAGAACCTTCTTCGACGCGAAGCTGATTTTGCGAGGCGAGGAGGATGGCGCAGGTGATGCCGTAACCATGCTCGGGGCCGCGGGCGAGCGTTTTGAGGATCAGGAGGTCGAGTGTTCCCTGGAGAGTTTCGCGAGGCATATTGATGATACCCAGATGTCTGGGCGAAAGTATGACGCGAATTAGCCTTAACGTCAAGGGGTCCTTAGCGCCGTACGTGCTCCACGTACGTGCTCCGCGTAGCATCATTCGCCATGCGGGTCGCACTCGAAAAAACACTTAAGCCTGCACTGAGGCCCAGATGTGAAAATAGAGGAAGATGCAACTGGTTTTGTCAAAGCAAGTGCTGCTTCATTTCCTTGGGGCACCGGGAGCGAGGAAACGATCCACTATCCGGATCGCAATGGGCCTGAGTCTTACCGGCCTTGCTTGTTTTGGGCAACAAAACCCACCCAGCCGAGGCCGCGACGTCACCAAACTCTATGCCGAGAAGTGCGCCAGTTGTCATGGAGCGGATATGGCGGGCGGCTCGGCATCGAGCCTGGTAGACGGCAAGTGGCGCTATGGTGGCGACGACTCGAGCATTGCCGCCAGTCTCCGCAAGGGCCATCCGGACGCGGGTATGCCCGCCATGGAGCAGGACTTCGACGCTCCCGAGATCCGCGGGCTTGTCATCTATATACGCGAGCGGGCCGAAAAAGCGGAGATGGCTCGTACGAAATACAACGCTCCCACGCCAGGCGCGGTCGTACCAAGCGAGAAGGCCTCGTTCAAGCTGGAGCCGGTGATGGAAGCCGGATTGGAGACGCCTTGGGCCATTGCATTCCTGCCAGACGGCCGAATGCTGGTGACGGAGCGGCCAGGCCGCTTGCGCATTATCGAGAACGGGAAGTTATTGCCGGAAGCAGTACGCGGCATTCCCGCGGTCTATGGAGGCGAAGGCGGACTGCTTGATGTCGCACTGCACCCCGATTACTCGCGTCCGGGCAAGGATTGGATCTATCTTTCTTACGGCGACAAAAGTCCGGGGGGCCTGGCGATGACGGCCGTCATTCGAGGCCGCTTACGCGATGGCGCTTTTGTCGATCAGCAACAAATCTTCAAGGCCGACGACTCACTGTATCGTGCCGGTGGACAGCGCTTCGGATCGCGCCTGTTGTTTGATCGCAAAGGGCATCTCTTCTTCTCGATCGGCGACCGTGCCTGTCCGGGAGACGAGCAGGATCTCTCGCAGCCGAACGGAAAAATCCATCGTGTGAATGACGATGGTAGCATTCCCAAAAACAACCCGTTTGCCCACCGGCCTGGAGCGATAGCGAGCATCTGGACGTACGGCGATCGCAATGCTCAAGGTCTCACCTTTAGCCCCGTTACCGGAGATTTATGGGAGTCTGAACACGGCCCGCGCGGCGGAGACGAACTGAACATTCTCCATCCTGGCCATAATTACGGTTGGCCCGTCATTACTTACGGCATGAACTACGATGGGACGCCGATCACTAACCACCTGGCCCGCGAAGGCATGGATCAACCGGTCACCTATTGGGTTCCTTCCATCGCCACCAGCCCACTTACTTTCTATACGGGAAGCCGGTTTCCACAATGGAAGAACAATCTATTCCTCGGATCGCTGGCGGCCCAAGAGCTGTTGCGCTTAGTGGTTGATGGCGACAAGGTAACGCACCAGGAAATTCTTTTCAAAGGCATCGGGCGCGTGCGGGATCTCGTAAATGGTCCCGACGGCAACTTATACGTCGTGCTCAACCAACCTGACCGCATCGAGCGTATTGTGCCGGCGGAAGCGCAGCCCTCCGCCAATGCGCAATCGGCGCTCGGAAATAAATAAGTTAGAGACCTGCTAATCGAACTTTCGGAGCCAGATATCGCGCACGGAGATCTTACACGGCTGGCTTTCTATCTCGAAGCCTATAAGTCCCGCCTGATTATTGACTGAATCTTTATTGTCATCGATGAAGATAGCCATCAACTGACCGTTCATGACGTGCATCATTACGCCGCCGCGCGCAATAACCTCGTAATCGTTCCATTCGTTGACCTTCACATAGCCGCCTAGGGCGGGCTTGTCGCCGATATGAGCAACCAGGCGGTTGGTCTGGCCGGGCAGCGCTTCCGTCACCTGTCCGCGATATGCGAGAATGCCCTGCATTGTGTTTTCGGAATACCACTGGCCGGTGTAGGACGCAGACGCCGCACTCACCGGGAACCAAAAATCCGCCTGCGGGCCGGTCAGCATAAACTTCAAGTCATACGGCGGCTGCCCGGCGGGTGGCCGGCGGGTCCACGGTACGCCGGTGACGCTTCGGTACTGAATGCCGCCGCCACCTCCTTTTTCGATTTTCATCTGCAGCTTCAGATCGAAGTCGCTTGTTTTCTCGCCGCGATAGACGATGTAGTTGTTGCCCTCTGGCTTGCCCTCAAACGTCTCGCCCACCATGATGCCGTTTTCAACGCGCCAGATCTTGGGATCGGCATCCCACCCGGTGAAGCTCTTACCGTCGAAGATTTGCTGGTAGCCGGTGTGCTCGTCAATGTCATCGGGGGCCGGGTCATGAAATTTCGGCATGCCCACAAGCTTCTCGCCGTGAGGGCCCGTCTGAGGCGGCTGCGCAGCGGGAGACTCGAGCGCGGGCGGCACGGACTGAGCGGCGAGCGCGGCCGGGAGCGCCAGGGAAAATACACCCAGCGCGGCGGCCGGCAAGAGCGATTGAGAAACGAAGCGCGGATACCAACGATATAACGCGTACATAAGGTTGCGTGCCTTCCGATTGAGACGATTCAGAACAATAGGAGTTTAACGCGCGTCCAAAAACCGCTTGTTCAGCGAAAGTCCCGGCTGCGCACGGGAAGCGCCGGAGCGCCTTGCTGCGGATCGAGATGCTTTGCTTGCGCGGACCAATCCCAAACCTCGCGCGCCACGACATGCAGCACCTGCCCCTCTCTTTGCACCACTCCCCGGCACACCAACAGTTTCCCGTGATAAACAGCCGCATGATATTTCTCATGCACGTGCTTCCAAACGATCAGATTGGCTGCTCCGGTTTCATCTTCGATCGTGACGAAGATGGTTTCCTTGGCCGTTTGCGGATGCTGGCGGAATAACACCAGCCCGGCCACCAGAACCGTTTTGCCGCGCGCTGTTTTTTTCAACTCCGCGGCCGTGATGGCTCGCCTCGCTTTCAGGCGCGGGCGCAGGAAAGTCAGCGGATGCTCGCGCAGCGTGAGACCTGTGGCCGCATAATCCGCCAGCACTTCCTGGCTTCCGGTAGTGGGCGGCAACTCTGCATCGGGCTCATTGAATAACAACCCCGCCGCCCCGGCGAACAGCGGAGGAATTTTTCGCTCGATCACTTTGGTCTTCCAAAACGCCTGCCGCCGGCCGATCGTCATGGAGGCAAACGCATCGGCTTGCGCGAGACGATCGAGCGCCCGCCGGCCGCAGCCAGCTCGTCGCGCCATCTCGTCGGGCGTAGCATACCCGGCGCCGCGCGCCGCCACCACCGCTTGCCCATCTTTTTCAGGCAGGCCGGCGACCATCTGCAACCCTAGCCGGATAGCGTGACGCGCTGCATTTTCAACCGGCTCCAGCGTCGTCTCCCAAGCACTGCGATTGACGTCGATAGGCCGCACTTCCACCCCATGCTCCCGGGCATCGCGAACCAGTTGAGCTGGAGCATAAAAGCCCATTGGTTGGCTGTTCAGCAAGGCCGCGCAGAAGACATCCGGATAGTGATATTTAATCCACGCCGACACATAAACCAGGTTCGCGAACGAGATGGCATGCGCTTCCGGAAATCCATAAGTGCCGAAGCCTTCGATTTGCGTGAAGCACCGGTCGGCGAACTCTTTGGGATAACCGTTCTTTCGCATCCCATCGAGAAAACGGTCGCGCAGCGAGGAGATTGTGCCGACGTGGCGAAAGGTGGCGAGCGCGCGGCGCAGTTCATCCGCTTCATCGGGAGTGAAGTTCGCTCCCGTGATGGCAATCTGCATCGCCTGTTCCTGGAAGAGTGGAACACCCAGAGTTTTTCGCAGAACCGCTTTCATCTCCGCACTGGGATACTCGATGCGCTCTTTCCCTTCGCGCCGCCGTAAATAAGGATGTACCATGTCGCCTTGAATCGGCCCCGGGCGAACAATCGCAACTTCGATCACCAGGTCATAAAACGTTTTCGGCTTTAAGCGCGGCAACATACTCTGCTGCGCGCGGCTTTCTACTTGAAAAACTCCGATGGAATCCGCCTTCTGGAGCATGGCGTAGACCGCGGCATCTTCCTGTGGAACTTTGGCAAGTGTGAGTTTTTTCCCATAATGCTGCTCCATCAACTCGAACGCCCTGCGAATAGCAGTGAGCATTCCCAGGCCGAGAACATCGACTTTCATCATTCCCAACTCGTCGATGTCATCTTTATCCCACTGAATAACAGTTCGGTCCTGCATGCGCGCGTTCTCGATCGGCACCATTTCGTCCAGCCGGCCGCGCGCGATAACGAAGCCGCCCACGTGCTGCGAGAGATGACGAGGAAATCCCACCAGCTGGCCGATCAGCTCCTCGGCCATCGAAGCGTCACCCCCAGCCAGCACTTTCCCTACTTCTCCGAGCGCGCGCCGCTGGCGATAATGCACCACGGTGGCCGTAAGCCCCGCTCGCTCGCGTCCATACTTCTCATAAATATGCTGGATGACTTCTTCCCGCCGTTCGTGTTCGAAATCGACATCGATATCGGGCGGCTCATTGCGCGCCGCTGAAATAAATCTTTCGAACAGCAGTCCGCAGGCAACAGGATCCGCTTCCGTAATCCCCAGGCAGTAGCAGATCACCGAATTCGCGGCCGATCCGCGCCCCTGATAAAGAATCTTTTTGCTCGCCGCAAACTTCACAATTTCGTGGACCGTAAGAAAGTAAGGCGCGTATTCGCGTTCGGCGATCAGCTTCAACTCATGCTCGATTTGTTTTGTGACCGCTTCCGGAACGCCCGCCGGATAACGGATTTTTGCTCCCGCCACCGTACGCCGCCTGAGATCTTCGAAAGCTAAAATTCCCGGTTCCACGATCTCTTCGGGATATTCATAACGAAGCTCATCTAACGAGAAGCGGCACCGATCCGCAATCTCGATGGTGGCTTCGAGCGCTGCTGGCCACGCTTCGAAGATCTGTGCTATTTCGCGCGGAGCCTTTAAATAGCGCTCGGCATTCGCGTCCAGGCGAAATCCGGCTTCGCGCAACGTGCATTTCTCGCGAATACACGTCACCACATCCTGCAGCATCTTCCGCTCGGGTTGATGATATAGAACATCGTTCGTCACAACGACGGGGATAGCGAGCGAGTCCGCAAAATCGGCAACTGCCCGAATCCACTGCTTATCGTCCCCGCGATAGCAATGTGTCAACGCCAAATGAAGATTGCCGCGAAACAAATTGGCGCAGCGCCGCATATGCGTTCTGGCGGATTCGGTGAGCACTTGCGGAAAGGGGAGAATAAAGTGCTGGCCTGCCGCATAATCCGCAACATCGGCGAGTTCGAGAATGCACTCTCCTTTATCCGCGCGCCGGCGCCCCAATGTAAGAAGCTGCGTGAGATTCCCATATGCTTTGCGATTGGTGGGGTAACAGAGAATGCTTTCTCCGTTCGAAAGATCGAGGCGGCATCCCACAATAAAACGCGTATGCCGCGCGGCTATCTTCTTCAAGGTAGAATCCGCCAGCACAATTCCGGAGAGTGTGTTGCGATCTGTCAGAGCGATCGCGTAGTGGCCGTATTCGTGAGCCGCCGCTACTAACTCAGGAGGATGCGAGGCTCCCCGCAGAAAACTGAAGTTAGACGAGACCTGTAGCTCCGCGTATCTGAGCATAGCTGCCTAGGGAAGATGCCCGTGCAGGAACCAGCGGTCGGAAGGATCGCGAAAAATCCAGAAGCGTAGCCCTCGCTCATCTTCGATCCGGTAGTAATCGCGCGCGCCCTCCGTTGCTCCGCCATCCCGCCACCATTCGGCGGTTAAACGTTCCGGACCTTCCGAGCGGACAATACGATGCTTCCGCTGGCCGATAAAAAACTGCACTGGAGATTCGCCGGGAATGACAATCGAGACTTCGATGCGCATGGGAGGCTCAATGAGCCGGACTGGCCGAACCCGGTACGCCGGCCACTCCGCGCTCGCGGCCGTAGGCGCGGTAGCAGCCCGAAGCTCTATCGCATGTTCCGGCAGCAAACTCTCGCGCACCCGGATGCGATTCACCTCCTCAAAGCCAAACTTCATGCCGAATCGATCAATCAGCGCGTCGAACGACGATACGTCTTCCACTAAATCCGCCTGCGAAAAACTAAGCTGCATTGGATCGAGCGCTTCCAGATCCAACACCGAGAGCACGAATGTCTCAAATCCAAAACCGGACCGGAGAGCGCCTAATCTCTCGCCGAAAAGACGCATTAAATGCGGGACGGAGCGCGTCGGCTTCGAAGTGCGCAGTTCGCATCGATCCACGCTTCCATCCACCCGGTGGCAGGCAAGCTCCATATGCCGCGAGCCAAGATGATTTTTTTCGAGCCGCTCATGGATCTCCTGGAGCAAAATGCGCAGCACGTATTCAACCGAGCCGGTTGTCGAGACCGGTTCGGCGAGTATGCGTGAGGCTCGATAGGGCGCTGGTGGCCGCCAGGGCGTCAACGGCTCTTCGGTCTGCTGAAACAGCTGATCGAGGCGCCAGACAAGCGTGGAGCCGAAGCGCGCCGCCAGCGAACGGCGGGCGATTTTTCTTACGGCGGCGATGTTGGACAGGCCAAGCATGCGCAGCTCGAGAACAATCTCGGCAGGCAGACGGAGCGCCTCCACCGGCAAAGGGTCGATCGCCGCAACAGCATTCTCGCTGTTAACGATGAACCTTTTGCCGTAGCGCGCCAGCGCCCATGCGATGCCCCATGTATCGGCAATCGCCCCGCGCGCTTCGATGCCCATCCGGTGAAAATGCCGCTGAAGATCGAGCAGGAGCGTGCCTTCCCCACCGCACAGATGCGTGCAGCCAGTGATGTCCAGAATGATGCCGTCGCTCCCATCCGGGGCAACCAGCGGCGAGTAACGGTCGCACCATTCGACGAGTTTCGTCAGTCGAGCGGCGTCGACGGCAGGACAGAACAAACTGAGAAAACGCCGCGCCATCTCATCCCGCCAGTGCCTCGGGTCTCGTTTGCTTGGCCAATGGAGCTTGCGTGGCCGATGAACCGAACATCGTGCTTAGCCGTTGATTGCGCCATTCGATACTCCAGCTTCCCGGCCGTCCGCCGCGGCAATAGAGTAGATCGAGCGTCCATGCCGGCTCGTCGAACCTTTGCCCCGGCTTCCCAGCTTTGGAGGAAACCTTCCAGCGCGTAATGGGCGAGGCAATGGGCGCGGAAGCGGCGTGGCCTAACAGAAAACCCGTTGCGCCGCTGCTTTCCGCCGCCAGTTGCAGCCGGCGAGACCCTGTGAGATCCACCCCATCGAGCACTGTCATCACCGCGCTCACTTGCGAGCATCGGAGCGCCTCCATCACCGCCCAGCCAAGATCCTGCGAGCGCCGCACGCAGACTATAAGTAACCGATCGAGCCTCATCCCATAAGGAAGAAGGCCCAACGGGTGCAAAGAACGGTCTGCCGCGATGTAGACGATGTTGCCCTGATCTCCCGCAATGCGAGTCGCGAGGACGGCCGAGAAGGCCAACGCGCTCGCAACGCTTGTTCCTTTCACCTCATGGATGCATCCCGCGGGCAGACCGCCATGGGGCATCCAGCCATTTACCTCATCCGCCACCGGAATGGTGCGCGCAAATCGCCGCTCGGTCTCTTCCAGACAGCCGAGCCGCTCACGAAGTTTTTCAAGAGCCGAATGGGAGGGCATTTCTCAGCCCTCAGCATAGCATGAGATTCGCCTTTTGTTCGCCATGCAATTCGCCGTTTGCAGAGCAGGCTGAGCGAGCATACAAAACACACCGCGGAACGGAAGCGTAGGGCCCCGGAGCCGCTTTCAGGGCCATGAGCGCAGCGATTAGACGGCTCGGTTGTTTTCATAGCGATGGTTAACAGTGCCCGGAAACGAATTGCCGCAGTCTCGCTATTCCTTCCTCAAAAATTTCAGGATCGGTAATCAGGCTGGCGACGGCGTAAGCCTCCGCGGACATATCGAAAAAGAAGCCGGGCTGTAGAAGTACGTTTTGCCGTTGCAGCATCTCCCAGACCCACTGCTCCTCGCCCAAAGTTTTCGGAAGCTGCAAAATAATCGACCAGCCGCCTTCAACGTGCAACACATGTATCGGGCTGTTGCGAAGGCAACTACCAGCCGCACGCAAATTTTCGTTACATCTCGCGAGCAACTCCGACCTGCTTCGAGCGCCGATTTCTAGCAATGCGGAAATCGCCAGTTGAACGGGCGTATTCACGGAAAGGTAAGTGTCCAGGATCACTTCCAATCTCTCGCTGGCCATTTGGCGCTCTTCTTTTGGGCCGTTGATCGCAATCCAGGCGAGCTTCATCTGCGGCATGGCGGCGGTCTTCGAGAGGCCGTTCAAAGAAAAGCTGAGTACCGAATGCTGGTCAATCAGCGTCTTGACACGCCGCGCTTGGGCGCCGAACTCATAGCTCATGAACACTTCGTCGCAGACAATCGGCATCCGCTTCCCGCGCGCCAATTCGATTAGCGTTTGAAGTTCCTCTCTCTTCAGAAAAGAGCCCGTCGGGTTATTCGGATTGACCAGTACGATGGCCCGTGATCGCGCCGAGACTCGCTCTCGCAAGTTCTGGAAGTCGATAAACCAACTGCCGTCATATCGCAGCCGGTACGGAACGGGCTTTACATTTTCGAGCGCCGCCAGATACTCGAAGAGCGGATAGGAGGGCGCGGGAACAAGAATCTCGTCTCCCGGGTCGCAGAGCAGTTTGAAAAGTATCGCGTATGCTTCGCTCGTGCTAGCCGTCAGCGCGATGCGCGAAGCCGCGACTTCGAAACCTTCTTCCCGGTAGAAATGAGCGATTGCCTCTCTACTTTCTGGCAAGCCGAACGGATCGGGGCGATAGCGGAAACTCTCCACGCCATGCAGTGCCTGGCGAATCTCCGTCTCGGGCGAACGAAGAACAGCTGTGGGATTTGAGACCGTCAAATCGAGAACCGGCGTCCCGTGCTTTTTCTTCTCGGAAAGTAAAAGACTCAGCGCGTTCGGCGCCAGAGACCAGGACAAGCGTTCAGAGTAGCGAACCAAACAGCTACTCTGTCAAGCTCATGATGCTTTCGCAAGAACGCGCAATCGTTCCGGGAATCGCCTTTACTTCGCCGCTGACCGTGTTTTCGGAGCCATGAGCGCAGCGATTGGACTGGCGATAGTTGGCCACCCTCACGTAGTGTTTCCGCAAATCATAACGACGCCATGTTTAAAAGTACAATTTCAGCGCGAGTTGCACCAGGCGAACGTTGTTGCGCAAGCCCGTGATAGCACTGAACCCGTTTGGATTGCCCGGCCCGGTGCTGGCAAAGCCGCTCGTGTTGCCCGGCTGCGCAAACTGCGGGTTATTGAAAAGATTGAACGCTTCCGCTCGGAACTCGAGGTGGGCCGCTTCTTTAATCGCAAAGGATTTGAAAAGCGAGAAGTCCAGATTCGTAAGATGCGGACCGCGCGCCACGAATGGGCTTCCACCGAGCGGCGAATAGTCGGTCTGGCCAGCCGTGGTTGCCAGCGGCGGTTGCGCAAATGCATTCGGGTTCAGCCACTCTTGTACCGTATGTGCCCCCGTGTAAAGACCCTGCCCGGGAACCTCAAGCGCATAGCAGCCGTAGGTCGCCCTGGTTTGTATCGGACAGCCAACGCTAAACGGACTGCCGGATTGAAACGTGTAAATGTAATTGACGGACCACCCGCCGATGAAGGCGTCCACCCAGCGATTCGCATTGCCCATGAATTCAGATCCACGGCCCACCGGCAGGCGATAGGTCCCGCTGACGTGGACCACGTGTGCCGCATCGCTATCGCAAAGACTATAGTCGCCTTTGATACCGAAGCCAGGCAGATACTGCGCGCGGTAACCGCCAATGATAGAGGCATTCCCGTTCTGGTCTGTCAGGCACTTACTCCACGTATAGTTACTCAAAAGAGTCAGCCCGAAACTCGTTTGATGCTCATAGTTCACTTGTCCGGCATTGTAATTGCTCGTTGAATCGGTCGATTCCCACTGGCTGTTCGAATAGTTGAAGTTCGGGAAAGGAGCGTAATCCTGCGGGTTTGCCCCCGGAGGCAGAATTTGGCTAGGTATGTTATGGCTGCCTAACGTGTCCAGGTGCCGCCCAAGCGATCCAACATACCCCAGCTGGATCGCATCATGATTGGTGAACTGGTATTGGGTGAAGAAATTGAAGCTTTGTATGTAAGGTGTCTGGAAATCGTATTGCCGTCCGTTCAGCATAACGCCCGCTCCACTCACCTGCGTCGGGTCTTCCAGATTGATGGTGGGAAACAGGTTTTCGATCGTTGCCGGCTGGCCCGCGTTGTTGAGAAAAGGCGTCTGCGAGTTCTGGCGGAACTGCGATTGTCCGAACGCGAAGGGATAGTTATTCCCTAAGTTTCCATAAAATCCTATATTTGCTAAAGCTCCGTAAGTGATTCCATAACCCCCGCGTACCACGAACTTCGGTGTTAGGCGATAGGCAAAACCGACCCGTGGAGCAAAGTTCAGCTTTTGAGTCTGACCGACTGAGTTGTTCGAAACGCAGTCTAACGTGATGTTGCTGGCGGCGAGCAGCGCATCGAAAGCAGAAGACCTCGGAACCTGGCATCCCTTCTGCGGCATGTAATATACCCCGTTCGTTCCGTCTCCACCCGATTGAACGAAATTGGCTTGGCGTCCGTTAATCTCAGCATAGGGGGTGTTGTAGTCCCAACGTAAGCCGAGGTTCAAAGTCAGATTCGGCGTTACCTTCCAGTCATCTTGAAAATAAACTCCTGCGTAATAGCGAAGATCGTCCGCCGGCGCTACGTTCGAGCCTTGCCAGTTAGCCAGCCCTCCAAGGTTGGAAATCCCATTCGTCACATTGGCCGCCCCGGATGTGATGAGGAAATCGGCGATACCCAGAATGCCCGTGGATGCATTCGGAATATCTGAGTACGCGCCGTCATAATTCAATTGGCCGCGCGGCGTGGGCGATTGCGTCAGGTCTCCGCCAATCCGGTTAAATTGGCCGCCCATCTTGAAGGTATGCGAGCCAAACACCTTCGTTACGTTGTCCATGAGTTCGAGCACCGTAATCCTCGAAAGCGTCCACTCACTCGGTCCCAGGTTGGTGAGGCCGCCGATGTTAATCTGCGGCAAACCTCCGTTGTTCGCGAATTGTGGAATTCCCGCAATCCCGTACTGCGCCGGAATCCCCATCACATTCGCGTAATCGGAGAGATTTCGCGAGATGTTCTGGCTCCAGCCTGCATGGAATTCGTTCGTCACGGTTGGTGTAAAGACGTGCGTGTAGCCTAGCGCGATCGCGTAAGTCGGTTGGTAGGTCGTTCCGGTTCCATAGGCCTGCCCATCGGCAATCCCGGGAAGCGCGCTGGGCAGCGTCGTGTCGACATGGCTCCAGTCGAAGACGCCAAAAAGACTGTCATTCGGCGTGGGATTCTCGTCCAAACGCAAATCGTATTGGTAAGTGTTCACTATCGACGAAGGGGCTTGAAAGTAGTCGTTCGCGAATCCTGGTTTAGTGGCGGCGGGAAAGAGTCCCAGGATCTTCACTGCATTTGGATCGATCCGGTTTAGTGGGATCTGATTTAGTTGCGGGGCAAGCCCGGTAAAGTTGGTGATGCCTCTGACGCTGCCTCCGGTGAAAAAGGGATCGCGCACATAAGCCGCGCTGCCTGACGTATTGGCGATTCCGCTGATCGGATCGGTGCCTCCCGCCGCAACCAGGCGCGTGGTAGCCGGGTCAAGAATTGTCCCGTACGGAAATACCCGCCCCAGGGCGTCCGTCTTCGTGCCGCCATTGTAAGTGATCAAATCTTCCAGGTTAGTGAATCCGCTGCTCTGCATGAGCGCGGTCGGAACGGTTTCCGTATATTGCACGGGCGTGTGTTGTAAGTTCGCCTGATAATCGAAGAAGAAGAACGTCTTGTTTCTGCCGTCGTAGAGCTTCGGAATGACAACTGGACCACCCACCGTCCCGCCAAATTGATTCTGACGATACGGCGGCCGGGGAGTGCCGTTCTGATTCGCAAAGTAGTCGTTGGCGTCTAACTTGTCATTCCGCAGATACTCCCATAAGTCGCCGTGCAGGCCGTTTGTTCCTGACTTGATAACAGCATTTATCACGCCGCCGGTCGAGTGCCCAAACTCCGCATTGTAATTGCTGCTCTGTAGCTTGAATTCTTCAATCGCGTCGGGCGGAGGAGTTACATTCGCGCCATAACCGCCGTAGACCTCCACGTTATCGTCAATGCCGTTCAGCCGAAAATCGTTTTGCCAGACAGAAGTTCCGTTAATCGAGAAATAGGCGCTGCCAGGAGACGCCCCGTAGTTGGCATTGGCCGAAGTAACACCTGCCGACAATTGTGCCAACGAGGCCCAGTTCCGGCCATTCAGCGGCAGCGCATTGATCTGCGCCCCCTCGATTGTCTGACCCACGGCGGCGTTTTCCGCCTGCAGCAGCGGAGCCGCGGCGGTTACTGTCACCTGCTGGTTTTGCGTTCCTACCGCCAGCGGCACATCCACCGTCAGCACCTGCTGCACGTGCATGATGACGTTTTGCGCGACATATTTCTCGAACCCGGGGTGGTCCGCTTGTAAGGTATACGTTCCGGCGCTTACCGAGTCAAATACGTATGTACCGGTTGAAGTCGATACGGTGTGCAGCGCCACTCCTGTGGCATTGTTGGTCAAGGTGAGCGTTACGCCGGGTAGCACCGCGCCGCTCGAATCCTTCACCGTGCCGGTGAGGCCACCGGTTTCGATCTGCGCCGCCAGCGGCGGCCCGGAGAACAGCGCCAAAAGCAAGAGGCATATGGCGGAGAGTGTCCAATTAAGAAATGTAGATGAGCTCCCTGAGCTCGAAGACGTAGAGACACGATCGTGCCCCACACCCCGTATGGCAAATTCTGAAGTGGTGTCCAAAGCTTGTACTTGTGTCAAAAATCGTACTACGGTCTCTAGCGCCTGTCAACCATCACGCGATTTTCCGTCACCCGATTTCGCCCCATAGTATGGAGCGGAATCACTCGATGCTGAACGCCTGCTTGACTTCGTATGTTCGGTTGGCCATCAAATCCGCGACTTTCAAAACCACAATGTACTCTCCGCGAGGATTGTTCTTGCCCATCTGCAAGGCCATATCGCCGGGCACAAATTGAGCTGGATAAAAGCCGCCTGCTTTGAGATCCGCGGCATTCGGGTTTTGGATAAACGGCTTACCCCGCGGATCCAAAACGGTCACGCCATAAGCCACATGGTGCTCATTGCCGGTTCCGTCTTTAAAGCCGGTCATGTCAAAGCGCGCGTAAACCGTGTCGCCGGGGCTGTAGGCCGGAACGCTTAGCGCCTCCTTGTCATTCGGGGAGCGCAGGAATTGAAAATTCTCGACGGTAATCGACTGCGCCGGTTTCACCTCGACACCGCCGGCCAGAAAAGGATAGTCTCTCGAAGTCTCGGTCTTCGCGTACAGGTCTTTGACGGTCGTATGGATATGGAACGGACCGGCCGCGATGAACGACGGGAGGAGAAAGGAGGCGCGGCGTTTGGGTACCCAGTTTTTGTCTTGCGGGCTGAGCTCCGTTTGGATCTTGTCCGTAACCGGTTCGGCTAAGTCTCGCCCCGCTTGGTCCTCGACGCGAACTTCATACTCCAGCGAGATTTTCTTTATTTCGCGCTTGTCTTCGGAGTTGACGTCGAAGCCGGCAATTTCAAACGTGAAGTAGAGGTAGTCTCCCGGCAGGAAGCGATAATCGGAAGCGGCGAAGGGAGCATCTTCCGAGGAGGAAATGCCGCCATTTATAACTGCGAAACTGGATGTTGCGGGGTAACAGGGAAGTCCTGCCAAAACTATAACGCTCGCCAAAATCGGCAAGAAATTGATCTGCGACCGCTTCTCTCTCATCTGCTAACTCGAATGCCTCATACACTTCCGAAAACTGCCGCCCTGCTGTCGATTTTGCTGGGCATGGGCTGCCTTCCTGCTCCCTTGAGCGCGCAAGCTGTTCATCCCGTCACCGGACGCCAGATCGCGCCGGTCATGAGCGTCGACGGGGCCGATTGGTTAGATCGGGAAGAACGCGTTCGTGAAGAGCAGCCCCAGAAAGCCATCGCTCAACTAAATCTTAAACCGGGAATGATGGTGGGCGACGTCGGAGCAGGCACGGGCTTCTATTCGCTGCGCATGGCCAAGCTCATTTCGCCCGGAGGTGTGGTGTTTTCCGACGACATTCAGCCGGGCATGCTGCAAAGGCTCAAAGCGAAAGCGGCGACGCAGCATGTGACGAATGTAGTCACCATACTGGGCACCGAATCCGATCCTAAGCTGCCGCCCGACAAACTCGATCTGGTCTTGCTGGCCGATGTCTATCATGAATTTTCGCATCCGCGGCAAATGCTGGACGGCATACGGGAAGCCTTGAAACCTGGCGGCCGGTTGGTTTTGCTCGAATTCCGGAAAGAAGATCCCTCGGTCCCGATTCGGCCGGAACACAAAATGAGCGTGGCGGAAGTGAAGGAGGAGGTCACGCCGGAAGGCTATGCGTTTGAGAAGGTGGTCGAGACGATGCCCTGGCAGCACATCATCATCTTTCGAAAAAATCCAACCCGATAACTCCTGCTTGTTTTCGCCGCGTGGAGTAGGCGTTTTCGCCTGCGTTCTTTGCTGTGGCTGTTCGGCGCGACTAACGCAGCAAGGCCTGCAGATGCGGCGCGGTAATGGAGTGTCCGTGAAGAGCAAGCTGCGCGCCAAGGACCACCAGCGTCACCAAAACAGCTAGGCGCATGGGCAGCGGTGCGATACGTCCCGCGAGTAGCGATCCCGTGATGGCGCCAAAAACACCGCCTACGATGAGCCTGAACAAAAGACCCCCATCATAGTTCCCCGCGCTGAGGTGAATAGCGCTTCCCACCGCCGAGACAACCAGGCCGAAACAAAGATCGGTTCCTACGACTTCCGCCGCCGGCAACTTGGTAAGGCCCAAAAGCAGCAGAGATCCCAAGGCACCCGCGCCGGCCGAAGAAAATCCGACTTCCGCTCCGATGGGCAGGGCCAGCCAGGGAAGCACCGAAGAACGGTCGCGCTCCACTTGGTTTTTCCTGGGCCGTAGAGTGCGGTAAAGATGGAAACTCGCGGTGCAAGCAATCAGAATACCTAGCGTTGCGTACAACCAACTTTGATAACTTCCTCCCCGAAGCGAGCTGATTAAAATTGCGCCGCCAAGCACTCCCGGCACACCGCCTGCCAACATCAGGGCCAGGATGCGAGGATTCACTTGCCGCCGCACGACATAAGCAGGTACGGAGATGATTTTGACAACCGCGCCGAAAGTAAGCGCCGTGCCGACCGCCGCCGCTGGCGGGACACCGAGCAGGAGAATCAACAGCGGCGTGGTCATGCTACCCGCTCCAACTCCGGTTAAAGAGATAGCGAGAGCGATGACGAATCCGAGAGCGATCTCCAAGTCAATGTCCCCCGGCGATGTGAATCCCGCACTCTAATTTTCGTCCGGCCCAGCGCCCGGAGCGCACGTTGTTTTCGTCCGTCGGCTTGGCCGTGCAGGGCGCGCAGCCGATACTCGTATAGCCTTCGTTATAAAGCGAAAGTATCGGAATGCCACGCGACCGGGCAAACTGCCAAACTTCCTGGTCGGTCCAGGTGGCCAACGGACTCACCTTTAAAAGCTTCTTGCCGGAAGGCAAGGGGAATTGGTCGATTGCCTGCAAATTTGCTCGCGTCGGGGATTGCACGCGGCGCAATCCGGTGAACCAGACATCGTACTGTTCAAGGGCGGCAAACAGCGGCCCGACCTTGCGCAGCTTGCAGCACTCGTCCGGTTTCGATTGATGCAAAAGCCCCAAGGCCGCCTCGTGCTCTTCGAGTGACTGCCGCGGCATGACATTCACCAAATTCAGTCCATACCGCTCCGTCATCTCGTCACGATAGCGGTAGACTTCCGGAAAATGATAGCCCGTTTCGAGAAAGAGCACCGGCACATCCGGGAGCGACTCGCGCACGAGCTCGAGCGCAATCATGTCTTCGGTTTGAAAACTGCACGTTACGCAAGCGGAACCATGCGCGAGCAGCGCTTCTCGAACGGTTTCGCGCGCTTGGTCCGATTTGGCGTCAACTGCGTCGAGGGTCATTGAAGTCTACTGCTCCTTGCGAAAAGAAATTTTAAGGCGATCGAGCAGCCGGCGGAGCAGTTCCAGCGCCTCCGGATCTTCTATGGTCTGAGCCGTTTCGCCGCCATCGGGAGCAGCAAATTGCTCCGCCGGCGAAGCAAGTACCAGCGATCCATCGGTCAGCCGCCAGGTCACATCGACTGCCGGAACAGGGTGGCTGGGCGAACGCTCGACGGCCCTCGCAATCATACCCGCAGCCACCGTGGCGTTCGTCGCGGCATCTATTAATATGAAGCTGCCCGTTACCCGGTTTGACTTGTAGGGGTCGAAGGCAAGCGGACGCGCCATCTCGATCCGCGCCACTCCGATGCCATTCATTTCAAGTGTGTTGGCGGATTCGTGATCTAGCGTGTTGATGTCAATGTGGTATTCGATCTGCGCGAGCTCGGCCCAGGTCTGCCGGGTGTTTTGCTTCAGCCGGTAACGCTTGCCCACTTCAGCGGGCGTTTCGTTAAGCCAGACAAGCGTCGCTTCCAGAGCCGTGGCCACCGTCGGCGCATTCTCAACTTGCCCGATGGTATCGCCGCGCGCGACATCTACTTCGTCTTCGAGCGTAAGCGTGACCGATTGGCCTGCCGAAGCAACGTCCAGGTCTCCGTCGAAGCTACCGATCTGCGCTATGCGGGTTTGCTTGCCCGAAGGGAAAACCGCAACCGCATCTCCCGGCTCAATCTGGCCGGAGGCAACTGTTCCGGCGTAGCCGCGAAAGTGTTGATCGGGTCGCACGACCCGCTGCACCGCGAATCGAAATGGTTTTTCCTGCGGCGACGATTCGACGGGCACTTCTTCCAGATACTCCAGCAGACTGGGGCCGCCAAACCACGCCATCTTGGCACTTCGATGAACTACGTTATCGCCTTCGAGCGCGCTGATCGGAAGAAAAAACGGCGCGATTGCGCGAAAGGGCTTCAAGAATTTTCGAAATGCGCTCTCGATAGAAGCAAAGACCTGTTCGTCATAGCCGACCAGATCCATCTTGTTTACCGCGACCACCAGGTGCTCCAGGCCGAGCAGTGAGGCAATGAAAGCGTGCCGGCGCGATTGCGGCAGCAAGCCTTTACGGGCATCCACCAGCACGATGGCCAGATCCGCCGTCGATGCGCCCGTCACCATATTGCGCGTGTATTGCTCGTGCCCGGGCGTGTCGGCAATGATGAACTTGCGTTTCGGAGTTGTGAAATATCGGTGCGCAACGTCGATCGTGATCCCCTGCTCGCGCTCGGCCCGCAGACCGTCAGTGAGCAGCGAAAAATCGATAGCTCCAACATTCCGGCCGATAGACGCTTTGCTGACCGATTCGAGCTGGTCTTCGTAGACGTTGCGCGAATCGTAGAGCAGCCGGCCGATCATGGTGGATTTACCGTCGTCCACGCTGCCGGCCGTGGTGAAACGCAGCAGACCTTTTGCCTGATCTTGCGCGGAAAGTGAGTCGCCCAATTTCATGCGAGGAGAAAGCAGTACGGCGGCCATTAGAAATAGCCCTCCTGCTTCTTGATCTCCATCGATCCGTCCTGGTCGTGATCGATGACCCTATTCTGCCTTTCGGACCGTTTCACCGCCAGCAGTTCTTCGATGATCGCCGGAATGTTATCGGCTTCCGAACGAATAGCTCCCGTGCAAGGGCTGCAGCCGAGCGACCGCATCCGACACTTGACCATCTTCGGCTCTTCACCGGGCAGGCGAGGCACAAAAGGCTGCTCGATCGGAAGCAGCGAGTCACCTCTGACTAGCATCGGCCTCATTTTGGCGAAATAGAGCGGGACCACCGGAATGTTTTCGGCATGAATGTACTGCCAAACGTCCAGTTCGGTCCAGTTCGAGAGCGGGAAAACGCGCAAACTCTCGCTCGCCTTGACATGAGTGTTAAACAGATTCCACAGTTCCGGGCGCTGATTGCGCGGATCCCATTGCCCGCGCTCGTCGCGGAAGGAAAAGACGCGTTCTTTCGCTCTGGAACGCTCCTCATCCCGCCGCGCACCGCCGATGGCAGCGTCGAAGCCGCCCTCCCGTAACCCAGCCAACAGCGCGCCGGTTTTAAGCGCTCCACAGCAGCGCTGCGTTCCCCAGGCGAATGGATTCGCCCCCTCGTCCAGGGCTGCCTGGTTGGTATGGACAATCAGGCGGACTCCCAGGCTGGCCGTAAAGGCATCGCGGAACTGAATCATCTCCCGGAATTTATAGCCGGTGTCGATGTGCAGCAGGGGAAACGGGATCGGTCCCGGGTGGAACGCCTTTTCTGCCAAACGAACTAGTACCGAGGAATCCTTGCCGATAGAGTACAAAAGCACCGGCCGGGCGCACTCAGCCACCACTTCCCGGAGGATGTAAATACTCTCGGCTTCGAGCTGTTTGAGGTAGCCCGCGTTGATCACACTCGCAGATTAGCACAATCTCTACTAAATCGATATGCATTGTTTGACCAACTGGAATAAATCCTGGTAATCTCGATCAACATATGGGAGTTGCCTTCCCCGGAGTTCGTTTGGTAATTTTACTTATAAGCTCTGCATGCTGTGTCTGGGGACAAGTTGTGGGCGCATCGGTCTCGGGGACAGTGCGCGACGAATCGGGGGCAGCATTAGCCGGCGTTCAGGTCTTTGTCACGAATAACGAGACCAGCGGAGAACGCTCGCTAGTCACCGATTCGTCGGGCCGATACGCGGTTCCTTCCATCTCAATCGGCTCCTATACGATCTCTGCTTCCAAAGAAGGCTTCCGCACGGAAGTCAAGACCGGTATAAATCTTGTCGTCGGGAAGGTCGCCGCTGTCGATTTGGTTTTGGCGTGGGCGAAGTTCGTCAGGTAGTTGCGGTCGAGGAGGCGCCAGACCCGGTCAGCGTTTCGACGGAAGAGACTTCCGGCCTGGTTAATGAGCGCCAGGTAAAAGAACTGCCGCTGAACGGCCGCAGTTATGAACCAGCTGATGACGCTCAATCCGGCGACCGTCAACTACACGTCGCAGCGCTCCGGCGGCATTGGAACGTCCAACTCGTCGGTCGGGAACATGTTTGCCGTGTCGGGCCGCCGCCCGCAGGAGAATCTGTTTCTGCTGAACGGAATCGAGTATACGGGCGCGTCGGAGATCAACAATACTCCGGGCGGGACGAGCGGCCAACTACTGGGCGTGGATGCGGTACGCGAGTTCAACGTCGTGACCGATACGTATGGAGCCGAATATGGCAAGCGGCCGGGGGCTCAGGTCAGCATCGTCACGGCGTCCGGCGGTAACCAGGTGCATGGATCGTTGTACGAGTTTTTGCGAAATAGCGATCTCGATGCGCGCAATTTCTTCGATGGACTCTGGATTCCGCAATTCCAGCGCAACGAGTTTGGCGGAGCGATCAACGGCCCGATCAAGAAGAACAAAATATTTCTGTTTGGAAACTACGAGGGGTTTCGGCAGCATCTCGGATTGAGCGACGTAACGTTTGTGCCGGACAATGAGGCACGCGCCGGTTACCTTCCGAACGCGAGCGGCCAGTTGACTCGCGTTGGCGTGACGCCAGCGGCCGCCGCATTGCTCTCGCTCTGGCCTGAACAGAACGGTCCAGAACTGGGTAGCGGGATTGGCCTGGCATACAGCAATCCTCTGCAAACTATTCGAGAGGATTTCGGCACTACGCGCGCCGACTACAACATCTCAGACCGCGACACGTTATTTGGCGTCTACACGATCGACGACAGCGCCGACAACACGCCAACAGCCAATCCGCTCAGCGGCGTAATCGAAACGCTGCGGGAGCAGGTCGCGAGTGTACAGGAGCAGCATGTTTTCTCTCCACGGGTGCTGAATACGGCTCGCTTCGGATTTTCGCGCGCGGGCTACTTCTTTACCGGCGATATGCCGGTGAACCTGCCGGGCTAGGTGGAGGGATCGCCTATCGGGGCAGTCGTGATAGGAGGCGGCACGGCGCTCAATGGCGCTTCTCAGATTACGCTAGACCCAATACTGTTCACTTAAAGATCCTGATTCGCTTGGAGCAGTCGATTCTGAGGGTGCGCAGCGACTGGCGTGGCCGCAGTGGGTAGTTGCTCATTTTTCGCTTTACCCCGCGAGGGTTGAGGCGATTGCGACTGGAGCTAACCCGCTCTTGCAGGATCTCCTGGAGCACGGCTTCATGAAAGGCTTTTTTCAGCCGAGGGGGGAATAGCGACGAAGCGAGGCATGCGCCGTTGGACGACGCGCACGGAATAAACGAAGGAGAGCCGGTCCGGGTCCTCATCGGCTTCGAGCGCAGCTTCATGCATCAATCCTCGAATGGCAAAGTGCACCATCAGCAAGCCGTAGAACTCTTGTTTGACGAGTTCGGGCGTTTTGCTGCGTAACACAATCTGGGCGCCCCGCAAATGGGTTTTCAACTCATCCAGCGCAGTTTCTATTTCCCAGCGCTCGTGGTACAGTGCCGCCAGTTCTTGGGCGGGAGCCTGTTTAGGATCCAGAATGGTGGTGATCAGGCGATACACTAGCTCGGCATCCGGTACGTCTTTCAGGTAATAATCGATCACTCGCACGACAATCGCCTTACGCCGATTCCGGCGATCGGAAATACAAAGGTAAAGGCGGCTGAGATACGACCCATCCGGCAAGCGCCGCTCGATCTCCAGTCGCGCATTCTGGCGCGCGCGCCACAGTAAATCCGCTCCGGTCTGAGCCGCTGCCTGCCACAGTCGGTAGCCCGGGAAGAAACGGTCGGCCAGACACAGCATGCCCTTTTGCAAAGCCGGTATTACCTGCCGAGCCAGCGTGATCTCATCGGTGGCATACGGCGCCATCCGCGCGGCCCACAGCACGTGTGTTCCGTTCTCTAATAGCCCGACAAAGCGGAGTTTGGGAAAGGCACTCGCTCCGCGACTCGCGCCAGGCCTGCCAAAAGCCGCTTCGTTCTCCGCGGTATCGGCCACATCCAGCGTGCTGCCGTCTAGGCTGACCAGCCGCCAGTCGCGATACCAAGCACCCTTCGTCCGGCGCTCGGCAATCGGAACAACCACCGCTTCATACAACTGCTTCACCGGCTCCACGCCCAAACGACTGCGCGCTTGCGAGATGCCCGACTTGCCCGCCACCCTCAGCCCCGCCGACGGGTCCAGCAGCCACTGCACTCCTTCTAACAAACAGCGCAGCACCTCGCGATACGAGGACCGCATGTACAAGGCCAAAGCGATCACGTAGTACACCACCACGTGCGCCGGTAAATCGCGTTCTCGTACGCTTGCGCGCCCAGTCTTCTCCAACACGCCGCGCACCCTCTCCAATGGGAAAAACTTAGCGATCACTCCCAGGCTGATGTAGTCGGTGATACGACTCCCAGCCGGCAACGTGGCGATTGTTCGGGCCATTCCGCAGTCTCCTGTCTTAAAAACAGAATACCGCAGAAATGTTCTTTAAGTGAACAGTATTGGAGCTAGGCGGCACAAACGCGGGGAGCAGTCTCTCGGCTGTACGAAATCTGCTCACTTACGACGGCCACGTTGCGATAACGGCCGGCATTCATCAGATCGAGGCCGGTGTCTGGCTACGGCGGCTACAGGCGAACGATAACGTTGCCCAATACCAATACGGGCAGGTATCGTTCGGCAGTCTCGCCAGCTTTCTCCAGGGATCGGTTTCCACATTTACGGTGATTCCGTCGCCCACTCCGCTCGGGTGGCGCTCTCTCGAAGGCGCTGGTTTTGTGCAAGACGCCATCCGGCCTTCCCGCCGCCTGGAGTTGCGAATCGGTTTCCGCTTCGAGTCGACTAACGGCTGGAACGAAGTGCACGGAAGAGCTTCGACCTACGGCTTCCAGAATGGAGTAATCGAGACCAACCCGCTCGTCGGTTACTCTGCTTTTACGGTGAATCGCGAAAAATTCTTGCCGGAACCGCGCTTCGGTTTCTCTTGGGATCCTTTCGGCAAAAGTAAGACAGTCATAAACGGCGGCTTCGGAATCTATCGCATGCTGCTCGATAACCTCGATTACCGGCTCGATCAAACTGCGCCTTTCAATACCACGCAGACACTGAAAAACGTCTCGCTTTCGAATTTGCAGATCGCACCGGGCGCTTCGCTGCCATCCGGCGGCCTGGTATCGCCAAGCGGAATTCAGCCTGACTCGTACACACCGACGATTCTTACCTGGACTCTCAAAGTTCAACAGCAGATCGCGCCGAATACAACCCTTTCCGCTGGCTATGTCGGCTAGCATGGGTACCACGAATGTTGTCGCTCGACGCTAACGAGCCATTTCCGACGCTCGCCAATGAGGTCACTTACTATCCGAAGAATGCTCCACTGGGCAATCCACAATTGGCGAATACCACGTCATGGTTTTCAGAAGGGTTGAGCTCTTTCAACGCGCTCGAGCTCGATTTAAACCGGCGTTTCAGCAGCGGTTTACAGCTGCGGCCGCTTACACTTATTCGAAGAGCCTGGACGACGGCACGGCTTGGAACAGCAGCGTGGCATCGAACGCGCCCGGCTTCGTTCAGGTACCCGCTGAACCCGAAGTTGGACTGGGGGCTCTCGACGACGGACGTACGGAATCTCGCCACCATCAACGGCACTTACGAACTGCCGATTGGACGCAGCAAACGGTTTCTGAGTGGAGTGTCGGGATGGCGAGACAAATTGGCAAGCGGCTGGAGTGTCAGCGCCATTCAGACAGTTCAATCGGGGTTGCCTTTTACGCCGCAATTGGGCTTCAATCCGACGAATAACGGCGATAGTCGCAATCCGACCCGGCCTTCCTGGAATCCGGGTTTTTCGGGGCAGATCATCTTGGGCACACCAAATCAATATTTCAATCCAGCAGCTTTTGAAGTGCCGGCAAACGGCACCTACGGCAACGTCGGACGCGACACGCTGATTGGGCCCGGAATCGTGACACTGGATTGTTCGGCATTGAAGAACACCAGTATTACCGAGCGGTGCAAGCTACAGTTTCGGGCCGAATTTTTCAACTCGCTCAATCACGCGAACTTCACAACCCTTAATGCGGTTGTCTTCACATCCGCTTCTTCAACGCCATCTCCGACCGCTGGCGTAATCACCGCGACGTCCACTACTTCGCGACAAATTCAGTTCGGATTGAAGCTCTTGTTTTGAGATTGCCTCACTCGGATCGCAAAGCTATCACAGGATCTATGCGCGAAGCGCGAAGTGCCGGCGCGTAACTCGCGACAGCAATGCAGAGCAAAAGAAGCAGGGCTGCCGCGACGGAGTATTTCGGATCGTCCGGACTAACGCCGTAGAGCTGATTGGCAACGAGCCGAAGAGCGGCAAACGCCGCGGGAATACCGATCGCGACGCCGAGGAAACCTTGCACAAGAGCTTCACGGACCACCATTCCTGTCACCGACGCACGCGTTGCCCCCAAGGCAATGCGAATACCGATCTCGCTGGTTCGCCGCTGAACCGAGTAGGCCATCAATCCGTACAACCCAAGACAGCTCAGCAAGAGCGCCGTCAGCCCAAAGAAGATGGCTAGGGCGGCCACTACGTTCTCCTGGTTCAGCATAAGGCTGACGTCGTCCGCGAGCGTGCGGATGCGCAATATGGGAAGATTGGGGTCGATCTCGGCCAGAACATGGCGAGCCTCTGCCGCAATCGTCTCTGGACGACCGGCTGCGCGCACCTCGATTACATTGATAAAATTCGACTCGTCATCGGAAGAAGCCGATTCGACGGCTTTCCCATTCAGCAAGGGCAAAAATGCCATGGGAGTCGGGTCCTCGCGAGGGCTGTCGTATTTAGCATCCTGGACTACCCCAACGATTTCGAGATCGCCCGCATGTCGTTGGCCGCCGATGCCGAACCGCCTGCCGATTGGATTTTCATTGGGCAGGAAGCGGCGAACAAATTCCTGATTGACGACGGCGACTCCCCGCGAGCCCGGCGCATCGCGCTCGTCAAAGCCGCGGCCAAGCAGAACCTTTGTGCCAAGAGTTCCGAAATATCCGGGCGAGACACGATTCAAGCGCGCGTGCGCTTCTTCACCTGGTTTGGGCGTATAGCCTTGGACCGCGACGCTGAATGCCCAGCAGCAATCATTGAACGGGCTGTAATAAGACAAACTGGCGCTCTTCACGCCGGGCAGGGAATTCAGTCGCGAATAAATCCGACGATAGAGCGGTCCGAGCCGGTTGTAGTCATAGCCGGCATGGCTCGTATCTACGTTTACCACCAGAACTCGTTCTTGATCGAAGCCGAATCGTTGCCCAGCGAGGTTCGCAAGGCTGCGGGCAAATGTGCCGGCACCGGCCAGGACGACTAAGGAGAGCGCGACTTCAGCTACGATTAGCACCCCACCCAATCCGAAGGACCGGCGAGACAGCCGGGAACCTTTGATGCCCGCGCTGGCGGCTTTGAGCGCGGAGGCGCCCCGTGAACTCATGCGAATTGCCGGCAACAGTCCGAAGACAACCGCCGCGCCGCACGAAACAATTAACGTAAAGGCGAGGACGCGGAGATCGGGTGAGGTCTGGATCGGCACGTAATCCATCCCCCGGAAGAAGAGCGCGATCAGCAGCTTTGTGCCGCTCGAAGCGACTAACAATCCGAGCGCGCCGCCGGCCAGCCCCAGCGTCAGACTTTCGGTAAGCGATTGCCGCATGAGGCGCCATCGACTGGCTCCCAGGGCGAGCCGCAGGGACGTATCAGCCATTTGCGCTGTTCCACGGGCGAGCAGGAGATTGGCAATGTTTGCGCAGGTGATCAGCAGAACCGCGATCGAGATGCCGAGCAGCAAGCGCAAAGTCAGCGCGTAAGCGCGCTGCATATGCACGATACCGCTGCCGCCAGGGGTGAGTTGCACGTAACTTCGCAAAATTCTTGCGCGGTCCTCGGCCGACATGCCG
This sequence comes from Bryobacteraceae bacterium, assembly GCA_965277555.1. Lineage (GTDB taxonomy): Bacteria > Acidobacteriota > Terriglobia > Bryobacterales > Bryobacteraceae > Bog-105. Next base: position 1,650,460 of record OZ255834.1, read on the forward strand.
GATCCTGCGCGCGCAAGCAGCCAGTTCCTCAGAACTGCCGTCAATCGTGTGTCCGCTTGTGCTGTGGACACGTTGGGCGCTAATCGCCCCATTAAATACAACCAGTGCTCCGCCGGTTTGTCGATCAGAGCACGTCCGCGATTCAGTGGGCGATCCGCCGAGAGCGGGAGCCACACGCCCGGCGGATCAGGCTCGAGGTTGGCGCCGTAGAACTCCGGAGGAGCTACGCCGACGATCGTAAAAGCTGTGCCGCCGACATAGATGTTCGTGCCGATTATGGACGGATCGCCGCCGAGCCTATTCTTCCAATAGTGATAACTAACGACCGCAACTTGGGCTGCGGATGCTGAATCGTCCGAGGGTCCGATTAGACGTCCGCGCGAGGCACTGACGCCGAGGACCTGAAAGTAATTCCCGGATACAAGTTCAGCCTGGGCAAGCTCGGGCTCGCTCCAACCGGTCCGGCGCACGCTAACGTCGGTTTGCCCGCTGCTCTCGAAGGCGCATAGCCCGCTAAACAGCTTCGTACCTTGCAGATGCTGGTATAGGTCGTAAGAGTAGAGGGAGAATGATCCATCGCTTGGAATTCCAGTCCCACTGCCTGAGCCGCGACCCGGACCGAGCACTACCAAACCTTCCGCATCGCGCACGGGGAGAGACTTCAGAAGCACCGCGTTGATAACGGTGAAGATCGCAGTATTGGCGCCAATGCCGACAGCAAGACTTAGCACGGCGATGGCGGCAAATCCCGGCGATTTGCGCAGCTGGCGCAAGGTATAGCGAAGATCTTTGATCAGGTCCTCAAACCAGCTTCCGCCCCATGTTCCGCGCACCTTCTCCTTTATCGAACTTGTATTGCCGAAGGCGCGCTGGGCGGCGTAGCGGGCCTCCTCCGCGGAAAGTCCTTGCTCCTGAAGTTCCGCGGCTTCCGACTCTAGATCCGAGCGCAACTCGCGTTCTAAATCCTGTTCCCGATTTTTTCTCCGGAACCAGCGCATCTTCACTCTCCTAATCCAATCACTTCTCCCATTCGGTTAGAAGACATTCTACCCTGAAAACGAGTTGGGCGGGTAGACGATCTTCCTAAATCGTCGTCCGCAGTGGTTTCAGGGCGCCTGTCAACATGAAGACATGTCGTTCGCCGGTCTTCGAGTTCTGAGCCTGGAAAGTCGCCGGGCATCCGAAATTGAACTGTTGATACGCAAGCAGCAAGGCCAAGCATTCGTGGCGCCCTCACTCCGTGAAAAGGCGTTAACGGATCATACGGACGCGTTCCGGATGCTCGATGAGATGGAGCAGGGATCGATCGAAATGCTGATCCTGATGACCGGCGTGGGTCTCACGTTTTGGAGAGATGTGATCGGCAGTCGCTACGCCGCCGGCCGCGCGGATGATGCATTGCGGCGGGTGAAACTGCTCGCCCGGGGGCCGAAACCGAGCGCTGTACTGCGCGCTTCTGGTATCGTGCCGGATGTCACGATACCCGAACCGAACACGTGGCGGGAAATCGTGCACGCAGTCGCGAATCGGCCAGAACGAAAGCTGGCAGTGCAGGAGTACGGAAGACCGAATGTCGAATTTGTAGAGGCGCTCGAAAAGCTTGGTGCTGAAGTAAGAACATTCGCGCTGTATCGCTGGGAGCTTCCGGAAGACGTGGGCCCTTTGCGCGAAGCGGTACGCCGGTTGGCGCAACGGGAAGTAGACACGGTGCTCTTCACTTCAAGCATTCAGCTCGAACATTTGATGGCGATTGCGGCGGAAGACAAGCTGCGGGAGGAAGTGAAGAGAGCGCTGCGGGAGGACGTAGCGATCGCCTCGATCGGACCGATCATGAACGAGGCGCTGGCCGAGCAGGGATTGACTCCGGATATTGTTCCGTCCTCGCCTAAGATGGGGGCTCTGGTTTATGCGGCGGCGGAGGAATCGGCGAGCGTACTTGCCAGGAAGCGTCGGACGGAAATGGGGAAAGCGTAGCCTGTCCCCGATTTACGAGAGCCCAGCCGGTTAGCAGAATGGCCGGGCTGGATGGTATAACCGCCGAAGGCAGATCGCGCAGCGGCATACGTAAGATGGATTGGCTGGCCTGGGAAACGTGACTGATCAGAACACAAGGCAAATCAGGCGACTCGCCCTTTTCGAGCCAGGCGCTTGCGCGCGCTTTGAGATCCGGACCGGGCATGTAGACAACGCGGGTGGGCGAAAGATCCGGGTTCTTCTCCGAGGCGTGATGGCCGGAGAGAAAGAGCACGCTGGACGAAGTACCGCGGTTCGTGAGCGAACAGCCGAGTGCGGCTGCGGCTGCGCACGCGGTGGTCACGCCAGGAACGATTTCATACGCAATGCGCTCGGCCGACAGCGCTTCGATCTCTTCGCCGGCTCTTCCGAAGATGAGCGGATCGCCGCTTTTCAAACGGATCACGCTCATTCCGCGCTGAGCACTCTCCACCAGCTTTCGATTGATTTCTCCCTGCGTAATGCGCTTCGCTCCACATCGCTTGCCGACGCTGATAACGAGCGCAGTTTCGCGCGCCAGATCCAAAATCTGCTGAGAGACGAGGTCATCGTGATAGATGACGTCCGCGCTTTGCAGTAGCGCGGCGGCTTTTACGGTCAGCAATTCCGGATCGCCGGGTCCGGCGCCCACCAGGTACACTTTGCCTTTTTCCGCCTGGGTCATTCTGTTGAGACCAGGGTGCGGCAGGGGCATGAAGCGGGCTCGCACACTTCCCGCCGGGCCAACTCGCGCAAGAGGGAAATGCGGCCTGGTCCGGCTTCGACGACGCGATTGATTTGCCGGCGAAGCTCGCCCAGCCGAGCCAGCCACGGACCCGTATCGGGCGGCAGAGCGTCGTCTATCTCCTGTTTCAGCTGCTGCGCGAAAGCAGGACTTTCGCCGGTGGTCGAAATCGCCACCTGGAGCGCTCCGCGCCGGACGATCGAGCCGAAGTAAAAGTCGCAGTAGTCGGGATCGTCGACCACGTTTACCAGCCGGCCTCGAGCGGTCGCTTCGGCATGGATCCGGTGATTGAGTTCGCGGTCGTTGGTGGCGGCTATCACCAGAGAAAAGGCTTCCAAGTCACCCGAGGAGTATGGCTTCCGCTCGAAGATAATCCGGCCTTCGGCGGCGAGTTGCTCGACTTCGGCCAGCGCTTCCGGGGCGATGACGCGAACGGCGGTTTCGCATTCGAGCAGAATACGAATTTTTTCGAGCGCAATGTGGCCACCGCCGACCAGCAAACATGGACGGCCCTTCATTTTCAGAAAGACCGGCAGCAACGGAGCCTCAAGGCTCATTCCGCGGCTCCGACCGGAACCCTTCCTTGCGCCCGGTCGCGCTCCACTGGCGCAAACGCTTCACCAGCAAGTAAGGCGCGCAGTTCATCATTAGTACTGCGTCGGAAGAAGCTTTGCAAGTCTTCTTCCGGTCTTCGGACATTGAGATAAGTACCGAGCAGACGCTCCAATGCGTCCGGAATCTCAGTAGCGGGACAGCGATAACCGACCGGCCGAGCCAGCGCCGCCTTTGCACCCACTCCGCCGCCTACACAGAAGTAGTAAGCGTCTACCAGCGCGCCGTTGTGCTTGATTTTCTTGCCTTCGATTCCGATATCGGCGATCCAGTGCTGCCCGCAGCTATTAGGACAACCTGTGACGTGCAATTTGAACTGCTGGTCGAAAGCCGGAAGACGCGTTTCGAGCTCATCGACCACCCAGCGGGCAAACTCCTTCGTTTCGGTGATAGCGAGTTTACAAAACTCGGTACCGGTGCAGGTGATCGCGCCGCGCCAGAAAGGCGATCCCTCCACCCGCAGCTCTATATCAGCGAGCTCTTTGACGAGCGGACCAACATTTTGCTTCGGAATGTTAAGGAATAGCAGGTTCTGCATGATGGTGGTGCGTAGTTCGCCGTCGCCGAAACGCTCGGCCAGCCCGGCAGCCGCCTCCAACTGGTCGCCCGTCAATCTGCCGCGTAACACTGCCGCGCCAACGTAACAGGCATCGGGTTGGCGCTGACGATGCACGCCGACGTGATCGCGCAAAGCGCCGTTCGGTACAGTCTCCTCCGCCGCGGGATCCAGCTTGAAGGACAAGCGGGTATGCAGCTCGCCTAGAAATTTCTCGGCCGTCCAACCTTCACGCAGGAAGAGGTGCTTCATGCGGGCGCGGTCACGATGTTCTCGCAAACCTTGTTGGTCACGAAAGATCTCGGTAATGCCGCGCACCACATCGACGGCCTGGTGGACAGGCACGAAGGCATCCAGGCGAACAGCGAGATGCGGATCCGCCGAAAGGCCGCCGCCGACACGTACGGAGAATCCCGTTTCATTGCCACGACGGGCCGGAGTCAGGCCAATATCGTTAATTTCCGGGTAAGAACACCAAACAGGGCAACCGGTGATGGAGATTTTGAATTTGCGCGGAAGATTGTAGAAATCCGGGTTCCCGGCTAAGAGGCGAGCGGCCGCCACGGCTACCGGCGAGGCATCGAGCACTTCGTCGTCGGCCACTCCGGCGAGCGGACAGCCAGTGACGTTCCGCACGACATCACCGCACGCGCCTTTCGGCGAAAGCCCTACTGAATCGAGCAGATCGATGGCTTCCGGAATGGCTTCGATGGGCAGCCAGTGCAGCTGGATGCTCTGGCGCGTTGTTATGTCGACCAAGTTGCGCCCATATTGCCGGCTGATTTGCGCAACGGTCCTCACTTGCTTGGCATTAATACGGCCGTTTGGCACGCCGATGCGCAGCATGAAATACTCGCTGGCTTTGCCCTCGCCGCCCTGACCACCGAGCACCCCTAGACCGTCGCCCTGGGTATAGACCCCCCACCATTTGAAGTAGAAGCCGGCCCATTCCGGGAGTACGCTAGCGCGCCCTTCTCGCGCAAATGCCCGTATTTCTTCGAGCGCGCCCCAGGGATTCTTGTCGATCTTCAGCCGCTCGGATCGCTGGGCTTTTGATTCTTTCAAACTGCTTGTTCCCCCTAAATTTGGTTGGATGAGCTTGCGGCTGCGGCCGCCCCAAAATAATGCCGATCGAATTAATAGGAATTCTTACCTTCATCTTAAACCAGTGGAGGTTCTGGCAAGATAGAACGAGCGAGACACAGGTTTGATGCCCCCCACAATCGCTCCCGCAGCCCCGATCAGCCGCTACACCAACTTCAACCGCGAGCATTGGAAGAAGCTGCGGGCCAACACGCCCTTGCTTTTGAGCGAAGAGGAACTCACGTCTCTGCGTGGAATTAACGAGCAGGTTTCGCTAGGTGAAGTAGAAGATATATTCGTGCCGCTTTCCCGGCTGCTGAACCTGCATGTGGCCGCGATCCAGCATCTTTACCACGCCCGACGTCAGTTTCTCGGCTCGGGAACCCCGCAAAAGGTCACCTACATCATCGGGATCGGGGGCAGCGTAGCGGTGGGCAAGAGCACGTTTTCGCGCGTGCTTCGAGCTTGCCTGGCGCAATGGCAGGATCATCTGAAGGTCGATCTGATCACAACGGATGGATTCCTTTTCCCTAACGACGTGCTCGAGAAGAAGGGCCTGATGCGCCGGAAAGGTTTTCCGGAAAGCTACGATCAGCGTCGGCTGCTGCAATTTCTAGCCGACATCAAAGCCGGCGTAGAGACGGTTTCCGCTCCGGTGTATTCGCATTTGCGGTATGACATCGTGCCCGGCGCGTGGGAGGAAATCGAGCAGCCCGACATTCTCATTCTCGAAGGCTTGAATGTTCTGCAATCGCCCGATCCGGCGCGCGATGCTTCGAAAGTGTTTGTCTCCGATTTTTTTGATTTTTCGATTTACCTGGATGCCGAGGAGAATATTGTCGAGCGCTGGTATGTAGAGCGTTTCCTGCGGTTGCGGGAAACGGTCTTTCAGAACGAGTCCTCTTACTTCCATCGCTACGCTGCTTTATCGGAATCGGAGGCCGTTCTGACGGCCCAACAAATCTGGCGCGAAATCAACTTGCTAAATTTGCGAGAAAACATCCAGCCAACACGCGAACGGGCACACCTGATTTTGGAAAAGGGCGATAAGCATAGCGTGGAACGTATTCGGTTGCGGCGGGTGTAGCAAACTTCATGGGGTAGGAGCGGTAAGCGCCCGCGCGGCTGCTACTCCCATTGGCCAAATTTCGAAGCGGTTGAGACCAGCTTTAACGGTCGGATCGTTTTGAGCGAGGCTTCTGGCCTCATCCTCGTTTTCGACCTCCAATATGCCGAGGCCAAAAGCTCCGTCCTCGGCCATGACCGGACCGTAGAGAAGAATTTTGCCCTCCGCAAAGCGCTCTTGAGCATACCGAGCGTGCTGCTGCATCAGATTGCGCTCCTCGTCATTCATATCCTGCGCGAAAGTTGGCCGTGGTGGAATTAACTTGAAAAAATAGTGTTGCCGGGTCATAGAGCTTCTTTCTGCCCAATATTCTAAGCGCAAAGAATTTGTGTCTGGGTTCTCTCAAAGAATCCGGCGAAGCAAGGGCATGCGCCGGAAAATGACGGCAGTAGAGACAAAGGAGAGAAGCGTTGCTATGCAGGTAAGCGCGAGAGCCTTTAAAACCGGGGGCCAGGCGATGCCGTGCATCATGCGCGCGCAGAGAATAACGACGGGTGGGTGGAATACGTAGACGCCGAATGCATTTTCCGAAAGGAAAGCAGTCAGGCGATTTTGCAGGTTAAACTTCTGCCGGAACAAAACCAGCAAGCCAAAACAAATTGCGACACAGGTGAAGGATTCCCACGCGCTGAATGCCGCGCTTTGCCAGTGCCAGCCAGCCGCAAAGTCGCGCCACCTTCCGGTTAATGCACCTCCCGCGAGTAGAAGCGTTAACCAAGCTGCAAAACCGAGCGGAAGAGTAAGCACTAGCCACAAAATTCCGGAGCGCAAGCTCAGTTTCGGTAGCCATCCTTCGCGTGCTGCCCGAATACCCGCCCAGAAGAGAAAGACGTATTGAGCGAAATCTCCCAGTTGCATGTTTAAGACCGAGAATCCGGGCGGAAGGACGGTCCGAACGAGAAATCTGCCTGCTGTTAGAAGTACGGCGAAGAAGATCAGCTCTTGGGTATGCGGCGGGCGGGGCGGATTTCGACTTGGGATATACGGGTGACGTTTTTGTGCGGCGGCATAGACCAAAGAGAAAATCAGGAGCGCAAGACAGAACCAGAGTGGACCATTTTCCTGTAGGAACTGGCCGTTGCGGATGTGCTTCACCCATTCGTGAACAAAGGTGGTTTGTTCGGTGGAGGTCCAGGAGTGAGCGAAAAAATATTCGGTAATTGGGCCGAGTACAAACATGTAAAACAGCACCGGCAAGCCGAGTCGAATAGCCCGACCACGTATAAAACTCCATGCTCCTTTGCGATCGAAGGAGCATGGGACAAAAACGCCGGAGATGAAAAACAGCAATCCCATGAAAAACGATTGGAGATACATTTGCCAGGCGGCAAAGGTGAGAAGGGTAGGCGGCGATACGGGCGTTCTGTCTACGAAATACCAGTTTCCGAGCGGACTGTAAGTATCGGCCGCGTGCATGCTGATGACCAGAATGATCATGGTCCAGCGCAGATTGTCGATAAAAAGAAGGCGGCTATGGCTGTGTTGGGCGGAAGACGATTGCCGCGCGGCTCCAACGATTAGATTCATGGCCACTCAGCTTTTAGAGTTAACTTTAATATAGTTTTTTGGACCTGGACGGGCTCGGAACGTCGACCGCTTCCATGCCGTTGCAAAGTTTAGCTGTAAGTTAAAGAGACTAAAGATCGCTGTTGGCTACCACAGACGTTAGAGCACGGTGCGTGCTGTCAAATCATTTTCAACACCGTCGCCCTCCGCAGTAGCGGTATCATTTCGCTTGAAAGCAACGGATCATCAAACCTCGGCAGTCGAGTCACCCGATCATGCCGACACCGTACGCCGCGAAGTTGCACCAAGCATAGCTCTGAAGCGAAAATCACAGCTGGGCCAGTTCATGACTCGCCCGGCGGTGGCGCGTTTCATGGCCTCTCTTTTTTCGCCGAGCACTATCCAGACCTGCCGTCTATTGGACGCCGGAGCAGGTGTCGGTTCGCTATCCTGCGCATTTCTAGACCGGTGGAATTCGGCCCAAGGCTTTCATTTCCAGAATGCTGATGTCGAGGCGTTTGAGATCGATGATACCCTTTGTCCACAACTGGAAAGTGCGCTCGCCAGCTATGCCGAACGCCTGCCTATGCAGTACCGCATTTCCGCCAGGGACTTCATTCTCGAAGCCGCTCTGCAAAGTCTGCAGGGTGGCCGCTTCACGCATGCGATCCTGAATCCGCCCTATAAGAAGATAAACAGCGACTCGGGACACCGGCTGTTCCTCCGCCAAGCCGGTATTGAGACGGTCAATCTCTACTCTGCGTTTGTCTCTCTCGCCCTCGCGCTAATGAAACCGGGCGGCCAACTTGTCGCCATCATTCCGCGAAGCTTCTGCAACGGACCATATTACCGGCCGTTCCGGGAATTCCTGTTGCAGCGCGCCGCCCTTCGCCATATTCATCTGTTCGGGTCGCGGACCAAAGCCTTCAGGGATGACGGCGTGCTGCAGGAAAACGTCATCATCATGCTCGAGCGGGGTGGCTGCCAGCGCAATGTGACCGTTTCTAACTCTACGGATGACCAGTTCACGGATCTCACGACCCACACCCACCCGTTCGAACGAATTGTGTTTCCGGGCGATCCCGAACAATTCATCTATGTGCCGGAGTCGGACAAATGGAGCGCCATAGAGCTGTCCACGGCTGTCCGGTTTTCCTTGGAAGACCTAGGCATAGACATTTCCACCGGGCCAATTGTAGATTTCAGGCTCAAAGACCACATCAGGCAAATGCCGGAGCACGGCACAGTTCCCCTGCTCTACGCGGGCCATTTCAGCGGGCAGGAAACGTATTGGCCCAAAGAAGGCATTAAGCGAGGCAACGCCATCCAGCGTAGTGTGGAAACCGAGAGATGGCTTTACCCGAACGGGTTTTACACTGTTGTCCGCCGATTTTCCGCCAAAGAGGAACGCCGCCGTATCGTCGCCAGCGTGGTCAGGCCAGAAATCTTTTCCGGCGCGGAAATGCTTGGGTTCGAGAACCACCTGAATGTCTTCCACGACAAGAAGCATGGCTTGGACGAATACATAGCATGCGGCTTGGCTTCGTTCCTGAATACTACGGAGGTCGATAACCATTTCCGCCGGTTCAATGGACATACCCAAGTCAACGCGACCGACCTGCGGTTGATGAAGTATCCAAGCCGAGCCGCCTTGGCCGCTCTGGGAGAATGGGCCGCGTCTCAGCAAGAGCTGACACAAAGCATGCTGGACACCCAACTGAACAATCTTCGATGATCGACAATGAGCGCCTCGGTAATGCCCAACAGGTTCTGCTTTCGTTAGGGGTTCCTCGTGAGCAGCGAAACGAGCGTTCGGCTCTTTGCTTGTTGGCATTGCTAAACCTTACCCCCGACAAAAAGTGGAAGCAGGCTGAGAATCCCCTCATGGGAATCACTCCGATCATGGAATGGGCGGCTGAGCATTATCAGAAAAGGTGGAAGCCCAACACCCGCGAGACGGTACGGCGGCGAACAATGCACCAATTCGTTGCTGCTGGGATTGCACTTTACAACCCAGACAAGTTAGATCGCCCCGTGAATAGCCCTGCCGCCGTTTATCAGATCGAGCCGTTGGCGCTTAGACTGGCACGTAGTTTTGGAACACGGAGGTGGCACCGCAATTTGACTGCATACCTTGTGGAGCGACAGACTTTAGCTATTCGCTATGCCAGAGAGAGGAAGCAAAACCTGGTACCGGTTCGAATCGAGCCAGGTAAGAAAATTGCCCTCAGCGCTGGCGAGCACAGCGAGCTCATTCGAGCAATTATCGAAGACTTCGGAGCCCGTTTTGTACCGGGGGCCGTTCTGGTCTATGCCGGTGACCCCGAAAAAAAGTGGGGTTATTTCGACGCAGTGCTGTTAGCTAGGCTCGGCGTCAACGTCGATAGCCATGGCAAGATGCCCGACGTAGTCCTGTATTATCCCGAGCGGAATTGGCTGCTGCTAATTGAATCGGTTACTAGCCACGGACCCGTTGACGGCAAACGTCACGCGGAACTGGAGAAGCTTTTTTCTGAATCGTCCGCCGGGCTCGTTTACGTCAACGCGTTCCCCGACCGCGCCATTTATGAGGCGGTATTTGGGAGAAATCGCATGGGAAACGGAGGTTGTGGGTAGCGGACGCGCCATCGCACCTCATTCATTTCAATGGCGCGCGGTTCCTGGGACCTTATCCAACGGCCGGTAGCCTCGCCACGTAATCTAAGAGCCGCCGGCATCCCGTCTACGAAACCCCGATCGAGAAGGTGACGCCAGGTAGGTTTGGTCACTTGCTCTGTTCTTCCGATCCTTGGATGTGGATGGCATCTGAGAAACAGCATTCGCGAAGGCACGAGAATTTGGTGGACCTGGACGGGTTCGAACCGTCGACCTCTTCCATGCCATGGAAGCGCGCTCCCAACTGCGCCACAGGCCCCCGATGAGTGTTTTACGTCCTGAGAATAACACAGCTCAGTACCAGTTCTGAGTCGAAACCACGCTGGTTCTGAGTACTTGCACTTTAAGTTTCGAATGCTATTGACTCAAGGTCAGTTCGGGCGGACAATCAGACGGTCGGCTCATTTGGCTTAAGCCGCCAAGGCGAGTTCGACATCCCAACCTGCATGAATAACGCTGCTACCCGGGTCTCTGCCTCGTTGGAGGATTTCTCGTTGAAGAATAGCGATCCGTGTGATCGCGAAAAGACAGGCGCTCACCCTGTCTGTATCGGCGAACTTGCGCACGAACTCCGCCAGCCCTTGAGCACCATCGAATCACTGGCTTATTATCTTGAGATCACGGCCTTGGACGAGCATAGTTGTCATCAGTATCAAAAGATTCGGCTGATGGTCGATCGGGCCAGCCGTATACTGGATCGCGCGATCGCTTAATTTTCAGTTTTGCGAATCACGCGTCGTCTTTCGAGACTCGATCTCCAATCTGAGGCGGCGAACTTCCTCTCTTAGTTCGGCTATTTTGCCGATGTTGGCCAATCCTTTAAGATGTTGCCGCACGGGCCTGGCTGGGATACCCCAGACCGGCTCGCCGGCGTTCACCGTTTGCGAACTTAGAATGCCGGCTTTCGATCCGACCACGGCGCGCGATTTTATTCTGGCTTTCTCGCCTGCGCCCACTTGTCCGCCGATGACCGCATAATCCTCGACAACAACGCCGCCCGCAAAACCGGTTTGAGCCGCAATTACAACGTGCTTGCCGATCAAGCAGTTGTGAGCGATGTGCACCAAATTGTCTAACTTCGTACCAGCGCCTATGCTTGTGACACCAAGGGCAGCGCGATCTACGCAGCTATTCGCGCCAATCTCGACGTCGTCTTCGATGCGAACGATACCGACTTGAGGAAATTTCTCGTAGTGGTCGTCGCGGAGCGCGAAGCCGAATCCATCCGCCCCGATCACGCAGCCGCTATGCAGCGTGACGCGCGATCCGATCTCGACGCCGTCGTAGAGAGTGACATGCGGGTAAACCGTCGTGTCCTGGCCGATGAGGACGCGCTCGCCGACGTGCGTACCGTCTCCCAGGGAGCAGCCGCCGGCGATGCGGCTCTCTTCACCGATGACTACATAGGGCCCTATGTAGCAATCTTGAGAGACGCGGGCGGAAGGAGCAATGACCGCCGTCGGATGGACATACGGAGCGGGCTGGCGCTTTGGATACAAGAAAGTCAGCACGCGCGCGAAGGCGCCGCGCGGATCCGGCACATGGATAAGAGTCGCGTCACCGGCTGCCGAGAAGCCCAGGGGGACTATCAAACAGCCGGCGCGCGAGTTTACGGCAGATGCTTGCGCCGTCGCCTTCGTAAGGAACGACAATTCTTCAGGACCAGCCGACTCCAACGCGCCCGCGCCGCCAATGATTTTTTCGGCATCGCCTTGCACGGTGGCTTGGCAGATGCGCGCGATCTCGGCGACGGTTAGAGCAGGCATGAATCATACTTAGCATGAGAATGCCCGTCGACCCATCGGCCTACGTTGCATCTACCGCGCGCGTCGATCCCGACGCGGTTATCGGGCCCGGCACCAGGGTCGGAGAGTTCTGCGTCATAGAGGCCCATACAAAGATCGGAGCGCGCTGTCTGCTCGAACCTTACGTTTATGTAAAGCGCTGGACGACGCTCGGCGACGACAACGAAATTTCAGCCGGAACGGTGCTCGGGACCGATCCGCTCGACAAGAACTTCGGCGGCGAGCGAAGTTACCTTTTTATCGGGTCGCGCAACAAAATCCGCGAGCACTATACAATCTCGCGGGGAACGCAGCCGGAATCGGAGACCAGAATCGGCGACGGCAACTACATCATGACTTCGGGTCACATCGCGCATAACTGCCAACTGGGCGACAACATCGTGGTTGCGAGTTGCGCTCTGGTGGCGGGCTACGCGGAGATCGCCAGCCAGGCGTTTATCTCAGGCGGGGTAGTGATTCATCAATACTCGCGAGTTGGGCGGCTGGCCATGATCGGCGGCAACACGCGAGTCAACAGCGATCTACCGCCATTTTTCCTCTACTCCGATTTCAACGTAGCGGCCAAAGGAGTGAATCTAGTCGGTTTGAGGCGGGCCGGGTTTTCGCCAGAGGACATGCGCGCAATCAAGCTGGCATATCGCATTCTCTATCGCTCCGGATTGAGCCAGGAGGCTGCGCTAAAGCGCATGGGAGCCGAATGCCATTCCGAGCACATCGGCGAACTCGTGGAATTTGTAAGGGTGAGCAGGCGCGGCATCTGCCGGGAAAACCGGAGTAAAAGTTTTGCTAGCGAGGGCGTGCGCTAGCTTCCTGCGTGTGGCTCAGCGTGCTGGCGTATTGCGCGACGCCTTTAAAAAGCGCTTCGGCGATTTTCTGCCGCTGCTCCGGTCGTCGGAGCAAACGTTCATCGCGCGGGTTAGAGATGAAGCCGACCTCCGCCAGGATGGAGGGCATGCTGGCGCCGATCAGAACGACGAAGGGCGCTTGCCGGACGCCGCGATTACGCGAACGCGTGTCCATCTTGAGCGAGGCCGGCCAGAGCGCTGTTTGAATCTTTTGCGCAAACTCGCGCGATTCCTCTAACTTGTTTTCGAGCACCGCTTTATGCAGTAGATCGTTCAGATCGGAAATCGAACTGCCGGAGCTGGCGTTCTCGCGAGTGGCCAGATCGAGCCCGGTCTTATCGGAAGTCAGGTTGAAGTAGAACGTTTCGACCCCCGTCGCGCTCGGCTCCGGCGAAGAATTGGCATGGATGGAAATAAACAGGTCGGCCTTATCCTGGTTCGCAATTTTGGTGCGCTGCTCGAGCGGAATGAAGACGTCGCCGGAGCGGGTGTAGACCACCTCCGCGCCAAGCTGCCGGGTGATGAGCCGGCCCAGCCGCAGAGCGATGTCGAGAACGAGATCTTTTTCCATCAAGCCGCTGGGCCCGATGGTGCCGGTGTCGTGGCCGCCGTGTCCCGCGTCGATGACCACCCGGCCGAGCTTCAAACCGAGAACGCGCACCAGAGAGCGAGCGCCATCGCTATCGCGCTTTGCCGGCGCGACGACGCCCACCAGTCTCTGGTCGCCCTCATGAGTAGAAGTCTCGCGAGATCCGACGAGACGAGTGTTCATAGGGCTCTCGTCGGGGTCTTCGGTGGCAGGCGGAGGCGTGTTCGCGGCCATCGCCGGAGATTGGGATGGATTGGGTTTATTCGAGACCGAACGAGTGGGCGTGACTTGTTCACCCGAAGGCTCGGCCTGCCCTACATCGGGGAGTTTGGCCGCGCGATTGGCCACCACGACAATGGCTGGCCGGGAAACATTGACGCCGGGCGGGTCGGGACGCCCGGAAGAAGGCTTGGCAGGATTGCTTGCGAGATTTGGTGAATCGTCGGGCGAGGAAAGATCGATCTTGCGCGAACCGGTCGAGCTGCGCGCGAGCGAAACGTCGGTCTTGGCAGGGGTTTTCGGGCGAAGCTCGATCATGAGCCGATCGGGATTGACAAGCTGCGAAGAAACAACGTCGGCCGGCCCTTGCAGATCGAGTACGATGCGCGTGGTGCCGGGAGTGACCTCCGCCACGCGGAGTTCCTTTACCAGGCGGTCATGAATCGCAATCGATTGTACGCCGCGGTGAGCCGCGCCGACCGGCGGTCGAACACCGGTCAGATCGAAATAGACGCGCGCCGGTTTTTCAATCTGATCGGAGAAGAGTTTGTACTCACCTTCGGTCTGAATCGCAATTCGGGTGACATCCCCGAAAGACCAGAAACGAATTGCCTCCACGCGGGCGGAGACATTTGCCTGGCGAGCGGCCGCCGAGCCGCAGAAAAGCAGAGACAGCGCCAGGACTGGAGCGGTTTGGAGGGGGAGGCGCAACATCGAAATCGGCAGCTAAGATCGCTCCTCCGAGGGGGCCAGTCCGACCCAAATAACCCGCATAGATACAGACCAGGCGCGTAGCAACATAGAAACAAAAGACCCCTTGGCGCGTTCTCTCGATTATACCCGCAAAAACGCTAACCCAATGCAATAATTGGGAATGCAAGTGGCCGGCTTCGTGCTCGTGGGCGGGAAGAGCGCGCGTATGAGCCGTGACAAAGCGAGACTGCCGGTGCGTACGCATCTGCTTGTAGAAGAGGTGGCGGCTACGGTCGGTTGTATCGCTCAGAGTGTGGCTTTGGTGGGGGAAGCACGGCGTTACCGCGATTTAAAACTCGAATGCCTGGATGATCTGCGCCCCGAACTTGGTCCGCTTGGCGGGATCGAAGCAGCGCTCGCGACTCAAAGAGCGGAACTGAACCTGATTGTGGCCTGCGACATCGCGAACTTGCGTGTCGAATGGCTGCGCGTGCTGGTCGCGAAAGCGGCTGAAAGTGACCGCCCTTGCGTGGTTTCGAAGGATGCCACCGGCATCATCCAACCACTTTGTTCGGTTTGGAAGCTAAGTTGCTTGTCGGCGGTGCGTCAAGCGCTCGACTGCGGCCGTTTGCGCGTTCTCGAAATGATTGAGGAACTTGGCGCGGATTGCGTTCGCCTGGATGCGCGGATCCACAACGTGAATACTCCACAAGAATGGGAAAGCTGGCAGGAAATTGAGGGCAGAGAGGCTGCGCGGTTAGGCTGATGGCTGAAGAGGAGTTTCCGCACTACATCGAGTTCAAGAACGTCAGCAAGACGTTCGATCATCCCGTTCTGAAAGATGTCAGTTTTTACGTCGACGCGGGCCAAACGCTCGCAATCATCGGGCGCAGCGGAGTCGGCAAGTCGGTCAGTTTGGGCCACATTATGGGCTTTTTAAAGGCCGATAGCGGAGAAGTGATTGTCGCGCAAACCGACATCACACACATGTCCGAGGCGCAGCTCAGGCAGATCAGGCGGAAAGTCACGATGGTGTTCCAATCGGGAGCCTTGTTCGATTCGTTGACGGTGGGCGAGAACATTGAGTTTTCTCTCGAAACCTGCGAAGACTACGGCGAGCAGAAAAAGGAAGACGTAGTGAACGATCTTCTGGAAAAGGTGGATCTGGGAAACGTAAAAGATGAATACCCGGGCAACCTGGCCACCGGCTACAAACGCGCGGTGGCAATTGCGCGCGCCTTGGCGGCACATCCGCAGTGCATTCTCTACGACGAGCCGACCACCATGGTCGATCCGATCATGTCGGATCGGATCAGCAACCTGATGATGCGCTTGAAGAAAGATATGAAGTTGACTTCGGTAGTTGTCACCCACGATCTCGACTTGATGAGAAAGGTCGCCGATACGGTCATGTTTCTATATAAGGGCGAGGCAATTTTTTTCGGGCCGCTGGATAAACTCGCGACGTGCAATCATCCGCATGTGAAACAGTTTCTTGCCATGGACGACGTGGAGATTGTCGGGAAGATCGAAGAGACTTAGCCCTTACCGGCAAAGCGCTTCTTCAAGGCCATCCATTTGAGTTCTAGCCATCCGGGCTGCCGGCTTTGCGGGGAGTTCGCGCGAGTATTCTTCGCGCTCAAAGAATTTGATTCGCCAGGTTGGTAATCCTCCGTTTTCGTCAGATGAACGCGCGTGCCATCGAACAAGTAACTGCGCCGGCGAAATCTTCCATCGTCGTCTTTGGTAATCAGGCTAAACACGCGGCCTGACGATGTAGCGTTCGGCGGGTCGACAATGACCGGGAAATATCCGTCGAGATCGCGCTGCCGGTAGGAGGTTTCGAAACGATGGCGACGCCTGTTCCAGAGGAAAACACGCCAGGAATCGAAGTCGAGCGCGCTTCCCACGGAGGCTGTTGTCCATAGCCAATTGTGTTTCTGTCCGTCTCTGTCATCGTTTACCGTTCCCAGATCGAAATAGGCAGTGATGTGCTTACCGGCCGCATACTGCGCGACATCGTCGGGGATCGACATCATCAGATTGCGCGAAAGAACCCAGCCGGTCTGATGGTTAGCGGTTCGGATAAGCGTCCAGGCTTCCATGACGACCGGTTCGCTGGGTGCGCTACGAGCAGGCGCCGATTTCTTGCCGGCTTTCGGGGGATTGGCAGGCGCTTCGCTGTTTTCGACACGATCTGTCAAGCCCCAAACTTCCTGCCAGTTCGCCGGTGGGCGAGGCGGCGGCGGCATTGGCGGACGTTTTGAAACGACCCTGGCCTGCCGGCTCTTTCGTTGTCTCTTCGACGGCGGGTTAGGCCTGTCGAACATGAGCGACGAGCGTGGCGTGGCGGTGACTCTGGGAGCGAGTTTGCGGGTGAGCACGCTGACCGGCCCTCCTTCGGGGATTTGGGCGAAGGCGGGTGATCTGCGATTCGGGTCGAGATGGATATTCAGCGCCTCATAGGCCGTTGCCGCGCCCTCCGAAGGCAAGGTCGACGCATACTGTCGGTCGCGTTCGATCCTCCGCATTTCGTCCGGACTCAGCAAATCGAGCGAGTCCACCCAACCCTCAGTGCCTTTCCGGGTGCGAATTTTCACATAGCGGCGTCGGATATCGACGATGCCCACCTTCTCGCCGTGTTTCAAAACAGACACCGTACTGTTCTGTTGGTTTAGCTGAGAACGGACATTTACCGTGGCCGGAGCAACATAGGCTGGCGGCAATGTCTCACCAGGCGCCGGGTTGCAGGCCAGCGAGACTGCCAATATCAAGAAAGGGATTCCAACCGGGACCGCCCTGGCTATCCGTCTCCACGATCCGGAGAGCGAACAGGTTCCGGCCACGCCCGGCCGGCCAATTGATGATATCGCCCCCAAAGAGCAGTTCAGAGTCTTCCTCTCAGGGCAGGAGACGCGCAAGTTCCTTCAAGATACAACGATCCATCACAACCGGGATGCCGGCCGCTTCCGCTTTCGCTCGGCCTTCCTCGCTCACCACGCCTTCCTGCATCCAGATACAGCGCGCGCCGCCGCGCTCGATCACTTCCTCGACGACTTCAGGCACACTAGCGGGGCGGCGGAAAATGTCGACGATATCGATGGCGCCCGGAACATCTTTCATCGTGGGGTAGGCGCGCTCACCCAGAACTTCAGTTTCCTGCGGATTTACCGGGATAACGCGGAAGCCCTGCCTTTGCAGAAAACGTGAGACTCCAAAACTCGGCCGGGCCGGATTGCTCGACAAACCGACGACTGCGATCGTCTTGGTGGAGCGGAGCAACTCAGTAATCTCAGTGTCGTTCATCATGCTTCGGCCACCCGTGAAGCCCGGGCATCCGGCTTATCGAGTTGGGCCAACTTGCGGAAGCGGGCCACTTCGGCGTTCGTGAGCGTGCGGTATGCGCCGGGCTTGAGCACTCCCAATTCCAAAAAGCCGATCTTCACGCGTTTGAGCTTCTCAACCAGACGGCCAAAGTGCTTGAACATGATCCGGATTTGATTTTGCCTGCCTTCGACCAGGCGCACTTCGTACCACGGATTGAGGCCTTTGCGAATTAATTTGATTCCAGCCGGCGCGGTACGTTTCCCATGCATCGGGATCCCGGTGCGGAATTCTTCTTCCTGATCGGGAGTCAGCGGGCCGTTCGCTTTGACGAGATACGTTTTTGTGATGTGGCTGGCCGGCGACATCAACCGATTAGCAAAATCACCGTCGTTCGTCAGCAGTAACAATCCTTCGCTCGCGTAATCCAAACGGCCGACGGGATAAATCCGCTCTCGCATGCCTTTGAAGAAGGACATGACGGTTTGACGCCCTTCCGGATCGCTCGCGGTGGTGACACAATTCTTGGGTTTGTTCAGGACGATGTAGAGGTGGTGCTTGGGGGCGCTCAGGATTTGGCCATCGACCTTGACCTTGTCGCGAGAAAGATCGGCTTTCGAGCCGAGTTCGCTGACAGTTGCTCCATTTACCGAGACACGCCCGGCCGTGATGAGCTCTTCGGCTTTCCGGCGGCTCGCGACGCCCGCGTGCGCCAGAATTTTTTGCAGACGCTCCTCAGCCATTTTCAGGATCCTGGTCGGTAGGAAGTTCCTCGGTGGCAGAATCAGCGGGCGCGAGATTTTGCGATTCAAAGCCAATTTGGTTTTCCGCCGCTTCGTCGAGCGCGAAACGTCCTAGTTCCTCAAATTCTTTCAACGTCGGCAATTCTGCCAGCGAGTTCAAGCCGAACTGGATCAAGAACTCGCGCGTTGTTTTATACAGGATCGGCTTGCCGAGTGCATTCTTGCGGCCGGCCGCTGCGATGAGTTTGCGATCGAGCAGTGTCTTCAAGACGCCCGCGCCCTGTACGCCCCGAACGTCCATGATCTCCGGCGCGGTAATTGGCTGTTTATAGGCAACGACGGCCAGCGTTTCGAGAGCGGCCAGAGAAAGTTTGAGCGGCGGCTGAAGTTTATTCACGAAGCGGCGGATCGATTCGTGATGCTCCGCCTTGGTCGACATCTTGTAGCCGCCGGCCAATTCGCGGATGGAAAGCCCACGCTCAGGCGCGGCATACTCGGCCACCAGCTCGCCCAAAATTTGTTTGACAAGCTCCATCGGCTGTTGAACGGCCGTTGCGATTTGCTCGGCGGTCAGCGGCTCGTCCGTGATGTAGATGGCGGCTTCGATCACAGCTTTGAGCACCGCGTCCGGATTTGCCGCGGGAGCATCCGTGGTGACCACATCGGCAATCACCACGTCTTCTTCGGCGGTATTGTATTCGCGGTTCTCCCCTTCCTCCCGTTCTTCGAGGTCGGCTTCCACAACCCGGTCCATTTCTTCCATGCTCAAGATCAGCGATAATCCTCTTCGACGGCGGCAAACTCTTCGACTGCATCGGCATTGTCGAAACTCGCGCCGCGCCGCAGGCCGATGTCTCCGAATGCTTCTCCCTGGGTGAGTTCCACGCTTTGCAGTTTGACCAGCTCCAGTATGGCGAGGAACAGGCAGACCATGGCGCGGCGGCTTCGCTGGCTTTCAAAAAGCTGAGTGGCCGACAGTGATACCTGGGCGTGCGATTGGCCGAGTTGATAGCGCACAAACTGGATCATGTCCGGCACAGTCACGCTATCTTTGCCAACTTCATAGATCGGCCGAAACTTCGCACGTTCTAAGACGCCCTGAAAAGTTTTTACCAGATCGAAAATCGTGGCGGCGAGTTCGGGAACCTGATCTTCGGTAATGAACTCATCGATCTGAGGGTTCGACCAGATTGCTTCTTCGATGATCCTCTTCTGATGCAGCATTTCAGCGGCGTTCTTGAACCGCTCGTGCTCGATGAGCCGCTCGACTAGTTCCTGACGTGGGTCTTCTTCGGGCGCGATCTTATCGAGTTCGGGATCGCGCGGCAAGAGGACTTTGCTCTTGATGTGAATCAAGGTTGCCGCCATGTAAACGAAATCCGAACTCAGCTCGATGTCGAGTTCCAAAGCCTTCTGCATGTAATCGAGATATTGCGAGGTAATCTTTGCGATCGGAATGTCGTAAATGTTGATCTGCTGCCTGCGGATCAGGTCGAGCAACAGGTCGAGAGGCCCTTCGTATTGTTCGAGATGAAAGTTCAAGGGCGACGACACTAGCTTCACAGTAACATGCAAAAACGCCCTGCCGACCACTCGGCGTAGGCTACTGCAAGGGCTTGCCGATGACGCACTGCCAGGCCGCGGAATTAGTTCTCTCTCCAACCACACGGCCCGCAATTCTCCTACACGAGTTCGATCCTTACACGTCGCCCGACTATCGCCGCCGCTCGTTGCAGACTTGAAAGCGTAATGTCGTTTTTCGGATCGAGCAGACGGTCAATCTGGGTGCGGCTCGTCTCGAGCAGCGCGGCCATCTTGTTCTTGGAGATTTTCTGCTTCTTCATGGCTTCGGAGAGCTGCCAAGCGACCACTTCCTTGACCGCCTGGGTTTGCGCTTCTTCGAAGATGCCCTCCTCCTTAAGAAAGTCATCGATACTCGAACCAATGTGTTTCTTGCTCATCGCTCCAACTCTTTCTGGCGTTTTCGCGCCGTTGCCAAATCCGCGACCGGCGTGCTTTGCGTTTTCTTAATGAACCCATGCAACGCGACGAGGTGCTCACGGTAGAGGCAGAGCAATACACGCGCCGTCCGTCTCGTTGGAAGATCCGTGCGGATCTCCCACAAGCCGGCTCCCATCGCGCGGCACAGTGGCATTCCTATCGGCCACCGCCACTGCGCCCGCAGCAGGTCCTTCCCTATCGCCTGGCGCTCCGCTTCATCCAGGCCTTTTAGCCATTCCCTCACCGGTTCAGTACCCGCCACAGAGCGGTAAAAAATCAGGGGGATTTTTTGCGGCTGCGGATCGTCCGCCATGCCGCACCTTATATGGTTCAATGTACCATTAAAGGTTCATGCTTGCAAAATAGGAAGCTGTTGGATGAAACCCCTCAAACCGCGCCCAGAGTATTCACCGTAACCGGATGTTTGGCTTCGAATGCCGCGATATTTTGTTCCTGTTGAAGGATGAAGCCGAGTTCGTCGACGCCTTCGAGCATGCACTGCCTGGCAAATTCGTCGATCGGGAAGGCGACGGCGGATCCGTCGGGCAGAGTGAGTTTGCGTTGTGCTAGATCAACGGTCACTTCGGCGGCTGGATCGGCCTCGACGGCGGCAAAAAGCGCCTTATGGGCGTCCGGCGGAACAATGATCGGCAGAAATGAGTTCTTGAGCGAGTTGCCGCGAAAGATATCGGCGAATGAGCTGCTGATTACCGCGTGAAAACCATATTGCGCAAGCGCCCAGGGAGCGTGCTCGCGCGAGCTGCCGCAGCCGAAATTGTCGCCGGCGAGCAGAATTTGAGCGGCATGACCTTCGGGCCGGTTGAGAATGAACTCGGGCTTCGGCTTGCCCGACTCGTCGTAGCGCCAGTCGCAAAAAAGCTGGTCGCCTAAGCCAACCTTCGAAGTCGTTTTCAGGAAGCGGGCGGGGATGATCTGGTCGGTATCGATGTTGTCGATCGGCAGCGGCGCGAGGCGGCTGGTGAAGGTGGTGAATTTCTCCATGGCAGAACCTTTCTAATCTAAGAACCCAGGCCGCTCCCTAACGGTCGGGATTCTGAGGACGAACACTGAACCGCGCACGTAAGTAAGCGGCAGCGACATCAGAGCATCGTCCGAACGTCGGTAACGACCCCCGTAACCGCGGTGGCAGCAGCGGTCAGCGGGCTCGCCAAAAATGTGCGTCCGCCTTTGCCCTGGCGCCCCTCGAAATTCCGGTTGCTGGTCGAAACGCTGTATTCTCCCGGCTGCAGCTGATCGCCGTTCATGGCAATGCACATCGAACAGCCGGCTTCCCGCCAATCCGCTCCGGCTTCTTTGAAGATCCGGTCGAGGCCTTCCGCTTGCGCCTGTTCTTTGATCTGCTGCGAACCCGGTACCACCATCACGCGCACGTTCGGGCTGACTTTGCGTCCCTTGAAGATCTGCGCCGCCGCGCGCAGGTCGGAGATGCGCGAATTGGTGCAGCTCCCGATAAACACCACGTTCACCGGATGGCCGAGGAGCGGCTTACCGGAAGGAAGATTCATGTAGCGCAGAGCCTTGTCGAGCGAATCGCGTTCGAGTGGATCGCTCATGCGCGCCGGGTCCGGCACGGGCGCTGTAATGCCGATACCCATG
Organism: Bryobacteraceae bacterium; assembly: GCA_965277555.1. Lineage (GTDB taxonomy): Bacteria > Acidobacteriota > Terriglobia > Bryobacterales > Bryobacteraceae > Bog-105. Next base: position 1,672,571 of record OZ255834.1, read on the forward strand.
CCTGGATTGGTCCCAAAAGTAATCATGGGCTCGAGCGCGCTGGCATCTATGTCGATCCGCTTATCGAACGTCGCGCCGGCATCGCTCGGCAGCTTTCGCCAGGCGCTAACCGCGCTCTCCCAGGCCGCGCCTTGCGGGACATACGGACGTCCGGCCAGGTATTGATAGGTCGTATCGTCCGGAGCAACCAAGCCGGCGCGCGCCCCCCCTTCAATCGACATATTGCAGATCGTCATGCGCTCTTCCATCGAGAGCGCGCGAATGGCCGCTCCCGAGTATTCGAACACACAACCCGTTCCGCCGCCGATGCCGATGCGCGAGATCAGGTTCAAGATGATATCTTTTGCTCCTACGCCATTTTTGAGCGTGCCTTCTACCCGCGCCTCATAGGTTTTTGACGGCGTCTGCAGCAGGCACTGGGACGCTAAGACGTGCTCCACCTGACTGGTTCCGATGCCGAAAGCGAGCGCGCCGAAAGCGCCATGCGTGGCCGTGTGGCTATCCCCGCAAACCACCGTCATACCGGGTTGCGTGAAGCCCTGTTCCGGACCGATGACATGCACAATGCCCTGCTTTTTGCTGTGCGGCCCATAAAACGGAATGCCGAAATCGTGGCAATTCTTCTCGAACTGCGTAATCTGCGCTTCGGCAATCTTGTCCAGGATAGGCAGGGAACGATCATGCGTTGGAATGCTGTGATCGGTGGTTCCGATGGTCAGATCGGGACGCCTCACTTTGAGACCGCGCTCGCGCAGGCCGGAAAAGGCTTGCGGCGAGGTCACTTCGTGAACTAAATGCAGATCGATGTAAAGCAGCGTGGGCGAGCCCGGGCGCTCCGTAACAACGTGGTTCCGCCAAACTTTTTCAATGATCGTGCGCGGCTTGGCCGCCGCGCCGTTTTGCTCTGACATGGTTGGTTACCTTGCTAAAACTTTGCCGGCGCGCAGCGGCGCGGCACGCGGTTGCAGGACCTCACAAACCGCATCGCCAACTTCGCTTGTACTCGCAGGCCTGGTGGCCGGCTTCAAATCCGCGGTTACGCGCCCGCTATTCAAAACTTCTTCCACCGCGGCGTTCACGGCCTGCGCCTCGCGCGTCAACCCAAAGCTATATTCGAGCATGGCGGCTACCGAGCCGATCGCGCCGAACGGGTTCGCCTTGTTCTGACCCGCGATGTCGGGCGCCGATCCGTGCACCGGCTCATACAAACCAGTCCATGCTCCCGAAGGCCGTTTCCCTCCGAGCGAGGCGGAAGGCAACATGCCGATCGAGCCCGCCAGTACCGCGCCTTCATCGCTCAGAATGTCGCCGAACATGTTTTCCGTCAGCACCACATCGAAGCGCTTCGGATTGAGCACAAGCTGCATGGCGCAGTTATCCACCAGCATGTGATCGAGTTCGATCTCGGGATACTCTTTCGCCGTCTCCGCGACAACGCGCCGCCAGAGCTGGGAATTTTCGAGCACGTTCGATTTATCCACGCTCGTGACTTTGTGCCGTCGCTTGGCGGCAAGCTGAAAAGCCATATGGGCGATGCGCTCGATTTCCGGCCGCGTGTAAGCCATCGTGTTCACCGCGCGTTCCTCGGCGCCGCTACCAGAAATTCCTCTCGGCGTTCCGTAGTAAAGCCCGCCGGTTAACTCGCGCACGATGACCATGTCGACGCCATCGACCAGATCGTTTTTGAGCGGCGAGGAATCGAGCAGCGCCTTGTACGACCGCACTGGACGCAAGTTGCTGTATACGCCGAGCGCTTTGCGAATGCCGAGCAAACCGCGCTCGGGTCGCTTTTCGGGGGGCGCATTGTCGAATTCCGGCAAGCCGACGGCGCCCATCAGGGTTGCGTCCGCTTCGGCGGCCAGTTTGCGCGTCTCTTCGGGAAACGGATCGCCCTTCTTTTGAATAGCGATGCCACCCAAAAGCCCTTGCGAGAGGGTAAGCTGGTGCCCGAACAGCGCGGCAATCTTACCTAGAACCTTGGCGGCTTCCCGGGTGACCTCGACGCCGATGCCATCGCCCGGCAGCAGTAAAACATTGAGCTGCATGGACTAACGTTCCATACCCGCGGCCACCGGCGCGCTTTCGTGTGGCTCGCCGGCGGGTCCGATGACCAACTCGATAAGAGCTCTGATCTCATCGTTTCGCAAACCCTTCTTGTTATCGGCCATCTGGGTGAATCGATGATAAACCTCTTCCAATTCCTCCCGCGAAAGAACGAAGCCCAGATCCTCGGCGCGCTGCTTCAAGGCGTGCCGGCCGCTGTGCTTGCCGAGTACGATGCGGGTCTGGGGAACACCTACACTGGCCGGGCTAACGATCTCGTAGGTCGAGGGTTCCTTGAGATATCCATCCTGATGAATGCCAGCCTCATGCGCAAAGGCATTCTCGCCCACAATCGCCTTATTTGGCTGCGGCCCGAAGCTGATGAACTGCGTCAGTGTCTGGCTGGCGTGGAACAACTTCTCCGAATTGATCTTGGTCTCGAAGGGAAGCCGGTCGTGGCGAGTCTTGATCGCCATTACAACTTCTTCCAGAGCAGCATTGCCAGCGCGTTCGCCGATGCCATTGATGGTGCATTCCACCTGGCGCGCTCCCGCCTTTACGGCAGCTAACGAGTTGGCCACGGCCAAGCCGAGATCGTCGTGGCAATGCACGCTGACGATTGCCTTGTCTCCGAGCGCTTTGACAATCTTTCCAATAATTTCGGCGTACTCATCCGGCGTCGAGTATCCCACTGTATCCGGTAAATTCACTGTCCGCGCGCCGGCCTCGACAACCGCGTGGCAGATCTGCTCCAGGTAGTCCGGATCGGTGCGGGTGGCATCTTCCGCCGAGAACTCCACATCATCTGTATAGCTGCGGGCCAGCGCCACGGCCGCCACTGCGTCATCGAACACCTGTTGACGGGATTTCCGCAGCTTGTACTTCAGATGAATGTCGCTAGTCGCAATAAAAGTATGAATTCGAGGGCGCTTGGCGTGCTCGAGCGCCTTGGCCGCGCGCTCCACGTCGAGCGTACAGGAGCGGGCCAGAGCGGCCACTTGCACCCAGGGGAACTGGCGGCTAAGCGCATCTACCGCTTCGAAATCACCTTCCGAAGCAATGGGAAAACCGGCTTCTAAAATATCGACGCCCAAGTCCACCAAGGCAGTCGCCATGGTGAGTTTCTCCAGGGTCGTCATGCTGCATCCGGGCGACTGTTCGCCATCCCGCAGAGTGGTGTCAAATATGTAGACTCGGCTCACTGCTTCTCCATATAGTAGGGGAACTTTCCCCCATCCTAAATTAATGAGACCGATTATGCAAATTTATAGTTTTGACGATTCGTATTAGATATAATGATGCTATAAGCGCCTTAGTCGGAGAGGGCGTCATGGAACTGTATCCTTTAAAGGTTTTCCTAACGGTTGCCACCGAGCGGAGCTTTTCCCGAGCCGGTGAAAAACTCGTTCGCACCCAACCCGCAATTTCAATTGCAATTCAACGCCTTGAGAGTGACTTAAAAGAGAAGCTCATTGATCGGTCTGGTAGGGAACTCCTCCTGACCGATGCCGGTCGAGTTGTTCTGGACTATGCGCGTCGTTTTCAGAACCTGGAATCGGACCTCGAAAACTCCCTGCGTGAGCTGAAAGACAACTATGCCGGGCGCCTGTCGATCGGCGCGAATGAATCGATGTCGCTGTATCTTATTCAGCACATCGAACGATATCGCCGGGTCTTCCCGAAGGTCAAGATTCAGGTTCGACGGTCGGAATCGAGTAAGATTCCGTCTCAGCTGCTCGATGGGCAACTGGAGCTCGGTGTGATCAGCTACGAGCCGGGTGACGATCATCTTCTTTCGGAGATTATCTATACGGACCGGCTGACCCTGATCGTATCGCCGCAGCACCGGTTCGCCAATCGTCCGGAGGTATCCATAACGGAGTTGGACATGGAGACCTTTATCGCGCACAATGTTTTGTCGCCTTACCGGGAAGCGGTTTTGCGGGAATTTCAACGGCACAAGGTGCCGATCAACATGGACGTCGAGATGCCGACGGTCGAGACCATACGAAGACTCGTCCAAGACAACGAAGGCGTGGCTTTTCTGCCGCGTATGTGCGTCGAACAGGAGCTCAAGCAGAACATGCTGCGCGAGATCAGAGTCAAAGAGTTGAACCTGGAGCGTAAGATTCGCCTGGTCTACCCCGGCCGCCGTGCCTTGAGCCACGCAGCCAAGGCGTTTCTCGAAGTTGTGAAGCGGGCTAACACGGAGCCGGAGGCGCTGCAGGAACCGGCTTGAATCGAGCCGGCACGAGGACGTTGCCGGCGCCCTCGATCGCAATCGCAGGCGGCGGCCTAATCGGATTATCGATCGGCTGGGAACTGGCGCGCGCGGGTAGCCATGTTACGGTCTTCGATGCCGGCGTGGTTGGCGGCGAGGCGAGTTGGGCCGGAGCAGGCATGTTGGCTCCGGGGGGCGAATTCGAATCGCCCTCTAGAGTGGCGGCTCTGGCACTCGAATCGCGTGTACTATACCCGCGCTCCGTTCGCGAGCTCGAAGAGCAGAGCCAGATCACCATCGACTACCAGGAGTGCGGCGCGCTCGATCTAGCCTATGAGCCCGGTGAATGGGAGATGTTGCGGGAAAAGGCGCGGAAGCAGGCAGCTATGGGCATTGCTTCGAAGCCCGTCGGCAAAGATCAGGTGACCGCCTTTTGGCCGCGTATCCGCTCCGCGGACTTGGCCGGGGCACTCTTTTATCCCGGGGACGCAACCGTCAATCCGCGCGATCTGGTACTTGCCCTTGCCACGGGCTGCCGGCGGCTGGCTGTTGAAATTTTCGAGAACTCGCCGGTGTCAGGAGCTGAGCTGGCCGACGATTACATTGCCGTCGAAACTGCTCATGGCAGCGCGCGTTACGATGCCCTGATCGTAGCGGCCGGGGCGTGGAGCAGTCTTATTCCGGTGCGCAATGCGCCGCCGCTTCCGCGTGCCGAACCGGTACGCGGCCATTTGATTGGCTTTCACCAGCCGGCGCAAACTTGCAACACTATCCTTCGTCACGGGCATTTCTATTTACTGCAGCGCGCCAACGGGCTGTTGATCGCCGGCGCGTCCGTCGAGCGTGTCGGGTGGGACCGGAATATAGAACCAAGGGTAGCCGCCTCTCTGGCCGAGCAGGCAGGTTTCGTCTTGCCGCATCTTACCGAGACGAGCCCGTCTGAAACCTGGATTGGATTTCGCCCGGGAAGCGACGATCTCCGGTTGGGCGCGTGGCATTCGAAACGGCTTTATTTGGCTTACGGCCACTATCGGAACGGCATTCTGCTTGCTCCCATTACAGCCCAGATCGCGCGCCGCGAGCTTAGCGCCAATTTGGGAATGCAGTAGAGCGCTTGCGCCGCACGTCCTGAACCAGTTGCCCCACCCGGGCGCGCCGTTTCAACAGGCGCTCCAGTAGTTGCTCCAATTCTTCCGCATCGTCTTCCAGCCACTCACCGGGTATCTCTTTCCAGGCGGCGTCGACTACCTCGAGCGGAAAGTGTTCCACCATTTCGAGCCACGGTTGGAAGGAGTCGAGAGACTCGACCCCCTCATACACCGAAGTTCGAAAGTACAAGCCGCCCAGAGGCGAGTCCTGGAAATCCCAGTGCGGTCCATTAAACGCAAATCCATGATCGATCATCTGCGCGAAGAATCCGACGCGGGCTGGCGCTTCGCCGCGTAGTGGAGTCCAGGTTTTGGCACGGGCGCGAAAGAAGACAGCCTGCCGCGAATCGGTGTTCCCTGCCCATTTGTCGAAGAGGAAAGTGCCTAGAAAATCTACCCGGTTTTCAATTTTGCCGAGCAGCTTATCGGGGAGAAAATCGTACAAGGCGACTCGTTCCGGATGGACGGCAAGGCGCGAGCCGAAGTGGATGCCCGCCGGCACGGGCTCGCGCTTCGCGCCAATAGCCAGATAGAGCTCCGGACTGCTGGCCACGAAATCCGGTGTAAATTCGACCACGGCGGTGTCCGGAACATGCACTTGCAAATAGCGCAGAAAAGAGGAAGCCAGCCATTCGTTAATGAGAATGCGCCGATGCTGGGGGTTATTCGTGGACTTTACTACATAGAACGATCCATCCTCCCCTTCCACTAAGTGCGATTGAGCGCCGCCCCGCATCTTTCGAATCAATTTGCTCGCTCGAATCGGCATCCCAAAAATGTCCGAACACTCAGCCTGAGATCACTTACAGGTTCCCAATGCGAGAATCAGGCTAGATATTATCTTCGAGACAAAGTTGAAGACGAAGGAGTGAAAGGCGTAAATGGCAGAAGAAATTTCGGAAAAGCAGCATGCGGCGAGCCCTGATGAAGTGGCGCTGGAGTTGATGAAGTTCATTGCGGTGACAACAGGTTACGGTAGGGGCACGCCGACTGCGGGTTTCGGGGGCAAGGGACCACGGTCGGCCGAAGAATATGCCGAGGCTCTAATGGACCTGTTCGAGCGTTGCCGGACCGTAGTTCGCAAAAGCTCCAAGTAAGCTCCGGGCGTCGGGACATTATGCAGCCGGCCGTTCTCACGGAACGAACGCCCGGCTGCTCCCGATCAGCGTTTCCTTCGCGAAGCCGCTTTGCTCGGTCCCTTCTTAGCGGTCGACTTCTTGGCCATCGCTTTGCTGGGCATCGACTTCTTAGTAGGCGCTTTCTTAGCGGCAGTTTTCTTGGCCACTGGCGTCTTTTTCGCCGGAGCCTTCCGTGCCGCCGAGTTTTTGCTCACTGTCTTTTTGGACGGCACAACTTTCTTGCTGGCCGACTTGGCGGGCGCCTTCTTAACAGCGACTTTGTTGGGAGTTGCCTTCTTGGCAACCGTTTTCTTCTTAGCCGCCGATTTCGCGCCGGCGCTGTTCTGGGGAATGCTCTTCTTAGCCGGTGAAGTTGTCAGCGGAGCAGCTGTTTTGGTGCTGGCCGCGGGACGTTTTGCCGGCCTCTTGGCGGAGCTCGCCCGGGGAGGCTTCAGATCGTCGAGCGCTTCGATCTCAAGTATTTCTTCGATATAAATTTCCGGCTCGCTCGCGATCTTATCGTCTGAAAAGGCCGGTGTTGCCGGCGCCTCCGGAGTAGTTTCAGGCTTCGCAGCCGCTCGCTCTTTGGCTGCCGGAATCGTAGAAGCGATCTCTCCCTCCTTGCGGGGAAGCGGCTCGTCTAATTCGTCGTCATCGTAGTCATCGTCATCGTCGGCGCCGTACTCATCTTTCTCCGACTCCAGTTCAATGTGCTCGTCTTCGTAATCAAAATCGTCCTGTTGCTTTTCGGCTGTCATTCCATACGCAAAACTCACGTACTTCTCCTTTGCACTTCCCCTACTATGCATCGAGATGGGCGGAGAAGCAAAGTTATTTCATGGAGCTAAACCAATAGTTCGCTCGAAGACCCGCCAATCGCCCCGCCGATGGCCGAAAAAAACGGGCGCGCTTCCCTTCTGGAACCGACAGCGGCTCTTGCTATTCGGTCAGACTGGCGGATCTTCCGTGTATTGCCCGGGAAGAAACGTGTCGCGAAGCAACAACGTGGGTGGAGTGAATGGATTTGGACCGGCGGGTCTTTGACGATGCGGAGGCACGCCGGCCGCGATTTGAGCGCGCTATACGCCTTACAGGCTGTCGTTCCTCATGGTAGACCGCCGGAATCAACAGCACGTCTCCGGCTGCCAGTGAATCGGTATCGTGATTCACTGCCACGATTCGCTGGGCCGGCAGATGGTAGGTCTTCGCGATAGCTGCGAGCGTATCGCCCGTTTCGACGTGGTGCAAACGCCACGAATTACGGTTGGCCGCGGGAACGGTTTCGAGCGCTGCTTGCGCCGCCTGCGCGGCGCCTGCGGGGACGTGCACCTGCATACCGGCGGGAACCACTGATTTCAGTAGCTGGGGGTTCAGATCGCGAATTACCGAGACCGGTTGCAAGGTTGCGTCGGCAATCAGATCGAGGCTGGTAGAGGCTGTCACCTGAATCGAGTCGTACTCGACGGGTTGGTCGACATCGATATTCTGGAGGCCGTAGTCTTTGGGGTTCTTGGCCATGATCGTCATGGCAATGATGATGGGAACGTAGTTGGAAGTTTCGCGCGGCAGAGCGTGGCGCTTTAATAGCTCCCAGTAATCGGCGTAACCGGTGCGCTCTACCGCCCGGTCAACGGCTCCGGCCCCGCAATTGTAAGCCGCCATAGCCAGGTACCAATCGCCATAGCGCGCGTACAAATCTTTGAGATATTTTGCGGCCGCGCGCGTGGCTTTTTCGGGATCGAGGCGTTCGTCGAAGGTGGAGGTGCGCACCAGGTCGTAGTGCTCCCCGGTCCAGGCGACGAACTGCCACATGCCTACCGCGTTCTTGTAAGAAACGGCCCGCGGCAGAAATCCTGACTCAGCCTGGGCGAGGTAAATCAAATCCTGCGGCACTCCTTCCTCGGCAAAAATACGCTGGATCAAAGGTTTGTAGCGTCCGGCGCGCTTAAAACCGGCTAGCAGGATGCCCCGCCCCCGGTCTGTCGAGAAAAAATGAACATAGCTTAAGACCGGCTCCGAAAGCTCGAGCGGAATACCGGAAGCGGTTTGGTTCAGCTCGCTTTTCAGTTTGGGCGCCAGCGATTCATCCACAGGAAAGGTCATATGGCTGACCTCATCGATCGGCGCCTTATCGAATACCACGGCTGCGTCGTCGTCCTGCTTGCCGGCGCCCAGTTTCTCGACGTCGAAGCGATAGATGAGGTCGCACATCTCGTCCAAACGACGCTCTACACGATTGCGCTCCGGCAAGGTGTCGGGGGCGGAGAGTAGGACATCGATGGCGGCGTCAAACTCCCGCTTGGCTCCCTCGGCGTTCCCTTTGAAGTAGAACTGACGCCCGGCATTCAAGTGGGAGTCGGCCTGCTGGATCAGGTCCTCGGCGGCCGAGTGCGGGGCGTTCGCTGGCGTCGAAGTGGCGCCGCTCACGTTCGGTCCCGGCGTCGTCTGCGATGCAGTCGCCGTGACAGCGCTTACGGGCGGATTCGCGCTCGCCGCCAAGCTGACCGTGGGCTGGCTTGCGGCTGCTTGGCAAGCGCCAATCGAGACTCCTGAAAAAATGAGACTGACCAGGAGCGTATGAGATCGTGGCATCATCCGATAAGCGGTTTTAATGGCTTCGTGAATCTGTAACGGAAGTATCAATCTAACCTAGTGTTCACACAGGGTCAAGTCGTAATTTTCGCCTGCTCCCATTTCTAAGAAATAGTAGCCAAAGGTCTTCCCGAATTTCATAGGGAATTCGGAGGCCGGTCTCCGATCGGGTTTCCGCTTAACGTGTCGGCCCGGGGGCGCCGCCGCGGCTGGTGATGATCCGATCGATCATGCCATATTCCAACGCGGCATCCGGTTCGAGGATATAGTCGCGGTCCACATCGCGGGAGATCTTTTCCACCGGTTGACCGGTGGCGTCGGCCAGAATTTCGTTGAGGGATTGGCGCATCCGCAAAATTTCACGGGCGTAAATGTCGATGTCGGCGGCTTGTCCTCCAAGCCCGCTCATGGACGGTTGGTGGATCAGGATGCGGGAGTTGGGAAGGCTGAAGCGCTTTCCTTTAGTGCCACAAGCGAGCAGCACGGCAGCCATGGACGCGGCTTGTCCGAGGCAATAGGTCACGATGTCTGGCTCAATCAGCCGCATCGTATCGAGAATCGCCAGGCCCGCGGTAATCGAACCGCCGGGCGAATTAATGTAGAGTGAAATGTCCCGTTCCGGATCTTCGGCCGCCAGAAATAACATTTGAGCCATTATTAAATTGGCCACGTTATCGTCGATCGGCGTGCCGAGAAAGATAATATTTTCTTTCAGCAGACGGGAATAAATGTCATAGGCGCGTTCTCCCCGCGATGTCTGCTCGACAACCATCGGCACGAGTACTGAATTGTGCATCCGAGCTCCTTATAATGCAACACCTTGCGGTTCCATGGGAAACACTGGGGCGGCACACCCATAATATAGGATTACGTTTCGATGTTCGGACATCGCTTCTTCCTTCGAACCTTGCGACCTGTCTTAGCCCTACGGCGGCAAGGGGATATCTGTAGACGCAGAGAAGTAGGGTGCCAGGGAACCGCCCGGCTTGTCCCTATATTAAAAATATTTTCGGCTGAACTCTAATGTCTAGCGACTATGCAGACGAATTAGTTTGTAGCGAGGCAGGAATTTGGCCGACATGAGGGTATTAGTAGCAGATGACAGTGCAACATCCCGAGCTATGCTGCGAGCTTCGTTGCTGCAGTGGGGATACGAGGTTGTACTGGCCGAACACGGAGCGCAAGCTTGGGACATCCTGGAACGGCCGGACCCGCCGCGCATGGCGATTCTCGATTGGGTCATGCCCCATATGACAGGCCCGGAGGTTTGCCGGAGGGTCAGAGAGACGCGCCTGGAGCCATACACTTACATTCTGCTTTTGACTTCGAAAAATACCAAGGGTGAAACCGTGGAAGGCCTGGAGGCCGGCGCCGACGACTACATCGTGAAACCGTTCGATCAGCACGAATTGCAAGTCAGGCTGCGCGTGGGTAAGCGGATCGTCGATTTACAGGCGGATCTTCTGCAGGCAAGGGAAGAGCTGCGGGACCGCGCGAACAAAGACCTGCTAACCATGCTGCCGAATCGTTCGGCTATTGCGAGTGTGCTGGAGCAGGAGCTATCCCGCTGCCATCGCGACAACCGCACCGTCGGCATCATCCTGCTCGACATCGATCATTTCAAGAAGATCAACGACACTTACGGTCACTTCGCCGGAGATGCGGTTTTGCGCGAAGCGGCCGCGCGGCTACGCGGCAATATGAGGACCTACGATCAGGTCGGAAGATACGGGGGAGAAGAGTTCCTGGTGGTACTGCCGAACTGCGATCTGGAGCAGGCCACTCTGCAAGCCGAGCGGCTGCGCCAACGCCTCAACGCGAGCGCGGTGATCGTCGATGGATCGGAGATGCGAATCTCGGCCAGTTTCGGGGTGACGGTCTCTGATGGCTCCGCGCGCAACGCCGAGGTCTTCCTGCGCGTCGCCGACGATGCGTTATACCGAGCGAAAGCTCACGGCCGAAACTGTGTAACCAGTCTGAACCTGGGTGATGTGATGCCAGATAATCCGGCATGAGCGGCCCTCTGGATTGATATACTAGCGATTGTTGCGCCCGTAGCTCAGCTGGATAGAGCGTCTGGCTACGAACCAGAAGGCCGGCAGTTCGAATCTGTCCGGGCGCACCATTCGGATCGCTCGGGCTAGTGGTGATTAAAAAGGAACCACAACACGATAAGAAAACCCGGAACCCCTAGTATCCACGCAAGTAAGTATTTCATCTTTCACCTCTGCAGCCCTGTGAGCAGCTTTGTGCCCAACCGGTAAGTCCATGCGGCTTAACGAATTGCATATTCGAGAACAGGCCGCGCGGGAAAATATGACAACAATTCCGGGCAAAATGTTCGAATGCGAAGCCTTCAAGTCTTCATGCGCGCCATGAAGTAAAGGCCCGCAAGCGAGAAGATCACATCGGGTGACCAGGCGGCCATAATCGCGGGAAGCTGGTTGAGGTCGCCGATCTGGTCGAACAGCGTTCCGATCGTCCAGTAGGCGATAGCGATGGCGAAGCTGATGCCAACTCCGGTCATGGCCCCCCGATTGCCTGCTACAAACGCGAACGGAATGCTCAAAATGGCCATGATGAGGACGAAAAGCGGCACCGCGAATTTCTTGTAGTACTGCACTTGCAGAGGAACCGTGTTCAGGCCGCTAATTTGAAGTTCCTGTATATAGCTGCCGAGTTCCTCGAAGTTCATTTCCTTATATTCCTTCTCCTCTTTGGCGAACCAGGAGGGCGGTTCGGTCAACTCCGGGAAAATTGCGGTTTTGCCATAGAATTGTCTAAAATCTTCGCCCGTCGGCTGATCCACCTGGCTCAAACCGTTCTCGAACACCCAGTTGCGTTTCGACGCGCTCCAGATAGCCTTGTCGGCCGAAATTTGATGGTCGATGCGGAAAGTTTTCGGATCGAGTTCATAAACATTCACGGTCGACATCGCGGCCTTGTGCGGATCGAAAAATTTGAAGTTGTACACGCGCGAACCTTCGCCGAACACCCACTGCCTGTCGGCTTTCAAATAGGTCGCGACGGGCTTTTTCTTGATCTCGGCGCGCAGCATCTCCTGCCGGCGGTTTGCCCCGGGAATGTAATAGTGATCGAACGCAAAGAGCAAGCCGCTCATCAGAAGACTGACGACCAGGACGGGTGCAGCCAGGCGGTGTACGCTTACGCCGCCGGCTTTGAAGGCCGTCACCTCGTTGTACTTGGTGAGAATACCGAAGCAAATCAGGGAGGCTACCAGCGTCCCGATCGGCGTCAGCTGGTAAATCAGACTGGGCGCCAGATGCCAAAGGTAATCGAGCATCATGGACATGCTGATATCGTTCTTGATCATGTCCCCGAGCAACTCGAAAAAGGTAAATATTTCGATCAGCGAAACAAGCGCAATCAGCAGCACTGCCAAATAGAAGAGGAATCCGTTTAGCACGTAGCCATCGATAAGCAGCGGGCGGAAACCGAAACGGCGAACACTAGCCGGAACGGACAAGCGTTCAGCAGAAGCCGGCTGCAGGGAACTCAGGCGGCGCTGAATGCCCTGAGACCATCGTTTGAGCGAGGCGAGGATATCGTAATCCCCCGGCATTTCAAGACGCGACATGAGGAACAACCCGGCAATCAGAAAGACGGCGTCGGGCGTCCAAACCGCCACCGGGACTGGAAGGCTGCCTTTCTTGGCTAAGCCGATCAACGTGATGAAGCTCAGGTAATAGACGAAAGCCAGGACAACGGTAGAGACGAAGGCGGCCGACTTTCCGCCCTTGCGCGACGAAATGCCGAGTGGAATGCCGACCAGCGACAGCAGGATGCAGGCGAGCGGCAGCGCAAACCGCTGGTGCAGCTCGATGGTCGCGTCGACGTAATCTTCGCGCGAGAGATCGTGCCGGCGGTAGACGCGTTTATAGAGCGGCCCGGTATCCATCTCCTGAACGGTTTTGTTGACCTGCAGGTCTTCCTGTTTCTGGGCCTGCAGCGCTTCCACTTGCGTGGGGGCGGCAGTCGTTATAACCTTCCCCTCCTTATCGCGCTCGGTGGATCGGAAGTTGCGCATATCGAGGACGATGCGATTGTGGGTGGCATCAGGATGCGGAATCGCTTCCTCGGCGACGATAATGCGGGGGCCCGCGCCGCGGTTCTTGCCTTCGTGCGCCAGTTGATCGGGCGGAGTGGTGTCCGCTATGAACACCTGGTGCCAGAAGATCTGATTGCCGACCGTACTCACGTTTCCGACGTAGAGCACGATATTCGGGAACTGCTCGTCGAAGATGCGCGACTCGATGTCGCCTGTAAGCTGCGCGGCGGCGAAATTGCGAGCTACCTTCGATTCGAGATGGAGCGAGAGCGGCGTCAGCCAAAGCGAAGCAAGCGCCGTCAGCACCAAGGCCAGGAAAGAGAAGACGAGCACCGGGCGGACAACCGTCGCGCTCGAGATACCGGCCGCGCGCATGGCTGTGATCTCGCTATCGGCGGACATGCGGCTGAGACCGATCAAAACGCCCACCAGCACGCCCAACGGAAGCGCGAAGGGGAGCGTGGACGGCAGGGCGTACAGCAAGAGCTTAGCCACTACCGCGGGCGGGGCGGACGTTTTTACCAGCAGAGAAGAGAGCCGCTCAATGGTTCTGAGAAAGAGAACGAAGATAAAGAGAAGCGTCCCCAGCAGCGCGCTGGCGAAGACCTCCTTGAGAATGGCTCTACTTAGAATCCGCATGGGGACTTACTGCATTTACTTAACGCGCGGCTACCAGCGCCGGCGGTGGAACGATGGGCGGGACGTCCGCTTCGTTTTCAGCGCGCGTGAGCTCGACACTATCCAGCAGCAGCGATGGACAAATGACGGATGAGGTTGTCGCCTCGTTCCGTAAGTCGGCGATATTCAAGCCCGATCCATCGTTGACGAAATTCAAAACATACGGCTTATCGGACGCCGCGTCCACGTCGCGCAGATCCTTGGCGCTGAATTCCCGGAAGCGAAGACCGCGCACCAGTTCTTCACGGCCGTCCGGATAGACCCGATAGGCGAGCAGGGGTTGGTTCACGGTACGGACCGATCCGCTCTTTTGCAACTGGCGCGCCATGCTCTGCAATTCCCCGAGAGTAGCGGTCGATGGAAAATCGAGGCTTCTGAGAATCAGGCCGTATTTCAGGCCGGCGGCTTTGACTTTCTCGAGGAGCTGCGCCTTGAGTCGAGCCTCCGGCACGGGGTGCGCGGTCTCGACGAAAAGGTTCCCGATAACCGCCTGTTCCGAACCGAAGCTGCCGGGCAGTCTTCCGTGGCCGTTCGAACCGCTGAAATTCCGGACCGGCTCGCGGCTCAGCAGGAATCCGCGCAGAGTTCCCTTGTCAACCAATGACACGCGCTGCGCGGGCACGCCTTCATCGTCCACTCGATAGTGTCCGGCCAGATCGACATCCCGGTAGCTCTGCTGAAGCGGATCGTCGAAGACGCTCATCCATTCGGGCAGAACTTTCGATCCCATGCGGGTAGACCAGACACTGTCCAGAATCTCCGCGCCCGCGCCATCCGAACCCGGGGGTGCGATCGGTCTGCGCCGCAGCGTGACGGCGTCCGTCATGACCTGCGCAATCATTTGGGCGGCCGCTTCCTGCTCGAAGATGACCGGACCGCTATAGTCTTCCGCCAGCGGCGCCTTCATGAGCGCTTCGGTCTGGGTCGCGACGGTGTCGACTAGTTTTGCCAATCGATCTTGCGTGGGGAATTGCTTCGGCTCGGGAGCCACCACGAACGCATGGTTCCAGACACGCTGGCCGTCGGGCGCGCGGCCGCTTGCGCGAATCTCGATCTCGTTCAGGGTCTCCGGGATTCTGACAACTGTGCCTTCCGAGTTAACTAGCCGGTAGGTGGAAGCAATGGTTTGCAGGCGCACGCTCGACGTCAATACGGAGGGATGCGCAACGAACTCCCCGGAAACGTTCTTTAGCGTCTCCTGCCAGGCGGCTTGATCGATATCCAGCTTTTCAACAGGCTCCAAAACCTGTACGGGCTTGGCGGGCGCGAGATCCGGTGTCTTGTCGGGATCCGAAATTTCCCGCAGCGCGTTTCGCTTGGCCGTGATTTCCCCGGTGGCCGCTTTGTAGAGCACGTCGGTTGTGCGCCATAGCGAAGTGCGAAGCGCCTGGTAATCATCGTCGAGCGGGAACAGCCCGAAGCGCATATTAGCCGTGTAAACGGAGTTCGTATTGTCGAAGGCGTAGCTGCCCACTCTGACTTCGGCGTTGGGGCGCCGTAAACGGAAGCGGTTCGCGCGCACCAATCCACCAAGACTCGCGGTGATCGTCATTTGCTCGGCGTCGTCACTCACATATTGGATGAAGTACGGCGTGTCCAGATCGTTGAGCTTCAGCGCCTTCGAACGGGCAAGCTCATCACGCATGGCGCGCAATTGCGCGTCTTCGCGCCAGGGGCCGGTCTGGCTATCGACACCTGCCGCGCAAACCAGCCCGACGAGCAGGCTGCAAAAGGCTATCGCGATGGCCCTCTTCACTTCGCCTCCGGCCTCATTCTGCCTCCGGCGGCCTAGGCAGAATGGGCAGCTGCTGTTGTGAATTGGGCTTCTTCTGGGTCTCTATCTCGGACACTAGAATGGCCGGCGAAATGGCCGAAACGGGAATGCTCCCCGACTCCGCGCCGCAATAGCCGTTAAAAACTTCGGCGTGATCGGACGTAGCCAGAATCCTGGCGAAACTGGCGAGCGGCGTTCCAACGATGTCCACGCCACGAATCAGTTCGTCCGGCCTACCATCTGCATAGACGCGATAGACCACCAACGGAACGACCGTAAACGCCTGCAATCCCTGGCGGCCGGTGCGCGTATAGCCGCTCGAGACATCTTCGAAGTACAGGCCGTAGGGCTTCCCCTGCCGCTTGATCTCTTCGATCAGGCGTTGCCGAAGTTCCTTGTCCGAAACCTGCTTAGTCGATTCCACAATCAGGTTGGACTGGCGAGATACGACCTCGAAGCCGGGCTGCCGGCGGCCGTGACCGTTCGAATGCATGAACTCACCGACCGGCGAGCGCGAGAGCAGGAAAGTTTTCAGAACTCCGTTCTCGACTACCGTCACGGGCCTCGCCTTCACGCCTTCGTCGTCGTATTGGTAGTAGCCGATCAGATCGGCACCCTGGTAATCGCGCCTGGTCGGGTCGAACTCGACGCTCATGAAGTCGGGCAGAACTTTTTGATTCAACATCTTCGTGAAGGTTTGTCCTTCGGCCACATCCTTTTGCCGATGGCCTTCGATGCGGTGGCCGAATATTTCGTGAAAGAATACCGCCGAGGCGCGGCCCGACAAAATCGCCGGGCAAACAATCGGCTCGGCCGGCGGTGCTTTTTGTAAGGCGTCCAGCGTTTGAGCCAGCGAAACGACTTTGCTTTCGATGGCACTATCGGCGGGAAAGTGAGCCGGGTCGGCCGCCTCCACGGTGGTGAAGTCGCTCAACTCCATGCCGTCCGGCGCAAGCGCGGAGCCCTGAATTTCGATGCGGAACAAGTTGCTGCCTTGCTGTACGCTCGTGCCTTCCGTGTTGACCAGCGTGCTGACTTCATGTTGCGCCTGAAAGCTGACGCCCGACCCGATTATTTGCGGATGCTTTTTGAATTCCGCCGACCAGGCGCGCAGTTTCTTTGCCCAGGCTGCCGTGTCGTAGCCATAAACGGGTGGCAGCTTCGCATAGGTGGCGACTTCTTCTTTCGAAAAATCGGCATCCTGGTTGGCCTGCTGTACCAGCAGTTGATTTTCGGTTTTCAGCTGCAAATAGCGCCTGGAACCGGCTCGATAGACACGATCCGATTCCGCCCAGAGGGCGCGCTTTATCTGGTTCGCGTCGTCCTCGAGACTCAGCGGCATAAAGGTGGTGAAACGAATTGCGGTGCCTTTGTAGGGGTGATAATTGTCGAACTGGAAAGAGCCAACGCGAATAGAGGTATCGAACCCGCGCTGATGCCCGTGCAAATTTTCGATGAGAGCGCCCAACGAAGCCGAAACCGAATCGGTCTGCTCATCGGTCACTTCGTACGACATGAAATAGGGAGCCGGGTTGGCTTTCGCTTTGAGAACGGTGAACTCGCGGTCGAGTTCGCTTCGCAAAATCGAAACCAGCGAGCTTTGCGGATCGGCATTGGTGGCTGCTTTTAAGACGAGTCCGCAACCGGCTAAAGCAAAGCAGGAAACGAAGCAAGGGAGGTAAAGGCGCAGGAGCCGACGGCCTGGCGCGCTGGAAGAAAAACCGGGGAACAAGCTGTCCTAAGAATAACAATCGGCTAGGCGGCGCAGGCTTTCGGCAAAGGGCGCGCGCGCGACGCCGCGCTCGGTGATGATCCCGGTCACATACCGGTTCGGGGTCACGTCGAAGGCCGGATTGGCTACTCGAATGCCTTCAGGCGCGATATTCACTCCTTGTATTTGCGTCACTTCTTTGGCCGCGCGTTCCTCGATCGGGATCTGATCACCCGAGGCGAGCGTCAAATCGAGCGTCGAAGTCGGCGCAGCGACATAAAACGGCACGTTATTCTCTTTGGCCAGAACGGCGACGCTGTATGTGCCGACTTTATTCGCCACGTCGCCATTGGCGGCGATTCGATCCGCGCCGACTACCACGCACCCGATGCGCCCGCTCTTCAAGAAATGCCCGGCCATGTTGTCGGTGATGAGGGTGGTCTCGATTCCATCGCGCTGCAGTTCCCAGGCGGTTAACCGCGCGCCCTGCAGGAAAGGCCGCGTCTCATCCGCGAACACATCGATCTTTTTGCCCGCTTGTACGGCTGCCCGAATTACGCCTAAAGCCGTTCCGAAACCGGCCGTCGCCAGCGCTCCCGCGTTGCAGTGGGTAAGAACTGTTTTTCCGTCCGGGACGAGCGGCGCGCCATGCCGCCCAATGGCTTCATTAATGGCGATATCCTCTTTGCGAATCGCCTGCGCTTCCGCCACCAGCCGCTCCCGAATCTCTTCGATCGGAAGACTGTCTACCGAAGCATAGACGCGCTTCATGCGATCGATGGCCCAGAAAAGATTGACCGCGGTGGGGCGCGTTTTCGCCAAGGTCTCGCAGATGGCCGGCATGTCCTTCTCCGGATTCTCCGAATGAAGGACGCCGAGGGCCACACCCATGGCGGCAGCCACTCCAATGGCGGGCGCGCCGCGGATAATCATGCCGCGGATAGCATCCGCCACTTCCGTGTAGCTGCGGCAGGTGACAAAAGCCGTTTCGAGCGGCAGCCGCGTCTGGTCGATCATCACGACACCTTCCGGCGTCCATTCGATTGTTTCGATCGTGCTTTGCGCAAGCACTGCTGATTGTGTCATTAGATGTTTTTTCCA
Source organism: Bryobacteraceae bacterium (assembly GCA_965277555.1). Lineage (GTDB taxonomy): Bacteria > Acidobacteriota > Terriglobia > Bryobacterales > Bryobacteraceae > Bog-105. The sequence continues at coordinate 1,691,026 of OZ255834.1, forward strand.
AAAGCCAGCGCGATTACCGATACGGCATTAAAGCAGCCATGCATGACGGTAGAAGGAATAATCGAATTGGTGCGCGCGCGCAGCCATCCAAAAACCGCTCCGGCCAGCGAGATAAACACTACATACTGCCAGACCCACGAATATTCAAAGCCGTGGAGCGCGCCGAACAGCGCCGCCGTCAGCAGAATACCGGCAACGGTTCCGAATGTGCGCGAAAGCAGCGGCTGAATGAAGCCGCGAAATAGGAGTTCCTCCGAGAAAGGTGCCAGCACGACCGCGATGATGCCGAAGAAAGTGAGCATGGCCGGCGTACCGGTAAGCTTGTCGAACGGTAACGGGATCTTGGGCGTCTTCAGCCAGGTTCCTAATGCCGAAAGAATGAACGCCAGAAGCACTCCGCCTAAGGCCATCCACGCCAGGTTGATCTTCGGCCGACGCCACCCGAGCGAGCAAAACACCGGCTTGGCATAGCGCAGTTTCAGCACCAGCCAGAAACTGAGATACAACGCCAGATAAAACAAGACTTGTACCGGGAGCGCCAGCGGAGTGGGATCGGCGCGCAGCTGTGGAAACGGAATGGTCAACAATCTCACGAATACCGCGATGACCAGGCTGAAAGCGAAGAGCAGGCCCAATACCAGTGCCACGTCGAGATAGTTCCAGAAGGGCACGCGCTCTGGCGGCGGGGCGACCGGCAGCGGCGTGGGCGCATCGGGGGACGCTATCTGCGCGCTGTTTTCCGCCGTCAGGTCTTCTGTCTCGTCAGGCTGCATTCGTCGCCTTCATAACTTTGCGCAAGGCTTCCGCGGTGTGGCTCCGGCGGTTCGGCAAAATCTCCTCGGGCGTTCCCGTCGCGACAATGTGCCCTCCGCCTTCGCCGCCCTCCGGCCCTAAATCGATGACGTAATCGGCGCTCTTGATCACATCCAGGTGATGCTCGATGACGACCACAGTATTGCCCAAATCCACCAGCTTCTGCAAGACGTCAAGCAAATGTCGCACGTCTTCGAAATGCAGACCGGTGGTCGGTTCGTCCAGCAGATAGAAGGTACGGCCGGTCTGCCGCTTGCTCAATTCCTTGGCCAGTTTTATGCGCTGCGCTTCGCCTCCGGAAAGTGTGGTCGACGATTGCCCCAAATGCAGATATCCCAAGCCGACTTCGTTCAAGGTTTTCAGCTTGGCATGGACCTGCGGGATGTTGGTGAGAATATCGAGCGCCTCGTCGACGGTCGATTCCAGGAGGTCGGCGATGCTTTTGCCACGATATTTGACTTGCAGCGTTTCGAGGTTATAGCGCCGCCCACGGCACACGTCGCAAGTCACATAGACGTCAGGCAGAAAATTCATTTCAATGCGCTTGAGGCCGTCTCCCTGGCAGGCCTCGCAGCGGCCGCCCTTGACATTGAAGCTGAAGCGGCCGGCTTTATAACCGCGCTCCCGCGATTCGGGCAGCATGGCGTAAATTTCACGAATCGGTCCGAACACTCCGGTGTAAGTCGCTGGATTCGAGCGCGGCGTGCGGCCAATGGGCGCCTGGTCGATGGCGATTACCTTATCGATGTTTTCGAGCCCAAGAATTTTTTCGTGCGCGCCCGGTTCCTGGCTCGAGCCGTACACTTCTTTCGCGAGCGACCGGTACAGAATGTCATGCACCAACGTCGACTTGCCGCTTCCGGAAACACCCGTCACCACGGTCAGCGTTCCGAGCGGAAAATCGACATCCACGTTTTTCAAATTATGTTCATGTGCGCCCTGTACTTGCAGAGTCAGGCCGCTGCCCCTGCGCCGGACCGCCGGGGCTGGAATTGTCATGTGGCCGGAAAGGTATTCGCCGGTCAGGGAGCGAGGCGTCTTCAAAATTTGCGCCGGAGTGCCCTGTGCCATCAGGTCTCCGCCCAACCGGCCCGCTCGCGGTCCCAGATCGATGACATAATCCGCGCGCTCGATGGTTTCGGCGTCATGCTCCACTACGAGCACGGTATTGCCCAGATCGCGCAGATGATGCAGCGTATCGAGCAGGCGGCCGTTGTCTCGGGAATGCAGGCCGATCGAGGGTTCATCGAGCACATAGAGCACGCCGCGCAGCTTCGAGCCGATCTGCGTGGCCAGACGAATACGCTGCGCCTCGCCGCCCGAAAGCGTGGCCGAAGATCGCTCCAGGCTCAGGTAATCCAGCCCCACCGCGCACAGAAACTCGAGCCGGTTGCGAATCTCTTCCACAACCCGGCCCACCACCTGCAGCTCTCGCTCGTTAAAACTCCAGGCGCCAGCCTGCGGCAAAGCACGGGCAATCGGCATCCCGGTAAATTCCGCGATCGAGATGCCTTTTACCTTTACCGCGAGGCTCGAAGGCCGCAATCTTTGACCTTTGCAATCGGGACAAAGCGTGGGCGACATATAGTCCATCAGCCATTCACGATAACCTTCGCTCGCTCGCGAGTAATTCTCTTCGAGCGTTTTGAGGATGCCCGGAAACTGGCTGTTGCCATGGAGCAGGGCAGTCTGCGTTTTCTTCGGAAAATCTTCGAATGCCTTCGACAGATCGATTTTCGCGTCTTCGGCCGCGTCCGTAAGAGCCGAGATCATGTAAGACGAAGTCGATCCCGGCCCCAACCCTCCATCGAGCAGAGGCTTCGAAGCATCGGCAATCACTTTCACCGGATCGAACGCCCAGGTGCTGCCCACGCCTTTGCATGTCTCGCATGCGCCATACGGGCTATTGAAAGAGAAGGAGCGCGGCTCGAGTTGCGGAATACTCGTGCCGTCGTTGGGGCAGGCCAGTTTCTCCGAAAAGAGCCGCTCCGGCCCGTTCACCACGGCGACAATCACGAGTCCGTCCGCCCATTTCAGAGCGGTTTGAATCGAGTTTTCCAAGCGCTGCTCGATCCCCGGTTTCACCACCATGCGATCGATCACCACCTCAATCGTGTGATTTTTCCGCTTATCGAGTTTCAGCGGCTCGTCAAGGGTCCGCAGCTCGCCATCGATGCGCGCGCGAAAACCTCCCTTGGCGATGGCTTCCAGTTCCTTCTTGTATTCGCCCTTTCGGCCGCGCGCGATGGGCGCAAGAATCATGATGCGCTCGCCCTGGTGCAGGCTGAACACCTGCTCCAGAATCTGGTTCGGCGATTGCCGGGCGATCTCGGTTCCGCACAAAGGACAATGCGGTATGCCCACCGAAGCGAACAGCAGGCGCAGGTAATCGTAGATTTCGGTGACCGTGCCGACTGTAGAACGCGGGCTTCGGGTAGTGGTTTTTTGTTCGATCGAAATGGCCGGGCTGAGGCCGTCGATCGAATCCACCTCCGGCCGTTCCATCTGGTCCAGAAACTGGCGCGCATAGGGGGATAGCGTCTCTACGTAGCGGCGCTGCCCTTCGGCGTAGATGGTGTCGAAGGCGAGCGAACTCTTGCCCGATCCGCTCAGGCCGGTAATCACCGTGAACGTGTTACGCGGAATCTTGACGCTGATGTTCTTTAAATTGTGCTGGCGCGCGCCATGCACGGATATGTGGTCCAACATGAAAAGGAGAGCTAATTCTATTGTCGTTTAGGGCTGGTGAGGGTTGTTTGGGGACACTCCTGGTCTGCGGACGTGGCGCCGTCATGGTTAAAGGACAAGAATGGCAGACGACAAAAAATGATCGTCTAGTGCTAGGCGCAATACTGTTCACTTAAAGATCCTGATTCGCTTGGAGCAGTCGATTCTGAGGGTGCGCAGCGACTGGCGTGGCCGCAGTGGGTAGTTGCTCATTTTTCGCTTTACCCCGCGAGGGTTGAGGCGATTGCGACTGGAGCTAACCCGCTCTTGCAGGATCTCCTGGAGCACGGCTTCATGAAAGGCTTTTTTCAGCCGAGGGGGGAATAGCGACGAAGCGAGGCATGCGCCGTTGGACGACGCGCACGGAATGAACGAAGGAGAGCCGGTCCGGGTCCTCATCGGCTTCGAGCGCAGCTTCATGCATCAATCCTCGAATGGCAAAGTGCGCCATCAGCAAGCCGTAGAACCCTTGTTTGACGAGTTCGGGCGTTTTGCTGCGTAACACAATCTGGGCGCCCCGCAAATGGGTTTTCAACTCATCCAGCGCAGTTTCTATTTCCCAGCGCTCGTGGTACAGTGCCGCCAGTTCTTGGGCGGGAGCCTGTTTAGGATCCAGAATGGTGGTGATCAGGCGATACACTAGCTCGGCATCCGGTACGTCTTTCAGGTAATAATCGATCACTCGCACGACAATCGCCTTACGCCGATTCCGGCGATCGGAAATACAAAGGTAAAGGCGGCTGAGATACGACCCATCCGGCAAGCGCCGCTCGATCTCCAGTCGCGCATTCTGGCGCGCGCGCCACAGTAAATCCGCTCCGGTCTGAGCCGCTGCCTGCCACAGTCGGTAGCCCGGGAAGAAACGGTCGGCCAGACACAGCATGCCCTTTTGCAAAGCCGGTATTACCTGCCGAGCCAGCGTGATCTCATCGGTGGCATACGGCGCCATCCGCGCGGCCCACAGCACGTGTGTTCCGTTCTCTAATAGCCCGACAAAGCGGAGTTTGGGAAAGGCACTCGCTCCGCGACTCGCGCCAGGCCTGCCAAAAGCCGCTTCGTTCTCCGCGGTATCGGCCACATCCAGCGTGCTGCCGTCTAGGCTGACCAGCCGCCAGTCGCGATACCAAGCACCCTTCGTCCGGCGCTCGGCAATCGGAACAACCACCGCTTCATACAACTGCTTCACCGGCTCCACGCCCAAACGACTGCGCGCTTGCGAGATGCCCGACTTGCCCGCCACCCTCAGCCCCGCCGACGGGTCCAGCAGCCACTGCACTCCTTCTAACAAACAGCGCAGCACCTCGCGATACGAGGACCGCATGTACAAGGCCAAAGCGATCACGTAGTACACCACCACGTGCGCCGGTAAATCGCGTTCTCGTACGCTTGCGCGCCCAGTCTTCTCCAACACGCCGCGCACCCTCTCCAATGGGAAAAACTTAGCGATCACTCCCAGGCTGATGTAGTCGGTGATACGACTCCCAGCCGGCAACGTGGCGATTGTTCGGGCCATTCCGCAGTCTCCTGTCTTAAAAACAGAATACCGCAGAAATGTTCTTTAAGTGAACAGTATTGGTGCTAAAGCAAACGTGCAGGCACGTCTGCTCCACTAGCCAGCCACTGGTAAATCGGGGGCAGGTAAATCGGGGACAGGCTACGCAATTCCCAATTTTCAGCGCGCGGCAAAGCAGGAAGACTCCTGCTTTGTGGACTTTTCGCGTGTTTCGGCCAACCGTCGGGCTTTGGCGGGATAGGGTGAATGCTTACGGCTTTGGCACTAAACTGCCTCCGTCCCGCTTTTCCCCAACGAGCAAAAGGGTCTCGACACGATTGTCGAGACGGCAGACACAAGTGTCCAATGTCTTTGACTTTAGGGATTTTTAGGTAGTTGCAAATTTACGGTCGCTGACGCTTCCTGCTCTGTCTCAAGCATTTCGAGACACTTGGGCGGTATCCGGTTATCACGCTCATGTCAACAAAAGTTAAGGTTAGGCGGCCAGGCGGTCGTCGCGGAGGTCACTGGCGTGTATTTTGGCGAACTGTTTGGAATATTGGCAGCCGATGCGGCGGCCTTCGAAGAGGCCGACTCGCTCTTCGATCGTCTCGATTGACAATTCAAAGCCAAATTCCGCCGGGTCGAAGGGCGTTCCGTTCTCGCCGAAGCGCACGTACATGTGAGCGGCAGCGTCAAGCTCGGCTTCGTAGCGCTGGCGGCGCTCCTGCTGCAACTGGTTTAGTTCGGCGATGTCTTTTTCGCGCTGGCGGCGCAGACGGGATTCCTGGCGGCTGAGATTAGTCAAATCGCGACGCGAGGTTTGGAAGATATAGGCTTCGAGTAAAGTGGCGCGCGCGGCTTCCGGCTGATCGGCAAATTGCTCAGCGTGCGTCAGGCGGCCGAGAGCGTAGATGCCGGACTCGAGCGCCGGAATGCGCAGCAAGCGCCATTCGGTGTCGAGGATCGATTGGACGAGCATCTTCTCGCGGTCGGTTTCCGGCTGCCAGGCGGCGAAGGCATTCGCGGTGTGGCGTTCGTAGAGGGCCACATCGTCGCTCGGCAGCAGGACGGTGGCTCCGGTCAGGCCGGTTTTAACAGCGTTCAACGACACTTTTTGTCTTCCCTCGGGCGACTTCGGACCCGAGGAGAGCTGGGAATTCTGGCGATTGGCTTCGATCTGGGCGGGCGTAGACATTTCTGACTCCAGGATAACAGGGCGCTACAAGCGATTTGTAGTTAAAGCATTTGTAATGAAAGAGTTACGACTTGTGACTGAAAAATGCCGGCTCGAAAGCCGGCATGGCAGACTAAAAGTCCGCTCTACAGAAGTTGAGTAGATTCAATTAGTTAGGTTGGATGCCGGAGCGCAACCATAGGATCGGTGCGCATCGCACGCCGCGCGGGGATGAAACAGGCCGCGAACGCCACCAGCAGGAGCAATGCGGCGACACCGCCAAACGTCATCGGGTCGGTCGCGCTAACGCCGTAGAGAAGACTCGCTATCAAGCGAGTCAACAGGAATGAGGCGCATAGACCAAGGGCCAAACCGATCGTCACAAGGCTCATTCCCTGCCAGGCAATCAAGCGCAAAATGTGTGCCGGTTGGGCGCCGATTGCCAGCCGGATGCCTATCTCGTGGGTCCGTCGAGTTACCGCGAAAGAGAGAACCCCGTAGAGTCCCACGGCGGCCAGCGCGAGGGCCAGGACGGCAAAAAAGCCCGAGCAGAAAGAAATTGAATCGGTGGGGAGCGAGAGAGCTGTTTAGCAGGTGATCCATGGTCGCAACCTGATAGACCGGCACGCCCTTATCGAGGGACGCGACAAGCCTGCGTACCGCAGAAACTTCGCTGGCTGGATTCTGCGTGGTGCGCAGTACGAGATTCATGTACCAAGCGCCGCGATAAAGCCCGTACATCTCCGGCTTGCTCTCCGCGCCTAAACCGAAACTTCTCACGTCGGACACGACACCGACAATCTCAAGAGTGTTCGAAGGGTCGTCGATCAAGACGATCTGTTGGCCTAAGGGATCTTTTCCGGGCCAGAATTTTTTCGCCATTGCTTCGTTGATGATGATGGTGTTCCTGTGGCGTCGATCGGCCGCGGTGAATTGGCGGCCGCGCAGCAAAGGGATGCCGAAGGTTCGAAAATAATTCGCGCTGATGGCGCGCCCCTCGGCGGCAAATGCGTGCGACCAATCCTGAGTAGCACGCCCCACAATTTGGAAGCGGCCCCACTCCGATTCCCCGCTGAAGGGCATCTCGGTAGTGGCGGCTGCGTTCTGGACACCGGGAAGCGATGGTAGCCGCGCGAGCAGGCGGTCGAAAAAAGCGGCTGTTTGCTCGGCCTTCGGGTAGGCCGCGCCGGGAAGAGCAATTTTCATTGTGAGCAGATGCTCCGGGTCGAAACCGGGGTTCACGCGATTCAATTGGACGAAGCTCCTCAGCATTAAACCCGCCCCGCAGAGCAGCAGCAGAGACAGAGCCACTTGGGAGACGATCAGTCCGCCGCGCAAGCGGCTGCCGCGCCGGGCATGTTGCGGCGATGCCTGCAACGAGGGCGCCGCGCCAACGGCCAGGGTCGCCAACGCGCCGATTGCCGCCATGAACGCAAGCACAGGGATACTCAACTCAAACGATTGCAGCCGCGGCAAATGGATCGATGTCAGCCAAACGATCAGGGCCAAACCCCATTTCGCGAGCGCAACGGCGAGGAGCAAGCTGATGCAAACGATGAGTAAACCTTCCGTCAAATTCTGACGGAGCAGGCGCATCCGGCCCGCGCCCAGAGCGGCGCGAATCGCGAATTCTTTCTCTCGCGCCGAAGCGCGAGCCAACATGAGATTCACCACATTTGCGCAGGCGATCAGCAGAATGAAGCCGACGGCTCCCAGCAAAACGAGTAAAGATGTTCGCACGTTGCCAACAATTTCATCAAGCAGCGGTTGCGCGCGCACGCGCCAGTCTGCGTCGGTGTTCGGATAGGTTTCCCCAAGATGCCTCTGAATGATTTCGATTTGCGCCAGTGCGCGAGTGGGATTTATTCCCCGCCGCAAACGGCCAAGCACATGAAATGGATGTGAGACGCGGTCATGCAGCCCGAATTGGCCAAGCGTGCCCACGGGAACCCATATGCCACAGGCTTGCGGGAAATCGAACCCGGGGGGCATAACGCCGGTGAGTGTGTAGTTTTCTCCATCGAGCAGATAGGTGTGCCCGATAGCGCGAGGGTCACCACCAAATACACCGCGCCAAAGGGCGTCACTGACCAAAAAAACTTTCGTCCCGCCCGGTTTTTCATCGGCCGGCGCGAAACCATGGCCTATCGCCGGTTTGACTGCGAGCAGCGTGAAGAAGCTATTCGTAACTGTTGAATAGCGGGCTCGTTCGACCGAAGATGGCCCACCCAAGACGATATCGTTCGACGCACTGATTAGAAAATACGCAGCGGTCTCATCGAAGACGGTATTTTGCTGTTTCCAGACGAGATAGTCAGGGTAGGGGACGCCCGTACTATCTACTTTGCCGGGATTGTATTCGGTTAGATCGAGGAGACGGTCTGCATTCTTGAATGGAAGCGGGCGTAACAGGACCGCATCGACAATACTGAATATCGCGGTGTTCGCGCCGATGCCAAGCGCGAGCGTCAGTACCGCGATGGTCGTGAAGCCGGGCGATTTACGCAGCATTCGCAGCCCATAGCGCACATCCTGCAATAAGGTTTCGATAAAGCCGACTCCGCGAGCTTCCCGGCATTCTTCCCTGACTTGATCGAGATGGCCGAATTCGAGGCGAATTCGCCGCGTCGCCTGCTCGCGGGTCAAACCCGCCCGAAGATAGTTCTCGACCTGGTGCTCGAAATGAAACCGCAGCTCTTCATCGAGTTCCTTCTCGACGACGTTGCGCCGGAAAAGCGAACGGAAACGAAAGTATAGATCGCCGAGCAGGGCCAAATGCTTTCCCCTTCTACTTCTACAAAGAGCATATCTAATTTATTGTCGAAGCGGTGGGAAACCGGAACGCTTTCTACACGCGGCCGGGATCTCTTGCGAATTCGAATCGGTAAGATAACCAACAGGCCGCTTGTGGGGATAAAGCGTCCACAAACTTCCTGTTCAGGAGAAAAACGAAGATGAAGGGTTTTAAGCAATTTATGCTGCGCGGCAATGTAGTAGATCTCGCCGTGGCGGTCGTTATGGGCGCTGCGTTCGGCGCAATTGTAACAGCGCTCGTCAAGGATCTAATTACTCCGCTGATTGCCGCTATTGGTGGCAAGCCCGATTTCTCAAATATATTCTTTACCATCAATCACAGCAAGTTTGCCATAGGTGATTTCCTGAATGCCCTGGTGTCGTTCCTGTTGATCGGGGTGGCTGTCTACTTCTTTGTTGTTTTGCCGATTAATAAGCTCATAACGCGGCTGAAACACGGCGACGTTCCCCCCGATCCCACGAGCAAGATGTGTCCGGAATGCATCAGCGAGGTGCCTATCAAGGCGCGCAAATGTAAGTTCTGCGCATCCGTTTTAACAACCTAGAAAAGTAGAACCCGCGGGTCCGCGCTTTCAGAAAGATTACAGATTCGACAGGTAGCCTTCATCTGAATGACTGGGCTGCCGCGCGCACTTATCTGCCTGTTTTGCATCGGGCTGCCCATACTGGGTCAAACAATCTCAGGAGTCATACGCGACTCGTCGGGCGCAGTGGTGCCGGGAGCAAACGTCACCCTGCGCTCGCAGCAGGGTGCCGCTTTAGCCGCGACGCAATCGGGCACCGGTGGCGCGTTTCGCATCGCTCTCCCGGCGCAGGAGCGGAAAAACTCGGCGCAAGCGGTTATCGAGGTGCGCCACGATGGCTTTAAGCCATTCAAAACCGAGGTCAACACAGGGTCGACCAAAGCACTGCTGGTGGTGCTTGAAATAGAGGACCTTTCGCAGCAGATGGATGTGAGCGCGAAAGCCGACGCCGACCATTTGTCGGTGGACCCGGCGGAGAACCGGGATGCCACGGTGGTGAGCGGCCAGGCGATGGAGAAGCTGCCCGTTTTCGATCAGGACTATGTGGGTACGCTTTCGACCTTTCTCGACCAGGGCAGCATCGGCACGATGGGAACGACCATTGTGGTCGACGGGATGGAGCAGAAAGATGCGGGCGTGACGCCGTCAGCGGTGCAGAATGTCAAGATCAACAACGACCCGTACTCGGCGGAATACGCGCGGCCTGGAAAAGGACGGATCGAGATTACGACGAAGACGCCGCAACCGGTGTACCACGGCACGCTGAATTTTATCTTTCGCGATTATCATCTGGACGCGAGGAATGCCTTTGCATCCACGCGGCCTGTGGAACAACGCCGCATCTTCGAAGGCGCGCTGACCGGGCCGCTTTGGAAAATCCCGAAAACATTTTTTCTGCTCTCAGCCGATTACCAGCAGGACAATCTGCAATCCGTTGTCTATGCTCAACTGCCGTCGCAGCTGCTGCAGGAGAACGTTCCGAGCCCGGTGCGAGCGAAAGACCTGGCGGCGCGCGTCGCGCATGACTTTAGCGAAAACCATACGCTTTCCCTTCAACTGACGTACGAAGGCCGGTCTAAGCTCAATCAGCTCTCTTCGCCGGGATCGACGACGACAGCGGCCCAGAATCCTTCGCTGACAGGCAATGCGCAGACCCAGGTACTAGGCGGATTCGTGCTGCCGGAAGCGGGGAGGGACCTTTCGAGCGCGGAACGGCATTTGACACTTTCAGACCGGCTGGTGTTGAGCCCCACGCTGATCAATCAGCTACAGTTCACGTACGAGCATAATCGCGATTCGACGGCCAGCACGTCGGACGCGCAGCAGATCAACGTGCAAAATGCGTTTGTCAGCGGGGGCGCGCAGGCAACGCAGCTGGCCACGGAAAACAACGCCGATTTTCGAGACGTTCTGACGTACTCGCATCATGCGCATACGATTATCGGCGGCGTGGCTATTCCCAACATGTCGCGGCGAGCGCTGGACGATTACACAAACCGGCTCGGCACATACAACTTCGCGAGCCTTAAGGACTACATAGATCAGCAACCATACTCGTTCACCCAGCAGGAAGGGCTATCGCATTTTATTTACTGGCAGAAAGAGGTCGGCTGGTTTATTCAAGACCAGTGGCGCGTTTCGGCGAATTTACAGGTGACCCTGGGGGTGCGTTGGGATTGGCAAAACTATATAAACGACAACAACAATTTTGCGCCGCGGGCGTCGATCGCCTATGCGTTCGGGCCGAAGCGCGACTATGTGATACGCGCGGGCAGCGGAATTTTTTATGACCGGACATCGTCGAGACCGATAGGCAATCTGGCGCTGTATTCGGCGCCCTCGGTATACAGCATCCAGCTTCTGAATCCCGCCTATCCCGACCCTTTTGTAAATGGCGTATCGCCGGGGCTGCAGCCGCCTAATATTTACCGGTTCAACCCAAACCTGCACACGCCTTACATGCTCATGTACAGCATGGCGCTGGAACACCAGCTGACCAAATCTTCGACCGTCGCTGCCACCTACCGGGGCTCGACCGGCGTATCGCTCTTCGAGCAATTGAACATCAACCAGCCGTATCCGCCGTTTTACAATGTGCATCCGTTTGCCAATTATGGGGTGTATCAGCAGGTGCAGTCGTCGGGGCGGCAGGTGGGCCAGGCGCTGGACCTATCGTTTTCGGGAAGGATCGGACAGTATTTGTCGGGCATGGCGCAGTATACGTACAGCCACACGAACAACAATACGAGCGGCATCACTTACATGCCGCCGAACACATATGACTTAAGCGGCGAATGGGGGCGTTCCGATTTCGACCAGCATCATCGCCTGAGCATATTGATGAGCTCTTCCTTATACAAATGGATGGGCCTTGGGTTCGGCGTGACCGCGGCTTCCGGATTGCCCTACACATGGACGCTCGGTCAGGACATTTACAATTCCGGGTTTGCGAATGCGCGACCGCCTGGAGTGTCGCGCAACACGTTGGTGGGCCCGGGCTATGTGGAGCTCGATCTTCGCTGGTCGCGCGATTTTGCGCTGACCGCGCGGAAAGATAAGGGACCGGTGGCAACGCTGGCGGTGGACGCGTTTAACCTGCCGAATCGCGTAAACTACTCGCAGTACATCGGCAATCAGTCGGCGCCTTTTTTTGAGCAGGCGGTGAGTTCCTTGCCGGCCAGGCGGCTTCAGTTCACGCTGCGCTTTAAATTTTAGGAGCTTATTGAAAAACAATTTGCGACAGTCCGCGATTTTACGACAAGTTCCAGGAAGCTGGTTGTGGCGCTCTATCGATTCATTCTCGCGACGCTAGCGATTTTTGCCGGCTATGCCGCGGCGGTGGGTTTCGCCTGTTTTTTTGCGGAGGCCACCGCTTCAGAAGTTTGCCGTCAATATCTGGCGAGCGGGTACGGACACTTTCTGCTGCTGCTTTACCTGGCGTTTGGGTTGCCGCATCTGGTGGTGCGCCCGGTGGCGGCATTGCGGACCACTTTCCAGCGCGCCGTGCTCGGCGGCGCGGCTATCGGGTTGTCCATCGCCGGCGGCATCTCGCTGCTATTTGTGTCTCTCGATCATGGCGGCGGCAGCCTCCCGTTTGTTCTTAGGAATCTTTTTTTCGGCGCTGTCGTAGGAGTCGTGGCCGTCACTCTATTTCGGCTACTCGCACGACGAGAAGAAATTGCGCCACCGGAGCCGGGGAGCGAAGCACCGACTGCCAAGCGCATTGCCGTCTCGCTTGCCTCACTCGCCGCGGGATGCGGAGCCCCGTGCGTGCTGCTCTTCCTCGGCTCGGTGCTGTTTGATCGACGTGACTCGCCTGCGCGATGGCTACCGCTCGATCGATTCCTTATCGTGTTTTCGCTGGCCGGCTGGTTTCTGTTCGGTCTGCCGATCCTCGTAACAGGCCCGCTACGCCATCGCTTCACCCGGCCACTCGCTTCGGCTTTCGCAGGCGGCGCGGGAGCCATTGTTCTGGTGGAGTCCTATAACCGGACCATGTTCGCCACCGACTTCACAGCGCAGAGCTTCGCTTTCGACGCTGTCTTCAGCGCGGTGGCGTTTCTCATCGGAGCGCTCACAACGTACCTTTACGTGCGCTATCGAGAGAAGCGTTAAGTACTAGTGTGCTGAGCGGGAAATACGTTTACAAAGTCTTTCGACCTTGCCGAGGATGAGATCGGCATCGGCGGTCCAGACGAAAGGTTTGGGATTTTGGTTACGCCGGTCGAGGTAGTCGAGCATGGCTTTCTCCAGGATCCGAATAGCAGTATGGCTGCCGCGTCGGACACAGCGTTGGGTAAGCTCTGCGAAGAGCCGCTCGACGAGGTTGAGCCAACTGGCGCTCGTTGGGGTGAAGTGAACGTGGTAGCGCGGATGCTTCGTTAGCCAGCTTTTGACTTTCGCGACCTTGTGCGTACCGTAGTTATCCATGACCAAATGCACGTCGAAGCCGCCGGGAAGATTGGCCTCGATCTCGTTCAGAAAGCGGATAAATTCCTGATGCCGGTGACGCCGGTAGCAATTGCTGATGGTGACTCCGGAAGCCACATCCAGGGCCGCAAACAAAGACGTTACTCCATGTCGCTCGTAATCGTGCGACTGCCGCTCGGGAACGCCCGGCGCCAGCGGCAGAATCGGTTCGGTCCGGTTCAGCGCCTGGACCTGGCTTTTTTCATCGACGCACAGCACCATGGCGCGGTCCGGAGGGTTTAAATACAGGCCCACAATGTCGCGCACCTTCTCTACGAATTGTGGGTCTTTGGAAAACTTGAAGTTCTCCACTCGATGCGGCTGCAATCCGAACGTATGCCAGATGCGCACGATGGCGTTCTGCGTGAGACCGGTCTCTTGGGCCATGAGCCGAGTGCTCCAGTGCGTGCTGTTCGCGGGCTTCGATTCCAATGTTTTCGTCACCACTTCTTCTATGTCGCGATCGCTGATTTTTCGCGGCGCGCCGACGCGCGGCTCATCCAGCAAGCCATCCAGCCCGAACTCCAGAAATCGCTTTCGCCACTTGCCCACCGTTGCGCTCGTGACGTGCAGCTTTCGAGCCACTTCCGAATTACTCATCCCTTCTTCACAACCGAGTACCATCCGGGCGCGCGTCGCCATCGCCTGCAACGACTTCGGCCGACGAGCGATTAGGCTCAATTTCTCCCGCTCTTCCTCACTGATCTCCAGTGGCTTCTTGGGACGTCCAGTACGCATACAACAATAGGAGGCCCCTTCAATACTTATGTTTCGTATTTATCGCTCAGGACACTAGTGGGTCGCGCCTGGCTGGTTTTTCGAACGTGCCTTGAACCCGCCCCGTTCGTTCTCAAAGCCGTCAACACCAGCCCCACGGCTACCGTCACCACGCAGCCGATCACGTTGTACCACAAAAACGAAATATGGCTGAAGGCGGCCACGGCAAAGATAACCGCCTCCCCCACGAGCACTCCCGCGAACGCTCCCGTTCCTCCCACGCGCTTGAAAAAAAAGGCCAGCACGAACACTCCCAAAAGGCCGCCGTAAAAAAGCGACCCTACGATATTCACGCGCTCGATCAGCGCGCCGAATCCACGAGCGCCGAACGAAGCAAAGGCCACCGCATACGCTCCCCAGAACAGAGTGAAGAAGCGCGAAGCGAGCAGGTAGTGGCGGTCCGGCCGATTTCGCACAAGATAGCGCCGATAAATATCGACCACCGACACCGTTGCCAAAGAATTGATTTCACCCGAAGTCGAACCCATGGAAGCTGAAAAAATCACGCCAATCACCAGACCGACCAAGCCGATGGGCAGGTAAGTTTTGATAAATGACAAAAAGATGTAATTCGTGTCGTCGTATTTCTCTCCGCCTTGCAGCTTGGCGACGATTTTAAGCGCCTGCTGGCGGATTGCGAGGAACTGTTTTTGCGCCTGCCGGTAGCTGTCGATCGCTTGCTTTCGTTCCACCGGAGAGCGCCCGATGGCGTCAGACAGCGAATACGCCGAAGCACGTCGCTTTTCGAAAGCCTGCTGATAATCGGCCTTCGTTTTGCCCCACTCCGCCGTTTGAGCGGCGTGCGTTCGTTCGAGAGGTTGAAAGATCATCGGCGGTTGCACATAGAGCGACAACACGAAGACCATGGCTCCGATGAACAGAATGAACAACTGCATCGGAATCTTGACGACTGCGTTGAACAGCAGGCTGAGCCGGCTCTGCGCAATGGAGCGGCCGGTGAGATAGCGCTGCACCTGGCTCTGATCGCAGCCGAAGTAGGCCAATGCCAGAAAACATCCGCCAATCAGTCCGCTCCAAAGGTTGTAGCGGTCGCTTAAATCCCAGTGGAGATCGACAATGTTCAAGCGGCCCGTCGCGCCCGCGACATGAATCGCCTTGCCGAACGAAATGCCAGCCGGCAAAGCATGAACAACCACCACCAGGCTCACCACCAGGGCGATAAAGATCATCGTCATCTGCTGCACGTCGGCCCAGGTAAGAGCTTTGATTCCGCCGGTCGCGGTATAGACCACGACCAGTGTTCCGATCAGCACCGTGATCCAGCGGTCCGACCAGCCAAGCACGCCCGACAGAGCAACCGCCGGAGCGTAAAGGCCGATCCCCGCAGCCAGGCCGCGTTGGATCAGAAAAACGATTGCTACCAGCGCGCGCGTTTTTGCGTCAAAGCGTTGCTCGAGATATTCATAGGCGGTGTAAACTTTTGCCCGATGAAAGATCGGCACCGCGGTGGCGGAAAGAATAACCATGGCGATCGGCAGGCCGAAATAGAACTGCACAAAACGCATGCCGTCGATATACGCCTGGCCGGTGGTCGAGATGAACGTGATCGCGCTCGCCTGCGTCGCCAGAATGGAAAGCCCCATGGCATACCAGGGCATGCTCTTTCCAGCAAGCAAATACTTACTGACGGTGTTGCTGCCGCGCCCGCGATAGAGGCCGTAGCTTACCAGGAAAGTCAACCATGCGAAAAAGACAATCCAGTCAATCGGCCTCATTGCAGGCTGCTCTTCAAAGACCGCACCGCTTCTCGCTGAACTCTCCCCTGGACAGCTCGGGGAACGCGCGCCGCCCGTCCCACGTGTATTTCACGTAACTCTGAGTTGCCGCCCAGATCCGCCAGTACCGCCTGACAGAGGCCCGCCCCCACCAGGATGGTCACGGCATCCCCAGCCGCCCGCTGCCAGCCGATCAGGCGCTTCTTCCGCGCCGCCCAATCGCCTTCGCCGCCCGTCGTTAAAATCCGATCGATCTGCGGGACTTGCTTCAATTCCTCGATGGATGCGATCGGGTCCGCCAGTTCGTCGAAGGCCCGATGGAAAGTAATGCGCGCGGCGGGCGCCGAGGCGGCGATTTCAAGCATCGATCTCGCATCCGCCAAGCGCCCAGTAACGAATCCGGCCACCAGGCCATCTATCGAAAGCTTTGCAAATGCTTCCGCTCGCGCCTGCAGTATCCCGATTTCAAGGCTGCCGCCCGCTTCCATGCTGGCTTGCTCGCGAAGCATTACCCGAACCGGAATTGCGACCCTGCTCAGCACTTCGATCACCAAGTCCTTGTCGGGCGTCAAGCCGCCCAAATCGAGCGCGCGCACCAGTTCGAGCCGATCTGCTCCCCCGGCCTCCGCCTCGATTGCGTCCTCTAAAGACGTAACTATGACTTCGAGAAACTTAGCCATCGTTTATAGCTGGCAAATTTGCTCAAGGAGCTAAGAGCCGCGAAATTATGTAAAGGATGGCCATCAGCGCGAACGAATATAACAAGACTCCGGTATAAACGCGACGCCACGTTTGCAGGAAGGGAGGTGGCTCCTCTTCCTGGCGACGATCTTCTTGATGAAGATCTTGTTGGCGACGATCTTCATCGCTCGCAGTGGTCACGAAATCCCAGCTTGCGCCTCATGGAGGCTCGGGCAAACGGCAGTAGCGTTCATCGGTAGGCACATACTAAGATATAGGTTTCGTTACTCACATCTTAAAACTTAAAAGAGAACTGCCCGGTCAGGCTGTGCCTCCCGGGCATGTTTTTTGATCGGATACACTGAAAAACGTGGGAAATCAGGCCACATCACGCCAGTCGATTAATGTGCTTATTGTTGACGATGAAGAATCGCAACGCGCGCCGCTGGCCGCCATGATTTCGGGCTGGGGCTTCAATGTCGAAACCGCCGCGGACGGTCAGGAAGCTCTGGAAAAACTAACTTCTTTCACGGCCAACGTGATTGTGACCGATCTGATGATGCCGCGCATGGATGGTTTCGAATTGATGAAACGGCTGGGCGTCGATGGCAACATGCCTCCCGCTATCGTACTGACTGCTTTCGGCAATATCGAAACTGCTATTCAGACCATTCACGATCTCGGTGCGTTCTGGTTTCTCGAAAAGCCTATCCAACCGGCAGCGCTGCGCGTCCTGCTCGAACGGGCGGCCTCGCAGAGTCAGTTGGCCGAAGAGACCGAACGCCTGCAAAGGCAACTGGCCAACACCGGCGTTTTGGTCGACATGGTGGGCACCTCGCCTCAAATGCAGGAGGTGTTCAACGTCATCCAGCAGGTTGCTCCGAGTAAAGCCGCCGTCTTAGTAGTGGGGGAAAGCGGAACCGGCAAAGAACTGGTCGCCCGCGCCGTGCATCAACTGAGTAATCGCCGCGCGGGACCTTTCGTCGCCATCAATTGCGCTGCCATGCCCGAAACGCTCATGGAGAGCGAACTGTTCGGCCATGAGAAAGGCGCATTCACCGGCGCTTTTGAACGCCGCGCGGGCTGTTTCGAATTGGCCCAGCACGGCACGCTTTTGCTGGATGAACTTGCCGAGATGCCCTCCGGCACCCAGGCCAAACTGCTGCGCGTTTTGGAAGATTCGCGCGTCCGTCGTTTAGGCGGCAAGGGCGAGATATCGGTCGATGTGCGCGTGATTGCCGCCACCAATCGTGTCTTGGACGAAGCGCTCAAAAAGGGCGACCTGCGCGAGGATCTCTTCTACCGCTTAAACGTCTTTCAAATCTCGCTGCCCCCGCTACGTCAGCGGCTCTCCGATCTCCCGCTGCTGACGGAAACCCTCATTACTCACCTGAACCGCAAGCATACCTGCAACGTCACCTATGTGAATCCGGAAGTAACGGAGGCCTTCCGCAAGTATCATTGGCCAGGTAATGTCCGCGAATTGCGCAACGTTCTTGAGCGCGCGGTCATCATGGCTGGCGAAGGAGCTATACAAATGGCCCACTTGCCGTATGATTTTGGCGTCTCTGTCGGCTCGCGGCCGCCGGCCCAGGTATTTGAGCCCGAGAATGTCAGATTACCTGTAGGCACCACGGTCAGCGAGGCCGAAAGAGCCTTAATCCAGTTGACCCTCCAGCACACCAAGAACAATAAAACCCGCGCGGCGGAAATCCTCGGCATCAGCCTCAAAACACTCTTCAATAAGCTCAAGGAATACGGCGCGACCGACACGGGTGAGGCTATCGCCTGAGCTTCCCAGCCGCCCATGCGTCGGCCATTGAGAATGTTACGCTGAGGGTTTCTGCCCCTCGATGAACATCACCACCGATCTGAAGAGAACCCCGCTCTTCGATAGCCATCATGTCTCTAAAGCGCGCATGGTGGATTTCGGCGGCTGGCACATGCCGGTCCAATATTCGAGCATCCTCGAAGAGCACAACGCGGTCCGCAAAGCGGTCGGTCTGTTCGATGTCAGCCACATGGGTGAAATCGACGTGCGCGGTCCGGAAGCCGCGAAGCTGGTCAATTATGTAGCCACCAACGATGCCGGCAAATTGAAGATCGGCCAGGCGCATTACTCCGCGTTACTCTACGACCATGGCGGGTTTGTCGACGACATACTCGTCCACAAAGTAGCCGACGACCACTTCTTTCTATGCGTGAATTCTTCCAATCAGGAAAAGGACTTCACGCACGTCAGCAAGCACAGCCGATTCGACGCCGAAGCGGAATTCACGAGTGAAAGCTATGCGCAGCTCGCCATTCAAGGCCCCAAGGCACTGCTGACCTTGCAGAAGCTCACCGCGACGGAACTCGCGCCCATCAAATATTACTGGTTTCAAGACGGCGTAGTTTCTGGTACGCCGGCACGCATCGCGCGCACCGGCTACACGGGCGAAGATGGCTTTGAAATCTACATTCCACCTGACCAGGCGGCCCGCATCTGGATTGAGATTCTAGTCGCGGGCGAAGAATTCGGCATCAAGCCGTGCGGCCTTGGTGCGCGCAACACGCTGCGTCTCGAAGCCAAGATGGCCCTCTATGGACATGAACTCGCCGCCTCCATCAATCCCTTCGAAGCCGATCTTGGCTGGATCGTCAAGATGAATAAAGGTGATTTTATCGGGCGTTCCGCCTTGGAGCGAGTGCAGACGGAAGGAGCCACCCGCAAGCTAGTTGGGTTTGAAATGATTGGGCGCGGCATCGCCCGCGATGGCTATGAAGTGTCTATAGGAGGCGAACCCGCCGGTTGGGTGACCAGCGGAGGTCCTTCTCCATCCCTGAATAAGAACATTGGCCTGTGTTACTTGCGCGCTGACAAAGCAGTCCCTGGAACTAACATTCAGATCTCGATCCGGAACGCTCCGGTAGATGCTCAAACCGTTCCAACTCCTTTTTATAAACGAGCTTAAGTGATGAATTATCCAGAAACTTACAAATACACCAAAGAGCATGAGTGGGTTCACGTCGAAGGCGATCACGCGACGATAGGCATCACGGATCACGCCCAGCACGAACTGGGCGATATCGTTTTTGTCGACCTTCCGAAGACCGGTAGCGCTGTCACCAAAGGCCAGACTTTCGGCTCCGTCGAATCCGTAAAAGCCGTCTCCGATATCTATGCGCCGGTTTCGGGCGAAGTCACCACTGCCAATGAATTGCTCTCCCAAACGCCCGAAAAGCTTAATGAAGATCCGCACGGCGAAGCGTGGCTTATCAAAGTAAAACTTTCCGGAGCAACGCCGGACGAAATTAATGGACTAATGTCATCCGCTGACTATCAAACCTATGTGGGCGTCGAGTAGACCGAGCCGCTAACACCAGGAAATAATTAGTTGCGATACTTACCCAAGTCAGACTCCGAGCGTCGCGAGATGCTTACTACCATCGGATTGAAGTCTGAGGATGACCTGATCTCCTATCTGCCGAAGGCGGTCCGCTTCGATGCGCCCCTCGCCATCGATGACGGCAAAAGCGAATACGAAATAGTCGATTACTTCAAAGAGCAGGCGGCCCGCAATGCTAATGGCTACGCCAGCTTTCTCGGCGCCGGCGTTTACAATCATTTTCGGCCGGTGCTGGTAGACAGCGTTGTGTCACGCGGCGAATTCCTCACTTCTTACACCCCTTACCAAGCCGAAATCTCGCAGGGCACCCTCACCAGTATCTTTGAATTTCAGACGATGGTCTGCCAGTTGACCGGCATGGACGTGGCCAACGCCTCCATGTACGACGGTTCATCCGCTGTTCCGGAAGCCGCCATGATGGCCGTTCGCGTAACTCGCCGCGATAAGATCCTGATCGCGCGCACCGTTCATCCGGAATACCGCGAAGTTCTCCATACTTACACACAACATCAAGGCATTCCGGTCGAAGAGCTGGCTTACGCCAAGAACGGACGTCTTGATCTCGACGATCTGAAAACCAGGCTGAACGATCAGGTGGCCGCTGTCATCGTTCAATCGCCGAATTTTTTTGGACTGCTCGAACATGTCGACGAGTTATCAGCGATCGTCTCCGCCAAGGGCGCGCTGCTGGTGGTCGTTTTCACAGAAGCCGTTGCCCTCGGCCTGGTGCGGCCGCCGAAAGAAGCCGATATTGTGGTGGGCGAGCTGCAGAGTTTCGCCATTTCACCGAGCTACGGCGGTCCCTACGCCGGCATCATCGCTTCCCGCGAAAAATATATCCGCCAGCTTCCTGGGCGTCTGGTAGGCGAGACCACCGATGCCGCCGGTAAACGCGCCTTTTGCCTGACCCTGGCGACGCGCGAGCAGCACATCCGCCGCGAAAAAGCGACCTCCAACATCTGCACCAATCAGGCTCTCCTCGCTTTGATGGCGACGGTGTTCATGTCTGTCTATGGGAAGGAAGGCCTGCGCGAACTCGCCGCCCAGAATCTTGCCAAGGCGCACTACCTGGCAGATAAACTACCCCTAGCCTTCGAGGGAGCGTTCTTCAACGAGTTCGTTGCGCGCTCGAACGGAAGATCTCCCGACGAGATCAATCGCGAACTCCTCAAGGAGAAAATCGTCGGCGGCCTGCCGCTCGCCCGCTTCTACCCGGAGCTGAAGGATTGCATGCTACTCTGTGCCACCGAAATGAGCAAGCGCGCCGATATGGATACCGTCGCGCGGGTCTTCGCCTAAAGGTCGAACCATGATCAAAAAAGTTTCCCGGCACATCGTTCAGAATGAACCCCTGCTCTTCGAGCTCAGTTCGCCCGGTAAAGTGGGCTACCAGCTTCCTCCACTCGATGTCCCCGATGTCAACGCCGCTGCCGTATTGGGCCAGGAAAATGTGCGCGACGAAATCGAGGATTTTCCGGAAGTAAGCGAGTTCGAAGTCCTGCGCCACTTCACTCGCCTCTCGACGTGGAACTATGCGATCGATCTCGGCCTCTACCCGCTCGGCTCCTGCACCATGAAATACAATCCGCGGGTCAATGAGCTGGTTGCGCGCACCGAGGGCTTAGCCTGGGCGCATCCGTATCAACCGGAAGAGCTTTCGCAGGGCTGCATGGAAATCGTGGCTGTTCTCGAACGCGCGCTCGCCGAAATCACTGGCATGGATGCCGTCACGCTCCAGCCCGCCGCCGGAGCCCACGGCGAATTTACTGGCATTTTGATGATCCGCGCGCTGCTTGAAACTCGCGGCAATCCGCGCAAAAAAATCCTCGTCCCGGATTCGGCGCACGGCACCAATCCCGCTACGGCCATGGCGGTCGGTTATGCCGTCGAGAACATCAAATCGAACGACCGGGGCATGGTCGATCTGGCCGCGCTCGAAAAATCCGTCACCGAAGATGTAGCGGGCCTCATGATTACCAACCCCAACACGGTCGGCGTCTTCGAAGCCAATATCCAGAAGATCTGCGACATCCTGCATGACAAAGGCGCGCTCGTTTACATGGATGGCGCGAACATGAACGCTCTCGTCGGTGTCACCCGGCCCGGCGATTTCGGCATCGATGTCATGCACCTGAATTTGCATAAGACGTTCTCGACACCGCACGGCGGCGGAGGCCCGGGCGCCGGTGCTGTCGCGGTTGCTAAAGTGCTGACACCGTTCTTACCCTCGCCCCGTCTCAAGCGCGATGGGGATCGCTGGACCTGGAACTATGAGCTGCCTCAATCCATCGGCCGCGTGCGCGCCTTCTATGGCAACTACGGTGTCCTGATTCGCGCGCTTGCCTACATCATGGCGCACGGCGGCAACGGCCTGCGCCAAGCCACGCTCGATGCGCTGCTCAATGCCAATTACATTCGAACTCTGCTCGAGCCGCACTACGAACTCGCCTACAAAGCTCCCAGCATGCACGAGTGCGTCTTCAGCGATGATCGCCAGGCGAAAAAAGGCGTGCGCACCGGCGACATCGCCAAGCGCTTAATCGATTACGGCTTTCATCCTTACACGGTGAGCTTCCCGCTGATTGTGCGCGGCGCGCTGATGATCGAACCCACGGAAACCGAAGGCAAGCGCGAGCTCGACCTCTTCGCCGACGCCATGATCTCGATCGCCAAGGAAGTGGAAGAAGATCCCGAGCTCGTCTTGAAGGCTCCGCATTCCACGCGCACCCCGCGTGTCGACGAAGTAACGGCGGCGCGCAAGCCGATTGTCAGGTGGAAGAAGAATCCTTCGACGGCAAGCTTAGCTGCCGATTGACGACGCGCATCACCAAATCCACTGAGAGATCCTCTATTTGCCGTGATCGCACAATGGTAACGTTCGGCCCTGCCGGACCCCACTTCATCGGATCGGTAGGCCCAAAGAGCGCCAGCGTGGGCACGCCGATCGCCGCCGCCAAATGAGTGATCCCGGAATCGTTGCCGATATACAAGCGAGCTCCGCTCAACCACTCCGCCAGTCGGGCAAGATCTTCGAACCGAGAAGCGCCTGCCAGCTCTTCTTCCGGGCCAGCAAGCCACTCGACCCTCTCCATCCCAATAATTGCGGCCAATGCCTGGTAACGCGTGAGCGACCAGTTCTTTTTCTTGCTGCCGGAGAAAGGATGAATCGCCACTGCATCGCGCGCGGCGCCGCGATGCACTTCGATCCGGGGAGAAACGTTTTCGGGCGCTCCCACCTGGCGCGCAAAGAACTGCGCCGCGTGGCCAGCGTAGTCTTCGGGCGGCAGCGCGGCCAGAAATTCGCACCGCACCCCAAGCCCTAAGAGTGCCTTGCGAAATTCCGGCCGGTTGCTTCCATACCAGCTCACAATCGAATCGAAAGAGCGCAGTTTTTCTTTCAATGCATCGGGGAATTCAAGATCGCCTACGCCCACCAGATCGATGCCGGTTGCAGCCAGCGGCCGAACGCGCTGCGCGCATCGAATCAGCGGAACCAGTGGCGCGGAGATCCAGATCTCGGTGTAATCGGCTGCCAGGCTCTGCATCGCGGGCAGCGCCAGAATGCAATCCCCAATCGCGCCCGGCCGAAGTATCAGTCGCCGCATCCGCTGCGAACCCGCGGCGCTATTCGATCGTCACTGGCAGGCGCACTTCCACCGACGAGGGACGAAAACACATGTCGCTATTGCACGCCTGGTAGCGCAGTTTCCCCACCATCATGGCGTTCCCGGGAGGCGCATTAGCCGGCACCTGGAACTTCGTTTCGATCTTGAAGTTGCCGGTGAAAACCGTGAGCTGCTGGCTTCCGACCTTGATCTCTTCCGGCTTTGGATACGTCACGCCCGCTGTTTCTAGTGGACCCGCCGTCCAGGTCAGCTTCAGTGGAATCAGAAACTCATCCTTCGGCTTGTCGCTGTTGACATGAAAGCCGCTCACCACCGTTACGTCGAGGGCCTCGCCAACCGCCGCCCCGCGCTTCGCGGCTATTTGTTGCGGCGCGCGAACCATCACTCTATTTTGTTGCGCTGAACAGCAGAGTGGCAGGAGAAGACAAACCGCGAGCCGAGGCGTTCGTTTGTTTCTCGCCCAGCAGACTCTCGATTTCACCGCTGTAGACATTCTTTGACACCAGTCCGATGTGCGGGGGGAAGGCAAACTTTCCATCACGATCAATGATAAACGTTGTCGGCAGCGCATCGAGCCCGCCATACAACTGGCTTACCGAATCGTCGCCCAGCAGGATTCGGTAGTTCAGCTTATGCGCCGCAAGGTAAGGCTTCACCACGGACCAGCCGTCTTCATCCATCGAAACGCCCAGCACCTCGAAGCCTTTCGACTTATATTGCTTTTCGAAATCCTGGAACCACGGAATCTCGATTTGGCAAGGGCCGCACCAGGTCGCCCAAAAATTCAGCAAAACCACCTTGCCCCGGTAATCCGCTAAGCTGACCTTGCTGCCACTCGAATCGGTGAGCGTGAAGCCGGGAGCAGCCTTGCGGTTCGCTTCCGCTTTGGCCTCCGCGCGGCTAGCCTCAGTTTGTGTTTTGGATCCGGTACATGCGGCCAGCACCGCCAGCGCGACCAGCAGGGCAAGTGAACGAGGATTGCGAAAGGCCGAGAGCATTTGAATCTCCAGTTTAGCTCGGGAACTTGCGGCGTGGGCTAACAGGCCCGCGGCGGTGAGAATTTCGAAAGCAACCATGCCCGCCGTCGAAGCCGCCATCGATTTGCAAGATCGAACTCAGAATGACGCGGAACTCCCGAGTAAAGCCACGCAGCCGTATCGCAGAAACTCTCGCAAACGTAGTCGCGCCACTGCCCGTTCTGCGCACCCCAATATTCCCGCGGCCCAAGCGATCTCTTTTTGACTCCGGCCGATTCGCCTAATTCGCCCTTCGCGCCGGCCGCCAGTTCCCTTTGTAAAAGCGTCCCGTATTCCGCGCGCGGAACGTTCCCCAAACGCGCCCATGCGAAATGGAAAATCTCGTGAGTAAGAATCAGCCGCAGCGTGTTTGGCTTCTTGAGTAACCCGCTTTCGACCACAATGCGTCTTTGCCGGATGAACGCTGCCGCATGAACTTCCGTTCCTCGATGCGAGCCGCCCGTCAACAGCTTTCCGCGATGGGCCGTCAGCTCGGGATGAAACGAGATTGAGATGCTGCCGCCCTCAAGCCGCGGCAAACGGCCAGCCACTCCTTCTATGATCTGGAGTGCGCCAGCCGAAACGTCAGGGCCTGGATGGAGGCGCACCGCTTCGCGGAGAACCGGAAGGAGGATGCGCCAATGACGGCACGTTCGACGAACCCGACGAAGCATTGAAGAAGTCAGGATCCTGTACCTGGATCTTGTATTTATCCACTTCCTGCTTCACCGCCGCCTGATTGCGCTCCGCCTGTAACTTCTGCGTAATTTCGGGCCGCGCTTGATCGAACGTCAATTTGTTCCGGCTATCCATTTTGAGAATGAGCAGCGCATTTTGAACACGCAGCGGTTCCGAGGATTGGCCCGGTTGCAGCTTCTGAATCGCGGTCTTCAGGTCCGGCGGAAGTTGCGGGTCGGTCACGCTAAATGTCCCCAGTTCACCGCCGCGGGCCGCTGCCTGCTGGTTGTCCGATTCCGTCCTGGCAAGCGTGGCGAAGTCGCCGCCCGCTTTCAGCTTTTTCTCGATATCGTCCGCTTTGCTGCGCGCCTGCTCTTCCGTCCGATTGTTCGAAGCCGCCGAAGCCGGTGTTCCCGGCGGATTGAAAGCTACAAAGATGCCGCTCAACTTTGCCCGGTCGAACTCGGCTTGATGCGAGTTGTAATACTGTTGCGGATCTTCTGCCGGCGTACCCGCGGGTGTGCTGGCCATCTTGTTCAAATAGGCTTGCGTCAGGATGTTGTCTCGCGTCAGCTGCAACTGCTCTTTCCAGGGTGACTCCTGGTCGAGATTCATCTTCACGGCCTGCTCCGCCAGTTGCTGGCTCATGAAAATCTGCTGCACCACCGTCGAGAGGTTCGTTTGGTAGCGTTTCAGCTGCTCAGGCGGAATCGCTTTCAACATGCTCTCAGCCTGTTTGGCCGTGATCGGCTTGCCGTTAATGGTCGCAACCACCCGGTTGGGATCCTTCTGCGCAACCGCTTCGGGCCCTCTTGCCCTCAACTGACTTCCTGAAGCCGCTGAAGGGGATTGGGCCGGGCTGGCGGGCGATGCTGTTCCTTGTGCAAAGCCCATTGCAGAACACAGGAAAGCCGAGAGAAGAAGACTACTTTTCATCAAAAATATTCAGTTCGCTCCTACTCTAACACGCATAGCCGCCAGCCTCGGCGCGCGGCTGCGACTTTCGGAGGATCTGAAACTCTGACGAAGGATTTACGGGGTGACCGTGGCCCGCTTGAGATTGGCCGCTGCCTTGGCCTTCGCGCTATCGCTAATCTGGATGTTGTTGATTACTTGCGTTGCTCCGGCCGTTCTCGCCATCCGTGTGGCCGACCCTTTATGCTGGATAACATTGGTTTTGCCTTCCCAGGTCACTACCCCGTGCTGGACGTGAAAATGGAAGCCGTCCTTGCCGATCTTCGATTTCGCCAGTTTCGCGCGGATCGTAGCATCTATCTGCGAGTCTGTATGCGGAACCGCATGGGCGCTGTCGGTCGGTGTCCGCCCGCTGGCATTGGCCATCCCGGGTAGCAAAAGTATCAGGCCAAAAAAAGGGACCAGAAGGGAAGCAATTAAGCGCGGCATAAGTGTCTACAGTTTTCCAAAATAGTAGTGGCGCGCGCCGGGTTTTTTCGCAGCGGACTTGCGCGCCGCTAACCTCTTTCCCGCTGCTATGAGAACGCGGACGCCTCGCCACCGGGCGCTCCTCCTACAAGTCGCCAGCCTGCTGGTTCTGGTCTACCCGTTTGTCTCGTCCACCTTCCGCGACAATGACCAGGCCACCATCCTCAGCGGCGGCTGGCAGATCGCCCGGCGTCAAACTCCATTCCTGCACGCCCTCTTCTATAACTTCGACAAGCAGTGGGGCGCTTTCCTCGCCTTAACCTGGCTTTACCGGCTCGTTCCCCGGGCCGATCCCGTCTGGGCAGCCAACTTCCTTTTGACTATTGCGGCCTCTCTCGCGTGGCTCAGCGTCGCCTTCCGCTTGGGCAGAACTCGGAGCTACCCGTTCCCGCTCGTTCTCCCTGTTCTTTTGTCCCCGGTGCTGATCCTTTATATGCCTTACTTCGGCACCGCCTGGCTTTCGTTGGCCTTTCTGCTGCTAGGCTTCTTCTTTATAGGTGACTTCAGATCGCGACCGAAGCTGCTTTTCGGTTTGTTCCTGGTGGTCATCGCCGCTGCCTGCCGGGGCGACGTTGTCCTTGCCATCCCCGCTTTGGCCCTTTCGCAAATCTCCCGCGCCCGTTTCCGCAATCTCGTTCGCCGTCCTCTGCCCTGGCTGCTGGCCGCTGCCGCCATAGTGCCTGTCTTAGCCGGCAAACTACTGGCCGGAGCTGCTCTCCCGGATACCAATCCATTCTCATTCGACGCTCGCTCTTATTTCGGCTTCTTGTTCTTCGGATTCACCCCAGCGCTCCTCAGCTTGCTCTTGTTGGCAGTTGCAATTTTCTTGCGGCTGGCTATTCGTAAGCCGCGCTTCCGCTTTTTCTACACCTGTTTTGCTCTGTCGCCCCTCATTCCCCTCGGTTTCTATTCGCTTCAGCTCTACACACTGCGCTATCTCTTCCTGACCATCGCCGCCGTTTTGTTCGTGGTGTCGAGCCGGCGCTCGGTTTGGCTGTACCGGTCTTTTCGCCGCGCCCGGCCAAGCGTCGCGCGCCGAGCCTCCGCCGCGCTCGTCGCCCTGACAATTTTTCCGTGGCTGATTGGGTTCAACATACCGGTGCTCAGCCAGCCACGGCTTACCGTCGCCAATCCCACCCGCTTCCCTACCGGCGATGGCGCTTTCCCCATGGATGCCTACCTCGGTTTCGCCTGGCAGACTCTTTTCGAGGATCATCTCCGTATCGACCATAACCAGAAGATCTGGCTCGCTGCCCGCAGCGTCCGCTACCGTGCCTGCAATGACGGAACGGTCCCCCTGCTGATCACGCCCATGTCGGACTTCCTTGAATTCGCCATACGTCTGCAGAACAAGAGGCCCCGGCCGATCGATTACCTGGCCGAATCCCCCTGCGGCTGGGCGTATGTGGACGTTCGATCCATCATTCGCGGCTATCGGCCGACTCCACGCGACGGGCCGTTCTTTCTAAGGCGGATCGTGTTTGCGTCCACAACCAACAATGGCGAACTGATCGCGCTGGTCGATTCCACCAGCCAGCCATCACCCGAAACGCGCCTCCTCACAAGCCTCGCGAAAATGTTTGCCGCGCGCGCGACCGAAATCTTCACCGCGTCTTCTTTCCGCATTCCGATTACAGCCGGCGTCGAGTACGCGGTCTTTTCCGATCGGCCCTGCCGCTTCGACCCCACCCCTCCCCGGTCGAATGGCCTCCCATTGATCCAGGCCGCCTGGGTTGGCGCCTTGTCCAACACCAGACAAACTGTAGAAGCGACTTGTCCCGCCGCCGCCCTCTCCGGCTGGGCGCGAACCGTCGAACCACCCTACATCGGTCTATAGCTGTTGGCTGCTCCCGACTACTCGTATCGAATCGCTTTCCACCCCGGTAAGAATCACGCAACCAGGTTCCAAACTGCCCTTCGCCCGCTTTTTTTTCCATATGTTTAACCCTCCTGAACGACACGCCGCCGGGAACTTCAGACGCGCAGCAACGGAGCTAACCTCAGTTTCAGCTATGACGATCGGCTGAGGCCGCTGTTCTGGGCCACCCATGCGCAGGACCCGGAGGGCCCCACGTTACTTCAGTTCAATTATGCATGGGATTTCGATGGTAGCCTGGCGGCATATTCGGAGAACATCAGCGGCCCGAAGTATTCGGGGCTGTATACGCTGTTCCAAAAGTTCAGCTACGATGGCGTGGATCGGTTGAGCGCTGTGACCAAGCAGGCCGCGAGCGGAGCTACGAACTGGGCGCGCACTTTCTCCTACGACGCGTACGGAAACATGTGGGAAGGTTGGAGCACCAACCAGGGCGTGCCTTTCACCGGAGACACGCCAACCACGAACAACTACACGGCGGCAAATCGCCGTCCGGACCGCAGCTACGACAATGCGGGCAACGAGACGGGTGTGTCGGGCGACACAATCCTCTACGATGCCGAAAACCGCCAGGCGATGCTAACCGAAGCAGGGATGACCGAGACTTACCTCTACGACGGCAACGGAAAGCGAGTAGCGAAGATCGCCCCGTCGGGAGCCCAGACGGTTTACGTGTACGATGCGGCGGGACTGTTAACGGCGGAGTATGCAACGAGTTCGGGAACGGCGAGCTGTACGACATGTTACCTAAGCTGGGATCATCTGGGAACGCCGCGGCAGGTGATGGACCAGACCGGAAAGGTGGTAGCGCGGGACGCCTACCTGCCGTTCGGCGAAGAAGTGACGCCGGCAACGCCGGGTAGAAACAGCGATTGGGGCAGCGGAAATGACAATATCGCCCAGAAGTTCACCGGCAAAGAAAGGGACGTCGAATCCGGACTGGATTACTCCGGGGCGCGGTATTATGGTTCGGCGTTGGGAAGGTTTACATCGCCCGACGAGCCGCTGATCGACCAGCACACCCAAGACCCACAGAGTTGGAATTTGTATGCCTACGTTCAAAACAGTCCGCTCTCCCATGTCGACCTAACCGGGGAAGATTGCATTACGACCAGCAACCAAACATCCTCAGGCGTGGAGGTAATAACCGAGCTTGGCGGTTCCGCTGAAACCTGCAGCGGCACGTACGTGGGCGGAACGGTAAACACCAACTCCTACCAGTACAACGGCACGAACCTGACGTATTCGTTTGCAAATGACACGAGTTCAGGTGTTGGGAACATACAGTTTGGGCAAAGTGGAAGTGATGACTCCTTACCGCCGGGCGTAGCCAGCATGCTGAACAGAGCTGGAAACATGGCCGCACCTGGGGTAAACCTCGCCGGAGCCGGGTTGATGGCGTTCGGGTCAATAGTCGCACCAATTCCAATGGCACTGGCAGAGTGTGGTGCCGGGAATTGTGACAACACTAATCTTGCAATGGCCGTGATTCCGGACTTAGGTCCGATCCTCCAGGGCGCAAATCTGACGAGGGCGGCGCGTGGCCTGGCGGCCGCTGGAATTTATGAAAGGTTGGAGGCTTCGCACAAGCCACGAAGGATTTTGAAGCTCTTGCAGGAGCGGAGAAAACCATCGGAGCGGTAAAAGTGAAAGAGTTCGCCGATGGATCAAAGGCAGTTCTCAGAAATTTCAGTAAAGATGGTCGGGCCACCGTGGAGATCCAGCACGCGAGTGGTGAGGTGACAAAGATCCGGTACAACCGATGACACCGATCTTTGACCAGTTAAAGTGCAGCCACTGCAATGAACTGCTGAAACAGATGATGTCAGGCGACGAGGAACGCGGTTACGACTTCAGGCTTGATTGGGTTCGCAAGCAGGGCTGGAAGGTTGTTCCGGCGGAATCGATGGCCCGTATCCCACGTCCGGATATTCCTCGACTTACGTCGGTGTTGAATAGAGCCGACGTTACGAAGTGCGTAGCAATTGCGACTGAGGATCTCGGCGACACGCCAACTTGTTACGAGCTAGCCGTGAGCGAGGCAGGCTTCCTTCAACTTAATCGCGAGTTGGGAGCGTTTCGGTTCCTGCTGACGGATGAAAATCGTTCTTGGGCGATTTCCTGCAACGAATACTACAACCTGTTCGCTGGTAGACCAGACTTAGTAGAAGCCTTTTTGGGTGAACCTATCGAGTCGGCTGAACGAAGATTTTTGGAGTTTGCGACCGCGTTAGCTGAAGGTGACCCAACGTATCCGCTTCTTTCGATAGCCAAGCAGTATGCTGCCTGAGGCTTTCAGTACCCGAACGCGTTGGCCGCCTATGGTAGCATCGTTACTTTTCTTGCCCGCGGCTGAGTCAAGCCCACTGCGAACACTCAACTCAAGGCTAATTCGGACCCACGACCGAAAAATCGAACCGCTCAAGATCACCGAAACCGGCACAATCACATACTTCGCGCCGAGCTGAAAAACGAACGCCTTGCCCCGGATGTCGGCTAATGACAATTCGCGCGCATTCCGGGAGAAAATTGAAATGTCAATAGAACAGACCGATGTCGTCGACATAATCAGCACTGACAGGATTAGCGGCTATGTTGTCTTAACGATCAGCGACCATCTCGACTGGTCCGATAGCAATGGACATCAGATGCTTCTTCAAACCAAATTGAATCGATATCTGGCGTTCGTCGAAAGCGGCGAGATCCTTCAAAACTGTCCCGAGGCCAAGGGCAGATCGGTCGAATTCAAAGTGATCTTTCAGTTTCCCCCCGATGAGGGAGGAAAGGGTTCTTAGCCAATGTGAGGCCAATCATCGAATCCGCGGGTTTTAAGCTGACGGACCAAGTGTTCACAGGTGCGCGCTCTAACTAACTAGTGAAACTCGGGAAGGCAGATGGCTTCCAGGCGGGATGCTCTGTTTAGAGGCAATCCTTTGTCGCCGCCGTGCCCCTACGAACTCTCGCGCCGTGCATAATACCCCTTGCGCGCTCGCACCACCAAATCTTTCCGCCCCTTTACCTTGATCGTGACCTGATGAAACTTCCCATCATTATTCAAAGGCTGCGGACGGTAAAACAAGTTATATTGATGCCTTAACTCATTCGCCACGTTCTCAAAAGACTGGTTCAGATCCTTCGCCTCAAACGGAAAAAACGAAGCTCCGCCGGTCTGCTCCGCCATATACCGCATCACCTTGTCGCCGTCGGTTTCGATGTGGCTGATGTTGGTCGAAATCGTATAGATCACCGTGTCCGCCCGTTGCGCCATTTCGAGCGCCTGCTCGCGGCTGTACCGGCTGTCGTCGTCTTCGCCATCGCTCAGGATCACCATCGCGCGCCGAAACTTATAGAGCGGCTGATCCTGCATCAACTTGTCGCGGCAGGCAAAGTAGACCGCATCGTACAGCGCCGTGCCGCCTCCCGGACGCAACTGCCGCACCGCGTCCTCGAGCGTCGTCGTGTTGTTCGTCAAGTCCGCCACCAGTTCGGCCGACGTGTCGAAGCTCACGACAATCGCCTTATCCTGCGTCCGCATTACGCTGTTAATGAAGTTAATCGCCGCCTCCTGCTGGAAATGGAAGCGGTCGCGGATGCTGTTACTCGTATCGATCAAAACCGCCAGCCGCAGCGGCAGATTGGTCTCGGCCGTGAATTCCATGATCTCCTGCGGTTTCTTGTTCTCGAAGACCTGAAAATCATTCTTCGTCAGATCGGTGATGAAGCGCCCCTTCTTGTCCGTCACCGTGAACAGCATGTTGACGCGCGTCACCTCGGCGCGAATCGGCGGCGGTTCTTCGGCTTGCGCCGGCGCTTTGGCAGGCGGATTCTGCCGGGCCGAAACCGGACCCAAAAACACGAAAGTGGACGCGGTGGCAAGCGCCAGGGCCGCAACTCGAAGCTTCATTGAGATGGAACCATTCTAGCCGTCTTGGGCGAGCAGAATCTGGAGCAAACCAGCAAGTTCGGCCGGTAGCGGGCTTTCCACCGTAATCCATTGGCCGCCCGATGGCGATCGGAACCGCAAAACGTGAGCGTGCAGGAAGAAGCGGCCGGGTAGGTACGCATCGTCCGATTTCGGCGCGCCATAGAGCCGGTCGCCCAAGATCGGATGTTGAAGACTCGCCAGATGCACCCGGATCTGGTGCGTACGCCCTGTCCCGATACGCACTCGCAAATAACTGAAGCCCTCGAATTCCCTGCTTACTTGGTAATCGGTGAGCGCCGCTCGTCCCGACCCGAGTTTCGTCGTCATGCGCGTCCGCCGCGCCGAATCGCGCGCGATCGGCGTTTCAATTCGCCCTTGCGCCTGTTTCATCCGGCCGTGAACCAGCGCTAAATAAGTCTTCTCGACTTCCCGATCGTGAAACTGCCGCGCCAGCGATTGATGAGCCTGGTCCGTGCGGGCGACTACCAGCACGCCGCTCGTTTCCCGGTCGAGCCGGTGCACAATGCCCGGCCGCAGATCGCCGTTGATCGAAGAAAGCGAGCCGAAATGATGCAGCAGCGCATTCACCAGCGTGCCCCGCTCATGACCCGCCCCGGCGTGGACCACCATGCCCGCCGCTTTGTTCACCACCACCACGTCCGCGTCCTCGTAAAGAATTTCGAGCGGCAATTCTTCCGCTTCGGCGTGCAAAGGAGCAAGCTCGGCCGGATGAACTTCTACGCTTTCCGTGCCGCGCAGCACGTAGGATGCCCGCACCGGCAGACTCGCTACCAATACCCGTCCGTTCTTAATCCAGGATTGAAGCCGCGACCGGCTGAATTCGGGCAGCCGCTCATGCAGAAAAGAATCCAGACGTTTTCCGGCGTCTGTTTCGCGGGGCGTCAGGATCACGACCTACAATTTAGCGCTCGGCGGAATAGTCCACATGCCCGTTACCGTAGCGAAGCTCGCCCGCGCCCACCGCAAACGGCAGAATGTTTTCTTTAGGCGGCAGCGGACAAGTCGCATACGGCGTAAATGTGCACGGCGGATTGTAGGACCGGTTGAAATCGAGATCCACCCTACCGTTAGCAGGCAGCGGCGTGTTCAACATGCGTCCCGCCTGGTAAGTCTGCTTCTTGTTTGTCGCGTCTTTGAACAGGAAGAACAGGGTTTTACCCGTGGCGGTATCTTCGAAGATCGGCCGCAGATGATATATCTTGCCCCGATAGCTGAATTCCACAACTCCCGGACTTGTCTCGGCGTCCGTTTGGCCCAGCACATTCAGAATGGGAATCTTCTTCTCATCCGCAATGAACTTCGCGTCGAAATGCAGCTCCGGATTGATCGGGAAATACTTCATGCCGGCAAAGTTCTTAAGCACCGGGCTCGCGCTGTCCTTCACTCGCACCGCGAATTTGTCGCCGCGCTTAATCACGTAAAAGGAAACCGAACCGGCCTTCACCACATCCGGCTTTTCTTCGTCGTAACTAAGCTCCCGGGACGCGCCATCCGCTCCGCTGAATGTGACTTCGTCTCCCGCCAGTTTCAAAATTCCCAAATGCGCAGGCCCGGAAGCTTTCGGCAAAACGAAGTCATTTCCTTCGGCCGAGCCGATCGAATTGTTGCCAGGCTGCAGCCAGAACAAACCCACTAACGTGAGCCAACTATCCGGCGCGCGTAACCCGGCATCCCGGTGGGCCTGCCATGCGTGGATCGTGGCCGGATAGTCGGCAGAAGTCACAAAAAGGCCTGCAATTCCGAGCATCCCTATCAAGAACCGGACCATGCTCAAGTGTATCAAGGGCACTCAGTATTTTCCCGTCGCGTTAGTATTTTTCTGTTACACTCTTAAGAATTCCATCACGAAGCCATGGCGCTTTGCCGCTCTGTGTCGAGCTAGTTGACTTTGAAAAACTTTTTCAGGGAGGTCTTCTATGCTTTCTAATTACAAGCGTCAAGTCTCGACGCTAGTCCTTTTCGGCGTCTTCAGCGTTTCTGCCCTGGCGCAATCGAACAGCGGCGATGTCACAGGCAGCATTATCGATTTGAGCGGCGCCTCCATCAAGGCGGCCACCGTCACTGCCGCCAATGAAGCGACGGGCGTTAAGACCACGGTGGCATCGAACAATGATGGCGTTTACCGCTTCACGAATCTTCCGGTGGGCGCGTATACCATCACGGGAACAGCCACCGGCTTCGCGACTAATAAGGTCGAGCACGTCTCCGTCGATCTCAACAACACCGTCACCGCCAATCTCACGCTCGACGTCGGATTGTCCAGCACGATCGTCGAGGTCAGCGCCGCGAATGCGGTGATCGACACCACCACCGCCCAGCTGCAGACTAGCTTCACCACTCGCGAAGCCATGAACCTGCCTACCGCGAGCAGCGGGTCCGGCGTCTACAATCTGACCTTACTCGGCGCGGGCGTCGCTTCGTCCGGCGGAAATGGACAGGGCTACGGTCCCGCTATCTCCGGCCAGCGTCCCGATAACAACGTCTTTACACTCGATGGTGTCAGTAATCAGAATCATTACAATCCCGCGCCGCTTGTTTATGTATCAAACGCGGCCGTCGCCGAGCTCTCACTACTCCAAAATCAATTCAGTCCCGAGTTCGGCGGCGGCTCCGGCGGCATCTTCAACACCATCGTCAAGAGCGGTGGAAATGAGATACACGGTTCTATCTATGAATACCTGCAGAACCGCAACCTGAATGCCGTCGATGCTCTCGATTGGACGCAGGGCCTCACTACCTTGCCGCGCTTCGATAGCAACCGCCTGGGCGCGACGATTGGTGGCCCCATCATCAAGAACAAGCTCTTTTACTTCGGCAATTTTGAATACAACCCGATAGGGCAGAGCACCACGCCCGGCAGTCCGATCAGCGCCCCCACCGCCGCCGGTTATGCTGCGCTTTCCACCGTCGCGTCCACGCTCAGCGCAAACAACCTCTCCACTTTCAAAAAATATGTCGGGACTGCCCCCGCCAATGACGCCGGAACAGTGAGCGTTTCTGGCGCAACCGTTCCAATCGGCACGATCTCTACCGTGTCACCCTCTTTTTCGAATAACTACGATGCTGTCGTGTCGATTGACTACAACATGAGCGACAAGGATCAAGTGCGCGGCCGCTGGATCTATAACCGGCACGACGGGATCGATACCGGCGCTCAACTGCCCATCTTCGATGTTCCCTCCCCGAACAATAACTACTTCTATTCGCTCTCGGAGTATCACAACTTTTCACCCACGCTCCAGAACGAATTCCGCTCTTCCTTCAGCCGAAACTTCAACTCGCTCGGCCTTCCGAGTTTTACCTTCCCCGGCCTGAATGTGTTCCCCGTCATTCAAATTGACCAGCTCGGCGGCGTCACCATGGGGCCCGATGGACCCTCCGGTTCCATTCAAAATCTCTTTCAGCTGCAAGACAACGTCAGTTGGATCAAAGGTAAGCACACTATCAAGTTCGGCTATCACTTTACTGACGTGATCTTGACCAACTATTTCATTCAGCGGGTACTCGGCAACTACGAATACTCCTCGTTTCAGCAATACTTGCAGGATCTGACTCCCGATGTGCTCGGAGAGCGCAGCGCCGGTCCGACGAGCTATCCCCTTGGATTCTTACAAAACGAAGCCTATCTGGGAGACGATTGGCGCATCCGACCCAATCTCACCTTGAACCTCGGCCTGCGCTACGAATACGTCACCATGCCAGTGGCCTCTCGCTATCAGGTGTATAGCGACCCTGCGAACGTTCCGGGAGTGTTCACTGTCCCCAATCCGGCTTTCAGCAAAAATAATTGGGCGCCGCGCTTCGGCTTTGCTTATTCTCCCGGCTCCAATGGCACCACTGCCATCCGCGGAGGCTTCACGATGGCCTATGACAACACCTACGCCAACTTGAACGCCAATGCCGCTCCTCCCTACTTTCAACAGACAAACGACGTGGATCTCAACAGCAACGCTCCGAACTTTCTCGCTAATGGCGGACTCCCCGGCAACCCAAACCCGCTGCCCACCACGCAGCGCGAGGCGCTCGGTCTCCTCTCCTCCATCACCTATGGCGGAAAACGGCCCTACGGACTTACCTGGGACTTGGGCGTGCAGCATGTGTTTGACAAAAACTACACGTTCGAGGCCCGCTACGTAGGTACGCGCGGCGTCCATCTCTGGACGCAAACGCGCGCCAACATCGATTCGTTGGTGACGCCGACGAACTACACTCCCACCTATTTCTCCATGCCCTCGGCAGGGACTTTAGCTTCACTCCCCTTGAACCTGGGCGACGTCAAATCGCGCATCGTACCCGGCGGCACTGCCGATCGCCCCTTCGATACCCTCGCTGCCTATGGCTCGCTGCAAAACCTGACCGGCTATAATCCCGAAGCCACCTCCACTTACCATGGCCTGGCTTTACAGTTGAACAGGCGTTACAGCAATGGTTTAATGCTGATCGCCGCTTACACGCTGAGTCATCTCGAAGACAACGCGACCGCAACCAACTTCTCGACCTACCTGACACCCCGCCGCGCGCAGGATTTTCAGAATCTGACAGCGGAGTGGGCGAGCTCATCGCTCGACCATCGCCAGAGATTTACCTTCACCCCGGTTTACGATTGGCAGCCCTTCCAGCAGAGCAATTGGTTTGTGAAAAACATTCTGGGGAATTGGAACATTTCCGGGACTTACACGTATCAGAGCCCCGAATTTGCCACCGTGCAGAGCAACGTGGACAGCAATCTCAACAACGATAGTGCCGGCGACCGCGTGATCGTCAATCCGGCCGGCGTGGCAACCGCCGGAACCGGCGTGACCGGATACGATGCCTCCGGCGTAGCGCAGGCCGACGGCAGCTCGTCCATCGTCGCCTACGTCGCCAATAGCTCCAAGGCCCGCTACGTGGTGGCCGGCTCCGGCGCGCTAGCCAACTCCGGACGCAATACTTTCCCCCTGAAGCCGACCGACAATATCGATGCCGCCATCTATAAGCGCTTCAACTTTTCCGAGCGCCTGCGCTTCTCGATCGGAGCCCAATTTTTCAATATCCTGAACCACGCCCAATACACCGGCGGGTATCTCAGCGATGTTGCGTCTCTCGGCTACACCAACAGCCGTAACGACTTGATTCCCGGCAATTCGCTCTTCGGCCGATTCGACCAGTTCTACAGCAGCAACTCGCGTACCGGCCAAATCAGCGCCACTTTTGATTTCTAAAACGACCGAGCGGAGAGCCTCACGCGTTAACTCGTAAAACCCTCGCGACCAGCCAGGATGTTTTCTCAGTCGACAAGTCGTGTTGGCTAGGCACCCATCGGCTGCAAGGATGCGCGCTGCCTTCGCAAAACGACGTCTTGCGCCGGTGGAAGGCCAAAGAAACGTTTGTATTCCCGACTAAACTGCGACGGGCTCTCATAGCCAACGGAGAAGCCGACGGCCTCAACGCTCTGTCCATTTGTTAGCAGCCGGGTCCTGGCCTCTTGAAGGCGGATCTGCTTCTGATACTGGAGAGGCGTCATTGCGGTAATGAATCTGAAGTGACGATGGAAGGTTGACACGCTCATTTTTGCCTGCGCCGCCAGAGCCTCCACTCGGAGCGTTTCGTGCAAATGCGAGTGAATCCATTTGAGGGTCTTGCTGATTTCGGAAAGACGCGGGTCTGCCATACCGATCTCCCGAACGAGACCGCCCTGCTGTCCGTTGAGTAAGCGCCAGGCAATTTCCCGCTCGATTCCAGGAGCCAGCACCGGAATGTCACGAGGGTGGTCAAGCAGCCGGAGAAGGCGTAAGAGCGGATCAAGCAAATTCATCGGTGCGTTGCTAATCCCAATGCCTGTCATCTCTGCCGCCGCTTGATCCGTCGTGGAGGCCTCAAGAAGGAGGTTCGCCACTAGCGCCGGCTTGATGCTCAAGCTGAGCGCCAAAAAGGGCTTCTCCAAAGTCGCTGAAACGATATGGCTGGTGATCGGGAGTGAGACGGACACCACGAGGTACTGTCCGGACCGGTAGTCGAAGGTGCGATTGCCAAACACGGTCTGTTTTCTTCCCTGAGCGATCAAAGCCAGAATCGGCTCGTAGACATGCCCCAGCGGCTCCGTCGACCTACGGCATCGGCTGACGGCGAGCGCCGGAATTACGGTGGTGATTGTCTTCATGGCGCCCGGACCGGCGTGGCGATCGATTAGCATCCTCAATTCGGTCAGGAGCGCCATTCTCATTTCGCTATTCTCATTTCAACGATAAGCGAAATGATTGCCAGCATGGTTTTGGCTGCTGCTTGACAGGATTCGGCAAGACATTGACAGGAACGATCTACCTGATCGAAGCCAAACTGTGGTCCCCTTAGAAACAGGAGCAGTGCAAACTTGTTTTCAATGCCGGATGGAACGCATCCTGCGCTGGATCGCAGAGCTTTCTTGGGACGTGGCCTAGCAGCACACGGAGCCTTGTTCGGTTTGCCCTCCTGGGCACTGGCGCCGGAGGAAGCAAAGGACCAGCTTATGGAAAGCGCATCAGTTGAACCTCTTTACTCAGTCTCCGGTGGAATGGCCCCGGCCAAAGCGGACATGGCCGACCGTATCGCCATACGTCAACTGATTGATGCCTGGGCGCATTGTGCCGATCGCCGGCTGCGCGAAAAACAAGCAGGCCTACTCGCGGAAGACGGCGTGATCGAAAATTATGTTGGCGACCCTGCAACTCACGCGCCCGTTAGCGTGCTACGGGGGCGGCAGGAGTTATTCAAGGCGCTTGCGGTGCTCAATACGTTTGTCGCAACGACTCACTTCAACGGCCAAAGCACAATTCTTGTGTCAGGGGATCAGGCCTTTGGAGAATCGTATTGTCTTGCTTATGAGATTACAGAGAACGTCGGCAAGCGCTCCTTCGAACTTCTGTCTATTCGATATCTCGACGATTTTGCGCGGCGACAAGGCCGCTGGTTCTTTCGAAAGCGGCAATTGATTATCGATTGGAGCGATAAGTGGACGCCGAACCCAGATGCGCGTCGATCGGCGGCCGGACTGGTCAATCCGCTAGACCATGTGGAACTAACGCAATTGCTGAACGAAATTGTCTGGAGGGTCGATAACAGGAGCGCGGCCACTATCCACGAATTGTTTGTGGAGGACGGAAGCCTGCAGGTGGGACCAACGCCCGTCATCGGGTGGAAGGACCTGAGCGAGTGGGGTAAGGCATTGGATGTAAATCCGCCAAGCGGCCTTCACGTCGTCACTAATCAGCGATTCGTTCTGAACGGGCCCGATCAGGCGAGCGGCAGCTCCACGCTAATCGCATATTCAGCACCTGCCGAAGGCAGTTCGCCGACTACTCCAACAGTGGTTGGCGTCGATCACGACACTTATGTTCGTACGGCAAGTGGATGGCGGTTCAGGTCGCGAATCTGGGCGCCCGCGGTTCACTCGCTCAAATCAGTCCCTCGCGAGTAACGCGTAGTGACGATTTGTCTTGCCGATCTGGACGGAGCGCCCTTGTGCTTTACGCCAGCGGTGAGATTGGACGTAGCCTGCTTGTCGATAGCCGCTAACTCGCTCCGTGGCGATTCGCATCCGGCACCCCGAACCATTTCGCGGGCGAGAGGGCTAGACAATCTGATCTTGACTTGCGCATTCTGGCAGCTGTAAGCTAAGAATTCTTGGTATGGGACGTAAGGCGCGGAAGAACGATTCGTTACCCGGTTCACTGGACATGTTGATTCTGCGGACGCTTTCGCGACGCGATCTCCATGGATACGGCATAGTCCAGTTCGTTCAACAATCGTCCGACAATGAGCTCCTCGTCGAGGAAGGCTCGCTGTATCCCGCTCTCCAGCGGCTGGAGCTAAACGGCTGGATCGAGGGTGTCTGGGGCGTGACGTCGAACAATCGGCGGGCGCGGATCTACCGGATCACTGCGGCCGGCCGCAAACAGCTGGCGGTCGAAACTCGGAAGTACGCGAAACTCACGCTGGCGATCGCCCGTGTGATGGGAGCGGAGTGACGGCCATGTTGTTACGACGGCTGAGGTATTGGCTGGAGAGCGCCAGGCGCGGCGAGGTGCTGCGTGAGGAAATGGAACTCCACCTTGCGGAAAAAGCCGCGCAACTGCAAGCAGACGGTATGACGCCGGAGTGCGCCCGGGCTGAAGCGCGCCGGCGCTTTGGCAACGTCGGATTGAAGCACGAAGAGTCACGGGCGATTTGGATCAAGCGGTTTTGGTCGGAACTTGGCCAGGATGTCCGCTATGGCTGTCGCACCATGACCGCCAACAAGGCATTCAGCGCCCTGGCGGTCTTCTCGCTGGCGCTCGGTATCGGAGCCAACACTGCCATCTACAGCTTGATGGAGTCGATTCTGTTGCGCTCGCTGCCGGTAGCTGATCCCGAGTCGCTGGTGGTCTTGAACTGGCATAGCCCGCCTCCACAGAACGCCAACAAGCAATGGGTTCACGTCGTTCACGGGGTACAAGGCCTTTTCTGGCCGGGCGACAAAGGCACGCTGGTCAGCGGGATATTCCCGTACGGCGCGTTCGAGACGCTTCGCGAGGGTAATCCCGTCTTTTCCACGCTGTTCGGATACTTCAACGGACTACACCGTAACCTGGCTATCCGCGGACAGGCCGCGAGCGTCAGCGCGGAGTACGTCACCGGCGGGTATTTTCGCGGCCTGGAAGTGTCGCCGGCCGCGGGACGTCTGATCGATTCCGAAGACGACCGCCCAGGCGCGGCACCGGTCGCCGTAATCAGTTTCGCTACCAGCCAAAATCGCTTTGGAGGACCGCCGAATGCGATTGGACAGTCAATTCTCGTCGATAACATTCCCTTCACGGTGATCGGCGTCGCGCCGCCGGAATTCTTCGGAGTCGACCCTGCGGTGGCGCCTGCCCTCTACCTTCCGGTGCACACGAATGTGCTCCTGGACGGCGCCCGAGCGGCTCGTATGTATGGCAACGGAAACTTCTACTGGATCGAAATGATGGGCCGTCTGCGTCCCGGCGTAAGCAGGGCCCAGGCACAGGCAGTGCTGGCTCCTCGTTTCCATCAATGGGTTGCCACCACCGCGACCACCGACGGTGAGCGCGCCAAACTGCCCGCCCTGACTCTGAACCCCGGCGCAGCCGGTCTGGGTAGCTTGCGCCGCAAGTATTCCAAGCCTCTGTATGTGCTCCTGGCGATGGTGGGATTGATCCTGGCGATCGCGTGCGCGAACATCGCCAATCTGCTGCTGGCAAGAGCCACCGCGCGACGCAGCGAAATGGCTGTCCGGCTTAGCCTGGGAGCGGGACGGTTCCGCCTCGTGCGGCAGTTGCTTACCGAAAGCGTGATGCTGGCGTCGCTCGGCGGAGCCTTAGGGGTCTTGTTTGCGATCTGGGGCGTGCGATCGCTAACGTTTCTGTTCTCCAACGGGCAGGAGAACTTTACGCTGCGCGCCGAATTGAACTGGCACGTGCTGGGCGTGACGGCGGCGCTCTCTGTGGTTTGCGGCCTGTTATTTGGGCTCGCTCCAGCGATTCAGGCGACGCGTCCGGACGTCATGCCCGCGCTAAAGAATGGCCTCGGGGGCGGACCGCGCCGCCGCGCGCAGCAGGTTCTGGTAGTCGCACAAATCGCGCTCTCTTTTCTCCTCCTGGTCGCCGCGGGTCTGTTTGTCCGAACACTCAACAAGCTGCACTCGGTCCAACTGGGATACGCCCGCGAGAACATCCTTCTGTTCTCGTTGAATGCGCGCCAGGCCGGGCATCGCGACCCGGAGATTGCCACCTTTTACACAGACTTGCGCAACCGCCTCGAATCGATCCCGGGAGTGCGCGGTGCGACGCTTTCCCAATCCTCGATCATCAGCGCCGGCCATGCCGGCCAGACATACAGGGGGACAATTAAGATCGGCGCTGTCAGCGTCCCAGGCGCAGGCGTGCTGGTCGTGGGACCGCGTTTCCTCACGACGATGCAGATTTTGCTCCTGGCCGGGCGTGAGATTGACGACCGCGACCAAGCGGGTTCCACGCCGGTTGCAGTGATCAGCGAACGGCTGGCGCGGACTTACTTCGGGAACGAGAATCCGGTAGGCCGGCGCATCACGTTCGTCGACGAGAAGCGCGATCTCGAAATCGTCGGCGTGTCGGCTAACGTGCGGTACGGCGGTTTGAAAGAGGACGAGAGTCCAATGACCGTGTTCGTAGCGGTCAGCCAATTTTCTCCGGAGGGAGTGACCTACGCGCTGCGCAC
Organism: Bryobacteraceae bacterium; assembly: GCA_965277555.1. Taxonomy (GTDB): domain Bacteria; phylum Acidobacteriota; class Terriglobia; order Bryobacterales; family Bryobacteraceae; genus Bog-105. The sequence continues at coordinate 1,733,916 of OZ255834.1, forward strand.
TGTGGGTAATCCGCTGAGGTATGTCAAGAGCGTCTATGAGCTCGTGCGCAAGGCAGATTCACGCATACCCATCACAAACGTGATTACACAGGCTGCGGAAATCGATCGGACGATCAGCCGGGAAGTCACGTTTGCAAAACTATGCACGGGTTTCGCGATTCTCGCTCTCCTGATCGCGTGCGTGGGGCTCTACGGAACGATGACGTACAACGTCGCGCGGCAGGTCGGCGAGATTGGAATCCGTATGGCGCTGGGCGCGCAACGCGGCACCGTGGTCTGGATGGTCCTGCGCCGCGTTCTACTACTCGCGGCAGTGGGACTCGCGATCAGTGTGCCTCTCGCGTTAAGCGCGTCCCGGCTTGTCAAATCGTTTCTGTTCGAAACCCGGCCCAACGATCCGAGAACCCTGCTGCTGGCCGGTGTTGTCCTCCTAAGCGCCGCGATTCTCGCTGGGTATGCACCGGCAAGGCGAGCGTCCCGAATTGATCCGGTGACGGCTCTGCGGCAGGAGTAAGATATGGTCCTTCGTGCCGCAACGAAGCAAGCGAATGTCTGCGCCGCACGTACGTTATTCGTAGTAGCGACCGCGGGCACCCGCGTGTCGGACATCTCCGAAGCGTTTTCCAACTCTACTCTCGAAGCTCGACTACCGTCGCTCCCGTCCCGCCCTCCGCCGGGGTCGCCGGATACGAGCGGCTGACGTGTGGGTTCGTTTTTACAAATTCGCTAATCGCCTTTTTGAGCACCCCCATGCCGTGTCCGTGAATGATGCGCACCCGGTTCACGGAGGCCATTGCCGCCGAATCCAGAAATTTATCTACTTGTTCTACGGCCTCTTCCGCGCGTTGGCCGATTACGTTGATCTCGCGATAGCTCGTGTCCCAGCGCGGTCCGGTCTCGACCCGGACATTCGCCGGTAGCCGAGTTCGTTCGGTAAAATTGGCCGGAACCACCTCCACCACGTCTTCCCGCGGCACCTGCATCTTCAAAAATCCGGCTTCTACTTCGAGCAAGCCGTTCTTTAAAATACGCCGCACGGTCGCCACTTCGCGGATATCCTTCAGCCGCACGCGCGCCCCTTCCTCGATCTTGAGCGCTTGCGGGGCGGACGTTTCTTTCGGCAGCGCCTGAGCCGCCTCCTCCCGAAACTCCCGCCGTGTCTTCGCCACCAGGCGCTGCGCCTGCTCCGCCGCCTTCCGGCTTTCGGACGATTGCGCGACTTCCTGCATCATTACCTGCGCCCGCGCTTCGAAATCGGCCACAATCGCCTCGGATTTCCGCTCCCATTCCCGCTGCCGCTGCTGCTCGCGCTTAGCCGTCTCCGCCTCCAGCGCCGCTTGCCGCCGTTTCAGCTCGGCCGTCGCCGCCTCCAATTCCTTCGATCGCCGCGCGTTCTCCTCCACCTGGGAATGCAGTTCGCTTAGCAGACTCTCGAAATCGGCCTGCATCCGCGGCAGCACGGAACGCGCATGAGCCAGGACTTCGGGCGGCAGCTCCAACCGCGTCGCAATATCGAGTCCGGCCGATTTCCCCGGTACGCCCAGTCTTAGCTGATAAGTCGGCTGCAGCGTCGCGTCGTCGAACCCCATCGAGGCGTTCAACACGCCAGGCGTCCGCGTTCCGTAGAGCTTGAGCGGCAGCAGGTGAGTGGACGCCAGGCAGAAGGCGCCGGATTTGCGGAATTCGTCCAGCATCGCGACGCCCAGCGCGCCCCCTTCGTCCGGATCCGTTGCTCGCCCCAGTTCGTCGAGGAGCACCAGGCTGTTCGCCGTCACCTCCGAGAGCATTTGTTTGACATGGATCAAATGGCCGGAAAAGCTGCTCAGGCTTTCGGCAATCGATTGTGTATCGCCGATATCCGCTAAAACGTCGTCCAGCAGCGGAAACTCGGCCTCCGCGCACGGTACCGGAATCGCGGCATGCGCCATAAGCGCCAGCAGCCCGGCGGTTTTCAAAGTAACCGTTTTGCCGCCCGTGTTCGGACCGCTGATCAGCAAACAGCGCTCGGTCTCGTTAAGTTCGAAAGAAATCGGCACAATCGGCTTGCGCTGCTTGCGCAAAACCGATTCGAGCAGCGGATGGCGCGCGTCGCGCAGCACGAAATGACGGTCCGTTTGGCTGAAGCGCGGAATGACGGCGTCGAAAGCGCGCGCGAAAGACGCTTTGGCGAAAATACAATCGAATGCCGCCAGAGCCTCCGCCGTAGCGGCAATTTCGTCGCGATGCTCGCGCAGGCTGCCCGTAATCTCGGCGAGGATGCGCTCAATCTCGCGCAGCTCGTCTTCGCGCAACCGCACCAGCTGATTGTTCAACGCAATCGTTTCGAGCGGCTCTACGTAGAGCGTGCGGCCCGTGCCGCTCGATCCATGGATGACACCATCGACCCGCCCCTTCTGGCCAACCACGATCGGAACGACGTAGCGATCTTCACGAATGGTGACGAAATCTTCTTGCAGAGTGCCGTCGTCGCGATGCGCCCGCAGGAAACGCTCGAGCGATTCCTGGATACTTTTCTGCTGCCGGCCTATGTCTCGGCGAATTCTGCCAAGCGCCACGCTCGCCTGGTCGGACAAGCTGCCGTCGGGGAGAAAAACCCGTTCATAACGGCGCGCCAGATCGCGCAGATCCGCCAGCTTACTCGACCGAAAGGCCAAACGTGGATAGCGCCCGGCGACCTTCTGCAAAATACTGCGATACTCGCCCGCCACGGCGAGCGTGGCAAAAAGATCCTGAATCTGGAGCCCATCGAGCGCCGCGCCCTCTACTTTAAGGATGCGAACGTGGTTCGCAATCGAAGGAAGGTGGTCGAAATGCAGCCGGATCGCCGCACCCGACGATGCTGGCTGAGCCCCCGAGAGTTCACGAAGATAGCTGATCGCTTCCCCTGCGTCCGCCAGGTCCGCTTCGAGGATAGCGAGATCGGCATGCGGTGCAAGCTTCAAAACCACTTCCCGCCCGCTGTCGCTCCCTGAATAGCCGGTGAGCAGCGCGATAAGCTCGTCGAATTGAAGAAGTTCCGTACTGCTAAAAGACATGGGTCAGGGTCGCGTCACGAGTGAAAGAGTAGAACGGCTATCACGGCAATTGAGCACGACTTCCCGCGTGCCGGAGGTCAAAAGCAGCCCCGCCAGATCCGCGACGCCGAACCATCGTGCGTCTTGCGAATCGTCACCCGGTCGAAGCTCGCCTCCTCTTATTGTGCAGTAGAAATCGATCAGTACATAATGATATTCCGGCCGCCCGGAATCGTCCGGCATGATGCGCTCGAAGACCGTCGCCAAAGAGTCGGCTGTCACTTGCAAACCGGTCTCTTCGAATACTTCACGTACGATAGCGTCTTCCAGTCGCTCGCCGGCTTCCACCCCGCCACCCGGCAGCGACCAATACCCGGCAAGCGGAGCCTTCCCTCGCTCGACCAATAGGATTTTGTCGTCCTCGTAGATCAACGCGCCCACGCCCACAACCGGCCGCGCCGGATACTGCCGACCGCTGCTGTCGCTCACCTATTAATAGATGTGCGCTTAACCAATTGCCGCCAAGACTTCTTCGGCGTGACCATCGACCTTGACCTTTGGAAAGATCTTCTTGATTTTGCCGTCCGGATCGATCACGAAAGTCGTCCGGTCCACACCCATGTACTTCTTGCCGTACATGCTTTTCTCCTTCCAAACGCCATAGTCTTCGGCCGCTTTATGCTCGGCGTCGGCTAGCAGAGTAAAGGGTAAGTCGAATTTGTTCTTGAACTTAGCCTGAGCTTGGGTGGCGTCCGGCGATACACCCACGATCACCGTGTTGGCTTTGGTGAACTTCTGAGAATTTGCTTTGAAGTCGCAGGCCTCTGTGGTGCATCCGGGCGTGTCGGCTTTCGGATAGAAGTACAAGACGACATTCTTGCCGTGCAAAGAGCTGAGCTCGAAATGCTCGCCTGAATCGGTATCTAAGGAAATGTCCGGGGCGGAATCGCCCGTTTGGAGAGTTGACATACGGGAAAAGAGATGACAACCGCTCGGCAGATGGTGCATTCCGAAAATCTTAATAATTCTATTAACTTAAGTTGACAAATACACACTAAGATTATATGATTTAGGTGTACCCAGTTATTGAGTGAGGAGATTCAAAATATGCCGATCCTTAAATACAGCCCCTTCCATACAGAGGGAGATGACTTCCCTGCCGGACTACGCGTCTTCCAGGACTCGCTCTCCCGGCTATTCGCCGAACCGGCCTCCCGCCCCTGGTCGCCGGCCGTCGATATCAGCGAAACAGAGAACGAGTTGGTGTTGAAGGCCGACGTTCCGGACGTCGATCCGAAGAATGTAGCCATTCAGCTCGAAAATGGAACTTTGACCTTGAAGGGCGAGCGCAAATTCGAAGAGCAGAAGAGCGACCACAAGGGATATCACCGGATCGAGCGCTCTTACGGATCGTTTGTCCGAGCTTTCAGCCTGCCGGACACCGTAGATTCCGAGAAGGTCAAAGCCGATTACAAAAATGGTGTCTTGACTGTCACGCTGCCGAAGAAAGAAGTGGCGAAACCGAAGACAATCAACGTACAGATCGCCAATAACTAAATTGTCGACAAACTAATCGAAATGACACAGTAGAAATACTGTGTCATTTCTTGTTGGGAGAAGGCGCGAAACATAAGACGCGGCAAGGGACACCAACTAGTAGGAAAGAGACTATGAAGCCACAAGTTCTGCTGAAAAGTTTAATTTTCGGAACCATGGGGATTGCTGGTCTGGCAGGATACGACGCCTACGCGCAAGCTCCTGGCGGAGGCGCTCCGCAATCGATGCCGCAGCAGCAGCCCCAGTCGAACCCTGGCATGAATAATCCGGACATGAATAACCCCAACACCATGACGCAAAAGGTGGACGACAAGAAGTTTGCCAAGGATGCGGCGATGGGCGGGATGATGGAAGTGGAACTCGGGAAACTGGCGGCGCAAAAGGGCGGGTCTGACGCGGTGAAGCAGTTCGGTCAGAAAATGGTCGACGATCATTCGAAGGCGAACGACCAGCTCAAAGAAGTAGCCAGTTCAGACAGTTTGCAACTTCCAAGCGCGGTCGACTCGAAACAGCAATCGCAGATCGATAAGATGTCGAGCCTTTCGGGCGCTGCCTTTGATAAGGCATATGTCAAAGACATGTTGAAAGATCACGAAAAGGACGTGCACGCGTTCCAATTGGAAGCGCAGAATGGGCACGATCCGAAGATCAAGCAATTTGCGGCAATCACGCTTCCCACACTCAAGGAGCATTTGAGCGCGATCAAAGATCTACAGAAGCAAGAAAAATCGTCCAAGTAGCGCGAATCTTTAAATCGGACGTAATACAATGCACCCGTGAAACTTCTTGGTGCTTTAACCGTAAGCGCGGCCGTAGCAATGCTTCTGATTGCCGCGCAAAGCGGAGAGACGCTGAAGATCGAGCGTTTAATGCCTTCTCTCGACAGCCTTGTCTCGCCCGGTACGAAATTAGAGAAGCTGGCGACCGGGTTCAAGTGGACGGAAGGCCCTGTTTGGATTAGCGCCGGGTACCTTGTGTTTGCCGAGATTCCAAGCAACAGTATTCGTAGATGGTCGCCGCGCGGCGGTGTCAGTATCTTTTTGCAACCGAGCGGGTATAAAGGAAGCGCTCCTTATGCCGGCCCGGAACCGGGCTCGAACGGCATGACGCTCGATCCGCGCGGACGGTTGACAGTTGCTGGTCACGCCCAGCGTGACGTCTGGCGTCTGGAAACCATGAACCCGCATGGGCAGGTAACCGTACTGGCCAGCAGCTACCAAGGCAAGCGTCTGAACAGTCCGAATGATCTGGTGTATAGCAAGGATGGGTCATTGTACTTTACCGATCCCCCTTATGGATTCCGCACGCAAAGCGATCACGATCCAGACAAAGAGTTGAAGATTAACGGCGTGTACCGCATCCCGGATGCGGTCGACCGAAAGCCTGGGTCCCAACCGGACAACTCGAAATTGCAGTTGCTCGTTTCCGATTTGCCACGTCCGAATGGCATTGCTTTTTCTCCGGATCAGAAGATTCTCTACATCGACAACTCCGAGCCGAAGAAGATCTGGATGAAATACGATGTCGAGCCGGATGGATCGCTACGCAACGGGTCGGTATTCTTCGATGCGAGTTCGGACACCCGCGTCGGGGCGCCGGACGGCATGAAGGTGGATGTGGAAGGCAACATCTACAGCACCGGGCCTGCCGGCATCTGGATTTTTTCGCCGGCCGGAAAGCATATCGGAACGATTGACCTGCCGGAGCGCGCGGGCAACCTGGCCTGGGGCGATGCAGATGGCAAGTCGCTATACATTTGCGCCAGCACGAGCTTGTATCGCATTCGGATGAAGGTCACCGGGATCAAGCCGTAGAACTACTTCGGGCGCTGCAGCCAGCGAATACTTTGCGGCTCGGCCTGCTGGCAGCGCATTGTATCCGTTACGCCCGAGGCGATGTCGGCGCAGGCATTTTCGGTGGCGGAGCGTAGAGCACCGGCTTCGGTCTTCGCAATCACGGTCTTACAAGATGAGTTTCCGTTATAGCTCATGCAAACGTGGACGCGATAACGAGGACCCTGAAAGGTCGAGTAAGCAATGAGCGCCAACAAACCCGCGACCAGAAGAATAACGATGAGGGAGACTTTCAGAGCGTGGCCTCGCGAAAGAAATTGCCCATTCCCCGAAATTTTTGATACCGCTGCTCGATAAGCTGCTCGACGGAAAGGCCGGCCAGCTCACCCAGCGCGCTTTGCAATGTCGTGCGAGCGGCCGAGACGGTGGCTTCCGGATCGAGGTGAGCTCCTCCGGGCGGCTCAGGCACGATTCCATCGATGAGCTTCATGCCGAGAAGATCGCTGGCCGTCATACGCAAGGCGGCCGCGGCTTCGGGCGCCTTGCCGGAATCTCGATAGATGATCGCCGCGCAGCTTTCGGGCGATATGACGCTGTAGTACGCGTTCTCGAGCATGTAGACGCGATTGGCAACACCCAAGCCGAGAGCTCCACCGCTTCCGCCTTCTCCGATTACAAGGGCGATGACGGCGGTTCGCAGGCGCGACATTTCACGCAGGTTGAACGCGATCGCCTCTGCCTGTCCGCGCTCCTCGGCGTCGATTCCGGGGTAAGCGCCGGGCGTGTCGATAAGAGTGATCACGGGGCGATGAAACTTGGCCGCCAGTTGCATAATGCGCAAGGCCTTGCGATAACCCTCCGGCTTCGGCATGCCAAAGTTCCGCAGCAGCTTTTCTTTGGTATCGCGGCCCTTCTGCTGGCCGACGATCATCACCGGCTTACCGTCGAAGAAACCCATGCCGGCGACAATCGAGCGGTCATCGCCAAAGAAGCGGTCTCCGTGGAGTTCCTCGAAACCCGTCGTAAGGCCGCGAATGTAATCCCACGAATGCGGCCGCTTCGGATGACGGGCAAGCTGCACGCGCTGCCAGCTCGGATTGCTGGTCTGTTCGGACGTAGACGCGGGCGGATCGAGACCCGGCAGATCGGAAGATTCGAGTTCGTCTTCGGCCATGACTTTAACTCGCGAGAACTTCGATCGATTCAGGGCCGCAGATCTTTTCGAGCTCCGCGCGGAATTCGCGGTCGGGGCGCACCTTAGTGTTGGGCACGTCCAGGATGACCGAGAAGTCGCGCGGCTTTTCCAAGCGAAGACGCACGTCGGTGGAGCCGCGCTTACGGACAAACAAATCGCTCAAAGCCTGCACTTTCTCGGCTGAGGTTTCATCTTTAAGCCACATCCTGATAGAGATAAGTGAAGGCAGATCCACGCGAGCATCTTCCAGCTTGACCATTTCCTGAACAGAAAGTTTCGGCGGCCCGCCTTCTTCGGGCAACACGGCGGCGCGAATGAAGACGGCCGCATCCTCTTTTATGGAGGGAAGCAATTCCTCATATCGGTTCGCGAACACCATAGTATCGACCGTTCCGCGGCGGTCGTCGAGCTTCATGGCCGCCCAATATTTGCCCTCGCGATTCGTCTTGCGGACGATGCCCGTAAGGATACCGCAGAGCTTCACTTCGGTGTTCTTTTCGAGCTCTTCCAGTTTGTCGCTGAAGTGGGTGGCGAGATCAATAACCTTTTCGGACCAACGGTCGAGCGGATGACCGGAAACATAGATACCCAGCACTTCCTTTTCGCCGGCCAGTTTCTGTTCCATGGTCCAATCGGGCAGTGGCGCGAGCGGATGCTCGGTCTCCTGGTCTTCGGCGAAGCCACCGAAGAGGCCGTGCTGGCCGCGCTCACGATCGCGCGAAACCCGCAGCCCGGTTTCGAGCGCACGGTCGAGCGCTTCGGTAAGCTGCGCCCGATTGCCGCCCAGGGAATCGAGCGCGCCGGCTCTGACCAGACTTTCTATCACGCGTCGATTGATTGCATTCAAGTTTACGCGTTCGCAGAAATTATAGATGGAGGTAAACGGGCCGCCCTCTTCGCGCGCGTTGACGATAGCCTCGACTGCGCCGTGCCCCACGTTTTTTACCGCGCCCAGGCCGAAACGAATGGCCTCGCCGGCAGGAGTGAAGTTGAGATCGCTCTGGTTGACATCGGGCGGCAGAACGCGAATCTGCATTTCGCGACATTCGTTGATGTACTTGACGATCTTATCCGTATTGCCCGATTCGGAAGTGAGCAACGCCGACATGAACTCAACCGAAAAATGGGCTTTCAGATAAGCCGTCACATAGGCGAGATAAGCGTAGGCGGCTGAGTGCGATTTGTTAAAGCCGTAGCCGGCGAACTGCTCCATCAGGTCGAAGATTTTGACGATCTTCTTGGCCGGAAAGCCGCGCTGAGTTGCTCCGGCGACGAAGCGCTCGCGCTGCTGCGTCATCTCCGCCAGGCTCTTTTTTCCCATGGCGCGCCGCAGAATATCGGCGTCGCCCAGTGAATAACCGGCGAGCTTATTCGAAATCTGCATCACCTGTTCCTGATACAGGATGACGCCGTAAGTTTCTGAAAGAATCTCCTCGAGCTCGGGGAGATCGTAGACGATCGGTTTCCGGCCGTGCTTGCGGTCGATGAAATCCGGAATCATGCCGCCCTGTATCGGTCCGGGCCGATAAAGAGCGTTAAGCGCGCAGAGATCCTCAATGCGATTTGGCTGGTAGCGCCGCAAGATATCCTGCATACCTGCGGATTCGAACTGGAAAACGCCGCTCGTGAAACCGTTGCTGAAGATTTTGTTGTACGTTTCGGCGTCGTCGAGCGGTAGATTCTCGACGACGATCGCCTGCCCGCAGTACTTTTCAATCAGCTTCAACGCACCCTCGATGATTGTGAGAGTGGTAAGTCCGAGAAAATCCATCTTGAGCAGCCCGAGCTTCTCGAGGCCGAGCATGTCGTACTGCGTCACAATTTCGTGCTTGTTGGTGACGTAGAGCGGAACCAATTCGCGCAACGGCACCGAAGAGATGACGACGCCGGCAGCGTGCATACCGGCGTTGCGGCAGACGCCTTCGAGCTTTAGGCTGACATCCAGAACTTCCTTCACGCGCGGCTCACGCTCGGCGAGCGCTTTAAGCTCCGGATCTTCGATCGCTTTTTCAAGCTTGATGTTGAGCTGCTTCGGAACGAGTTTCGAGATTCGATCGACCTCGGCGAAACTCATATCGAGCACGCGGCCGACGTCCTTGATAGCTGCCTTGGTGGCGAGCGTGCCGAACGTGATGATCTGCGCGACTTGCTCGCGGCCGTACTTTTCGGTGACGTACTGGATGACTTCGCCCCGCCGGTTCGTGCAGAAATCGATATCGATATCGGGCATGCTGATGCGCTCCGGATTGAGGAAGCGCTCAAACAGCAACCCGTACTGCAGCGGATCGATGTCCGTGATCTCCATGGCATAACCGACCAGGCTCCCGGCGGCAGACCCGCGGCCCGGGCCGACCGGAATGTGGCGCTGCTTAGCAAAACGAATGAAGTCCCAGACAATCAGAAAGTAGCCTGAAAACTGCATCTGCTGAATCATGCCAATCTCGCGCTCAAGACGCTCGATGTATTCAGGAAGTGCGCGCTTCAGACGACCGTCTTTGTGCAGTGCTTCGAGGTGCGGGCGGCGTTTTTCAAACCCTTCGCGCGCGATTTGCGCAAAATACGTATCGGCATTGTGCTCGGCGGGAACATCGAAGCGCGGGAACGGATCTTTGACCTTTTCGAGCTTCACGTGGCAGCGCTGCGCGATATCCCAGGTGCGGTCGAGCGCGTGCTCGACTTCGCCGAACAGACCCAGCATTTCGGCGCGCGACTTTACAAAAAAGTCAGGCGTGCTGAAGCGCATCCGATTCGGATCGGACATCGTCTTGCCGGTCTGGATGCAGAGCAGGATCTCGTGCGCGCGCACGTCGTCTTGCTCCAGGTAATGCGAATCGTTCGTCACGACGAGCGGGATGTCCGTTTCCGCCGACATGCGCCGGACCTGCGGCATGGCAAGCTTGTCCTGGTCGAGCGAGTGATCCTGCATTTCGAGAAAGAAGTTGCCCTTCCCGAACAGATCCTGGTATTCGTTGGCCAGCCGGCGCGCATCGTCGTAGCGGTCGGCGAGAATGGTTTCGTTGATATCGCCGCGCAGACAGGCAGACAATCCGATCAAGCCCTTGGCGTGCCGGGCCAGCAGATCCTTATCGACGCGCGGCTTGTAATAAAAACCCTCCAGATAACCCGTCGAAACCAGCTGCAAGAGATTCTTATAGCCCTCCTGCGTTTCGCAGAGGAGAACGAGGTGGTTATAGCGATCCGTATCCGAGCGCGTCTTGTGACCCTGCTGCGAGACGTATACTTCGCAGCCGATGACGGGATGAATACCTTCTTTGGAGGCCTCGTTATAGAACTCGACGGCTCCGAAGAGGTTGCCATGATCGGTCATGGCAACGGCCGGCATCTGCTGCTTCTTGACGACTTGAATAAGCTTCCTGACGTCGCAAGCGCCATCGAGGAGCGAGTAATCGGTGTGGCAATGGAGGTGAACGAACGGGCGTTCGGACATGCTGGTCAAACTCCAGTGTAACGGCTGATGGAGAGGTGGAACGATTCGCGCGTGTGGGATCAGGAAAACACGAGTTCGTGAGGATTTTCGTTTACCGGGAAAGCGTCTCCAAGCTTTCTGGGCCCGGTAATGAGCGGGCCAGTGACGCGTCGTTTTCCGGAAGCGTCATAGGTTTCCTCAACAGCGCGAATAATTAGCCGGTGGATGGAAATTCCCGATCGCTCCGCTGTGTGGCGCAACGTTTCGTACAACGACTCAGGAATTTCTAAAGTAATTCGAACTGCCACCTGACCAATATGTCACAACAGACTACAGCGTGTCACGGCCAAACACGCTTAAAATAAGAGGTCGTGAACGACCTTCGCTTCGGCCTACGGATGCTCGCCAGGAACCCCGGCTCGACGGCGCTCATCGCCGGTCTGCTCGCGCTCGGCATAGGCGCGTGTACCGCGATCTTCGGCCTGTTCGATGCCGTCCTGCTGCAGCCCTTGCCGGTGCGGCATCCCGAGGAACTGGTCAGGATGGTGCAACATCTTCCGAAGCTTGGAAAGCGCAGCAGCTTTCCTTACGCCTACTACCGGGCGTTGCACGATCATGCCAAGACGCTGGCGATCACGCTAGGCGAAACGGATGCGGATTATCGTTTTCGCCTGACCAGTCCAGAACCGGCCGAGGAGATCGGCGTGCGCGGAGTGACGCCGGAGTTTTTCAAAGCGTTAGGCGTGCGAGCTCTATATGGTCGTGCGTTGCAGGCGGACGATGCCAGCCGGAACTCCGGTATGCCGCCCGCGGTTTTGAGCTACGGATTCTGGCAGCGGCGTTTCGGCGGCGATCCGCACGTGGTTCGGGGGAAAACGCTTTCGATAAAAGGACATCGATTCCAGATCGTAGGCATTATGCCACGTGACTTCAACGGCATATCGGTGGATACCACGCCCGATCTTCGCATCCCGTTAGGCGCTTTCCCTCTTCTTGCAAATTCCCGGCTCGAGGCAACAAACCTGGAGCTGGCCGGCCGCTTCAAGCCGGGCTCAACGCGCGCCCAAGCGGCAGCGGAGTGCCTGGCTATCTGGCAAGCCACCATGAAAGATTATTACCGGAGCAGCAAAAAATCGCCGCCTGGAACCGTTTCGGCCCTGCTCAAACGGGGGATGGCGCTCGAATCGCTCGAGCGAGGCGTATCTGTTATTCGAGATCGCTTTGCCGGCGTGCTGAAGCTCATCATGGCCTCGAACGGCCTGCTGGTTCTAATCGTCTGCGCGAATGTGGCCGGCCTTCTTCTGGCGCGGGGCAGCGCGCGACAACAAGAACTTGCGTTACGGCTGGCTCTTGGCGCGACGAAGTTGCGTGTGGCTCGGCAGCTCGTCTTGGAAAGCATTTTGATGGCGGTTCTCGGAGCCGCCGGCGGTTTGCTTGCGGCATTTATAGCAACGCCAGTGGCCTTACGGCTATTGCCCCCGATGCGCGATCTTGCGACAAACCCAGTGACACTCTCGGTCAATGCTCGAATCGATGGACGTGCTTTCCTGTTTCTGCTGGCGCTTTCGGTGCTGACCACGGTTGCTTTTGCGGTCGGCCCGGCGCTCGCGGCCTCACGCCTCAGTCTCAATCAAGTTCTCCGTACGTCCCGCGCGAGCGCCAGTTTGCGCTTACGCCAAGTTCTGATTGCTTTCGAGATTGCTCTCTGTACATTCCTGCTGGCAGCGGCGGGTCTGCTGGTGCGCACGTTCCAACAATTGCGCGATACAAATCCGGGATTCAAATGAAGACTACGTCGCAACTTTCACGGAAGATTTAAGTAGCCAGCAGGGCGCAAAGGCTTATCTCGCAGCGCTTACGGAGCGCATCCGCGAAATACCTGGAGTAATCTCGGTCGCCACCTCTACAACCGGCGTAATGCGCGGGCACGGCCTGAGCGCTACTGTGGCGCCAGCCGGCCAGAGCATCAGCCGCTCCGATTTTATGAATGCCAACGTGAATCTGGTCTCGCCGGGATACTTCGTGACGATGGGAATTCGCGTACTTGCCGGACGCGATTTCGCCGCTACAGACTCGGCGAAGGGCAAGCCAGGTGTTCCGGTGAGAGCCGTGGTAAACGAAACGTTCGCGCGACGCTTTTTCCCGGACACCAATCCGCTGGGTAAGCGCTTTGGCTGGGGCATGGAAGGTACCGTGGCAAGCGGCAAGTTCGAAATCGTCGGCATAGTAAGCGATGCCAAATATCGATCGTTGCGGGAACCGATCCGGCCGACGTACTACACACTCGACAACGATTTCGATTCCTTTGTGCTGAATGTCCGCACGCGTGTGCGACCCGAAGCGATCCTCCAGCCGGTTCGAAAAGCGGCCGCCTCGATTGCGCCCGCGCTGCCTTTTCTCGAAGTGCATACCTTGGCCGCGGAGGTCGCGGACAGCACCGCGCCGGAACGGACGACGGCCGCGCTGGCTTCGCTGTTCGGAGCGATTGCGGCGCTGCTCGGCGGAGTAGGCATCTACGGATTGCTGGCCTACCTTGTGACGCAGAGACGCCGCGAAATCGGCATCAGGATGGCGCTCGGTGCAAGAGCTTCGCAGATAGCGGAACTGATTGTGGGCCAGACGCTCGTCATGACAGTTTGCGGTGTCGTCGTCGGTCTCGCGGTCGCCCTGCTGGCCGGACCAGCTCTTCGGTCGCTATTGTATGGCGTTTCTCCAGAAGATCCGGCGGCGCTGGCGGCTGCCGCGATCTTTGTTGCTATCGTGGCGCTGGCCGCCGCAGTAATGCCGGCGCTCGATGCCGCGCAAGTGGATCCGGCCGAAACGCTTCGGCTCGAGAACTGATCGGGCCGGATTGAAAAACCAGAGAGGTAAGAACTTAAGTGCAATACGCAATCGTCATAGAAAAAGCAGCCAACAGTAATTACAGCGCGTACGTGCCGGACTTGTCGGGTTGCGTTGCCACTGCCGGGACACTCGACGAAATCAAACGCCTTATGCAGGAGGGGATCGCGTTCCACTTGGAAGGGATGCGGGAGGATGGATTGCCGGCTCCGGAACCAACCACTCAGGTTGCTGTAGTCGAAGTAGCTGCCTAAGCCAACGAACCTCGAGTCCTCACGACTTGGGCGGACAAATCAGCGGGATAGCCTCGCGACGGCCCCGGCGGTAGATCCGGAAGTCGCTCAAATCCGTCGTGATTACCGGATGCTTCGGATTGAGCTCGCTCATCCTGATCAGGCATAGATCCGCCAGATCGGGGGCCCGATCCGCGTAGCGCAGGGCTAGTTCGGCGAGTCGCGGGATGTGGTCGGCCAGCTGGAACGCAGGACGCACTAACCCTTCTTGTACGAACCCCATCACTAGCCTCACGCTACCGAGGTGGAAAGCTGTCTCAGCCAGCACCGCTTCGCACGTCAACAGCGGTTCGCTGACCTGTTGCGCGATTTCAAGCGCCCAGGCGTGGTGGGTATCTCTCCGGTTTCCGAACGCGACGAGAAATCCCGTATCGGAAATGGCCCTCACTTAGAGGGAAAACCAGACGAAGGACCAGAGGAAAAGCCCTTGCGGGTGGAGAGGTTCGCCGGTCCGCTGACATCCCCGGCCAAACGCAGGAACGGCTTCTTCGAAGATCTCCGGGCTTGCTCAAGCTCGATCCGGATGAGGGCGCCGCGAGATATTCCCGACTTTTGGGCGGTTTCATCCAGCCATTCCGCAAGATCTTCCGGTAGGCGTACCGTGAGTGTGTTACTCATTTGCTAAAAGTGTAACACAAGCAATTACCTTTGCGCTTTTGTGAAAATAAAAAGTTTATGGCTACCAAAACAAGCAAACCAGCGCCACCCAGCCGCAATCGCCGCGGCAAGGCCGAAGTTCAGCAGGAGTTCGATCAAATCAAGCAGGAGACCGAGTCGGCCAGAGAGGCTTCGAATCCGAAAACTGCCGAGCTCGATCAGCGCCATTCCGACGAGGTCCGGAAAGCCGTGGAAGCAGTCTCGGTCGATTCGGTGGCACAGCGCATTGCCGCTCTCAATCGGGAAGTCTCCTCCACTTTGCTCGACCTCTCCGAAAAATTGACGGCCGAAGTAGACTTGCTGAGCGGCGTACGGGAAGCAGTGCAACTGGAGCGGCAGGAACTCGGTCGTCTGCACAAGATCGATATAGCGGCCACTTCGCTCGATCAGCTGGTGCAGGACCATGCGCGCGAGCAGGAGCGTTTAGAGGCCGAAATCGAGGCGAGACGCGGCGAATGGGAGCAGGAGGCGCGCACGGGCGAACGCGAGCGCAAAGAAGCGGAGGAAGCGCTTCGGAAGCAGCGCCAACGGGAGAACGAAGATTTCGAATATAAGAAACAGCTCGATCGCAAGAAGGCGCAGGATCGCTATGAAGAGGAAGTTCGGCACTTGGAGAAGAAGAATGCCGAGCGGCAGAGCGAACTCGAACGTACTTGGGCGGAGCGCGAAGCCGCGCTGAAGGACAAAGAGGACGAATTGGCCGCGCTACTGAGGCAAGTAGAAGAGTTCCCCAAGCGCATTACCGCCGAACGGGAGTCGGCTTTGGCGGAAGCAAACCGGGAGGCAACCGCGCGCTATGAGCAGCAGATTCTAGTTCTGCAGAAAGACGCGGAGGCCGAACGCAAAGTGGCGGCGCTCCAGATAGCCGGACTGCAGGAAACGATAAGACGCCAAACGGAACAGCTTGCCGCGCTCGAAAAGGGAGTGGAAGAAGCGAAGCGCCAGGTGCAGGATATTGCTTTGAAGGCCATCGAAGGCGCATCCGGTTCGAGAGCGCTCGCGCACGTGAACCAGATCGCAATGGAACAGGCGAAGGGCCGTCCGCAGGGGTAAACGGCGACAGTCGCGTCGCCCAAACACGCCTACTGAGACACTTTCCAGGACGAATCGGGATCGAAAGCAGTCATGGCTTTGGCCGTCGCCGCGGTATCCTCGCCGAGATCTTTCTGATAGACAACACCGTGCTGATTCACAATAAACGTCATCACGCCGCTCGACCGATACTCGGCCGGGTAAGCGACCACGGCAAACCCGCGCGTCATCTTTCCATCCACCACATAATCTCTGGCGCCGCCGCGCGCGTGCGGCCCTTGCGCGCTCAGAATGCGATACAGATACCCGTGGAAGGGGGCATGTTTTCCGGACCCGATATCGTAACCGTCGGCGGAGGCTTCCGCCAATAAAGGTCCGCCGGGGCTTTCCGGTTCGCCTTCCTTGGTGTCCCAGTAGAGGCCGTTTTCCTTGCCGGGATCGCTGCGCAACTTCTTAGTGAAAACGCGCGGCGGATCACCGTCATGTCCGGAATGGAAGTAGGTACGCTCCGCCTCGATGATCGCCCGGCAGACACGGATAGCGTCCAGTTCGTTTTGCCCGATGCGGCGGTAGAGCACTTCCTGTTTGCCCGTCGCCGTATCGAAGGACCACCCACTCGCGCTTTTCACGATCGGAACCGGCATCTGCCAGGCGGACGGTCCCACCGTCAAAGTGTATTTGCCCGTGCCGGCCGGCGTCAGGTGGTGTTGCTGTCCGTATGCTTTAACGAATGCGGCTCGATCGTTCTTGTCCGCAACGTCGTCTCCTGAAGAGACTAACTCTTTGCCGTCCGGTCCGAAAATCGCAAGCAAGACCGAAACGTCATCCGTCTTTGCCGCCTCGACAAGCGCTTTGACAGCCGCGCTTGGAGTTGGAAAAGACTTTTGCTGTGGATCGGAAGATTGAGCCGCGCCCAGGATCGCTGCGAATACCAGAGAGAGCGCCCAGCCAGCGGAAATCGAAGAACGGGCGGCTTTTGAGATCTGGGCAATCCGCCTGCGCGCCAATAAATTAGACATCGTTTTTGCCTTTCCCTTACTATTCGTTCATACCTGCGCGTTGCTAACGCTTCTTCGGAGCGCCCCCCGCGCTTTGCCTGCCGCGCGCGCCGGCCGCCTGCGCGGAACGGCCGTTACTGCCGCCGCCGCCGAACGCGCTCGGCCTCGCTCCCGACGGCGGTCGGGCAGGTGCTGCCTTATTCGCTTGCGGAAAGCCAGCGTAAGGATTGCGATTGGGAGTGGCGGGCCTCGCCGTAGGCGTCGGTCGTGGGGTAGGCGCTGGTCTGGCCGCAGGCGCTGGCCGTGTCGTTGGCGCCGGTCGTGTTGCCGGATTCGGCGTTGCTGGCCTGCTCACCGGCGCTGGTCGCGTACTGGGACGATTTGCATTGCCCGAGTTCGGGCTCGGCCTGTTATTTGGATACGGCCGGTTGCCCGCGTTTCCATTGCCCGGGTAGGGGCGATTGGGCGGCCGCGAAGTTACCGGCGGCCGGTTGCCGCCAGGACGATTTCCCGGACGTCCCCAACTCCCGCCATAGCCGGGCTTACTTGGATAGCGAGGCGGCCGGGGCCGGTATGTAACGCGCCGTGGCCGATAGCGATTGTTGACCACCCAGACATTGTGGTTGACGATAACGCTGCGACGTCCCCAGTTCCAACCCCAGCCTCCCCAGCCCCACGGATGACTGTTCGCAAGAGCCGCGCCGATCGCAATGCCCGCGCCGAAAGTAATTAAGCCGCCGACTACGCCTCCGGGAGGACCACCATAGATGATGGACGGATCATATTGAGGAACGTACACCACCTGCGGATTGGCCGGCTGAATCACGATGATCTGCTGATTGCCTTGCGGCTGCTGCACGACCTGCAACTCGGAGCTGCTGCGCAAAGATCCGGAGGCGTAAGCCTGCGCTCGCAGCCGCTGAATGGAATCCGTCACTTCGCCCTGATTTGTGGAGAAGGCCTGCCCGATGGCCGCATAGTCATCTATATTCTGCGCCATCGTATTCAGCACCTGGGGAAAACTGAGGAGCGCGATAAAAGCCGGGTCGAAGCCCTGCTGCTGCGCCGCATTTACCAGAGCGTCGCCGCTTAGGTTGCCATTCTGCTGCATCCAGTTATTCACGTCGATAATCTCTTGCGGATTGGTGGAGGCGGCGGTGATCTGAGCAACCAGCGCGTCCGGATAAAGAGCGATCGGCGCGAGCAGTTGATCGAGTTCCTGCGGCGTGGGTGGCGCTGTCTGCGAGTAAAGCAGGCCCTCCGAAGTCTGAAACAAAAACAAAAAAACGAGCGCGATCGCGACGGGTGGACAGTATCTCCAACGCAAACTCACCTCCCCAAAACCGGCTTCAGTCCGGACAACACGTGTTTTACCACGTTTACGGTTGCGAGTTGAAACTGGCGTTTCGCGGAGACTAGCGCCAGAACCGGTTTTTCATTCGTCACAGGACCTTAATTGCTCTGTAACACTGCTTCGGTAACTTGGATTGAATTTCGCTTAGGTGAGCGTGGCTGAAGGTGTCCGCGGACATCCTGGCTCACGCGTAAGTTCAAGCTTCTCAAGGAGATTATGAGCAGAAAATCGATCGCAATTGCATTTTGCGCGCTGCTGCTGGCCGCGCAAGCCGGGCCGGCTCAGACACCGTCCGCGGCATCCGGGCCGCCCGCTTCCCCCAGTTCGGGAGCCGCTGCGCCCACTTCCGAGGACCTCAAACAGTTGCAGCGAAAGATCGCTCAGCAGCAGGAACAGATTAAGCTGTTGCAGCAATCGGTCGACGCGCAGCAGAAACTTCTCGAACGGTCCATAGCGGCCAGCAAACCGGCGGCCGCAGCGAGTTCGACGAGCGATGGGACGGCTGTCGTGGCCACCTCGAACTCTGCGCAACACGTGCGGCTGATTCCGGCGGTCGACGGAGGCGCGCCGCTGACGGCGTCGTCGAGCGTCATCTATCCGGGATCGGGGCAGCACAACATGGCCAACCCACCTTCGGCGCTCTCTATCAGCATCGGCAACACCACTTTCACGCCGCTTGGCTTCGTCGATGCTACTTTCTTCGGACGCTCGACCAACGTGGGCAGCGGCATCGGAACAAATTTCGGGAACATCCCCTACAACACCTCGGCTACCAATCATCTCTCCGAGATGAACTTCTCCACGCAGAACTCGCGTATCGGCTTCCGGGTGGATTCGAACGTTTTGGGAGCGAAGGTCCTTGGATATTTCGAGGCCGACTTCCTGGGCAATCAACCTACTAGCGTTTTCGTCACTAGCAATGCGGACACTTTCCGCATGCGCAACGTCTTTGTGGATGTGCAGAAAGACGGCTTCGAGTTTCTGGGCGGCCAGGACTGGAGTTTGATGACTCCGAACCGCAAAGGGCTTTCGCCGCTGCCGAGCGACATTTTCTACACGCAAGATATGGACACGAATTACCAGGCCGGCCTGGTCTGGTCTCGGCAGACTCAGTTCCGCTTCATCGCACACCCGAACGACAACCTGGCTTTCGGCGTCTCTCTTGAAAATCCGCAGCAATATATAGGCGGTGGCAACGGCTCAGGGACGGCCACCATTCCCGCGGCCTTTAACACTGCCGCCAGTACCCAGTTCAACAATGGGAGCGACAACTACGCCGCGCCCAACACGCATCCCGACATCGTGATCAAAGGCGCCTACGACGGCCACGTGGGAGACAAATTGATGCACGTGGAAGCGGCCGGACTGATTCGTACCTTCAGGTTTGCCGCCGGTCTCGGCAAGCCGGTGATGTACAGCACCTATTCCGCCACTGCCGCCTCGGGCGAAGTGAATGGAAATTTCGAAGTCGCTAAAAACGTACATCTGATCGCTAATACGTTTTTCGGATCTGGTAACGGCCGCTATATCTTCGCCCAAGCTCCCGACGTGGTGATCCGCGCGGATGGCAGCATCGCTCCACTACACTCCTATTCGACAGTCGACGGTATTGAAGCGAACATCACAAAGAACACGCTGCTCTACGCGTATTACGGCGGCATCTACATTGATCGCGCCCAGATCTTCGATTCCACCGCCACCGGCAGCACGTTGACGAATCCCGTCTACGTGGGTTACGGCTATAAGGGTTCGTCGAACAGTCAGAATCGAGCCATTCAGGAAGGCACGATCGGGCTTGTCCGAACTTTTTGGAAGAACGAGAATTATGGAGCTCTCTCCATGATCGCTCAATATTCCTACCTGACACGCAATCCCTGGTACGTAGCGACGGGCGGTCCGAAGGATACGCATACCAACATGTACTGGCTCGACTTGCGCTACACGCTCCCTTAAACGATCACTGTAGTTGCAATTGCAAAAAGGCATCGGCTTCGGCCGATGCCTTTTTTTTCGGAACGGTTCAAAACAGGTGGGCCACAAATAAAAACGCCCCCGATAGAACCGGGGGCGCATCGAATGTCCCGCTAACGCGGGAGGTTGAGTTACTTTTTCTTCTTTGCCGGGGCCTTTTTGGTGGCCTTCTTGGCGGTAGCTTTCTTAGTTGCGTTCTTCATCGAGATGATTCTCCCTAAACGTAAAATTTGCAATCTATACAGATCGCAGTGTGATTCATATATAAGATTGTTCGCAAGAGAAGTCAAGGAAAAAATTCGGGGTGGCCCGGTGAGAAGAGCGAAGAGGCGAAAGCCGGGACCGAAAAACGTAGCGCGAAGAATTTGTTTTACCCTTTTTTGAGCGCTTTCACGTCCTGCCGATAAGTGCGATCATGATGGCGAAGCGCTCAGCGGAAAAGCGGCAGCACTGCAAGGTCGGTCTGAATGAATAGAAAGATCATCGCGCTCGCGTCAGCGTTCTTCTTGATTTTGATTGCCTCCGGCTGCAGACATCGGCGCGCTTTATCGAAAGCGGCGCAGCCGCCGCAAGCGGTTGCAAAAAGAAAATCCATTGCCGCCTCCGCCGTCCGGGTCGGTTATACCGAACAAGGCGTGGCGAGTTGGTATGGAGTGCCTTATCATGGACGCCCGGCAGCCGACGGCGAGATCTACAACATGGAGACGCTGGTGGCCGCGCATCGCGTGCTGCCTTTTAACACTTGGTTAAAAGTAACTAATCTGGCCAATGACCAAAGCGTGAACGTCCGGATTATCGATCGCGGTCCATTCGTGCATGGACGCATCATCGACCTTTCGAAAGCTGCGGCCAGAGACATCGGGCTGTTGGGACCCGGCGTCGGCAAAGTTCGGATCGAGGTGATCTCCGCGCCGAGAGACAATCCCGTCAACGACTTCTATGCGGTGCAGACAGGCGCGTTCGCCAACCGCGAGAGCGCCGAACAACTGCGGGCGCACTATGCGCTGCGCTTCGCGAATGCGCACCTCGTCCTAAAGCACGGCGCACCGCCGCTATGGAGAGTGCTAGTGGGCAAGGAGCCATCGATAGAAGCCGCGCAACAGCTTGCCATCGTACTCGGGGCGGAAAACAAGCGCGTCTTTGTCGTGCGGCTCGATGACTCCGAGTCAGCCGGTTCCGAAAGCGGCCCGTCTACGGCGGATCTTGCGCCCGCGCGCTAGGCCTGAGACTTTACATTCCCGGCGCGCACCATCTAGACGAGCATTTCCTCACGGCGGCTAGACACCGCTTCAGAGAAGGGCCTCGGATATTCGTGTTACCGCAAATCGCTTTAGACGTTTCTCCTCTCTCCACTTTGATCGGCAACTCGCCGGCCATGAAGCAGGTGCATCGGCTCGTTTCACGGATGGGCAAATCCAGGTTCCCGGTATTAATTCTTGGCGAAACCGGTACTGGCAAGGAAGTAGTCGCGCGCGCCATCCACGGCATGGAAGGCCAGGGCCATTTTGTAGTGGTCGACTGCTCTTCGCTTGTCGGCCCTCTCATGGAGAGCGAGTTATTTGGTTACGCCAAGGGCGCCTTCACCGGAGCTCATACGCAGAAACTCGGTTTGCTCGACGCCGCCAACGGCGGAACCGCCTTTTTCGACGAGATAGGCGAGCTGCCGCTCGAAATGCAGATGAAGCTGCTCCGGGTTCTACAGGAGAAAGAGTACCGCGCCATCGGAGCGTTGTCGCAAAGAAGCTCGAATTTCCGCGTGATTGCCGCGACGAATCGCGATTTGACCGCCGAGGTCGAAGCCAAGCGCTTTCGCCAGGATCTCTTCTACCGCTTGAATGTCATGCGCGTGCGCCTCGCGCCTTTGCGCGAGCGCAGAGAAGACATCCCCACTCTGGTTTCACATTTTCTCGACCGCTACGGAAATGGTCATCGTCTCGCCGACGAGACTATGACAGCTCTCCTGGAGTACGACTGGCCAGGAAATATTCGCGAGCTGGAACACACCGTGCAGCGGATGGTCGCGATGAATAGCGGCCAGTGGCTCGGCACCGTGGCACTGCCGACGTCGATTGCCAACCGTCATCTCGAAAAGGATGTGGCCGCGGAATCACTTGGGATATTGCAGTCTCACCCGGAAGGATTCGAGGGGCAGCGGGGAGTGCTGCCCTTAGCCGAAGTAGAAAAACGCGCGATTCTCCACGCGATTGACTGCACCAAAGGGGACCGCACGCTGGCGGCCATGATGCTCGGCATCGGTCGCACCACGCTCTACCGCAAGTTGAAAGATTACGGCCTCTAATTAATTTAAGAAACTTGCTCGTATGCAGCCAGGTGGCGCAGGCCATCGTTTTTTGTGGCCTGCGGGAGATCCGCGCATAGACGGCTCTGCAACCATTGAAGAAATGCGGGTTGCGCTCGATGCCACTTACAGCATAGATCCCCATCCTTCCGGCATAGCGATTTACTCGCGCCAAATGCTGCGCGGTTTAGCCGCTACGTATCCGGCGGATGAGTTCGTCCATTGTTATCGGCCTAAGCAATTCCTGCGATCTACCAGGTCCGACCAGCCAAACGTAAGCAGGCAGGTCCTCTTTTCGGGATCTGGCTTATTCTCAGCGGACATCTTTCACGCGCTGAACCAGCGAGTCGACCGGCGCAAGGCACGCAAGGTTGTTTCCACGTTTCATGATTTATTCGTCATGACCGGCGAATATTCATCGCCCGATTTTCGTCGTCGCTTCACTCAGCAGGCGCGAAATGCGGCCGAGCGATCGGATCTGATCATCGCGGTTTCGGAATTCACCGCCGGCCAAATCACCAGCCTCTTGAAAGTAGAGCCCAGTCGAATCCGAGTTGTTCCCCATGGCGTCGCCGCGCCCGAACACGCCCCTCATTCCCAAAAACAAAAGATCATCCTGTTCGTCGGCGCGCTGCAGCTACGAAAAAATGTGAGACGGCTGGTGGAAGCGTTTGAAGAAGTTCCGGAGCCGTGGCGCTTAGTTCTCGCCGGCGCGCCCAGTGGATATCAAGCCGATGAGATTCTGGAGCGCATCGAACGCAGCCCTTGCCGCGCCCGCATTGAAATCACCGGCTATGTTCCCCGCCAAAGACTTGACGAGCTCTTCGGAGAAGCTTCGATCTTCGCATTCCCGTCCCTCGATGAGGGCTTTGGAATTCCGGTTCTTGAAGCGATGGCCTGGGGCGTGCCGGTGATCACTTCCGATGGATCGGCGCTGGCGCAGCTGGCGCGCGGCGCGGCGTTGCTGGTCGATCCGAATAACGTCGATGAATTGGCTGGCGCTCTGAAAGTCTTAGCCGAGGATAAAGTGTTGCGTGAGAGGTTAGCTGCCGCTGGGAAATCGAGATCTGAGGATTTTACTTGGGGGGCCGCGGTTGAAAAAACCTGGGCGGTGTATGCCGAGCTAGGTTAAAAACTTCTACTTTCCTTCTTCTTCGACCGAAATCTTCAAGGCGCGGAGAAACTTTTGATCCTGCGAAGTCAGCCGAATTTTTCCCGCCGTTTCGAACTGAATAGGCGAGTTCGATTTTTCCGATTCGTCGCCGTCGCTGTCACCGTCTTCTTCTTCGCGTTTATTGAAGCCGATAGTTGCTTCGAGCACTAGAAACACGTCGTAGCCGGCGCGCTTGATCTCGCCTATCGCGCCTGCAATGCGGTCCGAATCGGAAAGGGATTCGTTGATCGCGTTTCCGAGTTCCTGCATCAACTCTTTGAGTCTATCGTCCAAAAAAATCTCCTCTTTCGCGCGCACCTTCAGGTTAGCATCCAATCCATGCTCTTCGACGCGAACAAACATATAAAGGAAAGCCGTTAGCCCGGCCTTCTTCACCGGTCCTCGGGCTCACCGCGCCGTTCAGTCCGAACACAGAACCGCGACCGTAAGGGAGCGTTCTCCTCCCAGCCAAAAAAATCGGGGACGCTCCGGGCTATCACCCGTCACACTCGTTAATTTCCACAAAAGCAGGCGTGTCCCCAGATTTTTTCACAGTCCCGTAAGAGAGCGTTATTTTCTACCAGCCAAGCACCTATACATTGGTGGGCGCTCGCTCAAATAACTGCTATCAATTTGATGCAAGCGGGGCGGTTCGAGAACAAATCCTAGGCGTTTTACGTCTCGGAATTCTTCTGTTCGTAGGGATGCGTCAAATACCGCCCGGCTTGCTCTTGCGCGCCGCCGGTGTTGTCGTGAGTGCGCACTGCCAGTTTGTACTCATTCACCGCCCGGTCACGTTGCCCGGTTACGTCGAATATCTTGCCGAGATCCACGTGTGACCACACTTCCGTCCATCTCGGGTCTAGATCGCCGTTGATCGCGGCGCGAAATTCGTTGGCGGCCGATTGGAAATTATTCTGCTTGAAAAAGAGCTCGCCAATTCGAAAATGAGCCAGCGAGCTATTCCGGTTCACTTCCAGCGCTTGTTGATATTCGCGCAGCGCATTTGCATAGTCGTTGACTTCTACAAACTGCTCGCCGCGCCGGATCGCCACTGCGATCTGCATGCTCGGGTCAAGACGCAAGAGCACGTGATTCGGATCGAGCGTCAGCTTGCGCGGCTTGCCGAACGTATCCACGGTGAACTCCGACGACGTCCCCGTGACTTCGATCACCTTGTCTTCCGGATTGCCTTCGGTCTCGATGCGCAGGTCGACCGGCATTCGGAAGGTGTCCAAATCCTGGTTGATCTTGCCGACCACTCGAAAGCCCTGCTGCGTCCGGAAAACAGTGTATTCGAGTTTAAACTCCGGCGAACCGCTCGATTCCAGCCATTGGATGAAGAAATAGCGAAGCTCTTTGCCCGATACTTGCTCCATCACCTTGCGAAAGTCTTCACTGTTTACCGATTGCCAACTATATTTGTTGATGAAGGCATGCAGGCCTCGCTTGAAGTTGGCGTCTCCAACTACGCTGCGCAGCATGTTTAAGATGGCCGC
The DNA here is from genome assembly GCA_965277555.1 of Bryobacteraceae bacterium. GTDB lineage: Bacteria > Acidobacteriota > Terriglobia > Bryobacterales > Bryobacteraceae > Bog-105. Next base: position 1,758,999 of record OZ255834.1, read on the forward strand.
TCCCTTAGCCGCCGTAAGCGCCCAATACTCCGGCGAGTAGTCTTGCAGCCGGGCCGCTTGAAGAACAGGCGGATCTTTCACCGTCAGCGCTTCTACGTAGGTGTTCTTCAATTCCGTTTGCGCCGCGGCCATGCCGCTCGTGTGCTCCAGATACAGCAGTTCGGAGTAGCGCGCTGGACCGTTTTCGAGCCAGAGATAGTTCCGGTTACTGGGCGACACCAACACGCCCCACCACTGTCGCGACAATTGGTTGGTCAAAACACGGCTATTGACTTGTTTCGTGATGGCGCTGGGTGCAAGAAAAATAATCCCCGGCGCCGAATAGCCGTTCACCGCTCCCGCTTCCGTTTCGACCAGCGTGAGGTTCGCTTGCGGCGCAAGCCCATACTCACCGGTCAGGAAAGTCATGACCTTCCCGGCTTCGTCTCCGTAAAGCTGCGCATCGGCCGCATGATCCGCGTTGAAATAGATCTGGCTGCTGATTCCTTGCGAACTGACGCGCACGCCATCCCCCTTGACGATCGCGATGCTGCCCGGGAAACTCGGCTTGTCGTCATAGTGAAAGGAAAAAGTCGAGCCGCCGTTTCTTGCGGCATCAACCTTCGAATCACCGCTCGCGATTACCTTATAGTCCGCCGGCGTCGTGATTTTCAGGTCGGCCATAAAACGGTCTACCGTGTAACCGCTGACCGGAAACCAGCGCGCGGGGTAAAGAAGATATCCGAAATCCGGATGCAGCGCCGCAAACTTGATGCCGGATACGGGTGAGTCTTCGTTGCCGGTCAGTTTGCCGTCATAGCTGATCGAGATCTCCGCGGGCTGCCCCTTATTCAATCCATTCGGAAAACTCACATGCAGCGTGAAGTCCTGCGTGTCGCGCGAGGTCGCCAGAGGCTTCCCGCTCGCATCCACCGCCTTCGAAACCGTGAGCGCATTGTTCAATTCGAAAGTGGCTTCGGTGATCGAATCGAGCGGCGTGAAATCGATTTTCGCCGTCGCCGTAATCGACTGTGTACGGGGATTGATGTCGGCGTCGATCGTGTACTTCTGGACTTGAATGGTTTTCGGTCTCTCCTGCGCCCAGGCCGCCGTGCTCAACGCAAGAAAAACAAACATCCAGCCGATCGCTCCGCGGCCCATAAACTGAGCGGCGGCACGGTTCGCGCCCACTGCGCCTTGAAAACTGCGCTTCATCTTTTTTTTATTGTCTCCCGGTCACCGCAAGCAGCCCGGCCCGACCTGCGGCGCAGGCTGCGGAATGGCATGCGCGATCTCTTCGGCCGCTCGAAGCAGTGGATCTCCCTGCCGTGTCAACGCTCGACGAACGCCGGCTAAGTCCGCACGCATACGGTTGGCTATATCAGCGTTGCCCAGTATTTCTTCGGAAGCAGAAGCCAGCGCGCTCCCGGTCATCTGATCCTGAATCAACTCCGGCACGATTCGACGCTCGGCCACTAAATTCACCATGGAAAGAAAAGGCGCTTTGACGAGGCGTCGTCCGGCATGCCAGCTTAGGGAATTCACTTTGTAAAACGTGACCATCGGCGTACCAAGCACGGCGGCTTCTATCGTGACGGTTCCGCTCGCGGCCAGAGCAAGATCGGCATGTCCAATGGCATCCCAAGTATCGTTTTCAACTACTTTGATGGACAGCGCGGTCATTGGTTCCCGAAAATTTTCAAGTGCGGCCCGAGTAGCGAACCCTTTGGGCATCGCAAGCATCACCGAGAGATCGAAGCGTTGGCGGAGGCGGCTCACTGCCTCGAGCAGATCCGGCATGTGGCGGCAAGCCTCGCCCGCGCGACTCCCCGGCAGTAGCGTCAGGAGCCGCCGATCCAACGGCAGATCGTAACGCGAGAAAAACTCCTCGCGGCTGAATTTCTTCTGAACCATCGCCGACAGCGGATGACCTATATATGTTGCGTCCACTCCACGTTCGCGAAACCAGGCTTCTTCAAACGGGAAAAGACAGAAAAGCTTGTCGACCAGCGCGCGAATAATCTTGACGCGGCCTTGCCTCCAAGCCCAGACCTGCGGGGCGACCAGGTAGAACACAGGAACGCGCAGACGCTTCAAGTGCCGGGCGAGTCGAAGATGGAAATCCGGGCTGTCGGTAAGCAGCGCCGCGACCGGCGGATGGCCTTCGATGAAGCGCACGAGCTTGCGATATTCGCCGTAGATTCCAGGCAAGTGGCCCACTACTTCCGCCAAGCCAACCACTGCCAGCTCCGATGCATCGATGACCGGCTTGACGCCCAGCGATTGCAACCGAGGCCCAGCGCAGCCGTAGAATTCCATGCCAGGCAAGGCACGCGAGAGATGGTCGACCACGCCCGCGGCGTACATATCACCGGATGCTTCGCCTGCGGAAACCAGAAATCGCACTCGTGTTTTCCCAATCTTAGCAGCCGGAAATACTCGTGCGCGGGTCTCCGCGGCGCTTTTCGCTCCTAACCGCTTTGCTAGAATCGAGTTCGAAAACCGAGTTGGAAAAACCCAGTTCGGAAAACATTAGATGTCGATTCAAAGAGAGCCGAATTCCATTGTCCCGGCTCACGCCAGCCTGTCGAGAGTGAGCGTCGGCCAGTTTGCGGAGCGTTTCCGTGGGGAAGTCATCCCCCTCAGCAATACCTTCAGCTACTTTTGTGCTTCTTTGCCAATGAGCGAAGAAGTGGTGAAGGAATACCTCGAAGAACCGATAGCTGCCCTTCCAGCCTCGCTGGCGGCCATGCTTCCTCGCATCTCTATCTTGCTGGTGCCCTACCTCGAACGATCGAGCGAGCGCGAACCCGTCAAGACGACCAGAAAGAAGCGCAAGACTCTGGACAAGGTCGACTTCGTGGTAGCCGAACGACCGGCCGACGGGCACCAATCCTGGGCTTCCCAGGTGAGCTTCGAAAACGAAACCGTACTGCTCTTTGCTCTGAAGGAACAGGACGTCGCGGAGTACCACTATCGTCTTTATAGGCGGCTTTCCGGCCTGGTCGCCGACAACTGGACCTCTGAAGCCGAGGCCGGCTACAAAGCGCTGATCCGGGATGAACTGATCGCGGGCGTTCACGGCGAAGTGGACGACGATAGCTGGCAGGCAAAGCAAACCCTGCTACGGCGTCAATCGAACGTCAAGCGCGAGAGCCCGTTATTCGCGGATTATGTCCGGCACTCTTTTATCGATACGTTGACGCTTTACTTGCACGGCATTTGTTGCGACATCGATGTCGAGACCGGGCCGCGCCAGCTGCCGAGCCGTTATCTGCGCAAACGCCTGAACGTTCTGAAAGCGATTTATCCGCCGCCTTCGGGCTACGCGGTTTTTCCGGAAGACAGCGAAAACGGCAAAGCCGAATTAACTTCGAACGGCGACCGCTAGCTTCTGAAGAATCCGGATGGCGCCCTCTTTGCCGCGCGATCCGATTGCCGTATGCGGGCCCACGCAGCTCGGGCAGCCCGCTTCGCACGAACAGCCCGCGGCCAGATCGAGTGCTGCCTTAACAAGCTGATCTCTGCGGCGGAACAAAGGATCGCTTTGCCCGATCCCGCCCGGATAGTTGTCGTAGAGCACAACGTCCGGCTCGAACAACGTTTTCTTCTGTGCTGAATCGTCGAGCACGGCCACCGCGAGATCGCGCGGGTCGCTCAATAGCAGCACTGTCCCGATCGTCTTCAGCACATTGCCGAGACCATGTAGCGAATCCTGCAAATCGGCGGTCGAGAAGCCCTCGAAATCTTCAAAGAACCCGTCGTGGAAATGCAGCCAGAAAGCCGTTGTGTGCATTTCCTGTTCGGGTAAAGAGAGAAGCCCGGCGCCGACATTTTCGAGCGTATAAAACTTGATCTTCTTGAAGCCCACTACTTGCCGCTTGACGCGCACTTCGCCGTGGGCATATGGCTGCGCCTGATCGAAGCGCGCCAGTTCGCTCACTTGCGTGTAGACGATGGCGTCGGTGAAATAGTCCGAGTCCACTCGACGCACGAACGCCTTGCGCCCGTCGAAATCGAGCTTCTCGACCTGAAACTGCCGGGCGTCGTGTAGATAAATGGCCTTCTCGTGCAGAGTTGTGAGGGCCGACGGAAAATCTACTTCGCCGATGATGCGGTGGTCGCCGGTGATATCGACGACGAGAAAGTTGTCGCTCGTAACGGCGCGCAGGCTGACGGAATCGGCCGGGTAGCTGTCGCTGACCCAGTGCCAGCAATCGCCCGAATGATGCAGGAGTTGCAGATCTTCGGCGAGGAAGCGGCAGAGCTTCGAAACGTCTTGCTTTCCGAATTGTTCGCCGTCGCGGATGGGCAGCTCGAAGGCGGCGCACTTTAGGTGATTCAGGAAAATTTCGAGATTATCGGCGTTGATGAACGCTTCTTCCGGCGACGCGCCGAAGAAGTAATCCGGGTGCTCGACGATGAATTGATCGAGCGGAGCGCTGGAAGCGACGAGAACCGCCACCGAAGACGAGCCGCGGCGTCCAGCTCGGCCGGCGCGCTGCCAGGTAGACGCTATGTTGCCCGGATAGCCGGCCAGCACGATGGCGTCGAGCGAGCCGATATCGACACCCAGTTCAAGCGCGTTGGTGGCGACGACGGCACGAATCTCGCCGTCCCGAAGACCGTGCTCGATCTGGCGGCGCTCCTTAGGAAGGTAGCCGCCGCGATAGCCGCGCACGGCTTCGTGCGAGAAAGGCAGCTGCGAGCAGGCGTCCTTCAAATACGTCGTCAGGATTTCGGTAGCCAGACGGTTGTTGGTAAAGACAAGAGTCTGCTGATTTTGCCGAACGAACTCCAGGGCAATGTGGCGCGACTCATGCAAGTAGCTGCGGCGAATACCTAATTGCCTATTGACAACCGGAGGATTATAGAAAACAAAATAGTTATCGCCCGATGGAGCGCCATTCTCCGAGACCAGTTCGAATGGTTCCCCGGTGATCGATTCGGCCAGCGCCCGCGGATTGGCAATGGTGGCCGAGCAGCAGATGAACTTTGGGTTCGTTCCGTAAAACTCGCAGATGCGCGCCAGCCGGCGCAGAACGTTAGCCAGATGACTGCCGTAAACGCCTCGGTAGAAGTGCAGCTCGTCGATGACGAAGTAGCGCAAATTCTCGAAAAGCTTGGCCCATTTCGTGTGGTGGGGCAGGATGCCGGTGTGCAGCATGTCCGGGTTGGTGAGGACAATGTTGGCCTTGTCACGAATGGAGCGCCGGGCGTCGGAGGGCGTATCGCCATCGTAGGTATGGCAGGTGATTGGGCTGCCGATAGCTTCGTTCAGAGCTTGCAGCTCGAGGCGCTGGTCCTCGGCCAAGGCTTTGGTAGGGAAGAGGTAAAGCGCTCGCGCGGCAGGATCGGCGAGGAGCGCATTCACTACCGGCAGGTTGTAGCAAAGGGTCTTGCCGCTGGCGGTCGGAGTAACCACCACGACGTTCTTGCTATCGAGCGAATGCTCGATAGCCGCAGACTGGTGAAGATAGAGATTTTCGATGCCGCGCGACGCCAGGGCCGCTCGAAGCCTTGCCTCAAGCCGCTCGGGGAATGGGCCGAAGCGGGCCGGTTTCGCCGGCTGATGACGGATCGCACGTACCGGCGAGCCGTCCTCCTGCATGGACTTTTCGAAACGAACAACTAAGTCCGTTTCGACCGCGCGGGGCTCTTCGAAATTCAGCGCGAGATTGGTCTCCATTCGCCTTTTGTTCTACCGTAGCATTTACACAGTCCATTTGACAATCAACAGGAAATAAGACTATTCTCTTGTAGACAGGCAAATGGAGAAAAAATCAGATGTTCTGCAGGGCACTTTAGATCTTCTTGTTCTCAAGACCTTGGAGACCATGGGGCCGATGCATGGGTACGGCATCTCCCAACGAATTCAGCAGGTTTCCGAGGATGTGCTCCAGCTTAACCAAGGCACGCTGTATCCGGCACTGCTGAGACTGGAACAACAGGGTTGGGTGAGGTCCGAATGGGGTGTTTCCGATAACAACAGGAGAGCCCGATTTTACTCGTTAACGCGGTCCGGTAGCAAACAACTCATCGAAGAGCGAGCGAAATGGGATCGCATGGCGGCCGCGATCGCTCGTCTCCTCGTGGCCAAGGCTTGAAAAACTGTTATGCGCATACTTCTCTTGCGAACTTGGAATCTGCTTACTCGCAGGTCGTCAGATCGACGGATCGATGAAGAAATTGCCTTTCACCTAGACGCCGAGAGGGAGGCGAATCTTCGGCGAGGCATGACTTCGCAAGAAGCCTGGAGCGCAGCGCAATGCGCATTTGGCAATGCGCAACAGACGCGAGAGGTATATCGCGAGCAAGCGGGCCTCCCTTGGCTAGAGGTGCTCTTTAGGGACACGCGACAGGCCGTTCGAATGCTTCGGCGGAGCCCCGGGTTTACGTCGGTTGCGGTTCTATCGCTGGCGTTGGGAATCGGCGCAAACACGGCCATGTCCACCGTGATTTATGCCGTAATGATACGTTCGCTGCCCGTCCGATCACCCGATCAGTTGGTATCGGTCGGAGATGCGTCACGCCCGACCGCAATGTGGAGCGGCGCGCCGATGGCCAACATTTTTTCATACCCCCTCTATCGGCGAATCCGGGAGCAAAATCGGGTTTTCAGCGGACTTTTGGCGTCCGGCAAAGCGCAGGATACCGACGTGGTGATTGGCAAGGGCTCCTCCGAAGAGGCTCGCTGCCGAATGGTTTCAGACAATTACTTCGACGTGCTCGGTGTGTCGCCAATGCTCGGGCGCACGTTTTCACCCCAAGAAAATAGCGCAGCCGGCGCTAACCCCGCAATCATAATCAGCTACGACTACTGGACCAATCGTTTGGGGCGCGATCCGAACGTGCTGGGAACGACTTTGAGGATCAATGGGTTTCCTTATCCGGTGATTGGCGTGGGACCGCCGCGCTTTAGCGGCGAAGTAGTGGGAAGTCCTACCGACATTTGGATCCCAATTGCCATGCAGCCGCAAGTGAATCTTGGAGAAGGCAGACTCGACAACCACGATGCAAATTGGCTGTTGTGTATTGGACGCTTGAGGCCGGGAGTGTCGATCGGGGCGGCGCGCGCGGAGGTGACGGCGCTGGTACAAGAAGCGCTTATCGATTATCAAGGCGCCGCCATGTCGCCCGACGCGCTGCGTGAAATCCGCAGCCAAACGGTAGCTGTGCAGCCGGGCGGCAAAGGGTTTTCGTGGATCCGCACGCATGATTCGACCATGTTGTTTGCGCTGATGGCGATGGTCGGCTTGGTGCTGCTGATTGCTTGCACGAATGTCGCGACGCTTTCATTGGTCCGTGGAGCCAGCCGGCACAAAGAACTCTCGATGCGGTTGGCGTTGGGAGCGAGCCGGAGGCGAGTTATACGCCAACTGCTTACCGAAAGCGCTTTGTTAGCGGCGATTGCCGGAGTGGCTGGCTTTTTCTTTGCGGAATGGGGCGGCCGCGTACTCGCGCGCCTTGCCGCTGTATCCGGAGGCTCAAATCCGATTCCATTCCAAGTCGACGTTCATCCTAATTTGGCTGTATTGGCCTTCACCGCGGGGGTGTCCGTCCTGACTGCTGTTGTTTTCGGATTGCTTCCGGCGTTGCGGTCGACGAACGTCGACCTGACACCTGCCCTGAAGGAAAACGCGAGAAGTTTAGGCCATGGGAAGTGGGGCATGGGTAAGCTGCTGGTGATTGCGCAATTAGCATTGTCGGTAATGCTGTTGATCGCAGCCGGACTATTCGTTCGGAGTATCGGCCACTTGGATGTGTTGGACGTGGGATATTCGCGCCACAACTTGCTCGTTTTGGGAGTTGATTTGGCAGCTAGCGGTTATCAGCCAACCCAGCGCTTGCCGACAGTGCTCGGGTTGATTGAACAACTACGTTCCATTCCGGGCGTGCTGGCGGCAACTGTCTCCCAGAACGGAATATTTAGCGGTACCAATTCGAATACGGACAGCTTGCAGGTGGAAGGTTTTGCGCCTGTTCGAAAAGAGGATTTGGCGAGCGAGTTCGATCAGGTTGGACCTTACTACTTTCGAGTGATCGGCGTTCCGATCTTAAGGGGGCGGGATTTTAACGAGTACGACACTGCGAGATCCAGCGCGGTGGCGATCATCAACGAAACGATGGCGCGCTTCTACTTTGGCAAAAGCGACCCGTTGGGGAAATATTTCGCCAATGGCGGAGACCGGTACACCATTGTTGGCGTGGCGAGCGACATGAAGGAGCGCGATCTGAAAGGCAAGGCAGAACGGCGGTTCTATCTGCCGTTGTTTCAAACCAGCGATACGATTGCGACGTTCCATTTCGAAATTCGCACCCGTGCTGAAGGGTCTCAATTCATGGAGGCGGTTCGGCGCAAGCTGCAGTCCTTTAACAGCGAGCTAAGACTGCAAGGTCTTCAGCCAGTGAGCGTGCTGATCGATCGAAGCGTCCGCGGCGATCGAACGATTGCCCAAGTTTCCGGATTTTTCGGCTTGCTCGTGCTCCTGCTCGCCGCGAACGGACTGTACGGAGTCATTTCGTATATCACGTCGCGCCGGACAAATGAGATTGGCATACGCATGGCAGTTGGGGCGGATCGTGGAGCGGTGATCTACATGGTGCTCGGAGAAACGCTTACGCTGATGGGCGCGGGGCTCGCCCTCGGCATACCGGCGGCACTCGCAGTGACACGGCTAATCAGCTCGATGCTATCCGGCGTGAGCGCCAGCGACCCGTCAACCATCGCGGCCGTGGCGTCTCTCATGGTTCTGGTGGGCGCGTTGGCCGGATTCATTCCGGCTATTCGAGCGTCGCGGATCGATCCCATGACGGCGCTACGTCAGGAATGAGCTATGTCGGTTTCCAAGCTGATCCAAAGAAAAGAGCATGTCAATCCGGCAGCGTGCCGGCGCGCCTGGCTTACTAGATGTTTTCGCCAATAGCGAACAGATCTACTCCAAGAAACAGATGGAGCGTCTGGCCGACGTCTGCCAAACTGTCCGCAACAAAAATCGCTTCGAGAATCCCGATTGCAGACGGTAAAGCCAAGGCGACAGGCGTCCGGGGCCGAAGCGGGGAACAGAACGCGGGCGATCATTACAGGATGCCGGTACACTCGGCTCCAATTTCGGTCGTCCGGTCAGCAGTGGCCGCCTTTCCCGCTGCTCTCACTGTCCGCAAACGCTGTCTTCCAAGCACAACGTGCAGGATCGGTAAACACTGTGCGACTACCCAGGACATGTTCACGCTCTGAAAATCTGCCCCAACAGACCGGAGACAGTACGTATACAATCGTTCCTTCACCGTGCCTTTGCTGCGAGCCTTTCTCTTCCGCTCCTCCCAATTACTACTTGCTCTTGCCGGCTCTCTGTCTCTGGCCCACGGCACTAATTCTTCGGAATATCGTTTTGATTCCTGGACGGTGGACCACGGCCTACCCAGCAACTGGACGTTAGGGGTACAGCAAACCCCAGATGGGTTTCTCTGGCTGATTACATCTGGCGGGCTCGTGCGCTTCGACGGGCTCCAGTTTAAAGTGTTCAACCGCGCCAACACTCCCGCGCTCAAAAGCACGAACTTCGTGGCTTTCGGCCTGCTGGTCGATCACGAGGGTGGCCTGTGGGCGGGGACTTGGCAAGGCGGGGCCATTCGCTATTTTCATGGCGCGTTCACTGCTTACACCGTGAGGGAAGGCTTGCCGAACAATCATGTAGTGCGTATCGATCAGGACAACGCCGGTAGAGTCTGGATTTTTACAGAACCCGGCCTGTCTACCTGGCAGGACGGCAAAATCACAAAGCTGGCGCCAGCCCCGAATTCGCCCTTCAATCCCTACCTCAGTGCACCGTTGAACTTAGGGATGGACTCTTACCTCTATGGTCTTTGGCGATTGTCTGCCTTCGGATGGCAGCGGTTCGCTTATGGTCAATGGTCCGACGTTCCGATGCCTCCGGATGCGGCGTCACGCCGAACCGTCAAACTCGACCAATTGGTGGAGGACTCACAACGTCGGATCTGGTTCAAAATTATTGGCCGAGAACGAGAAGTTTTCGGCGTAGACAAAGGTCACCTGACCGTTTACAGAGGCGTGCCCAAAGGCAGCTTCGCCTGTTACCAGGATCGTTCCGGGCGACTCTGGATCACGGACCCGGGAGGCCATGCCGGCTGGTGGAAGGACGGTCAGTTCACACCAATAAACGGTTTTTCCACTCCTTCCCTGTTCCGGGTCTTTGAAGACCGCGATCACGAGTATTGGGTGGGAACTCTCAACGAAGGCCTCTTCCGCCTGAGTCGGCAGGAAGTGAGCATCGTTCGCCTGCCCGGTGGCCCAGTACGGAATCGGATTGGTCCGGTGTTGGTGGATCCGGCCGGTGACATCTGGGTGGGCACTTGGGGTGTTACCAGAATTAGAGAGGGCGTTTTTCGTTCCTTTGTTCGAAAGCACTGGCCGGAGAGGTCGTTCGATGCACAAATCACCACCTGCATGTATTGGGATCGCGACAACTCGCTGTGGTTAAGTTATCCCGACCAGCTGACCCGTTTTCAGAACGGGAAATTCCAAACCATTCCTCCAGAGCTGCAATCCATCCATGGCGGGATCGGTGCCATTCTCCGTGATAAAGCCGGGGATCTTTGGTTGGGCGGAGAAGGACTGTATCGGTGGCACGGCTCGACCTTGCAACGTTATCGAGAAGTGAACGGTGTGCCTCTTGGGCAGATTCGAGAGCTGCTGGCAGACCCGGACGGAGGACTCTGGATGGCTTCCGATGATGGCTTGCTGTTTTTCAAAGATGACCACTTCAGGCTTTGGAAAGAAACGGACGGCCTTTCCTCGAATCATGTTGTAACGTTACACAAGGACAAGGATGGTGCGCTTTGGATTGGCACGGCGGATGGTGGCTTGAACCGTTTCGAACGCGGCCGATTTCAACATATCAATGTGCAGAACGGCCTGTACTCGGACGACATTTACAGCATTCTAGAGGACCGAGCCGGCTTTTTGTGGTTGACCTGTCGGAAAGGCATCTCGCGTGTGCGAAAGGAGGAATTAAACGCCTTCTTCGCGGGCCGCGTTGCTCGCATTTCTTCGTTGCACCTGGGCAAAACGAACGGTTTTCTGAGTGTGGACTGTCGGGGAGACGGTCCGCCTAGGAGTTTTCAATGCAAAGACGGCACCTTGCTCGTTCCGACTCGGAATGGACTCGCCGTTCTGCATCCGGATCGCCTTACCATTGACTCGCGTCCACCGCCCGTCTTCATCGAAAGCTGTTGGCTTAATGGTCGGGCAGTCAGTTGTCAACACGAAATCCGCATCCATCCCGGACAATCTGACCTGGAGATCCAGTACACGGCCATTAACTTCTCGCGAGCAGAGCAAACGCATTTCCGGTATCAGTTGGTTGGCCTCGATACAGCGTGGACAGAGGCGGATATGCGACGGTCGGCTGTCTATTCGCATCTGCCACCCGGTTCTTATACTTTTCGTGTAACTGCCGCTAACAGCGATGGAGTTTGGAACAAAACCGGCGAGAGCTTAGCAATTCTGGTGTTGCCGCCGTTTTATCGGACTTGGTGGTTTGTTGGTCTCTTTCTAATGGCAGTAGCTGGTGCCGCGGTGTTTGCCTGGCAGTACCGCGTCTCGCAGTTGCAGCGGGCCTATACAGTGCAGCAGGCTTTTTCGCGCCAGTTGATTGCGTCTCAGGAGAGAGAACGCAAGCGCATTGCGGCGGAGCTGCACGACAGTCTGGGTCAGCAGTTACTTATTATCAAAAACTGGGCGGTGCTCGCATTGACCGGTGTCAACGGCTCTGAATCGGCGAAAGAACCTCTCGACCAGATTTCAGAAACGGCCTCGCACGCTGTTGAGGAGTTGCGGGAAATCGCCTATAACCTGCGACCGTATCAACTCGAAAAGCTTGGGCTCACGGCGGCCATTCGAGGTCTTGTTACCCGCGTGGCAGCGTCGTCTGACATTCGGTTCGTCACTGAAATCGGCGACGTCGACGGGCTCTTCCCGCAGGACGTCGAGATCAGCATTTACCGCATCGTTCAGGAAGCTCTGAACAACATGCTTAAGCATTCGCGAGCGACCGAAGGGTGGGTGCTGGCCGCCCACAACTCGGGAACGCTCAGCCTTACAATCGGGGACAATGGCCTTGGCTTTACGCCGACCGGCGATCGCGAATCGCAGCAGGATGGCAAAGGCTTCGGGCTTCTGGGAATCGCTGAGCGCGTTCGCATGTTGGGCGGTCGCGCGGTGATTCAATCCGCTCCGGGCAGCGGGTCCAGCATGCAAATCTCGCTAGGCATACAGTCATCCCCATGAATAAGATTCGCGTCCTGATCGCCGATGATCATCCTATTTTTGGTCGTGGCTTGCGCCAGGTCCTTTTGGCTGATCCCGGCCTCGAGCTGGTTGCTGAAGCTCAGGACGGCGAAGCGGCCCTGCAGCGCATCCAGGAAGAGCGGCCCGATGTCGCGGTACTCGATATCGATATGCCGAAGAAGGACGGATTCGATGTGGTACGAGCTATGGCGGAACGCAATCTCACCAGCGCTGTTGTTTTTCTTACTATGCACAAGGATGAGGAGCTCTTCAATGGCGCAATGAATCTGGGAGTGCGCGGCTATGTACTCAAAGAGAGCGCCTTTTCCGAACTCATCGAAAGCATCAAGGCAGCTGCCGCCAATCGTTACTTCGTAAGTCCTTCCCTATCCACGTATCTTCTGAACCGCCGGAAGCGCCACGAGGCCTTGGTGGAGGAGCGGCCGGCCCTGAATCAACTCACTTCCGCTGAACGCCGGGTGCTGCAACTCATCGCAGCGGAAATGGGAACCGGCGACATCGCTCGCGAGCTTTCTGTCAGCATTCGAACCGTTGAGAATCACCGCGCCCACATCTGTAGCAGGCTGGGTCTGCAAGGAAGGGATGCGCTCTTGCGCTTCGCCCTCACGCACAGGTCCGAACTTCTCTAGCAAAGCTGGGCAATTCTGCGAAACTCCCTCGCGGAATGAGTATATGTACTCATTCAAGTTGAGTATCAGTACTCTAGCTGTTTCCTCTCCCGGCGCTGCATTCTGGAGCCAGTGTCAAGAATAGAAGGTCACCAGACCTCTTGATGGTTTTAATTGTTGAAGACGACGGCGCAATGCGCGAGCTGATCAAGAAGGTGATCGGCACTCTCGCAGACAGTTTTTGCGAATGTAGCGACGGCCGTGATGCTTTATCACTGTACGAAAAATATCGACCCGCTTGGGTCCTAATGGACATCGGTATGGAGCACGTGGATGGACTCACGGCCACCCGAAAGATTATGACGGCCCGGCCGTCAGCCCGGGTGCTTATCGTCACAGGTTACATCGACGAAGATCTGCGACAAGCGGCGTACCGAGCCGGTGCGTGCGGATTCATCTCGAAAGAAAACCTGCTGGCGCTCCGAAAATGGCTGACTGTTGAGCCACTGGAACCACGCTACCCGGGTTCTCTCTAGCCGAGCAGCACGTCATACAAACCCGAGTACATCTACTCATGGAACTCTACCCAAAAATGAGTACATGTACTCAGCTAAATTGAGTACTAACCCTCTTTCCCTGACTGCTCTCGCAGCCTCATCCTATAAACCGATACCTAAACGGTCGCTGGAGGGCTCGTGAACGTTCTACCACTCAGTCGTATGGGGACGGGAAATCGCTTCCTTGTCGGAGCGCTAACAATTGCATGTTGCTTGGGTACGCTTTCCTCCGTAGCCGGAGGGCAGCAAAAAATGGTTGTGGGGAGCCCGAACAGGGTTAGCGGGTATGAAATACGAGTCGTTGAGCTGGCAAAAGACAGTTCACCATCGGACTTGAAAGCGGCACGGACAGCTTACAAACAAGGCCACATCATCCGACTCATGGGTGGAACGCCTGCTGACCTGGGGCGAGCAATCGGCGCTAGCATGCTCGACATTCAAGCTGCGCCTGGTAACCAAGTCCCTAAGCGGAGCGCAGAAGCACAGAGACAGGTTTCGTTTTCTGCGGTAAGACTTGGCAAATGGGGCGAGATTCATCAGTTCACCTCCGAGACGTCCGGCAATAGCTCATCAAATTCTCAAGCTGCGGAGGAAGGCTTCCAGAAATGGCAACAAAATCAAATAACAGAAGCGGTCGGCGATCCCGGGCCTCCTGCGGACTCCTGGACCGAAGTGCTCGACACGATTTATCAGTCAAGCGGCTCCTGGGGTTCTCTACAGAACATCGTCAGGGTCTATCGCCTGAACGCTTCGAACACCGACGGCGAATACTACATGGTTCTGACCGATCCACAGGTATCGCCAAGTTTCACTGTGCCTGCGGGTTACTGCGCTAGTGCGTTTTTGTTCCCTTGCGGCTGGTACACGACAAACAGAAACGTAACTCTCTCCACCAGCCCCGCGGCCATTCTCTTTGATCATGGCCCCACCACCCAGATCACAAACGGCAGCGGCAGTTGGACGATCGGGCTCGGTATTCCTGGATCAGCCAGCGCGGCGTACACGCAAAATTGGTCACAGCCATCGGTGACAACCACGGATAACAGCAACATCAGCACGGGTGTCGCGGCGTGGAATGAAGCCTTTGTCTCAGAAACATGCTGCACTCAATTGCCTGCTACTTCGACGAGCACGTTTCTGAGTCATCAGGGAGCAGTCTTGAAATTGCCCTTCGGAACTCAATCCTTTCAACTGAGCGTAAACATTAACACCGGCGTCATTTATCAGCCATCGTTCGGTAATCCGAGCAATGGCGCTGGCGATTACGTTCTTAGCGGAACGATTACCCCCCCGCAATTTGCGGTAAACCCGACCTCCATAACCATTGCACCGGGAAGCAACGGCACCGTGCAGCTGGTAGCAAACATTGCGGGCGGCCAATTAGGTCTGCCCTGGACTGCTTCGAATGTGCCGTCGTGGCTAAACGTAAGCCAAACTTCGGGGGCAGCCACGACCCTTCTCACGCTGACGGTTGCGCAGGGAACACCATTAGGTACCCTTGGCACTTTAAATTTCAATACCGATCCTCTGTTCGCTTCGCCTGCAGTCGAACAAGGACCGCTCACCATGAACGTTAAGGTTGGGCAGCCCGATCAGTTCGGCGTACTGCTGGTGGGCGGTTCCAGCCGGCGCTCGTATGTGGATCTCCCTAGCAACACAGCGCTTTTGTACTCGGTCGGCTCGAATCAGTTCACCGGTCTCAGCCAGATGCGTCAAGCCCGTGCATACCATACCTCCACGCTCCTCGATAGCGGGAAGATACTGGTGGCGGGCGGCCAGAATCAAGGCGATACGAACTCCTCCGCGCTCGCTACAGGGGAGCTCTACGATCCTTCAACAAGTACGTTTTCGTCATTGAGTCAGTCGACTTCATGCCCAGGGGCAGCGGGGTGCATGGTGACAGCCGGGTTTCAACGCGCTGCAACCAAGCTGACAAACGGGAAGGTCCTGATAGCGGGCGGATTCGATCAAAATGGGTATTGCGTTGCTTCAGCAGAACTCTTTGATCCCCAAACTCAAACGTTCTCTGCTGTGGGCAATCTGCTCTCGCCACGGTGTTACCCTCTTGCCACGCTGTTGCCTTCCGGTGAAGTTTTGATCGCGAGCGGAATTAGTGATAGCGGCTTTCCCGATTCGACAATACTTTCGACGGCCGAATTGTTCGATCCGACCAGCAAAACTTTTCACCAAACAGGCAACCTGGCCTACGGAACATACGGCGGGACGGCGACCCTGACGAGCGATGGCGTGCTGTTTACCGGCGGCGTGAGTGCCACCAGTCTGCTGAATTCCGCCCAGATTTACTCCGCCGCTTCCGGAACATTCCAACAAATAGCGAATTTGAATCAGGCGCGTTCCAATCACACAGCCACCCTGCTGCAGAACGGCCAGGTTTTAATTGCCGGCGGCATCGACTCCAACAGCAATGATATCGGTACGGCGGAGATATTCGACCCGTCGAGGCAAAGCTTCTCACTTGTATCCGGTTCCGGCACGTGTCCGGGCACTCCCGGTTGCCTGATTACGCCTCGGTCGTATCACACCGAAACGGCGCTGGTCGATGGACGAGTTTTACTGTCGGGCGGCGTGACCGGCGATCTTTCCACCGCGCTGTCGAGCACCGAAATTTTCGATCCGTCGCAGATGATCTTTGTCGCCGGTCCGACTTTCGATGGACGTGTTTCGCACACTACCACCGTTGTGCGGGGACAAAGCACTACAACGATTCAGTCTTCACAGAATCCCTCCACGGTCGGACAGAAAGTTAACCTGACGGCCACGGTCACGGTGTCAAAACCAGACGTTCTCAGCGGCAACATCACGTTCTATGACGGAACAACGGCACTGGGAACATCTCCGTTGAGCAACGGAACGGCAGCACTCAGCGTCCCGTTCGCCTTGGGGCAGCACTCACTGTCGGCTACATACACGGGGAATGGGTATTTCGGACCGAGTACTTCAACGCCTCTCCTGCAGAAGGTGACGGCAACATCCACATCCGTGACTTTGACATCGAGCCTGAACCCGTCGCACGCCGGAGCAACCGTTACGTTTACGGTTCAACTGGCAGGCACGGGAGGTGGCGCGGCGCCCACCGGTTCCGTGGTGTTCTACGACAACGGAACGATCACCGCAACGGTTCCGGTTGCCCAGTCGAGCGCAAAATTTACAACCAGCAAACTGCCCACCGGCGACCATCAGATCACTGCCGCTTACACGGGGGATTCCAACAACTCACCAAATAATTCGAATACAATCCAGCAGTCGGTGATCGGCGCTGCTTCGCACGTCACGCTTCAGTCTTCGTCGAATCCCGCACCGGTGGGAGGCGCTGTCACATTCACAGCTACCGTTTCGATACCGCAGACACCCGGCACGGCGCCGACAGGAACAGTCGTATTTGCCGACGGCACTACTCCAATCGGCTCAGGCACAGTTACCAACGGCGTCGCCATGATGCATACGACATCACTTTCTGCCGGCAGCCATCAGATCACGGGAGCGTACAACGGGGACAAGACCTACGCTCCGAGTATTTCGCCCGCGCTCACCCAGATGGTGTCGAACACTTCGACTAAGGTGACGCCCGTGATTGATCTTTCCGTAAATGGCAGCAACAGCAGTACCGTCAAGCAGGGAGACCTGGTTGCCTTTGCTACGCGCATTCATGCTGCGCCGAACTTCCCGTGGCCGAACGGCAGCATCACAATCAGCGATAGCACGAATGCCGAGAACCGGTATGGGGCGGCGAACCTCAGCAAAGATCCGTCCTCAAACGACGGGCTTGCCACGATATCCACATTCGGCATGGCGCCGGGCAGCTACGTTCTCATAGCAACCTACGGCGGAGATAATCAGGGCCTGTATTACAACGGCGCCCAGTCCAATACGGTGACGCTCACTGTGCAGCCCTCGCTCGGCGGAGCACCGCCCCCGCAACCGAATCTGGCGATTTATGCGGTTTCGGGCGCGCGCAATGGCAACACCGTTCCCATACGGCTCACGATTATCAACAACGGTGCAGGCCCGGCGAGCGCGATCACACTGACGAAGATCGGGCTTCGCGCTTTGCTCGGCACGGGTCAGACTCATGTTATATCGCCGTCGATCCCGTTGTCCATTGGCAATCTCGCGCCCGGTAAATCATCGATAGTGAATGTCGATATACACGTTCCTCCAACCGTTCGAAAACTCGGCCTTGCCGAGAGCGGAACGTTTGCGGACAGCAGTGGCAAGATCCTTACCTTCAGTCCGGGACAGGTAGTGTTTCCATAGACTGAATATATACAGCGACTAACTAAAGGAGAATTTCATGCGGAAGCTAATGTTTATGCTGTGTCTAACGTCGTACACTGTCATGGCCGCCGATGTGTATACATTCGGCCTGCTGCCATCCGACGGTGTAGTCCAAGGTGCTGCCGGCAGCACCGTTGGTTGGGGCTACACGCTACAGAATCTGAGCAGTTCTCTGTGGCTTGTTCCGACCGATGTGAATAGTGGCAGTTTTGTCAACGGCACGCCCACTTCGTTATTTGATTTCCCGGTTCTAGCGCCCGGGGGTGCAGCGACCCAAGCTTTCAACGCCGCTTCCTCAAGCGGCCTGTTCCAGCTTGCCTGGAATACTTCGGCGCCGGTCGGATTTGCAAATTCCGGCATCTTCGACTTGAGCGCGCAGTGGTGGAGCGGCGATCCGCTTACGGGAGGCACATTGGTTTCTATAGCGCCGAGTGCCCACGCCTCGTATCTCGCAACAGTCTCCACCACCGCCGTTCCGGAACCCTCTGAGTTTGGTTTGATGATACTTTCTCTCGGGCTTCTTTTCACGGCACGACGGTGGCACAAGCTGATCGCTTGCCGCGGGTGCCCAACTCAAAAACCGAATTCGCTCACACATAGATCGTGAGTTACGGCGCAGCATTTACCAATGTTTGGCTCACTCACTGAAAGCGGCCGTCGGCGAGCGTCTATCCAAGAAAAGAAATTGAAGATTAAGAAGAGTGTGACGACTTAACCAGGACCCTTGCGCCTATTCCAACACGCCAGCCAGCTTTTGGACGGTTTGAAACGTGTCGGATTCAGAGACCGGCTTATCCGGGCGATATCGCTTTACGCGCGCGAAACGCAGGGCGAGCCCGCTGACATAACGCGAGCTGACCTGGATTTCGTTGAAGGCGATCTCGACGACGATCTTCGGCTCAACGTAGACGGTGTATTTGTCGCGGGCAACTTCGATCCTTTGGAACTCGGCGGTTTGCCAGGCGAGTATTTCGTCGGTCAGGCCTTTGAATGTTTTGCCGAGCATGGCGAAGCCGCCCTTTTCGGTATCGCGGGCCCCGAGGTGGAGATTGCTGAGCCAACCCTGGCG
Source organism: Bryobacteraceae bacterium (assembly GCA_965277555.1). Lineage (GTDB taxonomy): Bacteria > Acidobacteriota > Terriglobia > Bryobacterales > Bryobacteraceae > Bog-105. The sequence goes on from OZ255834.1 coordinate 1,777,839, forward strand.
CCGGCCGTTGCCCCATTCGGCGGCCAGTATCACGAGATCGAGCGTGCGGGCGTGCTTGATTTTGAGCCAGCTCTGTCCGCGCGAGCCGGCGGCGTAGGGCGCGTTGCGCGCTTTGGCCATGACACCCTCGTGCCCGCGAGCGAGCGCCTGATGAAGAAAGTCTTCCGCCGCATCACGGCTCTCGGTTGCCAGGTGCGGCACCAGGTTGTTCGCGGGGAGTAAGCCAGACAATTCGCGAAAGCGCGCGGCTTGCGGTTCATCGATTGTGGAGCTGCCGTTCAGGTAAAGCAGATCGAACCAGAACGGCGTCATGGGCAGATCGGTCAGGAGTTGATCGACATTGACCTTGCGTCCGAACCGGCGCATGGAGACCTGGAAGGGTCGCGGGCGGCCTTCGGGGTCGAGACTGAGAACCTCGCCGTCTAGAATGAGACTTTCGGCAGGCATGGAGCGCACGGCTTGGACGATCTCGGGAACGGCGGTGGTGACATCGTTCGCGCCGCGCGAATAGACGACCACATCATCGCCCGATTTGTGCGTCTGCACGCGAGCGCCGTCGAACTTGTATTCGAGCGCTGCTTCGCCGAGTTCGCCGAGAGCATCGGAGACGTCTTCGGCGGTTTGCGCAAGCATCGGTTGCACGGGAAGAAAGAGGCGGATGTCGAATTGAGCAAGACCGGCTTCGCCTTTCTCCATGGTCTCGCAAGCGATACGCGCAGGACCGCCGCCCATCATGGCCGCGCGCCGGATGCGATCCGCACGCAGGCCGGACGCTTTGGCAATCGCTTCCAGCATGATGCCTTCAAGAGCACCCTGGCGCAACTCGCCGACGAGTAAGCCGGAGAGGAATCGCTGTTCGGCTTCGGTCGCGCGCGCAAACACGTTATGGAGCAGTTCGCGTTTGCGATTTTCGGAACCCGCTCCCCGCACGGTAGCCAGTTCGTTCAACATGCGATCGATGTCGAGGATCTCGAGCGAAGCGAGTTCGGCAGGAGAAGTCATGGCAGCGCGCAGCGTGGCATAGCCGATGCCGATGCGCCCCTGACGCGTCATGCCGGACAGAAAAGCAACGACGATTTCGACCTCTTCCGGGCTCAATCGCTTGAGTAACTCGGCGAGCAGATCGATTTTCTGAAGCCTTTTGGCGGTGACGGTAATGAGGCGCGAAGTCTCGACGACCTGGGCGAGGAGCATGGGCGGAAGAGCGATTACTTGAACTGCTCGTCGACTTCCACGCGATAGCCGGATACCAAAGCATTGGTCTCATTCGCCATGCCGACAATGGCCATCATTTCCGCAAACATCTCGTCGGTCATACCTTTCTTACGAGCGGATGCGCCGTGCGAGGCAACGCAATACGGGCATTGATTGGTGGCGCTGACAGCGATATAGATCATTTCTTTGGTAAGCGGGTCGAGTGCTCCGCCGGGAGCCATGATTTGTTTGATGCTCTCCCAGGTCCGGCGAAGAGTCGCGGGGTCGATGGCGATCGCTTTCCAGAAGTTGTTAACGGAATCGACTTTTCGGGTCGCCATGATGTCGTCATAAACTGCGCGCACTTCCGAATCGGCGTCGGCGTATTCGATCATCTTCTGTGGCATAGGCTTTCTTTAGGACTTCCCAATCAGGATACCCGCGATAAAAACCAGCACGCCTCCCACGATGACCTGGAAGGCAGCGCGCAGGAGCGGCGTTTCCATATAGTGCTGGCGAACCCAGCTGATGATGGCCAGTTCGACAGCCACAACCGCGACGGCAATCGAGGTAGCAAGACGAAAATTGCCGATCAAGTAAGGAAGCGTATGGCCGATGCCGCCTGCAAAGGTCATGGCTCCGGTAACGCAGCCGCGCAGAAAAGGCTTGCCGCGGCCCGTGAGAGAGCCATCGTCGGAAAGACCTTCGGCAAAAGCCATGGAAATTCCCGCGCCGACAGAGGCGGCCAGCCCCACCACAAAAGCATCGTGCGCTTTATGAGTAGCAAAGGCGGCTGCAAAGAGGGGCGCGAGGGTGGAGACGGAACCATCCATCAATCCGGCCAGACCGGGCTGTACGATTTGGAGAACGAAGACGCGGCGGCTCGCTTCTTTTTCGCCCACGTGGGCGGCGGGTGTCAAATGTTTTTGCTCCATCGCCTCAGCGGCCGCGCTGTGCTTGGCTTCCGCCTCGGCGAGATCGCCCAGCAATCTGCGAGTGGACGTGTCGCCGGTGCGCTCGATGGCAAGTTCGTAGAAACGTCGCGTTTCGCTCTCCATGGATTCGATCGCTTTGCGAACGGCATTCGGTCCGAGCGGGCGCACCAGCCAGACAGGCGGACGGGATACGAACCCTTTTACATCCTGGCGGCGAAGCAGCGGAAGGTGATCGCCGAAGCGCTGGTGATAAAGATCGAGGAGACTGGCGCGATGGCCGGATTCCTCTTCCTGCATCTCATCGAGCATGAGGGCGGTAGCCGGGTAATCCTGGCGCAGCGCCTCGGCGAATTCACCATAGATGCGCCCGTCTTCTTCTTCGAGCGAGACAGCCAGGGCCAGGATTTCCGGTTCGGATAAATCTCGAAAGTTCTTTGCCATAGATGAGGTTTCGAGCACATTGCGAGCACCTCCGCCATAAGTGGCCGCATGTTCATCTTAGCGGTTTTAGGGAGGTGGGAATTGGTTAGACGCGCGAACATCTCATCACTAGAACGGTCATGTCGTCGTGCTGCGGTGCACCTCCGGCAAAAACGTTGGCTGCGGCGAAGATCGCCTTGACAATGTCTTCAACAGTTCCTTTTGAAGCTTGTTGGGCGGCTAAAAGCATAGCTTCTTCGCCCCATTCTTCCTCAGCGGAGTTCATGGCTTCGCTTATACCGTCCGTATAAGCAAGCAACAGATCGCCGGGATAAACCAGGAGAGAGCCTTGCTCATAGGATGCTTCCGGCAGGAGACCGACCACCGGTCCACCGCAATCGAGGCGAAGCCATTCGTAGCTGCCGCTCGCCGCTTTGCGGAGCACCACGGGCGGATTGTGGCCGGCGTTGACGTAATCGAACGTGCTCGCGGCCGGGTCTAAGATGCCGAAGAAGAAGGTGGCGTAACGATTGATGGCCGAGGCTTCATAGATCAGGCGGTTCATGTGCGACATCAGTTGCGTGAGTTCACCCGAAGTCGTGCGAGTCATGGTTCGAAGGCAGGCGCGCAAACTCGCCATCAGGAGCGCAGCCGAGATGCCTTTGCCCGAAACATCGCCGATAGCGACGCCGAGCCGGCCCCCGCCGATTTCGAATGCGTCATAGTAATCGCCGCCGACGCCAAATACGGTGCGGCACGCTCCGGCAAGGCTGACGCCTTCGATGGCAGGTAGAAGCTGGGGAAACAGCCGCTCCTGAACTTCGCGCGCAACCTCCATTTCACGTGCGACGTGTGCACGTTCCACCGCCGCGGCAGCCAGCGACGCGGCCGTTTCGCTGAGTTCGAGTCCGAGGCCTGTCTGTACACTGACCGACTCGAGCAGACGCAGGTCGGAGGGCGTGTACGGCTCTTCCGAACGCTTCGCACCGAGCGCCATCGCACCTAACAGTTGCGTGCGGCCAGACAGGGGAAGCAGCAATTCGGGCGATTGCGTGTCGGGCGTGCGGCCGTCATTCGCGCTATTGAAGATCGGTTTCGATGAGCGGCCCTGGTCGAGCATGCGTAACGGCGTGACAAGCTCCGGCCCGATCGCGTAAGCAGGTGTGAAACGGCCGTTGCTGCGCAGTAGCACGGTGAGCTGGTCAATATGCAGGACCTCCGAGATCTGATGCGAAACCGTCCGGATCAATTCTGCTGGTTCCGAAATCGTTTGCGCAGTCTTGGCGAGTTGGCTCAGCGTCACTTCGGCGTCATACGCTTCCCGAAAGAATTTGCGGTCGATCCACTGCTGCAGAAGGTCGGTAGGCGACCTCTTTTTAAGGAATAGAAAGCCGAAAAGCAGGAGCACGGCGCCCCAGAAGGCAGTTTTTAGCGGGTCGTGACGGTGAGTGAAAAGAGGAAGCGCGATAAACCAGATAAGGGCCGCGATCCCGGCAATCCGGAAGACTTTCACCGTAGTACTGGCAAGCAGGTACTTGCTGCCCATGCGCAACAGAATGCGGACGTCCATGGCGCGCTGGACGATCACGACATAGGCGAGCGTGAGCGGAAAGAAGAGCATTAAGACGATGGAGAGGAAAAGGAGCCATCGGATGTCGTTCGGGTCGGCGATTCCCAAGTAGGGCAATAATCCCCAGATGATAAGAATGCTGCCGAGGCCCACAACGGAGCCCGCCAGCAAGACTTGCAGGCGGCGTCGAGCGTCCGGAGAGGACGCCGTTCGCAGCTTGTCTACCAGTAGAACCCAGTACAGGCCAACGTAAAAAAGGGAAGACCACACGTAGATTGGGTTTACAAGCCGGTCGATGGTATCGACGCGCGGAAGCAGAGAGATGTCATACCAACCGTTGTATTCCGACACGAAGGCAGCAACCACGGTCACAGCGGTCAATGCGATAACCAACCATTTCAGCCAGGGAAGCCATTTATCGAGGCGCGATCGCTCCGGAAAAAGCAAGCCGAGAAGAAATAAAGCAGGCGGGACGAGGAATTGAATGCCGAGGTGCCAGAACAATCGTAGCGGCAACCACGCTGGAATCCACCAGCGAAATGCCCCGGGATTGAATGCTTGCGGAAAGGTCAGAAGGATCAGAATGAACCACGCGTTGGGATCGAACGGGCGGGCAAATACGACCCAGACGCCCAGCGCCACGCAGAATAGGGGAATTACCAGGATCACCAGCAGGGCAAAAATATGATCTGGCCGCGTGGTCCGGACTGCCGGGTCCTCCACTGACCATCCTCTCGGATACCCCTCAAGAGGAATCCTCGCAGTCAGTGTCGTCCCATTTTGTTTTCGGACCAGAAGGGCGATTGTGTCGCCCGGTCGAGCGTACCAGCGAATGCGCTGCCAAAGTGCCTGGCCGGTAAAGGGCAACTGATTGATGGCAAGTACGGTATCGCCCTTTGCAATACCGGCATGAACGGCGGCCGTCTCGGCGCTCTCGATCAAATTTCCATAGAGCCCAAAAGGCGCTTCTACCTGGTTGCGGAGATTGAAGTTACCAATGATCGTTGCGATCGAATTTGCGACTTCGTATGTGCCCGCGATGCCGGCGTATATAAATAGCAGTGCGTAGAGAACGCGGGTTGTGGCAGGTTTTGTAGTCGCAGCGTTGGACACGAAATGGATCGGCTTCCACGTATAACAATAATCGACATTAAATCGTATTACCGTGGATCTTGCAAATCACAGTTTGCGCATCAATCATCGAAAACCGCATCGCCAGTCCAATCGCTTTGCTCATGGCTCCGAGAAAAGTCGTTGGAAACGGCTTACCAGGAAGGGGCTTGGCGAGTGATGCGATAGGCCGATGCAGGCGGAAGGTTCGCGATGGTGCGCCCGATGCACACGGTCTGCAGTCCCAGCCAGGCGAGAATTTCGGCCGATATCGGGCAGAACGGACCGTAGGTGAACTGATAGAGCGCTCCCCCGGGCCGCAGATAGCGAAATGCGCCGGAGAGAATGGCGACCTTCTTGGTAAGTGACATGGAGAGCAAGGGTAAACCGCTGACCACCGCGCCCACGGGCGCTCCCTGAAAAAGGTCAGCTTCGCCGAGCGAATCGGCATCCGTGCGAATGATGCGCGCTTGCGGAAAACGTCGATCGAGCAGTTGGGCAAAGTCCGGACCGCATTCAACCAGGGTCAGGTCTTTCTCCCGGATTCCACGGGCGATCATGGCATGAGTGAAAACGCCGGTGCCAGGACCGAGTTCGATGACGGGTCCCGTCTCGGGCGAGATTTCGGATGTGATGAGATCGGCCAGCGCGTTGCCCGAAGGAGCAATGGAACCTGTCCCCACTGGATTCGAAAGCCACGCTTGTAGAAAGGGCAGAGCGTCGCAGGACTTCATGGCTCGTGGCAGCGGTGAGCGGAGCTGGACAGAGGCGACTTTCGCTCGCAGGTAGCCGATGGGCGCTCGCAAGGCGCGGGTGGGGAAGACCGAAGGCATCATCTAAGCATAAACGTAGATGGTATTGAAATAGGGTCGCAGGATCTCGTTGGTCTGAGAGCTGAGCTTATTGTTACTGCTTCGATTAGTAGTTTGGCTTCAGAAAGACGAAGGGCGTGATACAGGATCTTGTAGAGAAATCGTGGCCTAGCCAAATAGGCTGTACTTGTATGGCAAGATTATCTGTATGAAGAAGACGTTAAATTTGGACAACGAGCTACTCGAAAAGGCTAAGGCCGAGTGCGGTGCAAGAACGGACACAGACACTGTCCGTTTAGGACTCGAGGCGTTGGTTCGTCGCGGTGCCTATGAGCGGCTTCGAAGCCTTCGTGGAACTGAGCCTCACGCCCAGGATGTGCCGAGGCGTCGTGAAAGGGTGACAGGCAAGCGGCGGCGGACCGCCTAATGGTTCTGGTTGACACTTCGGTCTGGATCCGCTTCCTGGCCAATCGGGCGCCATACGCGCGGGAGTTGGAGAAGCTCTTGACTGTCGATGAGGTCGCGGGACACGAGTTGGTGTTCGGAGAGTTGCTTGTCGGCGATCAAGGAAGACGGGCCGCCCTTCTAGCTGCTTACGAACGCATGTACCAGGCAAGTACCGTTCCCCACAACGATGTGGCTGAATTTGTTCGCGATCGCAAGTTGCACGGTCGCGGCGTGGGGTGGGTGGACGTTCATCTGCTGGCTTCCGCGCTCGTCTCGTCCATCCCTCTATGGACCGCGGACTCTCACCTGGACGCCCTAGCCGTGGAGACGGGCGTATTCTATCGGTTCTAATTTGCGCGCGAGTCTCCTTCGTCTCAAGGATATGGCTCTGCCTATGGCATACCCATAGAGCGGCCGTTATGGAACTTCCGAGATCTGCGATCGCGCACCACGATAAATGGATGGGGCACGCAGGAAATACCAGACTGCGATCACTGAGTCGCAAATGGCACAGCCGGCGGAAGAGAGCGGCAGAAACGGAAGAATAGGCCGCCCGTACAGATGATGGAGCACATCCCAGCCGACATGCAACATCCATCCGATCCCGGCGTATTTATAGTTTTCGAGGGCGCGGAAGGCAAGCCACGTCATTAAGCCGCAGAAAACGACCTCCCATACGCCGAACCCCGCGCCGAAGTACGTTGCCCCCGCGCCCGCGATCATGAGGGCGCTGAACTGACGGCGTTTCGGTTCACGTAAAAGAGACACCGCCGCGACAAAGCCCGCGCCGACCAGCACGGCAGCAAATATATTTATGAAATCCAAGGCTGGCTTAGTGGTGATCATGAGCGTTCCTCAACTTGTGCATGTCCCAAATATTAGCACGAACGATCGTGCTATTTTGGAAGATGTGACTGCAAAAGAACAGCCGACCCGTTCTCGAATTCTTGACGTGGGAACCAATTTGCTGACCACGGCTGGATTGTCGGGTGTGACGATTGGAACCCTCGCGCAACAAGCTGGAATGTCGAAGAGCGGCTTCTTCGCGCATTTCGGTTCCAAGGAGGAACTACAGCTCAAGCTTCTTGAGAATGCCGGCCGAATCGCCCAGGAACGTGTCGTTGCGCCGAGCATGAGGCGTCCGAAGGGCCTGGCGCGACTGCGTTCCTTGTTCCGGAATTGGCTGGGATGGACCGCGAAGGCAGGTCTGGACGGCGGATGCCCCGTCGCAGCGGGTATGTTCGAGTTGGACGACAGCGCAGGGCCCGTGCGTGACGCACTTCTGCAAATGGAAGAATTCTGGCGGAAATTACTCGCCGCGCAAGTTACCGATGCCGTTGCCGAGGGCGAGTTCGCCTCCGACTTAGACATTGACCAGTTTGTGTGGGAACTTTGCGGAATCTATCTGAGCCACCATGCTTCTGCTCGCTTTGTGAGAGATCCAGCCGCGGACGAGCGAGCGAACACGGCGTTCGAGGCGCTGTTAGAACGCGCACGGCGTCGTCCGCGGAAAGCGTCGAAGCAGCGGCGATTTCCATAGCGCCAGCAAACGCTGGCTGACGCGCGCGGTTCCGTGCAGCTTTCAGACTGCGCCACCACCTTTTGACATCCAACAAGAGCCGTGGCATACTCTTGTTGAGGGTCAACAGAGCCATCGTGTCCACCGGTAAATCCGATATTCTTCAAGGCACGCTCGACCTGATCGTGCTTAAGACGCTGGAAACCCTGGGTCCAACGCACGGCTATGGCCTTGCGATCCGCATTCAGCAGGTCTCGGCGAACATCTTACAGTTGAACCAGGGCACGCTTTACCCGGCGCTGCTGCGGCTGGAGCAGAAGGGCTGGATTGCGTCGGAATGGGGCGAATCGGAGAACAAGCGCCGGGCGCGCTTCTACTCGCTGACCCGAGCCGGCAAGAAACAACTGCGGGAAGAGACGGCAAACTGGGACCGGTTTGCCGGGGTGATGCAGCGTGTGTTGAGACCCGCGGAGTAATTGATGGTGCGCTTATTCTTGTCGCGTTTGTTCGCTACATTGCGGCAGGGGAAACACGAGCAGCGGTTAAAGGAAGAGATCGAAGAACATCTGGACGCACTCGCCTCCCAGCAGTCGGAACAGGGCCTTCGGCCGGAGGAAGCGCGACAAGCGGCACGCCGGGAATTCGGGCCCGTAGAAGCGGCCAAAGAACGGTACCGCGACCAGGCACGCTTTCGGGGAATCGAAAATATTGCGCGCGACCTGCGCTTTGCGCTTCGGCAATGCCGCAGGAACCCGGGCTTTACGGCAGCGGCAGTGCTTTCGCTGGCGCTCGGGATCGGCGCCAATGCGGCTCTATTCTCATTCGTCAACGCGATTTTGCTGAAGCAGTTGCCGGTGCCGCGGGCGAAGCAGCTGGTAGTGCTCCAGAACAATGGCGAACCGACCGTTCTGAGCTACCGCCAGTTGAACGAGCTTAATCGGCAGGCAACCGAGACCGACGGACTATTGGGCACGCACCCGCTCGACGTCAGCGTAATGTTCGGAGATGATCCGCAATCGATCTCCGAAGGAGATCGCCCGCACTCAATCTCCTTCGGAGATCGCCCACAATGGGTCTCCGCCGAGCTTGTGACGGGAGAGTATTTCCATACGCTCGAGATCAAGCCGGAGCGCGGCAGGTTGCTTAGGCAGCGCGACCTCGACGACGCAGCAGGCAACCCGGTTTGCGTGATCAGCTACCGGCTGTGGCAGAGCCAATTTGGCGGCGCGGCAGTTGCGATCGGGCGCACCATTCTCTTGAACACGCGGCCATACAAGATTGTGGGAGTCAGCGAGCGCGGCTTTACCGGTCCGGACTTGCAGCGGCCGACGGATTTGCAGATTCCCGCCACACGCCTTGTTGACTACATGCCGGCATTCGTGGGGATTCCAAGTTTCAATTGGCGGTCGCGGCTCTCTCTTTTTACCGCAATGGCGCGGCTGAAGCCGCAGGCAACGCTGGCTGGCGCGGCGGCGCAATTAACTCGTTTGAACCGCGCGTATCTTCAGTCCGCGAAGCTGGACAACTACCCGGCGCAGGTTCAACTGGCAGGCGGCAGCGGGGGCCTGCAATCTTCTTCGAAGCTCGCCAAACCGGCGTCGATTCTGCTGGCGGTGTCGCTGGTCGTGCTGCTTATCGCGTGCGCGAACCTGGCGACGCTACTGCTCGCGCGCACATCGGCGCGGTCTTTTGAGTTCGCGCTGCGGCTGGCGGTGGGCGGCTCACGGGGACGGATACTGGCCCAGCTCTTGGCGGAGAGCGCGTTACTTGCGGTGTTCGGCACGGCGGCCGGTATCGCGGTGGCGTATGGCGTGGAACAGATCCTGCTTTCGTTCCTGAATCGTACGACTCCGCAAATCCATCAGTTGCACGTGGCGCTGGACGGGACGGTGTTGGGGTTCGTCACGGTCACTTCCGCGATTTGCGTGCTGTTGTTTGGAGCGGCGCCTGCCCTGCAAGCCGCGCGCACGGCGCCGCTCGGCTCGTCTGCCGGCAACACTCGCCGAGGAGTGGCTCTACGTAAGGCTTTCGTCGTGGTACAGATTGCGCTCTCGTTCATCGTCGTGCTGTCGGCCGGACTTCTCGCTGGAACGCTGCGCAACCTCAAGACACTGAATCTCGGGTTTCGTCCTGACGAGATTGCGGCGATCGATATCCGGCCCGCCACTGGCGGTTACTCCGGGGCTCGCGCGAATCAATTCTACACACGCGTGGTTGACCGTGTGCGCACTCTGCCCGGCGTGAAGGCCGCCGCCACGGCGTTCGGGATTAATTTCGCAGATCGTTTCGGGATGAAGCTCGACCCGCTGGAGCAAGCTGGCCCGACGCACGAGGCGAATGTGTTCGGCGCCAATCCCGGCTATTTCGATACTTTCGGCGCGCACATTCTGGCGGGCCGCGATTTCAACGCCGCCGACACGCCAGACAAGCCACAGGTCTACATCATCAGCGAGCACTTGGCTAAAACATATTTCCATGGTGAAAATCCGGTCGGCCGTTATCTGCGACGCGAAGGCAGAAAACTGCCGGTGATCGGAGTCGTATCCGACATTCGCGATCAGGGCCCACGTGAAACGAACATGGACACCATTTATCGGGACGCCGGACAACTACTGGCCTCGAGCCTGACGGTGTTTGTGCGCTGCGATGGCGCCTGCGCGCCGCTGCTTCCCACTTTGCGGACGGCCATTCGGAATGTCGACCCGAATACCCCAATACTGGGGATCCGCACCTTGCAGACTGAAATCGAAGGCGCGTTTTCTTCGCAAGAAGTACTCGGGTTTCTGTCGACATTATTTGCGGCGCTCGCCATGCTGCTGGTCGCCGCCGGAATTTATGGAGTGCTTTCCTACACGCTGACGCGGCGGACACGTGAAATGGGAATCCGGATTGCGCTGGGAGCTTCGGCGAACGATATTGCCGGGTTATTTGTGTCGGAGGCGGCGGCGATGATCGCGCTCGGCACTCTCATCGGCGTACCGTGCGCGCTGGCGGCCGTCACCTTGCTCCAGTCTCAATTGTTCGGCGTAGCGCCGCACGATCCCAAAATGCTGGCCGGCTGCGTGTTGTGCATAGTGGTCACGATCATTGTGGCCTCCATTGCGCCTATCAGGCGGGCGCTGCGTATTGCACCGCGGCAGGCGTTGAGAAATGAGTAGGCACGCGCTCCCCGCCTAGCCTGTTTTTGCGCCGTCGCTGAAAGGCGAAATCTTCCGCGGATGCTCTTCATGAAGTTCGTCGTGCAACTCGTCAACTTTGACTCTGGCTCTTTCTAAAGCCTTCTTGCCAACGGACGTGATCTTGTAAACCCGGCGCTGACGTCCGCCAACAGGTTTCAGCGAAGACTTCAATAGACCCCCACGCTCCAAACCATGCAAGAGCGGGTAGAGAGTTCCCGGCCCAATGCGATACCCATGATGCGCCAACTCCGCCATCATCGCCAGCCCAAAAATAGGCTCGCGCGAAGCGTGCAGCAGCACGTGAATCCGTATAAGTCCGAAAAATAGTTCGCGCTGTTGCTTTAACACAAAATAAATATTACCCCTCCCTGCTTGAAGACTGGATCGTGTATTATCGAAATTCGATATCACCGGTTCGCGATGAAGATTGCCTCCAAAAGAGAACCTCGCGGCGCTTGCCGAAGTGCTGGCAGGCGCAAAGCATGAAGCGCGAATGTTCACCGCTGAGGTTGTGCTTTGTGCTCTTGCTTGGCGCGTTGAAACTCTGGGCGCAGGGGCCCCCTTACCAAACCGACGATCCGGTTCCGGTGGACCTGCACCATTACGAGTTCTACATTTTCGGCAGCACGGACGGAACTCCGGTGGAAACCGATTCCACAGGCCCGGCGTTCGAGTTCAACTGGGGCGCCATTCCCAGAGTGCAGCTTCACGCCATTCTGCCCTGGGGTTCCGTCAACCCGTCGAACAATCCTGTCTATCTGCCCGGGGGCACCGGTGCCAGCGCCTTTGGCCTTACCGATATGGAACTGGGCGCAAAGATCGCCTTCATCAAAGAATCGAAGTACATTCCCCAGATCGGCACCTTCACAATGTTCGAAATACCGACCGGCAGCTACGCCAACGGACTCGGCGTAGGAAGAGTTTGGTACAAAGTTCCTCTCTGGCTGCAAAAGAATATCGGGCACTGGCTGCTCGATGGAGGCGCGGGCGAGACCATCGTCCCGCAAACTCAATACCGCGACTTTCCATATGGGGGATTCCTGTTGAAATACGCCTTCGGCGAGCGGCTGGAATTAGGAGGCGAGGTCTTTGCCCACGGGCGCGAAGGTTTCGCCGCGCCGCAGACTGAAGCTTCGACAATGATCGATGTGGGCGGTTACTATCACTTCAAACATCATCCGGGCGAACAGTTTTTGTTTTGCTACGGACACTCTGTTGCGGGCCAGACGGAAAACTACGCCTACTTAGGCATGTATTGGACGTGGGGAAAAAACGAGACGAAGCCGGATGCGGGAAACGGCTGGTTACAAACGCCGATGCACGCCGCGGGATTTCCGTGACCCCGGGGTTACGCGCCGGCAGTGCAGGCTCCTGTTACCCCACGCGATGAAACCTTCCTGCGCATCTATCTCGCCATGACTCTGCTTGCGTGGGCCTCCGTGTTCAGCGGCGCTTACATCGTTTATCCGTGGTACCGTGCCGCCGCGCCACCCGGAACGGTCAACCTGGCCGCTTACCCGCAGCGTCTGCTCATGTCGCGTGGCTCACGCCCCTATCGACCCCATGGTTGCGCTCCGGCACCTAACTTAACTAATTGAATCTACTCAACTTCTGTGGAGCGGGCTTTTAGTCTGCCATGCCGGCTTCCCAGCCGGCATTTTCCAGTCACAAGTCGTAACTCTTTCATTACAAATGGTTTAACTACAAATCGCTTGTAGCGCCCTGTTATCCTGGATGCAGAAATGTCTACGCCTGCCCAGATCGAAGCTAATCGCGCCAATTCCCAGCTTTCCTCCGGTCCGAAGTCGCCGGAGGGGAAACAAAAAGTGTCGTTGAACGCTGTTAAAACCGGCCTGACCGGAGCCACCGTCCTGCTGCCGAGCGACGATGTGGCCCTTTACGAACGCCACACCGCGAATGCCTTCGCCGCCTGGCAGCCGGAAACCGACCGCGAGAAGATGCTTGTTCAATCGATTCTCGACACCGAATGGCGCTTGCTGCGCATTCCGGCACTCGAATCCGGCATTTACGCACTCGGCCGCCTGATGCACGCTGAGCAATTTGCCGATCAGCCGGAAGCCGTGCGCGCCACTTTACTCGAAGCCTATATCTTCCAAACCTCGCGCCGCGACTTGACCAATCTCGGGCGCCAGGAATCCCGTCTGCGCCGCCAGCGCGAAAAAGACATCGCCGAACTGAACCAGCTACAGCAGGAGCGCCGTCAGCGCTACGAAGCCGAACTCGACGCCGCCGCCCACATGTACGTGCGCTTCGGCGAGAACAAAATGCCCTTCGACCCGGTCGAATTTGGCTTTGAATTGTCGATCGAGACGATCGAAGAGCGAGTCGGCCTGTTCGAGGGCCGCCGCATCGGCTGCCAATACCCTAAACAGTTCGCCAAAATACACGCCAGGGACCTCCGCGACGACCGCCTAGCCGCCTAACCTTAACTTAGTCGTCATGTGGCGCGGACACTCGTGTCTGCCGTCTCGACAATCGTGTCGAGACGCTTTTGCGTTCGCGCTTGTCCACGGGTAAGCAACTCTTAGCCGGAAAAGCGCGCCAGGTCCGCAAAGCAGGAGTGTCCCCAAGCCACCCCCGAGCAACAATGAAAATACCGCCTAGATGACGCCATCCGTTACGATTCCGGAAAAGACGACGGGTTTTGAACCGCTGCATGGGCCGCTTTTCCGGGACCGGTGGATCGCGTCGGTGGTTTCGAACGTAGGCAGTTGGATGCAGGATACGGCGGGCACCTGGCTGATGACCGTGCTCACCACCTCCCCGCTGCTGATTGCGTTGATGCAGACGGCCGCGAGCCTGCCGGTGCTGCTGCTGGGTTTGCTGGCGGGCGCGACGGCCGACATCTATGACCGGCGGCGGCTCCTCATTTTCTGGCAGGCGTGGATGCTGGGAGCGGTCGCGGTCTTGAGCGTGTTGACGTTCTGCGGCGTGATTTCGCCGTGGGTGTTGCTGATGCTGACCTTTGCGTTGAACATAGGTTCGGCGATGAACAATCCGGCGTGGCAGGCGATCGTGCCGGAACTGGTGCCGCGTGAACAAGTGGCGGATGCGGTGACGCTGAATAGCGCGGCCTACAACCTGGCGCGCGCGGTGGGTCCGGCGCTGGGCGGACTAGCGGTAGCGGCCTTTGGGAGCCATGCGAACACCGGAGCGGCATCCGTGTTCCTGCTCAATTCGCTGTCCTTCGTGGGCGTGATTTTCGTGCTGTATCGCTGGCATCGGACGCCACTGTTCAAGAGCGCGCTGCCGGCGGAGCGCGTGTTCGGGTCGATGCGAGCGGGTGTGCGCTACATCCGCCATGCGCCAGTGTTACAGGCGACCCTCGCGCGCGGCATCCTATTTACGTTTTTTGTCAGCGCGGTGTGGGCGCTGCTGGCGGTAGTGGCGCGGCAGGACCTGCACCAGGGCGCAATGGGCTACGGCATCTTGAACGGCAGCATGGGGCTCGGCGCGGTGGCGGGCGCATTTTCGCTGGCTCGTCTGCGCCGCGTCGTCTCAGCCGATTTGATCATCACGGCCTCTACCGGCATTTTCGTTTCGGCGCTGCTGGTGCTGGCGTTTGTGCGCGTGCCCGCGGTCATCGTTTGCTTCCTGATCGCCGCGGGATTCGCCTGGACGAGCACCATGTCGACCTTGAATGTTTCCGTGCAGTTGTCCGTGCCCTCGTGGGTGCGGGCGCGCGCCATCGGTTTTTATCAGACGGTTATGCAGGGCGGCATGGCGATCGGTGGAGTGACCTGGGGTTTTGTGGCGGACCGTTTCTCGACGCCGGGAGCGTTGGCGTGCGCGGCCGCTGGATTGCTCCTGGCGCTGCCGCTGGCGCTGCGTTTCCATGTTCTGCGCGGCGGCATTCAGGATCTCACGCCGTACAAGCACAAGCGTCCGGCTCCCGAATTTGTTTTGGAGCAGGATCCGACCGATGGTCCCGTACGGGTGGCGATCGATTATCGAATCGATCCTGTGGATTATAAGGCGTTCACCCGGGCGATGCATCGGCTGCGCGACGTTCGCATGCGCGATGGCGCTTTTCGCTGGGGCGTCTTCCAGGATGTGACCGATCCGGCTCACTTCAGCGAGACGTTTGTAGTGGAATCCTGGATCGAATATCTGCGCCAGCGAGAGCGGCTCACTGCTTCCGATCTGCTGATTCGAGAGAAGGCGGTGAGCTTTCACAAAGGACCGGAGCCGCCGAAGATTTCACATATGATTTATGCGCGCGAGACAACGGATTAACAGGAGTGAAGAGAGCGGGTATGGGGAGGCTTATCTGGGGCGGCATTGTCGGCGCGGCACTGGCGCTTCCGGCTTGCGGGCAGGTGCAAATGCATCCGGCGGCCGGCGACGTGAAGATCGAAGTGAATGCCCAGCAGCGGGCGGGTTACACGATTCCGCGCACGATTTTCGGGACGTTTCTCGAGCCGATTGGCAATTCCACTTATAACGGGCTGTGGGCGGAGATCCTGCAGAATCCAAGCTTGGAAGAAAACTTGTGGAGCGCCGGGCGCGTCGCGCAGATGATCCGCGAAGAGCCTACCCTGGTGCGGGCTTCTCAACTGGCGCTGCCGCTGCCGTGGGAGCCGCTCGATGCGACGGAAGGAAACCGCTATGAGCCGCGCTGGGGAGACGCGGCGAATTCGTGGCGCTCGCTCGCCATCTTCGGCCTGCCGGATCGTGCTACCGGCATAAAGCAGAAAGTGTATCTGCCGGTCCAGCGCGAGAGAAAATACCAAGGCAGCCTGTACGCCAGGCACCTGAGCGGACCGGTGGAGTTGGAGGTCTCGCTGCGCAACCGCGATCGTGCGGACGCCATGCTGAGCTCGGCCAAGATCGAGGCCGCGTCGACTGGTTGGCAGAAGTATAGCTTTACGCTGATGGTTCCCGAGAATGGGCTGCGCGGCTTGGAACCGGCC
The DNA here is from genome assembly GCA_965277555.1 of Bryobacteraceae bacterium. Taxonomy (GTDB): domain Bacteria; phylum Acidobacteriota; class Terriglobia; order Bryobacterales; family Bryobacteraceae; genus Bog-105. The sequence goes on from OZ255834.1 coordinate 1,793,959, forward strand.
GACTTCGTGGTCGAGGTGAGCGGCGCGGAACGGGTCGAGATCGATCAGTTGTCGCTCATGCCGGCCGATGCTCTCGATGGGCTCGATCCCGACATGGTGCGCATGGCGAAAGAAATGCATACACCACTCGTGCGTTTTGGCGGCAATTACACATCGGCGTATCACTGGCGGGATGGCGTCGGCCCACGCGATAAGCGAGTCAGCATGTTGAATATCGCGTGGGGCATTCCGGAATACAACCAGTTCGGCACGGATGAGCTTTTGCATTTCTGTCAGCTCATCGGAGCCGAGCCGCAGATCGCTTTAAATCTGGGTAGCGGCACCGCGCCCGAAGCGGCCGATTGGGTGCGCTATGTGGACGACCGTTGGCCGACGCATGGCGGGCTGCTCTGGGAATTGGGCAATGAACTTTGGGGTAGCTGGAACCTGGCCTCGCCGACGCTCGAGGAAGTGCCGGGACGGACGCTTCGTTTTAGCGAAGCCGTGCGGCAGGCCGATCCGCGGGCGCGTTTGATCGCAACGGGACAGGATCCGGATCATTTTGAAAAGTGGAATGCGGCGCAACTGGCGAATCCGCCGGGCACGTTTAATTATCTTTCGACGCATTTCGTGGTGACGATGGATCGTCTGGAAGACGCCAGGGCAGATCCGGATACGATCGCGCTAGACGGCTTCGCGCTGCCCGTCGAGCTGGGAAGGCATCTGCGCGAGATGCAGAAGCAGATCGATGCGACCCCGGGCTATCGCGACAAAGCGCATATTGCGTTCACGGAATGGCTGTGGACTTGTTGCCGCGGCAATGCGATGAGCGATGCGCCGAAGTGGGACAACATGGCGGGCGCGCTGACGACGGCCGGTTTTTTGAACATGCTGATCAACAACGCGGATGTTGTGCCGATCTCGGACATGACAGGCATTGTAGAGTTCGCGGGCATCTGGAAGAAGCGCGCGCAAGTCTTCGGGACGCCTGCTTACTACGCCTTTCAGCTTTATGCGGGCGCGGACATGAGCGTGCCGGTAAAAGCCGAGGCGGATGCGGGTTATTACGATGTGACGCATGGCGTGACCAGATTTCCCGACATAGCGCATGTTCCGTACTTAGACGTGGTTGCGGCGCTCAATGAGAAAGGCGACCGGTTGACTCTGTTCTGCGTGAACCGGCACCTGGATCAGGATGTTTCCGCCAGCGTGGACTTGAAAGGCTTCGCGGCGAGCGGAAAGGCGCAAGTGGATTCGCTCGCCGCGCAGAGCATCTATGACACGAACGATGAGGAGGAGCCGGAAGCGGTGACGCCCATGCGTTCTACCGCGCAAGTGAAGAGCGGAGTTCTGCACTACACGTTTCGGCACGCGAGCGTGACGCGCATTGAGCTCCACAAGTGAGCGCTGAGACAGAGCGGCCTTTGCCGCCGGGCCATTGGGTGCTCCAGATGCGCTGGACCGATCTGCTGTTTGCCCATTGGCCGCTTCCGACGCAGGAGATCGCCAGGCTGGTGCCGAACGGCTTTGACGTGGATACGTATGACGGCTCGGCTTGGGTGGGCGTGGTGCCGTTTCGCATGGAGAGCGTGCGGCTGCGCGGATTGCCGAGATTGCCCGGCACTCATTTATTCGCTGAAGCGAACGTGAGGACGTATGTGACGGATCGCCAGAGCGGGCGCCCGGGAGTTTACTTTTTTTCACTCGATGCGAGTAATCCGCTGGCGGTGATAGGCGCGCGCGGCTGGTACCGCTTGCCTTACTATTTTGCTCATATGAGCATCCAACAGGAAAAGGATGAGCTACGGTATTCGAGCAAGCGCCTATTCTCCTCGCGGCCTGCCGGGCTGCGGGTCCGTTATCGGGGTCTGGGGCCGGAGCACCTGCTCGGGCCGTCGCGCGCCGGAAGCATAGAACATTTTCTGACGGAGCGCTATGCGCTTTTTACAAACACGAGGAAGCGTCTGATTCGAGCCGACATCCATCATCGGCCATGGCCTTTAGAACAGGCGGTCGCGGAGTTTGAAGATCTGAGCGTAGCCGCGGCGCAGTCCGTGCGGCTGCCCGCTACCAAGCCGTTGCTGCATTTTGCACGCTCGCTGGATGTTTTGGCATGGCCGCCGAAGACGATTGGGCGATAAACGTTGTTCGGATTTACCGCACCGCAACATCAGACTAACGTGGCGAACAATTCTGAAATTCCTTATCGTACGCTCGGACACACCGGCGAAAAAGTCTCCTCGATCGGGATGGGCGGCTTTCATTTGGGCAAACCGAAACTGCCGGAAAAAGAAGCGATCCGGTTGATCCATGCGGGAATCGACCGCGGTATCAATTTTCTCGATAACTCCTGGGACTATAACGAGGGCGAAAGCGAGCGGCGGTACGGGAAGGCTTTAACGCAGGAGGGCTACCGGAAGCGGGCCTTCCTGATGACAAAAATAGATGGGCGCACCAAGGAGTCGGCGGCCAAGCAAATCGACGAATCGCTCAAACGCCTGCAAACCGACCACGTGGATTTATTGCAGTTCCATGAAGTGATTCGGTTCGAAGATCCGGACCGTATTTTTACGGAGGACGGTGCAATGGCCGCGTTTCTGGAGGCGAAGAAGGCGGGCAAGACACGGTACATAGGATTCACCGGGCACAAAGATCCGCGAATTCACCTTTATATGCTCGAAGTCGCCGAACAGCATGGTTTTCTTTTCGATGCCGTGCAGATGCCGATCAACGTGATGGATGCGCACTTTCGGAGCTTTGGGAAGCTGGTAATTCCCGAGCTGGTGAAACGCAATATAGGCGTGCTCGGAATGAAGAGCATGGGCGATTCGGTGATTCTGAAGAGCAAAACGGTTACGCCGACCGAATGCTTGCACTATGCGTTGAAGATGCCGACGTCCGTGGTGATCACAGGCATCGATACAGCCGCGATTCTGGATCAGGCAATCGACGCGGCGCGGACCGTCGAGCAGGTGACGGAGCAGCAAATAGAGGCGATTCTTGCGAAGACGAAGCAGGCCGCCTTGAGCGGTGATTGGGAGTTGTTCAAGACGAGCGTGGCGTTCGATAGCACGGCGCAGAACGTAGAGTGGCTTGGGGGCAAGAGCCCGCACGTGGAAGAATTTTCGCCGGTCTAGGGCGAGCAATTGAGCGGGTCTCATTCTGCTAATCTGGGCGCGTGTTGCCATGGAAAAGAAGTTGCGCGCTGCTTTCTCTGACGCTGCTCTCGGGCGCAAGCGGTCTGTTTGCGGCGGCTCCAGCTAAGCCGAAGCTGGTAGTCGCAATCATCATCGATCAGTTTCGTTACGACTATCTGACGCGCTTTCGCGCCGATTATCACGGCGGCTTGGATCGGCTGCTGACGCAGGGCGCGGATTTTACGAACGCGGATTATGCGCAGGTGCCGACGGTCACGGCGGTGGGCCATAGCATCTTCCTGTCCGGGGCCATGCCGGCGGTGAGCGGCATCGTCGGGAATGCCTGGTACGACCGCGATGCAGGGCAGAGCGTGACGAGCGTATGCGATTGGAATGAAAAGACGGTCGGCGGAGAGCAGGTGAGCCGCGGATCGAAGTGCACGGATGCGGACCCGGCTTCGCCGAGGAGATTGCTGGTAAGCACGCTGGGCGACGAGCTGCGGGCTGCCCATGGCGATTCGAGAGTGATCGGGATTTCGTTGAAAGCGCGCGCGGCGATTCTTCCTTCGGGACACGCGGCGAATGGCGCTTTCTGGTTTGACGACGCGAGTGGGAATTTCATCAGCAGCTCGTTTTACATGCAAAAACTGCCCGACTGGGCGGAAGCTTTTAACCACAAGAAGCTGGCGGCGAAATACGTAGATCGCAAGTGGGACGGCTTTCCCAAATGGAGTTTTCATGCCGCGGCGGGGAGCGATTTGCCGTATGCCAAGCTGCCGGCGAGTCCGTGGGGAAATGAATTGGTGGAGCAATTTGCCGAGCAGGCGATCGCGGGCGAGAAGCTCGGGCAGCGCGGCGCTACGGATCTGCTGACCGTTTCGTTTTCGTCGAACGATTATGTCGGGCACGCGGTGGGGCCGTATGCGCCGGAAGTCCGGGACATGAGCATTCGAACTGACCAGCAGCTGGCGAAACTCTTTCGGGTGATCGATCAGAAAGTTGGATTAGCGAACACGATCGTCGTGCTTTCGGCCGATCATGGAGTAGCCGCGACGCCGGCGCAGGACGAGACGACGAAGATGCCGGGCGGATATCTGGCCGGCGGTGTGGAGCAGGTTGTGACGGCGGCACTGAACCAGGCTTTCGGCGGCCATGAGTGGCTTATTCCGGAGGGCGGGGAGACGTCGCTTTATTTCAATCTCGACACGATCGCGAAGGCCCGAGCGGGTGGGCGGCCGGTAAGTGAAGAAGATGTCTACCAGGTTGCGAAGGCCGCGCTGCTGGCGCAGCCGCAGCTGCATATCAGCCGGATTTACACGCGGACGCAGCTCGATAACGGGGTGGCCGGCGATTTTATCGCGCAGGCGGAAATGAACGGCTACTATCCGCGACGCAGCGGTGATTTGAATCTGGTTTTCGAGCCTGGCTTTGTTCCGGGGAAGCATGGCACGAGCCACTTTTCGCCTTACCTTTACGACCGGCATGTGCCGGTTTTGTTTATGGGTCCCGGGATCAAAGCAGGGCGCTATGACGACATGATTCGACCGAACGATATTGCGCCGACGCTCGCCACCATGCTCGACGTGCAGACGCCCAGCGGGTCTTCGGGCAGAATGTTGATTGAGATGCTGACTCGTCAGTGAGCGAAGTAAAGGAAAGCGAAGCAGGCAGCGCCCGAAACGACGAAGAGGTTGAGCGCAAGCAGCGCGAGAAAGGCATAGCGAAGCTGGGCTCCCGAGGGTGGAGCGGAGGCGTACGGTTCCGGGTCTAAATCCTTCGATTGGAAGTCGGCGTCGAGATCAAGGGTGGTCAATTGCGACAAGGGTCTGCTCCTCTATCCCATATCGAGCGGAATCGAGCCAATTCTTCTCTTCAAAAGTTGGCCCGCTAGGCTAAAGACGTGCCTTTGAAGACCGCTATTGTGACCGGAGCAGCGCAGGGAATTGGAAGAACGACGGCGGGACTGCTGGCGGAGCGCGGATATGCGCTCTTGCTTTGCGACATCGCGCCTTGCAAAGAAACTTACGAAGCGATCGCGCATCATGGGCAGGCAGTCGAGCTTTTAGGAGACATTTCGACGGAAACCACTGCCAAAGCGGTGGCGCAAATGGTCCGTGACGAATTTGGCCGGGCGGACGTGCTGGTCAACAACGCCGGGATTTCGCATATTTGCGCCGCGGAGAAAACGAGCGAAGCGGATTGGCGTCGCGTGCTCGATGTAAATCTCCTGGGGCCGTTTTTATTGTGCCGCGAGGTTGGCGCGATCATGCTCGACCAGGGGCAGGGGAGCATCATCAATGTGGCATCGATTGCGGGGCTGCTTGGGATTGGAGATCGCGCGGCTTACAACGCGAGTAAGCATGGGCTGATTGGATTGACGCGTACGCTGGCGGCCGAGTGGGGCGGCCGGGGTGTACGCTGCAACGCGGTTTGTCCCGGCTGGGTGAAGACGCCGATGGATGTTGCGCCGCAGGCGGCCGGGTTCTATAGCGATGCCGACATCGAGGGGCGCGTGCCGATGGGGCGGTTTGCATCGGCGGGCGATATCGCTTCGGCGATAGCTTTTTTGGCGGATCCCGAACAGAGCGGCTTTGTAAACGGTCATACGCTTTCGGTGGATGGCGGTTGGTTTGGGGACGGCAGTTGGGAAAGTTTGCGGCTGCGGCACCGCTGAGTCGTATCATCGTCATTATCAGGTGTCTTCTCTCGAACGCCAGGCGCGCGCTCTGCGATCTTTGCTTGCCGATGGAAGCGCCGGGTCGGGCCTTTTAAAACGCAGCCGGTACTATTTGATCGGGCTGGCAGTCATTCCATTGCTGTTGGCGCTGTTTGCTTACTTCATTAGCGCGCGCCACATCCGGAGTGTCGCCAAAACGCTGGCGACGGATCGATTCCTTTTGCAGCTCGATGAGCTTTTGACTACGGTGCAAGATGCGGAAACAGGGCAGCGCGGTTATCTGCTGACTGGATCGCAAAGTTATCTTGCGCCGTATACAAGAGCGAGGGAAGAAATGCGGCAGAAACTCGCGACGGCAATCAGTCTCGCGTCGCAAGCGGGGATCAGGCCAGGGCGTTTGAAAGAGCTGGAATCCGCCGTGTGGGCCAAGATGGCGGAGCTCGAACTTACCTTGGCGCTCTATGATTCCGGCCAGCCAAGCGCTTTGGCGGCTGAGATCGGGACCAACCGCGGGCAGCGCGAAATGGCGCACATTCGGGAGTTGATCGGAGCGTTAAAAGACGAACAGACAAGCGCATATGAGAGCCGATATGCCCAACAATTACGCAGTCAGAGGTATCTCACCGCCGCGCTGGGCATTGTGGTTGCGATATCGATTCTGCTGCTGGTCTTCGCTTTCAAATTCGGCACAATGTACGTTCTCAAGCGCGACATGGTGGAAGCGGAGATACGAAGTCTGAATGAAGAATTGGAGTTGCGGGTGCGGGAGCGGACGAGCGAAATCGAAGCTCGCACCAGGCAACTGGAAGCGCAAACTAGAGAACTGGCTCGCTCGAATGCGGACCTGAACCAGTTTGCGTCAATCGCGAGCCATGATTTGCAAGAGCCATTACGCATGGTTGGAAGCTACATGGGGATGCTTTCGAGAAAGTACGGCCATGCTCTCGATGAAACGGCTCAAACTTATATACAATTCGCGATCGGCGGCGCAACGCGCATGCAGACGCTCATCAGCGATCTGCTTTCCTACTCGCGCGCCGGAACGCAGTCGGTGGCGAAACGGCCGACGCCATTTGAAAACATACTCAAGCACGCGATCGAAAATTTGCAAGTGGCGATGCGCGAGAACGCAGCTGTGTTGCGGCATGGCGCGCTGCCGGTGGTGGAGATAGACGAAGTCAAGATGACGCAGGTCGTGCAGAATCTGGTAGGAAATGCAATCAAGTTTCGCAAACCCGATGTGCCTCCTGAAATTACGATATCGGCCGAGCGCCGTCACGCGGAATGGCTGTTTTGTTTTGCCGACAACGGAATCGGATTCGATGCGCGCCATTCGGACCGTATTTTTCAGGTCTTCCAACGACTGCATGGCGTGGGCAGGTATCCTGGTAACGGGATCGGCCTGTCCATTTGCAAGCGAATCGTCGAACATCACGGCGGCCGCTTATGGGCCCAATCCGAGCCGGGCGCGGGTTCTACTTTCTTCTTTACGCTGCCCAACTCAAGCGATGGTGATGCAAGGGAGCGAATCAGTTGACCGATTTGACGAAGGCGGTGCGTTGTTAGCTTACATGCCGGTAAACATTCTGCTGGTGGAGGACAATCCAGGCGACGTATTGCTGACCAGAGAAGCATTTCGCGAAGGCCGCTACTTTCCAAAATTATCGGTTGTGGGAGACGGAGAAGAAGCGCTGGAGTTTTTGCGGAGGAAGGGCCAGCACGCTGAAGCGCCGCGCCCGGATCTCATCCTGCTCGATCTAAACCTGCCCAAGAAGGATGGCCGGGAGTTGCTAGCCGAAGTGAAGGAAGACTCCGATCTGCGGCACATTCCGGTTATTGTGCTTACTACCTCAGACGCTGAACAGGATGTCTGGCGCGCCTACAAACTACATGCGAACTGCTATTTGACGAAGCCTTTGGACATGGACAGCTTCCTTAGAAAAGTGCGCGCGGTAGAGGAGTTTTGGCTGACTGTGGTGCGGCTGCCGCCGAACTAATTTAACTTAAAACCGCGTTAACCCACAACCGCGCTGGCCTGGCGTTTCCAATCGTAAAGTGGGAAGCGTTTAGTTATTTCTTCAACGCCGCGCCGGGCTTTCGCGATGGCGGGCTCGGATTTGAAATCGTGAATCACCTGCGAAATCAGCTGGCCGATTTCGCGCATTTCGCTTTCGCACAAGCCACGGGTCGTCACAGCGGGAGTACCGAGCCTGATCCCGCTGGGGTTAAGAGGCGGATTGACGTCGAAAGGGATAGCGTTTTTATTTACTGTGATGTGCGCCTGATCGAGAGCCTTCTCCGCATCTTTGCCCTTCACGCCCTTAGCGAAGACGTCAATTAGAAACATGTGGGAATCGGTTCCACCACTGACCACGCGAAAGCCTTCCTGCTGAAGCGATTGGGCGAGAGCCTTGGCATTGTTCACTACTTGTTGCTGATAGCGGCGGAATTCGGGAGTGGCCGCTTCGCGAAAACAGACGGCTTTCGCGGCAATTGCATGTACCAGAGGCCCACCTTGCGCTCCCGGGAAAACGGCTTTGTCGATGGCGGCCCCAAATTTTTCTTTCGCCAGGATCATGCCGGATCGGGGCCCGCGCAGCGTCTTGTGCGTGGTGGAAGTGACGATGTCAGCGTGTTCGCAAGGATTCGGATAAACGCCCGCGGCGATGAGCCCGGAATAGTGCGCCATGTCGACGACGAAAACCGCGCTAACGGCATCCGCGATCTGGCGAAAGCGCGCGAAATCGATGACGCGCGAATAGGCGCTTGCGCCGGCGATGATCATCTTCGGCCGATGCTGCTCAGCGAGGCGCTCGACCTCCGCGTAATCGATGCATTCGTCTTCCTGACGCACTCCGTAAGCCACAACTTTGTAGAGCTTTCCGGAAAAATTCAGCGGATGGCCGTGCGTCAGATGGCCGCCATGCGCGAGGTTCATTCCGAGGATGGTGTCGCCGGGCTGAAGGATGGAAGCGTAGGCCGCTTCGTTGGCTTGCGAGCCGGAATGGGGTTGAACGTTCGCGAATTCAGCGTGGAAGAGGGCTTTGGCGCGCTCGCGAGCGAGATTCTCGACTACATCGGCGAACTCACAGCCGCCGTAGTAGCGTTTGCCGGGGTAACCTTCGGCATATTTGTTGGTAAAGACGCTCGCGTTTGCTTCGAGAACGGCCTCGGAGGTGAAGTTTTCACTGGCGATCAGTTCGAGCCCGGTATCCTGCCGTTCTACCTCGTGCTGAATCGCGTCAAAGATTTCGGGGTCGCTAGCGGCGAGCGATCGAGACATTCTCTGCTGTTCGGTCATAGAGTAATTCGGGTAATTCTATTGTCGCTTACGCAGCGAGCCAATCGCTGCGGCGGGAGTCGGGGAAAAATCTGGGCACGCACGCTTGCTGACGCGCGCGGCCCGTTTCGATTGTTACTACAAGATTTTCTTGCCCATCGCCGAAAGGATGAGTTCCACGGCCAGAAGAGCCGTACGATTCGCGACATCGAGAACCGGGTTCACTTCCACCACTTCCATGGAAACCATGGAGCCCGAATCGCAGATCATTTCCATAGCCAGATGAGCTTCGCGATAAGTCATGCCGCCGCGCACGGGAGTGCCTACGCCCGGAGCTTCGTCGGGATCGAGCACGTCCATATCGAAGGAGAGATGGAAGCCGGCTGTGCCCCGGCTGGCGATTTGGATGGCTTCTTCCATCACGCTTCTAAGCCCGCGTTCGTCGATGGCGCGCATGGTGAAAGCGGCGATGCCGGAATCGTGAATGGGACCGCGCTCGTTCAGGTCGACGTCCCGCAAGCCGATGAGAACGGCATTGTGCGGCTCAACCTTCGGAGCGTACTCGAAGATGTTGGTCAACTCGATCGGACCCTTGCCGATACAGCAAGCGAGCGGCATCCCGTGGATGTTGCCGCTTGGGCTTGTGTCGGGCGTATTCATGTCGGAATGCGCGTCTATCCAGATCAGGCCGATTTTCTTAGCATGCTGGCGGAAGGCCTGCGAGACACCGGCGACCGTGCCCACTGCGACCGAATGATCACCGCCGAGCACGAGCGGAAACTTATCCGCGGCCGCAATCTTCTCGACTGCTTCGGCTAAGGCGACACAGGTTTTAGCAATTTGCGGAAGATACTTGGCATTGTCTCTGCCGGTCGGCGTGCTTTCCTGCTGGGCAACCGACACGTTTCCCAAGTCCTGGGCCTGGTAGCCGAGCGAATCGAGTTTTGCATTGAGCGAGGCTAAGCGGAGCGCCGAGGGCCCCATATCGACGCCGCGGCGACTGGCTCCCAAATCGAGCGGCGCGCCGAGTATGCTGACCTCCGAGTGGCGCATAGGGAGGCTAAGGCCGCGTGCGGTACAACATGCGCGGATACGGAATGGTTTCACGCACATGTTCGAGACCGCACATCCAGGCTACGAATCGCTCGACGCCCATGCCGAAACCGCCGTGCGGCACGGTTCCAAAACGCCGCAGATCGAGATACCATTCGAACGCCTCGCGCGGCAGGTTGTGCTCCGCCAGACGTTTTTCAAGAAGCGCCAGATCGTGAATGCGTTGACCGCCGCCGATGATTTCGCCGTAGCCTTCTGGCGCAATCACGTCGAGACCGAGCGCCACTTCCGGCCGCTGTTCATCGGGCTGGAAGTAAAACGCTTTGATTTCGGTGGGATAACGATCCACCATGACGGGCCGATCATAATCCGTGGTCAAGAGAGTTTCGTCGGTGTTGCCGAAATCGCCGCCCCACTTGATCTCGCTTCCCTTGGCTTGCAGAATCTTTACTGCTTCGTCGTAGCCGATTCTCGGAAACGGAACTTTCACGGATTCGAGTTTGGTGGTGTCCCGCTCCAGAACCTTGAGCTCTTCCTGGCGGGTTTCGAGGACGCGGCTCACCAGGTAGACGACCAACTCTTCGGCAACGCGCTTGACTTCTTCGAGATCCGCATATGCCATCTCGGGTTCGACCATCCAGAACTCGGTCAGATGGCGCCGCGTTTTCGATTTTTCAGCGCGAAAAGTGGGCCCGAAACAATACACTTTGCCGAACGCCATGATGTTCGCTTCGTTGTAGAGCTGGCCGGATTGCGTGAGGTACACTTTTTCGTCGTCGAAATAATCGACTTCGAAAAGCGTGCTCGTCCCCTCACAGGCGGCGGGCGTAAAGATGGGCGTATCGACCAGCGTAAAACCGTGCGAATCGAAGTATTCGCGAATGCCTTTGATGATTTCGTGGCGTACCCGGATGGCGGCGTGCTGCCGGCGGCTGCGCAGCCACAAGTGCCGATGATCCATTAGAAAATCGACGCCGTGTTCTTTGGGCGTGATCGGATACGGATGTTCTTCGCTTACTTTCTGAAGAATGCGCGCAGCTGTCACGTCAAGCTCGTAGCCGCCTGGGGCGCGCGGCTCCGCGCGAATGACGCCCGTTACGGTAAAAGAGCTCTCCTGCGTCAAGCCCTTCAAAGACTCGAAGAGCTCTTCCGGCAAATTGCTCTTAACCGCCACGCACTGCATCAGGCCGCTGCCATCGCGAATGATGGGGAAGACGATTTTTCCGGACTTCCGGAGATTGTAAAGCCAGCCTTGGATCTCTATCGATTGGCCTACAAAGTTCGACACTTCGCCGATGCTGATTTTCCTGGCCGCAGAGGTAAAAGGCGTTTCCAAATTACTGCTCATAGCGTGTTAGATGTTTTGAAATTTCGTCGAGGCTCCGTTTGGCTTCGAGGATAGGCCGCTCGATGTCAGGCGATTCGCGCAGCTCCAAGAGGATCGGATACTGATCGGGGCGAGTTCCTAGGAGCTGCATGGCGCTCGACCAATTGATGCTGCCTTTTCCGGGGTACAGGTGAAGATCTTCCCGGCCGTTGTTGTCATGGATGTGGGTGGAACGAATGCGATCTTTCATCGCCTCGAACTCGGCGCCCAGATTGCCTGTCATATGGGCGTGTCCGACATCGAAACAGTAATTTAAGTTGAGATGAGTTTGCGCGAGAAAGTGGTTCAGCTTCTCGCCGGAAGACATGGCATTCGGTGTATTCTCCAGCAGAACGGCTACGCCACGCTGCGCGGCGAATACTTTTATTTCGTCAAGCGATGAGAACGCGGAGTCGAGCTTCCGCTCATCGTATTCCTCGCCTTGCACGCCGATGTGCTGGATGAGGTATTGGAACGGCACGACCTCGGCGATCTCGATCGCCCGCTTGATCTCATCGACCATGGCCATGCGTCGGGCCTTGGTGGTGTCGGTGATGTTGATGACCGATTGTGGACCCGAGCGGCCCCAGATGTCGTCGTTATACATGGGCGCGTGTACGGAGTGGAGCTTTAATTCGGAATCGCGAAACCAATGGCCCAATTCGGCGATTTGAGCTTTATCGCGATAGTCGATATGTTGCCGGGCGCAAAAGATTTCGACCGCGGAAAAACCGGCGTCCCAGACACGTTCCAGCCAAATGGTGGTCAGGCGGTGCCGGACAAACACGTGTGTAGACAACAACTGCTGCATCAAAACCTAATTTCCCTCGATTCGTGTATAAAAGAGAGGCGTTCGCGAGAAGCGGCCCGGAAAGTCTCAGTAAGCTGCGACTTTGCCATTCAGGCGCGACTCGGTGCCCCCTTCTAAAGTGTTGCCATTCGCCACGATGACTTCGACGCGCGCCACTCCGTCGATGGGTTTGATCGGATAGCCCATTTTCTCCAGCGCGTCTTTCGTCTGCTCTGGAAAATTACGTTGGAGATAGAGGAAGTCCGGTTTCCATTGTTCGTGGAAGCGCGGCAGATCAACGGCGTCCTGCGGATTCATGTGGAAATCGAGCACGTCGAGGATGACTTCCGCAACGCCGGTGGTAATGCGCGAGCCACCGGGGGCTCCGATAGCCATGAACAATTTTCCGTTCCTGGTGATGATAGTCGGCGTCATCGAAGAGACCGGGCGCTTACCCGGTTCGATGGCATTGGCGTCCCCGCCTACCAATCCGAACATGTTGGGCACCCCGGGTTGCGCCGCAAAATCATCCATCTCGTCATTCAAAAGAAAGCCGAGTCCGGGCGCGGTAATGCCGTTGCCATAAGAGTTATTCAAGGTATAAGTTACGGCGACTGCGTTGCCTTTCGAATCGACCACATTGTAATGAGTGGTCTCCGTGCTTTCGTAAGGAAAGGCATAGGCCGCTTCCGCTTTAGGCAATCCGGGTTGAACCATATCGCTGGGTGTCGCGCGATCGGGAGCGATGGTGCTGCGGCGCTTGGCCAAATAAGCGGGACTGAGCAGCGGTTTGAGCGGGACGTTATAGAAATCGGGATCGCCCAGATACTCGCTGCGATCCGCGTAGAAGCGGCGCATCGCCTCGGCCTCGTAATGGACTGCTTTGGGCGAATTGGGCCCATCGGAATCGTAACCGGTTCCTTGCAAAATGCCGAAAATCTGGAGTAGTCCGACTCCACCAGCGCTGGGAGGAGGAGCTGAGATGATATGGAAACCTTTGTAATCGCCGGTGAGGGGATCGGCCTCCTGCACCTTGTAACCATTTAGGTCAGCGGCGGTGATCAAGCCATCGTGGGCAGCCATGGCCGCCGCCAATTTGTCAGCCGTCTCGCCTTGGTAGAACCCGGCCGCGCCCTGGCGGGCGATGCGCTCCAGGGTCGTCGCTAATTCCGGCTGCTTGAATGTTTCGCCGGGCTTATAGGGGTTGCCGTCGCGCAGAAAAATGCGGTTCGATTCGGGGTCGGTGGCGAGCGATTTTTCGTGTTGTAAAGAATCGGCGAGAGTGGTGGAGACAGGATAGCCGTCGCGGGCCAGTTTGATTGCCGGCTCCAGGAGATCGGCCCAGGGCTTACTGCCGAACTTCTTCGAAGCGCTGGCGAAGCCGGCTACCGAACCGGGGACGCCCGAAGAGCGCCAGCCGAAGATACTGTCTTTGGTCGCTTTGCCATCGGGCCCGATATACATATCGCGGGTTGCTTTGCCGGGGGCGCACTCGCGGAAGTCGAGAAAGGCCGTTTTACCGTTGGCCAAGCGGACCAGCATAAAACCGCCACCGCCGATATTTCCCGCCGACGGATGAGTGACCGCCAGCGCGAAGCCGACGGCAATGGCGGCATCGACGGCATTACCGCCGCTCTTCAAGACTGAGAGGCCGACATCCGCGGCAATCGGTTCCTGCGCCACCACCATGCCGTGCTTCGCGCGGACCGGTTCTTTCGCGTCGATCTGCGCGACGATCGTAAAAGACGCGCATAAGCACAAAGCTTGGAAGGATCGCAGGCTGCTGCGCATATATGCAAGCAAGTCTAACAAGGCGCGCTTTGCCGGATAATGAGTTTATGGCCAGCCTGTATGAGAAGGACACGTATGCATGGGCGCTCGATCAGGCGGAGCGGATTCGCGTGAATGATCGCTGGCTTAGAGGCGGCACCCACCGGGTACGATTTTCCTCTGATGTTCCACCGTGTCCACCAGTATTTTGAAGCCAGGCCGCTGTCGCGCGGCGATAAGTGGATGCTGAGCTTCTCGGCCGTGATCCTTGGAGCGGGAGCCTTGTATCTGCTTTTTCTTCTTTGTTGGTTTCTCCTGATCCTATACCTGGCTAACTCTGGCGTTCGCATAGATCTGTAGAACGATGCGGGCTCGGCTTCCAAAAAGGGCGCTATTCTTGTCGTTATTGGAGATTCGATGTCAGTCGCTACCTACGTTCCTGTGGAGGTCTACCTCAAGTCATCCTATGAACCGGATGCGGAGTACGTGAATGGTGAGATAGAAGAACGCCCCATGGGCCAGTTCGATCACTCTTCCTGGCAGCAAGCGATCCAACGGTGGTTCTGGCGGCACGAGAGCGAATGGAGCGTGCGCGTCCGCCCAGAGCTCCGCGTTCGAGTTTCTCCAACTCGCTTTCGGGTACCGGACGTCACGCTGCTAGATCGCGATAACCCGATTGAGCAGATCGTGACCCTTCCACCGCTGGCTGTCTTTGAGGTGCTCTCGCCGGAAGATACTTTGCGACAATTGAAGCGTAAACTCGACGACTACGCAGCGATGGGTATTCCGCAGATTTGGATAATCGATCCGGAGGACGGTACATTTCTGCAGTATGCGAAAGGCGAGCTTCTAAAGACGGAGAAATTCAGCCTGCCTGGGAAACAGATCGAATTCGCCGTCAGCCAAATAAAGGGTTTGCTGGATTAGATTCAGGCCGCAGTGGCGATTTTGCGGACGCGCAGCGTAAGACGGCTCTTATAGCGGGCAGCCGTGTTCTTTTTGATGATGCCCCACTTAGCGGCGCGATCGACTAAAGAGAACGTAACAGGCAGCATCTTGGTTGCGCCGGAGGAGTCTTTCTGGTCGAGCAAACGGCGCATCGCGCGAATCTGGTGGCGAAGGCGGGATTTCCGCATGCGATTGATAGTCGTGCGGCGCTCCGTCATCCGAACCCGCTTCAACGATGAGACTGTATTTGCCATTAAATCTGAATAAACCTAGGCTTCCTGAAGGTACTTGACGAACGGTACTCATTCAGGATACCTGACCGGCTGCGGCAACCGCAATCCGTTGACTATTATCATCTTTAATGATGACGGTGTGGGCTTAAATGATGACGGTGTGGGCTTAGACGAATTGTGTTTTGTGGCTTACATGGGCGAAAAACGGATCATTGTTGCCATTGACGGACCGGCGGGCGCGGGGAAGAGCACTCTGGCGCGGCGTATCGCCGAAAAACTGGGCTTTCTCTATATAAACAGCGGCGCGATGTACCGGGCGATTGCACTCTGGGCGCTGCGGCTGCGAGTTTCGATGGCGGATATGTATCGCCTGGAGCAATTGGCGAAGGAAGCTCAGATCACGCTGGAACCGGGAGACGGGCGCGTTTTCCTGAACGGGGAAGACGTTACGGAAGCGATTCGCGAACCGCGTGTATCGGAGGCGGCTTCGCAGGTGTCGGCGGTGCCCGGGGTGAGGCGGGCGTTACTCAGCCTGCAACGGGCCATGGCCGAACAGGCGAGCGTAGTAATGGAGGGGCGCGATATCGGATCGGTGGTGTTTCCGCAAGCGCACGTCAAGATTTTTCTGGATGCCGCGCCAGCCGAGCGCGCGCGACGCCGAACTCGCGAACTGGAAGAGAGCGGACGGAGTTCGGACTTCGCGGCTGTGGCGGGCGAACTGCAAGTACGCGACGAACGGGACCGGCAGCGTTCCGAAGCGCCGCTGGTGCAGGCGCCGGACGCCGAAATGCTCGATACCACGGGTCTTTCGCTCGATCAGGTGGAGCAAGCTGTTTTGCGGATCGTCAGGGCGCGCACCTCGAACGGTAAGGCGGCGGCCCATTAGTTGGGACGGGCTTGGGTGAGTGACTTGGAATGGTGGTAACCGGGGTGCGAGCGTAAAACGTCCCAAACCCAGGATTTTCTTGGATAGCAAGTACCGGGATTTCTAGTACAATTCACTGTATAGAGATCGCCAGTCAGCGAGGACGTTCGTGAAACCAGAACAGCTCAGCACCGCTCCCACCGCTCCTTTCGAGCAGAGCTATACGCTTTGCCGAAACGTATCAGCCATTCAGATCCTTTCAACGGATTCCGAGCAACACTCGCGCCTGGGGCTAATTACTCAATTGCCCGCAGGGGTAGAAGTTGACCTGGGGGGCCCAGGCTTCAACGAACGCACGGTTAAGATCCGCTGCGGCGGGGCAGCATACTACGTTTTTTGGGAAGACCTGGAGCCGCAGCGAAAGCGCGCGGCTTACGCTTCCGCCAGTTAACGCCAATCGGAGGCGCGGGCTAGGCCTCCACCAAGATCGCAAATTCACCTTCTCGAAGCTATACTGGGGACTAGGTTCAGCCGGAAGCTGTTCGCGGTTCCCGGCCGGCATTCCGAAGTTTCTTAGCAGGAGTTTCCTAGTTTCCAATGTTTGATCTGTTTCGCAGCCGGGAGAAGGGTGTGCGCATTCTCCTGGGCGTCTTGCTCGTCCTGGTAGCGGCATCCATGCTCATCTATCTGATTCCCGGAGGGCCGGGCGGCGCTTCGAGCGCAGCGGGGCAAAATGTCATCGCGGCGGTAGGCAGTGACAAGATCACTACGGTGGATCTGGACCGGGCGGTACAGCGCATCACCCGCGGCCAGGCGAACCTGCCGAAAGGCTTGCTGGCGATGTACGTTCCTTCGTTGGTGTCCCAGATGATCGAATCGAAGGCCATGGCGTATAAGGCCCGCGAGATGGGCTTGAATGTGTCGGATCAGGAACTGGGGGACAGGATTCAATCGGAGGTCGCGCCCGCGCTAGGCGGCAAGTTCGACCTGCAGGTTTACCAATCTCTGCTTGCGCAGCAGGGTATGACGGTCGCCGATTTCGAGAAGGAGCAGCGGGAAGCTCTGCTAGGGGCGCGTCTGGAGAATGCGGAAATGCAGTCGCTGGTGATTTCGGACGAAGACGCCAGAAAAGAATACCAGCGCAAGAACTTGAAGGTCGGTTTGCAATACATCCAATTCGACCCGAAGGATTTTGCCTCTAAGGTAAACAAAGAACCTTCCGCCGTGAAGGCGTATTTCGATAAGAACCGTCCGCTGTTCCGCACACCGGAAAAGCGCGATGTGAGCCTGATTGTGGGAACGGTGGCCGATTTCATGCAGGCGGCCAATGTCTCCGACCAGCAGCTCCACCAGCAGTACCAGCAAAACATAGACAGTTACCGAACTCCCGACCGGGTGCGCGTGCGGCACATCCTTATCAAGACGCAGGGCAAGTCGAAGGAAGAAGCGGCCAAACTCAAGGCGAGAGCGGAAGACGTATTGAAGCAGCTTCAGCATGGCGGAGATTTCGCGGCGCTGGCGAAAAAGTATTCAGACGATACGGGCACGGCGGTAAAGGGCGGCGAATTGGGATGGATTACCAAGGGCCAGACGGTACCGAATTTTGAGAAGACGGCGTTCTCACAAGCGCCTGGGCAGACCAGCGGGCTGGTGGAAACGGAATACGGTTATCACATCATTCAGACGGAAGAAAAGCAGGCGGCGCATACCGAGCCGTACGAGGAAGCGAAGCCGCAACTAATGATGGAAGCCAAGAAGCAGATGGCGTCCGACAACCTGAGTAAGGCGGTGGAAGCCGCGCACACGGCCATCGCGCGCAATCCGGGACAGGCGGAAGAGATTGCCAAGAAAGACAACCTTAAATACTTCAAGGTCGAGAACATGACCACCAGCACGCCGATGCCGGAGGTAAACACGCTCCCCGAATTAGCGAACGCCATCTTTGCAGCGCCGAAAGGGGGCGTTACAGATGTCTCCAATATTGACGCGCAGGGGAAATCGGCTTTCGCGGTTGTCAACAATGTCGCACCGCCGCATGATTCGGAATTTGCGGATGTGAAAGAGGACGTCATGAAGAAGTACGTCGACGCGGAATCGCAGCGGCTGGCCGAGGATGCGGCCAAGACGGCCGCCGACCGGGCTCGCAAGGGAGAGAGCTTGGAAGCTCTTGCCAAGAGCTATGGGGTGGGCGTTAAATCGGCAGCGCCGTTTACGGTGGATGGCGCGGCAGAAGGCATTGGGTCCGCGACACTGCTCTCGGCTGCCTTCAAGGCTAAAGTAGGGGATATCGTGGGTCCGGTGGTCAGCGCTTCGGGCCACTTTGTTTGCCGTGTTTCCGATGTGACGCCAGCCGACATGAGCAAATTCGCGGCGAACAAAGCGGAGATCGTGGCAAGTTTGCAGCAGCAGCGGCAGGCGATCCAGCAACCGTTGTTCCGGGACAGCGTGGTGAGCGAACTGACGCGCCGCGGCAAGATCCAGATCAATCAAGCCACCTTAAAGCGCATTATCGGCTCCTACCAGGGATAGGTCATCTTCCAGCGTGCTGCATCAGATCCTTCAATTCATACACAGTCTGACCGACCCGGATCAGCTGATTCAACTTCTCTCGACTGTGCTGAGCGGTTGGCTCGGTTATGTGGCGCTATTCTTCGTGGTGTTCGCGGAGAGCGGCTTGCTGGTTGGCTTTTTTCTGCCCGGCGATTCGCTGCTGTTCACGGTGGGCATAGTGGCCGGCGCGGGGAAGCTCGGCATCGGCACGATGATCGCGATGCTGGCTTTTGCTTCCATGCTGGGCGACGGCATCGGCTTCCTATTAGGCAGCACGCTTGGATACTCGCTCTTCAAGAACTCGAATTCGCGGATCTTTCGACGTGAGTATCTGGATCGCACGCATGCCTTTTACGAGAAGCATGGGGGCAAGACGATTATTTACGCAAAGTTTGTTCCCATCATTCGCACGTTCGCCGCTTTCATCGCGGGCGTGGGCAAAATGCAATACACGCGGTTCCTGGCGTTCAATGTCTTTGGCGCCGCCGGGTGGGTAGCCTCCATGATTACGCTCGGCTACCTGCTAGGCAACGTGCCGTTGATTCGCCATAATTTCGAGAAGGTGGTTCTTCTCATCATCGTCGTCTCGCTGCTGCCCGCATTGCTGCACGTCTTGAAGGGCCGCAAAAGTGTGGAAGCCGTAAAGTAGAAAGACCTGGGCGTCGGCGGCCATGCTGCAAAGCGCTAACTTACGCAATCCGGTTTTGATCAACAGCATCGGGCACACCGCCGGACTGCTTTTATTCGGCCTGATTCTCTATCTGCTGGTGCGCGACTGGCGGGCGCACGGCATGCGCCAAACGAGGCTCTCGTTGATTGCCGCAGCGCTCGCGTTTGCCTGGAATGTGGGCTCGCTCGTGGCGCTCGGATCCGCCGAGGAGAACTCGCTGATTATCAAGCTTCTGATCACGGCGAGCTTTTCGTTTTTAAGTCTTCTTCCGGCCGTTCTTCTGCACGTTACGTTGCAGGGAAGGCACCGGGCGATCATTACCACGGGCTACCTGGTGAGCTCGTGCGCGATCGTGCTGCACTTCAGCGCGGTGTTTTATCCGCTGAATGGGCTGCACCAGATGGCGTTGGCCGTGATCGCTTTCGGGTTCGGTCTGCTGGCCACTGTGAGCTTCTTCGCCAGGCGGGAAAGCGATCTGGCCGACCTCACTGGAATCCCGGAGTGGATTTCGTTGATTTGTCTTCTACTGTTCACCACATCCTTTCTTCATTTCGGCCATCAACACGGCAAGTCGCCTTGGGAGGCTGAGATCACGTGGCATCATATCGGCATTCCGGTAGCGCTGATCGTTCTGCTGCAAGACTATCGATTTTTGCTGCTCGATACCTTCGCCCGGTTTCTGGTGAATTTCGGGTTGGCTTCCGTTTATATCGCCAGCTTACTGATATTAAACGACCGCTTTCGCTTGTGGGCGCTGATGCAGGACAGTATTTTTCTAACCGGCATTTCGCTCGTGCTGTTGTGCGTGTCGCTGATCGTCTTTGCCCATTTCAGAAATGCGTTACAAGGATGGATGAGCCGGGTAATTTTTCGCCGTCAGAGTACCGATGGGTGCGCCAAGGCGATCGCAAGTCTAGCCTCAACGGCCCGATCTGAAGAAGACTTGCTGACGCGGGCCGCGACCGAGGTGGCGCGTCATCTGCGCACGGAACGCTTCGCCGTGCTGACGGAACTGGCCGAGACGAAGAGGCTGGAAATGCCCGCCGTGTTATTCCGCGAACGGCGCTTCGAAGAGGCCGCGCACGAGGGCTTTTCGGTGGAAGCGCACATCCCGCTCCGTTTCTCGAGCGGCGATTTCCGTTTTCTTATCCTGGGCGCGCGGCGCGGAGGCCGGCGCTATCTGAGCGAGGATCTCGAAGATATGCGGCGTCTCGGCGCGGTGATTGTCGAGCAGGTGGAGCGTTTTCGGGCGGAAGAGCTCAAGCGTCTGGCGACACAGGCCGAGCTGCGCGCTCTGCAGGCGCAGATCAATCCGCATTTTCTTTTTAATGCGCTGAACACGTTGTACGGTACAATCGATCGCGGTTCGACCGAAGCGCGGCGCATGGTGCTGAATCTGGCGGATATCTTCCGCTATGTTCTGCAAGGCGACAGAGCCGTCATTCAGCTCTCAGAGGAACTGAGGATTGTCCAGGCTTATCTTGAAATCGAAGCGCTTCGACTTGGCAATCGTCTGCAGACGGAACTGATCATCGGAGAATCGGCGCGCTCGGCCATGATTCCCATTCTTTCCATCCAGCCGCTTGTTGAAAACGCGGTGAAGCATGGTATTTCGGAGAAGAGCGGCGGCGGCCGGGTCTCCCTGCGCGCCGACAGAGATTCGCAAGGGCTGCGGGTGACTGTGCAAGACACGGGCATCGGCTTTGAACAGAGTAGTAAACGCCCGGGCGACGGCGCGAGCGTCGGGCTTGAAAATGTCCGGCGCCGGCTGATTCTCTGCCATGGACCTGAGGCGGATTTACATATTCGATCGAACAGCAGCGGCACGAGCGTCTCTTTTTTTCTGCCCGAGCATGCGCGCGTGGAAACGCCGGCCGTTCCCGCCGCTATCGGTTAGCAGAACCCAAGGCAATGTTTAACGGTAGACTTAAGCGTCGGCTAATAACGCCGACTGTTGGTTACTATGCGCGCGCTCATCGTCGATGATGAACCAGTGGCTCGAAAAGTGCTCCGTGAAGAGCTTCAGCTCCTGGAGGCGATGGAGATTGTCGGAGAGGCGGACAATGGACAAGCCGCGCTCACTAAAATTTTGTCGACGCGACCCGATATTGTCTTCCTGGATATCCAGATGCCGATTATGGGCGGTTTCGAATTATTGGAGCATCTAAGCGGAAGCTTTCTACCGGCGGTGGTCATGGTGACGGCTTACGATCGTCATGCCATACAAGCTTTTGAAGCGGGAGCGATCGATTATCTGCTGAAGCCGATCAGCCAGCAGCGGTTGTTGCAAGCTGTCGAGCGCGCGCGGCGAATGTCGCAAAACCCGGTTCAGACGGCCGAGAACATCGCCCAGCTACAGGAGATTTCGCAGGCCAGCTCGTCTTCAAATACCAAAGTCCGCAAAATTGTGGGCAAGGTCGGCGAGGAATACTTTTTGCTTAGTATGAATGACGTACTTGCCTTTCAAGCGGACGGAGACCTGGTGTGGATCATTACCGGGCGCCAAAAGTATCTGGCTACTCAGAACCTCAAGATTATCGAGGATCGGCTGCGCGATAGTTCTTTCCGAAGGATTCATCGGAATGCTCTAGTAAATATCGAGCAGGTGAAAAAGATGAGTATGCTTTCGAGCCAGCGTTGGCTGGTCACGCTCAGTAACGGGCAGGAATTTATCGTAAGCAAGCGGCAGGCGAAGAACATTCGCGACGTTCTGCATTGGTAGTTGTGACGTTCGTCGCCTGAGCTAGCCCGTTCATCGGAATTTTCAGTCCACTCACGGCTATTCTGGGCCTCCTGCCTGGTTTTCCTGAAATTTGGCCGAAGTTCTTGTTCTTATGAAAGTTCGGGAAGTTGGCGTAAGGCTGCTGCGTTCAGCAGTCTCACGCCGTCCGTTTACAGTTAATAAAGATGCTCTTCAGGGTTTTTGCGGTCAATGTGGCGCGTGGTCTAGCGCTTTTTGCGGTTGCATTTGTTCTGGCAAATCAGCCGGTTGAGTTAAGCGCGCAGTCGTTGGGGAACTCCGGAACTATAGAAGGCGCTGTTACCGATCCCTCGGGCGCCAATGTTCCCGGGGCCGCGGTGACGTTGCATAGTCCGGTGAGCGGATATTCACAGAAGGTGACGACGAATGCGGCGGGCGCTTTCCGCTTCGTGAATATTCCGCCCAATTCTTATCACCTGGATGTGATTGCGCCCGGCTTTGCTCCCTTTGGCCAGGACGTATCGATCAGGAATTCACTGCCAGTCCAGGTCAACGCGAAGCTTTCTCTTTCGACGTCCGCCACGACGGTTAGCGTCGAAGCGAGCGGAAACGACATGGTGGAGGTCACTCCCTCCGACCACGTGGATGAGGATCGCAGCCAACTGGCGAGCCTGCCCACCTACGACCCCGGCGCGGGGCTCAGTCAGGCGATCACTTACAGCACTGGCGGTGTAGCGGCGGACGCCAACGGCTTCTTCCATCCGCTGGGCGATCATTCGCAAGTCACGTTTGTGATAGATGGCCAGCCGATCAGCGATCAACAGAGCAAGGTATTCTCAACCCAACTGCCGACCAGCGCCATTCAGAGCATGCAAATGACGACCGGCGCGCCGGATGCGGAGTTCGGCGACAAATCCAGTCTGATCGATCAGATAACCACGCGCTCGGGACTGGGATCGATGCGGCAGTTCGGCAGCGTGGACACATATTACGGCAGCTTCGGTTCGGTAGGCGGCGATGTGGCGTACGGTTATGGAAACGAGAAAGTCGGCAACTTTCTGGCGCTCGACGGCACGCGCAGCGGGCGCTTTCTCGATACACCCGAGTTCTCCGCGTTTCATGACAAAGGCAACAACGAAACGGTATTCGACAGATTCGATCTTCAGCCCTCGTCGGCCGACGCTTTCCATCTCAACATGTTTGTCGCCCGCAACTGGATACAGATTCCCAACGACTACGACCAGCTTGGGCAGGATCAGCGCCAGAGAGTTTCCACCTGGAACTTCGCCCCCGGCTATCAACACACTTTCAATTCGCACGTGCTGCTGACGCTGAATCCTTATGCGCGCAAGGACGTTTTCCACTACTATCCGAGCCGCGATGTTTTCGCCGATACCCCCTCCACACAGAGTCAGGATCGAAGCCTGTTCAACTACGGAATTCGAGGCGACCTGGCGATTAGTAAAGGCCGCCACAATATCAAGCTGGGACTCGACATCAAGCAGACGAGGTTGAATGAGCAGTTCGGACTCGGGATTACGGACCCGACCTTTAACGCTGTTTGTGACACTGCAAGCGGTAGTCCGGTGACCGACCCCAGCATCGTCAATCCGGCTTCCTGCGCTCCCTCGGGATATAGCGTGAACCCGAACTTGCAGCCCGGTCTTATTCCATTCGATCTGTCGCGCAATGGCCACCTGTTTAACTACTACGCGACGCACAATATCAATCAATATGGGTTTTACGGGCAGGATGCCATCACACTCGGGAATTTTCTGTTGAGCCTGGGACTGCGTGGCGACATGTATTACGGGTTGACCTCGGGTAGCCAGCCGGAGCCGCGGGTCGGCCTCGCCTATAACATCAAGAAAACGAATACCGTGTTGCGTTTGGCTTACTCGCACACGTACGAAACACCGTTCAATGAGAATTTGCTGCTTTCGAGCGCGACTGGGTTAACGAACGGAATGGTGCAAGCCGTCTTGGGGGTGCAATCCGCGTCGCCCATCAGTCCGGGAATTCGAAATCAATACAACGCCGGCTTTCAACAGGCCATCGGCAAGTACCTGCTGGTGGATGCGGATTACTTCTGGAAGTACACGCGCAACGCCTTCGATTTCAGCGCCCTTCAGAACACAACAATCACGTTTCCCATCGCCTGGTACAAATCGAAGCTCGATGGAGTTACCGGGCGCGTGAGTACAACCAATATTCACGGCTTTACATCCTACTGGACGTTCGGACACACACGCGCGCGCTATTTTCCCGGTCAATCGGGTGGACTGCTCAACACGCAGGCCGTGCCCACCGGTGCGTTTCGGATCGATCACGATCAGGAATTCCAATCGACGGTCGTTTCCCGCTACCAGATCAACAAGAATGCCGAGTATGTCGAATTCACGTGGCGCTACGACAGTGGCATGGTGGCCGGGATTACCGATGTCGGGGAAGCTTTGACGCTCACCTCCGCCGAGCAGGCCACTATCGGATTCGCCTGCAATGGTGTTGCCGCCACTTACTATGCCGCTCCCATCAGAAGTTGCACCGGCGTCGGCACTTCAACGCTGCTGACGCTGCCGCAAATCGGACAGGAGAACGACGACCATAATCCGGACCGCATCAAGTCGCGGAATATCTTCAATATCGGAGTCGGCACGGATAACCTGTTACACGCCGAGGGGCGGCGACGCTTCACGGCCTCTCTGCAGGTCGAAAATCTCACCAATAAAGAAGCTCTGTATAATTTTCTCTCGACTTTCAGCGGAACACATTTTTTGCAGCCGAGGACATTGATCGCCAAGGTGGGATTTGTATTCTAAGCGAGCTGCCAGGCTTGCGCTCAATCCCTGTTTTCGTAGATGTGCCGCACGAGGTACTGGGGCCTCGATTTTGCCTCGCTGAAAATCTTGCCGACATACATCCCGATCACGCCTAGAACGCTGATAATCGTGCCGCCCAGAAACCATAGCGAAACCATGATCGAAGTGAAACCGGAAAGAATGTAATCCGGGTGCAGCCATTTCTGGATGACAAGCTTGGCGGCAAACGCCAGCGATAACAAGGTGATGAGCAGGCCCCCGGCGAAGATGACCGTAAGTGGATAGCTCGAAAAGGAAGTGACAGCGTTGATCGAGAGCGCGATCAATTTGAAGGGCGTGTAGGTCGACGCGCTGGCTCTGCGCGTCTTGGTCACCGGTCGGGCGCGTTGGATGAAACCGGCCCAGCTGAAGAGGCCCATCATGAAGACATGCGTTTCCGAGAACTCGTTGATCGCCTCCACAAAGCGCCGGCGCATGAGGCGGACGGTACATCCATTTTCTGGAATCGTCGTGTCGGAAGCCAAGTTGAAGAAACGATAAAAAAGGGTTCCGGTGTGCCGCTTCATTAACGAGCCGGTACGAGTATTTTGCACGCCGTAGAGCATGTCGGCGGGGTGCGCATGGAGGTCGCGCCAAAAATCCACCAGCCATTCGGGCTGTTCTTCGAGATCGATATCGATCAAAAAAACCAGTTCGCCGCGAGCATGGCGCAGGCCAGCCAAAATTGCCGGATGGTGCCCGAAATTTCGCGATAGTTCGACTACCCGGACTTTCGAGTCATCCCGCGCCAGATCGATGGCCTTGCGCAAAGAGTCGTCAGGGGAGCCATCGTCCACCAGCACAATCTCATAGCTGACTTCGAGACTCTCCGCCGCCGCTGTGATTCGCCGGTGAAAGTCGTGGATAAATTCGGCCGACCGAAACATCGTGCTGACAATCGATAGTTCGGGGTTGTTCATCTACTTGGCACGAGTTGGCGTGAGGAGGCGGCGAATCTCTTTTTGAAGCGCGTCGTTCAAAATCTTCCCACTATATAACGCCTGGTCATATTGCCACTGCCCCGATCACAGAAGCCTGTAAGATGAGTGTTCGTGAGCGTTGAAGCTTTAGACAGAGGACCGAGAGATCCCGAGAGGACTGGCAAGACCTCGAGGAGAACTGCGCCCATTTTGACCGCGATCTGGATCTTGACGGTGGTCGCGATTCTGCCGGTTGTTTTTCATTGGGCGGCCCCTCGGCCAACGAGGGTAGGCGGCGATTTGGTTTCGCTCGTTGGGTACGCAATTGCCGCCGCTATTTGCGTTTGGATCTATCGAGCCGAGCGCCATAAGCTTTCAAGTTCTCAAGCGTTCGCGTTGGTCTTTCTGATCTTTTTGACCAATGCTGTCGTCAACCACATACACAGCTTTAACGTCGACCATGGGACGACCTACAGTGTTGGGAATTCTTCGAATGGCGGTTGGCAGGACAACATGGAGAATGCGGTTATTCAGCTGTCTCCAGACGCTTTGCCTCATTCCTATCGGTTCTTACCGAACTGCCTTGTCCGTTGGATGCAACTGGGCGGATTGGGCTACGAGCCGGCGCGCGACATCTACAGGCTCGTTTTCGGGCTTTTGCTTTTCTATGCGCTCTACCGTTATTCCCGGCTCTACACTGACTACGCCGGCGGTGTTATGACCATGTTGCTGGTGGCCATGATTTTTCCCGTCAGCTTCGAGCTCTATGCCGGTCAAGTCACCGATCCGCTTTCGCATTTGTCTTTTATACTGGCGTTCATTTTTCTGGAGACGGACGAATTTGCTTTGCTTTTAACTACTCTGGTGATCGGGTCACTGGCGAAAGAGACGGTGCTTGCGGTAACTGGTTATTACCTCCTCTTTTATTGGAAGGAGAAAGGTTTTGGCTTCAAGGCGGCAGTGTTATGCCTCGCCAGCGCCTTCGCCTACTTTGGCGTTCGCCTCTTCGTTCTTCACGGCAACATGCATTATCGCCAGGTGAGTGGTGTTAGCTTGAACCACGTCTGGATCAACTGGACGGATTATAACTGGCCATTTCGATTCCTGCTGACGGCCGTCGCACTGTTTCCTTTCTTACTGCTGGGTTGGAAGACCACCCCGCTCTCTCTCAAAAGAACCGTCTTCTATTGGCTGCCGATACTATCCATCTCGGGGCTCTTCTTTAGCTGGCTGCATGAAACCCGTAATTTCATGCCTTTGGTTTTCGTTCTGGCGGTGGTTACCGCGCGCTACTTTGAGACCTTTTTCAGGACTGGTTTCCGAGCAACCGGATATTCTCGCCTGCTCGGTGGCTAACTACCCTCGCGGTCGATTAGAAACAAACTTAAGAAATTTGGGTAACAAGGCTTATAATCTTCAATCAACCGTGATAAGCTCTTTGCAGCTACGTTTTTGCTTGTCCAATCTGTCGTTTAACAGAAGACGAACGTGACCCATGTCTATGGGTCCGGTGGCGGAAAGATCTCTGGTAAAGGAGTGGTCTCCACGGATATGTTCACGCGAAACAACGGGGGGTGTGTAAAGTTGGCCCTGTCGCTTGCTGCTAAAAGTAAGCTCGTGCTTTCGTTGTTGGCAGTTGCATTTCTTTTTTCCCCCCTGGCCTCGGCGCAAGGTGGCGGGATTGGAGGGTATGACCTCAAATCTACTGCCGATTTAGTGTTTCCTTTCGATTACAACGGCACTGGCATAACGGATCATCTGGTGCTTTATCGGCCGGGCACCGGCACAATTTGGATCTTAAGTAACAACAGCGGTAGTTATACCCCTGTTTTCCAATCCGGAAGTGGAATTGGCGGATTCGATCTGATGTCGCCCGCGGACCGCATCTTTGCTTTCGACTACAATGGCAGCGGTTTCAAGGACCACCTTGTCTGCTATCGACCCGGAACGGGCATAATTTTCGTCCTGGCAAATAACGGGGGTACTTTCACGCCGGTTTACGCCAGCGGCGACGGCATTGGCGGATATGATCTAATGTCGACCGCCGACCGGGCATTCGCCTTCGATTATGACGGCTCCGGTCTCTCCGATCATCTCGTCATGTATCGTCCCGGTACGGGAACCATTGCCATCCTGCAAAATATCAACGGCACATTTAGTCCCGTCTATGACGGCGGCGATGGAATCGGAGGGTTTGACTTAATGTCTACCTCGGATCGGATGTTAGCTTTCGATTACTACGGCTTGGGACACTCGGACCATATTGTTGCTTACCGCCCCGGAACTGGCGTGGTTTTCATCCTTGGAAACAATAATGGAAGTTTCAGCCCGGTATACGCCGCGAGCGACGGTATCGGGGGATACGATCTCATGTCTAGCGCTGATGTGTTGGTCGCGTATGACTATCTTGGTACCGGAAGCCAAGACCATCTTATTGCATATCGGCCTGGAACAGGAACGATTTGGATTCTTGGGTCTTCCTATTTCCAGTATGCGCCCGTCTACCAAAGCACCGGGATTGCCGGTTTCGACCTGCTGTCGACTGCCGATCGTATCGTCCCTGTCGACTACACCGCAGTTAGCGCCAATGACACTGGCCTTTTCAGCCAGCTTCTACTCTACAGGCCCGGCACCGGAGTTGCCTGGATTTTGAACAACTCCTCCGGCTCCTTCTCTCCTGTTTTCCAGGATGCGGCCAGTACTGCGAATCCATCGATCATGAGGACGACGGACACGGTTAGCGCCGCTCCCTGAACCTCATAGTTGGTAAGCAAACAAAAGGGGCGGCTTCTGAATTTCAGAAGCCGCCCCTTTTTATGTTCGAACTGTTTTTACTGTGCCGGTGGATTCATCCCACTGGTAGCTGCTACCCCGATCGTCGCCGCCTCGCCCAACGCCGCGCTCAGCGAATATCCTTGCCCGGTACTCGGGGTCAGAAACGGTGTTAGCGCTGCTACGGCGGACTTAGAGCCGTGATAAACAGCGGTTAGGCCGTCGGTCTGTTCGAAGTTTTTGTCGTTTGCTTGAGCAGTATTGTTGATTACCCTGCCTAACACACGATGCTCGCACTCGATCCCCAGAATCGAAGTGGCGACAGCCGCGACGTACGAGAGTTGGGCCGCGCTGTAGTTGGCCGCGCCGTATGCCCCTGGAGGAACACCCCGAACCGCACTGCGGCTCGCCAGCAGCGATAGTTCCCGGACGGCGCTTAGATACGCCCCAATGAAAGCATTTTCAAGCGCGTCCAGGGTGGCGGTAAATGCGGCAAGCGTATTAAACGTGCCGGCTGGAAAGTAAAACGTCTGGTAGGGGTCTTGGGAGGCAGATGTGCCGAGATTCCCCACAGTCCGAAGCAGGTTGGCGTGTGAGATCTCTTGCGACATAGCAGCCCGCACATAGGTAAGATTGGGTATGTTGCTGTTGCTGCCGTTGGGGTTAGTGGCTGTTCCGCCCGGACCCGCCAAGGCCGGATCTTGCACGACTGGTCCGATCAGGCCATTGAAGTAAAAGGTTGTGGCCAGATCCTCTGCGATCAGCGCGGCCGTTATGATCTGATTTGCAGTATCCTGGTTCCCGCTGGTACTTTGCGCGTTCAGAATAGGCAAATCTCCGAATAACAGGGCGGCAGTCGCAGTAAGGCCTACTTGCCCCATGCCCTTGAAGAAGGATCTCCTCGCGGGATTGGCGGCGCCTGCTATGTCGTCCTTCTGATTTACGTCTCGTGAAAGGAAACCTCGTGACGTTGCTTTGGCACTCACAATTACGTTTCTCCTTGAGAATGTGTTCCCGAGGACAGGGGGGAAGACCTTCTGATGCTCCAGCAGGCAGCTTCAGATATCAATCGAGCTTAATTATACCGCTAGTTATCGGCTACTTACAGCGTTCCAGGTGTTTTTTTGCTCAGGTTTGTTTCTCCAGCCATTCGGCTGCGGTCCCAGGCATCGATCTGGCCCGATCTGCGAGAACGCGCTGGAAGTGCGCCGGCCGCGACGCGGGTGGCAGTAGGATGCAAGCGTCCGCGGGTCCGCGATGGTACATTTTCCGAACGCGAATTTAGAGGTTTTTAGGGGTTCGAGGTTTTTGGACCGAGTGCGCTGTAGTAAAAGGCACTGCAATCTACTCCGCGGTTTTTTGCAGCCAAATGCTACCACCCGGGTTGCGAGCCGCTATCGGCATCTTTTCTTGTAAGAGCGAGCGGAAACGACGGCCCATGTAGTCATTGAAATAGCGGATCCGAAACGTCGAGTTGTATTGCAAGAACGCGCGCAGGACATAGATTTCGTTCCAGCTGCGTCCCTCGCAAAGCCATTGAGGAAGATACTCGAATGGGTAAAAGATATCGTGGATGTGAATCATGACACCAGGATTCAGTTCGGGGAAGATCCGAAACAGATAATCCGTCACGTCGCTCCCGGTCTTGGCCACATGCGAGGAGTCTATAAACAGAACATCGCCATCGCCAAGCTCCCGGAAAATTTCAATGGGAACATCCTGGAGCGGTTTTGCCAAAATTTTGAGCCGATAAGGATCTCCTTCCGCCAAGTTCGCCAGCAAGCGTTCCGGAAAAGGCTCGATGAACTGCACCTCCATCTGCCGATCGAAAAATCGATCGTTTACGTCCATGGCCACGCAGGATGAGAACCCGGAGCCCACTTCTATGTAACGGCGGGGGTGGAGCGCCCGGAGCATGCAAAAGAGCACCGCGCCATCGCCGTGCTCAAAAAACCCGTTCTGGTAGTAGTAGCGCAACCCTTCTGTTTTCTGTTCCTGGTAGGGCAAGTCCGCATAGAAGGTCGACAGCCGGTTCAAGCACTGAGTCATTGCCAGTTCATCGAGTAAGAGATCAGAGCGCAGAGGTATTTCAGCTTTGGAAAGCTCAGCATGCTGGGAGGACTCGCTAATTATTTTCTGGACATGCTGGTCATTCACGTCGATAATGGGCGAATAATAATGGCCCGGCGGAACCCAGACGGGTATCGATGGCCGGCCAGTGTCGTCGAACGGCATCTGTCAATTGTCGCTTAAAGTCGCGATGGACGCCTGCATGTGAAGTTCGAACCCTTGCAGTCTGGATCGGCTCTGTAAATTACAGACTTTCAATTGCTCCGAGTGCCACGCACTATGTACGCTCGGTTCCAGGTTCCCCAAAATAACCCTCTGCCGACTCCCCGTTTTCATGGCGCGCACCCGAGCGCGGTCGCCAATTCGCAGGGCGCGTCTTCTATGATGTTTAATGCGAGGCCGAATCCGCTTCTCTCCGACGATTCCATCCAAATGAAAGTCTCTGTCATCATTCCCGCCGCCGGATTGGGGACCCGCATGGGCCGAAGCGCGCCGGAAAAGGAAGGTATCAGCCGCAAGCAGTTCATGCTCTTGAATGGCTCTCCCATTCTTGTCCATACTATTCGCAAATTCGTTAGTTCTCCCTCAGTGAGTGAGATCGTTGTGGCGCTGCGTGGCGAAGACCTTGCCTGGGCCGACGAACTCTTTAAAAGTCAGTATTTCGGGAAGACCGTCCGGACGGTGGCGGGTGGCGAGTCGCGTCAACAATCCGTCGAGAACGCCCTGGCGACGATCAATGACGATACGGATTTAGTGGCTGTGCACGACGCCGTACGTCCTTTCATAGAACGCGAAGCGATCGAGAAAGTTGTGCGCGAGGCGGCGGAAACGGGCGCTGCCATCGTCGGAATTGTACCTGTCGACACGGTGAAGCAAGTTCATCGCAACAAAGTCCGCGCTACTCTTCCGCGTGAGCGCTTGATCCTCACGCAAACGCCCCAGGTCTTTCGCTTGAGCCTGCTTCGGCAGGCCTTCGAGAAAGCGAGCCAAGACCTGTTTGTCGGCACTGACGAGTCGTCACTGGTGGAGCGTCTGGAGCAGGTCGAGGTTTCGGTCGTTCTAGGCACCGATCGGAACATCAAAATAACCAAGCCGAGCGACATGGAGCTCGCCCGGCTGTACTTAACGCTCGAGAGTTCCTCATTAGAGCTGCCGCGAGGATGACCACCGCGTCTTTGCCGGCCTTCCGCGTCGGACAGGGTTGGGACACGCACCGTATCGAAACGGGCCGGCCCCTGATTTTAGGCGGTGTGCAAATCCCTTCTGAATTTGGCTTGAGCGGTCACTCGGACGCCGATGTTCTCTTCCACGCCGTGACCGATGCCATTCTGGGGGCAGTTGCCCTGGGAGACATCGGCATGCACTTCCCGGATACCGCCGCCGAATGGAAGGCCGCGAACAGCTTGCTGTTTTTGCAACGCGCCCTACAACTTGCCGCCGAACGCGGTTACCGTTTGATCAATGTGGATTCCACGATTATCTTGCAACGTCCGAAACTCGCGGGCTTCCGAGCGGCGATACGCGATAGTTTGGCCGCCGCCGTGGCGTTGCCGGCGGATTTAGTTGGAGTGAAGTTCAAAACCGCGGAACACGTCGGCCCCGTGGGTGAAGGCCTCTCTTGTGAAGCTCAGGCAGTCATCCTGCTCGCGTCAGTTCCCAGCTGATTTCTTTGCGACCAATTGCTTTATCTGCCGGTCGATACCTGCTCATCGCGAGTGCGGTGGCGGCGGGCTTTTATTCGTTTCTGCTGGCGCGCGCCAGGTGGCTTTTTGAGGAGGATACCGCCGCTTCGATTCCAGCCGCCGTGCAACTTGTCCCGTACAACTCGGCTTACGTTTCTCGTTTGGCCGCTTGGCGGCAAGCGGAGAAAATTGCCCTCCTGCATCGCGCCATCAAGCTGAACCCATTTGATTTTGAGTCGCTGATTCAGCTTGGGTTTGCCAGCGAGTTCCAGAGCCATGACTTAAAAACGGCGGAACGATATTATCTACGGGCGGCGGATGTAAACAAGATGTTCCTACCCAGGTGGACATTAACTAACTTCTACTTCCGGCGTGACCGCATCGCCGAGTTCTTTTATTGGGCGAAGCAGGCTCTGGCGATTACACCGTATTCGCCGGAACCTATTTTTGTACAGATGTGGCTGATCAGCCAGGACGCGGGCAAGATTGCCTCCGCCGTGCCCGACAGGCCGCGCGCTTTGCTTCCCTATGCCTGGTTTCTCTCCAACAATCACCAGGAAGACGCGATCCCCCCTATCGTGCAGCGCTTGGTTCAGGCCGTCGGCAAAGGCGATCCTCATGCCTGGGGCCGCGACGACCTGCTGGCCGCCATTGAAGACCGTTTGGTTGCCGAAGGAAAGCGAAACCCGGCCCTCACCGTCTGGGCCGATCTGGTCAAGGCCCGTTGGCTCGCGGAGAGCATACCCTCCAGCATTCACCCCGTCACCAATTCCAACTTCAAAAGTATTTTCTATCGCCATGGCTTCGACTGGACGACGCCGGATGTGGACGGCGTGCGGGTGGAGCAATCGCCTGTCGAGGGCGAGGTGAGGCTAACTTTTTCCGGCAATGAACCCGAGCGCTGCACCGTTCTGCGGCAATATCTGCCATTGCAAGCCGGAAGAAACTACCTCTTCGAGTGGCAGGCTGAATCCGAGTTGCTCGATACCCCAAGCGGATTGACTTGGCACATCAAACCGGTAGCCTCCGCCGAGGGATCCGATTTGACGTCGGGAGATTTGGCTGCCTCGCAATCCCACAACTGGCAATTGCGCTCTCCCTTGCATGCCGAATTGGATCTTCTTACTCTCGACTACGCCAGACCGCTCGGCCACCTCAGGGCGAAGGGAGCGGTCGTCTTGAAATCCGTTTCGGCAACTGCCGAGTAGCATCAGCCTCCCGCTCAAAGTCTAAACTAAAGTGACAACCAGATGCTGGCGTTGTACGTTCTCGTGCTGTTCGATCCGGGGAGGTTAGAGATTGAGACTGAGTGACCGCAAAGTCGTGGTCTGCGGCGGCGGCGGATTCATAGGTGGTCATCTGGTCGGGCACCTTCTAAAACAGGGCGTGGACGTCATTCGCGTCGTAGACGTGAAGCCTCCTCGATACTGGTATCAGGCACTTCCAGCAGTGGAGAATGTTTCGCTCAACCTGCAGGAGCCCGATGCGTGCCGAAAGGCCGTGCAAGGCGCGGACGTCATTCTTAATCTTGCGGCGGATATGGGCGGCATGGGCTTTATCGAAAACCATAAAGCGCTTTGCATGTTGAGCGTGCTGATCAATACTCACCTGCTGATGGCGTCGCGCGACGCTGCTGTGAAACGCTTCTTCTTCTCCTCTTCAGCTTGTGTTTACAATGCCAATAAGCAAAAAGATCCGGCCGTCATTCCGCTCAAAGAAGAGGACGCGTATCCGGCGCTTCCCGAAGACGGATACGGCTGGGAAAAGCTTTTCAGCGAAAGGATGTGCCGGCACTTCGAGGAAGATTTCGGACTGGAGTGCCGCATAGCTCGCTACCACAATGTATACGGACCGCATGGCACCTATGAGGGCGGCCGCGAAAAAGCTCCGGCCGCGCTCTGCCGAAAAGTAATCGAGGCAAAGATCTCCGGCAAGAACGAGATTGAGATCTGGGGCGACGGTAAACAGACCCGAAGCTTTACCTATATAGACGACTGCCTGGCAGGCACTCAGATGATTCTCGAAAGCGATATACGGGAGCCCATCAATCTCGGCAGTAGCGAACTCGTTACGATCAACGGCCTGGTCGATATCGTCGAGGAAATTGCCGGTGTCCGGCTCAAGAGAACTTACAATTTGGGCGCGCCGAAAGGCGTGAACGGACGCAATAGCGATAACACCAAGATCCGGCAATACCTGAATTGGGAACCTTCGGTGACACTGCTTGAGGGAATGAAAAAAACGTACCGCTGGATTGAAAGCCAGATGGCGAGTTCAGCTTCGAGCGGCGATCACTTCGCTCCCACAGCGGCGTATTCTTCATAAGACCCGACAAAATCCCCGATCTTGCCTTCGTCGAAGTTCCATACGCGGGTTGCGACTTCATCCACCAGGTCTTCGTCGTGAGTTACCAGCAGAACCGTGCCTTCGAATTTCTGCAAGGCAATGTTCAAAGCATTGATGGATTCAAGATCAAGATGATTTGTGGGTTCGTCAAAGACTAGAAAGTTGGGTTTTTGCAGCATAAGCTTGCAAAACATGAGGCGCGCCGCTTCGCCGCCGGAGAGCGCGTCGGTCGGCTTCAGCCCTTCTTCGCCGTTGAATAGCATCTGGCCCAAAAGGCCGCGTATCTCCTCTTTGGAGGCTTGCGGATCGAAATCATGCAGCCAGTCCGCTACGGTGGTGCCGTTGCGAATGCTGCCCCGATGATCCTGGGCAAAATAGCCGACTTGCACTTCGTGTCCCCAGGTGACGGTGCCCGAATCCAGACCCACCTCAGGATCGTCGACGCCGGGAGCGTTCGCCAGCAAGGCCTTCAGAAGAGTTGTCTTGCCCGCGCCATTGCGTCCCATCAACGCGATTTTTTCGCCGCGCTGCAGCGATGCCGCGAAATCCTCGATCACATCGAGATCGTCATAGCCTTTGCTTACCCCCTTGAATTCCAGGGCGTGCCGTCCAGAGGGACGCTTCATCTCAAAACGGATGAATGGGCGCTGGATGTTCGACCGCGCCAGATCGGTTGTTTGCAGCCGCTCTACTTCTTTTTTGCGCGACGTTACCTGGCTGGCGCGAGTTCCCGCCGAGAAGCGCGCTATGAACTCGTTCAGCTGAGCGATCTTCTTTTCACGCTGCGCATTCTCCCCCTCAATGCGAGACCGGATCTGCGTTTTTTGCAGAACCATGTCGTCATAACCGCCCGGATAACCGATGATTGTCTGGTAATCGATGTCGGCCGTGTGGGTGCAAACGCTATTCAGGAAGTGGCGATCATGAGAAATGACAATCAGGGTTCCTTCGTAGCGCGCCAAGAAGCCCTGTAGCCAGTGAATCGATTCCAGATCCAGGTAATTTGTGGGCTCATCGAGCAACAGCGCCTGCGGATGGCCGAAGAGAGCTTGCGAAAGCAGTACCCGAACCTTCTGGCCGCCCTGCAACTCCCCCATCTTTCTTGCGTGCAGCGGCTCTGGAATATCTAACCCATCGAGCAGCACGGCCGCATCGCTTTCCGCCGTATAGCCGTCTTCTTCGGCGACAATCCCCTCCAGTTCTCCCAGACGCATTCCGTCCTGATCGGTGAGATCCGGCTTTGCATAAAGCTCTTCGCGTTCCTCCAGCGCTTTCCACAGCGAAGGATTCCCCATGACGACCGTGTCGATGACACGGTAAGCGTCAAAAGCAAATTGATCTTGCCGCAGGATGCCCAGCTTCTTCGGACGAGTGACCACGCCTTTCTGCGGCTCCAACTCGCCCGAGAGAAGCTTCATAAAGGTGGATTTTCCCGCGCCGTTCGGGCCGGTCAGACCGTAGCGCCGGCCCGGTAGAAAAGTGACGGCTACGTCTTCAAACAGAATCTTGCCGCCGTAACGCATGCTTACATTGCTAACTGAAATCATGGAAAAAACAGGTGGGAAACCCCATTTTAGCGCAGATCTTGCCGAATCATCATGCTGACGCCCCGCGCTTGATGGGAATCTTTTGCTGGCCTTTGGGGGTGGTCGTCCGGCCGCGGCTTTTTGCATAGGAGCCAAGGCTCTTGGCGTATTCGCGCGTGAAAACGGCTCCGAAGAAAAAGATCTGGGCTGAGTAATAAACCCAAACCACAAAGGCTACCAGTGAACCGGCCGCGCCGTAAGTCGATCCGACTCCTGCCGTTGCCAGGTATAGGGCCAACAAAGCCTTCCCAATCTCAAAGAGCACTGCCGTGACAATTGCCCCGATGACCACATCGCGCCAATCGATCGGAACATTCGGCACGAATTTGAAGATCAAGGCAAACAGTATGGAGATGGCAATCAACGGCACGATCAGGTTGGCCGATTCTCCCCAAATGGCTGCTTTCATCGGCAGGTAGCCCTCAAAGAACTTTGTCACAACCGCAAACGCCGTGCTGAGAACCAACGAAACCAGCAGCAGAAAGCCCAGCGCGAGCACCATTCCAAAGGAGACGATACGCTGCCAGATCAGATTTCGCCAGGTCGAAGAGGCCGTCTCCGGCGCGTCCCAGATGGTGTTCAGTGAGTCTCGTAACTCTACGAAGACGCCCGAAGCGCCGAACAGGAGCGTGGTTAGAGCGGCGATCGATGCAAAGATGCCGCTACCCATCCGGTGCGTATTGTTGAGCACCGATTGCAGCGAATGTGCCGCCGAGGGCCCCACCATTGCCTGAACCTGACCCAACAACTGGTGCTCGGCCGTATTCTTATCGAAGACCAAGCCGCAAATAGCCACGATGAGAATCAATAGCGGAGCTATGGAGAGCAGCGTGTAATACGCCAGCGCCGCGCCCAGCCTGGGGGCATTGTGACTACTCCACTGAGTAGCCGTTCTTTTTACCAGGTCGAATGCCACTTTACGTATTAGTTCCGGCACGGCAACACCCCTAATAACATTAGAACGTAACGGATGAGACACTTGAAACAGCCATTTGTTCAGGGACGTCAATCGAATGCTGCAACTACTACCAAGACAGAAGCCGGACCACCTCTCGCGCGAGGCGTTTGAGCAGGAAAAATGAAGCAGTCGCCCTTCATTTGCCTCTTTTTTTTCTTCTTATCGGTCTTTCTTTTCGGACGTCCTCTTAACGGGCAGGAGTTTGCCGGCCGGACCATAACGTCCATTCATTACCGGCCGGCCGCGCAACCCATTGACCAGAGAGATCTCGCTCGGATGCTCGCTGTCGAAGTGGGCCAGCGTCTTGAAACCGATCAGCTGGCGGCAACCATAGACCGCCTGTACCGCAGCGGTTTATACGACGACATCGAAGTGGACGCGGAACCGGACGCTTCGGGCGTTGCACTTACATTCATCACCCAGCCCAGGAAATTCATCGGGCATGTCGGCGCTGAGGGAGACATCAAAGATCCCCCGAGTCGGGCCGTGCTGATTGGCGATTCGCAACTCTACCTTGGCCAGCCTTTCGACCGGGAGACACTGGAGACCGCCAGAAAAAATCTCGAGGCGCAGTTTCGCGACAACGGACTCTATAACGGACGCGTCGGCGTAGCCAGCACCGAAGATTCTCTTACGCATGACGTCACCATTCGCTTTATTGTGGAGGCCGGCAAGCGCGCCAGGTACACGACACCCATAATTCGCGGCGACACCAAGCTCCCGAATTCAACGATTATCCGGGCCACCGGCTGGCGTTGGCCGCTCATCCATAAATGGCGTCAAATCTCCGCTGTACTCACGGATAAAGGGGTCCAGAATGTCCAAAACAAATACGCGAAGAAGGGCCGGCTCACCGCTTCCGTCAACCTGTCTTCGCTCGAATACGATCCCGCGACCGGCGCCGCTAAACCGACTTTCGACATCAATGCCGGACCCAAGATTACCGTCAAGGCTCTGGAAGCGAAAATCTCCAAGGGGAAGCTTCGCCAATATCTTCCGATTTACCAGGAAGGATCGGTCGATAACGATCTGCTTGCCGAGGGCGCGCGCAATCTACACGACTACTTTCAATCCAAGGGCTACCCCGACGTGGATGTCACCTTCAAGTCGGAGCCTGTTCGCAACGACGAGGAGACGATCAACTATTACATCGCCACCGGCCCGCGCCGTAAGCTCGTCAAGGTCGAGATCAAAGGCAGCGATTACTTTCTGCCAGGTACGCTGCGCGAGCGCATGTTTCTTCAACCGACTTCGCTGCTGCTGCGTTACGGGCGTTACAGTGAGAGCTTTCGCAAGAACGATGAAGAGGCTATTGCGGCCCTCTACATCGCCAATGGCTTCCAGGACGTAAAGGTCACTTCGGCTGTCCAAAACGATTTCAACGGAAAAGCCAATAACATCGCCGTCACGTATACCATCGATCAGGGCAAACAATGGCGGGTGGCAAATCTCAAGATTGCGGGCAACAATCAGTTAAATCTGGCGCCTATCGCAGACCAATTCGCTTCCATTGCCGGGCAGCCATATGCCGACGTCAACATCGCCACGGATCGCAACCGGATTTTAGAGTATTACTATTCCCAGGGCTTCGAGTCGGCATCATTTAACTTCAGGAAGGAACCCGGACCGGATCCGGCTACCGTCAACCTCACCTACCGAATCCGCGAGGGACCCCGCGAGTTCGTGCGCCGCGTTGTCATCTCCGGACTCCATCGAACCGACCCCTCCTTGGTCGAGCGTTTCATTCGCGTGCGCCAGGATGAACCGATTTCGCTGAGCGAGATCAACGACGACGCTCGACGCCTGACCGGACTAGGAATGTTTGCGAGTGTAAACACTGCCCTTCAGAATCCCGGCGGATCCACGCGCTATAAGGACGTCTTGTATGACTTCGATGAGGCTAACCGCTATAGCTTCGGTGTGGGCTTGGGAATGATCGTCGGGCAGTTTGGCGCAACGACCAGCAATCTATCGGAGTCGGGCGGCGCTAAAGGAGCTTCCCCGCTTGTCTCTTTTAACGTGAACCGCTCAAACTTGTTCGGCATCGGGCAGACGCTGTCGCTGCAGACCAGCTATTCGACTCTGGAGCAGCGCGAAGCCCTCAACTACACGCTGCCGAGATTTCTGGGGTCGCCCAACCGAAGCATCACCTTTTCCGTCCTCTATGACACAACTCAGGATGTGCAGACTTTTTCCTCCCGCCGCGCCGAAGTATCCGCGCAGACCTCGCAGCGATTGACGCGCGCATCCACGCTGCTCTTGCGCTTTGCTTACCGGCGGGTCAGTACCGGTAATATCAACATTCCGTCGCTTCTTATCCCGATCTTTTCGCAGCCGGTTCGCATAGGCATTCTCTCCGCCAGCTACATTCAGGATCACCGCGACAATCCAGCAGACGCCCATAGGGGATTCTGGAACACTCTGGATACCGGACTGGCCGGTAACTTCTTTGGGTCGCAACGGAATTTCCTTCGTGTCTTGGGTCGAAACGCCACGTACACATCGCTTGGCAGAAATCTCGTGCTGGCGCGCCAAACGCAGTTCGGGGCAATCGTCCCGTTCCAGATTCAGCCCGGGATATCACACTTCGAAGCGATTCCACTTCCCGAGCGTTTCTACGGGGGCGGCGGAGTTTCCATGCGCGGCTTTGGAGACAATCAGGCTGGCCCACGCGATATCGGTACGGCCAATGAACTACCTGGAACGGTGATTACTCCGCCGACTGGATTTCCTATTGGCGGTAATGCGCTCTTCTTCAATAACGTGGAACTGCGCTTTCCTCTCTTAGGGCCGAATATCAGCGGCGTCTTTTTCGAAGACATGGGCAACATCTATACCACCTTCAGCGATATTTCCTTCCGCTTCACTCAGAAAAGCCAGCAGGATTTCAATTACGCAGTACAGGCGGCGGGCTTTGGAATTCGCTACAAAACGCCTCTCGGCCCGGTTCGCCTGGATCTCTCGTATGTGTTGAACCCCACGCGCTATGAGGGTTTCAGCACGTCCGAGAGCTTCCAGGACCTTCTTAACTGTCCTCAATCGCATATTGGAAACCCCGCCTACCCGGCGTGTACGCCAGGACCACAGCGCTTGAGCCGCTTCCAATTTTTCTTCTCCATTGGGCAGGCCTTCTGATGTTAAACCGCCTGCTGTGCCTACTCTTGCTTGCTCCCTGCTTGCTCCCTGGCGTGATTATCGACCGCATCGCCATCGTCGTCGGAAATTCGATTGTGAAGGACAGCGACATTTCGCGCGATCTCCGCCTGACGTGTTTCCTGAATGCCCAGCCGCTCGATCTGAGTGAGAAAGCCCGTAAGGTCGCCGCGAATCGGCTGATCGATCAGATCTTCATCCGTAGAGAAATCCAAGTTGGAGCTTACGGGTTTGCTTCGCCCAAACAGGCCGACCAGCAGCTCGACGATCTAGCAGGCGAGCGATTTAAAACCGAAGCTGCCTTGCAAGATAGCCTCAAGCACTACGGCATCACAGCTCCTGATCTGCGAACTCACTTTCAGTGGCAGCTTACCGTGTTGCGCTTTATCGATGCGCGCTTCAAGCCGGCCGTGTTAGTGACTGATGAAGAGATCGAAAACTACTATAAATTGCACACGGCCGCTTTCAGACGAGAACACCCGGGGAACTCTTCACTCGATGACGTAAGAAGTGAAATTAATGGCATACTGGCGGAGCAAAGAGTTAACAAGCTCTTCTTCGCCTGGTTGGACGAACAGCGCCAGCAGACGAAGATTAAGTATTTCGAGGCAAGTCTCCGGTGAAAAAGCGCAAAAAGATCCTACTTGTCCTTGCCGCCTCCCTGGCCGGATTGTTGCTGGCCATAGGTATTGCCGCCATCGTGGTAGTCCAGACGCCCTGGTTTGCCAACTTTGTCCGCCAGAAGGTAATCTCCGCGCTTGATGATTCCACCGGCGGCGTTACCGAGATCGGATCTCTCGAAGTGGATCTCCGCCACCTTACTGTTCGAATCCGAAACGCTGTACTGCATGGGAAGGAGCCCGGAGGGGCCGATCCTCTACTGCGCGTCAAGCTGCTCGAACTGCGCCTGGCCATCTTTTCCAAGCTTTCCAAACCAGTTGGAATCGAATACCTCGGCATTGACCAGCCGCTGGTCAACATAATGCTTCTGCCCGATGGAACTACCAATATTCCGCAGCCAAAAACTCCTTCCCCGCCGAGCCAAACCTCCGGCCTCCAGACGGTGGTCGATCTAGCCGTCAATAAGTTTCGTCTTGACCACGGGTTGATCGAATTCCTCCAGCAGAAAACCGCGTTTAGCGGCCGCGGTGAAAACCTGCGTGCTCTCTTGAACTACAACACCACGAAGCCCGGCTACCTGGGTAATCTCTCCATCGACCCACTCATCATTGCTTCTGGAAGCCGGCCCCCGCTTAACGTGCATGTGAACGTACCCATAACCCTCGAAAGCGATGCGATCCGGGTGCCGGCCGCTACTTTGCATACCGATCAATCTCAAATCAATGTGAGCGCATCGGTGGAGAACATGAATGCGCCTGTCATCGCAGCCAGGCTGAATGCGCGCCTTTCTCTACCGGAACTCCAGAAGAGTATCGATTTACCCATCGATGCGAACGCGCGCGGCGCTCCCAAAGACCTTTCCGCCGACCTGTCGGTGAGCATAAATCAGACCTCGAATGCCATTCAAATTCAGACCGCGCGCCTGTCTTTGGGACGCACTACCTTTCAAGCTGCCGGCAATCTCAATCCAACTACTCAAGGTGCTGCTCAGTTTAATGCCAACTTTGCGCTGGCGGAACTGGCACGGCTTCTGAAGCTTTCCTCTATCCAGCCAACCGGCGATCTCCAGGCGAACGGGCGCGCGAGCGTCGACCCTCACAACAACTACGCGATCGACGGCACGCTCAACTCGCGCCAGCTTTCTGTTCGGAGCGGAACGACCCGGGTTTCGGGCGTAACTCTTTATTCGCCATTCCATGTCGATCCTTATCTGATCAGCCTGGATGGTCTAAAGCTGAATGCTTTAAGCGGCTCGCTGGCGGCTAAGATCTTCCTCGAAAAGTTCCGCGATTTAAGTGTCGAAGGGCATCTCCGCAACTTTTCGCTGCCTGTCTTAGCGGCTGCATTCACCGGCAAGCAACTCGGTTATGATGGCGCTCTGGATGGCGTCATTACTGCCAAAGGAAATCTGCAGGCGAAGGGAGTAACGGGATATACTGCCCAGACCCGCTTGGAAATCGTACCCGGCCGCCACGGAGTTCCAATGCGCGGGTATCTGGACGCAAATTACTCGGGCGCGCGCGACGCTCTCGATATTGGCCACGCTTCCTACATTGCTCTCCCGAATTCACGTCTCGACCTGAGCGGCTCCCTGAACAGGCGGATCGACCTCAAGCTCGTCTCGCGCAACCTGAACGATTTTCTTCCCGCGATAAACTTTGGAGCCGCGCATCCGCAGTCTGCAATGCCGGTGGTTTTGCAAGGCGGAACCGCTCTCGTCCAGGCACAAGTATCCGGTAAGACTTCGAATCCTGACATCGGGGGGCATCTGGAAGTCACCGATTTTGCTGTCGAGCAGCGATCCTTCACCAGATTGGCTCTCGATCTGGCCGCCTCTTCTTCCAATGCCGCCATACAGCACGGTGTTTTGCTGGGTAAAGGATTAAATACGGCCTTCGATGCATCCCTTGGTCTTTCCCGGTGGACGCCCAAACCGGCCTCGCCGCTCCGCGCCAACCTCACCTTGCGTAACGGCGATTTAGCCGATCTGGTCAATCTGGCTGGTGAATCCTCTACCCAGGCCTCCGGCGCTGCCACCGCCGACATCCACATCAACGGCAGGTATGGAGATCCTCTCGGCGCGGCCCGCGTGCAGGTGACAAAAGGCAGCATTTACCAACAGCCGTTCACTAGCTTCGTTGCGAACGTAAATCTGGCGGACCAGCTGGTTACTCTGTCGCAGCTCGAATTGGATACAGCGGGAGGAAAGATCAGCTCGACCGGTACCTTCCGGCACCCCAGAGACGGTTTCACCACCGGTCATGCGCAGCTCAAGCTGGCGATCGATACGTTGCAGCTTGCCGCGGTGCAAGCGCTGACCAAACAGAACGCCGGAATCGGGGGCGTCATCCAACTTGCCGCCGATGCCGCCGCGGATGTCAGAAATCAAAACGGACAAACCAGTCTGGCCGTGTTGAACGTAACGGCCGATCTCTCCGCGCGCGATCTCCACGTACAAAACCAAAATGCCGGCAGCTTAACTGCAAGCGCCCGGACAGCCAATGGCTCGGTGAACTACAACCTTAATTCGGATTTCGCAGGCTCTCAGGTCAAACTCAAAGGCGCGACCGCGCTCAGCGGCGGTTACTTCACCAATGCTGACGCCACAATTAAGAATCTTTCCGTGGCGAAGTTGCTCCAGTTGACGGGACAGGGAACTATCCCCGCCAGCGGTGAACTTTCGGCCGACGCGCATGTCGACGGCACTACGACGGCGCCAAACGCAAGATTGAAGTTTGCTCTCTTGCGGGCGGATCTATACCAGGAACCGATCAACAGCCTCGAAGGCCAAATTCAGTATTCTAATAGGCTGATCGAAATCCCTTCCATCGACTTGAATGTCCCCGCCGGCAGCGTCAGCCTAAGCGGCTCATTTAATCACCCGGCAAACAACTTCAACACCGGCGCGCTTGAGCTGAGACTTCACAGCAGCGACATACAGGTTGACCGCATTCAACACGTTCAGACACAGAAGCCGGGGCTCGGCGGTACGCTGCGCCTCGCCGCCGATCTCTCCGCGAACTTGCGCGACGAGCACGGCAAAGTACAACCGCTCATTTCGCATCTAAACGCTGACGCTTCGGTCGCCGCGCTTCATCTGAACAACACCAGCCTCGGCGGCATGAATTTCAGAGCGAAGACAGCCGGATCGACGCTGGATTTTCGACTCGATTCCGACATTGCTAAAACCCAGATCCACGGAACCGGACAAGCGCAGCTATCCGGCGACTATCCGACGCGCGGCAATCTTTCCTTCAAGAACATAAAATATTCCAACTTGCTTCCGCTGCTTTCCAACCAGCCTTCTTCTCCCTCTTTACTCGAGGCGTTAGTC
Organism: Bryobacteraceae bacterium; assembly: GCA_965277555.1. Lineage (GTDB taxonomy): Bacteria > Acidobacteriota > Terriglobia > Bryobacterales > Bryobacteraceae > Bog-105. The sequence continues at coordinate 1,838,278 of OZ255834.1, forward strand.
GAAGGTAGCGCTTCGGTGAATGGCCCGCTGCTCAATCCGGATGGGCTCGCCGCGCGTTTGCAATTGGATCGCCTGTATGTTCACACTAACCAGAACGCATCACCCACGGGCGCTCCGTCGCCCCGGACCGTCGAACTGCAAAATCAAGGGCCCATTCTCGTTGCGCTAAATCATGAGGTCGTTCAAATCGAACAGCTGAATATTAGCGGCCGCGATACCTCAATAAAAGCGTCGGGATCGATTAACCTCAAGAACGAGAATGAGCCTTTGGCATTGAATCTGGAGGCGAATCTCAATCTTGGTCTTCTCCAGGACGCCGATCAGGACTTCTATTCGTCCGGCTCGGTAGCCATGAACGCCGTCGTCCGCGGCAGCTTTGCGCAGCCGCGAGCGAACGGCCGCATTGAGCTGAAAAACGCCAACGTAAACTATTCGGGAGCTCCCAACGGCCTCTCCAATGCAAATGGAGTCATCCTGCTAAATGGAACAAATGCCTCAATTCAAAATTTAGTCGGTGAAAGCGGCGGAGGCAGGATCGCTCTCAGCGGGTTTGTTGGATTGGGAACGCGCATCCCGAGTTTCAATCTGCAGGCCGAAGCCTCTAAAGTTCGCGTTCGTTACACCGGCGTGAGCGTTACTTCGAATGCCAAAATTACGCTGACCGGAAACTTGAGACGGTCGCTCCTGGCGGGCACTGTCTCGGTCGAGCGAATTGCTTACGCAAGTTCAAGCGACGCCGGCTCGATCTTGTCTACGGTATCCACTCCGCCCACTACTCCGAGTTCCCCGTCGCCTCTGCTCTCGAGCATGCGGCTCAACATCCACATCCTAACGGCGCCGGACGTTCAGGTCGTATCTACTTACTCGAACCGGCTCTCGGTCCTGGCCAATCTCACAGTAAGAGGCACCGCCGAAACTCCAGGTATGCTCGGCCGAATCACCATCAATGACGGGCAACTAGTCTTCTTCGGCAACACTTACACCGTCAGCGTCGGGACGATTAACTTCTATGATCCGAATTCCATCTCACCTACCTTGAATATTTCGCTCGATACCAATGCTCAGGGTGTGAACGTCACGATAGGGGTCACCGGTCCCATGGACGATCTGAAGCTCAGTTACCGTTCGGATCCTCCTTTGACGTTTGAGCAGATTGTCCAACTTCTTGCGACCAACACTACCCCGGCCAACCCCGTCATCGCCGCTCACCAGCCGACGCCTCCGCAGCAGTCACTCAGTCAAATGGGCGAGTCCGCGCTCTTGGGTCAGGCAGTAGCAAATCCTTTAGCCAGCAGAGTGCAGCGTGTCTTCGGACTCAGTCAATTGAGGATCGATCCGACTCTGGCCGGTGGCAGCGGTGGCCCATCCGCCCGTGTCACTCTGCAGGAGAAAGTGCTGACTAATGTCACCTTCACTTACATCAACGACATAAATCAATCGAACTCACAGATTGTGCGTGTACAGTGGGATCTCACGAATAACCTGTCCGCTGTGGGTTTGCGCGATTATAACGGAAACGTAAGCATCGAGTTCTTCTACAAATTCGCTAAAAGATGATGTTCGCCAGAAAGCCGCATCAATGAAGATCGTTGTTTTTGGACTATCGATCACTTCGTCCTGGGGCAATGGGCATGCCAGCCTTCTGCGCGGCTTGTTCAGAGCGCTGCATGGCGCGGGTCATGAACTCCACTTTTTCGAACGCGATACTGCCTACTACGCCGCTCACCGCGATGCGCCTGCGCTCCCGTACGTCACCATTCATCTATACACCGATTGGGAGACAAATCTTCCTTCGGCGAAACGAATCCTGCAGGATGCCGATGCGGCGATTGTCACCTCCTATTGTCCGGATGGTATCGCCGCTTGCGGGCTGATCACGCAGTCAAAAGCCGGTCTGCGAGCCGTGTTTTACGATATGGATACGCCGGTCACGCTCGACCGCCTCGCGCAAGGTGAAATCGTGCCCTATCTGCCGGGCGAAGGTTTGTGTAACTTCGATTTAGTCTTAAGCTACACCGGCGGCGAAGCGCTTACTGCTTTGCGCGAGAGACTGGGCGCGCGGAATGTGGCCACGCTCTATGGCTGGGTCGATCCGGAGATTTATTACAAGGTGCCCGCCTTCCCCGATTATGCGTCTGATCTCTCCTATCTCGGAACGTATTCCGCCGATCGGCAGCGGAATTTGCAGGAGTTGTTACTCGATCCGGCTCAGCGTCTACCGGATTGCAACTTTGTAATCGGGGGCGCCATGTACCCAGCCCCGGAGCGCTGGCCTGAAAACGTGCACCACTTTTCTCACATCCCGCCGCCGCGGCATTCCGCATTCTACTCGTCTTCGCCGCTAACACTGAGCGTTACACGCGGCACCATGGCGGCAATGGGATATTGTCCTTCCGGGCGCCTATTCGAGGCAGCGGCTTGCGGAACCGCGGTTCTCAGCGATTGGTGGGATGGTCTCGACACCTTCTTTACGCCAAATGAGGAAATTCTCATTGCGTCTTCTTCTGCCGATGCTATCTCTGCCCTCGCCGACGATCGGGCCGCGCTCGCGAAAATCGGTTCGCGCGCCAGAGAGCGTGCGCTCGACTGTCATACCGCCGCCAGCAGAGCCTGCCGCCTGATCGCGCTCATAGAAACCTGCGCCGCGGAGCCGCTGATCTCTTCGGCCGCTCCGGGAGAAGCTTAGCATGTGGGGGATCATTCCTGCTGCCGGCATGGGCAGTCGGATTCAACCGCTCGCCTTCTCCAAAGAACTCCTTCCCGTCGGGACTTCGCTGGTCGGTTCTGACGAGCGTCCACGCGCAGTCAGCGAATACCTGATCGAACGCATGGTCGAAGGCGGCGTTCGCAACATATGTTTTGTGATTTCGCCCGGCAAATCCGACATCCTGAATTATTACGGTGGCCACGCGCTTTCCGCGAATGTTTTTTACGCCGTGCAGCCGAAGCCGGCCGGTTTGTGCGATGCAATCTTTCGCGCTTTACCCCTGATTCGGCCCCACGAGCACGTTTGCATCGGGCTTCCCGATACCATCTGGTTCCCGCGCGACGCCCTTCGCTCGCTGCCCGAAAACCAGCTCTCCCTTCTCCTGTTCCCCGTCGATCACCCGGAACACTTCGACGCCGTAAACACTCGCGCGGATGATACGGTTATCGAGATCCAGGTAAAGAATCAAGAGCCCGCGACAAATTGGGTGTGGGGCGCGCTCAAAATGCCCGGCTCGGTTTTGGCCCAACTCCATAACATCTGGCTCGAACAAAAGGATGAATACCTCGGAACGCTGATCAACTCTTATCTCGCCCGCGGAGGTCAAGCTGTCGGCTTGAAAATTGGCCATAGCTACGTCGATGTGGGAACGCTGAACGGCTATCGGGAGGCCCTGCGTGTGCTCGATGCCCATTGCGCTCCGGTCGACCAGGACTGACTTTCTTTGATTGAGCTCGAACTAGTCGACAACTGGTCTCGCCTGCTCGCTGTCAATGGTCTTCCTTCGGCAGCACTTCGCGAGCCCGGTGCGAACGGATAATCTGCCCATACAGACAAATGTATTCGGCTACCATTCGACGCGCTTGAAATCGTTGTTCGGCGACCGATCGACACGTTGCCGGCGATATCTCGCCTGTCCTGCCGATAGCGGCGGCCATTTCGTCCTCCGAGTCAACCAGAAAGCCTGTCCTCCCCTCCTCCACGATTTCCGGGAGTGCTCCCGAGCGAAAGGCAATGACGGGCGTGCCCGAGCCGATCGCCTCCATCGCAACCAGCGAGCTCGTTTCCGCCACCAGGCTCGGCGCGAGCAGGCAACGCGCGCCCGCTAGCAACGCTTTTTTCTCGCTTGACTTCACCGGCCCCAGATAGCGGCGCTTGTCATCGAGCAGCGGCTCCACTTGCTCGTTGAAATAGATTTGGTGCGAGCTAAATGGATGTACCGGACCCGCGACCACTATTGGCATTCCCAAACGGCGCGCCACGCGCAATGCAATATGCACTCCTTTTTCAGGACAGATGCGTCCCAGCCAGACCAGATAGTCCTGTTTCTTCGTTTCTATCCGAAAGCTCTCTAAATCAATTCCGTTTTGGATAACCGGCAGTGCCCGAGCCGCTGGGCTCAACCGAGCCTGCTCCTTGGACACGCAATTCAAGCAGATATCGAGTGAATCGAACAGGTGCCGTGGATACGAGCCAATCGGCAGATGTAGGGTAGCGAGCTGCGGAACTCTGCGCGCGGCCTGCTGGTAAGAGTGGAAATCCAGGCCGTGAAAATGGATCAGATCGACCGGCTTCCGCGCGAGCGCCTCCCCGATGCGGCGGCGATGAACTTGCCGCGCCTCCTCGCGCACCCGATCCGTGATTTCCCCCTGAATGCCCGTCGTGGCCATGAGTTCACCAGCCACCCGGGAACCCTCCGCCGCCACCACCACGGAGTCGAAACCGGCTTGCACCAGTCCGGCGTCCAGCAATTGAAGTATCCGTTCGGCACCGCCGCCGGAATCGCCGCCCACCTCCAGCAGAGGATAGGCCACGCTAAGAATTGTCAGCCGCTTCAAGGTACTGGAGGCCTGTCCCGCCGTTTTCGCTACAATAATAGGGAATTTACCGGTTTGCGCCGATCTCCGCCTCTCGGGTTCCTCCCGGCGAAACCGACCTTAGAATGATCGAACTAATTACCGATACGCTGCGCTACCGGCAACTCATCTGGGCGTTGGCCCTCAAGGAACTGAAGATCCGCTATAAGCGCTCGGTGTTGGGCTTTCTTTGGGCGCTTCTGAATCCTTTGCTCCTGATGGTTGTGCTCTCGGTCGTCTTTTCGACGATCATGGCCGCTAATATTCCTCACTTTGCCATCTTCCTGCTCAGCGTTCTGCTTCCCTGGACGTTCTTTTCCCAATCGCTCTCCTACGCGGCTGAGTCGATTGTGGGAAACGGCGATTTGATCAAGAAGGTCCGCGTCGCGAAACTGGTCTTTCCCGTGGCGGCGGTCGTCTCCAACATGATCAACTTCCTGCTTTCCATGATCCCGCTGGTCTTGATCGTCATCGCGATGCACCATCCGTTCTACTGGACTTGGCTGTATCTCCCCATCCCACTTGCCGCGCTCACCATTTTCACTCTCGGAGCTACCTTCTTTTTCGCCGCTGCGAACGTGTATTATCGCGATGTAGCGCATATCTTACAGGTGCTGCTGAATATCTTGTTCTATGTGACCCCCATCATTTACTCCATCGATTTCATTCCGGCGCCCGATCGGTGGATGTTAAAGCTGAACCCGCTGCAATACTTGCTGAACGGTTTTCGACTGAGCGTCTACTACGGTCAGCTACCCAGGGCGACCTCGATTCTTGCTTGCTTTGTCTGCGCCTTTGGAATGCTGGCGTTCGGTTTTTGGATTTTCCGCAAGCATCAGGATGAGTTCGTCTTTTATGTTTGAGAATCGCAAGATGGACGTCATCACGGTTGAAAACATCTTGCAGCGCTTTCGCGTGATTCACGAGCGTCCCGATACGCTGCGTGAGCTTTTCTCCAGATTCTTTCGCCAACAAGTCAATTACCACGATTTCGAAGCGGTTAGCGGAGTTTCTTTCACCGTCCAGACAGGCGAGATGTTGGGCATCATCGGACGCAACGGCTCGGGCAAAAGCACGTTGCTCAAGATCATCGCAGGTGTTTACCGGCCGACCAGCGGCAAGCTCGAGGTAAAAGGCTCCATTGCGCCTCTCATCGAACTCGGCGCCGGTATGCATACCGAACTGACCGGGCGAGAGAACATTCTGCTCAACGGCTTGCTGATGGGCTTCTCTAAGCGGCAAATGCTCGATCGCGAAAAGAGCATCATCGATTTTGCCGAACTAGGTGACTTCATTGACGTGCCGGTTAAGCAGTATTCGAGCGGTATGTATATGCGGCTGGCCTTCTCTGTCGCGACCGAAGTCGATCCCGATATTCTGGTCGTCGACGAGATACTGGCAGTTGGCGATCTGTCCTTCCAGCAAAAGTGTTTCGATCGCCTCAATCGCTTTCGGCAGGCTGGCAAGACCATCCTCTTTGTCAGCCACACCATGGATCAGGTGACGAAGCACTGTGACCGCGCTATTTTCCTCGACCGCGGCAAGATGGTGTACATCGGAGATCCCGAAGAGGCCGTTCGTCTTTATAAAGGCGTTGCGCTTCAGCCCAGAGAGACCGAACTAGTGGGCGCGGCTTCGGGTACTTAGAAATTCGTTACGTATCACTGCGCGACGCGGCGCTCTCCCGCTGCACACACCCGGCCATGGTGCGCCAGTACGACATAAGCATCGATCTGCTTATGATCGAGCCCACTCACGTAGCCGACCCATCCCGAACGTCCGCTACGCGGATCTCGCAAACTGGCTGCCACATCCGGCCGTGGATAGGCGATGATTCCGGAGCCGATAATCCGCCCGCTGCCGTCCGTCAGAATAAGATGCCTCGGAGCAGTGTGCAATACCTTGTCCCACGCCCACCCCTCCACTCGATATCCCGGCTCGCTCGAGGAAATCGCGCGCACCAGGTCCACCGTCCCTCCGCACCGGTCCGCCGGCTCCACCGCATAGTGTTTGCGGATGTTCTGCCCTATCCAGTAGTGCCAGGGTTCATCGAATACCGAAAGATCGTGCGCGCTCAGGTATTTCGAAAGAGAAAGCAGCGCGGGCATACTGTAATTCACGTGTTTCCACATAGGCGGATCGAGCACGTTATTCGAGATAGCTGCTTCTGCCTCACTTAGATACTGCTGATATCCCCGGGCGTAGTCAACCTGGCCCCATTTATCCACCATCAAAAAGACAAGAAACATTGCTATGGCCGCGCCTTGCAACCCATAACCGCCCAGCACGATACGCCGATTAGTGCTGCGCTCGGCTCGAATGATCGCCAGACTCAGCAGGAACAGCCAGAACAGCAGCGCCGGCGTCGTGTAGCGCGAGCCGATCGCTTCCTCGATAGGGAAAGTGAAGCGGCCTGAGGCGATCAACGTCATGCTGGCCAGCGCAAACAGCAAAAGATGAATGTAGACTAACTCCGCACTTCTGCCGCGGTCAGCTTCTTCGCGCCAGAACAGGCGCCTGGCGACGAACAAGAGCGCTGCCACGAGCGCCAGGCTGCCCACAATGGCCGCCGAGTTCTCGACCGTTCCGTACTTCGATCCCCGCTCGAGCGTGGCAAACAGATCGCCGAACGGAGAACCAATAATGGTCACCAGAAAGCGGAAGAACGCCGGGAGGTGCAGCAAGGCAGTCAACGGAGAGGGGTGATCCGCCGGCCTTACGTAACCTGTGAAGTAGGCAATCCAGGTAACGACCCCGAAGCCCGCCAGAACGAAGCGAACCCGCTTACTCAGCGCTAGAAAGAAAGACAGTGAAACCAATGCCGGCCAGATCAACAACCCGTTCGCCATCGAATAGGTCGTGGCGATGGCCAACACGATCGTCCCGGCCAGCCAATACTTCGACTCGGGCCTCACGCTTGCCTTCATCAGAGCGATGCAGGAAAGCGTCGCCAGGAAATACACGATGACGAACTGCACCTGAAAATACCAGGTGAAATTTGTGAACTGCTGCGAGGAGAACATGGTCGCCACGGCCAGTCCGCCTAGCACCCAAACGACCGATCTTCTTATCCCCGGCACTTTCAAACCTAAACGCCAGAGCGCGACCGCGTGCCCCAATTGGATGGCGGGTATTGCTACCGCCAGCAGCTTGTTGGTTCCTCCGAACCAGAACTGATCGAGCAGAAAGAATAAGCGCGTGGTTAGAATTCGATGCTCGTTGTGCTGGGCCGCCAGATGCCAAAAAATATTGCCCTCGTACTTCACATACCAGGCCCAGTAGTCCCACATGTCCCCCCACGGAACCGGGCTGTAGCAGATGTAAAGAACCACCGCCGTCTCGGCGAAGACGAGCACGCCAACGAGGACGGCAAGAATCCCTAAACTCCCCGAGATCTTGTCGCGCTGTCTTTCTTCCGGCGACTCGTTATTCAGTCCGTTATCCGCCAACGGCTCAGGATGCATCGTTCTGTTGACCCGAATTCACTATCACCTTATCTGCGTCGCGTTCCGCGAGTTGCTTTCGCCAGGGCCGCTGCCAGTCGATCGATTCCGTTTTTTTCGAAGCCAGCTGGGTGGCCAGCCATGTCGTATCCAATAGGCGCGTGCCTTGGGCGCGTAATCTGATCGCCAATAAATGTTCATTGAAAATCGCCGTCGCTTTGGCTTTGAAAAGCGGCCATGATCGCGCGTCGAGTGCGATCTTCGAGTGCCACGTGGCGCCCTGGCCGATGTCGCCTCCTGTCAGCCAGTCCAAAATATAACTTTGATAATTCGCCGAGATCCCCGAACCGTTTGCAAATGGCTCCCGCGAACCTTCCCCAAACCAACTCTCCGCCTCTTTCGCCGAGACCACGCTCTTCAGCAACTTGATCTCCGTGGGAGGGATGAATAAAAAGGAAGTGCGAATCCAGTGCTGCGATTCGAAGCAGCCAATCCGAACCGGCTCGTTATAACAATCGATATGTCCCACGCAGACTGGTCGTTGCGCGATGGCCTGCAGCATACGGTCGTCAAAGCGGTCCAGATATTTAACATAGAGGGTGTGAAAAGCGCTGGTAACAAAATGAATCAAGTCGTAAGACCAGATCTTCTCCCCTAAAAAGCGCAAGCCCTTGTCCCAGGCCGAAAATTCCCAGGCCGAATTGTCACCTCCAATCAAAGTCATCGCATCTCCGTACGGCTCGATAAATTCGGCTGGCAGCGCATTATCAACGATCAGAGTAGTTCGCTCGACGCAGCGAAATTGCCGCTCGAAGATCAACTCGAGTTGCCGCTCGGCCTCCGAATATTTTTCTGTGCCGTGCCGGGCAAGAATAGTGGCTACTCGCATGGAATCATCCCCGTATTAGAAGGAGAAAGCATTGAGCTGCCGGATGGCCCGTTCTCTCTTCATCCATTGAATATCGGCCGGCGACTCCATCCGGTTCTCGACAAATTGCAAAATCCCGCGCGCGATGACGCGCCAGTCTTTGGGCTCCTGGCCATCGCTCAACGCCCCGCCCAGCGGGACTTCTTCGACCGGATAGCCATGAATCATTCGTCCGACAGTATCGACAAAATCGGCTGGCGTCGTAAAGCCGAGCAGCCTCCCTGGACCTCGATAATTGTCCGCCAGCTCGCGTAGTAAAGAGGACTTGCGGGCAATCACCGTTCGCCCGTAGCTCAGCCCCTTCATGACTGGAAATCCAAACCCTTCATAGAAGGAAGGAAAAACAATCAGCTTCGCGCGGGCAAAGAGCGCCTCGATATCTTCCACCGGCACCCTTCCGCTCTCGAGTACCTGCACTCTTGGATGACTATGCCGCTTGAGGCCTAGCACCTTCAAGTTCTGAAATGGAAACGCCGACGTCAACAGATCGACGGTCGGGCCAAGGTTTTTATGGTCGTAGTCGTTGCCGATAACGAATATGTACTCGCCGGGATTTGCCAGATCGAGAAAAGACTCAAGCGCGTAATCCCGCGGATGGAAGGAAAGCTGGGAAACGTGCTCGGGCCTCGAGGCCGCATCCGGAAACCGGCGTACTACGTGATCCCTGGTGTCGAAAGAATCATATAAGAGCCCGTCGGCGTATTGGCTCATGAAGTCCCAGTAAGCATGCAGACCGGCCGGGGCCTCGAATAGTATGTCCCAGGAGATCGTGTCGAGCATCATGTAAAAATTCAGCAGCGCCATGCGATGCAGTTCGAGCATGGTGCTCATGTGCCAGGGCTGCGAGGGCCGCAAAGCCGCGGTGAAATGATGATTCTCTTCGTGGGTTAGAATTGGCCACTCCGGATAGCGGCTTTCCAACTGGTGATATTGCGCCGATGCCGGGAGCGCCAGCAACGATATTTGCCAGCCCGCGCTTTCCCGTTTCAGCGCGTCGCACAATGCCAGAACCGCTTCGGCCGTTCCGTTTATGTGGCTGGGCACTCCCCGGACGTCTAAGAGCAGACTCTTGCGAAGATCCGCTTTGAGCGAATACAATCGTCCTAAGAAGCTCTCGAAAGCGTGCAGCGGCTGCTCGATCAACTCGGTTTTCGCTCTTCCCGCATCCGGATATTCGGTATGGAGCTTGCGCATGTCGGCTTTCGATACCAGTGGAGACCGGTTGGCGTCCGCGTCGGCGGAAATGGCCGCGTGATTGATGACCGCTGTTCGAAAACCGGCGCGCCGGGCGCGGCTTAGATAATGCGCAATGCTGCCTCGCAGAGTTTCGTAGCTTTCGTCGAGCGCTGGGAGATTGGCCACCAGGGTGTCACGAATCAACATGCACGATGCCAGCATTTCCGGCAAAATGTAATATTCCGGAATGCCCGTCAGCATGCGGCGCGCCAGCGTTTTGAGAGCGGGGTCGCCCTGTTCTTGCGCTATCTTGTGAACGGTCCCGTCTGCGTCGAGTTGCCGCGGTATGTTGACGCCGAAGTGAGAATCCAGAGCGAACGCTTCAATCAGCACGCCGACAGCTTCGCTGGTCGCGGCCGCCGGCCCTAATAACACCAGCAGATGACAACCGGAGTCGCCCGCCGATTGCATGGCCGCGTTCGCTTCGAGAATGGGGCGCCCGCCTGCTGCTATATGCCAGCCCCGCGCCGGCGCGAGCTCCGACAAATCGTGGTTGGCGGGGAGTAGAACTGTCGCGCCTTCGACGAAGTTGCCGAGCCCATCGGCCGACATCGTAAAGCGCAGGTAATCCGATATTTCTTCTGGCTCATTGCCTGCATTCGTCAAGTCCAGAAAGAGATAAACATGCGCGCTAGTCACGCCGTAACAAGTCCCGGCAATTCGCAAAAGGCGCTGAGCGCTTCGTCAAATGCGGCGTACACGGTCGACGGGCGAAGCTCATTTCTGATAGTCTCTAAGCTTTCTTCACTAAACCATTGCTCTCTAGGGTCGACCAGAATATTGGCCACGTTCTGCTGAAATTCGAACCAATCGGTGGCGATCGAGCAGAGTGACGCCAGCTTCGGAGAGAGACCTTCGACGCCGGTGGGCCAAGTCACGATAGGCCTCAAAAAGCTCAGCGCTTCCAGTGTTTTTATCTTTAGGCCGGTACCTGCAAGCGCCGGATTGATGGTTACTTTGCACTGCGCATACAAGTCGTCGGCGTTGTCGACTTCGCCGAGCAGTCTTACCCGCGCATGATTCGATCTCACAGAGGTGCAAAGTCTTCCTGCTATTACTAATTCAGCATCAGGAACCATCTTGAGAATCCCTGGCCATGCGAAACGAAGAAAGTCGCGCAGCCCCCGCACGTTCATCGGATTATCCGACCCCACACAGAAGACCTGGCGGCTATGTGGCGCTTGATGCTCGCCTGTCACTGGGAAATCCACCCCCACCGTGATGATCTTGCTGCTCAAGTTTTCCAGTCGTTCCAAAGTTTCCTGTTCCTCTGGTTGGATCGCGAGAATCAGATCCGCCCGGGAAAGTCGGTTTCTTTCCTCCAGTTCCGTAAGGCTGAGGCCGTCCGGCATGCCGTAAGCAATCACTTTGTCGCGCTTCGACGAAAAAACGTCATGTGTATCGATCACCTTTAGACAATTCGAATCGAGCAGCGGTAACAAGCGCGCCATGAAAACGTATTCCACTATCACCACGTAGCGCTCCCTGTTGGCGGCGAGCTTCGTCACGACGTGAGCCAGAGGATCATGGCAGAAACTTCGGTCGATCTCTAAAACCTCAAGTTCTCTTGCGTCATGGGGGCTGTTCTCGCCCAACCGGTCGGCGTATGCCGGCACGATAGATCCATTCTCGCGGGCGAGAAGAGCGCTGTCCCTCTCGTCGAGGCAAGTTAAGACATTCCCGTTCCGCGCGCAAAGAACAGCCCCGTCAAACTCGGCGCCTAACTCCCTTAACGCGGGCTCTGGAATGACTTCCTCGCCCAATGGAGAGATGATCGGTATCACGCGGTAATTGCGGGCGGTGAGCCAGCGCAGCAATCGGGCGACCCGTATTTCATTGCCTGCCCGCGGCGCGTGTGGCGATATGTGGCTGACACAGAGAACGGTTGGCCGGTTTTGGGTGGCCGGGTCCGCTTGGCCGCTTTCCCGCTCGCTGGTCTTCAACCCCACGCTCCTGACCCGGAGCATCACCTTCGGGCTTGCCGCTGGAATGACCGCCTTTGCTCTTTCCCTCTTTGCCGGCGTGTGCAGCCCCAGAAAATGAACCAGCGGATTGATCCCTTGCGCGGCGACTTCAGGATGCTCTCTGACATAGTTGGATGTGCTGAAGAATGGGCTCGGATCTCTACCTTCTTCCGCGCCCCCTCCTACCAGGTAATCAGCGAGCGGGTTGGTCTGTGTTTCGCGCAGTTTCGGATTCTTTCGCAGATAAAATTTCGAATCGAAGAACGGAGACGGCGCGCGGCCTTCGCGCGCGCCCGCTTCCAGGTAATGCGCCAGCGGATTCTGGCCGCACAAGGCCACGTCCGGATATTGTTTCAGGTAATAAGCCGTATCGAACAGCGGATTCGGATTGTGGCGCGCCTCGACTCCTTCGGTCAGGTAATGAACCAGAGGATTCTTGCCGGCCCGCGCCACCTCCGGATAATGCTCCAGGTAAAACGAGCTGTCGAATAACTCGCACGGGTTCGATCCCAGGCGCGCGCCCTGTTCGAGGTAATGCTGCACCGGATCGCTGTGCGCCAGCGATAGCGCTGGATGCTGCTTGAGATAGAACTCCACGTCGAACAAAAGATGCGGGCTCAGCGCGTGGTTTTTCCCAAAGTCAAAATAATGCGCCAGGAGATTTGAGCTCTCCGCCAGGCTTTCTGGCGATTGATGCCGGTAGTAACCGGGATCGAACAGTGGATGTGGACTGCGCAGCTCCGGCGCGCCTGACAGGATGTAATGCACCAGAGGGTTGGCACCCGATGCGGAGACATCCGGCTGGCAATCCAAATAATAGGCGCAGTCGAACAACGCATTTGGGTTCTTATTCTCGCGGAAGCCAGCCGTGACAAAGTGCAGGAGCGGATTGATCTCTGCTTCCGCCACCTCAGGGTTTGTATTCAGGTAATAATTGTTGCTGAACAGGACGTGCGGGTCGCGTCCTTCCTGCCATCCTCTCTCGATATAATGCACCAGCGGATTGGCCCCATGCCCGGCGACATCGGGGTTCTGATCGAGATAGCGCTTGTTCTGGAAAAGCACGTGCGGGTCGCGCCCTTCCCCGGCTCCGGTTCTCAAATAATGCAGGAGGGGGTTAACGCCGCTTTCGAGAACATCCGGATTCCGCGCAAGGTAGTAAGTGATGTCGAATAAGGGATGCGGATTGCGCCTCTCCCTCCAGCCGCTCCGAACGAAATGCACCAAAGGATTCAGGCCCGTCCTGGCGACATCCGGATTCCGTTCGAGATACCACTGGCTGTCGAAAAGCGGATTCGGGTTGCCGCCTGCGTGCGCCCCCGCGGTAAGGTAGTGCCGCAGCGGATCGACTCCCGCCAGCACCTCCCCGTATTGCTGTCTGTAAAAGCCGCCATCGAAGAGGCCGGAAGCGGCCACCAATCTATATTCACGGGCTAGGCGCAGCTTACTCCGCAGTTCACCCTGAGCCGCCCACAAGATTATCTTCGCGGGAAGAAGAATGTAGCTTTTCACCTCTCTTTTTTGCACTTTTAACAGCACCCTCGCCATACCCAACAATCTATTTAGGATATGCCACACCCCAAAGTGCGCTAGGGCGGCCTCCTGAATTCGCAGTTCCGTTCGGGCGCGTTTTTGCGATTCAAAGCACGAGTGTCCCATCAAAAGTCAAACAGAATGAGTTGGTTAGCGGAGTCGTCATGTAGCAGCTGAGTGTAGGCGTTGGAAATCACCTGTGAAATGGGCGTTTTTCCGAAAAGAGTCAGACGGAGAATCTGTAGGATCTTGTAGAGACGAGGTCGAGCGAAAGGTGCTTTTTGAGGATGGCGACTAACAGGTACACAGAGAGGGCAATCCAGACTTGTGTCTTGACGGCGTTTTCTGAGGTGCCGTAGAAGGATTGAATCCGCACGTGTTGTTTGATTCAGCGAAAAAATAGCTCGACGCGCCAGCGAGCTTTTTAGAGCTGCGAGATAGTCAGTGCGGGAAGTAGAAAATTGTTGCTCAGAAAAACGAAACTCCGTTGGTTCTCTTGGTCGAAGTAACGAACTCTTCTGGCAGGCAGAGGATAATCGACGGCGGAATTCTTCCTCGTGAGAATGATCGTCTGATCGGAGCGCAGCCCTGTGCTTTTGTCCACAGGCCGTGAGTAGCGCCGGCGAAAAAGCAGGTTCTTGCGGGTCCGTACCACGAAGAAAGCGGCCGCCAGTGTGAGTTGATAGAGGCGGGCAGTGTGAATGTATCCGCGGTCCATGATGTAGTAAGCTCCCGCCTCCGGCGCGATGCTTCCCAAGACGCTGTTGTCGCTGGTGCGTGCTCCCGTGATTTCAACAACAGTAGGGATGCTGCCGCGCAGACCCAACAGCGTGTGTGTTTCACTGCTGCTTTGCCATGTGTCCACGTAGCCCATGGGAACAACGACAGACAGCCATCGATAGTAATAGTAGTGGAGTCGAGTGCATAGACAATCTGGCCCAGTTCCAAACCGAAGTCGTCTTCGGCGTACAGAAGGCGCGCTTGCTGGATTAAGATCTGGGCCAGATCGGCATAGATGCGCCAGTCACGTTTTTCATTGGCATGTGCCAGAGTATTGCGCGAGATCTTGCCGCGGAAGCCCATGTGGTAAAGCCGTGGTTGCATGGCTCGCAGACACGCTTCGATATCGCGCAAGCTCCGGCGGTAACTCAGCTGGGCGAAAGCCAGAGTCAAGAATTGATCCAGACAAGAAGCTTTGCACTTTGTAATCTCCGTGATAGCGATCCACACAATCGCGGAATTGGTGGATCGGGAAGGCGTCCAGAATCTGGGAGAAGACCGTTCGTCCGGTATGCATAACTCCCATTGTCAAAACGGGCGCAATTACACCGCACGCGCATCATCAATGAAGTCGATCTGCGCCCAAAGAGCCTGTATCCACTTCCCCTGCTTTGGGTTACGGACAAAAATCAACTTCATCATTGGGACACTCGTGAATTCAAAGCCAATTTGCCATTTAATCCGTTTGGCCGCGGGGCGGCAAGGAGCTTTTCGGAATTTTTCGACCTCCCGGGGAAGAACCAGGAACGTGCCAGAGGGTCCATCACGAAGACGATTTGCGAGACACCCGCGGGACGAATCTCCCACGGCGGCCGCCAGCAAACCGATCTTGTGGATCTTTGCTCGGTATTTCATGCAGGTTGCGCATGAGTCAATGAATCCATGAATAGTAACTTTGTATGACCAAGCGTAGTAAATAGCGATCGCCTTCACGGCTCCGCCCACTGGCGAAGCAAGTTGTGATACACCCCGGTAAATTGAACGGCGGAGGAATGTTCGGGTAAATCCCGATTGAGCCGCTGGATGGCCATATCAAGATCGAAAAGCAGCGTCCGCCGGCTATCTTCTCTAATCATGCTCTGAATCCAGAAGAACGAGGAAACGCGCGCGCCTCGTGTAACCGGACGTACGTGATGCAGACTCGTTGAAGGATACAGCACCATGTGCCCTGCCGGCAGCTTCACGCTATGCGTGCCGTATGTGTCTTCGACCACCAGTTCGCCGCCGTCGTATTCTTCGGCATGCGCCAGGAAAAGCGTTGCGCTCAGATCGGTTCGGATGCGGGCGCCTGTGCCGCCGATCTGCCGGATAGCATTATCCACGTGCGTGCCGAACGATTGACCGCCGCTGTAACTGTTGAATAACGGCGGAAAAACTCTTGATGGCAGCGCCGCCGAGATGAAAATTGCATTCTGCCCCAGTGCATTGAGGATCAACTCTCCAAGCTGTCGCGCTATCGGATGACTTTCGGATATTTGCAGGTTGTCCTTCGCACGGGAAGATTGGTGTCCAGCCGTAATCCGGCCATCCACCCATTCCGCCGTCGACAGCAGCGCGCGCGCTTGCGCCACCTGCTCAACTGTCAATACATCTGGAATTGGCAATAACAAGAAATAACTTCCTTTACTTAGTGATCAAAATTTGAAATTGAAGCCGATGAGAGCGGACCGTCCTGGCCCCAGTACGATGTGCGACGGATGAAGCTCATCGTAGTAATAGCGGTTTGCCAGGTTGTAAACGTTGACTTGGATGTCCAGATGCTCGCCCAGTGGATGGGAAGCCATCGCATTAAACACCCAATAACCGGGAACTTGCCTGATTAAGCCGGTAGCTGGATCGAGCGGCACGGTCGAACTTGCTGTTCGACTCGATACATAGTTCGCTCCACCGCCTAACTCGAAGTGATGTGGCAGATGATAGGTGTTCCAATACGCAAAAGTGTTCGCGGGCACATTCGCCAGTGGATAGCCGATCGCGAGTGGGTAGAACTTCGAACTAACTACTTTGCTGTCGAGATATGCGTAGCTTGCCAACATGTCCCAGCGGCTCGTAATACGGCCTTTTATGTCCACCGCCGTGCCGGTCACGCGCTGGTTACCCGCCAGCACATACAGCAGCGAGTTCGTAGGGTCTGCCTCGCGCGCGTTCTGCTTGGTTGTGCGAAACCACGAAGCGTTTGCCGTAAGCCGATCCCGGCCGAATTCCCACTTCGTTCCAAACTCATACGTCATGTTCGTTTCGGGAGGAAGATTGGCCGTTCCCGCGCTCAGAGACAATGTCTCAGCCGATGGGTTGAAAGATGTTCCAGCATCGAAATACAAACTACCCGCCGCCACTGGCTTGTAAACCGCGGCCGCCCGCCACGTCGGCTTTTGATCCACGCGCTCGAAATTGGAAGCCGGCGCGACGGATTGCGAATAACTGTTATCGAACCGATCGAACCGAAAGCCGCCCGTCAGTATCCACTTACTTCCCAGATTGACGGTGTCGATCGCATACACTCCCGCCGAAAGAGCGGTGTCATGTACCTGCGACGTGATCGTTGCCACGGGATTCAGGCTTGCGCTCGGGTCGGGATTGAGCAGGCCGGTCGTAGGGGCTGTAAAGGCGGGCCGGGTCGGGTCCGAAGTCTCGCGGCCGCCCTCCACCCCGCTCACTAACGTGTGCTTGATGAATCCTGTATTGAAGTGCGCAATCACATCGAGTTGGTCATCCAGAAAAGTCTCGGCACTGTTTACCCCGATCTCATGCCGCGTCACCTGCATCTCGTCGAGCGGCTTGCCGAAGGCGATGCCATTTAGCTGTGGCTCAGTGATCAGCACATCGCGCACGTAGTTGGCATACCGAGCCTGATCCCGAATCGTCAGGTGGCTGTTCACATCATGCTCCAGCTTCACTGTTCCGATATCGTCGTAGGTTCGCAGAAAGTTGCCGTCCTGCAATCCGTAGTAATTGACGCGATTTACCGGCGCCGGCCCGTTGAAGAGCCACGGCACGCCGTAATCCGGAATGTCGTCGGCGTTCTGATGAAAGTAGCTGAACGTAAGCCTCGTCGGCGTGCCCAGACCGAGCGCTAGCGAAGGAGCAAATCCATCGCGTCGGTTTTCCGCCACGTTGCGTCCCGCCACATCGCCGATGTCGCCCATCGCGTTCAGTCGAAACGCCGCCCCGCTGCCCAGTTGAGGAACCGGCACATTCAAATCTAAGGTCGCCCGCCTGGTCGCGTCAGTGCCGAACTGAAGCCCAGCCGCCATGTATTGATTTAAGTCGGGTGTTTTACTCGCCTGATTGACTACCCCGCCGGTCGACCCGCGCCCGAACGTGACAGATGAGGGTCCCTGCAGCACCTCTACTTCCTCCGTGTTGAACGGATCGCGATAATAGCTCCCGAAGTCGCGCATCCCATCGATGAAAAGATCGTTGCGCGCTGTAAAACCACGTACCGTCAGGTTGTCACCCTGCGACCCTCCTTCTCCCGCCGCCAGGCTGATTCCCGCAACGTTTCGCAGCGCATCCCGCAGTGTCGTCGTCCCCTGCTGCTCCATCGTTTGTTGCGACACCGCGCCGATCGTTTGTGCCGTGTCGAGGGTGGGCAGTTGATATTTCGGCATCGATGTCCCCATAACCGGAGCGCTTGCCGTGACATCGACAGAGGTGCTGGCCGCCTTCAATTCGAGCGTGATGGATCCATCCGCCGTCACGCCGTATTCGAGCCCTGTGTTGGCGATGATTCTCTCCAACGCCTGCTCGGGCGTGAACGCGCCGCTGACTCCGGGCGAGAACACCGACAGTATTCCCTCTGTACCGGGCTTCACCTTCACGCCCGTGATCGCCGTGAAGTTTCGCAGAACACCGTCTAGCGGACCCGCCTGAATAGCGAATCGCCGGACCGGCAGCGCTTCTATCCTGTCCCGCGCTTGGGGCGCCTGCGATCCGCTTTTCTGCGCCACGGCCAGCTTACCGGAACTTGCCGCGGAATAAGCCGCCAGCGTACCCACTGCCATCCAATACTGTCTGCTGCGTTTCCTCGCCACGAATCTTTCTCCATAGATCCCGCGGGCGAGCGTTAAACTTGTGAACAGTCGCCACCCCTACGGGTTGTCGATCGGCCAAGGTTGGGCGCTTCTCCGCCAAGAGTTCTGGCGCCCAGCTTTGGTTAAACCATTGAGTAGGTCCTACCATATAAGACCATTAAGGTCCAGAATAGGGTCTGGGGGAAGCCGCTGTCAACATTCGTAGTCGAAAAAACGAACCCAACGCTGAGTTCGTTTGGTAAAACCGCCCCATGCCGCCGGAAAAAAGTCATAAAAATCACAGAACTAGCCGTCGGCCATTGATTCGGCGCCGAAGTCCTCACGCTCAGAACGCTGATGGCATGACGCTAGTCCTCGCCAGCGTTCTCCTTCTGCTCGGCAAGTTCGGCGCCAAGAAACGCTGGCCGCTCTGTTATTCGTTTGCAACGAAAGCCTTCGGACGGCATCGAACCGTCGAGATATGCGTCCCTATGGTTCACTTCTTCTCAGTTCAGCCTGCGTCTTATCCGGAACTGCTTTGTTGCTTAGCGCCAACCCTGGGGAGTTGCCCGTTGTTCCGGGCGTCGACCTAAAGCGCTACCAGGGAAGATGGTTCGAAATTGCCCGGCTTCCGAACAGTTTTCAGCGCAAGTGCGAAAGTGACGTTACTGCTACTTACACACTACAGCCAGGCGGACGAATCAAAGTAGTAAACACTTGCAAGAAGAACGACGGGGACATTATAAAATCCGTTGCCTCGGCACGATTGCAAGAGAAGGACGGTTCTTCCGCAAAATTGAAAGTGACCTTCTTTTGGCCCTTCTCCGGAGATTACTGGATTGTCGATTTAGATCCAGGCTATCAATGGGCTGTTGTTGCTACCCCGAACCGCAAGTATCTTTGGATTTTAAGCCGCATACCGAATATGTCCACGTCCGTTTACGACAAGCTTCTGGAACGCGTAAAGGAACTTGGCTTCAATGCCGGCGCCCTTGAGCGCAGCAGGCAGGAATCCTGAAGTAAGCCAGAGAGCGGCGCTACCCCTGCTTCGGCTTCCGCGTGAGCGGCGCGATTGTCCTTTCATGCCTCGAATCTTCCATTAACTGTTTAAGGCGCCGGCGCCGAGTCTCTTCTTTCTTGGCGCTTACCACCCAGGCGAGCGACGTTTTGCGATACCAGTTGGGCCGGCTTTCGAAGAATTGCCAGGCTTTCGCGTCGGCGCGGAATAGCTCTTCGTCCGCTGCCGCCAGACTTATCTTTTGTTTTTGCTCGTAAGTGTATCCGCTCGGCTTCCGCACTCTTTCCGTAAAAACTCGCAGCCCCGCCGGATGTACCAAGCTTGCCTCCAGCAACTCTTGCATTCGCTTCAAATTGATTGCGCTCCACTTGCTGCGCGCCTTGCGCGGAGTAAAGCGAATCGTGTAGCACGTTTCGTCGATGCTTTTGCGCACACCGTCGATCCAGCCGAAACAGAGCGCCGTGTCTACCGATTCCCGCCAGGTAATGCTCGGCAAGCCGGAATCTCTCTTATAGAAACCGACCCACAGTTCTTGCTTCCGATCGTGATGTGCTTCGAGCCACGCGCGGAATCGGGCGCTGCTCGCAAAAAACTTGGGGGAGGGTTGCATCGATGCAGTTCCGTGGTAGTGTACCTCTTGACTTAGCCATGCTCAAAGAAGCACTCTTCGGTACCCGTCAGGACTTTACCGAAGGCAATCTCAATCGCGCCATTTTGCTTCTGGCGATTCCCATGATCCTCGAGATGGCTATGGAGTCGCTGTTCGGGATCGTCGATGTTTTCTTCGTGGCGCGGCTGGGCGCGAATGCCGTCGCCACAGTGGGCTTTACCGAGTCTCTGCTTACTTTGATCTTCGGCGTAGCAATCGGCCTCAGCATGGCGACTACCGCCTACGTCGCGCGTCGCACCGGCGAAAAAGATCCGGAAGGCGCGGCCGATGGCGCCGTCCAATCGATCCTTCTCGGAATATTGGTGTCCGCCGCCGTCGGCGTAACCGGTTTTTTATATGCCCGCCAGCTGCTGCATCTCATGGGCAGCTCGCCTGCCATCGAGGCGAACGCGCGCTATACGCGGCTCATGCTCGGCGGCTCGGTTGTGATCTTCCTGCTCTTTCTGATCAACGCCATCTTTCGCGGCGCTGGTGATGCGGCGCTCGCCATGCGCACGCTCTGGCTTGCCAACGGCATCAATCTTGTTCTCGATCCCTGTCTTATAAACGGCTGGGGTCCATTCCCGCATCTCGGCGTGTTCGGCGCGGCCGTAGCCACCACTACCGGCCGCGGAATCGGCGTGCTCTTCCAATTTTGGCAGCTTGGCTCAGGGAAAAATCGCCTGGTCGTTCAACGCAGACAGGTTCGCTTTAATCCGCGCGTCATGTTGCGCTTACTGAAGGTTTCGATTACCGGTATCGTGCAGTTTCTGCTGGCCACGGCCAGTTGGATGGCGCTCGTGCGTATCGTCGCCTCGTTCGGGAGCGCCGCGGTTGCGGGCTACACCATCGCTATTCGCATGCTCGTCTTTACTATCCTGCCTTCCTGGGGCCTGAGTAATGCCGCCGCTACCCTCGTTGGCCAGAATCTCGGCGCAGGCAAATCCCAGCGCGCGGAATCTTCCGTTTACCGGACCGGCTTCTACAACATGCTTTATCTCGGCCTGGTGTCGATTGTCTTTATCTTCTTTCCGGCACCGCTGGTCGCGATCTTCACCGGCGAGCCTCAGGTTGTGGCCACCGCCACCGCTTGTTTAACAATTTTCGGTGTTGCCTTCGTCAGCTACGGATGGGGCATGATTCTCATGCAAGCCTTCAACGGCGCTGGCGACACGCTCACGCCCACCATCATCAATTTCTTCGCTTTTTGGATGTTTCAGATCCCGACTGCCTGGTTGCTCGCCATTCACTACGCCTGGGGGCCGCGCGGCGCATTCTGGGCTGTTCCTTCAGCGGATATTCTTCTCACCACCACTGCCTTTATCGTCTTTCGCAGAGGGCACTGGAAACGCCAGCGCATCTGACCAGTACAATGTCCGCATGTTTCCGTTTACCTGGCGACTCGCCGCTCTGGCCGCTCCCATAATGCTCGCCTCCACTCTGTTTTCCGCCGCCATTCCTCGCCCCGAATTTCCTAACCCGCAGTTCGAACGACCCGATTGGATCACGCTGAACGGCTCCTGGGCTTTCGCTTTCGACGATCGCGACCAGGGACTCGCTTCCCATTGGTACTCCCATGCCCTTCCCTCGTCTCGCCAGATTGCAGTTCCCTATTGTTTCGAAAGCAAGTTAAGCGGCATCGGCGATACTTCTTTTCATCCCGTCTCGTGGTATCGGCGTGAATTCCAAATCCCCACGTCCTGGCGCGGCCAACATGTCCTTTTGCATTTCGGCGCGGTTTATTATCAGGCGGCTGTCTGGCTGAACGGACAATTCCTGGGCAGCCATGAAGGCGGTAACGTTCCCTTCAGCTTCGATGCGACGAGTGCGCTCGAAAGCGGAAACAACAACACGCTCGTCGTGCGCGCATACAACCCATCGACCGATCGCTCCATCCCGCGCGGTAAACAATATTGGAAGCCAAAATCCGCCGCCATCTTCTATACGCGCACCAGCGGCATCTGGCAGCCCGTCTGGCTCGAAGCCACCGGCGAAAATCATCTGAAGTATGTCCACGTCACTGCCGGTCAGTATGGCCGCGCCCGCTTCGAAGGCTTCCTCGCCGCACATCCTGGACATCCGCTCAGCTTGGAAGTCACCGTCATGGATGGGGAGCATAAAGTTGCCAGCACCACCGCTCAAAGCGACGAAGATCGTGTCTCCGCTGCACTTCAAGTTGCCAGCCCCAAACTCTGGTCACCCGAGGCACCTAACTTGTATCAGGTGCGTTATCGGGTCCTCGATGGCAGTGTTCCCATCGATACCGTCAATTCGTATTTTGGATTCCGCACGATTGCAGTCGCCCAGGATCGCGTCACCATCAACGGCAAGCCTGTGTACCTCAAGTTTCTCCTCGACCAGGGGTACTGGCCGGAAAGCGTCTTAACCCCGCCTTCCGATGAAGCCATATTGCGCGATATCGACCTGGTCCAATCCATGGGATTCAACGGTGTCCGCAAGCATCAGAAGGTGGCCGATCCGCGCTTTCTTTACTGGGCCGACAAGCGAGGTCTGCTTGTTTCAGGCGAGATTGCGGACGCGTACGAGTTCAACACGGAAGAGGTCGAGAGATTTACCCGCGAGTGGACCGCCGCCGTGGAGTTTGACTACAACCACCCGTCGATCATCATTTGGAACGCTATCAATGAAAGTTGGGGAGTGCCTGACTTGAGCGATCCGCGCCAGCAAGCCTATCTCAAGGAGTTGTACCAAATTACTCACACGATCGACAACACCCGCCTCGTCATTGACAACGAAGGATGGCAACACACCGAAGATACGGATCTGTTTGCGATTCATAACTATGAGAAATCAGGTGAAGCCCTCTATCAGCAATACAAAAACGTCACTCCGCAAAGTACAACGATTCCCAACGCCCACCGGGAAGCTTTGCTTCCGGGCTATAAATACAATGGGTCGCCGCTTTATTTGTCCGAGATCGGCGGGATCGCGTTCATTCCGGCCGATACAAACGTTCCGGGCGAGAGTTGGGGTTATTCAGGGGTCGAAAAGACTCAGGAAGCCGCTTTAAGTCGTTTGACGCAGCTTTATCAGGGCCTGGCTAAACTCAATAATCTTGCTGGAATTTGCTACACGCAGCTTACCGACGTGGAACAAGAAGTAAACGGGCTCGCGACCTATGACCGGAAGCCCAAGTTTCCAGCAGAAAGAGTAAAAGCCCTCAATGATTTATTGCGTTGATCTTGACTATCTGCACAGTCGCGCAGTGATTTCAAAGCACAACCCGTTGATCTCCTACCCTCTGAGTCACGCGCTGATGATCCAGATACTCTAACAGTGGAATTGCGTACTTGCGAGAGACCTGAGTCCAATCCTTAAACTCCGGCACGGAGAATCGCTTCCCCTTGTGCAAAGCGAGTGAATTGCGAATATGCCCCACAACCTCGCCATGGAAAATTAGACCGTCCGCGACACGCACCAACTTTCCATCTTTAATCAGTCTTTCTAGAAGCGCGCGGCCATCCTTCGGTTCAATGCCGGCTAGTCTCAGCAATTCGGTTGGATTTGGGGGCTGATACGCCGCTTGGCGGAATGCCTGCTCCAGGCGCAGCAGCGCTGCCGCCTCCGGGCCGCTAATTTGAACGCGATGGCCGGCGAGTGCGACGATATCACCCGCCACGCGAATCGCATCGAAGCCGCTAAACACGAAACTTGAGAGTGCGTTGTCGAGCCCCAAGCGCGCTTGCGCCACCGGGGCACCGGGCAGCGAGGGATGGTTCGTATGAAATGCGCGCAGCCACGCAACCAGCAGCGCGCGCCGCCGTTCCAGCCACGTCCGGCTGACTACTCGCTGCGCTGTCTCCACCAGCAACAGCGTCTCTCTCTCGTTCATGGCCTGACGTATCTCTTCCGGAGCTCGACCCGTCATGCGAATCAACTCGGAAAATCGTCGCCCGTTCTCTTTCTCCTCCACCAATACTTCCAAACGCCGCGGCAAATCGGCTTGCGCCAACGCGAGCAAACGCGCCACAGTCTTGGCGCGGCTCAGCCGTCGCGGCGGAAAAGCATCGATCACCAACCCGCCGCCGACCGTTGTCGCGGGAGATGGGCGCCGCACCACGAATCGATCACCCGGCAGGGTCATCACCGGCTCCCCTAGCTTTAACTGAATGAATTCAGCCGACAGTGCGTGCAGATGGGCAGTAACTTCGGCGGTTCCGATATGCAGCAGGAAATCTTCTCGCCGGCTTGGCGTTTCCGCTTCAACCAGCCAATCGACCGAAGCTTGAATCGTCCGCGTTGTTTCGAGCAGCTTGGGCGGCGTCAGCATAAAGCCTCGTCCGACCCTCGAATGCTCAACTCCGCTCAGATTGACCGCTACCCGCTGGCCCGCGCTTGCGCTTGCGACCGGTTTTCCATGCACCTGGAGGCCGCGAATGCGCGCTTCGTCCAGCGACGGCTGCAGCTGCACGGTGTCCCCAATACCTAACGACCCGCTCCATAAGGTGCCCGTCACTACCGTCCCGAAACCCTTCAGCGCAAAACTACGGTCGACCGGCAGACGCGCCAGGCCACGCGCGTCCCGAACCGTTTTCGTTTGCGCCAGGCTGTCCAGCGTCCTGCTTAGCTCCTCCAGGCCTTCTCCCGTTACCGCGCTCACCGTAAGCGTCGGTGCGCCCGCCAGAAAAGAGCCCGCGCTCATCGCCGCTACGGCCGTCCGCGCCGCGGCCAGCTGTTCGACGCTCGCCAAGTCGCACTTCGTCAGAGCCACGATGCCGCGTTGCACGCCGAGTAGCCGGCAGATCTCGAAATGTTCCCGCGTTTGCGGCTTCACCGCTTCGTCGGCCGCCACAATCAGCAATACCGCTTCAATGCCGCAGGCCCCCGCCAGCATGTTTCGAATAAAGCGCTCGTGGCCTGGAACATCTACGAAGCTGATGCCGCGACCGCCCGGAAGGGTCATATGCGCGAAGCCTACCTCGATTGAGATTCCGCGCCGCTTTTCTTCCGCCAAACGGTCGGTGTCCATCCCTGTCAAGGCTTTGACGAGGGAAGTCTTCCCATGGTCTATATGGCCGGCAGTGCCGATGACGATGTCTCGCGGGGCGTTAAGATAGCTATCTGACATCGGGCGAACCGCTTTCATGTTCTCATTCGCTCTATCGAAAGGAGTCCAAACGACGCATACGACGACAGGCCGGCTAGAGGAGCTTCACCGCCGCCATCAGGGAGCAGAGCAAGGCGGCGGAGCGGAACGGCGCGACCGCCAACACAGCGAAGGGAAACTCTCCGCGCGCGAGCGCCTCGATCTCTTACTCGACGAAGGCACTTTTGAGGAGCTGGACAAACTCGTTCGCCATCGTTCACACAACTTCGGCATGCACCACAATGTCGTCGATGGCGACGGCTTCCTCACGGGCCATGGGCTCATCCACGGACGCCAAGTCTTCGTCTTTGCGCAGGATTTTACTGTCTTCGGCGGTTCGCTCTCTGAAGCGAACGCGCAGAAAATCGTCAAGCTGATGGACCTGGCCCTCAAAACCGGCGCGCCCATCATCGGCTTGAACGATTCCGGCGGCGCTCGCATCCAGGAAGGCGTCGTTTCCCTAGCCGGCTATGCCGACATCTTCTTGCGCAACACGCTCGCCAGCGGAGTCGTGCCTCAGATATCGGCGATCATGGGTCCCTGCGCGGGCGGCGCTGTGTATTCGCCCGCTCTCACCGATTTTGTCTTCATGATCGATCGCACCAGCCATATGTTCGTTACCGGCCCCGATGTCATCGCCACCGTTACTCACGAGGATGTCTCGAAGGAAGAACTGGGGGGCGCCACCACCCACAACACCACCAGCGGCGTAGCCCATTTCCTGGCAGCCAATGACCAGGATTGTCTCCAGCGTCTTCGCGAGCTTCTCACTTTTCTGCCGCAGAACAATCTTGACGGCGTGCCGCGCCATCCGACTACCGATCCGGCGAACCGGGCGGACCCGGAACTCGATACGCTCATTCCGCCTGAATCGAATAAACCTTATGACATAAAGGACATCATTACGCGCGTGGTCGATGACGCCAATTTCTTCGAAGTAGCCGAATACTTCGCCCGCAACATTGTGATCGGTTTCGGACGTATGGCCGGCGAGACTGTCGGGATCGTCGCCAACCAACCGGCTCACCTCGCCGGCTGTCTCGATATCGATTCCTCCACCAAGGGCGCCCGCTTCGTCCGCTTCTGCGACGCTTTCCAGATACCCGTCCTCACCTTCGAAGACGTTCCCGGCTTTCTCCCCGGGACCGCCCAGGAGTTCGGCGGAATTATCCGCCACGGCGCGAAACTTCTCTACGCCTACGCTGAAGCCACGGTACCTAAAATCACCGTGATCACTCGCAAAGCGTATGGCGGTGCCTACTGCGTGATGGGCTCGAAGCACCTGCGCACGGACATCAACTTTGCTTATCCCACTGCCGAAATCGCCGTCATGGGACCCGAGGGCGCCGTCAAAATCCTCTACCGGCGCGAACTCGAAAAAGCCGATAAACCTGACGAAGCGCGTCAGGCAAAAATCGAGGAGTATCGCGAACGCTTTGCCAATCCGTTTGTTGCCGCCGAGCGCGGCTACATCGACGATGTCATCGAGCCGCACGAGACGCGCCCGAGAGTTATCCGGGCCCTTCGCATGCTCGCCAACAAAGCCGACACGATGCCGCGCAAAAAACACGGCAACATCCCGCTTTAGAGATAGCACTACGCCTGAGCCGTCCACTTTAGTGCTGTTAACGGCCGGTCTCGCGTGTGCTCTCGCCGGTAGGCGATTTACCAGGAAGACCTGATCGAGTGTGTTCCTGGGCCACTCACCGCGGCGTCCGCAACGGATCGAGCCAGCGAATTTCGATTCCTTGCTGCTGAATCATCCGCTGAAAGTCGCCCAGCAGCGCCTTCGTATTCCGCACGGCGCGCGGCGATTGCTTGCTCTTGAGACAAAATGCCGCCAGCATGCCAGCCGACTCACCGATGTTCCACTCCACAGGATGCAGCCGGTAACAACCGTTCGTGATATGTGTCACCCCGAGATTCTTACAAGCGGGCAGCAGGTTCTGCATGCTCTCCGGAATCAGCGCTCCTAAGGGAATCTGGAAGGGAAGCGAACTCACGTCTATATAGTTATCGCCGCCCGTACTCGGATGAAGATCGATCCGATAGCTGCCGATCCCGACAGAATCTGCGAAGGTAGCCGCGCTTACCTCGCCCTTCGGCAACGCGGTGATTTTCATGCGCTGCTCCGTGCCTACATGTTCCTCGCGCACCGTGAACTCGGCTTTGATCCGGCGCGCCTCACGAATGTAAGGATACTTGGCCAGGCCGTCCGCTGTTCCGGCAATGTCGGGCCGCAGCCGCAAACCAGGCCACCCCGCCCTGCCATCGGCGCGCGGCGCTTCTGTCTGCATCCAATAAAATAGCGACAAGCTCAATTGCCGGCAGCGTGCTAAGTTCTGCCGCGCTTCCTGCTCCTCCACGTCGATAATGTTGCCCAGCCAATAATCCATCTGCGGCCAGTTCACTACGCTCACGTCGCTTCCGTAAGTGCCGGGCTCGAAGTTCTCCCGCTCGATCATCCGGCGGTAAATCCATAGATCTCCATTCGTGCGCGCTGCTCCATTGCGTGGATCGAACGTTCTGGTAATCGGCCGCAGAGTGGAAGGCACGGGCGTGATCCAGCTCAATAACTTCCCCGTCCACGCTGGCGTCAGTTCAGGCACGTAATCCCGCCAGAAGTTGTAATCCCGCGGCTTATCGATCGTGTGATCCTCTCCCTCCCGGTAATCCATCGCGAAGGTCCAGCAGATGCCCTGCATGTTGCTCGGCCTCGCTTCCGCGCCGGCGTGCAACTCGCCGGTTTCCTTGCGGGATTCCGCGCCTGTCACATAGGCCGTCTTCGTCATGGGCAGCAGGTCCCCCAGCTCCGTCGCGTCCAGAAAGTAGCGCCCGTTTAGTTCGAGTTCGCCGCCGTTCTCGAGATTCCTTACACGCACCGACCGAACCGAATTGCCGGCTACCGTGGCCGATACGGCTTTATGCCGCGTGAGAATGACTACCTGTCCCGCGCTCACATACGGAGCGAGCATCGCCTCCAGCACCGCCACGCCCACCCCAGGCTCGTGGCAAAGCGGTGATACGCTACAGCCGCCTGGATTCAAATATGGCTCTTGGCGCGCCGCTGCCGTAAGCGGGTAATTTCGCCGATAGTAGGCGCGCACCCGCGACCGGTATTCGTCATAAGAGCGCGTTCCTCCGTAGTGTTCTATCCACGGGTTTTCATCCGGCGGCACCATCTGCTGTGTCAGTTGGCCGCCAATCCAGCTTGTCTCTTCCGTCAGAATGATACGGCATCCATTCCTGGCCAACGCCAGCGCGGCCCCACAACCTCCCGTTCCGCCCCCGATGACCACAACATCTGCCGCCCGCTCTCTCCCCGCGCCGAGCGCTAGTGCTCCCGTCAATCCGCAAAGCACTCCCCGCCTCGTGAGACCTTCCATTTTCACCCCTGCCCTACTTGTGCTTCATCTCTTCTTTTCGCATTGGCATCTTATCGATCGTCCTAAAAAGTTCATCCGCGCTCAACAGTTCATGCTTGCGGAGCTTTACCGACCCATCTTTACCAATCAAGAGCACCGCAAAGGGCTGGCTGCCAACGTGAAGCTTAGCGCGCAACTCGCGCGCATCGACGCTCTCGCCCACCATCCGGAACACCTTTGTGTCCCGTTCCGCGAAACCCGGCAAATGCGCCGCTATGATTTCATCCTGTCGTATCAGCTGCCCATCGTCCTTTCGAGAAGCAAAAATGATCACCACCCTGTTATGCCAGCGCAAACTGTCCAGGTCCGGTGCGGCTGTCATTTGGAAAACAAGTAAAAAAGTAATGAACCACATAGCGCTTTTGGATGTAAAACAATGCCCACATGGGTTAACTTACAAGAGTCAAAATCGGGCTTTGGAACTTCCGCATGAGACGCCTGACTTCACGCGCCGGACCGCTTTAGAGAGAATTGCGGGTAGTACTCCTCCGCTCTCATGAATTCCAACCGAAGAACGATCCTTAAATCCGTCGCTATGAGCGCGGCGCTCGTCGCCTCCAATAGCGCAGACGCGAACCCCCAGTCGCCCTCTTCCGCCGATCTCCAGGCGAACTTACATTCCCTCACCGGCCCGCTTCGCATCGGCACCGAATTCTTCTTGAACAAACCGGAAACCAGGCAAGGGGTCGATCGTCATTTCCGCCTAATGCGCGAGACCGGCTTGACTTTGGTTCGCATCTTCATCATCTGGGACGATGTCGAGCACGCCCCCAACACCTGGAACTTCGAGCGCTATGACTGGATCTATGATGCCGCCGCCGCCAATGGCATCAAAATAGTGGCCACCCTCTGTTCAGAAGACCCGCCCGGCTGGCGCAGAGAGACGCCCTTCTACCACAACCGCACTAACCTCAATGACCCCGCCGTTCGCCGCCACGCCGCCATTTACATCCAGAAAGTTGTCAATCGATATAAATCACACCCGGCGCAGGGCGTCTGGCTCCTGATGAACGAGCCAAGCAAGTACGATACCGAGCCCGCCACGTTACGGGCTTTCACTGTCTGGCTTGAAAGAAAGTATCGCACTGTCGCCGCGCTCAATCGTTCCTGGTTTCGCCAAGTCCAAAGTTTCTCCGAGGTAACCTTTACGCCCGATCAGCTCACCGGGGGCAACTACGGTTGGCTCGACTATCCACCGATCGTCGACTGGCGCGAATTCAATATTCAAAATCTGGTCGATCAGCTTCTCTGGATCGAAGGCCAAATCGAGTTGTATGACCGCGGCCATCCCACTCACCTCAACGTCACCCGCCCGCTCGGGGGCGCTTCCGGCCAGGACGTTTGGCAGGAACAGAAAATTGTCGATATCCTCGGCGCATCGATCCATCCGGCGTGGCTCTTCCCTCCCGAAGCTCCTAAAAGCAGGTATGGCGAGCTCTACGCCTATCGCCTCGATCTGATCGGCAGCGCCAGCGGTGTCAAGCCCTGGTGGGTCACGGAACTACAAAGCGGTCCCACCATTTTCACCGGAGGATTTCCGCTTAACCCGTCGCCCGAAGATCTCACACGCTGGTTATGGGCTTCCTTCGGCGCGGGCGCAAAAGGCGTTATCTTCTGGTTGTGGCAACCGCGCTCCGGTGGACAGGAAGGCGGCGAGTGGGGCCTGGTCAGCCTCGACGGCCATCCCTCCATTCGCTTACCCGCTGTCAAGACCGTTGCCGAGGCCCTTGCGCGCCATCCCTTTCTTGCCCAAGCCAGCCCACAGCCCCCTAAGGTCGCGATACTCTACAACCGCGAAACCGCCATCATCAACCACCTCGAGGGCAGTAGAATGCAGCATCGCGGCGATGAGTGGGAAGAATCTCTCGAAGGCTGCTTTTTCGCCTTGCACCGCTCTCACATTCCGCTCGAATTTGTCGACCTCGAACAGCTGAAGCAGGGCTCGGTAAACCGCTTCGACGTCTTGTACGTTCCCTTTTCCTACGCGATGGATGACACGGCGGTACCAGCGCTTGGCGCTTTCGTCAGGCAGGGGGGCTGTCTGTTTGCCGACGGACTGACTGCCTGGAAAACCGATATGGGTGGCATCCGGCCGAGCATACCGGGGCATCTCGCTGAGGTCTTCGGTGTCGAAGCCTTCGACATCTACCCGGTCAAAGCCGATCAGCCTTATTCCGTCACCGATCAAAACGAGCAGGCAGGAGAATTATGGAAGCTGCCGCTCGAATTGCGCGGCGCGCAAGTTCTGCGGCCCGACCGCGAAGGCAAACCGTTCGCCGTCGAGCATCGCTTCGGAAAAGGAAGCGTTATCTACTATGAGTCCGCCCTGACCCTTGGCTACGCGAAGCGATCGAACGAGTTGTTACGTGAGTGGATTGTTCAGCCTGCCCTGCAAACGCTAGCCAAACTTCCCGTGACCCTGCGGCAAGGTTCCGAAGCTGTGATGTTCCGCGGAATGGTCCACCCCGGAGGCCCGCTTGCCATCCTCTGCAATTGGGGCGAAACGGAGCAGGTGACAGTCGGGTTTCGCGGGGAGCACCAGGTTGCCGAATTGCTCGCGAGTTTACCGGTAACGATCCATCACAGCCAGGGCTTGACTCTAGCGACGCTTACATTGCAATCCGGTTCAACCGTTGTTCTACGAGCCAGCTGATGGAAGATTATCGTCGGGTGAACGCTAAACCGCCGTACGCCTGACAAAATCCGTGACAAACCCATACACCAGGTGCGCCGCCAGAGCGCTGATATGCGATGACAACGGCGCATTGGTGGCGGGTGCCGATAAGCGAAATGCCGGGACCGCGACCTCGTCCCCTAACAGCCAGACCAGGCTTCCATAGGCCGTACCCCGACCCGCCGTGACCGCCGGAACAGTCTCTGCCAGCACGCCATACACGGCGCCCGTGATTGTTCCAAAGCCATAATGGACAGCCGGCCCCGCCCATGCTTTTTCGGAATCCGTCAGCTTGTGTTCGAATACCGTTTCTGAGATACCTGCAGCCGCTTTCACCGTCGCGTCTTCGCCCCCGCCTGATGATTGACTGCTTTCGTTCGGAGAAGATAGCGCGTGAGATACGCTGCTCCATATCGCTTGAAACTGATTCATGGCCAGCGCGGCGATCAGGCCGCCGATTGCTCCGCCTGCTAGACTTTTCCAAATTTTTGTTTCGGCCATGGCGGCATCCCTCTTCACGTAAGACACAGGATGCGCCGAACTGTTTCCGCAAAGCCCGAAAAGTGATGTACCGACCGTTCAAACCTGCACGTTGAACAGTTGCACTCCGTTCTCCCAGGTAATCTTGCGAAATACTTCCGGTGTCGTCAACCCTTTTGAAAGCTCCAGCGTCGCGCGCGCCACGCATTTTCCGGCCAGCCTGCTCGCTTCCGGATTGTTATTCTGCGAAACTCCGGCGCCTTTGCCATCCAGGCAGCTGCAGTCGCTGCCGAAAATCAGCTTCTCCTGGTGCCGCTCGATGAACTCTCGCGAGAAATCCGGATCGCGCGATAACGCGTTGTTGCCCGAATTGGCCGACATGTCCGCATGAAGATTAGGGAAATCGGAGAGCCACTTATCGGTCAGCCCGCCGGCTTTTACAGGTCCGGAGGGATAGCCGCGATCTGTAGGGACCACCGCGCTGATGTTGGCCCAGAACAAATCTCCATGTCCGATGAATTGCGTCTTAGGATACGCCCGCAGAACTTTGTCGAAGTGTTCATAGCCCGTGTTGTAGGGCTGCTCGCCTGAGAAATGCGGAAAGCTCTGGATGTGCATCATTACCGGCACCTGCATATCAGCGGCGACCTCATAAATTCGGCGCATTTCGGCTGAATCGAGTGCCAGGTGATATTTAAGCTCGCCGATGCTGACGGCTCCTCCGCTAATCGCTTTTCGAATCACCTGCCCGGCATCCTGCTGTCCTGGGTCGGTACTGACAGAACGCACGAAGTGACCCGCCCGCCGCTCCATTTCCGCCTTCGCTTTGTCTTCATCGACTGCCTTGGTCAACAGGACTGCATTCGTCACGCCGTAGCCTTGGATATGGGTAAAGCAACTATCCGGGTCGCGCCGCAAATGGAGATGCGTATCGAGCACCGGACCACCCCACAGATATTCCTCCCGCGGCCAAACCGCCGATACCACTGACGTTGCCAACGCTGCTCTTAGGAAACTCCGTCGCCGCATAATTTTGTAATGGTTGCGAGTCTATCAAAAGGAAATACGCCATCGAATGCCCAACGCTGTAGAATCTGGAAAGCGCATAATTTGTCCTCGCATGCCAGATCCAATATCAAAACAGTCTCGCGCCCGTGGTGTCTATGCTGCTCTGGCCACTCCTGGGCGGCCTGGCTCTCTGGAGGCTGATACAGCGGCTCTTCTCGACTACCTCGACGCGATTTCTTCCACCGGCGTTGACGGCGTGGTCCTATTCGGTTCCACCGGAGAGTTCATTCATTTCGGTCCGGAGGAGCGAATCAGGGTCGTCTCGCTCGCTATCAAGCGCAGCCGCGTGCCCGTTCTCGTCAACGTCTCGCACTCTACCTTGTGTGGCGCGGTTGAAATCGCCGAGAACGCCGTCGAGGCGGGAGCCGCCGGGCTCTTGTTGACTCCCCCTTTTTTCTACGCCTACGACGATGCTCAGATCTTCGAGTTCTACCGCCAGTTCCTCGACCAGATAGGTAAGCAGATCCCCGTTTATCTCTACCACCTGCCCATGTTCGTCAATCCTATTTCGCCTGCTCTCGCGGTTCGCCTGCTCGAGGCCGGCGCGTTTGCCGGAATCAAAGACTCCAGCGGCGACTGGGACGTTTTCGCTTCTCTCCAGGCGCAGCATCGCAAAACTCCTTTTCAATTACTCGTCGGCAACGAAATAATCTACCTGCGCGGCCGTTCCGCCGGCGCCGATGGCACTATCTCCGGGGTCGCCGCGGCCGTGCCTGAACTGATGGTTGCGCTCGACCGCTCCATTCAAGCCGGCGATATGGAGCGCGCGCAAGCCCTTAATGTCTACCTGAACGAGTTTGTCGACCAGATAAATAGATTCCCGTCCACCGTCGCCATTAAACGGGCCGCCTCCGCCCGCGGCTGGAACCTGAATCACTTCGCCGTCCCGTTCGATACCCGAACCGCGGCCTCCGCCGCCGCTTTCGATAGCTGGTTTGGCGAATGGCTCGCGCGGATTTTACCCGAGTGCGTTGCTGCCCCTGCCGTGAGAACGTAAGAATGTGGATCACGTAAATGTGGATCAAGTGAATGTGGATCAAGCAAACGCAAACTCCAGCGGTGTCGCGTTAGACGAATTCCGCGACGCCGCTCACGCTCACGTAGATTGGGTCGCTCAATTCTTCGAGCGGGTGCGCGACCACCCTGTTCTTCCCGCCACCCGCCCCGGTGAGTTCGCGGCCAAATTGCCCGCCAGCGCTCCTGAACAGGGCGAATCGCTCGACCGCATATTTGACGATTTCCGGTCTACCGTCTTTCCCGCCCTCACGCTCTGGAACCATCCCCGCTTCTTTGCCTGGTTTTCTGTTTCCTCAACGCCGCCTTCCGTGCTCGCCGAGTTCCTCGCCGCCGCCGTCAACGTCAACGCCATGCTCTGGAAGTCGTCGCCAGCGGCCACGGAACTCGAACAAGTCACCTTGAGCTGGATTCGCCAGTGGCTCGGTCTCGCCGAAGAATTCTTTGGCATCATCTATGACACCGCCTCAGTGGCCGTTATGCAGGCCATCGGCGCTGCTCGCGAATACATCGATCCCGACTGCCGCACCAGAGGCATGCGTCCCGGACTTATCGTCTATGTCTCCGAGCAAACACATTTTTCGTCTGAAAAGGCAGCCATCACGCTCGGCTTCGGTCAGGAAAACGTTCGCAAAATTGCCGTCGACGATCAGTTCCGCATGCGCGCCGACCTGCTCGAAGCAGCCATTCAAGCCGACTTGGCCGCCGCTTTTCGGCCTTGCTGCATCGTGGCCTCTGTTGGGTCTACTTCCACCAGCGCCATCGATCCCATTCCGCAAATCGCCTCCATTGCCGAACGCCATGGCATTTGGCTGCACGTCGATGCGGCCTACGGGGGTTCCACTGCCATGCTCCCCGAAATGCGGCATATCTTTGAAGGTGTCGAACGAGCCCACTCGGTTGTTTTCAACCCGCATAAGTGGCTCTACGTATCCATCGACTGCAGCATCCTTTACACCGCGCGTCCGGATATTCTTCGCCGCGCCTCGTCTTTAAGCGCGGAATATACCCGCACTGCCGAAGACGATCAAGTGGTCAACTTCAACGAATACGGCGTTCAATTGGGACGACGGTTCCGTGCCCTTAAACTCTGGTATGTTCTCCGCTATTATGGGCGCCAAGGCATCTCCGCCATGCTGCGCGAATCCCTTCGCCTCGCCCGCGTACTTGAAAAACTCGTAACGGCTGACGAGGACTTTGAGCTCTGTGCTCCTGTTCCCTTCTCGCTGGTCTGCTTTCGCTACCGCGCCAGCAATTCTTTCAACGAGCGCCTGCTCGCCGAAATCAATCTCTCCGGTAAAGCTTTCCTCTCCCACACTGTTCTTCGCGGCCGATATGTTCTGCGCTTCGCCATCGGTAACTTTCAGACCACCGAAAGTGACGTCGGCGAGACCTGGGATTTGATTCGCGCGACCGCGCTCCGCCTGGCCACTGCCGAGGAATTAACGGCGGAGAGGGTCTGAAGAGCACGCCTCAAACGGCCATGGGCAGCAGTGAGCGTCTGGCTACTACTCTCTGCGGGATTCCCTTGCGGGCACCCGTTCTCGCCGCTTCCGGGACCTTTGGCTATGGCATCGAATTCGAGAAGCTTCTCGATCTGAATGCCCTGGGCGGCTTAGTCACCAAAGGCCTCTCTCGCAAACCCATTGCCGGCAATCCGTCGCCCCGTCTCTGGCACACAGCCGGCGGCATGATGAATTCTGTAGGCCTCCAGAATGTCGGGGTCCGCGCCTTTATCGAAGACAAGCTCCCTAAACTACGCCGCTTTTCCGTCCCGGTCTTCGCGAACGTCTTCGGTTATTCCATCGAAGATTATGTCGAAATTGTGCGTGCGCTCGAAGACGCCGAAGGCGTAGCCGCCTATGAGCTGAATGTCTCCTGTCCTAACACGAAAGAAGGCGGCATCTTCTTTTCAAGCGATCCGAATTTACTCGCCCAGCTCATTGCGCGCGTCCGTCCCATTGCCCGTCGCCCGCTGATCGTCAAGCTTTCGCCCAACGTGGCGCGCATCGAGCCATTCGCCCTGGCCGCCCAAGCTGCCGGTGCCGACGCGGTCTCGCTCATCAACACCGTTGTCTCGTTCGCTGTCGATCCCCGCAACGGACGACCGCGCATCGCGGCCGGTTTCGCGGGTCTCTCCGGGGCCGCCATCAAACCTCTCGCGCTGCGCTTGGTCTCGGAAGCCGCCGCTGCTGTCCACATCCCCGTAATCGGTCTAGGCGGTATCGCCGGCGGCCGGGATGCCGCCGAATTCCTACGCGCTGGAGCCTCCGTCGTGCAGGTCGGCACCGCCACCTTTGTCGATCCGCGCGCCCCACTTTTGATCGCGCGCCAGCTCGATCGCTTCCTCTCAAAATCGAAAATCGCCCATGTCCGCGACCTCATCGCGTGCAAAATAGAGCAATGAAGGAAATCATTACACCCGCCAAGCCCAAGGCTGCCGGCCCCTATTCCCCAGGCCTCAAGGTGAACGGCTTCGTCTTCTTGAGCGGCCAGATCCACGCCGATCCCGACAGCGGAGAACTCACTACCGGCTCCATCGATGTACTGACCGCTCGTGTCTTCGAAAATTTGAAGCTGGTGCTCGAAGCGGGCGGCCTGGCCCTCGAAGACGTCGTCAAAACCACCGTCTTCCTGAAGGACATGAACGATTTTGCTCAAATGAATGACGCGTACGCCAAGCATTTCGGACCTCATCCGCCGGCGCGGACCACCATCGAAGTCGCCCGCCTGCCGCGCGACGCTCGCATCGAAATCGAGGCCATCGCCGTCGATAAGCATGCTGCCTACCCGTTTTCGAAATAGTTTTACTGTTTGGGCGCATCCGCCGGCTTTAGCGGCGGGTGCGCGCTGTACTGCTTTTGTGGAGGGTTCAAGGTGATGTCGACCGTTTTCTCTTCCCCTTGCACTTCCATCTTCTTGCCGTAGGTTTGATAAGCCTGATTGATTACCTGCAACTGCACCGTTCCTTCCGGGACCGGCGGGAAATGAGCAATGCCCTGCTGGTTCGTCTTCAATTCCCAGTGGATTCGATTGTGCCGTCCCAGCTTTGCATAATTTCGCGACCCGAGGAAGTCGAGGATCACCGCCGCATTATCCACCGGTTTGTCGTACTGGTTCTTCACCACGACCTTAATGGTTGTCTGCGGCGTCGCCGCGGTCGCCGTTAAGGCGACAAAACTGAGAGCTATCGCGAGCAGCACGGCGCGGAACTTCATGCCAGCATTATCGCCCAAATCGCGCCGCCTGTCGCTCCGCACCGGCCGGAGCCATAACCTGCTCGATTGCGCTCCGCAGGGCCGCTTCATCCATTACGCCCGGATGGTAAAGCTCTACCGTTCCGCGCCGGTTTACCAAAACTATAGTCGGCGTCGTGCTCGCTCCGAAACGCTCGAAATTCCCGCTATCTAACGGAACCTGTACTTTCGGAATACCCGCGTAATATCTTTCGAAAACCCGATCGATAAACGCTTTCTCCTGCACCGGCGAGGCATTCTCCTCTTCAGCCGTATAACCGTAGAGCCGCGTCGGCGCGATCACCACCAGCCCCTTTGGTTCGAACTCTCCCGCCAGCTTGTCGATGATCGGCGCTTCCGCTTTGCAATCAGCGCACCAGTGCGCCCAGAAAAATAACAGCAGAGGTTTGCCGCGCCATCCGTTCGGCGCGGCCGGCTTGGCTCCAATCCAGGCCGTCTCGCGCAACGGCGGCATCGGTCTTCCCTGCAAGGAAAGCACATTGATGTTCTTCTGCAGACGGTCGACCATCGACGTTCCCTGCCACGTCACCAGCCCGGCTCGTAACATTCGCAGCGCCTCGGCGCGCTTGTTCTGCTGAGTTAAGACATCGGCTTCGACTTCGTAGGCCGCGCCCAGCGCAATCGGCAAGTGCGCTTCGGCATCCAGCTTTCTGGTCGAGAGCGACCCTTGCGCCGCCTGTTCGATCTCCTTTGCGTCCTGCAAGGCTTGCTCCAGATTCCCGGCAGCCGCTTCGCCGCGCGCTACCCAGGAAAAGGCTTCCATTGTTTCCGGTGTATCGCCGTTCAACCTGCGATACTGCGCCACTAGCGCTCTTGCGTCTGTTAGATCCCCTTGTTGCAAGGCCAGTTCGACATATGCCACCACTTTCGGCGTAGGCGTCTGCGCAACGCAGATCGGCACGGCCGCCAACATCGCGGTCACGCCCATCCTCTTCCATCTCGCTAATCGATACACAGTGTCTTCAAATACTCCCGGAACGGCTCTCCCAGGTCATGTCTGTTCATTGCAAATTCCACTGTCGCCCGCAGAAATCCCAACTTGTCACCCGCATCGTAGCGCGTTCCTTCGAACTTCAATCCATAAATCGGACGGTTACGTAACATGTATTTCAGCGCATCGGTGAGTTGGATCTCGCCGCCGCTACCAGGCTCGATCGCCTCCACGCACTGGAAAATCTCCGGCGTCAGAATATACCGCCCGATAATCGCTAGATTAGACGGCGCATCCGCCGGCTTCGGTTTCTCCACCAGGTTCCGTATCCGGTATAGCCGGTTTTCCCGTCCGTTATCCGAAATCAACTCCGCGTCTACTACCCCATACGCCGAGATCTGGTCCTTCGGCACCTCCATTAACGCCAGGACCGACGCGCCATAGAACTCATATACGTCGAGCAGCTGCCGAATGCACGGTGTTTCCGAAGCGATGATATCGTCCGAAAGGACCGTGGCAAACGGCTCGTACCCTACCAGTTCTTTCGCCCGTAAAACTGCGTGCCCCAGGCCTAACGCCTCCTTCTGGCGCACGTAAGAAATGTCGATCATGTCCGAAATGGCTCGCACCATCGAAAGCATGTCCGTTTTGTTCTTAGACTCGAGCAAATGTTCAAGCTCAAAGCTGACGTCGAAATGATCTTCAATCGAAGACTTGCCCCGACCGGTTACAATAATGATGTTCTGTATGCCGGAGTGCATCGCCTCTTCGACGCCGTATTGAA
Source organism: Bryobacteraceae bacterium (assembly GCA_965277555.1). Classification (GTDB taxonomy): domain Bacteria; phylum Acidobacteriota; class Terriglobia; order Bryobacterales; family Bryobacteraceae; genus Bog-105. Next base: position 1,877,145 of record OZ255834.1, read on the forward strand.
TCAATGGTTTATCGACTAGAGGCAGCATCTCTTTCGGTTGCGCTTTGGTGGCTGGCAGGAACCTCGTCCCGAGCCCGGCTGCCGGAAACACGGCTTTTCTGACGCGTGGAGTCATCAGATGTAATTGTACGCGCTTGGACGCCGAAATCTCGCCGCTCGCCTCTCACTTCTTGGGCTGTTCGCGGCTTTATGTTACTTCTAAGGTTTAGGAAAGAATTGGAACTCTAAAATGGCTTACGTAATCGCCGAACCCTGCATCGGAACCAAGGATACTGCCTGCGTTGACGCCTGCCCGGTCGATTGCATTCATCCCAAGAAAGATGAGGAAAAGTTCGAGGGCGAGGAGATGCTCTTCATCGATCCGGTGGAGTGCATCGATTGTGGAGCCTGCGTCCCAGTCTGCCCGGTTTCCGCCATCTTTGCGGCCGACGACTTGCCTGAAAAGTGGGCCGACTTCACTCAGAAAAACGCCGCCTTTTTCGGCCGCTAGCTCATTTTCGTCTTGCGAGCAAGTAAATCGATGAACGCCCTTTACGGCCGGTAAACCGCATACGATGTATCCGTCTCCCAGACCCGCACGTACGCCACCACGCCCGAGTCCAAGCTTTTCGCCATCTCCTCGCAGATAAACTTCGCGATATTCTCCGCCGAAGGATTGATTACGTCGAACGGTTTAATCTCGTTCAGATTCTGATGATCCAGGTATTCGCTCGTCGCCCTTAACTGTTTCTTCAACTTTGCAAAATCGTAAAGCATCCCGGCTTCGTCTAGAGCAACCCCTTCCATCCCCACCTGTACGCGGTAATTGTGCCCGTGCAGGTTCTCGCACTTTCCATAATAGTTGCGCAACGCGTGAGCGGCCGCAAACGTATGTTCTACGCAGATCTCAAACATTGAAAAATTCTTGAACGTCGTCCAGCTTCTTCGTAAAACGATAGGGAGGCAGGCTCTTCAAAAACACGCGTCCGTAGGAAAGCTTGGTAATTCTATTATCCAGCAGTACCAGCACGCCCCGGTCGTTGCTCCCGCGAATCAGTCGCCCAAACCCTTGTTTCAAGGCTAATGCCGCCTGCGGGATCTGGTAGTCCTGAAATGCATTGCCGCCGCTCTGCCGCACCGCCTCGCTACGCGCCGCTACCACCGGGTCCGTCGGTACCGCGAACGGCAGCCGGTCTATGATCACGCAGCTGAGCTGTTCCCCTTGCACGTCCACGCCCTGCCAGAAGCTCGATGTCCCGAACAAGACGGCACCTGGCGTCTGCCGGAACGTCTCGATCAAGGCTGTCCGCGGCGCGTCGCCCTGCAGCAGTAGCGGATACTCCAGCCGTCTCCACAGCAATTCATAAATTTGCCGCATCTGCGCGTAGCTCGTGAATAACAAAAACGCGCGTCCTCGCGATGCTTCGACCAACCGCTCGATCTCGTTCGCCGCGCGCCGCGCAAACTCCTGGTTGCGTGGATCGGGCAAATGCGCTGGCACATACAGCAATACCTGTTTTTGGTAATCGTAAGGGCTCTCCACATGCAACGTCCGCGCATTAGGCAGCCCAAGCCGCTCCTGCGCGTATTCGAATCCGCCGGCTACCGTCAAAGTCGCCGACGTTAGCACCACCGTGTCCATTTGTTGGTATAGCCGCGCCGGTAAAATCCGTGAAACATCGATGGGCGTCGCCTGCAGATACATTCCCCGGCCACGCCCCTCTGTCCAATACACGAAAGATTGATCCGAGGCTTCCATCCAGAACCGCAGCGCTTGCTGAAAGAGCTTTGATCGCCGCACCAGCGGCAGCGTATCTTCCACCACGCCCTCTACCAGCTCCAGCCTGGCGTTCAACGCTTCTAGCGACAACAGCAGTTCCCGGTAAATCTCGTCGTGCTCGGCCCGGAATCTCTCCTGTTCCCGAAATCCGTGTCGTCCCTCCTGTGGAAACAGCCGGAAAAACTCTTCCGTCCGCTCCCCCAGATGCACCAGGCTCCGATCCAGCTCCGGCGTCGCGAAAAACTTTCGTCGCGAAAGCGCCGCCGTGTCCTTTATCAGCTCCTGAATTTGCAGGTTGCTCACCGCCATCCCGAAATACTGACCCGCCACGTCTTCTATCTCGTGCGCCTCGTCGAAAATCACCGCCGAATAGTCCGGTAGAATCGCGCCGAACGGTTGCTCCCGCATCGCCAGGTCCGCAAAAAACAAATGGTGATTCACAATTACGATGTCGCTTTCCATCGCTCGCCGGTGCATTTCCGTGATGAAGCAGCGCTCGAATTGCTTGCACCTTTGCCCGGTACACTTATCGCTGCGTGCATCGAGCTTCCACCAGGTGCTGCTGTTTTCCGCGATCACCCGCAGCTCGCTCCGGTCGCCCGTCTCCGTCTCTCGCTCCCACTCACGGATGACTTGGAAATCGCGCATCTCGTCCAAGCCCGTTAGCACCGGCTCCCGCTCGGCGTCATACAGCTTCTGCCGGCAAAGATAATTCGCCCGGCCCTTCATGTAGCACACCCGCAATGGCTGCTCGAACAAAGAAGCCAGAAACGGGACGTCTTTCGAGTACAACTGCTCCTGTAAATTCTTCGTGCCCGTCGAAATCACCACCCGCTTGCCTGCCAGAATCGACGGGATCAGATACGCCAGCGTCTTGCCCACTCCCGTTCCCGCTTCCACAATCAGGTGGCTCTTCTCCGCCAGCGCTGCTTCCACCGCTTCCGCCATCTCCAACTGCCCGTGACGAAATTCGTAGTTCGGATGGCTCCGCGAAAGCACCCCGGCTGGGGCGAAGAACGAGCGGGCAGTCAGCTTCTTATGTTTGGTTTTCGTCGGCTCGGCTGGTGCGGAAAGATTCACTGCTCAGGGGGAGGAAGCGGAATTCTTAGTGTATCTTTCGCTCAGGCAGGTGCGCTCAAATCGCTCAGCTTGACATATATATGTCTAACCTTCTATACTCATCTACATGCGCACCACCATCCGCATGAGCGAAGACCTCCTGGCCGCCGCCAAACGCCTCGCCACCGATACCGATCGCACCCTCACCGCCGTCATCGAGGATTCGCTTCAAGAAACTCTGCGTCGCCGCGCTCAACCGGCGTCCCGCGAGCTCGTGAAGTTCCCCACCTTCAAAGGGAGGGGTCTCCAACCGGGCGTCGATCTGGATTCCTCCGCCTCCCTGCTCGACCTCATGGAAGAGAAAGAGTGATTTCGGTCGATGTGAACGTGCTCGTCTATGCTTTCCGCGCCGACGCCCCCGGTCACCGGGACTATCTTCGTTGGTGGAAGCAGCAAGCCGCCTCGCCGCATCCCATTGCCATAGCCGACCTGGTCTTCTCCGGTTTTTTGCGCATCGTGACCCATCCCAAAATTTTCAATCCTCCCGCTTCCTTCGACCAAGCCATGCGCTTCGTCGATACCGTCCGCGGCTTGCCCAACTATCTCGAGATCCGTCCGGGTCCGCGCCACTGGGCTATCTTCTGCGATCTTTGCCGGAAAACCAACGCCCGAGGTAACCTGATTCCCGACGCCTATCTGGCCGCCCTCGCCATCGAGTCCGGTTGCGAATGGATCACAGCCGACCGTGATTACGCTAAGTTCCCCGGCCTCCGTTGGCGCGCTCCCTTCGCCTAACCACCCAATCTGCGCCGTCGCGCAGCCAGCTATTCTAAGAGGGTGAGCACTGGGACACGCTCCACCATGCTTCGTCATGCCGGAAGAAATTCTCTATCTTTCCGAACTCCTCGGCGTCAAAGTCTACGACCTCAAAGGCCGCGACATCGGCACTTTGCGCGACGCCGCTCTCGTCCCCCTTATCGATCCTGTCCGGCTCGACCGTTTCCTCGTCGGCGCCGGCCCCGGTTGGTTAAGCATCCGCTATGACCAGGTGCATTCCATCGGCGTCAAAGGCATCCATCTCAAGGATGAACGCCTCACCCCGTATCACTCCGACGAATATATGCTCCGCATGGTCCGCGACCTGCTCGACCAGCAGATCATCGATGCCCTGGGCCGCAAGGTCGTTCGCGTCAACGATGTCACTTTCGTTAAGGAGCGCGAAAACGATAGCGACGTCCTTCACATTCTCGAAGTCGATATCGGCGTCCGCTCCATCGTGCGCCGGTTACTTCAAGGCATCGTTCCCTCCGCCTCCATCCGCAAAATCCAGCGCCGCATTCCCATGCATTCCATACGCTGGGAATTCTGCAACATTCTCGAAGCCGACCCCCAGCGCCGCGTCCGGCTCGCCCTCTCCAACAAGCTTCTCGAAAACATGCACCCGGCGGACCTGGCGGATATCGTCGAAAACCTCGGCCACGAAGACCGGGCCGCTCTCTTCGAAGCCATGGATACGGAAAGCGCCGCCGAACTGCTGACGGAAGTCGAGCCCGAAATCCAAACCCAGATCATCGAGTCCCTCAAAGCCGGCAAAGCCGCCGAGATCCTCGAAGAAATGGAGCCCTCCGAAGCCGCCGACTTGCTTAATGAACTAGAAGAGGAGCGCTCCGAGGAAATCCTGCATGAAATGGAGGAAGAGGACAAAGAGGAAGTCGAAGAGCTGCGCGACTTCCGCGATGATTCCGCTGGCGGCGTGATGGATACCGGCTATCTCGCGTTGCCGGTTGATTCAACCGTCGAACTAGCCATGCAGGAGTTGCGTAAAGATGAGGAAGTTCTCGAAGACTTCCATGCTCTCTTCCTCACCGACGCCGATAATCGCCTCAAATTTACCGTCCCCCTCGCCAAGCTTTTCTTTGCTGCCGCCGACACGCCCCTCAAAGACCTTGCCTCCGATCCCCTCCTCTTTGTGCCGTCGGATGAAAAGCTTGACCGGATCGCCGAAGTGTTCGACAAATATAATCTCCTCGCATTGCCCGTCGTCAATGACCACGAAGAATTGATCGGCGTCATCACGGTCGATGACGTGGTCGCTCTTCTTCGCCAGTCCTGACACGCTGTCCTGGTCGAACGGCTGCGCCGAATGCCAGTCATTGCCGCCTAAAGAGTCGCTGTCCCGCTTAGCTCCTGTTTGCCGCTCAGTTGTCCGTCCGGCACTATCACCGCCACCCACGGCGTCCCTTGATCTTCAATACGGCCGCGCCACACGAGCGTCTCCCCCGCCCGTAAGTTCACTCTCTTGGTTGCTTCGTCCACCGCTAAATTCGACGTCCGAATCGTCAACGTATGTTCGCCCTTTCCTTGCAGTTTCACCCGTACCTCCACGTTGCCGCTGTCAACTTTGTCAACCGTCGTCTCGAAGCTCAACCAATGCTCCGGCCGCAGGTCAACATGGTAGTGCCGCCCGGCAAAGCAGTCAGCTCACTCTCTAGCGCACCCTGCCGCAGCCTGTATTTCCCCTCGGAGAGCTCTATGCGAAACGTACTGTCACCCGCGCCGAGAGTCACCGTCCTCACCGCGCCCGTCTTCTCTTCTCGAAATTCCACCGGCTTGCGCGAGATCGAGTCCGCCGCGCCCGTCACCACCGCCGGGCCGGCCAGATCCTGCATCAGCCAGATCCACCGCCCCGTCGAAAGCGTCCAAACTTCCTTGTACGTCCAGCAAATCTGGTTCGGCCAGTAGGGAACATCGCTGAACCCTTTTGTCTCAATCCCTACTGGTAGAGCGCCTGCCATTTGCCCCGAGCGCACGCTGTAAAGCGGCGTCCAGTCATCACCCTCACCGTACATAATGCTCGTTGCAAACGGGTTCCTTCTCACCACCCACTGCGCCTGCTTCTCCGCCAAATCGATGCCCGCTAAATCGCCCCTTACTTGGGCTTCGGTCGAAAGCGCCTGGCCTGCGAAAGCAGCACGCCGAAATTCCCGCGAAAATCGAACCACACCGGAAAACGCCGCAAATAATATTCCCCGCCCAGCGCAATGCCCTGCCGCACCTCCGCTACATAGGCCGCGCTGTCCGCTGCCCGCAGCGGTGTCCAGCCCTTTTTCCCATTGAGGAGCCGCGCGTCGCTCTCCCGGTAGATCGCCGCCGGCAAAACATCATACGGCGCGTTTACTGTCGCCGCCTGTTCCAGATAGTATTTCGAATGCAGCACCAGCGCCGAATACCATTTCATCCAGTCCGCGTGATTCGGAAAAGCCTCGCACATGCGCGCCAATGCCACAATCGGAGCCTGCTCTTCGCCGATGTGGAAACGCTGAAACAGGTTTTCATGCCGCGCACTGCTATAAAAATATCCGACCAGCGGAATGCTCAACCGCTGTATCTGTCGCTCCTGCGAAGCCATCACCAGATCCGCCAGCCGGAACGCCTCCTCCGCATATTGCTGCTCGCCTGTCGCTTCGAATAAATCGACCGACGCCAGTGCACCAATCGAAACGCGCTCCAGCTCGTCCTTCTGTCAGTAAACTGGAGCAATCGGGGCGGCCGTTGTCACGCCTTTCACCGCGAATCCCCAATCCTCGCGCGCCGTCGCCAGGCTGCGCCGTGCCAGTTCCGGGTCGCTATCTTTCAAAACCCGTTATCCCCACGCCTCCACGCTGCTCACTCGAAAATTCCATTCGGGGTCGTTCACCGCTTCCCCATGCCGGTCGTCGCCGTCGCCCATGATGCCGTCCGTCCAATAACTGATCAGCTGCCCCGTGCTCCGGTAGCCGTCTCCAAAGCGCGTTTTCAGCACCCAGTTCAATCCCCACTTCGCTTCTTCGATCAAACGGTTCGCCAGTTCCGGGTCTTCCCCTTGCGCGCGCAGCCGTGCGCCCAGCGACAACATCCCATATACTGCCCCCGGCGTGTTCCCCGTCGCGCTCAAGTCGCCCGCATCGTGATAGCCGCCATTGACCACAATCCGCTTGTCGCCATGCTCTGTATAACAATCCTGGTGACAGATCCCGTGAACACCGGGAATCACCGTCCCGCACCGCTCGCTGTAGAAAAAGTTGATTGCCTTCCGGATGCTCTCTCGCCATCTATCGTCGTCAATGGCAAACGGCCGCGTAACTCCATGCTGCGTGCGAATCACATACCGTCCGGGTGTCCGTATCTCGGAGAAGTCGAGCACTTGATATTTCCCGAGTTGCGTCGCTTCCAGCTTCACCGGCTTCGTTAACATCACTTCGCCTGTGTCTGCCCGCAGCACGCTAAAACTCCCCGCTGGCAAATCGCTCGCAATCGCCGATTTCGACCCACCCGCCGCATAGCCGCTGCCGCTGAACGCCACCTTCCCACCCGCTACGTCCCAACCCTCCACATGATCGGCGTCCACTTTTTGCAGTTCCAAATCGTCTATGTAGAGCGTCGTGCGGTCGCCAGGATCCGGATACTTCTTCGGCAGGCTGTATCCGAAATCGAGCGCCGTCACCCTGTCGCGCTCTAGCGGCGCGATCTCCCACACCACATGGCTCCATTGGTGGTTATTGAGCGGAATCGATTCGTCGCGCCCTTCGTTATAGCGGTCCGGCAGCTTGTGTGCCCCATCATTGTGCAAGATGAGCGAGCACGAAATAGCGGGCGCGCCTTCCACATCCGGAAAAACCCATATCGATATCCGGTTGTAGGCGTTCCAGTCTTCGCCCGCGAACTTGCGCGTCGCCATCATGTCGATCCAGTCGTCCGCGCCACTGGCCGTTGCCTCTCCGCTCAGCGAGCGCAGCCGCAGCGAATGCTTGCCATCCTTTACTTCCGTGTCGGAGAGCATCATTTCACCCTGCCCGCTAAACGTCCAGTTGCCGCGACTTTCCATATCGTCAAGCACCCTCGTCGCCAGCACGGGCTTCTTCAACCACCGAAATGCCGCGCCGTAATCGTAGCGCGCCCGCAAAGGCGCCTCAGCAGGAGTTCCCGCCAAAACGCTGAAGCTGAGTGCTGCTGCTGCCAGCAGGTTTCTATGCATAAGTCAACCTCTTAGCACAATCATTGCTTCCTGCTGCTCGTTGAAAACTCGACTCCCGCTATGTAGCTCCGCCCCGGCATGCGCACTCCAGGAATTTCTTCGTATCCGGTGTTCGTTAAATTGCTTAACTCCACAAACGGCTTGACGTGCGGAAATGCCCGGTCTGCCGACACTTCGATCAGTGGGTAAGGGTCGCGCCCATAGCGATCGAGCACGCCAATCCGTACGTGTGTGTCGATGTGCTCCGGGCCATGTCCCCACCAGGTCACGGTTCCCGCATGAACTGGATATTCGAACAGGTATTCCGATTGCAACCCGTTCAACGCAGCTTCCGCTCCATGCAGGCCCGCGTAGGCGACGTCGAGACGCTGCGACGATCCGATTTGGAACCGCACGCTTGCCTCCACTCCGGTAAAAGTCAGATTCTCGATGTTCTCTGCATGCCAAATGTCATCTGCATTCGCTCGAACATAATCGATATCGTTTCGATCATGCCGTCGAAAGACCGTCAAATCCGCCGTCTCTCGACCGACATGGAATTGCGCGCCCCCTTCGTACGACCACGCCCGCTCCGGCAGCAGGTTCGGGTTACCCACCGTGCCCGGGTCCGCATAATACAGATCCGTGAAGGTAGGCAGTCGGAACGCGCTGCTCACCGCCGCGTGAAATTTTATCTTGGCGTTGAGCCAATACCCGCCTGCTAGCGAAGGCGTAAACACGGCATGGCCGCCTGTGTAGTATTCTTCTCGAACGCCCGCATTGAAAGAAAAATGACGCAGCGCCCGCGCATCGAAGCTGGCGTAAGCCGCCCCGCGATCGCGCGTGTGTCTTCCCAGGCTGTTGCTCCGGATGCTGTCCCGATAGCCTTCCACGCCATAGTAAATCCGGATATTCGAGCCAAGCGCGTTATGCCGCCGCAGCGCCGCCTGCCAACTGTTCGTGAGGTGATCGTTCTGATAAATCCATGGCTGGTATCGATACAGATCGTAGAGGTCCGTATGCCGCCGGTATCCAAATGAGACTTCGGTGTCTTCTCCCAACGGCTGGATCAATCCGACGAACCAACCTTTGGTTCGTTCCCAGGACGGATAGTTCCCATAAAAGCCATCCGCCCCGAAAGGGCGATCGCTCAGGCCGAGCAGCAGATTCGTCAGGCCAAGGCTCGATTTATAAGTCGTCTCTGCGCCCAGCGCCAGGCTCCGGTAGTCACGATCCGGTAGAAACGCGGTCGAAAGCTCGCGGTTGAACGTCAGCTCTTCCGTCCACCCTCCTCGCAGATAGGAGAGTAGCCCATTCTGCCCGTTCGTCCCAAAACTCCCGCCCAGCGCCCCTAAACGAATTTCGCTGAAGCTCGGCGGCGTTGTAATAAAATTGACCGCCCCGCCCAACGCATCCGCCCCGTAAAGCGTCGACCCGCTTCCTTCAAGCACCTCGATCCGCTGAATAGTTTCAAAAGGAAAAGGCAGATCGAGATTGTTGTGCGCCGTCTGCGCGTCGTTCAGCCGCAGCCCATCCACCAGCACCAGCGCTTGTCCGAAGGACGCGCCGCGAATCGATAAGTCCCCTTGTATCCCCGGCGCACGTTGCCGAAGATTGATCGAGGGTATCGATTGAAGCGCGTCCATCGCGCTGCGAAATACGGTCGCCGATTGATCGATCGCAATGCTATCCACCGTTCGATCCGCTTCGTTCAACGGAATAGGCGCGTAGGTGCCCGTAACGATGACTTCCTGCTTAAGCGCCTGCTGTGCCCCAAGCTGCCCCGCAGCCAAGAGAACTAGCGAAAAAATAAGAACGGACCTGCGATTCGCTCCCAATCCGGGCTCATCCGTCTTCATCGGCAGCCAACACGTTCTAATAACTTCATGACCAAACGCAACCTCCGCAGCGCCCAGTGGTGGAGCGGCCACAAAGAATACTACAACTTTGCCCGCCGCGCCTGGTTGCGCTCGGAAGGTTTCAGCCGCGAAATCTTCGACCAGCGCCCCGTCATCGGCATCTGCAACTCCTGGAGCGAACTCAACAACTGCAACCTTCATCTCCGCGCCGTCGCCGAAGCTGTCAAGCGCGGCGTCTGGCAGGCCGGCGGCGTCCCCTTGGAATTCCCCACCATCTCGCTCGGCGAAATGTTCATGCGCCCCACCGCCATGCTCTTCCGCAACCTTATGGCCATGGATGTTGAAGAATGCATCCGCGCCAACCCCCTCGATGGCGTTGTCCTCTTATGTGGTTGCGACAAAACCACTCCTGCGCAACTCATGGGATGCGCCAGCGCCGATCTGCCCGCCATCCTCGTTCCCGGCGGACCCATGCTCGCCGGCCAGTGGCGCGACCGGAAATTGGGCGCGGGCACAGATGGCCGCAAGCTCTTCGATCTCTTTCGCGCCGGCAAGTTAAACGACGAAGAGTTAGCCGAGATCGAAGGCTGTCTCGCCCGCAGCGCCGGCCACTGCGGCGTCATGGGAACCGCTTCCACTATGACCAGTCTCGCCGAAGGTCTCGGCATGACCCTCCCTGGCGCAGCCGCCATCCCCGCCGTCGATTCCCGCCGCATGGCCATTGCCGAACAGAGCGGCAAGCGCATTGTCCAAATGGTCGAGGAAGATCTGCGTCCTTCCCAAATCATGACCGGCCCAGCCTTTGAAAACGCGATCACGCTCGACATGGCTCTCGGCGGCTCCACCAACGCCGTCATCCACCTGCTCGCCATTGCCGGCCGGCTCGACGTCCCCTTGACTCTCGATGACTTCGATGCCATCTCTCGCCGCACTCCTTTCCTCGCCAACGTCAAACCCTCCGGCGAATACCTGATGGAAGACTTCTTCCATGCCGGCGGTGTCCCCGCTGTCATGCGCGAAATTCTTCCACTGCTCAACCTCGACGCCTTTACCGTCAGCGGCCAAACCATCGAAGCCAACCTGCGCCCCGCCGCCTGCTACAACCGCGACGTCATCCGCGAAATAACCCGCCCGCTCAATTCCGAAGGCGGCACGGTCGTCCTCAGAGGCAATCTCGCCCCGGATGGGGCAGTCTTGAAACAAACCGCCGCCTCTCCCCATCTCTTGCAGCACCGCGGGAAAGCCTTCGTCTTCGAAAACCATGACGAAATGCAAGCCGCTATCGATCGCCCAGATCTTCCGGTGACCCGCGATTCCGTGCTCGTCTTGAAGAATGCCGGCCCGAAAGGCGGCCCCGGCTTCCCCGAGTGGGGCCAGATTCCGTTGCCCCGTGTCCTGCTGAATCAAGGCGTTGAGGACGTTGTTCGCATCAGCGACGCCCGCATGAGCGGCACCAGCTTCGGCACCGTCGTCCTACACATTGCACCCGAGTCCGCTATCGGCGGACCGCTCGCTTTCGTCCAAACCGGAGACGAAATAGAACTCGACGTTCCGAACCGCCGCTTGACTTTGTGCATCGATGAACAGGAATTCGCCAAACGCCAATCCGCCTTCGTCCCCCCGCCCCCCGCCTACCGTCGCGGCTACGGTCGTCTCTTCCTCGACCATGTCACCCAAGCCAACCAAGGCTGCGACTTCGACTTCCTGGCTCCTTAAGTCGCAAACGGATCGACCCCTTCCGCCCCGTACCAGCTGTAACTCTTCTCCTCTCCCCGCAGAACCCACTTCTGCGGTTGCGTCGTCAACAGCCAGTCCATCGGCTCACCCAGACTGCTAGGCTTGCTAGCTACGGCAAAGGAGTTCCGCAGCGCCGCCGCTTGCTCCGGTCCGACCGCATCCGGCGCAGCCGAAACGAATAACGGGGTTCCACTGCGCGCTAACAGATCCAACCATTGACGGTTGAACTTCCAGGGAATCTGCCGCGTCAGCCCCACGCAATCCGCATCGATGGCAAAAAAACTGCCCTGCTGCGCCATTCGAAAGGCCAGCGTATTCACTCCCATCTTAAGCGTCCGATTCCAATCCCGCCCGCTCGTGTCGTCCCCGATTCTCTGTAGCTCGAACAATCCCGCGCTCAGATGACCCACCGTGTTACAGCCCAGCAGTAGCGCGCTGCCCGCGCCTTTGCGCAGCGCTTTGTAAAAGTCGCGAATCACCTCTGCATTCGTGCGGCTTCGGTCCGCGAAATTCCAGTTCGCGTCTGTCACTTCCGCGCCCATCCGAAAACCCCATCGGCCGAGCAGGTCGTAAGTCGAAAAATCATGCTTGATCAGCCCGTAACCCCACTCCACCGCCCGATGGACATCCTCCTGCACCTTCGCCAGCGCATCCGGCACGGTCGGATCGATCGTGTACGCTTGCCGTGCCGCGTATTCCCGGGCGCTATTCGGAGAAGTGAGCCGCCACCCGGCGGGAATCTCCTCCTTCGTGAACAATGGCCGTATCCAAAGCCCCGGCTGCACCCCGATCCGGCCCATCTGCGTCGCTAGCCCAGCCATATCCGGAAATCCCGCGTTGCCTTGCGCCCAGGGACCCGCCGTCGCATTCGGCGCCCATCCATCATCGATCACCATAAACGGCCGATTCTCGTTCGATCCCGCCCATTGCGCAATCCGCCCGGAATCCGCGCGAATATCTTCGGCCGAACTCTTGCCATAGGCGTAATACCAGTTGTTTCCGCCATACACCGGAGCCGCCGGCAGCCGCGGATGCTCGCACAGGCGACGACAAAAGCGCTTCGCCGCCGCAAACGGCTTCGTCTCCGCATATGACTCCGCCACTACTTGCGCCAGCGCCGCTTCCCGGCCTCCCAGTTGCACGCCGCGTCCGCCATTGCGTACATCCAGCCAAAGCGACACTCCCGCCGGATCCGCTTGCCAAAAACACAGCGCCCCGGCGCCGGTCTTCACTCCGCAACCCGCAGTCGATTTCCCGTCGAACGTCAGAAAATACCATGGCATCACGCGCTCCGGATTCATTCCCCGCCAAGCCAGGTCGCCGTACGAGCGCTCCCAATCGTCCCCCAGGAATTTCCAATCCACCGGGATCGCTTGCTCCCAACGCAGGTGAATTCGCACCACCGCCTCTTTCGGCGATCGCAGCGTTACTCTCACGCCGCCGGCCTGTTCCGCTGTCCCGACTTCTATGCCATTCCCCAGCCAGCGCTCTCCGTTCCGATGGAGCACGATCGCCCCGTTTTCCGTAAACGCGCTGGCAAAACTAGGCGGGCCCGCCACGCTCGGTAGCAGTCCGCTCTCCGGCGGATTCGCGCGCCCCAATCCCACCAAAAACGGTATCGAGACCGTACCAAACAGTGCTTCGCGGCGCTTCAAAGTTCCTTCCTCCAAACCAGATCCTCAATGTACCGTTTGCTCATGCACACCTTCTTCGTTCATTCTCGCTTCTCAACCCGGCGTCTCGTTTGCCTGAGTGCTTCAATAATCACAAAGACATGTCAACCGGCCACGTTTACTCTGCGCACTCATTCCCGAAGGTCCGCATCATTAAGATCTGCTTCATCAAGATCTGTATCCTTTCCTTGTTCGCCGCCGGCCTATTGACCGCCCAGCAATCTACCCGCAAGGCATGGACAATTCTTGACTCCGGTGTCCACGACAGCAGCGCCGCAAAGCGCGCGCAAGCTGTCTCTACATTAGGGCTCATCGTGCGCGATCCGAAAGCCGCCGAAACCGCCGAACGCGCTCTCGAAGATTCGAACTCCGACGTGCAAAAGGCCGCCATCGCCGCCCTGGGCGAAATGGGTTCCAGAGCTTCACTGCCTAAAATCAAGGCGCTTCTCCGGCGCTCGGATGCCAGGAACTTAGTCGCCATTGCAGCCGCTCTCAAGAAGCTCAACGACCCGCTTGGATACGAGATTTACTATGAAATTCTCACCGGCAGGCGTAAAACAGGCGGCAGTATTTTCGCTGGTCTCGAGAACAGGAAAACCCTTGAAAAAATGGGCTTCGAAGAGGCCGTGGGCTTTATTCCCTTCGGCGGTATCGGCCTGGGCGCTTACGATTACATTAAACAGAACACCGGCTCCTCGGATGTAGATGCGGCGGCTGCCACTGCGCTCGCGCTCGATCCCGATCCCGCAACTGAGAAAGCGCTCGTCCAGGCTTCGTTCGGCGGCAAAGAGATAGTTCAGCTAGCCGCTCTCCGCGCTCTGGCGAAGCGAGGCGATCCCACCGGTGCAAAGCAAATCGAGCCTGCCATGTACTCCGGCAATTCACTCGTCAGCTACACCGCCGCCGCTGTTGTCGTCCAGCTCAGCAGCTTGTCTGCCCGGCGCTAAGGACCCGTGGAGCACGTACGTTGCTAATTCTAAAAACCTGTGGTGAAAGGCTACAATGGGGGAGGACAAACGAGGATGGCGACCTCAGATAGCTACATCGACTGGACCGAGTGCAAACTGGTTGAGCGAATACCCGGCAAAGTTTCCGGACGGCCGCTTGTGCGCGGCACCCGCATCCCTGCCGACATAATTGTCCAGGACGCCGAGCTTGGTTCCCCGCTCGAAGAAATTCACGAAAATTACCCCGATTTGCCGATGAGCGACATTCAACAGCTCATTTCGTTTGCTCACTCGCACCACGTCCAACGGGTGCTTTGCGTGGTATATATCCTGCCACGTCGAGACTACCGGCAAGGACAGGAAGAAGGAAATTCCCCAACCCACGCCTCGAGCACCCATGAGGCGGTGGAAAAAGCAATCGATCAGTGGAGTAAATTATGGTGGCGGGACAAGCTTGCATACTCAAACGCAACAATGGGAGCTGGAATATGCCGGTCAGGAAGGTGATCGAGAAGGCATCGGCCATCTGCGCCGGCCGAACCGATCTCATAATGATGTGCTCCAATTGTGCTTCGTTAAGAGCAAGCCGAAGGTACAGATCCAAAAACCGGGCTGTTCGCTATAGCCGGAAAAGAGACTGCTAACCCCTGCATCAGGAAACGAGCCCTGCCACTACCGTACTAAGCCCCTAACTCCTCTGATACCTGCCGAGAGTCTGCAGCAATTGGCGTTCTATGGTCCGTGGCGGTGAATTAAAGCGGAGCAGAAGCGCCGTCACCAAACCGATCTCGGTAAGCGGCGTGAGCACCGATCCTTCAATAGAAAAGTGTTCTCTCCATGCATCCTGGCGAGGGTGAAAAAAGCGTACAAGCTCTCCTGTTATCGGATGAACGGAGGCGCTATAGCTGCCCTTAAACCGGTTGCAGAGATAGCAGGCGTACGCCAAATTATCGAGACCGTCTGTGCCTCCGTGCTTGCGGCTAAGAACATGGTCGATCTCATGCGGTAGTCCAGCGTCGTCTTCACTTAGAAGGCAGTATTCGCACCGGCTACTGGCCCTTGTTCGTACAACAGCTCGAACCGCCTCGGGCCACGTCACTACGCCGCTTCAAGGATTTGACGCGCTCGCGCCTTCGCCATCCGCAGGATGTGCTCCAATTCGGTCAGATACTCTAGCTCCGAATCTTGCTCGGGTGTAAGCTCACCCAGTTTCGCTTTCTCAAGCAATAAGAGGGCACGTTCAAGCATGGCTGCTGACGGATGGAAGTCAATGATCGACCGCGGCGTAGTTCCCGAGGCAAAGAAGTCGATGATCTCAAGGTAGGCCGGGGTAGGTGACATTTCTGCTTCTATCTTCCGACGATATGCCGCTTGTTTCCACACAAACGTGTAAGTACGTGAAAAAAACTTGGCTCCCCGACAAGGATTCGAACCTCGATTAACGGCTCCAAAGGCCGCTGTCCTACCATTAGACGATCGGGGAGTAAAAGGACGCCGATCTTCAGTTTAGCAACGCCTGCGTCGTCACCAATCGGAGTATTGGGTGCCGTCGAGCGCGGTCTTCTCCGAGCCGCTGCGGACGTCGAAGATACCGGGCGGGTTCGTGCTCCCACCCACCGGCGTGTCTTCCATGATGATCTTCCACGTCTGGTCGGAGCCCGTGATGGGGTCTTGCGGAATCTGCCTCAAGTAGCCGTCTGTCACCAGATCCTGTAAGGTCTCCGGCGCCTTTTGCTTGTCCACCGTGTACTCATCGATCATGTTCCGGATGGTGAAGAGATTATTCTTGAGGACGCTTTCTTTGGCCCGTATGATCGATTTCTGGTAAATCGGCACGGCGATCGCAAGCAGAACCGAGATGATTGCCATCACGACCATAAGCTCGATCAGCGTGAAGCCGCGCTGGGCACGGCGCATCGCCGCGCGTATACTGCGTTCCCGACCCGTGCTGAGGTCCGGTGCCCCGTAGGCGGCGATTCGTTCGCGGTACATCATGGCTCTTACCATTCGGAATACGGCGTGCCGTCGGTCGCCTTATCGGTCGTCTTCGAGTAGACGTCGAAGACGTTTTGGCCGCCCCAGGAATCGGAGGTGGGCTCATCTTGCATGCTGCGCTTGCCCCAGTCCGCCTCGCCCGTCATCGGGTCTTTCATGATGCGGCGCAGGAAGCGAACCTTGCCCGATTGATTGTTCCCGCTGACGGTATTGGCGAGCTTGACGCCATCCACCAGGCTTTCGAGCGAAGCCGGATAGCAATAGGCGTCGGAACCGGTCGCTTGAATTTTGCCGGCGTCGCACATATCTTTGTATTTATCGATGGCATGGCGCATGTCCTCCAGATCGGCAAGCAACGCTTTTTCGCGTTGCCGCCGCACCTGGTAGCGGGCGGTCGGCACGGCCATGCTCGTGAGAATCATCAGGATGGTGAACGCGACAATCAGCTCCACCAGAGTCAACCCTGCCTGCGTCCTGCGGCGCCGCTCTAAACTGAGTTGTTGCGCCCGGCAACACCGGTCGTGGCCCGGGGAATCGCAACGTGAGAACTTCAACTTCAACATCTTAATTATCAGGGATGCTCATTTGGGGGCCCGTTTGTCTGATTGGGCTTTGCTGTCGGGGCCGTGGTAGGCAAAATGGTCACAGGCTCGACGAGCGGCGGCGCGTTGGTGAGCGGCTGGGTCTGAGCCGCGCCCCGCGGATTATTGGGCGCGACGGGCGCGGGCCTGGAGACAGGCGGCCGCTGCGGTATGGCTGGCGAAGGCAGCGTCACTTCCACCGTTTGCGGGATGCGATCCACCCGCGGAATACGTTCCGTTCCGGCATAAGTCCCCTGGTTCGCGATGTCGCCATACTCCGGCGCGCGCGTGATGTGCGGGATGACGGCAATCAACGTTTCGTTATCGGTATTGTTGACGACCTTCGTGCCAAACAGATAGCCGAGAAGCGGAATATTGGTAAAGCCGGGCAAGCCGGATAGGGTATTCGCGCGATCCTTCTCGGAGAGGCCGCCGAGAATACTGACCTCGCCGTCTCTCAAGCGGACATCGGCTTCGTCGATCTGCTGGCCTATTTCCGGCTCGTTAATGCCGGCAATCGCTATTTGCGCAAGGACGTTCGAAATTTCTACCCGGATGTGCATGCTGATGTCCTGCGAACCGTTGACGTGCGGCTGAAGATCGATGAGCGTGCCCACTTCCACCTGCTGGAACTGGGTGGTCGCGTAGGGAATCGACCCCGGCGTAGCCACCGCCGAATTCAAGGATCCTGAAACATAGGGAATTTTTTGACCGATTTTTAGCGAGGCCTTGCCGCCGTCGATGGCGCGCAACTGCGGCCGCTGGAGTACTTTGGTGGAACTGTCGCTGAGCAGGGCCTGGACTACGGTGCTGGGTAGCGTGGTAGAGAAATCGGAACTTGAGAGATGGCCGGCTTGCGCGATGGTGACTTGGCCGGTGCCGGTACCGGTAGTCCCGGTCGTGCCGGTAGTGGTGCCGGTCGTGGTCGTGCCAGTTGTGCCGGTCGTGGACGAAGTGCTGCCAACTTGGCCTGCTGGAGTCGAAGCACGTGGCGTGAAGTTCACCGGAACGCTCAGGCCGCCCTGGCCGAGTAACGCCGCCCCTATGGTGGTGTTGTGACTCTTATTCACTTCCATGACGATCAAATCCATGGTCACTTCGGCTTTCGGCCGGTCCAGATCGTGAACTAATTTTTCAACCAGCGCGATAGTGTCGAGCGAACCCCGAGCGATGATCGCGTTCTGGCTGGCCACCTGGAAAACATTCGAAGTCAGTTTTGCCCCGGTGCGGACGCCGTTGAAGATCTCGGTGAACTCGTTCGGCGTGCTGGCGTTCTGAATGTAGAAAACCTTGACCACCTCGTCCTGGTACTCTTGCCGTTTTTGTTCGCCTTCCTGCGTGACGAAGATAGCGTTGTGGCTGATCGGCTTCCAGAAAGTGTGAGTCGTGAGAGCCACGTAATTCAACGCCTCTTCTAGGGTGACGTTCCCCAGGTCGAGATTGAAATTCTTGCCGGTAACGCCCGGACCTTCCAGGCCGGCGGGGTCAACTATCAGATTGATGCCGGCCAGCTTACAAACGCTGTCGTAGAGCACCCGAGCCGGCTGGTTGTTCACCTTCAGGCTGCTGATTTGCGCGTTGATGGGTCGCAGCGTAGGTGGTCCCCCCAGCGAATCGATGCGCCGCTCCACTTCCCGTCGGGCCTGCTCGGCCGGAGTCAGAATAGGCGTCCCGGCGGGCACCCGCGTGCGCTCCTTGATCATTTCGGTGGTGGCGCGAATCTCCTGCAGCGAGATCTGAGACCCGGGATCGTCCAGATAAGCCTTTTGGAACTGCAAGAGGGCGGCCTCGAGCTTCTGCTCCTTCTGCAGTTCGCGGCCATCAGCGATTCGTATGCCGGCTACTTTGGTGTGAATCTGCTGATCTACCAGCAAATAAGTAGCGTCGGTCGGATCCGTGGCCAAGGCCTGATCGTACAGGTCCACTGCTACGTCCCAGTTCTTTACGGCCTCCGCCTTTTGAGCCTCTTTTAAAAGCTTGTCGCCTTTTTTGGTATGAGCCTGTACCGGCAAGGCCGCCGTCATCGAAAAACAAACGATCACTATTGACGGTGCTAACTTATTGAAAAAATTCACTTAGACGATCCAGCCCATTTTGCTAATGATACTCGCTGCCTTTCGGAACTGCGCACGCCGGTATCCGGCCTCTCCGCATTTCGCGACGAAAACGGTCGCGGAGACACTATTCTCTCCTACAGAAATAAGTCCTGTACGGCCCTGCTTCCTCTTTGTATTCGATAAGTAGACGTTGCCGTAAGCGACGGCGTGCAGAGTTCAAGTACCGTTTGGGCGACACTGGTTAGGGACGATGAACCTCTAGTATCCCGCCCAACTCAAGTAAGCTGAGCCCCGATTTTGCAAATGCCACCCAGTGAGATCAAGATTTTGAGCGAAAATCGCTCGGCAGGCCACAACTACCACCTCTCTGACCGTTACGAAGCCGGGTTGGTATTGACCGGAACCGAAGTAAAGGCGGCTAAGACGGGCAAGATCCAGTTGAAGGAAAGCTACGCCGAGGTCACCGAAGACGAAGCTTGGCTGATGAACGCCCACATCAGCGAATATTCACATGGCAATTTGATGAATCACGTGCCGGTGCGTAAGAGAAAGCTGCTGTTGCACCGCTCGGAGATTGAAAAACTGCGCGCGGAGACGCGGGAAAAGGGCTTGACCATTATTCCCACCAAACTCTATCTGAAGGCGGGTCGTATAAAGGTCGAGATCGCGGTGGGTAAGGGCAAGAAGTTCCACGATAAGCGCGAGGCAATCAAAGCCAAGGAGATGCAGGCGGAAGCGAAAGCGGCCATGGCCCGGAACGCCCGGCGCTAGGGCCGCGCGCCGGCTGGTAAACACATATTTATGATGCAAATTTCAGTTCATACTCTACCGGTCGAGAAATTCGAAACAGACGCGCTGGCGGTTATCTGCTTTGAAACCGAAGAAGCGTCGACGGGACAAGGGAGCGGCGGCCCGGCGGTTCACGCCGTCGAAGTGCCGGAAGACTCCATAGCAGGGCAAGAGGGCTGGCTCCAGGAGCTTCGAGCGAGCGGCGAGTTTACCGGCAAGCTCTATGAGACGGCGACGCTTCATCGTCCCCCGAACATCTTGGCCAAGCGTCTGGTAGTGATTGGGGGCGGAAAACGCGAGAAGTTCTCGCCCGTCGAGTTGCGTCGCTTGGGCGGCGTGCTGGTCCGCTCGTTAAAGGCCAGGGGAGTTCGCACGATCGCGTTGCGCCTGGAATCGAACGCGGGCGAAGCCGACGTGCTCGCCGCCGCGGAGGGCGCAATTCTCGGCGGTTGGGAAGCGGACAAATATAAATCGGATCCGAAGAAGAATCAGAAACGCGTCGACGAGTTCGTGATTGCCGTCCAGGATAGCGCGGAAGACCAACTTACCCAAGCTGCCGAGCGGGGCCGGATCATTGCGGATGCGCAGAACTTCGCGCGCGACCTGGTGAACGAGCCGGCCAACAAACTTACTCCGCAGGTTCTGGCCGAAGCCGCTAAAACGATGGCCACCGAGTTTGGGCTGAAATTCAAGCAGCTGGACGCAAGGGCGATATCCGACCTGGGGATGGGCGCGCTGCTGGGCGTCGCGCAAGGCAGCAGCAATCCGCCTTTTCTGATCATGCTCGAGTATTGCCCTTCTCGCACCGAAGGCAAAGATGAGCTGGCCCTAGTCGGTAAAGGCGTTACCTTCGACACCGGCGGCATCTCGATCAAGCCGGCCGACAGCATGGAGAAGATGAAGTACGACATGGCGGGCGCGGCGGCCGTGATCGGCGCCATGCAGGCCATAGCGCAGCTTAAACCTTCCATTCCGGTGACCGCCTACGCGCCGCTGGTCGAGAACATGCTGAATGGCAACGCGCAGCGCCCCGGCGATATCGTTATCACACTCGCCGGCAAAACGGTGGAGGTTCTCAATACCGATGCGGAGGGACGCCTTATACTGGCCGACGCCCTGACATACGCAAAAAACAACGGCGCGACGCATCTAGTCGATGCGGCTACTTTGACCGGCGCCATCGGCATCGCGCTCGGCCACTACAATATGGGCGCGTTCACCAACAGCGATGAGTTTCTCCACCGCTTTATGGCGGCCGCGCAAATCGCCGGCGAGAAGGCCTGGCAGATGCCGATGGATGACGAATACAAGGAGTATTTGAAATCCGCTTTTGCCGATCTCCCAAATATCGGCGGCCGCTACGGCGGTTCGATTACGGCCGCTTGGTTTCTGCGCGAGTTCGCCGATCCCACACCTTGGATACACCTCGACATCGCCTCTACCGCCTGGCTCGACGACGCCAAACAGTGGCTCTCGAAAGGGCCTACCGGAGTAGCCGTTCGTTTATTCGTGCAGCTGGCGCTCGATTGGAACAGCAGCAAACGTTAATGGTCGCCGTGGTGCGGTCTGTCGCGGTCCGGCTTCGCCGTGGCCCCGTAGAGATCTCTGTCCGGGTTTCCATCGGGCGATGAAATCGTCTGCAGCGCGACCGGCGGGACCGCTGAATCGTTTGAAAATGCCCGCATATAGTCGATCTTCATCGTTCCGTTTTCCCCGGTTGCATTGCCCGGCCAATAGCCCCCAACGGCTAGGTTCGCGATCATATACATCTGCTGCGTAAAGTCAGAGGGCGTTGCTGTCTGCGCCACCTCTGTCCCGTCGATGTAGAAGTCGAGCAGCTGCGGTGTCCACAGTACCCCGTACGTGTGAAACCCGGTTTCCGAGTTGCCGCCCCGAGGCAGCGGTACCCAGTTTCCCGCCTGCTGGGCTGCGTCGGTGCTGTGGACATCCCAATGCGCTTGTGTCGCTCCACCTTCGCCGTCCGCCGCCGGAGAACCGAACGCCTCCAGCACGTCGAGTTCGGGAGGCCAGTTGCCGGGTGCGTAGGAGAGCACCGGCAACAGCCAGAAAGCAGGCCACATGCCAACCCCCGGCGGCAACTCCGCGCGCATCTCGAAGTAGCCGTATTGCTGGCTGAACGAACCTTCGGTGGTGATTTGGCCCGATGTATACGAGTAGGTTCCGCCTCCCGGCGTATTTCCGGCGCCTCGATAGGTCGCATTGATATCGAGCGCGCCGTCGCTCAGGTTGAAAGGGCTGTCTCCGGTGCTGCTGTCCGTGTAGTACTCCTGATCGCCATTGCCCAGCGAGCGCAGCCCCTCCGAATATGGATACGCCGAAAGCGTGGTGGTCCACTCGGCATTGCCTGGGATCGGTGAGTTCGCGAAATCGTTCGCCTCCCAGTCGAAGCTCAGATGGTAGCCGCACAGATTGAGCCGCAGCGGATTGAAGCCTGGAATCCAAAACCAGCCATTCCACCGGTACCACCAGAATGCAGCATTCTCTTGCCAGATGCTGCCCTGCACGTAGGCAAGCTCCGATACCTTTGCCGAGAAGCCGGCCGGCGCCCCATTCTCATCCACCGTGTTGCCGCTCGTGATGCTCCATTCGTTGCCTACCGCATCGGTGATGGTGCCGTTCGACCCGGCCATTACGATCGTCCCGCTCGGAGATGCCAATCCGGAGGAAGGCGGCGGGCCGCCCGAATGATGGCGCGCATGGGTGGCGGCACCGCTTGTTGTGGCTTGTGCGGCAAGAGCCGAAGCAAATTGCCCCAGCGCGCCTGCTATTAAAATGGAAAACGCAACTAAGTTCCTCATAAATCCAATCCTTTCTGCTGTTCCTTGTAGCTAATAAAGATCACTGACGCATAACTGACGTTGGTCCTCACCCGCCGCCCTTTGCGCCGTAGAGATTCGTGTCCGGATTGCCGTCGGGCGAAGAAATCGTCTGCAAACCAACCGCCGGCACTGCGGAATCGCTGGAGAATGCCCGGATGTAGTCGATCTTCATCGTCCCGTTTTCACCCGTTGCATTCCCAGGCCAAGTGCCGCCAACCGCCAAATTGGCGATCATGTACATCTGCTGCGTGAAGTCGGAGGGCGTCGGCGTTTGCGCCACCTCCGTCCCGTCGATGTAGAAGGTGATCGTCTGCGCGGTCCAGAGCGCGCCGTAGGTGTGAAATCCGGTTTCCGAGTTCCCGCCGTTCGGCAGCGCCACCCAAGCTCCACCCTGCTGGGAAGTGTTGGTGCTATGCACATCCCAATGCGCTTGCGTTGCCCCGCCTTCGCCATTCGCGTTCGGAGACCCAAACGCTTCGAGAACGTCTAATTCGGGAGGCCAATTGCCCGGCTGGTAGGAGTTCACCGTCAACAGCCAGAAGGCCGGCCACATCCCAACCCCGGGCGGTAACTCCGCGCGCATCTCGAAATAGCCGTACTGCTGGCTGTAAGATCCTTGTGTCGTGATTGTGCCGGATGTGTAGGAGTAGCTTCCGCCGCCCGGCGTGTTCCCCGCGCCTCGATAGGTCGCATTGACGTTGAGCGCTCCATTGCTCAGGCTGAATGGGTTGTCGCCCGTGCTGCTGTCGGTGAAGTATTCCTGGTCGCCATTGCCCAGCGCGCGCAACCCGTCCGAATATGGATACGCCGAGAGCGTTGTGGTCCACTCTGCATTGCCCGGAATGGGCGCGTTGTTGAAGTCATTTGCCTCCCAGTCGAAGCTCAGATGGTAGCCGGACAGATTGAGTTGAGAGCCAACACCCGATCCGCCGGCTGAAAGTGGATCGGGGCCTGCCGCCCACCCTGAACCGTTCCACTGATACCACTCATAAGAGGTGTTCTCGCACCAGACCACGCTATTGACATAGGCGATCTCGGCTACCTTGGCCGTGTATCCGGCCGCAGCCCCGTTTTCATCGACAACATTACTGCTGGTGATTGTCCAATCATTGCCCACCGCATCGGTGATTGTGCCGTTCGATCCGGCAGTGACAACCGTGTCGTTAGGTGACTGAGCCGCCAGAGACGGCGCAAGCACTCCTGCAACACCCGCTAGCAAGATGGACAAGGCATGTAGATTCCGCATTGAATCCGGTCCTTTCATCCTGCGCCGGAGTCTTCACTCCGACGCGCGCCCCTGATTTTACTACCACGCATTTCACAAAGTCGCTTCGATTGCAGAGAATGCTTGGACTGTTCTTGCTATCAAAAAAGATTTTCGAGATTACCAGGCTTTAAGATCCAGGCCGAGCCATCTTGGAGCCATGTGCGCATGGCGATCAGACCGCCGCTGACTCTACGTAATGATCCGGTGCCCCCGGCGTCTTACGATGCGGACTATATACTCGTTAGGCGAAGATTTTCGATTTCGGAGAGATTGTCAAGATGCAGCTTCGTGTTCTAGCATTTGTGCTTGCCGGCGGCAAAGGGACCCGTCTCTTTCCACTTACCAAAGAGCGCGCCAAACCGGCCGTGCCCTTCGGCGGACGATACCGCATCGTCGATTTCGTTCTCAGTAACTTGATGAATTCCGGCATTTATTCGATCTACGTTCTTATCCAGTTCAAGAGCCAGTCCCTTCTACAGCACCTGCGGGAAGGCTGGGAGGTCAGCGGTCTTCTCAAGAACAACTTCATCATTCCGGTTCCAGCTCAAATGCGCTCGGCGCAGGAAGACTGGTATCTGGGAACCGCCGACGCCATCTATCAAAACGTCAACTTGATACAACAGGCCGACCCTCACGTGGTCGTGATCTTCGGCGCGGACCATATCTACCGCATGAACATCCGGCAAATGATCGAATACCACGTGGAGAAGCAGGCCAGCGTCACGGTGGCCGCCATTCCGGTCGATAAACAGTACGCCTCCGAATTTGGCGTAATCGAAACTACGCCCGAAGGCAACATCGTCGGCTTCCACGAAAAGCGGGCGGACGCGCCCACCATGCCCGGTACGCCCGATTGCGTCTTTGCCTCAATGGGCAATTACATCTTTTCGACCGATGTTCTTTTGCGCGAACTAATCGACGACAGTAGAAATCCGAACAGCGCGCATGACTTCGGAAAGGACATACTGCCCTCGCTGATCGGGCGCGCCGATATGTATGCTTACGACTTCAACACCAACGTTATCCCAGGCGATCCCATCGGTTCGCCGCATTACTGGCGCGATGTGGGAACGCTCGATGCCTACTACGAAGCGAGCATGGACCTTAGAAGGGTTTCGCCGGAGCTGAATCTATACAACCGGCAGTGGCCTCTACGAACCGCCGGCTATTTTGATGCACCGGCAAAGTTCGTCTTCGACGAAGAAGGGCGTCGCGGCATGGCGGTCGATTCGATCATCGCCGGCAGTTCGATTGTCTCCGGCGGTTTCGTCAAAGGCTCGGTGCTGGGCCGCGGAGTGCGCGTGCATACTGGAGCGCATGTCGAAGGCTCTGTTATCTTCGACAACTGCGATATCGGTCGTCACGCCAAAGTCCGCCGCGCGATTCTCGACAAGAATGTGAAGGTGCCTCCGGGCGCGCAGATCGGTTATGATCTCGACGAAGATCGAAAACATCACCACGTCACAGACAGCGGGATCGTCGTAATAGAAGGACATCAGTCGACTGTCGACATCGCCACAGTCCAGGTGTAAGCGAACTTCTTTCTGCTAAGGGCTAGTGAGGCAGACCCGGGCAGCATGAAAAAAAGACGCAGCCAATGGCGCCACTTTTGCCAGACAATTGTGCGTAATGTTTACGGATGTAACGGGTTACTCTGGTGCGGACCAATAACCGGCGCGCGCGTGGACGCGCAAATCTCCGGATTCGCGCAGGCTGACAGATAGCCTGTGATAACCCGGCGGCTGCGCTTCCGGCGGCACAAAGGTCAGCGTGTAGCGATTGTGAATTTCGGTTCCGATCCCGGTCAACTGGGTTTCAAGGCCGTGAAGAGTCGTGAACTTGTCGTGGCCGCCTCCGGTCGCCTGAGCGAGCGCCTGCGCGATGTTCACCTTGGCAAGGCGCGCCAGTTCCATGCCGAGGGCCAGCAGCGGGATGCCGCCGTGGTTATTGGGATCGTAGAATCCCGGTTGGTCGGGCGGCGGCGGAAGTTCGGAAGCCTTTTGAGTAAAGGCCGTCACATAAGCCGAATAGGAGAGCGTATAAATGACGATATCGTCCTTCTGCGCCTTCACCGCCACATCGGCGAAATGGGCCTTGCTCTGGCGATCACGCGATTCGCCGATGAGCACAATCACGCGCCGCGCCGGTTCTTTCCTGGCGGCCAGCAGGTCGCAGGCCAGACTGACGGCGTCGAGCAAGTGACTTGACCAGCCGTCTGCCGGGATACTGGCGAACGTGGCCGCCAAGGTCTTTGAATCGGCTGTGAAATCCTGCGCAACCCGCACGGTGTCCGAAGCGGTGATAACGGCCGCCAGGCTGGGCGCGCCGGTCTCCATATCGTTCGTAATGTAGTTGCCGACAACGGACGCGGTCTTCTTGACTTTCGCCAGAACGGCTTCGCCGGCATCGTTGGCTTGTAGAACGAGTACTGCATAGATGGGCAAAGCGCCGGAATCGTGCCCGATCAAGCGCACGGCCTGCGGCTGGCCGTCATTCAGAACGACGAAATCGTTGGCGGTCAGGTTCTCCACGGGCTTATCGCGCTTCGTCATCACCGCAACCGGAACGACCACCTCATGGGCCTTGGTCTCAAATCGAGGCTCTTGCGCCCGCACAGTTGCGGCTAGTAAGAGAAGAGCTCCCCATTTCATTGTGCGGAGAGACGCATGCGCCGCGGTTCTCGTTTCCCGGGGGCGAGTGATGGTATTATCCGGGGGCGTAATTTTGTTCCGCGCTCGAAAGGGTAGACGCCATGAAAATTCTGTTACTTCTGGCTGCCTTCAGTGTTAGTCAACTGTTCGCCAGCGTTTCGGTGGAGCTCACTGCTCCGGCCAGTACCATACCTTTGGGAGAAACGCTCACGTTTAGCGCCGCTGGCCATGATTCCGACGTCCCGGGCGCCAGATTTTCGTATCAGTTCAGCGTGCGCCCGAGCGGGGTTGGCGCTTTCGGCTCGGTGCAGGATTATTACTGGACAAATACGTTCCCGTGGACGCCGAGCGCGCACGAGGGCCGGTTCGATATTGGCGTAACCGCATGGTCGTCGGCCACTCAACAATCGGCCTCAACCTACATCACGGTTTATGCAAGCTCGCGGCTGAGCGGAAACGAGCCGGTGGTTTCGAACACCAGGAACCCTCTGGTCGCTTTTTACAGCGCGCCTGCCTGCAAGGCTCCCGCCCGGATGAGGGTTCGATTTCAGGGTGGCCCGGCTAATCAAAGCGTCTTTACGCCGCTCGAAACTTGCGATGGACTGAGCATGAACTTCTATATAGGAGGAATGGCCGCCAATTCGACTTATTCGATGCAGTACCTGCTGTACTCGGGATCGGCGACGACGGCCGGACCGGAGTTGAGCTACCGAACGGGCAGTATCCCAGCAAGTGTAAATATTCCGAACCACTTCAAATTGGCGGGTCCGGAACAACCCACGTCGACAAGCTATCCTTTTTTGCTGCGCGCCTCGGGCGGAGCGAATGCTTTTGCGACGGATCTGAACGAGAACGTCGTGTGGTATTTAGGCGAGACTAGAACAAACGATAGCGGCTACATGGTTCGGTCGGTGGAAGGCGGGACGTTTCTGGCGATACAGGACGATCAGCCAAACGATCATCGATTTCTGCGCGAGTTCGACATGGCCGGCAACGTGATTCACCAAACGGCATGGGGCATTTTGAATGACGAAGCGAATGCCTTGCGAGCGAGGCAGCACAGACCTCCTGTCAGGATCAACTTCATTCATCATGACGCGATTCGGCTGCCCAATGGCTATACGGCTACTCTTGTGACGGACGAAGAGGTGAAGGACCAGGGCGCGGGGCCGGTGGATGTGCTGGGCGATGCGCTGCTGGTTTTGAACCAGAACTGGCAAGTGGTCTGGCTATGGGACGCCTTCGATTCGCTCGATGTGAAGCGCAAGCCTGTGCTCGATGGCGATATGGAGTGTTTTGCGGGCAAGCCGCCTTGTCCGGCGCAGCTAAACAACCGGGGCGCCAACGGCCAACTCTACACGCAGGCTACCGATTGGCTGCATGCGAATTCCATCTACTACGATTCGCGGGACGGAGATTTGCTGGTTTCGCTGCGCGCGCAGTCCTGGGTGATCAGGGTCGCGTATGAGAATGGCGGCGGGGATGGGCACATCGTGTGGAGACTTGGATATGGCGGCGACTTTAAACTGGCGGGCGGTTATCCGGCAACCGACTGGTTTTCCGGGCAGCACGATGCCGAGTTCCAGGCGAACAATTTGCTGACGCTGTTCGATAACAATAATCCGGCGAGCCCGAATCACCAGCCGGGCGGAGCGGCGCATGGACAGGTTTGGCATTTAGATCCGGTGGGGTTGGTAGCGACGCCGGTGGTGGATATCGACTTGGGAGTGGTATCGCTTTCGATAGGCAGCGCGACGCGACTATCGAACGGGGATTACGAATTCGAGGCTGGAGCGGTTGCGGGCACTTCCCTGACTTTCGAATTCAATGCGCAAGAAAATCCGGCATACAAGGAGCAAACCGATAGCGGCATCTACCGAACGTTCCGAGTGCCCGATCTATACACGCCTTGATTTGGCGGTAGGCTGGCAGGCCGGATAAACCCTGGGTTGCATCCGGCGGCTAGATCCGTTAGGCTCAAATTACCCAAGAGTTCGACGCCTGCATTCGGCGTTGAACCACCATGCGGGATAAGGAACACCATGAATGTCATCCTTGATCGCCGCGCAAAAGCTTAGCTGCGAGCGCGGTTTTCTTCCTCTCGAGGATCCTCTTCCTCGTCTTTCCAAACCTTTCGACTCCTGGGAATCGGTCGCCTCGACGCTTCCCAAATATTTTGCTTCGGACAGTCTGCGGCGAACGATCCTCGATCTGCCGCCGTTTCCAGTCAATTTGGTGGCCGATGGCGCGGAGTTGGAGCGCGCGATGCTGCTGCTCAGCTACCTCGGACACGCTTATGTCTGGGGCGGCAGCACACCGGCTGGGAGGCTTCCTGAACGACTGGCGGCGCCCTGGCACGCGATCGCGCGGCGCTGCGGCAGGCCGCCGGTGCTGAGTTACAGTAGTTATTCGCTGCATAATTTTTTCCGTTTGGATGCGCGGCGCGAGATCGAGTGCGGCAATATCGCTCTGATCCAGAATTTTCTCGGCGGGATCGATGAGGAATGGTTCATTCTCATTCACGTCGACATAGAACGGAAGGCTGCATCCGGGCTGGCTGCTTTGCATCCGTGTCTCGACGCCGCCGAAGAGCGGGATGCGGATCGTCTGAGCGCGCTTCTTGCAACGGTGAGGGAGTCGATCGAGCGCATGTATTCGACGCTCGCCCGTATGCCCGAGCATTGCGATCCCTACATCTACTACCATCGCGTGCGGCCTTACATTCATGGCTGGAAGAATCATCCCGATCTTCCGCAGGGCGTGATCTATGAGGGGGTGGCTGCTTATGGCGGCGAAGCGCAGCAGTTTCGGGGCGAGACGGGCGCTCAAAGCGCCATTATTCCATCGCTCGACGCCATGCTCGGCGTGTCGCATAAAGAAGACATGCTGCGCACGTACCTGATGGAGATGCGGACGTACATGCCGCCCGAGCATCGTGAATTTATTGAATCGCTAGAGGGGCGCGGCTCGGTGCGGCCGTTTGTGGAGCGCGCTTCGGTCGCGCACTTGACGGAAAACTATAACGCGTGCGTGGAGTTGGTCGAGAGGTTCCGCTCGCTCCACATGGAGTATGCGGCGGCCTACATCTTTCGACAGGCGCAAACCGACGCTAAGAATCCGCACGCCGTGGGCACCGGAGGAACTCCGTTTATGGAGTACCTCAAGAAGCATAGAGACGAGACGAGCGAGCACGTTTTGAGATAGTCTTCTCTTTTCGTTCAGCGCCGCGCCGAACCTAATCTTACTGCTATACTCTCCCCAAAAGATGCAGAAGATCGTTGCGCTACTGGTGTTCGGCGCCGCGCTTGTTTGCGCGCAGTCCCCTAACATCAGCGGCGTTTGGCAGGCGGATTTGCAAACGAGCAAGTTAGACGGGCCGCCCGGCCACCCTCCCAGCAAATACCTTGTCATCATCGAGCAGAAGATGGCGATTTTTAATCACCGGACAAAGGAAGAGGCGCCGGAGATTATAGAGGCCACCGGCATCTGGGGCGAGCGCGGCCAGCAGCGTTCCGTTCTTACCGTCTTCAATAACGGAAAACCCGCAGTCTTGCCTTATCGAGGAATACCAACGCGCCTCACGGCGAATGCGGAAGGCGGTCTACTCACGATTACCGGCGAAGTGGCGGGGCGCCCCGATCATTTCAAACGCACTTACAAGCTCTCCGCCGACGGTAAATCTCTGACAATCGACATCCTCAGCAGCAATGAAGGCAAACAGACCGAAAGCACTTTGCAACTGATCAAACAACCAGATGCCGCGGGCGAACCGCTCCGGCAGCCGGAAGAACTTGCGGGCGCGCACTTCAAGAACGTCAAGACCGACTCGCTGAAGGCTCTTCCGGTATCGGAGTTCGTCGATCAGATGCACTATATTGCGTGGTCGCTGAACAGAGATTGCGAGTTCTGCCACGTTCAGCATAAGTTCGATTCCGACGACAAGAAGGAAAAGCGGACGGCGCGCAAAATGATCGACATGGCGGCCTCGATTGACCAGAATCATTTCGAAGGTCATCCGGAAGTTCGCTGCTTTACCTGCCATGAAGGTCATGCGCACCCGCTTTCCCATCCGCAATTTCTGGAAGAAGCCGAGGCCGAGAAGACAGCAATAGAAAGAGCCAACGCGCAATCGCACAACGTTCCCGCTTCCAACCAGACTCGGCCCGCGCGACCGCCACAGTGAATTGCTCTAGACATGTGCCAGATTATGAAATATGCGCCTGCTCAAATCGATGTGCCCGGTGATGCTTGCGGTGAGCGTTCTTTGTGCTCAGAGCGGAGCATCCCAGCGCAGCGAATGGAATAAGCCGTTTAAGCCATTCCGGATTATCGGGAACGTCTACTATGTCGGAGCCGCTGGCGTTTCTTCCTTTCTGATCGTCACGCCGGCGGGCGACATCCTGCTCGATGGAGGCTTAGCTGAGACCGCGCCCCAGATCGAGCAGCATATTCGATCGCTGGGCTTCCACATGCGAGACGTGAAGTATCTGCTGAACAGCCACGCGCATTACGACCACTGCGGAGGGTTGGCGGCATTGAAGCGCGCCTCGGGAGCGCAAATGATCGCCAGCAAAGCGGATGCGGCGACACTTTCGAGCGGACATCAGTTGAGCTACGGTCCGGGCCAAAGCGACACGCATTTCCCCGCCGTCAAGGTGGATCGACTTATCGCCGATGGCGGCACGGTGTCGCT
The DNA here is from genome assembly GCA_965277555.1 of Bryobacteraceae bacterium. Taxonomy (GTDB): domain Bacteria; phylum Acidobacteriota; class Terriglobia; order Bryobacterales; family Bryobacteraceae; genus Bog-105. The sequence goes on from OZ255834.1 coordinate 1,908,045, forward strand.
CGGCGGCGTGACGTTGACGGCGCATCTCACGCCGGGCCACACCAAGGGCGCCACCACCTGGACGATGCCGGTTGTGGAGAACGGCAAGACTTATCAGGTGGTTTTCGATTGCAGCACCACCGTGGCGGGCAACCGTTTAGTCAACAATGCGAAGTATCTAAACATCGTGGCGGACTATGAACACAGCTTTGCGGTGCTGCGCAGCCTTCCTTGCGATGTTTTTCTGGCGGCGCATCCCTTCATGTTCCATATGGCGGAAAAGGTGAAGGAGAAAAACGCGGGCGGCCCCAATCCTTTTATCGATCCGGGCGAATTGAAGGCGTTTGTCGATCAATCGGAAAAGGACTTTCGGGAGGAACTGGCAAAGCAGCAGGCAAGAGCCCACGTTGCGCGAGTTTAATTGGAATGGAGCTGGCGCCAGCGCGCTACCAGATCCTGGCAGGCCCCGCGCCAGTTTGGAAAATGAAAGTCGAAGCCGGCGTCGAGCAGCCGTCCGGGAACCACGCGGCGACTCTTGAGCACCAGTTCGGTCTCTGTACGGAGAAAAACGGCTCCCATGGCCAGCATCCAGTTGGGCGTGGGTAGCCCGATATAACTGGTGCACCATGCGCCACGCAGGCAACTCATGAATTTCCGGTTGGCTAGAGGGTGCGGCGAAGCGACGTTAATGACTCCGTTCAACCCTTCTTCGGCAATCGCGAACTCGATCGCGCGAACAAAATCGACATCGTGAATCCAGGAAACATATTGCCGGCCCGAACCGGAAGCTCCTCCGAGCCCCCAACGCACAAGCCGCAACATGAGATCGAACGGGCCACCTTCGTCGGGGCTCATGACTATCGCGCTGCGCAAGGCGAGCCGTCGTGTTTGCGGCACATCAGCGGCAAAAAACGCCCGTTCCCAAGCCGTGGCAACATCGATACTGAAGCGCCACTTAGCCGGAGCGTCGGGTTCATGGCCGCCGATTTCACCGCTCGCTTCGTCCATCGGACGATCTAAAGCGTGACGGTAAATAGTCGCCGTACTTGCATTGAGCCAGATACGCGGAGGCTGTGAAGCTTGCGCGATTGCGTGGCCGATCAGCCCTGTCGTGATGGTTCGGGAATTGCGGATCTCGCGGCGGCGGGGGGCGTTGTAGCGGCAGTTGACGCTTTGGCCGGCCAGGTTGATGACAGCGTCCGCTCCTTCGAGCGCTCGCGCCCAATCGCCCAGGTCATAACCATTCCAAATGACAGTTGACCATTCGCTCCTCTTCGGGTGACGAGCAATTACGACGACGTGATGACCCCGCTCATGGAAATGCCGCGCCAGAATCTGGCCGATTTGGCCTGTGCCTCCGGGAATGACTAGACGGAGAGGTCGAAAAGACGCCATCGGGGACAATCTTGAAGTGATTGTCCCATGAGGTGCGAGGGGAACATTCCTGTTGATCGGAGGTTGGGATCGACGTGAGCCCGACATGGCCCCGTTGGGGTTTAGGGTGTGAGTTCTGTCTCGGTCTTTTAAGGGTAGGCTAGAGTGCCTCGGCGAATCGGCGAAAGAGGCGCAACTGTTCCGGATATTGGCTGACTTGGTCTTCGGGATGCCATTGCACCGCAAGTACAAAGCGCTTGCCGGGCTGCTCAAGGGCTTCAATGGTTCCGTCCTGGGGGTCGCGTGCTACTACGCGGAGCGCGTCGCCCACCCGATCGGCGGCCTGATGATGACGGGAATTGACACACCATCGGGAGACGCCGGCAATCTGGCCGAGGAGGCTGGCCGGCTCGATCTGCACCTCATGTGCGGCCGCGCCTTTGTTGTCGCCATCGATGTCATGCCTGGTCGAGGCGAGATGCTGGACGAGAGTTCCGCCGTGATGGGCATTCAGAATCTGCAGGCCGCGGCAAATCGCGAAGATGGGTAGATCACGGGCAAGCGCTTGGTCAATCAGGCGCCACTCCTCTTCGTCGCGCTGGTCATCGGGCGGCTCGGTTTCGGGCACGGGTAATTCCCGGTAGCGAGCGGGGTTCACGTCAGAGCCGCCCATCAGGAGTAAACCGGCAGAATCTCCAAGTTCAGGTCGCTGGGCGACATCGGCCGGCACTGGTTCTACGCCTACAGAAAGGAGGGCGTCGACATATGGTTTTACTTTTTTTAAATGGCGGAAGGGCACCAGGACGCGCTTCGACATGGCTAACACCGTTATCGCATTGCGGGCAGGCCGGTCGAAGTCGGATAGCATAAGTTTTGAAGCTGGCGAAAGTTTTTCCGTGGGTTCTGTTCGCGATCTGCTGTTATGCGGCTGCGAACCGAAATTGGGGCGAGTTACGCAAACAGATCGAGCAAACGCTGCATGTAACGCGGCCCTTGCCAAACTTGCAAGAAAAATCATACGGGCAGTTTTCACCGGCTCCCGGCGTAACAGCCGAGCGGGTATCGTACGCGACCGACTACAGTTTGCGGGTGCCGGCTATTGTGTATCGCGAGGCAGGCCCGACCATCAGCAAACACCCCGCCTTGATCGTGGTGAACGGACATAAGGGAGATAAATCCTCCTGGTACGCGTATTGGGCGGCCATCCTTTATGCGCGCGCCGGAGCGGTTGTTTTGACGTACGATCCGATCGGCGAATATGAGCGCAATCGCGAGCGCCTTTCACAGACGGGCCAACATGACGAAATCATCGCGCCGGATGACATGGCGCGCCGCCTTTCAGGCTTGATGATTACCGACGTGATGCAGGGAGTTATTTATTTAAGCGGGCGAAAAGACGTGGATAAGAAGCGTATCGCGGTGCTCGGATTTTCGATGGGATCGTTTGTGAGCGCTCTTGCATGCGCGCTCGATACGCGAGTTCATGCATGCGTGCTGGCGGGCGGAGGCGACCTGGACGGCCCGAACGGGTATTGGGACGGAAGCAGCAAAATGTGCCAGGCCATTCCGTATCGTTCACTCAGTTTTCTAGGTGAGCGCGGGCCGGTGATCTATGCGCTGAATGCGAAGCGCGGGCCGACGCTGGTGATCAATGGAGACAGAGACGAGGTAGTGGATATTGTGCATCACGAAAAGGACTGGTTCGAGCAACTGCGCAAACAGACGGTTGCGGAACTGGGAAGTTCGAAGGAGGTGTTCGATGTGGAGTTCGTGCCGGGGGAAGGGCACAGTCCTTATTTCCTGACAAAGCCGGCGGCGCAATGGCTGGAAGAAAAATTGAAATTTCCGAACTGGGACCGGAAAAAGATTGCAAGCATGCCCGAGACGCAGATTGAAGAGTGGGCGGTAAAGACGGGCGCGATCGCGCAGACGGGTTCTTTCTTTAAGCGGAATGAAGGGGCGACGATGGCGTTGGGCAGCGACATCCCGGCGGTTTCGCGGGACCAGTTACACGCGATTCCGGAGGTGGTTTGGGATTCGGAGTATCGCGACTATATTTATGAGAGCTGGGTGGAGAGAGCGAAGGCGGCTATTCGCTCGGGAGCGCCTTAGGCCAGGGTGTCTGCGATCTTTGGGTGCGCCATGAGCCAGGAATATGCGGGCGCGTACATCGAAAGCAATCGCCGCAAACCGGCAAAAGTGTCTCGACACGATTGTCGAGACGGCGGGCACGAGTGCCACAATGTCATTGACTTAAGGATTTTAAGTAGGTTAAAAGTTACGGTCGCTGACGCTTCCTGCTCTGTTTCAAGCATTTCGCAACGCTTGGGCGGCATTCGGTTGTCATGCTCATGCTTAAGTAAACGACATTAGACACGAGTGTCCGCGCCACCGACGCAGTGCATGGTAATCTTTAGCTTCTTATTGCGTTATGGCTGATCGGAAGTTACAGGTAATCCCCATAGGCGGGCTGGGCGAGTTCGGGATGAACTCGATGGCGCTGCGCTATGGAGACGACATCATTGTTATCGATGCCGGCATGATGTTTCCGGAATCGGAGCTGCTGGGTGTCGATATCGTTACACCCGATTTCAGTTATTTAGAGCAGCACGCGAGCATGGTTCGCGGGCTGATCCTGACGCATGGACATGAAGACCACATCGGGGGAGTGCCGTTTCTTCTTTCGCAGCTGAACCTGCCGGTCTACGGAACCGAATTTACGCTGGCGCTGGTAGAGCGGCGTCTGGACGAGCACGAAATGCTCGACGACGCGAAGCTGCATGTGGTGAAGCCCGGAGATCGGATTACGCTCGGGCCGTTCGAGATCGAATTTATTCGGGTGACGCACTCGATTGTGAGCGCCGTTGCCCTGGCTGTCACGACACCGCTTGGAGTGGTGATTCACACGGGCGATTTCAAGGTCGACCCGACACCGACCGATAACGAATTATTCGACCTGCATACTTTTGCCGAGTATGGAAAACGCGGCGTGCTGCTGCTGCTATCGGATTCGACGAACGTGGATCGGCCGGGCTACACGGAGAGCGAGCGGGCGGTGCGGCCGAGGCTCGAAGACCTATTCGTGCGCAGCGAGCGGCGCTTGATCATCTCCTGCTTCAGCAGCTCGATACACCGTCTGCAACAGATCCTGGATCTGGCGGATGAGTCTGGCCGCAAGGTGGCTTTTCTCGGGCGAAGCATGTTGAATGTGACGGAAATCGCGCACAATATGGGGCTGCTCTCGATTCCCGAATCGATACTGCTGCGGCCGCAGGACATCATGCAGATGCAGCCGGAGAAGGTGGCGGTGGTGGTATCGGGCACGCAGGGGGAGCCGATGTCGGCGCTTTCGCGGGTGGCGGTGGATAATCACAAAAATCTTTCGCTGCAGGCGGGCGATACGGTAGTGCTGAGCTCGCGCATCATCCCGGGCAACGAGAAATCGATTTACCGGATGATGAATCACATTGCGCGGCGTGGAGCGGACCTGGTTTACGGGACGATGAATCCGCCGGTGCACGTTTCCGGGCACGCCAGCCAGGAAGAGCTCAAGCTGATTCTGAATCTGGTTCGGCCGCGCTATTTCATTCCCATCCATGGCGAGTACCGGCAACTTTCGAAGCACGCGTCGCTCGCGCAGCATCTGCGTTCCGTGGGGCTGGAAGACACCTTTGTGCTCGAGACGGGCGCGACGCTCGAGATAGATCATATGGGAGCGCGGCCGGGGCCTAAAGTGACGGTCGGGCGCGTTTGCATCGATTCCGGCTCGCTGGACGATGTGGTGGAAGACATTATTATCCGGGATCGGCGGCATCTTTCGGAAGACGGCTTCGTGCTGCCGATTATCGCGATCAACAAGAACACCGGCCGCAGCGAGGGATTGCCTGAGATTGTGAGTCGTGGATTTGTTTCGGGCGACAGTTCGACGGTTTTGCAAGAGGCGCGCGGCGTGGTGGCAAAGACGCTCGAGAGTTCGACCGCGGAGGAGCGAGGCGACTGGGGCGTGATGCAAGAGAAGATTCGAACGGATTTGAAGCGGTTTTTGAGTAAGCAGACACAGCGGCGGCCACTCATCATGCCGGTGATTCTAGAGGTTTAAGAAGTCAGGCTATTGCGACCTTACGGGATTTTGAAAAAATCTGGGGACACGCCTGTTTTTGGTGGACATGATGGAGTGGACGGATGCTAGCCCGGAGTGTCCCCAATTTTTTCACAACCTTTTTTGGCGGGGGTTTCGAGGAACCTGGTTAATCTGCTATAGAATGGTGCTCGTAGATTCCTGTGGAGGGTCATACCAATGAAAAAACTAGCTTTTGGATGTTTGGTGGTTGCTTCAGCGCTTTCGCTGACGGCGGCTGCCGAGCAGATGACGGGCTACATCTCGGACTCGCACTGCGGAGCGGCGCATAGCTCTCCGAGCGAGGCGAACACGAAGTGCGTGGAAAAGTGTCTGGGAAAAGGTTCGGATCCGGTGCTTGTGAGCGACGGTAAGGTCATGAAACTGGATGCCGATTCGAAAGACAAGGCTAAAGCGTTTGCCGGCAAGAATGTGACCGTGGATGGGACCATGGAAGATGGGATGGTGAAGATCAGCTCCATCAGCGCCGCGCAGTAATAAAGTCTAATGTTGGAATTCGAGGTTCAGCCGCCCTGCTGGACCTCGATATAGTACGGCAAGATTTTTGAGTTTGTGCTTGCCGTTGAGCGGGAAGTAGAGGTAGCCGTCCACCTCATCTTTGGACTCTTTGGCCGGCAGCTGTTTGGCTTCGAGGGCGTGAAGGAGATCCGCATTGCCGGGTCTCTTATCCTCCATCTTTGTGTGCGCGACAGTCGGCGTCGGGTTGCCCGGCGAACTGTTTCCTCCGCCAATGCCCCCCATCATTCCGCCCATGCCGATGGAAGAACCGGTTTTCCTGACTTTGTCGGCGGAGTGGGTAAGAACCATCGCCCCCGCGCCAGCCAGCTCTTCGGGCGCAAAGGGTTTGGACCGTTCTCCGTCATCGTGCGCGAGCAGAATGAAGTCATCGGGATTGACTTGGACGGGCGTATCGGTTTTGGGGATCACTTTGACTTCGAGCAAAACGATACCCTGCCCAGCATCCGCACCGAGCTTTTGCTTTACCTCGTCTTGGCTGAGGACGATGGTGGCCACGATATCGACATTCTCGTTGCCGGCGCTGCTAGTGGGTGAAATAACCTTCTTGGCGGCGCAGAGATTCAGCGCCGAGACGAGTAACAGGCCGGAAATAAGCAGCGCGCGCATAAGGGATCTACTTCTCCTAACAAAAATATCATTTCGCGCGGGATGAAAAGGAGTGAGAAGATAGCGAAAGGTGAGCGCGCAAGACAGCACGCGTACGAAAGAGTCCGTCCAGGTGAAATCGAATCGCCCTGGATGGGTGTCACTTGCCGTCGCGCCGAACCTGGATTCGAGGGAAGCGATCGGGGAATGCTTCCGGCCGCATTTAGAGACGCTGCCGGAAGGTTTGGCGGAAGCACTCCTGCTGGCGGTCGACGAACTGGTGGGGAACGCGATGGAGCATGGGTGTGGACTGGAACCGGGACGCTGCGTAGATGTGTCGCTGATCCGCACTAACCGGATGATTCTGATCTACGTTCGCGACGACGGGGCAGGTTTCTCGATGGGCAGCATGGAGCACGCGGCCGTGAACAATCCGCCGGACAATCCGCTGCGTCACACCGAGCTGCGTTCGCAGATGGGTTTGCGGCCGGGCGGTTTCGGGATTATGCTCGCGAGGCAGGTGGCCGATGAGCTTATTTACAACGAGTACGGGAATGCGGTGATCTTGCTGAAGTACTTGGACGCGCCGGTGGTTCCGTAGAAGAATGTTGTTTCATTTTCGTACGCAGGGTCGAAAAACCAACCGTCGGGATGAGTGCTGACGCGGCAGGCAAAAGTGCCCAATGTCATTGACTTAAGGGATTATCAGGTAGGTGCAAATTTACGGTCGCTGACGCTTCCTGCTCTGTTAGGGAGTCTTCAGGTGGGTGTCGAAGAAGGCGGTCATCTCCTCGTATAGCGGGCGGCGCAGCGGACCTGAGACGCCATGCGTTTTCTGCGGATAGATCTGCATAACGAATTGCTTATTGGCGTGCTCAAGCGCGTTGGCCATCTGCATGGTGTTTTGGAAAAGCACGTTGTCGTCTTCCATGTTGTGCACGATGAGCAGTTTGCCGGCGAGCCTGGCGGCGTTCCTGACGTTGGAGCTGGCATCGTAGGCTGCCTGATTCCTATCCGGCAGACCCATGTAGCGTTCTGTATAGATGGTGTCGTAGTTGTGCCAGTCGTTAACCGGCGCGCCGGCAACGCCGACTTTGAAGATATCGGGCGCGAACAGAAGAGAGTGAATGGTCATGTAGCCGCCGTAGCTCCAGCCGGTGATGCCGATGCGATTGGGGTCGACAAAACCCATTTGGACGAGGTGTTCGACGCCCAGGCGCTGATCGGCGACCTCTTCTTTGCCTAGCTGATTATAGATACCAGCTTCGAAGGCAACGCCGCGTCCGTTCGAGCCGCGATTATCGAGCTGCCAGACGACGTAGCCGCGGTTGGCGAGCACCTGTTCCCACGAGAGGCCGTACCAGCGGTTGCGGACCGATTGAACGCCGGGACCACCATAGACGTAGACGATAGCCGGATACTTGTTTGTCGGCTGAAAATTCGGCGGCTTGATGAGGCGAGCATAGAGGACGACGCCATCGGCGGTTTTTACCTGCACGATCTCATTCGGGAGAAGAGCGTATTGGTCCTCGGTGGTTTTGTCCATGGGCTGGAGCACGGTGACCTCTTCGCCGCCGGCATTGGCAAGCCGCGTCTGACCAGGCTGCTGCAAATTGGAATAACTATCGACGAAGTAGCTGCCGTCGGGATTGGCGTGAATCTCATGGCTGCCCGGCTGTTTGGTGATGCGCGCTCGCTCACCGCCGTTTAGAGAGACGCGGTAGAGCTGAGTCTCGAGCGGGCTGGTTTCCGAAGACGTGTAGTAGACATCGTTTTTGGCTTCGTCGATGGCGACGATACTCGACACCTCCCAATCGCCGCTGGTCAGCTGGCCGAGTAATTCGCCTTTGTCGGAATAGCGATAGATGTGGCGGAAGCCGGTGCGCTCGCTAGTCCAGAGAAACTCGGGGCGGCTTTTCAAGAAGAAAAGATTATCGGCCACGTTGATCCAGGTTTTCGACTGTTCCTGCAATACGGTGTGAACGACGCCGGTGGCCGGATCGCAAAAGAGTAGATCGAGCTTGTCTTGCAGGCGGGTAAATCGTTCGAGCGCGATTTGCGAGGAATCGGGGAGCCAGGCGACACGGGCGAGCAGAGTGTTAGAGGTTTCGCCGACCTGCATCCATTGGGTGTCGCCACCGTCTGGAGAAATCCGGCCCAACTTGACAAGCGCGTTGGGCGTGCCGGCCTGCGGATAGCGCTCGGGCTCGCCGAAAGCGCGTTCACCGATGAGATCGACTTGCGGATAAACGAACTCGTGGCTGACGTCGAACTGAAGATACGCGATGTGTTTGGAATCGGGCGACCACCAGCTGGCAAAGCCGAGATCGAGCTCTTCGGGGTAGACCCAGTCGAGTTGGCCGTTCAAGAGAGTCGGCGTGCCGTCGTGAGTGAGCTGGCGGATGTTGCGGGTGGCCAGATCGAGCACGAAGAGATTGGACTTCCAGCGATAGAGCACGAGCTTACCATCGGGCGAAAGGCGGGGATCTTGTTCGTCGATGGCGGTCTTGGTGAGCTGGTCGAATTTGCCGTTGGCATGAAGGACGAAGAGGTCGCCTTTGACCGCGGCGAGCAAGTCTTTGCTGTTGGGGAACCACTGGTAGGAATCGGAATTCACGCGGCGGTTTTGCCAGCCGAATTCCTTGGGCTCGATGGGCTCGACAGCGGTCTTCTCTAAAGTCGCGGGATCGAACCAGGCGCGTGATTTGCGACTGTTGACGCTATAGAGATAGACGCTGCCTTCCTGCTCGTAGAAAAAAGATTTTCCGTCGGGAGCCCAGGTGGGCGTGATGGGATAAGCGGGATGGTGGGAAAGAAAGTCATCTAGCGTGACGGGCTTTTTGGCCGATTGCCGCGCGAACAGGACAAGACAGGGGATGAAAGCGAAAGAAAGAGACCGGCAGACCGAGCGTATGTGCACTCTTGCAGTGTAAGAAAGTGGGCTTGTGAAGGCGCGGCTTAGAGGACCGGCCCAATGCGCCAGGGGGCGAATTCGTGGTGGCCCAATTCCTCGGCGTGCGTTTTCTGGCCGGAGGCTACACGCAGCAAGGTATCGAAAATCTCCTGGCCGACTTCTTGGACGGTGGCGGTTCCATCGGCGATGCGGCCGGCGTTTATGTCCATATTTCCAGTCATGCGGCGATAGGTATTGGAGTTGCTGGCGATTTTAAGCACGGGCACGTTGGGGAATCCGATGGCGCTTCCGCGGCCGGTGGTGAAGGCAATCAGGTTGGCGCCGCCAGCAGCTAGTCCAGTGATGGAGACCGGATCGTAACCGGGAGTGTCCATGAAGACAAAGCCTTTGGCGGTGACCGGCTCGGCATACTGGACGACATCTTCGAGCGGCGTGGAGCCGGCCTTGGCGATTGCGCCGAGAGACTTCTCGATGATGTTGGTGAGGCCGCCTTCTTTATTGCCGGGCGATGGATTGTCGTTAAAGCTGCTGCCTTCGAACTGGCGCAAGTAAGACTTGTATTGCGCCACGCGGTCGAGCAGCTTGCGGGCAATTTCGGGGCTGCGGGCTTTGGTGGTGAGAAGGTGCTCCGCGCCGAAGATTTCGGTGGTCTCGGCGAGCACGACGGTACCGCCCTGAGCGACGACGAGATCGCAGCAGTAGCCTAGCGCGGGATTGGCCGTGATGCCGGAGAAGGAATCGGAGCCGCCGCAATTCAAGCCGAGTACGACGGCGGAGGCGGGTTGTTCGGTGCGAACTTCGGCGGCGGCGCGTTCCATGAATTGGCGAATATGCTTGCGCGCCTCTTCGACAGCACCGGTGGTGCCGCCCGACTCCTGTAGCGTCAGGCCATGCAGGGCGCTCGAAGCGAGATTGGGGGCCGGCTCGCTGCCGAGATAGTGGCCGATCTGATTGACCTCGCAGCCGAGGCCAAGAATGAGCGCGGCGGATACGTTTGGATGATGCAGGACGCCGCCGAGCGTGCGCTGCAGTTGCTCGGTGTCGGGGCCGATGGTGTGAGCGCAGCCTTCGCCGTGCGGAAACGCGATCACGCCGTCCACGTTGGGCGGCAGTCTCTCGCCGAGGAAGCTGCGCGCGATCAGCTCGGCCGTATGCGCGGCGCAGTTGCTGGCCGCTACGACGGCGATGTAGTTTCTGGTGCCGATTCTGCCATCGGCGCGCTTAAAGCCGAGAAAGGTGGCGGAACTGGCCGGAGCGGCGCGCGGAGTTTCCACCCGGGCAACATCTTCTTCCGCGTGCGACTCCTGGAAACCCAGGTTATGGGTGTGGACGTGTTCTCCGGCTTGAATAGCGCGCGAGGCGACTCCAATGGCGTGGCCGTAGCGATAGACGCGCTCCCCGGCGGCGATGGGATGAAGCGCGATCTTGTGGCCGGCAGGAACGGCCGACCGAACCGCCACCGAGCCGCTTCCGGCGTCGACTTGTTGACCCTGGGACAATGGGACGCGAGCAATCAGCACATTGTCATTGGCATGCAGCCGGATGGCGGAATTTTGCTCAGTCGGCGGACTTTCAATTTCGTACAACATCGGTTCTTCTTACACTGTATGCCCTGCTGCGATTTGTTGCTGGCGAAACTATGTACCTTGAATGGAGCTCTTACCTAAAAAATGCCACGTATTCCGGTAGCCACGTATCGGCTGCAACTGCATGCAAACTTCGGCTTCGACGCAGCGGCCGGCATCGCCGATTATCTTCACGATCTCGGAATTTCGCATGTCTATAGCTCGCCTTACCTGCAAGCTGCTCCCGGCAGTAAGCACGGCTACGATGTGGTCGATCACCACAAGGTGAACGAAGAGCTGGGCGGGGCGGAGGCGCACGACCGATTTTCGAAGCGCTTAGGCGAATTGGATTTGGGGCAAGTGCTCGATGTGGTGCCGAACCACATGGCGATCAGCGGGCGGCGGAACCGGCTCTGGTGGGATGTTTGGGAAAACGGACCCTCCAGCCGCTATGCACCTTTCTTTGACATCGATTGGCATTCGCAGGATGAGAAATTACGCAACAAGTTGCTGGTTCCCGTGCTGGGAGATCACTACGGGCGGGTACTGAGCCGCGGTGAGATCCAATTGAAGCGACGCGACGGGGATTTCTTCGTGCGGTATGCGGAAAATGAGTTCCCGCTTTCGCCGCGCTCGCTGCCAGCCATCCTGAATGCCGCCGCGCACGCAACCGGTTCTGACTACCTCGCCTTTCTGGGCGACGCGCTAGCAAATCTACCGAGCCCCACGATGACGGATCGGGCGAGCAAGAGCGCGCGGCATCGCGATAAGGGCGTCATTGGCAGTTTATTGGAACGGCTTTTCAGTGAAACGCCTTTCATCGCGGAAGCGGTGGACAGCGCGCTTAAAGAAATCAACCGGGACGTCGACCAACTGGGCGATGTGCTCGAACAGCAGAATTACCGGTTGGCCTTCTGGCAGACAGCCAAGCAGGATTTGCCATATCGGCGTTTTTTCGACGTGAACACGTTAGTGGCGCTGCGTTCGGAGAATCCGCAGGTTTTTGCCGATACACATGCGCTCATCCTGCGCTGGTTAAAGGAGGGCGTGCTGGACGGTATTCGCATCGACCATCCGGATGGATTGCAAGATCCGAAACATTATTTCGAGCGTCTGCGAGAGGAAGCCACGGATGTCTGGATCACGGCGGAGAAAATACTCGAGCTCGGCGAGCGATTCCGCAGTGAGTGGCCGATAGACGGAACTACGGGCTACGACTATCTCAACCAGCTAAACGGACTGTTTGTCGAAAGGGGGAGCGAGGAGACGTTTAACGAGATCTATTCCGACTTCACCCAGGAGCCAACCGACTATGCAGCTGTTTGCCGCGACAAGAAGCACCGCGTGTTGCGGGATCTGCTCGGCAGCGACGTCAACCGGCTCACTCATTTGCTGACGGATATTTGCGAGGTGCATCGCGACCAGCGAGACTATACGCGGCACGATGTGCTGCGCGCCATTCGCGAGATCACCGCTTGTTTCCCGGTCTACCGAACGTATGTGGTTCCAGAGCGCGACGAAATTACGGCGGACGACGAGCGGTACATCAATGAGGCCGTCGAAGCATCGAAAAACAACCGGCCCGAGATCGACGCTGGTTTGTTCGACTTCATCCGCGACATTCTTTTGCTTAAGGCGCGGGGCAGCATGGAATCGGAATTCGTGATGCGATTTCAGCAATTCTGCGGGCCGGCGATGGCCAAAGGAGTGGAAGACACTGTTTTTTATAACTACAATCGGCTGGTTTCGCTGAACGAAGTTGGGGGCGATCCCGGGCGGTTCGGCGTATCGGTCGAGGAATTCCACCGCTTCTGCCAGGAGGCGCAGCGCACGCACCCGCGGACGATGATTTCCTCTTCTACGCACGACACGAAACGAAGCGAGGAAGTGCGTGCGCGGATCAGTCTGCTATCCGAGAAGCCGGACGCGTGGAGAGAGGCTCTGCGGCTTTGGGCAGCGTCGAACGATAAATACAAAAGCAACTGCTGGCCTGACCACAACACCGAATATTTCCTTTACCAGACGATGATTGGCGCGTGGCCGATCACCAAAGAGCGGCTGCTTCCGTATATGGAAAAAGCCTGTCGCGAGGCAAAACAGCGGACGAATTGGCTGACGCCCAATGAGCGATTCGAAACTGCGACGCGCGAATTTATTGAAGCGATCTACCGGGATGGGGAATTCATGGAAGGGCTGGAGCAGTTTGTGCGGCCGCTGGTGGAACCGGGCTGGATGAATTCGCTGTCGCAGACGCTGCTGAAGTTTACCGTTCCCGGCATTCCCGATACATATCAGGGCGAGGAACTCTGGGATCTTAGCCTGGTGGACCCGGATAATCGGCGGCCGGTGGATTACGAGGCGCGCCGTCACCGGCTCGACGAGATTCGCCAGATGGATGTCCGGCAGGTGATGGCGCGCGTCGACGATGGCTTGCCTAAGCTTTGGATTATTTATCATGCGTTGCGGGTGCGCCGCGAGTACGCCGCCGCCTTTGGCGAAGCTGGAGCTTACACTGCTTTGCAGGCGGAAGGCGAAAAAGCGCGGCACTTTGTAGGCTTTGAGCGGGGCAAGGATGTAGCGGTTATCGCTTCGCGCCTGAATTGGCAGTTGCGAGGCGACTGGGGAGACACGACAGTACAGCTTCCTAAGGGCGACTGGCGGAATGTTCTCTCGGGCGAGCAAATCGCCGGTGGCAAAATACACCTCGCCGATCTACTACGCAAGTTCCCGGTAGCCTTGCTAGTGAGGAATCGTTAGGAGGGATTGCAAAGATAGAGAAATGCACACCTTCAGCGTCTGGGCGCCTAACGCCCACACTGTTGCCGTTCGCATTGGGCCCAACTCGTACCCGCTCAAAAGCGGCGAACGAGGTTGGTGGAGCGCAGATGTTCAGGAAGCGCAACCAGGAACAGAATACGGGCTCGAGGTGAATGGCCAAAAGCCGGTGCCCGACCCCCGCTCGGCCTTTCAGCCGCACGGCATTGACGGCCCTTCGCAAATCATCGATCACGGTAAATTTGCCTGGACCGATGCGGGCTGGCAGGCGCGCCCTCTCTCGAGTGCCGTGATCTATGAGTTGCACATCGGCACGTTTACGCCGGAAGGGATGTTTTCGAGCGCCATCGAGCGTTTGGATTACCTGGTCGAGCTTGGTATTTCCCACATAGAGATCATGCCGATCAACGAATTCTCGGGCAGTTCGGGCTGGGGCTACGACGGCGTGGACCTGTATGCTCCGCATCATGCCTACGGAACGCCGGACGATTTGAAGCAGCTGGTGAACGCCTGCCACGAAAAGGGCCTAGCGGTCTTGCTCGACGTTGTTTATAACCACTTTGGCCCGATCGGTAATTACCTCGGGCAGTTTGGTCCGTACCTGACGGATGCTTATGAAACACCCTGGGGGGCGGCCGTCAATCTCGATCATGCGGGCAGTTCGCAAGTGCGCGAATTTTTTCTGGGTAACGCCGCGATGTGGCTGCGCGATTACCATTTCGACGGTTTGCGCCTGGATGCTGTTCATGCGTATTTCGATCGCTCGGCGATACATTTGCTGGAAGCTCTTTCGGAGCGCGTGGATGGGCTGGCGGCTCATCTCGGGCGTTATTTTGTGTTGATTGCGGAAAGCGATTTGAACGATCCGCGCGTGGTAACGCCTCGTGAGGCGGGCGGCTTCGGAATTGACGCTCAGTGGAGCGACGATTTTCATCACGCTTTGCACACTGTGTTGACAAACGAAGAGAAAGGGTATTACGAGGACTTCGGATCTTTTGAGCACTTAGCCAAGGCTCTTCAGGAGGCGTTTGTGTATGACGGGAGCCTTTCGCCGCATCGCAATCGGCTGCATGGGCGACCCGTTACCTGCCTTTCCGGCCATCATTTCCTTGCCTATGCGCAGAATCACGATCAGGTAGGTAATCGGGCAAAGGGCGAGCGCCTGGGTCACCTGGTGAGCCCGGGAAGAAGCAAGATCGCGGCTGCTCTGGTCCTCACTTCGGCCTATGTTCCGATGTTGTTTCAAGGCGAGGAATTTGGGGCCTCATCACCGTTCCTATACTTCACCCAGCATGAAGATGTAGAGCTTGGGAGGAAAGTGTCAGAGGGCCGGCGCAAGGAATTTGCCGCTTTCGGCTGGTCGCCCGAGGAGGTACCGGATCCACAGGACCCGGCTACTTTCCAGAGATCAAAGTTGCGATGGGACGAGGTTGCAAAGGAACCTCATGCCGAATTGCTCGACTGGTACAAGCAACTGATTCGCCTGCGGCGCAAGTACTCGAGTCTTACGGACGGGCAGATGGAAGAAGTGGAAGTTTCCTTCGACGAGAAAGCAGGATGGTTCAAAGCCGGGCGCGGCGCGGTGGAAGTGATTTGCAACCTGTCAGCTGGACGGCAGGCGATTCCGCTGGCCGAGCGAACTTCAAAAGTGGAGTTGTGTTCGGACGGCGAGTATAAGCTTCTTGATGGGTCTATCGAACTCGACGCCGACTCGGTGGCGGTTCTGAGTTAGTTTTGCGATCGGTGCGTCGTTGTTGAAGACGGTGTATTCTCCGCGTCTACCCAGCCCGCGCAGTTGAGCACGGGAAGGCGGGGATATTTGGGGTAGCGCGGGTTGCTGTCGGCGAGCTGGCAGCGATAGAAAATCGAGCCGCGATCGGAAGTTACAACCTTTGCATGGGCGCAGGTTTGGCAGAGGCCGGGGTCCATACTTTGCATTTCCTTTGTTGCCCACGCAGCCGAGCGCAAATTCGGTTCTCGGTCCGCGGCTTTTTGCTCGATAAGATTCCAGGTGCCCAGAAAACTTCTTTACCTTAGCTTATTGGCGCTGCGCGGGTTGTTCGCTCAGGATAATTCCGCCGCCTCCGCACCGAGCACTTCGCCTTCGGATTGGGGAACGCGCACGATCCAGGTGAAGTACATCGATCCCGATCAGTTGCGCAGCGTATTTGCCGGGCGATCGTTCGCCATGCAAGTCAATCGAGAGCTGAAGGTTCTCATCGTAAGCGGGCCGGCGCAATTTCTTCAAGAAGTGGAACAGACGAGTAAGCTGCTTGATGTTGCGCCGGCAACCCCCGCGAACATAGAAGTCACTGTTTATCTGCTGGCTACGGCGCCCGCTTCGCCACATAGCCTGCCTACGGAACTGGCGGCCATCGCGAAAACAGTAAGCGCTTCCTCTGGCTCCCAAGCGCTCCAACTGGTGGATTCCGAAACTCTCCGCGTGCGCGAAGGACAGGCGGGCGATATCAGCTTCGGAGAACCGGCCGCGGCAGGAGCGAGCCTCACTCACATCAGTCTTCAATCTGCTTCCGTCGCCGCCGGCGCAAAGGCGAGCCTTATCAGCCTGAATGGATTGCGCTGCTGGCTGAGTAAATCGTCCACGCAAGCTTCTGCCGGAAGTGACGTAACCGCGAACATCGACGTTCCTCAGAACGAGGCGGCCTTAGTCGCCAAGGCCGGAGTAGATAAACCCCTGATCGTCATCGTGCGGGCCAACGTGTCGCGCTGAGTCGCGTATCGGGCTAGCAGAAAGTGGCGCGTTGCACCACCACCGTTGTACGCTTTACGTAGCACGCGTGTTATAATAGCGGAGTGATCGCCTCTTACCGGAACAAAGAGACGGAACAAGTGGCGATGGGTATTCGCATAAAGAAGTTTGAAGCAATTGCGCGTGTGGCGCAGCGGAAACTGCTGGGACTTCGTACAACTAGCTGCTTAGAAGATCTGGCGGCTCACCCCGGAAACCGTTTAGAAGCGCTGAAGGGAGACCGGAAGGGCCAGCGTAGCATTCGCGTCAACGACCAATACCGAATTTGCTTTACCTGGAAGGACGGATCTGCATATGAAGTCGAAATTGCCGACTACCACTAAGAAGGCGCGGCCTGAGTTGTTACCGCTGATCACGCCAGGAGAATATCTGGCTGAAGAATTCCTCGAACCGCTCGGGTTGTCAGCAAATGCGCTTGCGCTCGCCCTTCGGGTTCCAGCAACTCGCATGCAGGCGATCGTAAATGGCCAGCGCGCGATCACGGCCGACACTGCTTTGCGTCTCGCGCGGTACTTCGGAACAACGCCAGAGTTCTGGATCAATCTGCAGGGCATTTATGAACTCGACAAGGCCAAGCTTGAAAAGCTCGAGCAGATACAAATAGAGGTCCAACGTCGCCCGGCGGCATAAAAGTGAATTAAGCTGGTGAGCGCGGTAGGAATCGAACCTACAACCTAGTGATTAAGAGTCACTTGCTCTGCCAATTGAGCTACGCGCCCGGGTGGGTAGGAGATTGCGGTGACGCCAAGCGTCTTTACGAATATAGCATTGCGGCTGGCCGCCACCGCGCTTTGACCGGACTTACAGAAGACCGCGATGTGCCGGTCTACAAAATTTCGCGCACCTTGTCTTCGAGTACCGTCTGGATGATCTTGCCGGCTTTCTTATCGCCGCGCGCCATGGCTTCTGCGAAATGCACGGCCTGCTCGGTTTTGATCTTGCCGGGCATGGGCGGTTCGTTCGGGTCTACCACTGCGTCGACCAGCGCGGGCCCGGGATAGCTTAGCGCTTCGCGTAACACGGACTCGGCATCCTCGGCGCGCTCCAGGTTGAATCCGCCGATCCCGCAACTTTTGGCGACGGCGGCGAAATCGATCGGTTGTAAGTCGATCCCGAACTCCGGGTTCGCCTCCATCACGATCTCTTCCCATTTGATCTGTCCGAGAACATTGTTCTTGATGACGATCACTTTTACGTTCAGCTTGTACTTTGCGAGCGTCGCAAGCTCGGCCATCAGCATCGATAAGCCGCCGTCACCCACAATGCAAACAACCTGACGTCGCGGATACGCCACGGCAGCGCCAATGCTGTAGGGGAGGCCGTTGGCCATAGTTGCCAGCGAACCGGAGAGAGAAAACATCATGTCCCCGCGCATCTCGACGTAGCGCGCCGTCCAGGTTGCGATCGTGCCACTGTCGGAAGAGACAATCGCATCGTCGGCCAGCAATTTATTGAGGTGATAGGTTACCACCTGCGGCTTCATGGGCGAATCGGTGCGCGTTCCGCGCTCGTCCATGAGCTTGTTCCAGCTCTCCATGCGCTTCTGCGACTTCTTCAGGAAATCGTGCTTTTTGTCCTTGATGAGGGGAAGCAATGCCGCGAAGGTTTGCTTAGCGTCTGCCGCGATGCCCACGTCCGCCGGGTATCGCAAGCCGATCCGGGCAGGGTCGATGTCGATCTGAATGCATTTGGCTTGACCCGGTTTCGGAAGGAACTCAATGTACGGATAGCTGGTGCCCGCCATGATCAACGTGTCGCATTCTTCGAGCGCATCCTGCGACGGCGCCGTGCCAAGTAATCCCAAACCGCCTGTGGTGTGTGGATCGCGATCCGGCACAACCGCTTTTCCGAGGAGAGGCTTCACAATAGGCGCGTCTGCTCGTTCCGATAGCTCAAGCAATTCGTTGCTCGCTCCCAGGCAGCCGCGACCGGCAAAAATAACAACCCGCTTGCCCTTGTTGATGATGTCGGCCGCATCCTGCAACTCCTGTTGCGAAGCGTTCGGGTACACCGGAGCGAAGAGGCCGCCGCTGTGATTCTTGATATTGGCGGATGACCTCTCGTTATCCGCGATTTTCATATCCTGGATGTCTTTCGGGACAGTGATGTGCGCGACTCCGCGCTTCGACAAGGCGGTTTTGACCGCTTCATCGACCACGTTCACCAGATGAGCCGGCCCCATGACGCGCTGGTTGTATACGGTAACGTCCATGTAAAGCTTGTCCAGGTCGACGTCCTGCTGATAATGTGTTCCGATCAGATCATGAAAGGTGTGGCCGGTGATGGCCAGGACGGGCTGGCCATCGCACTTGGCGTCGTATAAGCCGTTCAGCAAGTGAATGCCTCCCGGACCAGATGTCGCGATGCAAACACCCAGACGCCCGGTGTACTTGGCGTATCCGCAGGCCGCGAAGGCCGCCGCTTCCTCGTGGCGCACTTGTATAAAACGCACCTTATCCTGATTGACCCGCAGGCCTTCGAAAATCCCGTTGACGCCATCTCCGGGAAACCCGAAAATTGTGTCGATGCCCCACTCGCTGAGCCGCTCGATCAGTCTCTCGCCTACTGTTTTCGCCATCTTTGTTCTTCTCCGCGGTTGCTTTCTTCCAACGTGAAATTGGACTTGGTTAGGGCCCAATCGTTAACAAATTTCTGGAAAGAATGTCAGAGGCTAGAGGCTGCTACTGTTGCTATTACTAAGAGCATGGCGAAGGATCTCTTTCTCGAAGCGGCGATCGGGGAAGCGCGCGCAGGCCTGGCCGAAGGCGGCATCCCCATCGGTTCCGTACTCGTCCACGAAGGCAGAATCGTTGGCCGCGGCCACAACCGGCGCGTTCAGCGGGGCAGCGCCATCCTGCATGGCGAAATGGATTGCCTGGAAAATGCGGGTCGATTGCCAGCTTCGGTGTACCGGGAGGCCACCATTTACACCACTCTTTCACCTTGCCCCATGTGTAGCGGGGCTATTCTGCTGTACAAAATCGGACGGGTGGTAGTTGGCGAAAATCGAACGTTCTCAGGGGCGGAAGAAAGTTTACGACGCGCGGGTATTGCAGTCGAGGTTCTTCAAAACGACGAATGTATCGATCTGATGACTGACTTTATCGCCACGCGCCCGGAACTTTGGAACGAAGACATTGGCGTATAGTCACTTGTTATCGCGGCTCGCCAGCACCGATTGTGCGTAGTAGTTCACTACTTTAGCCTGGCTTCTCGCCACTTCGTAGAAGGCCGAGCGTAAGACCTGCTCCTTGGCCTGGAACAAGCCCTGCCTGATTTCTTCCTGCACGCGCGGATCGCTCAGTTGCCGCTGGCCGGCCGGCTCTTTGGAGATAAGCTTGATGATCCGGTAACCTTCCGAGGTATGGATGATCGGCGAGACCTGTCCGGGCGTCATCGCCAGAATGTCTTTCCGCAGCTCGGGATTGGCCTTATCTAAAGCAGACTCCGGCACAAAACCGACATCGCCGCCGTTCGCGGCGAACTGATCTTCCGAATAATTCTGCGCAAGCTGTCCGAAGTCCTCGCCCTGGCGCACGCGCATGTCGAGCATCTGAATCTTGTTCTTAGCCTGCTGCTCGTTTTGCGCCTTATCGTTTTTCAAGTTATTTACATTCGGGTCGGGATTGCCGGTGACCAGGATTTGCGCGAGCCGGACTTTATTTTCCGGCAGATTGAAGCTTGCTTTGTTGGCGTTGTAGAAGGCAGCCACTTCGGCGTCGGAGATGGAAATATGCGAGCCGATCTCTTTGTTGGTGAGCTTCTGGACGCTCAATTCGCGCCTTATCTGCGCTTTCAGGTCTGCTACTGTCATTTTGCGCTGATCCAGAAGCTTCTGGAATTGTTCCTGGGTGTAGGGCGCTTTCAGCTCGTTGAACTTGGCATCGACATCGCCGTCGGAGGCAAGCAGACCTTCCTTCTCCGCTCGCTGCAACAGAATTTCGTTGTCGATTAAGGCGCGCAGTGCTTCGAGACGCAGCTGCGTCACCTGGTCGGCGCTCCCCTTCATCGGAGAGTTGGAGAATTGAGCCGCCAGCGCGCGATCCAGTTGCGCGTAAGTAATGGGTCGGCCGTTTACGCTGGCGGCTACGTCCTTGGGCACGAGCCTTTGGCAGCTTGCCAGCAGCGCAAGCAATCCACAAACACCAAGGGCCGCGCCGCCGCGAAGACCCTTACGCCTGAATGTCCCCCTCATCAATTCTTTATGCTTTGGTCTTTTTGATCTCTTGGACCAGAGCCGGGACGATCTGAAACAGGTCGCCCACGATCGCGTAGTCGGCCGTTTCGAAGATTGGAGCATGGTCGTCTTTGTTAATGGCGACCACTGTTTGCGAACCCTTCATGCCAACCAGGTGCTGAATCGCGCCTGAGATACCGACCGCGATGTAAAGTTTCGGCGATACCGTCTGCCCGGAACTGCCGACCTGGCGCTCCATGGGGAGCCAACCGCTATCGCAGATTGGGCGCGAGGCGGCGAGTTCGGCTCCCAAGGCCTGAGCCAGCTCTTCAATCACCGGCATGTTGTCCTTTTCTTTGATACCGCGGCCTACCGAAACGATGATGTCCGCCGCGCTCAAGTCCACCGAACGCTGCGCCTCGCGGAAAGGGGCTTCCGGCTTGCTCTGAATCCGCGACGGATCAAGCTGCGGCGCGAACTTTTCGACCGCCGCCTGGTTACTGCCCGGCTCCATTGCACGGAACGCGCCCGCTTGAATGGAGACAAACGCTGGATCTGAGAGCGCAAGCACATTCGCGTTCAGCTTGCCCTGGAACAACTGGCGCACGAATAATGTTTGGCCGCCATCCGTGTTGATATCGACGACATCGCTCACGAGGGCCTTCCCGAGGCGCGTCGCCAGCTTAGGCGCATAGTCTCGCACTTGATAAGTATGTGGAAAGACCACTGCTTTTGGGTGATGGGATTGAATCAGTTGTTCCAACGCCGCCGTGTAACCCTCCGCCGTGTAATCTTTGAGCAAAGTATGGTCGACCGCGATCGCTTTCTCGACTCCGTAAGTGGCGGCTTCACGCGCCAACGAGTCGATGTCCGAACCGATGACTACTGCAGCCACAGGCTCGTTGAACGTTTGTGCAATCTTCTGGGCAGCCGCCAGCGCTTCGAAGGACATTCGATTCCACTTGCCCTCGCGCTGCTCCAAAATAGCCAGGATACTCATATCACTCGCGCCTCAAACCTCAATTTTTCTATTAGCCGGTGGGCCACGTCTTTGGGGTCGCCGGTTATCATTTGAGTCTGCTTGTTGCGATGAGGCGAGTAGATTTGCTGGATGGAGGCGGATGGTGTTCCGTCGCTGCCTAAGTCCGGCGAGGGGACGGTCTGAATGGGTTTCGTTTTCGCCTTCTTGATACCCATCAAGGTCGCGTAGCGAAGCTTCTTAATACCGGACTGGATCGTGAGCACTGCCGGAAGCGGCAGCGAGACGTTTTGAAACCAACCATCCTCGAGCTCGCGCTTTACACGCACGCCGTTTTCCTGCGGCTCGACTTCCATCACGATGGTGGCGTGCGAGTAACCGAGCAATTCGGCCAGCACGACGCCGGTCTGCCCATAGCCGAGATCGTCCGATTGTAGTCCGGTGAGAATCAGTTCGGGCGATTCCGGTTGCACGGCCTTGGCGAGCAGCCGCCCCGTGGTCAGCGGATCGAGTGTTTGCTCTTCGTCGGCCTCCACATGAATTGCGCGATCGGCTCCCTTGGCTAGTGCTTCGCGGATGGTCTGGGTGACGCGTTGCGGCCCGAGCGAAATTACAATGACCTCGCCGCCAAGCTTTTCGCGCAACTGTAGTGCCTCTTCCAGGGCGTAAGCGTCCGGCTCATTCATTTCATAATTGGCGTCACTCTCGTCCAGCCACTTGCCTTCGCTATTTACCTTCAGCTGCGAATCCCGCGCTGGTACCTGTTTGACCGAAACAATAATTTTCATACGGCGGCGGTTGTAGAGGGGGGCAGTCTGCTGTTCCGATCGGCCTCGACAACCTCTTTTAGTATGACGGACCGGATTTGCGTTTTATGGTGAGGGCCGGAAGGGCACTGGCTCGCATGTGAAAAAACCGGGGAACGCTCCCTTACGTGCGCGGTTCCGCGGCCAGGCGCTAGGCGAAAGTTGGAATACCCGTTGTCAACGCATCCTTTACGGCAAGATTCCCGCGAATGGGCGGCGGTGTCATGTCTCGCTGGTCCGACGTAAAGATCTTGTCGCCTTGTGAGATCAGGTAATCGGCGGTGCGCGCGGCCAGGGATTGGATGGTTAGACCTGGGTTGGCCGATCCTTGCGTCGGAAGAACGCTCCCGTCGCAAATGAACAGGTTGCCGATATCGTGCGTCCGGCCGAACTTGTCCACGACCGAGGTTGCGGGATCTTTTCCCATGCGCGCCGCGCCCACTAGATGTGCGTAGCGCGACTCTTGCACTACCTCTTCCGCGCCAGCGGCCCACATTACATCCATGACGGTCTTCTTGCCGAACTCGATCATCTTCTTATCGTTCTCGTGAAGATCGAAAGTGATTTTTGCGACCGGGATACCGTGCTGATCTTTCTCTTCGGCGATCTGCACGCGATTCTCCGGCCAGGGTAGTATCTCTCCCAGTACCCCGAGCGCCGCCCAGTGGTTGTAATCCATCATGACTCGCCTCATGCCCCAGCCCCATGCTCCTTTCGCTTTCATCATCTGCTTGGCGAAGGCCATGGGGAGCGGCCCAACCGTCTGAATCGCGAACCCGCGCGCAAATCCGCGTTTGGGGTCTGTCTCATAGAAATGCTCCGACAAGGCATGTGCCGGGGGCGCCTTATACATCCGGACGAGATCCGCAAACCTTCCCAAAATCACGTTGCCGGCCTGCGCCATCAGATAGCGGCCAACTGTATCGCTCGAGTTCGCCAGACCCTTTTCATGGCCGGCGCAGGCTGAGTTTAAGAGCAGGCGCGGCGTCTCTATCGCGTAACCGGCGACGATAACCGCCTTCGCGCGTTGAAAGTGTTCCTGACCGTCGCGATCGTAATAAAACACTCCATTGACGCGGTCCTTGTTTGCCATGGAGATGCGGGAGACCATGCTGAATTCGCGAATCTCCGCTCCATGTTCGAGCGCTTCCGGAACGTGCGTGACCAGTGTGCTCGCCTTGGCGCCTACTTTGCAGCCCTGAATGCAAAAGCCACGGTAAATACAATGTGGCCGTTTCCCGCGCGAACCGGAAAGTATCGCTACCGGGCCACCCGCGCAGACACCGATGCCGAGCTTGGTGCAGCCCTTTACCAATACGTCGCCCACGCCGCCGAGCGGATGCGGCCCAAACGGATAGCCATGGGGATCGCCCCACGGAAAATATGCCGGACCGGCTACCGGCATCTCGCGTTCGAGCAGTTCATAATAGGGTTTCAACTCGGCGTACGATAGCGGCCAATCCGCTCCAACGCCATCTTCGCTATACACGCGGAAGTCAGAAGGGTGGAAGCGCGGCGCAAAGGCTGCCCAATGCACGGAACCGCCACCCACTCCCTTGCCGCTGTTATTTTCTCCGAAGGCCAGCGGATCTTTGCCGCCGGTGATCCGCAGATCGTTCCAATAAAGCTTGTGTGAACCTTTCTCGTCGCTGACCCAGTCCCGCTCCGTGTCCCAGAAGGGCCCTGCTTCCAGGCCCACCACGCTGAAGCCCGATTTTGCAAGGCGCTGTAGCAGCACGCCGCCAGCCGCTCCAACGCCAACGACGCAAAAATCCACAGCTTCATTTTCGGGATAGTGTTGGCAATCGATCGAAATACTTTGTAACGATCCCAGGTGTCGCTTGCTGTCGCCAGGAGTCTGGAAGGCGTCCCCGAACAAACCGAAAGCAGGCTGCTTCAATGCGTGCCCCCTTGTCCAGCGACACC
Organism: Bryobacteraceae bacterium; assembly: GCA_965277555.1. Classification (GTDB taxonomy): domain Bacteria; phylum Acidobacteriota; class Terriglobia; order Bryobacterales; family Bryobacteraceae; genus Bog-105. The sequence goes on from OZ255834.1 coordinate 1,932,552, forward strand.
CTGCACGTCTGTCGGAAGCAACTCGTATGTGTCGGAGAGCGAGCCGGCGGGCGCCTCCCACTCATAGCGCTGCTCATCCACTTCCCAGGGTTCCGGCAAGCCATTTTCCAAGCGCGTGTAAGCGCGCGGGTAAGCGGGGCCGCCGAACCCGATCTCATCCCACGCCCAGGGGTGGGAATAGTAAGCGGCCGTGCAATCGCCCACTAGCATGTGCCAGAAACGCTCCACCGGCAACTGCTTCCAGATCTCCGCGGCGCCCCTCGGCTTCGCCTGATGCAACGACTGCATAATTTCGTCCTGGAGGCCAGGGTCTAACTCAGCGAACGGTTTTGCGTGGCGATCCTGCGAAATTTCCTCGATGGCGCGCAAACCCAGTCGGTAAGCTTCCCGATCGTCTGGCATATTTTCAAAGCGGTAACCGTCGATTTTGTTTTCGAACAAGCGCTCGTCGATCGCATTTACGATCGGAATGCGAAACGCCTCCGTCCGATCGTCCTGTGGAAGGATGCGATTTGCCACGGCGGTCATGGTGATGAGCTCCTCGGGGCCAAAAAAGCGAATTGGGGGAATATTATGGACCCGATCTTCGATCACCGTACGTGTTGCCTGATCCCAGAACTTGCGCTGACTCAGCGTGTGAAAGCCAGGGTAATAGCCCGGCTGATTCCATTGCCGCTCGGGTTGCTTGCTCATGATTTCTCTCTCCGCAGAACAGTCGCTAAAATACCCAATGCCCCGCACGCGGCGAACAGCAAAGGAGCAAACACCGGCGGCCCGTAAAGAATGTTATAGAGCCAATGCCTGCCCTTTCCGGGCCTGCGAACCACGCCCCGCGCGTGATAGAAAAAGCCAACCGCGCCGCTAATTGTGGTGAGCGCGGAGGTGGCGGGCAACAATCTGCGGGCCGCTCCCTCGCTGTAGATCGCGCCCACGCAAGCGCCGAACTGGATGGGGCTCAACAACACGGGAATCCATTGCGACCATATTCGGAAGCGGCTCTTGTAATGCGAATACCAGGCTTCGGCTCCGGAAAACAAAGTCCACAGCGCCGCTACCGCGGCCATATGTTTCTGGAACTGGCCTTCATTTAGCTCACGCCGCCAACCGCTCAGTTGGGTGCCGTACGCCGCCCTTTCCGTCTGCTCTTCGGGCTTCAGGTAGGACGCGATAAAACCCAGATAAGCCGCCGTGCCGAAGAGTAACGGCGCGAAAATCGGCGGACCCATGATGATGTTGGTCAGCGGCAGCTTCCATCCGCCCGGCTTTCGTTGAATGCCGCGTATGTGGAAGCCGAAGCCGATTACTCCGTCGGCCAGCGTGGCGGCGGATATCCAGCGCATCCAACTGCGCGCGAGCTTGCTGTTGAAAATGCCGGCCGTCGCGGCAACTGTAAGAGCCGCGCTTAAGATTACTGGGCTGTACATGACGCGGTTGCCGTAGCTGCCCTTGTAATGTTCGTAACCTACTTCGAGGCCGCTGATCAGGCTGGAGCCCGCCGCCACAAGCGAGAGCGAGCGTTGAAAACGCCCTGTCTGAATATGTTGTTCAACGACAGCCAGTGCGCTCTCCATGTCCCACTGCTATGACGTTGTTCCAGCGGAACTGTTGCGGCCTAAACTCGTCACAGTTTTGTTGCGGCGCTTCTCTATGAAGTGAAATGCCTGCTAACAGTCGCCCGAAAATCGCTTCCGGAAAGATTTCGGCGTTCACCATACCAACCGATCAACCCGAATCGGATGGCACTGCCAAGTGGGATTCGACCACCATCGTTATTGTTGAGTTGAGCGCGGACGGCAGCGTGGGACTCGGTTACGCCTATGCGAATAAGGCCGCGGCTTACGTTGCCAAAGAATTGGTCGAGAAGTGCATCCTTGACGGCGACGCCTTGGCTATTCCGGACCTGCACTCCAGGTTGGATCGGGAGGTTAGAAACTGGGGACGGCCGGGGCTGGTTTCGAGCGCTATCTCGGCGATCGATACGTGCCTTTGGGACCTTAAAGCGCGCCTCCTGAATCAGCCCTTAGTCGAGTTGCTCGGACGCATCAGGGAGTCCGTTCCCGCCTACGGCAGCGGTGGATTTACTTCCTATACGGAAAAGCAGCTGGTGGAACAACTCACCGGTTGGGCATCCGAGCAGATGCGGTCCGTCAAGATGAAGATCGGGCGCGAACCGGCCAGCGATATCGAGCGTGTCAAGGCAGTGCAAAAGGCGCTCAAGGGAAAAGCCGAACTATTTGTCGACGCCAACGGCGCTTATACCCGGAAGCAGGCTCTCGAGCAAAGTGTCAAGTTTGGAGAGTTGGGCGTGACCTGGTTCGAAGAGCCTGTCACGTCAGACGATCGCGTCGGCTTGCACCTGCTGGTCGAGCACGCGCCGCCCGTCATGCGCATAGCTGCCGGCGAGTACATTTACGTGCTGGACGATGCGCGCCTGCTGCTCGAAGCGCAAGCTGTGGACGTGCTGCAGGCCGATGCCACGCGTTGCGGAGGAGTAACTAACTTCCGCAAAATCGGCGATGCCTGCGAGATCCATCATTTCCCGTTTTCCGCGCACACGTCGCCCTCGATTCACGCGACGCTGTGTTGCTCGCTGGTGGCGGCTATCAATGTCGAATATTTTCACGATCACGCGCGCATCGAGCGGTTGATTTTCGATGGCGCGATTGAACCTGTCGGCGGAAATCTGCATCCCGATCTTTCGCGGCCGGGTCTGGGTTTAGAGCTGAAGCGCAAAGATGCCGAGCAGTTTCGGGTGTTCTCGGCAGCCGTTAATCCACAAACCGTTTGAAGATGAGGCAGCCATTGGTGCCGCCGAATCCGAAGCTGTTCGAAAGCGCATATTCGATCGCCATGGGACGCGCCTGGTTCGGCACGTAATCGAGATCGCATTCCGGATCGGGACAGTCGTGGTTGATGGTGGGGGGCGCGATCTGGTCGCGAATGGCCATCACGGTTATGCCGGCTTCGAGACCGCCCGCGCCGCCGAGCAAGTGACCGGTCATCGACTTAGTCGAACTAATCGCCAGTTTGTAAGCATGTTCGCCAAAAGCGCGTTTCATGGCGAGCGTCTCAGCCCTATCGCCTAAACCGGTCGACGTGCCATGCGCGTTTACGTACTGAACCTGCGAGGGCTCGATGCCGGCGTCGCGTAGCGCATTGCGCATGACGCGATAGCCGCCTTCGCCGTCTTCGGGCGGGGCGGTAATGTGGTGGGCGTCCGCGCTCATGCCATAGCCCACGATCTCGGCCAGAATCGTCGCGCCCCTGTGCCGCGCATGTTCGAGCTCTTCGAGAATCAGAATGCCCGATCCCTCGCCGACAATGAAGCCATCGCGATCTTTATCCCAGGGCCGGGAAGCTTTCGCCGGCTCATCGTTACGCGTGGAGAGCGCGCGCATCGCGGCGAAACCGCCGATGCCCATGGGCGTTATGCAGGCTTCGGTTCCGCCGCTGATCATGACATCGGCGTAACCGTGCTGGACGAGGCGGAACGAGTCTCCAATCGAATGCGCGCTGGTGGTGCAGGCAGTAGAGGTCGCCGAGTTGGGGCCGCGCGCCCCGTACTTAATGGACACTTGCCCACTCGCCAGGTTTACGATGATGGCCGGTATGAAGAATGGCGAAATCCGGCCAGGGCCTTTTTCGAGCAGATTCTTATGTTCGCGCTCGATGACCTCGAAGCCACCGATGCCGCTGCCGATATAGACGCCTGTGTTTTCGGATTCGTCGCCCGAAGCGGCGCTCAGACCCGCCGATTTCATCGCGAACTCGCTTGCCGCCATGGCGAACTGGATAAAACGGCCCATCTTCTTCACTTCTTTTTTGTCGACGTAAAGAAGAGGATCGAAATTTTTTACTTCGCCGGCGATCCGGCAGGCAAAATTAGCGGCGTCGAACTGGGTAATCGGGGAGATGCCATTCTGGCCGGCCTGGATGGCAGCCCAAGTCTCTTGCGTGCCGATTCCGACCGAACTCAATAAACCAACGCCAGTTACTACTACTCTTCGCGGCGCCATAATCTTCCTACCGGCTGGCAGCCGAATTTTAAGTACGGCGTCCGCAACTACTTCTTCTTTGCCTCGATGTAATCGATAGCGTCCTTCACCGTCTTGATCTTTTCGGCATCTTCATCGGGAATGTCCAGGTCGAAAGCTTCTTCGAAAGCCATCACCAGTTCCACGATATCGAGCGAGTCCGCGCCCAGGTCGTCTACAAAGGAAGCGCTTGGGTCCACCTGGTTCTCGTCAACACCCAGTTGTTCGACGATGATTTGCTTTACTCTCTCTGCTACCGGCATTCTTGTTCTGTCTCCTGTGTTCGCAAATTCTCGTACCGCTCGGGTCACGCTGCGCGGTTCAACTCACTACCGTACCTCATCGACATTTCTGCCGGACTTGAATTAGTTCGCCACGGCTAATATGTAGAGGTTGCCGAACAGTTTGAGTATCCTATATCTCCACGGGTTTGCTTCCGGTCCCAACTCGCGTAAAGCGCGATTTTTCGCCGGAAAGCTCCGCGAATTCGGCATTCAGCTCGATATTCCAGACCTGGCTGAAGGAGATTTCGAGCACCTCACGCTCAGCCGGCAAATCAAGTTTCTCGAGGAAAAATTGGCCTACCGGCCGATCGCCTTGATTGGATCCAGTTTGGGCGGGTATCTGGCCGCTCTTTATGCCTCACGCCATCCTGAAGTCGAGCGGCTCGTGTTGCTGGCGCCGGCCTTCGGCTTTTACAAGCTTTGGTTGGCCGCGCTCGGGCCTGAGCGTCTGGCGCGATGGCAAGAGCAAGGCGCTATGAACGTCTTTCACTATGCGGCGAACAGGGAGGTGCCGCTCGATTACGGCTTTCTTGAAGATGCGGCGCAATTTACACCCTTTCCGAAAGTTCCTCAACCAGTACTCATCTTTCATGGTGATCGCGACGCAGTGGTCCCGGTCGAGCAGTCGCTAGAGTTTGTACGGGCTAACCCGCAGGCCCAGCTAGTACGTTTCAACGAATCCGAACATGAACTCACCGACGTATTGGAGAGTATCTGGTGTGAAGCGGAACAATTTCTACTGGTGGGAGACCCTCCAGGCCCATCATGCTGATATAAACTGGAGGCATCGGTCCGAGCGTTCAGTTATATTCTTGGAACTGTCATTTGGCAGCGACGTCCAAAGGTACTGCTGAAGTGAGTCGCGAGTAAGAGTAATCTCCGGAGTGTGTAGTGACGAGCGACGTGGAAAAGGAAACTGTGGAGCGTCCTCAGACGTTCAATACCGACAATTACGGGCAAGGCGCGCAGCCCCCCGATCATTTAGATCGGCTTTTGATGTCGACCAACATCGAGGAGCCCTGGTACAAGTCAATCGTGCGTGGCATCAGAGAAACACTGAACCCGCCCAAGCTCCCACCTCTTGAATTGACCTCGCGGCCCATCGAAAACGCGGAGATGGGCGGCATGGCGAATATCGAGCAGCCATGGTTCAAATCTCTCGTTTCGAATGTAAAAGAGTTGATCCATCCGCCCAAGCTTCCGCCGCTAGAGCTAACCTCTAAGCCGGTCGAAGTCGGCACTATTTGGGGAGCTTACGGCGGCGGGGAAAAGCGATCGGGCATGATGTCGCTGCTTATCCACTTGGGCGTCATCGGCCTCATGCTGCTAATTTTCCAGACACCCCTCGTGCAGAAGAAAATTCACGATTGGGGTCCTGTTATCTATGTTCCGCCCTACAAACTCCCTCCCGCGGCCCAGAAAGCCGGCGGCGGTGGCGGCGGCGGACAGCACCTGCCTACTCCCGTCAGCAAAGGCGCTGCCCCAAAGTTCGCTCCCAAGCAGTTCATTCCGCCGGCTCTGAAGGTGGATCAACCTAAGTTGCCGGTCGTTCCTACTATTACTGCTCCAGTGCCGCAGATCCAGGCTCCCGACTACGGCGATCCTCTCGCCAAGATGGCGCCCCTATCCGGCGGCCAGGGCGCGCAGGGTCTCGGTAACGGTAGCGGTGGCGGCGTGGGAAGCGGCAATGGCGACGGTTATGGCCCCGGCACCGGCGGCGGAATGGGCGGGGGAGCGTATCGCGTCGGCGGCGAAGTCTCTGCTCCTATCCTGGTTAGCAAAACCGAACCCGAGTACTCCGAAGAAGCCCGCAAGGCCAAGTACTCCGGTACTGTGCTTTTATCGCTGATCGTCGACGCCAACGGACTCCCCCGCGATATCAAGGTTATTCGTCCACTGGGCTTAGGGCTCGACGAAAAAGCCATCGAGGCCGTCCAGAAATGGCGCTTCCGTGCCGGCATGAAAGGTGGCCATCCGGTCGCCACCATGGCAACTATTGAAGTCAGCTTCCGGCTGTTGTAGCGCGGTTGCTCCGGCAGTTCTCGCACGGGCAGATCTTCCGCAGGTGCTGGAACGAGTAAATGCCCGAGCTGTGCCCGTCGTTCCAGTAAATCCTGATCGCGTACGAACCCACCGGTTCCACTGAATTCATCTTCAAGACAGGTTTGAACATCGGAAAAGGCTCCGGGGCCGAGTAGCTCGATCGTTGCGGCTCGGTGCCGTGCGATCCGGTGCAGGTGGCACAAGGACACTCGTCACGCAGCCAGGCGAGCGAGTAATCGCTATGGTGGCCGTCGCGCCAATCGATTTTGATTCCGGTCGATTTCGAGATCGCGATGTGTTCCGGATCGGCCGCTGCGGGTAATGTTTCTGTCACCTGTTTTTCATACCCATCTATGTCCCGCTCTGCATTCGTTCGATGTCCCGCACGCCCGGAATCCTTCGGAAAGCTGTAATAATTCGTTCCAGCTGCTTCTTATCGCCGATATCGATCGTGATGTCGATCACCGCGCTGTTATCGGTGCGTTTTTCGTCGCCGCGCGCTTCGAGCGTCCGGATATTGCTCTTTTCCCCATCGAGAATGGAAGTCAGTTGATGCAGAATACCGGGGCGGTCGTCTGTGTAGATCACTACCTTTACCGGCAGCGGATCGCTGACACTGCGCGTCCAATCGACTGAAATTTTCCGTTCCGGCTCGTAGAGGAGTTTTTGGACATTCGGGCACTGGGCGGAATGCACGGCAATGCCTTTTCCGCGCGTGATGTAGCCGACGATCTGCTCGCCGCGCACGGCATTGCAGCACTTGGCCCGATAGACCAGCACATCGTCGGCGCCTTTGACGTGAATGGTAAGGTCGCCATTCGCGAGCGCGGCATCGGTCTGCAGTTGCGGGATACGCGGCGGCAATGGCAGCGGTAGCGTGGCTGGCGGCGCATTCTCTTCCGGAATCACTTTCTGGAGCACCTGGCGCGCTGAAAATCTCCCGAAACCGAGGGCCGCATAGAGATCGTCCGCTTTGCTGACGCCGTATTCAGAAGCCACCGACGCCAGATCGTTTTGCGAAAGCCGCCCCAGGCTCACGCCCATGCGGCGCGCTTCCTTCTCGAGCGATTTTTGCCCGATCTCGACCGCCTTGGCCCGCTCCACCGCGTTGATGACATGGCGGATCTTGTTGCGCGCCCGTGCTGTTTTGACCACCGCCAGCCAGTCGCGGCTCGGCTGGTGCCCGGCTTGGGTGAGAATTTCCACCACGTCTCCGTTGCGCAGCGTCGTCTTCAGTGGTTTGATGGCTCCGTTGACGCGCGCCCCGGTGCAGGTGTTGCCCACATCGCTATGGATCGCGTAAGCAAAGTCGATCGGCGTCGCTTCGCGCGGCAAAACGATCACCCGCCCGCGTGGCGTAAAGGCGTAAACTTCCTCCCCGTAAAGATCCATCTTCACGGTCGAGAGAAAATCACCCGAATCGCTCATCTCCCGCTGCCATTCGACCAGTTGGCGCAGCCAGGCAATTCGCTGGTCGTCTAAAGCCGGTCCTTTGCTGCCCTCCTTGTATTTCCAGTGCGCCGCAATTCCTTCTTCGGCGATCTTGTGCATCTCCTCGGTTCGTATCTGCACTTCGAAGGTAACGCCAGCCGGTCCGATCACGGAAGTGTGCAGCGATTGATAGAGATTCGGCCGCGGCATTGCGATGAAGTCTTTGATGCGCCCCGGGATCGGGTGCCATTCGTTGTGAATCACCCCCAGCGCGGCATAGCAGTTCTTAACCGAATCGGTCACGATGCGAACCGCCAGAATGTCGTACACCTGGTCAAGCGTGATCTTCTGCCGCTTCAGTTTCAGGTAAACCGAGTAGGCGCGTTTGACGCGCCCGTCTACCCGCGCCGGGATGTTCTCGCGCATCAGGCGCTGATCGATCTCGCTCTGCAACTGGCGCAACCACTTCTCATACTCGTGGCGTTTCGATTCGATCTCGCGAATCAAATCGGCCGCCGCTTCCGGATGCAGCGTTTCGAAGGCCAGGTCCTCCAGTTCCCCGCGCACTTTGCCCATGCCGAGGCGGTGCGCGATCGGCGCGTAGATATCGATCGTTTCCTGCGCAATATGTTCCTGCCGCTCGCGCCCGAGTGCCCCGATCGTCCGCATATTATGCAAGCGGTCGGCCAGCTTGACGATGATCACGCGTATATCCGTGGTCATCGCGAGCAGCATTTTGCGCAGACTCTCGGCCTGCCGGTCGTCGCGATTGGCGAAGCTGATCTTCGTTAACTTTGTCACGCCATCCACGCAGCGCGCCACGTCTTCGCCGAAGTTTTCACGAATCTGGTCGATCGTGACCGCCGTGTCCTCGATCACGTCATGCATTAAGCCCGTCTGCAGACACACCAAATCCATCTGCATATCCGCCAGAATGTGCGCTACCGCCAGCGGATGCGTAATGTAAGGCTCGCCCGACTTACGTTTCTGGGTCTTGTGCGCTTCGGCTGCAAAGCGGTAAGTCCGGTCGAGCGTTTTCAGGTCTTCTTTGGGGCGCAGCTCACGGACTTTCGCTTCCAGGCTATGGAACAGCTCTTCGGCTTGGGGAACGTCCAGAACGATCGAGGACATCGGTGACTAATACTAGGTTAGACGAACCGGCCCAAAATCAACGACACGACCTAAAATCGGGGGACATAAAATCTAAAGTCGGAAAATCGGGGACAGAAAATCGAGAAAATCGGCGAGAAAATCGGGGACAGGCTACGCAATTCCCATTTAGCTGCCTTTTGCCCTCTAGCAGGATCGGATGTCCGCTACCCCGTTGTAACTTCAAGACAATAAGAACACGTCGGCTAAAATTGAGCCTTCAGGAAATAAATGTCTAAATCGCAGCTCGATGGTACCGGATTGCTTGTGGCCGTAGCGGCCGCCGCATTGGCGTTAAACCTTTTCTCGGGACCGTTCGACTGGCTGGGCAGTATCTGCGGCCTGGTGCTGGTCTTTCTGGTGCTTGGTTATGACCGGGAGGGCTATCGCACCGTCTTCGAAAGCATCGCCTTTGCCGGTACCGTCGCTCTGTGCCTGACCGTCGCCGCCACTATTGTGCTGCGTGTATTAGCCGGGAGCTTAGCTCAACCGGCCCCCGTCGCCGGGCGTATTGGCGGCGAATGGTTGCCCGCCATCTGGTTGTTCGTGACGGTTGTTTTCTGTCTGGTCGACCGCGCGCGCATGAGCGGCCGCGTCCCCCAGTCCCTTATTCCCCCGTCGGTGGCTCCATCGCCTTCTTTCGCGCCCATTGTGTTAACCCCCCAGCCTGCTTCACCGCCTGCCCCCGCCCCGCTTCCGGTCGAACCGCCCCGGCCCATCGTCCGGGAAACGGTTGTGCCTGCTCCTCCGCCGCCTCCTCCGGCGCCAGTGACCCCGCCGCCACCACCTTCGCGCGCGGCCTTCACCCAGCCGGCTTTCAGCCAGCCGCCAGCCCCTGAGCCGGTGTATGTGGCGCCTCCACCTCCACCTCCGGTAGCCGCGCCCCCTCCGCCACCGGAACCGGTGTATTCGGCCCCGCCGCCACCCCCTCCCCCGCAAGCTGTTCCCGTCCCAGCAGGCAAAGAAGCCACCATCTACGTGACCTTGGTTGGCGAGGGTTTGAACGTCTTGCGCGCTGTTCGCGCCGAGCACCTCGGCCGCGACTACTACAAAATCGTCGAGGAGACGCCCCAAGGCGAACTATGGCAGTATGGGCCCGGCCAGGTTGTGCGCTGCAAGAAGAAAAACCTGTCAAGCGGTAAGGCGATGGTCGCCTACGAAGAAGCGCAGCGCGCCCGCTAAAAATACCAATGACTCTCGAAGAGGAAGAGACGGTTGACTTACAGACGTCGACCGGGCCGATGCGAACTTACATCTTTCGGCCTGCGCTCGAGGGACGATATCCGGGGTTGGTTTTCTTTTCAGAGATCTTTCAGGCCACGGGTCCCATCCGCAGAACTGCCACCATGCTGGCTGGCCAGGGCTTTATCGTTGCCGTCCCGGAGGTCTATCACGAACTGGAACCGGCCGGCACGGTACTCGCCTACGATCAGGCCGGCGCGGACAAGGGCAACGAGGACAAATACGCCAAGGAACTCTCATCCTATGACGGGGATGCGCGCAGCGTACTCGATTATCTGAAAGCTCGCCCGGATTGCACGGGACGTCTGGGCGCCGTCGGTATCTGCCTCGGTGGGCATCTGGCTTTTCGCGCGGCCATGCAGCCCGACGTGCTCGCCGCCGCTTGCTTCTATGCCACCGATCTTCACTCCGGCACCCTCGGCAAGGGCAAGCAGGACGATTCGCTTCGCCGCGCCGGAGAAATCAAGGGCGAACTGCTACACCTGTGGGGCCGGCAAGACCCGCATGTCCCCTTAGCGGGACGAAACCTCATCAAGGCTCGCCTGGAGGAGGTCGGGCTCAATTTTCAATGGCTCGAAGTGAACGGGGCCCATGCTTTCCTGCGGGATGAGGGATATCGCTATGACCCAGCCCTGGCATTCCAGTGCTATGGCTGGCTCTTCGATCTGTTCCATCGCCGGCTCTGGATGTGAAACCACGAGACCAAATTATGGCACAAACGTCTCGTTATTTATGGAGAGATCCGAGCATGCGTAAAGTATTCTGTTCCACCGTAGTAACAGCCTTACTTCTCATCCCGTGCAGCTATGCGGCGCCTCAGAAGCACCACGAAGACCCTTACCTGCAAGGGCCGGCCGGAGAGTCCCAGCTAGCTCAGAAAGTTCGGCATGAGCTCGTCATGTTGCCGTACTACTCGATCTTCGACGATCTCGGTTTTCAGGTGAACGGCTCTTCGGTAACGCTCGTCGGAGCGGTGACCAATCCGGTGCTCAAGTCGGACGCTCAAAACGTGGTCAAGCGCATTGAAGGCGTGACGCAGGTGACAAACGAGATCAAGGTCTTGCCGTTGTCGAACATGGACTGGCAGATCCGCCGCGCGGTCGCCCGTGCGATTTACGGCGATCCGCAGATCGGCACGCGCTACGGCTACCAGGCGCTCCCCAGCATCCATATCATCGTCGACAACGGTCACCTGACATTGGAAGGTGTGGTCGCGAACCAATTCGACAAAAACCTCATCGGAATCAGGGCTAACTCGGTCCCGAATGTCTTCAGCGTTACCAATAATCTGGTGGTCGAGAAGAGCTGACGCCCGGGTTTATAAGTTCAGATAGACCACCAGGACGAGTTACTAGTACTAAAACTTGCGGTTCCCTAATCCGGCTGTGGCGAAATAGACGTATATTTAGCGTAAATGGAATTTATGCCAAACCGCTTTCGCCTCTTTCTTTCTCTTGCCGCCTGCCTGCTCCCCGTTGTTGCTTCAGCGCAGACCGGTAGCAGTCAAAACGTTACGCTCAGTGGAACTGTTCAAATTCCGGGCGCGGAGTTAAAGGCCGGTACTTACGCTTTCTCGGTTGAAGATAGGTTGCGGGACCGTGCCATTGTTCGGATCACCAACTCGCAAGACGCGAGCGAGCACTATCTCTTGTTATCTGTGCCTAATCCGAAGCTGTCCGCGTCTTCCGCCGATCAGCTGACGATGTTCAAGAACGGCAACGAGAGCAAACAAGCCCTCAGAGCCTGGAAATGCGCCACTTGCAAGGCGCCGCTCGAATTTGTCTACCCCAAGCTCGAAGCGGTCAAGCTTACCGATGACAGCACGCAACCGGTCTTGGCCGTCGATCCCACTTATGACAAGCTGCCCGCCAACCTCTCTGCCGATGATATGAAGGTTGTGACGCTCTGGCTGCTATCGCCACAGCGCATCACCGCCGACAACGTCGGAGAAGGCGTAAAGGCCGCCAAGTACGCTTCGGTGGCGAATCCGTCGCCTGAGCCGACACAGGAGGCTTCGGCTGCGCCAGCGCCTGCCGCGCCCACCGAGAGCGCCTCCATTCAAGGGCGTCACAAGCTACCGAAAACAGCTAGCAACACCTATCTTTACTCGCTGCTTGGTTTCGGATGTTTGGGCGGTGCCCTCGCCCTTCGCATGAAGCGCTTACAGCGCGCGTAACAGCCTTGCTTGTTCCGTTGCGTTGTTTCGCTCTGTGACGGTTGGCGTCCGGACGTCTCTCCGGACGTCCAGTGCGCCTGGATAATCATCCATTGGAGGTTGATAAATGCCGGAAGACAGAATTATGCCCGCTCAGCCCGATCGGTCGGTGGCCTCGCAGCCAAGTGCGTCCGCTTTGAGCGACCACTGGTATCTTCTCGCCTACGACATATCTGCTCAAAAAGGACCGGCCGGATACGGCGGTTCCCTGAGCTGGAGTTGGAAGCGTATTTTTTTTGTTTCGCTGATCGGATTGGTTTTGGGCGTTAGTTTGGGCGCGTTTCGACTTTCCCGGCATCTGGGCGCAATGCAACCCGTGCCGGACCTGCCAGCGCAGCAGCAATCGGCGGTCACTGCTCCTGCCAGTCACTCTTCGACGACAGCGTCGGCGACGGTTATGGCTGCAAGTAAATTGCCCGCGAGCGTCACAAGGCCGATGGCGTCCCCGGTGGCGTCTATCGCTCCCAAAGAAAAGCTGACGGTCGAAGAGGTCGGCCGCCTCAAAGCCAGGAATCGGCGGTTAGAGGCGCTGATCACCGTCCTGCGCCAGCGCTCGCAGGCGTCCGATAAGAAGGCCGCGCCGGAACAGACGACTGTCATCGGGCAATGAAAGCCGATCGCCTTCAGCGTGTAAGCGAACGCCTTCTGCTCGGGGTCGGCTTGTTCTTGATCAGTCTGACGGCGCTGAGCCTCCTTCGCTATCACTTGTTCCAAGCTTTGCCGAGCGAGTTTAGCTCCAATTCTTCCTTGAGCACGAATGGCGCGCCTTCGGGCTGGAGAAGTAGCTACCTTTTGCTGCCAGGTCTGACTGGAGCTTCCGCTGTTCGTGTTACCGGCAAGCTGGTGTTGCCGCGTCTCGGCCTCTCCGTGCGCATAGTCGATGGGGATGAAGAGCAAGGCCTGAGCGTGGCAGCCGTGCATCTGGCGGGATCGGCCCCGCTTGGGCAACTCGGTAACGCGGTCATAGCCGGACATCGGGATACCGCTTTCTGGCCCTTGCGCAACGTGCGTGTCGGCGACATGATCGAGGCCCGCACATCGAACACCTTTCGCTACCGTGTCACTGACATTCGGATCGTCCAACCCGACGATACTTCGGTCCTGAATAACACATCGGGCTCTGTCCTGACCCTCGTTACCTGCTATCCATTCCGCGCGGTCGGCTCCGCGCCGCAGCGCTTCATAGTGCGCGCCCGACTGGCCGGATAACCGGTTCAGCTACAAAATCCGATTCCGCCCTTCGCTTGGGTACTCTGGGAAATGTTAACCATGCGAGCGAATCTGCTGACAACCTGCCGCCGCCTACCGCCTCTCGGTCTGGCCGTCCTGCTGTTCGCCACATCGGCGGCCGGGCATGACGTCATCACGACAAACCTGACCTTCACGCGCGACATCTCGCGAATTCTGGCTCGCCACTGCCTTGCCTGCCATGCGGCCGGATCTTCCATCCCGCTGACGAGCTACGAGGAAGTGCGGCCTTGGGCTGTCTCGATCAAGGAGCAGGTGCTTTCGAGAGCGATGCCGCCCTGGGGCGCGGTCAAAGGCTTTGGTGATTTGTCTCCGGACTACGCGCTGAGCCAGGAAGACATTCTGATTCTGGCGGCCTGGGTCATCGGAGGCGCCCCGCAAGGTGATCCGAAGCTGCTCGCCAAGCCAGCCGCCGCCGCGCCCGCACCAACAATTCCCGCTCTCAAAGATGCCCTCACCGTCGATACCCGCGTGGAATTGAAGGACGCCATGCAGGTGATCGGCATTCGCCCGTTGGAGGACAAGCCGGTCGAATCGTCGCGCCTGACTGCTCATTTGCCGGATGGCAGCATCGAACCGCTGGTTTGGCTTTACCAGCTCGATCCCGCCTTCAAGCGCACCTTTGTCTTTCGGAAACCAATTGACATGCCGCGAGGAACTATCGTCGAAGCATCCGCGCCCGTCCGGTTTGCGCTAGAGACGCAGCGCTAGGAGAGCGACTTCACGGGAATCGTGAAGACCACTGTATTCACTGTGTTTTCCCGTTGAATCTGCGTCCAGACACGATACAGGCCACTACGCGGAAAGATGATGTTGAACTGCATGTTCGCTTTGCCATCGGCCAGGAACGGATGGACATGCAGTAGGTCGACCAGATCTTCGCTGACCGCGAGCATGTGCCCCCAGGCGCCCAAATAGGTCTGCAAGCCGGCGAAGGGATCGAGCGAGAAGAAGAGCCTGGTTTGTAGACCAGCGATGGGCTGCTCCGGCTCGAGCCGCAGCGCAGCGGTGAGATTCACGGATTTAGAGGGCGCGACGGAAGCCCGCGGATGAGCCGGCGCTCTGCTGCCTGTGACGTAAACGGTTCCTACCGCGAGTTGCGGAACCGACCCGGATGGATAGAAATCGGCCAGCAGCCGATACATCCCCCCATAGGGCAGACACACCTTTTGTTCGAACGAGCCATCGGCCTGCAATACGGGATGGATGTGCGCGAAGAATTCGAGATTTTGGCTGACAACAAACAGGTGAACCAGCTTCTCGTGAACGATTTCATAGTGCGTCGCGGTCAAGTTGGTGGTGGAGTTATACGGCCGGAGCGTTAGTGTCGCTTCTTTATTGGGGAGGAGCCGCTCGGGCGTGTGTGTAATGTCGAGCGGAAAATCCACGCGGTCCGGAACATCGATACGAAGCCGCATGCCACAGCGCGGACAGAAGCCCGGTTTATCCGAGCGATAATCGGGATCCATCGGGCAGACCCAGTCTTTGCCCACGGATGGGTCACCCAATGACGGGCCGGTGGTCTTCTGGCCAAATGCGACCCCGGAGGCAAGCAGCAGGCAGCAAGCCCGACGCGTGGGCAGAGGATCGTACCGCTTCGACACTAGACTTTCTGCAGTCGGCTGACGCGCCCGACTTCCACCCATTCGACGACATAGATATTGCCTGTATGGTCAAAGCAGGCTCCATGCGGGCAGACGAATTTGCCGGGCTTGAAATGATCGCGCGTCATCTTGCGCGTCTGCATATAATCGCTGCCCGAATCGTCGCCTAGATTCAGCAGGATCGCATTGTTCCGATCCATTAAAGTGACGCGTGCGAAGAGGTCTGGCACCACCACATCACCGTTCTGGTAGACACTGAAGTTGCAGGGCGCGGTGGTGCCATAAAGAAAGTCGATGTGCTTGCCCTCGAGCGTGAAACGCTGGATGCGCTTGTTGGTGCGATCGGCCACCACCAGGATCGGCTCGGGCCCGCGCAGATCGACTATCACGCCGTGCGGACAAAGCAACTGGCCGGCCTCTTTGCCCGGGCCGCCGAATGTGCGGATGTAATGCGCTTGTGAATTGTATTGATTGATATAACTCGAGCCGTAGCCATCGCCCACGTAAATATCGCCGTTCGGTGCAATCGCCAGATTGGTGGGACTGTATTTCAGCGGTTTGCCATCGGGTCCTGGTTTTGAATAAGGTTCGGCTTCTTTCGGGTACTCGAGCGTGAATACTTCTTCGCCATCGAGCGTGACTTTTTCGACCAGGCCGCGTTTGATATCGCACAGGTAGAGAAACTCGGTCGATCCTTCCTTGCGAATCGTCAAGCCATGGGCTCCGCCCTTGAACTGGCTTCCCCAGCTCTTGACAAACTTACCCTGCTGATCGAACACCACCATCGTGTCCGATTTCTCGCTGGTCGCAAAGACGGTGTGAAAGATATAAATATGGCCCTGCGAGTCCTCGCAGACGCCATGGGTGTCACCGTATTTGATATCGGACGGCAACTCGCCCCAATCATGGGTCACTTCATAGGTGTGATCGCCACTGCCGAGCACCGGCTTCTTGTTGCCCGATTTATCGGTCGCGCCAAGCAGCAGCGGCGCGGCTAGCCCGGTGCTGAAGCGGCGCATAAAAGATCGGCGCGAGCCGTCTTCCGATACGGTCCGTGATCTCTTCTTCATACTCTGTTTATCTCCTTGGGAGCGCCGCGGTCCCGATGCTCGCGACTGCTTTCTTGGCGGTCTCGTTTTGCGCGCCGATCGGTTGGACATCGGCGTAGGCAAGCCAGAAGCCCATCATCTCTTCGTTGCTCGGCTCGCCCCAGCGGATAGCTTTCGAAGGATCGGGATTTAGCGGGTTGTTGGCTGAGTTATCGAAGTAGGCGGTCGTGACCAGCTTCGTGCCTTTGGGCATGATGAACTGATGGCGCAGAAAGTAGGTCTCCTGCCAGCGGAAATCGTACTTCGGAACATTGAAGAGAACTTCATGCCGGCCGTCTGGATAGAAAGCCTCCGTCGTCATGCTCTTACCCCGGAAATGCATGTGCGCGGTATAGGCGACAACAATGACATCTTTCGGCAGAGTGAAGCAGGACGTCACCTTGTGATTGGCGTCGCCCGGCGGTATCAAAAACCAGTTGTTCCAGATTTCGTACTGCGCCGTTTCGTGAGTCACCGGTTCCTTGGCGAAGACCAGGCCGATTTTGGTGCGATCCTTCACAACCTGGCCCAGACGGTTGCTGTAGTGGACCTGAAACTGGAGGTAAGAACCGGCGGGAATTTTCAATGCATAACCGGGAGGGCGCACCTCGGCCAGGTGGCCCGGCAAATAAATGGCGGGCACATGATTAATGCCGCCTGTGGAAAAAGACCCGACAGCGGGATCGGGAAATGGTTTACAGCCATCGTCCGATACCGGCGCATCCATTTTGGTGTGGTTTACCTTGCCGGTTCGAAAGTGATATTTATCGACATTATTCGCGCCGCCCTGGGTGTCCTCTAATTTCTTAGCCTGTTCAGCGCTCACCACGCTTACCGTAGCGTGATGCACCACGCGGCGATCGCCCGGCACGACTTCCGCAGCCTGTATCCACTTATCTTCCTTAAAGTTGGTCGGGACGTAAATGTATTCGTAGTCGTCCTGGTTGCCGGCCGCGACGGTTTGTTCCGGAATCGTAAGAACCACGTCCGGCTTGATATGCCATCCATCCTTGAAAACGGGGGCGACAGGCAACTCTTTAGGGTCGCCTTCTTTAGCGCCCTGCTTTACCCAGGTATCGATGGTCGCAATCTGTTCGCTCGAAAGACGCGGATTATTAGAAAAATCGCCGACATGCGGATCGGCGTGCCAGGGGGGCATGACGCGCTGCACGACTGCCTGCCGAATGGCCGCCGCCCAGGGGCGCGCATCGTGGTAAGTCATGAGCGACATGGGCGCAATGTCGTTCGGGTGGTGGCAAACTACACAATGCTGGTAAAAAATGGGCGCAACATCTTTGGCAAAGGTGACCGTGGGCGTCGGGGAGTTGTCTTGTCCGGCAAAGCTGGCGATCGGGATGAGAGCGGCTATCAGAAAGGCGGAAAAATGTCTCGGCATGTCGACTCAGGACCGCGCTCGCCGCCCCAAATTTCGCCATACGTGGATACGCTTCGGACAGCGATAGCGATCAACCGCTAGTCTATAACAAATCGACTGCTTTGACCATCACCGGGGATACTGGCTCTGGTAAGCTGAAGCCGTCTTCTTTGCTGGTGCGTTGAAAAGCCTAAAAGCGAGATATAAATCACAAGATTATGTCGTCCAGAAACGTTTCTAAAATAGCAACAGTAGTTATTAGCGGATTCCTATTATCCTGTTTGGCAACCGCCCAGCAAGAAAATACACTTACTCCGCAAGAAAAGGCCAACGGCTGGCAGTTACTATTCGACGGCAGTGATTTGCACGGTTGGCATTCCTATCTGCAACACGGTACCGGCAAAGACTGGTCGGTTCAAGATGACGCCATCATGCTGAAAAAGAATAACAGCGACCCCGCCAAGGATTACGCCGATCTGGTGACCGATCAAGAGTTCGGAAATTTCGATCTCAAACTGGAATGGAAGGCGAGCCCTTGTATCGACAGCGGCGTCATGTTTTACGTTCAAGAATCGCCGAAGTATAAGCAAGACTATGACACTGGACTTGAAATGCAGATCGCGGATCTGGCGTGTACGGTGCCCGATAGCCGGGAGATCCTGCGCCGCTCCGGCGATCTTTATGGCCTGATCTCCACCAAGGTCAACACGGTGAAGCCGGCGGGAGAATGGAATCAGTTCGAAATCATTTCGAACCAGGGGCACCTTCAGCTAATCCAGAATGGGCGCGCGATTTCCACCCAATTATGGGACGATGCGTGGCGACAACTGGTGGCTCAAAGCAAGTTCGCAAAGATGCCGGATTTCGGAACCTTTCATGAAGGCCATATTTCGCTGCAGGGAACCGAAGATAAGGGCGACTCTCAAATCAAGCTTTATTTCCGCAATATAAAAATCAAGAAGCTGTGAGGCAAGCGCGCGCGAAGCAGAAATCATTCGCGCGCGCTCAGCCAGCCGCAGTGCTTCTACGGGGTATATAGGTCTGGCAGGCGGAAGCTTCGATAAGTCAACGAGTCGCTCTGCTGCTTATAAACCAGCGTTCCTGCCGGCGTGTATTCAAACGTCTGAGCCTCGTCGTTGTTTATGAATCCCGCTTGCCATTCATAGTTCCCATTGGAGAGCAGGGTTGCGCTCCCGACAGCGCTCGAGACTACTCCCAGATCGATATTCACCACCGGAGTGGCAATCATATTCGCGGTGTCGAGCTTCCAAACCTGTCCGTGAGCGTCGCCGCCCGGTTGCTCGGTGACCGAGCTCGGATTGTTGTTGTCGAAGAGCGTAAGCAATCCGTTCGATTGAAATTCGACATCGTGCTCGCCTGAAAACCAGTCGCTGACCGGGTAGCCAGCAGCGAGCGCGAAGCTTCCTCCGTAACCGAGTTTCCAGATGATGTCTCCGTTGCCTGTTCCATTGTTGTAGTTGATCTTGAGCACCAAAGACTGATTACGGAAAGAAACAACGAGATTCCCGTCTCGCTGGTCATAGAAGACAGAGTTGGCGTGTGTCCAGTCGTTGGCCGCGGTATAGGGTTGCCCATTCGGCTGTTTTTGGAAATACTCATTTGGACAGCCAGCGCCTCCGGCTACACAGGTTCCGGAGATGGAACTGCGATTGACGTCCAGGTAGTCGAACGCATCCCACGCCCAGGCCACCTGGAAATGCGTGTCAAGCACCACCACCGTGTCACCGAAGAGATCTTTAGTTCCAGAGTTGAGGTGCTTCACTTGTTCGTTGGTCACGAGAGTTACCGTGTAGCCGTTCGGCAGGCGAATTCCTTCGTGTGAAATGAAGTTCAACCTGACCGGGCGGCCGCCCTGCTTGGCGCGCAAAGCGTTGATCCGGTCGTTCAGGATGGCCCAGCTTGTTTGCCGGATAACATTGCCTGCCATATCGTATTCGCGCAGGAACTGGTGGTCGCCGCAGCTGGTGGTGGGCAAATTCTTGCAAACCGCTTTGGAGTTTATAGGATCGTCGGCGATGCCCAAAAATGTTCCGCCGCTGATTGGATGAGTCAGGTAGCCGTTGTCATACGGCGCGCCGCCCGTGAGATACCAAACAACGTGTTCGTCAAGATCGGTAGCATAGGTGGCTTTGCCGTCGCTCGCGTGCAGCAGGTAAGGATAAGTGACGCTTGTGGGCGGTTCCGGGCCGGCCAGCCGAAAATGATTGGGTATCTCCACGTTTGACGGAATGCTGCCTGTCGTGAAGTCTAACTGCGGTCCTGCCACTTCACCCGCGCCCGAATACAAAAGCTGCTGGACGGAATAAGTAGTGCTCGCCAGCATCCCGCCCAGATAGAAGTTCATGCTTAAGCCATTGCACGTCTTGTAGGGCGTGTAGGTGGTCGGTGTGGATGGCGCTTTGAACTGCACGCGCATGCGCGCCGGGGCGCTGCAAGGAGGTCCGCTATACAGCGCTACCAGAGGATTTCTGGTGTTTGAAACTACCGGCCGATTGCCCGTTACCCGCGACTCGACGTTTACGGTGATGTACGTTGCCCCGGAGTTCGTCGTGGCTTCGGACCAGGCTGTTACCCCGATGTCATAGGCGCCTTCGTGATCGCTGGGTGTCCAGGGAAAGGTGTCCGTGAAGTAGAAATCCTGCATAGTTACGAAAGCCCCCTGGTTGTGGGGCCGGATCGTGAATTGATATGAAAACCGGGTGTTGCTGGTAGCTGAATCCCTGGCTGTGGCAGTTATCGTCAGCGTTTGGCCGACCTCAATTGTCGAGGCGGGCGCGTTGAGTTGGACAGAAACGCTGGCGCATAGCTGCGTTCCCGCCAAAGCAACGAGGGTCAATAAGGCTCCTGATCCCTTCATCGAAACTCCTTTATGAATTGGTAAATAGCGCGATCGTCGCTAATGGAAATAAACGAGGCCGCGTTGGGAATAATACCAGAAGGGATTTTAGGAATTTGGTCGGGGCGGTGTGATTCGAACACACGACCCCCTGCGCCCAAGGCAGGTGCGCTACCAGGCTGCGCTACGCCCCGACATGTGTTGCTTCGTTCATTTTAAACCACTTACAAAATCTACGATCTGTCCCGCCCGCCCAAATCGGCTCAAAATGCCTCCGACCGTGGCAAAACCGTGACAAAACCCATCAATTCACCTTTTCCGTGACAAAACTCGCATGGCCCTCGTTCGCCTTGCGGTTCAGCTTCTGCAGAGCCTCCCGTTTCATCTGCAGTTTCATTTGCGAGTACTTCTTAAAGACCTTTGCGTCACCTTGGCGCAAGAGCTGGGTCACCCATTCGTCCGCCACACCACCAGCGCTGAGACGGGTCGCGTACGTCGAGCGCAGATCGTAAATCCGGAAATACAACACCTTCGCGCGGCGCAAGGTCGCGTGCCAAACGGTTTTCAGAGTCTTCTGATGGCCAGTCGGATTGTCATCGCTCGGAAACAACCAGGGTCCCGGTCCCGCAACTCGGATCTGTTCGCGAAAGGCCTCGACGGCTAGGTCCGTGAGCGGCACCTCCGCGATTCCGTTCGGCGTTTTCGAGTCTGGAATCCACACCGTAGCGTTTTCGAGATCGACTTGCTCTTTTCTAATTGGCATCAGTTCCTTGTAGACCCGCAACCCAGTTTCGGTGATGATCCGAATGATGTTGCATAGATAATCAGGCGCATGGAATTCGATGAGCTGTTGTTCAGACCAGCCCATGTAGTGCGGCCGGAACAAGCCTTTCACCTTCACGGGAAATTCGACTCCCGCGCAGGGGTTGGCAGGGAGCAGCTTTTTTCGAACGGCTACGTTGAGCATACGTCGAAGAACCCGCAGCTCCTGATGTACTGTTGCCGGCTTGAGCCGCTCTTTCTGTACAACTCCGGCGCCTGTTTTGATTTGAACGCGAGCCTGGAGGCGCCGCAGTAAATAATGCTCGATGTCATCGGCGGTGATATTGGCCACGGAACGCTGGCCAAAAGCCCGTTTAAGATGTAGGGCTGCTCGTTTGTTTGCTTCATGTGTCTTCTGTGCGCGAATTGGGGGCATGGAGTAGTTCTCGAGAAAAAAATCCACCCAATCCGCAAATTGCAGTTGCTCTCCTTTCCGGACGATCTCAAGGATCTTGTTGTCCCTGGCCTGAAGTCGTTCGCGGAGTTTCCGCTGCGCTTCCTGCCAGTTATTCGTGTTCGTCGATTCCCGGATTCGCTTTCCGTTCCGGTCTCGATAGACCATCCATAAAACCTTGCCATCGTTGCGGGGGTATATGGAGCCATCGTGTTTACTCGGTCTTGGCATTTCCCACCTCATATTTGAAAGTTGCGCGGAATGACTCGAGATCCGACTTGAGGAATCGGATATTTCGGCCCATGACGCGGAGATGGGGAATTTGCTTTCGCTCTACCCAAAGATACACGGTTTGCGGGCTGACGCCGAGGAAGACCGCTGCCTGTCGCACAGTCAACGGGATCTCTTCGGCAAATGGAAAGGGAAGTTTTCCAACCGCGTCGGCAGAATGGAGGGGGAGGTCTTTGACAATCATGCCTGTTTGTATGAACTACTGTGTTTTTATGCAAACGGGCAGGAAACGATGGAAACTCGTTGTATGTAGGCAGGTCCTTGTTGCGGTAGACGACCGCTAGATCTACTGTCTTCGAGAGACCATTACTCTTTAGACAGGTCTAAACGAAGACCAAGCTCACATTCATTCAAAGAGCTCCGGGGTAAGCAAGGCAGATTACGCTAAACCTTTGAATGAAGGCTTCCCGGCGCTTCCACGCACGGCGTTTATGGAGTATTGTGAAAATCAAAGGGGAAAGGAGAGGGACTTGCGGAAAACAGTCGCTTTTTTTGGTCTACTATGCTTTTCCGCTTTAGCGCTTTGGTCGGCGCCCTCGTCTTCATCTCCGGACATTCTGCTTCGACACGCGCTTCGGCGTGGAGACCTTTACAACTGGGCCGACGCATATCGAGATTTCTCGGAAGCTGAACGTTTATTCAAGGCTCAAGGAAACAAGAGGAATGCGCTATACGCTCATCTGGGGGCGCTCCGAGCGTCAATGGAGCAAAAATCCCTTCCAGTACTCTCGCTGGAACTCGGAGATCTCATTGAACAGGACCCTCTACTTCAGAGCGATAAACAGCTCCGGCTATTTGCCTACATGGTAAAGGGCGATGTTGACTTAGAACTAGACCCCGTGCCAGCGCGGCAAGACTGGAACGCTGTAGAGGTGTTGGCTAAAGACCTTAACGACGAGAAATGGATGTACCGTTCTAACGCGGAGATTGGCTTTGCCGACTACCTACAAGGAAATTTCGACAGCGCCTTCGCGAAGGTTTTCGGGGCTCTGGCCCAGGCCAAAACCCATCATGATTTTGGAGCCCAAATCAGACTACTGGGAGCTGTTGGAACCGGGCTAGCGCAAGCCAAAGAAGAGAAGCCTAATCTCGAAGCTCTCGGCTATTTCGACAAAGCCGACCAGATAACGAGTGCAATTCCGGACGCAGGCTACCAATTCATTCCACGTGAAGGCCGCCTCCAGGCTCTGCGGCATCTGCAGCGATACACCGAGGCGAACCAGCTCGGAGCCGAAATGCTAAACGAAGCCCTGCAGCGAAAGAAGTACGTGAAAGCCGCCCAGGTGCTCATCACTTCTGCCGGCGTCGACAAAGATCAGAAAAAGTATGATGGAGCGATCCAGAAGCTTCAGAGGTCGATTGCGCTCTCAAGCGTGGGGCGTATGCCGCGACTGCTAGCCGATGCCCAGATGGATCTAGCTGACATCTATCGCCTTCGGGGAGCTTTAGATCGAGCGCAGCCGCTTATGAAAGAGGCAGTCCGGTCTACCCAGTCCAGCGGAGACTTGTTTCTTTTGCCTGGACGACTCGGAGCAGAGGCTCAGCTCGAAATTGCTGCACATCGTTACGATGCCGCAAGGCAATCCTTAGAACGCGCTTCTGTATTCGCCGATTCGATGATTGGCCGCGTGAATCGATCCAGTAGCAAACTGGCCTTAATTCTCGGGCAACAGGAGGTCTTTCGGTCCTACGTCGACTTAGAGGCCGGTCACTTCCACAATGTTCCGAAAACGTACACGATTACTGAATCGGTGCGCGGACGGGTAAGCCGCGATATCTTGATGAATGGCTCCGCCGAGTCGCCCAAAGCTCTAGCCTTGGAGCGACAGCTTTCCCGCCTATATATTCAGTTGTCAAAAGTTCAAACGATACGGGATGCTCGCACATTACGTGATCGAATCTTCTATTTTGAGCAAGACCGCTGGGAAGAAACAGGCACGAGCATTCTACGCAACAAGCTGAATCAGGTTGTTCCCTTGACAACGCTTCAACTTTCCTTGGCCCCAAGTGAAGCAATTCTCGAGTACATGCTAGGCGACAGCAGCTCTTATTGTCTGATCATTGATCATTCACGTGCAAGGCTTGTGCAAATCCCGCAAAGCCAACGTCAGATCGAGTCGCTTGTCTTCGCTTATCTGGAGAAAGTTCGCAAAGACACGCCTGCTATCGATGATGCCCGGCGACTCCACACTCTCCTGCTTCCGAAGGGTCTCGACATCGAGAACAAATCACGACTGATTGTGGTTCCTGACGGCTCCTTGCATCTGTTACCGTTTGAGGCACTTCAGACGGCGGACGATACTTACGTGATCCAAACGCACGAAGTTATTTACGCACCCTCAGCCAGTACCTTGTATTTTTTAAGGTCAAAGACCAAGGGAACTGCCGCTCGCGCTTCTGAAGTACTCGCCGTTGGCGGTATCCCGTATAGCGAAAGCGAAATGGCGAACGCAGCAAAGACCCGGGGTTACGACTCCGGCAAATTGGGTGATCTTGCGGCATCCGAAGAAGAAGCTCGCACGGCGGCCGGCACACTCCGAGGACCAATTGATCGCAACCGCCTCCTTTTGGAACGAGATGCGACGGAGAGCGCCTTCAAACACGCTGACCTACTGAATGCGACCGTGATCCATATGGCGGTACATGGATTAGCAAATCAGAGAAGTCCGGATCGTGCTGCGCTCATACTGTTGAGTGATACCAAGGCGGGAGAAGACGGTTGGTTGCAGGCGACTGAAATCGCGCTGCTCAAGACGCGCGCAGAACTGGTGGTTCTTTCTGCCTGCGACACAGCGATCGGTCCCATCAACGGCGAGGAAGGTATTGCCAACCTAAATCGTGCATTTCTGTTGAGCGGTGCTCATAATGTGGTCTCCTCGCTGTGGCCAATCGACGATACGTTCAGCCTGTTCCTCATGAAGCATCTCTACGCACACCTGGCGGAACAGGAATCGATTGCAAGCGCGCTCAGGCATGCAAAACTCGATCTGCTTCAAACGTTCCATAGTAAGGCGACACCCTATTTCTGGGCTGCTTTTAAGCTCGAGGGGAACGGAAACGTAAAACTGGTAAGCCACTCCATGAATGAAGAAGCCTATGTCTCTCACTCTGCCACAACGCATTAAGATTCTTGAAGAGATTAGGTCTCTCGTTCTAGCGAAGCATTTCGACGGCCGGCATACCGGGGGCGACTATCGGCTTTGGCAACAGAGCTTCGATGCAAGAACCGTAGTAGTCACGGAAGCTGATAGCGACGAAGAATTCGAGGAGAGGGTCCGCGCCATACTAAAAAGTCTCGGAAGCAGCCATACCGCTCTTATCCGGAGAATGGCGAATGATATGCCGTCGCAGCACGCTATCAACGCCACTGTCTCCGCATTTGAGCAGGCGGGCCGCGGGCCGGTTTGGATGTTTCAAGACGTTATCGAGGACGGCATTGCGTTCCGCGCAGGAATTAAACCTGGTGAGATTTTGAGCCAGATCGATGGACAGGATATCCACCCTCCAAACAAACCAGCTTTCGGCCTGGGGGCTATCCATCAACTAACAGTTGTCAACAGTTCCCCGCGGTCGGTCACACTAGAGATCCCCAATCGAGCCGCAAAGGATCGACCACCGCTAATCGAACCGCGCAGCCTTACTCACCGAATGCTCGATGGCCATATCGGTTTGATCAAAGTGGCCAGTTTTCCGGGCAGCATCGGGAAAGAGTTGGCTGCCGGATTGACTGAGGCAGTCGCCGACCTCAACCGCGCCGGGTGCCTCGGAATGATCTTTGATTTAAGAGGAAATGTTGGCGGCGGACTGGGTTCTCTACGGTTGATGAGTTTGCTGTGCTCCGATAAAAGACCAATCGGCCACAGCTTTACGAGGAGAGGGTTGGAGAAGGGTCTCAATAAACACCAGCTTGTCCGGATCGGTAAGATTCCGACTCGAAAAATTGATCTGCTCGCAATGGTGGTAAAGTTTCGCTTCATTCACAAGGATCGATCAATGGTCCTCATGACCGAGGGTCTGGGCCCACAGCCCTTTCACGGACGCATCGCTCTTCTCGTCAACGAGCACACGTATAGTGCAGCCGAGATGGTGGCTGATTTCGCAAAGCAGAACCGACTGGCAACTCTGGTAGGTACGACTACCGCTGGACAGGTGTTAGGAGCGGCAAACTTCAAGCTATCGCATGGTTATACTCTGCGCATGCCAGTCGCTTGCTGGTACTCATGGAACGAGCAATGTATAGAGGGGAAGGGCGTAGAGCCCGATGTACAAATGCCCCTCGAACGAGAGGATCTTCTCTCCGGGCGTGATAGGCAGCTAGAGGAAGCGCGCGATTCTATTGCAAGGTAAATTTGCCGGCTTGTACGAAGTCGGAGTGATTCACGTGCCAGCTCAAAGTGTACGTTCCGGGGCTGAACGATTTGAAGTTCACGGGTATGCGTAGGGTTGTGACTCCGTCGTTGTCGATGGAGGCGTGTCCAACATAAATTGCAAGTCTTCGATCCCCAGAGTCAGACAAGATATCGAGAACGTACGTGCCGGCGTCCCGGCCCGTTGGTAATACGATAGCCAGCTCCCGCACAGACCGGGAGATAATTTGATTCTTCGTTGGAATACCGGAGTTGGTTCCACTTCCTCGCGCTGTCGCAATTGTCTGGAAATTCAGGATTCCAGGAGGAGTACGGGCCGAGGGAAATTTGCGCGCCGCGGCAATGAGGGACCGCATTTGCTCGGCATGGGAATGCTGATAGATCCAAAATGAGGCGGCAAAGATCAGCAACAAAGCTGCTATGCTGCCGACGACAAACAAGGACCTGGTCCGCCTTGCTTCTGCTTCGAACGCCCGAAATTCCTGCCAGCAGGGAGAGCATCGAACGATGTGTTTCCGCGCCGGGTGTCGAATGGATAGTTTCTTGCTGGCGAGCCCTTTAAGCGTTTCAGCGCCAGGGCAATCGATTCGGTCTGGATTCGGGTGCCCGTAGAGGTATGCCTCTTCGAGCGGATCTAAACCATATTTGGGGCTTCTCATTCGCAGGAAAGCCCTATTATCACAACACAAAGGAAGACTTACGGTGACGAAAGATTAGCCCGAACTCGGGATAGTACCTTCCGTACTGTCGCCACAGTGATCGCCAACTCCTCCGCGATCTCCTTGGCTTTGTAGTTCTGTAATGCAAGCTCACATATGCTGCGGTCACGTTCCGATAAGTGCGCGAGTTTCTGCTCTATTTCGCGAGCCCGGGCAATTGACCGAATGTGGTCGGGTACAGGAACTTCGGGCAGGTAACTGAAACCACGGTCCGAGAGGGGCATCTCGTGGGAGCGCAATCCGCACAAAGAGAATGCCCGATTAGTGAGCGCTCTGAAAGTGTAGGAGTTTACATCTCGGAGCGGCCCGTGAGTGTGCTCTCGGCGGGCGATTCCGCGAGCTCCATCTTCCATCGAAGTGGCCAACTCAGCAGGATCGCAAGAACCCATGAACCTGCTGTAAATATGTGGCTCAACCTTCTCCACAGCCTTCACGATGTGTTCCGGCAATGGCTGCCCTTTAGCATCGACAAGATGGAGCCTGGACATCGCCATGAAAAAACTCAGCCCGAACCGTCAGAGAACAGTATACCGGCCCTTCAATTGGGAGCAAAAGAACACAGACAGGCCCACTAAGATGAAGGTATTTTAATGTCACCTTTTGGTGGCTAAGCCGAGTGATCAATATGACAGCGCACTAAGCGTTTGCCCGAAATGAACCGGGTAGCCGAAAGTGAGACAGCGTTTCTCGCAAAAGCAAAGGCTAAGCAGGCCCGCACCTATTCAAAAGGAGTCACCATGGCCTCATCTGCACTCGGAATCCGAAGTTGCGCAATCCTGAATAATTCGGCCCCTCATCCGCTGTTCTTCTCATTTCTCATTAAGCACGCGCTCTTCATCCTTGGTGAATGGAATTCGAAGTCAAACGCTAAACAAATTCAACGCCTTCGCATAACGTTTGTAGACACCGCCGGTGAGGCCGAACTGCTTCGCTACAGGGTTCTTGCGACCAGAGACAGCTTCTTATCTAGTGAGGTTACTTGTGCCGGACAGATCTGTTCCCCCCCAAACAGTCTCGTCTACGCTGCCGCGACGAAAACGTCAGCGTTGTTATTTCGCTCCGAGCGATGACGAAAGATTGCGTGCAGCCGGATCACGCTCGGAACTGCTTGAAGAGATAGGGATGATCACGCGAGATAGCAACTATTCGCGACGTATTGTGGTCAACCATGCCAAGGCCTTAGGAGTTTGGAATAAATTTCAGGCCCCGCGATCAGATGATGTGTCGATTATCCGCTTGCTCAGCAATTCGGCACCCCAGGAAGATCCATTGGATGTAATTGCCACTAAGCTGCAATGTACGAGGGCAGCCGCCCGGCTGCGGATTTATCGAGACGACGATTGTGTTGAAAGCCTCGTCGGCGGCACCTACTCAGCGCGCGAGGTCGCCGAAGGCCTTTGCATGAGCCGCTCAACGCTCTCCGCTTTAGTCCGGTCCAAAGTTCTGCGTGCAAAACGGTTACAGCGCACGGGAAAATTACGCATCTCTTCAGATGCGATCGTGGACTTCGTTCTGGCGTTCCCCAGACGAATTGAGTGGTCTCGATGTTTCGAGCGATCTTCCTGGTTGAGGGACATCATCGAGAGCTGCCGCTACCATGAAGCGGCGTCAATTCTGTGCGTGTCACCCAAGACCCTGCGCAGCTGGATTGAGCGCGGAATCCTGCACCTCAGGTTTGATCCGCAAAACACAGGCTACTTGTTCTCAGATGAGCCCCTATATCGCATGCTGGATGAATATCCTGAACTCATCAAGATGTCCAAGTGTGTCGCTTCCAATCCAGAATGGTTTGCCCGATACGAAGTCGTACGGGGCAGGTATCCGAAAAAATGTTTATCAGCAGATAAGCCCAAGTCAGGACAGTCCGACTCAACCCCGTTTCGAATTCTGCTTCGCAGACCTTAATGATCCCAGAGCCCTACCCTGCTCGTCCTGACACACCGCCAACAACGGTTGCCGCAACGTCAGTTGATACAAATGGCTCCCGCAACGTCGTTTGATACAAATGGCTCCCGCAACGTCGTTTGATACAAATGGCTCCCGCAATGTCGTTTGATACAAATGGCTCCCGCAATGTCGGCTGATACAAATGGCTCCCGCAACGTCGTTTGATACAAATGGCTCCCGCAATGTCGGCTGATACAAATGGCTCCCGCAATGTCGTTTGATACAAATGGCTCCCGCAATGTCGTTTGATACAAATGGCTCCCGCAATGTCGTTTGATACAAATGGCTCCCGCAATGTCGGCTGATACAAATGGCTCCCGCAACGTCGGTTGATACAAATGGCTCCCGCAATGTCGTTTGATACAAATGGCTCCCGCAATGTCGGCTGATACAAATGGCTCCCGCAACGTCGTTTGATACAAATGGCTCCCGCAATGTCGGCTGATACAAATGGCTCCCGCAATGTCGGCTGATACAAATGGCTCCCGCAATGTCGGCTGATACAAATGGCTCCCGCAACGTCGTTTGATACAAATGGCTCCCGCAATGTCGGCTGATACAAATGGCTCCCGCAATGTCGTTTGATACAAATGGCTCCCGCAATGTCGTTTGATACAAATGGCTCCCGCAATGTCGTTTGATACAAATGGCTCCCGCAATGTCGGCTGATACAAATGGCTCCCGCAACGTCGGTTGATACAAATGGCTCCCGCAATGTCGTTTGATACAAATGGCTCCCGCAATGTCGGCTGATACAAATGGCTCCCGCAACGTCGTTTGATACAAATGGCTCCCGCAATGTCGGCTGATACAAATGGCTCCCGCAATGTCGTTTGATACAAATGGCTCCCATGTCGGCGATTGCGCCTCCTGCTGCGCGATCGAAGGCATAGTAAACAGCAATGCGACCCCAAAACCGGGTCGCATGAATCTGAACAGATCGTGTACGATGCTGCGTGTTTCTTTCCACGGAAGATCTGCGTCTGCGGCTCAGGCTCGCCAAGTATGTGGCGAGCGATGCCAACATCCAAGCGATCCATGACGCGTTGCGCAGCGGCCTTGGCTTACTAGTAGAAGGTCCGCCCGGGTCGGGTAAAACAGAGCTGGCGCGTGCGCTCACCCTTGCTGCCGGTACCCATATGGAGCGGCTGCAGTGTTACGAAGGAATCGGGCAGGAGGAGGCGCTGGGCACTTTCGACCGCGCTCTGCAAGATCAATATCTACGAATCGGTTCGGCACGCCTCGATGCGAAAGAATGGCCGCGACTGCGCGATCAGATCTACACGCTCGACTTTTTCTCGATGGGGCCGTTTGTGCGAGCGCTGCTCAGTGAGACGCCCTGCGTGCTGCTCATCGACGAGATCGACAAAACCAACCCTGCGTTCGAGGCGATGACGTTTCAGCTGCTCGAGGAATGGCGTGTGACGATCCCGAAGCTGGGAACGATCGAAGCGCGGAATAAACCGATCACTGTGCTGAGCTCAAATAATCAGCGCAGGCTGAGCGACCCGCTGCGCAGCCGTTGTGCCTATCTGTATTTTGAATACCCAACAATCGAGCAGGAGTTGGATATTCTACGGCTCCGGCTGTCGAATCAATCCTCAACGAGCTACGCCCAGATTGCAGGACTGGCCAAGGCGCTGCGGTCGTACCGGCTGGCGAAGCCTCCCAGTATTCGCGAGATTCTGAAATTGGCGGAGTTGCTCGATGCTCGCGGGTGCGGAGAGATTCAGCCAAACATGCGGGATATGCTGCTTCCGTTTCTGGTCAAAACAGCCGAGGACCGGGACAAGATGTTGCTGAAGCACAACTTCGACCGGCTGTGCGCCGATGCGGCAAAGCACGCACGGGAACTGAGCGAGACATGTGCCGTAGTGAGGCCGCTAGCCGAGCGAGCGCAGGAAACCGCGGCGTGAAACCGGTTTTGCTCGCGTTGCTGTGTGTGGCTCTCGCCAAGGGCACGGACCGCCGCTCACCTTCTCGATACCGGCCGTACGCAGAGCAGATGGTGGAACGCTATGCGGGAGAGTATCGCATACCGGCGGACTTGGTGCGGGCCGTGATCCGAGTGGAAAGCAACTGGAATCCCGGTGCTGTCTCGACTGCCGGTGCGCTCGGGATGATGCAGTTGATGCCTGCGACTGCGCACGGATTGCGAGTCTTTCACCCGTTTTGGATTTATCAGAACATCGAGGGCGGGACGGCGTATTTGGCTTATCTTTCTCAACGGTTTCACGGGGACTGGCGTTTGGCACTGGGAGCGTACAACGCGGGGCCGGCAGTTGTAGAAAGGCGCGGGTTGCGGTATTCCTCACCGGGGGTGTTCGCGTACGTGTCGCGCGTCTTGGCGGAGTACCGAGCATTGCAAGTGAAAGGAAAGAGAGATTGAAAGCGAAACTGCTGCTGATGGGAGGCGTGGGCTTCCAGGTTCTCGTGCTGGGACAGACGGTGAAGCCGCCCGAAGAGCGAGGACCGGGGCTGCTCGTCGTCGCACCACGTATCCTGCATGAACAGCCGGATGCCGGGTCTCCGCGACGCGTGTACATGCTGCCGCACTTTGCCACGACGGTCCGTATGCGCGACGCTGTGCAGAGCATTGTGTTGGGCGATAAGACCTTATTTCGCGCAGACTACGATGAGGGCGATGCGTCGCTCGTCATTGTGCATGCTCTTACGGCAGAGCCAGCACAGACCAATTTGGAAATTACGACCGTCTCCGGGCAGCAGGCCATTCTGTGGCTGGTCAGTGACGAGCATGCGCAGGCGTCGGTCGATTTTGCGTTGCAATACGGCACCCCGGGCTCGTCTACTCCCGGATCCTTTTGGCGGCCGGAAAGCAAATCACCGAGCTTGTTGATTTCGCAAACCGTCTCCCTGGATCCCGAGATAGGAGGACAAGAGAATCATCCCTCGCTCCGGGCCGTCAGTCTTCCCGGCGTACGGACGGTAGATACGGACCCGAATACACGGCTCGAGGACCTGCTGAAAAAACAAGAGCAGGCGCCGTTACCAAAGCTATATGGGCAGCATCCCGGACCCGTCAAAGATAACAATCATCTGAAGGCTGGCGTCAGTGAAGTGATCGACGGAGGCGGAACCGTGATCGTGCTCTTCTCGGTGATCAACACGGCACCGCACGCGATCGCACTGCTCGCGCCACAGGTGCAACTGGGCGGCCAGGTGAAGAAGAAATGGACGACCTCCGATCAGCTGCCGGTGCTCGCCTACCGGCTTGATCGCGAGCGTCTCGAGCCCGGTGGGCGTGCGAACGGCGTCATTGTGTTCGACCGGCCGAGTTTCAAACAGGCGAAACAATCGTTGTTTCTGCAGCAGGCCGATTCGGGTGCTGTCGATCAACCCGCACTGGCGCCGATTGGATTCGGAGTGTCCACTGAGAAAGGAGGCATAGCCGCTTATGCCGGAAACATCGCCCGATAATTTGGGCCACGAACACGAACAAGAGCACCGATTCGAGGAATCCGCCGGATCTTCTCCGCGGGCCGGCTCGCGTGTCCCTGAAGCTGCACATTCCGACACGCTACACACGGAGGAGGAGCAGGAAGCCGCGACGAGTCCGCAGCAACTCCGGGAGGCTGTGTTTGCGAAAGCCGATCCTTCCTCGGCCGATCCTTCGTCGGTCAATGCTTCGTCCGCCCATGCTGCGGCGACCGAAGCAGAAAGGCAGCGGGAACCGGAACCGGTCAGTCTTTGGGAGAAGATCAAGCACTCTGCTTTTTACGGAAACAAACAGAAAGCGGCCGCTGCCGCGGCTTCGAGCGATCGCGGCGCGCGCCGGCAAAACAAAACGGGTCTGTTATTGGGCGGCGTGCTGACCGTCCTGGTGGCGGGCGTGTGGCTGCTTTACCTGGTGTCCTCTCCCGTGAGAAGGCCACCCGCACAGGACACGACGACGGCGGCGCAGCAGCCCGCAGCCAAAAGCGAAAAGTCGCTCACGCCGGGCTTACAGGCACACCCGAGCGAGCAGCAGTCTTCGGGAGAGCAGGCCGTCACGGCAGCGGATGTCCGGGGAACGAGCAACGGGACAACGCCAAGATCGCCGGCCGCTCAGAAAAGCGGAACTGCCAATGCGAATCCGGATTATGAGCTAGGGAAGATTCCTCCGCCGCCGGCCGTCGCCGCGCCTCCGGTACCGCCCGTTTCGAACCAGAAGAATCCGCTCGACACCACGTCGCTCGTGTTTGTGCGCCATCTTGTCAAAGATTCGCCGGGTACGACGGCTGGGGCAGGTGAAGCTGTTTCCTTGCGTCCCGCCATGGCACTGCAGTCGCAGGAGTTTGAAGACTTGCCCACCGGAACGCGTCTGATTGCCCGGCTCGAGACGCCGGTGAGCACGGCGGTCGCTCTTCCGGCCGTGGCGACGGTCGAATACAACTATGAAGATAAGGACCACACGCTGCTGATTCCGGCGGGAAGCCGCGTGCTCGGCAAGCTGGAACAAGCCGATGCGCAGGGCTTTGTGGGATTGCACTTTCAATCCATTCAGCGCCCTTCGGACTCGGCGCCGATTCCCTTTGAAGCTCGTGCGATCGGTCTCAACTTTCAACCTCTGAAAGGGGTGGTGAGCGGGCGCAACACGACCAGGCGGTTTCTGGTGCGCGCGGCGAGCGGCATCGGCGAAATGACGGCGGCGACGGTTGGCATGAGCCGCGGTGCGGGCTCGACCGATGCCTTGAACAACAACGTGCTGATTCGTCAGCAACTGATGAATAATGTCGGTTCGGCCAGCGACCAGGAGCTGCAGCAATTGGCGTACTCCGAACACCGGGTCATCACACTCGCAGGGAACACCCGATTCTATTTAGTGATCGACCATGAGACCAAACAGTGGGACCGGCGGGACCGTTCGAGCCAGCCGGTTCCGGACGCGAACGCCTCGAACGCGAGCATGCAGGCACAGTTGGTGGAATTGCGAAAGGAGCTGGCGGACGTAACGGCTAAACAGACCACGCTGGGCCCAAGTCAGACCGCGCTGGGTGCAGGTCAAACCACGCAGGGCACTGGTCCTACGTCGGCCGAGATTTTAAATCCGGCTAGTCCGTCCGAGGAGACGACGCCCACCTCACCGCCGCAATAGACGTCGATTCGATGATAAGCCGGGGAATTAGATCCGCTAGACGGGTCGATTTTTCCGGCTTTTTGCTTTTGAGCGATGTAAAACAGGAGTATGCGTTCGCTGCGCGATTCCCGTCACTGGCCCGGGTTTGCCGTCCTGACCGTTCTGGTCCTGAGCCTGCTGCTCTTTGTCGTTACCCACCTGCTCGGCCGAAATCATGAATCGTTCGCGGCTTGGGTTCTGGGCAGCTGGCCCACTTTGATCGCCTTGGCCGCCGGGTTGTTCCTGCTCGAAGCCGGGCCGCTGCGTTCCTGGCCAACGCCTCTGCGGAAGGTCGCGACCCTCGTTCGCTACGTTGTCTGTTATTTGGCGTTTTGGGCGGTGCTGCCTCTGCTCGGAATGCCGAAGAACGTGATGACCCCGCTTGCGCTTTTGGGTAGCGGTGTGCTCTTTTTCTTTGTGCTGTTTCAGCTCGCTACGATCTTCCGGATTCCGCGCCTGCTCGGGCGCGGTTCTGCGACAAAGGGCATGCCACCCAGCACTAGCTCGATCGAGGATGGTTTACAAGCAAAGACGCCCACCGTGCGCTTCCGGGATGTCGGCGGACTGGACGCGGCGAAGCAGCAGATCCTTCACTTGGCGAACACCCGCCTCCATGCGAGGCAGTTCGAGAAAGAAGGGATCGTTCAGAACGGCATCCTGCTCTACGGCCCGCAAGGGACCGGGAAAACCTTACTGGCAGAGGCCACGGCCGGGGAGTTGGGGCTCCACTATACCTATGTGTCTGGAGTGGCATTAAACGGCAAGTGGGTTGGAGAGACTGAGAACAACATCCGGCGCGTATTTGCTCGGGCGGCGCATGGACGCACGCTCTTGTTCTTGGATGAAATAGACGCCTTGGGAGCGGCTCGACAGCAGGAATCCGGCTCTTCTACTTCCGCAACGAGAGGTTATAACAACACGACTCTGCAGCTGATGCAATGCATCGACCAGTACCGGCGGACACCGGGTCTGGTGCTGATGGCCGCTACCAATTCTTTGGATAGCCTCGATCCCGCACTGATCCGGGAGGGCCGGTTCGATTTGAAACTGCGGCTCGATCTGCCGAATGAGGCGGAGCGGGCGCAGATCCTCACTGCGCTGCTGAGTAAACGGAGCGTCCGTTTTGGCGTCGAGCCCTGGGCGCGTGCCACCAGTGGCTATAGCCCCGCTAAGCTGAATGCGTTGGTGGACCGGGCCGCTTCTCTTGCCATGACCGAGCACGCGGCGTTCTCCGAAAAACATTTGAAGGCTGCGCTCGAGGCCTCCGGCGGTCAGGATCGCCCGCTCATCCAGCCCGTTCAGTGGGAAGACATCATCGTCGAGCCCGCTGTAGAAGAAGAGCTGCGTTTGCTGGTGCGGCAACTAAAAGTTCATGCGACCTCGCCCTTGCCGGTTCCCACCGGTGTGTTGCTCGAAGGACCTCCCGGAACCGGCAAAACCATGATTGCGCGGCTCCTCGCCACGCAAACGGCGCGGAGCTTCTATCCGGTGACAGCGGCGGATCTGCTGGGCTCGGGGCAAGGGGAATCGGTCAAGCGGTTGTCCGGGTTATTCGCGCGCGCCAAGGAACAAAGTCCCTCGATCATCTTCTTCGACGAACTGGACGGCTTATTCGGCACGAGCCAGGGGTTTGCCTCTGCTCACGACACGCAATTTACCGAACAAGCGCTGATCGAGATCAGTCGCATCGAAGCATCGCACAATGTGCTGTTGGTGGGCGCGACCAACCACCCGGACCGGTTAGATCCCCGCATTCTGCGAGGCGGCCGCTTTTCCGAGAAAATTGCGATCCGAGTACCGGGTGCTGACAATCGATCGCGGCTGCTGCGGAAATTGCTGGGCGAATCTGCGGTATCCGTGTCTCTCGAAAGACTCGTCGAAGACACCGATGGTCTGGCGCCGGCGGATATCGAGGCAGTGGTGCAGGTCGCGCGGCGCTTCGCCTTTGGGCGTTCCGAGAACGATGACCGGCTTCCCCCGTTGACGGCGCAGGATTTCGCGCGGGCCCTCGAGCGCGTCGATCCGGTGCGTTACGAGAAACCCGCCCGCGCAGCGGCGTTCCCGCGCCACTAAATCCATTTTTCCTGCTTGTTGCAAAAGGCTCTATTTACGGGCTATTTGCATTCTTTTTTCAGATTGCGTACATGCTCGTTGTCCGCTCGCCCCCACAATTCGGGCCGGACAAGGAGCATAACAATTCATGTTTCAACTTCTCGCTTCCCGCCTCGCGGCAGTCCGGCTCAAAGGGCTGAGCGCGGCGGTTCTTTTCTGTTTTGGGCTGCTCATTGCTCAACCAGCAGTGATGCATGCGCAAACCAGCGGTGATAACGGGCCCGTAGTCGGTAAGGTCGCACCGGGCCAAAACGCAGCTGTCGTCGAAGGAACGACAGAAAGCGTGCTCAACTATCTGTCTAATACGCTCTTTCCGCTGTTAACCGTGGCGTTTCTGGCAGCGGTCATCGTTTGCCTTAGGATCGGGCGCGGCTGGCTGGTCAGTGGTATCTGCGCCGTCGCTTGTTTACTCCTCAGCGGTTTAACGCGCCTGCTCGAGTACCACGTGCAGCAAGGTGCGGCGGGTATTCACTAGGTTTGGAAACGAACCGTATTTCCTTCACCTTTGGAGACGGATCCTAGGGTCCGTCTCCTGTTCTTCTCAGTTCCTATGAGCTATCCCACACTGCTGGTCGACACGGTCGCGCTGCTGATGGCGCTGCGCATTCCCGCCGCGCTGGTTTGCCTGTACAAGGCCGCCCTCTCGATGGGCGGCGGCTGGAATGCGAGCGGGATCTTTGCCGGACAGTTCGGCCGCTGGATGGGCTGGGCTATTGTCTTTTTGACTTTGCCGGAGCTGCTGCTCTGGTTCAGCGGTCTCGATCTCTCGGCCACGCAAGCGTCGGTGTCGGATGGCTGGCTCTCCAGTTTTTCGGCGCAGCTGAGCAACTTCGTCAGCAACCTCGTGATTAAGAATCTGGCGATTGCAGTTGGTGCGTGGTTCCTGATGCGGGCGGTGTTCCATATTGCGCATGGGGAATCCCCGATCGCCTCACTGCTGGGCTGTTTCGCGCTGCTCTCGCTGAACTCGCTCTACGCGCTGATGCAGAGCTATCACCAAACCGGCGACCCCTACGCAACGGCGGACCTGGTGCTGAGTTTGTGGCAATTCGCCGCCAGCAAGTTGGCGCCGATCGCTGCGGGTGTGTGCGTAATGGGCATTGTCTGGGCGGTTTCGCAGAAACGGCCGTGGTTTCACCTGGCCGGCTCCGGGTTTGCGTTCTTATGTCTGTTCGGGCTGTGGGCTCTCACCAAACACTATCTGGGGCTTTCCTAACGTTATGACTTTTTATACGGGCCTTCTGCACGTGGTGAACTGGGTGGCGAACGTGATCTGCCCGATCCTCGGTGCTTTCTTTCTCTGCGCCGCGCTCTACTTCTACGGCCAGGCCCATAGCCGCTATACGCATTACTGGTATGGCGCCTGGGGTATGTTTCTGATCCCGGGTTTGATGCGTCTGCTCGAAGCCTTTGCCACGAAAACACAGCCGAGCGATCCCGATTCGTACTACGTTGCTTTGTATTCCGCGGGTAATTGGCTGGCCAACGTGATTCTTCCCATGAACGCAGTGGCTCAACTCGCGAAAGCGATTGGCGCCGGCAGCGGCATCTTTTCCCGGACAGGACATATTCGGGTGTGGGGGCCGGTTCATCACGTGTTCATCGGGATGATGTCGCTGTGCCTGTCGGGAATCACTAAGCTCATTCTCTACTTCATCCAGCAAGGCTCGGCCGGTCTCCACTGAAGCGTATGGCACTTGAAACGACCAGAGTCCAGCGCAACCTGCGGGCCAGAATGCTGTGGCTCCGCTTCGAGGTGGACGACCTCATTGTGATTGGCTTGTTGTGGGCCGTTTCCGAGTTCGCCGCCAACTTGGTCGAGCGCACGATCTTTGGCCTCCCGGCGGAGGTCGTCTTACCATGGCTGGTTGTCATCTTGACCTATATCGGAATTCGCCTCTTCAAGTACAACCGGCCTCCGGCCTATCTGTTCGATCTATGGGACTACATGCGTCTGCCGAGAATCTGGTGTGCCTGTGAGCCCGATCCGGTCGAATCGAAACCCTATCTGCGTGAGGACCTATGAGGACTATGTATGCCTGAGACCACGAAGCAAGTCGAGAACGCGTCCAAGAACCCGGCCTTTTGCAGTCAGATTCCGCTGCTCGAGTTCGTGGACGACTATACCGTTCTGCGGAACGGTGCGCTGAGTGCTCTCTATAAACTGGCGCCGCTGAATACGTATTACCAGAGCGATCAGCAGCGGAATGAAATCAGCGAGGCGCTACACGCGTTGTTGCGCACGATGCCCGACAACCGGGCATTGCGGCTGCAGGTTCGCTACGACACGACCGAGGGTGTCGGTGCGCTCCTCGACAACTGGGAGGGCCAGTTGCGTTCCACCCATCCGGTGTTGGCCGCCGTCGACCAAGAGCAGCTGACACGTTGGCGGGAGCGCGATCGGCGCGGAGAGTTTATCCAACGTCACTACAAGGTCGGCTTTCAACTCGATCCCCGGCGCTACACGCTCCTCGACGAGAGACTGGGTCGAACGAACGGACTTGCCTTTCTCGGCCGCTTTCTTCCGAGCTATCAAGTTCAGAGGTCGTACGAGGAGCACGAGCGCATTCGCTCGGCGTTCGAGAGCTTGCTCGGAGGCTACCAATCGTTGCTCACCCTGGCGGGACTGAAGTACGAACGTCTCACGACCGAAGAGCTGTCGATCGAGTTGCTGCGAACGCTCCATCCGGGCGTGACGCACACCCGGCCGTGGCGCCCCGAACTGGACGCGCGCAGCGTCCGGGAGTGGATCACGGAGGTAGGAATCGAGGAGGAAGGGCCCGGCTGGCAGCAGATGAATGGCCTGCTGTACAGCGTGCTCACGATGAAATGGTCGCCCGAGAAGTCCTTCCCCGGTTTAATGCGCAAGCTGATCGAGCTCGATTTCCCGCTTAGCTGTTCCGCGGAAATCGTGATCCCGGGAGAAAGCAAAACGCACCACGCCCTGACCAAGCGCTTGACCCGCACCGAGTCGGCACAGCGCGGCGCGGACGCGAAAGCCCGGACCGATGTTGCGGCCTCCGTGGCCGGAGAGAGCATCACCGAAACGTTGAAAGCCATCTTGGCGGGCCGGGAACGATTGGTCGAATACAGCTTGACGGTAGTCGTGCGAACGTCCCGCCCCATTCTGACCGCGGCCGATCGCACACCGGCACACCAGGAACTGGTACAGCGCCGCGAACGCGTGCGTGCGGCTCTAATTGCGACCGAAGGCAGCAAAGTGTTGGACGAGAAAGAAGCAGTGCGACGCCTCTACATTCAATCGTTACCCGGTCTTTGCGGAAAAACGCGTCGCGAGCTCGAGTGCTCGTCGAAAGCGGCCTCGAACTTCCTGCCCCTCGAAGGTCCATGGGAAGGTATGGAGCGCACGCCGTTGGTGCTGCTTGAGACGCCGATGCGGCAGCTGATTGGGTTCGACATGTTCAACCCAAGCCTGGGCAATTACAACATGCTCATTGTGGCTGCTTCGGGTAGCGGCAAATCGTTTTTGTCGCAAGCCATGCTGCTCATGGCGGCTCGCTCGAATCCGACGTTCTGCCTCATCGAATCGGGCGTGACCTATACCTCGCTGGTCGATCTGATGGGCGGAAAGACGATTACGGTTTCGCTCGATGGCGAGCACGCCATCAACCCCTGGGATCTGCCTCCCGGTCAGAAGCTGCCGGTTAAAGAGAAGAAGAACGAGTTGAAGAATGTAGCGCTCGAAATGATGCGTTCGAGCTTGTATGCCGATGCCGCCGAATCCGATCCAGCGATTCTGGAGAGCATTCTCGATCAGGCGATCGAGGAGATCTACCGGCGCTTCGCCGAATCGAGCGACGTGCCGACGTTCTCCGAACTGTACAGTGAGCTCGAGCACTGGCATGACAAAGTGCCGGGCGTTTCGGAACAAGCCCGGAAGGCGGCGATTCGCCTCAAGCCGTGGGTCGGAAACGGGTCGTATGCGTCGCTCTTCGACCGGCGAACGACCTTCAGCGCGAACAGCAACTGGCTTTACTTCAATGTCAAGCCGCTCAATAGCGACAAACGCCTGGCGCGCACCTACCCGCTGATCATTGCGCAGCAAATGGCGGCGCGCTCGAACGCCAATCAGGGGCGACGCTCGATTGTGGTGTTGGACGAGAACTGGGACATGCTCGACTCCCCGCACATGGCGCCCCAGGTGGAGCACAGCTTCCGGACGGCGCGCACCAACAATGCCAGTATCTGGGGCGTCTCGCAGGCCGTCGAGGATTACACCGGGACGCCGGAACGGCCCCGGCCTGCCGGGCCGGGCATCTTGCAATCGACTTCGGTGAAGTGGATCGGCAAACAGAAGGGCAACGGGGCCGCCCTGAAAACACATATGGAGTTGTCCGACCAAGCGGTCGAAACAGTCAAGAACTTCCCGCCGCCGCTCATTGGCCGTTCAAGCGAGGTGCTGTTCGTGCTGGGTGACAACGAAACGAGCCAGATCGTCCGCTTGGTTCCTACGCCCTTGTTGTATTGGATCTGCACTTCATATGCCCGGGAGAAGCGCTATCGGACCTGGTGCCTGGGCCGTCAGCGCACGCGCCCGCCGCTCGAGGTGTATCGCGAGCTGGCCAGAAAGTTTCCACACGGGCTGTCGAATCTTCCTGCTCTTCCCGAAGAGGAACTGCTCGATCGGGAACGGGACGAAACGTCGGAACGAGCCATGGCGATAGCAGCCAACTAGAGGGGGATTTGCATGATGGCGGTGGTGATTGTACTGTTTGCCGGAGTGTTGTTTTGGGTCAATCGTAAAGATCGAAAGCGCCTGGGGCTCGGCTGTGCCGTGCTGATTGCTGTTCTGCTGCTGCGGCCGGCGGAGGTGCAGGCACAGGGATTGTTGTTAGAAGTAAACATCGTATTGAAAACGATTAATACCGTGCTCGGTACGCTGCTCAGCGGTATCAATACCATCCAGAACGATGTGAAATTAGTCCAGCAGGTCGCGGTCTGGCCACAGACGATGATTCAGCAGTCCCGCGTGAATGCGACCAACTGGGTGAATACCTTTCAGCACCCCATGCAGCTGCTGTCGCAATACATTCCCGTAAGCGCCACGCTGACACAAGCACGGTCTCTCGAACGCGTGATGACGGACCGTACGGGATCGAGCCAGTTGCAGTTGGTCAGCAGTTTTCAGAGCGTATTTGGCGCCGTGCCGACCGACGGCAGAATGTCTCCTGTCGATAAGGACCTCACGGATTTGGACGATGCACTCACGCTCGACACGCTCGAACAGGTGAAACGCGGCGAACAGATGAATACGACGGTGCGGGCGGTGGGCGATCAATTGGAGACCATGAGCACCACGGCTACGCCGGGCACAGCCCCCTATCTCACGGCCACGGCGCTCGTGACGATGCTTCGCTCGCAAGCCGCCTCGCAGAAGATGTTTGCGGCCTATTTGCGTCTCGAAGGGGCGCACTTAGCTCATCGGACCGAAGAGCTGAAAGGCGCGATTCAGTCCAGCACCGATCTGCACCAGAACATTCGACAGATTCTGACGACCAAGTAAAAGAGGGAAGAAGGAACATGACACTCGGGAATCGATCACAAGCAGCTTGGGAAAAGGTGGCCGGCTGGATACGGGATCATACCTACCCGGCGCTCGCGACTACTGTCCTGTTTGCGTTGCTCGTGCCGCAGCAGGCCGTTTGCCAGTTTGTGAGCCCTTGTTGCATTCAAATGGCGCTCGGACTCGTGCAGATCAACGGGAGCTTGCTCAACACAATCGGAGGAGATCTCAACAAGCTGAATTCTGTGCAAAACAACATGCGCGACTTCGAACAAAAGGTCCTCTATCCGGCTTCGCTCATCACCCAGACCCGCACGCTGCTCGGTGGGCTATGGACCAGCATGCACGGTTTCAAAGGCTTGTTGAATAGTCCGCTGCATTCGGCCACGTTGCCGAATCCCTCGCAACTCGAAGCGGTTCTGCTTTCGCGCGATGTGACGAAGGTGCCGATCCTCGGTACCCACTTTCAGAACTTGTATGGCCCGACCCCGGCCGTGAACACGGCCGCGCCGCAAGACCGGGAAACCATCGATCTGAGTGACGCGGTGGCGCAAGACGCGCTCAAGCGTTCGGTCGTGTACGACCAGATGGCGGATGCGGAGTTGCAGGCCGCCGATCAAATGCAGCAGGCGATTAACAGCGCTGCGCCGGGCACCGCGCCCATGATTGAGGCCTCCGCCGCGGCCTGGCTCGTCAAGTCCCAGGCGTATACGCAATCCGCCCTGGCGGATTTGATGCGCGTGCATGGCACGGACCTCGCCAACGCAGGAAGCTTACTCAAACAACGGGCTGCTGCCGGACAGGCGCTCCAGCAGCAGGTCGGCGCAGCAGGGCACTAAGATGGCATCCCCTTTCTTTTTCGAAACCCTGCTGACGACCGCTCTCAACGGCATTAACAGCGGCGGCGTGACGAGCACCATGAGTCACATGGGGCAGGGAATTGTCGTGGCCACCGTTCTGTATCAGGTCTATGAAACCTGGTGGCGCGGAGCCGACTACAACGAGCTCGGGACTGTCCTCGTCAAAGGGATGTTGATGACCACCCTGCTCGCGAATTACGATGCAGTGTTTCACCTGGTCATCGATGCCTTCAACGGCGTGGCGAATAACATCATGAGCCACACGGGAGGCGCCGGTGACATCGTGAAGCAATGGGCGCAGGATGCGCAGCTCGAGTGGTCGAAAAATGCCGCCGCCCAGGATCTCTGGGGTCTGGCGAAGGGAGGTGCCGCAGCACTCGTCAGCACCGTATTCCTGATCATTGGCTATGTCGTACTGGCGCTCGCCTATTTACTCTTCTCGATCCTTTATCTCGTCTCGGGCGTGGTGCTCTATGCACTCGGCCCGCTCGTCTGCGCCCTCTACCCGAGCGGCAGCTTAGGCTCCTATACCAAGGGGTACTTGAAAGGGGTCGTGACGTGGGGCATGTGGCCTGTGTTGTACGCCCTGTTTTCGAGTCTCATGGTGCTGATTCATATGAACACGGTTGCCTCGGTCGAGAATGCCAACAATTTCCTGGGATGGCTCGCCGGACTTGGCAGCACTTTCCTGATTGGGATTGTCAGCGTGATTTTGGCCCTGGCCGTCGCCCTGATCCCGATGTTGGCGGGCACCATTATCAACGGTGATATCGGAGGGGCGATGAGCCGCGTTGCTGGGGCCGCAGCCCGGTTCATGCCCGGCAGGAGCAAGAAAAACCAGGACAAGGAACCCTAGTAGTAGCATTTGCTTCAAGGGAAATGCATAGGAGAGCTTATGAGTGCTAAAGCGCTAGACACACAACCCCAGAAACAACCACGGAGCTATCACTATTGGGACTTCAACGGGCAACTGCAAGCGCGGCTGAATGTCGCATTCGGCATCATCGCGGTGCTGGGCCTGGTGTGCATTGCCGAGGGCGCCGGACTGTTTTATACGAGCCGTCAGCTCGCGCATCCTCCCGTCGTGAAGATCGATCCGAACGGAGCCGTGAGCGTGGCGGGCGTGCGCGCCGATGGGCCGCTTCCCTCCAAGGTCCGGCTGTTACCGGCGGCGGAAATCGCGCCCGATGACATCGAGATCAGACACTTCCTCCGGCAGTTCTTGACGAAATACATGAGCTACCAGCCGGCGTCGGCCGACGCCAACCTGGCCGACGCCTTCAACATGATGACCTTGAACCTGCGGCAAGCTTCCATGAAGAAGATGCGGGACCAGGGGGAGTTCGACAGAATCCAAGCCCAGCGCATTGTCAGCAATTTCCACATCGTTCGCATCGACCCCGTAAGTGGCATCAATCTCGGATACACAGTGCTAGGGGTTCGAACCATTCACCATTTGGAAGAAGGAAACGAGACCAGCGACCGGATCGTGGCTCACTACAATCTCCGTCTGGCCCCGGCGGCGCGGACCGAGCGCGATGCCACCGGTCTCCGTGTGGCAGAGTTCTCGGAAGAACCGGTCATGGGCGAGGAAAACAAGGACTTGGCCCAGTCAGACGACTTAATGCACGACGCAGTCCATCGCCAGCTCGCGAGCGATGTGAATGGCGGTCAGCAGTGAAAAGAAGATCGGAATCAGCGGCTTTGGAAGGAGCTATCACAGACCCTCACACCCCATTTGGCAGCAGATCGGAGAGATATGTGAATCACGCTGTCTGCTCCTTAGTCCTCCTCTCTGGATCGGCATCTTCGGCCTTCTTGCTGGGGGC
This sequence comes from Bryobacteraceae bacterium, assembly GCA_965277555.1. Classification (GTDB taxonomy): domain Bacteria; phylum Acidobacteriota; class Terriglobia; order Bryobacterales; family Bryobacteraceae; genus Bog-105. Next base: position 1,977,103 of record OZ255834.1, read on the forward strand.
CAGCATGGAGTATCCACGCTGGGCTAACCATCTTTTTTTGTATTTGCTTCGGGAAGCGAGACAGAAAGCTTTCGGCGCGCCCTGAACTTCCTAAAACGAATACCCCACCAGATGAGGCAGCCGATAATCACCCATGAGTCCAAAAACATAGCATTCATCGCCTGTGTTGCGCGTGCCTTCTGCGCAGGAGTCAACTCCTTTAGGAGTGTGATCTGATCGGGTGACAAGTGGCCGCCGCCTGTCGGATCGAGAGCGATGCTGGGTTGTATTGCGGCAGCGATGACAATCTTCAGCGGTGAAGTCGAATGATTTACAACAGCATAGGTTGTTATACCGATGGCGGCTAACAAGGGAAGCCCAAACAGAAAGAAAAGAATGAGAATGGTGGGGGCCTTCGTTGCGCGGAACAGCTCGCCGCAGTATTTCGGAACTCCGTAGTAGATATCCCCGATGAGTGACATCTTGGGACAGTATTTTAGCCGATGTGGCCCCGCGAACTGCAAGAACGTTCATGCGGCGAAGAGTGGCAGCGCAAAGCTTGCGCATCCACCGCACTCTCGGCTGCGGTCCTTACGGTGCGAGTTTCGTCCAGCTCATCGCAACGCAACTCAGGACATTACCAAATAGATTTGCAGATTCGCGGGAAATCGGGTATGCCAGAAGTATGAGGACTTCTGTTTTGTCGGTGGAGCAACGGCAGCGGACGATCGGCATGATGGTTGCACTCGCGGCGAGCCTCGTGGCGGGTACCGAGGCGAGCGGCACCATTTCCGGCGTGTCCGAAGTGGCGGGCTCGCTCACGTTGGCGCTGTCGTTCTACGCCTTCCTGATCTTCTTTCTGCATATCGCCCATGATCTGATGCTGCTCCGGCCACCCGTCGTTCGGTTGTGGCATGCGGCGGTTCTGGCGTGCATGACGGCTGCAGCCACCTGGATCGTCTCACTGCCCCATGTGGCTCACTGGATACAGAGACTGGCGGTCTTCGGCCCTTTGTGTGTGCTCGTCACGCTGATTGCCGGGCCGTGGCACGGCTTGCTGCCGGATTTCCCCCACAAGCCAAAGGCACAAGTGTTGGAACAAGAGGAAAGGAGTCGTGAGAATGAATAGTAGTGCCGCCTTGGCGGAGATGCCGGCCACGCCCGCGTCCGAGCCCCGCCGCAAAGGACGGGAGCGGGAAGCGAAGAGCAACCGGCGGAGCAGTGCCAAGCCCAAGCGAAACAGCGCGGAGCGATACTTCCTCGCGACAGGAAAACCGGGCGATCCCGTTGCGATGGGTCGTGAGTGTCAAAGCGAGCAGGAGGCGCTGGTCGCCGCCTTCCAGGAAAAAGTCACGTTCTTCGTCGTACAAGAATACCGGGTGGAGACCCAGTTTAAGGGCTCGAACACCCTGCTCGTGAAGGAAGGAGTTTCAGGAACGGATCGCTAGGCGTTCTCCTCGATTTTTTGTCTATATGACAAAACCCAAGTCACTTGGGACTTTTTTCAATCCTCAAAGGAGAACTCTATCCAATGCAAAAACGCACATACACGATGATGTCGCTGATGCTGATGACCGGCCTGTTCGCAGGCAGATTCGTCAGTTTTCACGACCTCAAAGTTGCCGAACTGACCGGGCTGTCCCTGCTCCTTCTCTGTCATGCGAAAGAGATATGGGAAGCCATTCAGCAGTTCGCTACCCGGCCCGCGGTCCGCGCTTCCGTGGCTCCGCGAGCGGCACAAATTCAAGGATTCGTTATATCGATGGGCCTGCTCAAAAAGCTGGCTTTAGTGGCAGGAGTCGCATTGGGTGGGCTGATGCTCATCCTCGATGCGATACACCGTCATTCCTAATGCTGTACAGGCATTTCCCAAAATGCCACTGTAAGGCAGTTTTCAACATAAGCCCACTCGGATTTTCCGAATGGGCCTTCCTCTCCTGAACACCGCTCCGGCTGTGTTCGGTTCTCCGATCTTCCCGATCGGATGTAACTTCCAAACTGGCTTCTCGTAGAGGAGCTTTTCGTCAGCAGTTGTTGTTCGCTTTCTGTCTGGCGCAAGGCACTCGGAAGAAGACCAGGATGGTCCTTTCTTCTTTGTGTCTTGCGCTGGCTGTTTTGAAAAACACCACCAACCACAAAGGAGAAACTCACATGAAAAAGGATCAAGTTCTACCAGTCATCAATGTCGAAATCGACCAGGAAGGCAACGTCTTGAAGCGATTACCGAAGATCGATCGAGAGGGGCAGCTGATCAACACGCTGCTGCACCGTCTCTATCCAACGATCAAGGTGGCGCGCGTTTCGGTGCCCACCTGCTCGCTCGACGAGGTAGAAACAGAAAAGGTCAAAGATGCCCTCAGTACTTTCACTGTGGACGGCATCGAATACCGGCTGATCGGAGCTGGGTCTTCTGCCAAAGACGGTACCTTCTATGCAGTCGACGCGCAGCACGAGAAGCAAATTGCTAAGCGGTTCACCAACTGGCCGCAGGCGGCCATTACCTACTTCGGAATCCTGGTCAGCGATTGCAAGACCCTGATTGCCGAAGACCAGGCCCGGGTTTTGGTCGTCGAGGACCTGGAACTCGGCACCAACGACTGTCGAGGCTGGATTTCCCAAACGCTCTTCCAAAAACTAGCGCTCCCCGAAGGACGCGTGTATCAGTTCCGGCTGGCGATTGGAGAAATTCAGGCAAAGGGTTGTTTTAAGGTGATGACGGACGAAGTAGCAGCAGCTGCCGGCGCCGACATCATCCTCCCCAAAAGCAGCACCAAACCGAAGGTCGAGCTCAGCACAGTCGATTCGCTGCTGACGCGCTTTCGCCTTTGGCATTCCACCATCCACGCCCGCGTGTTCGAAGGGCCGATGGTGCTCGGCATTCGCGATTATTCGAAGTCGGGAATGGAGTACAAATCGAGCTACACGCTCATGCAGCATGCGACGGAAGAATCCCTGCAAAAAGAGATCATTCCGGCGGTGCGCCAGGATGTGCAAGATGTGATTCAGAGCGCACTGCAGGGAGATTACTCTCTGTTGCTGCAATCGATTGGATCGAGTAATGCACAGCAAAGTCCGACCGATAACGAGCAGTCCGAGTTCACCTCCTTTGAGACCTCGCTTCCAGAGGCTCTCCTCAAGGCGGACAGTTCCGGATATTCGCTCAAGATGCCGTACGTGCAGGGCCGGTTGCAAAAGCTGCTGGCACGCTGGGCGTTCAAGGCCTGTACAGCGGGTTTGTTCAAGCTGCCGGCATTTGCGCTGATGGATGATGGCGTCCTGTTTCTGCGGGACAACGTGCTCCATTGGGCAGCCGACTGGCTCCCGTTCGACTCCGCTGTCTGCGATCTCGCATCGAAACGCGGCTTAGAAGTACGGTTCCCGGTTCGCAAAAAGGCAGACCTGCTTCCGTTTACACGGCTGTCTCGCTCCGAATCAATCGAGTGTCTATCCGCACATTTTCGAAAGACGGGTATCGCATTCGACCAAACATTGATCGCCGACATCGTCGATCAGCAACTCTGCGTCGAAGGAACGTTCGCCATGCACAGCCAGAAAGCGGCGCAAAACGGCGGCGACTTCGATTACGATTGCATCTGTGTCATTCCCTCGAGCACCTTCCCACTGTTCGTCGCGAGCAGAGAGAAGATGACGGTGGAAACGCGGACGAAGAACAAGAAGGCCCGCCCGAAAGCCCCTTGGTGGAATCTGGCCGAGGTAGCAATGGAGGCCAAAGGCAATCTCATCGGGTGGATCACCGATATGACTTCGGCAGCTCTCGCGGCGAATCGCATCGATTATGCCGAGGAATTGTCGGATCACCTCCAAAATGCTCTGGATGCGCTGAAGCACGACGTGACCGTCGATTTCAAGCGGTTACGGGAAATCCAAAAGGATCTTCCGCGCCTCGCTTGGATGGCGGCCAAGCGTGCGGAACGTGTCACAGACATGCCGCACAAGATCGAGTGTGTCGGCTTGAACGATATTGTCGGACGGCTCTACAACGCGATCCGACCGGATATCCAAAACCTGTTTCAGGCGATTCTCCCGATTCATGAGTTCGCAGGACTCATGCGCGGTTTGTCGTTTACAGGCGCCATGTTCGAAGAGTGCCGAACCAAAACCGAAGAGTTTCGCGCGCTGTGCAAACAGAATCGCGAACGCTCCGAACAAGTCCAGCAGCAGCTGACGCTTGCCCAGGCTGAGTTCGATCACCTTCGCGAACAGTACCGACAGAAATCGGAGTTAACCTACGACGACCGGCAAAGGCAGCGTGCTGGTGGACGCCGGCTGGATCGCGCTAAGGCCGCCATCAAGGCGAACGAGGAGCGGTCGAAAACGGAACTCCGCAACTTCTATCTGATGATTCAACTCTGGGCGAAAGGCAAGACCGAGAATCGCCAAGGCTGGGCCAAAGCGCTGTGGACGATTGTCACGCAATCGACGCACGAGAAAGCCACCGGAGCCTTGTTCTTTCAAGCATTTCCTCAAGAGCTCCTCGACGTGATCGTGGAACGGACAGGCGGCCAACCGGTACGTCTGCAAGTGCCCGATCTCCCCGAAGGCGACATCCGGTACGACGAGGACGGCAACGTCTACTTGCTCGAACCGTATCGCGCCGAGGATGGGTCCGGGCAGGAGAAACAAATCTGGCTCTTCCAGATTCGGAATGGCAGGATTTGGATGGACGGCATGCCCGGTGAGCGAATACAGCGCTTCCCGCTGCAGGCCGGCCAAGGAGTGATTCGCCAGGGCGAAGTGGTCTTTTCCGACATTTCGCAACGGCCCACGGTGCGCTCTGGAACCGTTCTTCGCACCTTAGAAGATCGGCGCAAGTTTCTGAAGCGCGCCGCCGAACAATATGGAGCGACATTCGTCGTCTATGTGGAGCACGACCCACAAAGTCGCCGGGTGATTGCCTCCCAATTAGACCTCACCCTCTTCCTGCAGGGAGCGGAACAGCGGCCCTGGCTTGCTGGTCCGTTCGCGCCTGTAGCGAAGTAGTCGACACTGGAACATCCCTCACCGGGTGTTCCAGTGCTCGCCCACACCTTTCCTAAAACTCCCGATTTACGAAACCCCCTATTTCGAAGCTGGTTTGCGTCCTGCCGCCAGGCAAGGTATGGTTGCTGCTGTCCATTTCGAAGAACGATTTGAGCAAGGGAGCAAACAAGCATGCGAATTCGTTTTGTCCACCGATTTCTGAGCAGCCTTCTCTGCACCACCGCTGGCCTCTCCGCCCAGCACATGAGGTCCGTGTCGGTGACCCCGGGAATCATCATTCCGGTCCACACGGCGCTAAATCACTTGACGGTTCTCGATCAGGACAGTTCGATCAAGGATGTGGCTGCCGAGAATAAGGCGTTCGATATCGAATGGCGCGGCCAGACCGTTTTTGTTCTTCCGAAGGACACCGATCAATCGACGAATCTGTTTGTTTGGACCGAGCAGGGCCGGGTGGTGTACGAGCTGCTGCCTCCCCAGGCGGCCATCGACGGTATGGATGTATCGGTCGATACCCATTTCCCTACACACGCGGCAACGAGCAAGCCGGTTTCGACTCCGGCGCCTATGTCCGAAGCCATTCCTCCTGATTTGCTCATTCGCGCTCAACCGGTCGAGATTGGATCGAAGAAAGCACGGCGCCAATCGAGCTTGCGGATCAGCGATGTCTACCGTCGCCAGGACAGCCTGTTTCTTCGTTATGAAGTCCGCAACAACGGCTCCGCGACTCTGCAAATAAATCAGACTCCTGTCGTGACGGCTGCCTCCGTGTCCCACACTTCGTCCACACGGCCGGTTCAACTCAGTCCGGACAAAGCAGCCAGCATCCCGACGGGTGCGCCGCTTCCGCTCATTTCGGACCAGATAGGCACCTCTTCTCTAGCACCTGGCCAGACCGGCCAAGGAGTCGTCGGTGTTCACCTTCCGCCCGGTTCGAGCCCGCTGGCGATCCGTGTTTCCGTTCCCTCGAAACCTGGTTACTTGCAGGCCATGGTGGTGGTGCCATGAGTGCGAATACGGATCTCTTATATAAAGATGGGCCCGAAACCGTGACCCACCAGGCGGTACACACCCGTTTCTTGGAATTGCTCGAACGCGACCAGGACACCGGCTTATCGATACCGTGGAAGCAAGCGCTTCTCGAGCCGCCCAACCCGCTCGAGCCGAAGAAGCGCCCCGGCCTCAAATTACCGGTGCTCCTCGCTGTGTGGATTGTAGCCATTGGAGTCACCGTGTTTGTTTGGTTCTCCTTCCTGCACTAAGAGGACACACTGACATGCTCAGACAACTGCGCGCTTTTTGCGCTCGCGAGGAGATCGGTGTTCGTTTGGTCCTCGCGACGCTCACCTGTATCGTGGTCATCTACGGCCTGATCGCCTTCTTCGGTCGCGCGCTTCCTCCGGGTCCCGCGAACGCGCCCTTCTTTGTGCGCTTTCATCCCGAGCGGATTCTCGCCATGATCGCGGCCGTGCTTGGAATGTTCCGCTTGATCGAGTATTTCCAGGCCGGCCGAAACCTCATCAAGCCTCTGCTTTGGATTCTCTTTGCGAGTGCCATCCACCTGGCCTCGATTGGAATTCAACTAGGCTGGCTGTCGCTCAGCCGAGGATAAGAAGGAATTCCGTATGCCGCAGTCTCATCCTCACGCGCGGCAGCCCAATTCCATGGAAGACAACCCCTGGCTGGCAGGGCTGTTTTTTGCCTTTTTTATTTTTCTCGGTTTCTATTGTCTGAGCCTCCGCTACCACATCGCCACGCTGCAGTGGGTGGAGGCAGGCATTTACCTGGTGCTGCTGGCCGCCAGTGTGTGGCTGCTGTTTTCGGCGCGGAGTCTTGATCGCAATCGGTCTCGCGAACCGTTCCGCATGCCGCTCGCCGAAGACGAAGCCGAAGTCTGGAAAGCCGCAGAGCAGGGGGCGGTTCTGCTCGGGTACACGCTCGATAAAGCTCCCGCGATCTGGACCGACCGGACGCGCACCATGCAGGCCTTGGTCTGCGGGATGAACGGCTCCGGGAAGACAACGGCGCTCGAAAACATCGTCAGTCAGGATCTTCGGCGCGTCGTCGGGCGCCCGGGAAAACGCCGGCATCTCCCAATGGTCATCTTCGATGGCAAAGGCGATGCGAAATTCGTCGAGAAACTCTTGCCGCATATTCATCGGGCCGGCCGCATGCACCAGCTCCGGATGATCACTCCGTCCCGCCCCGAGGTGTGTGCGCGTTACAACCCTTTCTATGCTCCCGACGGCAAGTACATGGAACGGGTCAATATGATCTTCGGCTCCTTCAATATGCGGCCGGACTTCTTCACCAAGCATCAGCTCGACTACCTTTCGAACATCGTCCGGCTTCTGTACTACACCGGGCGCCGCTACAACTTCTACGACTCGATCGTCATGATGCTCGACGAGGTCGTGCTGCGCGAGCAAATCTCCGTGGCGGAGCGCGAGATCTCTCGCAACGAACATGTCACCGCGCAAGCGAAACTAAATTTCGAGATGAGCGTGCGGACTCTCCTGCAATCTTTCGAAGACCGCGAACGCGTCCCGAAGATCCAAGGCCTGATCAACGAGTGCATGACCTTCACGGATGACGATCTTTCGGCCATCACCAGTCACTACGACGACCTCTTCTCTGTAGAGGAAGTGGTCGAGAAAGATTTGATTCTGCTTGTGAGCCTCAACGCTAACCGGAACACGTCCGCGGTGGTCGCGCTCGGCCGTATGATCCTGCAGAACATCCAGCTGACGATTGGCAAACTCTACGAAGATCTCGAGAAGCTGAACGATCCGGACCGGCCGTTGTTCTCCGTCATTCTGGATGAGTTCCCGGCATTTAGCTACAAGAACTTTGCACACATCCAGAACACCGCTCGCGGATCGAACACCGGATTCCTGTTTTCCATGCAGGCCGTACCGCAACTAGACGACGTGGCCCGCGGCTTTAAGCAGTCGGTCACCGGAGCCGGTGTGACGAGCATGATGTACAGGATCAAAGACCAGGACACAGCGAAATTCTTTCTCGATGCCAGCGCCGAGCAGAAAGTCAAGAGCCGGACTATGCAGATCCAGAAACCGATGTTCGGCAAATACCGTGAAACCGGAGTGGCGACCGAGCGAGACCAGACGGAAACGCGCTCGAAGGACTTCGACATCAAGAATCTGCCCATCGGGCGTTTCGAGATGCTGATGGGACATGATTCGTTGGGAATGGTTCACACAACCGTCCAGGGCCGCTTGCCTTCTCCCGCCGGGATACCGGGTTTCGCGCCGCAACTGTTTTGCGCATCGAAGCCGGAACGCACCCCAGGTATCGGCGCGCAGCTCCGTTTCAAAGATGCCAATGCCCAGAAAGAGTTCAAGGCCAAACGAAGGGAGTTTCAGTTCAAGCGATGACACGCCGATTTCGTTCTGTTTGTTTCGTAGCCACACTGTTCCTCGCGCACGCGGCGGGACGCGCCGCTGCACCGCCGAGTTCGCGCGACAGCGCTACCCCCGCTCGTCCACCGTCGTCGACTGCTGTACATCCAACGGATGCGACCGCTCCCTCGCGAGTTGGGCTGCGCGGCCAACCATCCTTTTGGGACGATTCCGCCAAAGCGATCAAAGACGGCGGCTGGGATATCGGCGCTTGGATCGCGTACCGGCGGCAGCTTCTGGTTGAGGCCAGTTTGACAAACCGGTACTTCTGGTTTTGCATCACCTCGTTTCTCGCCAATGTCATTTTGCTGTATTTGTTCTACGCTTCGCGCGTGAGCGAAGACCGCAAGCTTTGGAAAGCGACGCACGCCATGACGGATATTTGGAACTGGGCGCTGTTTGCTGACTGGACGGCGCGCGGAGCAATTGACAAGTTCAATACTCATATCGAGTACTGCAGCCGCGCAGAGGATTTCGAGATCGCGTCGCCCGACAGGCGGAAGCAAGATTGGGAAGAATTCGCACGTGTGCAGAAGGAGCGCGATGCCTTGCAGCAGGAACTAATTGCTCTCAAGACGGAAGTTGTCGAGCGGGATCGCGTGATCACGAATCTGAATAAGCGGGTTGATGAGGTCGCGAAAGCGATGTCGGCCGGATCGGAAACTAAGATGACGGCGCAGTTAATGGAGAAGATTAATCTCTTGTCGGGTCGCAACCAGCAGTTGGAGCAGCAATTGAAGTCCGCACAAACTAAGTTGGAGCAACTCGCCGAGGGCGTAGCGTAATGTTGGTTTCGATGGAAGGGTTCGGACGTATCTGGGAACAGCGGACAGGGAAGGACCCGTCCGATCCCTGGCGGTTCTCCAAGCGAGCGGCGTTCTACAACACCACGGGTGTACTGGTTGGCGGAAACGGAACGATCAAGCACCGCTGGAAAGTAGGCGGCAAGATTCGTTTTGAAGGAGGTAGCGCATTCGATTCCGCACGTGTCGAGAACAATCTCGGGCGTGTGTTCGAGTGCGACGAACCGAAGCAGCGGTTCAGCTGGTTGCAGATGTGTTGCAAGCGCCGCTTGCAGCAACCGGAACTCCCCGATTGGTTTCTGTTCCGGGTCACGTCGGAGCGCATCGGCTGGATGAATTTCAAAAACGATACGGTGAAATCGTCCGATACGTTTCTGTTGTCGTACAGCGCCGAACACGGTGACCAGGAAGTGTTGATCTTGATGAAGCCCGGCGCTTGGATCGCCGGACGTAACGGTCGGCTGATTGTTGATCCCGATCCTCGCCATCCATGGCGAGCCAGATTGCGGTTTTCGTCGTACAGCAACTCGGAGGAATGCAACAATGCCGCGTTATGAGAAGGGTTCCATCCAGTTAAGCGACCGACAAGACATTCCGCTTTTGCGGCAAGTGTTCTCTTGCGCATACGCAACACGCGAGCAGCTGTTTGAGTTCATGCGGCTGCAGGGACGCGAACGGTCAGCCGGTGCGCTGAAAATGCGACTTGCCAGGTTGGTGAAGAACGATCTCATCCGACGATTCACCGCAGTTCCCGGCACCTCGCACTCCTTTTACGCAATCAGCGAGGCCGGATTGCGCTTGCTTGTGAACCGTGGCGTAGCGTATGCCGGCCGTGGCTGTGGTGTTGACCGGCCGTTAGCCACCGCCGAGCACGCACTGCAACTGAATGAGGTGCACCTTGCGTTACTGCGCAGTGGAGATTTGCGTGAGTGGATCCCGGAAACGGAAATCTGTTCGCGCAACATTCTTACAACACGGAGCTTTGCGAAGGACTACGATGCTGTCGTTTCGGTCGCAAGCGAGAAACAGGCTCCGATTACTTTTGCATTGGAGTACGAACGTTCGCAAAAGACCGACGCGCAGTACCAGGAGATTGCCATCACTTTAAACCGTGAGCAGTACGTCGACTTCGTGCTATACGCAACGACCACAGCTCATTTGTATGCAAAGGTGTCTGCCATGTTTCGGACATGTCGCCAAAACATAGCAGTGTGTTTGGGAGCCGATCTGCAGGGCCGCCTGTTTGATACGAACCTCTCGCTCCTCAATGAACAATGGCGAATGACGCTCCGGGAATTAGTTGATCTGAGGCGTGCGGTCAAAGCCGATTCGAAGTTGCGCAACATGGCGCAGTCCTGAGATGCGCTGCTGATGCCCTGCTATTTTCCTGCCGTTGCGCTGCATTGCCCTGCTGCTGCGCTGCCATTTGGCTTCTACTGCGCTGCTATTCTGCTGCGTTTGCAATGCCACTGTGCTGCCATTGCCGAGCCTTGGCGCTTTTTAACGCCGGCCTAACAACTCGGGGAGTCAATTACTTACGGCGTTATTCAGTAGCACTATTTGCTGTTTGTTCCGCCTCTTGGGTGCTGTTGGAGCGATTCTGTCTACATGGCGTGCGGCGAGGGCCATATTTGGCGACGTTCATGTGCTACCCCACCCGAGTTTCTGACAGTCACATCGGCAGCTGTGGCATGTGCGCGTTGGTATTGCGTTAATGCCGACGCACGAACAGCATCACGAGGATGATGCCGAGAATGATGCCAATGATGAGCGCGAGTGCGAGCGCTCGCCCGACAGGAGTGGGTACGTCCTGCTCGTGTGTTGTGACTGGAGTTGGCTGGTTTGCGTTGTGGTCGGGAACCGTGACGCGCTGTAGCTGACCCTCGCGTTCTCGCACCTGTACTCTCAACTCGTCGTTTTCTGTGCGCTGGCGAGTGTTCGCTGCGTCTCCCGTGCGTTCCGCATCAGCTCGGCCAGATGCGCGCCGGCTGCTGCAGATGTGGTCGCTACAAAGTTGCTGAGCAGGTCAAGCGCAGTGTTGTTCGCGGAGTGACCGACACCCACAATTCTGTACACTGGCTTCGTTGCCCAAGCGTGTAGCAAGTCTGGATGTTCGAATACATCGAACTGTTCTTCCTTGCCACCGCCGCGGATTAACACGAGCACATCTCCTGTCGCTCGCCGTACCGCTTGCACGAGTTCGGATAACGACAACATGTTCGCCGGGATCGCCTCCAGTTGCATCGCAGTCTCGAAGGGACGAAGCGGCTGGCAAAAGTCGTCGTACACTTGTGTTTCTTGTGAGCGAGAGTGAATCACCGAGATCTTTGGCGTGGCCTTCGTGGGGAACTCAGTGCGACTGCTTGCCAAAGTCTTTGAGCGTTTGTAGTGTCGACACTTCCTCTCGGCGACTTTGCAAAACGCCCGGTGCATCGAGCAGCTGCATGTCTGTCACCCAGAGGTGCACCTCGAACGAAGATCGCTTGAACTGCTGCGAGACGCGCAAGACTCCGCTTACACAGACATACTCGCGAGCCTTGGCGCTCGATCGCTCTAACACCTCTTTAGGAATTGTGAGCTTCAAGCAATCGGTTGCATTCGCACCTTCCGTCAGCGTCACTCCCCAGAACACCCGATCGTTGCGGAGTTTGTTGTCCAGGCTACTGAGGTACCCGGCCACCCGCCAGAGTAGGTCGTGTTCTGCTAGATCTTCGTAGAGTCGTTTCGTGATCAGTGTCAGTAGAAACTGGTTCACGGAGGCGACAGTCACCGCCCCGTGGTTTGTGCTGTTGTCTCGCTTCGTGTTGTTCTTCAGCTGCACGCGCGTTCGCTCCGTTCATTCTCGACAATAGCGGTTCGTATATCTTCTTACAACCATCGACTGCCCGTGCAACGATGTTGCCCAGTGGGACACGAGCTGGGGTGGGATCTGGTTTGATTTATCCTGCTCAGGCGGAGCCGCTTGTTTTTTCTCGTGCATCTTGCGCGATGAGTCCTCGTCGCGTCATGTGCGCAACCGATCTCGGGCTGCGTCGATGGGCGGCTTGGTCTCCGCCGCTTACCACATATATATGTCGCGAAAGAGGCAGCTCCTCGCCGCACTCGCGCATGCCGTTACTTGGTATGCGCCTCAGTCAGTCCGATGCTGTGTTCCTTGACGTGCCGCGCACATCACGTTCTGCCTTTCGATACTAGATACTCGGCGCCTGACGCGCGCAACTGCTGCCTACTCAGGACATAATCACGAAGGCAGCGCTATCCGCAACCGTAGCGTTCCCGTCATTAGCAACCTGGCGCTTCACGTGGGGACAAGGTGGAAGGAATCGAGTCAGGCACTCGGACCATCCGGGCGAGACTGCGATCGAGACGAGTAGCGTCGTGTCGGTTAAGGGAAGACACGTTCGAACGCCTAACGCCGACTACGAGCTGGGCGACCCCGGATCCGGCTTAGGTGAGACTGCTAGCAATTATGCGACTCACGCGCGAAGCTGCTCTTGATGTCGTGACAGTCCACAACGGCTTCGTGTCGGTACAGGCAACACCGCACCCTGGACTGCTACCTCACCACGCTGACGAGTACTCCCTTCACATCGAAAGGAGATTTCTAGATGAGCAATCTTTCTTCGCTTCTGGATCACGCACTGGTCCAGCTCTCCGAGCAAACGACAGCTGATGCCGGGTTGCCGGATTTAGCTCAAGTAAAACCGACTTGTCGAGTCCGGCGACCGCACTGTGCGCGTCGCTCGATGCAGACTCGGCACGGATCTGCCGATTGAGGAACTGGTCCATCCGGTTATCCGGCTCTCCGCAACATCGCGGTTCGGTCATTCTTATAGGTCAGGCGTTTGGTCATCCAACCTTTCCCGACGGAACACAGATCGCAACCAGTCCGCTCGAAGTGATCGTGCGTACGGCAGACGGCGACCTGGCCGTCACCCAAAACAGCATTGACGAGTTGGGCACTGTGCACCCGGATCTTATCGGAGCGCTGCTCCATCGCGAGTAACCGGGTCCAGTCCGGATCTGCAACACTGCCGTTCCCGGTCTATGCACTTCTAGTTAGTCTCTCCTGCTCGCTCTCGTGGTTTGCGGCTGGCGACTTCGGACTCGGGAGTCGGTTCACTCGGCATGTTCATTGCTCCGTTCAGTCACGCCGCCCTACACAACAAGACGGGTTGCACGACCCACCACGCACCTGTTTGTTTCCCGTTTGTTCAACATTCCTCGTTTGATCGGCAGCTTTGAAAGGAGGCTCGCTATGTTCTGTTTCCACTCTGTGCGCGAACTGCGCCGCTGGGCCGTTCTCAGCCTGGCTGCGGTTGCTTTTGCGCTTGTTGATTTCGACGGCTCGGTTTGGAGCTTCGAGGTTTTTCCTGATGGACATGTACTCCCGCTTCGAGCTCTTCGCTCGACCGGGGTTTACTCCTGAGGTTCGCTTCTATGTACACCTTCACCTTCCTGGTTAGTCATGGCAAAGGCGCGTATTCTGAGACGGTCTTCCGTCTAGCATCGTTAACCGATGTCAAACGTAACGTCTTCTCTACCCTGCGTTCCTGCCGGAGGCACTTGCTTTCTGCGGTCCTGATCATTCGGGATGTGCAGAGCGGCGGTGAGTATTGGATCGATACCTACCGGGGACGGATTGCAGCGCATTGGGATACACCACTCGGCTGAAATCGTGAGTTGCCGAATGTCCGATGGTTTGTGCGACTGTTCCGCTACTAACAACAACGGTTGGCTTCACAACCGCGAACGCGGCTAATTACTTCTTCCCCTGACTGAATATCCGGCGCTGCACGGTGTCAGCGCCCGACCGTGTCTGGGTTCACTCGATCCACAGACGGAGTCACAACACCGATTCTTCTTTTTGCACAAGTCAGTTCGGGGATCTGTCGAAAACCCCGGATCAACGGTTCCACATCCGTTCTTGCCTGGTGATGCAGGCTACTTCTGTCCTCGAAAAAAGGAGATCTTTCCATGAATGCTTCTGTTGCTTACCGCTGGCGCAACGCAGAGATGCTCGTGTTGGCCCCGCTGTATGGAAAACAAACCGATGCTGTGCTTTCTCGCGCTGCGAGAAAACCAGCCCAATCCCTCCGGATGTCGTCTGGCATTCGGATTCCGCGGCGTCAGACTGCTGCTGCGAAGGCTGCGTAGCCAAACGAATCTTGGGGAAGGTCCGCTCTGTTGACAGGGCCGGCCTTCCCCAGATTAGAAGAGAGCGAAATACCATGACCGTTCCCAAATCACCCGCAGAGGTTTGGCTACAGCATGTTCTCGATGAAGAGATTGAACCACTTCTGCAGACACTGCGCAGCCCAAGCAATCGCTCGCCCATACCCAGATTGCCGCTTCCCAGTCGAGATGTACGTTTGCTGTTGCTCGTACTGCTCGTACTTCTGGTAGAGGTCTTCGCATTCCTGTTTCACTAAGCCTTGTTTCACTGAAGTCTGCAGAGTGTTGGGCCATTCTTTGGGAGTGTTTCAGTTCGGGGATCTGCCAAACCCTGGATCGGCGGTTCCAGAAATCCAGCCCTTGCCCGGTGATGCGGGCCCGCGCGTGTGGGGCATCTGCCCCTGCGCTCATTTTCTTTAAAGGGAAGAACATGACTATGAAACCTACAGCGTTCTTGTTCGTTGCCGGGCTGATTGCACTGACGATCAGTCTTTTCACCGCTTGCTCGCCTCAGCCGGACATTAGCGGATCCTATATAACGACTGTGAATGCCCGAAGAGCAAACGGTCCTGGTTGGAACGGCAGTGCGGAAGTCTTGCTGACGCAGAACGGCTCTGTGCTGACCGGAAATGTCACACTGCACCATCCCACGGCCGGAGTCTTCCAGATCCCCATCACCTCGGGGACCGTGCAAGACGGCAAAGTCGTGTTCTTCGGACACGCTCCGGTGCCACTCGGAACGGTCGATTTGACGTTTCGCGGCATAATCAAAAGCGGCCACATCGAAGGCGGTGCGAATGTCGAATTACAGTGCCTGTTTGGCCAGGAACACGACGACGCGATATTAACGATGGCGAAGGCCTAGCTCGGGATACATTCGGCAGAGGTTTCGGAGATAGACCTCTATATAAGGATGCAAGCATCAGCTTCGAAGACCAGTCTTGGTCGTTTGCATCCTCTCTCCCTGCCGTATACCCGATTGCGACGTTATGTCCGCCCACCAAGGGAGGTGTCCATGGAACAGTACCTCTTATATTGCGACGGCTCCTGCCTAGGAAATCCCGGCCCTGGCGGCTGGGCTTACCGTGTTTGGAAAGACCAGCGCGTTCTGCGAGAACATTCCGGCAACGAACAGAGCACAACGAACAATCGAATGGAGCTTCGTGCTGCCATTGAAGGCTTGAACTCTTTTCCGTCAGCCGCTGATATCGTCCTGGCCTCGGACAGCAAATACTTGATCTCCGGCATGACGGAGTTGTTGCCACTGTGGAGATCCCGAAACTGGCGCTCCAGCAACGGTGCCGCCGTCCAAAACCAGGCTCTCTGGCAGGAGTTGGTTCGAGCCGGCAGCCGGCATCGGATCTCCTGGCTGGGTGCGTGGCCACTCCGGCGTGCCCGAACAGGAGTACGTCGATCGTCTGGCGTGCGCCGCTGCCCAGTTCGCTGCACGAGCGGCCTGATTGCTTTCCGTTCGGTTACCCGACGCGGCAGCTTGGTTCTTCTCCGCGGACCTTCCTTTCTGGACTATGCATAAGGCGAAGATAAGAAGCCTGACTTCCTATTTGACTTTGCAATGCATGATCGCTCACGCGCAATCCGCTTTTGACCCAACGCGTCCCCACGCGCCTTCCTCGATGCGGTCTTCGCGTCCATTCCAAACTTTCCTCCCTAATTAGTTTCGCAGCTTGTTAGTCGACCGGCCATTCTGCTTGTCGTCCCCGGCTAGCAAGCTGTCTTGCATCGTTGTAAAAGACCTATTCCGTCATCGGGGCAGGTCTCGGCTCCCCATCCCCTATCCGTTCTGCGGTCTGCCGCCGGACGACTATTTCCTTTTGAGGAGAAATGATATGAATGCTTCGCTTTTTCAACGTTGGCAGAATGCCGACCTGATTGTGTTGTCCGCCCTGTATGGCAAGTGCGCAAACACTGTGCTTTCCCGCCCTGCGAGAAAACCAGTTGCTTACGCCAGCGGCACTCGGCCACGGCTTGCGGGAATTCCGATTCCCGTTCGTCGCGTTGCCTAATTCCGTCAGTTCCCCCCTCTTCCCCCTCGAAACGTTCCAGCTGAAGCGCAGAGCAGAGCCGTCGTGTGTCTACTTCTGCGCCTTCCGCACGAGGGTTTGTCTTTGTATTTGAAATTTAAGGAGAAAACGTATGCAACCGAAGAAAGTCATCCTTGAACGGTCCGTGTCCTTAAGCGACATCGGGCTTGACGGACGTGTCGGAACGGAAAAAGCCGTTCTCACATTCCTGCATTGGGCAGAAGCTGTCGCTACCCGCTGGATCCAAATGCCAGCCGGGGTGTTGCTCTGTGTCACCGTTCCCGGTGATCCGAGAAGTGGTGCCTGTTACCTCTATGAACGCCGGCAGGGTCTGTTTCACTGCCTCGAACTGCCCGGCGAAGATAACGGCCAGTTCACGACGGAAGATTTTGACCGCCTCATGCGGCAATTTCGATTGACCGATTTCGCCCGGCGTCCGCGCAAACTGTACGCGCCGGATCGCAGCAAACCTTGTGTTTCCGGTGCGTTTGCATCAACAGCCTGCGTTGGGTAAAAGGACTACTGTGCTGCCGAGATTCCTCTTTGAGAGGTCGCGATGAGCTACGGGGTCAGTGCCCGGCCGGAGCAGATTCGTGACTACTGGGCTTTGTTCGTAAACCGGCGTGCCCACACCATCCAGGCCAAGCGGCCTGCTCCTGATACGGGCCGTCACAACTACTTTGTCTCGAAAGAGTTTCTGCCCGATCAACCTCCGGGGCCGCCGCAGGGCCCGCCCAAACCCCTCGACGACGCGACCGTCCGCGCGCATCTCGAAGGGCGTCTCACGATTGGCCTCTATGCCATGAACCCGGAGACGCAGCGATGCAAATGGCTGGCAATCGATGCCGATTATGACCGGGCTCTCTACGACCTGTGTGCGCTGCAGTACGAGCTTAACCAGAAAGGTATCGATGTGGCCGTGGAGCAGAGCCGCCGCGGTGGACATCTTTGGATCTTTCTGGCAGAGCCGTGCTTAGCGCTCGAGTGCCGATTGTTCATCTCTCATATCGCGCAACAACTCGAGGTGCCGATCAAGGGCAAGCGGAAGGAAGACGGGGCGGCCCAGGTCGATGGGATTGAGATCTTTCCGAAGCAGGACACCTTGGAACCAGGTCAATTCGGAAACGGATTGCGGGGACCTCTCGGCGTGCATCAGGCGACAGGTCTGCGCTACTACTTCTATGGCGCGGATGACTTCACGCTCGATGCCCAGATTACCTATCTGAATCAACGGCGCAAGCTGACGGAAGCAGAACTTCGCGCCTTCGTCGATACGCTGCCGCCACCCGAACCCAAACCAGCTCCCCCACTTTTCTACCCCAGGAGCTCTCGCTTCGATGACCACTCGTGGTTCGCGATCCTGGATCATATCCAGGTCGACACGCGGAACATTGTTAGCGGCAACTATAAGGTCCCATGTCCTTCCTGTCAGCAGGGGGGAAAGGACAAACACGGGGACAATTTGCACATCAAAGTGTCCGATCCACGTTTCTATCAATGCCGGGCCGGTTGTGACAAGTATGCCATTCGGGCGGCTCTCGGCTGCCCCGTACCACTTGTGACCGGAGGTGTCCGGTGAGGGAAACCGGTGAGCACAAGTATTACCCGGAGAACTGGAAGCCACTTGAGCGGTGGCTTCCGGCTCCGCTGTGCCGTACTCGCTTTTCCTGGATGTGGACTCAGCAGGGATACGAGTGCTATCGGTATCGTGATTCGGGCGAGCTGATTCACCTCGACCCCATGGGCCAGTGCTGGGATCTCACCGAGCTGGGCGCCATCCCGGCCGATTTCGCGCAGCACTTCGAACGGTGTACCGGGCGTGCCTACACCAGTGATTTGGCGATCGTGGCAAAGCAATGCGCCAACGCCGACAACGAGGATGACGAGGACGACGATGTGCGGTCCGTTCAGCCGCCGAATGGCGAATCCTTAAGCCGCATCCTCCAACAATGGACCTTGGAGCAGGACATCGATCCTGTGAAACTGGAACCACTGTTTTCAGAACTCTCGGTCTACAACACTCTGCTACTCGCAGAACAGGAGGAACAATGCAAGGCGCTCTTGAAAACGACCCGGTGCTGGCTGAAATAGCAATCAACGGGCGGACTTTACCCGCTCGAAAAGAGACTTCCCCCGCTCGCAAGGGAGCGAACCACGGCGACCGGCAGGTTCTCGACGATCGCGGCGTGTCGCTGCCCGAAGAATACCGGCAGGAACTCAAGGCAGCCCGCATCTCCGCCTGGCGCGCGTTAAGCATCGCTCCCAGCAGCAAAGGTCCGGTCGTACGAGGAACAGAATCGGGTGGGGCGGTCGAGCCTATCGGCCATTACGTGACGTTCGCTGCGGCAGATGGCCAGCCGCTCGAGTGGTTGCATCCACAAGACGCGATCGCGCCAAACCAGACGCACGCCGTTGTGGTTGCGCCAGCGCTGGTGCGCGTCGAGGTCTTTCGGTTGCAACGGAATTATGAAGTGGCGATCACGAAACACACCAGCAACACCGCAAACGGTAAGCCGAAGCTTGCGAGCAGCATGGTGTTCCGAGGACACGGGTTTTTGGGTCTCGAACTGTGGAACAAAGAGAAGGCGTTCCGCGGCGCTGTGCTACCCACGTTCACCACCAGAGGCGGTGACGAAGTGGCTGCGCCCGAGGCTTTCCAAGCGGCTTTAAGAGCGGCGATTGAAGGCGCGTGCTGCCTCGGCTGCCGCCATTCCCACTATTTGCAGGCGCGTCTGAAAGCGCCCGGGAGCGTGTGATGTTCAGTATGGTTCGAGGTGGCTTCAGACGGATCGCCATCCTGGGAGGCAGCGCGCTGTTGGTCGCGTTCACGGATCGGGACTTGGCCGAGGTGCTGAAGGATCTGGCAGAACGAGGTTCTGTCATACGGCTCTACCGGGACCGGGAGCAATTCGACGCCGAACAGGCGCATTCTCACAGAGGTGATCCGAGCACCACCGATCTTCTTCGAGGCGTGCCCAACGTTCACATTCGTGTAAAGGGCGGCGCCGGCCGAGACCTGATGCATCAGAAGGACTACTGCGTCGATTGTTCGAATGGAGCAGGCCTGCTGCGGGATGGCAGTGCGAATTGGTCGATAGGGGCCGAGCGATATCAGGACAACTCCGTCTGGTTCACTTCAGGCCGCCGCGAAACGGATACCTACGAGCGCAAGTTCGATCAGATGTGGGAACGACCCTCGAACCTCCTCGTGCAATAGGAGACTCCAATGGCAAGTCGCTCTTTCAGCAAACTCTTGCTCGGCACTCCCTTGCTAGCCGTTCCGTTGTTTGTCGTCCCGGCGCTCTGTTTCACTTTGAATCGTACTGCCTTCGTGTGGTCGCTTGTGGTAATCGGCTCAACCGGATGGCGGCTCTATCGGGCCACGCGCATAACGGAGCTCACCACTTTTCCTGCGAAACACGACGCTGTTCCGCGCCTCGCGCTCGCCACTCTGCTGGTTCAGATGCTCGCATTCCTGTGGATTGGGGCCGTGTGGCTGCTGCAGGGCGCGGCGCAGCTCGTGATGTTCTCGCGTTTAGCCAGCCAGATTGTGGGGTGGATTCAAGCGCACTGGTTTGCAGGCATCGCCGCCTGGTCGGTGTTGTTCGTGGTGGTCTGTGCGCTGTTTCGTTTGGCACGGCCACTTCTGGCTTGGCATCGCCGTGCGCTTCATTGCGCCAGCTCAGCGTTGTCTCAACCAGACGCTATGCCAGTCGATTGCGATACAGCACCCGGCCTACAGCAATGACTCGGTGCACTGAATGTTGTTCACAGAAGAGCACCAGATCACAAGCGCTTGTAAATGCTTTCGAGTTCTCTATTGAAGATTCCCTTTTGAAAGGAGGGCCGCATCTATGGCGTCCCGCAGTGTAAATAAAGTACTTCTCATTGGAAATTTGGGGCGTGATGCAGAAACAAAGTTCACACCTACGGGTATTCCGTGTACGCGCTTCTCCATCGCTACTTCGCGGCGTTGGAAAGATCAGCAGACCGAAGAGTGGAAAGAAGAGACGAACTGGTCCAACGTTGTGGTCTGGCGTAAGGAAAACCTTGCCGAGTACCTCACCAAGGGCAAACAGGTCTACGTCGAAGGCAGGATGCAGACGCGCAGCTTTGACGGTGAGGATGGAAGAAAGGTATACATCACCGAAGTCGTCGGGGAAGATGTTGTTCTACTCGGCGGCCGGAACGACGACCAGTTGTCTGGCGCGCGGACACAACAAGCCGGCGCGCAACGTTCCGCAAATGGCAACGGCCGCGCAAACGGGTCAGGCACCGCCGTTCAACAAGACGATGCGATGGAAGGAATGGGCATTACTGACGACGACATCCCTTTTAGCTAGGTCTCTCCCGGTATTGCCGGGCGGGAGAGATCAAACGTTTTCTCCGGCGAATTGCCAGAGGCGGGATAGGAGCTTCTCGTTATCCCCGGCGTCCGCAATTTCCGCGGGGCTATTTGGATGCTCGCAAGGCTGTTCGTCCATGATAGATGCATCGGAGTTGAAGCGCCTGAAGAGAGTCAACCAACAGCACTCCGATTTCCGTTCCAGCAACAATTGCCTTAAGCGAGCGACACTATGCAGGACTACGATGCCACGTTGAAGATCTTGCTCCAGAGCCCGGCCAGTTCGTGTCTGGCGCAACTCTTCGGCGAAGCCCGGGCGGCGCGTTCCGGCAATCGCACAACTATCGAGCGCTGGTTGAATCCCGAATTGCCGCAGGTACGCGCCCCACGCGCCGATCTGCTCGGCGAAACATTGGCAGGAGAACTGTTCCATCTGGAGATTCAGAGCGGTAACGACAGCAGCATGGCCATACGCATGGCCGAGTATGCGCTGGCCGCCTATATAAAGTACAAACGCTTCCCTGTTCAGCTTGTTCTGTACGTGGGCGAGCCAGTGATGTCCATGAAGGAAACAGTGCGCTTACCGGAAACCGGGGCATCTGTCCTGCAATATCAATGCCGTTTTGTCGATATACGGGACCTGGATGGCGAAGCCCTGCTAGCGAGTCCGTATCTCGGAGATCACATTCTGGCTGTGCTCACGCGCCTCAGCCAGCAGCGTGCAAACGTGAAGCGAATTCTCCAGCGGATTGCGCAAGAACCGCCCCCGGCGCGTGACACCGCTTTTACTCAGCTCGTCATTCTTTCCGGACTACGGGGAATTGAGGAGATAATAAGGAAGGAGGCAAGTCGAATGCCTATCCTGGCAAATATTGAAGACCACAAGATCATCGGGCCCGCCCTGCGGGAAGGCCGCAGACAGGGTGCTGAAGAAGTACTGCGCGCACTCCTTTCCAAGCGATTTGGGCCGGTACCCGAATGGGCCGAGCGCCGTCTTTCCGATTTGCCGGTTTCCGAGTTGGATGACGTGGCTGTTCGTCTCCTTGATGCTCCTACCCTGGAATCGTTGTTTCCAGAACAGTAACTGCCAGGCGGAATGGGCCCTCAGGAGGATCGCCGCGAATAGGATGCTTGCCGTTGGAAGTCCTGCCTCAGGTTTGGATTGGTAGCCTATGCAGCT
The DNA here is from genome assembly GCA_965277555.1 of Bryobacteraceae bacterium. Taxonomy (GTDB): domain Bacteria; phylum Acidobacteriota; class Terriglobia; order Bryobacterales; family Bryobacteraceae; genus Bog-105. Next base: position 1,999,047 of record OZ255834.1, read on the forward strand.
ATGGCGGCCGGGTTGGGGGGTCTGGATGGCTTTAGACCTGGATGAATTGGTCCCGCTAAATAAAGTGGTGGGCCCGGCCTCTCGCAACGGTAAGGAAGAAGGGGAGCGCAGCGTCATTCGACGCCCACTCGAGCGTCGTTTCGGCTCATTGCCAACTTGGGCCGAAAAGCCGGTTTGCATCGCTGTCCACAGCCAGACTGGGTGATCTATCGGGTTCGTGTTGTGGATGTTCCGTTCCTCGAGCAACTGTTCCCGGAAAAGTAGTTTTCTAGCACAACAGTCATTTCCGCCAGCACTGTTCCGTCTTCCTGTTAGGGCCGCTTTGTCTGCACAAATCGGCTTTCCGTTATTCGGGCTGCGCGGAGGCGTGCGCCCAACTCCCCTCTAGTCCGTTCCCGACGCATGCTGCTTCCAAAGCACATCACCGGCTAGGTCCACCTCCCTACCTTTCTCGCCAATCACAATCTGACAACCGGAAATCCGAGGTGCAAATTTATGCTCATCTTCCCGGCGCGCACCGATTTGGTGCATTTTGACGACACTCGTCACGTATACACCGTTTCTGGCGTTGAGCGGCCGAGCGTTACACAGATCCTGAAAGATGCGGGCTTAATCGATGCCACCTGGTATACCGACGAGGCGCGCGAACGCGGCAAAGCCGTTCATTTCGCCACGCAGTTTCTCGACGAGGACGATCTCGACTGGGAGACGGTCCTCCCGAACTATCGCGGTTACGTTCAAGCCTGGGAACGGTTTAAGCGCGAATCGCACTTCCAGATCGGCCGGGACTCGGAAGGCAGTCTCCTGGTTGAGTACCGCCTCTTCCATCCCGTTTCCGGGTACTGCGGCATGCTGGATCGGCTCGGTACGATCGGCACGGCCGAGTATCTTCTCGATATTAAGACCGGCGAAAGCCAGGAGTGGCACGGCTACCAGATGGCCGCGTACTCGCAGTGTCTACCCAATCCACACGCCCGTAAGCGCATGACCGTTCACCTTCGGGCGAACGGTTCGTATTCGACGCGCGAGCATGAGCTGCCTACGTTTCCCTACCACTGGCAGGTGTTCGCCGCCGCCACTGTCGTCTGGCAAGCAAAGAACAGAAAGAGGAATTCTCATGGCTACACCCGTTCCGCTGTTTCCGCAGCGTAATCTCTTTTCCACCTCATCGTCGCAATCTCCCATACTCCAGATCATCCGGCACGTTGCCGAGCAAGGGAGCGCCGTGGAACTCAACCAGCAAGAGGTGTGGGAGGCCGAGTCTGGCAAGTCTCTAGACGATGCGATTTCAGTAAACTCACCAGCCGACTTCCAAGAGCGTACCAGTGCCCTTCAGCAACAAGTCACAACGCTCTCGTTCACAAGCGTTGAGGACCTCGGGAGGGCGAACGATCTGCTGGCCTCCGTTCTTTCATTGAAGGACGAGATCGAGCGCTATCACGAACCCATCAAACGACCCTTAAAGGAAGCACACGCCGCGGCCTGCAAAGCCGAGCATCAGGATCTCGACCCGGTAGTTGCACTCGAAAAGCAGTTGAAGCAAGGGATCGCAGCAGTCGACTTGAAGCTCCGGCAACTCGAACGAGAGGCGGCGCGGGCGAGAGAACACGCTGCTGCAGCAGCCGGCTCTGCGATGCAGCAGCAAATGATCGAGGCAGCCCGGCAATCAGGAGCTTCGGAGGAAGTGCTGACTTCACTTGGGGCGATGCACGTTCTGGTTCCTAGCGCGGAGCCGGATTCGTTCGCCAGGCCGACAGGTTACTCGACTCGCGAACAATTCGAAGTGGAAGTGACCGACATTCTTCTCCTTGCCCAGGCTGTTGTTGCCGGACGCGTGCAGAAGGAAGTTCTACAGGCGAATCTCAAGCTGCTCGCCGCCATGGCGAGAGCATCGAACGGAGACCTCGACATACCGGGAGTCCGCATCACGAAGAAGCTGAGTGTGACTGGAAGGAGGACGCGATGAGCGCGATGGCAACAACGATTGATCGCAGCAAGCTGTATGGCGTGCTGCACGAACCGAGTGGTCGCCCGATCGTACGGCAGGTTCGAGTTTTGAAAGTGGGAATCGGTGTTCCTACTGGACCGGATGTCCATGTGTGGATCGACCAGAACCGCCAATGGTGCGTTGAGGTCGGAAGCTATGTCAACGGTAAGCGGCAGAGTCAGGTCAAGCGGCTCGAGCAACGTACCGATGCCGAAGCGTTCTACGCACAACAACGAAAGACGGCGCCGGAACGAAATGCGCCACGCAAGCTGCCGTACTTCACGTTCCTGCGCACGGATGGGCAGGGCAAGTTTGTGCATGATTTCGACACGATCGAGCTGCACGGGCCGATACCGACAGAGGTCGATATCGTTTTCCTGAACGAGACTGCCTTCGACGCTTTGTTTCAAGCATGGTCCACCTCGAAGTTACTCTGCGAAGGAGACGGCATCGATGCACGCCGAAACGTGGAGTGGCCGCAGTCGGCAGACGAACGAGCCTTAGCGGAGCAAGCCCGCAAGCAAAATCAACGATTCTTCCCGATCGTGAACGGCTGCTATACGGCGGGCTGCCACTTTGCCTTTGGCGACAAGCGACAATGCAAGCCGCACGGCAAACTGACATTTCAACTGATGAATGCGCCCACACTCGGAGGCTCCTGTCAGTTCGATACGACCGGCTTTCGCTCCATTGCCCAACTGGCTGGATCCATCGACCAGATCCGGCTCATGACCGGCAGGGGCAATCCGGAAGCAGGCACCGTTGCCGGCATCCCGCTGAAGTTCGTGCTACGCCCGTACAAGGTACAAGTCGGGGAAAAAAGCAGTATTCAGTACGGGGTCAGCCTGGAATTTCGAGCCAAGAGTCTCGAAGAAATGGCTCGCTTACTGCAGGCCCACACAAGCGAGTTCCGCCAGCTTCTCGCGTTACCCGCTGCTAGCCCAGCAAACCACCAATCGACCGATGCCGTCCCAGAAGATTCCTGTCTTTTAGAGGATCCAGTTGTGACGGACCCAGCCGTGATCGAGGTTGAGGAAGAGGCGTCGGACGCAGAAAGTATGACCGGCGAGTTTTACGGCTTGTTCCCCGAGCAAGTCGATACGGAGCCTGGTCCAACGACCAGTGCGTCACGGAACGCTATGCCGCGCCGGCGCTCCGAAGCGCATCACCAAGCGCTGGCCTGATGGCGAGACGGCACAGCTTGAACCACTTTACGGGCTGTGCCGGTTTTCTATTCACAACAGCCTGTTATCAATACCTTAGGAGCGCATTTGCATCATTTCGGCCAATCCTTATACTCCCAGGAACAGGGCTTTCAGGAATATCCGATGAACGACTTCTTACGTGAGCCTCCCAGCGACGAGGCGACCGTTCCGTCCGATTCGAGCAATGACGCGGTAGGCGACATCGTGCGGGTGTATCTGCGCGACATGCGTCAGCGCCCGCTACTTGCTCACGAGGAGGAGATGGCGCTCGCTCGCCGTATAGAACGAGCCAACAAAACCATTCTCAAGATTGTGTCTCGCTCCCGTGTCGTTGAGCGGATGCTCGCCGATACGCGCGCGGCCGTGGCTTCCGGAGCGATGCCCATTACGGATGTCTTGACTTATGCCGAAAGCCCGGGCCTCGAGCTCAGTGTCGAGGAAGACACGGCCGCTTCTAACCGACTGGAAGTGGTGTTGTCAGACGCCGTTGCGAAACTGGAGCGCTTGCGGAAAGAGGCAGAACGCCGCCATGTGCCTGCTGCCTCCTACAACGGAGCCGCACGGAAACGGCGTGCGCCGCGCGTTCCGACCTACGCGCGCCTGCTCGTCGCCATCTCCCAAGAGATCCGAAGCCTTCCGTTTACTCCGACGTTTCACAATCATCTGATCCATAAGCTCCGGGAAACCGAGCAGGCCCTTCGATCAATATCGGAACGACTGACGATGGTCACGGAGCCAGCGTTGGCCGAGGCCCTTCTCGAAGAACGGGAGCGGTCCGAGCGACAAGCCGGGGCGACTGAGCAGCAGTTAGCCCGCGCTCTGTCTCTGCTTGCCGGCGCCGAACGTGATCGCAACTCCGCTCGGGACAAGCTGGCCGAATCCAACTTGCGCCTTGTCGTATCGATCGCCAAACGGTATGCGCGGTCCGATAGGGGCCGTTTCCTCGATCTCATCCAGGAAGGCAACCTCGGTCTATTGCGTGCGGTGGACAAATTCGATTACCGGCGCGGTTACCGGTTCTCCACCTATGCCACCTGGTGGATTCGGCAAGCGATTACTCGTGCGGTCGCCGAGCAAAGCCGGACCGTCCGCATTCCGGCGCATGTCATGGAGACGATCCAACGCGTTTCCCGGACCCAAAAACAGCTACAGCAACGCTTGGGGCGGGAAGCAACCATGGACGAGATGGCAACACATCTCGGGGTAAGCGCCTCCGACGTACAACGCTTCCTCCGCATCGGCCAAGAAACTGTGTCGCTGCATGCGGCGGTGGGCGAAGACGACGAGACCAGCCTCGGACAGTTTATCTGGGACATTCGCGGGTTGCCGGATCAGCACAAAGTCGCCGATGCCGTGACTCACAAAACGCTGAACGACATTACGCGAGAGCGACTCAAGCAAGTCTCGGAACTCGTCTTGAAGAAGAGCCTCAGCAGACGCGAACGCATGATTATTGCTTTGCGCTTCGGCTTGGAAGATGGTCACGAGCATTCGCTCGATGAGATCGGCGATCGGTGCTCCATGAGCCGGGAACGCGTCCGGCAACTCGAAACCGTGGCCCTGCGAAAATTGCGCCATCCACGGCGCAGCTGCCAGTTGCAACCTTTCGTCGGCTCCACTTTTGAGTAGGCCGCTGCTTGCCTCCCGAAGACATTCCCCCGGACCAGCCCGGCATCCCCTGGGGTGTTTGGCTGGAACAGCAGGTGGAACGGATCTTTGCCGAAGCTCGTGAGCAAGGAAGCATCGCCCGATTGCTGTCACAACCGCTCCAGAAACGACTCGGCAACCAGCTCCGGCGAATAGTTTGAGCAGGAACGAAGACCGGCTGCTCGATGTTTCCCCTTACGACGAATAACCACAGAAAGAGGACCGCCGTGACCGTTGGCACGAAATCGCTTCTTTTCGGCGCACACTGTTTTTTACTTCATCCCTTTGCCGTCGCCCTTGCCTGGAGCCGGCTATTTGGGTTGCCATCGGATTTACGATTATGGCTGGCCTTCTGCGTTCACGATTGGGGCTACTTTCGTTGCCACGACATCGACGGCGAAGAAGGCGAACAGCATGTTTGGCTCGGTAGCAGAATCATGTGGTCTCTGTTCGACAGAGCCGACGAGCACACGTTCCCAGGCGCGTTCAGCCAGCTGTGCGACCGGCTGTGGGGATATCAACCGCAAGGGCAGTCCTGGGCTCACTTTTGTTTGTTTCACAGCCGTTCCTTTGCCAAGCGGTTTCATCAGCCCGTGTCCCGATTGTGTGCCGCCGATAAGCTCGCTTTTGTGGTTACACCCCGCTGGCTCTATCTCCCGATGGTCGCCTGGACCGGTGAGATTCGTGAGTATCTGGACAACGCTGCAAAATCCGATGCTCGGAGCTGGCATCGGTCGCTTCGAAGCGAGCTCTTACGCTGGGTGGCGGCGTATCAACGAGACAATGCGCAAGCCGACCGAAAACCCGTTCGCTTCGACCGTGCTGTCGATCATTTCCGCTGACGTAACGTTCGTGTTCACTGAGCCGAGAGGCATGCCTCCGGCAGAAGTTGTCCCGAATAAACCAAAGGAAGGGACCGCAGAAGACGAGAGTCACTGGCAGTCCCAGCCAATGAGCTGAGCCGCACCCTTTTCTCATAACTCCCGTACACAAATACGTTACTGGGCGAGCGTGGCTCTGTTTCGGGGCAGGTTACTCGCTCAATACCCTCACGGCAGCAGCTCGATCGTTCGCTGCCGAACTCAATAAAGGAGTAATTTATGTCCCGAGCCAGACGACAGCTCGTTCAGGATGCCCGCGCAGCGGGCTTCGATGTGGTCGAAGAATTTGGTGGACTGATTGACATCCGCTCGCTCGATGCGACAACAGGCCGGTTGCTCAATGGCGTCCGGATCTACCGGGATGGCACAGCGTACAGCCACGTTTCCGCACACGGAATGCATTCCTATCAACAAGTGAGGAAGTGCCTGAAGCTAGCTGCTGGTTCTTCCTGCCCTGGCATTCAGATGCCATAGGTCGCGCAGCTTCGGTTTCCGATGCCGTGGTGGAGGCACCGCCACAAACCGGGCCCTTGTTCGGCAGTTCATTTTCCCCAGAAGTGGCCCAGTAGCCTTTCCGTTTATCCCAGCCTGTGTCCAGCCTGTCTCCGCCATTCCTGTTTGTCCTCGTTCTCTTATGCCTATCAATCACAGTTCCTTTGTTTTAGGACGGCGCGTTGCTCTGTCCTACGAATTTGTCGGGCCCAATCGATTGCTCGGCCAGATCGTCCAGGTCACACCTCGTTCTATGCTGATCCACCTCGATGGCAAGTGCCGCGCCTCCCGCTTCTTCCTCCGCGATGGCCATTGGCGTAGCGAGTTCGGCCGCCGCGTCTCGATTGCACGATGCCAGCCCAGTAAATCAATCACGTCGTCGGACCATCATGGCGCACCGGTGTTAACCGGTAAGCTGGGAAAGACAAAATGACTCCAGTCGTGCGTGTTGCGATCCGTGCCCGGATTTTGATCCGGGTGCGGCGATGCAGGCAGCTAAGCAATACGACGGAATCTTCGAGAGCCTACGTGGTTGGGGCCAGTCCGTGCGGCGCTCTGCCGTTTTGATGATCTTCCGTTTCGATCTCTTTTCTTTCTACGAATTGCCAAAGTAAAATGTATCAGCAGTTCGGAGGACGGGGGTGTATGTTCACTCTATTCTTGATCCTTCTCTCATCGCTTCCAGCTAAGCCAACAAGCACCTTTTCGCAGCCGGTCAGTTGCCAACGTGTGGCTTGGCTGAATCTACGAACAGGCGAAAGCGGACATACGTATTGTCTTGTGGAGCCCGCCCTCGACAAGATACTCGGAATTACGAAGAAGGTCCCGCGATCGGTTTCCTGGATTGAAGACGTGGACTGTCGCAAAGCTTTCGGGACCCATGTCTGCAAAACATCGGCGCGAGCGTCGGCACTAAAATAGCTTGAGAACGCCTGTCACTCGCTTACCTGAAGCAAATCGGAAATCGCTGCAGCTCCTCTCCGCGCGTGTTTGTTCGGCCAGAGTAGCCTGGATGGGCATTCAGCACGGGAGTAGATAACGCCCCTCCCTGGAGCCCGACGAAGTGATCCCAGCCGTGGGGCCTTCAGCCAGGATTCCGCCCCAAATCCCAATAACTTCCACCTTTTTGCATGCCCTCCCGTTTTCCTGTAAAACCAGGACACGGTTGCTGAGGCAACCCCAATACGCAAGAAGGGAGGAGTAAGAAGAAGCGACAAAACCTGGCCAGCAGCCTCGACCGATCTGCTCGACTCATCCCGATTCGAGATAGTTCCTCCGATCAAGAGGCTGCTGGCGCGGTCACGTCAGGGTTGGCCGAGAAAGGCCAGATCCCGTCAAGAAAGTTCACTTAGGAGTGTTTGTTATGTCTCTGCTTGCCTCGCCGCCGCTTGAGGCGGCTGTTGGACCTTTATTTACCCCGTACTTTACGAGTAACGGCATGAGCCTGGCCGATGTGTTCGATTCCGTATCCTGGAGTCACCGCGATGTAGTGATCCAGGGCAAAGAGAATGTCAAATTCTCACAACCCCAGGTCGAGGCCCCGGCTTCCTGGTCAGACACCGCCGTCACCATCGTTGCCTCGAAATACTTCTCCGGTAAGCTCGGTACTCCGGAACGGGAAACGAGCATCAAGCAGCTGATCAGCCGGGTGGTCGAGACGTTAAGCCGCTGGGGCAGGGAGGGCGGTTATTTCGAGTCAGCCGAAGAACAGGCCAGCTACCGGAACGAACTAGCGTACCTGATCCTCCATCAGATCGGGGCCTTCAATTCGCCGGTTTGGTTCAATGTCGGGCTGCCCGAGACGCGCGGCTACGGTTCCTACTTCGACCGAGCGACGCAAAGCGTGCAGGCAGTCCAGGCGGAAGATTTCGATCATCCCCAGTGTTCGGCGTGTTTCATCAATAGCGTCGAAGACCGGATGGAGTCGATTCTCGATCTCGCCAAAACCGAGGGCATGCTCTTCAAATACGGCTCCGGTTCGGGCACCAATCTTTCGACACTGCGCGAGGAGAACGCTTACCTCAGTTCCGGTGGCCGCGCCTCCGGGCCGCTGAGCTTCATGAAAGGTTTCGATGCCTTTGCCGGCGTCATCAAATCGGGCGGCAAAACACGACGCGCCGCCAAGATGGTGATGCTCAATGTCGATCATCCCGACATCGAAGACTTCATCGGATGTAAGTCGAAAGAAGAGAAGAAAGCACATGCTCTGATCGAGGCCGGTTACGATTCGTCGCTCGATGGCGAGGCGTACAGCTCGGTTTTCTTCCAAAACGCCAATAACTCCGTGCGGGTTTCGGATCAGTTCATGCAGGCCGTTGTAAGCAATGCCGAGTGGACGACCAAGTCTGTCGGGACCGGTGAGCCCGTCAAAACATATCGCGCCCGCGAGCTGATGCGGCAGATTGCCGAAGCGACTCATCAATGCGGCGATCCAGGCCTGCAGTTCGACTCGACCATTCATCGCTGGCATACCTCGAAGGGCTCCGGGCGGATCAACGCCTCGAACCCGTGTTCGGAATACATGTTCCTGGACGATTCGGCTTGCAACCTCGCCTCGTTGAACTTGATGAAGTTCCTCAGTGAAGACGGCGAATTTGACACGACCAGTTATCGCGCGGCGATCAGCATTCTTCTTTTATCTCAGGAGATTCTGGTCGACAATTCCAGCTATCCGACTCAAAAGATCGCGCAGAACTCGCACGACTTCCGGCCCCTCGGCTTAGGCTATGCCAACTTGGGCGCCCTGTTAATGGCGCTCGGCATTCCGTACGACAGCGACCACGGACGGGCGTACGCGGGCGCTTTAACCGCAATTCTCGGAGGCCAGGCTTATTCGACGAGCGCGCTGATTGCCGAACGGCGAGGAGCGTTCGCCCGCTACGAAGAGAACCGGCACTCGTTTCTCGAGGTCATGGAACGACACCAACGCGCCGCTGCCACCGATCTCGACTCGACTCTGGTTCCAATCGCCCTCTACGAGACGGCCCAGCAGTGCTGGCACGAAGCCTACGCGCTCGGCGAACAAGTTGGCTTCCGCAATGCGCAAGTCACGGTTCTGGCCCCGTGCGGCACCATCGGTTTCATGATGGACTGCGACACCACTGGTGTCGAGCCGGAGCTCGGGCTTGTCAAAACCAAGTCTCTCGTCGGCGGCGGGATGCTCACGCTAACCAACGGCATTGTCCCGCAGGCTCTCCGGCGTCTTGGCTACGATAACGGCCAAACGAGTGCCATCGTTGATCACGTGCAGCAGACGGGATCGGTCGAAGGAGCGCCGCATCTTCGGTCAACGGACTACGCTGTGTTCGACACAGCGATTGCCGCCGCCGGCTGCTCACGCTCCATTGCTCCCGAGGGGCACATCCGCATGATGGCCGCCGTACAACCATTTCTGTCGGGCGCCATCTCGAAGACCGTTAATCTGCCGCCTTCCGCTACGGTTGCCGACATCATGGACACCTATCTCGAGAGCTGGAAACTCGGCCTGAAAGCCGTCGCCATTTATCGCGATGGCTCGAAACGCGCCCAGCCGCTCAGCTCCGGCAAAGCCGCGCCTCCCGTTACACCGACCCCTTCGCCAGTCCGGCGCAAGCTGCCGGATGAACGTCCTTCGCTCACGCACAAGTTCTCCGTCGCCGGCCATGAAGGCTACGTAACGGTCGGACTCTATCCCGATGGCACGCCCGGCGAAGTCTTCATCTCCATGAATAAAGCCGGTTCAACCATCTCGGGCTTGATGGACACAATCGCTGTCAGTGTCAGCACCGGGCTGCAATGCGGCGTTCCGGTGCAGTTCTACGTCGACAAGTTCAGTCACGTTCGCTTTGAGCCGAGTGGCTGGACCGGCAACTCGCAGCTGCCCTTTGCCAAGTCAGTCGTCGATTACATCTTCCGCTGGTTGGGCATACGCTTTCTCGGTCAGAAGGATATGACCGAGATCGCCGCGCCCAGCACTCTTGTGCCCGCCGAACCGAAGGCGCAGCAAGCGCTGTCTTTCGACCCTGCGAGCGATGCACCGCTGTGCGCCGATTGCGGCGGCATCATGAGCCGCAAAGGAACTTGCTTCTACTGCGGTCAGTGCGGCAGCAGTTCGGGCGGGTGCAGTTAAGACAAATCAGGCTGGGGCGGAAACACCCCAGCCGACCTTTTCAGAAAGGATCGCGGATGACGTGGACACAGCAAATCAAAGACAAAGCAGAGCAAGCACTCGACAACTGGGCTGAAAAGTACGGCGAGACGCTTTTGCGAGCGCTCCATAGATTGACCCATCGGCACGACGCGCTTTCCGTCTTATTGACGAATCGCTACGGCCAGACGAGGAACTGGAAATTGAAGAGATCACTTTCAAAGATAGCTCCTCTGACGAATTGAGTTTCTGGTGAGGGGACAAGCTGGTTGCCACAAAGCTCCGTGAAGATTTTGCGTATGGATTCGTGATCCGGAGGACCTTTCGCAGGGACGACGGTCGACTCGATGTCTACATTGGCCAATTCCACGAGTCGGTTCCCGTCTCTGCCGTCGAGTCCGAAGTCGGCTCGATCTTGGAGCAAGCGAAGGTCATTTTATTAGAGCGTCGAGAACTCGTTGACGGTTCGGTGGAGCAGTCCGACAGCATCCGGCAGTCCTGGGCGGATCTCGAGCAATCTCTCAGACAACGACCCATGGAGGATGTAAAACAATGACCCATCTGTTGACACGCTCGCGAGCGCTTCTGAGTATTCCGGCTCTGGCCGAGCCACATCGCAGCGTCGCTGTTTCCATCGAGGAACCGAGCGAAGACTATGTCCGGCTTTCGCAAAGGCTGGGCATCAATAAAATTCCTCTGCGGCTGGTCGAGCTGGCTAAGGTAGTCGGCGAGGAGACGCTCGGCATCTATCCCTACGAAGAGGTCGCCCGCTATCTCGACAAGCAGATCGAGAAGCTCGTGAACAGCCGACCGGACCGCTGGCACTCCTATCACGAATGGCGCTGGCATCCCGTGAAAGAGTACTCGTCTCGGCACTACCGATCCGGCTCCCACTTCGAGACCAGCATTTACAGCAAGCCGATCCCACCGGAGATTTTGCCGACTATTGCCAGGATCTTGGACCGGATGCCCGATGCCGAATTCTACGTGACCGACATCCAGGAATTTCGGGATCCGTTCCTGGGCGTGACCGTGCCCGGATCGGACACCTTGTTCGTGATTGAACGATGGGATGAGCCGGCTTTTCGATGATGTTGAGCCAGTGAAACGGAGGTGAACTCGTTGCTCGATAAACCCATTACGTGGAAAGCCGTTCAAATCACCGCAGTGGCCCACCGCTTGAAGGACGGTATCCTGCTCCACCGGCTCTCCGTCTCGGGTCTACTGACACAAGAGCTGGCTGCGGATCTTGGTTGTCAGGACTTGGTGTTTCTTGAAAACGGCGCCCCGAAACAAGGCTTCACGAAGTTCGATCTGGATGTGGAGTGTGGCGCCTTCCGCGCGAATTTTGAAGCGGATCCCGACCTAAAGCAGCGATTCGAACTCACAGGTGAAAGCTGCGAAGGCTTTGTCATCAAACGAACCGAGACCGGTGCCTTTGTGCTCTCCTGGCGCATGAATTACCATGGCGATCCGCATCCGGCTCTGGCGTATCTCGAAGCGGTAGGCGGCGGCGATTCCGCACTCCGGATTATTCCTCTCGAGCAGCAGCAGCTATTCAGAGGCACGCAGTCGGGCGATTCGTCCGATGATCAAGTTGCTTCTCGGCTTCATTTGATGCTGAAATCTTTTGACAGCAAGCACCAGGAAGGTGTTGCCGACGTTAGATGAAAGTGCATAAACGCACGTTTCGTAGACAATTGTCTTATGAGCGCAGCGCTCTATCATCCAAGTCCTGATACTCCGATCACGGCACCGCGCTCTTTCTTCGAGTACTCGGCGTCTCGCGTCGGCCGAGTCTGGACAGACGAGGACCACGCGGCTTTGCTTCGTCATCTCGCCGAGGTCGATGAACTTTGCATCGAGATTTGGAAGCAGCTGCGGACCGGCCACAACACAGCACGTTGAAGAGGACTCACCTTGTCGGCCGCCGAGCCCGACGATAGCCCAACAGTACGCCGGGCACGGCCACTCTGTGTGGCATCTCCCCAACCAGCCTTCCCTCTATATAGTTCTTCACCTCCACAACAGGGACGGTCCGGCCTAGCAGTATTGCGTGATCGGTCTCCCTCACGCGACCGTTCCACTGCGTGGACGGAACAGTCGGAGATTCCGTACATGGCACTGGGGATCTGTGGTCACGATTACCTCAGTGCGTATTCGTCAGAGCCTACGGGTTTGTGCAGCACCGTTCGCGTCACCAAAAGAAATCTCACACTGTTTCCACGCTGTTCCCGAGGAGTTTACCTACCTTATGTCATCCACTTCTGCTGGTCGAGAGTTGTTGCTTTCTGCTGTCGATCTCACACGTGCTTGCTGCGCCAGCGACAACTATCTGTCCTGGATCGCCCGCTACGCGCCTGTTCTGCACGGAGCTGCCAGCATTGCTGGTTATCTAGCCAACGCCGCGCTTATTTTCGAAGAACAGACCCACTCCGGTCTGGCAATTCCGTTCGATGCTTTCGACGCTCGGGACACGCTCGCCGACCTTCTGATGTCCTCTGGTCCACTCCATAGCAGGGAGTTGAAAGCCACTGTCTATACCGCTATCCGCGAATCAACAGCCTTTGCGGATATTCAAGGGGCGGGAGCTATCTTTGGGCAAATCGGCGAGGAGCGAACAAACCCATGACTTCCCTTACACGCAAGATCGTTCGGGAAACAGAAGCTAGGTATCGCGGTGATCCGATCGTGGTCGAACTGCACGCAAAGGTCATCTTTATGCGAACAAAACGCAGCCGCGAGCGATTTGCACTGTCCTACGCCGATCTGTACGAGATCGCTGCTCTGCGCGAGGCCAAACGAAAGACCGGCTTCCTGGCAGGGCCGCGCCGAACCTGATAGCCGATACGGTGCATTCGACCAGTCGTTCGCGAACGGTACCTCCGATCTCGCCCTTGATTCAGATCGAGAGGGAAGCCCCAAGGAGCTCAGATGCGGCATAAACCCCGTACCCGTTACCAGCGCATGCAGCTGGCTTCAGAACTGGCCGGCATCATCCAGCGAAACACCTCCAACGAATCGGTCCAAGAACTGGCGTCGGCCATTCGATTCGTTCTGGCCGCACCGTCCGAAATACGGTCCGGAGCTCGGTTGGCTTGCATCGAGCAGCTCATCCATGAGAACAGCGGAAACTGCTGCTTCAAGCAGCGGGGTTACAACTGGCACTTCGGAGAGGGCCTGTGGACTGTTGCCGCTCGTACCATCTGCAACAAGATACAGACCTGGCCCGCGGCACTCGATGCTGCCATGCGAGATCCGGAGTTTCGCGCCTTGAAGCCGAGTTGATAGCCAAACAACAAAGCAACAACTCAACAACAACAACAAACGAAAACAAGGAGAACGGCGATGTCGCGTTTTGCCGCAAAGCTGAAGCTGGGGTATTTTCCGCTCGTCGAAGCGGAGGCCAAACGGATTCGGCAGTTTCTCCGCCTTCCGGAGACTTGCACCGCTCTAGACCCGTGCGCCGGCACCGGGCGCGCCCTGCAGCTCATTGCGGGCGAAACCGGGGCCACGCTGTACGGCGTCGAACTCGATTCCTATCGAGCAGCGGAAGCCGCCCACCTGCTCGATCAGGTCGTACAGGGAAGCCTATTCGATGCGCACTCACCGGTTGAGTCCTATTCGCTGCTGTACCTCAATCCACCGTACGAGGACGAGGTCCACGAAGGCCGATCGCGCCGCAGTGAAGCCGTGTTCCTCGAGCACTGCTTTCGCTGGCTTTCCGTGCGGGGCATTTTGATTCTCGTGATTCCCGCTCCGCGCGTCTCGGCATGCTGTACTGTACTTGCATCGCATTTCCGCGAGCTCGCTCTGTATCGGCTCACGGATCCCGAAGCGGCCAAGTATCGTCAGGTTGTCTTATTCGGTATTCGCCAGACACGGTATGAGAGCGAACGCTTGACCGATCGCGACTTCCAAGCCCAACGTAATTTCCTGTCGCATCTAGCCGCCGCTTACGCAAAGATCACTCCCCTGAGCGATGCTCCGGACCGAACCTATACGGTGCCAGCGGGACGTGCTTCCGCGCGACTGACGTACCACGGATTGCCATTCGATGCGATCGAGGACCTGCTGCCATCCTCCCGCGCTTACCGCGAAGCGACCCGCAGCGTGTTCGCTCCGCCCATCCAGGTAGCCGGACGACCGTTGACCCCATTGCACGAGGGCCATGCAGGAATTTTGAGCTGCAGCGGCCTGCTCAACGGGGTGTTCGGCACAGGTTCCCTGCGGCATGTGGCCTGCTGGCAAACGGGCAAGAAGGTCGACCACATCGAAGAGACGGATGACCGCGGCGTGACCACGCTGCGCGACCGGGAGCGGTTTACACAATCGCTCACGTTGATCTATGCCGACGGTCGTGTGGCCGAGTTATCGGAGGAGAACGATGCAGAATGCGCACTTGCGCTTGGGGCGGCTTGAGTACGTCAAGCCAGCCACTTCCACTAAATCGACTGCTACGCACATTGCCGTGACAATGGATCGGGTCATTGTGGAACCAGCGCCCGATTCCAGCCGGGCGCCGCGCTGCCATCTGCTCTCTGTCTTTGGCGGGGAACAGGAGATGGCAGCCATTCACGCCGCGGTTGCGGATCAGGCGAGTTTTCGAATTGCTAGACCAGGTCTCGCCAGGTTGGTTGTCAGCCTGGGCGAACACGCGCACACGTTTCGCGGATCGATTCAGACACCGGGGCGCAAACAACCGGTTCGACATCTGGTCGCTTTGTCTCAGGAACTGTTTGAGACCCAGGCTGGCGGAAACGCGCAGGCGGCCCGAACGATCGTCTACAGCGCCGAGCCGGAGGTTCTGGCCTATCGTCTTGGCGTGCGGTTCGGATTGCCCTTGTTGCCGGACTGGAGTCGGTGGATTATCGATACTCTGCACGAGAAGAAGCTGATCCAGGAACTTCCGGGTATGAATTGCCGGCCGGTTCTCGTCACTGCGGGCAAGCAATACTTACTCACTCTGATTAGCGACGCCCTTCGGACGGGCGCACTGGCTATCCCAGACGACGCGTCAAAGATCGGCTGGAAGGTCCCGCATGCGTTCGGACACCTAGAAGCATAGACCCAAAGACTCGCGAACCAAGGCGTTTGTCGGTACCTATCTGCGAACCTCACCTCGGTCTCCCAAATTAGCGCTAGCGCATGAGACGGATAGGCTATCAAACGCCAGTCAACTACACCGGACCAATCTCTCGAGGGCTGTCTTACCTAGATCTCGGAGTCATCTCGATAGAAACTTATGCGTAATCGTCGTGCGCGTTCGCGTAAGGCGGCTTCGCCGCGAAGCAAGTTTGGACCTATCTTTGAAGACGTTTTCCACTCGCAGGAAGTGTTCATCAACAGATGTCGCTACGGCATCACGGCGAAGTTGACGCCATCACATCTAATTCCATTTACGGAGATGGTTTATGAGGTAAAGGCATTCACTTCCGATAGTTATATAAACGTCCACAGTGGCTCCGAATCCTCTGCTGCAATCAAGTACAATGTCGAGCTTAAGACAGCTTGAATCGAAAATCGTGTTCAACTGCTTTTTTCTGTGGCGCAGTACTCTGGAAAGTCCGGCGCTGACCGTTTTTTATGTCCGTCTGGCGGGATTCCATAAGCCTAAACTTTTGCCCCGTCGCATTGAGTGATGCGAGCAAGCCAGAGCTCAGTTCTTCCTGGCCCAAACGCGTTCCCCCTATGCGAATGACGATCTGTGCAGCCTCTTGCAGCAACGGCACGACACCCTTCCACGCTTCGCGCATGAACTGCCAATACGCCTCGACGCGACGATGACGATCATCCTTCCCTCGGCCGGTGACCGGCTTGGCGGCACCACCCAATAACCAAAGCCGAAGCCATTGGTCCTCGTGATAGTCGGTGATGTCCAAGTAAGGCGGTGAAGTAATAACAAGCCTGACCTTCTCACGGTAGGATCGCAGTAGAACGCTAGCGCGGCGAGCATCGCCTTCGACGGCTTTCCCTCTCAACCGGGGAACAGGTGATGCGAACCGATAGACAGCCGACAGGCGCAATATTGGAAAAACATCCCGCAGGGGAGGAACGCATTCATTCTGTTTCCACCACCGAACCGAGTAAGCGGGTTTCGTGCTAATCGTGCGCGGCATGCGATTGCTGAAACACAGATCAGTGCGGTGGCTTTCCCCGTGAAGGCAACCCAGCGCCAGCGCTCCGATAAAGCAGTCTGTTTTGTCGTCGCGCCAGTCCAGCTTCTTCCTGAGAAAGAGCAGCTGCCGCAAAGTTTCTTCGTGAAAGCAGAGCGTGAAGAAATCATCGGTCTGTTCCGGCGCCTTCCCCGAGAAGCGCCTCGATGACCTTTCCAGAACGTCGAGCCGTTCATTAACATCGTCGAGCGTCGGAGGATCGGCCTTTGCTTTCGAAAGACATACAGCGACCGGGTTTGTATCGCAGCCGATGCCCTTGCGTCCATTTAACAGGCTTTCGAAGATCGTCGTACCTCGGCCGGAAAACGGGTCCAAGATGACATCATCCCGCTTCGACCACGCGAGAAGGTTTCGCCGCACGAATGCTTCGGGAAACATCGCGAAATAAGGGCAGATCGAATGAAAGCGATGACGCTCGTTCATGCCGCGCGCAGCCTCGCTGTGTAGTCCTCAACCCATCTCGTCACTTCAGCAATGTCTTCGTGGCGCTCGATATCCGCTTCGCCGTCAGCAATGAGTTTCAGGCCCTTGGCCACATGAGCAACGATCCGGTCGCGGTAAAACAGATTACCAAACCTGTATCCCTCGCTCATCATGTAATCCTTTAACACTTTCTCATAGGGCGTCCCGTCTTTGGGGTCTTCAGGTTCAAGTTCAAACGGCATGAACATTGCGTCATGGGGCTGGGAAGCCGGTTCGTTGACAAACCAATATTTGTGGAAATGAATGCGATCAGTCGTAACGCTCTTTTGCTTCCAGTTGACACCGGATGCGACTTGCGCAACCAGATAGAGCGTATTTGGCAGATTATCGGGTGTTCTTTTCCATGCGATAACGTCTATTCCATTGTCTTTGACCTGTTTCGGCGCTGCTGGCCGGGGCGTATCGTGTGGTTTGCCGTCGCCAAATTTGCTGTAGACCCGATGCAATGCGGCTAGGAATAGCTCGTTCTCCGGGCGCGGCCACCCGAACGACATGGCCGGACCTTCCACGAAACCGCCCGCCGCAACCGTCGCACAGGCCTGGAAGAGGTCACGAATCTCGTTCGTGACTTCTGGCGCTAGTTCCTCCGGCACAATCACTCGATTGAATGAATGAGACAGGTATAGGCAGAAAAGATAAATTGAACCAACGGTGGTCACGGGAGAAACCAGATGAAGGGCGCGGCCCTTCTCATCTATACAGAACGGATAGTCCTCGCCGATAGCTTTATGCCGCCGGATGATCTCGTTCTGCGCCGTCTCGACCAGCTCTTCCTCACGCGTATTCTCGTCGTCAATTACTTCGTCCTGCGCGTTTTCCGTTAGGGCCGCCGCCGATACCAAGGTTCCGAATCCAACCCTACCATCGGGCGATGCTATCGCTTTAAGCTCCAGCCAATCAGCAACCGTCGTACGGTGAAATGTCTCGTCAGGGATTGCTAACACGTGCCTATTTCTTGCTCTTGGTCGCCTTCAGAGCCTTGGCTTCCATCGTCGTGTAAAGCGTGTCGCTCGTGTCGCGTAATTCGAGACCTACCTGCAGCAAAGTTGAATCGTCTGGATCGAAGCCGATGATTTGAGACATGGCCGTTTCCACCTGTTGTTTTGCACTCAACAAAGCGCTTTCAAATCGAGCACCTTTTTTCTCAACCTGCTCGTGCGCTTCCCGCAAGTCACCGCGGACCATCATCAGCCGGCGCGCCGACGGGTTTTCCAGAACCTCTGCCAGAAGCTTCAGGTCAGGGTTCTGCGATGTGATGACCGGGGGTGTCTGATCCGGCTTAGAGCCGTAGAGCCAGACCAACACTTGCTTCAAATTGTCGAGGTTTTCCTGCGGCACGGGATCGGGTGTCGGATCGGATGTGCGCCACTCGTTCGAGAGGCCGAGAAAGTCCCTGTATCCGGGCCGCGTCAGCGCCGTGTAGAGATGCGAAAACGCAAACTTCTTGCCGGGATAGCGATCCTGGATGTCATAGACGTTAGCGTCCTTCGCTTGATCCAGAACGAACATGCCGTTCACCAAGCGGACCACGGTGTCGTGACCATCGCCAAGACGCCGGGCGATCATATCGATCGTCACGCCCGTCTTTTGGTCCTTCTTGTACCAATCCGCCGCGAAGCGCGCTTTGGCAATGGCATCCCACTTATGCGGTCCATTTATGTGTTTGAAGCCGATGTACTCACGCGCTTCGTCCGGACTGGACACGGCATAAACCGTGACACTCTTCAGGGTGGCTAGGTTTTCTGCACTGATCGGCGGAACCTTGATGCCGGTGTCTTCGGCCAGGGAGGGGTCCAGCAGAATACGAATCGCTGCCAGCCGCCTGTTGCCTTCCAGCACGCGCCATTTATCGCCAACGCGTTGCGCAATGAGCGGCTCGATATCTATGTACCCGTTCGCTGCGACGGACTGGACCACTTCGCCCAGATCGGCAGTATCCGCAAGCGCCACGATGATCTGAGCGTCAGTCGGGTTCTTTATTCCATCCTCGACCAGACGCGGATTGTTCGGATCAAATTCAAGGTACTGGAGTTCCACCTTGCCGGCTGTCTTCGGCTTGATGTCTGGCGCTGGCATATGGTCATTATCGCGGGACCGCAAAGGCTACCGCTCACCCCGTATGCCTACTCCGCCCGCAACATAGAATGGTAACTGTATCATGCTTCTGGCTTCGAGCTCTTGGTGCGCGGCTCGAATTCGGAACTCATGAAGGCTCACCTCAATGCCATGCCGCGAGATCGGGAAGTTGGCTGCTGATTTACCGGCTTTCGCGGAACGCCTAATCAAGTTAGAAATCGATGGCGATATGCAGCGTCATCCCGGCGGAAGGACCGCTCCGTAGATTTGCCTACAGATGTGCTGGTAATTGAACAGTCTAGTGGCGCTCACTGGTGCCAAAGGCAGTCGGAGTCCAAATGTTCCGACCTGCCATAAGGGGCGGAGACTCTCGCACGTGTCCCGCTGAATGACGGAAGCCGACGGATCTCTTGATTTATACTGACGCGTGTACATGGGCACAGTCTCCGAGTGCCTGGTAGGCATGACGATGCTGAGCGGATTACTCCTGACAAGTCGGTGAGGATGCGCCGAATCGGCACGGCGGCGGGAGTCACGCGCCCTATAGATAATCAACCTTTGGAGAATACGCGATCGGCCTTCCACCGCTCATGAACGTCCCGCCGAAAACAAAGATCGGACTTGGGCTTGGCGCATTGGAGATTGTCACCACTCTGGCCGGTCTGCTAGTGGTGCTCGGTCTTGTGATTGAGTCCGGTCCAGAGCTATCGACGGCATTTGTTCATCACATTTGGCCTTCGCGGCCAGTTGAGGGCGGAGCTCTCATCACCGCAGGAGTGTTTGTCGAAGTAGCTGTCGGACTATTCCTTGCCAGGCAAGCTAAAAAGCAAGAGATTCTAGCCATCTCGCAAATAACGGAAGCACGTGAACGTGCCGCTATTGCGAACCGCCGAGCCGCAGAACTCACTGCAAGGCTCCAGCCGCGATCACTAACTCTTGAACAGCAGCGCCAAATAGGTGAAGCATTGCGGTCGCTATCTGGGTCGAAGGTTACCGTATATTCGTTTGGTTGGGATCAAGAAGGATTCATGTTCAGCAAACAAATCATCTCAGCACTACGATTAGGGGGAATCGAAGTCAACGATAGAAGCGGAGCGTTTGTATCCGGCGGATTGTCTGACACAGGCCTTAGCGTTCGAGCGTGGTTGACAGAGGCATCGGCCCAACGCATAGCCACCGTCTTAATCGACATCGGGCACGTTCGCGAGGTCTGCGTTCTAGCGCACAGCAGTGCAATGATCAGCCCCGACGGGGTTCAAAGACCTTCTACAATACCCCTTTTGGACATTGTCGTTCGGGCAAAGCCATTCGATGTGCTGATTGATTGAGTCTTGCGGCCGAAGTTGAGATCTCGCCGGACAAGAACAACCGTAACCCGAACGCACGTCCCGCTGCGTGAGGCGTTTGCGCTCCGATCCGGTGTGCGGGCCGTGTTTCGTTCCGGCGTATAGTCTAGGGCGAGCGTGAGAGTAATTGCTAGGCGAGCAGTACCGCGTGATCTTGAGCGCTGGCGGCTTTTTTAAATCAAGGCTGACGTGAGCGTTGCTAGCCAAGTCCGGTGAGGTACAGGAGAGAGGAGGATTACTCCTGAAAAGTCTGCATAACGAGATGGCGGTGAGGAGTTGCTCACGATAAGTCTGCCGTAAATCGCCTCAAGCCGAATTGCAGGACTCTCCACAAAGGAAGAATGCACAGGGGATCGCCGGATACCAGGGTGCTGATAAGCAAGATCTCTTGCAGACTTGCGTCGGCTTCGCATTCTTCCCTTCAACAAGAGAGGGTTTATCGTTATTGGGCTTGGATCGGTAGTGTGCCGAATTTTGTGTATGTCGCTATTCTCCGTCAGTGCCTTTCTTAGATCTTAGATTCATCTTCCCAATTGCTAACGGACGGGCCGGAGCGCCGGAGGCGCGGAGGCCTGTTCGTTAGCGGCCCACCCTCGCACCGGCGGCCTCCATCCGATCACCCCATAGCAGCAGAAAGTGATTCAGCGAGGTGCGCCAGTTTGGCGCCGCACGCCAGCGTTGTGCGATGTTGCGTAGCGCCAGGTACAACAGCTTGAGCGCGGACTCCTCGCTCGGAAACGAAGCCCGGGTCTTGATCACCTTGCGCAGCGTCATGTGCAGCGACTCCACCACGTTGGTCGTGTAAATCGCTCGCCGGATCTCCTCCGGGTAAGCGAACTGCGGGCTAATGCCACTCCAGTGCCGCCGCCACAGTTTTCCGATGACCGCATACTTGCTGTTCCAGCGCTCTTCGAAGCGATCCAGTGCCGCCACACCGGCTTCCTCCGTCGGAGCGCGATAGATGCTGCGCAGATCCTCCGCCACGGTCTTGCGCTCTTTCCAGTTCACATACGCCAGGCTGTTACGCACCATGTGCACGATGCACAGTTGCACCTCGGTGCGCGGATATACCGCCGCGATCGCTTCCGGAAAACCCTTCAGTCCATCCACGCAGGCGATCAGGATGTCCCCCACGCCGCGATTGCGGATCTCGGTCAATATCTGCAGCCACAGCTTGGCTCCTTCTGTCGCACTGGTCCACAGCCCCAGCACTTCTTTGGCGCCTTCCACGGTTACGCCGATGGCCACGAACACCGCCCGGTTCTCCACCCTTCCCTCATTCCGCATCTTCACCACCAACGCGTCCAGGTACGCGATCATATACAGCGGTTCCAGCGGCCGGCTCTGCCAGACGCGCACCTCCTCCATCACTTCCTCGGTGACTTGGCTGATCAGCGTGGCGCTCACCTCCCCCCGTAGATCTCGCGCAAGTGCGCCTCGATATCGCGCGTGCTCATGCCGCGTGCGTACATCGAAATGATCTTGTCGTCGAACCCGCTCCAGCGGCGTTCGTGCTTGGGCAGAATCTGCGGCTCGAAACTCCCATTGCGATCTCGCGGGACTGCGATCTCCACCGAGCCGAAATCCCCTTGCACTCTCTTCCGGCTCTTGCCGTTCCGATTGTTGCCGCTCCCGCGCCCTTCCGCTTGCCCCTTTTCGTATCCGAGATGATGACTCAACTCGGCATTCATGGCCCGTTCCAGCAGCGCTTTGGTCAACTGCTTCAGCAGTCCGTTCGGACCCACGATCTCTTCCGTCTTCTTGCCCTTCAGCAACTCGTCCAGAGCCGCCTCTAATCCACTTCTTTCTTCTGCCATTCCGTTCTCCTTATTCTCGGAGAACGCTTCTTGTTTTATACCCTCCTTGGATCCACATCCGGCACGTCACACCGTTGTAGCGCTTGATCGTATTGGGTCATCGTTGGGCAGTATTACGGTGCCGCTGCAGGTCTTGGGGAACTGCACCGATTTCGCATCGCAGTTTGCGCCTCGACGATGGGCGATCGAGGGCGCTGGCAACCGCTTCATAAGCCAATTCGTCATGGAATTGCTAGCCCAACGGAGAAGTAGTTTATCCGATCGCACCAAGCTTGACTAGTCAATATCGATGCCGTCGTGGAAAGAAGAAGAATGACGAGGTAGACGCGGCGAACGTTGCTCGCGCTTTACTAGCCAACCCGAAGTTGCCGCCACTACATCACGCATCAGTCAGCGCGAACTACAAGAGCTGTCGGGTGCACAGAGAAGGCTTTCCGAGCAACTCAAGTCAAATCGGTCCGCCCTATGTGAGCTCACTGAACACTCACCTGTCCGTGCGGTACTTATGAAGGGATACGAACCCTGACGCGTCAACTGCGTGAGTTGGAGAAGCAGCTTCGGAGCATCGTTCACAAGATCATGCCCTGCCTCTTGGAGTTGCCTGGCGTGGGTGCGATTGTTGGACGTACTCTGTTGGCGGAGGTAGGCGACCCGCGCAGGTTCCCTACTGCAGACCACTTTGCTAGCTACTGCGGCGCCGCTCCGATTGAGAGAGGTGGTGGCCAACACTCCCGCATGCAGATCAATACTGGCGGTAATCGGCGTCTTAATTGGGCACTGCACATTATTGCGCTCGTTCGCATTCGATTGGACGCCGGCTCCTCGAAACAGTTCATCTCTCAGCGTGTTCAGCAGGGCAAAACTAAACGTGCCGCTCTACGGCTACTAAAAACTTATATTGCGAGACAGATCTTCAATGTCATGTCCCGTTCTCCTGATCTTCATCCGCCAAGATTCGCTTGACAGCGATATACCAGGTTCGGCTTGCATTAGTTAGTCTTCGTTTACCTCTCCGAATTACCGAGTCACCTATTTTCAATAACCGACTCACCCGCTCGGTGAAGATTGCCCCAACAAACAAACAAACTCGTATTGCGATCGCGCCTCCAAAACGGAAGTTTGGCACGAGGATCCCGCCAATGAACGACATCACCAACATCAGTACATATCTCAAGATCTTCTCAGCAGAAATTGGCGAACGCATTGTGACGCAGTTTCCTCCTTTGCACACACCGAGCGATCCCTGCTCTTCGCACCTCTGCCAACTGAAGCGCCGCCCCTTTCCCGGCCAAGAGCTCGCGATTATGGGCATTGTGAAGGCGTGGCAGACTCAGTCAAGCGCGGCGGCCATTGCGGAATGCGGAACGGGTAAAACCCTCATCGCGCTGGCCAGCATTTTCGCTCATGCGCATGGGCGTTCCTTCACAGCCATGGCCATGGTGCCGCCGCAGCTCGTACTCAAGTGGGCGCGCGAATGTTTTCTGACGATCCCCGGCGTGCGTGTCTTTTTTGTGGACGGTCTACGCAACGGCGTGGGGTCGAACGGCTATTCCGGTGTCAATGAGGTCCGTCTGAACAACGGCCACATTCGCCGCGAAGGTCTCAAAACCACCCTCACCGATCTCCGCCTGGCGAAGGGCGATCGCTCGGCACGCGCACGTTGGCGCAAGCTGTGCCCGGGTCCATCGGTCTTTATCGTCTCGCGGGAACGGGCGAAGCTCGGCTATTTTTGGCGGCACGCGTTTCGTGTCCCGCGGTCAGGACACTTCATGGGCTGCGTCGTGAATCCCGACACGGGCAAACCGATTCTGGCCGCAGAGAATCAGTTGCGTGCGCCTGATTTCCTCAAGGCAAAGCACGCGGAAGTGGTGATGCCGAATCCCGAGGCTCCGGAACAGAGCCGGCGTACCTTTTTCAGTCCGCTTTGGCAGGCAGATGGCAAACGGATTCGCCGCGTCGCGCCGGTCGAGTTCATCGGACGCTATCTGAAGGGCTTCTTCGATTACGCGATCGCCGATGAAATGCACGAGTGCGCGAACGATACCGCGCAAGGACAGGCACTCGGCACCCTCGCCGCCTGCAGCAAGCGGACACTCGCTCTGACGGGTACCTTCAGCGGCGGGTACGCCGATGAAGCGTTCAATAACCTGTTTCGCCTGCACCCGCAAAAGATGCTGGCCGCCGGCTTCGAATACAGTCAGTCCGGCCTGCGGTCGTTCGCAGAAGCGTATGGCGTTCTCGAACAGATCACGACCATCGAGCCGGCCGATAATCGCTGCTCAGAGGCGCGCGTCACCAAACAAGTGAAGCGCCGGCCGGGAGCTTCACCGCTGCTGTTCGGCCATTTCCTGATGGATACGGCGGCATTCTTGTCGCTCGAAGACATCGCCGAAGCGCTGCCCGCGTATCAAGAAGACGTCCTCACGGTCCGCATGGATGCCGAGCTTGAGAAAGCCTACCGCTCGCTTGAGGAAGACATCAAGAAGGCACTCGAAGAGTACGGGAAGAGCCAGCCCTTGTTGAGCGTCGGGATGAATGCTCTCCTGCTCTATCCGGATCGTCCCTTCGATATGGGAGATCTCACGGCCTGTATCCAGAATCCGGAAAGCGGGGACCAACAGAAGGTGCTCATCTCCTCGCCTGCGGATCTCGATCGCGGCTTTCATTACGCCAAAGAGCGCCGTCTGCTCCAAGAGATCCGCAGCGAGTTGGCGCAAGGCCGCAAATGCCAGATCTTCGCGGTCTACACCCAGAAGCGGGATGTCACCCAACGGCTGCACGATCTGCTGACACGGGAGGGTATTCGCGCGGAAGTATTGACCACACACGTTCCCCCGGAACGGCGGGAGGCCTGGTACGAAGACAAGCTGAAAGGCGGTATGCAGGTCTGTATCGCGCATCCCCGGCTCGTAATGACGGGCCTGGACCTGCTCGAAATGCCGACTATTTTCTTTTACGAGACGGGCTACTCGACGCACGTTCTCCGCCAGGCCAGCCGGCGCAGCTGGCGCATCGGCCAAAAGGAGCCGGTGCGTGTCTGCTACATGAGCTATGCGGGGACCGCGCAAGAACGCTGCCTTCGGCTCATGGGCAAGAAGATGCTGGTCTCACTGGCACTCGAAGGCAAACTCACCAGTCATGGTCTGACCGCCATGGAGCAGGATGACGATGTGCTGACCGCGCTAGCGCGCGAGCTGGTCACCCAGAAAGGGATCGGCGAATGCGCCGCGGCTGTCTGGAAAACACTCAATCAACAGCGCACGCAGTCCGGAAACCAACCACTCATCAGGGAACAAACAAACGAGTCTGCGAAACTCCCGGATCTGTTTTTGCCAGAGATGCGCGAGCAGGCAGCAATCTCGTCCGCGGCCAGCGTGCAGCTCGCTTTCTCGTTCTGACCTGAGCCCTTGCTCACCCACGCAGTCGCAGGTATCTCTAGCCGGCGACTTTTTCTTTCTAGGAGAAGGCTTTGACACCATCCCATTTATACGATTCCATCGTTCGCGCCATTGGACAACAAGTTCCCTTACACATCTGGGGACCGCCGGGCGTGGGCAAATCTCAGATCGTGGCGCGAGTGGCGCGCGACCTCGGTTATGACTTTCTCGATGTACGCGCCTCGCAGCTCGATCCGGTGGATTGGCGCGGCATTCCGCACGTCGATGCCGGAGAAACGGCATGGGCGGTCCCGCGTTTTCTCCCCAAGCGCGGACGGGGCATCCTATTTCTCGATGAACTGACGTCTGCCCCTCAGCTGACGCAGGCTGCCTGTTACCAACTCGTGCTCGATCGGCGTCTGGGTGAATACACGGTCCCGCCCGACTGGGTGGTGCTCGCTGCCGGCAATCCCGCTTCCGATCGCGGTGTTCACTTCAGCATGCCCCGCCCCTTGCGTGGCCGCTTCGTACACGTGACACTGGACACCGATCTGCAAGAGTGGTGCCAATGGGCGCTCAAAGCCAATATTGTTCCCGAGATCATTGCCTTTCTGCGTTTCAAGCCGGACCTTCTGCATCAGCCGGGAGCGCTCGATGCGAACGCCTGGCCCACTCCGCGCTCTTGGGAAATGGCTTCGAAAGTTCTGCGCGGTTCGAACGGCACCAGCCCGGCACTCGAATTTGAGCTGCTGGCCGGAACCGTCGGTGACGGCGCGGCGGGCGAACTGACCGCCTTTCTGCGCCTCTATCGGGAGCTTCCTGCCATCGACCAGATCTTCCTTCATCCAGAACGCGCGCCCGTACCGAGCGAACCGTCGGCGCAGTATGCCGTGGCGACGGCCGTTGGACGCTATGTGACCGATCAATCTCTAAGCCGCGCGGTCACCTACCTCGACCGGCTGCCGGTCGAATTTAAAGTGCTGGCCATCCGAGATGCCACCGAGCGCGATCCGTCTCTCTGTCACACACCGGAATTTGTCGGATTCAGCGTACAACACGCAGGAGTCATTCATTGATCACTGAAAAAGCGATGCTCGCGGCCGTTCATATCAGCGTCTGGACGGCCACCAAACACGACAAGGAAGTCAGTCGCCAAGTGGCCGATCAGCACGGCGCTCACGAGAGCGCCGGGCGATACAACAAGAAGCTTCTCCAGCAAGCCGCCAAGCTAGATGCGATCAAGACTCTGGCCGGGCAAATTCGTGCACACGTGTACAAGCTCACCCTGCCCTGGTCGGACGAAGGGTATCGCATCCTGCCGGCGAGTCTCTATTTTCCACTGGCCGAAGAGATGAAGGAATGGGAGCGGAAGTTCTACCAAGCTGTCGACGAATTCTTCACCGAATACCCCAGTTACATCGAACAGGTCCGGCCCGCGCTCAATGGCTTGTTTCGGCCCGAGGACTACCCGGATCCGAAGAAGATCCGTGAGAAGTTCGAGCTGCGGCTGGAAATTCTGCCGATTCCGAGCGGCGAAGACTTCCGCGTCTCGCTCTCCGAAGAGCAGCGCGCGCGCATCTCACGGGATATCGATGCCCAAGTGCGAGTGTCTTTGCAGCGCGGAACGCAGGAACTGTGGATCCGGCTTCGCAAGCTGGTCGATCACATGGTGTCTCGTCTGCAGCAGCCCGAGGGAAAGTTATATGCTTCGGTCGTCGATAACGTCGTCGAGCTGATCGACGTCCTTCCCGATCTCAATCTCACCGGCGATCCCACACTCAACACCTTCGTCGAAGAGATTCGCACCCGGCTGTGTTCGGCGAGCGCAAAAGAACTCAAGGCGAACGACCTGTTGCGGGCTTCGACAGCACAAGAAGCAGCCGACATCGCCTCGCGCATGGCGGCCCATATGGAGTACGGCGGCGCTACCCTCCCGTCACCGGCATCGGAAGCGGAGCCACCATGTCAGGAGATGCTTGCCTTGGAAACAAGCGACCAAATCTTCTCCCATATGGCCGCGTACATGGCGACCCAGTAAGGCGCTTTTCCTTCCTGTCCTTTTAGAAGCTCGAAACGGACACGAGCAAGCTCTTGACTATAGAGACTCGCCTACCGTAGCGAGTCTCTTCCACAGAATGAACCCGGAGCCCGGAACGAAACACTGCGCCCAAAGCGAACACCCACTGCGGGCGCTTTCGGTTCCAAAACGAACGAAACGGAGTTGATGCCATGAGCTCTGAACCTAACTCTCACCTTTCAGAAACACTCGATGTGAAGCAGCGCCTGACGCGGGCGAGAACCGATCTCCTGCTCAGCCATCCCTTCTTCGGAGCCTTGTTGTTCCGCTTGCGAGTTCAATCGATGAGCGGGATTCCCTGGATGGCGACCGATGGGATCTCGCTGTTCTACAATCCGTCCACGGTCGCTAAGCTACACCATGCCGAGCTGGTCTTTTTGCTGGCGCACGAAGTCCTGCACCCCGCCCTGCAGCACCATACACGGCGGGAAGAGCGGGATCCGAAGCTCTGGAACATGGCTTGCGATTACGCCATCAATCCTTTGCTCCTGGACGCGGGTCTATTCCCGCCGTCGGGCGTGCTGCATGAGAACCGCTTCCGCGGAAGGAGCGCCGAACAGATCTATGCTTTGCTCGCGCAGCAGGAAAGCGAAGGACAGGGTTCTTCTTCGGGCAACAACGGCGGAGCGTTCCCCAATACTTCTTCCCAGGAAGACGCAAGCGGCAGTTCCGACGAATCGCTGGCAAGCCCAACACCACAGGCGCCGGTGACGCCGGGCGGGTATGGGCAGGTGCTCGATGTCGCGAACACGGAGGCGCCTGGTGCCGCTGCCACCCCCGAGCAGAGGCGCGAGCAGGAACGGGAATGGCGTATCGCCGTCCAAGAAGCGCATTCGGCTGCCAGAATGGCCGGGAAGTGTCCGATCGGTGTTGAGCGCGCCGTCGAAGCAGCCGAACAGGCCTCGGTCAACTGGAAAGAGGCGCTGCGCCGCTGCTTCTCGGAAACACTGGCGACCGATTACACCTGGTCGCGGCCCAACCGTCGATTAATCGGCTCCGGTTTGTATCTTCCCGGCATGCGCAAGGAAGGCGCGGGCGAGCTCGCGATCGCCATCGATTGTTCCGGTTCCATTGCCAATCGCGCGCTCTCGTTATTCGCGACTGAATTAACGGCGCTGGTGGAAGAGAATCACCCCGAACGTGTGCATGTCCTCTACTTCGACACCGAAGTGCAGCGCGCGGATATTTTCGAATTCGGTCAGCCCATTCAGCTCGCACCCAAAGGCGGCGGCGGTACCGATTTCCGGCCCGTCTTCGCGTATCTGCAAGCAGAGCACATCCAGCCGCACGCCGTCGTGTTTCTGACGGATCTGTGCGGGACGTTCCCCGAACAAGAGCCGCTCTGGCCTGTAATCTGGGCTAGCACCGAGCCGAGCGAGGCCCCCTTCGGAGCGACCGTTTACCTGGGCGCTGCCTAGCATCCCGTTTTTGCCGTCCTCGATGGGCGTACTGCCTGATTGGTGGCGCACCAGGAGGATGCACGCGCCTGAATTCGGTGTGCATTTCAAATTGATGAGCCTGTCTTATGTCAACCAAACAGCAAGAATGGCGGCGTTCCTTGCGCTTGTCCCCTACTTTTCGGCCTGTTCCGGACCCTCACATATACGCACTCGGCTCCTGAGCTCTATTCGGCAATCTAAAGAACCGGTCATCACACGCGAGGTACTATTGCTGCGTTCTGGCTTGAGCTTCTTTGCCGAGGAGCTCGAACTCGATCTTGTGCTCATGGCGTTGGTTCGCAACGGCGTGATTGGCCCAGTTGCGGATGTTCCCTTCACATTCGCCATCCAGCGCTCGTACCCGAAAGGAGCAGACTCATGCGCAGCATCACCTTCAAAGCCGGCCGCCGCGTCTGGCTGATGCTCGTCGATGGCTGCGAGGTAGGGACCAATGTCCCTGTTTCGCAGTCGATCGACCAAGCAGTCCGTGTGGTGAGCAGAATGTTCCCAGGTGCGGGTTGGAGCTACCCAATCGTCCGATCGGTGCAGACCTGAGCACGCTGCTAAATAGGGATACGCGCTCTGTTCGGCATCCAGAAAACTTTAACTATCTCTGGTGCTTTTCACGAGCAGCTGAGCGGAATCTGCCGGCCCATTTGCCCTACCGAGAATGGATCCGCTCTTTTACGATCGTTGAAAGCCTCGCGTTTTTAAGAGATGCTGCCGGGTGCGAGTGGCCCTCGGCTCTTTTTGGAACTCGCCCATGTGCTCGAGCAATCGATGCCGAAGGTCCCGCCACGGCTTTGCCCGTTCTTCGGAGGGTTGTTGCAATACCTCGTCGAACAACTCCGGAAACCATTCCGGCGGTGGGCACTTGGTATTAGTCATGGCTTGAAGAGCTTCACAAAGGGTCCAGAACTCACGTCTGCACTCGGCTTCGTTCGGGGTAAGCGTCAGCAATTCGCTCTCAAACTCTTCTTTCGTGAATGGCTCTTGCAGCAGTGACCTCATCGTCATTTTTTACACCTACGTTGTTGTACCCAATTTATTCTGCGCATGCAAAACGGTAAGTCTTGCGCGCATCTTTGAGGATCTGTCTATGTCGCAGTCACACAATTTTCGGCCAGGCGACCGCGTCGCCCTCATCTATCCAGGCGTTGGAGCAAGCCATCATTCCGGCACTGTTGCTCACGCGACGCCGACGTCGGTCTCCCTCCAGATCGATGGTCTGATCAGGCCCAAACGGTTCTTTTTGACTCGCAAGAGTAGATGGTGTAGCCAATTCGGCCACGCAGTCGCGCTTGATCGCCTGTCCCCCGCGCGACCGACTGGCTGTTTGCAAGATGTCTCAGTTCGGAGTATTTATGTGAATATCGGCTTAGAGCGATCGTCACCGACTGTATTTCTATGATGAATCTCCGCGTTTTCCCCACCCGCTTTCTCTTACCGCTCGTGTTGACAGCAGTCGTTGTCCAAGCCTCCCAATCTGTGACGGTTACGCTCCATGACGGCGGCCAGGTCAAGGGTACTTTCGCCGGCGGTGGTGCCGACGAGATCAAGGTGCTAGTGGCCGGACAGACACTTACGCTGAAGACAGCGAGCATCGAAAACATCAAGTTCGACTCAGCACCTGTCGCATCTGCTACCCAGAGCTTTGTGCCTGCCATTTCGTCGTCCTCTGCGCCTGCGACGCCCTCTCAAGCAGGAGCTGCCATTCCGGTCAATACAGCGGTATTCGTCCGCTTGATCGACTCGGCCGATTCTACGCATGACGAAGTCGGAAAGGAGTACCGAGCTTCACTCGACCAGCCACTTATTTCGCCAACAGGTCAGGTGATGATACCCGGCGGCTCTGACGCTTCGTTAGTCTTGACTAAGCACGAACAATCAGGCCATCTGGCAGGGAAAACAGAGCTTACGCTCGCCCTGCGATCCTTAACCGTTCAGGGGAAGCGCTACGAGGTCGCCTCTACGGACGTCATCGAAGCGAGTTCGTCGCGAACGACTCGTTCCGGGAAAACCATCGGTGGGCTAGCGGCCGCGGGTGCTGTTATCGGCGCACTGGCCGGTGGGGGCAAAGGCGCGGCAATCGGTGCTGGCTCGGGCGCTACCCTGGGCACACTCGGCCAAGTGCTTACATCGGGACAGCGCATTCGCGTTCCCCCCGAGACGCGACTTACATTCCGTTTGCAACAACCGTTGCTGATTCAGTAGTCGGATTTTCGCCTGTTGGAGCTCATCACGCCGGTTCCACGTGCTCCCATACCGTTTTCGGGCGAGCAACGCTCTTAAGTAGCTTCGGGCCACTATCGTCTCCGGTGTTGCACGTCCCACCCATCTCTCAATCGATCAGGCCGTCGCTTGTTGTCTCATCGGGCTGGCGAATGTTTGTTCAATCTTCGCGATCCACGCTGCCGTTTCCTTGAGATGCGGGATCCGGCCGCCATACCCGAGTGTCGTTTGGGCGAGTGCCGGTTCACTCCGTATCGCATGTCGCGTGGCTCGCGCATATTGCCGAAGGAATGCTTCGAGGGAGTTGGGCGGGTGAAAAATATAGCTGGCATGTCCTGCCCGCGGAATCTCCGAGACAATCGTGCTGTCGAATAGAAACAGATACTCGTTGCGAAACAGGTAGAAAGCTTTCGCACGAATACGAAGTTCTCTATAGTACGACTCTTCGTAGTCTGGCTCCCAGTTGATCAGCCGGGCATCGACAGGAGCGCGCACCCCGCGCGAAAGGCACCAACGAGCCGCTTCTCCCGCCTCCACAGGTTCTTGCTCGATGCGCGCGCGTAGCAACGCGACCACCTCGGCGTGAGGATAGAAGTGTCGCCAGAATGCATGGGCCGCTTCAAACCGGCCGGCCCATGCGGCGGGATCCTCGATGGCCAGTGTACTGACAACCGGCTGTGACCAGGTGGTCGCCTGAAACCCGGCTTCGGTGCGGCGGAAGCGTGTCTGCTGCCAGAAGATCGCTTTCAGTTTTGCTGAGCCGAGGGTAAGATGTGCCCAAGTGTTCCACTCCTCTGTCCAATGCAGCGGAAGCACGACGTTGTCGAACCGTATCAGGACTCTCTTCCGGGCATCGCGGAACACCGCGACAGGTCCTTCAAACCGGAACCGGCGCAGCGCCATTTGAACGCTCTTCTCTTCCGTATGCGGA
This sequence comes from Bryobacteraceae bacterium, assembly GCA_965277555.1. Taxonomy (GTDB): domain Bacteria; phylum Acidobacteriota; class Terriglobia; order Bryobacterales; family Bryobacteraceae; genus Bog-105. Next base: position 2,031,339 of record OZ255834.1, read on the forward strand.
ACGAAGCGCAACAGATCGTGGACGATGAAGAGGCTTCCTCTCTTTTCGCCGGATGCAAGCAGGCATCCAATCGTCCATGGCGGAAACGAGACATCGTGATTCGCTTCTTTTCGCAGCGCCAGGTAGTCGCGGCGAAGTTCCGGATCGGTCAACATCTGTAGCCCGCGCGCAAGCTGTGCTTGTGTCAGGCCTGTTGTTTGGCTCGAGCTTGCTTTCAGCTCCAGGGTACGCACCCGATACGCGAGCCGGATCTCGGCGGGTGTACTGGTCTCGCGCACACGCAGAATGTCAAACCAGCTTGGTTGTTCTGCCCAGTGAAGGGATCGGTCCGGTGCGAAGAAGTAATCCCGAATTTGCCTGGTCGTGACCAGCACCTTTTCGATCCCGTGCTGGGCGCCCGAGGCATCGAGCATCACAAAGCCACGACCGTTTCGGTTCTGTTTGGGTCGGCTGGCTGCGATTGTAGGAATTTGGGCCAGGTCGGGTCTTCCATCCCGCTCGACGTGCACCGCGGTTGTACGATCGATTGTGGTCACACCTTCCGCTACGTAGAGTCGATTGGTGACCGAGATTTGCTTGCGCCAGTCCGGGGAGAACGATACAACCTGGCCGTCCCGCAGTTCGCAGGAAACGCCTTCTTCGGTGGGCTTGACCGCTACCACGAGAGGGCTCCAGGCGGTTGCCGGCATACCGACAACTGTACGTATTTCGTTGCGAGTTGCAACCACAGCTTCGTTTACATATCTTTGAGGAGAAACATGACCCGACAGCGCAGTCTGCTGCCTTTGTTGCTCGCAATCGGCTGCCGATTCGCACAAGGCGACACGTTACTGCTGAGAAACGGGGAGAAGATCGAAGGGCGTTATCTCTCAAGTACGGAGGATAGCGTGCAATTTGCGGTCGACGGCAAGCCCTTCACCTATTCGACTCGGCTGATCAGTGAGATCCAGTTCCATCCCGGCGCAAGCCAGCCGACGACCCAGGCTGTGACGTACACAGGCCCGCGCGGAAAACAGCAACAAGACCAGTTTTGCGGGGTTCTGACGGACTTTGTACATGCTCGCAATCAAGCCGCGAGTGAACCGAATCCGATCCGTCGAGCTCAGATGCGCCCCGCCGACCCTTGGAGTTTTGAGGACTCCCTCGCTCGCGTATTCGGCCCGAACGGCGAGTTCGTGGACTGGACGGGTCACCTGTTCTTTTCCGTCTCCGGCTCTGACGTGGTGTTTACGTTTCAGCCGATTTGCGGGCCTGGTTCTTCTGTGACGTTCACAAACGGCTATCCGGTCGACCAGCGAAGGGAGGCACGTGCCGCTCGTATCCCTCTCTCCTCCCCTCTCGCCCAGAAGCTGCGCGACGCAGCGCCCGGCGGGAATTATCGCGTCTCGGGCCATCTGTTTCCCCGCCTCGTCGAAACGAATTCTAGCGGCCACACAGATTCACGGCAGCACTTTCAAGGCGCGCAACCCAGTAGCGTCGCGAACGTCACAAATCTCAGTACCTGGTCCAGTTTACGGAGGTCGCTCCGGCCGGCCAGTAAGCTGGACGGCTTGCGCAGTTTGCGGCAACGCTCTGAGCTGATCGGGTACGAGATAAGCGCTTCGCATTGTGGAGCGGCAATAACGGCAGCGCGCTGACGGCGCTTCGCTTTCGTCCGAGATGCCAGAAGGTCGCTGACTGAAGCCACAGTAGGTCGAGTAAACCTCCATGGCTTCCACGTACACCTCGTGGTATCTCTTACGCGATTCCCACAGGCCCCACTTCAGCATTCGATCCTCACGTCTGGCAGCCGCTTCCATAAAGCTTCGGTTTCCATAGTAACGACCACCCCAGCACGTTGCTCAGTAGCTTACCGCGACAAACGGGCACAAGGTGACAGATGTTGCCGACTCACCACCCCAGAAAAGGAACCCGCGCGAAAAAGCGCCTTGCGCAGGCCACCATCGAGCTGGTCCTGCATGAAAACCGAGTCCTGTCGGTGACTCTCTCTGTCCTCGCCGTGCTTTTTGTCCTGGCTGGACTCACGGTGCTCGCCGTTGCCGTTTTGCGTAATCAACCGAGGATGGCTTATTGCCGGAGTAGTAGTGACCTACCTGTTTATTCCCGCATGGCGCTTCGTGCAAAAGCTGCGCCGCGAAAACATCATGCTTCGTCTACTCCAGATCGGACTCAACGATGCACAGACAACGTTCGAGGCTGCTGACAAAATCCGCGTAGCGTTTGAAGAGCAGCTTCGCCAGAACGGGAATCCTAATAACGAGACTTCACCGGACGCGTGACTCCTCTTCTGATCTGTCTCCGTGCTGCCGTTCTATCTCAGCGCTAAAGAACCCAGCCGCCTTACTGCCCGCTTCCAAGCGCTTCCCTGACGCAAGAGGCTCAGCTGCGGACACTCAGCCCTTCGTCATCGACATTTCAACGCGCGTAAGCGCACGTGCTTCCCGACTCAGGAGAAAACCAAACCCATGGAAATTGTGGTCCGTACCACCGATTTTGCCCGAGTCCTGCGCCTGCTACAGGCTTTGGCAAACCGGAAACAAACCATACCCGCTCTCGGCACCTTACTCATTCGTGCCAACGCTAAAGGCGTCTCCCTCACCGGAACCGACATGGAGCTGGGCGGCGTTTCGTACTGTCCCGCCAGCGTGAAAACACCCGGCTCTGTGGCCGTTCCCGCCCATCGCCTCTTTGAATACGTACGCATGCTTCCAGACGGCGATCTGGTGCTCAAAGAGCAATCCAGCGGTTGGGTATCGCTCGCCTGTGGGCGTTCGCGATCGCGCATGGCATCGATCGACACCGCCAGTTATCCCGAGTCACCAAAACCGCCCCGGGAGGGCTACTCGATTTCTGCCGGTCTACTGGCACGCTCGATCGAAAAAGCGCTTCTCGCGGCATCCCTCGAATCGACAAACGTGAGTCTCGCCGGCGCTCTCCTGAGATTGCAGCCCTCGACACTGGCGATGGTTGCTACCGATGGCCACCGCCTGGCGCTCGTGACAGCTCCAGTCGAGCTGCCCGGTTTAGAAAAGCCGGTCGACGTTCTGATCCCCCGAAAGACGCTCACCGCGTTCCTGCGCTTCGCCGAAGGCCGCAATGATCAGCCTGTTCGTTGTACGGTCACGGACAACCACCTATTCTTTGTCTGGCAAGAGCGGCTGCTTTTCAGCCGTAAGCTGAGTGGGGCGTTTCCCCATTACGAACGCGTGCTCCCTCAGAGTCATGCCGTGTCGCTTTCTCTGAACCGCAACCAACTGCGGGATTCGCTCGAGCGTGTCGCGCAGTTCACTGAAAGTAAGAGCCGCTGTGTCGTGCTGGAGGTATCCGCCAATCAGCTGATTGTGCGCGCTCAAGACGCCGCGATTGGCGAAAGCGAAGAAGCTCTGCCCGTGACATATAGCGGAGAGAGGGTACGCATCGGTTTCAACGCGGCCTATCTCGCGGACTTCCTCAACCGGGCGGAACAGAACGAAATCCGCTTCCTGTTCAACAATGCCGACGGCGCGACGGAGTGGCAATCGGTCACCGACGCGCCTGTTCCCGATTTTCGCTATATCGTCATGCCTATGCGGGCCAACTGACCGGCAAAGCTAAGCCAATCACAAATTCAACCGAGGACCCAATTATGTTTGCTGAACTCGAATCACTTCTCGCCGACCGTACGCTCGTCCTTACTGTGTCTGCCGCACCCGGCGGCACCATTCGCCTGAACGTCATTCCTAAATCGCTCAAGGAAACCGATACGGCCGAGAAAGCGTTGACCACACCGCTGTCGATGACCGGCACCGCGGCAGAACTGGATCGTGAACTGCCCGCCCAGTTGGTCAGTTACACACAGACTGTCCTCGAAACCGGTTCCACTCTTCGCCAAGTCCGCGAGGCGCACCAAGCAGCCGTCAAGGAGCTGGAAGCCGAAAACAAGAAAGCGCTCGATGCCAAGCGCAAAACCTCCGTCTCGAAGCCGGCTTCCAAACCGGAGGACAAAGAGGACCAGAAGCCAACCGAAACGAAGCCGGCGGCCGCTGCGCCTCCCAGTTTGTTCGACGATCCACTGCCAGAGAATGCATCCGCATCGACATTGCCTGGTACCGCGGGCCATCCAAACGTCTGATGAACTCAAGAGGAAAAACAAAAGAGAGGAGGAGTAGGATGCCAGAGTAAGTGAATCCTTGCATGTTGAAAACAAACGAGAATACCGTGTTCGTGTCACAATTCGTGAGAAAACATTTCACAGTAAATGGCAAGATCCTACATCTGTGGCACTGTTGGTGGCATAATCCTACGCAGCCGGGATGAGTGCAGCTTCTGCCCGTTGGCCGCCTGGAAGAGTTGAAGAGTTAGAGTGCAATTTATCGATAACGCCACTTCTCCGGCTGCAAAGCGAGTTACGCCCCTGCTGGCTTTCCCAGCGCGGCACCATCTCGCACGATTGTGAGAAATCGGCTAGCGCTCATTGTTGGCAAACGATCTACTGACCAAGCGAAGGGCCCCCTAGCGCCCCAGAGTTCCCGATTGCCCACTACGTAAAAGCGTCGACGAGCCCGGGTGAGCGCAACATTCAAGATGTTAGGTTTAGCGCAGGCCCATTCGGCGGAAGCTACATGTTTCGAGTCGGCGCCGAGAATCATCAGGACGGTGTGTTCTTCCTTCCCTTGGAAGGTATGCACGGTGCCGATGCGCTCTTTGCACCATTTCTTCAGCTCGTGTTTCTTAGGTCGCTCGATTTCGTGCCGCTCTCTCATCCAGTCCAAATCGAGGATCTTTTTCGTGAGCTCGGTCTTGATCGCTTTGAAAGGAGAAATCAAGTAGAGACCAGGCATCTGCCGATCCCTTTGATAAAGGGCGAGGAGCAAGTCGAGGACGAACTGAGTCTGTTCAGGCACTTCTTGCCTTTTACGTGCATCCCCTCTGATGTCAATCCAAGTGCTCTCGCAAGCGATAGGCGGCCCGTTTGGCTCAGACCGCTTGGGTAAGCCGAAGACCATTTTGCCTCCGTATGCGATCTCATTAGACCAGCTGAACATGGGGTCTATGCAGCGACGATGCACTCGAAGTGGGCTGCCGACCCAGACGCCCTGTGAGCCTTCGTTCTCGATCGTGACACCAAATCTATTTGCGTTGTCGGCAAGCCTCTGAACGGATGCCTTGTTAGGCGAGTAGCTACCGTCATCGGTGTGCGGAGAAAGTTCGGCGACCGCCGAAATGAAGCGACTGGGGAGCGTGAACACGGGTTCGATCTGGAGCGGATCTCCGATGACAACCGCACGTTTTGCACGCCAGACCGCTCCCACGGCGGCCTGCGGCACGGCTTGTCCGGCTTCGTCTATGAACAGCCACCCGAGCGAACCAGATCCAAGATCACCAAATTGGTTGTGGAATGATGCAAAGGTTGTGGAGACGATGGGAACTATCAGGAAGAGACTCTGCCAAATTGGAAGTGCATCTGATGAGTTTTCCAAGCGGCGGCTCGAGAGCACATCCCTGATCGCGTAAATGTTTGGGAGGAAACCTGCTTTCGGTTTGCCTACCGCTGCGAGCCAAGCTTCATGAAGCGACAGAGCGGCTGCAAACAGTTCGGAGCGTTGCTGGGCGAGAGCATCGAGGTGCCATAGACCCGATTTTTGGAAGTCCTCTGCTTGTAAGTCATCGAGTTTCTTAGGTAGACCCAGCGGTGCCAATTCAGATTGTGTGACTTCGAAAACCTGCTCTGTAGCTTTTCTTTCGGCTTCGGCCTGCTTTAATTCACTTTCCAGTCTGGCGAGCTTATCGGAAAGCGCGGTGAACCTGGAAGACAATTCATTTCCCCGCTTTGCTTTCGATTCAGTTAGTCTTGTACGAACTTGAAGCTGGGCAGATGCATTCTCGTTTACTTGGATGTTGTGGAGTTTGGCAATCGGCGTTCGTCGCAGTCTGGCCCACCATCCTGGACGGGTTCGATTGAGCAACCTTTCGTCCTCTTGCAAACTTTCGAGAGAGCTCTGAAGGTGTTCTATCGAGAACCTCACCTCCTGCTTCTCGTGTTCACAGTCGGACATTTCATGTCGGCACCGGTCAATTCCTTGGCGAGCCGCCGAAATTTCTTGTTCATGGGAAGAATCGAGGCGATCAGCGAGAAGGTTGGCCAGTATCTTCAACCGAGCGCACGTTTTTTCGACTTCTGCGTCTTTCTCTTCGAAGTGACGTTTAGCTCCGGCAAAACTTGGTCCCGAGTAGCTTCGGATCCAAGTCGGTAAGGTTTGAGGGCGATCTGGGATCTGCCAGGACGGCTCTAGATCCTTGGGCACTTCCATGAAGAACAACCGCTCTTTGAAACGCATACGATTGGTAGAGTTTCCGAGCGCACAGGAAATCAGGCCCCAAGGTTGATCCGCGCCACGAAGCTTTTTGAATGATCCGTCGTTCTGTTGTGCGGCAACTTTGTAAGCGATTGGCTTGAGGTATTCGCTTGATGTCTCCCAAAACGAACCAAGGCTGTTGAGTTTGGGAAGATCGCCGGAAATATTCTCGACGGCAGCATTATTAGAAGATGCTACAACCATCTCGAAGCCGGTGAGTTCTGGTCTGAGAAGAGAGATCGGCCACGTTTGGCTTCCCTTGAACGAAACTCGTAGTTTGTCTGGGAGAAATGCGTCCGATGGCTTATTCAGTCGCGCGAGCGCCCGCGCGCGGCGAACAATCAAATCGGCGAAAACATCTTGAAGAAGCGTCGTTTTCCCAGTTCCCGGCGGCCCATTGACGGAGAACAAAGAGGGGCCGTCGGCTGAGCTCTGTAGTATCGAGCTGATCGCAAACTGCTGCATCAACGTCATCGACCGATCCGGATTCGATAACCAGCGGCCACGATTCAAACAATTCGGATGCAACATCGCCCAAATCGCTCGGAGACCGCGAGCCGATTCAAGATCTATACGGTCGGGCGTAGCTAAGGGCGAGAGAAACTCCTTCAGAGCCCTGCTGATCTTGCCAGATTTGATCGAGTCGATCGCCGTCTCGATGTCCTGAATGAAGAAGCTGTTCAGAATTGCGATCTCGGGTTCCGAATCTTCTTTCGCGGAATTAGGTTCGTCTGCTTGTTCCAGTCCCTCTCCATCCCGGTCTTGTTTCTTCTTCCCGGTTACGGCTTCGAGGATTCCAATGAGATTGGCGTTTGGGATTGGAAAGCCTGCCCAGTTTTGGAAGATTTCATGAAGTTGGAGAATCTCGGAATGTGTTAGCGATCCCGCACGCTCGCCAGATTCATCGTCGGCCGGAGGCATCCGAGTAGCTTTGAAATTGAGCAACAAGCCGGCGAGATTCTGTTTCGCACTCTCAAAACGGTCGGACGTGAGACTTGCCAGCCCGGCTTGTTCGAACTTACCAAGAGCCCATGGAAGAGTGGAGACATAGGAAACGGGGCCCGGCCTGATCGTTGATTCGAGAACCAGGCGGCCCGTAGGATCGATGGTCAACTGCGCAAAGCAGGTGGGCCCTTCGAGGTCAGTACGTTCGAACTCTTCTTCATCGTTCCCGTCTTCGGAGGATCCCAACACGCGATTGCAGACTTTTGTGATCTCCGATTTGTCGAATACACAGAGGTAAAGATTGAACCGCTTCACTTCTTCGTCCTCTTGAATTGGAACTTGCCATAGCGTTGAAGAGCCTTCATCCGGACCGCCTCTGTACAGGCGGCGAATTTTGTATTCATCTGCTTCAGCGATTCGCTGTTCCAGATCAAAAGGGATGAAGAATTCGATTTTGTGCCAAAAGCTCAGGATAGAAACGAATCGTTCCTGTTCATCGTTAGAGATCGTTTCCCCTACGAACGGAGTCTGCCGAGCGTCGGTATTCTTAGCTTGCGCCATTCTTCACGATAGAAGGATATACCTGCGTTTCCGAACTCCTGCGGACGAACACCTAAACCGGAAATAATCCCGCCACTCAGCACTATTCCGGGATTAAGAACGAGAACGACCCATTCTTCGCGAATCCAGGTCGTCCGTAGATCATTTCAAAGACCGGGATCAGCAGCCTACGCCTACCAGCTGGACGGTCAATCTAAAAGGTCGGAAAAAAGCACTGGATATCGCGCGAAGCTGCGAACTGACTTACATGACCCGTTGCAACCGAAGATGGGTTTAGCGCAGCTTTCGGTCTTGCATTGATTCGCGAGTTGAGGACGACTCTGAAGGGCAATGGGATTAGTCAGGAGGAATTGGCGAACGCGGTGAAGACCACCGCCAACACGGTCTCTCGATGGGAGACTGCTACCTACAAACCTTCGATTGCCGATTTGGAGAGACTGGCTCGTTTTTTTGGGGTGCCGATAACCGTCTTCTTTCCCCAGCCCCAATCGAAGTCGCGGGCCAATGCCCTGATCACTGCAACTGCCGATCTCGATGATCGTGATCTCGAAGAAGTGACCCTATATGCGTAATTCAGGAGAGCGCAGCGAACCAGTCGGAGAGCTTAGCTGGCGACGGCGGCGTCCACGAATACAGCCGCTGCGATCGATGTCATTAGTTCTGATATTTTGTGTCACCTTCTCTGACACGAATGCCAACAATTCTGAAAACCTACAGGAGGAGTAATTTATGCCTATCGAAACGCGCTCCCTGGAGCGATCCTTTAGCTATAACGGATTGCGACTACCGGATCCAGACAGCCGGCTCACGCCTGAACAGGTCCGTGATCTGTATGCGAGCAGCACATATCCCGAGATCACAACAGCCGTGATCGAGGGGCCGGATGCAAGCGGAGGAACGCTGCATTTCAAATTCACTCGCGCCATTGGGACGAAAGGATGACAGAGCAGGACCTGCGGCTCGAAGAGGCGTTGCGCGAACTCATCGAGTTCGCGCAGGATTTTCATCGGGACCGTTTGCTCGACAAGTTCACATGCCCGGAATCACGTCAGCTCTCGGAACTTCTCGGCTCCGCTCTCGGTCTCCAACCGGGCTACTCGCCGCGACGAGTGCGCGGCGCCTCGCTGCCCGCGCCTCCCGGCCTGGTACACCCGGGCTAATTGCGCCAGGACCAGGCTTCGCCATTCCGCAACTCCGGCCCGAGCAGTACGAGTTTTCGGCCAAGGCTTGTTCGTTCCATTCCGCCCAATTCGTGCAGAACCTTCTCCGGGCCCGGGTCGCCCGGCCTGCCCACTGGTTCGCGTCGCGGGACATCGCCATGTTCCTCCAACGCACGCTTGAAGATTTTGTGGGCGAGCGTGCAACCCTCATCGATCGCGCGTTTAGCCTTTACCTGACGCTGAGTCCAACGCTTGACTTCTATGGCGGCGAACAAGAAAAGCTCAAACCGGAACGGGTCCTGCTCTCCTTTCAGGTCATCGATACGGTCGCTTGGGTGAATCTCATGCCGGCTCTTGAACTACTCGCCCAAGAGCACGCTCTCCTGCCTTCGTTCTTCTATCATTCGCTGCAGCAAGCGATGTCTCGATGGTTTCGCGTGTTCGATTTGGAGGATGCGCGCTGGCGTTGGGAGAACTGGCAGGAGATGCGTGAGGCAGGGGAAGATGAGGAGTCTCTTCCTTTGGAGGAACCTGCGTTGCCAGCCTGCGTGGAACCCGCTCTGCCCGAGCTGCCACAACTCGCTCTTACGCTCGCGCGAAGCAGACGAGCAAAGGCACTGATCCAAGCGGTTGAGTCGCTTGCTGCAATCAGCCAACGACCGCATCCGGAATTGGTCACACTTTCCGAAGAAGATCGTGAAGAGATGTATGCAGATTCCGACCCCGATGTCCCGATGCTCGCACTCTCCTTCGGGGAGCACGACGTCATCACGGAATTCCTAAATCAGGAAATCGAAACTGCCGGGCAGGTCGCGCTCGAGCCTTGGCCCACGATCAAAATGGTCGGCACACAGCCGGAGTCAATCCACGATGCGTTCGCCTGCGCAAACGTAGCGCTCGATACGCTGGCTGCCGCCGCGCGCGTATTGCTGCTCGTCCCTGGATTCCAACCCCTCAGGTAGAAAGGTACACGCATGCGTTTCTCCGCCGACTACGGCACTGAAGCACCGTTCCATCTTCTGTCGGCCATTCTGTTGTACGGTCATCAGCAGAAAATCCGGCTCGCCACCGTCCACTCGACAGAACCAAACCCGAACGGTGGACCTCCACTACTCGGCGAGGGACAACCTGTGTCGCGGCAATTTCTCGACCAGCTCAGCCGGAACCTGCAAAGTGAGCTGCCACCGGCTTGGCTACCAGAACACGTTCTGATTTGGTCGCAGCGCCTCGTCGCCTGGTGGGAGCCGGCACGCCGGCGACCGATGTTCTTCAGCCCGGAGTCGGATGGCAAGACGCTCGACGGCAAACTCTACCCGCACCCTCCGCTACTCTTTGCGGTCCGCGATCGCCAGCTGTTCGTTTGGGCCTTGGCAGAAGATATTCGTCCCAGGCCTACTGCTCAGCTCTTTCAAGCGCCGTATTGGAACACAAGTGCCGACGGGGCCGTTTGTCACGGTTCTATGGCTACTCCTCGCCAGATTGAAGCGGAACAACTGGCGCAGTGGTCGGAAGCCTATTTCGGCAGTCGCTTCACGCATTCCAATCTCGGCCGCACGATCTGTTGTCATCCGGAAGGGTTTCTCGGCCTGTGGCGCGATCTGGCCGGGCGAAAGCGCTTTCCCCTTAAATATCTGATTCCCAAGAAAACCTTGCGCGAGACCTTATGCTCAAACAGTCCGTACACCGAGTGAAGCCGTGGATGCTCACCAACCGTATTTCCGTTGTTGTCGTCGGTTGCGGCGGCACCGGTTCCGCTGTGCTATCCGGCCTGCCCTACCTGCATCATGCGCTGCTCGCGGCCGGCCATCCGTCAGGCCTCCAGGTGTATGCGATCGATGGCGACCGCATCAGCGAGACCAATTGCGTTCGCCAGCCATTTTCTTCGAGTGAGATCAGTCTCTATAAAGTACACGCTTTGATTCAGCGGCTCAACGTGTTTTGGGGATTGGATTGGGCCGCGGTTCCCACCCACGTCCGGTACGGACGCGACCTGCCGGATTCGGACTTTCTGATCAGCTGCGTCGATACCCGCGCCGCGCGAGCTACCTTAGCTCGCGTTGTCCGGTTGAAGTCCCGGCGCTTTCACTATTGGCTGGATCTCGGGAACAACGCCAGTTCCGGTCAGTTTGTCCTCGGGGAACCACTCCGGCCTAACCGGAAGGGACCATCCAAGCGCCTACCGTGCGTGGATGAGTTATTTCCGCAGATCGTGAACGCGAAACTCGACGCGCGAGATTCTCTGCCCGCCTGTAGCGCGGCGGAGTCCCTCGTTAGACAAGAACCGTATATTAACGGCATGCTGGCGCAGCACGCGCTGGCGATGCTCGCCCGGCTCTTCCGGCATGGCGAACTCGCCTTTCACGGCGGGTTTGTGAGTCAGGAGACCGGCCGCGTCAATCCCTTGTCTATCGATCGACTCGCCTGGGCGCGCATTCAGAGCCCTCGGCCGCGCCTACAATAAGCAGATACTTGGTGTAGAAGCCCACGCCTCTGATCGGGCTCTCTTCGCATCACAAGCAGCAAGGCGACGGCCTTTCACCTATAGACAATCGGGGTGTACGACAAATCGAAGCGCCCTGAGAGCAACTGGCAAGCAGCCCATTACCGATCGGAGCGACTCGGTAGAGCTGGACTTTGGCGGGCTGCGAATGCGCCAACACGTGTTTCTGTGTCGAAAGAATCCACAACGGCCAGGATCGAGGAAATAGTTTAGTCTGACTTACATAGAGCGGGGAGATCCTAATAAGCTATCTACAAGCGTGTTCTGACTTTGACTGCTATGACGACTTTCTTTACTATTGCTGCACTCGCCGGATCTGGGCATGGTGGTCACCATGCATCAGGACGTACTACGTCCGTTCATGTAAGGAGTTACCGAACTAAGAGCGGTACATCTTTCATTCCCATAATCGAGCGGCTCCCAGCGCTAGCAGGCTGCTGAAAAGCGTTGTAAAACAGGCCATTTTGCAGTACAAAGTGTTCGACTGACTGGGTAGGATGGCCGAAGAAAGCTTGTAAGTGCCGGTTGCGGGGTCTTCGATGTGTTTGAAAGACCGCTTGTGCGATCTTTGGACACACTTCTCCTTAAACGCTTGCGGTTTGAAGATTCCGCATTCTCACCAGGTTGTAAGCCGCGGCGGCGAACGTGAATATCCAGCCGGTGCGATCGGGTCCCCGGAAGCGCGTCTTGCGTTGCAGTGCGATCGTTTTCATCCAGCCAAAGACTTCCTCCACGCGTTTGCGTGTCCGCTGGCTAATGGCATAGCCTTCATGTCGCGTCGTGCGCGCGTCCACCGCGCTGCGCCGGTTATTGTTGTTCTGCGCCAAATGCGGCGTGATCTTCATTTCGCGCAGGCGGTTCACGAAGCCGGACGTGTCGTAGCCGCGGTCAGCGCCGAGGGTCGCTCGTTTCGCGGCAGGCTTCCCGCTCAGCATCTCCACGGCGGCATCGCGCTCCGCCGTCCCGGTGGCCTGCGTGACACGCACATCCACCACCATGCCGTTGCGGTTCTCCGTCAGTACGTGGCCCATGTAGGCAAGCTTGGCCTCTGATCCGCGTGTCTTCTTAAACAGCCGCGCCAAAGGATCGGTGAGCGATTGATGGGTGTCGTTCCGGCGCTTCTGCTTGTGCCAGTTGACCGTCGGATTGTTTCCCTGTTCGTTCAGCGGCGGCTTCAGAGTATCGTCACCGCTCTTCCTACGCTGAAAGCTCTTTTGCCCGGCCCAGGCTTCGATCAGTGTGCCGTCCACCGTGAAGTGCTCGTCGGAAAGCAGTTTCTTTGCCCGCGCCTGCTCGACGATAAGCGAGAAGAACTCTTCTGCCACGGCGCCTTCCAATAACCGGTCGCGGTTCTTCGTGAATACCGTCGAATGCCATACCGGCTCGTTCGCCGACAGGCCGACAAACCAGCGGAAAAGCAGATTGTATTCCAACTGCTCCATCAGCATGCGCTCACTCCGCACCGAGTACAGCAACTGCACCAGCAGCGCGCGCAGCAGGCGTTCCGGCGGAATCGACTTGCGTCCGTCTTCACCGTAGATCGCATCGAAACGCCGGCTCATGCTCTTGAGCGCCGCATCCACCATCCCCCGGATCGGCCGCAAAGGGTGATCCGGGGGAACGCGCTCCTCAAGCGATCCGTAACTGAACAGTTCGTCCTGTTGAAGGTCTTCTCCCCGCATATTCATAAGACGCTTCAAACATTTCTAAGGTCACTTGTTGTTCACTGAAATTTCAGCACCCTGCTAGGACTTGATCCTCAACAGATCGGCAGGGGAGGATCTGGCACCTGTCTACTGTATGGGGTCTTTCCCCCGCAGATTGGCCTTCTCCGTTGGTACGGGCCGAATTACGGGACTATCTGTACATGGGCATACTGAATGGCGTTCCCAGTGCTCATACGATCGCTAAGAGTTACTTTGAAATCGTCCGACCTCGTGGCAACTTGAAGGCGTTCTTTTACCCTCGTTTTAGCACGGGGAGTGTTGAGCATTTTCTTGCCATGTTCTCGATGACCGCGTACAACAAGCACGATGGATACTAAATCAAAGAGGAGTCGCGGATGATGATGGCCAGATCGGAGCGCGATTGATCTGGCTCGGCGTAGCAGGGAATTGCGCCGCTTCACTGAGCAAGGGATTGGGTTCTGTCCATTACGCCGGGATTGCTGATGCTAATGAAGCTCTTGATTATCGAGGATGAAGCAAAGACGGCAGCCTATTTGAAAAAAGGCCTGTCAGAGCAAGGTTCTATTGTGGACACGAGTGAGAATGGCGATCTGGGTCTCGAGCTGATGCAGCAAGCCGACTACGATTTGATCATTCTCGATGTCATGCTGCCCGGGCGCGATGGGTGGGCAGTTCTTTCGCGTTTCCGCTCGTTGGGAAGTCAGATCCCTGTTCTCATGCTAACCGCCCGGGACGCGGTCGAAGATCGCGTGAAAGGCTTAAATCTGGGAGCAGACGATTACTTAGCCAAGCCATTTGCTTTTTCCGAATTGGTCGCGCGAGTTCGTACTCTGCTCCGCCGTGGCCCCGTACGGCAAGCAGAAGTTTTGCACGTCGCGGACTTGGAAATCGAAGTGGTCAAACAACGCGCTACCCGTAATGGCAAGCGGCTGGACCTCACACCGAAGGAATTTGCGCTGTTGTCGTTGCTGGCGCGACGAGTGGGCGAAGTCGTCTCACGCAGCGTCATTATGGAACAAGTTTGGGACATCAACTTCGACGCAGAAACAAACGTAGTAGAGGTGCATGTTCGCCGGCTGCGATCAAAGATAGATGACCCCTTCCCGACCAAATTGATTCACACCGTGCGAGGAGTCGGTTATGTTCTGGACGAAGCGCGGTAAATCCTGGAGCTTAGCCAGGCGACTTTCGATTTGGTACGCGCTTTCCGCCTTCCTGCTGCTGGCCATTGCTACGGGACTCTTGTATTGGGGAACGGCGCGCCGGTTTAATCAAGAGAACGATCAGTACCTCGAGAAAAAGCTCAGCACTCTCGAAGGACTTCTACGCGATCCGTCACGGCAAATGGCTACTGTTCGATGGGAGGTAGAGGAAGAGTCGCTCACCAGCCCATCCGTGCGTGTGTTGGCGCGAGTAGCAAACCCCTATGGACACGTTCTGTTGGAAACGAGCGGCATGTCGGCAGAGTTGCCGAGCGATTTAGTGGTGCCCAACCAAACCCGTAGCAGAGGAGCGAACATCCGAACGCCTGCGGGAAAAGAGTTTCGTGTATTGGCCTCGACGGTGGAAGCATCGCAATTACGTGAAAATCCTGGGTTTCGGATACAGGTTGCCATCGATCTGGACTATGAACGAAGGTTATTACGAAGCTATCTTGACCAGCTCTGGCTGGTATTGGGAATTGGGCTCGTAGCAGCCGTTATCATTGGCTTTCGAATCGCGAGAAGTGGGATCGCGCCGGTTCAGAGCATGACGGAAACAGTCAAACGAGTACGATCGAGCACGCTGGGCGAGCGTATCGCCATGGCAGAAATGCCTTCCGAACTGTCCGTTTTGGCGGAGACCTTCAATGAAATGCTCGAACGACTCGAAGAAGCCTTCGCACGGCTCTCCCGGTTCTCGTCCGATCTTGCCCACGAGTTGAGAACGCCGATCGGAAACATTCGCGGAGAATTGGAAGTCGCTTTAACACGGGCGCGGACTCCAAGCGAATATCGCGAAGTGGCGCAGTCGTCTCTCGAAGAATGCCAGAAACTGTCCCGGTTGATCGATCGGCTTCTTTTCCTGGCCCGCTCGGAACATCCAGAAACCAACATTCAGAAAGAAAAGCTCGATGTTGATCGGGAACTCCAGAAGGTCATCGATTTCTACGAACCTGCCGCAACCGAACAAGCGGTGCAATTAAAGCTGCAGATGCCGTCTGAATTAGTCGGGAATGTCGATCGCACGCTGTTCCAAATCGCTGTCGGAAATCTAGTGGACAACGCAGTCCGCCATACGCCTCCAGGCGGCCTGGTAACAGTAACAGCGAGCGCCGATCTGGAATCGTTGATCATTCACGTTTGCGATACCGGAGTTGGGATCGCGCCCGAGCATCTTCCCTACGTTTTCGATCGCTTCTACCGTGCCGATTCCGCGCGATCGCATGATCGCAACGGTGCCGGGCTCGGCTTGGCGCTAGTCCAGACGATTGCGCGTCTCCACAAAGGCAATGCCTCGATTGAGAGCGCTTTGGGCGAAGGCACGGCTGTAACGCTCACTTTCCAGCGACAACTGCTTGAACATTAAGAGATTGTAAGTTTCACTTCATATTGCCGTCGGAAACACGACCGCACAATAACAAGTGTGAAGTCGGTCCGGCGTTCCAGATTACTGGTTTTGCAATTGCAACAGGTCTGCTTCTTACCGGCTGCGTGAAGTATCGGGCGCCCGCTAAGCGCGCCTGTGGTGGAAGACCAGTATCGCAATCGGCGTATCGATAACGAAGCTATTCAGAAATTTGTGACGCTTGCTGGCTGGAAGCAATGGCCACCCACCGTTTTAGATCTGAATGCGTTGACGTTGATCGCCGATTACTACAGTCCCGACCTTGATGTAGCGCGCTCTCAAATCAGGATCTCGGAGGCGGTGATCCGGACGGCAGGTGCGCGGATCAACCCCTCGTTGAGTGCCGATGGAGGATACAGTGCCCAGCCTGGCGCTCACACCATATACGCCATCTCTCCGGGCTTCACCATAGAGACGGGGGGCAAACGGGGATATCGCATATTGCAAGCAGAAAAGGATGCAGATGCTGCGCGACTCTCGTTCGCTGAAGCGCAGTGGCTGCTTTGGGCCAGAGTGCGATCGGCATTAGTCAATTACCTTCTGGCACAGAGAAGAGTGAACTTACTCGAACGGGGAACAGATTTGCGCACGGAAATTTCCGAAATGCTGGAAAAGCGGCTCGGGATGGGAGCAGCATCGCAGCCAGAAGTCGATGTGTACCGAGTCGAGTTACTCCGCATCGAGGCCGCGCTCGAAGCAGCAAAGGGCGATGCCGCTCAGAAACGTGTCGCGTTAGCCACGGCAGCTGGCGTTCCGCTGGAGGCACTAGCCAACTGGGAGTTTGCGTACGCAGGTCTCGATACGCCGCCTCCAGAAATCTCTATTTCGCTTCACAGAGTGCAGAGATCCGGCTTGCTGCATCGCCTGGACGTGCGTAGAACATTGGTGGAATATGCTGTGGCGGACGCAGCCCTGAGGCTGGAAATTGCCAGGCAATACCCGGATCTGCAGCTCGGTCCTACATATGGATTCGAAGAGGGCTTCGCGCGGTATACGTTCAGCGCTGTGAGCGCATTGCCGATCTTCAATCGAAATCAAGGACCTATCCAAACGGCGGAAGCGCGCCGTCAACAGGTCGAGGCGCGGTTTCGCGCGTTGGAGTCGCAGGTAATTGGCGAAATGGGTAGCGCCTTCGCTCTGTATCAATCGGCTTTGAAAGAGTGGCGGCAAGAATCGGAGCGTGTCACGACTCTTCAGCGCGAAAGAGAACAAGCCGCCCGTCGAGCTCTGGAAGTGGGGCAAGGAGATCGATTATCGTTGGCGCTAGCTCAACTCGAGACGAACACGGCGGCTCTGGCTCAACTCGATGCGCTCGTTCGGGTGCAAACCGCTTTAGGAGCACTCGACAATTCTGTTCAGCAGCCCCTCGAAGCCGGACTCAGTGTTCCCCAGGCGCCTGAGATAAACCCACGTCACGAAGTGATCCATTGACACGAAGGCAGCGGCGGATCGGCGTTATAGCGCTAGCGATCGTCACCTTAGGATTGGTTGGATTCTTACTTCGAACTCGGAATAGTGGTACCGAGAAAGAGGAATCGGATACAGGATCGGCCAAAGCAGCAAAGGCTCAGGCGTCACCCGGCAATTCCATACTCCACATCAAGCCTGCGACCCAGTCGCGAATTGGACTCCGCACCCAACCTCTAACACGGCAAGAGCTAAAGCCCGAGTTGGTGGCGTACGGCAGACTCGAGGAGGACCCGTCGCGCTCTTTCATTTTGCGTGCGCCGATCTCCGGCATTTTGCATTATGCCCCTGGCCGCGATTGGCCCAGTCTGGGCGAGCATCTGGCGGACGGCGCGGTGGTCGGCCTGATCGAACCGCGTTTCACGCCGGCCGAGCGGATCAGTCTGAATAACCAACTGACGACAGCTGAATCGGAATTGAACGCCAGCACGGCTACCGTGTCCGCCGCACGATCCGCGTATCAGCGCACCAAGATTCTGAATGCGGACAACAAGAACGTCTCAGACCAAGTACTGCAGGACGCCGCAGCACGCCTGCAGGCGGAAGAAGCACGTTTTCAGGCAGCAACGCAAACTGCCCGGCAGATCCAAGCCTCTTTACAAGCGGCGAATCCGACAGGGAGTAGACGGCTCATTGCGGAGCGTGGTGGCGAGGTAGTGGAACTGATCGCTCAGCCGGGCGAAGCCATTGAGCCCGGATCGCCCATCTTGCGGGTTGCCAAGCTGAACCAACTCTTGGCGCGAATCGATATTCCGGTCGGTCAACATGTTCCGGTGTCGGTTACAACAGCAAGGATTGTGCCAATTGGCTTTGAGAATCAATCCATTCCCGCGGAGCGGATCGCTGTTTCGATTACGTCCGGTAATGCCGTGGCCGGCCAGCCACAACAAGCACAGGGCGAATCATTCTTGTTTCGACTTACAGCAAGCCGATTCGGTCTCCGGCCTGGTGTTGCCGTGACTGCCTATCTTGAACTTCCAGGTCCCGCAAAATCAGGAGTTGTCATTCCGCAATCTGCCGTGGTGCGTTATCAAGGGTCGGGTTTTGCTTACGTCCAGACGGCGGCTGACGAGTTTGTGCGCAAGCAAGTTCCACTGGACCGTCCTACAGGCGCCGCATACTTTACGACCGAGAACTTTCAGCCGGGAGATCGAGTCGTCGTGGCAGGCGCTCAGACTTTGCTCTCCGAGGAATTTAAGTCGCAGGCCAGCGACATCGATTGATTTTCCGCAATGCTTAGTCGTCTGGTCGGATTCTCGATTGAATATCGTGGTGTTGTCATTGCGCTGGCCTGTGTGGTGGCTGCATTCGGAATCTACACGACGCTGAATACTCGGTACGATGTATACCCGGAGTTTTCCCCACCGCAGGTCGTCGTGCAGACAGAAGCGACGGGCTTATCTCCGGAAGACGTCGAGCAGCTTGTCACCCGACCGGTAGAGTACGCCTTGGGCGGTGTACCCAATCTGGATTCAACCTGGTCCCAATCCATTCAGGGACTTTCGGTGGTGACAGTTCTATTTACCGAAGGCACGGATATCTATCGCGCCCGACAGCTTGTGAACGAGCGCTTGTCCGAAATCGCGGGGCAGCTTCCACAAGGCGTGATGCCGCCCTTGATGGCTCCTTTGACCGGAGCGACGAGTATGGTTCTATCGATCGGGCTAACCTCCCATACGCGATCGCCAATGGAACTGCGCACCTTCGCGGATTGGACCTTGCGACCGAGACTTCTCGGCGTGCCGGGTGTGGCACAAATCTCGATCTACGGCGGCGATGTGAGGCAGTTGCAAATTCAGGTAGAACCTGACCGGATGGCCGCTTACAATCTCTCTCTGAGCGATGTCATGGCTGCGGCGCGAGTCGCTACCGGAGTGCGCGGTGGAGGCTTCATCGAAACCGCCGCTCAGCGGGTCATCATGCAAACCATAGGACAGTCCCTGACCCCCGCGCAATTGGGAGAAGTGTTGATGTCCGGCACCGGCGGCCAAGCGGTTCGACTCAAAGATGTCGCTACGATCCAAGAAGCGCCGCAACCGAAAATTGGCGGCGCCACTATTATGGGCGGTCCTGGCGTCCTCGTCATGGTGGATTCGCAATATGGCAGCAACACGCAGCAAGTGACGCAAGCGGTCGAGCAAGCACTCCAAGAGCTCGGCCCTGTGATTCAGACGGCCAACATCAAACTGTATCCAGCTCTTTTCAGACCCGCGAACTTCGTGGTCACTTCGGTCCGAAGTATCAGCCACGCTCTTCTCATTGGGGCGGTGCTTGTGTCCGTAGTTCTTTTATTGTTTCTGTTCAATTTTCGAGTGGCCGTCATTTCGTTGACCGCCATCCCGCTTTCTTTGCTGATCGCGATCATCATTTTGGACCGCTCGGGCCAGAGCCTCAACACGATGACCCTCAGTGGACTGGCAATCGCCATCGGCGAGGTGGTAGATGATGCAATCATCGATGCGGAAAATATCTTTCGCCGCCTGCGCCTGGCTGGGAGCTCGTTGAGCAAGAAGGATCTCTTCCAAGTCGTTCTGGACGCCTCCATTGAAGTGCGCAGTTCGGTGATCTACGCCACGTTCATCGTGGTCCTGGTCTTCTTGCCGGTGCTCACCATGTCTGGCGTTCAGGGCCGCCTCTTTTCTCCCTTAGGGGCGAGCTACATCTACGCCATCATGGCATCGCTTCTGGTGGCACTCACGTTGACTCCGGCGCTTTCGTATCTACTCCTGCCCAAAGCGACCGCAAAGGCACAGGAACCCCGTTATATTGTGTTTCTCAAATCGCGTTATGAGAAACTCCTGGGCTGGTTGTCCCTGCGTCCCCTCACCGTCATGCTGAGTGGAGTCGCTCTATTTGTACTCGCACTCCTTGCGCTCCCATTTCTAGGTGGATCGCTATTGCCCGAGTTGCGCGAAGGGCACTTTATCGTTCACATGACCGCTTTGCCGGGCACGTCGCTTGCGGAATCCGAACGTCTTGGCAAACTCATCAGCCGAGCGCTCCTCCGCGATCCTGATGTTCGCCGGGTTGCGCAGCAGATCGGACGGGCAGAATTGGGCATCGATACCGCTGGCGTACACTACAGTGAATTTCACGTCGATTTAAGACCCCTCAACGGTGGGGAGGCGATTCGAGCCGAGTCCCGCGTGCGTGACATATTGAGTGAGTTTCCAGGCCCTTCGTTCTCGACGAAAACCTTCTTGACCGAGAGAATGGAAGAGTTGTCTTCCGGGGCCAAGGCGCAGGTCGTGATTCGCGTGTTTGGCGACGATCTGGATGTCATCGATCAAAAGGCGCGCGAAGTCTTACAGGTCGTCGGTGGAATTCGAGGGGCGGTCGATGCCCAGGTGGCGTCGCCGCCCGGCACTCCCCAGCTAATCATTCGCCTGCTGCCGCAACGCTTACTGCAATTTGGATTTCAACCCGTTAACTTGCTCGACGCAATTCAAACGGCGTACCAAGGGGCAACCGCGGGACAGATCTACGAAGGCAACCGGGTCTTTGGCGTTTCGGTGATCCTCCCACCGCAACTTCGCGAGAATCCGGAAGCAACGGGTTCATTGATGGTACAGAATACCGAGGGCACAAGAATACCCCTGAACCAATTAGCCGATATTTACGAAACGAACGGCCGCTACAGTGTCGCCCATTATGGGACGCGTCGCGTACAAGAGGTCTTATGCAACGTGAGAGGCCGGGACCTGACCTCATTTGTCACGGAAGCCGAGCACGCCGTGCATAGGAAGGTAAAGTTTTCGGGAGGCGCTTATGCTGTTTTCACGGGAGCATCCGAAGCTCGCAAACGAGCGCAGCATGATCTCTTAGTGTATTCCTTGGTCGCCGGAGCGGGCGTCCTGCTGCTGTTGTCGATTGCGTTTCACAATTTCCGGAATACAACGCTAGTTCTTGCCAATCTACCGTTTGCTTTAGTGGGCGGGGTTTTGGCAGCTTTCTTGACGGGAGCTAATCTTTCTGTGGGCTCGATGGTCGGCTTCGTTGCGCTGTTCGGGATTACCACACGAAATTCGATCATGATGATCTCCCATTTCGAGCATCTGGTCGCAAAAGAGGGAGAACAGTGGGGCCTGCATGCCGCGATTCGGGGCGCATCGGAGCGATTCAATCCTGTGTTGATGACCGCGATTGTGACGGCTCTCGGACTGTTGCCCCTAGCACTGGGAAGCGGCGAGCCTGGGAAGGAAATCGAAGGACCCATGGCCGTCGTCATTTTGGGCGGTCTGATCACCTCAACTGCGTTAAATCTTCTTGTCCTTCCAACATTGGCGTTGCGCTACGGCAGATTCCAACCTTCCTCAGAGAGCGAATGAGTAGATCTGGATCTTCCTCTGATTCTGCTGCGTCGCAAAGCTTCGATCCGTCGCCGCGCAACACACGATTTGCGATGCAGGCTTACCCGGCATTGCAAAGACGAAAAAGATGGTGAGTCATTCCGGGTTTTCGTTTCCAGAGCGCTCGGGGCATCGCCTGTGCTGTTCGCTTCTTCGGCTCGGCCTCGTTTCTCTTATCACTATGAACGTAAGCCTGCGGCTCGAAGAAGCAACGACGCTCCAATCACAAAAGGTGATTGCGGGTATCAATCACGCTCAAGAATATCGAGAGCAGAATCTGGCGCGATACGCAGCAATGGAGCATTACACGGTTCGTAACAGCCATTTTGAGGAACCTGCCGAACTGATGGCCACTGTCCGTTATCAAAAAGGAATCGGCAAAAAATATCAGGTCCTGTGGCGCCGGGGCCCTGGATTGCTACAGCATCGGGTGATCGATCGCATTCTAACGGAGGATGCCACGCTAAGCCGCCCTTCGGAGAGACCACATACTCTTCTCAACTCGACCAACTATTCAATGAAAGTGCAGGGCACACAAATACTGCACGGGAAACTATGCTACATCGTTAACATCCATCCGCGGGTGCATCATTTTTCTCTGATTGAGGGAACAGCCTGGGTCGAAGTCGAAGGCTTTTTACTGCTGCGGATTGAAGGTAGGCCCGCGGCCAGTCCCTCATTCTGGACGGGACGGCCGTTTATTGAACGCGAATACACAATCTTGGACGGGTTCTCCTTTCCGCAACACAGCCGCGCGACATCCAGAGGATTCTTCGCTGGAAAATCCGAGTTGGACATTGAGTACAGCCAATATATAAGTTCCAAACACCCGATCCAGAACAAGAAGGACAACCAACGCGATGGCAATTGAGGCTCATCCCACTTTGCTCCGATTGAGGGCCGGACCACTGAGCTTATGGGGTCTCATCACTTTAGCGGCGTTGAAATCCCTTCTTTTCTCCACACTTTCATACCTGAAAGTCAAAAGGACAAGTAAGATCACGATTGATTGGGACGCAGTTAACCACGGCGGATGTATATGCTGATTCTTTGGGTCATCGTGCTCTTGGTGACAGTCGGCGCAATTGTCTGGGGTGCGGAGATCTTTGCTGAACATTTGGGATCTGCCGCCGCAGGCTTGGGGGTCAGTAGCTTTGCACTTGCGCTACTGCTCGCTGGAGCGGAGCCCGAGGAGCTTGCCACCGCTGTAGCCGCCGCTCTTCGCGGCTCGCCCGGAGTAGCGCTGGGAGACGTGATCGGCGCCAACGTGACCATCTGCCTGGTTGCGCTCGGGGTGGGCGCGGTGATCCGGCCGCTTCCGTTCCGAGACGCTTTTCGCTATGCGGTCTTCGGACTTCCGCTGGGTGTACTCGGAGCGTTCTTTGCGTGGGATGGAGTCGTCGACAGACGCGAAGGCGCGATATTGGTGCTCCTATACATCGCCTATGTGGGAGCCATCTGGTATCTCGAAAAGCGTCCCCCCGCGCTCGGTGAGGTCGGAGAAATCGCAGAGTATCGAGAACCTGCCGGTTACGACTTGCTTTTCGTCCTGGGCGGCATTGTGAGCATGGCCGTGGGTGCAACTGTTTTGGTCGAGGCTGTGCGGCGCATCACCATGATCGAATCTATGCAGACGAAGTTGGGGCTCACGGTGGTTGGTTTCGCTACTGGGTTCGAATTAGTCGTGTTGGCGTGGTCGGCTTCTCGCCGTGGTGCTTCGGAAGCAGTTGTGGCGGGCGTGGTCGGCTCGTTTAGCTACAACGTCACGATGACGTTGGGAGCGGCGGCGATCGCACGACCCCTGATTCTCCACAACACACAAAGTCTTCATCGTCCGCTCGTCTTCATGCTCATCGCGTTTAGCATCGTGATCGTTCTCGCCTCACGGAGGCGCGAACTAAACCGCTTTGCTGGGGTGGTGCTGCTGCTCGGCTATCCAGCCTTTGTATTTCTCGTGCTCAGGTAATCATTTAGCTGCAACCTATGTCTTTGCAATCTATTCGGCATATGCCCAAGCGCGCTATCGTGCGAAAACACCTCGTTTGAACAACATACGCAAGAGGATCTATTCGAGAGTCACAGTTGTTTCATTTGCACATTCTTCGTTATGTGCGAAATGGTATTGCTGCCCCGTAAGAAAACAACGCCGTCACGCTGATCTGGGCTAGGCTAGTAACAGATGGGTTCCTCGCGTCACCTGGCAGTTGTGTTGGCATTACTGCTGTCGCTCCTCGCGCCAACCATGACGTGTGCCCTTCCGAATGCTCAGATGACGGTTCAGGAGCATGCCTGCTGTCGCAAAATGAAGGGCAACTGTGGCAGTATGCCGATGCCGGCCTCGCACAGTTGCTGCCACCAAGGTATCCACGCAAACAACTTAGACGCCCTGCAGCCTCAATCGACATCAGTGCTGATTGCAGCGATTGTTGCTGTGTTACCCGTCCACGCGGCTTACGAGGCCGGTTCTCTCACCTATGAGCGCGTAGCCTGGCCGCAGCATTCACCGCCCACCTCGCCTCCTCCAGCCATCTCCGTCCTCAGAATCTAGACTCTCTCCGTCTTCCGCTTTCATGCAGCGCGGTCACTGCTGTTGTGCCCGCGCGGGTAGCCCAAAGAAACAGTTCGGAAATTGGAGATTCAGTGATGAATGTCGCTTGCCTTTTCGCGACTGCGCTCTTTCTTATTGCTGGCTTGCCAGCACTAGCGCAGGACGAAGCCAAAGAGCCTACGCGCTTAGCTGGTCTGCTTGAAGAAGCACAGAAAAACAACGCTGAATTGGTCGCAGCCGAGCATGCCTGGCGCGCTGCGGGTCATGTCGGCCGTCAAGTCACGACGCTGCCGGACCCGCAGTTCACGGTTCAGCAGTTCAGTGTGGGCAGTCCGAAACCGTTTGCCGGCTTCACAAATAGCAACTTCGCCTATATCGGCTTCGGCGCTTCACAGCAGCTGCCCTATCCCGGAAAGCTGCGCTTGAAGGGCCAAGTTGCGGATCGCGAAGCCGACGCGCAGCACGCGCATTTAGAAGAACTCCGGGCCGCAGTCGCACACCAGGTGAAAACGACATATTTTCACTTGGCCTATCTTCAGCAAACCTTGGACCTGCTTCAGCGCACCGGGAACACACTGAAGCAAGTCGCCGATACCGAACTATCACGCTACCGCGTAGGTCAAGGCAGTCAGTCCGACGTTCTGAATGGTCAGCTTGAGCGCACCAAACTGTTGCGCGAGATTACTCTACGTCGCGCGGACATGGGACAGTATCAGGCCGAGCTGAAACTACTACTGCATCGACCCCAGGGCTCTCCGGACATTGTTCCCGAGGATCTAAGGCCAACGACGCTGGCATATGCCGCACCCGACTTGCTTGCCTTGGTCCAGGGCCACAATCCCGGCGTTCAGAGCGAGAGGGCCGTGGTCGACAAACAGGATGCTCGGTTGAAGTCCGCCGAACGAGCTCGAAAGCCTGACTTTAATCTCGGCTACATGTTCCAGGAGACAGGTCCGGGCTATCGCGATTACTACATGTTGACCTTCAGCATGAGCCTGCCGCGACGGAAACGTGTGAATGCGCAGGTTGCGGAAGCCGCGGAGATGCTGGAGGAGACGAAGGCGTCTTTAGATGCTCAGTTACAACAACAGCTTGCCGAGGTGCAGAAGCAGTACGTTACCGCAACGGGCACCGGCGAAGAATTAACCGAATACCGGGACGGACTCATTCCGCAGGCAGAATCGGTTCTTCGCGCGAGTCTCGCCGCCTACCAGTCGGCCTCCGGCGACCTGCGTCCCGTGCTGCTGGCCATAACTGACGTCTTGAGCCTTCAACGCGAGGCAGATCAAGTGCTTCTCGATCATGAGATCGCTATTTCAAATCTGGAGACCCTTACGGGAGAGACACTGCAATGAACAAATACGTGCTCCGTACCTCAGTTCTGTGGCTGTGCGTTCTCGCTCTGGTCATCGCTTTCTTTGTTTATCGGCAATATCCATCGAGGAAAGAAATCCATGTGAACAACTCCAGGCAACCTGTCGCCGCCGGTCCCATGCCCACGACCCAAAATATGCCAACACAACCCACGGGAACAACGGAGCCTCCATTGGTGCCAGTGCAACTGACACCTGAAGGCATGCAGAGCATAGGGGTGAAGACGGGCGTTGTGGAACAGAAACAGATCAGCGATGACATTCGGGTCAGCGGCACGGTGGATATCGATGAGCGCTTGATCTCGTACGTTCAGATACGCTTTCGGGGATACATACGCAAAGTTTTCGCTAATGCGACATATCAGTTTGTCCGCAAGGGCGAGCCGCTGTTCACGATTTACAGTCCGGAGCTGGTTGCGACCGAGCAGGACTATCTCAATGGGCTTGAAAGCGAGAAGGTTCTGAGTGCAAGTACCGTTCCCGGTGTCGCATCCGCATCGAGGGATGTGGCGGCTGCCTCCGAAGTTCGCTTGCGCCAGTGGGATGTAGCCGAGAGTGACATCACAAAGCTGAAACAAACCGGCGCACTCGTTCCCGATCTCGTGATCGATTCTCCTGTATCGGGTTACATCACGGAACGCAATGCGCTCCCCAACCTATATGTCGAGCCTGGCACGCGCCTCTACACCGTTGCCGATCTCTCGAAAGTGTGGGTTTACGCACAGGTGTTCCAAGAAGATATCGGGAGACTTAAGCCTGGCGATAGAGCGCAGATCACTGTCGATTCCTATCCTGGCCGC
The DNA here is from genome assembly GCA_965277555.1 of Bryobacteraceae bacterium. Classification (GTDB taxonomy): domain Bacteria; phylum Acidobacteriota; class Terriglobia; order Bryobacterales; family Bryobacteraceae; genus Bog-105. Next base: position 2,057,672 of record OZ255834.1, read on the forward strand.
ACATTCACAGGTCGAATTGAGAGCATCCTGCCACAAGTAGATATGGCGACGCGCACTGTTCGAGTGCGCCTGGAAGTAAACAATCCGGGAGTAACGCTCAAACCTGGCATGTTTGTCAACGTAGACTTGTTACCAAATCTGGGCAGGCAGTTGGTTGTTTCTGCCTCAGCCGTGCTTCAGTCAGGCACACGCCAACTCGTGTTTCTAAGCGACGGCAAAGGCCGGATGGAGCCGAAGGAAGTTGTATTGGGACCACGTGCAGGAGATGATTTCGTGATCTTGAAGGGACTTCATGCTGGCCAGCAGATTGTCACCTCGGCGAATTTTCTAATCGATTCTGAAAGCCAACTACAGGCGGCTGCCGGTTCCTATACACCGCCTCCACCTGGCGCTGGCGGCACTGCAGCAACGCCTCAGTCTCAAAGCGCAGCAGCAAGCATCAATTTTGCGACCACTCCAAGCCCACCGCATAAGGGAAAGGATGCCTTTCACGTGAAGCTCCGCAGCTCAGGAGGCGCTCCTATCGATGGCGCGGAGGTGACGGTGACGTTCTACATGGCCGCCATGCCCGCTATGGGCATGGCAGCCATGAAGACAAACGCGAGGCTCACCGGCAAGGGCAACGGGCTCTATGAAGGGACTGGTGCGCTTGAATCCGGCGGTTCTTGGCAGGTCACGATTACCGCCCGCAAGGACGGAAAGACGATCGCAACGCAACAAATGCGTGTGAACGCGGAAGGCGGAATGTAAGATGCTGTCTCGAATTATCGAGGCTTGCGCCCGGAACCGCTTCCTCGTCTTCACGGCCGTTGCGATGCTTACGCTCGCCGGGATCTGGTCACTTCAGCACGTGCCACTCGACGCCCTGCCTGATATATCCGATGTGCAAGTGATCGTGCATACAGGTTGGGCGGGGGAACCGCCCGATGTAATCGAAGACCAGGTTACGTATCCCATCGTCACCAGCCTGCTCGCCGCACCGCATGTAAAAGCCGTGCGCGCCGAGACGATGTTCGGCGATTCGTACGTCTACGTTGTGTTTGAAGATGGGACCGATCTCTACTGGGCTCGTTCACGAGTTCTCGAATACTTGCAGGAAATCAGCGGCCGATTGCCGCAGAATGTGCATCCGGCTATTGGACCCGATGCCACAGGCGCTGGTTGGGTCTATGAATATGCAATCGTCGATACCACTCACACTCGCAGCCTTGCGGACCTCCGCACATTGCAAGACTGGCATTTGCGGTATGCGCTCGAAACGGTTCCGGGTGTTGCCGAGGTTGCAAGCATCGGCGGCTTCGTGCGTCAGTATCAAGTGCAGCTCGATCCCAGCAAACTGCTGGCCTACAACATATCGCTGTCGACAGTAATCGACCGCATCAAAGCAAGCACCAATGAAGTCGGCGGCCGCGTGCTGGACCTCAGCGGCGCGCAGTACATGATTCGCGGCCTTGGCTATCTGCGCTCCCTCAATGACTTGGCAACGGTTGCTGTGGGCAGTAATAACGGCACGCCTGTTCTGCTGCGCGATCTCGGAACAGTCAGCTTTGGTCCCGACATTCGGGAGGGCGTCGCCGAGTGGAACGGCGAAGGCGAAACCGTGGGCGGCATTATTGTCATGCGTCAAGGCCAGAATGCGCTCAATGTCATCGCGGGTGTTAAGCGCAAACTTCGACAACTCGGCCCTTCTCTCCCGCCCGGCGTTCAGATCATGTCCGGCTACGATCGATCTGGACTCATCGACGATTCGATCGCTACGCTCAAACGCGACCTGCTTGAAGAGGCCGCAATTGTCAGTCTCGTCATCATTGTCTTCCTTTTTCACTTCCGTTCAGCGCTGATTGCAATTCTGGCGCTCCCTCTGGCGGTGCTCATTTCCTTCATTCCGATGTATCTGTTCGGCGTCACGTCCAACATCATGTCGCTAGGCGGCTTGGCACTGGCCATCGGTGTGTTGGTCGACGCTGCCATTGTTATGGTCGAAAACGGCTATCGGCACTTATCGGAGCGCCAGGACCGGGAAGCGGGTCCTGTGCCCGAGCGCGAGCGACGGCGCGTGCTCATCGATTCGGCGAAGCAGGTAGGGCCTGCTCTGTTTTTTTCACTGCTGATCATCGTGGTGTCGTTCCTTCCGGTGTTCCTCCTTGAGGCACAGGAAGGGCGCATGTTTCGGCCGCTCGCCTGGACGAAGACGCTCGCTGTCGGCTGTTCTTCGATTCTTGCCATTACGCTGGTGCCAGTCCTGATGGTCTTGCTGATCCGCGGCCGTCTCCGGCCGGAGCGCACAAATCCCATCTCACGCATGACTCAGGCCATCTATTTACCGATACTGCGTTTTTGCTTGCACTGGCGAAAACTGGTGATTGCGCTGAATCTCGTGTTCCTGGTTGTCACGCTTCCGCTTGCTCTGCGTTTGGGTAGCCAATTCATGCCGCCATTGTTTGAGGGATCGTCCCTCTATATGCCAACGGCGCTGCCCGGCATCGCGATCGAACAGGCTAAAACGCTACTCCAGGAGCAAGACCGTGTGCTGCGTGGCTTTCCTGAGGTTGAAAGCGTCTTCGGTACGGTCGGACGCTCCGACAGCGCCACCGACAACGCACCCCTCGACATGTATGACACAACGGTCATGCTGAAGCCGCGCGAACAGTGGCCGAGTGGGATGACTTACGAGAAGTTGATTCAGGAAATGGATCCGAAGCTTCAGTTCCCCGGACTCTCTAACACGTGGACCATGCCCGTGGAGAACCGGCTGGACATGGAGCTCACCGGCATCAAGACGCCGCTCGGGCTAAAGGTGCAAGGGCCTGACGTCGAAGGCATCGAGCAGCTTGCCTTGCAGATGCAAAAGGTTCTTTCCACGATTCCGCAGGTGCGGTCAATATTCTCGGAGCGGGTTTCGCAGGGCTTCTACATCAACGTGGAGCCAAACCGGGCAGAAGCGGCTCGCTACGGTCTCACGATCGCCGACGTTCAAACAGCCGTGGCGTCGGGGATTGGTGGGCAGAATATCGCCGAAAACATCGAGGGCCGGGAGCGCTATCCGATCAATGTCCGCTACGAGAGAGATTTCCGCAGTAACTTGGACCAGATGCGTCGCGTGCTGGTCGCAACGCCGTCAGGCGCACAGATCCCCTTGGGGCAAGTTGCCCGCATTTCGTTTTCGAAGGGTCCGGCGATGATCCGGGACGAAGACGGCTCGCTCACGGGGTACGTCTATATCGATCTCAAGGACACCAACTACGGTGGTTTCGTCACTGCGGCGTCAAAACGGTTTGAGCGACAGTTGAAGCTGCCGGCGAACTATTCGTACCAATGGTCGGGCGAATACGAATTTGAATTGCGCGCAAAGCAACGGCTTAAGCTGATTCTGCCTATCGTATTCTTCGTGATCTTTGTTCTGCTCTACCTCGTCTTTCATTCCGTTGCCGAGGCACTGGTACTGATTTTTCCTACAATCTACGCATTGACGGGCGGCCTGCTGCTGCAATGGATTCTCGGGTATAACTTCAGTGTTGCGGTGTGGGTTGGCTATATCGCGCTCTTCGGCATCGCCGTTGAAACGGGCGTGGTGATGGTGGTTTACCTTCATGAAGCTCTTGCCGAACGTCTGAAGTCGCGCGTGCCGCTCACAAACGCGGATCTCGAAGCAGCCCTTATCCACGGAGCTGTGCAACGCCTTCGACCCAAGCTCATGACGGTGACTGCGGTTCTCGCCAGCTTAGTGCCGATCCTCTGGGAAACGGGAATTGGGTCCGACGTCATGAAGCCGATCGCAGCTCCAATAGTGGGCGGCATGATCACGTCCACTATTCACGTCCTGATTCTTGTTCCTGTATTTTTCTTGGCTATGAAGGAGCGCGCTCTTAGGCGCGGCGTTCTTCAGCCAGATCAATCTATCCCAAGCGATCTCGTCCTACAAGAGAAACTTCAAATCGCCGTTCGCGAAGCCGAATCCTAGTACCCGCGGGGAGTATCTATGGTATTAGTCAATTGAGAATGTTTCGGCGTTGGTATCAGTCCGTAACTTTAGCCCTGGTTGCCGCAATCCTACTGGGTTCCCAGTGCTATGCGCTTTGCGCCCTTTCCTCTTGCGCCACGCCGGACCCGCAGAGTTCGCCTTGCCACCATCACCAAAAGAAGGAAGGCCAGGTCTGCGAGCATCAGAATTCAGAGATGTTTGCTCCTGAAGCAAGCATCGACATTGCGAGCTTTTCGGCAGCGTCGGTCAAATTGCCAGTAGCGTTACCTTCCCTCATTGCTTCGCCCCAGATTGCAGATCAGCTTCCTTCAGCCAAATACCTCGAACGATTTAGTCACCACGGGTATTTAGGCCGAAGTGTATTTGCACTGCTCTCGACATTTCGCATTTAAGCTTTTTTCTTCCAACTAGCTGTACCCCAGATAGCGTCCGATCTGACGCATTGTGAATGCCATCGGCAGGCACTCGCGTCTCGTCGATTCACTGTCGCTTGGATCAACGCTTTGTCTGGGTATTGGACATTCGCGGAGCCGTCCTGCTTTGGCGAGATCCAGCTTCAGCGAATTTGTGTTTTGAAAGCTTCGAAATGAAAGGAATTACAATGCCTGATCGCAGAACATTCTTGCAGCGCACGGCTGCAGCCAGCGCGAGCCTTTTTGCGGCAAAGCGCACCGTCGCGGAGCCCACGCGTAACTCTAGCAACCCCATAGAGCAGGTTGCGACCAGTGGTGGATATGGGGGGCATAGCAGTGGATCTCTCTCGAAGATTGACCTCCACACTGGGTCTATTTACACAACCCCCGTTGTGACAACGGATGTGGGCGATTTGCCATACGAGATGGACGGTGACACAAAGGTGTACCGTTTGACCGCTCACGTCTTCAAGCAGCAGATCGCACCACAGAAGACGATAGATGTGTGGGGTTTCAACGGTAGCGCGCCCGGTCCGACCATTCAGGTGACGCAGGGCGACAAGGTTCGGGTGATTTTTAAGAATGAACTCCCGGAGCCCAGTTCCATTCATTGGCATGGGTTTGAGGACCAGCTCGGAAATGACGGCATGCCCGGCATCAGCCAGGCGCCGGTAAAACCCGGTGAGAGCTTCACCTACAACTTCGTCATTAAGCAGGAAGGGACCTACTTCTACCACTCCCACATGGCAATGCAGGAGATGGCCGGGATGCTGGGGGCCTTCATCATGCACCCGAAGACGCCCTATCGCCCGCATTGTGACAAAGATTTTGCGGTGCACCTGCAAGCGTATTGGGTTTTGCCGAACAGCACTTCGCCAAACACGATGAACATGGAATTCAATTGGCTTCTGCTCAACGGCAAAGCCGGTCCAGCCTCTACGCCGCTGATCGTGCGGCAGGGTGACCGGGTTCGTATTCGCTTTATCAATCTCAGCATGAATCATCATCCGATGCATCTGCACGGCCACACCTTCTATGTCACGGGTACGGAGGGGGGTCGCATTCCGAAAACGGCATGGTGGCCGGGAAACACCGTGCTGGTGGGTGTCGCCCAGGCCCGGGACGTCGAGTTCATCGCCGACAACCCAGGAGACTGGATGCTGCACTGCCATCTGCCGCACCACATGATGAACAGCATGGCGAACCAAGCCGGGCCCATGACCCGCATGGCAGGGTTTCCCGATAAAAAGGGCATGCGGGGCGACGACAGCCACGGCCACCTGATGGGTCCGGGCGAGCAGATGAGCATGGGCAGCATGCAGGGCATGGACATGAAACACGAGGGCAGGAACATGCACGATATGCCGGGGATGCAGATGAGCGGCTCCAAAAACCCGAATGCTGCCTCCGACCAGGCAGTTCCTTCGGCGGCTCTCTCGGCCGGAGCACAAGCTACTTCCCCCAACGGTCCGCTGGCCAATACCGATCTCGACGCCGGCATGGAGGGGATGATGGCGGAGCAGATAGGCAATCGGCCGCGGCTTAGTAAGGAGCAGAAGCGGAATCTGGACGCCTTCGATATGGGCGAGCCGAGCATGAAGGAGCAGATGAGAGAGACCTCTCCTCATGCCAATAACGTCCCAAATTTCCCACAAGACGCATATATGGAAGGGCCCATGATGAACATGGACAAATTGGTGGACAAGCCGGAGAACCTTGGTCTTCGCCCGAACTGGAGCCGGTTTATGCAAGGCATGATGACCTTCGTTCGTGTGCTGCCACCTGAGCAGTACGACCAGGTCGTGGCGGCCATGAAGAATGCCAAGCGCCCCGGCGACCCCTATGCATCCATCTATTTCGATCCCGACAGGCCCGTGCGTGGTTAGCTCCTACAGATTGCGTTCCGATGAGCAATCGAGGCAAACACGAACCCCCTCCGGAGACAAAACTATGAAGAGAACAATCGTGGTGATCGGCTTAGTGTTGACCGTTGTAGCCTGCACTGCCTTGGCGCAGGAGCAGTCAAAACCCGAGATGCCAGGAATGAATATGCCGATGCCTCAACAGCCGGCAAAGCAGCAAACTTCGCCTGCTAAGCCCACCAAACCTAACCGTAATCAAGAGCTTCCAGAAGCTATGCCGGAAGACATCAAGAGCATGGGTCAAGACAGCGGCAACCAAAAAGCGAAGCAGAACTCAGCATCCGAGCAGGACTCAGTTCGCCAGCAAGCCGGGCAGGTTTACAAGAAGCCGGGCGAAAGCAGCGATCAGAAGTCTATTACGGTTCCGATCCAGGAGTTACAGGAGCCGGAGGGGCTCGAATTTCGAACAGGCACTGACATGCCAGCGCCTGAACTGCTGAGCGACATCGTTAAGCGCGAACCGATGATTCTAGAACAGTTCCTTGCCCTCGCAAATAAAGCGAATCCGACGCTGGCCCAGGCGCAGCAGAACGTAGACCGCTCCAACCAACAGGCTCGGCAGGTGAGCCTTCCACCAAACATCATCGTCGGGTATAACGGCGATCACATTCGTGGCGGTCAATATCACGGCGGCGAGGAAGGTGCGTTCTTCACGCAGGAGTTCGTGCTGGGCCACAAGCTCGCCCTGAGGCGTGACATCTATCGTGCCGAAGGGCGCTCGAACGAGTTCGCTTTGGAGGTACAGCGCGCCCGTGTTCACAACGACGTGGCCAGCGCCTTTTTCGATACGCTCGCCGCACAGCAGTCCGTCATCATCCATGACAGGCTGCTCAAGGTCGCTCTCGATACGGACACCAACACACACGAACTGTCTCGGATTGGGCAGGCTGACGCCGCGGCCATTCTGACCGCAGAAGTTGCGGCGGAACAGGCACGGGTGGCGTTCCTGAATGCGCAGCGCATGTTCCTGGCTCACTTTGCGCAACTTGCGACCTTTGCCGGCCAGAACTCTTTAGAGATACATCCCCTCAGGGGCTCCCTCGTCGAACCTCCCGGGTTCCATCCAGAGGATTATGTGCAGCGCGATGTGGAGGAGAGTCCGCTAGTAAAGCGCGCGCAGGCCGAAGAAGCCATCGGCGAAGCCCGCGTCAAAGATGCCAGGCGTGAGCGTGTGCCGAATCTGAACCTCACAGCCGGGGAGTGGTATTCCGGTGAAGAAGTGAACAGTGGACGAAAAGCGGGGTGGGAGAGTTTTGTTCAGGCAGGCGTTCAGCTGCCGCTCTGGAATCACAATCAGGGAAACATCGAGGCTTCCAGAATCCTCCTTGACCGCGCACATCGCGATGTGGAGCGAACGAAGCTCTGGACCCGCAACCACACTGAGCCGCTTGCGCAGGAGTACCAGACAGCTCATTTCACAGCCGAGCGCTACCGGACAGAGATGATCCCGCGTGCCCGACGCGCATATGAACTGCAAGTGACAAAGTATCAGCAAATGTCGCAGGAATACCCACCCGTCCTCACGGCCCAGCACATGCTCTTCACGCTCCAGCTCGGCTACACTGAGGCACTCAATCAAGAGTGGCGAGCTGCAATCGCGCTCCAAAACTATGCCTTAATGAACGGCTTGGACCAGCCGATCAGCACCGGCACCGATTCAACCACCATCAATCTGCCTACGGCGCCGGGGCCAAATCAGTAAGGGAAAGACGGGCGGGTTCAGTCGATCCGCCCTCTACTAAGGAGACACAATGAGTCAGTCATTTCGAATTGCAAGACTTGCCGTCAGCGTCCTGCTGGTCTACGTTTGCGGAGCCGCTGCGCAGTAGGACAGAACATGAGGCCGATTTTATGGTCTATCTTCGGCGCCCTCGCCTTTCCGGTTGTAATCTGCCTGGCTGGGTTGGTTTATATGAAAACCAGTGCACACGGCTTCAGTACCCGCGCCCATCCAATGGCCTTGGAGAAGATCGCGGCTTCGCAGGCCAGATTGATGGCCTTGCCTTCAAGTGCAAAAGAGAAGCGTAATCCCGTTCCCGATACTCCGGAAGTGATCGCCGAAGCAAGAGCGCATTGGGCGGATCATTGCGCTCCTTGTCACGCCAATAGCGGAAGCGGCCAAACGGAGATGGGCAAGAACATGTACCCTCCCGTCCCGGACATGAGGCAGCACGAGACGCAAGACATGACAGATGGTGAGTTGTTCTACGTTATCGAAAACGGTATTCGCCTCAGCGGGATGCCCGCGTGGGGTACAAGTTCTGCCGAAGATCAGGAATCTTCCTGGAAGCTCGTCCGCTTCATCCGACATCTGCCGAAACTTTCACCCCAAGAACTCACAGAGATGGAAAAGCTCAATCCAAAGACCCCGGACGAACTCGAAGAGGAGCAACAAGAAGAGCAATTTTTGAAGGGCCAGCCTTCTAACCCGTCAACATCACCAAATGAACACCATCACTAAGGAGAAATGTTGTGTACAACAAGAAATCGGTTTACCCTATGATCGCCGTCCTTTTCGCTTTGCTGGTCTCGGTCAGCACTTTCGCGCACAATGGCATGGAGCATGTTATGGGAACCGTGGCAGCCGTTACCGACAACTCGATCACAGTCGAGACCGTCAAACACACGAAAGTCACAGTTCTGATTGACCGAGCCACCAAGTTCACCAACGGTGATGCGCAAGCATCACTCAAAGACCTGAAGGTCGGCGATCGCATCGTTATTCATGCAAAGCGGAATGTTGATAAAGAGCTGGTCGGCGCTGAGGTGAAGTGGGGTGCAGGATCCATGCCGATGGAAAAGATGGAAGGCATGGATCACAAGCACTGAGGCGGGACCATCAGGAGCATTTATGAAGTTAAGACTCTTCGTGCTTTTTTCGTTGAGCTTGATCAGTGCGCTTGCTGCCGACCAGACATGGACGGGCCACATCAGCGACGATATGTGCGAAGCCGCCGACAGCGCTATCGCTCAGCAAGGCAAGAAACTCGAGCTGCACGAGTGTACCCGGAGGCTGCAAGAGGAGTACGGGAGAGGAGGTAATCACGGGTTGGACATCGGGCGGGACAGTTGTGCAACGAGGGTTTTGGCGGAGTCCCGAACTACTGCTGGGTGGGCCTGATCTAAAGATGACGTGCAAGCAGTCACAATTCGGGAATTTGTGCGCCCATGAAGTAGCGCTATCTGACGCATGGCTGCGTCTTGCCGCGCAGGGCTTCAACTCAACCTTGCACGCAGGCCCTTTACATCGGTGGCGATCGAATGAATAGTTCAGACCGAAGAGGCGCTCTAGAAATCATCGCGCAAGCCTGCCCCGTACCTGTTATCGCTCTGGACGGCGGTGGAAATGTGCGAATTTGGAACGCTACGGCAGAGCGGCTGCTCGGTTGGAAAGAAAGTGAGGTGATAGCCAAACCCCTGCCGACAGTACCTGCGGGAGGCGGAGTGCCAGTGGAGGTCGAGGTGCAGCACTTATTTGAATCCGAAATCGAATCGCGGTGGCGAACTCGCCACGGAACACTACTGGAAGTTGGCGTCAGAGTTGCCCCATGGAAAGGGGAAGATGGGGCGCAAAAGGGGATTATTCTCTTCGTTGCGGACCTTACGTCTCGCCGGCACGCGGAAGAGGAACAACTCGCTTTGGAAACTCGAGAAAGGGAAGCACACGAGCTTGCGAAGGCCGAAAGCCGGTTTCGAAAATTACTCGAAGCCGCTCCCGACGCCATCATCGAGGTAGATCGTGAAGGGCGTATCGTTCTCCAGAACGCAGTGACGGAGAAACTCTTCGGCTATTCGCGAGAGGAGTTATTTGGAAAAAGCGTGGAGACTCTAATCCCGGAGAAGCTTCTTTTCCGCCATCGAGAACACCGTGCGAGTTATTGGGCTCGCCCAGTAACCCGTCCTATGGGGCAGGGACTCACGTTGCTCGCAAGACGAAAGGATGGAAGCCAGTTTCCCGTTGAGATCAGCTTGAGCCCGGTCGAATCCGAAGACGGTCTGCGCGTGACCGCAGTAATCCGTGATGTCAGTGAACGCCATCGTGCGCAGGAAGAGATCCGCGCAATGAACGAGCAGTTCACTCAGGCGCTCTCAGAAAAGAACCGGCAGCTTGAGGTAAGAAATCAAGAAGTCGAACGCGCCAACCGACTGAAGAGCGAGTTCCTGGCCAGTATGAGCCACGAATTGCGCACGCCTCTCCATACAATCATTGGTTTCAGCCAACTCTTGGCGGAGGGAGCGCACGGGGCCCTCAATGAGAAACAGCAGCACTTTCTCGATCATGTACAGCGAGATTCAAAGCACCTGCTTGAGCTGATCAACGACATTCTGGATTTGAGCAAAGTGGAGGCAGGCGAGCTTGAGCTTTCTCCTGAAGCATTCGATTTCACAGCGGCTCTCGAGGAGGTTCTATCCAGCCTCCAGACGGTCGCGGGAGCAAAAGACATCCACATCCAGAACCGATCGGCCGTGAAATCATCCCTCTATGGAGAACGCGTTCGGTTCAAGGAAATTTTTTATAACCTGCTGAGTAATGCGATTAAGTTTACGCCTACTGCAGGTAGCATCTGGGTTGACACGGCGATTGATGACGCTTTCCTTCTCATCTCCGTAACAGATACAGGCGTGGGTATTCCCGCGAACGAGCATGAGGCGATATTCAGCAAGTTTCATCAGGTCGGAGCGACAACAAAGGGCGTACGGGAAGGGACTGGGCTGGGGCTCGCTATAACGAAACGACTTATCGAACTTCACGGCGGCAGGATCTGGGTCGAAAGCCAACCAGGCGAAGGTAGCCGCTTTAGTTTTACTATGCCGCTTTATCATCCCGGCCGTTCAAGGTATATGGGGCCGGCATGAAACGGATTCTCATCGCCGAAGATAGAGCGGGAAGTCGGGAACTGATCCGGACGGCTCTGGAGGATTGTGGATATGAAGTGATAGAGGCTTCTGACGGTCGTGAAGCAGTGGACCAAGCTGAGCGGTCTATACCCAATCTGGTTTTGCTCGACTTGTATATGCCAATTCTTGACGGCTATGCGGTACTACAGCACTTGCGTCTTGACCCACGCTTCGCAGGTGTTCCCTTTGTCGCTTTGACGGCGAATGCCATGCAGGGAGAGCGTGAGCGAGCGCTTGCCGCCGGCTTCAGCGTCTATATAACAAAACCCGTTGATCTCGGTCTTTTGCGCGTGCAGTTGGCCGATCTTCTGAGCGAAAATTCCTGATGATCATATCGCTCGTCATCATCGACGACAATGCAGGAAGCCTTGAGCTTCTTTCGAACGCACTCGCACAGGACGGCCTCCAAATCCTTTGTGCCTCCGATCCCGAGGAAGGTCTCGACCTCGTTTTCGATAGGCATCCTCAAATAGTAATTACCGATCTGGTGATGCCAAAAATGAGCGGCATGGAAGTCCTCGATAAGATCGTCGACTTTGATCCAGCAATTGAAGTCATCTTGATTACAGCCCACTATTCGACGGATTCTGCGGTCGAAGCCATACGGAAGGGCGCCGCCGATTACCTCAACAAGCCTGTTTCGATTGAGAGCCTCCGGAACCGCATTGCCAGGCTCCTGGATGACGTACGGCGCCAACGGCAAACTCTGGCGCTTGAAGACCAGATGTTAATCAGCGCTCAATTCGAGGGCATTATTGGCCGGAGCCCACGAATGTGGGAGATGTTCTCCCGCATTCGTCGAGTGGCACCTCACTTCAGGACGGTGTTGATCACCGGTGAAACCGGAACTGGAAAGGACCTGGTTGCATCAGTCTTGCATCGGCTCAGTCCAGTGTCTTCGGGGCCTTACGTTGTTCTAAACTGTTCGGCGGTTGTCGAAACCTTAGTCGAGAGCGAATTATTTGGCCACGTGAAAGGGGCGTTCACCGGGGCGAACCACGACAAGACCGGACTGTTCGAACACGCCAACAATGGGACGCTCTTTCTCGATGAGATCGGCGATATGGCACTCGCTACGCAGGCCAAACTGCTCCGGGCCCTGCAGCATCAGGAAGTACAGAAGGTCGGTTCACTGTCGGCGCACAAGGTCAATGTGCGAGTGATTGCCGCCACCCATCGTGACCTGCGAAAGGCAGTCGCTGAGAATCAGTTTCGGGAAGATCTGTTCTATCGATTGTCGATGGTTGAGATCCAGGTCCCGCGATTACGAGAACACCTAGATGATTTGCCTCTGCTGGAAGCTCATTTCGTGTCTGCTTTTGCCAAACAGTTTGGCAAGCAGGTTCATGGATTAACACGTCGCGCCCAGATTCTTCTCGCAAATCATAACTGGCCTGGAAACGTGCGCGAGCTCGAAAATGTTATTGGCCATGGCTGCATGATGACGTTTGGAGAGCGAATTGACGTTACAGACCTGCCAAGCTACTTACGCGTTGATCCCGAAAAACTCCTGTTAAATGCAGAGCGGATACCGGACGATTATCCCCCCGGTTACTGTCGCTGCCCAGATCCCTCGCATACAATTGCGACACTCGAAGATCATGAGAAGCAACTCCTCCAGGAAGCTTTAGCCCAAGCCAACGGGAACCAATCGCAAGCGGCACGAATCCTACGAATCGGCCGCGATGCGCTGCGGTACAAAATGAAAAAATACGAGCTCTTTTGAGAGCCGTGCCCTGGAACCCTGAGCTAAGCACTTGCAGAATCATTTGAAACGCTTAAAACGGGACATGGTGATTCGCGGATAATGGCACCAACATGGGTCCGGAGCCCACCCAATGTTTCTGAGAGGCATCCGCGGCCGATGATTACCAAGTCAGCCTGGTTCCGTAATGCAGAGTCGCGTATCACAGCCGCAACATTGCCCATATCTATGCTGACCTCCCATTTGGTCCCAGCGTTGCGTTGCAACTTTGCAATCAGGTCCTTCGCCGTATCAGCGAGAAAAAGGCCGAACCCATTATCCAGGCCAGGTTCGAAACCGACGGTTGGAACAGGAACGGCATGGACTATGATCACCTCGGCGCCGAAGAGAGACGCGATGTCGCCCGTCGCTTCAAGCACTCGAAGCCCGTCCGACCCGGTGTCAATTGCGCAAATTACTTTTTGAATGTCTCGCGTTGGCAAGCCCGCCGCCAAAGTCCCGGCGTGCGCTGTGGTCCAAACCGGATAAGTGCTATCGTGCAGGATCTTAGAAGTTACCGATCCCAAAAGGAGCTTCCGGAATGTCCCCCGTCCATGAGTAGCCATTATAATGAGCCCGGCGTCTTGCTCTGCAGCATAGTGGATGATCCTTTCAGCGGGATCACCACTGTCCACCACGGCTGTGACGTTGACGTTGTCAAAAGTCCCGGCCGCGAAATCCATCAGATCACTTTCACGCCGCTCCCGCACTAGGTCTCGATAACGAGGCCAATCCGGGGCAATCAGTTCCGACTCACTTGGAAGCCCTTCATGAGGGCCTAGCACGTGAAGAAGCGTGACTTCACTGTTGAACTTTCGGGCAATGGTGGCAACGTACGGAATGAGTTCCTTCGAGCGCTGCGAAAAGTCAACGGGGAACAGGATGTGTCTGTTCACTGGCATTACTGCCCTTGTCAGCGGAACTGGCCTGTTCGAAGTCATTAACCCGCTATTTGCGGGATCGCTTGCCGGTGCGACGTTGATTGATGTCATGTTGTTCCTTGCTGCGGATCGTGCTGTAGGCGCGAATCTTTGTGGAAAGCCCTATATTCCCTGGGGTCGGCCTATGTCCCGATCGGTGCACATCACTTCTTCACCTCGTTAGCCATCTGCCTGTGCTCGGCTGCGAGTTGACGGGCATCTTCGGCCGCCTGGTGGAGCGACTTGCTGAGTGAGTCGCAGTGTTGAAACGACCGGTGGCTCCCTGGATGCTTCGATATGGCAGGATCTGGGTTTCGCTGGTAAAACGGCGCGAGCTCGCCGTGGTCTTTTGCCTCGGCGTCGTACTTCGTTGCTTCAGCATCGAAGTAATGGGCGATGCTCTCATGGTTCGCCTTCGTCTCTGCGTTAGAGATCAGACTCTTGAGCTCACTCTTACTAAGGGTCTTGTCCTGGGCTCCGGCGGGGACCGAGACCACAGCTGTTAGCATCGCAGTCGCAACCACGAAGACCGCTAACCCGAGTGTCCTTGTGCTGATCCATCGGTTCCACATGTTTCTTACCTTCCAGTTACATCGGATTTGTGGCGCGAGGGCAACGACTTGGTTCCAGCCCTCGGGTTAAGTTCCTATTAGCCTCATGGTCTTACTCAGCAGGCGGCGTGCCGTTTGTTTGCGTTGTCATTGCGGTGCCTAGCGTAATGTCTTCTGAACGTGCCCGCGGTCTGCGCAACCTGTAGAACTCTGCGCAACTGAACGGTCTGCGCAACCTGTAGGAACACCGGGAGATCGCAGTAACCGTGGCTGCCGACACGCTCTGAAGTTGACGCCGATCCAGGTAAATTGCGCCGTTTGGCGCACCTCGCGCGAAAGACCGCAGTGTTGCTCAATCCGGCAACGAGTCGACCGAGGTCATCGTTCAGAAATTTGCCTCGCACAGAGATGGAGGGTTTGGAGCGCAATCTTCAAAGAACCCTCAATATCCTGCATCTTTGAGTCTTCTCGGCACTCACAGTATGCGATCTTGCGGGGAAAGTGAGCTGCGATGGTGCATCTGGCATTCTGGTTGCCCTTCTTCCAGCGACTTCAACCTGAACTGACGCAGGTCGCAACTGGTAGTAGGGTTGCATAACACGTCAGTCAAAGGAGAAATCGTCATGCGATCAAAACAAACGACGGTGAGTAGTGTTAGGGCTTGCTCGACAGCCATACTCGGTCTTTCTGTCTTATTGCTTTTGGGAAGCGCGGCTGTTTTTGGTCAAACCCCGCCGGCCGCTGCTCCTGCCCAAGACCCAAAGACGGCCGCTGTGGGTCAAGACAAGCAATCGGCCGATCGGATAAACGAATTGCAGGCGCAGGTCGCCAAACTACAAGCTGCCCAGGCAGCTGCTCTTGGGCAAATCCCGGCGGCCGCTCCTGCTGCACCAGAGGCAATGTCAAACGCCGCCGACCAGAACAAGCAATTGACCGATCAAATCGCAGAACTTCGGGCACAGGTCACCAAACTGGAGGCTGCCGTCCAGCAAACCAGGCCTGGCAAGAAAGTAACTGCCAAATCGGGCATGAACATGAGCGCCGCGCCAGGTAAAGGCATGGGCATGAAGAACGACAAGGGCGAGATGGGCATGCCTCCTGGAAAAGATGCGGCGACATCAAGCTCACCGGCGATGGGTATGAAGGACGGCGATCAGAGTGAGATGGGCGGGATGCCGCCTGCGGGGAGTGCCCCGATGTCTCCCGGCATGAGCATGGAAGACGACAAAGATGAGATGAGTGGAATGCCGATGAGCAGCAAGAGTAACACGTCGCTTGCACCCTCCCCTGCTATGGGCATGTGCTGCAAGGGCGAGAGGGCCTCCGGGGGAAATGCCGCAAAGAGCCCCGGGCCGGTTGGTGCTGGAGGAATGGCAACCATGAGCCCTTCCTCCGCAATTCCTGGGCAAGCTGGCGTCTCACATCTTTATCACATTGGCTCAAACGGCTTTTTCCTCAACCGTTCGTCCCACATCACATTAACTCCAGATCAGAGGCTGACTCTCAATCACCTGAAGGAGAAGGCGACGCTCGAGAGCGCTTCCGAGCAACGCAGAATCGACCAGGGCGAGCAGGAGTTGTACACCTTAACTGGCGCCGATCGACCGGACGATGCCAGGATTCGGGCCAAGATTGTCGAAATCGAGAAACTGCGCGCCGATCAGCGCATGAACTTCATTCGCGTCGTGGCAGACGCAAGCAATGTGCTGACGCCTGAACAACGTAAGGCTCTGCTCGGAACCATGGCTGCTGCAAAACAATAGTTTGTTCAAGAAAGGTAAGTTACTACTATGGCAACTGCACAACAAGGCGTCACCGCCATTCTCAAGGATAATCAGATGGTTTTTGCCTGCCATTCTGCTACCGCAAGGGCTGTATTTCTCACCGGATCGTTCAATAACTGGAGGCCGACGGCAACGCCCATGACAAGAGACAACCGTGGCCAGTGGACCGCGTCATTACCGCTTGCTCCCGGACGCTACGAATACAAGTTCGTGGTGGACGGCGAGTGGTGTTGTGAGCCGGAATGCACATACAAAGACGTTCATTGCCCGCATTGCGTCATGAACGAATTTGGGACGATGAATCGCGTGCTTGAAGTGCAGTAAACCAGCGCCAACTAGAAGAGAATGTCATGCCAATGCTGATCGGCTTTGCCGTTATCATGCTTTTGCTGGTTGTCGTTGTTCTTTTCGTTGTTCGACTGTTCCGGAAATGAGCAGCTAAGCTTGTATGAAATATCGCGGAAACACCTTTCTTCTCTGCCTCACGCTAGCCGTCACGATTCTGCCACTGGCCGACCCTGCGCTCGCCCAAATGACGCCTGAGGAACACGCGGCGCACCATGCCGCTCCGAGTGCAACCCCGAATCCGGCTGCACTGCCGGGCGGGGCTGGCGGCATGGGAGGCATGTCAGGCGGCCCGCCAGCGACCGCTCCAGGTGGGGGCATGGGCGCAGGCATGGGCGAAATGATGAAGCAAATGGGCACGCCTCCGCGCAAAGAGCTCTATCCCTCGCTCATGGCGCTGCCTGACGGGGTGACGCCGGAGGAGCGCGCGAGAATCGAGCAGCTTGCCCAGGAACGCATGAAGGCAGGCATCGCCCTGCTCTCTTCCGGTCTCGAAAAGTTACCCAATTCCACATCGGACGAAGACTATGCCGTCATGCAACAAGCGACGGAGCAGATGCGTGAGGGCCTCGCCCAATTCGAAGCGGGAATCGCGGCTCGGCGGGTTCTCTCCGAAGGGAAAGCGCCGCGCAACCTCGCGCTAGACTGGTTCAAACGCGAGATGAACCTCGCGTCTCCCGATGCGACAGAAGAGCGCACGCTCCTCGGCGTGACGCCATTTCACCTCTTCGCGATGGTGCTGCTCATTGCGTTCGCGCTCGCCATGGTCGCCTTGTACTTCTTTAAGATGCGACGTGCGGCGGCACTCTTTGGGCGTATCGATCCTGACAAGAATCCCCCTCCCGGATCGTCGCCGACACTTGCCGGAAAACTCGGTCCGTCCGGGCCGGGGGCGCCCCCGGCCGGAAATGCTCCGCCGCCGGGAGGGGCGCCTGCGCCTGCCGGGCCGGCGTCGCCAACAGCGGGAACGCCGGCGGCAGCATCTAAGTCGCCCGCAGGGGCCTCCGCTGTCCCAGTTTCGGGTGGAGATGCGGCCAAGCCAGTGGATAAGCCACCAGTCCCACCTGCTGCCGGAGCTTCTCCTTCTTCCCCGGCCGTTTCGGAGGCGGCGTTAGCGCCGCCTCTGACCGCGAACTGGCTAGGGCAACTTCGCGTAGGAAGCATCGTCCCGGAAACGCCAAGCGTGAAAACGCTGCGCTTTCTGCCTTCATCGGATGACCCTTTGCTCCCTTTCACATTTGTGCCCGGTCAGTTCCTCAACCTTGCGTTCTGGATTGGCGGTGCGAAAATGAACCGCTCCTACTCCATCTCGTCTTCCCCGACGGAGCGCGAATACGTGGAGCTAACCGTGCGACGTGAGCCACGGGGCGCCGTCTCCCGTCACATCGATGACCTGCTCAAGGTGGGCGACCGGATCGAAGCGGGAGGCCCGGTCGGAAAATTTACTTTTACCGGAGCAGAGGCGGACAGCATCGTTCTCCTCTCTGGTGGGGTGGGAATAACGCCGATGATGAGCATCACTCGCTATCTCACTGAGCACTCATGGGCCGGAGACATCTTTTTTGTGTTCACGTGCCGCACTCCGGCCGACTTCATCTTTGCGGATAAAATCGCCGTGCTTCAGCGCCTAAATCCGAAGTTGCGCGTCGCGGTCACGATCTCTAAGGCAGAAGGCACAGACTGGAAGGGCGCTCGTGGACGAATCACTAAGGAATGGCTGACGCAGATGGTTCCCGATCTTGCCTCGCGAACGACCCACATGTGTGGGCCGCCAGCGATGATGGACGCCATCAAGGCTATATACACCGAGCTAGGAATTCCTCCGAACCGCTTGAAGACCGAAGCATTCGGCACTCCCAAGCCCGCCCCGGCTGCTGCGGGAACCTCAGCCAAACCGACTACGCCCGCGACCGGCCCGCTGGTCACATTTTCGAAGAACAACAAGTCGGCCAAAATCCGCCTCGATCTCAAGAAAGGAGATAGTCCGCCGAAGCAGAGCATCCTGGAGCTCTCCGAGGAGCTCTCCATCGGAATCGAATTCTCTTGCCGCGTGGGCACTTGCGGCGTGTGCAAGGTGAAGATGACCTCGGGTGAGGTCGACATGGCGGTCGAGGACGCTCTGGATGATGACGACAAGGCCAAGAACATCATCCTCGCCTGCCAGGCAAAGCCTAAGGTCGATGTCGCGGTGGAGGCATAGTCACCCAGATGAAAGAGCGTGAACGTATCGTCGTCAGCGGTCTTGTCTGTCTCTTGTTGGTCGTCTGGCTCGGCTTCCTCCTGCACAGCTCGCCGCGCTTTCCGGGCAGCGGAGTCGGGGCAGTGTTCGGGATAGCGGGGGCTGTGCTCATGCTGGTCCCGCTTGCATACCCGATTGCAAAACGTATTCCCTTCCTTCACGCTCGAATCACCAAGCACGTGTCGATGCAGTCGTTGCTTACCCTGCACGTCTATACGGGCATCTTCGGCCCTCTGCTCGCGATCATCCACACGGGTCACAAGTTCGACAGCTTGCTGGGAATCGCGCTGGCGGCTGTGATGCTGCTGGTCGTCGTCAGCGGGTTTGCGGTGCGCTATCTGCTCACCTATACGACCCATGACATCAAGGACAAATTGCTCCTGCTGCAGACAGCCCGGGGCGATCTCGACTATGCCTGGGGAGTGCTCGAGAATTCCAAAGCTGAAATAAGAGCCCTTCCGAAGGCGCCGGTTCTCGCGGCGGGCTGGGCGTCGGTGGGGATGGAACTTCCATTCGGTGGTCCGGTTGGTGAGGTTACCCGCATTGCCGAAGGCGTCGCGGACCTGGAGTTCGCGATTCGCACGGACGAGTTGTTCAAACGCTGGTTCAGCCGGTCTCTGAAGCTGCATATCGTCCTCTCTGTCCTCCTCTACCTGTTACTCGCCCTACACATCGGCTCCGAGATCCACTTCGGACTGAGGTGGCTACGATGAAAACTCGGCTGCTTTGGCTCGCGCTAATCGCCGCCGTTGCTCTGGCGGGGTGGCTCGCTTGGACGCGTTTCAGGCCGGCATCCTGGGCGTCGCAAGAGTTCGTCAGTCCCGGCCCACTATCGGCTGGGCACGCTTACCTCGCCAATCGATGCGCATCGTGTCATGAGACGAATGTCGGCGTGACGGACGCGAGGTGCACGGCCTGCCATGCGAACGACGAACGACTGCTGGGTCGCCAACCGACTGCGTTTCACGCGAGCATAACGGAGTGTCGAACATGTCACATCGAGCATCAGGGTGGAAACGGCAGCCTCATCGCGATGGACCACGTGGAACTCGCTAAGATCGGTGCCCGGACACTGGAACGCGCGTCTCGAACCGACGACGCCAGCGGCGAAACGGAGGGTGGCAGCGCCGACACGCTCAAGTCGCTGAGAACGTGGCTGCACATTCGAATCCCCGGTCAACTCAATGCGAGCTCCGCGCGCGAGGCCCTCAACTGCGTTGGCTGCCACGCTACGAAAGACCCGCACTTGGGACTGTTGGGTGGCGATTGCGCTCAATGCCACGTCATGACCAAATGGACAATCGCCGAGTTCCGGCATCCGTCTCCCCGGTCAACGGACTGCGCGCAATGCCACCAAGCTCCGCCGAGCCACTACATGATGCACTTCGACATGATTTCGAAAAGGATCGCGCGTCAGGAAGATGCCCAGGTAAGCGGATGCTGCGGTTCGGTTCAAGTGAACCAGTGCTATCGCTGCCATCAGACCACGTCCTGGAACGACATCATAGGTGTCGGTTATTACAAGCATCACTAGCAGGATCGAGTGACCTATGAAAAAGAACACCATCGTATTTGGGGCGCCAGGGATTGAGCCACGTTGGACCTCTAGCGCCAAGGACGGGATCGGCACTGCGTATAACAGCAGTTCCCTCCTCTGGTTCACGCTCAGCCACGGCATCGTCAACGAGATTTATTTTCCACATGTAGATTCGCCCAATACGCGCGACCTGCAGTTTCTCATCACCGACGGTGAATCGTTCTGCCACGAGGAAAAGCGTGACCTGCTCCACAAAACCGAATACCCTGAGCAAAACGCGCTGTTTTACCGGCTCACCAACTCCGATCCCGAAGGTCGTTATCGCCTAGTTAAAGATATCGTCGTGGATCCTCACTCGTCAGTCTTGTTGATGCATACGCGGCTGGACGTCATCGATCCGAAGTTGCTCGGCAAACTGCGTCTTTACGCTCTGCTCGCCCCACACCTGAAAGGCACGGGCAAGAACAATTCGGCCTGGTGGTGTGGATTGGGCGGCCGGAAGCTCTTCGACGCGCAACGGGAGGACATCAATATGTCGTTCGGTTGTACACCCGATTTCACGAGGCGCTCGGTGGGCTATACAGGATTCAGCGACGGCTGGCATGACTTGATGGACAACTTCAAGATGGATTGGGAATTCGAGCAGGCCGAAGACGGCAACCTCTCTTTGACAGGCGAGATTGATCTATCCGATGAAATGGAGTTCACGCTGGGCGTGGGTTTCGGGCGCACTCGGCACAGTGCTTCAGCCCACCTCCTACAGGCGTTCGCCACTCCTTTTGCGGACCAGCGCAAGAAGTATGTCAGCCAATGGCAGCGCACGCGTGCCGAGGTCGATTTGAGCACGCACGCCCAAGATGACGGCTCGTTGATGCGCTTAAGCCAATGTTTGTTGCTGGCGCACGAAGCTAAAACGTTCCAGGGTGCCTTTGTTGCGTCGCTAAGCATCCCCTGGGGCGAGACCAAGGACGACAGCGATCAGGGCGGCTATCACTTGGTCTGGACCCGCGACATGGTGCAAACCGCCACGGCGCTGCTGGCCTGCGGGCAAACGGAGTCACCCTTGCGCGCCTTGATCTGGCTTGCTTGTGTTCAGGCGTCGAATGGCAGCTTGCCGCAAAACAGTTCGATTACTGGCGAGGCCTTCTGGAAAGGCAATCAACTGGATGAAGTGGCGGCGCCCGTTTTGCTCGCCTGGCGGCTGCAACGGGCAGACGCGCTCCGGGAATTCGACGCGTGGGAGATGGTCTCGCGCTCCGCGCGTTATCTGATCCTGCACGGACCGGTGACAGCGCAGGAACGATGGGAGGAGGCTTCCGGTTACTCTCCTTCGACGCTCGCCACGATCGTCGCGAGTCTGGTGTGTACGGCGGAATTTGCGCACGCTAGAAAAGACGCTCCGGCCGTGGACTTTCTGCTCGACTATGCAGATTGGCTTTCGACACACCTGGAAGACTGGATGGTTACCAGTCGCGGCGAGTTAGTGAATGGCAAACCGAGGCACTACGTTCGCCTAACACCCGCCGATCCGAAGCAAGCGGTAGCTTCGCCCGACCCGGATGAGGCTGAAATTGTTATAGCCAACGGCGGCGGAAGATTTCCCGCACGTAACATAGTCGGCGGTGATTTTCTGCAACTTGTCCGGCTGGGGGTTCGTGCCGCGGACGACCCGCTGATGATCGATTCCGTCGCGGTGATCGATCAGATCCTTAAACGCGATCTGCCCCAAGGCCCGTGCTGGCGTCGCTATAATCACGACCGCTATGGCCAGAAAGCCGATGGCAGCGCCTACGACGGAACGGGAGAAGGCCGTTCCTGGCCTCTTTTGGCGGGTGAACGCGCCCATTACGAACTGGCCGCCGGACGCGATCCGCTCCCTTTCATCGAAGCGATGGAAAAATTCGCCAACCAGGGCGGCATGTTACCGGAACAGGTCTGGGACGCCGACGATCTGCCGGATGGAAAGATGAAGCGCGGTGGCCCGACCGGTTCGGCGATGCCTCTGTGTTGGTCGCACGCGGAGTATGTGAGCCTGGTGCGCAGTCACAAGGATGGAATTTGTTTCGACCGCATCGAGCCGGTTTATCAGCGCTATGCAGTGGCCGGAATCAGAAGCAAGATCGAGATGTGGACGTTCGCTCATCAGCCGCGGCGGATCGAACGGGGGAAAACGCTGCGCATCATCATCGAAGGAGCGGCGACGATCCATTGGAGCTTTGATGAATGGGCGACCACGAATGACATGGAAACGCGGGATGCGGGATTCGGTTGCTGGTTCGCAGATTTACCGTCGGACCGGCTCAACGCCGATACCCGCAGCGTCTTCACATTTTTGTGGCAAGAGGGATGGGAAGGAACAGATTTTCAGGTGGGGATTGGTGGGTCGGTTCCAACGCGGAAAGCGGAATGAACCGATCACACCGGCTGCGGAGAGGATTACATGCGTCATTGAGGAAGCGCCGGGATTCCTAGGGAGACGGAGGTGGCACGGCGCCGGGGAGCAAGTGATATGCAAGCGGTCGAGAGCACCATTATCAGCCTTGCGCAGTGGTTGCGGCTGGTTGTAGAAGCGACGGGCGCACTCGTGATCGCGGTCGGCGCCATCATGGCCATCTATGGTTTTGGCCTAACGCTGGTTTTGCAGCAGCCGGAAAGTTACGTGGACGTCCGGCTGACGCTGGCGCGCTATCTGGCACTTGCTATTGAGTTTGAACTGGCGGCAGACATCCTCTCGACGGCGATTGCCCCGAGTTGGGACCAAATCGGCAAATTGGGCGCAATCGTTGTAATCCGCACCGGACTCAACTACTTTCTTATGCGCGAAATGAAGGAAGAGCGACTGAAAGGCGCAGTCAAGCCTAGATAAACGTGGCGAGAAAACCGAAATAAATCGTGAATTCTGTTTTGAAAAAGGAGACAAGAATGCAAATCGGGATGGTTGGACTTGGCCGGATGGGCGCCAATATGGTCCGGCGGCTTATTAAGGGTGCGCATGAATGCGTGGTCTTCAACCGGTCGCCGCTGAAGGTGGAGGAATTAGTAAAGGAGAAGGCAGTCGGTGCCTCATCGCTCGGCGACCTCGTGAAGAAACTCCGGAAGCCGAGGGCAGTTTGGTTGATGGTGCCCGCCGCCGTCGTGGACAAGTCGATCGCCGACCTGCTCCCGCTGCTCGAGCCTGGCGATATCGTGATTGATGGCGGCAATTCCTGCTACGTCGATGACATCCGGCGTGGGAACGAGCTTGCGCCGAAGAAACTTCACTATGTGGACGTGGGAACTAGCGGCGGTGTTTGGGGATTGGAACGCGGCTACTGCATGATGATTGGCGGCGAAAAAGGCGTGGTGCAGCATCTCGATCCTATCTTTGCCACGCTGGCACCCGGCATTGGCGATGTTTCGCGCACTACCGGGCGCGAGAAACTCGGCGGCACTCCGGAACAGGGTTATTTGCATTGCGGCGCGAACGGCGCCGGCCACTTCGTCAAAATGGTCCACAACGGAATTGAATATGGCCTCATGGCCGCCTATGCCGAAGGGCTAAGCGTCTTGCGCGACGCCAATGTCGGCAAGCGACCGCAGGACACCGACGCGGAGACGACGCCTCTGCGCGATCCCGAGCATTATCAATACGACCTTAATCTGGGCGACATCGCTGAGGTTTGGCGGCGGGGAAGCGTCATCGCCTCGTGGCTGCTGGACTTGACGGCGGACGCGTTGGCTAAGGATTCCGACCTCTCGCAATTCACAGGCCGTGTGTCGGACTCCGGCGAAGGCCGGTGGACGATAAAGGCTGCCATCGATGAAGGTGTGCCGGTACCGGTGCTCGCCACGGCGCTGTATGCGCGATTTGCTTCACGCGGCGAGGCGGACTTTCAGGGAAAGTTGCTCTCCGCCATGCGCTACGGGTTCGGCGGCCATCTGGAGAAAGCTGGAAACAGGAGCACCGCATGAACCTTGCCACCATGCCCAAAATATCATTGCGAAAAACGATCATGACTCCAATTACTCCGCGCAAACTTCACGAACGCCTTCAGCAGGGCGAAAAACTCCACCTTCTCGATGTGCGCACCCCGGCGGAATATGCGGAGTCCACGTCCCGGACGTGTATCTCGCGCCGCTCGACCGGCTTGACGCGACCAAACTCGCCAGCGCGAACGGCTTCACCAAAGACCAGCCCCTCCACAGCTTTTGCCCCTCGGGCAATCGCGGAAAGCAAGCGTGGAGAAACTCGAAAAGAGCGGCTACGAGCAATGCCACGTCGTCGAGGGCAGCACGACGGCCTGGGCCGAGGCAGGGCTATCGGTCACTCGCGGCACAAGGCAAGGTCATCTCGCTCGAACGGCAGATGCGCATCGCCGCCGGAGCCATTGTGCTGACCGGCCGTACTACTCTCGCCCAGTTCGTCGATCCCGTCTTCATCTGGCTCTCCGGATTCATTGGCGCCGAGCTCCTCGTCGCCGGCTTCACGGACTGGTGCGGCATGGGGATTCTCATCGCGAAGAAACGGCGATAGAGAGGGAGTAAAAACTAGATGGCAAAACGTGAAATAGGCACGGGCTTTTTGTCCCGGCGCCAATTGCTTAACAACGCCGGGACATTCGGACTGGCCGCTGCGTTGGGACGGCTTGCGCCGGCCTACGCGACAACGCAGGAACAGGTTCAAAGTCCGGCACTGAGCGGAGACGTTATTAACCTAGTTATAGCGGATACCCCATTCCGCGTCGGAAGTCGCACCGCGACGGCGATGACCATCAATGGTACGGTTCCGGGCCCTTTGATTCGCCTCAAAGAAGGCCACGACGTCACGCTGAATGTCGCGAATCGGCTGAAGGAAACGGCTTCCATTCACTGGCATGGAGTGCTGTTGCCGCCCGAAATGGATGGCGTGCCTGGCGTCAGCTTCGCGGGAATAAAGCCGGGAACGACCTTTAGGTACCGGTTTCCCATAAAGCAGAGCGGGACTTACTGGTTCCATAGTCATTCCGGTGGACAGGAACAACGGGGCGTCTACGCACCCATGATCTTTGATCCAGTCGAGCCCGATCCAGTCAAGTATGACCGGGAATATGTGGTGATGCTCTCCGACTGGAGCTTCGCATCTTCCGAAACAATGGTCGGAGATTTGAAGAAGCAGTCTGGCTACTTTAACTACCAGCAGCGCACGATCAACGAGTTTTTCTCGCACGTGGCTAAAGAAGGTTGGAAGCCGACGGTCAGCAACTACCTGCTGTGGTCGCGAATGCGCATGGATCCCACCGATCTCCTCGACGTAACCAGCCACTCTTACACGTACCTGATGAACGGCTTGCCCTCCGCATCCAACTGGACCGCGCTTTTCCGTCCAGGGGAGCGTGTACGTTTGCGCTTCATTCAGGTGGGTGTCATGACATTTCAGGACGTCCGCATTCCGGGGCTCAAAATGACCGTAGTACAGGCGGACGGACAGAATGTCCAGCCGGTCGAAGTCGACGAGTTCCGCATCGGTCCTGCGGAAACATACGACGTGATTGTCGAACCGAAGGAGGATCGTGCCTACACTATTTTCGCCGAGACACTGGATCGCAGCGGTTTTGCGCGCGGCACGCTTGCGCCTCGGCCCGGCATGAGCGCCTCCATTCCCGAACTTCGCTCGCGCCCGATCCGCACGATGAAAGACATGGGAATGCCGATGGCTGCTATGCCGATTCCCGATATGGACAAGGATGCCAAGAATAATGACAGGAAAATGTCTGGCATGAAGCCCCCTGCCGGAGATCCCCAAATGCCGAACATGCCGAACCATGCGAACATGCCGGGCATGAACGACCGCTCGGAGATCCCCGGAATCAAACCCGTCAAGAGCGGTCCTGATCGCTACGGTTCCGCTAATCAGGTAACACCGGAGTTCACCAGCAGCCGCTTGGATGATCCTGGCATCGGGTTGGGGCAAGACGAAAGGCGCGTGCTGGTCTATACCGACCTGAAGAGTCTCAGCCCCTATCCCGATCAGCGCCAGCCGCAACGCGAACTCGAAATCCACCTCACCGGCAACATGGAACGCTTCATGTGGTCGCTCGATGGCAAGAAGTACTCGCAAGCGAAAGAGCCGGTGCACTTTCGCTATGGCGAGCGGCTCCGCTGGACCTTTGTCAACGACACGATGATGGAGCACACCATGCATCTGCATGGCATGTGGATGTACTTGGAGAACGGCACGGGCGAATATCTGCCGCGCAAGCACACTGTCCTCGTGAAGCCCGCCGAGCGGGTCTCCGTCGCCATTACGCCTGATACTCGCGGCCATTGGGCCTTCCACTGCCACCTGCTTCTACACATGGAAGTCGGCATGTTCCGTGTGGTCGAGGTGTCGGATCGTCTTCCACAACATCAGTTATGAGGACCTCCGCTGCGGCCGCTTTTGTTTTCGCGATTGGGGCGTTCGCAACTTGTTCCGCACAAACGAGCCCCGATGCCTCTACGGCCGGGACGAAGGCCTCGAATGAGGAGCGAACCTCCCCGAATTTGTCGACTGGGAAAGACTGGCCTAATCCGGTCAATGACGAGCAGAAGTTTACCTATCTCTTAGTCGACGTACTTGAGTATCAACCAAAAGGAAATGAGAGCGGTTACCGTTGGGACGTTGAGGGCTGGCGCGGCGGAGACTACAACCGGATCTGGTTCAAGAGCGAAGGTCAGGGGAACTCAGGGCTGAAAGCCGACTACGACATCGACTTGCAACTGCTATACGGACGGTTCATCAAACGGTACTACGATTTTCAAGTTGGCGTGCGAGAGGAAACACAGACGTTCCGCGGAGCCAGCGTATCGCGCGCTCATGGGGTAATCGGGCTGCAGGGGCTTGTTCCGTACAAGTACGAGATCCAACCTGCACTGTTTGTCAGCCAGAGCGGCGACATAAGCTTTCGCTTCTCAGCGACCAAAGAGCTCCTTTTCACCCAGCGGCTAATTCTTCAGCCGCGCTTTGAATTGAATGCTGCCGTCCAGCGAGTTAATCGGTTCACCACCGGTAGAGGCTTGAATGATATCGAGCTGGGATTTCGCCTGCGATACGAAATGAAACGCCAATTTGCACCTTACATTGGCATTTCAATCGACCAGAGTTACTTTGGCACCGCCGACCTCGTGCGGCAGGACGGTGGCAGTCCGCGCCAGATTCGATTTGTGGCAGGGGTGCGGATGTGGCACTGACGCGCGGCGTTAGCCGGGAAGCGCTTGCTCGGCTAGTAGGCTGTCTGATCCTCCAGGCGTCGGCGGTACAATTTCCGGCTCGGTGTTCTGCACGCCGCTGTAGGAAGTAACAGAAATGCTTATTCAGCCGATCGACTATTTTTTGCTCGTGTGGTTTTCCCTCGCCGCATCCTCGACCGCTTACGTTGGCTGGGACCAGTACCGGAACAACCCAGAGCCCACGGTAATGAAGTGGGGCTTCATCCTGGTCACACTCTATATGGGACCTCTCGGTCTCTTGCTTTACGTTCTTGCGGACAAGGAGCCGAAGCAGGGCGAGCATGAGGCGTTCGTCAAACCACTTTGGAAACAAGGTGTCGGCTCGACCATCCACTGCGTTGCGGGCGATGCGACAGGCATCATCCTGGCGGCGGTTGTCACGGCGGCGCTGGGCCTGCCCATGTGGCTCGACTTGATCGTCGAGTACCTGACCGGATTCGTGTTCGGCCTCTTCATTTTCCAATCGTTATTCATGAAATCCATGATGGGCGGAACCTATTGGCAGAACGTTCGGAAGAGTTTCATGCCGGAGTTCATCAGCATGAACTTCATGATGGCGGGAATGGCTCCAGTGATGAGCTTTCTAATGATGCAGCGCGACATGCGCGCGATGGAGCCCAGCGAGCTTCTATTTTGGGGGGTAATGTCGATCGGCGTGATCGCCGGGTTCGCGATGGCCTTTCCAGCCAACGTTTGGATGGTACAGCGCAGTCTTAAGCATGGCCTCATGACTGAACGCAAGCCTGGTAGCCGCTTCGATCTGCAGCAACAGTCGCCCCAGTTGGCCAGAATGACTGAAAAAGATCACGGAGCGATGCACGGTGCGGAGTCTAAGGCGCAGCACGGCAGCGGGGGCGCTGAGCCCGGCCGAGGCATGAAGTCAGACTTAACGCGTCCGCAGCTCGCCGCTGTCGCCAGTATTTCGCTGCTTGCGCTCGGGCTGGGAATGGCCGCCCCGGCTAACTGGCTGAACCTAAGCCTGTCTGCGCGCGAAGTTGGTGGAGCGATCATGCCCCCGGGAATGATTACGGACCGAGACACGCCTGCCGCAGCTATGCTCGACATGGCCGCCGTAAACCCGCGCGACGTCGTCGCGAGTTATGGTCTTGAGGTCCGTGGAAATCGTGAACTAACCCCGAAACTTGAAGACGGCGTTAAGGTGTTCGACCTCAACACCTCGGTTATCAAATGGACCATCCTGCCCGGCGTCACGGTTGATGCCTTTGCGTTCAACGGGCAGGTTCCAGGGCCGGAACTGCGATTCCGTCAGGGCGATCGCATTCGCATCAACGTCACAAATCGCTTACCGGAGAGCACAACGGTCCATTGGCACGGACTCATCCTCCAGAACATCATGGACGGCGTCGCTCACGTGACTCAAGAGCCAATCGAAAAAAATGGGGTTTACCGCTACGAGTTCACTGCCGGGCAGTCTGGCACCTACTTTTATCATTCTCACGATCACATAGACCGGCAGCAGTCACTGGGATTGTACGGGGCGATGATCATCGATCCAGCCACGCCAGACCCGAGTATCGAGGCCGACCATGAGTACACGTTGCTGCTGCAAGAGTGGCTGATGCGTGAAGGCCTCACCTATCCGGCGATGCCGATGGACGGCGCCCAGCCAAATTACTTCACCATTAACGGCCGTGCCTATCCGGCTACCGATACGATTTCCATGCGCATTGGTGAAACCCTGAAAGTCCGCTTCATTGGGTCAAACAGCGGGTTCATCCACCCCATGCACATTCACGGGGGACCGTTCCAAGTTGTGGCCGTGGACGGCCAAACACTACAGCCCTCGGCCCGTTATCAAGCCGATACGGTAAATGTCGGGCCGGGCCAGCGCTACGACGTGATCTGGAGAGCCCGCCAGCCGGGAAAATGGCTGATCCATTGCCACATCGCTCATCACACAACCAACAACAATGTCGAGATGCACGGCGGTGGCGGCCTGATGGTCGTGATCGAAGTGGCTTCACGCTAGCGTCCCTGAAGCCCGCTTGTTCAAACAAGAAGTGGACCCAAGTCTACGCATGCATGCACTCTAATTCCTATTGCCCGAAAACGGAGCTTCTTATAACGTCGCCGAATGCTGGGTTTAGAAGCTGTAAACATAGCCGATGCCGGCAGTTATGTACCAGGGGACGGTGACAGCCTTGTTATAGCTCTCCTGGAACCAGATACAGTTGTGGGGACCAAGATGGACGTTGACGCCGATGATGGCACTACTGGCCACGCGGCTCTGGAGGTGCGCGTTGCCGGTGTAGGAGGTGATGCCACCCTGCGGCCAAGTGTATCCGGTGAGGTGAGTAGTGTGGGGTAGCGCAAAATTCTTCATTACGCCTAAGACCTCGGTATGTTCGCCGAAGTCCGTGGAAAGGAAGCCGTGGGAGCCGGCGTTCTCGTAGGTGTAGCTGACGGTGAGCTCGTCGCCTACCTTGTCTTTCTTTAGGCAGGCAGGTGTGGCCGATACCGGCGCTGTAGTTGGCGCTTGATAGCAGGCCCGGGCGGTTCGAGTCGGATCCGGCCATGACGAAGAGGTCGGTGCCTGACATGGATTGCATCGTGGAGGGCGATGGTGTCTGGGCCCTGAACGCTTCTTGAATCAAGTCGCCAACGCCGATAAGAGCTATGAATGTCGTCCTTAAGATGCGGCAGGAGACCAGGATCCTTCTAGGGTTTGCTATGCGCCGCCTTCAAAGCCGGAGAAACGGCTTTGTTCCCGGGGGCGTTCGCTTGTCGCAAAAGTGATAGCCCAACTTCTTTGCCATTCCACAAAAAAATGCTTGTTCTGAGATGGGCAGAAATCAAGAACCGGTTGTGAATGCGGCGGGCCCATTGTGATCTGGTTGTCCGCTTCTTGGATTTTCACCACCTTGCCGAACTTAGCGGGTTTGCATTGGATTGCCTGGCATATCATCTCACCGCCGCGAACCTGCCGATTTTTTACGCGCTTCAACAGGAGTGCGTTGTCCAACTGTATTTTTCATTTCATCTCTCCTTCGTTCGTCTTCACCGGGGCCAATAAAGCGAGCGTGCTTCATCGGTCCAGCCTCAAGGGGTTTTCTCGCCCACGGCGATGTAAGCTCCGCCAAGATACAGATCGGTGAACTGAAAGAGAGCAAGATGCTTCTCCAGCGACTGCCAAGGTTTTCGCGAAGCCATCTCAATCGTTCCACCGAAGGGACCCGTCAGCAACATGGCGAGTACTGGAGCGGCTTTGCTCATGAACCACCCGGAAGGCCTTTTGAAGTCGAGAATGACGAAGCGTTTTCCCTGCAGGAGCGCCGACGCCCCATTCCGGATGACTTCATCGAACTCCGGCATCAGAGTTAGTGCAAACGTGGAGACAATTCCATCCACAGCCGACGGAAAAGTATAAGCGGCGGCGTCGCTCTTGACCAGTTCGACGTTTGACCAGCCTTTTCTGACAATCCGGGCGTTCGCCTCATCGAGCATGGCATCGGTAAGGTCCACGCCGATGACCTTCCCGCGCGGACCGACTTGCTCCTGCAGCAGAGAGAAATTGAGACCCGTTCCGCAGCCTAGATCCACGACCGTATCGCCAGGTTTGAGAGCAAGAGACTGGATTGCCCGTTTGCGATATCCCCAATGGCGGAATCCGGCGAAGTAAAGAAGCAAAGCACTCCGGTCGTAGCGCTTGGCTCTCTTGCGATAGAGCAAGATTAGCCTGACAGAACCGGTATTATCCATCGCATCAAACCATCAGGTGGTCCGCTTCATCGCACAAAGTAGACCTGCTACTTCGGGCTTGCTGTTATCATCTCCATCTGAGTAACTGTGATGGAACTCCCGTCCGAGCTGAGGTCCCCGGTTACTTTGACTGTGTGACCGGCGTGCTTTTCCAGATCGCTGAAGTCTTGATTCTTGACTTCGTAAGACTTGCCCTTGACGACAAACACGTATTTGGCGCCGCCTTTGATGCAGTTCAGAATGCAATCGTGATCCATTGCACTCTTTTCCGCGTGGCACATGTTGGAACTGATCCTTCCTGTCCAGGTCTGTTCGCCTGCAAAACTAGCTCCAGACATTAACAACATCGTCAAAGCAATCCGATTGATTTGTTTCATATATACTCGTTTCATTTTCAGCTGCAAAGCGCTCTTCCCGAAGATCGATTCAACGCGCTGTGGCGCTCAATCAATCGATCTAAGGGTTGAGATTTTTGGATCCAGAGCCTGACTAAGCCAACCGCATCAAGATGGACACCATTGCGTCGCGCCACACCCATTGCGTCGATGTCGGGCGGCGCCATAGAACCGTAGCTTTTCCGTTGAGGTCGTTTCGTCCCATCATTTCGGATTAGCTTCTTTGCCGCGAACGTCCTTTGCCATTTGCTCGTGCATTTCAGCTAGCGCCAGCGCTTTCTGAGCCGCCATACCATAGAGACCTGCCAAACTCCGGCAATGGTCACCCATGGTCGGGTACTTGCTGGAGGATCCCGAGGAGTGTTTATAGTACTCCTGAAGTTCTTCTTCATGCTCCCGCTGCTTAGTTTTAAGGCTCTCAGCCTCGTCACGATAGTAGGCAGCTAATTTCTCGTGATCGGCCGGGGTCTTGGCGCTTGCAATCAACGCTTTTACATCTTTTTTTGTAGGCCTGCGGATTTGTTGAGCATTTCCGCTCAGCGAGACCAGCCCAACAAGAAATATTGCGGCTGCTACCGCAATCGCAAACCGAGATCCTAGCGTCGCTTTCATCAGTGCTCCTGTCTGTATCTGCCTGGGCGCCCTCATGTCCTCTAACTCAGTTCCAATTCCCAACGGCATTGTTCCTTGACTGGAGTCTCCCTCGGAACGGGAACCTCTCGCAACATTGCACTCGGCCGCACAACCATTAACTCCGTTGAAACACGGAAAGACCGGAGATCATTACGCTAGTTCAAAGCAGGCAAAGGGCCAATTGCAAGAACAGCGAAACAACGATGCGGATTACGGAACTCGGTGTGGCTGCGCAATGGTGACTTTTGGTTGGCGGGTTCAATTTGCCGTCCAAGGTTTGAAGGAGTAGCTGCGCTTAGCTGTGGCTAACAACTCACTCTTATGTACCTCTTGCGCGATAAGGCGCAGTGTACACCCGGATACCCAAATTGGTCAGCTCATTTTGCAATGACAATGTGTGCCTACAAACGTTCTCTTTTTTGTGAGAAGGCAATTCCTTCCCACTCAACAGGCCTCGGCTTGCTTGGTTCAGCCGACCTCAATCATCTACACGCTTCGCTTGAACGTTGCTGTCGGGATATCGTCAACGGCGAGTTGTCGGATATCGACGAAATGCGGCATTTGCTCTGCAATCGGTTGCATATCTGTGACTACCAAGCCCTCAGAGATCCACAGGGTAGCTTCACCCAAGCCTAGGCCCACGGTGGGACGTCATGACAGAAAGCTGAAGCTGTCCCGTATCCTTTCCATCAGATAGTTCATCATAGGCGCTTAAGCAGCTCAGCTACTTCGTCCGCCATATTTATGCAGTCGGCTTCAGACAGACCTCCAGTCATAGCGGTCCGGCTTACAGCCGTGATGTGGTCCCTCAGCATGTCGCTTTGTACTCGACGTAAAGCTGCTGTAATGGCCTCCATTTGGTTGATGACATCGATGCAGTACCGCTGGTCACGGATCATCTGTTGCAAGCCCCGAACCTGGCCTTCAATGCGACTCAAGCGAGGCAACTGCCGACTGTGATCAACGGGCTCATGGCAAGCTTTTTTCGTTTTGCGCATGGTGCTCTAAGGATTACATACGCCTCCTACGAACCGCCTATCGGGTGAAGTCTTTCCGGGTGACTTGACAAATAGGGGTGGGGGGTATATTATTGGAGCAGACGTGGCCACTAAGAGACGCTTTGCTACCACTGTTGCGGATGAAGAATCTTCCGAACGAGCGCCTTGTGCATGTGCCGCCAGCAGTTCCGGACGCAAGGCCGTTGCCGTTGATCCCGAAATCAAACAGTCGAACTTAAACCGCCTTCGACGTATTGAGGGGCAAGTTCGGGGTCTCCAGAAGATGGTGACTGACGAACGATACTGCGTCGATATCGTCGTTCAGATTGCTTCGGTCCAAGAAGCATTACGTAGTGTCTCCCGGGCCGTAATGCAAAATCATCTCCGCCACTGTGCAACGGAGGCGATTCGCAGGGGGAATGACAGCCAAGTGACGGCTCAGTATGAAGAGCTCCTTGAGCTTATCTATAAGCATTTGCGTTAGAGAACAGTCCCGTAGAAAGAAAGGGGGTGAAATGTATGCAGAAAGATCCCGTTTGCGGAATGCAGGTCGATCCGAAAAAAGCAGCCGGACAGAGCGAGTACCAAGGACAGACTTACTACTTTTGTTCGGCCGGGTGCAAGAAGAAGTTTGATGCCAAGCCTGCGCAGTACGCACAAAAGTAGCTTGCAGAACGAACAAGGCATCTGCATTTCACCTGATGCAGGTGCCTGGAAGGACAATCATGAAAGTAGCGCAAAAGCAGTCGCTTCAGGATCCTGTTTGCGGAATGCTTGTGAATGAAGAGACAGCGGCCGGGCACGTCCCCCATGGTGGAATCGACTATTACTTTTGCTGCCCACGGTGTCAGAAGAAGTTTGAGCAGAATCCCACCGGGTACATAAGCCGTAAGTCCCTTCCCGTCGTGAGCAATAGCGAGTGTGGATGCGGTTGTGGAGACGAGACCGCTTCGAAACAGACGATCGTCCAGCTCACTCACGGCCCCAACGAGACGGCTAAGTCCCGGGACGAGGGCAGCACGTTGCACCACGATCCCGTATGTGGCATGGATATTAAGCAGCAGGAAGTCTCGGGCACTGCCGAACACAAGGGGACGCTCTATTATTTCTGCAGCCTCGGGTGTATCGAAAAATTCAAAGCGAATCCTGAGCGGTACGTCGACCCTGCCGTCAAGCCCGCCCTTCTGACTGCCGATGCGCAAGACGCAGAGTATACGTGCCCGATGGACCCCGACGTCCGCCAGAAAGGGCCAGGAACGTGCCCAAGGTGCGGTATGGCTCTCGAAGCAGTTACAGTTCAGCCGCCGTTAAAACGCGTGGAATATACGTGTCCGATGCATCAGCAGATCATACGCAGCGAGCCGGGCGCATGCCCGATCTGTGGCATGGCACTGGAACCCCGTGAAGTCACAGGCGACGAGGTAAACCCAGAGCTGATCGACATGAAGCGGAGGCTTTGGATCAGCATTACTCTTACAGCGCCGCTCGTGATCCTCATGCTTCTCGATCTCATTCCCAGAGCGCACTGGCTTTCCACGACTGCGACTGGATGGTTCCAGTTTGCTCTCGCAACCCCCGTTGTCCTCTGGGCCGGCTGGCCGTTTTTTGAACGTGGCTGGAGGTCGGTTGTTAACCGGCACCTAAACATGTTTACGCTGATTGCACTTGGGACCGGCACATCTTATGTGTTCAGTCTCTTCGCTCTCTTTTTCCCGTCTCTTATTCCGGCATCCTTCCGCTCGCATGGTGGTCAAGCACCGCTCTACTTCGAACCCGCCGCTGTCATCACAGCGCTGGTGCTCCTCGGTCAGGTCCTCGAATTGCGGGCGCGTAGCCAGACAAGCAGTGCTCTCAAAGCTCTCCTTGGGCTTGCTCCCAAAAACGCACGCCTAATTACCTCGTCGGGTGAAGAGCATGATACTCCCATCGATCAGATTCAGATTGGAAATATTCTGCGTGTCCGCCCCGGCGAGAAGGTGCCTGTCGATGGCATCGTAACTGAAGGAACGAGTTCGATCGATGAATCCATGATCACAGGAGAGCCCATCCCAGTTGAGAAGACACTAAACGACCGCGTTACCGGAGCAACCGTGAATGGAACAGGCAGCTTCTTGATGCGTGCGGAACGTGTCGGGAGTGATACCGTACTCAGCCGAATCGTGCAGATGGTGAGTGAAGCGCAGAGAAGCCGCGCGCCGATCCAGCGCCTCGCTGACTCCGTCGCCTCCTACTTTGTCCCAGCCGTCGTTCTCGCAGCGATTCTCACCTTCATAGTCTGGGCCATTTGGGGACCAGAACCACGCCTTGGACATGCGTTTGTGAATGCGGTAGCCGTTCTAATCATCGCCTGTCCCTGTGCGCTCGGATTGGCAACGCCCATGTCCATCATGGTCGGAACGGGACGCGGGGCGACAGCTGGTGTCTTGGTTCGGAATGCCCAAGCGCTGGAGCTGCTCGAAAAGATGAACACTCTTGTTGTGGACAAGACAGGAACGCTGACAGAAGGCAAACCGAAGCTTGCCAGTGTCCGGGTGCGTTCGGGGATTGTCACGGAAGCCGAGCTACTTCTGCTGGCCGCAAGCCTTGAACAAGCGAGCGAACATCCTTTGGCGGATGCAATCGTTCGCGGCGCGAAGGACAGAGGACTCTCGCTGGAAAAAGCAACAGACTTTTCTTCCATCACTGGGAAAGGCGTACTTGGAACCGTAAAGGGTCGTTCGGTAGCGCTTGGGAATCGAGCGCTTTTGGAACAGTTGCATATACCCGCCGCCGATCTGACCGCCGAGGCGGACCAACTTCAAGCGGAAGGCCAATCCGTTATGTTCGTTACCGTGGATGGGAAAGCAGCAGGCCTAGTCAGTGTCGCCGACCCCGTCAAGTCGTCCACACCAGAAGCGGTGAGCTTGCTGCACCAGGAGAAAGTGCGGATCACCATGCTTACAGGCGACAGCCGCACGACTGCTCTTGCCGTTGCCAAGCCACTCGGTATAGACAGCGTAGAAGCAGAGGTGTTGCCGGAGCAAAAAGCCGAGGCGGTCAAGAAGCTGCAAGCGGCTGGCCAGGTCGTTGGTATGGCCGGTGACGGCGTGAATGATGCTCCTGCTCTTGCCCAAGCTGATATTGGAATTGCCATGGGCACTGGAACCGATGTCGCCATGGAGAGCGCCGGCGTCACGCTCGTTCAGGGTGATTTGAGAGGAGTGGCACGAGCGCTTCGGCTGAGTCGCGCCACGATGCGCAACATTCGCCAGAACCTGTTCTTCGCTTTCATATACAACGTATTGGGTGTCCCAATTGCGGCGGGAGTTCTTTATCCCTTCTTCGGGATTCTGCTCAGCCCGATGATCGCGAGTGCCGCCATGACTTTTAGTTCCGTTTCTGTAATCACCAATGCTTTGCGATTGCGAAAGGTAGAACTCTAGCGGTGCTTCACACTCTCAGCATCTGACATTTTCTGCTGAGGCAATACGAACAAGCGCACCATCGATCTGAATCGCCCCATTTGCAGGCGAACTCTCAACGCACGCGTGAGGAAGCTATGACCGTCGTGATCCTAGGATCCGGCGTTCAGGGAACGCTTTTCGGCGTCCGCCTTGCGCGTGCCGGTCACAGCGTCACCCTGGTCGCTCGCGCAAAACGCGCAGCAGAGCTCCGTGCGCAAGGTGCTGCTATCCGAAATGCGATCACCGGCGAAGCGATACTGTGCATCTCCCCGTACTTGAGAGACTAGCTTCGGACACTCAGGCAGATCTCTGTTTCGTGCTGGTGCGCCGCGAACAAATTGACGATGCGCTTCCTGATCTGAGGGCGGCCCGTGGCATCGACCGAATCGTCTTAATGGTCAGCCATGCGAATGGCTCTGATGGCTTATTTGCCGTGCTAGGCCGCAAGCGTGTTGTGCTTGGATTCCCTCGGCAGCCGGGAGTATAGAAAACGGCATCGATGTTTACGTCGATGTAGCCCGAGCAGCGAACGATCATTGAGCAGACAGCACCGGACATAGCTGTACTCCTTCGGACCGCTGGTTTTCGCGTTCAGCTAGTGTCAGATGTGGATTCCTGGTTGAAGCGGCTACCGTATTCGTGACAGCTGCTGGCGGCGCCATGAGCTGAATCATCAGCCACGTGAATCGGTTCAGGCCCAGATCGAAGCTCGTCTGGACCCGTTCTCCCGTAATAGCCGTGGCCATGCTGCCGAAATAGGTCTGGACTCCCGTCGTGACTACTACGCCGGTCGCCGTGCCGCTATAGACGCTCGTACCCATGAAGCAAATATTCGTGAGCTCAGTGGGCGAGATTGCCGCTTTTGGCTTCCGGATCGTGAAGTTTCTCAACTGGCAGCGATTCGCCTGTGAGGCTCCCCTGGCTCACTAAGAGGTCTTTAGACGAGAGCACCCGCACGTTCCCGGAATCATGTCGCCGGCAGACAGTTGAATGATGTCTCCGGGGACTAAATCCCGGAGCGCTTCTCTCTTGCCTTGCCGTCCCGAATGCTGTGGCGGTCACGTGAATCATGGCCTTGAGCTTCGCTGCGGCGGCGTCCGCCCGTGCCTCCTGCCAGAAGCGCAGTCCCACACTCAGGGCTACCATCATGACCATCACCGTGCCGGCACGCGCGTCACCGGTGGCGAACGAAACCGCCGACAGAGTCACCAGCAGAATCACGAGCGCATTGCGGATGATTTTCAGAAGCCGGACGGGCCAGCCTTGCGGCTTCTCTTGCGCGACCTCATTCGGACCCATTGTGCGCCCGCGTTTCTCGGCCTCCTGTTGCGTCAGTCCTTCAGAAGTCGTCCGCAAATCTCGGAGCAACTGTTCGCCGTTCTCTCGGGCCGCATCGAGGACGGCGGATGAAACCCGGATGTTCTCGTTCTTCGACTTCGGATAAACCGTCGGCTGATCTGGGCGCGACAATGGCTCTTCTAAGCTAGCGCCGACTGTCCCGTCGGCGTTGACAAAAGCCGAGACCGCGCTACCCGGGTCGGGCGTGGTCATGTCTTATTGACGGTTTTCAAGGTTTTCTTCTACTGTTTGATTTCGGGCTCGCCTTGGAGCACCGAAGTTCATTCAACTCCTTCATCCTTGGCGGTCAGACCTGACGGCCCCCAGCAGGTAGTATTGGATCCAGGTCAACCACGATGAACGATTCACATCAAAGAGCAGCCGAACTTCACCAGATGGACGCACACGCTCACAGCTCAGCGATGGCGCATCACGGAAAAGGCGATCATAAGACCGGACACGAATACTCGAAAAGGGCTTTGGAGCACTCCACCAAAGCTTTCGAATTGGCACAAGCGGCCCATCGAGAATCGGAAAAGCGCGTCTCGAAGTAAGTTCCTGGAGCGCTCCATGAACATTTAATCGAGGTCGCCGGAAAAACATTTGGCATTCGTGGGAAGGCGCGTGCGAGCTGTTGCTGAACGAGATTTAAGGCCGATCGGCTTACTGCTATTGCGTTGTACTCTGAGGCATGACACAAAGAACAGAACGGAACTTAAACGTTGCTATGCATTCGGAGGCCTTTGCATCCGCTAAGTACAAACGCTACGCTGCTTTCTCGCGTTCCAATAACAACGAAGCCTTTGCAAAAGTGCTTGCGGAATTGGCTGACGAGAGTCGAACCGACAATTTTGCCGAGGAGCTCAAACTTTCCGGAATTGTTGGAGGTGACTTGGCCAATCTGAAGGATGTGTTACAGGACCTGCAATATCATGTCGAAAGGTATCATCAATTCGCGGTCGAAGCTAAGAACGACGGTGACGAGTCTGCTTTCCGGTTGTTTTCTTCCGTCATGCAAAAAGATGAAAACGTTGTCAGAGAATTGCAAAAGACCATCGACGAGAGCCAACGTAGTTGATTAGATGCTGAGCCTTCTCTGCTGAAAGCTTTTCCATTCAGCAACGTTGAGGCGGCCACTTGGCAGGACAGCGTAAAGCGCCGCATCACGCGGCCGTTGCTCACTGAATATCGTCGGAGATGATCTTGGCAATTCCGAAAGGGAACACTCCATGCAAGCCGGGCTTCACCTCAAAGTGCGGGAACGGTTTTTGACGCGATTGACTGTCACCCTCCTGTCATGTCACGCGAGAGCTAGATAAGCATCTTAATAGTAGGCAGGCATTTAAACATGGATGATTTCAGTTTTGATTCGCTGTTGACGCAATACAAAACGGCAATCGATCATTGGATAGAAGCAATTCGTAGCGAAGAGAGCCTGGCAACCTCGGATCACAGCATGGTCGAAATGGAAAAGTGGGATGACGCGGGATTTGCGGTGCAAGATGCTGAAGCTGTTGCAAAAAAAACCCGCGACCAGTACAAAAATGCATTGCGAAAAAGGAATTACGGCTTCTAGCGGCAGCCCGTAGCGAAACGCCGAGACTATTAGCGTTTGAAGCGTTCGTGCGCATCCCCGAAGTGTTAAACAGTTCCATCACCAGCTCGGAACCGGTAATCAGCAGGTGGCTCCGTGTGGAATCGGAGGTGTCCGAAGAGATGCCCTACGAAATTTTGAGGCGATGGAGACGGGAACCTTCACCGTATCAAGCGCGAATGCGAAGGTGATTGCCGCGCCCAGCGTACTCACTACAATCAATAGCGGCAAGGCACTCATTGCGATTCCGTACGTGGCAAGAGCCGAGATGAGAACGAGATCTCCAGCCGACGACACAATAACCCATAGACCCGGCCGAGAACTCCAGATGCGGCGTCGCTCGCGAATTGCATACAGGCTGGCTTCGCCGGTGAATACAATCAGGATCGTGGCTAAAGTTCGAAGCGCATCCAAACCGAGCGAAAGGTGAAATTTGCCGAATGCAAGGACGCCGATGCAAAACAGCAGGTCACAAACTCCGATAATTACGCCCGCCACTGTCACGCGACCGATTTGCCAACCGTTCGGCATAGGCGACGCTCGTACGTTATCGTGGTCAAGGACATGGCCAAGAAATCGCCAGAAATCATTAAGATGACCATCAGCATGGGAGTCAGGATTGCATGTCCCGTCATGACGAGCCCGGCGGCCAGAAAGAGTACCTGCAAAATCTTTTTGGTAACTGAGTTCATGGTGTAACTCAGGATGCGCTGAAAGGTGGTGCGGCCTTCCTTCACCGATGCGACGATACCGCCGAGTCCGGGCTTGATTAGGACAATGCCTGCTGCCGACTTGGCTACATCAGTGGCGGTCGACACCGCGATCCCCATCTGAGCCTGGCATAGGGCGGGCGCGTCGTTGACGCCGTCACCGCACATGCTGACGGTGTGGCCACTCTTCTGAAACGCTTTAACGAGGTTATATTTTCCCTCCGGAAGGATACCGGCGAATACCGCAAAGTTCTCGGGCGGACATCAGGCGGGATCGGGCCTGGTGGAGAGACTTTCCCATCCAGGCCTACAGCATGAGCCACGATGCCCGCCGTCGCCGGCGCATCGCCGGTCACCATCACGGTCCGGACTCTCAAAGCGTGCAGTTCCGCGAGTAACGCGGCAGAATCCGGGCGGGGTGGATCACTAAGCGCAATAATTCCGGCAAGCTTCAGGGCCGTGGTGGGGCCGACGGCGACGGCCAGAACGCGGAAGCCCTGCGCCTCAAGTTCGTTATCGGTTTTGGATGCATCGGGCGTTGGTTGCGTGAGCCGGGCAACCACTGCGAAAGCTCCCTTGGCCGCGCGTAAAGTCGTGCCGTCAGGACCGGTTGCGGTCGCCTCTGACATCTTAGTGGCAGGATCGAACGGAACGAACTTGATCAGCTTGGGGAGATCGGAGGCGGCGTGTTTTTCGGCAGCTGTTCGGATGGCCCCATCAACCGGATCTTGACCGCCGTCGGAACTTGCCAGGGCAGCCAATCCCAAGACATGCGACTCCTCGAAACCAGCCATCGCGCGCACGGCGGTTACTTTCAATTCGTTGCGCGTCAACGTGCCGATCTTATCCGCGCACAGAACATCTATGCTGGCCGCTTCGTCCACCGCAGAGAGTCTGGTTGGAAGAACGTCTCTCTTGGCGAGGGCTCTTGCGCCAAGGGCGGCGGCAAGGGTGAACGTGGCAGGCAGCGCTACGGGAATCGATGCGAGAACCGCCGTGAGCACCAGGGGGATGATCTCGCCGACTGGCATTTTAAGAACGTAAGAGTATGCAACCAGCAGGACGATGATGAGGCTATTAAAAAGAGCAAGATTGCGCGAACAACGCGGACAACCGCCTTCTGCTGCGAACTTACGGCGTGGGTAGTGCGAACCAGCTCGGCAGTGCGTCCAAACTTCGCGCGGGCTCCGGTGGCCGTGACCTCCGCGACCGCTTCTCCGCGTCTCACCAGCGCTCCCGCGTAGGTTTCGAAACCGGCGCCAGCTTCGATGGGGACGGATTCGCCGGTGAGCATGGACTGGTCAAGCAGCACCGATCCCTCGCTCAGGCGCACGTCCGCGGCAACTACAGCCCCAAGTGATAGCTTCACTACATCGCCAACCACCAATTCAGCAGCGGGGACGGTCGTCCAGGCGTCATCGCGCCTGACTGCCGCGCTCAATGCGAGCCGCGACTTCAAAGCGGCAAGAGTGGCTTGGGCGCGCCCTTCCTGAAAAAATCCGAGAGCGGCGTTAAACGCCAGGAGAGCGGCAATGATCGCACCTTCGACATACTTACCGAGCGCCACTTCCGGAACGATCGCCGCCTCAAGCATCCACGGAACCGGAGCCCAGAACTTGGTCAAGGCCCTGGTTAGTGGATGCAGCGCCGTATCGGGCATTGCGTTTGGGCCCGATTTCTCCAAACTGGTTCGGGCTTCTTCGCTCGATAGTCCTGCTGGAGTGGCTTCGGCTTCGGAAGGCTCTTGAATAGCGGGTACGCTGGCCAGAACTAATATCCTTTGTAGTCGAACCTTTCAGAGACGCGTTTCGGAGGTCTATCTCAGGATAGGCCTTTAGACCGCTTAACCATCGTTCTTCTCTGAAAAGACGCTACCTTGCCGCTACAAGTACTTCTTCCGCATGAAAGTCGAGATGAGCGGGTTGTGTGGTGCCGAGAATCTCTTTCGCCTTCGCGACTTCCGCTGCCGTCCCATTGACGACCAGAAGGAGCTTGTCGTTCTTCACCGACGATTCATACTGAAGAACGCTGTCCTTCGGAATGCCCATAC
This sequence comes from Bryobacteraceae bacterium, assembly GCA_965277555.1. Classification (GTDB taxonomy): domain Bacteria; phylum Acidobacteriota; class Terriglobia; order Bryobacterales; family Bryobacteraceae; genus Bog-105. Next base: position 2,100,116 of record OZ255834.1, read on the forward strand.
TGAGCAGGCCGGCTCCTAGTGCGCTGATACCTCCGACCACCGCGGCGCCTTCAAGAGCACCCACAATCCATGCAACCAAAGGTCCGGCGACGAGAAGTGGCCCGATGCCTGGAATCATAAAGAAGGCAGACCCGAACAACAGGGCCCAGAAGCCGCCCCACATGCCTCCCCACAGGCCGCCCATTTTGCCCCACCGCTTCATTCGGTCGCCCACGTTGTAATAGCCGACCACTTGCTCATCGGTGTGGTAATCCTTCGCAACAATCGACAACGTATGCATGTCGATTCCTGCGTGTTGGAGCTCCTTTACGGCCTGCTCGGCCTCTGGGTGTGTGTGATACACCGCTACTACTGATTCAGCTTTAGACATTCTGTTAATCTCCTTTTTCTTACGCTTTCCTGACTTCTACTCGGAGAGCGAGCATCCCGGATGTGCGCACTCGCACGAGATCTCTAGCTCACCTTTCGCGTCTTCGCACCGCTGGCTGCAGTACTTTTTGTTATCTGCTACCGTGCACCGGCATGCCGGATGTGCGCATTTCTTTTGCTCAGCATTAGCCATGATGATCTGCCTTCCTATCAATCGAGTGTAGGGACAAAAACGTCAATTCGATGTCAAAAAGGTTTAAGAGAATTAGTGAATGGACTCGTCTGTGGGACTTCGAATCGGTCGCTGTCACATTAGGACGGGGCTCGGCTATCCAGTAGCAACTTGCTCTTTTGCAGCATAGTCGTAATGCAACATCACCACGGATCGCGGATTGACAAGATACTTAGGATCACTCACAGGCAGACCCTTCGCCTCTTCAACGATGTCGTCGGGAGACGGTAGAGAAGTGTCTATAAGGCGAAGCCAGCCCCCGTTTGGGCTGCCGGTTACCGGAGGAAGCTGAAAATCCAGCGGCTCCCAATACGCGTTGATCGCAATGTAACGCACGTGACTACTGTCGAAACTATGCAGAGCGATAGCAAGACTATGGGAGTCCTTGCGCCAGTCGGGCTTTCCAAGCTCAATGCCATGCCATTCAATACGTGCCCGGCTGAGATATTCTTCAAGAGGAATCGGGCCACCTTCGATTCCCTGATTGAAATTGAGACGGAGACGAATCATGTGCTGCACGAAGCGCAGTAAGTCTGCATTGGTGGTGCAAAGCTTCCAGTCGAACCAACTGATTTCATTGTCCTGGCAATAGGCATTGTTGTTTCCTTGTTGCGTACGCCGAATCTCATCTCCCATGAGCAGCATCGGTGTTCCTACCGACAGGAGGGCGAGCGCGAGAAAGTTCTTGATCTGCTGTATTCGCAGAAGCTCGATGCCGGCGCTGGTCGCCGGACCCTCGACGCCGCAGTTCCAGCTGAAATTCGCGTTTGTGCCATCTTCGTTCAACTCGTGGTTTGCCTCGTTGTGTTTGAGGTTGTATGAGACGAGATCGTTGAGGGTAAAGCCGTCATGGCAGGTTACGAAGTTGATGCTCTGCTCTGCAGGCCGATGCCCCGCTTTATAGAGGTCGAAGCTACCAGCGATACGCTCTCTGAGTTTCCAAACAATGTTCTGGTCGCCCTTGATAAAACTGCGAATATCGTCGCGAAATTGCCCATTCCATTCCTTCCATTTGTCGTGTCCAAAGCTGCCGACCTGGTACAAGCCCGCCGCGTCCCACGCTTCCGCAATCAATTTGGCGCCTGCCAGTACAGGGTCAGAATCGATGTCCCAAAGAATGGGAGGGTTCATCATCGGTTCACCCGATTCGGTGCGCGAAAAGACGGACGCAAGATCAAAGCGAAAGCCGTCTACGTGCATCTCCGAGACCCAATACTTTAGGCTATCGAGAATGAGGCGCCTCACGATCGAGTGGTTTGCTTTAAGAGTGTTGCCGGCCCCGGTATAGTTTGCATACGTGGCCTTATCCTTGTTCAGAATGTAGTAAAAGCTGTTTTCCAATCCTCGGAAACAGAGCGTCGGGCCGTTCTCGTCCGCTTCGGCGGTGTGATTGTACACCACGTCGAGAATCACCTCGATTCCGGCACGATGAAGCTCTTTTACCATGGTTCGAAACTCGTCCAGGCAGACTAGCGGATTATTGCACGTACTGTAAGGCAGATGAGGAGCAAAGAAGGACACTGGATTGTAGCCCCAGTAATTGCTGAGTTCCAAGGGGGAGGCTTGCACGTCGAATTGGAAGACAGGCAGAAGCTCGACCGCTGTGATACCCAAAGCTTGAAGATACGGAATCTTTTCGATTACTCCGAGATAGGTACCTCGGTTGGCAGCCGCGACGCCGGAGGCAGGATGGCGCGTAAATCCCGCGACATGCATTTCGTAGATGACAGTCCGGCGGAACGAGCGTTTGAGTGGCCTATCGCCCTCCCAATTGAAAGTATTTAGGTCAGCCACTACACTTTTCATTGACGTCGCTGCGTTATCTCCCGGCTGACTGGCAGCGCCGCGACTGTAGTGCTGTCCAACGGAAACGCTCTTGCCATAAGGATCGATGAGGACCTTCTGGCGGTCAAAACGATGTCCGCCTGGTGGATCATCTGGACCATCCGCGCGGTAGCCGTAAAGCTGCCCGGGCTTTATTCCCGGAACGAAGACGTGCCAGTAATGAGAAGTGCGATCGACAAGCGGATTGAGGTGAATGACGCGGGCCGGCTGAGGGGCGTCAACATGGTCAAAGAAGACAATCTCCATTCCCGTGGCGTTACTGGAGAAAACGCTGAAGTCTGTTCCTTCAGAACTTACTGTCGGGCCGAGCGGATAAGCGTGACTGACAAGCGTCTTACTTGCCCGGTCCATCAGCGTTGCCACAGAATCTGCTCAGCTTCGAGTGGCACAGAAGCGTTTGCATGGTCGGCGATGATGCGGGGAGTGTAATCACCTGCGGGGCGCGTTGCGGATACCTGGGCGGAAAAGATTTGCGCGCCCGAGGAATCTGCGCAGGTTTTGCATGCAGTCATCACCTCGAGAGCTGCTGCGCCTTGCTGAACTGGTTCGGCGTAAAGTTCCACTTTCAGTTCATCCGGCTTGAGGTCGCCTGGAAAGACCTGGACACGAAACAAATGCCGGCCATCGTGCGTCTCGACGCCCACCGTGCCAAAGCGCACCGTCTTCCAACGCCGAGAGATGTCCTTTTGCCACTGCAGCAGACTGACTCCCAGCGTACTGTCGTTGTCTGCGCGCGCGCGGTAACCAGAAGCGGCCGGAAGATAATGGCTCTCGGTATATTCGCGGATCGCACGGCCAGCGGAAAATTCTGGAGTGAGCCGCGCCATACTCTCGCGGATGCGCCCTAACCACCTGGATGGCATGCCGTTTTCATCCCGCTCATAAAACTCCGGGACGACCTCGTGCTCCAGTGCGGCATATAACGCGTCGGCCTCTGTGGCATCCCATGCCGGATCTTCACCATGTTCTTTGCCGTCGCCGATTGCCCAGCCGACTTCGGGAGAATAGGCCTCCGCCCACCAGCCGTCCAGTTCAGAAAGGTTCAGCCCGCCGTTGACGAGGACCTTCATCCCGCTCGTTCCGCAGGCTTCCCAGGGACGCCGTGGCGTGTTGATCCACAGATCGACACCCTGCACTAATTCCTGCGTCAGCAGCATGTCGTAATCGCTCAGGAAGACAACGCGGCCGCGAACTTCCGGACGCTTGATGAAATCATTCCACTGTTGGATCAGTTCCTGTCCAGCCACATCTTGAGGATGAGCTTTCCCGGCGAGGATCAACTGCACCGGACGCCGCCGATCGGAAAGCAGACGAACCAAACGCTCCGGATCGTGCAACAGAAGATTAGGACGCTTATAGGTAGCAAAGCGGCGCGCAAATCCCAACGTCAGTGCATTTTCATCAAAGATGCCGCTGGCGTCCGACGGATTCGCACCCTCTGCGGCAAGCTGACGCGCGTAGCGCTCGCGCGCATAATCGATCAAGCCTTTTCGCCCGCCTGTTCGCATACTCCACAACTGCGCGTCGCTTACCTTGCGGATGTCACTTTCGGCCGGACGGTCACCGCGCCAGCGGCTGTTGCCGCAAGCTGTGGTCCAGAGTGCATCTGCTTCTGTCGAATCCCAAGTCGGCACATGAATGCCGTTCGTCACAGAACCGATCGGAACCTCTTCTTGCGGCCATTGCGGGAAGAGTGGCTGGAAGATATGCCGGCTCACTTGTCCGTGGAGCTTGCTTACGCCATTGACTTGGCGGCTGCCACGGACCGCAAGATAGGCCATATTGAAGGGTTCGGAAGGATTACCCGCGTTCTGCCTTCCCAACGCGAGCAGATCCTCAATGGAAATCGCGAGTTCATCCTGCGCATAATGACCGAGATATTTTTGGATCAGTTCGGGATCGAATCGGTCAAATCCGGCGGCAACAGCAGTATGCGTCGTGAAGATGTTTCCAGCCCGTGTGACATTCAGGGCAAGATCGAACGGCTTTTTATGATCTTCCATGTAGCAGCGCGCCCTCTCGAGCACCGCAAAAGCGGCATGACCCTCATTGAGATGACATACCTCCGGGTGCAAGCCTAACGCTCGCAGTAGACGCCAGCCGCCGATACCAAGAACGATCTCCTGCTTCAGTCGCATCTCCGCGCCCCCGCCGTAGAGTTGACTGATGATGCAGCGGTGAGCTGCAGTATTGGCGAAATCGTTGCTGTCGAGCAGGTATAACTTCGTCCGTCCAACAGACACTTCCCAGCAGCGAAGCCAGATCTTCGATCCGGGCATTGAAATCCGTAACCGCAACCACTCACCATTTGGTTGCCGCAGCGGTCGGATGGGCAATTGCCCTGGATCATTGACGGGATAGAGTGCCTGCTGGCGGCCTTCCGAATCGAAGTCCTGCCGGAAGTATCCCTGGCCGTAGAGCAAACCGACTCCGACTACTGGAATACCCCGGTCGCTGGCCGCTTTCATCTGATCGCCAGCTACATTGCCAAGACCGCCCGAGTAAATGGGCAACGCCTCGCTCAACATGAACTCCATGCTGAAGTAGGCGGCGAGTGTGAGCGCGGTGTTTGGGTGCTTCTTTTGGAACCATGCATCTGAGCTATACGATTCCCGGTTTTGTCGCAGCACATCGTCAAGGCGCTGATGAAAAGCAGGTTCCGCCAGAGCAGCTTCGATCTTCTCTTTCGAAACCGTCTGCAGGACGATCCACGGATTTTGGGTGGACTCCCAGAGTTCGCTATCTAGCCGCCGCCAGAGTTCGTCGGCGCCATGGTTCCAGGACCAGTGCAGGTTGAGCGCTAACTCAGCCAGCGCATCAATCCCCTCGACTTTTGACCAAATGGTAACTGCCTTTGGATCGCTCATTTTGTTGCCCCAACCAACTGATATTCAGCGACGGGTATCTTCGCCGTCGTAAATGCCTTGCCAACGATGGCTTGGGCTGCTGTCTCGATTTCCCGCAGATGTTCCTTGCTCTTAAAGCTTTCGGCGTAGATCTTGTAAATATCCTCAGTTCCAGAGGGACGCGCCGCAAACCACCCATGTTTGGCAACAACCTTAACGCCACCGATGGAGTTCCCATCGCCAGGTGCGTTGGTCAGAATCGACAGGATTTTCTCGCCCGCTAGCTCGGAAACGTCGATGCTTTCCCTGGTGATCTTCTCCAGCGCCACTTTTTGTAGGCTGGTTGCGGTCGCCTCTGTCCGATCGTAAAGCGGGTCCCCAAATTCCTGCGTAAGTTCCCGGTAGATCTCGCCAGGGTCCTTCTTCGCTTTGGCGGTGATTTCCGCTGCCAGAAGTGCAGGGACGATGCCGTCCTTATCCGTGGTCCACACAGTGCCGTTCCGCCGCAGAAAGGAGGCGCCAGCACTCTCCTCGCCCGCGAAGCCGAGCTTCCCGTGCAACAGACCGTCCACGAAATATTTGAAGCCTACCGGAACTTCGTAAAGTGTTCTGCCGAGCTTCGCCGTGACACGATCGATCATGCTGCTGCTGACCACGGTCTTTCCAACCGTGGCATCTTTGCCCCACCCGGGACGATTTGTAAACAAGTAGTGGATGCAAACGGCGAGGTAGTGATTGGGCGGCAACAACCCGCTGCTCTTTGTCACGATTCCATGCCGATCATGGTCCGTGTCGCAGGCAAAAGCGACATCAAACCTGTCTTTCAATCCGATGAGGGAGCGCATAGCGTACTCCGACGAGGGGTCCATTCGGATCCTGCCATCCCAGTCGAGTGTCATGAAACGGAAGGTCGGATCGACAAGATCGTTCACCACCTTTAGATTCAGTCCATAGCGCTCGGCAATCGGATTCCAGTAATGCACGCCAGCCCCGCCAAGCGGATCGACTCCGAACTTGATTCCCGAGTTGCGTATGGCCTCCATGTCCACGACGTTTTGCAGATCTTGAATATAGGGGGTCTGGTAGTCGTGCTTATGCGTGGTGGGCGATGATCGCGCTTTCTCGAAGAGCATACGCTTGACGCCAACGATCTTGTTTGTCAGGAGCTCATTGGCCTTCGACTCGATCCAGGAAGTGATGTCCTCTTCGGCCGGACCGCCATGGGGCGGGTTGTACTTGAAACCGCCGCATTCGGGCGGGTTGTGTGATGGCGTGATCACAATGCCGTCAGACCGGCCGGTGTTGCGGCGGTGATTGTAAGTAAGAATGGCATGGGAGATGACCGGCGTCGGTGTGTAGTTATCTTTCTCCGCCAGCATCACATCGACGCTGTTCGCAGCCAAAACTTCAAGCGCACTCGCCAAAGCCGGCTGTGAGAGCGCGTGCGTGTCGATTCCTAGGAAAAGCGGTCCATCGATTTTGTGCTGCTGCCGGTACAAGCAAATCGCTTGCGTGATGGCCAGGATGTGCCATTCAGTGAAGGAGCGTTCGAAGGAGGAACCCCTGTGGCCCGACGTACCAAAGACGACGCGTTGCTCCGGAGTATGAGGATCCGGGCGGTCCTCATAGTAGGCTGTGACCAACTTCGGCACGTCCACGAGGTCAGAAGCATTGGCCAGTTGCCCAGCTCTGGGATTTATCTTCATTCAACTCTCCGCCTTATCGGGCTCTCTTCTGTTAAAGAAGACCGTGCACCGTCTCGCTTTGCGATGCTTCATAGCGCCCTTGGATGCTTTCCCGTCCGCCAGTGCGCTTCAATCTGTTCGAGTGTCTTGCCCTTCGTTTCGGGCACCAGGAAATAGGCGAAGAACCATGCCCCGATGGTGACCGCCGCATACAACCAGAACGTGGCGGGTTTACCCATCATATTCGTGAGCGTCAGAAAGGACAACGCCACGATCAAGTTGGCACTCCAATTGGCGACCGTCCCAACGCTCATGGCGCGGCCCCGGATGCGCAGCGGGTAAATCTCTGAAAGAATCAGCCAGAAGACCGGCCCCAATCCGACGGCGAAAAAGCCGACATATGTCATAAGACTTCCCACCGCGATCCATCCCAGAATGCTCTTGAATTGCGGAAGCAAAAAGGCGCCGCCCAACACGAACAGACTTAGCGCCATACCCGCCAGGCTAATCAACAAGAGCGGACGCCGTCCCACCCTGTCAATCAGTTGCATGGCAACCACCGTCAAGATGACGTTGATAACTCCAACTCCGACGCTGGCCAGAATCGCCGCCGATGAGGATGACAAACCGGCGAACTTGAAAATCGTCGGGGCGTAATAGATGACTGTGTTGATGCCAGTGATTTGCTGTGCTATGGCCATCCCGATGCCCACGATCATCGCCATGCGCAAAAGCGGGCTGAACAGTTCGGACCAATTCCCCTTTTGCTGCGAAACGCTACTCTGAATCTCTTTGACTTCGCTCTCCACCTCGTCTGGGCTGCGAATCTGTTTCAGTACGGCCCGGGCCTGATCCATGTGCCCTCGGCCGGCAAGCCATCTCGGGCTGTCTGGAATGAATATCAATCCGATGCCAAATCCAGCCGCCGGGACTACCGCCAGCGCAAACATCCAACGCCACGCCTGAGACCCCGCGAAGGCGTAGTCGATGAGATAGGAGATAACAATGCCGCAGGTGAGGGCGACCTGGTTAATGGAGACGAGCTTTCCACGAATAACGACCGGCGCGATCTCCGAGATATAAAGGGGAGAAACAAACGAAGCAACACCGATCGCAGCTCCGGCAATGATTCTGGCGGCAATCAGCCATGCCGTACCGGGCGCCAAAGCTGCCCCAATAGCGCCCAAACCGAAAATTACGGCGGTAGCAATCGATAATCTTCGGCGGCCAAGCCGGTCCGCCAGCATTCCTCCGGCTGCTGCGCCCGCGAGCGAGCCAAGCAACACCGAGCTGACGACGATTTCCTCCATGCTCGCGGAAAGGTGGAATTCGTTCTTGATGAAGAGTATGGCCCCGGATATGACACCGATGTCATAGCCAAACAGCATGCCGCCTATCGCAGAGATAGCGGCAGCGACATAGACAAAACGCCTCACGGCCGCCTTAGGCTTGTTCTGCACCGCTTTAGTCATGCTTTTCCGGCGGCGACGGGGTGTGGCAAAGAGCCGACATCATCCGAGGTCTGATTCCAAGAAAACCCAGTCTTTTGCGGTCCTGGTGCGGAGTACGGATGCTTCTCTCGCACGCCGTCACTAAACCAGCTTCCAAGCGGTTCCGCCGGATCGATTCATTGCCACGACAAGTCACCACGAATTGCATTAGCATCCACCTTGTGGAGCACTGCCGAACTCTGTCTGTACTTGTTTTCACTTTTCGCGCCTAAAATCACAGTTTCACTCTCCGCAGCCTCAATGCGTTGACGATGACCGACACAGAGCTCAGGCTCATCGCTGCCCCCGCAATGATCGGGCTGAGCAGCAAGCCGAAGAACGGATAGAGCACCCCCGCCGCCAGTGGAATACCCAACGCGTTGTAGAGAAAGGCGAAAAACAGGTTCTGCCGGATGTTCCGCATGGTCGCGCGACTGAGGCGAATGGCCTTCGCAATGCCACGTAGGTCGCCTTTTATGAGGGTGACGCCAGCGCTTTGCATGGCCACATCGGTGCCGGTACCCATGGCGATGCCGACTTCAGCTTCGCTGAGGGCGGGTGCGTCGTTGATGCCATCGCCGGCCATTGCAACGTGTTTCCCCTCGGCGCGCAGCTTCTTGACATAGGCGACTTTCCCGGCGGGTTCAATCTCCGCTTGCACCGCATTAAGGCCGAGTTGCGTGGCCACGGCGGCTGCCGTACGGCGATTATCGCCGGTGAGCATAACCAGCTGCAACCCAAGCGCGTGGAGTTCGCCGATGGCTTCGGCTGTGGTGGATTTGATTGGGTCGGCGACGGCGAGGATGCCAGCCGGTTTGCCGTCGATTCCAACAAACATCGCCGTCTTGCCCTCCTCTTGGAGCGTCACGGCCGACGCTTCCAACGGCCCTAGGCCAGTGATCTTTTCCTGCCGCAGGAAATCCGGCTTGCCGACCATTACGGTGCGACCAGAGATGGCACCGGCAACACCGCCCCCCGTCACTGAGCGAAATCCTTTTACGGCAGCGAGAACAATGCCTTGCTCCTTTGCGCCCCGCACAATCGCGGTGGCGAGCGGATGTTCGCTGTTCTCCTCGAGCGAGGCGGCGAGACGCAGGAACTCCTTCATGTCTAGATCGCCGGTGGGCAGGACGTTCACGAGCTTGGGCTTGCCCTCTGTGAGAGTGCCCGTCTTGTCCACGACGAGCGTGGTGACCTTCTCCAGACGTTCGAGCGCATCAGCGTTCTTGACAAGCACCCCTTGCTGTGCGCCGTGCCCGACACCGACCATGATGGACATTGGAGTTGCGAGGCCAAGGGCGCAAGGGCAGGCAATAATCAGAACAGCGACAGCGCAGACAATCGCGTGTGCGACTTTTGGCTCCGGGCCCAGCCACATCCAGAGGACGAAGGTGAGCGCCGAAATAGCCAGTACTAGCGGCACGAATATACCGGCGACTTTATCGGCGAGACCCTGAATGGGAGCGCGGCTACGCTGGGCTTCGGCAACCATGTTTACGATCTGCCCGAGCAACGTGTTACTACCAATTCGCTCGGCACGCATGACGAAACTGCCGGGGCCGTTGACAGTTCCGCCCGTCACCTTGTCGCCGACCACTTTTTCCACCGGGAGAGGTTCGCCGGTGACCATGGATTCTTCCACGCTGGAATGACCTTCCACCACCGCGCCATCCACGGGCACTTTGTCACCCGGAACCACGCGCAGCCAATCGCCGACTTTCACCTGATCGAGTGGGACTTCATGATCGCCCCCCGGTGCGACCTGTCGCGCCGTGGGCGGTGCGAGGTTCAGCAACGCTTTGATGGCGCTGCCCGTGCGGGTGCGGGCACGGAGCTCGAGCACCTGACCGAGGAGCACCAGCACAACAATCACCGCTGCGGACTCAAAGTAGATGGCAACCTTGCCCATGTGTTGCATCGCAAGCGGGAATATGCCGGGCAAAAGCATCGCCACGGCGCTAAAGGCGAATGCGGCGCCCACGCCAATAGCGATCAGCGTAAACATGTTCAGCTGGCGCGTCACGACGGAACGCCATCCTCGGTGCAATAAGGGCCAGCCGGCCCACCAGACTACGGGTGTGGCGAGCGCGAATTGCATCCAGCGCGAGGCATCGCCATCCACCCAGGGCTGACGCTCTAAGGCCGGGAGCAAATGAACCATCGCCAGGATAAACACCGGCAACGCCAGCACGGCGCCAATCCAGAAGCGCTTCGTCATGTCACGCAGCTCGGCGCTTTCCCCGTCATCGTTGTCCGCTGTTACCGTCTTCGGCTCCAGCGCCATGCCGCACTTAGGACACTCGCCCGGATGGTTCTGTTGAACCTCCGGGTGCATTGGGCATGTGTAAAGGCGTTCGGCTGGAGAAGATTCGACCTTCGCCATCGAGTGGTTGCTGTGCTCAACCGAAGCTTCACTAGCTAATTCTTCAGTGGACAATTTGACTGGCATAGTCTCCCTTTGTACGGTAGCGGGAAAAACGTCAAGATCGTGTCAAAAAGACAGTGGCAGCAGGACCGCGTTATTTTTTGAGGACTTCTTGAGGCCTCTTCCGATCACTTTCAGTGGGTCGAATCTGGGGACCCAGGAGGACGTTTCACAGCTTTCGGCGAATTAAACGGCCGGAGATGGCCGTGATCATTTTTGACGCTATTTTGACGATGCTTCTCTTACAGTGAAGCTGTGAGCCTTCCGCAATCTGAGCCTCAGCAACTGGAGATTTGACGATTATTATGCGCTTACCTTTGATCGGTGCGAATTGGAAGATGTACAAGGATCCAACCGGAACCACGTCTTTCTTCGAGAGCTTCCTGCCTTTGGTCGAGCGCTCCGGTGATTGTGAGATCGTGATCTGCCCATCATTCCTCGACATCGAGAACGCCGTAGCCGCCGTCCACGGAACGAAGATTCACATCGGTGCGCAGGATATCTACTGGGAAACGGAGGGTGCCTTTACGGGCGAAGTTTCCGGCCCGATGATCAGGGCCTCCGGCTGTTCGCACGTAATCGTGGGACACAGCGAGCGACGGCGGTATTTCGGCGAGACGAACGAGAACGTCTTAAAGAAGACTGTGGCGGCGTTCGATTCAGGACTCACTCCGATCGTCTGCGTTGGTGAGCGTGAAAAAAAGAACGTGAAAGCGGTACTAACTGAGCAGTTTCGCTCCGCACTTGGTGCACTTTCGGATGTGCAGTTCGCAAAAATCGTAATCGCCTACGAACCTATCTGGGCGATCGGCGCGGGCGAGACCGCTACGCCGGGTGTCGCCGCCGATGCTCACCGCCTCATCCGCGATCAGGTGAAAGGTCATTTTGGGGCAGAGGCGGCGAATAAGATCTGCATTCTATACGGCGGCAGCGTTAAACCCGACAATGCGGAGAGTCTCATGGCGCAGTCTGAAATCGATGGATTCCTCGTAGGTGGCGCCAGTCTCGATCCGGTCAGTTTCGCAGCTCTCGTGAACCTACATTGGAATAGCAAGAGCACGGGTCGGGTCGATAACTTGCTTGCCGGTACAAGCAAAGAAACGCACGAATCAACAGTCCTAACAATGTGACTGGATACAGAGTTTAACAGGAGGTTGCAAAATGTCGAAAACCGCAGTTGGTTTATTTGAGAAACCGAGCGTGGCGGACCAAGTCGTTCACGATCTCGGCGCCAGTGCTTTCCCTCAGAACGAGATCCGCACTAGGCGAGAGCCGCTGGATATGCCAGTCACTGGAGTCATGAGTTTCCCACACACTGACTTCGAAGTGGGTTTAGAGCAGGAGCTAGAAGCAATTGGGGCAACCCTACGGGAGGCGAATGCTTACGCCCAAGGGGTGCGGCGTGGAGGAGTCCTCATTTTCGCGACAGGCTCAAATGCAGAGGTGGATAACGCCCGCGAGATCATGAACCGACACGGTGCAATCGAGATTGAAGAGCTTACCGGCCGCGAACCAAATGATGCCGACATGATTGGCGAGAATGTGCCTCCCGTATTCGACAGCTCCTCCCAAGCGGGCCGAATTCGCGAATCGGGCGGCGGCGCTCGCCTGTTCGTCTGGTGAAAAGCGCATCCAGGAACAAAGTTATGAAGCCAACCGAACAGCTCCACGACCTTGGCCAGAGCCTCTGGCTTGACAACATCACGCGCGGGCTCTTGACGAGTGGAACACTGCGCCACTACGTCGACGATCTCTTGGTCACAGGGCTGACTTCGAATCCCTCGATCTTCGACCAGGCGATCAAAAACTCGAACTTCTATAATGACGCCATCCGCCAGAAGAAACGGGAAGGCAAGTCAGGCGAGGTGCTCTTCTTCGAACTGGCGATCGAGGACCTAGCGCAGGCGGCCGAGCTCTTTCGGCCCATCCATGAGGCAACGGCTGGCATGGATGGCTGGGTGTCGTTGGAGGTATCGCCGTTACTGGCGTACGATGCAGCCAGCACGGTCAAAGCGGCCATCCAGCTGCGGGCTCGAGCGCACAGGCACAATCTGTTCATCAAGATTCCCGGAACCGGTGAAGGGATTACTGCGATTGAGGATGCTATCTTTGCCGGCGTGCCGGTGAACGTTACGCTCCTGTTCTCAAGCAGGCAATATATCGCCGCGGCGGAAGCGTACCTGCGGGCGATTGAGCGCCGGATTGCAGCAGGGCTCGATCCGAAGGTGCACTCAGTAGCATCGATGTTCATCAGTCGTTGGGACAAAGCGGTGATGGGGAAGGTCCCAAAGGAACTTCAGGATCGTCTAGGCATTGCGATCGCGAAGCGCACTTACAAAGCGTACCGGGATCTGCTCGCTTCCTCACGCTGGCAAAAAGTGGCCAGTGCCGGCGCTCAGCCGCAGCGTCTCCTTTGGGCGAGCACGGGGACCAAAGACCCCAAGGCCTCCGATGTTCTTTACGTCGAGGCATTGGCTGCACCGGATACCATCAATACGATTCCCGAGAAGACGCTGCGGGCGTTTGCCGATCACGGCAAAGTGGGTGAGGTTCTGCCGGTCGACGGCGGCGATGCCGAGAGCGTGATTGCCGCCTTTGCCAAGGCCGGCGTTGACGATGAACAACTGGCCGCCGATCTTCAGCGCGATGGCGCGGCGGATTTCGTCGCCTCGTGGAAGGATCTGCTCGATTGCATCGAATCGAAGCATGCCACGCTTAGGGCTGCCAGCTGATGACAGTTCCCCAACCGCCGCTTACCATCGTTTCGCTTCGTAGCCGTCCGGCCTGGAAGGCGTTGGAGGAACATTGTGCCAAGGTGCGCAATTTACACCTTCGACAGCTCTTCGCGGAGGACCCACAGCGCAGCCAACGCTTTACGTTGCAGGCCATGGGTTTCTACTTCGACTACTCGAAGAACCGAATTACCAGCGAGACCATCAGCCTGCTCGTTGAGCTTGCGGAGCAATCCGGTCTGCGCCAACACATCGACGCCATGTTCGCAGGCGAAAAAATCAACGTTACCGAGCAGCGTGCTGTTCTGCATGTTGCGCTGCGCGCTCCAAAGGGCGCGCAAATCCTCCTTGATGGCGTGGATGTCGTCCCCGAGGTTCACGCCGTGCTCGACAACATGACGGAGTTGGCCAAACGAATTCGCAGCGGCGAGTGGAAGGGCCATACCGGCAAGCGCATCCGAAATATAGTCAATATTGGCATCGGCGGCTCTGACCTCGGGCCAGTAATGGCCTACGAGGCACTGAAGTATTACAGCCAGCGCGACTTGACCTTCCGTTTCGTCTCAAATGTGGATGGCACCGACTACGTCGAGGCGACCCGCGACCTAAGTCCGGAGGAGACTTTGTTCATCGTCTCCTCGAAAACCTTTACAACCCTTGAGACGATGACTAACGCCCACTCGGCTCGCAACTGGATGATCGAAGCGTTAAGGGATGAGAAGGCAGTTGCACGGCACTTCGTAGCCGTCTCGACGAACACAGCGAAGGTCAAGGAGTTCGGGATCGACAGCGCGAATATGTTTGGTTTCTGGGACTGGGTCGGTGGCCGCTATTCCATGGACTCCGCAATAGGGCTTTCCACAATGATCGCGATCGGTCCCGAGCAGTTCCGCGAGATGCTCTCCGGCTTTCGCGCTATGGATGAACATTTCCGCACCGCGCCCTTCGAAAGAAACTTGCCGGTTATCATGGGCCTTCTTGCCGTTTGGTACAACAACTTTTTCGACGTCCAGACAATCGCGGTGCTCCCGTACGAGCAGTATCTGAAGCGCTTCCCGGCCTACCTCCAGCAACTGACGATGGAGAGCAACGGCAAGCACGTGACGCTGCAGGGAGCAGAAGTCGACTATCAGACAGGGCCGATCTACTGGGGCGAGCCGGGCACAAATGGCCAGCATTCTTTCTATCAGCTCATCCACCAAGGGACGAAACTCATACCCTCCGACTTCATCGGCTTCATCCACCCCCTCAATCCACTCGGCAGCCACCACGACATCTTGCTGGCCAATGTGTTGGCGCAGGCCGAGGCGCTCGCCTTCGGGCGGACCTCCGACGAGGTTCGGTCTGGAGGCACGCCGGAATGGCTCGTGGCGCATCGTACGTTCGAGGGCAACCGACCGTCGACAACGATCTTGGCTGAGCGGCTGACTCCGGAGATGCTGGGTAGCCTGATCGCGCTTTACGAGCACAGCGTGTTTACCCAGGGCGCAATTTGGCAGATCGATTCATTTGATCAGTGGGGTGTCGAACTCGGCAAGGTCCTGGCCGAGCGAATCATCCCAGAACTCGTAAGCGCTGATCAGCCGCCGCTTAAGCACGACAGCTCGACCAATGCGCTAATTCAGCATTACTGCAGTGTCAAGCGCGGGACGGCGTAAATATGTCGCTCGAAGACACCATCGCCTGCAGCCAGGGCGACCTCGCTGGGCGGCTCGGCCCAAAGCATTTAGACAGCATGGAGAGCTACAACGGGTGAGCGTCAGGGGAACGCCCCGCAATATATTCGGAGCTGCGCAAAGGTTTATGGTGTCCGGCAAATGCGGCACTGAATGAGGTTTACACCCGTATTCGCGCAAGATGTTTTTCTCATGAAGTAATGGGGGCGCCGCCGCCGGACCTGGCGGTCCTGCGATCCACGGGCGTTGGCTGAGCGATTTGGGAGAACCCGGCCGTGTGCTTTCCGTCATAGGACGCAAAGGTCTTCAGCGACCGGCAAGCGTCGACCCCTGTTTGCACCGAAAGCTCGCGCATCGCCGCGAGCGGCACCTTGCAGGGGTAGCGAAGAAAGTGGAGGATCCGATTGTGAGAATCATGAAGAAGGCGGCATCATACTGATTGGCTGGCCTTGCGGATCGTTCATCATGGGTGGTGCGGCGAAGTTTGCATGCGAAATGTCGAATTTAGCGTTAGGCACAAAAAAACCGGACGATCACCATGTTTAATGGCGTGATGCTTGTGTGGTTTCTTCTTACCGCACTATCGCTATTGTTTGTGGTGGTTGACATTCGCGCCACGCCGGAATCCCCGGTCCTCAAGTGGGGGTTCATACTTCTCACCGCATACACGGGACCACTGGGGGCATTTCTTTATGTACTGGGTTGTCGCGAACCACTGCCTGGACTGCACGAACGTTATGTCACGGCACGCTGGAGACAGGTTCTGGGTTCGACGATGCACTGTGTAGCCGGCGACGGCGTGGGAATATTGGCAGGCGCGGTCATCGCCAGTTTGTTTCATTTAGCCAAAGTTACGGATATTGCGCTGGAGTACGTGTTGGGCTTTGGCTTCGGATGGAGTGTCTTTCAAGCTCTGTTCATGCGGGACACGGCGGGTGGTTCCTATAGGCGTGCGCTCTCCAGCACTTTCTTTCCGGAGCTCCTGTCTATGAACTGCCTTATGGCCGGCATGGTGCCTGTGATGACTCTGGCAATGAAAAGCGCTCCGGCGAGTCGCGATCCAGCTGGACCGGCATTCTGGTTCATCATGTCCATGTCCCTTCTTGTTGGTTTCATCACCGCCTATCCTATGAACTGGTGGTTGGTATCCCGACACATGAAGCATGGCATGATGACGGTGCGACCACCGAACGAATCTGTAAACGGTGGAGCACAGCAGGACATGCATGACAATCGCACGTCCGGCGAGCGCGTTGGCAGCGTGCAAGGGAGGAGCAAGCCTTCAATGGCCGGTAATGTGAAAGAACTATCAAACAGCGTCCTCGCTTGGATGACACTCTTCTCGCTGTTGATATTCGGGTTGGGGCTATCCATTGCTAATATCGCCGGCGGCTTTTAATAGCGGCACAATCGGGCTCATCTCGATCTGTCGTCGTCCGAAGCAGCGTCACTCGCCGGCCACGCGGGAGTCAAAAAAAGAAGCTGGATAGACTCTCGCCGCAACAGGTGCGGTCTAAGGATCTGGCCTGGGAGAACATCCAGGCCATCCTCACCCATGCGCCGGGTAAACGATGCTCCGATCGGCGGGGTGAAGGTGATTGCGGAGAACGGGTCGTTCGCGGCGCGCCGGTCAGGAACGGAAGATATCTACAAGATTTATGCGTAGAGCTTCCGGGGAGCAGATCATCTGCGCCGCATCCTGGAAGAAGCACAGGCGATCGTCAACGACAGTCTGGCAGTGGTGCCAGAGACTTCTAATAAGGCCAAGGAGAAAGTCAAATGAGTTGTTGTAAAGACAAGATGGAACCGGTTGGAACAGACTCGTGCTGCACGCCGCGCGAGACGGCACAGCACGCCGCGCTGGCGATGCGCAAGACGGGATGCGGGTGTGTGCCCGTTGTGGAAGACAAGCAGAGCCGACGCCTAGTGGGTGTGGTGACCGAACGCGACGTGTGTCACCGCGTGGCAGCCGATAATCGGCGGCCCTCGGAAGTCCCAGTTGAAGAGATTATGCGTCCCGCGTCCTCCTGCTGCGGCATGGATGAATCCCTGGAAGACGCCCGGCGCAAACTCGACACACACCAGGCGACCAGTCTGCCCGTTGTGGACAAGGTCGGCTGTTGCCACGGAACAATTAGCTCTCACCACCTGGGGAATACGTAACATCAACAAATCCAAGGAGCGCCGGGGGAAGGCATGCGCCGCGAATCGCAGTTAGACTGAAATTCCGGCGCACATGCCCCTACTCTACTCCATCCCCGTTTTTCTCGGCAGCCTCACATTGGTGATCGGAGGCAGCGTGTTTCTGTCGCGCGCCTTGGGTCGGTTAGGACCGCGGTTGAACATTCCCGAGCAACTTTTGGGGTTCATCACGGCGCTAGGCGCGGATTCACCGGAGATCTCGGCCGCTGTGGTGTCGATGATGTCGGGCCAGAAGGACGTTGCGGTAGGCGTGGTTTTCGGGTCAAATCTGTTCAACCTGGCATCTCTGCTCGGAATGACCGCGGTGATCGCGGGCCAAATATCGTTGCCACGCGCGGCTGTGCTACTGAATGGCGGTGTCGGCATTCTGATTACGACCGTAGCGGTGGCGCTCGTGTTGGGGGCTGCCCTCCGCCTTTGGTCTTTGGCCTGGCGCTGGCCATCCTTTTTCCTTACGTCGTGCTGCTGGCCTTGCAACGTGGCTCCTTGGAACGGCTGCCGCTGCCGGTGTCCTGGAAGCGATTCGTCGTTTCGGCAGCCAGTGAGTTAGGGGAACACGCCCGGGAAATCCAGCAAGCCGGTGCAGAAGATGAGAGGGAGCGCGAAGCCAGCAAACCTAGCCCGCCGATGCGCCGCCCGAGCGGGACTGAGCGGCCGCAGACGAACGTCTTGAAATTGGCATTACTCGTTTTCGGCGCTCTATTGGCGATGGTTCTCGGCAGCACCGGCTTGGTCCGTTCGACGACCTCGCTGAGCACGGGATGGCTCCCGCGCAGCCTGCTGGGCACGATCGTGCTCGCCGTGCTTACTGGCATCCCCAACCTATACACCGCCATTCGCTTGGCGCAACGCCACCGTGGCTCCGCGGTTATGACGGAGGCAATGAATAGCAACGGCCTCAACATCCTGGTTGGGCTGGCGATCCCGTCGTTGGTTTTTCGGCGATCTGACGGCGCATACAGCGGGCGGCTATCTCGATACCTGGTGGCTATTGCTGATGACGGTGGCGGTTGTTTGCATGCTAGCGATCGGCCGCGGTCTGGACCGTAAGATGGGGATCGGAGTAATCGCCGCCTATCTGGCATTCGTCGCTTTGTGCATAGCCCTTGCCTGATCTAATGGGCGATGCACACGACGCGCGACCTTGGTAACCTGCACAGCCGCTTCTCGGCCTCCGAGTATCCGTTCCGGCACTGTCCAGATGCCGGAGTCTTCCAATTCGAGGCATATTCGCCTGTCTAACGTGGTAATGCATTCCGAGGCACCTTGCCAGTTCAGGGAGCGCTCTCGCCAACGCTGCCTCGTCCCCCGTCTCGCTTTACATTGAGGTGACCAGCTGCAGTTGCCGCCTTTTCAATTTCAGAGTTCGCAGCACCGCCAATAAAGATGGCAGCGCCCGTGGCATAGAGCCACATCAGCAGAGTGGCCACCGCATTCAGCCCTCCATAGATCCTTGAAGAACTGAAGTGCTGTTGGTACACCCGAAGAAGAAGCGTGGAGGCAACCCATAACGTGACTGCAACAACAGCGCCGGGCGCACTCCATTGCCATCTCCGATCTCTTAAGTTCGGCCCGAAACGATAGAGCGCAGTGAATGAGCAGAGCAGCAGGATCGCGACAATCGTCCACTGTGCGATGCGCCAGAAAAACTCGAAGTGAGCAGTCGTCCCAAAATACTTGCCGACGATCTTACCGGCTTCGTCACCGTAGACGATCTCGGCAAGCGCGATCAGGTACAGAATACCGAGAACAATCGTTAATCCGAACATGACAGACAACACGCGCCACCATGGACGTTCTTCCTCGACATCATAAGCTTTGTTCAGACCGGTCATAATGGCCCAGGTTCCATTCAGCGCGCCCCAAGCGGCATACAGGCCTGCAAGTATGGCTCCGCTGCCTAGGACGGCTCTCGCGTTTAGCTGCTGGATCGTGGTCGCTATCAGCGACGACGCGTTCGGGGGAAGGAGCTGTGCAAAGGAATCGAGCAGGGCGCCGCGTCCCGCAGATCCGCCGAGGGCGGACCCAGCATTGAGCAAAATGAGCAGCAGCAGCAACACGGGAAAGAGGGCAAAGAAGAAATAAAACGCCAACCGGGCTGACTGTCCGAAAACGTCTCCTTCCCAGCTCTTGCGACACGTGCCTTTTGCTAACTCCCGCCAGGATAGTCCTCGCAGGCTCCAGAATCGTGCCATAGTTCTAGTTTCGAACGCGACGCACCCGTTCCGCTGATGCGAAGCATCAGCAATCACACTAGCCGAACACCATTCTTTTTGACGCAATTTTGACCTTTTTCCCGCTAACTCGAGGATGTACGGTCTTCGGGTTGTCTTCCTCTCTGCTTCGCCAGGAAAGGATTATTCTGGCCCGAAGAGTTCGATACGGAAAGGCAAGGTTGCATGTTACGACGAGCTAAGGAATGGAACGATTACAGACTTGGTGCTCGCGATGGGGAGATCGGCAAAGTCAAAGAGTTCTACTTCGATGACCAGAGCTGGACGATTCGATATCTCGTTGCCGATACAGGAGGTTGGTTGAGCGGCCGGTTGGTTCTCATTTCGCCTTACGCATTACACCCGAGCAACAAGGCGGACAGAGTCATTCCCGTAGACCTGACCAAAACGCAGTTAGAGGAAAGCCCTTCCCTCGGCACCGACAGACCCGTCTCGCGACAGTTTGAGTGGGATTATTATTCTTATTACGGCTGGCCTGGTGGCTGGGGCGGTCCGTACACGTTGGGTACCTACCCAATGCGCCGGCCGGACGAATGGTCTGAGGCCTTTCGTGAGACGGAAGGTGAGGATCCTCATCTCCGCAGCACACACGACGTGACTGGCCGAAACGTTCAGGCACAGGACGGAGAGATTGGCCACATCGAGGATTTTGTCATCGATGATGAGGCGCGTGGGCATTCGTTACCTGATTGTCGATACACAAAATTGGTGGCCAGGGAAAAAAGTTCTGCTCTCAACTCTATGGATTGACCGAATCGCCTGGGAAGAATCGAAAGTCTTTGTCAACCTAACTCGCGACGCCATTAGGCAAGCGCCTGAACATATCGAAGGAACTCCTATCACGCGTGATCACGAAACGAAACTCCATCGGCATTACAACCGGGAGGGTTATTGGGCGAATGAACCTGCTGCTATGTCGGTCGGGTAGAACTTCCGCTAAGAGATAACTGACGAATGTCGAGTTGCCTGCTACTCGGCGTTCGCCACATAAGCCGACAGTATTGAGCCCTCACTTCGCTAGCTGCTCGCGAATAGATTCCAATTCCTGGCGACGCTTCGCGGTGGTCTTGGGATAGGTCATCTTGAGTCCCTCGAGCGCATCGAGCACTATTTGAGAAACAGCCAACCGGGCGCTGTCCTTGTCATCTGCGGGAACGACGTACCAAGGGGCGTGGTGCGTGCTTGTCTCGTTCAGGCAAGTCTCATAAGCTTCCATGTATTGCTTCCAGTACTTCCTTTCGTGAATATCTGAGGCGCTGAACTTCCAGTTCTTATCGGGTTCATCAATGCGGTCAAGAAACCGTTTCCGCTGTTCTTCCTCTGAAAGGTGGAGGAATATTTTTGTGGTCTGCGTTCCGTTACGGTGCAGATGCTTTTCCAGATCCACGATGGAGCGATACCTTTTCTTCCATATGCTTTTCTCGTCGCGCAACTCTTCCGGAAGCCCCTGATTGCGGAGAATCTCGGGATGCACGCGAACGATCAACACGTCCTCGTAGTAAGAACGGTTAAAGATGCCGATCCGCCCGCGTTCCGGCAGACAGAGCGTGGTACGCCAGAGGAAATCGTGTTCCAGTTCCACGGCGGTCGGCTGCTTGAAACTGAAAACCTGACAGCCTTGCGGATTGACTCCGGACATAACGTGCCGGATGGCGCCATCCTTGCCGGCAGCGTCCATCCCTTGAAAAATCAGCAGCAAAGCATAACGGTTGGATGCGTAGTGGAGTTGTTGCAGCGAGCTCAACTTTTTGACGTGTTCTTCCAAGAGGTCTCGATACTGCTCCTTCGATTCGCAAAACGGTTTCACAATGGTCGGCAATTCGTCTAGTTTTATCTTCTTTCCGTGCACCACGCGATAATCGTCTGAAGCGATCTTCATAATTCCTCCTTTAAGCGTGGTTGCTGCGTCCCGTCAATGCCTCGAAGCCGGAGACAACGTCGAAAAGCTCCTCGTCGATCGACTCCTGTCGAACACGGTGAAACTCCCGGTTTAAATCCTCAAGCATATTTTTGATGTTCTTTTCGGCGCGTTGCATCGCCGCCAGACGGCTGGCGTTCTCGCTGTTGAGGGACTCCGCACACGCTTGAAACAGGAGAACAAACAGGAAGCCGCGGATAAGAGCTTCCAGTGTTGGGGTGGGGCCTTCGATGACCTGAGGAAGCATCTTCGTGGGCCAGGGCAGTTTGACGAGCCTGCTTCGCCACGCTTGATCGAGCGGCAGCAAACGCTTGCAGACAGGATCGAAAAGTCCACTGGATTTCGGGTGATTATGGAAGAGATAGACGTCTACGATGTCATGCTGTTCGCGAGCTGCTTCGATCTCAATGAGAATTTCGCCGACGAGAGGCGTGATGACGTTGACCGAAGATGGAACTGATAAGAGACTGGGTGCATCGAGACCGGCGTCCACAAGAAGCCCGTGCACGCGGTCTCCGACCGCCCAGATTTTCTTCTTGGGACCCGGCAGCTTTTTGAGCGTGTCAACGGCCAAATCCACAATGACCTCGTTAAACCTGCCAACAAGTCCCTGGTCCGAACCGAAAATGACTGCTCCAACCGGCGCGTCGGCTTTCGGGGGTTTGGCCGCTGTAACTTGAGCTGAACCGGGCTGCCGGAGACAAGCGGAGAGGCCGAGTTCCACGGTGCGGTAGTAGCCGTCAAGCGACTGGACAGCCTTTTCGTACTGGCCAATGCTGGAAGCAGCCAGAGCCTTCATGGCACGCACCACGCCTTCGAGATCACCCGCGCCGTCGATTTTCCGGCGAAGACTTTGTATGTTGCCGCTCATCTTCCCGGCTTGCCTCTGGGATCCGGATCTGGTTTTTTCTCGGGCTGAATAGCCACCTTGGGCGCAGCAGCCGGCTCAGGCTGAAACTGGGCAAGGACTTTGGTGGCGATGTCGAGAACCGCTCTTTTGTCATCGTCGCTCAACCTATCGGCGGTCGTGAACCGGCCGGCCACATCCTTCGGAATTTCGGCGGATGCGTTTTGCAATGCCTGCTGGGCGTCGTCCATCTTTTCGAGCGGAATTTGGTCGACCAAGCCATTCGTCAGAGCCAGCAGCTCGCAGATCTGCTGCACCATTGACAAAGGTTGCGATTCGGGCTGTTTGAGGCAAGCGCGGATGCGCTCACCATGATCGATGGTTTTGCGGGTTGCGGCATCAAGGCGGGTACCGAATTTGGCAAATGTTTCGAGTTCCTCAAACTGGGAGTAGGCGAGCTTGAGATGACCGGCGACCGATCGATAAGCGGGTTTTTGCGCCGCGCCGCCGACGCGGGAAACGGACTTGCCGACGTCAATCGCGGGGAGAACGCCGAGCTCGAACAACGTGGGCGATAGATAAATCTGGCCATCCGTGATGGAAATGAGATTGGTTGGAATGTATGCGGAAATGTCTTCCGCAGTGGTTTCAATGATGGGAAGGGCAGTGAGCGAACCGCTCTTGTGTTCCTTGTTCAAATGCGTGGCGCGTTCGAGCATCCGCGAGTGAATGTAGAAGATGTCTCCAGGAAACGCTTCGCGGCCGGGAGGACGGCGGAGAAGAAGGGAAAGCTCGCGATAGGCGCGGGCATGATGCGTCAGATCGTCGTAAACGATGAGCACATCGCGACCCTTCTCCATGAAATATTCAGCGATGCTTGTGGCGGCATAGGGGGTGATGTATACAAGACCGGGAGCGCTATTGCCTTCGGCCACAACAACGACGGTGTATTCCATCGCGCCTTTCTCCTGTAGGTTGGCGACGACCTTGGCTACCGCGGATGCGCGCTGGCCGATTGCGCAGTATACGCACAGCACGTTTTGTCCCCGCTGGTTCAGGATAGTGTCGATGGCGATGGCTGTCTTGCCGGTCTGGCGATCTCCCAGAATCAACTCGCGCTGGCCGCGCGCAATGGGAATCAGCGCGTCGATTGCCTTCAGGCCAGTCTGCAAAGGAACGTCGACAGGAGCGCGGTCCATGATGGACGGCGCGGGTCGCTCGATCGGGAGGCGCTTGTCGAAGGCGATCGTTCCTTTGCCATCGAGCGGTTTGCCCAATGGGTCGATCACCCGCCCGAGCAGACTGTCTCCTACCGGTACATCCATGACGCGGCCCGTGCGTTCCACTTCATCGCCCGCGTGAAGATCCTGAAATTCTCCCAACAGAATGACGCCAACTTCGTCCTCATCGACATTGAATGCCATGCCCAAAAGACCGCCTGGGAAACGCACCAATTCTTCATATCCGACACCGGGTAGACCGGAAATGGTGGCGATGCCGATAGCGACATTCTTGATAATGCCCACTTCATGGGGCGTCAACTGCGGCGTAAAGGATTCGAGAGCCTTGCGTACGCCGTCGAACGTGTGATCGATCGCGACTTGAAGGACGCCTTGGGAGCTCATTTGGCTGCCGGTTCGGGTTCAGCAGTGAGAAGTTCGCCAACTTTCTGATCGAGCGAAGTAAGGTATTCCGCAATGTTCCAGCCCACCTTTTGGCCGTTTGCGCTAAGTTCGATTCCGCAGATTGTGTCTGGCGCAGTTTTAAATCGGACGCGGATCTCCGCCGAGAAAGTTTCGTTGAGTGCGTTTTGGATCGTGGCCCTCTGCGGTGCCGGCATTTCAAAAGCACTCTCCAGAAGAGCCGGTTCGGAAGAGGTTTTTAACGCCGCACCCAGGGTTTGCTTTGCCTTGTCGTCCATCTCGCCAAGGCGGCGCGTGAAGACAGCTCCGACGCGTTCTTCGAGACTGGCAGTAGCGAGGTCCTTAAGCGTCTTGCGGGAGATGGCAAAGACTTCATCCTGCGCCACGCGGGTGATCTCCTTGCTCAGCCTGGCTTGATCGTTCCTGAGAGCGGTTGCTTGGCCGGTGCGCAACGTCTCGGCCTTTTTCCGCGCTTCCTCGATCAGATGATCGTGCTCGGTCTTGGCGTCGTCCGTGGCTTTGTTAAGGAGGGCGCCGCGTTGCTGATCGAAGTCGTGATTCTTCTTGTCAAATTCATCGTGCTCTTTTTGCGCATCTTTCGTTTTCGCATCGGCGTCGGCAAGCTTCGTGGCAATCCCCTTCTCTCTTACGTCGATGGCGTTGAGAATCGGTTTATAAAGAAAATGCTTCAACAGCCATACCAGGATTAGAAAATTAAGTGCCTGCGCACCGACGGTGAACCAGTCGATGAGCATCGCTCACTTCCCCCCGGCATGCGCCATAGCATGGGTCCAAAAGGGGTTGGCGAAGATCAGAATCATGGAGACGACGAAGCAATAGATCGCCAGGGACTCGATCATCGCGAGGCCTACGAACAGCGTCCGCGTGATCGTGGCGGAAGCGTCGGGTTGCTGCGCCAGCGATGTAAGTGCCGTGGCGACTGCCCGGCCTTCCCCAAGCGCCGGGCACATGCACCCGATGCCGATGGTAAGGCCGGCGGTGGCGATTGAGAATATTGCGATGAGAGTCAGGCTATCCATTGGCTTTCCTTTTGGTGACGAGCGTGGCGGCGGCGACATAGACCGTTGCCAGAATGAAGAAAATGTAGGCTTGCACCATTCCGGTGAGCAGGCCGAGAGCGGTCATGACGATTGGAAAAAGAAACGGAGTGATGGTGAGCAAAATGCCGACGATCATTACGCCGCTCATCATGTTGCCGAAAAGACGAACCGCCAAAGCGAGAGTTCGCGAGAGTTCGCTGATGATATTGAATGGAAGCATAAGGAGTGTCGGCTTCGTATAGGTTTTTAAATACCCTACGAATCCTTGTTCCCTCACGCCGAAGAGCGGTACGGCAATGAACACACAAAGCGCCAGCGCGGCCGTAGTGGAGAGTGAACCCGTGGGTGGCTTATAACCGGGGATGACGATGCAGAGACTGCACGCCGCGACGAACAGGAAGAGCGTGCCAAGGAAGGAAAGATATTTTTTCGGCTGAGTCAGACCTACATCCTGAATCTGCTTCTCGATGGTAGTGACAACAATTTCCAGTGAGCCCTGCCAGCGCGAGATGTTGCCTTCGCTGACAAGCTTGCGCGTCACCAGCTTTGAGCCCAAAGCCATCACGAGCATCATGGCCCACGTGGTTACGATGGTTCCGTTGAGCTTGATGAAGCCATGCTGCCAGAAGATCTGCTGGTCGGAAGTAAGGTTCACGATGCTCCTCCGTCGAGACGCGTGGGCAGCTGAGTAAATCTTGTAACGGCGACGCGCGCCAGCAGGAAGCCAAGCAGGCAAGCCAGGAGCTTCGGCCACTCGCCATGTGAAACAAAATAGAAGCCCGCGAGGGTGATTCCGGTTCGGAGGAGAAGGCTGCCTGAGAACCAGAGTCCAGACTGCTGAGACGTCAAACCGTTGCGGACGGTCCACCAAAGGCCGCCGAAGAAAACCGCTCCCAGCAGGATGCCCGCAAGCGAAGCCAGGATCAAGGACGGTGTCTCAGACATGTTTGTCCTCTTCTTCGTCGTGCATTGCCCTGTCCTGCTGAGCCACCCAGTACCAGGCGTTGGCACAACCGATGCATATACCTGCCACCAACAGCATCAGTGTCCAGGAACGAGTTCCGGGATGGCGCTGGTCTAACCAGAGACCGAGAAAGATTCCGCCGAGCGTCGGAACGGCGACAGACCACCCGATCAAACCGGACATGCCGAGTCCAAACCAGACACCTTGCTTGCCATCGCGTTGCACCCTGAGCTTGCGAGCCGCCTCGGAGGATACGTTTCGGAGGAAGTTACCGTTCATGTTCAAACTCCGCGAACCGGCCGATGAAGCCGACTTCCATCTTGGTGACCGCATCACGGACACTGCGCTCTTCCTTATCCAGGGCCAGAAACGTATTTTTAACGGCGTCATGGAGGTGGCCGAGATCCTCTCCACCAATCGCTTGGCGAACCGATACAAGTACGTCCGCGCCAGTCTTGACCAGCACGCCTTCATCTAAGGCGAGGTAAACCGTTCCGTCCTGTTTTGTTTCGTAGATCATAATGCCGGGCACTAACGCCGCCACGCAATCAAGCCTGTGTTCCAGGAGTCCCAACGATCCGTTAGAGGTGTTGGCTGTGATGCGGACCACATCGGGCTTGTCCGCGAAGATTTCGGAGGGTAGAAGGATTTTAAGACGCATTTGCCTTCGCTGCTTTGGGCTCGGTTGGCCCGGAACCAACCGGTTGAGGTGTTGATTTCGGATCTGGTTTTTTCGCCTCCCCGATCGCTCCGATCATATAGAGCGCGCTTTCGGGATAGTCCTTGAACTCGTCACGCAGAATGCGTTCGCAGCCATCTAGCGAGTCTTTGAGGCTGACAAGTTTGCCTTTGATGCCGCTAAACTTTTCGGTGGTGAAGAAGGGCTGCGTCAGGAATCGTTCGAGCCGGCGGGCGCGGCCCACGATTTTACGGTCTTCCGGGGAAAGCTGTTCTAGCCCGAGCATTGCGACAATGTCTTTCAGATTGTCGTATTGCGCCAAGGTTTTGCGGATCTCTTGCGCCAGTTTGTAGTGTTGTTGGCCGACAATGCCGGGAGTAGCCATTTTCGAATTGGATTGCAGCAGATCAATAGCGGGATACAGGCCCTCGCTGGCGCGTTTACGCGATAGCACGATCGATGCGGAGAGATGCGAGAACACGTGCACGGCGGCTGGATCGGTTAAATCATCCGCGGGCACGTAGACGGCCTGAATCGACGTGATCGCTCCGGCATGGGTGTTGGCAATCCGCTCCTCCAAGCCCGATAGTTCCGTAGCCATCGTGGGCTGATAGCCAAGCCGCGATGGCATCTGACCCATCAGGCCGGACACTTCCATACCCGCCTGGATGAAACGAAAAATATTATCAATGAGCAAGAGAACGTCGCGATGCTCGTCGTCGCGGAAATACTCGGCCATGGTCAGCGCCGCGGCGCCCACGCGAAATCGCTTGCCAGGCGGCTCATTCATTTGGCCGTACAGCATGACCATGTCCTTCAGGACATCGGCTTCCTTCATGCCGCTGTAGAGTTCTTCTCCTTCACGGCAGCGCTCGCCGATTCCGCAGAAGATACTAACCCCGTGCTGATGCCCGAGCATGTTGTGGATCATCTCGGTAAGCAGCACGGTCTTACCGACGCCGGCCCCTCCGAACATTCCTCCCTTGCCGCCCCGCTCCAGCGGCACCAACACATCGATGGCTTTGATGCCGGTCTCGAAGATTTCAGATTTCGTGGAGCGTTCGGACAGCGGCGGCGGGTCGCGGTGAATGCTCCGCCATTCGACGTCTTTTGGCTGCGGAAGGAGATCGATTGCTTGGCCGAAAACGTCGAACATGCGGGAGATAATCTGTTTACCGACGGGGACCCGGAGAGGTTGGCCCGTGTCCTCGACAGCCATTCCTCGCGCTAAGCCCTGGGTCGACGTTAAGGCAATGCCCCGTACGCGGCTTGCGTCGAGCTGTTCCATCACTTCGATCAGAATGTTTCCGTCAACTCCCGCGCGCAATACCCGGTAGACAGGAGGCAGAAAATGCTCGAAACGCACATCTACGACTCCGCCTCGCACCGAAACAACCCCGCCGCGATTCAAAGAGGCGGCGTTGCTTTCATTTGTGGTTTGCAGATCCACCTTGGTCTCAGTCAGGCAGCAAACCTTCCGCTGCCGAGTTTACGGACTTCTGCTTCCAGCTACGAATTTCCGGATCGGGCTCCGTCTTCGGATCCTGCTTGGCCTTCAGATCGCCTTTCGATTTGAGAGCCGTGGGCTGCTTGGCAGCGATTTTCATAACGAGTCTTCCTGTCTGCGCTAGGCCGCAGACCTAGCAAGTTTCGGGACAGTTGTTGCTGCTACCGTTTCCATCGCGGCACTATATTCGCCACAGCGGGCAGCCCGATTACATTTGGCTCGATGATAAAGAGCGTGCTGCGCCGCCAACACGTTCGTCTCCTCGCCATGCCAAATCTCCAGAGCCGGCTCCTGAATTGCGCGGCCGAACGAGAAGGCCACTTCCCACGGCAGATGCGACTTGAATCTGACATTCATGGCGTTCAAACGAGCTGAGGCCAGCTCACCAGATTGGCCACCCGACAAGAACGCAATCCCCGGAACGGCAGCGGGAACCGCTCGCAAGAGACACCGCACGGTTGTGTCGGCCACTTCGTCCACCGTTTGTTGCTTGGAGCATGTTGATCCCGGAAGCACCATGTTGGGCTTCAAAATCATGCCCTCCAGCATCACCCGTTGTCTGTAGAGTTGATCGAAAACGGTTCGCAGCACTTCCTCCGTTACTGCGCGGCACCGCTCCAAAGTATGCTCGCCGTCCATCAGCACTTCGGGCTCCACGACGGGAACCACGCCGGCTTCCTGGCACAATGCAGCATAGCGGGCCAGAGCCTGCGCATTGGCTTCGATACAACCCAGGCTGGGAATCCCATCTCCTATCGCGAACACCGCGCGCCATTTGGCGAAACGGGCTCCCATCTGAAAGTATTCCTTCAGGCGGTCGCGCAAGCCGTCTAGGCCTTCGGTTATCCTCTCCCCGGGATGGCCTGCCATGTCTTTCGCACCGCTGTCAACTTTAATGCCGGGGATTATTCCGGCATCGCTGATGACTTTGATAAAGGGAGTGCCATCTTTCTTCTGCTGGCGGATCGTCTCGTCATAGAGAATGGCGCCACTGATGAACTCACCGAGGCCGGGCGTGGTCACAAGTAGCTCCCGATAAGCGCGCCTGGCCTCCTCAGTCTGAGGAATCCCCACCTTTGCAAATCGTTTGTTACAGGTCTCAGTGCTTTCATCCATCGCCAACAGGCCCTTGCCATTCGCAACCAGTTTCCTTGCTGTATCTATCAGCTCTTGCGCCTTCATTTGGGGGTGCTCCACTTCCAGTTCCGGATTTCCGGCAAGTCCTGCCCGTGTTTATCGATGTAGTGCTTGTGCTCGATGAGCTTGTCCCGCACCATCTGCTTCAGATACGCTCCCTTGGAACCCAAGTGCGGCAGGCGATCGACCACGTCTTGTACTAAGTGGAACCTGTCGAGGTCGTTCTGCACTCTCATATCGAAGGGTGTCGTGATAGTGCCCTCTTCCTTGTAGCCCCGCACGTGTAGGTTTTGGTTCGCCCGGCGGTAGGTCAAACGGTGGACTAGCCATGGGTATCCATGGAAGCCAAAGATGATGTGCTTATCTTTGGTGAAAAGCGAATCGTAATCCGCGTCGCTCAGTCCATGCGGGTGCTCGCTCGCGGTCTCGAGCTTCATCAGATCGACAACATTGATCACCCGGATTTTCAGATCGGGCAGATGTTGGCGCAAAATGGAAACGGCGGCCAGAATCTCCAGCGTGGGCGTGTCTCCGCAGCAGGCCATCACCACGTCCGGCTCGGCGCCCTGGTCGTTGCTAGCCCACTGCCAGATGCCGATACCTTCCGTGCAATGCACAACCGCAGCGTCCATGGTCAGCCATTGCGGGAGGGCGTGTTTGCCTGCCACCACCACGTTGACGCAATGCCGGCTGCGCAGGCAATGGTCGAAGACCGACAGCAGACAGTTCGCGTCGGGCGGTAAATAAATGCGCGCAATAGAGGCCTTCTTATTGATCACGTGGTCGAGGAAACCGGGATCCTGGTGCGTGAAGCCGTTGTGATCCTGCTGCCAGACATGCGAGGCGAGCAGATAATTCAGCGACGAGATCTTCCGGCGCCAGGGCAGTTCCAACGTTACTTTCAGCCACTTGGCGTGTTGGCTGAACATCGAGTCGATAATGCGAATGAAGGCTTCATAGCTGTTGAACAGCCCATGCCGTCCGGTCAGCAGATAACCTTCCAGCCAACCCTCGCACTGATGCTCGCTGAGCATTGAGTCCAGCACGCGTCCGGAGGGCGCGAGGAATTCGTCAATGTCTTCTATTTTCCGGGCGTCCCACTGACGATTCGTGACTTCAAAAACCGCGCCCAAGAGATTAGAAAGTGTTTCATCCGGCCCAAAAACACGGAAATTACGCTGATCCTGATTCAGGACAGCGACATCGCGCAGGAACTTACCGAGGACTAGCGTATCTTGGCCGTCCACGGCGCCTGGCTCAGGCACAGTTACTGCATGTAAATGAAAATCAGGCATGCGCAGGTCGCGCAACAGAATTCCGCCGTTCGCGTGCGGATTTGCGCCCATACGTCGATCACCTTTTGGCGCCAGATCGGCTAATTCAGGCAGCAGGCGGCCATTTTGATCGAATAGCTCCTCAGCCTTGTAACTCTTCATCCAGTTTTCAAGCAGCTTGACATGATCCGGATGCTGAGGATCCACCAGAAGAGGCACCTGGTGCGCCCGAGAAGTGCCCTCGATTTGCAGTCCATCGACTTCCTTCGGCCCAGTCCATCCCTTGGGTGATCTAAGGACAATCATGGGCCAGCGTGGCCGCGTGGTGTCGTGATTGCTCCGGGCATCCTCTTGGATTTTTTGTATGTCCTCGATGACTTTCTCCAAGGTGCTGGCCATAAGCCGATGCATCTTCTCGGGCTCATCGCCTTCTACAAAGTAGGGCGTCCAGCCACAGCCGCGTAGAAATTGCTCCAGCTCCTCAGGCTCGATGCGGGCCAACACGGTCGGATTGTTGATCTTGTATCCATTGAGGTGCAGGATCGGCAGCACGGCTCCGTCGGTAACCGCGTTGAGCAACTTGTTGGATTGCCAAGCGGTCGCTAACGGGCCGGTTTCCGCCTCTCCGTCGCCGATGACGCAGGCGACAATCAGACCAGGATTGTCGAAAGCTGCGCCGAACGCATGGCTAAGCGAATACCCTAGCTCGCCCCCTTCGTGAATCGATCCCGGCGTCGTCGGCGCCACATGGCTCGAGATTCCGCCAGGGAACGAGAACTGTGTGAATAGCTTTTTCAATCCTTCCTCGTCCTGGCTGATATTCGGATAAATCTCACTCCAGGTGCCTTCGAGGTAAACGTTGCCCACAATCGCAGGGCCGCCGTGCCCGGGACCGGCGATGTAGAACATATCCAGGTCATACTTCTTGATGACCCGGTTCAAATGCACATAGATGAAGTTCTGACCGGGCGTAGTGCCCCAGTGTCCAACGACCAGAGGCTTTACATGCGACAGCTTTAGCGGTTCTTTAAGAAGAGGATTGTCATAGAGATAAATCTGCCCGACGGAAAGATAGTTCGCGGCCCGCCAATAAGCGTTTATTTTCTCCAGCAGTTCGGGCGTCAATGGATGACCCGGCTGGTCCGTTCCGACAGGCTTCCCCGTGACTTTGTGAGCTTCACGGGTGGAACCCTTTTTTTCGACGGCCGCCGTTGCCGTGTCGCTGGGTTTATCGAGAGTAGTTTCAATCATTGTCTTGGCCTCTTCCGCATTCTTGGGCATATTTAGCTCATTAGTAAACGCCGGTTTACCTCGCTCAGGCACTCTTGCCGAAGCAGCCGGAGCCCAACCTAAAAGTCTGCGTCCTTAAAAGTAGCGGGAAAAAGGTCAAAATCACGTCAAAAAAGCGTGGGTCGAGCGAGGAGGCCATCGCTTTTGACAACTTTTTGACCTTGTTTGCGATACGGTTGGGCATGCGCTGAAAGGGAGACGGGCACTGCGGGTAACAACGGTGGGTCGTTGGATGGAGCCTTGATTACCACCAGCGAAAGTACCCATCAAAGCCTAGATAGTTTACCCATCTTTGAAACCGGAGCTTCACCGGGCCTTATTCGAAAGAAACAAATGTCCGATACCCTGCCAATCTCGCCAAAGCCGAAACGCATCGGAATCGCCGCCGACCACGGAGGCTACGAGTTAAAAGAGCATTTGCTCAAGCGGCTTCACGAGACCGGGCATGAGGTGATCGACTTCGGTGACAGGCAGCTGAACTCGGCCGATGATTACCCGGATTTTGTCGCGCCGATGGCCTACGCAGTTGCCCGGGAAGAGGTGGAGCGCGGCATCGCCATATGCGGGAGTGGTGTCGGGGCCTCCCTCGCCGCAAATAAGGTACCGGGGGTTCGGGCCTGCCTGATTCATGAAATATTTTCGGCGCACCAGGGCGTCGAGGACGACGATTTGAATGTGATCTGCCTCGGGGGCCTGGTGGTTGGGCACGCACTCGCGTGGGAGTTGGTTCAGACGTTTCTCGCCGCGCGGTTCAGCGGAGCGGAACGTCATCGCCGCCGCCTGGCCGAGGTTGCGGATCTGGAAAAGAAGCGATGAACCGCGACATTACGAAACAGCTGATCCGGACGAAGGGCGGAGCAATCCAGCTGGAAAGACTCATTAAACCATTGAACAGCGATCGGCTCGATGGAGAAAAGAGGAGTAAGAAAGCGCCCGCAATCACCTGCGTGTTTGTGGATATCGGTGGTGTCCTGCTAACGAACGGATGGGATCACCATGCCCGCAGACGGGCGGCAACGAACTTCAAACTGGATTATGCCGATATGAACGCCCGGCATCGTTTGAACTTCGAAATCCATGAGGAAGGAAAGCTCTCTTTCGAAGAATATCTGGGCCGCGTCGTGTTTTACGAAAAGCGGCCGTTCACCAGAGCTCAGTTTCGGAGCTTCATGTGCGAGCAATCGAAACCTTACCCCGAAATGCTTGAGCTGCTCACAAAACTCAAGCTCCGCCACGGGCTGAAGATCGCCGTGGTCAGCAACGAGTCGCGCGAACTGAATGCGCATCGGATTAGCAAGTTCAAGCTGGGCGCTTTCGTGGATTGTTTCATTTCCTCCTGCTTTGTCCACCTCCGCAAACCCGACATCGAAATCTTCCGGCTTGCACTGGACATTGCCCAGACACCAGCCCGGAAAATTGTGTACATCGAAAACACACCCATGTTCGTTCAGATCGCGGAAGGTATAGGGATTCGAAGCATCCTTCATACGGACTACAAGTCCACATCCGCGAAACTGGCTTCGCTCGGATTGACGAGCGACGAATGAGCTCATGAAACCCGCTAACCCAAGCATCCTGGCGATCAACGGCGGCTCTTCGAGCATAAAGTTCGTGCTGTATGAGGCCGGCAAACCGCTGCAGCGAAGATTCTCCGGTATGGTGGATCGGATTGGCGTCAGCGGGACGAATCTGACATTCAACGACCCGGACAAGAGTAGGCAGGACAGCCGCAGCCTGGCCGCTCCCGATCATAGATCAGCAGCAAATTTTCTGATCGACTGGCTCGAAAAGCAGCCCGGTTTCGAATCTGTCGTGGCGGTGGGACACCGTGTGGTTCACGGCATGCATCACACCGCGCCCGAATTGGTAACCCAGGAATTATTAGAGGAACTACATCGCATCAGCCCGTATGACCCGGAACATCTGCCATGCGAAATCGAACTGATCGAGAAGTTCCGCGAGCGCCATCCGAAACTACCCCAAGTGGCCTGCTTTGATACGGCGTTTCACAGCACCATGCCGCGGGTTGCCAAGCTGCTTCCGATCCCGCGTCGCTACGATGCCAAGGGAATTCAGCGCTACGGCTTCCACGGTTTGTCTTATGCCTATCTGATGGAAGAACTCGCGCGCTTGGGAGACACGGCAGCGACGAATGGCCGAGTCATCCTGGCTCATCTGGGCAATGGCGCAAGCATGGCAGCCGTGCGCGACGGCAAAAGCATAGACACCAGCATGGGATTCACTCCGACGGCTGGATTGGTGATGAGCACCCGGTGTGGGGATTTGGATCCTGGCGTATCGCCGTATCTGGCGCGAACCG
Organism: Bryobacteraceae bacterium; assembly: GCA_965277555.1. Classification (GTDB taxonomy): domain Bacteria; phylum Acidobacteriota; class Terriglobia; order Bryobacterales; family Bryobacteraceae; genus Bog-105. The sequence continues at coordinate 2,134,492 of OZ255834.1, forward strand.
AGCAAATCACCGCAAGTCAGTTTTACGAAATGGCCAACAGTAAGTCTGGGCTGCTCGGTGTTTCGGATACTAGTTCCGATATGCGAGACTTGCTCGCGCAGGAAGCTCATGACGTCCGGGCAGCGGAAGCCGTAGCTCTGTTCTGCTATCAGGCAAAAAAGTGGATTGGCTCCTTCGCTGCTGTGCTGGGCGGAGTGGATACGTTGGTGTTCGCTGGAGGTATCGGCGAAAATGCGCCACTCGTCCGGGCGCGCATCTGTGCTGGACTTGCCTTTTTAGGCATCGAAGTAAGTGAGTTGCGCAATATGGAATCTGCGGGGGTGATTTCCACGGCCGGCGGCCGGGTCACGGTTCGTGTCATTCACACGGACGAAGACTTGATGATTGCGCGCTCGGTACGCTGCATTCTCGACTCCGGAGCGGTGAAGGCACAAAGGAGTGATATTCGTGATTGAAAGACTGAAGGAAAGTTCGGGCGGAGTTATCGGCTTCAAGGTTGTCGGGCATGTGACCGTTCAAGATGCAGACGAGATGGAGCAACAGATTCAGTTTCTGATTCACTCGCGACGGAAACGGCCTATCGGAATTCTGGCCGACCTCTCGGAGATGAATGGAATGGACCTGCAGGCGCGCTGGGAGGAGATCCGGTTCCTGCAGAAATTTACAAACCATATCGCGCGAATGGCAGTCGTTGGCGCTCACACTTGGGAAAAGGTCAGTAGCATGTTCGTGGTTGCAGCGGCTCTACTCCAAGCGGAGACGCTCTACTTCCAAGCATCCGAGATTGGGCACGCCTGGCATTGGGTTCGCACGAGTAAACACGCCCTTGAGCCCCCTCCCCCGCGGATCTCTGCCCCCACCGGTTTGTGGAAAGACTACGTTCCAGAATATATGGACGTTTAGGCCGGACTCTCGATCGGGTTTTATCCCCGCGCCGGTTGAAGACAGACGTCAATATAGAACTTCGGCTTCTAACTGATTAGGAGCCCTTCAGATTCTCTAATCCACAGGCAGCCGCCCCCGTCAGGCCTGGCTCGCTGACGATGACGTGAATCGGGATGCGCGCCATCAGGTCAGCGAAGCGTCCTTTGCATTGGAAGGACTGCATAAAGGCTGGCTTCTGGAGAGCGGCCAGCATGTGCGCAACAACACCGCCGGCAATGTAAACGCCACCGGTCGCTAATACCTTTAACGCAAGATTCGCTGCCTCGCTGGCAAGAATAGAAACGAATATATCAATGGTTGTCGCGCACAACTTGCTTGGATTCTCCGAATCGAGGGCGCTCTGGATGATTACGACCGACGCATCGCCTGCGGAAGCAACTAGCTTGGCCACTTCGGGCTTCTCCGGTATCCGCTCGACATCTCGAAGATAGCCATAAATATTCGGAATTCCAACTCCGGAACATACGTGCTCAAAACTCACATGATCGAACTTTTTGAGCAGGTATTCGAGGAGATGGACCTGTCGTTCGTCGGCGGGGGCGAAGTTTGCATGGCCGCCTTCGGAACTGTGAGCAAAATAGCGGGAATCATCCCATGTCAGAAAGGACTCACCCAAACCCGTGCCCGGAGCAATGATGGCGATAGCTCCTCTGGAAACAGGCTCTCCGGAATTGATGGTGTGTACGTCGTTGGGCCCTAAGAGAGGGACTGCCCGGGCCATTGCCTCCAGATCGTTGATGAGGCGAACCGATTTGGGGTTCAGGTTCAGTGCCTGGGCAAGGGCCGCCTCCTCAATCACCCAAGGCAAGTTGGTTGTCTTTACGCGCCAGCCGTCAATCACCGGCCCATCGACCGCGAAGCAGGCTCGGTCGATTGGCTTTTTCGACTTTGCCACGAACTCTCTTACAATCATCTGTAAGCTGGGGTAATCGGCGCTATGGACCCTGGTTTGTGCCAGCGGAGCGTGCGGTCCAGCTTCACTCGAGAAGATCCCCAATCGGGCATTCGTTCCGCCGATGTCTCCCGCGATTAACATTGTTCCCTCCAACGTTTATTTCCTCGGGTTCGGTATAGCGCGAACGCGAAGCAAATTAGCGTTCCTAGGCTACCTGGCAAAACGTCAAAAGTGCATCAAAAAGAAGACTGCTGCCGGGATGGGCTACTTTTTGACGAATTCTTGACACTTTTTTCGTTACGTTTGCCTATGGCCTCTAATCCGCAGCGTCAGTTGCGCGGTGCGACCGTACCGTGTCATCCGAGGGCCCGTAATGACTCGCGTGTGAACTATCAGGTCACGCGAGAGGTGCTATCCGTACAGCTCAATCCCCCATTCCAGCCAAGGCTTGTGACGCTTCCCGCTAAAGCGACCGTCCAGCTGAGCAGCACGTCATCCGATGACGGTTTCGTCGAGGTTCTTTGGGAAGATCGAATTCACAAGATCTTTGAAGCCGATTTGACGAGACTGAACGTTCATCGAAACCCGTGTAATGACTTACCACATCTCAACGCCGCAAAACAATTCTGAAGAGTTATTGCGACGAATCGACACCGCGTCCTCCTTCGAATCGATGTAAGCGATAGCATTTCAAGAACAGCGCGGGTCCAGGTCACGGGAAATTGAGGATTTCGGCCAGCCTGGCGAGGGCCGCTCCGAATGTGTTTCGAGGGTCGCGCAATTCGCTTCTCGGTTCGCTCCAGCAGACCGCAGGAGCGGTGCGCGCCGGCTTCGGCACAGTGTTAGGTTTGCCGGCGTCCCAGCAAGTGCTCGCGAATCTCATACGTTACGATCTCTGGTGATCTTATGAATGCCCGCGACAAAGTACAGTGGACCGCTTGCGCGATGAAATCGCGCGACTGAAGCGGGAGAAATTTCAATTACTGCAGCTGATCGCTGCCGCACCCGTTGGCTTCGCACTTCTCGATCACAATTTGCGATTTGTCCGCATTAACGCGGCCCTGAAGGTCATTGACGGCCATTTGGCAAACGAGCATGTCGGTCAGACACTCCGAGAAGTGCTCCCTGAGCAGGCTTCTGCCCTCGAACCGTTATGCCGCGAGGTCCTTCAGAACCAAACGCCAATTCTTAACATTCAGATCAGCGGTGTTCCGGTGCACGAACGCTCCAATGCACGAATTTGTTTGGCAAGTCTTTACGCCGTTCGTCCCGATGGTAAGACGTTGAACGTGGGGCTCATCATCAGGGACGTCAGCTCGTACAAATTGGAGACGATCAGCCATTTTAGTTCCCTTATGACTGAGGACTTTAACACTGTTTTGTCCGCCATTACGGGAAATTTCAACGTACGGCTTGACAATCTGCCAGAGAGTCACCCTGCGTTCTCAGGGCTCAAGAGGGCGCTTCAATCCAGTGAGAAAAGCGCACAGTTGATCCGGCAACTGCTAGCCCTGTCCGGCAAAGGTGGGCCTCTTCTGACGACCCGTGAACAACAGATTCTGCAACTGCTTGCAGACGGGAAAAGTTCTAACCAGATCGCAAAAGCTCTCAGAATCAGCTTCAAGACAGTGGCCGCACATCGTTCCACTATTATGAAAAAACTTGACGCTCACGAGGCGGCCAGCATGATAAGGCACGCCATCCGGCAGGGTCTGATTCAGCCTTGACCCCGCGGCACGCGGCAAATGACCTATGCGCGCGCATCTCAAAGCGCGCCATTCTTCCCCTGACACGCATCGATAAGCCCTTGCGATAGAGAAACATCCAATGAATCGAAACCTCCGGCCAGCCTTTAGCGAAAATCTCATTGGCCCTGGGCAACCGGCCGATAGCGCGTATACGTTAGGCATGCTACAAAGAAACGGGATAGCTGTGTACGCTGAAGCGTTTCTGCTGAGCAGCATCGTCCAGGTCCTTCCAACGCTCAAATGAAAGCAATGAACGATACAACCTGCAAATCCTTCGACGCTGCAGCGGAGCTTCGGTTTGTCCGATGCTGAATATCTATATCGAATCTACAACGTTGTCATTGAACCGTGAGCCGTACAGCCAGGGTTCCGAGGTCATGAAATGAAAAACGAGGGCCTCCGAATTCTGCTGGTCGACGACGAAAAGGCGATGCAGGATATCCTCAGCGTTACTCTGCAGCCAGCCGGATATAGCCTCTACCCAGTCGGGACCGGTGAAGAGGCTCTGCAGAAATTTCCTTTGGCCCGGCCAGATGTGATCCTCCTCGATCTGTTTTTGCCCGACATGGACGGTAAGCAAGTTCTACGGCGCTTACGAGAATGTACAACCGCGCCGATCATTGTGATGTCAGTTCGGCATGAGGAATCCGAAATAATCGCATGCCTCGATACAGGCGCCGACGACTACCTGACGAAGCCATTCACAATGGGGGAACTACTAGCCCGGCTTCGAGCCGCTTTGCGACGGGCTTTTGGCGCCCCGCGAAGCGAGGTTTTCACGACCGGTGACCTTAAAGTAGATTTCAGCAGACGCGAAGTGTTCGTCGGAAACGAACAGCTCAAACTCACAGCAACCGAGTATGACCTCTTGAAGGTTCTCGCGAGTCACGCGGGACTGGTAAGAACGCACTATCAAGTGATCCACGAACTATGGGGCACCGCACAAAATCAGGATGCCGTGCACTTGTTGCGTGTCACCGTGAGTAATCTGCGCCGGAAGCTGGGCTGCGATCCCAGGGTTCTCCGCTATATCGTTACTGAACCCGGGGTCGGATACCGGCTTCGTACCGATTTTGAATTGACACAAGCGAGAGAGAACCTTTCAAAAGCTCGTCCCGCTTGGAATTAAGAACTGGTGACAGAAAAAGAACTCGAACACTCGCTTACGTCGTTGCTTCGTATCAGCGATAGCCTGAACTCGACGTTCGATCTCGAAAGTTTGTTGGAAACACTCGCCAAACAGGTAATCGAGATGACGCAGGCCGAGAGTGGATGCGCAGGATTGCGGACCGAGAACGGGATGTCCTGCGACCACGTCCTGCAAGGACAGAGTATTGTACCTTTCACATACGACTGCACAACCGGTTCTGGATGGCCTGGTTGGATCCTGACCCATGGCACTCACTACCTGACGAATGACGCTTTGAAGGACGTGGCGATACTACCGGAAGTTCGTCAACGATTTAGTGTCACCTCTGGAATGAGCATTCCAATTTTGGATAGCAAGAAGGATGTAATCGCGTTTTTCGAAGTCTATAACAAGCAATCCGGCGCGGAGTTTACGCCAGAAGATTTGAAGAACAGCCTGGCAGCCGCGCAGATCGCCTCACTGGCAATTCAAAACGCCTTGACTTACGGGAAGCTAAAGGCACTTGCGGCGTTCAGCCGCTCTCTGACAATGACGAGCGATTTCGAGCAGATCCTGGAGGTTGTCAGCCATCACTTGGAAATTAATTTTCATCGCGGTTCTGTCATTCTGCTGCCAACAGATCAACAACTGATACCGCGTTTTCGAACTCCACAATTTGCCTCGACCTCCAAAGAAATGGAGGCAGCGGCCTGGTGTTGGAAATATGGCCAAGAAGCTGGGACTTCCACCACAGCCGTATCGGACGCCCAGGGGTATTACCTCCCGCTTACCGTCCGAGGGCAAGTCATCGGGGTGCTCGGGCTTGAATCTAGGCCGGGTGCTTGGTTTTCCACCCCGCAGCGTGATCTTTTGGCCGGATTCGTCGCGCAATCCGCATTGGCAATCGAGCAAGGGCTACTTGATCAGAAGGTGCGCCGCCTTCGATTCCTTGAGGAATCGGATCTACTCCAGAGTGCACTATTAAGTGCGGTCTCGCACGAGCTGCGCGCGCCGCTTGCGGCCATCACTGCAGCTGTAAGCGGCTTGCTAAATCCCAGTATTCCGCTCGAACAAGCGCGCGAACGCCAGTTACTGCGAACCGCCGAGTCTGAGGTCAAACGTCTACATCGCCTGATGAGCAACCTGCTAAGCGTGACGCGCATTCAGGCAGGAGAGTCGCGGGTGAAACTTGAACAGTGCGACTTGTCGGACGTAGTCGGAGCTGCCCTCGAGGAGCTGGGAACGGCGACCGATGAGCGGCAAATCTCGATCGAAATCCCTCCACATCTGCCCTTGGTTCCCATGGATTTCGTTTTGATCACGCAGGTTCTGGTCAACCTGTTCACTAACGCATTCAAGTTTTCTCCATCTGACGAGCGAATTCAGCTACGCAGCCAAATAGTCGACGACAAACTGGAAGTTATGGTGATTGATCGAGGTGTTGGCGTACCTGAAGGAGATCTCAATCGAGTCTTTCAAAAGTTTCACACGCTCACAGAAGCGAGCTCAACCGATGGCCTTGGTCTAGGGCTTTCCATCTGCAAAGAATTTGTAGAAGCGCATCGCGGACGAATCAGTTTGGAACCTAATCCGGGAGGCGGAACAGTCGCCAAATTCGTTTTACCGATTCAGGCATCGCCGACGCACATTTGAATCCAAACACGAAAACAAGGCGGAACTCGTCCTGACTGTCATTTACAAAGCGGAAGAACCGGACAGGCTCATCAAACGTCGCAAACCCTGTGAACGCCAGCTTCTTTCGATTGACTTGCCAGAGGCGCTGCTGGAGAGAGCGGGAAGGATCAGCATCATTTCCAAGTTAACGAACGCGGGCACGCGAGTCAAGCAAGAGGGAGCATCGGCCTTTTTGCTTCTAACCCTTTGATTTATACGCTTTGCGGTTCAGCTCTATCGCTCCTCGGTGACATGCTAGATGCGGCCCTCAAGCTGGGCTTCCTGGCCGACTTTCTTCCGGACGGGTACAGGTGAGCTTTCTCGCCGGGAATCGAGGCGTCAGGTTGCATTGCGGTGCTCGGCGAATGCTGGGGCCTAGAGGTCCACGGCAACAGAAACGGCTGAAAGACTTCTTCGAGATTATCCGCGATCTGTTGCAGGTGCATTTGCCGACGGCTGTGGGGTATCTTCGCTTTTGTTCGCACACTAGCGCCATGCGCCTCGCAGCTATCACGGGATGCTCTACACCATCATGCTTTATTGGCGGCCCGAGATGACCGTGGCAAAACCGTGACAAAACCCTCCGCATTGAGGCGACTTGAGTTGGCTTCGAGCGAAAAGCAGATTCCCCAAGTTGTTGAAAATCTAAGTAATGGCGCTAAATGGAAAGAAGCTTTGGAGCGGGCCGAACTGCGCCCAAGGCAGGTGCGCTACCAGGCTGCGCTACGCCCCGACAAGTAAGAACCTCTTTATTCTAGATCACGCCAAAACCTCCGGCATAAAGTTCCCACTCTGCGTGGCCGATGGATCTAGTGTTCGCAAGATGCGACAGGAGGACAACATGAAATCAATCACTTTGAAGGCCGCGACAGCCCTTCTTTTGACCGTTTCGAGTGGCACGCTTTTTGCGCAGGCCGTGACGAAGCCGGGTCAAATCGCGGCAGAATCGGCGGCTATTCTGTCGCCTGGGCTTGCTCCGTCAGTCAGCCCACGCCTGGTTCGGAACGAGACCCCGCAGTTCGAGGACAGGCACGACAGAATCGTCAATCGCGTATGGATCGCAAGCATGCTGGCCATGGCCGCCGCGACCAGTATGGATGCGGCGAGTTCCTGGGGCAAGCAGGAAGGCAACTCTTTCCTAGCCTCTTCGAACGGTACTTTCGGCGCTAAAGGATTGAGTATTAAAGCTGGAATCGGCCTGGGCGTGATCCTTCCTCAAATACTGCTCCGTCGGCATAAAGATCTTAAATCGAAGTTCGCAATCGGCAATTTCGCGGAAGCGGCCCTGTTTGGCGGACTCGCCATCCACAACATGGGAATTCCGGCTGCCAAGTAAAGACCGCTATACTGATGTAGCGGTGGCTAGAGCTTGCGGAAGGGGAGAATGAAAGGCAAAAAAAGCCTTCAGCTTTGTTTAATATCCATCCTGTCCGCGGCTACGTGCACCGCGTTGCCACCGGCGATCGGAATCGCCTCGGCAGTCGGTACTTTCATACTCAACAGTAATCGGGTTGACGGTAACGCGAACCTTTTCGAAGGCTCCGAGATCAAGACCGGCAAAGCTTCCAGCCAGGTGTTCCTTCAGAGCGGCGCATCTTTAACTCTTGGCATCGATTCGGCTGGAACCGTTTTTCGCGACCATTTTCAGCTCCAGCAAGGTGCGACCAAGGTCGATAATATGGACGGTTACAGTGTTCATGCCGCCGAATATCGTATCGAACAAGGGCAGCGCGCGTCCCAGGCAGTTGTCCGCCTGGACGGCGACATGGTCGAAATAGCGGCCTTGGCGGGCTCCTTAAATGTCCTGAATCGGCAGGGTGCCCTTCTAACCCACATCGGTACGGGAACGGCTTCTGCTTTCCAAACGGGCGCCGGCAGCGGTGCTCCTGACAGACGCGGAGGTGGGCAGGGCTCCGGTACGCCGAACAACAATAATCGAGTCAAATACGAGGCTGCGACCGCGCTTTTGCTGGCGGCCACTCTAGCCGGGTTGGGTTTAGCCGTTGCCGCTATCGTGCAGCCCGCGCCCACTAGCCACTGAGATTCCTACGTAGCAGATTTTCCTTCGGAGTGTCCAAAAACTGTGACTAAGTTTAAGCTTCTGCCCCTGCTCCTCGCCGCTGGACTGGCCGTCAGCTGCGATGTCCAAACGGGAACCCCAAACGACCCGAATGAACAGCAGGGCAATCCCAAAGCCCAGCCCGCGGAGAGCGTGACGAACAAGAGCAACGAAGAGCCCTTGGATAACCAGGCCGGCCGGAATGCTCACACCGACTTGGAGAACGGCATCAACAATCAGTGACTCCGAGGCGATCTTAGCCGGTACTCGGTTCGATCCGGAACAGATGGTATCCCCACGGTTCGAGATCTAGGTACAATCCTGGAGCCCGCAGAGACTCTTTGCTCCTTTCGTAGGTGGCAGGTCCCATGAAGTCTCGCAACACAATTGAGCCACCGTTGCCTTGAGCGCTCCAAGGTAAAGGCAAATAGCATTGGCTTCGATGGTCCGCGTAGTTCACGGCGCACAGATATGCCAAAGATCCGTCGCGTACCCAGCCGAAAGCAACAAAGTCGGCGTGCGTAGGATTGCCACTCCAGGCCTCGGCGGGTTCGAGCAAGCGCCAGTCTTCTGAAGCGACGTTTTCGATGGTAAGCAGCAGCCGGCGATAGAACTCCTGCAACTCCGGGTTGGGGCTCTCGATACATCGGCGAGCCAGGTGGATAGAAGGCTTTCTGACACAGCCGTCTAATTGGCCGTCATGCAACAGACGCATGCCGGGAACAAAGAACGCAACCATGGCGGCCGCTTTGTGCTTCGGAACGGGCAAGATAGCGGCTATGCGCGGTTCGTCATGGTTCTCCAGGAAGCGGGTCAGCTTATTCTGGAACGCCATATCCGCGCCCAGATGCGCTCTTACGGACCCCGCATCCGAGTGCAATAGCCGGTCATAGAGAGTCTTGTCGTAGGTGTAGTCGAATTCCTGCTGCTGCAACTCCCATTCAAGACCCCAATAAACCTCGGCCAGAAAAAGGAAGTCCGGCGCGATCTGGCGCGTGCTTGTGATCGCCCCGGGCCAAAAAGCCGCGGCCGCGATGTTCCAGGTTTTCTCAAATATCTCGGGCAGCAGAAGCATGGCCATGTCGCAGCGCACTCCGTCGCATAACGCCGCGATCGAGTACAGTTGTTCCAGCATCGCTTTCTGTACGTCTTCCCGTCCGTAATTCAGTTGTAAGGTATCGGGCCAGCCGGGAAAGTAGGGATCGCGCCCGTGAGCTAGAATTCTTGAACTTGGGCCGGTGCCGACGCGAGTGTAATTTTGCGGCTCTCTGGCTAAGTCCGCCTCTGTGCCAGCTACGTAGTATTCTGGGTGCTCGACGGACCATGGATGATCGAGCGCGGTGTGGTTCGCAACGAAGTCGAGCAGCAATTCGATCCGACGATCGCGAAGCCGGGAGCGCAAACGGGCAAGCGCCTCATTGCCACCGAAGTCAGCGTGCACGCGATAAGCGGTAATCGCAAAAGTAGAGCCGACAATGTCGTTTTCAGTAAGGTCCGGGAGTGCCTCTTCGAAAGAGGGTCGCCAGGAAGCTTGGCTGCGCGAGACCTGAGCGCCAGAGCTTCCAGTCTGCCAGACACCCAGCAACCATAGCCAGTTGAAGCCGAGTTCCGCTAGCCGATCCAGTTCCCGATCCGGCAGCTCGTCCAGCGGGAGCATAGTGCTTCCGGCACTGCACCGCAGGAGCCAATCCCGGGTTTGAATCTCGTATAGAACCGGGATAGGCATGGGAAATGGTAGGGGCGACAGGGATCGAACCTGTGACCCTCAGCTTAGAAGGCTGATGCTCTATCCGACTGAGCTACGCCCCCACTCCTCTCACTCATCCAGTCTAGCCGTCCAACAACGGGTTATTCAATGATCAGCAGCAGGTCGCGAGCCTCGACGCTATCTCTCGCTTTGACGGCAATCTCGCTTGCCGTTCCGTCGATTGGAGCATAGACGGTGGTCTGCATCTTCATGGCCTCCAGGATCAGCAGGCGCGCGCCCTTCTCTATTTGTTCGCCCTGCTGGACATAGACGGTTGTAATTGCCCCTGGAATGGGCGCGCCCACTTGCCCCGGTATGGCTGGATCGACCTTGCGTTTAGCAGATGCGGCGGCCTTGATCGATTTATCTTTGACTTCGACTTGCCGGGGCTGGCCGTTGAGCTCGAAAAAGACGGTACGCATTCCATCGGCCTTTGGCTCGCCGACTGTGAGCAGACGAATGATGAGCGTCTTTCCCGGCTCGAGTTCGACCGTGAATTCCTGTCTCTCTTCCAAGCCGTAAAAGAACGGCGGAGTCGGGAGTACTTCGAGGTCGCCGAACTGCGTCCGGGCGGCGGCGAATTTCAGGAAGACTTCCGGGTACATCAAATAGCTCAACAGGTCCGTGCGGCTGGTGGATTCCGTTTGCTCGGCAACGGTCTTCGCGGTTGCCTCCAAGTCGGCTGACGGTAGGTTGGCTCCGGGCCTGCCCTCTTCGGGCTTCTTGCCGTGCAGAATGATCTCCTGCAATTTCGGCGGCCAACCGCCCTCCGGCTGGCCGAGCGAACCCATGAACATATCGGCGAGCGAGTTGGGCAGGGTCACATGATGATCGACCGGCAAATTCTGCAGTTGCTCGACCGTCATATCGTGGCTGATGAGATAGAGCGCCAGATCTCCCACCACTTTGCTCGAAGGCGTTACTTTGACAATGTCGCCGAAAGCCATGTTGACTTCGGCATAGGTACGCGCGATATCCGGCCAGCGGCCGCCGAGACCCATCGCTTCGGCCTGGGCCTTGAGGTTGGTGTATTGGCCGCCCGGCATCTCGTGCAGGTAGACGTCGGAACTGCCCGATTTCGGCGCTTCATCGAACGGCCCGTAATAGGCGCGGACCGTTTCCCAGTAATCGGAACAGCGGTTTAGGGCATCGAGATTCATGCCAGTGTCGCGCTCGGTGTGAGCCAGCGCGGCCACCAACGAATTCAGGTTCGGCTGGCTGGTGGTGCCGCTCATCGAGGAAATCGCTCCATCGGCGACGTGCACACCGGCCTCGGCTGCTTTCAAAATGGTGGCCGCGTTTACGCCGCTCGTATCGTGCGTATGCAGATGGATCGGCACGCCGACCTCTTCGCGCAGCGTCTTGACGAGCTTGTAGGCGGCGTACGGCCTCAACAGCCCGGCCATGTCCTTGATCGCGAGGATGTGCGTGCCCATGCGCTCCAGTTCTTTCGCCAGGCGCACATAATATTGCAGCGAATATTTTTCGCGCGCCGGATCGAGAATGTCGCCGGTGTAGCAGATGGCCGCTTCGCAGATGCGGCCCGTTTGCAAAGTAGCTTCCACGGCCACGCGCATGTTCGGCATCCAGTTCAAGGAATCGAAGATGCGGAAAATGTCGATTCCCTGGGCGGCCGCTTCGGAGATGAACTCGCGCACCACGTTGTCCGGGTACGCCGTATAGCCGACCGCGTTAGAAGCGCGCAGCAGCATCTGGAAACAGATGTTTGGAATCTTCTCGCGCAGGTCGCGCAGCCGCTTCCAGGGATCTTCGAGCAGGAAGCGCATGGAGACGTCGAAGGTCGCGCCACCCCACATTTCGAGGCTATAAAGCTGGGGCAGTTCTCGGGCGACATAATCGGCGATGCGCAACAAGTCGTAGGTGCGAACGCGCGTCGCCATCAAGGATTGATGCGCATCGCGGAAGGTGGTGTCGGTGAGCAGCAGCCGCGATTGCTCTCTGGTCCAATCCGCGAACTTTTGCGGTCCGAGTTTATCCAGCAGTTGACGCGTGCCATCGGGCGGAGTTTTTAAGGTTGACTTAGGTACAGGCGCTTCGCGCAATACGGCCGGGCGCGACTTGCCCGCCGCTTCCGGATTGCCGTTTACAATGACATCGCCTAAAAAGGTGAGCAGTTTGGTCGCTCGATCCTTGCGCACGGCGAATTCGAAGAGTTCCGGAGTGTCATCGAGGAAAGAGGTGGTGGTATCGCCCGATTCGAAAGTCGGGTGTTTGACCACGTTTTCGAGGAACGGGATATTTGTTTTGACGCCGCGGATGCGGAACTCGCGCAAGGCACGATCCATGCGCTGGCAGGCCTGCTTGAAGTCGCGGCCCCAGGCGGTTACCTTTACGAGCAGCGAATCGTAGTAAGGCGAGATGACCGCTCCGCCATAAGCGGACGCTCCATCCAAACGAATGCCGAACCCGGCGGGCGAGCGATAGGTTTGGAGCCTGCCGTAATCGGGAACGAAATTGTTGGCGGGGTCTTCGGTGGTAACGCGGCATTGCAGCGCCGTGCCGTGCAGCGGAATGTCTTGCTGGCGCGGCAGGTCGATCTCTTCGCCATGCAAGCTGAGGCCCTGGGCAACCTGGATCTGCGTGCGCACGATATCGATGCCGGTGATCATCTCGGTTACGGTATGCTCCACTTGCACGCGTGGGTTGACTTCAATAAAGAACCACTCGTGAGTTTCGGCGTCGACCAGGAACTCGACCGTTCCGGCGTTGTAATAATTCGCGGTGCGCGCCAGAGCGACTGCCGCCTCAGCCAACTCGGCGCGAACTTTTTTCGGCAGACCGACGGCGGGCGCGATCTCGACAACTTTTTGATGTCTTCGCTGCACTGAACAATCGCGCTCGTAGAGGTGCAGGATGTTGCCTTGCTTGTCTCCAATGATCTGAATTTCGACGTGCTTGGCGCGGCGAATATAGCGTTCGAGAAAAACAGCCGCATTGCCGAACGCGGCCGCCGCTTCCTCGCTGGCTTCCTGCAAGCGGGCTTTGAAGTCGGCGCGCGAGTCTACTACGCGCATGCCTCGGCCACCGCCGCCAAAAGCCGCCTTGACCATCAACGGAAACCCGATTTTTTCGGCGATTGCTTCGGCGTCTTGCCCAGCCGGATCGACCGGTTCTTCGGTGCCGGGAACCACCGGAATGCCCGCTTTTTGGGCCAGCTTGCGGGCGGCTGTTTTGTCGCCTAGCGATTCGAGGATGGCCGCGCTCGGGCCCACGAAAGTGATGCCGGCCTGCTCACAGGCGATCGGAAGCGCCGGATTTTCCGATAGAAATCCATAGCCGGGATGAATCGCATCCACTTCTTTTTCCGCGGCCAGTTTGACGATTCCCTCGACGTCCAAATAGGCCTGCACGGGGCCTTTCCCCTGGCCGATCAGGTAGGCTTCGTCGGCCTTGAAGTGATGCAGGCTCAGCCGATCTTCCTGCGAGTAAACAGCTACCGTGCGAAGCCCTAACTCATTGGCGGCACGGAGGATACGGATGGCGATTTCACCACGATTTAGTGCAAGCAGTTTTCTCATGGACACAAAGGGCGGGAAGGTTAAAGGTTAGCATGCAGCAGGGGCCCGCCAAGCCCGTTTCGCGGAGCTTCCCGGAATGGGGGTCCGCTTACTGACCGGGTTGTGAAAAAATCTGGGGACACGCCTGCTTTTGTGGAAATTACCGAGTGTGGACGGATGCTAGCCCGGAGTGTCCCCGATCTTTTCACAATCGCTGACGTGCGCGGTTTCGATTCGATTTGCGAAGTCTCAGGCAGCTTGTTTGAGCCCGACGGCGACCGTTTCAGTGGGTTTGGGTTGGGGCACGCGAGCTTTTTGAGCGGCGATTTGGCATTCGAGGAGTTCGAGACGGCCGACGTGCAGGGTTTCGGCACGATTTTCGGCGGCTTGTTTGCGGGCTTCGGCGGCTGCAAGCCGTTTTTGCGATTCAAAGCCAATTTCCTTCTTGACCTGCACGGCGGCTTCGTCGGCTTTAGCGCGCCGGGCTTCGGTTCTGAGCTTGATTAACTCGTTGAGGCATTTGTGGAAGGCGCGCTCGTGGGTGGTCTGGTAGCGGAGGTAGAGGGCGAGCTGTTTTTCCTGGTAGCAGTTCGGCAGTTCGCTGGTAAAGCAAAGGTTCTGCAGCGAAAGGGCGCGCTGCAGGAGCCAGTAGTGCTGGGCCATGCGGTCGACCAGCAGATTTTCGGTGGTGGTGGAGGGTTTGTGTTCGGCGCGGAGGTCGGCGACGAGTTGCTTGAAGTCCTCTTCGATCTCCGAGCCAAGGATCATGAAGGAGCCGGTGAGACCGTGACGCCAGCGGTTTTGCGAAACGGCGGCTCGGCCCTCTTCCGACTTTGGACCCGTGGAGAGTTGGGCGTTGGCGCGGTTGGCGGCCAGGCGAGCGGGCGAGGGCGAGGAATAATCGAGGCGCATAAGTGGACTCCTTTAGAAATGAAAAACGCCGGGGGCTGGACGGGCCACCGGCGTTTTTACGAATGAATGGGAGCTTGGACGGGCTCCCAAAGAACCAGTATATAGGACGCTTCCAAGCGTTTCCTTGTAAGTTATTGAAAATAATAGGAATATAGGTTGTGACTGGGGAATGGTGGGTGTGATGAAAAGGGGCGGTGCCGATCTAAGTTGTTGATTCTTTAGGAATTCTTAAAGAGAAAGACGAAAAACCATTAGCTGCCCTCTTTAACAGCCCATATCGGGGTTGCGTTTTGCCGGACGCCTTGCAGAGTAGAAATCAAGGCTAGAGTGGAGGCGGGATCGAAAATGCCGTCCACTCCGTGGGGGTGGAGGTCGGTGAAGGGTGAGGCGTAGAGGTTGCGCGGGTTGATCCAACCGGTGATGGCCAGGTGGTTGATGACGTGGTCGAGGAAGACGATCTGGTTGGCGGTTAGGGTCTTGCCGGTCATGAAGGAGGCGAGAGCCTGTTTGGCGGCTCCTCTGTCGAGGCCCACCAGGGAGCGGACGAATAGGCCTAGCCCTTGGGCGGACTCTTTGGCGGCGTCGATTTCTTCGGCGGTGCTGCCCTCGGCGATAAAAATGGCTTCGAGCGCGGTTAGATCTTCCGCCGTGAGGGGTTCGTTGAAGCGGAGCTTGTGCAGGACGGCGTCGTTTTCATGCTTGCGCAGGAAGGCAAGAACCTTGTCGCGAAATCTTTCGGGGTCGACTCCGACCGAGAGGCCGGGAAGATCGATGACCGTTTCGTCGCCCAGCGAATCGACGAAATCGCTGATGATCTTGGTACGTTTCAGGCGCTCGATGAATTGGACGAGATCGCGCAGACCTTTGCGGACGGTTTCAAGGCAAACGACAGTGATGTCTTCCCAGAAGAGCGGCGATTGGATTTCCTGAATGAGCGGGAGTTTGGCGGCGACGGCGGGGATGTTCGATTGAGCTTCGAGCAGGCGCGCGATGGTTTCGATGTCGTGATGGAGTTTAGCGAAACCGGGTTCGCCGCGCAGCAGCGTGAGTTGAGTGCGCAGAAGCAGCAGGTCGAATTGTCTGGCTTCGAGGGCTTCGGATGGCAGTGTCGAGGGCAGGCCGGCAATGTTGGTCTGAAGTTCGATGCTGTCGTCCGGCGAGATGGTAGTCCAGGATTCGGGCTGCGCGAATTGCTCCACGGATTTGCGGTGGGGCCGGACGAGAAAGTTATCGAGCGTCATGGCGGCGACCTCGCTCTGGAGGCAGCCGGCGACTTCGGTACGGAGTTTGGTTTCGCAGTCGTCGGAGTCTTTCTGGTCGCGGGCGGCGATGGTGTCGAGCGTGGTGATGAGTTCGACGCGATTGGCGAAGAGTTTTTTGGTGAGCGACTCGCCGGCGGAGCCATCGGAGATTTCGGGATTCTGGCTGAAGAATTCGAGGTTGCCGCAGAAATCGAAGATGTAGAAGAACTGCTTGTCGCGGCCGGAGCCGAAGAGATCGGCGCTGAGTCGAGTGCCGTGCCCGACCATCTGCCAGAACTTGGTTTTCGAACGCACGACTTTGAAGAAGACGAGATTGACGACTTCGGGCACGTCGATGCCGGTGTCGAGCATGTCGACGGAGATAGAGCGGTGCGCTTCGTCGACGGGCAAAGCTAGCGCTCAGAATCTAGTCTGTATAGTTGCGGATCGCCTTCGGATCTAACCGATCTGCCGGTACCAACTGGTAGTGACGTTCATCGACAATCCTAATCCGGTTATCTTGCAGGGTCAACTCGAACAACGCCACCACACCCTCATCCATGAATTGTGCTGAAATCGCACGGCAACGCATCCCACTAAATTTCTCTTCGACGAAACGAATGTCCTGCGTGGTTTGAACAACGCCAATTTGATCCTTGCCACCTTTGGCCTGGACCGGGATTACATAATGGCAGCCATGCTTATCGAGTCCAATATAGAGTTCGTCTATTTCGATCTGACCTATACCCAGTACTGTAGTTCGGAGGTGATTCTGCAAACTGTACGTGGTCAGCCCTAAGAACGTATCAATAAGGCGGTTGTAGCGCACGATTGCTAATAAAGCCTGTTCATCGTCGAGAGCGTAAGCGCGGATGACTTCAGGAGTAGCATCTGGAATAGCGACTCGAACTAAATCCTCGCGAGGCCTAATCCGGGTTGCGTTCACAAGCTTGAACCGATAACGCGAACGCCCCGCGCCTTCGATAATCCATTCCCAGCCTTTTGGCTGTGTTGCAACAATCGCCTCAGGAAGGCCAATCCGATATCGGAACGAGTAGGTCAGATCGCCGAGATTATTCGGCAGCGCGATCCCTAGTTCATTGGCTTTCTGTCCGATTTCGTCCCGAGCAAACTCGAACTCTTTTTTCCCTTTGGTCCAGTGATCGAAAAAGATCTTCTCGATCAGAACCTTATATCGGTTTGCTTTGGGTTTTGCATCTTTAGGCACGAATTGGAACTACCTTACCAAGGGCCTCCTCTATGTCGTGCTGTTTGCGTTTTTTCGCTCCGCTCTTGCGATCACGACGACCCGAAGGCCGCTGTACCCCAAAGTGTTCGGAAGCTTCCGACATTTCCATGTAGAGCAGCGCCGGGTCACCCAGCTTCAGCGCAATTTTTTCCGGTCCGGTATATGCATTTATGGCTGTCGCGATTGCGTCGGCCACCGATCGCGCCAAAGGTGGTGGCACTGAGTTGCCGATCTGGCGCGCGCCATGCCATTTCGTTGCGTGGAACCGAAACCAATCGGGAAAACCATGTAGGCGCGCCATTTCTCGAACTGTGATACAGCGATCGTAGGCGTAATGAATGGGGCGAGGACTCGTGAAGGCACCGCGCGCACCGTCCGTTCCAGCGCGGAGGGTATTGGAAAGACCGTCCGGCTGCAACTTAAAAAATCTGCTGATAGGCTCGGTAGCACCGCCTCTAATCTCTCTAAATCGCCGCCGTGAGATTTCGGTATGTGTTGTTCTCGCGCTCGACGTTAATCCCTTCTTGTTCCATTGCCGGGCAATACCTCTATGCCAGGAGGTTTCGGTTAAGCAGCGTAACTCGCTAGCGTAGGTGCTCGGCCTGCCATATGACACTTCGCCCATCAGATCGCTCTCGATTAAGCCCGCGAAGCTGTCAGCATCAGGCAAGTCGCCGAGCGCATCTTCGCAGGTCGGACCGATCGGCAGCCCCAGCGTGGGCTGCCTACAGTCGGCCGCGTTGAAGAGCGGGGCAGGATAAGTAGGGAGTGTCATGCCCTTTTTCGCGCCCATCAGAATCAGACGTTCGCGGTGCTGCGGCGCCCCATAGTCTGCCGCATCGAGCACGTTCCAAGGCAAGGATACCTGATATCCAGCATGGTCGAACGCTTCGACCAACTCAGCCAAAAATTCTTTGTGTTTGCCCATGGTCAAACCTTTGACATTCTCAAAAACGAATGTCCGCGCATCCAGCTCAGAGACAATACGAACAAACTCCAGCACCAAGCGGTTGCGGGGATCCTCGAGGGCTCGATGGCCGATCAAAGAAAATCCCTGACAGGGCGAACCGCCGAAAACGCAGTCCACTACCCTGCTCCCAATGCGAGCAGCTAGACGAATGTCAGCGGCATTCAAGCCAACAACGGATCGAGGGATGATAACGGTTTTAGGAAAGTTGAATTTATGCGTCGCGCAATGGATCGGATCGATCTCAACGGCAGCGGCAATATCGAAACCGGCCTGCTCAAAACCAAGACTGAAGCCGCCGGCTCCCGCAAATAAATCGATTCCGATCGGCCGCACTGTTTCTAATTCCCTCAAGATGGGTAAGCTTTAAGCCTAGCTCACGCCGTTGCGATTTTCTTTCTAGCAGGAGTGGTTCCCGCAACAAAATTAAAGAGCTTTTCGGCCAGAACCTTCTGATCTGCAACCTCGCATTGCCAAACCGTCATTACAGCCCAGCCTAGGTCTTCAAGCTCTCTTGTTTTCTTAGCATCTCGTTCAACATTGGCGCGGAGCTTGGGCGTCCAATAGTCGAGACGGGACTTGGGTGCCCGCCCCTTACAGCAACCGTGGGAATGCCAGAAGCATCCGTGCACAAAGATCGCTTTCTTTCTGCCGGGGAATACGATGTCTGGGCGTCCTGGCAATTTCTTAGGATGTAGTCGATAGCGCAATCCTTGCCTGTGCAAGAGGCGACGAACTGTCCACTCCGGCCCAGTGTCTTCAGTTTTCACGGATTGCATAATGCGGCGGCGCTGTTCGGGCGTTCTGGTATCTGTCATCGAGTTCTATTGCAGGAGCATGTTCATGCTGCCGATACGGAGCATGGCGGCGTCGGTTTCAAAGCCGTGGAAGAGGCCGTGGTGGAAGTGGTGGTTGAGCTTGGGGTCGGCGAGGAGATTGGGGTGGTGCTCGCGGAGATATTCGCCCGCTCCGACGAGGAAGCCGCAGGTGCCGGCGGCGGGGTCGCAGAGGACGTCTTTGGGCGTGGGAGCGGTGAGCTCGACCATGAGGCGGATGATGTGGCGCGGGGTGCGGAACTGGCCGTTCTGGCCGGAGGTGGCGAGCTTGCCGAGCATGTATTCGTAGACATCGCCTTTGGTGTCGCGGTCTTGCATGGGCACTTTGTCTAGGAGGTCGACGACTTTGGCGAGGAGAGCGGGGGTGGGGATGGTGAAGCGGGCGTCGCGCATGTAGTGGGCGTAGGTGGAACCGTCGCCGAGGGCGCGGAGGAAGGGGAAGACGTGCTCGGAGAGGCGGGTGAACATCTCGTCGGCAGAGATGTGCTTGAAGCGGTCCCAGCGGAAGTCTTCGTAGGGGAGACCTTTGGCGTCGACGCCTTCGGGGAAGATGCGGCGTTCGAGCGGTTCGTTGAGGCGGTCGGATCGCCGCTCGGCGGCTTGCTGAACTTCGTCGAGGCGTTTGAGGAAGAGCAGGTAGGTGATCTGTTCGATGACTTCGACAGGGTTGGCGATGCCGCCGGACCAGAAGGCGTCCCAGATGCGGTCGATTTGATTGCGGATTTCGCCGGTAAGCATGATCTGTTTAACATTGTGCACTGAGCGGGCTAACGGAAGAGGGCTGCCTGGGACAGATCGACTGTGATCGGTAGCAAGGCGTTTAGAAAGGTCAAGGCTGGCGCCCCGGCCCGTCGCAGTAATGCAGGGCAGCGGAGTCGCGCTCAGGAAAACCGCAGGCGAAAACGCCTACTCTACGCAGAGTGAAAAGCAGATTTTCGGTCGGCGTGACGCCCGGCATCAACGCGCCAGCATTCTGGGCCGGCCACCCTTCAATCCATTCCGTCGCGCGGCATCGCTCTTCACCTTACTCCGGGCAGATCCACCGCGACGACCAAGGTTCGACATCCATGTTTTCGTGCCGTAAACGCCATTGAGCAAACCTTCCACCAAGAGATCGGCATCCAGGTCCGGCCAATGGAGACCGCTGCCTCCGCCAACGAGCTTGACATTGGTTAACTGTTTTCGCGTTGCACTTTCTAATCCTTGAAGCTGTTCCCGGGGCAGAAGAGAGCGCATGCCATTGCTTAACTTCAGAACGAATACATCAAGACTGGGCACATAGCGAACTTCGGTAGCCGTCACTTCATTCGTCAGGCTCGCCTTCGAGCGCCTGATGGCCGCGTCAATTTCCTTCTTGCTTGTCAGGACTGCCATGAAATTTCTCCCAGAGTTCAATTAGTTCGGCGTATTGCGCGTCGGCCCGCTTCAACACCTTTCGAATTGTGCTTGCCTTGGTATTTCGGACCGCATCCTTGCGCTCCGAAAGAGCTACGTTCCCACTCTCCAGCAAATCAACAATCACGACACCGCCGTCGCAATGCCCATGCACATGTGGGGGCTCATGATCGTTGGGGTAAACCACGAATCGGACGCCGGCGAATCGAAGCGAACCCATCACCGAAAATAACCCAAGCGGATGGGTTTGTCAATGGGGTTTTGTATTCGTCTACCGAGCCAGAAACGGGCGTGTGGATCCGCGCAGAACGATTTTGGTGGGAATGACTAACTGCTGTGCCTCGCGATTCGGTACTTGGATGCGTCGCATCACGAATTCGGCTAAATGCTTGCCGAGCTCTTCGGGAAATTCACGCACGCTGGTCAGCGGCGGGTCCATGAGCGCGCCTTCACTATCGTTGAAACCGGCCACGCTGATATCGCTCGGAATGCTCAAGCCGGACTGTCGCAAAGCCTCATAGACACCGCGCGCTATCTGATCGGAGCCCGCGAAGACGGCGCTCACCGGCTCATGGCGCGAGAGGATCGATCGCATGGTCAGATAGCCGAGTTGATGATCGTCCGAATGAATCTCGCTCATGCGCGGTTTGAGACCTGCTTCGTTCATGGTTTGCCGGTAGCCCTGCGCGCAGCGGCGGTACCAGGGAAGCTCGATGTCTCCTATGAACCAGATATCGCGGTGCCCATCGTCGATCAAGTGCCGCGTCAGGTCTGCCGCGCCGGTCACATCGTCCGAATACACGGCGTCATATTGGCTGGGGTCCCATTCGCCGAGAACGTTGTTGCCGAGCACGGCGAACGGCATATCGCGTTCGCGCAGCGCGGTCAGCATGTTGGCCGAATTCGTTCCGCCCAGGATCATGGCGCGCACGATACCGCCACGGCTGAGAATTTTCGGCAGGTGCAGTTCGGCTGGCGGCACGTTCGGCGAATAGCGAAACGACATAAAGAGCAGTTCTCTTTCCTGCGATGCGCAATAGGTCTCCGAGCCGAAGAGGATGCGCGCCTGGAAGTTATGCAGCAGGTCGCGGTTGGCCAGCATGAAACCGATGATGTTGGATCTTTCGTTGCGCCGGCGGTCGAGATCGATCCCCAGCGTCTCCGCTGCCTTTCTTACTCTTGTTCGTATGGCCGGATCGACGTTCGTTTGTCCTTTTGCGACGCGCGAAATAGTGGCCGGACTGACACCGGTGAACTTCGCCAGATCCTTGAAGGAGCTCGGCTTTTGAACCTCACCCTTTGGATTCTTCAAGAAAGCCTTCCCAATGCTTCTAAACCACATCCAGTCTACAAGGCGAGGAAGCTAAGTTTCTCAACAGGGTCAAATTTCAGAAACTTTTCTTGACTCTCGGAAACGTCTATGATGGACTCAGTGTTAAAGCCGGACGTGCCGGCCTGAGGTTTCGTTGTCCTTATCTCGTCGTCGTCTTTTTGAAAGTTTTGCGAGCGTGGCTGCTGCAGTTGCCGGAGATCGTCTTTTGGACGCCGGCAGTTCGGCGCCGTCGCTTGAATTTCCAACCAGGCCGCGCGATCGGCTGGCTGTCACTTCTTATCCATTTCGCGCTTATTTGGAAAGCCCTTCAAATCATGCTGAGTGGCGGGCTGAGCCGCGCATCGATATGACGGAATTTCCGGCGCTAGTTGCCGAGAAGTTCGACGTGCACAATATCAATCCTTTGACCGCGCATTTTCGTTCGACGGATGCAGCTTATTTCGCGCGCTTTCGGAAGGCGGTGGCGGCGGCGCGCTCGCATGTGGTGGATCTCGGTTTGCCAGGGAGCGCATTTTATTCGCCGGATAGAACGGTGCGCGCGGCTGCCGTCGCCGATGGCCGCAAGTGGATCGATATGGCGCTGGCTGTTGAATCGCCGAGCGTTCGCCAGCACATTGAAGGTTCGAAAGGACAGAAGCCCGATGTCGGCCTGGCTGCAGAGAGCCTGGGAGAGATGGCGGAATACGGGGCCAAACGCAACATCGTCGTGAACCTGGAGAACGATAATCCGGTAGCCGAAGACCCTTTCTTTATTGTTGCCGTTATCGAAAAAGTGGGTAACCCCTACCTGCGCGCGTTGCCCGACTTTGGAAACGCGCGCATCACGCATGACGCTGCATTCAATAAGAAGGGCGTGGCTGCCATGCTGGCTCACGCCTTTAATATGTGTCACGTGAAAGGTGTGGTCGAGACCAAAGACAAGCAGCAAGTCCCGATCGATTTAAAGACGATGTTCGGCCTGGCCAGAGCGGCCTCTTACCGGGGTTATTTTTCCATGGAGTTCGAGACGAATGGGGAAGATCCGTTCGCAGGCACCAAGAATCTGATCGCGGAAACGCTTAAGTACCTTACGTAAGGGAGATTCAATGAAGCAAGAGAGTGACTGGAATCGCAGGGATTTTTTGGGCAGCAGCGCCGCCACGCTCGGGACGCTGGCTTTGCTGAAACCGAATCGCGTGCTGGGCGCGAACGACAATGTGCGCGTCGCGATCTGCGGGCTGCATGGACGCGGCAACGATCACCTGCAGAACTTTGCGAAAAGCAAGAATTGCCAGATCGCGGCCTTTTGCGACATCGATGACAACGTGCTTCGGGAGCGCCTGGCCGAGATAGAGAAGATGGGCCTGCCGAAGCCGAAGACTTACACCGACGTAAGAAAGCTGCTGGAAGACAAATCGATTGACGCGATCTCAATCGCGACGCCGAACCACTGGCATTCGCTGATGGCGATCTGGGCGTGCCAGGCCGGCAAGGATGTCTACGTCGAGAAGCCTTGTTCGCACAATCTATGGGAAGGGCGGCAGCTGGTGAAGGCGTCCCAGCGTTACAACCGCATTGTGCAGCACGGGACGCAGATCCGCTCCGCCGGCGCGGTGCGGGAAGCTGTCCGAAAGATGCAGGAGGGAGTGATCGGTGAGAACTATATGGCCCGCGGGCTCTGTTACAAGTGGCGCGACACGATTGGACACGCACCCGTCAGCGCGGTGCCGCCGGGAGTCGATTACGATTTGTGGATGGGGCCGGCTCCGCAGCATGCTTTCACAAAGAACCGTTTCCATTACGACTGGCATTGGTTCTGGTATTACGGCAATGGCGATCTGGGCAATCAGGGAGTCCACCAGGTCGACCTCGCGCGATGGGGAATGGGTTTAGGTTTTCCCAATAAGGTGAGCGCGGTGGGCGGCCATTTCATGTTCGATGACGATCAGGAGACGCCCAACGATTTGAACTGCAGCTTCGAATTCGATTTGCCCGATGGGAAGCACCGCCTGATTACTTTTGAAGTCAGGCACTGGATTACTAACCATGAGGCCGAGATCGGAACAACGGCGTTGGGAACGCCGGAGCCGAAGAAAACGTCAGCCCATGCGAAGCTTGGCCCCCTGTCAGGAGCGCACAATACGGTGGGCAACATCTTCTACGGTTCGAAAGGTTATCTTTCCACGGGGGATGAGGACGCCGCTACCTATCGCGTCTGGCTCGGCAAAGACCAGGAGGAGCAGTCGCCGGTGAGCGGCGGGAGTGAGCAGGCGCATTTCCAGAATTTCATCGATTGCGTTATGAGCCGCAATAAAGCTGACCTGCACGCGCCGATCGAAGAAGGACATATCTCGGCGGGAATGGTGCATCTGGCGAATGCTTCTTATCGCTTAGGTCGGACGATTCACTTCAATCCGGAGACGCAGGAGGCGATTGGAGATGAGGAAGCTGCTCGAATTTTGCGCGACGAGGACCGGGGTTATCGCGCGCCGTTCTTGGTGCCGGAAGAAGTGTAGATCGGCGCTGCGCCAAGGCGCTGTCGAGTCATTGAATAATCATTCCATCATCGTATCGGGCCTAACTCGTGCCGGTCCGTCACGACTTCGGTAGGATCACGGTCCGTCTGTTGCCGGAAAGAGCCAGAACAATGACGCCAGATAGAACAGGCACAAGCCAAAGATCGTAAGCGAACACCAGACTGGCCATCGCTTTCGAACGGCGAGCCAAATTCCGACTGCAGGTATGAGAAAGAAAATCAAATTCAAGCAAAAAGATACGAGCCAAATGGCGGGGTGATGAGTATCCGCGTAGCGGAACGACGTTATTCGGGCGACGATGGCCGCGGCACTGAATACCACGATCTGAAAGAAAACGGTGCCATACCCGGTTACGTGAGGAAATGCAGCGGTGCTTGCTCCAACAAAGCAGACGGTGGCCAGCAAAGTCTTTGTAGGACGCAACCGCATAGTTAAATTTTAGCCGGTTGATAACGCGTAGAATTTTGCGCGATACTGACGGGCCAGCGTTCCACTGGGGCGACCAGGTTACGACGTCCGAGTATAGGTTTTGCAGTTTTTTGTTCCTGGTCGGCTTTCTACCAGTAGAGTTTCAGAGCGAACTGCAGCTCGCGCTGATCGTTTTGAAAATCGCGGGTGGAAGTAATCTGCCCGAAACTCGAGGACGTGTAGTCGAGAGATCCGGGAGCCGCCACTACTCCATTGCCGCTGAAGCCGGGCGGCGAGAAGTTGGGCGTGTTGGTGAGGTTAAAAGCCTCCGCGCGGAACTCGATGCGTGTTCGCTCGGTCATGCGAAATTCTTTGAAGAGCGAAAAATCGAGGCGATGGAAACCGGGTCCTAAAAACTGTGTCGGAGCTCCGCCGAGCGGGCTGTAATCGGATTGTCCGATGGTGGTCGCGACGGGCGGACTGGCAAATGCATTCGGATTCAACCATTGATTCACGCCGCGGTTGGCCGCGTAGACACTCTGCCCCGGAACGAGAAAAGCGTTGCAGCCAAATCCCGATGTCGTGGTGATCACGCAGGGCACTGTTCCGGGCTGTCCGTTCTGCAAGGTCAATATCCAGTTTGTTCCCCAGCCGCCGAATAGCGCATCGACAATACCGCGACTGCTGGCCAGATACTGCCGGCCATGACCGAAGGGCAGCTGATACGTGCCGCTTAAGTGAAACACCTTGGGAACGTCAAAATCGCACAATCCGTAATCGCCCTGGATGCCGAATCCGGGCAGGGAAGTGGCGCGATAGGTGACGGCCGTGGCATTGAGCACATCGGCCGCGTCGGTCCGGCATTTCGACCAGGTAAAGTTTGCCAGAACGTTCAGCCCGACATTGAATCTTCTTTCGTAATTGAGCTGGAGCGAGTTATAAAAGCTATTACCGGCAAAGCTCGTGTAAGTGAAGTCATTCGGGAAATCCGGATAAGGCGAATAGTCGAATTTATTCAAGCCGGGAGGCAGTATCTGGCTCGGACCGTTCGGGTTCACATAGACGCCCAGGTGACGCACAGTGTTGCCGACGTAACCGGCTTGAACGGTATCGTTGTTTGTGATCTGATACTGCAGAGTCAGGTTGTAGCCTTGCGTGTACGGGGTCTTTACATGGTAGTCTTCGCCTAAGAAGCCAACGCCACTAGGCTCGGCGGCGTCCGACGTCAGAGGGATTCCAGACAGCCCCGTTTCGAGTGTTCCAATCGAGCCGTTGGCAAAAGTGATGGGCGCGTTCGGCACTAAGTTGGGATATGTCAGGTTGAATTGAAAGGGAAAATCGGAGTAAGTTTCAACCACCGAGTTCTCAAAGCCGCCATAAAAAATCCCGTAGCCTCCGCGCGCCACGAACTTCGGCGTGAGCTGATAAGCAAAGCCCACGCGCGGAGAAAAGTTGGTATATTGTGAAACTCCCAAGCCGGATTGTCCGGAGCAAACGATGGCGATGTTGTCGGCTTGGGCCGCCGCATGGAAGTCCGGCGATAGAGGCGTATTACAGCGCTTATTGGTCAGCAAGAATTCGCTCGGGCTACTCGAACCGGATGGCAGGAAATTCGCTTGCGCGCCGTAGCGTTCGCGTATCTGTCCGAAGTACTCCCAGCGGACTCCGAGATTCACCGTCAGCTTCGATGAAACTTGTATGTCGTCCTGGAAGTAAGCGCCATAGTAATTGCGGGTCATATCGGTGTTGGCGATGTTCGACGCCTGCACCTGGTCTGCTCCTCCCACGTAGTCGGAAGCTCCGGCAACCGTCGCCGGAATGGGCGAGAGGAGCATTTGAGCCAGGCCTGTGTTCCCTCCGGTCGTCTCCGGAACTTCGGTATAGACGCCGCTGTATGTCCATGTCCCACGCGGTGACGCCGGCTGCAGTATAGAAAACCGGAGAGCCTGAAATTGGAAGCCGCCCTTGAGCGTTTGCCTCCCCGCGTGTTTGGTTAGATTGTCGGTAAACTGCAGCGTGTTGCTGTATTCGATCGACGGCATAAACTGGTTGCTGCCGAGCGTATTCAGCCCGGTAATGAAGAAGGAGCCCAGGCCGCCGTTGGAAGTAACTTGAGGAACATCCTGGATGCCGAACTGCGCCGGAATTCCAGGCGTGCTCGAGAAAGGTTGTACACGGCTGCTGGAGATGCGATTGTAGCCGGCGCGAGCTTCGTTGACCACGTCCGGTGAAAACGAGTGCGTTTCACTGATCACCGAGTTGATGGCCGTGGCCGTCTGGTTGCCATCGGCAAACGAGCCTCCGTCGGCAATTCCAGGAAACGGACCGGGAATCAGTGTCGGGTTGTTCGAATAACTCACGCGTCCGAAGATACTGTCCTTCTCGCTTAAGTTCTGGTCTATGCGCACGTCAAACTGATTGACGTCGTTTTTTATGATCGGATTGGCGGCGTAGTTATTGAAAAGCCCGGTGCTATTAGGAGCGGGATAAAGGTTCAGAAGTTTGATCGCGTTCGGGTCGAGGCTGTTCACGGGTATCAGGTTTCCTGGGAAAGGCTCGCGAACGTAGCCTGCCAGGCTGCCGGCCGCCATGCCGCTGCACGGCGACGTTAAGCCCGTCAGCGAGTCCGGTACGCCGCAGGCAATAGCTCTGGTAGTTGATGGATCGAAGATCTGGCCGAGCGCGGAGGTTCGCCCGAGGACGTCGGTGCGCGTGCCACCCTGCGCCAGGAGTTCCGAGAAGTTTGTATAGTCGCTGCTCCGTTCGAGGGCGGTCGGGACCGTGTTGATGGAAGGCGACGCCTGGCGGATGCGCGTTCCTTCATAGTCGCCAAAGAAGAATGTCTTGTCCCTGCGGATCGCCCCCCCGATGCTCGCGCCGAACTGGTTCTGGCGGAATTCGCCCTTGGGCACGCCCCCGGAGTTCTCGAAAAAGTTCGCCGCATCCAATTTGTCGTTGCGCAGGAATTCCCACGCGCTGCCATGGATCTGGTTGGTGCCGGACTTGATGGTGGCGTTCAGGATGGCGCCGGCCGAGCGTCCGAATTCCGCGCTGTAATCGTTGGTCTGAATCTTGAACTCTTGAATGGCGTCTACCGGCGGACGGACAGCATAGGCCGTGCCGTTCAGGAAATCGACCAGGTTCGCATTGTTATCGATGCCGTCGAGAAGATAATTGTTTTGTGAGGGGCGCGAGCCGTTCGCGGAAAAGCTGCCGCTACTGCCTAGCCCGCGTGTATCCTGCTGGCCCTGGGTTACGCCGGCGGCTAGCTGCGCGAGGAATGTGAAATTCCGGCCGTTGAGCGGCAGATCGTTGATAGCGCGCTGGCCGATAACTTGTCCGACCGAAGCATCCTGCGTCTGCAGCGCGGGCGGTTCCCCGGTAACAGTTACCGTTTGCGTCATCTGCCCGGGCGGCAGTTCAAAATCCACTACCACCCGTTGCTGCACATCGAGCGACACGTGCGTGTGCTCGACGCGTTGAAAGCCCTTGAGCTCGGCCGCTAACGAATAGTGGCCGATTTTGAGCGGCGAGAAGGAATATTCGCCGGCCGCACCCGATTTTTGCGTGACCACGCGTCCTGTGTCATCGTTGGTGAGAGTGATCTGGACTCCCGGCATAGCGGCGGCGCTTGTATCCTGCACCGTGCCGGAGATCGAGCCGGTATCCACCTGCCCGACGGCAACGGATGCGCATAGCGCAGCAGCGATCCCCACCATGGCTCCCTGGGCGCGACATGACCTAAACATTCGCAAACCGATTCTTCCACTCATTACTCGAAAGGGGTGCATTCTTAAACATTCCTTTTAAACCTGGCGGCGCGGACGCTTCTACGGTAATCCGATGGCCGGGTTTTCGTCGAAAAAATTGTCGCGGTATCCGTCCGGCCAGCCCCAATCCCTATGTGTGAAAGATCTGTCGCGCCGTGCCGCCGCACGATTTCGGCAAAGCACGGATCGGCTCGAACAGCCTTCAAAATTGCCGCATACTCTTCCAGAAACGAAGGCTGAACTCCGGGAATGTTTTTCCATGACGGCAGGTGGTGGCTTGTCAGGTCGATTAGCGCTTCGTAGGTCTGATTCGACTTCCGTTCATACACCACCGCAAAGGATTGGCGGTCGAGCGACGAGCCTGGATGAAATCGCAGCACCTCTGCTTTGGCGGCTGTCTTGCCGGCGGCCCGCAGTACCGCGGCCGCATCACCCCCGATCGTCGTGCTTGCCGGCGCAACTTGCGCCAGAAACAAGAATGCAAGTAGAGGCAACATGAGTGTTTGCCCGGCCGATCCTGCCGTGGAAGGCGTCTCCCGAGTGAACTAGTAGCTCGCCAGTATTTGACCATGAGCGTTTCCCGCTGTCAAGAAATCTTTCGCGCGCAACCTTCGCACGGATCGAGAAACGATTCGTCTTGCTAAACGGCTAAAATGATTCTGTGAGGGTATTAGTTTTATTGCTGGCCGGGGCAGCCACGTTGTTCGCCCAGAACCGCGCTGGAAACTTTGTCATCCGCTTTGAGCCGGATGCCGTGTTGCAGGCGAATGCAGTTGTTCCTTTTGCCATCCATGTCACAGACGATCGCCGCAATCCGGTTTTGAACGCCAAGGTCACGCTCCAGATTGAAACGCCCGGGCATACGCAAGTCAAGGTCTATAACGCGCCTGGCGTGGAGCCAGGGGTCTATGAGGCGCTGCCTGTCTTTCCTTCGGCCGGCTCCTGGACGGTCTATGTCGAAGTTCGTCAGGAAGGCCTGACGAGCGCCCGAACGATCGATTTCAACGTTACGGATTCGATTAAGCCATGAATGAAAACGGCGAGCCCGAAAGCTCGCCGTCCTAGCTGTCTGGTTACTCAGGTCGCGTCAGAACATGTACAGCGGCGTGCCAACACTTGGCGCCGTTTCTTCCACGCCTCCGGCGGGCACCGGTTGGCCTTCCAGGTCGCCGACCTGACGGCAATAGATGCCGTTCTCACCGAGATAGACCACCAATTCAGCAGGGCGGGGAAGCGTGCCCTGAATGAGCGCTTCAGATAACGGATCCTCGATGTATTTCTGCAGCGCGCGCCGCAACGGTCTAGCGCCGTAGCTGCGGTCCGTGCAGGTTTTATCGAGAATATACTTGGCCGCTTCAGGTTCGAGGCGGATACGGATCTGCTTGGCGACCAAGTTGATGTTCACCTGCTCGACCAACAGTTCCATGATTTGGATCAAGTCCTCATCCACCAGCGAGGTGAACAGAATCACTTCATCCAGACGGTTGAGGAACTCGGGATTGAATGCCCGTTTTACCTCGCCCATCACCTGATCTTCGATTTTCTGCGGAATGCCCGTCGTCAATTCCGACGAGAATCCGATCTGGCCGCGTTTGTCGAGGAATCGCGCGCCCAAGTTCGAAGTCATGATAATGATCGTATTCTTGAAATCGACCGTGTTACCCAGTCCGTCCGTCAACTGTCCGTCTTCGAAGACTTGCAAGAGGATGTTGTAGATGTCCGGATGCGCTTTTTCGATCTCATCGAGCAGGATGATCGAATACGGAGCGCGCTTGACGCGCTCGGTCAATTGGCCGCCCTCCTCGTAGCCGACATAACCGGGAGGCGATCCAATCAGCTTCGAGATCGAATGCTTTTCCATGAACTCCGACATGTCGAAGCGGATAAGAGCTTTTTCGCTGCCGAATAGGAAATCCGCCAGCGCTCTTGCCACTTCGGTCTTACCCACGCCCGTGGGTCCTAAAAACAGGAAGGAGCCAGCCGGCCGTTTCGGAGACTTCAAGCCCGCGCGCGAACGCCGTATGGCCCGCGATAAAGCCGAAATCGCCTTCTCCTGGCTGATGACGCGCTTGTGCAGCTCTTCTTCGATCCTCAGAAGTTTGTTGATCTCTTCTTCCTTGATCGAGGTCATCGGCACACCCGTCCAGCGCGCCACCACGTCTTCGATATCGTCCTTTGTGACAACCCCGGTAGAAGTGTCGTCCAGATTGTATTTCTCGCGCAAGACGCGAAGATTCTCTCGTTCCTTGCGTTCTTCGTCCGAGTAGAAACGCGCTTTTTCGAACTCGTGGTTGGCGATGGCGTTTTCCATGCGGTGCACGATGAATTTGATGCGCTTCTGAATGTCCGCCACTTCGCTCGGCAGAGTGGTCTGCCGCAGCTTGACGCGCGCGCCTGCTTCATCGATCAGATCGATGGCCTTATCCGGCAGGAAGCGGTCTGGAATGAAGCGCGTGGATGTGTAGACGGCCGATTCGATTGCCTCGTCGGTGTACGCTACCGCATGGAACTTCTCGTATCGTTCCTTAATTCCAAAAAGAATGCGAATCGCGTCCGTTTCGCTTGGCGGCGGCACCTTTACGGCTTGAAAGCGGCGTTCGAGCGACCGGTCTTTCTCAATCGACTTCCGATACTCGGCCGGAGTCGTTGCGCCGATGCACTGAATCTCGCCGCGCGAGAGCGCCGGTTTCAGGATATTGGCCGCATCGAGCGAGCCTTCCGCCGAGCCCGCGCCCACCAAGGTGTGCAACTCGTCGATAAAGATGATGGCGTTCTGATTGTCCATCAATTCCTTCATGATGGTCTTCAGCCGCTCTTCGAATTGCCCGCGGTACTTGGTGCCGGCCACGATTAACGAAAGATCCAAGGCCAGAATCCGCTTATCGGAAAGAAACGAGGGCACATCGCCATCGGCAATGCGCTGCGCCAAGCCCTCCACAATTGCCGTTTTGCCGACGCCCGGCTCACCGATTAACACCGGGTTATTTTTGGTGCGCCGGCACAGGATCTGCACGACTCTATCCAGTTCAGAATCGCGCCCGATCAGCGGATCGAGCATGCCGTCGACGGCCGCCTGTGTCAAATCTCGGCTGAATTCCGCCAGCAGTGAACTTTCTTTAGGCCGGCTCGCCGAAGTCTTTTCCGACGCCGAACGCGCGATCTCCTCGCGCACCGCCGATAGCCGTAGCCCGCGCTCATGCAAGATTTCCGCCGCGAAGCTCTTCTCTTCGCGCAGCAGCCCGAGCAGCAGATGCTCCGTTCCGATGTGCTTGTGGCTTAGCCGCTCGGCCTCTTCAGCCCCGTAAGCTAAGACGCGCTTGCACTCATGACTGAGCGGCAGATCGACCGACGTCGAGACCTTCTCTCGAGCCGTCGTGTGCGCCTCGATCTGCTTTCGGATCGACTCGATCGCCGCATGCGAACGCAAAAAGCGATTCGCCAGCGCTTTGTCTTCCCGCAACAAACCCAAGAGCAGATGCTCGGTCTCTATATAAGGGCTTCCGAACTGGCTCGCCTCGTATCTCGCGAAAAAGATAACGCGACGCGCTTTTTCGGTGTATCTTTCAAACATATGTAACACCGCCAGGACGGGTTGCGTCCTGCACAACTCCGATCCCCTGCAATTCCGTCCCGAAGGACTCGTGCAAGGAACCATTCCTCAACTCCAAAACCCGATCGCAACCGCTCGCGAACGCGAGACTGTGGGTTACGAAGACGGAGGTCAGACGGTGACTCTCGTGTAACTCGCTTATCAGCCGCACGACCACCTCGCCGGTCCGCTGGTCCAGATTTCCCGTCGGTTCGTCTGCCAACAAAACTCTGGGGTCGGCCGCTAGTGCCCGAGCCAGCGCCACGCGCTGCTGTTCTCCGCCAGACAACTCTCCTGCTCGATGGCTTCGCCGCCCGCCCAGCCCCACTTCGTCCAGCCTCAACGCGGCGATCTTGGCCGCGACATCCGGCTGCACCCCCCTGATCAAGAGAGGCATGCCGACGTTCTCCAGGGCGGTAAACTCAGGCAGCAGCGACGGATTTTGCCAAACGAACCCCAGTTCTCGATTGCGAAATTCGGCTAGCGCTTGCTCGCTCAGGCTTCCTATATCTCGTCCCTCATAGTAAATGCCCCCACTTGTAGGACGATCCAAACCGCCAAGCAGGTGCAAAAGGGTGGATTTTCCCGCACCCGATGCGCCGATGATCGCCAGGCGTTCGCCCCGGCACACTTCCATCGAAAGCTCATGGAAGACCGAAACTTCCGCCTCTCCCGAGCGAAACCTCTTCGTCAGAGACTGGGCCCAAATCGCACTCTCGGTGCTCAATATGCCGCCTTTACTCTTAGCTTAAAACAAGCGAGGTCAGAGACCCCTTACATTACAGATCGGCTATTTTGCTTTATCAATCAACTAGGATTTAACGCAACGAGCCGATCTTCGTAGTTATTACTAGCCGAAACGCGACTCTGGCGCGGGGGCTAAGGCTAGCTTTTCACTACAATATTGATCAACCGATCCGGCACCACAACTACCTTGACAAGCTGCTTCCCTGCCAGGAAGGGCTTGACCTTCTCATTTTCGAGCGCCAGTTTCTCCAATTCGGCCGACGGCGTTCCGATCGAAACCAGAATGTGCCCGCGCAGTTTCCCATTGACCTGCACGGGAATTTCGATCTCGTCTTCTTTCGCCAATTGAGCGTCGAACGTGGGCCATGGCTGTCTGAAAACCGGTCCCCGCTCCCCCAATATGTCCCACAAGTCCTGCGCGGTGTAAGGAGCAAAGGGCGCTAATAGCAAAGTCAAGTCCCGGCAGATCGCCTTCAAGGCGCCCCGAGAAAGCCGTGCCTCGCATTCGAGCAAACTGTTTGTCAATTCCATCAGGGCGGCGATCGAGGTGTTGAAGTGCCAGCGGCTATCGAAGTCGGTCGTAATCTTGCGAATCGTCTGATGGAGCGCGCGCAGCGCATCCCGGTCCGCTTCGCCTGCCTGGTCCGAATCCGCAGGATCGGCATTGCGCGTCACAAACCGATAGACACGCCCCAGGAACTTGCTGATTCCCGAAACGCCCTCTTCCTGCCAGTCGAGATCGCGCTCCGGCGGCGCGGCGAACAGCGAATACATGCGCGCCGAATCCGCTCCGTACCGCGCCATCATGTCGTCGGGCGAGACCACGTTGCCAATGCTTTTCGACATCTTCGCGCCATCTTTGATCACCATGCCCTGGGTGAACAGCCGTCTGATCGGCTCGTCGTTCGCAATCAACCCGAGGTCGCGCATCATCTTGGTCCAGAAGCGCGAGTAGATCAAGTGCAGGATGGCGTGCTCGACGCCTCCGATGTATTGATCGATCGGGAACCAGCGCGCGATTGTCTCGGAGCTAAATGGAGCGTGATCGTTATGCGCGTCGCAGTAGCGATAGAAATACCAGGAGGAATCGACAAACGTATCCATGGTGTCGCTCTCCCGCCGTCCGCGTCCGCCGCACTTTGGACAAGCCACATTCATGAACGATTCAACCGCCTCTAAAGGCGACCGGCCCTGTCCCGTTACCTTCACCTTGTCCGGCAGCCGCACCGGTAGATCTTTCTCCGGAACCGGAACCACCCCGCATGTCGGACAGTAAACGATCGGGATGGGCGTTCCCCAATAACGCTGCCGCGAGATGCCCCAGTCCTTCAGCCGATAGGTGATCGAAGCCGCCCCGAAACCGTGTTCGCCGGCGTAAGCCGCCATCTTTGCGCGCGCTTCGGCGCTGGCCAATCCGGACCACTCGCCCGAATGTTCGACCACTCCGTATGCCGTGAAGGGCTGCTCGATTTCCGGACCGTCGGGCAGCTTGCCATCCGCCGGCCGGATGACCGGTACCACGGGGATGCCATAGCTCCGGCAAAACTCGAAATCGCGCCCGTCGTGCGCCGGAACCGCCATAATCGCGCCCGTGCCGTAACCCAGCAGCACGAAGTTCCCGATCCAAATCGGAATCCTTGCCCCGCTGAACGGATGAACGGCGTAACGCCCGGTGTTCAACCCTAGCTTCTCTTCATTATCCAGTTCCTGGCGCGCGGTCGCATCGATCGTTTCCTTGACCTTCAGCCGCTCGCCGTCGTCCGTCACCAGTGTCTCGACCAGCCGATGTGCCGGTGCCAGAATCAGGCAGGTCGCCCCGTAGATCGTGTCGATGCGGGTGGTAAATACCCGGATCTTTTCACCCGATCCCTCAACTGCGAAATCGACCTCCGCGCCTTCCGAGCGTCCGATCCAATTGCGCTGCATGGCGAGCACGCGCTCCGGCCAGCCGCTCTCGAGCTGCTTCATGTCCTCCAGCAACTCGGCCGCATAAGCCGTTGTTTTCAGAAACCACTGCTGCATGGCGCGCTGCTCCACCGGCGTGGTTTCATGCCGCCAGCAGCAGCCGTTCACCACCTGCTCGTTGGCCAGCACCGTCCCGCACTCCGGACACCAGTTCAGCAGCGCTTCGTTCTTATACGCGAGCCCTCGCTCGAACATCTTCAGAAAGAACCACTGGTTCCAGCGGTAGTATTCCGGTTCACAGGTGGTGACCTGGCGGCTCCAATCGATCCCGAACCCCAGCCGCTGCATCTGCGCCCTCATATGCGCAATGTTGCTCAGCGTCCAGTCGCGCGGGTCGCGGTTCTCTTTCAAGGCTGCGTTTTCGGCTGGCAGCCCGAACGAATCCCACCCCATCGGATGCAGCACGTTGTAGCCGCGCATCCACATGTGGCGCGCTAGTGCATCGCCGATCGAATAGTTGCGCACGTGTCCCATGTGCAGCTTGCCGCTCGGATAGGGCAGCATTTCGAGCACGTAGTACTTCGGCCGATCAGGCGCATCCGCGGCGTAGAGCGACGGCTCGGCCGCCCATTTCTCATACCACTTCGGCTCAATTTCTTTCGGGTCGAACGCTTTTTCCGGGATGGCGCAAGCTCCTATGGGAAGAAAAAGCCTTTACCGGCCATCCAGCGCGCGGGATGCCTCCAAAGCTTTCCTCTTCAATATAGCGTGACGGGCTTCTTGACAATCACTTATGATTGCACTTATACTTTTCCTATGCAGGTCACCATTTATCTCGAAGACGAAGTCCTCGATCTGGTAAAAACGGGCGCCAAGGACAGCGGCGCGTCGCAAAGCAAGTGGATCGCCGACGCCATCCGCCTGCGCATCGGCCAGGAATGGCCTGCGTCTATCCGGGCTCTAGCCGGCGCTTGGGACGATTTCCCGACTGCGGAGGAAATCCGGCACAGCCAGGGTAGCGATTCCGTGCGTGAGTCGCTGTGACCTTCGCCCTCGATACCAACACCCTGGTCTACTTCTTCAAAGGAATCGGCGGCGTCAAAGATCGTCTCTTCGACGTCGCCCCCTCCGAGGTTGCTATCCCGTCCCCGGTCCTCTATGAACTAGAAGTAGGAATCGCTCAGTCGAGCCAACCCTCCAAGCGCCGTACGCAATTGGATTCTCTCCTTGCCCTCATCCGTGTGTTGCCGCTCGATATCGCGGCGGCCAAGCGTTCCGCCGACGTGGGTAGCACGCTTCTTAAGGCCGGCAGCCCGATCGGTCCTCTCGATACACTTATTGCGGGAATCGCTCTTGCTAGCGGAGCTACGCTCGTGACGCACAACCTAGCAGAGTTCCGGCGCGTGCGTGGCCTGGATCTTGCCGATTGGTATTAAACCGCCTGGCTGATCATCATGGCACTTAGGAAAGCTGGGGACGAGCCCTCTTGCTCTTTCTGCAAAAAGAGTAAGAGCATCGTGGGTAACCTGGTGTCCAGTCCGATCGAGTATCCGCGAGCCTACATCTGCGACGAATGCATCAGCGTCTGCCATTCGATTCTCGAAGACGAAGAAGGAAAGCAGGAAGACCTCTTCATCGGCAATCCCCTGCTATCCGAATTTCTGGCGGTTGCCGAGCAATGGGCTGCCGCCGAACAAGCCGGCCACGACGACTCCGAGCACTTGCTCCGCCTCCGCCAGATCGCCCGCCTGATGTTTCCCGCGCCGCCCGATTCCTGATCGTCTCTCCTTGGTGCATTCGCGGGCTCTCGTCTGCCTCATATTGACAATCGATAAGACTTATTGCAATCTACCTGTAGATACTCTATAGCGCCGCATGACCGACTCACGAACCGATCTTCTGCAGGGCACGCTTGACCTGCTGATCCTGAAGGCTTTGGCCGTTGCGGAACTGCATGGGATGGGGATCTCGCGCCGCATTGCGCAGATCACAAATGGAACTTTCGAGGTCAAGCCTGGCTCTCTCTTTCCGGCACTGCATCGCATGGAGGAGGCAGGTTGGCTGAGCTCCTTCTGGGGGGAAGCGGATACCAATCGGCGCGCCAAGTTTTACCGGCTTACCAGGTTGGGACGGCGTCAGCTCAACGCCGAAACCGAACAGTGGAAACGAATCTCGCTGGCGATGGCGAGCGCTTTACGAGCGACCTAGAAAGGCGTGCTGCTTGGCCGCTGGTACTTTTGGCGAGACATCTTCCGCGGGCGGCTTCGTCAGTTCAAAGAAAACAGCGGGAAGGGCTCAATCCGGCTCTCCGAGTCCTAGAAGCTGACGGCACAAGCGTGTACTGCCGTCCGTCAGCACTTCAACCAATTCGCGATGCTCGACATAAACTCTCGACCCGACATGTTGTTTCAGTTCGCGCGCCAGGCCATCAGCGATGTCGGCATGCCTGTCCCAATCGAATTTCTCGGGCGCCCAAGGCTCGTGACTGTCGAAGTCTTTCTGCCAAGCCCTGAATCGCGCTACCAGGTTTGCCGGCAACGACAGCTTGGGATAATCGACCTCTTCCCGTCGACACGCGAACCCGGATAGGGTGGTGCCCAAATTCCGCTGCTGCCCCACTCGGGCCAGACGCGGAGAAAGCCTTCGTATTTAGAGAGAAAGTTTTCCTCCATGGCCGCCCACACGCGCCGTGCTTCGGCCAGAGATAGCTGCGGAAACGAAGTAGAAAACTCGTCCTTTTCGCAGATGTCAGTCTGCCAAAAAAGCATCCATTCGTCCGTGCGCGCAGGAGCGAAGTCAACGTTCGCGCCGGTCAGTGCGGCAAAATCAGCCGGCGAGAGCAGCAGTTCCTCAACCCGTTCAGAGCGATCGGAGCTGGGCTGCCAAACGATATTTTCTTTCACCTCGCTCATCCGGCTGTAGTTTAAACCGCGCTCCTTTGATTGTGGGCGCCGAATCGATCTTAAATGGTTGCGCTGCATTCATAGCCGCTCCCATGAGGATACGTTCTTTCTTCCCAAACAGCTTTCTAAACAGCATTTAGTCATGCTGTTACCAGTCTGATAAACCGGAGTGCCCTTTGCCCGCGCCTTCGATTCAGCTTCAGTCAGGGCGGGGCGGGAGTATATCTCAACGGCGGAACAACTAGCGAACTACCGCCTCGAGGTCATCTATTTCCCGGATCTCCTTGGCCCAGGGTAATCCGTCTCTATTTTCCGCCTGAGGTTCTGCCGATGAGACCACTGAACGCGCCGAACTTTCCGCGCGTTGCGAGCGGTTTTTCATTAGGAGATTTTTCATGCGTTTTTCGATTGCCATCATCCTGTGCATGGCCATTTCATTTTCGACTTTCGCCGGCGATGGAGCCTACAAGCTTACTTACGACGGCGGTTCTATAACCAACCTCAAGACCGGCGGCCACATGCAACTCTATTTGGATCAGAACCACATTCACGTGGTCAAGGACAACGAGGACGTGCTGGACTTGCCGGCTTCTACTGTGACCGAAATCAGTTATGGGGTAGACGTTCATCGGCGCGTGGGCGCGGCCATCGGGCTGGCCACGGTTTCACTCGGCGTTGGCGCGCTGATGGCGTTGACCAAATCCAAGAAACACTTCATCGGCCTTACCTGGGATAATGCGGGCCAAAAAGGCGGAGCGGCATTTCAGGCCGACAAAAGCGATTATCGCGGCGTGCTTGCCGGGCTCGAAGGAATCACGGGCAAGAAGGCGGTAAGTTCCGACGCGATGACTGTCAAAAATTAGCGTAGACCTACTTCAATCGCCGTGGGTGACCCCGGAGAAGGGGCCGGGCTCGATTCTATTTTGAGAGCCCGGCTGGGGAAGACTTCCCTACTCGAGGCGTTGCACGGGAGGGCAGCTGATAACGAAATTGCTGTTTCCGAAGGGCGTCCCGTTTGGACCCGTGAGAAGCCCGTCGTCCACATACGTAAGGATTTGAAACTCCTCGCGAAGCTGTTGCCGATAGCCCTTGCTGATGGACTCAGGAGTCCATTCATAGAGCTGGCCGTTCCACATTGGGCTGTAGTCGGTCGCGTCGGTCGGGATCCCGCCAAACGTATTATTTGGACGATACCCGTCTGTCAGATCGGCATCGAGTCCCTGTCGCTGCGGATTTGCGCAACCCCTGGAGCCATTGATGGCGATAAAGATTCGCTCGACAGGGCTGCCGAAGCTATCGTCATCGCCGGTTTTTAACTTGTCCAGCAGCGGCGCATAGGTATTGCCTTCGATAGCTGCCACCAGAGTCGTGCTCGCGTCGGTTGAGATGTACCAGAGCGGGTGGCCGAAGCTAAAGCCGTTGACCAGCTGAAAGGTAACCGTTTGATTGTAAGGATCGATCGCCAGAACCTGATCGTGCACCTTGGAATAGTCGACGTGCCCGTTGGGAAAATTAATCTGGCTTGCGTCGACGCCATATGCGACGATCGGAGCGTTGTAAAAAATGCCGCCGGCATTGAGCACACGAACGACCGGACTGTAGTTCGCATCGCCAACCGATCCCGGCTGTGCCATGGCAGGCGGAAAGGGAGCCGACGATGGCCCGGGAACCAGTATTCTGTCCGGCGCGAAATTAACTCTACCGGCGTTGAAGATCAGATCCGAGTTGCTGTCGAAGTTAGCGGTGCGAGCACCAGGGCCGGCGTTCGTCAGCTTGGCCGATAAGTTCAAGCCAAGCAGCGAGGCTACCCCCGGGTCATCTACGTCCGTGAGAATGTACCAAACCGGCACATGACCATTCTTCATATAGCCCTTATAAAGCGGCAACGTGATAGTACCCTTGATCGAATCGACCACGCCCGATTGTAAGAGTTGATAGGGACCGACCAGGCTGGGGTCGGTGGAAGATGGCGGCGGCCCGAAATACGTGATGGGTACTTGAGCCCCGGTTGAGGCGGCCGCGGGAAAAAGATTGCAGCCCGGGCCCGGTCCTCTGGGGCCCGGAGCCGGTCCATTTCCGAAGGTTGGCTCTCCTTCGGGTGCCGGCGCGGCCGTTGAAGCGGCCTTTAACATTTCGGTTGTGGCACCGCTTTTTGGCATCACAGATGATTTCTCGCCTGTAACCTGGACCGGTAGTTGGTTAGTCGCCTGTGCCATCACCAAGCCAGTGGCCGAGAACAAACCTGCCATTGTCCAAGTAAGTGCTGTATGCCTCCGTGTTCTTGACGGAGAAACTATGCTCATTTTATCTTTGCTCCTTTTAAGGGCTTATGCCGTTTCGGATTTCGGAACTCATGCCGACTGGCTTGTAAGACCCTTCAGTGAGCTACGACGGAGCTAACGCGGAAAGGATGCAGAGAATCGCCGCGCTGCCGCAGGGCGACAATTCG
This sequence comes from Bryobacteraceae bacterium, assembly GCA_965277555.1. Lineage (GTDB taxonomy): Bacteria > Acidobacteriota > Terriglobia > Bryobacterales > Bryobacteraceae > Bog-105. The sequence continues at coordinate 2,174,427 of OZ255834.1, forward strand.
TAGCCAAAGTTTCAGGTCTGACCAAAGTGCAAGAGGGAGGTGAGACGTAGCGCGCATATTCCGTGCAACGCGTGATTTGCGCCGGTCGCTTCTCGTTCAGCCAATTTTGCTCCGCGGAGCAGTTAAAGTTTTCGAAAGCCGTGACCAAGCACGCGTCTGCGTCGAAGAAACTTACAAATGACTCCTAACTCGAGCATGGCCTTCGCGCGCGCGGCGCCGATTACTTGGATTCAATCTGGCGAGACAGGGGGTGTGCCGGGAATGAGGCAGACAATAGCAGCCTCGGTCGAAACCACGTCCGCTTCTACGCGGGGAGCCTTCGGAGTTGATGCTACCCAAGGTCGTCCGGTTGACCCTGACGCCGAGTTGGTGACGAGGGTTCAAAATGGCGACTTGCCGGCTTTCGAAGAGCTCGTCATTCGTCACAGCCGCCGCGTCTACCGGGCGCTGGTGGTCATTGTGGGCGACCAGGAAGAGGCTCGCGACGCCACGCAGGATACCTTTCTCAAGGCGTTTGAGCACATTGGGCGCTTTGAACGACGCTCGAAATTTTCCACCTGGCTGCTGACAATCGCGGGCAACAATGCCTTGCAGCGCTTGCGTGAACGAAAGCCTTTGGAGCGCATTGACCATCTGGGGGAGGAGGCCGAATTTCGCCCGCGTCAGGTAGCGGCGTGGCAGAACAATCCCGAACAGTTGTATGCGCTGGCTGAGCAACGCCGCCTGGTCGTAAACGGGTTGAAGAAGGTTCCTCCTATTTACCGCATGGCCTTAGTGCTGCGCGATCTGGAGCAACTCTCCGGGGAAGAAGCCGCGGCGGCGCTTGGTCTGGGAATTCCGGCTTTGAAGGCGCGCCTTTTCCGCGGACGCACGCTGCTGCGCGCCGCCCTTGCGCCTCATTTCGCGGTGCGTACCAGCCGTCGCCGCGAAGCCCGGGATGTCACCCGTGGCCTGGAGATGAGACACTAACCTTCGAAGACGCTAGCTCTCGGGTGTGGAAAACATGTGGGAGTCTTCTGCTCGACGGCCTCCTCACGAGGCGGCCGGGTACCGGAAACACTGTCTTTCCTTCCGCTTACGCCGATTCAACGCAAGTTCTCGATTTCCACAAAAAATCATTGACTACTTAGGTTGCACTAATTCATTCTGTGGCATGTTCAAACGCGATGTTGTTTGTACCTTCCTTCTCCTGATCGCAGGTAGCCTCAACGCCTTCGCAGTGTCTCCGACACTTTCTGAATATCAATTCTCCAGCTCGAATCTGACCCTCTACCACTTCGCGAGGCAAGCTGCTGCGATTTCGAGACAGGCCGATGAAATGGACAAAAACGGGGACTACGGCCAAGGCTTGCGGGATGCATTCAAGGATCGGATCGGCCTCTCGGACGCAGACTCGCCTTTGGTTCTCAAGCTAATGGTGGTTGTAGACGCCGATTTCGCCGCTCTCGATGCTCAAGCAAACGCAATTATTCTCAAAGGTCATCAGGAGTTTGAGTCCACCGGCGTTCTGCCCCCGCCCCGCCAAAACTGGCGGCCTTGCCAGACGCCAAGAGATCCGCGATGAACGCGATGGCTTCGCGGCTGGTGGGAGGACTGAGTGCGGAAGCGTGTACCGCAATCCGAAACTATCTCAAGATGAGTCGGCGGGTCGATGCAGCCGACGCTGCCCAAGAGTAAAGGACCAACCACGATGAGACGATTAATTGTCCTCTTGTCCTGCCTGCCTCTGTTAGCAAGCGGGCAACAAGCCTTTCGTTTCGTAAACGCAAATAGCGGCAAGGTGCTCGATACACCGGCGGCTGCGGACGGCACAATCCTCCATCAGTGGGATTGGGTGGGCGGAACCAATCAAGAATGGCAAATCGACCTCCTTACCGATTACCAGTATAAAATCGTAAGCGTTTCAAACGGCAGAGTTCTGGATGTGCAAGGATCCTCGACGGCAGACGGCGCATGGATTCAGATGAACGACTGGCTGAGTACCGGAAGCGAACAATGGCAAATCGTCCCGCAAAGCAGCAGTTATTCTTCCGTTGTCAATTACAACAGCGGAAAGGTGCTCGATGTGACAGCCCTTTCGACGGCGGACGGAGCCAATATCCATCAATGGGACTGGGTGACTGGTCTAAACCAGCAGTGGCAGATCGAACCGATTCAAACTACCTATAACAGGTCGGCTGTAACAAATATAATTTACAATTCGAGCGTAGGTCTCGTAAACGTAACGACAACGGTGGATTGGGATACAACTCTGAATACTACTACTCTTCGCACATCGTAAAAACAAACAGTGTAAATGGGGTGGCGCGCAATTTCAACGTAACTGACGTGCAGGGTTTCGGGACTTTGACTTACTCACTCTCGGGTCAGTCCGGGTGATTACGTGCAGGTTAACTCATCGGTTACAAACCAGGAATTATATACAGCTTCGCAGGTTTTGGGAAGCGGCTGTACGTACAGCTGAAGTTATTATTACGATCCCTATGGCTACAGCTACATTGCGGGAACCGGCGAAGGCGAAGACTGGCCCGACCCGAACGAAGTGGAATGGATCGTTCCAATAGTAATTGCCCAACGCACGATCACTAAGACACTCGGCATCTCAAGAAGCGGCTCTAGTTACACAGTTCCGGGTCCGCGAGGGATCTTTGACATCAAGCTACGTCAGTTCATTCCAGCAGCCTATGTCAACGGGCCATTCTTGGATTTTTGCACGATTCCAGGCACCAACTCGCACCGAGCCGTTCTATACCAAGGTGACAATCGGCTGCCCGACCCTTTCTCAAATAAATTTAGGGCGGCTACTGAGTTATTAGTGAGCGCGACTTCCGGAACAATGGTTCCTAATTCGTTTACCGCAGCGGCTGGCACAACCGTGAGGTATGCATCGGACGCCCTCAACGCAGACGGCTTCACGCTAACGTCGGATACGGTCTACGACGATTGTCATTATACGGACAAAGTTGTTCCTGAGTCGGCTTCCAATATACACGCCACCGTAACTGGAGGGGGAGGCCTTGTGACCATAAACTTATACGGTAGTGCAACAGACCTCGCTTCTAACGCCGGGAGCT
>OZ255834.1:2182500-6904128 GCA_965277555.1 Bryobacteraceae bacterium
CGTCGAAAGGGAAAGAGCCCAGACCATCAACTAAGGTCCCCAAGTACGTGCTAAGTGGGAAAGGAAGTCGAGTTCCAGAAACAGCCAGGAGGTTGGCTTAGAAGCAGCCATCCTTTAAAGAAAGCGTAATAGCTCACTGGTCGAGGGACTCGGTGCCGACAATCCAACGGGGCTCAAGCACGTCACCGAAGTTATGGACTCAATTGGAGTGGTAGGAGAGCGTTCCTAGCGAGATGAAGGTCTACCGAGAGGAGGGCTGGATTGCTAGGAAGTGACTCTGCCAGCATAAGTAGCGAAAAGCCAGGTGAGAACCCTGGCCGCCGTAAGTCTAAGGATTCCTGAGAAAGGTTAATCCGCTCAGGGTTAGTCGGGGCCTAAGGTGAGGCCGAAAGGCGTAACTGATGGACACACGGTTAATATTCCGTGACTATGTTTGTTCGATAAAGACCGATGGGGGGACGCACCACAAAGGTTCATCTGCGAGAAGGGTCAAAGGTGGATCGAGTGAGATCTGGAAAGGTAAATCCGCCGGGTCGTGTGCCAGGAAAATCCTCTAAGGAGAGCAATCGTACCCGTACCACAAACCGACACAGGTGGACGAGATGAGTATTCTAAGGCGCTCGGGTGATGGAGTTGCGAAGGAACTAGGCAAATTAACCCCGTAACTTCGGGAGAAGGGGTGCCCACTTCGGTGGGCCGCAGTGAAACGCATCAGGCGACTGTTTAACAAAAACACAGGTCTCTGCTAAGTCGAAAACGACGTATAGGGGCTGACGCCTGCCCGGTGCCGGAAGGTTAAAAGGAGAGGTTAGCCGCAAGGCGAAGCTTTGAATTGAAGCCCCGGTGAACGGCGGCCGTAACTATAACGGTCCTAAGGTAGCGAAATTCCTTGTCGGGTAAGTTCCGACCTGCACGAATGGCGTAACGATCTGATGACTGTCGGCGCGCTCCGCCCGGCGAACTTGTGGTTCCGGTGAAGACGCCGGATGCCCGCCACTAGACGGAAAGACCCCGTGCACCTTTACTATACCTTTGCAATGAACTATGGTGCGGTCTGCGCAGCATAGGTGGGAGGCTTTGAACTCAGGCTCTTGGGCTTGAGGGAGCCAACGGTGAGATACCACCCTGATCGTTCTGTGGTTCTAACCTACTCCCGTTATCCGGGAGAGGGACATTGCAAGGCGGGTAGTTTGACTGGGGCGGTCGCCTCCTAAATTGTAACGGAGGCGCTCGAAGCTTGGTTCACTCTGTTTGGAAATCAGAGGGCGAGTGCAAAGGCATAAACCAGGTTGACTGCGAGACCTACAAGTCAAGCAGGTGGGAAACCAGGACTTAGTGATCCGGTGGTTCTGTATGGAAGGGCCATCGCTCAACGGATAAAAGGTACGCCGGGGATAACAGGCTGATCGGAGTCAAGAGTTCATATCGACGCTCCGGTTTGGCACCTCGATGTCGGTTCATCGCATCCTGGGGGTGTAGAAGCTCCCAAGGGTTGGGCTGTTCGCCCATTAAAGCGGTACGTGAACTGGGTTCAGAACGTCGCGAGACAGTTCGGTCCCTATCTGTGGTGGGCGTAGGAGATTTGATGGGGCTTGCCCTTAGTACGAGAGGACCGGGGTGAACAGACCTCTTGTGATCCAGTTGTCACACCAGTGGCACAGCTGGGTAGCGAAGTCTGGTCAGGATAAGTGCTGAATGCATATAAGCACGAAACCTTCCCAAAGATGAGATCTCCCTGAAGAGCCGTGAAAGACGATCACGTTGATAGGACGGATGTGTAAGCACAGTAATGTGTTGAGCTGACCGTTACTAATAGCTCGTTCGGCTTGACCATAAAATTTACTCTATGTGTGAGTCCGCGCCTCCCTGGGAGGTCCGGGCTCACAGGGTCAAGCGCGCAATTTGAAGTAAGTCTAGTCAATAACTATTCAAGACCTTACCCCCCGAGTTTTTACGACTTTCGGGTGATTTCAGCGAGAGGGTTCCACCCGTTCCCATCCCGAACACGGAAGTTAAGCCTTTCAGCCCCGATGGTACTGCATGCGCAAGTGTGTGGGAGAGTAGGACGTCGCCCGATTAAAAACCAAAAGCCCCGAACAGCGAAAATTGTTCGGGGCTTTTCTCTTTCTCGGAAGATATACTATAGCCTTCGAAGACTCCCTGCAGCGGAGAGAAGGCAGCCATGAATTTGCAGAAAATGATTGCGGAATTGCAAGCTGAGAAGGCTCGCTTGGACGACGCCATTCTGGCGCTTGAGCGCCTGTCGAGCGCGGGGGCGAAACGGCGTCGCGGCCGCCCGCCCCGTTGGCTGAAAAACATCCAAAACGGAAGTTCGAATGGGGGCGATCAGGCGTCGGACGAGCCGCCCGACGCAGGCGTTTAGCTGATGGTTGTATAGCGCATCCCGGCCCGCGTCAGCTTTTCTCTCTCTAACGCATGCCTGCCATCGAGCAGGAATGGATTGCGCATCTTTTTTACCAACGCTTCCCAATCGAGATCTCGATACTCGTTCCATTCGGTGACTAGCACCAGCGCATCGCAGCCTTCGGCTACTTCATTTGCATCGCGGCACACGCAGACACCCATCGAGCCGTGTTCCCGCTCGAACCTTTCGAGAGCAATCGGATCATGCGCCTTCACGCGCACGCCCCGGTCGATCAGTTTTTGAGCGATTTCGATGGCTGGCGCCTCCCGCAAATCGTCCGTATTCGGCTTGAACGCCAGCCCCAGCAGGCCAATGGTTCTCCCTTTGAGGATCTTCAGCTCGTGCAGCAGTTTTTCGACTACCCGGTCGCGCTGCCGAGCATTGACTGTCTTGGCGGCTTCGACGATGGGCATGTGCAGCCCGTATTCGCCGGCTGTCGCGATGAGCGCGGCCGTATCCTTGCCGAAACAGGAACCTCCCCAGCCGAGGCCGGCGCTCAGGAAGCGCGGGCCGATTCTCGAATCGAGACCTATCCCGCGAGCCACCTCGGAGATATCCGCCCCGACGCGCTCCGCCAGCAAGCCGACTTCGTTGATAAAGCTGATCTTCAAGGCCAAAAAGGCATTCGCGGCGTACTTGATCAGCTCGGCCGAGGCCAGGTCGGTCGAAACCAACGGGACGGCCACCACGGACTCTGGACGATCCAGATAGGTCGGCGCCGAAAAGGTCTGGTCCAAAATCGGACGATACAGCGAGTAGAGCGTCTCGAGGGCGCGCGGCTCATCCGCGCCGATCACGATGCGGTCCGGGTAAAGACTGTCGTGCAGAGCGGTGCCTTCGCGCAGAAACTCGGGATTCGACGCCACTGCGAATTCGGCCTTCACGCCGTCTTGCCGCTGCTGCGTGGCGTCCCTTAATAACGAACCCACCCAATTTCCGCTCCCGATCGGCACGGTCGATTTATTCACCACCACGGTGAAGTTCCCGCCGACGTTTTGTCCGATCGAGCGAGCGGCCTGCGACAGGTACTCCAAATTGGGAGCGCCCGACGGCGTAGGCGGCGTGCCAACCGCTATAAACACGACGTCCGCGCCAGGAATCGCTTCCGCATAACTGCTCGTGAACGTCAGGTTAGGGCGTGCCTCTTCGAGCACGTCGGCCAAATACGGCTCATAAATCGGTATGTGCCCGCCTTTCAGCGCTTCGATCTTCGATTCGTCACTGTCCAGACACGAAACCGAATGACCGATGAACGCCAGGCAGACCCCTGTGGTTAGGCCCACATATCCTGTTCCGATAATTGCAACTCGCATGTAAAAGTCTCGAAAAACCGGTTTACCCATCTACCGGCAATGGTCAAATGATAACGTACCGGCATAGCCGGTAAAGTCTGCGAATTTGTGGGCTTCCATGCGAAAATGCAGACGTGATCGAGCTAATTCGGCCGGGCGCGACCGCGGCACACGCGAAGGTCGTTATATTCGACTTCGATGGTACTCTGTCGCTGATTCGATCGGGCTGGATGGAAGTTATGGTTCCGCTCTGCGTCGAGCAGCTGCGAGTGCTGCAAACCGGGGAGTCGGAAGCGGAACTAACCGCGGTGGTCGAGGAGTTCGTTTGGCGTTTGACGGGTAAAGAGACTATTTACCAGATGATGGCGCTCGCCGAAGCCGTCCGCAGCCGCGGCGGCGCGCCGCTCGATCCGTTGGTCTACAAGAAAATGTATCTGGATCTGCTTGGCTTGAAAATAGCCGGCCGGCTGCATGATTTGCGGGCGGGCTCGGTCGATCCCGAGCGTTATCTAGTGCCAGGATCGCGAGCGCTGTTGCAAACGCTGGCCGCTCGGAATATGCGCCTCTATTTGGCCAGTGGCACCGACGACCCGAACGTCAAAGAAGAAGCGCACCTTCTCCAGCTCGATCATTTTTTTGGCGACCGCATATTCGGCGCTCAGGACGATTTGCGCAGTTTTTCCAAGGCGCTGCTGGTCCGCCAGATTTTATCGACGACGGGTGGCGTTCAGCCGAACGAACTGCTTGTCTTCGGAGATGGTTTTGTCGAAATTGAAGAGGTAAAGAAGGTCGGTGGCGTGGCTGTCGGAGTGGCGAGCCGGGAGCCCGATTGTTTCAGTGTCGATGAATGGAAGCGGGACCGCCTGGTGGGCGCGGGGGCTGACTTCGTTGTTCCCAACTATGTGGAAATAGAGGAACTGACAACTACAATTTTCCAAGCACCGGCCCTGGTGGCGAATTGATTGGCTCGGTGGGTCGAAGTTGTTATGTAACTTTGCCTGTATGTTTACCATCTCTTTGCTAGGGAACCAGGCAAATCGGGAGATTTAATGTCAGCGGAAGCTATAACTTTGACGTCTGAAAATTCCCATCCGCCACTGACGGATGGTCCAAGTCGAACAAAGGTGCTCTTGGCGGATGACCACCATCTGATATTGGACGCTTTACGCGCCATGATGAGCAACGACTTCGACGTCTTTGCCGTAGACAATAGCGAATCTTTCATCGACGCGGTTGAAACATTTCAGCCGGACATTGGAATTCTGGATATAAATATGCCTGGTGGGGATGGGTTCACGACGGCTAAGAAAGTGCTCAATCTGAATCCCAATCTTCCGATTGTTTTTCTGTCGATGTACGGGGAGCCTCAATACCTGAGTCAGGCCGCCCAGGTAGGAGCCAAAGCCTACCTCTCGAAAGTTGTACCGGCGCAGGAGCTGATTTCGGCCATCCATGCGGTATTGGAGGGGGAGACTCTGCTGCAGACCCCCAGCGAGAGCGAAAGCAGTTTCACAGGCCACACCCCGAAGGCCGAGCTCACGGCGAGGCAGCGCGAGGTTCTTCGTCTTATCGCATCGGGCAGCAGCGCCAAGGACATAGCTAACCAATTGAATATTTCGGTTCGTACAGCTGAGTTCCACCGGGCCGCGATCATGCAGCGCCTCGGGCTCCACTCGACAGCGCAGATGACACGCTACGCGATTGCGAACAATATTGGATGAGGTTAGTTTAGATACTCGGCCGGGACGAGTCTTTCCGAAATTGGGCGCGTGTTCCGAACGTCGACACTCGGGATAGTCAAAGTTGCCTGCCTTGTCTGCTGCGGTTAATCTCGCGCGAGTGCAAGTAACGCTTCAACGGCGCTTCCTCTATCTGCAAAAACACATTGTTCCCACTCGTTCAGCAAGTGGACTTTCAGCAGCCATGGCTCTGGTCGCATCCTGGTTAAGAGTGCTCACCGCCGGACGTTTTGCTCATCCTTTCCGGAGCGTAACTGCTTCTCCATTTCTTAAATCCAATCTTCAGCGGACCGGGGCGATGAGATCGTTTGGAAAGCCGGGATGGCTTTTAGTGGCGGCCATAGCTTACGCACAAAGTCCGGCCCGCGATCATATCGACGCTGGCGCCAAGGAAATGTTGGCCTCTTTCGATACGGCATTTGAGTTGAGGGCGGCGCAGTTTAGCTCGGCGGAAATCAGGCTTGGCGAACTCGCGGCGCGGAAGGCGGTCGACCTGAACGTGAAGGCTCTCGGGCGGCAAATAGCAGATGACCAAACGAAGGCGCGCGATCAACTTCAATCCATTGCACACCGGGAGAATATGACTTTGCCGAATATACCCGATGCAAGCGACGAGTCGGCCTATCAGCGGCTCAGCCAGCTCTCCGGTGTTGCTTTCGATAGAACGTATTTGTCGACTGTCTCAAAAGATCATGAAAGGGACAGCAAAGATTTTCAAAAAGAAGTGCGGCGCGGCAAGAATGAAGACATCAAGAACTTTGCTTTGCAGACGCTGCCCCTGATAGAGGAGCGCATGGAGAAGATCAGGGCTCTTGAGTCGAAGGCGGCCACTCGGTCCGCGCCGTAAGGAGCGATTAAAAAATGAAATATCGTGTAGTGTTTCGTGAACGATCAGACGCGCAGGGAGAGAAGGCCGATGATCCCCCGAGCTTTTTGGATACGCAAATGGACGACGAGACCGTCCTCGATGCCGTGTTTGTCGGCCGCACCAGGCCAGACGCGTTGCATTCCTCCGACACCATCGAGGAAGATGATGCATTCCTGAGCCTGGGTAGCGAGATCTGGGAGTATGACGTCGCTGATGGAAAGGACGCCGAGTTTAAAGAGGCGGCAGTCAACTCGGGAATGGTCATGGAAATCGAGCCACTCGAAGCGAGCGGCGAGCTAGGCGTAAGTTAGTTTTATTGGAAGATAGTCAAAGTCAAATGCGCCTTATACTCATTATCATTCTGTTTTTTTTGCTTATCGGCATGCTGCCTTCCTGGCCATACTCGCAGGGTTGGGGATTCGGCTACTACCCGAGCGGCGGCCTTGGACTGCTGCTCGTGATTGTACTCGTATTGTTCTTAGTGGATCGAAGACGAATTTAAGCCCGGCTATACTCTGCCTTGGCGTTTTTGCGAGTAACCGTTAGCCGTCTCCCTTCGAAACCCGCAATTATCGCTGTCATCCAACTCGGTGAAGGACAACTGAACCTATGAGCAGTACATTAGCCAATAAGAAGGTGGCGATCTTAGCCACCGATGGATTCGAATATGTCGAGCTTACAGAGCCCAGGAAAGCCCTGGAAGCCGCGGGCGCCAAAACCGAGGTAGTCGCTCCGAAAGACGGGCAAATCAAGGGATGGAATAAGACAGATTGGGGCGAGTCGGTAAAGGTCGATGTAACCCTCAAATCGGCCAATCCAAGCAGCTATGATGCGCTCCTGCTGCCGGGTGGAGTGTTGAACCCGGATCAGCTACGTACCATGCCCGAAGCTGTAGCTTTCGTCAAATCCTTTTTTGACGCCCACAAACCGGTAGCGGCAATTTGCCATGGCCCGTGGACCTTGGTTGAAGCCGGTGTCGTGCGAGGCAGGAAGCTGACATCGTGGCCGTCTCTCAAGACCGATATTCGGAATGCCGGGGGCGAGTGGACGGACGAACAGGTAGTAACCGACCAAGGTCTCGTGACTAGCCGGAAGCCGGATGACATACCGGCGTTCAACAAGAAGATCGTCGAGGAATTTGCCGAAGGGAAGCACCAGAAACAGCATGCATAGGCTTTTTGCTTGACCGCACTTAAGTCAAATTAATGTTCCCTCCGGGTATTTCGTTAGGAGCGTATGCGCTCCCTTACGTCTCAATAAATGTAAGTACCTGGGAGGGACATTATGAAGGTTTTGAACAAGAGTCTTTGCATTGCTTCACTAGCGTCCGGAATGTTGTTGGCAACCATCCCCTCGGTTTCCGCCGAACCGCAGGGCTGGTCTCAGTATGGTGACCGTTTCGGAGATATTCGCGGCGTAATCAACCGCAGCCAAAACGATCTGCGCAGGTCGGAGCGGCTGGAAGAAAACAACGGAGATCAACGCGAAAGATACCGTAACGCGCAAGGGCATTTATCGACGTTCGATCGTCATCTTACGCAGGGCAACTTCGACAGAAGCGAACTTGACAGGGCAGTACACGACATGCAGCACATATTGAATAAGAATTCGCTGCAGGCAAGTGCCCGCGACGCACTGCTGCGCGATATCGAAGACCTGCGAGCTATCCGCTACCAGCGGTAGCGACGGAAGACGGCCCGGCAAGTCCCAGCGCCGGCGCGTTTGCCTTCATCGCTTCGATACAAAATGCGATGTGCTCGTCGAGCGGGACGGCCAGTTCCTGTGCGCCATCGAGGATATCTTCGCGGTTGACGTTGCGCGCAAAGGCCTTATCTTTCAGTTTGCGTTTGACGGAGGGGACGTCGACCTCGAAGATGCTTTTGCCCGGTTTCACGTAAGAACAGGCCGTCAAGAAGCCCGAGAGTTCGTCGCACGCAAAGAGAGCTCGTTCGAGAAGCGATTCACGCGGAACTCCGCTGTAGTTGGCGTGTGAGAGGATGGCGCGCCGAGTGTCGCCATCCACTCCACGGCCTTCGAGAATAGGCTCGCCCTTCATGGGATGATCCGGGGCCGCGGGATGAATCTCCCAATCGAAGTCATGCAACAGCGCGGTCACGGCCCAGCGCTCCTCGTCTTCGCCGAACTTTCTTGCGTACGCCACCAGGCAAGTTTCCACCGCGAGCATGTGCCGGCGCAGGCTGTCGCTTTTGACGAATTCGCGGACGATGCCCCAGGCTGCGGCACGATCAATCTTCGGCTCGCTGAGAGGCGCGGCCTCATCGCTTGTAGTCTTCGGCTCGCTGCCCATCAGGCTTCTTCGATTTTGACCGACGTTAGCTTATCGCCCTGCTTCACTGCGTCGACGGCTGCCTGACCCGATCGCACCTGGCCGAAGACGGTGTGTTTCCCATTCAGCCAGTCCGTTGCCACGTGCGTAATGAAAAATTGGCTGCCGTTTGTGTTTGGACCTGAGTTGGCCATGGAAAGCGTGCCTTTCTGATGCTTCTTGGGGTTGCCCTTGGTCTCGTCCTCAAAACGGTATCCGGGGCCGCCGGTGCCGGTGCCGGTGGGGTCGCCGCCCTGGATCATGAAATCTGGAATAACGCGGTGAAAAACGGTTCCGTCATAGAAGCCTTCGCGCGCCAGAAATACGAAGTTGTTTACTGTTTTGGGCGCCTCTTTGGCGAAGAGGTCGACCACGATCGTTCCGCGGGGTGTTTCTAGAGTTGCCGAGTAGGTCTTCGCCGGGTCGATCGACATGGTCGGCGCTGTGGAGTACTTTTTGCTCATCTTGTTTCAGTGTAGGAGACTGGCTAGTGCAAGTCGGAAGGAACCTGGCGACCGTCGCGGGGTTCTAAGAAGAAGGGGAATTGCATGGGCCGTGTATTGCGGGGGGCTGCCTGGCTCGGCGGGTTGTGCCTCTTGGGGTACGGACAAGCGCCGAACGCGAACGTAAAACGCTATGCGGTATCGGGATCGGTTTACAATGCGGTGACAAGCGAGCCGATCCACCGCGCGCTGGTCCGCGTCTTCAGCGGACAGGAGCAATATGTCGCGTTCACGGACGGCGCGGGACGCTTCGAGCTAGCCGACGTGCCGGCCGGAAACGCCTGGGTCTCGGCGCAGCGGCCGGGCTACTTCGACGCTAACAGCATGCCTTACGCAGGGGGCGCACCGACCCCGACGTATGGCGTGGGTTCCGGCAGTAATTTTTTTCGTATCCCACTGATCCCAGCTTCCAAAATTGTGGGTACGGTGCAGGATGGTGACGGCGAGCCGGTCGACGGCCTGATGGTCCAGGTCATGGGCGAGCAAATCGTCGAGGGACGAAAGCAGTATATGAACCGTGGCGGCACGTCGACGGACGAAGCCGGCCGGTACCGCCTGAGCGAGCAGATACCGGGCAAGGTGTTAGTTTGCCTGGCGGGGAAGCCCGTTATGCCGGTTGTGGGCCAGGCGCCTGAGACGTATCCGCCGCGCTGTTATCCGAACGGCGCGGATCTGGCTTCGGCGCAACCATTGGATCTCGCGCCCGGCCAAACGGCGACTGCCGATTTCAACGTGAGTCCGGTTCCCAGTTTTACGATTCGCGGATCTGTAACCGGCGCGCCCAATGGAGCATTCAACGTGTGGTTGGAAAACGGTTATCAGCAGCCGCTTTCATCGGCCGGCGCGCAATTGGACCCGGCAACGGGCCGCTTCGCGCTGCGCGGCGTTCCGGATGGATCGTGGAAACTGCATGTGAATTCGAATGACGGCCAGGGCGCGGCGATCGAGAGCGCGCAGGAGGTGACGGTCAGCGGGTCGAACGTCGGGCCGCTGGCGATTCACCTGGAACAGGCGATTACTATTCCGATACAAGTGAACCAGGGGGCGAGCGCGGGAATGGTGCAGCAGATCCGGCTAATGCCGGTTTATGGTCCAATGACGGAGCAAATCATGTCTTCGATGCTTCCCAACACCGCGGGTGGCAATGCGGGCGGGCCACCGGCATTAGCGCTTATGAACGTGCGTCCCGGCCAGTATTCCGTGAGCGCGCAAGTGGCAGGTTCCGGTTGTCTCGAATCGTTAATGTACGGCACGCTCGACCTGCGGCACGAGGCGCTCACGGTGGCCGAAGGGCAAGGCGCGCAGCCCATAGTTGTCAATCTGCGCACCGACTGCGCGAGTTTGCAGGTGACGGCGCGCTCGGAAAAAGCGAACGCGGACGCAGTGCTGATTGTGGTTGGGGACGCGCCCGCATCGGAGCCGCAGATTCTATCTGGGAAAGCAAATACAGCCGCGACCTTCGCCAATCTCAGCCCCGGGTCTTATCGGGTATTTGCCGTTTCCAGCATCGCGGGACTCGAATATGCGAATCCGGATGCGATGCGCGATCTGCCCTCGGCAAGTGTAACGCTCGAACCGAACCAAAAAGCAACGGTCAGCGTGGATCTGTTGGAGCGAGGCGGCCAATGATACGGACTTGCTTACGTGCAGTTACGCTGGCTCTGCTGGCGGCAATGCTCGCCGCGGCACAGGAACGCGCTGTCTACACAGTTAGCGGGATTGTGGTGCGCGAAGGAACAAACGAGCCCTTGAATCACGTTCGGGTGTCGATTGCACCGAACGAGCAGCCTGCCAAACAGCTTGCGGTGCAGACGGCGGCCGACGGCAAATTTACCTTCACCAACATTGCGCGAGGTAAGTATCTTCTGCTCGCGCAGAGCCGAGGCGTCACTGAATCTTTCGAGCAGGACGGCTTCTTTTCCACCGGCATTGCGACCGGACCCAACGACGATTCGACGCATATCGTGTTTCCGCTGCGCGGGCTGACGAGCCTGCTGGTGAAAGTATCGGACGAAGAGCATGAAGCGGTAAATGGAGCGCAGGTGCTTTTGTTCCGGCGGCGGGTTCAGTCGGGTTGGCCGATGATCGGTCTCGACCGGCAGGCGGCGACCGATTCCGAGGGAGAGGCGCAGGTCGAGAACCTGGAACCGGGCATCTACTACGTTGCCGTCAGCGGCCGGCCCTGGTTTGCACAGGGCAGCACAGTGGCTCCAGGCGTTGCATTGCGAGGCAGCGCGGCCAAAGAACTCGATGTAGCCTACCCGATCACATATTACGCATCTACCGAGAACCCAGGCGAGGCGACGCCATTGCAATTGCAGGCGGGCAATGCGGCGGAAGTGCAGATCGCGTTGCGCGCCATTCCGGCGGTCTCGATTAAGGTCAACGGCATGAGCGGGGAAAGCGACCCGGCGCGCGGCGGCCAATTTGCGACGGCTCTGGAGGCAATAGGACCGGGTGGAGTGCCGATTTCGATTTACGCGACCGAATCTTCGCAAGACAACAACCAGCGGGTGCTGCAAGGAGTGGCGCCGGGAAGCTATCGATTGACGGTATCCAAATTTGGCGAATCCGGCCCGCGGCCCCTTGGCGCGATGCGCGTGGAGGCGCGCGGCGATACGGAAGTGAGTGTGTCGAATTTCGTTCGCACGGGTGTCACTGGGCGCGTCTCGGGAGCAAAGGGCGGCGGCGAGCTGCAAGCCGCTTGGCTCGGGGACCCGATGACCGGCCAGAACGCCTACTGTCCGGTTCACCCGGACGGAAGCTTCGAATGCACTATGGCGGGGAGCGCAAGTGGAAGCATCGTGCCCGGCTATTACGAGGTGCGACTGCTGGGCGGGAATCTATACGTGAAGTCCCTGGCGGCGACCGGCGCGCGTTACGCGGGCGGACTGCTGCGAGTCACAAGCAACTCCTCCGCCGCGCTGTCGATTGTGGCGGCGAAAGGCCTTACTGATGTGGAGGGCGTGGCGCTACGCGACGGGAAGCCGGTGTCGGCCGCGATGATCCTGCTGCTGCCGCAAGGGCCGGAATCGAACGGGGTGTTGCCGCGCGATCAAAGCGACAGCGACGGCACATTCAAGCTGCACGATGTGCCGCCGGGACGGTATCTGCTGGTAGCCATCGATCACGGCAGAGATTTGGAGTATCACGATCCCAAGATGATTGCTCCTTACCTGGCGCATGGCCGCGCGATCGAGGTTCCCGTGGCGGCGAGCGAACCGGTGAAAGCAGACGTGCAGACGCGCCAATAGCGCCGCATTCCATCGGCTACACTAAACCTCAAGTGCAAAATTCGGGGAACCACCTGCTAGCGCGCCGCTCGGCAGCACTAACGAGCCACGCAGCGAGCAAATGGTTTGCACGGTCAATTTTGCGCCGGAAGGTACACTAGGGAGTTTGAGTTTCAGTTTTGGGGTGTTCTGAACGTGCGGTGTTTGCCTAGCCTGAAACCGGCATCCCACACGCCACGTCAGGGGAGTGTTCCTCCGGCCATGAATTGGACTCGCTTAAGCGGCAACGAAAGGATTTGCTCTCAGAAATGATTCATCACAGGCCTAGATGCCTGCGTATGCCCGCCCCGGCAGTGTGCCTTTTCAGTGTTTGCTTTCTGCTTTCCGGATCGATGGCCGCGAGAGCCGGCGAGCAAACTCAGCAACCAGCGCCCGCGCAACAAAATCCTCCTCAGACACCCCAGCAGAATCCTCCTCCTCCACCCCCGCCGCAACAGAATCCCGCACCCCCTCCGCGTTCGCAAAATCCTTTCGAGAACGTTCCTGAAGCGCCGCGGAAGCCGAACCAGCCGCAGAATCCCAGCGCCATCCAGGAAGGGAAGCGCGCCACCGTAGCGGCAAATATTATCGAAGCGGTGGAATTTCGTGGCCAGCACAAAACCCCGCAAGATACTCTGCGCGCGCTCATTTACACCAAGAAAGGCGATGTCTTCGATGCGGAATCCATTCATCGCGACTTTATCGCGCTCTGGAATACCGGTCGCTTCGACGACATTCGCGTCGAAACCGAGAAGGGCACAGAGGGGGGCATCATCCTCCGCTTTGTAGTCACCGAACGGCGCACGGTCCACGTGATCGATTACACAGGGAACAAATCCATCAGCAAGTCCGAGATCCTGGACCGGTTCAAAGAGCGCCACGTCAACCTGTCGCCTGAATCGCAGTTCGACCCCGGCAAGATCCAGCGCGCGCGGAACGTGCTCGAAGAATACGAGGCTGAGCGCGGACACCAATACGCCACGGTCACGCCGCAGATCCGCCAGGTGCCCCCGGGTGGAGTGGATGTCGTGTTTGCGATCAACGAGGGGCCGAAAGTGAAAGTCGGCAACATCATTATCGATGGGAACCACGCCTTTAGCGACAGGGAAGTGATTCGGGCGATGAAGAATCTGAAGCCCATCGGCATTCCCCATTCGATGATCTTCGAAAACCTGTTTGCGCGCACCTATGACTCGACCAAGCTCGACGAAGACTCCGAGCGTATCCGCATGTTTTACATGTCTAAGGGCTATTTCACCGCGCGCGTGATCAATCACTCTGAGAAGGTTTACGACGTTTACGGCAAGGGACTGAAGATACCGCTGCTCAACCCGAAGAAGCCGGGCAAGCACGTGGATATCACGATGGTGGTGGCTGAAGGCGATAAGTATTATCTGCGAAATTTCAACTTCGTGGGGATGAAGCTGTTCCGCACGCCCGATCTGATTGCGCGCAGCGTGTTCCGGATGGCTCCAGGCGACGTGTTTTCCACCGAGAAAATGCAGAAGGGTTTAGATGACCTGCGCAAGCTGTATGGAAATTTCGGTTATATCGATTTTGTGCCGACGCCCGATCCCGAAGTCGTTCCCGGGAAGGATCAGATCGATCTCACAGTGGATGTAGATGAAGGGCATCAATTCTTTGTGCGACGCATCGATTTCCAGGGCAACACGACCACCCGCGACAAGGTGATTCGCCGCGAGATGCTGATCGATGAAGGCGACCTCTATAGCAAGCAGCTTTTCGATACCAGCATTTTGCGTTTGAACCAGCTGGGCTATTTCGAACCGTTGAAGCCCGATGACGCCGCCGACATCAAGCGCGACACCAAAACGAACACAGTCGATCTGACGATCAAGTTAAAGGAGCGCGGCAAGAACTCCATTCAATTGAATGGAGGCGTCTCCGGAATTTCGGGCAGCTTCATCGGATTTTCGTATTCGACGAATAACTTCCTCGGACTCGGCGAAACGCTCAGCCTGAGCGCGCAGATAGGTACGCTGCTCGATAACATCACCTTCGGCTTTACCGAGCCCTATCTATTCGACAAGCCGGTGCAGGCGGGCTTCACCGTTTTCTATCAGCGCTATAGCTATAACCAGGGGCAGCAGGAATCTCTGCTAACGGGGCAGAATCTGATCCCTTACTACAACTCGCTGGGCACCCAGAACCTGTTGAATTATGTAACCAACGGCAAAGGCTTCACTACCTTCCTCAGTTACAACCTGCGGCGAAGTTTTGCCCGCGTTGGGTTGTCTTATAGTTTCAGCGACCAATCGGTGACGCCGATCACTACTGCTGCGCAATCCTACTTCGATTATTTGAACTTTGAAGGAGTCGGCGGACCGAATACACTAGCCGGTATCAAGACCAGCCAGATCACGCCTACCTTTGCGTATAACACGGTGAATCACCCGATCACCCCGACCAAAGGGTTGCGCATCAACGCCAGCCTCGGCTTCGCGGGTACCGCTCTGGGCGGGAATGTGAACACCATCCAGCCCTCGCTGGATGTCGCGTATTTCCGGCGCGGCATCTTCAAGAGCAATGTCATGGGCTTCCATATCAACACGCGATTCATCACCGGGTTTGGAGGCAGAGTGGTGCCGCCGTACAGCCGCTATTACATGGGCGGCGAGGACGACGTGCGCGGC
This sequence comes from Bryobacteraceae bacterium, assembly GCA_965277555.1. Taxonomy (GTDB): domain Bacteria; phylum Acidobacteriota; class Terriglobia; order Bryobacterales; family Bryobacteraceae; genus Bog-105. The sequence continues at coordinate 2,197,580 of OZ255834.1, forward strand.
TTCGACATTCTCACCATCAGCCCGTTTGCCTATATTCCAACCAGCAGCACAGTCAACGTGCTGAACAATGACGGTACCCAGCGGTACCAAAGAATCATAAATTCGGACGGAACAGTCGGCGTTTCCCCAGTCACCCAGACCATTCCGGTTTATTCGCTCATTCTGCCGGGCGGCGATACCTACGGCGTGTTCAACTACGAATACCGTATCCCGATAGTGGGGCCGGTCTGGCTGGCGCCGTTCGTCGATGTGGGAGTGGATAAGCTTCTGTTTCCGAGCCAGTTGGGCTTGAACGTGCAGCGTGTCGAGCAGTTGAACGGCCTCTTCCCGCAAGCCGACTTCGGTTCGCGCGCGGTGGTCCCCCCGGGAACAGAGCCGCCGAGAATTTCCGTCGGGCTGGAGTTGCAGGTACTGATGCCGGTTGTGAACGCGCCATTCCGCGTCTACTGGGCGTATAATCTGAGTATTGTCAATACAAATTTGCAGCCTCCGATTGTAGCGGACCGTTCGTTCTTTCCGAACAATGCGACGTACCAAAGTGCTTTGCAGGCGTTCGGCCAGGCGGTTCCCTGGGAGGAGCGGAAATCGATCTTCCGTTTTTCGATCGGGAGAACTTTTTAGATTTAGCCGAGGCATAGGCCGCGAGCCATGTCTGACAACGATAGACGACAATAATAAGATACCCAGAGGTTTAGAATTTCAGGGAAGGAATACCGAAGTAGATGTATAAGAAGAGTAGTTTTGTGGCCGCCGCGGCTTGTCTGTGCATGGCGCTGGGAGCGAACGCGCAGCAGGCTCCGACCAAAGTGGGCGTGATCAGCGTGCAGGGCGCAATCGTCGGAACGACCGACGGCAAGAAAGCTTCCGCGGAGCTAGAAACCAAGTTCAATCCAAAGAAGAAGGAATTCGACAGCCGGCAAAGCGAGATCGCGCAGCTGCAGGACCAGTTAAACAAGGGTGGCAGCGTCATGAACGACGAGAAGCGCAGCCAGCTTGCTCGCGATGTCGACGAAAAGAAAAAGCGCCTGGAGCGTGATATGCAGGACGCCAACGAAGAGCTGCAATCCGAGCAGCAGAGAGTTCTTCAGGGTTTGGGCCAGCGCATGATGGCGGTCATCGATAAGTACGCCAAGGACAATGGCTACACGATCATACTCGACGACAGCAATCCGAACACGCCTTTGCTTTATGCATCGAGCGGGATCGACATCACCCAGGATATTATTCAGCTCTACGACAAAACGTCGTCGAACGGCGGCCCCGTGACCACGCCCGGCGCGCCGGCGACTCCTGGAGCTCCGAAGACCGGTCTCACCCCTGGAGCTCGAGCGCCCGGAACCCCGCGCTAGTTCGTGAGCTCAGGCGCTCCTTGACAGTCGCGGTTCTGCTGGCATACAGAACCGCGCGCGTCAGCAAGCGCAGGATTCGTGGCTCGAAGTTCCGAATCGCCACGTTAGCATTAGGTTGTGCGAGTACGTAAACTCCTTTCCTCCCTGCTATTTTTGACTTCAGCGGCCAGCGCTGAAGTTCACTTATTGACACTCCAGCAAGCGCTTCAAATAGCGGCCCAGCAAAATCCCGACGTGACTCTGGCCCGCCTCGATCAGCAACATGCCGAGGCGGGTATTCGCGTTGCGCAGGACCCGTTCCGGCCAAAGGTCACAGTGGGAAGCGGCGGCGCGTACACCTATGGTTATCCGAACACGATCGAGGGGAGCGCGCCGGCCATCTTTCAAATCACCACTCAGGATTCGTTGTTCAATCGCCCGAAGAGCTTCGAAGTAGCTGCCTCGAGAGAACTCGCCCATGCTTCCGAGTTCAGCGCGCAAGCGAAAACAGACGATGTGGCTTACCAGACTGCCGATCTCTATTTGACCGCTAGCCAGATAGAGCGCCAGGGCGAAACTATATCGAATCAGCTGCCGAGTTTGCAAAAGGTAGTTGATACCATGTCGGCCGCAGTGAGTGAAGGCAGCGAGTTGCCGCTCGAGTTGAAGCGGGCGCAAGTCAACTTGGCCAGTTCTCAAGTGCAACTCGGCGCGGCTCAATTGGATCAGGATTACTACGAAATGATGCTGGCGGTAGTGATCGGCTACCCCGCCGCCGATCGCGTAAAGCCAGTGAATCCGGACCTTTCTCTGGCCGTGCCTGCTTCGGAAACCGAGGCGGTAGACCTGGCCATGCGCAACAACCGAAAGTTGCGAGAGATGCAGTCCAACATCCTGGCGAAAGAGCTCGATCTGCGCTCTTATAAAGCAGCCCGTTTGCCGCAGGTCGATCTGGTCGCGCAGTATTCTTTGTTTGCCAAATATACTTATCAACAATACTTCCCGAACAACTTCCAGCGCAACAACGCGCAGTTAGGCGTAGCGGTTTCCTTGCCTCTGCTGGTAGGCGCGGGCCGCCAGGGCTTTATGACGCAGGCTCTGACGGATATGGAGAAGCTGCGTGTGCAGTCGGACCAGGTACGGAACAGCATCTTCACGGATACACGGCGCAGCTATGAGCAGTGGCAGAAAGCGCAAAGCATTCGAGATCTGGCGCGCAAGAAGCTCGACTTGGCGCGCGAGGAGGTAAGCGTGAAGCTGGCGCAAAATGCGGAAGGAAGAACGCCTTTGCGAGAATTGGAAGAAGCGCGAATCGAAGAGAGTAACCTTTGGATGCAGTTATATGATTCGGACGCCCAAGTGACTCGCGCCAAGCTCGCCATTCTGCGACAGACGGGCACGCTCATGACAGCCGTGCTGGCTAACCGAGGTACGCTGCCGAATGTCAACCATCCCTGATTCTCTTCCCGCGAATACCGGCGCTGGCGTTCCGGCAATCGAAGTGATCGATCTTCACAAGATTTACAGCGGAGTTCATGCCGTGGACGGTCTATCGGTCACAGTTCCGCAAGGATCGTTCTTCGGCTTTCTGGGGCCTAACGGCGCGGGTAAAACAACCACCATTAAGATGCTCATGGGTCTGGCGCAGCCGGATAGCGGTTCGATCGAAATCCTTGGCCTTCCGATGCCCGGAAAGTCGCTCGAAATTCGAAGAGAAATCGGCTTGGTGCCCGACGATTCCTTGCTGTTCGACTATCTGACGGGTCGAGAGTATCTCGAGTTTGTGGCGCGCCTGTATGGCTTGCCTCGTCCGGCGGCGAAAGATCGCAGCCGTGAACTCCTCCACTTATTCGAACTGCAGGAGAACCCGAAGAAACTCATCGGCGAATATTCGAAGGGCATGCGCAAACGTCTGGCGCTGGCCGCCGCGTTGATTCACCGGCCTCGCTTGTTTCTGATGGACGAGCCATTCGAAGGCGTGGATGCGGTGGGCGCGCGGCTGATGAAGGACATTCTCCTCGAGCAAGTGAGGCATGGCGCAACGGTCTTTCTGACCTCTCACGTGCTGGACGTGGTCGAGAGGTTGTGCGACCAGATAGCGATTATCGGCCGCGGAAAGGTGCTCGCACAGGGCACCATCGAGGAGCTCAAGCAGCACGCGAGCGCGGAAGCAACCACGCTCGAAGACATCTTTGTCAATCTGGTGCATGCCGAGCGCTACACCGGAAGCTTAAACTGGCTGTAGTCATTCGAATCGCCGATGTACCAGCAGATTCTTGCCATAGCCTGGGCACAATTCCGGATTAGCCGGAACCACTTGCCGCGCACGAGTTTGGGTACGATCGTTACCTGGCTGCTGCTTCTTCTCTGGTATGCCCTGTACGCCTCGCTGGCGGTTTTCTTAATCTTCAAAATTCCCGAGACGCCGCTCAATGAATTGCTGAGGTGGTTTCCGCCGGGACTGTTGGCGATTTTTCTGTTCTGGCAAATCATCCCGCTGTTTACTCTGAGCAGCGGCTGGTCTCTCGAATTGAATAAACTGCAGATCTACCCGATTAACAGCGGCTCGCTCTTCGCGATCGAAACAGTGCTGCGGCTGACCAGCGCTCCCGAGATGATCATTCTGCTCCTGGGCGCGGCCATCGGGCTCTTCCGCCATCCGTCAGTGCCCTTATTCAGTCCGCTTTTTCTGCTGCTCTATGTTCCCTTCAATCTATTCCTCCAGCAGGGATTGCGCGATCTGATCCTTCATGCCTTCGAGCGCAATCGTTTTCGGGAATTGTTTGCGGTGCTCTTTATCAGTATCGCGATCGTTCCCCAGTTGCTCCTCAGAACCGGGCTTGGACGCACAGCCAAGCCTTATTTCTTCGCCGCCGCGCAAAGTCACGCCATGCCCTGGTATCAAGCTGCTTCCCTCGCTCTTGGGCGGCTCGATTTCCGGAACATCGTTTTTATTTTGTTCTGGATCGTTCTAACTTTTGGGTTCGCCTATTGGATGTTTGCGAAGAGCATGGTGGCGGACGACAGCTTCCGCGGCGCTGCGAGTAATGTTGCTTCCGAGAAGACCGACGAGAAGTTCCGCTTCTCCGCTTTGCCAGGGAAGATTTTTAGCGATCCGCTTGCTGTCTTGATGCAAAAAGAACTCCAATCGCTACTGCGCATGCCGAGATTCCGCGTGCTGTTCGGCATGTCGTGCATCCTGGGTATTGTTGTTTTCGTACCGGCGGCCTTGAACGGGCAAGATCCCACTGCCCATTTCATGCGCAACAATCTGCTCCCGGTGGTCAACGTGTATGGCCTTCTATTACTCAGCGATGCGCTGCTTTTGAATGCCTTCGGCCTGGATCGAAGCGCGGCGCAGCTATACTTCGTCAGTCCCGTGCCGCTGCGCACCGTGCTAAAAGCGAAGAACCTGGCGGCGATTGTCTTTGTAGCCCTGCAGAGCGCCGTCATCCTGCTGGTTGCCTCAATTGCGCGCGCGCCCATCACCTGGCGCAGCCTTACCTCGGGCCTGCTGGCTTCCGCCGTGGTCACTATTTTTCTACTGACCACCGGAAACCTGACCTCGTTTACCATGCCAAGGCCGGTCGATCCCAAACAAACGTTCAAGAAACAGGCGGGGGCGAAGATGCAGATCTGGCTCCTTGGCTGTAGCGTGGCGCTGTTTCTCCTGGTTGGTTTTGCTTTTGTGGCCGGCTATGCGTTGCAGCGCAGTTGGGTGTTTCCGGCTGTTCTCGGCGGCGAGTTTTTAGTCGGTCTGCTTTGCTATAAGTTTGGACTGGAGACCGCGGTTCGGCGTGGCATGCGCGATCGCGAGACCATCATCCAGACTCTTTCGCGAAGCGGCGCGCCGGTCAGTCTCGGTTGAGAAACGCTCCTTTACAGTCGCGCGCGTCAGCAAGCGCCCAGCTAGGACGTCCTCTACGCCAAAAGCTTACGTACTTCCCGCTCGATCGCATCGCGCACCGTTTCCATGGCCGCTTCGTCCTGATATTTCTGACGCGGCCAGAAGAAGCCTTTCAGCCCGTCTCTTCGTCTTCGCGGAACAATATGAATATGCAGATGGGGAACGGTCTGGCTGACACGGTTGTTGATCGCGATAAAACTCCCCTCGGCGTCGAGCGCTGCTTCCACCGCTTTGGCCAGAAGCTGTAGTGTTGTCATCGCGTCGCCGGCCATATTGTGAGGCAGGTCGAGCAGCGTTACGTAGTGTTCACGGGGAGATAAAAGGACATGGCCGGGAAAGAGCGGATGGCTGTCAAGAAAAGCGATAAAGTTCCGATCTTCATAAACTATATGCGCCGGCAGATCCAAGACGGCGATCCTGCAGAATATGCAGTCCGATGAGGGTGTGTCGAGCATTATGCAACCACGTTACTATCTGCCCCCGCCAACGGAGCGGGTTCGGTGAGCCCCACTCGATCGACCCAAAGCAACAGGTCGCCCTCGGCGTCCACATCGAATGCCGCCGCGAACTTGGCGCCCCAGACAATCTCGTCATAGCGGTAAGAGTAGCGAGCATAGACAATCTGGCCGAATGTCTCGTCGAAGCCGCGCATCATGACCACGATTTCCGCCTGCATTTGCTTAAGCTCGGTCGCAGTCTTCCGGTACAACGGGCTGTTCTCGCCAATCGGGTGCACCACCGTCCAGGTGAGCGGCAAGAATAGAATTTGCGCTCGCTCTAACTCAAGCTGTTGATACTTGCGTTGTGGTAATCCATTGTTAAATTCGACCGTCATCAGCATGACCCGCGCCTCCGTCTCTATCAGATTGTTGGCGCGCCGGTTCACCACGCGAAATTGCAAGCTGACGCCATCTTGATACGGCGCAATCACCATGCCGGGGCTGAAGCCGAAACGCGCCGAGGGTCTCGAAAAGCGTCCAAATAACAATCCGGTGGCAATTGCGAACGCCATCAACCCCAGCAACGCTTCGAAGGCGGCTATGGCATTCGCCAACGGACCGTCCGGATACATGTTGCCGTAGCCAACGGTGGTGAGCGTGTGTGTACTGAAGAAAAAGAGGTTGAGAAAATGCATGGCGGGGTCCTTCGATTCCGCGCCTTTGATTTGGCCGCCGGCCACGTGCATGTAAAGCCACGCGAAAGCCAGATTGACAACAATGAAGGTCGCGGTCACGATGGCCGCGAAATTCCACCACGTGATGTTGATCAGAAAGGTATATGGATTGGAGTCGCGCCACGTCTGTCCAGCGCGATGCACATTGAAATTGCCATCCTTGTTGACAACGCGATTGAGGGCGCCCGTGTATTTTTGTGTCAGGCCGGGATCGTAATTGGTCTGCGCCGCGCGCGGCAACGCCGATGGAATTTCACTCATGCTTTTAGCTCTCCTGTCTATCCCCTTCGATGCTTCATTACCGTAACGAACGCGCGTTCAACATCAGCGCCGCGCGGATTTCTTCAACTCCATCCAGGCAAGAAAACCAAAACCGCTCGCGATTACAAACCGGACCGCGATCAACCACGGAGCATCGCGCGTCAGGATGTGATCGATAGCCAGCGCAACAAATCCAATCGCAATTGCCAGATACCACCAACCCATCCAGGGGATCCTGCTTCCGGGCATGTCCCAGCATAATCACCCTAGCCTCCGTGCCGAAATTGCGCTGTTACCCTGGCAGTGAGAACTATGTCACGAATGGAATCGACCATGCTACCGCTAGCCACGCTCGCGCCCGCCTTCGAACTGCCCGACGTTATCTCCGGAAAGACCATAGCGTTGGACCTGTTTGCAGATAAAAAAGCCCTGCTCGTGATGTTTATCTGCCGGCATTGTCCTTACGTAAAACACGTACAAAACGAATTAGCAAGGCTCGGCTCGGATTACGCGGCGAAGAACGTCGGCATGGTGGCTATCTCTTCGAATGATGCTGCTGCCTATCCGGAGGATGCTCCGGAAAGTCTGCGCGCCATGGCGCTGGAGCTCGATTTCAAGTTTCCTTATTGTTATGACGAAACTCAGGAAGTCGCCCGGGCGTATCGGGCCGTTTGCACGCCGGAGTTCTTCCTGTTCGATCATGATCGCCGTTTGGCTTATCGCGGTCGGCTCGATGGCAGCCGCCCTCGAAGCAGCGATCCCGTGACTGGCGCGGAGTTGCGCGCGGCTATCGACGCGCTCTTAAACGGAACGCCCGTTGATTCCGACCAGAAACCGAGCATGGGTTGTAACATCAAGTGGCGAGCGGCCTGACTGTGCGATCGCGCGCTCTCGAAACGTGATATCGTGCCATTGCAATGCCATTGAACTCCAATTCCTCCCGCCGGCGCTTCGTTTCGAACGTGGCCGGTACGTCTCTAGCGCTCGCCGGAATGCGAGCGGTCGGCGCTTCCAAAAACATTCCGATCGGCCTTGAACTCTATTCTGTCCGTCATGAACTGCAGAAAGATCCCGCCGGAACGCTCAAGCGTGTGGCTCAGATGGGCTATGAGTGCGTGGAGTTTTTCGCCCCTTATTCCAATTGGACTCCGGACCATGCCAAAGAAGTGCGCCAGCAGCTCGATGAATTGAAGCTGCGCTGCTACTCCACGCACAATGGAAAAGATTCTTTTACAGATGCCGGTTTAAGCAAAGCCATCGAGCTGAATAAGATATTAGGCACGCGTTTTATTGTGCTTTCCTCGGCCGGCGACCTGAAGACGTTGGACGAATGGAAGCAGATTGCGGACATGCTCAATAAAGCCAATAGCCAGATGCAATCAGACGGTTTGCATGCCGGCTACCACAACCACAACGTGGAGTGGGAGCCGATTGACGGGCAGAAGCCGATGGAGGTTCTTGCCAAGAACACCGACAAGAGCATCATGCTGCAGCTCGATGTCGGCACCTGTGTCGAGGCAGGCAGCGATCCCGTGGCATGGATCAATAGCAATCCTGGCCGGATCAAGTCGCTGCACCTCAAAGACTGGTCGCCGCAGAACGGCTATAAAGTTCTTTTCGGGGAAGGCGTCTCGCCGTGGAAGAAGATTTTCGCCGCCGCTGAAAAGCGTGGTGGCGTCGAATACTACCTGATTGAGCAGGAAGGCAGTCGATTCCCCGAGTTCGAAACTGTAGAACGCTGCCTGGTAGCCTACAAAGATATGCGTGGTGGCAAAGCAAACAGCTGACGGCTCTGATCTGAACCCGGTGATCAGAGTTTTCATCACGGGCGGCACATTCGACAAGCAGTATGACGAAATCCGGGGACGTCTCTTCTTCCAGGATTCACATCTCCCCGAAATGCTCGCCTTGGGGCGTTCGAGGCTGGCTGTGGAAATACGCACGCTGATGATGGTCGATAGTCTCGAAATGTCCGACGCCGACCGCCGGATTATTGTCGAGCAATGCCGCAACGTTCCCGAATCGCGTATTGTCATCACGCATGGAACGGACACCATGGCCTTGACCGCGCGCGTGTTGTCTGAGCAAGTTGTAGATAAGACCATCGTTCTGACAGGCGCAATCATCCCGTATGCCTTCGGTAGCTCGGACGGACTTTTCAATTTGGGAAGCGCGCTCGCTTTCGTCCAGACGCTGCCGGCGGGCGTTTACATAGCAATGAACGGCCGCTACTTTCCGGCCGCTCATGTGCGAAAAAATCTACAGAGCGGAATTTTCGAGTACACGCAATCCTGAGATGCCGTCCTTTGATTTCGATACGGTGGTGGTCGGCGCGGGAGTTGCCGGGCTGGCCGCCTGGGCCGAATTGAATCGAGCCGGCCAGCGCGTTCTCTGCCTTGAAGCGCGCAGTCGCATCGGTGGTCGCGTTTTCACCGTGCACGATCCTCTTGCTCCACTTCCGATCGAGTTAGGAGCCGAGTTCATACACGGTCAGCCGCCTGAAATTTGGCAGCTGATTCGCTCTGCTGCCTTGACGGTTTATGACTGCGAAGATTCTTCGGTCCGCATTAAGAATGGCGCGGTGCAGGGGCAGCAAGACGCCTGGGAGCCGGTCAGCCACCTGATGCAGGACATGCGCCAGGCGGCAACGCACGGCCGGGACGAGTCTTTTTCGGATTTCTTAAAGCGATCTGCTTACCCGGCTGACGCCAAAGAGCTCAGCGCCTCATTCGTCGAGGGCTTCAATGCCGCGCGCAAAGAAGTCATCGGTATCGCTTCGCTCGCAAAAGATGGCGAAGCGGCTGATCGTATCGATGGCAGCCGGTCTTTTCGTTTCGTGAGCGGGTATGACTCTATCCCGCTTCACATCTTTCGCGGCATTCCGAAGGGAGAGTCGCAGCTACGTCTCAACACCGTAGTGGCCCAGGTTTCCTGGCGGTCCGGCTCGCTCACTTTAACCGCGAGGTCCGCGCTGACCGGCGCAGTTACTCAAATTTCCGCGCGGCGCCTTTTGCTGACTGTGCCGCTCGGAGTCTTACAGGCGAAAGCTGGAACTCCCGGCGCTATCCACTGGGAACCATGGCCAGAGCAGGCTCTGGAAGCGGCAAAAGCATTGGCCTTCGGGCAGGTCGCTCGCGTTATCTTTCGTTTTCGCCAATCGTTCTGGGAAGAAATCGAAGGCTTTAGTGATGTTGGCTTTCTGCTCTCGAATGAACAAGTATTTCCGACCTGGTGGACCACGCTCGCCGTGCGCGCGCCTATACTAACCGGGTGGAGCGCGGGCCCCCATGCCGATGACCTGCTCGGCATGCCGGCAAAGGATGTCACTCAGCAAGCACTTCGTTCGCTTGCTCGAATTTTGCATACCGCCGAACAACGGATTCAGAGCTCACTGGAACAGGTCTACTTCCATGACTGGCATGCCGATCCCAATTTTCGTGGTGCCTATAGCTATGTTCCCGCCGGAGCGATGGCCGCCCGGGAGAAACTCGCCGAGCCGGTTGCTGATACCCTCTACTTTGCCGGCGAAGCCACCGAACTGAACGGCCACAGCGCGACCGTTCACGGCGCAATCGCCTCTGGTCTAAGGGCCGCTCAACAAATTATCGAGGCTGCAAAATAAATATGAAAATTACACGAAGACATGCCTGCGCGGGACTGCTGGGAAGCGCTTTAGCGGCCCGCGCGCAATCCCCGCGCCCCGAACTGCCACCCGGAGTCGAGGCGGCAAGCGGCCCGTTCAAGGGAACTCGTGAGTCGCTCGCCGCGTACGAAATCCCCGAGTGGTTTCGCGATGCCAAGTTCGGCATCTGGGCGCATTGGGGACCGCAATCCGCCATCGAAGACGGCGATTGGTATGCGCGCAACATGTATATGGAAGGCAGTCCGCAGTACGAATATCATGTCGAAACTTACGGCCATCCTTCTAAGTTCGGATACAAAGACACAATTCCCTACTGGAAGGCGCAAAAATTCGAACCGGAAGAATTGATGCAGCTCTACAAGCAGGCCGGCGCTAAATATTTCTTCAGCATGGGCGTGCATCACGACAATTTCGATCTTTGGAACTCGAAGTATCAGCGCTGGAACTCCGTCAACGTGGGCCCGCACAAAGATGTTGTGGGCTTGTGGCGCAAAGCCGCGCAAAACCAAGGCCTGAAATTCGGAGTCAGCGAGCATCTCTGGATCAGTTACAAGTGGTTCTCTGTTAGCCACGGCCACGACCAGACTGGACCGCTGACCGGAGTGCCCTATGATGGCGCAAACCCTGAAAATTTCGATCTCTATATCGATTCCGATGAGGTCGAAACCAAACTGGATTGGGATGAAAGCGGCATACCCGAGTGGTGGAAGCGGCACTGGTACATGCGGATTAAGAATTTGGTAGATAACTATCAACCCGACCTGCTCTACACCGATGGCGCGCTGCCGTTCGAAGACTACGGGCTGAATCTTGTCGCTCATCATTACAATTTGAGCGCTCGCGGCAACGGTGGTAGAGCGCAAACCGTCTACTTCAGCAAACGGCCGCAAGACACCACCAAAGGAATTGCGACTCTCGATGTAGAGCGCGGCGTGGTTGATGGCATTTGGCCCCGACCTTTTCAGACCGATACCTGCATCGGTGACTGGCACTACAAACGTGGAGTCAAGTACAAAACGCCGAAGATGGTGATCGATTTGTTGGTTGACATCGTCAGCCGCAATGGGAATCTTCTTCTGAATTTTCCGCTTCCGTCCAGCGGCCAGTTGGATCTCGAAGAACGCAATGTCCTGGCAGGAATTACGCAATGGATGTCCGTGAATAGCGAGGCGATTCATGGCACCCGGCCCTGGAAAATCTTCGGCGAAAGTCCGACCGCTCAGGTTGTCGAGAAGAGCTCTTCGTTCAACGAGAAGAACCGCACGGATTTGACTGCTGCCGACGTTCGATTCACCATGAAAGCAGCCGTCCTCTATGCCTTCGTCATGGGTTGGCCCGATTTCGAAGCTGAGATCAAACCGCTTGCTGCCGGTACGGCGCTGCGCGTTGGCAAGATTCAACGCATCGAGCTGCTCGGTTACGATGGCCAGCTGCAGTTCACTCAAAATGAGTCGGGTCTAAGAATTCTGCTTCCGGAGAAAAAGCCTAGCGATCATGCCGTTGTGTTCAAGATCACCGGCGCGTAAACTTACTCCCCCGTCAATTTGCAAAAGTCCTGGAAATTCGTGCGAAACAGCCGCTGCACATCTTTTCGGACCTGCTCCTGGGTGATCCTTCGCCCGTCTTCGATCAGCAAGTTATAGCTGTTGGCGACAATAGGCGCGACCGTGCGTCTGGTATTCCGCCATTTGTAAATGACCTGCTCGAGGATTCTGGCATCGGAGTGTTGCGGAATAAAGGAGAAGCCGAGCATTTCGATCCGCTCACGGGTGATCTCTTCCACAATCGAAGGATTGTTCAGAAACCACCAGCATCCAAACGGCATCAGGTTGCTGAACTTTCGAGCATAGACACAAAGCTCATGCTGGTTCTCGCGGCTGAGTACGCTGACCAGGAAGCGGTTCAACGGAAAGTTCCGACAGAGATTTTCCAGGCTGCGCAGATCGGCTCGACCGGCCGCATCACCCGCCGATTGGAGCTTGGGATTGACCTGCCGCCGCACGCCGATCATCAGCGAAAGTGGAATATCAAATTCGTGGCAGGCTGGCAGAACTATTTCCCTTAGCAGACGGCTGCGCATTCCATTTTCTTCTGGATACATAAAGCTGTCCGGAAGAGAAACCGCCATGTAAACAGGACGCATGCGCTTATTCCAATCGTCGAAGAAGCGGCGCAGCTCTTTCACCGAGCCTGAGGATAGTTTGGTATCCACCTTATAGCCGTTCTGCTCGAAAATTTTCCAATCTTCGGCGCGCGCGTCGAGGATCCGGTCAAGCCGCAACGCGGCATGAAAACGGGGATCGTTCGCGGTATCCGATCGCCATAAAACAGATTCCACCGGATCGAGCGGATCGTTCGTCATAACCACTTGGCTGATCCCGGCGAGTTCGAATACTTTGCCGATGTGTTCTTCGATCGGCTGAGCAGCGAAGAAAGCGCGCGCTTCAGCGAGGTTCGCGCTCTCTGTGGGCAGCCCGAAGGCGCTTAACACCGCAACCACGCCTCTGGTTGCTTCGGAAATCGGCTGGTTCTCTACAAAAAGCGCTTGCCAGATGATGTCTGCCCTTCGGGGCTTCGTCAGAGACCAATATTCATCCGGCGTTATTTTCGACGAGCGAAACAGTTCTGCTTCGAGGTAATGATAGGTCAGAAGCTCATCTATGCCCCATAATCCGAGCCGCCCGAGAGAGGGCTTGAACAGATGAGTATGAACGTCGATGTAAGGAACAGCAGTTAGCTCTTTTTTTACTGTTTCCGCGACGCTTTCGCGTGTTAGACGGTCTTCGTTCCCTGCAGTAGTCTCCATCTGCTTATCTTATTGGCACCCGTTGGCACCCGCTAATCTGGTTTAGTGCTGCTCCTCTCGCAAGGCCTCGTGGTCGACGGTTCCGGAAGCGATCCTGTACCCGCATCGGTTCTGATTGACGGTGAGCAAATCGCCGCTGTCGAGCCTCACATCAACGCATCGGAATGCCAGATCATCGACTGCGCGGGCTTGACTATTGCGCCGGGATTTATCGATCTTCATAGTCACTCCGATCTTCAAGTCCTCGAAGCGCGTCCGGAGAAACTGAAGCAGGGCGTGACCACCGAAGTAGTCGGGAACTGCGGCTTCTCGCCGTTTCCGTACGAGGGCGACACAGTTGCTATTCGAGAATTCGCTGCCGGCATTCTCGGTCGGCCTGATGGGTGGGGCTGGCGCTCCGCCGCCGCTTACGTAGACGCTCTTGTTGCTGCTCATGCCGAGAAGCGGGCTCTGCCGCTCGTCGGTCACGGCAGTCTGCGCATCGCTGTGCATGGGCTCGGGCAAGATGCTCTTTCGAGCGTCGAACTGGATCGCATGCGCGGTTTGCTCGGAGACTGTCTGGATGCCGGTTGCGTGGGGTTATCCACCGGCCTCATGTACGCGCCGGGTTCAGCTGCCACTGGCGAAGAGTTGTCGCCGCTCTGCGAGATTGTGGCCCGCAAAGACAAGCTATACGCTTCGCATATCCGGGGTTATGGCCAGACTCTGGTCGAAGCCGTCAACGAACAAATAGCTCTGGCGCAAGAGACCGGATGCAGATTGCAAGTCTCTCACCTGCAGGCCGCCGGCCGGGAAAATTGGCATTTACAGCAAACTGCTCTGTCTCAAATAGAAGCTGCGCAGGCGCGCGGCGTTGACGTTGAATTCGACATTTACCCTTATCAATGCGGCAGCACCGTGCTCACTCAACTCCTCGCTCAATGGGCCTTGGACGGCGGCCTGCCTGCTCTCCTCCATCGTCTTCGCGAAACTGCATCTCGAAAAAAAATTACCGGCGAACTGAGTGACCGCCCGGCTGGTTATTGGGAAGACGTAACGATCTCCTCTGTCGATAGTGCCGCTAATCAATCTGTCGTCGGCAAAACCGTCGCCCAATCCGCCGAGTTTCGCGGGCGAAAAGAGGAAGAATTCGTACTCGATCTTCTGATGGAAGAGCGCGGCTCGGTCAACATCGTCACGTTCAACCAGAGCGAGCCCAACTTGCGGCAATTGCTCAGTCACGAACTCTGCTCGGTCATCACGGATGGCTTCTATGTGAAAGGCAATCCGCACCCTCGTCTTCATGGCACCTATCCAGAGTTGCTTGGAAAACTGGTCCGCGATCTTCGCTGGCTCACTCTCCCGCAGGCGATTCACAAAAGTACCGCCCAGCCCGCGGCGCGCCTCAAGCAAAGGAAAATCGGCTTGCTTCAAAAAGGCTTCCTTGCAGACCTGGTGGTTTTTGACTCTGCCTGCATCGCTAGTAACTCCACTTATTCGAGCCCCAAAGGCGAACCGCGCGGTGTCAATTTCGTCATTAAGCGCGGCGAGATCCTTCTCGAAGGCGGCCCGTCATAAAGAACCGCTGGACCATTCTGGCGCTGATCTTTTTCGGTATTCTCATCAGCTACGTCGACCGCGGCAACTTGAGTATCGCCACGCCGGCTCTCATGCGCGATTTCAATTTGTCGACTCGTACGATGGGCTTCCTTTTGTCGGCTTTCTTCTGGACCTATGGCGCATTTCAATTGCCTGCCGGTCTGTTGATCGACAGGCTTGGCGTCCGGTATTCTTACTTTTTTGCGTTTCTTCTGTGGTCGCTGGCCTCCGCCTCCCTGGCGCTCAGCCGCAACGTGCAAACGATCTTCGCGCTTCGTTTGCTCCTGGGGCTCGCCGAGTCGGTCGGTCCCCTTGCCAGCCTCGCTTTTATCCGCCACGCCTTTTCCGAGCAGGAGCGTGGTTTTCCCGTAGCCACTTACATTGCCGGGCAGACTATTGGACCCGCCTGCGGCGCGCTGCTGGGAACCACGCTACTGGCTGCTGCCGGCTGGCGGGTTATGTTCGCGGCCACCGGCCTGGGCGCTTTAGTCTGGCTTCCATTCTGGTTCTCTTTCGCCAAAATTAAAGAGAACAGCGGGACGCAAATCCCCGCCTCGCGACCACCCAAGGCTTGGGACTGGTCGGCCATTCTGTCGAGCCGCTCTTTCTGGGCGATGTCCCTTTGCGTGTTTTTGTTCTCTTACTATTGGTACTTTCTACTGACCTGGATTCCGACCTACCTCGCCGTCTCTCGCGGATTCCCAATCGTAACCATGGGCCGAATTCTATCCATCCCGCTTTTCATCATGGCGCCTGTCAATATACTCGTCGGATGGTTAGCCGATAAAGCCATTGCGCATAACCGAAGACCTATTAAAGTGCGGATGGGTATTGCAATCGCCGGCTTTTTCGGCGCGAGCGCTATTCTCTTGCTCGGAAGAGCATCCGATCGCAATTCTGTTCTTGCGGTCCTGACTGTTTCCGTCTGCTGTTTTGGGGTCGGGAGCGCCAATTTCTGGACTTTGGTGCAGCACTTAGCTCCGCCTCAGCTGACGGCCCGCGTGATTGGATATTTCAACACGTTGTCCCAAGTGGCCGGCGCGGCCGCGCCAATCATCACCGGCTATACGCTTGGTCCGGGTAAGAATTTTTCAGTAGCCATTTCACTCGCTGGGCTTAGCGCCATTGCTTCTTCTTGTCTTTTGCTGGCCGCCGGCGAGCGTGGCATCGATCGTTTTCGCATTCGCCTGGAAACTTAAGCTGCCTTCGTAACATGAGTGTAAACTCACCTTTGTATAATTGTGAGCATGCCCTCACGTCTGGTAAATGGGCCGCGCCGCGTCCCTCGCCAGGAACGCGGGGAACGGCGAGTGGCGGCTTTGCTTGACGCGGCTGCGTCCGTGATCGCGGATTCAGGATACGATGCGGCCACCATGTGCGAAATTGCCGAACGCGCCGATGCGTGCATTGGATCCTTGTATCAGTTTTTTCCCAACAAGGAATCGCTTACGAAGGCGTTGCGGGCGCGTTATTGTGAAGAGCTTTACAGCTTGTGGTCCGCGCTCGAGCAGACCGATGCCCTGCCGACAAACAGTCTGGTATGTCGTCTGGTAAGCGAGGTCATTGCTTTTCTCGACGATCGGCCTGCTCTTCTTTATCTCTTGAAGAGCCGGGCCGAGCCGCATGATACGTCGATCCGGGATATGCTTCGGGAGCGTCTGAGCCGCATTTTGCTTCTCAATGCCCCGTTTCTGCCAAAATCCCGAGCCTTCCTTGTGTCCGTCGTCATCTTGCAAATAATGGGCGCTATGAACGAGCTTTACTATGAGGCTCCTAAGCAGGGAAAGAAACCCATTGTCCGCGAGTTCGAATGTATTCTCGTCTCCTATCTAAGCGCCCAGTTCGCAGAGGCCAAGTCCGTTTTCAGCAAGTCCAAGAAAAAATCATCATGATCTGTTGCTCTAAATTTTCCATCGCAGTTGGCGGGTTGGCGGTGGCGCTTGTCAGCACAATCGGCTGTGCCTCGAAATCGGCGGTTCCGAAAGCTCCTCCGCCTCCCAGTGTGACCGTCGTTCCGGTCGAGCAAAAAAATGTGCCGTTATACGGAACGTGGGTTGCCACGCTCGATGGCTATGTAAACGCGAATATTCAGCCGCAGGTCTCCGGCTATTTAGTTCGTCAGACCTATCGGGAAGGCTCTTTTGTTCGCAAAGGCGACGTGCTTTTCGAAATCGATCCGCGTCCTTTCCAGGCGGTATTGGATCAGGCGAACGGGCAACTTGCACAAGCAAAAGGCCAGCTCGGTCAGGCGCAAGCGCAGTTGGGGCTGGCCGAGATCAATGTAAAACGCGATACTCCTCTCGCGAAGGTTCATGCCATTGCGCAGAGCCAGCTCGACAACGACATTCAGACGCAAAAGACGAATCAGGCTCAGATCCTTTCGAGCCAGGCGTCGATCGAAGCAGCTCAGGCGAATGTGGAGACGGCGCGCTTGAACCTGGGCTTCACCAAAGTTCGTTCGCTGGTAAACGGAATCGCCGGTCAGGCCACTATCCAGATCGGCAATCTGGTCAGCCAGTCGACAGTTCTTACAGCCGTTTCGCAGGTGAATCCAATCAAGGCTTACTTCCCGATCAGCGAGCAGGAGTATCTGCGGATTGCCGACAAGATAAAGCCGCGCGTCGATCTCCTCCGCATGAAGAATCCGGTGCCCTTACAGCTGACTCTTGCCAACAACAGCGTTTATCAGTATCAGGGCCGCATTTTATTTGCCGACCGCCAAGTTGATCCTTCTACTGGAACGATAAGAATCGTGGCGGCATTCAACAATCCAGGTAATGTTCTCCGGCCGGGCCAATTTGGCAGCATCCGCGCGCTAACCTCCATGCGCGATAACGCCCTTCTCGTTCCGCAAAAGGCTGTCACCGAGCTGCAGGGCCGGTATCAGGTCGCTGTCGTGGGCGCCGACAATAAAGTGAAAGTTCAAAATGTAAAAGTCGGCGATCGCGTCGGTCCCATGTGGATTATCAATAACGGGCTCGAGCCTGGCCAGCATGTAGTCAGCGAGGGCACTTCGAAGGTTCGTGATGGCGCAACGGTGAACCCCACGCCGGATAAGTCGACGCCGGAGACTAATGACACTTCTGGGGACGCGGGGAAGTAACCATGTCAAAGTTCTTTATCAATCGCCCGATTGTGGCGATGGTGATCTCGATAGTCACCGTAATTATTGGAATCGCCTCGGCTCTCAGATTGCCGATCGCGCAATTCCCCAATATCGTTCCGCCGGAAATCTGGGTTCAGGCCCTCTATCCCGGCGCTGACGCTTTAACGCTTGAGCAATCGGTCGCGACTCCGCTGGAGGCCCAGATTACCGGCGTCGACAACATGTCATACATGTATTCGATCAATGCCAACAACGGTTCGTCGCAGATCACAATCGATTTTGCTGTAAACACGGATCCCAACATTGATCAGGTCTTAACGCAGCTACGCGTGTCGCAAGCGCAGTCGCAACTGCCCGCCGAGGTGAATACTTCCGGTCTGACTGTGCAGAAATCGCTGACTGCGCCGCTAATGCTGGTCGCCTTGTACTCGCCGCACGGCAGTTACGACAGCATCTTTCTGGCAAATTACGGATACATCAACCTGGTGGACGAGCTGACTCGCGTGCCGGGAATTGCTCGTGTCCAGGTTTTTGGCGCGGGCCAATACGCGATGCGGGCCTGGGTGAATCCGGACCGCCTGAATAAGCTGGGTGTGACTGTCCCGCAAATCGTGGCCGCTTTGCAGGCTCAGAACACCGTGAATCCAGCCGGTCAAATTGGGGGCGAGCCGGTCCCGAAGGGACAGCAATTCACCTACACAGTGCAAGCGCAGGGTCGTCTGAAATCGGCGGCTCAGTTCGGCGACATCGTTCTGCGGGCTAATCCGGACGGATCGAATCTTCTATTGAAAGATGTAGCCCGGCTGGAGCTTGGAGCTCAGACTTATAACCTGAGCGGCCGCTATAACGGCAAGCCTTCCGCCATCCTCGCGGTCTATCAGCTGCCCGGCTCGAATGCTGTCGATGCAGCTGCCGGCTTACGCAAACGCATGGCTGAACTTCGCAAGCGCTTTCCGCAAGATTTGACTTACGCCATCAGCCTGGACACAACTCTAGCGGTGACGGCAGGCATGAAAGAGATTGTTTACACGCTGCTCGAAGCACTCGCGCTGGTTGTTCTTGTCGTTTATATCTTCCTCCAGGGCTGGCGCGCTACCTTGATCCCCCTGGCCGCTGTTCCTGTTTCTCTGATCGGCACCTTTGTCGTTTTCCCGCTGCTTGGTTTTTCCATCAATACGCTTTCGCTCTTCGGATTAGTGTTGGCTATCGGCCTGGTTGTCGACGACGCGATTGTGGTTGTCGAAGCGGTCGAACGGCACATCGAGGAGGGCATGACGCCGCGCGATGCAGCTCTGCAAGCAATGAGCGAAGTGGCGGGCCCGGTGGTCGCTATCGCGCTTATTCTGACCGCGGTTTTCGTCCCTACGGTCTTCATACCGGGGATCACCGGGCGTCTTTATCAGCAGTTCGCGGTGACCATCGCTATTTCCGTCATCTTCTCGGCGTTTAACGCTCTTTCGCTCAGTCCGGCGCTGGCAGCGCTTTTACTGAAGCCGAAGAAAAAAAATCGCGGACCGCTGGCCCGCTTCTTCGACTGGTTCAATCGCGTCTTTGAGCGCATTACCCACGGCTACGTTAGCTTCTCCGGCGTGCTGCTGCGGAAGGCGGCATTTGCCCTCACGTTTCTGGTTGCCATGGGGGTGCTCGCCTTTTTCATAGGCAGTAAGCTTCCGAGCTCGTTCTTGCCGGAGGAGGATCAGGGCTATATTTATGTGGCCTTGCAGCTACCGGAAGCATCGTCGCTGCAACGCACCTCTGAAGCGGCCCGCAAAGTGGAAAACATAATCATGCACACGCCCGGAGTGGCAGGCTGCACCTCCGTGATCGGCTTCAGTCTTCTCAGCCGTGTCCAGGACACCTATAGCGCATTTTTCTTCGTGACCGAGAAGCCGTGGGATCAACGCAAGGCGGCTAACGAGCAATACGCCGCGATTCGCAATCACATCACCGGCGCTTTGCAATCGGTGCCGGATGGGATGGCGTTCTCTTTCGCGCCGCCTTCTATTCCCGGCGTCGGCACTTCGGGCGGAGTTACTTTCATGCTCGAAGATCGATCCGGCGCGGATCTGTCGTTCCTCACCGAAAACGTGGATAAATTCGTGCAGGCTGCCTCGAAGCGCAAGGAACTGGCTGGCTTAAGCACGACGTATCTGCCTAACGTTCCGCAGACGTTTGCCGATGTCGACCGGGTCAAGGTTGCCCGCCAGGGTGTGAATATTGCCGATGTTTACCAGACACTCCAGACTTTTCTCGGCGGCTATCTCGTGAACTACTTCAATATCTTCGGACGCCAATGGCAGGTTTATGTCGAAGCGGAAGGTCCATTCAGGCAATCGACACAAGACATGAACCGTTTCTACGTTGCAAACAACAAGAACCAAATGGTGCCCCTCAACGCAGTCACGGACGTGAAGCCACTGAGCGGGCCTGAGTTCACGATGCGGTTTAACGAATATCACACTGCCCAGATCAACGTCGCCGCGGCGCCGGGCTTCAGCTCGGGTCAAGCGATGAATGCGCTCGAACAAGTATTCGCGCAGACGATGCCGGCCGAAATGGGCTTCGATTACATGGGCATGTCGTACCAGGAAAAACAGGCCTCGCAGGGAGTGCCGCCGGCGGTTATCTTCGGTCTCTCGCTGGTCTTCGTGTTTTTGATCCTGGCGGCGCAATATGAGAGTTGGTCGCTGCCCTTTAGCGTACTGCTAGGCACCCCGATTGCCCTCTTTGGCGCCTATCTATTTCTTTGGCTGCGCGGTTTCGAGAATGACGTTTATGCGCAGATCGGTGTCGTTATGCTGATCGGCTTGGCGGCTAAGAACGCCATCTTGATCGTGGAATATGCCAAGTCGGAATACGAGAAGGGCAAGAGCATCGAGGAGGCTGCTTTGACGGGCGCTCGCATCCGGTTCCGGCCTATTTTGATGACTGCGTTTGCCTTCATTCTCGGTTGCGTGCCTCTTTGGATGGCGACTGGTTCGGGTGCAGTTTCCAGACGCGTGTTGGGAACGGCCGTCATCGGCGGCATGATCGCAGCTACTGTTTTGGCCATATTCCTGATCCCGGTGACTTTCGATGTGGTCGAAAAGATTTCACATCGCGTAGGGAGGCGCGGCAAGAAGAGCCGGCCTCAGATCCGCGAGAGAGAACGCGAAGAGGAGCCGGTATGAAGACGCGTCTTGCTCTCGCTTCGGCCGGCGCGGCATTTCTCCTGCTGACCGGTTGCATGGTCGGGCCGAATTACAAGCGCCCAGTGGTAGATGTGCCGCCGGTTTATCGTGGAGACACTACAAGTTCGAATAATTCCCAAAATACTGCTTCCATCGGCGACGAGAAATGGTGGCAGGTTTTTCAGGACCAGCAACTGCAGCAGCTTATCCGAACCGGCCTGAAGCAGAACTTCGATGAACGGATTGCCGCCACGCGCGTTCTGCAGGCGCAGGAGCAAGTTACTATCGCGCATTCGAATCAGCTGCCCAGCGTGAATTTCGGTCCGAGCGTGACGGGTGTTCGACAGCCAGGCATCCCTGGCGTGTTTCCGTCGTATTCGTATCTGGCGGATGAGTTGGCCTTTTCGGCTTCCTGGAACATCGATTTCTGGGGGAGATACCGGCGCGCGACCGAGGCCGCGCGCGCAAATTTGCGCGCCAGCGAGTGGGGCCGGCGGGCAATCGTGAGCAGCCTGGTTGAAAATATCGCCACCGCGTATTTTCAGTTAAGAGAATATGACCTGGAACTGCAGATCGCAAGAGACACGCTCGGGTCGCGGCGGCAATCGTTGAAGCTGACGCAGACGCTTGAAGAAGGCGGCTCCACTTCGCTGGCCGATGTTCGCCAGGCCGAGCAGTTGGTGGAGGAGGCGGCCGAGCTCATCCCGCAAACAGAGCAGGAAATCGCGCAGGAAGAGGATCAGATCAGCATCCTGATTGGCGAGAATCCGAAGGATGTTCCGCGCGGACGCGCGATCACGGACCAGCCGCTTCCGGAAAGCATTCCCGCAGGCCTGCCGTCGCGGCTGTTGGAACGGCGTCCGGATATCGAGGAGTCGGAGCAGCAACTGGTGGCGGCTAATGCGGAGATTGGCGTAGCTCGCGCCCAACTGTTTCCGCAGATCTCGCTTACCGGCACGGCGGGTTTGGAGAGCATCGGTCTCGGCAATCTCTTCAGCTGGTCGTCGAGAGCCTGGAACTGGACCGCGCAAGCCTCGCAGCCCATTTTCAATGCGGGCGCGCTGCGGGCCAACGTGCGACTCTCGCAAGCGCAGCAGCAGCAAGCGCTGCTGACTTACGAGCAGACGATTCAAACGGCTTTTCGAGAAGTAGCCGATTCCCTAGTCGCCTATGTAAAGCTGCGAGATTTTCAAAATCATCAGCAGGCCTTGACGGCGGCTGCCCAAGGGGCATCCGACCTGGCGAACATTCGCTACCAGGGCGGCGCGACCAGTTACTTGGAAGTGCTGACCAATGAAACCAATCTTCTTTCGGCGCAGCTCAACCTGGCGCGCGCTCGTTTAAACGAACGTCTTTCGCTGGTGCAGGTCTACAACGCGCTGGGCGGCGGCTGGGAGCAATAAAGTTAAATCTGTTCGCTACCTCGTGAGCTCCCAGTATATTGGGACTCGTGAGCTTCTTGGATTGGCTGTTGGCGGATCTGCGCCTGCCGAAAGGCGTGAGCGGAGATCCGGAGTCGAAACATGCCTGGTGGCGTGTCATGTGCTTGACCGGCGTCGATTACTTTTCGACGCTTGGATATCAGCCGGGCATTGCGTTTCTCGCGGCAGGATTTTTGTCCCCCATAGCGACGCTTGTGCTGGTGGTGGTAACACTGGCGGCGGCGCTCCCGGTTTATAGCCGAGTCGCCGAAGCTAGCCCAGATGGTCAAGGTAGCATCGCGATGCTCGAGCATCTCTTTCCGAAATGGGGCGGAAAGACGTTTGTTCTGGTTCTGCTCGGATTCGCCACGACAGACTTCATCATCACGATGACGCTTTCGGCGGCCGACGCCGCCGCCCACTTCACGAAAAATCCATTCACGCCGCACTGGATGAGAAGCCAGATGGCGGTGACGTTGATTCTGCTGGCGATTCTCGGCGGGATCTTTTTGAAAGGGTTCAAGGAGGCGATCGGCGTGGCCGTGGTGCTGGTCGGAATCTATCTTTTCCTCAACTTAGTTATCACGAGTGTTGCTTTGTGGGAGGTCTTCCGACATCCAGCGCTGATTCCAGATTGGGGAGCGGCGCTCTTTCGCACCCACGGCAGTCCGCTGCTGATGTTGGGAACCGCGCTGATTTTGTTTCCAAAGCTCGCCCTGGGGCTTTCCGGTTTTGAAACAGGCGTTGCCGTGATGCCGCTGATCAAAGGGGAAGATCTGGCCGCTCGCATCAGCAACGCGCGCAAATTGCTCTCGACGGCCGCTCTTATTATGAGCGTATTTCTGATTGCGACGAGCCTGGTCACAACTCTGCTCATACCCGCCCACCAATTCAAAGAAGGCGGCGAAGCGAATGGCCGCGCCATGGCCTATCTCGGCCACAGGCTTCTGGGAAATGCATTCGGATCGTTATATGACTTGAGCACGATACTTATCCTCGCCTTTGCAGGTGCTTCCGCGATGGCCGGTCTGCTGAGTCTGATTCCGCGCTACCTTCCGCGTTTTGGCATGGCCCCCGAATGGGCGCGAGCCGCGCGTCCGCTGGTGCTGGTCTTCCTCGGCATTGCGGTTGCCGTTACCTTTCTCTTTCACGCCGATGTGGATGCGCAGGGAGGGGCCTATGCGACCGGTGTCCTGGTTCTGATGACGTCAGCCGCGATTGCGGTCACGCTGACGGTTCGGAAGAGCTGGCTGGGCGCTCCGTTCTTCCTGATTGCGATTGTATTCATTTACACGACCGTGATCAATATTTACGAGCGGCCCGAGGGCATTAAGATCGCTTCCTTTTTCATCATGGCGATTGTTGTGACGTCGTTGGTCTCACGCGCCCTTCGTTCGACCGAGTTGCGTATTCATGCGGTGGAACTCGACGACACTGCCACGAGCTTACTGGCGGAGGATGAAGACCAGATGATCCACCTGGTGGCGCGTAAACCCCGCCGCGAGACAGAAGAAGAATTGGATCAAGCTGACCGGGCGGTAAGATATTGCCACAACCTTTCGCCGGACGAACACGTTTACTTCTTCGAAGTTGAGCGTGGAGATGCATCCACTTTTGAATCGACTTTGTCGGTAACGGGTCAGCGAATCGGCAAGCATTCGGTACTTTACGCGAGCAGTCCGACAGTCGCCAACGCTATTGCGGCCATGTTGATTCACCTGGAACAGCAGACCGGGCGAGTCCCGCACGCCTATTTCAGTTGGACAGAAGGCAATCCGGTCGGTAACCTTTTTCGCTTTATTTTTTTGGGCGCCGGCGATGCCGCGCCGCTAGTTCATGAAGTGTTGCGGCGGGCGATTCCAGACGTAAAGCACCGGCCCATTGTGCATGTGAGCTAGCCACCGCCACACCGGTTTGTCTAAAAAATCTGGGGACACGCCTGCATTTATGAAAAGTGAAAATTGCTCGGACGTGAGCCCGGAGTGTCCCCGATTTTTTCTATTGGAGGAGGCGGTAGACGCGCACGTAATCGAAGTCGATAGTGAAGCCGGCGGCGTTTTCGGCGGCGATGCCGATCTGTGCGCCGCTGCCCAGGTGATGCTGCCAGGTTCCGCCTTTGGTCCAATGCTCGCCGTCGTTGCTCGTGTAGGCGGTGTAAAGCTCCAGGCCGTCGTTACGCGCGCGTTTGACAATACGCAGCCAGTTGGTCTCGCCGA
Source organism: Bryobacteraceae bacterium (assembly GCA_965277555.1). Classification (GTDB taxonomy): domain Bacteria; phylum Acidobacteriota; class Terriglobia; order Bryobacterales; family Bryobacteraceae; genus Bog-105. The sequence goes on from OZ255834.1 coordinate 2,222,190, forward strand.
CAGGACCGATGGTCATGTGGTCATACGTTGGGTAACCTTGCGGGACGGGCGAGATCTGTTTGCCGAACTCAGTCTGGCGCGTGTCGTAGTCGGGAAAGACGTCGAGCTTGATGCTGTTGCCGTCATTGCCGTAGATGAAGAGCGCGCCCTGGGCGAAGTTGTAGCAGCAGGAATTGTCGAACGGGACGGTGGTGGTGAATTTGGTTTCGACCAGGTAATCGCCTTCGATGGGCGCGGGTTCGGCGAGTATGGAGACGTGTTGCGGGTTGCTGTTCTCATCGGGCCCCTGGGTTTGTACTTCGTAAGAACTGCCGGTGAGAAGGTAGCTGTTGTCAGCATTCGGGTGGAGGAAATGCCATTGGGGAGAGAGTTTGGTGGTGTTGAACTCGTCGGAAAGCGCGCTGATTTTCTGGCCCGGTTCGTCGTCCGGTTTGACTTTGGGCTGGTAGGTATTTCTTTGCCACCGCTGCGCGGCGGGAGCGGGCTGGCGACTGGCTGAGACCCAGTAGCCGCCGCGCACTTCGGGCCAGCAGTCCACCCAATCGATGGGATCTATTAGAGCGGGGCGGCGGGTGAATCCCGGATAGCCGTCAAAGTAGGGGCTAGCGAGATCGATGGCGTGATAGAGCATTTAATCCTGGCCGGAATCGTCGGTGAAGACGACATTGCCGCCCGGACCGGCCCATTTGTTGCCATTGGCGGCTATCGAGATAAAGCCGCCGGGCGCAAAGGTGTTCAAGGCGATGCCGTTCTTATCGATGAAGGGCCCGGTCGGCGTCTGCGCGCGACCTACAAAGACGCTGTAGCCGCTGAGCGGGCCATCGCAACAACTGGAGGTAGAGACAAACAAGTAGTAGTAGCCAGCGTGCTTGAAGAAGTTCGCGCCTTCGTACATGTTGTCGACAGCGATCTGCTGTTCGGAAGAAGCGTCAGAAGTTAAGCCATCGGCCGAGAGCTTGCGGATGCTGATGCCGCCGTTGAAGCTGCCGTAGGAAATGTAGCGCTGGCCCTGGTTGTCTTGAATTTCGTCGGGATCGATGACAGCGCGGCCGGGCGAGCCGTTGTACGGATTATTTTCTTGCGGCACGACGGGCTGGCCGCTATCGGTCCAGGGTCCGGCGGGTGTTTGAGCGGTCGCTACGCCGATGGCGGAGCCACCTGCTGCCGTGGTTGGCGCGACGTAATACAAGTAGAACCGATTGTTGAAGTGCTTCACAGCGGGCGCCCAAAGATTGGTGCTGACGTTGCCGATCCAAGCCGGCAGCGTCTTAAAGACATCGCCGATGTAGGTCCAATGGATGAGATCGATGGAGCTGTAAGACGCGATCAGGTGGTTTTTCAGATTGCCATTCGAATCTTTGTCATTGGTGTTAAGCGGATCGCCGGTGCAAAAGAGATACCAGGTGTCGTAACCCTGGTGAAAGTACTTGGCGATCGCCGGATCGGGGCAACTGACCGCCGGCCCGGTCTTGGGATCGTGTAACGAGAGCGGATTCCGATAGACGCCGGATACGGGCAACTGCGAGGCGGCGTTTAAATCGTTTTGTGTTTGGGCGGCTGAGGCAACGGATGCGACGAGCAGGGCCAGCGAAATACCAAACGAACTCCGGGGCATAGCTATCCTCCTTGACCGTTTTGTATCACAGCCCGGGCAAGGTCAAAGTGGGGCAGAATAAGAAAACATGAAACACCGGCAGATCTTTCGTTCGTTGCTGGCCAGCCCGGGTTACTCGGTGATGGCGATTTTTACGCTGGCGCTTGGGTTGGCGGCGGTGGGCTTGACGTTTGCGGTGGTGGATACGGTGCTGCTGCGGCCGCTGCCGTTTGCGAAATCGGATCGAATTGTGACCATCTCGCAGAGAATACCGTTCTTTGGATCCTCGCCGACGGTGGTGACGGCGGACGAGTTTCTGGCCTGGAAGAAAACGGGGCTGCTTGAATCGGCAGCGTTGGTCGATACGGCGGAGTACACGCTTGAAGGGCAAGGCCGCCCGGAGCGGATTTATGGAGCGAGCGTGACGCCGGAATTCTTCCATGTTTTCGGGCTGCGGCCGTTCATCGGACGAGGAATGACGGCGGAGGACGCAACGGAAGGGCATGGCAACGTGATCGTGCTGAGCCATCGACTGTGGGCGCGGCGTTTTAGAAGCGACCGCAATCTGGTCGGCAAGACGATACGCCTGAGCGGGAGTGCGCCGGTGACGGTGATCGGAGTGATGCCGGCGGGATTCGATTTTCCACGGCTGGCGGACGTCTCGACAATCATGAACTGGGCGCCGGAGCGAGCGGAGTTCTGGGTTCCGTTCGTGATTACACCGAAGCTTTTGGAGCAGGGAAACTTCAATTTCTATGGGCTCGGGCGTTTGCGCGACGGGGTGACGAGCAAGCGGGCGGCGGCGCAGTTCCGGGTCAGTATGGTCGATTTATTCCGGGCGAAAGAGATCAAATATCCGAGTTACAAAAACATGATCGAGCAGATGCTGCCGAAGAGCACGGTTTATGTCATGCCGCTGCGGGAAAGCATGGCCTGGGGTATCCGCGATGTGCTTTGGATGTTGCTGGCGGCGGTAGGACTGCTGCTCATTCTGGTGCTGTTCAACTTGGGGAACCTGCTGCTGACACGCAATATGCAGCGGCTACGCGAATACACGGTGCGGCAGGCTATGGGAGCCAGCCGCTGGCAGCTGTTCCGGCAGAGTTTCGTGGAGCAGATGGCGTTGGTGGGCGTGGCGGCCGCTGTAGCGGCGGTACTGATGGCTTGGGGCATTGCGATTATTCGAACCGTTGCGGCGAACAAGATACCGCGCCTTTATGAATTGCAGTTCGGCTTCGGGTATTTCGCATTGATGCTGGCGATGGCGTTCGGGACGGCGGTGATTTTCGGAGCGCTCTCGCAATTGCTGCTCTCGGAGCGCGTGCTTGCTTTGGCGCTCAACTCGCAGAGCCGCACGGCTACCGGCGATCGCCGAACGAACCGGCTCAAAGCTACGTTGATGGCGGCGGAGGTAGCGATTTCGGTGGTGCTGCTGGTGTGCGCCGGGTTGATGGTCAAGAGCTTTCAAAACGTTCTGCACGAGAAGCTGGGCTTTAATCCGCGGAACGTGTTGACGGTGAAGGTAGCTTTCGATCCGTTGAAAACAGATAAGCCGGAAAAACGCGTGCAGCATATTCGGGAGCTGCTGGACCGTTTGCGCGCGCTGCCGGGAGTGGAATCGGCTTCGCTGGTAAGTCATCTTCCATTGACGGGCGACAGCGAGATCCATGACGTGAGGGCTGTCGGGAGGGCTTTGCCGCGCGGGGCGGAGAACAGTTCGGCGGAGTACCGGGTGATCGACGCGGCTTATTTTCACACCATGCAGATTCCGCTGATTGCCGGACGAACTTTGCGGCCGGATGACCCGGCGAAGTTTGCGGTGATCAATCGCACGATGGCAAGACGGCTATGGCCGGGAGAAACGGCCATTGGCAAGCAGTTCGAGGACGGGGACAATCCGGCAGTGACAGTGATCGGGGTGATCGGCGATGTACATAACGGTTCGCTGGAGGATCCGGTAAAGATGCAGTTTTACCGGCTGACTACGGCCAGTCCGTATTATGCGGATACATTTGTAATTCGTACGGCTTACGATCCGGAGAACATGATTCCGCTGGTGCAACGGACGGTTTGGCGGTTAGATGCGGGGGAGCCGGTGACGCATACGCAAACGATGGAGCGGCTGCTTGCGGCGGTCACGCTCGAGCGGCGTTTCGAGACAGGACTCCTGAGCGGCTTTGCGACGCTCGCGCTGTTTCTTTCGGCGCTGGGTTTGTTTGGGGTGGCATCGCTTTCGGCGGCGCGGCGGACACGGGAGTTTGGAATTCGTCTGGCCGTAGGCGCGACGGGCGGCCAGATCCTGCGACTGGAACTAGCGCGCACGAGCGCGATGGTGGCGAGCGGTTTGGCCGTGGGCCTGGTGCTTTCTGTATTGGCGGCGCGGGCGATGGCTGCGCTACTCTATCGCGTGACGCCATGGAACGGCGAGATCTTTGGCGCGGCGGCTTTGGTGTTGGCGGCGGCCGCGCTTTTGGCTGCCTGGCTGCCGGCTCGCCGGGCGGGGCGCATTGACCCGGCGAGTGCGTTGCGCGTCGAGTGAAGGCACTTCGAGCGGGAAGTTTGAGGCGGAGAGTATTCGATTGTCAAAGAGCAAGAGAACAAGAGACAGCACTGCCACATTGCGCCATACCACGGAATTATGCCGGCTGGAAAGCCGGCATGGCAGCCCAGGAGGTCCGCTCCACGAATAGATAGGAGGTGGTCAGGCGGCGCTTTCCACAGCGCGCGGCAGGTTCTCGAGCTCCAGGAACATCGTTTCTCCGAGTGTTTCATCGTCTTCGGGAAGGGAGCGGACTATTTCGACGGCTTTTTGGATAGCGGTTTTTTCGGGAACGAAGCCAGTTTCTTCGACGGCGGGTTGTTCTTCGATGGCCGCAGGTTGTTCTGGAGCGGTTTTTTGGGGAACGAAGCCACGCTCCTTTTGGAGTTTGGCGAGCGAGTCGAGAGTTTTGTGGAAGCTGCGCTCGGCGGAATTGGCGGCGCGCTGGACCAGGGTCATGAGGCCGTTATCGATCCACTCGCTCACATTGGCGGGAGCCCAGGCGACGGCTTCGAGGTGGCGGAAGCGGCGCATGCGCCAGAAGCTTTGGGCGAGTTCGTCGACCAGGATCTCCTCGGTGGTGTTGGCGGGCTGGTGCTCGCGACGTAAGCTGGCGCGGAGCTCCACGTTAGATCTGCGCCTCGCTGAGAACCGCGGGCTCATTGAATTCGGCGGGATCTTCGCGTGGGGTGATGAGGTCTTTAGAATAGAGACCGTGGACCCATGGAGTCTTCGCCTCGCTGAGGAACGCGGGCTCATCCGTCGAATTCTGGGAGGAGCGGGCTCGGCCTGCGACACTTTTTGGACTCGTGGAGAGGGCCGCATTGGCGCGATTGACATCGGCGCGGGTGAGCGGGGTAGATTGGGCGTTCATGAGTTTCAAACCTGCCCGCAGGATAAACAGGAGGCGTTCGGGCGGGCGGGGATTTTCCGGTTAAGCGGCTGAGAGGGTTGGAAAAAGAAAGTTCAATCGGGACGTGACCGGCGATTCGGCATCGTATCTTATAGAAACGAATGTCTAGCGTTTCGGCCGTCATTCCGACCTGGAACCGGGCCGATCTGGTGCGCTCGGTGCTGGCCAACCTGCGCGCTCAATCGCGGCCGCCGGAGCAGATCCTGGTGGTCGATAACGGCAGCAGCGACGGCACGTCGTCGATTCCACCAGAGTTCGGCGCGGAGTGTATTGCGCTCCAAACAAACCGTGGTTTCGCCATAGCCGTTAACCAGGGCATCGAGCGCGCTTCTTCCGATTGGGTGCTGATCCTCAACAACGATGTAGTCCTTCAACCTGACTGGCTCGAAACGCTGCTGGCCGCGGCCGAAGCGCACGCGGCCGCGTTTGCTGTCGGCAAGCTTCTGCAATCGGGCGGTCCACGCCGACTGGACGGGAGTTGGGATCTGGTCTCGCGGGGCGCCTATGCCTGGCGCTGCGGCTACGAGCGTCCGGATGGGCCTGTCTGGGCCGACTGCCGCCCCATCGCGCTGGCCCCGATGACGGCCGCGCTCTTCCATCGCCGCGTCTTTGAGCGGATCGGATTGCTCGAAACCCGTTTTGAGTCTTACTACGAAGACGTCGATTTCGGCATCCGCTGCGCGCTGGCCGGTTTCGCCGGTATCTATGAACCCGCCGCGGTCGCCACACATCTGGGCAAAGCTACTTTCGGCAAGCGGGCGGCGCGCGTGTATTTTCTCAGCGCGCGCAACCAGGTTTTGCTATTGGCGAAACACTACCCGCCGGAAACTCTGCGCCGTTTTGCCTGGCCCATCCTGGTGGGCCAGACGCTTTCGCTGCTGGCGGCGGCGCGCCAGGGCCATCCGCTCTCCGCGCTGCGCGGCAAATGGCAGGCGTTTCGCCAATGGACGGCTTTCCGCAATGCGCTTCCGGCGGCCGGCGCCATCGAAGCGGTGACGGCCGCCAGCGAACGCGAGATCCTCGACATTCAGCGCAAGATCGGCTTCGATATCTATTGGCGTCTCTACTTCAGCCTGGTGCACCCGCATTGACCCCAGTTGCGGTCACCATCGTGACCTTCAACAGCGCCCGCTATATCGCCGGCTGTATCGAACACGCTCTCGCACAGGATTACGCGCCGCTCGAAATCGTCGTCATCGACAACGCATCGAGTGATGCCACCGTGGAAATTCTGCGCGCCTTCGAAAGCCGGAAGCGCGTGCGCATCTTTTACAACCGCGAAAACCTTGGCTTCGCGGCCGCGCAGAACCAGGCTATCGGGGCCGCTCCCGAAGCCGATTGGATACTGACGCTCAACCCCGACGTGCGTCTGACTCCGCACTTCGTGGCGACGCTTCTGGCGGCCGCCGAAACGAACGCCGGCGTGGGCAGCGTCTGCGGCAAGCTGCTTGCCGCGACGGCGGATTTCGCACTGGCGACTCCGCCCCTGCTCGATTCCACCGGCATTTATTTCACGCCGAGCCTGCGCCATCTCGATCGCGGCAACCGCGAGCCGGACCGCGGCCAGTTCGATTCGCCGGAATATGTCTTCGGCGCCACCGGCGCAGCCTGCCTCTATAGCCAGAGCATGATCGGCGACATCTCAATCGGCGGCGAATTTTTCGACTCCGACTTCTTCGCCTATCGCGAAGACGCCGACGTTGCGTGGCGCGCCCAACTGCTCGGTTGGCAGTGCCTCTACACTCCGGCGGCCGTCGCCTTGCATGTGCGCGCCGTGGTTCCCGAGAACCGGCGCTCGCTGCCCGCCGCGATCAACATGCACTCCGTCAAAAACCGCTGGCTCCTGCGCATCAAGAACACGACGCCCGATCTCTATCGCCATTTCTGGTTGCCCATCACGCTGCGCGATATGGTAGTTATCGGTGGCTGTCTATTGCGCGAGTGGCGTTCTTTACCGGCTTTTTTCCTGGTGGTCAGGATGTGGCCGCGCGCCTGGCGCAAGCGCCGGGAAATCATGAAACGAAAGCGCGCGTCGGATGCCGCCCTTCGTGGTTGGTTCTCCGACCGGCCGGTCAGCCATCCCGTCACTCCGAGCCGCTGATCCCTCGCGATGCGCATTGCTCTGTTAGGAACGCGCGGCATCCCCGCGAACTATGGCGGCTTTGAAACTTTCGCCGAAGAAATCTCGATCCGTCTGGCGGCGCGCGGCCATGCGGTCACGGTCTACTGCCGCGAAAAACACTCTTCCCCCGAATATCGCGGCGTCGAGCTTCGCTATTTGCCGACGCTCAAGCACAAGTACCTCGACACGGTGGCGCACACGGCTCTTTCGACGTGCGACGCGCTCTTACGCCGTTTCGATGTTCTGCTCTACTGCAATGCGGCCAACGCCATCTTTACGCTCTGGCCGCGTCTCCTCGCTTCGCCTACGGCGCTGAATGTGGATGGGATCGAGCGGCGCCGCAAGAAATGGAACCGGCTGGCCCGCAGCTGGTACCTAGTCTCGGAGTGGCTGGCTACCTGGTGTTGTTCTGCCGTTATCACCGATGCGGAAACGATCCGCGACTATTATCTGGAACGCTTCCACAAGAGCTCGACGTTCATCCCTTACGGGGCGGAGACGGGCAAAGTGGAAGCATGCGACCGGGTGAAGGCGCTGGGTCTCGAACCGGGCCGCTACGTGCTCTACGTCAGCCGCCTGGAGCCGGAGAACAATGCGCTGCTGGTTCGGCAGGCTTTCGAGCGCGTGGCGACCGATTGCAAGCTGGTGCTGGTGGGGGATGCTCCATACGCCGACGCTTACATTCGCCAGGTAAAGGAGACACGTGATGCACGCGTTATCTTCCCGGGCGGAATCTACGGCGAAGGCTACCGGCAACTGCAATCGCACTGCACCGCCTATGTACAGGCGACCGAAGTGGGGGGCACACATCCGGCGCTCATCGAAGCGATGGGACGCGGGGCGCTTGTGCTCTATCTGGATACGCCTGAAAGTATCGAAGTAGCGGGCGATGCGGGCGTCTCGTTCGGCGCCTCCGCCGAAGAGCTTGCGCGAAAATTACAGTGGGCGGTCGACTTACCCGCGAGCGAGCGCGCCCAATGGGGATGGCATGCCATGGAACGCATTCGAAGCCGCTATAGTTGGGAGATCGTTACCGATCAATACGAGACTCTGCTTCGCCAAGTAGCAACTGGAAGATGAAGAATCCGTCTCTGCTGGCCGTCGAGCCAATTGCCTATCCGTCTTATACTCCGCCGGCGGCGCTGCCGTATCGGTCGTGGGTCGAAGTCTCGCGCCAGCGGATTGCGGATAATTTCGGGGCCATTCGGGGTGCCGTGGGCGCGACGGTGGAAGTGATGCCGGTAGTCAAAGCGGATGCCTATCGCCACGGCGCCGTGGAGGTCTCGCGCGTGCTCGAAGCGAACGGCGCGCGTTGGCTTGCGGTCAGCAATACCGACGAAGGCATAGCGCTACGTGATGCCGGCATCGGTACGCGCATTCTGGTGATGGCCGACTTTCTGCCGTTCACGCGCGAAGCCATGCTGGCCTATGACCTCACGCCCGTTGTTCACTCGCTGGAAGATCTGGCCGAACTCAACCGCCTGGCGAGCGCCCGCTCGGAACGGTATCGCTGCCATTTGAAGATCGATACCGGCATGGGACGCCTCGGCGTGCGCGGCGAGCCCGCGAGGGTCGCCGAAGCCATTTTGGCCGCGCCGAACGTCGACGTCGAAGGGCTCATGACGCACTTCGCCTCTTCGGCCAACTACCAGACGGGGCAAACCGAGGAACAGATGCAAGCTTTTGAAACAATGGCTGGCGCACTCGCCGCGGCGAACGCGTGTCCGAGGATTCTGCATCTTTCGAGCAGCATTCCAGTGGCCTACGGACGGGTCGCGGCCTGGCAGCAAATGGTGCGTCCGGGACACGCTATCTATGGGTATATCTCACCTGCGCGCGGTCATGCTCCGGCCAAAATTGTGCAGGTCAAACCTGCCCTGAGCTGGCGGGCGACGATTCTCTCGGTCAAGGAAGTCGCGGCCGGCTCTCTGGTCGGGTATGGTGGTATGTATCGAACTACACAGTCCATGCGACTTGGCGTGCTGGCGGCCGGTTACGCGGATGGCATCCCGCATAGGCTGGGCAATCGCGGCAGCGTTATCGTGCGCGGCAAGCTCGCGCCGATTGTTGGCGCGGTCAGTATGGATCTTACGACGATCGATTTGGGCGATGCGGAGGTCAAGGCCGGGGACGCCGTTACGCTGCTCGGATCGGAAGGCGCGGTCAGCATCGATGCACAACAGATCGCCCGCTGGGCGGGCACCATCTCTTATAGCGTGCTGTGCGGGATCCATGCCCGCGTTAAGCGCTTATATGTGTAAAGAGTGTGTAAACGGCACGCCGCCACGGTTAGCGTTCACATTCTGGGAACACTTGCGGCTTCTTTTCCGTCTGTCATGAAACGGGGTTGAACTTTGAAGAAGAAGTGGAAAATAACCATCCTGCTCGGGCTGCTGCTTTTGATCGGCGGAGTGGTGATCGGCAGCATACGAATCAGTCAAAGAGGGATCGTTACGGTTCAGACGGGCAAAGTGGCCAGCATGGATCTGACCTCGATCGTTACGGCTTCGGGCGAGATCAAACCTCGAAACTATATAAACATCGGGGCCAATACGCAGGGTCCGGCTCCTATTACCGCCATTTATGTGAAAGAGGGCGATCGCGTGAAGAAAGGCGAAGTGCTGGCGCGGCTGGCGGATGTACAGCCGCGAGCCGATCTGACCGCGCAACGCGCCGCTCTGAATTCCGCATTAGCAGATTCGGCGGCTAGTGAAGCCTCTCTCAAGTCGGGGGACGATAATATTGCGGTGGCTCAGGCGCAGGTGGACCATGACCGCGCCGACGTGGAGCAGAAAAAGATCGATCTGAGACGGAGTAAAGATCTGTTCGACGCCAAGCTTATCGCGTCACAGGATTACGAAGCGAAGAAAGTGACCTATGAGCTGGCGATGGCTACGCTGCAGGCTTCGGAACGAAAGGTGCAACAGTCACAGGCAGCACGCGCGCAGGCGGCAGCGCAGCTTGCCTCGGCGCAGAAGAAAGTGGCGCAAAATGACGCCATGGTCGCACGGTCGTCCGACATCCTGGCGCAATACGATGCCACCGCGCCACTCGACGGAGTGGTCACGGACCTGCCGGTTCGAGTGGGCGAGACGGTTGTGCCCGGTATTCAAAATTCCGCTGCTTCGACCATCATGACGATTGCGGATATGTCGCTGATTACGGCGGAAGTTCACGTGGATGAAACAGACATTGTAGGCGTGAAACTCGATCAATCCGCCGATGTTTCGATCGACGCTATTCCGAACAAGACGTTCAAAGGGCGCGTGATCGAGATTGGAGATACGGCTCTTCTGCGCTCTACGGGCGTGGCGGCTTCGCAAAGCCAGACATCCAGCCAGGAGGCCAAAGATTTCAAGGTGGTTATCGCGCTCGATATTCCGGAGGACATGGTTCGTCCCGGTCTCTCCTGCACTGCCAAAATCACCACCGCTACCCAGTCGCACGCTCTGGCCATTCCGATCCAGGCATTGACGGTCCGCCAAAAGGGGCAGCTCGAACAGCCGAAACCCGGTAAGCCGCCTGTGATGACGCCGGCGGCGCAGAAGACGGCCAAGGAAGAAGAGCAAGGCGTGTTCGTTGTGCGCAACGGCAAGGCTCAATTTCAGGCCGTCGCCACCGGCATCACGGGAGCGACGAACGTGCAGATCCTGAGCGGCCTTAAACAAGGGGATGAGATCATTACAGGTAGTTACCAGGTGATCCGCAGCATCCGCAACGATGCCAAAGTGAAGGTGGATAACCAACAGCCGGCATTTGGCGCGATGACCACCAGTTAGCATCACTTGAGAATATTGGAATGGCGACACTCGAAGCAGGTCAAGAGCTAAGCACCAAGCAGCGCGAAGAACTCGGCCAGGAGCTACAGCGCGAGGGCGTTGTTATCCGCACGTTCGATCTCTGGAAGACCTACATCATGGGCGATCAGGAGATTCACGCGGTGTCGGGCGTGGATATTGTAATTCAACGCGGCGAATACGTGGCGATCATGGGGCCATCCGGTTCCGGCAAGTCGACTTTGATGAATCTGATCGGCTGCCTGGATACGCCGACCAAAGGTTTGTACTATCTGAACGGCAAGCTAGCGAGCGAGATGGAAGACGACGAGCTGGCGCGCATCCGCAATAAAGAGATCGGATTTGTATTCCAGACCTTCAATCTGCTGGCGCGCTCTTCGGCGCTTCACAATGTGGAACTGCCGCTGATTTACGCCGGTATCTCCTCGGAGGAGCGGCTTTTGCGCGCGCGCGAAGCCTTGCGGGCGGTCGACCTGGAAGGCCGGATGCATCATAAGCCGAACGAATTATCGGGCGGCCAGCGGCAGCGCGTGGCGATCGCCCGCGCGCTGGTGAATCGCCCTTCGATTTTGCTGGCGGACGAACCGACGGGCGCTCTCGACACCAACACGGGCAACGAAATTATGAGTCTTTTCGAGCGGTTGCACTCGGAAGGCAACACGATCGTGCTCGTCACTCACGAGCAGGACATCGCGCGCCACGCCCATCGCGTAATCCACATCCGGGACGGAAGAGTGGAACTCGACGAGCAGGTGCCGGTTTCAAATAGGGTTTCATTTCACTGAAATCCAGCGTTAATTTTTAAATCGCTCATCAATGTTATCTTGAGAAGGCAGTTTCCAGGCGAGCTCCTTAACCGAGAGAGTTCAAGGGCCAACGCGCAAACGTTTGCGCGATTGTGCTTTCTTGCGATCCTTGCTCTTTGTTTTGCGGTTCCCGGAAATGATTTCAGCAGCTCGTGGCAGCTAAAGACATAATTGTGAGCGAGATTTCCCCTATACAAAAGCAGCCAATTCGCATCCTCATGGCGGAAGACAACGCCATCAATCAGCGCGTGGGCAAACTCATTCTGCAGCGCGCCGGATTTGAAATCGACGTGGTGTCGGACGGCAACGAAGCGGTAGCGGCGCACCGCACCGAGGCCTACGATCTGATTCTGATGGATTGCCAGATGCCGACAATGGACGGCTTCGAAGCCAGCCGGCAGATCAGGCTGCTGGCTTCGAAGCAGCCTGTCATAGTGGCGGTGACGGCGAATGCGCTGTTAGGGGAGCGCGAACGGTGTCTGGAGGCCGGGATGGACGATTATTTGTCTAAGCCCTTCCAGGCCGAGCAACTGGTCTCCGTGGTCAAGCGCTGGGCTTCCAGCGGGCGCGACGGTTCATCGCTTCCAGAACAGCAGTAGCGCGAACAACAGAAGCCACATGAAATCGAGATAGTGCCAGAAAACGGCGACCCCGCTTGTGACGGCCCGGGTATGCATCTGGTATTTCGGCCCGCTGGCCGGTTCGCGAGTGCGCACCAACAGGTAAGCGAGCCCAGCAAGGCCGAGAACAATGTGCAACCCGTGTAATCCGGTAAACAGAAAGATAAACCAGGAGTGAGCATTGTGGGCCAGCACGACGCCGCCGCGCACGATCTCGAACCAGGCGATGATTTGTCCGATCAGGAAGAGCGTGCCAAGGGCGGTTGTCCAGGCAGTCAGGTGAAAGAATCCGCGCTGGTCGTCGCGCGTCAGCCGATGGCGCGCTATTTCAAAGGTGATGCTGCTGGCCACTAGAAGGGACGTGGTCGCCCAGAGGATGCGCGGCAGGCGAATGTGCCCCCACAATTCGTGGTTCTGCGAACGGACCACGAAGACGGCAATGAGCGCTCCGAAGGTCATGGTTACGGTGGCCAGAACAACGATGACTGTAAGGATGGAAAGAGAGTTCAGCTCTTTTTGACGGTTGACGGGTTCTGTTACGGATGGCACTTCACTTCCTATCATGCTCCTTCGCTGGTCAGGTTTGCTGACTAGGTTTGCTGTACCCTGAGAGATCATGCCCAGTGGTAGCGTTCGCATCGCATTACCCGTTCTTCTGGCGGCTTTGAGCTTCGCCGGTTCATCGATCGCCCGATCGGCCGCTTCATCGGCTGATTCCAGGTTAGCCGGGGCGTATCGGAATCCGGCCAAAGCGGGCTGGATCTTCGTGCATCTGGAAGGCACGCCGGCCGCAATCGGCTACCAGCATGGTTACTTGCTGACGGCCGAAATCGAAGACGCCAAGCGGGCCATAGAATTGAGCGCGACGCATGACGTGAAACACAACTGGAGCGATCTTCGCGACACGGCTGAAAAAGTATTCTGGCCCACCGTGCCCGAAGAATACCGGCAAGAGATCGAAGGCATTGTGGCGGGGGCGCAGGCGCACGGATCGAAGCTCGACGTAATGGACCTGGTGGCGATGAACGCGTTTATGGAATTGCCGTACTACTACGGCGACGCGGAAAAACATCAAGCCAAAGGAGTGGCGGCAAGTGTCGGCGACCACTGTAGCGCTTTTGTGGCAACGGGCAGCTATACCAAAGACGGGCGCATCGTGATCGGGCATAACAATTGGAGCGATTACCTCAGCGGGAGCCGCTGGAAGATCATCTTCGACATACAGCCAGCGAGCGGCCACCACCTCATCATGGATGGAGTGGCGGGGCTGATTCATAGCGGCGACGACTTCGGCATCAATGACGCGGGAATCATGATTACGGAAACGACGATCGGCAATTTCCATGGCTTCAACGCGAAGGGCATTCCCGAATTTGCGCGCGCTCGCAAAGCGATGCAGTACGCGGCGTCTATTGACGACTTCGCGCGCATCATGGAGCAGGGAAATAACGGCGGCTACGCGAACACCTGGCTGATCGGCGATCGCAATAGGAACGAGATCGGGCGCTTGGAACTTGGCTTGAAATACGTCACGCTCGAACGCACTAAAGACGGCTATTTTGTGGGCTCTAACTTTCCGATCAACCCGAAGCTTATAGCGGAGGAAACGGATTTCCCGATCGATAATCCGGACACGCCGGACCTGGTCCGGCTGCGACGGTGGAAACAATTGATGGCGGAGAACAAGGGGCGCATCGATGTCGCAACGGGCGAGAAGTTCGAGACGGATCACTACGACATGATCACGAAGGAGATAGATCCGAACGAACGAACGCTGTGCGGGCACGTGGACCGGTCGAGCCGAGGCATGAAGGGTTGGCAGGACGCCTATGGGCCGGCGGGGGCGGTGGAAGCAAAGGTAACGGACAGCGCGATGGCGGAGAAGATGTCTTTCGTGGCGGGCGCTGGTCACCCGTGCGGAGTGGCATTCCACGCGAAAGAGTTTCTGAAAGCTCACAAGGAGTATGCGTGGCAAGCGAGCGAGCTGGAGGATTTGAAAGCGAACCCGTGGATCACGGTTGGTGCCGCCACGCGACCCGCAAATCAAGCCGCAAGTCGACCCGCAAGTCAACCTTAGTTCGGCCGGATAGCCGCCGCGCGCCAACGGATGAGCACTGAATATTTCCGTTTAAACACGCCAGTCGCAGCAAGCAGTCCTTCCGACGGTCTTCGCTGGCAGATGCAGCTGCTGTTTTTTTTGGTGGCCGTGCTGGCCGTCATATCCAGGCGGCCGGACGCGATCCTGCATCCGCAATTTTTCGCCGAAGACGGGATGTTCTGGTATGCCGACGCCTACAATCTGGGCTGGCTGCACGCGCTGTTCATTTCGCACACGGGCTACTTTCAAACGCTGCCGCGCTTGTCGGCTGCACTTTCCCTGCTGGTTCCGCTTTCGTATGCGCCGCTGCTGCTGAACCTGGTGGCGATCGCGATCCAGGTTTTGCCGGCCAGCTTTCTGATCTCCGCGCGCTGCGCCAATTGGGGCTCGCTGAAGCTGCGCATGATTATGGCGGCGGTTTACATAGCTCTGCCGAACTCGCGCGAACTCGACGCCGCGATCACGGAAGCGCAGTGGCACCTGGCGCTGCTGGCGGCGTTAGTGGTCTTGTCGCTTCCATCCGCGAGAAAAGCGTGGCGGCTGTTCGACGTGGTGATGGTTGTTCTGAGCGGCTTAACGGGTCCGTTCTGCCTGCTGCTGCTGCCGGTCTCGGCGGTTATCTGGTGGATGCGCCGCAGCTGGTGGCGCCTGGTGCTGGCGAGCATGCTGGCGGGCTGCGCGGCGGTGCAACTGTCGGCGCTTTTGAGTACCGCGGCCGCCACCCGCTCGCAAGAAACTTTGGGCGCCACGCCCATGCTGTTTATACGAATGCTGGTGGGTGATGTTTACGTCGGCGCAATCCTCGGCCAGAACCATCTTGCGTCGCAATCGCCGGGCGTATTGCTCGTGATCGGCGGGCTGGCAGCCAGCGCGATCTTTGTTTATTGCCTGTGGCGCGCGAATCTCGAGCTGAAGCTTTTTATTCTGTATGCGCTGGCGCTATACGTCGCGTCGCTGCACAATCCGATGATCAGCGACAACAAACCGCAATGGCCGGTGCTCGAAGACGCGCCCGGTCTGCGCTACTGGTTCTTTCCGATGCTCGCGTTTGCCTGGGCTGTTCTCTGGTGCGCGGCGCAGCAGCATTCCAAACGCTTTCGCATATTGGCCGGCGCGGCGGTACTTTGCATGCTGGTGGGAGTTACTAAAGATTGGGAGTACATTCCTTTTAGCGATCACAAGTTTCGGAGCTACGTTTACCAATTCGAGGCATTGCCGGAGGGCGCGGCGATGGTGTTTCCGCTGTATCCGGACGGTTGGACGATGCGGCTGGTAAAGAAAGGCGGCAGCACGGCTTGTAAGTCGGTAACCGGATTTATCGATGAACCGAAGCCGGATGCGCAGGTGTCGGGCGCGGTTCGCCTCTTCGGTTGGGTGAATGCTTTCGAACCGGTTCAAAACGTCCAGATTTTCATCGATGGGAACTTGGCGGAAACGGTGAAGCCGGATATCGCGCGGCCGGACGTGGAGGCGAAATTTCCGGGTGGTCCGGTTAAGGATAAAGGTTGGCAGGGAAGTTTGGATCTTTCGAAGGCAAAGGCCGGGACGCACCTGATCGAATTTCGCGCGCAGCTCGAGGACGGGTGCGTGGCGGAGCTGGGGAGTGTGTCTGTTATGGCGAGGCATTAACACCGCCAAGGCAAAATGCGCAGGCGAAAACGCCTACTCCACACAGAATGGAAAGCATTTATCGGCCTCGTAGAGTGGGTCTTCGGCCTGCGAAGTGATTTTTTCACAATCCCTGATCCTGATGCGCGCGATTCCGCAATTCTTCTCCCAGGCGAAAGGTGTAAACGCAGAGCCACAGTGTTCCGCCGAGCATGGCGAGCAACGCTAGCAGGTCTGAGAGCACGAACGGAGGCCGGAGCAGGGAGTGCTGCGTCCATATCGCGGGCAGCAGCATCATCAGGAGAATGTCGAGCACCCGACTCAGTAGAGCCCAGTTGCAGATGCGCCAGAAGGCTTGTGAACGCGCGCCGTATTTTTTCCAGATAACGACCGAGGCAATGAGCAAGGTCAGAAACCAGGCGTGCATGCCGTCTTTCAAAAGACCAGAGCTATCGACGCCCATGTAGATCGTAAAGATCAAGAGCGGCAGCACGAGAAGTAAAGTCAACCAGAGCCAAGCTTTCCGAAAGCCCAGGTAGAAGAGGCGCAGCAAACAGAAAAAATAGGCGACGCCGACTGCAAAGGGAACCGCGGACCAGGGTTGCACGAAGAAGCGCACGATGGCCGGCGAAGGGCGTTCGATGGCGTTTACGTTTTCATCATGCGCGTGAAGGAGGAACTGGTTGAGGGGGACAAACGTGTTGAGCAGCGAGTCCAGGCGATAGGCGAGCCAGTGCGCAAGCGTATGGGAAGTGTTGCCGGAAGCAAAAACGAAATCGAGGAACTTTGCCTGCGTGACGGCCGGCCCATTGACGAGCCTCCAGAAGATGATCCAGACGCCGAGTCCGGCCAGCACGAGAATGCATTGTAGGGTCCAGCGATAGAGCGTCTGGGGTGTAACTCGCGTTTGCGCGCCAGTGAAGCTGGGCAGCAGGACGATTAAGCCGAGAATAGCGGGGGTCGAGAGAAGAGCGGAAGGGTGGCACAAATAGCCGAGGCCGAGAGCGAGACCGGCTAGCAGGAAGCGCGCTTTCAGGACGAGATAGCCGGACAGCAAGACAAATACCGCGGCTTCGAGTTTCGGCCAGGTGAAATAAACTTCGTGCAGGAAGAAAGGCGAGGCGGCGGTCACCAGCACCGCAAACAATGCCCAGTCATCCGGCAGAAAGAGAGCGGAGACGCCGAAGACGAAAAGCAGCGTGCAGGAGGCAAACACGATCATCGAGAAGCGGTAAGCAGCGAAGCCTTCCGGGTCGAAGACGGTCCAGACCTCTTCGGGCTTGTTGTCGGGCATGTAAGTCGGGCCAGCGAGAACAAGTGGCGTGGCGGCGAGCGCAACCAGTTGGCCCCGGTCTGAAAACGTCCAGGTGCCGTAGAGCTCTCTGGCGAAAGGGCTGGCGGTGCTTTGCCGGAATTTGGCGAGTTGTGTCACGAAGTAGGGGAGCCGGCTATCGCTGCGGCCGCCTACTTCGAGCGTGCGCGAAACTTCGCCATGGTAAAGCTCGCCCACGGGGCCAAGAGAATAGATCGACCTGGCCGCGCAGATGAGAGCGACGACCAATACGACCAGGAGCAGGCGGCGCTCCGCGTTTGTGATGATGAGCGAAAAACGCGCGCGCAGGACGCGCCAGGTTGCGAAGGCAAAAAACAATAATTGAAGAACGCGGGATATCACGGCTGGTTTGATGTGGCGCGGTCCGAGCCAGGCGAAGACGCCGATCAGGGCCAAGGCAATCAAACCCGGAACGGCGACCCAGACGATGGAAAAAAGTATTTGGCGTCGTTCGAGCACGAGCTGGCGCAGCAGGAAACCCGGTCCGAGAAGCGCCACAAATGCGGCCGCGATGGAGAGTACACTAAACGCGATTTGTTTCACGATGAGCAACCCGGTGCGGCCATGGGCCTGCTCGTCTTCGAAGGGCGTCGAAAAACCTAACCAGCCTTCCGGCCCTTTGTTCGCGTCGGTGGCGACGATTCGAAAACCGGTCGCGCCTTGGATGGAGCGCAGGGAAATTCGTTTCAGGAGCCACTTGCTGCCGGTATCTTCGAACGGCGCAACCTGGAGGCGAACCGTTCCGGAGTGTTCGGTGGTTACTTCGACGAGCAGTTTGTTTCCAGGACGATTGGGAAAGCCGCTGACAAACATGTAGAAGTCAGGCACGGCGTGATAGACGGCAGTTTCGGCGGAGCCGGTGGAATCGCCATGATCGAGAAACGAGCCATACAGATCGAGCGCGCCTTTGATATAAGCGGGGCGACCAAGATTAGGAACCGCATTCAAGGCAAAGGCGGGGCCGGAAAGCGGCGAACCGCCGAGGTGGGCGGGGGTGAGTTCGCGCGGCACAAGCGGCTTCGGGCCGGCGGGTGAAACAAATCCGCTTACCACGTACAAAATCGCCGCTATGCAGAATGCGATCGCAAGATAATCCGCAATCGCCCTTTGGGACTGCTCCCGCTGTGCGCTCCCCATGGCTCTCGGTCAAGCATAAACCAAGGGCGAAGGTCGATCACGGTTTTCTCGCGAAGACCAAAAATTGTTTGCCGAAAATGCGCCACAGAAACGGCGACTTCAGATAGATGGAGACCAGGGTGGAAGGGACGGCCCGGTGATTCACCATGGTGTATGGCAGGAAGCGATCGATGACGCGTTCGATCTGGAAGTCGCGCACGCGCAGCGCTTCGGCGATCGAGGAATCGGTAAGCGCGAGGTGATGATCCCAGAAATCCCAGTAAGCGCCGCCGATAAACCGGATGTTGGGGCCCATGGCCATCATGCGTCCGCCGGACTTCAGGCAGCGCCACGCCTGGGCGAGCGTGTCGCCGAGAGCTTGTTTCGAGGTTAGATGCTCAAAGAAGTTACTGGTAAAAACAACATCCAGGGATTCATCCGGCAACGGCCAGGGCAGGGAACAATCCTGCTCCAGAAATGTGACGGCGGGGTTCAATTGCTGCTTGGAGCGGGCGTTCAGATCGATCCCATATTTTTTTTGACAGACTACATTGTTGATGAATTCGCCATATCCGCAGCCCACGTCTAGGACGGTGGCATCGGTCTTGATGAAGCGGGAAAAAAACTGAGTAACGAGCACTTGCCATACTTCATTGCGGTACTCGATATGCGCGTTGAATCGCTGGTTATATATGGCATCGAGTTCATTTGAGTTCATTGTTCTTTTTCAATGGGCGTGGGCATGGGGATGGCAGCCTCCGCTAAGCGCAGACCCTCTGAGTAGTTAAACATGTAAACACACAACCACACTACTCCAACGATCATCGTGCACAGTGCGGCGACGTCGGTCGGCGTAAATGACGCCCGAACGAGCGAGTGTTGCGTAGAGACGGCTGGCAGGAGCATCATCAGCAGGAGATCGACGACCCGGCTCAAAAGCGCGTAATTACAGACCTTCCAAAAAGATTGACTTTGCGCGTCAAACTTTTTCCAAACTATAACTGAAAAGATTAGCAACGTGAGAAACCAGGCGTGTAATCCCTCCTTCAACATGCCGGAGCTATCGATTCCCATGTAGGCCGTGAAGATCAGCAGCGGGATTAACAATACGAGTAACAGCCAGCTTCGAGCTTTCAGAAATCCGAGATACAGCAGGCGAAGCAGGCAGAAGAACCAGGCGCCGCCGACGGCAAACGGCACGGCCGACCACGGCTGTACGAAGAAGCGGACGATAGCGGGCGAAGGGCGTTCGATGGCATTCACATTTTCGTCATGCGCGTGAAAGAGGAACTGATTGAGCGGGACTAGAGTATTGAGCAACGAAGTTAGCCGGTAGCTAAACCAATGAGCCGGCGTGCGTGTCAAGTTTCCGGCGGCGAAGGCGAAATCGAGGAATTTGCCCTGCGAGTAATTCGATCCGTTGACGATGCGCCAGCAAGCGAGCCAGAAAAAGAGGCCCACAAGGAAAGCTAAAGATTCCCGCAGCAGCTTGCCAAATTTACGCGAACCAGAGCGGGGCGCCAGCGCGATCAAAAAAAGAATGGTGGGGGCCGATAAGAGCGCTGAAGGGTGACAAAGGTAGCCGACGCCGAGCGCGAAACCGGCGAGGAAGAAGCGGCTTTGCAGCACAAGGTAAGCGGCGAGCAAGACAAACGCCGCGGCTTCGAGTTTCGGCCAGGTGAAATAAATGTCGTGCACGAAAAAGGGTGAGGTAGCCACAACCAAAACGGCGAGCAAGGCCCATTCCGTTGGAACGAAGAGCGCCGAAACGCCGAACACGAAGAGTAAAGTGCAGGCTGCGAATACAATCATTGAGAAGCGATAGGCGCTGAACCCTTGCGCATCGAAAACTGTCCAGAGGTCCGAAGGCGCATGGTCGGGTACGGAAACCGGACCTGCCAGGACGAGCGGCGCGGCGGCTAAGGCTACGAGTTGACCTCGATCGGAGAACGTCCAGGGATCGTAGAGTGTTCGCGCGAGTGGACTGGCGGGCCGCTGCCGCAAACCGACAAGTTGTGCGACGTAATAAGGGAGTCGGCTGTCGCTGCGTCCGCCGATCTCCAGTGTGCGCGAAATTTCGTCGTGAAAAAGTTCGCCGACCGGCCCCAGCGAGTAAATGGATTTCGCGGCGCAGATAGCAGCGAGAACGAGGACGATGAGAAGGACGCGCTGCTCGGTGGCGGTGATGACGCGTGAGAAGCCAAAGCGCAGAAAATGCCAGGTTGCGTATGCAAAGAAGATCAAGAGGGCAAGCCGGCACAAAGTGGCTGCTTTGATGTGTCTGGGCCCGAACCAACTTGGCCAAAACCAGGCAGCAACGCCGAGCAGGGCCAGAGCAAGCAAGCCGGGAACAGCGATCCAGATGATGGAGAAAAGTTGGCCTCGGCGCCGCTGGATTTTTTGCCGCGCTATAAACCCTGGCGCAAGCAGCGCCACGAACGATGCGGCCATGGCGAGGATGCTGAAACCGAGTTGCTTGAGGAGCAGCAGACTTGATTGCAACCTGCTCTCGCCATTCTCGAAAGGCAGCGAAAAGCCCAGCCAGCCTACCTGGCCGCGACTGCTATCCGTCGCGATTATCCGAAAACTTTGCGCGCCGCGGATCGCGCGCAGAGAGATTCGCTTGAGCAGCCATCGGCTAGCGGGATCTTCGAAGGGCGCAACCGAAAGCCGTACAAGGCCGGACTTAGTGGAAACCTCGACAAGAAGGCGGTTGCCCGGGCGATTTGGAAAACCGCTGACGAATAGCAGGAAATCGGGTACGGCTTGAAACTCCGCCGTATGAACCGACCCAGTCGAATCGCCGTTGTCCAGAAAAGAGCCGTACATCTGGAGCGGCCCTTTGATGTAACCGGGGCGGCCGAGATGGGCAGCGGCATTGGGTGCAAATCCGCTGCCAGAGAGTGCGGGCTCCTTTGGATTGACTTGCGGAAGTGAGGCGAGCCGCAAAACATTCTGGCGCGCCGGCGAAAATATGCCGACCAGAAGGTAGAGAATTGCGGCTAAACAGAAGGCGAGCGCAATCCGGTCGAGGGCCAAAGCCGGAGGGGTGTCCTGTTTCACAGAATCCGCGTGAGAACTCGACTTTTCGCACTGCACTTTGTTTAGAAGTGACGAGGGGCTCCGGGCGTTCCCGAATAGCCAGACCTGCGAGAATTGAATGAGCATCCGGTCCGCTCGAAAAGAGGTCTTTTTTACAAAAGAGTGAAGATTACAGAAGCCCTAGACATTGTGCGCGCGGCCCAGCCGCTTACGGATACCTTTGAAGTCCAGTTGGCGTGCAGCTTCACGCCGCTGCATCTGAAAAACTTGCTGGCGGCGCACTTGCAGAATTCCCTGGCGCGACGTCGCGCAGTGATAGCCGAAGGCATCTTTGGAGACCTGATCGGAACGATCGAGCAAGCGGCCACGCAGGCCGCGGTGGCGATTGTTATCGAATGGGGAGACGTCGATCCGCGCCTCAAGTACCGCGAAGGTGGAGCTTGGGGTAAAGCGCTCGACTCGGATCTTCTCGAAACGGCGAAGATGATGCTCGGCCGAGTGGAACGGGCGATTGCCCGGCTGCCTGGCAGTACGGCGGTTGCCGTCGCACTGCCGACGCTGCCGTTACTACCGATTTTTCATCCGCCCACGTGGCAGGAGGGGCAAGCCGAAATCCTGCTGCGCCGCGAATTGATGGACTTTGCCGGGCACATCAGCGGTCGGCCGAATCTGAGCGTGGTGAGCGCGGGCTGGCTCGATGAAAATTCGCCTATGGGCGGCCGCTTCGATCTCAAATCGGATCTGCTGATCGGCTTTCCGTATACCATCCCGCATGCCGATCGGCTTGCTTCCGCGCTGGCTCTGCAACTTGCCCCGCGGCAGCCGCTCAAAGGCGTGATTACGGATCTCGACAACACGTTTTGGAGCGGACTGGTGGGCGAGGCCGGTCCGGATTCGGTGAAGTGGGATCCGGCCAGCCGCTACTACCTGCATGGAATTTATCAGAAGCTGCTGGGCGCTCTGGCAGACGAAGGGATTCTGGTGGGGATCGCGAGCAAGAACGATCCGGCCGTGGTCGAGAAAGCTCTGAAGCGCCAGGACCTGCTTGTTGCGCCCGAAAAGATTTTCCCGGTGGAGGTTCACTGGTCGCCCAAATCGGAATCGGTGAGCCGCATTTTGAAGAAGTGGAACATCCTGGCGGATAGCGTTGCGTTTGTAGACGATACGCCGCTCGAACTGGCGGAAGTGGCGAGCGCGCACCCCGGCATTCGATGCATCCAGTTCCCGGTTGGCGATTATCAGGGCGTTCTCGCAGTGCTTAAGCAATTGCGCGATCTGTGCGGGAAGAGTCGCCTGAGCGAGGCAGATGCGCTTCGGCTTGAAAGCATCCGCCAGGGAGCACAGTTTCAAGATCAGGCTGGCGATGCGGCAGCGGGCGATGAGTTTCTGAGTACAGTCAAGGCAAAAATCACGTTCGATTTCGATGCCTCTGCCGAAAGCCCCAGGACCTTGGAACTGGTGAACAAGACCAATCAGTTCAATCTCAACGGACTCCGTTTTACGCCGGCGGAGTGGCAGAAGAAGATGGAACGGCCGGGCGCATTTCTCGCGACTGTGCAGTATGAAGACAAGTTTGGGGCACTCGGGACGATTGCCGTTGTGCAGGGTTATCAGAAGCAAGAAAATATCGAGATTGAAACGTGGGTAATGAGCTGCCGGGCATTCAGCCGGCGGATCGAACACCAGACGTTAAAGAAGGTCTTTGAGAGATTCGGCGCGGCCTCGGTGAGATGCGGCTTCGCGGCAACGGCGAAAAATGGCCCGCTGCAGGAGTTTTTCGCTACAATTTTGGGACATCCTCCGCAAGCGCTTGTGGATATTCGCCGAGACCGGTTTGAGAGCTTCTGTCCCGCCCTTTACCATCAAGTTGAGGAGACAACTGGAGTAACCCTGAATGGATGAAACAAAAAATCGTCTGATTAAGTGTTTTGAAACCGTGTTTCCGGAGATGCCGGAAGCCGAGATTACCCGTGCCGCCCAGAGCTCCGTTGCGGGCTGGGATTCAATTGCGGCGATCACGCTGCTCAACGTGATCGAAGATGAGTTTCAAATCACTATGGACTTGGAAATGGTGGGAGATCTGGATTCGTTCTCGAAGATTTACGAGTATTTGAAACAAACAGCCGTCAATGCCTGAATCGACCGCGGCGCTCAGCACCGTCGGACCTCTGGGTTTCGATTTGCGTCTGCATCATATCGGATTTGTGGTAGCAAATATAGAAGAATCGATTAAAGGCTTTCAGAATTCGCTCGGTATGAGTTGGAACGGCGCGATTTACGCGGATGCGACGCAGAAAGTGAAGGTAACGTTCCTCGCCACGGGCCCAAGTTGCGCGCAAATCGAGCTAGTGGAGCCGGCCAGCGCCGATTCGCCGGTGGCTAAGTTTCTCGGGCGCGGCGGCGGCCAGCATCACGTCTGCTATGAAGTGAACGATATCGAGCACGCGCTGAGTGTTTTTAAGTCCAGGAAGGCCTCGATTGCGCAGCGGCCGTGCCCGGCGGTGGCGTTCGACGGACGCCGCATCGCCTGGTTCATTACACGCGAAAGGCTGGTTGTAGAACTGTTGGAAGCGCATGGTTGAGAAGCTGATCCTGAACATTAAGCGAGGCGAAACGCCGTTTTACCGCTTCCTGCGGACAATGGCCAAGGGCCTGCTTGCGAGCAATCTTCCACTCCCGCGTTTTCTCAACCCATTGCTGCGGCTGGGCTACAACCTGCAGGCCATGGTGGTGGAGTTCTTCCGCTGGGCGTTCACCTATTTCTTCCGGGAGCCGCTCTTTCGCGGCCGCTGCGAATCCATCGGCAAACGATTCAACATGACGCGCATGCCGTTTGTGGTGAGCCACGCCAAGATTTACATCGGAGACGATGTGAATTTCTTCGGCAAGGTGGATGTGATGAGCGGGCGCATTTTCGACGAACCGCGGCTCGTGTTAGGCAATCGAGTGGACATCGGGCATCTGGTGGTGTTTCTGGTGAATAAGGAAATCGTCATCGAGGACGACGTGAATGTTGCCTCGGGCGTGCGCTTTATGGATTCGGACGCTCATCCGCGCGATGCCGCCGACCGGATCGCCGACCTGCCGCCTAAGCCGGAAGAGATCAAGCCGGTGCGGATTTGCAAGAACGCATGGATTGGCCAGAACGCATTTATTCTGAAAGGCGTGACGGTGGGTGAAGGAGCGGTGGTGGGAGTGGGCAGTGTAGTGGTGACCGATGTGCCCGCGTATTCCGTGGTGATGGGCAATCCAGCGCGCGTGGTGGTAAAGAATCTGGCGCGGCCGGGTGAACCGAAAGCCACTGTCAGTGAGGAAGCGCCGGCTTCGGCGGCGTCTTAAGCTACGCTTCCCGTGGGCGGCCGGATAAACTCAAAATGCGCTTCCGCCTGTGGCCGATTGTCGGTTTTTCGTTCGCCTTTCTTCTTTCGCTGCTGACCATTTTCGCCTGGTCATTCGCGCGCAAAGCTTCGGCCATCGACGAACGAGCGGCGGCGGCGCACCGCCAATACCAGGAGGCGGATGACGCCGTTACCAATGTTCGAGCCGATGTCTACCGGGCCGCTTTGCTGGCGCACGATACGCCTTACGGCCAGCGTAGTAAAGCGCTTCAGGCCGAATTGAACGCGCTCCGTTCGGCGAGCGAAGCGGAGACTAAGCGGCTCAATTTACTGCTTGGGCCGGCCCAGCAGGGGAGCGAGGCCTCGCTGCGCAGACTGCTGAGCGGTTACTGGAATTCTCTGGCCGTGCCCCACGATGCGCTGCAAGACGTTCCCGGGAGCATATCTCAAAGCCGCGGCGAGCTGCGCGATGCCGTGCTCACGATCGCCGAGCAGATCGACGCTCTTAACGAAGCAAGTATCCAGCAGCAGGAAGTCGAGATTAGCCAGAATCGCAGCGCGCTTCGTCATTTCGCGCTCCGGGCGACCGCGGTGTTAATCGGCCTCAGTTTCGCGGTGGCTCTTGCCACCATTATTTATCTGGCCAGCCTGGAACGAAGATCGGAGCGTGAACGGCGACGCGTCCAGGAGACTGAAGTCGAACTGCGGCGACTCTCGCAACAACTGGTTACGACCCAGGAAGAAGAACGCAAGAGCATTTCGCGCGAGCTGCACGACGAAATCGGACAGGTCCTCACGGGTCTGCGCATGGAGTTGGCGACTCTCTCACCGTACATCGATGAACAGACTTTCGTCGATCGTCTGCAGAACATAAAAGGGCTGGCGGAAGACGCTCTGCGCACTGTTCGTAATCTGGCGCTGCTTCTGCGGCCCTCCATGCTCGACGACCTGGGTCTGGCGCCGGCTTTGCAGTGGCAAGCCAAGGAATTTTCGCGGCGTCTCGGCGTCCCCGTCACAGTTGACCTCAAAGGCAATCTGAATCGTCTCTCGGAGGTTCAGCGCGTTTGTCTCTATCGTATTGTGCAGGAGGCGCTCACAAACAGCGCGCGGCACGCGAATGCGGCGCATATTTCGCTCAGCCTCATGCAAAACGGGAACACGGTGGAAGCGATGATCCGGGATGACGGGCGAGGTTTCGACAGACAGACCTGGAAACGCGGTCTCGGCCTCACCGGCATGGAAGAACGCGTGCGCGCCCTGCGCGGATCGCTTACCGTCGAATCTGAACCAGGGAAGGGAACCGAGCTGCGCGCCTTTCTGCCGCTCGAAGCGGAAGCCGCCAGCTAAACTATAGCTTCAACCAAAGTCGATGAAGCTAAAAGTTTTGATCGCGGACGACCACGGAGTTGTGCGCAAAGGCCTGCGACTGCTGCTCGAGCAATATCCGGAATTGGAAGTGGTGGCGGAAGCCGGCAACGGACGCCAGGCTGTGCAACTGGCGGCTGACTTATCGCCCGGCGTGGTGATTCTCGATGTTGCCATGCCGCTTCTGAACGGCATTGAAGCTGCCGAACAAATTCTCAAAGCGAACAGCGCAATCGGCATTATTGTGTTGACGATGCACGCCGATGAAAGCTACGTCTTGCGGGCTTTGAATGCCGGAGTGAAAGGCTATCTGCTCAAAGAATCGGCCGAGGAAGATCTTTTGCGGGCCGTGCGAGCCGTAGCTGAGGGGAAGCCGTTCTTCAGCCCTGCCATCACCCAGACACTGCTCGAAGACTATATGCGCGTCCTCAAACAGGATGGACTCTCCGACTCTTTCGAGCTGCTGACACCGCGCGAAAAGGAAGTTCTGCAACTGCTCGCCGAGGGTAAAACCAACAAAGAAGTAGCCGGCATCCTGGATGTCAGCCTCTACACGATCGAGAGTCATCGAACGAACATGATGCAAAAGCTCAACTTGCACAACACGGCGGAGATTGTGCTTTACGCCGTGCGCAAGAACCTGGTGCATTAGTTGCGGCCCGTTAGGCTACTTTACTCCCTCTTCGCAAAATGCCGCCTCGGACACACTGCCTTACGGTCGTGGTTGCTGTAAGCGGCCTCTCGCGTTTTGCGACGAGAAGTCGCTATGCCTCTACCAATTCCTCTTGCCGCGCCTTCTTGCGTTCGCGTACGTCGTCGAAGAAGCGATAGAGCGTAGGCAGTACCACCAGCGTCAGGAGAGTGGAGGTGATCAGGCCGCCGATGACCACTACGGCGAGCGGCCGCTGCACTTCCGATCCAGGCCCTCTTGCGAAGAGAAAAGGAACCAGGCCCAAGGCCGCGACAGAGGCCGTCATCATCACGGGTCGAAATCGCATTTTCGCTCCCTCGACGACCGCTTCCCGCTGCCCCATGCCGTTCTGGCGTAATTTGCGAATGTAGGAGACCAGCACCACTCCATTCAGCACCGCGATTCCCCACAAGGCAATAAATCCGACCGACGCGGGAACCGAAAGATACTCGCCCGTTACAAAAAGAGCCACCACTCCGCCGATCGAGGCAAACGGTAGAACGGTGATGATCAAAGCAGCCAGGCGAACGGAATGAAAGAGCAGGAACAACAGGAAGAAAATCGCACCGATGGTGATGGGCACAATAATCGCGAGATGCCGCAAGGCTCTGGTCATATTCTGGAACTGGCCGCCCCATTCGAGGAAATATCCGGGCGGGAGCTGCACCTGCTGGCCTACTTTTTTTCGCAGTTCAGCGACGAAGCCGCCCAGATCGCGGCCACTGACATTGACGCCCACCACGATGCGGCGCTTGCCTTCTTCGCGGTTGATCTGCGCGGGCCCCTCTTTTATGCGGATATCCGCCAACTGGGAGAGCGGTACTCTGACGCCGCCGGGCGTGGTCACCAGAATCTGTCGAATATCGGTTACGCTGTCGCGCAGATTTTCGGGTAGACGGACTACGGCTTCGAAGCGCCTCTCGCCTTCGTAGACTTCGGTGGCCGCGCGTCCGGCGATCGCCGTTTGAATGATGTCATGAACGTCTGACGCGTTGAGCCCCTGCCGCGCGATCGCCTGACGGTCTATCGCGATGGTCAAGTATTGCTGGCCTCCGACGCGGTCGATTTTGGTGTCACGCATGCCGCGCACCGATTGCGCCACTTTCGCGATCTCGTTTGCTTTCTCGATCAGAACGTCCAGATCGTCGCCGAAAATTTTCACCGCCACGTCCGCGCGCACGCCTGTCACCATTTCATCGACGCGATCGGAGATCGGCTGCGCCATCACCACGTTCACGCCCGGCAGCACGGAGAGTCGATGGCGGATCTCATCCGCGATCCGGTTCTGGCTCCAGTCTTTGCGCTCATCGAGCGGCTTGAGAGTCACGATCAAGTCGTCTTCGTTCGGGCCGGCCGGGTCGGCTGGAGATTCGCCTCGACCGAGTCGCGAGACGACCTTCTGTACTCCTGGAATGTCTTGCAACAGGCGAACGGCTTGCATTTCCATCTTGATAGATTCCGCCAGCGAAATGTTCGGGACACGATCGACGTTTGGCGAGAGCGCCCCTTCCTGCATCTCCGGGATGAAGGCTGTTCCGAGAAATGGAAACAAAACAATAGCCCCGGCAAACAAGCCCAGAGCTAGCGCGATGGTGCTCTTTTCGTGGCCCAAAGCGCTTCGCAAGACGAATAGGTAGGGTTTCTTAATAAAGGCGACCGCTCTGGTGTCATGCTCGGATCCGCCTTTCAACAGATAGGAAGCCAGCACCGGCGAGAGTGTGAGCGATAGCACCAGGGAGATGGCGAGGGCGATGGCAATCGTGTAAGCCAGCGGAGCAAACATCTTGCCTTCCATACCCTGCAGTGTCATCAGCGGGAGGAAGACCAGAATGATGACGCCGATGCCGAAGATGACAGGAATACCGACATCGAGCACGGCGTCAAGAACCGTGGAGAGCCGATCCTGGCGGCCGCGACCCAGTTTTGCGAACACATTTTCGACCACGACAACCGAGCCATCCACCATCAGTCCGATCGCGATAGCCAGTCCGCCCAACGACATCAAATTAGCCGAGATGCCGTAGTGGTTCATGACGATGAAGGTGAGCAGCGGTGTAAGAACGAGCGTGGCGATGACAATCAGGCTCGACCGCAGGTCACCGAGAAAGAGAAACAGAATGACCATGACCAGCGCGACGCCCTCCAGCAAGACCTCGATAACCGTATGCAGGGCCGCATCCACGAGTACCGATCGATCGTAGTAAGGGACGATTTGCAAGCCGCCCGGCAGCATGTTTTGCGCATTGATTTCCGCGACCTTGTCCTTAACGCGCTGGACAATCTGCTTGGCGTTACCGCCCGCGATCATCATGACGATTCCGCCGACCGCCTCCGAGTTCCCGCTTTTCACCATTGCGCCGTAGCGCACATCCTGGCCGAGGGAAACCTTTGCCACGTCGCGAATGTAAACAGGCGTGCCGTTCGATTGTTTCAGCACAATCTCGCGTATATCGTCGAGTGACTTGATTAGGCCTACGCCGCGCACCAGGTACTGCTCCGGACCCTGCGGCAGAATGCCGCCTCCCGAATTCGCGTTGTTTCGCTCGAGCGCCCGCGAAACTTCGTCGATGGTGAGACCGTAATAATGCAGACGGAGCGGATCCACCAGGACCTGATACTGCTTGACATAACCGCCGGTGGAATTGATCTCGGCAACTCCCGGAATCGAGCGCAGCAGGGGACGCACCACCCAATCTTCAATCGTGCGGCGTTCCACCAGTTCCTGCTTGCTGAGCGGCTTATCCCCGTCAGCAGGGCGATCGAGGGTGTATTGATAGACTTCGCCCAGAGCGCTCGAGACGGGTCCTAAGAGCGGCACGATTCCCGGTGGCAGGCGATCGCGCGCTTCCATCAGCCTTTCCATTACCAGTTGCCGCTCGAAATAGACATTTTCGTCGTCGTTGAAAACCAGCGTGATTAAAGACAATCCAGGCTTGTTCAGCGAACGCATCTCCGTCATCCCCGGCAGACCCGTCATTGCGATCTCGAGCGGTACTGTGATGAAACGCTCCACCTCTTCCGGCGACCGCCCCGACGCTTCGGTTGCCACTTGCACCTGCACGTTAGTGACGTCGGGAAAGGCGTCCACCGAAAGGTTGCGCGCAGCCTCTATGCCGAAGCACAGCAGGATGGCCGCCGTCACCACCACAATGACGCGCTGCTTCAGAGCGGCTTCTACTACGGAACGCAGCACTTGCTATTCGGCCCCCGTCAGGGCGATTCGCTTGCGTTCGTTATTCAGGTGAAAGGCGCCCCTGGTGACGACTTCTTCTCCCGGCTTGAGCCCGCTTGCGATCTCATACCGGTTCTCGAGATCCGCTCCGAGTTCGACTTCGCGCAGCTTGAACCGATTCGAACCCGATTGCACAAAAATGTAGTCTTTATTGTCCTCTCGCACGACGGCCGACGTAGGCACAGCCAGCTCGCGTTTGGCCACGTCGCTTAACGACATATTTGCCAGCATGTCCGGCTTGTAGCGCAGGCGTGGATTGGGTAAATTCATACGAATGCGCACGGCGCGTGTGGCCGGATTTACTATCGGACTTACAAAAGCCAGCTTGCCTTTGATGAGCTCGTTTGGGAATGCCAGCACTTCCGCGCTCACGACCTTCCCCTGCCGGAGATCGCCCGCGCTCTCCTCCGGAATATCGGCCACCAGCCACACCGTGGAAAGATCCGCCACGACGAACGCCTGCTCGGATGGCTGGATCATTTGTCCTACCGTCACCTTACGGTCGAGCACTGTGCCGGACACACTGGCCACGATCTGAGAGACGGAATCGACCGAGTGGCCTGCATCGAGCTTCTGAGCGGCTGAATCCGATATGCCGAGGATCTTCAGCTGCGCTCTGGCGGCGGAAACTTCCTCGATTTTTTCCTGCAATTCCGTCTGCCGCTTCTGCAACTCGGCGGACCCGATAACGTCCGCTTTCAATAATTGTTCAGCCCGGCTGACCGCTTTTTCCGCCAGTTGCTGGCGGGAACGGGCTTCGAGGAAAGTCAATTCGACGGTCGATAGCTCCGTACTGTATAAGGTGGCAAGCACCTGACCTCGCTTCACGTAATCACCGTCCGCAACGTAGATCGCCTGCACTCTACCGGTTACCGAAGGTCCCACTCTTGCCAGGCGCTGTTCGTCTGCTTGCACTCGCCCGGAGGCGCGGAAATTCTTCGATACATCCTGCAAGCTGGCTTTGTTCAGTTCCAACTGCTTCGCGAGCGCGGATGAAACGGTCACCTGCATCGGATCGCCTTTTGCATGCGCCGCTGAAGGCGCATCGGGCGTTTGAGCGACGCTTCCGCAACCGGCGAGCATCAGAATAGCCGCACAAAGCAAAGCCGCACTCGTTGAACAAATGAAAGACCAACGATTAAAAAACGTTCGAATGAAAACCATCACATTACTCCCTGCCAAACGTTGGGGCGAAAAATTAACGCAAATCGAAATTAATGCAAATCCAAATTAATTCAAATCCAGAGCCCGCAACTGTTCGAGTTCGATCAAAGCTGCTTCGCGGTCGTATTGCGCGTTGATGAAGTCCAAGCGCACGCCGCGCAACACGCGCTGAGCGTCGAGCACATCGATAATGCCCCTTTCTCCGAATTTGTAGGCCGCTTCAGCCGCTGCCAGTGCTGCCTGCGCCTGCATGAGCGCGCCGCTCTGGAGCGTAATCACCTGTTGATTTGCGATCTGGTACTGTCCGTAGGCCGACTCCAACGCTGAAGTCAGCTCAAGCTTTTGTTCATCCGCCAGCGCGCTGCTTTCGTGCACGCGCGCAGCGGCTTCGGCGATCGGGCCCTGGTTCCGGTTGAAGAACGGCAGGGGGAGTGAGAATCCCACCCTATAAAAACGCAGGTCCGGTTGCTGCTCAACTTCGGCCAAGGCAGTGGGCTGCGGCACGCGTAGAGTTTTTTCCGCGCCCAACACAGCCTCAGAACGCCTGATCTCTGTTTTGGCTTGCGCCATTGCCGGATGCTCCGCCAACACTCGCTTTCGGAGTTCCGCGAGCGGCGGCAAGGCAGGCGCGGCATCTAACGAACCTTGCGGATCAATCGTGCGGTTGTCTTGCGCGCCCATTACCGCCCGCAGAGCGGCGAGCGCCGTCACTACCTGTAGCTGGGCGCTCTGGGCCAGATTTTTCGCTGTTGCGAGTTCCGCGTCGGCGCGTGTCAGTTCGAGCTTTGCTGCCTCGCCCGTTGCTACCTGAACGCCGACGCGACGCCTGAAATCTTCCACCGTGGCCAGATTCTGGCGCGCGATATCGAGTTCCTGTTTGCGTCTCAGCACTGCGTAGAAACTCTGCTTGACGGCTCCACGCACTTCGAGCTTCCGCTCCGCCAATCCGAACTCGCTGCTTCTGCGGCCGATCGTGGCCGCTTCGATGCGAGCCTTTCGCTGGAACGGAAGTTCGATCCGTTGCGCCACTCCGTAGTGCTGCAGAATTCCAGGCACCGCGATAGGCAGCCGAATCGACTGATTCCCGTCGAGCAGGTTGACTTCGGGATTGGCATAAGTTTTGGCAGTCACGATGGCCGCTGCGGCGCCTTCCACCTGCGCTTGCGCCGCGCGCAGCAGAGGGCTGTATTGCTCGGCTAGGCGCAGTGCCTCGTCTATGGTCAGGCTGGCTTGCGTGGCCGGTACTCCCGGCATCTGGGGTGCGCCGGGAGACAGGCTCACTTGGAACGACGATCCCTGGCTCCTGAATAAAGGGCTCAGGAAAAAAATAAGCCCCAGGACCGTCTTCCAGGCATTCGCGGTCAGTTGACGACGCCCCCTCCGAGCGGTGTCTTCCTCGCGCCGCGATACTTCATACTTTGAAGTTTAAAGAGGATTGCGGTCCGGTGCTATCCAGTCGATAGGGGAGAAGCGCGGCGAATAAACACGAGAGAAACGATGCGCGTTCGCGCCAGTTCTGGTGTATTCGCGATTATTTGTCGAGAGGCGGTCCTAGACAACTGGCTTGAGCCGGTAAGATTGGGCTCAAGCAGCTCGATAGATCAAGGCATCGTCGATGAAGTGCCCATTGATGACATTCTTTGAGAATCGGATCCTGCCTAAGCCGCTTTCGGGCGTTCGGATGGCTACCTTCAGCAAACGCGCTAGATCTGCTTCAGCATCTAATACTCCAATGATTGAAAGGGGCACCGAAGCGCCTTTCGTTCCGAGTGCCTCGACGGCTTGCCGGATCTTTTCATAGACGCCGCGCGGCCCCGCGGAGTTCACTTCGGGAGAAGCGAATAGCAATCTCCACTCATTCAGTTCTGGAGTGAACAACCACAAGGCAGCAGTGATAGGAAGCCCGACTTCGTCGAGCTTCGCCGTGAGCTCGGCTCCTGCCTCAATCATTTGTTCCGTAAGCTGTTCTTTTACCACCGCGTTTTCAGCCAACGTTAGCAACAACCGACGCCGTTCAGAACTATTATTCGCCAGCTAATGACCGGAACTTTGTTCGGTCGCATCGAGCCGCGCCTGAGCTCGCTGTTGGGCGTGTAAAGCCGCTTCCGATTCAGCTGTTTCGTGCGCGTCTTTGAGCGCCTGATTCGCTTCGTCCAGTTCGCGCCTTGCGGCGTCCGCCTGGATATCGCGCGCATACTCGGCGCTATCTGCCAGCACGCTGACCGTGTTATCGAACACTTCGACGAAACCGCCGTCGATGACCAACACCTGCTTGCCGCCGCTGCCGCCTTCATAGGTCAGCAGACCCGCTCCTAAAGCGCTCAGCAAAGGAGCATGTCCGGCTAAAACACCGAGATAGCCTTCCTTGCCGGGCAACTCGGCTTCGGTGACCTGCTCGTCCACTAACAGGCGTTCCGGCGTTGCCACCTTCAGCTGGAAAGTATCGGCCATCTCTAACCCTTCAGTTTGTCCGCGGCTTCGAGCACGTCCTCAATGGTGCCTTGCATGTAGAAGGCCTGCTCGGGAAGCGCGTCATGTTTGCCATCCACAATCTCTCTGAAGCTGCGGATGGTGTCTTCGAGCTTGACGTATTTGCCCGGACGTCCCGTGAACTGTTCGGCCACGTGGAACGGCTGCGAGAGAAAGCGCTGAATGCGGCGCGCGCGCGACACGGTCTGTTTGTCTTCGTCGCTCAGCTCGTCTATGCCGAGAATCGAAATGATGTCCTGCAGATCCTTATAGCGCTGCAGCGTCTGCTTCACGCGCTGCGCCACGTCATAATGCTCTTCCCCCAGAATGTTCGGATCTAGAATGCGAGACGTGGAAGCGAGCGGATCGACAGCCGGATAAATGCCAAGCTCCGAAATCGCGCGTGACAAGTTGGTGGTTGCGTCGAGGTGCGCGAAGGTGGTGGCCGGCGCCGGATCAGTGTAATCGTCGGCCGGAACGTAGATCGCCTGCACGGAAGTGATCGAACCGCGCTTGGTCGAGGTAATGCGCTCCTGTAGATCGCCCATTTCGGTCGCCAGGTTCGGCTGGTAGCCTACCGCGGACGGCATGCGCCCAAGCAGCGCCGATACTTCGGAACCGGCTTGCGTGAAGCGAAAAATATTATCGATGAAGAGCAGCACGTCCTGGCCTTCTTCATCGCGGAAATATTCGGCGACTGTCACGCCAGTCAGGCCTACGCGCAGACGCGCCCCGGGCGGCTCCGTCATCTGCCCATACACCAGCGCCACTTTCGATTTGCGCCAGTCATGCGGATCGACAATGCCCGCTTCCTGCATTTCGACCCACAGATCGTTGCCCTCGCGCGTGCGCTCTCCTACGCCCGCAAAAACGGAAACGCCGCCATGCTTCATGGCGATGTTGTTGATCAGTTCCTGAATGATGACGGTCTTGCCGACGCCTGCGCCTCCGAACAGGCCGATTTTTCCGCCGCGCAGATAGGGCTCGAGCAGATCGATCACCTTGATGCCGGTCTCGAACATCTCGAGCTCGGTGGATTGCTCGTCGAAAGCTGGCGCGGCGCGGTGAATGGGGGCTGTTTGCTCGGTCTCGACCGGACCCATGTTGTCGACCGGCTGCCCGAGGACGTTGAGCACGCGGCCAAGTGTTTGCTTGCCCACCGGGATGGTGATCGGCGCGCCTGTGTCAATCGCCTTCATGCCGCGCACGAGCCCATTGGTCGGCTCCATGGCAATTGTACGAACGCGCCCCTCGCCGATGTGCTGCGCCACTTCGGCGGTGATCGCGATTTTCATCGGCACATCGAAGCCTTCGCTCGTGATCTGCACGGCATTCAACAGTTTCGGTACGTGCCCGTCGGGAAACTGGATTTCGATGGTCGGTCCCGCCACCTGAATCACGTGGCCTTCCGCCACGCCTTGTGTCGCTTGTGTCGCCATATCTACCCTCCTAAAACCAGCTCCTAAGCAAGCGCCGCCGCGCCGCTCACAATTTCAATAATTTCGCGCGTGATGCTCGCCTGCCGGACTCGATTCAGGTTCAAGGTCAAATCCTGAATCACATCGCCCGCATTGTTACTCGCCGCATCCATTGCCGCCATGCGCGCCGCATGGTAGGCGGAGATCGATTCGAGCAGCGCGCGATAAATTTCCATTTCCACGTAGCGCGGCAGCAGCGCCTTCAGCAGCTCCAGGGGGGACTGCTCATAGATGTAATCCGCCTGCTGCGGCTCGTCCTTGTTTTCTTCTTTTTTCTCTTCCGGCAATTCCACCGGAAGTATTTTCTTAAGCACCAGGTTCGGTGCCATGGCGCTCTTGAACTCGTTCACCGCGAGGTAAACCCCATCGACTTCGCCCTTGCTGTAGGCCTCGATCATCTTGTCGGCAATCTCGCGCGTTTGTTCGTAGCGCGGTTTCTCTACAATGCCGATGTGCTCGCCGGAGAGCGTATAGTTGCGCCGGCGAAAGTGGTCGCGCCCTTTGCGTCCAATGCTTTCGATGCGCAACTCCGCGCCACTATGTTCATCGATAAAGCGCTGGGCCATGCGAAACAGGTTGGCGTTGAAAGCGCCGGCCAGCCCGGTATCGCTGCTTACGAGAATCAGCTGGATGTTTTTCTCTTCCCGAGTCTGCAGCAGCGGCATGTCGGCCGCTTCATCGAGGCTTGCGGCCGCGCGCGCTACATTCGCGAGCACCCGGCCCATCATCTCGGCGTACGGGCGCGAACCCAAAGCATGCTCCTGGGCGCGGCGCAGCTTGGCGGCCGAGACCATCTTCATGGCCTTGGTGATCTGCTGCATGTTCTTGACGCTGCGAATGCGGCGTCGGAGATCGATTAAACTGGGCATCCGCTAAACAAAACTCACTAAACTAAACTCGTTAAACTAAACTGACTAAACCTGGGCGGGAGCCTTCTTTGCTTCGTCGGAGGCTTTCGGCGCATTGCCGTTATCGGTGGCCTGCGCGGGAGGGCGATTTTCGAGTTTCGACTCCGCCTGGTTCTCCTTTGGTTTCTCGGGTTTCTTGTCCTTCTCGGGCTGCTTGCCCTTCTCGTCTTTGCTTGCCTTAAAGCGCTGCTCCTTGAACTCTTTTAGCGCATCCTTAAGCTGCTTCTTGATCTCGTCGTTCAGTTCTTTCTTTTCGCGAATGCTCTTCAATACCTCGGGTTTGCTGTTGTCGAGGAATTGATAGAGTTCGGATTCGAAGCGCCGGATATCTTCGACAGCCACATCGTCGAGGTAGCCGTTACCGCCCGCGAAGATAATCGCGACCTGCTTCTCTACCGGAATCGGCGAATACTGCCCTTGCTTCAAGACTTCGACCCAACGCTTGCCGCGATTGAGCTGATCCTGGGAGGCCTTGTCGAGGTCGGAGCCAAATTGCGCGAAGGCTTCGAGGCTTCGGTATTGCGCAAGTTCGAGGCGCAGGCTGCCCGCCACCGAGCGCATCGCTTTGATTTGCGCGCTGCCGCCGACGCGGCTCACGGAAAGCCCGACGTTGATCGCCGGCCGCACGTTCGAGTTGAACAGATCCGTTTCGAGATAAATCTGGCCGTCGGTGATCGAAATGACGTTGGTCGGAATGTAGGCGGAAACGTCGCCGGCTTGGGTTTCGATGAAGGGCAGCGCAGTCAGCGAGCCGCCGCCGTTTTCGTCGTTGAGCTTGGCGGCGCGCTCGAGCAAACGGCTGTGAAGGTAGAATACGTCGCCTGGAAACGCCTCGCGTCCTGGCGGCCGGCGCAGTAGCAGCGAGATTTCGCGGTAAGCCGCCGCGTGCTTCGATAGATCGTCGTAGACGCACAGCGCGTGCCGTTTCGAATCGCGGAAATACTCGCCGATCGAGCAGCCCGCATAAGGCGCAATGTACTGCATCGGCGCGGGGTCGGAGGCCGTCGCCGCCACCACAATGCTGAATTCCATCGCGCCGTGCTCTTCGAGGGTACGCACCACCTGCGCCACCGTCGAGCGCTTCTGGCCGATCGCTACATAGATGCAGGTAACGCCCTGGCCCTTTTGATTGATGATGGTGTCGAGCGCCACCGTGGTTTTGCCGGTCTGGCGGTCGCCGATGATCAACTCGCGCTGGCCGCGGCCGATCGGCACCATGGCGTCGATCGCCTTAATACCCGTTTGCAGCGGCTGTTTGACGGACTGCCTGTCGACTACACCAGGAGCAAGCCGTTCGAGCGGATTGAACTCGGTGGTTTCGATCGCGCCCTTGCCGTCGATGGGCTGGCCAAGCGCGTTTACCACGCGGCCAATCATCGCGTCGCCCACCGGAATCGACATAATGCGCCCGGTGCGCTTTACCTGGTCGCCTTCTTTGATGTTGCTGTAGTCGCCGAGCAGCACCGTGCCCACCTGGTCTTCTTCCAGGTTGAGCGCGATGCCCACCGTCTCCGGGCCGAACTCCACTAATTCGCCCGCCATCACGTTTTCCAAGCCGAAAACGCGCGCGATGCCGTCGCCTACGCTGATGACCGAGCCGGTCTCCGCTACGTTCGCTACCGCGTCGAAATTCTGGATCTCCGACGAAAGGATGCGCGAAATTTCATCTGCTCTGATTTGAGCCATACTGTTCCAATCTTTCTAAAACTTTACCCTCTATAGGTGCGATACCAGCCGCGAGCGCATGCTTTCCAGTTTGCCGCGTATGGTGGCATCGTACTCTACCGAGGCGACATGCGCCCGGATTCCGCCAATCACCGAGGCGTCTACCTTATAGTGTCCCCGGATAAACTTTCCCAGCTTTTCACCCAGAGCCCGCTCGATATGCTCGCGCTGCTCGGCGCTAAGCTCATGCGCGGAGGTGATCTCGGCCGGCAGCCAACCGGTACGCTCGTCGACGATCAATTCGAAACTCGTTTGCATGCGCGCCAGTTCATGCGTCCGCCGGTGAGAGACGACGACCAGCAGAAAATTCTTGATCAGGCGATGTAGCTGCAACTGGTCCGCCAGCTTGCCGATGACCGCCTGTTTGCGGGTTTTGTTGACCGCTGGCGACAAAAGCACCCGCTCCAGGTCCTTCGAGGATTCCACCAGTTCGAGCGCGGTCTTCAGTTGGTCGTTGGCGGCTTCGGGCGCAAGACCAGAATCCGGCGCAAAAACCGCATTGGCCAGAGCTTCGGCGTAGTGGGTGGCGAGCTTGTCCGTCATCCTAGTTCTTTCCGTGCTCGATCAGGTGAATAAAATCGTCCACCAGATTCTCGGGTTCGCCCTCTGAAAACCGATCCTGCAGCCGCCGCTCAGCCAGCCCGAGAGCAATCTGCGCGGTATGCAATTGCACTCCATTGGCGGCTTCTTTGCGCAGCGCTTCGATCTCGTTTTGCGCGTTGCGATGAATCCGGTCTACTTCGACCGAGGTTTGCTGCCGCACGCGCTCGTGCTCGCGCTCCATCTCGATCTTGGCTTGCGCGCGAATTTTTTCGACCTCTTCTCCGAGGTGCGCCATCTTCTTATCGATATCGGAGTAGCGGAAATCGGCCTCGATCTTCAAGCCAGTTGCGTCTTTGATCGCTTTCTGTATGTCGCTCGAACGCGCGTTGAAGAAACGCGGCGCATACTTGGCGGCGAACCAACCGAGGGCCGCCACAAAGATAGCCGTGTTGATGATTTTCCATTTTGTGACCCGATCGAGAGCAGCGGTCTCGCGCTCCTGCTGGCGAGTTTGCTGGGCCGAAGCGTGAATTCCGATGGCTAAGAAGAGCAGCCCGGCGCAAAGAGCGAGCCGCAGAATCTGGCGGCGCAGCTTCACAGCCTGTGTCATGCCGCCCTCCGCCCGAGTAGCGAATTCACAATGTTCTCGCTCAAGCTTTCGACCTGGCTATCCAGTTCGGCCTGGGCGCGATCGGCGTCGGCGGCGATTCCGTGCTTGGCATCTTCGATCTGCTTGTCGACGTGCGCGCGCGCCTGCGCAATCGCTTCGGATTGCTCGTCGGACCATTGCCGGCGAAGCTTGTCGTGTTCCTGGTAAATTTCGCCACGCGCCAGTTGAAGCGCATGTTCGAATTCCGATTGCTTCTTGTCAGCCGCCTCGAAAGCGCGCTGCGCCAAGTCACGCACGCCTTCGGTTGCCTTGCGCCGGTCTTCGAGAATGGCGCCCAGCGGCTTGAAGAACACGCGCTTCAGATACCAGGTCAGGAAAATGAAGAAAACAATGGTGGGAACTGCTTCGAGCAGCAGGTCAGCGAGGGCCTTTAGCGTTGCTTCCATGCAGAACTGGGTTAGGGAAAAGCGAGGATGACCTGGAAGGACGCTCCTGGGCGGAGCACACTTCGAATGACTGCGGGCGATTCCCTAATGTTTTACGCTAGCATAGAGGATTTTTATTGGTCAATTGCGGTGCCGTCCATTTAGCGGAAATCTAGCATTCGCCGAGGGCTCGGTTTCTGTGTACACTAGTATGAGGTAAACCATTTGACCCTATTTTTTTCGTATCCCCCGGCGCGGGTTAGCGCCGCCCGCTAGTCTCCGGCATGTACCCACCTAGAAATTTCCCGCCGCGCCGGCCCAGAATTCGAGAAAACGTAAACGAAGCGATCCGAGCGCGAGAAGTGCGAGCCGTCTTCCCTGACGGATCGGTCGAAGTCATGCCTACCCCCGCCGCTGTGCGGAAGGCGCAAGACTTAGGCCTCGATCTGATCTTGATTGCTCCTACCGCCGAACCGCCCGTGGCAAAAGCCATGGATTACGGTCAATGGCAGTACGAGCAGAAGAAGAAGCAGCACGAAACCAAGAAAAAGCAGCACGTGATTCAGGTTAAGGAGCTTAAGTTCCGCCCGAATACCGACGACCACGACTACGATTTCAAAAAGAATCATGCTATCCGGTTTCTGAAAGATGGCAACCGCGTGAAGGCAGTCGTTCAGTTTCGCGGACGCGAAATTGCCCATGTGGATCTGGGTAAGAAGCTGTTACTGAAATTCGCGGAAGACCTGACGGGTGTGGGGTCTATTGAAGGCCAGCCGCGACTGGAGGGCCGAAATGCCCACGTCATTATCAGCCCCGTTAAGGCGACCACTCCGCCTAAGAAGAAGAAGGACGAACCGGGCCCAAGCGCTCCGGCCGTCGCGCCGGCATAGAGCGAGTCTTATTTCCGGTCGCGAGCAGCGCCAAATTGACGTGAACTGCATTCATGAACAGGGCGGTCACTTGTGATGTTCCAATTCATGAACCTTCAATGCGGTCTCCATGCGGCCGAATCCGGCTTCGATGTCTTTGCGCAGGAGCTTTAATTCCACTTGCAGTTCGGCCCCCAGTTTGGCTGTTTCCGCGCGCAGCGTTTCTTTTGCTTCCGTGATCCGCCTGTTTGAATAAACCAGCATCGATAGCGGCAGGATAACCGCTAGACATGCGGTAAGTAGTTGGGTATCCGTCAATTGCATCTCAATGATCCTCCGATAGCAGAATCGCCGTGACAGACGATCTCCATTCGGGTATGATCCGGATGTTTTCCTATGCACCCTTGCCTGGCCGCATCTGGGTGCGGAACTCGTATTGTTGGATTTGCAACGCCAGTTGACCCTTGTTGTGCCTGGTGACCCGGCCCCGGGCTACCAAATTCAGCAGACAACGGTCATTGAGCTGGGCAGGCCAGCTGATGGCAACTTCGAGGCGCGTCCCGATCGGCAGGTCGTGGTCGGAGGTAAAAAGCACACCGGAGCTGCTGATGTTCAGCGTTTTGCCATTCCCGGCCAGAGTTTCCGTACGCTGATTTAAGGTCTTATATCGAACATCCCGTTCGATGGGAAAACGGCTCGATCTACGTCTCTCCGCGTTCATGGTTCCGGCCGGCTCGCGCTTACCTTGAAAAAGAGTGGTTTCGGACACCGTTAAAAGCTCCCGATCTTTAAGCTTACACTGAACTTTGTCATTACGTCTCTGTCTCCTCCGGCGTGGCGCGATCCTGCCGCTGCTGCCTCAGCCAATCCAGCCGCTCCCGAACCCGTTGCTCAAAGCCGCGATTCGTCGGCTCATAGAAGGTGGTTCCGGCCAGCCCCTCAGGCAGGCACTGCATATTCGTCACGGCATTTTCTTCTTTATGCGCGTGCCGATAGCCCTTGGCATAGCCGATTTCCTTCATCAGCCTGGTGGGCGCATTGCGTAAATGAAGAGGTACCGGTTCGGCAACCGTCGCTTCGATTGTCGAATTCACCTTGTTGAGCGCCTGATACGATGCATCGGATTTCGCGGCTAGCGATAAATAAAGAGTAAGTTGCGCCAAGGCTAAATCTCCCTCAGGAATTCCCAGGAAGTGCACCGTCTGCATGCAGGCGATCCCTTGCTCCACCGCTCGCGGGTCAGCCATCCCGATGTCTTCTATGGCCATGCGAACCAGCCGCCTGGCCAGGTACATTCGATCCTCCCCGGCTTTCGTCATCCGGCCCAGCCAGTAAAGCGCGGCGTCGGGGTCGCTCGAGCGCACCGATTTATGCAGCGCCGAAATAAGGTTATAATGCTCTTCGCCCGATTTGTCATACAACAATACTTTCCGCTGCAAGGCGCCCGCTACGGCGTCCCGCCCGATTTGTCCGTCCTGCGCCAGTTCGGCGGCGAGTTCCAGCGTGTTTAAAGCGGAACGGGCATCGCCGTCCGAGCCGACAGCTATTTCATCGAGCAAATCGTCTGAAATCTTTAGCCCCAGGTGCCCCAGACCTCTTTCCGGAATTTCCAGTGCGCGTCGCAAAAGCAGTAGTACTTCGGTTTTTTCCAGGGCTTTCAGCGTGTATACCTTGGTACGCGACAAAAGCGCCGAAACTACCTCAAAGGATGGATTTTCCGTAGTAGCTCCGATTAAAACGACGTCCCCGCGCTCGACATAGGGCAGAAAAGCGTCTTGTTGCGCCTTGTTGAAGCGATGGATCTCGTCGATGAAGAGCACCGTCTTGCGGCCCATGCGGCGGGCTTTCCCCGAGTCGACCATTACGGCCTTGATCTCTTTGATACCGCTCAAGACGGCGCTAAACGGAATGAAATCGGCCTGGCTTCGGTCCGCCATCAGCGCGGCCAGCGTCGTCTTGCCGGATCCCGGTGGGCCCCACAAAATTAGCGAGCCCAGGTGTCCGCTCTCGATCTGCGCGCGCAATGGCTTGCCTTCGCCGAGAATGTGCTCTTGACCTACATACTCTGCCAGCGCGCGGGGACGCATCCGGTCCGCCAGCGGACGTCCGGTAAGATCCTCCATCTTGCTCGGGAGCGTTGTATCGAAAAGGCTCATGGCAAGCTTCTCTGGCGGGCCGCTTCGAAAAGCGCGACCGAACAGGCCACCGCCGCATTCAACGATTCGACTCGCGCGGTCGGTATCTTAAGCGTCTCGGCTAAGGCCAAAAGCTCCGGCGAGAGGCCCGCGCCCTCGCTTCCCACCACCAGCGCCATCGGTTGGCGCAGCCCGGCATCGGCCAGTCCGATCGCGCCATCGGCTGCCAGGGCATACACTCTTAGCTTGGCAGCGTTCAACTGCGCGCCGATCTCGCCGCGGGACACGCCTTCGAGTACGGGCAGGCAGAACAAGGACCCCGCCGCTCCCCGCAGAACTTTTCCGTTGGATATCTTCGCGCAACCCTCGGAGAGGACCACGCCGCTTGCCCCGAACGCCTCAGCGGATCGCACGATCGTCCCTACATTCCCTGGATCTTGGATGCCGTCCAGTACGACGGTCAGCGCCCGCCCGCAAGTTACCTCCTTCCAGGTCCACGTCCTGGGCCGCAGCAGCAGCAAGATGCCTTGCGTGCTTTCGGTCGTCGAGAGGGAAGCAAAAACCCGGGGCGTCAATTCCGTCACCGGCGCGTCAGCCTCGCCTAACAGGCGCGAAAACCGCGCCTCGGCGGCGGCTGTACAGAAGATATTTTCGACTTTCCACCGGCTCCCGCGAGCTTCTTCGAGAAGATGCGGCCCTTCCGCCACAATCAATCCGTCGGGTGTTGGCCGGCCCGCATGCGCAGCCTTGCGAATCTCCTGAATTCGCTGGTTTTGAACACTGGTCAGCGGCACGGTGACTCGCAATGACGGTAGGCGTAGACTGGAAAGTTCATAAATTGAAAACTCGCCGCCCGGACCGAACCGAGCGAACGTTGCCGGGTGCGATCTCGATAGACATACATGCAAGAGCCAAAAAACGCGGCATGCGGCGCGCTTTAGTCGTTCTTTTTCTCCTGCTCCCGGTTCTGCTCCTAGCCTACCTGTTTCACGTAGCAAAGCAAATCGAGAACCAGTCGACTAGCGACGAGACGCACAAAGCCGACGTGATTATTGTTATGGGAGCGGCCGAATACAATGGGCGGCCGTCGCCCGTGCTGCAAGGCCGGCTGAATCATGCTTTACTGCTCTACTTGCAGGGCTTTGCGCCGTATATTCTCACCACGGGCGGCGCCGGCGGCGATCCCGAATTTACCGAAGGCGGCGTGGGCCGTGCCTACCTGACGCGCCACGGCGTACGCTCGGAAGCCATCATCACAGAGAACCGCGGCGCCACCACCGTCCAAAGTCTCGATTCGGCCGCCGAAACCATGCATCGTATGAACCTTCACTCCTGTATCGTGGTCAGCGACGGGTATCACATTTATCGCGTGAAGCGCCTGCTCCAGGCGCACGGCTTCAAGGTCTACGGCTCACCGCGGCCGGGCGCCGGTTCTCTCAGCCGGAGAGAATTACGCTGGCTCTATTTCAAGCAGGCCGTCGGTTTCGTGCTTTGGGAGATTGGGATTCATGTGTAGGGCGGCCCTGAGCCGCTGATAAACTCGCACGATGAACTCGCAGACAGCGAAGCAGGCTACCAGATTAGACAGGGTTGTTCCGACCTGGAAATTGGTTGCAGTCTTTTATCTCATCGCTTGCGGATTTTCATGACTGGTCTGGTCGCCCCTAATCCTGGGTCCTAATGGCCTGAAAGTGCTGAGGAC
Source organism: Bryobacteraceae bacterium (assembly GCA_965277555.1). Lineage (GTDB taxonomy): Bacteria > Acidobacteriota > Terriglobia > Bryobacterales > Bryobacteraceae > Bog-105. The sequence continues at coordinate 2,266,432 of OZ255834.1, forward strand.
GGCAGTCTCCTTCCCGGTTTTCGTCAGCACTGGAACGCTGGGCCCAATGCTGGCCTGCTTCATCGTGCATCGCTGGCTCACCGGCGACTGGCAGCCCGTTCACCTGATTCCGCCCAGATCTTTCCAGTGGATTTGGCTGGTTCTCGGCCCGCTGCTCATCGTTTTTTCCAGGGTGTTCGTATTCTCCGCGCTGTCAACTGACGGCGGTCCGGCCGCGTGGCGTTGGCATATCAGCGCTCTTGTCGGAATTTGGGTCCCCATGGACTACAACCTCTTAGGCGGACCCCTCTTTGAGGAGTTCGGCTGGTGGCCAGGCGCAGTATGACCCTGCCCATGTACGCGGCGATGACATGAAGCTCAAGCGCCTGAAACTGGCGTGAGATCGATGTTCCGATACACGTCCGCAACAGGCAATTTCAAGTTAACGGAAAAGAAGTCAATCGCATCTTGCAGTGAGTGGTATTCCCGATGACGCCAACGGTTTGGCTGAGTGACCGATTCCCAATGCTGTATGTGAATCAGATCCTGTTCAACCGTCAGGTATTCCTGGAACGAGGGAATACCCTTGTACATCTCAAATTTGAAGCCAAGATCGTAGTCATGTGTCGTCTTCGAGAGAACTTCAAAAATGACACGCGGGTTTAACAGCGTATCCAGGTATTGGTCCGGGATAAATTCCGGTTGACCACAATAGATGAGCGTGTCCGGGTAGGTAAACAAAGGCTCTCGGGTGAACACACGCTGATCGTTCGATACGGCTTGACAGCCTTGGCCGAGCCGGGAATAAAGACTGCCATTGATATTGGAGTTGATGACGCTGTGGCGGTTTGACGCACCCGACATCGCGTACATCTGGCCTGCGTAATACTCACTCTTGAATGACGCAGCCCGTTCGCGTAGAAGATATTCCTCCACCCCTATCTTTGGAAACGGATTCGTCGCCATCACCATGCTCCTATTGTCCCTTGGATGCAAGACCGCATGGCAACTGACGTGCGCACACTGCGCTATTTAACTGGCTGTAAATTCAGCATATGGCGGCCCACCCCAACCCGCACCTTACGCCGGAAGAGTACCTGGAGCTCGACCGCAAGGCAGAGGCTCGAAGCGAGTACGCCGATGGCCAAATGTATGCCATGGCCGGTGCAACTCTCAGCCATGTTCTTCTGGTGGGCGCGTTCGCCTCGGAGTTAAGAGCGAATTTAAAAGACCGGAATTGTCATGTGGCAACGAACGACTTGCGAGTCCGAGGCAGTGCATCGAGCCCTTAGGCTTGACGGTTACGGACGCAGCCGCTCTTGGTGTAACACGCACCACCTTATCTGAACTACTGAACGGCAAGCGCGGAATTTCCCGGAAACGCCCGTTAGGCTATCCTAAGTTTTCGGCGAAAGCGCGAAAGCTGGATTGTGCAACAGGCGCAGTACGATCTCGCGCATTTGCGCACCGACCGCATCAAGCTAAAATGGCTGGAACTGGCATGAAAAAGGCCTGAGACAAAAGCATGGTCGATCCGCTCTCGTTTGCGGTCTCAGTGTTGGCGCTCGCAGTCTCGTCATTAACGGCATACTTAACCCTAATTCGCCGCGGCGCCGTCAGAATGACTCAACCGACCGTTATTTTCTTCGGGCCCGACACTCCCTGCGTGCAGGGTGAGACGCCAATCCAGAAAATCTTCCTGCGCACTCTTCTGTTCTCAACGTCCAAGCGAGGCCGTGTTATCCAAAGCATGCACGCCGCACTTTCGCGCAACGAAAGTCATCAAAATTTCAACATTTGGGTTTACGGGGACGACAAGTTAGTCCGGGGCAGTGGACTATTCGTCGGTGAAACAGGTGTCGCGGCAAATCATCACTTCCTCGCGCCACACGATAGTTCTTTCCGCTTTTCGGAGGGACATTACAAGCTAGAAGTATTCGCGCTACTGCTTGGAGATGTGCGTGTAACCCAACTTTTTTCCCAGTCACTGGAGATCTCGCGAGAGGCAGCAATTTCCCTCAAAGAGCCCGGCACTGGTTTGTATTTTGATTGGGGGCCAGACTCATTGCGTTACTTGCCACATGTGGAGAAGCGGCCGCCGTCACCCGATCCAGGCAAATTTCTTGAGCTCCTTGGCATCAAAAATTAGCCCCCCGTGGCTCTTCTCTCTCATCCTGGTGGGTGTGACGGCGCCGCTGAATTGTGTTAGGAAGCTACGATGAAAGTAGGGCAGGAAATGGCAAGTCTTAATTGGTCCGAATGCTCAGCCGTCGAAAGCGTGCCGGGAAGACTGGGTGGCGCATGGGTGTTTCGCGATACCAGGATGCCCGTATCTGCTGTCTTCGAAAATCTTGAAGCCGGAGCGACGATAAAGGAAATCATCGAGCAGTTCGATGTGACGCGGGAACAGATCAACGCGATACTTGAATTTGCCGCCCGCAGCCTCGACCCGATTCCGTTGTCTGCCGTAAACTCCACCGCGGATGCTCATCCTCTTTGACCACGTAACGCCAAGCGGCGTTGCCCGGTTCCTTCCGGGTCACTCCGTTACAAAGGCCAAAGATCGAGGATGGGATACGCTCACCAACGGCGATTTATTGGCCGAGGCGGAGCGTGCCGGTTTTGACGTGTTGCTTACAGCCGACAAAAACATGCGCTATCAGCAGAACCTTACAGGCCGCAAAATAGCCCTTGTTGTATTGAGCACTCCGCAATGGCCGCTTGTTCGATTACACCTCGAGAGAATTGCGGCGACTGTAATTCCCGCCACTCCCGGCAGCTATTTCGAAGTCGACATTCCCTACAACCCCTCACCTTTGCATGATTGATTGTGTATTCATCGCGAGGTTTTGTGGGCTATGCAGTCCGCGAAGACTCCTGGAGATGGGCTCCTGTTTTAACTAACTGTAAAATCAGCATATGGCGGCCCACCTCAACCCGCACCTTACGCCGGAAGAGTACCTGGAGCTCGACCGCAAGGCAGAGGCTCGAAGCGAATATGCCGACGGACAAATGTATGCTATGGCCGGTGCAACTCTCAGCCACGTTCTTCTGGTGGGTGCCTTCGCGTCGGAGTTAAGAGCGAATCTAAAAGACCGTAATTGTCATGTGGCAACGAACGACTTGCGGGTCCGAGTTAGCCTTACAAGATTCACCTACCCGGACATTGTTGTGTACCGCGGCGAAGCAAAATTACTTGATCGCCAACAGGACACGCTGCTCAATCCCACGCTCATCGTGGAAGTATTATCGCACTCGACGCGCGATTACGATCTCGGCGGCAAATTCGATGCCTATCGAAAGCTCGCATCCCTGCAGGAGTATGTAACTGTCGAACAACGAGAGATGGCGGTTGTCACACGAACTCGCCGCAATGACAGTTGGGTCCTGACCGACTACACGGATCCGCAGCAGGAATTGATGCTGTCTTCTCTCGGAGTACCCGTTTCTCTCGCCAACATGTATCGCGAAATTGTCTTCTCGTAAGCGGGAGCGGTAACCCTGTACGGCTCAATGTAACTGTTACGGCTGTCCGTCTCGATAAAGCCATCTGTCGCGCCTTGGACGACGAAAAGAACGGTCGAGTATTTCATTCTGTTTTCTCCTTGCCTTTGTAGCTCCAACGCAAGTCTATTCATGGGATGCTTTCTCTGCCCGCGCTCGCGCCGGCTAATCAACGTACCGGGACGTTAAGAGTCTTGGCGAAGCGGCGCGCTTCGGCCTCTCGCGATGCTCCTACTCCCTCATAGTTCGCGAAGAACGCTCTTATAACTTCCGGCGGGGCGGCATCGGGAGTCCCGCTGTGAAACACCGGTTCTGGAGCATACTCGATGGCGAGTTGAATCTGCTGCGCGACGGAGTCCCCGCGGAGCAGCGATGCGACGACCAGGGCGCCGTCAAGTCCCGCCGTAACACCGGCAGTGCTGATATAGTTCCCGTCCACCACAACCCGTGATTTGGTCGGGATCGCGCCGTAGTAATGCAACAGCTCCCAGGCCGCCCAATGCGTGGAAGCCAGTCGGCCGCGTAGTATCCCTGCCGCTCCGCAAAGCAGCGCGCCGGTGCAAACCGAGAAGACCAATCGGCCCGAGTCGGCCTGCTCTTTGATGAAGGAAAGGACTTCCTGATCCTCCATCAGTAACTGCTGCCCGAGGCCGCCTGGTACCAGCAGAAGGTCGAGCGGACCTGCTTCCGCTATCGGTATATCGGGCGTGAGTATCAGCCTTTTAACATCCCTGACCGGGGCCTTCGTCTTTCCGATCACCTGGATAGTCACGTCCGGAATCCGCGAAAGCACTTCGAACGGGCCCGTGAAGTCGATCTGAGCCTGTCTTTCAAAGACAAAACAGCCGATGGCCAAATGCTTGTCCTGACGAGCGGGTCTCGGTCTTTCGGAAAACGTCAGCGGCGCGTGAATGGATCTCGGTCCTTTGTTATTCACATTGCCTGTTTCTTTAGACTTGGCTCAAACCGCCATTTGACCACCAGCTCACTTGAGTCATATAGCAAGACCGGCACGTAGTCCGCGATCATCGATACATTGCGTTTTGTCTTGCCTCTCAATCGTTTCGATGCCAAGGTGTCGGCGCGGGGAGCAGACGCTGCAGGACGAAGACGCCACGTCTACTGCCATAACCGCGCATCTAGAGTCCAACCGCCCCGTCTCGAAGCAGAGTTTGCTGGTTGAACTGTTCGGTCAGGAACGCCGCTATACCTTGAGCTAATGCCAGGGGCTGCTCTATTGGCGTCAAGTGCCCACAGTCTTGCACCACCTCCAACCTCGCTTTAGAGATGAACGGAACGACCTCACGCCGGAGCCATGAGCGCAGCGATTGGACTGACGATAGTTGGTCACCCTCCCGTAATGGTTCCGCAAACTATAACGACGCCATGTTTAGCTTTTACCTCGCCGCTCCAAACGACCTGCGGTATTGCCCAGGCGTAATCCCCAGGCGGCGAACGAATGCTCGACGCAGCACTTCCGCGCTACCGAAGCCGCTCGCTTTCGCCACTTCCTCCAGGCTTGCCGGTCTCGATTCAAACTGGCGGCGCGCCGCTTCCAGCCGGAGGTCTTCGATATGCTTTCCCGGAGTCTTGCCCACCGCCTGCCTAAACAGGCGGGCAAAATTCCTCGGACTCATGGCCGCCCGCCGGGCGAGCATTCCGATACTTAGATCGCGCCGCCGGACGTTATCCGCCAACCAGACCAGAAGGTCGTTCAGGATCGGGCTCTCACTCGTTTGCGCGGCAAGCGTGGCGCTGAACTGGCTCTGGCCGCCCGGGCGTCTGAGAAACACAACCATCATTTGTGCTATCTGCAGAGCGAGCGAACTTCCCAGATCCTCCTCCACCAAGGCCAGCGAAAGGTCAATGCCCGCCGTCACGCCGGCCGATGTGTAGCAGTTCCCGTCCTTTACATAGATCGGATCGGGATCTACCGTCACCAGCGGATAGTCGTGCGCGAGTTCGTTGCACCAGTTCCAATGGGTAGTTGCGCGCCGGCCATTCAGCAAACCAGCTTTTGCCAACACAAGGGCGCCCGTGCAGACCGATCCGAAGCGCCTCACACCTGTGCATCGTTCCCTGAGCCAATCGAGGAACGCCGGCTGAAACTGCGTGTATTGCGCGCCATCTCCGCCGGCAACCAGCACGGTATCGAAATGCTCTTGACACTCGCGATAGGTTTGGTCTCCGATCAGCGAGGTCTTGATGTGAGTCGCAATCAATCTGTCATCACCGGCAGAGACGATTTCCACCGAGTACGAAGCCTCGCCCCCGCGCAATCGATTGGCATCCCAGAACACCTCGGCTGGACCCATGACGTCCAGCGGGCGAACCGGCGGGATTGCCACGATTAGTACGCGTCTCGGCTCATGACGCGGCAGACTCTTTTCTTCCTTTCGTCTTGGCCGCGATCTGCTTGGTTTGCGTGGCGTCATACCAAAAGTGTCTCGAAAGCGGTTGATTTCGGCCGCGATCACTCGGCCAAGCGCGTTAGAAACCGACCGGGCCCACGGCACCGTACCATTTACTTACTTTGGACGGATCGTTCTTGTCCATATAGAAGAAATGGGTCATGGTGGGTTTCACGACTGGCTTGTTCGGATCGTCGAACTTCATCGTCACCACCCCGCGAAATACCTTAAGCGAACCGCCATCCCAATATTCGGTGACCTCATGCTGCGCGCTAAATCCCGTATCGATAAATTTACGTAGATTCTCCCGGATGGTCTCGCGTCCGTCCCACTCCGCTACCCCGAGCCGGCACTGCGCATCCTCGGCGAAACAGTCAAAACCCTTCCCGAAAGTCTTATCGTCGATTTCTTTCCAAAATGCCAACAGCCATTCAGGCGGCGCCGTTTTCTTAAACATCATAGTGTCCATGATTCTCCTTTCCACCGCTGTTTGATGACATGGTTGGAGCTTGGGTTGAGAAGCAGGAAGACAAAAAACCCACGATTATTGCCATTCTTTTCGGATGGTTTATCCGCGTGGAGTAGGCGTTTTCGCCTGCGCTCTCTAGGCGCCGGAAGCCCTCACGGCAGCATCTTCCGCCGCGTAATCGAACGGATATGGATTGAAATCTCCGGGCGGATGCGCGCGTTCCCATTCAATCGTGCGGCGAATGGCTTCCTCGAGCCCCACCGCTTTCCGATAGCCCAGTTCCTCGCGAATGCGCGTCGAATCCGCTACCCAATGCTGCGCGCTATTGCCGGGTTGCCTTAAGTGCGCCGGCATGAGTTCTTTCGGCAAGGTAACGAACTTTCCGTTCCAACCCGTAGCCGCGGCGATCTTCTTCGCCCAATCCAGCTCGGAAAATGCAGGCGTTTCCGCGACGTTATAGACTCGGCCGGCTGCACGCTCAGAAACTGCGGCCAACGCGAGCGCTGCCGCCACATTCTCCACGTATCCGCGCGGCGAGCGCCATGCCGCATTGCCTTCTTCAAACAGGATCACGCGCCGTCCATCGTCGACGCGTCGCAGCACGGAATGAAATCTATGCAGGCGATCCCCGGGCCCGTAAATCATGGGCAGGCGCAGCGCGGTGCCGGGCAGCTCAGGATCGCCCAGAATGGCGCGCTCCACCGGGATTTTGTCGTACTCGGCGTCTAACCAGCCAAAGATTTTTTGCAGTGCCTTCACCTGCTCCGGTGGGTAGGTCTGTAATTTCGTTCGAAGCGCTGAACCCTCGGTCAGCGGCAGCGGCTCCAGCGGACCTTCCTCGCTGCCGTGCAAAATCCCGCAGGCCCGATAAACGTCCATGCTGCTGGCGGCCACCACTCTTCCTGCCGCGCCGCGAAATGCATCCATCAGCGATTTCGCCTGCGCGCCCGAACTGAGAATCAGATCGATAACCACGTCTACTTTCGGACGTAATGTTGGCAGATCCCGGCGCTCGCCGACGATTTGCTCAGCCGGCAAATCCGCTCGGTTGCGGCCGCGGTGGAACAGCGTGACAGCGTGTCCCATCCGCGCAAGCTCGCGGACAAGGTGCGGACCAATGAAACCGGTTCCGCCGATGACCAGAATTTTCATGCGATCAAACTATTTCAAGCTTAGACCGCTTGGCGAAAACGGGACACTCCTGCGGGTTTACGGCAGAGTCAAAAAATCGGCAGGCAAAAGTGCCTGCGCAACGTTGGCGTTTTATTGTACCTCCTTTTTGCGGTAGAGGTGGCCGATGGGGCCGGTGGCGCGGGCGGCTTCCTGCTGGATGATCTGGAGCCAATCCTTAAAAAACATTTTCTGGAGGGCGAAGGCTTCGGTGGGGGGCACACGCCTGCGGGTCGGACGTTGCGCGTTACCGGACGCTAGCCCGGCATGTCCCCGTCAGGGTTTGAGGTGTTTTTCGAAACGAACTGGTTTGGGCTCGTTTTTACAAATAGATTTTCATGGAGCTGCCAGGTAGTTTCCGTACCCGATTACGATGGTCGATCCAAGCAGCACCGCGAGGCCGGTTACCAACAGCCGGATGGCCGTCTTGCTCGCGCCTTTCCACTCTTTCAAACCGACTCCCCACAAAGTACTGAAGATCACGATGCTCGCCATGTGAAGGGTCCAGCTGGAAAACTTATAGGTCCCCATCTTGGTTTCGCCCATGGTGTAAAAGAAGAACTGCATGTACCAGGTGACGCCGGCCAGCGCGCACAAACAGTAATTCCTGAGCAACGGAACGCTCACCGTCTCGCGCATCACCGCCGAGGGCGCGTGTGTGAGAACGCTGGCGGTCGGCCCGGTTAAAGCCGTTTCCCCGATGGGCTGGGGAGAGTTCTTGCGGGCGGCTTCTGTGACCGGCAGTTCGGCGGCCAGATACTCGTGGCCGGTTTTATTGCGGAGGTTGAGATAAACCGTCCAAACGAAGTTGGTCGAGAAGCCGCCTAGCAGAACAACTACCAGAACGGGCAGCCCCTGCCACAAGTCCGGCGTTCCGGCGCGTATGGTGAGTGCCTTGATCGGATCGCCGGCCGCGAGCCCATAGGCAAAACAGGCGCTCATGACGCCCGATAGCAGGGCCACCAGGAAGCCCTTCCGCAAATTGAATTCTTCGATGGAAGCGCGCTGCTCGCGGACGGACATGGAGCGTTCTTTGTATACGCCGGCCAAGCCGGCGATAGCAATTCCGGCCAGACAGATGGCAATGCCAAGCAAAATAATCCGCCCGGAGGTTGTTCCCAGGACTTCGGTGACAAAGGTGCCATTGAAAATCGGCGGCATGAGCGTTCCGAAGGCGGCGCACAGACCCATGACGATGGCCATGCCGAGCGACAGGCCGAGATAGCGCATGGTCAGGCCAAACGTCAGGCCGCCGACGCCCCACAGGAGGCCAAAAAAGTAGCACCAGAAGAGAGTTCTGTTGGAGGCGGCGGCGAGCACCGCCGGCAAATGTTTGGTTAGCAAGCCGGCCAGCAGCCAGGGCGCGATAATCCAAGAAAAGACTCCGCCCACGAGCCAGTAGGTCTCCCAGGACCAGCGCTTCACGCCACGATACGGGACGTAAAAGCTGCCGGAAGCGAGGCCTCCGAGCCAGTGAAAAAAGACGCCTAAGGCGGGATTGGGGGTCATCGGTTTTCTGTATTGCCGTCCAGATGAAAAACTTCTTCGAGCGGGCGCATCGCCCGATCGGGCGCCAGGCTGCTGGCGTTTTCAAAAAAAGGAGCCATCTCGCGCTGCCAGCGATCGTTCACCGCCTGCTCGCGCATGCGACTTCGCGCCTGCTCGAAATCATCCGTTTCAAGATAGCCGACCAGCAGACCGTCCTCTCGCAAGAAAAGCGAATAGTTTTGCCAACCGGTCTCGCTGAGCGCTTGCAGCATCTCAGGCCAAACCGCGCGGTGCCGCTCCTTGTACTCCGCGAGGCGGTCTTTCCGCACTTGAAGAACGAAACATATGCGCTGCATGTCAAAGGCCGGTTAGCGGAGGAAAGCTTCTGGCAACCCGCCATCGACGGGAATGATGTGGCCGGTGGTTTTCGCGCTTTGGTCGCCCGCCAGCCAGACGATGGCGTGGGCGCAGTCTTCGGGCAGAATCGGTTTGCGGGTGATGGTGCGCTGCGCATAGAAATCGGCCAGCTTGGCGCGCAGGTCTTCGGTAGATTCCGACTCCTCGAAATCGATCTTGTATTTTTTGAGCGACTGCATGACTCTGTCGCGCGGAAACATGGTGGATCCGGCGACGACCGTGGCCGGCGCAATGCCGTTCACGCGAACCAGCGGCCCTAATCCCACGGCCAGTTCGCGTATTAAATGATTGAGCGCGCTCTTGCTGATGTCGTAAGCCTCGCTGCCTGCTTTCGGCACGACCGCGTTGGCGGAACCGGTCAAGACGAGCGACGCCGAAAGGTTCTGGTCCTTGAAAATCCAGGCAGTCTCGCGGGCCAAAAAGTAGTTGCCAGTGACGTTCACCGAGAAGGTAGTCTTCCACTGCTCCTCGCTCAACTGGCCTTGCGGGCCGGCGCCCACCGGGAAGATGGCCGCCGTGTTGACGATGCCGTCCAATCCGCCGAATTGCAGAATGGTGTGGCGGGCTGCCTCCTGAATGCTTTCCGGCGAACCGAGGTTCACGGCGACATGCGAAACAGCATCGGAAGAAGCGAGGGCGGCAGCCTCACCGGCTACTTCTTTGGCCGCGTCCGCGTTCATGTCCGCCACGACCAGGTGCGCGCCTTTCTTGGCGAGCAGGAGCGCCACTTCGCGTCCGATTCCACTGCCGCCACCGATCACCAGCAGGATCTTGCGGCTGAACTCGGCTTCGGCGGGCATCCTTTGCAGCTTGGCTTCTTCGAGCGCCCAATATTCGATACGAAAGGCTTCCAAACGGGGCAGCGCGACGTAATTGCGGCAGTTCACAAAACCCTTCGACTGTTCCGGCTTGCGCGCCTGGGGATACGGCTGCCGCGCCTCTCCCGCATCGAGCGCATTCGCTCCCGCCATGACGTGAATGGCGTTAAGAAAGAATTCCGTGGTGATGCGTGCTTCCTTCTTGTTCTTGCCGAACCCGAAAAGGCCGAGCCCCGGCACGATCACGACGGAGGGATTGGAGTCGCGCAGCCTGGGCGAATCGGGCGTTGCCCAGTCTTTGTAGTAATCTGCATACTCGCACCGGTATGCTTGCGCGCGTTCCGCCAGACGCGCCTTCAATACGTCGACGCTTTCTGCTCCCGGCTTCCATTCGACAAACAGGGGCTTGATCCTGGTACGCAGAAAGTGATCCGGACAACTTGTCCCGAGGTTGCTGAGTTCGCTGGTCCACTTCGCGCCCGCGAAGTGGAGGGCATCTGCATGATCAGTGTAATGCGCGATGACGCGCCGGTTGGAGGACACAATGCCGCGCAGGGCCGGCAAAATCGCCGCCGCTATCTGCTGCCGGTCGGCTGCCGGCTGGGTCTCCAAGCCGCCGAACAAAGGCCCACTTTGGGCCTGATGTTCCTTAATGAACTCGCCCATCTGGTCGATGGTCCGGAGGCTGCTCAAATAGCATTCGCGCTGCGTCTGGCCCCAGGTGAAGAGGCCATGGCTGCCGAGCAGCACACCGTCGCAGCCGGGATTCGACTGCACGGCGTTCTCCAGTTGCAGCCCCAGCTCGAAGCCGGGACGCTGCCATGGCAGCCATACAATTTTGCGTCCGAATTGGCGGTTGAATTCTTCCATTTTCTCCTTTCCGTTGGCGCTGGCGGCAATGGCGATCGCCCAGTCCGGATGAAGATGATCGACATGCGGAAAGGGCAGCAAAGCGTGCAGCGGAGTATCGATGGAAGCGGCTACGCGATTCTCGCCGAACGCCGAAAGCGGATAGTAACTCACCATGTCGTCTTCGAACTGTTCGCCGCGATAGACGGTCTTCAATTGCTCGAGCCGATCGAGATACAAAAGCGCGAATCCCGATTCTTTGATCGAGCCGAGATCGCCGCCGCTTCCTTTTACGGCCAACACACGCGTCGGTTTGCCGGTGAACGGGTCCGGCAGTTCGATCTTCGAACTGGTATTTCCGCCGCCGAAGTTCGTGATGCGCAGATCGGCGCCCAGCAGGTTCGAACGATAACGCAACAGCACGAGCGGATTGCCGGTTAATGCAGAGGCGTTCTTTTCGTCCCAGAGATCTGTCAGATGAACAATGTCTAAGGTTTCAGGCATGATTTACCTCGTAATTTTTTTTGTTACCAGCAGACCGCTTTAAGGTGGCGCGGGCGCTCGCGCCACGGACCGGATGCCGCCAAGAATGGCGGCCTCGCAGACTGAAAGTCCGCTCCACGAACGCGCAAGTGTCGCGATGAGTCGCGACACGGCAGGCACGAGTGCCCGCGCCACCGACAGATTGCTCAGGCATAGGAAGACACGCTCGAGGTGTTGCGCGCCGCTCGCTCTTTCGAAATGCGCTCCAGATATCCACTGCTCCGGAAAGCGGCCAGCGGGTCGGCCGGTAATCCTTTCGATTCCCTCCACTCGCGCAGGAGCGGCCGCACATCGGTCGCAAACGCATCCTGCAAACATGCCTCCGCAGTCATCAAGTCCGAGGCTTGCTGCGCGGTTGCCAGTTGTTTGTGATCGACGAGCGCTGCTTTGGAAAAAAGCTCCTGCGCCATGGATACGGTCTGGATCATGGCCTCCGTTTTCGGCTTCAGATTATGGCTCTGATCGATCATGTAGGCGACGTCCGGTTCGCTCGCGGTTTCCCACTTGAAAAACAGAATCTCGTGAAAGATACGGAACACCTGGTAGGGATCGATGGAGCCCAAGGTCAAATCGTCATCCGCATAGCGCCGGTCATTGAAATGAAAACCACCGAGCATGCCTTCCGCCAGCAGCCAGGCCACAATCTGCTCGATATTCTGCGCCGCATAGTGATGCCCGGTATCGACGAGCACCCTGGCGCGCTCGCCGGCCGCTCGCGCGAAGAGCAGCGCCATTCCCCAGTCGGCTATGTCGGTGTGATAAAAGGCGGGCTCGAACGGTTTGTATTCGACGAGCATGCGCTGTTCCGCTTGCAGTTCGTCATGAGTAGATTTCAGGCACTCTTCGAAGCGCTGTTTTCTCTGCCGGATATTGGCGGTACCAGGGTAATTTGAACCGTCGGTAAACCAGAAGGAAATGTCCCGGCTTTTGAGTTCGCTGGCGATCGCGACACTCGCCTTAGCATGCTGGAGCGCCTTCTCGCGAACGCTCGCATCGGGATTACCGAACGACCCGAATTTGTAGACCTGATCTTGGAAAAGGTTCGGGTTAATCGATCCCGGGCGCACGCCGTGGCGCTCCGCCAATCTCAGCACGGCCGGGGCATCTTTGAGCCCGTTCGGCAAATCCCATTCGACGTGCAGCGCCACCGTGGGACAGATGCCGGTCAACGCATGCACCTGTCCCGCATCGCTCAGCTTCTCTTCGACGGTGGCCGCCGCTCCAGGCTGCACAAACTTCCCGAAGCGTGTTCCAGTATTGGCAAAACCCCACGACGGAATCTCAATACTGAAATCGTCTAACTCCGCAAGTACAACGTCTTTCCGCTTTGAGTTCATAACTGCTCGGCTTATTCACATCTTAGACGGCGGCAGGGCGCGTCCCAAATCGCTTTCAGTCGGTGAAGAGGTGTTTCGCAATGCGAAACACTCGCGCCTTTGTTTGGGCCTCGGGGCCGCTGGCGGCAGACGCCCAAAAGCAACGGCTGTTTTGTGTTGCAGAAGTTTGCGTTGCAGAAGAATGATAGAATCGCCGCAATCTTCCTCCTGGTTGAGGTATACATGACGACGATCACTCCTCTGCGCGATCCATACCTAGTCAAATCAGTCATCCATTCGTCGCAGCTGTTATCCGCCTTTCGCTCTTCGGGCGAAGCTCTGCCCTTGCGAGAAATCTCAAGCCGGAGCGGGCTGCCGAAAACGATGGTTTTCCGTCTGCTTTACACGCTGGAAAAGTGCGGGATGGTGGAAAAGATCGGCGAGAATCTGTATCAATCGTGCCTGCGGCCGCTTAAACAAAAGCTTTATCGCATCGGCTATGCGGCGCAAGGAACGGATTACCAGTTTTCCAAAGACGTTTCGGAAAGCCTGCAGCGGGCGGCCGAAGCGGAAGGCATCGAATTGATCTCTTTCAACAATCGATACAGCGCAAAAATCGCGCAGCGCAATGCCGATCTGCTGGTGCGCGAAAAAGTCGATCTGGTGATCGAATTTCAAACGGATGAGAACGTGGCTCCGATGGTGGCGGCGAAATACGCGGAGGCCAATATTCCGCTGATCGCGATCGATATCCCGCATCCCGGAGCTACCTATTACGGGGCGAACAACTATGAAGCCGGGCTGCTGGGCGGCCGATACCTGGGGCGTTGGGCGAAGCAACGCTGGCAGGGGGAAGTGGACGAGATTGTGATGTTGGCGTTGCCGCGAGCGGGCAGTCTGCCCAAGATGCGTCTTACGGGTATGTTGGCCGGCATGAAGGAAAGTTTGCCCGCGCTTGAAAACTGCCACCTTACTTATCTGGATGGGGACGGCAAGTTCGGCGAGAGCTTCGAAGCGATGCGCAAAAATCTGAGGAACTCACGCGGGAAGCACGTGCTGGTGGGCGCCATCAACGATGCGAGCGCAATCGGAGCGCTGCGCGCTTTCCAGGAGGCGGGGCGCGCCGAAGCGTGCGCCATCATGGGCCAGAATGCGTCGCCCGAGGGGCGCATCGAACTGCGCGAGGCGGCCACGCGCCTGATCGGCTCGGTGGCTTTCTTCCCGGAGCGCTACGGCGAAGAGCTCATTAAAGTGACTCTCGACATTCTGAACCGACGCCACGTGCCGCCGGCCGTGTTCGTCAAACATCAACTGGTGACCGCGGCCAACGTCGATCACTTCTATCCCAACGACCAACTGATACACGCCCACTACGCCTGAATGTTGCTGGCGGCGGGCCGATTGGCGGCTACCAGCAACACATCCAAACTCCTGGGCCCATGCACGCCTTGGACGCGCGTCATCTCGATGTCGGCGGTAGCGGAAGGTCCGGCAATGGTGGTGATCGGGGCAGTGGGGGGCGCGCTTATTCCGCCCCTCACTGTGATTAACCCCTCGGCCACAGTTTCGACTACCTGCTGCTCGAAAACGAGGCAGAGATGATAATCCGGAATTAGGGTGAGCGCCCTATTTCCGTGGCCGAGGCCATGCACCAGCACGATGGTTCCAGTGAGGGCAATCGCGGCGGCGCATCCCGTAATCACACCCTGCGCGCCGTCGAGCGCCTGGTAGGTCAAACCAGGGGCCTCCTGGAGGAATTCGCAACCATCAGGAAGCCAGGCTGGCGGTAGAGCCTCCGGGACAAGCAAGCGGTTCTTGCCGCGCGCCAACAGAATCGCGCGGACGGTTTCAGCGATTCCCGCCTCTGCACAGCGGTAAATGCCGCATCCGTAATCTTCCAGGCGATCTGTAAACAAAGTCAGTTGCTCGTCTTTATCGAGCGTGCCGGCCTGTTTGTAGCGGCGTGGAACAGCCGCATAATCGGCGGCGCGGGTGGTGGAAGTGGAGGGTTCCGCAGGCCACAAAAAACGATGACCTGCGCCACTTGGCTGCGCTTCCGCAGGCGACAAAAAACGATCGCCTGCGCCACCGGCCGTCGTCGGGCGCTCGGCCCACCACTCGCGAAAAGATTGAGCTGGAATCGATTCCAGGTCGCGAAATTCGGTCCAACCGGCCAGCATGCCGGGAAGATGGCGCAGCTCGCCAGCGCGCTCGAAAGGCAGCTGGGCGATGCGGGCCAGCTTTTGCGCGGTTCCGAGGCGCGCTCCGTCGGCTAGCGCGAACGCCGCCGCGCGCATCGCCATGCGCTCCGTTAGAGGACCGTACCCTTGTTCGACCGCCTTAGCGCGCAGATGAATCAAGATTTCCGGAATATCGATCTTGACCGGACAGACTTCGTAGCATGCTCCGCACAAGGAAGACGCATAGGGCAGGGATTGGGAATGCTTCATGTCCTGCAATTGGGGGGTAAGAATGGCTCCTATGGGGCCTGCATAGATCGATCCATACGCGTGGCCGCCGGTCTGCTGATACACCGGACAGGCATTGAGGCAAGCGCCGCAGCGGATACAATCGAGCGTCGCGCGCGCTTCGGTGTCCGCCAGAATATTCGCGCGCCCGTTATCGAGCAGCACCACATGAAACTCCTCCGGGCCGTCTCCCGGGCTGACGCCGGTCCAAATAGAGTTGTATGGATTCATGCGCTCGCCGGTGGCGGAGCGCGGGAGGAGCTGGAGGAAGACTTCCAGATCGCGAAAGGCCGGAATGACTTTCTCGATCCCGACGAGGGCGATCAACACGCGCGGCAGGGAGACGCACATGCGCCCGTTACCTTCCGATTCGACTACCACGGCCGAGCCCGTCTCCGCGACCAGAAAATTCGCGCCGGTTACGCCCACTTTCACGCGCAAAAACTTTTCGCGCAAATAGGCGCGGGCGGCGGCCGCGAGATCTTCCGGACGCTCGCCGAGTTCGCCGAGCTTCATTTTCTTTAAAAAAATCTGGCGGATCTCCTGGCGGTTGCGATGCAGCGCCGGCACCACGATATGAGAAGGCTTATCCTCGCCTAACTGTACGATGAGGTCGGCCAGATCGGTCTCGAAGGGTGTAATGGCGGCTCGTTCGAGGGCCTCGTTGAGGCCTGTCTCGTCGGAAGTCATCGTCTTCACCTTGATGACCTCGCGCTCGCCATGACTCCGGATGAGATCCGCGATCATGCTGTTTGCTTCGTCGGCATCGCGCGCCCGGTGAACTTTTCCGCCAGCGGCCGTGCAATTCCGCTCGAACTCGTCGAGATAGAAATCCAGATAGCGTAGCGTGTGCTCTTTAATTTCGTGGCCGGCGGAGCGCAGCTCTTCCCAATCCGGCATCTCCTCCACTACGCGCGCGCGTTTCCGGCGGATGACGTCGGTGGCATGGCGCACGTTATGGCGCAACTGGGTATCGCGCAGCAGCTTCTCGGCCGCTTTGGGAAAACTCGGCGCTTCGGCCGCATGGCCCACGCGTATGCTCATGAGGCCACGCCGGTTTCGGCCAGAATTTCCGCGATATGCAGGCACTTCACGCCCGCGCGCTGGCGGCTGAGGCCGCCGCCGATATGCATCAAACACGAATTATCCACCGCCGCGCACAC
Source organism: Bryobacteraceae bacterium (assembly GCA_965277555.1). GTDB lineage: Bacteria > Acidobacteriota > Terriglobia > Bryobacterales > Bryobacteraceae > Bog-105. The sequence continues at coordinate 2,283,027 of OZ255834.1, forward strand.
TTCAGCGCCGCTATTCAAGACGCCGTGCATCTTGTCCGATAGCATGGCCGCTGAAACCTGGGCATTCTTGATGGCGAAGGTGCCACCGAACCCGCAGCACTGATCGCGTCCCGGTAAATCCTTGAGCGTCAATCCGCGCACGGCGCGCAGCAGTTGCTCCGGCTTGTCCCCGATATGCAGCGAGCGCAGGGAGTGGCAGGAAGCATGGAGCGTGACCGTATGCGGATAAAAGGCTCCCACATCCGTAATCCCTAGTTTGTCTACCAGGAGCTCGGAGAATTCGAAGACGCGCGGCAGCAAGCTCTCGACGTTTCGCGCGATGGCCGCGTCGCCTGCCTGGCGCGCCATCTTCGGATAGTGGTCGCGCAGCATGGCCACGCAGGAGGAGGAAGGGATGCAAATCGCCTGCGCATCGTGGAACGTCTGTAGAAAATGCTTCATCAGGGGGAGCGCTTCCTGCTGGTAGCCGGTGTTGTAATGCATCTGGCCGCAGCAACTCTGGGCCGCGCGGAAATCCACCTCATGGCCGAGCCGCTCAAGCACGCGGACCACCGCTTTCCCGGTCTGGGGAAACAGCGTGTCGTTATAGCATGTGATGAATAGGGAGATCTTCAAATCTCAATTCCAGCACAGAACCTAACACCGAACCCAACACGGGAGCCTGCGAAAGCTCCCGACTCCGGGCAGATGATTGTCACTGTCCAGCAGCATATCCTGCATGAGCAGCGGCGCTTCCCGAAAGCGCGCGGCCAGTTCTCCTGGCTGCTTTCGGGCATCACGCTGGCGACGAAAATGATCGAGGCGAAAATCAGGCGCGCCGGTCTGCTCGATATGATCGGCGCGGCCGGCGCGACAAACGTGCAGGGCGAGACTCAGCAAAAGCTGGACGTCTATGCCAACCAGGCGCTGCTCCACTGCCTGGGCCTGCGCGATAGCGTGGCCGCCCTGATTTCGGAGGAAAACGAAGAGCCGATCACCTTCGACCGTGAGATTGGCACGGGCGAATACGTGATTGTGTTCGATCCGCTCGACGGCTCCTCGAACATCGACGTGAATGTGAATGTCGGGACCATCTTTTCCATCTTTCGGCGGCCCGGGCCGGGCGAGAGTTTTCGCTCCGCGGTACTCCAGCCGGGCTCGCGGCAGCTTGCGGCCGGCTATGTAGTTTACGGCCCTTCCACCATTTTTGTTTACACGGCGGGCAACGGCGTCTTCGCGTTCACGCTCGATCCGGCCATCGGCGCGTACGCCTTGAGCCACGACAATCTCAAGATGCCCGATCACGGCACAACTTATTCGGTGAATGAAGCGAATGCCGCGAGTTTTCCGGAAGCGTATCGCGAGTACCTGGCCAGACTGCGCAACCATGCGGCGGGCCGAGTCTACAGTTCGCGCTACATCGGCTCGCTGGTGGCGGACTTCCATCGCACGCTTTTGAAAGGCGGCATCTTTTTGTATCCGCCGACTGCGGCTCATGCGGAAGGCAAGCTGCGGCTGCTGTATGAGGCGAATCCACTGGCCTTCATTGCCGAGCAGGCCGGTGGCATGGCGATCGACGGGCAGCGCCGCATCCTCGATATCGAGCCTTCCGATATCCATCAGCGCACGCCGTTCATTATCGGCAGCCGGGAAGAAGTGAGCCAGCTTCAAAACCTGCTTGGTTCAAAATAGTGACAGAGAGCGAATTCAGTCGAAGAAAAAACATGCCCATTAGTCGACGTAATTTTCTACAGAGTACCGGCGTTGCCGCGTCCAGCCTGGCGGTGAGTGAAGCGGCCGGCGCGCAGGAGCCAGCCAAACGGATTTCGCCGAACGATCAGGTGCAAATCGGCTGCATCGGCTTCGGCATCATGGGCCAGGGCGACATGAAGACGGAGGCGGCGCTGCCGGGGGTGAAGATCGTCGCGGTAGCCGATGTCTACGATGGGCGGCGCACGCTCGCGCAGGAGCGCTATGGGAAGGATGTCTTCACTACTCGCGATTATCGCGAGCTACTCGCGCGGCGCGATGTGGATGCGGTCATTGTGGCCACGCCGGATTTCTGGCACGCGCGCATCGCCATTGCGGCGCTGCACGCGGGCAAAGATGTTTATTGCCAGAAGCCGATGGTGCGCGAAGTGGCGGACGGGCACAAAGTCATCGAAGCCCAGAAGGAAACCGGCCGCATTCTGCAGGTGGGCAGCCAGCGCGTCAGCTCGATTCTCTATGCGAAGGCCAGGGATCTGGTGAAGAGCGGCATGATCGGCGAGATCCACCTGATCGAGGCATACATCAATCGCAATTCCGCGCTGGGCGCATGGGAATACACGGTGCCGCCCGATGCATCGCCGCAAACGATCGATTGGGATTGGTTCCTGAGCGGCGCGCCACCATGCCCTTTCGAGCCTGTGCGTTTGTTCCGCTGGCGGAATTATCGCGCCTACGGTACCGGCATTCCGGGCGACCTGTTTGTCCACCTCTTCACGGGCATCCACTTCGTGATGGATAGCAAGGGGCCTGAGCGCATCGCGGCCACAGGCGGCACTTATTATTGGAAAGACCGGGACGTGCCAGATCTCATGACCGGGCTTTACGATTACCCGAAGACCGATTCTCATCCAGGATTCCAAGTCAATTTCAGCGTGAACTTCGAAGCCGGCGGGGGCGAGGGTCCGGACTCCGAAGCGTTTCGCTTCATCGGCACCGAAGGCGTCCTTAATCTTTCGGTGGGCGACTCTCTCTCGATTTCGAAGCACCCGCGCGACCCCGATCCCGGAACCACCGCCGGCACTTTCTCCAAGAAAATTCAGGAACAAGTGCTAGCGGAACATCGCCTGAAGTATCCGCCGCGTGCGGAGACGGCGGAGAACATGCAGACGGAGACGGTCGAGACGTTCCCGTTGCCCAGAGGATATTCCGAGCAGGTTGCGCATCACCAGACGTTCCAGAATGCTATTCGCACGCGCACGCCGGTGGTGGAAGATGCGGTGTTCGGGCTGCGCGCGGCGGGACCAGCTCTGATGTCGAATGTCTCGTATTTCGAGCGGCGCATGGTTTCGTGGGATCCGGTGAATATGCGGATGTTGAGTTGATAAGGGCTTGCCTGTAAATTCAATGCACGGCATGATGTTTAGGAGGAGTAGTTGCGAGTAAAACCTGCTGAAAGAACCCAGATTTTTATGGTCGGCGGAGATCAAGCCGTTCGCATTCTAAACGAGTTCCGATTTGCAGCGGGCGAGGTCTATATCCGACGCGATCCGCAGACTGGAGACGTCATCCTTTCACAGATCCAACCACGCTGGGACGAAATCTTCGCAGCGCTCGATAGGGCGGGCGTCCCAGCCGATTTCCTGGCCGACCGGTAAAGTGTGTAATTGTTTCGGCCTCAACAAAGCTCTACTCTGCCAACCACTTCTGTCCGCGCAAAATCGCCAGCTCGTTCAAACCGGCGGTGATACTCTCTTTTTTTTTCTTAGAATGAGTTATCGTTTCGTCTTCGTTGCCGCTTGCGCGCTTACCTTCGTCGCCATGACTACGCCACTCTTTTCGCAAAGTCCCTCACGAGCCGTTTATCTGCGGTGCGAGAGTATGCAGAACCCTTTGGGCATCGATTCCGCGCGACCGGAGCTCGCCTGGCAGATGCAGGATGAACGTCAAAACGCCCGCCAGACGGCGTATGAAATTTTGGTGGGTAGCAGCGCTGAAAATGTGGAGCACGAAAAAGGCGATATCTGGGATAGCGGTAAAGTCATCTCGGCGCGATCCATCCATATTCCCTACGCCGGTCCCGCGCTCGTTTCCCGGCGCCGCTACTACTGGACGGTCAAAATCTGGGATGCGGATGGTCAACCGTCGTCCAGCAGCGAAACCGGCTGGTGGGAGATGGGTCTGCTGGAGAAATCGGATTGGCAAGCCCGATGGATCGCGCGGCCGGATCCGGAGCAAGCCGCCGATCGCGCGGCGGGGGTCAAATGGATTTGGTTGCCGGGGACGAATCCTGAAACTCACGTCGCGCCGGGTCCGCGCTATTTTCGTTACAGCCTCAGCCTGTCGCAGCTACCCGAGACGGCTACGCTTTCGATCTCGGGTAAGGATTCAATGGAGGCATCTGTAAACGGGAGCGAGGTTGGATCGAGCAGTACCTGGGGCACGTTCGAAGTTCTCGACATCCTGCCGCGCCTGAAAACCGGCCCAAACCTGATCTCGGTCATTGTCACGACGAGCGGCACCGGCGGCATGGCTGCTCTGCTTAAGCTGACTGAGCCTGACGGAACGATCCGTCGAATCCCGAGCGACGATCATTGGCAAATCTCCTCGTCGCCTGAAGGCGGTTTCGGCGCGGCGGCGGTTATTGCGGATCTCGGCGCGCAACCGATCGCCGATCCGTGGCCTCCGCAGCCCGCCAGCTATTTTCGCCAGACATTCCGGGTTGAAAAAAAGATCGAGCGCGCGCGACTCTATTCCACCTCGCTCGGCGCATACCTGACTTTCCTCAATGGCAAGCGAGTGGGCGAAGACATCCTTACTCCGGGCTGGACGGATTACGACAAACGAATCCAATACCAGACGTATGACGTTACGGATCTGGTTAAAGAAGGCGCTAACGCCATCGGGGCGATCGTCGGGGACGGCTGGTATGCGAGCGGGCTGGGCTGGAAACTACAGCGCTACTTGTTCGGGCCGCCGCCTAACCGCTTGTTCCTTCAACTAGAATTGACCTTCTCCGACGGATCTACTGACACGATCGCGACGGATAAGACGTGGCGAACCTCCACCGGCGCAATCCGCGATCAGGAAATATATGCCGGCGAAACTCAGGACGGGCGCCTGATTGTGCCGTTCGACCAGCCCGATTTCAGCGATGGCTCCTGGCATGCGGCCCAACTTGAGCCGGCGGCCGCCAGCGCTGCTCTGGTGGCGCAACGCGATCCCGCCATTCAGGTCGCTGAAACGCGGAGCCCTAAAACCGTTACCTCGCCCGCGCCCGGCGTGACTGTCTTTGACTTCGGCCAGAACGTGGCCGGCTGGGCTCGCCTCAAGGTACGCGGCCCCAGCGGCACGACCGTCCGGCTGCGCTTCGCGGAAATTCTCAAGCCGGACGGCAACATCTACACGCAGAACCTGCGCTCGGCCAAAGCCACGGACACCTTCATCCTGAGCGGCAAGGGCGACGAAGTGTTCGAACCCCGCTTCACTTATCACGGTTTTCGTTATGTCGAGCTCACTGGTTATCCGGGCAAGCCGACCGAAGATTCCGTCAAAGCCGTCGTCTTGCATAGCGCGCTAGGGGAGACCGGGAGATTCGAAACATCCTCGGAGCTGGTCAATCAGCTCTGGCACAACATCCTCTGGGGCCAGCGCGACAATCTGATGAGCATTCCGACCGATTGTCCGCAGCGCGACGAGCGTCTCGGCTGGATGGCCGATGCCCAGATCTTCTGGCGCACGGCTTCTTACAACATGGACATGGACGCGTTCACTACTAAGTGGATGCGCGATGTACGCGATGCTCAAGCGCCCAACGGCGCATTCTCCGATGTTTCACCGCGGGTGATCGATATGGCGGATGGCGCGCCTGCCTGGGGCGATGCAGGCGTCATCGTGCCCTGGATTACCTGGCAGCAGTATGGCGACCTGCGCGTTGTCTCGGAAAACTGGGAGCCGATGAAAAAATGGCTGGCCTATATCCAGGCCGTGAATCCGGACTTTCTGTGGGAAAACCGGCGCAACAACGATTTCGGGGATTGGGTGCCGGCCAACAGCACCACACCTAAAGACCTGATCGCCACGGCTTTCTGGGCCTATGACTCGCAACTGATGTCTCAAATGGCCACAGCTTTGGGCAAATCTTCCGAGGCGGCCGAATACCAGGGGCTGTTCGCCAAAATTAAAGCCGCGTTTATCGCGAAGTTCGTTCAGGCGGATGGCACGGTGGGCAACGGCAGCCAGACTTGTGACCTGTTGGCTCTGCACATGAATCTGTTACCGGACAATCTGCGCGCCAAGGTGGCCGATCATCTGGTGGCGGATATCCAAGCGCGCGACTGGCATCTCTCCACCGGCTTCGTCGGCACGGCGTTCCTGATGCCGGCGCTTAGCGCAAACGGGAAAAATGACGTCGCTTATCGGCTGCTTTTGAACGATACGTATCCGTCGTGGGGCTACATGATTCGCAAAGGCGCAACCACAATGTGGGAACGATGGAACGGCGATACGGGCGATCCCGCGATGAATTCCTATAATCATTACGCCTTCGGCGCGGTCGGCGAATGGCTGTATGAAACGGTCGGCGGCATCAGGCCGGATCCGTCCGCGCCCGGCTTCCAGAAAATCATCATTCATCCACAGCCAGATGGCCGCCTCACGCACGCCTATGCAGAATACGACTCGCCCTATGGAAAAATCTCGACTGCCTGGGCCATGGGGCAGGGGAAACCATTTTCACTTAAAGTCACTATCCCGCCGAATACGACAGCCTCGGTTTACCTGCCCGATTCGCGTGTTGTCGAAATCGGATCAGGCACTTACCAATACGAAGTGAAATGAAGATAAAGCATGCGCTTCTCCCACTCTGCTTCTTGCTCGCCGCGGCTCTCGAAGCGCAAACCATTCCGACCTTCAACGGGTCCTTCCTCAGTAACGGCAAGCGGTATTCATACACCATAGCCGGCGAAGACCCGCAATCCAACGCGACGACCACCATCCCGGTGGTACTGGTTGCTCTCTCGCTTTCGTTCGAAACGAGCCTTGATCATGCCGCACTAAATGCCTCAGCCGCAATTCCTGAAATCGTCCGCTCGCCTCTTTTCAAGCCATTCCCCTTCGCCACCGGCAACACGCAGTATGCCGACGCGGTGCAACGAGCCGAATTCGCGGCCAAGCCCGAGTGGCATACGCTGCTCGGAAAGCCGCAACTAGCGGCGCCCGTGCAGATCGACATCCCGGCCTCGAACGGTTACTTATTGCATTCGGCGCGCAGCGGCAAATCGCTAGCGGTAGCCGATCTCGATTTCGTTCAGAAACAATTATTCGAGCAGCTTCCAAAACTTGGGGCCGGCCCAGGTAAACTTCTGATGGCCATAACGAAAAATGTGGCGTTCTACTCGCTCAGCGACGCGACCGTCTGCTGCGCTGTAGGCGCACACGGCCAGCTATCCGGGCAACCTTTCGTCCTGGCTTCCTACTTCGAAAGCGGCGTTAAGCCAGGCTACACCGATATTCAAGCGATCAGCCAGCAAATAGCCGAGTGGATGAACGATCCACTGCATGGGGAGCGCTCCAACCAATTCCCCGCGTGGCTGGAGCCGCCCGCTAACTTGAGTTGCGGCGGCCGAGGGGAGAGCAGCTCCTACCTGTTCGAACAGCCGACCGACTCTCTGGCCGGCGGCAACGCTACCCGCATCGCGGTGAACGGCAAGGTGTACCACCTGGAAAATATGGCGCTCTTGTCCTGGTTCGGCGGGAGTCCTCGGCATCCGTTCAGCTTCCCGGATACGAAGGCGCTTTCCGTTGCCGCCCAGCCTTGCGCCGTAACCCGCCAAGCTGAGGTCGAGCCCTCGGCTGCTCCCCTAGCGCGCTCGGGTAAGTCGAACGGCCACGCTCTAATCGGTTACTGGGAGGGTTATTCTTCGGTCAAACATCCTATCCCGCTGCGCGATGTGTCGCCGCAATGGGACATCGTGATCGCAACTTTCGCGGCGCCGGTAAAAGGGTCCACCAGCCTGCTGCAATTCGCCCCGCCACCCGGTCTAAACCCGCAACAATTCAAAACGGATGTGGCTTATCTGCAAAATAAAGGGAAAAAAGTCTTGATCTCGCTTGGCGGCGGCGGTGAGGTAGTCACGCTAAACACCTCTGAAGATCTGCATAACTTCGTTAGTTCGGTCTCAGCGATTGTCGAGAAGTATGGCTTCGATGGCATCGATCTCGACATCGAAACACCCTCGCTTCTGATCGACCGGGGCGACACCGATTTCCGTCACCCCACTACTCCCTCGGTGGTCAATCTGATCGCCGGCGTCCGGCAACTGCGCAACCACTTCGGGCCCAAATTCATGCTGAGCGAAGTGCCGGAAGCCGCCCAGACGCAAGCCGGCATGCAGGCTTATGGCGGCCAGTTCGGTTCCTTTCTCCCAGTCATCTATGGAACGCGCGATATTCTCTCGTTTGTCGACGCGCAAGACTACAACACCCCGCCGCTCGAAGCGCTGGACGGCAACTACTACTTCCCGGGCAAAGCCGATTATCACGTCGCCGTCTCTGAAATGCTGGTGCATGGTTTCGCCGTCGCTGGTCCGGCCAAAGCGTTCTTCCCCCCATTGCCGCCTGAAAAAGTTGCCATTGGCCTTCCGGCCACGCCCACCTCGGCGCGCAACTACACGCCCATCCCGGCTATTGAGAACGCCCTCCGCTATATCGTCACGGGAAGGGGCTACGCCGGAGCTGAGTACAAGCTGCGCCAATCCGACGGCTACCCAACTTTCCTTGGGGCGATGTTCTGGGCCATCAACGAAGATCGGCGCAATAACTATCGGACGTCGAATGCGATCGGGCCGTTGCTTCATGGATTCCCCGCTGGCCGGTAGGTAGAGTTGTCGTCGGTGGAGCGGAGGTTCAGTGTGCAATGCCGCCATTTCTGGCGGCATTATGCCGGCTCGAAAGCCGGCATGGCAGCCCAGGAGGGCCGCTCCACCTTTGCGTCAAAATACGCGGCCGAGGCCGAACCACCATTTGCGATGGCCGTCGCTGCCGAAACTGGTGCCGATGAAGATGGGGCCGAGTGAGGTTCTCGCCACCAGGGCAAGCGATCCGTCTATAGGCGCGGGATTGCCCACGACGTTCAACGGCTGGTAGACTTTTCCCGCTTCGAGAAGCGCTAACCCGTAGAGGCCTTCGCCCAGTAGCGGGCTAAAGGAAAGTAATTTATGCTCGTAGCCTGCCTGCAAGAGGTAATACTGACCGGCTAATAATTCGTTCTGCCCATAGGCTCCCAGCCGCAGCGGACCGCCCAGCGAAAACGAATGGAGTAAGAGCTCATCGGAAGGAGTTTTGAAACTGGTGCCACCGTTAGCAGAGAAGATCAAAGATCCGGGCTCGCTGATTCGCTGAAAGTAAGTAGCCCGCAGTTCCGCTTGTGAAAACGCGGTCGATCCAGCTTGCGACTGATAGTGGTTGACGCTTAAGTCGGCATTGAAGCCCTGTCGGGGAAGCTCGATATTGTCGACGCCATAGTAGCGATAACGAACGGTCGCTACCGCCTGCCGCTCGGTGATATTAGGCAGCGTGTCGTCGGCTATTTTCTTGATCGTCTTAAACCAAAGAAGATCTTCTCCGACGCGAATCTCCGAACGAGCACTGAGGGCGTAACCCAAGTCCAGGCCAAACCCATCGCGCTCTATGCGGTATTGCGCCAGACGATCCTGTCCGGAATAGATGTTGAACGGAGTGCTGATGGCGTAGATACGCGGTGCAAGGAACCACCGGCTGGAGCTGGTAAACGGGCGGTAATACTCTGAGTTCACGCCATAGGTGCTGCCGAAAAAGGCGTCGTTCCGCCATTCGGCGCGATAGCCGCCCAGATCCATGAAGGTCAGGCGGGCAGCCAGGCCGAAGAGAACGTTGTCGGGGTCGGAACCATCGATGTTGACACCCAAATCCAGAAACGGAGGCGCGTACGCTTTGTCGTAGGTGGTGACCTGTAAGCCCGGCACACCCTGTTTGTCGACCATAGAGTAAGTGGCGCTACTAATTACGCCGGTGCCGGTGATTCGGGTGAGCGGCTTAACCAGCTCCGCCGGATCGAGAGGCTTGCCGGCAAATTGAGCCAGGCTCTCCTGCAATGTTCGAACATAATCAGTCTTATCGCCGACCACCTGGATGAATTGCGGGACAGCAATCGTGTGGCGCTCTTTGGCATCCCGCCGCGCGACATAGGCGTTCCAATCCCGATCGTTGAGCGCCAGCCCGGCCAACATCTGCTGCTTCTTCTGAGCGGCGGCGTATCCCTTGGGAATGATTTCCACGCTGTCATTGAAGGAAGAGCTGGTAAAGCCGCGCACATCCGCGCTCAACAGAATATCGGCGGCCTGCATATTGCGCAGCTCGTTGGCTGAGATCATGATGCTGAAGTTCTTGCTGGCCACGGTAAACATGGAGTCGTAGGCTTTGGGGTTAGGGGGCCCCGGATCGAGATAAACGGCAATGACGATATCGGCGCCGGCCTGTTTCGCGACGTCGACAGGCAGATTGTCCACTGCCAGGCCGTCTGTATAAAGATGCCCATCGATTCTGACGGGAGCAAATACGGCAGGTATCGACATGGTGGCGCGTAGCGCTTGCGCGATCGAACCATGATCGAATACTTTCTTCTGGCCAGCCGTAACATCCGTCGCGACGCAGCGAAATGGGATGGGGAAGTCGTTAAAATTCATCTTGTTTGGATAGGCCAAGGTGACGCGCGCCAGGAGCAGGCCGACCTGATAGCCGGAGTTCAGGCCGAGAGGAAGACTGACGCCGTGCTTGAGGCCAAGTTCAAGGCGATTGGGAAAGTTTTGTTTATCTTCTTTACGACGAAAACTAAGGTCCTGAAAATCGGTGGCTCCGCTCAGTACGGCATCCCAATCGATGTCATCGGTGAATTGCCGGATCTGGGCAGGCGTGTTGCCAATCGCATACAAGCCCCCCACCAGGCCGCCCATGCTGGTGCCGACGACAAGGTCGACCGGGATGTGATGCTCTTCGAGATATTGAAGAACTCCGATGTGGGCGAAGCCGAGCGCGCCGCCGCCTTCGAGCACCAATCCGATGCGGGGTCGAGGCTGTGCGCGATCCTGCGCCCGGAGAGAAGTGACACTCAGGAGCAAAGCCGCCGGCAAGAGCAGCAAGCAGCCGAGCAGCTTTGTTGGCATCTAAGAGATCTTAGCTTGCCTGGATGGAAGAATGCACGGATTACTTACGTGCTTTTACGGGTTCGAAGCCCGCGTGGATGGCTTTCAAGAGTGAGCCATCGGCATCGCCGCCGTAATCCCAGAACATGATTCCGCCCAATTTCCGCCGCAGAACGTATTGGCATTTCAACTCGATGGAAGCAGCGTCCTCGTAGGAAACAAAGATGCGGCTGGCTGGATTGTAGAGATACGGAACGGACGCCTGGCTGTCCCAATAGCGAGTGAAGCCCTTGCCTAGCAGACTGTCGACGATACTTTTGTAATTCGCCTGCAGCTTCCCGCGATGTCCCGGTTGAAACAAGCCGTGGTTCGACGGACCGACATCCGACCACGCGTGGCCGTAGAACGGAACACCTAACACGATTTTTTCCGCCGGAACGCCCGCCCGCCGGTAATTGTTGACGGACGTGTCCGCTGAAACTGCCTTAGGATCGGCCGGATCGGTGTAGAGCGGGGCGTGATTGCCCGTGATAGCGTCCGAATCCGGCTCATAGTAGTCATAGCTCATGAGGTTCACACTATCGACATAGCGCGCCACTTTCCTCATTTCGGTATGTTCGAGGAAGTTTTTGTCCGCGCCCGTAGCAACAGAGATGAGTAAGTGACGGCCGAAAGGCTTTTGCAATTTATCGAAGCGCTGGCGAAGCTCCTTCAATAAAGCGGTGTAATTGTGCTTGTCCTCCGGTCGATTCGTGTTCCCATTTCCGGGCAACCCCGGATATTCCCAGTCGATATCGATGCCGTCTAAACGATGTGCCTCAAGAAAACGGGCGGCACTATCTATAAACTTCGCGCGGCTTTGGCGGGTAAGCGCCATGTCGGCGAAACCACCAGACCAGGTCCAACCGCCTACCGATATAACGACTTTCAGGCCAGGGTTGCGAGCTTTGAGACGGATCAGCGTTGCGAAGTTCTCCGTGTCGTGCGCAAAGCCTCCTACGATTTGTCCGTTCTGGATATTCGCGAAGGCGTAATTGATCCGCGTGAGACGGGCGGCATCGATTTCATCCGGCTGGAGCGCCCGGTCTTTGGCAAAGACATAAGCGATGACTTCGGGAACGCGCGGTTTGGCGCGGGCTGAAGCCGGCAAGCCTGCGAAAAGAATAGGCAGGCAGCACAGCGCGACACTTCCTGAGAAGCGGCGGAGCGCGAAAATGGACTCCAAAAGGCGCAGGTGTTCAATGATCATAAGTGCGGCCAATAGTATAAGCGGCAGTTATCGAGGAGTGTCGTTGACTTCAGGGATTGTTTGGTTAGTTGTTACTTTACGGTCGCTTACGCTCCCTGCTCTGTTGCAAGGATTTTATGCCGGCTGGAAAGCCGGCATGGCAGCCCAGGAGTGCCGCTCCACGAGTGCTAAGCGTTTGAATCCGGGAAAAGCAAGTGACATTGGGCACGGGTGCCCGCGCGACCGCTTGCGGAGTTTAACTTCTGTTCATTTATGTGATGAACGGAAACAGATAGTCACTTTCAGCCGTAGACTATCAGTAAGCACAGAAGCAGTAAGCACAGAGTAAGTTCGGGGAAAGGGAGTTGAGAGGCTGACCGAATAGTATCTATTCGCTTGCCTACACTCGCGAGAATGGATGAACAGACAAGCCACACTACGACGTGGGCTCGTTTCGGCCAGTCTGAAAGGTTTACGTACTCTTGGGACTTTTCGACTGGCGGGTAACTCGGATAAGCGCAAGAAGCGTTTGCTGATCCTCTGTTACCACGGGCTGTCGTTAGTCGATGAACATCGATGGCGGCCTGATCTGTATATAACGACAGCGCAATTAGACAGAGACTCAGCTGCCTGCGAAAGACGGGTGCGACGGTGCTTCGATTGGGCGAGGCGCTGGCTCGTTTGCGAGACGGATCTCTGCCGGCGCGCAGCGTGGTTGTTACTTTCGACGACGGGTTCTATGATTTCGCGCACAACGCGGTACCTGTTCTTTCGGAATTCGGGTACCCGTGTACGGTCTATGTAACCACTCATTATTCGAATTACAGAGTTCCAATTACTAATCTGATACTGGATTACTTACTGTGGAAATCCGAAAAGACAGTGATTCGTTTGCCGGAATTCGGGTTTACGGGAGAAATGCCGCTGCGTACGTTTGCCGACAGGCAGGCAGTTCTTGGGCGGATTAAAGCTTTGCTGGAGCGAAATGAGCTTGGCACGGTGGCGCGAGATGAAGCCGCCTGCATTCTGGCGCTTCGCCTAGGGGTGAATTATGGCGAGATTCTGAAAGTACGCATGCTGCAAATTCTTTGCCCGGAGAAGGTCTCGCGAGTGGCCCAGGCAGGGGTGGATGTGCAATTGCATACGCACCGTCATCGGCTGCCAATCGACGAAACACTTGTGCGGCGCGAAATCGAAGACAACCGCAGGCGGATCGTCGAGTTGACGGGGAGGGTTGCGGTTCATTTTTGCTACCCGAGCGGCTGTTATTCGCCGGAGTATGTTCCCTGGCTGCGCGCCTGCGGCGTGGAAAGCGCGACGACTTGCGATCGAGGCTTCGCGAGGCGAAACTCCGATGTCATGCGGCTGCCGAGGGTGCTTGACGACAGCAGAATAAGCGACGTGAGATTTGAGGCGATAGTTAACGGATTGCTGGTTTGATGCGGGGTTAGCGAAGAGCAGGTGTCCACTGGCCTCCGCTCCCTTATGGTCGCGGTTCTGAAAGTGTGAAAAAAATCTGGGGACACGCCTGTTTTTTGTCGAAATTAGCGAGTGTCTGGCCAGCCGACTGCATCCAAGAAGCATGAAAGCGATAGTTTTGCGGGCGTATGGAGAAGTAGACCAACTGCATTATGAGGAGGTGGCGACTCCTCAGCCGGGCGCCGGAGAAGTGCTGATCAAAGTGCTTGCTACCAGTGTCAATCCGGTGGACTGGAAAATACGTAGTGGCGCGGTGAAAGAGCGGATGCCCGTTCAATTCCCGTACGTATTGGGGCGGGATGTTGCGGGCGAAGTCGTGAAGGTTGGGCCGGAGGTGACCGGCCTCGAAGTAGGACAAAAGGTCATGGGTCTGGTGTGGCGTAGCTACGCGGAGTGCCTGACCGCGGAGGCGAGCGGGTTGACCATCGTTCCCGAGGGCTTGGATCTCGAACAGGCCGGAGCCTTGCCGCTAGTCCTCACGACGGGAGCTCAATTGGTGGAGCATATTCATCCGAAGCAGGGGCAACTGGTGCTGGTTACGGGAGCGCTCGGCGGCGTAGGAAGAACGACTGTTTTCGAAGCGAAACAGAATGGCGCGCGTGTGCTTGCCGGGGTGCGTGGCCATCAGAAAAAGGAGGCGGAGTCGCTGGGAGCCGATCAGGTGGTCGCGATCGATGACGAGGGAGAGATCGGGGCGCTGCCTGCGCTCGATGCGATCGCCGATACGGTGGGCGGCAGTGTGATCGGGCAGCTCATTCCCAAATTGAAGAGGGGCGGCATTCTGGGCTCTGTTCTCGGCAGCCCTAAAGAAGCCGAAGGAAAGGATATCCAGGTTGAGGCGTTTATGGCAATGCCGGACGCGGATCGGCTGCAGCAGTTGGCAAGAGCCGTGCAGCGCAAGGAGTTGAACATTCCGATCGCGAAGAAATTCAAGTTGAGCGAGGCCGCCGAGGCGCAACGGTTCGCGGAATCGGGGAAGGCTAAGGGAAAGGTTTTGCTGATTCCGTAGCGGAAAAATCGGCCAAGTGTCGGGATGAGTCGCGACAATTGCCGGCTGGAAAGCCGGCATGGCAGCCCAGGAGGGCCGCTCCACCAGAGCCACAGTCCGGCGTCACTGGTTTATCGTGAAGGTGGAGCACTTTCCGTATGAATTACAAGCTGACCGTCAACGGGCAAGCCAAAACAGTGGATGTGGAGCCGGATACGCCACTGCTTTGGGCATTGCGAGATGTGTTGAATCTACATGGCACGAAGTATGGCTGCGGAATCGGACAGTGCAAAGCATGTACGGTGCATTTGGGCGGACAGCCGGTGCAGGCTTGCCTGACGGCGGTCAGCGCGGCGACCAAGGCACCCATTACCACCATCGAAGGGCTTTCTAAGAACGGAACGCATCCGCTACAGATAGCCTGGCGCGAAGTAGATGTGCCGCAATGCGGTTATTGCCAGGCAGGCCAGATCATGTCGGCGGCGGCTTTGCTGAAAGTGCATCCGAAGCCTAGCGACGACCAGATCGATGAGGCGATGAACGGCAATCTATGCCGCTGCGGAACTTATCTGCGCGTGCGACAAGCAATACACAAAGCGGCCGGACAGGCGACGGTCGACAAACATCCGGACATCATGGCGAGAGCCGATGCGCCGGCGCAGGGAGGACTTTAGTCATGCGCGTCAGTCGCCGGTCATTCCTGCACGTGAGCGCTCTTTCGGGAGGAGCGATGATGCTCGGTGTTTATGTTGCCGAGCCACAGAAGGTAGTGGCGCAGGCCGGGCACGAGCCGCCGCCCTTCGACGCGAAGGCGTTCATCAAGATTGCGCCGGATGGCACGGTAACGCTGTACTCACGCAATCCGGAGATCGGGCAGGGTATCAAGAACATGCTGCCGATGCTGATCGCCGAGGAGCTCGAAGTCGATTGGAAGAAGGTGAAAGTCGAGCAGGCGGATTACGACAAGAAATACGGATTGCAGACGACGGGCGGGAGCCGGGCGGCCTCGAACAACTGGATTCCGATGCAGCAGGTGGGAGCGGCGGGGCGGCAGATGCTGATTACGGCGGCGGCCAAGCAGTGGGGCG
The DNA here is from genome assembly GCA_965277555.1 of Bryobacteraceae bacterium. Classification (GTDB taxonomy): domain Bacteria; phylum Acidobacteriota; class Terriglobia; order Bryobacterales; family Bryobacteraceae; genus Bog-105. Next base: position 2,298,675 of record OZ255834.1, read on the forward strand.
TGCCGGAATCGGAATGCTTCGCTTCAAACGGCCGGGTGTATCATCGCCCGACAGATCGCTCGCTCGGCTACGGACAACTGGCGGCCGCGGCGGCCACGCTTCCGGTGCCCGATCTGAAGACGCTCAAGTTAAAGGATGCGAGCGCCTACAAGATCATCGGGCAGTGGACGCCTGGGGTGGATGTTCCCGATATCGCGGAGGGCAAGCCGATCTTCGGGATAGATCTTACGATGCCCGGGATGTTGTTCGCGGTGTATGAGAAGTGCGCGGTATTCGGCGGCAAGGTAGTAAGCGCGAATCTCGACGAAATCAAGAAGCTGCCGGGCATTAAAGATGCGTTTATTGCGGAAGGCACGATGAAAGTGACGCCGGTTACAGCCGGCGAACCGGGGCTGGAGCCGGGGATTGCGATAGTGGCAGAGACCTGGTGGGCGGCGCAATCGGCGCGCAAGAAGCTGAACGTGAAGTGGGACGAAGGTCCGGCGGCACAGCAGAGCAGCGCGCAATTTGCGCAGCGGGCGCAGGAATTGGCAAAGCAGCCGCCGGCGCGGACACTGAAAAACGATGGCAACGTGGACGCGGCATTTAGCAGCGGGGCGAAGGTGGTGGAGGCGGCTTACTCGTATCCGTTTATTTCGCACGCGCCGCTCGAGCCGCGAAATTGTACGGCGCATTTCAAGGACGGCAAGCTCGAATTCTGGTCAAACACGCAACTTCCGGCGCGGGCGAGCGGCTTGATCTCGAAGGTGCTGAACATCCCGGAAGACAACATCACGATTCATTTGCATCGGGCCGGGGGTTCGTTCGGGCGCGGGTTGACGAACGATTACATGGTGGAAGCCGGCTATATCGCGCAAAAGGTGGGCGTGCCGGTGAAGCTGTTGTGGTCACGCGAAGACGACATGACGCACGATTATTACCGGCCCGGCGGGTTCCATTTCCTCAAGGGCGCGGTGGACTCTTCGGGCAAATTGGTGGCCTGGCGAAATCACTTCGTGAGTTATGGGGAGGGGGATCAGTTTGCACCCTCGGCCGCTATCACGCCTACCGAATTTCCGTCGGGCTTTGTGCCGAATTTCGCGATGTATTCTTCGGTGATGCCGCTGGAGCTGAAGACTGGCGCGCTACGCGCTCCAGGAGCGAACGCGCAGGCATTTGTTTTCCAATCGTTCATCGACGAGTTGGCGCATGCGGCGGGGAAGGATCCGGTGGAGTTCCGGAAGGAGCTACTGGTTGAGCCGGGCAAAGAAAAAGTGGCGGCGGCGGCAAAACCGAAAGTGGAGAACGAGCCGAGTACCACTAAAGAAGGCGCGCAGCATCAGTCTTACGATGTGGGGCGTATGCGCGCGGTGCTGGAGCTAGCGGCCGAGAAGTCGGGCTGGGGCAAGCGCAAGCTGCCGCAGGGAACGGCGATGGGCATTGCATTTCACTACAGCTTTCAGGGTTACTTTGCGCACGTGGCGGAAGTCAGCGTGGGAGCAAATAACGCGCTGAAGGTGAGCAAGGTTTGGGCTTGCGGCGATGTGGGAAGCCAGATCATCAACCCGAGCGGCGCGGAAGCGCAAGTGCAAGGCGCGATCATCGACGGCTTGAGCGAGCTGATGCACCAGGAGATTACACTCGAAGGCGGCAAGGTGGTGCAGACCAACTACGATAAGCATCAGCTGCTGCGCTTCAAGCAGGCTCCGCAGATCGAAGTGCACTTTCTGAAGACCGAACATTCGCCTACGGGTTTGGGCGAACCGGCGTTGCCGCCGCTGCTGCCAGCGGTATGTAACGCGATTTTTGCGGCCAGCGGTAAGCGGGTTCGGGAGCTGCCGTTAGTCAAGAGTGGTTATAGCTGGGCGTAGCGGCTCGGTAGTTGCAACTTTACGGTCGCTGACGCTTCCTGCTCTGTTTCAAGCATTGCGCGACGGTTGGGCGGCATCCGGTTGTCACTTTCATACTTAAGAATCCGCGCCACCGGTGAACGCGAGGGCGGCGGAGTTCAGGCAGTAGCGCAGGCCTGTGGGCGGCGGTCCGTCTGAGAAAACGTGGCCGAGGTGGGCGTCGCACTTGCGGCAAAGGACTTCGGTTCGCACTTCCGGCAGACTTTTGTCGTCGCGGGTGTAGATATTTTGAGCGGCGATTGGCGCGGAAAAACTCGGCCAACCGGTTCCTGAATCGAACTTCGCCTGCGAAGCGAAGACCGCATTTCCACAGCAGACACAGCGGTAGATTCCGGCGCCATGGGCATTCCAAAAGCGACCAGTGAAGGGCGATTCGGTTGCGCCGCGGCGGGTTACGGCGTATTCATCAGACGGCAGATCCTTGCGCCACTCAGCATCGGTCTTGACAATTTTTCTGACCAGCGCGATTCCTTCCGGGTGACCGCTGTTGGAAAAAAAAGCGAGCGTAACGGTAGGGCCGCTACCGTTCGACGCAGGATCGGGCAACGGGCGGCGCGGCCTTCTAAAAAGGAGAATCAAGCCGGCGAACGCGACAGGCATGAGGAGAAACGCGCGGCGCGGGATACGGTCGCGCCGGAGCGTTTCGAATGTCAGTTCGGTGGCCATGCCTTCTTTCAGCATGGCGCAAGTGGAGTCACCGGGAGGGCGCTCGATAAGATTGCTGACATGCGGGACGCGATCGAGAGGATTTCTGCACTGGCCGCGATGGCCGGAGCGCGCTACCGCAAGCGCATGCGTTTTTCACTTTTTATTGCGTTGCTGCTGGCGGCGCTGCTTTGGCGAACAACGTGGCCTAGCCTGCGGCCGGGCTTGATCATCTTGTTGGCTGGTTATGTGGGCGCGGCCTGTCTTTTTTTTTATCGAAGCGCCAGATTGTCGAAGGAGACGGAACTCCTTCGGTCGCAGCCGGGCGATCGAGGCGCGCTCCTGCAGTGGTTCGATAAAGAGGAGGCATTTGGCAAGTGGTCGGCGGCGGCCGAGGCCAGTTTGCGCGCTGTGGGATTCATGGTTCTGGGCTATGGCTTCTGGCTGGCGACGCGCAGCGGCTTGGTGGCGCTGTTGCTCGGGATCGGCTATCCGGCTATTACCTACTTCGGGGTAGAGCGCCGGAACAATCAGCGGGTTCGGCAGGCATTAGGAACGGAGCGCGAGGCGATGGCGGGTTTCTTGGGGGCGGATGAGCACACCGGGCTGTAAGAGATTTTTTCCGATGGTTGGCTCAAAACAACCAGCCTCGGTGCAGTCCAACCAAGCGAACCGCGTGCAAGTCATTGAAAGTTAACACTTGGGTCTGGCAAGAAACGTGCATGATAGTCAAGCGTCAAAGAAGTATGAATGGCACGTTATGAAAAGCAATGATTTTTGGGCAGTAAAGGGAATCCTGCGAAGCACGTTGGCCGGTCTTCTAGCCGCTTCCACGCTGGCTTTCGCCCAGGATTCTTTACCAGCATCGCCGACCCCCAGCGGCGGTGCGCAGCAACAAAGTACCAACAGCGATGGTGGATGGAAGAAGGTGGGAGACAATTCTCAGGTCTACAATCCGCCGAACGACAATTCGCCTAACGGCAGTGGGCAGGACCCGAATCAGGCGCCAGATCCCAATCAAGTGCAGGCTCCAAACGGGCGGCCCTATGGGCAACCGAACGGGCAGACTGGCTATCCGCCGCAAGCGAATAATCCGCAAGGGAATTACCCGAACAACGGGCAACAGAATCAGCAGCCGAATCAGCAGCGGAACTATCCACCACCGCCGCCGGTTCCGGCGCAATTGACGATACCGACGGGAACGTATGCGACTGTCCGCATCAACTCGATGCTTTCGTCCGACAAGAATCAGCCGGGCGATTCATTTACGGCTTCGCTGGTGCAGCCGATTGTGGTGAATGGAGTGGTGGTGGCGGAGCCGGGCCAGACGCTGGGTGGCCGGGTTGTGACGGCGGAGAAACACCATTTCGACAAGCCGGCCAGATTGGGCCTGGCGCTGACCAACCTGACGCTGGTGGATGGGCAGCAGCTGCCGATTACGACGCAGTTCATCGGCCGGCAGGGTGGCAGAACTTCAGGCGGCGCGGAGGTGGGCACGGTAGCGGCCACGACCGGCGTCGGGGCGATCATCGGCGCGGCGGCGGGCTGGGGAACCGGAGCAGCGATCGGAGCGGGCGCGGGCGCGGCGGCAGGTTTGATCGGCGTGCTGGTCACGCGCAATCACGCGAGCGTAATCTATCCGGAACAGGTGCTTACTTTCAAAATAGAAGCGCCGGTTACGTTCTCGACAAGCAACAGCACGCAGGCATTCCGCTATGTGCAGCCTTACGAATATGACCGTCCGCCCGACAATGGCGGTAACGGCGGCGGCATGTATCAGGGCGGTGCGCCTCCGGCGGCTGCTTACGGTAATTACGCGTCCGGTTATCCCGACTACGGGTACTACGGCTACGGTTACCCATACTACAGCGCCTATGGATGGGGTTACCCATACTGGGGTGTGGGGCTGGGCTTTTATGGCGGCTATTGGGGGGGCGGCTACTATGGACGCGGCGGCTATTACGGACGCGGCGGCTACTACGGCGGACGGTACCTGGGTGGCGGGCGCTATATCGGTGGTGGCCGTTACTACAGCGGGGCGAATTATGGCGCGCGCGGCTACTCAGCAGCGGGTGGTTTCCATGGTGCGGCAGGCGGCGGATTTCACGGCGCAGCAGGTGGCGGTGGATTCCACGGCGGCGGTGGTGGCGGACACCACTAAGAACGGTGGAAAATAGGGCCGGTCCAATCGCTTCGCTCATAGCTCTCAAAACTAGTTAGTTCCCATTTACTTATAGAAACGCCGGTGGCCGTCCAGCCCCGGCGTTCTTCGTTTCGCACCTAACCGCCGGGCAATCCATTAGTCTAAAGACCAACCAGATGGAATGGACCGATCAAGCGGCCGCTGAAGAGGCGCGCAAAGGCAATCAGTTTGCCTTTCGTGTCCTGGTGGAGCGGCATAGCCGGGCAGTCTTCCGTTTGGCTTATCGTATGTGCGGCAACGAACAGGACGCGGAAGATCTGGTGCAGGAGACTTTCCTGCGCGCCTATAAACAACTCAACCGGTTCGATGGACGGTCGGCGTTTGGAACGTGGCTGTATCGCATTTGCGCGAACTGCTCGCTCGATCTGCTGCGCTCGCGTAAGAGCCGCAAGGAAGTGAAGGGCAAATCGCTGGAGAATGGAACGGCGGGGTGGCTGGACTCGGTGGCGGCCCGCGAACCGGGCCCGGATCGCATTGCGCATAGCGGGCAGATCGCGGGCCTGCTCGAGCCGGCGCTTAACCAATTGAGTGAAATGGAACGGACCGCGTTCATTCTGCGGCACTATGAGGGCTGCGACATAGAAGAAATCGCGCAAACGCTGGGTGTTCAAGCGAATGCCGCCAAGCATAGCGTGTTTCGCGCCGTTCAAAAATTACGCCGGGCCTTGCAGCCCGCTTTTGGAGCGGCGCGATGAATCACGCGACCGAAGAAGAATTGCTCGAGGCGTTCTATGGCGCTGCGGAACCGGCTGTGCGCCAGCATCTGGAAACGTGTACGGCGTGTAGCGCGCGCCTGGCGGAGCTCACAGACGCGCTGCGTTCGCTGCGCGATTATCCAGTACCGGAGCGTGGCGAAGGGTATGGGCAGCAAGTGTGGAATGGGCTGGTTCCTCGACTGAAGGCGGCTCAACCGCGGGCACGTTTCCAATGGCCGAGAGTATTTCTGGTGGCTCCGGCGATCGCGATTCTGCTGGCGTTCGCTTTCTTGGCCGGAGTCTGGACGGAGCATCAGAGAACCGGTGTTTCGTCCAAGGCGCGCGAACGCGTGCTGCTCCTCGCCTTAAGCGACCATCTGGAACGGTCGCAGATCGTGCTTACCGAGCTTGTTCATGCCGCTCCCGGAAGCCCCGAATTAGCCGACGACCGGGGGCGCGCGCGCAGTCTTTTGGAAGAGAACCGTCTGCTCCGCCAGACCGCAATGCACCTGGGTGACAAGACTCATGCCGCTTTGCTGGACGACCTAGAACGAGTGTTGTTGAGCTTGGCAAACAGTCCCGGGAATACAAATACGGCGGATTTGGAGATGCTGCAGAAGCGTGTCGAAGAGGACGGATTGCTGTGGAAAGTGCGCATCACGAGCGCAAACGCCCGGGAAAAAGGAGAAAAATTATGATTCGCAATTTTGCTTTCTTGATGTTGCTGGCTGTGCCCACTTTCGCCCAAAGCTGGACGGCGGTGCCGGCGTTTAGCTTCCAGTCGCAGCAAAGCTCCGGTGACGATGCCGATTACCGGCGGGGTCTGGGCGAGCTTGATGCGCATCAGTGGGATCAGGCGATCGCATCTTTCAACGCTTCGGCCGAACGGGGCAGGTCGAATGCCGATGCCGCGCTTTACTGGAAGGCGTATGCGCAGAATCGGGCGGGACGGCGTGAAGCGGCCTTATTCACGCTGGCGCAGTTGCATGAGAAATATCCTTCGAGCCGCTGGTTGAAGGATGCCCGCGCGCTGAACGTGGAAGTGCGCGCGCAAACCGGATCGCCGGTAAGCCCGAGCGCCGAACCGGATGACGATTTGAAGCTCATGGCGGTGAACAGCCTGATGCAATCGAATCCGTCGGCAGCTTTTCCGGTGGTTGAGAAGGTTCTGACGAGCAACAATTCGGAGCGGGTGAAGGAGCAGGCGCTCTTTGTTCTGACGCAGAGCGGATCGCCCGAAGCGAGCAAGCTGCTGGCTAACGTGGCCACCGGGAAATCGAATCCGCAGCTGCAGGTGAGAGCGATCCGGCTGATGGGCATGATGGGCAACGACCAATCGCGCAAGGAACTTACTTCGCTCTACGGACTGTCATCGGACGCGGCCGTCAAGCGCGCCATTCTGCAAAGCTTTATGCAATCGGGCTCGCGTGATGCGCTGCTGCACGTAGTGAAGACCGAGATGAATCCGGAGCTGCGGCGCGATGCCATCCGGCAACTGGCGCTGATGGGGGCGGAAGACGAGCTGTGGCAGCTTTATCAATCCGATAGCTCGCTGGAGGATAAAAAGGCGATTCTCGAATCGATGTTTTTGAGCGGCAAATCGGCGCGGCTGGCGCAGATCGCGCGCTCCGACGGCAATCCGGAACTACGCGCCGCCGCCATTAAATCGCTCGGGCTGATGGGAAGCAACGGTCAAAGCGACACGCTGGTTTCCATCTTCGAGAACGATAAGGATGGGCAGGTGCGGACGGCGGTACTCAATGCGCTGTTTCTGCAACAGAACGGGAAGGCGCTGATCGAGCTGGCACGTCGCGAGCGGGATCCGGAGATGAAGAAAGAGATCGTTTCGAAGATGGCGTTGGTGCATTCGAAGGATGTTACCGAATACATGATGGAGATCCTCAAATGAAAGCATTCGTCTTGCTTGCCGCTGCTAGCGGCTTACTCGCGCAGACCGGGCTTGAGCCAAATGTGTCCGATGCGAGGCTCGAAAGACAAGCCTTTGCAGGCGATCTAAACTCGCAGTTGCGCTCTTCCGACGCCGCCTGGTTCGGCTACGCCATAAAAACGATGCGTGGCGATCACGACAACTGCTGCTACGAGGACGGGAGGCAAAGCGGTTGTTCGCTCGAAGATCATGAGCGGCGACGAGATGTTGGGGTGGCGAAGACCGCGGCAGTGCAACTGGAAGGCAGCGATACGCTAGCGGTGCTATTCCGCGTCGAGAACAATCGAGTCGGCAAGATCCGGGCGTTTTCGCTTGCCTGCCCGCTGGACGCGGGTGGACGGCGGTTTGTCTGGTTGAGTGGCGTGCCGGCGCAGGCGAGTCTTGCTTATCTCGAAAAGCTGGCGCAGAGCAGCCAAGAGAATCAAGTTGAAGATGGCGCCGTTTTTGCGATTGCGCAACACGATACGGCGCAAGCCGACGATGTGCTCGATCGGCTTACGCGTCCGACCGAGCCCGTCGGTCTTCGCGAGAAAGCAACGTTCTGGCTAGGCGCGAGCCGGGGCGAACGCGGCGTGCAGACTCTGAAGAACATCCTGGCGCACGATAGCAACGAAGCGGTTCGGGACAAAGCAGTCTTTGCGCTCTCCATCAGCAAACAGCCCGATGCAACGGACTTTCTGATCGAAACAGCAAAGCGCGATCCATCACCGCATATTCGCGGACAAGCCTTATTCTGGCTCGCCCAGAAGGCCGGTTCACGGGCTGCGGCTGCCATCCAGAATGCGATTGAAAACGATCCCGATGTTGAAGTGAAGAAGCGGGCCGTCTTTGCCATGTCGCAATTGCCGAAAGACGAGGCAGTGCCCAAGCTGATCGAGATCGCCCGCACGCAGCGCGACCCCGCGGTGCGGAAGCAGGCTTTCTTCTGGCTCGGTCAATCGAACGACCCGCGCGCGCTCGCTTTCTTCGAACAAGTGCTGGTGAAGTGAGGCGCTTACTTGGTCTGCGTTTCGCCGCCGTATCCGCTTAATTTGGAGGTAAATGCCTCCGCGCCTGCCGGGATTGGCACTTTGCCTCCGAGTATGGCCTGGCTTGTTTCCGGCTGCCCGTAGACAGCTTTATCGACGTCTTCATCGGCCCGCAGCGTGCCTCCTTGGAGAGAGATTCCGCCAAAGACTCCCCGCGAGCGCGAGTAGGAGAGAATGTCGGCGCGCATAGTCGCGTCGGTTTGCGCCGTAGAATCGCGTCCCACCGGTCCGGCCGCCGCTGAGATTTCACCGCCCAGCGTAAATTTACTGGAAAGAATGCCGTGCATTCCCTTTTGGCTCATAACTAACATCACGAGGTCTGTCTCCGAACCACCAATCTGTAAGCCGAAACCGCCGCCTTCGACGCGCATGGCGGCCGGGCCGGTCCACCCACCGTCTTCTTTGCGGCAGGCGGCAAATCCACGGCCGTATTTGCCGGAGAAGATGAAGCCGGCTTTTTTCATGCTTGGAATAACCACCACGCAATAGGCCTTGTGGAAGAGATTCGATGGAATCGATTTGTCAGGCGTCGCCATCGCTTCGCTGAGCACCTGGCCAGCCGCCTTCAGGCGCGCCATATCTTCGTCCGCGCCCAGCAGCGTGCTGGCTCCCAAACTAGCCACCAATAAACAGACCGGAGCAAATTTCATAAGTTGTAGACTCCCTTTCATAAGACCCTTTTCGGGAAAGGAAGCTTCATTGAAAGCTATCCTGGACAGGTGCGATGGCTGCTGATTTGCGTTCTTTCCCTGAATGTTTGGGGAGAGGGCTTCCACTTTGAGCCTTCCAGCGTCAAGCAGGGCGAGGTTTTAGAGGTATTCGGCAATGCCCGGAGCCAAAGTGCGCGCCTCAACCACCGAACGATCCGCCTGTTCCCGCAGTCTGGCGGCGATTCGCTGGGGTTAATGCCGGTCGATGTTCTGGCAAAGCCGGGCGCATATGAGCTCGAATGGCTGGATGCGGAGGGCCAGGTCATTCACAAAGCGCAGGTCACGGTGCTAAACGCGCATTATGCCAAACAGAATGTGGTTCTTACCAAGGCGCTTTCCTCGTTGAGATCCACATCCGAGGAAAGATCGACCGTAGCCGTGTTTCTGAAGGAAGTGTCTCCTACAAGGTACTGGGAGCAGCCGTTCGAAGATCCTGTACCCGGCTGCATTACGTCGCCGTTCGGTGTGACGCGCCTGCACAATGGCAAGCCGACCGGCGAGTATCATGCGGGGCTCGACCAGAGGGGTGCGTTCGGCAGTCCGATTCATGCCTTCGCGGGTGGAACGGCCAAGATTGTGCAAAAGTTCACACTGCGCGGCGGCACGGTGGCGATTGATCACGGCCAAGGATTCGAATCGATTTATCTGCACATGTCAAGTTTTGCGGTGAAAGAGGGGGAGCAGGTGAATAAGGGAGATGTGATCGGCTATGTGGGGACGAGCGGCCGGTCGACGGGCCCGCATTTACACTGGACGCTCTACGCGAACGGCGAGGCGGTAAGCCCGATGCAATGGGTGCATGGCTTGAAGAGCTGCACGGCCGCGGCGGGGACGCCGCACTTGAAGCGCCCGATGTGACTTAACGCAGCTTGCGACCGAAATCGTTTAAGCACACGCGATCGATTTTGAAATCGCGTTTGAGATGCGCGAGCGGCTCCCATGCCTCGACGTCGGTCGATAAGATCGCGTTCGGCTGGGGCGAAAGGAAGCGATAAACAGGATCGATTCTCAAATTGGCCGGGAAGGGAGAGTACGAGTTGAGACTAAAGGGATGCTCGGTGGTCACTTTGGGGCCAGTGACGGAATGTTGCAAAATCCGAATGGTGGCGAGAGCAGATTGGGTTCGAAAAACCGCATTGCAAAACAGAAGGTGCTCTTCCAACGAGCATACGCCCACACCGCTTGCCGGAACGGGACCGCGGTTTAAAGGAATGCGGGTAGCTTGTTTGTTTCCATATAGCGTGAAAAAAAATGTGCCGCGAAGCTGCAGAGGCTCGTCTTTTATTTTGTTGTAAAAGTCCTGGCTCATTTCGGCTCGTAATGACGTGATGCCGGCTTCAAAGTTGAAGGAAGCGGGAGCCGGTTGGCGGTCAACCCAAGTTTCGCGACCGGGAGCGCGGAGCGTGAAGTCGAGGCCATCGGGCTCAATCTCCATGCCGTTCGGAACTCCGCTTATTTGGAGCGGTAGCTCGGCGACAACCTGGTTTTGTTCCGAGTCGTAGATCTGCCCCAACCATTTCCGGTCCCAATCCAATGCGATGTGAATGGAGGCGGGAGAAATTTGCCGTTTTGACATGCGCGTTTGCAAGGCGAATGCGGCGGTCCAAGGAAGTAGTGAGCTGGTTCCCAGGAGCAGGACTGCCGTGACGGCCGCCACGACCCGCGCGCCGAATGTGTTGCGGCGGGCGTATTGCCAAAGTAGAATGCCGGCTGACGCTAACGCAACTTGCGCAACCAGGCAGTAGGTTTTCACCCACTCCAATTGCATCCAGTAAGAGCCCGCATGAGACCGCGAGCTAACGATGAGCAGCGCCATAACTCCGATGAACGCAAGAAACAAGGCAGACAACTGTTGGAGAAGTCCGCTGGTAATGGCGGAGAAGGCCGCGGCCGGGAGGACGAACGCCGCGAGCAACAAGAGCTGCGTCCAAAGGAGGCCGGCTATCTTGTGGCTGATGGAAAATCCGACGGAATGAATTATTAGCGCGTCCGCCAGCAAGAGAGGCAAATTGACAAAAACAAGGATGAACAGAGCCTTGGCTGCGAGCAGACTCTTCCATTCGTAGGGCCGTGTGAGCCAGAATTGCCGTTGGCCCGGAATGGCTTCGGCATGAATGACGCGCGCGATGATGAACCACCAAGTCACCGGTAGAAAGGACGCCATCCGATTGCCGGAGGCTGGTGTTTGCTGCTGCATTCCGAGGAAACAGAAAATCGCGGCCGCGAGGAGGGTAATCGCGATGTCGTAGCGAAGATGGTTTACGTCCTTTTTGAAAATGTGGATTGCTTGTTTCACTTATGCCGCCTTTCGACTCGCCTTTGCCAGAGTGACGAAAATAGATCGCAGCGGCATGGCGGATACCGCGACCTGTTTCACGTCTTGAAACAACCGGCCCACCTCAGCCATAGTTCGCTCGCGTTCGAACTGCGTTTCGACGAAACGGACCAGCGAACCGGAATGTTGTTTGTTCAGCCAGGAAGAGGGCCACTCGGAAGTGGGCACGCGCGGCATGTCGCCCACGGTGATTTCCACCTCGCGAAAGCGCTTCGTGAGCGATGCCATCTCTTCGGAGAACTGTAAGCGGCCGCGGTCGAGGTAACCGATATGGCTGGCGAAGCTTTCAATCTCCGACAGATCGTGCGAGGAGATCAGGACCGAAGCGCCATCGGCATTGGCGAGCAGTCCTTCGATGAGCTCATCGCGCACCAGCGAATCGAGCCCGCTAAAGGTCTCGTCCAGGACGATCAGGCGCGGCCGATACGCCAACGACGAAGCGAGCGCCGCTTTCATGCGCATGCCGCGTGATAAGTGCCGCAGCTTGCGTCCCCAGGGCAGATCGAAATCGCGCAGTAATTCATCCGCGCGGCTTGCATCCCAGGTCGGATAGAAGGGCCGCAGATAAGCCATGAAGCTTTCGACGGTCATCCATTCCGGCATCTCCTGGCTTTCGGCCACATAGCCGATCTGGGTGAAATCTTGCGGCGAAATCCGTCGCGAATCATGACCGAACACTTCGGCATAGCCGGCGCTCGGATGATAAATATTCATCAGGATCTGCAGCGTGGTGCTCTTACCCGCGCCGTTCGGTCCAAGGAGCCCGTAGATGCTGCCCTCCGGCACGCTCAGGTCCATTTTGTCGAGCACCATCGTCTTGCCAAAACGTTTTGAAAGCTGCACGGTGCGGAGTATCGGGTTCATCTGCAGTCTCCTTTCAAGCGCTGCCAGTGTTGCGTAAGGGCCATGCTCACTTCCTCAAGATCAAGACCGAGTTTCTTGGCTTCGACAACCAATTGCTCCAGTTCCTTCTTGAGTAGATTGCTGCGTTCGGCGGCCGACGAACCCAGGCGTTCGGCAACGACGGTGCCAATTCCGTTGCGAACTTCGAGCACGCCTTGAGCTACCAGGTGGCCGATTACTTTGTGCGCCGTGTTGGGGTTGATTTTGAGAGCGGTGCTGAGTACACGTACTGATGGAAATGGATCGCCGGGACGTAATTGGCCCGAGACGATGGCCTTTTTCGCCGCGTAGACGACCTGCTCATAAAGCGAAATACCGGGCTCGAACGACAGCCGGAACGGAATCACAGCCGTACTATAACAGATAGTACGGCTGGTGGAGATATGGCTTTGGAATTTGGATCGCCGGAGCTTGAAAACCAGGGGTGCGACTGCTACAAAGAGTTATGGACAAACCCTATGGACAAAATCAGCCTTACCTACACTAGCCATAAGGAGATGAAGGCCGATGAATATCGGTACTGGCAGAGCCGGCCGGTGCATGAAAGGATGGACGCCGTTTCCGAGATCACCCTTTCCGCCTACGGCCTGAAGGAGCCAATGACCGATGTTCCCCGACTTCAAAGAGTTGTTGCAATCCTTCCACGCCCACGGCGTTAAGTATCTGATCGTGGGCGGCTATGCCGTTTCATTCCACGCTCAGCCCCGAGCGACCAAGGACATCGACCTGTTTATCAAAGCGGACGCGGCAAACGCGAAGGCAACGTATGCGGCGCTGGCGAGTTTTGGCGCTGCCCTTGACGACGTCACCGCCGATAACCTGGCCGACCCGCGAAATTTTATTCGTTTCGGACGGGAGCCGGTTGCGGTGGATATCCTGCCGGGTATCGACGGCGTGAACAGCCCCATAAGAAATAACTAGTGTGCTGAGCGGGAAATACGTTTACAAAGTCTTTCGACCTTGCCGAGGATGAGATCGGCATCGGCGGTCCAGACGAAAGGTTTGGGATTTTGGTTACGCCGGTCGAGGTAGTCGAGCATGGCTTTCTCCAGGATCCGAATAGCAGTATGGCTGCCGCGTCGGACACAGCGTTGGGTAAGCTCTGCGAAGAGCCGCTCGACGAGGTTGAGCCAACTGGCGCTCGTTGGGGTGAAGTGAACGTGGTAGCGCGGATGCTTCGTTAGCCAGCTTTTGACTTTCGCGACCTTGTGCGTACCGTAGTTATCCATGACCAAATGCACGTCGAAGCCGCCGGGAAGATTGGCCTCGATCTCGTTCAGAAAGCGGATAAATTCCTGATGCCGGTGACGCCGGTAGCAATTGCTGATGGTGACTCCGGAAGCCACATCCAGGGCCGCAAACAAAGACGTTACTCCATGTCGCTCGTAATCGTGCGACTGCCGCTCGGGAACGCCCGGCGCCAGCGGCAGAATCGGTTCGGTCCGGTTCAGCGCCTGGACCTGGCTTTTTTCATCGACGCACAGCACCATGGCGCGGTCCGGAGGGTTTAAATACAGGCCCACAATGTCGCGCACCTTCTCTACGAATTGTGGGTCTTTGGAAAACTTGAAGTTCTCCACTCGATGCGGCTGCAATCCGAACGTATGCCAGATGCGCACGATGGCGTTCTGCGTGAGACCGGTCTCTTGGGCCATGAGCCGAGTGCTCCAGTGCGTGCTGTTCGCGGGCTTCGATTCCAATGTTTTCGTCACCACTTCTTCTATGTCGCGATCGCTGATTTTTCGCGGCGCGCCGACGCGCGGCTCATCCAGCAAGCCATCCAGCCCGAACTCCAGAAATCGCTTTCGCCACTTGCCCACCGTTGCGCTCGTGACGTGCAGCTTTCGAGCCACTTCCGAATTACTCATCCCTTCTTCACAACCGAGTACCATCCGGGCGCGCGTCGCCATCGCCTGCAACGACTTCGGCCGACGAGCGATTAGGCTCAATTTCTCCCGCTCTTCCTCACTGATCTCCAGTGGCTTCTTGGGACGTCCAGTACGCATACAACAATAGGAGGCCCCTTCAATACTTATGTTTCGTATTTATCGCTCAGGACACTAGCGTCCTAAACGCATGGGCGCTTGCTCGGCCAGAGATCTGCTTTCTGGTCACGTTGTATTTCGTTCATAACACCAAAGCGCCACGCTTTAGCTGGAACAAGATCACTTGTACAGTTAGCGCGTTATACGGCAGCGTGACAGCTGGGGGCTTTCGGTGACTTTACAGGAATGGTTTTATGTGCGAACCTTTAACACGCATCAGGAGGGCTTGGACGTATGTATTTCCATCGTTGTGTGCTACTGACTTTGTTCTGCGTCTTGACCTCTATATGGCCCCCACCTGTCTCAGCTCAGAACCGACTTACCATTCTGAATGATGCGTTTGGTGACCGCTCAGATCTCGAGCAGGACTGGGGATACGCAGCTCTGATCGAGTTCGAAGGAAAGCGCATTCTTTTCGACACCGGCGACAACATTGAGGTCTTTCGCAAAAACGTTGAGGCGATGCATGTCGATCTGACTCAACTGGATATGGTCATCATCACGCATGCACACGGAGATCACACATCCGGTCTGCGCTATGTACTCACGAAAAACCCAAAGGTGAAGCTATTCGTTCCTGACGACGCATTCTTTACTGGGTCGGTTCTCCCTCCTGCGTTTCTGACAACAGACGCCCGTTCCGAACTGCCAGCTAAAATGCGCTACTTTCGCGGCGGAGCACGACCAGAGCCGAGAGGGTGGGTCGCATGGACTGATACGAATATGACCGCCGTAAGCGAGTCGATCACAATCGCACCTCATATGCGTTTGATCTCGCTTGTTTCAGACAAATTACCGTTTAAAGGTTTGCGCGAGATCTCACTTGTGCTCGATGCACCAGCTGGTCCTGTGATCTTCGTGGGATGCTCGCATCCGGGTATCGAGCGAATTCTTGCCGCGGCGACGGCACATAAGGCCAACAAGGATGTTTCGATGGTCGTAGGTGGCCTCCACCTCCTGCAGGACACTCCCGAACAGATCGATGCGACTCTGAACGTTCTAAAAGACACGTACCACGTTAAGACTATGGGGATCGGTCACTGCTCCGGGGAACTCACGTTTGAGAAAGTGCAACAATACTGGCGAAAGCAGAGTGAGTACGCTGGGCTCGGCGAAACCATTACTTTCTAGACGTACATATTAGCCCAACAAATGCACCGGCCTTCTCGAATCCACCCGGACGTATTGTCGGCGACACGTTCCTTTGAAGCAGGTAGGCTTATGGTTCGATACCGATGCGATCATTGACGGCGCCACGAATGCGCTGTTTGCAGCCAAGATAACGCTCAGTGGTCTGTACAGAGACATGTCCGAGCAGGAATTGAATCTGCTCCAACTCTCCTCCCGCGGTGTGACAGAGCTTCGCACACGAGCGCCTCAAATCGTGAGGAGCAAGGCTAGTGAAGCCAGACCTGGCGGCATACAGCTTGACTACGTGCCATACGACGCGTTCCGACACACCATCACCCCAGCATTTGCCCGCTCTGCAAACGCAACGAAATATCCTTCCGGAATGAAGTTCAGCCGCATGGACCCACTCATCCAAAATGACCTTAACCCATTCCGGCACGGGAACCGTTCGAATGTGCCCGCCTTTGCCGACGAGATCGACTATGGCCCAATGTCCTTCCCGCTGCTGAACATGTTTGAAATCTAAATCGGCCAACTCGCGACGTCGAAGCCCGCAACCAAGCAAGGTCGCAAGGATCGCGCGGTCTCGCTTGCCTTTCAAGGTATCCGGATTAGGGCTCTGCCAGGAGCGGCGCGCTTCGTCTGCGGTGAGCCAATTGCCGAGCCTGACCCCCAACTTCTTGGGGCCTTTGACTCGCCGAATGCTGGCTGCCAACTCTGGGCTGAGTAAACCAGCATCCGCAGCTTCGTACGCTAACCGGCGAACAGCCGCCAGTCGACCATTAATCGTTGACGCCGCGAGGCCGCGATTCTCGAGGAAGATCCGAAAGCGGGTGACCACCACCTTGTTAAGGGAAAGCCGTGGCTCAGAACAGTACCAGCTGATGAACTCATTGATCGCATGTTCATATCCCCGTTTGGACTCTGGCGAGCGTAGGCTGTCGAGTACGGCCGCTTTGCTATGGTCCAGGTCCGGAAGGCCGAGTTTCGTTTTGGGTCGCTTCGACGCGACGCTTTTCCGCGTAGCTCGTTTGCTCATTCCAGCCGCCTCCAATGCGGCTGGTCGAAAGCCTACGCCCGCTTCGCTGCAGCAAAGCGCGTTTTACGGCAAAGTGTAACCTGCAACAAGAGTCTATCGATTCCAGTCGAACAGGGAACTTCTCAGGGCCAATCCTCACCCAATTGCAGTTAAGTTCAAACCCATGGCAGGCCTGATTGCTAGATATCGATGAGACAAAGATCGACTATTCTAGCGGTCGATAAGCTTTGCGTGTGTCGCGGGATAACGCTCACCCTCCACCTTGATGGCTGAAGACGCCTCTTCAAACGAGTGCAGGTCATCAGCGGTCAATTCAATGGCAGCGCCACCAAGATTCTCTTCTAGTCTGGAAAGCTTCGTGGTGCCTGGAATCGGAACGATCCACGGCGCCTTCGCAAGCAGCCATGCGAGGGCGATCTGAGCGGGAGCAGCCTGCTTCTGTTCCGCGAACTTGGTGATGACATCGACGAGTGCCTGATTCGCTTTGCGATTGTCTTCGCTGAATCGAGGGACAATGGCGCGGAAGTCGGTGCTGTCGAACTTTGTCGAGGAGTCAATCGTTCCGGTGAGGAAACCTTTGCCCAGAGGGCTGAACGGAACGAAGCCGATGCCGAGCTCTTCTAGCGTTGGCATGACAGACTCCTCGGGTTCACGCCAGAAGAGAGAGTATTCGCTCTGCAGGGCTGTCACCGGCTGCACGGCGTGTGCGCGACGGATCGTCTTTGCGCCTGCTTCGGAGAGGCCAAAGTGCTTCACCTTGCCTGCCTGGATCAAATCCTTAACGGCACCAGCGGTTTCTTCGATGGGCGTGTTGGGATCGACCCGGTGCTGGTAGAGCAAGTCAATGGTGTCCGTTTGCAGACGCTTCAACGAGCCTTCGACGACCTGCTTGATGTGGCCGGCGCGACTGTTGGTTGCCGTCCATTTGCCATCGTTGCTGGGATCGGGCTCGAATCCGAATTTGGTCGCGATCACAACATCTTTGCGGAAGGGGGCGAGAGCTTCTCCGACGACCTCTTCATTGACGAACGGGCCATACACTTCGGCAGTGTCGAAGAAGGTGACACCACGCTCGACAGCGGCGCGAATGAGCTTGATCGCTTCGCCCTTCTCCGTGGCGGGGCCAAGACCGAAGCTTAGGCCCATACATCCGAGGCCAAGTGCTGAGACTTCGAGGCCGCTCTTTCCTAATGTGCGCTTTTGCATGATTTCTCCTATCACTACTCAATCGTTTGATGCTAGCTAGTTGCTCTACTGCAATGCTTTTTAGGCCTGCTCACTCACTGACACCCGCCAAACTGGCTTGCCCTTCTGCGTCGAAGTGACTGCTAGCTAGATGCCGGTCATCTTGAGCATCGCCTCGGGCAGGCGGTCACCTTCGAGCGACAGCTTCGAGGTGGCTTCTTCAATCTGCTGGAGGTCGACCTCCCTCAATTGGACATTGATCGCTCCAAGGTTCTCTTCCATCCGTGAGATCTTCGTGGTGCCAGGAATGGGGACGATCCACGGCTTCTGCGCCAACAACCACGCCAACGCAATCTGCGCTGGCGTTGCCCCCTTGCGCTGTGCTGCTGCCTGCACGGCATGGACGAGCACCATGTTCGCTTTGCGAGCCTCCAGCGAGAAGCGTGGCACGTGATTGCGGAAGTCGGTCGGGTCGAACTTCGTGTTCTCGTCGATCTGTCCAGTCAGAAAGCCAGCGCCCAGAGGGCTGAACGGAACAAAGCCGATACCAAGCTCTTCGAGCACGGGCAAAACATCGTCTTCTGGTCCGCGCCAGAAAAGTGAGTATTCACTCTGCAGTGCTGTGACCCGCTGCACGGCGTGGGCCTTGCGGATGGTGCCTATGCCCGCTTCCGACAAGCCAAAGTGCCTCACCTTGCCCTCGGCAATCAGATCCTTTACCGCACCGGCGACTTCCTCGATCGGCACGTTGGGATCGACGCGATGCTGGTAGAAGAGGTCGATATGGTCTGTGCGAAGCCGCTTCAGGCAAGCCGCAGCCGCAGCTTTGATGTGGTCGGGACGGCTGTTCGTGCCTGGGCCGCGTTTGCCGGTCTCGGGATCGATATCGAAGCCGAACTTCGTAGCAATCACAACTTGTTCGCGAATCGGCTCCAGTGCCTCGCCCACCAGTTCCTCGTTTGCGAACGGTCCGTAGGCTTCGGCCGTGTCGAAGAAGGTAATGCCCTTGTCGTGAGCTGATCGCATCAGTTGGATCATCTCGCCCTTATCGGCAGCAGGACCGTAAGCCGAGGTCATGCTCATGCAGCCGAGTCCCAACGCTGAGACTTCAAGCCCGCTCGTTCCTAACGTTCTTTTCTCCACGATTCTTCACCCTTCCTACTGAAATTGTTGTAAAACGCTTCACTTGCGGATCCCGACTGTTCTTAGCCAGCTTTCTACTTCCTTCCGAACTTCTTCTGCCCTGGCGATCTTTGATGGCAAGAAGCTGTCCATCTCTTTCCAATCCTCCCCGAGCGGAGAAGCCCTGCAGCACCGCGCTTTCGTGAAACCCGCCGTCTTTCGGATGTTCGTGGCTACTTCTTATTGCTATCCACTTTGACCGGCCTAAGCAGATGCGAGAACGTGAGTTGGGCAAGCTTCCACTTGCCGTTTTCCTTGTTATAAACCTCAGTCACCATAAAGGGATTGGTGACTTCGTGCGTACCGACTACTGCCTGTAAGTCCATGTCTTCCAGCAGGATGGCTGTGTTACCAAATAGGCGAGCGTCAACTGCATAAACGAAGGCTTTTTTGTACCAGATCCCACCGCTCTTGATGGTCGCTAATTCTTGGGTCTTTCCCCATGTCCCGCCCATGTGAGTGAACATGGCTTTGTCATCAAAAAGTGTTTCTAAGGAATCGACCTTCTTGTCTGCCATCCAATCCCATTTCATATTTGAGAGGTTGATGACTTCCTGCTGTTCGGGTGTATGACTTGCGGCAGTTTTGATCGCCTCCGTTGGCGGCGCTGCCGATTGCTGTGCGTGGGACGATTGCAAAATCAGTGTTGATAGAAATAGACCTAACAGTAAGGTTTTCATGGCTCTCCCTCTTTCTCGTTATGTGTGGTTGACCTGTGGGTAACTTGAAGTAGCGTGGCCGATCATTCGCGCTACTCGGATACACAAAAGAATTCTGCGCCAGCATTTTGGGCTAACTCTTCGGAGCCGCTTCTACGCCCGAAAGCGCGAGTACCCCGTCCGGCAGACGTTTCCCTTCAATCTGAATACTTGATACCGACGCGTTCAGCTCCTTGAGTTCATCCTGGCTGTACGTAACCGAACTGCCAGCAACGTTTTCGATCATGTGCGCCATTTGCGTTGTGCCTGGGATCGGCACGATCCACGGCTTCTGCGCCAATAGCCAAGCGAGCGCAATCTGGACTGGAGCGGCCTGCTTCCGTTCAGCCCACATCTTCACGAGCTTTACGAGCTCAAGGTTGTGTTTCAAGTTTTCCGGAGAGAATCGAGGTTCTGCCGAGCGAATGTCGCCGGCTGCGAAACGAGTGTTTTCGTCAATGGCGCCGGTGAGGAACTGCACACCCAGCGGACTCCACGGCACGAACCCAATGCCTAGCTTCTCGCAGATGGGAATGACAACCTCTTCCGGTCCGCGCCAAAGCATCGAATACTCGTTCTGTACGGCAGTGACGGGAAGCGCCGCATGCGCGCGACGAAGAGTGTTCGGTCCCATCTCGCAGAGACCCCAATGCAAAACCTTGCCCTCCCCAATGAGGTCCTTGACTGCTCCGGCGACATCTTCAATGGGAACCTGCGGGTCTACGCGGTGCTGATACAGAAGATCGATTCGATCCGTCCGGAGACGCTTGAGCATTCCCTCGACGGCTCTCTTGATGTGGTCAGGTTTACTGTTGAGCCCCATTTGGAACCGGCCCGTGTCAGGGTCTATGTTCCAACCGAACTTTGACGTAATCACGACCTTATTCCGGAACGGCGCGATGCCCTCACCGAGAATTTGTTCACACTCGAGAGGCCCGTAAGCTTCAGCCGTATCGAAAAACGTGACCCCGTGATCGTAGGCTGCGCGGAGAATATCGATCATCTCCGGACGGTACGGCACCGTCGTCTCATACTTGCGGCTCATGTTCTGGACGCCAAGGCCCACGGTCGAGACTTCGAGTGAACCTAACTTGCGCCGCCCACTTATGTGCGCTTGTACGCTCGGCTCCGCAACTGCGCGAGTCGGAAGCACGCCTGCAAGAGTTGCGGCTGCAGAAGCTCCAGTAATGCCTAAGAAGGAGCGACGGTCGATGCTGATTGTCATGTTGCTGTCGTCGAGATTCGGCATGATTGTGAGCCTCTTACCGGGTTTTGGGGGCTGCCCTGCAGCGTCGTCTACCCCTACTGCTGTTTTAAGACTAAGGCTCAATGCCACGGGGCGACCCTGCCGGGCACGACTACATCCCTGCAAATCACGACGATCTGCAGTCCTTGGAATTGACGCCTTTGGCAGCCATCTTGACGCCTTCTGCATGGCAATGCTTGGGACACTTCGATATTGTTGGAACAGGAGAGTGAGTGATGCTCAAGCATTTCCGGGTTCCGGGACGTCTCGCCGTCAAGCTGGAGGAATTGGGGGTATCTGTTCCCGTAGTGCTTCACAAGGCGGGTCTTCCGCGCGACCTCTTCCAGCAAACCCGAGTGCTTGTCTCCACAGGAGAGCTTTTTGCACTTTGGCGCGCAATCGACCAGGTGAGCTCTGACCCGCTCATCGGTGTGAAGCTGGGGGTAGAAACAAAGACTGAGCGCTTTCACCCGATGGCGATCGCCGCGCTCTCGACCGAAAACCTTGTAGCAGCTTCAGAACACATGGCGCGGTTTAAGAAGCTGACTGCACCCGAAGAGATTCTTGTCGAACTCGACGAAGAAGAATTCACCGTCGGCTTCCGTTGGCTGCTCGCTGTTGAGGATGAGCCATCGAGCCTCACCGACTACTGCTTCTCCTGGATGCGCTCTCTTGCTCGACATGGAATCGGCACGGCAGTAAATCCGCTCAGAGCCGAATATGTCCAGCAGCGCTCGAATCTTCGCCAGATAGAGCGCAGCCTTGGTTGCAAAATTGCCGTGGGTGCTCCACGAAATGTAATCGTCTTTCGTGCGTCAGACGCTACGAAGCCGTTCGTGACGCGGAACGTAGAGCTCCTCGATCTACTCGCGCCGCAGTTCGAGGAACAGTTACGGCAGTACAAAGAAGAGGATAGTTTTTTGAAGCTTGTACGCCGCACGATCCAAGACAAACTCACGGGCCATCGTCCCTCAATCGACGCAATTTCAGAAGCTCTACACATGGGCCCTCGTACTTTGCAACGGAGGCTTCAAGACTCTGGATCGAGTTTTCAGCGCGTACTAGACGAAGCACGTCATCAGATGGCGCGCTACTACCTCAGCAACTCAGCCTTTGAACTGAACGAGGCAGCTTATCTCTTGGGCTTTGAAGATCCCAACTCATTTGGACGGGCGTTTCGGAACTGGGAAGGCATGCCGCCGAGTGATTGGCGCGAAACGCACCGATCGACAAAGGTGATGTGATCGGTCCTCAAAGTATCGAGGCCATGGATAAGTACCGAGAAACACCCTTCACTACTTAACTAGACCCGGACGTATTAGTCGTAAGCCTTGAACGGAAATGTCGCGGCGCAGGGATGCCCGGACGCAGCGGTAGTGCAGATCGCCGGACATTTTCGATAAGGAGACTTGAAGGAAGGCACTGGTGGTTGCGGCGGGCGCGGCCTATGGAGATAGAAGCCTATTCGGTGCTCATAGGTCGCGGGGAACAACGCCGCTGACTGCCTTGCACAGCCCGGAAGCAGAGGCTGTGAGGTAGGCGGACATCAAAATGAACAGGTCGAATGCGCGCGAAAAGTCTATCTGAGTGCGGTGATTTCGGTACTCTGATTTGGTCCGGTTCGGCATTTTGTTTTGGCGCACCCTCTAAACGAACGGATACTCTGATGCGGGCAGCAGCCCGCGGCGGAGGAACTCGTTGGATTGGAGAGCGAAGGTGGAGTTGTTCGAAGAGATCCGCAGAGAGTACGAGTTCGGCGTCGGCACGATTGCCGGAGTTGCCAAAAAGCTTGGAGTGCATCGGCGCATGGTGCGCGAAGCGGTCGGCAACGCGATTCCGCAGTTACGGAAGAAGACCGAGCGTCCACGCTATAAGTTGTCGCCGGTGGCCGGCTTCATCGACCAGATTTTGGAGTTAGATCGGAAGGCTCCGCGCAAGCAGCGGCATACCGCGCACCGCATCTGGAAGCGGATCTGTACGGAGCTTCCGAACAATACGGTGTGCGAACGCACGGTGCGGCTATATGTGCATGAGCGAAAGATTGCTCTGGGTCTGGTCGTTCATGAGACCTTCGTGCCGCAGAGCTATCCATGGGGCGTGGAAGCGCAAGTGGATTGGTACGAAGCCTATGCGGATCTGTCTGGCCAACGAACGAAGCTGCAGGTGTTTGCCATGCGCAGCATGGCAAGCGGAGCGGCTTTTCATTGTGCGTTTCTTCACGCCACGCAGCAAGCTTTCCTTGAAGCGCATGAACTGGCGTTCGCATTCTTCTGCGGCGTATTCCGCAAACTTCGGTATGACAATCTCACTTCGGCAGTGAAGAAGATCTTGCGGGGATATCGCCGCGAAGAGACAGCGCGATTCGTTGCCTTCCGATCTCACTGGCGTTTTGAAAGCGAGTTCTGCACGCCGGCTGAAGCACACGAAAAGGGTGGTGTGGAAGGAGAGGCCGGCTATTTTCGTCGGAATCACTGGGTACCGGTGCCCCACGCAGTGGATGTTGCTGGATTAAACCGAGACTTACTCCAGAGTTGTCATCAGGATGAGCAACGCCGGATCGAAGGTCGGGATCAAAGCATCGGCGCCGCCGTACTGATCGAGCGCGACCATTTGCTGCCGCTGGTGAAAGAGGGCGTGGACTTAGCACAAACCAGCTTTCCGACGGTCAACAGTTTGGGCTGCGTAAAAGTGCTAACCAACTCTTACTCGGTGCCGCTGAAGGCTGGAACGCAAGTGCAGGCAAAGATTTATGCGAGCACGGTGGAACTTTGGCACTGCGGCTGTTGCGTAGCGCGACATGAACGCTGTTACAGCCGACAACAACAAGTGCTGGATCTCGAACATTATC
Organism: Bryobacteraceae bacterium; assembly: GCA_965277555.1. Lineage (GTDB taxonomy): Bacteria > Acidobacteriota > Terriglobia > Bryobacterales > Bryobacteraceae > Bog-105. Next base: position 2,322,405 of record OZ255834.1, read on the forward strand.
TGGACGTTCTCTCTCGAAAACCCGGCGCGATGGCTGGCTCACGGCCCTTAGAGCAGCAGCGCTGCGCCGGTTTGTGGCCCGAGTGTTTCGACCAGATCTGGCAAGCTTTGATGATCCGCCACGGCAAACAGACCGGCACCAGACAGATGATCGATCTGCTGAAGATGGCGAAAGAGGTGGGCCGCGATCGTCTACGGCAAGCCATCGAGACTGCCTTGGAAACAGGCTGCACCGATGCAGCTGCCGTGCAACATCTGATTCATGCGAGCGATCTCAGCCGTCCCGTTTGCGAGGTGATGGATATCGGTTTACTCGAACGCTATCGGCGACCGTTACCCGTTATGAACGAATACGATCAGCTGCTGTCGATGGGTGGCACGAGATGAACAGCCAGATGACACAACTGCAAGACGCCACGATCACTCAGCATTGCAAAGTGTTGCGGATGCCCACCATGGCTTCTCAGTTCAGTACGCTAGCGGAGCAAGCAATCCGAGAGAAGAAGACGCACCTTGGATACCTGGACGCCTTGCTCACAGTAGAGATTGAAGAACGCGAGAAGAACACGATTGGCCGGCGGATCAAGGAAGCCCGATTACCCCGAGTCAAGACACTAGAGGAGTTCAACTTTGCCCAGTCTCCGCAAGTGGATGCCGCCAAGCTGCGCGACTTGGCTGAGGGCGGCTATATTGATCGAGCCGAACCGGTCTTGTTAATCGGTGATTGTGGCACGGGCAAAACCCATCTTTTAACCGGGCTGTGTGTGGCCGCTTGCCGCCAGAAGCGGCGGGTTCGCTTCACCACCGCCGCCGCATTGGTCAATGAACTGGTGGAGGCAAAACACCAACTGCAGCTTCGCCGCGTGATGGCCCGCTGGAGCCGCTACGATCTGATCGCGATCGATGAAGTAGGTTACGTCCCGTTGGCCGAAGTAGGTGCGGAGTTTCTGTTTCAAGTCATCGCAGAACGCGCAGAAAGAACCGGCGTCATCGTCACCACAAACCTGCCGTTTTCCGAATGGACGCAAGTCATTCCTAACGCTCGCCTTTGTAAAGCCTTACTGGATCGAATCACCGACCGGGCGCACATCTTAGAAACCGGCACCGAATCATATCGCTTCCGGCGTACGCTCGAACGGCAAAAGAAAGGGGCGAAAACAAACGAGAAGTAAGCCGTGGAAATGACGGTCCGTGGAAACCATGGAAAGCCAAACCCAGGCTTTCCACCCTTCCCACCGCCCTTGTAAATCCCGCAAAACCAGCGGGATTCACACATTCCCACCGCCTGACGACGATTGCTTTCTCATTTACCCGGAACATGAAGATTAGCTCCGGAAACCATTAACTTAGGGTGGGCCAAAATAAAATGCCGAACTGGACCAATTTCAGTTGCCAAAGGCATGCGGGTGACGACACCAGTGGGAGGGCGTGCGGGGAGCACGTCGAGAGCCGCAACTGAGTCCTACCATTACGAAGAGTCGAAAGGTGTGCATCGTAAAGAGAGTTCCCGCGGGGTCAGGCGCGTGAGGATGACCAGCAAGGCGCCACAACGTGGACAGTGCCCGGTGGAAGAGGATTCTGATTGCGTCGGCGGGATCGGTGCAGGCGGTACGGCATTGAGGAGTTGACGGCAAAGTGAAAGCCGGGCTGTTCGAAAGCAGTTAGCCAGGAATCCAAAGTGCCGGATGCGGACGAACCCTTTGGGCAGGATGTGCAGGAAGAAGCGGCGCAGAAACTCGACCGCATCAAGTGTCATGACGCGTGACTGGTTGCCATGCGCGTAATCGCGCCAGCGGAAGGTAACGCGCTCTCCATCGAAGGCCAACAAGCGATGATTCGAGATGGCAACGCGGTGAGTGTAGCGGCCGAGATAGCGTAGCACTTGCAGCGGGCCGCCGAAGGCCGGCTTGGCGTAGACAACCCAGGGCTGGCGGCGCAAACGGCCCACCAGCTTGGCAAACTGCTTGTGCTCGCTGAAGACGGCCGCGGGTCCGCCGTAGCCGAGCTTTTTGCGTCGATAGAGACGCTTGAGTCCGGCGATGAACTTGCCGCGAAAGACACGCCGCAGCGCCTTGACCGGGAGAAAGAAACGATGACGAGAACTCACCCAGTGTTGGTGATCGGGCGAGATCCCACCAGCAGGAATCACACAGTGGATATGTGGATGGAGCGTCAAGTTCTGGCCCCACGTGTGCAGAATGGCGATCAGGCCGATCTCAGCGCCGAGTCGTTCCGGGTTCGCTGCCATCTCCAGTGCCGATGCGGTGCTCGCGGTGAATAACAGGTCATAGAAAGCACGCGGGTTTTCGAGCGCGAACACATTCAGTTCATGCGGGACGCTGAAGACGACGTGGAAGTAGTGAGTCGGCAACACTTCCCGTTCGCGAGCGGCGAGCCAGCGTTGACGCGCTTGCGCCTGGCACTTGGGGCAATGCCGGTTCCGGCAGGAGTTATAAGAGATGGCCTGCTGCCCGCACTTCGAACAAGCATCGAGATGGCCGCCCAGCGCTGCCGTGCGGCAGTTCTGGATGGCGCGAAATGCTTTGAGTTTCTGGTATCCGAAACTCGCTTGATACTTGCTGAGAAAGCGGCTGCCCTGCGCGCGGAGAATGTCGGCCACCTCCACGGCGGGCCGGCTCATTCTTTCTTGCGGTGATACTCGCGGCTGGTTTCTTGAACACTGGAGATGTGCAGTTGGTCCAGCGGGTTCACAACTGCGTGCAGATGCCGTTGCGACAGGTGAAGATACTTGGCGGTCGTCTCCAAATCTCCATGGCCAAGCAGCATCTGAATCGTGCGCAGATCTGTCCCTGCTTCGAGTAAGTGGGTGGCCCAACTGTGTCGTAGAGTATGGGGCGTGACGCGTTTCTTAAGGCCCGCATGGCGAGCTGCTTCTGTGCAGGCGTACCATACGCTCTTGTCCGATATGGGCTGGTCCTTACCGCGGTGGCCGTTGTCACTGGGAAACAGATAGGTTCGTGGTTTCTTCCAGCGCCAGTACTCACGTAGCGTTTCTAACAGCGCCGGGCTGAGCGGCAGATCGCGATCGTGCCCGCCCTTGCCGCATTCCACCCGGATGATCATGCGCCGGCTATCCACATCCGTGACTTTCAACCGGGAAACTTCGGCCCGCCGCATGCCCGTGCCGTACAGAATCATGAGGACGGCGCGCTGCTGTAGGTTGCCGGCCGCATCAATGAGTTGGCCCACTTCCTCCAAACTGAGAATGGTGGGCAGTCGGCGATGCTTCTTCGGATACGGCAGGTCTTGCCGAAACTCGTGTCGCTTCAGTGTTCGAACAAAGAAGAACCGAAGCGCGGCAACGCGAGCAATGAATGTATTCACGGCCAGCTTTCGCTCCTGCAGCAAATACGCTTGATAGCTGCGAAGTTCGTCGGGTCCGAGCTCATCGGGCGACCGTCCAAAATGCTTCGCGAAGGCCGCTACTATCCGCACGTAGGAGTGCGCTGTACGATCAGAGTAATTACGTCGCTGGAGTTCTTCCAGCATTTTCTGTCTGAGTTGGGTCACAAGACCTCCTTGTGATCCGCTACTCTATCGTTCTCTCTCCAAAGATCATCGCCACCGCGTAGCGCCCGCCGCCCAGCGGCTTCGTTCAAGTCACCATGTCGTACATGTGGCAGAGGATCGCAAGCTCAACTGCTAAAAGGGAGCACCCGGGCCGTGGTTTATAAGTGCACTCCGGCTCTTATATTGGGATCGCGGGCTTGCACATTATCTTCCTTCCGGCTGTGTTACGGCGGGCTTGACTGTTTCCCATCTGACGATCTTTAGATCGAGCACCGCGATGCTGTAAAACACGGGAACAAGCAGGAGGGTGATGAAGGTGGCGACGGCTAAGCCACCGATCTGCGCATAGCAGAGAGGCTGCCAGAGGGGCCCGCCCTCGACAGCTAGGGGAAATAGCGCGAGTACGGTTGCGCCGACGGTAATTAAGACGGGCCGCAGGCGCTGAATACCGGCGTCGCGAATGGCCTGTTCGAGCGGTTCTCCCTTTTCATGCATTTCCTCGATGAAATCGAACAGAACAATGACGTGGCTGACGATGACGCCGATCAGGCTGGCGATCCCGAGAAAAGCCATGAACCCAAAGGCGGCGTGCATAATGGCCAGAGCCAGCAAAGCGCCCACCACTCCGTACGGGACGGCGGCCAGCACTAGAAGCGGCTTCACCGCGTTGCCGAATTGCAACAGCAGCGCGGCATAGATGCCGAGTATAGAGATGACCAGAACCTGAGCCAGATTGAGAAAGCCCGATTCCTGCTTGGCCTGTTCGCCGCCGATAGCCATGCGATAGCCGGGAGGGAGATTTTTTTCGAACTGGCGGAGTTTCGGCATGGCCTCTTTCAGAATTACCGAAGCAAGCACGCCGGGCTGATTGAACGCATGAACTCCGATAGTGCGGAAATGCTCCTGGCGGCGAATGCGCTCCGTTTCCAGTTGATTCTGGATGGTGGAAACGGAGCGCAGCGGAACTTTCTGGTCGCCTTGAGAAGCGTATACGTATAGGTTTTCGATATCGGAAAGCTGCGCTCTTTGCTGTGGCAAGAGGCGCGCGACAACTGGGATCTGCTGATTGCCTTGCCGAAAGGTAGTGACGGTGGTGCCGCTGGTTGCCTCGGCGGTGGAGGTGGCGACATCGTAGTTGGTGACGCCGGAGAGATTGGCGCGGTCGGGATCCACTTTGAGCTTCACTTCGGGGCTCTCACTGAACCAGTCGTTTTGGACGGTCTGAACGCCGGGCAGCGGCCGCAGAATATCCGTTACCTGGCCGGCCAGGTGACGTAACGAGCGAATGTCTTGCGCTTCGAATTGCGGATCGACGTCAGAGACGCCGGAGATGCGGATTTCGACCGGGAACTCGACAGGATTCGTTTGCAGTTGATGGACGATGAGGAAGGCGCCGGGGATCTCGCTGGAAAGTGCCGCCTGCAGTTCGCCCACGACCTCCGGGGTGGCTTCCTTCTCGCCAAGCTGAATGACGATCTCCGCGTAATTCGGCTGCTGCTGTTCGGGCGACGCGGAAAACCAGAAGCGTGGGCCGCCTCCACCGACGAAGGTAGTCAGGGCGCGGAGCAGGGAAGGTGCATGCCCGCGCTCCGGGGAGTGGCGTTTTCCGAAGTCCGCGACCACGCGGCCGATGATCCCTTCGGCCTGCCTGGCTGTCTGATCGGTCAAGGAAAGAGGCGCGCTGTTTGGCAGCCAAATGTCGACGTAAGACCAGTACTGGACGTCTTCGGGAAAGAATTGTGTCTTGAGCGTGGTGAACACTAAACCACCGGCGAAAAGAAAGACAAGCGAGAGGCCGAGGACGAGCCAGCGGTGGCGGATGGCGAGGCCGGAAACTCTGTAATAGAAGCCATAGAAACCGCGCGTACGTTCTTCTTCGATGGTGGGCTCGCGCTTCTTTGCGGGACGCAGAATGACGTATCCGAGAAGCGGGATAAAAGTCATGGAAACGAGGCGCGAGGAAATGAGCGCGGCGGTCATGACGATCGGCAAGCTGCGCAGGAAATCGCCGGTGCTGCCGGTGAGTAACAGGAACGGAAGATAAGCGATGATATTTGTCGCGGTGGCATAGACGATGGCGCGAGCGAGCTTGGTAGGGCCGAGCCAGGCAGCGTTGAGCCTGGATTGACCCACGGCGAGTTCGCGCTTGATGGCGTCGTTGGCGACCACGGGATCGTCTACCAGAAGGCCGAGCGCGATGATCAGGGTGGCGATCGAGACCTGCTGCAGATCGATATGCACCATGTGGGCGAGGCCAAACGTCATGCCGAGTGTGATGGGCATGGAAAGCGCCATGAGCAAGGCGGAGCGCCACTCCCAGAAGCCGACGAGCGCAATCAGAACAACCAGAATGATCGCTTCGAGGAGCGCCCGCATGAACAGGCTGATGTTCTCCCTGACTTGCAGCGGCTGGTCGGAGGTGCGCGCGACGATTAAATCGCGCGGGAGGAGGCCTTGAAGCTGTTTGAGCTTTTGCTCGACAGCGGCTCCAAAGGCTTTGATCTGTTCTCCCGACCGCATATAAGCGGCCACGGTGACGGCGCGGCTGCGATGGACCTGACCAGCTGGATCGCGCCAGGTGTAAAAGTTCAGGTAGTCCGGGGGACTCTTATAGCCTCTGCTGATGCGCACCAGATCGCGCAAGTAGACGGGCGCGCCGGCGGGTGAACTCGCGACAATGACATTGCCGATCGCGGCGGCGCTATCGAACTCGCCGGAAGGATCGAGCAGGATGTTGCGTGTTCCCGCCTGAATTTGACCGCCGGGTAAGGTAATGTTTCTGGAGTTCAGAACGTTGCTGAGATTGGCAGGTTGAAGACCGTAGGCGGCGAGGCGATCCTGCGAATAATCGAGATAGATCTGCTGTGGGAGAACGCCTTTACGATCGACGCGCGAGGTCTGCGGAACGCCGAGCAGAGTGCGGCCGATCAGATCGGTGAAGTTGTCGAGCTGCGCGTAGGAGTATTTGGCTGCGGCGACCGTAGACAAGCGGGCCGGAGTGGTGGCGATGTCACGAATGATGACGGGCTGCCAGACATCAGGATCGATTTCCGAAGACTGCAGGTGGGTAGCGATGTACTTGGCGAGGAAAGCGTAGATGTGGGCATCGTCAAAGCGCGAGCGGCCATCGACGCCGATGAAGCCGGTGCCGGAAACAAGAGAAGACTGCTCGAGAATGCCGGCGGCTTCGGCGCGCTGGCGAAAGTCTTCGGTGATCTGCTGGATACTGACACGCGAGAGCGCCAGGGGAAAAGAGTAGACGATGGAGACTGGTTCGAGCGCGGATTTGCGCGAACGGTTACGAGCGGCCTGGATGGCCTTCTCAATGGATTGCGCGCGTATCTGAATTTCGAGAGCGTCGACGGGCGGGCTGGCGACAGTGAGCATGACCGCCGCTGTATCGCCGAAGTCGCTCTGGAACTGAATAGGGCCGGCCCCTTGCGGCAGGCGGTTATTCAAGCCGTTCAGCTTCAGGTTGATGTCGCTGAATTGTTCACGCGTATCGCTGGTGTTTTCAGAAAGCTGAACGTAAACAAAGGCGGAGCCGGCGAGGGTCAGGGAACGGATGCCGTAGTCGGCGGCGGAAGCCGGATGTATGGTTTTGTTCTGCGCGATAGTTTGTTCGATCTGGCGAGTCACCAACTGTTCGACCTGCTGCGCTGTTGCGCCGGGCCATTTGCAGGACGCGACGGCGACCCGCACCGGGATCTCCGGATCTTGCCTCTGCGGCATCGAAAAAAAACCGTAAATGCCCCAGAGCACGACCGCGATGAGAGCCGCCCAGGCGATTTGGCGATGCTCGACAAAGAAGCGGGAGGTATTGTGTTCGTGTTCGATTAACTCGGCGTCGGTTCTATGCGCCATGCAGCTCCTTTCCGGATCTCGTGCTACTGAAGGACACGAATTTCCTGGCCATTGCGGAGAAGTTCTCCGCCTAAAATTACGATGCGTTCTCCTTTGGAGAGGCCGCTCTTCACCTCGATCGAATTACCGTAGGTGCTGCCGATCTGAACGGTTTGGGCCAGCGCATAGTTCTTGCCAGCGCGGGTATCGATACGAAAAATGCCGAAGGCATTGGCTGCGCCGGGAGCGCGGACAACGGCGCTCAGCGGGATGACCAAGCGACTGGGCGCTTCGCGCGACTGATCGAGGCTCAGGCCTCCTATCATGCCCGGACGAACAGAATTGTTGGAGTTTCGAATGGTGACTTCGACCGAAAAGACACGGCTCTTAGCGTCGGCTTGGGGGGAGACGGAGGTTATGATGCCGGCCACCGGATGGTCGAGCGCATCGAGGGTCACGAGGACATGCTGCCCCAGGCGAGCGCTGCGGAGAGACGTATCGGGCACGGCAAAGACGGCTTTTACAACATGGGTGTCAATCAAGCTGAAAGCGGCGCTGCTGTTCCCCGCGAGCGAACCTTTGGTGACATTTCGGGCGATGACATAGCCCGTAAACGGCGCCTTCAACGTTGTATCGTCAAGCGAGAGCGTGGCCTGGCTGACCTGGCTGCGCGCGCTTTGAATGCCGGCTTGCGCGGCTTGCACCTGGCCTTTCGCGGACTCATAGCGAGCCTGCGCCTGATCGAGATCGGGTTTAGTCAAGCTGGCGGATCCGTACAGATTGCGCGCGCGATTGTAATCTAATTCGGCATCGACAAAAGAAGCTTTGGCCTGGACCAATTGGGCCTGAGCCTGGGCGACACCAGCTTGCGACTGGTCGACATGTTGCTGGTAATCGAGCGGCCTGACCGCGGCGAGTTGCGTCCCTTGCGAAACTTTGTCGCCTGGCCCCACATCGCGGATGCGGCCGTCCGCGCCGCGCACCTGGAGCACTTGCTCCACAATGCCGGCGGATTTAAAGGCTAGATCAACCTGCAAATTCGGCACGATGGTAGCGGAATAGCGCTCCGGGGCATTCACCTGGATCTCTTCGACGTTGCCTGCCTGCACGGTTTGGATAGCGGCTTCCGGCGTTTGCTGCCTATCGCATGCGGCGGTAGTTATAAAGAAGGCAGCGAGGACGGCGGCGCGGAGCGTTTTGCGGTTTGGCATGGTCACTGTTCTCCAAGGGCGCGATCGAAGGACGCTTTGGCGGTCCAGAAGCTGCTGAGAGCCTGCTGATACTGGGTATCGGCCGAAGCAAGCGAGTTCTGCTGTTGCAGGAAATCCGTCAGGAGCGCCGACTTCTGCTGGTAGCGGTTCATGACAACACGAAGTTTTTCGCGCTCAGAGGCCTGGAGTGCCGCTTGCGCGGTGAGAAGGGCGCGCGCCTCGGCCAGCTTTCGATAGGACGAGTTGACATCGAGCAGGATCTGCTGCCGGGCATCACGTTCGGTGAGCGTCGCTTGTTTCGAGGCGCTGTGCAGCTCCGCGAGCTTGTGCTTTTTGTAGCCCCAATCGAAGGGCTGCCATTCAAGCTGAAGGCCGACCGAAACAATGTTTTGAGGAAAGAAGTTCACATTGGGGAAAGAGAGATAGGTTAATTGAGCGCTCAAGTCGGGCAGATATTCGGCGCGCTCCCGGCGAACATCGAGTTCTGCTTTCTGGGTCTGCAGGCGAGCTTGACGCATTTCGGGGCGCTGGGCGAGGGCTTTGTTCTGGGCATCCGAGAGGCTCACCTCGATTTGCGAAGCGGGCGGTTCTGTTTGTACCGTAAACTCCGCGCGGAGATCCCGGCCGAGTAAACGATTCAAGGCTTCTTTCTGGGAATCGAGACTATCGCGTAGAGTGAGCAACTGGTACTGCTGTTGACTCAATTTCGCTTTGGCCGTGAGACTATCCGACTTGAGCGCGGTTTCCTGCGAAAGATTGCGGTCTGTGTAGGCAGTCAGTTCCTCAAGATATTTCACGCTGACGTCGGCGCTCGATATCTGGCTTTGCAGTTGGGTCAGCTGATAGTAGGCTTGCTTCACCTGCTGCGAGGTTTGCTCGGTTTGAAGGCGGAGTTGCTCACGGGCGATTTGCTCGCCAATGCGCGACTCTTTCACCGCGAGATTGATTTTGTAAAGCTGCAAGAGCGGTTGGCCGGCCGATCCATAGATGAAGCCGGTGATGCGCTGCGGGGTAGTGATGGTGGAATCGTGAGCGGGAATTGGACCGGTGGCGGGATACGTGCCGAGCGTTGCCGCCGGAATGGTGAGTTCGATGGGTTGCAGAGATTCGCCGGCATTGGCGTAGACCTTGATAACGGGGAACCGCTGCGTCTTGGCTTCCTTCGTTTGTTCGGCAGCCTTTTGGACATCAAGCGCGCTGACCTGAAGCTGGGTGTTCTGTTTTTCGGCTAGAGAAAGCGCGTCGCTGAGAGTCAGCACGGGGACGGATGATTCGGTTTGCCCCAGGCAGAGCAGGGACAGAGCGATCGGGAGCGCGAAACAGCGGCAAGAAGGCAGGAGCTTCCGGGCGACCCGCCGGGCACTCAAATCATGCCGGCGAGCAATCCAGCAAACGGCTTCCATAGAGAATAGTTACGTGGTTTCGATGGTAACGGCGGAACCTTGTGGGCGTCAAGTATGATTCGGTAAAAGTTCCGGGTTCGGCGCTTTCGGTGGCAAGCCAAAGGGCGCTAGACGTCGTACTCTGAAACATGCGTTGCCGTTTTGTTATGTGCGGGCTGGTGCTCGCTTCTTTGCTAGCGAGCAGGCCGGGCGCGGCGGACGATCTTCGGAAAACGCAGACGCCGCTATGGTCGCAGAAGCCGGACCTCAAAGCCTTTGAATCGCTCGAAAACCGGAGACTGGCGCAGGCGCGGCGCTATTTGGACCGGCTGCTAGCGGCAAAGGGAGCGCGAACGATCGAGAATACGCTGCTGCCGTTCGACGAAGCGCAGCGGCAACTGAATGCCGCCGCTTACTTTGCGAGCTTGATGCAGCAGGTCAATCCGGAGACGGCTTATCGTGATGCGGCGACGGCGATGACGAATAAAGTGGGCTCGGCGCAGACGGGACTTTCACTGAATCGGCCGGTGTACCAGGCTCTGAGCGCGATTGACATCTCTAAAGCGGATTCAGCGACGCGTTACTACGTGAAACGGACGCTGCTTGAATTCCGCCTGGCAGGAGTGGACAAGGACGACGCAACGCGGGAACATCTGCACAAACTAAACGACGAGCTGGTGAATGAGCAATCGATTTTCGGAAGGAATATTACGGACGGCAGGAAGACGATTACGGCCAACGCCAGCGAATTGGCAGGTCTGCCAAAAGACTATATCGAGCGGCATAAAGCAGGCAAGAGCGGGGAGATCGAGATCAGCACGGACTATCCGGATTATTTTCCAGTGATGAAATTTGCGCGGAGTGAATCGCTGAGGCGGCGGCTATTTATCGCGTTCGAGACTCGAGCCTATCCGAAGAACGCCGAGGTGCTGCGGCAGATGATGGCGACGCGCTATCAAATAGCGACGATCGAAGGCTACCCATCGTGGGCCGATTACGATGCGGCGGACAAGATGGTGGGGAAGGGCGCGCGAATTGGCGAGTTCATCGGGGAGATCGACCGAGCAGCGCGGCCGGTGGCTAAGCGCGAAGAAGCGATGCTGTTAGCGGAGAAGCGTCGAACGGATGGGGCGGCGGAGACGATCGGCGATTTCGAGATGCCGTATTTGCAAGAGCAGGTGCGGCGCAGGAATTATAATTTCGACTCGCAATCGGTGCGGCCGTATTTGCCGTATGCGCGGGTGAAGCAGGGCATCTTAGACACGGCGGCGACGCTTTTCCATCTAACGTTCCGACAAGAGCAAGGTGTTCCAGGTTGGGCGCCAACCGTGGAGACGTGGGATGTTCTCGATGGCGGCAGGATGATAGGGCGTTTCTACCTGGATATGCACCCGCGGGCAGGTAAGTATGAGCACGCCGAGATGGCTCCGGTGCTCGATGGAGTGCGCGGCGCGCAATTGCCGGAAGCCGCGCTGATCTGCAACTTTCCGCTGCCGACGGCGACCGATCCGGGGTTAATGGAATACGGCGACGTGGTGACGTTCTTCCATGAGTTTGGACACCTGGTGCACTGGATTGTGGCGGGCAAGCAGCAGTGGGCGGGAATCAGCGGGATCAGCATGGAGGCGGATTTCGGAGAAGCACCTTCGCAAATGCTGGAGGAGTGGATGCACAGCCCGCAGGTACTCGCTTCCTTTGCGCGCGATTACAAAACGGGCGCGGTGATCCCGGCGGAGTTGGTGGCGCGCATGAATCGGGCGTCGGCCTTTGCACGGGGCAACGATATTATGCGGCAGAACACTTACACGGCGATATCGTATGACATCTATAAGACGAGACCGCAAAATGTAGATTTGGACTCCGTCACGATGGACGACGTGCGGAAGTACAGCGTGGTGACCCCTACCCCGGATACGCATCTTTACGCGGCATTCGACCACTTAGCGGGATATTCATCCGCCTATTACACCTACATGTGGGACAAAGTTATTGCCGAGGATTTTTTCCAGCAGTTCGATCAGCATAACTTACTTGCCGGAGATACACCGATGCGTTACCGGCGCACGGTGCTCGAGCCGGGCGGATCGATGCCGGCGAACGAGCTCGTGAAGAATTTCCTGGGGAGGCCGCAGAATATCGGGGCGTTTGAGAAATGGCTAGGCGAGGAGTTTAGGAGCTCGCCGGGCGCCGGGCGGCAGTAAAGATAGCCGGCACATTTTAGGCTTGCAATTTCCTCCCTTTGGTGGCATCTTTTGCAGAAGGGGAGTCTTCATGGGTAAGTCGTTCTTTGTCTTATTATTGCTTTTGCTGGCGTCAGCATGTGCGTACGCTCAGGAAGTTAATGCTACGATCCGCGGGACGGTAACCGATCCCACCGGCTCGGTGGTTCCGAACGCTACGGTGATTTTGACCGATACGGGCAAGAACACGGTGGTGCGTACGCTCACGACGGGGAGCGGTGGTCAATATACGGCCTCCTTCGTGCCAGTCGGACGGTATTCCGTGTCAGCCGAAGGCAAAGGGTTCGCGAAAACTGTGGTCTCAAATATCACCGCAACCGCCAACGGTCAGCTGACCGTCGATCTGAACCTGGAGGTGTTGAAGGCGGCCTCTACCGTCAATGTCGAGGGCTCTGCCGCGCAAGTGAATCTGGAATCGCCGACGGCTTCGGGAGTATTCTCGCAGCGCCAGATCACCGAACTGCCGACGAACAACCGGAACTACGAGCAGTTCGTGGCTTTGGCCGCGCCCGGTATTTCGGCCGGGGTGTCGGATGAAATTTATGTGGGTGTTACCAATCCTTCGGGCCTCTCGAACCAGATTAATTTCTCCGTCAACGGTAGCCGGCCGACGCAGAATAACTGGACACTCGACGGCATCGATAATGTAGACCGGGGCGCGAATCTGACGCTGCTCGACTATCCGAGCATCGACGCACTGAACGAATTCACGGTTCTGCGCGGGCAATACAATCCCGAGTATGGCCGCAGTTCCTCGGGCCAAATCAATGTGATTACCAAGTCCGGTTCGAGCGAGTTCCACGGGGACGCTTACGAATTTTTCCGCAACGATGCGCTTGACGGTAATAACTACTTCAGTAATCTGGCCGGGATCTCGCGGCCGCCGCTACGTTACAACGACTTCGGTTACACGCTCGGCGGACCGGTCTTCATTCCGAAGCTTTATCCGCGAGACAAGAGCCATACTTTCTTTTTCTTCTCGCAGGAATTCCGCAAAGTGATCAACTATACAAATTTCGCGAGTGGTGAGGTGCCGACGCCAGCGGAGCAGGCCGGCACATTCGCGGCGCCAGTGTGCCTGAACGCGGCGTGCACGCAGACCGGGACGCAGGTGCCGAGCATCAATCCAACCGCGCAGGCATATATCAAGGACATCTTCTCAAAGCTCCCGCCGCCGCAACCCGATCCTCAAACCGGGGTGCCTACCTACCGTTTCGTTGGCCGCAACATCTACGACTTCCGCCAGGAGATCATCCGCTTCGATCACTACTTCGGGCAGAAAGTCCAGCTTACCGGCCGCTACCTGACGGATAGCATTCCGACGCAGGAGCCCGGGGGTTTGTTCACAGGTTCCAGTCTGCCAGGCGTTCCAAACACGATCACGAATTCGCCCGGACACAATCTGGTGGTGCGAGCTACCGTGACGCTAACTCCGAATCTGGTCAACGAAACCGGCTACGGCTATTCTTATGGAGCCGTGATCAGCAATCCGGTTGGGTTGGATGCGAGCGTAAACTCGCCGGATATCAAGCCCACTCTGCCGTTCGTCTCCGAGGTGCCTCGCATACCCAGTCTGTCGTTTGCCAACGGCGAGAGCATCGCGGGCTTCGGACCATACCTCGATTACAACCGTAATCACGAGGCCTACGACAATCTTTCCTGGGTTCACGGCAATCATTCCTTCAAATTCGGCGGCGTTTACAACTACTACACGAAAGATGAAAACAGCGGAGGCAACAACGTTGGAACGTTTACCTTTCCTTCGGACGATCCCACCGGCACAAGCACTTTTCAGCAGGAGTTCGCCAGTTTTCTCGAAGGGAACGTCGCGCAATATACGCAGCTGAACATCGATCCGCGAGCCGTGATTCACCAGAATCAGTTTGAAGCCTTCGCCCAGGATGCCTGGCGCATTCGCAGTAACTTTACCTTTAGTTATGGCGTTCGCTATTCGCTCTTCCTGCAGCCTACCGACGGGAACGGGCGGCTGGCCAGTTTCGATCCCGCGCTTTACAATCCGGCGGACGCCCCGCAAATCGATCCAACGAGCGGTCTGCTGGTGGCGGGAACGGCCACTCCCATCTTGAATGGAGTCATTGTGAACGGCAAGAATTCCCCCTATGGCAACGCAGTGGCGCGCACGCCGAAACGCGACTTTGCCCCGCGCGTGGGCTTTGCCTGGGATCCCACCGGCAAAGGCAAGACCTCCGTCCGCTCCGGGTATGGAATTTTCTACGATTCGCCGGCGATCAACATTGTAGAAAACAACGTCCTGAACAACCCTCCGTTTGTGAACAATATTTCAATCAGCAATACGCTACTGAATAACCCCGCGAGCGTAACGCCGGACGTAAACCTGGCTCCCCTAGCGCTCTATGCTACGCAGCCGAACTGGAGCCAACCGTATACGCAGCAGTGGAGCTTTGACGTGCAGCACGAGCTCGCGCCGAGCCTGATCTTGGATACGGGCTACTATGGCCAGAAGGGAACGCATCTGGTCGGAGTGATCGATATCAACGAGCCTTCGCCAGGCGCTTATCTGGCCGCGGGCCTGACACCGAACGGCGCGCCGATAGATTTTTCCACCACGCCGTTACTGAACGCGGTCCGCCCCTATAAAGGATTCGATGCAATTAACATGTTCTCGCCGCGTTTCAATTCAAACTACAATTCGCTCCAAGTCCAGGTCACCAAGCGCTTTAGCGAGGGCTCGTCGGTGGTGGTGAACTACACCTGGTCGCACGCGCTCACCGATGCGCAATCGGACTACATCACGCCGCAGAACACCTACGACATCGCGGCCGAATACGGACCGGCTCAATTCGATCGGCGTCATATTCTTACCGGCAACTGGACCTATGAACTGCCCTTCTTCAAGAGCCAGAGCGGCTTGCTCGGCCACGTACTCGGGGGTTGGGAATGGAACGGCGTCATTGTGGCGCAGACCGGGCTGCCGTTGACGGTGACGGGCGGCAACGCGGTCGATCCTGCCGGACTCGGGCTGCTCGATGGACAGAGTTTTGCGGGACGTCGACCCGATCAAGTGGGAAATCCGGATGAGAACGCGGCGCGCACTCGTGTTTCCTGGTTCAATACCAGCGCCTTCGCAAACATTCCGGCCGGCGAATATCGCGCCGGCGATGCGCCGCGCGGAGCGGTTCGCGGACCCGGCACGCAGCGCTGGGATATGGGGCTTTACAAAAGTTTCAAGCTCGTCGAACGATTCCACTTGCAGTTCCGCGCGGAGGCGTTCAACGTATTCAACCACACGAATTTCGACACCGTGAGCACTTCTCTCGCGAGCAGCCTGTTTGGGCAGGTATTAAGTTCGCGGGATCCGCGGATCCTGCAACTCGGCCTGAAAGCGATTTTCTAAGTGAGCTATTTGGGCGACCTCCTTCAACGAGCGGAGAGCCAGGTGCGCCAGATGGTATCGACGGCGGCGTGGACGAGCGCGGACGCCATTAGATTGCCGCCCTGGCGAAAGGCAGAGCCGTAGAACCAGCCCGCGATAGTTGCGAGAGCCACGTAGCGCCAGTTCGGGAAAGGCGCGTGCAGAATGTGGAAGAGGCCGAACAGGCAAGAGACCACGATTTGGCCGGCGACCCAACTGCCAAAAGTGTTCGACAGTAGTGTTTGCAGGAAACAGCGGAAGAAGAGCTCTTCGAGAAGCGCGACGAACAGAAAGATTTCGAGGTAATCGAGACAGAAGGGCATCAGGCCAGGCCAGCGTGGATGCCAAGCAGTGAAGTGGAGCGCCAGGCTCAAAGGGATGGCGATCGCGGCGTAGCAGGCGAAATTGAGCGCCGCTGCCCGGAGAATCTTACGATCGATGCGGAAGTTGTACCCCAGGCCCGGAACGGGACGCAGATAGACCCAGGACCAGGCAGCGACTGCGACGAGGAAGAGGCGGCTCATGAAATCGAGATTTCGCGGGACGTTCCAGATGCCTTTGAGTTGGCCGGCTAGAGCGAATACGAGGAGCAGCACAGCGAAGATCGCATCTTGCCAGGTGAAGAATTGAAGCCTTGGCAGAGGCAGGCAGTACAGTGCCCAGGCGGAACTCGCGACCGCGAGTAATTTCAGGCATGCGAGCCAACGGAAGTCGCCCGTACCGAATGCGTAGATTAGATAAGGCGAGCAGGCGAGGGGAATGAGAAGAACAGAAAAGCGACGTTCGGCGAAGAGGTTCTTGCGCGAAAATCCAGGGATGAGAACAAGCGCGAGCAAAAGAAAAAAAGAAAGGTAAATGCACAGAGCGGCCAGCGGCGTAAGCGCGTACGAATGAGAATAAGCGCGGGCGAGATAGCCGAAGATCAAGGCGAGCAGACCCAGGCAAGTCAGTAAAGACTTATTGAGCAATTTACTTTAGAGCGCCTGTAAGTCTACCTTCTTGCCGGCGACGGAAAGATTTTCGCGCACGAAAATTTCATCCCATAAGTTGGAGTTAACGGCCGAGATGTGCTGGTTTTGCAGGACCCAGAGATAGCCTTTGAGCGGAACTTTCATATCGCCGGGGATGACGCGATTGAGTTTGTCGATGCGCCATTGCGGGATGGGCTGCAATTCCTTGTGATGCGTGGCGACAGCGTGGGCGGTTTTCATTGCGATAATGCCCACGTCATGCGCGGAGGCTTCGAGGATGGGACGGTCGACATAGCCGGCATTGATCACGTTGTATGCCATCTGTACCGCGTCATAGTGGCTGAGGTCGGTGGCCTTCGCGAGAACCGCGCCGGGATCGTTATGCGAAGTGACTCCGAGGAAGCGCACTTTGCCCTGCTGCTTGAGTTCCTGGAAGGTCTCATAAATGTGAGGGTTATCGAGTTCGTCGGCGATGTTCGCGCCGTGCGGGCACATGAGTAGATCGAAATGATCGGTGCCGACGCGCTTGAGACTTCCTTCGAGTGAATCGGTGATGCACTTACGGAACTGCTGGCTGCCTTCGACCAGATGAGCGTAATCGGGCAGCATGGCGCTGCACAAATAGGCGCCCGCGAATTGATTGTGCTGACCAGGGAAATAAGTGAGATAGTAGCCGGGCTTTTCAGCAAGATTGTTGTGGCGAATTTCCTCAACTCGCTGCAGGATGGCATTCTGCCTGGCGGCGGGAAGCCCTTTGAAGATATCGCGATAAAGGCGGTTGCGCAGACCGCCGAAGGCGCTGACTTTTGTCTGGAGAAACACTTGGCCGCGCTTGGAGGAGCCGGCGAGAAGTTTGCCATAGGCTATTTCACAATCGCCGTTGCCGTAGGCGGGCGCCATGTCGAGATAGTTGAGGCCCATTTCGATAGCGAGGTTCAGATGCTGGTAGTTGCCCGAACTGATGGGATCTCCACCCGAGACAACTTCCGAGATCATCAGGTTTGTGCGGCCGAAACGGCGATAGAACATGCCGGATTGTTTGTTGCGCCACTCAACGTTCGGTGCAGGCGCGGTGGAAAGCGGAGGGACGCTTTCGGCAGACGTGGAAGGCGGTATGGACTGCGCGGTTACGTTCGAGGCGAGGCTCAAGCCGCCCGCGGTCTGCAAAGAAGTGTGTAGAAAGTCACGCCTGGTATTCGGGTCAGCCATTGGAGTCTACCTTTCGACATCTATTATTTCGCGTTGCGTTCCAGATTGCGAGTTTTTCCCGCGCGCTTTGTGTTGACTTAGCTTTGGCGGTTGTTTAGACTTGGTACTCGGAAGTGATTGCGATGTTCACACGCCATACGGTCGAAGCAGTTCTCGAAAAAGCCGGTATCTACGTGCGTGTCGCGCTCGGTTCCGGGCTCAGCGTATAATTCTTCGTTCCTTATTTGCATAGCATTTAGCGCGGCTCAGTGGAGTGGCGCAAAGAGACCGTTCGCACCTTTGTGGACGGGGCAAAGCAGGGGACAGGCATCGGATTCCGCAAACGGCGCGGAATGCTCGCCAGTCCCCTGGTTTGCGGTTAATCGTGGACAATAACGGTCTCCATGCGACGCCACTAGTATCCTGTCGGGACGTTCGCAGGCCACAGAAAACTATGGCCTGAGCCACTTTACGGTCTGAACGCGGCCTATGCGGCTAACAGGAACTAAGTCAAACGGGGTAAATACAACGATTTATGTAAGCAGAAGTTCAGTAGGAGTAAGTGTATGTTATGGAGGCAAATTTTCGTAAAAGATAGAGAGCGGTTATTACTCGCCCGAGGAGGTGAGTTCAGCGGGATCATGCTGCCCGGAGTGCATCTGATTGGCGCTGCTCCAGAGGAGAGGGTGGAGACGGAGAGGCACTGGCTTGACGATCTGGTCTTCAAGAGTGTCTGGGCGGATTACCTGGTGGAGGAAAGGCCAAACTTTGCGGCGCGTCACTTCACCCGCGTGGAGACAAGCTCGACGGAGGTCGCGATGATTTACGTCAATGGGCAGTTGCTGACAGTAATGGTGCCTGCGAAGCGGATGCTTTTCTGGCGAGACGCAGCGGTGGTGACGGCGGAGATCGTGGATCTGTTTGGCGGTATCAGCGGCCGCGCGGACGGAATATTACAACGTAGACCAGTCCTAAAATAAGCAAGACAACACCGGCCCACACTGTGGCGTGATACTGCACAAGAACAGTGTGGGGCGGATGTTTGAGCTGATAAAGTCCGGCGGCGAGGAGCATCACGCCATAGATCAGCAGGAGAACGCCGATAAAAAACCAAACCGGGAGTTCGGAGCGATCCTGGGATGGGCGGTTCATCGAAAAATCCACTGCAGGTATAGGAACACGAAGAGAGAGGCCGCGCCCCAGAAGACGGGTCTTTGGACGAGCGGATATTTCTTTTGCTCGGGTATTTTTGTGCAGCCATAGACCAAGCCGGTAAGTTCGCTGAGGGGCCGGGGCTTGGTGAGCCAACTGATGACGATTGTGACGACCACGCAGACGATCCACGACCAAAGCATGCGATACAGATTTTCGGCCATCGGTTTGGCATCGGCCGAAAGAGCGATTTTAGCCAGAGCGGAAGGCTGCTGCCGGACCCAGAACCACATAC
Organism: Bryobacteraceae bacterium; assembly: GCA_965277555.1. Taxonomy (GTDB): domain Bacteria; phylum Acidobacteriota; class Terriglobia; order Bryobacterales; family Bryobacteraceae; genus Bog-105. The sequence continues at coordinate 2,341,611 of OZ255834.1, forward strand.
CTAGAGACGAGCCGACGCCCGCGAACAAGCCCCAAAACCCGCCGGCGGGAGTGGCACGTTTCCAGAGCATGCCAAGAATGACGGTTCCGAAGAGCGGGGTGACGAAGAAACTGAAGAGCGCCTGGATGTAGTCCGAGATGCTGCTGAAATGCATAGCGAGATGGGCGGTGCCGATGCTGGCGAGAATGCCGAGCATGGTGCTCCATCGGCCGATGGCGACGTAATGCGCATCGCGCGCGTTCTTTCTGATGAGAGGACGATAGATGTCGTAGGTCCAGACGGTAGAGAACGCGCTGACGTTGCCGGCCATGCCGGACATAAACCCGGCGATAAGGGCGGTGATGCCTAAGCCAAGCAGGCCCGGGCCGGCGTAGCGCACAAGGAGCAGCGGCAGGACTTCGTTATAGGTATGTTGCATGGGACCGGCGCCGGCTTCGGGCAGCAAACCGAGGCCGCCGTTTTCATGCGTGAGGACGGCGACACCGATGAGGCCGGGCAGGATCACGATGATCGGGACGAGCATTTTGAAGAAAGAGCCGATGATGGGCGCCATCTGGGCCGAGCGCAGATCTTTGGCCGCAATGACGCGCTGCACGACTAGAAAATCCGTAGTCCAGTAGCCGAGCGCGCCGACGAAGCCCAGGCCGAAGACAATGCCGGTCCAATGAATGCCCATGGGGTTATCGGCGAAATGAGTGGTGTTAGTCCAGAGATGCAGAAAGCCATGCGGAAGAGACGGATTGTGGAGGATGCGCTGGCGAAGGCCGCTCCAGCCGCCGCATTCGATAAGACCGAGAATCGGGATCACCAGCGCGCCGAGCCAGATGAGAAAGAACTGGAGGACTTCGTTCAGGATAGCGGAGGTGAGGCCGCCGAGCGTAACATAGACAGCTACGGTAATCGAGGAAACCCAGATAGAGAAGTTGAGATTCCAGCCGAGCACGACCTCCATGACTTTCGCCATGGCGAACATATTGATGCCGGACATCAGGATGGTCATGCCGGCAAAGGAGAGCGAACTAAGGGAGCGGGTAGATTCGCCGAAACGCAGTTTCAGATAGCCCGGGACGGAGTGGGTTTTGGAGATGTAATAGAACGGCATCATGATCAGAGAGAGAAAGATCATGGCCGGGATTGCGCCGACCCAATACCAATGGGTGGCGAGCATGCCGTATTGATAGCTGCTGGCGGCCCAACCCATGAGTTCGAGCGCGCCCATGTTGGCGGCAACGAAGCTCAGGCCAGCCACCCAGGCGGTCATCTCACGGCCGGCGATGAAGAAATCCTCGCTTGAGCGCACGCGCGATTTGAGAATAAATCCGAGCGCGAGAACAGCGGCGAAATAGACCGCGATAACGGCTATATCGATGGAGGAGAGGGAGACGAGAGTAGTGCCTGCTCCAGCGGGAGTCACTGGTTCTCGGACTGGTTCTCGGAGTAGATGAGCGGATTCATGGGCGAGTTTAACACCTGGCCAATCTCCACGCCCGGGCACCAGCGCTCGCGGTCAAGACGCTGGTCTTTGTTTTTCGGCTCGACGAGATGAATATCCTGATCCACGTAGATGATGGTCATGACTTCGCGCGGACGGTCGGAGCTGTTGACGCCGGCGCGGTGGAACGTCCAGCCGGAATGGAAGCTGACTTCACCAAGTTCAAAAGGCGTTTCGAAGATAGGGTAGGATTTCAAACTGCGCTGCAACTTGCGCTCGCTTTCGTCGCTGATTTCGAGTTCGCGGCCGGTCTCGATTTTGTAGCTGCCCGGAGCGAAAGCCAGCGGTCCGAGTTCAAGCGGCGTGGCTTGCAACGGAATCCACGCCGTCACCGTGCGGTCCGAATCGACTGGCCAGTAATACTGGTCGGCGTGCCAGGGGGTGATGCCGCCGCCGGGTTCTTTGTAGAGAGCCTGGTCATGATACAGGCGAACGCCGCGCGTGCCCATCAATTGCGCGGCGATCCGGGCGAGGCGCTTGCCCAGCACAAACTGCTTCACGGTTTCGCTCCTGGTCCAGAGATTCATGATCTGGAGAAAGGCTTTGTCGTAAACGGTGCGCTGTTCGAGCGGAACGTTCTGCGTGTTGAGCTCTATTACTTTGCGCGCGATCTCCGGACGATAGAACTCGATGACCTCGGGGGAAAGCACGTTCTTCAATTTGATGAATCCGTTTTCGCGATAAAAGCGAATTTGTGCTGGATCGAGTCTGTACGGGGAATCGATATCGGGTGGATGTGCGGAGTGCGCCATGGAACATTCGCTACTTTATCAGTGGCTTAAGAACGGTTGCTGGCTAAAGCTGAATGCCGCGACTGATCTGGAGGGCTATAGTCTCGGCAATGATGACCGCGCAGACGCCCAGCAAAATACCGCCAGTATCCGATAAGACGTCCTTCCACTCGAAAGAGGCGTGATAGAAAAACAACTCTAACCATTCGAGAACCACGCCCAGCACAATGACCGCGGCGGCACGGAACAATTTCGCGCGCAGATTGCCCGCTTTCCAGCAAAGCAGAAAAGCCGTCACAAAAAAAATTGCGAAGTGGCCGAGTCGATGGTAGTTGCCGGTGGTGCCAAGCTGGATTTTTAGAGGCAGCGGTATCAGCGAAAGGCCCACAACAAAAAACAGCCACCCGATGGATACCAGACGCATCTCTTTCTATTTAAGCGGAACAAATCGAACGGCATCGCCGCCGCCCGGTTCGAGCACGATCTTGAGCTGGCTGCTGCTAGTGACGATCTTTTTTTGGATGCTGATGTTTTTTGGGTATTGAGCCGAATCGGAGGCATCGGCGTAGATTTCCGCGGTGTACCGGCCGGCCCCGAGAAAGCCGAGCGGAACTTCAAGCTCGCGCGTGGTCCAGTTATTCATGCTGCCCAGAAACCAGTCGTCCCCTTTGCGGCGAACCATAGTGATGAACTCGCCGGGTTGGCCGTTGAGAACTCGGGTCTCGTCCCAGCTGGTGGGCGCATGCTTGATGAAGTCGAAAGACGGCTGGTCCTGGTAGGCATGGGGTGAATCGGAAACCATCTGAAACGGAGTTTCGTAAACCACGTACATGGCGAGTTGAGCCGCGCGTGTTCCCATCACCATAGGATGCAGGCTGCGGGCGACAAAATTCTCCTGGGTGACGTTGTCGAAGCCGCCGGGCGTGTAATCCATGGGGCCGGCGAGCATGCGAGTAAAGGGTAGAGTGACACGGTGCTCCGGATTATCCCGCGCGCCGGCTTTATTCTGCTCCATGCCGAGCACGGCTTCGAAGCTGAGTACGTTCGGATAAGTTCTGCGAATGCCGGTCGGCTTGGTCGCGCCATGGAAATCGAGCATGAGATGATGCTCGGCCGCCTCTTTCGCGGCGCGATAGTAAAAGTCGATGCCGCGCTGATCGTCACGCTCTACAAAATCGATTTTTAATCCCGCCACGCCCCACTTTTCATAGAGCGGAAACGCGTCTTCCATTTGGGCATCGGCCTCGCGATAATTCAACCAGATCCAGACTTTGACATCTTTAGTCGCGGCGTATCGCACCACCTCCGGTACGTCCACGCGCCCGTTCATTTTGGTGATGTCGCCGGGCGCGGACCAACCGGCATCGATCAGCATGTAAGGGAAGCCGGACTTTGCCGCGAAGTCAACATAGTATTTCATGGTGTCGGTGGTGAAAGCGGGCTTGCCGTCGGGGCCGATGCTGCCGCTCCACCAATCCCAAGACGACAGGCCGGAGTGAATCCAGGAAGTATCTTTGAGTTCGCTCGGCGGATTGAGGCTGGTGATGACATTCGATTCGATGAGCTTGCCGGGGGTGTCGCCGACGAGGAGGACGCGCCAGGCGGAGTGGTGGGGCAGCACGCCTGTTACAACAACATCAAGATCATCGCCAGGCGCAAGACGGGAAATAAAATCCGCTCCACCCCAACTCTGCGACTGGTTGACCAGATACATGGAGCTGTAATCGCGCAGATTGGCTTCGGTAATCGCCATCCAGCCCACGCCCGGTACTTGCATCAAGTAGGGCAGTCCGATGAGTACCTTGCCGGCTGAAAGACCGTTCGGGCCGGCAAACGCACTCCCGTTCAGCCGAATGTATTCAGCCTCGTACATCGTCCGATAGTGCGGGAGCACAAGCGCGTAGGTGACAGGATCTTTGCTGATGCGGAACTCGGTGTCTTCGCTCTTCAAACGGAATTCGCGGAAGGAGGTTTGATCGGGCACGACGTAGCGGAAAGCAATGGCATCGTCATAAGCGCGGGCTTCGATCTGCAGTTTGCGCGGAGTGCGGCCACCCTCCACCAGATCGATGGTGATGGCGTTGTAGTGATCGCGTACATTGCTTATCTTGCCGGTCAGTAATCGATATGAATCGTCGTGTGTTGACGGAGTCGCGCCCGTGATCTGCAGCATGGGCCCAAGCGGCCTCTGCCCTTGTAAATCGAGCACGAGCTTCGAGCGATCGATTAGCGGCTTGCCATTAAAGTTGACCGAGTAAAGAAGCTGTCCTGAAGTTGCGGCCTGATTTTTCTCGACGGTTTCGAATGTGGCAGCGAGACGGCCGTCAGGAGACTTAACTGTCACTGGACCGGATTGAGCAGGTAGAAGAGCACGACAGGCGATTAAAAGGGCAGATGTTGTCAAGAACCGGTGCATCATCGTTGTCACTATATCGTCACGCTTTTCGCCGCGTTGAAAAACAATGTGCGTACGAGTTCCGTAAAGGCTCGATTGCAGCGCGAAAACAGCCGCCGCCGCCCAAGCGTTGCGAAATGCCTGAAACAGAGCAGGAAGCTTCAGCGACCGTAAACTTGCACCCCGATGCCTACCCCGCTATAACAAAGCGCTTCGCCATAATGAGGTTGGTGCAAGTTGTCTACCTAACCACAATCGTGCTGCTCGCCCTTGCATTTCCGGCTCCCGCTCAGTGGAATGCCGGCAACAGCGGCACGAAATCGAGCCTGCGCGCAGTACATAGCGCGAGCCCCGGCATCGCTTGGGCCAGCGGCACAAATGGCGTTGTCCTGCGCAGCGAAGACGACGGCTTCCTCTGGCAGCAATGCGCTATTCCTCCCGCCGCCGCCAACCTCGATTTTCGCGGAATCTGGGGCTGGGATGCCGATCGCGCCATCGTCATGTCGAGCGGTGCTGGCGCTGCCTCCAGGCTCTACGAAACCACCGATGGCTGCGCGCACTGGCAGAGCGTCTTCACAAACCCGGAGCCGACCGGCTTTTGGGATGCGATTGCCTTCTCCAACAAACAGCAAGGCATCCTGCTCGGCGATCCGGTAAACGGACGCTTCACGATCTTCCGAACCGGCGATGCCGGCCGCCATTGGTCGCCTGACCAAAGCGCCGCCCTCGCAGCCAGTTCGCAAGAGAGCGCTTTTGCGGCCAGCAATTCGGCGCTTGCCCTCACTCCCGACGGACTGCATGCATTCTTCGTCACCGGCGGCCCCGGGGGCTCCCGAATTTTTCAGTCTTCTGCCGGGGCTCCTCCCGAAAAGTGGACATCGGCCAAGTTACCGTTTCCGTCTAACAACGAGACCTCTGGTATGTTCTCGATTGCATTTCGCGGTCGAATGCACGCTGTCGTCGTGGGCGGAGACTACAAGCAACCTAACCGGACTGACAACACCGCCGCATGGACCTCAGACGGCGGCTCGACTTGGCATCCGGCCTCCCATCCTCCTTCCGGATATCGTTCGGCCGTCGCCTGGGACAAGCAGGCCCGCTGCTGGATTGCCGTCGGTTCGAATGGCAGCGATGTCTCCCGCGACGATGGCAAGACCTGGAAGCTGTTCGACAAAGCAGGCTGGAACGCGTTGAGCTTGCCTTGGGCTGTTGGCTCGGATGGCCGAATCGCCATGTTGGACGAATCCGCGCTCAATGCCCACCAGTAGTACCGCTCCTACCTCGGCCAAATCCCATTTCATCCAAATTTCAGAAAAGTCGCTTAAGCTACACAACATAAATACGCACCAACATGCGACTATTCTTTCTGCTCATTCCACTCATCTGTTTGTCCGCCGGTCCGGCCGCCCAGGACGTGCCGCTCAAGCAGGTCGATCAATGGAAACTGCCCCCCGATCTCAAGGGCCATTTCGACCATTTCGGCGTCGATCTGAAAGGCAATCGTCTCTTCGTCACGCCGGAAGATTATCAGGCCCTGCTCGTCTACAACCTCCACGACGGCAAAATGATTCACAAAATAGAAGGCCTCGCCCGGCCGCACGCTGTCCTCTTCCGAGCGGACCTCAATCGAATTTACGTTACCGATGGCGGCGCGGGCGAAGTTAAAATTTACGACGGCTCCAGCTACCGCCTTCTGCAAAGCGTCAAATTGCTCGCCGATGCCGATTCGATCGGCTACGATCCCGCCACGCACTATCTTTATGTCGACAACGGAGGCGGCGACGTTCACGAGACTTATTCCATGCTCAGCGTGGTCGATACCGATGCCGGCAAGAAGCTGGCCGACATGAAAATCGATGGCGACACGCTCGAAGCCATGGCGCTCGAGACCTCCAGTCCGAAGATATACGTCAACAACAAGGCCAAGAATCAGGTCGACGTCGTCGATCGTTCCAAACGCGCTTTACTTGCAAGCTGGCCTGTCACCAAAGGTCAAACCAATGTTGCTATGGCGCTCGACCAGGACCACGGCCGCCTCTTCGTCGCCTGCCGCAGCGGCGCGATCGTGATTTTCGATACTGCTTCGGGAAAAGAATTGCAGGCTCTCCCGATCGGCAAAGGCGTGGACGATCTGGTCTATGACCCTCTCCGCAAGCGCTTGTACGCGGCATGCGACGGCGCGGTCTACGTCTTCCGGCAGGATAGTGCGGACAACTATACCTCGCTTGGAAACGTTCCCTCAGCTCCGCGGGCTAGAACCGCGCGGCTTGTTCCGGAACTGAGCCGCTACTATGTGGCTGCTCCTCCCACCGCGGGTCATCCGGCGGCTATTCTGGTTTACCAGGTGCGGTAAAAGCCGCGAACGGTTTGACCACCAGACTGTGGAGGTCGAACTTGCCGCGCGCCAGATCGTGCCCGGCGCCCTCGATCAGCACTAGCCTGGTTCGAGCCGGGATGAGCGGCAAAGCGTCGTGCATCTCCGCGGGCGATCCAAATGGATCCTTCACCCCGTGCACGAAGAAAGACGGAACCTGCAAGTCGCGGAAATGCGCGCTACGCATCTGTTCCTGTTTCTTCGGCGGATGGAGCGGATAGGAAAGTAGTAGCAGCGCGGCGGCAATCTCGGGCTCCTCGGCTGCCAGCATGCTCGCCTGTCTACCTCCATAAGAGTGGCCGCCTAGAAACACGCGCCCCGAAACCGCCTGCCTCATCTCATCTAGCGCCGCCTTCAATCCTCTCCGATCCTCTGCCGCTTGTCCCGGAACGGGCGGCCCGGCGGCTCTGCGCTGCCGAAACGGAAGATCGCAGCGCAGCACCAGAAAACCGGCCCCCGCGAACGCCCCCGCCACCGCAATCAACAACGGCGCTTGGCAGTTCCCGCCGGCCCCGTGCGTCAGTACCAACGCTTCCGCGCGCGATTCGGCAGGAGTATGCAGATAACCTTTTGTCGACTGCCTTTCGAACTTTGCTATTTCAACCATGTCTCGCCGCCATGCGCCGCCTTCGATTCTAATCCGCCTCCAAAATTGTGTGCGGACGTAAAATGAAAAGAAAAATGGCGTGAGTTGCATGCCGCTGCTCTGGATGATTTTCGGAGCCATGAGCGCAGCGATTGGACCGCCCTTTTCCGCGGTCGCGCCACCATACGGAATGACTCAGAACGAAAATGAATCTTAAAACCTTGCTCGATACCCCGCCATGGGAATGGCCTCCCGCCACGGCCAAAAACTTACACGAGATCCTGACCGGCCATCGCGCGAATGAGTCAGACCTTCTGATGGCCGCCCAGTTGGCCGGCGATTCCACCGTTATAAACGACCAGCTGTCGGACGCGTTACTCAAGATCGTGGCCAGCCACGACCAGTCCCCGCGGCTGCGCGCCCGAGCGGCGATCTCTTTCGGGGCCGCCCTCGAACAGACCGATATCGATGGCTTCGAAGACCCGGACGACGTGCTCATCTCTGAGCGCACTTTCAACCACATTCAGAGCCTTTTTCACAAGCTCTATCAGGACGAAAGCACTCCTAAAGAACTACGCCGGAAGATTCTGGAGGCATCCGTGCGAGCACCGCAAGATTGGCACCGCGACGCGATCCTGGCCGCCTATTTGAGCCGCGACCAGGAATGGATGCTCACCGCCATGTTCTCCATGCGCTGGGTGCGCGGCTTCGATGAACAGATTCTCGAAGGTTTAGACAGCGCCCATCCTGACATTCATTACAACGCTGTCAAAGCCGCCGGAAACTGGGGGCTCGATGCCGCCTGGGCGCACACCGCCGCGCTCGTCAAAGACTCCGCAACCCCCACGCCCCTCTTGCTTGCTGCGATCGACGCCGTCGCCAGTATCCGGCCGCCCATGGCCTCGAAGATTCTCTCCAAGTTAGCCAACTCGGAAGACGAGGAGATTGCCGAGGCTGCCGAAGAGGCCATCAGCCTAGCCGAAGTCATGGCGGACGAAGGAGACGACGAAGAGGCCACCGAAGACTGGATCAACTGAAGTTCTCGTTCAAATTAACTCGAAACCTCCGCCTCGGCTCAATATTTGCTCGAAAACGACTCTCATGACCGGAAGGTCCTATTCTACGGACCGATAGCATCTGAGACCTGCATCAGGGATGCGCTAGAGCATTCGTGAGGGGCAGCAAACCATCGATCTATATAGGCCCGTATGCGCGACGCGGGCACAGACGGTTCCATTCACCACCAGATCGCGAGCGCTACATCCTTAGGCTGCGGCAAGAACGGTCACCGGTGGCGAACGTTAAGTCAAGAACCCTGGTTAGCCTCACATGCAACCTAGACGGAGATCCGGGAATTGACGATAGCTGATTTCGATCGCGGATCACAATCCGTCTGGCCGTAAACAGATATCAAAGACTCCGCCGACCTCGTAATACGTTGTTGAGGTTGGTGCTACCATCTTTGGCTAGTAGTACGTTTCTGAGATCGGTAGCACTGCTCTTGAAAGGAATTCATGACCCGGCGGCCGCTCGTCATCGCGTCCCTGCTTTTCGCTTCGATTGCCTTCACCTGGCTAGCGGACGCGCGCCTCACAGACCGACTCGACACTCATGGGGCGTGGCGCTAGGGAAGTAAGGACGATATGCGACCTCATTTTCTATTTCTGTTAGGAATGATGCTTACTTCGCTCTTGGTTGCCGCGCAGGAGAAATTGCCGGTCGCGACGACTGACAACGCTCATCCGCCCCAACTATCGGGAACTGTCCTTGACACGTCTGGCGCGACAATTGCCGGGGCTACCGTGCAGGTTCGCGGCGCGAACGGTAGTGTGCAAGTGACGAGAAAGTCGGACGAGAACGGCTCCTACATCATTTCTAGACTGCCGGCGGGTAAATATCTACTCGTCGTGTCTAGTCCCGGTTTTGAGACCAAAGAAATTCCCGTGACGATTGAGACCACCGAGCCGTCGACCTCACTTGGCATCACTCTGGCCGTAAGCTCTGTGGGCACCACCATGAACGTCCAGGGCCGGGAGGATGACCTTGTTGGTATTGCCGATTCCGCCACCCAGGGAACGGTGGGCGCAAAGGAAATCGAAGATCGTCCGATTCTTCGTTCGGGAGAGGTTTTGGAGACCGTTCCCGGCCTCATCATCACGCAACACGCCGGGGGCGGCAAGGCCAACCAGTATTTTCTTCGCGGCTTCAATCTCGACCACGGCACAGATTTCGCCGTCTTCATCGACGACATGCCGCTTAACCTGCCGTCGCACGCCCACGGTGAGGGGTACGCGGACATGAATACTGTCATTCCGGAACTTGTGCAGCGGGTGAATTACGAAAAGGGTCCTTATTACGCTGATGTCGGCAACTATGGCTCAGCTGGATCGGCCCATCTCGAATTCTATAAGACGCTGCCCGAGAACTTCCTCCAGGTGGAAGGCGGCATGTATGGCTATGCGCGGGCCGTTTTCGGGGTATCGCACAAGCTTGGTCCAGGTAGTTTGCTGTTCGGCGGAGAAGCGTATTACGATGACGGCCCATGGACGCATCCGGATGGTTACGCCAAATTCAACGGGCTGCTAACCTACAGCCAGGGCGACGAAGCCAATGGGTTCAGCATCACGGCCCGCGGCTACCACGGGAAATGGAATTCGAGCGATCAGATCCCTATTACAGCTACGCCCCTCGTCGGTTTCTTCGGCGCACTGAACCCGACAGACGGGGGCAATTCACAGCGGTATAGCTTGCAAGCTGAATGGCATCGCCAGGGCGCGAAATCGAAGACAAAGATTACGGCGTACGGTTTTTACTACGATCTCGATTTATTTTCCGATTTCACATACTTCCTGGATGACCCCGTTAAGGGTGATCAGTTCGAACAGCAGGACAGGCGCTGGGTGGTTGGCCTGGACGCACACCACACGATTTCGAGCCAATGGTTTGGCCGCAAGGTGGAAAATACCTTCGGACTGCAGGTCCGCAACGATTGGATCCACAACGGCCTTTACCGGACGGAAAATCGCGTGCGCACGGAGAAGAATGATATCAACGCGTGTAATGACCAACCCATCGACACATGCTCCGCCGATCCGAACCTGGTAGCGGTCTTGCCCGCGGACACGGATTTGAATAAGTTCACCGAAACGATTGCCGGTTTCTATGTGGAAAACAAAATCCAGTGGGCGGAAAAAATCCGCTCGGTCCTGGTCCTGCGCGGCGACGAAGCAATAGATGTCGTCACCAGCTTGACTCCCAGTTACGTCGCCACCGAATTGCCAGGCGCTCCAGTGGTCAACTTTGCGGCCGCCAATTCCGGCACGGCCACCAAATTCCTGCCCCAACCCAAAGCGAGTTTGATTTTCGGGCCGTGGTCCAAGACTGAGGTCTATGTACAGGGCGGATTCAGCTTTCACAGCAACGACGCGCGTGGCGCAACGCAAACGGTGGAACCGATCTCGCCGGATAATCCATATCCCACCGCCACCTCGAGAATCCCTGCCCTAGTCCCCACCAAAGGCGCGGAAATCGGCGTGCGCACCGCGGCCGCCCCACATCTGCAAAGCACGTTTTCACTCTGGTATCTCCACAGCGCTTCCGAACTGCAGCAGGATGGCGACACTGGCGGCACGGTCGCTTCAGCATCGCCGAGCAACCGCTATGGAATAGAGTGGGCAAACTACTACACGCCGCTGGAACATCTGGCTTTTGATTTTGACCTTGCGGATTCCAGGGCGTTCTTCACCACAATAGACCCAGATGATGCTGCGCCAAACAGCCCGGGTGGCAAGCGCGTGCCCGAAGCGGTTGGTTTGGTGGCCTCGTCGGGCATTACGATGCACGATTACAAACGTTTTTCGGCAAGTTTGCGCCTGCGCGCCTTCGGCCCGCGCGATTTGACCTCTGACGGCATCTATCGCTCAAACTCGACCGTATTGCTCAATGCCGAGCTCCGTTATCGACTTACCGAAAGATGGAGCTTTGTCGTCGAAGTTTTGAATTTGCTGAACCGGAGGGATCACGACATTGACTACGCCTATACATCCCGAATAACGCCAACGGCCGCGGCGGCATTCACAGACGTTTTCCATCCAGTCGAACCCCTTCAAGTGCGATTCGGATTACGAAGAACCTTTTGACAAATGCCGCGCTAGTCGACCAGATGGCAGTTTTCAAAGACCCCTACTTCATTAAAATTTAGGGATTTCGACACGGCGAGGCACGTGAAAATAATTTTTTGACTCCCGAAAATGCGAGCTGACAACGCCCTGCCCGCTAGCTTCATCGTGGCGCTCTTCGCTCTGAGCTGGCTGTAGCGGTGCTGATCTACAAATGCATTCGTTACGACGACCTCGAATTTAAACCCTGTGCTGCCCCCGCTTCAGGCCTTCGTCAGGCTGATTTCGTTAGACCGATTTTGGGACTGCTCATGACCAAACGGCCGTGCTGAACGCCTTTGGTTCCAATGAGCATGTCGGCCAGCTTTTGCACCTGTCTGGACTCGCCTTTGAGAATAATGACTTCCAGGCAACTGTCGTGGTCCAGGTGGGCATGTGTGGTGCAGACAATCAGACTGTGGTAACCGTGCTGCAAGTTCATCAGCTTCTCCGGCAGGAGTCTCGAATGGTGATTATAGATCAGGGTCACGGTGCCTACGACTGGAGCACGCGGATTGTCGACCGTTGCCACCACCAGCCGGTCGCGAATCAAGTCACGGAACGCTTCGGACCGGTTCGTGTAACCCTGGTTTGCGATGAAAGCGTCGAAACGCTTCAACAGATCCGAGTCAATTGCCACGCCGATGCGGCTCAGAATGCCCATACAAGTCTGTGCTGACGGTCAGGGTAACACGAGTTTTCATGCCGTAGCACTGGAGCGCCATAATCCCTGGCCCCAGAACTGGTGTCGTGATTCATAGTCCGCTGTGGTCGCGAAGCGTTTACCCATAGCTCCAGACGAATTTCCCGCACTAGGCCTGCGCCGTTCGATATCAGTTTTCTGCATTTTGCGGATTGCCGACCAACAAGACACAGTCCGCGGATACTCCGGCCCCATCCATAAGCACCGGCCATATCATGCCCGGAACTGCGCCGCGTGATCGGTGGCCCACTCGCGGAACGTCCGCGCCGGCGATCCGGTGACTTCGGCGACGGTGGACGTAGTGAAGGCGGGTTGTCCGATTGCGGCATCCCAAGCGTCCAGTAGAACTTTCGCAACAAACGGGGGCATAAGGCTCGGCAATTCACGGAGCCAAACCTCTGCCGGGATCTCTTCGATGCGGAGCGACCGGCCGAGAACGGAGCCGATAGTGGCAATCTGCTCGAATTGACTTAGGGATTGTGGTCCAGTGAGAACATATTCCGCCCCGGAATGTGCGTCTTCATAGAGCGTGCGTACCGCGACGGCAGCAATATCCCGCTCGTCGATTGGTGCCGTAGGTACCTCGAGATAGGGCCAGCGCACAACATCGCCGGCCCGTATCTGTGGCGCCCACCAGTCCAGGGCGTTCAGGGCGAACATCCCTGGGCGCAAGAACGTCCAGTCGAGTCCTGAGGTCTCGATCAGCCTCTCCAGCAGTTCGGCGCGAGCCCTTGAGGCATTAGGCTGTTGGAACAGTGGGTGTGCGGTTTTGAGCGGGGCAGAGAGGAATACGATGCGGCGAACGCGCTTCGCGATCTGTTCCAAGGCAGGAGCGACAGCCGTCGCGGCAGCTACCCACACTAAGAACACGGTGTCGATCGCATCCAGACATTCATCGAGCGTCTCGGGACGAGTAAGGTCTCCGTACACGACCTCGACCTGCGCAGGCAGACCAGCCACGTTCGGATCGCGCACCAGCGCGCGCACTTGCAACCCCATCGTTAGCAGTTGAGAAAGCACGTGGCCGCCGATGTTGCCGGTGGCGCCTGTGATAAGGATGCGCTTCATAAACGCTATCGTGTTGGCCCACTCGCTACTTGCAAACCGCCGGTCCGGCTTGTCGACCATGCGGGCTCGACATTATCACCTTTGGCAGCCGGTCACAGCGGCAAACCCATTCTTCGCAGCAGAGCCGTGTAGCGGGGATCGTGGTGCACAAAATCAAAGTCATGGTCGACGGTTAGGCCAGTTAGCCAGGAATCGTGCTCTACGTAAGCTTTTTCCAGGTAACGAAACACGTTTTCTTTGTCGCCCATCAAGGCGTAGTGGGCGGCGATAACGAACGGGGAAACGTATTCTTGTTTCGCGTTCTTGAGATCTCGTTGTAAAAGCTCCCGCCCATAGCCTCTCCAGCCACCGGACTGGTACGCCCTGCGCAACGATTGGATCGAAGCAGGACTGTCTCCTGCCAGGACCGATGCCTTTCCATATTGAACCAAGGCCTCCCGCGGCATGCCTTTGTAGCGATAGAGCTCCGCCAGATAAGAAAAGGCGTCAAGATTATTAGGGTCGTAACGCAAGGTATCCAGTTGCTTTATGATGGCAAGGTCATATTGCCCCGTACACTCGTAATGCCAGCCGAGATGGGAGTGGGCTGAGGCGGATAGAGGGTCTGCCTTGACATAAAGCTCGCTCTCCCTAAGGGACTCCTGGTTCCGGCTTAGCGTCAGCAGCAGGTGCGAATAGATGTGGTGCGCAAGGGTGTCCCCGGGATTCAACTCAATTGCACGCTTGAATTCTCTTTCCGAGCCAGCCCAGTCCCAGTCGACCTCATCTTTCAAAATAGCCAGCGCGACATGCGCATCGCTCACACTGTCGTCTAGTGCAAGGGCTTTCGCTGCCGCTTCCCTGGCCTTCGGAAAACCTCTCGGATCTGGGGCTGTGTCACCTAGCAGGTAGGTGTCAGCCAAGCCGGCGTATGCGCTCGCATACTTAGGGTCTCGCGCAATAGCCTGGCTGAAGCTCTGGCGGGCCAGCAACATCGCGTCGGGCGTCCACTTCTCCAGGTAAGACTGTCCACGGAGATACAACTGATAGGCTTCCGGATCAACCGGCCGCACGCTCGCGAGACGCGTTTTATCTTGCGGCGTGAGAGCGACCCGGACTTCGCGCGCGATAGATCCCGCCACTTCTTCCTGCAGACTCAGGACATCGCGCAGGTCGCGATTGTAACTCTCCGCCCACAAATCGTGATCTCTGGGCGCGTCGATTAATTGCGCGGTAATCTTCACCTGGTCCCCGGCGCGTTCCACCGACCCTTCAATGACCCCGTCCACGTTCAGTTCTTTGGCGATCTCGGGCAATGTCTTGATAGTGTTCTTGTATCCGCGGACTGAGGTCCATGAGATCACTCGGAGCTGGCTGATCTTGGTCAGCGTGGTAATCAGCTCCAGCGTGGTTCCGTCGGCGAAGTATTCCTGGCTGGGATCTCCCGACAGGTTCTTCAGTGGAAGTACAGCCAGGGAATGGATTTGTGGAACGGCCAGTGCGGCGGCGGTTTCGGCGGTCGCGCCTGTCTTGAAACGGTCCCAGAGCCACCAGGCAATCCCTGCGACCAGAAGCAGTACCATCGCCAGGGCGATCGCTCGAACCGCTTGCTTTGGCTTTGCACTTTGGCTCTCGGCTGCGGTCGCAGAACTCTCACCGGAATCGGTTTCGCGCTTCAGGCGGCGTAAATCTGTGCGGATCTCCGAGGCGCTTTGGTAGCGCATCTCCGGATCTTTCTCCAGGCACTTTTCAATGATCTCCAGCAGTTTGAGTGGAATCTTAGAATTCAGCTGCGACGCAGGAGTGGGAGCGCGGTGCAAAATGGCATCGTAAATTTCAGCCGTGGTCTTGCCTTGAAAGGGCTGGATCCCGGTGGCGGCTTCATACAGTGTCACTCCGAAAGAGAAGAGATCGGTGCGGGCGTCCAGTTCTTTGCCGAGAGCCTGCTCGGGCGACATATAGGCGCAGGTTCCAAGTGTCACCCCGAAGGCGGTCTCGGCAAGGGTCTCCGCCGTCGTAGTGGATGCGCCCTTCGCTTGCGTCAGATGCTTGGCCAAGCCAAAGTCCAGCACCTTGGCGCGGCCATCTCCGATCGCAAAGATGTTTGCCGGTTTGATATCGCGATGGATGATGCCGCGTGCGTGTGCCGCCGCCAGAGCGTCCGCCACGTCTTCGCCGATAGCAACAACCCGCTCCACCGGCAACGGCTTGCCTCCTATTAAGTGATTGAGCGGCTGTCCCTCTAAGAGCTCCATGGCCATGAAGGGCCGGCCCTCGTGCTCATCTATTTCGTAAACAGTGCAGATGTTGGGGTGGTTGAGAGCCGAAGCAGCGCGGGCTTCTCGGCGGAAGCGCCCCAGCATCTCCGGATCGTGGGCCATGTCCGGCAAGAACTTCAACGCTACTTTGCGGCCCAGCTTAAGGTCATCGGCCTGGTAGACTACGCCCATGCCGCCGGCGCCCAAACGTCCTGCCACGCGGAAATGGCTGACGGTAGTGCCGGTTATCAGATCGACTTCCGGCTGCGAGTTTTGCCTGCTCATCTGCCGGGCCGCCAGTTCAAAGGCGGGAACTTCCATAAAGCCTTGCGCTTCGGTGTTGTAGTCGAGCAGAGACCCGACTTCCTGACGCAACTCGGGGTCCCCGCTACTGCTGCAAAGGCGGTCCAGAAACGCGGCCCGTTTCTCCGGCTCCACTCGCAACGCATTGTGATGCAACTCCTCGATCCGACGCCAGCGATCAGGATCCATCTCGCTCGCCCCGAGATATCTCGCGAAGCAGCCAGCTCTTTGCCAGTCTCCAGTCGCGCATCACAGTTTCACTCGAAACTGCCAGTGCCGCCGCCGTCTCCTCCACCGTCAGGCCACCGAAAAAGCGCAGCTCCACCACATTGGCTTTCCTCGCGTCTACTGCAGCCAGGCTCTTGAGCGCATCGTCTAAGGCCAGCAAACCGGGATCCGGGTGCGCCGATACCGTTAACATCTCGTCGAGCGAAATGGGAGTCGCCCCGCCGCCAGCCTTCTGAGACGTCCGCTCGCGAGCAAAATCGATCAGCACCCGGCGCATGAGACGCGCGCAAACCGCCAGGAAGTGCGTTCGGCCCTGCCAGCTTATCTGCTGGATGCCAACCAGCCGGATATAAACTTCATGAATGAGCGCGGTTGTCTGCAGTGTATGCGGCGTGCGCTCGCCTCGCATGTAGCCGTGCGCTGCCCGATGCAGGTCCTGGTACACCAGGTCGGTCAGCTTCTGAAGCGCCTGCTCGTCTCCCCCGCTCCACGCCTGGAGCAGGCCCGTGACTTCGCTCGTGGGCTGAACTTCCATATCGCACCCCTAAACTCCTGAAGCTACGTTGACCTGAAACAAATTGCCGGAAACGATTAATTTCTTGCGCTCTCGATTGCAGTTTACGGTTCGAAATCCCGCCTTATTCCGTGTAAGAAGAAAAAACCGGGCCTCTACTGTTACCCTGCCGTGACCTACAGTGTATCGCTAAGTACGCGGAAAACCAGTAAGCCGGGCAGCACCTTCTTTACGAGGCAACAATCCACAACAACCAATTCCGGACTTAAGTCCGGGGAAGAGAGAAAATAACATGTCGATCACAAATGTGTCTGTTAGAAACCTTGTCCTAGCTTCAGGTTTGATGGCCCTGCTGCTCGCCGCTGGCGCGACCACTAGGGTGAACGCTCAATCCGTGGTCACACCCGAGACCTCATCTGAGACAAATCGTCCAGAATGCAGATTTTCGGACCGCAGTTTGAAGGGCATTTACGGCTTCGGGTACGTCGGGCTTGCCCCACAAGTTTCCAGCCCCAATAGCGTCAGCCAATACAATCCGTTCACTACGGGGGGCATGTGGAATTTTCACGGCGATGGGACCTTTGACGCATCCGCCACGCTAGTTGGCGGCGGCGACGCATCTCCTCAGGAGTATTCTGGAACCTATTCGATCAATCCCAATGGAACCGGCACTGCTGATTACACGAGCTCGACTGGGACTCACCACCGCAATCTGGTGATCGTCAATGGCGGGAAAACGATTGAGTTCATACAGACCGACGGGTTGGTGGTCGGGACGATGATTAAGCAGTAGGACCTTAACAGAACACAACTCTCGAATTAGGATATGGGATGGCCTACTCTCCGTTTTTATCTTGGGTGCGCCATCCTGGTCATAAGCTTCGGATGGGAAGGGCAGGTCTAAAAGGCGACGCGAGCAAGGTGGGACGGCGCTAGGCAACTGCGGACTCGAGTTTCGCAAGTTGCTTGGCGAATTCGGCTTTTGCGACGCGAATCAGCTCTTCTGTTCTGGCCGGCAAAATGCGGTCCGCCGTCACTGCGAAAACACTTGCCCGCGTGCCCTCCCAATCCGGCAAGACCCGAACTAAGCCTGCTCCGAACGTTGGATGGGAAGCCAAATGCTGCGGAATCATTACGATGCCAAGGTGTTCCCGCGCCGCTTGTGCGGACACGCTCACGCTGCTACAGGTGAACGCTCCTTTGACCGCAACTATTTGACGCCTCCTTTCGCGATGTAACTCCCAATGCTTTTCCACAGGGCCGTCGAGGTGGCGAATGCACGAGTGCTTTATCAATTCCGGCGGTGTATTCGGAGTCGCGTTCCGCTTTAGATACGTTCTCGACGCATACATCATCCTTGCGAAGGAACCAACAAGGCGCGCGGAGTACAGGGAGTCGGGAAGAGAAACCTGATGTGCAACCGCAAACGCCACGTCCAGAGAGTCGCGGGACAGATCGGGCTGACCTTGGGTTGAGATGACGTCGATGGAGACGGTCGGGTTGGCTCGGCAGTACCTTGCGAAGACTGAAGCCAGGATAGTCGTAGCCAAATCACACGGTGCGCCCACCCGAACGTGACCCGAAATTTTCGTGAAGTCTGCGCCTAGTTCTTCCCTTGTCCGCGCAGCCTCCTCCAGGATCCGTTGCGAACGCTCGAGGAATTTCTGACCCGCTTCCGTAAGAGCGAAATGGCGTGTCGATCTTCGGATCAGGACGAAACCCAGTTCTCGTTCAAGACCGGAGATTCGGCGGCTGAGAGTGGATGGCGTTATCCCCAGAGCAGCAGCAGCACGTCCGAAGTTCCGCATCTTTGCGGCTTCGACAAAGACTTCCATGTCGGCAAGCAGGCGCATATGACAATCCTAAAACTCCACGCGATTAGAGCGTTGCCCGCAATACTGAATGTAAATCAATGCAAGAAACTACGGAGGGTCGATCTCGATCTTATGTGCTGTGCGGATAAAACGCTTTTGCCTGAAGAGTCTTTCTTAATCAGGGGCGAAAAGTCCACTGACGATTGCATGAAAGGAGTACGCGCGTGAAAGTCCTAGTAATTGGAGCCGCCGGCAAGACCGGGAGATTTGTAGTGGAACACTCAATAGCCGCCGGTCACCAAGTCACGGCCTTCGTTCGCAAGGCTGACGAGTACCAGGGTCCGGACGTTCGGGTCATCGAAGGGGACGCCACCAATAGAGATGAGCTGGACCCGGCAGTTCGCGGCCAAGACGCTGTTCTCGATACCATCGGCGGCAAAACGCCTTACAAGGAAGCCACGCTCGAATCGAGCGCCGCCAGCACAATCATCGCTTCCATGCAACAGAATGGGGTGCGGCGCCTTGTGGCAACGTCCATGCTTGGCGTCGGAGAGAGTAAGGCGAACGCCCCCACTTATGAGCGCTTGCTTGTCTTCACCTTCTTGCGCGGCGCCGACAAGGACAAAGCGGCCATGGAGTCGGCCATCGAAGCGAGCGGTCTGGATTGGGTGATTCTGCGCCCGGCCATCCTTAACGATGATCCCGCCAAAGGCAACGTCCGAGTGTTCTCTGCCGATACAGGCGACAAGGCCCATAAGATCACACGCAGCGACGTAGCGTCGTTCATGGTTGCTCAGCTCTCCAATGACGAGTACCTTCACCAAACGATCGTCATTGCGAATAGCTGAGAGTCCTTTCACCGACTGGGCAATCGATTGGAGTCAGTGCTTATGTTCTCGGGGAAAAAGTTTCAGCGATGCGCTAGAACAGCTGAGAACCAGGGTCACCGGGTCGGTTGTCCGACCCGGGGATAATGGCTACGACAAACAGCGCACGCCTTGGCTGCAGGTCGTCGAACAACATCCGTCAGCCATTGTGAACGCCCACAGTGTTCAGGACATTGTTGAGGCAATCCGCGCGGCACGCGAACTCGATCTGCCGCTCGGAGTTCAAAATACCGGACATGGCATTGCCGTTCCGTGCAATGAAGGAATTCTCCTTCGGCTAAGCGAAATGAAGGACATTGCCGTGGACCCGGCGGCAGAGACGGCTACGGTAGGCCCTGGAGTGTCGTCTGGAGAGTTACTCAACTCCGCGGAACCGCACCGCCTCGCGTACCGTCCGGACAGGTGTCCAACGTTGGCGTAATTGGCTATACGCTCGGCGGAGGCTTTGGTTGGTTGGGACGCAAGGTGGGCGCGGCTTGCCACGCTGTGCAATCGGCAACCGTGGTGCTTGCCGAGGGTTCTGTAGTCGTCGCAAGCGCAACAGAGAATCCGGATTTATTCTGGGCGATTCGCGGTGCGGGTGGGAACTTCGGCGTCGTCGCTTCTATGACGGTAAGGCTTGTACAACTGAATCAGATCTTCGGTGGTCTGGCTTATTACCGCATGGAAGATGCTCTCGAGGTGCTTGGCTTTTACCGTGAGTGGTCGGCTGGCCTGCCAAACGACACCAGTACCTATCTACGTTTAATGAAGGTGCCCCCGCGGCCCAGTTTCCTTTTGCACCTCCGTTCCACAGAGACCTGTGCGATTGGGATTTGTCATTCGGATCCCATCACTGCTGAACAACTGCATGCGCAAATAAGGGCGTCCAAAGAGCCGGCGTTCGATGATCTCAAGCTGAGACCGTACTCCGAGATGGCAGCTTTCGATCAAGCGTCGGACGAGAAAGGATCGCCGACCTTCAGTCACGTTGAATGTCTTCAGGAACTAAGCGAGGCTGTTCTGGACGGAGTACTGGAGATTGCGAAGACACGGATGCCACCGCTTATTCTCATCGAACTCCAACAACTGGGAGGAGCGTTGAAAAGGGAATCGGACGAAGTCGCATCGTACACCTCCCCTAAAGCACCGTTTTACCTGAAAATGGTGTCACCGACGCTGGAGGCGAAGCTGGAAGAATTGGCCCCCATCACCATGGAGGCTTTCAACTCCCTCGGTTCGGTGTACACGGGAGAGGTTACTTATAATTGGCTAAGAGGAGATCAGCAGAATATGGTCCCCGCCGCGTTTGGAGCCGAGAAGTATAAGCGACTACAGGCATTGAAGCGAACGTTCGACCCCGACAATTTCTTCCGACTGAACTTAAATATTCCTCCCAAGGTCGATTGAAAACCGCACGTAATACGTAATCAGCACCACAACTGAATAAATAAGGAGATTCAATGCCTGTCAACGCTGCATCCCGCTCGATTCACCTTCCGGAAGAGATTGCTGAAAAGCATGATGTCCAATTCCTGGTTCATAGCCGCCTGGCAGTCCCGGAGGTCGAACAGTTAAATCGTCACCTTGACGAACATCTGCGCTTTATGAAATCACTGAGCGATAAAGGACTTCTGCCAATCTCCGGTCCATTCTTCACGGAGGACGGCAAGAACACCGGTAACGGCTTCTACGTCCTGCGGGTCGATAACCTGGAAGAGGCACGCCGTATCACCGCCCAAGACCCGCTCCACAAAGCAGGCATACGAACTCCCGATGTCGAACCTTGGCTGCAAGTCATCGATTGACCCTCGTCGGTTCCTACATGAGATCCGGCAGCAATACAATGTGGGATCTATTGGTCACGCTCCGCTAGGGGTAATTCTGGCTGCGAGCCAATTAGGTTTTCGCCAACATCCCCGCGTGCTCAAGCTAACCGGCTGCTTTGCCGGGTGGTGGCCTTATTGATCGACGATTTCAATCACAAAGCCGCCGGTTATCCTTGCGAAAATCTTCGTTTATGTATCCGTATGCGCCGCGAAGAACAGCAATTTCGTTTTCGGTGCATAAACCCCCTCATTTAGGCACGCCTACAATCCGACAGTAGCCGTCGTACTCCATCAGCTCCGGCACGGGCCGGTCTAACCGTCAAAGACTCCGGAAGAGAAAATCTCTCGCGCTTGCCAACACCTTTTTTTGCGCTCCGCGATCAGGCAGTATGCGCGCAATTTCAACGGCTCCGATCATGGTTGAAAAGATCACAAAGAAAGCGCGCTCTTTGTCGGCTGCACGCCGGCCCGGCATGTACAGGACCATGCGATTCTTGTAATTCAGGAGCTCGGCAAATATCAGACGCCGCATTCCCTTTCTGGCGCGCGCCAACTCGGGAGCGAGAGCCGGCAGCGGGCAACCGCGCTCGATGTGATCGCAATATTCCGGGCTCAGATAGGCTTTCACAATCGCCTTCCACGGTGCCTCGGGGTGCGACTGTTCCGCGGCGCCAACCAGCGTCTCGATGATGTCGCGGAAAGCCTCGCGCAACGACTCTAGGAGTAGGTCATCTTTGCTCGGGAAGTGCTTGTAAAAGCCCCCATGCGTCAGACCGGTATCGCGCATCACGGCGGCAACTGCTGCGCCGTTTAAACCCTCGGCGCGTACGCGTCGCGAGGCGTCTTTCACAATGTTCTGATGGACTTCGGCTTTATGTTCGCGTCCGTAACGCATGACACATTATAGGATGTCAAAAATCATCCAATGATGCAGCTAGTAACGGTGGGTCTAAGAAACTCGAATCCGTAGGATGATAAGCATCATCCTATGAACGAAAGGAGAACTTCACATGTCCCACCCAATTCTGATTACAGGCGCAGCCGGAGGTCAGCAGGGATCAACCGGACGCCTCGTCGCGGATCTTTTGCTCAAGCAGGGCATTCCTGTTCGCGCCTTCGTCCATAAGCTCGATGCCCGGTCTGATGGTCTTCGCAGGCGAGGTGCGGAGATCGTCGAAGGTGATCTCCTCAACCCGGCTTCGGTCCAGGCGGCGATGAGAGAGGTAAAGCGCGCTTACTTCACCTATCCGGTGGCCGATGGTCTACTTGAGGCAGCCACGATCTTCGCTGCGGGCGCTCGCTATGCCGGCCTGGATTTGGTGGTGAATAACTCGCAATTTCAAGGCACGCCCGACGATCCCGCATTTCGCGATCTCCAGCGCGCGCCATCCTTCCGAAATCTGCAGCATCGCCTAGCCGATCGTATCTTCGATTGGTCGCAGATCGCGGCGGTTCATCTTCAGACCCCTCCCTACTACGAAAATGTGAGGGCTCTTGTCGCCCGAAGCGTGACCGAGCAAAATACCGCTTTCCTGCCATGGGGCAACGGCGAAGCCGTCATTCCGCTCGCCGGTGCAGAAGACGTATCCCGGGTAGCCGCAACTCTTTTGGCCAACTCTGGCGTTCCGTCCCAAAATGTGTTTCCCCTGTTGAACGAAACTCCCACAGTGCGGGAAATTGTCCAAACTCTCAGCAGAGCGATCGGACGCCAAGTTCGCTATGTACCGATCACTGACGAGCAATGGGCCGAGGCAGTCAAGGAGCGACTCAACTCTCACGCGCTCGATCACCTGAGCCATCTTTGGCAGTACTTCCGGGAGGGTGGTGCAGGACATTACCAGGCTACTGACACCGTGCGTGTGGTAACCGGGCGCAGGCCACAAACCCTGGAGGAGTTCTTCCGAGCGAATGTCGACTTTTTCGGCTCCGCCGGTTAACGAACATCCCATCACAACTCGAGGTCACAATGTCGTCAGAAACAATCTTTGGAATGCATCTCGTTCTAGGATATGTCGCGTGCCTGCTTTGGTTCGGCACGTACTTTCTACCTAAGCTCAGGTCGATGGACCGATTCGAAGCACACCGTGTCATCAGTACTATACACAGCTTCCGCTTTTTCGGACTCGTCTTTATCCTTCCAGGCGTCGTAGGCCCCAATTTGCCGGCTGGCTTCGCCACTTTTGCCGCCTACGGGGACTTCGCAACTGGAGTGCTAGCTCTTCTGGCGCTTCTCACCGCAAGCATTCGTCCGCTCTTTTGGTCTTTCGTCGTCGCCTTCAATCTCGTAGGAATAGCCGACATCGCCGTCGATTATTACCACGCCAACGAGGTCGGCCTTCCAGCGCTCGCCGGGCAGTTGGGCGCAACGTATGCCATCCCGATCATCTACGTGCCGATCCTGATGGTCACGCACGCCCTCGCGCTCTATTTCTTGCTGCGTCGTCCACAGACTTTGCAGGGCAGAGTGAAATAAGTTTTGGGTAAGACGCCGCGTTGTTTTTCAGACGGAGGAATTTCCGGCTAGCGTTCTTAGCCCTTGCGCCGTCTGCTTCTGCTCGCGCTAGATCGTGGCAAGTGGAGGCGAATGCAAGAGGCATGGGACGATGTGTATACGGATTAGGTGTCCGGCTGGCCGACACCTAAACTAATCCTCTCTTTTACGAACGTGCATAAACCTTCGTTTATGCATCCGTATATATCAATCTCTTGACGCCGCTGCACAAGCGCGTCGCTCATGACTCCGTACAACGCTCTTATCGAGCTTTGTTTCTATAGTCGATAGCCGATCACTGCGACGGCGTGCTGGCCGGGCTCCCGATCATCCGCTGGAGAAATCATTCGCCCAACCCGGCCCGCGCGCCAAGCACTTGGAAGTAATTCCCCGATACCGTCTGTTGCGTGCCGCTCACCTTCCAGTGATCGAATCGAAACCGCCTGCTCGTTCGCATCCCCGTAGGCCATCAGATCGGCCAACGAAGCAGTCCGCTCGCGCATCTGCTGCATGACCTTATAGGAAACGCCATAACCGGAGTCGTACGCGTTCCCGTTCGCTCTTACCGTCCGAAACAGCGATCCCGGCTCTCTTACGGGCAGCATTCGCAGGAGGATCGCGTCCATCACGCTGAACGTGGCGACATTTGCTCCAATTCCCAACGCCAGCATCATCACTACCAGCGCCGTAAAACCGGGCGCTCCCCTGAACATGCGAAAAGCATATTGGAGATCCTGCGCGAAATCTGCAAACCGGCCGATACCGCGCGCGTCGCGACACTCCTCTTTGGAGTTTTCCAGCGCTCCGAAATCGACCCGCGCCCGCCGCCTCGCTTGCGTAACACCCATCCCCGCCCGCAAGTATTGTTGTGTCTGCAATTCGATGTGGGTCCGGAGTTCTTCCTCTAACTCCGATTCCAAGCGACCTTTCTGGAACATCGCGCGACTCCGTAGCGGTAAATCGTTCCAGTTCATCTCACGCCCGTTTCAGGATAGTTCCAGAATTCGCCCGATCGCGTTGCTGAGCCGCGCCCAATTTTCGCGTTCCACTTCAAGCTGCTTCCTGCCGGCAGCCGTCAATCGGTAGAAGCGAGCTCGCCTCCCCAGTTCCGACGTGGCCCACTCCGCTCTAATCCATCCCCGATGTTCAAGCCGATGCAGAGCCGGATAGAGCGATCCCTGATTCACCCGCAGCACCTCTTCCGAGATCTCTTGAATCCGCTCGGAAATGGACCACCCGTGCATCGGCCCCGGCACAAGAGTGCGGAGGATCAATAAATGTAGCGTGCCCTGAAGAATATCCAGCCTGGATTCTTGTCGTTCCATGTTGTCGAACACCTACAGTATAGCTCTATGTTGTGGAATGTCAACAACAGCGCTCCAAGCCAACTGTCGCTACCATGGCCATCATGCGCCAGGCCCTTGCTCAGTTGAAATCCTCGCGCATGATCGTGAGCGGGTTTACCACCAATGCCCGGCGCGCGGGAAGTACGCTCGCAATTACCACCGCCACCCCTAACATTACCGGCGCGGCCAGCCACACCCACCAGGCTGGCGAACCGTTGCTCAGCGTGATGTGAGCCAACAAGCGAGACAGCGCCAAAGATCCGAGCATGCCCAGCAGAGTACCTGCGCAGGCAAGTCGTCCTCCTTCTCGCAACACTTGATAGATGACGCGCCAGCGCTGCGCTCCGAGCGCGATACGAATTGCTAACTCACGGCGGCGCTGCCGCGCGGCATCGCTCAATGCGCCAAATAGACCGAGAATGCTGAGAACGAGCGCCGTCGTAGCCGACGCGCCGACGATGATGGTCGCAATACGCAGCGGAGCCAGCGCGGTGTAAGCGAGGTGCGTAGCGAGCGTTTCTATGACGATCGGAGCCGGACCACGCCCCGGCACACTCGCAATCCTTTGGCGCAGCTCGGCCAGCATAGGGCCTTTTACCTCCCGAACGCCGGCAATCAGCGTCATGCGAGTAAGACAGTCCTGCGACATCGGAAAATAGATGGCGGGTTCGGGACGCCGCTGAAAAGTTCCGAGCGGCCTCGATTGCACTACTCCGACGATCGAAGTTCGTAGGCCTTGATCGTCGATGAGAGCGGCCCCAACCGGCTTGCCGCCGAAATAGAGGTCGGCGGCTTCCCGGTTGATCACGCCGACACGGCACTCGCCGGGCATTCGATCGTCCGTAAACTCTTGGCCCGCGATCGGCGATAGCCCCATCGCCTGGAAGTAGCTCGCGGACACAACGTTCGCGTCCAACTCGGCACTCGCCAGTTCCTGCTGGATGGGCGCGCGAAAACGCGCCAAAGCGATTCGGTCGGGCGCGGGCCCTGCTCGATCCGCGTAGTTGTAGTAAATAGTGGGACGGCTCGCCTTTGCCCCACGCTTCGCTTTCTCCGCCACTACGCCGATAATTTCGACCGGTAGGCCCGCGGGGTCCTGAATCGTCCGGCCGATCGTCTTCCCGCCGAACATCTTTGCGGCTGCCTCCTTATTAACGATTGCCACGCGACACCTTCCATCTCCGAATCCGAACAGGCGCCCCGCGCTGGGCGGCAGCGTGAAGAGTTTAAGCGAGTCGGCCGTGAACCAGGCAATGTCCAGCGTAATCTCGCGGAGCGGTAAATGCTGTGGCTCGATGCGGAAAGACTGCCACGCCGGTTGACTCCCCGGAAGCCGCCCCGCCCACGCCATTCCTGAAACACCCGCCATCGACTGCGTCGCCTGCTCCACTTGTTGGAAATATCTTGTGCTGCTATCGGCACTCGGTTGCTTTTGCACGGTGGCAAGAATCGGATTCCCAAGGCGAGTGCCGGCGTTCGTTCGCAGCGCCGCCCGAAGACCGTCGAGCAGGAAAGCCGTGGAGATCACCAGCATGCAACAGCTCGCCATTTGGGCCACCACCAGGCCTGTGCGCAGGCGCGCCATCGTCTTTGACGGTCCTGCGCTTTCCCGCCGCAGCACCGCCCCGGGGCGACCGTCTGCGCTTACAAAGACCGGCATCAGACCGCACACAATCGTTATACCGGCGCATGCGCTGGCTGCCGCCACAATGCTGAATAGACCAGGCGAGAAGACTAGATGTTCGGCATCCTGTTCGAAAAGGAGCGCCGGGACGACCCGTGCCGTCCATACGGCCAGCAGCATGCCGCACACTCCACCGGCCACGGAGATGACAACGCTGTCCCAGAACAGTTCTCGGGCGAGCTGGCCGCGGCTGGCGCCGAGCGCGACACGAAGTGAGGTCTCGTGCGAGCGGGCGAAAGCACGTCCCAGCAGGAACGACACGACGTTGGCGCAGGCAATGAAGAACACGGCGCCTGCCGCCAAGCCGAGTAGCGTCCCGATGCGCGAGACGCCTGCCGCCATTTCGGGTGTCACGCCCGTATAGGGAAGCACGCTCAATTCGCTGGCGGAACGGCGAACCGTCGTCTGCGCCTGATCGGTCGAGATGTGACGGCGCAGACGTGCAAGAACCCAGAAGTCCCGGCTGCCATAATCGGCCGTCAGCGGTGTTTTCTCCTGCAACGGCATCCAAAGGTCGACCGCGCGGTCGCGATATAACCCTTCTAGCGGGTCCGGCGCAACGCCACTCACGGAAACGTTGACGCCATCCATGCGAATCCGCTCGCCGCGAACGTTTGCCCTGGCGCCGAACTCGCTCTGCCACATGCGATGGCTGATGACAACTCCCCGGCCCAGCGAGAGGTTGAGCGCGCCTGCGAAATTGGACGTCACGGCGGCTACGGAGACGACCGCCGATTGGTCTTCGCCTATTGCGATTCTGCTTGGTGATACGCGCGCCGCGCCCATCCATTCGAACTCATTAAGGTGATGTTTGAGCGACAGATACTCTCGGTATGAGAGTGCGCCCGCCTTACGGTGCTCGTCTTGCTCGAATATCGAAACGATCCTGTGGATAGAGGTGAGCGGAGAATCGGATTCAGTCAACCCCCGCGCGAACCCATAGACAGAGACGTTGCTGCCAATACCAAGCGCAATCGTGAGCAATAGCGCCAGCGCGAGTCCTGGCGTTCGCACGAACTTTCTCGCCGAATATCGGATGTCGAGAAGGACGCGAGACAAGATCCAGTTTAGTTTGCAAATAGAAAGCCGCTGCTAGCGGATGTGTTTTCTTCGAGTTCGCCGGGGATTCTAGAGCGCACGCGTTCGGTTCCGCGCCTGCACCGTTCGCATGCGGACACTTGGCGTAGTCGCAATCCTCCCAAACCAACTACCGCTACAATGGCCAATCATGCGCCAAGCCCTTGCTTTACTGAGTGCCTTCGCACTCTCTACTCAAGCCGCGAATTCGCCTCAACTTCTCAGAGGCTACTCGCCACAGAGCTCGGCCAGCGAGCTCCAATGGGAACAGAAGTTCAAAGCCATTCCCCAGGAAGATCGCTTGCGGGAAAACATGCGCCGCCTCTCCGCGCGCCCGCACCACGTTGGGTCGCCCTATGACAAAGACAATGCTGAGTGGATCGCCACTCAGTTAAGATCCTGGGGTCTCGATGTCCAGATCGAGACCTTCGATACGCTCTTCCCCACGCCCAAAGAACGTTCCCTGGAGTTGCTCGAGCCGGTCAAGTACAAAGCGAAGCTGGAAGAACCCTCGCTCGCTATCGACCCGACATCGAGTCAAAAGAGCGAGCAGCTTCCCACTTACAACGCTTATTCGATCGATGGCGACGTCACCGCCCCCATCGTCTACGTCAACTACGGCACGCCCGCCGATTATGAAGAACTCGAGCGCATGGGCGTTTCCGTCCACGGCGCGATTGCCCTAGCCCGCTATGGCATGTCGTGGCGCGGCATTAAACCAAAGGTCGCCGCCGAACACGGCGCAGTCGCATGCCTCATCTACTCCGACCCGCACGAGGACGGTTATTTCCACGGCGACGCTTACCCCAAAGGCCCCATGCGTCCGCCCTTCGGCGTGCAGCGTGGCAGCGTGATGGACATGCCGGTTTATCCAGGCGATCCGGCCACTCCAGGCATCGGCGCAACGCCCGGCGCAAAGAAATTGCCGCTCGACAAAATCACCACGCTGACCAAAATTCCCGTCATGCCCATCTCCTATGACGATGCCCTGCCGCTGCTGAAGAATCTCGGCGGCGAACTCGTTCCCGCTGCCTGGCGCGGCTCGCTCCCCATGACCTACCACGTCGGCCCCGGTCCCGCCAAAGCGCATTTCGTCGTCAAATTCAATTGGGATCGCAAGCCGCTCTACGATGTCATCGCCAAAATTCCCGGTGCGAAATATCCCGATCAGTGGGTCATCCGCGGCAATCATCACGATGCCTGGGTCAACGGAGCGGGCGATCCAGTCTCCGGCGCCAGCCCTGAAATGGAAGAAGCGCGCGCTCTGGCCGAACTCCTCAAGCAAGGCTGGAAGCCCGACCGCACCATCATCTATTGCTTCTGGGACGGCGAAGAGCCAGGTCTGCTCGGATCGACCGAATGGGCCGAGACCCACGCCGATGAGCTCAAGCAGCATGCCGTCGCCTATATCAATTCCGATGGCAACGGCCGCGGTTTTTTCCGCGCCGGCGGCTCTCATTCCCTTGAAGACTTTGTCAACAGCGTCATGAAGGATATCGAGGATCCCGAAACGAAAATGACCGTCTGGAAGCGTGTTCGCCTCGCCGATATTGCGAACGCCAGTCCGACCGCGCGCGCCGAACTGAAGTCGCGCCCCGACCTGCGTATCAGCGCGTTAGGCTCCGGCTCCGACTACACTGTCTTCACCGATCATCTCGGTGTCGCCAGTCTCAATATCGGCTACGGCGGCGAAGATCCCGGCGGCGGCCAATACCATTCCATCTATGACGATTTCTACTGGTACACCCACTTCGAGGACACCGATTTCGCCTATGGCCGCGCTTTGGCCCAAACCGCCGGCGTCATGATCATGCGCCTCGCCGATGCCGATATCCTGCCGTTCAAATTCACGAACTTCGCCGAGACCATTCACACCTACATTACAGAAATCAAAAAGCTCGATGCCGATCAGCGCGCCCAGGCCAAGGAACGCGATTCCGAGATCGATCAAGGCGTCTATCAGGCGCTCTTCGATCCCAAGAAGAAAATGGTTCCGCCTTCCCGCGAGCCCATCCCGCCTTATCTCAACTTCGCCCCGCTCGACACCGCCGCTGATAATCTGACCACCGCCGCCGAAGCCTATGAGAAAGCTTTCGAAGCTTCCAACGATCAAGCCCCGCCTGACCTGAACGTCGAATTGATTAAAACCGAACGCCTGCTCACCGATTCAACCGGCCTGCCCAACCGCCCCTGGTTTGTGAACCTGGTCTACGCTCCCGGCTTCTACACCGGCTATGGCGTCAAAACCATTCCGGGTGTCCGTGAAGCCATCGAGCAGAAGCGTTGGACCGAAGCCGACCAGCAAGTCGTCCGCGTCGCCAAAGCCTTGCAAAACGAAGCCGACCTCTTGGACCAGGCCGCCAAAGAATTGGACAGCCACTAAGCCGCCTGCATATACTAGTTTCTTGGGAGCCCGTCCGAGCTCCCAACACCCCACGAAACCGCCGGTTTTGATTTCCCCAGGAGTTCTTCATGCACCTCGATAATCCGTCTCCGTCACCCGCTCGCCTAGCCGCCAACCGCGCCAATGCCCTTCTCTCCACGGGCCCAAAAACCGAGACAGGCCGCGCCGCCGTCTCGCAAAACCGCCGGCTTCACGGACTCTCGGGCGCATTCGCGATTCTTCCCTGGGAGATCCAAGAAGACTTCCAAAAACTCCTCGCCGATCTGCGCGCCGAGCACAAACCCTCCACCCCGACGGAAAATCTGCTGGTCGACCGCATGGCCCAGCATCACTGGCTCATGCAGCGCGCCCTGATGCTGCAAGGTTCTTGCTTCACCTACGAAACTCCTGGTTGCGACCAACCGAAAGACCTCGCGCTCTACCTGCGCTACCACACCACCCACGAGCGCGCCTTCCACAAGTGCCTCAACGAGTTAATGAAGCTCAGAGCGGAAGCGCGTCGCGCCAAAGCGGAAGAGGT
Organism: Bryobacteraceae bacterium; assembly: GCA_965277555.1. Taxonomy (GTDB): domain Bacteria; phylum Acidobacteriota; class Terriglobia; order Bryobacterales; family Bryobacteraceae; genus Bog-105. Next base: position 2,372,430 of record OZ255834.1, read on the forward strand.
AAAACAGCAAATTGGCTTTGAATCGCAGAAACGCCTTGCAGCCGCCGAAGCCCGCAAACAAGCCGCCGAAAATCGCGCCGAGACCCTGCACGTCGGCCGTCTCGAACTCCTCGAATACCAAATCGCCGCTCAAAAAGCCCGCATCTCCCAACCTAAACCCGCCCAAACGGCCGCCGTCGGGCTCCACCAAGTCGCCTGAGCGTTAAATCAGAACCGCGCGCGTCAGCAAAATCGGGGACACTCCCGGGCTGACCTCCCAGCAATTTTCCGCGAGCCTTTCTTCGCGCCTTCTCGCTCTTTGCGAGACACTAACGGTTAAGAATCCCCATGTCCCCGTCCGAACCATCCTTGTCCCATGCCGATGCCTTCCTGGTAGGCGGCGGCGTCATGGGCGAGCTCATCCGCTCAAAGGACTGGTCGGCCACGCCCCTCGGTTCCATAGAATCCTGGCCGCAAAGCTTACGTACTGCTGTTAGCCTTTGCCTCGCTTCCAACTTCCCCATCGATATCATCTGGGGACCGCGGCGCATCCAGATTTATAACGATGGATACCGTCCGCTCTGCGGCGCCAAGCACCCGGAATCTCTGGGCGACGATTATGCAAGAACCTGGGCTTCGGCTTGGGATATCATCGGCGGCCTTTTCGAAAGGGTGCTCACTGGACAAACTTCCTTTTTGGAAAATCAGCGCGTGTTCCTCGACCGTAATGGGTACTTGGAGGAGAGCTTCTTTACCTTCTCCTTCAGCCCGATCCGGGATGAATCCGGTGGCGTTGGAGGCGTGTTCCTTCCCGTTATAGAGACGACTACTCAAATGCTGAGTGAGCGCCGGACGCGCGCCCTTCACGATCTGGCGTCGCGGACAGCCCAATCCAAGAGCGTGGAAGAAGCGTGCGAGCTTTCCGCGCAGGCACTTGCCACCTACCATCTCGACCTGCCTTTTTGCTTGCTTTATCTGCTCGGTTCCGAAGGCAGCCAAGCGCGCCTTGTCGAAACCGCTCATCTTCCCGCCGGTACGGCTGCCAGCCCCGAAACCATCGAAGTCGCTTCCTCGATAGCTTGGCCCGTCGAGGAGGTGATGGCTACCGGTCGTGTCGTCCAGGTGAACGACTTGGGCGATCGCTTCGGCTCCTTGACTTGCGGGCCTTATCCCGAATCTCCGAAAACCGCCCTCGTCCTGCCGATTTCGATTCCCGGTACGAATCATCCGGCAGGCATCTTGATTGCCGCGGTCAGCCCTCGCCTGCTTCTTACAACCGAGTACCGCGCCTTCCTGGAATTGGCGGCCGCCGCCGTCACCGCCGCCACTGTAAATGCCCGCGCTTACGAAGAGGAGCGCAAACGAGCCGAAAAATTGGCCGAACTCGACCGCGCCAAGACTGCATTTTTCAGCAACGTCAGCCACGAATTCCGCACTCCGCTCACACTCATGCTCGGGCCGCTCGAGGAAATGCTTTCCCACCCCGGCGAGCAATTCATCGCCGACCGGGAGTCGGTCGACCTCGTTCACCGTAACGCGCTGCGTCTCTTACGCCTCGTCAACACCCTGCTCGATTTCTCGCGTATCGAAGCCAATCGCGTTCAGGCGCTCTACGAACCCGTCGACCTCTCTGCCTTCACCCGCGACCTCGCCAGCGTTTTTCGCTCCGCGACCGAGAAGGCCGGCTTAACTCTGTCCGTAGACTGTCCCAGACTTTCCGAGCCGATCTACGTCGATCGCGAGATGTGGGAAAAAATTCTGTTCAACTTGCTCTCTAACGCCTTTAAGTTCACTTTCCACGGCACAATCTCCCTCATTCTGCGTGAGCGTATGGATCAGGTCGAACTATCCGTCTCTGACACCGGTACCGGCATTCCTGCCCATGAACTCCCAAATCTTTTCAAGCGCTTCCATCGAGTGCAGGGCGCGCATGGGCGCACGTATGAAGGTACTGGCATCGGGCTCGCGCTGGTGGAAGATTTGGTCAAGCTGCATGGCGGATCTGTTCAGGTAGAAAGCCAGTTAGGTGTGGGAACTACCTTTCGCGTCGCCATCCCCAAGGGATCTCAACACCTGCCAGCCGCCCAGGTGAGCCGTGCGCCTGCTGGCGCGAAAGGCGACGTCGCCGCCCGCATTTTCGTCGAAGAAGCCTTGCACTGGTTGCCCGAGACCGATCGCAACGGTCACTCCGACCGGCGTGAAAAAATCGATCCTAGCCCAGGCCGGCGCACCGGCCGCATTGTTTTGGCCGACGACAACGCCGATATGCGTCAGTACATTCGGAACATTCTCGCCGCCGAATTTGAAATCGAAGTCTTCCCCGACGGCGCGCAAGCCCTAAACGCCATACGCGAAACAACTCCCGACCTGGTAATCACAGACGTCATGATGCCCGAACTCGATGGCTTCGGTCTGCTCGCCGAACTGCGCAATCATCGGCCTACCCGAGCCATCCCCGTCATCATGCTCTCCGCGCGCGCCGGCGAGGAAGCCCGCATCGAAGGCCTGCAAGCCGGAGCCGACGATTATCTGGTGAAACCGTTCAACGCTCGCGAGTTGGTCGCTCGCGCCCGCGTCAATCTCGAGCTTGCCCATCTGCGCCAGAAACTGGCCCGGGAAGAAGAAGAACGGCGAGGCATCGAGGAAATGGAGCGTCAGTGGCGCTTGTTCGACACCGCTCTTTCCCATATACCCGACTTCGCCTACATGTTCGATCTCGAGGGCCGCTTCACCTACGCCAACCGGGCCCTCCTTGACCGCTGGCAAAAATCCATCTCCGAAGCCATGGGAAAGAACTTCGCCGAGCTTGGCCACCCCACTGAACTGGCTCTTAAACTGCAAGCTCAAGTCCAGGAAGTCATCAGCCGCGGCCTTCCCTTGCGGGATGAAACTTCGCTCCCCAATTCAACCGGCGCTATGCGCCATTTCGAATATGTCTTTGTGCCCGTCTTCTCGCAGGCAGGCCAGGTGGAAGCGGTCGTCGGGTCTACCCGCGACATCACCGAACATCGCGAAACCAACCGCGCCTTGCGCGCTGCCAACGCCGACTTAGAGCAGTTCGCTTTCTCGGCCAGTCACGACCTGCAGGAGCCCCTCCGCATGGTCGCGATCTACAGTCAGCTCCTCAAAAAGAAATATACCGGCAAACTCGATGCCCAGGCGGACATGATCATCAAGCAGTGCGTCGATAGCGCTGTCCGCATGGAACAGCTTATTAAGGACCTGCTCCACTACACCCGCGCTTCCGCCGGGCCTTCCGCGGTTCCTCAGCCGGTTTCGCTCGAGGACGTGTTCGATAGCACGCTCGAAAGTCTGCGCGCTGCCATCGAAGAAACGAATGCTTCCATCGTGCGCGGCTCCCTGCCCACCCTCCCTGTAGAGGCGGTCCATTTCAAACAGGTCTTTCAAAACCTCATTGGCAACGCCCTGAAATATCGTTCCCAAAGGCGTCCCGAAATTTACGTCGGTGCTCGCCGCGGCGATGGCGAGTGGGTCATTTCGGTTCGCGATAACGGTATCGGCATCGCCCCCGACTACCAGGAACAGATATTCGGCCTCTTCAAACGCCTGCACAGTGGAAACCAGTACTCTGGTACAGGCCTTGGTCTTGCCATCTGCAAGAAATTGATCGAGCGTTATGGCGGCCGGATCTGGCTTGAATCGGAGCTCGAAAGAGGCTCTACGTTCTACTTCACCCTTCCCGTTAGGGAGCAAGCCTGACATGATTGCAAGCCTCCCGGCGTCCCCCGGTCAGGAAGAAGAAAACATAGCAGCACACCGTGCTCCAAAACCTCGCATCGTCATCGTCGACGACAATGCCGGCGATGTCTTCTTAATGGAAGAAAGTCTTCGCGAGCACCGGCTCGATTGTGACGTCGTTGTTCTTTCGAACGGCGAAGATGCAATTGCCATGTTGGACGGGATCGACCAGGACCGTTCCGTCCGTTGCCCCGATCTTATCTTGCTCGATCTCAATTTGCCCAAGCAACCCGGCCACAAGGTTTTGGAACAAATCCGGCGCAGTCCCCGCTGCCACTCGGTGCCGGTTCTCATTGTTACTTCGTCTGAATCGGAGACCGACCTAGCCGAAAACCAGCGGCTCGGTGCGACCGCCTATTTCAGAAAGCCCAGCGATCTTGACAGCTTCATGAAGTTGGGGGGCATTGCAAGAATGCTGCTGGCTGAGTCATAGCCTCGTCGCATGCCGCGCAAACCGCCATCCACCGCCCGCCTCGAAGCCTTCTCCGATGGCGTCATTGCCGTCATCATCACCTGAAGGTGCCTCGCCAAAACGGAATCGCCGGCCTCTCCGCTATCGTCCCCATCCTCCTCGTTTATCTCCTTTCCTTTGCCTTCACCGGCATCTATTGGATCAACCATCAACACCTGCTCGAGCGCATCGAATCCGCCGACCCTCCCATCCTGTACGCGAATTTAGTCTTTCTCTTCTGTCTCTCACTGCTTCCTTTCTCCACCTCGTATGTCCTCGAAAAGAAGATCGACTCCTTCGCCGTCACGTTCTACACCGTGTCGATGATCCTCACCGGCTTCTCTTTTCTATTGCTTCGTCTGGCCATTCATCGCAACCTGCGGCATCTCGGGCATCTCGCGCGCGAGGATACCGCCGAGCGCGTAAATCATCTCGCCAGCCTCGCTTTGTACCTCGTGGCGATTCCTCTTGCTTACCTTCATCCCCACATCGCCATGCTGGTCATCGCGCTCGTAACCTTTGTCTGGATTATTCCAGGCCTGTCGATCCGTCTAAAGAGACATCCGCTCTAACACCGGCTCGCTCCCGGCCAGGAACTCCCGGCGCAACATGCGCGGCCCGAACCCCTTCATCCGCTTGAACTGCCGGTTGAAATTCGAATAATTCCCGAAGCCTACCCGCAGCCCGACTTCGAGAACGCTTAAATCCGTATCCCGCAGTAACTGCACTGCCGCGCACACTCTGAGTTCGTTTACATAAGCCGTTATCGTCCGTCCCGTCGCGCGCTTGAAGAAACGGCAAAGCGACGCCAAATCCAGATGTACGCTCGAAGCCAACTGATGGTAATCGATCTTGTCGCAGAATCGCTGGTCGAGGTGCGAACAGATAACATTGATGCGCTGCTGATCTTCGGCTCTGCACACCGGCCTCAGGTTTCCTGTCGACAAACGCTCCGCGCCGGCTTCGCCCGACAAGTCCACCAGAATAGACAAGAGGGTAATCAATCGCCGCGCCGGCGACTGCGACGTGATGTTTGCTAAGTTCCTCGCCACTCCGAGCCCCGCGGGCGTCGAGCTAAACGCCAGGCCGCAGCAGGCTCGCTCCAGTAGCTGCCCAACCGGCTTCATCTCTTCCCGCCCGAAGAATCCGCCGCCCAGAAATTCCGGGAGAAACTGCACCACCACGGCCCGATGCAGCGCGCCTCCGTCTGCCCGCACCGGCCCCGAACGCCAGCTGTGCGGAAGATTGGGGCCGAGCAGCACCAGATCGCCCGGCCCGTAATCTGCAATCGCGTCGCCTACCAGCCGCTGCCCCTGGCTCTCCACGATCAGCGTCAGCTCAAACTCCGGATGGTAGTGCCACACAAACGGAAAGCTCGGATCCCTGCGCTCGAAGGCGACAAACGAAGTCGGACTCGATCTCACCTTTTCCAAGTGCGCTTTCATGCGTGCATCTTACATGAATTCGCAGCCGCCCACGTCTTCCGCGACCTACATGCAAATGGAGTATCAAAACCAGTCAATCGGGATGAAGACAGCACGCCTCCGCTGAGCATATGCTGACTCAGACCTCTTACTCACAACAAAGGAATCGACTCACGGATAACACCTTATGCAAAGACGCGAATTCATCGCTTTGAGCGCAGTGGCTGCCGCGTCTCGGCCGATTCTCGGCGCGAATGAAAGAATCCGCGTCGGCTTGATCGGCGCGGGACTGCGCGGCCGCGGTGATGCCGCCTGCGCCGCCAAGGCCCCGAACGCCGAGGTCGTCGCCGTTTCCGATGTCTACATTCCACGGCGCGAGAAAGCCGCTACCCGCCTCGGCCCGCAAGTCAAACCCGCCCGTGACTATCGCGAACTTTTGGACGACAAAGACATCGATGCCGTTATCGTCGCCGCTCCCGATCATTGGCATACGCGCATGACCCTCGATGCGGTCTCGGCGGCCAAAGACGTCTATGTCGAAAAGCCCGTGACTCACACGATCTCGGAAGGCGCCACGCTGATCGAGAGCGTTGCCAAATCCGGCCGCATTGTCGCGACGGGCACTCAGCAGCGCAGCTGGCCTCACTATCTTCGTGCCCGCGAGTTAGTCGCCGGCGGGCAGCTTGGCCATGTCGGCATGGCCGAAAGCTATCGGTATCAGGACTACTCCAAACTCCCCGAGTTGATGGTGCGCCTCTTGGACGAGCCGACTGTCGATCTCTCCCAGCTCGATTGGAATCAATGGCTCGGCTCTGCGCCCAGGCAGCCTTTCGATCCTGTCAAATATCACTACTGGCGCTTCTTCTCCGATTTCGGCGGCGGCATCTTTACGGACCTGATGACCCACTGGATCGACGTCATTCAGTGGTTCATGGACACCCCGCAACCTACTCTCGTCCAAGCCACCGGTGGTCGTCATAAATTCACTCAATTTCAGTTGCCCGATACGGTCTCGGCCGCCTTTGAGTTCCCGGACAATTACACCTCTGTTTTCTCGGGTTCCCTGATCTGTGGCCTCGAAGACGGCGGCATCGTCCTGCGCGGCGACAAAGCCATGCTCAAACTCACTCGCGCCGGTTTCTGGTTGTATCCGGAATCGCAACCCTTCGGCGCACCCAAGCTTCCCGAACCTTCTCAACAAATGGCGAGCAGCGAAGACGGGACGATTGCCAACGTGGCGAACTGGCTCAGCTGCGTGCGCTCTCGCCAGACCCCGAACGCCAATCTTCAGGCAGGTGTCGAAGCCGCCAAGACTTCGCATCTGGCGAATCTCTCCCTGCAGCAGCAAAGAACAATACTGGGCGATTTGGCCTAATTTTTCGAAAGAGGAACCGACATGTTGAAACCTGGCGCAGCGTTTGCGAGAGGTATTTTCCTCAGTGTCTTGATGTTCGCGGTCTGGCAGCAATGGTCTTCCGCCCAAGGGGTCTACGGCAGCATTGTGGGCAGCGTCACCGATTCGTCTGGCGCGGCGGTGCCCGATGCCAATGTCACCGTCACCAATGTCGGCCAGGGCGTCAGCACGACCACCACCAGCAACCAGTCCGGAAATTACGAGCAGACGCACCTCATCAACGGCACTTACGAAGTCCGAATCGAGCACGCCGGTTTCAAGGCGTCCGTTCAGACCATACAGGTGAACGTGAACGCCGTTTCTCAGGTCAACGCTTCTCTCGAACTCGGTTCCGTTGGCGAGACCGTCACGGTCAGCGCAAGCGCCGTGCCACTGCTCGAGACGCAGCGCACCGACATCGCTCACAATCTCAGCGAAACATCGCTTCAGAATTTACCCGTCTACGGACGGAACTGGTCTTCGCTGCTCTTCTTGTCTCCCGGCACGCAATCCACCGGTATCCCCGCTCCTCAGGAAAACGCCATGCAGTCGTTCCGTTTCACTGTCAACGGGCAGTTTTTCAGTGGAACAACCTATCAGCTGGATGGCATCGATAACAAAGATTGGGTTGTGGGCCTGCTTGTCATTGTGCCCAACCTCGATGGCATCTCGGAAACCAAAGTCATCACCGAAAGTTATGACGCCGAATTTGGCACCGCTGCCGCCGGCGTTATGACGGCTCTCACCAAATCCGGGACCAACGCCGTGCATGGCAGCGCGTTTTGGTATCGCCGCAACAGCGATCTCACGGCGCGCGATCCCTTCGCCCAAGCCCAGCTTCTTCCCGGCGCCACGCGCATCATTCCGCCCACGCTCTGGAATCAGTTCGGTGGCTCTGTCGGCGGCCCTATCAAGAAAGACAAAACCTTCTTCTTCGGCGACTACCAGGGAACTCGCCAAAAGAACGGAGGCTCCGCTACCACCCGCGTGCCCACCCTGGCCGAACGAACTGGTGATCTGAGCGATCTTGGAATCGCCGTTTTCAACCCGTTTGGCCCTGGCGGCAATCTGATTTCGCCAACCCAGCGATCTCAGTTTCACAACAACGCGATTCCGACCTCCATGCTCTCCCCGCAGGCGTTGAATCTTTTGAACCTGATTCCTCTCCCGAACCTGCCGGTCACGGGCGCAGCTCCCAATTACGCGGCGTCCGGAGAGCAAATCATTAATTCCGACGCGTTCGATGTCCGTATCGACCAATACCAAACGGAGAAACTCCACATGTTCGGCCGTTATAGCTGGCAAAAATATTTCACAGATCAACCCGGTTTGTTCGGCCCCGAAGCGGGCGGCCCCTCATTTGGCAATTTCAACGCCGCCGGAACGTCCAACATGTTCAATCAGCAAGCGGTATATGGCCTCGATTACGCGGTCCGGCCCACGTTGCTCGCCGATTTTCGTTTCGGCTTCACGCGCCTTAACTACAACGTCGATCCAATCGGTTTGGGAACCACGCCCGCCGAACAAGCCGGCATCCCCGGTCTGAACTTGGACCTGTTCTCCTCCGGTATGCCGAACTTCCGCATCAACGGCACCGGCGGATTCCAGTTCGGTTACTCCCTCACAACCAACGGCTGCAACTGTCCTCTTACCGAAAAGGAAAACGTCTTTCAACTGGTCAATGACTGGACGCAAATTGCCGGCAATCACACCTGGAAATGGGGAGCCGACATTCACTACCTGCAGAATCTGCGCGTGCCTAGCGATTCTCATCGCTCGGGTGAGTTGCAGTTCGATCCGACTGTCACCGAAGGCTCGTCAGGCGGCGGCCTGGGCCTAGCCACGTTCCTGCTCGGGCAGACCGATTCGTTTACCCGCTACGTCAGTTCCGTGACGGACGCCGCGGAGCGCCAGAAGCGCTGGGCCTTTTATGGCCAGGATAGTTGGAGAATCACTCCCAAATTTACTTTGAACTATGGCCTGCGCTGGGAACTCTATAATCCCCAGACGGTCAATGGTCCAGGCCACGGAGCCTGGGTCAGTCTCAACACCGGCGAAGTGCTGATCGCCGGGGAGCAGGGAATCGGCCTGAACGGCAACATAAAAAATAACTTCAGTTACTTCGGGCCGCGCGTTGGCGCAACTTATCAGGTAACCCCGTCCACTGTAGTTCGCGTGGGCTATGGAAGGAACTACGATTCCGGGGTTTTCGGCTCGAATTTCGGACATGCAGTCACCCAGAACGTGCCCGTTCTCGCGCAGCAAACTCTCACCCCAAGCGAACCTTGGCAGGATGTCTTCACGCTCTCGCAAGGGCCGGCCTCTCTCGATCCAAGCACCATTCTGGCCAATCAGCCCAAAGGCGCGACCGGGCACGCTCTCCTGCCGAACCGCATTACTGCTAACGTCCTTCCACCAAAACTGCGGTTGCCGGCCATCGATTCCTGGAATGCCACGGTGCAGCAAAAGTTAGGCTCGAGCGCTTCTATTCAAGTGGCTTACGTGGGGAACAAAGCGACCCACGACTTCAACGACGGCTCGCCCAACTACAACATTAATTCGCCCACGCTCCAAGGCTTCGGAACGCTCAGCACATTTCAGCGCGACCCCTTCTATCAATCCTTCGGCTGGACCCAGTCGCTCAAATACTTTGGCAACGACGCTACCAATCACTACAACGCGCTGCAAGTCGAGTTCCAGAAGAATTTCTCGGGCGGCGCGATCATTCAGGCAACCTATACGCATGCCGCCGCCTACGACTACAACACCGATTACTACATCTATAACCGAAGTTTTTCATACGGACCCAACAGCCTGGTGCGCAACGACTCTTTCACCTTGTCGCACGTCTACGATCTTCCATTCGGTACAGGGCAAAAATTTCTGAAGGACGCCTCGCGAGGCATCAACTATCTCGTCGGCGGGTGGTCTTTGAGTGGCACCTGGATTGCCGAAAGCGGTCTGCCTTTCACGCCCTCTTATCAGAATTGCGGCGCGGATGAAGACGTGGGCGTGTGCCGTCCCAACCTGGTGGGAAATCTATCCGTGGCGAACCCGTCCGCAAATCGCTGGTTCGCCACTACCGGCAACCAGCAATTGACCAGCAACGGGCAGACCATCGGCGCCTGGCAGCGGCCGCAAGCCGGCACATTGGGGAATGCGCCGCGTAACTCGCTCACTGGCCCGGGATTCTTCAATGCCGACGTTTCGGTCGAAAAAGCCTTCGCCCTAACCGAGCGCGTCAACGTGCAATTTCGCGCCGAGATATTCAACATCTTCAATCACGTGAATCTCGCGCAGCCGAGCACTTGCGTCGACTGTCCAACCGGCGGCCAAATTTTTTCCATTCTGAACAATGGCCTGATTCGCATGCGGCAAGCCCAGTTCGCCCTTCATCTGACGTTTTAGGCGAACATGGAAGTGATGGAAACTAACGACACGCGAATCGATTCCTACCGGGGGTATGCGGGCCTGCCGCCGATCGCCGGCCTTTGCTCCATGCGCGAGGCCCTTACGCAAGGTCTTGCGGTCAAAGACTCCGTTTCCCGGCTGATGCGCATCCGCTGGGCTCTCCTGCGGCTGCATGGAATCCTGACATCTCGCCTGACCGCCACGCCCGTCTACGAGTTGAAAATGGCGTTCAGCCTGCACGCGCATTATTGCGCGGAACACGTGGCGCAGTTTGGCGCGCGCATCCGCGAAATGCGCCAGCCGCCCTATGGGCTGGAGGTCTCGCCGGACGCCGCGCTCGACATTTTCTTCGATGAAATACTCGCCGCGCCCACTCTCGACGCGCTGGTGCTCGGCCTTTACGGGCGCGCTGTACCGGCGGTCGTCCAAGCTTTACAACAATTTCTTGCCGATACCAACAAGTTGTTCGATCAGCCGAGTTACCGCCTGAGCCGCTTCGCCCTGCTCGAGATCGATGAGGTCGAGCAGTATGGCGCGGAAGCGATCCAGTGTCTGGTCAAGGCCGAACAGCGCGCCGGGCTCGCGGAATGGTTGGATGTATTGGACGATGCTTTGACGGCAGCTGGCGGTTTGGACGGAACGTCTGCTCCGTCTTCCGCTCCGCCAGAGCGCCACTTCTCCGCGCTTCCCTATAAATACGATCCCGTGCCGCGCCGCGACGAACGTTTTGCGGATTCCTACAACATGGGCGTCAATGCTGAAGCCATGCTGTTCGATCCCGCCATTGAGCCCACGCCCAAGACCATCATGCTTTACTTCAAACGCATGCGCGAGATCGACGTGCCCGAGATGATGGCCAGCATTCTCGCCGAAACGCCTGGCAAACCCTGGGAGTACTATCGCGACATGACGCGCCAGCTATGGGACGAAGCGCGCCACGCCATGATGGGCGAAATCGGATTCGTTTCTCTTGGGGTCGATTGGACGCGCATTCCGCTCAACTTCACCTGGTCACTCGGACTGAACACAAAACTCTCGCCCAAGGAGCGGCACGCCGTCCTGTTCACCATCGAACAGGGTTTGATGCCCAAGAAGAACGGTAAAGAACATGAGTGGCAGGTCGCCCTCGCCACTACCAACCGGCTAACCGCCTTGATCCAGGACTACGATTGGGCCGACGAAGTTCTTCATGCCCGCATCGGCCGGGATTGGATCGTTCCCGAACTAGGCTCGCAGGCCAAGGCGCAAGCCTACGGCGACGAAGCCTGGTCGCGCGTTCTGGTCGATTGGGCCAAATGGCGCGACGACGGTTTGACCGAGCACCGCAACTGGTGGCCCGAAGTCTACCGCGCGGCTTGCCAAACGTGGGGCATTGCTCCCGAACCCGCCTTGCTCGCCTACAACACGACTTACGAAAGCACTCGCGCCGACCTGAAACAAGTGGCCGGCTGACCCCGGCAGACTTCCCGGAATGCCGATACAATAACAACCGGAAGCTTCGGTATGGTTCAAAAGTTGACGCCCTGGTTTCTGTTCCTGCTGTGCTTGGGTTTGCTGGCGACGGGTTTTACAGGCGGTCCCTGGCTTGATGATTTCTTATATAGGTCCTCGCTTCGGGGGCGACTTCAAAGCTTTACTCGTTGGTTTAGGGGAGACGGGAAGAGTTAAGCCGCTCCGATTTCAAAGCTGGGCAACGCGCAGCTCTCGGGCTGCAAGTGTGAGGGCCCAAGCCGCACTAAGCCAAAGCGTAACTCCTGCCCCAAGCGCCACAAAACCGATCATCTTGTCTCCTTGGAAGAGCAAGGGACATAGAACCGCCCAGAAAACCAGTGCGGTGCCCGTCACGAAATTGGACCGGTGCCGGTAAGAAGGCGGCATAAAGAAGAAGTGCATGCCGACGACCAGGAGCACGGCCGGGAAGGCTAGATCGGCATGGCCTAGCTTGGGGAAGAAGGTAAAGATGAGGAAAATTGCCACCCATTGGACGGCATTAATGATGCCGAACGTGCGATTATCGCGCCGGCGCTGTTCGTTCGGAGGGGTACCGAGGGAGGCTCCCTTTGCCCGCAGTTGTAAGCGGATCGCGATCCACGCAAAAAATAAAGTCGCCAGCGAAACCACCACAGTAGGACCTACTTTAAGCGCTCCGAACGCATAAGCGGCGAGTAGTAGCCAGCACGAGCCGAAGAAGGAGAAAAATAGAGCGCCGTACGAGCGTCCCAGGGCTTGCGCAGCGCTCCGCTTTGAAGTCATTGTTCCCTTCCGATAGACCGATTTTCTACTTGCGAGTTTCCGGCGGCGTTTGATTTTGACGCTCCGGAGTTATAGTCTCAATATGATTGAAGGCCTTTTGCAGCCAACGCATCTGTTGGTGTTGCTTTTTACGCTTCTTCTTTGGATTGTGCCCATCTGGTTCGCCGTCTACGTCGCGATGTCGCTGAAGCATATTAAGCAGAGCTCGACAAAATCGCCGAAAGCCTGCAGAATAGACCCTGACACTTTCTTTAGAAACGCCTTGACGAAGACTTTACAAATCCGGGTAAACCCGGCGGCAAATTGCTTCGTCTAGACAAATAGCTAAACAGAAAAAGCAGGGTAAATCTTCCTCCCCGAAAGATTCCTGCTTAGGTCAGTCACCGTGCGGCGGATCGCTCAACTCCGACCCTCACCCCAAGACCGTCGCACGCCTGACCGCCCCGCAATTTCCCCGGCTATATAATCAACAAACGACGCAGATGCCTGGTTGGCTTGCGCGTGGGAGCCGGGATGCCAGTCAGAATCGATCCAGTCGAAGAGCGAGCCGTTGCGCCTGAACTGATCGTTCAGCAGGTGGATCGAATTTTGCGGAGCGACACCTTCCGTGCCTCGGGTATCTTGCGCCATCTACTCGAATACTTGAGCAGTTGCTCAATCGAAGGCCGCGCCGATGCACTAAAAGTAAAGGAGATCGCGCGAGCGGTTTTCGGACGTTCGGAAAGCTTCGATTCGCAGAGCGATTCGGTGGTGCGCGTGCATACCGGCCGGTTGCGCTCCAAACTCGCCGAATACTACATTGGCGAAGGCGCGGAAGACGAGCTCATCATCGGTATTCCGAAGGGCGCCTACGGTCTGGCCTGGCATTTTCGGAGCAACGCGCCCAATCACGTCGCGGAACTACCGGCATCGTCGGCCGACCTGACTGCAGCCATGCCCGTCCCGGCGCCCGCTCGGCCAAGAGTCTCCCGTTCTCTGTTCCGAGTCGCGCTCTGGCCGGTCTTCTTAGTGATCGTCTCATCCGCAGTCACCTGGCTGGTGAGCCAGCGGATTGTTTCGCAACGGGAAACCAGACCGGAACGCAGCCAACCCGCTCTGTCAAATTTTTGGAGACCGTTTCTCTCGAAAGGCGAGCCTCCGCTCATCGTTTTTTCGAATTTCCGATTGATTGGATCGTTGGATACGAGCATCCGCCCTTATAACCAGACTATTGACGGACATGACGCCGAAATCATCGACACCTACACGACGGTCGGCGAGGTGATGGGCGTCTTTGACGTTACCAGAACTTTAGAGAATTTCGGTCAGACAGCCAGAGCCAAGCATGGACAACTGCTGACCTGGGACGAGGCGAAAGACTGCAACCTGATTTTCGTGGGGGGCCCGCTGGCCGATACGCCGCTGCGCACGCTTTCCGCTCTGCATGAATTGCAATTCAAGCAGGGAATAGCGGGTCTGTCGCCGCAATCGGCCGCGATCGTTAACTTGCATCCGCGGCCCGGCGAGCAACCTATGTATTTCGGGCCCGCCACGCGGCCTTTCCAATACGATTACGCCGTGATTGCTCTGAAGCCGGTGTTTAATCGCAATCGGCGGACGCTGATTCTGGCGGGAATTACCGAATATGGAACGCAAGGCGCGGCCGAGTTCGTGACGCGCGAAGAGCGCGTCAGCGAACTGTTTTCCGCTCTGCACGTCAGGCCTGGCGACCCTGTTCCTCCCTTCGAAGCCCTGCTGCGCGCCAAAATCGAAGGCGGCGTCCCCGTTCAATCCGAACTGCTCTTCGCCCACCTAACTCCTTAGGTATCCGCCCGCTAGGGTGAGATTATCGCGATTTAACACAAGATTTCACTTTTGTTTCCGCGATCTTGCCCTTAAGGTATTAGCCAAGAGTGGAGCGCCCCGGTTTCGCTTTCCGCTCCACGAGGAAGGTCTCCCATGTGCAAACGATCCTGGGCTGTCGCCGTCTGTTCAGCCCTCCTGCTATTTCTGCATTTTCAGCCAGCCGCTACTGCCCAGCAGGTATTCGGCAGCGTCTACGGCACCGTTACGGATTCCTCGGGGGCGCCGGTCGCGAATGCCGCGGTGACGATTACCGACAACGGTAAAGGCACCTCATCGGTCGTAAAGACAAATGAATCCGGCAACTACACCAAGGGCCAACTGATTCCGGGCAGCTACCAGGTGCAGATCGAAGCGCCGGGCTTCGCGAAAGTGATTTCGAGCAGCCTTACGGTGGTGGTCGATCAGGCCGCCCGTTTTGACGCCAAGCTGCAGGTCGGGAACGTAACCGAGCAGGTAGACGTGACAGCCGCCGCGCCCCTTTTGCAGACCGATCGCGCCGACGTGGCGCAGACATTTTCTTCCGAAGAGATTTCGGCGCTTCCGAATATCGGACGAAATCTACAATCTTTCGAGTTGCTGAGTCCGGGCACGGCGCAATTCGGCTGGCAGCAGAACCGCGCCGAGAATCCGCAGGGCGGGGTCATGGTGCAGGTGGACGGGCAGCCCTTTAGCGGAACCGGTTTCGAGTTGGACGGGACCACGAATCAAGACCCTATTCTTGGCGAAATACTGATCAATCCGACGATCGATTCCACCCAGGAAGTGAAACAGGCGGCTCAGGATTACGATGCCGAGTTCGGCTATGTGAGCGCCGGACACAACAGCTATTCGACTAAATCGGGCTCCAACAGCTTTCATGGATCAGCATTCGAGTATATCTATCTGAACACCCCTGGCTTTCAAGATTTCGGACGCAATCCGTTCAATTCGGCCGAAAATACGCAGGTGCCGCCGGTGCAGTGGAACCAGTTCGGCGGCAGCATCGGCGGCCGGATCATCAAAGACAAACTGTTTTTCTTCGGCGACGCGCAGCTGACCCGCGAAAATCAGGGATCGTCTGTTCAGACCAGTGTTCCCACGGCTGCGGCGCGCGCGGGGAATCTGGGCGGCTATATTCTGCAAAACTCAGACGGCAGCCAGAGCAACGTAATCTACGATCCGATGAGCGGCAATCCCGCGACCGGCCTCGGGCGCACTCCCTTTCCGAACAACACGATTTATCCAAGTCGGATCAGTCCGCAAGCCGAGGCGATCCTGGCTGGGATTCCGCTGCCCAATACGGTGGAGCCGATTAGCGGTTACAACTTCCGCACCAACTATGCGACGACCGGCGTCGATCGCTTCAATACCAACCAGTGGGATACCCGCTGGGACTACTATTTGAATCAGAAAGATACTTTCTTTGGCCGCTATAGCTACGCCGGATTCACCAACGTTTCACCGGGCGCGTTCGGTCTGGAATACGGCGGTCCGGCCTTCAACAATATCGGCTATTCGGGTAATTCCACAGTCCTCAACCAGAGCCTGGCGGGGGGGTGGACGCGCACCGCTAACCCAACGCTCATCAATGAGCTCCGCTTCGGTTACATGCGCTATCACGTGAATGCCGTGCCGAACGGCGTGGGTACCGACCCAGCCACGCAAGCCGGTATTCCCGGTTTGAACCTCGATAATTTCTATACGTCCGGCATGCCCGCTTTCTACATCCAGGGCGACCAGGAAAATAATGGGCCGACCAACATCGGTTACGCGCTGAATGTGAATTCCTGCAACTGCCCGCTTACGCAGATAGAACGGCAATACCAGTTCGTCGATAACGTAACGAAAGTGGTCGGCAATCACACTTTGAAGTTCGGCGCGGACGTCCGCTACGCGCTGAACCTGAGAGTACCGAGCGACAGCCACCGCGCCGGTGAACTGACGTTTGCTCCGGGCTACACGGGGGACGTGGGAGCGAATGGAGCGGTTACTCAGGGCTACGGCCTGGCGACTTTCCTGCTCGGCGAAGCAACATCTTTCAGCCGTTATGTCAGTACCAGCACCAACGCTCAGGAGCGGCAGAAACGCATGGCCTATTACGCGCAGGATTCGTGGCGCGCTACCCCGAAGCTGACTATCAACTACGGCTTGCGATGGGAACTGGTTTTCCCGGAAACAGTGAACGCGGCGGGCAATGGCGGCTGGGTCGATCTGAATACCGGTTTAGTGAATGTGATGGGCGAAGGGCTGGTTCCGGATAACGGATTGCAGGCGATGAACTGGCACAATTTCGCGCCGCGCCTGGGCGTCGCTTATCAACTGACACCGAAGACGGTCATCCGGGCCGGCACAGGTTGGTCTTACAGTCTCGGCACTTTCGGATCGACCTTCGGCCATGCCGTCACGCAGAATCTGCCGGTGCTCGCACAGCAGACCTTGAACGCGCCGCAAGCTTTCGCCGGCGTCTTCGCGCTTAGTCAGGGTCCGCAGCAGCCGAGCTTTATCACGCCCGACGCCAACGGCCAGTTTCCACTGCCGAACGGCGTCTCGCCGCGAGTCCGGCCGGCGGAGATGACTTTGCCGCTGGTGATGGCCTGGAACGCCACCATCGAACAGCAGGTCTCGCACAAGGTTGCCGTCTCGGCGGCCTACGTGGGCAACCAAGGCCGTCACGGTCTGCTTGCGAGCGGTCCCAGCTTCGACGCCAACACGCCGCTCTTCATCCCGGGCGCCGCCAACATAAACGACGAACGTCCGTTCTATGACTGGCTGAAACCCTACGGCTGGACGCAATCGATCAACTATTACTGCAACTGCGCCAACAACGGGTACAATTCGTTCCAAACTACTTTCAAAGTCCAGCAGCTGGCCGGCTACACCATGCAGGGCAGCTTTACCTACCAGGTGGCGCAGGGCGACGGCTATGGCGACCAGAATGCCTATACCTTTCTCTATGACCGCTCGCTCGGCTGGGGCAACGAGGATTACATCGCGCACCGCCAGTTCGTTCTTTCGCAAAACTTCGACATACCCTTCGGGCGCGGGCGCAGATTCGGGGCCAATTTGAACAAATTCGTCGATTACGCGTTAGGCGGTTGGCGAATCAGCGGCATCACGACCTATTACAGCGGCCTGCCATTCTCGCCCACCATCGGCTCATTTCCCGCCGGCTATTCGCGGCCGAACGTAGGCCCGAACGATCGGCCCGATTTGGGGTCAGGCAGTCCGTACGCGGGCGCGCAGGGAAACCGGAATCAATGGTTCGCGGGCGGCCTGGGAAGCACCTTTCTGCTGCCGGGCGCGAGTACTTTCGGGAACTATCCGGTGAACTCGCTGTACGGGCCGCGCTTCATCAACCAGGATGTGTCGCTTGCGAAGAGTTTCAACGTCACCGAGCGAGTGCGCTTCACTTTGCGCACCGACGCCTCGAACGCCTTCAACCACACCAATCTCGGCCTGCCGAATGTGAACGTGACCGATCCCTTTGCCGGCCAGATCACCGGGCTGGCAGCGGGTTACTCGATGCGCCGGCTGCAGTTCAGCGGTCGAATCGATTTTTGAGAGAGACATGGGAAACAACAATCGTAGAGAATTCTTTCGAAACGCCACACGCGTTGCCTCTTCGAGCGCCATTGCGATGACCGCTGCTTCGTATGCGCGCGTGCTGGGCGCGAACGATGCTGTCAGCATGGGCGTGATCGGGGTAGGCGATCGCGGCACGCACGACATGAGCCTGTTTCTGAATCGGCCGGAGGTGCGCGTCAATGCCATTTGCGATATTTACGGCGCGCATATCGATCGGGCCAAACAGAAAGTGCCCAACGCGCAAAGCTTCGACGATCATCGCAAGCTGCTGGCGCGCAACGATCTCGATGCCGTGCTGATTGCCACGCCCGACCATTGGCACTCGACCATTGCGATCGATGCGCTGAACGCGGGCAAAGACGTCTACGTGGAAAAGCCGCTTACCCGCACCATCGAGGAAGGGCCGCAGATCGTCAAGGCTGCTCGCGAGAATAAACGTGTCTGCCAGGTGGGCATGCAGCAACGCTCGGCCAAGCATTATCTTGAAGCCAAGGAGAAGTATTTCGATTCGGGCAAAATCGGCGCGGTGACGCTGGCGCGGACCTGGTGGTATGGCAACAGCTGGCACCTGCGTAAAGCGCCGCCGGAGCTGCAAACGCTGCCGGCGGACTTGAACTGGTCGCGTTTCCTCGGGCCGGTGCGATGGCGCGATTGGGATCCGCAGCAATACTACAACTGGCGCGCTTATCTTTCTTTCGGCGGGGGACAGGTGACCGATCTCTTCACCCACTGGATCGACGTGGTGCACATGTTCATGGGCCGCGACGTGCCCTATTCGGCAGTGGCCGCCGGCGGGGTCTATCACTACAAAGACGGCCGCACCGCGCCCGACACCATCAATGTTCTGCTGCAGTATCCCGGGCCGAACGAATTCACGGCCACCTTCGAAGCCACGCTTGTGCCAGGCATCAAAGGCGAGGCGATCGAAATGTGCGGTACAGAAGGCCGTTTGTGGATCGATCGCTCGCGCTATGAGTGGTATCCCACGGGCGCAAAAGAACCGGCCGAAGTTGTCAAGGCGGAAGTCTTGTCTTACAGCAAGGATTCACTCACGCAGGACCACGTGAATAACTTCCTCGAATGCCTGAAAAGCAGAGAACGCCCCAACGGCGATGTGCTCATCGGACATCGTTCCGCGCAGGCGTCGCACCTCGGCAATCTCTCCTACGAGCAAAAACGCCGAATCGACTTCGATACTGTACGGGAAGAGATTCTGCCTCTCTGACCAGAAACATGACTAACAGATTCAATGTTGTTCCGGCGTGCCTGCTCGCCGTTTTTTTGCCGGCGCTCGTCAGCGCGCAACTCAATCGAGAGCGGGGCGATGGCCCGTATGGAGTGCCGGAGATCCAATATTTCGTTCACCAGCTTGGGACCGATCACGCCGAGGGCATCACGAGCATCGACATGAATGGAGACGGCCGCCCGGATATCCTGAGCGGCGCGTTCTGGTATGAAAATCCGGGGCCGCAGGGCGGCGATTGGAAGATCCATCAATACCGCACCGTGCAGGCGGTCGGCGAGTTTGTATCGGATTGCGGCGAGTGGGCGGTGGATGTGAATCACGACGGCGCGCCGGACGTGGTAACAACCGGCTGGATGACGGACGGCTTGTATTGGTATGAGAATCCGAAGAAGCCGGGTGTGATGTGGCAGCGCCATTTCATCACGCATACTGTGGAGACCGAAGGCGGCTGGATGGCGGACATCAACGGCGACGGCAAGCCTGATTTAGCGCTGGCGCACTACGGGCGATCGGGCGTGATCTGGATAGATTTCGCCGGCCCGGAGCCGAAGGTCCATCGCCTGGGCGGCCACGACCAGGATGGCCACGGCATTGGCGTTGCCGATATCGATAAAGACGGCAAGATGGATGTGTTGACGCCGCACGGATGGTTCCGGAATGTGGATGCCAATAACGACAAATGGGAGTGGCACGGCGATTGGGACCTGGGCGAAACCGGTTTCCCCATCATCGGCTACGACGTGAACGGCGATGGCAAATTGGATCTGATCTACGGGCGCGGCCATAGCTACGGGCTTTACTGGATGGAGCAGCAAGGCGACGCCGCGAATCGTAAGTGGGTGAAGCATACCATCGACGAATCGTTTTCACAGGTGCACGTGCTGAAGCTGGTCGACCTCGATGGTGACGGACAGATGGAACTGCTGGCCGGCAAGAGATATCGCGGGCACAACGGGAAGGATCCGGGATCGTACGATCCGCTGGTAATTTACTACTACAAGATCGACACCAAAACGGGCAAGTTCACCCGCTATCCGATTTCCGTAAACGGAACCGCCGCCGCGGGGACGCAATTCCTGGTGGAAGATTTCGACGGCGACGGCGATTTAGATATCGCGACGGCCGGCAAGACCGGCGTGCATCTGGAAGAAAACCTCACCATCAACAAGGTGCCGAACGAGCAGCGGGAAAAAGAATTGCTGATGAAGACGAAAGATTGGCAGCAACCCGGCGAAGGCGAGCAAGTACCGTGGCAGCACTGAGGACGGAAGCGCCCGCACGTTGACTTTGGTCGAACTCGCCTACTGTTTACTCCGAAGACGCTATCGGTAGCGATCTATTCGCATTTAGCTTGACAGAATCCGGCGGAGAGAGAATACTGATAAGTAGCAGTCTTACTTAGTAAGCTTAGTATTCTATGAACCGCCAAGATTCTTTTCAAGGTGCGATTCCGCTGCTTGTGCTGAAGATACTTACCAGAAGGGGGCCCTTCATGGATACGGTTTAACAGCCCACATCAAACAGACGTCGCGAGAGGTTCTGAACGTGGAAGAGGGGTCCTTGTATCCGGCATTGCATCGTATGGAGGAAGCCGGGCTGATCAAAGCGCTGGCTCTGACAAGCGTGGGGATATATGGAGTTTTGGCGCATCTTGTCGGACAGCGCAGTCAAGAGATCGGGATCCGCATGGCTCTCGGGGCCGCGCCGTGGGAGGTATTGTGGATGATCCTAGCCGAGGGAGGGCGCATGATTGCAGCGGGACTGGGCGCTGGCGTAATAGTGGCACTCGCGCTCACGCATCTAATGTCAAGCATGCTCTTCGGCGTAAAACCCACCGACCTGCCTACATTCGTTCTTGTTGTTCTTGTTCTTTGCTCGATTGCGCTACTCGCCTGTTACGCCCCGGCAAGAAGCGCGATGAAAGTAGACCCCGTGATTGCATTGCGCAATAAATAGCTGCATTTTCGAATCGCCAATGTAGCGGGGATATTTCGAAGCAGATTACCGACGTGCAGCGCCAGTAGTTCCTGTTGATGTTCAACATCTCAAGTGCTAGAGTATATATGTTGAGAAACAACAGAAGGAGCGTTGTGCGAGAAAGCAAATCGGACATTCTGCAGGGAACGCTAGACCTGATGGTCCTCAAGACACTTGAGTCCATGGGTCCGCTGCACGGCTATGGCATCGCGCGTCGAATTGAACAGGTAAGCGCGAACGTTCTGAGCCTCAACCAGGGAACCATCTATCCTGCTCTCCTCCGTCTCAAGCAACGAGGATGGATCAAGGCAGCGTGGGGTATTTCAGAGACCAATCGCCGCGCGAGATTCTACTCGTTGACTCGCAGCGGGCAAAAGCAGATTGAGCAAGAAATCGAAAGTTGGGAACGCATTTCCGCGACGATGGCTCGTTTCCTCGCTCCATCCAATTAGGAGTGTCCAATGCTCCTGATACGCACGCTGTTTAGCCGATTGGCGTCCCTCCTCCGCAGGCAAGAGCTCGAGGAGGAACTGGACGAAGAACTGCGCGCCCACATCGATATGGCCGTCGGGGACAACCTCAGGAGCGGCATGTCGGAGCAGGCAGCCCGGGCCGCCGCCTTGCGCCAATTTGGCGGGTTGGCACAGATTAAAGAAGCGTACCGGGTACAGCAGGGAATCCCATTTCTCGAAACGATGATGCAGGATGTCCGATACGCCCTGCGCCGATTAGCCAAGAGTCCAGGATTTACATTTACGGTCTTGTTAACGCTCGCGCTGGGCGTGGGAGCCAACACAGGCATTTTCACTTTGCTGAATGCGGTGTTGCTCAAGTCACTCCCCGTACCCGATCCCGAGCAGCTCTTTCTAGTGAAACAAGGCAATAGTCCGGCAGATGAGACTCTTTTCTCCTACCCGTTTTTCAAACGATTGATTCAGCAGTTACCAGACTCCGCTGCCCTTGCAGCCATGAGTTACGTTGCTCCCTGCTATGTCGGCGCGGGACATGAACCGCGGGAACGCGCTCTTGGACAACTCGTCTCCGGCAACTATTTCCAGGTATTTGAGACACATCCCGTTCTGGGACGGTTATTGAGCTCAAGCGATGACAACAAGTCGAGCAGTAATGCGGCGGCTGTCATCAGCTATTCGTATTGGAGGCAGCATTTCGCCGCCGATCCCGACGTGATCGGACACAAATTCGATGTAAATGGCGAACCCTTCACTATTGTGGGCGTGGTTGCGCGAGGTTTTTTTGGAGCGCGTCCGGGAAGTCAACCCGATTTCTGGGTACCGTTAACTATGCAATCTGAGGTGCGATACCACGGTCTCTACAGAAGTCAGGGTGCCGATCCGGCGGAACCCTGGAGTCGGCAAGAAAAAATTGAATGGCTGCAAGGTATTGTTCGCGTGAAGAATTCTGCCGCGGTGACCCGCCTTTTGGCGGTGATGAACCAGCAATACCGGCAAACTCAGGAGTTGCTGTCGCCCGACGCGAACGATATGCGCCGGCAGCAGGCAATCTCGCAAAATCGCCTGTCACTTGAACCGGGGCAGCAGGGTTTCGCGACACTCAGACAGCAATTCAAAGAGCCGCTGTTTTTATTGATGGGAATGGCGGTCTTGGTGTTGCTGATTTCCTGTGCCAATATCGCGAATTTAGTATTGGCAAGAGCAGTAGCGCAAGAACGCTCCCATGCCTTGCAGCTTGCATTAGGCGCCGACCGAATGCGCTTAGTTCAACAAATGCTAACGGAATCTCTGCTGCTTTCAACCTGCGGTGGGGCGCTCGGGATTGCGATTGCCTTCTGGTGTACACGCGTGCTGCCCAAGTGGATATTCACGGAAGCATTACCAATCGCACTTAATCTGACGCCGGACGCGCGCGTCTTGCTCTTCAGCTTGGCAATCGGGACAGCGACTGGAGTGCTATTTGGCTTGGTCCCAGCTGTGCGAAGCGCGCGTGTGAATCCTGCTTCGGCTATCAGGGCAAGTGCCGCGAATATCGCTGGGCACGGCGCCTCAGGCCGGTGGTCAGCGGGAAAGACTCTCGTTGCCTCGCAAGTTGCTCTTTCGTTGGTGCTGCTTGTGGGTGCCGGTATGTTTTTGAGGACACTTGGTAACTACCGCAGACTCGATACCGGCTTCAATCGGAGTCGCATCCTGAGCGCTCATCTCAGCACGAATCTGGTGGGCTACAAATCGAACGAATATCTCCCGCTATATCGGAAGCTGATAGAAAGAGTGAATCGAATTCCGGGCGTACGCTCTTCCGCTGTTGCAACCTGCGCCATCTCCGACCACTGCCCGGATGCTACCGATGTGGTCATCACGGAAACACAACGCGGCCAGAGGCGGCCGCTAAGTGTTCAGTTCAACAGAGTCTCGCTCGATTATTTCAAAACCGTAGGTATTCGGCTATTTCAGGGCAGAGACTTCAAGGCGACTGACAACGCAAGCAGTCCTGGAGTAGCCCTGGTAAACCAGACCTATGTAAAGCGTTTTCTCAACAACGATGGCAATCCGGTCGGGAAGGAGTTTCTTTCCCGTCCAGATAACGGTCCGGAGCATTACGAAATCGTGGGAGTGGTCACGGATGCCAGGGTCAATGACATTCGCCAAACGGCTCCGCCGCTGATCTATTTTCCCATCAGCCAGCATCCTGGAAACATCGACACGGTGGAGATCCGCACTGCCGCCGGCCCGCGGCGGATCGAGGCACAGGTTCGTCAGGCTGTGACGGACGTAGATTACAGGCTGCCGATTGTTGAGATCACTCCCTTAGCGGACCAGCTGGCACGCAACTTGACGCAGGAAAGGATGATCACCCGTGTAACTACGATTTTCGGTTTGCTGGCGTTAGCCCTGGCGTGTCTCGGCCTCTATGGGGTCATGTCCTACACCGTGCAGCGGAGAACAAGCGAAATCGGAGTACGACTGGCCATTGGTTCGACACGTCCGGCCATTCTGTGGATGATTTTGAAAGAGACACTCCTGGTCATCGGTGCCGGGGCTGTCTTCGGTGTTGCCATATCTACTGTGACCACCCGTTTGGCAACGCGATTCTTGTTCGGGCTTTCTCCCGAGGACCCCGTCACAATCGCAAGCGCCGCGGGGCTTCTCTTCCTGATCTCAATGGCAGCGGGAATCCTAGCAGCGCGAAGAGCTGTTTTGATCGACCCAGTGCAAGCGTTGAGAATGGAGTAAGGTCCGCGGTCGAACTAAGTCTCTCCATTCCGAAGTGTTGTCGAAGCCGGGCAGCGCTCGCATGCTCTGCCCAGCGTGCTCTGCCCAGCGTGGATTCGGGCGACTTAATAGACGGCCAGTCCCTCGACTCCGATTTGCGGATCGTAGGGACTGACGCTGGCGATTTTCGTCAGCTTACCGTTGTCGTTCACCTGATAGCCGATGACTCGGCCCAAAACGCTATAGACAACGTAGACGAATTTCCCATCGGGCGTGGCCGCGACGTCGAGGGGATAAGAAGTGACGGGAATACCGGGCGGAAAGATCGCCTTGACCGTGGTGGGTTCCTTCGCGGCAATTCCGATAGAAGTCAGGGCGCCGGAAGATCCGAGACCATACAAAGCCACGTCCGAAGAGATGGAATTACTGGCATAGACCCAGTTGCCCACTGGAATCACCCAGCAGGTTGCTCCTCCACCGGCAGGGGATTTGGAAGTGATGACGGAGAGCGTGTTGTCCGAATTTATGGAGTAAGAAGAAACTGCGCCTGAACCGGCCTCCGACACTAGTAGCGCGCCTGAGGGAGCAAAGGACGCGCCGAAAGGCTCGATGCCCTGGTCGTTATCCACCGTTGGATTCGTAAGCGATCCATCGGAGGCAACCGAGAATACGTCGATTTTGTTGGTCTGGCGCTCGGTGACAATCACCTTCGAGCCATCGGGCGAAAAGGCGATCACGCCCGGTTCGGTGTCGAGAAAGCTGAGTGGCTGCTTGGAATTTTGTATGAACTCCAGTTCTCCCCAAGGCTTGAGATGAAAACCGGCCGTATGGTAGGTTCCCCCTACGTTGGCAACGTAGACCAGATAGTCGTGAACGGTGACGCTCACCGGATTGCCGCCCTCGGTAGACTTCTTGTCGATCAGTGTCAATCCGGTTTCTGAGACTTGAAAGACGGAAATATTGCTCGATCCGGCGTTCACCGCCAGCAGAAACTTATGATCTTTGGTCAGCGCGATCGAACTCTGCGCCTGCAGCGGGTCATTGATGCCGCCCTCGCCGCGGCCGCCCGTTGCAAAACTCCCGATGAGCTTTAATTTACCGGTTTCGGAGCGGCTGTACATCACCACTTCGTTGTGTTTGACGTCGTTTGTGGCCGCGAAGACGGCCCCTGGTTCGCTCGACGCTTGACGGCTATCTTGGGCCATGGCCGCGCCGCAGGCAAGCAGAAGAACTGCAAACTTCTTCATAGTTGATCAACCCTCGGTAGGTGTTCGGGTGGGTGCGGTGGAAAGTTACGGCGCGGAAATTTAATTTTTTGGAAAACGAGAGCGATAACACCGCCGGCTGAAAGTCACAAGCATTGTTCGGAATCGTAGAGGCGACAAGAGATAAGCCAGCCATGCCGATCACCGCGGCACTTCCGATTCGACCCTTAAAACATCGCGGACCTTGCGCTAATGTCACGCCTTGCAAAGTAGTGCTTACGAAAAATGAGGACATTCCAAACTTAGTCGATTCCCACCCGGCGATGTCCCGCATTTCCGTCGTTTCGACCACAACATTGATTGCCAATTAAAATCATGACCGTCAACATCAAAATGGCGAGGGTCACTCGTCCGACATGCCGACTTCTCGCTCATATTTATCTATTCTTGATTCCGATTAATCTGTGCAGGAAGAGCCTCTGCCGGAACTCAGTTTGATGCCGGAGAGGGATGGCTAGACCTTCTCGCAGACGTACACCAAGGTGCTGGGCAGAAGGCGTGCCCTAATCATCGGGATTAGGCGATTGTTGTTGAAGACCCGGTCGGGACAGCTTTCTGCTTCGGGTTCGAGCAATTGACGGACGATTAGCCCGGCCTCCGTTATATGACGAAACCAGGTGCTAAGAATTCGGTGCTGCACGACTGTTCCTTCGCTGCCGCACCAGCGGGCTGCAAACTGCGATTGCTCGTTGAAGTATGAGTACGAGTCGGGAAGGACGAATTTACCGTCGACGCATAGGAACTCGGGGAACAGCGGATGCCCCCAACTCCAGATCAGGCGGCCACCTGGTTTCAGATACGTCGCGAGATTCCGGAACGTCGCAACGGGATCGCGGGTCCAACCGATCCCGTAAATAGAGAAAATGAGATCGATGCCGCATAGGTCGAGCGCTTGTTCCATTGGCGCCTCGATTAGAATGACGCGCCCTACATCGATGTCCATGCGATTCCGTTCCATGGCGAGCGCAATCTGAGTGCTGGAGATATCAATCCCGTAGACGCGTTCTGCTCGGCCTTCTACGATTCGGGCGAATCGAGTCGCCGCTACCGCATCCCACCTCCAGCACGGTCTGGCCACGGAGGTCGCCCAACAAGTCGATGCTGCGGCACTCGCCGAACGGACCCCAGTCGGGCAACGCGCAGTGTCGAGCAAACTTTGGCGCGACTTGGTCCCAGGCATGCTTGTTCGTGGCGAGTTCGGTCTCGATTGTGGCATCAGTGTGATGTCGGTCAGAGGACAAGTCCGGACGCTTCGTCATTGAAAACTAGATTGTCTCGTGAGAGCAAGCGAGCTTCGGGAGGGGAAGACTGCGAACCGCATTAGTGCTTTCCGCCGAGCCTGGGTTAGCGCCTTACCCGAAAGCCGGGCCGATCGCCCTCAAGTTGACGTATAACGCGCAACTTGTATAAGTCAGGGTCGCTTACGGAGGATCGGCTCACTAGCCAAGAATCGCGTTAGCGGACAAACTGAAAACAGCCGAATTGCTGCTTTCTGCTTCTACGTCTTGTTAACCAAAACGCAAGCCCGCGCGAGCACCTACGCCGCGTATATAGCGCGCCGCTTCGACGTAATCGCCCGCCGTTTTCAAATGCTCCATCATCAGCGTGGGACCGGGCGGCAGCTTGCTTAACTCGCTCAAGTAACGCGTGTAGTCGATCTGCCCGCGGCCCGGTATGACTTCTTGAAAGTGAACGTTCAACTCGACGATCCAGGCGAGATCCTTGGCGTGGCAGGACACGATCCACGGGCCCAGCTTCGAAAAGCATTCGCCGATAAATTCGCTGTTTCGATAAAAGGTCTTCGGACAGTTGACGCCGTTGCAGACGTCGAGGTGCACGCCGAAGGCCGGCCGGTCGACGCCGTGAATCAGTTCGACGTAAGCATCGGGGCCGTCCGGCAGACTCCACCCCATCATCTCGATGGTGAACTTTGCGCGCTTGGGTTTTACCGAATCGATCACATGGCGGCAGTTCTCGACCGTCGCGTCGAGAAACTCTTTGGAAAGATTTTTCGGATTCGGTCCATACCAGACGGTCGGGTTGTAGGTGCCGGCAATATCCACGCAGCAGCGCGCGCCAACTTCGTCCGCCAGCGCGCAGCGTTCGGTCACGTAAGCCAGATTCGCGCGCCGTTTCTCCGTATCCGGATCGAGCATGTTCTTCCATGCGCCGACTTCCGCGATGACGATCTTTTCGCTAGCGAAAGCTTTTTCGATGGCCCGTATGCGATCTTTGTCGGCTAGCGTGACATCGGGGCAATACGCCGCGCTGTAGCCAAGCCGCTTGTGCTTGTTCGCCAACTCCGCCGGATCATCCGACTTGAGAAAGATCGGGCCGCCGAGCAGGATGGGACTGCCCGCGCTCGCAGCCCGGGAAGCTGCGGCCGCGGCTAAAGGCGCGGCGGCGAGAAAAGAACGACGGCTGGTTTGCGCAAGCATGTGAGCTATCTTATGACCATCGACTTCGGCGGCAAGCGTATTGCGATCACCGGCGGCGCGAATGGGATCGGGTTGGCTGCCTCCCGAGCCTTCGCGGCCGCCGGTGCTTCCGTGTGCATTCTCGATCTTGCAGTAGAGCGGCCGGCAGAGATCGCGCAGTCGATTGGCGGCCAGGGATTCGCCACCGATGTGACCGATCAAAGCTCGCTCGCGGAGGCGTTCGAGCGGGCCGGGCAGATAGATGTCGTGGTGGCGAACGCCGGAATTGCGCTTCCCGGCTCCGTCGTGGACACCACCGCTTCTGCCTGGAACCAAACGATTGCCGTCAACTTGACGGGCGCTTTTTATACGCTGCAGGTGGCGGCTGAGCGCATGCAGCGCGGCGGCTCCATCGTGCTTGTGGCCTCGACCAACTCTTATGATGGCGAAGCGGGTCTGCTCGCCTATAACGCGAGTAAGGCCGGGCTATTGGGCCTGTTGCATACGGCCGCCAACGAACTCGGCCCGCGGGGTATCCGTGTAAACGCCGTTTGTCCGGGACTCATCAAAACGCGCCTGACCGCAGCCAGTTTCTCCGATTCCGCCACCCTGTCGCGCTACTTCCAGGACATTCCACTGGGCCGTGGAGGAGAACCGGATGAAGTGGCGCAGGCGGTTCTTTTTCTGGCCTCCGATCTGGCATCGTACATAAGCGGCACGACACTATTCGTCGATGGCGGACAGATGGCGTCGAAGTTTGGAACCTGGGATGTCGGCCAGGATAGTTTCGACGGGCAACGCTGGCATCGCAAAGCACATTGATTCAAATCACCTTGATCTGGTGAGACCTTGAATCTCGTACCGCTTTTGGACATCTGGAACTTGAAGGTTTAGTGTTATTGGGCTACGTTAGCTACCGAAAAGGTATAAACAAGCGCCTCGTTTCGCTGGTGGTACAGTGGGAAACCTGAGTTGGGGGAATAAAACGCTGTGACTCTCGTCGCTCGGAGAGTGGGCTGGGCCTGGGCGGCTGGCCCCTCAATCGCTGTTCTGTTTTGTTGCTGTTTTGCCGGGACGTTGCGCTCGGCAACTTCGGCGGCCGATTTGCGCGAACAGGTTTCGCAACACGAGGCCACCGGCGATCTAGCCGGCGCTCAATCGTTGCTCACCAGGGAAGCTGGGACGACCGGCAATACCAATGGCGTGGAAGAGCTGGCCGAATTCCTGGACCGGCATCACGAGGCGGATTCGCGCGCCGCTTATCTGCGCTGGGCAGCGGCCGAGACCGATCCGGCCAGGAAGAGACTGGCGCTGCGACAGGTCGTTCTGGACGATTTCACCAGCGGAAAAACAGCCGACTTACAGCACGATATAGAACAGTACAGTGCCGCCGGCGGAACCGATTTTTCGGCCCCCTCAAGCCGTCCGCGCACAGCTAATTACTCCACCGTCTTTATCCCGGGACCGCTTTCTTCGTTCGCCCGCATGGCCGCGCTCGCTCCGGACCTCTCTTCCGACGAGTTGCTGCCCGCGCTCGCGCGAAACGTTGTCACGAACGGCTTTGAGGCTTCCGGCAACGAACTCCTGCAGCCCACCGAATATCTCAGATTGATTGACCGCTACATCGGGCAAGCCAGAGAACTCCAGGGGCTGGCCAACAAGGACCGCCAGATTGTGATCCCCAACTGCGATAGCGAGCAAACCGGCGCGCTGCTGAAGATTCTCGGATATCGCATGCGCGGCACGTGCGGAGCCGATATCGTGCTTGAGACAGTGAACCCGACGCGCGCGTTTTTAACGGTGGATTCCGGCTTTCCGCTGACCAAGCTGGAGCAGGATCTGCGCGCGAATCATCCTTTCGAGCTACCCTACGGCCCGACCTCCGTGCCTGTTCTCTATGACGCGAAATACTGGATGTCAGCCGCCGGCCGCAATAACAGCGGCGACTTCATTGACGCCTTTCTCTCCGATCCTTCGCTTTGCCGCCTCTATCTGGGACTGTCTCACCTGGACCGGCAGACAGCCGAAGTGCTGCGCAAACAGGCGCCCGCCTCGAAGCTCAAAGTGTTCGCTCACGTGCTCGATTTTTATGGCGGGATGTTCCAAGTGCGAAACGGCGTGGCGGTTGTCCCCGGCTCTGCCAAGTCATGGGCCTCGCTGACTGGGGCATCGCCGAATAATCCGGGAGCCTTTTTCGAAAAACTGCTGGCGACCGATGATGGCTGGCTGGCCAGTTACTTTGACGCGCTTTCGCGCATCGATGGGCCCACGGCTGCCTATCTGACCTCCCCTGAGCGCTTGCGGCGTTTTTATGACGCGCTCCGCGGTAAAGTGACCAGCCCCGGCCCCGCGCGCCCCGTCTTCCGTTCCAGCACTGAATTGATGCTGCTGACGACATCACTGCGAATAGATGCAAACGGGCAGCCGCACGTTCCCGGAAACCTGGACGTTTGGCGTACGCTTTTCATCAAGCATCCGCACGGGAAATATGACGGCAAGCTGACGCGCTCGGCCAACAGTTGGCGCAACAGCGACGATCTGCTCGAAGCGCTTTTCGCTCTCAGCCGGAAAACGGTCGAGAACGAACCGCTGCGGATATTCCTCGCGTTGAACGACATCGACCGCAATCGAACACATCCTATCTCGCCAGACCTGGCTTTTCGGCTGGTCAGCGATTACCGCGCATACGGCGCTCAGTACGTGGTGTTTACCGATGCTCCCACGCTGAGCGAAGCATCCATTGGACATTACTTGGATCTCTTTGGGCAGACGATGTCGATACGCAACGTGATGCTGCGCGCCGATAGCCTGGGCACGTTGCAATCGCTGGTCGAAATCTGGCGAATTCTTTGCCGCGAGAACGCCATACCGGTTGACCGGCAGGACGCGACGTTTGCCAAAATGACCGACTTGTTTGGCAAGACTGGCAGCGAATCGGACTTATTTCAGGAAGGGCGCGCTGGTGTTCGTATCCTGCTGAGCGCGGCGCAAGCTGGAGGAACGGAGCCCGAGCAGGAGCGCCTGGTGCAACTGCTCGTGGGGCGTGTCGAGACCGAAGGGAACGGTTTGACTTCGCCGGCTGAGAATTTTCTCCGCATTTTCGATGCGCAAAGCCTCATCCCGCTCGATACCCTGTTTGCGCTCGCCGATCATCTGGCCAACAAAACGCCCGACCCCAAGCTGATGAAGCAGGTCAACGAGCAGTTAAGCCGTCTCGAAGGCGCTGAATCGGTGAAGAGTTCCCTTTCTTCGCAGGAAAAGAACTTCTACTCGGTCGGGTATTGGAGCGAGCGCCACATCGACCAGGAACATAAGTTGGATTTAGAGGATCTGGCCAGAGGCACCGACAAAAAAGATCCGCGCGCCGAACTGGCCCCCCTCTTGCGCGACACGCTGGTCGGCATTGTTTACTGCTATTACGCTCCGCAAGGCGCGCAGATCCTGCTCACCAATCCAGTATTTGTGCGCAGCCATGATTTCATCGGGCCGGAAGGTCTTCCCGCCGAATGGCGAGCGACGGAAGTGGCCGGAAGCGGCTGGCCCGCCAGCGCCGGCGGCCGTCTCACCGGTTCGCTCATTTCTGTTCCCTATGCCCTGGCCGAAGCCGAGCAAAACTTCTTGACGCCGACCCGCGAACAGGCGCTTATCTGGGCCGACCTGGTCCCGCAGATGATTGTGGATGTTACGGTAAACCGCTGGCGCAACGTGACGCCGCAACAGCTTCGCTGGGTAGACCTTCACCTGAGGCGCGGGCGCGACCTGCTTGCCGCGGCCGCGCTCGACCCTGCCATAGAACCGGCAGTTCTCAAGTCCATGGAGCGCTTCGAATCGCCCGGCACAGTGGAAGCCACAGCCGATCAACTCAGGGCCGGCAATTTCGCTGGGACTCTGGCGGAGGTTCCCACTTCTGTCATCTACGAACTGGCGGACGACCCCACGTTGAAAACCGCGGCCCCGGACCTGGCCTCCCAGGAAATCACCACCATGGGCGCGCAGGGCAATCCGGAGCTCTCTCCCAAAGCCATTTCGCGGGTCTTCGGTACTCCTAAACCGACGCTTACTCATTCGTATCAACCCGGGCTTCTCTATCTGAGGCCTTTCCCGACCTTGATGGGCTATTCGAGCCGCATTCTGGCCGAAAGCTGGGAATCGAACAACTTATACTTTGCCGCGCTGGCCGACGAAGCGGGGGTGCCCGTCAATCAACTTGCCTCCTACATACCCGAATGGAATCGCGCGGCCATTGAAAACATCTTTGCCACTCACCTGGAAGATTGGCCGGCCATCCTGCGTTCCCTGCAAACCGTAGGCAAGCAGGTGCGCGAACACGAGAACTCGACTATTGCGATTGCGAAATCTGAAAATCAGTAGGTTTTGTGACTAAACTTATCCGCTATACAACTCTGATTGCATTGGCAGGCCTGGGGGCGGCGCTTTGGGTGCGCGCTCAGGATCAAAACACCTTTCACGTAAAGGTGGACATGGTCGTCCTCAGCTTCACCGTGACCGATAACCATGGGCGCTATGTCAACGGTTTGAAGCCGAAAGACTTCAAGATCTATGAGGACGACATCGCGCAAAAGCCGGCTACCTTCGCGGAAGGGAACCGGCCGCCGCTCCAGGTGCTGGATAATGGCGAAACCCGCCCGCTGCATCTGGCGGCCTCAGCGGGAAGCGAGCCCGGCGGCATTCCGAATCCGAATGTGGTCGATCTGCGGTCGGATTCAGCGGGCGCAAATGTCTTCGTGCTCTTCGATACCAGCAATTACATGTACCGCGGCTTCGTTTACGCGTCCGATGCCATCGCCGATTTTATTCGCGGGCTCGATCGCGCCGATTCCGTTGCGGTCTATACGTACAGCCGCAACCTGAATCGTGCCGTCACGTTGAATCATGACCGTACGGCTGCCATTGGTGGTTTGAGAAAAGCGGTTGCCGGCGACGATTCGGCCCTCTACAATTGCCTGTTGCTCACCTTGCGCGACGCCGCCAAAGTGCCCGGCCGGAAAGTGGTCATCGTCTTCTCGAACGGCCCGGACAATGCCAGCATGGTCGCGCCCGACGATGTGCGCGCGGTCGCCGAAGACGAAGGCATTCCCATTTACGTGATCTCGACCAACGAGGTCAACAAAGACCCTATCTCGAGCACGATTTTTAAACGCATCTCCACCAATACCGGAGGCAAGACGTACTTCGCCAAGACCTGGCAGAAGCAGGTGGAAGCGTTCGAATCCATCCGCGAAGATCTGGGTAACAGCTACGTCGTCACCTACTACCCGCAGCCGAATCCGAACGAAGGCTTTCGCAGAATCAGAATCGAGCTGACCGACGAAGCCATGCGCAAATACAAAGTGCGCGCCCGCCCCGGCTATCGTCCACAGCGGGGCATTTAATTCGGGGACAGGCTACGCTTTCCCTTTTTTCCGAGCAGCCGCCCTGCCTTGATAGCAAGATAATCTGTACAGAGGTCGTCGCGTGACCATTCAGATAACGAACCCGGAGTTCCAAGCTTTCATTACCGAACGTCTCGACACCGGATGCGGAGGATGTCATTCTGCAGGCGCTGAAATCGTCTGTAATCGAACCGCAAAAGACGGCCGGTTCACCAGCGACTACGGGACCCGCGCTGATTGAAGCCATGCAATCCTCTCCGTACAAAGAGTTAATTTTAGAGCCAACGCGCGAGCCCTACCCGGTGCGCGACGTTGTGTTCTAATTGCTTGGCTTCTCGATACGAATGTCTTATCAGAGCTGCGGCGCCCATGGGCGATAGTCAATCGCCTCATTGGTCGATAATGATCCCTTTTCGCTTTGGTTCGACATGCACCTCAGCTTTGGCCGGCTGGAAGTCGGCCGAGCGAAGCTCTAACGCCTGGGGTACACATACGCCTGGGCTGGGCTCAAAGGTCACTTCTATAGAGCGATCGCCATTTTTGTCCAGACCAATTTCAGCGTGCGAGAGGCTTAACCCGAAGTTTTTCGGGGCGATTTTATTTCCCGAGCACTCTTCGGAAACAGGGATAGGATGAACATATGCCCTAGGAACGCCTGCACTATCGATCAAGACCAGCACCAGCGAGAAACGATCCTGCACGCTGTCGCCAAAAACGATTGCTTGACTGTCTGGCGCCCAAAAGAAAGACTTCGAGCGGAACGAGTGTTGCTGATCTTCCGGCAAACCGATGTTATCGGTAAGAAGGTTCCTCTGGCCCAGGGGAAAGATTACTGCGCCGACGTTGGCACGATCATATAGAACCACGCCGCGCGGCCGGTCTTGGGCGGGCGTCTTCGTCAGATCGTATAGAAGATATTCCTCTGAGACGGGAAGCTCCGTGTGTAGTGGGTAGAATTTTCGATAAACTAGCCATCTTTGATTCGGAGACATTGCGGGATCGAATCCGTAAAAGGAATCGAGCAGCAGCGCGTGGGTGCCGTCGATGATATTAATATTGGCCGAGTTGTAAGTCCCGCCGAACAGCACAAGTCGGCCATCAGACAATGGACAGACCTCATCCACGTCGTCCACCACGCCCGGAAGGCTAATCTTGACGGTGGAATTTCCGCTTCCGATAAACAGATCAGCGTGCCCTATCGAATGATCAACGACAGCCGAGACGTTTGGCGGGAGTGGTACGAAACCATCAAGTTTTGCGCACAACTCCGGATGCTCTTGGGTTATCTGGCCAGACAATGGAAAGACCAGCAATGCAGAAAGCAGGATAGCGAATTTTACAGTTTTCATTTTTACCTAAGTCGGATTGCAATGCGGTTCCCATAGTCGCCGACGCCCTTAGGATCGCAGGTTGAGGAGGAGTTGAATGTGTCGACATGAGCGACGGTGCTACCCCAAGTTGGAGGGCCAAATCCAGCAACACAGGCAGGGCAGCTATCTTGCACGGACCGGAGGTCATAGTTATCATTTTGATCGATCATTATAATCTGATCTGAGCAGGCGAAAATCGTGCTTTTGGGGTTGGTGGCTAGGCTCCCGGCCGGCGGATTATTGTTCACGAGAGGGTTTGGAAGCCCCGTGCCGTCCGAGAGCACGCTGTTGCATTTCCCCGTGATCTTAGTAATGCTCGCTCCTCCCGTGTCTACCGAGAAGAAAGTGTTGCTTCCGTCTGGGCTAGTACTAACTTGCAATAGTTAACGTACTTATACATACTAGGGGCATGCGCCAGCCCGTGGCAATCATTGACCTGACCGAGGAGGAACGTGGGAGGCTCGAACAATGGACTCGTCGCGGCAAGAGCGAGCAGCGGTTGGTGGAACGGGCCAAGATTATCTTGTTGGCCAACGAAGGCCGAACCAACCAGCAGATTGCCGATACCCTGAAAACCCGCACGGCGCGTGTTTCGAAGTGGCGGCAACGCTTCGGGACCAATCGCCTGGTGGGTTTGAATGACGCCGGGCGTTCCGGCAAGCCCGCGATTTATGACCTGAGCACAGAGAAACGAGTGCTGGCGTTGCTCGATCAACCGCCGCCCAAAGGCTACTCGCAGTGGAATGGCCCGCTGTTGGCGGAAGCTCTGCCGGATGTGAGCAAAGACCAAGTCTGGCGCATTCTGCGGCGCCATAGTATCTGCTTGCAGCGGCGCCGCAGTTGGTGCATCAGCACGGATCCGGAGTTTGGCCCCAAGGCTGCCGACGTGGTGGGGCTCTATCTGAACCCGCCGGAGAAAGCGCTGGTGATCGCCGTAGATGAGAAACCGTCCATTCAGGCGTTGGAACGGGCGCAAGGCTATTTGCGTCTGCCAGACGGCAAAGCGGTTAACGGATTCAGTCACTGCTACAAGCGCCACGGCACGACGACACTGTTTGCGGCACTAGAGATCAGCACGGGACAGGTGAAAGCGGCGCACTATAGCCGCAGACGCCGGCGCGAGTTCCTGGACTTCATGAACGAGGTCGTGGCAGCGCATCCGGACCGTGAGATCCATATCGTGTTGGACAACCTGAACACGCACAAGCCGAAGGAGGACCGCTGGCTGAAGCGGCACCCCCACGTGTATTTGCACTTCACTCCAACTTATTCCTCCTGGCTCAACCAAGTCGAATGCTGGTTCAGTATCCTGAGCCGACAAGCGCTCCGCGGCGCAAGCTTTACTTCTCCTAAGCAACTGCGGCAAGCCATCGACGACTTCGTCTCAGCCTACAACGAAAGGGCCGCTCCCTTCGAATGGAAAAAGGCTGTTGTCTTCCCCTCAAAACCCAAACTCAAGTACTCTGACTTATGCAAGTAGATACTAGCTCCGGACGGAAGCGGGCAGACATTCCTTGCTCCCACCGCGTAGGGCTTCAATATTCCGTTTGCATTTGAGACGCCGGTCCCATTTATATTCGTCTGGATTAGAAATTGAGACCCGAGCAAAACGGATCGATAATAGCAGTCACTCGCATCAATTTTGTAAACGATCCAGGCTGGCTCCGGAGCCGCAGGACACTGGTTTTCGTACGGAAAGTTGTATTGCGAGAACCGCGTGTTTCCAATAACATTGAAACTGACGGGGACAGTCACCTTCGTGTTGTCCCAGGCGGCAGTAACCGACCCGTATTGTCCGACGGTAAGCGAGGTTCGTTGGAGACTGTCGCTGAAGGAAGTACCCGTCACTGCGTTGCTGTGCTGTCCGAGCGTGGTTTGCCCCGGCCCGCTTATCGTAACGGATAAATTGCCGGTTTTGTTTTGACCTGACAAGGTTGTGGTTACTTTGTCGTGCAGCAGATCGACGCTCACCTGAAGACCGGGCGGATTCGAAGTGCGGGACCATGTCGTTGTGCCAATTCTGGAGCCGGAGCCTCCCGATCCCAGAAAACCCATCCCTCCGCCGCCGGAACTGCTGATATTCGCTTGCGCGGTCGAGCAACTCGAAACGGTTACCGCAGCTGTGGCTTGATTCGGGTTGATTGGCTCCCCACAGGCGTCGATGCCAGGGCCGGTTACGGTGAGGCTAAATGTGCCTGCGCCCCGGTTGCCTGTCCTTGGATAGCGGCACTGAAGGCCCCGCAACCCGGCTGAACGATGAATACTTCGCCGGTCACCACAGAGCCGTTCTGACTGAGCAAATAAGTGTTCGATGCAGAGTCGACCCAGTTGCCGCTTAGATCGTTGCAGTTCGTGGCTGACCCGGACACAACAGGCGGCGGCGCTGGAGCCGGCGCCGAAGTCGGCGGCGGCTGCGGTACGGGTACGCCTGTCTCCGGGACGCTTCCCGTTGACACGTTGAAATTCTGAGTTTGATTTCCGCTCACATTACTAAACGTCGCCGACGCTGGGCTAAAGGCATAGCCGGCCAGCAAAGGCGTAATTGTGTATGTTCCGTCAGCTGGCCCAGCGAGGGAATAGTTGCCGTTACCGTCAGTCGTTGCGGTTTGCGAAACGCTCGTACCAGCGGCTGTCGTCCCGCCTAAGGTTTCGTCCCGCCTAAGGTTATGGTTACGCCGGGAAGCACAGCGCCGCTTGTGGTGACTTGGCCTGTAATTTGATAGTAAATCCCTGGAGTCGGAGCAAAATTTTGGAGTTGTTTCCTAAGCGGGTTGTCGCTCGGAAATCCAAAGCAACCGTGCTGATAGCTATCCGGCTGCATGTCCCCCGCCACATTCAGATACCATCCTGCTTCACCACCGGAACATGTCGGGTCGTTGCTTCTCACGACACCTATCTTCGTTGTTCCGCTTCCATTCCAATCGCCGACAATCGCGTTGTCGCTTGGAAACCCAAAGCAACCGTGCTGATAGCTATACGGCTGCATGTCCCCCGCCACATTCAGATACCATCCTGCTTCACCACCGGAACATGTCGGGTCGTTGCTCCTCACGATACCTATCTTTGCCGTTCCGCTTCCATTCCAATCGCCGACAATCGGCATGTCGCTTGGAAACCCAAAGCAACCGTGCTGATAGCTATCTGGTTGCATGTCCCCAGCCACATTCAGATACCACCCTGCTTCACCGCCGGAACAGGACGGGTCGTTGCTCCTCACGATCCCTATTTTCGTTGCTCGACTTCCATTCCAATCGCCGACAATCGACATGTCGCTTGGAAACCCAAAGCAGCCATGCTG
Organism: Bryobacteraceae bacterium; assembly: GCA_965277555.1. Classification (GTDB taxonomy): domain Bacteria; phylum Acidobacteriota; class Terriglobia; order Bryobacterales; family Bryobacteraceae; genus Bog-105. The sequence continues at coordinate 2,410,660 of OZ255834.1, forward strand.
ATAGCTATCCGGCTGCATGTCCCCAGCCACATTCAGATACCACCCTGCTTCACCGCCGGAACAGGACGGGTCGTTGCTCCTCACGATCCCTATCTTTGCCGTTCCACTTCCACTCCAATCGCCGACAATCGGCATATCGCTTGGAAACCCAAAGCAACCGTGCTGATAGCTATCCGGCTGCATGTCCCCAGCCACATTCAGATACCACCCTGCTTCACCGCCGGAACAGGACGGGTCGTTGCTCCTCACGATCCCTATCTTTGCCGTTCCACTTCCACTCCAGTCTCCAGTTATAGGAGTGTCGGTTGCAAATCCAAAGCAGCCGTGCTGATAGCTATCCGGCTGCAAGTCGCCAGCCACATTGAGATACCATCCTGCTTCCCCGCCGGAGCAAGCCTGATCACTCGATCGAAAGATTTCTATGTGAGACGGAGTTGGTGGCGTGCTCGCAATTGCGAATGCGGAGCTAGACAGAGCAATACCTCCACTTACAAGGAGTAGGAGACCCTTATAAATCGCACCACCAGGGATTGATCGTAGACGAAAGAGGCCGGCGAGAGTTCGTGCGAGGAAGGCCAGCCTGCTGTCAAGGTGGGGAAAATGGACAACGTCTGCAGGTCCGTCAGATCGAGGGCTTGGGGCAATGAGCTCCTGAACGCTGTCTCTGTCAGTCATGGCTTTCTTCCGTGATTGTTGTGACAGAAGCAAGGAATGCTCAATCCGGGTTTTCTGATATCCCGTACCGGGATGTACTTAGTCGCAGAGGGAATCGCCGCACGAAGACCCGAAAATCGACGACGCCAAGGCTCAGTTGATGGGGACCATTGTTAGCCGTGCGCGGTTTAAAACCTTCTATGAATTAGAAATTTCAAGTACTCACTTGCGGATTCCGGGCGATGTGAATAGAGCGTTTGGAATTTAATTCGGGAATTTAATTCGGGGACAGGCTACGCTTTTCTTTTTACCGAGCAGCCGTCCTGATCGCGAGATAATCTGTACAGAGCTTGGCTTCTCGATACGAATGTCTTTTCAGAGCTACGCTGCCCAAATCCTGATCAGCATGTTAGTGCTTTCGTTTCCAGTTGCCCTCTTCGGGAGCTGTACATCAGCCTGGTAAGTCTTGAAATTCGATTCGGCATCGAACTTGTTAACGAGCCAAACCGTCGCGCCGAACTGAATGAGTGGCTTACGCAAAGGGTTCGCCCCCATGTTTGATGGGCAAGTTCTCCAAATTAGTGAGGACATCATGCTGACATGGCGACTCTTGGTTGAGGAAGGCCGCCGAGCCCGTCACAACTTCTCGCAGCCAGACTTGATAATAGCCGCGACAGCAATTCACCACCGCCTGGAAGTTGTAACGCGCGATCGCAGCGATTTCGAAAAAGCGCGCGTGTCCGTGATTAACCCTTGGGATCAAACGGTCATGCGGTAGAACGCTCCACGAGTGGAACTCCGATCCTCCCTGAAATCAAACGCGAACACTCCCGTTTTCTGCCATCTTATTTCGTCCGCTTCACCGTCGGCCCGGCGAACGCCTGGCTCACCGGCATCAACTGCAGGCTATTGATATTCACGCGCGCCGGTCTGGTGACCACCCAATGAATAGCATCCGCAATATCTTCTGGCGTAAGCGCGTTAGCGCCTTCATACACCGCGGCCGCTTTCTTCTTATCGCCTTTGAACCGGACTTCCGAAAATTCCGTCCCGCCCACCAATCCCGGTTGAACGTCCGTCACGCGAATCGGCGTTCCGAGCAGGTCGGCGCGCAAATTCAAACTGAACTGATGCACGAACGCCTTCGCCGCGCCGTAGACATTCCCGCCCGGATAAGGAAATTCGGCGGCGACCGAGCCGAGATTCACAATCGTGCCTCTCCCTCGCTCGATCATGCCGGGCAAGAGGAGCCGGGTGCAATAAACCACGCCTTTGACGTTGCTGTCGATCATGGCATCCCAATCGTCCAGGTTCGCTTCCTGCGCCGGATCGAGCCCGATCGCCCCGCCCGCGTTGTTGATCAGCACGTCAACCTCTGCCACTTCCTTCGGCAGCTGGCCGATGGCCTGTTCTACCGCTTTCCGATCGCCGACATCGAACGTCAGCGGGTAAAAGCCCGACCCAAGCTCGCCGCGTAATTTTTCCAGGCGATCTTTGCGCCGGCCGGTGCCGATCACTTTTGCGCCGTCCTCGATAAATTTCTTTGCCGCTGCTTCGCCGAAACCGGCGCTCGCGCCTGTGATGAAAACGATCATGACTTCAGCATAGTAATCGACCGCTCCCGCAACGGAGCAAAAGAGCCCCTGTGATAGTCTTAGAGCGTCGCTAAACACGCTCTGCCTGCGTTTGCGGGCCGCTACGACCCCACTTGTCATGTCGCTGCAAGTTTTTCTGCAAGCTCGATTGCTCGGCTCCGAAGAGTTCCTGACCTTCCTGCATCCCGAGCAAAGCGAAGCGGCCAGTGACCTGACCGGGCGTTGCGCGTGGTTGACACTGCTGTGCGAAGTTCTGCCGCGCGCTCTGCTGGCCGAGCTTAAGCTTTCGCGCATGCTGCTCGGGTCGAGCAGCGCGGAGCAGTTTCTGCTGGTGCTCGCCGAAGAAGATATTCCGCGCGCCAACGATTTCCTCAGGAGCGCGGCCGACAAGATCTCGCAAGTCTCCCTCAACACCCTGCGCCTGGTCTGGGCGAGCACGGAAAATCTCGGTGCCTGGCCGATCGTGCGCAAAAGACTCGACGATGCGCTCGCGGCCAAAATTTCCTGCGCGCTGCCCGATGCCGCGCCCGGCGATCTCTTTGCTCCCTTCGCGCAAATCGCCGGCCCGGACGAGCAATCGTTTTTCGCCGAGTTTGCCGCCGGTTTAGTATCGGCATCGGCTGTAAGCTGGGCGAGCGGCCAGCCGCTTCTGCTGAGCTGGGAGAGCGGTACTTATAGCTGGCCTTTGCGCGAGCACTCGAGCGTCGAACAAGAAGGTATCCTCTTTCCGCGCCGCTTTGCGATGGACGACGACCATGCCGCCCCGGCCAAGCCGGCGGAGCTTGCCGAGCGCGCGGAAGGCGCGGACCGCTGGGGTATCTTGCGCGGCGATGTCGACCATTTCGAACTGCAGCTTCGGCGTGCCGCTTCGATCGAAGAGCATATTCATTTCTCCGCTTTGTTTAAGGAGTTTTTCGCCGGCGAGCTCGCTGTGCTGTGCGCGCTGCCCGACTTCTGGCGCAAAGTCACGGTCCTCTACCGCGGAGGCGATGACTTTGCCGTCACCGGCAGTTGGGACGCCCTCATCCAGTTGGCGCGCGAACTCGACCGGGTCTTCGAAAAATTTGTCGAGCAGCATCTCGCCGGCTTGCCCGGTGTCGAAGCAAAGAGCGTCAGCATGGCGCTTACGCTTGCGCCGCAGTTGAATACTTCGCCGACGGCCGTCTTTACCGAAGCCGGCGTCGAGCTGCGTACTACGAAATCGAACGAGTTGGGCTCCATCCATCTATTTGGAAGAAGCTTGGAATGGAAACGGCTGAGCGATGCCGAAGAGCTTAAATCGAGCCTGGTCCGCTTAGTCAGGGAACATCGTTATCCGGCCGCTTACCTGAACGACCTGGCCGGCGTTTACCGCGAATCGTTTTCCGCGCGCGCCGGCCGCCGGGGCAAAGCAGCGCGCATGGATAAACCCTGGCGAACCTATATGCGGCTTTCGCGCGTCATTCCACAGGCGCGCGGCAAGGAACAGAATAATTTACGGAATGCGGTGATCGTGAACCTGGCCGGAAGAAGAACCGCCGGTCTGAAATTGCGACCCTCGGCGCGCGTTGGCCTCGAGTGGGCCCGTCTGGCGGCCAGCGCGTAGCTCTCCGATTTTCTCCGCTCGAAAGGATTTGGCAAATGGCAGAGATAGAAGAAAAAAAGACGGAAGAACGTCGCGGCGGCGAAAATCGTCCGCCTAACCCGAATCGCGCTGGCGGTCCGCGTCCCAACGATCGCGGAGACCGTGGCGGCGGGGGTGATCGAGGTGATCGAGGCCGCGAAGGACGCAGTGGCCCGGGTGGCGGCCGCGGACCGGGCGGCGACCGGCGCGGCGAAGGTCCGCCCGAAATCGATATCGAGAAACTCATCGCCGACAGCCTCTACCTGGATAACCAGGCGCACGTCGTCGTGAGCCGTATGCGCGACATGGATTCCGGCACCAAGAGCCAGTTGCGCCGCTTATACAATGCAGTCCGGCGCGCCACCCGCGCTCCGGAAAGCGAGCGCCAGCATGAATTCGTCATGGTGCGCGCTCGTTTGGCCTACACCATCGCGCGTCATTCGCTACGCAGCCTGGATGCGCTCGAACGCCTCCTCCTGCAGGTGACGCGCAAGAACGATACTCGCGGTTACGAGCGTTTCCGCGACCTGTTCGAAGCCATCATTGCCTATAACGAATAGCGCGCCCGCGCCAGCAGAAACGGAAAAGACAAGCATGAGTTCCCATACCGCAGAAACTGAACTGACATTCCTTGGAAAATTGGTCCTGGAGGGCGAAATCACCTGCCACACAGGCCTGCATATTGGCGCGGGCAAAGGTTCGCTCGAAATCGGCGGCGCTGACAACCCGGTCGTCAAAGACGCCTTCGGTATTCCCTACATTCCCGGCAGTTCGCTGCGCGGCCGCCTGCGCTCGCTGCTTGAACAGACGCTCGGGCTGGCTGTGCCGAGCGAACTCGTCTTCCTTTCGAGGCGTCGCGGCCAGGAAGTGCGCATTCACCAGAGCGATCGCCCAGACGATGAGATCTGTCTTTTATTCGGCCGCAATTCCGGGCGCATGGAAAAAATGGGCGGCGAAGCTACCGAATCCGCCGCCGCCACCCCCGCTCGCCTGACAGTCTATGACGCGCCCTTGATTGTCGATAGCATCTCCGCGCAGATGCGTGAGAATCTGGATGATGAATTGACCGAGGTGAAGAGCGAGAACGCGGTCGATCGCATCACGTCGCAGGCAAATCCGCGCACGCTGGAACGCGTGCCCGCCGGCGCGCGTTTCCGCTTCCGCATGGTGCTCGATGTTCTATGCGCGGAAGACAAACCGTTGCTCGCGCGCGTGGCCCAGGGTTTGCGCCTGCTTGAAGACGATGCGCTCGGCGGCGGAGGCAGCCGAGGCAGCGGACGCGTGGCTTTCAGCGGCCTCAGCCTCGCCTGGCGCAGCAAGGATTACTATGCCACGGGCGCGGCGGAGAATTCGCTACTCTCGGGCGCCGATCTCGCTGCCTTCCAACAGCTCGCCGGAGCCGAGGATCTGGCCGAGAAGCTTGCTTAAATGCAGCCCGCTCTTCTGATTCGTCTCCGGCCCGCGGGTCCCTGGCGCTATGGCCCCGGTGATGGAGCGCTCGACCGTGTCGATGAACTCTATCGCAGCGATCGCCTTTTTTCCGCCGTCACGCTCGGCATGCAGCGGCTCGGTTTTTTGGACGAGTGGTTGGATGCCACCGCGCGTGGCACTCGTGAGCCCGCTGTCGTATTCAGTTCACTGTTTCCCTACCAGGGCGACACTCTCTTTGCTATTCCGCCCAGCACGTTGTGGCCGCCTCCGGCCAACCAGGTGACCGCTCCGAATGCCGTGTTCCTGGCCAAGCTTCGTTGGAAGAGCGCCCGTTTCGTGCCTCTTCCGGTTATCGACCTGCTCGCGACCGGTGGCGGACTCCTGGCCGATCAATGGTTGCCCGATCCTGAAAGCGGCTGCCTGCTGCGGCGCGATCGTCCCAACGCCGCGCCTTTCCGAATTGTGACCCGGAGCAGCGCGGCAGTCGATCGGCTGGCCAGCGGCGTAAGTTTCGTCGCCTCCTCTTCGTGCGTCGAGTTCGAACCCGGAGCAGGGCTCTGGACGCTCGCCCGCTATCGCGACGCCGCTTCCCATGACGGCTGGAACGAACGTATACAGGCTGTTTTTCGCTTACTGGCCGACAGCGGATTTGGAGGAAAACGTTCAAGCGGTTGGGGTCAGTCGCAGGAGCCCGAGTTTCAAAGCGGCTCGTGGCCCAATCTGTTGCTTCCCAAAGTGGCTCGCCTCGGCGCGAATGGCTCCGGACATCCGCTGCCGGATAACCCTCGTTACTGGCTGCTTTCTCTCTACTCGCCTGCCGCCGCTGACAAGATCGACTGGCGTAGCGGCGACTACACGGTAACGGTGCGCGCCGGACGCACCGAAAGCGCGCGGCAAAGCGGCGCTCCGAAGCGAGCCGTCCGCATGGTGACCGAAGGTTCGGTGCTGGTGGCGGAATCCGAGCCCACCGGAGCCGCCGTCGATGTCGCTCCTGAAAATTTCGCGCACCCTGTCTTTCGCTCAGGCCTCGCACTGGTTCTCCAACTCCCGCTCGTCGCGCCACAGGCCATCGAAGAAATTCAAACCGAACTGCGGCCGGCCGAGGAAGACACAAATGAGGAAGACACAAATGTAGACCAAACGGTGCTGCATGAAACAATCGTCGAGCCTCTGCCGGAGCCCTCAGAGCAGACTCCCAACCATGAAGAAGCGGAGCCCGACCAAATTCAGACCCCGGAGCAGAACCGCGACCGTGAGGGAGCGGACAGCGAAGAACATTCAACCCCCGAGGAGCCCGGCGATGCGCTATAACGTCACCGTCCTCACTCCCTTGCTGGTCGGCGACGGGCGCGAGCTTTCGCCTATCGATTACATGGTCTGGAAGGAGCAGATCAATGTGCTCGACCAGACGCGCATCTTCAAACTCCTCGCCCGCGGCCCCCGGCTCGACGGTTATCTCGCCCAGCTGCGCAAAGCTACCAAGCTCGATTTCGCCTCCTGGGGCGGCTTCGCGCAAAACTTCTCCCAGCGGCGCATTCCCTTTGAGCATCCCGAATTGACGGCCATCTGGAACTCTGCCCCTTCCGAATCGCTCTTCATCCCGACGTTTGCCTCGGCCACTACCGGCGCATACCTGCCCGCCTCCGCGCTCAAGGGCGCGCTGCGCACCGGCTTCGTCTTTTCACGCTGGTCCCCGGCAACCATCGAGCGCATTGCGTCTTCCCTTGAAGGCGACCGCCTTCCGCGGCGCCTGGGTGAAGCCGCCGAGTCAAGCGCCGGCGTTTCTCAAGTCAAGGTGCTTAGCCTGGCTGACAGTCAGTCCATCCCAGCCTCCGCGCTCAAAATTTATCTGACCCGTGCCGCCTCCTTAGATACGCGCCAACCCGGTAAGCCGCAGCTGGCCTGGAAAGTGGCCGGACGCGGCAGCGTTAGCGCGCAGCGCGTAAACGACTCGACCCCGCTCTTTGCCGAGATGGCCGTTCCGGGCACTTCCTTTTCGGGCGAATGGCAGGAGCGAAGCTTTCTTGAAAATCCGGAAATCAGCCGTGCTCTCGGCTGGCGCTCTACTCCGGAGCCGAAGGCGATAGTAGAGGCGGCCAACGGTTTTGCCGCCGCCCAGCTTGCCATCCACGCCCAATACGCCGAAACCATCGGCCTTGAGGCCCTAGAGCGCACCGTCTACCAGCTCAAAACAGATCTGGCCGCCGCCCAGGAGTCGCCCCTAACCTGTCTGTTAGCGGTGGGTTGGGGCAGCGGGTTCCTGGCCAAGGCCGGTTCCCTCGAAACGGAAAATTCCGCTTATCGGAAAATTCTGCGCGCGGTTCCCGCTATAGGGAAAGCCTTACGCGACAATTTGCCGTTTCCCAAGACTCGTCGAGTAGTGTTCATGCAGGGCCGGCCCGCCTCTTTACCCGGCTGGGTCCGGATTCAGCTTGAGGCTTAAACCCGTAGTACGGTTGTTTACGTATATTTCATGAAGATGGAACGCGCAACGCCGATAAGAGACAGTATGATGGGAACATTGCGGCATTCACTGAAACCAGCTACTTTCTTTCCCGTATGTCGGACGGGTCTGGAGTAACACATGCAAAGTGCCATTTATAACGCTTATTTTGGTTTTGCCGAAAACCCGTTCAACATCAGTCCCGATCCGGAGTTTCTTTATCGCAGTCCCCAGCATGAAGAAGCCATTGCCAACCTGAGCTACGGTGTGCGCAGCCGAAGGGGCTTTATCGTGCTCACCGGCGAAGTCGGCACCGGCAAGACCACCATGCTCGAGTGCCTGCGCGATATTCTCGACGCGCAACGCACGGAATTCGCCTTCATCTTCAACTCGCGGCTCACGCCAGACCAGTTTTTCGAGATGATGGCTTACGATTTCGATCTGAAATGCGATCGCAAATCGAAGACCGACGTCCTCTTTGCTCTCAACACGCTGCTGCTCGAACAGGCCCATCGGAATCGAACCTGCGTTTTGATCGTCGATGAAGCCCATAACCTCGAATGGGACGTGCTCGAAGAGATTCGGCTGCTCGGCAATCTGGAAAATCGCCAGGGCAAGCTGTTGCAGATTATTCTTTCCGGTCAGCCGGAGCTTGACCGCAAACTCGATGCGCCCAACTTGCGCCAGCTCAAGCAGCGGATTGTCCTTCGCTGCTCCTTGAACCCGCTCAATCCGGAAGAGACGGCGGCTTACATCGAAACGCGCATGGCGCGCGCCGGGATGCCCAATCAGCGCGTCTTTTCGCCCGAAATGCTCGAAGAGATCTTTAGGCGTTCGCGCGGCATCCCACGCGTGATCAATCTTCTTTGCGACAACCTGCTGGTTACTACGTTTGCCATGGAGCAGCGCGACGCAACCGTCGAGATGCTCGATGAAGTCTGCCAGGACCTGCGTCTGGACTGGCCGGGAGCCGGACGGGGCGACCGTCGCGGCCGCTCGCGCTACGAAGTGACCGACGAACAATATCCCCGCGCCTCCATTCCCACCCTCGGCGACTGAACGCTTTACTTAAGCCGCCCAAGCGTTCCGAAATGCTTCAAACGGAGCAGGAAGCGTCAGCGACCGTAAAGTCGCAACCACCCAAAAATCCTTAAGTTAATGACATTGGGCAATCTTGCCTGCCGCGTCGGGACTCATCCTGACGCTTGGTTTTTCGACCCGGGTCCCCCGGATTTTTCACAACTCCGCGACCGGCCCAATCTATTCCCGAATGCAATCATTGGCTAGATGCAATATCCGCATGTTGCAATAGCCCAGATATTCGTACCTCGCGCCCACAATCCACTGTTCCAGCACTTGCTCGACACCTATGTCAGCGAATCGAACAAAGTCGTGAGCATCTGGCGAGCGTTTTCGGATCAGGATCTCGACTTTGCGCCCGACCCGAAGTCGCGCAGTGTACGTGAAATCCTGAAGCACCAATTATTGTCGGAGCGCCGCTTTTTTGGTGAGTTCCTCGGCACGCCCGAAGTAGCGGCAGAGCAGGTACTGCCGCCGGTACTCGACTTAGCCACCATCCAGTCGAGGTCCGCCACTCTGGTTCTCGACCGGCTGGACTTTTTCGCCGCCCAGAGCGAAGCGTGGTGGCTCGAAACTGTTCCCTTTTTCGACGTTGAGCGCCAGCGCATCTGGATTTTCTGGCGTCGCATCCTGCACACTGCTCATCATCGGACTCAGCTCGCGGTTTACCTAAGATTACTCGATAAACAGGTGCCTCCTACCTATGGGCCGACCGCCGATTTAAGTTGGGAAGGAGCCGATCCTACCGATTCGGCAGCGGCTGCGGCGCGCCGGTAGAATCAGCCGGCCGCTTCGAATAAGCCTGCCGCGCCTTGTCCACCCGCCACGCACATCGTGACCACGCCATAGCGTGCGCCGCGCCGCCGGCCCATCTCGTTTGCCAGCGTGCCTACCATCCTCGATCCCGTCACTCCGAACGGATGGCCGATCGCGATCGCGCCGCCATTGACGTTGAGCTTCTCGAGCGGGATGCCGAGGCGTTCGCGACAGTAAACCACCTGCGCCGCGAACGCTTCGTTCAGCTCCCACAAATCGATATCGCCCGCTTCGAGCCCCTGCTTCGAAAGAAGTTTCGGCACGGCGAAAACCGGTCCGATTCCCATTTCGTCAGGCTCGCAACCGGCCACTGCAAAGCCGCGGAAAATCAGCCGATAGGGGATTTGCAGCTCATCCGCCAGCGAGCGCAGCAGGACAAGGTTGACAGACGCTCCATCCGATAGCTGCGACGAGTTTCCGGCTGTAACCGAACCTTGGCCGCTCGCTATATCGAACACCGGCGGCAGCGCCAGCAGGCCTTCCAAGCTCGTATGCGGCCGGTTGCACTCGTCGCGCTCGCAGCAAACCTCCTGTGAGTCGGCCATCGTTGTGCGCAAAGGAGCAATCTCCGCGGCAAAGAATCCCGCCGCCTGCGCCCGAGCCGTGCGCTGCTGACTCAAAAGCGCATACTCGTCCTGGGCCCGGCGGCTTATGCCATAGCGCTTCGCGACCACCTCGGCCGTCGCACCCATCACCATCTGCAACCCCGGCATTGTTTCGACCAGTTCCGGATGCGGATTGACATCTCGCTTCACCAGGCTGATGCTCTCGACTCCGCCAGCCAGCACCACGGCAGCGCCCTCCTGCAGGATTTCGTGCGCCGCCATGGCGACAGCTTGCAACCCGGAAGAGCAGAAGCGATTCACCGTGACCCCCGGTATCGAAGCCGGCAAACCGGCCAGCAATCCGGCACGGCGCGCGATGTTCATGCCTTGCGGTCCGTAAGGATGGGCGCACCCCAGAATCACGTCTTCGATCGCACCCGCCGAAAGCCGCGGCGTCTTTCGCAAAACGTCTTTAATGCAATGAGCCGCCAGATCTTCCGGCCGCGTGGCGTTAAACGAACCGCGATACGACTTGGCAAGTCCCGTGCGCGAACTCGCGGCAATCACGGCTTCTCGCATTGCTTATCTGCGCGCTCTATCGAGACCGGCCTTTTAGCCGCTGGTCGAAACGAGCAAACAGGTCAACGGTCTCCACAATTGCGCCATTTGTTAAGGTGAGTTGCGTAATTTGCTCTAAGTGCCCGTCGGTTTCGTTCCATTGTGTCGCCCGGCGCTCCACCGGGTCGAAAACATAGATTTGCCGGATTCCAAGAGTGGTGTAATGCCGGCACTTTTCAATGACCTTCTCGTCTTGATCGTCGGGGGAGAGGACTTCGGCAACAATATCGATTGGTTTCGTCGGGTAGGCGTCTGTTTCCAGAACTAAAGCAGCCGCTACATCCGGGCGCGGCTGAAAATCCCGGCTAATGTGCAGGTCCAGCTCAGGACCCGAGAAATAGCCGTTCTCATAAAAAATCTCCGCTAGCAGCCCCTGCAAAATCGCATGTAGCCAGGTAGGCACGCTTTTCCGTACGACCTCCCCAAACCAATACTCGTAGCCGCTTTGATGGGCGTATTGAATATGGAACTCTTCCAACGTGATTCGTGTCGCAGGAGCTTCCATAATTTCATCCTAGAGTTGAGCGCAAATCGTGCATGGTCTCACACTCCCTGCACCCGGCGCTCTTTACCCGCCCAGTAAGGCTCCCGCAACTCGCGCTTTAAAATCTTGCCGCTACCGGTCTTGGGCAGCGGCCCCTTCGCAAACTCGATCGTTTTCGGCAGCTTGAATTTGGCCAGCCGCGTTTCGAGGAACGTCAGCAGCGCGCCACAGTCAATCCGCGCTTCTGGCTTCGGAAACACAATCGCGACCGGTACTTCGCCCCATCGCTCGTCCGGTCCGGCGAAAACAGCGCACTCTAGCACCGCCGGGTGCGCCGAGATCGCTTTCTCGATTTCAATCGAAGAGATGTTCTCGCCACCGCTGATGATAATGTCCTTCTTCCGGTCGACGATATGGACGAAGGTTTCCTCGTCCCACACGGCCATGTCGCCCGTATGCAGCCAGCCGTCGACGATGGCGGCGCGCGTTGCCTCCGGTTCGCGAAAGTAGCCGTCCATGACGTTATCGCCGCGCACGAGTACTTCGCCGATCGATTCCAGATCCCGCGCCACGTCTTTGCCCGCGGCATCTACCACCCGCATCTCCGTTCCAAGAATCGGCCAGCCCGCCATCGAGAGCCGGAAGACCCGGTCCTCTTCGCTCCGGTACGACACCGTCGATTTGGCCCGCGAGGAACTGGCCACCGGAGCCGTTTCCGTCAAGCCGTACCCCACCGCCACGCGGCAGCCAAACGCCTGTTCGAGCCGCGCGATCAGTTCGGGCGAAGAAGCCGCTCCTCCCAGGTGAATGTCTTCGAGCGTGGACGTATCGAACCGCCCGAGCTCCGGACAGTTCAGCAGCGCATTCGCCATCACCGGCACCAGCAGCAGTCCCGTTACGCCCTCCGACTGAATCAACTGCAGTACTTGCGCCGGCTCGAAGCGCCGCACCATCACCTGCCGCGCGCCGAACATGGTGGCCGCTTGCGGCTTCCCCCAGCCGTTCGCGTGAAACAGCGGTATCGTATGCAGTTCCACCCGATCGTCGCCCTGGGCCATGGCCGAAGCGGCTTCGAAAGCGTGCAGGTAGAGCGTGCGGTGCGAAAGCATGACGCCCTTCGGCGTGCCCGTGCTGCCGCTCGTATAGAAAAGCTCGGCCACCTGGTTTTCATCGAACGAAAAAACGTCCGGACGCTCGATCCGATCCTCCGCCAGCAGTTCTTCATAAGTCGCATCGGCCAGTTCACTTGGGCCATCGATGGCGATATAACGCTCAATGGCGGGGCAGCTTTTGCGGAAGCCTTCGACCAGCGCGGCAAAATCGCGTTCGAAAATCAGCACGCGCGGTTCAGCGTGTCGCAGAATCTCGATCAACTCCGCCGGAGTGAGGCGCGCATTCAGCGGCATGACGATCGCCTGGATCAGGGGCGGCCCGTAATACCCTTCGAGCAGTTGGTGGTTGTTGAAGCTAAGGTACGCCACCCGGTCGCCAGGCCGCACGCCGGCGCGCAGTAAACCGGCCGCCAGACGCTCGCATCGTTCGCCGAATTGCGCGTAGCGGAATCGGCGGCCGCCCGATACGATTCCTTCTTTCTTGCCGTACAGATCGACCGCTCGATAGAGAAACCGGACCGGGGTGAGCGGAATGTTCATGGCGTTCTCAAAACTCCCTCCAGGCTGCGACGCAGCGCATCGGGAATCGGTATCGAGCGCTCGTTCTCCCGATCCATGCAGGCCACCACAATCACGCCGGTGGCCGCCACCGCGCCCGCTTTCAACGCGCGAAACTCGAGCCGCGCCGAGGATCGCCCGAGCTTCGTCAAGCATACTTCAATGTCGATGAGATCGTCATGATACATGGCGAGCTTGAAATCGCACTCCACGTGCACTCGCGGGAAAGTGAACTCGTTCTCGAGATACACCAGACCCAGCGAGCGCATGAATTCGATCTCCGCCGATTCGAAGTAGCGGAACATCGCCGTGTAGTGAATGCGGCCGCTCGCGTCGGTATCGATGAAGCGGATGCGGGTCTGAAATTGAAAAGGCGCGGCGGGGTGCACTTCCTACAGAATGCAACAGAACAGAGTCAGGTTATGATTGACTTCAGCCGATGCGGTTTCTGTAATCATGTCCCGGTCGAACCCCAGCCACATGGAGAAATTTGAGACAACGCTTGACTCGACATTAGAGACTGCGGACAAAGTGGAAGAGCTTGTCCTGCAAGAAGCCGCCAAGCTGGGCCTGGGTGAAGATGAACAGAGTCAGGTGGGCATGGCGGTGCGCGAATGTACTGTGAACGCGATCGTGCATGGCAATCGCTACAACAAAAATAAGAGAGTGCATTTACAGATCGAGCGCTCGGATAAGGACCTCAGCGTACTGATTGGCGATGAAGGCGAAGGTTTCGATTTAAAATCGCTGCCCGATCCGCTGGCGCCTGAAAACTTGCTGCGCCAATCCGGCCGCGGGCTCATGCTCGCGCGCGCTTTCATGGACGAGTTCGATCTTCATCCCCGGCCGGGCGGCGGCACCGAAGTCCGTCTGGTCAAACACCTGGCCGCGGAGTAGTATTTAAATTCTTATTGTCTTTGGGAGGGTTCGGAAGTGAGTGTTAAATTGACATCTCGCCAGGTGGGCGACGTCACGGTTATGGATGCGGCGGGCAGGGTAACGCTGGGCGAGGGTGCAAGCGCATTTCGAGATGCTATTCGAAGTTTCGCGGCCAAGGGCGACAAAAAGTTACTGCTCAACCTGGCCGATGTCTCTTACATCGATAGCTCCGGCATCGGCGAAATGGTCTCGGGCTTCACAACCGTTACCAACGGCGGAGGACAGTTGAAGCTCGTCGGCCTCTCCAAGCGGGTGAAGGATCTTCTCCAGATCACCAAGCTCTACACCGTCTTCGAAGTCTACGACGACGAAGCCGAAGCCGTACGCAGCTTCCACTGATCCAGCGGATCACTTCAGCGGATCACTTCACCGGATCGCTCGTTAGGTCCGCGGCGCTCGGCGCCACACACCAGCGACCTCCCACATCGGGCAAGGGATGGTTCTGAACAGTTCGTTCGTCGCGGATATCCACCGTGCATTTCAGCTGTACTTCCGCCGCCTCTTGCGGCGTCAGAATGCCTCTTTCTACCGATGAATCCACCACCGCCTGGAACGCCCGCTGTTGAGCTTCTATCGACGTCTGCACTCGATCGGCGAAAGCGCGGACGTTCTCGAAACGAATCACAGTCTCGATATCGCGTCGCAAAGCGAAGCCGCGCAGCTTGTTCCCAGTCACTTGAGCTAACAGTCCGATTCTCCAGTCGGCTCAATGACTCCCCGCAGTCGCCATCTGTCCAATGGTCGACATAGTCGGTGGTGTTCCAAAAGCTGTAACTGACCGGATGAACGCCCGCCGCGAAAATGTTCAATTGAGGTGCGCTTGTTTCCAGCCGATACTCGCGGATGCGCGGCCAATCGTCAAATCTGTCATCGGGGGCCATGCCAAAATCCGCATTGCAGCCGCCGTTGATTCCCGCGTTACTCACGTCCTGGGAAGGTGGGTAAATCGGGGACAGGCTACGCAATTCCCAATTCGCGACTGCTCATGTCGAAACCAATGCGCCGCGCCCTCTGGCCTCTTTCCCCACAAATCGGCATGCGCGGCCAATCGCGAAAACGCTCGTCCGTCATCATATACATGTCTCCCGCGCAACCTCCTGATACACCGTCATCCACTGCTTTCCCGGCTGGTTCAACCACGCGAAAAACGAAGCTTACGAAGAAATACTGCAACAGCGCGCGCACGAATCCCGGCGGAGGATTGGCCACCAGCAGATTGCCCGCCGCCAGCCACAGATCTCGGTGGCGCGTACCTTGAAAGATGTCGAGGAGCGGCTGCTGAGCGCCCCGGACGCGCGCCAGCAGAATCACCGTGAGCGCCGGGAAGCGCGGATACAAATGCATCACGGTCTGCGCCGGGAGCGATGCGTCAAAGCGAATCAGCGCGTCGGCGACTGCCTGTATAAGGGCGTCTTCCGGCGGCACAGGGTATTGATCGGTAGAAGGCGAGTGATACGCTTCGAGCCGCGCCGCCAGCTGCGGAATTAGGTCGCGGCGCGCATTTTAGCCCGAGTAGAAAGCGGCCCAAGCGGCCTCTCGCGGAGCGCCATCGCTTAGCCAATGCCGAAGAGTGACGCTGTCCGGCGCGGCAGGCTGCGTCGAGAGGCCGGGCAGGATGAAGAGGAAAGCGATTGCCCAACGCGCCATAAGGACTGGCAGGATAGACGCCGCTTCGCCCATGAGAGTTCCGGCCGACGGGTTTTCCCGGAGGAACCGGAAGGAGTTTTGATTTCATGAACGGCGTCATACACTTCGAAAACCGTATAGAGCTTGGTAATCTGCGCAGATCCCCGCCGACTTGTGCGGGCAAGAGGCCGGAGGGCGCGGCGCATTGGTTGCGACATGAGCAGTCGTGAATTGGGAATTGCGTAGCCTGTCCCCGATTTACCGGCAGGCCACTTACGTGACCGCCCGGCTCGGTAAAGTAAAGGTTAGTGGAGTTCCTCAGTCGCCGTAGCCTTTTAAAGCAGTCGCTGGCTGTCATTCTGACAGCCGATGCCGCCGCGCAATTAAGCCGCCCGGATTGGAAGCCCGAGTTTCTCAACACGCACCAGCATGAGACCCTGCTGCGCTTATCCGAGCTGATCATTCCGTCGACCGATTCTCCGGGAGCAAAGGAAGCGCTGGCCGACCGCTTTCTCGATAAGCTGATGGCCGTTCAGCCGCCCGATACCCAGCAGGAGTTTCTGGCCATCTTGCACTACCTCGACGAGGAAACCCAAAAGCGTTACCGTGCGAATTTCAAAGATTGCTCCGAAGCCCAGCAAACAGAGTTCCTGACCTTGATCGCCTACCCGCACAGTTATCCGACCTGGGCAACCCATACCGTTGTGCCGATCGAAGGCAATACCTACTTCAGTCAGATGAAAGGATGGATCGTGGGAGCTTACTACAGCTCCGAAATCGGCCTGAAAGAACTGGGCTGGAACGGCGAGATCCCGCACGGGCACTGGGAGGGCTGCGGTCAAAAAGATGTCTGACAAGTGGTCGACGGAGCGCTATGACGCAATCATAGTAGGGTCGGGCGCGACCGGCGGCTGGTCGGCGAAGCGCTTATCGGAAGCGGGCTGGAAAGTGCTACTGCTCGAAGCGGGCAGGAATGTATCTCCAAGCGAATTTACCGAGCACATGCCGGCTTACAAGCTCGAATATCGGAACATGTCGCAGCACATGCTGAAGACGCGACCGGTGCAAAAACAATGCTACGCGTGCACCGAATACAACTACAAGTGGTTCGTCGATGACAGCGAGAATCCGTACAGCACTCCGAAAGACAGGCCGTTCAGCTGGCAGCGGCTGCGTATCGTAGGTGGCCGCACCCTCGTATGGGCGCGCCAGAGCTATCGCTTAAGCGATCTCGATTTCAAGGCTGCCAGCCGCGATGGCTATGGATCGGACTGGCCGATCGGCTACGCGGAAATCGCCCCTTACTACGACATCGTGGAAAACTACGTCGGCATCAGCGGCGCGGCGGAAAAGCATCCGGCGCTGCCCGACGGTCGCTTTCTGCCGCCCATGAAGCTAGCTTGCGGCGAAGCGCACCTGCGGGAGCGTATCGCCGAAAAGTTCGGTCGCACGCTGACCATCGGACGCTGCGCGATCCTGACGCAAAATCACAATGGCCGTGCGGCCTGCCATTACTGCGGACCTTGCGAGCGGGGCTGCAGTACCTTCTCCTACTTCAGCAGCCCGTTCACCACGGTAAAAGACGCGTTAAAGACGGGCCGATGCACGATGGTGACGAATGCGATTGTGCGCCACGTCGATTACGACCCGGCGACGAACCTTGCCACCGGCGTCACGTTTGTCGATGGGCTCACGAATGAGACGAAGCAGGTCAAGGCGAAGCATGTGCTGCTGTGCGCGCAGGCTCTCGAATCGACGCGCATCCTGTTGAACTCGTCCAACCGCGAGCATACCGCCGGCTTGGGCAATTCGAGCGGCCTGCTGGGCAGAGGCCTGATGGACCACTGCGCGGGCGCGGGGGCATACGGCGATCTGGAGCAGTTCAACGCGCCGCCCACCATGAACGGGCCGAACCGCGCCAACGGCTTTTACATCATTCGCTTTCGCAATATCGATAAGGCCACGCGCCACGCGGGTTTTTTGCGCGGTTACGCGTTTCAAGGCGCGGCCGTTCCCGGTTTTAACTTTGGAGCGCAGGGTTTCGGCGTGGACTACAAACAGGCCGTGAAGCGCGGTACGTGCGGTGTTTACGTAAGCGCCTATGGAGAGTCGCTGGCGCGTGACGATAACTTTGTGGAAATCGATCCCCACTTGAAAGACAAGTGGGGCATCCCGGCGCTGCGTATCTCGATGGCGCACGGCGAGAACGAGCGCGCGCTGATGGAAGATTCCGCCGAAACAGCGGCCGAAATGCTTCAGGCCGGCGGCGCGAAAAATATCCGCATCAATTCCTCGCTGGCGATCCCGGGCATGACCATTCACGAGTTAGGAACAGCCCGCATGGGCCACGATCCGAAGAAATCGGTCGTGAATGCGTACAACCAGCTGCATGATGTGCCGAATCTGCTGGTGATGGACGGCTCGGCCTTCGTATCCTCCGGCTGCCAGAATCCAACGCTCACCATGATGGCCCTAACCGTGCGCGCCTGCGACCACCTGATCCGAAGTTAACCTCACGCTACAGTTCCTCATCGAAACAAACCGCCACTTTGCCGCACCGCCCCGTCGCCATCAACGCATACGCATCGGCCGCCTTTTCCAAAGGAAAGCGGTGCGTGATCAGGTCCGCCGGGTGCAGCCGCCACCGCACCAAATGCTCCACCAGTTCCTCCATCGCCCAGAGTGACGTCACCCAGGATCCGTAGATCGTCTTCTGGTCGTGAATCAGATCCGGCGAAGGGTTGAATTCCACCCGCCCGCCTTCCCCCAGAAACGCAATCTTGCCCCACTTCCGGGTAGCGCGGATAGCCGTTGCGCGCGCCCCATCGTTGGCCGAGCAATCGATCGCCCGCTCCACGCCCGCCCCGCCGGTGAGCCGTTTAATTTCGTCGACATTATCCGCGCTGCTGGCGAGCGTTTCGTCGCACAAGCCTAAGTCGAGCGCAAGCTGGAGCCGCTCCGGCACGACATCGATCCCGAAAATCTTTTCAGCCCCCAATTTCCGGGCCAGCGCGGCCACCGCCAGCCCCACTGGCCCGAGTCCCGTCACCAAAACTGCATCCTTACCGCTGATGCCGATCTTTTGCAGACCCTCATAAGCCGTTCCGAAGCCGCAAGCCACCTGCGCGCCATCGCCATAAGAAAGCTCTTCCGGCAGCGCAATCAGGTCTTTTTCTTCGGCCAGCAGATATTCAGCCATGCCCCCGTCGCGCTGCCAGCCATACGCCCGGCGGTAACGCGTACTCGTGCAGGAGATCGCGTAGCCGCGCCGGCAATCGTTGCAAACACCGCAGCTCGATATGTGATACACAATCACCCGGGCGCCCTCCGCGAACCGACGGCAGCCAGGGCCCGCCTTCACGATCACGCCACACGGCTCGTGCCCCGCGATCACATTCTGATACCCTTCCGGGCCTTTCCCCAAATGCTCCCGATAGATCGCCCGGATGTCCGAGCCGCAGATCGTCGAAGCCTTCATGCGCAGCAACACTTCCGCGTGGCCCGGCTCGGGCGTGGCTTTCTCACGCAGCTCGACGCTGCTGTTCCCCGGAAGATACGCGCCCATCATACGGCGATTTCCCCATTCAGATCCCACAAATCCTCCCACGATTGATCTTCCTTCCAGAGAAAAACCTGGCCCTTGATGAGACGGCAGTTGCGATCGATGGACGCGATCGAGCGCATCTCGTCGGAGCTAAGCGGCTCGCTGACCACCGCGCGCAGGTTGCCCAGAATGTTGCGCGGCTTGGTCGAAAAGGGAATCGGCGTGTGGCCGCGCTGCACCGCCCACTTGATACACACTTCCGCCGGATGAATTGCGCGCCGTTCGGCAATATTCACAATCACAGGGTCTTCCACGTCCACCGTATCGTGCGGCGTCCGGTCGCGCTCCGGGCGCGCCGGCGATCCGATCGGCGAATAGCCCACCGGCTCGATTCCCTGCGCTCGCACGAACTCGAACAGCGCCGGCTGCTGGAAGTGCGGATGCAGCTCCATCTCATTTACCGCCGGCCGGATGCGCGCGTCGCGCAGCAGAAGTTCTAGTTTCGGAACCGTCATGTTCGACGTGCCGATGTGCCGGGTCAAGCCAAGATCGACCAGCTTTTCCATCTGCCGCCACGTTTTAAGGAACCGGTCGTGACGGTAGGGTTGCGCGTTCGGACTGCGCGCTGAAACATCACAATTAGGGGGATGGAAGTTCGGAAACGGCCAATGCACCAGGTACATGTCGAGGGTATCGAGCCGCAGGTCGGCCAGCGACTGGCGGCACGATCGAATCACATCCTCCTCGCCGTGCTTGTCGTTCCAAAGCTTGGAGGTAATCCAAAGCTCTTCCCGGGCGATGCCTCCGCGCATGACCTCCGCCAGCGCCCCCCCGATCTCCGCCTCATTCGCATAAATGGAGGCGCAATCGAAGTGCCGGTAACCAACGCTCGCGGCATATTCGACAGCAGCCGCGATCTCGGACGCCGCTGCATGGTCCGAGCCGAAGGTGCCCAACCCAATGGCGGGCATTCGCGCGCCGCTCGCAAGCGTGCGCGCCGGAACTGCATAGGGATCTACCGCATGAGGATCTACAGCTGACATATCTGCCAGTATGTACAAGTCCCCGTCAATACTCTTTCCCGGCCGCGAAGTGGCCTCCGCGAAGGCCTCGCGCGACTGCGCAAAATGCTCCTTCGGACCCACTCCCTTCGGTCATGGTTCTGTTAGCGACTGAAGAACCGCGCGCGTCAGCAAGCGGCCTCTCGATTTTTGCGACCAGAAGCGTCTAGATCCGGCCGGTAGCCGTGGTGCCCGTTCGCGTATCCGCCACCACGTGCGGTCGCCTCAGGCCGAGTAAGCCCAGTAACCCAAGCAAACCCAGCCAGCCATAATCGAAACCTCGTTCCTCGGTATGCGTGGTGGTCATGCCAGCCGTGCTGGAGGTATCCGTCGCCGTCTGGGCGTTTAGCGTGCCCAGCATTAAACCGGCCGCTAGTAAGCTAAAGCGAACATATTTTAAGGTACTCATCGCCCGTTAGAGGAGCCTTCCGCCGCTAAGTTGCATGTCGGCAAAGTTAACAGTACCTGGGAACGGCCGAAGTAGTTTGTAGTACCCATGTTACCTGCGCGCCTATCTGACCCGTCCCCATCCAAAAAATTAAACCTTTTTTGCTAATCTAAAGATTGGGGAGAACCCTCTTCCCATCCCCACGTATTGAAGCCATGGAATCCGAACATATTGATAACTCTGTTGCTACCGAGGACGTCCAGGAGCAGGACCAGGCCGCCTCACTCGGCGAAATTATCGCCGAACGCGACCGCCTGGCCAAGGAAAAGAACGAGATCCAGGAACTGCTGCAGCGCCGCCAGGCCGAATTCGACAATTTTCGCCGTCGCAACGAGCGTGAGCGCTCCGAGCTGAGCGAATACGCCTCCATGGATACCGTCAAGGCGCTGCTTCCCATGCTCGACGATTTTGCCCGCGCCCTCAAGGTGGAGAGCGCCGACAAAGAGTATTCCCGCGGCATGGAATTGATTTACCAGCGCTTTCTCGAAGCCCTCAGCAGGCTCGGCCTGGAGCCGATTTCCTCCGAAGTGGCCATTTTTAACCCGCATATCCATCACGCCGTCGAAATGGTTGATACAAAAGACCACCCCGACCAGACTATCCTCGATGAGTACCAGCGCGGATATTACTTCAAAGGGCGGCTGCTGCGTCCAGCCATGGTCAAAGTAGCGATCAATGAAAGTCGCTCGAAATAAGCTGCCTTTGGGCGAAACAAAATTGCAGGAAACGATTGCTACATGCCGATGAGTGTTGCCAAACGAGATTACTATGAAATCCTCAGCGTATCGCGCGATTGCGACGATGGCACGCTGAAAACCGCCTACCGCAAGCTTGCCTTGCAGTATCACCCCGACCGCAATCCCAATAATCAGCAAGCCGAAGAGCGCTTCAAAGAGGCCGCCGAAGCCTACGCCATCCTGAGCGATCCGCAAAAGCGCGCGGCCTATGATCGCTACGGCCATCAGGGCGTGAGCGGCGCGGCCACCCCGGGCTTCGATGATTCTACTTTCGCCGATTTCGGGGATATTCTGGGAGACCTGTTCGGCCTCGGCGATATCTTCGGACGGCGCGGCGGCGGGGGCGCGCGACGGCAGCAGCGCGGTGAAGACATCCGCTACGATCTCGAAATCAGCTTCGAAGATTCCATGCGTGGCCTCGCCGCCGACCTCCAGATTCCGCGCATGGAAGCCTGCGCCCGCTGCCAGGGTACGGGCGGCGAACCGAATGGCGGCATGATCACCTGCTCGGTATGCGGCGGCCGCGGGGAAGTCGTCTACCAGCAGAGTTTTCTCGCCATACGCAAGACCTGCCCCACCTGCGGCGGTCGCGGTAAAGTCATCCGCCAGGCCTGTACTCAATGTCGCGGAGAAGGCTATCACCGGGTTGAGAAGAAGCTAAAGGTCAATATCCCTCCGGGTGTCGACAACGGCACGCGCCTGCGTCTCACTGGCGAAGGCAACCCCGGTCCAGCCGGCAGCCCGCCGGGCGATCTTTACGTTGTCATCAAGGTAGCCGAGCACCCCGTCTTCGAGCGCCGCGACACGGAACTGCACTGCACCTTGCCCGTGAACGTCGCCCAGGCCGTGCTCGGCGCCGATATCGAAATCGAAACCTTCGACGGGCCCCAGACCATCAAGATTCCGGAAGGCACGCAAGCCGGGGCCACCTTCCGCCTGCGCAACCTGGGCGTACCCCAGTTGAACAGTCGCTCTCGCGGAGACCTTTACGTCCACGTCGATGTCCAGGTCCCGAAGAAACTGACCCGCGATCAGCGCCGCGCCTTCGAGCAGCTCCGCGAATTGCTACCGGTCGAAAACGCCCCCCACGAAAAGAGCGTCTTCGAAAAAGTCCGCGACTTCTTCGGCTAGGGGGGCAGACCATCGTCTTTGTGGTCTGCCTACCTACACCCTCAATACTCCTTCACCAACTTATTCCGCGGATTGTACACCTCGAAACTCCCATCTTCCTTCGCCGTGACTTTCAAATAAAGTCCCGTGTCCGCTTCCTCCACATTCGCGATGTACGGGTCGGAAGTATTATGCTCGCTCCCGGCCGCATCCGCATAGTGCAGCTGCCACAAACTCTTTAATCCGGGCGAAGATTTCACCACGTCGAGCGCCGCCGCCATGCCGCCCTTCTTCGCGCTGTTATCCATGATGGCCACCTTGGGCGCAAGCCCATGCACCAACGCCGGGCTGTTGCTCAAATCCAAACCGTGATGCGAAACCACCAATAGATCCGTCGTGCCCAACTTGTTGTCCGGGCACATCAGCTCCAGTTCCTTATTCCACGTCAAATCGCCTAGATCGACCACCTTGAACCGCCCGAACCTAATCACCGTCCCGAGCGAACGCGCATTCTCGGTCGGATCGACGGCTTTCTTCTCCACCCCGCTGCACGCCGCATTCGGCTGCCCGGCCCCCGTCAGCGGCTTCTCGATCGTATTCCCGTCGCCCGAAACCACCGTTATGTCGAGCCCCTTGACCGGCAGACGATCGCCCGGTTTGGCCACAATGTGATGCGCATTCGCGATCGCCGCCTGATACTCCGAATACAGCGTGGCGCTCGTCTTCGAAGTCTCGCGATTCGGCCCGTGATCGATAAACGTTCCCACCGGCACCTTCTGCGCCAACTGCGGCACTCCCCCCACATGGTCCGAATGGTAATGGGTAATCAGCACGTAATCGAGCTTCTTGATCTTCGCCAGCTTCATCGCCGCCACAATGCGGTTGGCGTCGCGAAAGCCGTTATACCCCCACCCCGTATCGATCAGCAGCGACTGCCCGTGCCCCGGCACGAACAGCGTCGACTGTCCTCCCTCCACGTCGATAAAGTAAATCCGCAGGGATCGTTCGGCCGCCGCAAGACCACTGGCAAACCAGACCGCGCACAGAAACAGCACCACGCTCCGCATGCGAGTGATGCTATCAGATGGAACTCCCGCCATCCGTTTAGCGTAACTTCGAATAAGGATGCCGTTTTGTACCAACTGCGGGGCCAGTGTCGATCCAACCGCCGCCTACTGTTCGCATTGCGGTACCAGGCAGCCGCAAGCCTCTCCGCCCTTCACCGATTTTTTCGATGGAATGAGCGAAAGAACCGCCTCCATCCTTTGCTATATCCCCGTTTTCGGCGTCATTCCGGCCATCGTTTTTCTCGCCTCCCAGAAATTCCGCAGCCACGCGAGAGTTCGCTTTAACGCCTTCCAATCCCTCTATCTTTTCGTTGCCTGGCTTATTCTCTCGTCCGCCGTCCCCGTTCTCATCATGGGCCTGCCCGGCTGGGGCGTCGAGCACGCCTTTGTCGACGCCTTCAAAGTGGTGCTCTTCGTCTGCTGGATCTATCTGCTCGTCAAGGCCGCCCATATGGAGCAGGTGCGCCTGCCCATCATCGGCGATTTAGCCGCCCGCTCCACCATGGAACAGCTCTAACCCGTTCTGCGCGGAGTTTGAAACAGAGCAGGAAGCGTCAGCGACCGTAAATTTGCAACTACCGACCTTTGTCCGGAGGGTTATCTTTTTATCGGCGGCCCATTTTTTTTCTCGCCACTCCACCCTCACCCTGTCTCCACCACTTCCAGCGCATTCACCTCGGCATAATTCTCCACCGGCACAAAGTCGATCACCAGCAGCCCCTGCGCATCCGGTTCCAGGTTGTCGAAAACCTTCACCACCTCTTTGTTAGCGCCGCCCGCGTCCTGCGCCACCTGGTAATTACGCAGCAGCGCGACTCCGTTCGCGAACACGTTAAAAATCCGGCTGCCCAGCGCCGGTTGGTCGGATTGCGGAGTCCCAAACCAGGTCTCGGCGAAGTGCAGCGTCAAACGGTACTTGCCCGGCGCAACCGGAATCCGATACGAGAAGTTCCCATAGCGCTCACCGTGGCACAGCGCATTCTCCTTGCCGGCCACCACGCTCGTGCGGCACACCGACATGCCGCCTAAAAAAAACTCGTCCGCCGCCCAGATCCTGCCCTCCGAATCCGTGATAGGGCCCTGCTGCGCCACAATGCGAATCGGATGGATGCGCCCCTTCGAGCTCGGCAGGATTTCAAAAGCATTCAGCAGCGCCGGGCCCGTCAGTGGATCGAAGGCCAGCCGCAACACGCCATCCGCCCCCGGCGTAATATCCTTCACCACCCGCTCATAAAGGCGATTCGGTCCGCCCGCCGCCGCCAGCGGATCGAGGAACTTCACCTTCACCGAGCCATTCACCGAGATCTGAAAAGCCCGCGTCGATTCGCCGCCCCCTTTCGGATTTCCGCGACCGTACTCCGTCTCCATCATGTAGAGATGCATCTCGTAGGTTGTCTGCCGAAGCGGGATCGCGTAGGCGAACCGTCCCGTGCGCTGCGCTCGCAGGAACTGGGCATCCGCTAAGCGGTCGGCGGGAAGCGCGCTCGACACTCCGCCCTGGTAAAACGCGTCTTCCATCCAGGAATGTCCCTGCCGATCGAGAATCGTCGGGCCGTGATAGCCAGCCAGAATTCTGACTTCCGATAAATTCGCGAGCGCATTCGGATTGCCGTGCCACACCTCCGGAGGAACCGGTTGCGCCGCCACGGACTTGCTGTGGATTGCAACCAGCGCGCCGAACGCCGCCAGCAGGCAACAACCGCCTGCCGCCAGCAGCACCGGTCGAAGCCAGCGGCGCACTCTGGCGGGCGCAGCCGCGGTTCCCATATCCGGCCGCGCATGCTCTTCCAGCGCCGCTTCAGGCAAAGGCGCAGGCCGCGCCTCGACCGCCACGAAATGAGGGCGGTACTGCCCGTTCGGTATCGAGATCCGGACCGCATGACCAGCCCCCGGCCCCTGGTAATATTCGTCGAGCCGTTTGCGCAGCCGGTGCGCTTCCACCCGCACAATCGAATCTTTCTTCGGGTCGAACTCGCTCGGCCTTCCCAGCGCTTCGAGCGCTACGCTATACTCCTTGATCTGCTCGCACTCGCCTTCCAGGTGGCGCTCGCAAATATACCGAAAAAATCGCTCGAGGCGGGGTGATTTGGCAAATAGCCCCGACCGAAGCACCAGCTCGAACTCGGCTTCCTGGAGCTGGTGCGAAGGAGTCGCTCCCATAGGCGGTTATAAGATCACGAGGAGTATATCAAAGCCGCGCCCACGCCGGGGCACAAGGGTTTTTCGATTGCAGGGGCCGATGTAACGCGAAAGAAAACAAAGGCGCTTACGCTTGTAACGCTGCTTGTAGCCGCCTGGTAACCCGCCGCCCGTTGTATCGCCTCGAAAGGTTCTATATAGTAAAACGCAGTTCAGCCGCATCTCCATCGTTCGGTTGAGGTGCGCTTCGATTCAGGGGGCTTCCATGTTGAAACAAACGGACAGAACCGCGACCGTCAGGGAGCGGCAGGCATTCTCTTTTTTCTGCAAACTTGCAGTTGCGTTTGCCGCCGTGCTGCTGTTAGCGGCCAGTGTGTGGTCGCAGGCGATTTTTGCGACCTTAACCGGCGTCGTGACCGACTCCACCGGCGCCGTCGTGGCCGGCGCAAAAGTCACGCTGCGCAACGCCGAATCCGGTTCGCTGCGCGATACCGTCACCGACAACCAGGGCTATTACACCTTCGCCTCTGTAGCGGTAGGCACCTATGACCTGACCATCGGCTCCTCCGGCTTCCAGACTTTCCAGGAAAACGGCATCGGCCTCGGCGGCGGTGAAAAGCGCAATGTCAACGCCTCGCTCCAGATCGGCAACACCACCCAGACGGTAGAGGTCTCGGGCGCGGCCGACATCATCGCCCCGGTCGATTCGGGCGAAAAGTCGAACATCCTCACCACCAAGCAACTCGAGAACTATATTCAGGTCGGAAGCAACGCCGCCGAGTATCTGAAGATCATGCCCGGCTTCGCCGTCCAAAACGGCGCCGTCAACAAATCGAACTACAGCGGCCAGACCATCGGCATCAACGCCAACGGCGATTCCGGCAGCCAGAGCCCGTTGAACAATGCGTTCTCTTATAACGGCCTGCCCGGCAACTCGCTCGACATCGTGGCCGATGGCGCGCACGTCTCCGACCCCGGTTGCAACTGCGATACGCCCGTCAATCCCAATTCCGACTTTCTGCAGGAGTTCCGCATTTTGACTTCGAACTTCAGCGCCGAAGAGCAGAAAGGCCCGATGGTCATTACCTCGGTCACCAAGGCCGGCGGCAGCAGTTTTCACGGCAACGCCTTTTTCTCCGCCCGCAATTACGTCTTGAACGCCAACGATGCCTATTCGAACGCCCTCGGCATCAAGCAGCCGCAGGACAAGTATTACTATCCCGGCGGCAGCATCGGCGGCCCCGTGCTGATCCCCTGGACCCACTTCAATCACGATCACAACAAGCTGTTCTTCTTCACCGGCTACGAATACTTCTACCAGGTGCTCGATACCGGGCAGCTAACCGCCACCGTGCCCACTCCCGGCATGATCAACGGCGATTTCTCACCCACCGAACTGGCGAAACTTGGAACCAAGACCGCCTCCGGCCTGCCTCCCGGAACGGTGCCCACCTCCTGGCCGGGCGGCCAGATGCCGGCCAGCCTGATCGATCCCAACATGCAGGCGCTGATGAAGCTCTATCCCGCGCCCAATGCCGATCCGAACGCAACCGGCGGCTATAACTATGTCCAGTCCGAAATCTTCAATCAGAACAACTATCAATGGACCGTGCGCGGCGATTACAACGTCAGCGATAACACCAAGGTCTTCGTGCGCTATAACCAGCAGCGCGAGACGCAGCAGTTTCCCGTCGGCCTCTGGTGGCGCAATAGCGGCCAGGTGCCCTATCCGACGCCCGTCGAGGGCAAGAACCGCTCCGACTCTGTGACCGGTACCCTCACCCACGTCTTCAGCCCCAGCATGACCAACGAAGCCGTCTTCGCCTACACTTTTGTCTCATTCCCCAATGTGTTCGCGGATCCGAGCAAAGTGAACCGCAATACCGTCGGTTATAAAGATCCCACACTGTTCAACAATGGAGTCGCCCAGATTCCCTCGTTCGGTTCCTTTGGGCAGGAAGTGGCGACCATCTTCAATCCCGGCGGATTCGAAGCTGGCGGCGCAAGTTCCGGTCTCTACGCCAATAAATACATGCCCAGCGTGAGCGACACGCTGACCAAAGTCTTGGCAACGCACACCATTAAAGCCGGCTTCTTTTACGAGTGGATCCGCAACGCGCAGCCGGCGAACAATCTAACGAACGCAGAGCTTCAGTTCGTTCCGTCGTCGAATACGAGCTTCACCTATGGTGACGGCTATGCCGATATGTTGGCCGGCAACCTGTCGAATTATCAGGAGGCCAACTTCAACCGGATTAACGATATCTCGTACAACACCTACGAGGGTTTCATCCAGGATTCCTGGAAGGCCACGCAGCGGCTCACGGTCGAGCTCGGATTGCGCATGACTCATTTCACGCCCTGGACCGATGACGAAGGATTTGGATATTCGATTTTCAATCCGTCGTTATACAATCCGGCGAATGGTGGGGCGTGCGCGCAAGGGCCGACCTTCTGCGGATTCCAATGGCATGCACGCGACAGTTCGGTCCCGCTGAGCGGTTTCCCGACCCGTACGCTGTTCTATCAGCCACGGGTGGGCTTTGCCTACGATACGACGGGGAAGGGCAGAACAGTGCTCCGGGGCGGCTGGGGAAGGTTCTACTATCACGCAGGGCAATTTACAGCGGGCCTTGACACCTCGGCGGGATCCGAGAGCGTGACATTGACGCCCACCAGCATCGGAGACAAACGGCTCCTGGCGAGTCAATTGAATACCATCCCGTTCTCAGCGGCCCCGGCGGCGCCCCTGGCGACGCTAAGTACCGATAGCCAACAGCCGTACACGGACAGTTATAGCTTCACGCTTTCTCAGAAGATGCCATGGGCAAGTTTGCTTGAGGTCGCCTATGTTGGCAATCGAAGCCGCGATCTACAGAATGCCGGCGCCGGCGGTTATGGCAGCAACATCAACCTGGTGCCCGTAGGAGCCATGTTCAATTCGGTCAATCCGGGCCTGGCGAATGCGAATAATTACCGCCCCTACCTGGGTTACGGCGATATCAACCTCGCGGTGAACGGTCTCTACGCCAATTACAATGCGGCCCAAGTGACTTGGGCCCATCAGGGAAGCCACGCGACGCTGCAATTGAATTACACCTTCGGCAAGGCGCTCGGAATTGTGGGGCCGGCCGGCAACACGCAGGGCAGCTATGGTCCTACCAACGACCCGTTCAATTTGGGCAACAACTACGGTGTTCAACCGGGCAACCGCACCCACATCTTCAACGCGACCTACTCGGTCAATCTACCCAGCCCGATCCACGGCAATAAGTTCGCGGCCGGCGTAGTCAATGGCTGGCAGCTCTCCGGTACCACCCAGCTCCAGAGCGGCCCGAACCTGACTTACAACAGCACCGGTTACAATTTCAACTACCAATTGAACGGTGCAATTCTGCCAGGAACGCAGGGCCTGGTGAACTCGGACGGCAGTAAGGGCGTCCCGATCAACAATCAGTCTATTTTAGGCAGCAGTGACATTGCGCTTAACCCCATCCTCACCTGTAATCCGACCGCGAACCTGGCGTCGCATCAATTCATCAATGGGAATTGCTTTGCGGTGCCGACCACGCAAGGAGTAAATGGCCCGACTTTGTTGCCAGCCATCTATGGACCGGCGTTCTTCAACTCCGATCTGGGAATCTTTAAGAATTTCCAGATCAAAGAGTCGATGAAGCTGCAGTTCCGCGTGCAGGCATACAACTTCCTGAACCATCCACTCTGGTCGTTCCCCGGCGGAACCAACAACCTGACCTTGCAGTTCCAGCAGGCGTCTCTCGGTAGCAGCACGATTTCCCAGACGAACTCAACGTTCGGATATACCACCTTCAAACAAGGCCAACGGATCGTGGAATTGCAGGTAAAATTCTACTTCTAACCCGGGGGCGTGGCGCCAGGCACTCGTGCCTGCCGTGTCGCGACTCCTCGCGACACTTGCGTTTTTGTCAGTCACAAGATTCAGCCATGTCTACTTCCGCTCAGATTGAAGCCAATCGCGCTAATTCCCAACTCTCCTCCGGTCCGAAGTCGCCCGAGAGAAGACAAAAAGTGTCGTTGAACGCTGTTAAAACCGGCCTGACCGGAGCCACCGTCCTGCTGCCGAGCGACGATGTGGCGCTCTACGAACGTCATACCGCGAATGCCTTCGCCGCCTGGCAGCCGCAAACCGACCGCGAGAATATGCTTGTTCAGTCGATTCTCGACACCGACTGGCGCTTGCTGCGCATTCCCGCGATCGAGTCCGGCATCTATGCGCTTGGCCGCCTGACGCACGCCGAGCAATTCGCCGATCAGCCGGAGGCCGTGCGCGCTACTTTACTCGAAGCCTATATCTTCCAAACCTCGCGTCGCGATTTGACCAATCTCAGCCGCCAGGAATCCCGCTTGCGCCGCCAGCGCGAAAAAGACATCGCCGAACTGAACCAGTTGCAGCAGGAGCGCCGCCAGCGCTACGAAGCCGAGCTTGACACCGCTGCCCACATGTACGTGCGCTTCGGCGAGAACGGAACGCCCTTCGACCCGGCTGAATTTGGCTTTGAATTGTCAATCGAGACGATCGAAGAGCGAGTCGGCCTCTTCGAGGGCCACCGCATCGGCTGCCAATACCCCAAACAGTTCGCCAAAATACACGCCAGCGACCTCCGCGACGACCGCCTAGCCGCGTAACCCCAAGTGAGTGGGCCTGCCCCACAGCTGTCCGGTTTAATCTTCTTCGTGCGTGATAAGCTGCTGCTTTTCACTGCGTTGCGGGGCAGGCCGTGCAAAACGATTTGAGCCTGGGCGGCTAGAGTGAGCGGTGAATCAAGGCCGGATGGTCTTCTCGCAGCTGATGGAGTTCGTTCCGCACGGTGAGTTTCAGACCTGTGTCGCGCGCTATAAGGCTGATCTGCACGTGCGCCGCTTCTCCTGCTGGGATCAGTGGCTCTGCATGGCTTTCGCGCAACTGACCCATCGCGAGAGCTTGCGTGACGTAGAGTCTTGCCTGCGCGCCGTCTCTTGCAAACTCTATCACCTAGGCATTCGCGGAGAGGTTTCGCGCTCCACGCTATCCGACGCCAACGAACGTCGCGACTGGCGCGTCTACGCCGATCTGGCGCAGGTGCTGATCGCCATCGCGCGCGCGCTATACGCCGACGAACCGTTTGGTGTCGAACTCGATGATACCGTCTACGCGCTGGATTCGACTTCTACGTGTTGGATCGCGGCTATCTGAGCTTCCGGCGTCTCTTACGCATTCACGAAACCGGTGCATTCTTCGTCACTCGGGCGCTGAGGACCACGCGCATGGGACGCCAGTCTTCGCGGCCCGTGTCGCGTGCCACGGGTCTCCGCTCGGATCAAACGGTGTTGCTAACCGGTGTCACAACGCGGGACGATTACCCGGTCACGCTCCGCCGCGTCACCTACCGCGATCTGCCCAGCGGGAAACGATTCGTCTTTCTCACAAACAACTTTCTGTTGCCCGCACTCACCATCGCGCACCTGTATCAGAGCCGTTGGAATATTGAAGTCTTTTTCAAATGGATCAAGCAACATCTCCGGATCAGGAGCTTTTTAGGCAACTCCGAGAATGCTATCAAGACGCAAATCTGGGTCGCGGTGAGTGTCTACCTGCTGGTGGCCATCGCCAAAAAAACGCTTGGGGTGGAGGCGAGCCTTTACACTTTCTTGCAGGTCGTGGGACTGACCGCTTTCGAGAAGATGCCCATTTTACAGGTCTTTGAACGTAGTAACTCGCAGAACGAGTTGCTGCCCAACCCCAATCAGTTGAATTTATTCAACTTCTAACCGGACAGCTGTGGGGCAGACGTGCTTGCACGTTTGTTTTAGCACTAGACGATCGTTTTTTGTCGTCTGCCATGCGGCGCGGTTCAGAAAACGTCGTTGGTTTGCACGAAGTTACAGAACCGCGCGTCAGCAAGCGGACTCCGTGACGACGTTTGGGCAGACGATTCGTTTTTTGTCGTCTGCCATAACCAGTCCTCCCCGCGCTTCGTTCGGCAGTAAAGTAAACTGTAGCTCCCAAATCCTCATGCCCTACCGGCAAACCGCGGGCATCCGCGCCTATATCTTCGACGATCTCCGCACTCTGCTCGCCAAAGCCACCCCGTACCGCTCCGGCGATTCCCTTGCCGGACTCACCGCCGCCACCCAGGAAGAACGCGTCGTGGCCAAACGCGCCCTGGCCGAAGTCCCGCTCAAACGTTTTCTCGAAGAAGCCCTCATCTCCTACGAATCCGACGAGATTACCCGCCTGATCTTCGATTCGCATAATCAAACGGCCTTCGAACCGGTCCGCCACCTCACCGTCGGCGAATTCCGCGATTGGCTGCTCAGTGAAGAAACCGATTCCGCCACCCTCAGCCGCCTGGCCCCTGGCCTCACTCCCGAAATGGTCGCCGCCGTCTCGAAGCTCATGCGCAACCAGGACCTCATCCTCGCCGCCCAAAAATGCCAGGTCGTTACCCGCTTCCGCAATACCATCGGTCTGCCCGGCCGCCTGTCCGTCCGCCTCCAGCCCAACCATCCGACCGACGATCCCAAAGGCATCGCCGCCTCCATCGTCGACGGTCTGCTCTTCGCTTGCGGCGACGCCGTCATCGGCATCAACCCCGCCACCGATCAGCTTTCGACCGTCATCCGCCTTCTCCAAATGCTCGATGACTTTCGGCAGCGCTTCGACGTGCCTACGCAAAGCTGCGTGCTGGCTCACGTTACCAGCACCCTGGCCGCCATCGAAGCCGGCGCGCCCGTCGACCTCGTCTTCCAATCGATCGCCGGAACCGAAGCCGCCAACACCAGCTTCGGCATCAATTTGGCGCTCCTCGCCGAAGCCCAATCCGCCGCCCTCAGCCTCCATCGCGGCACAATCGGCCAGAACGTCATGTACTTCGAAACCGGGCAGGGAAGCGCTCTCTCCGCCAACGCCCATCATGGCGTCGACCAACAGACCTGCGAAGCGCGCGCCTACGCCGTTGCCCGCCGCTTCGATCCGCTGCTGGTCAATACTGTCGTCGGCTTTATCGGCCCCGAATACCTCTATGACGGCAAGCAAATTATCCGCGCCGGTCTCGAAGATCACTTCTGCGGCAAACTGCTCGGTCTGCCCATGGGTTGCGACATCTGCCACACCAACCACGCCGAAGCCGACATTGACGACATGGATACCCTACTCACCCTGCTCGCGGTGGCCGGCGTCAACTTCGTCATGGGCGTGCCCGGCGCGGACGACATCATGCTCAACTACCAGAGCACCTCCTTCCACGACGCCCTCTATGTGCGCCGCGTCCTCGCCCGTCCCCCCGCCCCCGAGTTCGAGCAATGGCTGCAACACGCCAACTGGCAAGTGCGCCTCAGTCACCACGCGCTCGCGGCCATCGAATCCGCATGAACCCGCTCTCCGAGCTCAGGCGTTTTACGCCCGCTCGAGTCGCCCTTGGGCGCGTGGGTTCCAGCCTCCCAACCGCCGCTTTGCTCGACTTCGAACTGGCCCATGCCCAAGCCAGAGACGCCGTACACGCCCCCTTCGACGCCACTGCCATCGAAAGCGCGCTCCACTCACTCGGCTTCTCCTGTCTTCGCGTGCATAGCGCCGCTCGCGATCGCGCCGAGTATCTGCGTCGTCCGGACCTCGGCCGTCGCCTCGCTGCCGGCGCGCTTACCCCCTCGGCCTCTCTGCCGCCTGACCTGCTTTTCATCGTTGCCGACGGCCTCTCCGCCCTCGCCGCCCAACGGCATGCCGTTCCGCTACTCGCCGCGCTGCGCCCGCAACTGGATGGCTGGAAGGTTGGCCCGGTCATTCTTGCGGAGCAGGCTCGCGTAGCGCTGGGCGATGAGATCGGTGAGATTCTCCAGGCGCAGCTGGTCCTCATGCTGATCGGCGAGCGGCCCGGGCTGACGGCACCCGATAGCCTGGGCGCATACCTTACGTATGGTCCGCGCGTGGGGCGCTCCGATGCCCAGCGCAACTGCCTCTCGAACATCCGCCCCGCTGGCCTCACCTACCAGCTCGCTGCCCACCGCCTTTTATTTCTCCTCGCAGCCGCCCGCCGCCTCCGCCTCACCGGAACCAGCCTCAAAGACGAAAGCGACCGCGCCTTTATGGCTCTCCCGCCGCCCTGATGTACTGGCTAATTTTCAGCCCGACTCGCACCGTACTCTGCAAACCGGGGTAAGGTCCTCTATCCCCTCCATGCTTCCCTTCCTCTTCAAGAAACAACGGCCTTTTTCAGAGCCAAAGCCACAGGAATAGCCGTACCGCCAGTTTCGGCATAGGCTCAAAAAGGCTAATTTATCGGGGATTTTCCCCGCAATTCCAGCCGGTACCCATGGGAGCCCTGTGTCTTGCCCCATCGCGCATTTCAGCCCAAACTGCATTCATGCACGCCAATTGAGCGTGCTGAATTAATTCGGAGGTTAGGAACGCAATGCGTTTTTCTAAAGTTATTCTTCTCTCAGCAGTAGCTGCCGTGTTACCACTCGCCAGCCAAGCTAACCCTGTGTCAGTCACCGGCAATCCGACACTGTCGATAGCCGGCCTGGACTTCAATGATTTCAGCTGCACGGTTACCAAAGGTGGGGTGCTCGCGAGCCCTAATAAATGTGGACAGATTAAAGTGGGCACGATCACCAGTCCCGGCACTGGCATTGCGTTCACCAGCGGCTTTAATGCTGGATTCGGCTCTTTCGACGATGCCGTTATTCGCTATAGTGTCAGTTCAAACACCGGCATCAGCAACATCGGCCTGAACTTCAATGGAGATTTCATGGGCTTGGCAATCAGTTCTGTCGTCGAGACTGTCTTCAGTGGAAGCACGGAAGTTGCGAAAGCAGTCGTCAGCTGCAGCCCACTCGGTTGCAATGACAGCGACAATATCGCGCTCAACGGTATCTACAACGACCTGAATGTTGAAAAGGACATCTTCGTAGGTGGGTCATACGTCGGCGATGCAAGCATTAGTATCGTCAACCAGACCTTCGATGGTCCCGCCGCTCCCGAGCCGGCTTCCTTCGCCATGCTCGGCACCGGTCTCCTCGGTGCCGCCGGCCTGCTTCGCCGCCGCGCCAAGGCAGCCGCTAAGAAAGCGGTGACCGCGTAAGCCGAACTCGAGCTTCCGATCCCGCCCAAGCAAAAAGCCGCCGGCATCCGCCGGCGGCTTTTCGCATTTTCACCCCGCCATCCCATTGCTATACTGCGGTTTCATTTACACATCTCTAGGAGAGTAATGCGAAGGAAAGTCACAGTTGTTGGCGCGGGAAACGTCGGAGCCAACACCGCTCAGAAGATCGCGGCGAAAGAACTCGCCGATGTCGTCATCGTCGATGTGGTCGACGGCGTGCCGCAAGGCAAAGGCCTCGACATGCTCGAGTCCGCGCCCGTCGAAGGCTACGATGTGAAGATCACCGGCGCGAACGGTTACGCCGAGACCGCCAATTCCGACGTTGTGGTAATCACCGCCGGTTTCCCGCGTAAGCCCGGCATGAGCCGCGATGACCTTCTCCTCGCCAACTACGAAGTTGTCAAAAGCGCAACCGAACAAGCCGCCAAACATTCTCCCGACGCCATTCTCGTCCTCGTAACAAACCCCTTGGACGCCATGTGCTGGACCGCTCTGAAAGTATCCGGATTCCCGCGTGAGCGCGTCATCGGTATGGCCGGTGTGCTCGATTCGGCCAGGTTCCGCACCTTTATCGCCGAAGAGTTGGATGTCTCATTCGAGAACGTCACCGCCATGGTGCTCGGTGGCCACGGCGACACCATGGTCCCGCTCGTCCGCTTCACCAACGTCAGCGGAATTCCCCTCTCCCAACTGACTGATCAGGCGACCATCGATCGTCTCGTGCAGCGCACCCGCGACGGCGGAGCCGAGATCGTCAAGTACCTCAAAACCGGCAGCGCCTACTATGCCCCCGCAGCGTCTACCGTCGAAATGGTCGAATCCATTCTGAAAGACAAAAAGAAGGTTCTTCCCTGCGCCGTTTATCTGAATGGCGAGTACGGCATCAAGGATCTGTTCGTCGGCGTCCCGGTCAAGCTCGGCAAGAACGGCGTCGAAAAAGTTTACGAGGTTAAGCTGGAAGACGATGAAAAAGCCGCGCTCCAGAAGAGCGCGGATGCCGTCGCCGAACTCGTCTCCGTTCTTCAGCAGAAAGTGCAGTAACGGCTTCCCTAAATGCCGCCTCAGATCGATTACCGGCATACCAACTTTCGCCTGAAGCTCGGAAAATCGAAGATTCATCGCTGGGGCGTCTATGCCGCTGAACGCATCCCTCCGAATCGCAAGGTCATCGAGTACACCGGAGAGAAAATCAGCCGGCTCGAAACCAAACGTCGCTCCCAGTCGACCGATCTGATCTACCTGTTCACCCTCGATTCCTATTGGACTATCGACGGCGCGGTGGGCGGCTCGGGAGCCGAGTACATCAACCACTCCTGCGACCCCAACCTCGCGGCAAGAATCGTCAGGGGCCACATTCTTTATGTGAGCGTGCGTCCCATCAAGCTCGGCGAGGAACTCACCGTCGATTATCACTTCGACAAGAAAGTACAGCGCATCGAGTGCAGTTGCGGCGCCCGGAACTGCCGCGGCACCATCAACCTGCTGGTCTAGCGCTACTTTCGGAACCGCGACCGTTGAGGGAGCGTAGGGCGCCTATCGCACTTGAAGTTCGTTTACCACTCTTGCCACGCCATCCACCTCGCCCGCTGCGCGCCCCGCTTCTGCTTTTCGTTCCGCCGAGTCGACGTTCCCGCGCAACGTAACCGTGTCAGCCCTGGCATCTACCTCAATCCCCGTTACTGTGCTCAGGCCAACTTCGTCCGCCAGCTTCGCCTTCACTTTCGCGATGATCGCCGCTCGATCTAACTTGCGGCCGGCCTGATCCCCCGCCACTCGCAAATCCTGCTCGCCGTTCCGCAGTTTTGCCGCGGCTTCCCGCGCCGAATCGCTTCGGCTGTCGCTTGCCACCGAGCTGTCGACGTTGTGCTTTAAGTCCTTGGCCTGTTCTTCCGCTTTTCGCCCCAACTCCCGGGCCTTGGCGCGCGCCTCTTCCGCCTTCCTTTGTGCCTGCTCCCGGTCGGCGCGGTCGCACCCCCCGCTCAACGTCAGACAAATGAGCGCAATCGCGCAAAATACGTTTTTCTTCACAGTCTCTTATCGCCCGCCGATTGACCGCAGAATAGCAAAACAGAAGGAAGTCCTGTCGCCGGAGAATAATCTCTTTCTGAAAACACTCAAATTCCAGAGTGTTCCGCCGATAAGGAAACCGAGGCTGCTATGAATCTGGAATTAACAAAGCGTAGAAAAGTCGTTTCCGTCTGCGAAACACAGCCGCTGACTGTTTTCGGCTTGGAACATCTTTTGAAGTCGACCGGCGATCTTGATTTTGGATCGGCGCATCCTTCTCCCGCCGAATGGCTCGTCAGCCCGAACGCGGATCGTACCGATATCTTGATTATCGACAAGGGCCTCGGCGCAAAAGTTGTACTCGACGCCCTGACTCAACTCCCCGTCGAGCACGGCATCAACCGTTCTACTGTTCCCGCGGTCGTCGTCTGGGGCATGTCGATCACAGAAGCCGAAGCTCTTCGTTTTTTACAGGCAGGCGCAAAAGGCATCATCCGAAAGTCGGCTGAGAACCCGAGCATTCTGGCCTGTTTGCGTTGCGTGGCGCAAGGCCGGAGCTGGATGCAGGATTCTGTTTTCCGCGATGGTTCCGTCCAGGAAATGCAAATTCGCTCCGACCTGACGCCGCGGGAACATCAGGTCATGGAACTCGTCGAGCAGGGCTACAAAAACCGGGAGATCGCCCAGGAACTCGGCATCCGCCCGGGAACCGTCAAAATCCACCTCAAACACATCTTCGAAAAGACCGGCGTGCACGGCCGCCACGGCCTCGCCCTCAACGGTCTCCGCCAAAAAGGCGTCGTTTCCCTCCTCGCCTCCTGATAATACCCGCTTGACTTGTGGCGAAGAAAAGGGGAAACTGTAGCCGGGATTCATTCCGTGCAACCCTTCGTACAATTAACCGGCATTGCGCGCCTGGCCGCCGAAGGATCGCTACTTTCTCAAAAGAGGCGCGTCGAATACCGCAGCCTTCCTACCCGAAAATGGCTCAATCGCTGCCACTCTCGCCGCGTTGTTTTTAACTGGACAATCAATCCATATAGAGGATGCGAATACGGTTGCAAGTATTGCTATGCTCGCTTCACCCACGAGTTCATGGAACGCTCCGCGCCGGCCGCCTTCGAAACTGAAATCTATGCCAAAGACTGGAACACCGAAGAGTTCAAGCTGGAGCTGAAAAGCGTGAAGCTGGGGCAAGTCGTCGCTTTAGGCACCGCCACCGATCCGTACCAACCGGCCGAGCGCAAGTTCGGCCTGACCCGGAAAGTTTTGGAAGCAATGATCGGCGTGCGAGGCATTTCGCTCTTCATCACCACCAAATCGGATTTAGTGGCGCGCGACGCCGACGTCCTCAAGCGCTTGTCGCTGAATAACCAGGTGCGGGTAACTTCCTCGATCACCACTATGGACACCGAACTTGCCCGCCTCATCGAACCTTTCGCGCCGCGGCCGGACCTGAGAATGCGTGCGGTCGGTGAACTCAGCCGTGCGCAAGTACCCACCGGCGTGATCGCGAGCCCGGTGCTCCCGCTAATTACCGACTCCGCCGAAAACCTGGAAGCGGTGGCGCGCGCCGCCAAAAACGCGGGCGCCGACCAGTTCGGAGCGAATGTCTTGTTTCTCCAGCCTTCCGCCCAGAAGGTCTTCTTTCCCTTTCTCGAAACCAGTTTTCCGCAATACCTCGCCCGCTACCGCCGCGGCTACGCTTCGGGAGCATTCCTTAAAAGTGACTATTCAGATCGCATCCGTAATCGCGTTAGCGATATCCGCCAGCGAGTCTCCATCGGCGAGCGCGATCTTGAGCGCACAAATTCGCCGCGTCCGTCCGGAGCCCAATTGCTTCTGTTCTAAGTCACCGCGATACGCCAGCCGCGTGCCGGCGTCCCGGAATCTGCGTCGGCCGCGTCCAGAACGGCCACCGATCGCGGCGCACCATCGCACTTCTTACAACGCAGCCGGCTGATCAACGTTTTGAGCTGGTATCCGCCTATTCGTTGCTCTGCCATCGATCGCAATGGGTAGCGCGCCTCGAAACCGCAGCTGCAGGTTAATTCCAATCTATATTCAATGAGTTCGGAAAGCCGTGCTTCGAGCAAAACCTCCTTGGAAGGCGGCACAGGCATGCCGCTATTTTACGTTACCTGGTGTCCCACCCGATAATGAACTTAGGTTGATCGGAACGTTTCAGCGAACGTGGAAAAGAACTCGCAGCCGGCACGCCAGCCCGGGCCCAAGCCGATAGGCATCAAAGAAATCGCCGCCGCCCTCGGTGTCTCTATCGGCACGGTAGACCGAGCGCTACACAATCGGCCCGGCATCAATCCGGCCACCGCCGTCCGCGTCAAAAAGATGGCGGACCGCCTGGGCTATCAGCCTAACGTGGCGGCCCGGCTGCTGAAGCTCAATCGCAAGCTGCTCATCGCCGTGCATCTGCCGCAGGAGATTGCCGACTTTTTCGATCTCCTGCGAAACGCTATTCGGGACGCCGCCCGCCCGTTCCAATCGACGGTAGACCTGCAATTCCGCAAATACCCGACGCTCGGCAACGGCGACCTCGCCGCCTTCGAAGAAGCGCTCGAAGATTCGGTGGACGGAATCATACTTGCGCCCGGCAATCCGCGCGAGCTGCGACCGCTCATCAAAAAGGCCGCCTGCCGCCAAATTCCCGTGGTCTGCGTCGCTACCGATGCGCCTTCCACCGAGCGGCTCATGAGCGTCTCGACCGACCCTCATACCAGCGGCTCGATGGTCGCGGAGTTGCTCACTCGCTGTGTCCGAAATCCCGGACCTGTTTTGGTAATTACCGGCGATCTCAGCGTAGTAGACCATACCGAGAAGCTGCGCGGTTTTGCCGAACGCCTGTTACTCATGCGTAGCCCGCTTTCGGTTGTCCCTGTTCTGGAAACCCATGACAATCCGATTGAAGCCGACAAGAAAACTCGCCAGGCGATCGCCCGTTACCCCGATATCTGCGCCGTCTACGTCACAACCGCTAACTCTCTGCCCGTCTTAAAAGCGCTGAGCGCCAGCAAGCAATTGGGCACGGTAGCCGTGGTGACAACCGATCTTTTCCCTAACTTAGTCCCATATATCCGCGACGGAACGGTGCTCGCCACCGTATACCAAAGGCCGCAAACGCAGGGTCGTATCGCGTTCGAAGCACTCTATCGTTTTTTAACCGAAAAACGAATGCCGCCCCCACGTCACCCGCTCCCGCCGCACCTGATTCTGCAAAGCAACCTGGATCTCTTTCTCGAAATCGTCCAGTCGGATTCGGAAGAGATCGCAGTTACTTTGAGTTAAGGGATTTTACCCGCTTGTATTCTTCATGCGCCAACTCGAGCTTGCCTTGCTTAGAGTAAAGTTGCGCCAGCCGGTAGTGCGCGCTCTTCATGTCGGGGCGAAGCCGCACAGCCAGCTTTAGTTCTTCGATAGCTTTTGCGTCTAGGCCTTCGTCTCCATACGCGAGCGCCAGTTGATAATGCGCGTCGGCGAAGCTTGGATCTTCCTTCACCGCTTTCTCCAAAAAAGCTCTTGCTTCGGCGTCCCCTTCCGTATGCGAATTTCGAAGGGCGAGCGCATAATAGTAGTTCGCAGCCGGATTCGACGGGTACAACATCGCAAAGTGCTTCAGCCGCCTGGCCACTTCGCCGGAAAACTCAGGCGAGACGTCGTACATTTTCCCCAGGAATTCGAGGGCGCGCGTGTCCTTCGGATCAAGATCTACAGCCTTACATAATGTCTCGACCGCGTCACGATACTCTCCGAGCGAATACTGCGCCACCCCCAAGCCGACGCGTAGTCTGGCCGAAGCAGGCTGCCGATCCACGCCATAGGCGAAGATCTGCAACGCCTGGCGATAGCCGTGATACTTCAGCAGCTCTGTTCCCAAATCGAAAATATTTTTTTCGGACGGGTCCTCGCGAGCCGCTGTCTCGTATTCTTGAGCGGCTGCGCGAAAATTTCCCGACGTCTCTTCGATGTTGGCAAGCAAGTTGTGCAGTTCGGGCCGATCCTGCTCGCGTAGTAGCCGTTCCACCAGCCGTCTCGCCGACGCAGCGTCCCCGGCGAGCAGCTGCGAGAGAGCTAGATCGTACGCATTGTCATAGGCGTCAGGCTCGATCCGGTACGCTTTCTCCAGATAAACAACGGCGCTCGAGTAACTCTTTGCTTGTACATACCATTCGCCCAGGCGATGATTTGCCTGGTAGCTGTTCGGCTGTCGCGCTGCCTCCTGCTTGAGCGACAGTTCGGCTTGGGAACTCGGATTCTGCTGTGCCGCTGCCGAAGCTAGCCAAGCGATGAGTGGGAGCCAACGCACGAGCTCAACTTACCACCCCAATCACCAGTAGAACTTCAAAGCAAACTGCAGTTCGCGCGAGTCGCTTGGATTGTCCCGAGTGGCCGTAATCTGCCCAAAGTTAACTGTGTTCACGTAATTTAAATCGGTGGGCAACGCGAAATTCGGCGTGTTGCTCAAGTTGAAAGACTCCGCGCGGAACTCGAATCTTCGAGTTTCGCCAAGCGGGAAGCTTTTGAAGACGGAGAAGTCGAGCCGGTGATAAGCTGGCCCGTAGACTTGGCCCTGGCCGCCGCCGAGCGAGATTAAGTTGGTTTGCCCGATCTGTGAAACGGCCGGCGGAGTGCCGAAGGCAGCCGCATTGTAGAAATGGTTGACGCTTTGTCCAGCGTAGGGGTTCTGGCCTGGCACATCGAGCGCATAGCAACCCGTGCCCGCGCCGGTTCCGGTCGCGCACGCGATGGTCTGCGGCTGACCCGAGTTAAGCGTGAGGATCCAATTCATGCTCCAGCTACCCAGAAGGAGCTCGCCGATGCCGTGGCCACCGCTCAGGTAACGTCTTCCTTTACCGACTGGCAGCGCGTAGGTGCCGCTCGCCGAAAGCGCTTGCCGCACATCGAATGGCGCAGGGCCGTAATCGCCCTGAATGCCGATAATGCCGGGTGCGCGATAACCTTGCAAGCCGCCGCCATTTAACGAGTCGCCGGCGTCGGTCAGAGTCTTTTGATATGCGTACGTAATGAGCAGATCTAGACCGCTGGCGTATCGCTTCTGCAACTTGGTTTGAAGCGCACTGTAATTCGAGATGCCGATCGTATCGTCATAAGAAGCGTCGCGCGCAAAATCAGGGAAGGGAATATAGTTTTGCGGATTCGCGTTCAAGGGCAGCAACTCTGTCTGTACGTTGCTACCTATAAATGATTCGAGATGCCGCGCGAGGGAACCGACGTAACCGGCCTGAACCGTCATTGTCGGATCGATCTGATATTGGACCGTGAAATTGTAACTCTGATAATACGGCGTCTTGTACTGCAACTGGATGCCACGCAACGATAATCCCTCTGCCGGAACAGAGGAAGGCGTCAACGGTATAGCGGTGAGGCCTGTTGCGAGCGTGGCGTATGCGCCATTCGAGTACTGAATGGGCGTGCCTGGGTTTGGCGACGGGAAGCTAAATGAGTATTGGAACGGATAGTTGTAACCGAGGCTCGGGGAGCCGCCGCGATTTTCGAAGGCTCCATAGTAAATACCGTAGCCCGCGCGAACAACCAAGCGGTCGGTCGCCTTATAAGCTATGCCAAAGCGAGGAGCGAAGTTTTTGTCTTGCGTATTCGCTAGACCCGACCCGTATTGGTTGGTGTAGAGAAGTTTGATGCCGTCCTGTTGCAGCAGTTGCACGAAGCTCGGGGAGAGCGCTGGATTGTTGTTTCTTGCCGCCGGAATGATGTACTCGGCGTTGCTGAAGGGAGTTCCTGGCACAAAATTCGCCTGCGCGTTATACTTCTCGCCGGTTGGGCTGAACCATTCCCAACGCAATCCCAGGTTCATCGTCAACTTGCTGGTAACCTTCCAATCGTCCTGGAAAAAACTACCCCAGTAAGAGCGTTGGCTGCTGAGACCTCCAAAGTTCGAGACGTTGACTGAATCCGATCCGCCTACAAAATTGGGACCTCCAACAGCCGACGAGACTGGATTGAGCAGCATTTGCGCAAGCCCCGTCGATTTATCGGTGACTCCAGGTATCGACGTATAAGTCCCATTGAAATCGAATGCGCCGCGGGAGTAAGGCGGGGCGGTCCAGGGAAAAGCAATATTCTGATATTCGACTCCTGCCTTGAAGCTGTGAGAGCCATAAATCTTCGTCAGATTCTCGGTGAGTTGAATTGTGTTGCTGTAGCGATCGCTAACCAGCCACTCGGCGGCTCCGAGATTGGTCAAATTTCCTAACGTGATGTACGGCAACCCTCCATTGCCTGGTGTTTGCAGGACGCCTGGAATACCGAACTGTGCCGGAATGTTGCTGACATCCGACCCATAGGGTTGCTGGCGAATGGTGTGTTCCCGGTTAAAGCCGGCACGAGCTTCGTTGATGAGCGTTGGGCTGAAAGAGTGTGTGTAACTTAGAGCCGCGCCTTGACCGTCGATGGTCTGATCGCCTTGACCAAAACCGCCGCCATCGGCAAAGCCGGTGAAAGGACCCGGGAAAACGGACGGGCTATGCGAGTAACTATAGCGTAAGAACGCCTGGTCTTTTTCCGAAAAGTTTTCGTCCAGTCGAACGTCGAAGGCATTCACATTGGTCGTGTTTTTCCGATTGACGCTGTAGTTATTGAGCAAGCCTGGCGAGGTGGGAGCAGGATACAAATTTAGTAACTTGATGGCGTTAGAGTCCAGGCGATTTAGAGGAATGATGTTGCCGCCAAACGGTTGGCGGATATATTGTCCGTTGGTCAGTTGCTGCGTAGTTGCCGGGTCGAATAGAGTGCCCGCTGGATAGCTTCGTCCCAGGGCATCGGTGTAGCTCCCGCTTTGAAGTGTAGTGAGGTCTGAGAAATTGGTGAACCCGCTGTTGCGCTCCAAGGCTGTCGGAACGGTGGCCGTCTGGGGGGCGGATTGGCGGATGCGCGTGCCTTCGTAATCGCCGAACCAGAAAGTTTTATTTTTGACAATTTTTCCGCCGGCCGTTCCGCCGAACTGGTTCTGCCTGAATTCGCCTTTCGAAGTACCGTTGGCATTCTGAAAGAAGTCGGCGGCATCCAGTTTGTCGTTGCGCAGGAACTCCCAAACACTTCCGTGAAAAGCGTTGGTGCCGGATTTCAGGCTGGCATTGAGCACGGCACCTCCGGCGCGTCCGAACTCAGCGCTGAAGTCACTGGTCTGCAAATTGAATTCCGCAATCGCATCCACCGGCGGTTTAACTACATAGCTAGCCCCGGAGAGAAAATCGACGTCGCTGGTATTGTTATCGATTCCGTCAAGCAGATAATTGTTTTGAGCCGGCCGCGCGCCATTCGCCGTGAACATTCCGTCCGCGTTCATGCCCCGGCCTTCTTGCTGACCCTGTGTTACGCCCATTGCCAGCCGTGCTAAAAAGGTATAGTTGCGGCCGTTTAGCGGCAAATCGTTGATGGCGCGTGTTTGAACCACCTGTCCAACCGAAGCATTTTCACTCTGCA
The DNA here is from genome assembly GCA_965277555.1 of Bryobacteraceae bacterium. Taxonomy (GTDB): domain Bacteria; phylum Acidobacteriota; class Terriglobia; order Bryobacterales; family Bryobacteraceae; genus Bog-105. The sequence continues at coordinate 2,454,872 of OZ255834.1, forward strand.
AAAGAGGAACCGAGGCTGTTACCTCGATCGCGCTGTTTACCTGGCCGGGTGTCAGAGAAAAATCGACAACCACCTGCTGCTGTATATCCAATTGAACGCCGGTCTTCTTCTGTCCTTGAAAGCCGGCCTCCTGCACTTCGACCGAGTACTTGCCGATGCGGATCGGAGTGAAGGTGTATTGGCCGCTGTCGCTGGTCGTCGCAGTCTGAGTAGCAGCGGTCCCCTCATTGGTTAGCGTAACGGTGGCGCTCGGAACGAGGCCGCCGCTAGAATCGCGCACCGTACCGAGAATTGTGCCGGTGTCGACTTGGGCCTGGATTGTCGCCGCGCATCCGGCCAGGCCGCACAAGAGGAACGCGCGAAAAACTACGCTCGACAAAGGTCGTCCCAACATGGCTCGTCTCAACATGGATGGCCTCAACATGGATCGGCTCCTTACTCAGAAAAAAGAAAGCTGGTGGGAGGATAGTATCACTGCGGGAAACGCTTGTCAACGTACACGATGGCGTTTCTTTGTCCCGGTTCAGGGTGAAGCCAAGAAGATCTTTGGAAAAGCTTGTTGGCATGATATGTTCATTGGCGGTAACGTACACACAAGGCCAACTTGAAAGACCTCACTCCGCGAAACGTCGTCCGAGCCTGGGAAGAGTCCATCACCATCCCCACCTATCGGGCGGGCGCGCCTGAGAAGCTTCCCATGTTTCTGGATAAGCGCGTCTATCAGGGCAGCAATGGAAAAGTTTATCCAAATCCATTTACGGACCGGGTCTCGGACGACGTAGTCGACGTCACGTATCAAGCGGTGTATCTAGAGAACGAATATATCCGAGTCATGATCCTCCCGGAGATCGGCGGACGCATACACATCGGGCAAGACAAGACAAACGGTTATGACTTCTTCTACCGGCAAAACGTAATTAAACCCGCGCTGGTCGGGTTACTGGGGCCCTGGATCTCCGGCGGCGTCGAGTTCAACTGGCCCCAGCATCATCGGCCGTCTACATTTATGCCGGTTGAATACTACATTGAAGAACAGAGCGACGGTAGCCGGACGGTTTGGTTGAGTGAGCACGAACCGATGAACCGCATGAAGGGCATGATCGGAATACGTCTGCATCCCGGTAGCTCGCGCATAGAAGCGAAGATTCGCCTTTATAACCGAACTGCTTTCACTCAAACGTTTTTGTGGTGGGCGAATGTAGGCGTGCGTGTTCACGACCGATACCAGTCATTCTTTCCACCGGATGTCACGTTTGTGGCCGATCATGCCAAACGCGCTATTACTTCATTTCCATTGGCGCGGAGCTTTTACTACGGCGTTGACTACACGCGCGGCGTCGATCTTACCTGGTATAAAAATATCCCGGTTCCAACTTCATACATGGTGACGGAGTCGGAGTTCGACTTCTTCGGAGGATACGATCACGCCGCCGATGCAGGCTTTGTTCACGTTGCAAACCGCTTCCTTGCTCCAGGCAAGAAACAGTGGACCTGGGGGAACGCGGAATTCGGTTACGCGTGGGATCGCGAATTAACCGATGCCGATGGGCCTTACATAGAACTGATGGCCGGAGTCTATACCGATAATCAGCCGGATTTTTCATTCCTGGCGCCATATGAGACCAAGAGTTTCAGTCAGTTTTGGTATCCGATTCAGAAGATCGGGCCCGTTAAGAACGCGAACGAAAGCCTGGCGATCAATCTTCACAAAACCGAGAGAGGTTGGGAGATCGGTGTTTGCGTAAGCGAACGACTGGACGAGATAACTATCCGGCTGACACACAACGAGGGTTTACTGTTTGAGCGCAAAGTAAACCTAACGCCCGGAGGTCCGTTCCTCGATAGCGTGAGCTTGTCGGACGGCTCTGCTGAAGGAGACTTGCGCCTGGCGGTCCTCGATAGTCGCGGCGCGGAATTACTTGCCTACACTCCTTGCAAGGCGCGCGACGCGGTGCTACCTTCGCCCGCACAAGAACCTCCTCAACCGAGCGAGATACAGACGAGCGAAGAGTTATACCTGACCGGCTTACATTTGGAACAATACCGGCACGCGACACGTGCGCCAGAACTCTATTGGCACGAGGCGATAAAGCGAGATTCCGGCGATGCGCACTGCCACCATGCGCTAGGCTTGTCGCTTTTTAGACAAGGACGCTTCGCGGACGCCGAAAGGCATTTTCGGGCCGCCGTTGAGCGGCTCACTTTCCTGAATCCAAATCCGTACGATGGAGAGCCGCTTTACAGTCTGGCCCTTTGCCTTACGTATCAGGAAAAAAATGACGAAGCATACGGCTTCTTCTATAAATCGACGTGGAATTATGCGTGGAAGACCGCCGGCTACTATGCCGTGGCTCTAATCGATTGCGCGCGAGCTCAATATTCGAGAGCGGTCTCGCATCTCGACCTTAGCTTGAGAGCTGACCCGGATCATTTGAAGGCGCGTAACCTGAAAACGACAATTCTGCGTAAGCTGGGTCGGATTGACGAAGCTCAAGCTCTGGCTGAGGCAACGATCGAATTGGATGCGCTCGATCTCTATTCGCGAAATGAGCTCTGCCTGCTCCAGGGAAGCTGCCAGAAGAAAGTCTTCCAGCTATTTCGCGGCGAAACGCAGACCTACCTTGACATCGCATTCGATTACGCGCGAGCGGGATTGTGGCAGGATGCCGACGATTTACTCATCTCTTACCTGACCAGTCACAATAGCGCAAATGCCTATCCGATGCTTTGGTATGCGCGTGCTTACTTTGCAGAACGGCTGAACAAAACCGAGCAAGCGAAGGATTCTTATCGGAAAGCCAAGAGCGCGTCGCCGGATTATTGTTTCCCAGCGCGTCTGGAGGAGCTTTTGTTGCTCGAAGCCGCGCTTAAACACGATCCAACGGATGCCAGGGCCCATTACTACCTCGGGAATCTTCTATACGATAAGAAGCGCAAAGAAGAGGCGATCACACATTGGGAAGCGGCGGTTAGGATTGAGCCGGGCTTTTCGATCCCCTGGCGTAATCTCGGGATGGCTTACTTCAACGTGCGGGGCGACACGAAGCAGGCGATGGAGTGTTACCGGCAGGCGCGCCACGCGGATCCGGAAGACGCGCGGCTACTCTATGAGTTCGATCAACTACGCAAGCGCGGTAATGTTTCTCCGCAAGAGAGACTTGATGAACTCGAGCGTCGTCGCGATCTGGTTGGCCGGCGGGATGATCTTACGGTGGAGCTAGTAACGCTGTACAACGAGCACGGAAAGCATACAAAAGCGCTCTCCGAGATGAGCGAGCGCCGCTTCCATCCGTGGGAGGGCGGTGAAGGTGCTGTTTCAGGGCAGTACGTCTTCGCGCACATTCAGCTGGGGCGCGACGCGCTAGACCGCGACGCGCCCGCGCAAGCGCTTTTTCATTTCAAGGCGGCACGTGAATATCCGTGGAGTCTTGGCGAGGGTAAGCATCTGCTGACGCCGGAGAGTCATCTTGATTATTTCGAAGGGCTGGCGCTGACGCAACTAGGCCTAAGCGACGAGGCGAGAGTGCTATGGGACCGGGCTGCCGACACAAAGCAGGGCGCTAATATGTTCGGCTATTTCAGCGGCCTTGCTCTCCGCAGCCTAGGCGATGAACCAGCGGCCCGTTGCGCATTCGAAGCCCTAACGCGAGCATCGGAAGACCTTGCCAACACAAAAGCGACCATTGACTACTTTGCGACTTCGCTTCCAAATCTGTTGCTGTTTGAGGACGATTTGCAAAAGCGGCAGCAGGTAGAAGCTCTTTTCTTGCGGGGCTTGGCGAGCCTCGGGCTGGGAAGGATGCCAGAGGGTGTACGCGATCTTGAAGCCGTTCTCCAGCTTGACAACAATCATCTATGGGCGCGTGCGGAATTGTTGCGCGCGCGAGCTCTGGTGGAGCAGCAGGTAATGCGCGGATGAGCGCCGAACCCGGAACCGCGGCCGTAGAAACCGGGAGCAGTCTCTACGTGCTGCTGACAGCCATCGTGGCGGCGACTGCCGGCCTGCTTTTCGGCTTCGACATAGCGGTCATCAACGGCGGAATCATCTTTCTGCAGGCGGCGCTTCATCTGAGCGATGTGCAAACCGAATTCGCGGTCAGCGCGTTATTGTTCGGTTGTATTTTCGGAGCCGCACTTGGGGGCTGGTTCAGCGATACTTTTGGCCGGCGACGCGTCCTGATGTTCTGCGCGATTCTATTTGCGCTCTCCGCGATTGGCGCGGCGATCCCGCGTACATTGGGTGAATTCGTTACGGCGCGCATAGCCGGAGGGTTTGCGATTGGCGCGGCCTCCGTGCTGGCTCCGCTCTACATCGCGGAAGTATCGCCCGCGCAGAGTCGCGGACGCCTGGTTTCCCTGAACCAGATGGCGATTGTCAGCGGCATCTTGCTTGCCTATCTGGCGAACTGGCTGCTGGCGTTTACCGGCCCATCGAGTTGGCGTTGGATGTTTGCGGTGGCTGCGGCACCCGCTGCTGCTTTTTTCGTCGGCCTTTTCTTCGTACCGGAAAGCCCGCGATGGTTAGTCGAAAAGGGGCAGAGCGGGAAAGCGCTCTCCATTCTCGCTCGGATAAACGGCACGGCGATTGCAAACCGCGAGCTCGCTGAGATCAGTAAGACAGTTGCCGAGGAATCAGGCAGCCTGGCCGAACTTCTGCAGCCGGGTCTCCGCAAAGCATTGTGGATCGCAATCTCGCTGGCGGTCCTGCAACAGATTACGGGCATCAATACCGTGCTCTTTTATGGCGCGGTGATCTTCAAACAACAGGTCCATAGCCAGAGCGCGACTTCCGCCATTTTTGCGAACGTCATTGTTGGATTAGTCAACTTCTTTGCCACGCTGGCGGCGCTTGGCCTGGTAGACAGGTTTGGGCGTAAGCCGCTGTTGCTGATCTCATCCGGCGTTATGGCTTTTTGTCAGGCGGGCTTAGCTATGTCTTTTCTCTCCGGCACGCCTTCCGCTCCGGTGGTTCTTACCATGATGATCCTTTGCGCCGCCTCTTTCGCGATCGGGCTTGGGCCTTGCGTTTGGGTGCTGCTGTCCGAAATCTTTCCAACCCGGATACGCGGAAGAGCCATGTCGATTGCGACGTTGTTACTCTGGGGCGCATGCACATTGCTTACGATGACTTTTCTCTCGCTCTCGCGAGCGCTTACGCCGACCGGAGCTTTCCTGATTTACGCTCTGATGTGCGTTGTTACCTTCCTGCTGGTCTGGCGCGTGGTTCCTGAAACGAAAGGCCGCAGCTTGGAAGAAATTGAAAGGTTATGGAAATGAAGAAGCGACAAATGTTGAAACTGTGCGCGCTGATTTTGCTTGTGCCGACCTGCCAAGCGGCTGAAAAAACGGTGGTGCTCGACGGCCATGCGTCCGGGCGCGTTTTCGATGGGATAGGCGCGGTAAGCGCCGGGGCCTCGTCGAGGCTGCTGATCGATTATCCGGAGCCCTACCGCTCGCAAATTCTCGATTACCTGTTCAAGCCGGATTACGGTGCTTCGCTTCAGCATTTGAAAGTAGAAGTCGGGGCGGATGTCAACTCAACGGATGGATCCGAGCCGAGCCACATGCGTTCGCCGGACGATCATAATTTCACCAGGGGTTACGAATGGTGGCTAATGGAAGAGGCGCACCGCAGGAATCCCGATATCATTCTCGACATTTTGCCGTGGGGAGCGCCGGGTTGGATCGGACACGGAGTCCTTTACTCGCCGGACATGGCGCGTTACATGGCCGACTTTATTGAGGGCGCAAAGAAAGAGTATGGTCTGGACATTCGCTATGCCGGCATCTGGAACGAGAAAGTCTATGACCCGCTATACGTCAAACAGCTCCGCAAAGAACTTAATGCTCGCAAGTTAGCAACTAAGATCGTCTGCTGTGACGAGTACCCAGGTGAACACCAGTGGCAAATTGCCGCGGCAATGGAAGATGACCCGGCGCTTGCCGCTTCGGTCGATGTTTTGTCGGTGCATTACCCGCAGACGGAAGACGGAGCTCTAACTACTACTCATGAGGCGAAGGCTAGCGGAAAACCGCTTTGGTCTAGCGAAGACCAGCCGAACTCGGGAGGCGGTCCGATTGTGCCGCGCGACTGGCAGATCGGCGGACGTATTCTGGCCAGCCTCTATAATCGCAACTACCTCGAAGGAGCGTTGACTAAGACCGAGATCTGGAGTCCGATAACTTCCTATTACGATAACTTAGCTGCTCCTAACTCGGGTTTAATGTATGCGAATACTCCCTGGTCTGGATATTACAACGTCCAGAGTACGATTTGGGTGACGGCGCACACGACCCAATTCGCGCAGCCAGGATGGCAGTATTTGGATAGCGGCTGTGGATATTTTCCAGACAAAGGGACCTACGTGACCCTGAAGTCACCCGATAGTCGTAACTGGAGCGTGATTGCCGAGACCATTTCGGCCAAACAGCCTCAGACTCTTATCTTCAAAATCGAGGGTGGGTTGTCTACGGCCAAAGTTCACGTCTGGGAAACCAACGCCGGAAAAGTCTTCGAACATGTTGCCGATCTCGATCCGTTGGATGGAGCCGTCAAAGTAGCGTTCGATCCCGATTCGATTTATTCGCTGACTACGACCACAGGGCAGGCGAAGGGCGATGCGCAGCCGCCCGTGAATGCGCCGTTTCCCATGCCTTACAACGAGAACTTCGAAGCGACGAAGCTTGATCGGTCGCCGAAATTCTTAGCGGATCAGGATGGGGCATTTGAAGTTCATCCCTGCCGCGGACGGAAAGGGAAATGCCTTGAGCAAGTCATTACCGAAAAGCCGATTCCCTGGGGACCGATTCCCAATCCGTTTACATTAGCGGGCGATGCCGAGTGGTCGGATTACTCGGTGCAAGCCGATGTGTTGCTCGACCGTGCAAATGAGGCCACTGTCATCGGAAGAATCGACTCGGCGAATGTGTTTGCAGACGACAGTATGCTTTGGCCCAGTGGATATGTGCTCAGACTTATGAAAAGCGGTGAATGGATTCTTCTTTCGACAAAATACAAGAGCAACCCGCGAACGCTCGCTTCAGGTAATGTATCCCTCGGTTCCTCTAAATGGCACACGCTCGGCTTGCGCTTCAAGGGGCGGCAAATCGAGGCTACTCTGGATAATCGACAGCTGATAACAGTGCAGGACAAGACGCACACTCGCGGCATGATTGCGGTGGGAACCGATTGGTCTCGGGCGCAATTCGACAACCTGTCGGTTCGTTGAAACGCAAGTTTTTTGGAGGCGCTTCGTTGACAGCCGAGGTGATCGGCCATAGACTTTATCTTGACCTCCGATAAAGCATATATTAGTCGACCGAAGCGAGCCCTGTTTGCTCTTCTTTTGTTCCCTGTCTGGTTTGCGCAAGCGGAAACCAAAAACGTTTGGCAAATCGGAAAGTTCGATCAGTCTCCATTGGAATTTTCGGCCACGGCGCAAGATTCGGTGACTTTCGAAGTCGGCCAGAGCGATTGGAAGAAGGATTGGCCGGCTACCCAGGGAGTAAAGCACCCATATCTAATTCAGTTTTCACTTGCTCAGGTGAAGGGCAAGTATACGCTGCGTATTTCCACGCTTGGCGAGCAGCCGCGAGTTCCAGTGCTGCACATCGATGTGAATGGCCACCAGGGAAAGTTTTACTTTCATCCTGAGCTGACTTACTTTCCGGGCGACTCCTCCTTTGCCTATCATCCCAATTACTCGAAGGGGCTGGTGGAGGCTGTGATTCCGGATGCGTTTTTGAAGGGTGGCGAGAATTCGATCACGATTACCTGCATCGATGAGCCTGCTTCGACACCGGAAGAAGAGCAGTTTTCAGGGGTTACTTATGACGCGATTGCGCTTGAACAAGATAGTGAGCAAACGAGCGGGGTGTCTGAAACGACGGCGAAAATCATCCCGACCGTCTTTTACAAGCAGAACGGAACTGGACTAGCGGAGACGGTCGATGCGTTTGTCGACGCGGGCGGTTCTCTCAAAAGCGGCTCGGCCGATTTGGAATTCCAGGGCAAGCACTATCAGGCAAACGTTCCGTCGCAGGCGTTCGGTGAGCAGCGCCTGTCGTTTGTGATTCCCGAGTGGACGGGAACGCTTCCGGCTACTCTTCGGCTGAAGAGCGGTTCGCCCAGAAAGTTCGAGGCTTCTCTAACGGCGGCTCGCAAGTGGAATATTTTCGTGGTTCCGCACACGCATCTGGATGTCGGCTACACCGATTTCCAGGGCAAGGTGGCGGAAATTCAGCCGCGCGTGTTGGGGCAGGCGGCTGACTTGATTCACGAGCATCCGGAGTTTCGTTTCTCGATGGATGGATCGTGGAATCTGCAGCAACTATTGGATACGCGACCGAAGAGCAAGCAAGACGAAATCCTCAATCTGATCCGCGAGGGAAAGATGGCCATGCCGGCTCAATACTGCAATTTGCTGACGGGCTATGCTTCGCTCGAAACGCTCTATCGGTCGCTTTACGAATCGAAATCGCTTGCACGGAGCTACGGCTTGCCGTTTCAATACGCGAATATTACGGACGTTCCGACGTATTCCGGGAGCTATCCGTCGGTGCTGGCATCGAGCGGCGTCAAGTATTGGGTCGCAGCAGCCAACAACGACCGCGCTCCGATCTTCTATCACGAACATTGGAATGAGAAGTCTCCGTTTTGGTGGGAAGGGCCGGATGGCCAGAAAGTGCTGTTCTGGTATTCGTGGGCTTATCTGCAGGTGCAGACGATGTTCGGGCTACCTCCCGGATTGAATGCGGTGCGCGAATCGTTGCCGACCTTTTTGCAAGCCTATTCCAAGCCCGGCTACAAGCTCGATGTGGCGCTGATCTATGGAACGCAGGTTGAAAATACAGATTTGTTTCCGACTACCGCTACGTTTGCAACAGAGTGGAACAAAAGCTGCGCTTATCCTAAACTCAACTACTCCACGTTTCCCGATTTCTTCCATTACGTCGACGCGCACTACGGAAAGGAACTACCAACCTATAAAGGAGATGGCGGACCTTACTGGGAGGATGGCATTGGCGGGGACGCGCATTTTGCAGCAGAAGATCGCGAAAACCAGAATCGGGCTCTTTCAGCCGAGATTCTTTCGACGGTGACGCACTCGGTCGATCCGGATCTGAATCCGCCGCTCGGCTCACTCGATGACATTTGGCGTAACATCATTCTTTTTGCGGAACATACCTGGGCTTCTTACAATTCGATTACGCAGCCGGACGAAGAAGAGACGGTGAAACAGCTTCGGGTGAAAGACAATAGGGCGGATCGGGCTTCGCTCGAGATAGAAGATCTGATGAATCGCTCGCTCAGCCAGTTGGCCGATCAGATTCACATTCCGGCGAATACTCTGGTGGTTTTTAATTCGCTGAACTGGCGGCGGGACGCGGTGGTCGAGACGGACCTGTTTGAGAATCCGAAGCTGATCGATCTTTCTACGAAGCAGGAGATTCCGCTGCAGGTGCTTTATGAGAAGGAACATTTTCTGCATGTCCGGTTCCTAGCCAAAGATCTGCCGGCGGTGGGTTACAAGTGCTTCAGTATCGTTTACGGCAAAGAGCCGGTGGCTAAGCCGCGGACATCGAATGACGCGACGGTGGAGAATCAGTTTTACCGAATCGAAATAGATGAAGCGAGCGGCGCGCTGCGCAGCGTGTATGACAAGCAATTGCGGCGTGAGCTGGCCAATCCGAAGAGCCCGTACAAATTTGGGCAGTATCTATATGTAACGGGCGGAGACGGGAATACGCGCATCATCAACCCCTATCCGGCTTTTCCGCCAGCCGATTTGACGATACACGGTTCTTCGCATGGGAAATTGCTTGGCGTCGAGCACCTGGCGTGGGGCGATTCGATTCGTTTAAGCAGCTCGGATGTGAAAACTCCCGAGATCGAAACCGAGATCCTGCTTTTTAACGATCAGAAGAAGATCGAGTTTCGCTATCGGCTACGCAAGGATTACACGACAGCCAAAGAAGCCGTGTATTTTGCTTTTCCGGTGGCGGTGTCGAATCCGAGTTTTGCGTTTGCGTCACAGCAGGGTTGGGTGGATCCGGAGCACGATATGTTTAAAGGCGGAAGCACGGAGTGGTTCAGCATTCATCAATGGATGGCGGTGCATGATGCGGATGTAGCGGTGGGCGTTGTTCCGCTCGATGCGTCGCTGGCGAGTTTCGGCGATATCAATCGGGGCGAGTGGCCGGCCGAATTTCATCCGCGGAGCGGGACGATGTTCTCGTATGCGATGAATAATTACTGGGACACGAATTATCGGGCGGGGCAGAGCGGCGAATATACATTTCGGTATACGATGACGAGCGGCCCGCGGTTGGATGGAAGGGCGTTGACTCAATTGGGTTCGGAATCGATGCGTCCGGTGGAACTGGATTATGTGGTCAGCCAGGATAAGGTGGGGGATCCGGCGCGACCGTTGCCGGCGACCGGCGAAGGTTTTCTCGAGACAAGCGGAAACGACGTGAGCCTGGTGATTTGGAAGCGGGCGCAGGACGGGAACGGTGACATTCTGCGGCTGGCCGAAACGGCGGGACAGGCTGCGGAGACGACTATCAAATTTCCGCATTCGACGGTTACGGCGGCTCATCTCTGCTCGGGCGTCGAGGACGATCGGGCAACCGTTCCGGTGTCCGACAACACGATCTCGCTTTCTTTTAAGCCATTCGAGGTTCTGACGGTGAGGGTGGTCAACAAATGAGCTGGCGAGACGATGACGAGTTATTCGCGACGGCGCGGCGGGAACTTTTCGTTTCGGTGGTGGGAGACGTGATGGACAAGCTCGACTTGTTCCACCAATTCTTGCCGCCGGCGATTCAGCCGCTGCGGGGCGACATGGTTTTTATCGGGCGGGCGATGCCGGTGCTGTCGGTGGATGTTTTTCGGGAAAAGATCGCCGGGAGCGCGAATCCGTTGATGGAGAAGCCGTTTGGGCTGATGCTGGCGGCGCTCGACAATTTGCGGCGGAACGAGGTGTACGTGAATACGGGTTCGTCGCCGCGCAACGCGCTGTGGGGCGAGATGATGAGCATCCGGGCGCATAAATTGGGCGCGGTCGGAGCTGTGTTGAACGGGTACAGCCGGGACACGAAGGCGGTGTTGGGGCTGAACTTTCCCACGTTTTCTTTTGGCAGCTATGGCCAGGATTCCGGGCCGCGCTACAAGGTGGTGGACTACCGAATTCCGATCGAGATCGGCGGTGTTTTGATTCAGCTGGGCGATATTTTGTTCGGAGATGTGGACGGGGTGTGCTGCGTGCCGAGGCAGGCGGAAGAGGAAGTTTTCAACAAAGCGTTGGAAAAGGCGCGTGGCGAGAAGCTGGTGAAGAAAGCGCTGGAAGAGGGCGGGAGCGCGGTGGCGGCGTTCGAGAAGTACGGGATTATGTAGTTTCTGCCGAACGAACTCGATTCGGTTTCTATATGATTCATAGACTTACAGCGGGGTGGGTTCGTTTTTTCATTTTGACCGTTTTTGTTTGTGCGGCGACGTGGGCAAGCGCGCTGGATGATCTTCGCCATACATTCGCCGACCCGCCGGACAATGCACGAATCATGATGCGGTGGTGGTGGTTCGGGCCAGCGGTGGAAAAAACGGAGTTGGCGCGGGAACTGCGGGTGATGAAAGCGGCGGGGATTGGGGGTGTCGAGATCCAGCCGGTTTACCCGGTTGAGCTGGAGGATCCTCAAAAGGGCTTTCGTAATTTCCCATACCTTTCGGCAGAATTCCTGAGCGATTTGAAATTTGCCGCGACGACTGCAAGAGAACTCGGGATGCGGGTGGATATCACGTTGGGAAGCGGCTGGCCGTATGGCGGTCCGGATACAACGGTGACGCAGGCGGCGGGGAGGCTGCGGGTGGAGCGGGTGCCAGTTTCCGAGGGGACGCGGTTTGTTTCGGTTCCGGCGATGGAGAACGGAGAAAAGTTGATCGCGGCGTTTGTGGGCGGCCAAGCCGTTACTGAGGTTCACAATGGCCGGATCGAAATGCCGGTGGGGTTAAGCGGGAACGACGTGTTGATGTTCTTCATATCGAGCCGGACGGGACAGCAGGTGAAGCGCGCGGCGGTTGGGGCGGAAGGTTTCGTGCTGAACCACTACGACCGGAATGCGATAGAAGAGCATTTGACGCTGGTGGCGAATCGGTTGCTCGAGGCGTTTGGCGATCGGCCACCATACGCGGTTTTCAGTGATAGCCTAGAGGTCTATGGATCGGACTGGACGGCGGATTTTCTGCAGGAGTTTCAGAAACGGCGCGGCTACGATCTGAAGCCGTATCTGCCGGCACTGGTGAACGACATGGGCGAGCAGACGCTCGATGTGCGGCACGATTGGGCGAAGACGCTGACGGAACTGGCGGAAGACAACTATCTGAAGCCGATACGAGAATGGGCGCACGAGCACCACACGCTTTTCCGTTCGCAGACTTATGGTACGCCGCCGGTGATTTTGTCGAGCAACGCCGACGTAGATCTTCCGGAGGGCGAGCATGGGCCGTTCTGGAGACGATTCAGCGCGGCGCGATGGGCTTCGTCGGCGAGCCATCTGTACAGCGTGCCGGTGACGTCGACGGAGACGTGGACGTGGCTCGATTCGCCGGCATTTCGCGCGACACCGCTCGATATGAAGGCGGAAGCGGATCGGCACTTTGTCGAAGGGATCAATCAGCTAATCGGGCATGGCTGGCCGTATTCGCCGCCGTCGGCCGGCGAGCCGGGATGGCAATTTTACGCAGCAGCGGCGCTGAACGATCACAATCCCTGGTTCGAAGTGATGCCGGATATTGCGAAGTATTTGCAGCGGGTGAGCTTTCTGTTGCGGCAAGGCAAGCCCGACAACGACATGGCGATCTATGTACCGACAGACGATGCCTGGGCGCGACTGGAGCCCGGAACAGTTGCAGTGGACGAGATGGCGGATACCTTGCTGGGGCCGGTGTTGGTTCCGCAAGTGCTGAACAGCGGCTACAACTTCGATTTCATTGACGATCGGGCGATCGCGAAGGTGGGCGTTCCATACAAGCTTTTGATCCTGCCCGGAGTGGAGCGAATTCCGCTGGCAACCATGCAGCGGCTGAAGGAGTATGTCGCGCAGGGCGGATTGATTGTGGCGACGCGCTCGCTGCCAGCGCGCGGACCGGGATTGCTCGAAGAGAGAACAGAGAGCGGGCAGATTAACGAGCTTTCAAAAGAGCTGTTCCGGAGTGGATCGAAGGGAGTTCGTTTCGTGGAGCAGGAACAGAATCTGGGCGGCGCGCTCAAAGAGTTGCTGCCGCCGGATTTTTCGACGGGGGACGCAGGGGCGGCGATCGGGTTTGTGCATCGGAAGATGGCGGAGGGGGACATCTATTTCGCCGCGAACATGGCGAATCGCACGATCGATACGGAGGCGTCGATCCGGGTAGCGGGCTTGCGGCCGGAGTGGTGGGACCCGTTTTCGGGAGAAGCAAAGGCAGCGGCGTTTCAAGAGGCGGAAGGTCGGACGCAGATCAAGCTTGAACTCGCTCCTTATGAATCGCGCGTGATTGTCTTCGGCAAGGAAGGCAAGCCGGCAAGGGCGGCGGAAGAGCGGATGGAGTCCGGCTCGCGGGCGATCGATCTGACGTCCGATTGGAAAGTCACGTTTGAGCGGACGGGGCGCAGCATGGAGATGGCGCGTCTCCACTCCTGGACAAACGACGAAGCGACGCGCTTTTATTCCGGACGGGCGATATATGAGAAGAGGGTGAATGTTCCAGCGGAGTTCCTGACGGGCGGGGCGAGAGTCATGCTCGATTTTGGGCGCGGCACCGTGATAGAGCCGACGCTAGGTGTGTCGCCCGGTATGCATGCATTACTCGACAGTCCGGTGCGGGAGTCGGCGGTTGTTTTTGCCAATGATAAGCGGGCCGGTGCGGTGTGGCATCCGCCTTACCTGTTGGACGTGACGAGCTATATCAAGGCGGGAGAGAACTCGTTGCGAATCGTGGTTGGGAATTTGGCGATGAATGAAATGGCGGGACATCCGTTGCCGGATTATCGATTGCTGAATTTGCGATATGGTGAGCGCTTTGTTCCGCAGGACATGAAGGAAGTAAAGGTGCTGCCATCCGGGATCGTGGGACCGCTGCGGTTGGTGAAAACTTCGCCGTGAGGGCAGTCCAATCGCTTCGCTCATGGCTCTGACAAATTCGGTCACAAACGGGCTTTAGGGGATTTCCCGAGCATCCAGAGGGTTCGGTAATATTGCCAGACGGCGCTTACGCTGGCGGAAAGCGAGAAGCAGGGTTTAAACGAAAGCTGGGACAGAAGGCGAATATCGGCGAAGTGGCGGGGAATATCGGCTGGCCTTGGCGGCTCCGATTGCAGCGGGGGCTGCAACCCAGTTACGCGAAAAAAAGCCGCAAGCACGTCGTTGACAGAATGTTCGAGTCCAGTACCGACGTTATAGACGCCTTCGGGCACGTCATCTCGTACAAGCAGCAGGAGAGCGGAAGCGACATCGCGCACGTCTATGAAGTCGCGAGTGGAGGTCAATGAACCGAGCGCTAGACATTTCTGTTGGCCGGATTCGATACGCATGAACTGGGCGGCAATTCGACCGGCTAGATGGCGCTCGTCCTGGCCGGGTCCGAGGATGTTGAAAATCCGGGCAATTTTCAATTGAAATCCGAAGCGGCGAGAGAGCAAGCGCGCCAGGAGCTCGGCGGAAAGTTTGCTGACGGAGTACTCGTCGACCGGACTGCGGGGCGTGGTTTCGGTAAGCGGCAATTGATCGGGCGGCAAGTGTCCGTAGACGCCTCCCGAGGAGCCGAGAATGATTTCGGGCTGGTAGCCGGCGAGTTCACCGGCGGCTTCGAAAAGCCGTGCTGTTCCTTCTACGTTGGTCTCAAATAATTGCTGGCGGGGATCATCACGCAGGCCAGAGGCGAGATGGACGATTTTCGCCGGGCGGAATTCGTCGAGTAGACGGCCGATTTTCTGACGGTCGAGGAGGTCGGCCTGGCGATAGATCAGTTGCGGGCTGTCGAGAACGGTTTGCAGATCAATGGGTATAGGCGCGGGGCAGGGGCCATCGGGGCCGGTAATCGAGTGGGGAAAGAAGCCGGGCAACTGTTTCGATCTACCCGTGCCGACGATCCGCGCGGCGGGATGGGAGCGGAGAATGGCGGCGGTAAGATATCGGCCTACGAAGCCTTGTGCGCCGGTGATGAGGTAGCTTGAACGCATTTCACGTTCGGGAGAGCAATTGCTTAAGACCCTCTTCGAGGCTGGTGGTGGGAGCCCAGGGAAGGCTTTTCGCCGCGCGTTGGTTGTTAGCCACCAAGCGCAAGATATCGGAGCCGCCGGGCCGGTCCCCTTTTTCGTGGGACATTTGACCGACCGGCAAGGGGCTGCCGAGGACATCCAAAACGGTTTCGGCGAGCTGACGCACGCTGGTTGCGCGCATCGTTCCGATATTAAAGATGGTTCCAGAGGCGCTGGTCTGGCAGGCTTGCGCGACGGCAGCAGCCAGATCGGAAACATAGCAGTAATCGCGCACGGGCCGAAGATCGTTTAACAGGATGGGTTTGTTCGCCAGAGCCAGATGGCAGATCTTGCTCAGAACCGAATGCGGGGACGAGCCGGGGCCATAGACGGAAAACGGCCGGAGAATGACAGTTTCCAAGCCATGCGAGAAGCGATAAGCCTCCACTAACTTCTCCGCGCAGATTTTAGCCGCGGCATAGGGCGAACGCGATTGAAGAGGATGGTCTTCCTCGACAAATTCAGAGCGAGGATTCCCATAAACCTCAGCAGAAGAAACATAGACGAATCGATGGACATCGGCCTGGACCGCGGCTGCCAACAGGTTCGCTGTACCCTGCGCATGTACGCGCACATATTCGACAGGATTCTCAAAGGAGGCCGCCACGGACGGAGGGCCGGCGAGATGGATGATTATCTCCTGATTGCGCACGAATTGGTTTACGGCATCTTTGTCGGAAATATCGGCGGTCAGCGAGGGATAAGGATAGCGGACGAGAGAAACGGGAGCGGTTCCGCAGAAACCTGTGACTTGCGCGCCAGAGGCGAGAAGCAAATCGGCAACAGCCGATCCGATGAAGCCGTTGGCGCCGGTGACTGCTACTTTGCGGTGTGAGAGGGTGGGGTTCAATGGGTAGGAAGAGTTAGGATGTCATGCCGAGGCGGCAAAAGCTAATGGTTTTCGTACTAGAGCGGCTTCCGCCTGGGCCAGCGCTGCCTCATCGTTCACGTCTATCCACCAGGCGCGGTGGTGGAAGCAGGAAACAAGCTGGCCGGACTGGATGAGCGAGTTAATGAGATCGGGGGCATGGATTCTTTCATTTGGAGGAATCGCGGCCATGGCCTGGCGGCTGAGGACATAGGCGCCGCTAGAGATGGCGATAGACAAAGCCGGTTTTTCTTTATAGGCAGTGAGGCGGGAATTATCGGCTTCAATTTGCCCGAAGGGAATGCGAAAGGATTCCTGATGGCTGGCTACGGTCAAGGCGGCGCGAGTTTGTAGGTGAAAATTGAAAAAAGCGCGTAGATCCAGCTCGGTCAGGTTGTCGACGTTGACGACCAGCACGTCTTCAGCAAATCCGGACATCAGCCTGGCGGCGCCGATGGTGCCAAGCGGCCGTTGTTCGGGAATTACGCGTAGAGTCGCACCGTAATGCGCGGCGAACGAATGAAGGCTGCCGACGGCTGAGAGAAGCTGGTCCTCGGCTTGATTCACCGCAATTGAAATATCGGTGAAGCCAAAAAGAAAGAGGGTTTCCAGGTTGCGCTGGAGCAAAGGAGTTCCGGAGACGGCGCGTAGTGCCTTGTGCGTCTTGCATCCACCGGCCCGCATCCGCTCCGAACTACCCCCGGCCATGACGAGCGCTGTAGTGTTCATCTTTTTGATCCTCCGGGTGGACGTTGAAAAGCAGGTGACAGGCAATGTTTTCCACGCGCAGAGACGCGGATCTTATTGAGTTGCCCGTTATGCCTGCTTGGGAAAACAAAGCCAGTCACCGTTTTTCAACAAGCTCCTGGTAGCGTATCTCAGCCGATTTCGCCTGTTGGGCGCTGCGTTTCAGGGCATCCATGACGGCTTGCGTTTTAAGAGCGTCCGCAAAGTCGCTTTTCAGAAGGCTCTGGCGGCCGAGGCGCACAGCTTCGAGAAAATTTTGCGTTTCGATCAAGAATATGTCTTCGTCTGACGCGATGGGAAGCCGACCATCTATGCCGTTTTCCGCTAAGCGAAAGTCCCAGCCAGAAAGAAACAGGCTTCCGGCACTGGTGAAGATGCGCATGCCGATATCCTTGCCGTTTCCATCGCAGGAATAAAACACTGTTCCGAGAACGCCCGATTCGCATTCAAGCGAGCTTGACACGCGAGAGATTCCGTGGAACATGCTGTTTACAAGGCGAACATCGCCCACCAGATAACGGCAGAGGTCGATGAGATGAGTGGCTTGCTCATTGTGCGGACCGCCGGAGAACTGCTCCTGCTCCCACCAAGGTACGTTATAGCGCTTGCAGACCCAGTGCGCGGAAAAGCCGATAATCTCCGCGCTGTGCAGGAGTTCGCGCGCCAGGACGACCGAACTTCGGTAGCGGTTCATGTAACCGACGGCATTCAGCACTGGAGCGTCTCGCAAGCAAGACAGAATTGGCAGGCCAAGCTCGACGGAAAGCCCAATGGGCTTTTCCACGTGGAGAGGCAAGCCGGCTTCTATGCACCTCATTTCCACGGGCCCACGAGTGCCTGGCGCGGTGCATAGAAACAGCGCGTCGAGATCCATGTCAAAGCAATCGTCGACTCGGGCGAGACTCTTTGCGTTATACAGGCGGGCGAGCTCGGAGCTACGCGTGCTGTCTATATCGAAGAAGGCGGCTACTGTTGCTTGCGAAGCCTGTGAACAACGGGCACGCTCTTTACCCATGCGGCCGCAGCCGACGATGCCGATCTTCAGGTCAGTCATGTAGTGGATTTGTTTCTCGCAAAGAGGCAAAGGGGAGACTAGTGTCGAGTCGCGAGGCTCCCGCAGGCCACAGAAAACGATGGCCTGCGCCACCCGGCTAGATAAGTTCTTTCCGCGACCAGGTCAAGACGCCCAAAAAAGGCTTTCGCGCGCTCCTTTCCAGATGATTTCGGCTAGACCGATAGAGTCATTCTTGCGCAAGATCCAGGGGTGCGCGGCCAATGCCCGAGCTAATCGCCGTGGATCGGGATCGTGGACGGCCTCCGCAGCCTGCGCTTCATAGGTTGAATAACGAGCGTTCAAGGCGCGAAGTTCTTCCGGCGGATCGGCGGCGGGTAGCGGGTAGAAACATCGATCTGCGAGTTTATAGGCGCGTTCCGAGACATGGCCGGAGGCATCGGCTGTCGATAGAAAAAAGGGCATGGCGCTCGCATTGCCGGTTGCGAATTGGGCGAGGAGCGGCCCGATGGCATGGCTATACCAGGGAGTTGGCCGCAAAGCGAGAACCTGGCGAATATTTTGCGGGACGCCTGACTCGAAAGCCGCGAAGGCGCGCTGCCGGATCGTGGCGAGTTGAGCCGCTCGCGATGGAGCCTTTCTTTGCCTGCAAACCGCTTGCTGGGGATCGAGGTGCAGGGCAAAGTATTTGAGAGGAACCGCGCCATGGTCGCGCATTAGCGGATAGAAGCAAGAGTACTTTCGGCGATCGCGAAAAGGCGCGACGAGATCTGTCTCCTGGAACGATATGCGATAAAGCCAGCCGAGATGGTTGACGCCGGCGTAGCTGAAAGCGACCTCAGCCGGGCACTGCGAGGAAGCGCGACAAACTTCCGCCAGCGTGGTGAAGGGTAGTTCGCAGATGCTGTAGACGGGGAAATCGGGGAACTCACGAGCGGCTAAGCGGGCGAGCAAGCTGCCAGGCGAAGTCAACAAAATGGGTAGGCAGCGTGGAGCGTTCTGACGGACCCGATGTAGAAGGTCCCGTACGGTAGACCAATTGCGCAGTGCCGCCGAAAGTCCGCCGGGGCCTAAGCCCTCGTCGCCGGGGACGCGATATTGGAGGGGAAAAGCCTCATCGAATTCACGCGCCTGAAGGCCACCCACGCGCACTTGTATGAGCACCACATCGGCGCCCACGAGAGCTTCATCCCAGCGAGCTTCTTCGAAGGTTTTTATCTCGATGGAGCTGCCTGCTGCCAGAAGAGTGCTGGCGCGGGCCACCGCAGATAAATGAGGCGCGGTACGGCCCGCCAGACGCAGCGTAAGGTCGGCGGCCGGTTTCTGGCGAGCGAGCCAATCAACCAGGCACGGCGTACTGAAGGCGCTCCCTCCGAGAATCGTTACAACCATAAAGCTACAACCATCGGCCAGCCCCCTTTACTCGTAGGAAAGCGGCACAGCCTTCCAGAGACGTTTCTTCATGAGTAGGAACGCCTTCGAAAAAGTTATCTAAGAAAGGGCGCGCAACCTCATACCTACTGAGATCGAAAGCAAGCTCGCGAACAATCTCGATATAGCGTTCGCCAAGAACGTTGGCGAAGCCGCCGATGAAGAAGATCTTTTCGAGCCCGGCCGCCATGCCAACGGTTAAAAGCGCCCGAACGAGAGGGCGAGTGGAGGCGTAGACAATCCGGCTGGCCCAAGGATCGGAAGCTTTGACGGCGGGGACAATGTGGCGTTCGTTGGTGAGATCGGCGGACGTGGCGCCGAAGCGCGTGACGAGCAAAGAGCGATTGAAAGCGGCAGGATCAGAGGAGGCCATTCGACGTGTCATTCGTTCGATGCCGCGTCCGGAGGCGATGGCGCCGAGATGGCCCTGGCCTCCACAATCGCAGATGGGAGCATCGCGGCTATCGTCCACCACAACATGGCCGATCTCGCCCGCATAGGGAGGCTGATCGAGTACACCCGAGGCGTGGCAGCGATCAAAGATCTTACTGCCGATTCCGCTGCTGACGGTGACGACGGCGAAGCGGCGCGCGTCGGTTTTCCGGGCAATCTGCCAAGCGGCGGCCGACACGTCATTCAGCACGGCCACGCGTCGCCCGGTAGCAGAGCGGATAGCGAGCGGTAAATTGAACGGCGAGCCGGCACCAGCTACCGTGGGGGCTTGCAGGATTTCACTTTCTTTATCGATGGGGCCGGGGAAAGATATGACGACCGGAGCGTCCGGCGGCGCATAATTTTCTTGCGCATCTATATACGCGAGCATCGATTCAAGGATGCGATTCCATATCTCGGACGCCTCAAGGCCGTGCGCGACGCTGCAAATTCTGAGTTTCTGGCAGTCATAGAGGGCGCCATCCGACCTGGCGACGGCCGCCCGGAGGAAGGTTCCCCCTAAATCAAACAGCAGTCCGTGCATAGGCCCGATTTTGTAAAAACGCTCCACCAGCTGGAGCGGGAATGGATTGCTTCAGGAGGCGGAGAGCTGAATTCAGATCGCTGCGCGAGAGCGAGTGAAGGATTAAAGAGCGGCCGGGTTCAGCGACGAGGATCAAATTGAGAGAGCCGCCGCGGTGGCTGGCGATGCCGGGCAGGGCGTCGAAGAGAACGTCCGAGGAGGGGACGAGTTCATCCCACACCGGAAGTCCGAGATTGGGGAGCAGGGCGATCAGGCGCTTGAGTAAGCAGGTATCCGCATGGCCGAGGGTGACAGCCAAGGCAGCGGAAATAAGAATATCGAGAGCGACGGCGCGGCCGTGTGGGATTTGGTGTTGAGTAGCCGTTTCGATGACCGGGCTGAAAGTATGGCCGAAATCGACCAAGCGGGCGAATGTTCTCTCAAACAGGTTGGGCGCCAATTCTTCCAACATCAGCAACTCGGCGCGGCGCAAAAGCTCTTCGGCGAGCACCGGCGGCCGGCTAAAGCGAGAATCGACCAGGTCGACGCCAAACTGCTCGAGCTGTTCAAACATGACCGGATCGCGGAGCAGAGCCATTTTTAGAATCTCGGCCATGCCGCACGAGATCTCACCCGCCGGGAGTGACTTTAGAAAGCGATAGTCATTGATGCTGGCCAGGGGCGGATAAAAGCTGCCCAATAAATTCTTCTTGCCATGGGAATTTACACCCTGTTTGACGCCGACAGCGACATCGACCAAGCCGACAAGCGAGGTGGGAATGCGCAGGTAGTGAACGCCGCGGCGGAAGATGGAAGCAGCGAACCCGACTACGTCTAAAGTGACGCCGCCGCCGACGGCTATGATGACGCCGTTGCGCGGCAGGCCACATTGAAGAGCGTAACCGCAAATATCATGAACCTGATTCCAAGCCTTCGATTTTTCGCTCAAGTCAAGAAGAAGTTCGCCGGCAAGGGCGAGCTTTTGACGTGAGTAGCGACGCCAGGCTGGCGCGTAGATCGCGGCTACGGTCAAGTCGCTGACAAGAAGAACGGGGCGATGGGCGACTAAATTCGAAAGAGTTGAATCGGCGGGGTCAAAGACAGCAAGGGGCGGCCGAAAAATGGAATAGGTTGTCTGGCGCTGAACGGTGAGAGTGCTGCGATTGTCTGCATGGCGCAGGCCGCGTTTTTTAAGAAGGGAGCGCGCGAATCGGGTAGCGCCGGTTATCTCCGCGCGGACGTCTGCTGCGAGCGTTTCTTGAAACGATACATCGATAGGAGCGGGAGGGGCGTCCGCTGCGAACAAGCAACGGTCCACACCGAGCAGACGCGCTACAGTTGTAAGTTCGGCGGCCTTTTCGACGTGCAGCTTTTCACTGTGCAAACCGGACGGCGTGCGCCAGTGAATAAAGGCGCGAAAGGCCGGCACCGATTCCACCGACAGAAACCGACGCCAACTCTTGGGGGCGGTGTGCGCCAGCGCGCACGGGCGGCTCATGCGCAGAACGAGGCGGGGATAGCGTGCAAGTATGACAGGCTGCGCCTCACCAAGGCGACTGTCAAGCAGAACAACGGCGCGCACAGAAGGTCCACCAGCCTGGGATGCCAAATGTTCAGCGAAGCGGCAAAATGACTCCGCGTCG
Organism: Bryobacteraceae bacterium; assembly: GCA_965277555.1. Taxonomy (GTDB): domain Bacteria; phylum Acidobacteriota; class Terriglobia; order Bryobacterales; family Bryobacteraceae; genus Bog-105. Next base: position 2,476,821 of record OZ255834.1, read on the forward strand.
CGATGGCCGGCGGGAAGTTCGCCTGAAGCGGCTTCGCATGCAGCGACCAAGACTTCGGTGGGGCCTGGAGTCATCGATTTATCTCGAACTCATCTGAATAGACCCGCTTGAATTACAAGGAGCTCCACATCCTGACTACTGTCATTAATCAGCTCGTGCCATTCACCGTCTCGAACAATCGACAAGCTGCCGCGATGCAGCCTGGCTTCTTCGCCATTGACACGCATCAGCGGGTTACCCGAAGCGATGAAGTAAAGTTCTTCATTGCCGTGATGCTCATGTTTTCCGATCGTGCTGCCGGGGGGAATTATGGTGTAATCGACAAAATCGATAGCGGAGCGGAATTCGGTGGAATCGAGAATGCGTTGAAAGAGGATATCGCCGATTCCGCCATGATCATTTGGGACAACAGCGGCGAACTGGTTATCCGGCGAGGCGAATGTTTTCATGACCGCTCTGCCGCTGAAACATTCGCGAAGAAATCACGCACTCCCCGGACGACGAATTCGATTTCAGCTTCCTCCATGTCCGGCCGCAAGGGGAGACACAGTAACTCTTTTGAGAGTCGCTCGGCAACTGGAAACTGGCCTTCTCTCCAGCCCCGTTTGTGAAACGCCGGCTGCAGATGAATGGGAGTGGGGTAGCGAATGACAGCATCTATTCCCCGGCCCTTCAGAAAATGCAACAAGGCGTCCCGATGAGGCGTTTGAAGTTGGAAAAGATGATAAACATGAACTTCGTCGGGAGAATCGGATTGAAAAGAAACGGGCAGGTGGCGCAGCTCCGAACGATAGCAGTAGGCAATTTGCGCTCGGGACCGGTTCCACTCGTCGAGATGCTGAAGCTTCGAATCGAGCACAAGAGCCTGTAAGGTGTCCATCTTAGTGTTGAGACCGACTAAAACATGATCGTTCTGGCTTTGCTGTCCGAGAGCGCGATGTGAGTCGATTTTCGCGGCCAGGCAGGGGTCATCGGTGACAACCGCCCCGGCATCTCCGGCCGCCGCCAGATTCTTGCTCGGATGAAAACTGAAACAGCCGGCTATACCGAAGGAGCCGACGCGCCGGCCCTTCGTGCTCGCACCATGCGCCTGCGCGGCATCTTCGATAACCAGCAGACTCTTGCCGGCAGCCAGTTCCATAATTTCCGGCATAGAGGCCGGTTTGCCGAATAGATGAACCGGAAGAATAGCTTTGGTGGCTGGCGACAGCAAGCCGGGAAGCTGGCGAATATCGAGGAGATAGCTGCGCGCATCGGCGTCGATTAAAACTGGCTTCGCGCCGGCTAACTCAATGGCGGCCACGGTTGCATGAAAGGTGTTGGCTGGAACGATAATTTCATCGCCGGCACCGATTCCGAGAGCCCGCATAGTTACGAGCAAAGCGTCGGTCCCGCTATTGACGCCCTTACCGTAAGCGCACTGGCAATAGGCCGCGAAGTTGGCTTCAAAACGCGTTACCGGTTGCCCGAGTACGTAGTCGCCTCGAAGAAGAGTCTTGCGGATGGAAAGCAGCAAGGAATCGATGTCGCCGAATTGGCGGCGGTAGTTATAGCGAGGGATAACCCTAAACGCCTGCGAAGGCAGCGACTCAGACAAGAGTTCGGCTGGCGACATCGAATCTTAGTGTACATCCGGAAGGGGCTGCCTTAAAGATCGGGACTGAATGACGCTTTCTGTTGCGTTCCCAAGGCGCGTTTACTATGATGTGTTCACTAAAGGCCGGAGTAAATATGAGTTGTGTCAGCCCAGCGGGTGACCCTGATGGCAGCAGGCTTGTCAACAGTTCGCTGCATTCGAATGGGGAGAGATCGAGAAGCGGGGAGCAGGGCCGGCCGCCGAAGATCCTGATGTTCATCGAGGCCACCTCGGTGAATGGCGCGGCCAAAAGCCTTTTAAATTTCTGCGACACGATCGCTTCGGCCGGGCGAAAGGGCGAGCCGCCGATTTCCATCTCGATTGCCACTTTTCAGCGCGGCCTACTAAACGGAAATGAATCACCGAATGGTTTTGTGGAAGCAGTGCGGCAACGCGCGATTCCGGCGCATGTCATACCGGAACGTCACCGCTTCGATAGCCGGCTTCTGAAATCGATCCAGGCAGTGGTACGAAAAGCCGCGCCGGACATTGTGCAGACGAACAACGTAAAGTCGCATTTTTTGGTACGGGCGGCGGGCATCAGGAAACACAGCCACTGGATTGCATTTCATCACGGCTACACAGCGACCGACCTGAAGATGAAGTGCTACAACCAGCTCGACCGATGGTCATTGCGATCGGCGGAAAGAGTAGTAACGGTATGCGGCGCTTTTGGACGGCAATTGGTGGCATCGGGAGTGGCGAGGCAACGAGTGCGCGTGGTGCATAACTCAGGAGAGCTGATGCCGTGCCCGAGCCCGGCGGAGCTCAGCAATCTGAAAAGGCGGCTGGGCATAGAGGAAGAGGCTACAGTGCTGCTGGCGATAGGCCGGCTTTCGCATGAGAAGGGTCACGCGGATTTGATTCATGCGGCGAACTGGCTGCGGCAACTGCGGCCGGGACTGAAGTACAAACTTGTGCTGGTGGGATTCGGGCCGGAGCAGACGAAACTGGAAGCGCTGACTGGACGGCTGGGGCTGCGATCGCAAATCGTCTTCGCTACCAAGGAACCGGATGTAGCGCCTTTCTACGGCATAGCAGACGCGTTTGTGCTGCCGTCGCACAGTGAAGGTTCGCCGCACGTGATCTTCGAGGCCATGGCGGCTGGCGTTCCCATTGTCGCGACGAGCGTGGGGGGCATTCCAGAGTTACTCGAAGATAACAAGACAGCGGTGCTTGCAATGCCGAAAAATCCGAAGAACCTGGCGCTGGGGATCGCACGTATGCTCGATTCCAGGGAAGCGGCGCGAGGATACGCCGAGAAAGCGACCCAGGTTCTTCGACAACAGTTCTCGCCGGAAGTCTACGCGGGATCTCTGCTTAAGATTTACAGCGAGATCCTAAAGGGAAGCGTTCCGGAGACGCTGAGTATCCAGTGAGGGGAGCGCATTGGCTGTGGAGGCTGTTCGCGAGTCGAGCACGGTCTGGCGGACAAATGCGATGACACGAAGCACATCCTCGTCAGACATACCGGGATAAAGCGGGAGCGAGGCAATTTGGTTGTACAGCGTTTCAGCTACTGGAAAGGCGCTGGGCGAGAGGCCGTATTTGGATTGGTAGAAGGGCTGGCGATGCAGCGGGATGAAGTGGACGCTCGCTCCGATGCGGGCATCAGTCAGGCGGCGAATGAGGCAGTCGCGAGTTAGATTCGGAGAGCTGGTGCTTTGGCGGACGCGCAGAGTGTAGAGGTAATGAATGTTAGGGCGGCCAGGTAAATCGCCGGGCAAAATAAACTCTTCAAGGTCGGCGAAGGATTGTGAATAGAGGCCGGCGATTTCGCGGCGCCTGGCATTGAAGGCGTCGAGTTTTCGCAACTGCTGTAAGCCGATGGCGGCTTGTAAGTCCATCATGTTCGACTTATAGCCAGGCTCGCGCACTTCGTAATACCAGGAGCAGGGATCGCCGCCAGGGTTGTGGTCATAACGGCTGATGCCGAATTGAGAGAGGCGGCGGAGGCGCGCGCTGAAAGCGTCATCGTTGGTGGTGAGCATGCCTCCCTCGCCGGTGGTCATGTTTTTGGAGGGGTAAAAGCTGAAGGCGCTCACGAGACCATGGATGCCGATTTTACGATCTCGATACTCGGCGCCGGCGACGTGAGCGGCATCCTGGATGACGGGTATGCCATGCGCATCGGCGAGGGAAAGAATTGCGTCGAGGTCGCAGGCCTGCCCGCCATAATGTACGGGTATGATGGCGCGGGTTCGGGGAGAGATAGCGCGCTCAACGGCCCGAGGGTCAATTTGGAAGTCCTCACAGACATCGACAAGCACCGGAGTTGCGCCCCGGTGTTCGACTACATTGGCGGTGGCGCAGAAAGTTAAGGAAGGGACGATGACCTCATCGCCAGGAGCAATATCGAGGGCGGCTAGCGCGAGCGTAAGAGCGGCAGTACAGGAGTTGACCGCGATGGCGTGTTTTGCACCAATGTACTTTGCAAAGTTGGCTTCGAAGCGCTGGACTTTCGGGCCGGTGGTTAACCAGCCGTTTCGAAGGCTATCGACCACTTCGTCAATTTCTTCCTGGCCGATAGAGGGCGCGCAATATGGGATGAACGGGAGTTCCATTTGCGAGGTTCTCAGTCTAAGTATGATGGCATGTTGCGTGCCGGCGACGAACTACAATCGAAGCTCGCAAAAAACAATGAAGCAAGGCCAGGCACTTAGCGGAGTAGGTGTTTGAATATACTCGTCACGGGCGGCGCAGGGTATCTGGGTTCTACTCTGGTTCGTTTGCTGTTGGAGAGAGGAAATCGGGTTCGCGTGGTAGATAGCATGCTACACGGGGGCGAATCGCTTCTTGCGGTATGGGATTATCCGGCATTCGAGTTTGTGCCAGGAGATCTGCGCGACCGGCAGCTGATGAGGACGGTGCTCGAAAACATGGATTCGGTTGTACACCTGGCGGCGATCGTGGGCGATCCGGCTTGCGCACGAAACGCAGACGAGGCGCGCGAAATCAATCTAGAGGCTTCGCTGAACCTGCTGAAGGAATGTTGCCGGGCGAACATGGAACGGTTTTTATTTGCGTCCACGTGCAGCAACTACGGGCGGATGTTGGAGAGCGAGGAATATGTGGATGAAGGGTCGAGGCTCAAACCGCTCTCGGTCTACGCGGAGACAAAGGTAGAGTTTGAGAAAGTAGTGCTCGACATGGCCGGGGTGGAGCCTATGAGTGCCACGGTGCTGCGGTTTGCGACGCTGTATGGGGTTTCGTCGCGCATGCGGTTCGACTTAACGGTAAATGAGTTTACGCTCGATATGCTCACGAAGAGACGGCTGGTGGTTTTTGGGGAGCAGTTTTGGAGACCGTATGTACACGTGCGGGACGCCGCGCGGGCGGTTTGCGAAATGTTAGTAAGTCCGGCTGAAGAGGTGCGCGGGCAGGTGTACAACGTCGGCGCGACGAACCAGAATTTCCGTAAAAGAGAGATCGTCGATCTCATTCGGGTGCATGCTCCGGACGCTCGCATTGAGTACGTGAAGAGGACGGAGGATCCGCGCGACTATCGGGTCTCTTTTGAAAAGATTGCGCGAGAAGTGGGCTTCCGGATAACGCGAACGGTGGAGGATGGAGTGGCGGAAGTGGCGCGGCTGGTGAGAAGCAATGTCATCCGATCGTATGCGGATCGTAAATTTAGAAATTGATGACGAGACATGAGCAAGCGTATTAAAATTCTCTCGGTTATCGACGGGCTGGGATTTGCGGGCGATGAAAGCAGGTTGTTGAGCTTCGGCCGAACGCTTGACCGAGATCGATTTGAACATTCCGTATTGACGGTAAATCCGGAAGCATACACGAAAGCGAATGAATTCGAGGCAAGGCGCGAGCAGTATGTAAAAGCGGGCGTGGAGTTACACGACTTAGCGGAAGTGATGCCAGAGCGGGTCCTTAGGTTACCGGATTTGCCTAACAAGCTGTATGTAAAGGCGGGTATCCTGCGGCGAGCGCGACGGTTGGCGAGTGTCGTGCGGCGGTGGAACGTGGATGTGTTGGACGGGCATCTGGAGTCGGCGGGCCTGGTGAGCGTTTTGGCCGGGAGGCTGACGGGGACGCCGGCATCGATTATTTTGTACTGCGGGGACAGAATCGGGGGCGAAATGGTGTGGTCGCGACCGACTCGGGTGGCGTTACGGCTGGCGACTGGGGTGCTGACGGATTCGCAAGTGCGGGCGCAAGACATGCGGGCGCTGATTCGACGACGACGGAACAAAGTTTCTGTTGTGCCGAACGGAATTGCGCGGCCGGAATCGAAGCGTTCTTCGGACGAGATGCGCAAGATGCTTGGCTTGCCGGAGGACCCGCGAATACGGGTTATCGGAATGGTGGGGCGGCTGATTGAATACAAAGGCCACGAGGTTCTTTTGCAAGCCGCAGCGAAGGTACTCGAAGCCGAGCCGCAGACCGCCTTTTTAGCGGTGGGCTATACGCGGACCGAAGTGTACAAGAAGAAGCTGCAAGATTTGGCGCGCGAACTCGGAATTGCGGAGCGGGTGGCAATCACGGAGTATCCGGGCGATATAGCGGACGTCTGGCAAGCGATCGACGTACACGCACATGCTTCGCTTTTCGATTCACTGCCGATTTCGATTGCGGAAGGCATGTCGCTGGGTAAGCCGGCGGTGGTGACGTCGGCGGGCGGCATTACAGAGATTGTGAAGGATGGAGAGACGGGGATTGTTGTGCCGCCTGGAGATGCAGGAGCGCTGGCAGACGGGATTGTGAAAGTCCTGAGGCAGCCTGCTTTGGCCGCGATGCTGAGCCGAAATGCCCGGGATCGCTACGAACGAATGTATCGGCCGGAAACGATGGCGCGGGCAATGGAAGATTATTTTACGGAGATGGTGAGGCCGGCGAAAGCGGGCGCGCCGTCGGTCAGGGCTGCGGGAGCGTAAGCAGCTAAAGCGGCTGATTGGGATCGCGCCTGATCCAGCGATAGGCCGCAAGGGAGTTCTTCCAGAAATACTTTTCGGCGGCGGCGTGGCCTTTTTGCGCGAAGTATTGCTGGACAATGCCTAGCACTTCGGCATAGCTCCCCAGAGGGTCGCTATTGGGCCAATCGCTGCCATAGAGTACGCGATCTTCGCCGAAGGTTTCACAGAGATGATCGAGCGTGGGGCGGTAGGCGGCGAGATCGTGGGGTACCTTGCCGTCGACGGGATGCAAGACAGCCGAAAGTTTGACGTAGACCTGTTTTCTTTCGCCCAAATGCCTGAGATTTGCTTCGTAGTTTCGGCGGGCGGCCGGATCGGAGGGTAATTGCAGGCTCGGCAGGTGATCGATGACGACGCGCAGGGTGGGGATTTTGTCGGTGAGGCGCACGACAGCTTCAATCAGGGGCGGGTCGGGGTTTGCGGTGTCTAGTTCCAGATCGGCTTGCGCGAGGAGCCTGAGATCGTGGAGGAAAGCGTGATCGTTTAAGCGCTGCCCTAGATCTCTACCCCAGAGGTTTCCATAGCGGATTCCACGAAAGAGCGGATTCTTGTGAAAGCGCTCGAGATCGATACGGAACTCCGGTTTGCCCGGTTCGAGATCGCCTACCGTGCCGACGATGACTGGATTCTTAGCGGCGAGATCGAGGACCCATTGATTGTCTTCGAGCCACGGACTGGCTTCTATTTCAATTGCGCCCACGACACCCAGAGACTTTGTGAGCTTTACATAGCGGACTGGCAGAGCAGGTTTGTAGCGAATGGTGTCGTCTTTGGGCGGCCAGGGGATACCTTGCGGACGAGTCGGGTCGAAGAGATGGATATGGGTATCAATGATCGGAATAGGCGGATCGGCTTCGATGGCGAGCGGGACAAGGGTAGCTGCAAGATTCATAAATTGACGGCGGTGCATGCCTTCACCTAGAGGTCTCTGAAAGAGTCGATTTGGAAATGGTGACTGGTCCGAGTAGTCCCGATTCGAGCAAGGGAGAGTTCTTGTTGTACGGGTGGTAGTCGGTCCAAGTGTACGTCTTTGGCGTGTTTGGCTGCTGATCGCCAATGATGCGATTGGGCCAGAGGTTTGTCACCTGGATCTCGATGCGATTTGCGCCAGGCTTTAACAGGGAAGTGATATCAGCTTGGTAGGGAGGCTTCCAGAGAATCGCGTTTAGCGGCTTGCCGTTCACGGTAAGTTCAGCTATATCCTTTACGCTGCCGAGATCGAGTATGATTTTCGCGCCGCCGGAGAACCAGTTTGCCGGCGCGTCAAGCTGTTTACTGTAAGTGGCGGTTCCGGAGAAGTATTTGACGCCATCGTTGGAGTTCGTGGTCCAGGAGGAGAGTTTATCGAGCGTGATCCGCGGGGGGGCGCCCCAGTTTGGAGGAAAGGTCACCTGCCAAGGGCCTTCGACTGTGGAGAGCGGAGTGTAGACCGGATGCGGCAGAGTGCGCGAGGGCGTGTTGGTTGCGTGGCGGAAGACAACGAAGACGGAATCATCGGGATCGAGATGCAGCGGCACGGTGGTGCGGCCGTTTTCAAAGCTGTATGCGGCCGGTTCGATTACGCCGGTATCCGGATGCCAGAGTTCAGCCTCTTTGCCAGTGATGCGAAAGCGCGTCTCGACGTCCTCCGGGCGATCTTTCTGGCTGGCTACAAAATAGATGTCGGAATCGGCGAGATGGCGATGTATCCAGACTAATTCGGTATCGATGTGCGGCCGGTTGTATTCGAAGTCGGGCGCGACTTTTTCGACGTCGAGTATTTCCTGGACGGATCGGCCCCAGTAAACCTTGCCTTTGCCATAGGCGTGTTCGGTGATGCTCTGGCCGTCGATGCCGCCCCAGACGTCGTTGGCGATGTCGCGGATCTCGCGATCGCCGGAGGGATAATTGGCGAGGCTCGGGGAAGCGATGGGCCGAGGCGCGATCAAAATAGCGCCGGCTGAAACCAGGTCGCGCAATTTCCGCACTAAGGGAAGGGTGAGACGGTTTGCATCGTCCGGAAAAATTAGCGCGCGATAACTCATGCCGTCCGGCAAGACTAGCCGGTCGTCGGCCACGGACATGCGATTGAGCAAAACATCGGTATTGATGTAGTCGTAGCCGTAGCCGGCGGGGAGCGCGGGCTTGACATCTTTCCAATAGGGCACAGTGGCGGGCGCGCCTTCGCCGTAAAAATAGGCGAGATCGGCGGCGAACTTGCCCTGTTGGAGAAGGTACGAACTGCGCGCCAGATAAGTGTTCCAGGCAACCGCTTGCTCGGCCCAGGTAATGTTGCGCGTATAGTGCTGACCGAACATCCAGAGAGTGATGCCGGGCTTGTGGGCGTTGTCGACGAAGGGTTGGTGATCGGAGGTATGGAAGACGATCCGGTTGACACCCATGGCGAGATGGCGATCGGCCAGACGCTTCAGGTAGAAGGGCGATTGGCCCCAGCCGGGAATGAACGGCATGGAGGTAAAGGACTCGGTGGCCACTATGGGCTTGCCATAGATGTGCGCGGCGGAGGCCGCTTCTTGAACGTCAGTATCGTGGTCGCGAGTATCGTTCTGCCCGGGCAAGGGAGTCCAGAATTCGCCCATGGGGATGTTCACCTGGCCCTTGTTCTTGAGACCGTCGCCGTTGGTGGGGAGATCGGGGCCCATGGCTTCGGCGTAAAGACCGACGCCGTGTTTATTGAAGTATTCGGTGGCGGCGCGGTAGTGATTGTCGGCGAGCAGATCGGCAATGGTGCGGCGGAAATCCCAGAGAAAACGGTCACTGGTATCGGCACTTCCAACGATGCGGCCGGTCAGCACGGGAAGATAAGGGGTCATATCGTAACCGCGGCGCTGGCGAAATTCGTTCATCATGTCTTCGGTCCAGTTTTCCTCGCCGGCCTCCCAGCTATCCATGAGGAAATAGCGGAAACTCTTGCCGAAGTATGGACCTAGCGCGCTCGAGATCATATCGACGTAGGTGTGGACGTAAGAATCGACATCTTTGCGGCTGAGCTTATCGACTTCTAAGCCGGTTGCCTCGGGCGTGGCGGGATGATTTTTCTCGCCGGTAAGCGAATAGCCCATGCGCAGAATGGCCCAGTAGCCCTTGGGGACAGACCAATCGAGAGAGCCGTCATTTCGCATCTTAGAAGACAGATCGATTATGTCCTGTGTTGAAATTGCTTCGCTGCCCGGTATGGAAGTAGTGGGTTCGATATCGGAGCCGAGGAGGGTGCCAAAGGCGGCTTTATCCTGCCAGAAATTGACGCGCGGAGTTGGCGAGAGATCGATTTCGGCAAGCTTGATTTCGTGGGCGGGAGGCACACCGAACATGGCCAGGATGGGATTAGGCGCGGGCAGCGGGAAAGTCAATCGGAAGAAGCGCGCGGTGGTGCGCGGGAACGAGTAGGTGCGGGCGGGGAAGCCGCCCTGGATGGGTCCCGGAAGAGTGACGATGGTTGTCCAATGGCTGCCGTCCTGGCTGGCGCGGAGTTCGCCTTGCGGAATGCCACCACCGAGCAGACCGCCGCTTTCGACAGTCAGGGAAAAGGATTGGGCGGCGATGGGCTGCGTGAATTCGAATTGAATCCAGGCATCCGGCGCGCCGGCAGCGAATGGCAAGGAGACAAGCTTGACCAGGTTGCCATCCATGAGACCCGCCGTATCGAGATTGGGCGCGCTCGAAGTCACGATAGGATGCAGGTCGGCCAGACGGATCTCGCGCTCGGGCAAACGGTAGGCGATGACGGCGGTATCGGCATAGAAAGTTGGATCCTGGGGGGCGGGCGCCGGTGCATTGGGCGTGGGCGGCTTGATTTGCGTGTACTTGGCTCCAGGCAGATTTTTTGTTTCCGGAACTTCGAAGGAAGGCGGCGCGGGAATATCCTGGAATCTGCCATTGTTCGAAGGCGGGTGGGGAAGCGCGGCTGAGAACTTGCGCGGGCCTTCCACGTCGGTTTCGCTCCAAACAACTTTTTTCATTCCCTGCGGAGGCTTGACCCAGGGACCGGCGGTTTCGCTCCAACCACCGGAAGCGGCCATGGACATCTCTAAACCAAGACGGTCCGCCTCGGCCCCGGCGTGGCGAAAAGCGTCTTTCCAATCCGGCGTCATCCAGACGAGGCGTTTCTCGGTAAACTGCGGAACGCCCAGGCTGCCATCGAACATCTGCATGCCGCCGATGCCGACGCGCTTCATCCATTCGAGGTCGGCGGTGATGCCTTCTTTGGTTACGTTACCGTTCATCCAGTGCCACCAGACGCGCGGCTTGGCGGATTCCGGTGGAACCTTGAACCCTTGTTCCAGATTGTCAGCCGGCGATTGAGCGAACAGCAATCCTACGAGGCATAGCAGAGACGCCAAAAGCGATTTTGAGGAGCGAGCCATTTTTGCGGTTACCAGTTTAGGGGCGCGGAGGGGCCACCCGCAACAAGAATCTGGCGGAGCAAGAGGGTTTCGCAGTGCGAAATTTCGAAGCTCTGGTACTTTGGCATTGCGCGCTTCTTTCGGCAATGAACTGTGTCATCTTACAACCCTCTTACATACCGTGGCGCGGTTACTTCCACCAGATTTACAAGTCCGATGTTTTTGTTTTTTATGATGACGTGCAGTATGACCATCATGGCTGGAGAAATCGCAATCGTATTAAGACTCCGTCGGGGTCGAAGTGGCTGACGATTCCTTTACGGGCGACCGGATCGCGCTGGAAAGAGAATCGGATTTGCGACAGGCAGATCTCGCCGGAAGGAAATTGGAGCAAGAAGCATTTCGAATCGTTGCGCCATAGTTACTCGAGGGCGCGCTACTTTGCCGATTATCTTCCGATGATCGAGCGCTGGTACGCTGACCCCGCGCCGCTGTTAGCGGATTTCACGATTGAGACCACGATAGAACTGGCTCGGGTTTCGGGCATCGAGAAAACACGCTTCGTGCGCAGTTCGACGCTGGCCTGCGCGGGAGCAAAGACAGAAAGGCTGCTGGCGATTTTGCAGAAGATCGGCGCGACGCATTACATTAGCGGTCCATCGGCGAAGGGCTACCTGGATGTGGAGATGCTGCATTCGGCGGGCATCGGCGTTGAGTGGATGGAATACAAGTACGCCGAGTATCCGCAATTGTTTCCTCCGTATGAGGCTGGAGTGTCCATGCTTGATTTGCTTTTTAACGTGGGACCGGGCACAGGAAAGTTTATTTGGGGTTAGACGGGAGGTTAACGGATGGTCACTTGCTGACGGGTTTGTGAAAAATCTCGCCCCCCCCGCTCGTCTGAGTGTATTCCGAAATGAAGTGCTCGAAATCAACCGAGCCAACGGAAAAAACCCGGGATAGTTGACTGTCCAGACGTTTACCTATACTCTTGATTCATGCCGAGGCCAAAGAGCGACGAGAAGAGAAGCGCGATTTTAGAGGCAGCGACGAGCATTATCGTTACGCAGGGCCTGAGCGCGCCGACGGCGGGTATCGCGAAAGAGGCTGGCATTGCCAATGGATCGCTCTTCACCTACTTCGAAACAAAAACGGACCTCTTCAACCAGCTTTATCTTGAGCTGAAAATTGAGATGGCGTCCGCTGCTATGAAGGGCCTTCCTGCCGCGGCAGAACCTCGTGAGCAGCTATTGCAGATCTGGCAACACTGGATGAAATGGGCGGTGTCTTACCCCGATAAACGGCGAGCGCTGGCACAGCTTGGGGTTTCCGACGAAATCACGCCGGAGACCCGTGCGGCAGGTCACAAAACCATGGCAGACGTCGCAGAACTGCTCGAAAGGATTCGCGCTAGCGGGTCGATGCGTAAGGCTCCGATGGGTTTTGTTGTCGCGATCATGAACTCTGTCGCTGAAGCGACGATAGATTTCATGACGCAGGATTCAACCCATGCAAAGAAGCACAGCAAAGAGGGCTTCGAGGCTCTGTGGCGCGTGGTGGCATGATTTTCGACTTCAGTAATGACTGACTAGACAGACACTAACAGAGTTTAACAATGCCGACCAACTTTTCTATGAACAATCCGTCCGAGCACAAGACGTATGTCATCACCGGACCAACCTCTGGGATAGGCCGAGCTACGGCACTGGAAGTGATCAAGCACGGCAGGGTTGTGCTGGTAGGACGCGACCTTGAAAAGCTCAACCAGTTACAGAAGGAGATCGGGCAGAAGGGCGGCCGCGCGACGTCTGTCGTGTGCGACTTGTCGGATCTTGCGAGCGTACGGCGCGCGGCCGCGGAGATCATCGCGTTCGATCTTCCGATTGTCGGGCTGCTCAACAACGCCGGGATCTTCCCAATGAGGGCTACCAAGAACCAGCTGGGCTGGGAGAATGCGTTCGCGACAAACCACATCGGGCCGTTCGTACTGACCGAAGCCCTCATCCCGCATCTGCCCGACGGCGCCAACGTGGTCTTCGTCGCTTCGGGCGTGGAAGATCCAGAGCGCAAGCCGGCGAAGATGGCAGGCTTCCGTGGCGGTCGGTACATCTCTGCGGAGGCGAGCTCGCGCGGCGAGTGGGAAGCTGGCGGATCGAAGATGCCAGGCGCGGACGCCTATGCGACGTCGAAACAATGCAGCCTTGCCACGGCGCTGGCGTTTGCTCGCGAGACTCCGCGGCTGCATTTCAACGCCGTCGAACCGGGATTCAGTCCGTCCACGGGCCTCGGGCGCGATGCCAATGCCTTCCTGCGCTTCTTGGGCAAATACGTCCTTTCGTCGCTTGCTCCTCACATCAAGTACTGGAGTACCCCGAAGCTGGCCGCGCCCATGATCACCACACTGCTGCTCAATGAATCAGGTGAGACTGGCATCTACTACGACGAGAAGGGCCAACCAATGCTCGGCTCCGCGCAGGTGCGTGACCCGAAATTTCAGGACCGCATTGTCGCTGAAACGCGCGCCCTGCTGTTGACAGTTCAAAAATGAAAGGGAGGTTCCGTCGAGACCAATCAGATACAAATACGGCGAATATCGGCAATTGTTTCCTCCGTATGAGGCTGGAGTGTCCATGCTCGATTTGCTTTTTGCGTGGGACCGGACGCAGGAAAGCTAATTTGGGGTTAGAGGGAGGGTTATCGGGAGCGCCGCTTGCTGACGCGCGCGGTTCTGCTGGTGTTTCTCGCAAAAAAAGGGCGCGGTTGGTGGTCTCAAATAATGAATAGCCGAAGTTCTGGAGCGATCCACCTGAGATCGTCCGGGTCGCTCGTGATTACAGTCTGCGCGGACCTCCGCGCGCACACGACGACATGGGCGTCGACAATATCGGCCGTTGCGGTTCGTGCCAGCAAAAGACCGACGGCGGTGGCGTCCGTCGAGGGCAACGAGGTCTGTGCCTGCCTGTCTGATCAGGCTTGACAAAAGAGCTTGGCGCGCGGGGTTACGAATCGCTTGCGCCAGAGCGGTTGCCGGAATGGTGATGCACATCCCCAATTCTTTCGCGCGGGCGATAAGGGCCACTATCCTGCGGTCTTTGCGGTCGAGCGCGATCAGGCCGCCAGCATCAAAAGTAATGCCACTCAAGCAGGCCGCCCCTTGCGAGGACCTCTTTTTTGTTTTGGAGTGGCGAGGAGCGCATCGGCCCATGCTCGTTCCGTTTTGGTGAGCGGGCCGCCGGTTTGCTCGATGGCATCGGCCAGCATTTCCCGCCATTCCGCCGCATCATGCAACGCGATAGCGACGGCATGCTGCACAAACCCGGAAAGGCTCCCGGTTTCGCCAGCCGCGACCAGCGCTCGAATTTGGTCGAGCTGCTCATTCTGAAGGGTAAAGGTGAGCTTAGCCATCGCCATACCGAAAACGATATCAGAAAACCGCGAGCCTTTCGTCGCGCATTCAAGCGACGACACCTTTCGACAAAGTCGGTTCGACACAGCAGAAGCGAGTACTGGATCGCGAGCCGCGGGACTTACCATGAGATGAGAACCAAACCCGATGCCAGCTCTGACCGGAAACCACCTCATGAGTGTCGAATTGATCGACGGGCGAGAAGTGGAGAAACCTCTGCCCAAGCGGCTGCACATCATCATTCAGAGCTATTTGATAGTGGCCCTCTCCCGGCTGCTTTCGGATCGCTTCATGACGCTTCCTGAATGCAATGTGCTGACAGGCGGGAAAACGCCGGAAGGCCGGCGCGAGTATGTTGTCCCGGACATCGTCACCATTCCTGTTTCCGCGGCCTTCGACGAGGGCGATCTGGCGGAACCACCGCTCTTAGGCGCCGAGATTCTATCGCCCGGTCAGACCATTACCGAGCTATTCGCCTGGGCGGACAGGCTCGTTAAGCTCGGCACAGACACTGTTTGGGTGATCTGGCCCGAGAAACGCAGAGCCTGGGAGGTCGGACGTGAGCAATTCGATGAGGCCCATTCCAAGCTGACGCTTCGGCTGCCGGTTGGAACCGAGCCCGATTACGTCAATATCCATGTCGCTGAAATGTGGGCTCAACTCGACCGCACCTAATTTAACCCCTTTATATCCGCTCCGATTCGATTTTGAAGGGCTAGCGGTCTCATGGCGAGGAGTTTTCTATTTCCCCTAACGTTTGCCGGCTTGCGTGTTTCACACAGTACACTGCTGTAAGGGTTAAATAGGGAAGGTGCGCTACGGGGTTTGATTCAGGAACGGGGATTCCGTTCAATTGCATCAGCAAAATCGGCACGGAAGAAAAATACATTGCGCAGGCGTATGAGGCGCTGCATATCTGCGGCGACGGCATTTTTACGCGCAAGTGTCATGAGTTACTCGAGTCGGAGCTGGGGGTAGCGAAAGCGCTCTTAACGACTTCTTGCACGCATGCGCTCGAGATGGCCGCGCTGCTGCTGGCGATCAAGCCGGGCGACGAAGTGATCGTACCGGCTTTTACATTTCCATCGGTAATCAACGCCTTTGTACTGCGCGGAGCAAAGCCGGTGTTTGCCGACATTCGCCCGGACACGATGAATCTGGACGAACGGCAGCTGGCGTCGCTGATTTCGCCGGCAACCAAAGCGATTGTGCCCGTTCACTATGCAGGCGTGGGCTGCGAAATGGATGCCATCCTGGAGGTCGCGGGCGGATACGGGATCGCCGTCGTGGAAGACAATGCGCATGGACTGTTTGGTCGTTATCGCGGGAAAGCGCTCGGCACGTTCGGGCAGTTGGCGACACAGAGTTTTCACGAGACCAAGAACTTCAGCTGCGGGGAAGGCGGCGCGCTGCTCATCAACGATCCCGCTCTGATCGAGCGGGCGGAGATCATTCGGGAGAAGGGAACGGACCGCAAGAAATTCTTCCGCGGAGAAGTGGACAAATACACCTGGGTGGACATAGGGTCCAGTTATTTGCTCTCCGATATTCTAGCGGCGGTTTTATATTCGCAATTCGAAGTGCGGGGGGCGATCCAGGCAGCCCGGCGAAAACGATGGCTGGCATACCAGGAGGGCCTCTCCGCATGGGCGGCCCAGCGGGGCGTTCAGCTGCCGTTTGTACCGGAATATTGTGAACAGACGTATCACATCTTTTATCTGGTAATGCCCAATCCGGATATGCGAAACGCGCTAATCGAGCACTTGAAAGCGCAGCGCATTCTAAGCGTCTTCCACTACATGCCGCTTCCTCTTTCCGCGATGGGTCGAAGCTTCGGGGGACGTGCGGGCCAATGTCCGGTTGCAGAGAATGTTAGCGAGCGGTTGCTGCGGTTACCTCTCTATAGCGGGTTAAGCGAGGCCGATCAGGATCGAATCCTAGAAACGATTCACAAATTCGAAGCACCGTGAACGGGCGGTGAAGATAGACCGAGGTGAACCTCAAAGAGCGTACTGTCTTTGTAGGGCGTGACAAACTTACCTGCTGGCACTATAGTTGCGCCGTCGGCCAATAGTTTTCGCAAGAGCCAATCTTCGGGGTAGTCGAACGTGCCGAAGACAAGGAAGTCATTATGGTCGTGCGTGAACTTTGCATAGGATTCGACGGTTCCCGCCAGATGGAAGGCTTGTTGGAAATCGGCGAGATCTTCGAAGATGGTGGCGTGGGCAAATTTAATGGCGGCGTCGCGATCTCGCAAATAGAAGAGACGTGACCGCAATGCTTTGTTTTCGTACTGGCCCATCTCGACGAAAGTGAGGCCGCTGGCGGCGACGAGCGGCAGATCGGGTCTTACTTGCGACAGCGCCCCGGCGTTGGCAGGAGCCGGATGGGCGGAATCGCGATAAGCGGGGAGCGCGACATCGTGGATCGACAACAAAAGGAAGACCGCACCCACCGCCGCGTAGCCGGCGCGCGCCGCTCGGTTAAAAGCGAAGGCCACGACCAGCGCCGCAATGAAGTAAAGCGCCACCGCCGAGTTGATGCAATAGCGCCCCCAGAAAGGCGCATGATCTTGCATCATGGTCAAATCGAGCAGAACGGGCACACTCGCAGCGGCAGCAAATAAGACCATTTGCGAAGGTCTCAGAAGCGGGAATTTTGAACTCCACCTGCCTTTAGTAGCAATCAGGCAACTTACAACTGCCGCGCACAGGCACCAGAAAACGCCGCTGAAAGTATGCCAGTAAAAAGAAACAGCCTTGCCCGGGCTGGCCTGAAAAGCGAGTGGATAGTAAGAGAGGGTTTCGTAGCTATGGAAAAGCGGGATGTAGGAAATCGTGATGAGGAGCGGCAGGAAAAGCGCGGCCCATAAAGGGTAATCGGGTTTCCGGCGGATAAGCAGACGCGCCACTTCGGCCGCAAAGAATGGCAATAAGGAGAGGGGCGCCAGCACGTGGGAAGTGAGCAGACCGATAGAGGAGGCAGCGACTCCAAAAAGAATGAGGGTACGTTTTGTGCGAAGAATCGCGAGATCCCAGAGAAAGAGCAATGCGCAGAAGAACAAGCAGAGAAGCGCGTAAGGGCGGCCTTCGGTAGCGAAGCGAAACATCGGGCTGTACCACAAAAGAAGTACCGGAAGGGCCGCGAACGCCCGACCAAGCTTGCGCGCGCTATAGGCATAGAGAAAGAGGCTGGCGAAGTAAAACTCGACCACCGACGGAAAACGAATGGCAATGGGACGTCTTTGAAACAGGCGCAAGCTGGCATGAGCCAGCAGATGGGAGAGAGGAGGACTCAAGTCCCAACGTTCTACCAGGTGTAACAGTTGGCTCAAGTTGGCAGCGTTGGCGATGTGATAAGTCAACAGCTCATCGAACCAAAGGTGCCGCTGAATCTGCAGCCAGATTAAAGCGCAGTAAAGAGCGGTGAGCAGGGCTAAGGAAGCGAGTTCTTTTTCGCGTGAGCTTAGGGGCAGCCGCCGCCCGACTAAGGGCGCACTTTGAGACTCGCAATCCGTTCCGACCATTGCCCGCTGCCTCGAAAGTACTCTAGATCTGAGTGAAATGACAAGTGCCCCAATCACGCGCGCGAGCCTGTTACCGGTAGTACTTTCTGCTGTCACACCATGGCAGCTTTCTTCGGCCCCCGTGCCCAATACGGTAACATCACCTATCGAAATCAAATGAGTACGCAAGCGCCGCGCTTTAAACCATTTGTACCGGAACACATGCAGATGCGGGAGTTGACGCCGCGGGCCATTCTGCTGGGGCTTTCGATGACCGTCGTGCTGGGGGCAGCGAATGCCTACCTTGGATTGAAAGCGGGCATCACGGTGGCCGCAACGTATCCGGCGGCCGTTATCAGCATGGCGGTGTTGAGGAGTTGGAAAGGATCGCTGCTCGAGGAAAACATCGCGCGCACGAGCGGCTCGATCGGTGAAGGAGTCGCGTCAGGCGCAATCTTTACGATTCCGGCGTTTGTACTGGCGCACGCGTGGCCGTCGTTCGGCTTTGGAGACGCGTACTGGAAATCGACCGCGTTGATCATGGTGGGCAGCGTGCTCGGAGTGCTGTTTATCTCGCTGGTGCGGCGCGTGATGGTGGACGATCCGGAGTTGCCGTTTCCGGAATCGGTGGCGGCCTCGGAGATTCACAAGGCCGGGCAGCGCGGGGCGCAAGCCGCCAAGTACCTGTTTTGGAACATCGGCGTGGGTGGGCTGATTTTTCTGCTGGGCCGCTTCGGATTGTTTGCCGCGGACGCCGAGTTTTCAATTCCGATGGGGCAATTAGGTGCAAGCCGCGTACGCCTTGGTGGCGCAGCTTCACGGAATCTGCTCCCGACTGGCGGACGAACCGTTTTCTCCGGGCCGAGCGTGAGTCCGGCGTATCTGGGCGTGGGTTATGTCATCGGAGCGAAGCTGGCCGCCATTCAATTTTCTGGTGGAGTGCTCGCCTGGGGGGTGATGGTGCCGCTCTTGATTTATTTTCTGGGACCACAGCTGCACAATTTTATGCCGGCAGGCGCAGCCGATAATTCGTGGAGCGATCTGGCGGGTGGAGTGTGGCGCTACGTTGTTCGCCCGATCGCCGTTGGCGGAATGCTGGTGGGGGCGGCGTACACGCTTTTCCGAATGCGGGGCAGCCTGGTGTCGGGTCTCGGGCGGGCTATTTCCGACATGCGGCAAACAGCGGAAGAGACGGCGGCGCTCTCGCGCACCGAGCGCTACATGAGCTCCAAAGTTGTGTTCGCTCTAATCGCGGTGATGTTTGCGTTGATGATCGGGCTGTATATCTACTTTTCCGGACGCGTGGTCGGCGGCATCGTGGCTGCCGTGGTCATGCTGGTTCTCGGTTTCTTTTTTGCCACGGTATCGGGGAGCCTGTGCGGCATGATTGGATCGTCGAATAATCCCGTCTCCGGTTTGACTATTTCGACGTTGATCATTGCCGCGCTGCTGATGGTAGCGCTGGGCGTTTCCGGAATGGGTGGCGTGGCGGCGGTGCTGGGCGTAGCGACGGTGGTTTGCGTGTCATCGGCGGTAGCGGGCGAGCTGCTACAGGACTTCAAGGTTGGGTATATTCTCGGCGGCACGCCGCGCAACATTCAGATCGCCGAATTGCTGGCCGTGGTGGTGGCGAGCTTAGTCATGTACTTTCCGCTCGTGCTGCTGGATCAGGGAAATATTCGGGCCGGCGGAACGGGTTTCGGTGACCGGCAACTGCCGGCTCCGCAGGCCGGGTTGATGGCGCTACTTGCGCAAGGCATTGTGGGCGGCGATATGCCCTGGCCGCTGGTAGTGGTGGGAATTCTGATGGGCCTTGCGTTTATCACGATGAATGTGAAGAGCCCGATGCTAGTGGCCGTCGGCATGTATCTGCCGTTTGAAACCACGTTTGCGATTTTTGTGGGAGGCGTGATTCGCTGGATCGCGGATAGTGTGTCGGAGCGGCGCGGCTACAACGAAGGGCAGAAAGCGCGCGTGGAGAATGCAGGCGTGTTGACGGCTTCCGGCTTGATTGCGGGCGAAGCAATTCTCGGTTTGGCCTGGGCAGGTTTGCAGTTTGCGCCGCCGGGGGTGCGCGAACATTTGAGGATTTTCGATCATCCTTCTTATCTGGCGGGATTGGCGGTGATGGGGCTGCTCGCGTTTTGGATGATTCGCGGACCGTTGGCGAGCGCCGGCAGTCCGGACGAGCCCGCGCCGCCGGTCGCAATGATGTGATGGCGCGCGGCTAGTCGGCGGCCATGGGTATAACTCGGGTTATACTGCGAACATGAAGACCGCAGTCTCTGTTCCCGATGAGCTTTTTTGTCAGGCAGAGGCAGTTGCGCGACGCCTTCGGCTATCGAGAAGCGAGTTATACGCCAAAGCGATTGCGGAGTTTCTGAAAAAGCAGGATGGTAGTGCGATCACGGAGACCCTAAACGAGGTGTATGCTCGCTACCCCGCGAAACTCGATAGGGCTTTAAATCGCGCCCAACTGAAATCCCTCAGGAAGGAAGCTTGGTAGATCTGGCGGTGATTCAGCGTGGGAAGATCTGGTGGGCGGACCTTCCTGAGCCGCGCCGATCCGAGCCGGGTTACAGGCGGCCGGTACTTGTGGTGCGAGCGGACTCCTTTAATCTCAGTCGGATTCAAACCGCAATCGTAGCGGCGATCACCACACAGGTGGAACTTGTCGCAGCTCCGGGAAATGTGCTGGTGCCCGCTCACTCCGCGGGGCTGGGCCGCGATTCGGTCGTGAATGTCTCTCAAATTTTGACCCTAGACCGCAGCTTGCTAACCGAGCAGGCCGGCACGCTACCGCAGGGTTTGCAACGGGCGGTCGATCATGGTTTGCGAACGGCCCTGCAGCTTTAGCGCGCGCTGGCAAAACGTATTTAGCTAAGCTAAGCCGAGTAATTTCATGATCTTGACGGTACATCAAGCAAAGACGACGCTATCTAAATAGCTCGAAAGGGCACCTACGACGAGTGTCTCTTGCATTCGGGTCTATTGTAGGTTCCGGGTGTCGCGGTCGGGCACCGTCTATTCCAAATTCGAACGCTTAGTTTCTTATATTCTGGCGTAAGGTGTTGAGCGCAGTGCCCTGCCGATTGGCGTTCGAGTTGCCAATAGAACCCTGACCAAAAGAAAGCGAGGAGGCGTTTGTGCTGAAAGATTTGAAGTACGCAGTAAAGATGCTGGCCAAGAATCCAGGATTCACCGTTGTAGCGGTCAGCTCGCTAGCCATCGGGATCGGCGCGAATTCGGCCATCTTCAGCTTTGCCGACGCGATGCTGTTGCGGCCTCTGCCGGTGATGAAGCCGAGCGGCGTCGTTACGATCAATCCAGGGGCGGCCGGCAATCTGGGCAGCGATAACTCGATCTCGTATCCAGATTACGTCGATTTTCGCGACCGCAATCGCACGTTCGATGGTCTGGTCGCCTATCAGTATGGGCAGTTCGGATTCGCTCCGAATTCGTCTGTCGTGCCCGAGATGGCTTTCGGCGCATTTGTTTCCGGCAATTTCTTTCGAGTCCTGGGCGTCGAGCCGACTATCGGCCGCGCATTTCGCACCGGCGAAGATCAGGCCGCGGGGCGCGATCCAGTGGCCGTTCTGAGCCACGATTTCTGGCTTGCGCATTTCAATGGGTCGCGTGCGGCCATCGGTTCCAAGATGCGTCTCAACGGAATCGAGTTCACCGTGATCGGCGTCGCGCCGGCGGCGTTCACCGGCATGGATCAGTTTGTCAAGCCCGCGCTCTTTCTGCCGCTTGCGATGTCGCCAGCCGTCAACGGCGTTGACAATCTGAACAAGCGCGATGCGCGCTGGCTGAACGTGAAAGGGCGGCTCAAACCGGGTGTGACGAACGCCGAAGGGCAGGCCGACCTGAACGCCATCGGCAAAGTGCTCCAAAAGATGTACCCGAAGGAGCCGCGCAATCAAAAGATCCGGGTTGAGACCGAGCTGGCCTTGCGCATTGAACAGTCTCCACCCGACGCCGGCATGATCGAAATGCTGAGCTTGCTTGCCGCGTGCGTACTGTTAGTCGCCTGCGCCAATGTGGCGGGTTTATTGTTGAGTCGCGCAACGGCTCGCGGGCGCGAGATTGCAGTGCGCCTGGCCATCGGAGCCGCGCGCTGGCAGTTAGTCCGGCAACTCTTTCTGGAGAATCTGCTGCTGGCCATTGCGGGCGGCGTTTTCGGGATGCTGATCGCGCTCGCCGGCATAAAACTCTTTGCCAGCTTGCCCATTCCTTCGGATGTACCAATTTCCTTCGACATTACTCTTGATCAGCGGGTTTTGGTTTTCGCGCTTGTTGTTTCGCTGGTGAGTACGTTGCTGTTCGGCCTTACACCGGCCTGGCGAAGTTCGAAATCCGATGTTGTCTCGGCTCTCAAAGCGAGAGATACGGGGGGGCTAGGTAAAAGACGCCTCTGGGGACGCAACGTTCTCGTCTCGGCGCAGTTGGCGATTTCAGTCGTGCTGCTGATCGTCGCGGCGGTGATCTTCAGAGGGTTCCAGAATGAACTGACGCAAGGGCCCGGCTTCAGGACCGGCGGTCTGTTTCTGATGACTTTCGATTCGCAAATGCGGCACTACACGACGGCTCAGAACGAGAAGTTCTATAAGCAAATGCTGGATCGGGCGCGCTCGGCGCCTGGCATCCGCTCCGCCGCCCTATCGTCCGGCATCCCGTTCAGTTTCAATAACAGCACCAAGAACATCGTCCCGGAAGGCCATACTTTGCGGCGCGGCGAGCAGGGGCCCGCTATTTTCGATTCTGTCGTCAGCGATGGCTATTTCAAAACCATGGACATCCCTATCGTGCGGGGCCGGCCCTTTCTAGACTCGGACAAGGCGAACACGCTGCCCGTTGCGATTGTGAATGAACACTTCGCGAATCATTTCTGGCCACATCGGGACGCCATCGGCAAGAGAATTCATTTAGAGGATGCCAACGGACCGCTCGCTCAGGTCGTGGGAGTAGCGAAGCAGGCAAAGTATCTCTGGATCGCGGAGTCGCCTTCCGACTTTATCTATCTGCCGTTCTCGCAGCAGCAGCGGAGCGCGATGACGCTGATTGCGGAGTCTACGTCGAGCGATGCTTCCGTGCTGGCGCCGGTCTTGCGGCAGGTGGTGCATGGAATCGACCCAAACATGCCGGCCTTCGATGTGCGCAGCATGCAGGATCTGTTCAGCAAGCGAGCTGTTCAAACGCCGGGCATCATTGTGAAGGCGGTTGCGGGGATGGGACTAATGGCGCTCGCTCTCGCCGTCCTCGGGCTCTATGGATTGATCGCTTACTCGGTGAGCCGCCGGACGCGCGAGATCGGTATACGCATGGCTGTCGGAGCAGATCGAAATGGAGTGCTGCAAATGATTCTGCGCCAGGGGCTGGTCTTAGCGCTCTCGGGGATCGCAGTGGGGCTTGCGGGTGGCATTGCCGTTTCACGAGCCGTTGGATCGATGTTTATCATGTCCTTCGCGCCGCCGAACCCGGCTTTGTTTGTTGTGGTTGCGCTGCCGTTAGTGATCGTGGCTCTGCTCGCTGCCTACGTGCCCGCGCGGCGCGCTTCCTTGATCGATCCGATGCGCGCGCTACGCGATGAATAAAGTCTCCGGATTGTCCGTCTTTATTCCGACCGCAGAGCATCGATGGGGTCTACGCGCATCGCGCGCAAGGTTGGGAGATAACTTGCCACGATTGAGGCTACGAGCAAGCCGAGAGAGACCGTAGCGTAGGTCAGCGGATCGAGCGGGTTTACCCCGAAGAGGAGCGAAGCGAGGAAACGCGTCAGAGCGACTGCGCCTGCTAATCCGCAAGCCACGCCGATGAGGGCTAGCACGAAGCCGTGAGCCACGAACAAGCGCGCCAGCTCTCGACGGCGCGCGCCCAGCGCAACGCGAATTCCGATCTCACGCCGGCGCTGGGAAACCGAGTAGGAGATTACACCATAAATTCCCACCAGTCCGATCAAGAGTGCCATTGCCCCGGCGATCGCCAGCATGACGAGCGTGAACGAGGTGCGGGCGAGTGATTTGTCGTAAATCTCGCTGAGCGTGCGCACATTGCCCAGAGGAAGAGCCGCATTCAAGGACCAGACGGCTTGCTGCAGATTCGTCACCAAACTGCGTGATCCTGCCCGTTTGCTGCGTGCGATATAGGAGACCGTGCGAATCGCCAGGAACGGCTTGCCTTGAAAATTGTCCATCAGCAGTGGATAGTAAGCGGCTGCGGGTGTTTTCTCCTGCACGCCGTCTTCTCGCTCGTCCTGGACGACACCGATGACCTCGCGCCAGGGATCTTTCGGGTTGGCGGTAATCTGTTTGCCGATGGCGCGGCGCGGGTCGCCCCACAACTCGCGGGCGAGATTCTCCGACAGCATGGCGACCGGGTGGCGTTGGTAAATATCCGTCCAGGTAAAGTCGCGGCCGGCAATCAGATGGTTGCGCATGCTGGCCAGGAGTCCGGGTGAGATGAACTTCAACCGGCGCAGCGGCGGCACGGAGCGGTAGGTTTTGTCACGGGCGTAAACCTGATCGGAACCACTTGACCCCTCCGTCGGAATGACGGTAGTGATGCCGGCGGATGTGACTTCCGGGATCGCGCGGATTTTTTCCAAGATGCCCTGCTCCAATTGCATGACCGCCTCGGGATCCTTGACCACCGTTTCCGGGATGGTGATGCGCATGGTCAGGGCATCTTTCGGATCGAATCCGGGATCGACGTGGCGCAGCATTTGAAACGTCCGAATCATCAAGCCGGACCCGACTAGCAGCACGAGCGCGAGTGCTACCTGTAAGACGACCAGCGCGCTGTTGGCTCGATACTGCTGCCTGGTTTGGGTCGATGCCCTTCTACCACCCCGCAGAGCGGGCATAACTCCGGGACCAGCATATTTGATGATCGGAATGAGTCCAAACACAATCCCGGTGATCAGCGCCGTGGTGAATGTGAACAGAACCACCACAGGATCAATTGAGATTTCGTTTAAGCGCGGCAGATTTGCTGGAGCTAACGTTACCAGCAATCGAAGCGCACCGTAAGCCACGCCTAAACCGAAAGCCCCGCCGAGCAGCCCGAGCATGATGCTTTCGGTCAAAAGCTCGCGGGCAATATCGCTCCACTTCGCCCCGAGTGCCGCTCGAATAGCCATTTCGTGTTGCCTTCCTTCGGCTCGAACGAGAAGTAGATTTGCCACGTTCGCGCAGGCGATGAGCAGAACGGCGCCGAGTGTTGCCATCAGCACCCATAACGTTTTTCCGATGTCTCCGACCAGGGCGCGTTTGAGATAGCGCAGCTTCGGAGCAAGGCGCACGTCTTCGAAAGTCTTCACTGTCAGACCGGTTTGTGGCGGGAAACTGTGCAGTGCGATCGGAATCATGCGCGCGATGTCGGCGCTGGCCTGTTCGATCGTTACGTCCGGCTTAAGACGGGCGATGCTGAAATAGTTGAACTGGCCCAAGAACGCCTTGTTGCGGTCCAACTGCATTGGGACCAGGAACGCCGGATTCTCATCGAGAAATCGAAAATGCGTGGGCATGACGCCAATCACGGTACGTGAGACGCCGTCGACGACAATGCGGCGGCCGATCACGGAGCGCTTACCACCGAATCGAGACTGCCACCAGCCATAGGCCAGAACCATTGTTGGCGGACTGCCCGGCGCATCGTCTTTCTTTGAAAACCAACGTCCCAGCTCCGGTTCCACGCCGAGCATCGGTAGGATTTCGGCAGTGACGTCGAGACACAGCGCTTCTTCCGGTTGGGAAACTCCGGTGAGAGTGCGAAGCTCAGAGGTGACCAACCCTATGCTTTGGAACGAACGTCCCTGTTCGCGGTAGGTGAAATAAAGAAAAGGCGCCGAAACGACATCGGGGAAATTCACCCCGGGAGCCGTATGATGCACTTCGATTAACTCATCTGCCTGCCGGTACGGCAGCGGCTTCAGGAGGATTCCATTGAGCACGCTGAAAATCGCGCTATTCGCTCCGATCGCAATGGCTAACGTAAGCACGCATACCACGGTGAAACCGGGATTGTGCCGCAAACGCCGCGCGGCATAGCGCCCATCGGAGGCGCGCGCCGCGATGAAGTTCTCCCATCCATAGGAGCGCACTTGTTCACGGACCGTTGTCGCATTGCCGAGATGCAGCCGTACGGCGCGGCGTGCCTCCTCGGGAGACATCCCATCGGCCTCCAAGGCCTCCGCGGCCTGTTCCAGATAGCTCCCGACCTCGTCAGCAATATTCTGATCGGCGACTCGGCGGTTTGTCAGAGCGCGTAAACCGCGGGAGAGTTGACGCCAAAGGGACATAATTTAGGCCTCCGCTTTTAATAGCCGCGAGATTGCCGACACCCGGCGGGACCAATCCGCCGTCTGATTTTCAAGCTGTTTTTTACCCGCTCGCGTTAGGTTGTAGACTTTAGCGCGGCGCGAGTTCTCTGTTACACACCACTTCGCATCTAGCCATCCAGCGCGCTCCAAGCGCTGCAACGCGGTGAGAAGCGAGCCAGGATTGATCTTGAAGACTTCCTGCGAGACCTGCTCAATACGGCGCGAAATCCCGAATCCATGCATTGGTTCAAGGCTTAGAGTCTTGAGGATCAGCATGTCCAGCGTGCCCTGAATTACGTCGGTGTTAGCTTCGTTCACGGATCCTCCGGAGAAGCTCCAGAATAAGCTTACTCATCATGATTGTCAAGATGTGATCGTCGAGTTAAGATTCGGTATGGTCCGGCTCATAACCAAAAAAGTTCTTATCTTTGTTGCGCTTTTGCTATTTCCGGCCTTGGGCCAAGTCCTTCGAGCGCTAACAGTTCCCGAGCAATCCCCCGAAATTCAGAGTTTGTTGGAAAAACAGGTTCAAGATCACCACCTGGTCGGTATCGGCGCAATCGTGTTCAGGTCGCACACAAGCGTTGGTGTTGCGACCGCAGGTGTAAAACGTCAAGGAGAGAGCACCCCACTGGAGTCGACTGACCTGTTTCATCTTGGATCCAACACCAAGGCAATTACGGCGACAATGATCGCCCGGCTCATCGAAGCTGGCAAATTGTCTTGGACGACAACCGCGCTGGAGACCTTCCCCGAGTTGAATAAAACCATGCAGCCCGCCTTTCGGCACATCACGATTGAACAGCTGCTTTCGCATCACGCGGGAATTCCACCGTTTGACAAGGTCACAGTAACATTGCTGAAGAAGACGTGGCCGAAGCCATGGCCTAAGCTGAGCGGCAGTGCGGTGGAACAGCGGTCCAAGTTCGCTGCCTTTGTGCTCAAACACAAGCCAGCGGTCACGCCGGGGACCAAAGGCCTCTATTCGAATGCCGGTTTCGCGATCGCCGCCGCGTTGGCGGAACGGAGGACCGGATCGAGTTGGGAGGATCTGGTCACTTCGCAAGTGCTGGAACCTCTCGGGATGCACGCCATTTTCGGATTTCCGCTTTCGGCGGGCAGAAACCAACCTTGGGGTCACTTCGAGACTGATACGGGGTTCATACTGTTACCGGGCGGCGCGGTGCCACTGCCGCCCTATATGCTGCCGTCAGGAGGTATGGCGATGACGTTGGGCGACTATGTCAGATTCCTCCAGATGAACTTGAAGGGACTCAGAGGCGAAGGCAGCGCATTTCTTTCTGCCAAGACGATCCAGCGGCTGCACTCTTCACCTATGCATGATCGCTACGCGTTGGGCTGGGGTGCAAGCCAAATAGTCGGCGTGCCCTCGAGCACTCACGACGGCAGTGACGGAAGTTTCTACGTCCTTGTGGCCCTGCAGCCGAGCCGTGATGCATGCGTCGCGGTCGTTCTTAATTCTGCCGGCGAGCGGAGTTCGGAGGCAGGCCACGCATTGTTGGACGCGTTGCTAAAGAGATACGCGGCGGCACTGCGGTAGACGAATTTACGTGGTTCTTGCGCGATAGAACCCGCAAGGTCCGGTTCGAGCGCACGTTGACACAGTAGCCGACCGGAATCCTAACCCCAATACTGTTCACTTAAAGAACATTTCTGCGGTATTCTGTTTTTAAGACAGGAGACTGCGGAATGGCCCGAACAATCGCCACGTTGCCGGCTGGGAGTCGTATCACCGACTACATCAGCCTGGGAGTGATCGCTAAGTTTTTCCCATTGGAGAGGGTGCGCGGCGTGTTGGAGAAGACTGGGCGCGCAAGCGTACGAGAACGCGATTTACCGGCGCACGTGGTGGTGTACTACGTGATCGCTTTGGCCTTGTACATGCGGCCCTCGTATCGCGAGGTGCTGCGCTGTTTGTTAGAAGGAGTGCAGTGGCTGCTGGACCCGTCGGCGGGGCTGAGGGTGGCGGGCAAGTCGGGCATCTCGCAAGCGCGCAGTCGTTTGGGCGTGGAGCCGGTGAAGCAGTTGTATGAAGCGGTGGTTGTTCCGATTGCCGAGCGCCGGACGAAGGGTGCTTGGTATCGCGACTGGCGGCTGGTCAGCCTAGACGGCAGCACGCTGGATGTGGCCGATACCGCGGAGAACGAAGCGGCTTTTGGCAGGCCTGGCGCGAGTCGCGGAGCGAGTGCCTTTCCCAAACTCCGCTTTGTCGGGCTATTAGAGAACGGAACACACGTGCTGTGGGCCGCGCGGATGGCGCCGTATGCCACCGATGAGATCACGCTGGCTCGGCAGGTAATACCGGCTTTGCAAAAGGGCATGCTGTGTCTGGCCGACCGTTTCTTCCCGGGCTACCGACTGTGGCAGGCAGCGGCTCAGACCGGAGCGGATTTACTGTGGCGCGCGCGCCAGAATGCGCGACTGGAGATCGAGCGGCGCTTGCCGGATGGGTCCTATCTCAGCCGCCTTTACCTTTGTATTTCCGATCGCCGGAATCGGCGTAAGGCGATTGTCGTGCGAGTGATCGATTATTACCTGAAAGACGTACCGGATGCCGAGCTAGTATCTACTTGCATAAGTCAGAGTACTTGAGTTTGGGTTTTGAGGGGAAGACAACAGCCTTTTTCCATTCGAAGGGAGCGGCCCTTTCGTTGTAGGCTGAGACGAAGTCATCGATGGCTTGCCGCAGTTGCTTAGGAGAAGTAAAGCTTGCGCCGCGGAGCGCTTGTCGGCTCAGGATACTGAACCAGCATTCGACTTGGTTGAGCCAGGAGGAATAAGTTGGAGTGAAGTGCAAATACACGTGGGGGTGCCGCTTCAGCCAGCGGTCCTCCTTCGGCTTGTGCGTGTTCAGGTTGTCCAACACGATATGGATCTCACGGTCCGGATGCGCTGCCACGACCTCGTTCATGAAGTCCAGGAACTCGCGCCGGCGTCTGCGGCTATAGTGCGCCGCTTTCACCTGTCCCGTGCTGATCTCTAGTGCCGCAAACAGTGTCGTCGTGCCGTGGCGCTTGTAGCAGTGACTGAATCCGTTAACCGCTTTGCCGTCTGGCAGACGCAAATAGCCTTGCGCCCGTTCCAACGCCTGAATGGACGGTTTCTCATCTACGGCGATCACCAGCGCTTTCTCCGGCGGGTTCAGATAGAGCCCCACCACGTCGGCAGCCTTGGGGCCAAACTCCGGATCCGTGCTGATGCACCAACTGCGGCGCCGCTGCAAGCAGATACTATGGCGCCGCAGAATGCGCCAGACTTGGTCTTTGCTCACATCCGGCAGAGCTTCCGCCAACAGCGGGCCATTCCACTGCGAGTAGCCTTTGGGCGGCGGTTGATCGAGCAACGCCAGCACTCGTTTCTCTGTGCTCAGGTCATAAATCGCGGGCTTGCCGGAACGCCCGGCGTCATTCAAACCCACCAGGCGATTGGTCCCGAAGCGTTGCCGCCACTTCGAAACACGCGCCGTGCGGGTTTTCAGGGTATCGGCAATCTGCTGGTTGGTTCGGCCTTCGTTGGCCAACAAGATAATCTTGGCCCGTTCCACCAACCGCTGCTCGCTCTTGCCGCGACGAGTCCATTGTTCGAGCCTCCCACGTTCCTCCTCGGTCAGGTCAATGATTGCCACGGGCTGGCGCATGCCCCTAGTATGTATAAGTACGTTAACTATTGCAAGTTAGTACTAGTGTATCGCCTGATCACCACCATTCTGGATCCTAAACAGGCTCCCGCCCAAGAACTGGCGGCACTGTACCACGAGCGCTGGGAAATAGAAACTGCGCTGGATGAGTTGAAAACCCATTTGCGGGGCGCCCAGATTGTGTTACGCAGCAAAACGCCCGAACTCGTCAAACAAGGGTTCTACGGCTTGCTGATGGCGCACTTTGCCATTCGAGGATTGATGCATGAAGCTGCGCTCGAAGCCGATGAGGACCCGGACCGGCTCTCCTTCGTTCATTCCGTGCGCGTCGTCCAACGGCGCATGCCTCGCTTCGTCGCTATTCCCCCCTCGGCTGAAAAAAGCCTTTCATGAAGCCGTGCTCCAGGAGATCCTGCAAGAGCGGGTTAGCTCCAGTCGCAATCGCCTCAACCCTCGCGGGGTAAAGCGAAAAATGAGCAACTACCCACTGCGGCCACGCCAGTCGCTGCGCACCCTCAGAATCGACTGCTCCAAGCGAATCAGGATCTTTAAGTGAACAGTATTGATCCTAGCCGAAGTTCGTCAGAAACGCTCCCTTATGCTCGCGGTTCAGAAAACGTCGTTGGTTTGCGAGTAGTTACAGAACCGCGCGCGTTAAGCAAGCGGCCTCCGTGACGAAGTTGGCTACCGCATGGCCACAACGGGAGGCGCGGCGGCATGACTCAGAGCCATGACGGCCCAGGCTGTGCCTATGCTCGATATCCACTGGTCATAATCGAATGGGAAGCCGCTTTGGAAATACGGCTGAAACTTCGGTGCGCGGCTACGCACGTACCATGCGCCGTCCGGGAATTGCGTCTGCAGAAGAAATGCGACGCCACGCTGGTAGGCGGGTTCACTGGCTTTCAGAAGACCTGCCCGGAACAGCGTTTCAAGCGCCAGGCCAGTGGCGTAGGCATCGGCTTGAAGATATTGGGTTTGCGCCCAGCCTCCATCTTCACGCTGCAGCTTTAGCAGGCTGCCGGCGTCGTCGCGTAATTCGGAGGGTGCGACGCCCGCCGCGTGCAGCCCGCGCAGGCGGTCGGCATATTCATATGTAGTTTGTGGCTTAGCCGCTTCGAGCCAGCGTTGCGCGCGGCGGATGCGGCCGTCGAACTCGGCCTGTCGGGCAGCCCAAGAATACTGGTTGAGAATCTCGATGGCATACGCGGTACGAGATATGCTGCTCTCCGCTAAGGGAGGGCGGGCAATGCCAAAACTGATCCAAGCGCCGGACGGATCCTGACGAGCCGCCAGGAAGTGAACCATCATGTCCGTGAACTCGTTAGGCGGTTCCTTGAGATCGGCGTTCGCGACCATCAGAGCAAACACGGCATCCTCGTCCCCGCCGAAGGTAGTGAGGAAGGGGAGACAGTTGGCGAGCCTTGGCCGCACGGCGAGCTCAGAATCGAGAAAGGCTTTGCGCAACCCAGGGTTTGGGGAGAGATTCGCATTGTTGGCGGCCGCGTATGCTCGTGCGTGGGCCGGCTGATGGTGACATCCCGCGCAACCCCCGCCCGCTCGGAAGAAATCCGATTCACCAAACAGGTTCAAAGCGCGACCGATACTGAGGCTCGGGCTCCCGATCTGCGTGCGTGATGCAGGAACAGGCGCAGGGGGCAGGTCGCCTCCTTTGGCTCCGGCAGCCAGCAGCATCGAGAGGATCTGGGGATTGTCGAATTTGCGAGCCCAATCCAGAACGGAGTCGCCGTACTTGTCCTCGGCTTGCACGTCGGCGCCAGCCGCGATCAACTGGCGAACTGTATTCGGCTGCGCGTGATCGGTCGCTATCGAAAGCATGAGTGGCGTCATGCCGCGAATATCCTTTTCGTTAACGCGCGCGCCGGCTTTCAACAAAAGGGTAATAGTTTTTTGATCGCTGAATGGAACCGCGGTCATAAGCGCCGACATGTGAGTGAGAGCGATCGGGCCCTTCTTGACCATGCCGGCAAATGTATTCAACGCATTCGGGTCACTCCCGGCTTCGAGAAGCATCTGAATACGCTGGGAATCGGGAAACGTGGTGGCGTTCGTCAGGGCTGTGTTGCCGGATTTGTCAGCTCGCTTGGCATTGGCGCCGCGATCCAGCAGCAACTTGACCATATCGGCATCACCGGATAAGGCGGCGCGCATGAGGGCGTCTTCGCCGTCCGTATCCTGGGCCTGCAGATCGGCCCCTTTATCCAGCAGATAACGAAGCGTGGCGGCGTTCCCATGCGCGGCCGCCGCGACCAGGAGCGGTGTTATTCCCTGTTTTGTTGCGACATTGACAGTGGCGCCGTGTTCGATCAGGAGCCGCGTGCGTTCGAAACTCCAGCTCGCGAGAATGAGCGGAGTGACGCCAGCCTGATTCCGAGTGTTGGGCTCCGCACTCTTTTGCAATAGAAAATCGAGGCCTTCGGCGGACCCGTAGAGCGCGGCGTAATGTAGTGGTGTCGAGCCCAGATGGTTAGCAGTGTTGCTTGACTCACGCGACTGGATTAGCTGGCGTAATCGAGGTAGATCGTTCGCGCGAATGGCTCGGTCGATATCGTCTGTTTTGGGCACGGCTGCCGCAGTAGAGAACACGGCCGTGAAGAGAATGCATAGCAGCTTTCTCATGGAAGATCTCCTCTTAGGTGGCTATGTTGGCAAGTGTACGGCCAAACCTCAAGCTTGCTAAGTTCGTTACATCGGGCTAAGTACTGCTTCAATAAGTACTGCCTCAAAATCTCTGTTACTTCAAGTGGCTGATATTCCGTGTTACGATGCAACGCAACATATGAAAACATTTTTCGCTTGTTGCGCGCCGGTGTTGGTGCTGCTTTTCGCGTCGATTGGGGGAATACGCTCGCAAACGGCGGGAACTCAAACGCAGCGCGTCCCGCAATTTGAGAACGAAGACGTCAAGGTCTGGAAGTCGGTCGTCCTGCCGAACGCGCCGCTTACGATGCATCGACATGAACATCCGCGCGTGATCATTGCATTGCGCGGGGGGACTATGAAAATCGTCGAAAAGAGTGGCGCGAGCGAGCAGCATGTCTGGCAAACCGGCAAAGCGTATTGGCTTCCCGCGAATCCGCCGAACACGATGCATGCCGACGTGAACGCGGGCGCGGAGCCAATCGAGGTCATGGTGGTCGAGCTAAAGCACGAGAAATAAGCGCTACGCATCATCGCCAGATGGCGGCCGGCGCTACTTTTCGACGGTTTCAGGCGGGGGAAACGGTCGAGAGGTGTTTTGCCGGAACGGACGAGAAGAGTGCGACCAGACCCTCGGCAAGAGTGGGATGAGTCAGAACCGCATCGCGCAGCGCTGTGTAGGGAAGGCCGGCAATCATCACAATCTGCACGGCGGCCATGGTCTCGCCGGCATCGACGCAAAAAGCAGTGAACCCCAGGATGCGGTCGCTTTCAACTTCCACCAGCGCCTTAAGGAACCCGCGAGTTTCAGACAGCGTGCGGGTGCGCAGCACCGTGTCCATGGGTACTTTGAACAGGCGGTAACCAATTCCTTGGAGCGTGGCTTCTGTTTCGCTGAGACCGACACGGGCAAACTCCGGGTCAGTGAACAGGCAGAACGGCACTTGCCTGCCGGTTGTCACGCGATTACCGCCCAGGAGGTTGTCACGAATGATGCGGAAATCGTCGAAAGCTATATGCGTGAACTGCGGACTTCCCGCCGCTTCGCCGATGGCCCAAACACCGGACGCCGTGGTCTCAAGGCGTTCATTCACCTTCACGTAACCACGATTCGTAAGTTGAACGCCGGCCACTTCCAACCCGATGCCCTGGGTGTTGGGAGTACGGCCCGTCGCGACTAGCAGATGCGTAACCTTCAGGACCTGTTCGGCTCCATTCTGTTCGATAAGAGCCGTGACAGCGTGGCCCGACTTGCCCGATACACTGTGGACGCGGGCATTCAAAACAAGCCCTATGCCCTCATCTTGAAACAGCGCTTGTAGCCCTGCCGCCACATCTTCGTCTTCCCGATTCACGAGTCGCTTGTTCCGATCGATGACGGTCACGCGGCTTCCAAAGCGCCGCATGGCTTGAGCAAATTCGAGCCCGATATATCCCCCGCCCAATACGAGTAGATGATCCGGAACCTCATCGAGCTCGAGCGCCTCGACATGAGTAAGAGGCTCGGTATCGGCCAGACCGGGGATTGTCTCCAAAGTGGCATGCGTGCCAGTGCCGATGATTACATTGGTTCCCCGCAGATAGCGGATCGCGCCATCAGCCAGCGTGACTTCCAAGGTGCGAGGGGCGATGAAGCGTCCAGAGCCCATGATCAGTTCCGCTCCACTCTGGCGGAAGTTCTCGAGGTGCATATCGATCAATCCAGCGACCATCATTCGCTTACGGTCGCGTACGGCCGGCATATCGACCGCGAACCCGTCTTTACGAATCCCGAACTCTTCGCTCCGTTTGAAATACGAGGCGACTTTCGCGCTGTGAATGATGTTCTTGCTCGGCAGACAGGCAATGTTAGGACAAGACCCGCCAATATACCTGCGCTCGACCACCGTTACCCGCTGTCCGCGCCGGGCCATGGTCCAGGCGAGATACTTGGAGCCTTCTTCCCCACTGCCCAGGATCAGAAGATCGTACTCTTCGGTTTCGATCTTTCGCGCCGCTTGGGACAAATCGACGTTTTCAGCGCGGCTCATGAGAACCCTCGCTTCCGCCGGAAGAGTAGACCGCAACTGGATAACGCATGGAACTTCCTTCAAAGTATGGCGCGTTGGCTCCGACGAGTTGCTTGAATTCCGGAGTGTCGGTTGGGCCATACCCGATGGTGTCGCTGTCGGCTCTTTGCAGTTCGGCGAAGACGTGCCGGCAGAAGTCGTCGAGAGGCACCCCATGTTTGCGTCGCTGCGCGGGATTGCTGATGTCGTTTACATACGTCCGCAAGCCAGGCAGTTCCCGTGCCGCAAGATCAAGTTTGTCGGCGTTTCTTCCAGTTACCAGGACATTGCCGCCGGACGCGACATAGAGAGCTGCCAGACCGCGTCCGATCCCCTCGCTACCCCCAGTAACCAAAACGTCTGACGGTTCTTGAGCGCTATGCGTCGCCATATAAAAAGCGTACAGTCGTTCACTTGATCTGTCTGCCGCTCCAGAGGGAACCGGTCACAACTTACGAGAAAAAAATGTAAAAAATGCGGATGTCCCTAAACCCTTGAAGGCGTGTGGGTTGCTGTGTGGGTCAGAGATCATCGCGGCGCTGAATCGGCGTAACTCCATCCGGTTCCCCAGGCCGCCGCCGTTACACTTCGGGCATTAGAAATCAGATTGGTTCGAGCAATCCAAAGCCTGTCCGCGAGTCAAACCCGCGGACGGGCCGGATGGTTCAACCGAATTTTCCACCTGAGGAACGGATGCGATCTTATAATCTTGCTGGGCGTTCGAAACGCTCTAAGTTGCCCGAAGATCCAGACGGTCTGGTTGCCCGGATCAGCGATTTGCTGGTCGGCCAGCCGGAAGCCATCGAAACGATCATTCCCTATGTGCAAATGCACCAAGCCGGACTCTCGCCCGAAGGCCGGCCCGTCGGAGTAGTGTTACTGCTCGGACCTACCGGAACGGGCAAGACACGCACCGTGGAGGCTCTGGCCGAAGTGCTGCACGGAAGCAGCAAGAATCTGCTCAAAGTGGATTGCGGCGAGTTCCAGATGGAGCATGAAGTCGCCAAGTTGATCGGGGCTCCTCCGGGATATCTCGGCCACCGCGAAACGCAGCCCATGCTCACGCAAGCCAAGATCAATGGTGTGGCGAGCGAGCACAACGACATCTCATTAATCCTGTTTGACGAGATTGAAAAAGCGGCCGCCTCCATGAGCCGTTTGTTATTGGGCATTCTCGACAAGGCAACGCTGCGCCTGGGCGATAACTCGACCGTCAATTTCGAGCGCTGCCTGATTTTCCTAACTAGCAACCTGGGCGCAAAATCGATCCAACGCGCGAATAAACCGGACTTCGGCTATGAGGCGATGCTGCCGCCGAAGCCCATGGAAGACACCGGCAAAATGCAGAGCATCGGCATGGCGGCGGTGCGGCAGAAGTTCTCGCCGGAGTTTGTCAACCGCATCGATTCCGTCATCACGTATAAGCCGCTCGACCGCGCGGCCTGCGACATCATTCTGGATCAGCTCCTGGCCGATTTCGGCCGCTTGATCCACAATCGGCTGGGCATGCGCGCCTTCCGCCTGCAATGCACCGCCGCCGGCCGCAAGCTGCTGCTCGACAACGGCACCAGTCTCGAATTCGGAGCGCGTGAGCTGAAACGCACCGTGCAGCGCAACTTCATTCAACCGGTGGCCGCGCTGGCCTCGCAAGACGCCATCCCGCCGGCCAGCACGGTCATTCTGGACGCGAAGGGCGGCGAGTTCAGCATTCTGCTGCGCCAGTAACCATCGCAACGCTTCCCATTTCATAGCTTGCGGCAGGCATCCTGTCTGCCGCACTTTCCCTGTTCTACCGGAGCAATCGTTCATGAAACTCTTCTTGTCTTTTTTGTGTATTAGTTGGGTGCTTGCTGCTGCTCCCATTACTCGCGTCACGCTGGTGAATGCGGGCCATCCGCTTGTGAGCGACGGCAGTTACTATGTCGGTCCCTACACGTTGGCGCTCGATAGCCGTGATGTATCGGTCCTCTGTATCGATTTCGCCGATCGCAGCAAAGTCGGCGCGCAGTGGAACGCGTACGTAAGTCCCGTCGCCGGCTCCCTCGCTCATACGTATCATCCGGGGGGATTGTTCGCCTACGAAGAAGAAGCCTATCTTTACACTCTGATCGCCAAAACGGGCGCGGACCGCGTGGATATTCAACATGCCGCGTGGGCCATTCTCGATCCCACTTACCAGCCAAATAAAGCAGCGGAAAAATGGGTGTCGCAGGCTGCGAACAACTACCGCTCTATCGATCCAAACGATTTCGTCATCGTTTCTGAAGCTCCCGGTCAGGCCGGCGTCAGAGAGCAGGAATTGATCACGCTTGCTCTCACGCCGGAGCCAGCTCTCATGAATCTGTTGGCTGGCCTGCTCGCGATCAGCCTGGCGGTGATAGGCCGAAGACGGAACTGAATCATCGACGTCGCTAAACTGGCAAGTGCTTGCCGGGAACACTCTACCTTGTCGCCACGCCTATTGGAAATCTGGAAGATATAACGCTTCGCGCGCTGCGTATTCTGCGCGAAGAAGTAACCGCGATTGCCTGCGAGGACACGCGGCAGACGCAAAAACTCCTAGCGCATTACACCATCCGCAAGCCGCTCATGAGCTATCACGAGCACAATGAGGCGGCTCGGGCGGTGGAATTGATGCAAATGCTCAATGCGGGCGAATCCGTCGCTCTTGTCAGCGATGCCGGCACTCCGCTACTTTCCGACCCCGGCTATCGATTGGTCAGCGCGGCTGTCGAGCATGGCGTCGCGGTGGTTCCCATACCGGGCGCTTCGGCCATTCTGCCCGCGCTGACCGCTTCCGGATTACCCACCGATTCGTTTTTGTTTCTCGGATTCCTTCCGCCCAAATCCGCGGCGCGCCGCACCCGTCTGGAGTCTCTGGCCGGTCAAACCGTCACTTTGGTGTTGTATGAGAGTCCGCACCGCGTGCTCGAAACGCTCCAGGCAATCGGCGAAGTGTTGGGCGAGCGCCGCCTCGTGCTGGCGCGCGAGTTGACCAAATTGCATGAGGAATTTCTGCGCGGTACAGCGGCCGAAATCCATGAGCAGCTGGCAGCGCGCGAAGCGATTAAAGGCGAAATTACGCTGGTCATCGCACGTCAGGAGCGCGCCGCCGTTTCGAGCGATCCGCTGCCCGAGGTTCGGTGCCTCGAAGCCCAAGGCGTCCCCCGCATGGAAGCGATTAAGACCGTTGCGAAACAGCTGGGACGGCCGAAGCGGGAGGTCTACCGGCTCGTTGAGGAGCAGGGCAGCAATCGGGCGGACAGAAATCGTGGTTCGGACCAAAAAGACCGATAGCTTCCTTCCGTTTCGGCGCCAACATGCGTTCCTCGATCAGCTCGCGAATCGTCCGGATAAAGGCGGGATGCGTGCCGGCCGTCGCCGCGCGCGCCATCTTTATCCCCAGCTCGCCGGCCAACGCGCGCGCCTCCGTATCCAGATCGTAAAGCACTTCCATGTGATCTGACGTAAACCCCAGGGGCGCGAGAATCACATTTTTGACGCCATCCTCATATAAGTTCCGCAGCCGGTCAAGAACATCCGGCGCAAGCCACGGCTGAGTGGGAGGACCGCTGCGGCTCTGATACACGAGTTCCCATTTTTCGAGGCCAACCGACTCCGTCACCAGACGCGCCGTCTCGCGCAGCTGACTCTCATACGCGCTGGTCTCGGCCATCGAACAGGGAATGCTGTGAGCCGTCGCCACCAGGCGCAAGTCCGCAATCTCTTGCGCTGAAAAATGCGTCATCGCTTCCCGCACCCGCCCGGCGCACGCTTCGACGAAACCCGGATGATTGTAAAAGACGCGCAACTTGTCTACCTGCGGCGCGTCGTCACCGATCTCCGCTTGCGCGGCGGCAATATTCTCCCGGTATTGCCTGCATCCCGAATAAGAACTGTACGCCGAAGTCACGAACGCCAGAGCTTCGCCGATGCCATCAGCTTGCATCTGCCGCAGAGTATCCGCCAGAAAAGGATGCCAGTTGCGATTGCCCCAGTAAATCGGCAGCGCGATGCCATGCGCATCGAGTTCCCGCCGCAGCGCGCCAATCAATTCGCGGCATTGCTCGTTGATCGGGCTTCTGCCTCCAAAATGATAGTAATGCTCGGCTACCTCGCTCAGGCGTTCCTTCGGAATGTTACGCCCGCGCGTGACGTTTTCTAGAAACGGCATCACATCTTCCGGCTTCTCGGGGCCGCCGAAAGAAACAATCAGGATCGCTTCATACATTCTCTATTTCCGGACGCCGCTTACCCGGTGGAGCTTCAACATATTGGTGGATCCGCGCAGGCCCACTGGCTGCCCCGCCACGAAAACAATATGCTCTCCCGGTTTTGTGCGGCCGCTCTCGATCAAAACACGCTCCATCTCATGCAGCATCTGATCGGTCGATTCCATTGCCGGACACAGAATCGGATCTACTCCGTAAACGATCGAGAGCTGCCGCGCCACTGCCTCGGTCGATGTGAAAGCATAGATCGGAACCGGCGGCCGGTAGCGCGCCAACAGGCGGGCCGATGCTCCCGACGTGGTGCCCACAGCCAGGGCGCTCACGGCCGCCGACTGCGCGCACTGGAAAGCCGCATCCGCGATGATTTCCGGAATGAGCAGCTCCTCGAGCGGCCTCGTCTCCGGAAAGCCGCGCGTCGGCAGCGAGTGCTCGGTCTCGCACGCGATGCGCGCCATCACCTGCACCGCCTCTACAGGATACTTACCCGCCGAAGTCTCGGCCGAAAGCATAATGGCGCTCGTGCCGTCATAAATCGCATTCGCGACGTCACTTACTTCGGCGCGCGTGGGCACCGCGCTTTCGATCATCGATTCCAGCATCTGCGTGGCCGTGATCACAAACCGGCCCCGTTTCCGCGCCTTCTCGATCATGGTTTTCTGAATGGCCGGCACGCGCTCGATCGCCATCTCCACTCCCAGATCCCCGCGCGCCACCATCACGCCATCGCACTCTTCTAAAATCGAGTCGATGTTCTGCCATCCCTCCGGCTTTTCGATCTTGGCCACGATCGGCTGTTTGGCATCGACTTCTTCGAGTAAATGGCGCAGCCGCAGCACATCGCGCGCCTGCCGCACAAAAGAAAGCGCAAAAAAGTCGACGCCTTTCTCCACTCCAAAATGCGCGTCGGAGATGTCTTTCTTCGAAAGCGACGGCGTGCTGATATTGACGCCCGGCAGATTGATGCCCTTACGATCGCTGACATATCCACCGACCATGACTTCGCAGTGCGCTGCTATGCCGTTCGTCTCGAGCACGCGCAGACGCACCGAACCATCCGCCAGCAATACCGGATCGCCAGGCTTCACGTCGCGCGCGAAATCGCCGTAGGTCGTGGAGGCAATCTCTTCACTCCCCTCCACCACATCCGTAGTGATCGTGAAAGTCGATTTTTCCATCAAAAAGCAAGGGCCGTTCTTGAAAGTCCCCAGCCGGATCTTCGGACCCTGCAAGTCGAGCAGAATGCCCGGGTAGCGCTTGAATTCCACCGACAACGTACGCACCCAATCGATGCGCCTGGCATGATCTTCCTGCGTTCCGTGCGAAGCGTTCAACCGGAAGACATCTACGCCCGATTCGAAAAGCTTTCGTATGACCGGCTCTGAGTCGGTGGATGGTCCGAGGGTGGCAACAATTTTTGTGGCGCGCATGGATCAATGAGACGATGGCTCCACTACGGGGGAGAGACTCACTGCTCCTTCATTATCCCTTCAAGCGCCTGGTTCCTTGCCGATATTCATAGACTTTTCTCATTTGCTGCTCCAACCGCGCTCGAACAGGCCACGCAACTAATCTATTTTCAGGATTCCTTCCCTTCTGGCATAATGGTGTTCGCTCTGGCTGTTTTCTTCCGCACTGGCGGACGATGTTTCTTTCACCGACTCGTCACACACGGCTCAATGAAGCCGTAGGTATTCTATTGTTTCTTTTAGGCTTGGCCGTCTCGCTGAGCCTGCTCTCCTACTCGCCCGCGGATCCGTCCTGGAACACGGCGACGGGCGCTGTCCACACGCACAATCTGCTCGGAGTCTCAGGCGCGCGCTGGGCCGACCTGCTTCTGCAGATCTTCGGCGTGAGTGTCTTTCTTTTGCCGATCCACATCTGGGGATTGGGTTGGAAATGGGTGCGTTCTTCCGCCATCGAGAGCCCCTGGTTCCGCATCCTCGGCAGCCTGGCGCTTTGGTTTTGTGTCTCTACCGCTTGCGGCTTGCTGCCCCGGCCCTGGCTGATCGCAAATGCCGTTCGCCCCAGCGGAATCGTCGGCATGGTGACCGCTGACTTTTTGCTGGCTCGTTTCGATCTGGCCGGTTCGGCAATTATCACCGTAGCCGCCGGCATTCTTGCGCTCTATTTCGCCTCTACTTTCGAAGTCTCCACGCTAAAGCGCTGGCTGCGCGGTCCGCTCGCGAGATGGCAGGCCTTGCTCGCCCGTTGGAAAGCTTCGCGTGAATCGAAACGGCAGGCGGCGGTCGAAAGAGCCAAGGTCCTGGCGGCCGAGCGAATCGCGCGGCGCAACTCCCAGCGCGCGGCGGCGCGAGCAGCCCAGGCCGATTCCTCCAGACCGCCTCGTACCCGTCCGGCCGCCGATATTCAAGAGAGCGAGGCCGCCGCCGAGCCTGTTCCTTCCGCCGCGCTCGACAACGAACCGCCTTTCGATCTCGCCGGGGAAGAGCCCGAAAAGGAATTCGAGATTCCCATTCGCACGCTCGAATACCAGCCCGTCATCCGTCCCGCCGCGCCGATGCCCGAAGAAGAGCCCGGCCCTGAATTCTCGGACACGCCGCACGGCGTCCCCGTGCCGCCGAAACGCAAGCGCGTCTATACTCTGCCTTCGTCGGCGCTGCTCAACGAAGTGCCGCCCGGCAGCGGTTATGACGGCCAGGAATTGAAGGAAATCGCCAGCCGCATCAAGTCGAAGCTCGAAGAGTTTAACGTGCGCGGCTCTGTGGTCCAGATCAACCCGGGCCCCGTCGTCACCACCTTCGAATACAAGCCGGAGGCAGGCATCAAATACAGCCGCATCACCACGCTGACCGAAGATTTGTGTCTCGGCCTGCAGGCTGAATCGGTTTTGATCGAGCGGCTCCCCGGCAAGCCCACCGTGGGTATTGAAGTCCCCAACAGCCGGCGCGAAGTGATCAGCCTGCGCGCGATTCTCGAATCGGACGAGTTCCACGATTCTCCTTCGAAGATGACCATCGCGCTCGGCAAGGATATCAATGGCCGCATCAAAGTGGCCTCGCTCGAAACCATGCCGCACCTCCTGATCGCGGGCTCCACCGGCTCGGGCAAGAGCGTCATGTTGAACGCCATGATCATGTCGTTCCTCTATAAGGCGACACCGGACGAAGTCCGCATGATCATGGTGGATCCGAAGCGCGTCGAACTCGGCATCTACGAAGGCATCCCGCATCTTTTGACGCCTGTTATCACGGAGCCGAAGAAAGCGACCAACGCCTTGCGCAACGCGGTGATCGAGATGGAGCGCCGTCTCAAGCTGCTCGCTTCGCATGGCGTGCGCAACATCGATCAATACAACCGCAAAGTGGCCCAACTGCGCAAAGAGCCGCGCAGCCTGTTCGAGGACCAGCAGGAAGAAGACGAGCTCGACCCTCTTCCCTATGTGCTCATTCTTATCGACGAGTTAGCCGATCTGATGATGCTCGAGCGAGCCAATGTCGAAGAGTGTATCACCCGTCTGGCGCAAATGGCGCGCGCTGTCGGCATGCATCTGGTGCTGGCTACGCAGCGCCCCA
Organism: Bryobacteraceae bacterium; assembly: GCA_965277555.1. GTDB lineage: Bacteria > Acidobacteriota > Terriglobia > Bryobacterales > Bryobacteraceae > Bog-105. The sequence continues at coordinate 2,519,097 of OZ255834.1, forward strand.
GCGTCGACGTCATCACCGGTTTGATCAAGGCGAACTTTCCTTCGCGTATCAGCTTTCGCGTCGCCACGCGCGTCGATTCCCGCACGGTTCTCGACAGCATGGGCGCGGAGCACCTCTTGGGCAAAGGCGATATGCTCTACTTGCCTCCAGGCTCGTCGCGCCTGACGCGCGTGCACGGGGCTTTTGTGACCGAAGCCGAAACCAATCGCGTGGTCGACTTCTGGAAGCAGCAGGATACGCCGGAATACGATGAGAGCTTTCTGCTCACGCCACCTTCGGAAGACGAAGAAGACGGCGAACTTTTCGACGGCGAGCAAGATCCGATGTACGAGGATGCCGTACGCGTGGTTCTCGAGCAGGGCAAAGCCTCTACTTCAACTTTGCAGCGCCGCTTGCGTCTCGGCTATGGGCGCGCCGCCCGCATTCTCGACATGATGCAGCACGAAGGTATCATCGGTCCGCCCGATGGCAGCAAACCGCGCGAAGTCCTCAAACGCCCCGACTGGCTGCGCGAGATCGATCATCAAATGCGTTGACGCGCGGGAATGAAGGGAGGCATAACCGAACATTCTCGCCCCGGCCTGCTCGATTCCTGGAAATACTGCACTCTATTTCTGACTGTCTATGCGGTTTGTCTGCTGTTGCTCGTTGCCAGGCTCCCTCTCTGGCTTGACGAACTCATCGACCTGCATCAAATCCGGGACTTCGACTTGCCGGGCCTGCTCACCCGTGTGCCCATAAACGCCGGCGGCGTACCGTTGAGCTACCTGTTTCGCGAACTGTCTGTCCATCTCCTGGGCTATTCGCGTTTTTCTGGTAGATTGCCTTCCCTACTGTGCTGCCTGGCCGCTTGTGTGGGCATTTTTGTTTTAGCCCGCGAGATCAAGCTGCGCATCCCGCTGCTGGCCGTCGTGCTCTTTGCGCTAACGCCGGTCCAGTTACGCTATGCTCTCGAATCCAGGCCGTACTCGCAGGAACTCGCTCTCAGTGTCTGGGCTAGCGTCGTGTTTCTTGTGTTGACCACGCGACCGGCCTTTGCCAAAGCTTTTTTATACGCGTTGATCCTTGTGGCGGGCCTGTATACGCAGCCCTATATGATCTTCGTGCCGCTTGTCCATTTGCTTTGGGTCTGCTCTCTCAAAGCCGGCCCGGACAAACGCCGTCTTCTCCTGTTCACCGCGCTTCCGATAGCTGCGGCCGCGCTGGCGTTTCTTCCCTGGTATCTTTGGGCCTTCCATCTATGGAGCGGGGGTGCCAAAGCTCACCAATATGGAATCAGCCTCCACATCATCCCCATGATCCTGAAGGAACTGGTGGGCGCGGGCTACTTCGGCACGGCTTGCGCGCTCGGTCCGGCTTGCGTAGGTTTCTACCAAGGAATGCGAAACCGCGACGAGAGAACGTTTTGGGCTCTCTATTTGCTGCTGCCTGTCCTGTTGGCTATCTTCGCGGACAAAATCTTCGGCTATTTCTTTGCTGTCAGGCAACTTATAACCGTGTTAGTCCCGCTCTCGATTCTGGCAGCCCTGGGCGTCGAAAGGCTTCTTGAGCGGAATGCGCGGGTTGCTCTGCCGGCCTGCGCGCTTCTGCTCGGTTCGTTTGTCGCCGGTGACATCCATTTGTTTTCAGAACCGCGTGAAGACTGGCAATCTGCTTCCGTAATTCTGCGAGAGAAATTGGCCGCCCCCGCCAGTTGCGCTATCTTTGCGCCGCCTGGTTCTATCGATCTCTACAGCTTTTTCGATCCTCATCTAGCGGAACGTGCCTGTCCATCTGCACTGCTGCCTTTTAACGTAATTATCGTGGCAGTAAGTCCGTATGGGTCGGCCGCTAGTTACTCGGAGACTCAAAAAAGGCTGAGTCACGACTTCGGTAAAAGCGCAACACTAAATTCTCAACGGCCGCGAATCGAAGTCTACGTGCGCAAGCGTTCCCACTAGCCGGCTCAAGCGCCGCGTCGCGGTCTGAATGCTCGAATTGCCAGGTAGATTCCGGCCGCCAGCAGTATGTAAACCCCCAGCCCCAGCGAGAACATGTGTTGAAACGAATCCGTCATTTGGGAGCTGGCGGCCGAGCCCGCGAACTCGCTCATCTCTTTCTGCGCTTGCCCGAATAAATGCCCGACACGCCAACCAACCACCATAACAGTAAGTACGACAAAGGTAACGGGAGCTGTATACAGCTACCTGGCCAAAGGCGTGCGCAGGAACGCGGTCGCAAACGGAGCGGCCAGCGCGACTAACCCCAACAGGCTGACAAAACCGTGACTGATCTGGCGCGCATTCTCGCTGAGATCGAGGCCGAGTACCTGACAGAAAGCAAGTGATTTCTGGAAAAACGGTATCACGAAGTGCACTGCGGGTAAAAAGAACCAGGCGAGCCAAAGAATGGCCATTGCTACTATCACCGGCTTGCCCATTCGTCCGGCTCGGCCGCGCTGGTGCGCTTCCCCGCTGAATCCGGAATCCATCCGCGTGCTCATGTATGCGCCTGCCCTCACCATGCATTACGTGGACAGACACGCAAAACGTCACCCGTTGTCGGCTATTCCAGTGCATGTTCATTTTGATTTGCGTAAGATGTAATGCGCTGCTACTATTTCCGACAGACTAAGCAGCGCGCTCACTTGGAGGTTTAACTTTCATGCCGCTTCAGGGCACCGCAATCCAGTTGTCATATGAGCCGGAGCTTCCCGGCGAGAGGCAAGCGCTCGATCGTCTTTTTAGCGAAACTTACGAGGAGTTACGGCGTTTGGCTTTCTCCGTTCGGAGTAGCTACTCGAATGCCACACTCAACCCGACGGCCCTGGTCGACGAAGCCTATCTGAAGCTGGCGAACTCGCCTCAGCTAGCCTCGAAATCGCGCCTGCATTTCAAACGTATTGCCGCACGCGCCATGCGCCAGATCCTCATCGAGGGCGCGCGCCGGCGCAGTGCTCAGAAACGCGGCGGCGGGAATGCCATCGTGGTCACGCTCAGTGATTCTTCCGAAGAGATTGCCTCTTGCGATGAGGAACTGCTGGCGCTCGATACCGCACTCGAAGACTTAGCCCGGCTCAATCCGCGCCAGGCGGCCATGGTCGAGTATCGTTTCTTTGCCGGTCTCGAAGTCGCCGAAGTCGCTAGTCTGCTGGAAGTTTCCGAAGCGACGATTCTGCGCGATTGGCGGGCCGCCAAAGCCTGGCTGGCAAGCGAGATTCGTCAGCGCGCCCAATAGCATTCTCAGCCGCCAAGGAACATCGCATTCTCCGGATTCGAAGGTTGGATGACCCTGGATGCGCTGCGCTTAAATCGCATGTAACCTCCGGTATGAGAGACCACTGGATCCGTGCATGAGCACGGAGCGAACCGCCAGGGATTCTAGTTAACGTCCTAAGAGTTTATTACCCACGGCAGAGCCGCCAGAGCACCAGCCACAACAAGGAGAGAAAGAGTAACCATCGTGAAAATCCTTTCGCAAATTAAAGTATCAGTTTGCGGATTGTACGCGTAGCGCCGCACCAGCCAGTAGAACCCCGCCAACAAGGCCGCCCATAATCCATCCATCGCCAGGCTGTGGCTCATGACGATATCCGAAGAAATCAGGTAGTTCGCCGCGCCGTGGCCCGCTTGGAATTGCACATGTTCAAGCCCGACGATCAAAAAAACGCACCAGAGAAGATCTGCCAGCATGGCGGCCAGCATAAATGTTCCGCAGGATATTTTTGGTTCCACGCGCTTCGCCGCCAGACCCACGGCGAAATGTCCCACCAGCATCAGCCGTTCGAACGCGGCACCGGAGCCGGAAATTCCGAAACGCCGTGCATCTCTTGTAAACGCCGAAGATGTTCGCGGCCGCGCTCTCCTGGTCCGAATACGCGCGCGCTTTTGGAAAATCGTGATGCGCGATGGCGTCCACCATGTAACCGATGAGCCCGTCAATTCGCTTCTGTGTCTCGACTACCTCATCTTGTAAGCGGCTGGCGTTATGGCCCGCGCTGGCTTCCGCAAACCATAACCTCTGTGGCACGCCGGGAGGGCGCATCCTCCGCAGGTCGGGCAAAACACGGCCTCGAACGGAGCGGTCGGTAGTCAATTTTGAAATCGACTCGCTCACGGCGCTTATCGGCACACCGATCATCTCTGCGAAAACGAAGCGCATGAAGGAGAGCCGTCCTCTGGCGCGGCGCTTCTCGGCCGCTTTCAAAAAAGTGTCCAACATCTCGGCGCTGAACGATACTCGAAAATCGGCCGGGTACAGCCGAAGCAGAATCCGATAGGCATTCTCTATCGTCACGTCACGCCTCGCTCTTTCTCAAGCGCGTCGCGGCCGCCCGGGCTAACCACCTCATGCGGTCCAACTCGGCTTGCAATTGTTCACGCCCTGCTGGTGCCAGCCGGTAAGCCTGCTTCTCCCGGGACGTATCTTCTTGTTCGAAGCGCTCGATCCAGCCCTCTTCGAGCAACCGGCGAAGCGCTCCGTAAAGCGTGCCCGTGCTCAGCATTACCCGCCCATTGCTGACGTGTTCGATGTCTTGCAAAAGCGCGTATCCATGCCGGGGCCGCTCAGCCAGGCTCGTCAAAATCAGAAAAACCGGCTCGGTGAGCGGCTTGGAGTTTGCAGCGTCATGTCTTGATACAACCTGTCGCATAACGCCATATTAGGCCAGTCCTGCTTTCGATGTCAAGCGGATTAGCTACGCGCGCTTCGGTGTTGCGGTGGAACCGAATCGCCCGCTACTCTGTCTCGAGCCCGGCCTTCTTCAACCGCTTGCGAAGTTCTGAAAAACCCTTATCGCCCTCGGTTGCGGACGCCAGGTTCCCCTCGGCATTGATCGCGATGTACGTGGGAAATACGCCGATCTGATAGGCCCTCGGCATTTCATTCTCCGTTGTGAGTGCGATCGGGTATTTATGTGGATGCTCGCTGAGAAACTTCTGCACCACCGGGCGCTCTTCATCGACGGAGATACCGATTATCGCCAGGTTCCGCGCGCCATATTTCTGATAGAGCTTGTCGAGCGAAGGGCCGTCCTCCCGGCAGGGGCCACACCAGGTAGCCCAAAAGTCCAGCAGCACTGTCTTGCCTTTCAGATCGCTCAGCTCAATCGCTCTGCCCTGCAAATCCGTCAACGCGAAGTCGGGCGCTGCCTTTCCGGCCAGCTGCTTCTTGATCTTGTCCGCGTCCCAGCGCGCAAGCTCTTTGACCTCTGTCGTGGCGCTTGACGGAAGCTTGAACAAGCTCTCATCCACCGCCCCGTTATAGCTCATGCGCTTGAGCATGTAAGTCACGTCGGATTGATAACCGCCGTGCTGATTATCTATATTCTGTACGGTGCGCGAATAAATGAGCAGCCCGGTAGCGGTGTCGAACAGGACGCGCGTCGTGCCGCCCATCATTTTCAATTCACCGTGCGTTGTATTCCGCACCCACGGTTTAACCGGGATATCGAGCGTGACACACTCATGCTCTACATTCGATAGCCCGCATGGTCGGCGGCCTTGTTCGATTACCTTCGAAAAATACAGATGCGGCGCGCTGTATGGCCCTGGCTGCGGCAGTTCGTCTTTCGAGGAGCGTTTAACCCGCACATACTCGCTGTCCCCGTCCTCCAGCTCGAACAAATCTTCTCCATCGAATATTCCTATGCGGCCGCCCGCTCCCGAAATCGTCCGCTCACGCCAACGTTCCCCAGCCAAATCAACCACCACCGACGACTTCGATTCCTGGCTTGTTCCTGTCAGCTTGAAGGTTCGCGAAATCTCGAACTCCTGGTGACTCACCGGGAGCGCTTCTCGCCTGGCCCGCAGCTCCGCCCAGGTTCTCTGGCCATCGGATGCGGCTAAGGCTTGCCAGGTAAGAATCGAAAGTAAGAAGGCCGAGCGAAAACGCATAACTTGTCCAGGCCGCAACCGGCTCCCAAACAGTATGCTCGATTGGCAGGCGAGTTGTACATAGCCCGCTGTTCCCGAACTCGGCTAAGTGCGCCGCCTATTGCTTCGGCGTATCAGCCGGCTTTTCTTGTTCCGGTGGGCGCAAAATCAAGTTCTCGGGAGTGGGCGCTTGGGGCGCGGCTTCCAAAGCCTGGCGGTTCAGTTCGATGGCGCCGAGTTGCCCACTTCCCGCCGCCTGCACCACCACGCGCACGGTCTGGGTCTTCTGCGGAATACGCAGTCGCATGGGAATTCGCGTCGACGTTTGGGCCGCCGGCGAGAAATGCTGGGTGGTAGCTTCCGACACGATCACCGTTTCCGCCTTGGAGGCCAAAACATGCCCGTCCTTCCGCAGGCTCGCCGCCGCCAGCATGAAATTCGCCGCGCTCCTTCCATCGTTTCCCGCTTGCCAGGCCATGTCTCCGGGCTTCAGCACCACCACAAACTCAACCCGCCCCGTGTCGGGATGCCGCACGACCTTTTCGATTGCCAGATTGAGCGTCGGGAACGGTATGGTTGACCGTATCGCCTCAGCCAGGTTGACCAACATCTGCTGGCGGGGATCGGCCGGCGCGCCCTTTTCCGGCGCAAAATAGCCTGCCTTCGTTAATGCCCGCAGACCCGGTTTGCGCAGAGTCACACGAATTCGCCGGAACTTGCCATCGGAATCGCCCTCCGGCGGCCGGTAGCTCAGCGTGTAGTACTCCGATCCGAGTTGCTGGGAACGCCTGATCTCGCTATCGATATTGTCGCGATTGTAGAAGAGGTTGCCGCCCGTCTCATTGACGAACACCCCGAAGTTGATGTCCCCCGAAAAGGGATCATCGTCCCCGATATCGACACCGGAAGACATCTCGCTGAAGCTGAACTTCGGACCTTGAACTTTAAGCCCCGGGTAGATGACGAACAGGCTCATACGCGAATCCACCAGCATATTTGTGGTGTCATGAACATACTGCTTCAAATCCTCCACGATATTGCCCGTCAAAGTTTGCGTGAAGACGCCCGGTCCGCCGTGTCCCACCCACACGATGTTTTTCCGCCCCGCTACGCCCTTGTTCTGCAGCGCGATCTGTTGCAGCGCGTCGATCAATTGTCCAAATCGCTCCCAGTAAAAGGAGCCGTTCATCTCTTTATATGGCAGTGCCGCCGGCACATGATCGAGCGCGTATAACAACTCCTGCTTGCTCCGTGTGAAACCCTGCGCCATTTCGAGCGATCGATTGCCCAACACCATGAGCTCGGCCGCCAATGGCAAATTATCCGGCTCCGCTGCCAGATACTTCCTGACCTCGTAGCGTATGTACGCGAAATCCTCGAATTTCGAGTTCAGGAGGTCGAGCACGAAAATGGTTACCGGCGCCGTCCCCCGCGGGTTTTCGTTGGCCGCGTTCCCCTCTGCTAAGTGCGCTTCCGGCGCCTCGAACGATAAGATCTGCTGCTGCTTCTTGCTTTCGGTAATGATGAAATCGTCCCGCGTCAACCCTTTCACAACAGGGCGTTCCTTTGCGGTCCAATACGGTCACGTCCAGAACCACCAGCCGGGAACTCACGCGAAAAGTCGGCGTATCGGCGGAGTTCGGTTGCACCTGAGCCTCGGCGGGTCGCGCCGAAACCAATCCCAACAGCGCGCCGGCAATGCAGAACGATCGAAAGGGCAGCATACAGGGCTCCTTAGTAAAGCTTATCGAGATTAAACCTTATCGAGGGAATTTAGCGGCCGATCATCTCCATTTCAATCTGCGTAGAGCGGGCGATTTCGCCTGCGCTTTCGGTGATCGTCAGCACGTTCCCAAATCGCATCCTATTCGACTTCCGCGGGGACTCACGCCAACTTGAGCTTTACAGGAATGCGCGCGCAAGCCAAAGGCAGGCCTCTGTGAGAGGTGATCGCTTTCATCTTTGGGTTTCCCGGCGCGCTCTTGACATTGCTTGTTGTCACTTCGGGCAGCGAGCGGGCTTATGGAATCGATATGCCCCGCAGAACATGACTTTTTAGATCTAGGCCGACCGCTTTCTTGTTTCGCGCCGTTTCAGCCTGGCGCCCACTCCGTTCCCACCCCACCCGCATTTCACGTCCAGATTGTTACCCATGTTTCCGTACCATTACCTGGCGATACTTGATAAGGATAATGGTCCTATGGCCCAGTTCAACGCCGACGACTTCGAGCGGCCGCTCGCTTTTTTTATCCTGAGTGGATTCAGCAATGGCCCGCGCTCCGTGTCGGAAATTCAGCAGCACGTGAATGGAGTAGAACGCCTCTTGGATTGGGCGGCCGCGCGCAAGGGAAAGCTTCGCCTTGGCTCGTTGCCTGCCGCGTTGGAGCGATTGCTGCATGAGGGATGGCTCAGGCTTGTGCGATTGGATGAGCCGCCCGGTCCGGAGGCAATTTATATGCTTACCGATGCCGGAGAACAGCGGCTTGAGCAGGAGCGCGCGCGCCTCCATTCGATCGTTGCGCAGTTTGTCGAGAACGGCGAGCCGGATGGATCGTTTCGAACATTCTTAAACAGCCAAAGTCCACTCTGGTCCAACTGGTAGCCTCGCGCCGAGTTTCCCCAAATCCTTTTTCACCGAACCCGCCGTGATCAGAACAAAAGTTTCAGCGCAAACTGAATTTGCCGCGACGGATAAGTAGTGCGGATAGTGCCGAACGCTGAACTCGTAGTCACAGCAGTCGGCAATCCGAAGTTAGTGTGGTTTGTCACATTAAAGAATTCCGAGCGAAATTGCAGCGAAGCCCGCTCAAAGACGCGAAACGTTTTGTTTGCTGAAAAATCCCATTGGCCCAGGCCAGGAGCGCGGAACGAATTTCGCGATTCATTGCCAAAAGGATCATAGGCCGGCGGCGTAGTAAAAGTGTAGCCGGCGAAATAGGTGTTCACTAGCTGGCCTTTCGTCTGTGAGACCGAGGAACCGGTAACGTTGGGGCGCAGGATGGCTTCTCCGCGATAATCGTTGGTCAGACCAGTCACATCGTTGGCTGCCGACGGTCCATAAGAGACGTCAATGGGGGGTCCGCTATTGGCAGTTACAATCGAGTTTACTTCCCAGCCGCCTAAGAAGGCATCCAAGATGCGACTTATACCGCCGCCGTGCTGGCGACCTCTGCCAAACGGCAGTTCGTAGACCACGCTCGCAACATTTATGAACTCAATATCGAAGCTGGATGGTCCCCTTTCAGCACCCAAGTCGTGGATGTTCTGAGGATTGGCTTGATAATAGCCAGGAAAATATTCAAGCGCCTGCTCGGAATCGCCCAGTGCTTTTGACCAGGTGAAAGAGTTCAGAAAGTACAGGCCGTTGCTAAAGCGGTGTTCTAGACGGGCCGCTAGACCGTTGTAGTCATTAGACCCGGCAGGATCGAGCCAAGTGATTGCGCCGAAGCTCTGGATGGGGCGCCTTGCTTGAACCCCCAGCGATTGTCCAGGAAGATTGGGTGCGGCCTGATTATAGTCGGCCAGAATAGGCAGCCGCAAACTGTGGTTGCCATTGTAGGCTATCTCGAGTACTGTGTTGCCGGTTAGCTGGCGCTGCACGGAGAATAGCCAAGATTGCACATATGGCCATTTGGTGTTGGACGGAATGTAATCAATGTTGGAGGCGACGGGATTGAAGTTAGAAGGGCTATCGATGTTCGTCGTGAAGCTGTTCTGAGTATTGAGGAAGGTGGAGGGAACTGTGCCGCCCGCGGGAATGGATTGGTTAAGAAGACCAAATAGCGCGAGCGGAGCGTTAATACCCTCCTGAGCGCTTCCTGGACGATTCTCAAACGCGTAACTGATGCCATAACCGCCACGAATGACTGTCTTCGATTCAGGGTTGTAGGCGAATCCAAGACGTGGGCCAAAGTCCTTGTAATCGGGATTAACCAGCGCGCGGTTGTAGATGCTTCCATTTGTTGCCCTGATCAAAGAATCGGTAGACGGATCGAAATTAGACCAAAGATTGTCGCGCTCCCAAAGTGGAGTCGCGTACTCCCAGCGCAAACCTAGATTCAGTGTCAGTTGAGAATTGACGCGCCAGTCATCTTGCGCATACAAGGAATTGATGTGTTGCCGCAAGTTGGTCACGAGATTGTTCCCGAGCTGAATCGTACTAGGTAGGCCGAATAGAAAATCGGCCAGGTTATAAGTGCTCGAATCGGACGGTATGACGCACGTGGAAGGTTTGCCTAGAAGGGCGCACGTGGGCTTACTGAACTGGCCGGCGTAGGTGTCTTCGCCGTACAGAGGATTTACGTCGAGTACTTCGGTTCGGATGGCTTCGAATTCGTAACCGACCTTGATGGTGTGACGGCCCCGAATGAAGGAATAATTGAGCTTGGGATCGAATGAAGTGGGGTTCTGGAATTGCGGATTGCTCGTCTGCCTGCCTAATTGCGAAAACCCGCTGATGCTCTGCGAGTTTAGGCCGCCGGTCAAATCAGGCGACGTCGGTAATCCCGGGATGCCGTACAGCTGCTCCATGCTCTCTCCGCCGAGATACGGGGGCACTTTGCCGGCCAGGACATGATCGAAGCCGAAGCGCGCTTCGAGTAGAGATGAGGGTGTAACGGTGAATGTGTAGCCTGCGGCCACTTGCTGCTGAATGGCATGAATATAGCCGTTGCCGTTGCCGCCGGAGGACCCGGGAATGTCAGGCTGGTAGTATTGCAGGTCTTTGCGCTGGCTGAAGCGCAGAAAAGCGGTCATCCTGTCGTTTATGTTGTAGTCGACCTTGGCGTCATACTTGTCGCTGTAATCGCGGACCAGCAATAGCGCTTCGTAATTGTTAGAGCGGCTGGGCCCATTTTGTGCCGGAAGCGCGCTCAAGACCTGTTGCGCAAATGGGGTTATGGCCGTCACTGGAAGCTGGGTTCCCTTTAGGTACACGGTGCGGTTTACAGGATCGTAAACGGTGTTGGGCAGAACGCCAGAACGGTCGGTGGCGTCGGGAAGAGTATCGAAATTAAGATAGCGCTGTAACTGCCGAAACCCTTCATAGTCGGCGAAGAAGAACATCTTGTTTTTGACGATTGGACCGCCAATGGTGAAACCAAACTGATTGCGCTGCAATGTGGGCTTTTGAAAGACTGCCGGACTGAAGGTAAATCCCACTGCGTTCAAATCGGTGTTGCGGAGGAACTCGTACGCCGTGCCGTGAAATTGGTTAGTTCCTGAACGCAGGGCGGTGTTAATCACAGCTCCGCCTACGCGCCCATACTCGGCGCTGAAATTGGTGGTGATCACCTGAAACTCGGCGATCGCGTCAGGCGACGGCTGCACCACTTGGCTCGAATAGCCTTGGTTACTGGTCGAGTAGGCGTTGTTGTCAATACCATCAAGCAGAAAATTGTTGTAGGTACTGCGCATGCCGTTTACATTGAACGAACCTTCCCGAGGCGTGCCGCTGGCTGCGAACAATACCGCCAGAGGCGAGCGGTGCACGTTGGTGGAAAGGAGCGCCAGATCTGAATAATCACGGCCGTTTAGAGGAAGTGCAACGACCTGCTGCGTGTTGATCAATTGGCCGTACTGGCTGGAATCTGTCTGGAGAATTTCGGCTGCGCCTTGTACATTAACAGATTGGGTGATATCGCCGACTTGAAGTCCTGCATCGACGCGCTGGCGGGCCCCGACATCCACTCGCACACCAGTGGTTTTGAAAGTTTTAAAGCCAGCGAGATCAGCGCTAATTGTGTAGCGGCCAGGTTTCACATTGAAGAAGTCGTAGTTGCCACTTTCGTCGGATATGGTCTTGCTCTCGATGGAGGTTTGCTCGTTCGTTAATACAACCTCAGCCTTCGGAAGAACCGCGCCCGAGGCATCGTGGACGGTTCCTAGAACCTCGGCTGTTTCGAATTGAGCAATTGACGGAATGGCCAGCAACACAAACCCAACTAAACAGAGGACGAGCACGCGCGATACCTTGCCCTGAAAGAAGCGCATTGGGCACTAGTGTTCCAGAGGAATATGAACACTTGATGAAAGCATAGGGCGCAGAGGCGCGAACCATTCGCCATGGGCGAGAATATGTGGCGGCCTAAGACTTGCTCTTCCCAATTTGCTTAAGAAGGCCGAAGCGCCGTAGGCCCGGAGGCTTTTCGTCAGCGGCCGATCCTGGCCGCCAAAGAGCGGATAAAATTTGCCACCCGACGTCATTGACAACCGTACCGCCTTCGCGGCAGTTGAGACGCTGAACAATAGAGTCCTACTATTTACACACTTGTCACGGAACGCCGCAGATGCATTTTTGTTCTAATTCTGCGTACTTGTAGGGAGGACAATGAACCGCGGGTCACACTTGGAAAAACTGGCCAGCTCTGGCAAAGTTGCCTGCGCTGTAGAAGCGACACTGAATGAGGCGGTCGCGAAAACCTCATCTTACCCGAATCCGGCACCTTCCATGCAGACGGCCGGGATAGATTCGGCAGATGCCTCGGCTCTATTTGAGGTTAATCCTGCATTTACGAGCGAACAGCAGAGGCAAGTGTTTCCGCAAAGCGTTGCCTCGGGCGATCCCAGCGTGTCTGGAATCGTGCTTTGGACGCGCGTAGATCCCTTACAGCAACGTGCCGGAAATCATTTGGCGTGGCAGATTGCTGCTGATCCGGCTTTCTCCATGGTTCTCGTAGCAGGAACGACTACGCTGACCTCGGCAACAGACTCAACCGCCAAGCTGCCGGTCTCGGCGCCGGGTATTCTACAACCCTACAGCAGCTATTATTATCGCTTCATCTACGGAGGCATTCCTAGCCGAACGGGTCGGTTTAAGACTTTGCCGCAAACAACCTACGCTGTAGTTGCCCTCAACCTCGCATTTATTGTCTGCCAGGATTTTGGCAACGGTTACTACACGGCTTTGCGTCATCTGTCTCAGGAATCGCAGGTGGACTACGTTGTTCACCTAGGCGATTACATCTACGAAACCATCACGAGCAACTTCCAGGGGAACCCGGCGCGTCAGGTGCCGCCCTTTCCAAGCGGCAGCACTACTGTGCCCGTGGACGTAGATGACTATCGGCACCTCTATCAGGTTTACCGCAGCGACCCCGATCAGCAAGCCGCACACGAGGCTTTCGCTTATATCCAGCTTTGGGATGATCATGAGTTCGCGAACGATTGCCACCAGGACTTTCATCCGGACAACAATACGCCTCCGAACAGTGCCTCTACTCCCCAACCTGCGCTGCGACAAGCCGCTAATCAGGCGTGGTCGGAATACGGCCTCGCCAATCTGATGTTCAATCCGAACCTTGATTGGTCGAGTTCGATCCAGGTCTATCGAACGTTTAGCTTCGGCACGATCGCAGATTTGATTGTGACGGACGAGCGATTGTATCGGGACGGACCGCCTTGCGGAGATCAAGAGGTGTTCGGACGGTACTTCTCGCCCGGTTGTCCCGCGATCGAAGATAGCAACAGGACGATGCTCGGCGTGCTGCAAAAACAATGGTTTCTCAATCAGGCGACCGGTTCTACGGCTATCTGGAAATTGTGGGCGAACGAAGTGATGCTGATGCAGCTCAAGGTTTCTGGTGTAATCTACGTGGATCTGGATCAATGGGACGGATACGGTAAGGAGCGGCAGGCCATCTTGCGAGCGATCGGGAATGCCGGTGTAGATAACTTCGTTGCTCTGACCGGTGACTTGCATACGTTCCTCGCTGGCTATCTGCGCCCTACTTTCGACGAAAGCTTGTCAAGCCCCGTTGGAATCGAGCTGATGGTTGGATCAATCTCGTCGGCTAATTTAGCTGAAGGTATAGAATCAGCCGTCGACCTACCTAGCTGTCCGCTGCCGGCGCAAGAGTTCGGCGTGCCGCCGAATGCCCTCGAGCCGTTGATCCGCGCTAACAATCCACATATTGAGTTCTGGGACTCCTCGACGCACGGCTACGCGCTACTCACGCTCACAGCAACTCAACTTACTTGCGTCTTCAAAGCCGTCACTACCGTTCGTGAGCCTACCGCGGATGTCGTCACCCTGCGGACCTTTACCGTACCGGCGGCCCAGGTCACACTGCAGCAAAGCTGAACATTTTCGAGCAGGGGCGATCGGACTGCATTCAACGTCGCCCTCGCCTCCAATCGCTAGGAGAGTTTTCCGTTCTCGACCGAAACGGCAGCGGCGTCATTGACCGCCCCAAACCCGTCTTTCTCTCAATCCCAGTAGAGATGATCGATCCGTTTCGTTAACAATATAGAGTAGTTGCTAAAACAGATGTCTCGCAAAATGATTAAACGAGTTGTGCCTGCCTTCGCTTGTGGGGCTGCTCTCTGTACCCTAGGCCTCGCCGCTTGGGCCTTTTCCGTTCCCGCCAATGACTGGACCATCGCCGGACCGTTCGGGGGAACCGCGCGTAGTTTGGCCATCGATCCGCACAAGCCCGAGGTGGTGCTCGCGGGCGGTATGAACTCGCTCGTCTTCCGCAGCCAGGATGCCGGTCAAAATTGGAAGCTGCTCGATTTTCCCAAGCGCAATCTGAGCGAAGTCACCTCTCTGCTCGTCGATCCGGCCGATTCCGACCACTATCTGGCCGGTATGATCTCGGCCGAAGACGGTGGCCTTTTTGAAAGCGAGGATGCCGGCGTCACCTGGAAATCGGTCAAATCCATGACCAAATTCGGCGTCCGAGCCTTGACCGTATCGGCCAGCAAGCCGTCCGAGTTCGTGGCCGGAACGCTGCGCGGCGTCTGGCTGAGCGAAAACTCCGGCAAAGACTGGAAGCGCATCTCCGATAAAGACAATCTCGAAATGCAAGGCATCACGGCGGTTGCCGTCGATACCAAGAACCCCGACCTCATCTATGCCGGAACCACGCACCTGCCCTGGAAAACCACCGATCGCGGCAAGACCTGGCAGTCCATTCACACCGGCATGATCGACGATTCCGACGTCTTCTCGATCTTTGTCGATCCGGTGAATCCGTCTTCCGTTCTGGCCAGCGCCTGCAGCGGCATCTATTCGAGCGAGACTTCCGGCGACGACTGGAAAAAGCTGATGGGCATTCCGAATACCTCCCGCCGCACGCACGTCATTCGCGAAGATCCTGCCACCTCGGGCACCATCTTCGCCGGCACTACCACGGGGCTGTTCAAGTCTCTCAACCGCGGCGCGTCCTGGAAGAGCATGACCGATAACCAGGTGAATGCCCTGGCCTTCGACCCCGCCCACCCCGGAACCATGTATCTCGCGCTCGAATATGACGGCATCGGTAAAAGCCAGAACGGCGGCGATTCCATCCAGCTGATCAACCACGGTTTTGTCGACCGCGCTATCTCCTCGTATACCCGTTCCGGCGACAAGCTCTTCGCCATCGAAACGCAGGAAGGCGAGACCAGCGGCCTCTTCTCGAGCACCGATCATGGCGAAACCTGGAGCCGTTTTCAGGATGTCCATGGCCTGGGCGGCGTGCATCTGAAAGCCCTTACCGGCCTTCCCGGCACGCCCAACGTTCTGCTGGCCGCCAGCCCCCACCAAATGTATAAGTCCACCGACGGTGGAAACGCCTGGCGCGTTCTCCCGGTTCGTCTCATCGAAACTCCGCCGCCTGCCAAACCGGCGCCGCACGTCGCCGCTAGCCATCGCGCCGCCGCCAGAACTCGCTACCGTCGCCCGGTCAAGCCGGTCGTCAAAGTGCGCCAGGTCTCTCTTTCCGACGTCAGCGAACTCTACGCCATGAAGAGCGGCGCCCAGGATGTCGTCTTCGCGGCCACCGACCTCGGCCTGCTCAAGAGCACCGACGCCGGCGAGAAATGGACCAGCGCCTCCATCCCGGGCTCGCCCGCCGTCACCGGGCTCTACGCCGCGCCTGATTCGTCAGGCACTTTCATTGCCCGTACCGCCCTCGGTCTCTTCCTTTCTAAAGACTGCGGCGATCATTGGGAAAGCCTGCCTTTCCCCTTGTCGCCTTCGGATGTCAACCAAATCGCCATCCCTCCCGGTAAGGGCTCCACTCTGCTCGCTGCCACTCGGCTCGGTTTGTATTCCTCTCCCGACGGCGGCGCAAAGTGGTATGCGAATCTTGGCGGAATCCCCGCTTCCACCGTTAATTCCGTCGTTTACGGCAACCAGGACGGTATCGCTTACGCTGTCGAGTACGGCCAGTTATATGCCACCGCCAACTCCGGCGCCGCTTGGAAAGAAGTGCCGACTAGCTTACCTTCCGTTCGGATTCGGCAACTCTGGCTGCCCGATTTTGCCTCCGGCCGGCTCTACGGAATTACGGGTGACCTCGGAATTCTCTACCGTGATCAGGCTGTAATCCGCTAAGATCAATTTTTGGCATTGTTTACAAACTCTCCTGAGAGGGGAATATGAGGGCTGAACTTCGGGTCGGGCCGGCAGTTTCCGTCGTAACGGTCGCGCTGTGTCTGGCTGCGTCAGCATTCGGCCAGCAGCCTCCGTCGGCAGGCAATGCACAGCAGCCGGCGGAGGCTGCAACCAATCATGAGAAGACCGCCGGCGACGAGTACCCGGACATCATCGAACTCGATCCCTTTGGCGGCGTCAGCATGTGGGGTGAAGTCAATCGCGGCTTAGGCGAAAAGCTGGTTACCGGCGGCGTTGTCGGCGGCCGCGCGGCTTGGAATTTCAGCGAGCATCTCGGCCTGGAGCTTTCCTATAGCTTCATGGTGAACAACGTTCGCCTGGTGACGCCCATCTCTCCCGGCCTGCCCAGCTTCGGCTTTGGTCAGCAGATTCATTACCCGGCATTGAATCTCGTCTACAATTTCACCCGGCGCGGGTCCCGCTTCCAACCCTATGTCACCGTCGGGGGCGGCGGCGCTCAATTTACTCCCACGTCGAAAGCCGAAGCTTACGCGCGCGATCCCGCTGTGAACGCCATCTATGGCTCCTCCGGCCTGACCGACAATCTGCAGCCTGCGCTGAACTATGGCGGCGGCCTCAAGCTTCACCTAAGTGAACATCTCGGGCTCCGCTTCGATGTCCGTGGCTTCTGGTCGCGCAACCCGACCTTCGGCCTGCCTAACTACAACAGCGGCGGCATCTACATTCCGAGTAAAGATCACATTAACGGCCTGCAGGCCACCCTAGGCCTGGTTGTCTATCTGAAGAAGCCTTACGTTCCGCCCCCGCCTCCTCCGCCGCCACCGCCCGCTCCGCTCGATGCGGGCCAAATTACCGGGCCCGGCGGCACGCTTTGCCAGGGCAAAGCCATCATGCTTCACTCGAGCGCCACCGATCCCAGCGGCCATACCTTGAACTACAGTTGGAAGTTAAACGATGTTTCCCAGGGCGGCAATAGCCCGGACTTCTCCTTCACTCCCAACAATGCCGGCGACTTTAAGGTTGAAGTGGTAGTCACCGATTCCACCAATCCAGCCCGCACCGTGATGGCTGGTCCGCTTACGCTGAGCGTGCAGGAAAATGCGAAGCCGCAGATCGTGAGCGTTTCCGCCAACCCCACCAGCTTGAGTTGCGCGGCGGATTCGAACGGTGTCCATTCGGCCAGCTTGACCGGCCAGGCAACCGGCTCCGCTTGCGGCGGCAATCTTACCTATAAATGGACGGTGAGCGAAGGCAGCGTCACCAATGACAGCAGCCCCACCGCCACCTTCGATGCTTCGTCGCTGAATTTCGAAAGCGGCGGCATGGCGCAAACCAAGAGCGTCACCGCCACTCTTACCGTGACCGATGAAGCCGGCCAGACGGCTTCTCAGACGACGCCCGTTGCCGTGAACTGCCCGCCTCAATTCAAGCGGCTTTCCGATATCGTTTTTTCTAAGAACAAAGCGCGCGTCAACAATTGCGGTAAGCGCGTTCTGATCGATCAGGCTGCTCCCCAGGCCGGGACTACTTACGATGTAGTTCTGGTAGGACACCGGGCGGCCGACGAGGAAACGGCTGTCGCCGGCGGAACTCGCCGTGGCAGAAGAGCCAGGGTCGCCGCTGCCCGGGCCCTCGATGAACAAAGAGCGCTCAATGCCGCTGCCGTGCTCGTCGGCGGCCATGGCACGTGCGCGAATCTCGATCTCTCCCAGGTGAAAGTCGATTGGGTCGGTACCGACTCTACTTCGACTCCCGATCCTGGGCTGTGCGGAACTTCGAACCTGCCCGCAACCAAAGAACGGCGCGGTTCGCAAGTGTCGGAAGCCGACAAGGACCGTCGCGTGGAAGTTTATCTCGTACCGAGAAATAGCCAGGCGATGCCTCCTGCGGTCAAAAATGCCAGGCAGCTGCCGGAGCCCGAAGTCAAGGCTCTGGGCTGTCCCCGGTAATCTCTGTTTTTTGTCCGGCGGAGGGAGCTAAATTGCTCTTTCTGCTAGGATTAATTCTTGTTAACGCATGAAACAATGCTCGGGTTTATCAAACCTAGTAAACTGGATCTATTCTGGTGGGTCATTTTCTCGTTTTGGAGGAGCAGGATGAAGTCTCGGCTCAGATTTAAGCCGATCAGTTCTGGTGTCTTGTGTATGGCTATGTGCTTCAGCACAGCCGTTTTCGCCCAAGATGCCAATAGTCAGGGCACAACAGCAACCCCGAATTCAACCAAGGCTGCCGCGAAGGCAGGCGCAAACGGACTCGATGAGTATCCGGACTTGATTGAAATCGATCCCTTTGGCGGTATTAGCACCTATGGTCAAGTCCTTCGCGGCTTGACTACCAAGCTCGTTGATGGCGGCGTAGGTGGCCTCCGCTTAACTTATAATCCGTCTGCGTATATCGGCATCGAACTCTGGGCCGATTTCGACCAGGCAAATGTGGAATTTCGGCAGTCGAGCGGACTCAACCCGGCAACGGGCGCTGCGCTTCCGCCGTATAGTTTCGGAGCGAGGAACTATTTCTTCGGTCTCAATCCGATCATCAACCTCAAGCCCCGCGGCTCGAAGGTTCAGCCGTACGTCACGGTCGGCGTCAATGGTATTCAATTCACTCCGACCGATGCGGCGAAGACGATGGCCAGAAGCGCGACCAATGTCGCTCTTTACAACTCCGGTAACCTTAACGACAATCTGCAGGTTGGCCTGAACTACGGTGGCGGTGTCAAATTCCATGTCACCGATCACTTCGGTGTGCGCGTGGATGCCCGCGGCTTCTGGTCGCGCAATCCAACCTATGGTTTGCCCAACTATCCGAACGGCGGGATTTACATCCCGGCTCATGACAAGATCAATGGCTTTCAGGGAACGCTCGGCTTAGTCTGGTACGCCGGAACCACCAAGTGCCCCGAAATGCCGCCCGCGCCTCCGCCGCCGGCTCCGCTCCCGACGCCGACCATCTCTGGCGCCGAAGGAACGATCTGCCCCGGCAAGCCTGTTAATCTGCATGCGACTCTGGCCGGCGCGCCGGCCGATCATAAGCTGAAGTACGCCTGGACCGTGAATGGCCAAGCGCAGGGCGAAGATAGCCCGGATTTCAGCTACACCCCGAGCAACACCGGCAGCTTCAACATTCAGGTGACGGTGAATGACACCACTCCGCCGCCGCCTCCCATGGAGAAGCCGAAGAAATTCCCGGTTCGCTGCTGGGTACAACCGCCGCCTCCGCCGCCAGTGGCTCCTGTAAATGCCACCACGACGGTGACCATCACGGCCGCGGCTCCGACCATCAGCAACGTAGCGGCCGATCCGACCACGCTCTCCTGCGCGGCCGATAAGAACGGCACGCATACCGCGAACCTCACCGCGACCGCAACAGCCTCTGCTTGCGGCGGCAACTTGACCTACAAGTGGACTGCCAGCGAAGGTACCATCACGAACGACAGCAGCGCGAACGCGACCTTCGATGCTTCCAGCCTCAACTTCGAGGGTGGCGCGCAAGGCCAGACCAAGACCGTCACCGCGACTGTCACGGTCACCGACCAGCAAGGTCAGACTGCTTCTCAAACGGCCACCGTCACGGTTAACTGCCCACCGCAGTTCGTCCGTCTCGACGATGTGGTCTACGCCAAGAACAACGCCCGCGTCAACAACTGCGGCAAGCGCCTCCTCATCGACGACGCTGCGCCGAAGGTTGCCAGCGGCGACTACGACATCGTCCTGGTCGGTCATCGCGACACCGATGAGCGAACCAAGGCCCCGGCCATGCGCCGTCGTAGAGGCCGCAGAGCGGCGGCAGCCAACGATCTGGATGAGCAACGCGCCATGAACGCGGCTGCTGTCCTGAGCGGCGGAACTGCTACCTGCGCCAAGGTCGATCCTTCCCGTATCAAGATCGATTGGGTAGGCACCGACCAAACGTCCGAAACCCGGCCCGGCCAGTGCGGAACTTCGAACATCAAGGAACGCAAGGGCTCGCAGACAACCGAAGCCGATAAGAACCGGCGAGTGGAAGTCTACCTGGTGCCTCACAACAGCACCACGATGCCTCCGGCCGTCAAGAACGCCAGACCTCTCGACGATAGCGAGATGAAGGCGCTCGGCTGCCCCAAATAAGCGGCGACCAGTAGTAAACCAACGAAAGGGCCAAGCGGGTTAACCGCTTGGCCCTTTTCTCTTTTTGCAGGCCCGTTCATGACAAAATGAAAACTCCCCGATGCTCAAACTTGCCGCTGCTTCGCTCCTCGCGCTCTCCTGCCTTTGTGCTGCTCCCGCTGCCTTCACGATCAACCAGATCATGGGCGCTCCCTTTGCGAGCGACGTGATTGCGTCCCCTAAAGGCGCGGCAGCCGCCTGGATCGAAAACGTAAACGGCCGGCGCAACATCTGGGTCGCGAGCGGTCCCGACTGGAAAGCTCGGCCTATCACATCGTTCGACCAGGACGACGGCCAGGAAATCGCCGACCTGACCTGGTCGCCCGACGGCAGCTATCTTCTGTTTGCGCGCGGCGGCGATTTCGAAAACGGCGGCGAAAACCCCAATCCCAACCTCTCCCCGCAACGACCCGATCAATCGATCTGGCGAGTCGATCTGTCAGGCGGTTCGCCGGCTAAACTGACCATCGGCCGCGCGTCGCAGATCTCGCCCAAAGGCGATCTCGTCGTCTTCATCCGCCATGACCAGATCTTCTCGTTCGATCCATCGACCGCCAAATCGAAGGCGGACGCGACTCCGCTGGTCGACCAGAAAGGTTCGCAATCCGATCTGCGCTGGGCACCCGACGGGACAGCCTTCGCCTTCGTCAGCACGCGCGGCGATCACAGCTTCATCGCCGTCTATAAACTCGCCGACAAGTCCGTTCGTTACCTCGACCCTGCCATCAGCTACGATGGCGAGCCCGTCTGGTCGCCCGATAGCGCTCGGATCGCCTTCCTGCGCATTCCCGTCACCAATCACCAGGCGTTCTTCTCGGCCCAACGTTCCGGGCCGCCCTGGTCGATTCGTGTTGCCGATCCGAATACGGGCGTCGGGCACGAAGTCTTCCGTGCTCAGGACGGACCCGGCAGCCTCTTCCACGAGATAGTGGCTACCCAACAAATCTTCTGGTCGGCCGGCAACCGTTTGGTCTTTCCGTGGGAGCGCAGCGGCTGGAATCACCTGTACAGCGTGCCGGCCGCAGGCGGATTACCGAACGAACTCACGCCGGGGCAGGGAATCGTCGAACACGTCGCCTCCTCAGCCGACCGCCGAATCATCTATTACTCGACCAACATAGGGGACATTGACCGCCGTCACCTGTGCAGCGTCCCGGTTGAGGGAAATGAAAAAACGAAGCCAATCACTTCGGGCCAGAACATCGAGTGGGACCCGGCTCCGACAGCCGACGGAAGTGCTTTTGTTTACCTCACTTCCAGTTACAACGAACGCTCCCACGCGGTAGTTCGTCTGGCAAACGGCCGTGCCGAGCCCCTCGGGCCCGACGTCGCGCCACCCGGTTTCCCTAAGAACTCGCTGGTCAAACCGCAGCCGGTCCTGATCACGGCGGCCGACGGGCTGGTCGTGCACGGCCAGCTTTTTCTGCCGCCCGGCGGCGCGGGCGAGACTCGCCATCCGGCGCTCGTCTTTTTTCACGGCGGCTCGCGGCGGCAGATGCTGCTCGGTTTTCATTACATGTATTACTATTCGAACGCCTATTCGCTGAACCAATACTTCGCCAGCCAGGGCTACGTCGTCCTGTCGGTGAACTATCGCAGCGGCATCGGCTACGGCCTCGATTTCCGTGAGGCTATCAACTACGGCGCGCGCGGGGGCAGCGAGTTCAATGACGTGATCGGAGCGGGCCTCTACCTCAAATCGCGCGCGGACGTCGATCCAGCGCGCATCGGTGTCTGGGGCGGCTCTTACGGCGGCTATCTGACCGCCATGGCTCTTTCGCGCGCCTCCGATCTTTACGCAGCGGGCGTGGATTTTCACGGCGTCCACGATTGGAGCACTTTGCGCGGCTACCTGTCTCGCGGCGTCATCAGCGGCGATCCGAACGACTTGAAAGACCGCGAAGAAGCCGCCCGCATCGCATTCGATTCGTCGCCCATGGCATCGGTCGATACCTGGCGCTCGCCCGTCCTTCTTATCCACGGCGACGACGACCGTAACGTGGAGTTCAGCCAGGGCGTTATGCTCGTCGAAGCCCTGCGCCAGCGCCACGTTCCTTTCGAAGAGCTCATCTTCCCGAACGAGATACACGATTTCCTGCTGTCGCGCCACTGGATTCAGGCCTACCAGGCCACCGCCGATTTCTTCTCTCGAAAACTCCTTTCATCTGCCCAAACCGCCAGTTCATCGGCCAGCGCGGCGCGGAGCCCCAATTAGCCATAACCTGGAAGCAGGAGCCGCGTTGCACAAACCCATTCTCAAATGGCTGGTGCGGGTGATGGTCATCGATGTCGCCATCGCTATCCTTGTCCCCATCCTGCAGCACTGTTTTGACTCTCATATCCCCTTTCCCGCGCTGTTCCAGCAATATCTCTTTGCCGTTATCTATTCCAATCTCATCGGCATTCCCATCTGCCTCGTGTTGCCGCCCATCTGGACGCGCACCTTGGGCGAGCCGCTGCTGGTCAAATCGAGCATTCGGGCCGGGGTCGTTTTGCTAGGCAATCTCATCGGGTGCCTGCTGGCCGGTCTTGTCCTACGCTCTATTGTTGGCTCGAGATACAACTACTGGCCGGAATTCCGCAGCTCGCTCGGTATCTCGCTCGTCCTCTCGGCGATCGCCGTCTCGTTCATCTCGATGTATGAAATACAGGAATCGAGGCTCAGGAACAGCGCCATGCAGCTCAAGACCAAAGAGCTGGAACGCGAACGCGCGCTCAAGCTCGCCACCGAAGCGCGCCTCTCTTCGCTCGAAGCGCGCATCCATCCTCATTTCCTGTTCAACACCATCAATTCCGTCTCCTCCCTGATCCACGAAGATCCGCTGCGCGCGGAGCGCATTCTCACTCAACTGGCCGAACTGCTGCGTTTTTCGCTCGACGCGGCTCCGGGCGGGTTAGTCCCGCTCGAACGCGAGCTGCAGATCGTTGAAGATTATCTCGAGATCGAAAAGGCTCGCTTCGGTTCGAGGCTACGCTACGAAATTCAGGTTCCGGCGTCGCTGGGCGAGACGCCGGTGCCGCCGCTCTCCGTGCAGACCCTGGTGGAGAACAGCGTCAAGTATGCCGTGGTCGCGCGCGGCAGGGGCGCGACCGTGGTGGTCAGCGCGAGCGAAAGCGCGCATTGCCTGCGTCTTCAAGTGCAGGACGATGGCCCGGGCTTTCTGACTCTGGAACTGCCCGCCGGACACGGCCTGAACAATCTCCAGGAGCGCATGACAGCGCTATACGGTGAACGGGCGAAGCTCGACATTTGCCGCGACGACGGCCGGACGACCGTCGCGATCGAGCTTCCCCACACCGTTCCCACTGCCGTCCGGCTGCTGGCATGAACCCGCTGCGCGCCTTTCTTGTGGATGACGAACCGCTCGCCATCCGGCGTCTGGAGCGGCTTCTCGAAAGAACCGAGCGCGTGAGCGTGGTCGGGTCGAGCACTGACCCGCTGGTCGCTATCGAGCAGATAGCGAGCACGCCGTACGACGTCCTTTTCACCGACATCGAGATGCCCGATCTTTCGGGCTTTCAAATGCTTTCGAGAATCGAGCCTCAACCGCTGGTTATCTTTACCACGGCCTATTCGCAATACGCGCTGCAGGCCTTCGAAGTCCATTCGATCGATTACCTGCTCAAGCCCATCAACGAAAAGCAACTGGAGCGCGCGCTCGCGAAACTGGATCGCGTGCGCGCGGGGCTGGAAGCGCGCCCTAAAATCGAGCAACTGCTCGAGCAACTGGCGGCCGGACTGCCGCGCCAGCGATCTTATCCCGCGCGTCTTCCGTCTAAGCTCGGGGAGCGCATCGAATTCGTCGATATCGCCCGCGTCACTCATTTTTACGCCAACGACAAGCTCACGTATGCCTCGACGCCCAAGAAAGACTTCGTCGTAGATTACACCATTACCCAACTCGAAGAACTCCTGGATCCGGCGCGCTTCGTGCGCATTCACCGCGCGACTATCGCGAACATCGAATACGTGCGCGAACTCTACTCCTGGTTCTCCGATCGCATGATGCTGCGCATCAATGACGGGAAAGATACCGAACTCACGGTAGCGCGCGACCGTGTGCGCGCCTTGAAAGACAAACTCGGTCTTTAGAGCGACTTCTTGCAAAGGCGCAAAGACGCCAAGGAAAAAGCGGATTTCAGGCGGCGGTTTTGGTGTCGGAGGGCAGATAGCCGGCTTCTTCGAGCAGCGATTCTACATATTTGTCGGCGTCTTCGGGGAAGTAGCCGAAGTATTTGAAAAGTTCGAGCTCGGCAGCGGTTCTTTCGGGAACGGTGCCAGCGTTGCTAGCGATTTTTTCAGGAACGAAGCCAGCTTGCCGGGTTGCGGACGCCGTGCATTCCGGTTTCGGAGCGGGGTTTTCGAATTCGAGCTGCGTGGTTGCGTCGCATTTTGTAGGAACGAAGCCAGGTTCTTGAGCGACGGATTGTTCTTCGATAACGGCGGGTTGTTCCTGGGCGGTCTTTTGGGGAACGAAGCCACGCTCCTTTTGGAGTTTGGCCAGGGTCGAGAGGGTTTTGTGGAAGCTGCGCTCGGCGGAATTGGCGGCGCGTTGGACCAGGGTCATGAGGCCGGTATCGATCCACTTGTTCACCGTGTCAGTATCCCAGGCGCCGGCTTCGAGGTGGCGGAAGCGGCGCATGCGCCAGAAGCTTTGGGCGAGTTCGTCGACCAGGATCTCCTCGGTGGTGTTGGCGGGCTGGTGCTCCGCACGGAGAGTAGCGCGGAGCTGGTCGAATTCGGCGGGATCTTCGCCTAGGATGATGAGGTCTTTAGAATAGAGGCCGTGTTTGAAGGCGTTGCGGGAGGAGCGGGCTCGGCCTGCGACACTTTTCGGACTCGTGGAGTGGGCGGCGTTAGCGCGATTGACATCGGCGCGGGTGAGCGGGGTGGATTGGGCGTTCATGAATTTCAAACCTGCCCGCAGGATAAAGAGAGGGCGTTCGGGCGGGCGCGGGTTTTCCGGCTAAGCGGCTGAGCAGGTTGAAAAAAGAAAATTTGGAAGTAGTGTCAATGGCAGACCACAAAAGACGATGGCCTAGTGCTGAAGCAAACGTGCAAGCACGTCTGCCCCACTGGCCCACCGGCATTACAATCGTTCAGTAACCGTGGCTACAAAATCCAAACGGGTCTCTTCCCGCGTCGCCTTGTCGAAGAAACATCCAACGGAAACTGTTCCGGACTTCGTGATTGGTCTCAAAACGGCCGACATGCGGCATTTGATTCCCGAGACCAAGGCTTACGACCCGCTGCGTGAATTTCCGCGAGTTGGCGGGGGCGTGAATGGCGGACCACAACAGGCGATGGCCTTGCGCTAAAGCGTATGCCCCACCTGGGGCTCTGCCCGTTAATCTAAGAGGGAAGACCTTTGTCTGTGTAATGTCGAAATCGCAGTCCGATACGTTTGCGCGCGCCCTGCCTGTCGGCGCAGAGTTCCAGCCCGAAGCGGGCGGGGTGCATTTTCGGGTGTGGGCCCCGGACCATCAGTCGGTTAGAGTCATTTTCGAGGATAAGCGACCATCGCTGGATCTAACGGCGGAAGAAGACGCCGGCTACTTTTCTGCTTTTTCAGGCGAGGCCGCCCCTGGGGCGCGTTACAAATACGAGCTGGATGAAAAAGAAGTCTGTCCGGATCCGGCTTCACGCTATCAGCCCGATGGTCCGCATGGCTTCTCGGAAGTGGTGGACCCGCGAGCTTTCGGGTGGTCGGACGAGGCGTGGGCGGGCGTCAAACTTGCCGGCCAGGCCATCTATGAGATGCACCTGGGCACTTTCACCGCCGGCGGAAACTGGCGCTCCGCCATGGAGAAACTCCCTTACTTGCGGGATACTGGCCTTACTCTGATCGAAGTCATGCCTGTGGCCGAATTTCCCGGTAAGTTCGGCTGGGGCTACGATGGTGTCCAACCCTATGCGCCCGCTTCGATTTATGGGACGCCCGACGATATGCGCGCTTTTGTGGATAAGGCGCACAGCCTCGGTCTGGGGGTCATCCTGGATGTCGTTTACAACCACCTCGGACCGGATGGCAACTATCTGCCCAAGTTCTCGGCTTACTACCTGACCCAAAAGTACAAGACCGACTGGGGGCAGGCCATCAACTTCGATGGCGAGCAGAGCGGACCGGTGCGCCACTTCTTTCGGGAAAATGCGGCTTATTGGATTCGTGAATTTCATCTCGACGGGCTGCGGCTGGACGCGACGCAAGACATCCACGACGAGTCGGAATCGCACATCCTGGCGGAGATTGTGGATGCGGCGCGCCGTGCCGCCGCCCCGCGCGCGATCGTTCTCATCGGAGAAAATGAACCGCAAAATACCAATCTCATCAAGCCGGTGGAAGCTGGCGGTTTTGGGCTGGACGCGCTCTGGAACGACGATTTCCATCACTCCGCGATGGTCGCGCTGACCGGAAAGGCGGAAGCGTACTACACGGATTACCGGGGGAGCCCGCAGGAGTTTATCTCCGCTCTGAAATACGGTTACTTGTACCAGGGCCAGTGGTATCGTTGGCAGAAGAAGAGACGCGGCTCGTCCAACCTGGGGCTGCCGCGGCCAGGCATGGTCTCGTTCATACAGAATCACGACCAGGTTGCTAACTCTGCCCGAGGGCAGCGCGCGCGCGAGCTCAGCTCTCCCGGTGTGTTGAAGGCCCTGACGGCTCTGACGCTGCTCGGACCGGCGACCCCGATGCTATTTCAAGGCCAGGAGTTCGCTGCCTCGAATCCCTTTCTGTTCTTCGCAGACCACAAACCGGACCTGGCCCAACTGATTCGCCGGGGTCGCGTCGAATTTCTCGAACAATGGCGATCGCTGACTCTTCCCGAGATGAAGAAGTGCCTGGTGGATCCTTGTTCGGAGACGACATTTACCAGCTCAAAATTGGATTTTTCGGAACTAGAGAAGCACCAGGAGTGGTATGCGCTGCACCGGGATCTTTTAAAGCTTCGCCGCCAAGATCCGGTCTTCTCTCTGCAGGGTGAACATGGGCTGGACGGCGCGGTGTTGTCCGAATCGGCTTTTGTGCTGCGCTACTTTTCGGCGGACTTTCAAACGGATCGCCTGCTGGTGGTGAATTTGGGAGTGGATCTGGCGTTCAATCCGGCACCCGAGCCGCTTTTGGCTCCTCCGTTCTCGACTCGATGGAAAGAACTTTGGTCGTCCGACGACGCGGCCTATGGCGGCTGCGGCACGGCTTCGCTCGACGGCCACGAAAACTGGAGAATACCCGGCAATGCCGCGGTTGCTTTGTATCCGGTTACCATAAGCGCATAGTCCCTCTTTTTCTGGATGTCACTGGTTCCTGGATGAACAACATATTCACACACACCGCGAATGCGCCCCTGAGCGAAGAAGATCGTCAGCAGCTTTATGAAACGGAATGGCTGGTTACCAATGGTCTGGGCGGGTATGCCTCGGGCACGATCGGCGGGACGCTGACGCGCGTCTTTCATGGGTACCTAATCGCGGCGCTGGCGTCACCGCTCGGGCGCACCATGATGCTCAACGACATTCTGGAGCTGGTGGTGACGTCGGACGGCACGGTGCTGCCTCTGAACGGGCTGGAAACGGAGGGTGGGGAATACCCCGACAATCTGCAATACCTGACCAATTTCCGTTTGGACGCGGGGCTTCCGATCTGGACGTACGAGATCGACGGCGCAACGATAGAGAAACGGGTGGTGCTTCCGCATCGGCAGAATACGACGTACATCAACTACCGGGTAACCTCCGGCGGCCCCGTGAAACTGCAACTCCGACCCTCAGTGAACATGCGGCCACATGAAGCGGCGGTCAACGCGCCGATCGAACCTTACACGTTCACGGTGCGCGACCACGACTACGAGCTCAAATGTTCGAGTGACCACATGCCGCCCTTGCGGATCAGGCTGCTTGGCAATGCGGGCGCGGTTTCGGTGGATCCGCACGAGATACGCGACGTGATGTATGAAGTGGAGCATAGCCGGGGCTATACCTGGCGCGGCAATCTTTGGAGTCCTGGATTCTGGACTGTGCGGATCGACGCGGCGCACGACGCGAGCATCGTGGCCTCTACGGAGAGTTGGGAGGTGATGTCGGCGCTGAATCCGAAGCAGGCCTGGGACGCGGAACATGAACGGAAACGCCGTTTGTTGCTTGAGGCGCGGCCCGAGACGTCCGATGACGCCTCCCGGGAGCTTGTTTGGGCGGCCGATCAGTTTATCTTCGTGCCTGTGGGCCGGCAGGAGGACACGGTGCGGGCGCGCGCCGCGGGCGATGAAATCTGCTCCGTGATCGCGGGGTATCACTGGTTCACCGATTGGGGCCGCGACACCATGATCAGCCTGGAAGGTCTCACCCTGCTGACCGGGCGCACGGTGGAAGCGAGCCATATCCTGCGTACTTTCGCCCACTACATTCGCGACGGTCTGATACCGAATATGTTCCCGGAGGGTAAAACCAGCGGGCTGTATCACACCGCCGACGCCACTCTGTGGTTTTTTCACGCGGTCAGCCGCTACTATGAGCAAACCAACGATCGCCACCTGATGCGCCAACTGCTCCCCAAGCTACTAGGGATCGTCGGGCATCATCTTCGCGGCACGCGCTTCAATATCCATGTCGATCCGAGTGACGGGCTGCTGGTGCAGGGCGCGCCGGGCTACCAACTCACCTGGATGGACGCCAAAGTGGACGACTGGGTGGTTACGCCGCGCCGCGGCAAGGCGGTAGAAATCAACGCGCTCTGGTACAACGCTCTGCGGCTGCTTGAAAAGTGGCTGCGCGAGGCGCGGCGCGAGGACGAGGCGAGCGGGATTGCAGAACACGCGCAAAAGGCTTACACATCGTTCAACGATCGCTTCTGGTATGCCAAGGGCGGCTATCTTTATGACGTGGTGGATTCGGAGAATGGCAAGAACGATCGTCAATTCCGTCCCAACCAGGTGTTCGCCATTTCGCTCGACTATCCGGTACTCGATGAATCCAAGTGGGCGCCTGTGCTAAGCGCTGTTAAGGAACGCTTGCTTACGCCGGTGGGGTTGCGATCTCTCGCGCCGGGTGAGCGGAACTACAAGCCGCGTTACGATGGCGACCTGCGCGCCCGTGACGCGGCCTACCATCAAGGCACGGTCTGGGCGTGGCTCATCGGGCCGTTTATCGATGCCTGGCTGCGGGTGCACCCAGGTGACTTCGTGACGGCGCGGGGCTTCCTGGAAGGTTTCCGCAGCGAGTTGCGCAGCTCATGCGTGGGCTCTATCAGCGAAATTTTCGATGCCGAAGCGCCGTTCAATCCGCGCGGTTGCGTGGCGCAAGCCTGGAGCGTGGCTGAAGTGTTGCGCTGCTTCGTCAAGACGGCCGATGCGCGTCAGGAAACGGTGGAAGAAACGCCGGAATCGAATACGGCTTTGGTTGCTTAGGTCGGGGGAAGGCCTTGCAGTCCGCGCCGGGCTTCAGTCTTGCGGCCATACAGCAATATCCTCCCACCGTTGGGATTCTTCGCGCTGCTGCGGTCGGGCCGCATAGCCTCGTTTATCCAGCTCCTCCAAGTTCCTTTCACTCGACCCTTCAGGTGTTTTGCCATAGCGTGGTGTATCAGCGCGGTTCATCTTCTGCCGCTTCCCGGCGCGATCAGTGCTCATCGCGCTGACGCGATTTCTTCGGCTAGGGCGGCGGCGACGCGTAGCGGCTGGATCAGATCGGGCGGGAGGCCGTGCCGCTTGGACAAAAACTCCGGATCGTTGTAACTTACCCAGGCTTTTCCGTCGCTATCTTCGTGGATGAGAATCTTGAGCGGAAGGTCGATGGCAAGCGTGGGCGCGGCTAGCATGAGGGGTGTTCCACCTTTCGGATTACCGAAGATAAGCAATTTTGTGTTGGGCATCCGCAAGCCTGCTTTAGCCGCCTCGCCGCTGTGATCGATCAGGGCGAAAAGTTGCGCGCCTTTTGCAGATAGCTTTTCTTGAAGCCGGCGAACCGTTTCATCGACCGGATGGCGGCTCGGGATGGTTACGATCCCGCTATGGTTCGAGGTCATTCTTAATATTGGGTCATCCCGGCGATATCGAAAGCACATGGGAGGAGTGTCGCGATGGGTCGCGACACGGCAGGCACGAGTGCCCGTGCCATTGACTTAAGGATTTTAGGTAGCTTCAAATTTACGGTCGCTTACGCTTCCTGCTCTGTTTCAAGCATTCCGCAACGCTTGGGCGGCATCCGGTTTGTCACGGCATGAGTGGCCGCGCCACGTTTATGGATACTGGACAGTGAAAGGATCGATTGGGACGCCTCATTAGTTCGGGAGTTGGACTACGTTCGCCCAAAAGGTCTCGATGGATTTGACTACGTGGAAGATAGTGTCCAATTCCAAGGGCTTTTGAACGTAGCAGTTGGCTTGCAAATCGTAGCAGCGGTGAATGTCGGCGGCGGCCGCGGAGGAGCTGAACATGATCACCGGAATCGATTTCGTCCGTTCATCGCCTTTGAGACGACCGAGTATTTCGGCCCCATTCATTCCCGGAAGATTCAAATCCAGAATGATGATGTTGGGCCGAAGTTCGTCACGCCACTGGCCTTCTCGAAAGGCGAATTGCAAAGCATTCTCGCCGTCATCAAACAGGTGCAGATCGCAGCTAGGGCAGGTCTCTCTCAAGCCTTCCTCGATTAAGCGAGCGTCGTTCACATCGTCCTCGATCAATAGTATGCGAAGTGCTCCGATCATACAGGTCTCCTCTTCCAGTGTAATGCAAGCTACTCGGATACGCACGAAAACGAGGTAAGCTATGAACGTAAGCTAAATGCTGGTTCAGACGGAAGAGGTACAACCACCTTGGTTCAAAAGCGCGTTCTAGTGATTGAGGATGAACAGATCGTCGCACGGGATCTGCAAAACCTGCTGAAAAGGCTGGGCCACCTGCCGCTTGGGCCGGCGACCAATGGCTTGGACGCGATCCGGCTGGCGGCTGAAACTCTGCCCGACCTCATTCTGATGGATATCGAGCTGGATGGCGCGATGGATGGCGTGGAAGCATCCATGAAGATTGTGCAGCAACGGCCGGTGCCGATCGTGTATCTTACGGCTTATCCAGGCACTTTCATTTGCAAGTCAAATGCGATGGTCTCCCCCTTTTTGTGCGCGACCAAGCCTTATTCGACGCAGCACTTGGAAACGGTGATTAACAGCGCGCTGGGTATTTCGCCACGTGTTAATTAGACGCCGGGTCAGACCGGCCGCTGCTCAAAACCGACCTTAAAATGGGCGCCGCCATTCCGCTCGATTACCAACTCCGCTTTGAGCTGCTGAACGAGCAGGGCTAACAGCTGCAAGCCCATGGAGGGAGCAGTGTGGGGCTCCAAACTTGCTGGAAGACCGATGCCATTGTCCGAAATCTCGAGCAGGCAGTGGTTATCGAAGCAGCGGAAACAGATGTCGATGACGCCCGAGCGGTCGTCGGGGAATGCGTGTTTGAAGCTATTGGTCAAGAGCTCGTTCACGATGAGTCCGCAGGGCACGGCCTGGGTGATATCGAGAAAGATCTGCTCCGCCTCGACCTTAAGCTCAACGCGGCTGGCGCGCGCCGAGTAAAAAGATCTTAAATCCCTGGTGATCGAATTCAAATAGCCGGCGAAATCGATGCGCGACAAGTCGGCCGAGCCGTACAACATTTCATGAATGGCCGCGATGGAGCGCACGCGGTTCTTCATGTCTTCAAGCATGGCGAGCGCATTCGAATCCGCCAGATATTCGGACTGCAAGCTGAGCAAACTGGCGATTACCTGCAGGTTATTTTTCACCCTATGGTGGATTTCCTTAAGCAGGACTTCCTTTTCGCGGAGCGATGCGCGCAGTTGCTGGTCGGCGGCTTTGCGAGCGGTAACGTCGTTATTGATTCCAAGGACGAAAGCGGGTTTGCCCTCGGAATCCAACTGTACGGCCCAGCGACTCCAGAGGATGACTTGAGAACCATCGCGCCGGGTACATACAATTTCGCCTTCCCAACGCCGCTGGGCCAGAAGTTCCGCCTCCACCTCGGCGAGGGGGGCGGGAAAGATTGTTTGGAGGAGATCGTGAGTACCTTTCCCCATGGCCTCTTCGGCGCTCCAACCGAAAGCGGCGGAAGCGGCATCGTTCCAGAACGAAATGGCTCCATTGAGGCGGCGGACGATGATGATATCTTGCGCGAGTTCGAGCAGCTGGGCCTGCTGCCTGAGTTGCTCCTCGGACCGCTTGCGTTCGGTAATATCGCGCATGATCTTGGCGAATCCACGCAGTTGGCCGGCTTCGTCGCGGACAGTTGTTAAAGCGCCGCTGGCGAAGAATCGGCTGCCGTCTTTGCGCATGTGCCAGCGCTCGTCTTCGGCGCTTCCTTGCGCGCGCGCTGTCTCCATCTGCCAGTTTGCTTCGCCGCGGGCCACATCTTCCGGCGTAAAAACGAGGGTGACGGATTGCCCCACGATCTCCGATTCCTTGTAGCCCAGCAAGCGCTCGGCGCCCGAGTTCCAGCTTGTGATGCGGCCGCTCAGATCGGTTTGGAAGAGAGCGTAATCGCGCACGCTATCCACAAAGAGTCGAAAACGCTCTTCACTATCGCGCAGCGCCTGCACCGCCTGGTTGCGGCGCGTCACATCCCGGATGTTCACCTGCACGACCTGCTGGCCGCCCACCGCATAACGGTTGGCAACCAGCTCGGTTTCAACGAGTCTCCCGTCAATGGTAAATAAACAAACATTGTCGTGGCGGACAATCTCTTGCGCGCGGGCCTCGGCGACAGTGTTGTTGGCGTTTCCGGCTGTTTGAAAGGCCTCCATTTCGGCTAAGCGATAGGCGACCAGCTGCTCACGACCGTAGCCGATCAGTTCGAGGAAGAACGGATTGACATCGGTGAGTTTTTCGGTTTCGGCGTCGAAAAGGAGCATCGCGTCCTTGGCGGTTTCAAAGAGGCGCTGGTAGCGCACCTCGGCTTCTTCGCGCCTTTCTGTGACATCTTCGATGGCGAGCAGCACAGCGCGCCGGTCGTCGCCATCACGCGAAATGCGGCGCGCATTCAGGCGCAGCGTCCGGCGTCCGACATGCGGAAACTCATGATCGATCTCGAAGTCCTGAAAGGCACGGTTGCGAAACATGGCTTCGCCGAGCAATTCTCTGAGCCGGGGGACATTCCATTGGCCATTCCCCAGGTCGTAGAGGAGCCTTCCTTCGGTTTCTCCGCGCGAGACGCGGAATGTCTCATAAAACGCCGAGGTGGCCCGCTGAATACGCAGGTCGCCATCGAGCACCAGCAGCGGCTCGCGCACCGTTTCGAGCATGCCTTCGGCGTAATCGCGCGCCTCTTCGGCGACGCGCAATGAACGTTTCATCGGGTCGATATCGACGAACACGATGACCGCTCCGGCGATCCGGTTATCGACGGTTCTGTACGGGCGGACGGTGGCTGAATACCAGTGCCCCTCCTTCTCCTGCAAGTCCCAGCGTTCGACGCTGAGCGTCTCGATTACCTTGCGCGCCGGCTGGGCGAAGGTTGCCAGGTCGATGGGCCCGTCAAGCTGCATCACCTGGTGGCCGATATCGGCGGCTCCTACCTTTAACACCTTCTCGGCGGCCGCGCTGAAGCGCCGCAGACGCAATTCGTTATCGACCATCAGGAAGGCAATATCGACCGCGCTGAGTAAATTCAACAGGTCGTTGTTGAGCGCATCCAGATCCTGGTTGCGGGTTTGCAGCTCTTCGTTGAGCGTGGTGAGCTCTTCGTTCGCGCTTTGCAGCTCTTCCTTGGTTGTGCTCAGCTCCTCGTTCGTGCTCTGGAGTTCTTCGTTCGCGCTGCGCACCTCTTCGTTGGCCGCGCGCAGTTCCTCGGAGCTGGCTTCATGATCTTCGTTGGCGTTGCGCAGGTATTCGCGCGTTTCGGCGAGTTGCTGCCGTAAGTCGCGCATCTGTGCTTCAAGCCTGGTCTGAGAAGCGGGCGCCTGCTCGAGCGAGGCGGGGATTTCTCGCGGTTTAGCTTCATTTGCCTGGGCGACGGCCTCTTCGAAGACGACCAGGAAGTATCGCTCCGCTTCCGATACGCCCGCGATGGGCGTGATCTCCAGATTGATCTCACGCCGTTCCCCGCGATGTTCGACGCCGATCGCTGTCTCGCGAATGGAGACATTCTGGTTGGCCGCGGCCGTTATGGTCCGGCGCAGCGCCATGGCGACACTGTCGCGGGCCATGCGCAGCAGATTCAGCGTCGCTTCGCCCGGCGGGGGCTCCAGATAAAAGCCGGTATGACCGCGGAAGAACAAAATCCGCATGTCCGCGTCCACCACCACGGCGGCCGGACTGTATTTACTCTGAATGATGAGATCGGCTTTTTTTTGCAGGTCGATGCCGCTCAGAGCGGTGCGTATCCTGGCCGGATCGGAGCTTTCGCGGGCGGTCTCGTTTACTTTCGGTTGCAGGCTGAGGCGCATGGGAGCAGCCTTTCGGCCATAGATACGGTGCTGCTTATCGAGGGTAGTGAAAAGATCGCTGGCGGCCGCCACGGATTCGGCGCTCCCGAGCAGCAGCAGTCCGGTGGGGTTCAAGCTGTAATGAAATACGGGCAGGACCTTGCGTTGCAAAGCCGACTCCAGATAGATCAACAGATTGCGGCAGCTGATGAGATCGGTATGTCCGAAGGGCGGGTCGCACGTTACATCCTGGCGCGCAAACACGCAGCTTTCGCGAATCCATTTATTGATTTGGTAGCCTCTGTCGACGCGCACGAAAAAGCGACGCAATCGTTCGGCGGAGACATCCTGCGCGATGATTTCGGGATAGGCGCCGGCGCGGGCGCGCTCGAGCCCGATATCGCTGATGTCCGTGCCAAACAACTGGATAGGCGTGTTCAGCTCGGCTTCATCGAGCAGCTCCTTGAGGCAGATGGCCAGCGAGTACAATTCCTCGCCGGTGGCGCAGCCTGGTACCCAGACGCGGAAGGGCTCGCCGGCGTCGCGGTCTAGCAGGATGGGCTTCAGCAGTTGGGTAAGTTCGTTGAAAACGTCGGGATCTCTGAAGAAGTTCGTGACGCTGATCAGAAGGTCGCGATACAACTCGCGCACCTCCTCCGGCTGCTGCTCGAGCACGCGCGTATATTCGCTCATGGTGCGAGCGCGCTTGACGATCATGCGGCGGCCGATCCGCCGTCTCACGGTGTTGCGCTTGTAGTGATTGAACTCGACCTTGGTGGCGATGCGCAAGAGGGTGAAGATCTTGGTGAGGTCGCCGTCACCTTCCGGCAGGATTTCTTCCTCGACGCGACCGGGCCGCGGCGGCCGCACAAAAGGATGCTCGCTCAGATGGGCCAGTTCGCGCGCCATATCGAGCGGCGGCATCACGTAATCGATCGCCCCGGTGGCGATGGCGTTGCGCGGCATGCTCGCGTGCTGCGCGGTAGCTTCGTCCTGAGCGAATGTCAAACCGCATTCCTGCTTAATGGCGCGCACGCCCTGGCTTCCGTCGGACGCGTTTCCGGAGAGCACAATCGCGATGGCGCGCGGTCCCTGCACCCGGGCCAGCGATTCAAAAAAAGCATCGATCGGCAGATGCAGGCCCGGTTTGCGCCGAACCAAACGGAGCACGCCGTCTTCCAGCACCATCGTCGAATTCGGCGGGATAACAAATACTTCGTTCGGCTGCACGGGCATGCCGTCTTCGACCGTGCGAACCGGCATTGTGGTGGCGGTGGCGAGAATTTCCGTGAGTTGGCTCGCGTGGTGCGGATCGAGATGCTGTACCAGGACGAAGGCCATGCCGATTTCGTCTGGGAGGGCCTTCAGCAAACGCGTGAAGGCGTCGAGGCCACCCGCCGACGCTCCTATCCCGACGATGGGAAACGCGTGGCCTCTTGGAGGACTGATATCGGCTTCGTTGCCGCGGTCCACGTGCAGTATTTCTTCATTCGTCCCGGTGGAGTGTTCTTGCGGCGAGGGCATCAGCTTACATTCTCTCTTTTGTTGGGCGGGGTGGGGCAGGCGCTTGCTGACGGTACTGTGAAAAAATCACTTCGCAGGCCGAAGGCCTACTCTACGAGGCCGATAAATGCTTTTCATTCTGTGTGGAGTAGGCGCTTTCGCCTGCGCGTTTGGCCTTGGCAGCGATTTTTTCACAATCCGTTACGGGGCGCGGTTCTGACGGCTGAAGTGACAGGCGCTCCGTTCGGGTATGTGAAAAAAATAGGGCCCGTCCAATCGCTTCGCTCATGGCTCTGAAAATACCGCCACCAACGAGCGGTTCTGAAGTTTTCAGCGTGCTTCGCCGGCGGCGGCGGCCTGGGTGCCCTGTGGCTGCGCAGTTTCTAAAGGAACGCTCACGTGAATCTGGGTGCCGCCGTTGGCATGTGACTGAATCTCGAAGTTGCCGCCGACTAATTTGGCTCTTTGCGCCATGCTGATCAAGCCGAGACCCTTGGCTTGGGATTGCGAGCGCGCATCGAAGCCGGTCCCGTCATCGCGAATGCTGAGCTCGATGCTTGCGCTGCCGCCGATCAGCGCCACGTTCACCCAATCCGCTCGGGCATGCTTGGCCACGTTCTGCAGGCTTTCCTGAACAATTCGATACAAAGTGAGCGCGGCCGAAGCGGGGACCTCCGCCGGGACGTTGCGCGCCGAGAAGCGAGCCCCGGTTGCATGCCGGACCTCAAAGCTTTCACAGAGTTCGCGCACCGCCATTTCGAGGCCGAGATGATCCAAAATATCCGGGTGAAGGCTATGCGAAAGATTGCGCAGGTCTCTGGATATGTCCGTGATGTGGCCAAGGGCGGCTTTGAATTCGGGCTGGTTCGCAGCGCGGACTGCCGATGGAAGTTTCGCCCACAATTTCTCGAAATCGATATGTAAGAGCGCGATTCGCTGGCCGATGTCATCGTGCAGATCTCTTGCTACCCGTTGACGCTCCTGCTCCTGCGCCGAAAAAAGCCGCGCCGCTACGGTACTTAGCTCCTCCTGCGTGCGCCCGAGCATGTGCGCCGTGACTTGTACCTGCTGCTCGCGAGAAGCGGCCAGATCTTTTTGCTGCAGGGCAATTTCGATGGTCGCGTGCAGATCCTGCTCGGCAAACGGCTTGACGAGGTATCCATAAGGCTCGGTGACTTTCGCTCGCTGCATGGTTGCCGGATCGCTGTAGGCGGTGAGAAAAACGGTGGGGATGTTCCATTGGCTGCGCGCGCGGCTCGCGACCTCGACGCCGTCGATCTCGCCTTCCAATCCCACGTCGGCCAGCAAGAGGTCCGGACAGGTTCTGGCAGCGAGTTCGAGCGCGGATTTCCCATCGGCGGCCACACCGGCCACTTCGTAACCCAGCCTTATCAGGATTTGGCGCAGATGTTGCGCTGTGATGGTCTCGTCTTCCACTACGAGTATTGTCGGTTTTTTGGCGAAATCCCGATTCGCAGCCATGCTAATTTCCTTCCAGTCGCTCCCGCAGAAGCCCCAGCCTAACGCTCAGCCGCTCATACTCCTGGCCGCTACGAACCGTGCCGATCCAGGCGAGGACCGTCTGGTAACCCAGGCGCGCGTTCTGCATAGCCATCGCCTCGGCTTGGGCGTCGTCCACTTCGGTTGCGGCGACATCTAGGAATGTTTGGCACAGATCCAGTTCGCGGTCGAGAAACTCAATTCCGGCTCGTTCGGTTTCCTTTCCCGCATCGTTCGAGCCAGTCACTTTATTTCTCCATTCCCAAATGGCTGAGATTCCTACGGGCTATTAGAAGACCGATAATAAAGGCGCGCACGGCGTTTTTAGCCCATTAGCCCGTATGATTACCATAGCTCAAAGACAGGCAACTAATGGTATTGTCCCATATTTGTAACATAGGTAACCAAACTCACGCGTTTGTAGCGAGTTTTCAAGGAGACTCTGCGGCCGCCACAACCACGCCTTCTGGGAGGACGGACTGTTCCGCTTTACCTGCCTCGCCGCTTTCCACCAGGGCGAAGCGGTAGAGCACCGGAGCCAGCATTTCGTTGATGGCGACTCCGCCAAACACCAGGGCGGAGGCCGCAGTGCCGATTTTGGGGAAGGTCTTGACGAACAACAAGGCCAGCGCGAGAGCGAGGCCGGCCTGCGGCATCAGCCCGAGCGCGATGTATTTTTTGACCACAGCGGGTGCATCGGCCAAGCTGGTGGCGAGCCTGCCTAAACCGACAAAGCCGGTGGCGCGCGTCAGGACCAACACAATTGCGGGAATGCCGACGACCAGCAGTTCGCGAATGTGAACGGTGGCCCCGGTGACCGCGAAGAACACTACATAGACGGGTAGAGAAGAGGTCTCAATCTCTTCCTGAAGCCGGTTGCCGAGGCTGGTGGCGTTGCGGATGAAAACGCCGGCCGAGAGCGCCAGCAGGAGCGGATCGAGGTCGATTCGCTGGCCAACTTCGGCTACCAGAAAAGCGGCTGCCAAAACGAACAGAGCGAAGCGGCCTTTGACAAAACGGAGATAGATGGAGATGATCATTCCCACGCACGCGCCGATGGCGATGGAGCCGAGGATTTCCCAAGCCAGCGCGCCCGCCGTATGCAACGCGTCGATATTGGAGCCTAAGAAACTTTTGGCGAGCGAAGAGACAAGGGCAAAGAGTACGATGACCAGCAAATCCGAGATGACCACGACGCCTAAAACGGTGCGGGTAAGCGGGCCATCGGCTGCCATCTCCGATTGCAGCGCTACTACCACGGCGGGCGATTGAGCTACCATCGTGACGCCCAACACCAAGGCGACAGCGGCCGCTTGTAATGGTGGAAGTTTTTGCAGAAACGGCAACCTGTTCTGGAGAAGGAAGACGGCCGCGCTGATCAGGAGGATGGTGCCGCCAACGGCGACCGTGGTGAGCCACGAAATGCTTTTCAGAAGAGGCTTCATGGCCGCGAGGTCAAGCTCCACACCGGCGGTGAGCGCAATCAAAGCCGTGGCAATGCCGTTAAAGATTTGCAGATTAGAGACCATCGGCTCGCTGACCAGATTCAATACCTGTGGCCCTACCACAATTCCGGTCATCAGATATCCGGTCAGGCGGGGCAGGCGCAGTGACTTGAAGATGGAACCCATCAGGAAGGCCGAGAGCAGTAAATAGCCGCAAGCGAGAGCGGTACCGGCGGCGCCGCCGCCGACCGTCATATCGGGCGCAAAGGAGCGGGCGGCATGCATCAGACCCGCGAGAATGAGTACAAAGAGCAGACGCATCTAATTCGAGGAAGCTTCGCTAAGCGCGTGGTCTTCAAACAGGTTGCGACGCGAGGCCATTTGCACAATCACTTCGGTGACGATGGCGCCGCCGATGACGGGCGTGACCATCCAGGAAATGATGGAACCATAATAAAGATCCTGCGCGTTGACGACGATGGCAATCGACAAAGCGCCCATAGGCGAGAAGATGAGGCTGCGCTGCTCGCCGCGCGAGAGGCCGCTTGGGACCTCCTTGCGGCAGGCCTTGACGGCCAGCCACTTCCCGAACAGGCGCGCCGGCACGAACAACAGCATGAGGGCCCAACCCTGCCACTTCGTCACGTCCCAAAGTGAGCCCGCTACCAGCAGGAACAAAAGATAGATGGGGCGCTCCATATGTTCCAGAACTTCCCGAATCTGCGCCTTGGAGGTGCCTGGAAGATTCACCAGAATCAAGCCGACGATGAAGCAGACAACGAGCGGGGAAATGCGTAGAAAACTCGCCATGCCGGCGGTAAAACAAACCGATCCGAGAATCATGACGGTGAACTCGGGACCGGCCTTGATCCTGGCGAGCATGCCCCAGACGACGCCGCCGATCATGGTTCCCATGCCGAGCGTGATGAATAGCCAGGCTGTACCCGGCAGATGCCAGGCGACGGAATTATCCTGCGGGCGGAAATAAGCGGCGACGACCAGGAGTCCGATGAAGCCGGCCAGCTGTTCGAGGGTGACGATCGAGCCGACCCGATCGATTTGAGATTCGCTGGTCTCCGGCGAGCGCAGAGGTTTCGGCGCGGTATACGCGGTCATCGCGCCCGCGGTGCCGAGCATCATTGCATCGCGCAGGAAAATAGCATTGGCGGGCGAATGCTCGGCGTACACCAGCAGAATAGCGCAGGTGGCGACGATGGTTGCGAAAGGTACCGATGCCGTGAGCAGGCTGACCGAGCTTGTTCCCGGGGCGAGCGACTCGCCGAGTTTCGAATCGAAGCGGAAGCCGGTGGTGAATCCAATCCAGCCTAAGCCAAGAGCCAGCAGCGGCCGCAGTTCCCACAACACGGACTCTGAAAGAATGCCCACTCCGCGTATGTGCGCAATCACGCCGAGGAAAACGAAGGGCAGCCCGGCCGTGACCACATTTGTCACCTGCAGCTTTCTTTCGAGCGCCTGCACCCGCGAGGTGCCGGCGAGATAGGCGAGCGCAAATAAAAACACCAGCCCTAAGACAACTTTGATGACCTCCGAAGCGGATTGCAGGCTGAGTTGTGGAGGTTTCGGCGCCATGCGCGGCGCGGGCGGCAGGGGCGGCGGCGCGATAAGAATCGGCAGCATGGTTTGGCCGTAAGATGCTGGATCGAGCGGCAAATCCGGGGGAGCGGGTTGCGCCGGTTCAGTTGCTTTCGCCTCCGCGGGCTTGTCGCTCGAGCCGCCGGGTGGTGGCGCAGACTGCTGCGCGGCCGCCAGCGAAACAAGAACGAGCAGCAGGAA
Organism: Bryobacteraceae bacterium; assembly: GCA_965277555.1. Taxonomy (GTDB): domain Bacteria; phylum Acidobacteriota; class Terriglobia; order Bryobacterales; family Bryobacteraceae; genus Bog-105. Next base: position 2,560,082 of record OZ255834.1, read on the forward strand.
GAAACGCGTCACTCCTATTAGTATCGGCGTCCGGTGTCTCCTGTGTCCCGCCGCCTTTCAAACAATTCACCCAACCTTAGCGGCTTGCAAACGCCACAGTAACCAAAGTCCTTTAGGCTTGGCTCGAAGTCTCTATGTCAAGAATGAATCTGGTGGGGCGGCGGCTGTGCGTGGTCTGTCTCGTTTACGCTTCGACGCTCTGCGCGCAAACCGAATCGGCCAACATCTCGGGCACGGTACTCGATAGCGCCGGCGCAATGGTGCCGAACGCACACGTGGAGGCGGACTCGCTAGAAACCGACGCGCGACGCGCTACTGTCAGCAGTTCCTCAGGTGTCTACTCGCTGACTGCGCTGCCAATCGGGCACTACCGCGTTACCGTCAGCGCCACTGGCTTCACCACTTTGACCTATAACAATGTTCAGCTTCAGGTCGGCCAAAACCTGACCATCGATCCTCAGCTTGCGCTGCCATCCGTTACGTCCAGCGTTGACGTGCATGAAACCGCAACCCCGATCGATCAGGAATCCGCCACGGTCGGCGGAGTGGTTTCCGGCGAGCAGGTGCGCCAGTTACCCATCAACGGCCGGAGTTGGGCTAGCCTGATGACCCAGACGCCTGGGGCGATTGACTCCGGCACCGACAACCAGCGGAGCATCCGTTTTGCCGGACATGGTTTGGACGACAACAACTATCGTTTCGATGGAGTAGACGCTACCGGCATTCAGAACCAGGCGCAAAAAGGAACTTTTCGGTTGCAGTTTTCTACGGAGGCAGTGGCTGAGTTTCGCGCCAACGCGGCTGTCTATACGGCTGAAAGCGGCGGCACTCAAGGCGGACAGGTGGATGTAGTCTCGCGCAGCGGAACCAATCAGTTTCATGGCTCGCTCTTCGAATATCTACGCAATGACGTGCTCGATGCGCGCGGTCCGTTCGATGGAGCGACCCTGCCGCCTTTTCGTCTGAATCAATTCGGCGGCAGCTTCGGCGGCCCGATCCGCAAGGATAAGGACTTCTTTTTCGTTACCTATGAAGGTCTCAGGCAGCGCGTGGGACAGACGTTAATCGGCTTTGTCCCTTCGGCCGCGTTTCGCTCGGCGATTGGCCTCACTTCGCCGGTTCTCAATCCGATTCTTGCGGCGTATCCTACCGGAACGGTCGCGACTTCCGATCCCAACGTAAATCGCTACATTGGCTCGGGCAGCCAGCTCACCAACGAGGATTTCGGAATGTTCCGCTACGATCACAAGTTTTCCGACGCGGAGACGCTTTCCGTTCGATATAACATCGATAACGGCCTGTCCGATCTGCCGAATGGCGTTCTTCGCGATCGCACCGCGACCACGCTGACAACGCATAACGCAGTCATCGCGCTCGACAGCGTACTTTCGCCGCGTACCATTAATGAGTTCAAGGCCGGTTTTAACCGCCCGAACTTTCAGACGCATAACGAGAGCGTGCTCAACCTTGAAATTTCGACGCCCCAGTTCAGCACGCTCTACAACGACACCGGCAAGGTGCAAGTGGCCAATTCGTTCGACTACGTGGACACTTTGACCAGCGTGCATGGCAAGCACACCATCAAGGTTGGAGCGGAGATTCGCCGCATTCAATTGAACGCCACCGCGACCGCCGGCAACGATTACGAATTGACTTACGCCACAACCGCGAACTTCTTGCACAACATTCTAAGTCAAGCGAGCCTGGTCAACACTTTACCCACCACCGGTCTCCGCCGCACTGAATATTTCGGGTTTGTCCAGGATGAGTTTCGCGTTACGCCGACGTTCACCGCTAATCTCGGGCTCCGCTATGAATACTTCGGCGTCCCTTACGAAGTGAACGGCCGCGGGCTGGTTTTCGATCCGCTCACGTGTCCCGGCGGTTATTGCCCTCACGGCACTTCGTTCTACAAGCCGGACTACAACAACTTGAGTCCGCGCATCAGCTTTGCCTGGGCGCCTTCGATGTTTAAGAATCGCGCCGTGATTCGTACCGGTTATGGGATCTTTTATGGCGACGGCCAAATCGGCGACTTAAGCGCGCCGCTCGATAACCTGGCCGGCCGTGCGCTGCTGACCTCGACTACCAATCCCGGACTAGGGTATCCGGTGGACCCGGCGCTCGCGACGAGTAGTTTTGCGCCGTCGAGCCCACGCAGCCTGGATCGCAACCGCGTTACGCCCTATACGGAAGAATGGACGTTCTCGATCCAGGAAGCCTTGACTTCGAAAACCGTACTTACCGCCGGATACCTGGGCGAGTCGGGCGCGCACCAGTTCACTCGAACGTACTTGAACACGGAAGACCCGACCACGCATCAAGTGGCCTATCCGCAATTTGGACTGATCGATTACAAAACGACTTCGAGCAACAATAATTTCAATGCGCTTCAGCTTTCTCTCCAGCGGAACTTGAGCGGCAGCCTGCAAGCGAGTGTGAACTACATGTGGTCGCATGCGATTAATGACGGCTCTACCGGCGGCGGAGAAACCGATTATCCGCAGAATGTCCGATGCCGCGCGTGCGACCGCGCCTCGAGCGACTTTGACATCCGTCATTATTTGTCGAGCAACCTTATTTATCAACTGCCGTTCGGGCGCGGGCGCAGATTTCTAAGTGGCAATGGGTTTGCTTCGGCTGTGCTGGGCGGATGGGAGTGGGCCAATATCCTGACTGCCCGCAGCGGCCTGCCGGTGAACGTTACGATATCGCGCACGGCATCGGCCGTACCCGATGGAAACACCAGCAGCCCGCAACGGCCCAATGTGGTTGCCGGCCAGCCGCTTATTCCGGCCGATCAAACCATCGAGAACTTCTTTAATGTCGCGGCTTTCGCTGTTCCCGCTCCCGGAACGTTCGGCAACGCCGGACGAAACCTGTTGCGCGGCCCGAGCCAGTGGCAGCTCGATACCGCGCTCGTCAAGAACATACCGTTAACGGAAAGTCTTCGCCTCGCGTTCCGCGCCGAGGCGTTCAATGTTTTCAATCACACCCAATATGGGCTGCCGAACGCCAATTTTTCAAACGCCGCTTCTTTCGGGCAAATTACCACCGAAGCGAACGCAACCGGCATCGGCACAGGGACGCCTCGCGAGCTGGAATTTGCTCTTCGCCTTCAGTTCTAACCAACATCCACAGACTATGATCATGAAATCTCCTATCGCTCTGCTTGCCGGTTTGCTCGCGGCAATGCTGATCCCAGCCAGCGCCTCCGCCCAGATCGTGCAGGCCCATTATGCTCAGGCACTTTTAACATCCACTATCGCGGCGCACCCGGAGCTTCAAAAAATGGGCATCCATGCTATCCCGCCCGGCGGCCAGGACGAACTCATTATTGCTTGCAGCGTGCCGAGCAAAATCGGCAAGCAGTCATCACCCGGCGATCTCGCGACCGAGCACTCCGGCAAGCCCTCCGTGAAAACCGTCACCGACAGATCGTTCTACGATCTCGCGCTGCCCTTGCATGATGCGAGCAAACAGCCGATCGGCATGATCGTTATGGAAATGCGTTTTTCACGAGCATCCAGCGCAGACGACGCGGTTGCCAAAGCGCAAGTCATCACCGATAGCGTAGAGCAGCAGATCCCTAGTCGAGACGCGCTCTTCGGAGAGGCCCCTGCATCCGCGCCGCTTGTGCTTCTGCGCACCACCCCGCTCCCGGAAATCACCGGCGACTTCGATCACTTCGCCATCGACAAAGCAAACAACCGGCTCTATCTTTCCGCCGAAGTGCATCACTCGATTGAGGTGTTCGATCTTAAGACAGGGCAGCATTTGCAGAGCGTTCCGGGCGTCACAACGCCGCATACCCTCGCTTTTGTGCCCGAAAAAGCGGAACTCCTGGTGGCCGATGGCGGTGATTCCTCCTGCCGTGTTTTCGATGTCCATGACATGCACCAGGTGAAGCGCATTCCGCTCGAAGCCGGACCCGATTCAGGATTGTACGACCCTGAAAAGCGCCTCTTCTATGTCGGCAACGGCGGACGCGGCGCCCATCAGCCCTACTCTTTCATCAGCATTATTTCAGCGGACGAAGGAAAAGTTATCGGGCAAATTCGCGTGGAGGCGGCAAATATCGAATCGATGGCTCTCAACCGCGCCGAGAACCTGCTGTATGTCAATATGCGCGATAAGAAACTCATCGGAGTGGTGGATCTCGCCAGCGGCAAGGTGCGGCAAACCTGGACCATCCCCGACCTCAATCTGAATACGCCCATGGCCTTCGATTCACAACATCACCGTTTGTTTATTGCCGGGCGCAAACCGGGCAAACTCTACATAATCGACAGCGATTCAGGACGCGAAATCAAAACCATGGATTGCGCGGACATCGCCGATGGCATGACCTTCGACGCGCGCGACGGGCGCATTTATGTCACCGGATCGGGAGGCGTTACGGTAGTTCGCGAAGTGAGCCCCGATTCGTATAAACTACTTACCCAATTCGGAACCAACGGCGGAAAGACTTCTGCTTACGATTCGTCGCTGCGGCAGTTCTATATCGCGCATACGAAAACGACCGAAGATAACGCCGGGTTGCAGGTTTATTCAACCAATTAGCCATGCGCGGACTTCTGGTTGCTGTGCTACTCGTTCTCCCGGTGCTCGGGCAGAATCATGCCGCCGATCTGCCGACCGCCAATCTGCTGAGCGAACCTGGCCCGACCTTTCGTGTGTCCGGCGGCGGACTCCCATCGCCTCTCTCTTTGATTGCCTACGGCGACATGCGCTTTACCGATCCGGCCAACGTAACTTCCACCAATCCGCGAATTCGCAAGTATCTGGTCGACCAGGTTGCCAAGGAACATCCGGCCGCTATTCTGCTCAATGGCGACGTTCCTCTCGCCGGCAATAACATCGCGGATTACCAGGTGTACTTGCAGGAAACGCAGCCCTGGCGCGCCGCCCACCTGCTTGTTTACCCGGCGCTGGGCAATCATGAATTTCACGGTCCGAACGCGCGGCAATGCCTCGAGAACTGGTGGCAAACTTTTCCTGAACTGCGGAATCGCCGCTGGTATTCTGTCCAACTCGGCCCGCGTCTCTATCTGATCTCGCTCGATAGCGACGCTTCGTTATTGTCTGGCAGCGATCAAAACCGCTGGCTCAGCCAACAGATTCAGGCTCTGCCCTCTTCCGTCGACTTCGTTATTCTCAGCCTTCATCATCCGCCAGACGCGGACATTCAAACTCATATCGAAGTGGACCACAACCCACGCCCGAATGAAATTGCTTTACGCGACCTTCTTTCGAGCATGCAGGCCAGCGCTCATGCGCGCTTCGTCGTCAGCGCCGGGCACATTCACAATTACGAGCGGCGCGTGGTCGATAACGTGGTTTACCTGGTGTCAGGCGGCGGGGGCGCGAAACCTTACTTTGTGGAACGCACCCCCGGCGACCTCTACAAGAGCAACCTTTTTCCCAACTACAACTATGTAAAGTTCGTGCTCGAACCCGACCGCCTTCATGCAGTCATGTATCGAGTCGTCGACCCGGAAGCGAGCACGCTCGAAGTTGCATCGAAAGATACCTTTGACGTTCCGGTGAAGCCTCGTTAAGCGCTGTTGCAAACCAAAAATAGTAAAAAATAAAACCGCCGCCTTTATTCTTCCTTTAGCTTGCGGCGTGCATACTTGGCATGATGCCTTTTACGCCACTGCCGAAACGCCCCACTGGTCTTCCTAGTGATTCTAGGCAGCGTAGTTTTGGTTTGGGGCATCCATCATGAAGCTCCGTTCAGCCGCGCCTGGCCGGTAGTGCGTGCCGTTAGCGGGCTCTTTTTTCTTCTCGCAATCGTGCAATTCCCGCGACTGAAAACTACTCGCTAGCTACTGCCCTTCCATTCGTTGCAAACTTGTTACGAAGCGGTGCTCCATTCTTCAAAACGCGATTCACCTTTTGACGACTACCTTACGCGTTGGCATCTCATTCCCGATGGCAGACCGATAGCTACCTTTAGCAGCGACCTGCTGCCCGTCCGGCAGAATGGATCAGCCGCCATGTTGAAGATCTCCCATGGGCCGGAGGAGCAGCGCGGGAACGCCCTTATGGTGTGCTGGAGCGAGCTCCATTTGAAAGGAGGACGCGGCGTAGCGCGCGTTCTTGCCCACCACGGCCCTGCTCTCCTGCTCGAACGCGCGACAGGCGATCGCTCACTGGCCGCGATGGCGCGCTCCGGCCTTGATACTGAGGCTAGCCGCATCATCTGCCAGGTCGCCGCCAAACTGCACACAGCTAAATTGCAACCGTTGCCGGACTTAGTCCCTCTCGAACACTGGTTCGCTGAACTCGAACCGGCTGCCCTTCGCTATGGAGGCATCCTGCTCGAGAGCCTCGCCGTCCATCGCGAGTTGCTCAAGGATCCTCAGGATGTAGTGGTTCTTCACGGCGACATTCACCATGGAAATATCTTGGACGCCGGCCCTCGCGGCTGGCTTGCTATCGATCCGAAAGGGCTGCGCGGCGAACGCGGCTTCGATTTCGCAAACCTCTTCTGTAATCCGGATCTCCCGGTGGCGGCCTCGCCCGGACGGCTGGCGAAGCAGGCGACCGTGGTATCGCAGGCAGCCGTTTTGGATCGGCGTAGATTGCTTCAATGGATACTGGCCTACGCGGGTCTCTCCGCCGCCTGGAGTCTTGGCGTCGAACGCGAAGACCCGCAAATCGCGCTCACCATTGCCCAAATGGCCGCTTATGAGCTCGAGCCATCCGAGGAGCGAGAGCAGCAAAGGCAGAGCGCCGTGTTGGGACACGTGCCTGTTTCAAGAACCAAGCACCCACGCGCACCAGGTTCAACGCTGCCACGCGGTCGCCGCAAATTCTGACGTTCGGGATAAGCCGTTTGATGCCATGGTGCATGATGCCGGTTGTTCCGATACCATCGCCGATCAGGGCACCGCGAAGTTGTTCGGTCATCTCTCACTCTCCTGATTCTCGGATCCAGCGTCAAATACCAGGAATCCAGCGGACGGCGTTGTCGTGGTATAGCTTTTTGAGCACCGGTCGAGGGAGGTTCAGCCCTTCGACCTTGCGCCCTTCGAACTTAAACGTGTCCTCGGTGGCGAAATAACGCCAGTCGATCGCGTAGCGCGTCTCCCACTTTTTGTCTACCGACTGCACATCGTCTCCGGGATGGAACTCCAGATCGGTCCCGTAGAGAATACGGTCCTGGTACTTGAGAATGAAAGCGCGCACCTTCTCCCGCGGCTGGACCATTAGGTGCGGCACGCGAGCCGCGGTATCGACGGCAAAATTCGGATAACGCTTAAAACGATCGGCGACCTGATCGACATCAGCTTCCATACTTCCCAGGTGCGCTCCAACGACGCGAAGATCCGGATTCATCGCGAGCAAATGATCTCTCGCCTGGAGAATGGCTTGTTTGGAGGGAGCGCCCGGCTTGTTCCACATATTCCACTCCGGATGCTGCGCGTAATAAGGCGCGTCGATAGCGGCGGGATTCGGAGGCTCTTGGTGCGGAGATTCCCAGGCCGCGTCCGGTTCAGCCAGGTGAGCGATCAGCGTCTTATTATGCGCGGCGATGTCTTTATAGATAGGCTCGAACCGGGGGTCATCCGGCATGACATACTGGCCGGACGCGTTCTTGAGCTCCATGCCTACGTTCTTCCAGATCTTTACCGCCAATGCGCCACGCGAAAAATCTTGATTGATAGAGTCGATTGCTTTTTGCGGGAAGTTCGGGCTATTGAATTGGAATGGATCGAACGTCGTGCAAAGGCTTATGCGGCCCATGCCCGAGGAGACAATCTTTAGGGCGATGCTCCTCTGCGGCTCAAGCGACTTTTGACGAATACTTTTATCGTTCACAACCAAAATATCCAGAACATGCAAGTGCAGCCGGCTGAGCATTTCGATGAAGGTCGGATCGCTCTGACGGATGTGAGTATGGGTATCGATCGGCTCAAGCGAGGTGAACTCCTTTAGTTGAGCCTCACTGAACAGAACCGGCTGGCGCTGGATCGAATTTGCTGGATGGACCGCCGGAGGGGTGGTCTTTTGCGCATTGCTTACCAAGGCCATCGACAGGCAAAGAGCGAGAAGAACGCCATCTATGAGAATTCGTTTTGACATCTTATTAAGTATTAAACTGCCTCCCTGGGCCGCCGAACGTTCCTCCGAATTCATTGCGGCGCAATGGCGCGACACTGGCGCAAAGAAGTTACGAGCATCGAGTTTATCATTCCGCACAAACTCGAGGGCCGAGCCGTGAAACTCGTTCGTTCCGGATTAGTGCCCCCATCCCGTCCTGGTTGCGTCCGTTCATCGGACAGTGAAATATCGTAGATAGCAAAGCGTCAGTATCACGACTTTCTGGGCCGCAGGATCTGATCTCCGCATTTGCAAGGAGGCATAAATCCCTGTTTTGATAGGTTCCGCATCCCGGGACCGAATGCATATCGGTGTAGCGTGGCGGGAATGACTTACACTGAGATTCGGTTGCCCGCTAAAGAATCGCACTTTACTCGCGGAGGAGAGGCGGCGAGAAATTCTCAAGATTCTAAAGAGAAATGGCCGCGTGTCCGTTAAGAACCTGCTAACGCATTTCGACGTTTCGGCCGTCACGCTTCGGGCGGATATTGGACAATTAGCTGAACAGAAGGTTCTGATGCGGGCTATGGAAGAGCAACGGTGCCCCAGGACCGCACCAGGATATTCCGCTAGCCTGGTAACATCCCTAGCGGAAGTACTGTTACCATCCTCACCATTCCTGGATCTAACTGAGTAGCCAATCATGCCAATCGATGAAAAAGATCCTTCCGGCTCGCCTGTCAGCCGGCGCGAATTTGTGGGCACAGCGGTTGTCGGCAGTGCGGCCGCGCTTGCCACTGCTGAACAAACGTTAAACGCCGCCCCTCAAGCCCAGCTTACAGCCAGACGCGCTGTCTCGTTAACCATCAACAATCAGCAGCAGCATGTCGACGTTGACCCGCGCACCACGCTTCTTGATTTGTTGCGTGAAAATCTCCAGCTCACCGGCACCAAGAAAGGCTGCGATCACGGACAGTGCGGCGCTTGCACCGTATTAGTAAACGGGGTCCGTGTGAATTCCTGCCTGACGCTCGCCCTGATGCACGAGGGCCATGAAATCACCACCATTGAAGGTCTCGCCCAAGGCAACCAGCTCCACCCCATGCAGGCGGCTTTCATCGAACATGACGGCTTTCAATGCGGCTACTGCACGCCGGGCCAGATCTGTTCCGCCGTGGCCATGCTGCAGGAGTGGAAGTCGGGCGCGCCCAGCGCGGTTACCGAAAATGTCGCCGAGGAAGGCAGCGTCGACCTTACGGACGATGAGATCCGCGAGCGCATGAGTGGGAATCTCTGCCGCTGCGGCGCATACGTCGGGATATTGGCTGCCGTGCGCCAGGTGCATGAACACAACCAGGGGGACAGCCGCGCATGACGCCCTTCGAATACTCCGCGCCTCAGACCATCGACGAAGCGATTCAAGCAATGGCCGCCGCTCCGCGCGCGCGCTTCATCGGCGGCGGCACCAACCTGCTCGACCTCATGAAGATGGGAGTCGAGCAGCCCAGTCACCTTGTCAACTTAAATCATCTTCCTCTCAACGCGATTGAGGAACACGATGGCGGCGTGCGTCTGGGAGCGCTCGCGACGAACACTCAGGTAGCGAATCATCGCCTGATTCGCGCGCGTTATCCCGTCCTGAGCCAGGCTATTCTCTTCGGGGCCTCCCAGCAGTTGCGCAACATGGCCACTACCGGCGGCAATCCGCTGCAGCGTACTCGCTGCTACTACTTCTACGACCCCACCTATGCGCAATGTAACAAGCGCAATCCGGGAAGTGGCTGCGCGGCGATTGGCGGTTACAACCGCATTCACGCCATCTTAGGCGCGAGTCCGGAGTGCATTGCGACTCACCCGAGCGACATGTGTGTCGCCCTCGCCGCGCTCGACGCCGTTGTCCAGGTACAAGGCCGCCAGGGAGCGCGCTCCATTCCGATGACTGAATTTCACCGGCTTCCTGGCACGACGCCGCAGATCGAAACCAATCTCAAACCGGGCGAATTGATCACGGCCATCGACCTTCCAGCGTTGTCTTTTGCCCGGCGCTCGCATTATTTGAAAGTCCGGGACCGGAACTCGTACGCCTTTGCACTCGTTTCGGTGGCCGTCATTCTGGATATGGATGAGAGCGGCAATTTGCGAGAAGTGCGCTTAGCCTTGGGCGGAGTGGCCGCCAAACCGTGGCGCGCCAGCAAAGCCGAAAAAGCTTTGCAAGGCAAAAAACTGAATGAAGATAGCCTACGCGCCGCCGCAGAAGAGGAACTGCAAGACGCGAAAGGATATGAGCACAATGCCTTCAAAATCGAACTCGCCAAACGCAGTATCGTGCGAGCGGTTCGAACCGCCGCCAACCTTCAACTCACTTAAGTCTGCCGCCATCTCATAAAGAATCAATGGAACAACTAATAGGACAACCGCTCGACCGCATCGATGGCCGTCTAAAAGTAACCGGGCGCGCGCCCTACGCCTATGAGCAAAAGGTGCCCCAAGCCGGGTATGCCGCTCTGGTGGTGAGCACAATTGCCAAGGGCCAGATTGTATCTATGAACACGCGCTCCGCCCAGCAGTCTCCCGGCGTTTTGCTGGTCTTGACGGATGCCAACGCCCCCAAGCTGCCGCAACTCGAAAGGCAGTCGCATGCCCCTCCCGGCGGTCGCGTGGTGCAGGTTCTGCAGGATAACGTGGTGCGTTACGCGAACCAGCCCATTGGAGTGGTGGTCGCGGATACGCTTGAAAATGCCATGGAAGGAGCCCGCCTGGTGGAAGTCAAATATCGATCCGAGCAGCCGGTGGTCGATTTAGAAAGCCGCCTGCATCAAACCTACACTCCTCCCAAATCCGGCGGCGGCGGCGATCCGTCCGTTAGCCATCGCGGCGATATGCAAGCCGGCCTTTCGCAAGCCGCCGCGCGCATCGAGCAGGTCTATTCGACTCCATTCGAGTTCCACAATCCCATGGAGCCGCATGCCACTATCGCTGTCTGGGACTCCCCCGATCACCTTACGCTCTATGACGCTACCCAAGGCGTCTTCAGCGATCGCAAACGCGTAGCCTCCTTATTCGGTCTCAAGCCGGACAACGTGCGGGTTATTTCGCCCTACCTGGGCGGCGGTTTTGGCAGTAAAGGTCCAGTCTGGTCGCACGTCATTCTCGCCGCCATGGCCGCTAAACAAGTGAATCGCCCCGTTAAGCTGGCCGTTACTCGTCCGCAAATGTTCGGCATGGTCGGCTGCCGCTCGCAGACCCGGCAAGCGCTGAAGGCAGGCGCGGCGCGCGACGGCGCGCTCACCGCTTTGCAGCACGACACGATCTCTCACACTTCCACCTTCGATGAATTTGTGGAAGCCGCCAGCCTCTCGGCGCGCATGCTTTACCAATCGCCTAACAACAGCACTTCGCAGATGCTGTTGAAGTCCGATATCGGCCAGCCCTCCTTCATGCGCGCGCCGGGCGAAGCTCCCGGAACGTATGCGCTTGAGGCCGCCATGGATGAGATGGCGTACGCCTGCAAAATGGATCCCGTCGCCTTTCGCCTAAAAAATTATGCGGAATCCGATCCTCAGGAGAACAAGCCCTGGTCGAGCAAATCGCTGCGCCAGTGCTACGCGCAAGCCGCCGATCGCTTCGGCTGGAGCAAGCGCCAAATGGAACCGCGTTCGATGCGTGAAGGGCACTTACTGGTCGGCTGGGGAATGGCCACGTCGGTTTACCCGGCACGCCGGATGGCTGCGAACGCTTCCGCCCGACTGAACGCCGACGGCACTTTTTCGGTTGATGCCGGCACTCAGGATTTAGGCACCGGAACCTACACCATCATGACGCAAATTGCCGCGCAATCCTTTGGTGTTCCGCCGCAGAAGGTAAAGTTCCGTCTGGGCGATACCATCCTGCCGGAAGCGCCAGTCTCGGGCGGCTCCATGACAGCCGCCAGTACCGGGTCGGCTGTCTACCTGGCCTCGCAAGCGTTACGCGAAGAGCTCATCCAGATGGCTACCTCCGACACTGCGTCTCCGCTGCATGGCGTCAATGCGCAGGACGTCGTGCTCGAAAACGGACGGCTCTTCTCGCGAACCAATCCTTCCCAAGGCGAATCTTTTCAGACACTGCTGTCGCGCAGCGGCAAGCCGCATGTAGAAGCCAAAGGGGACGCCAAGCCGGGCGCGGAGAAAGATCGTTTTTCGATGTATGCGTTTGGCGCGCAGTTTGCTGAAGTGAAAGTCGATCCGGATTTAGGCCAGGTCAAAGTCTCCCGCATGGTCGGCTGTTTCGGCGCGGGCAAAATTCTTAACTCGAAAACAGCTCGCAGCCAGTTCTTCGGCGGCATGATCTGGGGAATCGGTATGGCGCTCTACGAGCATGGCGCGCTCGATAAGCGTCTCGGCCGCTACGTCAACAACAATCTGGCTGAGTACCACGTGCCTGTCAACGCCGATATTGGCGAGCTGGAAGCGCTTTGGATCGACGAAAAAGACGACCATATCAACCCGCTGGGGGCCAAGGGCGTCGGCGAAATCGGAATCACCGGGGCAGCTGCCGCCGTCGCCAATGCCATCTTTCACGCTACAGGCAAACGCGTCCGGGATCTTCCCATCACTCCCGACAAACTAATCGCGTGACTTGATTAGCGGATGACGCCTTTTCGCACGGCATACAGAACCAACTCCGGCGTGCTATGCACATTCAACTTCTGCATCAGATTGCCGCGATGCGTATCGATGGTATGAGGGCTGACTCCCAGCATCGCCGCAATGTCCTTCGTTGACTTCAATTCCGCGATCAATTGCAGCAATTCTCTTTCCCGGCTTGTGAGCAGTTCGTACGGGTCGTCGACGCCCTGCTGCCGCATGTGCCGCAAATAATCATCCGCCAGCACCTTACTCACCGCCGGACTGAAAAAAGCTTTCCCCGCAACCACCGCGCGCACCGCTTGAATCAGATCCAACTCCGCCGAATCCTTGAGCAGATACCCGCGCGCGCCCGCGCGCAGCGCCTGCAGGATATAGCCTTCATCGGCATGCATGCTGAGAATCACCACCGTGGTTTTTAGGCGCTCCTCGGTGATCCTCTTGGTGGCTTCGATGCCGTTCAGCAGCGGCATTGCAATATCCATGATTACGACGTCCGGGTTTTCTCGAATAACAAGGTCGATCGCTTCCCGTCCATTGCCTGCCTCGCCGACTACCGCAAAGTCCGTTTGCCGCTCAAGCACCAGCCGCAGCCCGTGCCGCAGGATGGTGTGATCGTCAGCCAGTACGATGCGCGCCGAAGTCATGTCGGTACCATTGTGTCGCGTAGCGAAAGCGGCAGCTCCACCCGAATCGAAGTGCCCTCGCCGGGATTCGAGATCAAGCCGAAGGAGCCGTGTAAGTGCCTCACTCTTTCTTCCATCCCCAGCAGGCCGACGCCCTTTTCCCGCTCCGGTACGAATCCGAGCCCATCATCACGAATGGTGAGCGTCAGCTTGTCCGCGGTCTGCGATAAATGAAGGTCCACGCTCTTGGCTCTCGCATGGCGCGTGATATTGTGCAGCGCCTCTTGTACCAGCCGGTAGATGCAGGTCTTGTGTTCGTCGGGAATTTCCTCCGACACGGCGTCCGCCCGCACCTGCACGGCCAGGTTCTTGGTTCGCGATAGCTCCCGCGCCTGCCACTGCAAGGCCGGTATCAGCCCGAGATCGTCCAGCATCGAGGGGCGCAGCAGGAGCGACATATCGCGCACCACCGCCAGCGTCCGTTCCGCCAGCCGTCTTAAATCCTGCAGCTGCTCGTGCGCCTCCGCATTGTCGGTCGGAGAAATGACTGCCGCCACGTTTCCTACACCTAAAAGCAAAGCGGAAAGGGACTGCCCCACCTCATCATGCAGTTCCCGCGATAACGCGCGCCGCTCCGATTCCTGCACCTCGACCAATCGTGTGGATAAATCCCGGAGCGCCCCGCGCGCTTGTTCTACTTCATCGAATCGCTGGGCCGATAATTGCTCCAGCCGCAAAATGCGTCGGATGCTTCCGCCTGCCAGCAAAGTTCCGCCAATGAGGGTGAGCACCAGCAGGATGATTAACGATCGGCGGAAATTGCCGAACAATATGGCGACTTGTTCGTTGCCCGCCCTCATCTGTCTTTGATTTACGTCGCTAATTTGATCCGCCAGGTGAACGATGACCATGCGGCGCGGAAGGAGTGAGTTCTTCATGAAGCTATATCCGAGTTCCTGCCGCTGCGCCGTGTTCCATTCGAGTGCCGGGCGCAGCGAATCGAAGTATCCCTTTACTTCCCTGGTGAATCGCTCGAATGGAATTCGTTCCTCGGGACGCAGAATTTCATCGTAGGCCGCCACGTTCGTCTCAATGCGCACCCGCGTGTCGTTCAACTCCTGGCGGTGAATGTCTGCCCGGCTCGGGTCCGGTTCCAGAAGCAGATCGCGAACATAGGTGCCGGAAAGATAAATATCGGAGCGAAGCTGCTCCAGAATCCGATCGCGGTTGAAGTAGTCTCGCCGGATATTTTCGTTGCGCGTCTGAATGCGGCCGAGCACAGAGAGCGCATTCAGCCCAGTCACCGCGAGCAGCAACAGAAGTCCGCCGAAGCCGACCAGCAGAAGCCGCCGCGTCTGGCTGCCAGTTTTCCTAGTCACGCCTGCCTCCTGACAGCAGCCCCTTCTTAATGCAGCGATCCGAGCGTGTACTGGAGCGTGGCGTACGCCTCCTGGTATTCGTACTTTGTATTCAGGCTCTCCACTTGAGCCGACGTTTGCCCGAGCTGCGCCTGCGTCAGCTCCACAATAGAGGCTAAGCCCAAATTGTATCTTCCCTGCGCCAGATTCAGCGCCAGGTTGGCCTGGCCGAGGAGCTGCTGTGCCGCCGCAATCGCCTGAAATGCCGTTCGCGCGCGCGCCCAGGTACTTCGTACGTCCTGCGCAACCCGATCTTCCAGATCGCGTTCGTGCTGTTTTGTGGCCTCCAATTGATACTCCGCAGCCTGCCGCCGCGCGCTGAACAGATGCCCGTTGAAAATCGGAATGGTTACGTTGACGCCAGCCGCCTCATAGCCCGTCGGTATATTCGGGTTGGCGTTTCCCGGATCGATATAGGGAAGCGCGCCTCCAACCGCCATCAAACTGACTGTCGGCCGCCTAAGGTCCCGCTCCGCGAACACGAACTTTTGGTCCGCTTCGCTCTGCAAGTGCAAGCTCGCCAGCTCCGGCCGATTTTGAAATGCCTGCTTAATCAGCGGATCCACGGAGGTCGCGACTTCCGGCGGCATCGCTTGATCGGTCAATTGATACGGGATCGCTTCCTGCGTGCCGAGCGCTTGGCCGAGTCCCGCGTAGGCGGCCTGCAATCGATCTTGCGCTCGCAGCAGCATCAGCTTGGCATCCGCCAGATTGACTTGCGCGAAACTTAGATCCACCTCCGATTTAAGCTTGTTTTTGGTCAGTTCGGAGATCTGATCCACCACCGTTTGCCGAGTGGCCACCGTCTGCTGCGATACCGTTACTAGTTGCCGTGACAGCAGTACTTCGTAATACGCCTGGTTTACTCCCAAAATTACGTCATAGCGGCTGGCGCGGTAATTTTCCCGGCCCGCCTGCGCCTCGATCTTGGCATTCGACACTAAATTAAGTGTCCGTCCCGAGTCCGTTACCAGCTGCGATAGCGATAGACCGCTTCCGAAGTGATTGAATAGCCGCGGATCGTTGAGCACGCCGGCTCCGAGGCGGCTGTTTAAATTCGCCTGCGCTCCCGTCACCTCTCCGTTCAATGCCGGATAATAAGCCGACTTCGCTTCTCTCGTAATCTGATCCGCGCGCCGGTACAGCGCCTCCGACGCGAGCACCTGAGGATGATTTTTCAGCGCCAACACCTGCGCTTGTTGCAGGCTCAGTTCCGGAGCCGGTGTTTGCCCGCGCAGCAAACAAGTAACACCCGCCACTAGGGATATCAGAGCGATCGGTCTCTTCATGATGATCCGTTTACGCGTGTGCCGGTTCATTTTCGTGTGACCGGTTCCGGTCTTTCTTGCCATAGACCAGCAGGTAAGCCGCCGGCACGA
Organism: Bryobacteraceae bacterium; assembly: GCA_965277555.1. Taxonomy (GTDB): domain Bacteria; phylum Acidobacteriota; class Terriglobia; order Bryobacterales; family Bryobacteraceae; genus Bog-105. The sequence continues at coordinate 2,576,182 of OZ255834.1, forward strand.
TGAAGACTGTCAAAATCACCGACGAGGTCAGGCCGCCGATAATCGCTCGCGCCATCGGCGCGTACTGCTCCGAGCCCGTCCCAAGCTTCAACGCCATCGGTAGCATTCCGATGATCGTCGCCAGCGAGGTCATCAGAATCGGCCGCAGCCGCACCCGGCAGGACGTGATCACGGCGTCCTTAACCGATAGGTTCTGCTCTTCCAGCTTATGCGCGAAATCGACAATCAGAATGCTGTTCGACCCCGCCACCCCGATCAGCATCAGCACGCCCATTAACGACATCACGTTCAAAGTCGTTCCTGTGAGCGGCAGGATTATCAGTACCCCGATGAACCCCATCGGAATCGCCAGCATGATTAGCAGCGGATCGATGAACGAGCGGAACTGCGCCACCAGCACCAGATAGAGCAGCATCGCCGCAAGAATGAACCCCTGCGCGAAGCTCTTGAACGATTGGTTCATGCCATCCACCATTCCGCGCAGGTTCACTCGCACGTTTCCGGGAACCTTCATGTCGGCTAAAATTTTCTGGATGCCGGTGGAGAGCCGGCCCAGGTCCTCGCCCCTAGGCGTCACGTAAACGTCCGCCGCCCGTTGAATCTGATAATGGTCAATCTCGGTCGGCGTTTCCGTGTGTGTCAGTTTCACTACCGTATCGAGCGTTGTCGGTTCCTTCAGGTTCGGCGCTTTCAACGGAATCCCTGTCAAGTCCAGCATATTGTGGATTGAGGGCCTGCCGTGCTCGTAGTATTGAACCGTCAGGAAGTAATCGTTTCCCGTCGCATAGTCCACCCAGTAGTTCGGCGCGATCATCACGTTCGAGTTCAGCGACGTGATGACGTCATCCACTACCTCTTTTTCACTCAAGCCCAACTCGGCTGCGTGCACCCGGTCGATATTCATGCGTACCGCTGGATAATTTATGTCCTGCGGAATATAGATCTGGCCAACTCCGCGTAGCTTCTCGATCCGGCCGCCGAGTTCCTGCGCCAGCCGGTAATTCTGCCGGCTGCTTCGGCTGGTAATCTGTACATCAATCGGCGCGGGCATGCCCGCGTTTAAGGTCGCGTCCACCAGCGAGCCGCTTTGCACGAACGTCCGCACCTCCGGGAACTGCCGCGCAATCTCGCTTTGTACCCGCTGCATGTAGTCGAACGTACTCACCTTGTGCTCCGGATTTAAGGCCGCTTGCACGGTCGCTGTGTAGGGACCCGAATTGCTCGTGTAGAGCGCTGAAAAGTCAGGCACAATTCCAATGTTTGAGACCACCATCTTCAGATCGTTCCCCACCGTGTGGCGAATCAGGTTCTCGACCCTGGCGACATACTCGTTCGTCAGCTCGATGCGCGACCCGGTTGGAGCCTTCATGTTGATCGTGAATTGGCCGGCATCGGTGCGCGGGAAAAAGGCTACCCCAAGCGTCGGGTAAAGCGCGAGGCTCAGCACAAAAAGTCCGCTTAACGCGAGAACCGTTAATCCCGGCCGCGTCAGCGACCATCGCACCAGGGATTCATAGGAGTTCAGAAGTCTGGTGAAGCCCGCATTAAAGCCTTCGTTGAATCTGGTGAAGACCGATCTCTTACGGCCTGCTTCGGCCGGCTGCTCGCTTGCATGTTGCGGCTCTCCATGTTCGCTTCCGTGCTTATGCGCCGGCGTCTTCAAGAACCGCGAACAGAAGAGCGGAATCACCGTCATTGCCACCACGAAGGAGATGACCAACGACAGGCAAAACGATAGCGCCAGTGCCGAGAACAAAAACTTACTTACGCCGGACAGAGACGTGACCGGGAAAAACGCGACCACTCCCACCAGAGTTGCGGCGAGTACCGCCAGCGTAACCTCTGAGCCGCCCGTTTCCGCCGCCATCGTCGGAGGCTCTCCCAACTCCAGGTGCCGGTAGATGTTCTCCAGTGAGATGACCGAGTTGTCGATCACGCGTGAAAACGCCAGCGCTATGCCGCCCAGGATCAAGGTGTTCACCGTAGCGCCCAGCAGCTTCAGAATGATGAAGGTAGCCAGCGCCGATATCGGAATCGATAGCAGAACCGCCGCCGTCGCGCGCGGACTGCCTAAAAACATCAGAATCATCAGACTCGTCAACACCAGCCCGATCAGACCCTCGTGAAATACTGTTTTAATCGCTTCTTTCACGAATACCGATTGATCGAAAACTACATTCGTCACCAGTTGTTTCGGAATGTCGTACAAATTCGTAAGCAGCTGGCGCACCCCATCCACCACCGCGATCGTATTGGTGTCGCCGCCCTGCTTCATGATCGGGATGTAAGTCGATTTCTGCCCGTCCACGCGCACAATGTTGTACTGAATTGCGCTCGCGTCCTCCGCTTTGCCAATGTCTTTTACCGAAACCCACGAGTTCCCCACCGTCTTGATCGGAACGTTGTTGAGTTCCTTCATGTTGTCTACCAGGCCGTTGTTGTAAACGTAGTAATCGAAGGGGCCCACCTTTACGTCGCCCGCCGGCAGGATCAGATTTGACCGGTTCACTGCGTTGACCACATCCATTGGGCTTAACTGCCGCGACATCATCTTGTACGGATCCACGTACACCATCACCTGCCGGTATTTGCCTCCGAACGGCGGCGGAATGGTCGCGCCCTTCACTACCGCGATCTGGTTGCGGATCGTGAACTGTGCAAGATCGTGCAACTGGGTTTCGCTTAGCCCTTGGCCCTTCACCGTCACCAAACAAACCGGCTGGCTCGAAGCGTCGAATTTCAGCACCACTGGCGGAAGAGTCCCCGGCGGTAGCCGCTTCAAATCCGCCAGCGCCAGGTTCGATAGCTCCGTAACATCCGTGTCCGCATTCGTGCCAGCCTGAAACATGACCTTGATCATGCTTACCCCCAGCATGGAGCGCGATTCCATGTGGTCCACGCCGGCCGCCATTGTGAAAAATCGCTCTAGCGGATTCGTAATGTCGGTTTCGATATCCCCCGGCGGCATCCCCGAGTAGAAGGTCGCAACCACTACTGTCGGGATATTGATCGTCGGAAACAAATCGACCGGCATAGTCACATAGCTTGCGGCTCCGATCAAGGACAGCGCCAGGCAAACGGCAATGACGAAATATGGGTTGCGAATGGAAAATATCGACATAAGTGCTAACTGGCGGATGATCCGCGTGTATCTGTGTTACCGGCGGGTAATCCTAACTCTCGCCCTTGTACGTAACTGCTTGTGTAAGTTTCGGAGTAACTGCTTCGCCCGCCCGCAGGCCGCTCCTGTCGCTCATCACGACCCGGTCACCCTCCTGCAAGCCCGACAATACTTCCGCGTCGGTTGCGGTCTGGATTCCCAGCGTGATCTGGCGGTCTTCGATCTTGCCCGCCGCGTCCACGATCATAACGTTTGCCTGGTCGCTTCCTTGCCCGCTCCCCTGGTTGGCCGCCTGATTGACGGCCTGCAGCGGAACAACTAGCGCATCGCCTTTTCTATCCAGCGTCAGCGTGGCCTCCGCATATAAGCCTGGAATCAGTACACCCTTTGGATTGGGCACATCTACTTCGGTGTGCATCGTACGCGTCGCTTCGCCTACGTCCACCGAGAAGCGCTTTACTTTCCCAGGGAAGTCGTGGCCCATCGATGAAACCCGAACGTCTACCGGATCGCCGATTTTTATGTATTGCACGTAGGACTCCGGGACAGGAATGACTAGTCGGAACAAATCTTCCTCTGAGAGCTTCACCAATGGCATCGCCTGCGTGCTCGAACTTGTGCCGGCCTGCATCAGCGTCCCCAGATTTGCGTACCGCTGCGTAACTACTCCCGAAAACGGCGCGGTAATCTTCGCGTAATCGTACAGCGCTTGATCGTGCGCCAGCTTGGATTGCGCCACCGATAGCTGGCTTTGCGCCACTTCCAGGCTCGATTTTCCACCTTCCACCTGCGCTTCGGAAGCCAGATCCTTGCCCTGCGCGTCATCTACTTCCTGCTGCGCCACCAGCCCGGGCTTGCTCTTTGAAACGCCGTTCAGCCTGTCAAACTGCAGGTGAAGCACTTTATGCTGTGCTTCGATTCGGCCTAACTGATGCTCCGCATTCGTCACTTGATCCGATGCGCTCTTGATCGCCGCCCGGTCTTCCTCTAGCTGCGCCTGGAGCTCCGGAATTTCGAGAATCGCCATCAGCTGTCCCTTCTTTACGTGCGTTCCATAATCCACGTAAAGCTTGGAAACAAATCCCGATTCTTTTGCGAAAACGTCGATCTCCTGAAACGGCACCAGCTCGGAAGAGATCGTTAGATACCGGGCCATCGGCCTTCTGTTCACTTGGGCAACCGCCACCGTGGGCAGCGAGTTCTCCACTTTCCCGCTTGCTTCGGCCGAATCGCTCTTGCCGCAGGAAGCGAGTGTAATTGCTATGGCAGCCGCTAAACACGCCGCGCAATATTTCAAAAGGCGTCGCATTCGAAGGGGTGGCCCGGTCCTCTGCCGGTCGGGATCGTGCTGGTACGTCGTCATCTTAATCTTTGCCCGGCGTGCCGGTGTCGTTTGACACGCGCTGCATTTTTTCCGTCAGCTTTGCAAACGAAAAATCTTTAGAACGGCAAAACTCGATCAGTTCTTTTTCCATTTCCAACATCTCTGCCGCCACTCTCGGAATCTCCGGCGCTATCTCCAGGGGGATCGAATGAAGGCCGTGCTGGTCGCCATGGAGTAAATCTCCCGGCGCAATCCTCAACCCACCGATCTTCACCGGTTTTCCGAATTCCACAATATGCGCGTAGGCGTGCGAAACGGCTATGTTTCCCGCGAAAACTTGTAAGCCAGCCGCCTCGATCCCCGGCAGGTCGCGTACCGCTCCATTGCTGACATAGGCATTGCAGCCCAGCGCTCTCGCGATATTAGCGTGGATTTCCCCGAACAAAGCTCCGAAGCCCGGCCTCTCGTCGACATCTTCAGCGACAATAAAGCGCGGCGCCGGGATCGTCATAACATAAGACCACCAGTCCGCGCGGTCGTAATAACAGCGCCCCGCGACGGGAGTCGATGAGGAGCGCATGCGCGCGGTCACCGCATAACCGGATGTGGGAGCCAACTTTGGGAAAATGCAGCGGATCGAGCCATTCGCGAAGCCCTCATTGCGCGTTCTCACGCCAAACTGCTCTATGGCGTTCGAGACGGTGCAACTGTCGAATTGCCGCAACTGTTCCAGAGTCTCAGCCGAAACGGTCCTGCTGGAAGAAGGTTTGTCCATTCGTTTGTCTAAGACCGGCTCGACATTCGCGGAAGCTGACACGAAGACTAGGTCCCGCAACCAATCTACGTGTTTACCGGTCCAGATACTATCCCGTGACCACGGTATTTTTGAGGATGGAACGGGGGTAGTTCCCATCCTCCAGTACCCTCTCGCCGGGAGGCACTACTCAATCGGAGGCCTGAAGAATACCCTGCCGGCACGATATCGCGTGCTGCAAATAGCCGCTATTCTGCCACTATCGCTCTGTCCAGGAGCGGCTTTTCCGGAGTCAGCGTGGAAAAACTTACGCGCATCGTACTTGCCAACCATCACCCGCTCATTCGCGGCGATCTTCGACTATTGCTCGAAAGGCAGGCGGGATTTCATGTTACCGGCGAGGGCGCCAATGGCCGCGAGGCCGTTCTGTTAGCCGAATACAGGCGCCCTGAAATCGTTCTACTCGACGTCCAGCTGCCGCTCTTGAACGGCTTGGCGGCCGCGCGCGCCATCTCCGCTCAAACGCCCGCGCCGGGGATCATCTTCGTCACTGCCCTGACCGATCAGGAGTACGTTTCCGAAGCCTTCAAAGCCGGCGCCCGCGGCTACGTGCTCGCCGATAATGCCCAAGCCGATCTCGTCTCTTCGGTTAACATCGTCGCCGCCGGTGGCAGTTTCCTGAGTCCCGCCATCGCCGCCAGGCTGATCGAAGAATATCTCGCCTCCGCCCCGCCGGACCGTCCAAACCTCACCGCTACACTGCAACACCTGGGCCTCCCCAAGATGGTTGTAGACTCGATCGGCGGCAATCTGCCCAATGCGACTTAGCGTCTCGCTCTGACGGATATTGTTTCCGCATCGCGCCAAGAACTCCTTAGTGTGTTCCGCGGCCCAGAAACAAATCCTTTCCAAACTCGATATGCAAGCGGATAGACGAAATCCAGAGCGGCCCCCGCTCTTCGTTATAAGCCGGATTGTTCACGTGCTGCAGATCGAACGACGCAAAAAATCCGGGAAAGAGCTGCGCGCTGTAATAACTCTCCCAAATCGATTCCGGCCCGTATCGCAGACGACCATCACCGATTAAAAAATCGTGTCCGCCCATCGCCAGGTATTCGGCATGGACTCCCGAAATTCCACCCGCCGTAAACTCCGTCCCGACGTTGTCTTTTGGCCGCCTCCAACTTCGCCCCATCACCGAGACCCCTCCGCTGGCCAGCCGGTCCATGGCCGTAAACGCGAAGCTCTCCGTCTTCCCATCGTTCCATCCGAGCCGCATGAAAATCCCGACGTCCTTCGTCAACTCCTGCTCTCCGTTAATCCCGAAGCCATACTTGCGCGTGCCCGGCTTGCGCGTCGCCGTTATGTCCGGCGCGCCGCCATTCTTCTTCGCCAGTTCGATCGATTCCGCGTAAGTCCCCATGTCCCCGTGATTGATGTAAGCCATCGGCCGGATCGTCCCCTGATGCTTCCGCACCTCCCAGCGCCGCTCTACTTCAAACGCATCGCTCCGGTCTTCCAAAAACCGTCTGTCGAATTGCGAGCCGTTCGCCACTTTCGGCATGGCTCCACTGCCATAACGCAGCGACCAGTTTTGCGTATGAAACTCGTGTACCCAGCCCCACGTATAGCCGCGTACATCCGCCCCGTAATCCCACGCGCCGTTGTACATCACGGCCCACCCTAGAAACTGCGTTCGCGGATCGTGCGAATAGCGGTTGTTGTCGAAGAAATCGGTCAGCGTGAATCGCCCCACCACGATCGTGTAGCGCACCATCGGACGTTCGCGTCCCAGCTGGTTCGCGTCGCTCTCAACCGCCTCCTTCTCTGCTCCGAAACCAAAATCGTGCGAGAGGTAAAGCCTCGCCAGATAAGGCTTCGGTGTAGCCGTTGCCACCCGCGGCAGTTCGCCATTCGAGGAGTTCGCCAATCCATTCACGCCGCTGAAACCGCGTCCCCCAGCTATCTCGGGGTCGAAATAAATCTGCGAATTCTGATCGAGCCGCAGCCCGAAAAAGAGCGTTGTCGTCAGCGAAACATCGCGCTCTGGATACGCCTGCAGACTATATTGATCGGCGTAAGGCGAATAGAAGGTCCCGTGATACTGCCCTACCGAGGTCGCCTGAAAAAATAGATTCCAACGCTCGTTCTCGATTTCTTGCGCCGGCGCTTCTTGCGCCCGTGCCCAGGCTGCGCCCACGCAGACGAACAGAAGTACGCCGTAACCTATTCGTAATATTGACCTTGTGGGGTTTGAGAACACTCGGTCCAGTTTAACCGGACAAGCGCGCGTTTCGATCAGGATTTGATCGCAAAACTGTCTCAGCCGTCAGACCTTTCTCTCTGCGTGGCAACCGAACTTACAATGGGGAACGCAGCTATGAAAATAACCTCGGTGCTCGTCGTCGACGAAATTGAGAAATCCTTGCCCTTCTGGGTTGACCGCATAGGCTTCGAAAAGACCGCCGAAGTTCCCGACGGCGATCGTCTGGGTTTCGTCATCCTGGTTCGCGACGGCGCGGAACTGATGCTGCAAACCAAATCAAGCATCGAAAAAGACGTGCCGCAACTCGCGCCCAGGAATGCCTCGGTTCAATCTTCCTTGTTCGTCGAAGTCGATGATTTTGGCGACGTTCTGAGCCGGCTTCAGGGTTATCCCGTTGCGCTCCCGGAACGCACCACCTTTTACGGAATGCGCGAAATAGGCGTCTTCGATCCGCACGGCCACACTGTGATCTTCGCCAAAGCCGAACCCACTGCCTGATTACTCTTCGCGCAGCGCCGCGGTCGGATCTGTTCCCGAAGCTTGTTGCGCCGGCAGATAAGCGGCGGCTAACGCGATCAGTGCCAGCAGCAGCGGCGTCGCCACGAAACTCACCGCATCGGAAGATGTGACGCCGTAGAGCATGGACTGCAAATAGCGCGTCAAGCTCCACGCGCCGACGAGTCCGATTGCCAGCGCGCACAGCACCAGCAGTGCGCTTTCGCCAACTATCATCCGCACGATATGCGCAGGCTGCGCGCCTACCGCCAAACGAATACCGATCTCCCGCCTCCGACGGGCTACCAGGTACGTCATCGTTCCGAAAACACCGAGCGCCGAGAGCACCAAAGCGATTCCGGCAAACGCGCCTGCCAGCATCAGGTGAAAGCGTTGCGGAGCCAGCGAATCGGCCAGCCTTTCCTCCATCGTTCTTACATCGAACACCGGTTCGTTTCGATCGACCGAATACGCCTGTCCTTCGATGTCGCGCGTCGCTTTATGCGGATCCGCCGAGGTGCGCACAAACAGCGCCATCTGGTTTTCGAACGGGCTCTCGCTCTGGCAACTGCAGTAGTAGACCAGCGGCATCGGCGTCGCGCCCAGGTAGCTCCCGCGAATGTCTCCCACCACTCCCACGATCGTTGCTCCAGAGATCCGTTTGCCGAGCGGGTCTTCATGCTCGAAGACTTCGCGAACCAGCGCCTCATTTACGACCATCTTCACGCCGGTTCGGCTTCGATCCTCAGAGTTAAACGCACGGCCGCTGCGCAACGGAACGCCCAGTGTACGGAAGAAGCCGGGACTCACCACGGTCGAGTACGCCGAAGGTTGCTGCGCCAACGCTGCGCGTGCCCGGCCCTCCACCTGGAAACGCATTTCACTGTAGGGCTGCTCCCCGCTGAGCGGCACATCGGTCGATACGGCAGCCGAGCGCACCATCGGCAACTGCTCCACGCGCGCCAGCACCTGATTGTAGTAAGCGCTTTGCGCGCGGCCGCCGGCATATTGTTCGCCCTTCAAATTAAATCGCAACGTGAGCAGATTCGCTGGCTCAAACCCGAGAGGGACTTCTGAAAGTTTGATAAAGCTGCGCGCCAGCAGAGCCGCGGCGATCATCAGAACGAGTGACATTCCCAGTTCGAACACCACCAGCATTTGACGCATTCGAGCTGCCCATCCACTGCCCGTTTGCGAACCGCCGCCCGCTTTCAACGCATCCTGAATGTGAATTCCCGCCGCCGAGAGAGCGGGCACAATCCCAAAAATCAGCCCGGTCAGGAGCGTCACCCCGAGCGAGAACGCCATCGTCTTCCCGTCTATCGAGATGGATGGATAGTTTTCGAGCGCCATCGGCTTGACAACGTTTAGAACTCTCACTGCGATCACTGCCAGCAGACCTCCGGCCAGCCCGCCAGGGAGCGCGAAGATCACGCTCTCCAGCAAAACTTGTTTGAAGATCCGGCCCTTGCCGGAACCTAACGCCATGCGCACTGCCAATTCACGGCGCCTCCCGGTTGCTCGCGCCAGCAATAAACTCGCCAGATTCGCGCAGGCAATGAGCAGTACCAATCCCACGCTGCCGCTCATCACGAGCAGCGCCGGCCGTAAGTCTCCCGTCAATTGCCTTTGCAGCGGAATGGCGGAAATGCTCATGCTGTTAAGAAAACCGGCTCCTTCGAAAGCTTTCGGATACTCCGCTCGAATGTTTCCTGTAAGCCGCTTCAACTCCGTGCGCAATTGCTCTTCGCTTACGCCCGCCCTGACGCGCGCAAAGATGCTGACAAGACGCATCGGGCGGCTAGGCGAGCGCGGCCGCTGCGACGCCTCATCCATATCCAGCGGCTCCCATAGCCGCGTCCCTTTCGGGTAATCAAAACCTTGCGGCATCACCCCGATCACTGCGTGCGCGAGGCCATCGAGCAGGATCGTCTTGCCTATCACTGACGGATCGCTCGCCAGCCGGTCGCGCCAAAAACCATAGCTCAAAACGATCACCGGCGGAGCTTTTACACCCTGCTCTTCTTCCGCCAGGTCGCGTCCCCGCAGCGGCTGAGCGCCCAACACATGAAAAAACGAGGGCGTCACCCGGGCTACGTCGAGTTGCTCCGGCTTCTCGCGCCCATTCCAGTTCACCGCGCTCGTGCCATATGCGCCGACATCCTGGAAAACACGATTTTGCTCGCGCAGACTGTAGTAGTCGGCTCCGACGCCGATGGCTCTTTGGTTCCCGCCCATCCGTTCCGTTAGCCAGTACAGGCGTTCCGAATGCGGGAAGGGAAGAGGCCGGATAAGTATGGAATCGATCAGGCTGAAAACAGTCGTGTTTGCGCCAATGCAAATCCCGAGCGTCAGTGCAGCGGTTAGCGCGAGCCCGGGATTCAGCCGAAGACCACGCCAAGCGTATCGAAGATCTTGGAGCATTACATCCTCCAGTCACTTAGTATTCTACACAGATCGATTGAGCTTTTCTTCAAGCTCCGTCCAGCGGGCATAAAGCGTATCCACGGCTTTCTGCGCTTCTTCAATTTCCTTTAAAGCTTCCTGTATTCGCTGGCCATCGCTCACCACTTCCGGGTCTTCGAGCAGCCCGCGTTTTTCGGTCAACGCGCGCTCGGCTGCTGCGATGCGCTCCTCAATCGTCTCGTAATCGCGGCTATCGAGATAAGAAAGCTTTTTCTTTACTGGCGACCGCGGTGGCACGCTTGCGCTCGCTTTCTCTCCGGCTTCCGGCCCGCGTTCCGCCAGCCAGCTTTCCCACTGCGAGTAGTCTGCAAACCACCCTGCATTCCCCTCGCCGTCCAAGCCGAGAACCGCGTTTGACACTCGATCCAACATGTAGCGGTCATGCGTCACCAAAACCAACGCGCCGCGAAACTGCAACAGATTTTCCTCGAGAATATCTAGCGTCTCAATATCGAGATCGTTCGTCGGCTCATCGAGCAGGAGCACGTCCGCGGGCTCCAGCATCAATTTTGCGATCAAAACCCGCGCGCGTTCGCCTCCCGAAAGCCGCCCTACCGGTTGATTCAATTGCTCGTTCAGAAACAAAAAGCGCGCGGCCCATGACGCCACATGAATCGTGCGCTCCTGATAAATCACGGAGTCCCCATCCGGAGCAAGCGCTCGCCGCAGCGTCAGATTCGGATCGAGCGTGCGGCTCTGCTCGAAGTACACCAGCTTCAACGATGGCGCGCGCTCGATGTTTCCGCTCTGTGGCCCGATTTCTCCCTGGATCAGACGGAGCAGGGTCGTCTTGCCGCTGCCGTTCGGCCCCACTAATCCGATACGTGCCCCGGCCGTAACCGCAAAATTCAAATCCTTCGCTATCGCCTGCTCGCCGAAGGCGAACGAAACGTGCTCGAAGCTCAGCAGCCGTTTGGTCGCGCGGTCGCTAGACGTGAAATCGATATCGGCTGTCCCCGTCCGGCTCCGCTCCTTCAAGTCTTTCAACTCACCGATTAGCTCATGGGCGTTATCGATGCGCGCCTTTGCCTTTGTGGCGCGCGCTTTCGGCCCGCGTCGCAGCCATGCAATCTCGTTGCGTACACGATTCTCGAGCGCTTCCTGATGCTTCGCTTGCGCGGCCAGAAACTCGCTCTTCTTGTCCAGAAAGCCGCTGTATTTCCCCTTCACCCGCAACAAGCCGTTCGGATAGATGCGATTCAATTCCGCTACTTCCGTCACCGCATTCTCCAGGAAATAACGATCATGACTAATCACCACGCATGCGAACGCAGCCGCCTGCAAAAGCTCTTCCAGCCACTCGATTCCGCTCAGGTCCAGGTGGTTCGTGGGCTCGTCAAGCAGCAGAATGTCAGGTTCCGCAACCAGCGCTTCCGCAATCGCCAATCGTTTTTTCCAGCCGCCCGAAAGCGTCTCAGTCAATACTTCGAAATCCGTAAAGCCGGCCCGCCCGAGTGTTTCCGCTTCTCGCCTGTCGCGCTCGCCCGGTGCAATGTGTGCCTGGTCGAGAGCGCTCCGCACGATTTCCCGAACCGTCCTCCCCGGCGGAAACTCAGAAAGCTGCGCCACATAGCCAAGCCTCGTATTCTTGCGCAGTGCCACGTTGCCGCTATCCGGTTCGCGCAGCCCGGCCAGCATTTCGAGCAACGTCGATTTGCCCGACCCATTTGCCCCAATGAGTCCCAGCCGGTCCCGGTCGAATATATTCAACGAAAGATTCTCAAATAACGGCTGCGCGCCGTAGCGTACTGCAAGAGCCTGTGCATTCAGTAAAAGCGCCACTGCTCTCATAGTCGTACGAGGCGATAATAAAGCTGGCTATGCAACGTCGTCACTTTCTAACCGCTTCCGTTCTGACACTGCTGGGCACACCGTTGCTGCAAGCAGAAGATCCGTGGTCTGCCGACGCCCTGCTCGCCCCGGACGATTTCGCGAGACAGCTGGCGTCCGACCCCGCGCGCTTCTCCATCGTCTGCGTCGGATTTCCCGTGCTCTATAAAGGAGCGCACATCACGAACGCTCTCTTAGCCGGACCGTGTTCCAAACCGCAAGGGATAGAAAAGCTACACCAGACAATAGGCAGCCTGGCGAAGCAGCGCGAGATCGTACTCTACTGCGGCTGCTGCCCCTTTTCTGAGTGCCCGAATATCCGACCCGCCTATGCCAGCCTGCGGGGCATCGAGTCAGCCCACGTAAAAGTCTTGAATATTCCCGCCAATCTCGACAAAGACTGGGTGAAAAAAGGCTATCCGATACAAAGAAGCCTCTAGCAAATTACTCGCCGCGATACCCTGGGAATCGCCTCTATGCGTAGACGTGACCTGCTGAAACTGATGAGCGCTGCTCCCGCCGGCCTGGCGCTTGCAGCCCGCGCAAAGAAATATGATGCAACCTGGGCTTCAATCGACAGCCGGCCATCGCCCAGTTGGTATACAGACGCGAAGTTCGGCATCTTCATTCACTGGGGCGTCTATTCCGTGCCCGCCTTCGCCCCGGTGCACGCCAAGAATCAAACGCCTTACGCAGAGTGGTATTGGCACTCGCTCACAAACGGGAAAAAGGCGACGCAGCCCGGTGAAGACGGCGTGGCCACCTGGGACTTTCACAAGCGCACTTATGGCGCGGATTTTCAATACTTCGATTTCGCGCCCATGTTCCGCGCCGAACTCTATGATCCCGACCGCTGGGCCGAACTCTTTGTCCAATCCGGCGCGCGTTACGTCGCGGCCACTTCAAAGCACCACGAAGGATTTCCTCTGTGGCGCAGCGAGCAGGCAAACAAAGCCTATGGCCGCCCCTGGAACAGCGTGGACGTCGGCCCTAAACGCGACTTGTTGCTCGATCTCATGCTCGCAGGCAGGCACAAGGGCCTGCAGATGGGCATCTATTATTCGCTCTACGAATGGTATAACCCGATCTGGCTCTCCGACAAACCGCGCTACGTCCGCGAATACTTGTTCCCGCAATTCAAAGACGTTGTCACGCACGCCAAGCCAGCCATCATCTTCTCCGATGGCGAATGGGAGCTGACGAGCGCCGAATGGCACTCCACCGAACTGCTCGCCTGGCTGTTCAACGAATCGCCCGTCGCCGATTCCGTCGTAATCGACGATCGCTGGGGCAAAGACACGCGCCACAAACACGGCGGGTACTACACCACCGAGTACACCTCCGGCATGCAGCAATCCGATCACCCCTGGGAAGAGAGCCGCGGCATGGGTTTCTCGTATGGCTACAATCGCAACGAAACCCTCACCGACTACCACACGGACCGCCAACTCGTCCTCATGCTGATTGATATCGTAAGCCGCGGCGGCAATCTGTTGCTCGATATCGGCCCGCGCGCCGACGGCGGAATTCCCGTCGTCATGGAAGAGCGCCTCAAGGAAATGGGCAACTGGCTGCGCCCGAACGGCGAGGCCATCTACAGCACGCGCCCCTGGACCCGTGCTTCCCAGTGGAGCGCCGGAACCAGGCCCCACCTTGAGCAGAAAGATTTTATGGCCGAATACGACATCACGCAGATGGTCGATAGTCCGCCCTCCGGCTATGCCCACGTAGAGGCTTTCTTTACAGCCAAGCACGACGTCGTCTACGCCATCCTTCCTAGCTGGCCGGTTGGAGAATTTATTCTGAAAGACGCAGCCGCCGCGCCCGACGCCAAGATCGCTCTCCTCGCCACGCACGACCCAATCAAATGGCGCGCCACTGGCAAGCAGCTCAGCATCGAACTGCCCCAGGACCTCCGCTGGAAACTTCCGGCTCGCGCTCCTTATGTGCTCAAAATGACCGGCATCAAAAGCCTTTAACGTTTGCCAGCCAGCCGACCGGACGACTCCCAAGCCTTGTGAAACGCTTGAAACAGAGCAGGAAGCGTCAGCGACCGTAAATTTGCAACTACCTGAAGATCCTTAAGTCCGGTGGCGCAGGCACTTTGCCTGCCGCGTCGGGACTCATCCCGACGCCTGCCTGGTTTTTCGATCTTGCATTGCCGTCCTGCGCTAGCCTGAGTGGATGTATCGCTTTGTCTTTGTTCTCGCGGTCCTGGCTCGAGTCGCGCTCGCGCAATCCGGCACGCAGTTCTCCGATGCGTTCTTCAAAGACACCTTCGAGCAGATGCTGCGTAACGATCCGCAATTCGCCACCGGCGTGGGCCGTCACGAATACGACGATCGCTGGACCGATTACTCGAAAGCCGCGCGCGGCCAACGTCGCCAATTCTTCGAAGATCGCCTCAAAACCGCCGCCGCCTTTCCCACGGCCGGACTCTCGCCCGAAGACCGGCTGACTCTCGAAATCATCCAATACGATTTCCGCTTACGCGTTGATTCCTGGGATCTGGAAACCTACCTCTTGTCGGTCGGACAGCTCTTCGGTTTTCACAATCGCGTCTACCTGCTGATCGATCGTATGCCGGCGCATACCGTGCACGATTACCAAAATATCCTCGCCCGGCTGCACGCGATCCCAACCTATGTCGATCAAAATATTGGCGTGCTCAACGAAGCGATCGCGAGCAAAATAATGCAGCCTCGTTTGGTGGCCGATCTCGTCACCCAACAGATCTCGACACAGATGAAGCAGGATGCCGATCACAGCGCGCTTCTTGCCGCCTTCCGAAAAATCCCTTCGAATATTCCGCCGGCCGAGCAGCAGCGCCTGCGAACCGAGGCAACTGACGACTACAACCAGCAGTTTCTGCCCGCCTGGCACAAGCTGCACGACTACATGGCGACCACCTACACGCAGCATGTTCGCCCCACCGACAGCCTGAGTTCCATTCCGAATGGCCGCCGGGATTACGCTATTCTGATCCGCCGTCTCACTACTACCAACATGACCGCCGAACAGATCCACACTCTTGGCGAGCGGGAAGTGAAGCGCATCGAAGCTGAAATGCAAGGCATTCTGAATGAGGCCAACTTCAAAGGCTCCATCGCCGATTTCCAAAAATACTTAGACTCCACCGCCGATCAGCATTTCCGCTCCAAAGAAGAAATGCTCGCCTATTGCCGCAACATCGCCAAGATCATCGAGCCAGAATTGCCTAACCAGTTTCATCACTTGCCCATGCTGCTCTACGGCGTCCGCCCGATTCCTCCGGATCGCGAAGCCGCTACCGCCACCAACGCGCAACCTCCGTCTCCCGATTTCACAACACCCGGTTGGTTCAATCTCAATACCTACAAACCCGAGAAGCAGGTGAAGTACGACAAGGAGTCTCTGGTGCTGCACGAAGCTGTTCCCGGCCATATTTTTCAAATCACGCTCGCCGAATCGCAGCGCGGTCTGCCCGATATCCGTAAGTTTTATGGCAATAGCGCTTATATCGAAGGCTGGGCGCTCTACTCCGAATCCCTCGGCTCGCAGTTGGGTCTCTACAAGGACCCCTACAGCCGCTTTGGCCAACTTGCCAGCGAACGCTTCCGCGCCGTGAGGTTGGTAGTCGATACAGGCATCCATCAATTCGGCTGGACGCGCGAGCAGGCCGTCGATTACTTCAACGCGCACGCTCCCGAGGAGTCGCTCGCCGAGATCGATCGCTACATCTCCTGGCCCGCGCAGGCTCTCTCCTACAAAATGGGCCAGCTGAGAATTTCTTCCTTGCGCGAAACCGCCGAGCAGCGCCTCGGCCCCAAATTCGACGTACGCGCCTTTAATGACGCCGTGATCCGCGATGGCACGCTGCCGCTCGATCTGCTGTCCACGCAGATCAATGCATTCGTCAGCGAAGCCGCGGCCCATTGACGAAACGGATGCTAGCCTGAACGAGTGCGTATTGCCCATTTCGTCTTGGTGCCGCTTGTGACTGGCGCGTTGTCTTTCACCCAGGTCGCAAACAAGCCGCCAAAGCCTGCCGTCAGACGCCCGGCGAGATCTCAGACTCCTCCCCAACCTATGACCGACGAAGAAAAAACCATTTACGCGATTGGACTTTCGATCGCCCGATCTCTTTCTCCGCTCGATTTATCGCCCAGCGAATTGCAGATCATCACGCGTGCTCTGCACGATTCCGCCGAAGGCAAACCCGCCATCAAGCTGGAGGAGTGGGGCCCGAAGATTCAGCCGCTCACTCAGGCCCGCGCCGCCCGCGCGCTCGAGAAACAAAAGGCCGCCTCTGCCGCCTATCTCGCAAAGGCTGCGGCCGAGCCGGGAGCCGTCAAGATGCCCTCCGGCCTGATCTATCGTGAAATCACGCCCGGCACCGGCGCTTCCCCCAAAGCGACAGATACCGTGAAAGTAAATTACCGCGGCACTTTGCTCGATGGCACGGAGTTTGACAGTTCCTATAAGCGAAATGAGCCTGCCTCCTTCCCGCTGAATGGCGTCATTCCATGTTGGACGGAAGGTATGCAGAAGATGAAAGTCGGCGGCAAGGCCGAACTGGTTTGTCCATCGGACCTCGCCTACGGAGACCAGGGTCGCCCGTCCATCCCTGGCGGCGCTACGCTAATCTTTGAAGTGGAATTACTCGACGTGACCCCGGCTGCGCAATAGAGCTGGCTAACGATTGACGTCTCGCAAACGTTGTAGCAGTATATAGATGAGTTAGTAAGATGGCTATTTACATAGAGGATGAAGAAACTTCTTCACTCATCAATAGGTACGCCGAACTAAAAAACGCCAGCAAGACCGGAGCGTTGCGCGAGCTACTAAAGCGTGAGGTCAGTGCCATGGAGCAAAAAAATACTGCTGACGAAAAATACCGCAGAATTATGGAATGGCTGGCGACTCTTCCGGCGGCTTCCGAAGAATTGATCCCTAAGCAACATTATGACTGGTTAGCCGGTGATCCGATTCCGGCAGATCTCTCTCCGGAACTAAGAAAAGAACTGCAAATCAAAGACACATGACCGTAGACACGTCGGTCGTAGTTGCAATTCTTAGAAAGGAATCCGGTTACGACGAATATGTTCGCGCGATTGTTGCGGCAGAAACCGCTTGGATCTCAAGTGTAAACTTGCTCGAAACATATATGGTCCTTGGAAGCAGATCCGACGATGTTACGCGATTTATCGAAGAGGCTGGAATCAAGGTTTGGGACTTTACTCGTTCTACCGCACTGATTGCTCATGACGCCTTCTTGCATTATGGAAAGGGTCGTCACAAAGCTTCCTTAAACATCTGCGATTGCGCTGCCTACGCGACCACGAAGGAGACAGGAGCGCCGCTGCTATACAAGGGCAATGATTTTACGCTGACCGATCTTGGTCGAGTGCCTTCGGACTCCTCGCCAACCTAAGGCGTTGTGCCGACCGCTTTCTCCACCACGCTATTCGGCAACGCCCAAGCGAACAGCACGCCTCCGCTGCTGGTCATCACATACTGCTTCCCATCCAGCTCATACGTTATCGGCGAACTCTCCATCCCGGCGCCCGCGCCCGCATGCCAAAGTGTCTTCCCGTCGCTCGTATCGAGCGCCAGCACATTCCCCTCGCCGTCCCCGCTAAACGTCAGTTCCGAGTCCGTTGTCAGCACGCCCGCGCCCGATCCGCCCGGCCCCAATTCATGGCTCCAGCGAATTTTTCCGGTCTGGTAATCGATCGCTTCTAAAACGCCTTTGCTCCAAACGCCGTAATCCGCGCCTGCCCAGCCAAACGTTCCATCCGCCTGCTTCGCGAAATAAATTCCATAGCTTGGGTGCGCATCCACAATAAACAAACCATTCTTCGTGTCGACGCTCGGAGAGCGATAGTTCGTCAGACCGCCTTCATCCGGCGCAATCAGCCGCCCATCCTGCGCCGGTTCTTTCTCCGGATTCGGCACCGGTCGCCCTTGCTCATCTACTTTCAAAGCCCAATTCACCGGCCCGAACGGAGCGGTCAAAAGATTTTTCCCCGTCGTTCGATCGAGTACAAAGAAATAGCCGTTGCGTGATGTCTGCATCAGCATCTTGCGCGGCGCTCCATCGAACTCGGCATCCACCAGCACCGGCGTCTCCACCGCGTCCCAATCATGCGTATCGTGCGGCGACGGCTGAAAAGCCCACGCCAGCTTTCCGTTATCCGGATCGAGCGCCACAATGCTGCAGGTATATAAATTGTCTCCCGGCCGCGGCTTGCCGTTTAAGACCGGCGTCGGATTGCCTGTTCCCCAAAAGATCAGGTTCAGTTGTGGATCGTAAGTTCCCGTCATCCAGGTCATGCCGCCGGAGGTCGCCTGGGGCGTGCCCAGCGGCGGCGTGGAATTCCATTGCCACTGTGTTTTGCCCGTCGCCGGATCGATCGAGCGCAGAAAGCCCGTCAAATTGTCGAAGTCGCCCGATACGCCCACGATCACGTGATCGCGTACTACCAGGGGCGCCATGGTCATCCAGTAGCCCTTTTTCGAGTCCGCCACCACTACATCCCACAGAACGTTGCCAGTCTTCGCATCCAGGCACACCAAATGCGCATCGGGTGTCGTGAAATAAAGCCAGTCCTTGTACATCGCGACTCCGCGATGTCCGATGTGAAAGCCCTTATTCGGCGGATAAATGTAGTGCCACAGCCGATGTCCCGAACGCGCGTCGATCGCCCACACGTTGTCCGGCGTCGTGATGTAGAGGATGCCGTTGACTAACAGCGGCGAGCATTTAAGCGCCGTGCTCTGGCCGGTTTGAAACGCCCATGCCAGACTCAAGTCCGCCACATTGCGCGGGTTGATCTGGGTCAGAGCGCTATGCCGGCGTCCCGAATAGTCTCCGTGATACAGCGGCCAGCTATCCGCCGGCGGATGCAGCAGCATAGCGGGATCGAGGCCCTGGGCGCAAACACTCGAGCTCAAAACCACCAGACATCCCAGCGCTTTGGCGAAGAATTTCATACGAATATCCGAACCTATTTCAGCGTTTGCAGATAAGCCATCAGATTGTGAATATCGTCATCGGTGTACTTGCCAAGCAGTTCCGCGTGCGCCTGCGCCGGCTCTTTCACCGAATACTTAACTTGGTTGATAGGCCACGAGTGATACCAGCCAGAGCTGTCACGGATGCCGATCGTAAACTCATCGTGGTAGACCATCTTCCCGATCACGCTTTGCCCGGATGGCAGCGTCACCGTTGCCTCCGCCACTGCCTTCCGCGGGTAAAGCATCCGCTCTTCGAGCTTCAATCCTTGATACCGGCTCGCCACGCCCGCCAGATCGCCGGTTGGCGAATGACACGAGGCACAACCGCCCGCGCCATCAAAATACGCTTTTCCCGCGTCGGCATTTCCGGTTTGCAGATCGGCGACATCCACGCCTCGCCGGCCCCCGACTTGTGACTCGGCCTGATTCGTCTCGGTGTGGACAAACGCCACCAGCGCGGCAATATCCGAATCGGGCAGCGAGAAGCGCGGCATTCCTTTATCAGGCCGGCCATTGCGCACCACCACGCTTATCTTGTCGCCTTTCACATCTTGCGCTACCAGCGTGGAGCGTGTCAGGTCGGGGCCGGTTTCGCCGCCACCCGCATCCCGGCCATGGCAAAACGCGCAGTTCTGCAAGAAAAGTGACTGCCCTTGTTCCACCTGTGCCGGTGGAAAAGTCTGCGGAGCGGGCTTTGTGTTTTGCCGCACTGCGCTGGGCGTAGAGATCGCCGGTTTCTTGCTCTGCCCCGCCACTACGCTCGCAAGCGCGATCACCGAAAGACCAACCCGAACGGCCAGCCTCAGGACTGCACCTTTCGCACTAGGCTTCCGCGCAGCGCCGCTCGTTCTTCCGGTGTTGCCCGCACGTAATCGTTCGTCGAGCTCGCCGGCGGCTTCTTCGTCTTGATCTCGACGTTGTTCTCTTTGATCTTCTCGTCAATTGCGCGATTCTGAGCAATCCGCGCGGCTGTCCTCTCAGCGGGAGTCATTAAGTGAAATGGTTTTGGCTTGTCTGGCACTCTTCTACAATCATCGCGCATTCGGGTCCACTGGCGCTTGAACGAGCGCCGCAATTGGTCGGCCCGTAAATATGGGACCATGAAGCAGGTGAAGACGACCATTGAACTCCCGGACGCTCTCTTTCGCCAGGCCAAGTCGATGGCGGCACAGCGCGGTATTCCGCTGCGAGTTTTTGTGTCGGAAGCCTTGTCCGAAAAACTACGCACCGCTGGCGTCCACGATAAGCCCTGGATGAAAACGTTTGGCAAGCTGCGTCGCCTGCATTCGGAGACTCTCAGGATCAACCAAATCATCGAGCAGGAGTTTGGTCATCTGGAGCCTGAGGACAGGGAGTGATCCTCGACACAAACGGGCTCTCAGCTGTTGCCGATGGCGACAAAGCGTTAGAGCCCATTTTTCGCGAAGCTTCTGAGATTGCCCTGCCGGTCATCGTAATAGGCGAGTACCGGTAGGGCATTCAGCAATCCCGTGATCGCGCGCGCTACGAAGCTTGGCTAGAGGAGGCAGTCTCGAGCTACCGCTTACTGTTCGTTGACGACCAAACCGCAGAGCATTATGCCACCATTCGAAGCGAGTTGAGGCGCAACGGGCATCCGATCCCGGCGAACGATCTTTGGATCGCTGCGCTCACCCGCCAGCATGCCCTGCCGCTGATTAGTCGGGATCGCCATTTCGAGTTCGTGCGTGGATTGCAGAGGATTGGCTGGTAGCGCCTCCCCAATTGTCTCCGCTCCACACTCTTCTGCCCAGGCATTTGAGGACGACTTCTATACTCTCGTATTTCGAATCTTCGGAAGCGCACGTGGCGTTGGTTCCCCCGTCCGAGTTACGGCAGCACGACAGTAATATCAGTGCGCCGAAAATCGCTGTCAAGCGTGAGGAGCGCAACCCCATCGATTTCGCCAAGGCATAGGCGAAACAATCGCCTAAATTCAGGGGATACCGCAATCTTGCGTCAGCCGCCACTTCGCCTTGCTCCGCGCTTACTGGCGCTAGCCGGATGCTGGAACTAAGAATGCGATCGCGCAGTTGTTCGAAAAGTTTAGCCTGCCGATCCCGAATGAGAATTAATGACCCCGCGTAATTGACCACGCTCATTCGTAAGTCTGTTTTAGATGCCGTCAGCTGATCCACAACCCAAGGGCCGTGCGGCTCGTTGAAGAAAACCGCGAGAAGCGCCGATGTGTCTATGACCACAGGTCATTCTCGCTGGTGAACTTCCTTTTTTTTCGCAATGGCGCCTTTAATCCCAAACCCAGCCATTCTCGGAATTCGTCTTTCTTTGCGCCCGATTCACGCTCGACAGCTTTCCGCAGCGCCAGACGTATGGCCTCCGACTTCCGCTTTACGCCGGTCACTCGCATATACAGCCGCAGATCCTGCTCAAACTCGGCAGTAACATCGATGTTCAGCTGTCTCATACAGACTAGAATACAGACCAATTTGCGTGTGAGCACTTCAAACATAAAAAAGCTCCACGTAGCCTTTCGGCTCAGTGGAGCTTCTCCTGCCGCGGCTTGTATCTTAACTAGCCAGCGCCAAAGTCTTCAACTGAATATTCGGAATCACCAGCGCCAGCACTTCTTCTACCTGTCCCACGAAATGGAACTGCATCTCCTGCCTTACGTGCGCCGGCAGGTCGCGCAGATCCTTCTTGTTACCCATCGGTAAAACCACGCGATGGATGCCGGAGCGTCGCGCCGCCAGCACCTTTTCTTTCACTCCGCCGATCGGTAGCACGAGTCCCGCCAAGGTCACCTCGCCGGTCATCGCGACATCGCTTCTGGCCGGCAGTCCGGTGTAAAGCGAAGCCATCGCCGTAGTCATCGTCACGCCCGCCGAAGGACCGTCCTTCGGAATCGCGCCCGCCGGCACGTGCACGTGAACGCCGTTGTTTTTGATTGCGTCCGGATTGACGCCTAAATCCGCCGCATGCGCCCAGATGTAACTCTGCGCAATCTTGGCCGATTCCTGCATCACTTCGCCCAGCTGTCCGGTGAGCGTGAGCCCCTTGCCTTCCGGCAGCAGCGTGCTTTCGATGTAGAGAACATCGCCGCCCGCTTCGGTCCAGGCTAACCCAGTCGCTACGCCCGCCGGCACCGTTTTACGCATCTGTTCCGGCAGGAAAATCTCCGGCCCTAACAAATCGCCTAACGCCTCCGGCGTCACCATCACTTTTTCGATCTGCTCCTCGGCAATCTTCAAAGTGACCTTACGCGTCACGCGCGCAATCGCGCGCTCCAGCCGCCGCAGACCTGCTTCCCGCGTGTAGCCGTGAATAATAGTTTTGAGGCCTTCCTCGGTAAACTCGATCTGTTCTTCCGTCAATCCCGTCGCTTTCAACTGCTTCGGAATCAGATACCGCCGCGCAATCTGCTGCTTCTCTTCCTCGCTGTAGCCGGAGAGCCGCAGGATTTCCATACGGTCGAGCAGCGGTTGCGGGATGGTGTCGAGCGAATTCGCTGTCGTGATGAACAGTACCTTCGAAAGATCGAACGCCAAATCCAGATAGTTGTCGCGGAACGTCTTGTTCTGTTCCGGATCCAGCACTTCGAGCAGCGCCGCCGCCGGATCGCCGCGGAAGTCTCTGCCGAGCTTATCTACTTCATCCAGCAAAAGCACCGGGTTCAAAGCGCCCGCCCGCCGTATCGCCTGTAGCAGGCGTCCCGCCATTGCGCCGATGTACGTGCGCCTGTGCCCGCGCAGTTCGGCCTCGTCGTGCATGCCGCCCAGGCTGAAGCGCTCGAACTTGCGTCCCAGTGCGCGCGCCACGGACTGCCCCAACGAAGTCTTGCCTACACCAGGCGCGCCCACCAGGCACAAAATCGGTGCCTTAGCATCCGGGTTGCGTCTCAGCACGCTCAGATGTTCGAGAATTCGCTCTTTGATCTCCTGCAGGCCGAAGTGATCTTCGTCGAGCACTGTTCGGGCATGCGCGATGTCTAGGTTGTCTTCCGTGGTTTTGTTCCACGGCAAATCCAGCACGAATTCGAGATACGTGCGCGTCACGTGATAATCCGGCGCGCCTGCGGGCAATCTTTCGAGCCGGCCCAACTCGCGCTCGATATCCTTTTTCGCTTCCTCCGGCAGGTTCGCCTCTTGGAAACGCTCGCGGAGCATTTCGACTTCCGCCTTGTCTGCGTCTTTATCGCCCAGCTCTTGTTGGATCGCGCGCAGCTGTTGCCGTAGCATGTATTCCCGCTGCTCTTTCGACATCTCGTCCCGTGCCGAGGAAGCGATCTTCTGCCGCAGTTCCAGCACCTGCAGCTCATGCGCCAGGTAAGAGTGCGTCAGGCGTAGCGCATCTACGCGGGTCTGCGCTTCGAGCAGTTCCTGCTCCTTCGCCATATCCAGGCTGAAGATGCTCGCCAACAGGTAAGCCATGCGCAGCGGGTCTTCGCTTCCGGCCAGCATGCGTGTCACTTCGGCCGCCGACTGCGGCTGCGCCAGAGCGATCGCCTTCGAAGCGAGCTCCAGCAGTGCGCCGGAAAGCGCCTCGACTTCCGAGCCGCCATCCTCGGGCAGGGGTAGTATGCGGTACTTGGCGCTGAGGTACGGTTCCGTCCCTTCCAGCTTCGCCACTACCACGCGCTCAACGCCTAAAACTAAAATCTCCAGTACCCCGGCATTCGGCCGCGACGATTTTCGGATCACCGCCTTGGTCCCGATCGTATAGAGATCGTCTTGCTGCGGCGCTTCCACTTGCGCGTCGCGTTGCGCAATCAGCAGAATCTCCTTCTCCTCTGTATTGAGAGCGGCCTCGACCGCCCGCAGTGAGCTCTCGCGCCCCACCGACAGCGGTAGCAATAGCCCGGGGAATAAGATTGTGTTCTTCAGCGGGAGCGCTGGCAAACTTTGATAGTCAGTGTGTGCCATGATTCCTTCTAAACTTAAGATGCACGCTCAGCCACTTAGGCTGCGATTAGTTGCGCGATCCCCACTCAACTTCTGACAATCACCAGCGCACCTTGACCTGGGGATAATCGCCAAACGCCGGATCGGCCGTCACTAACGGAAGATTCTCCACCATCGCCTGCGCCGCAATCAGCCGATCAAACGGATCCTTATGTCCCTTTGGGTTCGGAAGACCGGAGAGCGCCCGAATATGCGCCAGCGAAATCGGCAAAGCAAGAACGGAGAGCGCTTTCATTTGCCCATCGACTACCAGATCCGAAGCGCCGTCGAGTTTGCCCTTGTGGTGCTTTAGTGAGAGCTCCCAGGCACTGGCAACGCTTAAGTACAAGGTTGTTTCCGTATTCCTTATCAGCCCTCGGGCGGCGCGGGAAAGCTTTTCCGGTTCCGTTGCCGACCAGAGAAACGCGTGCGTGTCCAGCAGCAGCGCCTTACTCATCGCCGCGATAGAACGCTTCGGCTTCCTCGTCGGTCATCGGCTTCCACCAGTCGGCATCGGTTTCCTTGATTTGCCCGCGAAATAACCCGAGCTCACGCTCGGCAGGTGGCAGCTTGACCAGCTTGACAACGGCGTGGCCATGACGGCTCAGAACAACCTCTTCGCCTTGCTCGGCGCGTTTCACCAACTCCGAAAGATTATTCTTCGCTTCGTAGATGCTGACGTCCATGGCTCTATTCTAGCCAGAAGTTCTAGCTATAGCAATAGGAAAATGAAAAGGGCCGGGAACGGGGGTAACCCCGTTCCCGGCCTTTCTCCTTCTGACTTAACGTTCGCGGTTAGGGTTGAACCACGGTATAACCAGCCTGTCCATTGGCTGTAAAGGCTATCAGAACAGCCTTACCCGAAGCCGCTGCCATCAAGCGCTTGAAGTCGCCCACATTGGTGACCGGCTGCCGGTTAATCTGCGTAATCACCATGCCCTGACCTACATTGTCGGCCGCGGCGCCGCCCTGATTGACGTCGGAAACTACCACGCCTTTGACATTCGGTCCGAGCTGTAGCTGCTGCGCCACGTCCGGAGTGATGTTTTCCACCGTGATGCCGCGCTCGGTCACGCTGCCATTGTTAGCGCCGTTGTCGCTGCCGTTATCGTTGTCCTTGCCGTTGTCGTTGCCCTTCTTATCCCAGTCGAGCGTACCCGGGCGTTGTGCCAGGTTTACGGTCACCTTCATGGGCCGGCTATTGCGCACGACATCGAGCGAAACCGAACTCCCAGGACTATGCGAGATGACGTCTAAGGTCAGATCCTCGGAGCTGTTTACCTTGGTGCCGTCAATCGCGGTAATCACATCGCCCGCTTTCAGGCCGGCCTTAGCCGCCGGACCGTCCGGTACCACTTGGCTGACGATTGCGCCCTTGCTGTCCTTCAAACCGAGCAGCGGGCCCATATCCGGACTTACCGCTTGCAGGGTCGCTCCCATGTAGCCGCGCGAGACCTTGCCGTTCTTTTCGAGCTGGTCCATTACGCCCTTGGCCATGTTGGAAGGAACCGCAAAGCCGATGCCGATGTTCCCGCCTTCTCCGCCGCCGAACGGGCTGCTGTTGCCGCCGGTCAGAATCATGGTATTAATGCCAATCAGCTGTCCCTGCGCGTTGATCAGCGCGCCGCCGGAATTGCCTGGGTTGATGGAAGCGTCGGTTTGAATGAAGTCCTCGATGCGCGTCAGTCCGCCGCCCAAGTGACGGCCCTTGGCGCTCACAATACCCATCGTGACGGTATGGTCTTGGCCAAAGGGATTCCCGATGGCGAAGCACAAGTCACCTACCCGCGCCGCGCTCGAATTCGCAAACGGCATGGTCGGAAGGTCCGAGGCATTGATCTTCACGACAGCGAGATCGGTCTGAGGATCGGTGCCCACCGTTTTGGCGGTAAAATCGCGGCCGTCCGAAAGCTCCACCTTTAAGGAAGTCGCTTTCTCGACCACATGGTTATTGGTCAAGATATAGCCCGAGGATGAAACAATCACGCCCGAACCCAAGCCTTCTTCGCGCTGGTCACGCGGCTTGGCATTGCCCTGGCCGCCGAAGAACTGCTTGAAGAACGGATCCGACATGAAGGGATTGCCGCCCTGTTGCTGGTCCGACGCCTTGATGACGCGCGTCATGCTGATCTTCACCACCGCCGGCGAGGCCTTCTCGATCACGTCCGCAAACGAATTCGAAAGCTGCGAGACCCGCTGCGTACTCTCCTTCGTGTCGGCCCGCGCTACCACGGAGACCGGGTTGTTGGAATGGGAAGCTACGGCAAAAGCGGCTATCAGGCCGCCGCCGATCGAAGCCGCTACCAAGGTCAAAATCGCTGTGGAGCGGCGGAACTGGACTACGTTAGACATGTCCTCCAAAAATCCTTTCTGTTTGGCGGCTCGTCTGGCGACCCTGCCGCGTTCCTAACTTATGACGTACTAAACTCAATTTCGATTCTGCGGCGGAAATTACTGGGAAACCGCCGCCTCCGCCATCTGGTCGGCCGCGCTCTCAAAGCGTAATCCCGAGCCCGACGGATCTATGTCCACCAGAATTTTCTGGTTCTCCCGAACCTCTCCGGCCAATATTCGCCGCGCTAACGGTGTCTCCAGTTCCCGCTGGATAGCCCGTTTCAACGGTCTCGCGCCGTAATTCGGGTCGTAGCCGGTCCTTACCAGCCGAGTTCGCGCCGCATCAGTCAGCTCTAATAGGATATGGCGCTCTTCGAGGCGCGCTCGTAACCCGGCCAACTGAATCTCTACTATTTCTTTCAGATGCTCTTCGCTCAACGCATGAAACACGATAATTTCATCTAATCGGTTCAGAAACTCCGGCCGGAACGCCTGCCGCAGCTCGCCGAGCACCGCTTCTTTCATCCGCCGGTACTCTTCGCCCTCATACGCGCCCCGATAATCGAGAATCCTATGGCTCCCGATATTCGAAGTCATAATCACGATGACGTTCTTAAAGTTGACCGTGCGGCCCTGGCCGTCCGTCAACCGCCCATCGTCCAGCACCTGTAGTAAGGCATTAAACACATCGTGGTGCGCTTTCTCGATCTCGTCGAACAGCACCACTGAATACGGCCGCCGCCGGACCGCTTCCGTCAGCTGGCCGCCTTCGTCGTAGCCGATATAGCCGGGAGGCGCGCCGATCAGCCGCGAAACAGTGTGTTTCTCCTGATACTCCGACATGTCGATGCGAATCATGGCCCGCTCGTCATCGAACAGAAATTCCGCCAGCGCGCGCGCCAGTTCGGTTTTGCCCACGCCCGTGGGACCCAGGAACAGGAAGCTGCCGATCGGCCTCTTCGGATCTTTCAAACCGGAACGGGCCCGGATTACCGCTTCCGCCACTGCTAAGACCGCCTCGTCCTGCCCGATCACCCGCTTGTGCAGCTCATCTTCGAGCGCCAGCAGCTTCTTCATCTCGCCTTCGAGCAGCTTCGAAACCGGTACCCCGGTCCAGCGGCTCACCACTTCGGCAATATCTTCTTCGTCGACTTCTTCTTTGAGCAGCCGGGATCCACCCTGCTGCCTGGCCGCGCGTTCTTCCTCCGCCTTCAGCTGCGCTTCGAGTTGCGTCAACTTGCCGTATTTGAGTTCGGCCGCCCTGTTCAGATCGTAGGCCCGCTCCGCTTGCGCGATCTCGACCTTTACCTGCTCGATCTGCGTCTTGAGGCCGCGTACCCGGTCGACCGCTTCTTTTTCCGTCTGCCACTGCGCCTGCAAGGCGGACGATTGCGTCTTCAGCTCGGCCAGCTCTTTCTCAATCCGGCCTAGCCGCTCTTTCGAAACCGCGTCCGATTCCTTCTTGAGCGCTTCCCGCTCGATCTCGAGTTGCATGGTCCGGCGCAGAATTTCGTCCAGTTCGGTCGGCATCGAGTCGATCTCGGTGCGCAGCTTGGCGGCCGCTTCGTCTACCAGGTCGATGGCCTTATCGGGCAGGAAGCGGTCGCTGATATAGCGGTCGGACATGACAGCCGCGCCTACCAGCGCCGTGTCTTTAATCCTGACGCCGTGGTGAAGCTCATAGCGCTCGCGTAAACCGCGCAGGATTGAAATCGTGTCTTCGACCGTCGGCTGGTCCACAAAGACCGTCTGGAAGCGCCGTTCGAGTGCCGCATCCTTTTCGATGTACTTGCGGTATTCGTCAAGCGTGGTCGCGCCAATGCAATGCAGTTCGCCGCGCGCCAGCATGGGTTTGAGCAGGTTGCCGGCGTCCATGGCGCCTTCCGCTTTGCCCGCTCCCACCACCGTATGCAGCTCATCGATAAACAGAATGACCCGGCCTTCGGAAGACTGCACTTCCTTGAGCACCGCCTTGAGCCGCTCTTCGAATTCGCCGCGGAACTTCGCGCCGGCAATCAACGCGCCCATGTCGAGCGACACCACCTGGCGGTCTTTCAAGCCCTCCGCGACGTCGCCGCGTACGATCCGCTGTGCCAGCCCTTCGACAATCGCCGTCTTTCCCACGCCCGGCTCACCGATCAGCACCGGGTTGTTCTTCGTCCGCCGCGACAGTACCTGGATCACGCGCCGGATCTCTTCATCGCGCCCGATCACCGGATCGAGCTTGCCCTTTTCGGCGGCTTCCGTCAGGTCGCGCCCGTACTTCTGGAGCGATTCGTAAGTGGTCTCCGGGTTCTGGGACGTTACCCGCTGGTTGCCCCGCACCTCGACCAGCGCCTTCATCAGCCGGTCGCGCGTCAGCCCGGATTCGCGCAACAGCTTGCCCGCCGGACCCTGATCCTCCGCCGACGCCAGCAGCAGGTGCTCGATCGAAACGTATTCGTCCTTCAGGCGCTTGGCCTGCTCTTCCGCCCGTGTGAAAAGCTGCGAGAGCCGCGTCGTAATATACACCTGGTCGGCCCGCAGCGCACTCCCCGATACCTTCGGGAGCTTCTCTATTTCCTGCAAAAGCCGTTTGTGCAGCGGCTCCAACGCGACGTCGGCCCGCAACAGGATCGAAGGCGCGAGTCCGCCTTCCTGCTCGAGCAGCGCCAGCAGCAGGTGCTCGACGTCCACCTGCTGGTTGCCATGTTCCACCGCCCAGGTCTGCGCCTGCCGGATCGCTTCCTGCGATTTTTCGGTCAGCCGATTGAAATCCATAATTTCTAGATTACTATTTAGTGTGCCAAGATGCAATAATATGAGTGTGAAACACTAAGGTTTGAGGGTCGTTCGGCCGCGCTACAGTAGAACAAGATTATGCCCAGTTTCCCCCTCAGTTCGTTTGGTAAAATCCTCCTAACTTATTGTCTGGTATGCACAACGCCCGCCTACGGCTGGTGGGAAACGGGTCATCGTACGGTCGCTCGGTTGGCCGCTTACCACCTCACCCCTGCCGCCCGAACCCGGCTCGCCCGCATTCTCAATGTCTCCGATACGCCGGAGGCCGTGGCCGACGCGTTGAGCGTTGCTTCCACCTGGGCGGACGAGACCAAAGCCGAAACCAAGACCGGCGCCTGGCACTACATCGACCTGGCCCTGCAGGACGATAAGTCCGACATTCCCGAGCGTTGTCCCGGCAACAATTGCGTCACCGCCCGCATTCGTCTGTTTGCCGCTCAGCTTTCCTCGCCCGCTCCTAGCGCCGCCATAAGCGAGTTAGACGCGTTGCGCTACTTAGTTCATTTCGTCGGCGATATCCATCAGCCACTGCACACCATCTCGGACGCCGACCTGGGAGGCAACTGCGAGCACGTCGACCCGCCGATTGACACCGCCAAGAATCTGCACGCCGTCTGGGACGGCGCGATCGTCAACGCACTCGGCGAAAGCGACCGCGACCTCGCCGCCGATCTCGAGCGCAATCTTCAATCCTTCACGCCCGAACTGCGCAAAGACATGGCGCTCGGCAGCGAGGACGATTGGACCTGGGAATCGCATAAGCTCGCCATCAAAGATATCTACGAAAAGCTCTCTATACCGACCGAACCCGTGCTCTTTCCCGCCAACTGCCAGGAAGCGCCGCTTGCGGTCTCCAATCTGACCTTGCATGTGCAGTCGTCTTACATCGACGATATGAAGCCGGTGGTTCGCGAACAGCTCACGAAGGCCGGACTCCGTTTGGCTCGCGTTCTGAACGAATCCCTCTGAGTGGGACCAAATTGGGCAGTAAGAGTGGTCTGATAGCGCGGATAGAGAGCGAGTGCGATATGGAAGATGGTGAGGTGGTGGTAAGGGGACACGCCTGGGTCGGACGTTGAACGCTGCGCCTACCACGGGTGCTGTAGGCGCATGATATGATGTGGCCGCCCGCCCCCTCCAGGAGGTCTCATGATGCACAACACAATCACCGATCGGCGCACTGTGCGCAGGCTCGCCACAGGAGCAGCACTGTTGCTGATTTCAATCGCCGCGGCGCACGGACAGTCGAAGACGCTGCCGGCCGACACTCGTTTCTTTATCCCTGTGCCGCCCAGTGGGGCCGTTCAACAGGTGGAGAGTCTGCTGAAGCAGGGCCAGCTAAAGAACGCTCTGCTGATCGCCGTCATGGAGACGATTCCGCAGGCGGTATGGCTGACCAGCGGCACGCCTTCACAGGTGAGCGCCACCGTAAAGTCGACCCTCCGGGAAGCGAATGCGCAGCGGGCGGTACCAGTGCTAGTGCTCTACAACATTCCTGGCCGGGATTGCGGCAGCTACTCGGCCGGTGGCGCGGAGAACACGGCGGATTACGAAGCGTGGATTGATGCCATTGCGGCGGCGGTCGGCAGCCGGAAAGTGGGCCTGATACTCGAGCCGGATGCTCTGGCAGACCTGCCGAGCGATTGCGGGTACGATCCGACGAAGGTGAACATTCCGCAAGCTACGGCGAACCGATATACGCAGATCAACTATGCGCTGACAAAATTGGAGGCCGGATCGCAAACGCTAGTGTATCTGGATGCAGGCAATAGTCACTGGCAGGCGGTGCCGATTATGGCTGCACGGCTCGCACAGGCCGGGGTTCAGCAGGCGCAGGGTTTTTTCACAAACGTATCGAACTTTAACCTGAACAGCTACGAAACGACGTATGACACCTGGGTTTCCGACTGCATCGCGTTCGCCAACAATCCCGACGATGGCGGCTGGCGGCTGGGCCATTATTCCTATTGCGCCAGCCAGTACTACTCGCCTCTAGGAACGGTCGACCCGAACAATATTGCGACCTGGGTCTACACCGACGAGTGGTATCAGCAGAACATGGGAACGGCCGAACCGAGAACGCATTTCGTGATTGACACCAGCCGCAACGGTCAGGGGCCGCTCGATGCCAGTATCTACGCAAATGCACCGTATTACCAGCCGGCCCCGGTTATCCAGACCCTCAGCAATGGCAGCTGGTGCAACCCTCCGGCGCGCGGGCTAGGGACGCATCCGACGGCAGATACGGGCGTTGCGCTACTGGACGCTTATCTTTGGGTGAAGACGCCAGGTCAGTCGGATGGAACTTGTGACGCAGCAGGGGGAGCGCGGGCGTGGGACTACGCAGCTTACGCGCAGTCTGGATGGCCGACGGACGCAGCAGGTCAGGCGGTCTTCGATCCGCTGTGGGGGCTCGATGACCCGATTGCGGGAGCCTGGTTTCCGCGGCAGGCTCTAAATCTGGCGCACAGGGCTAACCCCCGATTGCTGCCCTGATCGGGATAAACCGAACGCAGCAGGAGCGACGGCGTCGCTGGGAAGGATCGGCTTACCTGAGCCAAGTTTGATGGAGTATACATTGTGCATATATACTCAAGAGAGTGAGTGCGGATCCTGTCAAGTACGCAAAACTCTTCCGTAATGGCAACAGTCAGGCCGTGCGGCTACCTCGCGAGTTTCAATTTTCCGGGATGAAGGTGCGGGTGCGCCGAGTGGGAACCGGCGTCTTGCTCGAGCCGGAGACGGTGGATCTAGACGAATGGTTTGCGAAGTTGCATTCGGCACCCGGGGGGTTTGAAATCGAGCGAGATCAACCGCTCACACCGGATAGCGAAACGACTTTTTGACAGACTACCTGCTGGACACGGACACCTGCGTTGAGATTATTCGTGGTTCGAACGCCGCAGTGCTACATTTCTTCCGCCAGGCGGTGGAAGGTGGAGACGATCTTGTGCTCTCTTCCGTTGTCGAATTCGAGCTTGCTTATGGTGTCGCGAACTCAGATAGAAGTAGACAAGTGGAAAACTCCGCTCGTTTGAACGTGTTCCTGAGCCATCCGTTTGGGCGATTGCCGTTCTCTACAGAGGACGGATGGGAAGCAGCAAAGACCAGGGCGGATCTGAAGAGACTCGGAACGCCGATCGGTGCCTACGATTTACTAATTGCGGGGCAAGCTGTCGCAAACGGTCTCACGCTGGTGACCGGCAACGTCAAAGAATTTTCCTGTGTGAGCGGTTTGAAGTGGGTCAACTGGACCGACATCCCGTAATCAATGCCTTACACTCTTACCAATGCTCTCCCGCTGCGCCGTACCTTTCTTTCTCGCTGTTTCGCTTACCCTCTCGGCTGCTCCCCGGCCGCTTGATTTAAACGACCTGGCGCGGCTGCGCGATCTCGCCAAGCCGCAAGTCTCGCCGGACGGCAAATGGGTGGCTTACACGGTTGCTTCGGTCGACCAGAAAGCTGACAAGCGCGTAACGCATATCTGGATGGCCAGTTGGCAGGGGACAGAGGACGTCCAGCTGACGAACGGGTCGGAGTCGGAGAGTTCGCCGCGCTGGAGTCCCGACGGCAAGTATCTTTCTTTCATCTCCTCGCGCCCGGGAGAGGCCAAAGGAGCGCAAGTTTGGGTGCTCGACCGGCGGGGCGGGGAAGCCCGACAGTTGACTCACATCAAGGAATACAGCATCACCGAATACGAGTGGTCACCCGATGCAGGCAAGCTCGCGCTGGTCCTTAAGCAGAAGGACGAGCCCGATGCGGAAGAAGCAAAACCCGGTTCCGCGGCCGCCTCCAAAGAACCTAAACCTCCCAAGCCGATCGTCATCGATCGTTACCACTTCAAGCAGGACATCCAGGGTTATCTAAACGATCGCCACAACCATATCTATCTGCTCGATATCGCGACGCAAAAACTGGAAGCCATTACGGCCGGCGCGTTCGACGAAACGAATGCCACGTGGTCGCCCGACGGCAGCAAGATCGCCTTTATCAGCAACGAGGACAAGGACCCCGACCGGAGTGACAACACGGACGTGTTCGTAGTCGACGCCAAACCGAAGGCCACGCCGCGCCGCCTCACCACCTATGCGGGACCGGATTCCGGCCATCCCGCCTGGAGTCCCGATAGCAAGCTCATCGCGTGCCTGGAAGGCAGCGAACCGAAGTTCACCGCGTACAACATGAATCGGCTGGCGATCCTTTCGGCGGACGGCTCAGTGCCGCCCAAAATTATCACGGACAAACTCGATCGCGGAGTCAGTGCTCCTGTGTTCAGCGAGGACGGCAAATCCGTGATGTTCCTGGTGGCCGACGATCGCTCCGAGTATCCGGCCGAAGTAGCCGTTGCGGGAGGCCCAGTCGAACGGCTGGTGCAGAAGCCGGCGGTAGTTTCCTCGCTCGACTCCCACTCCGGCCGCACCGCGCTTCTGCTCGCGACCGATCAGGCGCCGGCTGCCGTTTTCGCGCTCGATGGCGGTTCGCTGCGCCAGCTCAGCCATCAAAACGATGCGCTTATCGCGCAGCTCAAGTTGGGCCCGGTGGAAGACATCAGCTTCAAGAGCTCGGACGGAACAGACGTTCACGGACTGCTGACCGAACCTGCCGATTTCCAATCCGGCAAAAAATATCCGACTCTCTTGCGTATCCATGGCGGTCCGAATGGACAGGACGGTCACGCCTTCAGCTTCGAACACCAGCTCTTTGCCGCCCATGGCTACGCTGTTATTTCGATCAACTATCGCGGGAGCGCGGGACGTGGCCACAAATATCAGGAGAGCATTTTCGCCGATTGGGGCCATAAGGAAGTGGAGGACCTGCTGGCGGGCGTCGATCATGTCGTCCAGATGGGCGTCGCGGATCCGGATCGCCTCGGCATCGGCGGCTGGAGCTACGGCGGCATCCTTACCGACTACAGCATCGCCACGACGAATCGCTTCAAAGCGGCCATTAGCGGAGCCGGCAGCGCCAACCAGATCTCCATGTATGGCATCGACCAGTATGTCTTTCAATACGACAACGAAATCGGGCCACCCTGGAAAAACGAAGCCGCCTGGATCAAAATCTCCTATCCGTTCTTCCACGCCGACCGCATCCACACCCCAACCCTCTTTATGGGCGGCGACAAAGATTTCAATGTGCCCGTGATTGGCGGGGAGCAGATGTATGAGGCGCTGCAGAGCTTGCATGTCCCGACAGAACTGATCATCTACCCGGGTCAGTTCCACGGTTTTACACGCCCGAGTTTCATTCACGACCGCTACCAGCGCTACCTCGCCTGGTATGACAAGTACGTGCAAGCGCCGGAGCCGCCGCCTGCGACCTCGGCGGCGTTGAAGAATTGAAAAAACGTGCGCTCCTCTGTGGGAGGGGCAAAGCAGGGGACAGGCTTCGGATTTCCACAAACAGCGCGGAATGCTCGGCAAGTTCCCTGGTTTGCAGGTTATTATCGACTCATGGCGACAGCCGTGCATCTGCTCACTTTGGAGGAATTCCGGGAGCGCTATGCGGAGGAAAAGCCATACTACGAATATTGGTTTGGAGAGGCCGTTCAGAAAAGCCTGCCAACCTGGTTGCACAGCCTGCTGCAGGGCATCCTGACGGAGTTACTGAGTCGCTCCGGGTATCGCTCTGGTCCTGAAGTCGAATTGAGGATCGATCCCGCCTGGCAACCCAAAGCGGATGTCGCCGCCGCAGTGGTAGTCGAACAGCCCTATCCGACAAGACCGATAGACGTTGTAGCGGAGATCCTCTCGCCGGACGATCGGATGAGCCGGGTCTTCGAGAAGTGCCGTCAGTATGCCCGCATCGGTATCTGGAAAATCTTCGTTCTAGATCCCGAGCTGCGCTACGCCTGGGAGCGGAGCCGGGAAACGGAGAACTTGGAACGAATCGATAGCATGCGGCTGCCGAATGGAAGAGACATTCCGCTAGCCGAGTTTGGACCGAATTAGACCGCGAATTTAGGCGCCAGGCCGCTCGGCTCTCAGCCCTGTAAAACCGCGACATCGGCGGCTGCCCGGACGCTGCCGGTGGGCAAAACAACTTCGAAGCGCGAACCCTTGCCGATTTCGCTGTTGACCCGAATCTCGCCGCCATGCGCTTTCACAATCGCCGAGACAAAGCTCAATCCGAGGCCTAAGCCTTTCTCGGGGTTAGGATCGGGCACGCGATAAAAGCGATCGAATATATGCGGCAGGTGATTTTTGGGGATGCCCACTCCGGAATCTTCTATGGTCAGGCGCGTAGTTGAGCCGCGTGCTTCGGCGGACGCGCGCACCCAGCCGCCGGGCGCGGTGTACTTGATGGCATTCGAAAGCAAGTTCGTAACGACGCGCTCGATCTGCGTGCGATCTCCTTCCAAAAGCGCAACTCCGCGCGTGACGTGCGTGAGGTTTACCTGGGACGCCTCCGCCGGAATCTGGAACTGATCAACCAAGTCCCCGAGCAGCCGGCCCAGGTCGAGCACGCTCTTCTTGAGTGGAATTTGTCCGGATTCGGATTGCGAGAGCAACAGCAATGCGCGCACCAGGTTCGCCAGCCGCTCCACATCCTGCAGGGCGTTTTCGATCGATTCCTGGAGCTGCTCTTTGCGGGTTGCGGTAAACAGCGCCACTTCGAGCTGTCCCTGGATGGCAGTCAACGGAGTGCGCAGCTCATGCGAGACGTCGGTGGAAAACTGCCGGATCTGCTCGAAGGAAGATTTGAGCCGGCCGCTCATGGCGTTGAATGAATCGATCAGCCGGTCCAATTCGTCGTCCGCGCCGCGTTTCGGAATTTGCAGGCCTAAATTCGAGCCGGTGATCTCCTGGGCGGCTTGTTCGACCGATTGCAACCCCTTCAGCGCCCTGCCGATCGAATACCAGCTCACCATGGCGCAAATGACCAGCGCGATCGGAAAGAATATGTACCAGTTGCGTTGAAACTTGCGCACGACCAGACGATCTTCTATCAAGCTGCGCCCTTCGGCCACATACCAGGTCCGCTGATGCTTGGCATCTTTCATCGTGCTGCTGAGCACCTGGTAAGGCGTGTTGTCCGGGCCGCGAATAATCTTCTGAACGGGAGTGTGCGTGCGCGCCATCTGCGCCAGTTCCGAAAGAATGGTCTGCCGATCCCAAAGCGCGCTCAATTTCGGAACGGTGGTGGCATGGTAGAGGTGTCCCTGATCGTCGGCGATTACATAAACCGCCTGCAATCGTCCGAGTTCGGCCACTTCTTCCGGATCGTTCAGGTCGACTTCATCCCACAGCGGCACGCCGCTGCTCTCGTCGAAAGTAAACCAGCCTTTGAGCGCTCCGATCTGGCCGTTCAGCTGAGCCTCGCTCTGCACTTCGAGAACTTTGCGTAAGGCGGTGGTCGAGACCCACCCCATAATCGCCAGCACCGAAGCCAGGATCAGCAGAAAGGCAGCCGCCACGCGGAATCGCAGCGTTCGAAAGAACCTGATGATTCGCGGCCTGCGTAAAGGCATGATCGGGCTCCGTCAGGCGCTCAGATTCTCCACCGGCGTGGCTGGCTGGTTTTCGGGTACATCGAGCATGTATCCAATTCCGCGCACGGTGTGTATGACCTTCAGGGGAAACTTGTCGTCGATTTTGCTGCGCAGGTGACGGATATAGACGTCGACGATGTTCGTGAGCCCGTCGTAATCCATATCCCAGACATGTTCGACAATCATGGTGCGACTCAGCGGTCTGCCGCGGTTGCGCATCATGTATTCGAGAATGCTGAACTCTTTCGGAGCGAGTTCGATGTTTTCATTACTACGGGTTACTTTGCGCCGGATGCAATCGAGCGAGAGGTCGCCGACCTGCAGGCGCTCGGGCGTGGGCTGCCCGCGGCGCAACAGGACGCGCGCGCGCGCTAGCAATTCGACGAAGGCGAACGGTTTGACCAGGTAATCGTCGGCCCCTTGCTCCAGGCCCTTTACACGGTCGTCGACCGAGTCCCGGGCGCTCAGGATCAGAACGGGCGGAATCGTCTTGCGGTTCTTGATCTTTTGCAAAACCTGCAACCCGTCGATGTCGGGAAGGCCGAGATCGAGGACGACCAGGTCGTACTCGGTAACGTGGACTCGTTCAATGGCATCGCCGCCGCTGTGAACGACATCGACCGCGTAGCCGGCGCTCTGCAATCCGCGCGATAGGAAATCCGCGATCCGCTTCTCATCTTCTACTACCAGTACGCGCATAATTCGCTGCTGAATAAAAGTCTAACCGACCAGCGATGCTTTCTGCTCAGTCGCCCGAAACCCGTCGCGGCTGCGGAGCAGGGCTTGCTCCGAAGAACGCGCCCACCGATTTGATACGCGTACGCATCACAGAAAGCCCGGTCATGAGCGCGATCAGCACGCCCGTGAAAACCAACACTTTCTGGACGGAAAGAGCTTCTTTCCAAATTCCGAACCAGCGGCCGTAGACGATTTCGATATGCACCCAGTAGACCAGCAGCGAAGTCGTCCCCAACTGACGGAAGACGCTCCACTTTTCTAAGGCGCCGAGATTCACCCAGAGGTAGGCGGCCGCCAGCATCGCCAAAACAGCGCCGAGTTTGATGAGGATCAGTCCCGGGCTGTTCAGCCAGAATTCGCTCTTGGCATAAATCGAGTAGGGTAGGTTTGAGAAATAAGAAGCGGTTACGATCAAGCCCAGGCCGATCGCGAACGTCCACTCCATGGCGCGCCCGAGATCCTCCTGCTTGACTACTCGCAAGACGCTTCCCATGGCAAGCCCGAACGCCAGAAAAGAGGCCCACGGGAAGAATCCGAAATAGTTGTAGCTGGGAAAGAAATAGGAGCGCACAATCCAGGGGATGCTGGTTGCCGGAATCATGCTGATCACGGGCGACAGGCCGGCAATTACCAGGCCCAGAATGGTACAAAGGCGGATCCGTTCGAGCGTGCTGAAGACCGCCATGGGCGCGAGAATCAGCATGGCCATCCCCATGCAATTCAGAATGTCCACCCGTAAGAGCTCGCCGGCGGGGCTCGTCGGGAAGCCGAACACATAAAGCTGAATACGGAACAGAAACGCGATCAGGAAGAGGTAGCGAGAACGTTTTAGCGACGCGACCACGCGCTGCCATGACTTCGCTCCCTGTCTCTCCTGGCTGTCCATCAGGAAAGCAAAAGTGATCCCGGTGAGCAGTAGAAAGATCGCGGGCGGCATGCCGCCGAGAAATTGGGATAGCACGAAGGGGCCCTGCTTGCGCAGATCCGTTCGGGTAAACGAATCGAAGACGTGCCCCTGCAGCATGATGACCGCTGCAAAGCCGCGCGTCCAATCGATGAATGCGAGCCGTCCCGACGCTTTTTTCTGTTCCGCCATCCCGGTTGAGTCTGGTGTATGCCGAATTCGTCTGGAAAGCGGCTACGAATTCTGCTTCTTGACGCCCGAAGGAAGTTTTAGTTCCAGCTTCCCCTTTATAGACGGCTTGAGATTGACATCGGTATAGCCCACAATGCGGTAATTTCCAGAGGGTTCGAAAAACTCCTGTTGGATGGGATAGGCCGCATCGTTTGGAATCCACATCTCGATCTTGCTCAGACGCTTGGCTACTTCCGAGTTGTTGGGAATCAGAGCTAACTTCGTAGTGTCCTGTCCGTCCAGTTTCTCTTGTCCTTCGTCCGTGATTTTGTAATTGGCCGCCAGATCTTTGCCGGATGAGCCGAATCCGAGAAGCAAAAACTGGTTCAATACATCCGAATTTTTTCCGACGTCGTAATCCTGGTACATATTGAGTTTCGGGTAGTAGATCCGGACGAGGTTGCCGAAGAAGCCGATGCGGCGAGCGTCGGTTTGGCCGGAAAAGTCGAGAACCGCGCGCGTGTCCTGGCCCTTAAGCCGTTGCATCTTGAGCGTCCCGCTCTCGACCGTAGTGTCATCGATGATGGCCGTGTGGGTGGTCATCTTTATATTGGCCGAGACCGCGCGAAAAGCGGGGGCGGCCTTATCCATCCTGGCAAGAACGGCGTCCACGCTTTGGCCATTGAGGCTGGCAGCCGTAAACAGGCATAAGGCCAGCGAAAGAGTTCTCATAGCTCTACTTCATCAATGTTAATAGAGGGGCGAAAATTATGGCGCGGTGTACGCGATGAAGCCCTTGATTTCGTGCTCCGCGTCGTCCCGGATTGGCTCGACGCGCACCACGTGCCAGCGTTTACCGGTCCGCTTCCGGATTAAAGATTCGGCTTTGGCGGAACGTTGCTGGTCCGGGGTATCCGCCAGCAAGCCGGTGGCGATAAACACGCTGTTCGACCCGTTGAGCGAAGACATCAGAATCACGCTCGACGCTTTCGGCTGATCGTGGAACCAGTCGCGCGGCGTGGCGAAGATGAAAATAAGGATGAGACCGACAGCCAGATCGTAGGGCCAAGATGCCCGCGGAAAGTCCCAAAACACCAACCGCTGCGCCAAACTGGGGCTGCGAACTGTGGCTTGCTCGGCCATTAACGGAAGTGTAGCATCGGGAGACGCGCGGAAGGTCTTAATATTTTCGCATTACGGCTAGTACTCGTCCTTGTATTTGCAGATCTTCGGCCGGCACAAAGATGGGCGCCATGGTTGCGTTCGCGGGTTGCAAGCGAACGCGTCCGTCGTTTTCCAGATAGTAACGTTTGAGCGTGGCTTCGCTTCCGTTGATGAGCGCGACCACGATCTCGCCGTTTTTGGCAGTCGCGGCTTTTTCGATCAGCACAAAATCTCCGCTGCAGATATGATCCTCGATCATCGAATCGCCGCGCACTTCAAGGGCAAAGCGATTTTCGTCACCGGCGAAGTCCGAAAAATGTAGCTCTTCGCGGTTTGCGATGGCTTCCACCGGCGCGCCGGCGGCGATGCGTCCGAGCAACGGGATGCCGGGGTCCGAGGTGCCTTGGCGGGACAGAGCCCGCTCCTTGTAAAACCGTTCTCCAATTTCGAGCGAGCGGCTGTGATTGTAATTGCGATGGAGATATTGTTTGGCTTGGAGGGCCTGAATATGTTTGTGCACGGTAGCGAGTGAAGCCAAACCCAAGCCGGAAGCGATTTCCTCAAAGCTCGGGCTATAGCCATTCCTGTTGAGGAAGTTGTGCAAGAAATCCATCAGCTCTTTTTGTCTTCGCGTGAGCGCCATTCTTCTATCCCCTTCCCCTAGTGTTGGCGAATAAAGAACGAAAGTCAATCGCAGTGTTTAAAGCCGGCACAAATCTTTTCAGAAGCCACCGAGAGTCAGTTCTGGAGTCCCCATAATTCGCGTGTTGGCGGCTGAAAGCGCTTTCTTCAGAAGACACTCCCTGCGGGTGATCGCGTCTACAAAGCGGAGCGATGAATGGACAAGTGCTGCTTTACGTGGAAGACGAAGATGCGGCGTACCTACTTTTCGAGACAGCACTGAAAGCGGCGAACATCGAGGTGCAACTGCATCGCGCCTCGGACGGGGAGCAGGCCATGGCTTTTTTGCGCGGGACTGGCCAGTCGGGCGCTCGATTCCGGCCCGATCTAGTCGTACTCGACCTGAATTTGCCGCGCAAGAATGGACTCGACGTGTTGTCGGAAATCAAGAGCGATGGCGAGCTCCACGAACTCATTGTGGTGGTCTTCTCGTCGTCGTCGCTGTCGGCGGACAAACGGCAATCGCTAGCGTTGGGAGCGGAAGAATACATCACGAAACCGTTTACCTTCGACGGTTTTGTGGAGGCTGTGAAGATGGCCTGCTCCCATTTGCCGGCCGCCTAGAGGCCGGCTTCCCAAAAGGAATCAATTCATGTTCATGCCGCAGGCGCCGCTGCCGCAGAAGTTGGTGCCACACATGCCGCTTCCGCAGCCTGCAGGCGCCGCCTCGCTCTGCGACTTGCCCGATTGAGCCGCGAACGTGGAGTATTGAGTGGTCAGATGATCCTGCCCGCAGGAGGGGCATCGAATCGAATCCGCGTCGGCGCTACGCCGCACCAATTGTTCGAATTTGCTTCCGCAATCGTCACAAGAGTACTCGAAAATGGGCATGTCTTCACGTTACCAGCTTTGGGCCGAGATAGCATTTTCTAATTGAAGAATGAGCCTGAAGGGGGAGCGGAGCTCCGCGCTTCGGGCCTCCTTGTTTTTTGGGTGTAGCTTTCTATGCCAGGAAAACCTGGTGGTTGATTTTCCTCGGCGTCCATAGGTTGTCATTTCCTCCCGCCGTCTTCATGCGCTCCGTTTGTGCCGCAGTCCGGCGAAGAGCTTGCGCTTGGCTGCTTGCATGAGGCATGCTGCTTCGGTATCACTGCAGCTATCGGCGGAACGCTGCAAGCTTTCGGTAGTGATTCCAGCCTTCAGACACTGCGTGAACTCCGGCGCCTCCTGTAACAGTTCCCAGGGCGTTGCGTAGCGGCGATAAACCCGGCGTTGTTTGCCCTTCCGGTCGATCGTCGTTTCCGGCACACCACAAAGCCGATGGAAGTTCAGATAGGGATTGAAATGGTCACGGTAGAAGAGCATGAGCGCGTCGGCGTTGCTGGAATCGATATAGCCGTATCCGATGTGCTTACGGATCACTGCGCCATTCTTGGCCTCCACTAGGCCGTTGTCATTGGAATGCCGCGGGCGCGATTTGGTCTGTTCCGCCAACAACTTGTTCAGCAGCTGGGCGACAGTGCGATTAATGAACTCGCTGCCGTTATCGGAATGGAAACCCCGGATCCGGAACGGGAACTGCGCCAACATCGCTTCCAATACCGGCAATAGCCATTTTTCTCCAATCTGCGGCGTAGCTCCCACTACTTGCCATTGCGTCACTTCGTCCACCGCGTTGATGTGATACACGCCTTTGATCCCGTCGCAATCGCCTTGATGCACGGTGTCCACACGCAGGTAGCCGGGCCGACCCTGCGGATCGGGCCGCCGCCGCTCTCCAATGGCCACTGGCATCGGCCGTGTCTTTTGGTAACGCGCCCGTTTCTCGCGATAAGCCCCGCTTTTGCGCAGATTGTAAATATGCGCCACGGAGATTCCCGCCAGACGCTCGCAACGCCGGTTGCCATACCGCTCAAACTCGCGCTGCAGGATCTGCCGCGTGGCCGGCCCACTCAGCGTTTCGTGCGCTTCATCCACTTCGGCCAACAACCTAATGTCAGCCGCCGTGTAGCGCTGCGCGAAGCAATTGCGCCGATAACGGCGTTCCTTTACCGTGCCTTCCCTGACGTATCCCGCGATGAGCCGCGTCGCCTGGGATCGGCTTAGTCCTGTCATCTTCCGCAGGTATTGCCGCAGCAGCCCTTTGCTTTCCTTGCTCTGCTTCCAGTACTCCTGCTCGCACAACGTCCGGCTGATCCAGGCGTAGACCTCCGCCCGATTCGCCGCCTCAAACTGCACTTCATTCGTTGCCTCCAGAAAGGCCCGGATCTGCTCCAGGCTCAATCGCTCCCCATTCCTCATGCTGACCTTCAATCCTCAGCATCCGGAACTCGCCCCCCCCCCCCTCAGGCTCATTCTGCGTTAGAAACAAACCGCTCCTTCAGGCTCATCCTGCATTGGA
The DNA here is from genome assembly GCA_965277555.1 of Bryobacteraceae bacterium. GTDB lineage: Bacteria > Acidobacteriota > Terriglobia > Bryobacterales > Bryobacteraceae > Bog-105. The sequence goes on from OZ255834.1 coordinate 2,618,959, forward strand.
CAAGACTGAGATTTCCGAAGCGTAACTATTCGAGCTAAAATCAAGAATAGTAGGGTATATGGAACGCAGATCGTTTCTCAAGCAGACTTTCGGGACGGCTGTGGGACTGGCCTTCGCGGGCACCGCAGTCGAACAGGCTTTCGGGTTCGGAGGCGGAACTGTCAAAATCGTACAGTTTTCCGACGCGGGTCAACGCGAGGGAGTGATGGTGGTAGATAAAGTGCAAATGACAGACGCCGAATGGAAGAAAAAGCTGACACCGGAAGAATATGACGTAACGCGGCACGCCGGAACGGAACGTCCCTTTTCCGGCAAATACTGGAACAACCACGAACACGGGATCTATAAGTGCATCTGTTGCGGCAACGCTCTTTTTGCTTCCGATACCAAATTTGAATCGGGTACTGGCTGGCCGAGTTTCTATCAGCCGATCGCAAAGCAGAATGTGCAACAAGTGACCGATGAGAGTCTAGGCATGGCACGCACGGAAGTTCGCTGCGCCAAATGCGAAGCGCACCTGGGGCATGTGTTCGACGACGGACCCCGGCCGACCGGGTTGCGCTACTGCATGAATTCCGCCGCGCTAGACTTCATGAAGAGCTAGGACGATAGTCGATTGGGTGAGCCCCTTGGCAACCCCAGCAGCATTCAATTGCACGCGGCGGATTCTATCGCGGCGCGCCGCTCGGTGGTTGTTTACCTGCCACCCGGATACGCTTCCGATGTCGAGAGGCGCTATCCGGTCCTTTACCTCCACGACGGGCAGAACCTTTTCGACGCCGCGACCGCCTTCCTAGGCAATCCCTGGAAGCTGCATGATGTGGTCGAAGCCTCGATCAAGACCGGTGAGATCCGGCCGCTCATTCTGGTTGGCATCTACAACCGGGGGGAAAAGAGAGTTCTCGAATATACTCACGTGCGGCATGCCGGGAACGGTGGTGGAGGACGGGCGTATGGCAGGTTGATCGTAAACGAGCTAAAACCGTTTATCGATCGCGAGTACCGCACTCTGGCGGACGCTCGGAACACCGGCCTGGGAGGTTCGTCGCTGGGCGGCCTGGTGACGCTCTACCTTGGTTTGCAGCATGCACGGGTATTCGGGAACCTGATCGTGATGTCGCCTTCTGTGTGGTGGGCGCAGCGCGCGATTCTCAAAGATGTCGAGCAGTTAAAGCGAAAGCCGGAGAGCCGAATCTGGCTCGATACGGGCACGTGTGAGGGGCACAATCCGCAAGAGTGCGTCGCGCAAGCCGCGGCACTGCGCGATGCATTGATCGGCAAGGGCTGGCGGCTCGGTCACGACCTCGCTTACCTGGAAGACGAAGGAGCTGCCCACGACGAGAAAGCGTGGGGTTCGCGGATGCGCGACGCTTTGAGATTCTTGTTCCCACCGCTTAGCGGGGTGCTTCGCGCGGAAGGCGATAGCAGAAAGCCAGAACGATAGCCATAGCCAGGATGGCCAATGGCTGACTGCGCAGCAAGACAAACTGCCGGAAGGACGCAACGGTTGCTGCTTCCGCTAACCGGCGCGCAAAAATCGATTGCAGCGGGAAGGCAAGCAGCGCCAGGCACGCCGTGAGGAGCCAGGCGGAAAAGCGTCGTTGGGTTTGCCATAGCTGGACCCAGAGTGGAATGAGCAGCAGCAATAATTGGGCATCGTAGTAACGGTGATAAGTAGCGGCGAGCGCGGCGACGGAGAAGAACGCGATGTCGGTCCAGGGCGACGGCGAGCCGTTCTTCTTCCGCAAGAATAGGAAAGCGGCGGCGAGCAGCGCGGTCAGGCTCCACACTGCGATATTGGTAGCGCGGGCGTTACCCGGCAAGTACGAGAAGAGGGTCTGCGCGTTGAGTAACTGCCAGGCGATGCGACTCTGCGGCCCCGGGTCGCTTTGGCCGCCGGGCTCGAAACTGATGGCAACGTTATGCTGCTCGGTTTGCCACCAGCTCCAATCGCGGCCAAAACGCGAAAGAAAGAGCACGCCGGCTCCGCTCGCCAGAGCGAAGAGCAAAAGGCCGATCAGGATAATTTTCCAGCGCTTCCATAGCAAGAAAACGGCTAAGGCGCAGACGGCAAGCTGCGGTTTAAAACACAGGGCAATGCCAAAGAGAAGGCCGCTTGCGATCTCCGAGCCGCCGATAGCCAAACAGACGGCAAGGGTAATCAGGCTGATGTTGATGACGGACGGATTGCCGTCGTAGACGCCGACATAGGTCGGAGAAAACAGCAGCGCCGCGGCGGCCAGCAGCCACTTGACTGGCGCGGAGACTTGGACGACAGCCAGAATTTTCCAGAGCGACCAGCCAAACATGGCGACGGAAAGGAGGCACCACAACAGGTTCGCCTTTTCCCAGCGTAACCAGGCAAGAGCCGAGGTCCAAGGGAGAGCCGCCGGAAGATAGACCGAAGGATTGATGTCCTGATCGCGCTGCAGGTCCGGCGGAGCGCCGGCGCTAACCAGTTCGGCTTTCAGCGAAGCGCGATCGTATGGATTCGTGCCGTGAATCCAGCAGCGCGCGGCCGCATAGACAGTTGAGAAATCGCCGGTGGTGGAGAATCGAATGGCGCGATACGGGCCGCGGTCGAGGAAGAAGAGCAGCGCAAGCGAGAAAGCCAAAAAAATCCAAACAGGGGTCCTTCGATCGGCAATCGTTTTCAGAATATGCGTGGCTCGGCAATGCGAGAATAACACGCAGTCGGAGAGTGAACTTCGGCCGAAAAATCTTCGTCCTTAAGGTGCGTCATGATCTTTTGTACAAATTGCGGATCGCAACTCGGCGACAGCGCGAAATTCTGCCCGAACTGCGGCCAACCGCTCGGTGCCGGCGCGGCGAACAGCAACACTCCCGGAGCGCCGCCCGCGACGCCATTGAAATACGACATCGAAGGGCACAATCTGCAGATCGCTCGGGTCCATCTCGATCCAGGCCAGGAAATTTACGCCGAAGCCGGCAAGATGATTTACAAATCGGCCAACGTCGACTGGGCAACTCGCATGACCGGGCAATCGTTCGGGCAAAAGATTTTCGGAGCGATCAAGCGCAAGCTGATGGGTGAATCGCTATTCTTTACTTACTTTCGCGCCATGAACACGGTTGGCGAAGTAGGATTTGCGGGCACTTACCCTGGAAAGATCCAGGTCTTCGAGCTTGCTGCCGGCCAGACGATCATGGTGCAACGGGATGGCTTCCTGTTTGCCCAAAGTTCGGTCACGCTCGATATCGCGATGGTGCGCAGACTAGGCGCAGGTTTGTTGGCTGGCGAAGGGTTCATCCTGCAAAAACTGACCGGGCCGGGCGCGGTGTTCGTGCATGCCGGAGGAGACCACGTCGAATTCACGCTCGCGCCGGGCGAGGTATTGCAGGTGCAAACGGGGCACCTGGTTGCTTTCGAGCCCAGCGTGAACTATGACGTTCAGTTAGTCGGCACCATTCGCACAGCGATCTTCGGCGGCGAAGGTTTATTCTTGACGACCCTCACCGGTCCGGGGCGGGTGATTTTGCAGAGCATGACTCTGGAGCGCTTGCGCCATGAACTTTCACCGCAGGAACATCGCGGCAGCGGCGACGAGCGCAATCCGCTGGGAGCGATCGCGTCCGGGGATTTCGGCAGCTTCTTCCGCTCCGACGATTGAGCGCGTTAGCGTGTCTCGCGCGCGGCGTGTGCCTCCACATCGAACAAGGCGTAAGCGGAGTTTTTGTAGAACACCGTTGCGTACGGAAAATGCCGCTCTACCTCGCTCGCTCGCCAACTGGCGGGGACTACCAAATAGTCAAGCTGCCATTTGGGGGGCGTGCAATGGGACGTCCGGTACTGATGGACGAACCACGAGTAGACGGCGGAATCGCCCGTATAGCTGAGTCCGAGGACTTGAAGCAGTTCGGTGGAGTGCCCGAGATGATTCGGGACAGCCGCTTGGCGAGCGACTTCTTCGGGCGAGAGGCCGAGAAAGCAAGCAAGCTGGTCATAGCGCTCTACAATCTCAAGGGTCGAGGTGAGAGAGCGAAGACCGCTCGGCACGTAGGTGTAGTCCGCCGTCAAAGCGGGAATGAGCAGGATCAGCTGCGGATCGACCGTTCCGATCACTTGATCGGCAGGTAGATGAGAACGCACCCAGGTCAGCAGCGCGACTCTCGGATTTGTCGCGCGCTCGAAGGGCGCAACGGAAATACCCGCACAGATCAGCCGCGCAGCGGTATTCAAAAGCAAGACGAGCAGTACAACTTTTGCGATGGTGCTGAGAGTAGTCTTGCCGATGCGCGCTGACTGTTCGGCCAGCCAGGCAGCGGCACTTGCGAGGAGAAAGAAACAAACAGGCAAGGCCAATCGTTTCCAGAAATGCCAGCGCTGGGTTTCGTAGCCGGAAAGAACTTGAAAATTCATTCCATAGAGCGCTCCCGCGACCAAGACGGCCAAAACAAAATAGACAGGTTGCGTGCGATAGAATTCTTTGCCGAAGGCGAATATAGCAAGCGTGACGAGGAGCGCTCCGGCGAGCGGCAGCAGGTCCGGCCGATGGGTATAAGCGCCCATGCGCTCGAGCAGGTAGGTTTGGCCGCCTTGCGATTTCCCGCGCAGTGCGGCCACCGCGTAGGGGATCGCCGTCATAACCATGAGTAAGAGCACAATGGCCGTCCGCAGAAAGAGCGGCCGCTGCTGCCACCAAAATCCAAAGAAAAACAGCAACCCGAGCGTGATGCCCCAGGCCAGCGCATAGAAGTAATAGCAGTAAACGACGGCTCCGGAAGCAATACCAGCCGCGAGGATGAGCGGCCAGCGGAATTCGCTGCGGATAGCTCGCGCCAGGAGAATGGCGGCTCCGATTAAAACGAAAAACGAAATTTCCGGCTGCGGAGTGCGAGTAATCTCGAGCGGCGCGAGTAAAGCGTCGTCGCCGAGCCAGAAAGCATTCAACAATCCAAAGGGGACGAGGAGTGAGCTCCAGGCGACCAGCAGGCGGAGTTGGCGTTGGCCGACTAGCGAGCCTGTCATTGCGTAGAGGAGGAGAAAAAGCGCGGCGGGAAAAAGACAATCGGCGGCGATGAAGGCTCGCTCCAGACTTCCCAAGAGCCGACCCATAAAGCCCAAAATGACGGGCGGAACAAACGGCGTTCCGGCCGACATACTTCTACGCTGGTAGTTATCGGCTTCGGCCCGGATCTTGCCGGTCACCATGAACCGGCGGGCCGGCGGCGCATAGGCGTGTGTCTCGTCGAACGTCAAAGAGGAGACGCTGGGCGATACCGCGAAAGGAGAGTAGTCGCCTCGATTCTCGAAGAGAGCGACCCAATGGGGAAGGGAGCACAACAAGGCAGCCAGGACGACATGCGCGGTCAGGACGCCGCGATCGCCCCATCGGAGCGATGTCCGCATCTCATCACAACCTTCCACAGCTGTTTGGGAAACAGACATCCTGGATCTGCTGTTATCTCACCGCTATTATGGACGACGGCAGGGCCTCCTGGGAGTTTACCGGGAAGGCCCTGTTTGCGAAAAAAGCGGAGGTCCGCTTACTGACGTGCGCGGTTCTGTTACGGCTAATTCCGGCCCAGACAGACGTAAGAAACGTTGCCGGTGACCGCCTGAGCGAAATTCACGGTGAAGGACGCTACTCCTGAATAGGTAATCCAGAAGCGATTGCCGCTACCGATATCGAACTGTGGAGTTAGCGTACATTCGGGGTGCGTCAAGTAGTATCCGGCGAACGAGTAGCTGGCCGATTTGGCGGCCGAAACGGCAAGTTCTCCATTCATGTCGCTATTGCTCTGAGTGCCGGTCTGGAGCCGGCCGCCGTTGATCTGAACGTTGTTAGCCGAATTACCGGAGCCGAAGAAATTCAGCTGCAGCATGCTGGTTTCGTTCGAGTCCCACGGGCCCGGGCTAAAGCCAAGATTAAGCTGACCGCCATTGCGCTCGAAGAAAGCATAGGAGCCGTCCGGGCCGCCGGTGTTGTCGAAGATAGCCAGTCTGTTGGGGCTGTAATTGCCGGTCTGCTGAATCCACAATTCATTTCCGACGATCGATCTTTCGCCGAGATACGGAACGCCGCTATAGCCCTGGTCGTAACGGCCCCATGTGTAAAATGGCCAAGTCGTTTTGCCCACGGGCGTTTGATAGAAGTCATTACTCACCAGCCCATTACCGAGACCGAAGATGCGGGAGTTATTGAAGGCGCCGGGATATGTTGTGCCGCTCTGGTCGAAGTAGGCACCGGAAAACGTGAAGTTCAAGGCGTTCAGATCGAGCGCGCGCATCAGGTATTGATCGGTTGGGTCGCTCGAAGCAGGATTGCCGATACGAGTTCCGCTGATGCCGTGGATTGTCAAGCTCTGAATGTCATTGAAATCCAGGCAGGTGGCGGCGGATTCGCAATGCAACTGATTGATGGTTGCGGAGCCCAATCCGTTTAGCCAGATGGCATGCGCATAGGTGGTGGGATCGTTCACGCTGCCATCGAACGGCGAACGGTACTGGCCGTTATTGGGCGTGCTCTGATCCTCCACATATACCTGGTTAGCAAGCAGCGCGCCTAAACCGGTTGCGCCCGGATTGTGGATCCAGGAATAGGTGCTGGTGGAACAGGCGATGATCCAAACGTTATCCAACTCCGTCGAGCCGGTGAATAATCCGGGACCGAACGCGTTGGTGATTAAAACGTGGCGTAAGAAGGTTTGAATAAAGGTGCCACGATAATCGACCAGCGCCTGATTTTGCAGTTCCTTGGTCTGGTTGCTGCCGTTGCCATCGAAAACGATATTCTCGACGGCCATGTATTCGTTGCCGCCGCCGGCCGGCTGCTGGCTGTCGAAGGTCTCGAGCAGTGGTATGTTGCTGTTGGCAGCCAGCCGGATGACCACGCCCTGCGTGGGATCGCCGGGGTTAGGATTGTTGGCCGAAGCGCCGTAGAGATAGTCGCCGTACTGAAGAATGAGAGTTTGTGAAACCAGGTAACAACCACCCGGCGGTTTGGGCAACCATATGTACTGGTGCGTGTTCAAGGCCGATTGCAAAGCGTTGGTATCGTCGGTGATGCAATCGCCTTTGGCTGAAAACGGTTGAGCCATCACGCTTACAAACGGTAAGTTGTTTACCTGTGAATTAAAGTCTGTTCGAGTTTGGGCTACCGACAACAGCGGTACCAGAAAGAGTAAGAGGCGAATCGATTTCATGAGGTTCCTGGGCTAAAGGTCTAGAAGCGCCCGACAGAGAATCTGCGCGAACACTTCTTAGCCGCGAGTATTTAGCGGGGGATCGGCCGAGCAGGGGCTCGGATGGCGTAAGTCTTTGAGTCGAAAAGCGAAGAAAAAAAGATGAAAATCTGTGACCGAAAGGGAACGCCGCGCCGCTTGCTAGTAAGCGCCATTTGGCAGCAGAACGGTCAGCAGGGTGCGGAGGAGAATGTACAGATCGAGCCAAAGCGACCAGTTCCGAATATAGTAGGTGTCTTCGGACTGCTGAACGTCGAGATCGCCATCGCTGCGAGCCGATACCTGCCACAGGCCGGTAATGCCGGGAGGCACGCTGGCCCGCAGCGTTCTGAAGTTTTCGGGAAAGCTCGCCAAATGGTAGGACGGGAACGGACGCGGACCGACCAGGCTCATGTCTCCGCGCAGTACGTTCCACAATTGAGGCAGTTCATCCAAACTATAGCGGCGAAGGAACCAGCCGACACCCGGAAGGATGCGAGGATCTTTTTTCAGCTTGTAGTATTTGAACCAGGTAGATCGTTCCGTCGGGTTCGCCTCCAGGAAGTCCGAGAGGACTGCCTCGGCATCCGAATGCATGGTGCGCAGCTTGTAGATCCGGATGCGGCGGCCGCGCTGGCCATCACGCTCCTGGACGAAGAAGGGCGACCCCGGGCTGACGAATTTGATCCAGAGGGCGAGAACGGCGAGCAGCGGCAAACTCAGGAGGAACGAGGGGATTGAAATAGCATAGTCGAGAGCTCGTTTTAAGATGCGGTTGGAGGGTAGGAGAAGGTTCTTTTTCACTTCGAGCCCCAGCACGCCACCGATATCGCGCGAGGTGATCCAAAGGCTCTGGATGCCGAATAAGTCGGGCACCACGATGACAGTTGGAAAGGACAGGTTCTCGACTAAATCGGAAAGCTGCTGACGAGGCATCCTGGGAATAGCGATCAAAGCGACGCGCGCGCGCCCGGCGAATGCTTCGGCGGCCGATAAGGGACCAAAGACATGCACTCCGTGGACGGTGGTACCCCACTTCAGGGGGTCGTCATCGAGCATGCCGACCAGGACGAAGCCGAGATCGCGTTCCTTTTGCAAAGTCTTGGCCACCAGCGCGCCGGTTTGTCCCGCGCCTAGTACCACCACTGGCACGCCGCAGATGCCGGTGCGGATCAGCATTCTGCGTAGGGGAGCTTCGAGCGCCGGTGTCAGGACCAGCGCAAAGAACATGGTCAGAATCAGCACGCCGCGCGACCATTGGCCGTCATATAGCGTGTAGTTCCACATCAGCAGGACAACGAAGATGATGGCCGTTGCGTAGACGCGTCCGCGGATGCGCTGTACCGCGCTCATGCCATAGCCGGGATAGAGGCCCACCCAGCCGTATGCCAAAGGCAGCGTGAGCACACCCAGGGCCAATCCCTGGTATTGGGGCCGATTCAGCGCGATCGGGAAGATCGAATGGAGAAAGAGCCGTACCAGACAGCCCAGGAATAGAGAAAGCTCCAGCGCGAGAATGTCGGCGAGGACAAGGGAGGCAGTTGCCCAAGAGCGCCGTTTGAACTCCGGAACGACAACCGTCTGATGTGCAGCAGCAGCACCCATGTCACGTCCTACTGCAAACCGGCATTGCAGGCTTCAGAACCCAAAGGATAACAATCGGCGAAGTGCAAGTAAAGGTTCCGCGGAACGCTTGCGGCCTCTAGTCTCTACTTGTAGCAACATTCTGGTAGATCCCGAGCAGCAGATGGTAGTTGCGATCCGCCGTATAGTTTGCTTCGTATATATGTCGCGCCTGTTGGCGCAGGCGATCTTTTCCGGTTTGCGAGAACAGGTTCTTGACCCGTTCGGTAAGCCGATCCGCGTCGCCGGCTGGGAAGCGGGCCTCTTTTCCAGTGATCAGTTCGCGAAGAGAACCGATATCCGAAGCGAGCACGGGTGTTCCGCAAGCCATGGCCTCAACGATGGTCATCGGAAATCCTTCATACCACTCGGAAGGCAGTATCAAACAGCTTGCAGCGCGCATTTGTTCGAGAACGCAATCTCTCTGGCAAAAGCCTAGAACGATCACATTTGGCAGCGACTGCGCTTGGAGTTTCACGAATTCGAGTAGTGGACCGCTGCCGATGATTTTCAACGGGATTTCCGGGATTTGCCGCCACGCGCGCAGCAGGGTACGTAGACCTTTCTCTTCAGAGAGCCGCCCGACGAATAAGGCGAAGCCACCGCTGCCCGTGCCTTGGCCCGGGTCCGCAGCGAGGAAATTAGGCTTCACTACGATCTTTTCGGCGGGTAGGCCGCCTTCGACGAGTTTGTTTTTCGCGAACGCCGTCAGCGCGATATAACGGTTGATTTTTGTGCTCCAGGTGCGCGCCAGACGGTGGACGGTGAGCATGGATGCGACTGCGGCGCTCGCGGCCCTGCTTCCGCGATAGCAACCGTGTAAGACGCCGTTGTACGGCACAGCATGGCCGATGCAATCCTGGCAGACGTGCCCGTCCCGGTAAAGGGTGGCCGCCGGACAAATCAAGCGGTAGTTATGAATCGTCTGCACAACCGGTACGCGTTCCCGATGTGCGGCATAGTAAATCGCCGGTGAAATAACGGGAAATGTATTGTGGCAGTGAACGATCTGGGGACGGAAATGGCGGATGACCTCGCGGGCAGATCGATAGGTCTGACTGTTCCAGATGGTTCGCCAGGCGACGCCAAGGGCGGACATCTGGTTTACCGCGTCGTTATGCGCGGAGTATTGCTCGACAGCATGGCCGTGCTGTTTGAGCAACTCGAACTCCGCCGCATAGACCTGATCTTCGCCGCCGGGGTGCTGGTAGAAATTATGGACTTGGAGGATGCGCAAGGTTGCTTAGCTGTAGCTTGTATGAACTTGCAGAAATTGACTTAAGGTCTTCGGACCAGAGTTTACGATAGGCGAAAAAATAGGGGACACGCCTGCGCTCGTCAACGCGAGGAGTTTTGCGGAGTCCACCCCGGAGTGGCCCCAATTTTTTCGCGGGCTTTCTGTAGGCATACGTCCAGCCTCATGCTCCAATTTCTGCAATTTGAAACTAGACCGTACGAACGCGCCGTGTGACGGCGAGAAGATTGGCTCTCTACGATAGCGCGGATCGCGCATCGCCGACGCCCTTCGCGTTCGACGATGGGAAATCGTGGCGAGCGCAATCAGGATGAGCAGTCCGACGCTGACGGCGTTTCCGGCGCCGGCGATAATATTCTCTCCGGCTAAGCCGAGCAGGAATGCCGGCAGATAAATCAGCAACGGCCTCGAGTAGCCTGACTTGTCCTTCCTGAAGCCTTTGATCGCATAGACGAAAAGCGAAGCGATGAACGATACCCAGAGCAGCAGGCCGGTGACCCCCCATTCGTAGATGGCGCGGAGCCATTCGTCATGCAGCGCGCGATTCGGGTCGGGATTCTTGCTGAGAGTCGCGGCGATGAGCGCGCCATTGCACGTTCCGTGGCCGAAGACCAGTTGTAAGGTGGTGCCGTTCGCAATGTCCTCGAAAGTGCGCCGATAGAGTTCCTCGCGAAGATTGTAGGTTCCAAGACCCTTGGCTTTAAAATTTCCCACGTAAGCGGCACTGATGGCGGCGGCTATGCGATTCGATCCTGATTCCTGGGAGACAAGCTCCATCAGGGTGGAGAATTCGATGGTAACGACAGACGCGGCGATGAGCGTGAGGCCGAAAGTGATTATTTTTATCCACAATTTGGCTTCCGAAACAAAGACGGCGGCGAGTGTCGAAAGCAGCAGGCCGATAATCCATGTTCTGCTCCCATTCAGCAGGACCGAACCGGCCAGCGCCAGGCAAAGCGGGATTCGCAGCGCAGGCTTAATCAATTTGGAAGTAATGGCCGCGCAATAGAGTGCCGTTATAAAGGCCGCGAAGGCTTGCGCCCCTGAAAATGTTGTGAAACGCTCGGTTTCACCGCCCCAACCGTGCAGGAAGAACCAATGAAAGACCGCCAGCCCGATAACGCCGCAACTAACCGGGAAGATTGTTTCGAGGCTCAGCGAACGGGCCTTGGTGGCTCTGGTCAGCATCATGCAAATGACCAGCGAACCGATCAAATGGCCAATCAGCTTGATGGCATAAGCCGGGAAAAAAGACCAAGCTGACGCCACCGCGACATAAAAGATGAAGAGGCCCCAGACGATGGGCGCGGCGGGAACCTTTCCGTGGCCTGCATAGCCGCGAAATCGCCAGAGCATGTAAACCGGAAGCACCATGGCTTTGGCGGTATTGAGCAGGCCGATGCTCGCGCTGAGCGATCCGAGATCGATGTTGGAAAGCAGCAGGAAAGCAATGACGCTCCAGCGAAGAGGGGCAAACATGGCCGCCAGAAATAAGATCACGTAAAGGATTACCGGGGCGTGCGTCATGCTTCACCGCCAGCCGCGATCGCGCTGTCGATAAGATCTGCTACGTGATCGGGCGTCAAGCGAACGGCGGCGGCGCGGGCGCAGGCGCGCATTCTGTCAAGTTCGGTAACCGGAGTGGCCAGACTACGGTCGAGCGCCTGGAACATTTCCTCTCCTACGTCCGGCCGGAAGGTCCATCCATTGATCCCATCGGTTACCAGCTCGGAAACTGCCTGACCATAGACGCTACCGAGCACCGGCAAGCCAGCGGCGAGAGCTTCGTTCACAACGACGCCCCAGGTATCGGCGAAAGTAGGCAAAACGAAGATCCCCGACTGTGCATAGACGCCCGGCAGATCGTCATAGCCGATATTCCCGAGGACAACCAGCTTTGCGTTCGCCGGCAATGCCATTTGTTGCAGGGTCTCACGTAGCGGACCATCGCCCGCCAGTCTCAACTCTACCGCCCGCTCGCCATGCAGCGCTGCCCAGCGCGCCAGTGCCGCCACGAAGGGAAGTAGTCCTTTTCGCTCGATGAGTTGGCCCACATATAAAAGCTTCCATGCCGATTCCGCCGTACGCGTAACGGGAGCAGTCAGGAAACGGCTGACATCGGTGGTGTAGGAGATCTGGAAAATCTTCCGATCGGGAACGCCCAGCGCCCGCAAATAGCGCGCGCCGCTTTTGCCGGTGACCAGAAACGCATCTACGCCGTAATGAAGCAACCGTCTGAACCTGCGGCGCAGGGCGCCTCTTCCATGCTCGGTAGACTCCGCAATTTCAGCCCAGACGATGAGCTTGGCGTCACGACGTGTCCATCGATAGACGGCGGCGAGCATCGTGCGGGCGCCCATCTCCCAGGAGATCACAACCTGCGCCCGGAAACGCCTGAGCTGGCTCACCGTATCGATCGGCAGGTGAACATAGAGCGGTTCGCTGAAGCCTTTGGGGTGCCTCCATTGCCTGTTCAGAGTGATGGTTTTCTGCACGACGACGTCCAGGCCTCCCCACTCCAATTTCCAGGGCCGGTTACTTTCCATAGGGGTCGATAAAAGCACGCGCAGATGAGGATAACGTTGCGCCAGCCGATCGAGCACGGGCTTGTGATACGGCGGTATGACGTTCGTGATGAGCGCGAGCCGCAGGCTGCTGGCCGCCGGGTTGGCGGTTTGGGGTACGGCCGATGTTTTGTCGAGTGGCTCAGACATGCGCCTGGCTGAGTTTCTTTGAAAAAGGGTTTAGCTGGCGGCGCTGCAAAACCAAAAAGATTCCGAGCGCCGCCGCGGCCTGGGAAAATAAAACCGCCCAGGCCATGCCGTCGTAAGAGAAGCGGGGCGCAAGCAGGGTGGCCAGCAGAGTGTTCAGCGCAAGCGCCGCCAGCGTGATGTTCTGAAATTGCCTTTCGAGGCCAAGCACCAGTAGCCACTGAAAGCCGAGAATGTTCGTCCAGGCGATCAGCGGGGCGCGCAAGCTAAGCACTCGGAGCACGCTCTCGCTGGCGGTGAAGTTGTGACCCAGAATGATTTTGACGATAAGCGGCGCTCCCACCCATAAAATAAATCCTAAAGCGATGCTGCCGGCTCCCACCACGTATAAAGTGAATCTGGTCATCTGGGCGGCTCTGTTCAGGGAACTCTTGACGAGGGCCGCGGCGCGCGGATACAGTACGGTGGTGAGCGGCGCCAGCAGGCCGACCGCGGCCGTGCTGATTTTCTCGGCCCCGGCGTAATAGCCGACTGCCTTCGGCGAAGCAAACAGGCCCAAGATAAAAGCATTGCCGAGCGTATAAATACTGTGCGCGCTGCGGAACAGGAACATCGCCCAGCCCTCGCGCAGCATCTGCCAGCCATCCCGGATGCGGGGCCGGCGCAACGCGTATTTTTTGCGGATTAGCAGATGTCCGATGATCACGGTTACGCCTGCCGTGATGCCGGTAAGCGCGAAGACTTTCCACGCATCGCGCATGCTGTGAACGAAAATAAAAATGCCGGCGGCGGCAATCGCGCGCGCCGAAATATCGAGCAAAGACGCGATCGCTACTCGCTTAATGCCATAGAAATAGTAAACCGGCAGGAGAGCCTTTACGATCTCGGAAGAGACCGCCATCCAGAGAAGGAGCGGATGCTCGCGGAAGAGGGGAACCAGCAGGTAGGCAAGGAGCGCGGCTAAGAGCGCGCCCATGCTCAGCACGAGCTTGGCCCCCGAAACTCCGGCGATGGTTTCTTCTATTTCGCTATCGTTCGAAGCCGTTGCCAGCTGCCGCGTCGCCGAATAGACGAAGCCATAATCGACGATCAGGTTGCCATACATGCCGAAGGACTGCGCCATAGCTACCAAGCCCCAACCGGCAGGCCCCAGGGTTCTTGAAAGGTATGGAACAGTGATCAGCGGCAGAGCCTGGTTGGCAAAATGTATTCCGTAGACTGCGACCACGTCATAGAGCAAGGCGGTCTGTCTTTTGATATGACCCCAAATGCCCTTGGTAGGTTGCTCAGGTGTCGGAGGTCCCGCCGCTTCGCCCAGCGGCTTCATGGCCAATCGCAGGCCAAAGGCCTACTCCACCAGGCGGTCAACTACTTTGCTCTGCCGGCTGCGAATAGTATTTGCGGTAGTCGCCGTAGTAGTAGTAGCCATGCGTGCTGTTCTTGTCGACTTCATTTAGCACCAGGCCGATGGTATTGGCGCGCAATCGTTTCAAGGTGGCGAGCACGGTTGCGACGGCGCGCCGGCTGGTCTGCCCGGCGCGCGCCATCACGACGACTCCATCGACCGCTGTTGCCACCTGCATCGTCTCGGCGAAGCCCAGCAAGGGTGGAGCGTCCACAAAAATCAGATCGTAATCCTTTACCGCCTCGTCCAGAATGTCGATCATCATCGAACCGATCAAGTCCGAAGCCCGGCGTGACGCCGTGCCGGCCGGTAAAACCATCAAGTCCGGCCAGTGTTCGGTCGCGACTACGCAGTCTTTCCAATGCATTTCGCCAAGTAAAGCGTTCGAAAGGCCTCTACTGCCATCGAGGCTCAGCTTTTTATGGATACTCGGACGCCGAAGGTCGGCATCGATGATCAGCGTGCGCTTGCCTTGCTCGGCGTGTGCCACACCCAGGTGAATGATCGCGGTCGATTTACCTTCGGCGGGAGCGGCGCTCGTTAGCAAAAGAGAACGCACGTTGTGGTCGAAGTCCGGCAGCAGAATGGAATGGCGCAGAGTGCGGATCGCTTCCTCATAGGAAGAGATTCCCTCATATCTGCCGCTCGCCGGATAAAGCGCGTGCTTGCGCTTCGACCGTTTTCTGTTGGTCGCCGAGTCGGTTTGCTCCGGTAAGCCGTCCAGACCCAACGTGGAAACGAAGCTGCCGTCGCCGGTGTCGGCATCTCCCGCGGCCAAGGTGTGAGCAACCGGATTGAGCAGCCGGCGCATCTCCTTAACGGTCGGCAAAGTTCCGAGGACGCTGGTATCGAGGGCATGCGCGGCCTGCTCGGGGTCTCGGATGGTGTTGTCGAGCACATCGGCCAGGACCGCCGCGCACACCGCGATCACGGACGAGATGATGAACACCAGCATGAGATACAGAGTCTTTCGGGGATAGATGGGTCCATCGGGAGGCCGGGCCAGATCGGCGATGCGAATCGAACTGTTTTGGAAACCGGCATTGATGCCCGCTTCTTTGATCCGGCGCTCCAAATCGCTGTAGAGCGTCTTGTTTGTGTCCGCATCCCGCTTGAGTTGCTGATACTCGAACGAGCGGGCATTCAGCTGGTCATATTCGGCCTTCGTCTCGTTGACAGCCTTTCCCAGCATCTCTTCCCGGGTCAGCGCTTCTCTGAACTCCGTTTCGACCCGCTGCGTGACTCCGCTTCGCGCTTCTTCGAACTGGCGCTGGACCTCGGCCAAATCGCTAGCCGCTTTCCGGTATTCCTGATGTGCCGGTCCGTAGATTGAAGCGATGGTGGCCAGATGCTGTTTCGCCTGATTGACGCGGTCTTGCAGGCGGTTGAGTTCATCGCCTTGACCCGAAATCTGCGCCGCCGCCAGCGAGCCCGAGCGCATACTGTCGAAGGCCGCTTCTTTGCGAACGCGATCCGCCTGGGCGTTGGTAAATTCGGTGTTTAACTGCAGAAGCCTTGAGGAAAGAATATTGGTCTTGTCTTCCGGATTGATGACGTTCAGCTCCTGCTCGAACTTCGCGAGCGCCAGATCGGACCGCTCCATCTTCGCTTTGAGCTCATCCAGCTGCTTTTCCATGAAGGAGGAAAGCGCATTCGACGATTGCAGACGGATCTCGAAAGTGTGTTCCAGATACGATTGCGCGATGGCGTTGGCCACGTCGGCCGCCAGTTGTGGATCGGGAGAAAGGTAGCTTATATCGATGATGTAGGTGTTTACCGGACGGCTAATCTTCAGCGCGTTGAGGTAGACCGGAGCATCCGACTTCTTGCGCGCGCGTTCGACCGGCATTTTGGCCAACTGCTTTTCTTTTTGCAGCAAATTGAATTTCTCGGCCACCGGCCGCAGTACCGCGTCCGACTGGATCAATTCTCCCTGCGTTGCCATAAAGGCGTCCGCGTCGTCGCCGTCCATGCCTTGAGATGCTTCCTGGCCGACGACTCCCGCCGGAATACGACGGTCGACGTCCATCTTGGCCGTCGCCTCGTAAATGGGCGTCAATCGGGATGCGATCAGGTATGTGATGAGTAAACAGGCGGCAACAAACCCCGCGATGCGCCATTTCTGCCGGTAGATGACGAGCAGGTAGTGGGTGGGGGAGACGGAAGGTCGAGCCGCCTCGAACTCCGGGTAGGGCGGCTCGAAATAGGTATTGAGCCGCCGTGGGTCGATTAGTTCTGAAGACGGACGTTCAATTTGCTTCATTCAGAATTGCGGTCCGACTGCTATCTCCAAATCAGAATACCGGAAGCCGCGGTAACTCCGAAGCCGGTCAGCGTGCGCACCGTTTCCGCAGTCAGCCGTTTGCCCCGGCTATCGGGAATATAGAGGATGTCATTGGGCTTTAATGGGATATCGGGAGCTTTGTGCTCCATAATGCGGTTCAAGGGCACCGGGATCTCGCTGCGCCCGCTCTTGCCGCCTTCTAAGCGATAGACAAACGCATCCTTGTTTGTATATGGCAATAATCCTTCCGTCATGGCGACCATCTTCAAGACCGTGGTATCGTTGCCGTCGCCGACGGGAAAGGCTCCCGTCCGTCTCACATTGCCAATCACGTAAACGCGCCCGGCTTCCGGAACACGAATCTCTTCTCCACCGTGAATGCGGATGTTAAGGGAGGGATCGGCTTCATCGATCAGGCCCCTTACCGGAATTCGTTGAATGAGAAAACCGGTAGACGAAGAAGGTCGCGAGACCAGAATTTCAGGACCCGCGTTGTCACTCAAGCCGTCCGCCCGGGTAAGCGCATCGAGCAGCGTCACCTCGCCTGCGGCCTGGAAAGTGAGCGGATGCCGTACCGCGCCAAAGACGCTGACCGGCAGGCTCCGGTATTCGGCGACCGACACGGACACCACCGGCTGCACCAGGAGTTGCTCCTTGACGAGCGCTGTGGAAATTTCTGTTTCGATCTCTCCTGGAAGCTTGTTGCTGGCGGCAATCTTCTCTTTTAGCATCGGCAAGGCTAAAGTCCCGTCGCCACGCACCCGGAAATTGCGCGTCAATTCGGGGCAGTCCGCCACCGATATATTCAGCAGATCGTCCGGCCCGACCTTCTGCATCGGCAAATCGTTGAACTGCTTAGTGGTAGCTACGGATTCCGAAGGGGCGGGTTCGGACGGCGGAGCCTGGCATTGCGCAAGACCGCTAACCAGCAACAGCAAAGCAATCTGTTTCATTCGGGGTACGTTCGAACGGTCAAGTTCGTCGACTTACTCGTTTCTCCAGAGTGCCAGCCGCTCTTGCATTTTGTACCGCGCTGAACGGATCCGGACCGCTGATCTCCTCTATTCTAACCTTTATTTGGCTTACAGAAAGACTCTGACGGCAATGCGGAGGTAAGTTGCGAAGCGGCGATCCGCAGGTTCTGATCAGCAGGTTCTTGAGGATGCAACAATGAATCTTAAACCCCGCTGATGGACTCGCTAGTTGTAATCGAGAACGCCAAGCACGCACATCCCCAACCCAGGCTTCCTGAATGGTTGCGTAAAGGCAACACACATTTCGAATCGGTGCATAGCCTGAAGGCCGATCTGCGCGCGCGGCGCCTGCATACCGTCTGCGAATCGGCGCGCTGCCCGAATATTCACGAGTGCTTCCATCGCGGAGCGGCGACCTTCATGATCCTGGGAAACCTGTGTACGCGGGGATGCGCGTTCTGCTCGGTTCCGAAGGGTTCCCCAGCCAAGAAGGAATTTTTTCTGGACGCCGATGAGCCGGGGCATGTGGCCGAAATGGCCGCCCGCATGGCGCTGCGCTACGTTGTCATCACGTCCGTCAATCGAGATGACTTGCCCGACGGCGGTTCGCAACATTTTGCCGAGACAGTTCGCCAGGTACGACGTGCCCTTCCGGCGGCACAAGTAGAAGTACTTACGCCTGACTTTTGTGGCGATCTCGAAGCTGTGGGGCGAGTGCTCGACGCCGAACCTAATGTCTATAACCACAACATGGAAACCGTCCAGCGGCTCTATCGCAAGGTTCGGCCGCAGGCGAACTACCGGCAGTCTCTGAAAGTTTTGAGCTTCGCCAAGCGTTATCGGCCGGATATTCTCACGAAGTCCGGTTTGATGGTGGGTCTGGGCGAATCGCCCAGGGAGGTCGAAGAACTATTGCGCGATATTCTAAGCGCTTCGGTCGATGTCGCCACGCTCGGCCAGTACTTGCAGCCGACCCGCCGTAACCTTCCGGTTGCGGAATATGTGACGCCCGCCCAGTTCGACGCCTATCGCGATTTCGGCATGGCGCTCGGCTTCAAAATGGTGTTCAGCGGTCCCTTTGTACGCAGCTCTTACATGGCGGATCGCGTCAGCGAGGCTGCCGTCCAGGAGCATGCCTAGCTTCTCCTCCATCGTTCTTCCGCATCACCGCCTGCTCCTGTTTCACACTCTGCTTTCGCTGGCCACGGCGGGTTTGCTGCTGCTCGCGCTGCCCAAATTCGATCTCCACTGGCTGGCGCCCTTCGCCCTCACGCCGCTGCTCATTGCACTGGCGCGCACCTCCAGCGCCTGGCAGCGCTTCTTCCTCGGCTGGGCTTGCGGGATCTTCTTCTGGTTTTTTCTCTGCACCTGGATTCAGTACGTCCTCGAAGTCTCGGGCGGCATGGGCCGTTGGGGCGGGTGGGGCTGTTTTGTGCTCTTCGCGCTTTATAAAGGGCTGCATCTGGCCGTCTTCAGCTGGCTGGCTGGTCCGCTCATGCGCCGCTGGTACGCCGTTCCCGCCGTAGCGGCTCTCTGGACCGGCATCGAGCGCACCCATGCCACCTTTGCGTTTGCCTGGCTCGATCTTGGAAACGCCGGCATAAATATGTCGCTGCCTTTGCGGCTCGCGCCTTACATCGGTGTCTATGGTCTTTCTTTTGTTTTTGCTATGGCAACCGCGGCGCTTGCGTGCGTGCTTCTGCGCTACTCAAGGTGGCGGCTGCTGCCTTTAGGCGCGCTCTGTTTGCTATGGCTCTTGCCGGCGATTCCCGAAGGCATGCCCGCTCGCCAAACCGCGCTGGTGGTTCAACCGGATATCGATCCCGACGTTCAATGGACCACGCTGCTCCAGGACAAAACAGAACGCGATCTTTCTCTACTCTCGAACACCTTTACTTCTTCGCTCGTGATCTGGCCCGAACTGCCGGCGCCGCTTTACTATTACGACGATCCCGAATTTCGTCGCGTGGCCACGGCCATTGCCGAACGCCACGGGCATTTTCTTTTCGGTACCGTCGCCTACGCCGAGGAACACCAGCCCATGAATACCGCGCTCCTGCTCGGACCCGATGGTTCCGTTGCCGGCCGCTACGACAAAATTTATCTGGTCCCGTTCGGCGAGTTCGTGCCACCGCTCTTTTCCTTCGTCAACCGCATTACCCACGAGGCCGGCGACTTTGTGTCCGGGCATGACATTCGAGTTCTCTATGCGGACGGCCAGCGTCTCGGTGTCTTCATCTGCTACGAGTCGGCGTTCCCAGATCTGGTACGACAGTTTGCTGCCCAAGGCGCCAATGTTCTCGTGAACCTTTCTAACGATGCCTACTTCGGGCATTCCGAAGCGCACGATCAACATCTGCTGATCGCTCGGATGCGCGCTGTAGAAAACCGCCGCTTCCTTATCCGTTCGACCAACGACGGAATTACCGCCGTCATCGATCCCGCGGGTCGCGTTATTCGCCGTTTACCTTCCTACAAAGAAGTTGCCTCGCCGGTGCGTTACGGTCTGGTCGATAGCACCACCTTCTACACGCGCCACGGAGATTGGTTCGCCTGGTCGTGCCTGGTGATTGGTCTGGCGCTGAGTTTCTGGTGTATGCGCACAGAACGCAGGCGAAAACGCCTAGTCCACACTGACAAACAAGGCGCTATTGGCTTCGTGGAGTAGGCCTTTCGGCCTGCGAAGGCCACGACCCTTTCTATACTGGGGTCGATGCCCTTGAAAGATATCGACCGTTCTCTTGGATTCAACACCCGAGCCCTGCACGCAGGCTACGATCCCGATCCCACGACGCATGCCCGCGCGGTCCCGATCTACCAGTCGACGTCTTTTACCTTCGACGATTCCGATCAAGCCGCGCGCCTTTTTGCCTTGCAGGAATTCGGCAACATCTATTCGCGCATCATGAACCCGACGAGCGCGGTGCTCGAGGAGCGCATTGCTTCCCTTGAAGGCGGCGTGGCTGCGCTGGCGCTTGCGAGCGGTCAGGCCGCGCAGTTCCTCGCGCTGACGACGATTGCTGCGCCCGGCGACCACGTCGTCTCGGCCAGTACTCTCTATGGCGGCACCTTCACGCAGTTCGAAGTCACCCTGCGCCGCCTCGGCTATGACTTTACGTTCGTCGAGCCGGACGATCCGGAAAACTTCCGTAAAGCCATTACTTCTAAAACAAAGCTTGTCTACGCCGAAACCATCAGCAACCCGCGCAGCAATGTTCTCGATATAGCCGCGGTATCGAAAATCGCCCACGAGCACGATATTCCATTCGTCATCGACAACACCTTCGCCACCCCCTACGTCACGCGGCCCATCGAGCATGGGGCGGATGTCGTCCTGCACTCGCTGACGAAATTCATCGGCGGCCACGGCACGTCTATCGGAGGAATTATTGTCGACAGCGGCAACTTCCCCTGGAATAACGGTAAATTTCCGCAGTTCACCGAGCCGTCGCGCGCGTATCACGGCATGAAGTTTTGGGACACGTTCGGCAAGATCAGCTTCATCATCAAAGCGCGCGTCGAAGGCCTGCGCGATTTCGGCCCGTGCGTCAGCCCTTTCAACTCCTTTCTCTTTTTGCAGGGCGTAGAGACCCTGGGCATGCGCATGGAGCGCCATCTCGAAAATGCGCTCGCCATTGCGCAACATCTTGAGAAACATCCGGCGGTGGCTTGGGTCAAATACGCTTCTCTGCCGTCGAATCCGTATCACTCGCTGGCGCAAAAGTACACTCCTAAAGGCGCCGGCGCGGTGTTTTCGTTCGGTTTGAAAGGCGGCTTTGAAGCGCGCAAGAGATTCATCGACAAGCTGAAGATCTTTTCTCACCTGGCGAATGTGGGCGACGCCCGCAGCCTGGTCATTCACCCCGCCTCAACCACTCACCAGCAATTGAGCCTCGCCGAGCAAGAAGCGGCCGGTGTTACGCCGGAGTTAATTCGTCTCTCGATCGGCCTCGAAGACCGCGAAGACCTGGTTTGGGACCTGGATCAGGCGCTTCAAGTAGGACAATAGTTGTGGTGAAGCGATTTTTCTTTTGCCTGTCGATTTTTGTTCTGCTTCTGCAAGCACAAGAGAAACCGGACTTGAAGCTTGGTCCGAAAGCTGAACCTCCCGCCATGGGCAGCGATTACCAACCGCTATTATGGCGCGGGAGCGATTCCGGCTTTGTCCTCGAAACGCTACGCTCCGGAAAGTGCCAGTTGGAGACCAGCGGTCTGGTAGCTTCAAAATCTTCCGACAGCGCTTTGCGCCAGATAGCGGCGGATTCCATCGAGTCGCGGCAGCACAGCACGAAGAAGCTTAAGTCCATGGCCAAGGCAATCGGCTTCAAGCTGCCTTCGAAGAAACATCCGATTTCCTGCGAAGAAGCCGGCAATTTGGCTGACCTCGGCGGGGATAAATTCGAGACCGCCTACCTCGGTTATCTGTCCAAAGCCAACGCTGACGACCACGCCCGCTATCAGGCTGAAGCAACCGCGGTGCCCAACTCGGCCAATTTCGATCTGCGCAGATACGCCGCCGGGGCTGTGCCGGTACTCGAGCAGCAGCAGAAATCGATTGACGATTTGAAAAGCAAGATAACGCCCGCCAAAAAGTAAAGCGCGGCGTTACTTCGATACGCGCGCGTCGCGATTATGCACTTGCGCCGGTGGGCTGGTCGCTTCGATGGCTTTGAAGTGTCCTTTAATGCGATACGTGTGGCGCGCGCCTTTCGGAATCACCCAGGAATCGCCGGTATCGAGCCGCACGGTTTGTCCTTCGAGCTCCAACTCGGCCGATCCCGCTATGACGTAGCCGACGGTCTCGTAATCCCGGGTCGCATTTGCTTCGTCCTGATGACCGGCCGTCTCATCCCAGAGGCGCATGGAAACCGACTTGCCGGATGCCAGGTACTTCTGTCCGAGTTCGCCCTTTGGCGAATGCTCCGAACTGACTTTTGTCACTGTTGAATCACCCATACCTCATAGACGCGTTGGCCACCTTAACTCGATCAGTCGATTAACTGGAGCACGACGCGCCGATGATGCGGACGGGCGCGATGCTCGAAAACATACAGTCCCTGCCAGGTGCCGAGCGCCAGTTGGCCGGAAATCAGCGGAATTGAGAGACTCGTGTGCGTCAAGGTCGAGCGGATGTGCGACGTCATGTCGTCCGGCCCTTCGGCCGTGTGGCGGAAATCTCCGCCATCTTCCGGTACCAGTCGCTCGAAGAAATCGCGCAAGTCGAGCGTCACTTCCGGATCGGCGTTCTCCTGGATGACGAGCGAGCAGGAGGTGTGCTGGATGAAGACGGTGAGCAGTCCGTCCCGGATCTCCTGCTGGCCCAACCACGCTTCGACCTCGCGGGTGAATGGATAAAGTCCCTTGCCGCGAGTGGAAACGGTCAAGGTGGTGTGGCGAATCACCTTTTAAGTTTGACGCACACGATAAAATCGCCATTTGCGTCACAGATGAAGATTCAAAAAGCCGTGATCACCGCGGCGGCACTTAACCAGCGGACGCTTCCGCTGCAAACACTGATTGATCGCGATGGGCAGGAGAAAACAGTTCTGCGCATCATTCTAGATGAAGTGCGCCGGTCGGGAGTGGACGAAATCGCAGTGGTGATTCCGCCCGGAGACGAAGATGCCTTTGCGCGGGCGGCGGGTGACCGCACCATCCGGTTCATCGAACAGCCAGAGCCGGCCGGATACGCGCGCGCAGTCTATTGTGCCCGCACATTTACCGGGCAAGATCCCTTTCTGCACCTGGTGGGCGATCACTTGTACGCCGGCAGTAACGGCCGAAGCTCCACGCAGAAATTGGTGGAGGTGGCCGCCGCGGAAGGTTGCACTGTTTCGGCGGTGCAGGCGACCCGGGAGACTTTGCTCTCGCACTATGGCGCGATCGGAGCGCAGCGCATCTCGGGTCGTCAGGATCTTTACCGGGTGCAAAAAGTGGTCGAGAAGCCGACGCCCACTGAAGCCGAGCAGGAGCTCGAGATATCCGGCTTGCGCGCCGGACATTACCTCTGCTTCTTTGGCATGCATGTTTTGACGCCGGCGGTTATGGATATTTTGGAACGCCGTCTGCGCGAAACGGCCGACTCGACCACGCTTTCGGACGCCCTTTCGGAACTCGCCGGGCGCGAGCAGTATCTCGCTCTCGAACAGACCGGCCGCCGTTATGACGTTGGTGTCAAATACGGGCTGCTGCGCGCGCAACTGGCTCTGGCGCTCGACGGCCAGGATAGAAACGCGGTTCTGTCTCAGCTCCTCGAGCTCGTCGCTTTGCATAGTACGGAAGCGCGGGAGATCGGGCAGGGAGCTTGAGCGAACTTATCCGGATCATCACGTCGCCCGACGCGGAGGTTCGCAATCGCTCGGTAGACGAATTCTGCCGAAAATCCCCGACGACCGCGTTGCGCGCGGAGTGCGTTGCGCTAAACGAGTTTTGGCGCAGCCACGACAACCTTTATGGCCGCGCACGGGCGCTGTTCTTCCTCTACAATATTCATCGCTTTCATCTTCAGTATCGGCCGGAGATTCAATCGGTCAGCCTGATTCCCTTCGAAGCGACAGCGCATCTGCTGAAGCGGCGCTTTGCAGAAGCGATCGCGGTCTTAGAACGGGCTGAAAATGCCGGGGGTTTGAGCGCCGCCCTGTCGAGCGCTTACGCGGCCGTTTACAAAGGGTTGGCCTTCAAAACGCTGGCCGACCAGGTGCGGCGCAGCGTGCGCTCCGTGCGCGGGAATCACTGGATGTCACGCATCGGGCATCCCGACGATTACCCACTCAGCGTGCGGCCGGAGCTGCTCCAGCGCGCGGACGAGCGCGCGCCCTATCCGGTTTTGAAGGAAACGACCCCTGTGCGCATGGACCTGACGCATAGCGGGTGGAGCGACATTTTCTTTCTCGGCATGGATTACCCGGAAGGCGCGCGTGTACTGAATGTCTCGATCGATTTGAGCGTGCGCGGCAGCGGCGAAGGCCAGCCGCAGCCTCCCATAGAAGCGTATTTCCGCGTGATCGATGAGCCCGTTCTGCGATTGACCAGCGTCGATCTGGGCGCGACGGCCGATGTAACCACGTTTGCCGAAGTCTTCGATTTTGCGCGCGATTACCTGGGGTTGTTGAAAGCCGCGGTGATCGCTTCCGGGCTTGTGCCGCCTGCCATGGAAGGCGCAACGCAGCCTTTGAGTTCGCTGCTGGCGCAATTGGTCGGCGACGGCCGCGGCATCGAGCTGGTCAGCCAGGTACGTAACATTCCGAAAGGCTCGCGCCTCGCGGTCTCAACGAATTTGCTCGCGGGCTTGATTTCGGTTTGCATGCGTGCCACGAAACAGACCCACACCCTAACCGGCGCGCTGCTTGAATCGGATCGCCGCCTGGTGGCCGCGCGAGCGATTTTGGGCGAATGGCTCGGCGGATCGGGTGGCGGCTGGCAGGATTCGGGCGGCGTTTGGCCGGGTATCAAGATCATCGAAGGTTTGGAAGCGCGCGCCGGCGATCCGGAATTCGGCATCAGCCGCGGTCGTCTGCTGCCGGCGCATCGCGTGTTCGGAACGGGTGAAATTTCGGACGAGGCGCGCGCCAAACTGCAACAGAGTCTCGTGCTGGTGCATGGCGGAATGGCCCAGGATGTCGGTCCGATTCTCGAAATGGTCACGGAAAAATATCTGCTGCGCTCACCGCGCGAATGGCAGGCGCGCCAGCAGGCCATGGGCAAGCTCGACGAGATCCTGGCCGATCTGCGTTTCGGCGACGTGCGCGCGATCGGCGCGGCTACCGAGCAAAACTTCTTCGGCCCGATCCAAACCATCATTCCTTGGGCCAGCAATCTATATACGGAGAGCTTGATTCAGCAGGCGCGTTCGAAGATGGGCGCTGATTTCTGGGGCTTCTGGATGTTGGGCGGCATGGCCGGCGGCGGCATGGGCTTCATTTTTAGTCCGGAGCGCAAACAGGCAGCCCAGGACGCCATGAAGAAGATGATGGGCGAGACCAAACGGCAACTGGAAGATTCGGTGCCGTTCGCGATGGAGCCGGTAGTCTACGATTTCGCGATCAACGAGCGGGGAACCTTCGCCGAGCTCCTGACCGGTGAAGCGAACCTGCTGCCCGAAGGCTATTACGCGCTTACCGTGCCTATGCTGCTGCGGCAGGATCCGCGTCTGATGCCGGCAACGAGGCGCAGAGAACTTGATCGCTTGGCAGCAGCCTCGCGCGCGACGTCAAGCTATTCGGGAATCGTGCAAAGCCTGTTCGACCGGCTGTTGCCTTCTTCGTCCGGCAACGGCAATGCCCAAGGTCAGACTCTGCTCGAACTGCTCAAAGAGCATGGCTTCGATCCTTTGGAACATGAAAGTATCCGAACAGATTTGCGCAACGGGCGAATCGGTCTGGCCCAGAACCGGCTCCCAATCTCGACGAAGATCGAAGACACGTTGCCGGGCGATGTATTCGATGCGCCCGGCGACGTGGACGAACGTTTGTGCAAGCTGGGAAGGAAAGCGCTTGCGGAAGGTGCGGTGGCGGTGGTTTCGCTGGCCGGTGGCGCGGGCAGCCGCTGGACGCGCGGCGCGGGCGTGGTGAAAGCCCTGAATCCGTTCTGTAAGTTCGGCGGCGTGTGGCGCAATTTCATCGAAATTCATCTCGCGAAGAGCCGGCAATCGAGCGAGCAAGCGGGCACTGCGATTCCGCACGTCATCACCACCAGCTATTTGACGCACGGCCCGATCGAGACGCAGTTAAACAGGGCGCGCAACTACGGCTATGCGGGGCCGGTACTGCTTTCGCCGGGCCGAAGCATCGGTTTGCGTTTGGTGCCCATGGCGCGCGACCTGCGTTTTGCCTGGGAAGAGACCGCCCAGCAATCGCTCGACGAGCAGAAGGAAAAGATGCGCGACAGCGTGCGCGCGGCGCTCACGCAATGGGCACAGAATGCCGGTGAAGGATCGGATTACACGGATAATCTGCCGCCGCAGTGCATCCATCCCACGGGCCACTGGTACGAAGTGCCCAACATGCTGCGCAACGGCGTGCTGCGCCGGTTGTTGGCGCAGCGGCCGCAGTTGAAATATCTGCTGTTGCACAACATCGACACAACGGGCGTCAACCTCGATCCGGGCTTGCTGGGATTTCACATCGAGCGCGGGGCGGCGCTGACGGTGGAAGTGATTGCGCGGCAGGTTGAAGATCACGGCGGCGGTTTGGCGCGCGTGGATGGGCGATTGCGTCTGGTGGAAGGATTGGCGCTGCCCTCGGAAGAAGTCGAGTGGTCGCTCGCGTACTACAACAGCAACACGTATTGGATCGATATCGACAAACTGTTAGCAGTGTTTTCGCTGACCCGGGCGTCCCTCGGCGATGAGACGCGAGTGGCGGAGGCAGTGCGCCAAGTGGCGGCGCGCATGCCAAGCTATATCACGCTGAAAGACGTGAAGCGGCGTTGGGGTAAAGGGCAGGAGGATGTTTTCCCGGTGGCGCAGTTCGAAAAATTGTTCGTCGACATGACTGCTTTAAGCGAACTCGATTGCGCGTATGCGGCAGTCTCGCAGCAGCGCGGACAGCAGTTGAAGGAGCCGGCGCAGCTTGACAGATGGCTGAGAGACGGCTCGGCGGAATACGTTGATGCGCTAGCGAAGTGGAGTTGAAGGAGCCTCACTCCTCATGCAAAGCGCGCATGGGATCGACGCGGGCAGCGCGGGCGGCCGGCAGCACCGAGGCGACGGCGGCGATGAGCAAGACGAGGAGGGCGACGGCCGAATAGCTGGCGGGATCGGAGCGGGAAACGCCGTACAGCATGCCGGAGAGCAGGCGCGAGAAGGCGGCGGCGAGTAGCAGTCCGCAAACACACCCGATCAATGCGACGCGCATGCCTTGCTTGAGGAATTGGCGCAGAACCTGAGCCGGCACCGCGCCGAGGGCCATGCGCAACCCGACCTCGCGCCGCCGAACTGTAACGAAATAGCTGAGCGTTCCATAGAGACCTAGGGCAGCGAGCAAAATCGCGGTTATTGCAAATAGGGAGAGCAGGAGAGTACGTAGACGATTTTCGGAACTCGAATCGAAAAGCCGATCCTGTAACGGCGCGATGTTGAAAACGGAGCGGCCGGGATCGACCGAGAGAAGTTTATGCCGTAGCGTGTTCGCCATGGCCGCTGGGTCGCCGTGCGTGCGGATCAGGAACCAGGGGCTGGGACCGGTGGCACTTCCACAGGTATACACAATCGGCCCGGGGGCATTGCGTATGCCGTTTTCGCGTGTGTCGGCGGCAATGCCTACAATTTCCTCAGACCCGCTAAAGAAAGACTCCTTCGCCATTTCAACATGGCGCCCAACCGCGGGTTGATCGCCCAGGAAGGACGTCACAAAGCTGCGATTGACCAGCGCGGTATTCCAGATTCGGCCGGCTACGCAACCGGTTCCGCCGAGGAGGGGAATGCGCATGGCTTTGAAGTAACCGGCGGAAACAAATTTTTGGTCACTGACGATTTTGTCGGTAAGAGCATGGCCTTCACTCAATTTGAACTCGCTCGGATAATCGCTGGAGACGCCGGGGAGCTGCGCCGACGTAGCTGCGTCGACCACGCCGGGCACATTACGAATGGCATCCAGATCGTTGTCGATGCGTTGAGTGAGCGCTTTCATGTTTGCGGTCTCACCCCAACCGCCGCTCAGGCGAAGGGTGAGGACATGAGCGGGGTCGAAGCCCGGATGCACTTGGCCGAGCGCCTGAAAGCTGCGTAGCAGAAGCGCCGCGCCCAACAAAAGCGTGACGGCGAGCGCCACCTGCACCGCTACAAGCGTCCACTGAAGAGGATTGCTGCCCGCTACTTGCGTGCGGGTATTGACGGCGAGCGAACCGGCTACCGTGCGGCGCGTCAGATGGAGGGCGGGTACAAGTCCGAATAGCAGAGTGCAGACAACAGCGCAGAGAAGGGCATAGGCGAGAATGCGCCAGTCGAGAGTAATCTCATTGACGCGCGGGAGAGCTTTCGCGAGGGAACGAAAAATCTTCGCCGCGGCGATGGCCACAAAGAATCCGGCCATTGAGCCGAGTACCGCCAGCGCCAGCGATTCGGTGAGTAGTTGCACCACAACCGATGCGCGCGACGCTCCGAGCGAGTAACGGATCGCAATCTCGCGCGCACGTTGCGCGGTGCGCGCCAGCAGCAGCGCGGCGATATTCGAGCAGGCGATGAGCAACAGCAGAGAGACTGCGCCGAAGAGCAGCCAGAGCGAAGTGCCGGACTTGCCGATGACAGAGTCTTTCAAAGATTCGAGGCTGACCGAAATGTCTTTATCGGAATCCGGAAATTGGCGGGCGAGTTGGGCTTGGACGGTCGCGAGATCGTCCTGGCCTTGCTGCAGGGTGACGCCCGGTTTGAGGCGTCCGAACGCGAAGAACCAGGTTTCTTTGCGATCCTGCGCGAAAGGCGCGTCGGGCGGGCTAGGGGACCAGAGGTCGATCGTCCGATCGGGAAAGGCGAAGCCGGGCGGCATGACGCCGATAACCGTATAGACGTAGGTGCTTCCGAAGTGCAGTTTCTTTCCAATTACGGCAGGATCGGCTTGAAACTTCCGCTGCCAAAGATTAAAGCTGATAAGCGCGGCATTCGGACCCCCGAAGTGTTCTTCCTCTGGCGTGAAATCGCGCCCGAGCAGCGGACTGACGCCGATCACGTGCAAGAAACGGCGCGAGACCATAGCCTGAGTCAGCTTTTCGGGTATGGTGCCAGAGGTTTCGGAGAGGTCTTCGGTGTAGTAACCCGCAATACCCGAAAACGCGCGGCTCAAACGATTCCAATCTTCCAGCCGCTGCGTCGAAACGTTTTTTTCGGCGCTCTTGCCTTTAGCCGTGAATTGATGCAGAACGACCAGCCGATCGCTCCGCGGATAAGGAAGCGCGCGCAAAATGACTGCATCTACGGCTGAGAAGACGGCGCTATTGGCCCCGATGCCGAGCGCCAGAGTGAGGATGATGGTCAGCGAAAAGCCGGGCGACTTGCGCAGGAAGCGCGCGGCCGATTTCAGATTGAGCAGCGTATTGTCGAGGCTCGTGATGCGATGGACGTCGCGGCAATCCTCTTTCACCTGTTCGCTCCCGCCGAATTCGAGCAGCGCCTGGCGTCGCGCTTCCTGGGGCGATAAGCCTTCGGCGATTTTGGCGTCGACTACTTCCTGAAGGTGGAAAGCGAGTTCGGAATCGAGTTCCGTTTCGCGGCGGCGGGATTTGCCGAAGAGAGACATCGCTAGACCCTACTCCACCGTTTGCATGATGAGCGTGACAGCTTCGGCCAAACGATCCCAATTCGATTCTTCTTTGGCGAGCTGTTTGCGGCCCTTGGCCGAAAGGCGATAGAACTTTGCCTGGCGTCCCTTATCCGATTCGCCCCAATCCGCTTCCAGCCAGCCGCGTTTTTCCAGGCGATGCAAAGCCGGATAAAGCGAGCCTTGCTGCACCTGCAACACTTCCTTCGAAATCTGCTTGATGCGCTGCGAGATGCGGTAACCGTGGACCGGCGCAAGCGCCACCACTTTCAGAATGAGCATGTCCAGCGTGCCTTGCAAGAGGTCCGATTTGTCGATTGGCATCTCTCTCCTTGACAATCTACACATAACGCAAGGATAGGTAGATTGTCAAGGAGAAAGGATTATTCCCACTCGATGGTGCCGGGCGGCTTGTGAGTGAGATCGTAAAAGACAGCTGCGATCGAGTCCAGGCCGAGCAACTCTTCGGTGAGCCGGCGAAGCTGCTCGGGCTGCATGAGGACGACATCGGCCGTCATCCCGTCGACCGAATTGACGGGACGGAGCACAACCGACTCCGGCGATTGCGCGCTGCCAAGCGGAAGCAGAATCACCGGGAACTGCCAGACCTGTTGCTCGAAGCCGCTTTGCAAACAGAAGCTCCGCACGATCGCATCCGCTTCGCGAAGTACATCGAGCCGCTGCTTGTCGACCGAGGCGGCAAAAACTTGCAAAGTATCGAGCGGAGCCTTCGTGCCGCACAGCGCAACCACACGGTTGATGTCGGCCCGGCTGTTGGTCAGCCCAGGAGCGATGGTTTCGATGTCTTGCGTGCTCGGCAACCGTTCGAGCGCGAGCGCCTGGCGATAGCTGCGCGCGTCGCCTTGCACGCCCACCGATCTCACCGGAAGCAGAACGCCGTCCGAAGTGCGCGTCACGAATGCTTGCCGTTCTGAGCAGAGACAACGAATCGCCAGTCCCGGCCCCGGGAACGGATGCCGCGACAAAAACTTCTCAGGAACGCCCAACTCGCGGCCGATCTCGCGCACTTCGTCTTTATAAAACGAAGTCAGCGGTTCGATGATACAGCCCGAATCGATGAGCGCCTGAATTCCGGCCACCCGGTTGTGATGCGTCTTGATGAGATCCGCCTTGGCCGTGCCGCCCGATTCAATGGTGTCGGGATAAATCGTGCCCTGGCCCA
Source organism: Bryobacteraceae bacterium (assembly GCA_965277555.1). GTDB lineage: Bacteria > Acidobacteriota > Terriglobia > Bryobacterales > Bryobacteraceae > Bog-105. The sequence goes on from OZ255834.1 coordinate 2,649,830, forward strand.
GAATCCAATGCCCATCGAGAAAATGTTCGCTAGCCAGAACTCTCGCCTGTACCTTGACGAACTGCTCTCCGATAGCGCGGCGCTTGTCTTCCGGGTCCGTGATCCCTTGCAAGGCAGAAAGAAACTCGGCTTCCGCCGCATCGACCAGAAAATGCGTCGCGCCAAGCTCGGAGAAAAGAGCGCGCACGAAATTCGTTTCCTCCTCCCGCATCAGGCCCGTGTCCACATAGATGCCGTAAACTCTCTCCGCTCCGAGGGCGCGCAGACAAAGCGTGTAGGCGACCGTCGAATCGACGCCTCCGCTCACGAAGAAGAAAACGCTTCGCTTGCCCACCGCCGATCGGATTTGATCCTCTACCATCGGCACGCGCTGCGCCACATTCCAATCCTTCGCGGCGCCGCAGATGCCAAAAATAAAATTGTCGAGCACCACGCCGCCCGCGTGCGTATGCACCACCTCGGGATGGAACTGAATGCCGAAGAGTTTGCGCGCCGGATCGGACATCGCCGCGACGCCCGAGACACCCGAAGACGCCGTGACTCGGAAACCTGCTGGAACGGCGGCCACCGTATCGAAATGGCTCATCCAGATCTGCGACCGGTCTACTCCCTTCCAAAGCGAATCGTCGGCGGTAACAGTCAAATGAGCGATGCCATACTCGCCGCGCTCGCCTTTCCGTACTTCGCCGCCCAAATGTTTCGCGAGCAGTTGATGGCCGTAGCAGATCCCAAGCACCGGGATGCCTAAAGCAAGGATTGCGGGATCGATATCAGGGCAACCCGCTTCGAGCACGCTCGCTGGTCCGCCGGAGATAATGATCCCTTTGCGCGTGCGCAGTGCATCGGCGCCCGTTTCACTCGGTTGCACGTCGGCATAGACACCGTGCTCGCGAACGCGCCTGGCGATCAAATGCGTGTATTGGCCCCCGGTGTCGAGCACCGTTATTTGGGGCGAGCCTATAGCCGATTGAGGGGCGTTTGAAATGGAAGAGTGTTTAGCCGACAAAGCGGAGAAAAGGGCGGTCTAGCGCAGGCTCGCCCTTTGTTTTTCAAAGTGTGCTTTCGATTGCGCCAAAAGCGTACTCGCCTTCGGCATAGCCGCGATGGCCTTCAAAACTTCCGGATCCTGTTGCACGCCAACTCGCTGTGAATCCTCGAAACTGAACGCTGTGACGTACATTTGGGCCCGCAGCTGATCGCGCATCCAGGTATGATCGCGCGTCCAATCCGCTTCCGAAAATTTTATTCTGCTCTTCATCATGTAATCGTGCAAGTCGTTCAACACAGTCTCATCCGGCGCCCACCCTTGCGGCAGCTTAGTCGGATGATTGGCGAAATAGTAAGCCGTGAAGTTGAAAAACGAGTCTTTACGCACCGCCGTCAATTCGAGCGCGTCGAGTTCCGGCGCCTTGTAGGTTTCATCCGGCGTGATGCCACCACCGCCGTAGACAACCCGCCCCAAATCTGTCTGCTTTACGTCAGTTGGATTCTTATTCTCCGTGCGCTTCCCGTAATAGTAGTCGAGAAATGAAATATGCGAGTAGTCGCGCTGAATCAGCCGGCCGCTAGGCGTGTAGTAGTGTTGCGTGGTTAGCGCCAGGCCGGTGTTGTCGCTCAACGTGTAAACGGTTTGAACCAGACCTTTGCCGAAGGTAACGTCGCCCAGTATCCACGCCCGGTCATGATCCTGCAGCGCGCCGGCTACGATTTCAGCGGCCGAAGCGGAGTAACGATTGACCAGCACCACAATCGGATAGTTCTCGCCGTATTCGCTGCCGCGCGCCAGGTAAGGCTTCTCGGAGTAAGCGCGGCCCTTGTGCGAAACAACCACTTGCCCGCGATCCAGCCAATGGCCGGCCACGGCCACCCCTTCTTGAAGAAGACCGCCCGGATTCTCCCGCAGGTCCAGAATCAAGCCTTTGATGTTCTGTTCGCCCAGCGCCTTCAGGTTGTCTTCCACTTCCTGGCTGGTTGTTTCCGTGAACTGCTCGATTCGCATGTAGGCGATCCCGGGTCTGACCCAAAAGGCCTGCCAGACGCTATTGCGCGGTATCTCCGCCCGAACCAGGTTGAACGTCAGCGGCTGCGCCGAGCCTTCCCGCCCCACCTTCACCTGTACCTTCGTGCCCTTGGGTCCCTTCAACATCTCGGCAATCTCGCTGGTGCTCAAGTTGTCGACCCGTTTGTCATTGACTTCGATCAGCATGTCGCCCGGCCGGATCCCCGCTTTGTATGCCGGCGTCCCACCAAACGGATGCACCACCATCGGCTTCCCCGTCCGCGGTTGCGCGCCGATCAACATCCCGATGCCGAAATACATCCCATGCTGCTCTTCACGCAAGCCGGCAAATTCTTTAGGATCGAAAAAATTCGAGTGCGGATCGAGCGTGCGGAGCATGCCCGGAATCGCTCCGCGGTAGATGCTCTTGTCCGCCTGTAGCTTGTCCGCCGCATTCTGGTCTACCAAGGCGTATACCTTGGTGAAGGCATCGATGCTCGCCTTCAGATCTTCATCCGATGTCGGACTGCTATTCTGCGAAGCTTGCGGAGCGGCGGAGACTGCCTGCGGACCGGGCCCGAACAGGCCGCCCACCAAAGCACAAGCTCCTAGAAAAAGGGGAACAAAGAGAAGATAACGCCGCTGGGACGACAAATAAACCTCCAGGGTCTGTCTCCAGTATAGACGTAACCAAACTGCTTTAGGACTTGCCGAAAAAAGCTTAAACGGCTGCCCGCGAGCGCTTTAAAATGCCGGTCTCACTCCGGCTTGCCTTCTTTGGGATTTCGTCCAACCGCTTTACCTGATCGCTCACCGATACCAGGAACATCGGTTGCCGGGCATTCTTCAGGAGATCGATGATGCGATCCTGCTGATCTTCGAGAAAGATCGATTTGCCGTCTGTCAGCAGATGAAGCTTCGAATCGTTGAGCAATACGTCGGCCAGTCGCCGTCCCATTTCCCGCTGCAAAAACCGCAGCACTCGGCGAATTTTTTGCAAAGAAAAACCTTTTCGCCTGAGTTCGGCAATAACAGTGATCTCGATTACTTCTTCCGGAAGGTAAATCCGCTTGTGTCCTTCATGCCGCGGGGAAACTACTTTTCGCTCGTCCCACCACTGCAACTGCCTCAGACTGACTTGAGCAATCCTTGCAACATCCGTGCTCGTGTAGGTGCGGCCCGTGGGGGGCAAATCAGGACGGCCTTTGCGTGTTTTGAACATGACGCCTCGATTGCGTTTGAACTTGCGACGGCTCCAAAGATTGTACTAGAGATGTAGCAGGAGTCAAGAGGCAATACGCCGGAGAGCTAGGCGGCGCCCGCTTTTTTTACCCTCCGCCCACAAATTCCACAATCTCGATCTGCGCTCCCTCCGTCACCGCGGCCTCCTGCCATTCGCGCTTCCGAATCAGCGTTTTATTCAGCTCCACCGCCACCCGGTCCGGCGCGATCCTCAAACAGGCCAGAAGGGCCGTCACATTTTGATTGGCCGGTACCTCGCGCGTCTCTCCGTTTACCACTACCCGAATCGAATTCACATTCATGCTGCTATCGCTCGCCTGACCCGATTATATGAATTCTGCGGTTGGTACTCTGAGAGGAGTAAGCCATGCCCACTACCTACGCCGAAACGTGGTTTCCCGTGCTGGTTCAGATTGTTATCGCAATCGGGGTAGCCAGTGCGATGATCGGGCTTTCGGCATTGATCGGCCGCCGGGTGAAGGATCCCATCAAGTCCTCCCCCTATGAGTCCGGCATGGCGCCGGTCGGCAACGCCCGCGAAAGATTTTCCGTAAAGTTCTATCTCGTGGCGATGGTTTTCATCCTATTCGATATTGAGGCCATCTTCCTTTACCCGTGGGCCGTGGTCTATCGCCAATTTAAACTCTTTGCCTTTTTCGAAATGCTACTTTTCATTGTGCTGGTCCTCTGCGGATTCTTCTATATTTTGAAGAAGGGCGTCTTGGACTGGTCCGTCGATGAGGAGCGCCGCCAGCGACAAGCGGAGGCCAAGCGTGCTGCCTGACGCAGCGGCCGCGGACCCGACAGCGCTTGAACTCAGCCAACAGCTGCCGGACGCGATTGTGGATGCCAAAACCGCTGCCGATGGTCTCGTCTTTTACATCGATCCAAAGCAGATTGTCGCCGTTTGCAGCTATCTGAAGGAAAATCGGAATTTCGAGCAGCTGGCGGCTGTCACCGCCGTCGATTGGTGGCCTCGAACGCCGCGTTTCGAAGTCGTCTATCTCCTGCACTCTTACAGTAAAAATACGCGCATCCGGCTGCTGGTACGAGCGGCCGAGGGAGACGAGATCAATTCTATTTGTTCGGTTTACCGCGGGGCGAATTGGTACGAGCGCGAGGTTTTCGATTTGTTCGGAATCGTATTCCGCAATCATCCAAACATGGAGCGCATTATGCTACCGGCCGATTGGGAAGGGCATCCTCTGCGCAAGGACTACCCGATTCACGGCTTCAAGTACTCCTACCAAGATGAATGATCTGACGTTGCTGACACTGTTATCGAATAGTTTTTACAGGATTCAACCATGCCGGATTCAACCATAAAGGAAGGCATCGCCCGAGTTGCATCGCTCGATCCGGAGCATGAGCTCGCGGTAGCAGACCCATCGCAAACAGAATTCATGGGCTCGAATTCGCGGCAGGCGCGGCACATGACCTTGAACATGGGTCCGCAGCATCCCTCCACGCACGGCGTGCTGCGCGTCGTGCTGGAGCTCGAGGGCGAAACGATTCTCAGCGCGCGCCCCGAAATCGGCTACCTGCATACCGGCATCGAAAAAGAATTCGAAGTAAAAAAATACGCGCAGGGCACCACGCTCACCGATCGGGTGGATTATCTCTCCAATCTGAATAACAATCTGTGCTACGCGCTCGCCGTCGAAAAACTCTTGAGCCTGGAGATTCCGCCGAAAGCGCAGTGGATGCGTGTCCTGCTTTGCGAATTGCAGCGTGTTTCGAGTCACCTCGTTTGGCTCGGCACCCATGCGCTCGATATCGGCGCGATGAGCGTATATTTTTATTGCATGCGCGAGCGTGAAGAGATTCTCAAGATTTTCGAGATGTTCTCCGGCCAGCGCATGATGACGAGTTACATCCGGATTGGCGGCCTGGCGCTCGAGCCACCGCGCGGTTGGGAGAAGACGGTCGCCGCCGTGATCGAACGCTTGTCTCGCGGCATTGACGAATATCACAATCTGCTCTCTGCCAATCCCATCTGGCTGAATCGCACCAAAGGCGTGGGCGGCATACCGCTCGACATTATGCTCGACCTGGGTGTCACGGGTCCGTTCTTGCGCGCTGCCGGAATGAAGTGCGATGCCCGCAAAGATAACCCGCATTCGAGTTACGAGAAATTTCAATTCGAAGTCCCCACCCGCACCGCCAACGATGTCTATGCCCGCTTCGAAGTGCGCGTCGAAGAGATGCGCCAGAGCGTCGGCATCGTACGCCAGGCGCTCGCTGGAATGCCCGAAGGCGCGTGGCGCGCCGATGCGCCCCATATCGTGCTGCCCGACCGCGAAAAGATGAAGACCCAGATGGAGTCGCTCATCTACCACTTCAAGATCGTCACCGAAGGGTTCCGCGTGCCCGAAGGTTCTGTCTATCAGGTAGTCGAATCTCCGCGCGGCGAATTGGGTTATTACATCGTGAGCGATGGAACGGCCAACCCGCATCGCGTCTTCATGCGTACCCCGAGTTTCGGCAATCTCCAGGCTCTAGGGGCCATGCTCGAAGGAGTTCTGATTGCCGATTCCATCGCCGCCATGGGAAGTATGGATTTCGTGCTGGGAGATGTCGATCGCTAAGCCATGACCTTTTCGCCGGAGCTCGAAGCAAGATTTGCCAAGCTGCTCAACAGCTATCCCCCCGGACGTCAGCGCTCTGCCGTCGTCCCCATGCTGCTCTATGGGCAGGATGAAATCGGTAGCGTTACCCAGGAGTTAGTCGAAGAGGTTGCGCACCGCTGCGGCGTAACGCCCCTCCAGGTCGATGAAGTCATCGGCTATTACTCCATGCTCCACCGCAAACCGCTCGGCGAATTCCACGTCCAGGTCTGCACCAATATCGCCTGCCAGGCGGTGGGCGCCGAAGAACTGATGGAGCACGCCGAACGCTCCCTGGGACTCAAAAACAAACAAGTGTCAGCCGACGGATTGATCTCGCTTGAGGAAGTCGAGTGCATGGGCGCTTGTTCCTGGGCGCCCGCCATCCAGATTAATTACGATTTTCATCACTTTGTGACGCCCGAGCGCTTTGATCGATTGATGGAAGCTGTACGCGACGGCAGCTATAAGAGGAAGGCGTCCTGACATGCGTTACAACGAACCCAGCCCTTTAGAAGTCCGCGTCATTTCGCAGCGCTTCGACTTGCCTGACTCCACTTCGATCGATACTTATCTTGCGAACGACGGCTATGTAGCGATTAAAAAAGTTGTCGGAATGACACCGGAAGCCATCATCGAGGAGCTGAAGGCATCCTCGCTGCGCGGTCGTGGCGGCGCAGGTTTTCCCACCGGTATGAAGTGGAGCTTTGTGCCCCGCACTACCGGCAAACCCACTTACATCATCTGTAACTCTGACGAAAGCGAGCCCGGCACATGCAAAGACCGGCTCCTCATGGAAAACGATCCGCACCAGCTGATCGAAGGCATGATGATCGCCGGCTGGACCATCAAATCCAATAAAGGCTACGTCTTCATTCGCGGCGAATATCGTTACCTGATCGACATCGTCGATCGCGCCATTGCCGAAGCCTATGAGCGCGGTTACCTCGGCAAGAACATCCTCGGATCGGGCTGGGATTTCGATCTTTACACGCACACCGGAGCGGGCGCTTACGAGTGTGGCGAAGAATCGGCTTTGCTCGAATCGCTCGAAGGCAAACGGGGAGTTCCCCGGCTGAAGCCTCCCTTCCCGGCGGTCGTCGGAGCGTTCCAGTCGCCCACGATTCTGAACAACTGCGAGACCTTTTCCGCCGTGCCGGTCATCTTTCGCAACGGCGGCGCGTGGTATGCCGAATTAGGCACTCCCAAGAACGGCGGCACCCGGTTGATGTGCGTCTCCGGCCACGTCAATCGGCCCGGCGTCTATGAGCTTCCCATGGGGTTCAATATGATGCGCCTTATCAATGAGGTCTGCGGCGGAGTTCGTAATGGCAAGAAGCTTAAAGCAGTCATTCCAGGCGGCTCGTCGTCCCCTGTCTTGCGCGCGGATGAATGCGATATTCCCTATGACTTCGATTCGCTCGCCAAAGCCAAAACCATGGCCGGCTCCGGCGGCTTAGTCGTTCTCGACGAAGATACCGACATTGTGGCCGTTGCCCTGCGCACCATCAAGTTCTACGCGCATGAAAGCTGCGGCTGGTGTATCCCGTGCCGCGAGGGCACCACCTGGTTGAAGAAAATTTTGACGCGCTTCCATGAGGGTGGCGGCCTGCAATCCGATATCGATCTGATCGGCGAGCTATCGAGCAATATGCTCGGCAGAACTTTTTGCGCGCTTGGCGACGCAGCGGCCATGCCGACCACCGGCTTCATCACCAAGTTCCGCGGCGAGTTTGAAGAATACTTGAAGAAATCGCCCGCGCCTGTCGCTCAACCGGAGCTGGTTTCTCTTTAATGCAAAATTATCTATGGCTGACCCAGTAAACTTTACGATTGACGGTCAACAACTCCAAGCCCCTGCTGGAACGCTGCTGATTAACGCGGCCAAAGAAGCAGGCATTTCGATTCCGGCATTTTGCTACTACGACAATCTTTCGCTCCAGGCGGCGTGCCGGATGTGCCTGGTCGAAGTCGAAAAAACGCCCAAGCTGCAGGTGGCTTGCACCATGCCTGTTGCCGAGGGAATGGTGGTGCATACCGATTCGCCTCAGGTGCGCCAGGCGCGAAAAGGTACGCTCGAATTTCTGCTTACCAATCACCCGCTCGATTGCCCCGTCTGTGACAAAGGCGGCGAATGCGAGTTGCAGGATATGGTCTTCCGTTACGGCGCGGGCGAGAGCCGTTTCCGCGAAACGAAAATCCATGTCGATGAAAAGCAGTGGTCGCCCGTTGTCTTCTATGACGCGCCCCGCTGCATCCTCTGCTACCGCTGTGTTCGGATCTGCGGCGAAGGTTTAGGTGTCAGCGCGCTCGGCATTGGAAACCGCGGCGCCGCCTCCGAGATCGTCCCCAATCGCGGCGATCACCTTGAATGCGACGAGTGCGGCGCCTGTATCGATATCTGTCCCGTCGGTGCGCTGACTTCCGGCACCTACCGTTATAAAACCCGTCCCTGGGAGATGGAGCACGTTGGCACGGTCTGCACGCACTGCTCGAACGGCTGCAAAACAACGCTCGGCGTGCGCAACGGCGAGATCATGCGCGCCAACAATCGCGACCACTCGGGCGTCAATGGGGAGTTCTTGTGCGTTAAGGGCAGATACGGTTTCGATTTCAATCAAAACCCCGAGCGCTTGACCTCTCCGCTCGTCAGAACCAACGGCGAGTTGAAGCCCGTTTCGTGGGCTGTTGCTTTGGCCACCGTGGCCAAAAAATTCACGGAACTGCGCGCGAAAAAAGGCAAACTCGGAGTCATCGGTTCGAACCACACCACCAACGAAGAGAATTACCTGCTGCAGAAATTCGCGCGCACGGTGCTTGGCACTTCGAATATCGATCATCACCGCACCGGCGATATCGCTACTTTAATGGATTGCCTGCACGGCCATGCTAACGCGTTGGCCTCGACCGGCGATCTGCTTACCACCAAAGCCGCGCTCGTCATCGATAGCGATCTCGCGCAGGAGCAGCCTTTCATCGCCTTCCAGTTGCGTTCCAACTGGCGATTGAATAAAGGGCATGTGTATGCGGTTACGCCGGGTCCGGTGCGCGAAGACAACTACGCCACCACCACCCGCGCGGAGGTCGGCAAGGAATTCGAAACCCTGGAGACTTGGCGCGAACAGTTGGCTAAAGAGCCAGAACTCGTCATTCTCTTTGGCGCGGCCATCAAAGGCGAAGCTATCCGTAAACTCGTGGCCTTCGGAGATTCACTTGGCATCCCAGTGAAGTATGTTTGCCTCTTGGATTATTCGAATTCCCGTGGAGCTTCCGATATGGGCCTGCTGCCGGATCTTCTGCCCGGCTATCAGCCTGTCTCCAACGCGGAGCCCGGTCTAAATTACGATCAGATGCTGGCTGACCCCAATCTCGAGGCTCTCTGGGTCGTCGGCGCGAATCCGTTATCCCGTCAGCCGCTGGCCGCTGCGGCAGCTTTCGTCGTCGTCCAGGATCTATTCCTCACCGAAACGGGCTGCCGCGCCGACGTCGTCCTCCCCGCTGCTTCCGCTTATGAGAAAACCGGCACCGTCACCAATGTCTGCGGCGATGTGCAAAAGTTGATCCGCGGCCCGCAGACCATGGGCGCGAAGCCGGACTTTGACATCATCGCGCTTCTCGCCAAAGAAATGCGCGCCGACCTCGGCAAGCTGAAGTCGGAGACCACCTTCGCCGAAATTCGCCAGACAGTTCACGGGTATGACGTGCCACTAGCTGTCATCGAAACCGGCGGTGCCGCGCACACTGCTCCCGTAAACGGCCGCGGGCCCTTTGAGGCCAAGCCGGAGTTGATCCGCTCGGCCGGCAACACTCTTTACACCTCCGGTACACTGGGCCGTTATTCTCAAATGTTAAACGCGGTCATCGAATCGCCGGGTGCGCTGTATCACGATCCACATATCGAGCCGATGATTAAGCCGGGCAGCGTCCAAGTGGATACCAAGGTGAGCCAAGGCTGATGAACTTTTTCCTTATCAGTCTGATTAAGCTGTTCATCGTCTTCGCCGTCTTCATGACTACGCTCGCCTATTTGCAGTGGGTCGAGCGTAAGGTTCTTGGCCATATCCAATCCCGCACCGGCCCCCTGCGCGTCGGCCCGCACGGCTTGATGCAGCCCATGGCCGACGTCTTCAAGCTCCTCACCAAAGAAGACTTGCTGCCGCCTTACGTGAACAGGTTTTTCTATCTGCTCGCGCCCTTCATCGCTGTCTGTCTGGCGCTCGTCTCCATCTCGATTATTCCCTTCGGTCCGGAAGTTAATTTTCTCGGCACGCGCACCTTGATGCAGGTCAGCGATGTCAATGTCGGCATCTTGTTTGTCTTGGCGATCAGCTCCGTCAGCGTCTATGGAGTTGCTCTGGCCGGTTGGTCTTCGAATAACAAGTATTCGCTCATCGGCGGCTTGCGCAGTAGCGCGCAGATGATCAGTTATGAGCTGCCGTTAACCTTAGCCATCGTGTCTCCGCTGCTACTCGCCAACCATCTCGGATTCCGTGCCATCTCCGACAGCCAGGCCGGCTACTATCTCGGCTTCATTCCGCGCTGGAGCATCTTCCAGATGCCTTTTCCGCAGATCTTCGGCTTCATCATTTTTATGATCGCCGGTTTTGCCGAAACCAATCGCGTGCCCTTCGACTTGCCCGAAGCCGAAAATGAACTCGTCGCCGGTTTCCACACCGAATACAGCAGTATGAAGTTTGCCTGCTTCTTCATGTCGGAATACGCCAACATGATCACCATTTCTTGCGTCGCGACGCTGCTGTTTTTGGGTGGCTGGCATCCGCTTTTTCCCGCGCCTTATTCCAACTGGATACCCACACTACTCTTGATCGCAGCGGCGCTGGTCTTTTTCTTTCAAGCCTTGCAGCCCGCGCGCCGCCTCGACAGAATCACCATGCCCATCTTCGGCGTCGCCGCCTTAGTGCTCGCCGCGATAATGGCCGTGCCCTTTTTACAAACCTATTTAGTCCCGATTTTCTGGTTCGCCGCCAAAGCCGGTTGCATTTTATTTGCCTATATCTGGGTCCGCGGCACGCTGCCCCGTTTCCGCTATGACCAGCTGATGCACTTCGCCTGGACCTTTTTGTTTCCAGCCGCGCTTATCAATCTGCTCCTCACCGCGTTTTGCGTTGCGGTATTCTAGCCGGCCGCCACTCTTATGGATACAATTCTCTTCATAATTTTCGCAGTGGTTGCGGTAGTCTGCGCGTTCAACCTGGTTCTGCAGAAGCATCCCATCTCGAGCGCTCTCTCGCTCATCGGCGTGATGGGCTCGCTCGCCGTCCTCTACCTGCTGCTGGGCGCGGAGTTCATGGCCATGGCCCAGATGATCGTCTACGGCGGCGCTGTCATGGTGCTCTTCGTCTTTGTGATCATGCTTCTGAACGCTGGCTCCGAAAAGACCAGCGGCAAGAGTTGGTTTGCGCAGATCGCCGGTTTGCCGCTCTTACTCGCCTTTGTGGCCCTGGTCGGTTTTCTGATCCGCGCTGCTTTACCAGCCACGCGCGGCGTCGAATTCGGCAGTTGGGTCGGTGGCACAGCCGAGCGCATCGGCCAACTTCTGTTCACCCACTATCTACTTCCCTTCGAGGTCATTTCCATTCTGATCTTGATTGCAATTCTCGGCGCAGTCGTACTGGCAAGAAAGGAAATTGACTAGTATGGGCCACGTCCCCGTCTCCTGGTACCTGATTTTGAGCGCGATTCTCTTCACGCTCGGCATGGCCGGCTTCGTGTTTCGCAAAAGCGTCATCACCGTGTTTATGTCGATCGAGCTAATGCTCAATGCGGTCAACCTGAGCTTTATCTCGTTTTCCTATCAGCTCCACCGCATCGACGGCCATATCTATTCGTTCTTTGTGATGGTCGTGGCGGCTGCCGAAGCGGCCGTCGGCCTGGCCATCATCCTGACGATCTTTAAGAATCGCGGCACGCTCCAGATCGACGAAGTCGATTCCATGAAGCTGTAATCGCGCATTTCCCTCCTAACAATGACTCTCTGGCTCATTCCTCTTCTTCCGCTGCTCGGCTTTCTACTGAACGGGCTGTTCGGGCGTCGGCTTTCGAAACCGCTCGTCAGCTTGATCGCCATCGGATCGGTCGCTCTCTCCTTCCTCTACGTTCTTTTCGTTCTGTCCCGGCTCTGGCCGCTCAATACGCCTTTCACCGAGCATTACTTCACCTGGATTCAAAGCGGCTTTCTGCAAATCGGCTTCGATATGACAGTCGACCGCCTCACCGCTGTCATGCTGCTCATCGTTACGGGCGTCGGCTTGCTGATTCACATCTATGCCATCGGCTATATGGCGCATGAAGAGGGCTACCCGCGTTTCTTTGCCTATTTCAACCTCTTCATGTTCTTCATGCTGCTGCTCGTCCTCGCCTCCAATCTCCTCGTGCTCTTTGTGGGTTGGGAAGGCGTCGGCTTATGTAGCTATCTATTGGTCGGTTTCTACTTCCGCGAGACTTGGGCCAGCAATGCCGCCAACAAAGCGTTTATCGTAAACCGCATTGGCGATTTCGGCTTCATGCTCGGCATGCTTCTTACCGTCAAAGCTTTCCACACTCTCGATTTCGGTAAGCTCTCGACCGCCATCGCCAACATGCCGGGCGGCGTGACCAGCGGAACCATCACGGCCATTGCCCTGCTGCTCTTTGTCGGCGCAACCGGCAAATCCGCGCAGATTCCGCTCTATGTCTGGCTGCCCGATGCCATGGCCGGTCCCACTCCTGTTTCAGCGCTTATCCACGCGGCCACCATGGTCACCGCCGGCGTCTACATGGTGGCTCGTATGTCCTTCCTATACGATCACGCGCCTTCTGCCATGAACGTGGTCGCGACTATCGGGGTTCTGACGGCGGCCTTCGCGGCAACCATCGGCGTCACGCAGAACGACATCAAAAAAGTCTTCGCCTATTCCACCGTTTCGCAGCTTGGCTACATGTTCCTCGGCGCGGGAGTCGGCGCCTATTCGGCCAGCATTTTTCACGTCATGACGCATGCCTTCTTCAAAGCGCTGCTCTTCCTCGGCGCGGGCAGCGTCATCCACGGGTTGAGCGGAGAGCAGGATCTCCGCCACATGGGCGGCCTCCGAAAACACATGCCCATCACCTGCCTCACGCTCTTCATCGCCAGCCTCGCCATCTCCGGCTTCCCGGGCTTCTCCGGCTTCTTCAGTAAAGACGCCATTCTCTCGGCTGCCTACATGCGCGCGCCCTGGATGTTCTGGGTGGGTGCAATCACGGCCGGCTTAACTGCCTTCTATGTTTTCCGCGCCTTCTTTCTGGCTTTCTTCGGTGACTATCGCGGGCATCATCATCCCCATGAATCGCCTGCTTCCATGACTTTCCCCTTGATCGTGCTTGCCCTGCTCGCCGCCGGCGGCGGTTATATCGATATCCCCAGATTCTTGTCGGGTTCTTATCCCGTGGCCGAAAATGAAAGCCTAACCGCCATGGTGATTTCCTCTTCCTTGGGAATCATTGGCATACTCCTGGCGGCGGTCTTCTACTGGCTGCGCCCGTCACTCGCCGAGTCCGTCAAAAACGCCGCCGGCCCCGTTTATACGCTCGTCTTGAATAAATATTACGTCGACGAACTCTATTCCAAAGTCATCGTAAAGCCGCTCGAAGGCGTTTCTCGATTGATCCTCTGGCGCGGCGTCGATGAAGGCCTCATCGATACCGGCTTGGTGAACGGCCTCGGCAGGCTCGTGCGCGGCTGGGGTTCGCTCTTCCGGCGATTGCAATCGGGCAGCATACGCAACTACGCCACCTGGGTTCTAGCCGGCTCCCTGCTAGTCATCGTCGTGCTCGGCTTACTCGGAGGCACGCGATGAACCTGCTTCCGCTAACCCTTTTCCTCCCGCTGATTGGGTTCTTCTTTGTCTTGTTTGCCCCGCGCGGCTCAAAGTCGCCTTACTATGTCGCTTTACTTGCGACTGTCCTGACGTTTGTTGTCTCCCTCGGCCTCATCGCGCCCGTCGGTACCAACGGCGCGCAGTTCACTTCGGTCATCAACCGCGCGTGGACCGATACGCCCGGCTTGCAGATTCGCTTTCATTTAGGCGTCGATGGAATCAATCTGTGGCTAATCGTTTTGACAACCCTTCTGCTGCCCATCGGCGTCTGGGTTTCGAACTTCATGATTAAGGAGCGCCAGAAGAACTTCTTCGCGCTCCTGCTGCTCTTCGAGTTCGGGCTCATCGGAGTCTTTACTTCGCTCGACCTGTTTGTCTTCTATGTGTTTTGGGAAATCGCTCTCATTCCCATGTACCTGATGGTCGGCGGCTGGGGAAGCGGCTTGCGCGGACCGGCGGCGGTGAAGTTTTTTGTCTACACCATGCTCGGCTCCATCCTGATGCTTGGGTCGATTCTCTACCTCCACAGCTTTACCGGCACTTTCGATTACCTTGAGATTTTGAATGGCATGAACACCGGCGCGATCGTGTTGTCGCACTCGCAGCAGCTTCTGTTATTCCTCGGATTCTTCGCCGCCTTCGCCGTAAAAGTCCCCATCTTTCCTTTCCATACCTGGTTACCGAACGCCTATACGCAGGCCCCTACGCCCGCCACGTTTTTGCTGGCGGCCGTCATGTCGAAGATGGGCGCCTACGGTCTCCTGCGCTACTGCCTCACTCTTACGCCAAGCGCCGCTCATTCCTGCGCCGGCTGGGTAAATGTGCTCGCCATCATCGGCATCATTTACGGCGCGCTGCTGGCCCTCGTCCAGACAAATATCAAGCGCCTGATTGCCTATTCTTCGCTCAGCCACCTCGGCTTTATCGTGCTCGGCATCTTCTCTTTCCGCCAGCAGGGCGCCGACGGTGCGGTCTATCAAATGATCGCCCACGGCGTCTCCACCGGCGCGCTCTTCCTGCTCGCCGGTTACCTCGAGCAGCGGCGCGGTTCCGTCGAGATCGCCGATTTTGGCGGCATTGCCAACGTCGCCCCGGGCCTCTCCACCGCCTTTATGATCGCCTTGCTCGCCAGTATCGGATTGCCCACGCTCTCCAATTTCGTAGGCGAATTTCTGGTGCTCCAGGGAGCGGCGCTGGCGCATTTCTCCTGGGCTGTTTGGGCTGCTATCGGCGTCATCCTCTCGGCTGCTTACATGCTATGGATGTACCAGCGCACATTTCTGGGTAAGCGCGACGAGGGTGCTGGTGTCTTTCCCGATTTGAATTTCCGCGACTGGGCCCCCATCCTGCCGCTCATCTTCATGATGGTGTGGCTCGGCAGCTATACCCAATCCTTCATGCCGCGCATTTCCACCGCTACCTCGCACTTGTTAGAGCAGACCAATATGAACAATCAGTACCGGGTATCCACCAAGCCAGCGAGTACCGAGGTGGCTGATGTCCGCTAACTATCTGCCGCACGCGATCGATTACCTCCGCTTCCTCCCCGAAATCGTCTTAACCATTTTCGGAATCCTGATCATGCTTCTCGAAGCCATGATGCGGCCCGGGGCGAAACGGACATCGCTCGGCGCAATCGCCGTATTTGGCTTGGTAGTCGCTTTCCTCGCGAATATCTGGGCAGGCCAGAATGGCGGCGCCGCCTTCTCCAACATGATCGTGGTCGATGGTTATGGAACTTTCTTTCGCGGCTTGGTCATCGTGGTCGGCATCCTGTGCGTGCTCACCTCCTTCAGCTACCTCGAACGGGAAAACGCGCAGACCGGCGAGTACTATTCGCTCGTGCTGTTTTCGATCGTCGGCCAGTGCATTCTGGCCACCGCCAGCGACCTCATCATGGTATTTATCGGTCTCGAAATCTCCTCCATCGCGACCTACATCCTGGCCGGCTTTCTGCGTGACGACCGCCGCAACAACGAGTCGGCCTTGAAGTACTTTCTGTTGGGCTCTTTCGCCACTGCATTTCTTCTGTATGGCATCGCCTGGATCTATGGCTTGACCGGCTCCACCAATCTCGATCAGATCCGAAACGTGCTCGAGCAGGGTTCCAAATCGGCCTCCCTCGCCGGCCTCGCCGCCGCGCTCCTCTTCGTTGGGTTCGCTTTCAAAGTGTCAGTGGTGCCCTTTCAAATCTGGGCGCCCGATGTCTATCAGGGCGCGGCCGCGCCCGTCAGCGCCTTCATGTCCGCCGGTCCCAAAGCCGCCGCCTTCGCGGTCTTTTTCCGCGTATTCATGACCTCCTTCCGCCCGCTCCATGCGCACTGGGTCTGGCTCGTCTGGGGATGCGCGCTGGCCACCATGGTGGTGGGCAATTTCGCTGCCTTACTGCAGACAAACGTGAAGCGGCTGCTCGGCTACAGCTCCATTGCGCACGCCGGCTACGTCCTGGTCGCGCTCACCGCCAGTTCGCAGATCGGCGTTGCCGCCGCCATGTTCTATCTCGCTTCTTACGCCTTGATGAACATCGGCGCGTTTGCCGTCATCAGCCATATCGCCGCGCGGCATGAGCGTTACGTGAAGATCGACGATCTGGCCGGCCTCGGCAAACGCGAGCCGGTGACTGCCGCCTTGCTCGCCATCTTTGTTTTCTCCCTGATCGGCGTTCCTCTCACCGGCGGCTTTTTCGGCAAGTTTTACGTCTTCCAGGCCGCGCTCGATTCGCACCTGGTCTGGCTCACTGTGCTCGGACTGATCAACAGTGCGATCGCCGCCTACTACTACTTGAAGATCATCGTTGCGATTTACATGCGCGAGCCCGGCGAAGCGATGGAACACCTGCCTCCTCCGGCAATGAGCCTGCGCGTCGCAATTTGGGCCAGCGCGATCGGCATCTTGATCCTGGGCATCTTCCCTGGAACGCTCGCCACCTTCACATCCTCGTCGGCAGCCCTCTTTCGATAGAGATTGCCGCCGAATCTATTCGTTCCGAACGAACCCGGACGGGACACGCGGCCTAACATCCACCGCGCGCAGTTCCATCCAAAAGCGGTGTCACCACAAGCCTCGTCTCAAACGTTTTATAATCATGCTTCACCTGATGTACCCCGTTCTCGCAGCACTCTTAGGTGTGAGCCTTGCTTATGCTCAAACTTCTTCCCCCGAGGATCTTCTAAAGGAGGCTATTTCGGCCCAGCAAGCCGGCCACTTCGATCAGGCCATTCACGATTACCGCACCCTGCTGGAGAAATACCCGAATATCTTCGAAATCCGATCGAATTTAGGCGCCGCGCTAGCCGGCGAGGGGCTCTACGCTGAGGCCATCACCGAGTACAGTCGCGCTCTGGCCCTCAAGCCCAACTCCCAAGTGCGCCTGAATCTCGCCTTGGCTTATTACAAAATAGGCAATTTCACGCGCGCCGCTGAGACGCTTGCGCTGGTTCACTCCAAGTCGCCGGCCAACATGCAGGCCGTCACGCTGCTCGCCGATTGCTACCTGCGTCTCGGCGAGAACAAACAGGTTATTGCGTTGCTGACGCCCATTCAGGAGGCCCAGCCCGATAACCCTACCTTCATCTATCTCTTGGGAATGGCGCTCGTGCGCGATGGCCAAACCGCCAAAGGCCAGGTGATTATCGATAAAATTTTACGCAATGGAGACACCGCCGAATCCCGCCTCCTGATGGGCACTGTCAAGTACCTGGTCTCGGACTTCGCCGGAGCTCGCGAGGATTTTTCGAAAGCCGTTGCCTTGAACCCGAAGCTGCCGGAAGCCTTCGCCTATTACGGCATGGCGCTCCTCTCGACTGGCGACCAGGCCGGAGCCCGCAAGGCCTTCGCCACTGAATTGCAATCCGACCCCAATAACTTCGTTTCGAACCTCCACATGGGCGTGCTATTGCGTCAGGATGAAGACGACGAGGCGGCACTCAAGTATTTGCGGCACGCTCTCGAAATCAGGCCCGGCGACCCCGGCGTGCGTTACCAGATCGCATCCATCGAACTCGCCCAGGGCCATCTGGACGACGCCGCCCGTGATCTCGAATCGCTGGTCAAAGATTCGCCCAACTTTATCGAAGCCCACGTCTCGCTCGCGACCGTCTACTTTCGCCAAAAGAGGAAGGCCGATGGCGAGCGCGAACGCGCCATCTTCGCTAAGCTCAACGCCGAGCGCCAGGCGAAAAACGAAGTGGCCGTTAAAACTCCGCAATGAAAGTTTGGCTTTTCCTCATGTTTGCCGTGTCGCTTTACAGCCAGAATATAAAGGCCTCGCGCCCCGTCAGAGAATGCGCCACCTGCCATCCCGCGCAAGCCAGGCCGCAGCCCGAAACTTCGATGGCGCGCGCCATGGAACTGCCGTCCGAGTGTACGATTTTGCAAGATCATCCGCTGCTGACGTTTCGCGAGGGTGCCTACTCCTACCGCCTCGCGCGCCAGGGCGGCAAGAGTATCTATAGTGTCACCGATGGCCGCCAGACTCTGACCGTTCCCATCGGCTGGGCCTTCGGGCTGGGCAGCGCCGGCCAGACGTATGTCTTCCAAAAAGACGGCACTCTCTATGAGAGCCGCGTGAGCTACTACTGGGCGCTCAATGGGCTCGACCTGACCATGGGTGCGTCGAATTTAAAGCCCTCGAACCTGACGGAAGCCGCCGGCCGCTCGATCGTGCATGCCGAAGCCACGCGCTGCTTCGGCTGCCATGCTACCGATGCGGTCGAAGGCAAAGACGTGCGGCTCGCATCGCTGACGCCCGGCATCCAGTGCGAGCGCTGCCACGGGTCAACCGACGCCCATGTCCGCGAAATCAAGCTCGGTCACGCCCAGCAGGCGCAGATGAAGGATCTGCGCAAGATGTCGACCGAGGAAACGTCAAATTTTTGCGGGCAGTGCCACCGAACCTGGGACGAAATTGCCGGTTCCGGAACCCTGGGGCTTTCCAACATACGCTTTCAGCCCTACCGTTTGACCAACAGCAAGTGCTATGACTCGGACGATAAGCGGATCGCTTGCACGGCCTGCCACGATCCGCACCGGGAAGTGAATCGTGTCGATGCCGATTACGACAGCAAGTGCCTGGCCTGCCACGCCGGCGGCAAACCTGCCGCCAAATTCTGTTCGGTCGCGAAAGCCAACTGCGTTTCCTGCCACATGCCGAAGCTCCAGATGCCCGGCTCGCATTACAAATTCACCGACCACGATATTCGGATTGCGAGGGCCAATGCGCCATACCCGAATTAAGCTGCCGCAGGCACTTCGCCTGCCATGTGGCGCAGGCCACCGTCTTCTGTGGCCTGCGAACCGACCGGCAGGCGTGTCCCCCAATCCACCCAGCCCCACCCACCAACAGAACCGCGACCGTAAGGGAGTGGCCCACACCCGATACCTGCTAGCCGCCATCTTGACGTTGCCCTTACTCGCGCAACAGCCGCCAACCGATTTCACCTCCCTCGCCCAAAGCGCCGTCGAGTCGCAGCAATCCGGCAACTACGCTGCCGCCGCAGACCAATACCAGGCGGCCCTGAAGTTGCGCCCCGACGACGTAGCCACCCACGTCAATCTAGGCGTGGTCCTGGTAAAACTGGGCCGCTTCGAAGAAGCGATCGCCCAGTACACGGCAGCCGAAAAACTTCTGCCGGGCGACCAGCGCATCGCCTTGAACATGGCGCTCGCCTACCAGAAGAGCGGCCGCATGGCGGACGCGGTGGCGCGCTTCGAAAATCTGCACGCAGCCGAACCCCAAAACCAGCAAGTCACGCTGCTCCTCGCCGATGGGCAATTGCAATTGGGCGATGACGCTCGCGTAATCGAACTCCTGCGGCCCGTCGAGGCGGCAGATCCGAATGATTTAGGCGTAGCCTACATGTTGGGCACCGCGCTCCTACGCGAGCACCGGATCGAACAAGGCCAGGTTCTGCTCGACCGGATTTTGCGCAATGGCGATAGCGCGGAGGCGCGTTTCCTGCTCGGCACGCGCATGCTTGAAGCGGGCGACGCGCCGGCCGCAGTGAAGCAACTGGCGAGTGCGATTCAATCGAATGCCCGTCTGCCCGAGCTCCAAGCATTCTATGGCGAGGCTCTGCTCGAAACGGGGGATCCCGAATCAGCCATGCGCGCCTTTCGCAACGAACTGAATACCAATGCGAACGACTCCCGGGCGAATCTCGGCCTGAGTCAGATTTTAATCGCGCGCAGGCAGTTCCTCGACGCCGAGCCGCTGGTCGAGCGGGCCATACGCGCGCGCCCGGATTCCGTGGAAGCGAAACTTTCGCTGGCCGAATGCCTGAATGCCCACGGGCAGTTTGCGAACGCGCAACCGTATGCCGAAACGGCTGTGAAGCAGCTGCCGAACTCGCGCGAGACGCATAGAACGTTGGCCGCGGTTTATGCAGGTTTAGGCCGCGAGACCGATGCCATCGAACAGCGAACCATGGCCCAGGCGATTCAGCAGGCGGCCGATCCGGGACCGAAAGTAAATGATCCCGCGCCCGCTTTCGAATTGAGCCGCGTAGCGCCCGGAAAGAAACTGGGCCTGCGCGATTTTCGCGGCAAAACGCCAGTGGTGCTCGTTTTCGGAAGCTATAGCTGCCCGAACTTTCGCGGCTCAGCCGAGGAACTCACGTCTCTTAACCGGCGTTACGGCACGCGAGTCCCGTTCCTCCTGGTTTACATCCGCGAGGCGCACGCCCAGGGCGCGGGCTGGCAGAGTACTCGCAACACCAGTGAGAAAATTGCGCTGACGCCGGCGAACACAATGGCGGAGAAAGAGGAGCACGCGGCGATGTGCAGCAGGAAATTGCATCTGCCCTTTCAAGCGGTGGTCGACGGAATGGATGGAGCAGTAGAAAAAGCCTACAACGCCTGGCCTAGCCGGCTGTTTGTGGTCGCGCGCGATGGACGCGTGGTGTACGACACTCGATTGACCGAATTGGATTTCGATCCACCGGCTTTGGACGCGGTGTTAAAGCGAGTGAGCGAACCCCGAAGTCAGGAAGGTTTGGCGCAACGGTGATGACGCGCAGAGAACTTTTGTGGCTCGCCGCCGGAGCGGGCGCGGCCCAGGCATTCGGACGCGGCGCGTCGGCCGAAGCACCGGTGCTTTTCGAACAGGTGCCTAAGTCCGCCAGCGGCATCGAGTGGGTACACGAAAATGCTATGTCGACCGAGCATTATCTGCCCGAAACGCTCGGGCCCGGCTGCGCCTTTCTCGACTACGACAACGACGGCTGGATGGATCTGTACCTGGTGAATAGCGGCCCCTGCGATTTCTGGAAGCCTCCCAAGCCCATTCGCAACGCGCTCTATAAAAACAATCGCAACGGTACGTTTACCGACGTAACCGAAAAAGCCGGCGTGGCCGGCGGCACATTCGGCATGGGCGTCGCGGTCGGCGATTTCGATAACGATGGCTGGCCTGACATGCTCGTCACCGCCTACGGCAAGTGTATTCTCTATAAAAATAATCATGACGGCACGTTCAGCGACGTCACCCAGAAGGCTGGGGTAGCCACCGAGGGGTGGACCACCAGCGCCGTCTGGTTCGACTACGATAACGACGGACGCCTCGACCTTTTTCTATGCAGTTTTGTCGATTATTCAGGCGCCCACAAGTTCGAATGCGGCGATAACAAGCTAAAAAAACATTATTACTGTATTCCCCGAGTCTTCAAGGGTACCGCCAGTTATCTCTATCACAACAACGGAGACGGAACGTTTACCGATGTGACGAAAGACACCGATATCGCCAAATCGATCGGCAAAGGCCTCGGTGTGGTAGCGACAGACGTCAATAATGACGGGCGTATGGACCTGTTCGTTGCCAACGACACCGTGCAGAACTACCTTTACATCAATCGCGGGCCAGGACCGAACGGCAGCTGGAAATGGGAAGAGGTAGCCATGCAGGCCGAAGTCGCCTTCAGCGAAAACGGCCAGCCGCGCTCGGGCATGGGAGTGGATGCGGCCGACTTCAACGGCGATGGCTGGCAGGATTTGTTTGTCGCGAACGTCGATCAGGAGATGTTCTCCGTCTACGAGAACAATAAAGACGAGACATTTCGGGACGTGGCGCATTTAGAAGGCGTGGCGCAGGCTACGCGCCTGCTGAGCGGCTGGGGCTTGAAGTATTTCGATTACGACAATGACGGTCGCATGGATTTAATTCTGGCGAACGGGCATCCGGACGACATGATCGACAACTACTCGCTGCAGGTGCGTTACAAGGAGCCGCTGCTGCTTTTTCATCAGGAAGCCGACGGCAAGCTGCACAACGTGAGCGCCGAAGCAGGGCCGGCCTTCCATCAACCCTTCTCCGCGCGCGGCTTAGCGGTCGGGGACTACAACAACGATGGCGCGCTCGACGTGATTGTGTGCAACAACGGAGGCGAACCCGTGCTGCTGAAGAACAACGCGGCGCACGGCAATAATTGGCTCGGCATAAAACTCGAAGGCGCCACCTGCAACCGCGACGCGATCGGCGCAAAGATTTACTGGACAGCGGGCGGCAAGAAGCGATTCCGGCTGAAGAATAACGGCGGCAGCTATCTTTCCTCGCACGACCTGCGCGAGGTGCTCGGAATCGGCCAAGCGGAGAAGATCGAACTACTCGAAATTCACTGGCCCGCGCCCAGCAAACGGATTGACCGCATGACGAACGTAGCCGCCAACCGCTATGTACGCATCGTGGAAGGGAAGGGAATTGTCGGATAGGGGGACAGAAACCGCACAGTGGCGGGCCTTTAGGTTAAAGCCTGTTCGAGCTTGTTCCAGATGTTAACGACGGGTATAGCTTGATTGTTGGCA
Organism: Bryobacteraceae bacterium; assembly: GCA_965277555.1. Lineage (GTDB taxonomy): Bacteria > Acidobacteriota > Terriglobia > Bryobacterales > Bryobacteraceae > Bog-105. Next base: position 2,672,329 of record OZ255834.1, read on the forward strand.
AGTTCTAAAACGGAGGTTCTTTCAAGATTTTCCTTTTCCATGCTCCATTCCCAGGCGATTCGCGCTTCCGGATCGAATACGAAAATCTGACCAACTCCGATGCGCTGATACTGACGGCATTTTTCAAACACTTGTCCCATTCTGTCGTCCGGTGAAAGGACTTCGGCAACGAGATCGAGGGGTTTGGTCGGATAGGGCTGCTCGATGGGTGAGAGCGAAGCGATGACGTCCGGCTTTGGCTGCCAATTTGGGTCGATCCGCAATTCGATTTCGGGAGCGGCCCGGTAGCCGGCCATGATCAGGAATGTGCAGAGAATCTGCTGCAGAAATCCGTGGAGAGTGGTGGGCACTGCTTTTTGTACGGCTTCTCCGAACCAATATTCGTAGTATGGTTTTTCGCTTTGATACCGGCAACGGAATTCTTCCAGCGTGAGAGGGCGCGCGGCGGCCAACATGGTAACAGTTTAGCCCTTTGGAGACCGGGCTGCGATTTGTAGACGGGAGGGTTTTTCGGCGCGGTCGACCACCAGGACTTGGACAGGACCTTTTGCGGACTCAAGTTGAAGACCAAGTTGTTCTTCGAGGGCCGTGAACAGCGAGGGGTTGTCCGCTTCGACAGATCCTGCGGGCAAGCCAAGGGATAGGGCTGTCGCATTGACGCTCCATTCGAGGCGGAAATCGAACAGGCCTCTAAGGCCAGTTTTATCGATGACAGGCCGGCCTAGTTGGCGAGACAGAAAATCGGTCAGCGTAGAAAAGCTGCCGGACGGCCCGGCAACGCTCATGCCGACCGCGTCGAGCGTGTGGTTCAGGTGAATGTTGGGGCCGCTTGCCAAAGCACGGCAGCCTTTAGCGGGAAGTTGCTCGGGGTAGGGGGTTACAGGAAAAGTTGGGCAGTTTTTTTCTATTGAACGCTCCAGTTTGGAGCCAGTTTTTGTGACGGCGAGTTCTTAGATGGGCAGTTCTCTCGCTTCGCGGTGCGACTCGAATTTGAATTTGTGGCGCAAGAGAGACTGGAAGATGGAGCTTTGCCAATGGTGCAAAAATTGGTTGCCGCGCGCTTTGGCAGTGACTCGATATTGATGGGCGTCGATCCAAGACGGCCCACCGACGATCTCGTAATCCGGGAGGTGGTAGGCAGACTCGATGAAAGTCCGAAGAGAAGCGTTATCGACGACCAAAAGACCCGGCGCGTCGTCCCAGGAGGCCTGGTTTGCGAAACCAAGGACAATGGTTTTGCGGCTGATGCTGAGCGTCACCGAGGACGGCTCGACTGACTGCGGAATAAGTTTCGGCGGCGCGTTCACGAGGCCGACAACGAGAGGCGCGGCTAAGGCAAGTGTTCCGGCGATGGCGAGCAGGGATTTGCCGGCGCTCCCGAGCCGCCGCCCGATATCGGCCTGCATGATTCGTTCGATCCGCTTTTCGAGCTTCGCTCCGCTCACGCCTGCGGCATAACTGGCGGGCGAAGCGAGATAGAGTTTGCAAACGGCGAGGATGCTTTCGCCGTAGGTTTCGGGTTCGAAGCCGGATTCGAGCACGGCTTCGTCGCAGGCGCGCTCGCGTTCGTCGATCAGGCGCGCTCCCACCCACCAGACGAGGGGATGGAACCAGAAGAGAATTTCGACGAGCATGTGGAGAGCGGCGGAGAGGTTGTCGCGATAGCGGGCGTGGCAGAGTTCGTGTGCAAAAACGGCCTGTAACTGCGCGGGAGTCAGACGGGAAGTGATGTCTTGCGGCAGGAGCAAGACGGGCTTGAAGATGCCGAAAACGGCAGGCTCGAAGAGCGTGGGGGAGGACAGTACTTCGATGGGCAAGGAAGAGTTCAGGCGCGTGGATTGGCGTTGGGCGAGGCGGATGCGCCGCCAATGGCGTGCGGACGAGAAGAGCAGCGCGAGAGAACCGGCGAGCCAGATGGCAACGAGCAGAAACGGAATGAAGTCCGGGGCAGCGGTCGGATGAGTAGGCGGATTACCCGTGGACGCAGCGGGCCCGGCGAAAGGCCGCGCGATCTGCCGAACGGGAGACGGCCCTTCGAGAAGCGCCGGCACACTGGTTGTTGTTGCGCGCCACTCTATATGGCTCCCTATGGCCATCAACAGCGAGAAGGGAAGGAGGAATTTCAAAGAGGCAGCCAGCCAGAGCCAGTAACGTGTTCTCGCCCGGTTCTTTCTGAACGCGAGAGTCAACAAACCCGTGACCATAGCAAAAAGAGTCGATTGCCATAGGTGGTCGAGCAACGGAGCGAAAGAGCTGAAACTCATTGCCGGTTGTCCTTTTTGGCGAGGCGACGCAAAGTTTTTTCGGCCCGCTGGACGTCTTCGAGAGTGAGCTTGCCGGATTCGATCAGGTGCGCCATAACTGGCTGAACGCGGCCGCCGAACAGTCCGAGCAGTTCATCGATCAGCCTCTTCTGGGCAGCGTTGCGCGGCAGGAGCGCTTCGAAAATATGGGCGTTGCCAATCTTCCTTACGCGCTGTAAGGCTTTTTTGTCTTCGAGCCGGTAGACGGTGGTCTGTATGGTCGTGTAGGCGGGTCTGCCACGCTTCGGGAAGGCCTCCTGAATTTCGCGGATGGATAGACTTCCCGCGGCCCAGACGGCCTCCATAATTTGCAATTCGAGGCGGGTAAGCTTCGGGAGCGGCATGTTGATGCCTACTATAGCAATATGTTTTACTACTAACTAAATAGTGGGAGGATTTTCGCCGGGTTTGGGCCGCTACACAGGGGCTCAGGGTAGTTTCGGCGCCGGACTAACGCTAATCGGTTCGCCCGCAAAAACAGTAGAAGCTCCGGCCGAGTAGGCGGACTTGTTAAACGCCGCCACGTCCGATTTGAGTAGCGCATTAAAAGCCGATATATGCTGCCGGACTTCGGCGCTCAGTTGCGCCATGCGCTGGCGAACGATTTCGTTGGGCGGTTGATCGTAGGCTTCGGCCAGCTCGCCGCCCATGCCCTCGACGTTGGCGTGTAGAGCGGCCAGCGCATGGATGTCGTCTTCTTCGACTTTGTGCTGAATGTTGGGGTCGTAGATGCCGTCTTTGGCGGCTTTCAATTTAGCTTGCAGTTCGTCCGCCTGGCGGACAAGAGGAGCATACTTTTGAGACTCGCCGGTTTCCTGGGAGATGCTCTTCTTGAGTTCGGTTAGCTGCCGGTCCATCGTATCGATCCGCTCGATCATGGAGTTCAGCGCGGTCATTTCGCCGCGCATCGTCAAGGCGGCTTCTGTCTGGCGGCGGAAGCTTTCGGGAGCGAGCTTGAGATTCGGGTCGGGTTCGACCACAACCTGCGTCTTCTGCGTCTTGCCGTTTACGCTGACGGCTACTTCATAGGCACCGGGCAGCACGCGCGGGCCAGTCGTAAAGTAACGGGCCTCTTCGAGTTCGCCGGGTCTGAGCGGACTTTCGGGAATATCCGCTTCTAAACGGCGCGCGCCCTGATAGCGCAGGTTCCAGACGAAACGGTTGATGCCCGGGCTCGACGGCCCATAGTGAGTTGCGATGACGGTTCCATTCGCATCGGTGATGACGATTTTGACTGGCGTTTGGTGGGTCTGCTTTTCCGCCGGAGAAGCTTCCAGTTTCGTTTTGAGCAGATAATCGATGGCCGCTCCGCCCGGAGCGTTCGGAGCGGAGTACGGGACCGGATTACCTTCATCCGATTCCCAATGATGCAGGAGCAGGCCGGTGCCGGCATGGAAGAGATGGAAATCGCTCGTTTGAATTTCGGGCGTCAGCTGCTCGAGCGGCCGGAGATCGTCAAAGATGAAAAGCCCGCGGCCGTGCGTGGCGACCACCAGATCGTGAGTTCGCTTGACGAACTGCAGGTCCCAAACCGGGGAGGTTGGAAAATGCGCTTTGAACTGAGTCCAGTGCGCGCCGGCATCGGGCGAATAGAACAAGCCTTGCTCGGTGCCGGCCATAAGAAAGCCGCGCAGGTTGGGATTTTCGCGAACCACCACCACGGGTGCCGCGGGCAGGCCGTTCGAGATGCTCTGCCAGGTCTGGCCGTAATCGCTGGTTTTGAAGACGTGAGCTTGGCGATCGCCCAGCTCATGCGCGTCGAACGCCGCATAGGCTGTGCCGGCATCGAACGGGGAGACGCCGACCTGATAGACGCGGGCCCACTCGGGTGCGCCCTGGGACCCAACTTGGATATGCGAATCAACGCGCGACCAGGTCTTGCCTCCATCTTTGGTCACTTGGACGCAGCCGTCGTCGGTGCCAACCCAAATGACTTTCGGGTCGGTGGGCGCCAGCGTGATGGAAAGAATGGTGTCGTAAGTTTCCGCGCCGCTGATGTCGTGATCGACGGGCGCGCCGGCGACCACTTGTTTGGATTTATCGTTGCGCGTCAAGTCAGGGCTTATAGCAGCCCAGGACTGGCCGCCATCGGTCGATTTGAAAACAACATTGCCGCCCAGGTAAACCTCGTTGGCATCCTTGGACGAGACCGCGATGGGGCTCGTCCAGTTGAAACGGTATTTCAGGTCGGCGGGCGCGGTATTCTCGACGCTTTCGACGTAGGGCCGGACGAAACGCGAAAGATGGTTGCGCTTATCCAGACGTTCGATGAAGCCATTCTGGGCGTCCGAGTAGACGATGTTTGAATCGCTCGGAGCCGGTACGGAATATTCGCCGTCGCCTCCGATGACTGTGTACCAATCGGCATTGGTCACGCCGTGTCGCCCTAAATCGCTGGATGGCCCGCACCACGCGCTATTGTCCTGCAACCCGCCGCACAGCGTGAAAGGAGTTTCGGAATCGGTGGCGACCTGATAGAACTGCTCGATGGGCAGGGAATCGACGAAGCGCCAGGATTTGGCCGCATCCATGCTCAGGAACACGCCGCCGTCATTCCCCTGGATCATGCGCGACGGATTTTTGGGATCGATCCAGAGCGTGTGGTGATCGGAGTGAACGCCGTGATCGGCCGCGTGCGCGGTTTTGCCGCCGTCGTCCGATTCCATCAGCTCGAAAGAAAGGAAGTAGATTTTGTTTTCATCGTCAGGCGAGACGATCAGACGGGAGAAGTAAAAAGGGCGGACATCGAGGGCGTGATTATCGCTGACCTCTGTCCAGTGGTCTCCCATGTCGAGCGACTGCCAGAGCAGTCCTTTCTTAGCCGCGATCAGGGCATAGAGATGGCTCGGATTGGAGGGCGCAGAGGCAATGGCGATGCGGCCGAGAGGACCGGAGGGAAGGCCTTCGGTTAACTTTTTCCAGGTTTCGCCGCCATCGGTACTGCGATAGATGCCGCTGCTTGCGCCGCCGTCTTCGAGCGTCCACGGATAGCGGCGGAAGTGCCACATGGCGGCATACAGGACTTGTGGATTATCCGCCTGCATGGTGAGGTCGGAGACGCCTGTGGTGTCGTCGACGAAGAGAACTTTCTTCCAGGTTTTGCCGCCGTCGAGCGTCCGGAAGACACCGCGCTCCGCGTTCGGCGTCCAGGTGTGGCCGAGCGCGCCCACGAACACGATATTGGAATTGTGCGGATCGACCAAAACCTGCGAGATCTGGCCGGCGTCGCGCAGTCCCATGTTTTTCCAGGAAGCGCCGCCGTCGGGCGAGAAGTAGACGCCTGCACCGTCGATGACATCATTGCGGATGTTGGCCTCGCCGGTGCCGACCCAGACGAGATTGGGATTGGAGGGCGCAAGCGCAACGGAACCGATCGAGGCGGTGGCTTCACGCTCGAAGATGGGTTTCCAGGTAATGCCGCCATTGGGGGTTTTGAAAACGCCGCCTGCGCCCGCGCCCGCGTAGTAGAGATCCGGGTTGCCGGGAATGCCGACCACAGAGGTGACTCTTCCACCGGCAATAGCGGGGCCGAGATTGCGGAAATGCAGATTGTGAAAGATGTCCGATTCTTCGGAGTCGGCTGTCGCGGTGGGCGCGGTTTGCGACCACAGTCGAGCAGCCGTGAGTGAACAGACCGCTAGGGCGAGCAGGAGTGGAGCAAACGAGCGGAGACGTTTTGAGATAAGCATGGCGGCTTCGTTAATAAAAAAGGGTAGCAGTCAGCGGATGGGACGAACAGGATTTGGAGGTGCACGTTATTGTTAAAACTCGAATGCCACGCGCGATTCTTCTCTTCCTGATGCTCTGCCCGGCGCTTTCAGGGCAGCCCTTTTCAGCGAGTCTGTTTAACGGACTTCATTGGCGTTTGCTCGGGCCCTTCCGGGGAGGCCGCGCGGTAGCGGTATCGGGTGTGCGCGGCGGTGGATCGACGTTTTACTTCGGGAGCGTCGATGGCGGTGTTTGGAAGAGCACCGACGCAGGCACGGTTTGGCAACCCGTCTTCGACGGTGAGCCGGTTGCGTCGATCGGAGCGCTTGAAGTCGCACCCTCGGACCCGAACGTGATTTATGCGGGGACAGGCGAAACGGATATCCGATCGGATCTCGCAAGCGGCGACGGAGTCTACAAATCGACAGACGCGGGAAAGACGTGGAAGAACATCGGGCTGAAGGACACGCGGCAGATTAGCCGCATTGTGGTGGATCCGAGGAATCCGGATGTGTTGCTGGTAGCGGCGTTGGGCTATGCCTATGGGCCGAGTGAAGGGCGTGGAGTGTTTCGGTCGGAGGACGGCGGCGCAACCTGGGTGAAGATATTGTACCGGGGACCGAAGATCGGCGCGGCGGATCTGGCGATGGCGCCGGATGATCCGAAGGTGGTGTTTGCGGCGATGTGGGAGGCACACAGGCCGCCCTGGAGCACATATGCGCCATTGGCTGGACCGGGCAGCGGGTTGTATCGGTCGAAAGACGGAGGCAATAAATGGGATGAAGTGAGCGGGCATGGTTTGCCTGCGGCGCCTTGGGGACGATCGGCAGTTGCGGTCGCGGCGAATACCCGGGGGCGGCGTGTTTATGCATTGATCGACGCGAAAGAGAGCGGCCTCTACCGTAGTGACGATGGCGGGAACAATTGGACGCGTGTCAACAGCGATCCGAGAATCACCAGCCGAGCGTGGTATTTCAGCTGCATCACGGTAGACCCGAACGATGCCGACGTGCTTTACGCGCCGAACGTGGCGCTTTACAAATTGAGCGACGGAGGGAAAACGCTGAGCATTGTGCGCGGCGCGCCGGGCGGCGACGATTATCACCAGCTGTGGATCGATCCGGCGAATTCCGAGCACATGGTGCTAGGCACGGATCAAGGCACGTCGGTGACGCTGAACGGCGGCGCGACCTGGAGCAGTTGGTACAACCAGCCGACAGCGCAGTTTTACCACGTGATTACCGACAACTCCTTTCCATATCACGTGTATGGCGCGCAGCAGGATAGTGGAACGGCCGCCACAGCGAGCCGGACCGACCATGGCGAAATCGACGCGCGCGACTGGTTCACAGTGGGCGGAAGCGAGAGCGGGTATATCGCTCAGGATCCCAAGGACCCCAACATCCTTTACGAAAGCGGGACCTTCGGTACGGTAGATCGTTTTAACCGGAGCATGATGCAGAGCCAGAACATTGCGCCTGGCCTGCTACCCGGATTCGGTACGGAGATCAACGAACGGAAATATCGCGACCCGTGGACGCCGGTGCTGGTGTTTTCAGCGGCGCACCCGAATGCGCTTTATCTGGGAACGCAATACGTAATGCGCACGCTCGATGGAGGGTTGCATTGGCAGACGATCAGTCCGGATTTAACGGGCGCGACTGCCGAGCCGGCGGCAAGTAAGCCGGAGGGCCCGGCAGACGTTGAAAATGCGAAAGAGCGCGGCTATGGTGTGGTTTATACGATTGCGCCATCGCCATTGAGCGCGCCTGAGATTTGGGCGGGCAGCGACACCGGACTCATTCACCTGACGCGCGATGGCGGCCACACTTGGGCGAACGTGACGCCTCCGGATATTTCGGCGTGGAGCAAAATTACGCAGATCGAAGCATCGCATTTCAAGGCGGGTGAGGCGTATGCGGCGGTGGACCGGCATCGGCTGGATGACAGGCGACCTTATCTTTTCCGGACGCGTGATTTCGGGAAGACGTGGCAGCCGATCGTGAACGGCATGGAAGAACCGGCGTTTCTCCATTCGATTCGAGAAGATCCGAAGCGACCCGGTCTGTTATTTGTGGGCACTGAGTTCGGAGTGTATGTGTCGTTCGACGACGGCGACCAGTGGCAATCGCTGCAGCTCAACTTGCCGCTGACATCGGTGCGCGACCTGGCAGTACACGACGACGACCTGATCGTAGCGACGCACGGTCGCGCCTTTTGGGTGCTGGACGATATTTCCGCGCTCCGGCAGATCGATGGCAAGATGCAGGGCGCGGCGGCGTGGCTTTACAAACCCGCGCAAGCAATCCGCATCACCAACGATAAGTTCGCGGGGACGCCGCTTCCGCCCGAGGAGCCGCAGGCGAAGAACCCGCCGGAGGGTGCGCCGATCGATTATTACCTGAGCGCCGCCGCGGGCAAAGTAGAACTCGAGATTTCAGACGCGCACGGCAAGTTTGTGCGGAGCTTTTCGAGCGGAGAAAAGACGAGCGAGCCGCCGAAAGCTGTCCCAATTGCGCCGCGCTGGCTGAGTGAGCCGGAGGGGTTAAATGAAGCAGCCGGCATGCATCGATTCGTATGGGATCTACGTTATGGGAGCAAGGGCGAACAGGGGACGGCCGACGACGAAGAGACTGGATTGCGGGCTTGGGTTGGCCCGCTCGCGCTTCCCGGCACTTACCAGGCGAAGTTGGTAGTAAATGGAAAAACAGCCGGCCAACAATCGTTCGAAGTGCGGATGGACCCACGCTCGAAGGCGACCGATGCGGTGCTGCGGGAACAGTTCCAGTGGGCGCAGCGGGCGTTTGAAGATATGCTCCAGGCGCGCGTTGCGGGCGGCGAGGTCAGGGGTTTTAGAATTCAGTTAGACAAGAGCAAAGAGCGCGCCGGCAAGGATGCGGCACTGGCCAGCCGCATCGCGAGCGCGGATAAACAAGCGCAGGAGATTCAGAGCGGATCGCCGCATGGCGCAGTGCAAGGGCAGGCTTTGGGCCTGGATGCCATTAGCCGGGCTTGTACGATTGCGCTGAACGTGACCGAGGGCGCGGATCGAACTCCGCCATCGCAAGCGATCGCGCTTTACCAGCAAGCCGATCAAGCGCTGAAGACACGATTACGGCAATGGAACGACCTGAAGCAGAGTACGACGACGCTTCTGAAATAACTTGCTAATTCCCGTTCGTTCTTGCTATCCTTTTAAAGTTCGTTAGACCTTCGGAGGTGCCACACATGATAAGCATGATCCATTCAAGCTTCCCTGACATGCTGCGGCGTCTCGTCCTCCTGCAGCGCTAAGTTTTCCCTTTCAATTTAATTTCTGAACCGTTGGCCTTGCGGCTGGCGTGTGACTTTTTCGACTGCTGCTCTTGCTTGAGGCTGTGTTTCCGTATGTTCTCCAAATCTGTTTCTAAAAACGCCATAGTCGACGTTCTCGCTTTCCTTTTCCGGCACTGGAAACAGAGGGCAAAGACTGTCGCTTTGATCGCTGTCAGCATGGCGCTTGCAACCATTGCCGATCTGCTGCTGCCGGTGTTTTCCGGCCGCCTGGTGGACGCGATTGCGTCCGTGAAAAGTTCGCGGATCGACGCCTTGCATGCCGCCGAGATGGCGGTCGGTTGCATGGTGGCTTTGGGCGCGCTGTTGATCGCTGCCCGCTATGTGTCGATCATGGGCGTCTCGCGTTTGACAGTCGGCCTGATGTCGCGCATCGCCTCGGATGCCTTCTGGCGCATTCAACGCTTGTCGACCGACTGGCAAGCAAATAACTTTGCGGGCTCGATCGTGCGGCGGATCACACGCGGCATGTGGGCGCTCGATTTGATGAATGACACGCTCTTGCTTGCGTTGCTGCCGGCTCTGCTGGTGCTGGCCGGCTCGTCGATCGTGCTGGGGGCGCATTGGCTCAGCATGGGGTTGCTGGTGGCAGGCGCGTCGACCTGTTACGTGGCGACTTCGATCATGCTGGCGGTAGGCTACGTCGCACCGGCGGCGCGGTTATCGAATGCGCAGGATACGCGGATCGGCGCGGCTCTGGCGGATTCGATCACCTGCAATGCGGTGGTGAAATCGTTCGGTGCGGAAACGCGCGAAGAGGCTCGGCTGGGCAGGGTGCTGAACAAGTGGAGCACGCGCACATTTCGCCACTGGCGGCTCGCGACACGCAGCAACGCCCTGCAATCCGCCGTGCTACTCGCCTTACGGGCGCTGGTTACGTTCTACGGAGTGCTGTTATGGTGGCGGGGAAGAGCGACGCCGGGTGACGTGACCTTCGTTCTGACGAGCTACTTCATCATTCACGGCTATCTGCGCGACGTCGGCCAGCATGTGGCCAATCTGCAGCGCAGCATAAACGAAATGGAAGAGATGGTATCGCTGCAGGCGGAGCCGCTCGGAGTAGCGGACCGTTCGCGGGCGCGCGCGCTGCGCGTCGGGCAGGGCGAAATCGTCTTCGACCGTGTCAGCTTTACTTACGGGCGGCAGGTGGGCGCGCTGTTCAATGACTTCTCACTGCGCATAGAACCCGGCGAACGCGTGGGGCTGGTAGGACACTCCGGCTCCGGCAAGACGACCTTCGTCAAGCTGCTGCACCGGCTATACGATTTAAGCGGCGGCCGAATTCTGATCGATGGCCAGGACATTGCGCTGGCTAAGCAGGATTCGTTGCGCGCGCAGTTGGCGCTGGTGCCGCAGGAGCCGATTCTGTTCCATCGCTCGCTGGCCGAAAACATTGCCTACGGCCGGCCCAACGCTTCGCGCGGCGACATCGAGGAGGCTGCGTGCCTGGCGAATGCGCATGAATTTATCAGCGCGCAGGCGAAAGGCTACGCGACTTTAGTGGGCGAGCGCGGCGTAAAGCTTTCGGGCGGCGAACGTCAGCGCGTCGCGCTGGCGCGCGCCTTTCTTGCGAATGCTCCGATTCTGGTGTTGGACGAAGCGACTTCGAGTCTCGATTCGGAGTCGGAGGCCGCAATTCAGGAGGCCATGGAGCGGCTGATGGTGGGGAGAACGTCGATCGTAATTGCGCACCGGCTTTCGACGGTCCGGATGCTGGATCGCATTCTGGTTTTCGAGCGCGCCCGCATTGTGGAAGAGGGATCGCACGATGCGTTGGTTCGGAAACTCGGAGGCACTTACAAACGGCTCTTCGAGAAGCAGGCCCTGGGGCTGCTGCCGGATGCGGAAGAGCGGTTTCGGGAGGTGGAGGATTAGCCGGCCCTTAGCTGTCCGCGCACCACGCGAAGAGCAAGTCCCATTCGGCGCGTTGTATCCGCAGCGCGGCGTCCTCCTTGTCACTGCCCTGGGCGCGCCGCGCTTCGTCGCACCAATCGATAAAGAGGAACGGATCCCACGAAGCTTGTGGGGTCCAAGGCGCGGAGCGTTCCAGAATGCCGGATGCTCTGCGCTGAAGCTCGGGAAAGATGGGGTGTGTGCCAACGCGCCGGAACCAATAGGCGGCATTCGGCGAATCCGGTTCGATGCGGTGGGCGATAGCGTGCCAGTAGCTGCCATCGGACGACGCAATATCTTGCGAGACTTCATGGCTCTTGTCCCAGCAGCCGGCAAGAAGCAAAAGACCGCTCAGTGCGGCTTCCGGAGCGCGCGCTCCAGGAAACAGTGTCGAAGGACTGGCCTCCAGAATAGCCGTCGCATCGTCCTGGTTGCACTCTCCGGTTCTGCTCAAGGGCAGCGCGCGCTCCGAATACTTCTTGAGGAAGTTTGCGAGCCTGATCTGAGAAAGCGTCGAGCTTAAGGGCCATATTGTTGAGTCCAGCTTAAACCCATCTCAGGCGATGAGGGGCCCTTGGCCAGGAAGTCGAGTACAATGTTGGCTTCCTCGGCCTGGTTGCGCAGCAACTTCCCGTCGGCGCGAGGCAGGATTCAGAATGACAATCAACAAAATATTAGCCGCCTTTTCTCTGGGAGTCTGCATCCTCGGCGCGCAAGATGTGAACGCGCTGAAGGCTTTGAAATGGCGGCTGGTGGGGCCGTTCCGAGGCGGACGGGTGGTGGCCGTGACGGGCGTCGAAGCGCAGCCGAACGTTTATTATTTCGGCGGCGCGATCGGAGGCGTATGGAAAACAGTCAACGGCGGATCGAGTTGGGACTGCGTGTCGGACGGGCAGCCTTTCGGCACGACTTCGATTGGGGATATTGCGGTTTCGGAGTCTGACCCGAACGTGGTCTACGCGGGCACGGGCGAGTACGACATCCGCGGCGACGTGTCGATCGGAGACGGGATGTACAAGTCTACCGACGCGGGGAAAACGTGGAAGCACATCGGCCTCCAGAACACGCGCCAGATTTCGCGCGTGCGCGTGAATCCGAAGAACCCCGACCTGGTCTACGTGGCGGCGCTGGGGCACGTTTGGGGCCCGAACGAAGAGCGCGGCATCTACCGGTCAAGCGATGGTGGGAAAACGTGGGAGAAGATCTTTTCGCGCGGACCGAAGGCCGGAGCAAGCGAACTCGTGTTCGATCCGACGAATGCCAACATTCTTTATGTCGGTTTCTGGGAGGTAAATCGAAAGCCGTGGGACCTGGAGAGCGGCGGCCCGGGGAGCGGTATTTTCAAATCGACCGATGGCGGTGACAGCTGGACGGAACTGACGAAGAATGCGGGATTGCCGAAAGGCACGATGGGAAATATCGGACTGACGGTATCGCCGGCCAATCCGGATCGGGTTTGGGCCTTGATCGAGGCGGAAGATGGCGGGGTATTTCGCTCGGACGATGCAGGCAAGACATGGAAGAAGGTCAACGACGACCGCAAGCTCCGGCAACGCGCCTGGTATTACGGTCGCATCTTTGCCGATTCGAAGGACCCGAACAAAGTGTACGCGACGAACGTGGGTTTTTATCGATCGGACGACGGAGGGAAGAGCTGGAATGCGATCCCGACACCGCATGGCGACAATCATACGCTTTGGATATCGCCGAACGATCCACAGCGCATGATCGAGGGGAACGATGGCGGCGCGACAGTGACGGCGAATGGCGGCAAGAACTGGAGTTCGGAAGACAATCAGCCGACGGCGCAGTTTTACCGCGTGACGCTTGACGACGATTTTCCCTATCACGCTTATGGAGCGCAGCAGGACAACACGACGGTGAAGATTGCAACACGCGGCGCGAGCGGAAGCATTGGGGAACGGGACTGGTATCCGGTAGGAGGCGGCGAAAGCGGCTGGATCGCGCCGTGGCCCAAAGACTCGACCATTGTTTTTGCCGGGTCGTATGACGGATTGATTACGCGCTATGACCATCGGGACGGGCAGACTCGAAAAGTGACGATCTGGCCGGACAACGAAATGGGATGGGCACCGGACAAATTGAAGTACCGGTTTCAATGGGACTTCCCGCTGCTGTTTTCGCTGCACGATCCGAATTTGATGTTCGCGGGCGGAAACGTTTTATTCGCTTCATCGGACCAGGGGCAAAGCTGGAAGGCGATCAGCGCGGACTTGACGCGCAACGACAAAGCGAAGCAGATTTCGTCTGGCGGTCCGATTACGAAAGACAACACAAGTGTGGAGTATTACGACACAATCTTCACGGTTAATGAATCGCCGGTGGCGAAGGGCGAGTTGTGGGTGGGATCGGACGATGGCATGGTGCATCTGACGCGCGATGGAGGCGCCCATTGGAAAGATGTGACGCCGAAGAATGCACCTGAGTGGATGCAAGTGAATTCGATGGAAGCGTCGCCGTTCGATCCGGCTACGGCTTACCTGGCGGGCACAATGTACAAGTTCGATGACGACCATCCTTATTTGTACAAGACAACAGATTACGGCAAGACCTGGCAGCAGATTACGACTGGCATTCCGCCAGGAGCCCTGACGCGCTGCATACGCGAGGATCCGAACAAGCGAAACCTGCTTTACGCGGGCACGGAGACGGGCATCTATGTTTCCTTTGACGGCGGCGCAAAGTGGCAATCCATGCAGCTGAATCTGCCGGTAACGCAGATTGCGGATCTGGCGATTCAAAAGCGCGAACACGAACTGGTGGCGGCGACGCATGGGCGGGCGTTCTGGATTTTTGACGACACCAATGTTCTGGCGCAGCTGAGCGATGGCCTGATGAAGGAAGATGTCCGTCTTTTTCAGCCAAAGCAGACCTATCGAGGGGCTTTTGGACAACATAGTTCGGAGCGCGGCGCAAAAGACGCGGGCTCGAACCCCGCAAGTGGCGCAGTGATTTATTATTGGCTCAAGGATAAGCCGAAGACGGAGGTGACAATCGAGTTTCTGGACGAAAGCGGAAAACCGATCAAGAAGTTTTCCAGCAAAGCAACGAGACAGGAGCAGGCAGCGGCGGCGAGCGCAGAGCCGGAATGGGAGGATGAGGGCGAAGAACCGCGCGGTGGGGGAAAGAATCCGCTGGCTCCGGCCGAGCAGGGGCTGAACCGCTTTGAATGGGATCTGCGCTATCCGGATGCGGCGAAATTTCCAGGCATGGTTCTGTGGGCGGGCAGCGTTCGCGGGCCGGTAGTGACGCCGGGTGTTTACCAGGTCCGTTTAAGCGCGGATGGGAAAACTGAGACCGAGAAGTTCGAAGTTCGCAAGGACCCGCGTCTGACAACGACGCCGGAGCAGTTCGCGGCGCAACTGGAGCTTGGGCTGCAGATGCGCGACAAGCTGAGTAAGACGAACGAAACGGTAATCGAGATCCGGCAAGTTCGTAAGCAGATTGACGAACTTACCATTCGGCTCGAAGCAGGCGCGCAGACCGAGAAATCGAAGAGCGTTCTGGAGCGCGCGAAGAGTCTCTCGGCCGAGATGACGCAGATCGAAGAAGCGCTTTATCAAACCAAGAGCCGGGCAAGCGAAGACCCGCTCAACTTTCCGGTTCGGTTGAATAACAAGCTTGCCGCGCTGTTGGCGGATGTGGAAGCTTCCGACGCACAGCCGACTGCGGCCGAACAGCAGGTGTACGAAGATCTGGCCACGGAAATCAACGCGCAGTTAAAAGCATGGAACCAGGTGATGGACGTGAAGATTCCGACCTTTAATAAGACGGTGAGAGACGCGGATGTTCCGGCAGTAACACTGAAGAAAGCGGGCGAACCATCTTCTTAAGGAAGGCACGCTTACGCGACCCTCAATCGTTAGACAGAATTACCGCTTGGTTGCTCACGTTAGGTCCCGCGCGCAGAGTGAAGCTGCGGTTCGTTGTCGCGGCATTCAGGTGCTCGACATGTTGTCTAAGGACTGTTCCCTCAAGCCAGCTTTGAGTGATGCTCAGCCGACCGGAAGGGGCAGCCTCCTGAGTATCCACTGCCAGTCGAAGGCTGTCGAAAGCCGGTCCGGAAGTGCGGAACTTTACGTAAACGCGGCTCGTGGCCGGGGGCAAGCTGCGGACCTGCCGGAAGACTTCCGGCCAGCGCAGCAAACGCTCGATAGGATCGGCATCGTGCCACGCTAATTTTTGCGGAAAGCGCCAAAGCTCGCGAAACGGGCCATTAGGAGACAGCGACCAGGAGATCGAGGCTGGGCCCTCGGAGTCTCCCGCGCGGGTATGACGTGTTTCTGCTGTCAGCTTGTCCGGAACGAGGCCATTCTGGATATCGAAGAACCTTACTCCGACATCGAATCCGGTCAGTGGCTTGCCATCGGCTTGCAGTTCATAGACGACTTCGCCGGTTTTGCCGTTTAGCGGACGAAGAAATTGCTGGCCGGATTCGTTTACCAGTTTGAGGTCGCGTGAAGGCACGCCGGCTAGTGGGGTCGAAATTGCCACGCGACGAACGGGCGGCGCCGCGGAAAAGATAAAACGATTGTCGCCGGGTTCGATGGCGGGCAGCGTCCGCGGATTGAGTTGGATGCGGGAGACCAACCGAAGTTGGCTGAAGCGTGCGCTGGAGCCGCCTGTTCGCGTGATCCGCACTTTGTATCCGTAAGATCCACTTACTGCCGTCAGACGGCCATGGGCGCTCTTCACAAGTATTTTCGGTTGCGCGGACCAGCTTCCGGAATGCGGTCCCAAGAGCTTCCCGGCAAGCTGCCAGCTGTGGCCACCATCGCTTGACGTTTCAAGCATAATCGACGAATTCGAGGACGCCAGATCGGCTTGCATGGTGAACCGGGCGTCGATGATGACATAGGGGCTGGGCATATCGACGATGGTGACGGATTGATCGGGTAGAGACGCAGGGATGTATTCGATGCGACCGGTCGCCCAGAGGCGATCATCTTTCTGGCTACGCGGGCCGTCGGCTGTGCGTATGTGGTATTCGGCGATTTCCTGCGGGAACTCGGTCCAGGTCTTGCCATCGAATTTGTACGGCAAATAGAAAAGGCCCGGCGTCTCAGGCTTGAAGAAGCGAATGAGTTTTTCGCCTTTGCGCAGCACGAAATCCATAGTGTGGCCGGTCGAGTAGCGAGTGAAAGGATACAGGTAGTTATTGTCAGAAGTGGTAAAAAGGGCCGCCAGATCGGCCATGGCGCCTGCGCGAACATCGGCTGGATACCAGGGATTATCCACCACGCCCGGCTTTACCTGTTTCGGGCTTTGTAATTTGCCGAGAATGATGCCGCCATTGAGTTCCAGTTGATGCACCGAGACCACCGGTTTGCCGCGGAAGGAGCCGAGGCCTGCAACGTTGTAGCCCATCATGTCGGAATCGAAATAGTGGTACGCGCCATCGTAGAAAACTTCGGCGACGGTATGGCCGGTGAGGAACCAGGAGCGGGCGTCCGCGAAGCCGCCGGCATCGAAGACCGCTTCGAGCAGAGGCGCGATGTGATAGCAAAGGCCGAAGCCATAGCTGTTGAGCAATTTGAGCGGATCGAGCACTTCGCCGCTGGGCTCTTCATAGGTCCAGCCGGCGATGTGATACCAGAAGCCCGGTTTTACGAAACGGCCGTCGGTTAAAAAGAAGCGCCAGATCGCTTCCGCTTTTTGGCGAGGCGTGCGTGCGTTGGCTTGAGCATAGATGGCCTCGGCGAATGCTTTCAAATCGGTTGAATCGGGCTGACCCTCGCGCAGAAGCTTGGGAGAGTAAATCTGCGCGTTGAGGAGGACGGCGCCCAAGGCGAGCAGCGCGAACAGGCGAAGGCACTTTAACGATTGCGGCATGCTGAATCAGGATGAATGTACGCCACACCAGTTGGCGACGAACAGCAGGAGCGTTTTGGCGGCAGCGAGCAGCGAATCGATATCGACGTATTCGTCGGCTGCGTGGGTGTTTCCTCCGCTAGCGCCCCAAAGCACGGCGGGAATGCCGAAAACCTGCTGGAAGATGAAGAGATCGCACGGCCCTTCGATGCCGGCAATTACCGGAACATGGCCCATGACGGTTTGCGCGCATGCGGAAAGCTCCTGGACGAGCGGTTCCGAAGGAGAAATGGAAGAGCCCGGCATCCAACGAATCGGAAACGCTACCTGCGGCATGGCGGGAAAGATATTTGGTGCCTCGTTAATCAGGCGCTTCAGCCAGTCGAAGAATTCGCTCTCGACTTCCGTCTGAGTCTCGCCGGGCATTAGCTGCCAATAGAGTTCGACCTGCGCGCTTTCGGGAACGGTAATCGGTTCGGTGAAGCCCCAGGGCCCGGTATGAACTTTGGTGACTGAGACGGGGACTGGATCGGCGTGCGAAGAATAGAGTTCGTGTGGACGGACGTGCCCGGAACGCTGGACTGCGAAATCCTTGACGTGGGAAAGGAAGTGCGTCAATTGAGGCACAATGCCGGCGGGGAAATGCCCGTCTTGCAGAACGCCGCCGGAAGCACGGAAAGTAATGTGGGCGGTCCGGCCGCCGCGCTGGGCCGGACAGATGCGCAGCGAGGAGGGCTCGGAAAGAATCGCGGCATCGGTGTTGTAGCCGCGCACTCTGCCGGCGAGTGTGCCGTTGCAACCGCCGAACTCTTCATCGACCACGCTTTCAAAGAGCAGGTCTCCGGACAGGCGTAGGCCCAAGGACGCCATGCACTCCATGACGAATAGATTGGTGGCGACACCTGCCTTCATGTCGTTTGCGCCGCGGCCGTAGATGCGGTTGCCGAACGTTTCACCGCCGAATGGATCGCGCGTCCAATTCTGAGTTCCGCGCGGCACGGTATCGATGTGCCCGGAGAGCAGAAGCGAGGGACCGGCGCCAGAGCCCTTTAGTCGGGCGGCGACGTTCGGGCGATTGGAGTAGTCGCGTTCCCCATAAAAAACTGGATGCTCGCGGAGTCCGGGCACGTCGTCGAGACAGTAGACATCGGGATTGAGCCCGATAGCCGCCAACTGCTTTGCAATCCAGGTTTGGCATGCATGCTCAGCGCCCTGAGGCGGCTTGTTTTCGGAAGGAAGGCGGATTAGCTGTTGGGTGATTTCAACGAGCCGGTGCTGTTTTTGCTCCACAAATTCGAGGAGACTGGTTTGCAGATTGGAAGAATTCTTCATACGGGGAAATGGCGTGCCGGCATGACGAATCGAAGGCCGGCGTAGCGTTCAAACCAAAAGCACAACCACTAAGTTGTCCTTAGCAAGTAAGTCTATGGGAGTTGAGAGTGTTTCGTCAACGAGCGGGGCTGGAAGCGTATGATGGGACAAACCATTACGATGCCTGGCAGGCGCGCAAAGTGGAAACCCCCGGCAATGAGACAGAATCATTACGTCTTAATTGTCTTCGATAGCTGCCGCTACGATTCGTTATTGAAGGCTCGGCCGAAGACGATACGCAGGCTCGGGAGCGTGGAGAAGAGATGGTCTTACGCCTCTTGGACTGCGCCTTCGCATTACAACCTGTTGATGGGTTTGATGCCGCACGCCAGTCCGAAGGGTGTATTTGCGTCCGATTATTACCGGCGAGACTTCTTGAAGTTCAATGAGCGGCTTGGCTCGGAGGGATTGGAGTTCAAGCGATTTTTACCGCGGCTCTATTTGCCTGTTTTACTTCAGAATCTTGGCTACCGAACGCATGCGATGGTGTCGCTTCCGGTGCTGAATCCGCACACTATTTTAAATAGCGGCTTCGATTCCTACAAGCTCATGGAGAAGCACAACGATTTGCGGGCGATGATCCGGGCAATGAAGTTTGAAGAGGAGCGGCCATCGTTTTATCTTTTAAATGCGGGCGAGACGCATTACCCGTATACTCTGCCCCATGAGGCTCCGGAGGAGTGGCCGCGCATAAGTGGTGTGCATGGCGTGTTTCAACATCTGGATGACCACGTAGTCGGTGGGAAGGTTCGGCGACGGAGCGGCAAGATTTTCGAAGAGGCGCAGTTAAGGGATTTGCGGCAGAGGCAGATTAACGCGGTGAGATATCTCGACGGAGTGATCGAGGAATTATTCGATGTTTTGCCAGTAAACAGCTACGTAACAATCACGTCGGACCACGGCGAATTATTCGGGGAGGATGGCTATTTCGGGCACGGTCCGATTCAGCATCCGAAGGTGCTGGAAGTGCCATTCATCGAAGGCAAACTGAGGTAATGGTCGGGCGGAAGAATAGTTTTCGGGGAGCGGGCGCCGCACTTTTGCTGGCCGTTACCCTCGCGCTGGTTCTTGAGAGATTTGGCCACAGCGGCCATATGCGCCTTGCCTACATTGGGCCAGGCGCGGGATTTGCTTTTCTCGGATCGTTCTTGACCATCGTTCTCTCGCTGCTGGCGAGTTTAATTTCTTTTCTGATCTGGCCATTTCGAATGCTATGGCTGCTGCTCAGGCGGCGTGGAAGATTTGGAAAGGCGCGGGTGAAGAAAGCGATCTTCCTCGGGCTGGATGGCCTCGATCCAGGTTTGACCGAACGTTGGATGTCGGAGGGGAAATTGCCGAACCTCAGCCGTCTTCGAGAGACGGGTTGTTACAGCAGGCTACGCACCACGCTTCCGGCACTCTCGCCTGTGGCCTGGTCGACATTCGCAACGGGCGTCAACCCGGCAAAACACAATATCTTCGATTTTCTAAACCGGGATTTGCGCAACTACGCGCCGGAACTCTCATCCGCGAGGGTGCGCCCGGCCGCGCGTTTTTTTAGAATCGGGAGATGGTGCTTTCCAATCTCGCGACCGTCGGTTGAGTTGCGAAGAAAAAGTGAGCCCTTCTGGAAGATTCTAAGCCGGAATGCAATCGGGAGCACCATTCTGCGGGTTCCGATTACCTTCCCGCCGGAACGTTTCGGCGGTCGCCTTTTGTCGGCGATGTCGACTCCAGATTTGCGCGGCACGCAAGGCAGTTTCTCATGGTTTTCGACTGGGCATCAGCCCTCGGAATGCGAAGGCGGAGTACGTCTTCCTTTATCTAAGGGCGACGGTGCGCTTACCGGTGAGTTGCCAGGACCGGAGTCAAGCAAAGTGTCTTTTCGAATTGTGCCGAGCGGCCCGGCAAGCGAACTGGAGCTAGAGATTCAAGGAAAGAAGTGGGGGCTTCGCACGGGCGAATACACACCCTGGATAAGGCTCCGTTTCAAGATAAGACCATTCTCGACCGCGCGCGGCATTGTGCGTTTTCTGCTGACGGCTACCGAACCGGAGATGCAGCTCTATGCAACACCGGTGGAGATCGATCCTGAGCGGCCTGCTCTGCCGATCAGCCAGCCGAGTTACTACGCCGTGTATCTGGCGAAGCTGCTCGGTTCTTTCGCGACGCTTGGTTTGGCCGAGGACACTTGGGCGCTGAATGAGGGCGCAATTGATGAGGGCGCATTTTTGCGGCAGGCGAAGCTGATTCAGAAGGAACGTGAAGCGATGTTCTTCAGCGCGCTTGACCGGACGCGGCGCGGCGTGGTGGCTTGCGTCTTCGATACGACCGATCGGGTGCAGCATATGTTCTACCGTTATCTGGATGGAACGCGCAGTGAAGGCAGCGCTCCGGAATACGCGGGCGTAATCGAAGAGCTTTATCGCGACATGGACCGTCTGGTGGGTCGAACGCTCGAATACGTGGACAAAGACACCGCCTTTGTTGTGTTGTCCGATCATGGCTTCTGCTCCTTTCGCAGGGGCGTCAATCTGAATAGCTGGCTCCACCGCAATGGCTATTTGACCCTGCGGGAAGGATTGACGGAAAGCAAAGATTATTTCGAAGGAATCGACTGGTCGCGAACACGCGCTTATACATTTGGACTGAGCGGTGTGTATCTAAACTTGCGCGGGCGCGAAGCCGGCGGGATTGTGCCGCGTGAAGAGGCCGCGCTTTTGAAAGCGGAACTCATCGCAAAGTTGACGAACCTGTGTGATGAGGAAACGGGCGATATTGCGCTCGAAAAAATGTACGATGCGGAGACCGTTTATCGCGGCCCGTATCTCGATGCCGCGCCGGACCTGCTTACGGGCTACGCAGCCGGCTACCGCGCGGCCTGGAGCGCCGCGGTGGGTAGAGTGACTTCCTCAGTGTTTGAGACAAATCAAAAGTGCTGGAGCGGAGATCATTGTGTCGATCCGGCTATTGTTCCGGGCGTGCTTTTCGCTAACCGAAAGCTCAATGCGGAGAACCCGGGAATCGAGGATCTTGCGCCGACGGTTCTCGATCTGTTTGGAATCGAACGGCCGAAATGGATGGATGGGCGCGTGCTCCCGCTAGCCGGATAAAAAGGTGAAAGATGGGATCGAAAGTGTCCGTCAGGCTCAATAAATCGCTATGCGAACGGGCGCAACAGCTCGTCGACAAAGCCGGTTACAGCTCGCTCGAAGAATTTGTCGAACATGCAATCGAGCGCGATCTTGCGCGTCTTGAAGAAGCGCAATCGAAAGACGAACTAATCAGGAAACTGGAAGGGCTCGGTTATCTGAAGTGATTGCGGTGGAGCTGGGTGGAACGGCATGGGCGCTGTGTTTCGCCGCCGGCATGTTGTCCGGGCTTATCTCGGTGTGGATGTTCCGCCGATTCGCTGACGAGAAAAAAATGCACGTTGTGTTCAACCGCATCTTGGCGGGACTGCTCGAGTTCCGGTTATTTGCGGACGAACCACTGTTGATTTTCCGCGCGCAGCGTAGTCTGTTGCGGGCCAATGTTCAGCTGCTGCGCCAAGCTCTGCTGCCAGCGCTCATTGTTCTCTTACCGCTGGGTCTATTGCTCGCCGGGTGTGAGGCGCTGTTTGAACGAGCGCCGCTTAAACCGGGTGAAGATGCTGTCTTGACCGTGAAATACAACGGCCTATTTGAGGAGCGCCTTCCTTCAGTGGAATTGCGCGCCCCGCTTGGAATCGCAGTGGAAACGCTGCCCGTGCGTATCGCCAGAGATCGCGAAATTAGCTGGCGGCTGCGTGTAAATCGCCCCGCTTCCGGCGACATTGAGGTTGTATCGAATGGGCAGGCGACCGGGAAGGCGGTATGCGCGAGACTCGGTCTGCACTGGCTTTCAGAAAGGCGGGTAAAAACGGCGGAGTTTCTGCTCCACCCGCTGGAGTGGCCGCTGCCAGGCGGAGCGATTTCTTCGATTGCGATTTCCTATCCGCCGGCGACGGTCTGGGGTGTTTCCTGGCTTGTCTGGTTTTTTTTTGGTTCGCTTTTCGGAGCAGCCGCGCTATTACTTGCAGGCGGCAGGCAAGCCGCGCGCCTTGTCCTGGCAGGTTGTCTAGCAGGTTCTCTGCTGGTTACGCCGGCGCTTCGGGCAGATACCGTCTCACCGCTGTTTGCGCGCGGCTACACCGTTATTCCGGAACCCCGGCACGTGACACTCGGGGCCACCGATTTTCGGTTTGGGGCAGAGTGGCGTCTCGAAGCGGGGAAGGGAATCAAGCCGGATTCGAGCGCCTTGCAAAGCCTCTCGGAAGAGCTGAAGGCAAGGTTTCAGCTCGCATTGCGCGCGACCTCGCCGGCCTCCGGACCCGCCGTCGAGCTCGCGATCGAAGCAGGTTCGGTGCGACCCGGAGCCAGTCGCGACCGCGACCGTAGAAGCATCGCCGACCAGGCTTATAAGATCGTGCTCAATCCGGCACGTGTTCGAATTCTTGCCAACGCGCCGGCGGGGTTGTTCTATGGCGTCCAGACGCTCGTGCAATTGGTACGAGCGCGAAATGGCGGCTTCAGCTTGCCGGAAGGCGAAATCGTAGACTGGCCGGACCTGGGTCAACGCCAGATCTATTGGGACGATGCGCATCATCTGGAGAGATTGCCGGCGCTCGAAGAAGCCGTGCGGCAAGCATCGTTTTTCAAGATCAATGGCTTCGTCATCAAACTCGAAGGACACTTTCAATTCCGCGACGCCGCGGCGGCGGTGGAACCGCAAGCACTCTCGCCGGAGGAGTTTCAGCAGCTCACAAACTATGGGCTTCGTCGGCACGTGCAAGTGATCCCGTATCTGGACGCGCCGGGCCACCTGGTGTTTTTGTTGAAGCATCCGAAATACGCGAAATTCCGGGCGTTCCCCGACAGCAATTATGAATTATGCACCACGAATCCAGATGCGTTGCGCTTACTCTACGGAATGTACGACGATCTGCTGGCCGCGAATCGGGGCGTCAAATATTTTTATCTATCCACCGACGAAGCGTACTACGTGGGAATGGCCGACAACGCGCAATGCAATGAATTTGCCGCCGCAAAGGAAGCCGGAAGCCGCGGCAAGGTGCTGGCGCAATTCGTGGATAAAGCCGCGAGCTATCTGCGCGAACGCGGGCGCACCGTTGTCTTTTGGGGTGAGTATCCGTTGAAGGTGCAAGACATCCAAAGTCTCCCGAAATTTGTGATTAACGGAGAGACCGATGGCGAGAAGTTCGATTCAGCGTACCGGGCGAACGGGATTAGGCAGATGATCTACCAGGCAACCGAAGGCGAAGAGCCATTGTTCCCGCACTATTTTCTTCTGCCTGCCTCGCGCCGAATGCATCCGTTGGAAGATTTTGAGCGGGTGCCGGCCGCGCTGGCGAGCATTTCTTCAGACCTGACGCGCAGTCCGGCCGATCTGATGGGGTTGATCGTGGCGGGTTGGGGCGATATAGGGCTGCATCCCGACACTTTCTGGCTCGGCTACGCGACCATCGCGGCCGCCGGATGGCATCGCTGGACCGCCGGCGCACAGGAGGCAATGTCGGCGTTCTATCCGTCATTTTACGGAGCCGCCGTGGAGGGGATGAACCGGATTTACCAGCTTCTAAGCTATCAGGCGCAAACCTGGAACGACACCTGGGAGAGAGTTGACTCGCACGCCCGAAAGCCAATCTGGGGAAATTCGGAAGAGATCTTCAAGACGCCGCGACCCGCTCACGATCAGAGCATCCCTTTACCGCCAACGCCCGATGACGATCTTCGGATTTCGAGCGACTGGTCACACCAGAACGCCGATCGCCTTCGCGTGGCCGAGGATGCTCAACCCGGCAACGACGAGCTGTTGGGACTGCTTAATAATAATTTTCATTTGGTTACGCTGCATCGTGGCGATCTTGAAGTATTCGTCGCCATCACGAAGTTGTGCCGCCAGAATCTCGACCTGCTAACTGGGTTTGGCCGTATCGACGAAGCCCTGACAGAAGCGGCTCAGGAGGCAAAGAATGGCAGCGCCAGCAAAGCCGTGGCAGCAATCGATCGTGCTTTGGCGGAAGCGCGAACAATTCGGACGGAACGCAACCTGGTTTTTCACGATGCAGTCGATACCTGGTATGAAAGCTGGTTGCCGCGAGTGCCTGACGCGAATGGCCGGCGATTTCTACACGCAGTCGACGATGTGAAAGATCATTTGCCAGATAGAACAATAGACATGACCTATCTGATCTACCGGGAATTGCAGCTGCCGATGAACGATTGGTACGAGCGAACGCAGGCGGCGCGGAACCGCTTTGCGGCGCGGCGCAATTTGCCGGCGAAGACCGTTCCGTTGTTGTGGAAAGAATTGGAATAATCGATGGTCCGATCCGGTCACTCAGCCAAACATATTTTGCGGCCGCCAGAAGTGCGGGGAGCGAATCGTGCCGCCGTATTGAGTTTGCTTCAACAGGGCGACTATATGTCGCGCGCCGATGTAGCAAGGGAAAGCGGCTTATCGGAAGGGGCGATTTCGCGGATCATCGGCGAGCTGATCGAAGATGGCCTGGTTTGTGAAGATGGGGCCGAGAACTCGACCGGTGGTCGTCCTGGGCGCCGCCTTAAACTGGATGGCCGAAGACTAGTGTTTGGCGCGGAGATCCAGAATTGGGATACGCGCTGCGCCGTAAGTACCATGCAAGGCCGGCTGGTAGAGACAAAGCGGTTCCGGACTCCCGCATCGGCCGAGGAAACGCTTGAAGAGATCGCGAATGCGTTCTTCGCGTTCCGCAAGCAAATCGGCGGAGATCGTCTTCCCGGAATCGGCGTCTGCGCGCGAGGCATTGTGAACAGCGAAACCGGCGTCCTGGTACTGGGAAGCCGGCCGGAGTGGCGCAACGTGCCGATCCGAAGTCTGCTCGAAGCACGGCTCCGGGAGCCGGTATTTGTGGAGAATAACGTGCGAGCGGCCGCGCTTGCGGAATACACGTTTGGAACAGCCGAGATGCTTGCCAGGCGCTGCTTCGTTTTCGTCAAGGTAGACGAAGGCGTAGGCATGGGCGTGCTCTTCGACGGCAAGCTCTATCACGGCTCGCACATGGCCGCCGGCGAGCTCGGGCAGATGGTAATTCAACTCCTGCCTGGGGAGGAGCGGCATGATCGGCCAGGCTGTCTGGAGCAATTGATATCGAATCCCGCCGTTGCGCGCCGCTACCTGGAATTGAGTGGAGCCAGGCGCATGACAAGCGCGGGAGACACATCCGCCAGAGTGCGCCGGATTGTTGGCTGGGCAGCAGCCGGGGATTCCGCTGCCCGCCAGACTTTGGATGAGACGGCGCGCTATCTGGGGATCGGCGTCTCGAATATCGTTTGGGGGCTCGACGCGGATACGATTGTGATCGATGGCGCGATCACAGACGCCTGGCGACTCGTGGAACCGACGGTGCGCCGACAGTTGCCTGACAATCCGGATCTGTGGGGCTCGCGAAATCTGGTGGTGCGGCCCTCCGCGTTCGGCGGCGAGGCGGCTTTGATAGGGGCGGCCAGCTTACCGCTCAAAGCCGTTTTCGCGCATGGCTCAGAGCCCTTGATCGCGCGAGCGGCTAAATGATCGAAAGCGAAATTCGCTTGCGGCGCGTGCTTTCGCGGCGCGATCTGATTATTTACGGCTTGGTTCTTCTCGGGCCAACTGCTCCGTATCCCGTCTACGGAATCGTCCAGCAGATTTCAAAAGGGCATGCGGCGCTCGGTTATCTTGTCGCGATGGTAGGCGTCCTCTTCACCGCGGCGAGCTACGGCAAGATGTCCGTGGCCTTTCCCGCCGCCGGCTCGAGTTACACCTATGCACGGCGCGCCTTGAACGAGAACGTCGGGTTTCTGGCTGGGTGGTCGATGATTCTCGATTACTTTCTTATCCCACTCGTCAGCATCATTTATGTCGCGCTTACCGCCCATCGCTTGCTGCCAAAGGTCCCATACGATGTCTGGGCAGTCTTGTTTACGGTTATTTTGACGTTGATCAACATTCCTGGCTTGCGCGTCACGGCGCGCGCCAGCGAAGTCATGATGGCCATCATGAGCGTTTGCGCCGCCGCGTTTATCGTTCTCGCCGCCCGCTACGTTGTCATGCAGCACGGTCTAGGAGGTCTCTTCCAACTCGAAGCGCTGTTTCGCCCGCAAACTTTTGCGCTTCGGCCCGTGATGCTGGGCGCGGGCGTGGCGGCGATTTCCTATATCGGCTTCGATGCCATCTCCACGCTGGCGGAGGATACTGTCGATCCGGAGCGTAACATCGGTTTCGCAACCGTCCTCGTGTGTATTCTGCAAACGGCGATTTGCTTTATTACGGTCTACCTGGCCGCGCTGGTCTGGCCCGATTACCACAGCTACCCGGAGGCCGAAACCGTCATTCTGGATATCGGGAGCAGGATCGGCGGCGCTCAAATGTTTTGGGGACTCACGCTAGTGCTCCTGGTCGCCGGTCTGGCCAGCGCTCTGACGGGGCAGGCAGGAGCTTCACGCTTGCTTTATGGCATGGGCCGCGATGGAGTCCTCTCCCGGCGCATTTTCGCCTATATCGACCCGCGTTTCTCCACCCCTACTCGCAGCATCTATCTGATGGGTGCGCTCTCGGTTGCCGGCGCGCTGTTCATGCGCTTCCAGATTGCGGTGGAGCTCTTGAATTTCGGAGCCTTTGCAGGCTTCATTCTGGTAAATCTGAGCGTCATCCGTCATTACTTTTTTCGTCTGCGACGCCGCGCCGGCGTGGATTTCATCACAAACCTTGTCTTCCCCTTATTAGGAACCGTGGTCTGCACGTATTTGTGGATAAGCCTGAGCTCTAAGGCAAAGATCGCCGGCTTTCTCTGGTTGGCGGTCGGAGTTGTTTACCTCGCGGTGATCACGCGCGGCTTCCGGGCCGCGCCTAAGTCGCTCGATTTCGCGGGGAGCTCGAACTGACAGGGCTTTCTTGATGTTGTAAAGTATCTTTGATTCTTGGGAGACAATTTAAGTCCTGGAAAGCTCCGGAGGAAGTGAAATGAAACGGATCGTCAGCGGGCTCTTGCTGATTTCGGCTATAGCCTGGGGAGCGGATACGGCCGGCATTAGAGCGTATGAAGGAACGATCTCGATTCCGACCTACGAACATTCCGGACGCGAAACCGAACCACCCTTATTCGCAAATTCCACCGTGACGGGAATGTATCCCTTCACCACGTACCTGATGCCTTTTAAAGGCGCACCCCAACCGAAAACCTACCGGGCAATTTTCCTCGAAAACGAATATTTGAAGCTGACGTACATTCCGGATTTCGGAGACCGCATCTTTTCCGTTTACGACAAACTGCGCCACCGCGAAGTCTTCTACCGCAACGATGTCATCAAGCCGGCTCCCTACAATCCGCGCAATAGCTGGCCGCAATCCGGCTTGGAATTGACCGGGCCGCGCGATCTGCACACGCTGACTCTGCATGGAGAACCTTACTGGGCAAACAAAATCGTCAAGCATGAAGACGGAAGTGTTTCGCTGGTGTTGGGCGAAATCGATCCCGTGTACGGGATGAAAGTGGATCTGACGGCCACGCTCCATCCGGCGATCGCGGCGCTTGAGATCACCGTCTTCTGTTACAACGCGCAGAATGGCCGAAAACCGCAGATGTTCTGGATCAATGCTGCGATCAACGCCACGCCGAAGACTCGATTCATTTATCCGATGAGCCGCACGGTGGGACACACAACGGCGGACATCGCGGATTGGCCTATGTACAACGGCATCGATTACAGCTGGGACCGCAATAACACGCACATGCTGGGTGTCTTCGGCATCGACATCTACGATAATTTCCAAGGCGCGTATCAGTTCGATCGCAACTACGGCATTTTCCGCTTTGCGGACCGGCGCATTGTTCAAGGCATGAAGCTGTGGACATTCGGCTACGGCGAAGGTTCCGAGAACTATGTGCGCGGCTATACCGATAAGGCTGGGCCGTACGTGGAATTGCAGAGTGGCAGACACGTGTGGGATGGCCACTACGAATGGGTTTATCCGCACAAAGTGGAAGGATGGAGCGAATGGTGGATACCGGTATCGGACACCGGCGGATTGACCACGCTCACGCGCGATGTGGCGCTCAATCTGGACGTACACTTCGATCCGCGGGCTCGAGATTCGAATGTGAAGATCGTCCTGGCGGCCACGCGCGCGGTGAAGGGCGCTACTCTCACCGTTCGAGCCAAATGCGGCAACCTGCTGAAGACTTCGTTCGATCTCGACCCGGCGAAGTCGTTTCATACCGAGCTAAACGGGCTGCGGGCAGATGCTGATGGACTGAGCGAGATGACGGTTACGGTGAGTGACCCCGGGGGCAGAGTCCTGCTCGATTATCACCGCCCCGATAAGAATCCTGGGCGGAAAGAATACACGCCGTTTACAAAACCCTTGGAAGCGCCGCACAAATCTCCCGACCAGATGAGCGTCGAAGAGTTGACGATGGCGGCCGAATTCCGGTTGAAGGAATTGGATGAAGCCGGCGCGCAAACTCTCTTCGATGCTGCTCTGAAGAAGGATCCAGGCTATTCGCGCGCGCACGTGCTGATGGGCATTACCGATTTCAACGACGGACGCTATTCACAAGCGGCAGCCCAGCTATCGAAAGCCATCGAGCGCGACCCCTATGCGGACGACGCTTACTATTACCTGGCGATGAGCCAATTCGCTTTGCGCGACGAGAAGGCAGCCGAGCGAAACCTTTACTACATCTGGCCGAACAGCGCCTACTACGGCGAACGTGAGTACCAGTTGGGGCGATTGGCTTTCGTACGCAGCGATTATCCAGGGGCCATTCGACACTTCCGGCAGGCTCGCGCGGCGAACGAAAACGATCTGCTGGCAAGGTTGGCCTTAGTCACGGCGCTGCGCGAAACGGGCGATAAGACGGACGCGCTCAGCGAGCTTTCGGCCATCGAGAAGATCGATCCGACCAACCGGCTGGTCTATGCGGAGCGCTGGTTTCTGACACAAGACGCCGCTGCCAGAGCGGAATTACTGCGTCTGCTGGGTGAGCAGAGCCAGGAGGCGATGGAGGTGGTTGTTTTTTACCGGAAGCTCGATCGCTGGCAGGACGCGGCCGGGATTCTGCGGCTAGTTGAGCGAAACAACAGAGATCCGTGGGGGACCACTCCCGAATTTTATTACACGCTGGCCTACTGCGAGCGGCGCGCAGGCGATGCGGCCGCGGCGGATGACTCGCTGAAGAAAGCGCGTCAGGCAGCGGGTAATGTAGATCGATTTCCCTATCGCGAAGAAAGTGAGGCGCCGTTGGCTGAAGCGGTGCGGCTCGATCCGAAGGATGAAACGGCGCGCTTCGACCTGGCGTGTCTTTTATATTTTCGCGGGAAACCGCAGGACGCGATACACGAGTGGGAAGCTGCCGTCGCCCTCGATCCGCGAAACTTTTCGGCCCGGCGCGCGCTCGGGCTGGCTTATGCCGAGCAAGGCTTTTCCGTCGAGAAAGCAGCTGCGCAACTCGAACGCGCCATCGAACTGAAGCCGGACCAAGTGCGAACGCTCGACGATCTGAGCGCCCTCTATGCTCGCGCCGGGCGCTTCGAGGATCAGTTGGCTGTACTCGATAAAGCACTCAAGCGATCTCCGGGCGATGACGATCTGGCGGAAGGCGTGCTTACCGCCGATCTCAACGAAGGCCGCTATGACCGGGCCGAGCAGCTTCTCGATTCGCACCAATTTGCGACGCGGCACCGCAGCTATGATCTGCGCGACAAATATCGATTGATGCGCTACGGAATGGGTGCCGAGGCATTCGACCGCGGCGATTACAGTCAGGCGCTGAAGCTTTTTCAAGCAGCGTTGAATCCACCGCCGTCACTCGGCGTAGATACCTTTGCGCAACAGAATTCTCCCCGGCTTTATTACTACATTGGCCGCACGTACCAAGCCCTAGGCAAGCCCGAAGAAGCGCGCGCGGCTTACGAGAAGAGCATCCGAGGCATGGATCAGCTGTCGGGTGATCGAGATAGCTGGAATAGCGAAAATTTCTTCATGGTGCTGGCGCTTCAGCGGCTGGGCAGGGCAGAAGAAGCCGCGCGTCTGAGCCGGCATTTCGAAAAGTTTGCAGAGACAGAGCGGGATTCGACAGACTCCCAGCACCGCGCCGAAGCACGTTATCTATTGGCGTTGCTCAGTAAATACAAGGGTGAGCCGGAAACGGCGCGCGCGCTGCTGGAGCAGGCGCTGAATGCGCGGCCTGATTTGCTCGCCGCGCGGCTCGAACTCCGCGGAGATGCGGTCGACCCGATAGGAAAAGCAAAGTGATACGTCAACTCTGGTTTCTCGGGCTAACCTGCTTGTGCTGCGCAGGAGTCTGCGCGGCAGGCGAGCTGGTTCTCCCTTCCACGGCGCTCGAACGCGATAAGGACGTAACGCTGATCTATCGCACTGTGGGGCAGGCGACGGGGAAGGGCGACCTGCGCGTTAAATGGACCGACGTCTACGGGCGGATCGTGGAGGATCGAACGATTCCGGTCGAGCTCACCGACGAAACCGAGATTCGCTTTCCGCTTGATATGCGGCTCGCGATCAGCATGCAGAACGATCTGCGTGTCCATTTCTCTTTCGACGGGATCAATAAGAAGGGCGAGAAAGATCATCGCGCGGAAGACGCGGATGTGCATTTCATCGCGAAACCACCCGAGCGCAATTGGTGGGATTACATGATCATCATGTGGCAGGGCGGCAGCGCCGAGCACTTCAGGAGCCTGGAGAAAGTGGGCGTGAATGCAGGCAAATCGAGCGAAAGCTCCACCGCGCTCCCTGAGGCCTTGCTCGCGGACAATCTTCGCTGGTATGTGGAGAACATGGCGACCGATTTCTATTCGGAATACCACCGCTACCGCAAAGACCGCCCCTATAACTGGTCCTTGCTCCAGGCGAAGAAACTATACAAGGCCGATCCCGAGAGCAAAGAAGGGCTCAAACGTCATCCCAGCTTTTCAGATCCGGAGTGGCTCTCTAAAATTCATGATCGGCTGGTGAATGCCGCCCAGGTTTACTCGCCATACCGGCCCATTTTTTACAACTTGGCGGATGAATCAGGCATCGCGGAGCTTGCTGGGTTTTGGGATTTCGATTTTTCCGATCACTCGCTGGATGCGATGCGGACCTGGCTGAAAACACGCTATGGAACGCTGGCCGCCTTGAACCAGCAGTGGGCGTCCAACTTTTCAAGCTGGGATTTGGTAACGCCGGAGACGACGCGCGAAGCAATGAAGCGCACCGATGACAACTACTCCTCATGGGCCGATCACAAGGAGTGGATGGATATCTCTTTTGCCGACGCGCTGAAGGTTGGGGTGGATGCCATCCATTCGGTGGATCCGCGCGCTTATGTGGGTATCGAGGGAGCTCAAATGCCCGGTTGGGGCGGTTACGACTATGCGCGCCTCAGTTCCACGCTCGACGCGATGGAGCCGTATGACATCGGCGACAACGTCGAGATTATCCGTTCTCTCAATCCGCAACTGGCGTTTGTGACTACCGCGTTTGCAACCGGGCCGTGGGAGCGACATCGCCTGTGGTACGAGCTGCTGCATGGCGCGCGGGGAAACATTATCTGGGACGAGAAGGACGATATCGTTCTGCCAAATGGAGAGCTCGGTCCGCGCGGACGTGACGTGGCGCCTTACTGGAATGAGTTGCGGAGTGGGATCGGGGCGCTGATGATTAACAGCGCGCCGCAATCGAATCCTATTGCGATCCATTACTCGCAAGCCAGCATGAGAACGGACTGGATGCTGGCCCAGCGTCCGAAAGGCGACGCCTGGATGGATCGCATGTCCTGGACCGAGCGCCGGAACAACGACTTTCTCAATTTGCGGAACTCTTATTGCCGGTTGATCGAAGATGAGGGACTGCAATACAAATTTGTTTCGTATGGACAAGTAGAGCAAGGCGAACTGTTGAAGGGCGGCTACCGCGTCCTGATCCTTCCCCACTCAAGTTCGCTCTCTAAAGCCGAGGCGGACGCCATTACCGATTTCGTTCGACAGGGCGGCGTTCTGATCGTCGATGGCGATGCCGGCACGTTCGACGAACATAGCCGCCATTTGGCCCAATCGAGCCTGGCCGATTTGTTCAACGGTAAAGCCGGTCGCGGCAAAGTGATCCGGATGAATGCACTTGCTTACGACCAGCAGCGAGTGCTTGGCACGGAAGCGCCGCTTCACGATGACATGAAGGCGATCCTGTCCGGCGCCGGCATACAGCCGAGCTATCGGGTTGTCGATCGCCAGGGTAAGCCAGTGGTGGGCGTGGAAGTACACGAGTTCCGAAATGGAGGCATTTCACTCATCGGCCTGGATAACAATCCGCCGATAGAAGTCGATGAACTCGGACCGCTGAAAGTGAAGTCGGAGCAACGATTCGATAAGGCCCAGACCGTTCGATTGATTGCTCCGGAAGCGCTTTATGCCTATGATCCGCGGCACGGAAAAGAATTGGGCAGAGTGAAGGAACTCTCGCTCACCGTCGACCCCTACGATCCGACGATTCTCGCCTTCAGCCCCGAAGAGATTCCAACGCTTCGGGTGGCCGCGCCCGAGCGGATCGCGCGCGGGACGATCGGCCGCATCGGGATTTCGCTCAATGGCCATAGCGCTGCCGCCACTCACGTCTTCCATCTGGAAGTGCTCGATTCTACTGGTCAGCCGATCTCCTATTATTCTGAAAACTTGCTGGCGCGCGCGGGCGCGACGGAAAAGATGCTCCCGGTGGCGCAAAACGACCAGCCGGGGACATGGACCATCCGCGTAACGGATTTGCTGAGCGGAGAGAAGAAGAGCGTCCAGTGCCAAATTTTCTAAGCCATTCCGTTTGACAAGTATTTCGTTCTTTTGCTATGCTCACCTGAATTCACTATTTCGCTTAGGTAAGGGACAAGCTTATGCGTAGTTACTTGTCGTCAGTAAGAAAGTTCATCCTGGCTAGCGTCGCGTTCGCATTGCCGTTGCTGGGGCAGACCGGACTTGGCATAGTGACCGGAACGGTGCAAGACCCGTCGAGCGCCACCGTCCCGAAAGCCCACGTCACTTTAATGAATACGGCCACTGGCGTGTCTCGCGAGACCCAGACGACTGATGCCGGTCTCTATTATTTCGGCAGCATGCCCATCGGGCAGTATCACCTCGCGGTGGAAGCGCCCGGCTTTACAAAATGGGACACGGATTTCACGATCCAGGCCGGCCAGACAGTCACCGTCAACCCAAAAGTAGTTGTTGGAAACGTTCAGGCGAAGGTAGACGTAAACGATGCAGCGTCGCAAATAACCACCGAAGGCGGCCAGCTAAGCGATACCAAGACCGCGAAAGAAATCCATGATTTGCCGATCAACGGGCGCCAAATTACCAACCTTTTCAGTTTGACACCGGGCATCGAGGGTGGTCAGAACACGCAAGGCGCTCCCTCACCGCGGACGAACGGGATGATGGTCGGCTCGACAGAGATGCTGCTCGATGGCATGTCCTACGTGGATCGTTATGGCGGCGGTATCTCGCGCGTTCAGCCCGGACTCGATACCGTTCAGGAATATCGGGTGGAAACGTCCGGTTCCGGCGCTGCATTCGACCGGCCCGCGACCATCGAATTGGTCACCCGCAGCGGCACCAACCAGTTTCACGGCGGCGCTTTTGAAACTCTGCGCGATAACTATGGTGGCCTGGTAGCCCGCGCCGTGCAAGACGGCAACACGCCGGCCAAGCTGATCCGTAACGAGTTCGGCGGCTTCGTCGGAGGTCCGATCGTCAAGAACAAGACTTTCTTCTTCTATGACCAGGAGCTGCTGCGCCAGCGGTCAAATGTTTTTGCGCAGACCTCCGTTCCAACCACAGCCATGTGGGGCGGTGATTTCAGCAACGAGACCGATGCCAGCGGCGACAAATTCACGATCTACAATCCCTACACCACCACGCCCGGCGGCTCGCGCGCCCCCTTCGTCGGCAACATCGTGCCCACCACGCTGATGCGCCCTCAGCTGGCGAATGTGTTGCAGAGCGTGACGGCTCTGCCAGGCGGCCCGAACGCGAGCGCCAATCCCTGGGTGGGCCCCAACTTTCAAGCCTTCTACCCGCAAAACATGGATACCAACTCGATCACCGGTCGTGTGGATCAGGTGTTTTCGGACAAAGACACACTCTCGGTCCGCTTTACCCGATCTACTTCCGACTTTCTCCAGACCGGCGGTCACTACGGTTTTCCATTGGTTAATGTAGGCGACGCGACCGGTAGCTCAAGCCAGCAATCGACCATTTACAACATCACCGCTCACTACACGCACGTGTTCACTCCTGCGCTGCTGAACGACCTCCAGCTCGCCGGGACGGTCTCCGCCAATGCCCAGGGAACCGGCGCCGATAGCGTCGCTTGGGATTCGAAGCTCGGGCTTCCCAACCCCTTTGGCGCTACCGGTTGGCCCACCATCGGGACGGACGCCTACAACTTTTTTTACGGCGGCGCCCAAGACTCCGACAATCACCACGCCCAGAACTTAACCGCTTACGAAATCGACGACAATGTCACCTGGGTCAAGGGCAAGCACAGTCTGAAGTTCGGATTTAAAGGCAGGCAGGAGTTCAACAACATAGAGGAACTACAGCAGGCTCAGGGATCGGAAACATTTGACAGCAACTGGACAGGCTTGTACGACGCTCCCGCGCAGGCCATCACTCCCTTTACGGGCACGGGCCTCGCCAGCCTCGAACTCGGATTGCCTGGGTATCTTTCTAACCAATACAATCGCGGCTTTTTCTACTTCAAGCAGAAAGAAGTCGGGCTCTTCGCGGAGGATGCGTGGAAGGTTACTCCGAAGCTTACGGTGAGTCTCGGGTTGCGCTGGGAGTTCTGGACTCCGTACAAGGAGAAATATAACCGGCTGGACAACATCGATCTTAGTTCGCTTAGCCCGACGTCGATGCAGGTTGTTCTTCCGCAATACACCACGCTCAACACCATTCCCGGCTTACCTCAGCCTGTAATCAACGCGTGGGCAAACCGCGGTTTAACGGGTGTCTCGGCGGATTCGATCGGTTTCGCGCCCGCGCTCACTCCGAGTGTTTGGACCGATTTTTCTCCGCACGCCGCGCTCGCCTATCAGCTCACGAATAAATGGGTAATTCGCGCCGGTTACGGAATGTACTACTGGCCGATGCCGCTTTCGCAGATTCTGCAATCGATGCGCACGAACCCTCCACTTAACCTGCGGTATCAGAACAATGTCGATACGCAAGAGGGCAATAACGGCGTTTATTCACTTACCCGTACGCCAGCCACCAGCGACATGCTGGGAGCCGGCGGCACTGCAACCGTTGCGCCCGGAGCAGTCGATAGCTCCGCGCAGAGTTTTCTCGCGCTGGATGCGAATAATTGGAACGACGACCGCGTGCAGGAATGGACCTTCACGATTGAGCGCGAGCTTGCTTCCAACCTAATCCTGAAGTTGTCTTATACCGGCAACCACGGCAGCAATCTACAGCAGAGCTGGGATTACAACGCTCCCGTTTCGCGCTTTAACTACCAACAGCAGCATGGTGTGCTGGCTCCGACTCTGGCTTATTTGACCCAGCTCGATCCCAACTGGACGATGACCGGAGCCGATGGCCTGGTGAGGCACAACGGCTATTCCAACAGCAACGGCTTCCAGGCTGTCCTCGATAAGCGGTTTTCGAGCGGCCTCTCCTTTCAACTCTTTTATGCCTATACCCACACGCTGACTACCAACGATGCCGGCGGCTTTACCTTCGGCGGGAGCGGCGGAATCAATGCCGTCTCTACTGGCCTTGCAACTCAGGGCGGCGGTAGCTCCGGCTCTGTGCCCGCGAATAGCGAGCTTCTGGGCGATCCGAATATTAGCGACAGCCAGCGCCTGCGCTTGCTGTACACAAATTCCAGCCAGATTCCTCCGCAGCGAATTACCTGGAACGGCGTGTACCAGCTGCCGTTCGGGAGGGGCAAGAAGTTCTTGGGTACTGTGGGCCGGCGCACCGATCTGCTGGTGGGCGGTTGGCAAATTGCCTTTATCGGCACCTGGGATGGCGGCTTTTGGATGGGCAACACCGCCACGGAATACCAATTCCACAATCCCGCTCTCAGTTCCGGAAAACGTCTGAAAGTGAATATCTTCGGCAATAACCAGATGCTCTGGTTTGCCGGCGATTTCGATCCCACGGCGGCCACCGGCGGCAATCTTGCCGCTCTTCAAGCGCTCGTCCCCGTGAATCGTGGATCGCGCAACATTCATCCGCTCGGAGCCAATTTCGACAACATGCTCCCCCAAACGCTCGCCAACGGAACAACGGTCTCCACCGGCATCACCGACAACCTGAGCTGGAACACGCGTAACTTCATGCTTGGGCCGCCAGCCTGGAACCAGGACGTCTCCGCCTTCAAATACTTCACTATCACCGAGCGAGTCCGGCTTCGCATGAGCGGCGACTTCTTCAATGTCTTCAATCACCCCACCCTGAATAATCCCGACGCAACCACCGGGCTTATCAATTTGAATTCGCAGGCAAATAGTCCCCGCATCATTCAGGTGGGCGCGCGACTGGAGTTTTAGGTCCACCGGGCTCAGGAGCTAAAATCACCTCTTGCGGTTGTTCTTCATTTCGCTGCTGCTTGCGCGGATGGTCAGTGCCCAGGCTCTGCGTCTGGATGACCATCTGCCCGGGGCAAAGATAGAGGCTTCTACTGCTGCAAGCAAGGTCGCCGCCGCCGAGCCAGTGATCTGGCAGAACTTTTTCTCGAACTCCGATATCACCTGGCAACTTATCCGCGGCCGCATCGGCGTGCGCAATGGCGATTTGATGGTCAAAGGAGAAGGCTCTACTCCGGTCATCGCCGCGCCCAAGCAGCCCGAAATCGATTGGTCGCTCTACCAGGCCGTCGAAATCAGGATGTCCGCGCAGGCCGGCACTGAGATCAAGATCAAAATCGGAAGTTTTGAGGCGAAGCAGAAGCTCGGTCCCGCTGGCCAGTACAACGTATATAGGTTCGAGTTAAATATGGAAGCGCCCAAAGCCAGCCGGCTATTGGGCATAATGCCTACCGACAGCCTCGACCAGCCGGTTGCGATCCATTCCATCAAGCTGATTCCCAAACCAGCCACCTTCGCCGCGCTGACCGGGCGCGAGTTTCTGGGCAAGCAGGACGAATACCGCAACAGCGTCTACGTCCACTCGCCTTCCACCATCACTTTTCCCGTTTCCGTTCCGGACCATGCGCATCTCCATTTCGGAATGGGCGCAACTGCGCCGAACAGCTCTTCGAACTTTTCGGTCTCGTTGCAGGGCACAACTGGCGACCTTTTTTCTAAGACCCTTTTTTCTAAAACGATGGACCGCACCGATCAATGGTCTGATTCGGACGTCGATCTTTCCCGCTGGGGTGGCAAAACCATCAGGCTTACCCTCCGAACCGGTGGCGGCCACGAAGGCGAGGTCGCATTGTGGGCCAATCCGCTAATAAGCGGCGGCGCGAAAAGGACTCGCCCCAATATCCTGATTTACACCATCGACACGCTGCGGGCGGATCATGCCAGCCTCTATGGTTATGGCCGCGACACAACGCCTTTTCTCAAGAAGCTTGCAGCCACCGGAGTAGTTTTCGACGATTGCCAGGCGCAGGCTACCTGGACCAAGTCTTCTATTGCTTCTCTGATGACTTCTCTCTACGCGTTCACGCACGGCATCGTTTCGGACTCCGACACCATTCCGAGCGGCTCGGCGACCTTGGCCGGGCAACTGCGCGCGGCTGGATACGTGACCGCGAGCATTGTGGCGAGCCCGTTTGTCGGAAGAGCGACCGGATTGGAACGGGGCTTCGACTACCTGCTCGAATACCCGATCGTTCAGCGCGAAGTCAATCCTGTAACCGATCGCGATACGGATTCGGCGGCGCTCAACCGCGTGGTGTTTCCTTGGCTTGATCGTCATCATGACGAGCCGTTCTTCCTTTACGCGCACTCGACCGACCCGCATGCGCCTTACAATCCGCCGGCGCCCTTCGACCGGACGTTTGCCAATCCGGCCAGAAAAGCGGCCTTCGAGCGCAACTATTTAAGCTTCCACACGAGCCACGAATATGGTGGCGGCGCGGTGTTGAATCCGGAGATGTGCCGCAAGGCTGGCATCGATCCGGCTTCCTTCATTGAAGAAGCGAAGGACGAGTACGATGGCGAGATCTTACACAACGATCGCAACTTCGAATTGTTGATCGATAAGCTCCGGGCGCTAGGCGTATTGGACAACACTTTGATCGTGGTGCTCTCCGATCATGGCGAGGAGTTTTGGGATCACGGCTGGACGGCCCACGGTCAATCGGTCTATCAGGAACTCACCCACACTCTGCTGATGATGTGGAATCCTCGACTGCTCGGAAGCGCGCGTCGGGTGCGCGAGCCCGTGCAACTGATAGACGTCATGCCAACGGTCCTAGATCTGCTCAGCCTCAAAACTCCGGCCGTTGTCGAGGGCCAGAGCCTGATGCCATTGGTCAAAGGTCAGCAGTTTAAACGCCGCGGCATCATTATGTCGTCGCGTTTTGCGGCCATCCATCCCGATGGACTCATTCCGGAAAATGCAACCGACAGCTTCGGAATTACCAACTCGCAATGGAAATTCATTTACCGCAACAAGGCGGCCAAGGCCGGTATCAAGAAGGTCGAGCTTTACAATCGCATAGCCGACCGGAATGAGCAGCATGACGTTGCCGCACAGCATCCGGACGAAGTAGAATCGATGATCTCCGTCCTCGGACAATGGATCGACGCGCAGAACAAGGTGCGCCAGATCATCGGGCATACGGGAACATCGCAGCTCGATCGGCAAACGCTGGAGAGGTTGCGCAGCCTCGGCTATCTCGGGGGGTCGGAGCAATAACCTCGCGTGTACTACTGCTAGCGGCCTTCATCGCTGCTACCGGTTTGGGATGCCGGCCAACGGCTCATCCACCGAATACTCAAAAGCTGATTGTTGTCGGCGTGGACGGCATGGATCCCGGATTTGTCGAGCGTCACTGGAGCGCGCTGCCGAATCTCGCCGCACTCCGCCAGGCCGGCTATTTTGGACGTCTTGCGACAACCACGCCGCCGCAAAGTCCGGTCGCGTGGTCGAGCCTGATAACAGGCCTTGCGCCGGACGAGCATGGAATCTTCGATTTCGTGCATCGCGACCCTTCCACCCTCACCCCGTTTTCTTCTTTGTCCCGCAATGAAGCGCCGCGATTCGTTCTTCCGCTCGGTCCTTATTTACTCCCGCTCAGCAGTTCGAAAGTGATTTCACTCCGGCAAGGCATTCCTTTCTGGCAAATACTCGCGGAGCACGGAATATCGAGCACGATTATTCACATGCCCACGAACTACCCGCCTGTCGCAGTCGGCCACTCGCTCTCCGGCATGGGGACGCCCGATTTGAGAGGCACGCTGGGCACATTCGCGTTTTTCACCGACGATTTTGAGGAGCTTTCGAGAGACGTGCCCGGCGGGCGCATAATCAAAGTTCATCTTGATCGCGGGCACGCTGTCCTTCCCTTGGAAGGGCCGCCGAATGCACTCCGCCGGAACAACCCATTCGTGCAGGCCAGCTTGACAGTAGATGTGGACCCCGAGCATTCCGTGGCTCGTTTTAAAATCGGCAGCCAGCAGGCGATCCTGAAACAAGGCGAATGGTCGGATTGGATGGTCGCCGATTTTCCGCTGATTGCGCATCTGGCCTCGGTACGCGGCACCTTCCGCGTCTACGCGAAGCAGCTGCATCCGGAATTCGAACTGTACGTTTCCGCGATAAACGTGGATCCCGTGGCGCCGGCGCTCCCCGTTGCGTTTCCCTCGAAGTGGGGCGGCGAAATAGCTCGCGAGACAGGCCGTTTTTTCACCTTGGGTACGCCGGAAGATACTGCGGCCTTACGGCAGGGTGTCTTTACGCTATACGAGTTCCGGGAGCAGACACGCCTTGTATTCGACGAGGAGCGCAAGCTGCTGCGTTACTCTCTGCGGCACTTTCGCGATGGTCTTCTTTTTTTCTATTTCTCTTCCGTCGATCAGAATTCTCACATGCTTTGGGGACGGCATGACGCGGAGTTACTCGAAGTGTATCGTTCTATCGATGAATGTATCGGCGAAGTAAGAAAGCAGGTTCCGGACGCCGAACTGATCGTGATGTCCGATCATGGCTTCGCGGCATTCGACCGCGCTGTGAACCTGAACACGTGGTTGAGCCATCGCGGCTTTCTGAGCCTGAAAAGCGCGCCGGGCGACCATACCAATCTAAGCGATGTCGATTGGTCCTCCACCGATGCCTACGCGATCGGGCTGAACGGCCTTTACGTCAATCTGAAGGGTCGCGAAGTTCACGGCATTGTTCCGCCGGGAGAAGCGAAGCGCGCCGTCATGGCCAATCTGCGCGAGCAACTCCTGGCCTGGCGCGATCCAACGAACGGCCGTCAAGTCGTCACCGCCGTAGATGAAACGAACGCCGCCCCGAGGAATGCGCGCATTGCGCCCGACTTGATCGTCGGCTACAGCCCAGGTTATCGGGCCTCCTGGCAGACGGCCCTAGGCGAAACTCCGGCCGCCGAGATCGAAGATAACCGCGACGCCTGGATCGCCGATCACTGCATCGATCCAAAATTCGTACCCGGCGTGCTGTTCACCAGCCGCAAGAATCACGTTTTGCAGCCGAAGATCCCGGACGTGACTGCTTCCATCCTGCACTTTTTTAAAGTGCCGCCGCCCAGGTCCACGGCCGGAAAGGATTTCTGAAAACCCCGCCGGGGACACTCCGGGCGCCTAAAAGGCGCGCCTAAAAGCGCCTAAAAGGGGACGGAGGCAGTTTACTCCTAACGGGCTAAGAAACTCCGCTGTGGACACTCCGGGCTACCGTCCCACTCCAAAGTCCGAAAAGCAGGCGTGTCCCCCAACTCCGCCAACCCTCCTCCCAGCCCCAAAACAACAATGTTGTAACATCTTGAATACCAGCTTTCATTTAGAAAACAGCACTTCAGGCTTGTCTTGTTCGCTCTCCGTGGCGCGATTCCTACGAAACTTTCAAATGCTACGGCTTCTTACGCTTATTTTGGCAACCACAATCTCGCTCGGACTCCAAGCTGCGCCGCAGGTCGGCTGCGACCTGGCCCTGTTGCACGGCAAGATTTGGACCGAAAATCCGCGGCAGCCCGAGGTGGAGGCAGTGGCCATCAGCGGCAATAAAATCTCGGCGCTTGGTACTTCCGCGGAGATCTCGAAGCTCACAGGTCCGCACACCGAAGTAATCGATCTGCACGGCAGGCGTGTCGTGCCAGGCTTCAATGACGCGCATGTCCATTTTCTGATCGGCGGCATGAGCTTAACCAGCGTCAAGTTGCACGGCCTCAAGAGCCAGGCGGAATTCCGCCAAGCGATCGCGGCCTATGCCAAAATCAGGCCGAAAGGCGAATGGATTCTGAACGGCAGTTGGGATCACGAAAGCTGGAATCCGCCGGTCCTGCCGACCCACCAATTGATCGACGATGTCACGCCCGATAATCCGGTATTCGTGAATCGCTCCGATGGCCATATGCTGCTGGCGAACGCGCTGGCGATGAAGCTGGCCGGTGTCGACCGCAACACCCCCGATGTGCCCGGTGGAGTGATTGTGCGCGATCATGACGGTAATCCCACCGGCATCTTCAAGGATGCAGCCACACGGCTGATAGACAAAGCCATTCCGCCCCCTTCGGACGAACAAATTCTCTCGGCGATCGAAGCCGCTCAAAAATACGGGACCGAAAACGGCGTCACGAGCGTGCAGGATATGGGTGTATTGGGAGCGCACGGGGTCGAAACGATGCTGCGCGTGATCGAAACCTACCAGCTTTTGATCCGCCGCGGCGATTTGCACGTCAGGGTAGCGGCGCACATTCCGCTGCCGGAATGGAAGCGCTGGGCGGACGCTGGCATTCGCGCCGATTTCGGCAACGACAAGCTCAATCTGGGCGCGGTGAAGGGTTTTGCCGACGGCTCGCTTGGCTCGACCA
Source organism: Bryobacteraceae bacterium (assembly GCA_965277555.1). GTDB lineage: Bacteria > Acidobacteriota > Terriglobia > Bryobacterales > Bryobacteraceae > Bog-105. The sequence continues at coordinate 2,714,808 of OZ255834.1, forward strand.
CCGCCTGGTTTTTTCAACCCTACACGGATGCGCCTCAGACCAGCGGCATACCGAGCGACGAACTGGTCAATCCCGCTCAGATGTACTCGAACATTCAAAACGCCGATCGGGCCGGCCTGCAGATCGCCATTCACGCCATCGGCGATCGCGCTAACAATACCATTCTCAATTTCTACGAAAAGCTGGAGCAGCAAGACGGCCAGCGCGATCGTCGCCTGCGCATCGAACACGCCCAACACCTGCTGCCGTCGGATATCCCGCGATTCGCCAAATTGCACATTATTGCATCGATCCAGCCCTATCACTTGATCGACGACGGCCGCTGGGCCGAGAGTCGGATCGGTCCCGAGCGATTGAAGACGTCCTACGCTTTTCGATCTCTGTTGGATAGCGGTGCCATTCTGGCGTTTGGTTCCGATTGGTGGGTTGCGCCGATGGAGCCGTTGGGGGGCATCTATGCGGCCGCCACCCGGCGCACCCTCGACGGCAAACATCCGGACGGCTGGATTCCTGAACAAAAGATTACCGTCGCCGAAGCGATTCATGGCTACACCGTCGGCTCGGCTTATGCCTCGTTTGAAGACAACATAAAAGGCTCCCTCAAGCCCGGTATGTTGGCTGATCTGGCGGTGCTCTCGGAAGACATCCTGCACGTGAATCCGGTCGAGATTCAGAACGCGAAGGTTCAAATGACTATCTTCGACGGCCGCGTCATTTACCGGCGTCCAACTACCGCTGAGACGTCTTCGTCCGACTGAGTTCCATTCGATTGCTCCTCGTTTGAGCAGCAAATTTGCAGTTCAAAGTAAAAAGGGGAGTTATGCGATTGAAACGATTTTCACGCGCTGGCGTAGTTCTTATGCTGTTGGGCACGGCCCTTTACGGCCAGACTGCCGGCAAACTGATTGGGCAGGTGAGCGATCCATCCTCGGCCTCTGTTCCGGGCGCTAAGGTGACGGCGCAGAATGTTGCCACCGGACAGACGCGCAGCATCAGCACCGATTCGAGCGGGAGCTACGCCCTCAATGATCTGCCTATCGGGCGCTACAAAGTCACGGCGGAACACGACGGGTTTTCCAAACTCGAGAAGACCAACATCCAGATCACGGTTGCGCAAACCGCCACGCTCAATTTCGCGCTTCAGCCGGGCACGGTAAACCAGGTGGTTGAAGTCGAGTCGAAAGCGGAAGCGGTCGACGTGCAGCCTGGCGAGACGCTTACCAATTCACAGGTCGAGAATCTGCCCATCAATGGGCGTGATTTTGCGCGCTTTGCTTTCCAGGCCCCGGGCGCGGTCGCGCGAAGCAACTTTATAGCGGACATGTCGTTCAATGGCCAGCACTCGGTTCACAACCAGTTTGCGATTGACGGCGTGGATGCCACGCGCGTCGATCAGCCCTATATGTCGAACGGATTCGAGCGCGGGGCGCGCCTGCTCACGGGCAGCCAGGAAACCATTGCCGAATTTCGGGTGCAAACCTCCGATTACCAGGCGCAGTACGGGCGCGCGGCCGGTTCCTTTGTGAACGTTGCTTCCAAGAGCGGCACCAACGAACTGCACGGCACGCTCTTCGACTACTTCCGCAACAACTTTCTCGATGCTCGCAACTTCTTCAACACCAAGCCGGACCAGCAGGCGCAGTTCCGCTACAACGATTTCGGCGCGAATCTGGGCGGCCCTTTGAAGAAGGATAAGACGTTCTATTTCGTCAATTACGAAGGCTCCCGCCAATCGATCGGTGTCACTGGAAGCGGCACCACCTTGAGCAACCAGGCACGGCAGGAAGTGCTGGCGACCTCGCCGACCCTCGCGCCGATTGTCAGTCAATATCCGATCGGTACCAGCGCCACTTCGAATCCTCTGGTCGCCAACTACACCACCGTGCAAAGCCTGGCCGTCAAAGAAGACACCGGCAGCTTCAAGATCGACCAGAACTTCAGTGAAAAAGACTCGCTCTTCTTCCGCTTCAACATGAACGAAGGTGATGTCAACGGTCCGCTCTTCGGAGTCGATTCGAGCGCGCTCGGCCTCAGCGATCATCAGAACGTCCCCTCGCGAACCACCAACTTCGCGCTCCATGAAGAGCACATCTTCAATCCGCATTTTCTGAACGAAACGCTCATCGGCATGCAGCGTTTTGCCAGTACCATCGGCGCGGACGAGCCGTATCCCGAGATCTTTCTCAATGAGCTGACCATCGATCCGGGCACGCGCGGCATTTACGCCGAGAAGAACACCTCTTACCAGATCGGCGACGATATGAGCTACACGGTGGGCGCGCACAGCATCAAGTGGGGCGCCGACGCCTATCGCATTCAGATCGACAACTACTCGAACGATACGTCTTCGATCACTTACCAGACGGCCGCAGATTTCATCGACAATAGCGCCTCGAACGCCAGCCTCACAGTAGGCAATCCGGGGAGCGCAACCTGGGCTTACCAGGTCGGCCTGTTCGTGCAGGATACCTGGCAGTTGCGTCCTGGCTTGACACTCGATTACGGCCTGCGTTGGGATTACGAAACGCCTCCCTACGACCCGGGCAACAAGGCGCAAACGTTCGACACGCGCACCATGACGCTTGCGCCTCCCGGCGGAGCTTACTTCCGCCCCAACTACAAAGATTTCTCGCCACGCTTCGCTCTCGCCTGGCAGGCGACGCCGCGCCTCGTCGTGCGCACCGGCTACGGTATTTTCTTCCAGTCCTACCCCGTCGGCTTCGGAGCATACAGTGTCCCGACCAACAATGTCCCCGGCAACACCAACCTCACGCAGGCGGAAATTCCGAACCTGAGCTACCCGCTGAATCAGTTCATTTCGCAAGGCACTGCTCCTTTGCCGACCGTATCAGGCTTCAACTGGAATAAGCCCGATATTTATTCGCAACAGTGGAATTTCACCACCGCCTATCAGCTTTCGAGCAACTCGACATTGCAAGTCGCCTATGTCGGTAATCATGGCCTGAATCTGCGGCGCGATCTGAATCTCAATTACTATGACCCCACGCTTGGCGCCCGTCCTAATCCTAATTTTGCCGATATCAATGTCGAAACAGCTTCCGGCCAGAACGTGTACCACAGCCTGCAGACCAGCTACACGAAGCGATTTTCGAATGGCCTGCAGCTCGAAGGCAACTACACCTGGTCACATGCGATCGACGATGTCGACGACCAGGGCTTGTTCGATGGCGGCCCGCAGGATAACAACAACTTCAAAGCGGAGCGTGGCAACAGCTCCGGCGACGCCCGGCACAGCGGCTCGTTCAACCTGCTTTACAATCTCCCGTTCGGGCAAGGTCAACGGTTCCTGGGGAGCGCACACGGCCTCGCCGACAGGCTGATCGGCGGCTGGCAGATCGCCGGTCTCGGCCAGTTCCGCACCGGCATCGCCAGCACAGTCTACATCCCCATCAGCGAGACCGGCAACTTCGACTCGATCAACCAGCGCCCTAACGTGGTTCCGGGACAGAGCGTCTATCCGGCGAATCAGTCCATCGATAACTGGCTGAATGCTGCCGCCTTTTCGGTTCCGGCGACCGGCACTTTCGGCAACGCGAGCCGCGGCATTTTTTACGGTCCGGGACTCGCGAACGTCGACCTCTCGATCATCAAGAACACCACCATCACCGAGAGGTTGAAGATGCAGCTGCGCGGCGAGTTCTTCAACTTCCTCAATCACCCGAATTTCGCCGAGCCGGGCTCCACGTTAGGTACTTCGGGTTTCGGGCAGGTGTTCAATACCCTGGGCAGGACAATCGGCTTTGGCACATCACGCCAGATTCAATTGTCCGCGCGCTTTAACTTTTGAGGATTTGATTTTGGGGCTGCCGCCTCGGATTCTAGTCAACAGTGACTCCTTCGCTTCTTCAAGCGCCTGGATTGCGACATTCCGGGTAACCGTAGGGGACTGCCGCAGGAACTCGCCCAAAGATTTGCCACCCTCGATGTAGTCGATCAGATTCTTGAATGGAACTCGCGTGCCACGAAAACAGGGAATCCCGCTCATGACATCAGGGTCGATTACGACTGCAGGTTCTGCCATGCTTGCGTAAAATTGTACCTTTCGTATGAACATCTCTTGCAAAAATCACCTATCATGCATTCCCGAATAATAAAACTCGCCGCCGTCTGCCCGATCGTTCTTTTTCTCGGCGCCGGCTTCTCCGCCGAGCTGAAGACCGTCCAACCCGCCGATATCGCCAATATCCGCAAAGTAAGCGATCCGCAAATCTCGCCTGACGGGAAGCTGGTCGCTTACGTGGTCGAAATACCCATGAAGTCCGGCGCGCCCAAGAATGCGCACATCTGGCTGGTCTCAACCGATGGGACAGAGGCGCAACATCCGTTTGTGATGAGCGCCCGGAGCGATACTTCGCCGCGCTGGTCGCCGGATGGCAAGGTGCTGGCATTTCTATCGGACAGGACGAATCCGCTGTCCGGAAGCCCTGCCTTCGAGTTCAAGGTCGCAGGCGCGGAAGGGCGGCCGGACCTCGCTCCCTGGGCTTTCAAAGACGAAAGCCGCAAGAACGAGGAGCAGATCTGGGCGGTGTCGCTCAGCGGCGGCGAAGCGTATCCGCTGACCGATATTCCGGGCGGCGTGAAGTCTTTCAAGTGGTCGAAAGACGGCAAGTTCCTCGGCTTCATCCGTACGGATAGCGACACGAAGGAAGAGAAAGAGCGCAAGGACCGCAAGGACGATCAGATTCTGGTCGACCGCGACTACCATTTCGATCGTTTGTGGACCTACCAGCTGGCAACCCGCACGGCAAGGCTCATTACCAGGGCTGAACAAAATGTCGACAGCTTCGATCTTTCTCCCGACGGCGCGAAGGCGGTCGCGCGCATCTCGCCGACGCCGCGCTTGAACGATTACTGGTACGTGTCGAAGGTCGTCCTGCTCGATCTTGCCTCGGGCGCTATCGCCAAGACTATAACGGACGAGGCATCGCCCGAAGCGGTGCATTGGTGGCGCGGCGGCGACAAAATACTCTACGGTGAAAAAACGGCGCGCGGAATTGCGGATACACCCGCGGTAGAAGACCTGGCCACCGGCAAGAAGAGCAGCTATGGCGCGACTTTCCAAGCGACTATTCGTTCCGCCGATTGGGATCCCGAGGGTGCCGCCCTGACCGTCGAGGGAGTGGAAGGAACGCGACCCTTCTTTGCCAAAGTGACTGTGGCGTCGGGTGAAATTCACAAAATCGCCGAGGCCATGTCCGACGGCTATGACTTCACCGAAAGCGCCGATGGCAAGACCATCGCCTACCTGGGCCAGACTCCCGACCGCCCTAGCGACATCTGGATTTACACGCAAGCCGGAGGCGCCAAGAGTCTCAGCAATCACAATCCGCAAGCCGCCGGCTGGAATCTCGGAAAGGTGCGGGAGATTTCCTGGACAAGCTCGAAAGACGGGCGCAAGATCTATGGAGTCCTCGTGCTGCCGCCCGGCTATCAGCCAGGCAAGCCGCACAAAACCATCGTGCATGCGCATGGCGGTCCTTTTGAAGCCTGGCAATCCGGCTGGTTAGGCAGCTGGTACGAGTGGGCGCAGTTGCTGGCTTCCCACGGTTACGTCGTCCTTGCGCCCAATCCCAGGGGTTCGGAAGGCCAGGGCGCCGCTTTCCAGGAAGCGAATTTCGAAGACTGGGGCGGCGGCGATTTCGAAGACATCATGGATGGCGTCGACCTGCTCGTCAAACAGAAGATCGCGGACCCTGCCCGCCTCGGTATCGGCGGATGGAGCTATGGCGGTTTTATGACCTCCTGGGCCATCACTCACACTGACCGCTTTAAAGCAGCCGTGGTGGGCGCGGCCGTAACCGATCTCTACGGCATGAGCACCACCACCGACATCGCACCCAATTTTTTGAATGAGTTCTTTGGAAATTTCGTGGCCGACCGTAAACTCTACGACCAGCATTCCCCGATGCGCTTCATCGAGCGCTGCCACACGCCGGCCTTAGTCCTGCACGGCGCTGCCGACCCGCGCGTGCCGACCTTTCAGGGTGAAGAGTTTTACAAAGGGCTTCAGATGCTCGGGCGCCAATCCCAACTTGTACTTTACCCGCGCGAACCCCATATCTTCACCGAGCGCGGTCACCAGATCGACAGCTCCCAGCGGATTATCGATTGGTTCGACGCCCACCTGGGGAAGTGACCAAGCGTGGCTTCCATCCTGGCTTTAGGAGTGTTCTCCCACGGTTTCCACCGGCTTAACCGGCTCGCTACAGGCGATTCCGCGGCCGCGGCACTCGCTGACTCGAATCGTAATCATGTAAATCACGATGATCAGATTGATGACCAGAATCGCCACGCGATCCCAATCCACCCGCTCTACTAATTTCAGAAACTCCCAGGGAAGGTAAAGCGCGCCCGAGAGCAGCGCGAACCATTCCGCCCAGACACGCCGGTTCCACAAACCCCACGCCTCTATAAAACGAACCGAGGCGTATGATCCGACTGCGGCCCCGATCGTCCACCAGCGCGCGTCACTGACCGTCAGGGCGGCGTTCAGCAGCATGTGGCCGAAGCGGCGGTCGAAATCGATATGCAGATGGTAAAGCAGGTTTTCGGTCAGATCCTGTACGTGCGAATGGTAGACCAGCAGCGTAACGCCGAGAACTAGAACCACCACGCCTTTCAAGGCCTCGAATGAGGCCACCGTTCGCAGGCCGGCTTTGCTTGAGTGTTCGTCGACGGCTTGTGGAACCTGGGGTGTGGCAGTATCAAGCCCTAGCACTCTTCGATGGTCCCATAGCTCGACTGGGGCACTGGGCGAGGCGGATTCTAAAAACAGTACGGTTCTAGGACCAAATCTACATTTAGTTGTATTGCCGACTAACTTCCGAGGTACACTAAATGAAACATGGGCGGTAACGCACTCGCGCGTCCCGCCCCCTCCGACACAGCAAGGGTCCGTCCAAACCGGGCCTTTGCTGCGAATCCGTAGCAAAAGAATAACTCAATTTTCATCGCCACGCGCACCGGAAAAGCCCGAATGCTATTTATTTTTGCATTTTGAGCAAAGAATTAGTACTGTTACTTAGAAAAGGCCCGATTCTGGCCAAAGCCGAAGCAAATGGCTCGATAGCATAGCCGAACAAATTCGCTGCTGGCAAATAGAAAAATAAAAGGTGTGTATAGGTGGTGCGTGATAATCCGATGCCGCCCAACCGTCGTAAAAAAGCGTCGAACAGAGCAGGAAGCGTCAGCGACCGTAAATCGCAACAATCCAAAATTCGACTAATGAGCCAGCGCTGCGAAGACTAAGTCACGCAGACGATCTAAATCCTTGTCTAAGTCCGGGCTCAAGTGTACGCGCAAGGCGCGCCGATGGCGCTCGGCAAGCACCTGGAAATCGCCGCGCGCCTGCGCCGCCTTCACCACGCCGAACGTATACTTCTGATCGGGTACCGGCAGATCTTGGGCCTCGTCGCAGGTAATTTGCAGGAACACCCCGGAGTTCGGGCCGCCTTTATACGCCTGGCCGGTGCTGTGCAGGAAGCGCGGGCCGAAGCCGAGAACCGTCGCCACCTGCTTGGCTTCGAGCACCTGCTTGCGAATCTCTTCGAGCTTCGCTTCGTACTGGGGAAACATGGGGATATAAGCCAGCAGCCCGAAATAATCTCCGGGGTGGATTCTATCCAGATGTTCGCGAATAATCGACCCCAGCGTACTATTGCCTTTCAGCAGAACATCGGCATTTTCTTTGTTGGTAAAAAGCTTGATGCCTTCCTGGTCGAGGATGGGCTTTTCGGCCGGTAATGAGCCGTTCTTCTCAAACTCAGTGGTTAAGTCGCGGGTGACTACCTTGCTTGCTTCCACGTCGGGTTGATTGAAGGCGTCGATCCCAATCAAGGACCCGGCAACCGCCGTCGCGATCTCCCACTGAAAGAAAACCTGGCCGATATCGTAAAGTTCGTTCAAAATAATCCGGACCACCGGCTGGCCGGCTCTCTCTAAAGCCGCCACCGCGCTCTCTTCCGCGCCGCCGTCGTCGCCCGAGTATCGGATGTAGGTGAAAATTCGATCTTTGCCGTATTTGCTGGTTTCTACCAGCGGTTCGCGGTCCACCGGAATCAGCCCGTGCCCCTGCTTGCCGGTAGATTCCGCCAAAAGCTGCTCCAGCCACGCGCCCAGGTCGTGAATGGTCTCCGAGCAGATCAGCGTGACCTTGTCGCGCTTGAACTTGACGGCGGCTGTTCCCAGAATCAAGCCCAGCATCACTCCGGGATTCTCGTCTACTTTGTCTGCCTTGCACGCCTCCACCATGCGCGCCGCTTGCTTCAGTAGTTTCTCGGTATCGAGCCCGGCAGCCGCATGCGGGACCATGCCGAAATCGGATAGCGCCGAATAACGGCCCCCGATGCTTGGCACGCCATGATAGACGCGCCGGAACTTGCGTTCGGCCGCTACGCCCTCCAGCTTCGAACCAGGGTCGGTAATCGCAATAAAATGGTTGCCCACCCGCTCTCGCACCACCTTCTCCGTTTCGGCGTAGAAGTACTGCATGTAAATATTCGGCTCGAGAGTCGTCCCCGATTTGCTCGACACGCAGAAAAGCGTCCGCGCGGGATCGATCTTGTCGCGAAAACTACGGATCTCCACGGGATCGGTGGAATCGAGCACCAGCAACTCGGGAAATCCCGGCTGCTTCCCAAATGTCAGGCTGAATACCTCCGGACACAGGCTGGACCCGCCCATCCCTAAGAGAAGAATATGCGAAAAGCCGTCTTCGTGAATCTCCGCGCCCAGCGCCTTGAACTTCGAGATGTCCGCCAACTGCTGGTCGACCACGTCCAGCCATCCCAGCCACTTACTCTCGTCGGTATTCGTCCATAGCGAGGCATCCTTGTTCCACAGCTTACGAGTGTTGCCTTCACTCTCCCACTTCTTCTTCGCCTCGCCCACGGCGGTCTGCAACTCAGGCGTAAGGGACGGCGAAAAGGTTGCCGTTCCCGAACTGGACTGCGCTTTAGCGGAACTCATTCTGCTCCATTCTTAACCGGATTTTCAAATGCCTTCCGTTAGATGCGACGAGTCCTGCTATGCTTCGCTCAATCTCAAGAGCGTGACAACCGGATGCCGCTCAAGCGTTCAACAGAGCAGGAAGCGTCAGCGACCGTAAATCTGCAACTACGATGACATTACTCAATTCGGCCTGCGCCGCAGCACAAGGGTGGCATTCAGGCCGCCGAAGGAGAAGGTGTTGGAAAGCGCAATCTCGATATCCGCCCTGCGCGCCTGGTTCGGTACTACATCCAAATTACAAGCCGGATCGTGCTCCCGGAAATTCGCGGTGGGAGGGGCCACGCCGCGGCTTGTCGCCATGTTCGTCAAGATGGCTTCCACCGCGCCGGCCGCGCCCAGGGTGTGTCCATGCATCGATTTGGTCGAACTCACCAGCAGAGAATCGGCGTGCCGGCCGAACACTTTGCGAATCGCCTCTGTTTCCACAGCGTCGTTGGCTTGCGTCCCGGTCCCATGAGCATTGATGTAAGCCACATCGGACGTCGCAATGCCGGCGTCGCGCAGTGCCCACGCCATCGCCCTGGCCGGACCCTCCACGCATGGCTGCGTGATGTGGTGCGCGTCCGAACTCATGGCGAAGCCAACCACTTCACCCAGAATAGCTGCCCCGCGCGCCCGCGCGTGCTCCCATTCCTCGAGCACCATCATGCCCGCGCCCTCGCCGAGCGTAAGACCGCGCCGATCGGCCGAAAAAGGACGGCAAACGTCGGGCGAAACCACCCGCATCGCTTCCCAGGCCCGCAGCAGGCCTTCGGCAAATACAGCCTCGCTTCCGCCCGCCACCGCCGCTTTTACCTGGCCGTTCCGGATCATCCAAAAGGCCTGCCCCAGAGCGTGATTGGAGGAGGAGCAGGCAGTCGATATCGTGTAAGCGGGTCCGTGGATCCCTAGCTCCAGCGATATCTGGCTGGCGCCCGCGTTGGCCATCGTCCGCGGAATCGTCAGCGGCGCAACTCGCGGATTATTTTCCCTATACAGGCGCTGGTACCCCTCTTCTTCGGTAAACTGACCGCCAACGCTGCTGCCCGTGATCACCGCCGATTCCTCCGCCAATTCGGCTCGAAAGTCCAGCCCGCTCTCGGCCACCGCTTCACGCGCCGCGGCTGTTGCCAGCAGCGCAAACCGCTCCAGCAACACCAGATCTTTTTCGTTGAATAAAGCAAGCGGCCGGAACTCGCGCGCCTCCCCCGCGTTTTGGAATTTATAGGCTGGGGATCCGCCGTCGCGCATCGGCCCAATGCCGCTTTCACCCGCCGCTGCTTTCTCCCAACACTCCGCCACCGTATTCCCAAGCGCGCAAATCAGTCCCTGGCCGGTGATCGCCACCCGCCTCATATAGGCTTCGCGGGCCCAACGGAACTCTTTTTGTCGATCAACTGGCGAACACCGTGCACCGTGTCTCTTACCGAGCGCAGGTTCGTCACGCCTTCATCCGGTATCTCGATTTCGAACTCTTTCTCCAGTTCGAAAACGATGTTGATGCCGTCGAGTGAGTCGATTTTGAGCTGTTCGAAAGTGCTGTCGAGTGTTACGGTTTTAGCAGGCAGACGCTGGGTGCGGGCAATTACCTCGATGACCTTTTCGCCCAACTGATCTGCTTCGGCATATGGCGACATGTTTCCGAACTCATCATAACTCCCGTCCAGCGCCTCTTCGCCTCGCAACGGCTCGCTCGCGCTTTGTCGGGTCGTGCGTGCGAAGCTAATCGGCTTAGTCTAGTCCGAATAGAACAGATACTTCCGCCATTGGTCGTCTCCTCGCCCGAGCAGCCGCATCAGGTGCCGGCTGGTGTGCAGGCTGAAAGGCCGTGGTGGCCGCAGCAGCCTCATTCCCGCCTCTTCCGGCGTGCGGCTTCCCTTGCGATTGTTACAGGGATGGCAGCAGGCCACCAGGTTCTCCCAAGTGGTCTCCCCGGCGCGCGATCGCGGAATCACGTGATCCAGCGTCATCTCGCCCGAAGGCAGCGTCTTATGGCAATACTGGCAGGTGTAGCGATCGCGCATCAGAATGTTCTTGCGCGAAAGCGCGCGCGTCTGATGCGGAATTCGCCGGTATTCCAGTAAGCGGATCACCGATGGCACCCCCAACGTTCGCCGGGCCGAATGGATCTGCGTCGGAGCCACTTCTTCCGCCGAAGCGACGCCCTCCAGGATCAAAACTACAGCCCTGCGAGCCGCGCAGATATTGATTGGCTCATAACTCGCATTCAGTACGAGAACCGGTCTGTGTAGTCGGTCCGGACTAGTCATCTCGGGTACCCTCCCTTGTTCGAAATCCCCCGCTCTTCGCGGCCGGGGATTCGTTCTTCGCTGCCTGCTCTAACTTGCCTCCGTGCCCGTCAATACCACTTGCCTGGGCCGGCTCTTAGCCGACGGAGTTGAATTCGCATAGCTGCCGCGGCGATCGACGCGCGCTAAAGTCAATACCGAAACATATCCCGCGCCCGCGCTTTTCAGCGCTTCGGCCGCCGCGCGCAAGGTTGCTCCGGTGGTTAGGACGTCGTCGATCAGCAGGATTCTTTTCCCGGCGATTTGCTCCGGGCGCGTGACCCGAAACGAGTCCCGCAAGTTGGCCCGGCGCTCGCGCTCATCTAAGCTGGCCTGCGACTTGGTGTAGCGCTTGCGGCTTAAGTTCCGCGCGCATTTCAGTCCGAAGCGTTTAGCCACCGGACTCGCCAATAACTCCGCCTGATTGAAGCCGCGTTCCCATTGCCTGCGCCAGTGCATCGGCATGGCCATCACGAAATCGAAATCTAAATCACGCGGCAGCGCTCTAAGCATTAGCTGGCTAAGCGGCTCGGCCAGGGTCTCTACTTTCCCGTATTTGAAAAGATGGATCAGCTGCTGGAGGGAACCTTCAAAACTGCCGAAAGAATAAGCGCAGTCGAAACGAACCGCATTCTCACGGCAGATGGTACAGAGACCGTTCTCGTCGAGCGGATAGGCCTCCACAAAGGGTGTCCGGCAGGAGCGGCAGAAGAATTCCACCTCCAACGGCTGGGGAAGGGAAAGGCAGGATACGCAGACAGGAATACGCGAGCATCCGATTAGTTGCTGTTCGCACAGCCGGCACTCATCGGGAAAAATCAGATTGAAGAGGGCGACAGAGACCCGTTTCACTTGCGGCGGCAAGTACCGGGGCCAGCGTCGATGGATTTGAGATATGACGGTGCGAGTCGTGAGACTAGGGAAGGCACACCCCCACTAAACCGACAGTATATACCATACAAAACAAAGGCGGGAAGATGGGCCGCAAAGTTGCTACAAAACAGCCCGCTCCCTCAGAACCGCGACCGGTGAGGAAGCGGGTCCGATCCTCCGGAAATCACCCATAGCTCGCGTGTGACGGTATTCTCAGCCATGAGCGAAGCGATTGGACCGGCGCTATTTTTTCACAATCCCGTGAGGGAGCGGCCGCGTTCTCAGCGAGCCGAAGACTTAGAAACGATGAGGCGGCGTTTTATCAGCCAGCCGAAGACTAACAAATCGATGGTTAACTTGCGCATCCTGCTGGTAGACGATGATCGGAACCGAACCGATCGGCTCGTCGCTCTACTGGCATCCGAAAATCATGCCCTAACAGCCGTTCCGGATGTCGCCGAAGCGGGCGAGGCGCTTTCGATCCAACGTTTCGATGTAGTATTGTTCTCCGGGCCGCAACCCGACGATGCCCTATCCGGTTTTGCCGCCAATGCGCGCCGGCAGGCACTCGAGCAAAGCGAGCAGTCGCCAGTCGTGCTTCTTTCCTGTTGGCCGGAGAACCGGGCGTCCTCTCTCGATGGCCACCTCGACGCCGACTTCACTCCCGGCCAACTCGCGGCGGCCGTCGCACGTTCTTCCTCGGCCGGGCGAGCAAGCGAAAGCGCGCCAGCTGCGGCTACTTCCGATCTGCCCGTTTTCCTGCCCGACCGCTTTGAGGATCAGTGCATCCACGATTCGGACTTGATGATCGAGGTCATCGATCTTTTCTCCGCCGAGCGCGAGCCGCAACTCGTCGCCATGGCGGACGCTCTCGGCGCGAGCGACTTCGAACGCCTGGCGCGCGCCGCGCATACGCTCAAAGGCTCCGTCGGCAGTCTGCATGCGCCGCTCGCCCGCTGGCGAACGCAGGAGTTGGAACTCGCGGCCAAAGCCCGGAACGGCGCTCTGTGCGCGCAAATTCTGGACCGACTTGAACACGATCTGACCGCGCTCGACGCCCGCCTGGGCGCCTTCCGCCTTGCCCGCCAGGGCCGCTAACTCCTTCTGTTACACTAAGGTTGCCCTTGTTGCCCGAGCAGTGCTTATGAGCTTGACCGAAATCGTCTGCGCCCACAGTCCGGACTCCGACGACGCCTTTATGTTCTATGGTCTCGCCACCAAAAAGGTCCGCTCGAAGAGTCTCGCCTTTCGTCACGTGCTCGAGGACATCGAGTCGCTCAACAGGAAAGCCACCGAGGGCCAGTACGAGTTAACCGCCATCTCCTACCACGCTTATCCTTACGTGGCCGACAAGTACGTCCTTTTATCCAGCGGTTCAAGTGTCGGCGATGGCTACGGCCCGCTGGTGGTCAGCACCAGGCGCATGGAACCGGACGAACTCAAAGGCAAGAAAATCGCCATTCCGGGAACCATGACCACGGCTTTCCTGACGCTTAAGCTTTTCCAACCCGATTTCGAACAGGTGGTCATTCCCTTCGACAAGATCCTCGATGCCGTCAAAGAGCACGAGGTCGATGCCGGGCTCGTCATCCACGAGGGACAGCTCACCTATGGCCACGGCGGTCTGCACAATGTGATCGACCTCGGCAAATGGTTCCAGAGCAAGTACCATCTGCCGCTTCCGCTCGGCGCGAACGCGCTGCGACGCAATCTTTCCCCGGCCGTCCAGAGCGAATGTTCCCGTCTGATGCGCGAGAGTATTCAATATTCGCTCGACCATCGTGAAGAAGCGCTCAACTATGCCATGCAGTTCGCGCGCGACCTGGACCCCGCGTTGGCCGAGCAGTTCGTCGGTATGTACGTCAATCACCATACGGTTGATGGCGGCGAGATTATTCCGCGGGCCGCTCAGAAATTACTCGACTTGGGTTTCGAGGCGGGCTTGATCCCGCATAAGATCAACATCGAAGTCATTCATTAGTTTTCCGCCTATGGCCATTCGTTTTTGGGGATGGGCGCTCCTGAGCGTCCTGTTTGCGTCGCTGGTCGTCGCACAGAGCGAAGCGAATTACAACAGCAACGAACGCATCCTTCGCATTCGCGAGCTGGGCAAGCGCAATTGGACGGTGTTGCCGGCCCTGGCGCAATATTTAACGGATCCAAACCGCGATATCCGCGTGGAGGCCGTAAAGGCGATCGTCAAGATCGATACCGAGCACAGCCTGGATACGCTCATCGAGGCCACCCGCGACAAAGACCCGGAGGTTGAGATCCGCGCCGCCGACGGCATCGTCAACGTCTACCTGCCGGGTTATGTCGCAAAAGGCGGTCTGACCGGCTCCATGACGCGCGGTTTGCGCCAGGTGAAAGCTTTCTTTTCCTCCCGCAACGATCAAATCGTGGATGCCGACGTCCAAGTTCGTCCCGATGCGGCGCAGGCCATAGCGGCTCTCGTGAATGGCGGCACGAGTACCGACGCCCGGGCCAACGCGGCGCTAGCCGCCGGCGTGCTACGAGATCGGGCAGCCATTCCAGCCCTCCAGCAAGCTCTGCACGCCAAGGATAGCGATCTGTTGTTCGAATGCCTGGTCGCGCTGCAGAAAATTCACGATCCGGCCGGCGGCCGCGACCTCGGCTTTCTGGCGCATGACCTGGACGACCGGATTCAGGCGACCGCGCTCGAAACCATCGGTGTCCTGCGCGACGTTTCCGCTGCTCCCGACGTTCGTTTGGCTCTAACCAGCGCCCGTACGATCAAAACCAAACGCGCTGCCCTGGAAGCTCTTGCCGAGTTGGGCCAGGCTCAGGATCGATCCACTTTTCTTCATTTCTCCAGCGATCGTGACACCGCGCTGCGCGCCAGCGCTCTCGAAGGCCTCGGCCGGATTCGCGAGCCCGAGGACTTCCCGGTTCTCGAACGTTCCTTCGATGAGGGCGAGATCGATTGGCGCATTCACCTGGCCGCCGCCTTCGGCATGGTCAATGAGGGTAAAGTCGATACCACCGAGTTCAGCCCACTCGCTTATCTCGTCGAATGCCTGCAAACGAAAGGTCGCTCCAACGCCGCGTCGGTTTACCTGACCGAGTTAGCGGCTCACGACAATGTGAGCGCCGCGCTGACAAAAATGATTCCGGAGATGGATAAGGGGCAGAAAATCGCCCTTTGCTCGATCTTCGGAGCAGCCGCGACTCCCCAGGTTCTGCCGCCATTGAAAGAGTTGGCGAAAGACATCGACCCCGACGTCGCGACTGCCGCTTCGAAAGCGCTCCACATAGTACAAACCCGCCGGCCGTCTTAAGCAACGACCCGCGGGTTTGAAGTATTCTAAATTCGCGTTGTTCTTTATTTGGCTTTTTTCTGCTTTTGCTGACCGACGCGGATCTTAAACTGTTGCTGTTTCGCTTCCTGGTAGGCCTTGTGGTCGTGACGCTCGACAGCATCTATCAGGTATGCGTCCACGTCCGAGCCGCTGGGCAGAACTGCCATCAGGCTGAAGCTCTCGTTGCAGGTCGGGCAAAAAGGCCGAAAACGCCGTACATTCGGTATCGCCATATCGGTTTGATGATAACATGCGTCTCCCGGATGCCGCCAGGAAACGGCCGCGCAGGAATTACATAACTCTTACAAAGCAAACAGCCAATTCCTGCTACGTTCATAACTGAACGATGCAAACCGAGACCATCGAGCAACTTACCGCCCTCCAGCAGGACGAACCTCTCGACAACCAGCGAGTCAACTGGCCAACCACCATTGCCCTGGTTTTCCTTCACCTGGGAGCGATTGCCGCTCTCTTCATGTTTAGCTGGCAGGCCCTGGCGGTCGCCGTTGTCCTCTACTGGGTGGGCATCGGCTTCGGCATCAGTATGGGCTACCATCGCCTTCATACCCACCGTTCTTATAAGGTTCCCCGGCTGCTCGAATACTTCTTCGCCGTTTGCGGTACTTTGACGCTCGAAGGCGGCCCCATCTTCTGGGTCGCTACCCATCGTATTCACCACCAGAAATCCGATCAGAACGGCGACCCGCATTCGCCCCGCGACGGCGCATTCTGGGCTCACATGGGCTGGTTGCTGTTCGGCGAGGCCAAGCACAATAACACCCGCCTGATGTCGAAATACGCTCCCGACCTCGCCAAGGACCCCTTCTACGTCTGGCTGAACAACTACCATTGGGTACCCCTGATCGTGCTGTCGGTTATCCTCTTCGCCGTTGGCGGTTGGCCGTTCTTGCTGTGGGGAGCCTGCCTCCGCGTTGTCCTCGGCTTGCACGGCACTTGGTTAGTCAATTCCGCCACCCATATGTGGGGAAAAAGGCGCTTCGCGACCCGTGACGATTCGCGCAATAACTGGTGGGTCGCGTTGCTCACCTTTGGCGAGGGCTGGCACAACAATCACCACGCCAATCCCACTTCCGCCCGCCACGGCCTGGCCTGGTACGAACTCGATCTTTCCTGGATTCAGATCACCGTGCTCAAATGGCTCGGCATCGCCAAATCCATCAAGGTCGCCAAATTACCGAACGAACTGCCAAACCGCAAAGCCGCCTAGACGATATCGTCACCGCAAGAGCTGACCGACCTCAACCCTGATCCCGAGAACCGATTCGAAGGCATCGGCAGCTTGATAAACCCGGTACGCCCCGTCCCCGGAGCTCACGTGTACTGTCTTCGATTGGTCGTAAACGATCCAGACCTCCGCAGTTCCAGCCGCCAGGTATTGCCTGCGCTTCGTCTCTAAATCGTCGGGTTGGTTGCTCGGCGAGACAATCTCGATAGCCAGAATAGGAGCTTCCCTCGGCATCCCGGGCGCAGGCTCGGCAACGTAATGCATGACGGCAATGTCGGCCGACCGTACAATCGCTTTCGGCTCGGTCTTTAGAATAAAACCCGGCCTGCCCGTAAGAACATTGAATTTTTCTTCGTCGAGTGTTCGGTAAAGATATCGTAGAATTCGATCGATTCTGTGGGCATGCGGCCGCGCGGTAGGTGACATGGGGATGAGCTTTCCTTCGCTGAGCTCATAAGAAGAGCCGTCCGGATTCTGTTCCGGTAAAGCCAGATACTCCGCCAGCGTAAATAGCTGTGCGCTCACCGCGTCGCTCTGAGCCGCCATAGTGCCTCTTTCTTATGCTAGTCCCCTCCCGCACTTGTAAGGGAGCGCCCGACTTGGCCGTCGGCATAAAGTGGAAGCATGGTGGTTGCCGGCCGGCAGAAATCCGTAGCCTTCTTCATTGCCCTCGGCGTCGGGCTCATTTCCGTCATCCTGCTGCTTTATATCGGCTGGGTTCTGCTCGATTGGCAGCGCGGCATCCTGCTCTTTTTCGGCGTTCTGCTGCTCGCCATGATCATCGGCGGCGTGGTGCTCAATACCATTTTTCTGGTGCGCGAAATCCGCCGCAACGAACGCCACGATGCCTTCATCAACGCCGTCACCCACGAGCTCAAAACGCCCGTCGCCTCCATTCACCTCTATCTCGAAACCCTGCTTTCCCGCCCGGTCGACGAAGCCAAACGCCAGCAGTTCTATCGCACCATGCTCGCCGATAGCGACCGCCTCATCACCACCATCGAACAGGTTTTGCAGACCGGACGCGTCGGCCCCTCTAACCGCTTGCTCCATCGCTCTCCGGTCGATCTGAACCGGCTGATCGAGGAGTGCATCGTGCGTGCCCGCGCTTTGCACAACCTTCAACCCGACGCTCTCCAATACATCTCCGGTCCGGCCGTCGAAGTCATGGGCGATCAAAACGAACTTCGCGCCGCTTTTTCAAATCTAATCGAAAATGCCATCAAGTATTCCGGTCCTGACATCAAAATACAGGCCGAGACATCCGATGTCGACGGAAAATATATTTGGGTGCGAGTGAAAGATCATGGAGTCGGTCTCCCGAAGACCGAGCTCAAGCGAATCTTCCGGCGCTTCTATCGCGTGCCGGGTCTCGCCACCACTCGTCTGAAAGGAACCGGTTTAGGCCTCTATATCGTCCGCTCGGTCGCCAAAAGACACGGCGGCCGGGCTTGGGCGGAGAGCGAAGGCCTGGGCCGCGGAAGCACCTTCGTTCTCCAGCTTCCCGTCGTGAAATGAATCGCGTTCTCTTAGTCGAGGATGAAAAACATCTGGCCGACGGCCTCTGCTTCAACCTGGAAGCGGAGGGCTACCAGGTGCGCGTGGTCGAGACAGGCGAAGAGGCGCTTCGGCTGCTGCTCACCGAATCCGCCGCCTTCGACGTCCTGGTGCTCGACATTATGCTTCCCGGCAAGGACGGCTTTACCGTCATGTCGGAATTGAGAGCCGCCGCCAATTTTGTTCCCACGCTCATGCTGACGGCTCGCGGCCACGCCGGCGACGTTCTGAACGGCTTTGCCGCCGGCGCCGACGACTATCTGGTGAAGCCTTTCGAGCTGGCCATTCTGACCGCCAGAATCCACGGCTTGCTGCGCCGTCGTCAATGGCAGCAGTCGGCGGTCGATCGGATGCAGACCCCGGCACTCCCGCAACGCAAGGACGTGTTTACTTTTGGGGAGCAGGGCGAAAAAGGCGTCGATTTCGATCTTCTCGAACTATCCGTCCGCGATCAGGTATTCCGCCTCACCCTGATGGAAAGCCACGTCCTCCGCTATCTCATCGAGCACGAAGGCAAACCGGTTTCCCGAAGAACCATGCTGCAGGAAGTATGGGGTGTTCAGGAGAGCACCGACACGCGCCCCATCGATAACTTCATCGTCAGGCTGCGCCGCTACATCGAAGACGATCCCACTGCGCCGCGCCACGTGCTGACCGTGCGCGGCGTCGGTTACCGCTTCGTTGCCTCACCCGGCCGCAAGACCTGAGCGCCGTAGGGCGCTTTTGTTATCGACCCCTCAGGCACTTTTCTTATGCAGCGCCTGCCGCGCTTTCCCCAAAAACTGGCGCGCCCGCTCCGCAATCGCCGCGTAGTCACCGGCCGCAATGCTCTTTGCGTCCACCAGTTCTCCGCCCACTCCCACCGCGCAACAGCCCGCCTGCAGGAACTCCTCGATCGTTTCCAGATTTACTCCGCCGGTGGGCACGAATTCAATCTGCGGAAACGGCCCACGCAGCGCGCGAATATATTTTGCGCCGCCCAACGCGCTGCACGGGAAAATTTTGATCCCGTCTCCGCCCGCTTCCCACGCCGCCACGATTTCCGTCGGTGTGAGCGCGCCCGGAAAAATCGCTTTCGAATAGCGTTTCGCGAGTTCGATCGTGCGTGTATTCAGGCTCGGCGTCACCAGAAACTCCGCTCCCGAGAGAATACAGATGCGCGCCGTCTCCGGATCTAAAACCGTGCCCGCGCCCAGCAGAATTTTGTCCCCGAATCGTCGCGCAATCGCCTCCAAAGCCTGGATCGCGCCCGCCACCGTCATGGTGATCTCCGCGCAGCGCAGCCCTCCCTCGTAGATCGCCTCCACCGCTCGCACCGCGGATTCCGTATCCGCCGTGCGGATAATCGGCACAATCCCCGTCTGCTTGATCTGCTGTACCGTCTCGAAAGAATTCATGCTTTGCCTAAGCAAAGTGTATGCGACCCCTTCTTCAGCCGGCCAGCGCCAGCTCCTCACAACCGGCTTCCTCGCTAGCGGCAAATTGCGGCCGCGGGCGCTCCGCCAAATGGATGCCATGCAGCTTGCGGTACGTCGGGCTGCTCCGCGAGAGTTCTTCATGCGTTCCCACGGCTTCCACGCCACCCTCGTTGAACACCACCACCAGATCCGCTTTGCGAACCGTCGACAGCCGGTGCGCAATGATGAACGACGTTCTGCCCCGGGTCACGCGTTCCATCGCAAGCTGAATCAGCCGTTCGCTTTCGTTATCCAGGTGGCTGGTCGCTTCGTCCAGGATCAGGATCTTCGGATCGCGGGCGATGGCGCGCGCAATGCCCACTCTCTGCCGCTCGCCGCCCGAAAGCTTCGCGCCGCGTTCCCCGACCATCGTCTCGTACCCCAGCTCGCAGCGCTCAATGAACTCGTGCGCCTGCGCCATCCGGGCCGCCTGTTCCACTTCGTGGAAAGGTATGCTTCCCCCATACGCAATGTTCTCGACCACCGACCGCGAGAACAAATCGATCTCCTGCGGCACCACCGCAATCTGCTTCCGCAAACTCTGCTGTGTCAACTGGCGGATGTCTCGCCCATCGATCGTAATACTCCCCTGCTGCGGGTCATAGAGCCGCTGCAGCAGATTCATCAACGTGCTTTTGCCCGATCCGCTTACCCCGATCAGCGCCACCGTCGACCCGGCCGGCACGCGCAGATTGACATCGCTCAAGGCCCAGCGATCGCTGCCCGAGTAGCGAAAGGAGAGCCCGCGAAACTCGACCGAATGCTCGACCGTTTCTATATCCACCGCCCCGGGAGCGTCGCACAGCGCCGGGCATTCCGCCAGAATGTCAAACAGACGCTCGGCGCGGCAGAGATTCCGGCGCAGCTTCGGAAGAATCACCGAGAGCTGTGAGATGGGCCCGTAAATCATGTCCTGCATCGCAATGAACAAGACATAATCGCCCATGGTGCAGCGGCCCGTCAGCACAAAGAACCCGCCCAGCGCGATGACGCCCACCCGTCCCGCCGTCGCGATGAAGCTTTGTATGTTTTCCGTGAAGGCCCACAATCGCTCCGCCCCGTGGTGCTGGTCACGCGCGAATTTCAGGAGTTTTTGTTGGGTCCGGGCCTCTTCGTTCTCGCACCCGAACTTTTTCACCAGCCGCACGTTGCTCGAAATATCGTAAGACTCCTTCGTCACGTTTTCAAATGCGCGGCTCACATCCTGTTCCACCTTTTCCATGCGTCCGCCCAACCGGCTGATCGCCAACAAATAGGCTGGCAGCGGCGCGAGCACGATACATGCGATCCAGATATTCTTGAGAAAAAGAGAAGTGACCACGCCAATCGTGATCAACAGCGGCGGCAGCAGGTTCTGTCCCAGGATCTCGTTCAGAATAATGAAAATAGCCGTTCCGCCCCGGTCGAGCGCCCCCACGATTTCGCCGCTGTTTACCTTCGTGTGAAACTCCGTGTCTAGCGTAAGAAAGTGGGCGAAGGCAGCATTCTTAACCTCGTCTTCCGCCTGCGAGGCCGCCAGCACCAGCCGGTAATTGTAAAAAGAGCGCAACAGCCGCGTGGAAACCGTGACCGCGAAAATCGATGCCGCCGACGCGAGCAGCGTCCCGATCGCTTCCCGCCCATGCGCTCCCAGCGAATGCAAGATCTTGTCGACGATCCCCTTGGTGAGAAACGGCACGGCAATATCCAGGCCCGAAGCCAGCACGATCAGAGCGCTTAGCCCGGCCAGCGTCCAGCGATGCTTGCCTAGCAGGCGGAAGACTTTCCAACCGAGCCAGCCCGGTTTCTTGGCGGAGTTTTTAGTGGAGACTGCGGACACCATAACTTAGCCAGGTAGTCAAATATGCCTCAGATAAATCTCAGGAAATAGCGATCCGGCTGATAGGCTATTGGCCATGCCCTCGAAGAAGGTATCCCGGCGAATTTTTGGCAAAACAATGGGCGGCGGCGCGGCCTTACTGCCGGCTGGGCTTGCCCTTTCCGGGGACGCCCAAGCGCAAGGCATGGCACGCCCCAACTTCTACGAATTTCCGAATAGTTTCCGCTGGGGATGCGCTACCGCTGCCTACCAGGTCGAAGGCGGCGCGAAAGAGGGCGGCCGCGGACCCTCCATCTGGGATACCTTTTCCCACATCCCGGGCAAAGTTCACGAAAACGAAACCGGCGACGTCGCGGACGACTACTACCACCGCTATAAAGAAGACATCGGCTTACTCAAAGATGTCGGCGCTAAGATCTATCGTTTTTCGGTTTCCTGGCCGCGCATTTTCCCCCAAGGCACCGGCCAGCCGAACGAAGCCGGCGTCGATTTCTATAAGCGCGTAGTCGACGAGTTGCTGGCCAATGGCATCGAGCCCTTCTGCACGCTATTTCACTGGGATCTGCCCCAGGCCTTGCAGGACCGCTTCGGCGGCTGGCAATCGCGCGAAACCTCTAAAGCCTTTGCCGACTACGCCGGTTACGTCGCCGGCCGGCTTTCCGATCGCGTGCATAACTTTTTCACCATGAACGAATTTTCTTCGTTCGTCGACCTCGGTTACCGCGATGGGCGCTTCGCTCCGGGACTCCAGCTCGCGCCCGCGGCCCTCAACCAGGTGCGCCACAATGCGGTCTTGGCCCACGGCATGGCCGTGCAAGCCATTCGCGCAAAAGCGGCCAACGGCACAAAAGTCGGGCTGGCCGAAAACTATGTTTGCGGCACGCCCATCATCGAATCCGAAGAGCACATCAAAGCGAGCGTCCTCGGCACGCGCGTTCTCAACGCGCCTTACCTGACCGTCATCATGGAAGGCCAGTACATGGAGCAGTATCTCCAGAAAGAAGGGACGGCCGCGCCCAAGTTCACCCCCGAAGATTTAAAGATCATCAGCAGCCCGCTCGATCTGGTGGGGATCAACATCTACAATCCGACCTACATCCGCGCCGATAGCGGGCCGGCCGGCTATGCCGTTGTGCCCATGCCGTCTTCCTTTCCGCACATGGCTTCGCCCTGGCTGAAGATCGGGCCGGAAGGCCTCTACTGGGGCGTCCGTCATCTGGCCCAAATCTGGAACGTCAAGGATATCTACGTCACCGAGAACGGCTGCTCCTCGGCCGATGTGGTCGCGCCGGACGGCCACGTCTATGACAGCGATCGCGTCATGTTCCTGCGCAATTACCTGATCAACCTCCACCGCGCCGCCGCCGAAGGCTTTCCCATCCACGGCTATTTCGTCTGGAGCCTGATGGACAACTTCGAGTGGGCCGACGGTTACAGCCTGCGCTTCGGCATCTATTACGTCGACTACAAAACCCAAAAGCGCATTCCGAAAACCAGCGCGTATTTCTATAAAGAAGTCATCCGCCGCAACGCGGTGGTATGAGACTACGTGGAGTAGGCCTTTTGGCCCAATGTCACTTAGTTTTCTCGAAAACCTTGTAACTTCTTGATATCAAATAGCCGTGATCGTGGCGCGGCCACTCGTGCCCAATGTCGTTGACTTAAGCATGAGCGTGATAAACCGGATGCCGCCCAAGCGTTGCGAAATGCTTGAAACAGAGCAGGAAGCGTCAGCGACCGTAAATTTGCAGCCATCCAAAAACCCTTAAGTCAATGGCATTGGCCACTCGTGGCTGCCGCGTCGAGAATCGTCTCGACGCTTTCCCGGGCCTTCCCACGCCCTTCGGACCTTCGCGCCATAATGGCTAAAGAACATAAAGCCTGTCGAATGTTCATTTGCGAACATGCTTCAAAAACTAAGTGACATTGGACCTTTTGTCCCGCGAATTAATGAACTCCCGCTACCCGTAGAAAAACATCCATCCCGAATCCTTCGAGCGTAACCGCCCCGGCCAGCGAAAACAGCAGCCCGAAAATCAACATACCCGCATACTGCAGAATGTTTTTCCAGCCAGCCGACTTGGGCATCAGAAACTCTTGCAGGAAGCGCGCGCTCACGATCTGCGCCGCAAAAAACAGCAAGAGCGCGACCAGCGAAAGCTTTTCGAGCCACTGCGCCTGCTCCGGCGTGACACGCGTGTCCGTCGCCGCCAATCCTAAAACCAATCGCAAGTAAAGCAACGCCGCCGGTACGCACATTGCCAGCAACAAGTACGCCAGCCTTCTCCCCTGGTATCTTGCGGCGCCGTGCGGAACGGCGTTCCGGGGCTTTATTTCTGCTTCCTGCATCGAGAATATGAAGATCTTTCATTTTCTCCTACCGACGCGGTGTGCTTGATGTCACGCGCGGCACCGAGGCGAGCACTCAATCGCCGAAAAAATTGTGCTTATCAAGTTCTTGTAATTTGACGTGGGTCAGACTGGACCTTTGATGCCGGGACTGGTCAGCACCGTAGAGAAAACATCACGCCGCATCTCCCCGCTTTCGTTAACGCTTCTTTTTTCTGTTCTCGCAGCGGTCCCATGTTGCGGTACTGCATGGCTTTAATCCAGTTCCCGTGAGTTTCGACCGCCAACGCTCGTACCAGCCGCAAACAGGCGGCGGCATTCGGGAAAATGCGTACCAGTAAAGTACGCCGCTTGATTTCTTCCATCAGCCGCTCGAGCATCACTCGTTCCGTCCGTCGATACACCGGACGCGCCCGGTAATCTTGCGCTCGAAAGGGATCTCGGGATCCGTTGCCATGACTGTTTTATCCTAAGCTCCGTGCGAGTCACCGGCAGTCAATGCCTTGGTCTCTCGTGCCAAGCTGTAGGCTGCGCGTCTGACCGTCCAACTAATCCATCCGAAATACCAAGCAAACAAAACCGCGAGAATATCCGGCAAGATCGCCGTTCTGAAGATCTCAATTTCGATAGAAGGTTTCTGCTGTTTGCCGGGAGATTGTTTCTTCTGCGTTTGCTGGGCTGGCGCTTTCTGCTTGACTGGCGACAAAAGCGCGCCTGTGCCAATCGCGATCAAAGCAACCATGCTCAAGCAAACGAGGAAATTGAACCAGAAACCAAAATAGTAGCCCCACCATTTCCACTTCTGCCACTTCGTTAATGAAGTTTGCCGGTCATAGCGTCTGGGGAAAAACCTTTCTCGGAAGGTAGACTTTCTTAACCACAGGACATCTGGCTTTACGTCCGGTCCCAAGGCCTCCAATTTCTCCTTGAACTGCTTCTCGATATCCTCCGCCTGCCGGTACGCGAGCTCCTTCGCTTCCAATTGACGCGCGCGCCGCGGCTCCGAGGCGGCAATCTTCAGGCTTAAGATCGCCTCTCGGAGAGCCACTTCTTTTGTCAGTCGATCCACAAGGTCAGCCTGTTTTGCTGGGCGGCCGACCATTGGCTTCAAGGCCGTTAGCCATCCGGCACTCCCGAGAACGGCGGCTGGAATAACATACTTGAGGAGATCTTCAATCCACCAAACCATCAACCTTGCATGTTACAAGCACGGCTGGCGCTTTAGGAACTGGTCCACGCGAGCGCTGGTTTGGGCATGCACACTCAACGATCAGGCTGGATGGGCGCACCGCGCTCGCGACTACACGCCACCTGCCTTTCGATCGGCCGACGCGCGCGCCGGCATCTATGCTCCCAGATTCGGTCTGCGTCGGTTCCGCGGCATCAACATCTCCTGGCACCAGCAGGTCGGAGTACACCCGCCGAAGCTCAGAAGCGGCCGGCCACACCAAAACTCTCGACAACGTGGATTTACACCCAGAACGAGGAGGATCGAGACCGGGAGCACGTGCATAACATTCGCGACCGCATGGTGGGCGAGCCCGAGGGTGGAATCCATTGAAAACTTTTGTTTAAGTCCAGATTAAATCCGGACTTTTTTGCTGACTCTCTCTAAAAGTCACTGAAAGCTTTGCTGCCGTTGACCAGGATTGAACTGGTGACCTCGTCGTGCCAAGAACGCGTGTCAATAACTTAGGCGTTTTATTGTCGGAATTACAGCCAGAAGTCCGATCCGCCAGCCACATTGCGAAAAAGTCTTACGCAGCGACAGCGACCGACTCGGTCTGAAGGGCTCTTTGCAGTTCGAAGAGGTCTCTTGTCTGTTGCTGCTCGTCGGTCCGGTGCGGCTCGTTGGGAGTTTGGAAAGGCGGAGTGGAGAGAGTCTGCTGGCGACTCTCGATTCGAATTTGGCCAGCCAGCGCGCGGTAGCTAGCACTTCGCATCAGGAACGCTACGGCTACAGAATCGAAAAAGCTTTTGGGCATGAAATTTGGCGCGACCTCTCGACAGAAGAGTGCGCGAGCGGTTCCAAAAAGAGGATCGGAAATTTCCGATACGGTAGGCACGGCGCAGCGGCCGAGAAATTTTGAGCCTGCGCCTCACTACGCTGGTGAAAGGCGGACTCCCATGCGCGCCATTGCCGGATTTGCGGCCTATTTTGCCGTACTCTTCATGATTATCGAGCGGATGTAACGCTATCAGCGCTTATAGCCGAACTTCTGAAGCAGTTCCACGCGCGCCGCGACGTGTTGTTCCGTTTCGACGCCCCTCGGCGAGCTGCCGTCGATAACGCCCAGAATGCCGCGTCCCTGCTCGGTCTGAGCCACCACGACCTCCACCGGATTGGCCGTCGCGCAGAAGATGTTCGCCACCTCCGGCACCGCCTGGATTCTTCCCAGAACATTGATCGGAAATCCGTTGCGTAAAGTCACAACAAAGATGTGGCCGGCTCCGATCGCGCTGGCATTCTCCACCGCATTTTTCTTGAGCTCTTCGTCATTCCCGTCGAAACGCGTGAGGCAGTCGCCCGAGGCTTCATTGAACGCCAGCCCGAATTGCAAGTGGGGCGAAGTGTTGACGATCGCTTCGTAGATATCTTCCACGCTTTTGATGAAATGACTCTGTCCGACGATGATGTTGGCCTGATCGGGGATGGCGAGACGAACGAGTTTGAGCTCCATGCTCGTCAGGATAGCGGTTTGTGGTTCCTATAATTGCGGTAGTGCCAAAGCTGCCAACTGACGTCGCGGAACTGAGCGACGGAAGCGTTTTAGAACATATTCGAGGGCTGCCGCACGCACGCGCCACTTATAAGCAGCTGGTGCGCGAGCTGCGGCTGCAAGGAGAGAAGCGCGACTCGCTCGAAGACTCGCTCGACCGGCTCACCGATAAAGGATTGCTGGCGGAACTGCGTTCGGGCCACTTCATTGCCACCGGAACCAATCCCGAGTATGTAGCGGGGCGGCTTTCCGTGCACCGCGACGGCTTCGGTTTCCTGATACCCGACACGCCGCTGCCCGAGAGCGTGCGCGGAGACATCTTTCTCCCGCCGGGCGAGGCCGCCAAGGGAATGCACGGCGATCGCGCGCTGGTGCATGTGTCGCGCTTCGGCGGCGAAGGCCGCGCGGAAGGCGAGATCCTGCGCATCCTGCGCCGGGCGCACATCACGGTCGTGGGCGAATTCCGCGTGCGCAAGCGCGGAAACTTCGTTGCGCCGTCCGACGACCGCATCCAGCAATGGATCGAGATTCCCGAGGGACTAGAAAAGCCGGCGCGCGAGCTCTCGGTCGATCGCGTGGGAACGGATCTGCCGGCGCGCGTCGATTCCATCGAAGAGATGGACGGGATGATCGTCAACGTCGAGATCCTGGAATTTCCCGAAAACGGTGAACAGGCAGTCGGCCGGGTCACGGAGGTGCTCGGCTACCCCGACGACTTCGGCGTGGATGTCGAAATTATCATTCGCAAGCATCATCTGCCGCATGAGTTTCCGGACGACGTCATTCGGCAGGCGCGCGAGATGCCGCGCGAGACTTCGGCCACCGAGTTAGCGGAACGGCACGATTTCCGCGCCTTAGACATCGTCACTATCGACGGCGAAACGGCCCGCGATTTTGACGATGCCGTCTGGGTAGAATATCTGCCCAACGGCAATTTCGCCCTGCAGGTTCACATCGCCGATGTCGGCCACTACGTACGGCCGGATTCGCCCATCGACCGGGAAGCGCTTTTCCGCGGCACCAGCGTCTATTTCCCCGATCGGGCCGTGCCTATGCTGCCCGTCGAGTTATCCACCGACATCTGTTCGCTGCGTCCACAGGAAGACCGCCTGGTTTTGTCCGCGCTCCTTGAAATCGACCGGCAGGGCGAAACCGTCGCGCGGCAATTTACCCGCGGGGTCATCCGCAGCGCCGAGCGCATGACGTATACCGATGTCTTTCGGGTGCTCGAAGGCGATGCCTCCCTGCGCGAGCGCTACGCCCGCCTGGTCGGGCGCTTCGAGCTGATGCGCGAACTGGCGCTCATCCTGAATCGCAAGCGCACGCGCCGCGGCTCGATCGATTTCGATATGCCCGAGACCAACATCGAGCTCGATCTTTCCGGCCAGATGACCGGCGTGACACGCGGCGAGCGCAACATCGCGCACCGTCTCATCGAAGAGTTCATGCTGGCCGCCAACGAAGCGGTGGCCTCGCACCTGGAGACATCGGGGCTGGCTTCCCTCTACCGCATCCACGAGCCGCCCGACGGCAAGCGTCTAATGGACTTCGAGGAGATCGCCGCGCATTTCGGCTACTCGCTCGGCATCGGAGCGCTGCCCGTGAAGAAGTTCAACATTAGCGAGCGCCGCCCGCACAGCCGGAGCGGCGGACGCAAAGGTGTGGGGCGCCAGCCGCGCCGCGAAATTGTCATGCCGCAGGCGATCGACGTTTCTTCGCGCAACTACCAGCGTTTGATCCAAAAAATCGCCGGCAAGCCGGAGGAGCGCATACTGAGTTATCTGATGCTGCGCTCGTTGAAGCAGGCGCGCTACAGCAATGACAACGAAGGCCACTTCGCGCTCGCCGCGGCCGCCTACACGCATTTCACGTCGCCCATCCGGCGCTATCCCGATCTGGTGGTGCACCGCATTTTGACCCGCCAGTTGGCCGGCGAGAGCCCGCTTTATCAGGAAGCGGTGCTGCGCGAGCTCGGCACCGATACTTCTTTCACCGAGCGCCGCGCCGCCGACGCCGAGCGCGAACTCATCGAGTGGAAGAAGGCCAAGTTTATGGAGGAGCGCGTCGGCGAGGAGTTCGACGCGCTCATCATCAGCACAACCAAGCATGGCTTCTTCGTTGAGCTGACTGACTTATTTGTCGAAGGCCTGGTCCCGCTCGAAACCCTGGGCAGCGATTATTTCCGATACCACGAAAACGGCCGCCAGCTTATCGGCGAGCGCACGCGCAAGGTCTATGCCATCGGAGACCGCTTGCGCGTGCGTCTAGACCGCGCGGATCCGGTCGACAAAAAGCTACAGTTCGGCGTGATAACCGGCGACCAAAAGAAGGGAAGAAAAAGCGGCCGGAGGTAGCAGCCTACTCCACCACTTCGACAAACTCACCCACGATCTGATATTTCTCTTCATCCAGATCGAGATCCCACGAAGGATAGGCCGGGTTGAGGCTCTCCAGCCGGATACGCGTCTGCGCAAAACCTTCTTCGCTGAATTTCTTTTCGCTTTTGTAGCGCTTGACGGTGTACTGGTTGTCGTCCGCCAGCTCCGAATTGCGTACCAGCACCAGTCGCCCGTTACGCGAACCGACGACGTTGCGCCGGAAGACGCACAAACTGCCGTCGGGAATACGCGGTTCCATGGAATGTCCCTGGATGCGCGCCACAAACATGTTTTCGTCGAGTTTCAGGCCGGGCGGCACTTCGATCCACTCTTCCGCCGTGACATCCTCCGGGTTGGTGAGAAAGGGGCCGGCCGCTACCGCCAGCGCGTAACGCGGCAGGTGCGTCCGGAAACGGATCACTTCCGAGGGAACATGTTCGCGATATAACTCGCCGAGCGTCCGATCGAAGCCGCGCACCATGACGAATTCGCGGTCGCTCACGCGAATCGCTTGCGACGCCTCGCGCTCCAGTTGCTCGAGCACCGCTTTCCCGCCCCGTTCGCGCGCCCACGAGGCGAGATCGTCCCCTAGCTCCGTCAGCACTTCGATGTCTTCTTCCTCGGCAATCAGGTGTAAGTCGCGCCGCAGCCGCAGGTAAAGGTTATCCGTCGATGGATCGAGTAGCAGCACGCCGATGGTATTCAAGCCGTGGCCCGGCAGCTCCGACAGCAGCAGGGAAAACTGCCCTTGGCGCGGAGCGTAGTCGCTGAAGCGAAGAACAGTAGCGGGCATCGAAATCAATCTTCCGCTGTCAGCTTAGCTCTTTACAACTCACCCCGTCCATACCCCCCGCCCAAGCGATCAGGGCGCAATTAGGGTGTAGTCGGCCGCTGCGCGGGCGCCGCGCTCGCATAGTAGCCTTTGCGCGCCCTCACTTTGACATTCCCCAGATCCACCACAACCTTCACGTTGCGGTAGGATTTCTCGGTCGGATTGTCCGAAACGTAGCGCAGAATGTACTGCATCGTCACTTCGCCCGCGATATCGGCCACCGCGTGATACATCTTGTTGTCGACCGCCGATTGGTAAGCGCCCGTGCCCACCGTTAAAGCGTAGTTGCCGTCATCGGAGGGGTGCGAGAGATAGCCGTCCGTGTCCCGGTACACGTCGCCCAGCGGATAGACCACCCGGCCGCCCGTCTCTTTCGCCAGGCGCACCAGATTGTCCGTGCTCGCGTTAGTGAAACCGAAGGCTTCCGTGCTGATGGAGTAGATCGTAACCAGGCTGCGCTGCGCCATCTCGATTACTTCGTTCAGCGAATGTTTGCTGGCATTGTCGTGGCCGTCGCCTACAATCACGATGATGCGCCGCGGCTCGATCGGTTCGCCTTTCACCAGGCGGCGGCTGGTACAGGCCAGGTAAATGGCGTCATAGAGCGCCGATCCACCGCCCGGCTTGAGCTTGCGGATCTTATCCACCATCGGCTCGGGATCGTCGGTCGTGTTGACCGCGACCTCGGCATCCTGCGCGTAATCGATCAGGTAGCCCGAGTAGCGTGGATTTCCCTTGAGCAGCGTTTGGATCAGCTCGATGGTCGCGTTCTGGAAGTTCTTCCAATGTATACGGCTCGAGTTGCTCATATCGAGCAGGAAACCGATCACCACCGGCTGGCTTCGTTCGCGAGTGAAGTAGCGGACGTTTTGCGTCCGATTGTCTTCTAAAATCGTGAAATCCTTCTTATCGAGGTCGGAAACGAAGCGGCCTTTCTCGTCGGTGACGGTAACGGGCACGATGACTTCGTTGACCGCCACGTGGATCGACCCGGGATCCTTGGCCGTATTGGCCGGCGGAACGGTCAGGCTGGCCTCGCTCGAACCTTTGGCCGGAGCCACGGGCGCCGCCGGCTTCGAACGGCCGCTGGGCTGGCTGGCGGGCGCGCTTTGCTGGCCGGAAGCCGAGAGACAAAGCGCCAGGCAAAAGCCGGCAGCCAGGATTGGGTTGAAAAAGATGGCTCTAAACAAGACTGGCCTGGACGCGCAAGGGCTGGAAAACTGCATGTGTAACGGATGGCCTATGGGGATTATACCGACATCCTTGGCACGATCGCACTGCTCTTTAGGCGAATGGGATTTCGGCCTCGCCGGCGCTGCCCGCGAGCTCACTCGGAGGCTGCTTGCGCGACGCCCGGCGCGAGTATGGCTTCGATGCCGGCGGTGGCATCCACCGAAGGCAATCCCTCGATCGTTTGCACGCTAAAAGTGCTCGGCGGCACGTCGGCGGCGTTCTTGCGCAGCGCGGAGCCGCCCGAGGGGTCGATTGAAAAGACGTCGATTTGGACGGGCGTTTCCACCTGATCCAAAGCGGCGGCCGAGTGGCGGAGCCGTAGCAGCGCCTCATGCGCGTCGTCCAGGAAGCTGCCAAAGGAAAGCTGCAGGCCCGTAATGACCAATTCCCTGGCGCCCACCAGCGCGGCCCGCTCGCTTTTCGCCAGCACGACCGGGGAGGTGGCGGGTAGCGCCTTCGAAAGCCGTCCGATCCCCTCGCACGAGCCGGCGTCGCTCAGCGGATCGCGCTGCGCCTGGACCACGTTTATGTTGGCGTGCGGGAAGTCGGCTTCGAGATCCGGGCGCGCGCTATCCGGGCCATTCAGTCGCGATGCAAAACAAGTCACCGAGAGCATGTCGGCGCCCCATACCGAAGCCGCTTGCGCGCTGGCTTTCAATTTGGCTACCGCCCCTGCGAGCGAATCGCCGCTCTGCCCGGCAAAGAAGGCCAGCCCCTGCGGGTTGTTCACGCGGCGCGTTTCCACCACCGCCTCGATGCAGACCTTGGCCTCGTCGTCGCCCAGCGCTCCCACCTGTAGAATCGTCAGCACGGGCAGCGGCAGCTTATGCTCGCCGAACAGCTTCACCACCTCCGCCTGTACCTGCCGCGCATCGCCTGCTCCCGCCACAAAGGCGCGCAGCTTCACAATCGTCTCCCCATGCGTGTCGCGAATCAGATCGCTGAGGCTGTGCCGGATCTGCGTGGCCAGCCCACCCGCCTTCAACAGCGGCGACAAATGAAAATCGAGCATCTCCGTTTTGGCCTTCAACGCCATGGGAGGCTGGGCCGGCAGCGGCAGGACCTCTTCTTTTTTTCGCTTTTGGCTCCAGGAACCCGAGGCCGTGGACCAGGCCGGACCGCTCCCCAGGCAGGCGCAAAGAAGCAGTGCGGCCAGTCCGCATCGACGGCGATTCACAACCCTAGGCTACATGGTAGGCGCGAGCGCTTTGCACCCGAACCGCTTAAACAGAGCAGGAAGCGTCAGCGACCGTAGAGTGGCCCGCCCGCGTGGAGCGGCCCAAGCGTTGCGAAAGCTTAAACAGAGCAGGAAGCGTCAGCGACCGTAAATTGGGCCGCCCGCATCGACACTAATCCCAACGCCTGGCTGATCCAATGGCTGGCTTTAGCCAGTCCAATTCGCTAAGATAGATACGCATTGGACTTCCTGGCCAACATCGCCCCCAACATCTCCATAGACAGTTCCTCCGACCTGCCCATCTACAAGCAATTGGCCGAGTCCATTCGCGCCGCCATCCACTCCGGGAGTCTGGAGGAAGGCGATCGGCTGCCTGCCACTCGCGAATTGGCTGGCCGACTTGGACTGAACCGTACCACCGTCTCGGCCGCTTATTCCGTGCTGGAAGAAGCCGGACTGCTCGAAGGCCAGGTGGGGCGCGGAAGTTTTGTGGGGCGGGGAAGTTTTGTGGCGCAGGGGCCCATTCCTGGCGCTCCGAAACCGGCGTCCGCTTTTGATTGGGAAACCGTGCTGCCGCCGCTCGAACAACCCAGCGGCCCGCTACCGGCCAGCGTGGCAGTAAACTTCGCCACCTCGCGCCCGGCCGAGGATTCTTTCCCCATGGCGGAATTCCGGCGTTTGGCGAAAGAAGTGGTCGATAGCCCGGAAGCCAGCGAAATTCTCCAGCTTGGGTCGCCTTACGGCTACCCGGCTCTGCGGAAATATCTTCTGGCGCGGAATGTGGCGACCGGCTTGGCGCGGCCCGGCGACGACCTGATCGTCACCAACGGTTGCCAGCAGGCGCTCGATTTACTCGCGCGCATTCTGGTTTCGCAAGATACGCCGGTGTTGGTGGAAGATCCGGTCTATCACGGTTTGCTGCGTGTCTTCGAGCGCGCGGGGGCCAACCTCATACCCGTTCCCCTGGGCGATGCCGGCTTGAACCTGGCCGCTCTCGAAGCCGCCATCGTCCGCCAGCGGCCGCGGCTCCTCATCGTCACTCCGGAATTTCAGAATCCCACCGGCCTCACCCTGCCCCTCGAGCAGCGCAAGGCGCTCGTCGCCCTGGCGCAGCGCTCCGGCCTGGTGGTGATCGAAAGCGGAATTTACCGCGATCTTCGCTACACCGGCGGCGACCTGCCCTCGCTCAAAGAGCTCGATCAAACCGGCAACATCATTTCCATAGGAAGCTATTCCAAGGTCGCCTTTCCCGGCCTGCGCGTGGGCTGGGTGGTTGGGCCGCGCGCCGTTGTGGCCCGGCTGGCCGAAGCCAAGCAAATCAGCGATCTGCATTCCGATCAGCTTTCGCAAGCCGTGCTCCTTCGTTTTGCCGAATCGGGCGAACTGGCGCGTCATGTGAAAAATACCCGCCAAGCCGGCTCGCGGCGTTTGCGGGCTGCGCTCGAAGGCTGCCAGCGGCGCCTGCCTCCCGGTACCCGTTTCACCCGGCCGGAAGGCGGCATGAGCCTCTGGATAGAACTGCCGGCTCCTTTGCTCGCCGAAGACTTGTTACGCGCGTCTGAGAAACAGGGAACCATCTTTTTGCCGGGTTCCTACTTCTCCGTCCGGCGCTTCGAAGGGCGCACGCTGCGCTTGAGCTTCGGGGGGTTGTCTCCGGAGTCGATCGAGCGCGGCCTCTCGATTCTTGGAAACATCGCGAAAAATCAATTGGCGGCCCATCGTACGCGCGCTCCCCTCGAGCCGCTGGCCGCTTTGGTGTAGCCGACAACGAATTCTTAAGAACTTTAGCTGAGGAGAATTTTCACATGAACTTTGAAACCGACCAGTTCCGCTTGAAAGTCGGCCTGGCCGAAATGTTGAAAGGCGGCGTGATCATGGATGTGGTCAACGCCGAGCAGGCTGTCATCGCCGAAAGCGCCGGAGCCACTTCCGTGATGGCCCTCGAACGGGTGCCCGCCGATATCCGCAAAGAGGGCGGCGTGGCCCGCATGTCGCAGATCCGCATCATTCGCGAAATCATGCATTCCGTCTCCATCCCCGTGATGGCCAAGGTGCGCATCGGACACTTTACCGAAGCCCGTATCCTCGAAGCCCTGGGCGTCGATTACATCGACGAGAGTGAAGTGCTCACCCCGGCCGACGAAGAGCACCACGTCGATAAACACGATTACAAGGTTCCCTTCGTGTGCGGAGCGCGTAATCTTGGCGAAGCCCTGCGCCGCATTGCCGAAGGCGCCGCCATGATTCGCACCAAAGGCGAGGCCGGTTCGGGCAACATCGTCGAAGCGGTGCGTCATATCCGCACCATCGTCAAAGAGATGAAGCAGTTGACCGTGCTCGGCAAGGAAGAACTGGTCCACGAAGCCAAGAATTTGCAGGCACCCCTCGAGCTGGTGCAATATGTAGCCGAACACGGCCGGCTGCCTGTGCCCAACTTCTCCGCCGGCGGTATTGCCACCCCGGCCGATGCCGCGCTCGTCATGCAGCTCGGAGCGGAAGCCGTTTTCGTCGGTTCCGGCATCTTTAAGTCTTCCGACCCCGAAAGGCGCGCCAAGGCGATCGTCAAAGCCGCCACTTATTACCGCGATCCGGTCAAGCTGCTC
This sequence comes from Bryobacteraceae bacterium, assembly GCA_965277555.1. Classification (GTDB taxonomy): domain Bacteria; phylum Acidobacteriota; class Terriglobia; order Bryobacterales; family Bryobacteraceae; genus Bog-105. Next base: position 2,749,669 of record OZ255834.1, read on the forward strand.
GAAGCCAGCGAGGAATTGGGGGAGGCCATGCCCGGTCTCGAAATCTCCAAACTGCCCGAAGACGAGCTGATGCAGACCCGGGGCTGGTAGCCGCGCCCGCCAACCGCATGCCGCCGCTACGCATTGGCGTCCTCGCTCTGCAGGGCGATTTCGAAGCGCACCGCAAGGCGCTCGAACGCGCCGGGGCGCAAGCCTTTGAAGTGCGCAGCGCACGCGACCTCGACGACGCCGACGGCCTGATTCTCCCGGGCGGCGAGAGTACCACCATGCTCAAATTGCTCAACGCCGAGCGGCTGCTCGAGCCCATCCGCTCGTTTGCCGCTGCCAAGCCGGTGTTCGGCACCTGCGCGGGCGCTATTCTGCTGGCTTCCGAAGTCTCGCACCCCAGCCAGCCAGCGCTCGGCTTGATGGATATAACGGTCGAGCGAAATGGCTACGGGCGTCAAATCGACAGCCGGATCGGGCACATCGAACTGGACGGCCAAACGTCGGAAGCCGTTTTCATCCGCGCGCCCATCATCCGGCGCGTGGGGCCACTCGCCAAAGTGCTCGCCACCTATGCCGATCGCCCGGTGCTGGTCGAGCAGGGCCGCCATCTCGCCTCCACTTTCCATCCCGAGCTGAGCCCCGATTCCGGCATCCACCGCCATTTTATCGGCAAAGTGCTGGCGCAAAAAGAGAAGGCTGCCCGTTCCGCTACACTTGAAGGGTAGGATGAGAGCGCGCCTTCCGAGCAATCCGGCGATGCGGGGCACTATGAAGCATGTTCTGTTTTTGTGCATCGGCAATTCCTGCCGCAGCCCCATGGCGGAGGGATTTGCCCGCGCTTACGGTGCCGATGTGCTCGAGCCGGTGAGCGCCGGTCTGGCTCCCGCTTCCATCATTCAGCCGCTCACCAAGCAGGTGATGGAGGCCAAAAACATCAGCCTCGAAGAGCAATTCGCCAAGGATCTCGGGCAGATAGATCTGCAGCAGATCGATTTAATCGTGAACATGAGCGGCCGCCCCTTGCCGAGCGGTTTACCGGTCGAAGTCCGCGAATGGCGTATCCAGGACCCCATGGGGCGCGACGAAGCCACCTATATCGCGGTGCGCGATCAGATAGAGCACCTGATCATGGGCTTGATCTTAGACCTGCGCCGGGAAGGCCGTCCCGCCAAGCGTCCGGCTTCCTTGCGGACGATGCTCGGTCGCGGAAACAATACCCTGTCTTCCTGAGAAAAAAGAAACGCGGCGCCGGATGGTTCCGGCGCCGCGCTGTTTCGAATCTTCGAGCTTCAGCTAACCTTACTTGGTCGTGCTGGTGGTGCTCATCGTGTCAGAGCCCTTCTTGTGTTTGTGGTGCTTCATCTTCTTGGTGCTCTTCATGCTACCCGTATCGGTGCTGGTATTCTGAGCAAAAACTGCGCCACCCGCGGTGAGAAAGGATAGGGCCAAAGCAGCGGTCATGATCTTTTTCATATTGAGATATCTCCTATTTTCGGCTTAGGTAGCACTTTGTGCTTCCATGGTTATATTCGCAGACCGGAGGTGAAATAGTCCTGAACTTCACATTAAACTCACCTAATGTACTCATAAGCGAAACCAACTGATGCGGCTGGTGGCTGGTGTGTCGTTTACCCAGGCGTTGCGAAATGCCTGAAACAGAGCAGGAAGCGTCAGCGACCGTAAAGTTGAAACAACCTGGGAATCCCTTAAGTCAATGCGCCAACTTCAGAACCGCGACCGTCACAGCAAGCGGTCTTCTCCCAACGGTTTTCACACCAATCTTGCATTTTGAAACACGGGGAACATAGCGTTGCTCTTGCAAATTGATCACGTCCAGATCGCGATGCCGGGCGGCTCCGAAGAGCAGGCGCGGGCCTTTTATGAACGCTTGCTCGGCCTTCCGGAATCTCCCAAACCGACGCATTTGGCTGCGCGAGGCGGATGCTGGTTCGAGCGGGGCTCGTTGAAAATTCACTTGGGAGTCGAACCAGAATTCCGTGCCGCGCGCAAGGCCCACCCCGCCTTTATCGTGGATGACTTGCCGGCGCTCATCGCGCGGCTCGAGCAAGCGGGATACCGGGCTGAGGAAGATCAGCCGCTCGCCGGCTATGACCGGGTTTATGTATACGATCCGTTCGGTAACCGTTTGGAATTCATGCAGCCGAAAACGCCTTCAGGCGAATGATTTTCGGTGGCTCATTCGCTTTTTCTGACCTTTATATAGTAGAGATCGGTTGCGACGGCGAACTCCTCTTCGCTCAGCGGCGTCTTCATGCTCTTCCATTCCGTGGTCGGATGAATCGTCTCCCAGCGCTCCTTGTTCCCCACCCGCACCGGCATCGCAAACTTTGATTCGTCGGCTTTCCAGCGATAGGCCACGCCGCCCGCGTCGAACTTCAGTTCAAGCGTCGGAATATCGGCGTGCCGCAAATACTGATCGAAAATCGGCGTCAAATTCATTCCGGTCTGCTCGTTGAAGTAGCCCACCACGTCTTCCGTCAGGATGTTCTGATACTTGAAGTGCTGATAGAAATCGTGCAGCAGAGCCCACCAGCGTCTATCGTCATCGACCACGCTGCGCAGCGTGTTGATCATCAGCGCGCCTTTGAAGTACTGGTCTTCGGGCGGCGTCGCGTTGACCCCTCGCTCGGCGAGGATCGGCTGGCGGTTCTTGATCTTCCGTTTGAGCGCGTTTAGATAGCGCAGCGCATCCGCGTGTCCGTACATGTACTCCACATACAGGCTCTCCAGGTAAGTGGTCCACCCTTCGTGGATCCACATGTCCGAGCGGTCGGCCGCCGTAATACTGTTGCCGAACCACTCGTGCCCGCTCTCGTGAATGATGATGAAATCGAAGCGCGGGCTGATCCCGACCCCCGTCCAGTCCCGCCCCAGATAGCCATTCTTGAATAGATTGCCGTACGTCACGGCGCTCTGGTGCTCCATCCCCGAGTACGGCGCTTCGATCAGTTTATAACCGTCTTTCTGGAACGGATAGTCCCCGAAATAATGCTCATACGCCTCCAGCATCCCCTTCGCCTGCGCGAACTGCTTCTTCGCCTTTTCCAGGTCCGGCGGCAGCACATAGAAATCGAGCGGCAGCTTCTTAAGCCGGTCGCTGAAGTGCGTGTAGTCGCCTATATTCAGCGAAACGTCGTAGCTGTTGATCGGGTAATGCACGAACCAGTCCCAGCGCGTGTAGCCGTCGCCGAGATCTTTCTTCCCTTCGAACTTCCCGTTCGAGACATCCATCAGGCCGTTGGGCACGGCCACGCTGAGCTTCATGTCCTTCACTTCGTCCCGCCACTGGTCTTTATTCGGCCACCAGACGCTCGCGCCGATATCCTCGCAGGCCGTATTGACCCACGGCCGCCCTTGTGAATCTTTACGGAAGGTAATACCGCCGAAGCGCGCCGTCGTCACCGGATGGCCAGAATAATGGAAGTCGATCGAGTAAGTATGGCCCGCGCGCAGTAGTTTTGGAAAATCGACGAACACCGCGCCCAACTCGCGCTTGTAAGTGAGCTGCGTTTTGCCAAACAGTATCTTATCGACACGCAACGCCGGGTGCAGATCGATCTGAATGCGATCCCCATCCGCCAGCATCTTGAAGCGGATCGTATTTTTGCCGCTTAGATACTTCTTCTCCGGATCGACCCGCACGTCGAGATGGTAAAAGAGCAGATCGTTATTGGCCCGGTAAGGCCCATACTGCCCGCGCAGAATATCCGCCCGCGTAGGAGCAGACGCGGACTGCGCCGCCAGCGCAAGCACCGCGCCAAGCGCAATTCGCAAAACGCGGAACGCGCGCTCCCAACGCAAAAAGCAAAACATGAAGCCCCATTATCGCGACTGGGCTTGGGTTAATTACGAACTCCGACAGGCCCGGAGCCGAAGGTGGAGCGTGAACCAGGAAGACGCTAGACTGAAAACCAGGGCCATGGCAACTCAATCACTGCCCCGCATGTCTCTAGCGGAGTTCCTGGATCTTCCTGGTCGCCATGAGTATCACAACGGCGAAGTGTCGGAGATGGAAGCCAGCACGCAAAACCACAATCGAATCGCCCGCAATATTATGAATGTCTGCGAGAGCAGCTTAGCGGGTATTCGCTGCTTGATTCATGGCATCGAGGTTGCTGTCGAGATCTCCACCACTGGTCGCTACGTCATGCCCGATGCGGTGATCCACTGCGACGCGGAATGCGTCAATCATCAAACATCCGATAGCCGTGTTCGAGGTGCTCTCTCCGGGAACCGAGGCCTATGACCGCGGCGGAAAATGGGAACTGTACCAGAAGATCCCGTCATTGCGCGACTACGTTCTATTGGCACAGGATCGAATGCACGTCGAGCACTACCAATTGCGAGACGGCCTTTGGGTCTATTTTTCCATCGGCACCGTGAGCGATCCGATCGTTTTGTCATGCCTAAACGAGCAAATCCACATCGCATCCTTCTACCAGGGAGTCAGTTTGACTTCCCTTTCATGAAAGCGGTCTGTGTGATTTTGGCGTCCCCAAGGGGATTCGAACCCCTGTTATCGCCGTGAAAGGGCGGTGTCCTAGGCCGGGCTAGACGATGAGGACGCTGGAAGGCGGACAATTTAAATTTAGCAGCACGCGAACTGGAAATCACCTATAGCTCGTTTGTGACGGTATTTTTCAGAGCCATGAGCGAAGCGATTGGACCGGTGCTATATTCCCGTTTCCTCCAGCTCCGCAAGCGATTGAAAAAACCCTCCGCCTAAAGCGTGTGCAAATACGCCAATAGATTCGCCTTCTCATCCGCCGAAAGCATGTCCGCGTACGCCGGCATCCCGTTGCCGCCGTTATTGATCTGGGCCATCACGTTGGCATCCGTCACCGGCTTGTTCCCGACCATCATCTTGTGCTTGAAAAGACCTTTGAGCGACGGTCCCATCTTCTTCTCGTCGGTATCGACGTTATGGCAAACAGCGCACTGTTCGAAAGTTTCTTTGCCTTTCGCAGCGTCACCTTTGCCGGTCTTCTGGGCTGCCGAGATGCCGACCGCGAGGCACGCGCAGGCAATGAAAGAGCTTACCGATGTGAATGTTAGGCGAGTCATGTGCAATCTCCACTTTAGCCGTAGGGCTTTAAACGTTTACAGTCTACAACTTTAAAGATGTAATTTTGCTTCAGGCGCGGCAGGAAAACCGCTCCATGAATACAGCTTAACGCTATGGAAATTTAACCTCTGCGCGCAACCCGCCGCGAACCTCCCGCTTTGTTGCGGGATAATGAAGTACGTCCGGCGACAAAACTGTTTTCCACCCAGCATGAGACCGGATGCTCAGACAGACTGTAATTCTATGCTTTACCGGGCTCTCGTTTGCTCTTTTCTCCTGACCGTCGGCGTCGTCTCTGCCTTCCCCGACACCGCGATACCGAACATGACCGTGGCTCCCAAGGCGGGCAAGGTTGCCCTTTTTCCAGAGAAAGACCTGCGCCCGGGCATGAAGGGCGTCGCCTGGACCGTCTTTCAGGGAAGTAAGCCGGAACCGATGCCGGTAGAGATTGTCGGCATCTGGGAGAACGGTTGGGGACCGCGCCAGGACATTATCATCGGCAAGCTCACCGGCAAAGCTTCGCGCACCAACGTCGCCGGCGGCATGAGCGGCAGCCCCGTCTATATCGACGGCAAGCTGGTGGGCGCGATCTCCCTCCGCCTGAGCGTCTTTTCGCCGGACGCCATTTGCGGCATTACGCCGATCGATCTCATGCTCGAAGTCAACGAGTTCGACAAGACCCGCCCCGCCGACAGCCGTACGCCGGAGAAACTGCAAACCGCCCAGGCCGATATGCCCGTTCCGAGCGGCCTGCTCGCGCGCGTGATGAGCGCCGCGCACAGTGTTTCCGAGTCCCCCACCATGACTCCTATCGCCACGCCCATCACCATGTCCGGATTTTCCGACGAGACCATCCGCGAGTTCTCCCCGATCTTCAACCAGCTCGGATTATCGGTGGCGCAAGGCGGCGCGGGCGGTAAACTCAGCTCCACCACTCCCGCCCCCGATTGGCCCACTTCCATGCAGCCCGGCGACAGCATCGCCGCCGTCCTGGTCTCGGGCGATATGAACATGACCGGCGGCGGTACCGTCACCTACAACAACGGCGGCAAGATTCTGGCCTTCGGACACCCCATGTTCAACCTCGGCCCGGTCGATATGCCCATCGCCAAGGACAGCATCATTACCACCCTTGCCTCCTCCTATCAGCCCACCAAGATGGGAAATGCCACCGAAGTAGTGGGGGCGCTCCGGCAGGATCGGCATAGCGGCATCGAAGGCGAGCTCGGCGCCAAAGCCCAGATGATTCCCGTCACTCTGCACGTCCGCTCCTATAACCAGGACAACAGCATTCGCAAAACGAGCAGTTTTCACTACAACGTCTTTGTCGACCAGAAATGGACCCCCTACCTGATGATGGCCACCCTCTTCAACTCGCTCTCGAATCTGAACGACTTCTCCGACGAGGCCACTTACCGCCTGCACGGCGAGCTTCAGATCGACGGTCAGCAAAGAGTCGAGCTGACAACCATGCAGGCGCCGGCCGAGAACCCCATCCCCACGCCCATGCTGCTGGCCGGCTGGTGGGCGGATAAGTTCAATCGCCTTTACGTGAATTCGGCGAAACTCCCCAAGCTCGATGCCGTCAACGTCACCGTCGATCTGCTCCCGGAACGGCGCATCGCCCAAGTGGAATCGGCCTGGATCGCCGACAACAAAGTCACGCCGGGCTCGACTGTCCCGGTCAAAGTTTTTCTGCGCCCTTATCGCGGCGACCGGATCGAACGCACCGTCGACGTCAAGATTCCAGCCGGCCTTTCTCGCGGTGAGCATCAGATCCTGTTCAGCGACGCCGAAACCCTGAGCCGCTTTCAGAACATTGCCAGTTCTCTAAACAGAATCGAGGACACTCCGCAAACCGTCGCCATGCTCAACCAGGAGCGCAGCAATAACCGCCTATATGTCTCGCTCATCGAGTCGCAGACCACCGTCTACTCCGACGAAAAAGTTTTGCCCAGCCTGCCCGCTTCCATACTCAATGTCATGCAGAGCGGCCGCGCCACCAATCACGAGTTCGTCAGTTCGCCCGAGAGCGCCCACGAACAGCTCTCCGTTCCCTTCGACGAAGTCGTCACGGGCAATTACTCGCTGAAAATCTACGTCAATTGAAGGGCGCAGGAAACTAACTAACCAATGAGAAAATTCCCGGCCTCCAAGCAGGCCGCAGCTATCTTTTTGCTTCTCGCCGCGACACGTCTTTGCTTTGCCGTTGACACCCACATCTGGGAGCAATCGGATCAGTCGGACTTCACGCGCGGTACCCGCAAAGGCTTATCCATTCGCAGCGACGGGCATGTCACCCTGGCGCCTGAGTTCAAGGAGTTGGATAGTACCGGCGTCCCCTATCTCTGGACCCTGTCCGAGGATTCCAAGGGCACCCTCTATTACGCCGGCGGCGCGCCCACCGGCGCGACCACCAAAGTCTTTGCCCTGCCCAGAAACGGCAAGCCCAAAGTTTTTGCCGAAGTCACCGGTCTGGAAGTGCACGCCCTGGCCGTCGACCGCAACGATCGCGTTTACGCGGCGGTGCTTCCCGATGCCAAAATCTATCGCATCGATCCAACCGGTAAGCCCCAGCTCTTTTTCGACCCCAAGTGCAAATACATCTGGGCCATGGCCTTCGATCGCGCCGGAAATTTGTTCGTGGCCACCGGCGAGAACGGATTGATCTATAAAGTTACCCCAGATGGCCAGGGAACCAAGTTCTTCGATACGCAAGAGACCCACGCCCGGTCGCTCGTCATCGACGACGAAGGAAATCTGATTGTCGGAACCGAGCCCGGAGGGCTCATTTTGCGCATCACTCCAGCCGGGAAGAGTTTCGTTCTTTACCAGGCGAGTAAGCGCGAGGTGACGGCGGTAGCCGAACGCAACGGCGTCGTCTATGCCGCGGCTATCGGCGGTAAACCAGGTGGCCTCTCGGTTTCCGGTGCCCCTCCTGTCCTGCCGTCGGTGCCCGCCCCGGTTTCGCCCACCGGAGCGCTGCGCGTCGGAACCAGAGCCCCATCTCCGGCCTCCCCCATCGGTTCCTTGGGCGCGGCCGTCAGCGGCGGGTCCGATTTTTACCGTATTCAGAAAAATGGCTTCGCTGAAAAAATTTGGAGCTCGCCCACCGATCTGATCTATGCCATCGGTTTCGATCCCGCCGGTAAGCCGCTGCTCGGAACGGGCAATAAAGGTGTCATCTATCGCATCGATTCCGATCATCTTTCGACCGACCTGCTAAACGCCCCTCCCACCCAGGTCACCAGCTTTCTGCAGGGTCGCAACGGCATCTTATATGCTGTCACCGGAAACGTCGGCAACCTCTATTCGATCGGCCCAGCCCTTGAAGCGAAGGGCACGCTCGAGAGCGAGGTGCTCGACGCGAACGAGTTTGCCTATTGGGGTAAAGCGCATCTCACCTCCACCTTGCGCGGCGGCGAAATCGGTCTCGAGACGCGCAGCGGAAATGTTAACAATCCGCAAAATAGCTGGAGCGAGTGGAGCAAAGTAGCGGTAAGCGATCAGGGCGGCCCAATCCAATCTCCGCCGGCGCGTTTCCTCCAATACCGCTTGACCTTCAGCCGCCAGCGCGACGCCGGCGCGTCGCCCGAACTGAGCTACATCGACATCCCGTTTCTACCCAAAAACGTCGCGCCGGAAGTGAAACAGATTGAGACTGCTCCGCCCAACTATCGCCAGCCCGCCAGCACCAATTCCCTGGAGCGCTCCCTGACGGCCTCCGGTTCGCCCACCACCTTAACGCTGCCCGCTGTAGGCCAGAGAAGGGCAAACGTGAACGCCATCACGCTCGAAAGCAACAACAGCGCCACTCTGCAATACGATAAAGGCTACTTAACCGTCCGCTGGGATGCGTCCGATGCCAATAGCGATCCACTTGTTTATAAAGTGGAGATAAAGGCGCAAGGCACTGACCGCTGGCAAACCTTGAAAGACAATCTGCAGGATCGTTTCTATTCGTTCGATAGCACCGCTTTCCCGGACGGAAAATATGTGGTGCGGGTCACCGCCAGCGACCTGCCGGGCAACACGCCCGCCAACGCCCTAACCGCCTCGCTCGAAAGCGATCCCTTCACGGTAGACAATACGCCGCCCGAAATTGTGGACGCGTCCATTACCAGGAACGGAAACAATCGGCAGCTGAAATTTACCGCCAAGGACGCGCTCAGTTGGATCGACAAATGTGAATACTCGGTCGATGGAGGCGAGTGGACCTTGCTCGAACCGGACAACCGCGTCACTGATTCCCAGACACTCCATTTCACCGTCGCGGGAAAAGAAAATCAGACAATCTCCGTGCGCGTCTTCGACGAAAAAGACAACCTGGTAGTCAAGCAGTTCAACCTACCCTAAACCAGGCCTTCGGCCCAATGTCACTTAGTTTTCTCGAAAACCTTATAACTGCTTGCTATCACATAGCCGTGATCGTGGCGCGGCCACTCGTGGCTGCCGCGTCGAGAATCGTCTCGACGCTTTCCTGGGCCTTCGCCCTTCGGACCTTCGCGCCATAATGGCTAAAGAACATAAAGCCTGTCGAATGTTTCATTGCCGGCTTTCGAGCGCACAGGCCGTCGGGGGCGGCACAGAACAAAAGAGAAACTCAGCGGGCTTGGCCGCCTCCGACGAGTCCGTTGTGCGCGATGGTTTCTTAGAAGCCGGCATGGCTTCAGAACCGCGCGCGTGAGCAAGCGACCCTTCAACCGCTCATGAGCCAATAGCTACCATCGAAGTGTGCCGCGACCGGACGTTTGCATCATCGGTGGAGGCCCTGCCGGTTTGACCGCTGCCATCGCCCTGCGCTTAACCGGCGCATCCGTCTCCGTCTTCGACGCCAACATTCCACCCATCGACAAAGCCTGCGGCGAAGGGCTCCTCCCGGATACGCTCGAAGCCTTTCGCGAACTCGGCGTTCAAATCCCAGCGCAAGCGGGCTATCGTTTTCACGGAGTCAAATTCCTACACGCCCGGTCGCAAGCCCAAGCAGCCTTCCCGCACGGCCACGCGATTGGTATCCGTCGCACAATCCTGCATGAGCTGCTCCTTGATCGAGCGCGCGCGCTAGGCGTCGATCTGCAATGGGGAATAAAAGCTGTGTACCTTCCAACCGGCGTCCTAGCCGCGCAAAATAAATCCTACAAACCCAAACTGATCGTCGGCGCGGACGGCCAAAAATCGAACGTGCGCGCGTCCGCCGGGTTAGATACCGTCAGCCGGGAAAACCGGCGCTATGGTTTCCGCCGCCACTATGCGCTCGCTCCGTGGTCAGACTGTGTAGAAGTCTACTGGTCCAAGCGCTGCCAAATCTACGTAACGCCTGTTTCCCCAAATCAAATCGGCGTCGCTCTGCTCACCGGCGATCCGCGCCAAAGGCTCAACCAGGCGCTCCCGCTCTTTCCAGCGCTTGCTGCCAGGCTGCAAAACGCGCCGGGCGTTTCACTGGAAAGGGGAGGTGTCACCGGCCTGCGCAAGCTCAAAAGCGTCTACCGAAACGGCGTAGCGCTGGTCGGTGACGCGTCGGGATCAATCGATGCCATCACCGGTGAAGGCATTGGCTTAGCCGTTCGCCAGTCTCTAGCCTTGGCCAAAGCCTTCGAATCCGGACGCCTGGAAAGTTACGCGCGCGCGCATCGCGCCATCCGCCGCCGCCCCGCGATGATGGCTCAATTGATGCTGCTGCTCTCGCGCCATGAGTCGCTCCAGCGCCCGGCGATCTCGTGTCTCGCCATGCCCGGCCTCTTCGACCGCTTACTCGCGATGCACGTCGGTCCCATCAAATGCTGCGCACCGGCATGCTGACGATATCCTCGATTTCGATCGTCTCTCTCACCACAAACGGCTCACCGTACTTCACGCCGATCAAGTTGCCGTAAAAACGCGCCATCGCCGCCAGGCGTTCCTCTACCTCCGTGTGCGCTGGAAAAATCCCGGCGCCTTCCGCCGCGTCGCCGTACTGCGAAACATAGCTGAGGAGTGCCGCCATGCGCCGCTCGAATTGGCGCGTAATATCCACCACGAAAGAGGGCGTCACATTCGCGTAAAGCGACGAATAAAGAATCTTGAATGGACGGTGCGGCGCGACCTCTTCTTCGAGCCGCTTTAAGCCGGCCAGAAAGCAGGCCTCGTAACCGATTTCGGCCGCCCGGTAATGGTCCGGATGACGGCCGGTCCAATAAGGCAGAATGACCACGCGCGGCCGGATGCGCCGGATCACCCCGGCCAGCGTCATGCGCGCGCTTACATGATTCTCCAGCCGGGCGTCGGGCCAGCGAAGATTCTGCCGCCAGGCGAGCAGCAGATGTTTCGCCGCCGCTTGCGATTCCTCAATTCGAATTTCAGGTGTCCCGCGCGTTCCCATGTCGCCCGCCGTCAGATCGAGCACGCCGTTCCGATAGCCCCGCTCCGCCATCCGTATCAGCGTGCCGCCGCACGTCTGCTCTACGTCGTCTGGATGCGCCGCAATCGCCAAAACATCCAGCGGCCGGAGATTCTCAAAAGGCTCATTCGGATCGCGCATTCGGATTACGATGGGAAATAGCGGTAGCGCCGGCGCTGCCCGATAAACAGCCGGACCAGCAGAATGCCTGCCAGAAAGCCGCCCACATGCGCGAACCAGGCTATGTTTTGCGCCTGCGGCACCGAGCTCAAGGAACTCAGTCCGCTCAGCAATTGCAGCCCAAACCAATAGATCAGCATCAGCGCCGCGGGTAACTCGTAGGTAGTGACAAAAATCACAATGAAGATCAACGTAAGAACTCGCACTCGCGGATAAAGAATCAGAAACGCGCCCATCACTCCCGCAATCGCGCCGCTCGCCCCGATCGTCGGAATCGGGCTTCCCAGGCTCGTCATGAATTGCACGCCAGCCGAGGCAATTCCGGAAATCAAATAGAAAATCAGGAATTTCCCCGCGCCCATCACGTCTTCGATGTGCGATCCAAACACCCACAGGAACCACATGTTGCCGATCAAGTGCAGCCATCCGCCATGCAAAAACATCGAGGTCACGAATGCCGGCAGATAAAGATGATCCGGAACCAGCGCGTAATGCTCGATAAAGGCGTTCCGCAGGTAAGGCGGCTGCGCCATCTCGAAGAGAAAGCACAAGGTATTCACTACAATCAATGCCAGCGTCATCACTGGCGTGGAGTTCCGCAGTAGCAGGGCGCGCAAAGGGATCATTAGGCTTGGAGTGCGCTTTGGGCGTTCGCCGCCGCGAGCTGTTCGATGATTTCGTCGGCCGCCCTGCGCCGTATCTTCCCTTTTTGGGCGCGTGCTAACAAGCCTTGCACTTCCGCCAGGTCCGGAACGTGCCCCCGCGCGCCAATAGCGGTGCAGTTCAAGGCTGCCGCGGCATTTGAAAATTCGAGCGCCGTTTCCATCGGCATTTCTCGCAGCATGGCGTAGCAGAACGCGCCGTGAAATACGTCGCCCGCCCCCGTCGTGTCCGCGCAATGCACTTCAAACGCGGCCGAGTAAGACCACACGCCTTCGCACAGGGCAAGCGAGCCCCGGCTGCCTAGCGTCATCGCCGTCACCGGGTTCCGGTACTCGCGAAAAATACTCGCTAAAGCGTCAAATGGATTTGTCTCGCCAGTCAACTTACAGGGCCACGAAGAGCCCGCCACCAGATAATCGACATTCCTCAGCACCGGATCGAAACCCGGGTAAACCGTATCCACATCGAGCGAAACCGGCACCCCGTTTTGGCGCGCCGTCCGCGCCGCGAAGCTCGCCGCCTCCACGTCGTAGCCGTCGATGTGTAGCAATCTGCAATCCGCTATATCTTCCGCCCGCAAATCCGAAACCGCAAGCCGCAGGCAGGGAGCCCTCTGCCAAAGCACAGTGCGCTCGCCCGTGCGCTCGTCGATCAATATATAAGCCGTCTGGTTCGGACAGTTCTCGCGCACGATCAATCCGCTGGTATCCACGCCCGTTCCAGCCAGACTCTCGCGCTGAATCTCCCCACGCACGTCGTCGCCAATGCTGCCGATATAACGGCTGCGCAAACCCAGTCGCGCGCACGTCACCACGGCGGTCGCAACTTGCCCGCCCGGACTCAGTAGCTCCCGGTCGAAAGCCACTTTGCCCGCATAATCCGGAAATTCTTTGAGTAACAGCAGAGTGTCGGTGGCGTTAAGACCGATGCCCAGCACGTCGAACGGAAGGCTCACGCGAGCCTACTTTCTAATGGAATTGGGAACCTCGTAGAGATAAATAGTGTGCGTATCGCCCAGGTGTCCCAGAGTTTCCCATGTGTTGATCGGAGTCCAGCCTTCAATCGGATAATCGTAGGATACGACTCTCGTTTTCGGCTTGAGCTCCCGCTCCAGATTCGGTCGGAGCGTATCGTTGGCCGCCGGCGCCAGATAGAGCGTCACCACATTCGCCGCGCTCAGATCCGTTTTCATGAAGTCTCCGTGAATGATCTTCACGCGATCGGCCAGGCCTTTTTTCTTTACGTCCTGCGCCGCTTTCGCGGCGAGCGCGCTCGATATCTCTATGCCGACCGCTCTCACCTTGTATTTCTTGGCGGCGCGTACCAGGATGCGACCATCGCCGCAGCCCAGATCGTAAAGCGTTTCGCCCGGTTTCAGGTTGGCCGCTTCGAGCATCTTTTCGACAGCATTCTCAGGCGACCCCACCGAAGGAGCCAGCTTCTTGGTGAACGGGTCCAGGTCCGATTGCTGGCCAAAACAGAGTGAGACTGACAGGAACAAAAAGACAGAAGCCGGAATGCTGTAGGCTAACCTGCTAAACCTCATTGTCAACCCCCCTTTTCCGTCTAGTGTACTCTGCCCCGGTCTCGCTCCTGAAATTCCCCTCCGGCCTGAAATCCCCATGCGGCCGCTCAACGATAACCGGTCGCGACGGCCGGCGAAGTGGCCACGCTCCGGTTATGCTTCGTCCGAAGGATACGGCTAACCATTTCGCTTGTCGAGAACCAGAGATCGCGCGGCCGGGAAATGGTGTATTCAGTCCCCCCAAACGCCTTGATGGCATGGCTGATCGAGTCTTTCCACGGAACAGCCTGCGGATTCAAGTTGTAGTTCATGTAGAACACGGGGCACTCTACATCACCGATGCGCCGCAGATCGTCTTTGGGTACATCGGCGTTGAGCATCGCCTTCGGTCCCGCAAAGATCACCGCGTCAGGATGCGAGGCCGCTCCCACTTCGCTCTCGATCAGGTTTTCCAGAAAATTTGTCTCACTCTGCTTGTCGCCCAGCCGCTGCACCGTTACCGTCCCCAGCTTCACCGTTTCCAAAGCGCGCCCCAGGGCGGGAAAATCGATTTGGTCGTTTGTCTCCTGCCGGTAAATCACCCGCGTCGTCGACATATTGAAGGCGACCAGGGAAATGCGCCCAATATGTTGATCGCGCTGGATCGCTTTCAGGATGCTCACCAGTGCGTCCGTGTCGGTGCGCTGCAGGGCCGCCGAGAGCGAGTCTTGCGGAGCGAAGTTCACCAGAACTTTGATGTTCAGCCCCTGGTTACCGCGGCTGACGCTGCGCACTTCGGTGTCATTCACGAATGGCTCCGTCGGCGTCTCGGCGATCTTGTTCGGACGCAGGAAGAGGCCGATCGGGCGATCTCTCGGGGTTAATGCGACGTCGACATCCCAGGAAGACGCGCAGACCCGCTCCGACCGGTCGCGCATCAGCCAGTCGACATGATAGCTGCCCTCCCCCAGATCGATCTCACCCTGCAAAAGCGCATCGCCCCTGGCGTCGTCCGCTAGAGTCGGCACGCTGAAGTGCTGCACGAAATAGGATGGCGAATTGTGATCCGCTTCCGGGTAGACGCGAAAGACAACCGTCAACGCGTCGCCATCTCCCGATACTTCGCTCAACGGCACGTTGACGTCATAGCCGGCATGAAATCGCAGGTCGAAACCGAGTTCCGGCTTGCGCTGCGTGACCGTGCAGGGTAGCTCCTTGCGTTCCTGCCCGGCTTCGAAAATCGCCATGTCGGACGGCAGAATGGTAATCGGATCGCCCGGGTCGGCAGGCTTGAGCAGAATCTGCGCATAACCGGGTAGCGCAAAAAGAAAAAAGAATATGGCGGCAAGTGTACCGGCGGAGGCAGCACCGCGGACGGGGTGTGCCGGTCGGAACACTTCAAACAAGGGCGAACACGATCGAAGGAATCGCGATGCCATTTATCCCCCAACTAAACAGAAAACGGCCAGTGATCTTACCGCCCCACTGGTTCCACAATTATGCCTCAATCCGAACAGACAATCCGGATTATTACCCAAAAAATTTCCGCGGCGGTCCTAGTACTTAGAATAATGCATTTTTGTTACCCTGCGCGCCTAGCCGCTGCCGCCAATCCAGAACATGCTACAGTGCGAAAGATTATGGCATCCCGCAGCGTCAACAAGGCTCTTCTCATCGGCCACCTGGGCCGCGACGCCGAAACGAAGTTCACTCCTTCCGGAATTTCCGTCACCCGCTTCGCCGTCGCCACCAATCGCCGCTGGAAAGACCAGCAAACCCAGGAATGGAAAGAAGAGACCAATTGGACCAACGTCGTTCTCTGGCGTCAAGAGAATCTCGCCAACTACCTCACCAAAGGCACCCAGGTCTACGTCGAAGGCCGCATCCAAACGCGCAACTACGATGATAAAGACGGGAAAAAAGTTTACAGCACGGAAGTGATAGCCGACGAAGTGATTCTTCTAGGCGGCAGAGGCGGCGCGGAAGGCGGCGGTCCGGGCGCTTCTTCGCCCAGCCGCGGGCGCAGCGGCGGTCCCGGCGGAGCTACCCCGGCCTCCGACGACGACTTCCCCGGCACGCAAATCACCGATGACGATGTTCCTTTTTAAACGTCCAGCCCCGCCTGTCGAGCGTCCTATTAGCGTGAGATTTTGCTGGGCCGGCCTACTCACCGGCGCATTTCTGTTTGCCATGGCAGCCTTCGCCGCCCAGGAGCCGCAGGCTCCGCCCGCCCAACCGCCCGCCGGCGCAGCCAACGGTCCGCAACCCGGTCCCGCTGTAAAGCCGCCCGGTCCAGGCGCGCGCACCACCGCGCCGCAGGCTACCGAAGCCACCCGCCGCCGCGCGGGAGATTTTCTCGCCATCGGCGCGCCCGCCGATCCGGCCGCCGCCGCCCGCGGTCAAAAGACGTTCGTCGCCAACTGCGCTTTCTGCCACGGCAGTGACGCCGGCGGCGGCAATGGCGGACCCAATCTGGTCCGCTCCGTGCTCGTATTGCATGACAAGGGAACCGGCAAGGAGATCGGTCCCGTCATTCTTCACGGCCGCGCCGGTAAGGGCATGCCCGCTTTCACTAACTTCACCGAAGCGCAGATTCAAGACATCGCCCAATACCTTCTCTCGCGCAACCAGGCCGCCGCCAATCGCATGGATTACAAAATCCTAAACATCAATACCGGCGACCCGAAAGCCGGCGAGGCTTACTTCAGCGCCCACTGCGCCAACTGCCACTCCGCTACCGGCGATCTTGCCCATATCGCCTCCAAAATGGAGCCGGTCGCCCTTCAGTCGCGCTTCCTCTATCCCAAGCAGTCGCACTATCCCGGCATGCCCGGACCCGCGCCCGATCCACGCGCCCAAAAAACCGTCACCGTCACTCTGCCCTCCGGCCCATCCTATTCGGGCAAGCTCGATCATCTCGATGACTTCAGCGTCTCGCTCACTGACGACTCCGGAGAACACCATTCCTGGCTCTTCGACCAGGAGAAGGGCATCCAGGTGAAAGTCAAAGATCCGCTCCAAGCGCACGAAGAGCTTCTCAAGCAGTACACCAACGCCGACATGCACAACATTCTGGCTTACCTGGAGACCTTGCAGTGAGAACCGTCCGTCTTTTACTTTGTGGCGCGTTTTACCTGCCTCTTTGCACTCTCGCGCAAGGCCTCGATCCCGCCATGATCGTCCATCCCAAGCCGGGTAGCTGGCCAACCTATAACGGCGACTATTCCGGCAAGCGCTTCAGCCCGCTCGATCAGATCGACGCCGGCAACGTCAACAAACTCGCGCTCGGCTGGGTTTTCCACGCCAACACCGGACCCGGCGGCAGCCCATTCGGCGCGCAGATCAAAGCCACCCCGCTCGAAGTAGATGGCGTTCTCTATTTCACTCTGCCTGACCATGCCTGGGCCATCGATGCCAAAACCGGCCGTGAACTCTGGCACTACAAATGGGAGAGCCAGGGCGGCATTCACATCGGCAATCGAGGCGTCGGTATCTACCACGATTGGGTGTTTTTCGAAACGCCCGACAACCATCTCATCTCCCTCGAAAAGAACACCGGCAAATTTCGCTGGGCGGTGCAGATTGCCGATCTGGCCGAACAGTATTTTTCGACGCCCGCGCCGCTCGTGGTCGGCAACCACATCCTGGTCGGCGTTGGCGGCGATTCGCTCGACGTCCCCGGCTTCCTCGAAGCGCGCGATCCCGAAGACGGCAAAGTCGAATGGCGCTGGAACAGCGAGCCCGCTAAGGGCCAGCCCGGCTCCGAAACCTGGCCCAATGAAGAGTCCATGTCGCACGGCGGCGGCATGACCTGGCTGACCGGCACCTACGATCCTGAGTTGAATCTCCTTTACTGGGGTACAGGCAATCCCAACCCCGTCCATGCCGGACAAGGCCGCAAGGGCGCCAATCTCTGGACCTGCTCGATCGTCGCGCTCAATCCCGATACCGGCAAGCTCGCCTGGTGGTTCCAGGCTTCCCCTCACGACACCCACGATTGGGACAATGTTGAAACCCCGGTGCTCTTTGACGGCGTCATCGACGGCCAGCCGCGCAAGCTACTTGCGCAAGCCGCGCGCAACGGCTATTTTTTCGTGCTCGACCGTACCAACGGTAAGGAAGTGGCAGCTAAGCCCTACATCGATATCAACTGGTCGGAAGGCGTAGACGCTCACGGCCAGCCCATAGCCAAGACCGACAAGGAACCGAAAACCGATGGCGCTCTGACCATCCCCTCCGCTGGTGGCGGAACCAACTGGTATCCGCCCAGCTTCGATCCCGAAACCGGCTTGTTCTATGTCGACGCCACTCCTTCCTACAGCGTCTACTACTTGACTGACACGCGCAAAGATCCGGAAGGCTATGGTGGCCGCGATGCTGGCGTCTGGTCCGCTTCCCAATTGGAAGCGCTCGATTACAAGACCGGCGACGTGCGCTGGAAACACGTCTACCACGACACTGGCGGCGGCCACGCGGGCGTCCTCACTACCAAAGGAAAACTGCTTTTCACCGGCGATCCCTCGGAAAATGCCATCGCCTTCGACCCGGCCGATGGACGCATCCTCTGGCACGCCGGCCTCGCCTCTTCGGTGAGCAACGGTCCCATGACCTACATGCTGAATAACCGGCAGTACGTAGTCTTCGGCGCGGGCGACATGCTATACGCCTTCACCCTCCCCGAGTAACCTTCGCGTACGAGTCGTTCGTAGAGCGGACTTTCAGTCCAAGCGTCGCAAAATGCTTGACACAGAGCAGGAAGCGTCAGCGACCGTAAGGCTCGCGAAAGTGTCCTCTATTTTTTCCCCCGACCGTAAACTTTGGTCCGAAGACCCTAACGCATGTCACATATCGCCCCTCCCATCTCGTCATGTTTTCAGAGAGAGGAGTTCATAATGAAACCCAGATTAAACCCGTTTGCCGCCGCGCCCGCTCTCATGCAGTCGTGGCTCGATTTTGGAAAGGGCGTCCTTCAAAGTGGCCTCGAAGATAGCCTCATGGAACTCGTGAAGGTCCGCGCCTCGCAAATCAACGGCTGCGCCTTTTGCCTCCACATGCACACCGCCAGTGCGCGAAAACAGGGTGAGACCGAGGAGCGTCTGTACCTGCTCGATGCCTGGCGCGAATCGCCCCTCTATAGCGAACGCGAACGCGCCGCCCTTGAGTGGACCGAAGCCCTGACGCTGGTATCTCAAACGCGCGTCCCCGACAATGTTTATCAGGCGCTGCAAACGCAGTTCACCGAGGAGGAGCAAGTGAAGCTCACGTTGCTGATCGTCGCCATTAACGGATGGAACCGTCTCCAGATCGGCTTCCGCGCCGCCCATCCCGTCGAGGATCGCCGGGCGGCTTGATGCCCGGAACGCCCCCCGATTGCCGCCCAGCTGCTATCTTTGATCCGCTGCGCCCGCGACTAGTCCGCATCGCTTATCGGATGCTCGGATCGGTCGCGGACGCTGAGGATGTAGTCCAGGAGGCGTTCCTTCGCTGGTTTAATACCGATCACGACGCGGTCCGCGAGCCCGAAGCTTTTCTGCGCCGCATCGTAACACGCCTTTGTCTCGATCACCTGAAGTCCGCCAGGCATAGGCGCGAGAGTTATGTCGGACCCTGGCTGCCGGAACCCGTCGTCGCGGCAGTCGAAGATGAGATCGACGATGTCGCCCTGCCGCTCATGCTGGCCCTCGAACGCCTCTCGCCGCTTGAACGCGCCGCTTTTCTCCTGCATGACGTATTCGGCATCGGCTTCGAGGAGATTGCCGGCACCATCGGTCGGGAACCCGCCACCTGCCGCCAGCTTGCCACCCGCGCCCGTGCCCATGTCCGCGCCGAACGTCCGCGCTTTCCTCTGCCCAAAGAACGCGGCCTCCAGATTGCAGCCGCCTTCTTTGCCGCCACCCGCCGCGGCGACATGCAACAGTTGCGATCTCTTCTGGCCGCCGATGTAACCGCTTATGCCGACGGCGGCGGTAAGGCCCCAGCCGCCACCGAACCGCTTGTCGGTCTCGATCGAGTGATGCAACTCCACGCTTCGCTCGCGCCTGTCTTTGCCGCTAAAATCTCGCGCCTTCTACGCTACGCCTTCATCAACGGTTTGCCCGGTTTCGTCTCCGTTGAGCAGGACGACACGCTCCAAACCACCGCGCTACAGATTGACGATGGCAAGATTGCCGCCATTTATGTCGTGCGCAATCCCGATAAGCTGCGCCATCTCCTTTAGCCGGTAACCGAGGCATTGTTACGTACAATAGCCAAGAGAATGAGCACCGATGAAGCCCTGCGCCTTCAAGAACTTCATCAATACAATATTCTCTTTACCGATCCGGAACCCGCCTTCGATCGCATCACTAACCTGGCCAAGCGGCTTTTCGGCGTTCCAATCGTCCTGATCAGCCTTGTCGATAAGGATTTTCAGTGGTTCAAGAGTTGCATCGGCTTGAACGCCTCCAGTACTTCAAGAGAGGTGTCGTTTTGTCAGCACACGCTAACCAGACACGAGACCCTTGTCGTTTCAGATGCAACCCTCGATCCCCGTTTCGCTCACAATCCTCTTGTCACCGGACCTCCTGCCATCAGGTTCTATGCTGGTGCTCCCCTGGTAAGCCCTCGCGGTTTCGGTCTCGGCGCGCTTTGCATCATTGACACGGTCCCGCATCCCGCTGGCTTGCATCCTGATCAGCGAAAGATCCTGACCGATTTAGCGGCTATGGTCGTATCGGAGTTAGAGTTTCGTTCCGCCAATGAACTTTCCACTTCCGTCAGGTTGAGCTTAGAACGCTCCAATGAGGAACTCACCAGGTTTGCCCATGTCGTCAGTCATGATTTGCAAACTCCCGTGCGCACCATCGCCAGCTTCACGCAATTGTTGCGCAAGCGCTTAAAGGCGCTCCTGAATGAGGACGAGGATCAGCAATTTGAATTGATCTCGGACGCGGCCATGCGTATGGGCGAGTTGATCAGCGCGCTTTTGAAATATGCGGAAGCAGGCCAGGGGCGGGTAAACTTGCAAGACATCTCGACGGAAGAGATTTTGGGCGCCGCCATGCTGAATCTGGAGTCGGCGATTAACGAAAACGGTGCCGAAATCGTATACACCTCGTTGCCTGTCGTCAATGGGGATCGTATACAAATCGGGCAGCTGTTCCAGAACTTAATTGCTAATGCGCTGAAGTACCGCTCCCCCGACCGGACGCCACGCATTGAAATTGACTGTCAGCGGCTCGATGCATCCTGGCAGTTCCGAATAGAAGACAACGGCCTCGGTATTGCCGACAAATATCGCGACGAGATCTTTGAACCGCTTACTCGTCTGCACGGCAGCGAAATCTCAGGTACGGGAATGGGTCTGGCCATCTGCCGCAGTATCGTCAACCGCCATGGTGGCAATATTTCCGTCACTTCGAAACTAGGTAGCGGAACTTCGTTTTGCTTCACGTTACCACTCCCCGCGGCTTGACGCCCACCCCTCCACCACCACACTTTCTTCAAGAAGCCCACACCGAATCAACAACTTAGATCCTCCCGCCCATTTCCATCACAACCGCCTACACCCCAGTCACAACCTATATTCCCTTTCTTTGCTATCACTTACAAGGAAACGCTTGGAACCGTCCTGTATACTGTTTCTTTGGGAGCCCGTCCGAGCTCCCAAGACCCCACAAAACTGCCGGTTTTGATTTTCCTAGGAGTCCTTCATGCGCCTCGATCATTCGTCCCCGGCACCCGCTCGCTTAGCCGCCAACCGCGCCAACGCGCTACTTTCCACGGGTCCAAAATCGGAAGAGGGCCGCGCCGTCGTCTCCCAAAACCGCTGGCGGCACGGCCTCTCCGGCGCATTCGCGATTCTGCCTTGGGAGATCGAAGAAGACTTCCAAAAACTAATCGCCGATCTGCGCGCCGAGCATAAACCCTCCACCCCCACCGAAAATCTGCTGGTCGACCGCATGGCCCAGCATCACTGGCTGATGCAGCGCGCCCTGATGCTGCAAGGCTCTTGCTTCACCTACGAAACTCCTGGCTGCGACCAACCAAAAGAACTCGCGCTCTACCTGCGCTACCAGACCACCCACGAGCGTGCCTTCCACAAGTGCCTCAACGAGTTATTCAAGCTACGCGCCGAAGCCCGCCGCGCCAAAGCGGACGAGGCCGCCACGCCGGTAAAACAGCAAATTGGCTTTGAATCGCAGAAACGCCTGGCAGCTGCCGAAGCCCGCAAACAAGCCGCCGAAAATCGCGCCGAAACCCTGCACGTCGGCCGTCTCGAACTCCTGGAATGCCAGATCGCCGCCCAAAAAGCCCGCGTGCCCATCGCCGTCGGGCTCCAGCAAGCCGCCTGAACCGTCAGTCAGAACCGCGCGTCATCAGCAAGCGGCCCCGATTGTTCCGAAAATCACCTATGGGCGTTTACGACGCTGCTTTTCAGAGCCATGAGCGAAGCGATTGGATCGCTGGGTTTTTTCGCAATCCCGTCAGCAAGCGGCCTCCCAGACATCAGAACCGCGCCTCAGCGGCTACGGCTCCAACGCTTCATCGAGTACGTGGCCATCGAAAGGCAGCGCAGGCAGTTCGAGCAGGCGCGTAATCGTTGGCGCGATATCGATTTGTTGAACGTGTCCGATTCGAATCCCTTTTTTGAAGCCGTTGCCCGCCATCACTAAGAGCGGGTACATAGCCGGATATTGCGGCAGATAACCGTGAGTGAAGGTGACGTGGGAGCAGCGGCGCAGCGCGGTCGAATTGTCGGGAGCGTCTACCAGGAAAGTGTCTATGTCGGGAATGACCATGTATTGCCCGGGAATGCGCTCGCTGTCTTCGTAACGCGGTAGATCGAGCGACGGAAAGTCGGAGGATTGATAAACGCGGAAGATATGCGGATTGCTTCGTAGCGTGGCAAACAGTCTTTGAAGCTTCGGTCCGTCGCTCGCGGCATCGAAGCTGGGAAGCAGGCGCAGCAAGGGAGACCAGCCAGGATCGTAAATGCGTATTTTGTCCTGCAAGCCCGCTTGGGCGAGAAATGCGCGCAGGTTGAGTTCCCAGTGCACGCCGGTGAAGCCGTGATCCGCCGTGACAATGAAAGCCGTCTGGCCATACATTCCGGCTTGTCTTGTAGCCGCGACAATGCGGCCGATGAGCGCGTCCGCGTCGCGGAAAGCGGCCTGCGCCATGGCGTCATGCGGCCCGTAGTCGTGTTCCATGGAATCGGTCGTCACAAAGTGAATAGTGGCCAGATTCGGACGGTGTTTGCGAATGACGTCGCACAGAGCTTGCGTGTTGAGGTCGTCTAACATCGCCGGGGATAGCTTCTCTTGGAGAATCCTGTTCTCGAAATCGATGGGAATCCCATCCGCGCGGAGCTCTTTGGTCCAGGGATTTTCGATGACAACGCGCGTGCTGCCCGTGTTGCGAATCATGAGATTGAAATCGACCGCGGGATCGTCGATGCTCTCGGGCCAGAAGACGGCGGCAGTCGTCAGGTGGCGCGCCTTGGCCGTATCGAAGATGGTTTTGACCATCACGACTTGCGAGTGCGGCAGCGTGAACATCGGAATGCTGCGATCGGTCGCGCGGTCGTAGAGCGAGTTGCTAAGATCGCCATGTTTAAGCGGTGTCACGCCGGTCACGATGGTCGTGTGCGAGGGGTGCGTGACGCTCGGGAAGATCGTCTGGCTGCTATCGGGCCAAACGCCTTCCTTGATCAGAGCGCGAATATTCGGTAGCGGGAGATCGGGATCGTCTAACTGATAGGCAGCGCCGCCGTCGATCGTGATGAGAATGACATGCTGCGGATTCGCTTGGCAGAGAAAGGAAGAAAGACAGGAAAAACAAATCAGAAACAGAACTTTTCTCATGTTGTGAAGCATCCCAATCAATCCGTTCACTATCCGTAAGGGTGGCGCGGGCAATCATGCCTGCCGTGTCGCGACTCATCGCGACACTTGTCCCCGGCGCTTTCGATATCGCTGGCATGACCCGCCAGTCACTCAGCATTTCACCTTTTTGTTAACGGCCAATGAACGCGTGAAACCGCGACACGGCAAACTAGTGTGCTGAGCGGGAAATACGTTTACAAAGTCTTTCGACCTTGCCGAGGATGAGATCGGCATCGGCGGTCCAGACGAAAGGTTTGGGATTTTGGTTACGCCGGTCGAGGTAGTCGAGCATGGCTTTCTCCAGGATCCGAATAGCAGTATGGCTGCCGCGTCGGACACAGCGTTGGGTAAGCTCTGCGAAGAGCCGCTCGACGAGGTTGAGCCAACTGGCGCTCGTTGGGGTGAAGTGAACGTGGTAGCGCGGATGCTTCGTTAGCCAGCTTTTGACTTTCGCGACCTTGTGCGTACCGTAGTTATCCATGACCAAATGCACGTCGAAGCCGCCGGGAAGATTGGCCTCGATCTCGTTCAGAAAGCGGATAAATTCCTGATGCCGGTGACGCCGGTAGCAATTGCTGATGGTGACTCCGGAAGCCACATCCAGGGCCGCAAACAAAGACGTTACTCCATGTCGCTCGTAATCGTGCGACTGCCGCTCGGGAACGCCCGGCGCCAGCGGCAGAATCGGTTCGGTCCGGTTCAGCGCCTGGACCTGGCTTTTTTCATCGACGCACAGCACCATGGCGCGGTCCGGAGGGTTTAAATACAGGCCCACAATGTCGCGCACCTTCTCTACGAATTGTGGGTCTTTGGAAAACTTGAAGTTCTCCACTCGATGCGGCTGCAATCCGAACGTATGCCAGATGCGCACGATGGCGTTCTGCGTGAGACCGGTCTCTTGGGCCATGAGCCGAGTGCTCCAGTGCGTGCTGTTCGCGGGCTTCGATTCCAATGTTTTCGTCACCACTTCTTCTATGTCGCGATCGCTGATTTTTCGCGGCGCGCCGACGCGCGGCTCATCCAGCAAGCCATCCAGCCCGAACTCCAGAAATCGCTTTCGCCACTTGCCCACCGTTGCGCTCGTGACGTGCAGCTTTCGAGCCACTTCCGAATTACTCATCCCTTCTTCACAACCGAGTACCATCCGGGCGCGCGTCGCCCATCGCCTGCAACGACTTCGGCCGACGAGCGATTAGGCTCAATTTCTCCCGCTCTTCCTCACTGATCTCCAGTGGCTTCTTGGGACGTCCAGTACGCATACAACAATAGGAGGCCCCTTCAATACTTATGTTTCGTATTTATCGCTCAGGACACTAGCGCGTTTGAAACGTATCGCACGAGGAGAGTTGGCCGCTGGCCAAACCGCGCTTGAACCAACTGACGCGCTGCGCGGAGGAGCCGTGCGTAAAGCTCTCCGGACTGACGCGGCCGGTGGACATTTTTTGCATGCGATCGTCGCCTACCGCGGCGGCAGCGCCTAAGCCTGACTGCACATCGCTTTCGTTGATGATCTTTCGCTGCGCGGTCGAATGCGCCCATATGCCGGCAAAGCAATCGGCCTGTAACTCGAGGCGCACGGAGAGAGGATTGGCCGCGTCCGGCCGGCTTTGTTGCAAACGTCTGACTTGCGATTCGATGCCGAGGATTTTTTGTACGTGATGGCCGATCTCATGCGCTATCACGTAAGCCTGGGCGAATTCGCCGGGCGCCCCGAAGCGGCTGCGAAGCTCGTCGAAGAAGCCGAGATCGAGATAGACTTTCTCGTCGGCCGGGCAATAGAACGGACCGACCGCTTCGCGCGCTACGCCGCAAGCCGACGTGGTAGCGCCGCGGAATAGGACGAGTTTGGCATGACGATAAGCGCGGTGCGCTTCTTCGGGCAAGGTGTGGTCCCAGAGGTTCTGGACGTCGTTGAGTACAAAAACGGAGAAGTCTTTGAGAGGTTGCTGTTGAGCGATTTGCTGTGGATTGGCCGGGCGCGCCTGTTGGGTGGTGGTGGCCGGTTGCCCTCCTTCGAACAAAGTGAAGAGATTGGTGCGAAAGAGGAGGCTGAGGAGGCCGACAATGATGATGCCGCCAATACCCAGGCCGCCGAAGCCAAAGCCGCCGCCGCGTCCGCCGAAGCCGCCGCCTCCGCTTTGCCCGCGCCGATCTTCAACATCGTTGGTGGAACCGCCGGGTGTCCATTCCATGTAGTTCAGTTTGCCAGATCGGAATCGGTCGGGGAAGCTGCGCTTTGGAAGAAGCCGTTCAGTTCGGCAAAAGGGATGTTGTTATCGAAACCGGCG
Source organism: Bryobacteraceae bacterium (assembly GCA_965277555.1). Lineage (GTDB taxonomy): Bacteria > Acidobacteriota > Terriglobia > Bryobacterales > Bryobacteraceae > Bog-105. The sequence goes on from OZ255834.1 coordinate 2,775,620, forward strand.
AAGCTGCCTTCTTCCGCGATTGCCTTAGCGGCACGAACGAATCCGGTCCAGGCCGAGCGGGCAAGGGAAGACCCGACGCTGATGCGGCGCACGCCCATCGCGGCCAGATCCGGAACTTTCAAACCGGTGTTGGCGCTCATGAGTATGTTGACGGGCTTGGGATGCAGCTCGGCAACGATGGCCTTGATTTCATCGGGCTTCCGCGGGCCGGGCGCATATAGGACATCGGCGCCGGCTTCGGAATACGCTTGGAGGCGGCGGATCGCTTCTTTGAGCGGCTCCGGGTGACCGACCAGAAAGCATTCGGCGCGCGCGGTGAGAAGAACTCCCGTCTTGGACTCGTCTACCGCTTGCCGGGCGGCCTGAATGCGTTCGACGCCGAGAGCGAGATCGTAGAGCGGTTTGTCCGGATTGCCGGTTGCGTCTTCGATCGAGAGGCCGGCGACGCCGGTTGCGATGCAGAGCGACACATTGGCCGAGACCTGCTCCGGCTCATGCGCGTAACCGGATTCGAAATCGGCGTTGACCGGGAGTTCGCTGGCCTGAACGATGGCCGCTATATGTGGCAGCGCGGTATCGCGTGGAATGGCCCAAGCTGCGTCCGGAAGACCCTGCGAGAACGCGAGGCCGGCGCTGGTGGTTGCCAGAGCGGCGAAGCCGAGTTGAGCGAGATAGCGCGCTGTGCCGGGGTCCCACGGGTTCGGGATGACGAAGCAGCCGCTTTTATGCAGTTTGCGAAACGTAGCGCGGCGGCCGCTCCAGTCAGTGGCTGGCATTGTCTAATTGCCGGGTCTACTTGCCGTTAGAAGGCGGCCGGAAGCTTTCGAGATCTTGCTCGTTCTCGAAGAAATAGATTTTGCCGCCGGCATCTGCGCCCACGACTGCCGTTGCCTTATCGACTTTCTTGCCGCTTACCGGATCGATGTCGAAGCGCGTCGCTGGATCTTTGGTCAGCTTCGCTTTGCACATATCGCAACAACCGTAGTAAGTTTTGCCGTCGACACTGACCGGCAGCTGCGGTTTGTCGAAGCGATGTTTGGTGATGAAGCAGGTGTACCTGGGATCGATGCGCTGCACGCCGCCGGATTTAACAGCGTCTTGCGCGAGCAACGGGAGGAAAGGGACGGAGAGTGAGGCGATAGCGAAAACACGCCGGGACCAGAGCATGAATACCTCCTTGATAAGCCGAACTGCACTATTGTTTCACGTCAGACGGCGTGGTCGTTCGGGGTATCGACCCTGTCCCAAATCTGCTTGGACGTCCAGGGCTCGGCCGGGCTGCTCCAGAAGGGATCGGAAGCCGGTAGGCCAAGCGGGAGAAAAGCGGCCGCCGCGAGATAGAGACTGCCGGTGGAGATGTAGGATTCGGCGATCAAGGGTTGAGAGCCGCAAAGGCCGACTTGCAGGAAACCGGCTGTATCGAAGGTGCCGGGCACATCGAGGGTGCGATGAATAACCGCCGAGAGCGCGCTACGGATGGAGGCAGGCGTGACGTTCGCGGGCAACTGGCGGCGCAGAGCAATGTCGGCCAGCAAATGAAAAGCGCCGCAGCGATAGGCGAGCGACCGGCCGATGGGCGGATAAGAACCGTCGGCCGCGATGAGGCGAGCCTGAATGGCGGCGTAGCGGATGGCGCGCTTTTGAAATTCCGGATCGAGCGCGTGCCAGGCGTTCGAGTGCGGCGCAACTGTCTCGCTGACGGCGAGCAGCATGGGATGGATCACGAAGCTGTTGTAGTAATCCCAATGGAACTCGGGGCCATCGCCGTAGAGGCCGTCGCCTTTGTACCATTCGTTGAGCTGGCGCAGGGCGTAATCGACGCGCATCTGGTCCCACGACTCGCCGGCGAAGGCGAAGAAGGCTTCGATGGTGGCGCTGAAGAGGAGCCAGTTGCTGAAGCCAGGGCGAATGACGCGCGTGGAGCGAAGCGCGGCGAGCAGATTCGATTTGGCGGCGGCCGGGAGGCGGTTCCAGAGCTGGCTAGGAGAGCGGAGAAGGGCGAGCGCGAGGAAAGCGGCGTCGACGACGGGTTGCGAGCCGCGGTTGAAGTTGAGGAAGTCGGGCGAAGCGGGGTCGACGGCGTTGGCAATGGATTGGCGGGCGTATTCGGCGTAGTCGGCGCGCAGGCTGTTCTCCTGAGCGTCCGATACCCCGCTTTCGAGCCACGGAGCCACGCCGCACAGCAGCCGGCCGACGGCTTCGAGATGGGTGTATTGGGCGCGCTCGGCTCGGTTGCCGTGTGGCGCTTCGACCGGCATGGTGGCTTTCAGCTCCCGCTGGCTCAGCGCGGTCAGCACCGGAAGAGCGAGGCGGGTAAGGGTGCTTGTCCAGTAGGCGCGATCCCGATTCGGAGCGCCTGCAACCGCCGGACCGGGCAGAGCAAGAATAGCGCCGCTCGATTGAAGAAAGGAGCGTCGCGAGGGGCTGGAAGAGTTCATTAAAACGCAATGGTATCGCTTGCCGCGCGGTCGTTTATCGGCGCTAAGCGGCGTTCGTCGGCAGTGGCGCGCGGTTCGCCGATTAGAGAGTGAACTTAGTGGAATTTGCCTCTAGCATCGAATTGAGGATGATTATGAAACGGAGCGAGTTAGAGAGTCTGATCTTACCGGTAATTTTGTTGTTGACGGGTTTGGTCTTGGTAGGCGGCGACCGCGTGGGAATCCTGTCGTTGGACCGAATTCAAAATCTCTGGCCGGTAGCCCTTATCCTGGTGGGATTGAGCGATCTGCTGACCAGCGGCGATGAAGAGTCCAAGTCGGATGTAACGGCTTCTCAAACGTCGCGTGATGGGGCGCGGCGTGTCTAGACGGCGTTGGGATCGGGACGACTGGACGCGCGATGCGAACCTGACCGACGAGCAGCGCATGCTTGTGCGCAGGCGTTCGCATGGTTCGCGCATTGCATTTTCAGTCATTCTGATCGCCGCCGGGGTGTTGTTATTTCTGGCGAATCTGGGCCTGTTTCCAATCGAAAATATCTGGATCTTCTGGCCGCTGTTTCCGATCGCCGCCGGGATTGGCCGCTTGCTTGGTGGAAAAGATCCCCGCACGCAATTTGTGGGAGTCCTCCTGGTATTGTTCGGCGGCTTGTTTGTGCTGTCGAATCTCGGGTGGATCCACTGGCGAACGACCAACGGAAGTTGGCCCATAGCCCTGATTCTGATCGGAGTGGGCTGCGCGGCGCTGTTCGGTGTGGTGGAGTCGGCGGGCCGCCCAAGAGCGGCGCCGAGCGGAGCCTCGTTTCTAGGCTCACGCCAGGCATTCAGCTACGAAAAGATGATTAACGATTACGTGGTGTTCGGTAATTTGAAGCGCAAGCTGGAAACCGACGATTTTCGGGGAGGAGATCTGACAACCATATTCGGAAATATCGAAATAGATTTGCGGCGCGCGTTTATCACGCCGCTGGCTAGATCGGCCGTGATCAACGTCACGACCGTCTTTGGAGAGACAAAGATCAGAGTGCCCGAGAATTGGCGAGTGACAGTGAGCGGCGTAAGCATTCTGGGCAGCTTCGAAGACAAGACCATTCCGCCCAATTCGGGACCGGATGCGCCGACGCTGATTGTGACCGGATTCTCCGTCTTCGGTTCAGCTTCGATCGAGGATTGAATCCGGCTTCTTCGATGCACCCGATCCTGAGGCACAGAGAAATACTTTCCGGCTACCTTACGGGCTTTGCGGTGATTGGCCTGATGCTGGCGTTCCTGCTGGGGGTGTCTTCGCGTCTGCGATGGATGGAAGTAGCGCTCGTCATCGTGCCGTTAACGCTGGTGCTGGCGATGACTTGCTTATCGGCGTGGTACGTGTGCCGCTCGCTCGATTTGAAAACGACGGCGGATTGGAAACTGGGGGTTGCGTTCCTACTGGCCGCGATGTGCGCGAGCACGGTAGTGATGGCGTTTGGCCACGGGTGGGTCTGGATGCTCAATTTCTTTATGGCGGGCGTGGCGGCAAGATTCCGGCCGGCGATTCCGGTGCTGGCGGGGGTGCTTTCGCTGGTCTACCTGCTGGCGATCCTGCTGCATTACCTGGTTCTGGCATTCGAATCGTCGCAGAGATCGGAAATTTTATCGCGCGAGGCGGAACTAAAGGCGCTCAAGGCGCAGGTCAATCCGCATTTCTTGTTTAACAGCCTCAATTCGATCAGCGCGCTGACCAGCATCGATCCGGCGAAGGCGCGCCAGATGTGCATTGCCCTTTCCGACTTTCTGCGGAACTCGCTGCGGCTGGGAGAACGGCCGAGCATCCCGCTGGGCGAAGAGCTGGCCCTGACGAAGAGCTACCTGGATGTGGAGCGGGTGAGGTTCGGGCAGAAGCTGCGCATCAGGCAGATATTGGAAGAGGGCTGCTCCGAGTGCGAACTGCCCCCGCTGCTGGTTCAGCCGCTGGTGGAAAACGCGATCAAGCACGGAATCGCGACGCTGGCGGAAGGCGGAGAGATCGCGGTTAGGGGTGAGCGCTGGCAGAACCAGTTGCGTGTGACGGTAGAGAATCCATTCGATCCGGACGCGCCCCCCGCGCAGAAGACCGGTTTCGGCTTGGTGGGCGTGCGCAACCGCATTCGCGCGCGCTATGGAAACGCCGGCAGACTGGAGATCGATGTACAGCCGGCCTTGTACCGGGCGATTCTGTTACTGCCCTGGGTTTGTGATGAGAAGCGGTGACGGATGAGCATTCGAACGATCATCGTCGACGATGAGGAACTGGCGCGCCACGTGTTGCGCGAATATCTTAGCGGCGAAAGCGACATAGAAGTTGTCGCGGAGTGCGCGAATGGATTCGACGCCGTGAAGCTGGTGGCGGAACACCGTCCGGAGCTGCTGTTTCTCGATGTGCAGATGCCTAAGCTCGACGGGTTCGAGGTGCTCGAGCTGATCGGTAATGAAGTAGCGGTGGTTTTTGTCACGGCGTATGACCAATACGCGACGAAAGCCTTCGATGCTTCGGCGGTGGATTACCTGCTGAAGCCGTTCGATATCCAACGCTTTAAGACGGCGTTACAGAGAGTTCGGCAGCGCATCGGAGCGAAGGCGCAAACTAACTGGAATGCAAGCGAGCTTCGGCAGGCGGCCGCAGCCCCCGGTCAGTATACGCAGCGCATCGTGGTGAGGGACGGGACGAGTCTGCACGTGATCCCGGTAAATCAACTAGACTACGCAGAGGCGCAAGACGACTATGTCGCGCTGCACGCGCGCGGCAAGACGCATCTCAAACAACAAACCATTTCAAATCTGGAGGTTTCACTGGATCCTTCGCGCTTTGTTCGCATCCATCGTTCGTTTCTGGTGAACCTGGAGCGCGTTGCCAAGGTGGAGCCCAACACCAAGGACACGCGGATGGCGGTTTTAGCGGACGGCATGAAGATTCCGGTAAGCCGCAGCGGATATTTGCGTCTAAAGGAATTGATGCGGGTTTGAAAAAACGCCTTTCCTGAGGCGATATCATTCCTTTTGCGCATACTTGCGCACTGTTGCGCGGTTAGCAAATTCGGGAGATACATGCAAAACGAGAGTTGTGATATTGGGCTGATCGGTCTTGCCGTGATGGGCCAAAACCTGGTGCTGAATATGAACGACCACGGATTTCGAGTGGCAGTTTTCAACCGCACCGTTTCGAAAGTAGACGACTTTATTAAGGATGAGGCGAAGGGGACGCAAGTTGTAGGCACGCACTCGATTGAGGAGCTGATGAAAGCGCTGAAGCGGCCGCGGCGCGTCATGCTCATGGTGAAGGCGGGCGACACGGTGGATGAAATGATCGACCATCTGACGCCGTATCTCGAAAAGGGCGACATTGTGATCGATGGCGGCAACTCGCATTATCCGGACACGAACCGCCGGACCAAAAGTTTGAACGAAAAAGGAATTTTGTTTATCGGGACGGGCGTTTCGGGAGGCGAGGAGGGAGCGCGCAAAGGACCGTCCATCATGCCCGGCGGAAATCCAGAGGCATGGCCGCATGTAAAAGACATCTTCCAATCGATTGCCGCCAAGGTGGAAGACGGGACGCCGTGCTGCGACTGGGTGGGCGAGAACGGGGCGGGCCATTACGTGAAGATGGTTCACAACGGAATCGAATACGGCGACATGCAACTAATTTGCGAGGCTTACCAGCTTTTGCAAGACGGGCTGGGGCTGAGCGCGGATGAACTGCATGAGGTATTTGCGGACTGGAACAAGGGCGAGCTCAACAGTTACCTGATCGAAATTACGGCGCAGATTTTAGCCAAGAAGAGCGAAGAAGACGACCAGCCGATGGTTGATAAGATTCTGGATACGGCCGGTCAAAAGGGAACGGGCAAGTGGACGGTGACAAGCGCGCTCGACGTGGGCATGCCGTTAACCTTAATCGGCGAGGCGGTTTTCAGCAGATGTCTCTCGGCTTTGAAGGATGAGCGCGTAGCGGCGTCGAAAGTGTTGACGGGTCCGAAGCATAAGATCGATTCGCAGGACAAGAAGATTTTTATCGAAGACGTGCGGCGGGCGCTTTACTGCTCGAAGATGATTTCCTATGCGCAGGGCTACATGCTACTGCGCGCGGCGGCGAAAGAAGAAGGCTGGAATTTGAACATGGGCGGCATTGCGCTGATGTGGCGCGGCGGATGCATCATCCGGAGCAGATTTCTTGCCAAGATCAAGGACGCCTACGACAAGAATAAAAACCTTACGAACTTGCTGCTGGACGATTTCTTTAGCGGCGTGCTGAACAACTATCAGGTTTCGTGGCGGCACGCGCTCATACATGCGATCGGGTTCGGAGTGCCGACGCCCGCGTTTTCGACCGCGCTGGCCTTTTATGACGGCTACCGCGCGGAGCGTTTGCCGGCGAATCTTTTGCAGGCGCAACGTGACTTTTTCGGCGCGCACACTTACGAGCGAATCGATAAGCCGCGCGGACAGTTCTTTCACACGAATTGGACGGGGCGCGGGGGACGCGTTTCATCGGGCAGTTACAACGCCTGAGCGGTGGCAAAGAAAAACTATGAACTGGAGAGAAGCATGAGCGACGGATTGAATATACGGCAGGATGGAGCGCTGGATTTTGTTTCGGTGGGCGCGTTGGTGCATCGACTGGATCCGGGGATCATTCCCTTTCGGAAGGCGACAGAGTGCAAGATTCACGTGAGCGGGGGGGAGTTCAACGTAGCGGCGAACCTTTCCGACTGCTTTCGCATGAAGACCGGCTTAGCGACCGCGATGGTGGATTATCCGATCGGCGATATGGTGGCGGAACGGGTGTTGGCGATGGGCGTCACTCCCTATTACAAGCATTTCAAGCATGATGGCGTGGCTGGACCGAATATCGCGACGGTGTATAGCGATCGGGGGCAGGGAGTGCGTGCTCCTGTGGTGTTTTATAACCGGGCGAATGAAGCGGGCGCCAAATTGAAGTCGGGCGATTTTAACTGGCACGCCATTTTTGCGGGAGGCGTCCGGTGGTTCCACAGCGGGGGAATTTTTGCCGCGCTCTCGCCGACTACTTCGGACGTGATTATCGAGGGCATGCAGGCGGCGAAAGAAGCGGGGGCGACGATCTCTTTCGATCTGAATTATCGCGAAAAGCTTTGGAACGTGATCGGCGGAGCGAAGAAGGCAGTCGAAGTGATTGACCGCATCGTGAAGAATGTCGACGTCCTGGTGGGGAATGAGGAAGACTTGCAAAAAGGTCTGGGCATTCCGGGGCCGGAGGTTGCGGCCAAATCGAAGCTCGATCCGAGCGCATTCTTCAGCATGATGGACAACGTGCGCAAAAAGCATCCGCAGGTGAAAGTTGTGGCAACGACGCTGCGCGAAGTTCATTCGACCAATCGCCATAGCTGGAGCGCGGTGGCGTGGATCAACGGAACGACGCACACCGCGCCTACCGCGGAGCTGGATGTTTACGACCGGGTAGGCGGAGGAGACGGCTTCGCTGCCGGGTTATTCTATGGGCTATTGACGGGGGTTTCGGACGACGAAGCAGTCAGGCTCGGTTGGGCGCACGGAGCGCTGCTGACGACCTTTCCGGGAGACACCACCATGGCGACGCTCGATCAGGTCAAGAGCTTTGCCAAGGGTGGCTCGGCGCGGATTCAACGCTAGCTGGGCGAGGGCGCAAGCTGCGCGAGCGAGTTGCAGGCGGTTGCATAGCAGTCGATTTTTCGATGCTATGATCGAGTTCAGAAAGCGTTGTCGAGCATGCGGACGCGTCTCTTTGCCTGCGTTTTTCCCGTAAGCGTCCGGTCGCGGCGGCGCCTCGTTCCCCTTTTGTTGTCTAGCGCCCTGTGGATCGGGTTCACTGGCTCGCTGCGAGCGCAGGTAAATGACACCACGAATGCACCGCCTTCCGGCGAGTCCGTAGCGACGGAGAAGCCGAAGGCGGCGAGTCCGGTAATTTCATCCCGCCCGGTAGATATACGGGTAAACCGAACGTTGGTGCTGATCAATGTTACTGTAACCGATCCACTCAACCGCTTCGTGACGGGCCTGGAGAAAGAGAATTTCCGGCTTTATGAAGATAAGTCGGAGCAGAAGATAACCGATTTTTCGGCGGAAGACGCGCCGATTTCGATCGGGCTGGTTTTCGATACCAGCGGCAGCATGGGGCAGAAGCTGCAGAAATCGAGGCAGGCGGCGACTGAGTTTTTTAAAACAGCGAACCCTGCGGACGAATTCTTCCTGGTCCAGTTCAACGACCGTCCAACCTTGGCGGTTCCTTTTACTTCGGATACAGGCAAAATCCAAAGTACGTTGACGTTTACGCAATCGAAAGGCCGGACGGCTTTGCTCGACAGTGTTTATCTGGCGATGCACGAGATGAAGAAAGCGAAGAACCCGCGGAAAGCGATCCTGATCATCTCCGATGGCGGCGATAATGCAAGCCGATACACGGAGACGGAGATTAAGAGCGCGGTGCGGGAAGCGGATGTGCAGATTTTCGCGATCGGAATTTTCGAGGGGATGGGCGCGCGCGGCAGAACGCCGGAAGAGGCCTCGGGTCCGGGCCTGCTGAATGAACTGGCCGACCAGACGGGGGGTCGGGAGTATGCGGTGGAGAACGTTGCGGAGTTGCCGGACATTGCGGCTAAAATTGGTGTTGAGTTGCGTAATGAATACATTTTGGGCTACACCCCGAAAAACAAAGAACGGGATGGGAAGTACCGCCGAGTTCAAGTGAAGCTGAATCAGCCTCGTGGTTTGCCGCCCCTCAAAGCATATTTCCGGCTGGGATATTATGCGCCTACGCAGTAGCCGGCCCGCGCCGCCATCGAAACTCATCCTGCTGGCGATCTTGTTAGCGCCCGTTTTGTGCGCGCAATTTCGCTCCGACACGCGCCTGGTGGTTCTGCACGCAAGCGTGACGGACAAAAAAGGGAAGCTGATCACTGACCTCAATAAGGAATCTTTCAAAGTTTTTGAGAACGGACAACCGCAGCAGGTGAAGATCTTCCGGCGCGAAGATGTGCCGGTGTCGCTCGGGATCATCATCGATGACAGCGGAAGCATGAGCACGAAACGCAGCCGGGTGGAAGCGGCGGCTCTTGACCTGGTGCGAAATTCAAACCCGCAGGACGAAGTGTTCATCGTCAACTTTAACGACGACGCCTACCTGGACGTGCCATTTACCAACGACATGCATAAGCTGGAGCAGGGTTTGGCGCGCATCGATTCGCGGGGCGGCACGGCCATGCGGGATGCGATCAGCATGTCGCTGGATTACGTTCGCAAAGATGCTAAGAGGGACAAGAAAGTGTTGGTGGTGATTACCGACGGGAACGACAACGCCAGCAACATTTCGCTCGAGAAGGTAGTAGCGCGCGCTAACCAAAGCGATACGCTCATTTATGCCATCGGCTTGTTTACCGAGGAAGAGAAACATGAAGCGGCCAAAGCGCGCAGAGCGCTTCGCGAGTTGACGGGCGCGACCGGCGGTCTGGTGTTTTATCCGAAAGAAGCGAGCGAAGTACAGGCGTTGGCACTCGAAATCGCGCACGACATTCGGAGCCAGTATACGATTGCGTATACACCTTCGATCCAGGCGCTCGACGGGAGTTACCGGCAGATAAAGGTCACGGTAAATGCGCCCGGGAGGCCGGTGGTTCGGACACGCTCGGGGTATTACGCGACGCCCGATGCGGAAAATTCCAGAGCGGCAAACGTGAATCCCGCGGCGAGTGAATCCGCCAGCGTTCGCAGGTAATGTGGAAGTTTTTGTGGATCGCGACGCGCGGCTATCGTCTGCGGCCGTGGTTGTCTCCCTACCTGCGCTGGCGCATTGAGACCTATTCCGGTTTGCCCGCGGAATCGATTGACCGCGCGTCTTTTTTTAGCTTTGTCTGGGCAGAACGTGTTTCGCTCTGGCAGTATCTTCGCTGGGTGGGACGCATGAAGCGGCTGTAATAGCCGCGGTTTTCGCCAGCATCAGAAGTAAAATTTCAGGGCGAGCTGTAATTGTCTTGGAGTGTTCAGCAGATCGCTGCTGCTGGTGAGGCGCCCGAAATTCTGGTCCTGAAGATTCGTGTCCCCGGTGCCGAAGCGGACACGATTGAAGAGGTTGAAAGCCTCGGCGCGGAACTCGAAGCGCATCTGCTCCCTGATGGGAAAGCTGCGCGCGATCGAGACGTTTTCATTCAGGTTGGGAAACTGGCGGAGCTTGGGGTTATAGCGGGTCGAATTGCCGAAACCGAGGTTACCGTCTTGCGGATTTTTGAGGTCGCCTTGATGGGGGAACGGGCTGGTACAGCTGCCGCTTGCAGGGCAGTAAGGCTCCAGAAAAGAGTCAACCGTAGGGTCGAAACCGCCAGTCCAATTCGGCTGCCAACCGTTGTAAGAACTGACGTAGGGGATGCTGCGGCCATTGGTCGCTCCGTATAGGGGCAGCGTATAGGAAGAGGTGATGGCTACTGGAAGACCGCTCGAATAGGTGAGCACACCGTTTACGCCCCAGCCTCCGAGAATCCACGCCGCGGGTCCGTGGGTGAGATACTGGCGCCCCTTGCCGAAGGGAAGGTCGTAGACGAAGCCGGCTTTCGCGTTGTGCGTGACATCGAACTGGCCGATGGATTTTTCGAGCCCGCGGTTGTACTGGTCCGCGGCGAGACAGCAGCCGCCGCCTCCACCGGAGGCGTTAGTCGGAATGCCATTGCCCCAATAGCTGTCGGCATCTGTCAAAAGCTTCGAGAAAACGTAGGAGGCTTGAAAGGTGAGTCCGCCGCCATAGCGTTTCTCGAAGCGGATCAGGCCTGCATGGTAGGTAGAGTGGCCGCTGTGGTCACCTTGACCGCCGTAGGTATCGATGAGCGTGTACTGAGGATAGGGGCGCAGTGCTTGCTTGACGGTTCCCTTGAAGCCGGGATAGGGCGCAACAATACCGTACTGATTGGCGAGAGAGGAACCGACCTGGCTGGTCAGCACGGCGCTACTTTGCTCGATGCTGCCGAAAGCGCTCAAGAGAGCTGGATTGTCCTGATTGTAGTCGAGCAGTTGCGCCTGCAGATGGGAGCCGATCACTCCGTTGTAGGAGGTTTCGACGAGCATGCTCGGAGTGAGTTGATGCTGGATGGAGAAGTTGAAGTTGTCGGTGGTGGGAGGATGAGTGGTCTCCGCTCCCTGCCACCAACTGACGGTGGTCCCGTTCGAGACGGATGGATTGATGAAAGGCGGCGGCGTATAGGCGGGGAATCCCTGGCTCAACAGGAAGAGCGGCTGTATGCCGTTGGTCTGGTTGCTAATGGAATCGGTCAGCGTAAAACCCATATTGTGAGCCGAGCCGCTGACGGCCATCAAGGGAGCATAAGAGCGCGCATAGGATCCGCGAATCACGGTTTTGCCGGTCCACGAATAAGCGAAACCAACGTGCGGACCGAAGGCGTGGAAATAAGAATCGGCGAGCGTGCGGGAGCCCTGTCTGCCCGGTCCGCTGCCAGCGAAGATGACCGCGCCGGGAAGGCCGCCGGCTCCAGGGTTGGGAGTGGTGGGAGAAAAATCGCTCCAGCGATTGTCGAGACCCGTGGGTGGCAGATTCGTTTCCCAGCGTAAGCCCAGGTTGAGCACAAGCTTGCTGTTTACGCGCCAATCGTCTTGCGCGAAGCCGGCGAAATAGGGAAACTGTTGCCCGATGAAGCGAGGCGTATCAATCTGTCCGGAGTCGGCGTAGCCCAGCAGAAAACTGGCGAAGGCGTTGCCGCCTTGCGTGGGATCGGTCACGCCGGGCAGTCCGGTTTCCGTATAACTGAAGCCGACGCAGCCGGCTTCACATTGACGGCCCAGGCCATTGTAGTGATTTATTTGGTAGGAGCCGCCGAACTTGAAGGTGTGCGGTCCGCGCACCCAGGTGAAATCGTCGTTGTAAGAATAGACGGTGTTTTCCGAGCCGTTGTCGGCTTGGCCGCCCCAGGTAGTGTAGGTATTTCCCAGTCCGCCCGAGAAGAGGTTTACCAGATTCTCATTGCAGTTCGGCACGTTTCCCAAGCAGAATTTGCTCTGCCAGTTGCCGACGTATTCCTGCGGCGGTTTGTGGTCTTGACGCCAATTGTTTCCTCCCGCGTAGAAGTGATTGAACTTGGTGGGGCCGAGCGTCCAATCCCAACTGAAGCGCAGCACGTCGGACGATTGATGAAGATCGTTGTAGTTGGAGTAGAGCCCGGGCAAAGTCGCCGGTCCATCGGGGCCGGCAACGGTCGATTCGCGATCATAGCCGTAGTATCCGGAGATCCTTTGTTTGTCGTTGAAAATATGATCGCCTTTAATGCTGGCCTTGTTGATGGGCTGGACGTTTGAGCCGTTGGCAATGATGTAGTTATTGTTGACGTAGCCTACCGTGCCGGGCGCGGCTCCGGTATTCGGAACCAGCGTGCCGCTAGCCTGGAATACTTTTAGCGCCTGCAGGGCGGTGCTGTTAAAGCTCGTCATCGGAATTTTGTTGCCGGGAAACTGGGCGCGTGTCACCGTGCCGTTGGCATTGGTTATCTGGGAAGTGGGATCGTAGATCGGGATCTGTTTGCCGGTCGAACTGACCCAGTTGCTGAAATCGCCGCTGTACATTTCGGGAGTGGGCACAGTCGCGGTCGCGTTGGTTGCGCCGTTTCGGTTTCTGAACCCTTCGTAAGAGAAGAAGAAAAACGTTTTGTTTTTTCCGTTATAGAGTTTTGGAATCCAGACGGGGCCGCCGACGGTCGCTCCAAAATCGTTTTGCTTATAAATCTGGCGAGCTTTGCCGGCGCGATTGCTGAACCAGTCGTTGGCATCGAAATCGTTGTTGCGCAGGAACTCGTAGGCGGAACCATGAAACTGATTGGTGCCGGATTTGGCGACGAACATCATCACGCCGCCGCCGGCATGGCCGTATTCGGCTTTAAAGCCGTTGGTATCGACGGTGAATTGGGTGATGGCTTCCACGGAAGGCGCGTTGGAGGCGACCCAGTTTTTCTGCAAAGCCCGCGAGGTATTGACTGAAACTCCATCGAGCGTGGCCTGATAGCTATCGGCTTGGCCGCCACCGAGAGCGAAGCCGGAGTAACTTCCTGTGTTCTTTGCCTCGGGTGTCAGGGCAGCGAGATCGAAGGGGCTCCGGACCGTGCCGGCAACTTCAAGCGGCAGCGTATTTACCAGGGTCTGGTTGACGGTTACGGCGCTACGTGAATCTTCCGAATCGAGTTGCAGGGCCGTTGCCTGGACTTCGATGGTTTGCAGAGACTGGCCGAGTTCGAGGCTGACATCGGCGCGAGCGGTCACCCCGGCGTCCACCGCCAGGTTGTTCACTTGCGCGTCGCGGAAACCCTTGCTCTGTACTCGGACGTTGTAACTCCCGACTGGCACGTCGGCCGCCGTGTAATCGCCGGAAGCATTGGTGGTCAGATTGAACGTCTGGCCAGTGGCGGTATTCATAACCGTCACCTGGGCGCCGGGAACGACGGCGCCGCTCGAGTCCTTGACGGTTCCGGAGATCGTGCCACGCCCGGATTGCGCGAAAACAACGCTGCAGAATACCAGCAGCAGGATCAGATACTTGATCGCTCTGGAACTAGCAGTCCAACATGGGACCATACGAAATCTCCCTGACTAACTTTATTAGGTTAGGGAGAATTGTATAAGGGAATTAGCCTTTCGTCAATAAAGTGTTAAAAAATGCGCGCCTGTTCTGGCCGCAAGACTATTCGCGATGTCTCCAGGGATCCGGTGCATCCTGCACCGTGTAATCGGAGGGAACCTGGAACAGGGCCGCGTTCGGATTAGCGCGCTGAATATTGTTCAGGGTGTAGGTGGATCGGCCTGAGCGTGGATCGCTACGCTTCGAGAGGATCACCACTTGGAGATTCGGAGAGGTCCAGATCTCGGTGGTATCTATGATGGGCTGCGCGTTTCCAATCTGACCGGCGGGTATGGTGTGCGTGATGCGCTTTCCGGTTGCTGGAAGCCCATTGATGACTTGCTGACCAAGATCCGTTTCGGCTCGTTCGTTAGCCTCTGGAGAAGCGTCGGCAGGGCGCGGCGGCCGCTCGCCGGTGCGCGGCCTGAAGGCGCGGCGCATGGCGATTTTTGTGTTCGGATTGAGCACGTAGGTGTAGCCAGCCACCGGATCGGACAGGAAGGTGATCGAAGTAGCGCCGTTTTGCGCCCAGGGGCCGCCGGAGAGATTTTGTTGAAAATAAGTTCGCCCCTGAGTGTCGCGAGCGACGTGTCCGGTGGTGGAACGATTGATCGTGTTGCCGTCGGACAGAGTTTCGGTGACGCTGGTGTTGACATCGGCCGAATAAGGCGCGCCTGTTATTACTTTGCCGGAACGCATGCCCAGGCCCATGGGCATTGGGCCGTGGCCGGAGAATCCATGGGGAGGCGGACCGCCGGGAGATTGGGCAAAAAGCGTAAGGCACGCTCCGAAAACCGTTATGGCAGACAGGCTGGCTCTTCTCATAATGTGATGCTCCTTCAATAACCGAAAGACTTGTTACTCCGCGCTAAGCACGTGCACGCCGAGCGGTTGGCCGTCCAGACCGAGCAAGACATTTGCCAGCACGGTACGATCGCCCGATCCATTCGCCACCGGTTCCAGCAAGATGCCAGCCGAAGCGAGCGAAGACACAGGCACCTGCATTTCAACGATGCGGGGCGCGTTCAGCGGCAGATCCGGATTCGAGTAAGGAAGCGCTATAAAGTTCTCGCCATTGACGTCGATCGAAGTCAAGGCTGCTTGTGCGCTTTTGACATGGCCGGCCTCGGTGGATGGCTTCGTGCGAGGCGCCAATAGTATGCCCACGGCAAAACTAGCTGCAATCGCCATGCCCCAGGCAAAGCGGCGGATGACCCGGGCGGGATTTTGAGCAGGAACTTGGGTCGCCGGATCGGACGTTAACGCTCGAGCCAGCTCGTGGCGCGAGCTGGCTGGACCGGAAACAGATTCGCCGGCGACTAAGGCCTCGACTCCGGTCGATAGACGAGCAAACTCGTCCATTTTTCGCTTGCAAGCAGCGCAAGCGAGCAGATGCGTACGCAGTCTGACGAACTGATTTTCGGGCAATTCGCCATCCAGGTATTGGATCAACGAACCGTTATCCAGATGCTCTGCGTTCTTCATACGGATTCCCTCAATTTTTCAAGACCGCGCTGTACGTTTTCCGCGACCGTCGAGATAGAGAGGTGGAGAAATTCCGCAATCTCGCGGTATTTGAAGCCCTGGGATCTCAGCACAAGGCAATTTTTTTGCGCTGAGCTTAATTGGTTTATGGCTTGTCGCAGCTGCTTGTGCTTTTCACGAGAGAGCAGTTCTTCTTCAGCCGATGGGCCAGCGGCAACCGGGGCCGATTCGACTGTCAATTCCGAAAGCGGCGCCGCTCGACTGACGCGCGAAGAGGATTGCGCATTGCGCGCGACGTTGTGCGCCACTCGATAGAGCCAAGCCCTCAGATTATTGCGATCGCCCTTAGCCAGCAGGTGCTGATGGAGCTTTAAAAAGGTCTCCTGAACGGTCTCTTCCGCGGTCGCGGAATCGAGACCTAGCCAGACTAAATAGCGGCGGAGCGATAACTGTTCGCGATCATAGAGTTCGAGAATCAGCCTGGAATCAGCTGTATGCTCCACCTCCTCTAGATCCCAAAACGCCGAGCGAAATTCAAGGGCTTTTACCGATGTCATGAATGCCTATGGTGATCCTGTTATCACCCTACACATTTATACTTCTATACTTTGCCCATCGTCCGGCAACGATTTTGTTAGCGAGGGCCACAAGGGAGCCTTGTTGGGGAGTTGCACTAGGGGTTGGGTAAGACACCCTTGTGGCCTGCCGTCTCGCATGCTATGTGCCTATAGAACAGGCGAGCCGGGCGATTTTCCGGTTGAAAGAAAAGTTTTTTTATTTCCCGCTTGCATTGTCGTGCCGGCGGGGTAAAAATACATCTTTGACTGGGAGAACTAGTTGGCTGGCAATGCGATGAGTACCGCTGGTGAGGAGATGAGATACCCGATTGGACGGTATAACCCACCGGCCAGGATTAGCGCGGAACAACGGAAGATCTGGATCGACGATTTGAGCCATTTTCCGGGAACCTTGCGACAAGCGGTGGCCGATCTCGATGATGTGCAACTGGATACTTCGTATCGCGACGGAGGCTGGACGGTGCGGCAAGTGATACACCACCTGCCAGACAGTCATCTGAATAGCTATGTGAGATTCAAGCTCGCGCTCACGGAAGATACGCCAGCCGTCAAGGGCTATCAGGAGGCAGCATGGGCAGAGTTAACGGATGCGAGAAGCGGCCCGGTAGATCTCTCGCTGTCACTTCTCGATTCGCTTCACGGGCGCTGGGTAATTCTATTGCGCGCGATGACAGAAGCGGATTTCGAGCGCAGCTTTCATCATTCTGAATTGGGCGAGGTGACG
Source organism: Bryobacteraceae bacterium (assembly GCA_965277555.1). GTDB lineage: Bacteria > Acidobacteriota > Terriglobia > Bryobacterales > Bryobacteraceae > Bog-105. The sequence continues at coordinate 2,792,476 of OZ255834.1, forward strand.
TTAGGGCGCATGCTCGGTCTTTACGCCTGGCATGGAGAGCACCACCTGGCTCATATTTCGAAGCTTCGGTTACGCCAGCGGTGGTGATTCGGAAGTTCCGCGGCGCGATCTTTGTTTTACCGGCTTGCCAGCCAACTTGAGCGATAGATTATGGGCAGCGTTCACCAGCGACAAATGGGAGAAAGCTTGCGGGAAATTGCCTAGCTGCCGGCGCTCCTTGGGATCGTATTCTTCAGACAGCAGGCCGACATCGTTGCGCAGCGAGAGTAGACGCTCGAACAGTTGACGCGCGTCGTCGAGGCGGCCCTGAAGCACGTAATTATCGACCAACCAGAAACTGCATGCGAGAAACACGCCTTCCTTGCCGGGCAGGCCGTCTACCGAACTATTTGCCTGATACCTCGCGACGAAGCCGTCCTGGAGCAGAGATTTCTCGATGGCTGCGATGGTGCTTTTTATACGTGGATCTTCGGGCGGAAGAAAACCGACAAGCGGCATCATAAGCACGCTGGCGTCAAGCTCCGTGCTGCCGTAATACTGCACAAATGACTGCATCTGGTTGCTATATCCGAGTTTGCACACCTCGGCGTGAATATCGGAGCGAATTTTTTTCCAACGCTCGAGTGGGCCTTTCTCGCCGAAGGTTTCAATGGTGCGTACGGCGCGATCGAAAGCGACCCACGCCATCACTTTGGAGAAGACAAAATGGCGGCGTGGACCGCGTACTTCCCAAATGCCGTCATCCGGATTCGACCAGATTTCCTCCAGATGACCGACCAGGGCTTTTTGCAAATCCCAGCCCTCATCGGAAGCAGTCAGTCCCTTGGCGCGCGCCAGGAAAAGCGAATCCATCACTTCGCCGTAGACATCGAGTTGTAGCTGCTCGGAGGCGGCGTTGCCTATGCGGACGGGCATGGATCCCTCGTAGCCCGGGAGGTCCTTCAATTCGAACTCAGTGAGGCGTCGCTCTCCCGCTACCCCATACATGATCTGCATGTGTTCCGGATTTCCGGCGACGGCGCGCATGAGCCAATGACGCCAGGCTTTCGCTTCTTCGACGAAGCCGGCTTCGAGTAACGCCAGGAGCGTGAAAGTAGAGTCGCGCAACCAGCAGAAGCGGTAATCCCAGTTGCGTACGCCGCCAATTTCTTCGGGTAACGAGGTAGTAGCGGCGGCTACAATGCCGCCGGTTTTGTGATGGGTGAGAGCTTTGAGCGTGATGATAGAGCGGAGTACCGCTTCGGAGTAGGGACCGGTTGGGGTGTGTTTACTAGACCATTTCTGCCACGCCTGCGTGATGTGATCGACGGCCGCCGCAGCGTCGGGCTGGGCGGGTTCGTTGGTGAAGGAGTTGGACCAGGTGAGGACAAACGGCACCTCATCGCCCTCCGCCACTTCGAACTCGGCGCGGGTGGCCATCTCCTCGCCATGCAACGGAACCGGCGCGGTCAGGGTGACGCGATCCGGACCGGCCATGGCTTGAATCCGCCCGTCATGCAGCCGCCTGACCCAGGGGATTACGGTTCCATAATCGAAGCGCAGAAGAAGCTCCGTGTACATACGCACGCGCCCTTTGAGGCCGCGAACCAGCCGGATGACGTCTTGACTTTCAGCGCGGCGATCCATGCAATCGATGACGACTACGGTTCCCTCGGCGGTGGCGAATTCCGTTTCGAGCACGAGCGTGCCGGGACGATAGCGGCGGGTTATTCGAGGATTCTCTTCTTCGGGCGAGACGATCCAGCGGCCGTTGTAGCGCGAACCGAGGAGCGAAGCGAAACACGCCGCGGAATCGAAACGGGGGAAACCGAGCCAATCGATCGAGCCATTACGACCGACCAGAGCGGTCGTACAATTGTTGCCGATGAGCGCGTAGTCTTCGATAAGCTGTGCCATGGCGAGTCTTATTTAGTTAGCGGCAAAATCGATAACGACTTTGATATCGTCCGGCCGGCGCTCCAGGGCCCGTTCAAAGTTTGCGAAAGGCACATGGCGCGAGATGAGACGGGAAAGCCAGTTGCGATCGGCCTTCAAGAGAGCCTGCTCGGCCAACTCATAGTGGTGGCGATTGGCATTCACCGAGCCGAAGATCACGCAGTTCTCAAGCACCAATGCGCGATTGATGCTACCGAGATCGAGTGTTTCATTCTGATTTTGAGAAGAGACGCCGGTCAGGCATAAGATTCCATCGTTGCCCACATGAGTCATGGTCTGTGCGATCACCGGCGCGACGCCAGTGCACTCGATGGCGACATCCGGAATGAATCCGATCTTGTCTACGGGCCCGACGTGATAGGTACCGCCTAAATCACGCACCAGATCCGGCTTCAATCCCGTCTCGATTCTGTCGAGCACATGGACCTCCAGGTCGCGCTGTTTACCCATGAGAGCGGCCATCAAACCGATAGGGCCAGCGCCGGTCACGAGCAGAGTCTTTGGCCGCCACTCGGCGCGCTGGCCGATGCGGGTGATATGGTCCCATGCTTTTGCCAAGATCGTGGCCGGCTCCATCAGGACGCCTACATCGCGCAGATTGTCGTCGAGCCGAACGGCAAACTCGGGTTCAATGCGCCACCGCTCGGAGCCAAAGCCGTTCCGTTCTTTTATGCCGCGTTCGGTGTATTTGCCGTTGCGGCACATGTCCCATTCGCCTACCGCGCAAGCCATGCAAGGTTCAGGATCGGGGCGGCGCACGATGCCAACCACCAAATCTCCCTTTTTGAAGCCGCTGCCGGCAGGAGCCTCTTCCACGCGACCTAACGATTCGTGCCCCAGGATCAGATATTCCTCGCCTGGGGCAGCGAAGCCGTATTCGGCGGATATCAATTCGAAATCCGTTCCGCAGATGCCCAACTCCAGAGCGCGCACAAAGATGGAGCCATCGCTCTCGGGCGGTTCAGGCACATCTCGCACGGACGCAGAGTTGGCGCGCCCAGGGACTATGGTGATTGCTTTCATGATTTGTACTGTTGGTAGATGAGCCGTAAAGCGTTTTGGTGACAACCAGTTACTGACAACCGGGCGCTCTGGAAGCGGAGCGGATTTAACATACAAGGTGGATGGAACGACGCTCGAGTTTGGGGAACTGCATGGGGAAGCAGAAGTGAAGGCGCTGGTAAAGAGCCAGAATGCTCCAGGTCTCTGGCTGGAAGACATCCCCGAACCGACGATTGGAATTAACGATGTCTTGATCCGCGTGACGCACACTGGTATCTGCGGCACGGATCTACATATCTACGAATGGGATGAATGGGCACAAGCGACAATCCCCATTCCCATGGCGATCGGACACGAGTTTGTCGGCGAGATTGTTGGCGTGGGCTCCAACGTGAGCGATTTTCATCCGGGCGAAGTAGTCAGCGGCGAGGGTCATGTGGTGTGCGGACGATGCCGCAACTGCTTGGCCGGAAGAAGGCATCTGTGCGCGCACACGCGCGGCGTGGGCGTAAACCGGCCGGGAGCGTTTGCCGAATACATCGCGCTCCCGATGACCAATATCTGGCGTCATCAGGATAATGTCGACCGCGAAGTGGCGGCGATCTTCGATCCGTTCGGTAATGCGGTGCACACCGCGCTCTCGTTCCCGGTGCTAGGCGAAGATGTGTTGATCACGGGGGCGGGGCCGATCGGCCTGATGGCGATTCCGGTGGTGCGTCACGCGGGCGCTCGTTACGTGGTTGTAACAGACCTCAATCCGTATCGGCTGGACCTGGCCCGTAAACTGGGCGCAACGGTGGCGGCCGACCCGCGGCAAACGCCGCTCGAGCGCATCCAGGAAGAGCTTGGCATGCAGGAAGGATTCGACGTCGGTCTCGAGATGTCGGGCAATCCGTCGGCCTTTCGGCAGATGATTGCGAGCATGAGCCATGGCGCCAAGATTGCCATGCTCGGCATTCCGAATCAGGAGATGGCGATCAACTGGGGGCAGGTGATCTTCAATATGCTGACCATCAAAGGCATCTACGGGCGCGAGATGTATGAGACCTGGTACAAGATGACGGTGATGCTGCAATCGGGGCTGGATATTAAGCCGGTGATTACACACCGCTACCATTACCGCGATTTTGAGAAAGGCTTCGAAGCGATGCGCTCTGGAATGTCAGGCAAAGTAATTCTCGATTGGGCGAATATCGCGTGACCCCGGGCATGGGAACAAGTAGCTCGGCATGAAGACCAGCGTCTTCGATCTCTTCAAGATCGGCATTGGCCCTTCGAGCTCGCACACGGTTGGGCCAATGCGCGCGGCGCGGCGGTTTGTGGAAGAAATCGAAGCCGGAGGAAAGCTTGGGGAAGTCGCGCGAGTTCGGGCTGAGCTGTATGGCTCGCTTGCCCTGACAGGGATTGGGCACGGCACCGACCGCGCGATCCTGCTGGGTTTGTCTGGCGAAATGCCGGAAGGTGTCGAGCCCGGCGATGTGGCTGCCTTGTTGAGCGAAATCCGGGCGCGCCGCGTGCTTCGCCTGATGGGGCGGCAGGAGATCGAGTTCGAAGAAGCGCGCGATCTGCTCTTTCACCGGGACCTGCTTCTGCCCGGCCACCCAAATGGAATGCGATTCTCCGCTTTCGACACGCGCGAGGCGCCGATCGGGAGCGCCGTTTTTTATTCGATCGGCGGTGGCTTTATCACGAAAGAAGGCGAGGCCGAGGCCACTAGAACAACTTCGCTGCCCGTGCCTTATCCTTTCTCGAATGGCGCGGAATTGCTCGCGCAGGCAGAAAGCAAGGGACTGCCCATTTGGCGCATCATACTCGCAAACGAGAGCGCCTTGCGCAGTGAAGACGATGTTCGCGCGCGCGTCCTGCACCTCTGGGCGGTCATGAACGAAAGCATCGAGCGAGGTCTGCAAACCGAAGGTATTCTGCCGGGAGGCTTGAATGTGCGGCGGCGCGCGCCGCGGCTCTACCGCAAGTTGGGCGCCGCGAACGATCCTTTTCACGCCATGGATCTGGTGAATATTTTTGCCATGGCGGTGAATGAGGAGAATGCCGCGGGGGGTCGAGTGGTTACCGCGCCCACCAACGGAGCCGCGGGTTTGGTGCCGGCAGTAGGCCGCTACTACCGCCAATTTGTTCCTGATGCTTCCGATGAGGGGCTGCTGCGCTACCTGTTAACCGCTGGCGCAATTGGCGTTCTTTACAAAGAAAATGCGTCGATTTCGGGAGCCGAAGTGGGTTGCCAGGGCGAAGTAGGCGTGGCGTGTTCGATGGCGGCGGCTGGTCTGGTGGGTGCTCTCGGAGGCACGAATCTAGAGGCGGAACATGCCGCCGAGATCGGCATGGAACACCATCTTGGGATGACGTGCGACCCGATAGGCGGTCTGGTCCAGATACCGTGTATCGAGCGCAATGCCTTTGGCGCGGTAAAAGCCATCAATGCCTGCCGGATGGCAATGCAAGAATCAGGTGAGCACAAAGTTTCGCTCGACCAGGTTATTCGCACCATGTATCAGACCGGCTTAGACATGCAGTCACGATACAAGGAGACGGCGCTCGCGGGGTTGGCCGTAAATGTTAAAGACTGTTGAAAGAGTTTTATGTACGGAAATGTAGGCGCTTATCTTCGAGAGAAGATAAGCGGTATTGAGCAGGCCGGACTGTTCAAGCGCGAAAGGACTCTGGAATCCCCACAAAAGGCTGAGGTTCAGGTAAGCGGCGAGCAGGTGCTGGTCCTTTGCGCCAATAACTATCTGGGGCTGGCGAACCATCCTGCGGTGGTGCAGGCAGCGCGCGACGCGCTCGACAAATGGGGTTACGGCCTGGCGAGCGTGCGTTTTATTTGCGGGACGCAGACCGTGCATAAGCAGCTCGAAGAGGCTCTGAGCCGGTTTCTGGGAACGGACGATACGATCCTGTATGGCTCGTGTTTTGACGCCAACGGTGGCCTGTTCGAGACGCTGATGGAGGCCGAAGATGCCATTATCTCCGACGAGTTGAACCACGCGAGCATTATCGACGGTGTCCGGCTTTCGAAGGCGGCTCGATTTCGCTACAAGAACGGCGACATGGCGGATCTTGAAGCGAAGCTCAAAGAGGCGCGCGGCGCGCGCCACCGGCTGATCGCGACCGATGGCGTTTTTTCCATGGATGGCTACATCGCCAAGCTGCCGGAGATTTGCGATTTAGCCGACAAATACAACGCGATGGTGATGGTGGACGATTCGCATGCGGTGGGCTTCATGGGTAAACATGGCCGCGGCACGCCGGAGCACCACGATGTGATGGACCGGATCGATATCATCACGGGCACACTCGGGAAGGCGCTCGGCGGAGCGAGCGGCGGGTACACGAGCGGCAGAAAGGAAATTATAGAGTTGCTGCGACAGCGTTCGCGACCCTATTTATTTTCGAACACGCTGGCCCCCCCGATCGCGGCAGCTTCGCTCAAGGTGCTGGAACTATTGACTGAAACCAGCGAGCTGCGCGAGCGGCTCTTTCGCAATACGCAGCTGTTCCGGGAGCGCATGTCGGCCAATGGCTTCGAGATTCTTGCGGGCGAGCATCCCATCGTACCGGTCATGCTGGGTGACGCCGCGTTAGCCACTCGCCTGGCCGATGCGTTGCTGAAGAAGGGCATTTACGTGATCGGGTTTTCTTTCCCGGTTGTCCCGCAGGGTAAAGCGCGGATTCGCGTGCAGGTTTCTGCGGCGCATACAGCGGATGAATTGGAATTTGCGGCCCAGCAGTTTGCGGTTTGCAAAAAGGAACTGGGAGTTTAGAATCTTGACGAAACGCTTGCTCCTGGCGGCTTTGCTGCTGACGGCGGTAATTTGCGCGCAGACCACGGCCACCCACCCGGAAGTTCTGCTTTGGCCGAATGGCGCGCCCGGGGCGCGGGGCGACGCGCAACAGGATAAGCCGTCGCTTACCTTGTATCCGGCAAATGGAGCCAATAAAGTCTCGACGGGTGTCATTGTGTGCCCAGGCGGCGGCTATGTGCATTTGGCCTTCGATTACGAGGGAACGCAAGTTGCCGAATGGCTGAATAAGCTGGGTATTTCCGCCTTCGTCTTACGGTATCGGCTCGGCCCTAAGTATCACTATCCTGTCGAGCTTTGGGATGCTCAGCGCGCGATTCGGTATGTGCGTGCACATGCCGCGGAATTTCAAATTCAGCCGGACCGGATCGGCATGTGGGGATTTTCGGCAGGTGGACATCTTGCCTCGACTGCCGGAACACATTTCGACGATGGCGATCCGCATGGAGTGGACTCGATCGACAAGCAAAGTTCGCGTCCGAGCTTCCTGATTCTGGCCTACCCGGTAATTACATTTGAAGAACCGTACGCGCATCTCGGGTCACTGCACGCGCTGCTCGGCGAGAAGCCCGATCCGGAGTTAGTGCGGTCTCTTTCGAACGAAACCCAGGTTACGCCGCAGACACCGCCTACCTTCTTGTTCGCCACCACGGAGGATCAAGTCGTACCTGTCCAGAACAGCGTCTTTTTCTATCTGGCTTTGCGCAAGGCGGGGGTTCCGGCCGAGATGCACCTTTATCTGAAAGGCCGGCATGGCGTCGGCTTGGCGCAAAAGGATCCGGTGCTGCGAAGCTGGCCCGATCGCCTTTCAGATTGGCTGAAAGTGCAGGGCTATCGGTAACGCCAGCCCGGCATGACGAGCCTCTTCCAGTAGAAGTATGTACGATCTTCGAAGTTATTCTCTTGAAACTCAATGTAACTGCGAATAGCATTAGAAACGTACCAAGACAGGGGTTCTCGAAGTAGCCGCCACGGTCATAAGTGGGGTTTATGGATTTTCGGAGGTTTATATGAAAGCTTTATCAGTATTCTGTTCGCTTACATTCCTATGCACAAGTTTAAATGCGCAGGGACGAAATGCGCCGCCGCCACCTGATCGCTTTGTAGTAGTGGGCGATTCGTTATCGGCCGGTGTACAAAATTTCTCGTTGCTCGGCACACAGCAGCCGAACGGGTACGCCAGCGTTATCGCCCGGCAAGCCGGCTGGCCGCTCACGCTGCCGCTGGTGCCTTACCCTGGTGCGCCCAACGTTTTGCAGCTGGTCAGCGTGGGACCGCCCGTCTCCATACAACCGGCTTCGGGGACGCTTACCGCGCCGCGTGACAATCCCTTCTTGCAGGCGACGAATATTGCGGTGCCAGGACTGACGGTAGCTTCCGCGCTTACGTTGAGGCCGAGCATTACCGCGACGAATGCCGAGCAGCAGTGGGCCACGATTGTGCTCGGCTTTCCAAGCCTGTACCAGGGCCACGCTCCGACAGAAGTGGAGTTGGCTCAGAGTTTGAAGCCGAAAGTTCTGATCGAGTGGCTGGGCAACAACGACGCGCTAGTCCCCGCACTGGCCGGTCAGATCCGCGCCCTCACGCCGGTAAGTCAGTTTTCGGCGGCTTACGGCCAAATCCTGGATTCGCTGGCTCAGACCGGGGCCAAAATAATTACCGCGACGGTGCCCGACGTGACTGAAATTGCCTACTTTACTTCCGCGCAAGCGATCGCAACGCAGGCCGGCTTACCGCTAGCCACCGTCACTAACATGCTGAACATCGGTCCCAACGATTATATTCGGCCAAGCGCGCAAACTTATGTGGACGAAATTCTTTCCGGCGCAATGGCCGGTCCGCTTCCCGCCAGTTGTCCTTCGCCATTGCCCGACCTGGGCGTCAGCAGCCTGCCGTGCGTCTTAACACAGGCCGACGCTGCAACCGTGCGGAGTGTTGTTAACGCCTATAACCAGATTATCTGGACCGACACCGCCGCACACGGAGGCGTGGTGGTGGACATCCACGCTCTGGTCGACGAGATCCACAGCAAAGGATATGCGCTTCCCAACCTAACGCTCACGACGAACTTTTTTGGCGGGCTTTTCTCGTTGGACGGCATTCATCCTACCAACACGGGCTATGGTGTGATTGCCAACGAATTTATCAAGACGATGAACGGTTTTCTCGGAACGAACATTCCGCAAGCTAATATCGCCGCGTTATTCGCAACAGATCCTCTGGCGAAATATGTAAACCCACAGTTTTTGCCGCAAACTACGGCCATGATCGGTCGCTAAGAGGCGCAGTCGAAAACGCCTACTCCACGCCGCTACAGGTAGTTATGGCCTCGTGGAGCGGCCCTTCTGGGCTGCCATGCCGGCTTTTGAGCTGGCATTGCAGACCGAAAGTCCGCTCCACCAATTACGACGCCACAAAATTCAGCGGCATTGCTGCGCCTTTGGGCTTTGTTCGCGTTCAGCTAGCGGCCTTCATCTCAAAATCGAGATGCTGCTGGTCTTTGACCTGTTGAAGGTCATCCCAGCCCTTGCGTGCCGGCTGCTCGCCGCGAATGACAAATTCGCCGCCGTCTTTCAGCCGCACCACGAGTGAATCTTCCGGTACCCGAAGATCCTGCCAGTCGCCGGAAGAAACGCTCACTACCTTCGAGTTGATCTTGGCGCCTTTACTCTCCAGCGTGACGGATGCTATTTGGGTCGGCTCTACTTCTATATCGTCGCTCAATCGAATGGTGCTCACGTACTTCCTCACCTGTACGGTAGCAAACAGACCCTTTACTAGTTGGGCATCGGTGACTCGGCAGCCAGCAGTGCTCTCCGAATTTGGTTGATTTCGCGTTCGAGCGCGCCGCTCATCGCTCTGCATTTGTCACAGATGAGCAGGTGCTCGTCCACTGTTTGTTCTTCAATAGCGGTCAATTTGCCGAGAATCTGCCGTTCCAGGATGTCGAGCTCAGCGTGTGCAAGTGTTGCCTTCATGCTATGTCCATCGGCGCCGGGAAGGCCGAACATTAGCCCTCTCGCGACGGTTTTTACAGGAAAGTTACAGGCTTACGCCCGAGAACAAATCGAGAGCGCTATGTTTTTGACGGCAAAAGTAGTTTGAACGCTTGAGAGTGAGATAAGAGCGGGTGCTTGGGGTTTGGGTAAGTGGTGTAAGCGCCCGCTCTAGTTATGGGGATGTACATATTAGAACGCAAAAATTCTCGAAAGGTTGCCCCTTCTTGAAATAAATTCTTGCCTATATGTCTTTGTTATTCAACGATAAGCGACACCCCTTGCTATTCGAACATCCCTTCGAATAGAACGGAACTCAAATAGCGTTCGCTGGCATCGGGAAGAATCACTACCATCGTCTTATTCGCCATCTCCGGTTCCTTCGCGATACGGGCCGCCGCTGCGACGGCAGCACCACAGGAAATGCCGCACAGAATACCTTCTTCTTTCGCCAGCCGGCGGGCCATTTCGATGGATTCTTCGTTGGTGACTTGTTCCACGCGATCAACGATGGAAAGATCCAGGTTTTCCGGAACGAAGCCCGCGGCCAAGCCCTGGATTTTATGTGGTCCGGGTTTGATCTCCTCGCCATTGCGAGTTTGCGTGATTACCGGGCTGGCTGTCGGCTCAACGGCGATCGAAATTAGCGGCCACTTCTTTTCCTGCTTGATGTAGCGTGAAACCCCGGTGATGGTTCCGCCGGTTCCAACGCCCGAAACCAGCACGTCCACCCCCCCCTCGGTGTCTTCCCAAATTTCGGGCCCGGTGGTGTTGAAATGGATGCGCGGATTAGCTGGGTTGGTGAATTGTTGAGGCAGGAAATAGCGGTCGGGGTCTGATGCGCGAATTTCTTCGGCTTTCGAAATGGCGCCCTTCATGCCCTTGGCGCCCTCCGTGAGGATCAGGTTTGCGCCCAGAATTTTAAGAACTTTGCGGCGTTCGAGCGACATGCTCTCCGGCATCGTCAGGGTAATGGGGTAACCGCGGGCGGCCGCCACGAAGGCCAGCGCGATGCCGGTATTCCCGCTGGTCGGCTCCACTATTTCTTTTCCAGCCTTAAGAACGCCCCGTTCCTCGGCGTCCCAGACCATGGCCGCGCCAATCCGGCACTTCACCGAAAAGGCGGGATTTCGCCCCTCGATCTTGGCTAGAACGGTGGCTTTGGACCCGTCCACCACGCGGTTCAACTTAACGAGCGGGGTGCGGCCGATGCTGAATGAATTGTCTTGATAGATCACGGATTCCTCTCAGATTTCCCAGTTGGGAATGTACTCGGAATATTTCTCCTGCCAATTGCGGGCAATCTCACCAAAGCTCGTCTTGTCCAGAACGTCCGACGTGGCCGAATCGACCCTGGTCCAGATTTCTCCGAAAGGGTTATCACCCGCCGCGCGCGCGCCAGTGCGATAGTTTTCGACGGCGCGCAGGACATCGCCCACCGTAATAGAATCAGGTGAGCGGGCCAGCAGATACCCGCCTTCGGCGCCACGCCTGGAATCGACAAAGCCATTCTGCTTCAGCCCTGCCAGAATCAGTTCTAAAAACTTTTGTGGGATTTTCTGGCGCTTAGCGATGTCGGCGATCTTAACCGGAGCCATGGCGATTCCGCGCGAGCTTTGCAGATACTGGGCAGATAAGTCGAAGACTGCCTTGAGCGCGTATTCGCTTTTGACCGAGATATTCATCTCTCTCTATCTCCAAGTGTAATCCCTACTATTCCGATGGCAGATGCTCCGAATACGGAAAACGCCGTGTTTCTTACCGCCTGATTAGCGGCTAAGATAGAGATTTGCATGACTATATCCTCCGGCACAGTATCACGAGAGCTCTTTGGGACAGACGGTATTCGCGGCGTAGCCGGTGAGCCGCCGCTCGATAGCAGGACGGCGTATGCACTGGGGGTAGCGCTGGGGACCTGGGCCCAGCATGCCTCGAGCAAGGAACTGAGGGGCGCGGCGCCCGAAGTGGTGATCGGCATGGACACGCGGGAGAGCGGTCCATGGCTAGCCGCTGACGTGGCGGGAGGGCTTGTCCGTGCGGGAGTTTCACCGTGCCTGGCAGGCGTCATCACCACCCCCGGAGTGGCCTACCTTACGCGAACCGGACACTTTGTGGCTGGAGTCATGATTTCCGCCTCGCACAATCCGTATCACGATAACGGCCTCAAAGTGATCAGCCATTCCGGTTACAAGCTGCCCGATCAGGTGGAGATGGAACTGGAACAGCTGATGAGCGAATGGCTGGCTAAGGGTGAAGACGCGCACCCGAAGGAAATCCGGGTCGATCCTTCGCTCGACAACCTCTACACCGATTATCTGGCGGGAACCGTCAGCGGAAAGTTCACGTTCCGGGTAGCGGTGGATTGCGCGAACGGCTCGGCCACCGAAGTTGCGCCGAAGCTTTTCAAGCGGCTTGGGTTGCAAGTGGACTGGATCGGGGCCGCGCCAGACGGACGGAATATCAATCTGAATTGTGGTTCGCTGCATCTTGGCAATCTACAGGAGCGGGTGAAGGAGACGGGCGCGGATTTGGGCATCGCTTTCGATGGGGATGCCGACCGGGCGCTGTTCGTCGCGCCGTCGGGCAATGTTGTGGATGGCGATGCGGTGCTCTTTCTGGCGGGTTCTTCGCTGAAGCGCGCGGGCAAGCTGCCGGGCGATCTGGTGGTGGCGACTGTGATGTCGAATCTCGGGCTTGAGAAGGCGCTGGCTGGGCGCGGTATCGAGATGCTGCGCACGCCAGTGGGAGACAAGTACGTGCTCGAAGAAATGCTCAAGCGCGGCGCCATGCTGGGCGGCGAACAATCGGGCCATGTGATCTTCTCCGAATACGCAACCACGGGCGACGGATTACTTACGGCGCTGCGCGTCCTGGAAATTGTGCGCGCGAGCGGGCAGTCGCTTGACGAACTGATCGGAGCGATTAAGAAATTCCCACAGAAGTTGGTCAATGTGAAGGTAAAGCACAAGCGACCATTGAGCGAATTACATACGGTGCAGAGCGAAATCGCGGATGCCGAGCGCGAATTTCAAGGCGGCGGCCGGGTGGTGGTGCGTTTCTCGGGGACGGAGCCGCTGGCGCGCGTGATGATCGAAGCAGAGTCCGAGGAAGCAGTCGAAAAATGGACCGCACGGATTGCCGACGCGATCCGCGCGGAACTGGGCGCGGCTTAGAAGTTGTCTGAGACAGTCGCGCCGATACTTCGTACCAGGGCTGAATGAGCCTGGACGTGCTACAGTGCTAATCTGATCCGGCATTCCTCCCCTGCTGGTTATCCTTGCGGTCTCAGGATTTACAAGCAAAATGGAACGCGCGGCGCGGTTGATCAGAAGTAACAGGATTTCCAAAGAAATTTTCACAGATGAGGATCTGGCGCGCGCCATTTGGCCGGCGGCGGTGGGGAAAGGGATTGCCGCGCACACGGTCCGGCTCAAACTGGTGCGCACGCGGCTGGTGGTGGAAGTAGAGGACGCCATCTGGCAGAAACAGCTCTATCCGCTGACCGGGCAGATACTCGACCGGCTACGAAAAGTGACGGGCGGGGAATTGGTGCAGGATCTGGAATTTCGCGTGGGCGCGCGGCGGCGGGAAGCGATGCGGGAAATCACGCGGGAAGTGGAGAAGAGAGAGGTCTTCGATGAAGCGGAGGGCATTCAAGACCCTGTGCTAAAGAAGGTATATCGACTCTCACGCAAGAAGGCAACTGCTTGAAATTAACTGAGGACGAAGTCCGCTATGTTTCCGATCTGGCAAATCTGCGGCTCTCGGACGAAGAGATTGTTCGCATGTCGCATGACCTGGGCGAGATACTGACTCACATCGAGCAACTGAACGAACTGGATACGACGAACGTGGAGGCGATGGCGCAGGTGCTCTACGCGGCGGATGAAACCGCCACGCTGCGGGAAGACACACCGCACACGCCTCTGACGAACGGGGAAGCGCTTAAGAACGCGCCGGCTGCCGGCAACGGGTACTTCAAAGTGCCGAAGGTAATCGAGCGATGACGCTTACCATCGGCGAGATTCGCGAAGGTCTGCTGGGCAAAAAATTCAGCGCGCGGGAGATCGCGACAGAGGCGGTGTCGGATGCGGAAAGGCAAAATGCGCAAACGAATGCGTTTCTGACATTTTCGCCGGAGCGTGCGCTGGCGTTGGCCGCGAAAGTGGATGAAGCCGTGGCGAAGGGCGGGCGTCTGGGCGCGCTGGCAGGCGTGCCGGTTGCGGTGAAAGACGTGATCGTGACGAAGGATCTGCGGACGACCTGCGCATCGCGGATTCTCGAGAGATACATTCCGCCATATGACGCGACGGCGGTGGTACGCCTCGAAGAAGAAGGCGCGCTGGTCATCGGCAAGTGCAATTGCGACGAGTTCGCGATGGGTTCTTCGAACGAAAATTCAGCTTTTGGCCCGGTACACAATCCGCGCGCGTTCGACCGCGTGCCCGGCGGGTCAAGCGGCGGGTCCGCGGCCGCGGTGGCGCAAGAGAGCGTGGTAGCGTCGCTTGGCTCAGATACGGGTGGCTCGATCCGGCAGCCGGCGAGCTTTTGCGGAGTGGTGGGAGTGACGCCGACGTATGGCCGCGTGTCGCGCTATGGGCTATCGGCGTTTGCCAGTTCGCTCGACCATATCGGTCCGTTTGCGCGCAACGTGCGCGATGCGGCGGCGGTTCTGCAGGTGATGGCGGGGCGCGACGAGCAGGATGCTACTTCCGCGTTTGCGCCGGTCGATGATTACCTGGCGAGGATGACGGAGCCGGTTCGCGGGCTGAAACTCGGGATGCCGAAAGAATACTTCGAGGGCTTGAGTTCGGAGACCGGCGATGCCGTCGAAGCGGCAATCCGGCAACTGGAGAAGCTGGGGTGCGAAGTGAGGGAGATCAGCCTGCCGCATACCAAATACGCGCTGTCGTGCTACTACATCATCGCGACGGCGGAGGCGAGTTCGAACCTGGCGCGCTATGACGGCGTGCGCTACACGATACGCGAGGAGGGAGCGACGCTTTCCGAGATGTATCGCAACACGCGCGGCTGCGGTTTCGGCGCCGAGGTCAAGCGGCGCATCATGCTTGGAACCTATGTATTGAGCGCCGGTTACTACGACGCCTATTATTTGAAGGCGCAGAAGGTGCGCACGCTCATTGCCCGGGATTTCAGCGACGCGTTCCGGAACGTCGACGCGATCGTGGCTCCGGTTTCGCCGTTTCCGGCGTTCAAGATCGGCGAAAAGATAGACGATCCGCTGGCCATGTATTTGTCGGATGTCTACACGCTGACGGGCGATCTGGCTGGCGTGCCATGCATGTCCGTGCCGTGTGGGGAGACGGCCGAGAAGCTACCGATCGGCTTGCAGATTTTTGCCAGGCATTTCGACGAAGCCACCATGTTTCGCGCAGCCTACAACTACGAGCAAAATAGGCGTGGTTAGGGTGTTTTGCGACCCAATTGCCGGGTGACTACTTTTTACACAGTAATCAATACACGCGAAAAGTTCTGCCGGGCCGCCACGAGAACAGTATGGATGAACTCGAAAAGCTCGCCTTCCTCATCGCAGAGGAGTTTGTAAAAGCCTTTGAAGACCTCGAAATGCTTCTCGCCGAAGAAGACGCGCCAGCGCCTGTCGAAGTACCCCTCACCCGTGTAGCGGGGCATAGCGCCGGCCGACGGTAGCCTTTTTTGCTATTGGGAAGGCCGCTTCCCCGTATGAACTGGTAGCTCGGGTAGTACTTCCGACCGATGACATGGGTGACAACCTAGTCTCGTGAATTGGAGAATGCGTCAATGCCCTGTAAAGAGACCAGACCATCAGATCAGCGCCTCAAGTTCATCGCTGAAGTGCTGTCCGGCGATGCAGCTATGGCGGATCTGTGCCGCTACTTGGAGTTTCGCGGTTTCCGGGTAGCGCGCCCATTCGGGAACGATCGCCAGGAATATCCGGAAGTCTAGCACGTTATGCGGGGTTGCTAAGGAAGGGTTATAGCTCACTTGTGCGACGGGCTATTCATAGTGGAGGGCGACCATAGGGTCGACGCGCATGGCACGGCGCGCAGGAATGTAACAGCCGAAAAGCGCGACGATAGCCAGCAGCGCCGATGCCGTTACATAAGTCAGCGGATCACCGGGGGCCACGCCGAAAAGCAAACTGCCAACGAGGCGCGCCATCGCGGCTGCGGCGAGGATTCCGGCAAGGACTCCAGCGCCCACAATGAGAAATCCCTGGCGGAAAATCATTTTCAGAATTTGCAGCGGTTGCGCGCCGAGTGCGAGGCGAATGCCGATCTCATTGGTGCGCTGGTTGGCCGCCTGGGAAATTACGCCGTAGACACCGACGACGGCAAGTACCAGTCCCAGGATTCCCAGGGAAGCGGCCAGAGTGGCGGCAAATCGGAAAAGCAGGAAGCCGTTGAAAGTGTCGAGCGCGGTCGTCATGGGCTGGACATCGAAAACGGGCATGGCGGGTTCGAGGGAACGAACCAAGCCGGTGACTTCCGGTGCCAGCGCTTCTGGAGCGGCAGCCGACCGGAGCTGAAGTGTGGCGACTGGCCGGTAAAACTGAGAAAACGGCACGTCTGGCGTGAAAACCGCCACTTGGAGAGCGTTTCTTGCGATGCCGATCACTTCCATAGGATGGGCTGGATCAAGTATGGTGCTGAAGTGTCGGCCGATGGGATCCCGGCCATGCCAGTAACGCTCCGCCATCGTCTGATCGATTACCGCTACGTGCTGCGAATTTTGACTATCGGAATCCTGAACTAGGCGCCCCCGAAGCAAAGAGATATGCATGGTTTTGAAATATCCAGAGGAGATAGCGTTGTAACCCGCCGACGGAGTTTGCTGGCCCTTGGGTAGTTGATAGCCATCGATTTTGAGTGCCGCGCCAGGAACGCCGCCGAGAGCCATAGGAGCCGAAGTGGCGAGGCTAACCGATTGAACGCCAGGCAGCGAGCGAGCGCGATCGAGCAGAGTGTGGAAGAATTCGCGTGCCTGCGCTTCATTGTAGCCGGCCTCATGCGGATCAATGGTGAGGTTGAGAACATGGTTCGGGTTGAAGCCGAGATTCGTGTGCTGTGCTTTTTCCAGGCTGCGCACGAAAAGGCCGGCCAAAATCAGCAGCATGAGCGAGCCACTCACCTGCGCGGCCACTAGCGCGCTGCGCAGGCGATAGCCGCCCACGGTCGAGGTGCGTCCACCCTCGTGAAGAATTTCGTTTATGTCGCCGCGCGCGGCGCGAAGCGCCGGCACGATGCCGACGATTACTCCGGTTAGGACCGCGGCCGCCAGCGCGTACGCGAAAACCCGCCAGTCGAAGTGGAAATCCAAAATAATCGGAAACGAAGTGTGCAGAGGGATCGAGCTGAACGCGCGGCTCCCGCCGAATCCCAAAACAATTCCACCGCCGCAACCTAGCAGGGCCAGCAAAAGACTCTCGATGAGCAACTGTCGAACCAAGCGCCTGCGCGTTGCTCCTAAGGCGGCGCGCACGGCCATTTCGCGCTGCTGCGCGCCCGCGCGAACAAGGAAAAGATTAGCGATGTTCATGCAAGCGAGGACCAGGACCGACGCCGCTAGAACCAAGAAGACAGAGCTCACAAATGGCAGGATCTCGGGGCTCGTTGGGTCGACCGCCATCGCAGCAGGGCCGAGGTGAAGCACGCTAAGAGTCATCTTGCCGTCCGTTGCTGGATATTGCTGAGACAGCCGCCGTGCTACGACGCTCAGAGCCGCTTGCGCTTGGCGCAAAGTTACACCAGTCCTCAAGCGAGCAACCAGCCCAAGCCCGGCACTGTTACGGGCTGCAAGGAAATCGTTCGGAACATCTTTAAGCGCAGCCCCCATTCCCAGAGGAATGTAACCCTGAAAGTCGATCACCGACTCAAGTCCGTGAAAGCCCGCTGGGGCGACGCCGATGATTGTCACGGGGACGCCATTAATAGACGCTTTTCTTCCGACAACACCCGGGTTGCCATTGAAACGCGACTTCCAGTATGCGTAGCTGAGGACCAGAACAGGGTCGGCGCTAGCGGCGCGTCCCTCTGACGGTAGAATCACTCGCCCCAGCGCGGGCTTGACGCCCAGCAGGTCAAAGAAATTGCCGGTCACGTAGCTCGGCCACATCGACTGGCCCTTGCCATCCACGCTCAAGCCATCCGTCCCGAACATTCCGACCGCTGACACGTCCGAAAAGACGCCGGCGGTCTGTTTTTGTATGTCGGTAAAGTCGAGATAAGAGAAAGCTGTGCTCGGGCCGCTGCCCGTGCGCGCCGCCGTCAGAAAAACAAGTTCTCCCGGACGTTTCACGGGAAGCGGGCGAAACACCAGACAATCCACCAAGCTAAAGATGGCGGTGTTAGCGCCGATCCCTAGCGCCAGCGTGACCGCGGCGACGGCAGTGAAGCCCGGGGATTTGCGCAGCATGCGCAAGCCGTAGCGAACGTCTTGCAGGAGGTCTACAAACCAACGGCCACCCCACATGTCTCGCGTCACCTCCTCAGCGAGCGCGATACTTCCAAATTCGAGGCGCGCGGCAGTTTGGGCATCGCTTGGTGCCAGGCCAGATTCCATGTTCTCGCGCGCAGCGAGTTCCAAATGGCCTTGAATTTCTTCGTTGAGCTCTTCATTGCGCCGCTTACGCCACCGGAAAAGAAATTTCATGATTCGCTCTCCTGCTTTGCCGGATTCAAAATGCCTTCGATGGCTTCCTTCAGTTGGGCCCAACGGGAGCGTTCAGCAGCCAATTGTCTGCGCCCGGATTTAGTCAGGCGATAGATCCTCAGCCGCGGGCCAAGTTCGGAGGCCTTCCATTCAGCAGCTATCCAGCCTTTGCGTTCCAGACGGTGGAGCGCTGGATACAGGGAGCCCGTATCCACCTTCAGAATTTCGCCCGAGTTTGTGCGGATGACCTTGCTGAGCGCATATCCGTGCCGCGGCCCCCGGTGGAGGACCTGGAGGATGAGCATATCCAAGGTGCCTTGGAGGATTTCGGTTCGACTCTGATACTTTTCCTTGGCTGAGGTCATAGACTTGGTATGTAGAACGGCTCCTTACCGGTACGTAAGCTATCTACATACCACAAGAGGTTGGCAGGCTGCAAGGAAATTTCTGGAAGGGGCACCTACCCCACAGCCACGGAAAAGCTACACGCATTACGGGTAGCAGATTACGTGCGGGGCGAACCAGACGACAAGCCCAAGGCGAGTTGACAGAAATTGGACTTGTCAGGACTTTGAGAGCAGTAGAAGCGGGCCATACTTCCCTGTCTCGCTACACTATTGGGGTACACCCAGTAGGAAGGAGAGCATCGGCATGGTTCGCTTAAAAGTGAACGGAAAGGCTGAAAAATTCGATGGGGCGGACGAGATGCCGCTGCTCTGGTACCTGCGCGATATTCTCCAATTGACCGGCTCCAAATTCGGCTGCGGCATGGGACTTTGTGGCGCTTGCACTGTGCACGTAGACGGCGAAGCAGCGCGTAGCTGCCTGACTCCCATGGCCAAAGTAGCCGGTAAAGAGATCACTACCATCGAAGGTCTCGACGCGCGCGGCGAACATGCTGTCCAGCGGGCCTGGCAGAAGATCAACGTCCCGCAATGCGGCTATTGTCAGAGCGGCCAGATTATGCAGGCCGCCGCTCTGCTGCATACCAATCCCAAACCCAGCGATCACGATATCGACCATGCCATGCAGGGCAACATCTGCGGCTGTGGCACTTACCAACGAATTCGCCAGGCCATCAAGATCGCCGCCGCTTCTAAAGCAGGTGCGAAGGTATGAGCGATATTAAAATTGCTTCCCGGCGCGATTTTCTTGGGGGTGTCTTCTCGGCCGGCGCGCTGGTGCTCGGAACGCGCGTCGTGTCTGGCCGCAACCGCGCGCCTGTGGCCGCGCCCGATGTCACGAAAACAGCTTGGAACCCGAACGTCTACCTCGGACTCGATACCGATGGCTCCGTCACCATCGTGGCGCATCGTTCCGAAATGGGCACCGGCGTTCGCACCTCTCTACCCATGGTTGTCGCCGATGAGCTCGAAGCCGATTGGGCCCGGGTGCGCGTGGAACAGGCGCTCGGCGATCCCAAATATGGATCGCAGGACACCGACGGTTCGGCTTCCATCCTCGATTTCTACGGGCCCATGCGCCAAGCCGGCGCTTCCGCCCGGCTGATGCTCGAACGCGCCGCTGCCGGGCAATGGAAGGTGTCCCCTGATGAATGCCGCGCGCAGAACCATCAAGTCGTCCACACACCGACTGGGCGCCACCTCCCTTATGGCGAACTGGTCAGCGCGACCGCCGGGCAGCCTGTGCCTTCGAAGCCCGAGTTACATTTCAAATCGCCCAAGGATTTCCGCTACATTGGCAAAGGCGTTCCCAGCGTCGATTTGAAAGACGTCTGTACCGGTCATGGCCAGTATGGCTTCGACGCCACTATGCCGGGCATGGTCTACGCTTCCATCGAACGCGCTCCCGTTCTCGGCGGCAAGTTGAAAAGCTTCGACGATAGCCTTACTAAGAAAGTTGCCGGCGTTCATCGGACGGTGGTCATCGAGAGCGCGAAGCCGCCTTACGCCTATCAGGCTCTCGGCGGAGTGGCGGTGATTGCCGATAATACCTGGGCCGCCGCGCAAGGACGCAAGAAGTTGAAGGTCGAGTGGGAGGATGGCCCCAACGCCATCTATCAGTCGGATTCCTATCGCAAGATGCTCGTGGAGCGCGCCAACCAGCCGCAAAAAGTTGTGCGCCATGCCGGCGATGTCGATGGCGCGTTTTCGAAGGCCGCGAAGATCGTGGAAGCGAACTACTACACGCCGCTGCTAGCCCATGCGCCCATGGAGCCACCCGCCGCTGTCGCCGAATTTCGCGAAGGTAAAGTCGAGATCTGGACCGCCACGCAAAACCCGCAGGAAGTGCAGAAGACCGTGGCCGAAGCCGTGGGCATCAAGCCGGCCGATGTACGCTGCCACGTCACTCTGCTAGGCGGCGGCTTTGGGCGTAAATCGAAACCCGATTACGTCGCCGAGGCAGCCATTCTCTCGAAGAAAGTCGGCAAGCCCGTCAAGATTTCCTGGACCCGCGAAGAAGACCTGCGCTTCGATTACTATCATTCGACCTCGGCCATGTATTTCAAAGCCGCGCTCGATCGTTCGGGCATGCCCGTTGCGTGGCTGCAGCGTACGGTCTTTCCGCCCATCGGCTCGACCTTCGATAACAAAGTGACCTACGCCGAAACCGGAGACCTGACGCAGGGCTTCACTGACATGCCATTCGATGTTGCGGCTGTGCGCGCGGAAAATGGTCCCGCCGAGCCGCATCTTCGCATCGGATGGCTTCGCTCGGTGGCCAATGTTTATCATGCCTTCGGCGTGCAATCTTTTATCGACGAACTCGCGTACGCTGCCGGACAAGATCCAGCCGAGTACTGGCTCAAAGCGCTGGGCGCGCCTCGCAAAATCGATTTCAAGGCCCAAAATGCCGATTACGACAACTACGGCAAGCCCCTCGATGAATTTCCGGTCGATACCGGCAAGCTGCGGCGGGTTGCCGAAATGGCGCTCGAAAAATCCGGCTGGGCCAATAAAAAGTCGGGCCAGGGACGCGGCTGGGGCTTCGCCGCCCATCGCAGCTTCTTAACCTACGTGGCCGCCGTCGTCGAAGTTGAAGTCGATAAGAACGGCAAGCTGCATATTCCGCGCGTCGATCTAGCGGTCGATTGCGGCCGTGTGGTGCACCCCGACCGCATGCAAGCGCAATTTGAAGGCGCTTCTGTGTTCGGCGCAAGCATCGCCATGATGGGCGAAATCAACGCCGCCGACGGGCGCGTACGGCAAGGCAATTTCGATACCTATCCGGTGGCGCGCATCAATGAAGCGCCTTTTGAAACACGCGTGCATGTTGTCGCCAGCGAGGAGCCGCCTACGGGCGTCGGCGAACCCGGCGTGCCCCCCATGTCGCCGGCCATCTGCAACGCCGTCTTCGCCGCCACCGGCAAACGCATTCGTGATCTTCCCATCAAGCAACACAAGTTAGTCTAGTCTTGATGCTTCTGGATGAGCACGGGCGCGAGACCACGCAGGCAGTCGCCGCGCCGGAACTGACCGATAAGCAGCAGCAGGAGGCGGAAGACCGCACCTCCGTTAGCGCGCTGGTGGTTCACGAAGCTATCCGTCACGATGGCGAAGAGGAATTGAATCGGCCCACTTCTGCCCTCGCCTGGTCCGGTTTAGCCGCCGGCATGTCCATGGGCTTCTCCTTCGTTTCGCAAGCCTTGCTCCGCGCTTACTTGCCTGACCAGCCTTGGCGGCCGCTCATCGTGAGACTCGGCTATTCGGTCGGATTCCTCATCGTCATCGCAGGCCGCCAGCAGCTCTTTACCGAAAACACTTTGACTGCCATCATTCCGCTTCTGGCCCGGCGCAACGTTGCGACCCTTGTACAGGTCGTGCGGCTCTGGTCGGTCGTGCTGGTCGCCAATCTGGTGGGCGCGCATATCTTCGCCTGGATCGCCGGCAATACCCCAATGTTCAGCGGGGGCGTCCAGCATGCGCTGCTCGATCTTGCCAAAGAGGCCGCCGATGTCACCTTCGGGGTCGCCATTCTGCGCGGGATTTTCGCCGGTTGGATTATTGCCATGGTCGTCTGGATCTTAGCCGCCGTGCAGAGCGGTAAGGTCGCTATCATCGTCATTCTCACCTATATCGTTGGACTCGCCGGATTGACTCATATCATTGCCGGCTCGGTCGAAGTGCTCTTCCTCGCCATGGTCGGCGTGAAAACATGGGGCGCGGTGGCCGTCGGTTACCTCATTCCCACTTTGCTCGGCAACATCATTGGCGGCGTGTCTCTTACCGCTGCTGTCAACCACGCGCAAGTAGTTTCCGGAATGGCTAAGAAACAGGTCGGCGGTCTGGTCGGCTCACAGAAGACCTAAGAACTTCGCTCCGTAACAAGCTCCAGAATCGAGCTAAGTGCGCGTTGCGCCGGATTTTCGGGCAGCCTCTGCAGGATCGTTCGTGACTTTTCCGTGAAGCTGTAGGCTCTTTCGTAGGCTCGCTTGATGGCCTCATGCCGGTCGAGAATCTGCACGATGTGCATAAAAGGCACATTCGCATAACTACCGTCGCTCATGACTGTCTCCACCGCCCGCCGCTCATCCTGCGTGGCTGTTTCGAGCGCATAGATCATGGGCAACGTCACTTTGCCTTCGCGCAGATCGTTGCCGGCCGGCTTGCCGAGAATCTTTTCAGTCGAAGTGAAATCGAGAATGTCATCCACCAGTTGAAACGCCATGCCGAGATTCCAGGCGAACTCGCGCAGGTTCGATTCCGCGGTCTCGTCCGCGTTCGCCGCCGTGGCTCCCAGCGAGGCGCAGGCCGAAAACAGGCCAGCGGTTTTTCTGTCCACCAACTCCATGTAATCGGCCTCGCTGACGTCGATCCGGTTCAGCCGCTCCAGTTGCAGCAGTTCGCCTTCGACCATCATCTGGGTCAGCGAGATCAGGATGTCTAAAATGCGAAAATTGCGCTCCTGCAGCGCCAGCTGGAACGCCTGCATGTAAAGCCAGTCGCCAGCCAGAACCGAAATGTGATTGCCCCAGACGATGTTTGACGAAGGCCTTCCACGGCGCGTCTTCGCGATATCGATTACATCGTCATGCACCAGCGTGGCCGTGTGGATCATCTCGACCACTGCCGCTAGCCTGCGCGCGCAATCCGTCGAAGGACCGAAAAGCTGGTTGCATAACAGCAGCAAAGCCGGTCGCAGACGTTTTCCGCCGCCCGCCTGCAAATACTGATTGATCGTGGCGATCGTTTCGAGCGAGGCCGCCGATTCGGCTCCGATGATCCGCTCTACTTCCAGTAAATCCGGCTTGACGAGTTCGAAAGCTTCGCGTGCCGAGATGGTTTGCCGGATTTTGCTAAACATGTCTCAATAAACCTTTGAGGCAACCTCAGTGTAGCTGGTTAGCCGGATCGAACAGTTTGACGAAGTTCCCGGTTGTTTGCCGCGCCAGGTCTTCTAACGGCAGCCCTCGCACGTCCGCTATCGTTTTCGCCGTGTGCGCTACGAAGGCCGGCTCATTCCGTTTGCCTCGGTGCGGTACGGGCGCGAGATAGGGCGCGTCGGTCTCGATCAGCATTCTGTCGAGTGGAGTAATTCGCGCGGCTTCCCGGATCAATGCCGATTTGGGAAATGTTGTCACGCCGCCGAAAGCCAGATGGAAACCCAGGTCGAGGCATTCGCGGGCCTGCCGCTCGTCGCCGGTGAAGCAGTGCATAACGCAAGGCAGCCCGGTCGGAGCCCAGCGCGTCCGCAACACTTCGAGCGTGTCTTCCCAGGCGTCGCGCGTATGAATCACAATCGGCATTCGAGCTTCGGCGGCGATAGCGAGCTGCTCGGTGAACACCGGAAGCTGCAGTTCTTTAGGGACGCCCCAGTGGTAGTCAAGGCCAATCTCGCCAATCGCTCTGACCTTAGGATGCGTCAACAGGTGCTCCAGATGGCGGAAAGTATGATCGTCGATTTTGGAAGCATCGTTCGGATGAACGCCTACTGTCGCGTAGATCATGGGCCATTCATCAGCCAGACGGATGGCCGCTTCCAGATCCGGCGGCCCGTTGCCCGTGCCGATTGCCAGCATGTATTCGACGCCGGCCGCCTGTGCGCGCTCAATCGTCGCCGCGCGATCTTCCGCGAACTGCGTGTCGTCCAAATGACAATGTGAATCCGCCAGCTTCAACGTTACCTAAGCCGCGCTCCAGGCTTGATCTCTTCCGCGAAACCGGCCAGCACCGGCAGCTCGCCTTCGAGACTCGCCGCCACGATCATGCCCTGCGACGTGAGGCCACACAGCTTACGAGGCTCCAGGTTAGCCACGATGACGACTTTGCGTCCCACTAACTGCTCCGGCTTGTAAGCGAGCGCAATCCCCGCCACGATCGTGCGCGGCTCCGCTTCACCGATATCGACCTTCAAGTGCAGCAGCTTGTCCGCGCCTTTCACGGACTCGGCCGATTTGACTTCGCCCACGCGCAAATCTACCTTGGCGAAATCGTCGATCGAAATCGCGCTTGCGATCGGCGCAATCGTTGCGGCCGCGCCCGGCGCTTCGGCAACCCGGCCCATTAACGCCGCCTGCCGGCTCTTTTCCGTTTCCTCGAGATCCTGCATCTTCTGGACCGTTGCTTTTACGTCGAATCGCGGGAAAACCGGCCCAATCGCCCCGATCTTCTGGCCAGCCTTGAGCACCCCCCACTCGAGCTCCTGCACCCGAAACTCATCGAGCGGCTGAGCGAAACCCAACTGCTGCCAGATTGCTTCCGTTGCGTGTGGCAGAATCGGATGCGCCAGCGCAGTCACCACGCGCAAAGCTTCCGCCGCCGTATACAGCGTTTCATCGAGCTTTTTCGGCGCGTCCGTGGACTGATCCTTGGCGAGCTTCCAGGGAGCTCGCTCGACTATGAATTTGTCTACCGCCGCAATGATGCTCCAGATCTGTTCGAGCGCTCGCGAGAACTCAAACTTATCGTATGCATCGAGGGCGGATCGTGTCGCGGCGCGCGCAATTCCCGCAATCGCGCTATCGCCTTCGCTCGCCGGCACGACGCCATCCCGGTATTGCTGAATCATGTTGAGCGTGCGGCTCGACAGATTGCCCAAACCGTTCGCCAGATCGGAGTTGTAACGTCCCACGAGCGCGTCGAAGCTGAAGCTGCCATCCTGCCCGAACACAATCTCGCGCAGCAGAAAATAGCGCAGCGCATCGACGCCCATCACTTCCGAAATCGGCGTCGGACGTACGATGTTGCCGCGCGACTTGCTCATCTTATCGTTCTCAAACAGCAGCCAGCCGTGCGCGAAGATGTGTTTCGGCAGCGGCCAACCTGCCGCCATCAGGAATGCCGGCCAATACACCGCGTGAAAACGCAGTATTTCCTTGCCTACCAGATGAAGATCCGCCGGCCAGCGACTCTCGCCCTCTACCGCGCTCACATAAGCCGTCAGCGCGTCGAACCACACATAAAAAACATGCGTTGGATCCGACTCAACTGGGATGCCCCACTTGATGGCGCGCGTGATCGAAAGATCTTCCAGCCCCTGCTTCACAAAAGCGAGAACCTCATTGCGTCGAATCTCGGGCTGAATGAAATCCGGGTTTGCCTCGTAAAAATCGAGCAGCTTCTGGGTGAAAGCAGAAAGCTTGAAGAAGTAATTCTCCTCGGTTACCTCTTCGTAAGGCTTGCCTGTCTCCGGATCGACATCCCCTGGTTTCGCATCGTTCACAAACGATTCGCTAACCACGGCGTAAAGCCCGGTATAGCTGCCCTTGTAGATGAAACCGTTCGCCTTACAAGCTTCGAACAGCTTGTTGACCAGCTTGGCGTGACTGGGCGCGGTCGTGCGCTGGAACCGATCGATCCGTAAATCGAGCTTCTGCCACTGCTCGCGAAACTCATTTGAGATCAAGTCGACGAATTGTTCCGGCGTTTTGCCTTGTGCTTTGGCGGCGCGCTCGACTTTCGTGCCGTGCTCGTCCGTCCCGGTTGTCAGCACCACGTCGTAGCCTTGCATTCTTCTTAGACGCGCGATGGTCTCGGCCGCGATGGTCGTGTAGGCGTGGCCGATGTGCGGCGCGGCGTTGACGTAGTAGATAGGTGTTGTGAGGTAATACTTGCCGTTACTCATCAGGAGTGTTGTTGTTTGCGGAAAGCGTCGCTTGCTTCCGCCATCACCGTGCGGAGAGGCACGCCATGCGCTGACGCGGCGCTGCGGCAATCGTCGAACTCGGGCGCAAAGCCGCCCGCCTCCGTATACTTCACCCGCACTTTCCCAAATGGCGTTTCGACTTCAGCAAATTGTCTGGCGAGTACCCGGCGCTCGGCCAGCTGACTGCGCACGCCTAGAGTCGTCGTCTCCGCGAAAAGAATCGAGGCCAGCTTCTCCGCGGTCTCCGGTACAGTCATTACCGAAACCATAGTTCCAGGCCGGTTTTTCTTCATGTAAACCGGAGTCAACGTCACGTCGAGTGCGCCCGCCTCGAACAGCCGTTCCATGGCATAGCCGAGCACCTGCGGCGAAGAATCGTCGATGTTCGCTTCGAGCACCGTTACCGTGGTCGCTTCAGCCGTCTGCGTAAGTTCACCGATAAGCGCGCGCAGCACATTTGCCTGTTGCGGAAAGTCTTTATCACCCGCGCCGAAGCCCTGCGCGAGCACGCGAATCGCCGGTAACGCGCCGAAGCCCGAAGCCAATGTCGTGACCAAGGCCGCGCCGGTTGGAGTTGTCAGTTCCGATTCCGGTCCCGCCGCGTACACCGGAAAATCTTTGAGCAGCTCTGCCGTTGCCGGCGTTGGCACTGGCAGCACGCCATGCTCGGTATTCACGGTTCCGCTGCCGACATTGATCCGCGAACTGCGAATCTCTTCGATACCAAGCAGATCGAGCGCCACGCAAGCCCCCACCACATCGGAAATCGAATCCACCGCGCCTACCTCGTGGAAATGTACCTTTTCAACCGGCACGCTGTGCGACTTTGCTTCTGCTTCTCCCAGCCTCCGAAAAACTGCCAGCGCATTTTTTTGTGCCCGTTCAGAAAGCTCACCGCCCAGGATAATCTTCTCGATATGCGGCAGATGACGGTGCTTCTTCTGCTCCGCGAATTGCACAGAGAATTTGGAAGCCGCAATCCCTTTGCGCTTGGTCTTCTCCACGCGAAATTCCGCCTCGAGTTGAAGGCTCCTCAGCGCGGCTTCAAGCGCCGTCCAATCGGCGCCCGCGTCGAGGAGAGCCCCGACCGTCATGTCGCCACTGATGCCCGAAAATGCGTCAAAGTAGCAGATTTTCATGGAAGACTTGCAGCCGTTCGGCCGCCAGAAGAGTTAAGAACCAGTTTACAGGGCCGTTCCGTGATTGTTAGCATCAAGCAAAGGCCATGAGCCCAGTTCTGGCAGATGCCGAGTATCATTTGGAGCTGATTGACGGCCTGGAAATTCAGAAATGCCTGCCCAGGAAACTACACGCCGGAATTCAAAGTTATCTGATCCGCGCTCTGGGCGCCAAGCTTCCTGATTTCCTTGAAGTGCTAGGCGAATTGAATGTGCTCTGCGGTGAAAATCAGCAGGACCGGGTTGTACCCGACCTGACGGTTGTGCGGCTGGATGCCACTTACCACGACGACGATCTGTTCGGCCCCGCGATTTTATGCGTCGAAATCATGTCCCCGGGCCAGATGCTTTCGAGTTTGCTGGATAAATCGGAGCGGATACTCAAAGGCGGTACGCCGCTCTGTTGGGTGATTTGGCCGGAGCGCTGCCAGGCGTGGATGTACGGGCCCGACGGCCTGATAGAAGCAGCACAATTGCTCTTCGCCGATGGCCCCGCCGACCGCCTGGAGATCAATCTCGCCGAAATGTGGGCGAAGCTCGACGAAGCGCCGCCCGCGCACTCTTGACATCTGACAAAGCCTGTTCCGCCGTCGATGCCAATGCCGTCAAATGACCCATCTTGCGTCCGGGTCTCGCCTCCAGCTTCCCGTAAAGATGTAGTTTTACATCAGGCTGCGCCATCGCGGAGGCCCAGTCCGGCTCGCCGGTTTCCCATAGATCTCCCAGCAGGTTTTCCATCGCCGCCGGCGTCAACTGCGTAACTGACCCAAACGGCAATCCGCAAACCGCCCGCAATTGCTGCTCGAACTGGCTAGTAATATTCGCGTCGAACGTGAGGTGACCCGAATTGTGCGGGCGCGGCGCAAGCTCGTTTATCAACAAACTCCCGTCCTTCCGCACGAAAAACTCGACGCACAGCACGCCCACCACTTCCAACTTGTCCAACACCACGCGAGTGATCTCAACCGCTTCGCGGACCACTTGCGAGTCGACGCGCGCCGGCGAGATCGAAATATCCAGAATGCCGCCCTCGTGATGATTCTCGATTGCGCCGAAATGCACGAACTCTCCGCTCGCCGAACGCGCCGCCACCACCGAAATCTCCCGCTCGAAGTCCACAAACGCCTCAAGCACAGCTTCCTGCTCGCCCACGGCCTTCCACGCCGCGTCGAAGTCGGTGGCCTTGTAAATTCGGAACTGGCCTTTGCCGTCATAGCCAAATCCGGCCGTTTTGAGAATCGCGGGCAGACCGATTTCACCCGCCGCACGCTCCAGTTCCTCCCTGCTTTCAACGCGCCGGAACGCAGTCAGCGGCAGCCTATTGCTCGCCAAAAAAATCTTCTCACGCAACCGGTGCTGCGTCGTATGCAGCACGTGGCCGCTCGGACGAACCGGAGCACAGCGCGCGGCTGCCGCTGCCGTTTCCGCCGGAACATTCTCGAATTCAAACGTCACTACACAGACACCGCTCGCAAACCGGCAGATCGCGTCCAGATCCTCATACGGCGCGTTCACCTCAAGATCGGCCACTTGCCCGGTCGGTGTGTCTTCATCCGGTGAAAGCGTATGGACCCGATAGCCCATGCGACGCGCCGCAATCGCGAACATGCGCCCCAGTTGACCGCTTCCGAGAACGCCGATCGCGCTGCCCGGCAAAATTGGCTTTGCTGAATCCTGCACGTTCACGGAATCCGATTTTGCAGAACAGCTTCGGTCTGGCTCGCGCGCCATTTCTCCAGCCGCGCGCGTATTCCGGCATGTTTGTTTCCTAAAATGCCGGCCGCCAGCAATGCTGCGTTGATCGCCCCTGCTTTGCCGATGGCGAGTGTGCCTACCGGAACTCCGGCCGGCATCTGCACAATGGAGAGCAGCGAATCGATTCCATTCAAAACGCCGCTCTTGATCGGAACTCCCAGCACGGGCAGGGAAGTATGGGCCGCCACCATGCCGGGCAGATGCGCCGCGCCGCCAGCCGCGGCCACGATCACTTCCAAGCCGCGCCCCACCGCTGTCTTGGCGTATTCCGCCATCCAGTCCGGCGTGCGATGCGCCGAGACAATGCGGCACTCATGCGCGATTTCGAGCTTGTCGAGT
The DNA here is from genome assembly GCA_965277555.1 of Bryobacteraceae bacterium. GTDB lineage: Bacteria > Acidobacteriota > Terriglobia > Bryobacterales > Bryobacteraceae > Bog-105. The sequence continues at coordinate 2,822,197 of OZ255834.1, forward strand.
GTCTCGCTCGTCTGCTGCATCGTCTCCCAATCGGACTTGCTGCCCATAATTACCCCGACCAGCGCTTGCGTTGCTCCGGCCGACGGCTTTTCACTCATGACAGCTACTCGCCTTGCGATGCTACAAAGCCCTTCTGGCCGTCGAAGGTATAAAGATTTTCGATTTTGATGAAATCGAGCCCCGCCTTTTGCAGCCGGTCGAGTAGTCCCACGATCTGGCCATGCGTCACCGGCCCATTCTCCTTCTCCGACATGAAGCCGGCCCGCCAGTGATCCGTGCAGAACGTTTCTTCAAAGCCATGCGGATAAACTTTCACGCCGCGATTGCTCAGCGACGTCAACTTCAACCCATCACCGCTAAAGGCCTCCAATTTCTTCCCAAACTCGATCGGATTGCGCTCGTTCCATTGCAGGAAAACATCCACGCCTACCAATTGCTTCATCGCGCGCCTGGTCTCTTTAAGTTTGTGATCCGATTTTTGCTGCGGCTCTTTAGAGTAAGAAGCTTCCTTCAGTGTTTGCGGCTTCTGTCCAAGTCGCGCTACCACCGCTTCGGCAAACTCCTTGGTGCCCACCTTCTGCTTGCTCACGGCCGGCTTGAAAATGTCGTAGGTGTGCACGCCATCTTCAATCGTGCGTAGCCACGCATTGTGAATGCGCTCGGCTATCTCCGGTTGCCCGATATGCACCAGCATCAGCAGGCCGCCATGCAGCAGCCCCGATGGATTAGCCAGATTCTGCCCGGCACGCCGTGGAGCCGAGCCGTGAATCGCCTCGAACATCGCGGCATGATCGCCGATATTGGCCGACCCGGCCAGTCCCACCGACCCGGCAATCTGCGCCGAAACATCCGACAAAATGTCTCCATACAGATTGGGCATCACGATAACATCGAAGGCTTCCGGCGTGTCGGCCAGCTTGGCCGCCCCGATGTCGACAATCCAATGCTCTTTCTCAAACTCCGGATACTCCGCGCCGATTTCATCGAAGACCTTATGGAACAGGCCGTCCGTGAATTTCATGATGTTGTCTTTGGTGAAACACGTGACCTTCTTGCGGTTATTGCGTTTGGCATATTCGAAGGCATAGCGGACGATCTTTTCCGATCCCGGACGGCTGATCAGCTTCAGGCATTGGTAGACTTCGTCGGTCTGCCGGTGCTCGATGCCCGCATAGAGATCCTCTTCGTTTTCGCGCACGATCACGACGTCCATCCCCGGATGTTTCGTTCCAATGAACGGGTGATAGGAAACGCACGGCCGCACGTTGGCGTAGAGGCCCAGCGTCTTGCGAGTCGTCACATTTAGCGACTTAAAGCCGCCGCCCTGGGGCGTGGTAATCGGCGCTTTAAAGAAAACCTTCGTTCTCCGCAGCGATTCCCAGGCGCTGGGCTCGATTCCCGCATTGATGCCGCGCAGATAGACTTTCTCGCCGATCTCGATCTCTTCGGTCGCGATCTGCGCGCCTGCTTCCTTAAGGATATGGAGCGACGCGGCCATAATCTCCGGGCCAATGCCGTCGCCATGCGCGACAGTGATAGGTACAAGTTTCGATGCCATGGTTAACAGCCTTATTAAATCAAAGCGGTCTGTCGAGGCGTCTTTGCGGCGGAAGAAACCACTCTGAAATTCTTGTTAAACCGGAAGGAGTACACTGTCAATGGTGGTTGAGGCGAACGCAAAATTCTTCGGAGCGCCGGAATCTCTACCTTTTCAGTGAATGGTAAGTCACTCAGAGTGAAAGACTATATCGAGCTCACCAAACCACGCATCACGTGGCTGATCGTGATGAGCGCCGCCATCGGCTTCTACTTTGGGCATTCCGGGGCCTGGACGCTCTGGCCGATAGTTAACACTCTGTTTGGCACCGCCCTGATTGCCTCCGGCACCGCCGCCTTAAACCAATGGTATGAGCGCGACGCCGACCGGTACATGCACCGCACGCAGAAAAGGCCGCTACCCTCTGGGCGTCTTCAACCGAACCGGGCGCTCTGGTTTGGCATTGCACTTGCCGTAGCAGGCAGCCTGGAAATGGGCTTTGGAGCCAATTGGCTCACGGCTGCTTTGGGCGTTGCGACACTCTTCTCGTATCTGCTTATCTACACGCCGCTAAAACAGAAAACCTGGTGGTCGACCACCATCGGCGCGTTTCCGGGCGCGATGCCGCCGATCATCGGTTTTGCAGGGGCAGCCGGCAAGCTGACTGCCGACGCCTGGATTCTCGGTGCAATCCTGTTCCTCTGGCAGTTTCCACACTTCTACGCCATCGCGTGGATGTATCGCGAAGACTACTCGCGCGCCGGCATCCGCATGCTTCCGGTCGTTGAGCCTGACGGCGAATCGACCGCCCGCCAGATCCTTCTCTACTCCATTCTGCTCATCCCCATCAGCTTGCTCCCGAAATGGGCGGGCATGACAGGGAACATCTATCTCATCGGTGCGCTTGCCTTGGGCCTTTGGTTCCTCTATGCGGGAATTCAGGTCTCTTTCGATCGTACAAGGGTCAAGGCGCGCAATGTTTTACTGACCTCCGTGGTGTACCTGCCGGTGCTCTACGCCTTGATGATCCTCGACCCGGTTCGGCTGTGAAGTACCTGAACAAATCTCTTCTTCTTCCTTTCTTAGCCAGTCTCTTTCTGATCGCCTGCTCCGACCCGGCGGCGAAGCTTCCCGATTACGGCTCCGTCCCGCCCTTCACGATGACCAACTCCGCCGGTCATCTTTTCCATGGCTCCGCGCTGCTCGGGAAAGTTTGGGTGGCCGATTTCATCTATACGAACTGCCCCGCCGAGTGCCCCATGATGACATCCCGCATGCATTGGGTGGAGAAGCAAATCCGCGGCGAAAAAGATGTCCGGCTGGTTTCCATCTCGGTCGATCCGGCGCGCGATACGCCACCGGTTCTGGCTGATTTCGCGCATCGTTTCGGCGGACCGACTAAGCAATGGATGTTCTTGACCGGCTCGCCTGCCACCATCCACCAGATTGCCTACACCACGTTTCATGTGGGCGACGTCCTCGGCAAGATCACTCACAGCACCAAATTTGTGCTGGTCGATAAACACGGCCATCTGCGCGGCTATTATTCGACTTTCGACCGCGACGGCATTCCGTCAATGCTCAAAGATCTGGCGGCCCTCAGGCGGGAATCGTAGCCGTGGCGCAGTCTGCCAAAGCGGCCAGTTACAACTCCGATCTGGCGCGCAAGCCTCTGCCCGTCATCATCCTTCTCAGTGCCGCCATCGCGGCCTTTCTTGTCTGGCTGATTTATTTCAAAGGCAGAGTCGCCGGCCCCGACTGGATCGCCTATCTTCCCGGCGCGAACGCGCTTTTCAATTCGCTCAGCGCGACCTGTCTCATTCTCGGTTACATCAATATTCGCCGCCGCAACCGCGTGGTTCACATGCGCTTCATGGTAAGCGCTACGGTTTTTTCAGCGCTCTTCCTGGTGAGTTACATCACTTACCACTACTTCCACGGCGACACGCACTTCCCCGGTCATGGCTGGATTCGTCCCACTTACTTTTTCATCCTGATTACTCACATCGGGCTATCGATGACTGCCCTGCCGCTCATCCTTGGCACCCTCTGGTACGCCTTGCGCAGCCAGTTCCGCTTTCATCGTGCCATCGCACGCTGGACGTTTCCCATCTGGCTTTACGTCTCTGTTACGGGAGTGATTGTCTATTTCGTCCTGCACGCCTACACCGCATGAGTGTGAAGCAGAACTGGAATCCCGAACTTTACGAAGGCCGTCACTCGTTTGTCTGGCAGCTCGGGCAGGGCGTTCTTGAACTGCTGAGCCCCCAGGCAGGCGAGCGTATTCTCGACCTGGGCTGCGGTCCCGGACAGCTGACACAGCAGATTGCCGGCGCGGGCGCGGATGTCACCGGACTCGATGCCTCTCCGGAAATGATCGGCCAGGCGCGCCAAAACTATCCCGCTCTCAAGTTTGTGCTGGCCGCTGCCGCTGCCATGCAGTTCTCCGGCGAATTCGACGCCATCTTTTCGAATGCCGCTTTGCATTGGATGCTGGATGCTGCCGCGGTTGTCCGCGCCATGTGGCGCGCGCTGAAGCCCGGCGGCCGGCTGGTTGCCGAGATGGGCGGCAAAGGGAATATCCGGCGTATTCAGGAGGCGTTGCATTCCGTACTTCCCCGCTACACAAGCGGCCAATCGCTCCCTGCCAGGACCTACTTTCCTTCCCTAAGCGAGTACTCGGCGCTCCTTGAGGCCGCTGGCTTCGAAGTGCGTATGGCGCAACTCTTCGATCGGCCCACTCCGCTCGAAGGCGAGCACGGAATGTCCAACTGGCTCCGCCAATTCTCGTGGTATAGCTTCGAGCCGTTACCGCCCGCAAAACGCGAAGAGGCGTTAGCGGAGGTGGTAGAACACCTTCGTGCCTCGCAGTATCGCAACGGCCGCTGGTCGGCGGATTACCGGCGCTTGCGCATCGTGGCAGTCAAGCTCTAACATTTTTCAGTCTGCGTGGAGTAGGCGTTTTCGCCTGCGGTTTTGCTTTGGCAGCGATCTTCTCACAGCTTGTGAGCGCTCCCCATGACCAAGTCAGCTTAGCGTCCCGACACCGCTACTTGGCTGTTCGCGCGTACGGAGTTCAACGCAGGCTCCATGACGCTCAACAGTCGCCCGGTATACAGGGCCGCTCCCCTCGGCGTAAGATGCATATCGTCGATAAAGTCTTTCTTCGGAAGATCGGAACAGTTCATCGGCATAAACACTTCGACGCCGGCCGCCCGGGCAGCCACCAGCAGCTCTTGGTGATACTCCTCGCCTGGCCGCGGAATCGGCGGAACGATGAGCATCAGCGTGGCTCCGTTACGCTTCACTAGGTCGCTCATCCTTTTTATGCGCGGCGTAAGAATAGCCAGCACTTCTCGGGACGGCCTCGGTTTACTGGCGGTCGGCTGGAACAGATCGTACATGCGCGGCAGATCGGGCAGAATTTGCTGCAGAATCGCCTTGCGAGTCTCACTGCGCACCGCATAAAACTTGCTGTATCGCGCAAAGAACAAGTTGGAGGTCTTGGTGCGGTCTAACTGAACCTCCGACGCCAGTTCAGGGATATCGCCGGCCTCGAACATGTATGCTGCCGAGTAGTCTCCTCGGATTCCCGTCGCAAACCAGTGCAGGGCCGCGAAGGTGACCGCCACCACGTCCGGCCTGCTTCCTTCGGCAAACAACCGGTGCAGTCCGAAGTACCAGTCTTCATAAGAAGTGTTATAGATCCAGTAGCGGTGGACATCCCAATCGGGGCTTAGGACGGTCCGTAACATTCCAAAGTCTAGTCCGTGACCCACCAGAGAGTTGCCGACAATCAGCAGTTCTTTACGGTGATGTTTTGGATTCCGCCGGATTAGGAGCGCCTCCGTATACTCGCGGCTGAGTTCCTGTTCCACTTTGCTCCGTTTCTCGATCACCACCCGCGTTACAACTTCTAAGCCGACGAGCAGTAGGGCGATCGAAACGAGCAGAATGACAATGGCTCTCCAACTCCTTTTCTGGGGAAGAAGATCTGGCGTCTGCTCAGAATTGGAAGTAGATAAAAGCGCTTGCTTCATTTGCGGAGAATAGAGCGACGATCACGACCAATGCGCAGGCATAAGCCCACTGGGCCGGGGCCGCGGTTTTTTGAAAAAGAAAATCTTCGTTCCTGACTTCGAGCAAAACGTCGATCAAGAACAACGGAATCGTAAAGAGAGCTAGAAACTTGTAGGCTGTCAGGAAGGCCGGCTTCCACTGCAGAACACGCAGGCCGCCCAGCACCTCGACCGCGCTGTGCAGCGACTGGGCCCGGAAGAAAATCCAGGCCACGCAGACCACGTGAAAGATGAAGATGCGCTTCAGCCAGAGCCAGCCGAGGCTTGGCTCGCCGCCGGCGGCTTTTTTTCCAGGTAGCGTCGTGCGGACGAAGCGCTCCATGCTCTGCCCCACCCCGTGAATAGCGCCCCAAACAATGTACGTCCAGTTCGCCCCATGCCACAATCCACCGAGCAGCATGGTAATCATCAGATTCCGGTAAGTCTGTTTTTCGCCGTGCCGGCTTCCCCCAAGCGGAATGTAAAGGTAATCCCGTAACCAGGTGCTCAGGCTGATGTGCCAGCGTCGCCAGAAATCCTGCAGGCTGGAGGCTAGGTAGGGCTGGCGAAAATTGACCATGAATTCGAAACCCATGAGTTGCGCCGCGCCCCGCGCGATGTCGCTATAGCCGCTGAAGTCCCCATAAATTTGCCAGGCGAACGCATAGGTGCCGAGCGCCACGATCGGCAAAGTAGGCGTCCCCATTTTCCCGCCAAAGGCCGCGTTCGCAAGCAGCGCGCAGTTATCCGCAATCACGCACTTCCGGAAAAGCCCAGAAACGATGAGCACGATTCCATCCATAAACTTCTGGCGGTCGAGCACGCGCGGCGATTGCACCTGCGGTAGCAAATGGGAGGGGCGTTGAATCGGACCGGCGATCAAATGCGGGAAGAAATTGATAAACAGTGCGTAATCGAGTAGTGACTCCGCCGGTTCCAGTCGCCCGAAATACACATCGACGATGTACGCCAGCGCCTGGAATGTGTAGAACGAGATACCAGGCGGAAGAATAATTCGTAAAAACGCGATGTTGACCGAAAACCCCACTGCCGTCAAGGTATGCGCCAGCGAGTCGGTAAAAAAGTTGAAGTACTTGAAAAAGCCAAGGAACCCGAGGTTGAGAGCTACCGAGATTGTCAGTAGCAACTTGCGCTTAACCGGGTTGTCCGAGCGCGCGATGCTCCGCGCGCAGAAAAAATCGACGACCGTCGACACAACAATTAATCCCAGGAATCGCCAGTCCCACCACCCGTAAAAGAAGTAGCTTGCCAGGACCAGGAAAACATTCTGGCTGCGATGTTTCAACCGCCAGTAAATGACGACAACCAGAATCAGAAAGACAAAGAAAATCGGCGAGTCGAAAAGCATTACAGATGGCCGGCGGGGGCAACGCCCATCCTTCGAGCTATAGCGGTGTTCAGATTTCGTCCCGGACGCATTGCATTCGGCAACAGCCGTTGAGGCAAAGGCAAAGGCACACCAGTTGCTCGCATATGTCCCATCTGAAAAGTACCGGCGTCTGACCGATCATCAAAATCGTAGCAGAATTTCGCGAACATCTGCCCTGCGATCGCTACTCTTTTCCTATCGACCAAAAACAAGAAATTGACTACAGATTTCTGGATTTTTTCTTCTTTCCAAGCAATAAGCTTGCTGGTTATCCCTGCTCTCCGCGCACTCTCTCCAGGAGCTTTGCGCGTGGAAAACATTGCCTGTCAACTGTTTTTCAACATCCACCTAGGTCTTCCTGGGCGCCCGCTTCTGTCAGCCCGAAGTTTGGGATTCTTCAACCAGAAGCAGGTTTTGCTCTCTAATGCTGGTATGGTAATTGCAGCCACGTAACGAAGGGAGAATGAATGGCAGGTAATTCCAAGACAACAAGCGACCACGCAGAGATACAGCGTTGGGCAGAAGAGCGCGGTGGAAAGCCGGCGCATGTCGCCGCAACCGAAACCCCGAATGAGATTGGCATCGTAAGAATCGAGTTCCCTGGGGCGGTCGCCAGTAATGATGCCAGTCTCCAAGAAATCTCCTGGAATCAGTTCTTTGAGAAATTCGATCAGCAGGGTCTCGCTCTCCTGTATCAGGAAGACACCGCCGGCGGCGAAAAAAGCAACTTTAATAAGCTGGTAAGCGCCGAAACGGCGGCCGAAGTCAAAACAGGAAGCGGCTCTGCGTCGTCGAAAAGACCGTCCCACCGAAAAGCAGCTGCATCGAAGAAAATCGCTAAGAAAGTCACTGCCAAGTCGGGCACAAGCGCGCCTGTGAAGAAGACGATGGCTCCCGCCAAGACTTCCTCAACCAAGAAGGTAGCAGCTAAGAAAACTTCGGCCGTAAGTCGGTTCGCCCGACCCGCGAAAAAAACAGCCGTCAAGAAAGCCGCTCGGCCATCGGCAAAGAAGTCGGCGACGAGGTCGGTGGCCACGAAGTCGGCGGTTAAGAAGACGCCAGCCAAGAAATCGATGGCGAAAAAATCCAGCGCCAAAAAAGCACCGGCCAAAAGCGCGGCGCGAAAAGGCGCTACCGCGAAAAAAGCTGCTTCGCGCAAACGCCGCTAAGACTTGCTTCAATAGGGTATGGCCTCTTCGGCGCCTACCCGCAAGCTGCCCGTTGCCCCGACCATAATAGGTGTTCTTGTCCTGCTGGGATTGGCCGGTGGCACGCTTTATTTGAATAGGCCTGTCAAACCCGTTCAAGAATCCGGCGTTTCCCCCGAAGCGACCGCCTATCTCGCTCATCTCTCCCTGAGTGACGTTTCCATGCAGGCTAGCGAGAACTTCATGAAACAGCAAGTCATAGAGGTTACGGGAAAACTCACCGATAACGGCCCGCGGGCGCTCCGCGCCGTGGATGTGTACTGTCTGTTCTATGGCGTAAATGGCCAGGAAATTCACCGTGAGCGTTTGCCCATCGTGCCACTGAAAGGCGCGCCTCTCAGGCCAGGCGAAACCCGCTCGTTCCGCTTGCCGTTCGACGACTTGCCCGACGGCTGGAACCAAACCTTGCCGAAAATGGTAATCGCTCAGATTGCCTTTGCGCCCTGACGGCGACGAACCGGCCATGAAGATTCTCGTCGTGGACGACGATCCCGATCAGCTAACTGTTCGTACGATGCTCCTCAAGACAGTAGGTTTCGACGTGGTTGCCGCCGTAGACAGTCCCTCCGCCCTCGAACTGGCCGCCGCCGAGCGCCCGGATTGCGCGATCGTCGATCTATGCCTGCCGACTCAGAAGTGCGGCCTCCGTTTGATTCGACAGCTAAAAAAGTTCGACCGTGACCTGCCGATTTTTGTACTGACTGGCGTCAACCCGGACAAGATACAAACGCTCCCCGAGCGCTCTCTGATGGATGCCGTCATAGGCAAGGGATCGTCTACTGGCGATCTGATTCAGCGGCTCAAAAAGCTGCGAACTGATCTCCGAAAACAGTCCCGGCAAGAGGTTTTGAACAGCTAATTTCCCACGCGGAGAGAACTTATGCAGCTGAGTGGCGCAGGCCATCGTTTTCCGTGGCCTGCGGGAGCCTCGGCCATGCTAATGAATTCACTCCGACAGGCGGCTAATTTCCCACCGGAGAAGATGGGCCTCGGCGCGCCTTCTCTATGTCGAAGCTAAGTTGTCTGGCCACTTTGACCGCTACGTCCGCGCTCGCTCCCCGGAACTTAGCCCCCGGACTCTCCTGCGTGGTTGACCACAGCACGTCCCCATCTTTGTTGCACAGTCGAAGAGCTGCATACGCCTCATGCTTGCGTTCGTTCGAATGATGTGACTGCTGGTCCGATACCGAAAGCCCCCCATAGATTCCACCCGATTTGGAATAACTGCTCGAACTTCCGGACCCGGATTTGCCCGCATTTTGACGCGTGCTGATTCCTTCCTGGATATCGAGCGTCTCCGTAAACGCTTTGTCGTCCGCTGCCCCTTTTAGGATTGCGTCTGCCCGGTCCGGATTGTCGGTAAGGATGAAGAGCTTAGCGGAGTCAAGACTGGCAATAATCAGCGCCCGTAAGGCCTCCGAGTTTGCTCCGATTAATTCGTCCACGTAGACCCGTCTGACTTCCGGCAGGCTGCTGACGGCTGGGCCGGCGGCAGACTTCTGAGCTTCTACCGCGTTGCCCAATAGCAAGACCGCCGCCATTAGTAAAAAACTTTTCATCCTTTGCCCGCCAATCTAGCCTCATCGTCCTGATACTGCACATTCTGTCCCGTGCGCGCTTCGAGCGTCACTAGCGCAATCCGTATGTCGTTTTTGTCGACTTTAAAGACCATGGCTTGCTGCTGTCCATCGTCATCCTGAAAGCCGACTGTCAGGAAATGCTCCCTCTTTTTTGCCAGCATGAATAATGGAGAGATCACTACCGCCGCCAGGTAGCGACGATCTACCTTCTGCCCGTACTCGAGCAGGTTAATGCGTTCATAGGGTACTTTCACGCGCGTGTGCTTCGACGTGAACACAAGATAAACCCGGTCCGAAACTTCAATATCGCCGGAGTTGTTGACCGGAAGATTACCGAGCGTGCCCCCTACATATTCCACACGGCTACCCGGTTTCCCCGCCGGAGCTAAAGCAGGCAGCGCCCAGAGCACAAGAACGATCGTCAAAATTCGCATAACAGTCCGAGAACAATCTCAGAACGTCTGTGCGCTCAACGCCGCGATATTCTCCCTGCAAAATGATTGAGGGTTTCCGTTCAAAACCCTCGCTATCAAGGTAGAGGACCCCATGGTCCTACAAATGATTTACCTGAGGAGTATTTGAACCATGTCTGAATTGGATATCAAGAATGCGCTTTTGAAAAATTATCAACAAGTCGATCCGTCTGCGCTGACTTTGCGAGCTCTCGACTACCTTTCTTCGATAAATTACCGTGACTTAGCGAACATCGAGTCCGTAGACCGCTCTACTGTGGAGTTCTATGAAACCGATTACGATCTGCTGATTACAGACTTCCACTACGGGGCGGTCTCGAAGTCGTTCAGCGATCTGGTTGCCCACGAGCAGACCTACATTAATTCGTCGCCCGACGATCCGCTCGAGGCAACTTTCACCTACACGTTCTCCCGGCAGGATTCACAAACGTTCAAGTTTACCGAAGGCCTCAAAATAGGCACAAAAGCGGCGGCAAAAGTAAAGCTGCCACTGGTGGGGGAAACCGCCATCGAGGTAAGCGCTGAAGTTAGTTTCTCGGCCGAACAGAGTGTTGTCACCACCAGCACGACCACCTGGCAGTTTTCAGAAAAAATCACCGTGAAACCGGATACGGCGGTGCAGGCGGAAGGTTTTATCCGCGTAGCAAAGCTGGATGCGCCATTCACCTGTAACGTGCGAGTTACTGGAGGAAACGTGCTGGTCTGGTTCCTCTTAAAGGGCGGTAATTCCTACACCGAGTTGCCCATTCCGGTGACCGACATGATGACGGATGCGGAACGGTCGTTTGCGTTGGCGGGAAATCTCAGCGGCTCCGAAGCGGCCGAGACATACGTCAAGGTCGTTCCCGCCCAGGTCGGCGTGGCGTTGGTCTAAAAAGTCGTTCGAAACGCCCCGGGGCTGTCCCCGCATGGCGCTGCTAAGTGGAGCCACGCCGCTCACTCGCTTCGCAGCGCCACCATTGGCTCCACTCGCGACGCTCTCCGCGCCGGGAGATACGCAGCCAACATCGCAATGCCCGCCATGATGGAGATCGCAACGAGTAGGGTGATGGGGTCGTCGGATTTCAGTCCGTACAACTCGCTCTTGATCGATCGCGAGGCCGCGATTGCCCCCGGGATGCCGATCACGAGGCCCATCATGACGAGTTGCAGCGTTTCGCGCAGGATCATGCCGGCGATCTGTCCGCGCCCGGCGCCGAGTGCCATACGAATGCCGATCTCCCCGGTTCTCCGGTTTACGGTGTAGATCATCAGACCGTACAATCCCACAGCGGCCAGAAACAAAGCCAGCAAGCCAAACAGACTCGCGAGCGATGCGACGAGGCGCTCCTGGATCAGCGATTGGTCTACCTGCTCGGTCAAGGTCTTAACCTCCGCGACCGGTAGACGGCTGTCGGTTGCTTTGACGGCGCGCAGTATGGCCCTAATTACAGTGTGAGGATCGATTGCGGTGCGAACCTCGAACGTCACCGCGCCCTCCACCGATTGGAATAGCGGCAGGTAAAGCATCGGCGCTGGCGCTTCCCGGAGATCGTCATTCTTCGCATCTTTCGCTATGCCGACAATTGTGCGCCAGATCGAATCGCGCCACCCCGGGACGCTGAGACGCCGTCCGATCGGATTTGTGTGGCCGAAGTATTCGCGGGCCATGGTCTCGTTGATGACCGCCACTTTTGGCGCTGCCGCCTGGTCGGCGCCGCTAAAGCCGCGGCCGGAGAGCACGGGAATCTGCAGCGTGGCAAAATAGTTCGGTCCGACCTCGTTGATGCCGACTCCCTCGTTTGTTTTGACGGATTGTGACACGAGCCCATCGATCTTTGGCCTCGTGGTCCCGTGAAAACTCATGGGACTGAAAAACGAAAAAGTTGCCGAGCGAACGCCAGGAATTCGATTGATCCGGTCAAGCAAGCGCGCGTCCACTGGAATAACTTTGTCTCCGTCATAACCGATCGTGCCAGGGTCGACCGAAAACAGCAGCACGTTGTCTTGATTAAAACCCGGGTAGAAGTCCCTTAAATTTTCGAGGCTGCGTACCAGCAGACCGGCTCCAACCACCAACACTAGCGATCCAGCTATCTGTAAAACGATGAGCGCCTTTCCGAGCCTCGAACGGCTGCCCGATCCGCCGCGGCTCCGCATGCTCTCAATCTTGAGCCGAGCCGCCCGCCACGCCGGGGCCAGTCCGAATAGAAGAGCGGTACAGACAGAGACCAGGAGCGTGAAGCCGAGGACGGTGGTATCGGGTTGAACTCTCAGAGACAGCGGCGCGCCCGCATGCGACATAGCAAACAAGAGCGATTTGCAGGCCCAGAAAGCGATGGCCAAACCAAGCGCGCCGCCGCACACCGCGAGCAGCACGCTCTCCGTGAGGAATTGGCGAACCAGGCGCGGCCTTCCGGCACCCACGGTCAGTCTGACGGCAATTTCTCTCTGACGGGCGTTGACGCGCGCGAGCATCAGGTTCGCGACATTGGCGCAGGCTACGAGAAGCAGGAGACCGGTGATGGCCATCAATATCCAAAGCGGTTTGGAATACTTCTGGCGCAGGGCGGCGAGCCCTTGGCCGCCGGAATCTAAGCGAAACGTGCTCGCCAGGATAATCCGCCGATGGGCGGGCGAATCGAACGGCATACCTGCCAGTCCCGCAACCATCTCGCGTATGATTTGGCGGAAAACCGGCTGCAAATTAGCGGTTGCTTTTTGTTTCGTGACGCCTGGTTTCAGCCGGCCCATGATTCTCAGCCAACTTTGAAACGGTGCAGTCAAAATGTCTTCGCGCGTGCCGGCCAGTGCCAACCCCGGATTGATCTGCGCGATGGTTGTCAATGGAACCGAAACATCGATCGGCTGGCCAGGCTGAACTCCGAAAAACTCGGGCGGGGTCACGCCGACGATGTTGAAGGGAAAATTGTTGATGACGACATGTTTCCCAACCACTGCCGGGTCGAGCGCAAAGCGCCGGCGCCAGTAGCTATAGGTGATAACCGCGACCGGATTCCGGTTCTTCTCGTCGCCGGGCTCGATGGTGCGCCCAATGACGGCATGCACTCCGAGCGTGGAAAAATAGTCACCCGAAATCACCTGCCCTTTCGCCGCTTCGCCATGCCCGTTTACTTCCACATCCACATTAAACTCTAAGTTGCGGAACGCGAGAACGCCGGAGAACACCCGGTTGCGGTCACGGAATTCTTTGAGCGCCGGATAGGAAAAGGCGCTGTACTCCCCGAACGCCGGATTGACGCCTTTGAATTCGACTAGTTGCTCGGGATCGCGCACGGGGAGCATTTTCAACAGAGCCGCGTCGACCAAGCTAAAGATGGCCGTGTTCGCACCGATGCCGAGCGCGAGCGATGCGATCACAACACCGGTGAACGCGCGGCTCTTCGCAAGCGTTCGCGCGCCATAGCGAACGTCTTGCCAGACAGTTTCGAAGAAACCGATGCTGTTCATAAAATAGATCTCCTCTCGAATCAGCGCCAAATTCCCAAGTTTGCACCGCGCGGCCTGGCGTGCCTGCTCGCGAGACATGCCGCGCGCGAGATTTTCATCCGTTTCGATTTCGAGATAAGCCTCCAGCTCGCGGGCGCGCTCCTGGTCCCACTGTTTGCGGCGAAAGAAGCGGCTCCAATGCATCTCGCATCTACTCTTCAACCGGCCGCAAAACCCGATTCACCGCGCGCACTAGCCGGTCCCAGCGGGTCGTGTGCTCGAGAAGCTGTTTACGCCCTGCGGCGGTCAACCGGTAATACCGGGCCTTGCGATTGTTTTCCGAAGTGCCCCAGAAAGACGCGATCCAGCCGCGGTTTTCCAGGCGATGTAGCGCCGGATAGAGCGAGCCGTGCTCGACTTGTAGAACATCTTCCGATCGCTGCTCGATGATATGAGCGATCGTATGGCCGTGCGCTGGGCCAGGCGCAAGCGTTTGCAAAATTAGCAGATCGAGAGTGCCTTGCAGCATCTCGCCTTCGAGCGGGTGTCCGTCGCGGCTTGGCATCTTGGAACCGATTATCCCATAGATGATCGACCGGAACGGCCGCCCGCTTATTATGGCCGCTGCGACGCTACACTGGAAGAAGCCAACTTGCTGCGCTTCATTTTATTGCTGCTGACGTTGACTTTGCCGGCGGCGTCGCTCGACCTGAGCAAATCGATGACGCAATATGCGCATCGTATCTGGGGACAAGAGGAAGGGCTCTTTCAGCCGACCGTTTACTCGATCTTACAGACGCGCGATGGATTTCTCTGGCTAGGTACTCAAGATAGTTTGATCCGTTTCGATGGCGCGCATTTTCGTGAATTCGCGGAAGGCGATTCGGTGCTGCATGGAAGCCTCATCCGCGCGCTGGCCGAAGACACGGCGGGAAATCTTTGGGCGGGATCGCTGGGCAGCGGTGCGGTACGCATCGGCCCCGATGGAAAAGTAAAACAATACTCGACCAGGAACGGACTACCGAGCGATAGCGTTTTCTGCCTCACGGCGGATAAAGACGGTTCTGTTTGGGCCTGTACGGCGGCAGGGTTGGCGCACATTCAACCCAACGGCGTACGCGTGTTCACGGAAGCGGACGGTCTACCTTCGAGACGAGTGCGAACCAGTTGTCAGGCGACCGACGGGACCAGATGGGTGGCGGGTTTAGACAGCGGATTAAGCCGTGGGAACGGATCGCATTTTGCGGCGTTCAGCGATCGCAATCTCCTCAAAGGCCAAAGCGTGACCGCGCTTCAGTGCGCAGCCGATGGCACCGTGTGGGCGGGCACCCCGGACGGACTGATACATATAACGCGCGGCTCTACACGCGCCTACACAACGAAGGACGGATTGCCGGACGATGAAGTGTTGGCGCTGACTGAAGGGCCGGATGGGACGTTGTGGATCGGAACCAACGACGGAATCAGTCGGCTCCGGGACGGCGAGATCAGCGTCTACCGGACCCGGGACGGTCTGTCGCACAGTCAGGTGTTGGCGCTTGCCCTGGACCGCGAGGGAACGCTTTGGGCGGGAACAAAGAACGGGCTGGACGAATTCACCGACGGGAAGGTCACGCCGTATACGACCAACGAAGGCTTATCGAGTAACAATATAGGGCCGGTACTCGAAGACCATGCCGGCCATCTATGGATCGGGACGCTGGGGCAAGGGCTGAATTTTTTCGACGGCCATAGGTTTCGGGCGCTCACGACGCGCGACCATTTGAGCAGCGATACGGTGCTGAGCCTGGCGCTCGACCCGTCCGATGATCTATGGGTAGGCACCGAGAGCGGGCTGGACCGGGTTCGTGACGGCAAGGTCGTTGAATCGTTCGGAGCGCGCGATGGACTGCTGGCGCCGCAGGTGCGCAGCCTGTTTGTGGATATGGCGGGAACACTGTGGGTCGGGACCGACCGCGGTCTGGAGCATCTGGCGGGCAAACGGCTTATCGAAAGCCTGGGCCGGCCAGGCAACGAGGATAACGCGGTGATTGCGTTGAGCGGCGGCCGCACAGTGCCGCTGTTTGTGAGCGTAGATGGTCCGGCGTTCTACCTGCTGCGCGGCGGTAAGTTTTCGGCCTATCCGCTCGAAACGACGCATGCTATCGATTGTTTTTTCCTGGAGCGTGAGCGCCACACGCTATGGATGGGAACGCTCGGTTCGGGATTGCTGCGCTGGAAAAACGACACCATCACGCATGTCTATGTGAAGGATGGCCTCTATGACAATCGGATCTATAGCGTTCTAGAAGACGGTAGAGCGAATTTCTGGCTGGCATCCAGTAAGGGCATTTTCCGCTTAAGCCGCCAGGAACTTGACGAGTTTGCGGAGGGTAAGCGGAAACGTGTGACGAGCATTCCGTTCAGCACAGGGCAACTGCGCTTCGAGTGCAAGTCGGGCGTGCAGCCGGCGGCCACGCGGACGGCGGATGGCAAATTGTGGTTTGCGACCACCAGCGGACTCGTGATGGTCGACCCGGCGCATTTGCAGGCGAACGGCGTTGCGCCCCCGGCGAGCATCACCGCCATGCTTCTCAACGGGACACGCCTGCCGCTTGACGAAGAGCCGCACTTGAAGCCGCGCGAGCCGAACAACGTAGAGATTCGTTACGCGGGTCTAAGCTTCATCGCACCGGAGAAAGTAGCCTTTCGTTATCAGTTGGTGGGCTATGACAAAGGTTGGGTAGACGCGGGTACGAGAAGGGAAGCGTTTTACACCAACTTGCCGCCGGGAAACTTCGATTTCCGGGTGGAAGCGCAAAACGCCGACGGCGTGTGGAGCAAGAGTCCGGCGACTCTGCGGTTTGTGGCGGAGCCCAGATTTTATCAACGGCGATGGTTTTGGCCGCTGCTGCTTGTGGCGCTGGGTCTGGCGATTGCGGCAGGTTACAGGGTTCGGGTGCGGCAATTGAGGATGCGCTTCACTTTGATTCTGGCGGAGCGGAACCGGATAGCGCGGGAGCTGCATGACACGCTGCTACAGGGATTATCAGGAATCACCATGCAGATGCAGGCGCTGTGGACGAAGCTGCCGCCTTCGGCCGAGAAGCGCGCCCTGGCCGATATTATCAGCGACGCCGGACACTGCTCGACGGAGGCTCGGCAGTCGCTGTGGGGATTACGGAACAACAATTCGAGCGGACTCGAGTTTGGCGAGAAGCTGGTGCATCTGGCGCGCCAGGCGGTGAGTGAGAAACGGATCGCGCTATCGCTCTCTGTAGAGCCTTTGATTTTGAGAGAGTACCCGGACGTCGAGTATCAGTTGCTGCGGATTGCGAGTGAGGCCATTTCGAATGTCTTGAAACATGCGGCCGCCACCCAGCTCAAGGTGACGTTAAAGCTGGAAGACGATCTTCTGGCGATGGGGATCGAGGACAATGGGAATGGGTTTTCGCCGGCAGCGGAACATATCGGGGGGCACTTCGGGCTGCGCGGAATGCGTGAGCGAGCGGCGGAGATCGGGGCGGAGTTGACGGTCAGCAGCTCATCTGAAAAGGGTACACGGGTGGAGGTCTGGCTCCGGCTACCGGCGGATTTTGGCGCGAAAAGTAACCCAAAAAGCAACCCAGAGACCGCTCAATTACATCAACTACAATAGGCATCACATTGGATTCGAGCACCTCCATTCGCGTACTTTCGGTCGATGATCACGAGCTCGTTCGGAAAGGGATTGCCGCCATTCTAGCCACCGAAGCCGACCTCGAACTGGTAGCGCAAGCGAATGACGGCGCGCAGGCAGTACGGCTGTTTCGCGAGCATGTGCCGGACGTCACGCTAATGGATTTGCGGCTGCCGGATAAAAGCGGCATTGAAGTAACGCGCGAGATCCGCGGCGAGTTTCCAGAAGCTAAGATCATCGCGCTGACCTCTTACGACGGCGATCAGGACATCTATCGGGCGCTCGAGGCGGGTGTACGCGGGTACCTGCTGAAGGAGATGGTGCATGCCGAGATCGTGCGGGCCATTCGGGTGGTCTTCTCCGGCAAGCGCTTTATTCCCGGCGAGGTGAGCGAGCAGCTGAACGGTTTTTTCCCCGAGGTCGCCTTGACGCGGCGCGAGGTCGAAGTGCTTTCGCTAGTGGCGCGCGGCTTCGCGAATAAAGAGATCGCGGATGTTCTCGGGACGGCATCGGGAACGGTCAAGGCGCATATGCAGAGTATTCTGGGCAAGCTCGGCGCGAAGGACCGGACGCACGCGGTCACGCTCGCGCTGCGGCGCGGGATCATCCATCTGCATTCGCCCGAACTGGCGGCCGCCATTCTGAATGGGTAAGCAGAATCTCACGGGAAAGCAGATCATTCTGCTGTGGATACGGAACTCGTTACTCGGCTGCGTGCTGCTGGTAGCGGCCGCTTACCTGGTGGATTATGCGGTGCTGCGATTGCGCGGCAGTCCGACGGGAACGGTGAGGGTGCGGCCGGTTTATGCCGTGCCGCAAAAGAATAAGAGCACGGAATTTATGCTAGGCGACGCGGAAGACCAGACCTGCGTGAATTCGCTGTTTCCGCACCTGGGGGACCAGCCGTGCTGGTACCTGAAGAAGCACACGGAACAACAGATAGATATGTAGGATAGAGACATGGCTACTGTTCCGGCGGCTACTTACGTAAGTCCTGAAGAGTACTTGGAGCGGGAACGCCAAGCGGAGTTCCGGAGCGAGTACCGGGGTGGCGAGATTTTCGCCATGGCGGGCGCGAAAATCCGGCATGCGCGGATTGTCACAAACCTAGTCAGGCACTTGGGGAACAGGCTTGCTGGCGGAGGGTGCAGTGTATTCTCAACGGACGTGAAGTTGCATGCCCCCGAAGCGCAACTGTACACCTATCCGGATGTGATGGTGATTTGCGGCGAGCCTTCGATTGAGGAAGACCTGCAAGATATCGTGACGAACCCGACTTTGATTGTGGAGGTGCTTTCGAAGTCGACGCAGAACTACGATCGCGGAGAGAAGTTCGAGTATTACCGGACGCTCGCCTCGCTGCGGGAGTATCTCACGGTGGCACAGGACCGAATCCATGTCGAGCAGCATGTTAAACAGCCAAGCGGACAGTGGTTGCTGACGGAATTTACCGACAAAGCCGCCAGCATCGTTTTGTCGTCTCTTGGAGTGGAACTGCCTCTTTCAGATGTCTATGGGAGAGTGCAGTTCCAAGAGTTAGAAGCTTAGGCGCCGACGGCTGCTTCTTCGGGGACGCCGGCTTCCTTGCGCTTCTTCAGGAAAGGCATCATGGCGCGCAGTTCCGCGCCGACTTTTTCGACCGGCTGGTCCTTAGCGGCTTCGCGCATGGCGAGGAACTTCTTGCGGCCCTCGCGATTTTCGGCCAGCCAGTTTTTGGCGAACTCGCCGGATTGAATCTCGCTCAAGATCTTCTTCATCTCGGCGCGGGTTTGCTCGGTGACGATGCGCGGGCCGCGCGTGTAATCGCCGTATTCGGCGGTATCGGAGATGGAATAGCGCATGTAACCGAGGCCGCCTTCGTAGATGAGATCGACGATCAGCTTGAGTTCGTGCAGGCACTCGAAGTAGGCGATTTCGGGCGCGTAGCCGGCTGCGGTAAGGGTTTCGAAACCGGCGCGGATCAGCTCGCTGACACCGCCGCACAGCACGGCCTGTTCGCCGAAGAGATCGCTTTCGGTTTCTTCCTTGAAGGTAGTTTCAATGACGCCGGCTTTGAGACAGCCGAGCGCGTGGGCATACGCCAGAGCGTCTTCGAGCGCGTGACCGGATGCGTCTTGCGCCACGGCCACGAGCGCGGGAACGCCAACGCCTTCGGTAAAGAGTTCGCGTACGCGATGGCCTGGGGCTTTGGGCGCGATCATCGAAACGTCGATTTCGTCGGGTGGCTTGATCTCATCAAAGTGAATGTTGAAGCCGTGCGCGAACATGAGCGTTTTGCCCTTGGTCATGTGGGGCGCGATGTCGTTGCGATAGGTATCGCCTTGTACGTGATCGGGCACGAGCACCATGACGATGTCCGCTTTCTTAGCGGCATCGGCGACGGAGAGGACCTGCAGGCCGGCGGCTTTGGCCTTGGCCACGCTTTTGCTGGTGGAGGGAAGTCCGACGACGACGTTGAGACCGGAATCGCGCAGGTTCAGGGCATGGGCGTGGCCCTGGCTGCCGTATCCGACGATGGCGATGGTCTTTCCCTGAAGCGGAGCGAGGCTCCCGTCTTTTTCATAGAAACGTTTTGGCTTTGGCATAGGTACCCTTAAATTCTAATCAGCGCCTTGATACTCGAGCACTTCCTCGGGCGCCGCGCCGCGCGGAACGGGCGGGGATAGGCGCAGCTTCTTGTTGTCGAGCGACATGGCAACAACGCCGGATCTGGTAACTTCGATCTCGCCGTAGCTCTTCATGACATCGATGAACTCATCGAGCTTTTCGGAATCGCCGGTGGCTTCGAGCACAAAGCCTTCGAGCGTGGAATCGACCACGCGGGCGTGAAAGATTTCGGCTTCCTTGAGCACGGCGGTGCGGTTCTGCTGGCCGGTGCGGGTGCGCACGAGGACGAGTTCCTGATTGACGGCCGGCCCATCGGTGACGTCGGTGGCCTGGAGAACGTTGATGAGCTTGTTCATCTGCTTGATGACCTGGGTGCGGATGTTCGCGTCGACATCGACCGCGATGGTCATGCGGGAGAGCGTTTCATCCATGGTGCGGGCGACGGTGAGGCTCTCGATGTTATACCCGCGCTGGCCTAGCAGACCTGTGACGCGCATGAGGGCGCCGGGCTTGTTTTCAAGAAGAAGCGAGATGATCTGTTGCATGGGGTGCTCCGGCTAGACCTCGACAGGCTGCGGCGGCCGCAGCACCATTTCGTTGATGGCGCCTCCGGCCGGGACCATCGGGAAGACATTTTCAAACGACGTGACTTTGACGTTGAGCAGAAAAGGTCCTGGTTCGTTGACGGCGTCGCGCAAGGCTTGCGGCATTTCGCGGACGTTCTCGACCGTGCGGCCTTTGAAGCCATAGGCGGCGGCAAGTTTTTCGACATCGGGGAAAGAGCTGAGCGCCACTTCGCACAAACGGTTGTTATAGAAGAGCTCCTGCCACTGGCGCACCATCCCGAGATGGCCGTTGTTCATGACGATGATCTTGATGGGCAGCGCGTGATTGACGATGGTGGCGAGCTCGGGGATAGACATCTGGAAGCCGCCGTCGCCGACGATGGAGAAGACGAGTTTGTCGGGGCGGGCGAACTGCGCGCCGATGGCGGCGGGGAGGCCGAAGCCCATGGAGCCGAGGCCGCCGGAGTTGATCCAGAGGCGCGGTTCGTTGAAGCGAATCAACTGCGCGGACCACATCTGGTGCTGGCCGACATCACTGGTGACAATGGCCTGGCCGCCGGAGAGGGCGTCGATCTCGGCCATCAGGTGTTGCGGCTTGATTTCGGCGTCGGAGCCCTCGGGAGTGAGCGGATGCTCGGACTGCCACTCATGGACCTGCTTCCACCAGGCCTGACGTTTGGGCGCATTTTTCTCGCGCATGGAGGGAGCAAGCTGGTTCAGCTCGTCGACCAGCTTGGGCAGCACGCGCTTGACGTTGCCGACGATGGGCAGATCGGCCTGCCGGTTCTTGCCGATCTCCGCGGGATCGATATCGACGTGAATGACTTTGGCATGCGGCGCAAAGGCGTTCAGGCGGCCGGTGACACGATCGTCGAAACGGACGCCGAGCGCGACGATGAGATCGGTATGGGTGAGGCCCATGTTGGCGGCATAGCTGCCGTGCATGCCGGGCATGCTGATGAAGTTCGGATGCTCGGAGGGAAGCGCGCCCAGGCCCATGAGCGTGCAAACGGTGGGGACATCGAGCAACTCGACAAAGGCGCGGAGTTCCTGGCTGGCGTTGGCGGCGATGATTCCACCACCGCTATAGACGAAGGGCCGTTCGGCTTCCCACATCATCTGAGCGGCGCGCCGAATCTGGCCGCCATGGCCTTCGCTATACACCTTATAGCCGGGAAGATGAATTTCGGTTACCGGCGTGTAATTGGCCTGACCCTGGAAGACGTCTTTGGTGACGTCGACAAGCACGGGACCGGGACGGCCGGAAGCGGCGATGTAGAAGGCTTCGTGAATGACTTGCGGCAGATCGTGGATGTTTTTTACCAGAAAGTTGTGCTTGGTGGCGGAACGGGTGATGCCGAAAGTGTCGGCTTCCTGGAAGGCATCGGTACCCATGAGCTTGGTCGAGACCTGGCCGGTGAGGGCAACGATCGGGATCGAATCCATCATGGCGTCGACGAGGCCGGTGACGAGGTTGGTTGCGCCCGGCCCGGACGTGGCGCAGCAGACGCCTACCTTGCCGGTGGCGCGCGCGTAACCCTGGGCGGCGAAGGCGGCGTTCTGTTCGTGGCGTACCAGGATGTGCTTGATCGGGTGATCGTAGAGCGCATCGTAAAGCGGCAGCGTGACTCCGCCGGGATAGCCGAAAATGCAATCGACATCTTCGCGCAACAGGCAGTTCAGAAGAATCTTTGCGCCGGATAGGGTACTTGAGGAAGACATGGTTACTTTTTGCAACTCCTGTTGGCTCTTACTGTAAAAGAAAAGCCTGCTGACACGCAATCTACAACGGAAAGGGCCACCTGGCTGATCGGTTAATCCCGCCGGTGGCCCCCAATGGATAAATGGCAAGGCTCGCTAGGCGGTAAGTACAACCGCTACCACGAGCCCTACTGTTTGAAGCCGAATCATCTTATGTAAACAGAGATGGAAAGAGCCGATTGGAATCTCAGAATCTCTGTCTGAAACCAAGTTAGCCTAGAAGTAATTTTTATGCAAGAGAATAAAACTATAAAAGTTATTTATGGAAAGTGGGGTGACAGGAGAGGCACGGTTTCTTGCAAGAAGGCCAAAAACGCAGGCCGAAAGGCCTACTGTACATGAAGAAATGAGGTGCTAGTGGCCGCTTTGGGCGTTACCGCTGAGGTGATCGGCTTGGTGGAGCAGCGAGTCCATGCGTTTTTTGAGATCTTCGGGGAGGTCGTCGAAGAATTCGAGCCCGGCATCGGTTTTTTGGGGAACGAAGCCAGTTTCTTCGACGGCGGGTTGTTCTTCGATGGCCGCGGGTTGTTCCGGAGCGGTTTTTTGGGGAACGAAGCCACGCTCCTTTTGCAGTTTGGCGAGCGAGGCGAGGGTTTTGTGGAAGCTGCGCTCGGCGGAATTGGCAGCGCGCTGGACCAGGGTCATGAGGCCGTTATCGATCCACTCGCCGACGTTGGCGGGAGCCCAGGCGACGGCTTCGAGGTGGCGGAAGCGGCGCATGCGCCAGAAGCTTTGGGCGAGTTCGTCGACCAGGATTTCCTCGGTGGTGTTGGCGGGCTCGTGTTCCGCACGAAGAGTAGCGCGGAGCGCATCGAATTCGGCGGGATCTTCGCGTGGGGTGATGAGGTCTTTCGAATAGAGACCGTGTTTGAAGGCGTTTTGCGAGGAGCGGGCTCGGCCGGCGACACTTTTCGGACCCGTGGAGAGGGCGGCGTTGGCGCGATTGACATCGGCGCGGGTGAGCGGGGTGGATTGGGCGTTCATGAGTTTCAAACCTGCCCGCAGGATAAAGAGGAGGCGTTCGGGCGGGCTGAGAGTTTCCGGCTAAACGATTGAGTAGGTTGGGAAAAGAA
Organism: Bryobacteraceae bacterium; assembly: GCA_965277555.1. Classification (GTDB taxonomy): domain Bacteria; phylum Acidobacteriota; class Terriglobia; order Bryobacterales; family Bryobacteraceae; genus Bog-105. The sequence goes on from OZ255834.1 coordinate 2,845,537, forward strand.
AATTAGGTTAAGGTGAACAAGAATGTGTCTAGGCTGAGCTGAGACTACTGGAGAGTCGCAAAGAGACCGCGTGTTGGCACTCTGCGGGACGCGCAGCTCACTTCCAGATCACCGATAAACCCTGCGGCTTGTAGAGCGGGAAGCGCGCGTCGCCGCCTACCAGCGGGATATTCTCGACGATTGCCGTGGCGATCAGCATCCGGTCGAACGGGTCGCGGTGATGCATGGGCAGATTAAACAGATACATGGCATGACTTGGCGTGAACGGGATAACGGTGAGACGCAGATCCGCCACCACCGCGGAAGTTTGCTCGTTCGTCATGGACAACATTCCTTTCGCCGTTTTAATGGCTATCTCCATGAGAGAAGCGGCACTGAGGAGCCGCTCGTATGCCGAGTCCAAAAACAAGCTCCTCACTTTTCCTGGAAGCCGTTCATCCACCGCCGAGAGGTAAAGCACCTGGGTATCTAAGAGCACACGCTGTTTCAATAGCGCCCTGCAAGAAACTCATCCACTTCCTCGTCGGTCATTGCCTCAAAACACTTCGGATCGTTGATGATAATTTTGCCCTTCATCGTGCCCAACTTGGGGGCTTCCCGCTTTTTATGTTCGGTCCGCACCAGATCGACGACCGGCTCTCCATCCTTACAGATGGTCACCTGCTCGCCGTCGAGCACAGAGTTCACGAGTTGACTCAATTTGTCCCGAGCATCGCCTAGATTGATCTGCATGTTTCTATCGTAGCCAATCTGCTTGGCTAAGGCAAAAAGACAGATTACGTTTATGCGCTTATTATTGAGAAATGCTAGGGAAGCATGTCCACCTTGAGGGCGGCACTAGGGGAGTTTCGCAAAGAGACCGTAAGCACCTTTGTGGGCGGGGCAAAGCAGGGGACAGGCATCGGATTCCGCAAACGGCGCGGAATGCTCGCCAGTCCCCTGGTTTGCGGGTTACTTGTGGATGGTAGCGTTTTCGGTGCAACAGGCCACTAGCTGCTGTTTCTAAATGAGACGTATCACTACTCTCTTGCTTTTGAGTGTCTCGGCTTTTCCCCAATCAGCGCCGGCGCCCACCAATCCTAAGGCTTCCAATGCCTGGATGAAAGTTCCGTCGAATAGCGATTCCGCGGACACAGTGAGCGCGGCGCTGAGGAAGTTGCGCGATGAGGCTTTCGACAAAGGTCTTGCCAGTCCTGTTCGGTTAACTCCGGAGAACGCGGGCGGCTACAACATTGCCGAAGGTTCGTTCTTCAATGCGACCGGTGAGCCGATGGGCGGCGTTAAGGAGTTTCCGGAGGTGCCGAATCGCTGCGTTGTGATTGCAAGGTTCAGTGGACATAGGAGTTTTCTCTCTGCGTCGGAGCATTCGGTTTACACGGAGATGGCCCTTATCGTCAGTTATGTTTTCCAGTCGAAGGGGATTTCGCTGGCTCCTGGATCTGTTATTACGACGGCGATCCTAGGCGGCACGGTGAGGACGCCAGATGGAGGGATCATCAGCCTGCATACCGAGCCGAGGGCGTTTGAGTTAGAGCCGGGCAAGGAGTATTTGCTCTTCCTGGAATACGATCCTAAGACCGAACTGGTTGAGCCTTTCACTGAGTGGGTAATTAGTAACGGCATCGTGAAGCCCTACTCGCGCCTTGAGGAACGGCGAGCGAGGCTCGGCCTTTCGACTGTAGCCGGACACTCGAAAGAGGATGTTATTTCCATTGTGCAATCGGAACTTTCTGTTCAGAAGAATAAGTAACTGCCTGTGCCAGTTGGGCGGTTCCTTTTAATCTGTTCGGCGCGTTATCCGTCTATGGGCTCTTGACGAATTTGAGATGGCTGCTTGCCAAACTTGCGTGGGGAAAATCGATGCCGAGTCCGCGGAGCAGTTCCTGGTCGGCCGATGAAGTGGCAGGCGGAGTGTAGACGGCCCAGAATTCGTAGGTCCCGGGTTGCTGGTCGTCATAGTGGAGTTGCTCGCGAACGCCTTGTAAGCTGAGCGATTCGCCGGGAAGAAGGACTTTCCAGGATTGATTCGCTGGGTGATCACGGGCCAACCCAATGTGTCTCCGGCGTAGCCTCCGCTGATCCCACCATTTGGTCCAGGGCTAGGAGGGGTAAATTCGATGTGCAACGAAATGGAGCCGACCAATCCGTCGGAGCAGGGCAGCGAGGGCGAGGGCAGGCGCAGTTCGTGATCGCTTCGGTTCGTTAGCGTGAAAGTGAAGGCTTGCGGGATGCCGCTCTTCAGAGGCTCCGGATGCAAGCGCAATTCCAGGTTGCCGTCCTTCTGCTGTGCGGATACAACAGAGGCGAGCAGGCGGAGCGCCAGGAAGGGAAGCTTTCGCATGGTTTGGGTGCGAGTCAACGTTTCACCCCTGCTTCATTTTAGGATCGGTGTCAATGCAGGGTCGAAAAACAGAGGCAATTCGACCGGCCCGGAGTGTCCCCGTCGGGGTTCTTCATGAAGTTCGGCGGACCCAACCGGCCACCCGTTCCAACGCAGACGACGAAAAACGATCGTCTGCGCCACCGTTGGGTTATTGGCTAGCCCACCAGGGAATATTGCGGGGCAGTCATGTCAATTGGTTTCAACTTGCGCTCGCCATTGGTGAACGAGGGTTTGCAGTTGGTCGGCTATCTCGGGGTGCTCGTGACGCAGATTATGCGACTCGCCGGGGTCGTCGGCGAGGTTCGAGAGGAAGACGGCGTCGTCGCCCTGGAGGGGCTTGTTGCCTTCGGGTGTTCCGTCATGCGTGACTCCGTTCAGCACGAGCTTCCAGTTGCCCTGGCGGATGGCGAGCTGCGGACCTTCGGCCCAGGCGACGTAGGGGTGCGGCGAGGGAGCTCCGGCGGTGAGCACGGACCAGATATTGCGGCCGTCGATGGTGCGGTCTGGCGGGAGTTGCGCGCCGGTGAGGTGGCAGGCGGTGGGTAGGATGTCTGCCGTCATCACAATTTGCTCGATCTTTTTACCGGCTGGAACCTTGCCGGGCCAGTTGACCACCGCCGGCACATGCATGCCGCCATCGAAAGTGCTGAATTTATAACCGCGATAGGGCGTGTTTTTGCCGGCGGTGGCGGGCTGTTGATTTAAGCCGGCGCGGCGCTCGGTGGTTGCGCCGTTATCGCCGAGGAGAAAGATGAGCGTGTTGTCGCGCTGGCCGGTGCGTTCCAGCGTGGCGAGGATTGTTCCAATCGCTTCATCGGCGGCGGAAAGCATGGCGGCGTACATCTGGCGCTCGCGAGGCAAATCCGCAAAGCGCTGGACGTATTTTTGCGGCGCGTGCATGGGGTAATGCACGGCGTTGAACGGCGTATAGAGAAAGAAGGGATGGCCGGCTTGCTTTTCAATGAAGCCGCAAGCCTCTTCGCCAATGCGGCCAGTGAGATATTGGCCGTCTTCGAAGATCTCCTGGCGATTGCGCCAGAGGTCGTGGAAGTTGACGATTTTCGGATCGCCCCAGTAGTAGCGATGGGAAAAATAATCGGTGCAGCCTTCGTGGAAGCCGTAGAAGTAGTCGAAGCCGTGTGCGTTGGGGACGGTATCGGGCGTGCTGCCGAGGTGCCACTTGCCGGTTACGGCGGTTGCGTAACCGGACTCTTTCAAGACGGCCGCGATGGTCTTTTCAGAAGCACGCAGAGGCGAGCCATTCTGCCCGACGCCGGCGCGAATGGGATAGCGGCCGGTCATAAGCGCGGAACGGGCGGGCGCGCAGACGGGGGCGTTCGAATACCAGTTGGTACAGAGCGTGCCGGTGGAGGCGTGGCGATCGACGTTGGGAGTTTTGAGATCGGTCGCACCGAGATAGCGAAGGTCGTGCAGGCCGAGATCGTCGAAGAGGATGACGAGAATATTCGGTTTTTGGGAGGGCGCGGCGCGGGCGGCGGATGGAAGCTGCGTGGAGGCGAGCGCCCCGGCAAGTAGGGAGCGGCGCGAAATGGCTGAGCAGTTCATAGCGTGAAAGTGTGTGACGAGCGATCTTAGAAAACGGCGCGGAGCGCGAACTGAAGCTCTCGGTTGGGCAGCGCGGTGGCCGTGATGACGCCGAAGGTAGGAGTGCCGACGGTGGCTCCCGGAGCCGCGAACTGCGGATGATTGAGCGTGTTGTAGGCTTCGGCGCGAAATTCGAGCGTGGCGGGGTGCTCGACGGGCAGGCGGAATTCGCGATGCAAGCTGAAATCGACGTTGTCGATGCCGGTTCCGCGCAGGATGTTGCGGCCCGAATTGCCGAACAAGTAGGCATTCGGGGAGACAAAGCAGGAAGTCTCGAAGTATTGCTGCAGGGACGGATTGGCGAGACTGCCGCTGCAGGCGCGATTGGGGTAGGAAATGGTGCCGGCATTGGCGTTATCGAAGGAGAGAATGGGGGTAAAGGGCAGTCCGGTTTGCGCTTGATAGATGGCGGTCAGCTGCCAGCCCCCGGCGAAGGCGGCGGGCCAGCCGGTTTTGAGAAACGCGCCGGTTTGCCGAACGGCAGTTGATATTGGCCGCTGAAAGTAAAGCGGGCGCGCACATCGTTATCGGCGTCGCCGCGCTGGGCCCGGTGATTGTAGGCGTTCTGGACGGTATCGCCGCCGCCGCAGCCGTCGCAAAGATCGAGGGCGGGGTCTTGATAGTCGATGGCGTGGTCATAGGTGAAAGAGGCGAGATAAGAGACGCCGGAACCGAAGCGCTTTTCGAGCTTGGAGGAAAGGCCTTCATAACTGCTCATGTTCCAAGGCGCGAAGGCGTTGATGGGCGCGACGGTGTATTGCGCGAGCGGGCGGCGATTATTAGGCGAGCCGGGGCCGTTGGTCAGCGGCTGGTTGCCCTGATAGGTACCCCAGATATGAACGCCGGTGTTGCCTACATAGCTGGCTTGCCAGACCATTCCCCAGGGCAGGCTTTTCTCGACGGTAAGGTTCCATTCTTCGACGTAGGGCGTGGTGTCTTCATCTGGCCAGCTGACCAGGCTCGAAGTGGCGGTGGGATTCAGAGTGAATTGCGCGGGATTAATGGGCGCGGGGCGCGGCACGGAGGCACCCGAGCTGAGGACAAAGCCGCTCGCGGGAAAGAGTTGGTCGCTTTGCGTGGAGACCGAGCCGTAGCCGTAAAAAGGTGGATTGCTGGTCAGGCGGCTTACGACGCCGCTGCCCTGATCCTGCGCATAGAAAATTCCAAAGGATCCGCGAACCACCAGGCTGCTGGCGCTCGGATGCCAGGCGAAGCCGACGCGCGGCGCCCAGTTGTTTTTATCCATGGTGACGAGCGAGCGGGGCTTGCGTGGATCGCCCGAAAGAATGAGCTGCCCGTAGAGCGGATCGCCCGGCGAGAGGATAAAGTTCGCCATGCGGTTTTGTGTTTCGATATAGGGCGAGAAGAGCTCGTAGCGGACGCCTAGATTCAGCGTCAGGTGCTGGTTGACGGTCCAATCGTCCTGGAAGTATTCGCCGGCGTACCAACCGCGCTCGATCGCTTGCGCGACGGTTCCGGAAGTGAGGTTATTGGCGTCGCCGAGCAGCAGGTCGGCGACGGCATTCCCGCTATTGGAGCGGCTTTGCGGATTCTGGGTGAAGACGCCGGTAAACCCGAAGTTGCCGCGGCCGTTGTTGGCGGCAAAGGTATTGGGGCGCAGCAGCATGCCGTCGGCGCCGAACTTCAAGAGGTGGCCGCCGAAGGTTTTCGAGATGTTGTCGGAGAGATCCCAGACGCCGGAACTCTTGCGCAGCGGGTCATTGGTGCAGCAACTGGCCTGCGCGCCCAGGGTCGCGATGCCCGAAACGGTGAAGGTCGGGATGCTGGAAGTGACTTGCGGGCCGAGCGATCCGGGGATGATCTGGTTTTCGGGCAAGGTGGCGTCTTGATCGAGCGTGATGCTGGTCCAGGAGAAACGGAGTTCGTTTACCAGAGTTGGGCTGAAGGTGCGGGTGTAACCGTAGCCGACGCCGGAAGAATCGATGGAACGCGCCACAGGTGTCTGGGCGGGTGGAGGGAGCGCCGCATTGGCATCGACCGATAAGCGGCTGATCGAATAGCGGGCGAACATGGTGTCCTGGCTGGTGACCTGAACGTCTCCGCGAATGACGCCATTGTTCGAGGTCTGGAGTTGGGGGGCGTTATAGGCGAAGAGGGTGGAAGAGCCGGGTACATTCGCCAAAGGGTACATATTTACCAGACTTTGGCCGATAGGATTGATGGCGTTTGGAGGAAGAACATTGCCGGGGAACTGCGTGCGCACATAGCCGGAGCCATTGGGATTAACGACGGTCGAATTGGGATTGTAGATAGGCGTGACGCCGAAGTTGCCGGTGCGTTGGGCGAGCGAAGGAACGGTGGATTCGCTGGTCTGCTCGCTGCGCAGGTGAATCCCTTCATAAGCGCCGAAGATCCAGGCGCGATTTTTGACGACGGGTCCGCCGAGCGAGCCGCCGTATTGGTTTTGCACAAGGAGCGGTTTGGAGCCGGAGGGAGCGAAGAAATTGACAGCATCCAGATTGTCGTTGCGCAGGAAATCGTAAGCGGAGCCGTGCAGCTCGTTGGTGCCGCTCTTGGTGATGGCATTGACGATCGCGCCGGCGGAGGCGCCGTATTCGGCGGAGTAGTTGCTGGTAGTGACGGTGAATTCGCTCAAGGCGTCGAGCGGGGGCCGGAGCATGTCGCGCGCGCGGTTATCGAGGCCGCGGATGTAATTTTCGTTGCGGGCTCCGTCGAGCAGGAAGGCGTTCTGCAGCCCTGTATTGCCATAGGCGGAGAAGGTTTGATCGCGGCTGCCGGAGGAGGGGATGGCGCCGGGAATCAGGTTAGCCAGGCTGAGATAGTTACGCCCGTTCAAAGGAACGGTGAGCATCTGCTTCTGGTCGATGACCTGGGCGAGCGAGCTCGATTTGTCCTCGAGCAGCGGCGTCTGGCCGACCACGGTGACGGATTCGGAAGTATTGCCGAGTTCAAGCGGGATACGCAGATCGACCGATTTGCCGACATCGACCACGATGCGCTCGCGAACGGCAGTTTTGAAGCCGGGGGCGCTGGCGGTGATGTTGTAAGTTTCGGGCGGAAGCAGCGGGGCGTCGGCAATGCCGCGATCGTTCGATTTCAGGGTGCGGAGCGTGTTGCCGGTTTGTGAGCCGGTTATGACGACGGTGGCATTAGGGACGGTGGTTCCAGAAGGATCGAGGATGGTGATGGAGAGCTGGCCGGTAGCGGTCTGGGCGTGGAGTGCGCCGACTGAGACCAGCAGAAGGGTCAAGGTGAAGAGGAAACGCGGGAGTTTGCGTGAGTAGGCCGTGTTCCGGTCTGGAATCGAGATTCGGCCATTCGAACGGTGCGAGCGTTGAAAGAGCGCGCTGGCAAGGATTCGATCAGCGGCCGCGCGCAGGTGTTACGACGCCATGGAAGGTTGCACCGGTACAGGGTCCAGACTGGGGAAATTGAAGCCGGAATCAGGCTTTAAAGCTGGCGCGATAAGAGTTGTTCCTCGTTGTGGTTATGATACGCCGGAGCGGAGGTCGTCGGCGAGTTCGCACGTAGTTTCGGCGATCTCTACTTTTGTAGTGCGCATCTATACAATTATGTATAGATGGCACGCAACTGGAGCGATGAAAAGAGTCTGCTGAATAAGCGGCAGCACAAACTCAGCTTCGAAGTTGCGTGGCTGGTTTTCGATGATCCGTTTTCCGTGGCCAAACAGGACTACATCGACGACAACGATGAGATGCGTTATCAGACTCTGGGACTGGTAAAGGGCGTGCTCATCTTTGTCGCGCATGTCAATCGCGTTATCGAGGGTAATGAGGAGCCGTGGTTGATTTCCGCGCGAAAGGCCGACAAATATGAAGAAAAAATCTATCGCTCAAACTAAAACAGATCGCGAAATCGAGACGTTGAAAACAATGCCCGATTCCGAAATCGACTACACCGACATTCCGCGTCAAGATCCCAACGATCCGAAATGGCGGAAGGCGGTCGTCGGCAGATTCTATCGTCCAATTAAGCAGCCGATCGCGCTCCGTCTGGACGCCGATCTGATTGCATGGCTGAAGTCGAAGGGGCCGGGTTATCAGTCGCGCATTAACGAAATAATTCGCAAGCAGATGATGGCAGATCGGAAGCGGGCGTAGCTGCGCCTGGCGTTTTCACTCGCCCTTTCGTCCGAGTCGAATGATTGAAACGGCAATCTGCGCGAACGCGGCTTTCCCGGTTGCGCTGGTGTGGTGTCCACTAATTAGCTGGACAAAGCGAATCCTGCTGTTCCTGGATTCGTTGACGGAGCAGGTGCTCGGCGCGGCGTTTGAGGTCTCCAACACCCTGGGCGCTTGATTCCTCGAGTCCGCCGTAGCTTGGGCAGAGAGCAGCGATTTCGGGCTGACGCAAGGCCTAACCGCCGACAATCCTTGGAGGCAGTTTGCGAACTTTCTTTATTGCGGAAAGATCTATGAGTGAGCGACGGTGCACGGCCGACATAAGAGCTCACGGGCGTTGCCTTGTTTACGAACGCGTACCGGTGGGTATCAGGTCTTCGGCCACCAGCGGCATACCGGGAGACATGCAGGCTTTCGAGCTGACATTGTAACGGGCGCGGGCGGCGAATAGTTTTTCGACTTCTTCACGGGGCAGGGCGCGCGCGCCGCCGAGCATTTCGGCGACGAAGGTAATACGGGCGAAGTGCTCGACCATTTCCATGCGGAAGAAGGCTTCCCAGACGTCGCGGCCGTAGGCGGTACAGCCGTGATTTTCGAGCAGCATAGCGTCGTATTGCGGGATGTAGGGGAGCATGCCGTCGCTGAGCGCGGACGTCCCCGGCAAACCATAGGCGGCGAGCGGAACCGCGCCCAACTGGATGACCACCTCAGGAAGCAGCGCCTTATCGAGCGCGCGGCCGGCGCTGGCAAAACCGGTGGCGGTGGGTGGGTGGGCGTGTACCACGGAACGGATGTCGGGGCGCAGTGAATAGACCGTGATATGCATGGCGATCTCGCTGGTGCCCTCTTTGCGCCCTTCGACTTTCTTGCCGGTCATGTCGCAAACGATGAGGTCCTCGGGCTCGACCAGGCCTTTACTGACGGCGGTGGGCGTACAGAGAATACGATTTTCATCGAGCCGGATACTGACGTTTCCATCGTTCATGGCCACCCAACCTTTGTCATAGACCAGGCGGCAGATGCGAAGGAGATCCTGGCGATGCTCCTGCTCGGTCTTACTCATGCGAATCCTGATTTTAGCAGGGGGATTTTAATCCGGGGTAGCTCGACTGCATCGTTACAATGAAGCGGTGGAGAAACGCCGCATGTGCCCGAATTGCCGGGCCTTCATTACAACAGCTGACCGCGTGTGTCCGTATTGCGGCGTGCAAGTAGGGCCGAGAGCAGTGGATATGCGAGCCAGCCAACTCGCCGCCTCCTTTATTCCGCATGCGAATACGACGGCGATGGTGATCCTAATTATCAATGTCGCGTTTTTTCTGGCGGAGATCGCGGTCAGCTACAAATTTACGAAGACTACCGATATCAGCGGCCAGGTGGCGGTGCTGTTCGGCGCCAAGTATGGACCGTTGATCCACGCCGGGCAATCGTGGCGGCTGATCACGGCGGGGTTTCTGCACGGCGGCTTCATGCACATCTTTATGAACTCGTGGTCGCTGTTCATTCTGGTGCGCGAGGTGGAGCAGTTTTACGGCACGAGCCGGCTGGTCTTCGCTTATGTTTTTTCGACCTTCACCGGGTTTCTGTGCAGCTTCTACTGGTCGCCGGGAAGTCTTTCGCTGGGCGCATCGGCAGCATGTTTCGGGATGATCGGCATCATGCTGGCGATGGGCTTGCGCAACCGGGCCGATCCACTGGCGCAACTGGTGAAGACGCATTACACGCAGTGGTTCGTGATTGGGCTGGTGCTTAGTTTGATACCGGGGATCGACATGGCCGCGCATGTGGGCGGATTTCTGGGCGGCTTCGTGGTGGGGTGGCTGGGCGGCTTGCCGGGGCTGCCGAATACGCCGCGGGAAACAGTTTGGAAGGTCTTGGCGGGCGCGGCGGTTGCTTTTACAGTGTATGCGTTTTTGCAGGATTTCCGGTCGTATCACGCGATCATGACCAGCTTGGGTACTACTTAAACGCCGGCTTTTTCGGGAAGCGCCATGCCGCGGCAGCTTCGGCGAAAGATGACGCCTGAACCCAAACGGGAATTCTTGTTCCTGGCCTGGTGCCGGGCGCACGCCACGCTTTGTTTCGTATGCGCGAGCGCGTGTTGGGTGCTTTTGCTCTACTGGCGCACGGCCGGAATGCCGTTCGTCTATGACGACGCGCTCGCGATCCAGCAGAATCACGATCTCGGAAGCTGGCACTCGATTGTGCGATACTTTCGGGCCGCTGTTCCGTTGAACAACGCCTATCGCGGACTGGCCGGGTCCATCTACCGGCCACTGACCTGGCTTGGCTTTTCGATCGAGCGTCATCTATGGGGTCTCCACGCAGCTGGTTTCCACCTGGTGAATCTCGCGCTGCACTGGGCGAACGGACTGCTTGGATTTCTACTTCTGCGGAAATTGCATGTCTCCGCGCTGCTGGCGGCGGTTGCCTGCTTGCTGTGGCTGGGATTGCCGATCGATTCCGAAGCTGTGGCGTGGGTCTCCGGCCGCCACACCTGCCAGGCGGCGTTTTTCATTCTGCTGAGTCTGCTGGCGGCGGTTTCGTATGCGGAAAGCGCGCGCAAAGGGCCGCTCGTCTGCTACGCATTGGCTGCTGCCGGGGCCGTGCTTTCGAACGAATGGGGCATTTTGTTCCTGCCGCTCGTTTTGCTGACGATCTGGGCGCAGGGAACGCGCTCTAGAGAAAAATGGTTTGCCCCAGCGCTGGCAGGGCTGGCCATTGTTGCCGGCTACGGGGCTCTGCGGGAGCTGGTGGGGGCGCACCTGCCTATTGGGGGCGTGGCCGTTCTGCCGGTAGGCGAATCCTTCTTTAAATATGTTGGCTGGATGCTGCTGCCGATCGGGATGAGCGTGGAGCGTTCGACCGACACGCCGGCGAACAGCTTCTCGCCGGAAGCGGCGCTCGCCCTGCTGCTGCTGGCCGCATTGTTGGCGGCTATTTACCTGCTGAGGCAGCGAAAACCCGCGATCGCGGGCGGCTTAGCCTGGATGTCGATCGCGCTGCTGCCGTTCTGCGGGGCGGTCTTCATTTATCAGGGCATGGCGGAGCGCTACACTTACCTGGCTTCCGGCGGCCTGGTTTTTGCCATGGTCGCGTTCGTGTTTGAGCTAAGGCCCCGCTGGCGCGTCATGGCTGCCGGCTCGATGCTGATTTGGATGGCCTGGGGCGCGTGGCGTCTGGAGGCGCGCCTGGTCGATTGGCAGGATGAGACGACGCTCTATCGATCTTCGCTGGCAGCCACGCCCAACAGTTCCGTTTTGCTATATAACCTGGGGGTCGATGCGGCGCAAGCCGGGCGGCCGGATGAAGCGGAAAGCGACTACCGGCGGGCTTTGGCGGCTAATCCGCGCTTCTTATCGGCGCTGCTGAATCTGGGCGAGCTGCGGCGGAGCGTGGGCGATTATCCCGGGGCCATTGCGATTTACCGGCGGGCTATTGCCATCGATGGCCGGCGCGCCGAGCCGTGGATGGGGCTCGGCAACGTGTACCTGCAGACCGGTTTCACGGCGCAGGCCAGGAACGCCTACCAGCAAGCCGTTTCGCTCGACCCGCGAAATCCCGACGCGCTGCTCAACCTGGGGGCGGCGTTGCAGGCGTCCGGCGACATTGTTGGAGCGAAGCAGCACTACCGGAGAGCGATCGCTCTCGATCCGGAGCAGGGCGCGGGCTACTGCGATCTGGGAACGCTGTTGTTCGCGGAAGGACAAAACGACGCCGCCAGGCAACAGTTTGAAACCGCGCTCCAAAAAAATCCGTTGTATGCGCCGGCATACTTCGATTTGGGCGTGCTCTATCAGCGATCGGGGCAAACCGAACAGGCTGCCAGGATGTACCGGGAAGCTCTGCGGCTTCAGCCGGACTATGAAAAAGCGCGGGTTTATCTAGACAGGCTGCGCTAGTGGAGTTTCGCCAGGAGAGCGCGCGCACCTTTGTGGGCGGGGCAAAGCAGGGGACAGGCATCGGATTCCGCAAACGGCGCGGAATGCTCGCCAGTCCCCCGGTTTGCGGGTTACTTGTGGACAGTAGCGTTTTCCGTGATTTGTGGCATGATTGGAACAATTCTTGGCAAAGCTACTCCTGGTTCGAGGAGCGAAGCAACTGCTGACGTTGCGCGGTCCGAGCGGCGTTCGCCGTGGCCCGGCTCTTCAAGACCTGGCAATCATCGAAGACGGCTCACTGCTGATACGCGACGGCGCGATCGCGCAAGTTGGCACGACGCGGCGCATGGAGAACCTGAAAGAAGTTCGCGGCGCGGATGAAATAGACGTGAACGGGGCCGTGGTTATGCCAGGGTTCGTCGACGCCGGTCTGTGCGTGGGGCCGGAAATGGTGCATCATCCGGGAAAAAAGGCCAAAGCGTCCGACTTCTACGAACAGAGCCTGCTGTTGATGCGCATGTGCATGCAGCACGGGACGCTCAATGTGCAGGTGAGAGCCGGAGTACCGGCCTATGACACGCGTTCCGACATCGGACTGCTGCGGCAACTGGCGCGCATTGGAGACCACCCGATCGGTATGACGCGCAGTTGGCGGATCGGCAAGGCGGCGCATCCGAGCGCGAGTCATTCGATCGACTATGCGACCACGATGTCACTGGTTTCGCGGCGTAAGCTTGCTCATATGGTCGATTTCGCCGCTGAGACGGAAGCGGTCATGGGCGGCGAGGTTTCGAGCGCGGTAAGCGAGCACAAGTTGGGGATCAACCTGGTCTGGACAGGCGGGGATGCCGAGCAGCTTAGAGATCTTCTGGAGAGACTGCAGCCACGCTCGGTGAGTTGCCCTGGAAATCTGACGGAGGACGAATTGGCTGTGCTCGCCCAATGCGCTTGTCCGGTGATGGTCTACCCGGTGAAGTCGATCGCCGAAGACTATCGGAACCGGGTGGTTCGGCGACTGGCGGACGCGGGGGCGCCGCTTACGTTGTCGAGCGGTTACGATGCGGAAATGCCGGTTTTTAATATGCAGTTTTCAATTGCGATGGCGGTGCTGCGTCTGCGGCTGAACGTAGAGCAGGCGATTGTGGCGGCTACCATCAACGGAGCCCATGCCTTGGGGCTGGGGCATGAGATCGGGAGCCTGGAGAGCGGGAAGCGGGCCGATGTGCTGGTGCTCAACCTGCCGGATTATCGCGAACTGACGCGACGGTTGGGCATCAATCATGTCGGCATGGTGATACGCGAGGGGAAGATTGCCTTCAATCGAAAAGGCTGGAAAGTGAGCGCCGCCTGACAGAAGCCCTCAAAGAATCGCTGATCGAGTGCGTGCCGAACTTCTCGGAAGGGCGGGACGAGCGGTGTATGGATGCGATCGTCGCGGCCATAGAGCGGACTGCGGGCGTGCGAGTGCTCGACCGGACAAGCGATTGGGATCACAATCGCAGCGTAGTGACGTTTGCGGGGCGGCGCGATGTGATCGTGGAAGCGGCCGTGCGGGCGGCGGAGCAGGCGGCGAAGAGCATCGATTTGAGAAAGCATGGCGGGGTGCATCCGCGCGTCGGGGCGCTCGATGTGCTTCCGTTTGTGCCGCTGGGCAGCGCCACGCTCGCGGATTGCGTGGAACTGGCGCATATGGCGGGGCAGCGGATCAGCGGAGAACTCGGGATACCTGTCTATTTCTATGCAGCGGCTGCCAGGCGACCGGAGCGGGCGGCGCTCGAGCAAGTGCGGCGCGGTCAATTCGAGGGGCTGCTGGAGGGCGCGCTCAACGACCCGGCGAAAGCACCCGATTTAGGCGGTCCGGCGCTACACCCGACGGCCGGAGCGGTGATCGTGGGCGCGCGTAAAGTCCTGATCGCTTATAACATCAACCTGAAGACGACGGATCTCGAGCTGGCCAAAGATATCGCGCGGCGGATACGGGCAAGTAGCGGCGGCATGCCAGCGGTAAAAGCTCTGGGGCTGGCGCTGACGTCGCGCAACCTGGTACAGGTGTCGATGAACCTGACCGATTTCGAGCAGACGCCGTTGCATGCCGTTTACGCCGAAGTGAGCCGTTTGGCTGGCGAGCAAGGAGTGGAGGTCCACGGAAGCGAACTGATCGGCCTGCTGCCGGAGCAGGCGGTGACGGCGGCGTTTGCGTATTTTGTGAAGCTGCCGGAGTTTAGCTTGCGGCGCGTGATCGAGCATCAGCTGCAGCCGTTGACGCTCGATCGAATAGAGTGGCGCGGCCCGTTTCCACCGGGAGAAAAAGCGTGTTAAATTAGCACAAATCTGTCATGCGGTTTTCGGCGCTACGGCTCGTGCTTGCCTGCTCGGTGATTTGTTCCGCGTCTTTTTCGCAAGACACTAACGGGCTGGCGGCTTTTAAGGCGGCCAATTATGAGGTTGCGATTCCCCTGCTGCGGGCCGCGGCCGCGCGGACGCCCACCGATGCCGGGGTGGAGGCGGCGTTGTTGTCTTCCCTCGTTTATGAGAACAAGACGGACGAAGCCGCGGAAGAAGATGAACGCGCTGCCAAAGCGTTTCCGAATTCGCCCGAAGTGATTGCCGCGCGCGGCGAGTTTGCGTTTTACATGGCGGATATGCCGCAAGCGGAGCATCTGTTTAGAGCGGCGATCAAGCTCAAGGAAGATACAGTGCGCGCCGTATTCGGGCTTTCGCGCCTCTATCGCGCGGCTTCGTTTTACCGATCGGCCCGGCTGGCCTGCCTGCGGGCGCACGAACTCGATCCGGACGACGCTTTGATCACCCAGGCTTTCCTGCGCTACGTGCCAGCGGCGAAGCGCAAAGAACTGCTGCCGCCATTTGCGGCGGCGCACCCTTGGCTTTATAAGCGCTACCAGGAGAACCAGGAGAACAGTGCCGTCGTGGAGGCCGCGGTGGGCGATAAGAAGTTATTCGAAACCGAGAATGGCCCGCAGGAGATGACGCTGCACTTCGTCACGCTGATGAGGGATGCCAGGTACGCTCGCGGAGTCGGCCTCGAACTGAGAATTGGCAACGGCCATCCGCTCAGAATGCTTTTCGATACGGGCGCTAGCGGCATCCTGGTGAAGCAGAGCGCGGTGGATAAGGCCGGGCTCGAGCATTTGGGGTTCGACAAGGCCTGGGGGATTGGGGACGCGGGCGCGCGCGGCATGTTTGCCTCGGTAGCCGAGACCTGTCAGGTAGGGCCGCTTACCTTCAAGAACTGCCTGGTGAGAGCGCTCGAAGGAAAACGCAGCGTGGCGGGGGACGAAGACGGCCTGATTGGCGCGGACTTCTTTCAGGATTACGTCGTCGGTATCGATTTCCAAAAGCGCTTGCTGCATTTGAAACCGCAGCCGCCGCGGCCAAGCGATCCGCAGGGCTACGACCGTGTTATCGCGCCTGAAGAGAAGAATTTCACTCCTGTCTTCCGGTTCGGGCACATGCTGATGATCTCGACGCTGGTAAACCAGCGGTGCAGAGGATTGTTTCTGCTGGACACGGGAGCGCAGATGACAAACATCGATTCGACTTTCGCGCGGCTCTCGACCAAAATTCATGGCGATGACTGGATGCACGTCAAGGGTGTGTCGGGCGAAGTGAAGAAGGTATATGAAGCCGACAGAGCGGAATTGACGTTTGGGCATTTCCGGCAGGAAAACGTCGGCCTCATTTCGTTTAACCTGAATAATTCACCGGAGCGGACGGATGTTCGGATGTCAGGCATCATGGGGATCTCTTTGCTCGCTATGTTCAATCTGACGATCGATTACCGCAATGGGCTGGTGAACTTCGACTACCTGTTGAAGTGAGTCGCAGGAGTCGCCTCCGTATGATGGAGGCATGTCCGCTAGCGCCACTTCCGAACCCGAGGCAAAGACGACTCCGCTCGAAGAAGTCATGGGCCTGGAGCAGAATTACCTGCTGCAGAATTATGCCCGTTACCCGCTGCTGCTGCGCCGCGGCCGGGGCGTTTACCTCTATGACAGCGCCGGAAAACGCTATCTGGATTTAATCAGCGGTATCGGTGTGAACTCGCTTGGCTACGCGCACCCGCGCATCACGAAGGTTATTCGCGAGCAAGCCGGGCTGCTGGTGCATACCTCCAACCTTTACTATCACGAATATCAGGGGCGGCTGGCGGAGCGGCTGGCGAAAGTCAGCGGGTTGCAGCGCAGTTTCTTCTGTAATTCCGGGGCGGAAGCGATGGAAGGCGCGCTCAAGATGATACGCGCGCATGGGAATGCGGTGGGCGGAGACAAGACTGAGATTGTCTCGCTCGAAAATTCCTTCCATGGCCGCACGCTGGGCGCGATTTCTATTACCGGGCAGCCGAAATATCGAAAGGACTTTGAGCCTTTGCTGCCGGGAGCGCGCTTTGTGCCGCGTAACGATGTGGCGGCGCTCGAAGCGGCGGTGAATGAGAAGACGGGCGGCATCGTGCTCGAGTTCATTCAGGGCGAAGGCGGGATCAATCCGATTTCGGAGGAGTTTGCCCGTAAGGCGCGCGAACTGGCGGACCGCTTCAATGCGCTGCTGGTTTTCGATGAGATTCAGTGCGGCGTGGGAAGGCCGGGCGCGTATTTCGCTTACCAATTGATCGATCCAGTTTTGCTGCCGGATATTGTGATTGCGGCCAAGCCGATGGCCTGTGGGATACCGCTAGGTGTCATCATCGCGAACGAAAAGGCAGCCGCCACGATTAAGCCGGGCATGCACGGCTCGACTTATGGAGGCGGCCCGCTCGCTTGCCGCGTGGCGCTCGAATTTTTCGATATCCTCGACGAGCTGTTGCCCTCGATCAATACGGTGGGCGGTTATTTTCGGATGAAGCTGACCGGGCTGATGGGGAGCTTTCCATTCATCAAAGAAGTGCGCGGACAAGGTTTGATGATCGGAGTGGAACTGGATTTCCCCTGTAAAGAACTGGTGCTGGAGGGAATTCGCGAGGGCATTCTGTTTAACTGCACGCATGACACCGTGCTGCGCTTTCTACCGCCCTATATCCTTTCCGAGCAGGACGTGGATCGGGCGATTAGCGTCTTGACGAAGATCTTCAAGCGAGTGCGACGCAAAGAGAACTGAGCCTGTTTTCCGCCGGGGCAGACGTGTTATCGTGCGTGGAATGTCTGCCTTGGAAAGTGAGATCTATTGGGAGCAAAGCTCAAAATCGCCGCGCTACGCGGATCGCAAGCGACTGCTCCGCTTCGGATGGAAAGCTTATTCGCAAAACGAAGAAGACGGGATACTGCGCGAGATCTTTCGACGCATTGGCGAGGGCAAGCGGGCTTTCATCGAGATCGGAGCCGGTGAGGGCCTTGAAAATAACACGGCCGCGCTGCTTCTGGCTGGATGGCGTGGGCTGTGGCTTGAGGCGCACACCCCGTCGATGGATGCGATCCGGCGGATGTTCGCCGATCAAGTGAACGCGCAGCAGCTGCTTCTGGCGAACCATTTTGTGAGTCGAAGCAATGTGAATGAAATACTGCGAGTGTCTTTGCCGGAAGCGGAACCGGACTTGCTCAGCATCGACGTGGATGGAAATGACTACTGGCTTTGGGGGGCTATCGAGAGGATGCGCCCGCGCGTGGTGGTTATCGAATACAACGCGACCTGGCATCCGCCGCTATCGATTGCGGTGCGTTACGAGGAGGCCTTTCAGTGGGATGGATCCAATTACTTTGGAGCCAGCTTAAAAGCGCTGGAACGTTTAGGCAGGCGAAAGGGCTATTCGCTGGTAGGTTGCTGTTTCGCCGGGGTAAATGCATTTTTCGTGCGTGACGACTTATGTCACGCGCATTTCCGGAAACCCTACACGGCCGAAAACCATTATGAGCCTCCGCGATACTATATGATTCGTCCAGCGGGGCATCGACCGGGCATGGGGCCGGTGGAAACGATCGACGGTGAAGGAGCAGGGAAATGAAGCAAGCTGTCTTCCTAATGGCGAGCATCTGGCTGTGCGGCGCCCACTTTACGACTGGCGCGCAGACCACGCGGATGGAGGGAAAGTTGGTGCAGGGAATGCCGGTACAGGCGCAACCGGCCGCGCAGGCGGCGGCCGATATCTCCGGCAAATGGCATTTCACCTTAAACACGGACGGCGGCGACCGGGAGCAGAATGCGCTATTCAAAGTGGCGGCCGATCAAGTCACCGGGAAGTGGGACACGGCCGACGTAAAGGGCACCTATAAGGAGGGCGACTTGGACCTGGCTTTCCCCTTCACGTCGGACGAAGCCGGCATGACTGCCACGTTTAAGGTGAAAGGCAAGTTAAAGGACGGTAAGCTGGTCGGCACTTGGGAGTTCGGCGATTACAGTGGAACCTTAACGGGCACGCGCGGGAATTAGGCCCCCTTCGAACAGCGCTTCACCTGCTGGATAGTCGGATCGTTTAGTCGAGGTCGTTACCCTCGGTTGGACCGCATAGACCTCAGCTATCAAAGGAACGAAAATGTTATGAATATCTTCACTACAAAGGACGGCACTTCAATTTACTACAAGGACTGGGGTACAGGGCAGCCGATTGTCTTCTCTCACGGCTGGCCGCTGAATGCGGACGCATGGGATCCGCAGATGCTGTTCCTAGGCCAGCAAGGCTTCCGCGTCATCGCCCACGATCGCCGAAGCCACGGGCGCTCGGCGCAGACTTGGGAGGGCAACGACATGGACACTTACGCGGCGGATCTGTCAGAACTCTTCGACACGCTCGACCTCAAGAATGCCGTGATGGTAGGTCATTCGACGGGCGGCGGAGAGGTGGCAAGATATCTAGGGCGCTACGGATCGAAACGAGTTGCAAAGGCAGTGCTGATCAGCGCCGTTCCTCCTATCCTGGTAAAGAGCGCCGCAAGGCCGAACGGCGTTCCGATCGAGGTATTCGACGGTATCCGCCAGGGAATGGTGAACGACCGTCCGCAATACTTCAAGGACTTCAGCATGGCCTTTTACGGCTACAACCGCCCGGGGCGCGAAGATCTCTGAGGGCGTGCGGGAGAACTTCATGTTGCAAGGCCTGCAAGGCGGGATCAAGGGGCTCTACGACTGCATCGCGCAATTCTCGGAAACGGATTTCACCGAAGATCTGAAGAAGATTGACGTGCCTACGCTGGTGCTGCACGGAGACGCCGACCAGATCGTTCCTTTTCCGGTTTCGGGTGAGATCACTGCCAAGTTGGTGAAGAATGCCACCCTTAAGGTCTATCCCAGCTTTCCACACGGCATGTGTACCACAGAAGCGGACACGATCAACAGAGATCTGCTGGCCTTCTGCCAACCCCAGGCAAAGCACCAGGAGCCAGTCGAGGCGCGAGGCCAGGCAGTTTAATTGTCGCTTTTGCCCGGTATTAAGGACAATCCCGCCCTTTAAAGAAGCTGTTAGAGCAAATCCTCCCGCTCCTGGGCGTCCAGCGTTTTGACGAGTTTACTCACGTCCTGCGCATGGCTTCGACTGGCTACCAAAAGCGCGTCGGGAGTATCTACAATCACCAGATTATCCACACCGACGAGTGCAACTGTTTTCGTCGAATCGACGTAATTTCCGCGGCTGTTTTCAACGAATAGCTCGCCGCTCGAAGCATTCGCATGCTTGTCTTTTTCCGCCAGGTCGTAGACGGCTTCCCAACTGCCCACGTCGTTCCAGCCGATGTCGTCGAGCGCTATGCCTGAAACCTCCTGCGCCTTCTCGATGATGGCGTAATCGACGGAAATGTTCTCGCAAAGTGGGTAGGCTTCATCGAGTTTGGCCGCGAAGTTTTTGTTTTTGAAAGACGGTAAGCCGGCCAGCAGAGTTGCGGTTTTGGGCTGGTGCTTGCGCATCAATTCGAGGACCGTCTTTGCCGACCAGAAAAACATACCGGCATTCCAGAAGAAGTTTCCGCGTTCGACGAATTTCTTGGCCGTTTTCGGATCGGGTTTTTCGCGAAAGCTGGCAACCGGGACGGCGTCGGTGGAACCCGGTTTGGCGCTCTTGGGAAATTCGATGTAGCCGTAGCCGGTTTCCGCCCAGCGCGGCTGAATGCCCAGCACTACCACGCGACTCTGCTCGGCCGCTCGATAGGCGGCTTTTACAAAGTTGCGAAAGCGAGCTTCCTTGAGGATCAGATGATCGGCCGGAAAGACGCCCAGCACAGCTTCCGGATCGAGGTCATGCAAGACCTGGGCCGCAAGCGCAATGCAAGGGGCGGTGTTGCGCTGTGCGGGCTCCGCAATGATCTGGCGTTTGGGCACGTCGGGGAGTTGGCTGCGGATCTCGGGCTGTAACAGCTCGTTGGTGACGACCCAGATATTTTCAGGCGGGATCACCGGGGTTAAGCGGTCGACCGTTTGCTGGATCAGGGTCCGCTCCCCAAAAAAACGCAGCACCTGCTTAGCATTGCGCTTACGGCTGCGCGGCCAGAAACGCGTGCCGCGGCCGCCGGCCATAATTAATCCATACCGATGATTCGCCATCAGTTTCTTAGTCTAAGCCCAAGTTTCGCCGAACATTTTCTTAAATTGCCGTTTTATTGGATTTTTGATGCATCTTCAAATTGTGTGTACCACTAAAACACTAATTGCAAAGATTAATTGTTTGCATTAGATCTTAGTCGTTTCGAAGAGATTATCTGTGTGTTTAAGGGGTTTGTCTGTCTGTTTGCGGTGCTCGGGCTAGCCGCGCAGGGCTCCAAAGACGGGATTTCGGTAGTGTTAGCGAAACCCTCTGCCGGTCAATCTCTTTCTCGTTCAGACTTTCGCTTGCGCGAAGATGGCGTCAAACAGACCGCAACGACATTCTGCTCATCAGAATGCGGTGACTCCCGGCCCGCGACCGTTGTGGTTCTCGATGCCTCGCATTTCATGCCCCAGGTTGGTATGCCCGGCATGGGCGCCTTGCCACCCAGTGCAGAGACTGAACCAATTAAGAAAGCAGCATTAAAAGCTCTCCAAAGGTTTTCCGGAAATTCGTCGGCCGCATTCCTATTCATCGTGAACCGAACTACATGCTATTCGTGACATCCCGCAATCAGAAAGCGCGGACGCTGCCCCATCTCAAACCTCCCCAGACGATATTAAACCGGCCTTGAAGATTTTCGATCCATTAGCGAGCTCCTCTCCGGAGGCCAAGGTGCGACTGAAGCTTGAGGACGCAAAACGCTTCGAGTTAGCAGAATTGAATTCCATCGCGAGCCACCTAGCCAATAGGCCAAGCCGCAAGGCTCTCATCTGGTTCTGTGATGGAACTGCGTTCCGCGCTCCGCCCCAAACGGACCCACTCACCATGTGTTGTTAGACTCACAAGCACCGCTTCTATACCCACATGGCCTAGTTGATTTGGTTCTGCCGCGCCGGGAGACTGAGCGCCTCTTTGTGGCTGAAGGTGCGTTTGCTACCCCTCTCACGGCCGAGGCCGTCCGATTGACAGTTGAACTCGAAAGGCAGGCAGACGATAACATGCTCGCGCGACTCTCGCTTGACCCACATACATTCATGTTAGTGTCGAGAAATCAAGAGTACTTTGGCTTGTTGGATGTTATCTATGCGTACTTCGACGCGGCCGGCCATCGTATCGCGGCAGGCCAACGGAACACGATTAAGCTACGAATCAACGCATCGGAATTACCGAAGTTCCTGAATCACTCCTGTAACGTAGCCCAATTCATTAGAGTTCCGCAAGGTGCGATCACACTCAGGATAGCTATTCGAGACGCTAACTCGGGAGCCATGGGTTCCAGAACCGAAAGGCTGTAAAAGTGGGACCGAGGATTCGCACTCCAGAGAATGGTCCGGTTAAGGATTCGGATTACCCGGATTGAGCGGGAGCGGATGGTCGGGTAACTGCGAGTCCGGAAAACCGCGAATGACTCTGAATGTGCGGCTCCAGCGCGTCCGGGTGAAAAAATGCTCGAAGAGGTCGGTCATGTGGCTAAACAGCGAATCGACCGATGTGCCGGCAAGATCCTCCGTGGAAGCCCGGTACGACCAGTAAATCATGAGCGGCTTGCCGATAATGTTGTCGCGCGGCACGAATCCCCAGTAGCGGCTGTCGAGCGAGTTGTCCCGGTTATCGCCCATCGCGAAATAACAGTTTGGCGGGACCACCACCTCGCCGTTGACCACGTGGTGCGAAAGCATATCGCGCTGATCCTGCGCCTGCAGCCCTTCGGCATAGATGGATGGCTCGCCCGGAAAGTTGTCCCGCGACGCATCGTAAGGAAATTTATGGTACGCATACGGCTCGTTGAGCTGAACACCGTTTCGATAAATGATCCGATTGACCATCTTGAGATGGTCTCCCGGTACGCCGATGACCCGTTTCACGAACGTCTGACTAATGTCTACGGGATAGCGGAAAACGATAATATCGCCGTGTTTCGGCTGCTCGTACGGTAAAAGGTATTGACTGATAGAGCCGGCCGGGGCATACGTTAGCTTGTCGACCAGCAGATGGTCGCCGATCAGCAGGGTATCCTCCATGGAACCGGTTGGGATGACGAACGCCTGCACCAGCGTGGTGGTGCCGAACAGGAGTAAAAGGATGGTAACGGCCCATTCCGCGATGCTGTTGCGCACCGGAGTTTCGCGTTTCTTCTCCGGCTTGGTGCTCTTCCCCTTGGGGATTGTTGCTGTGTGATCTGCCATTCCGTCCTGTTCCAGTTCTGCGCCCGGAAGTTTTATTGTATCTTTCAAAGGGGACCGCCTCTGGCCCGTAAGCCTGGAGAACAAAATTGAGCAAGGTCAGGAGAAACCATTTGGAATTGGCGTTGTCCTTCTCTTGCATGAGATCGTTTAAGGAGTAAGCATGAGCCGTAAACGCATAGTATCGATGGCTTTTATGGCCGCCGTTTGCTTGTCGGTAAGCTGTACCAAGAAGTCGGCCACTGACGAGAGCCTGACCGCGGCCATCCAGTCCAAGTTATACGCGGATGATTCCACGAAAGCCGCCAATATCAAGGTTGATGTAAAGAATGGCGTGGTGACGCTGAGCGGGGACGTGCCCACGTCGGATGTCGAGCTTGAGGCCATGAAGGTGGCGAACGGAACGCCGGGAATAGCCAGCGTCAGCGACCAGATGAAGGTCAACGCGGCGACCGCTGCGAATACGAGTACTTCACAGCCGACAACGCTCGCGCCGGCTCCCGCCCAAACCGCTTCCACGCCTCCAGAACCTGCGCCGGCTCCAGTCTCGGCGCCCCCGCCCGCCCCGGTGCAGGACACGGCCCCGCCTGCTCCCGTGCGCCGGGAGCCGACAACCATTACAGTTCCCGCCGGTTCCCGGCTGCAAGTGCGTATGACCGATGGAATCGACTCGAAAAACAATACGGTGGGGCAAACCTTTCAGGGAACGCTCGATTCGCCGCTGGTCCACGGCAATCGCGTCGTGGTCCCGGCGGGTGCGCCCGTTACGGTCGAACTGACTAACGCCAGCAAGGCCGGTCGTATCCGGGGCTCCAGCGGACTCGAAGTGCGGGTCACCAGCATAACCGCCGGTGGCCGTAATTACGATGTGAGCAGCGATGTGTACGATCAGACCGGCAAAGCGAAAGGGAAGCAAACCGCTGTCCGTAGCGGCATAGGCGCGGCGGCCGGAGCTCTGATCGGCGGCTTGGCGGGCGGCGGCAAAGGCGCTGCCATCGGGGCGGGCGCGGGCGGGGGTGCTGGGCTGGGCTACCAGTTCTTCACCCACGGCAACCAGGTAAAGATCCCCTCGGAGTCCGTGATCACGTTCCGCCTGTCGGCTCCGCTCTCCATTCGCCGCTAACGGCGGCCGCCAGTGAGGGGAGAGCCGTTCGGATCGAATTCGGCGACCTTCCCCTCGCCTCAGGAAGCTCCTGCCTGCCAATCTTAAAGTTTTTAAGCGACTCCTCCGATAATTCAGTTACTAGATAAAAGCTATCTATTGGGATCGAAGTACCGGAGAGAACTCGGCTTGTGCTATTTACTAAACGCCTGAATTGGAAGCAGCGTTTGTTTTCAAACATGCCGTGCTGTCTCGCGCTGCTTTTGCTGGCTGCCTGCCCGATGGCCGCCGCTCCGGAGAAATCCGGGTCGCTACCGGTCCTGACGGCAATTCGACAGATACGCCAGCTCACCTGGGCCGAGGCCAACCGCCATTACCCGGTTCACATCCGTGGTGTAGTGACGTTCTTCTACCACGTCGCCGATCCCCTCGATCTCATCGGAAACGACCTGTTTATCCAGGATGAAACGGGAGGAAACTGGGTCAAGGTCGGCAATGACCAGGCACCCCTCAAGCCGGGAGATCTGGTGGAACTCGACGGCCACACCCAGGAAACCGACTTTGCTCCCGATATAGCCGATGCGAAATGGCGAGTAATCGGCAGATCCCCTCTGCCACTGGCGAAGCGCGAGGGTTTTGCTCGCTTGGCGTCGACGGAAGAGGATAGCCTGCGGGTGGAACTGGAAGGTGTTGTCCAGGCCGCGGATGTCGTGCATGGCGTGCTGCGGCTCGACATCGCGATGGATAGCGGGCACGTTATCGCTTACACTCCGGTGTACGATCCGGCGCTCGTTGCGGGTTTGGTGGATGCACGCATCCGGGTAACGGGAGTCTGTGGAGCTCAGTTCAATGCCAAGGGCCAACTCCGCGGCGTGGTCCTGTTCGTTCCAAGTCTGGGCGACGTCGAGACGCTTGAGCCAGGCTCCACGGATCCCTTTGTCGCGCCACTGCAATCCTTGCGGCGCATGCTGCGTTTTGCCATCGATGGCGCCTCCGAGCACCGCGTTAAGGTGCGCGGCTTGGTCACGCTGCAACGTCCGGGACAGTTCATTTTTGTAACCGGAGAAGACGGCAGCCTGCGCGTGGAATCGGACCAGCCAACCAAGGTTACTCCTGGACAAATGGTGGAGGTGGCCGGCTTTCGGGGCTTGGGTGAAGGCGGCCTGATGCTGCGCAAAGCCCGATTTCGCGTGATTGGCGAGACCAGTCCTCCGCGCCCGGAGCGCATCAGCGTGGCGCAAGTACTCATGGCCGGCAATGACGCGGAATTGATTCAGGTCGACGTACAATTGCTCGACCGCGTGCTCACGCCAAACGAGCAGATTTTGATCGGCAAGAGCGGCGCGGCGATTATGCAAGCCCAGCTGGAGGATAGTCGCGCGTTGCCGCAATTGGCCGCGCTCGCTCCGGGCAGTCAGCTTCGTCTCACCGGAATTTGCACCATTAAGGGAGAGGGAGATCCGGGGCAGGGCACGCTACGCCTTCTGCTTCGCTCGCCGCGCGACATCGTCGTACTTTCGCGCCCCTCCTGGTGGACACTGAAGCACAGCATTGCCGTTATCGCGAGCCTCGCCGGGCTGATCGTGGCCATCGTCGTTTGGGTCGCCATCCGGCGGCGTAAGCTCGACTTGAAGAATTTGAGAAAAGCAGTGCGCAAGCTCGAAGAGCGCACGACGCATCTGCACTCGCTGATCACCAATAATCCGCTCGGCATCGCGGTCATGGACTCGGATAGGAGAGTTTTGACGTGTAACCACGCCTTCGAGCGGCTGTTTCTCTTCACCAACGACGAGATATGTGGGCATCTTATCGAAGACTTCCTGACCGCGACGGATTCCGCCTCGAATTTCGACGAGCAGTTGGCGACTCTCGCCGCGGGAGAGACTACCTTCAGCATCACGCGCCGCCGTCGCAAAGACGGTGTCCTGATCGACGTCGAGGTGCGCGGCGTGCCGATCATTATTGCCGACAAAATTACCGGTTACTACAGCATCTACGAAGACATTACCAACCGCGTGGCAGCCGAATCGGAGCTGCGCGCCACCAAAGAAGCGGCGGAAGCGGCCAACTGCGCGAAAAGCAAATTCCTCGCCAACATGAGCCACGAAATCCGTACCCCGATGAACGGCGTTCTGCTGGCGGCGGAGTTAGCCGCGTCCGATAATCCGTCACCTATACAGCGGGAATACCTGGAGACAATCCGTACTTCGGGAGAGTCGCTTTTGCTGCTGTTGAACGATCTTCTGGATCTCTCAAAGATCGAAGCCGGCAAAATGGAGCTCCATCCGGCGGACTTCTCCATCCGCAACAGTCTGGACGAATGCATCAGAGTCTTAAACACTCGCGCGCGCCAGAAACACCTGGCGTTGCTGGTGACGGTGGATCATAACCTGCCGGATCTGGTAACCGGTGACTCGTTGCGCTTGCGCCAGATTCTCCTCAACCTCATCGGCAATGCTGTCAAGTTCACCCAGCGCGGCTCGGTCACGGTAGGGGTTGACTTAGTCGAGCGGCGCGAGGACCAGGTGCTCTGCCGCTTCTCAGTTAAAGACACCGGTATCGGCATTCCGCGCGAGAAACACGCATCCGTATTCCGCGAGTTCGAACAAGCCGATGCTTCGACTACCCGCCAGTTCGGCGGCACCGGACTCGGATTAGCCATCAGCACGAAGTTGGTCCAGCTGATGGGCGGCAAAATATGGCTCGAGAGCGAAGTCGGGCAGGGCAGCACCTTTGCTTTTACCGCCTGCTTTGCGCGCTGCGCTATCTCCCATGCGCCCATAAGGACCAAACCCATGCCGGCGGCTGTCGCGCCGGAGTCGCATTCCGCTTTCCGCATACTTTTAGCGGAAGACAATGCCATCAATCAGCGTCTTGCTATCCGCCTGCTTGAAAAGGCCGGCCACCTGGTAGTTGCTGTCGAGAGTGGTAAACGGGCCGTCCAGGCCGCCGCTGAAGGATGTTTCGACGCGGTCCTGATGGACGTGCACATGCCCGAGATGGATGGCATCGAAGCGACCCGCCGGATTCGCCGCTCCGAACTTGGTCATGCCGCGCACCTGCCCATCATCGCCATGACCGCCAGTGCCATGACGGAGGACCGTCAGGCGTGTTTAGCCGCCGGCATGGACGCTTTTGTCTCCAAGCCGATTTGCGCGGAAGAGCTCCTCGCCACACTGCGGAGCGTCATGAAGCAGAACCTGGAATTGCTCACCGCGTAAGCCGTTTCCGATTGCTCTAAATTTCGCGAAAAGAATGGCCGCCTCTCTTTTGCGGCGCGGACCATTTGAGGGGGTATGTCTTGTGCGCCAAGAGAGGCGACCCGTTGGGGTTGATTCCATTTGAACAGTAGCTTGTAAAGTCGTTATTAAGGCAGCGCGCCTTTTTGTAAAGGTGCGGTAAAAGCTTATTTGCTTTTTCCAAAGCAGGATGACAATTGTGAAGATGGCATCCGTTCCCAGAGTCGATCCACGTCCCCGCATTCTGGTCATTGACGACGACGTGAAGCTATGCCGCCTGATTCACGACTACCTGGAGCCGATGGGTTATGAAGTCGCCGCCGCGCACAACGGAGCTGCGGGCTTTGCAGCTTGCGCTTGCCGAGTCCTACTCCGCTCTGATCCTCGATGTCATGCTGCCCGGCATAGACGGCTTCGAGCTCTTGCGCCGGGTGCGCGCCGAATCGAATGTTCCGGTGCTCATGCTGACCGGCCGCGGCGAGGAGCCCGACCGCATTGTCGGCCTGGAACTCGGAGCCGACGATTATCTTCCCAAGACGTTTTCCACGCGCGAGCTGCTGGCGCGCCTGCGGGCCGTCATCCGGCGCTCTTCCATCTCACCGCTCAAGCTGGCCGAAACCAGTTCCGAGGTAGTCTCGGTCGGTGAGCTTTCCATCGATCCTGGTTCGCGTTCCGTCAAGCTCTCGGGAGACACGCTGCAACTCACCGCGGTCGAGTTCGATCTGCTGACCTCGCTCGCGCTCGCCGCCGGTCGCATCAAGACCCGCGAACAGTTACTGCTCGAAGTGGCCGATCGCGATTTCGATGTTTTCGACCGCTCGGTCGATGTCCACATCTCTTCCCTGCGCAAAAAACTTGGCGACGATCCGAAGGCCCCCCGCTTCATCGTTACCATCCGCAGCGCCGGCTACATGATGCGCAAACCGGGAATGGATATCGAAGCATGATCGTGA
This sequence comes from Bryobacteraceae bacterium, assembly GCA_965277555.1. Classification (GTDB taxonomy): domain Bacteria; phylum Acidobacteriota; class Terriglobia; order Bryobacterales; family Bryobacteraceae; genus Bog-105. The sequence goes on from OZ255834.1 coordinate 2,873,468, forward strand.
AACCTTCGCTTCCGCTCAAAATCGCGCTGCTCGCCTTCTTCAATGTGGTTCTGCTGGCGCTCGTTTTTTTCCTCTTCGCGCGCGTACAGTTTCGCCTCGATATCGGCTCGTTCCTCTTTGCGCCGGCGCGTGACAGAATGCTCTCGGTGTCCCGTTTATTGGCTCTGCAGCTGCCCGAAGAACCCGCCAGCGCCTGGAGTGAATCGCTCGCGCGTTATTCGAATACCTATTCGGCGCAGCTCTATCTGTTTGGCCAGGACGGCCGGCAACTCGCGGGCTTGCCGGTTACTTTGCCCACCGAATTCACTCCTTTCCTCACACGCGATCTGCATCGTCGCGAGAGGGAACTGCAGCGCCGTAATCCACCGCCTTTGCTCGGGCCGCCGCCGCTCTTTGTCGCGCGCAGCGCCGTGCCCAAGGAGTATTGGGTTGGCGTTCCCATACCCATCTGGAACGGCGCCCGCAACGAACCTTCGCACGCGACTCTGGTTTGGCGCTTCTCGTCGTTTTGGACCAATCCCTTCTTCTTCGATTCGCGCCCCTGGCTGGCCGTCATCCTGGCTATTGTCCTGATCTCGGTCGCCTGCTGGCTGCCCCTCGTGCGTGGCCTCACGCGCACCATCAGTCAAATGACCAACGCCACCGGCCAGATCGCCGAAGGGCATTTCGAGATTGCGCTTTCCACGCGGCGGCGCGACGAACTGGGACAGTTGAGCCAGTCGATCAATCGCATGGCTCACCGCCTGTCCGACTTCGTCCATGGACAGCGCAGGTTCCTGAGCGACATTGCTCACGAGCTCTGCTCGCCGATCGCCCGCATGCAGGTGGCACTCGGCATTCTCGAGCAGCGCGCCGATGCGAACACCATCGACTATGTGACCGGCGTGACTGAAGAGCTGACCCACATGTCCAGCTTGATCAATCAGCTGCTATCGTTTTCGAAAGCTCAGATGGGCGCGGTCGAAACCCAGCTCACGCGCGTAAACGTGGCTGAAGTGGCGCGCAGGGTTCTCGAGCGCGAAGGTTCCGCCCAGGCAAAGATCGAGACGCAAATTGCAGAGGATCTCGACGTCCTCGCGCAGCCCGATTATTTGTATCGCTCGCTCGCGAACCTGGTGCGCAATGCAGTACGTTACGCGGCCGGCGGCGGACCGATTTGCGTCTCGGCCAAGAATGGTAGAGATATGGTCTCGATTTCGGTCGCCGACGAGGGGCCGGGTCTCCCCCCGGCAGAGCTCGAGAATGTCTTCAAGCCTTTTTACCGTCCCGAATTTGCGCGCCAGCGCGAAACCGGCGGCTCGGGACTCGGGTTGGCCATTGTGAAGAGCTGCATTGAAGCGTGCGGCGGCGCGGTGTCGTGCCGGAATCGCTCACCGCGCGGCCTCGAAGTCGAAATGCTCTTGCCTGCTCCGGCCGCTAAACGGCTTTAGGCCCGCTACGCGGCTTTTGACCCGCTAAGCGGCTTTGAGAAGACACGGTCGACGCGAACCCGGAAAGGCGCCATCCACTGGGAATTCTTCAACTCCAATTTCCTAAAACTCAATACGGTCACACATAGCCTCGGGCGATCTTTCCGCGCGCAACCGCAAGATCCTGCGTAGCTGTTCCCCGACAGAGAACCGCTGTTGAGATCCCAGGATGAGCCCGGCATGGTGCCTTTCCATTCCCAGCCACTTGCTATGTAGTGCGTAAAAGTCTGAGACGTTGAATGTATAGCGAACGCATTTGCGGCGAGAGGCAAATATCAATTGCTCTTCATCGGTGTTCCAAATCAGATTTTCGTCAGCCGGCGTAATGATCGAGAGTCCACGTAATCGCAGGGCACTCACAAGATCGGTGTCCATTGCGTCTTCGTCGATGTAAATATCGAATCGCCTCACCGGCGCGATCTGGGATCAGTCTTTTGAAGCGCTTCGTTCGCGCGATCTTCGTCCTCCAGATCCGCGTCGGTTAGTTCCCGGTTTGCGTGATAGTAGACAAGAGCCGCGTGAACTTGTGCCAGAGATATATGGCCGAATTTGTCTACTATTTCCTCGGGGACAAGCCCTGCGTTGTGCCACTGCGCAATCCGCCGCACAGAGACACTAGTGCCCGCAATGCATGGGCGCCCACCGTGGACACCCGCGCGACTCTCAATCAGTTTGTCTATATTTACGACGACAGGCGCTGTAGCGACTATATCGGGCTTTCTGCTATATCCTGTCCCGTCGTTTTCGAAAGCCGCCTCTAACTCCTCTCCAGGCTGGAGTAAGCAGCTGCCGCCACATCGCCAAACGGATCCGCTTCGGCAAATGTCGTTGTCGGCTTCCGCATGATAACGAAGTAGCCGCCCGGTATCCGATCGGCCTGCGGCGCGTTGATCAACACCGGATCCAGCAGCTTAATCGGATAGAGCAGCATCGCAAACAATCCCTTACACGGGAGCTACAACCCGATCACGATCCTGGGGAACAACAAAAGCGGCGACTTCATCAATCGCGAAATCATGGGCTCGGAATGGTTTTACCAACACCATCGGATCGCCGTTTTCTTCGGGCGTATACATCGCCTCTACTGTTTGATGATGAAGTAGCGTGGGTTTACCGCTTCGGCAAAGCGCTGCATTTCTGCGGCTTATCCGCGAAGAACGAGTCGATGGCTTTTTGTGCTCCGGGGTATACGGGCGCGGAAAAGTCATACTCGTCAAAAACCATGAAACCGCCAGCTTTGATCCGAGGACAAAAAAACTCCAGGCATGTCATGTACGACGGATACAAATCGCAGTCAAGATGCACAATCGCAAAATTCTCACCGCTCCAGGCAGGCAGTGAATTCTCGAAATAACCCTTGGCGAGTGTGATGTCACGTTCGAATCCCAGAGCCTGCACCTTCCCGCTCAATTCTTCGAAGCTCGTATCGGCGAAAATGCCTTTCATTGCACTCCGGTGGAAAGTGCCGTCCGCTAACGAGTCTTCCTGCGTGGGTTCGGGAAAACCAACGAATCGATTCGAAAGACGGGTGGCATGGGCATTCAGCGCATGACCACTGACACGTGGCTGGAGTTGATCGAGAAGGAGAAAGAGTTGGGGGCGGGGCATCTTCTGCCGTGCGGCGGGAATCTGCCAAGGCCGGAAGAAAGGGGCGGATGCGATTGCCCGACTTGCTCGCATAACCGGGGGATTTTGGAGGCTCGGGCGGCTTAGGGGAGAAAGGGCTTAGCGCGTTAGGATTAAACTGCCTCCGTCTTCTTTTTGCCCCAAGAGACCGTTCGCACCTTTGTGGACGGGGCAAAGCAGGGGACAGGCAGCGGATTCCGCAAACGGCGCGGAATGCTCGCCAGTCCCCTGGTTTGCGGGTTACTGGTGGATGGTAACGTTTTCAGTGCAAAGACGCAAAGAGAAGAACGGAAGGCTTAGCGCGTTAGGATTAAACTGCCTTCGTCTTCTTTTTGCCCCAAGAGACCGTTCGCATCTTTGTGGACGGGGCAAAGCAGGGGACAGGCAGCGGATTCCGCAAACGGCGCGGAATGCTCGCCAGTCCCCTGGTTTGCGGGTTACTGGTGGATAGTAACGTTTTCAGTGCAAAGACGCAAAGAGAAGAGCGGAAGGCTTAGCGCGTTAGGATTAAACTGCCGCCGTCTTCTTTTTGCCCCAAGAGACCGTTCGCACCTTTGTGGACGGGGCAAAGCAGGGGACAGGCATCGGATTCCGCAACGGCGCGGAATGCTCGCCAGTCCCCTGGTTTGCGGGTTACTGGTGGATAGTAACGTTTTCAGTGCAGACGCAAAGAGAAGAGCGGAAGGCTTAGCGCGTTAGGATTAAACTGCCTCCGTCCCCTTTTGGGGAGAAGATCCCGTTTGGAGAAGATCTAAGCAAGACGCTCACGTATTTTTGAGTGTCGAAACGCAGATCTGTCATCGGGGCCGTGGCGATGGCTTGGCTGGCTCTTGGGGCGGCCGGTTCGTGTTCCGGCTGCTCGGTACTGGCGCACGAGGCGCTGGTGGATGCAGCGTGGCCGACGAAACTGGAACCTCTGCTGAGAGCGAGCTTCCCGCAGGCAACGCCCGACGAGCTCAGAATGGCCCATGGTTACGCCTATGGGGGAGCGATCATCCAGGATCTGGGTTATTACCCACACGGCAATAAACATTTCAGCGACATGACTCACTATGTGAGGACGGGCGACTTTGTGATGGCGCTGATAGACGAAGCGCACGATCTGAACGAACTCGCTTTTGCGCTGGGAGCGATGTCGCATTACGCGTCAGACACGGAGGTGCATCGTTTCGCCACGAATCCGGGCGAAGCAAAACTGTATCCGCGGCTGGAGCGAAAGTTCGGGCCGGTGATCACGTACGAAGAAGATCCGGCGGCGCACTTGAAGACCGAGTTCGGCTTCGATGTGCTGGAAGTGGCGAAGGGAAACTTCGCGCCGGAGGCGTATCACAGCTTCATTGGCTTCGGCGTCGCGACGCCGTTACTGGATAGAGCGTTTCAGAAGACTTACGGGCTGGAGCTGGCGGATCTTTTTCCGGATCTCGAGCGGAGCATCGGTTCGTATCGCAGCGCGGTGAGCAGGACCATTCCAGCGGCGACACGAATTGCGTGGGCGGAACGGGAGCACGATATCAGAAGCGCGCAGCCCGGGGTTGCGCGCGCGAAGTTTATTTACGTGATGAGGCGCTCGAGCTATGAACGGGAATGGGGCAAGCAATACGACCGGCCGACGATGCGGGATCAAATGGCGGCGGTTCTTGTGAAGTTGATTCCTCCGATCGGGCCGCTGCGGGCCTTGCACTTCAGAATGCCGACTCCGGAAGTGGAAAAGCTTTTCAGGGAAAGCTTCGATACATCGCTTACGGAATACAAGGTGCAAGTGGAACAGGCGGGGGCAAAGACACTTAAATTGGCGAATCCCAACTACGATCTGGGAGAGGCGGTGAAGCCCGGAGTCTATGGGTTGCAGGACGAGACGTATGCATTCTGGCTCGATCAGTTGGCGGCGAAAGGTTACCAGACGGTAAGGCCGGAGGTGCGGGAGGAGCTTTTGCTGTATTTCGGAGGCGCGCCGCCGGCTCGCTCGACGAGCGGCGCGAAGAAGCAGGCGCGACTGGCGGCGGAGTTGCAAGGGCTCAAGGACGGGAGCGACGGTCTGGTGGCAAGCAAAGAGAGGGCGAGTAGCAGCGCGCGGTAGTTAGCGGTCTCCGCATGGCGAGCTCCCGCAGGCCACAGAAAACGATGGCCCGCGCCACCCAGATACATATAGGTTTCTCCGCGACAGGAGACGATAATGTCAATGGAGGGCACATGGCATTCAAGGATCGCAAAAGCTCACCCTTGACTAACGATCCGAGGCTTGCGCCAACGTATACGGCCGCCGAGGCTGCCCACTACCTGCGAATGCCGCAGGAAACGCTTCGGAGTTGGGTGCACGGCCGATCCTATGTTGCATCGGGGCGGAGGAAGCGGTCTGTTGGGTTGATTGAGCTCGACGATCGCGATCAAAAGTATCTATCTTTTATCAATTTAGTCGAGGCGCATGTGCTGGCTGCCATGCGACGGCGCCACGGCGTGAAGCTTCCAAAGGTACGCTCGGCGTTGGATTACGTGCGACGGCAGTTCAAGAGCGGTCGCCCGTTAATCGATCAAGTTTTCCAAACTGACGGATTAGATCTCTTTGTGGAACGTTACGGTGACCTGATAAATGTCTCCCAGCAAGGCCAGCGAGCCATGAAAGATCTCATCACCGCATATCTCCAACGAATCGATAGGGATCCCGTGGGGATACCAATAAAGCTTTATCCGTTCACGCGCGATACAGAATCTGCTTCGTCTCCGAAAGATGATCCGCGCGTGATTGTGATGTATCCCGCAGTCTCATTTGGACGGCCGAGCATCGTGGGCACTGGGATTCCGGTTTCGGCGATTTACGAGCGCTACAGGGCGGGCGATTCGGTAGCTGGGCTGGCTCGAGACTTCCGATTGAACATCAGTGCCATCGAAGAAGCGATACGCTGCGAAGCCGCCTGAATTCATCTTCTTTTTGAATCGATCACTGGGCGTCGAGCCGTTGCGATCGGTGCTGAGAGAGGCAGGTCTTCGAGTGGAAATTCACGATGACCATTTCAAGCGTGACGAAGAAGACAGAGTCTGGTTGGCCGAAGTCAGCAAGCGAAGTTGGTTGTATTTACAAAAGACAAAGACTCCGCTACAGACCTTTGGAAATTTCGGCTCTGCGGGCGCGCGGCGCGCGTGTTTTCGTTTTAATTGCGGGCAATCTGAAAGGGAGCGAGATTGCCCACATTTCAGGCTGCTCTGCCACGAGTACAACGGATTTTGGCCAAGCGCGCTGGTCCTTTTGTCAGGCGTATAAGCAAAGATGATCTGGTCAGCGTGTCGTAACGTTTGTTCTGCTTTCGGTTGGTGGCGGAGTGTGGAGATTGCGTTGGAGGCGGCACAAGGGTGCGGCCGCCGGTCCTACCGCCTGCTAACAATCTGAAACTCACTCTATGATTACTCTAGAAATCGGCCGAGGATGAATCGCCACAACCGCCGATGCAAGGCCGCTTCGGGCAGAGCCGATCTGATTTGCGACGCAACATGGCGAGTCGGTTTGCCGGTTGCTTCTTTATCTTTTGTCATCGCGATCGGCTGAAGGTATTTTGCTCGAATAAGCGCATATTGCCGGGACAGCTCGCGCCAGGAAGGGCGGCCGATTGACTTGGTCGAAGATCTAATGGCGGCGGACGACGACGAGGGTCGTGTCGTCGGCCGCAGGCGCGCCTTCGATGAAGGAAGACAGGTCGGCGATATGGCTTCGATGAGGGCGGCGGCGGGGCGGTTGCGGTGGGCGCGCACGGCGGCGAGCAGGAGCTGCTCGCCGAATTCCTCGTCTGTGCCGGGTGCAAACGCTTCCGTGACGCCATCGCTATAGAGGACCAGCAGGTCGCCCGATTCAAGGCGACAGGTTTTTTGCTGGTAGGCAGCGTCCCGCAGGATGCCGAGCGGAAGGCCGCCAGAGCCAAGCCGCTCTGTTTCATTGTTGCTTCGAAGTAAGAGCGGTGAATTGTGTCCGGCGTTGCAGAACAGCATGCGAGCGCATGCCGGCAAGTTCGACATGAGGGCGGCGCCTAAGCCCTTGCCGGAGACATCGCCGATCAGAAGCGCCAGGCGGCCAGCGGAGTAGGGCAGAAAGTCATAGTAATCTACGCCGAGGCGATGTCGAAGCCGGCGGCTTGGGGAGGCTCTTGTCGAGCGACGCCATTGCCGGCGAGTTCGCGGAGGCGGGGTAAAGGCTATTCCCGGAACGATTGCGTGCTATAGGTCTTCAAGTTCAGGGTGCGGAGCCACCGGTCTGGGTAGACTGGGAGTCGCAGTTTCTTTCATTATGGCTACCCATTCCGACACGACGTTGGCGCATATATCGCACGAGGATCTTATCGAGGCGTTGGTGAGTATTGCGCCCGGATTACATGGCTCGGGGACGTTTTCTCCGGGGGCGCTGCGGGCGCTGGCGCGTTATGCGCTGAGCATGGGGCGAATCGAGAATTCGGTGGAGACGGGGTCGGGGGTGAGCACGCTGCTGTTTTCGAATGTCTCCGAGCGGCATGTGACGTTTACGGTGGATAGCGGGACGGGGAGTTTGGAGAACGTGCGAAGCTCGCCTTTTTTTCGACCGGAACAGGTAGAGGTGGTGGAAGGGCCGAGCCAATTGACGCTGCCGCGCTACCAGTTTGAGCGGCGTTTTCAGTTTGCGCTGATCGACGGGCCACATGGCTATCCGTTTCCGGATCTTGAATACTACTATTTCTATCCGCATATCGAGCCGGGCGGGATTCTGGTGGTGGACGACACGCAGATCCCGACCATTCGCAACTTGATGGAGTTTTTGAAAGCGGACGATATGTGGAAGTTCGAAGAGGTAGTGGAAGCGACGGCGTTTTTCAGGAGGACGGATGCGCCGGTGTTTTGTCCATTAGCGGATGGCTGGTGGGAGCAGAAGTACAACACGGGCGGGAAGTAGACAGCGGTCAGGGGCGGGGTTGGGAGATGGCGCGGGGGGTGAGTTCGATGTCGCGGACCTGTTCGATTTCAGCGGCGGTGGTGGAGTGAAGGGTTTTGAGTTTGCGGGCGGAGACGAGGACGCGGCGTTCGAGCGAGTGGACGGTGGAGTTGTAGACCTCGACGGTTTTTTCGATGGCGTCGCCGAGTTTGGCGAAGGTCTGGCTCATGGTTAAGAGGCGCTCGTAGAGTTCGGCTCCGGTTTGGGCGACGCCTTTCAATTCTTCCGCAATGCTCTGCTGGTGCCAGCCGTGGGCGACCGTCAGCAGAAGAGTGATGAGCGTGATGGGGCTGGCGATGACGACGCGGCTGCGGGCGGCGAAGGCGAGGAGTTCGGGATCGTGTTCGAGGGCGGCGCTGAAGAGCGATTCGAGGGGTAGGAAGGCGACGACGAACTCGGGCGAACAGGGGAGCTGCTGCCAATAGGCTTTGTCGGAGAGCGCCTTGATGTGGGTGCGGACCTGGCGGGCGTGATCGGCGAGATGGCGGAGGCGGGTGGGTTCGTCGTCGCATTCGATGGCGCGCAGGTAGGCTTCGAGGGAGACTTTGGAATCGACGACGACTTCGCAGCCGTTGGGGAGGCGGACGATGAGGTCGGGGCGCTGGCGTTTATCGCCGAAGAGAGTTTCCTGCTCGGCAAAATCGCAGTGTTCGAGCATGCCGGCGAGTTCGACGACGCGGCGCAGCTGCATTTCACCCCAGCGGCCGCGCTGGATGGGGGAGCGGAGGGCGGTTTTGAGCTGATCGGTGGATTGGCGCACGCGCTCCTGTAGATCGGTGAGGGCCTGGACTTGCGAAGTGATGCTCTGGTAGGCGCCGACGCGAGACTTTTCGATGCTCTGGACCTGATCTTCGAAGCGGCGGAGGCACTGGCTGACGGGTTCGATGAGGTGCTGAAACTGCTCGCGGCTGCGATCGAGGAAGAGTTGGCTGTTGTTGTGAAGAGCGTCGGCGGCAAGGGCGCGGAATTTTTCTTCGAGCTGGGTTTGGGTGCTGGTGAGGAGCTGTAATTGGGTGTCGGCGACGGCGCGCACTTTGGCGGTTTCGGCCCGTTGCTCGAGGGCGGCGGCGCGGGCGGTTTCGAGGTTAGAGGAAAGCTGCTCGTTGCGTTGTTTAAATTCGTCGGTGGAGCGGCGCCAGCGTTTGGCATCGGCGAGCTGGTAGGCGGCGACTGCCACGGCGGCGAAGAGGCAGAAGAGCAGGAACGCGACGAGGATGGTCATTTGTGGAAACCGGTTTCGGCTTTCCATTCGTCGAGGGTGTTGAAGACGATGGGGCAATAGACGGCGCGATCGGGCATGTGCCACATGCGACTGACGAGGGAGCCGTTGCCTTTGACGAGATGCGGGAATTGCTGGCAGGTTTGGGGGCGGGCTTCGTAGACGGAGCAGAGATTGCCTTCGAGAAAGACGCAGCCGTTTTCGTTGCGTTGGAGGATGCGGCCTTCGTCAGGAATATTGACGGTGTAGTCGCGCAGAAATTCGCTGAGTTTCATGCCGAGGTAGCGGGCGAGATGCTCGGCGTCGCGGTCGGTGACGGGGGTGGTGGCGACGCGGCAGCAGTTGGCGCAGGCGGTGCAATCGATGGAGTCTTCGACTTGCTGGGCGATGGCTTTGAGGCGGCGCTCGACGAAGTTGTGGCTTTTCATCCAGGAGCGGAAGCGGCGATTATCGTCGCGCTGTTTTTCACCGAACCTTTTGATTTGGACGAGGTCGGTTATGAGGGGTTTGGACAAGAGACAGTACTATTATCGCCGGGCGGCGGGGTGCGGGGTGTGGTGGATGGGGGACACGCCTGCTTTTCGGACCGGGCGGCCAATTTAGAATAGGAGGGTGACGGATCAGTTATCGCTGTCGCTTTGGCTGGAGCGAAACATGCGGAGCAGCCGGCTGCGGCAGTTCGAAAAATTGCTGCGGCTCTTTCCTTTTTCGCAACGGGCGCAGCCGCAGTCGGAGATATCGATTCTGGCGGTGGAGTCGACGGAGCCGGCGTTGCTGGAGCGGCCGATCAACGGGCCGGTGGATATCGGCGAGATGGTGCAGTTTTTCGGGGAGCACACGGGGCCCGATATTGCTTACCAACTGGAGAGCTGGTGGGACTTATGGCAGTTCGACGGGGATTGGAAGCTGGCGCCGGCGCGGGTATTTATCTCGTGTTTTGGGCCGGAGTTCGATAACGGGACGGGTAGGGAGAGCGAAGAGCAGGAAGATCTGCGGATCGACTTCGGAGTAGAGAGCTACTTTCTGCCGCAGCCGGAGATAGCGGGCAGCGCGAAGCTGGTGGAATCGAATATTAAGAGTCTGCTGCGCCTGGTACACGAGGTGGACACGGCGCTGGCGGTGGCGAAGCGAAGGCTCGAGACGGAGTCGGGCGAAAACTTTGCGCAGCGGCTGCAGGCGACGATGACGGGCAGTGCGCCTTGAGGAGTCTTGGTGGAGAACCGCACTCCAAGCAGATGGGCCGCTGATGAACGCCGATGAACGCGGATTGGACGACTTGACCGAGCGGGTGCTCGGAACCCGGTTTTCCAATCGCTTTTAGAACTGGACCATCGGAACATTCTTGGTGCTGAAGTTCAGGCCCACAATGATGCGGTTCAAGGAACTCGATCCAAATTGCAGTAGCGCGTTATAGCGATCGTACTGGTAGGCGACGTACGCGGAGACGTGGGGATACAAGATGCGGGAGTAGGACGCATTCATGAAGAACTGGCCGTAGGAAGAGGAGACTTGATTGGCGATGCTCTGCAGCCGGCTATAGGTGAAGCTGGCGGAGAGCGAGGATTTGGGGAAGCTGCGCGAAACGACGCCGCCGAAAAAGGTATTGGCGGAAGTCAGATAAGTCCCGTTGCCGGGGTTGACGCTGTGACCACCGTTGACGGCAAGGGTGAAATGCCCGACGGTATGGCTGAGATTTCCGGTGTAAGTGGGGACGTAGCGGACGGTGTCATAGGGGCCGGTGACGTAGCCGGTGACGGGCTGGCCGCCGATGATGACTTGGACGGGAATGGTGATAATGCCGACGCTGTGCGCGCGGGTGTAACCGAAGGAGGCGTTGGCCAGCCAAGTGCGTCCGAATCTGTGGGAAACATTGGCGTAGCCGCCGTCGACATGAGTGTTACCCTGGCCGTGCTGAAAGACAAACTCATCGTGGGAATAGGTGCCGCCGAAGGAAGTGCGGGAGGTGAGTTGGTAGATAGCGGAGGCGGAAACGATGCCGCCGGTAGAGCCGATAGAACCGGGGTAACTGTAGCGGTTTAAGAAAAAGTTACCGGTAACGGTATAAGTGAGGCGCTGGGTCTGGCGATAAGAGGCGGTGATACCGCTCATCAGGAAGCGGGTGGTGGGGCTGAAGGGATTGGTTTGGACGCCGCCGCCGCCGCCCGGGGAAAGGTTGCCGAAATAGGCATTGCTGTAGAACAAAATGCCGGCGCTTTCGTCGAGGGAAATGGTCCATCTGCGGCCAAAACGCTTGGTATAGAGGAGGGTAAGGTACTGATCGGTGCCGTTGCCGCTGAATCCGCTGGCGTAATCACGATACTCGCCGCGGTAGTTGACGGAGAGGACGGAGCTAGAGAAGGTCTTGGTGCCGGTAACGCCGCCGCCGATGCTGAAGCCGGCGCCGCCCTGGTTGTTGTTGTTTTGGAGGGTTTGCTGGGTGGAATCGTAGACGCCGTCGACGAAGCCGTAAAAATTGAAGTAGTCGCCATTAAAGAAGGTACCGGCGAGGCTGGTAAGGGCGTTGAGGCGCGGACCGGACTCGACGGGGGCGGGGGGCGTGGTTTGATCCTGCGCCCAGGCGGTAAAGCATCCTAGTGAAGATCCCAGAATAAAGAGCAGGACAAAAAACTTCCGCAAACAAATACCTCCGACAAAGCGTTTTGAGAATAAATTGCCCATCGGGAAGATGGGACGCGCCTGGCAATTGACAACCTCATTCAGTCTCGCCAAGGGGTTGGCGGGTGTCAAGCCGGGACGAGGGGCGGGGCAACGGCCGCTAAAACGAAGGGAATTGGGCATTTAGGCGAGCAAGGCCTCTAGATTGGGCATATCGGCCGGTTCGCCAAATTTGGCTCCGGAGAGCGCGGGGTCGATATTACGGAGGAGCCCGAGGAGGACGGAGCCCGCGCCGACTTCGACGAAGCGATCAATACCGGAGTGGGCCATGTGGCGAATTATCTCAAGCCAGCGGACGGGATTAGGGATTTGCTCGAAAAGGCCCTGGCGGGCATCGAGGGCGGAGGTGATGGGGCGAGCCTGCCAATTGTTGATGAGAGGGAAGACGGGATCGGCGAAGGGGAGGGCGGCGAGTTCGGGCTGGAGACGTAGCTGAGCGGGGCGCATGAGGGAGCAATGAAAAGGAGCGCTGACGGGAAGGCGGACGGCGCGGCGGGCACCGGCGGCTTTGGCGAGCTCCATGGCGCGCTCGACGGCGGCGGCGTGACCGGCAATGACGACTTGATCGGGCGAATTGAAGTTGGCGGCATTGACGACCTCCGGGCCGGCCGCTTCGGCAAGGATGCGATCGAGCTGGCCGGCGGGCAGTTTGAGCAGGGCAGCCATGGCGCCTACACCGGGCGGAACGGCTTCCTGCATGTATTGGCCGCGTTTGCGGACCAGACGAAGAGCGTCCGGGAAGGAGAGGGACTGAGCGGCGACAAGGGCGGAGTATTCGCCGAGGCTGTGACCGGCGACGACAGTGGGTTGAAAGCCGCGCGCGGCGAGGACGCGATAAGCGGCGACGGAGACGGCAAGGAGAGCGGGCTGGGTGTTTTCGGTCAGCTTGAGATCGGCGTCGGGACCGTTAAAGCAGAGGGTGGACAAAGAGAAGCCGAGCGCATCATCGGCTTCCTCGAAGCTTTGTCTGGCCTCGGGGTATTCGGCGGCGAGGGCTTTCCCCATGCCGGAAAATTGGGAACCCTGGCCTGGGAAGAGGAAGGCTGTTTGGTGCATGACTCTAGATGCCGGCTTCTAAGAAACCATCGCGCACAACGGACTCGTCGGAGGCGGCCAAGTCCGCTGAGTTTCTCTTTTGTTCTGTGCCGCCCCCGACGGCCTGTGCGCTTGAAGGCCGGCATGGCAGACCCGGAGGTCCGCTCCCGAAGTTCTAGGACAAAACATCCTTCAATAGTAAGCCTGGGGGCGGGGTAAGCGGCAAAAGTGGTTTATAGTGAAAGCGTAATGAAAAAGAAACCGATCGCAGAACCAGTCATTTCGCCGGAGATCCTGGCCATGGCGAAGAAATCGATCGAGAGCGGTCGGCCGACGCCTGGCAAGAAGTGCGCGGTATGCGGGGCATTCTGCACGCCGGCAGCGGGGCCGCATCCGGCGGACGACGATTTGTGCTGGGTATGCCGGCGGCTGAAGATCAGCGCGTGGCGCGACTCGGATCAGCAGATCGTGGCGCAGGAATAGCAGCGCTCGGATAAAAGCGATCACTCTGTTCTGAGGAGTTGCATGGGGTCGAGGGAAGCGGCGCGGCGGGCCGGTAGGTAGCAGGCCAAGAGAGCCGCGAGCAAAAGAATCAGCCCTACGGAAATAAAGGCGGCGAGGTCCACAGATCCGACGCCGAACAAGGCGCTTTGCATGGCGCGGTCAACAAAATACGCGCCTAAGAGCCCCAGGACCATGCCGACGCAGGCGAGCGCGACGCCCTCACGCAGCATGAGAGCGATCACACGACGCCGGGTTGCGCCGAGGGCCATGCGCAAAGCGATCTCATGCGAGCGTTGCGCGGCGGCGAAGGCCATCATGCCATAGATACCTAGGGTGGCGAGAAGCAATGCGATCGCCGCGAAGCTGACAAACAGAAGCAAGGTAAATCGGTCGTTCGCGAGTACATCGTCGCGCACCTGTTGCATGGTGCGCGGAGTGGAAAGAGCAATTTGCGGATCGACGGCGTGGACGGCGGCCGAAATACTGGCCAGCATAGAGGCTGGATCGGCCGCTGCGCGGACGCCAATGCCGGCGCTCGGCCAGGGGGACTGCCAGAAGGGCACATCAATCTCGGGATTATTCGCGCGGAATCCGCGGCTGCGCACATTATGAAAGACGCCCACGATCTGCCATTCGACGGGCGGACCCACTCGGGCGGGTGCTGACAACAACCGCGGCACCAACACTCGCTGTTGCAGCGGGTCGGTTCCTTTCAGGAAATGATCGACAAAATCCTGGTTGACCAAGGCGACCTTCATGCTGGAGGCATTGTCACGGTCGGTAAACGCGCGCCCTTGCACGAGGCGGATGCCGAAAGTTCGGAAATAATCGGGAGTAACCATTTGGAAACCGGCTCCAGGACGCTGGGACGGATCAGTGTATGCGGGTTGACCGGCGATCGAGAAATACAAGCTGAAGCCCGCGCCTTCGAGTGGCGTTCCGGTCTCCGCCGACACATGGGACACACCGGGAAGCGAGGCGATGCGGCTAAGGATCTGGCGATAATAAGCGACCATGCGCTCCGGGTTGTTCGGCCGCGAATCGGGAACGGGAAGAAAGAAAGTAAGGGTGTGGTCGGTACGGACGCCGAGATCCACTCGCATGAGATTCCAGAAGCTATGAATCGCCAACCCGGCTCCGGTGAGCAGCGTCAAGGTGAGGGCGAACTGCACAATCACGAGCAAGCGCCGCAGACGTTGTCGACCCGCGCCGGTGCCTGAGCGGCCGCCCTGTTTGAGCGCTTCGGCGGCATCGGTGCGGGACGCATACCATGCCGGGGCGCAGCCAAAGAGCAATCCGGCAAGCGTGGTGGCGGCCAGGGTGAAAAGCAGGATTGGAAAATTGAGATGCAGGTCTGCTTCGCTAGGCAGGGTATTCGGCGGCATCACGGCAAGCAGCCCTTGCAGCATGGCGTACCCGACGCCTATACCGCAGACGCCGCCGGCAAGCGCGAGCAACATGCTCTCGATGAGCAACTGCCCGAAGATGGCTGCCGATTTTGCGCCCAATGCGCCGCGGATGGCCATTTCTTTCTGACGTGTCATGCCTCTGGCCAGCAGCAGGTTGGCTACGTTCGCGCAGGCGATCAGCAACACGAAAGCGACTGCGCCCAGCAGCAGCCAAAGCGTCATTATTCGATCGCTCGGGATAAAGTCGTTCTTGAGCGGCTCGACCGAGGCGCCGAGGCCCTTGTTGGTTTTTGGATAGATCGCCGCCAGTTGCGCCGTCAGCCGAGCCATATTTGCCTGTGCCTGCTCTAGCGTTACGCCGGGCTTGAGCCTGCCCATGACATCCAGCCAGCGAGTATCACGGTTGAGTTGCTCGGGCTTGAACGCGAGCGGCACCGCGAACTCTCCCTGGCCGCGATCTGTCAGCCCCGGCGCGAAAACACCGATAACTGTGTAAGGTTCATCATCGATGCGGATGGTAGTACCGAGAACATGGATGTTGCCGCCAAGCCGTTCCCAAAGCTTGTGCGTGAGTATGATGACGTGATCCCTGCCGGGCTGTCCTTCTTCGGGCAGAAAATCGCGGCCAAGAAAAAACGGAACACCCAACATTCGATAAAGGCCAGGGGTGGTTATGCGGCCGTCCATGTTTTGCGGTTGCTCGCGGGTAGCGACGTTGAATGAGCGTTCCGTCTGCGCATTCAGGTCTTCAAAGACGGTGTTCTGCCGTTTCCAATCCTCGAAATCGGCCGCCGAAATTGAGTTGCGCTGTCCTCGGATCCTCGACCACACCATCACCAACTGGTTAGCTTGCGGATAGGGCAACGGCGCTAGGAGGGTCGCGTAATCGACGCTGAAGATGGCGGTATTTGCGCCGATGCCGAGCGCGAGGGTTACGACGGCCACGGCGGCGAAGCCGGGAGACTTGACGAGCATTCGGAGCGCGTACTTTAGGTCTTTGGCCAAGCGCTCAAAGAGTCCCGAACCCCACGTGGCGCGCGTGACTTCCTTTACCAGGCTCACGTTGCCAAAGGCGTGTACGGCGGACCGCTCGGCATTTTTCGGAGAGTCACCCGCCTCGATGCGCTGTTTGGCTTCGATGGCAAGATGGGCGGCGATTTCTTCGTCCAGTTCCTCATCGGCCCGGGCGCGCCGGCGGGGATCGAATTTAGAAAACAGCTTAGAGAAGCGGGAATGCCAGGCCAAGATGGGGTCTCCTTTTGCTTAGCAGACATTCTACTACAGCAGCGAGTGTTGATGTTCCCGCAGGCCACGGAAAACGATGGCCTGCGCCACCCAGCCCTACGGCAAGAAGTGCACTACAATGCAGTGCATGAAGACGGAAGTCTACAGTTGGCGGGTTTCGAGCCACCTAAACGGAAAGCTGGCGAGGGAAGCCCGTTTAAAGAGAGTACCGATATCATCTGTCTTGGACGAGGCGGTGCGAGCGTGGCTGGAGAAAAACGCCAACGAGGCAGATGAGACCGATCGGCAGCGCAGGCTGCATATTGTGGGAGGCGGCCAGCTGGGCGCACTGAGCGGCGGGAACGCCCGGAGAGCCGAGACCGCACGCGAAGCGATCCGGGAGCGCCTGAGGAAGCGGCATGAGAGGTAGCGTTCTGATTAGCACTGGCGCGCTGCTGGTGCTGGTGGCGATGGGCGCGCCTTTGCAGGCGCAGATGGTGGTAAAACTCGCGCCGCAGACGGTGGCGAAGTTCGATAGCTATGCGCGCAAGGTGGAAGCGGCATTAGAGGAACGATGGGCGGGGAAGAAGAATTTTCTTTCGATAGAAGATAGCGCGCAGACGAAGCAGAGCGTGCTTAGCGGCGAGCTTTACATCAAGCAGGTGAACGGGCACCCGATGGAGATTCCGGACGGCCTGATTCATGACTGGGCGGGGGCGATTTACATGCCGAACACGAGCATTCAGAAAGTGGTGGGCGTGCTGGAAGATTTCGACCGACACAAAGATATCTATCCCTCGGTGAGCAAATCGCGGACGCTGCGCCGGGATGCGCTTACCGTGACCGGTTACTGGCGGTTGCAGCAGAAGGGGATGGTGCCGGTGACTCTGGACGTGGAGCAGGAGGCGCATTACAGTGAAGTTTCGCCGGGCAAATGGAAAGGCGAAAACTACGCGCGCAACATTACGGAAATAGGGACAGGGCTCTTTGACCATGGGCGCAAGTATCCGCTGGGCGAAGGGCACGGGTATTTGTGGAGGCTCTATGGGTATTGGAGTCTGGAGGCTTACAAGGGCGGGGTGCTGGCGGAGTGCCGGACGCTTTCACTCTCGAGGGATGTGCCGGAGGGGCTGGCGTGGGCGGTGATGCCGTACGTGCAGAAGATGCCGGAGGAATCGCTGAGCTCTACTTTGACAGAGACGCGTAAGGCGGCAGAGCAGCCGGGGAGATGAGGCAGCGGGGAGTAGCTCGCAGCGACAGGATGGAAGCGGCCATACGGGAAACGATCCAGTCCATTCCACGCGGCAAAGTTGCGACTTACGGGCAGGTGGCGGAAGCGGCGGGTTACCCGCGCTACCATCGGCAGGTTGCGCAGCTTTTGAGCAAGTGTGGCGACGTGCTGCCGTGGCACCGTGTCCTGGGCGCGGGCGGCGAGCTGAAGACTGGACGCGATTCGGTGCTGGAACAAAGGATGCGGCTGGAGATGGAGGGGGTGCGCTTTCGGGGGGCGCGGGTGGATTTGGGGAGGCACCAGAATGTGTTTTAGCCGCTGACTTACGGGATTGTGAAAAAATCGCTGCCAAGGCAAAACGCGCAGGCGAAAACGCCTACTCCACACAGAATGAAAAGCATTTATCGGCCTCGTAGAGTAGGCCTTCGGCCGGCGAAGTGATTTTTTCACAGTCGCTTCGCTCATGGCTCTGCAAACCAGCGTCGTAAACGAGCCATAGGTGATTTTCGGAGCATCGGGACCGCTTACTGACGTGCGCGGTTCTGAAGGCGTTTAGCGGTTGTTGGCGGGGGCTTCGTCGCCGTAGCGGATTTGGGTATCGGTCAGGGCGATTTCGACGCGGCGATTCTTGGCGCGCGCAGTGGGGCCGGTGCCCGCGACGATCGGGCTAGTCTTGCCGTAACCTTTCACATTGATGGTGGCCTTGTCGATGCCGGACTCGATCAGGTACTGCTCGACGGCGGAGGCACGGCGCAAGGATAGTTGATGGTTATATTCGGCGGTTCCGACGTCGTCGGTGTATCCGAAGACGGAGAGTCCGTAGCCTTTGGAGACCAGCAGAATGCCGGCGATGCGGCTGAGCAGCTCACGATTTTTCTGCGAGAGCTCGGCGCTATCGAACGGGAAGCGGAAGGTCGAGTCAGGCAGGATGATCGTCATGCCCTGGGGCGTACGCTTCGTTTGGACGACCCGGCTCAAAGCATCCTGCATGCGGTTGAGTTCGGCTTCGCGTTCGCGGCGAATCTGATCGAGCTCAACCTGCGCCTGCTGGGCCCGCTGGGTAGCTAGCCGAGCCTCTTGCGAGGCTTGCTCAGCCGCGGTTTGCGCTTGCGACTTGCCCGCTTCGGCCTGCTGCCTTTGCTCCTCTGCCTGCTGTCTTTGCTCTTCGGCCTGGTGCCGACTGCCGGCTGCTAGTTCGGCTTGGGCGGCGGCTTGATCGGCGCGCTGGCTGGCAGCGGCGGCCGCGCTCGATTCTTCCTGCGCGAGACGCGAAGCATCGTTCACGCGGCTGCTCAAGGCCGTCATTTGATCTTCTACATGCTTGAGACCCCGATAGCTCTTGTAGTCGAAAAAGAACAGACTGGCGAGGACAAGCACGATGGCGGCAATCAGGGCGTAGCGCTTCACACTTTATGGTAGCGCCGGATTATCGGTCTCGTGGAAAGCGACCTATCGGTCACCGGCGGCACCGGCGGGGTCGGAGGGGAGTTCCTTCCAACGGATACCCGGCGGCTTGGTGAACAACTGCGCATCAAAGGGCAGCTCCGCGTAGACGATGTACTCATATTTGTAAGTACCCGCGGGGGCTTGCCAGCTCAAGTAGACCGGTACGTCGGTTCCGCCGCGAACGATCAGATTCGCGAGCCCAGCGCCGGCGGACATGGTGTAGGAGTCGGTCGGCTTGGCGTTGATGGGGGGACCGGCCTCTTTGCGAGCGCCCGCAGCTTGAAAGAAATCGTATTCCGCGCCGAACTCGATGCCATCCAGCTTGCCGAGCTGGTGTTTCGGATCGAAAGGCAGAACAATGGGCAGGTGAAGGCTGTTCGCGGCGCCCCGGTCAATGGCATGGCTGCCGGTTTTGCTGATGAGATTCGCGCTGTAGGCGTTTGCGCCATCGATGACGGTGAGCTTCTGGATTTTCTGGCGGGCGTCGGGCGGATCTTCGAGGCGGGCGTAACGATCGCCGGCGCTGTAGATGGTCTTGGGGAGAGCGGAAAAGGAACCCGGCTCGATACGAGGGCCCGAGAGTCGCACGACGATTTTGGTCATGGTTGGGGGCGGGGCGGAAGTTTTTTGCGGAGGCGCGCCGGGAACCAAGAGCAGGAGAAGGCACGAAAGCAGCAGGTTAGACATGAAATTAGCGCCGGATCAAGAAACCGCTCGGGGCGAAGGTCCATCCGAATTTGGCTTCGCGGACCACGTCGCGCTGGTAGTCGTCGGGATATTTGGCGGCGTATTCTTCAATGGCCTCGAACGGGCCATCGCCCCAGCCGGGCAAGACGGGGTGCCCGTTTACGTTGCCGTCCTCGACGACCAGGTAGTCGCCGGGACGGGTGACTCCGCGAAGGAGTTCGAGTTCGGCCAGGACATGCTCCCGACGGTGATCGCTGTCAACCATGACGAAGAGCGGACCGGGCAGGGAGTTCCGTAACATCTGGATTTCATCGGCGACGCGGGGATCGGCGGAACTCAAAGCTAGAAAGCGGATGGCGCTCTCCTGGCGCGCGCGAGGATCGACACGGCTCAGATCGATGTCGACGGAAAGAACGAACGTGCCGGGCCGGACAAGCTGAGACGTCTTGGCGAAATATAAAGTTGAACCGCCGTTATAGGCTCCGAACTCGACTATCACGCTCGGTTTGAGATCGAACAAAATCTCCTGGTAAGTCCACATGTCGGAGACGGACTTCTGGCAGGGAACGCCGAGGAAGGTGGTTCGCATCCAGACCTGGGTGTCGTAATACCAGCGATGATAATCGTCGAACATTGTCATTTCAAATTTACTAGAGGGAGTTGCGGGCGATAGTGAGAGTGCCTGGGACAAGTGTCGCGAGGAGGGCAGGCACGAGTGCCCAATGCCATTGACTTAAGGGATTTCCAGGTAGTTGCAAGTTTACGGTCGCTGACGCTTCCTGCTCTGTTTCAGGCATTCGCAACGCTTGGGCGGCATCCGGTTTGTCACGCTCATGCTTAAGTCAACGACATTGGCTGGTTCGGACGGCTATGAGGAGGCCGCTGGCCCAGGCGAGCGGCGCTATCGTGAAGCGCTTGTCATCGACCAGGTGTTGGATGAGCAGCGGAATTTTTTCAGCGTGACCGGCGGGCCAGTTCGGCTGGGGGAGCAGGTCGTCGACGATGTAGAAGCCGCCGGGTTTGACGACTCGCAAGCACTCTTCGAGTCCGTCATACTTGCCGGGCATGGCGTCGGCGAAGACGAAATCGTAGCTTTCGCCGGGCTCGTGCCGGAGGAAATGAAGACCGTCTTCGAGAACGAGCGTGAGGCGGCGGTCACCGCCAAGCAGTTCACGAGCAACGGCCTGGACGTTCGAATCGGTATCGACGCTGGTGAGTTGCGACCGGGCATCCATGCCGTTGAGCAGCCAAGCGGTGGCGATACCGGTGCCGGTGCCTAATTCCAAAAAACGGCCGGCGGGCTTGGCGGCGGCCAAAGCGCATAACAAGGCGCCGGTTAAGGGCTCGGAAGCCATATCGAAACCTAATGCTTTGGTGCGGTCGACGATTGGATTTAACGCGACGGGCGATTGGATGTAGTCGGGTTCGCGGAATGGGGTGGAGTCGTGAGGCATGGCAGAGAGTTGTTTGCGCATAAAAATTGTCGCCTGCGGATTGTCGTTATAACGTTCGCAGATAGCGTAATCGTGGCGGCGGTAAAAAGCGATGGCCTCGCGAAACTCGGCGGCGGTGTCCAGGTAGAGAGAAGACATCTGACTCGCGCGAGCAAACTCTTCGGCGGCTGCGAGCAGTTTGGCGGCGACGCCGTGGCGTCGAAATGGCGGACGGACGTAGAGCCGCTTCAGTTCGCCGGCGGCAGGCAGATGCGGCAAGGGCCGGTACAGGATGCAGCCAGCGGGGAACGAATCGCAGACGGCGATCCAGATAGCGCTGGCGGGGCCGGCAATGTAGCGCAGCAGGGCTTCGCGGCTGTCGCGCGCCATTACATTCGCGACCTGGTAGTATTCTTCGATCAGATCGAGGGCATGGTTCGAATTTTCAGACGTCACGCGCTCGACGTGCAAAACGTTTAGACAATCCTCTTGTATATGTCTTCGAGTGGAAGCTCCAGCCCAAGACGCTCGACGTGAATCGTGTCCGTCAAATCCGTATAGGTTTGCACGGCCCAGTTTTGCTCCTTCCGGTAAACCGAATGTTCGATGAACACCCGGTCTTGCGAAACGAGAAGACAGTGAGAGAGGGAGGGAAGATTGCGATAGTAGAGGGCTTTACTGCCTTTGTCGTACCGTTCGGTGGAGGGCGACAGAACTTCCACCACCAAAGTTGGGTTGAGCAACACGTCGTGGTGTGGATCCAGGTACTCGGGAGTCCCGCAGACGACGGAAGCATCCGGGTAGACGCACCGATTCACCGACTCGATGTAAATTTTCAGGTTGCTGTCGAAAACGCGACAAGCGCCTCCGCTTAACAGGACGATCATGCGGGCGGACAGCTCCGAGTGGCGGCCGGTGCCACCAGACATGGCGAATATTTCTCCGGAGAAATATTCGCTTCGGAAATCAGCCTGCCGCTCCTGCTCTAGATAGCCCTGAAGCTTCGTCAGCTGGGCGGGATGGCTTGCCATTGTCTTATCTTCTCATCGGAAGCCGATGATTGAGATACTGATCTGCGGGCGATGAAAAAGATGGGCAGATATGCGGGCTTGGTTGCTGGATTGTGTATGACGATGTGGGCGCAGGGCGGGCAGACGCCGGTGTCGAATGTTCCGGGCGCGGCCAGTCCACGCATCGAGGCGAATCGAAGCGTAAGCTTCTCGCTGAAGGCTCCGGATGCGAAGGAGGTAGAAGTAGCAGGTGGAGACGGTCTGGGGAAAGGACCGTTCCCGATGAAGCGCGCCGCGGACGGTATCTGGACAGTGACCATACCGCCGCCAGTGCCCGGCTTTCATTACTACTGGTTCTTACTCGACGGGGTGCAGGTGAACGATCCGGGCAGCGAGACGTATTTCGGGTACGGCAAAGAAACCAGCGGCATAGAGATACCGGAAAGCGGCGTGAGCTATTACGACGTGAAAGATGTGCCGCACGGCGAGGTAAGAGAGAAGTGGTATCAATCGAAGACGACAGGCGCGTGGCGGCGCTGTTTGGTGTACACGCCGCCGGGTTACGACAAGAACACGCAAGAGCGGTATCCGGTGCTGATCCTGCAGCATGGTTCGGGCGAAAACGAGACAGGGTGGACCAGGCAGGGGCGGGTGAATTTCATTTTGGATAATTTGCTGGCGGAGGGGAAAGCGAAGCCGATGATCGTGGTGATGGATCGCGGTTATGCGCTCAAGGCGGGCGCGGCTCCGACTGCGTTTGGCGCGACCACGTCAGAGAAGTCGATCGGCCAGGCGTTCAGCGCGTTCGAGGACGTGGTGGTGGATGATTTGATTCCGATGATCGACGCGAGTTACCGCACGATTCCCGATCGGGACCACCGCGCGATGGCGGGACTTTCGATGGGTGGCATGCAGACGCTTTTTGTGGCTTTGCATCACCTCGATCTGTTTTCCTACATCGGCTCGTTCAGCGGGCCGATTTTTCCGAATTTGCGATCCGGGAGCGAACCGCTTCAGGCCGCCGCGAAGGAGCCATTCGCTCCCGCGACGGCTTACGAGGGAGTGTTTGCCAACCCGGGGGCGTTTAACCGGAAGGTGAAGCTCCTGTGGCTCGGAGCGGGGACAGCCGAAGTGCAGTTCCACGATTCGATTAAACACGCAGCGGAGGCATTGAAGAATTCGGGGGTAAGAGTCGACTTCTTCGAATCGCAGGGCACGGCGCACGAATGGCAGACGTGGCGGCGCGATGCGAACAATTTTTTGCCGCAGCTGTTTCAGTGAGCTGTGAGGCGCGATGGCATGTGACTCAAACTCTCAGCGCGGTTGCCGGATCGATGCGGGCGGCGCGACGGGCGGGGATGTAGCTGGCTATGAGCGCCACGCACAAGAACAAGGAAGCGACGGCCAAGAAGGTAGCGGGATCGGTGGCGGTGACGTGAAATAAGAGGCTTTGCAGCAGGCGAGTTAAGCCGAAAGCGCCGGCTATGCCGAATGCTACTCCGAGCACCGCGAGGCGGAGGCTTTGTCCCACGACCAGCCACAGGATGTCGGCCTGGCGCGCGCCGAGGGCACGGCGGATACCGATTTCCTGAGTGCGCTGGGCGACGGAATAGGCAATGATTCCGTAGATTCCCATCAGGACAAGCAGGAGCGCCATGGTGGCGAAAGATCCGAGGAGGATGGCGAGTAAGCGCCGTTGGCCCAGCTGCTCGTCGACTAGTTCGTCCATCGTCTGAACGGCGGATAGAGATTGATTCCGATCCAATACGCGCAACTGTTCGCGCACTAGGCGGGCGAAGCCGAGCGGGTTGGCTTCGGTGCGCACGGCGAGCGTGGCGAAGGGTTGAGGGTTCTGGGCGAATGGGACGTAAACGGTTTCGGGCCAAGCGGTGTTTTCGAGCGTCTGGCGGATATGGGCGGCGATGCCCACGATTTCCGCGGGATGCGGATTGACGCCGCCCACCCAAAGGCGCTGGCCGACAGGATTCAGGCCGCGCGGATAAGCTGGCCAGAAGCGGCGGGCGAGGGCTTCGTCGACGATGGCGACGCGCTGGGTGTCCGCGGTATCTCGTGCCGCGAAATCTCTTCCCTGGCGTAGCGGAATGCGAAGGGTTTCGAAGTAACCGGGCGTGACAACCGAGATGATGGCGATGGGACGCTGGTTCAACTTGAGAAGCGGTTTGGCGGCATCCTGCACGGGGCTACCGGCATAGCCCATCATGGGCAGGAACATGGCGGCGGCAGCGTTGCGGATGCCGGGTGAGGATTGCAGGCGCTCGGTCAGTTGTTGAAAGAACAGCGCCTGTTTGCGGCTGGTGTCATAGCGCGAGGGGGCGAGCGAAACAGTTGCGGTCAAGAGATTGGCGGGATTGAATCCAATGGCGACAGCGCGCAGGCGACTTATGCTTTCGATGAGCAGGGCGCTCGCGATCAGCAAGACAATCGAAAGGGAAACTTGGACAACCAGCAACAGGGCGCGCGCATTGAGGCTAGGGAAAATGCCGCTGGGCGCGGTTTGATTGGGGGTAGGGCCGCTGGCGCGCAACATGCGAAGGAGGTCGGGGCGAGATGCGCCGAGGGCGGGCGCGAGTCCGAAGAGCAATCCGGTTCCGATGGAGAGGGCGGCGGCGAAAGCGAGTACCGACCAATCCAAATGAATCTCTTGCGCGCGCGGCAGGTTGAAGGTGGTGAGGCCGGGGATGGCGCGCAGACTCCAAGCAGCGAGCAGTACACCGAGAATTCCGCCGGCGAGCGACAAGACGACGCTCTCGGCGATGAGTTGCGCGATCAGCCGAGCGCGGGCCGCTCCGAGGGCGGATCGAACGGCAATTTCACGCGAACGCGCGGTGGCGCGCGCAAGCAGCAGGCTGGCCACGTTCGCGCAAGCGATGGAGAGCACAAAGCCGAGTGCGCCGAACAGCATCCAAAGCATGGAGCGGACATCGGTGACCAGGCTATCTTTCATGGGAATTACTTTGACGGGCCGTTTGGGCCTGGCGTCGAGCATGGCGGGATGCGCGACGGCGTATTGATGGTGAATGACCTTGGCCTCGGCGTTTGCGGCGGCGAGGCTTACCTCCGGCTTGAGGCGACCGAACAGGCTGAGGAAGGGACTCAGGGCGCGGGATTTGGGAGGCATGAGCGGCCACTCGGAGGGAGCGGTGAGCCACAGTTGAAGATCGGGAAAAGGAAAGGAAAAGCGCGGTGGAAGAACGCCCACGATGGTGTATGGCGTGCCGGCGAGCGTGGCTGTCTTGCCAATGACGCGCGGATCTCCGCCAAAGCGCTGCTGCCACAAGGCGTAACCGATCATTACGACTGGAGCGCCGCCGGGCGAATCTTCCGCGGCCCGAAAGGCGCGGCCGAGCAGCGGGTTTACACCGAGGATTTGAAGAAAATTGGCGGACACGCGAGCACCCTTCAAGATCTCCGGTTCGGCTCCATTGGAAAGGGTGAGGCTTTCCTCGCCGGTGAAGGCAGCAATGCCTGTGAAGGAGCGGGCGCTCGACTTCATTTCGAGAAAGCGCGTTGGAGTTGCGCCGCCCGAGATTTGCATTAACCGATCGGAGGCGGGGTAGGGAAGGGGTTTGAGCAGCACAGCCCGGATGACGGTAAACATGGCGGTGTTGCCACCGATGGCGAGGGCCAGAGTGAAAACGGCCGTGAGAGCGAAGGCCGGTTGCCGGCGCATGGTTCGCAGGGCGAAGAGGGTGTCTCGCCAGAAGGTCTCAAGAGTCATTGGTGCATTCATAGAAGCGGCTGTTCGCGAGATTAAGAGCCAGTTTACGCCTGCCGGGTGGTGAAGTCTCAGCATGCTGCGCAGATGGACGCCGACGACAAAAAACGATCATCCGCGCCACTATAGAACTGCTACGCAGACGACGAAAAACGATCGTCTGCGCCACCATGAACGATCGTCCGCGCCACCATGAAACCGGTTAGGAAGTGCGTTCGGTGAAGGCTAGCAGAGAGTCGACTGACCAGTTTGCGTGTGGCTGAAGAGACAAATGAGAAGTCTGGCCGCTCGTTCGATAGATTGCGCGAACGGATTCGACGGGGAGAGTTTTGCCAGTGGCATCGACGACGCCGGCCAAGGTGATTTTGCGGGGTGCGAGGGAGGCGGCGATGGCGGGCAAGTCAGTGTGATTGAGCAAGCCAGGGAGGAAGTTAGCGAAGGGATAAGCGTAGACTTCGGTCTCGACCAGGTTCTGAAAAGAGACGAGACCGGCGGCGAGATAGAGGCGTTCGATGGCGGGGTCGAGGGAAGCGGCGAAGAGAGCGGGAACGGTGAGCTTGCCGCGGGCGGCCAGATAGAGAGTCCTGCCGGCGGTGGACGGGTAAGCGCGCAGAGCAGCGGTTAGAGCAAGGATGTCGGACGTGCGCTGGGCAAGGAGCGGGCGACCGAGGGCGAGCGATCCCCAGGCGTAGTTTTCTTCCTGCTGATGCCAGGCCTCGTAGTCCGCCGCGCCGGGGCTGAACTGAGGAAGCAGGGCTCCGACGCCGCGCAGATCGGCGGCGACGATGACGGGGCTGTTGTCGGGCAGGATGCGATCGACTTCAGGAGTAAACCAGAGGCGCGTGTTTTCGTTTTCATCGAGCACCAGCAGGAGCGGCTTTGTTTTGGAGACATGATCCTGCAAGAGCAAGTACGCGGGCAGCCAGATGGCGGGATCGGAGGGAATTTCGAGGACATCGACCAAGACGTTGCGGCATTGCACGCGGCCGATGGAGGCGGCGCGGGCGTGATTTTGCGGCCGGGATTTCAGGAGAGATTCGAGGGGGGTGGAATCGTGCTGAATGGTTCTGGCTTTAATCAGGCTGAAGGGAGTGACGCTGTGGAGGTCGCGTACCACGCTGCCGCTCGGGGTGGCCCAGAGGGTGGCAGGCGGTTCCGGATCGACCGGCGGCTCTGCTGGGAGGGGGCGGGTTTCGTTTTGGAGCCAGCGTCGAAACCAGTTGTAGACGAGCATTCTGCTGTCGTAAGCGAGGGCGTGGGGAAGGGGAGTGTCGGACCAGGCGAGGGAGTCGGAGCGGCCAAGCGTCCGGTAGATATTCTGCAAGCGCAGGTATTCCTGCCAACCGTTCGTGATGTAGTCCGGCGAATAGGTGGCAAAGAAATCGCGATCGCTGGGCCAGATCAACATCGGTTTGGGAGCGAAGGGATAGAAAAGATCCCAGCGGTCGAATGCAGCAGGGGCGCAATCGACAAAATCCTGTTCGGCGTCGTCGGTTGCGCCGGGGGAACGGAAGGGCGAGCCGACGATGTTCTCGGCGTTGCCCATGCAGACGGCCGCGGCGCTTAGGCGGTCGTCAGCGGCGGCTAAGAGCATGGTGAGAGTAGCGCCACCGGAGTGTCCGACGGAGGCGACTCGTTTTGGATCGACGAAGGGAAGAGAGAGGAGATGATCGAGGCCGCGGATGGCATCCCACAGTTGGAAGCGGGTAGCGGAATCGCCGAAGAGGAGCATCTGCTTGCCGGGCATTGTGTGTTCGGCGTCACAACTGGGCAGGCGGCTTTTGGTGCCGGAGCGGTCGAGATAGTGGATGCGCTCGCCTTGGCCCATGGGATCGAAGGCAAGGACGACAAAACCGAGCTGCGCGAGACCCTGGCAGCAGCGCTGATAACTGGGGTACGCTTTGCCTTCCCAGTAATGGCCGCTCTGGAAGAGAACGGCGGGAAACGGGCCGTGGCCGCGTTTGGGGATGTACAGATTGGCAGCGACGAAGAGACCGGGGCGGCTTTGGTAGATGAGCTTCTCCACTCGATAGGAGGGGCGTTGGAGCACACCGGTGGTTTTTGGATGGAGCGGGGTGCGTTGCTCGGGGCCGCCGATCAAGCGCCAAAGGGTGGCGCGAACCTGCTGCTGACGACTATGAATTTCGTTGATGGAGGTGAGCCTGGCGAGCGCGTGCTCGCGTTTGCGCGAGGCCTCCTGGGCGAGTGTGGAAAGGTAGTTGGGCAGACAGGCCGGGTAGTTGCAGAATTTTGTTCCGGGAAAGGTAGCTGGCTCAGTGGAGGGGGCCTGGGTAGAGCCGAGAGCCGATACCGAAAGGAGGGCAGAGCCGAGAAGCTCTCGTCGATTCATGTGGGCGGTACTTGCAGTGCAACATGAGGTGTTGTTTTTGTCAAGTGGCGAGGCTGGTGTCCACTAATTAGGTGGACAAATCGAATCATTGGCCGCTGATGAACACCGATGAACGCAGATCTTGGGAAAGTCTACGAGCGTGTTCGAATCAGTACGGCGTTTTTTTGAGTTGGCGTTTCCATTCGAGGAAAGGGCGCGGCCCGGCTTCCGGTAAGAGATGGCGCGCGGGGAGTTTTCGTTCGGCGAAGGGAACGGCTAGTTGGTTATAGATGAAGGCGTCGTCAAAGCCGGCTTCGGCGGCTATATCGCGCGTGGCGGAGAAATAATAGGCGGCGGGGCGCGCCCAGTAAATTGCGCCCAGGCACATGGGGCACGGTTCGCAGCTAGTATAGATGTCGCAATCGACCAGTTGGAAATTTTGGAGCGCGCGGCAGGCTGCGCGAATGGCTACGATTTCGGCGTGCGCAGTGGGGTCTTGAGAGGCGGTCACGATGTTTGTGCCTTGCGCGATGCACGCACCGTTCTTGACGATGACTGCGCCGAAGGGACCGCCGCGGCCGGATTGGACGTTTTCGACGGCGAGACAAATAGCCTGGTTCATCCAGAATTCGGGAGTGGGGTTCATTAGCAAGAATAGCGTGTGGCAAGATACGGACCGGAGGGATTCACGCGTTACCGCATTGCACTCGAAGGAGTGGTCCAGGGCGTCGGGTTTCGGCCGTTCGTTAAGAAATTAGCGGACGGTTTGGGAGTGTCTGGGGTTGCGTTCAACACGGCGGGTGGGTTGATTCTCGAGATACAAGTTGAGAGTGAAGGAGAACTGGCGCGGTTTACGGAGGCGTTGACGCGCGGGGCTCCGGCGGCTGCGCGCATTGAGCGCTGCGCGGTGGAGCAGGTGGGCGAGGGGGCGCCGTACGAGGGTTTTCGGATCGTTGCGAGCGCGGCGCGCGATGCGAGTTTCACTTTAGTTTCGGCGGACCTGGCGACGTGCGGCGCATGCCTGGAGGAAATCAGAGATCCGGGCGCGCGGCGGTTCGGGTATCCGTTTACAAACTGCACGGAGTGCGGTCCGCGGTATTCGATTACGGAATCGACGCCTTACGATCGGGCCAATACGACGATGCGGCGCTTCGCGGTGTGCGAGGCGTGCGCGCGGGAATACGGCGATTGCGCGGACAGGCGTTTTCATGCGGAGCCGATTGCGTGTCCGATTTGCGGTCCGCAACTATCGGCCAGCCTGGCGGAAGTGGTGGCGGTTTTAGAAGCGGGAAAGATTGTCGGGCTGAAAGGGCTGGGCGGCTACCAGTTGGCGTGCGACGCGTTGCGTGTGGAAGCGGTGGAGACGTTGCGGCTGCGGAAACGGCGCAGCCGAAAGCCGTTTGCGGTGATGATGCGGGACGTGGCGACGGTGGAGAAGCACTGCGTTTTGGGGGAAGCAGAACGGGAAGCGCTGCTCAGCGCGGCAGCGCCGATTGTCTTGCTTGCCATGCGCGAGGGGGCAGAAATCCCGGAGGCGGTGGCGCCGGGTTTGCGACAGCTTGGGGTGATGCTGCCGTATACGCCGCTACATCATTTGCTGTTGCAACAAGGGCGATTGGACTGCCTGGTGATGACGAGCGGCAATGTGAGTGAGGAGCCGATCGTGATCGGGAATGAGGAGGCGCGCGAGAAGCTTGCGCCGCTGGCGGATACCTTGTTGACGCATGACCGGGATATTTTCATGCGAGTGGACGATTCGACAGCGCGGGTATTTGGCGGGAAGCTGCGCGTGCAGCGGCGGTCGCGCGGCTATGCTCCGGAAGCGATCGGGCTGGGGCGTGAAGTGGGCGACGTTTTGGCAACGGGCGGAGAGCTCAAGAACACGTTCTGCCTGACAAAGGGCCGATTTGCGATCTTGAGCCAGCATATTGGGGATTTGGAGAATTACGAGACTTTGCAGTTTTTCGAGGAGACATGGCGGAACCTCGAAAGCGTATATCAAGCGAAGCCGCGGCTGGTGGCGCACGATTTACATCCGGATTACTTGAGCACGCGGTGGGCGGAGGCACGGCCGGAAGCGAAGATCGGGGTGCAGCATCATCATGCGCACATTGCCAGCTGCATGGCGGAGAACGGGCTGCGGGAAGCGGTACTCGGAGTGGCGTTCGATGGCACCGGCTACGGGACGGACGGGCAGATCTGGGGCGGCGAATTTCTGTTGTGCGATTACGCGGGCTTTGAGCGGTGCGCGCATTTGCGTTATGTGGCGTTACCGGGTGGGGACCGGGCGGCACGCGAGCCATGGCGCATGGCGGCGGCTCATTTAATCGACGCGGGGGGGGCGGATGCGAGAAGTTTAGATGTGCCGTGCTGGGCGGCTTTGCCGGCAGGAAGCTGGAAGGTTTTAGAGCAATTGATTCGACGGCCCGCGCTTGTGACCTCTAGCTGCGGGCGGCTGTTCGACGCAGTGGCTTCGATCTGCGGCGTGAGCCAGGAAAACGGTTACGAAGGGGAGTCGGCGATGCTGCTGGAGGCGGCGGCGGCGGACGAGGGAGATGAGTATGAGTTCGAGCTAGAGACGGAAGTTTGGCCGTGGGTAATCGATACGCGGAAAATGGTGCTGCAAATTGCGCGGGAGATTGCGCGGGGAAGGTCGCCGGGAATGGTGGCGCGTTGCTTTCATCGAACGCTGGCGCGTATGATTGAAGTGGTTTGTAGCGAACTCGTTTATAGCGAATTTGTTTATAGCAAACTTCGAGAAAGAAACGGCGTGGACAAAGTTTGTCTCAGCGGCGGTACGTTTCAGAACTTCACGCTACTGGCGCGCGCGCAGGAACTATTGCAGCGCAGCGGATTTCAGGTATATCTTCACTCGAAAGTTCCCACGAACGACGGCGGCCTCTCGCTCGGACAGGCTGTTATTGCGGCTACTCACCTCGAAAGGACCTAAATCTATGTGCCTCGCAATACCGGGACGGATCAGCGCGTTACATGAAAATACTGGCGTGCCGATGGCGAAAGTGGATTTCGGCGGCATCACGCGGGAAGCCTGCATGTCTTATTTGCCGGAAGCGCGCATTGGAGATTACGTGCTGGTGCACGTGGGGTTCGCGATCAGCCAGGTGGACGAGGAAGAGGCGGCGCGCACCTATCGTTATTTATCTGAGATGGATCAATTGAGCGAATTGTCGGACGGCTCCGAAGGAGAGGGCGGGCATGAAGTACCTTGACGAATATCGCGATCAGGAAGTGGCGCAGAAGCTGGTGGCGGAGATCCGGCGGACGGCCACGCGCCCCTGGGTGCTGATGGAGGTCTGCGGCG
Source organism: Bryobacteraceae bacterium (assembly GCA_965277555.1). Lineage (GTDB taxonomy): Bacteria > Acidobacteriota > Terriglobia > Bryobacterales > Bryobacteraceae > Bog-105. The sequence continues at coordinate 2,904,769 of OZ255834.1, forward strand.
GGCAGACGCATTCCATTGTCAAATACGGGTTGGACGCGCTTTTGCCGGAGCAGGTGGAACTGGTGCATGGACCGGGATGCCCGGTTTGTGTGACGTCGCTCGAAATGATCGATCGGGCGCACGCGATCGCACGGCGGCCGGAGGTGATCTTCTGCTCGTTCGGCGACATGCTGCGTGTGCCTGGATCGCATAGCGATCTATTCAAGATCAAAGCCGAAGGCGGGAACGTACGGATCGTCTATTCGCCGCTCGATTGCCTGAAGATTGCACGCGCGAATCCGGACAAGAAAGTGGTGTTCTTCGCCATTGGCTTTGAGACGACGGCACCGGCGAACGCGATGGCGGTTTGGCAGGCAAAGGAACAGGGCGTGGATAATTTTTCCGTGCTGGTATCGCATGTGCTGGTGCCGCCGGCGGTGACCGGAATTTTGGATTCGCCGCATAATCGCGTGCAGGCGTTTCTTGGGCCGGGGCATGTGTGCGCGGTCTCGGGATGGGCGGAATACGAACCGATCGTGGACCGGTATCGCGTGCCGATCGTGATCACGGGATTTGAGCCGATCGACATTCTGCAAGGCGTTTTGATGACGGTGCGGCAGTTAGAGCAGGGGCGCGCGGAACTGGAAAACGGGTATGCGCGGGCGGTGCGGCGGGAAGGCAACAGCGAAGCGCGGAAGATGATCGAGCGGGTGTTTAGGGTGTGCGACCGGGCGTGGCGCGGCATCGGGGTGATTCCGAACAGCGGCTACGGGTTGACGGATGAGTTTAGCGCTTACGACGCGGCGCAGATTTTCGACGTGGAGAGCATCACTGCCGTGGAGCCCGCGATCTGTATCAGCGGCGACGTTCTGCGAGGGCTGAAGAAGCCGCACGATTGCCCGGCTTTCGGAAGCCAATGCACGCCGGAGACTCCATTGGGGGCGACGATGGTTTCGGCGGAAGGCGCCTGCGCCGCGTATTACAACTATGGGCGGCACCTGGTCAGCGCGGAATCGCTGGCCGGGAGGGGATAAAGCCGGTTCATGGCGAAAGATTTCGTACTGGCTTGCCCGATACCGATCAGCGAGCGGAAGAACATCATCATGGGGCACGGCAGCGGCGGCAAGCTGACGGCGCAACTGGTGCGGGATCTCTTTTTGCCGGCATTCGACAACGAGCATCTGCGGAAGCTGGACGATCAGGCGGTATTCGAAGCCGGGTCGGCGAGGCTGGCATTTACGACGGACTCTTTTGTGGTGACGCCGCTGTTTTTTCCGGGCGGGAATATCGGCGAGCTGGCGGTGAACGGGACGGTAAACGATCTGGCGATGAGCGGCGCGCGGCCGCTTTTTCTCTCGGCGGCTTTCATCATGGAAGAAGGGCTGCCGATGGAGGAGCTGACGCGGATTACCGAGGCAATGGCGCGCGCGGCTCGGGCGGCGGGAGTGGCCATCGTCACGGGCGACACGAAGGTGGTCAACAAGGGATCGGCCGACAAGCTTTTCATCACAACTTCGGGCGTGGGTTTAATCGAGAAGCCCTGTCGCATTTCGGCGTCGAACGCGGTGGCGGGGGATGCGGTGATTGTGAGCGGATCGATCGGGGATCATGGCATGGCGGTGATGTCGGTGCGAGAAGGCTTGGAGTTTGAAGGAGAGATCCGTTCGGACACCGCGGCGTTGAACGGCCTGGTCGAAGCCATGCTGGAGGTTGGGGAAGTGCATGTGTTACGCGATCCGACGCGCGGAGGGTTGGCGACTTCGCTGTGCGAGATTGCTACCGCGTCGACGGTCGGCATCGAAATCGAAGCGAGCCGCGTGCTGGTGCGGGAGGACGTAAAAGGAGCCTGCGAGATTCTCGGGCTCGATGCGCTGTTTGTGGCGAATGAAGGCAAGCTGGTGGCGATGGTTCCGCAAGCGGTGGCCGGGCGGATTGTGGAAGCGATGCGCGGGCATCCGGCAGGTAGAGAGGCGCGCGTGATCGGGCAAGTAGTGGGGGAACATCCGGGCATGGTGCTGCTGAAGACCGAGATTGGCGGAAGCAGGATTCTGGATCTGCCTTTCAGCGAACAGTTGCCGCGCATTTGCTGAAGCGGGCGGCGGTTTCTCTCCAAGCAGGCAAGCCCGGCGGTCGAGAACAGATAAAAATCGATAAACTGATTTCGTGTTCAAGCGTCCGATCGGTCTCTTCCTTCTGATCACTGCGGCTGCAGCGATCTCGTTTGCTCAGCAGGTGATCGAGCTCCCAATTTCCGGGGGCTCCAAGCCGGCCGAAAGCAACGCTGAACGGCAATACTTCTCCAAGGTTTGGAACACCGAAATCGCCACCAACGTTACTCATCCGAGCCTGACGGTCTACAAGCCTGCCGCAGGCTCGGCCGTGAACGACGTTGGCATCGTCATCTGTCCTGGTGGCGGGTTCATGGCGCTTTCGATCAACAGCGAAGGAATAGAGGTTGCAAAATGGTTGAACGGAAGGGGCGTGACTGCATTCGTATTGAAGTACCGTCTTGCGCCAACCGAAGGCGATGCCGCTGAGGAGTTCCAGCGACTATGGTCGAGCGACAAGCCGAAGCTCAATGCGATACTCCATGCGGCGATTCCTCTGGCAATCGCTGACGGCCACAAGGCGGTCGAATACGTCAAAAGCCATGCTTCGGAGTTCGGCATTTCGCCGAACAAAGTCGGGATCATGGGCTTCTCGGCAGGTGGAACGGTGACAGCCGCCGCAGCGCTGCAATACTCACCAGACAGCCGGCCCGCCTTCGCTGCGCCGATCTACCCGGCCGTCTCGTCCCTGACGGAAAAGGTGCCCGACGACGCTCCTCCCCTGTTCATTGCCGCCGCCACGGACGACAATCTCGGCCTCGGCCCTGACAGCGTTCATCTTTATCAAATGTGGACCGTCGCTCACCATTCGGCGGAACTCCACATGTACGCCAAAGGGGGCCATGGTTTTGGCATGCGCATTACCGGCTTGCCATCCGAACAGTGGATCGATCGGTTCTGGGATTGGCTTACGGTTGAGGACGTTCTGCCGAGAACCTAGCCCGGAGTGTCCCCGATTTTTTCACAAGCCCTCACCGGCCACCGAAGTAGCAGATTATCGACCACCTTTTCGTGGTACAAATTCTGCTAGATGGGAAAGCGGCGCGCGGACCAACGAGTAGACCTGATCTACGGGGCGCTGGACATGCTCGTTCTGCGCACGCTGCTGTGGGGCCCGACGCACGGACATGGCATCGCAAAGTCGATTGAGCGCATGTCCGAGGACGCTCTGAAGGTGGAGCATGGGTCGCTCTATCCGGCGCTGCAGCGGCTGTTGCAGGAAGGCTGGATTACGGCGGCCTGGGGAATCTCGGACAAAAATCAGCGGGCGAAATATTACCGACTCACCGCCTCCGGGCGGCGCAGGCTCACGGCCGAAACGTCGCATTGGGATCGTTTTGTGCGGGCGATTACGGGCGTTTTGCGGCCGGGCGAAAGCGAGGAGAACGGATGAGCTGGCGGCGCGCTCTTTCGCGGGTGCGTTTTCTTCTCCGGCGCCGGCCGGACGATTTAGAAGAAGAAATCCGCGCGCACCTGGCGATGGAAGAGGCGGAAAATATCGCAGCCGGCGTAAAGCACGAGGAAGCGCGGCAACAGGCGAGGCGGCGCTTTGGAAACGTGACGTTAGCGGAAGAGAGGAGCAGGGATATGTGGAAGTGGACGAGCATCGAGACGCTATGGATGGACATTGCCTACGGCCTGCGGCAACTGCGACGCAATCCGGGCTTTGCGACGGTAGCGATACTGACTCTGGCGCTCGGGGTCGGAGCGAATACGGCGATTTTTTCCGTGGTGAATGCGGTGCTGCTGCGACCGCTTCCGTTCGCCGATCCAGAACGGCTGGTGGATGCGCGGGAAACGGAGGAAGCTCCAGGAACGTATCCGGTAAATCCCGCCAACTACCTCGATTGGAAGGCGCAGAACCGAACACTTGCGGCGACCAGCGTTTATTCGTGGTCAAGCAATGTGAGCATGGCCGGGCCGGGTGAACCGGCGGGCGCGATGGTGACACAAGTGCAAGCCAACTTCTTCAGGACGCTTGGTGTTTCCCCAGCTATCGGCCGTTCCTTTGCAAGAGGCGAGGACGTCGCGGGACGGAACCACGTAGCGCTGCTGAACTATGGTTTTTGGCAGAGTAAGTTTGGCGGAAGTCCCAGCGCAATCGGCAAAACAGTGGAGCTCGATGCGGAACGCTACACGATTGTGGGGGTTATGCCGCCCGCGTTTCGCTTTCCGAGCACGACGGAAGTCTGGGTGCCGATGGATATGAAGAGTAAGCAATTCAGCCAGCGCGGCAACCACGGCTTGAACGTAATCGGCCGAATCAAACGCGGCGTTACGCTGGCGCAAGCGAGAGAGGATCTGCTCGGCATTTCGCAGCGACTCGAGAAGCAGTTTCCGGATGGGAATACGAAGGTGCACGCTGTACTCTTTCCGCTGAAAGACCGAATCGTGGGCGGAGCACAGCAGCGGCTGCTGGTGCTGCTGGGGACGGTTTCGCTGGTGCTGCTGATTGCGTGCGTGAATGTTGCAAACCTGCTGCTTGCGCGGGCGGCTACGCGCCAGCGGGAGATTGCGCTGCGCGTTAGTTTGGGCGCGGGACGGCTGCGCCTGGTTCGCCAGTTAATTACAGAGAGCCTGGTGCTGTCCCTGGGCGGCGCGGCGCTGGGCGGATTGGGTGCCTGGTGGTGTCTGCGCCTGCTCAATCGAGCAACGACGCCTCCGGTGCCGAGTCTGAATCCAGCCGGCATCGATACGACAGTGCTTTTGTTCACTTTAGGCATCAGCGTGCTGGCGGCGTTGCTGTTCGGGTTGGCGCCCGCGCTCCAGATTTCGCGAACGCAGGTCAACGATTCGCTAAAGGCCGCTGCACAAGCGGTGGTGAGTCCGGGAGCGGTGCGGCAGCGCCTCCGCGATGCCCTGATTGTGAGCGAAATCGCGCTCACGCTGGCGCTGCTGGTGGGAGCCGGTTTGTTGCTGCGCAGTTTCGTCCGGCTGCAAAACGCCGGCATCGGAGCCGACCCGCGCAATTTGCTGACGGCGACTATCAACTTGCCGGAGGCAAATTATCCGGATTTGGCTGCGCGACGGCCGTTCTTCGATCGACTGCTGGAGCGGACGCAGCGGATCGGTGGTGTGGAGTCGGCGGCGCTTTCAACCGAGATACCGCTCGAAGGTGGGACCAACGGTTACGTCAAGGTGGATGGCGTTTCGAACCCGGCTATGGCGGGCACGCTCGTTGGGTTTAACTTTGTGACTGTCGATTACTTCAAGACGTTCGGTGTTTCCGTGCTGCGTGGGCGCGGATTCGACGCGCAAGATCTCGATCGCGATGCGGCAGCTTCGCAAAAGCTATATAAACTGTACCTGGCGGGCGGGAACGCGGTGAAGGTTCCGGCGGATCTGACGCTCCATGCCGTTATCAGTAAAACCGCGGCGCGCACATTCTGGAAAGGTCAAGACCCGCTGGGCCGCGTGTTCCGCTGGAGCGGCGCGAAGGTAATTGTCGTTGGCATTGTCGACGACGTAAAGGAATATGGAATCCGGGCCCAAACGATGCCGCAGGCTTACTTCCCTCTTACAATGGCGCTGCCTTATGGCGGGTCCGCCAATCTGATGTTGAAAACCGCCATTGCTCCTACTGCGATTCTGCGCGATCTGGGCCGGAATGTATATGCGCTCGACCACGGCCTGGCGGTGCTGCACCCGCGCACTATGGAGCAGGTGATTGCTAGCGACACACAGGACGCGCGCGTGGAGACTCTGCTGTTGGGAGCATTCGCGGGGCTGGCGTTGGTGCTGGCTGCCGTCGGGCTTTATGGAGTGATGTCGTATACCGTGACGCAGCGAACTCGCGAAATCGGGATCCGGATGGCTGTGGGCGCAAAGCGGGCGGATGTGCTGGGCATGATCCTTCGGCAGGGGTTACTGCTTACGCTCGCTGGGGTGATTGTAGGATTGCTGCTGGCCGCGGCGCTCAGCCGGTCGATGGCAGGTCTGCTGTTCGGTATCGGGCCGTTCGATCCGTCGACCTTTAGCTGCATGGCGTTTTTGGTGGCCCTGGTTGCTACCGCGGCGTATGCGGTTCCGGCGCGGCGCGCTACGAAGATAGATCCGATGATTGCTTTGCGTTACGAATGACGATGGCTGCAAATTTACGGTCGCTGACGCTTCCTGCTCTGTTTCAAGCATTTCCGAACGAGTGTCGGCCGGGAGGCAGACCGGATCCAGGCCGCACGAGCCGAGGATTACCCGTGGTCAAGCGCAAATCGGCAAGAACGTCTCGACACGATTGTCGAGACGGCAGACACGAGTGTCCGCGCCACTCTCTCTTGGCGGGGCATATACGAAGTTGCTCTACTAGTCGGATGAGTCGGTGGGAATAAAACGAATGGTGGCTATAGCGCAAATACACTCTTGACTTCAACCGGGTAAAGTTTCAGACTTGAAACCGGAGAGGAAATAGCCATGCCGGCAGATGTCGCTCCGTACGGGCGCGCCACACAAAAGGCGCCCGCCGTCAAAGAAGTTCACGTTCTCTGGATCACAGCGGGATTAGGCTGCGACGGGGACTCAATCTCGATCACAGCCGCGTCGCAACCGAGCGTTGAGGACGTCCTGCTAGGAGCCATTCCAGGGCTCCCGAAAGTTCACTTACATAACCCGGTACTTGCTTACGAAGTCGGCGACGACTTTATGAAGTACTGGTACCTGGCCGAAGAAGGAAAGCTCGAGCCATTCGTGCTGGTGGTGGAAGGATCCATCCCCAACGAAAAGATCAAGAGCGAAGGCTACTGGGCCGGACTCGGCACCGATCCCGATACGGGTCAGCCGATCACGACCTGCGAATGGATTGACCGTCTTGCGCCGAAGGCAACGGCGATTATCGGGGCCGGAACGTGCGCGACATACGGTGGCATCCACGCGATGGAAGGGAACCCGACGGGATGCATGGGTCTGGCGGATTATCTCGGCTGGGACTGGAAGTCGAAGGCGGGTTTGCCGATCGTGAACGTGCCGGGGTGCCCGGTGCAGCCGGACAACTTCATGGAGACGTTGCTTTACCTGCTGTATCAACTGGCGGGGCTCGCGCCAATGATTCCGCTCGACGCACAACTGCGCCCGAAGTGGCTGTTCGAGGCGACGGTGCACGATGGATGCGACCGCGCGGCGTATTACGAGCAGGGCGACTTTGCACACGACTACAATTCGCCGAAGTGCCTGGTGAAGGTGGGGTGTTGGGGGCCAGTGGTGAACTGCAATGTGCCGAAGCGCGGCTGGATGGCGGGCATTGGCGGTTGTCCGAACGTGGGCGGAATTTGCATTGGATGCACGATGCCGGGTTTTCCGGACAAGTTCATGCCATTTATGGATGAGCCGCCGGGCGCGCGCATTTCAGCGGCGGTGATAAGCGTTTATGGCGGAGCGATCCGATCGCTGCGCAGCATCACCAACTCGACAGTTAACAAAGAACCACGGTGGCGTCATACAGGGCGCTCCCTGACGACGGGATACCGGCCGCTTACTTACCGGTAGGAAAAAGGAAATTTTGAGATGGCTACTACGACAGAACCTGTAGTTGCGATTGACAGCTCGCAGCGCCGGCTAGTGGAGATGAACTGGGATCCGATCACGCGGATCGTGGGTAGTCTCGGCATTTACACGAAGATCGATTTCGCGAATAAACAGGTGGCGGAGTGCCACAGCACGTCCTCGATTTTCCGCGGCTATAGCATTTTCATGAAGGGGAAAGATCCGCGGGACGCGCACTTCATTACCAGCCGGATCTGCGGCATCTGCGGGGATAATCACGCGACCTGCGCCTGTTACGCGCAGAACATGGCGTTCGGGATCCGACCGCCGAGCATGGGCGAGTGGATTGTGAATCTCGGCGAGGCAGCCGAGTACATGTTCGATCACAATCTCTATCAGGACAATTTAGTCGGCGTCGATTTCTGCGAGCAGATGGTGAAGGAGACGAATCCGGGCGTGCTCGCGAAGGCGGAGAAGACGGAAGCGCCGAACGCGAAATTGCATGGCTATCGACAGATCGCCGACATTATGCGCGCGCTGAATCCGTTTACGGGCTCGTTCTATCGAGAGACGCTGCAGATGAGCCGCCTGACGCGCGAGATGTTCTGCCTGATGGAAGGGCGGCACGTGCATCCATCGACTTTGTATCCGGGCGGCGTGGGCACGGTGCCGACGGTGCAGTTGTTCACCGATTACCTGGTGCGACTGATGAAGTATGTGGAGTTCATGAAGAAGGTAGTGCCGCTGCACGACGATTTATTCGACTTCTTCTATGAAGCGCTGCCGGGCTACGAGAAAGTGGGCCAGCGGCGCATTCTGCTTGGCTGCTGGGGCTCGTTCAACAATCCGGACGTTTGCGATTACACGTATCGCAACATGGACAAGTGGGGCAAGGGAATGTACGTGACGCCAGGCATCGTGGTGGACGGTGAGTTGGTCACGAACAACCTGGTGGATATCAATCTCGGAATTCGCATTCTGCTTGGCAGTTCCTACTACGACGGTTGGCAGGAAAACGAGACTTTTGTCTCCCGGGATCCGCTGGGTAATCCGGTCGACAAGAATCATCCGTGGAATCAGACGACGACGCCGCGCCCGCAGAAACGCGATTTCAAGGGGAATTACTCGTGGGTGATGTCGCCGCGCTGGCTCGACAAGCGGACGGGCGATCATCTGGCGCTCGATACGGGCGGCGGTCCGATCGCGCGCTTCTGGGCGACGGCGCTGGCCGGAATTGTCGACATCGGATATATCAAGGCGACCGGTCATAGCGTCAAGATTTATCTGCCGAAGACGGCGGGTTTGCCCGAGACGGAGTTCGAGTGGAAGATTCCGAAGTGGAGTAACGCGATCGAACGGGATCGCGCGCGCACTTATTTCCAGGCGTACGCAGCTGCCGCGGCGCTCTACTTTGTGGAGAAGGCAATGGCCGATCTGCATAGCGGCAATACCAAGACCTGGACCGATTTCAAGGTGCCGGATGAGGCGATCGGGTGCGGTTTCCACGAGGCGGTGCGGGGCGTGCTTTCGCACCACGTGGTCATCCGAAAGGGCAAGATCGCGAATTATCATCCCTATCCGCCGACACCATGGAACGCGAATCCCAGAGACATCTATGGGACGCCGGGACCCTATGAAGATGCGGTGCAGAATACGCCGATCTTCGAGGAGAACGGACCGGATAATTTCAAGGGCATCGACATCATGCGCGCCGTGCGAAGTTTCGATCCGTGCCTGCCGTGCGGGGTGCATATGTATCTCGGGAACGGCAAGACCATCGAGACGCGGCATTCCCCGATGTTCGGCGTGCAGGCGCCGGACGCGCTGAGCCACTAGCCGAGATGGCGAGCGTCGACGAGGACAGGGTCCGGCGGATCGAAGAGCTGGTGCGCCGGATCGAATCGTTTGCCGATCCGGAAGCGCGTGCGACGGCTGCGGAACTGATGCAGGCGGTGCTCGAGCTGCATGGCGCGGGCCTGGAGAGAATGATGGATCTGGCGTTCGAATCCGGGCAAACGGGTGAAGCGCTGATCCGACGGTATGCCAGCGACGACCTGGTGGCGAGCCTGCTGGTGTTGCACGGCCTGCACCCGGACGACCTTGAGACCAGAGTGCGGCATCTTCTGGCGAAGCTGCCGGGACATCCGGAGTTGATAGGCGCGTTCGACGGGGTGGTGCGTGTTCGGGCGGCGGCCGACGCGAAACAGGCGGTGGAGACAGCGCTGCGAGAAGCAGTGCCCGATGCGGTGGAGATCACAGTCGAGCCGCGTTTCGAGCAAAACGGCTTTGTTCCGCTCGAGAATGTGGGCACGCTGATTTCGAGGACGGGTTAGCCATGGCGCAGGCTTCGGTGGGAGCGCTGAGGAAGTACGTTCGCCCGCGCGAGAGCGAGGAGAAATGCGACGCCTGCGGCGCTTCGATTCCAGCGGAGCACGTTCACCAATTCGATCCGAAGACGCGGCGCATTCGATGCGCGTGCCGCTCCTGCGCCCTACTTTATGGCACGGTTTACCGGGAAATCCCGCGCCGCGTGCGGCAGCTTTCGAATTTTCAGATCAGTGACGCGCAGTGGGAAGACCTGCTGATACCGATCTCGCTCGCGTTCTTCTCGTATAGCTCCACGGTGGGCAAGGTGATTGCGCTTTACCCGGGACCGGCGGGAGCGGCGGAATCGCTGCTTCGTCTGGAGGCCTGGGAAGAGATCGCCGAAAGTAATCCGGAACTGCGGGAGATGCAGCCGGATGTGGAAGCTCTGCTGGTGAACAGGGTGGGAGCGACGCGCGAGTATTTTTTGGTTCCGATCGACGAATGCTACAAGCTGGTGGGAGTCATCCGGCTGCACTGGCGGGGGCTTTCGGGCGGCAGCGTGGTGTGGGGCGAAATCTCGCACTTTTTCGACGAACTGCGGCGCAGAGGGCACATATGCCCGTCTTGAATTTCGCGGTGGAGAGCGCGGAAGCAGTGCCTTTCGCGGCCGAGCCGACCATCGGTTTCGAGCTGCGCGTAACGAATGACAAGACGGGCGAAGCGGTACAGAGCGTGGCGCTGCGCTGCCAGATTCTGATCGAAGCGACGCGCCGGCATTACAAAGCGGGGGAACGGGAGGCGCTGCGCGATCTTTTCGGTGAGCCGGAACGATGGAGCCAGACACTACGGCCGCTGCTCTGGACGCATGCCGCGGTGACGGTTCCAGCGTTCAGCGAGATGGCGAAAGCGCAACTGCTGGTGCCCTGTACCTTCGACTTCAATGTGGCGGCGGCCAAATATTTTCACGGGGTGGAAGGCGAGGATGTGGCGCTGAGCTTTCAATTCAGCGGGACGATTTTTTTCGCGGGCGCGGGCGGCGCGCTCCAGATTGCGCAGATCGGATGGGACAAAGAGGCGAAGTTTCGCCTGCCGGTGGCGGTGTGGCGCGAAATGATGGACCTCTATTATCCGAATAGCACCTGGCTGCGTTTGCGGCGAGATGTGTTCGACCGGCTTTATGAATATAAGCGCAACCGGGGATTCGCGACCTGGGAGCAGGCGATCGAGAGTCTTTTGCCTTGTGAGAAAGAAGTAGCGTCATGAACTTTGAAGCGCAGGAAAAGATCGCGAACGCGGTGCTCTACGAAGGCTTTCTGCTGTATCCATACCGGCGGTCTTCGACCAAGAATCAGCAGCGCTGGCACTTTGGCACGCTTGGCCCGAAGGGCGGCGCGGATCCTTCGGAGATGCAGACGGAGTGCCTGGTGGAAGCGGCGGCAGACGCCGTGGTGGATGTGAAGATTCGCTTCCTACAAGGAGACACGGAGCGGGAGCTCGGCTTCTCCTGCGGCGTAGGCGTTTCAGCCGGCGATGCGTTTTCGTTTCCGTCGCTCGAAGGTAGCGTGGAGCTTCGGTGGACGCCGGTGGGCGAGAACATTTTTCGCTTCGCGGTGCGTATTGAGCACAGGGGCGCTGGCGGCCAGATGCTTTCGACGCATACGCTGCTGGGCGTCGAGGGCGGGGCTTTCATCTCGCTGATAGATCCTCCAGAAGCGCTTCGGGTGGCGGCCAAGGCGTGCCGCAACGTGGGTACCTGGCCCGTGATGGCGGGGAGGGAAGGGGAGCGGGACAGGATGCTTTCCTCACCGATTATTCTTTACGATTATCCGCAGATTGCGCCCGAAAGCCAGGGCGACTTTTTCGATGGAACCGAGATGGACGAGATGCTCACGCTGCGCGTGCTGACCTTGAGCGATGAAGAGAAGCGGGAAATACGGGCCAGCGATTCGAAAGGGCGCGAGATTCTGGAGCGGACGGAAACGCTACCGGCGGAGCACGTGGCGAAATTGCATGGAGCGATTCGAAGCCTGCGGAATTCGGCGAAGCTGGCGTTTCGGGAAGGCGACCGTGTGCGCTTGCGGCCGCGCAAGAAGGCGGATATTTTCGATATCGCGCTCGACGGAAAGATCGCGATTGTGGAAGCGGTGGAGCACGACTTTGAAGATCGCATTCACTTGGCGGTGACGGTCGAGGACGATCCTGGGCGCGACTTCGGCGTGGCTCGGCAGATCGGGCACCGCTTCTTCTTTTCACCCGAAGAGGTGGAGTTGTTGTGAATATCCTGGTGGCGGGGATCGGCAATATTTTTCAGGGAGACGATGCGTTCGGGTGCGAAGTAGCGAGGGCGCTCAGCGGGCGGTTCGCGCCGGATCAGGTGCGGGTGGTAGATTTCGGGATACGCGGCTTAGATTTGGCGTACGCGCTGATGGACCGGCCGGACTTGACGATTTTGCTCGATGCGGCTCCGCGCGGCGGCGAACCGGGCACGGTGTATACGATCGAGCCCGACATTGAGCACCTGGACGAAACGGGACAAGAGTGGCTGGACAGCCATGCGATGGAACCGGTACGCGTGTTGCGGATGGTGAAGGCGATGGGCGGGGAGCCAGGGCGTATTTTGCTGGTGGCTTGCGAGCCGGGAGATTTGGGTGGCGAAGAAGGCCGCATGGGATTGACGGATCCGGTGAAGGCGGCGGTGGAGCAGGCAGTGGATGTGGTGGAGAGTTTGGTCAAGAAAGAACTGGTGGAGGCATAGTTTATGAAGAACATAACAGGTGGGCTGGTGTTCGCGCTGGCGCTGGTAGCGATTATTGCGGCCCTGCCGGATATAAAACGATATATACGCATCAGCACGATGTAGCGGCGGCGTGCATGAGCTTTCGATCGCGTTGAGCATTGTCGAACGTGCTGAAGAAGAGGTGGCGCGGCAGGGCGGCGGACGAGTGTCGGCGGTCTACCTGAAGCTCGGGCCGCTATCTGGCGTGGTGAAGGAGGCGCTGCTGTTTTCCTACGAACTGGCGTGCGAAGGGACGGCGCTTGAAGGATCGTCGCTTGAAATCGAAGAGATTCCACTGCGGATTCACTGCGCGCATTGCCGGGCGGAAACCGCGCCGGTTTCGGTGCAGAGGCTGGAGTGCTCAGTGTGCGGCGGCGCGGCGGCCAGAGTGACCAGGGGAAGTGAATTGGAAGTAGCGGCGCTGGAGTTGCGGACGTGAGTCAGACGCGGCTGGTGGAAGTTCGCGAAAAGGTTCTGAATAAGAACGATCTGGCGGCGCGCGCGCTCCGGCAGCGCTTCGAAGCGGCTGAAGTGTGCGTCATCAGCCTGGTTTCGAGCCCGGGCGCGGGGAAGACGGCGTTCCTCGAGCGGGTGTTGACTTCTTTGCGAGGCGAGTATCGGGTGGCCGCGCTGGTGGGAGATCTGGCGACCGACAACGATGCGATTCGGCTAGCGCGCAGCCAGGTGCCGGTGAAACAGATTTCGACCGGCACGATTTGTCATCTTGACGCCAGTATGGTGGGCGGAGCCTTGGAAGGATGGGAATTGGAAGAGCTCGATTTTTTGTTTATCGAGAACGTAGGAAATCTGGTTTGTCCATCTTCCTATGATTTAGGCGAGCGCGCGCGCATGGTGCTGCTTTCAGTGACGGAAGGCGAGGACAAACCGCTCAAATATCCGACTATCTTTCACACCGCCGATGTCGCGGTCGTAACAAAAATGGATCTGGCGCAAGCGGTGGATTTTTCCGCGGAGACGGCGCATCGGAATGTCCAGTTTGTGAGACCGGCCATGCCTGTCTTTGAGGTATCGGCCAAGACGGGAGCGGGAATGGACGAATTACTGGGCTGGATGAAGAGCCAACTTTACGGTCGCTGACGCTTCGTGCTCTGTTTCAAGAATTTCGCCACGCCGGCGCGGCATTTCGGTTGCAAAGCGATCGCAAAAAGCCGGTTGAGAAATGCTTTAGAACCGGCAGCGCTCCGATAGCGTCACACAGTCAGTCGCCGCATGCTGTTAAACGAATTTCGTTTTACTAAAAAGGTCCGTATTGCAGTCTGCGCGGCCGTGCTCCTGCCCTGTTCGCTCTGGTGCCAATCGGCGTCGAGCAGCGACAGCACGGACGATTCCACGGGCCTGGGATCGAAGATATTCAGCCAAAAGCGCGTTTTCGGGATCATTCCGAACTATCGGACGGCGAAGCTCCCCAACCCCTACGTTCCGCTTTCGGCCAGCCAAAAATTCAAACTCGCCACCCAGGATTCTTTCGATCGCGGCACGTTCGTGCTGGCGGCGGCATTTGCCGGGGAAGCGCAGCTTACGAATGCCAATCGGTCATTCGGGCAGGGACTTGCCGGCTACGGGCAGTATTTGGGCACGTCTTACGCTGACTTTGTGATCGGGGACTATATGACGGAAGCGGTTTTTCCGAGCCTGCTGCGCCAGGATCCGCGCTACTTTCGGAGGGGAACGGGAGGAGTTTTCTCGCGCCTCGGTTATGCGGCCGGGCAGGTGATCATCACGCATGGCGACAGCGGCCGCACTCAGTTTAACGTTTCCGAACTCGCCGGAAACGCTACTGCCGTTGCGATATCCAATGCTTATTACGTGGATAATCGCGATGTATCCGATGCAGCTGTGAAATGGGGGACGCAGGTGGCGGTCGACGCGGCATCGAATATTTTAAAAGAGTTTTGGCCTGACATCCTCCAGAAGTTCTCTCACAAACACTAACGGTTCTTCAGGAGCTGTTTTAGTCGATGCGAAAAAGATCGACAAGCATGACTTCGCCGGATAAGGGAGAGGGAAGATTCAGGGCAGCGTCCGATTCGAGCAGGATTGTTCCTGTTGGCCGATGAACAGCCACACTCCGCTTTTTGGGAGAAACGACCCAGACGCAGGCAACTCCCTGCTGGAGATAGAGAGCGACTTTTTCTTCCACCTTCGATTTGCGGTTAGCGGGGGAGAGAATCTCGACAATCAGGATAGGGGCAACAGAAAGATATTGTTCGGTTTCGCAGGCTTGTTTCCAGTCGTGTTTGCGGACGACAAAGACGTCCGGTGCTGGCATGCTGTTTGCATTCGCGAACTGGATGTTCGAATTCAACTGGGCAGTGTAAAGGCTGCCGGCTAACGCGCGGTCGAGCGAGAAGACGATGGACTTAGCTATCTGCTGGTGAAGCGGTTTCGGCTGCGGGGACATCACGATTTCTCCGTTGATCAGTTCGTCCCGCAAGCCGGGATAGCCGGCGAAGTGTTCGTACTGTTGGATGGTGATGGGAGGGATCTTCGCGGCCGTCGACATAGATTTTCTTACCAGTTTAAGCCGGTAAGCGCGCGGGGAGGCCCGCTTCCTTATGGACGCGGTTCTGCCGAGATCTGGAGTGGGCGGAGGATGGTTCAAGAAAATTTCCCGGAGGACGCATTCGGAAGGCGATTTTTCGGTCGGGAAGGCAACTATATTTTTCAAAAAGCATGGCGCACAAACAAACGATCTACGGTATCGACCGGACAAAAGGTCCGGAAGCGGGCTTTGAGGCGGCGCTTTCGCACTACGTGTACGCGCTTTCTAGCATCGAGGGCACGGCTATCGACGTAAACAAAGAAGCGGCCAGAGAGTTCCAGATCGGTTTACGGATGCTATGCCGGGAACTGGCGGCCACGCCGGACCGGGCGACGGCGGACGCGAGTCACCCGGCGTTGCTGGAGTTGTTGAAAACCTACCGGAAGCAATTGACCGATTTTTATAACCAGAAGGACGCGGACGTGCGCGAAATTCTGCTGGTGCTCGGGAATGTAACCGAAAATTTGAGCACGCACGGCGAGCAACAGACGTCGCGGCTGAAGAATTTCACGCGGGAACTGCAGAAGGTGTCGCAGTGCCAGGATTTGAATGAGATCCGGCGGGCGCTGACCCGGCAAGTGGTGGAGTTGCGAACGGCCACCGAAGCGATGTGGAAGGAAAACAACGAGAGCGTGCAACAGCTGCAATCGCAGCTAAGCGACTTTCAGCAGCGGTTGGCGCGGGCGGAGGCGCTGGCCTCGACCGATGAGCTAACCGGGTTGCTGAACCGGCGCGAAGGCGAATCGCGCCTGGCGGAGCGCATGCAGGGTGGCGCGCCGTTTTGCCTGATGGTGCTCGATCTCGATCGATTCAAAGCCATCAACGACAACATGGGGCATGCGGCGGGGGATCAGGTGCTGCGTCACTTTGCCCGGCAGTTATCGAAGTTGGTTCGGCCGACGGATCTGGCGTGCCGCTGGGGCGGGGATGAATTTGTAGTTTTGATGGACTGCGAGCTTGCGCCGGCGGAGAAACGAGCGGCGGATCTGCGGTCTAAACTGACCAGCCAGGTGATCGCGGTGTTGATCGGAAAAGAGTTCAGCATTCCGGTGAGCGCGTCGATCGGGGTGGCGGAACACGAGCCGGGCGAAGATGCCGAGCACCTGTTTGCGCGCGCCGACGAGGCGCTTTACCGGCAGAAAAAGCCGACCCCGCGTTTGCTGACGGCGTAGCGCGGTTTCGAAGCCGGCGGTGGCGGTCACCTTTTCTTACCCACGTCGAATTAAACCTGAATAGTGGCTTCGAGAATGGCGTGCGCGCTGGCCGCCGAGCGCGCTGGCAGGGGCGATTTTCAGGGATCTACGAGAAAATGCGTGTGCTGGGGCAAATGCGAACTCCTATTCCGAAGCTTTCTTCATCTAAACACGTGTAAGCGCGACTTACGGCAGATGATGAAAGAGGGGAAACCGTGACGAATTCGACAGACCTGGAAGGCGCATTTACGCTGCCCGGCACGTCGCTGAGTTTGAACCGCATGGGTTACGGCGCGATGCAACTGGCCGGCCCACGGGTGTGGGGACCGCCGCGCGATGTTGACGGCGCAATTGCTGTCCTGCGAGAGGCGGTTGCGGCGGGCGTGAACCACAT
The DNA here is from genome assembly GCA_965277555.1 of Bryobacteraceae bacterium. Classification (GTDB taxonomy): domain Bacteria; phylum Acidobacteriota; class Terriglobia; order Bryobacterales; family Bryobacteraceae; genus Bog-105. The sequence goes on from OZ255834.1 coordinate 2,921,561, forward strand.
CGACACCAGCGACTTTTACGGTCCGCATGTAACGAATCAGATTATCAAGCAGGCGATTCATCCCTACCCGGATGGGATGGTGATCGTCACCAAGCTGGGCGCCCGGCGGGAGGGCAAATCGCTCGTGCGCGCTCTTTCGCGGCAGGAACTGATCGATGGGGTGCATGACAATCTGCGAAATCTAGGACTGGATGCGATCGAGGTGGTCAATCTTCGAGTGGGAAAACCTTTGGGGGAGCCCGATGAATCGATTGAACAACCGCTGACGGCGCTTGCCGAACTCAAGCGTCAGGGATTGATTCGTCATCTCGGGTTGAGCAACGTCGGCCCCAAGCAATTGGCGGAGGCTCAGAAGATCACGGAGATCGTCTGCGTGCAGAACCAGTACAACGTGGCGCATCGGAGCGACGACAGTTTAATAGATGAGTTAGCCCGGCGAGGCATCGCTTACGTGCCGTTTTTCCCACTGGGCGGCTTCACGCCCCTGCAGTCGGCGACGTTGGACCAAGCCGCGGCGACAGTGCAGGCCACTCCGATGCAGGTCGCGCTGGCGTGGCTGCTGCGACGCTCGCCCAATATTCTTTTGATCCCGGGCACGTCTTCGCTCGACCATCTGCGCGAGAATCTCAGGGCTGCAACATTACAACTTCCTGCCGAGGTGGCGGCCGATCTGGATTCCATCGGCGACAGTAAGAGGTAGCGAGGCCCGCACCGGTCGCGGGAGTTGGGTGTTCTATGACCTGGAATCGGAGAGAGTTTTGGAACCGCGCGGCGGCGGGGCTGGTTTTAGCCGGGTAAAGTCTCGGTGCTGAGGCTGTAAAAGACGATTCAAAACCAAAGCTCCGCGTCGAAGCCGATCCGGCGCGCGCCACAATACCCTATCTGGGTTGGGACACGGAAGGGGGCGATCGTAGCCAATCGAATTTGCTTCGGTCGCATTCAGGTATTACCCTTCAACTGCTCGTCGATAGCGAGTGGCACGCGGCTAGCGCATAGTCGACGCGGAGCCAACACCGCGGGGAACGGTAAGCGGACGTACCACATCGAGGTGCAACCGGGCACGGAAGTCTCCTGGAGCGTGGCGGCCGATTCAGACCGCCTGCTGTTCCGAATCGCTGGGAAAAGCGACGCACTCGATCGCATCCGCGGTGTCGAATCTTTCGTTTCGATCCGGGCGTAACTCCCGTGAGAGTGATTCCAAGTAGGTGGAAGGAAGACGGACCCGGATACTTCCCGCGATCGTGACTGCGCCGGATTTCGGACAGATGCTTCTCTCGGAAACGGCGGGCAGGTTACTCGAATGCCCGCTCGAGGGTAACCGCAAGCAACGCACCCTCGACTTTGTGATTCAACTTCCAGGTTTAAGCGGTGACACTCTCTGCGAGCTAAGCTTGCTAGCGTTTCGACCGCCTGCTCCAGCAAAGCTCAGAGACCAGACGATTTGGCCCATGGTGCGTCGAGCTTGGTTCGACGCGTGGCAGCCAAGTTCGCGCTGGGGCGAGCAGGAGCGCGCATTCAGCGCACCCGCCGGGCTACTCGCAAACAATGTGATCAGCGATCCAGCCAGTGTATCGATCTACTTTTATTCGGACATGGCGCTATGGATACCCAAGTTAACGCCGGACATCTCGATCGCTTCTCTGGTACGCAGGACGGTGGAGTGGTGGCTGGACAAGCGCACGCGGCCCACTGGCGAAGTGGTGGGCTACTGGGACTACGGCAACTTCCTCGATGCGAATGTGGGGCCGCTGATTGGAGCTTGGGATTATGTCGAATCCACCGAAGACAAGGGCTGGTTAGAGCGCCGGATCAACCAATTGGAGTTTGTGGCCGACTTTCTGGCGCGCCGCGATGTCGACGGTATGGTAGAGGCCACGCAGAGCGGCAATCGCAATACTCTAATCCAGCCCAATCATTCCTGTTGCTGGTGGGATGCGTTGAACTGCGGCCACAAGGACTGCTACACGAATGCCCTGATTTACCGCGCCTGGCTTTGTCTGGCCGATCTGGAAAACAAACTCGGCCGTTCCGCCCAGCGGTTACGTTACTTGCAACTTGCGGCCAGGCTGAAGGCTGTCTACGCAAGAGCGCTCTACAACAGCGATACAGGCTGGCTTGGATGGTGGCGGAGCGCCGATGGCGAGTTACATGACTATGCCACACCGATTGTGAATGGAATGGCGATCGAGTATGGGCTCGTCGAGCCGGATGAGGGCAGGAGAATTCTTGATCGCCTCTGGTCGAAGGTTTATGCTTCCGGCTTCAAGCGCCTGGATCTGGGCGTTCCCGGCACACTGCTTCCGGTTCATCGTAGCGACTATTTATTGCCGGACGCTATCCGCTGTCCTCGCAGGGAAGATGGCACGGACACATTCGGGCACTATGTGAACGGAAAAATTATCGCCGGTCAGGGCTTGCATTTTCTAGCGGCACATTACGTGGCCAGCGTGCCGGACAGAGCCGACCGCGTACTGCGCGCCATGCTTACCAGACAGCAAGAAGGAAAATTCCAGAACGGTGTGCGTGACGAAGTAAATCGGGGCATCGATTGGACCGACTGGGAAGGCCAGCCAACTGTATGGCCCGACGGCATAGGTGACAACTCCGAATCGGCGACAGAGGTGATTATGTATTCGACAAAGGAACGATTTATTTGAGAATGCGTCGGATGCCCTGGAATGAGAGTCAAGTATCGGATGAACGATTGAAGTTCATCGCGGAAGTACTGAGAGGCGAGGAATCCGTGACTGACCTCCGTCTTCTGTTTGGGATTTCGCGCAAAACAGGCTACAAGCGGCGGGCGCGATATCACGCGGGTGGACCACCGGCACTTGTGGACATGAGCCGCCGTCCACACACGAATCGACAGGTCACGCCGATAGGCATCGGTAATCAAATCCTGGCGCTTCGGGCGGAACATCCGACATGGGACGCTAGGAAGCTTCGGGCTGGGCTGCAGCGAGTGCACCCTGAAAAGCATTGGCCTGCGGCAAGTACCATCCACAAGATCGTGAAAAGAGCAGGACTGACCAGAGTAATCGTTTCGAACGGATCACCCGCGACACCATGCTCACTCTGCGCAACGATATCTGGCGCGGCAATCTCGGTTACCAGAGCTACAGCTTCAGCAAGGCCGGGTACAACTACTTCGCGCATAAGGACGAGCTCAAGCCCGACACCGGCGCCTGGCAGAAAACCGATGTCTCGGGAGCGCAGTTCAAAGGCATTGGAACGGCGCCTGCCCAGCAGCCCTCCGCCCGCGTTCGCCTCGACCAATCGCAAATCGCAAAGCCAGAGCCCGCTGTCATCGCCGCGGAAGAAGCGCATCGCTGGGATCCTCCGAAATACGAAATCGGTCTCGAGGGCGGCTATCTGTTTTACCCCAACCTCCGAATCGAGGGAGTTGCGGTCTTACTTCTTCCCAAAGATCTCACCTCCGGTCTCGACCCGCTGGGCGCAGCCTTCGCTGACGAGGTCAATGGCGGTTGGTCCCTCGGCATCCATCTCACGGCCAATACCTGGAAATGGTTTTCCAACCGTTTACGCGTGTTCCCGGACTGAAGTGTAACCCATGTTCCGGGCCGTACACAACTGGATATGAAGGCTATCTAGCTGACGTTTTCTGTTTTCTTGAAGCGTTGCTGCTGAGTGATCCTTTGTCTCGCGCGTTCTACTACAGGCCTATTCGGTCCTCGACAATTTCCTAAAAGAAACAACCGGGATTTCAGCTGAACTTCCGGCCGCTCGACTGCGTTTGTTCATTCCATGACGCATCCACTGATCGGCTTTGCTTTTTCCTTAGGCGGAGCCGTTCTGCTCTTCACTTCGACTGCAAGAGGAGACGAATGGACAAAGACCTGGACGGTCAGCGGCAGACCTGAGTTGCGCGTATCGACGAACGACGCCTCGATCGAAATGGAGACGGGTTCGGGCAGCCAGATCGAAGCGTACGTTAGAACACGGGGCCTGGCGATCGGCGGCGATGGGGTCAAGGTGATCGAGCATCAGGACGGGAATCGCGTGGAGCTGGAAGTGCGGGAGCCTTCCATGCACTTCAGCTTTGGAAATCGTTCGGTGGAAGTGAAGCTGCGCGTGCCGCGCGATCTGCTGGCCGACATCCATACCGGCGACGGTTCGATCAAGCTAAGCGGCGTGCGTGGTTCGCTGCGGCTGAACACGGGCGACGGCAGCATCCAAGGCGACGATTTGGACGGTTCGTTAGATGCCCGAAGCGGGGATGGCAGCTTGCACATCAGGGGGCGCTTCGACGCTTTGCAGGTACACACAACGGATGGGTCGGTCGACCTCCAAGCCGGGTCGGGTTCGCGGATGGGCTCCGATTGGCGCGTGGAAACGGGCGATGGCAGCGTCCATATCAGCGTGCCGCGCAACCTGGCGGCGGACGTCGAAATGCGGACCGGCGATGGCAGCATGCATCTGGATCTCCCGCTCACGGTGCAAGGGACGCGCAGCGGGCATGAGATGCAAGGCAAGCTGAATGGGGGCGGGCCGCTGCTGGCAATCCGAACCGGGGATGGATCGATCAGCCTGAGCGGTTTATGATTTTGAGCGTCACCTCTTTTCTTTGGGCAGAGTGACGACCGAGCCCCAGAATTCGTAGCAGACGCGCATGAAGCGGAGAAATTCGTGCAGATCGGACGGCTTGCGGATGTAGCAGCTGGCATGGAGTTCGTAGGCTTTGCGAATCTCCACGGGGTCGGAGGACCCGGAGACGATCACCACGGGCGTAGCCACCCAGGCAGGATTGTTCTTGATCTCCTGCAGGACTTCTAGTCCGGAAAGTTTGGGAAGATGAAGATCGAGGAAGATGACGTCGGGGTGATTCTCATCGACATAGTTTTCCTTGGTGCGTAGGTAGGCGAGTGCTTCGTCGCCGTCGCGAACCGCGGTCACGCTTTCGTGTAGACCGACGTCTTTCAGGACTTCTCTAGTCAACAGAGCCGAGGCTGGATCGTTTTCGATCAGTAAGATGTCGAGATTTTCCTGCCCTTTCCCACTACCGCCGTTTGAGGATTGCATATGCCATCCGCAAGTTTAACGCTGCTTCAAACGCTTTTGTGCAAGCTGACGGCTACTCAGCTTGAACGGCGAAGGGCAGCAGCGATCTGAGCGGGCAGTTCCTGGCCCATCAGATCGTCGATGGCGATAGGCAGGGCGACGGACCAGTTCGGGTTTTTCTCGGCCGTGGTGGCAGGCAGATTGGGGCGCTCCTCGACAGCCGCGGCGTCATCCAACGCGGCGGTCAGAATGCGCGAGGGCGCGCGCGCCAAAACCTGGTAGGAGCTGGCGATCACTTCGGAAACGGAGTTTTGGCCGTTCAGTCCCGTTACGCCGGATAAGCGTCGATGAATCTCGGCCGTTCCTTCGTCATTGGGATTGAGGCCGAGGTGGTGCTGCTTCGCGAGATCGGAACCGGTCCAGAGCCCGGCGACGGTCGGAAGATCGTGGGTGGTGATGGCGGCCAGAGCATTCTGGGGATAGGTCCTGGTATCGTCTTTTTCGAACCAGAGCAGGCGATAGGAAAGAATTTTATGGCTGGCGAGCTGCGCGCGCGCCTCCTCTTCCACGGTGCCTAAATCTTCGCCGACCACGTATGCCTGAGCCTTTTGGCTCTCGAGGGCAACGATGGAGAGCAATTCGTCGGCGTGGTAGCGGACATAAGCTCCCTCCCGCGCCGGCGCGCCTTGCGGGATCCAAAAGAGGCGGAAGAGGCCCGTGACGTGGTCGATTCGCAAACCTCCGCAGTGACGGAAAGCGGCGCGGATCGTGCGGATAAAAGGCTCATAGGCGGCGGCGCGTAATTTGTGGGGATCGAAGGGGGGAAGACCCCAGTTCTGGCCTTGCGTGTTGAATTCGTCGGGCGGAGCGCCCACCGCCATGCCTTTGGCGAAGATTTCCTGCCAGGCCCAGGCGTCGGCCCCATCGGGATCGACGCCGATGGGCAGATCCTGCATAAGAGAGAGATGGCGGGCGCAGCGGGCGAGCTGGCGATCGATGAGCCACTGGAGCCACTTGTGGAAATCGATGCGCGCGCGGTTTTCGTCCGCGAACCGGCTTATTGCATCGCTCGCCGGGTGTTGGAATTGCCGTGGCCACGAGTGCCAACCAGCCTGGTGGTTTTCAGCCAGGGCGCAAAAGGTCGCGAAGCGCTGGAGATCGTCGCCGTGGGTCTGCTGGAACCGGGTGAAGGATGGATCGCCCGGGAACTGTTCCCACAGGAGTTCGAGGGCGCGCATTTTTAAGGGGAAGATGGCACTGCGGTCGATGAGCCGGTGGTGGTTCAGGCTGCGGCCGGCCTGCTCGAGGGCCGCGAGTTCGGAAGGCCGCTTTCCCATCATCCCGGCCACCTGCTCTATATCGATGCAGAGCGGGTTAAAGAAGCAGCGGGACGTCGGGTAATAGGGGCTGGATTGCTGAGGGACAGTAGGCGTGGCCGCGCTCAAGGGATTGACCAGCAGCATGCCCGCGCCGAGTTTCTCTCCGGACCAGCGGGCGAGCTTTTCGAGATCCGAAAGATCGCCGATACCCCAACTCGAGTGGGAGCGCGCGGCATAAAGCTGCACGGCCCAACCCCAGGTCTTCAGAAGCTCCGGCAAGTAGCAGGTCTTCGGGGCGACGATGAGCCGCTGCTCCCCGCGCGCGGAGTGCAGCGTGTGATAGCCGAGCGGCAGATCCGGCGGAAGAGCGCGCGGCGCATCGATGGTCTCGCCTGTTTCGAGAGTAATGGAGACGGCCGCCGGCAGCGCGCGGGTTTGGCCTGCGTGTAGGAAAACGACCGGACTCGGGCTATCTTTGCCGGCGGGGCGACGGCCGTCGGTCTGCATGGCGCGCTTGATCGCTTCGACCGTCCCAGCGGGCGGCTCATGCCATTTTTCCAGGGCATCCCGATAGCGGAGGTCGATCCCCCAGGCGTTTGTCTGCCGCAGGCCGTGTTTACTGTTTTGTTCCGATCGGTTCACGAAACCGAACCTTTCTGCCGGGCCAAAAGCCGGCCTTGCCAAGTAGGAGCCGATTCAAGGTGGTTAGGCGCACGGAGAAATGATCTCGCTAAATCAGCCTTAGGCCAAAAAGTGTCTGCCCGGAAAACACTGAGAGCTTTATCCATTTCCGCCGACATTTCATTTTTACGCATTCAATCTATTCCGTGAGAGTCCCTAGGAAACAGGAATAGGAGTTGCGCTCAGGAGGGTAAGGAAATGAAGAATCAGCCAGATACGGGTCGCTCGAACAAACGCGCGAGAGCTCGCGAAAAAGTTGGCACGCCAATTGCTTCACATGCATCTGTGCTTAAGGAGCAGGAAATGGCTGTCGACATGATCTCTGTACACCCCATCGATACTTTGCTGGTGCAACGACTGGAACATATACTAGACGGAGAGAAGGCGCTGCGCGCCCGGTACTCCCAGATCGATCCCTCCGCGAATACGCCGGAAGTGCGCATGGCGTTTTCAAAGGAGCTTTCGGAGTTGAAGGAAAATGCGGATCGGCTCTACCGCCTGGTCAACGCTATGGACTACTACGGTTCGTACGAGGCCGGTTGGCCGGCCATGAACGTCTCGGCCATGGCCTGACGCGTTAGAAGCGGCCGGCTAGAAAAGGTACCTGCCGTCAACGCGCGCAATGGACGCGCCAAAGTACGCTGACCGACGCCCTGCCAGCAAACTTCGCCTGCCTAAGCTCATCAGAGCTGCTTAAAACTTGTTAACTATAGGAAAGCCATTGCAACAGTGGCCTGTTAGAGGTAAAACAGGCTATGTCGCACATTCGGAATTCCTGTAGAGGGCGAACGGCAGATCTGCTCAGGCTCGAACTGGAACACCTATACGCTCAACGCTCAGCCTTGGAGGCCGCCATTGAGGCGCTACAGAGCGTGAGGAATGGAGCGGTTGCCTGTTCGGAGTTTCGCCAGCAGGACCGCGGTTTGGAGTTTCGACCCAAGCCTTGTAACCTAACAAATTGCCGGAGCGCCTAGAAAAGCGGAGGGTTGACAGCCCCGGCATATCATGCCGGTATGCTTGTTGAGCCAGAGCTAATCGAGAGAGCGCGCGCCGCAGACAGCGGGGCGTTCAACGAGATCGTGCTGGCTTATCGGAAGCGGATCTTAGGCACTATTTCGCGGCTGATCGGCCGTCCGGAGGACGTGGAAGACGTCGCGCAGGAGGTATTCGTCAGACTATACTATTCGCTGGACCAACTTCGAACGGCCGAGGTATTCGAGCCATGGCTTTACCGGCTGACTGTGAATGCGGCGTATGATTATTTGCGCCGCCGGAAGCGCCGCTCGGAAGCGCGCATGTCGGACCTGAGCGAGCAACAGGTTTTGATGGCCGATTCGGCGGCCGGCACGAGGCAGCAGGATACAGAGCGTGAGAAGAGCCGGGTTCGAGAGTTCATGGACGCTTTGTTTCGCCATGTCTCGGAAGAAGACCGGCTCCTTTTGACGTTGAAGGAAGTGGAAGGTCTTTCCTTGAAAGAGTTGGAGCAAGTGTATAAGATCAACGAGAATGCCCTGAAAGTCAGATTATTTCGCGCGCGCCAACGGGTGCTCAAGGCTTACCAGGCTGCTTCTGAAAACGGGGATCTGTAAGGCGCGGTCGGGTTTGCTGGGGTGGGGAAAACGACGATGGATAACGATATCGAGTTGGATAAATTATTCAGGAAGTACCGGGATGCCTGTCCGGAAGTGGAGCCTGGCGTGCGGTTCATGCCCACGCTGTGGCAAAAGATAGAAGAGCGGCAGACATTCTGGGCGATTTTCGAGCGGTTTTGGGGAAGGGCATTCGCGACGGCTTCGGCCGCCATGTGTCTTCTTCTGCTGCTGCTCTTGACGCTGGTCTCGCCGTCCGTTCCCGGCTCGGCCGCGCCTACTTATGCCGATGCCCTGATGGCCGATCACTCGGCGGAACGCACCTATTACGCGGAAGCGATTCGGAACGTCCCGGCTCCCGAGGATTCGACGCCTCAGCCGCCACGCTAGGCTTCTCGGATTCGGGGCAGACAAGTCTATGAGGCGTAACAAATGGGCGGCGATTCTCTTCGCAATCCTACTGTTCGGATGCGGTGTCCTGTGCGGCGCCCTGGCGCAGCGTTATTGGGCCATGGGCGTAGTGAATGCCAAGAATGCGGAAGATTTCCGCCAGACGTACATGTCGGAGATGAAGAGCAAGCTGCGCCTGACGCCAGCCCAGGTCAACCGGCTCGAGGTAATCCTCGACGACACCAAAGCGCAGTATAAAGCGGTGCGTGAACAATCGCGGCCCGCTATGTTGAAGATCAAGAATGAGCAGGTGAGCCGCGTGGAATCGATCCTGACACCCGGCCAAGTGCCGGTTTACAGGAAGCTGGTGGCCGAGCGCGAACTGCGTTACAAGGAGCAGCAAGAACGCGAGCACGACGCCGATCTCAAGCGCGAGGCGAAACACCGGGCGCAGGCGCAGGCCGCGCAGTAGCTGCCACCCTCAAAAACTGCTCTCGACATGCCAGAATGAAGGACATGGCGACTGCCACCCAAAAGCTCACTTTGAAGGAGTTCGAGGAGCAATACGGCCGCAGCGAACGCACCTACGAGTTCTGGTACGGCGAGGCGGTCCCTAAAGGCATGCCCACCTGGGTTCACGGATTGCTGCAGCAAATTATTATGAGTCTGCTGCTTGAAACAGGCTTCGTGGCGGCCGCTTCGGAAGTGGAGCTTCGTATCGAGGTTGGCGCGCACCCGAAACCCGATGTCGTTGCCAGCAGGACAAAGCCGTCCGGACGTTATCCGACTTCAGGTCTGGATGTGGTGGTGGAGATTCTCTCCGAGGACGATAGCTACGCGCAAGTGCAAAGAAACTGTCGAAAGTATCAGGAATGGGGGTTTGGCCGCATCTACCTTGTTGACCCCTCAGACCGCTCCGTGATCGAATGGCGCGACGGCGCTCAGAATCCGGTAGCCTCCATGGCCGGGATTCCCGTCGAGCGAATCTGGCAGAAGCTGGATCTTCAGCACGATGAGTGAGGAACTCCGCGCGCAACGGCAGTCGAATCCATGTCGCATTAACCCACGTCACATTAACCCACGTCACCTTAACCCATGTCGCATTTGAGATGTAGCGCCGCCAGCTGCGCGGCCACGCTGGATCTGCACGAACGTGCTCTGGCATGCCCGCGCTGCGGAGAGCTGCTCGAGGCGGTCATCGATCCGATCAAAGCCGATCCGGCGAAGCTGAAGCGTGTCTGGCTGGAGCGCCGCGCCTCTTACTTGCCGGCCGATGCGAGCGGCGTCTGGCGGTTCCGCGAATTTCTGCCGGAGTCTTACGAAGAGACCGGCGAAAAGACCGGGATTGTCACTCTTTCAGAGGGCAACACGCCGTTGGTGCGCGGCCAGAAGACATCCGAGTGGGCCGGTATCCGAGATCTGACGTTCAAGCATCTGGGCTGGAATCCCACCGGCTCGTTTAAGGATCTGGGCATGACCGTCGGCATGACGGAGGCGCGTTACGCCGGGGCGAAAGCGGTCGCGTGCGCTTCCACCGGCAACACGGCGGCTTCGCTTGCGGCTTATGCGGCGCGCGCCAGGATCATTGGACGGGTGTATCTGCCGGCCGGTCAGGCGTCCAACAACAAGCTTGCGCAGGCCCTCGATTTCGGCGCGGAGATCGTGCAAATCGACGGCAGCTTCGATGACGCTCTTGACCGCCTGCTTGCCTCGGGCGATCCGGATCTTTACTTCCTGAATTCGATTAACCCGTTTCGCGTGGAAGGCCAGAAAACAGCCATGATCGAACTGATGGAGCAACGGCGTTGGCAGCCGCCCGATTATTTGTTCGTTCCTGGAGGCAACCTGGGCAATTCGTCCGCTTTCGGCAAAGCCTTCGAAGAGCTGCGCCGGTTTGGTTTCATCGACCGGCTGCCGCGCATGGTGATCGTGCAGGCGCAAGGTGCAAACCCGCTGGCGCGCATGTGGAGCGCGGGCGAGACAGAGTTGACACCGGTGGCTCGTCCGGAGACGCATGCGACGGCGATTCGGATCGGCAATCCGCGCTCCTGGAAAAAAGCTTTGCACGGCGTGGCGCTGACGAACGGATTCGTGATGGACGTGAGCGACGAAGAAATCGGCGCAGCGAAAGCCTCGATCGGCGGGGACGGTATCGGCTGCGAACCCGCCTCGGCCACCACGCTGGCGGGTATTCGCAAGCTGCGGAGCATGGGCCAACTGGAGCGCGACGCTTCGGTGGTGGCGATCCTAACCGGTCATGCTTTGAAAGACACCGACTACATCGTGAAGATCCAGCAGCGCGTCGATGCGACAAACTGCGCGACAGACCGCGCGCCAGCCGAAGTGCACGGGTGAGCCGCGACATCCGGATGAGCGCGAGCGAGCAGCGCAAGTTCACGATCCGGGTTCCAGGCTCGATCGCGAATCTCGGGCCCGGCTTCGATACGCTGGCCGTGGCGGTCCAACTGTATTTGCAGCTCGATGTTGAGGTGCGCCCAGGCGAGGATCGGCTCGAGTTTCACTTCGTCGATTGCGCGGTGGATGGCGAGAACTATATCGAACGGGCCTTTCGTTTTCTGGCGGCGCAGCGCGGCGGGACGCACCCATCATTAAGCGTCGAGGTGCGGACCGAAATACCCATGAAGGGCGGCCTGGGCAGCAGCGCGGCGGCTACCGTGGCAGGCCTGCGTCTGTATGAGGCGATTTCCGAGCCGCTGCCTGTGCAGGGACTGCTCAATGCGGCCTGCGCGCTGGAGGGGCATCCCGATAACGTAGCCGCCGCTTTGCTCGGTGGCTTGACTGTCAGCTGCCAAATGCCCGACCGTTCCGCGTTCGCTGTCCGGCTTCGCTGGCCGGCCGCCATCACCTTCCTTGTTCTCACGCCACGCTTCGCGCTCTCCACTGCTGCTTCCCGGCTGGTTCTGCCCGCGCAGGTGCCGCATGAGGATGCGGTCTTCAATCTGCAGCGGGTCGCGCTCTTTCTACAGGGCATTCAGGGCGGCGATTATTCGCTGCTGCGCGAAGCTCTGCATGACCGCCTTCATCAACCGTTCCGGAAACAGATCGTTCCGGGCCTGCAGGATTTGCTGGGCGTAGAGCACCCGGACCTGTTAGGAGTCTGTCTGAGCGGCGCCGGTCCATCGATAGTCGCGTTGGCCGAACGCAATTTGGATCAGGTAGAACAGATGCTGCGCGCTTCGTTCGCGGCGCAAAACCTGCCCTTTACGATTCGCAGGTTGAGCGCGCATCAGGATGATTTAGCCCAGGGCGATTTTGACCGGACCAGTCAGCTGGCCGGCGCGGCCACGGCAAGTTTGCCCAATTCGCACTCCTGATGCACCACGCGAACGGCTCGATTCAAATCGGCAAGCCGCACGACGATGCCGATGGTTAGCTCGCTCGAACCCTGCGCGATCGCGATGATGTTGATCTGTTCCCTCGAAATGGAAGTGAACACCCGGCCGGCCGTGCCAGGTGTGCCGCGCATTCCTTCGCCCACGACCGCCAGCAAGCCTACTTCTTCGTCTATTTCTATCGGTTTTAGATAGCCGTGCGCGAGTTCGAGCGAAAGGTTCGATTTAAGTGCCTCCGCCGCCGCGCTTACGTCGTGCTTGCGGATCAGAAAACAGAAGCTCTGCCGGTAGCTCGAACTGGTGAAAACCAGAATTTCGACGTTTGCCAGCGCCAGTGCGTCAAGCGCGCGCGCCATCAACCGCGTACCGCTCAAAATGGCGTTCGCCGGCTCCATGGAAACCAGCGCCACGTCGGACATGCAGGTCACCGCGCGCGCCCCCTTCGGTTCTTCCAGGCTCGACACGATTTTCGTGCCCGACTTGTGTGGCGCAAAGCTGTTCTTGCTCCAAACCGGAATTTGCTTTTCGACCAGCGGCGCGAGCGTGCGCGGATGCAGGACCTTGGCGCCGTTATAAGCCAGTTCGGCGGCTTCCGCATAGGTCACCTCGTCGAGCACCGCGACATCTGGCACCAGCCGCGGATCGGCGGTCATGATGCCGTCGACATCGGTCCAGATCCAGAGCTCCGCGGCATCGAGCACGGCGGCCAGAATCGAAGCCGAAAAATCGGAGCCGCCGCGGCCGAGCGTCGTGGGCCGCCCGTCCGGAGTCGCGCCGTTGAAACCTGTCACGATGGGCACGATGCCCTGCGCGAGCAAAGGCGAAAGCCGTTCCCGGCAGCGCTCGCGCGTTTTCTCCATCTGCGGAGAGGCATTGCCGAAGACGGCATCGGTCACAATCACATCGCCGCCATTGACCGCGCTTGCGCCCGAGCCGCGGGCGTTTAGATAGTGGGCAAGCAGTTCGGAAGAAAGCCGCTCCCCGATCGCGACCGCTTCATCCACCGAGCGCGGCGGCCGTTCGCCCAGCATCAGGACGCCGTTCGCGATGCGGTGAAACTTCGCGATCAGAGCTTGAATCGCCGCAATGGCGGCTTCGCCGAACTCCGCCATCGCGGGAGATTCCGAGAACAGTTCCTTCGCTACTTCGAAGTGGCGCGCGCGCAGTTTTTCCAAGTCTTCATAGATGGCCGCGCGGTCGCCCAGCTCGGCGCGCCGCAGCGCTTCGAGCAGGAAGTCGGTGACTTTCGACATCGCCGACACCACCACCACGACAGGCCGCGACTCTTTCTGCGCCGAAATGAGTTCGGCAGCCACGCGCATGCGTTCGGCGCTGCCCATGCTCGTGCCGCCGAACTTCATCACTAAGAGATTGTTCAACTTGTTTCTATTCTGACGCGTCGCCAAAAAAGAAAAGCCGCCCCCGCGGGCGGCTACTTTCGCCCGGGTCTGTTTTACTTACTAATTCGGTACCGACGCCTGCACTTCGTTCGAGTAAGGGCTCTCCGCGCTGCCATTGGTTGCCGTCGTCACGTAATAGTAGGTTGCGCCCGGCGTTACCGCGCCGTCGGTGTAATCCATGGAGCTGAGCGTTCCGCTGACCCGTGTATATGGACCGCCGGTAGTTGTGCTGCGATAAACGTAGTAACCCACTACGCCGGACGAACTGCTGGCGTCCCAGGAGAGCGCCACGCTGTGGTCCGCGACCAATTGCCAAGCCTGATTCGTGTTGCCGGTACAAGGCCACTGCTGGATTGCCGCGCCGTTGCCCGTTCCGTAAGCGCGCACATCCAGGCAATCGCCGGTGCTTTCGACCACGATCTGGTAATAACCTGGCGTTTTCGCGGCCACCAGCTTCCATTCCATATTTGTCTGCCCGGTGAGTGGCCACTGAACGACATTTGCGCCCGGCTTGGTGGACAGCCCCAAGACGTTCAGCCCCATCGAGCTTTTCATGGATGAGATCTGGAACGATCCGTCGGAATCTTGCTGCAACAGCCAGGATTGGTTCGATGCGTTCGTGCAGCTCCACTGCTGCATGTTCGTGCCTTGTTGCGTGGAGTAAGCGGTGTCGTCGAGACACTTGCCACTATTTTGCGAGATGATCTGCACCGGATAGCTCGGAGCCGTGATCGCGCTTTGCCCAAAAGCGGCCGAGACAACCACGCCAAGAGAAATAACAAAACTGGTAAAACGCAAGATCGGAGTTTCACTACCTTTGAAGTCCGCCGCCGCGGACCGGATTATGAGCAGGTATTCGGCTCACAATCGGAAGTGGTCTCCGAGCAGGCAATAATCTCGCCCGGCGTCATCCACAAACGAAATGCGAATGCAAGTATTTTTTATGCAAACTATTCGCCGGCCCCGGCACTTCTTTGGCGATCACGCCGTTTCAGGCTAGTACCGGCTTGCAGAACCGCGACCGTGAGGGAGCGGCATACAAACGCTTTCTCTCGGTTGCCCATGCGAAAGTGGCTACTTTTTGTGACCACATTTCTGCGATATTGGGCATGTCATGGAAGTCGGAATAAAAGCGGCCAAAAGCGAACTCTCGAAAATGGTCAAAGCAGCGATGGCAGGCGAAAAAGTCGTGATTACCAATCACGGCAAGCCGCTGGCAAGGCTGGTGCCTGAGCCACAGAAGCCCAAACATGCGAAACGCGGTTATGGCGCGTTGAAAGACATTTTGATCTTGCCTCCTGGTTGGGACTCGATAGAGGAGGAAGAGAAATGGGCAGAGGAGGTTTTTGAAGTGGTTCGAGAAGCGAAGGGGCTGCCGCCGCTGTGACGGTGTGGCTCGATACCAATGCCTTCCTGCGGCACATGCAAGGGGCTCTGCCACCGCGAATGTTCCGCCTGATAAGTAAATCGACTACCGAAGTCCTGGTGAGCATGGTTACTCCCTGGGAAATCGCCATGAAACCGGCTCTGCGCAAAAACGGCTTCAGCGGCCAGCGGGTAAGAGAGCACTTAGAAACCTTGGGAGCGCGGCTTCTTTCGATCACGCTCGAGCATACCGAGCGGCTGTACAGCCTGCCCACCCATCATCGCGAAGCTTTCGACCACGTGATCATCGCCCAGGCACTCGTCGAAAACTGCCCGGTGGTATCGAGCGATCAACGCTTTCCGCTCTATGTGAGCGAAGGGTTGAAGGTGCTTTGGGACTAGGCGATTCAGGCCGCTCTGCTTCAATGCTCTGCCAAATCCAGAAACTTCTCCAGCGCCTCGGCGACTACGGAGTTTAGCTTCTTGCGATGTCCGGCGGCATATTCGGCCGCGCGCTTGTGAAGACCAGGACCCACGCGGACGTTGAAGCTTCCCCGATAGGGAGTCTGCGGCTCTTTGTTTTTGCGATGGCAGAGGTCCAGATAGTCGTCGACCGCCTGATGAAACGCGTTTTTCAAGGTTGCCACGTCGGTGCCTTCGTAGCTCACGAGATCGGGAATGCCCTCTAATTTGCCGTGAAAGACCTCATCCTCATCGCTGTAACGAACCGACCCGACATAGTCTTTGTATTCCATCCAATCGCTCATAAATAGCCCTTCTGTCTCAGGTGCGCCACGATGTCTCTGATCTGATAAGCCTTCAATATCTTTTTTGCGTGAGGCTCATGCAGGCTGATAACGTCGCCCGTTTCCGAATGAAAAAATCGCCGCCTCGAGCCATCGCCCTTTTCCTGCCGATAGCCCAAGGCACCCAAAATCCGCTCCAGTTCACTCCAGGCAAAGTCGCTCGGCTTGCTCTTAAGCCTGTCCAGCAACTTTTCGATTTGGCTCATCGGTGGCTTGGCGGCGCAAAACTATTGTCGTATTGCAATCGGGAAGTTGCAACCATTTTTAGTTGCAGATGGGCTATTTTGTCAGAGTTGCTGAATGTGAGGCCCTCCGGTAAGACTTGCATCCACCCTCGAAATGTGTAATTATTCATTTTAGTGAATAAAAATACAGGAAGGGAGCAGTAACGATGGCGGCTTCGGTCTATCAGCCAATCTCACATATACAGCCGGTTGGCTTGCGGCATGATCTCGATCTTTCGACGGAACAGTTGAATGGCGTGCTCGAGCTTGCGCAGCAGATGAAACAGTCGCGCCAGCGTTATGCTTCGGCGCTCAAGGGGCGCTACGTCTGCCTGCTGTTCGAGAAGCCTTCGCTGCGGACGCGCATGACGTTCGAGCTCGCGATCAAGCAACTCGGCGGCGACTGTGTCACGCAGATCGGAATGATCGGCGACCGCGAGCCGTTGAAAGATGTTGCGCGCAACCTCGCTCGCTGGACCGATGCCATTGTGGCCCGCACGTTCGCGCAGGAAACCATCGACGAACTGTCCCGCTGGTCGGGCTTGCCGGTTGTGAACGCGCTGAGCGATCTTTATCATCCCTGCCAGGCGCTGGCGGACATGTTGACCTTGAAGGAACATTTCGGACGGCTGCGCGGGCTGAAGCTGGCTTATGCCGGCGATGGAAACAATGTCGCGCACTCGCTGATGCTTTGCTGCGCACGGCTGGGTATCCATTTTTCGATGGCGACTCCGGCCGGTTACGAACCGCAGGCGTCGATTGTGGCGCAGGCGAAGCAATTGGCGGCGGTGAGCGGCGCGGTAATCGAAATCGAGAACGACCCGAAAGTTGCGCTGAAATCGGCGCACGCTGTTTATACAGACGTATGGGCGAGCATGGGGCAGGAATCGGAAGCGGGGGAGCGCAAGAAGCTCTTCGCCCCATACCAGGTGAATGAAGCTTTGCTCGGGTATGCCCGCCAGGATGCGCTTTTTATGCATTGCCTTCCCGCGAAGCGCGGCCTCGAAGTGACTGACGAAGTCATGGAATCGCCGCAATGCGTCGCCTTCGACCAGGCGGAGAACCGTCTGCATGCCCAAAAAGCCTTATTGCTAAGCCTCCTGCAATAACCGCTTTCACAAATTCGAAAAGTCAACCGCATCAGGCTGGAGGAGAACTGCGCCTGCGCGCATAGAAATAACCAAGAGGAGATCATGAGTAAAGTTCAAGCCAAGAAAGTTGCGCTCGCCTACTCGGGCGGCCTCGATACGTCGATCATCATTCCGTGGTTGAAAGAGAACTACGGCTGCCAGGTGGTGGCGGTGTGCGGAGACATCGGGCAGGGCGGCGAGGAACTCGATGGCCTCAAAGAGAAGGCGCTCAAGACCGGAGCATCGGAAGTGCATGTGGAAGACATGCGCGAGGAGTTTGTCAGCGACTATCTCTGGAAGTTGGTTCGCTCGGGCGCGGTCTATGAGCATAAGTATCTGCTCGGTACTTCGATTGCGCGGCCGCTGCTGGCCAAGCGGCAGGCCGAGGTAGCGCTAAAGACCGGCTGCGATGCGCTGGCGCATGGTTGCACGGGCAAAGGCAATGACCAGGTACGCTTCGAACTCACCTACAAGGCGATTGCTCCCGAACTACCGGTGATTGCGCCGTGGCGCGAGTGGGATATCGTTTCGCGCGAGGACGCGATCGAGTATGCCAAGACTCACAACGTGCCCATTGCGCAATCGACCACCAAGATTTACAGCCGGGATCGCAACATCTGGCACATCTCGCACGAAGGCGGAGAGCTGGAAGATCCGGCCAATGCCGCGCCCGAGCATATCTGGATGCTCAGCAAGAGTCCGGCTGATGCTCCGGCGAAGCCGGCCGAGGTAAGTATCGGCTTTGAGGCGGGAATACCGGTTTCGCTCGATGGCCAGCGCCAGTTAAGCGCGGTGGCGCTGCTCGAAAAGCTCAACATGCTTGGCGGTGAGCACGGGATCGGGCGCATCGATCTGGTAGAGAACCGCTTCGTCGGCATGAAATCGCGCGGCTGCTATGAAACTCCGGGCGGCGCAATTCTGATGGCGGCGGCGCGTGAGCTCGAAGCCTTGACGCTCGACCGCTCGCTGCTCCACTACAAGCAAAAAGTCGCTCTCGATTACGCGGAGATGGTTTATAACGGGCTCTGGTTCACACCGCTGCGCGAGGCGCTCGATGCGTTCTTCGCCAAAGTCGCTGAGCCGGTAACGGGCGAGGTGCGGATGCGGCTTTACAAAGGCAATTTGGAGCCGGTGAGCCGCAAGAGCGCGAATTCGCTTTACAACCTCGACATCGCGAGCTTCACCATGGGCGCGAGTTATGACCAGAAGGATGCGCTCGGCTTTATCAACCTGATCGGGCTGCCGATTAAAGTGCGCGCGGCGTTGAAGAAGTAAGCGCATGAAACTTTGGGGTGGCAGATTCGAGAGCGGGCCGTCGCGCGTATTCGAAGAATTCTCGGGATCGCTGCGCTTCGATCAAAAGTTGATCTTTGCCGATATCAAGGGGTCGCAGGCTTTTGCGCGGGCGCTCGGGCGGCATGGCATTTTGACGTCCGAGGAAACCGCCAAACTGATTACCGCCTTTGAAGAGATCGCCGAGGAAGCAAAAGATCCGGTGTATTTTTGGGGAGCGAACGACGAAGACGTCCATACCTTTGTCATACGCAAGCTCAACGAAAAGACGGGGGCTCTGGCAAGTAAGATCCACACCGGACGCAGCCGCAACGAACAGGTGTCGCTCGATACACGGCTGTATCTGCGCTTGGCGGCGGAAACGATTCTGGCGTCGCTGGCCCATTTGGCCGATGGGCTGCTCGCGCTGGCGCATAACTATCCGGATGCGGTGATTCCGGGTTACACTCACTTACGGCGCGCGCAGGCGGTTCTTTGGCCCCATTACTTGCTGGCCTATTTCGAGATGTTCGCGCGAGATTTCGAGCGTATGCAGCAGGCACTCGCGCGCATTAACGTGCTGCCGCTCGGCTCGGGTGCCCTGGCCGGCAGCGGATTCCCGTTCGACCGCGAGGCAATCGCCGAAGACCTGGATTTTCCGGCGCTCACTTCGAACAGCATGGATGTTTCCGGTGACCGCGACTTCGCGCTCGACTTTCTTTATGCGTGCAGTCTGATCATGCTGCATCTCAGCCGGCTGGCGGAAGACTGGATTCTCTATTCGAGCGAAGAGTTCGATTGGATGACGCTCGGCGACGGCGTGACCAGCGGCTCGAGCCTGATGCCGCAGAAGAAGAATCCGGATTCGCTCGAATTGATCCGGGGAAAATCGGGGCGTGTGTTCGGAGATTTGACCTCGTTGTTCGTCACGATGAAGGGCCTGCCGATGACCTACAATCGCGACCTGCAGGAGGACAAGGAGCCGCTGTTCGACGCCTTCCACCAAACACTCGGATCGCTGCAGATGGGCAAGGCCGTGGCCGATTCGGTGGTGCTTAAACCCAACGTTCCGGCGGCGGCCGCCGAGGAGAGCTGGGTAGTCGCGACGGATCTGGCGGAGGAACTGGCGCGGCGCGGCGTGGCGTTTCATGCGGCGCACCAGATCGTTGGGCGGCTGGTTTTAGAGAGCGTGAAGGCCGGCAAGAGACCGTCGGATTGGAGCGGTGAGACGCTGGCTGCCTTTGCGCCCGAGTTCGCGCCGGATATGGCGCGCTTGCTTGCGCCGGTGGAAGGCATGAAGAGCCGGGAGCTGCCGGGAGGCACCGGGCCATCCGCTGTGGCCGAGGCGCTTACTCAGGCAGGTGAGCGTTTGCGCGCGCTGCGCGAAAGTTTGTAGCGACATGAACAAGAGTTTTCGCCAGGGCCAGATTCTCAAGATCATCCGCAGCAAGGAAATCTACACGCAGGATGAGCTGGCGCGCGAACTCGGGCAGAGCGGAATTCAGACCACGCAGGTGACGCTCTCGCGCGACATGCGCGATTTGGGACTGGTAAAGACGTCCGCGGGATACCGGCAGTATCAGGGCGAACGATCCGGACCGGAGCTAGCCGATGTAGCCAATGAATATTTGCAGGATATCCGGTTAGCGCAAAATCTGGTCGTGCTTAGAACATCGCCCGGGCATGCCAATACGCTGGCTATTGCGATAGACCGGGAGGAGATGGAAGCGGTGGTGGGAACGGTGGCCGGCGACGACACAATCCTCGTTGTGACGCAGAGCAACCAAAGCGCCGAGAATCTGCGGCAGGAACTGCTCAAGATGATTTCGACTTGAAAGCTTAGTGCTGGTGATCGTGGGTTTGACTGGCGATCGGTTGGCAGCCGCATTCCGATAGCACGCAGGGCACGTGTTCGAACTGAATGGTGCAGTGATGGATGCCGAAGCCGCGCAGAACACCGTTTATGCTTTTGAGAATCTGCTCACTGGCCGAAGGCGGCATGTCGTCTATCAGCACGTGAGAACTGAGGGCGTGCGTATTCGACCCAAGACTCCAGATGTGCAAATCGTGAACATCGATGACGCCATCGACTGCCCCCATGGCGCTCGTTACATTTTGGAGTTCGAGACCGCGCGGTAATCCTTCGAGAAGAATGTTGCAGGATTCGCGGACGATGTCCCAGGCAGTGTAGAGGATAAAAAGAGCCAGCACCATCGAGAGAATCGGATCGATATAGGTGATGCCGGTGTAGCGAATAGCCAGCGCGCCGAGAATGATCGCGAGCGCGCCCACGGCATCGCCGGCCATGTGGATGACAGCGGCGCGAATGTTGATGTCGCCTTTGTTGCCTCGATTGAGGGCGACTACGATAGCGGCGTTCAGCACCAAAGCGGCGACGGCGACCCATAGCATGATGCGGTCGTTCAGCGGCTCGGGATGCAGCAGCCGGACGATGGCTTCCCAAAAGATGATCAGCGAAACAACGATCAGGGTGGCGGCATTGAGAAACGCGGCGATCACTCCGGCGCGGCCGTAACCGTAGGTCTTCGACTGGTCGGCCGGCTTGCTTTGCAGATACACGCCGATAGCGGCCAGCAGCAAAGCCAGGGCGTCGGTGAAGTTGTGGCCCGCGTCCGACAGCAATGACAAACTGTGCGCGCGGATACCGGCCAAAACTTCAAAGGCGGTGAAGGCTAACGTCGCGATCAGCGAAAAACGCAGCACCCAACCGGTGCCGTGCGCGTGATGGTGGTGATGAGCCAAATAAGAATTTGCCTTCTACTCCAATTTACGACAATCTTACTGGGGCTGAGGCTGATCGGGTGGCTTTTCGCCAGGGCGGTAGAGAGAAGGGATCTTTTTCTTCGAATCGTCTTCTTTGGTCGCGGCTTTCTTGCGTTCTTTCTGTTCCGTGCTTGACATCATCGACTCTCGGTCGCTCTTCGCCTTCGAATCTTCGGCCGAAAGCTCGGTTCCTCGTTTCTTCGAGTCTTCCATCGAGAGTTGTTCGCTGTCGCTGGTGGTGTCGATGGCATCGGAGAGAACGAATTTGTAGCGGTCGAGATCTTTCGGGTCGCTGTCCTGAATTTTATTAAGCTGAGTCAGGAAATCCTTTTCGGCGCCGATGACCGCCACCATGCCGGCATCGATCGGATGATTGTGGCGCAACGCGTCGTCGGCAACATCGTCGATGGCTTCGATGATATGGCTGTAGTCTTCGAGGGCGTTGTGAATAAAGATGCTGCGCCCCGGCTTTTCTTTGGCGAGGTATTGCTGGGCAAGATCCATTCGCTGCTTGGCGAAGTGAATGTAGAGCTGCAGCCTGTCGTTTGGCTCCTGGGCTTGCCGGACCTGTTCCACCTCGTTCGACGTCAGGAAATCGCGGTCCTGTGCGGAGAGAAGGAAGGCGCTTGACAAACAGAGGCAGATAGTCGGATAAAGCTTCATCTGCTCATGGCTCCCGCTAACAGTTTGTCATGGATTACTTCAAGCTCGCGGCTGGTTTGCTCGGCCCACCCGCGCTGTTGGAGCGGGATGTCGTCGAGCAGGCTGTTCATGCGGCGCTGCAGGTTGGCGACGCGCAACTCGGCTTTCTTGTAGAAGCGCGCTTTGTGGGCGGTGTCGAGGGTTGCAACACAGGCGTCCAGGGCTTTGGTCATGGCTTCCAATTGAGCGTCGCCTTTATCGATGTTGCCCGCATCGTAGGCGCCGCGGGCGTTGTCGAACGCCGCGTCCGCCTGATTCAGCTGAACTTGAGACTGTTTGCCGGGATCGTTTTCCGGGTTGGAGGCGAAGCATAGGCACGCTTGTCCGAACAAGGCCAAGAGCAGTAGAAACGATGCGAGAGCAGGCACGACGAAACGGCTGCCATCATTCTACCGGGTTTTCCTTGCGGCCCTTGGCGGCGGCGGTGGCCTCCTTTTGCAGGTGGGTCATGTTGATGCCTTCGAGCGCGATGGCGACAAAGCCGATGACGATGAGCGGAATGGTAACAACAGCCCATAGGATCAGGGAGAAGCGCTTGGCATGGGCGGAAGCAAGGCCGAACATGATGAGGGTGCGGGCGGTGACCCATTGGAAGGAGCCGAGATTGCCGGGCGCCTGGGGAACGATGCTGCTCAAGCGAAGGAGCACCATCATGGTGAAGGAGGCCGTCCAGGGCACCGGCAGACGGTTGGCCCGCACGAGCATGTAGATGGGCAGGATCTGCGCCATCATATACAATCCGCTTACCAGAAACGAGAAATACAAATAGCGCGAGTGGCCGATGAGATGGAGATCCTCGATCAAGGTGTTGAACCAGCGCGGCCAGGAGATGCCGAAAACGAGATCGAGCGATTGCTGGCGCGCATACATGGCGTAGGCGAGCACCAGCGTGCAAACCACGATGAGGACGGCGAGGATGTAACCTCCGTGTAGCAAAACACCAGGCAGCTTCCCCATGTGGAGGCAGATAAAAAAACAAGTAAGCAGCCAGATGCCGTCGAAGATGCGTTCGATGAGGGCGGAGGCGAAGGTTACGGAGATCGGGACGTCGGTGAATTTGGAGAGCAGGAAGCAGCGGACTAGCTCGCCGGCGCGGAGCGGGAGGACTTCGTTGGCAAACAGTCCGACATAGATGCTTTCGACTGCCTGAACGAAAGGAACGCGGCTGATGGGGCGCAAGAGCAGTTTCCAGCGCCAGGCATGGAGCAGATAGACGCAGATATCGGCCACAACGGCCGCCGAGACCCAAGCCCAATGCATATGCCGGATCTCGCCCCAGATGTGGTGGAGGCCGGCGCCATTCAGCACCCAACCCATACAGATGAAGGAGACGAGGTTTGTTGCGACGATGAGAGCCCAGGATCTGAACTTGCTGGCGCGCTCAACAGGCCTGAGTGGTGCGGTCTGAGTGCTCAAGCAAACCCATGATAGCGCTCTTGGCGATGCGGCTTACGCTTTGAGGTAGAGGCCGGTAACGGCCTTGGCTTTGTGCAGCGTGCTTTCGGCAAGCGGGAGGACGCGCTCGCGGCCGCGCTGCAAGACCGAATCGATATACGCGGGATCCGCCGTCACTTCGCGGTAACGCTGTTGGATGGGGGCGAGGCGCGCGATGACAGCTTCGGAGACCAGTTTCTTGAAATCGCCATAACGCAAGCCGGCTACTTTGTCTTTGGTGGCGGCGGGATCGCACGCTTGCGCGATGGTAAGTAGATTGGCGATGCCGGGACCCATGTTTTCGGGATCGACGGCGGGAAGCGAATCGGTGGTGGCGCGGGCGATTTTCTTCTGAATGGTTTTCGGCTCGTCGAGCAGCGCGACGGCGTGACCGGAGCCGGGCGCGGACTTGCTCATCTTCTGCGTGGGATCGTCCAATCCCATGATGCGCGCGCCAACTGTCGGCAGGTGAGTGGCGGGCATGACGAAGGTCTCGCCGTAAAGCGAATTGAAACGCTGCGCGATGTCGCGGGCTAGTTCGAGGTGCTGGGCCTGGTCTTCGCCAACCGGCACGATGCCGGCTTGATAGAGCAGAATGTCGGCTGTCATCAGGACAGGGTATTGCAGCAGGCCCGCGCCGATGGTTTCCTGTTTCTCGGCCTTCGCTTTGAACTGGGTCATGCGCTGGAGCCAGCCGAGCGGGGTGACGCAGGTGAGCAGCCAGGCGAGTTCCGAGTGGCCGGAGATGCTCGATTGAACGACGATGGAGGAGTGTTCGGGATCGATACCGGCGGCGATGAAGAGAGCGGCTGTTTCGCGGATTTTGGCCGACAGCTCGGCCGGCTTCTGATAAAGCGTGATGGCGTGCAGGTCGACAATACAGAAGATGCTCTCGTATTGAGTTTGGATCTCGGCCCAATTTTTGAGGGCTCCGAGATAATTACCAATGTGTAGTTGACCGGTTGGCTGAACGCCGGAAAAGACTCTGGATCGCATCGAGGAAACGAATCTTTATGGTAAGTGATGGCTTCAACAGTAACGATTGAAAAGCTGGTTTACGGCGGGGACGGCCTGGCGCACATCGACGGACAGGTGGTGCTCGCGCCGTTTGTGCTGCCGGGCGAACGGGTAGAGATCGAAACCGTTAAGGCGAAGAAGGGGATGCTGCGCGGCTTCTCGCCGACGGTGCTCGAAGGTTCGGAGCAGCGCATCGAAGCGCGCTGCGAATACTTCGGAACATGCGGCGGATGTCAATATCAGCACGCGCGCTACGAGTATCAACTGGCGCAGAAGACGGAGATTTTGCGGGAGACGCTTAGACGGCTGGGGAAGATTAGCTATGACGAGCAGATTCCGACGATCAGCGGCGAGCCTTGGTTTTACCGGAACCGGATTCAACTTCACTTCGCGGAACGGGAGGCGGGATTCAACAAAGTAGGTTCGCACGATCTGTGCGCGATCGACCACTGCTACATCTCGGCTCCGCTGCTGGTGGAGGCAATCCAGCGGATACGGGAAGCGATCAAGCGGCCGGAGTGGCCGCGGTTTCTGAGCTCGCTCGAGTTGTTTACGAATGGCGAGCAACTGCAACTGAACGTTCTCGAATCGGCGCGGCCGCTGGCCGCGCGGTTCTTCGAATGGTGCGGGACATTTCTACCTTCGCTTGCGCCGGGGCCTATCGAATACGATGCCGCGGGGTTTCGTTTCCGGATCAGCGGGGGTTCCTTCTTTCAAGTCAATCGCTTTCTAGTAGACGCGCTAGTGGAAGAGGCGTTGAGCGATTCGGCAGGGGCCTATGCGGTGGATCTGTATGCGGGCGTGGGGTTGTTCTCGCTGGCGTTGGGCAGGCGGTTCGGGCGAGTGGAATCAGTAGAACGTGGATTATCGGCCTACCGGGATTTGGAATTCAATGTGGAGAAGAGCGAGAGCCTCGTCAAGACGGCGCGCGGCTCTGCCGAAGACTACATAGCTGCCTTGAGAGAGGTGCCGGATCTGCTGGTGGTCGATCCGCCGCGCGTGGGGCTGGGGGCGGCAACCACCGACTCGATACTGCGGCTGAAGCCCCAGCGGCTTACCATCGTGAGCTGCGACCCGGCTACGTTGGCGCGCGACGCGAGCAGACTGGTTGCCGAGTACCGGATACGGCGGCTGGCGCTGGTCGATCTGTTTCCGCAGACTTATCATTTTGAGACGGTGATGCATTTGGAGAGGAAGTAGCGAGCGGAAAAGTGGGGAAGTAGCGTCCGCTTGCTGACGGGAGTGTGAAAAAATATCAGGAACATTTAGGGAACAAAATGTTGGAAGTGGATTTAGGCTAGAAGAGTGAGTAGCGATGAGCCGCTCGTCGGCAAGATCAAGTACAAACCGATCGACCGCTCGCAAACCAGTTTTCAAGTATTGGATTACGAGATTCTGATCGAGGCGAACCACCCGGCGCGAGTGATCTGGGAACTGGCCGGGAAGCTCAATCTGGAACAGTTTGCCAAAGACTGCAAAACACGGGAGGGCGAAGCGGGCCGGCCCTGTTGGCCGCCACACCTGCTGGTGAGCATCTGGGGGTATGGCTACACAATGGGCGTGGCCTCGGCACGGTCGATTGAACGGATGATGTCGCAGGAACCGGGGCTGCGCTGGCTAGCGGCAGGCCAAGAGGTGAACTATCACACGCTGGCGGATTTTCGGGTGGGGCACCGGGAGGCTCTGGAGAAGCTATTCATTGAGTTTCTGGCGATGCTGGAGAAAGCCGGAGTGGTGAATCTGGAGACCCTGCTGCAAGATGGAACCAAAATGAAGGCGCAAGCGGCGAAGAGTTCTTTGCACCGGCGCCGGACATTAGAAAAACGCCTGAAGGCGGCGCGCAAAGTGGTCCAGAAGTTGGACCGCGAAGCCGCCCAGGAACACGAGAAGATGGACGAGCGGCGGCAAGCCGCGCAACAGCGTGCGGCGCGCGAAGCGGTGGCCCGCGGCGAAGCGGCGCTGAAAGAACTGGAAAACCTGGAAGCCCGCACAACGCCGAAAAATCGAGCGGATTTGCGCGTCAGCGATAGTGAACCGGAAGCGCGCAAGATGAAAGACAACGACGGTGGCTTCCATCCCGGCTACAACATGCAGGTCACCAGCGAAGCGCAATCGCGCCTGATCGTAGCGGTTGGATTGACGGGCGATCGTAACGATCTGCATCGACTGATACCGGCGCTGGAGCAGATCGAGCAGAGTGGCTTGGCGACTCCGCGGACGATCATCGCCGACAACGGGTATGCCACGCGCGCCAACGTGGAGCAAACGGCCGAGCGGAAGGTGGAACTGATTGCGCCGTGGAAAGACGATGCCTCGCGGCAAGCCGGGGCGTGCGCTCGCGCCGGGATTGCGAAAGAGTTTGCAGCCACTGCCTTTCAGCGGCAGGGGCGTGGCCAAGAGTTGTTGTGCCCGGATGGCAACACCTTGGTGACGATCGGACAAAAGAAACATCACGGCGTAGTCAAAACAATCTTTCAAGCCCAAGCTAAGGATTGCAAGAGTTGCCAGTTCCTCAAACAGTGTTGCGGCTATCGCGCTGGGCCGCGGCGTGTGGAGTTACCGGTAGAAAGTAAAGCGATGAGCGACTATCTGGCACGTATGAAACGTCGAGCGGTGAAGACGCTTTATCGGAAGCGTTGTGAGATTGCCGAGTTTCCGCATCTGTGGATCAAGGGAGTGCAAAAGCTGAGGCAATTTTCGGTACGTGGGTTGCTGAAGGCGGGTACCGAAGCGCTGTGGATCGCCTTGGCTTACAACGTCAAGCAGTGGATCCGCGTCCGACCGGCGGTCGCGCAGTAGCTTCCCGATCATGCTAGGCCTTTTCCCCTCGTCCTTGTGCCCTCGCGGAGACGAATTCAGGGCGGTTGGTCAGTTCTAAAGAAAACTTGGGCAGGCGTGGCGTGCCGAAACATACTTTGCGCAACCATGTACTCTGTAATGACGAGCTTCCCTCACGCCTAGCTTTCATCGTCGGTTTTCCCAGCGTTGGATTTTTTCACAATCCCTGACGCGCGCGGTTCTGATCATCTGCGGAAGCGGGCGGTCAGGCCGCTCCATTTGCGGGCTATCAATTCGGCTATGGTGAGGCCGATGGCGAGCGCTAAACAGGCCGGCCAGAGCTGCCAGAGGACGAAATTACTTTGTCCTCGCGAGTCGAAGATGCCGGAGAGCGGAGGGTCGAAGCGTCCGTCGGTGAAGCTCGAAATTTCCTTGAGCAAAGCCTCATTCGAGCCGTAGTCGTCGAATTCCGGCTGCTGGCGATAGAGGCCAACTTCGGGGAAGGTGGTCGATTCATTGACGGGACGAATTCGGAAGAGGCCGGTTTGCGAGCCGATGTGCAGGCGTCCGCGATAGAGGCGCGGCGTGACTCTCTCGATATCGATGGGTTTGCGGAAACCGTTCGAGCCGAGCACGTAGATTTCAGGAATGGAAGACGGTTCGGGCGTCTGGTCAGCGAGACGGTACTCGACGGTGATGTCGCCGTTGGCGGCGTCGAACTGAGCGGTGGGCTCGCTCGGGTCGATGTGCATGAGGAGATCGTGGGTGACGTTGATCCAGAACTTATCGAAGCCGGGCCAGGTCATCCAGGCTTCGGCCCAGCGGCTTTTGGCATCGGAGGTAAAGACGGCGGCGCGGCCGAGCCCATACTGCCAGCGGACGAAGAGCGGATCTTTCTTGACGGCATCGATTTGAAGAAGGGTTTCGGCTCCCTGCTTCACGCGATAGCGGGCGTAGCCGTGCAGGGCGGGAGCCGACTCCATATTTACGCCATCGAGCACGTCCGCTTTGGCGGCGACGATGGGGGTAAGGGCTTTCTCGACGGCGGTGGTGCCGCTATAGCTCTCAACGTCTTTGAGCAGGATCTGCTCGAGGCCGGCGGGTTCATTGAGGAAGTAGCTGCGTCCGCCGGACGTGGCGGCGATCTTTTCGAGATAGCTGCGATTGACATCCTGGCCGAGGCCGACGGTGGAGATGGTGACCTCATGCTGCGAAGCTTCCTTCGCCAGATCGATGCTATCGCCTTCTTCGGAGATGCCGTCGGTTAAAAGGACGATGTGTTTGAAGGTGGCGGAAGAGGGCAGGACGCGGCGGTAGGCTTCGGCCAGGGCAGGGGCAATCTGAGTGCCCCCATCGGGTGTGATGCCGGAGATGAGGCGTTTGATGAGCGATTTATCTTCCGCGCGGCGCATGGGGACTGCCCATTGATAGGAGTTATCGAAGATGAGGACTCCGATGCTGTCGGTGGGTCGCAAATGATCCACGACGCCGATGGCGGAGAGGCGGGCGAGTTCTATTTTGCGGCCTTCCATGGAAGAAGATTTGTCGATGATGAGGGCGACGCAGGTGCCTTTGGGAAGATCGGGGGGCGCGAGTTTGGCGGGGAGCGCGCGGTCGAGCGCATCCATCTGTTTTTCTTCTTTATAGACCTGGCGATCGCCGCCGATGAGGAGGAGGCCGCCGCCATTCTTGACGTATGTTTCGAGGCTGCTTTTGCGGGCGGGAGAAATGGCGTTTAGGTCGAGGTTGTTGAGGATGACGAGCTGAAAAGCGTCGAGGTTTTTGTCGAGCTGGGAGGCGTCGCGCACGATTTCGATATTGGCTTGAGCGAGCGCGGCGAGCAGGTTGCTATCGGCTCCGGAGGGGTCCTGCGAGAGATAGAGGACGCGGGCGCGACGCAGTTCGATGGGCTGCTCAAAGCGCGCCGCGCCCAGTTTGGGTGTCTGGACGACACCGCTGATGGAGACCGCGCCGAGGCTTTTTACGCGCGCGTCGACGCGCACGGAATTGCTGCCTGGCTCAAGAGTGACGGTGCTGTGTCCGAGCAGTTTGCCTTCGGCATAGAGGTCGACGGTGGCGCGAGAGGCAGCGGGGGAGAGAAGGGTGAGATCGATGGGAATCTGCTCGGCGCTAAAAGCCTGCCGCGGCAGGGAAGCGGCCTGGAGGCGAAGTCCGGAACTCGACCGGCCGCCGAGGGGAATGGTATCGACCGGAATGTGCAAGCGGCGCAGTTGCGCAATGGCGCGCAGCACGCTTCCCTGATTTTCGTTGCCGTCGCTAATGAGGAGGAAGCTGGGCAGGTAGCCGCTCGGCATGGCGGCCATGCTGTTGGTGAGAGCGGCTTCGAGATTGGTGCCGTTGGCGGAAGATGCCGAGACGCGTTGGAGATGGAGGCCGTTCGAGAGTTCGCGGGCGTCGAGCGGACGGGCTTTACTATCGAACGGCACGATTCTGACCCAGTTGCTGCCTTTGCGGCGCTCGATGTCGCGCGCGAGGGAGGAGGCGCGGGCGAGATCTTCGGGAGTGATGCTGGCGGAAGTGTCTACCAGCACGACTTCGGCGGTTCTGGTTTCGGGAAGGGTGATGGTGGGCTCGGCAAGGGCGAGCAGGATGGCGGCGAAGCTGAGGCCTTTGAGGACGAGAGCAAGCGGACGAGCGGTCTTACGCCAGGCGAGAAAGATCCAAAGCAGCGGGGCGAGCACGAGGAATAAAAACCAGGGATGAGTAAAGCTCATTTGGTTACCATTTCGGGGACAGGGTGATCCGTCGGTTGCGGTTTGGATGGTGCGCGGCGGAGGCTGCGGAACCGTTTGGCGCGGCCGAATAAGAGCCATTCGGCGAGCAACCCGCAGGCGCCGGCCAGAGCGAGCCATTTCCAGAGATCGGCGGCCGGCGGCGCAAAGCGCGCCATCACGGGCAGGCCGTTGGCGGCATTCGAGGGCGGCGTCCAGAGACGATCTGCCACGGCGGGTAGGTTCAGCGCAATAACGCGCTCGCGTTCCTCGGAGGCAACGTGAACGGTAGTGGGGCGGGTAACGAAGAGCTGCATGTCGCGCTGGCGGCGAGTGAAGGGGAGGGTTAAGCCGTGATTGTCGGTGATTTGGAGAGCGCCCTTCTGTTCGGTGGAATCGAGGGTGAGATTGAGCAAGCCGACTTGCTCGGCGGTGAGGGTGAGGGAGCGAAACGCGGCGGGGTCGAGCCACTGCAGGAGATCGGCGAAGAGCAGAGGCGTGGCCACTTCAAAACGAAGTTCGCCTTGGGCGGGATCGAATCCGATAACGGCCGAGCGGGGCAGAGAGCGACCGGCGGGGCGAATCACAACTACCGGGCCTGCGGGGACGCTGGCCACGGAGGTATCGCCCTCGAAGAGCTGAAAGGTTTGAACAGAGGGCACATGGAGCGGCTTGGCGTGGAGGGCGGCCTCGAGCGAGGAACCGGTGCTCCAGGAAACGAGCGCATCGGTAACAGCGTTCTTGACGGGCAGCGGCGAGTGATCTTTCGGGGGGTCGATCCAGAGAGTAGGAAGAGCGGGCGGAACGGGCGGCGTGAAGCGATCGAGAAGCAAGATGCCGGCCGATGGTTTGGGCGAGTATTGAGCGGGCGTGAAGAAGGTGGTAGAGAGCTGGCGGTTGGCGTCGAGCAAGGGCTTCAAAATTTGGGGCCGGCTGCTATAGACGGCGACTCGCAGAGGTTCGCTGCGCGGCACGAAAAGACTGACGCGATCGTCGCTCGCGAGCGCGCCGCCGGGGCTGATGGAGGCGACGAGTTCGCCGGGCGCTCGCGTGGTGAAGTTGTATTCGGCGGTGGATTCGGCTCCAGGCGGGAGGGAGAGACGGCGGGGCGAAAATTCGGTACCGCCATAGCGCATGGCTAGGTGCAGCGCGCTTGGGCGGTCGCCGTAATTTTTGACCTGCACGAAGGCCTGCCAGCTATTGGGCTCGTCCTGGAGTTGCTGAACGGTGAGCTGGCGGATACCGCAGTTTTGGCGATCGGCGTCGATGGGAAGGACGCGGAGATTCAAATTGGCCCAATCACCGGCATCCTTTTCGACGAGCCGCGGGCCGAGGTAAATAATTTCGCCGGGGGCACCGCCGGACCAGCTTTGCGCCTGGCGGGCGAAGGAGAGAACGGCATCGACATTCAAGGCGGAGAAGCCGGGCGTCAAGTCGTTGAGGGCGGCATTGAGCTGGCGTCGGTCAGCGGTGAAGCGGGTGAGGGGAGTGGCGAGACCATCGGCCGCGACGAGCATGGCGCGATCGGCGAGCGGGAGAGTGGAGAGGTAACGACGGGCGGCGGTTTTCTCGGCATCGAGCACGGTAGGGCTGGTATCACCGGAAGCGGGTTTGGCGGCTGTCCAGGAGCTGGTATCGAGCAGGAGTACGTGATCGCGGGCGCGCGATTCGCGATTACCCCATTGCATGCGCGAGATGGCGAGCAGAAGTAAAAGAAGACTGAGTATCTGTAGAACGAGAGACCAGGGCTCGTGCATTTTGCGGCGCGCCTGATGCTGTTGCGAGGCTCCGGCATCGACCCAAAACTGGAGCGTGGAGACAGTTTTGCGGCGTTTGGCGCGGTCGAGGAGGTAGAGCGCCGCGATGAGACCGCCGAGCGCTCCTAGCAGCGTCAGGAACTCGGCGGCGGTGAGGTTGAGGAAAAACATGGGGGTTAGTGGGGAGCAAGTGTCGCGATGAGTCGCGACACGGCAGGCACGAGTGCCCAATGCCATTGACTTAGGGGGTTTTTAGGTAGTTGTAAGTTTACGGTCGCTGACGCTTCCTGCTCTGTTTCCATCATTTCGCAACGCTTGGGTGGCATCCGGTTTGTCACGCCCATGCTTAAGTCAACGACATTGGGCACGAGTGCCCGCGCCACGATTACGAATATCGCGGATAGTGAGAGGTTGAGGAAGGGCATGGCTAGTTTTGCAGCATGGTGAGGGAGCCGAACATGGCGTCGGAGAGCGGGACGGCGGTGGAGAGCCCGGCGTAACGGCCACCATTGCGCAGGGCCATTTTGCGGATGTTTTCGGAGTGTTCGTCGAACGCGGCGAGATAGGCGGCGCGGGCCTCGGAATTGAGAGTGATGCGGCGCTCGAGACCGGATTCGGCGTCGACGAGCTCGATCTCTCCTTCGCCGGAGGGTTCGCGATCCTCCTCGCCCCAGAGTTGGATGAGCAGGAGTTCGTGGCCGAAATCGGCGATGTATTGCAAGGGGCGGAAACAATCCTGATCGCTCAAGAAGTCGGAGAGGATGACGGTCAGGCCGCGCTGGGGATATTCACTGAGGTATTGGCGGGCGGTGTCGAGGTAGTTGGTTTTGCCCTGGGCGCGCAAGCCGCGTAGAAAGATTTCGGCGGGTTGAAAGCGATGGCGGCCGCCGCTCGACAGAAAGGGATCGAGCAAGCCGGAGGAGAAGGGTTGGAGCAGGATACTGTCGAGTCGAACCAAGCCAACATAGACGAGAGCGGCGGCCAGGCGGCGGGCATACTCGAACTTACTCAAGCTCCCCTCGGCGCTGCCCGAGAGCATGGAGGTGCTGACGTCGAGCAGGAGACGGACGGGGACGCGCGGCTCGATCTGGAACATTTTGAGAAAGAGTTTTTCGAAGCGCATGTAGGCGCGCCAGTTAACGGCGCGCAGATCGTCGCCGGGATGGAAGCTGCGGTGGTCGAGAAACTCTTGTCCCGGGCCGGCAAAGCGGGAGACATTGTGGCCTCCGACGAGACCGTTGAAAGACTTTTGCCAATGCAGGGTGAGCCGCTCCAGCTGTTCGAGGAAGCGGCGGTCGAGGAGGGGCTGGGTCATGGGCGGAGGGGGGTGGATGCGTGGGTGAAAAGATCGGGGATCCGCTTACTTACGGGCGCGGTTCTGAAGCTTTGGGCGCTTACGCTTCCGGCTCGGAAGGTTTTCATGATTCGGAGGCGCCTTCCAGGATTTTGGCGAGGATGGTTTCGGTGGTGTGGCCGTCGGCGTGGGCGTCGAAGTTTAGGATTATCCGATGGCGGAGGACGGAGGGCGCGATGGCGGTGATGTCGTCGAGGCTGAGGTGCAGGCGGCCGCGCATGAGGGCAAGAACGCGGCCGCATTCGATTAAGGCCTGGGCTCCGCGCGGGGAACTGCCGTAACGAACGTATTTGTTGGTGATTTCGGGCGCGCCGGTGATGCCCGGTTGGGTGGCCATGATGAGTTCGATGGCGTAGTCCTGCACGTGGGGCGCGACGATGACCTGGCGGGAGATGGCTTTGAGATCGGCGATCTGCTCGCGGTTGAGGACCTGGCGAAGTTCTAATTCGTCGTTCTTGGTGGTGATGTCGACGATGCGGCTGAGATCGGTGCGGGAGGGGAAGGTGACCAGGATCTTCATCAGGAAGCGATCGAGCTGCGCTTCGGGAAGGGGATAGGTGCCTTCCATCTCGATGGGATTTTGGGTGGCCATGACGAGGAAGGGGGCTTCGAGCGAATAGGTGCTGGTGCCGCTGGTGACAGTGCGCTCCTGCATGGCTTCGAGCAAGGCGGACTGGGTTTTAGGAGTGGCGCGATTGATTTCGTCGGCGAGAACGAGGTTGGCGAAGACGGGGCCGGGCTGGAAGCGAAAAGTTTTGTGACCGTGTTCGTCATCCATGATGACGCTGCCGACGATATCGCCGGGCATGAGGTCCGGGGTGAACTGGATACGTGAGTACTGGAGGGAGAGAACGCGCGAGAGGGTGCGGAGGAGGGTGGTTTTGCCGAGACCGGGCACGCCTTCGAGGAGCACATGACCGCCCGAGACGAGGCAGATGAGGACACCCTCGATAACGTCATTTTGGCCTACGATGACGCGTCCGATTTCTTCACGGACGCGCGCGAGATCCGCGGCTGCGCGATCGATAGAAGCTGGGCTGGCGCTCAAAGTGTCTGCCATCTGAACTTTATTTTAAGGGGACGATCAGTTTCCGGTAGGGGAAGCTCCCGGACGGCCGGGCCGCGGACCGGGTTCTGTTGCATTGGACGCGAAGACCATGTTGCCCGGTTGCAAGCCGTGTTTACGGCAGTGTTCGAGGTAGAGTTTGCCGTAGCTTTCAAGTATGTAGTCGTGGCGCGAGAAGCCGAGCTGGGCGGCGGTGGAATCGATCCAATCGGGAGGGCCTTCGATTTCCATGAAGTTTCCGATGGGAGTTTCGTCGAGCGTGACGACGCCAGTGACGTTTTCCTGCTTAAACTCGGTGCGGTATTTTTCGTAGCGAAAGGAGCGGGTATAGCCGAGCTGCTCAAGAATTTGGGCGAAGACATCGAGAGAGCCGAGAGAGGTCTCAAGTTCGGGACGGGATTTATGCGGGCCTGGAGAGCCGGGACCTTTCCAGGTAAGAATCGATTGCGCGCCGGATTGCCGGAGGCGGAGCAGCATTTCTTTTCGGCGGAGAGATTGATCCTGGGTATCGTAGAGATCGTTTGACTCCCATTGTCGCGGAACGGATTGCTCGAAGCCGAGATTATGCAGGCGTGTTTCGATGGCAGAATGATCGGCAATGGGAATTTTGACTTCCACTTCCAAAGGACTCGCGCAAAACGGACCGGCGCTCCCGGCACCCGAATTCGCCAGTTCCTCCTTGGAAGGCGCCGCGAGTCGCGGCCTTTGCGCTTCACTCCGTGTGTCCATGGGTGGTTTGTCTATAGTCGAAGTTTCTCACCTTATAATCAAGAGGCAGACGATTGCACGAGCGCGCCCGTAGCTCAGCTGGATAGAGCGAATGACTTCGAATCATTAGGCCGGGAGTTCGAGCCTCTCCGGGCGCGCCAAGAAACTCCAAAGCTGGTCTACCCCACTTACTCGCTGGCGTTGGTTTGAGGAGCAGAGGAAGATGCCGGCTGGAAAGCCGGCATGGCAGCCTGGAAAGGCTGCTCCACAGGATTTGAAAAAACGAAGCCACTGGCGGCGACGGCGACGCTTGCCGACGTGCGCGATTCCGATGCGGCTTTGGCCTGATGGTCTTTCTGGAGTTGGCGGAGTTCGGCCATTTCCTTATCGAAGCGGCGGTGGAGACGGGATTCCTGGAGCTGGAGATTACGCAGCTGCTTTTCGTATTTGAGGTGAATATCGAGTTCGATGAGGCTGGTGCGGAGAGGGAGAGGGTGTTCGGAGTGGGCTTCGGCGAACTCGTGGCGGCCGCGGGCGTAGATGGCCATTTCGAGGCCGGGGATGCGTTGCAGACGCCACTGGGTATCGGCCAGGGACTGGACGAGTTCGGTTTCGCGGAGGCCGGCGGGGCGGTATTCGGTTTCATAGGCGGCGAGATGCGCGCGATAGGCATCGGCGTCGTCGCTGGGGAGGAGGACGGTACGGCCGGTCAGCCCGGTCTTGACGGCGTTCAGCGACGCGATGCGTTTCCCTTCTTCGCTGCGGGGTCCGGTGGATTTCAGGGCATTGAGCTGGTTGCGGGAGGCTTCGATTTTGGCTTGCAGTTCGGCTATTTGGTCTAGTTCTCGCATGGTTGGGCTCTCCAGAAATAGAAATGGCCTGGGCAAAGCGAATGGGCATCGCTTTGCCAGGCCTGCCGGAAGGTAGCACGGAGAAGGGCGGATCCGAACTTTCGCCTGTGGGCGAAAGCATAGGTAAGTGTTTTGGAGTGAGTGGCTAAGAATTATTTTCTCGAGCTGTGAACGGCCTCATAGGCGGCAGATCAAGAGTTCGCGTTCGTAGATCATCTCGGGGGGGAGATGGTCATGAAGTTCTATGAAGAGTTCTTCGTGGCCCATGACTTCAGCGCGCCAGGCGGAGCGATCGAATTGCTGCAGCTGGGCGAATTTCTCCGGAGGGAAATCGAGACCGTCCCAACAGATGTCGGAGTAGCGGGGCATCCAGCCGATGGGTGACTCCTGGCCGCCGGCGCGGCTATGGACGCGGTCGACGATCCACTTGAGGACGCGCATGTTCTGACTGAAGCCGGGCCAGAGGAAATCGCCATGTTCGTCCTGACGGAACCAGTTGACATGGAAGATCTTGGGGGTAGAGGTGAGGGAACGCTGCATGCGGAGCCAGTGGCGGAAGTAATCGCCCATGTGGTAGCCGCAGAAGGGGAGCATGGCCATGGGGTCGCGGCGGACTTTGCCGACGGCGCCGGCGGCGGCGGCGGTGGTTTCGGAGCCCATGGTTGCGCCGACGTAGACGCCGGCGCTCCAATTGAAGGCCTGGAAGACGAGCGGAATGGTCTGGGCGCGGCGACCGCCGAATATGAAGGCGCTGATGGGGACGCCGTCCGGGTCGGTCCAGGCGGGATCGATGCAAGGACATTGGGCGGCGGGAGCGGTGAAGCGGGAGTTAGGGTGGGCGGCTTTACGGCCGGTTTCGCGAGCGATTTCCGGCGACCAGGGACGGCCTTGCCAGTCTTCGCAGTGGGCGGGAGGTTGCGCGGTGAGACCTTCCCACCAGACGCCGCCATCGGGAGTGAGCGCGACGTTAGTGAAGATGGTGTTGCGGGAAAGGGCGGTGATGGCGTTGGGATTGGTTTTGGGCGAGGTGCCGGGAGCGACTCCGAAGAAACCGGCTTCGGGATTGATGGCGCGAAGATGGCCGGTTTCGTCGGGCTTGATCCAGGCGATGTCATCGCCGACGGTCCAGACTTTCCAGCCCTCGAAGCCAGCGGGCGGGATGAGCATGGCGAAGTTGGTTTTACCGCAGGCGCTGGGGAAGGCCGCGGCGACATAGGTTTTTTCGCCGTGCGGATCTTCGACGCCGAGAATGAGCATGTGCTCGGCCATCCAACCTTCATCGCGCGCGAGATTGGAGGCGATGCGCAGGGCGAAGCATTTCTTGCCGAGCAGCGCATTGCCGCCGTAGCCGGAACCATAGGACCAGATCTCGCGGGATTCGGGGAAATGGACGATGTATTTTTCCGGGTTGCAGGGCCAAGGCACGTCGCGCGCACCGGGGGCGAGCGGAGCGCCGACGCTGTGCATGCAGGGAACCACACGAATGATGTCTTTATCGATTTCCTTAAAGACGCCGAGGCCGATGCGGGCCATGATACGCATGCTGACGACGACGTAAGGCGAATCGGTCAGCTCGACGCCGATGCGGGACATGGGCGATTCGATGGGGCCCATGCTGAAGGGTAGAACGTACATGGTGCGGCCGCGCATGCAACCGCGGAAGAGCGATTTGAGCTTGCGGCGCATCTGGTAGGGGTCTACCCAGTTGTTGGTGGGGCCGGCGGCTTCTTTCGAAAGAGAGCAGATGAAGGTGCGATCTTCG
This sequence comes from Bryobacteraceae bacterium, assembly GCA_965277555.1. GTDB lineage: Bacteria > Acidobacteriota > Terriglobia > Bryobacterales > Bryobacteraceae > Bog-105. The sequence continues at coordinate 2,959,054 of OZ255834.1, forward strand.
ACGCGGGCGACATCGCTGGCGTCGGAGCGGGCGAGATAGCAGCCGGGCCAAAGCTGCTGATTGAGCTTGCGCAGAGTGCCGGCTGCGACCATCTGGCGGCAGAGCGATTCGTATTCCGCCTGAGAGCCATCGACCCAGTGGATGGCGGCCGGCTTGGTTAAGTCGGCCATTTTTTCGACCCAGCGGAGGAGGTGTTTGTTGGTGCTGAGCGGGGCGGCGGGGGCTGAAATCGTCGAGGATTTTAGTGCCATTGGATGGTGTTTTGAAATTATCATGACAGCGCGGTGGCGAGGGGAAGGGCGGCCCTCGTAAAAAATCTGGGGACACGCCTGCTTTTGTGGAAGTTAACGAGTGTGGACGGATGCTAGCCCGGAGTGTCCCCGATTTTTTGCAGCGCGGTTATTAGCTAGTTGCAAATTTACGGTCGCTGACGCTTCCTGCTCTGTTTCAAGAATTTGGCAACGCTTGGACGGCCCTCCCTAACGGTCGTGGTTCTGATCGAGGGTGAGTGGCGGGGGGGCGCTAGGGGGTGTATTGGATGGTGCTTTGGGCTGAGGTTCGCTTGAAGTTGCGGTTTTCGAGCGAGACGCTGATGGTGCGGTTGATGAAGAAGACGGCGTGGAGGCGAAACTCGGTGCCGAAGCTGGCAGGGAACCAGATGCCGTCGCCGAGCCGTTTATATTGCGTGCTGAAGCCGAGGCCGGGAAGGTCTGTGCCGAGCATGGCGCGGACGAAAAGCGGAATGCGGCGGGAGAGGCGTGTATAGATCGAGACCGGCTGCAAATCCTGCTTATCGATGAGGGCTTCGCCGGCCCAGGTGAAATCGTGCTTGTCGGATGGGCCGAAGCGAATGCGATAGGCGGGGCGGCCGGCGACTAGCTGCTCGCCTGCGAGTTCGAATTGAAGATCTTTCTGCTCATCGGTGGTGAGCGGGAAGAGATCGTGGGACAAGCCATCTTTGGATTTGTCGTCGAGGAGATCGTTTCTAAAGCTTTCGGCGAGGCCACCATCGAGGCCCTCGGGATCGGGGATGGGTTCTCCGTGGAAATCGTGGTAGCTGCCTTTCTTCCAATAGCGGCCGGAGATGGATTGCTCTTTACGCTCAATGGATTTGGGTCCGGGGGTGACGAGGTAATCGGCGATTTCCTGGCGGGCGAGCTTGCCGTTGGTATGGCGGATGACGACTTTAATGTGCTGATCGTAGAGATATTGGGCGCGGGCGGCCTGGGCGCGGTCCTGGTTGGCGGCGACTTGCCGCATGATCCGATCGGCGGTAGGGCTTTGGGCGCTCGCCATGCTGGCGCAGAAGACGGCGAGATAAAGATAGCGGAAGAGCAAGGAAGATACCTCTCCAGAAGACTACGACCATGGCGGTAACTTGGATTCAGAAGTTTCCGTCCGATAAGAAGGACGCTGCAAGTTAAGCTAGGAATTGCGGGTCTCTCCGGTTTTGCATCTACATAAAAGTTTGGCGGGAATAGTGGTGTGTCTGTTTGTCGCGGCCGGTTTTTTGGCGGCGCAAGAGGCTACGCCTGGAACGACACAGGCGACTACGCCTGGAACGACACAGGCGACTACACCTGGGACGACGCAGGCGAGTGAACCGCAGGAACAAAGAACGCCACAGCCGGGCGAAACTGAGAAGACGCGCGAGCAAAAAGCCGCCGAGCAGATCAAGAAGCAGGAGCACCAGCGGGTGGCTGGTTTTTTTCCTAGCTTCAACGTGTCGAATATTCCTGACGCGGTGGCGATGACCTCCAAGCAGAAATTCGCATTGGCCTTCAAAGGGGCGACGGACCCGGTGACGTTCCTGATTGCGGGGGCGGACGCGGGCGTGAGCCAATGGGAAGACGATTATCAGGGTTACGGGCAGGGAGCGGCGGGCTATTTTAAGCGCTGGGGCGCTTCGTATGCCGATACGTTCGATGGCGCTATGTTGGGAAACGCTTTGTTTCCCAGTTTGCTGCACCAGGATCCGCGCTACTTTCGCAAAGGCACGGGGAGCATCAAGAGCCGGCTATGGTACTCCGTTCTGACGACGGTGCGCTGCAAGGGAGACAACGGACATTGGCAGCCGAACGTGTCGAATGTGCTGGGAAATGTGGCAGCGGGTGGAATTGCGAACCTGTACTATCCGTCGACGGACCGGGGCGCCGGATTGACGTTCGAGCGAGCGTTTACGGTGACTGCGGAGGGAGCATTGGGCGCGGTGTTTCTGGAGTTTTGGCCGGATATTTCGCGCAAGCTGCATAAAAGGCAGTAGGGTTCCTCATTCGTAGCGGAGCGAAACGGCGGGATCGACGCGGATGGCGCGCAGTACGGGCGAGAGGCTGGCGACTAGAGCGACGATAGCGAGCGAGACGAAGGTGAGAGCGAAGGCCGACCAATCGTGAGCGCGCACGACGAGGAAGGCGGAGAGCGCCGGAGTTGCAAAGAAGGCGAAGAGCAGGCCGATAGCGAGACCGCCGGAGAGCATCCAGAGGGTATCGCGTAGCACGAGTTTTACGACCGCGCCTTGCGCCGCCCCTAAGGCCATGCGCAGGCCGAACTCGCGCAAGCGCCGGCTCACCGAATAGACCATGGTTCCGTAAAGACCTACCGAGGCGAGCAACAGCGCGAGCGCGCCCATGCTCCCGAGCAGGGTTGCGCCGACGAGACTGGGAAGCATGGCCAGAGCCATCGAGTTGCGCATGGGTTTGACTTCGAGGGCGGCCGTTGGGTCGACGGCGGCTAAGGCTTTCGTAACGTCGCGAGCGACCGAATTCGGCGGCAGGTAGCTGCGGACCATAAAATTCAGATTGAGGACGGCGTCATTCGATTGGAAGAAGCAGGGATACAGGGCGGCAACGTTGGTTTCGCCGAGCGTGAAGTACTTGCTGTCTTTCGCGACGCCGACGATGAGCAATGGCGGTAAAAAATGCACGCGAAGGACGTGGCCGACGGCATTCTTCGCGCCGAAGAGCTGGCGCGCCAGGGTCTGGTTCAAGATGACGACGGCGGGCGCGCCGCGCGTGTCCGAGGGCATGAACTCGCGACCGGCTAGTAGTGGGATGCCCATGGTTTTGAAGTAGTCGGGGCCGACGGCGTTGTTGCGGTAAGAGATCATTTGCCTGGTTGGGCTGTCGTCGATGGCGGCATCGATGCGGACGTGTTGATTGCTGTTCAGTGGCACGTTGCCGAGAGTGGTAGCGGATTCGACGCCGGGGAGGGAGCGCAGCTTCTCGAGCGACCTCCGCACGACGGCGTCAATCTGCGCGTGGTTGGAGTGATGCTCGGGGGCGAGGCGCATGTAAGCCCAGACGGTGTGGTGAACATCGAAGCCTGGATTCATATTTGCGGCGAGCAGCAGATTTTTCAAGAAGAGGAAGCTGACGGTGAGCAGCAAGACCGAAGCGGCAAGTTGGGCGGTGACGAGAAGACGCTGCAGGCGCGGGCGGCCTCCGGTTTGACGCTCTTCGATTTTGAGCCCACGGTTTACGTCGCGGCGCGTGGCCCTGAGCGCCGGGAGAAGACCGCAGAGGATTGCGCTGGCGAGGGCCAGCAAGGTGGAATAAGCGAGCAACCTCCAGTCAGGCTGGATGTGAAGACGCAGCGGGATGGGAAAAGGGAACCGGATGGCGCTGAGTAAACGGCTGGCGGCAAGGTTTAGCGCGAGACCGGCGCATGTGCCGAGGGCGGCTAAGAACAGACTTTCGGAGAGAAATTGACGGACAAGGCGGCTGCGGGAAGCGCCAATCGCCTGACGGATGGAGAGCTCCTGCTGGCGCGCGGCGGAACGGGCGAGGAGAAGACTCGCCACGTTAGCGCAGGCGATTAAAAGAACCAGGCCCGAGACGATCAGCAACATGCCGAAGAAGGCAGTAAACGGGAGCATGGATAGGGAGCGAAGGCGTTCGAAACCGGAGACGGCGCGGATTTCCAGATTGGCGGTCTGCTTGAAATTGGGATCTGGATAAAGACGATCCAGTTGTTGCGCGAGCTGCCGTACTCGCGTGGAGGCTTCGCCCAGTGACATTCCATTTGGCAAGCGAATGTAAAGAGCGAGCGGAAACGCGGCTTTGCGGAACGTTTTATACAGGTCCGGTGAGAGGCCGAATCCGGTGAGAGTGCGGTGATCGGGCGGCAGCACGCCGACGACAGTGTAGGGTTCGCCATCGAGGACCAGGCGTCGACCCAGGATGTTTGGATTGGCGCCGAGTTTTCCTTTCCAGAATGACTGGCTGAGGACGGCTTCGTCCTGTTCACCGGCGTGAAAGGGCCGACCGAAGGCGACGGGCGCGCCGACTACGTCGAAGAAATTATCCGTTGCGTTGGCGGCCCAGATGCGCTCGGCGGAAGCGCCGTTTTGCCAGTTGGCTTCGGTTTCTTCGTTGGACCCGGCGACGCCGGCGAAGGCATGGGCATCGCGCAGGAAACGATATTTTTCTATAGGGGAGTGGCTGTTGCCGCCCAAGATGACGTAACGCAAATGGGCGGTGTCGCGGGCGGAAGGATTGCTGAAGAGAAATTCGGTGGTAAGGCTGAAGATGGTGGTGTTTGCGCCGATGCCGAGCGCCAACGAGAGGATGGCGGCGAGCGCGAAGCCGGGGTTGCGCAGGAAGGCGCGCGCGGCGTAGTTCAGATCGGCCAACAAATCTTCGAGCCACTGGAACTGCCAGGCGGCGCGGCTCTCTTCGTGGACGCGCAGCCTGGGGCCGAACTCGCGCTGGGCTTGCGCACGGGCTTCGCGCGCGGACATTCCGGAGCTGATGAGCTCTTCGGCCCGGGTTTCCTGGTGGAAGCGGATTTCGCTCACGAGGTCGTTGTCGAAGCGGGTATTTTTGCGAAGAAAAGTGAGTTTGTGCAATAGCTCTTGCCACCAGTGCATGAGGTCTCCTTCAGGCGGTTCGAATGACTAGCGAAATGGCGCGCACCACGTTTTCGAATTGGTCGATTTGCTGCTTTAATTCGGCGCTGCCGAGCGGAGTTAGCTGGTAGAAGCGCGCCTTGCGGTTGTTTTCCGAGACGCCCCACTCGGCGCTGAGCCAGCCTTTGACGAGCATGCGGTTGAGAGCGGGATAGAGCGAGCCTTCCTCGACGATCAAAGAGTCACCCGACGTCTCCTTGATGCGTTTGGCGATGGCGTAGCCGTGAAGGCGGCCGCGCTTCAAGGCGCGCAGGATGAGTAGGTAGAGGGTACCGGGGAGAAGTTCGGGCGATTCCTGCATTTTGTCACTTGTCTGGACTATGTATAGCACGGACAGGGGCGACTTGCAACCGGTGATGAGCTACGATGGTAACCGATATTGGTAACCGACGAACATGAGTAAACCGACCGACTTGGTGCAGGGCACCTTGGACTTGTTGATTCTGAAGATTCTGCTGCTCGAGCCGATGCATGGCTGGGCGATCGCGGAGCGTTTGAAACAAATGTCTAAGGACGTGCTGCAGGTGGGGCCGGGATCGTTGTATCCGGCGCTGCACAAACTGGAGACGCAGGGTTGGGTAGAGGCAGAGTGGTCTGTGAGCGAGACGAAGCGGCGGGTGAAATTTTACTCGTTGACCAAAGAGGGGCGGAAACGGCTGCGGGAGGAAGCGGCGGATTGGAAGCGATTGTCGAGCGCGATTTCCTCGATCGTGTTCGCGGGGTGAAGGGGAGGGTGAGATGCGCTGGCTGCGAAATTTTCGACTGCGAGTTGGCTGGTGGCTGCGGCGATCGGAGGTGGAAGAAAATCTGGACGATGAGTTGCGGGACTATGTGGAATGCCAGACGGAGCAGCACGTGGCGCGCGGACTTTCGCAGACGGAAGCGCGGGCGGCGGCGCTGCGCGATGCGGGCGGGGTGGAACAGTTGAAGGAAGCTTGCAGGGATGAGCGGCGCGTGGGTTGGTTGGAAGATGCCGGGCGGGATCTGGGATTCGGGGCGCGCACTTTGTGGCATGCGCCGGGATTCACGGTGACGGCGGTGCTGGCGCTGGCGGTGTGCATCGGGGCGACGACGGCAATTTTCGCGGTGGCAAATGGAGTGTTGTTTCGTCCGCTGGGATTGCCGGAGCCGGATCGGCTGGTGTTTGCGACGGAGGGGTTGCCGGCGATGGGTTTTCCGGTAATTCAGTTTGCGTGCCCCGATTATTTGTTTGTAAGGGCTCATGCACGCTCTTTCGAGGCGATGGCGGCGTATGAGAATCACTCCTATGAGATCTCGGGCGCGGGTAATCCGCGGCAGGCGACCGGAGCGCGGGCGACGGCATCGTTGTTCGATGTGTTGAAGGTCAAGGCTTTATTCGGGCGGCCCTTTACGCAGGAAGAAGACGAGGGCTCGAAGCAGGTGGTGGTGCTGGCGAGCGGGTTTGCGGGCAGCTTGTTCGGTTCGGCGGAAACGGCCGTAGGGAAAACGGTGCGGATCGATCGCAGACCTTACACGGTGATTGGCGTGATGCCGCCAGAGTTTTCTTTTCCTTATAAGACGCGCTTTGAAAACGAGGCGGCCAGCTTCTATGTGCCGATTTCGTGGAATAAAAAGGACCGCGAAGAAGCGCTGAGCAACTACAACTACAGCACCATCGCGCGGCTGCGGGCGGGCGTAACAGTTTCGGAAGCCGCAGCCGAATTGAAGACTCTGACGAGGCACCTTCCCGAGACTTATCCGGCTGAGACAAGGGTGATGCTCAAAACGGTGCCGCATTTCGCACTGGGCAGCAACCTGATTCCATTGCGTGAAGAGGTGACGGGAGACGTGAAGTGGCCGCTGTTGCTGTTGCTGGGAGCTGTCGGCATGGTGATGCTGATCGGTTGCGCGGACGTTGCGAACCTGGTATTCAGCCGCATGGTGGGACGCGAGCGCGAGTTTGCGGTAAGGGCGGCGTTGGGAGCGAGTAGAGGGCGGTTAATGCGGCAGTCGCTGACGGAGGGATTGATTTTATCGGCGATGGGCGGAGCGCTGGGAGTGGCGGGCGCGTTCGCGGGGTTGCCGATTTTACTGCATGTTGTGCCGGGCAATTTGCCGCGGGCGAACGAGATCGGGATGGATGGGCGCGTGATGCTGTTTGTGCTGGAGATTGTGCTGGCGACGCCAGTGCTGGCGGCGCTGGTGCCGATGTTTTACGCGCTGCCGACGGCGATTGCGAACCGGCTGCGGGAGAGCGGGCGGAGCGGGATGCAGGGAAAACAGCAGAGGGGTTTCATGTCGGCGGCGGTGATCACGCAGTTCAGCCTGGCGTTCGTGCTGCTGGCGGCTGCGGGACTGTTTATCCGAAGTTTTGTCAAGGCGAGTGAATCGAACCCAGGATTCGAAGCCGAGCACGTGCTGAGCGTACCGATTGAGTTGCCCTCGGCCGTTTACCGGACATCGGAAAAAGAGCGCAGTTTTTATGGTGAACTGCTGGCCACGGTGAGTAAGCTGCCGGGCGTGCGCCGAGCGGGGGCGATCACTAAGCTGCCGATGTTCTATTCCGGCAACGGCGTCATCACGCCAGAGGGTAGGGGGAATGTTACGGAGCGGGCGCATATGCTTTGGAGCTTCGGGAGCGCGCTCGAAACGCTGGGCATGCGGCGGGTGCGTGGGCGGTTGCTTGGTCCGAGCGATGACTCGGCCAAAGAGGGTCGGGTAGTTATTTCGGAGACGTTGGCAAAACGAAGCTGGCCGGGGCAGAACGCGATCGGAAGGCGCATGAAGCAGGGCACGCTGGATAGCTCCGCGCCCTGGATGACGGTGGTGGGCGTGGTGAAAGATGTGAAAGAGAAGCAAGCGAGTACTGCGCCGAACCCGCTGATGTTTATGCCGGAGGTTCAGGACGAGATGCTGCTGGTGGTGAGAACGGCGGGTGATCCGCGAGGGCTTTCGAATGCGATCCGCCGGGCCGTGCATGGGCTCGACCCGTCGCTGCCGGTCGGTGGCGCGCAGACGGTAGATGCTGTTTTGAACGAGACGCTTGCGCCGGAACGTTTCCGCACGTTTCTGCTGGCTTCGTTTGCGGGGATTGCGCTGCTGCTGTCGGTGGTGGGGATTGGGGGATTGTTGTTGTACAACACAGCGCAGCGGAAACAAGAATTCGGTGTGCGCCTGGCGCTGGGGGCGAGGCGGGCGGACCTGGTGCGGATGGTGTTCGGGCAGGGATTGAAGCTTTCGGCGGTGGGCATTGCGATTGGATTGCTGGCTTCGCTGGCCGTGACGCGGGGGCTGGCAGGCTTTCTTTATGAGACGAATCGGTACGATCCGGTGACGTTTGTGGGCGTGCCGCTGCTGCTGGCGCTGGTGGCTTTGGGAGCGAGTGTTTGGCCGGCGTGGCGGACAAGCCGGGTGGACCCGGTGAGGGCTTTGCGAGAAGAGTAGGGCAACACAGACGACACAAAACGATCGTCTGCGCCACTTCCACCAAAAACGATGGTCTTGCGCTAAAGCGTCTTGCGCTAAAGCGTCTTGCGCTAAAGCGTCTTGCGCTAAAGCGTCTTGCGCTAAAGCGTCTTGCGCTAAAGCGTCTTGCGCTAAAGCGTCTTGCGCTAAAGCATCTGCGCCACCTCTGCGTTAACTCAGCTGACTAGCATGCCGAGTTGACGGAGGATGCGGCGCACTTTCTTTGGGGAGACGGCGAGTCGATGGGCGACTCTCGATACCTTGCGCCCTTCGTGCTCCCAGACCTGGCGGATGAGCAACTCTTCGAATTGGCCGACCACTTCCTGCAGAGACTTGTCGCCAACAACGCCTTGAGACCAGGCGCGCAAATTGGGGTCTTCGATGCCGCCATGTAAGATGCGCTCGCGGAGGATTTCGATTTCGTGCCAGAGAGCGTCGTGGCGATCGTGTCCGAGGTAGGTTTCAGCGCGGGCGCAGCAGGCGCGGGCGGCTTCGGTCTGGTGAAAGAAGCCGTTGACGAGAGTGAGGCCAAGAGAGATCTCGGCTTGCGCGAGGAGCCGGTGGTTCTGAGTGCGCTCGCCGTAAGCGACGGCCTCTTTGGCGCAGTCGTGGGCGAGCTGGGCGAAGCGGCTGGGATCTTCGTCTTCGCCGATTTCGTCTTCGAAACGCGCGTTGGCGACGGCGGATTGGACGATGCGGGCGCGGCACATGAGCAGGCAATCGGCTTTGGTGGCGCCCAATTCGAAGGCCTCGTTAGCGCGTTGTTCGGCGAGTTCCAGATTGCCGAGATCGAGATGGATTTGGGCGAGATTGACATCGGCGTTGCCTGCGCCGTGGTGATTTTGAGCTTTTTTATAGATGGCGTCGGCGGCGGCGAGATCGGTCTGGGCGCTCCGCAGAAGTTCATACATGCGTTCGAGTTGGGCGGCTTTGCCGGGAGCGCCGCTCTGGTCGCCGGGCAGACCGGTGCGGCGCTGGCGTTCGCGGCGGGCATCCATGCTGCGCTGGAGCTGGAGGGCGAGGAAGCGTTTGGCCTGGGCGATGTTAGTGAGGGAGCGGGCGAGATAGCCGCTGAGCGAATCGCGGCGCTGGAAGTAATCGATAGAGGCCTCGAAGTATTGCATGGCGTGGTCGTAGCGGCCTTCGCGGAGGGCGATTCTTCCGTAGGTGGATTGAATGTTGCCAAGGGTGATGAAATCGTCGGTTTCGCGCAGGACAGTTTCGGCTTCCTGGAGGATACGCACGGCTTCTTTGAGCTCACCGTTCTGGAAGAGTATCCAGCTTTCGAGAGTTTGCATGACGGCCTTGAGGGGTAGAAGGCCGAGGGCGGCGGCGAGGTTCATTCCGCGGCGGGCTACTTCGAGCGACTGCGCATACTCCCCGCCTTTGCGCAGGCAGCGTGCTTTCCAGTGGGTGGCGATGAGAGCGAGCTTGCGGTCGCCAGTTTCTTCAGCCAGGGAAAGCACAGTATCGAGATGGCGCAGGGCGGCGGGGAGTTCCTCGGCGCGCATGGCGATGAGGGCCTCGGCGATTCTGAGGTGCAGATAGTCCGCGAGCGGCAGTCGTTGCCGGGCGTTTCGGTCGAAGCGGGCCAGGAGAAGGGAGAGGGCACCGGCATCTTCGAAGCCAAGGTCGATCCACTGAGCGAGTGAGCCGGCGGCGCGGGCGGATTGTTCATCGCTGGGAACAAGATTTGCAAAGTGGGCGAGCGCCTGTTCGAGCAAGCCTATGCCCTGGGTGATTCGGCGCTCTTCCAGGCAGGCGCTGAGCTGGTCGAGTAGGGCGGGGGCGATCATTTGGGCTGCTATCTCGATTTTGGCTTTCCCGGACGCCGCGCTGGGCGAGCCGAGCCTATCATTCTCTTCGGCCGGATTGTTCCGGGAGTTTATTTCGAGGAGCGAATTCAAGATTATTTCTCAACTTCCGATGAGTTTATCGAGCGAGGAACCAAGAAATGCTCCGTTACGGAGTTTACATCCTCGACTGAACTTGGGAGTTCGAATGAAAAAAATATTAGCAATCTTCATGGCGGCGGCCGGAGCGTATTCCGCCTCGGCGAAACACTCAAAGATTTCCGCCGATCTTGACGTTACAACATCCAACCCTGTCCCGGTCATTGTGCAGTTCACAAACAGTGCTGGCAACGACAAGCTGGTCACGGCACTCGGCGGTGCGTTGCTTTCCCCGCTGCGCAGTATCAAGGGCGGCCTCTACAACGTGCCGGGCTCAGCGCTAAGCGCGTTAGCGAACAACTCACAGGTGGCCTTCATCTCGCCTGACCGCCCGATCTCGGCTAAACTTGACAACACAGCGGCGGCAACCAACGCTCATGCCGCCTGGAGCGCGGGCTTCAATGGGGCGGGTGTAGGAGTGGCCGTGATCGATAGCGGCATCAACGTGAGCGGCGACCTGAATGGGGGCGGTCCGGTTTATAGTTACGATTTCACCCAGCCTTCCCTGGCACAGGTGGCGCAGAACGTACTGTGGGGCATCCAGGGACCGCTGCCGATCGGCACTTTAGTCCCAAGTTCACCCGCGCCGGATCAATTTGGACATGGGGAGCACGTAGCCGGGATCATTGCCTCTAACGGGATTGCTTCCAGTTGCCCGAATTGCACACGGACGTTCAAAGGCGTCGCTTACGGCGCAAAGTTGATCGATCTGAAAGTGCTCGACAATAATGGGCAGGGCTCGGACAGCACGGTTATTCTGGCGATCGACACGGCTATTGCATTGAAGAACATTTACAACATCCGGGTGATCAATCTTTCGATAGGGAGGCCGGTGATGGAGAGCTACACGCTCGATCCACTGTGCCAAGCGGTAGAAGCAGCCTGGAAGGCCGGGATCGTGGTGGTAGCGGCAGCGGGCAACGACGGACGCGACAATACTTTTGGGGAACAAGGCTATGGCACGATCAATGCTCCAGGCAACGACCCCTACGTAATTACGGTGGGCGCGATGAAGACGGAAGGCACATATACGCGCAGCGACGATCTAGTTGCGAGTTACAGTTCGAAAGGGCCGACGGCAATAGACCACCTGGCGAAGCCGGACATTCTTGCGCCAGGGAACCTGGTGGTTTCGCTACTTTCGCCGGGCAGCACTTTGTCACGGCAGTATCCGGCAAACGTCGTGACACAGTCTTATTACCAAACGGACAATCACGGGCAGTCGAAGAAAGTTTCGACCACTTACTTCATGCTGAGCGGGACGAGTATGGCGACGCCCGCGGTAAGCGCGGCGGCGGCGGATTTGATCCAAGCGACGCCCAGCCTGACGCCTGACCAGGTGAAGGCAATCTTGATGGAGACGGCTTACAAGACTTTTCCACAGTCGAGTTCGGTGACGGATCCGACCAGTGGACAGACGTTCACGGATTACTATGACCTCTTCACGGTGGGCGCGGGCTACCTAGACCTGGGAGCGGCCATGGCGATGGTCCATCAGCCGTTGCCCGCTGGCACGGCGATGTCTCCGGTAGCGCAGTATGATGCGACATCCGGTTTGGCCTCGCTAATCTTCGATGCTTCTTCTATTTGGAGCGATCGGTCGATGTGGGGCGCGGAAACGATCTGGAGCTCGCAGGCGCTGTGGGGATCGGCGGTGCTGAATTCGAATCAGGTGATCTGGGACGACCGATCGATGTGGGGCGCGCAGAGCAGTTCGGCCGCGCAATCGATCTGGGATACGCGATCGATGCGGGGAGCTTCTTCGACGGCCGACACGAGTGGCGCGGGGGCGACGCGTTCGATGTGGGGCGCAAGCGTGGATGCCAGCGGCGAGAACTAAATAGAGACGATCCCGGAGGCTCGCGCTCTTCGCGGGCCTTCGGGCTTTCTTAGAACCAAATTCTCAGCAGCATGGTGAGCAAGCCGGCGAGGACGACGACGGAAGAGACGATGATGAGCTTGCGGGTAAGTTCCCAGCGGCGGACTTCCTGGTGGAGGAGAGGCAAGTTGGAGAGAGCGCTTGTCATGGAGGTCAAGACGGTGGCGAGGCCGGCGCTTTGCGGGGAGATAGCGCCATGCATGGCGAGAGTGGCGGCGGCGCCGGTGGTGCTGGCGCTCGAGACCAATCCGCCGAGCAGGCTGACAACGAAAAAACCGAGGTGTCCGAAATAGCGATGGCCGAGACTTCCGACGATGTCGATGAGCAGGAAGATGAGTCCGAACTTGAACACTTTGGAGAGAGACAGTGGTGAAGACAGTTTCAACTCGCCGATCTGGTTTTGCGAACGCCTCTTCTGCTGCCACAAGAAAGCAAGCGAAACCAGCGCCATTACGACAAGCGATGGGGCAGCGCTACGAACGGCTGTGGGGGCGAAGATCGCGAGAATGATCAGATTTCTGGCGAACATGGCGAGGACCGTGAGGAGGTCGATGACGACGGCCAAGCCGAGGATGTCCGCCTCCGGATTCTTGAGGAACCCGGCAGTTCCGCGATGGTGGCGGTGCTGTTGACCATGCCGCCGAGTATGGCGGTGTAATAGAGTCCGCGCGAGCGAAACGCCTTCAACAGAACGTAGTTGACGAAGCCAAGGGTGGCGATGAGGATGACGGTCAGCCACGCTTCGCGCGGATTGACGAGATGCCAGGGATCGACGGAGTGGTCTGGCAGGACGGGGTAAATGACAAAGGCGAGCAGGCCGAGCAGGACAGCGCTGCGCACTTCCTCGATAGTGAGACCGCCGCTGAAATGGCTGAGCGCAGGCTTCAAAGAGAGCAGCAGAGTCATGACGATGGCGGCCGCGACCGGCGTGTAGTGATGGCCTTGTCCGACCAGCACGCCGAGAACAAAGGTGAGAATGACGGCGGCAAACGTCGTTGCCTCCACCGGCTTTCCATCGCGCACATTGCGAACGCCGGCGAGCAAGACGATCAAGAGAATACCGGCAAACGAAAGATAAGCCATCCCGGGCAGAGCCAGAATGCTGAGTGTTCCAGCCATGGCGGCGATGGCAAACGTTCGGATGCCGAGATCTTTTTGCGACCATTCGCGCTCAAGTCCGACGAGCATTCCGATACCGATCGCGATGGCCAATTTGATCGAGATATCGACAGGAGGGAAAGTAGAGACCGCCGGCATCAGAAGCGACCAACTCTACGGCGACGAGTCATGGCGAGCGGGCGATGCACGATCGGTTTCGGTTTACTTGCTATCGGTGACATCGGGCGGCGGCGCCTCATTCCGATTTTTCAGCCACTGGATGCTAATGTTCTGGTTCGCCTTGTTTTTGGGAATTTCGTCGAGGTCGGGCATGAATATCTGCAGGCCGGCCTGGGGCGTCATGCGCGTATAACCGTTTACCAACTGTTCCTGGTAGTGGATCAAATCGAGATCGAACCATGCGTCTTTGGAGATGTCGATCATGATTAAGTCGACGTGGTGCATGGTAAGTTTGCCAAAGTCGATGGTGCCGTCGCGCAAACGGAGGAAGTTGCGCCACTGTTCTACCCGAGTGACGTCTTGCTTCGCATTGCCGTAAATTTCCTCGAGGTCCGGGCTCACGACGCGAATCTTGGTGAGCTGGCCACGGATGTGGGGAGGCGGTAAAAGTTCTTGGGTATTAAAAAAAATATCGTTTCCGGTGACTTGCACGCCGGACATTCCCTTGGCGTTGAAAAGGTCTGAAAGCTTGATATGAAAGTCGCCTAGCAGGCCCTTTAGCGGAATTTTCAGAAGGTCGAGTTTGGTGACATGCACCTGAATGCGATTGTCGGGCAGCGCGGCAATGGTGCCGGTCAATTCAATGGGAAGAGGCACGATTTTCTTGACAGTTGCGGTGAGTTCGATCTGATCTCCGGCGGCGGAAAGCGTGATGTTCTTGAGCGGAGATTTGGGCGGCAGGCTGGTGTTCAGCAAATGACCGATGTCGCCGATGTTGGCGCGCACGACGCCTGTCTGGATATCGAGGAAGAAGGAATCGGGATCGTCGAAAGAGGGGTCTTCGTTGCGATGGGTGCGTGTCATCTGGCCGCGCAGCCAGCGTACGTAGATACGGAAGTCTGGGCCCTTGCGCAGCATAAGATTGTGAGCGAAGACATGGGTGGGACCGGAATCCGCGTTGCTGGTCGGGGCAACTGGGGCGGGAGCAGGGGAGGAAGTGGCGGCGCTCGCGGGCTTGGTGGCAGGCTTTGCAGATTGCCGGCGGCGGATGACCAGAAAAAATAGGAGCGACAGAATGACGAGAGCTGAAATGACCAAGACAAGACGGTTGCGGATGGCAGGACTTATTACGGGACCCATTACTAAAACTATGGTAGGGGACGGCTGACTCGCCCCAAGTAATTGGGCAGGCGCGAAGGGCGAAGGTGTACTATCAGCGGATAACTATGTCCCAGACGTCGCTCAAGTCTTCGGGGCGCTTAGCTGGCGCGTCGTTGACGGGCCGCAAATTCTTTTTACTTTTTCTTTTCTTGTTAGCGTCGCTGATCCTGTATCCGTATGCACAGGCGACTGCAGTCCACTATTTGGCGTTCCGGATACTGGGGGCCGGAATTATTCTATTGAGCGTCTATGCGGTCAGTTTCCGCCGGGGTCTGGTGGGTTTTGCGCTGCTGCTTTCCATTCCCGCCTTGCTGCAGCATATATTGCTGCTGCGAGCGGACCGGGGCTTTCTCTCGGCGCTCAGCATACTGCTCAGTTTTGGATTTGATGTATTTATTGTGGTGGTCATCTTCCGACGTGTTTTCGACAAGGTCAAGGCGGATGCGGAGACCATTTTCGGGGCGCTATGTATCTATTTGTTAGTAGGATTCGGTTTCTCAAGCCTTTACGGGATGGTGGCGGCGCTGCAGCCGCATGCGTTCTATCTGGACCCGGCCAGTAATTTGCATACGATTCCGGACCGGTTCGACTTCATCTATTACAGTTTTGGGACCATGACGTCGCTGGGCGCGGCCGGGATTGTCGCGGTATCATCTCCGGCTCGCTCGCTGACAGCCATCGAAGCGATACTCGGGGTGCTGTATCTGGCTGTTTTGATATCGCGGCTTATGGGCGCGTATCGGGCTGGTCCTACAGTTTAGTGTCGAGGCTCCCGCAGGCCACGGAAAACGATGCCCAACGTTATTGGCTTAGAGATTTTTTGGGTAGTTGCAAATTTACGGTCGGTGACGCTTCCTGCTCTGTTCGAAGCGTTTCGCAGCGCTACTTAGAGCCGACGCCGAAGCATTCGGCCGACTGAAGAGCAATGAATGCGTATTCTCCAGCTGCGAGCGGCTTTGATGGGGTAAGTTCAAATGAATTCCTGCCGTATTTCTTGACTTGTAAGGGAATTGAGTTTTCCTCTTGTTGCGACCCTTTGCCGCCAGCAAATTATGTATCCGGAGGCGGTCGATTGGAGGACTTCGCGAGCTTTCTTGCCTACCGTAAAAGGCACGAGTTTGACGAGCGTGGTTGGATCCGTGTCGGCAGAGGCGCTCATCCGAACCACAAAATGCGCATCCGGCTCTACGCCGACTGGCGACTTGGGGCCGTCTACAATCTCTAGGCTTTTAACCTTGACGCTAATAAAGTGATTGGAATTCTTCATCTGGTGGCGAACGGTTTGCGACTCGAGACGAACGAGCTTTCCGTCGGGACCAAGCAAGAAATACTGGTTCACGTATTCGGGTTCTTGGACCGAGGGCGATTGCCGGGCAGACGAACTGAGGGCAAAAAGCAAAAGAATGGAAACGCTTCTCAATGACGTAGGTTCCTCCTGAAGGGCCTCATGCGGGCTCATCCGGCATTGCGCGAAACGCGGGGGAAAACCGTCAGGTCACCGTCCAAAGGGTGGCAAATAGCTACGTCTCATCGCAAAATGCCAATTCGGACGCACTCCCTTAGGGTCGCGGTTGCTCTGAAGATACTCGCTCCTCCCGATCACGGTTGCCCGAGACGGCCGAGCACTTGGGCATAGTCGGGCTTAGGAGCTTTGGGAAGCCAGGCCTGGAGTTGCTTCAGGCGGCGTGTGTGATGGCGAATCAGGCGCTGTGTTTTTTTCTGGTCGCAGCCTAGCGCGGCTGCTGCTGCTCCCTGGTAGGGGCGCTGGTAGTGGAGCACGCTATAGATCGCATAGATCAGGGCGTGGGCGACGGCAACGATGGCCCCCCTTATGCTCCAAGTCGCGGGCTTAACTTACGATAACGGGCCTGGAAAACGGATCCTTTTTTGTGCGAACTGGCCCACGCGCTCTGATTCAGACGGGCGCGGAAGTATGGATTGCCCTTGCCGGTGCGAGTAGTGCCACGCTTTCCCGCGCTCTCATTATTACCCGGACAAACGCCAGCCCAAGAACTCAAATTCCCCGGACTGGGGAAGGCTTTCCCATCCGGCCCTCCCTCCGCCACAATCTCGGCGGCGCTCAGGGCTTGGATTCCGGGGATGGTTTGCAGCAATTGGGCGGCACTCGCAAAGCCTTCCGTTTTCAACTTGGCCTGAATGTGCCCATCCAACTCTTCCAGTTGCCGCACCAACACAGCCAGGTGCTCCATCCCTTGCTGAATCAGAAATCCGTGGGTGCGGAAATCCTGCAAAGATTCGGCAATCGCCGCCTTCTTGCGTTGCAAAGTGCCGCGCGACAGGCCGGCAATTTCCACCACATCGGTCTTTTTCTGTAGCACGATCGCCTCCAGCATGGCTGCTCCCGAAATTCCGAACACAGCGCTGAGTACACGGCGCAGTTTGATGTTGCTCTGCTCCAGCAGCTTCTGCACCCGATTTTTTTCCCGCGCCGCGGCGCGCACTAACTGGCGGCGCTGCAGCGTGAGCATCCGCAACTCGCGCACTGCCCGCCCGGCACATAGCTGGCGCGCACCATGCCATGCCGGTATAAATGCGCCAACCACCAGGCATCCTTCTTATCCGTCTTGTGACCTCGCCGGTTCTTCACTTCTTGCGGGTCGGCCAGACAGATCTTCATCCTCTCTGGCAGAATGTTAAACACCGGCTCCCAGTAGGGCCCCGTGCTTTCCAGTATCACCTGCTCACAGTTTTGGCTGAGGAGCCAAGCCTTGAGTTCCTCAAGTCCTGACACCAGCGTTTCAAATCGGCGCGTTTCCCATTGCGCCTCGCTCTCGGCCGGCCCCCACAGCAGACACACCATCACAAAATCCCGGTGCACGTCCACCCCAGCGCACCGTTCCCGAACTGCTGAAATCATGCTCCCTCCTTCGCTGCCAGGAAGGGCTCGCATTTCCCAAGCTAGGTTGCTCTACAAGTCCAACTGCGACTCAATTCAGGGTTCAGTCATGCCAACCAGGCCAAGTTCTGTTTCCGCTATTCGCCATTCCACGACACGGCCCACTTCTTCCTGCGCTCTTCCATTCCACCAACTTTTTCATCATTCAGGGTGAACGCTCACTTTCATGCTGAGATCTGTAAGCCACTGAAGACGCTAGACGCTGATTCGCAAACGCGCGTATTAGCAAGCGGTCTCTCGTATTTTGCGATGAGAAGTAGTAGTTAATGCGTCATCGCATAGACGATGTAATCGACGCCGATGCGGAAACCCAACGCGGAGTATTGTTCCGGATAGTAGGGGTTGTCGGCGTGCTCCCAGGAGTCGCCCAGGTCCATGTTGTGGCAGATCGCAACGATGAGTCTGCCGTGGTCATCGTAGATACCGCGCCATTCAGGCTGGTAGCCGTCCTTCTCGAAAGTACGGTGGGTATGAACGAACTGCTCGCCGGGAACCTGGTAGCGCTCGTCGAGATCGTAGACGGTGTGGAAAATGGGATCGCTGTCGGGGATGTTTACGATGGGACGGTCGGGAAAGACCTTTTTCATGCTGGCGACAAAGGTATTCCATTCCCGGGTGCCATGGAAATCGTCGCACATAAAGAAGCCGCCGCGATCGAGGTAGTCGCGCAGTTTGGCGGCCTGCAGATCGGTAAGGTCCCAATGGCCGACTTCGACGGCATAGAGCCAGGGCCAGTTGTAGATGTCGTCGGCATCTTCGGCCGCGACGGGCTCTTCGACAGAGCGGGCGTCGATGCGAGTGAGGCGCCGTACCGCAGCCGAGAGGTGACGGTCGGAGCGGGGATAATCGATGGTCCAGTTCGGACCGCGCCCCCAGCCGGTTGGGACCGCGCGGTACATGAAGCGCGCGAAGACCCACTCGGATGGCTGATTGTAGTCGGGCGGAATCGGATAGTTCTCATACTCCCAGCCCGGATACTCGCGGAAGACGCCCGGGCGCTGCGCTTTGCGGGATGTGCGGCGGCCGACGCCCGACGGATCGTTCGGGAGCAGTTCTTGGTTGGGAAGCGGAAACACAGTAGCGTAGAAAGCAGACAGTAGGGCGAGCGTCGAGAGGAATAGAACAACACGGGGTACGCTCCGCGGGGCTGCCGCCATCTCTCCATGATTACCGAAGCCTAGCGAGGCTTCTGGATTACCGATGCCGGGCGAGGCTTCTGCGGACAGGAGCTTAGCTTAGCGATCACCTTCTTCTTCAGCTGTTCTGGTAGGGCCGGTATCGGCGGCCCAATCGTCCGGTGGGACGTCGCCTACGTCGGTCAGGCCGAGCCTGCCATCGGTGGGCAGCATGGTTTCCATTCCGTCGACATCGTGAAGCTCTTCCGCGGGATCGAAGCGGTCGGAAGAGGGATGGCGGATGGAACTCGTGCCACCAAAGCTGGTTGGATCGACGGTCGGGTGGGCCTCGCCGCTGCCCATTTCGTCGGGACGCGCTTCGTTGTCTCCCATGTCTTCGCGATCGCCGCGTTTGATCGAACTGTCGGTGTTTTTGATAGGCACATACAGTGGACCAGGGCGGCCCGAGAATGGTTTCTCAGGGACACGTCGGGTAATCGAAGACGTGATACAACTGCAATAGTTTGTTATGAAAAGGGACTGGCGTGGCAAGCGACTGGTGGTCGCGTCGTTTTGCGTGATGGGGTTGGCTTTAACGCTATGCGCCAAACCGCAGGAGGGATCAGCGCCGCCCCAGGCAGCGCCGTCCGACTCCGACCAACAGAAAATGCTGGCGGCGATGAGGGAATATGCAGGCGACTACACCGCCAAGCTCCCCAACTTTATCTGCCAGCAAGTTACTTCGCAGTTCGAAGCCGGCAAGAAGCCGAAGCATTGGCATCAAGGGGACACGCTGACGGCTAAGCTGGTTTTTAACGGCGGCCGCGAGGAGCGCAACCTGGTGATGGTGAACAACAAGCCCGTGCGCCCCGGGGGCCGTTCCCGGCGATCTCCGCTTACCACAGAAGGCGAATTCGGCATTCTGCTGGCAAATATATTCGATCCGGTTACGGAGGCGAGCTTTTCCTGGGGTGGATGGGAAGATTTTCGGGGCCATCGGGTGGCGAAGTTCGACTACTCGGTAGATCGGGCTCATTCGACGCTGAGTTTAAGCTTAAGCGATTTGGCGAAAGCAGTTGTGCCGTATCACGGCTCTGTCTACGCAGATGCGGCGAGTGGAGCGGTGTATCGGATCACAAGCGAGACAACGGCTATTCCCGAGCAAGTGCAGACGAAAAGCATTGCCACGACGGTGGACTACGACACGGTCCGAATCGGCAGCCAGGATTATCTGCTTCCGGTTCAAGCAAAGGTGTTACTCGTTACGGATAGGAATAACATTCGAAACGAGATGCAGTATGAGGCGTATCGCAAATTCGAAGCGGATTCCACGATTACCTTTGGATCGCCGGACGGAAGCAGCCCCCCGCCGCATTGAAGTGCGATTGAGCTTGAGCTAGCAGACGAGCGAAAATAGGCTGAGAGGCAAACATGAGCACTGCCGCCAGGGTCAGCATCCGGGAGTTTTTGGAGTTTGAAGCTCCGTCCGACGGGCGGGAAGAGCTGATCGATGGAGAAATCGTCTTGTCACCCGATCCGAAACCTTTGCATTCAGATGTTCAGAAGGCCATTGAAAATGTTTTAACGAAAGCCATCCAGACCGCAAAAGCGAGCGCGTTCCTGGTACGAAGCCGCGTGAACGTGGTCCTGGAACAAGACGAAAGTATGCCGTCTCCCGATATTTTCGTGATAGATCGGGAACGCTGGAACAAAGCGAAACGAGAGAATACTTATCCTGCAGGCAGTCCGCAGCTCGCGGTCGAGGTTGTTTCACCTTCGAATAGCCAAGCGCATATCCGGCGCAAAGTGGAATTGTATTTGAAGAACGGCTCGCTTGCGGTGTGGGTGGTTTATCCGAAGAAGCAGAAGGTTCTGCTGGCGACGGCCGAGGATGAGACCGAGTATCGAATCGATGAAACCATTGCGCTGCCGTCCCAGATTGCGCCGGACGGAATCTCGTTTGCCGTGCGCGATTTTTTCGAGGAAGACTAGCGCGATTTTCACGTCGAACGACTGAGAATTTGCCCGACCGCGCGCTGCGCTTCGAGGATCGACATGCGGTGGTCCATGATGCCGGAGAGATCGGAGTTGGCGAAAGCGATGTGCCCATAGGGACTCTGGCGAATGACGTCACCGGGCGCCGGGTTGCCGTCCTTGCCGAAGAAAAAACCGGGTTGCGGGCTCAGATAGGCATGGCCCCAGCGGTTGAGAACAATGCCGGCGATATCGCGGCTGGCGTTAAAGCCGCTGCGCGCGAATAGAGTGGTGAACTGCTCGCGGATACGGGTTTCGTACGTGCGAAAGGACGTTGAGAGCAACTCGCTGCGGCCGCGAACCGTCTGCGCGGCCAGCGATTCGCCCGGATACGAAAACAGAATCTTTACATTGATCACGGTGGGAGTGTCGGGATTGATGGTGGCCGGATCGGTTCCAAAGGTAGCGACCTTGCGCATGGTGAGGTAGTTGCCGATACCTTCGAACCACTGACATTCGGTGAGCCCGAGGTCATAAAGAAAGCGCCAGTTCCGGACGGCGACATTGGCCATCAGGCAGGGAGCGCGATGGAATTGGGCGTAGGCAGTGCGGCAGCTCTCGGGCATATCGCGGACGACGTGCCTGGTGGTCCAGCTTCCGCCGGCCATAATGACGCTCTTGGCTTTCACGCGAAACAGCTGGCCGCCCCTGGTGTAATCGATGTTCACGCAGCTTGCTTTCTCCGGTTCGGCATCATGTTTGACGGCGACTACGGTGGAGTTGAGGCGAATACGCGCGGGCTGGGCGGGACGGTCGAGCGCATCGAGCGAAATAGAACCGCGGCATATGCCTTCCATCGTTTCGGCGCCAGTTATGGAATCGGGGATTAGCTGCTTGAGCATGTGGCGCGCGATGCCTGCGTTACCGCCGGGAAACATCTGCGCGCCTTTATCGTATTGCCAGGGGAGCAGGACGTCAGCCGCGTAGTCGGCGTAGGCGGAGAGTACATCAGCGCCGAGACCCGAGCCGCCGCCGGTAATGGGCGAAAGATAGGTGCGGATGGTTGCGGGGCTCAAGCCATATGTTTCGCTGAGGTGCTGTTCGAGAGTGATGCTATCGAGGTGGCGTGAAGCCGCGTCGCCGTGCACTTTCGGCTGATAGCGATGCGTGGAGAAAGGCTTGCGGTCGGCTTCGCGCATTTGCAGCAACTCGCGTCGGGCCTGTTCAGGGATCGGCGCGCCGGCGAGCCGCTTGCCCCAGGGATCGATCAGCCACAATCCTTCGGGGTGGCCGAATTTCGAGCCGAAGAAAAAGCCGGAGGTTTTGCCGCCGCTGGGGTAAGGCGCCGTTTCAAGCGGCGGGGCGGGTTGGGAGCCGGCCCACTTCTGGTAATGAAAATCCTGCCAGTTGACCTTTACCGATTCGTAGAACCCGGCGAGAAAGGTTTGGGGGAGGGGAGGGAAACAGGCCGCGGACCCCTGATGAATCATGAGGCGCTGGCCGTCTACGTTAAATTCGTTGCGCTTGGCTTCGCCGCCAAAGACAGGATGGTTGTCGACGAGGAGACAAGTCTTGTCTTTATGCGACTGGCGTGCGAAGAGTAACGCAGCAGCGATGCCGCTGATGCCGGCGCCAACAATCACGCAGTCATATTGCTCGCGCGTTTCGATCGGATGAGTAGGGCGTCCTATTGAGGAACTACGTCGCACAACGGAGTCGTGTCCCGCGCCCAAGTCCGCTGAAGTTGCCGCTTTTGTTTGGCGGCGCGGGAGCGCAGCCTGTGCGACTTCGAAAACCCGATCGCGGATTTTGTGTCCGGCCGTCATTACGTCATAAGTGTTTCCGTTCGAAGGAGCGTAATCGCCCACGCCGCCATAGCCGGTCCAGTCTTCTTCGGCAAGAAGTTGCAACGGCGTTACGGAGCTGAGCAGAAGACCGCCGGCGGCGAGAAGCGTAGAATTCAAGAGGTCGCGGCGCTCGATTTGGGTATCGAGTCCGAGGGTTTTGTTTTCTTTGGGCGGCATTTTTGCGATGAGAGATTATGGTTAGGTAGGCGACTCCCAGTCTATTTAAGCATCTAACGGAGTGTAGTGGATCATTCGAAATTCCGGCGACCTTCGCGCTACCCGCACAGCACCACGCTATCCGGCCGGCTGACGCGAGCACCCGAAACGGCGAGATTTCTGCGCCGCGCCGCGCCCGCGTTTTTAAAGGAAATTTCTAAAGACTATAAGCGCGAGACGGCGGCTGCGCCCTACTGTCCACGCCCGCTTCTTTGGCCGGACCGAGGCATGCATGTAGCCTGGCTGGGGCACAGCACGGTTTTGCTGAAAGTGGACGGGTTCACGATTCTCACCGATCCGGTTTTCAGCCTGCGGGTAGGTCTGAATCTAGGGCCGGTCACGCTGGGGATTAAGCGCTTGATCGAAGTTGCGCTTCAGCCGGACGACCTGCCGCCTATCGACCTTGTTTTACTTTCCCACGCGCATATGGACCATTTCGATCTGCCCAGCCTGCGCGGTTTGGAGCGGCCGGGAACGGAAGTTGTGACGGCGCAGCGGACCTGCGATTTGCTGAGGGTGAGACGCTATGGCGCCGTTCACGAATTGAGATGGAACGAGACGGTTCGGGTCGGCCCGGCAACGATAAAAGCTTTCCAGGTGGCGCATTGGGGAGCTCGAATGAGAAGCGATGTCTATCGTGGTTATAACGGTTACCTGTTGACAATTGGGAACCGCCAGATCGTATTTGGAGGCGACACCGCGCAGACCGGTCAGTTTAAACAACTGCGCACCTCGCGGCCGATCGACCTCGCGATCATGCCGATTGGGGCGTACGATCCGTGGATTCACGTCCACTGCAGCCCGGAACAGGCGCTCGGGATGGCCAACGATGCCGGCGCGGAATTGATCTTGCCGGTGCATCACCAGACGTTTCAGCTGGGCAGAGAGTCGAAGCTGGAGCCGATCGAGCGAATCCTGGCGGCGGCCGGTTCAGACAGCGAGCGAATCTGCCTGCGCGAAATAGGCGCCGAGTTTTCCTGGTAATGGCTGGCCGCTGTTATTGCTGTGGGCCGGGGTTGCGATCGGCCGTGGGCGTTGTGGCCGGCTGAGCAGCAGTCGGGCTCGGGGGAGCGCTAGTTTCGCGCGTGAGATAGATACGGAACGGCGTCACCTGAAAAGGCATCTTTTCCTTGGCGGAGGCGAGCATAGATGGTTGGGCCTTGAGCAGCCGGAGCTTGTCGGACCAGGGGTCGACGATGACACGCGAGCCGAGCGGAAGGGCGGAGATCTGGTTCTTGTCGCGGATTTCCAGTTGGGGCGCCATGTCCATCAAACCGGACATCCTCAAATCCTTTTTGGTGTCGGACATGCGGTTGCCTATCAGCGGCTTAATCAGGTGCGGGACGTCATCGCTGCGGGCGGAGAGCATGCGTAGGAATAAGCCAACTTTGGGGAGCTGGTCGGCGTACGGCGAATGCTTGAGGATCTGAATGGCCCTAGCGTCGGCTTCGCTTTCTTCCTGCTGGGTTCTGGCGAGTGAAATCTTCTTCAATACTTGGGGATCGTCGAAGAGCAGGCGATCCGCAAAGGCGTATTTCGTGTTGACGGAGTGCGCAAGAATGACATGCGCGAGCTCGTGGGCAAGCACTGCCGCCAGCGACGCTTCATCCGGCAGAACATCGATCAGGCCGCGGCTGACCAGGATGAGGTGGTCGATCGCCACCGATTCCAGAGGCGTGGTTAGCAGAACGCGCGCGTGGACGGGTGGGTCGACGTTGATGTTGTTAGTGACTTCCAGATTGTTAAGAACTGTATCCAGAACCTGGTCGACTGCTCCGGGAGGCGCGACCAAGCCTGCCTTCTGCAATCTCTCGACCACGTTTTCTTCGGCTTGCGACTGCCACATGCGCTGCTCTTCGAGCGGAGAGTAGCCGTTGACGTTAGACTGGCTCTCGTCTTTGACGCCCTGCGGGCTGTCAATGGTCAGCTCGGTAAACGCCTCCTGGGCTCTGTCTCTGGATGTTTCGTAGTCCCACAGCCGCGTTTGAGCGCGCATGGGCGAGGTCCGAACCGGTCCCCAACGATAGCCTTCATCCTGCGCATAGATGTAGGCCGGCAGCCAAAGCCCCCCGCCGTTCACGCGCCAGGATTCGAAGTGTGAAAACTCATCGTTCGGCGACGGGACGTAGTGGCCATTGAAGCGAACGATGTTGTAATTGTGATCTTCGATCCAGATGCGGCCCTCGAAGCGACCTCTGCCGGTATGGGGCTTCGGCTGAACGTCGAGCACAAAGCAGCGCACATCGCCCAGGAACTCACGCCGGACAAAGTCGAAATTATAATGCGAGCGATCGAAGCCATTGGAATCGAGGAACATCTCGTCCGCAAAGCCGCCGGGGAAGTATTCGGTGCTGAAGAAAGAGGTGAAGAAATGCGGGATTTTCTTCAACATGTTGCGCCGCGGCAGGAACGAATCATCGACAATGCCGTTGCTGATGTTCAACTTTCCGAGGAAGTAGTAATCGTGGTCGGGAACAAAGCCAAGGTCGGTGTCCCGCTTCATCTGCTGGATGTAGGTCTCGATCACCGGCTCCTTATTGCGCAAACGATCCACCAGCAGGTGCTCGCTGTTGATGGCACGGTCGATCACCTCATCGAGATTGCGGGCGGCGGTGGAGCTTGGCTGCCATAAGACGTGGTTAAGATCTTGCGAAGGATCGGAGGGCGGTTGGGCCTGTGCCTGCGCGGGGGAGGGGGGCGGCGCGGCGGTTTGCGCAAATAAAAGCGAGCCACCGATACCGATAACCAGCAGGCCGGCCAGGTACGCGAACTTACAGGGTGCCTTTCGGCTCGGGAAAAACATGAATTTTAGATACCTGCGATGACGGGTGACTCTATGTTAGTTCGAACGTTATATGAATTGTGGCATTCGTGTCAACCGGAACGCCGCCTCGCATGGCGGGTCGGAAACGAACATGCAAAGCGGCCTGCTGCGCGGCCTCGTCCAAGCCGTGTCCCAGCCCGTGGACAATTCGCACAATACGAATCGATCCGGTGGACAGGAAAACAACGTCGAGCGAAACCTGCCCTTCGAGCCGTAGACCGCGTGCTTCGGCGGTGTAAACCGGTTTCGGTTTGGACAGAATTTCGACCGGTGTGAAAACCGGCGCGATGGGTCTGGCCGCTGCATTGCTGGTGGAGCGATCGGGCGCTACGGGTGTTTCTCCGAATGCTCCCGTACGCACCTTGCCGGCAACCTGCCCGGTTCCGCCGCCGCCCTCTTCGCCGACACTTCCAAATGAGGTCTGGCGGACACTTCCGGAAGAGCTACGGCCGCCACCTCCGGAATTCCCAGCGCCGTTCGGCAGATCGAAAGAACCTACTTTTGCGAGCATGGCAGCCGATTGCCGCGAATCGGCTGAGGGCGGCACTCCATTGGGATCGCCGAAGCCTCCGACCTTGGCTACTTTAGGAGCCGGTGGCGCTTTGGCGGCATCCGCGCTCTGGAAAGTACCCGTTCGAACAGCCGGCTTGGGAGCAGGCGCTAACTTCGGCTCAATGATTGCCGCCTCCGGCGAAACCGCTGGCGTCGCTTTCATGTCGGGCGCCATAGCCATGAGCTGAGCTTTTGGCGCTTTGACCGGTTTGACTTCAGGCGGCTTGAGGTTGCTTAACAGCTTAGGCCTGATCACGTTCTTCGTCACCTGCGTGGGCGACTGAATATGGCTAGGCGCAACCGTCTTCGGCTGATATTCGGGAAGCTGCGGAGCGATTAAAGTGATGGTCTCGACCGGTTTTTTGTTGGCCTGGTCACGGAAGGCCGGAACAGCAATAAGAAAGAGAGCCAGGATGAGGATGGCGTGGGCCACGCCACTGGTAATGTGACTGCGCCAGGAGGACCGAGGCGCGTGTACGGTACTGAACAAACTCTGAGCTAGGACAGGCCCGCGCGCTTTTGTTTCTGAACCCATAGTTGTCCCTAGCTCAATCCTCCCATGCTCGATGGTCGGTCGGTTCGCGGAAACGGCGTTCGGCAAGTTAAATTGGTCTCATTTGCGGTAATTCCTATGCTCTCCAACGCTCTTTTGGAAGCACCGGACAAATGGGGCCTCAACTCACTAAGATAGCGCAAATTCGGGCATATTTGCAGCCGCCGCGCCGGTTCGAGACGTGCGCCGAGGGTTCTTCAGGCATTTGGATATACTCGTTAGTACGCTTTCGGCGCTGGAGTGGCGGAACTGGCAGACGCACGGGACTCAAAATCCCGCGACCTTCACTGGTCATGTGGGTTCGACCCCCACCTCCAGCACACCTAACAAAACAATCACTTAGAAAAAACTAGCCGTCTTCGCGTGTAATGCCGTGTAACGTGCTTCCGAGGCATGCATGCCGCTTACGCCTTATCGCCCCCATCGCACGGGGCTCCCTTGTTCCACTGAAAGCTAAAAATCCCGGACATGGGGAGACGTGAGGACAACCTAGCTTCAAGAAGAAGGTCCGGCATGCAGGGCTAGAAACCATTGACAGAAAGCAATGGAATCTCTAGTCTTGGGGATTATGACCCTCAAGCTTGACATCAATCCAACTGTAGAATCGGCCCTGTTGGCGCAGGCACAGGCAAGAGGGCTATCACTGGCAGCCTATGCGCAGCGCCTTCTCGAAGAACACGGCACCGCCGCGTTGCCGCCTGCCAAACTGCCTGCGCATGAGCGCGTACGGGCATTTAGCGAGTTTGCTGAGGGGTTTGAATCCCAGGCCATGGTGACGGAAGAAGCATTTCACCGTGCAAACTGGTACCCGGAACGCGGATAGCGGGTAGATTATCTTGTCGATACAAATGTCCTGCTCCGTTCTCTCGCGCTCGCCAATCCTCAGAAAGCGGTAGCGAGCAACGCCATTAAGGCATTGCTCCAGAACGGGGCCGAGCTTTGTATCACGCCTCAGAATCTCATTGAATTCTGGAGCGTATGCACACGCCCGGAGAAACAGAACGGCCTCGGGAAAACCGTGGCGATGACCGAACATTATTGCCGCTTCGCGGAGTCGTTTCTCACCATCCTGCCGGAAGGCCCGGAACTCTTTAGAATCTGGCGCGAGCTGGTGGTGTAATACGGCGTTTCCGGCAGGCAGGTGCATGATGCGCGTATTGCGGCCGCCATGAAAGCGCAGGGCCTCCGGCGCATTCTTACTTTCGATACGGACGATTTTAGCCGCTACAAGGACATTGAGATTATCAACCCGCAGACGGTTTGAAGATCATGAGACGCCGCATTCTGGCGCAGTTGCTCGAAAGCATTCAATTTTTTTTCCCGTTAACTGGAGAAGCGGCAGGGCATGTTTCCATGCCCTTATCCGCCCCGGTCGGTCTGCGGCGCTCGGGTTGCATCCCTGCCTGCCCTATCCTCCGCAGCGGCTGAGAGGAATCAGAACGCAACCTTTTCCGAACTGCAAAGCGAAAATTAGCCGATGTAGCTATTGCACGGCGAAACATCCGCCAGGGAAAGCAGGGGACGGTGTGGGGATATGGATGTCCTTGCCGCGCCGCGTGTAATCGCGTGTAATGGGTGCGTGGCAAAGGTGGTAGTTTTGGCATGTGCGGCAACGTAGAATCTGCAAGTTACGGAGAGCACAGCCCGCTAATAGTTCAACCCCTACCTCCAGCACACCTAAATGGTTCCTTATCAATGCGTCGCGGGCAATATTGCATTTTTTGCGTGAGTCGTTTGCAACCTGGTCTAGTCGGTGAATTTTCGTGATCTTCAATCGCTCTGTACCGACTGACACATTGCTGCCGCACGTCGTTTACCAAGATGTTGCGGAAGCCATCAACTGGCTAACGAAGACTTTTGGTTTTGGCGAGCATTATCGCTATGGCGAGCCTGGTGGTCCGGTGAGCGGCGCACAGATGCATCTTGGAAACGCCTGGATCATGCTCGAAAGGGCGCGCCCGGGCAGGGAGACTCCGGGTCAGCACGGTTTTGGAACGCAGAGCCTGACCGTGTTTGTCGACCATATCGAGAGCCACTTTCAAAAGAGTAAATCAGCCAACGCCAAGATTGTGGAAGATTTACATGAGACTGAGTACGGCGAGTATCAGTATGGCGCGGAGGATTTTGCGGGCCACCATTGGCTGTTTTCCCGGCATGCACGCGACTTAAGTCCGGCCGATTGGGGCGCCGCGATTGCACAGCCGGCGGCAATGCCAACCCAGATCTCGCTGATGCTGGCCGTCCCTGACGGAAATGCAGCGATCGAGTTCTACAAAGCGGCGTTCGGGGCGAATCTGTTATGGAGTCTTGATGGCGATGGACACGTCGTAGCCGGCCTTGCGATTGAAGACTCTAAGTTCTTCCTTGCGCAGGAAGCGCCGGACTACGGGACGCGCGCGCCGGCCTCCGCGGGATTTACGACCGTCCGGATCGAGCTGTTTGTGGACGATCCCGTGGCAGTGCATACGCGAGCGCTAGCGGCGGGGGCGGTCGAGCGAAGTCCGGTGCTCGAGCACCAGCACTCTACTGTTGGACCGCAACCCATAAAGCGGATGCTACAAGGCGCGCTGGTCGATCCGTTCGGCCATATGTGGCTGATCGGAAAGTTCCTCGCGTAGCCTTACCCTTGCGTTCCTCGCCGCCTTTGTGGGCGTAAGAGGCTCCACATTTCCTATGAGATGGTTGCCTGCAGGCCGTTACCTATCTTTGGTCGGGTTTTTGAACGACTAAACCGATTCAGGGGTGACGTGACTTCTTGCGGCGAAAGCTTTTTGCCAGTTTCTATCCAGCTGTTTTAGGGGCGCTTCTGGCCGGCGCGCCAGATCTTCTGCTGGCACAATCTCGACCGGTGCTGCCGCACGGCGGAGTCTTCGTCGGCGGAACGGGCACGATCGGTTCGGCTACGGGTAGCCTGACCGTTACGCAGAGCAGCGCGCGCGGAGTGATCGACTGGAGCAATTTCTCCATCGGCGCGGGCGGCCGGGTCATTATCAACAACGGCGCTGGAGCAACTCTCAGCCGCGTGGTTGGGGGCGACATCTCGCAGATCGACGGTCTGCTGAAGGCCACCGGCTCGCTCTATCTGATCAATCCAAACGGGGTGGTGATAGGCGCTAATGGCTGCGTGCTCGCGGACGGGACGTTTCTTGCTTCGACGCGCAACATCGCGACCGGAGCGTTTATGGCGGGCGGGGCACTGACGGCTTCGGGAACATCGGCCGGCGGCGTGATCAATCAAGGTTCCATTCTGGCTCGTCAGGGTGACGTTATTCTGATCGGCCGCTCGGTCGATAACGCAGGCTCGATCGGCGCGCCCAAAGGAACGGCGACGCTTGCTACCGGGGATAATGTGCTGCTGACCACGGTCGGGGGCCCAGCGGGTGTGTATGTTGCGCCGAGTGCAAAGGACGCGGGCAGTCTTACGCAAAGCGGGCGTATCACGGCGGCGGCGGCGGCGCTGAAAGCAGGCGGCGGGAGTATTTATACGCTTGCGGGCAATCGCTCCGGCCTGATCTCCGCCACCGGTACGAAAACAATCAACGGCGAAGTGTGGCTCTCCGCGCCAAATGGAACGGTTAACGCCGGTGGCGCGATTTCCGCGCGCAATGCCGACGGTACCGGCGGCCAAGTGGTTGCGAACGGAGCGGACGTGACCGTAACCAGTGGCGCGCAAATCTCGGCCCAAGGTTCCTCCGGCGGCAACGTGCTGATCGGCGTTTCCACTCCGGACGGAAGCGATCTGGCAGGATCTACGACCATAGCAAACGGCGCTTCGATTCTGGCTGGTGGTTCAGCGGGCGGCGGCCTGGTCGAGACGTCCGGGCGATCGGTATCGATAGGCAAAGCGACGGTGAGCGCCGGCCAGGGCGGGATGTGGCGCGTAGACCCTATCGATCTGACGATCGATGCCACGGCCGCTTCGACGATCGCCTCCACTCTGAATAGCGGCACGAATGTGAGCGAAGAAACGACCGCCACGACGGCTTCCGGCGCAGGCACGCAGAGCGCGGGAGCGGGCGACATCAATGTCTCGGCGCCGATCTCCTGGACGAGTTCGGCCGGGTTGACCTTATCGGCTTATCACAATTTGAATCTCAACGCCGCAGTCTCAGGCGGCGGAAGCCTCAGCGGTTCGGCCGGTGGCGCGGTGGCTGTAAATGCCGGCGTTTCGACCGCGAATGTTTTACTGACTGCGGCGGCAGGAAACCTGACACTTGCCTCAGGCACAACGGTTGCGGGCGCGAACGGCGTCACTCTGCAGACTGCGGGCAACTTCATCAACAACTCGGGTTCAACCGCATTGTCGGGCGGCAGAGGAAACTGGCTGGTTTATTCGAGCAATCCGAGCACGGATAGCACCGGCGGCCTTTCACCCGACTTCCTACAATACGCCGCAACCACCGCCACCGCGCCAGCCGTAAGCGGAAACGGCCTTCTCTATAGTGTTACGCCCAGCCTTTCGGTGGCCCTATCCGGCACGGTCGAAAAAACATATGACGGAACAACGGCGGCTACTTTCACGGGAGCGAATGCCGCAGTGGCGGGTCTGATTAATGGCGATGCCGCAACAGTGAGCGGCAGCTATACCAGCAAGAACGCCGGCAGCGGGATCGCGGTTACCGCTTCGAATATCGGCGTCACGCACGGCGGCGTTCCGGTATATGGCTATGCCGGCACGTCGCCCATGGTGAGTTCAAATATTGGAACGATCAACCCGGCGGCGCTGACGGCTGCGATTATTGGCGATCCGACCAAGACTTACAACGCCACGACGACAGCCACGCTAAGTTCAAGTAACTATCGTCTCAGCGGCTTCGTGGCAGGCGAAGGCGCGACCGTAAATCAACCGAGCTCGGTGGCTTACAATTCCGCGGATGCCGGCGCTCAAACAATTTCCGCTACGTTCAGCCCGACGAATTTTACGGCGAATAGCGGTACAAGTTTTTCGAACTACCTCCTCCCGACCAGCGCCACGGGCGCGGGCTACATCAACCAGGCGCCAATTCTGATTACGGGCGTGCTCGCGACCGACAAGGTGTACGACCGAACAACTGCCGATGCATTGAACACCAGTTCCGCTGCGCTTTACGGCGTAATCGGCTCGGATAACGTGAGCCTGGTAACAGGCGGCGCGAGCGGCGCGTTTTCGACCGCTAACGCCGGCTCGGGCCTGGCGGTTACCGCATCAGGCTTCAGCTTGAGCGGCTCAAAAGCGGCCGATTATGCGCTCACCCAACCCGCCGGGCTCACTGCCAGCATCAATCCGGCGTCCTTGACGATCACGGGCGTTACTGCCGTGAGCAAGGTTTACGACGCTACCAATACCGCAACTTTGAATACAGCGGGCGCGACGCTCAATGGAATCGTTTCCGGCGATGTCCTGACGCTTGGGAAGAACTCGGCCGCCGGAGCTTTCGCTAGTTCCGATGTCGGGAACGGGATTTCCGTGTCCGCCTCCGGCTTTAACTTCTCGGGTGCAATGGCGGCAAATTACCGGCTGACGCAGCCAGGCGGACTTTTCGCGGATATCAACGCAAGACCGTTATCGGTGGCTATCGTTTCGACGCCAACCAAGACCTACAACGGGGATGCCGGCGCGATCGTAGGCTCGTCCGATTTCAGCTTAACTGGGTTTGTCAGCGGTCAGAGCGCAACCATCGGCCAGTCCGCTCATGTCGCCTACGCTACTTCCAATGCTGGAACCCAAGCCGTCACCGCCGCGCTGGCCGTGTCGGACTTCACGGCCGGAACGGGCACCAAGCTCTCGAATTACATGCTGCCCACTTCGGCCACTGGGACAGGTGTTATCAATCCCGCGCCTATCAACATCTCGCTCGTGGGCGATCCGACGAAGACCTACGATGCCACTACTTCGGCTGTCTTGAATTCCTCGAATTATCTGCTGAGCGGTTTCCTCAGCGGCCAAGGCGCCAGTGTCACGCAGACGGCGGGCGTCTACGATTCGCCAAATGCGGGAGTGCGCCAGGTGACCGCCACGCTGGGAGCAGGCGACTTCACCGCCGGTTCGGGAACTCTACTCTCTAACTACGCGTTCCCGACAACCGTCAAGGGCTTCGGCACCATCATTCCCGCGACTGTAACGGGCGGGATCTACGCCGCGATTACCGGGAATCCGACGAAATCGTACGACGGCACGACAACAGCTACTCTGACCTCTTCGGATTTCACGCTCACCGGCTTTACTGCCGGTCAGGGAGCGACGGTTACTCAAACGGCTGGCGAATACGCGAGCAAGAACGTAGGGGTTCAGGCCGTTACGGCCAATCTTTCCGCATCGGATTTCACACCCGATTCGGGCACCAGCCTATCGAATTACACTCTGCCGAGTGTCGCCTATGGTTCGGGCACCATCAATCCGGCCTTACTGAGCGCATCGATTATCGGGATGCCGACCAAGGTCTATAACGGCACCACGCGCGCCACCTTGACCAATTCGAATTTCAATATTGCTGGCCTTGCGCCAGGTGAAGGAATCAATATCGACGACGCTGTGGCCGCTCTGTATGACGCGCGGCAGGCCGGTTCGCGAAGCGTGACTGCCAACATCGCGACCACCGACATCACAGCGCAATCCGGCACTCTGCTCTCCAACTATGTGCTGCCGACGAGCGCTACCGGCGCGGGCTCGATCACGCAAGCGCCGCTGAGCATTTTGGGCGTCGCGGCACAGAACAAGACCTACGACACGACCACCGGCGCCACGCTCTCGACCGGCGGCGGCTACTTGTTCGGAGTCGTAGGCTCGGATAACGTGGCACTCTCGGCGAGCGGCGCAACGGGAGTTTTTGCTAGCCCCAATGCCGGCAACGGCGTTCCGGTTACTGCTTCCGGCTTCAGTATTTCTGGTTCCGACGCGGCCAATTACCAGCTCTTTCAACCGGCGGGCTTGGCGGCGACGATATTCCGCGCTCCGCTATCGATCACGAATGTCAGCGCGGTTAACAAATACTACGACAACACGACAGCGGCCACGCTGAACTCCGGCTCCGCTGCTCTTGCGGGTGTACTTTCGGCCGACTCAGGCCAGGTCGGATTGGATGCGAGCGGCGTGTCCGCCAATTTCTCCTCGGTAAATGTAGGCAACAATCTGGCGGTCACGGCGGGCGGTTTCGCGCTGAACGGCGCGCAAGCAGCGAACTACATTCTTAGCCAACCGGCGGGTTTGGCAGCCGATATCGAGCCGAAGCCGCTCACCGCGAATATTGTGGGCAATCCAACCAAGGTTTACGACGGCTCGATGTCGACTACGCTGGTCGCCTCCAATTACCAGTTGGTCGGTTTCGTTGCGGGGCAGGGCGCAAGTCTTCCGCAATCGGCATCCGCGCAGTATCTGTCACCTAATGCCGGAACGGAGAGCATACAATCGACTCTCGCGTCTTCCGATTTCGTTGCCAATTCGGGCACCAATCTTTCTAACTACGTTTTGCCGACCACCGGCTCGGGGACAGGCACGATCACTCCCGCGCCGCTGGTCGCGGCTATCATCGGCAATCCGACAAAAACTTACGATTCTAGCAACGCTGCCACGCTTGCTTCGAACAATTACGCGCTCACGGGCTTCATCTCGGGCCAGGGCGCAAGGGTCACACAGAGCGCGGGTCTCTACAACATCGCCGATGCAGGCAGCCGCACCGTAACTGCCGCGCTGGCAGGCGCGGATTTTTCCCCTAACGGCGGAACCAACCTCAATAATTACTCGTTGCCTACTTCGGCCAGCGGCCCGGGCACGATCGATAAAGCTCCGCTGCAGGTTGTGAACGTATCCGGAACAAATCGCTCCTATAACGGCGGCTATGCGGACACGCTGAACGTCTCTTCGGCCAATGTTTCGGGTCTGTTTAGTTCCGATGGCGTGAGTTTGAATAGCGGCGGCGCGGCCGGCGTCTTTGCCTCCAAAGATGTGGGAACCGGCATCGGCGTAACGGCCTCGGGCTTCACGATCTCTGGTGGCCAATCGGCTGATTACGCGCTGCTCCAACCCACTGGACTTTCCGCCGACATCACACAGGCGCTCCTGAATCTCACAAACGTCACTCGCATGTACGACAGCACGACCGGTCTTCCGACGGCAACCAGCGCTTATACGCTTTCGGGAATCGTGGGCTCTGATGCCGTGTCTGTCGATACGACTGGAATCAGCGGGAACTATTCCGACAAGAATGTCGGCGTCGGCAAAAACGTGAGTCTGAGCGGGCTCGCATTAACCGGCTCACAAGCCGGGGATTACACAATCGCGGCAAGCCTTTCGAACGCCGGCATCGGCACGATAACCCAAGCTCCGCTAACGGTCGCGGGCGCGGTTGCCCTTAACAAAGTGTATGACGCCACCACCGCCGCCGGTCTTGATAACAGCTCAGCTGCGCTCGGAGGACTTTATGCCGGTGACGCGGTAAGTCTGGACGCAGCGGGAGCCAGCGCCGCATTCAACAACAAAAATGTCGGCAACGCCAAGGCGGTGACGGCGAGCGGCTATACCGTTTCGGGCGTCGACGCGGGCAATTACAGCTTCACGCAGCCGACCGGTCTCTCGGCGAATATCACGCCGTACACCGGAATCAGTCTGACGGCGGTTGCAAAAACTTACGATGGCGGCGTGAGCCTGCCGTCTACAAGCTCGGCTTATACGCTGAGCGGCCTGCCGGGTTCCGACAGCGTGCAGGTGGCTACTGGCGGATTGTCCGGCAGCTATGCTTCCTCGAATGTGGGATCTAGCCTCGCGGTCAGTTTGTCTGGCCTCGCTCTCTCGGGCACGGACGCAGCGAACTATGCGATCGGCTCGACTCTCTCGAATGCAAATATCGGCGTCATCAATCCGAAGGCGCTCACAGCTTCCATTACGGGCAACCCGACAAAGACCTATGACACAACGACTGCGGCCACGCTGAACGCTGCCAACTACACTCTGAGCGGCTTCGTAAGCGGCCAGGGAGCGACGGTGACGCAAACCAGCGGAACCTACGCGACGGCTAACGCGGGAAGCTCGATCGGGGTCTCGACGACGCTCGCAGCCGGCAACTTTTCTCCGAATGGCGGTACGCTGCTGACCAATTACACCCTGCCGACGTCGGCCTCGGGTACCGGCAAGATAAATCAAGCGCCCTTGACCATTGCCGGCGTCCTCGCTACCGATAAGACCTACAACGGCAACACGGCCGACGCGCTCAACACCGCTTCGGCAATACTCTCAGGCGTGTTAAGTGCCGATTCCGGCAACGTCACGCTCAACGAAGCGAGCGCAACTGGAACGTTTTCCTCGCCGAACGTCGGGACCGGTATTTCAGTCACCGCCGCCGGATTCAGCATCGGCGGCACGAAAGCGGCAAATTACAGCCTAAGCCAACCGGCCGGTCTCTCGGCGGACATTAGTCAGGCTATTTTGAACCTCGCTTCAGTCACCAAGATCTATGATGCAACCGATTCGGCGACCGGGTCGGGCGTCGCCTATACGCTATCCGGAATTGTCGGAACGGATGCCGTGTCGCTCAATACAAGCGGCCTGAACGGAACTTACTCGACCAAGAACGTAGGGACAAGTCTGGGCGTGAGCTTGACTGGCCTGTCGCTTACCGGCGCGAAAGCAGCGAACTATTCCATAGCTTCCAGCGTGTCCGATGCGCTCATCGGCACAATCACGCCAGCGCCGCTCGCGGTTACCGGCGCAGTTGCTGTCGGGAAGGTCTACAACGGAACGAATGCCGCAAGCATAAACAACACCAATGCCGGGCTATCCGGCGTACTCGGCTCCGATGTGGTGAATCTTTCGGCGCCCGCGAGTGGGACCTTCGCTTCCGCAAATGCCGGGACTTGGACAGTAACGCCCGCGAGTGCCTATACCATTTCAGGCATTGACGCCAGCAATTACAATCTGACGCAACCCGCGGGCCTTTCCGCTACCATTACGCCGGCCCCTCTCTCGGCCGCGATCATCGGAACGCCAAGCAAGACCTACGACGGAGGAACGGCCGCGCTGCTGGGTTCGGCTAACTATTCGCTAACCGGTTTTGTGTCCGGACAAGGTGCCTCGATCAGCCAGACGGCGGCGACATACGATTCGGCCGATGCCGGCGCGCGTACGGTCAGCGCATTATTGAGCGCCGGTAATTTCACGGCTAATTCAGGCACTTTGCTTTCAAACTATACGCTGCCCACTGCGGCATCAGGCGGTGGAACCATCAACGCGAAAGCGCTCGCCACCGCGATCGTCGGAACTCCGGCCAAAACCTATGACGGCGGGACAGCCGCGCTCCTGAGCGCCGCGAATTATTCGCTTACGGGCTTTGTCTCCGGACAAGGCGCTTCGGTTACGCAAACGGCGGGCACGTACGATTCGGCCGATGCCGGCTCACGAACCGTAACGGCCGCGCTCGGAAGCGGTGATTTCTCGGCAAACAATGGAACGAACTTATCCAACTACATGTTGCCCACCACGGCCTCGGGTAGCGGCGCAATCAGTCCAGCGGCGTTGACCGCGGCGATCGTCGGAGCACCCAGCAAGACTTACGACGGCACGAACACTGCAACGCTCACATCGAGCGATTACTCGCTCAGTGGATTTGTTTCGGGGCAGGGCGCATCCGTGACTCAAGCTTTAGGCGTATATGATTCGGCCGATGCCGGCTCACGAAGCGTAACAGCCGCGCTCGGAACGGGCGATTTCTCGGTGAACGGTGGCACGAACTTGTCCAACTACACGTTGCCCACCACGGCCTCGGGTAGCGGCGCAATTAATCCAGCAGCGCTGACCGCAACCATCGCCGGGTTACCCACGAAGACTTACGACGGCACGAACGCGGCAACGCTCACATCGAGCGACTACTCGCTCGCCGGATTCGTCTCCGGACAG
Organism: Bryobacteraceae bacterium; assembly: GCA_965277555.1. Taxonomy (GTDB): domain Bacteria; phylum Acidobacteriota; class Terriglobia; order Bryobacterales; family Bryobacteraceae; genus Bog-105. Next base: position 2,996,518 of record OZ255834.1, read on the forward strand.
GGCGCTGCAATTACTCAAACCACCGGCGCATACGATTCGGCCGACGCCGGCTCACGCAGCGTAATGGCCGCGCTCGGCTCCGGCGATTTCTCCGCGAATAGCGGCACGAATCTGTCCAACTACACGTTGCCTACGGCTGCCTCAGGTAGCGGAACCATCAATCAAAAATCGCTCACGGCAGCTATTACCGGAACACCCGCCAAATCTTACGACGGCACAACCGGCGCCACTCTCACTTCGGGCGACTACACATTAAGCGGCTTCGTTGCCGGACAAGGCGCGACGGTCACCCAAACGGCAGGCAGCTATGCCGGTCAGGATGCCGGCACATGGGCGGTCGACACCACGCTCAATGCCGGCAACTTCGCCGCCGCGACTGGCACCAACCTTTCGAATTACCTGCTGCCTACCTCGGCCGCGGGGATGGGGCTCATCGATCCCAAAGCGCTCACCGCCGCTATCGTAGGCGCTTCGAAAACGTACGACGGTTCTAACTCGGCGCTCTTGAATCCGGCCAACTTCGTCCTGACTGGCTTTGCTGCCGGTCAAGGAGCGAACGTTAGCCAAACCTCAGGCGTTTACGCTACCGCCGATGCGGGTTCACAAACCGTTACCGCCAATCTTCCCGCCGGCGATCTCACGCTTACAGGCGGAGCGAATTCCGCAAACTATATCCTGCCGGCGTCCGCGTCCGGCATCGGGCTGATCAATCCCAAACTGCTTACCGCGGCGATTACGGGAACACCGAATAAGACTTATGACGGTACAGCCGTTGCGAGTCTCGCATCGAGCGACTATACGCTCTCGGGCTTTGTTAACGGCCAAAGCGCGGCGGTAACTCAAACCGCGGGCGTTTACGCTTCGCCCGACGCGGGATCAAGCGTGGTCAGCGCATCGCTGAGCGCCGCCGATTTTAACGCGGGCTCAAGCACATCGCTCGCCAATTACATTTTGCCGACTAACGCTTCCGGCGCAGGAACCATCAATCCGAAAGCGCTCGCTGCCGCGATCACGGGAACGCCGAATAAGACATACGACGGCACAGCCGCCGCGAGTCTCGCGCCGGGCGATTACGCGCTGAACGGTTTCGTTGCCGGACAAGGTGCCTCGATCACTCAAGCCGCCGGCGCATACGATTCGTCCGATGCCGGCTCGCGTACCGTAACAGCTTCACTCGGAACTGGCGACTTTGCGGCGAACGGTGGAACGACCTTATCCAACTACATCCTTCCCACCGCGGCTTCCGGCTCAGGAACGATCAATCAGCGAGCGCTGGCCGCGGCAATCACCGGTGACACGACCAAGACATACGACGGCACCGCGGCTGCGACGCTAAACACGGGTGATTACACGCTAAGCGGTTTCGTCGCCGGACAAGGCGCATCGATCACTCAGACTACGGGCACGTACGATTCTGCCAACGCCGGCTCGCGGACTGTCTCGGCTGCGCTCACCCCCACCGATTTCTCGGCCAACGCCGGAACGAATCTGGCGAATTATCTCCTGCCGACCTCAACTTCCGGAGCGGGCACCATTAACCAGCACGCGCTGACTGTTTCGATAACGGGAAGGCCCGTCAAATATTTTGACGGCACAACTTCCGCCACGCTCGCCGCGGGCGATTACACGCTGAGCGGCTTTGTGACCGGACAAGGCGCAACTATCACGCAGAACGCAGCGGTCTACGCGAGCCAAAATGCAGGCACCTGGACTCTCGCCACGACGCTGGCCGCCGGTAGCTTTGCCGCCGCGCCGGGCACTATTCTTTCGAATTACCTGCTGCCCACCTCCGCCATGGGCACGGGCTCCATCGAACGCCGCCTGCTGAGCGCCGCCATTGTGGGCGATCCGACCAAGATGAGCAATGGAACGCTTGCGGCCACTCTATCGGCCACCAACTTTGCTCTTACCGGCTTCGTCGCCGGCCAGGGCGCGACCGTCACGCAAACACTCGGCAGCTACGACTCGGCTAATAGCGGGTCGCGCACGGTCGCCGCGATTCTCGGAGCGCAGAATCTCTCCGCGAATCCCGGCACGCTGCTCTCCAACTATCAAATTCCCGCTTCAGCCATCGGTGCGGGACTCATCACGCCGGCCGTTCTCATGAACGCACCCACGCTCGCTCAGGCCATCAGTTCCAACATGACAGTGCGTAATATGGCTTCCCCGGCGGCCATTTCGGCGTCGACCGCGCAAGCTGTGTTCGCGCTCGCTGTGCCGCGCACCTATATCCCGTATCCTTCGCCATCCACTCTCTCGACCTGGCAGAACAACGGCTTCGCTTCGCTGCCGACCATTCTGAACGGAAACGGCGCATCGAGTAGCGTGTCCGATACCGGTGATCGCTCGGTTATCAGCGGGCCGCCGGTGATCAATACCACCGAACAAATTCTTCTACAAGGCGGAAAAGAGAAACTCTGGCGCATCGTACTTCCTCCCGCGCCCGCGACCTCACCCTCTTCGGGAGGTGGACGTTGAGCAAGAAAGTCAACATGATCTACATCGCCTCGCGTTTGGCTCCGTTCGCAGTGACGGCCGCGCTGCTGCTCGCCGCCGCAACCGCGCCGGTTCAGGCGCAAGATTATGATCGGGTCGCGCCAAACCTGCCGGCTAAGACTCAATCGCCCGAACTCGTACCGCCTCCGACGCCGCTTCCCACAACCAGTTCTCAGAAGCCTCTCCTTGCCGCGCTGAGAGGGTTGGTCTTTGTTGCGGGCGCGAAGCATGTGATCGCCACGGGTGTACCTATTACGGCTGCAGGCTCCTCCGGAATAGATGTTTCGCAAGTCCCCGCGCTGAACGACGCTCGATTCGGCACGCAATTGACTGCCTTTCTCGGGCGGCCAGTAACGCTCGCCGATCTCGAACATATTAAGGCGCAAACCATGAGCTGGCTGCGCGCGCACCAGCATCCCTTCGTCGATGTGACGATTCCACCGCAAAACATTGCTAACGGCGTGGTACAAGTCCTGGTCACCGAATACCGGCTCAAACACATCAACGTCAAGGGCGCGCGCTATTTCTCCCCTTCCCTGATCGAAGAGACCAGTGGACTTCAGTCCGGCCAAACCCTGAGCCTCGACGATCTTCAGACCGATATCGACCGCCTAAACCGTAATCCTTTTCTCAATGTCGATGCCGTCTTTCAGCCAGGCGACCAGACGGGCGAAACCGACCTTACGCTCAACGCGCACGATCGTCTGCCGCTTCGTTTCTACGCGGGCTACGACAACCTCGGCGTGCGCAGCCTTGGCGTTCCAGAATCGAACTTCGGCGCGAACTGGGGAAATGTCTTCGGAACCGGCCAGATCTTGTCTTACCAGCTCACCCGTTCTCTCAGCGGGCGCTATACGTCGCATTCCGTTTCGGATACCATCCCGCTCCGGTGGGGCGACCAGCTTTTGATCTTCGGATCTTACGGCGTCCAACAGCCTGCGATGGCCGAAATTTTCCACGACCTCGGCCATTCGGGGCAGGCCAGTATCCGCTACGTCCATCTCCTGCCGCGCGCCCATCGTTTTACCGAAGATCTGCAGGCCGGCTACGATTTCAAAACAACCGATAACAATCTGGAGTTCGCCGGTTTTGAGGTTTTCGCGCGCACGGCCGAGGTCGACCAATTCCCGCTCATCTATGACGGCTCACTCTCCGACCGTGCCGGCCAGACGGCCGTCCAGAATATGCTCGTGCTGAGTCCCGGCGGATTGACCCCGAACAATAACACTGCCGCGCTTTCGACACTCGTGCCGGGCTCCAAGGCCAATTACATCTACAACCGGTTGTTAGTCACTCGCACCACGCTGCTACCCAAAGGTTTCAGCGCGGTTACGCGAGTCACCTTGCAGGCCAGCCAGAGCAATCTGCCATACAGCGAGCAGGTCGGGGGAGGCGGCGTAGGCAGCGTGCGTGGTTACTACACCGATACCGCTCTAGGCAGTAACGGCCAGATGTTCAGCCAGGAAATCCGTCTGCCTGCCTTTGCGATTGCCCGAACATTCGACCGTAACGCGGAGTGGGGCGGCAAAACTCAACTCGGCGTCTTCTACGATTACGCAAATCTCCGGCAGGTCACGCCCATTCCCGACGTGCAGAACAAAGTCGATCTGGCCAGCGTCGGCTTTCTCGCGCGCTACTCCCTCTCCCGCTACATCGACGTGCAGTACGACATGGGATATCGTCTACGCAAGGCGCCGACCGTGCCTTCCCTCGGCGCCTACGGTCAAATTTCTTTGACCGGCAGCTTCTAACCGCAGCCTGGAATCCCCCCGGCTAAAGTGAGAGTAGTCGGCTAGGCCGCCAAGGAGTAGCACTGTACCATCGTTCCGTCCCGGCCATCATCTTTGTCTCGCGTCGCAAGCTCGGAACGCTTACCCTATTTGCAGCTTTTGCCGCTTGCGCCTGGGCGCAATTTAGCTCGTACAGCCGGCTAGTGGTTTTGCATGTTACGGTCACCGCTAAAGGCAAACCTCTTGGCTCATTGAACCGTGGCGCATTCAAAATTTTCGAGAACGACGCTCCCCAGCAGATCAAGATCTTTCACCACGAGGATGTACCGGTCTCGCTCGGTATTGCCATCGACGATAGCGCCAGCATGCGTCCCAGCCGTTCCCGCGTTGAAGCCGCCGCGCTTTCCATGGTGCGCGCCTCCAATCCTCAGGACGAAGTATTCATCGTTAATTTCAATGACGATGCCTACCTGGACGTGAAATTCACAAACAGCTCCCAAAAGCTAGCCCAGGGGCTCGCCCGAATCGATTCGAATGGCGGAACCGCCATGCGCGACGCGGTCGATTTGTCGCTCGACTACACCAAAGCTAAAGCCAAGAAAGACAAGAAAGTACTCCTTGTCATCACCGACGGCAACGACAACGCGAGCCGTACGTCGCTTGAGCGCCTGCTGCAAAAGGCCGCGCAAAGCCAAGTCGCGATTTACGCCATTGGCCTTTTCAGCAAAGAAGACAGAGGGGAGGTCAGTGAAGCGAAACGCGCCCTGAAGCAGTTGACGTCTCAAACTGGAGGCTTAGTTTTCTATCCCAAGGACGTAGATGAAGTACAGCAACTCGCGGTCGAGATCGCGCAGGATATTCGTAGCCAATACACCATCGCCTATTCACCCCAGCTCCAGGTGCTCGATGGCAGCTACCGGAAGATCAAAGTGATAGTTAACGGAGCTGGGAAGCCGGTAGCTCGAACCCGCGCCGGCTACTATGCCGTTCCCGATGCCGCCGCGGGCGTAAGTCGCACGAAAAGGTAAAACATGAGGCTAACTGCCGGATTATTCTTCGCTTTGGCCGTCCTGGCTAGTCCTCAGCTCAATGAGAGTGCCGGGCCGCCGCCGCCCAGAACCGTGCCTCTGATTGTTCCCGCAGGCGAGCCGCTCCGCTTATATTTGGTGAAGCGCATCCCCAAAAGGCTGAATGCCCCCGTCGAGGCGAAACTGATGGCTCCCGTCTACGCTTTCGATCATCTGGTGATCCCGGCCGGAACCACTGCCTTCGGGCATGTCAGCAGTGTGCAGCCCGTTTCCAAAATGGCGCGTACCAAAGCAATTCTCGGTGGCGACTTTACCCCGCTTCGTATCGCGCAAGTCGACTTCACTTCTTTGTTGTTCCCCGATGGACACAAAATGACTCTTACGACTGTGCCAAGTCAGGGCCTCAACTCCATCTTTCCTCTCAAGCCTCCGAAAAATCCAAATCCAAGCGCTCAAAACAACACCGGAGGAGTTCTCGGCACGGGCAAACAGATGGTCAGGAGCCAGCTTGACGAGCGCGTTTCGACTATCAAGAGTATTCCCGCCATGGTGCGCAGTCCGGACCTCAAAGACGAGATCTATGACTATCTATTGTCCCGGTTGCCCTATCACCCGCAACACGTGCGCGACCGGACGCGCTTTAACGCGGAGCTTCAGGCGCCTCTCGACTTCGGATCGGAAACCTTACCGCAAGACTCGATGGATTCGTTAGCTTCGCAGCCTGCTCCCGGCACCGTCGTTCACGCCAGGCTGCTAACCGCGCTGAATTCTAGTAGCTCAACAACCGGCGAGAAGGTGGAGGCGGTGCTCGATGCGCCCCTGTTTTCCGATAACCATAAATTAATCCTTCCCGAAGGTACGCGGCTCGATGGCGCGGTCGTGGTGGCGAAGAAAGCCGGCTGGTTTCATCACAGCGGCCGCCTCCGATTTAATTTTCAGAACGTGCAGTTGTCGCCGCAGGCGATCGCCTTATCGGAGCCCCTCGCCGGCGGTCCATCGGAGGCACGGGCAAAACCCGCGAAAGAATTGCACTTCCAAACGCGCGCCACACTGAGAGCCGCCGAGAGTAGCGGCGCGCCCTTCAAGGTAGATGACGAAGGAGGCGTGAAAGCAAAGAATTCGAAGAAGCGTTTCATCGCGGCCGCGGCTTCTATCTTAGTCGCCCGCAGCGCTGGCCAAGGTGATGGTATCCGCAACTCGAGCGGCGTTGTCACTGGACACGGCAGCAACGTCGGCGGTAACCTCCTCGGAGGCGGCATGGGCTTCGGTCTGTTCGGTTCGATCGCCGCCCAGACTACCCCGACCGTTGGGCTTGCCCTCGGTTATTACGGCATGGCCTGGAGTCTATACTCCACCCTGATCGCGCGCGGCAAAGATGTCACTTTCGAGAAGAATACGGCAGTCGACGTGAGCTTCAACAATCGCCGCGGCAGCTCGAAATAAAGCGCGTTCGAAGAAACGCACTTACAACGAGTTCTGGAAGAGTTTACTATTAGTGTGGATAGGTAAGAGGAGCACTATGGCTGATAAGAATCCAAACGTAACAAAAAACGCAGACTCGCCCGAGACCTTAACTGACGATCAAATTGTCACCGAACGAAAGGTTGAGCGCCGATCGTTCTTGAGCACGACCGGCGCGCTCCTGGCCGGCGCGGCCGGCATCGTCTCCACAGCGCGAGCCTCCCAAAACGATCCCGATCAAAGAAAGCCCACCGATCCCGATAAAAAGAAAGCCGCCGATCCCGATCAAAAGAAGAGTAGCGATCCGGATAAAAAGAAAGCAGCCGATCCCGATAAGAAGAAGAGCACCGATCCGGACAAGAAGCAAACCGATCCCGACAGTTCCCACCGGTGACGCTGGGGTGTCTCACGAGCCTTCGCTCGAATGGCTGATCGAACCTGTTAGCAAAGAACTGTTCTTTAACGACTACTGGGAAAAACGGCCGTTGGTCGTCCGGCGCGAGCAGCCGAATTATTTTGCTTCTCTTCTGTCGTTAGACGAAGTGGATCGTGTTATCGCGACCCGCTATGCGGATATCACGCTCAAGAATGCCCGCCACCCGATTGCCGACGATTATACGGTAGGCGGCGCGCTCGACGTGGCCAAAGTCCACCAGCTGTTTGCAGAGGGCTCCACCATAACGCTGGCCTATCTCGATACGGCAATCCCAGCCCTCACCCTTTTTTGCCGTTGTCTCGAAAAAGAATTTAGCTGTCCCTTGCAAACCAACGCTTACCTCACGCCGGCGTCCGCGCAAGGCGCAAAACCGCATTACGATACCCATGACGTATTTGTCTTGCAGGTGGCCGGTTCCAAACGTTGGACCATCTACGGAACACCGGCCGAACTGCCGCTGCCCGGGCAGGATTTCGATGCTTCGCTTCATCCCTTAGGCGAACCCACGCTCGAATTCGAACTGCAGGCCGGAGATGTCGCCTATATTCCTCGCGGCGTCGCACACGACGCTCATTCGACAGACGTAGTTTCTCTCCACATCACAACCGGTGTTCTGCGCTACACCTGGGCCGATCTGTTGCTGGAGTTCGTCGCCGGGGCCAGCTTACAGAATCCCGCCTTTCGTAAAGCCCTTCCCCCTGGCTTTGCAGCGCCTGGATTCGACCGGGCCCAGGCGCGCGAGACTATGCAAAGCCTCCTGCGGCAGGCTTGGACGCCGGCCAACTTCGAAACGGCCATGGACCACTTCGTAGACGAATTCATTGCTGCTTGTCCACCGCTATTGGAAGGCCAGATGTCGCAGATCGCCGCGCTCGATCGCTTAACGGCGGCGAGCATTGTGGGGGCGCGTCCGGGCGTCAACTATCGCCTGCGGACAAATGGAGCCTCCGAGTCGATCGAGTGCTACGGACGCAGCATCACCTTTCCACAGCATGCCGGTACAGCGGTTCGATTTGCCCTGACCCATGCCAGATTCGTCGTGAGCGATCTCGCTGGGAATCTGGACGATATGGGCAAGCTCACGCTCGTTCGCCGCTTGATCCGTGAAGGGCTCGTCTGCGCTTTTCCCCTATACTGAAGGTTTCCCGTCGTGATCTGCGTCGATCTCGAGATGGAACCGCGACCATAAGGAAGCGGCCTAATAAGCTCGCCAACAACCAAGGAGCGCTGCCTTGCCCAAACAGGATCTCGAAACACTAGACGCCACCGAATCTGAAAACAATCTAGCCTCGCAAGCAACCGCCATTCATCCTCTCGAGCCGCTAACTGCCGCCGAGGTTCAGCGGGCCGTCGAGTTGCTCGGAAAGCTCACCAGCTTTACGCCCTCCACCCGGATCATCAGCATCATGCTGAGGGAACCGCCTAAAGAATTGGTCCATGGCTGGCCCGGCGTGCCCGTCTCGGACCGCCAAGCCCTCGCTGTCTTACTCGACAATGCGGCCAATCAAGCCTCTACGATCACCCTCAACCTGACTGAGGGCGTCGTCATGCACGTCGAGCCCGCTCCTCCCGGTTCGCAGCCCACGCTTTCGCTCGACGAGCAGATCGAATGCGAGCAGGCTGTCTTACAAAGCCCCGAGTTTCAAGTCGCTCTCGAAAAGCATTACGGCATTACCGATACCTCGCTCGTTATGGTCGATATCTGGAGCGCTGGCAACTATGGATCGGAAGAAGATCGCACCCGCCGCTTAACCCGCCCGCTTTGTTTCTTGCGCGCCGATCCAACCGACAACGGTTACGCGCGGCCTATTGAAGGTATCCGCCCGGTGGTCGATCTCAACCTGATGCAGGTCATCCGCGTCGAAGAGTATGGTCACTGGCCTCTACCGCCGCAAGCCGGAAATTATTCCGCCGCGCGTGTGCCCCAAAAGCGTGCCGGCATCAAGCCGCTCTCCATTACTCAGCCGGATGGCCCCAGCTTCGCGCTCGAAGGCAATCAGATCGCCTGGCAAAATTGGAAGTTTGTCATCGGCTTCAACGCTCGCGAAGGCTTAACCATCCATCACCTCCGCTACGCCGATCAGGGCCGCGACCGCTCCATTCTCTACCGTGCGTCGCTCACCGAAATGGTCGTTCCTTACGGCGACCCCAAGCCGACCCAGGTTCGCAAGAACGCTTTCGACGTCGGCGAATACGGCATGGGCATGTGCGCCAACAGTCTCCGTCTCGGCTGCGATTGTGTCGGCCACATCGAATACCTCGACGCTCAGTTGTGCGATAGCCGCGGCCGCGCCCTTACTATTCCCAACGCCATCTGCATTCACGAAGAAGATTTCGGCATCCTCTGGAAGCACACGGATCGCCGCTTGCCCGATGCGCCCGAAGTCCGCCGCTCCCGCCGCCTGGTTGTCTCTTCTGTCGCCACCGTCGAAAATTACGAGTACGGTTTCTTTTGGTATTTCTATCAGGACGGCAACATCCAGTTCGAAATCAAGCTGACCGGCATTCTTTCGCTCGGAACCGTGCTCGATGGCGAAAAGCCGAAGCACGGCACAATGATCGCTCCCCGCCTTTACGCGCCGAATCATCAGCACTTCTTCAACATGCGCCTCGATTTCGACATCGATGGGGTGAAGAACATCGTGCAGCGCCTCGACGTCGCCGCCGATCCCATCGATGAAGCCAACGCCTTCGAGAACGCCTTTCATGTCCAGGCGACCGAACTCAAAACCGAAAAGCAGGCTCAGGCCCATCTCAACCTGACCACCGCGCGCACCTGGAAGATCGCCAATCCGGCTGTCACGAACGCGCTGGGCGAACCCGTCGGCTACAAATTCATACCCGGCGATAACTCGTTTCCCATGGCTTCTCCCAATGCCTGGTGGCGCAAGCGCGCCCGCTTTGTCGATCATCACGTCTGGGTAACGCCTTACCGCGAAGAAGAGAAGTACGCCGCTGGCGATTTCCCGAACCAGAGCAGCGGCGGCGATGGCCTCGCGAAGTGGACCGACGCCGACCGCCCTCTTGCCAATCAAGATGTAGTCTTTTGGTACACCTTCGGCCACACCCATATCCCGCGCCCCGAAGATTACCCGGTCATGCCCGCCGCCTACATCGGCTTCCTGCTCAAACCTAACGGTTTTTTCAACGCCAACCCCGCCAACGATTTAGCTCCGTCCTGCCGACACCCCTTGACTTAGCCAATCCCTCTAGCTAAGATAATCTCATGGTCGAAGCCAACATGCTCGAAGCAAAAACCAAGCTCTCTCAACTGGTCGAGGCCGCTGAGCGGGGGGAACAGGTGTTCCTCAAACGGAACGGCGTGCTCGTGGCTCAGATTGTACCCGCGCAAAAAGGCAAATTTCCGTTTGGGTTCCTGAAAGGGCAAGCTGGAGGCATCCCGGATTCTCTTCTGTTCAACAGCTCAGAGGAAGAATTCGACAAATTCACGCGGTTATGATACCCGGTTATGCTGCCTCGCCATGGACTCTTGCTGGACACGCACGTCGTAATTTGGATGGCCACCAGCCCGGAGCGTTTACCGCGCAAGCTTCTCAAAGCAATTGAAACCGTCGACACTCGATTTGTCAGCCATGTCAGCGCCTGGGAAATTCAGATCAAGCATGAAAAACACGGGGCCGGATTCAATTTTTCACTGGATCAACTCGAACAGACGATGAAGGCCTTTTCGTGTACCGAACTGCCGATCGAATATACCGACATCCGGGTACTCGACCGGATGCGTTTCTTTCACCCGGACCCGTTCGACCGCCTGCTCATGTCTCAGGCGGCCGCGCGTTCCGTCTATTTGGCAACTCTCGACCAGAACATCGTCAAAACATTCGAAGCCGATCAGGCGTTTTACATCTTTACGGATCGCGCCAGGGAAGAATAGAGGCGCCAGATAATTCGCGCGCTGGCGAATTAACTACAAACCCATTAAAATCTAAATTGGCCCTTGCAGCGGCTCCTACCGTCGCTTCAATCGCCAATCCGTCCGCGAGTCCGGCACCCCGTCCTGTGTCAGCTAACTCCCGGAGCGGCCCGAGCTCCGCTTGCGCCGGCTTTCCCGGTGAACTTTGCGCGCTACACAAAATTTAGGAGAGAAATGCCCAACGAAATACATGACCGCCTCACTCATTCGTACTCGGACCTCGAAGAGTTGAACCTCAAGGCCAAGGAACAGCGCAAAAAGCGCACGCCCATCGCCCAGATTCAAGAGGAACGCCTCAAGTACTTACACGATGAGAAGGGAATCAAGGCGGTCACCGTCCTTTTCAGCGATCTCGAAGGCCGCCTCCACATGCTGGATTACGACAAGCAATTCCTGGTCAAGAGCTGGGACAACCTCACCTTTGACGGCTCTTCGATACGCGGCTTTACCGCCCAGCGCGAAAGCGATCTCCGCCTCGGTATCGATTGGGGAGCCTTCTATTGGGCGCCTTGCGACATCTTCGGTTCCGGCAAGGTCATGGTCTTCGGCAACGTCATCGATAAGGATGGCACGCCTTACGCCGCCGACGTCCGCGGTGTCTTAAAAGCCTATGCCGACGGCGAATTCGAGAAGAACGCTCACGTGCTTCATGCCGCCAACGAGATCGAAGGCTTTCTCTTCCAGGGCGCCGATGCCGAACGGAAATTTCACGAAGCCTGCCGCTTCGATTACGTCAACACTGGCGGCTACTATCATTCACTGCCCGGCGACCCGCTGCGCCTCTTCATCGACACCTCGGCCGATGTGCAGCGCGCCATGGGTTTCGAAAACGAAAAAGATCACCCCGAGGTTGCGCCCTCGCAATTCGAGATTAACTACAGCTACGCCGACGTCGTCACCGCCGCCGATCAGATTCAGCTCTACAAGCTGATTTGCCGTCAGGTCGCGACCAAGATGGGTTACACTGCCAGCTTCCTGCCCAAGCCCGTGGTCGGCGTCAATGGCAACGGCATGCACACCAACGTCTCCATCACGAAAGGCGGAAAGAATCTTTTCTGGGATGCGCAGGGCGAAGAGAAACTCAGCACCTTTGCGTGGCAGTTTATTGACCGCATTCTGTCGCACGGCAACGATCTCTGCCTGCTTCTCAATGCCAGCGTAAACGCCTATCGCCGCCTCGATCCGCACTTTGAAGCGCCCAACCAGATCAAAGCCTCCGCCACTGACCGCGGCTCCATGGTCCGCGTGCCGCTTGGCAACGAACGCAGCGCGCGCGTCGAAGTACGTTCCGTCGCGCCCGACGCCAATCCCTACCTGGTTCTCTACTCCATCTTCCGCACCGGCATCGAGGGCAACATCGCCGAAGTCAAGAACCTGCGCGGCGCAAGTCGTTACCTGCCCGATAACATCTACGATGCGCTCGACAATTTCCGTAAAGCCAAGTGGACCACGCATCTACTGGGAGAAGACGTGAAGGCCCGCTACGCCGACCTCAAGCAATCTTCAGCCGATCGCTGTGCCCGGCAGTTAGGCACCTTTGTGAAAGCGCCCGAAGTCCAATACCACCACGAAGTCTACAACCAGTTCCTCTGGAACCGCTTCTAGCGGCCTGTTGCACGGAAAACCCGCAAACCAGGGGGCCGGCGAGCATTCCGCGCCGTTTGCGGAATCCGACGCCTGTCCCCTGCTTTGCCCCGCCCACAAAGCTGCTAACGCTCTCCTTGGGACACTCCGCTAGCTACCAATCCGACGGGGCACTCCAATTAGCGCGCGATGTGCCCCCAAGCAACGAATCGGTTTCTCTACCTCGAGCCGGGCTCCACAACCACCAGCTCGTTCTCTACCGACTTCACGCCCTTGACCTTCTTCGCCAGCTTCGTCGCCTTCGACTTGCCGCGCTCCGTGTCGACCTTTCCCTTGATTGTCACCACGCCGTCCTTTACCGCTACGTCATCCGCGCCGCCTTTCACATCCGGATCGGTGGTCAGTCTCATCCGCACCTGATCGAAAATGCGGTCGTCCGATATAGGGGCTTTTTGACCCGCCAGCGCAATCTGGCCGCCCATACCGCCCAGCAGAATCGCAATTGTCAGTAACTTGTTCATTCGTGCATATTCTTTCGGCAACCTATCTGGACGTCCTATTCCGGTTCTTCGTTACCCGCCACGGCGCGCCAGTCGATCGCCCTCAGAAATTCCGCATCTTCCCGCCATTTCGGCTTTACTTTGACATATAACGCAAGAAAGACTTTGTGTCCAACCAGACGTTCGATATCGAGCCGCGCCTGCGTGCCGATCGCCTTTAGTACGCTGCCTTTCGCGCCGATCAGAATCGTCTTCTGGCCCGCTCTCTCGACGTAAATCGAGGCCATAATCCGCGTGAGAGAAGGCTTTTCTTCCCACTGATCGATCAGTACCGCCGCCGCATGCGGAACTTCCTCTCGCGTAGCTCGCAGAATGCCTTCCCGGATCATCTCCGCCGCCATAAAACGCAGCGGCTGATCGGTGAGATGGTCTTTCGGAAAGAGCGCCGGCGATTCCGGAAGCTGCGCCAGAATTGCCCTCTTCAGCTCTTCCAGTCCTTCTCCTTTGCGCGCTGAAACGGGAATCGCCTCGCCAAACGGAAAGAGCTGTTGATAACGCTCGATCAGCGGGAGCAGCAGCCGTTTATCGTCCACACGATCGATCTTATTCAGCACCAGTAGCGCCTTCTCCGATTTGTTGAGCGCGCTGACCGCATGTTCGTCTTCTTCGCCCACCGGTCTGCTCGCGTCTGCCACGAATAGCACCACATCCGGGCCTGCTAAAGCGCCTCGTACCGTCTCCATCATGCGCCGGTTAAACAGTGAATCGGATTTGTGAATGCCCGGCGTGTCTACGAAAACAATCTGCGCTTCAGGGCTGGTAAGCACACCTTGCAGCGATGTGCGCGTCGTCTGCGCCTGGGGCGCTGTAATCGCCACCTTCTCCCCCACCAGCGCATTCAATAGTGTCGATTTCCCCGCATTCGGCCGCCCTGCAATGGCTACGAATCCCGCCCTGTGCTCTGCCTGGCTCACGCGCCCGCGCCCACTGGAGATGGCGCTTCCACTCGCGATACGCGCACTTCCTCCACGCGCCTTTCATTCCCCGCCAGCACTTCTACTCGAATCCCGCCGCGCTCCGCCGCTTCTCCCACTTTCGGAACGTGCCCCAGCCATTCCGTCACCAATCCGCCCACCGTGGTCGATTCCGTATCTTCTTCCGGCCGGAAGTCCAGCAGGTCGTGCAAACGATCGAGATCCAGATTGCCCGGTGCAACGAATACATGGTCCGCTTCCTGTTTCACGTCGCGGTCCGGTTCATGCTCGTCGCGGATTTCGCCCAGAATCTCTTCTACCAGGTCTTCCATCGTGGCCAGGCCAGCCGTGTTGCCGTATTCATCCACCACCATCACCATGTGCGATCCATCGCGCTGCATTTCGCGCAGCAGATCGCTTACCGGCTTGGTCTCCGGCACCAGCGGAATCGGCCGGATCACGTCGCGCAGCGATTTCGTCTGCCGCTCCTCCGCGTCCAGTTCGAAAATATCCCGCACGTGCACAAAGCCGATAATGTTGTCGATCGTATCCACATAAACCGGAATGCGCGAATACTGCTCGTGGATCACCAACTGGCGCAGATCTTCCACCGACTTGTCCGCTGAAATGGCTACGATGTTCGGTCGCGCCGTCATCACTTCCCGCACGTTTTTGTCGCCGAAAGCAACCACCGAGTGAATCAACTTGCGATCCTCTTCTTCGAGAATCCCTTCCTCGGCGCCCGCGTCGATCAGCGCCTCAATGTGCTCCACTGAGTCTGGTGAAACCGTCTCGCCATTGCCATCTTTATCCAAATCGAGCAGCGATTGGAATCCGCGCACGAGCGCCGCCAGCGGTTTCGCCAGCGCCGCCAGCAGCTTGGTCGCTGGCAGCGCTTTACTCATCCAGCGCACGCTGCCGCGCCGGTATAAAAATTGCGGGAAAAGGTAGGTCGAGATCAGCATCGCGGCGAACGAAGCCGCTATTGCTTCTAACAAGCTCTGCCAGTGCGGAACACCCGGCCGCACCAGCGCGCACAGATAAAACAGCCCGATCAAAAACAACGATGCATGCTTTATCAATGAAAATGCTAGCGAGCCATGTTCCAGTTCCAGCCCGATCTTTCCGGCCAGCGTTTCCCGGAAGAATTCGAGCGACGGATAATCGCGCCGGATCAGGCGTAGCGATTCCAGATAGAGCAGCTGCACGTAAGAGACAAAGCACAGCAGCGCCGTCAACAGCAACGCCAGCGTGAGGCAAAACCAGTTCATTGGCTGGCCACCCTCCGAGCCCGCGGCCCGCGCGCTAAAAGCCGTGGCGCGCGCGCTAAAAGAGTGCCGGGCAGCCCCAGCGCTTCCCTCCACTTTTGTTCCGCGCGCGCCATTTCTCCGTCGTCCCGCTCGTGATCGAGCCCGCTGAGGTGCAGAAAACCGTGCAGCATCAAAATACGTATCTCATCCAGCAAGCTGTGGCCGAACTCCGCCGCTTGTGCCTCCGCCCGGCCTACCGAAATGGCCAACTCGCCAAGATCGCCGCTTCGTCTCCCGGAAGGAAAGGAAAGCACGTCCGTTGGATAGTCATGACCCAGAAACGCGCCATTCAGCCGCTGCAACTCGCGATCGTTAGTCAACAGGCAGGTGAAACTCGACCCCGACGCCGAGCTCTCCATAAGCGTTCGCGCAAACTCTTTGAGTAACTTGCGATCGGAGGTTGCAAGCCTCGGCGTACGCGGGAGCGCGCGGAACAGCAGCGCATCAACGATAGGTCCTATGTCACCTTCAGAAGGCATATCGGCGATCAGGTGAGAGCCGGAAACTCGGGAATCTCCACCGGCATCTCCGGCGGCGGTTCCATCCGGCTCTCCACCGGCGGCTCATTGCCCAGCCTCAGAGCCAGTTGCCGCCCCGCTCCAATCAACTCGTTGTACCGGTCATACGCCTTGACGATCCGCTGAACCAGTTGGTGCCGCACTACGTCCTTGTCGTCGAAGTTGACGAAAGCGATTCCCTCTACGCCGCGCAGCACGTCGATTGCATTCAGCAGTCCGCTTTTCTTCCCGCCCGGCAGATCGATCTGCGTCTGATCTCCCGTCACCACCATCTTCGAATTGAAGCCTTGTCGAGTCAGAATCATCTTCATCTGCTCGAGCGTCGTGTTCTGCGCTTCGTCCAGAATGACAAAGCAGTCGTTTAGCGTTCGCCCCCGCATAAAGGCAAGCGGCGCGATCTCGATAACGTTCTTCTCCAGCAGTTTCTCCACCTTCTCCATGTCGATCATGTCGAAGAGTGCGTCGTACAACGGACGCAAATAAGGATCGATCTTCTGCTGCAAGGTGCCCGGCAAAAAGCCGAGGTGCTCACCCGCTTCCACCGCCGGCCGGGTCAGTACAATACGGCTCACCCGCTTGTTCAGGTAAGCCGAAACCGCCATCGCTACCGCTAGATATGTCTTTCCAGTGCCGGCCGGTCCGACGCCGAACGTCAGGTCATGATGCTCGATCGCATCCACGTACCGGCGTTGGTTTACCGTCTTCGGCGCGAGTACTTTCTTGCCGAAACTTCGCGATTTCCCGCTCTCCACCAGACGCCGCAAAGACACATTCGGATCGGCTGTCACAACTCGCATGAAGCTGTTCAAGTCGCCGTTGTTGAAAATATGCCCTTCGCCGACTAGTCCAACGTAATCTTCCAGAATTCGCTCAGCTCGCCGTACTTGGTGCTCCTCGCCCTCCACTTCAAGCGAATCGCCATCGAGCAGGCGTGTGCGCACATTCAACTCTGATTCAAGTAATCGAATGTTCTCGTCGCGAGTGCCGAAAAGCGGCTCTATGCCGCGGGATATCTGAATACTGGACTTCATCAAGGGGAAAGGGAACTAGAAAAGCGACCTAGCGAACGAGACACGGCACTGTACTCGGATTGGCCGCAGCTAACTAGCGGATGGGAATACTCGTCGATACCGGTCTGTTGAACCCACTGGCGCAGGCGCCGGAAGCTCATTCGTACCTATTATAGCAGGATTTGCGGCCCGCAAGCCGCCTCCAGGTCCGGATCAAAACTCACCAAAAAGTGCGTTTTTGGGCCCGCGCCAAAAGCCGGTCACAGATTTTGAAAAAAAATCTCCGAATTTTTTTCTGCCGTCGAATGAGTAGCTTACAGGTAATTTCCCCTTCCCGATTCGTCGCGCGATGTTCGTTTTGAGGGGGTGTGGGTGCTATGTTCGAGTCGCTCGCGAGAACCTCTCGCGAGCCAATGAAGCCAAGCCGGGATCGATTCCCGGCTTTTCTATTTTAGGGAGGCCGACTATGGGCGAACTGATCATGATGCCGACAAGAGAAGATGCCGCCGCTGACGCGACGCAGCCAGATACGAACACGCCGGAGCGCGTGGAGAACACGGAGATCGATCTTTCCGTTTGGATGAACGCTCCTCGCGAGCGAACGGCCGCCTATTTCCCTACCTATTCCACCGTTTCAAAGGCTATGCAGACGGCCCTCCGCGCTTGGGTTCGCGAGTGGTTCAATGCCAACACCGAAATCCTTCTTCGACCCCACACCGCTTATCCGATCCTGGTCTATCAATGCACCCACCCCTTCTCAGGTAAACCGACCAACATCTTCACCTATGACATCCAGCAGACCACGGCCCTGAACCAGGCCTTCGCATCGGCGGCTTGGCGGCTCGGTCGCGAACTGAAAGAACTCGACACCAAGCGCTTCAGCTGGTTTACCCGCGAGCACTACTTCGCTTACCGCAGCAAGGAAGTGGTCAAGTATGTCTCAAAGAACCGCCGCGCCCTCTACAAAATGCTGAATGTCGAGACGGTGCTGATGGATAGCATCCTCAAATTCGCGCTCCTCGATATCCCGAAGATCGGCTTGGAAGCCGCCGCCGTCCTGCTTCGGCGAGCTTTCAACACACAATTGCGCCGCTTCTCCGATGAGTTCGATTTCACCGCCAGAGTCGAATCGCTGCTGAAAATCGCCACCGAAGCCTTGGCTTCGAAACTCGCGGCCGATAAGGTAGTCACTTTGTCTCCGCGCGCTCCAAAAACGAAGAATCTGCCGCTTGCCGCATAAAGAGGCTTCCGAAAAAAATGAAAAGAAACAATCGATCTGCTATTAAAATGACGCGGCCCCTGAATGACTTTCAAGTATTCAAGGGCCGCTGTGAACAGACCATGAAAGCGTTCGGTGGGCCCGTCATGGCGCACCATGAAGCGACCCTGCTGGTTCGTGACGATCAGCAAAACGCCTCTTTGGAAACGCCCGCTATGTATGCCATCTACAAGCGGTCTGAAAACCGCATCCTGCAGATCGTCAAGCCTTCCGAAACGTTAGCCCTTAAGCTTGCTGCCTGAACTTACAGCTTTACCGTAACGGTCTTGATCTCGGAGTATTGCTGCAACCCATATTCTCCGAGTTCACGACCGAGACCGGATTGCTTAAACCCGCCGAACGGCGCAGCCGCGTCGAATACATCGAAGCAGTTTACCCAGACCGTGCCTGCCCGTACGTTATTCGCAACGTGATGCGCCTTCCCGATATCGCGCGTCCAGACCGCCGCGGCTAAGCCGTAGATGGTCGCGTTTGCCCGATCGACCAGCTCATCCATGTCCTTGAATTTGAGAATGCTCATCACCGGACCGAAGATTTCTTCCTGCGCGATCTTCATGTCGTCTTTCACGTCGGCGAATACCGTGGGCGCGACAAAGTAGCCGCGATCGCCTACGCGCTCGCCCCCGCACATCAGTTTCGCGCCTTCCTTTTTGCCCGCCTCTACGTAGCTCAGGACCTTTTTGAACTGATCGCTGTCTACTTGCGGCCCCTGCTCTGTTTGCCGGTCGAGCGGATCGCCCACGCGCCGGCGTTTCGCCCGCTCCGCGCTCCGCTGCACAAATTCGTCATACACGTTCTCTTGTACAAACGCGCGCGACCCCGCGCAGCAACACTGCCCTTGATTGTAGAAAAGCGCGAAATGCGCGCCTTCCACCGCTTGCTCCATATCCGCATCGCCAAAAACAATATTTGGGCTCTTGCCGCCGAGTTCCAGAGTCACTCGCTTCAGGTTCGATTCCGCCGCCGCTTTCATGATGAGATGGCCGACTTCGGTCGAACCTGTGAAAGCAACCTTATCGATATCCATGTGGCGCGCGATCGCGCCGCCGGCCGTCGGTCCGTAGCCCGGAAGAATATTTACGACGCCTTCCGGGAAGCCCGCTTCGACAATCAATTCACCCACTCGCAGCGCGCTCAGCGGCGTCTGTTCGGCCGTCTTCATAACCACCGTATTGCCGCACGCGAGCGCCGGCGCAAGCTTCCAGGCCTGCATCAGCAGCGGGAAATTCCAGGGTATGATCTGCCCGACCACGCCCACCGGCTCATGGCGCGTGTAGCAGAAATACTCGCCGTTGATCGGTATCGTCTTGCCTTGAATTTTGTCCGCCCAGCCCGCATAATAGCGGTAGCAGGCAACCACCAAAGGCAGGTCGCCGGTCCGCGCGACGTGTTTTGGTTTGCCGTTGTCGAGCGATTCGAGCATCGCCAGTTCGTCGATGTTCTTTTCAATCAGGTCAGCCAGGCGATGGATCAGCTTGCCTCGCTCCGAGGCCGACATTTTTCGCCACCCGGCCTTCGAGTGAAAAGCCTTCCGCGCGGCTTTCACCGCTAGATCTACGTCCGCTGAGTCTGCTTCCGCCACCCTCGCCAGAACTTCGCCCGTCGCGGGATTGATCGTTTCAAAAGTCTTGCCGGAGACGCTGTCGACCCACTTGTTATCGATCAGGATCTTCGTCTGTTTTATCTGTGTTTGTGTCGATTGAGGTTCGCTAAGAACGGTAGCCATGGTATTCCTCTCTTCATTCCACTGACAACACTGAATACTGCCTCATCATATGCCAGATCCGGTCAAAGCCGGCTAAAAGGAATGACGTTCGCCGGCTAACCTGCGTTTACGCGTTTCCACTTCTTGCCCACGCGCACGACAAGCACGCCGCTCGCGCCCGTCAGCAATAAATCGCGCTGAATGTTTCCATTAATTTCAACCGCGCCTGCTTTGATTTTGCGCGTTGCGTCGCTTACGCTGTCGGCCAGGCTTGCGATTGCCAGCAGCTTATCGACTCGAATCCCTTTGTCGCTCTTTACCTGTGGCGGTAGTTCCACCGTCTCCGTGTCGGCCGGCTCCAACCCACGGCGCACTTCGCGATCGAAAGCGTCCACCGCCTCATTGGCCTCTTGCGCTGAGTGGAAATCCGCCACGATGCGCCGCCCAAGGTCCATCTTCACCTCCATCGGATCCTTGCTTCCCATAGCAATGCTGGAACGCAGCTCGGCAATCTCCGTCAGCGACATGTCGGTCAGCAATTCGTAGTAGCGGTACATGAGCTCGTCGCTGATCTGCATAACCTTGCGAAACATGACTTTCGGCGGTTCCGCAATTCCGATGTAGTTGCCCTTCGACTTCGACATCTTTTCGATGCCATCGAGCCCTTCAAGCAGCGGAACTGTCGCGATAATCTGCGGTGCAAGGCCGTAGTCGCGCTGGATTTCGCGCCCTACCAGCAAGTTGAATTTCTGATCCGTCCCCCCCATCTCGACGTCGCATTCGAGCGCTACCGAATCGAAGGCTTGCGCGAGCGAATATAGAATTTCGTGCACAAAGATGGGCACTCCCTCCTTGTATCTCTTGCTGAAGTCATCGCGTTCGAGAAGCCGGGCGATGGTGTATTTCGAGCAGAGCCGAATGACGTTCTCAAAAGTAAGCGGTTCAAGCCACGCGCTGTTGAAGCGGACCTCCGTTTTTTGCGGATCGAGAATCTTGAAGACTTGCTCTTTGTACGTTTGGGCGTTACGATCGATTTCGTCGCGCGTCATCGGCGGCCGCAGCACGTTGCGCCCGGTGGGATCGCCAATCAATCCCGTCATGTCGCCGATCAGAAAAATAACGGTGTGGCCCAGATCCTGAAAATGCTTCATCTTGCGCAGCAGGACGGTGTGGCCCAAATGCAAATCGGGCGCCGTGGGGTCGAATCCCGCCTTGACTCGCAGAGGGCGATTCTCTTTCGCCGCCGCCGCGAGGCGTTCGCGTAACTCCTCTTCGCGAATGAGTTCGGCAAGACTTTTTTTGAGGTATGTAATTTGTTCGTCGACAGGGGCAAAAGACACGATAGGCTCGTTTCATTTTAGAAGGCGCTGCTTTCCGACTCTCTATAATGACGGGATGAAATTTGTCGCGCTCCTGCTCGCGAGCGCTAGTCTGATGGCTGCTCAAACGCCTTTCGATAAATTGGTCGACCGATATTTCGACAATTACTTTCACTTAAACCCCACTTCCGCGACTGCCTCCGGCTTTCATCAACCATACGATTCACAACTCGAGGACTATTCGCGAGCGGGCATCGAGCAGGGCGTCGCGCTCGATAACAAGTACCTGCCGCTGTTCGAAAAAATGCCCCAGTCCGACGATCGCGACCTGGTGATTTCTCATCTGCGCGCCGACATTCTAAACACGCAGGATATCCGCCAATGGGAAAAGAATCCGGACGTGTATTCGAGCGGAGTCACGGGCTCGATCTTTGGCCTGATAAGCCGGAAATTCGCTCCTCCCGAGGAACGGCTACGCGACGTGATCGCGCGCGAAAAGCAGATTCCGCGGGTTTTCACCGCTGCCCAGGCCAATCTCAAGAACCCTCCGAAGATCTATACCGAAGTGGCGCTGGAGCAGTTGCCGGGCATCGAGAGCTTTTTCGCTGGCGATGTGCCGGCCGCTTTCTCCGACGTCAAAGACCAGGCGCTCCTCAAGAACTTTCACCAGACAAACGCCACGACCATCGCTGCTCTCAAAGGCTATGAGCAATGGGTGCGAACCGATCTCTTACCTCGGTCGCACGGCGACTTCCGAATCGGCGCGGAAAACTATCACAAAAAAGTGATGTACGAGGAGATGGTCGATCTGCCGCTCGATCAATTGCTCAAAATCGGCTACGACAACCTGCATGAGAATCAACGTAAGCTGGTAGCACTTTGCAAATCTATCGATCCAAATAAAACACCGCAGCAGATTGCGGAAGGTTTCGAAAAAGATCATCCCGCGCCCGACCAGCTCTTGCAGGATTTCCGCAATACTTTTTCCGGCTTGATCCAGTTCATCGACCAGCATCGGATCATCGCCATTCCTTCCACCACCAGGCCGATTGTCGAAGAGACGCCGCCTTTTATGCGCGCGCTCACAACTGCCTCGATGGATACGCCGGGTCCGTACGAGAAGGTTGCGACTGAGGCTTATTTCAACGTCACCCTGCCCGAAAAAAGCTGGTCGAAGGAGCGTACGGCCGAATTCATGACCGCCTTCAATCGCGGCACTATCGCGAGCACGGCCATCCATGAAGCCTATCCAGGCCACTTCGTGCAGCTGCTCTGGTTCCAAAAAGTGCAGTCGAAGGTGCGCAAGCTCATCGGGTGCGGCTCGAACATTGAAGGCTGGGCGCACTACACCGAGCAGATGATGATCGTTCAGGGGTATGGCGCGAACGACCCGGCGCTCAAAGTAGGTCAGTTGCTCGATGCCCTGTTACGCGATTGCCGCTACATTGTCGGGATCGAGATGCATACCGGCAAGCGCAGCTTCGAACAAGGGGTCGATTTCTTCATGAAGCAAGGCTACATGTCGCGCGATTACGCCGAGCGCGAGACCAAGCGCGGTACTTCCGATCCGACGTACCTTGTTTACACGCTGGGCAAGCTTGAAATTCTTAAGCTGCGTCATGATTATCACGAGAAGATGGGCGCGCAATTCTCGCTCGAACAGTTCCATAACGAGTTCATGCAGCAAGGCGGCGTACCGATCAAATTGATCCGCCACGCCATGCTCGGAAACAATTCGCCCACGCTGTAAGACGCCCGATCGAAAGACCGCTATACATTTCGTTCCGCTTGCGCATATACTAGACGAAATCGCCAAACTGGGAGGGGAAAATTGAATCGACTTATCTCGCGATGTCTTTGCGGGTTGCTGTTGGCACTGGGCTGCGCGCGTGGGCAGATAGGTACCACCTCGCTACAAGGCGTGGTAACCGACCGGTCTGGCGGCGCGGTTCCTGGCGCGGAGGTTATGCTGACCAACGCGGCACAAGGGCTGCAGCGAAGCATCAAGACGAATCAATCGGGCGAATACCGCTTCGTATCTCTCGTGCCCGGCACCTACAGCCTGACCGTTGAGAAGCATGGCTTTCAGAAAGCGGAGCAGAAAAATGTCCAATTGCTGGTCAATCTTCCAACCACCAGCAACATTACCCTCGATGTCGGTTCCGTCACCCAGCAGGTGGAAGTTTCGTCGCAGGCCGACACGATCAACACTACCGATGCCTCGCTCGGTAATGCGTTCGGCGAGCACCAGATCAAACAGCTGCCGCTCGAAAGCCGCAATGTGCCGGACCTCCTCAGTCTGCAGGCCGGCGTCGTCTATACAGGCAACCGTCCCGACATCGATACAACCAGAGATACGCGGAGCGGTTCGGTGAACGGCGCTCGTAGCGATCAGAGCAACGTCACGCTCGACGGAATTTCGGTCAACGACCAAGGCGGTCATGCGTTCACCTCGGTTATGCCGGTGACCCTCGATTCGGTCCAGGAGTTCCGCGTCACCACGAGTAACTATGGAGCGGATCAGGGCAGCGCGTCCGGCGCGCAGGTTGCTTTAATCACGAAGAGCGGGACCAACAGCTTTCACGGTTCGCTGTATGAGTACAACCGCAATTCATTTGTCAGCGCCAACGATTACTTCGTGAAAGCCGCCGAGCTGAGCTCGGGCTTGCCCAACGATCCCTCCAAGTTAAATCGCAATATTTTTGGGGTAAGTCTCGGCGGTCCCATCGTCAAAAATCGCCTCTTCTTCTTCGTGAATTACGAAGGCTACCGCGATGCAGAGGCGATCAGCGCCCTGCGGACGGTGCCGAGCGCTACTCTGCGCGACGGCATCATTCAATACGTCTGCCAGGACCCTTCCGCCTGCCCGGGTGGCTCGGTCAGCGGCATTAGCGGCAAGCAATACGCGGTGGGGGCCGGCGACATGGCGCTCAGCCCGCAACAGATTACCGCCATGGACAGCACGAGCGGCGGTCCCCATGGACCCAATCCAGTGGTCCTGAATTACATGAATTCCACCTACCCGCTGCCGAACGACAGCACGACGGGCGATCTTCTCAACACAGCGGGTTACCGCTTTCGTGCTCCCACTTACACGGTACGCGATTGGTACATCGCGAAGCTTGATTACAACCTCACCCAAGACGGCCGTCATCGTGTTTTCGTGAGCGCTGCGCTTGCTAATGAAAACGAAGCGGGCGCGCCTTTTCTACCCGGAACTCCGCCGGAGCAGACGACGGTGAATTACAACAAGGGCATCATCACGAATTACACGGCTGTGCTGACGCCCACGCTGCTCAACAATTTTCGCTACGGCTTTATTCGCGAGAGCAACGGCATTTCCGGTAACAGTACTCAACCCTGGATTAACTTTCCCACGATCGATCAGGGCATCACCTATTCATCAGCTTTCCAGCGGCCGATTCATAACTTCAATGACGATCTTTCGTCAGTACACGGCAAGCACACGTTGCAGTTCGGATTTCAGATTTCGATTCTGCGCAATCCCGAGTCGAACTCGAATCAATCCTTCAGCAGCGGTGTAACTAACCCGGAGTGGCTTTATAATTCGGGCCTCGCGGGAAAGGGCGTTCCGTTAGATCCGGCTAGCAACGGTTATCCAGCTGTCGCGCAGGACTTCAATACTTCCTACGATTACCCGTTGACAGAGATGCTTGGCATGGTCTCGCTCGTCAACGCTAACTACAATTATCAGCGGGACGGGCAGCCGCTCACGCAAGGGACGCCCGTGACGCGCAGGTTTGGGCAGGATTCCTATGAGATGTATGCGCAGGACTCCTGGAAAGTGAAATCCAATCTCACTGTTACTTACGGCCTTCGCTATTCGCTCTTTTCGCCTCCTTGGGAAACCAATGGGCTTGAGGTGACTCCTACCGCCAGCCTGAATACCTATTTCAACAACCGCGCGACAGGCATGTGGGAAGGCGTGCCCTCGAGCGCGCAGCCCTTGGTCGCGTATAACTGGTCTGGCCCTGCCAACGGCGGCAATGGCGGCTACTACAACTGGGATTTTAAAGATCTTGCTCCCCGCCTTTCTATCGCTTACTCGCCTGGTTTTCAGGATGGCTTTCTAGGCAAGCTCTTCGGTGGTCCGGGAAAGAGCAGCATTCGTGCAGGTGCGGGCATCGTTTACGATCGTTTAGGCGAAAGCATCGTCAATACATTCGACCAGAACGGCTCCTTTGGACTGTACACACAGCTGACCAATCCTTCGGCGGTGCAGACATCCATTACCGCGCCGCGCGTCACCAATATGAATACGATTCCGACCACCGATTACGCCGGGAACGCGATTTTCATTCCAGCGCCGCCGGCCAATTTTCCGCAGCCCTTTCCAAGCAGCCTCGCGACGGGCGGCTCAGCCATTACCTGGGGCATCGACGACAAGCTGAAGACTCCGTATTCATACGCGCTCGATTTCGCGGTGGATCGCGAGTTGAAAGGCGGATTTACACTGACCATGGCCTATGTCGGTAGACTGTCGCACCGCTTGCTGGCGCAGGAAGATCTGGCGATGCCGCTCGACCTCTTCGACAAGAAAGCCGGGATCGACTATTTCACCGCCGCCACAGCGCTAGCCAAGATTTATCGGCCTCAATTGAAAGCCGGCAATTCGACCCCCACCGCTTCCTTCAATCCTTCGCAACTGCCGGCTAACGTGCGGCAGTATTGGACCGACATGATTCAGCCGCTGGCGAAAGGCGGCGCATATTCGGTTGGTTCCTGCACCAACGCTTCGTCGACAACCAGCCCGGTGGTGGCCGCGTTCGATCTGTTTTGCGGCAACAGCCTGAACGAATCGCTCGCGCTCTACAACCTCGATACCTACGGCATTTCAGACGCCAACAATTCGAATCAAACCTACTTCCCAACCACCGGACAATACACCTACTACAGCCCTCAGTATTCATCTTTATACGCCTGGCGCTCGAACACCAATGCCAGTTATAACGCCGGTGAACTGACGTTAAAACATCGCCTTTCGCACGGCGCTCAGTTCGAGCTGAACTATACGTATTCGCGCTCTATCGACTTGGCGTCGGACGCCGAGCGGGTGGGCCCGGCGAGTTATACAAGCAGTCTGAACAACGTGATCATCAACTCGTGGGACCCGAAGCAACAGCGCTCGGTCTCTTCCTTCGATTTGACGCACCAGTTCAATGCCAACTGGGTGCTGGAGCTTCCGTTTGGGAAGGGCAAGCTGATTGGAAACAACTCAAATGCTCTGCTCAACGCGATCATTGGCGGCTGGCAGCTTTCGGGTCTCGTGCGCGTGACGAGCGGTTTCCCGGTGAACGTCGATAACGGCTACAGCAACTATCCGACGAACTTCGAACAGGAAGGAAATGCAAATCTGGTTGCGCCGGTGAAGACCGGGGCATATACGGTGCAGAGCGGACCCGACGCAGGCAATATCAACATCTTCCAAAACGGTCCAGCGGCCATCAATTCGTTCGACTATGCTTATCCGGGGCAGGCCGGTGGCCGCAACCAGATTCGGGGCCAGGGATACTTTGGGCTCGATCTCGGGCTCGCCAAGCGCTGGCGCATGCCCTGGAGCGAGAGTCAAAGTTTGCAGCTCCGCTGGGAAGTCTTCAACGTGACGAACTCGGTGCGCTTCGACGTGCAGTCGAGCTTGACCTCGTCGGCGTTGACGCTCGGCAGCGCGAGCAGCTTCGGCAACTATTCGGGCTTGTTAACGAATCCCCGCATCATGCAGTTTGCGCTGCGCTACGAGTTTTAGGCCGCGCAAGCTAATCTCGAATACATATATCTATGGCGAACCTGACGCCGGGCGCGGGCTCCACGCTTGCGCTCGAGGACAAGAGAGTCTTTTATAACCGTTTTCTGCTGCTGGTGGCTGGCTTGGGCGGCCTGCTCTACGGTGTCGACGTTGGGATCATCGGTGGCGCGCTACCTTACTTGGAAGCCACCTCCGGGCTGAATGCCGGTCAGCTTTCGATTATCGTAGCGGCCGTCCTGCTGGGCAGCGTCATCTCTACTCTCTTTGCGGGCCTGCTGGCGGATTGGCTGGGGCGCAAGCCGCTGATGCTGGTAAGCGGCGTGGCGTTCGTGCTTAGCATTCCAGTGATCGCTTTGTCGCACGGTTACGGACCTTTATTTTTCGGACGCTTGCTGCAAGGTGTAAGCGGCGGGTTCATCGGGCTCGTCGTGCCGCTGTATCTGGCCGAGTGTCTGGTAGCCTCTAACCGCGGAAAAGGGACGGGCATGTTTCAGTGGCTGCTCACCCTCGGCCTGGTATGCGCCGCGGTGATCGGCATCTATTACAGCTACCGGGTAGAAGAAGTGGCGCGGCTGGCCAATGCCTCGACCCTGTTCGCCTTTAAGGATCAGGCGTGGCGCAGGATTTTCTGGGTATCGCTCCCGCCCGGCATCCTGTTTGTGATCGGAGTGTTTTTTGTAGCGGAGTCGCCGCGCTGGCTGTTCCGGCGCGGTAAGAAGGAAGCTGCCTTGGCCGCTCTGTTGCGCTCGCGCAGCCGGGAACAGGCCGCTACCGAACTGCGCGAGATGGAGGAGACAGCCGCGGCCAAGTCCTCGACCGGCCGGGCCATCAAAGACTCTTTGCTTCGCCGCAAGTATGTCATCCCGTTTATCCTGGCCTGCATCGTGCTCTTCTGCAACACGGCTTGCGGAGTCAATTCGATCATCGGCTACAACACCAACATTCTGCTGCAGAGCGGCCTTTCGGATTTGCAGGCGCACTGGGGTTACGTGCTGTTCACGGTCATCAACTTTCTGGCGACGATCATCGGGCTCGTGCTGGTGGATAGGAAAGGGCGTAAGTTTCTGCTGACCATCGGAACAGCCGGCGTCATCGTTTCGATGGTGGCAACGGCACTTCTGTTTATGCGGACAGAGAAAGCGAATCTCGACGTGCGAGCTGCCGTGCAGGCTGCGGCCACTTCGGATCAGACCTTGAAACTGACTTTCGACGCGGCCAAAGCCAAACAACTGCTGGCCAGCCAGGGCGCGGCCGGCGCGGCCATCGATCCCGCCCGAGCGTCGCTGGTGATTGTGTATGCCTATGGCGATTTTACGGCGGAGACGACAGTCGCGCGCTCGGATGAGACAGGCGAGCCCGAGATCACGGTGAGCCGGGAAGCCGCTGTGCCGGCGAACGCGGTGGAGGCCTTTTTTAAGAATCCGTTCGCCAGCGTGAACGCCGCCCGTACTGCTCCGCTGACGATTCGCAAAGCGCTGATCGGCCCGATTCCGAATGCGACGAACGGCTGGCTGGTCGGCCTTAGCCTCTACGTATTCATGGCCTTCTATGCCATCGGCCCGGGGGTTTGCGTCTGGCTGGCGCTTTCCGAACTCATGCCGACCCGTATCCGCTCAAACGGCATGAGCGCCGCGCTGGTAATCAACCAGGTGGTCTCGACTACCCTGGCCGCGATCTTCCTGCCGATCGTGGCCAATTACGGTTACTCAACCATCTTCTTTGTGTTCGCCGGATTCACCGTAATTTACTTCATCACGGCGGTGTTCTTCCTGCCGGAAACCAAGGGCAAGACGCTCGAAGAAATTGAAGAACACTTCGAAGGCGCGCAAACAGCCTGGTAGCAACTTGCAAAAATTGACGTGTGCAACTGGGCGCCTGTGGCCCAAGCCTGCGAAAAAATTGGGGACACTCCGGGCTGAACTCCGCAACCGTTGGAGTGAACCCCTGAAGTGGAACACAGGGAAAGGGGACAGTTGACCGTTGGCCGAGTATAGCTCGACAAACGGAGTAAAGGGTAGCAGACTGGTGGGCGGCTGGCGAAACGGAGGCGAGCGCTGCAGGAGTGCAAGTGGCCAAGGAATAGCGAGCCGGAAACGCAGTCCGACGATGGGAGCGGAGGGGGCTTTTCGAAGCGCTTCCGTCCATCGAGAAAAGGCCCAGTGGAGGATTCGATTTCCTCATGCCTGAGAAAACTCCTCTCTGCCCTTCGCGGGATCGCCGAGGGCTTGGCCAGGACGCTGTTCGTAACGCATCGGGCTCAGATAGTGAAGGGCCGAATGCAAGCGTGTTCGATTGTAGTAATCCAGATAAGCAGCTAAGCGTGCAAGCCATTCGTTTAAGGAAGCGGGCTCAGCCTGTTCTTTTTTAAGCGTTTTGAAAAAACTTTCGCAGCGCGCGTTATCGTACGGATTGGCCAGCCGGCTCATGCTGCCAATCAGGCCGTGCTGGCTGAGCAAGCGAACGTAGGCTTGCGAAGCATACTGTATGCCGCGGTCGGAGTGATGCAACAAAGTGGGCGCCGGCTGGCGTTCGGCCAGGGCTTGCTCTAAGGCGCGGCTGACTAACTGGGTCGTCATGCTCTCGGCTAAAGCCCAACCGACCACGCGTCGGGACCAGGCGTCCAACACCACCGCTAAATAAACGAACCCGCTGGGCGTCCGTAAGTAGGTGATATCGGCTAACCAGATCTGGTCCGGCCCAGTCGCTTCCGCCTGCCGCAAGCGGTTGGGAAAGACCGTGAAACGATGACTCGACTGGGTAGTCTTCACCCAGCGTTTCGGGCGCAGCGCTTGCAATCCATCCTGTCGCAGCAAGCCTGCCACTCGCTTGTGATTCACCGGCCAGCCCGCTTGCCGCAGCGCCGCCGTGACGCGACGATACCCGTAGAAGCGATGCGCGAACACGATCTCATGCAGCTTCTCTCGCAGGCTGAGTTCCTCACTCCCCGGTACGCTCCGGCGCCACTCTCGGTAGTAGCCGCTACGGCTCACCTGGCCCAACCAACACATCCGCTCCACATGCTGTTCGCCTGGCTGCTCCGCTACGCTTCGGATGGCGGCGTAGAGGGCGCTGCGCCGAGCCTTTTGTTGGCTCGGCGCCGCTGCTCGATCTCGCGCCAGGCAGCTTTGAAAAAATGCAGATCCAGTGCTTGCTGGCCCGCCAACTGCTTCAGCCGCCGGATCTCTTCTTCTAACTCCCGCACCTGGCGCCAGTGTTCGCTGGCTTCCACCGCCGGCAACGCCTCGACTCCGCTCCCTCGCTCCGCCCATTCCGGATCCAGCTTGCTTCGCCATTCGTACAACCATTTCCGCCGCACGCGCAAATCGCGCGCCAACGCCGCTACGTTGCCGCAGGTCTTCATGCGTTCCACCGCCGTCTGCTGGAACTCTAAACTGTACTTCCCTACTCTTCCTGTCACACCTGACTCCATTCGCTTTCAATGTGTCCCCTCTCGATGTGTCCCACTTCAGGGGTTCACTCCAATAGCTGTCGACGGCAGCCCGGAGTGTCCCCGATTTTTTTCTTGGGGGGGACGCCAATCAACAAGGGTAAAGAAAGCGTTCGGCAAGCTACCCGGACGAAGCTGTAAGTGACTGTTTCAAAACCGAAAATTGATCGTTGTCGTTTCATATCCCGAGCCTTCGGGAAACTGCAGGCGAAGTTTGCCATCCCGCAATTCGCCGCCCTCGGCTGTTATATGCGGCCGGTTCAAGCGTACGCTCAGATCGTAGACCGTTCCGCCCCAGCCGGCAAATGTAAAACTCGCCTGATGATCGCTCGAAGTTTGAGCGAGCACTTTTAGCTGCCGGGTCTCGCTGCCTGGACTGGGCAGTTCGGCCGGGATCGCCACTTCCACCGGATCGAGTTGCACGGACACGATCGGCTTTGCGCCGACTTCGACGTTCATGTGATCGCCCACGCGCCGATACGTTACATCCACCCGTTCCGAGCCCAGCGGCACGTTATGCAGTGTTGCCCGATCCCAATCCGCCGGCAGATGCGGGGTCACATTCAGCTTGTGATGCAGCGCGTCCCAATCCAGTCCGAATAGCCCGCGCAGCAGCGGCGAAATCACCATGGCGGACGACCACAATTGACGCGAGCTGCTTCTTCCGAGCGGCTGGAAAAACTCGCCAGAGAGCAGTTCCGTGACCGATCCCAAGTCCTGAGCCCAGGTAAGGTTCGCATTCTGCATCAGGTGCGCGTAACCGGATAGCGAGCGGCCGGCGCGATACTCGGCGAGCGATACCCAACCGGTAAACAAAGGCCAAATCGAACCCTGGTGATAACTGATGGGATCGTAAAAGGAGGTTCGGTCGCTAATATCACGGGTTCCCCAATCGGCTGAAAATTCAGGGGAGGCCCAGCGCGTCAGCATGGGCCCGGCATTCCGCAGCGCGAGCGTTCCATCCCACCAGGCGACGGCCGGATAAATGCTGGCCGTATGGTCGAGTTGGCCGCCCGCATTGCGACTAAACGCATAAAATTTATTCAAAGGCTCGTAGAGTTGCTGTTCGATTTTTTGCGCGATTTCGGCGGCTTTCGCTTTCGCCTTCGCGGCTAGCGAACTTTCGCCCATTACGTCCGCCAGTTCCGCTAGAGCGCTCGTCGACTGTTGATCGACCGCGGCTAAATAGATCTCCTGTTTCGGCATGCCCGGCGGCCAGGATTCTACCCAACCTGTTCCTTCGCTATTCGAATAAATGCCGTTATCCGCCTCGTGGGCTCGCGTGAACTGATAGGCCTTGCGCACTTCGGTCCAGTGAGCTTTCAAGTATGCGGTATCGCCGCTCACCCTCAGGTAATCCCGCATGGCCATCACGAGCAGCGGCGTGGAATCGGCCGAAGCATAAAAGTACGGCGTTTGCTTCCAATCGAGGGCATCGGCCGATTGAGAGTATTCGTGCATGATCTTGCCATCGTCGCGCTGGCGTTTGAACAGGAAGTCGAGCGCGCGCCGAGTCAGCGCAAAATCGCCGTAGCTGTTGATGGCATAGGTAGTCCACAAAGTGTCGCGTCCGAAGAACCAGGCGTAGCCGGGACGCGCGGAATCCGCCGATTCGTAATAGCCGGCGACCAGTCCGGTCTCGCCGTGGTACGTCACCTGTGCCTGGTCGATGGCGATTTCGGCCCATTTCAGCGCCTCATCGAGACGCTTGTCCGGCGTCTCCGCGGTCAATCGCTTATCGAAGAAATGCGCGTAGTAATCCTGCGTCTGCCGGTAGATCCGGGGAGCCGCGGCCAGCATCTGCAACACCTGCGCCGCCGGAGCGTCGCTGCGCGCGAGACCCATGACTAGTGGATAAAGTTTCCCGGCATTTGTCTTTGGATCGAAGGATAATTTCAATTCGAGCGGATAGGTCTGCGGGTGCTCCTGATAGGGAACGAGTATGCCCGGCCGCGTATCGGGCATGGCGACGACGCCCGAAAATTTCGGATCGTCCGTATGCAGAATATAGAAGCCACCCTTTGCCACCCACTCGCCATTTGGCCGTCCATGTTCGGGCGCGGGCCACATCGGCAACATATCTGGCGTAAAGGAAAAGGTGAGTTCGAGTGGGCGCGCCGATTGAATCTCGAAGAACACCGCGGCAGCAGTTGCCGGGGACTGGTTTCCGCGCGCGGCAAACATGTGCTGGCGGATGGTGAAAGCGGCGTGCGAATAGGTGATCGTGGTCTCCGCCGGCGTGACTTCGATTTGCGCGGCCAGTGCGTTGACGTCGATCGGCACCGGATAGTCGACCAGCTCCGCTCTTATCTGGAAGCCGCTCAAAATTTTGACCGGCCATTGCCACGCCTCGAACTTGCCGTTTTGACGTCCGAACAACGCGCCGTGTTCGCCGGCGACTGTCCAGGGCATTCCGGGCAGGCATGGCGAAACGATTTGGAGAGGATGCGAATCCGCTCCCAGCGCGGTTGCGGCAAGCAACAAGGTAAGCAACTGCCGGTGGAACATACCTTCACCATGCTAAACCTGATTGTGGTGGCCGCTCCTTCACGGGATTGTGAAAAAATCTGGGGACACGCCTGTCTTTATGGAAATTAACGAGTGGGGACAGATGCTAGCCCGGAGTGTCCCCGATTTTTTCACAGTCCTTCACAGTCGCGGTTCTGTTGATTTACTATGAAACCAGTTGTTCAACTCTCGCTTGACCTGATCGACTTAGAAGA
Source organism: Bryobacteraceae bacterium (assembly GCA_965277555.1). Taxonomy (GTDB): domain Bacteria; phylum Acidobacteriota; class Terriglobia; order Bryobacterales; family Bryobacteraceae; genus Bog-105. The sequence goes on from OZ255834.1 coordinate 3,029,737, forward strand.
AGCGTTACGCACAGCCGAGATGGCGCTGCGGGCGGGCGTCGACTGGCTGGAAGCCGGGACGCCGCTGCTGATCGCGGAAGGCACGCGCGGCATTCGCGAACTGCGCGCGCGCTTTCCGAACGTTCCCATCGTGGCCGATCTTAAGATCATGGATGGCGGCTGGCTGGAAGCCGAGATGGCCGCCAAAGCGGGCGCAAACATGATTGTGGTCATGGGGCAGGCGCACGCGGAAACCATCGAGCTAGTGGTGAAAGCCGGGCGGGATTTCGGCGCGAAAATCATGGGCGACAACATGGCAATGCCCGACGCGGTGGCCGGCGCGCGACGGCTCGAAGAACTCGGCTGCGATTACATTGTTCACCACATCGGCTATGACCTGCGGACAGTCCGCAAAGAGAAGGGCCTGGCGGCACCGACGCCGCTCGATCGCTTGCGCGAAATCGTGGACGCGGTGGCCGTGCCGGTACAAGCGGTGGGTGGCCTGACGCTGGAGCAAGCAACCGAAACTCCCGCCTATGGCGCGCCGCTGGTGGTCATCGGAGCTCCGCTCGCGATCGATGCGCACGCCTTCCGCACAGCCGAGGGCGATCTGGAAGGAACGCTTCGTCTGATCTGCCAGAGAGTTCACGCTTTCGGCGAAGTAAAAGTAGGGAAAGAGGTGACAGCATGACCAATTCGATGCCGGCGCTGGTCAACTTCGGCCGCGAGCCGCTTTCGGTGGAACTGCGCGAAGTACCTTTGCCGCTGATCGGCGAGACAGATGTTCTGCTGCGGGTAGGCGCGGTGAGCGTGTGCGGCAGCGACCTGCATCAATGGCGCGGCTCGCATGGCTGGAACGTGAATTACCCATGCATCCTGGGGCACGAATTTGCGGGGACTGTGGCTCAGGCGGGTTCCGCGGTCAAGCACTTTCGGGAAGGAGATCGGGTGGTGAGTGAAACAGCCGCGGTGATCGATGAGTCTTCGCCGCTGAGCCGCTCGGGGCTTTACAACCTGGATCCTTCGCGCCGCGGATTCGGCTATGGGGTGGACGGCGCCATGACCGAATATGTGCGTGTTCCGGCGCGCTGCCTGCACCCGCTGCCGGCCGATCTTCCCTTCGAAAAAGCCGCGCTGACGGAGCCTTGCTGCGTGGCCTACAACGCAGTCTGTGTAAACGGACGCGTTCGGCCCGGCGACTCGGTTCTGGTGGTCGGCCCCGGACCGATCGGATTGTTGTGCGCCAAGATGGCCAAGCTAAGCGGAGCAGGCAAGGTGATCGTGGCCGGGCTGCCGGCCGATAAGCATCGCCTCGAAGTAGCGCGGCAAGTGGGAGCGGATGTGGCGCTCGAGGGTGGCGTTCTGGAATATATCGCGCAAAGCGGCGATGGGTTCGGGGTCGATGTGGCGGTCGATTGCTCGGGCGCATCGGCTACCTTGCAAATGGCGCTGCACGCGGTGCGCCCGGCCGGACAGATTATTAAGGTTGGGTGGGGACCGCAGCCGCTGCAGTTCAGCCTGGATCCGCTGGTTCAGAAGAACATCACGTTATCGGGAAGCTTCTCGCATAACTGGCCGGTTTGGGAGCGGGTTATTTCGATGATCGTTGCGGGTCAGATCGATCTCGACCCGGTGATCAGCCGCGTTGCCGCGCTCGAAGACTGGCACGAGTGCTTCGAGAAAATGGAAGGCGGCGAATACGTCAAAGCGGTGCTGACGCCGTAATGCCGCTCAAAATTTCGGCTTTTCCGAAGTGCTATCTCGGAGATATTTTGAACGGCAAGATGTCGGTTTTCGACTGGATCGAGATGGCCAAACAGCTCGATGCCGACGGTCTCGAGATGTACTCCGGGTTTTTCACGAGCTTCGAGAATTCCGATCTGGATGGCGTTGGAGAGGCTATCGCGGCGGCTGGTTTCGCGATGCCGATGCTGTGCTGTTCGCCGGATTTCACAGCACCCGCCGCGGAAAAGCGTAAGCGTGAAATAGAGCGCGAGGCGCAGATGATTGCGGTCACTCGCCGTTTGGGCGGCCGCCGATCCGTGTGCCGGATTCTGAGCGGCCAGCGGTATCCGGAAGTGAGTTGGGAGCAGGGAAGAGAGTGGGTGCTGGAAGCTATATGCGAACTCGCTCCTGTGGCTCGCCAACAGGACGTGGTGCTCGGGATGGAAAACCACTACAAAGACGGCTTCTGGCAGTATCCGGAGTTTGCGCAAAAGATGGATCGATTTATCGATATCGTAAACGCCATCGATGACCGGACTTATTTCGGCGTTCAATACGATCCTTCGAATGCGATCGTGGCCGGCGATGACCCGATCGCGCTCCTGCGCCGGGTGGCAGATCGCGTGGTGAGCATGCACGCGAGCGATCGCTATTTGGCCGAGGGATCGAGCATCGAATCACTGCGCCAAAGTGACGGCACCCTGGGCTATTCGCCGAATTTGCGGCATGGCGTAACCGGGCAAGGCCTCAACGATTATGATGCGATTTTTCGAATTTTGGCCGAGCACAATTATTCCGGCTGGGTGAGCATCGAGGACGGCATGAACGGCATGGAAGAGATGGCGGCTTCGCTGGCTTTTTTGCGCCGGATGAGCGAGCAGTACTTCAAGCCGGCTTGACGCTATCCATCAGCGCGAAGAAGCCCTCGGCCATCGTGGGATGAATGTAAATCGCGCCTTGCAAAAGTGTGTAAGGCTTGTCGGCCAGCATTAAGGTGCTCAGAATCTGAACCACTTCGTCGCCGGAACTGGCCAACATGGCCGCTCCAATGACTTTGTCGGTTTCCGCGTCGACGACGATCTTCATCAAGCCGGCGGTTTCGGCCTTTTCTAGGGCGCGGGCGACATGCGTCATCTCCACGCTGCCGATTTTCAACTTGCGGCCTTCCGCGCGCGCTGCTTTCTCGGTCATGCCGACTCGGCCGAGCGGCGGATCAGTGAAGACTGCATAGGGCACCAGGCGTGTTTTCGTGCTCAGATTTTGCCCTTCGTAGAGATTGCCGTAAATGATTTGGTAGTCGTTGTAGGAAATGTGGGTGAAGGCCGGTCCGCCTTTGACGTCGCCGATCGCCCAAATGTCCGGAGCGGTTGTTTCGAGCCGCTCGTTGACTACGATGTAGCCCATCTTGTCCGTCTCGACGCCGGTCTTCGCGAGATCTAAATCTTTGGTTTGGGGAGTGCGTCCGACGGCTACTAACAAGTGAGATCCGGTAATGGGCTGGTTGGCGCGATCTCCGATCAGGAGCTTGATTTCGCCCTTGCCGCCTTCTACGCGGCTAACGCGCGAATCGAGGTGAAACTTGATCCCCTCGGCTTCGAGCGCCCGCTGCAGTTCGGTCGCAATGTCGGCGTCTTCAAGCGGCAGAAGCTGCGAGCCATTTTGCACCACCGTTACGTCGCTGCCGAAGCGGCGAAACATTTGGGCAAACTCCAGGCCGATATAGCCGCCTCCCATCACCAGAAGATGTTGCGGTACGTCGATCAATTCCATGATGGTGACGTTGGTCAGGTAAGGAATGTCGCTCAGTCCCGGAATCGGCGGGATGGTGGGCGTAGAACCGGTATCGATGAAGATGCGCTTGGCGGCAAGCGTAGCGCCGCCGACCTGCACCTGTTTCGGGCCGATGAAGCGAGCGCGGCCGCGCAGTAAAGCTGGTTCATCGGGGGCGTCGACACTTTTCTCCCATCCCGACCGGCCGGCGTGAACGCGCTCATTCTTGCGCTTGAGAACGGCGGGCATATCGACGCTCACGTTGCTCGCGCGGACGCCCCAGCGCGCGGCGTTGCGCGCGTAATGGGCGACCTGCGCACTGGCGACCATGGTTTTAGTGGGTGTGCAACCGGTATTGATGCAGGTTCCTCCCAATTGATCGGATTCGATCAAGAGCACGCGTTCTTTGCGTTTGGCAAGAGCCTGCGCGAGGGGGTTGCCGCCCTGTCCTGAACCGATAATGATCGCGTCGTACTGTGGCATTTCAGTCTTCTAACCTTTCAGGCAGTAGGGTAGCGCAGAGGGAGAGTGCGGGCTGAGTCCCTGACGCAGCAGGCAAAGTGCCCAATGCCATTGACTTAGGGGATTTTTAGGTAGTTGTAAGTTTACGGTCGCTGACGCTTCCTGCTCTGTTTCCATCATTTCGCAACGCTTGGGGGGCATCCGGTTTGTCACGCCTATGCTTAAGTCAACGACATTGGGCAAAGTGCCCGCGCCACTCATGGCTGCCGCGTCGAGAATCGTCTCGACGCTTTCCCGGGCCTCCTGGCGCCCTTCGGCCCATAACAGTAACGAACATAAAGCCTGTCCAGTGTTTTATTTGCGAACAGCATCGAAAACTAAGTGACATTGGGCACTTTGCCTGCCGTGTCGCGACACTCATCTCAAGCCCTTTCAATATCTCTGGGACGACCAATAATTGTTGGAAGCGGCCGCCGACCATGACGGGCCGCCGGTAACCCGTCTTTTCTCCCCTACCCTACATCGCGGTTTACCTGGTCAAGCAAAATGCCATTGAAATCTCGCGAATCTGGCACGCCGCGCAGCATCGCGGGAACCAAGGTCAGCGCCTATAATCAAAACACGACGCGAATGGCCACGCAACCAAGACACTCTTCGACCTTGGAGGAATATCTCGAGCGTGAGCGTTTGGCCAGCGAGAAGAGCGAGTTCTATGCCGGAGAGATATATCTCATGGCGGGTGGCACCATCACCCACTCCAGGCTGTGCATTCGAATAGGCGGAATGCTCGATGGCTTACTAGAGTCATGTCAGGTCTATGACAGCAATTTAAAGCTTTTCATAAAGCAGGCGCAGCACTGCGTCTACCCGGACGCCATGGCTCTATGCGGCACTCCCGAATTCATCGGCACCGGAAGGGACGTGATCTTGAATCCTACTCTGGTTGCGGAAATACTCTCTCCGTCTACCGAATCGTATGACAAGGGAGCCAAAACCATCTACTACCGAACCGTGCCCTCGCTTCAGCATTGTTTGCTTTTTTCGCAGGATCGCGTTTACGTCGAGCATTCTGAGCGAAAGGACGACGGTACTTGGTTGATCACCCAGTATACGCAGCGCGAGAAGACCATCCCGCTCAAGAGCATGCAGATTGAGATTCCTATCCGCGACGTTTACAGGAACATCCTTTGAACAGGTAGTCAGCCGCATCGACCTACCTGCCTCGGACTCGCAGGCTGACTCATAGGCATCCGGGCGCGCATCGCACGACTCACTCTCCCCTTGACACTCTACTGGAAAACAGTTTAAATTTCGCCTAGAGTGTCTACTCAAAGCGAACGAATCGAACTGCTGCAAGGCACGCTCGATCTGCTGATTCTGCGTACTTTGCTACTGGGACCGACGCACGGGCATGCCATCGCGAAAGCGATTGAACGCAATTCCCAGGAAGTACTGCAGGTGGAGCAGGGCTCGTTGTATCCCGCATTGCACCGCTTGCTCAAGCGCGGCTGGATCTCGGCGGAAGAGGGAACTTCGGAAAATAACCGGCGGGCTAAATATTACCGGCTGACTGCGAAAGGGCGAAAACAGTTGACGTTCGAGACTTCGAAGTGGGACAAGCTGGCTGAGGCAATCGAGCGGATTCTGCGCCCTGTTGAGGAAGAGGGGAAATGATCTGGCCCTGGCGCAAGCGCGTGCTCGAGACGCTCGATCTCGAGGATCACATCGAGCGGGAGACGGCTGACAATATCGAGCGCGGCATGGAGCCGGAAGCCGCGTGGTACGCGGCGCTGCGTGCCTTCGGTAATGTAACGCGGCTCAAGGAAGATACGCGTGCCGTTTGGCATTGGATCTGGCTTGAGCAACTGCTGCAGGATCTTCGCTATGCCGGGCGAATGCTGCGGCGCAATCCAGGACTTTCGGCTACGGCGGTGTTGACTCTGGCGCTTGGAATTGGCATGAACACGGCCATGTTCAGCGTGGTGGATGCGGTGATTCTGCAACCGCTGCCATATCCGAATCCGGAGCGCCTGGTGTGGATTTCGAATAATTGTGTTTTGTCGGATGGCGATTGCTCCATGAGTAGAGGAGACTTTGTCTTATGGAAGGCGACGGCGAAGTCGTTCAAACAAATGGCGCTCGTCGGAAATGTCTACCGCGTCTCGAAGACGCACACATTGACGCATCCGTAATGCTGTTTGCGCTAGCGGTATCGATTGCGACAGGCGTGTTGTTTGGTTTAGCCCCCGCTTTGACGCTCGCGCGGCGCAACCTGGACGAAGTATTGAAACATGAAGCGCGCAATTCGTCGGCCTCGGCTGGCCAGTTGCGCGTCCGTGGGATGTTTGTGGCGGCGGAAGTGGCACTGGCGATGGTGCTGCTGATCAGCGCCGGTTTGATGCTGAAGAGCTTTCGGCGGATGACGTCCTACCCGCCGGGGCTGTCTCCCGACCGCATCTTGACCATGCGCGTGTCTCTGGCCGGTCCGCACTATGACCGGCAGTGGCCGCATCAAGCCGTTTATCTGCAAGAGCTCTTTCGCCGGCTTGGCAAGCTACCCGAAGTGGAGGCGTTCGGTATCGACTGCGGACAGTTCAACCAGCCGCTACAGGTAGTCGGCGTACGGCCGTCAACATCCGATGGCGCCGGTGGCGGCGCCGCACGCTATGTTTCGCCCGGCTATTTAAAGGCGCTCGGGATGCCGCTGCTAGCTGGGCGCTGGCCGACGGCCGATGAGATGCTCGACGATGTTCTAGTGAATGAGAGTTTTGTGCGAAGGGTGGCTGGCGGAGCAAGTGTTGTGGGACGGCGCGTGAAGGGATCGTTTCTGAGCGCGACGATTGCGGGCGTGGTCGCGGATTTCAAGGATGTGCAGCTCGAGTGGAGTCGACGCCGCAGGTTTATACCGCCTATCAGATGATGCCCGTCTTGCGGGAGGTGCGCATTGCGCTGCGCACGGCGACGGATCCATTGGCCGTTACGGAGACGGTACGAAAGACTGTGTCGGAGATCGATAAGAACGTGCCCGTGTTTCAGGTGCAGACACTCGCGCAGGAGCTGTCCAATTCGGTGACAGCGCGGCGCTTCAATCTCGCGCTGCTCGCAATCTTCGCGGGCACGGCGGTGCTGCTGTCCGCCATCGGCATTTACGGCGTGATTGCGTACCTCGTGGCCCAGCGCACGGCCGAGATCGGAATTCGTATGGCACTCGGCGCGCCACGCAAGTCGATTTTGCAATTGGTTGTCAAGCAAGGCATGCGCATGGTGCTGGTGGGCATCGCACTGGGACTCGTGCATTCGCACTCACCCGTCTAATGTCGAACATGTTGTACGGAGTACAGGCAGGCGATCCGGCAATCTTCGCGCTGGTCGCGGCGGCGATTTCGGTCACCGCGCTGCTCGCCTGCGCCGTACCGGCTCTGCGCGCGGCCTGGATCGATCCTATGGCGGCATTGCGGAACAATTCCTAGGCCGAAGGCCCAATGTCGCTCAGTTTTCCCGAAAACCTAGTAACTTCTTGATATCGCTTAGCTGTGATCTTGGCGCGGCCACTCGCGGCAGGCAAAGTGGCCAATGCCATTGACTTAAGGGTTTTTGGATGGCTGCAAATTTACGGTCGCTGACGCTTCCTGCTCTGTTTCAAGCATTTCGCAACGCTTGGGCGGGCATCCGGTTTGTCACGCTCATGCTTAAGTCAACGACATTGGGCAAAGAGCCCGCGCCACTGACCTAAAGGATTTTTGGTTGGTTGCAAATTTATGGTCGCTGACGCTTCCTGCTCTGTTCAAGCATTTCGCAAGCTTGGGCGGCGTCCCGGCTGACCAGGCTCGTCGTTTTACCGGGTGGCGAAACTATGTTTGGTTCTTCTCTGTCAAAGCTACGTGAGTGCAATTCCTAAGCGGCAGTTCGGTAAGACGGGTGTGGAGATCTCGGCTCTTGGTTTAGGGGGGCATCACCTGGGCGATGCTCAAGACCAGAAAACGGCGGAAGAAATTGTTGCGCGGGCGATTGACGGCGGAGTCACGTTTTTCGATAACTGCTGGGAATATCATCGCGGGAAGTCTGAGGTCTGGCTTGGCGGAGCCTTGAAGGGCAAGCGTCAGCAAGTATTCCTGATGACGAAGGTCTGCACGCACGGCCGGGACAAGGACCTAGCGTTACGCATGCTGGAGGAGTCGCTCAATCGCCTGCAGACCGATAATCTCGATTTGTGGCAGATCCACGGCGTGTCTTTCGAAACAGATCCGGCACGGTTTATCCGTCCGAACGGTGCGGCGGAAGCATTGGTGCAAGCGAAAAAAGACGGTAAGGTCCGCTTTACCGGCTTTACCGGGCACAAGGACCCGCGACTTCATCTCGCCATGCTTAACACCGGCTTTCCGTTCGATGCCGTGCAGATGCCGTTGAATCCGTTCGACGCGAGCTTTCGCAGCTTTGAAACTCAGGTTCTGCCGGAAGTGGTGAAACGCGGTATAGCTCCGTTGGGGATGAAGCCGCTGCAGGGCGCCGGACCGGCGATCAAGAAAGGCGTCTATTCGGCGGAGGAATTACTTCGCTATGCGATGAGCCTGCCGGTTGCGACGACGATTACGGGCATGGACAAGATCGACGTGGTGGAGCAGAATCTGAAGATCGCGCAAGGGTTTGTGCCGCTGGCTAAAGAAGAAATGAGCGCGCTTCGCGAGCGCGCCCATCAATATGCTGACGGCCGTTTCGAGCTCTACAAGGTCTCAATCAAGTACGACAATCCCGAAGCAAGACTGGCAAATGACTTCCCGCTCGATATGCAGCAGAAAGAAGTAAAAGAAATGATGCACGCAGTCGATAACACGGGGCATCCGCTCGCGCCAGCCAAATGAGAATAGCGCGCCGGAAATTCATTCAGAACACTGCGCTATTGGGAGTGGCAGCAACTATGGCAAAGGGAGCAGGAGGAAGGATTCCGAAGCGGCCGCTCGGGAAGACCGGGCTTGAAGTCTCGATCATGGGCGTGGGCGGTTTCCATCTCGGGTCTGCCGAAAATCAGGATGCGGCCAAGGAAATTGTGCAGCAGGCGCTAGACGCGGGCATTAACTTCTTCGACAACGCCTGGGAATACCACGATGGCCAAAGCGAGGAATGGCTCGGCTATGCGCTGGGCGGACGAAGGGACGAGGCCGTCCTGATGACGAAAGTCTGCACTCACGGGCGCGACAAAAAAATCGCCATGCAGATGCTGGAGGAATCCCTGCGCCGTTTGAAGACGGACCATCTGGACGTCTGGCAGATTCATGAAGTAGTTTACGAGAACGATCCGGATCTGATCTTCAAACCGAACGGCGCCGCCGAGGCTTTGCTCGAAGCGAAGAAACAGGGCAAAGTTCGCGCGATCGGCTTCACCGGCCACAAAGACCCTTCGATCCATATGCGAATGCTGGCGCATGGTTTTCCTTTCGACACGGTACAGATGCCCTTGAACGCGTTCGATGCGACGTTCCGCAGTTTTGAAAAAGAGGTTTTGCCCGAAGCGCGCAAACGAGGGATGGCCGTGCTCGGAATGAAGAGCATGGGCGGGAGCGGCGAAATGATCAAATGGGGAGGAATTACGCCTTCCGATGCCCTTCGCTATGCAATGAGCCTGCCGGTTGCAACGACCATTAGCGGTATGGATTCAATCGAGGTGCTCAAGCAGAACCTGGAAGCGGTCAAGAATTTCTCACCCATGGCTGAGCACGAGATGGCCGAGTTACGCAAGCGTTGCCAGCCTGAGGCCGCGAACGGGCACCTGGAGTTATTCAAAACAACTACCAAGTACGATGGGAAGGTAGGGCGCGAGCAGCACGGATATCCCGATGTTGACGAATTACCCGCCTGAGTAACCTAAATCGCTGCCTTGCGCGTCGTTTCTTATTTCCTGGCAGTCGTGCTTCGTAAATGTGGATAGTCCATCTCGCGCTCAGGCGTCCGTATACCTTCGTCGTTCTCTCCGTTCTCATTCTGATTCTGGGCGCAGTGGCGGCCATCGTTACTCCGAAAGACATCTTTCCCTACATCAATATTCCAGTCGTTAGCGTTGTTTGGACATATGCCGGGCTTCCGCCGGACGACATGGAAAAGCGCATCGTAACGATATGTGAACGAGCGATGACGACGACCGTCAACGACATCGAGCACATGGAATCGGAATCGTATACCGGGAGCGCGGTGGTGCGTGTTTACTTCCAGCCGAATGTGAAGGTGGAACTGGCCGTCGCGCAAGTGACGGCGATCGTGCAGACGATTCTGCGCGTGCTGCCGCCCGGAACGTTTCCACCTAACATTGTGAAGTACGACGCATCGAGCGTCCCAATCCTGCAACTGGGCCTTTCAGGGGAGGGCTTGACGGAACAAGATCTCTACGATCTTGGGCTGAATTTCATCCGGACGCGCCTGGCGACGGTGCAGGGAGCGTCGATCCCTTTGCCTTGGGGCGGCAAGACGCGGCAGATCATGGTGGATCTGGATCCGGCGGCTCTTTACGCCAGGCATCTTTCGCCAGCCGATATTTCAAGCGCTCTAAATGCGCAGAACATTATTCTTCCAGCGGGCACCGCGCGCGTGGGGAATGTTGAATATCTGGTGAAGACAAACAGCAGCCCGCTGGTGGTTTCCGCCTTGAACGATTTGCCGGTGCGCGCGTCGAGCGGAGCGGTGGTTTACATGAAAGATGTTGCGCAGGTGCGCAACGGGTATGCCGTGCAGACCAACGTGGTGCGCGAAAACGGGCAGCGGTCGTCTTTCCTGAGCGTGCTCAAGAACGGTGAAGCGTCGACGCTCGATATCGTCAACAAAATCAAGAAGGCTCTTCCCAGGGTAAAGGCCGATCTTCCTTCCGCGCTACGCATCACGCCGCTCTTTGACCAATCGATTTTTGTTCGTTCTTCGATCAATGAAGTATTGCGCGAAGCGGGCATCGCGGCTTTCCTGACAGCGCTGATGATTCTGCTGTTTCTCGGCAGTTGGCGGAGTACGCTCATTGTCTGCGTTTCGATCCCGCTCTCGATTTTGACTTCGATCTGCATTCTGGCGGCATTGGGCCAAACCATCAATGTGATGACGCTGGGCGGATTGGCGTTGGCGGTGGGGATTTTGGTGGACGACGCAACTGTCGAACTGGAAAATACACACCGGAATTTAGAATCGCCGCACAAGTCTTTAGTACATGCCATTCTGGATAGCGCGAGCCAGGTGGCCGCGCCCGCGCTGGTATCGACACTTTCGATATGCATTGTATTCACGCCGGTTTTGCTGTTGACGGGCGCGGCCAAGTATCTTTTTACTCCGCTGGCGATGGCGGTTGTTTTTGCGATGCTGGCTTCGTATTTTTTATCGCGGACCCTGGTGCCCACCATGATGCATTACCTGTTGCCGGCGGAAGTCGCGCTTTACCAACGCGAAGAAGGGCAGGCGGAGCCGAAGGAAGCACAGAACTGGGTTTGGCATGTTCACGAACGCTTCGACAGACGCTTCGAGCGATTACGCGCCAGATACCACAGTTGGCTCGAATGGAGTTTGCATCATCGGGGGATTGTGCTGAGCCTGTTCGCAAGCTTCGTCGTCGGTTCTTCGCTGTTGACGCTGGTGATAGGGCGCGACTTTTTTCCTTACGTGGATTCGGGCCAGATGAAATTACACGTGCTGCCGCCGCAGGGCATGCGCATCGAGCAGAGCGAGATGGTGTTTGCGGCGGTGGAAGCAGACATTCGAAAAATTCTGCCGCCGAATCGCATCGACATGATTCTCGACAATATCGGGCTGCCGAGCAGCGGGGTCAACCTGGCCTTCGGCAACAACGACACGATCAGCAACTCAGACGGCGATATTCAGATCAGCTTGAAACCCGGAGCAAGGGACACGCTGGAATACACACGGCTGCTGCGGCAAAAATTGACCGCCGACTTCCCGGAGGAGACGTTTTTTTTCACGCCGGCAAACATGACCAACCAGATTCTCGATTTCGGTTTGCCAGCGCCAATCGACTTGCAGGTGGTGGGGCGAAATCCGCGGCAAAATTACCAGATTGCGCAGAGTCTTTTGCACCAGGTGCAAGACATTCCAGGCATCGTGGATGCCCATATCCATCAGGAGATCTCATACCCGACGGTGGATGTAAACGTCGATCGAACGAAAGCGGAGCAATTGGGGCTTCGCCAGACGGATGTTGCCAGCAGCATGCTGATCTCGCTATCGGGCACCGGACAGACGGCTCCGAATCAATGGTTGAATCCGCAGAACGGCGTGAATTACCAGGTGGTGGTGCAGAGTCCGCTGTATCGAGTGAATTCCTTCGATGCGTTAAAGCGTACGCCGATCACCGCGCAGAACGGGGCTAACACGCAACTGCTCGGGAATCTCGCGAGCCTGAAGCGCGATGTCTCGACTATCGTGGTCGACCACTACAACATCCAACCTACGTTCGATATTTACGCGGATGTGGATAAGCGGGACCTTGGGGGCGTGGCGGATCAACTTCACAAAATCATCAAGCGAACGACGAAGCTTCCGGGCGGCACGGTGCTCGAACTGCGCGGCGAAGTGACGACCATGGAGCAGTCATTTAACCGGCTCGAGCTCGGCATCGCGGCGGCGGTGATTATTGTTTATCTCTTGATGGCGGTAAATTTTCAGAGCTGGATCGATCCATTCATCATCTTGATGGCGCTGCCCGGTGCATTCTCCGGCATTCTGTGGATGCTATATCTCACGCGAACGACCTTCAGCGTGCCTTCGCTTATGGGCTCTATTATGACCATCGGCGTGGCGACGGCCAACTCCATCCTGGTAGTGGTTTTCGCGAACGATGAGCGGGCCGGGAACAAAAATGAAATGGAAGCGGCGCTATCGTCGGGCTTTATCCGCTTGCGTCCGGTTTGCATGACGGCGCTTGCGATGATTATCGGTATGCTGCCGATGGCGCTGGCTTTTGGCGAAGGTGGAGAACAGAATGCTCCTTTGGGGCGCGCAGTGATCGGCGGACTGCTGGTTGCGACCGTCAGCACGCTGTTTATTGTTCCGATCATGTACTCACTGCTTCGCAAGAAGGCGCCGGTTAATTACGACGAAAGAATCGACAAGGAATATAAAGGGGAGATTACGCCCGAGGGGCAACCTGTCGGACAGGTCGGGAGCGATGGGCTGCATCCGCAGACTTCTTGAGCATGGCGACCACTAACGAACCGCTGGCCGATGTGCCCGATAAGCCGGAAGAGCCACCTTCCGGGAAGCAAGAACAACATGCGAAGCACAGGCATTCGCCGGTTTATTGGATGGTGTTCGCGGCGATTGTTCTGGCGGCTGCTGTCCTTGTTTTCTTCGTGGGGTGGCTGCCGCGGCACAAGCAAACAAAGGAAATCGACAAGCAGGCGAAAGAGGAGCAGAGTGCGCTTCCACGGGTGCAAGTCGTTAAGGTGAGCCGAGCCAATCCGGAGAGCGAACTGCTGGTGCCCGGTACGACGCAGGCTTATACAGAGGCGAATATCTACGCGCGGGCGTCCGGTTATTTGGCGCGGCGCCTGGTGGATATCGGGGACCATGTGCATGCCGGCCAGCTGATGGCGGTGATCGATGCGCCGGATCTGGATAAGCAAGTCGCGCAAGCCAGATCGAGCCTGCGCCTGAGCGAATCGAACCTGGCGCAGATGGAGGCGCAGCTACATCTGAATTCGCTCAATTGGGAGCGCTATAAGGTGCTGGTTGCGAAAGGCGTTTTTTCGCGGCAGGATGGCGATACGCAAGAGGCAAATTTCCGGGTGGCCGAAGCCAACGTGCATGCGGCGGAGAATACCATCCAGGCGAATCGCGACAGTTTGGAGCGGCTGGTGGTTCTGCAAGGATACGAGCGCGTGACGGCGCCTTTCACAGGCATCGTAACGGCGCGTAATGTGGATGTGGGTACGCTCATCACGGCGCAGGGAACGGGGGTGGCCAGTTCCTCGCCGACGCTGCCGGGGACGACGCAGTCCGGAGCTGAGGGCAATAACGCGGGTTCATCCGGCAACGTGTCTTCGTCGACCGCGCCCGCTACAGGGGGAGCGCAAGGCGGCGCGATGTTTACGGTGGCCGACAACTCAGTGTTCCGCGTGCTTCTGTCCGTTCCTGAGGCCTACAGCTCGATCGTTCGCGTGGGGCAAAAGGCGGATGTGCTCTTTCAGGAGGTCCCGGGGGAAAAGTTCGTGGGGCATGTCAGCCGGACGTCGGCTTCGATCGATGCGAATACTCGCACGCTGCTGGTGGAGCTGCAGGTGCGCAATCATCGCGGTCTGCTGATGCCCGGCATGTACGCCGAAGCCAACTTAATTCAATCGCAAGACGTGCCGCCGGTGCTTATCCCAGGCGAGGCGATTGTGGTGCGCGATGGGCGGAACGAAGTCGCGCTGGTGGAGGGGCAGACCGTCCATCTTCGTCCGATCGCGATCGGGAGAGATTACGGCGACCGCACGGAAGTGACGAGCGGCCTGAAACCGGGCGACGTGGTGGCGGTGAATGTTACGGACGCGGTGCATGAGGGAGCGAGGATTGAGCCCGAGTTGGCGCAGGGGAAAGTGCAGCCGCCGATGGCCAAGCAGAACAAGCAACTGGGCGGCGATGAAGGCCAGTATGGCAACGAAAACTTAAGCAACCAAGGGCAGAAGTCGAGCAGCAGCAAAGGACATTCTTCGGGCAAGCAAGGCGGCTCGGCGAAACCGATGAAGCAATGAGATTTGTTTTGATGGTAGCGCTGCTTTGTCAGCAGGTAGCCTTTGGGCAAGCGTCTAATAATCCGCCTCCGAGTGGAACCAATACAGCGGCAGGAAACCCCGCGCCCGCTCAGGTTCTGCAGCAGGTGGAAGCGAACAAGGTGGAACCGAAAGAGGAAAAGGCGAACATTGTGCCGCGATCTTCTTTTTTCGATTTTCTGGCGCCGTATCGCAGACCGAGCGCGCCGGCTTTGCAACTCGGGCCGGCGGATCGCGCGCGTTCGTTGATTCGCAACGGGGTGATCTACCTTTCTTTGTACGACGCGATTGCGCTTGCGATCGAGAACAATCTCGATGTGGAGGTAGCGCGCTATAACCTCTCGATATCGGGTACCGAGAGGCTGCGCGCGAGCGGCGGCGGCAATCTGCGGGGAATCGACTATTCTGTCGCGGAGAGTCCGACTGGCGTGGGCGGCCCGGGGAGCCCGCTGCTCAATAGCGCGGCGTCTTCCGTGACGCCGAACACGCCGACGATCAACGATCTGACTTCGCTGAACGAGTTGACGGAGACACAGACCGATCTATCGGTGCAGGGACCGGTCGGGTACGCCGCGGGCCCGACGGTGCCGACTTTTCAACCTACCTTTATCGGGCAGAATACCTGGTTTCAAAGGTCGAACGGCACGCTGCTGACGTCGAGTGTGCCGGGCGTCACCGCTTTGCAGCAGCCGGGAACGCTGAATTTTATAACGGCGAATTATGCGCTCGTGCAGGGCTTCAGCTACGGGACGCAGGTAGAGGTGGATCTGAACAACGCCGCTCCGGTTCTCTACGGCAATAATTCGCAGTACAATCCCTTTTCGACTCCGAACACGTCTGTTACGGTGAGCCAGCCGCTGTTTCGTGGTTTCGGCAAAAGCCTCAACCTTCGATATATCCGGATCGCGAACATTAATCAGAAGATCTCACGGCTGATTTTCTATCAGCAGCTCATCAGCACGGTCTATGGCGTGAGCCGGCTCTATTACGATCTGGTCAGCTTGGACGAGAACGTGCAGGTGCAGCGCGAGACGCTGGCGGCGGCGCAAAAACTGTTTGCGGACGATTCGGCTCAAGTGGAGCAGGGAACACTGGCGCCGCTCGAACTGACTCGGGCGCGCTCGCTGGTGACATCGAGCGAATTGAGCCTGATCCAGGCGGAGGGATTGCAGCATCAACAGGAAGTAATTCTGAAATCGCAACTGGCGCGCCGCGGAAGTGCCGATCCGGTGCTTGCGAATCTGCCCATTGTGCCCACTGACCCGATTGTAATTCCGCCAAGCGACGATTTGCGGCCGATCGATCAAATGGTGAGCGAGGCGCTAAGCACGCGGCCAGACCTCATACAAGCGTCGCTGCAGGTACAGAGCGGAAGAGTGGCGCTGGATGCATCGAAGAACGCCACGCTTCCGGAACTCGATGTGATTGGAAACTTTCAAACACGGGGGAGCACCGAGGTTCCTTTTACAAACCTCGGGACGCCCGGAACAGGCTTGATTACCGCGCCCACCGACTTGGGAGTGGCCGGCCTGCGCACGTCGAGAATTTATCAGGCCGGCATCCAGCTCAATCTGCCGCTGAAGAATCATGTTGCCCAGGCGGACGCTGCCCGCGACTTGCTGCAGGTGCGGCAGGCGGAAGCGAAAACGCAGTTGCTGGCGAACCAGGTCAGGGAGCAGGTGGAGAACTCGGTGATCGCTCTTCAGACTGCGCGTTCCGCGTTGGCCGCCGCTACCGAGAGCCAGCGCTATCAGGAGCAGTTGGTCGACGCCGAAAGGGATAAGTTGTCGGTGGGTGCCTCGACAAACTTCTTAGTAATTCAGCAGGAGAGTTATCTGGCTCAGGCACGCTCCACGGAGGTGGCCGCAAGAAGCGTTTGGATCAAGGCCCGGGTGGCATTGGATAGATCCGTTGGCGACTTGCTTGACCGGAATGGGATCACTTATCAGGATTCGCTGTCGGGTGAGCTGCCGGCGGCTCCGGCGGGTCACCCGTAACCTTACTTGGCGCGTGTCGTTACTTCGCGTGTACCAAGGGAAGCGCGACTAAATGCTCGGAGACAAACCAGACCTGGGACTCATTCGCGCGGATGATGTCGCTCACCAGAAGATCGTTGGTTCCGTCGTCGCCTGCTTCATCGGCAGTCTTGGCGAACTCGTGGCTCTCTTTCAGGATCAGCTCGTGAGCTTCGAGAAGCCTTGAGATCTGCACAGGGACTTCCTCTCTTCCGATCGGCGGCCGCTCAACCCGGGTCTGCTCGCTTACGTCTTGCGGCATAGCCAGCGCGACGCCGCCCAGGGCCTGGATACGCTCGGCGAGTTTATCTACTAACTTGACCTGTTTTGCGAAATGCTCATCGAAGAGTAGATGCAGTTGATAGAAGGTGGCCCCGGAGACCTGCCAGTGATGCTTTTTATACATATCGCGAAGCATCATGGTGTCCGCCAGCACCTGGTTCAAGTTACGAGTACTATCGAGGCGTACGCTCTCTTCCAGTCCAGCTGGAAGATTTACAACGGTTCCGAAATCCTGGACAATTTTGCCACGCTGCCCGAGCATTGGGGAAGCGGGCTTTGCGTGGTGGTCAGCTACTTTGTGGTCTTGAGTTTCCGTTTTGGTTTTTGACATTGCAACGGTTAGATGCCGATGTGGGGTCAACTAGTGGCGTTTTGCTGGAAAAACATTCGCGCCTTTGAGGGCGGCCAAAGGAGGGGACAGGCTTCGGATTCCGCCAACGGCGCGGAATGCTCGCCAGTCCACCTGGTTTGCAGTGCCGGCGAAGTTACTTGAACTCGAGAATTTCTTTCTCTTTGGCCTTGGCCGCGGCGTCGATCTTACCGATCTGCGCGTCGGTCAGTTTCTGAACGGAGTCGAGGGCCTGGCGCTGATCGTCTTCGCTGATGAGCTTGTCTTTCAGCAATTTCTTGATCTCCTCGTTGGCGTCGCGGCGAATATTCCGCATGCCGACCCGGCGTTCTTCGGCGATGTGGCTGAGTTTCTTAGCCAGATCGCGCCGGCGTTCTTCGGTAAGCGGGGGTACCGGAATGCGAATCAACTTACCGTCGTTCGAGGGATTGAAGCCGAGGTCGGCGTTGCGGATAGCCTTCTCGATGGCCCCGATGGTGGAGGTGTCCCAGGGCTGAACGGTGATCATGGCGGGTTCGGGAACGTGCAGTTGCGCGACCTGATTGAGCGGAACCGGCGAGCCGTAGTAATCGACGCGCACACTGTCGAGAATACCGATGGATGCGCGGCCGGTTCGAATGTTCGACATCTCATGCTGCAATTCGGTCAGCACCTTGTCCATGCGCGTACGGGCGCCGGCCTCTACTTCCTTCACGCTCTTGAACGTGCTGCTAACCGGGGCTTCTGAATTTTCTTGTTTCATAGGAGTTTCGTTGCGACCAGATGCCACAATCTTGGACTACCGAATCACGGTTCCGATAGGCTCACCCATCGCCATTCGCATTATATTGCCAGGAGTTTTGAGATCGAATACGGTGATCGGCATTTTGTTGTCGCGGCACATGGCGACGGCGGAGGCGTCCATCACGCCCAGCGCCTTCGACAACACTTCGGTGTAACTCACTTCCTGGTACTTGACGGCATCGGAAAACTTCTTGGGGTCTTTGTCATAGACGCCGTCGACGCTGGTCGCTTTGGCGATGATTTCGGCGTGTATTTCTAGACCGCGCAGGGTGGCGGCGGTGTCGGTCGAGAAGTAAGGATTCGAGGTGCCGGCGGCGAAGATGACCGCGCGGCCTTTTTCGAGATGGCGAATGGCGCGCCGCCGGATGTAAGGCTCGGCCACCTGATGCATTTGAATGGCGGTCATGACGCGCGTGGGAATGCCGAGCTGCTCGAGCGCATCCTGAAAGGCCAAGGCATTGATGACGGTGGCGAGCATTCCCATGTGGTCTCCGGTGACGCGATCCATGTGATGGGCGGCGGCGGCAACTCCGCGAAAGATGTTGCCGCCGCCAAGAACGAGGCCGATCTGGACTCCTTTGCGAGCGACATCGGCCACCTCGCCGGCCAGCGCCTTGACGCGTTCGGGATCTAACCCGAACGATAAAGAGCCTGCCAGCGATTCGCCGCTTACTTTGAGGAGTATTCGTCCGAACTGTGCCATCGATTTAGGTGTCCCGGCACACCGCATCCGGGCGCTCTCCTGACTAGAAATTTAGCTTCAGGCAGTTACCGGTAGCGGGCTCTGTTCCACGCCGGGAGCATCCATGGCGTCGCCCACTTTGTAGCGAATAAAGCGATTGACCGTGATGGTATCGCCGAGCTTGGAGCCGGCGGTCCGCATGAGTTCGCTCACGGAGATGCTGTTTTCGCGAATAAAGGGTTGATCGAGCAGACAGTTCTCTTCATAGAATTTGCTCATTCTGCCTTCGGCGATTTTGTCCACCATTTTTTCCGGCTTGCCTTCATTCAGCGCGCGATCACGCTGGATAGCACGCTCCTTTTCGAGCAGGCTAGCGGGCACGTCCTCTTTGCCGACGAACTGCGGATTGGCGGCCGCCACTTGCATCGCAATGTCGCGCACCAGGGTTTTGAAATCTTCGTTCTGGACGATGGCGGCCGATTTCGTGGCCACCTCAAGCAGCACGCCGATTTGCGAGCCGGTGTGAATGTAATGCCCTACTACGCCGTTATCCTTGACCTCGTAAATGACAAAGCGCGAGATATTGATGTTCTCGCCGAGCTTGGCGATTTTTGCTTTCACCAAATCGGCAACCGTATTGTTTTGATCTTTGGTGAACTTCTGCTCGTAAAGAGCCTCGTGCTCTTTGAAGTTGGCGCGCTCGGCTTCGGTGACTTCCTCGACGCGCACATACTTCGGCTTGGACTCGGCAATGTGAGCCGCGATATCGCTCGCCAAACTTTGAAAATCTTCGGTGCGCGCTACGAAATCCGACTCGCAGTTCACTTCCACCAACACGCCCAGTTTGCCATTGCTGCTGATGAACGAACTAATCATGCCCTGCTTGGTGGAGCGGGATTCTTTCTTGCCTGCTCCGGAAATGCCTCGCTTGCGGAGGATAACTTCCGCTTCCGCCAGATCGCCGTTCGCTTCCTGCAGCGCCTTTTTACACTCCATCATGCCGGCGCCCGTACGCTCGCGAAGTTGCTTTACTAACTGTGCACTAATCTCAGCCATAAAAGTTCCTCAAAAGTCTATTTTCTTTCATCAATCCGCGCCAGACGAATCGCTCTTCCCACACAAGTAGAGCGACCTGACTAGTGCTAGCCGGTCGCCCCATAGTTATAAATCAAGCCGTCACGCGTTGGGTGGCTGTTGAAAAACAGGTGACAGGCAATGTTTTCCACGCGCAACGCCTGGCATGTTGTAAATATTGGGTTAGGGCTGCTTGGGAAAACAAAGCCAGTCACCGTTATTCAACAATGCGCTAGTGTTCGCTAACCGTGGTGCTTGCGACCTCTTCCGGCGCTTCGCTGGCAGGTCCCTTGCGCGGCGGCTCTTCCTGTCCTTCGTTCCCTGTGTTGCCCGTATTGAGGCTTTCCGACATCAACTGCTCGGCGTACTTCGGATCCAGATACTGCGTGTACTCTTCGGGAGTCTGCTCGGAAGTCACTTCGTCTTCACCCTCGGTCACCAGTTTCTCGGACGCAAAGTCGTGTTCGGTGGCAAGCGAACGGCCTTCCACCACCGCGTCCGCAATCTTGGTCGTGAACAGGCGGATGGCCCGCAAGGCATCGTCGTTACCCGGGATGACGTAATCCACTTCGTCGGGATCGCAGTTGGTGTCAACAACCGCGACCACTGAAATGCCCAGCCGGCGCGCTTCTTTGACGGCGATCGCTTCTTTGTTCGAATCGATCACAAAGAGCAGATCGGGCAAGCCGTTCATATCTTTGATGCCCGCGAGATTCTGCTGGAGATGCTTGCGTTCGCGCTCCAGACGTCCCACTTCTTTCTTGGCGCGGCCTTCATAGCCGGTCTCGGAGGCCATCGCATCCAGGTCCTTCAGCCGCTTGATGGAGCGTTGAACAGTCGTGATGTTGGTCAGCAAGCCGCCCAGCCAACGCTGATTGACGTAATACTGGCCGGCGCGCGTTGCCTCTTCGGCAATCGCTTCCTGAGCTTGCCGTTTGGTGCCAACGAACAAAACAGTCTTGCCCTGCGCCGCCATTTCGCCTACATAGCGCATGGCATCTTTGAACAGCTTCAGCGTCTTTTGCAGATCGACGATGTAAATGCCGTTACGTTCGCCAAAGATGTATTCCTTCATCTTTGGATTCCAGCGCTTGGTCTGGTGCCCGAAGTGAACGCCAGCTTCGAGCAATTCCTTCATTGAAATAGATGGCAAACTGCCTCCTTGACTAAATAGCGGACAAACGGTTCCTGAAACTCACGCGGCCCAAAGCGGAATTTGCATGAGTGGAAACTGTCCGGGTTGGACGAAAGGCGGCCGCAACCACCTTTCGCTATCTTGCCGGTAAAACGAGAAGAGGTACTAGCGCTTGGAAAATTGGAAACGCTTGCGCGCGCCCTTTTGGCCGTACTTCTTTCGCTCATGTGCGCGCGCGTCGCGCGTCAAAAATCCGAGCTGCTTGAGCTTACCGCGCAGTTCGGAGTTGAATTCGATGAGAGCACGGGCAATGCCCAGGCGAGCAGCCCCGGCTTGTCCAGTTACGCCCCCACCATTCGCCAAAATCAAGATATCGAATCGGTCTGCCAATTCCGCCGCCAACAAAGGCTGCCGGACGTAGGCACGCGCGGATTCGCTCACAAAATAATGTTCAAAAGGCCGGTTATTGATAACGATCTGGCCTTTCCCCGGACGCAAAAACACGCGCGCCGTGGCGGTCTTCCGTCGTCCTGTTCCCAACTGCTGGACTAACTTCGCTGGCATTCTTCTTTAGACAAACAACCGGGTTTGGAAGACCCGATACGCTGATTTCCTTTCCTTACTCCGCCTATACCGCTAAATCGATACCGTCAAGGCAGTAGGCTTTTGCGCCTGATGAGGGTGGTGCTCACCCGCATAAACATTCAACTTGCGATACATCTGCTTTCCGAGTTTGGTCTTCGGGAGCATGCCCGATATGGCAAGTTCCAGCATCCGTTCGGGACGCGTCTGGCGCATTTTGCGAGCGCCGGTTTCGATCAGGCCGCCCGGGTATCCGGTATGGCGGCGATACAATTTCTGATCCTCTTTGCCGCCGGTCAACTTGATTTTGGCGGCGTTCACAATTACCACATGATCCCCGGTATCCATCGAGGGTACATAAATCGTTTTGTGCTTACCCATCAAAAGCATGGCGGCGCGACTCGCCACTCTGCCAAGGACGGCTTCATTCGCGTCAATCACGTGCCAGGCACGAACAATTTCATGCTTGGACGGAAACTCGGTACGCATGGACAGACTTCTTCTCTCCGCTCGAAAACTCGAACACTTCAGTCTAGCGAATCGGAGATTGGACTGTCAATTTTGGGGCTTGTCTATAGGGCCGTTACACTGAGGGCGGCGGCGAATCCCTTCGCGCGCGAGGCCAAAAACCAAGCGTCGGGATGAGTCCCGACGCGGCGGCCACGGGGGGCCAATGTCAGGGATTTTTAGGTAGTTGCGACTTTACGGTCGCTGACGCTTCGTGCTCTGTTTCAAGCATTTCGCAACGCTTGGGAGGCATTATGCCGGCTCGAAAGCCAGCATGGCGGCCCAGAAGGGCCGCTCCACGAATGCGCTTGTTTGCCGGAAGGCAGCGACGACGTAGCCGTCACGCAATAGGGGCTACTCAGGCGCGCCATGCGCCTTTTGCCAGGCCAGTGAAGGTGCTCCAGACATTACCAGGCAAGCGCTGTACGTCTTCGAGAACCTGCTGCATGGCGGAGAGGAAGTAATCGATGTCATCTTTGGTTACGATCAAAGGCGGCAGAAATTTGATCACTTCGGTGTGGTAGCCGGCTACCTGCGTCAAGATGCGGTGCCGGTGGAGCAAGGGCATGATGAGCATTTGGCTAAAAACGCCGAAGTTCAGAGTGTGAAGCGTGTCCCAAGCTGCTTTGAGGCGCAGCGATTGTTCGGGGCGTTTGAAATCGATTCCAAACATCAGCCCACGGCCGCGCACCTCGGAAACGAAGGGACAGGTCTGCCCCAGATTTGTCAATTGCTCGATGGCGTAAGCTCCCAGCCGGGCCGCGTTCCCCACCAAATCGTCCTCTTCCATGACATGCAAAGTCGCAAGCGCGGCGGCCATGGCGAGATCGTTCTGGCCGAAAGTATTCGAGTGAACAACGCACCGCTCCATGGTGTTAAACACGCAATCCATGATCTTGGGATTGGTGATGACCGCGCCTACCGGGACATAGCCGCCGGAGAGGGCCTTGGCCACGCATAAGATGTCGGGTTGGACCTCGGGCGAGTGTTGATAGGCAAACCACTTGCCGGTCCGGCCAAGACCGCACTGCACTTCGTCGGCGACCAGCAATGCTCCCGCCCGCCGGCACAGGCGCTGCGCTTCGGCCAGATAGCCGTCGGCGACTACGTCACAGCTCTTTCCCTGCACTGGCTCCACGACAAACGCCGCCACATCCTTGCGATGGAGCGCCTGTTCGAGCGCCGTCAGATCATTAAAAGCAACCGACGAGGTGCCTGGCAGTAAATCGCCGAATCTTTCCCGGAAGAATTCAGCTCCGTTCAGCGAAAGGGAGCCGGTGGTCAAACCATGAAAGGCGTGGTCGCAGTAAAGAATCCGGCTCTTACCCGTAAAAGCACGGGCAAATTTAATGGCTGTTTCCACGGTTTCCGTCCCGGAATTACAAAAAAAGACCCTGGATAGCTCATCTGTTTTTTCGGGAGTGGTGTGACTTGTCAGTTTCTCGGCAACCAATCCGGCCAGCAGCGAGCAATCCATGCGCACCAGGTTGGGCATTTGGCGGGATAAGACTTGTTCGAGGATCGAGCGTACGCGAGGATGGTTGCGGCCCAGAGCAAAAACGCCCCAGCCCGTGAGCATGTCGAGATATCGATTACCGTGCCGGTCGAATAAGAAACACCCTTCGCCGCGTACATACTCCTTATCGAAGCCGATAGTCCGCAGCATTTTGACAAAGACGGGATTAATATGACGCGCGTGCAGCTCGTACTGCCTGCCCTGCTGCCGATCGAACCAACCGAGGAAGTCCGCTGTTACCCGATCTTTCTCGCCCAGCCTGTTCTCGTCCTCTGGAACTTTTAATTCGCCGAGATCGATTGCCTTATCCATTTCGGCTTACCCATTTCGGCTTACTCATGAAACAATAACCATGAAACCGTAACCGGCGCAAAAACCATTACTAACCCGATTGTGGCATGCGCGGCTACTGAGATGGTTGCGAGGAGCGCGATAAGCCCCTATTTAGAAAGGGGTTGGAACGAAGTCAGCGAGTCGAGCACTGCATAGCGCGCTCTTTGTTGGTCAGGCGCCGCGTGCGGGTCCGTGTTTAGATGCATCACCTGGTACCCGTCATCCTTTTCGTATGTAGGCCAGTGCGGCAGATCTTTCTTATGTAGATTGGCGGCATTCGGATTGCCGGCCTTGGCGAAATTGCTCCAATAGCTCGCCATCTCATCGGATAATTTTCGATCCTGCGGCCGCCACGGCAGAGGCTTCGAGGCAAGATCCTCAAATACGAATTCGATCTCGGACGAATGATAAGCGCCGCGCGATTCGGCGGTCGCTTGAGCCGGGCTCTGTGGAGGTGCGTCTTCGAAGTGGTAGCGATAGACCGGAGCGGCCCCGGTCGCGCTCTGCATCTCGATCCATTTCCAGGTGGAGTAGCCGATGAATAGATCGCCGGCCAGGTCCTGGGCCGACCTTTTGGCTTGCTCGTCGTTGCCGGCAGGATAGACTTTTAGAATTGCGTCGGCCTTGTCTCCGAACATGGCGTGCAGGCGCGCGATGTAGTTCTGCACCGTCGCCGGCTCTTTGCCGAAAATCGTATGGTAACTGCCTTCGTCCGCATTCCAACCGGCCAGCAGCGGGATGTGCAACTGCTTGCCCGCGGCATAGATCGAGTAAACATCTTCAGGGAGAAAGAAGCCGTCGATATCGGGAGCGAAGCGAATTCCTTTCTCCTTCATGGAGGCTGTGAGAAGTTGGCTCGCGGGCATGGAGCGTAGAGCCGACAAGGACGGCGCTCCGATCGACTGCGCAAACTGCAGGTCGGCGGCCTCCGATTGCGCTAGCGATTTGGCCGCCAGCGTCTTGCCAAAATAGGCGCCACTTTCGCCGATGGCCTTTTCAAACAGGCCATGGGAGAGGGGCGAGGCCATCAGGGCGCTCACCGAAAAAGATCCCGCCGATTCTCCGAAGACAGTCACCTGGTCGGGATCGCCGCCGAAAGCCGCGATATTCTTCTGAACCCAGTGCAACGCCGCCACCTGATCGAGCAAGCCATAATTTCCAGCCGCATCATGGCCCGATTCCTTGGCCAGCTGTGGATGAGAAAAAAATCCGAATATGCCCAGGCGATAGTTGAAGCTGACGACCACGACGCCTTTGCCGGCCAGATGTTCACCGTCCTGCCTCGGTTCAGAGGATGCGCCGGCTTGGAAGCCGCCGCCGTAAATCCAAACCATCACCGGCAGTTTTTCAGTTACCGCGGAGGCAGGTGTCCAGACGTTCAGGTAGAGGCAATCCTCGCTCGGACCTTTGTCGCGAAAGACCATATCCGTGTAAATGTGGGCCTGCATGCAGCGTGATCCGAATTGGTCCGCTTGGCGAATGCCGGTCCAATCGGCGGCCGGTTGCGGCTCTTTCCAGCGAAGACCGCCCACCGGAGGAGCGGCGAAGGGGATGCCTTTGAAAATCCGAATCTTCCCATCGGCGCTGGTCGTTCCTTCGACCTGGCCGTTCGCGGTGCGCACCGGAGCCGCGCCAAAGAGGCTGACCGCCGATAGTAGAGCAACCAAAGAGGTTTGAAGTTTGACCATGAGCTTTCTCCAGGGGTCGCCGTGACGTGCCGGCGCCATACATACTCTACATCTCCAGAAATCGAGGCGGCCGGTCTCTAGCGTCCGGTGGATTGCATTGACAGGCCGCCCATTGTTACCACATGCCCGGGTGCAAGTTTGGGACTTCCTGTCAGGCGCACGCGGACTCTGAATGGTATTTTTCTGTGTGGATGAAGCGCAGCGGCTACTCGGAGCGGTGCTGGCATCGCTTGACCAGGAGCAGGATGCAAAGAGCCTTGCCCGCCACGCCTATCGAAGCCGGACGCAGTTTTAATCGACTGTTCCGGGCGATGATCGAGGAGACGCCGGTGGCTATGCGCCGCAGGCTGTTGCTCGAAAGAGCCGCCTGGCAGTTATCCCGCACACAACTCTCGGTGACCGACATCAGTCTCAACGCAAACTATGGATCGCTCGAAGCGTTCACCAAGGCCTTCCGAAAGGCATTTCGCATTTCCCGCAGCCTGTATCGGCGAATGGGCGCGACACATACTCACCTGCACGCGGCGAATGGAATTCATCATTATTCCGGCAAAGAGGACACGAAAGGAGCGTGTCAATGTATGGACCTTCTCGATATTTTCTCCGGCCAGGAGTCCTGGCACACCCGGCGTCTTCTCGATCTGGCGGGGACGCTTACAGATGAACAGCTTGACCGTCCTTTGACAAACCAGGTGAAGATCTTTCCATGGGACGGTCCCGATCAGAGCCTGCGCCAGATTCTGGACCGGATTGTTCAGACCAAGGAAGTCTGGGCGGCGGCACTTACCGGCGCGAGCATGCCCCTGATGGTGGAAGGCCTTGGCTGTCCCGAGGAGTACCTGGCGAGCCTCGCGAGCGCGTAGGAACCCGGTGAGGCAAGTGGAGCGATGGAGAACGGAATTGCTGCGATTCAACGGCGCTGTCGAGCGGGATCCCGCCATCGATGCGTGGATGAAAGAGCACCCCGGTGAATTGGGGGCCATAGCGCATCAGTGGTTTGAGGTGATGCGAAAATGCGGGGATGAAGTCCGGGAGCTCCTGCATGACGGCTGTCCGGTTGCATGTCTGGGAGATGTGCCTTTCGGTTACGTCAATGTATTCACTTCGCATGTAAACGTGGGGTTCTTCCAGGGCGCGTCGCTGCCGGATCCGGCCCGCTTGTTGCAGGGTGCGGGCAAGTTCATGCGACATGTAAAGGTAAAGCCGGGAACTGGCGCAAACGAGGCGGCATTACGCCGGCTCGTCCATACGGCGTACTCGAATATGAAGGCGCGGGTCGAAAACGGCTAGCTCTCGGCTGGCTCGAAGAAATACCTTGAGAGGTCGACGCGGTAGTAGCCCGGCTTCCCGACAAAGTTCTCCGCGCATTTTTCTAGTAGACAGCGTAGTAACTTGCGCTCCTTGTTGTTGAAACCAGAGGTCATCGTTTCGTCGATGTCGCTGAGCACCGCATGAGCTTTGGCAAGGACAGCGCTCCCTCTTTCTGTCAATTTAGAGCGGCGTATGCGGCCGTGCGTTGGGTGGGCTTCCCGTTTGATTAAACCGATCTGTTCCAAGTTTGCCACGATGCCGAGCATACTTTGGGCTGTTACAAAAGCTCCTCGCGCCAGCATTGCGTTGGAGATTCCTGGACTGAGTTCTACCGCCGATCTTCGTCACGCGGTGACCGCCGGATAGAAAATGGTGAGCTATTGGGTGGGTGTAGCCAGCCGGGAACATGTATCCGCAGCGGTTCACGGAGGCTTTTGCCAGCTCAGTCACGGCAAGGACGCGCCTGTTCGTCGTCTTGATCGCGGAGACTTCCTCATCTTCTATTCGCCGCACGGGAGGATGGGCGAGAGGACGCCGCTTCAAGCCTTCACGGCATCGGCGAAATCACAGACGATGCACCTTTCCAAGTCGAGCAATCCGCGGACTTCCATCCGTAGCGTCGCAGGACGCGATATCTCAAAACAAGAGAGGCGCCCATCCAAGATCTCCTGAATGAGCTTTCATTCACTAAGGGGACCGTCCACTGGGGCGTAGCATTTCGCAAGGGCGCGTTTAAGATAAGCCGCGCCGACTTCTCCAGAATTGTAAGCGCCATGGGCGCCAGAGTGTAAAAGTGCTGAACGATTCACGGAAACCTGCGGCTTGGACTAAGCGGCGTGCGGGTGAAGAATGACTTTCGTCCAGCCCTCCTCGCGATTGTCGAAGTGCTGGTAAGCTTCCGGCGCTTTCTCCAACGGCAACTCGTGCGAAACGATGATCGATGGATTGGCCTTCCCGACGTGAATTAAATCGCGCAGGCGGCGGTTGTACGCTTTCACGTTACATTGGCCCGTTCCCATCTTCTGTCCCTTGAACCAGAACTTACCGAAGTCGAAAGCAAGCTGGCCTTGTTTGGCGAGTTTGTCGCTGGCGCCCGGATCCTGGGGAACAAATACACCTACAACGCCGAGAACTCCCGTCGCTTTCACAGCGTCGACGAGCGAGTTCATGACCAAATTCGGTACTTCCTTGCCGGCTGAGTTGTGACATTGATAGCCAACGCACTCTGCTCCGCAATCGGCTCCCCAGCCTCCCGTTTGTTCACGAATCCGATCACCGATTTGGTCGTCTTTAGTGTCGATTGGAATCCCACCGAGCTGCTTCGCGAGAGCCAGACGATCCTTTTCGCCATCGACTACGAAAATCTGGCTTGCCCCTTGGATACGGGCCGAAAGGGTAGCCATCAGTCCCACCGGACCTGCGCCGTAGATGACGATGGATTCTCCCGGCTTAAGATCCGCCAGCCGCGTGGCATGCCATCCGGTAGGGAAAATATCGGACAGCATCACGTAATCCTTTTCCTTCTCGCCGGCGTCCGGCGGAAGCTGCAGGCAGTTGAAATCAGCGTACGGAACACGCAGGTACTCGGCTTGCCCTCCCGAATAGGGCCCCATGCCAGCAAATCCGTAAGCAGCGCCAGCCATTCCGGGCATAACGCTCGGGTCGGCACAGGTGAGGCAGAAACCCGTCAGCCCTCGCTCGCAATTTGCGCAAAAACCGCATCCGATGTTAAAAGGCAACACGACCTTGTCACCTTTTTTGACTGTATCGACGGCTTGGCCAACTTCTACGACCTCGCCCAAGTTCTCGTGTCCGAGAATCTTGCCTTTCTCGACATCGGTTCTACCTTCATACATATGAAGGTCGGAGCCACAGATGTTAGTGGTGGTCAATTTGATGACTACGTCAGTTAACTTTTTTAACTTGGCGTCGGGAACCTTATCAACCGACACTTTTTTCGGACCGTGATAAACAAGAGCTCTCATAATGAGTGACGTGGTTAGACCGGTTCAAGAGGCAGGCGTTACCCCAGCATTTCTCCCCTTGCAATAGTTCGAGTCAAAGGTATTTTTTGGCTGCTGAAGACGGGCCCCGTGCGCGCGCTACGGTAAACCCAAGAACCCATGACGTTCGGACCCCATGACGTTCCCCGCTCCTGCGCCATGGGCCCTGTCCTTTTCCGGCTCAATCTCGAGAGCAAGGCTGAGGTGGACGAACTCTTTGCAGAGTGGAAGGCCGCGCGAGCGAAGATCGTTTCCGAGCCCGAGGATAAACCGTGGAGGCTGCGCGAGTTCATGGCGACCGATCTGGACGGCAACCTCATTCGTGTCTTCTATGATTTCCGGGCCGACATAACATAGGCGAACCGCACGTCGCTCTTTCAGTCTCTCAATTTGAGTCCATTGAATAGCAACTCAAACTGTTGCCGCAAATTTTTCAGGCTCTCCTCCACATTGAGGTCTGGAGCGTTGATACAAATACGGATCTCAATGCGATGAAGATTAAAAAACGTATGCGCCGCAATATCCGCTCTGACGGAGGGGCTGATCTGGCCCTCTGCCTGAGCGCGAGCGACTAATCTCGCCAGGCAGCGCTCGTACTCCGCCATGTCTTTCCCAATGCGTTGGGCAACAATGCCAGTGCTAAAGGCTACTTCGCGGAGCATGTCTTTTGAAAGCGCGGGCGTCAGGAAAAAATGCTCATAGATCACGGAGAAGAACGCAATAAGCTGATCGAGAAAAGGCATCTCCGGGCGGGCACTTTCGAAGGCTGCTTGCCGCACGACCGGAAAATCCTCTTCGAAAATCAAGAGCAGCAGGTCTTGCTTGTCTTTGGCGTAGAGAAACAGCGTCCCTAGCGCGACGTCGGCTTGCACGGCGATCTCCCGAATAGTGGCGGAGTCGAATCCTTTCGCCAGGAAGACTCGCTTAGCCGCCTGGCGGATACGCTTGAGCTTCTCGATCTTATTAGCCGCGCGCTTATTAGCTTCGCGACGGCTTGGCGGTACTAAGATGATCTCGTTCATTTTGCAACCCGCGAATCTCAGGTAGTTTTTCGCTATTTCCTCTATTTTCAACCAAACGAATAGCTGCGAAACGTTTTATTACTGATCATGATCACATTTTCGGAAGCTATGAGACTGGTCGGGCTTGAAGAACATATTGTTACAACGGACGTCATCAAAGCCTGGAAAGAGCTGCCGCCGGAGTGGCAGGATCTTTCGCTGGAGCACTCGTCAACCGGTGATGCCGGACGCCGCTTACTCGATACTGGTTCGGATCGGCTGGCGGATATGGACAGCATGGGTTTGGATGTTCAAGTACTTTCAGTAACTGCTCCCGGCTTGCAAGATCTCGCGCCCGAAAAGGCCATCGAATTACAAACGGGAGTCAATGATTCGCTTGCCGAGGCCGTCCGCAAAAATCCCGGTCGCCTGCAGGCATTTGCGACTCTCGCGACACCAGACCCGACGGCAGCGGCGCGTGAATTAGAAAGGGCGGTAAAAAAACTTGGCCTGCATGAGGCGATGATCTTTGGCCGCACCAGAAACCGCAACCTTGACCATCCCGATTCAGCGCCTCTTTTTGAAGTTGCAAACTCGCTGCGCTGCCCACTCTATCTTCATCCCCAGTCGCCACGGCCGTCGGTGAGAGAAGTCTATTACCAAGGTTTCGGAGACCAAGTGGACATGATGTTCGGGATGGGCGGATTGGGGTGGCACGTCGAGACGGGTGTTCAACTCATTCGCATGATTCTGGCCGGAGTATTCGACCGCTATCCGGATCTCCGTATCATCGCCGGACATTGGGGCGAAGTGGTCGCGTTCTATCTGGAGCGGATCGATCTCCTGACCGGCGCTGCCAAGCTGAAGCGGCCGCTCTCCGAGTATTTCAAGCAGCACGTATACATAACGCCTAGCGGCATCTTAAGCCAGCGATACTTTCGTTGGGCCATTGAAGTCTTTGGCGTGAACAGAGTCATGTTCTCCACCGACTATCCATTTCAGTTTCCGGCGAACGGCAAGGCGCGCCGCTTCATGGAAGAAGCGGAATTGAGTGATGCAGACCGGCAAGCGGTTGCAGCCGGCAACTGGGACGGCTTGTGCGCTCAGATCAGGCGCTAGGACATATCGATATGGCTAATCAACATGACATCAACTTCGAGTCGCCTGCTTGTGCTTAAGAAGCCGCAGGATCTTGCCGGCAAGACCATCGGTGAATTTGGAATGTATGAGCATGACGCGGGTATATGGGAAAGGTGTGTCGCTCCTACCACCAACAGACTGGCATTTTCCCGATCATGCATACGCTGGTGGTCCGAAAGGACCTGGTCAACGATTTCCCCGATCTGTCGCAAGCGCTCTATACGACATTTACTTGCGCCAAGCAAATGGCGCTCGAACGCTAGCGTGGCGGCATCGTGGAGCAGAACATTCAGACCACGGTTCCCTGGCTCACTCCCGTGCTCGAGAAGAATCGCCGGGAGTTCGAGGAAGATTGGTGGCCCTATGGCATTGCGGCCAACCGCCGGGAACTCGACACTTTCGCCCGTTACGCTTTCGAACAGGGCATTCTTTGAAGCACACGCGCACAACGGGCCCGGGATCAAGCGCCCGCCCGAAGGACAGGCGAATCCTTTTGTTGGGTGGCGGCGCGCAGCCGTGCCCTGTGCGCTTAAAACGCGGCTCACGTGTGAAGAACTTTTTGCAAGCGAACTGCTCAACACGTAAAACATTCGCGCAACGACTTAAACATTAGAAAGGATGCAGGCATGGCCAACGTAAAACTGAAAGTTGGATTTGGAAACTACGATCGTCACCGCGCACTGGTGGATGGAAGCGTAAAAATTGCAGGCGTCGACGCGCAATTTGAAACCCATCAGATCATCACGGAAGTCTTTGAGTGCTTAGTACGGCAACGCGCTTATGACGTGGGAGAACTCGGCCTCTCCTACTTCCTGCGCACCATGGATCTTGACGATCCGCCGTTCTTAGCCATACCGGTATTTCCCGTACGGATGTTCCGGCATTCAGGAGTCTATATCAATACAAAAAGCGGGATCAAGAAGCCGGAGGATCTGGCAGGAAAAACCGTCGGCGAACTCGCCATGTATGGTCATGACGCAGGCGTCTGGCCCAAGGGAATTCTCTCGGATGAGTTTGGTGTAAAGCCGGAGCAAAGCCGCTGGGTCATCGGAGGATTGGATTGGCCCCTGAAGCCCGTGGACTTCGTGCCGCTCGTGCATCCGCCGGGAATCGACATCACCACCGCGCCGCATGGGACGGATTTGGGAGCACTACTCGAGAAGGGGGAGATCGATGCGCTCATCTCGGCCGACGTTCCTAAGTGTTATCTCGACAAGTTACCGAAGGTGGCGCGCCTATTCCCGGAGTTTCAGACAACCGAGAGGGAATACTTTAAACGAACCGGCATCTTCCCCGCCATGCACACGGTCGTCGCGCGCAAGGAGCTGGTAAAGGAGCAGCCGGAGATCTTGCGTTCCGTATGCGGCTCGCCAGCATTACACGAAAGGGGAGATCTTCAATAACATGGACACGATGGTGCCGTGGTTCAGCAAACTGATCGATGACGACCAGCAACTGCTCGGCCAAGGTTCTTCAGAAGCAAGCACAGGCCGCGATCCCGCGCCATCAGAGGAAAGAGGAATTTCGGCGGGCGCGGGTCGCGAGTCCGTTGTGCGCGCGTCCCCAGGTGATTGGTGGCCCTATGGTTTGAAGGCAAATCGCAAGATGGTCGACACCTTTTTGCGATACCACTTCGAGCAAGGCCTGTCGAAACGCCGTATGACTTGCGAAGACATTTTCGTGCCTGATTTTCTCCAGAGCTAAACCACTCGCGAGCAGCCGCGAAGGGACGGCCGCGTCCTTTCCGCCGCGGCTTTATTGAGGGCGTGTGTATACGCTGACGTCAACGGAAGCAGTCACGTCGGTAAGCGTTGGCAGTCTTCTTATGTTTTCCGCAAGCAGCGCTGAGTCAACGTGTCTGGCCGACGGTCCCATTCGCACCAGATGTTCTACTTCGCTGTGGGTCAACCGCATACTCCATTGATGTGAGCCGTGATCGCTACAGACAAAGTATTGGCTCAAAGACCGGGTCGTTTTCGCACGCTTTCCAGGATGAACGCGCAGCAGGCCCAGCGAATCGTGAAGCTCTCCCAGATGAGCGTCCGTCGGAGTTGCGACAATTAGTTTTCCACCGCGCTTTATGATCCGGAATAGCTCGTTCGCTGGCCGCGGCGCAAAGACGACAAGCAGGATATCGGCGCTGCTGTCCTTAAGCGGCAGGCCACGCCATACGTCGGCAACAACCGCATCCAGGCGGCTGTGCGCGCTGGCGGCCCGTCGGGCAGCATATTTGGATAAATCGATGGCTAATCCGAAGCACTCTGGCAAGTGTTGTAAAGCTCGAGAAATGTAGAAGCCAGTTCCCGCGCCGAGATCCGTGATAAGGCGAGCCCGCTCGCCATGCTGCAGGCATAGCGCCGAGAGCGCATCGCGCAGTGGATTGTAATGCCCGGCGCTTAGAAATTGCGCCCGGGCCTCCACCATCTCGGCCGTGTCAGCGAATTCGAACCGAAGGCTTGCTCGGCACCAGATTGACGTATCCCTGGCGGGCGATATCGAAGGAATGGCCGGCCTGGCAGGTCAGCCTATCGTTACTCGAGCCAAGGTTTCCGCGGCATATTGGGCAGGAGAGTTGCCCAACCACAAAGCTGTGCATGCCTTCACACTAACAAATGTTCGTGCGCGGGTCAGCTTCTGCTGATGAGTAATGGATACGATGATGGCATCGAGATAGGTTGAGTAACAATTTGTGCAACAAGGAGAGCGCACGGTGAGCAACATCGAATTAAAGGTGAACGGGCGTTCGCACACGCTGGATGTGGAGCCCTCCACTCCGCTGCTTTATATTCTTCGCAATGACCTGGACCTGCGCGGCCCCCGGTTTGGGTGCGGACTGGGCCAATGCGGGGCGTGCAAGGTCATCATTAACGGGCAAGCGGTCTTTTCCTGCATCACGCCTGTCTCCTCAGTTAAAGGCGAAATCACCACGCTCGAAGGACTTTCTTCGAACGGCAAGTTGGACCACGTGCAGCAGGCCTGGATCGATGAGCAGGCGCCGCAGTGCGGCTTCTGTCAAAACGGACAGATCATGACCGCCAAGGCGTTGCTCGGCAAAAATCCACATCCGACGGATGCGCAGATCCGGGAAGCGATGAACGGAACCTTGTGCCGCTGCATGAGTTACTTCCGAGTTCAGAGCGCCATCCAACGCGCAATCAAAACAATGGCCGAAGCTTCGCCTGTTGACGCGAAGGAGGTGGTGGCGTGAGTTCGTCTGACAGCATTCCAAAACAGATCGAAGAAGTCCTGGTGGCGCATCGCCGGGACTTTCTCAAAAGCGCGGGACTGCTTGCCGTGAGCTTTGGCTTGTTCGGCGCAACCGCGATCGCGCAAGCCGATCCGCAAAGCAATGAGGCGGACGCAGGACCCGGTCCTTACCACGATCCCGATTTCCATCAAATAGATTCGTGGATTGTGGTTCATGAGAACAGCACGGCCACCTTTTACGTGGGCAAGACAGACCCGGGGCAAGGTACGGGTACATGCTTCCGGCAATTGATGTCGGATGAGCTGGACATCGCCTTCGATAAGACCACGTGCATTATGGGGAGCACCGACATCACTGTCGACCAGGTGGGCTCCGGCGGTTCGACAGCCATCGAAAGAGACTCATGGCCGATGCGCCGCGTCGCGGCGGAAGCGCGCCGTGTGCTGCTGGAAATGGGCTCGGCGCATTTGGGAGTGCCTGTCGAACAACTGGCAGTCAATGAAGCCGTGATCAGCGTGAAAGCGGATCCTTCGAAACGCATCACCTACGGCGAACTGATCACGGGAAAGAAATTCAATGTCACTTTGACCGGGAAGAATATCTACTCGGTTACCGGTAAAGCCAAAACCAAATCGATTCCCGAGCTCAAGTACGCAGGCCATTCTTTTCAGCGGGACGACATTCCGCCGAAAGTTGACGGCTCCCTGAAATGGGCCGTGGACGTCAAGCTGCCGGGAATGGTTCATGCGCGCAACGTTAAACCTCACTTCGCTTGCGCGAAGCTCACGGGCATCGATGAGTCATCGGTGAAGAGCCTGCCGGGCTTCATCAAGGTGGTGCGCAAAGGCAACTATGTGGCGGTGGTTTGCGAACGCGAAGAACAGGCGATCCGGGCAGCCCGCCAGCTCAAGACGACCTGGGAGAAGCCCTCGACTGCTCCGTTCCCCACATCGGAAGATCTTTTTAACTACATGCGCGCGGCGACGCCGACTCCGATGTCCGCCTCGGGATCCAGACCCGCTGGGGCGGGAGAGTCGGAACCCACTCCGGGGTCGAGACCCGCTGTCGAGGGAGATTCCGAATTACGCAATCACCAATCACACGGCCAGGGATCGAAACCCGCTGCCGCTCCAGGCTCAGGAATACACGTCGCGCCAGCAAAACCGCCTGCAGCGGGAGATCCCGCAATGCGCGCTCCCGTCTTCGGACCCATGGTGGTAGGAAATCCCGATGCGGCCTTTTCCGGCGCGGCCAAGATCATCGAGGCGGAATACGAGATACCGTTTCAGGGACACACGGCCTTTTCCGGCGCTCATGCGTTGGCCGATCCTTCGAACGGTCAGATGACCGTCTACACGAATGACATGAAGTCCTACAGCATGCGGAGAGGTCTGGCTACGTTTCTCGGCATGCCGCATGATAGCGTGCGTGTGATCTGGATGATGGGTCCACAGGGCTTCGGTCGTTCGGCGGCGGAAGACGCGGCGTTTGAGGCGGCCTGGATTGCGCGCGAGATCGGCAGGCCCGTGCGCATGCAGTGGATGCGGGAGGAAGAAACGGCATGGGACACCAAAGGTCCGGCCTTCCTTGTGAAAATGCGCGGTGCTCTGGATAGCGGCGGCAGCTTGGCCGGCTATGACTTCCACGCCCGTTCCTGCGATTACAACCACGTCGGATATAACGAGCCGGATACTGTTCTGATCGCGCAACTCATGGGATCTAGGCGCCCAAAACCTGCTGCCGGCAGTGCCGCCATGCCTTCCGATATGTACGCCATTCCGAATCGCAAAATGGTTGGGGAAGTAGTTGGCCTGCCGGCCTTGTGGGAAACGCCGCTTCGCACTGGCAACCTGCGCGATCCCAATGGCCCGCAGCCAACATTTGCCGCGGAGTCATTCATCGACGAAGCGGCGGCAGCAACTAACACTGATCCGCTGGAGTTTCGCATGAAGTTACTCCAGGCAGGCACGCATGACGATAGTGGATTCCGCCGCGCCCGTTCCATTGCTGTCCTAAAAGCTGCCGCGCAAGCGTATAACTGGGATTCGCGACCTTCTCCGAAACCGATCGGCAAAGGAGACATCCTCAGCGGACGTGGTATCGCGTACTCGTTCCGGGGGCAGACCGTTGTCGCGGAAATCGCGGAGGTCGAAGTAAATCGCCATACGGGTCATGTGTGGGCGAAGCGTCTGGTGTGTGCGCATGACTGCGGTTTTGTGGTCAATCCCGAAAGCCTGCGGCACACGGTGGAATGCGGCACGCTTCATGGCCTGAGCCGCGCCATTTGCGAAGAAGTCCGATTCGATACCGAAAATGTGACTAGCCGGGACTGGTTCTCCTATCAGACCCTCCGCCACGAGGACATTCCCGAACGTGTCGATATCGTCCTGGTGAACGGAGACCCAAATCCAAATCGTCCCGATCTGCCACCCTACGGAGCCGGTGAGGCCTCGCTGAAACCGATGCTTGCGGCCATCGGAAACGCCATCTACGACGCTACGGGCGTTCGCATACGAAGGGTCCCTTTCCGGAACGACCGCGTATTGGCCGCGTTGAAGGCCGCGGGAGTTTGATCCGGCGTGAGCACTAAATCGCCAGCCTGCCCCGCCTCTGTCCTCCGAGTGTGATAGTTTCACTGCCGGAGGTCTTTTTCTTGTCCACAACGCGCCGCATCGGCCGAAGAGAATTTGTGGCGTCGGCAGTCTCCCCCTTCGCCGTCGCGCCGCTGCTTCGAGGCATGCCCATTCCCAAGATCAAGGACATCACCGTCATTGCCACGGAACCGGCGGGAGTTCGCCTGACGGTGGTCAAGATCCAGACGGATCAGGACGGCCTCTACGGCTATGGCTGCGCAACGTTCACCCAGCGCGCCGATCTGGTAGTCGAAGCCGTCACACACTACCTTAAACCTTTGCTGATCGGCAGACCGACGGACGCGATTCAAGATCTGTGGGAAGCCATGTATAACTCCTCTTACTGGCGCAACGGCCCGGTTTTGAATAATGCCATCAGCGGCGTCGACCAGGCCCTTTGGGATATCAAGGGGAGACAAGCGGGCATGCCCGTCTACGAGTTACTGGGAGGGAAGTTCCGCCGCGGCGCGATGATTTATTCTCACGCCTCCGGCAAAGAGATTCCCGAGACCATTGACCAGGCGCGCCAGATTATGAGTCGCGGCATCAAAGCGGTGCGGTTGCAAGTGGGCGTTCCTGGCATGGCTGCTTATGGCGCCGGGGGCGGCCGTGCTGCCACCAGCGCCGAAACGGAAGATCCGGTTTTCGAGCCGGAACCCTATGTGAGGCGCACGCTCGAACTCTTCGAGGCAGGGCGCAAAGAACTCGGCCCCGAAATCGAATTGCTGCATGACGTTCACGAACGCGTTTCTCCGCGCCTGGCGGTGCAGTTCGCGAAGGACATGGAACAGTTTCGTATCTTTTATCTGGAAGATGTTCTCTCGCCCGAAAACATCGACTACTTCCGCCAGATCCGCGCCACCTGCACGACCCCGCTCGCCATGGGCGAGTTGCTGAATAATCCTCACGAGTGGAATAACCTGATCCGTGCGAGCGTCATCGATTTCATCCGCCTGCATGTTTCACAAGCGGGCGGCCTCACTCCCTGCCGCAAGATAGCGGCCATGGCCGAAGCGTTTCAGGTGCGGACTGCCTGGCATGGGCCGGGCGATGTCTCGCCGATCGGCCACTGTGCCAACGTCACGCTCGATCTGACGTGTTACAACTTCGGAATTCAGGAATGGACTTTTCCGAACGAGCGCGTCCAGGAAGTCTTCGATGGCTATCCGGTGGTGAAGGATGGTTACGCTTACGCGAATGAGAAGCCCGGCTGGGGAATCGAGATCAATGAAAAGGCCGCGGCAAAATATCCCTATGGAAGCGAAACCGGATCGCACAAGGCACTCAACGGTGGGTGGGGAGTTGTCCGGCGGGCCGATGGCACGGTAATCAATCAGTAATTTCGCCTCCATTGCATTCCGCTTGTGAATCTGTTGAAGTGTTCTTAGGCGTTGGGGTTCGCCTTTTCAACCGCCCTCCGGGCAGATGACTCCTACACACTAATCTGGGAGCATTGCGTTTGAAAAACCTCATCCTGAAATTTTGCTATTTGCTGTCCTGCCCGCCGGCGAAAGGCAACCCGGCTCGACATCATGACTAAATATCTGATTGTCATGCTCGGGGGCGCGCTGGGTGCTGTTTCACGTTTTATCGTGGCCACTCTCGTGTCGCAACTCTATACCGCTCTGTTTCCACTCGGCACGTTTCTAATCAATGTCACCGGCTCTTTTCTGATTGGTCTGCTGATGGTCCTCTTCATGAACCGCACGGGCCTGAACCTGAACTGGAGACTGTTTCTGGTGACGGGAGTTTTGGGAGGATACACTACTTTCTCCAGTTTCGAATGGGAGGCGTACTCGGTTGCTCGCGGCGGCGCATCCGTGATGGCGCTGCTCTATGTGCTCGCGAGCGTCGTACTCGGTTTCGGAGGCGTATGGCTCGGGGCGATGCTCTCCAACCGATGGTGGCCGCGCTGAGTGTTCCCCTTTCTATACTGAAATCGTCAAGCCCAATGTCAACCGATCGATCACTCAATAAATACAGCTCGGAGATCACTCAGCCGAAATCGCAAGGCGCTTCGCAGGCGATGCTTTACGCTACCGGCTTGCGGGAAGCGGACATGAGCAAGCCGCAGGTCGGCATCGCGAGTGTCTGGTTTGAGGGAAATCCCTGCAACATGCATCTGCTCAAGCTGGCCGAGAAGGCGAAGGAAGGCGTAACAGCGGCCGGCCTGGTCGGCATGCGCTTCAACACCATCGGCGTCAGCGACGGCATTTCCATGGGCACGGATGGCATGAGCTTCTCGCTGCAATCGCGCGAAATCATCGCCGATTCAATCGAGACCGTGATGGGCGCGCAGTGGTATGACGCGAACATCTCCATTCCGGGCTGCGACAAGAACATGCCCGGCTGCATTCTCGCCATGGGCCGCTTGAATCGGCCCGCGCTGATGATTTACGGCGGCACAATCCGTGCGGGCCATGCCGATGGACAGAATTTGGATATCGTTTCCGCCTTTCAAAGTTATGGCGAATTCATTACCGGCAAAATAGACGATGGCGCACGGCAGAAAATCGTCCGCCATGCCTGCCCGGGCGCCGGCGCGTGTGGCGGAATGTATACGGCCAACACCATGGCCTCCGCCATAGAGGCCTTGGGGATGTCTCTCCCCTACAGTTCTTCTACACCGGCCGAAGATCCGCAGAAACTGGAGGAGTGCGTCCGGGCGGGCGCGGCCATCAGGAATCTTCTCGAACTCGATCTCAAACCGCGCGACATTATGACGCGCGCGGCCTTCGAGAACGCAATGGTCTTGGTGAGCGTTCTCGGCGGGTCTACCAACGCCGTTCTTCATTTGATCGCCATCGCCAGGGCGGTGGATGTGCCGCTGGGCATCGATGATTTTCAAGCGGTCAGCGCGCGCGTGCCTCTGCTGGCCGATTTCAAGCCCAGCGGTTCCTACGTCATGGAAGATCTGCAATCGGTTGGCGGAATTCCGGCCGTGATGAAGATGCTGCTCCAAGAAGGTCTGCTTGACGGAAACTGTGTCACGGTCACCGGAAAAACTTTGAGCGAGAATCTGGCCGATCTTCCCGGCCTGAAAGCCGGTCAGCAGATTGTTCACCCCACATCGAACCCCATCAAAGCGACGGGGCACATTCAGATCCTCAAGGGTAATCTTGCGCCGGAAGGATCGGTTGCCAAGATCACCGGTAAGGAAGGATTGCGTTTCTCCGGGCCGGCGAAAGTCTACGATTCCGAAGAAGAGATGTTGCATTCGCTCGAACGCAAGGAAATTCAGAAGGGCGACGTGATTGTGATTCGTTACGAAGGGCCGAAAGGCGGTCCCGGAATGCCCGAGATGCTCACGCCGACTTCCGCCATCATGGGCGCGGGCTTGGGCAAGGACGTCGCGCTCATTACCGACGGCCGTTTCTCAGGCGGTTCACACGGTTTCATTGTCGGTCATGTCACGCCTGAAGCGCAGGAAGGCGGCCCGATTGCTCTCCTACGCAATGGTGACCGCATCACGCTCGACGCGGAGAAAAATGTGCTCGACGTCGATCTGCCGCCCGAGCAACTCGCCGCCCGAAAAAAGGAATGGAAGCGCCCCGACTACAAGGTGTCGCGCGGGACGCTCGCGAAATACATTCGTCTGGTCAAGAGCGCGAGCCTGGGTTGCGTGACGGACGAATAGCAGCGTCTATTGGCCTGTCGCACGGAAAACCTTATTGTCCACCAGTAACCTGCAAACCAGGGGACTTGCCGAGCATTCCGCGCCGTTTGCGGAATCCGACGCCTGTCCCCTGCTTTGCTCCGCCCACAAAGGTGCTAACGGTTTCTTTGCGACATTCCACTAGGAGCCGGACTTCACGATTTCGATGGTCCCGTTGTTATCCGCCAGCCGCATCTCGCAGCGCCCGCTGCCTAGATTTCCATTTACCTCGTCGTTCGAAAGCGAACCGGAAACCGCCAGCGGGAACTCCGAGCGAATCTTACCGAACGATGTTCTCGCCGAAACCCGGTAACTCGCATCCGGCTGCAGGCGCACGCGCAGCGTCGAGAAAGATGTCCGGATGGAAATGGGTTGACAGGCCCCGCGCAGCGTGCTGCCAGCATCCACCGTGCCGTTCTGATTAACTACCTGAATCGGTCCGGAAATTCCATCGAGCGAGACCGATCCAAAACTCGTCACGATCTGTGCCCCCTTGGCGTTGAATATTTTCACGCTGCCGTTCGAGTTTTCGGCGGAAACCGCCCCGCCGATGTCGGTCGCCTCCACCATGCCGAAACTTGTTTTGATGTTCGCGGCGCCGCCGGCTTTCTCGACGACCACATTCCCGTTGCCCGATTCGATGTGCACGTCGCGCCGCACGTTGCTTACCTCCGTTGTTCCGAACGAATTGACGATGGTCAACGATCCGCCCACGTTGTTACCCGAAATACCAGAATTGTTGCTCCGGATCGAGAGGTCGCGCGCCACATTCGAGAATTCCACCGCCGCGAAGGTCGTCCGCAAACTCGCCGAGCCATTGATGTCGTGCGCTTCGATCTTGCCGTTGGTATTGTTGACGGTCAGGTCGCCGCGATAGCCTTGCACGGAAACGTTGCCGAAAGAATCCTTGATGTCGCCTGGCCCTCCCGAGTCATTCACCTCGATACCGCCATTCGTATTTGAGACGGTCACGCCGTTCGAGACGCGCGCGATGGTCAAACTGCCAAACCGGTCACGCACCGTGAGAGCGCCTTTCACATCGGTCGCGGCCACGGCTCCATTTGTGGTTTCCACCGTCACATCCCCGATGTTATTTCCCACCTCTATACTGGCGAATGAATTCTCCAGCCGCTGCACCCCGCGCCCGTCATGAAACGTCAGCTCGCCATGCGAAGTCGCGATGTCCGAACTCGCCTTTGCGCCCGTCACCGCCACTCCTCCGAACGCGTTTCGCACCGAAAGCGGGGAGTTTTCCGGAACCGTTAACTCGTAATGCACCGAGAAAGAGACATTCGACCAGTGCATGCCTAAAACCGACTTCTGTGTATCCGGATAACGCGTTCGAATCGAGAGGCTCGCTGACGGCTCCACCAAAATCTCCACCTGATCGGCATATTGCCTGGCTTGGTTTGCATCCGATGCCGAAACGCGTATATCCGCGTGAATCACCACATCCGGTTGCGGATGCGTGTGGATCACAATATCGCCAAACTTGTTCTCTACCCCGATTTGTTCGCCGCTGTGGAGCGTAAGAGATTTATCGAAGTGCCGGGTGTATTCGTCGCGGGCAAACGCGCTTGTGCTCAACGCCAAGGCACACAGCACAACACTAATTGTTCCGGTCACGCGCGAGTAGCTCCTTTAAGGTTTGCTGCTTTTCCCGATATAAATCGGCCAAAGTTGTCTGCAGACGAACATTGAAGCGGTTCAGCGCCACATTCGAGCGCGTATCGGCTATCGCCGAATCGAGCATCAGCAATTTCTCTCGCGCGTTGGCTGCGGCGGGCGACGACGCCTTCTTCAATTCCGGCTGCGCCAACTGCGACAGCTTATCGATCGACTTGCGATAGGCGGCTTCATTGGTTTCCACTTCCTCGAGCGCCTGCTCCGTCAGAAAATCTCGATCCGCGGGGCTCGTCTTGACCGCTTGGGTGACCGGCGCGGCCGCGGGCTTCTGATAATGCCGCCACAAACCGATCGGCGTCAGCAGCGCCACCAGAAACGCCGCCGCAATCGCCCAGATTTTCGGCTCTCTCCACCACAGGCGCTTTGGCTTCGGCTCGGCCTCGATCGCCTGGCGAATGCGCGGCCACAGCTCCTTGCTCTCCCACTCTTCATGCAGCTCCCGGGCACCGCTCGAGATCTCTGTCCACAGCCGATACTCGCGCCGGCAGGCCGCGCACGTCTTCAAATGCTCGCGCGCCTCCGGCATCAAATCGGAAACCGCCAGCGCCCGCTCCAGATCTCCGCATTCGAACTTCATTTTGCAGTCTCCGTTAGCAGCTTTTTCAGTTGACTCTTGGCTTCGAACAGCCAACTACGCGACGTCCCTTCCGGCACTTCCAGAATGGCCGCAATTTCAGAGTGCTTCAGCCCTTCCACTTCAAACATGAGGAAGACCAGCCGCTGCCGGTCGCCAATTAACTTCAGTGCGCGCTCGATAGCCAACTTGAGAGGCAGCTTACTCTCGCTTGCAAACTCCGCTGGCGGACCCGTTTCCGCCAGGCGCTGCCGCTTGCGTATCACGTCATAACAACAATTGAGTAGAATCCGGTAGATCCACGTCGAAAGCGACGAATGCCCTTCGAATGTGCGCACTGCCCGGTAGACCTTCAGGAACGTCTCCTGCACCGTGTCTTCCGCGTCTGCGCGACTACCCAAAAGATGAAACGCCAGGCTTTTCATACGCGCGGAGTGTAAGCCATATAAAGATTCAAAGGCGCGCAGATTCCCTCGCTTGCACCCTTCGGCAAGTTCAGCGTCACTCGAACTGTCGGATAGATTAACGGCGAAGTGGAGCGGCAACCCGATCTCCCACACCATATTCCTCGTTTTCAGGCTTTAGACGGTAGCCGGCAGTCAAATGTTGGGAAGTGGCAAAAAAAATTTGCGAGATGATGAGCACGCATGTATTTTTTGCAAGTGTGCTGCCGCCCGGAAGAAGTCGATCGGCTTTCGGGCGAGCTATGGGAGGTTGAAACGGCGGGCGTTCGCGAGCTCGAAAACAACGACGGCTCGATTGCCCTGCTGGCCGCTTTCGAGAGCAACCGTCTGCGCGCCACGCTGCTCGCACAGTTTGCCTCGTTCTCTCCCGTTTGGACACAGGAACCGGATACCGACTGGGTAGCGGAAACACAGCGCGCCTGGCCCGGCAGATCCGTCGGCGAATGTCTTTTTCTGGCTGCTCCCTGGTCGGAACAACAAACGCCCGACGGCCGGCTGCGAATTATCCACAATCCCGGACTCGCCTGTGGCACCGGCGAGCATCCATGTACGCAACTCGCTCTACTGGCGCTCGAACGAAATGTTTCCTTGGGATCTTCGGTGGCGGACATCGGGACCGGCGCCGGCTTGCTCGCTATTGCGGCGCTCAAACTCGGTGCGGCCATCGCGCTTGGATTCGACGTCGATGAAGCGGCTCTCCACGCCGCGCGAGAGAATTTTGCGCTCAATCAAATGCGGCCGCGCTTAGTGGCAGGATCGGTGGATTGCATTTGCGCGGCCAGCTTCGATATCGTCGTCGTTAATATCAACGCCAGCGTCTTGCTCTCCATGGCGGATGAACTCCTGGGTATCCCGCGTTCCAATGGAGCGCTCATCCTGACAGGATTCCCGCGCGCCGAGCTCGAAATAATCAAGCAGGTGTTTCCTCCCGGCGAGGTCCTCGAACGAGAGGGCTGGAGCTGTGTTATTTCGCGGATTTCCGCGCCCGTTTAGCTGCCTTCTTGGGCGTTGCCTTCGTTGCGCCCAGGCTTTCCAGGGCCGCTTCCAACGTCTGGCCGCCTGCGAGCACAGGGGCAAAGAGATCGCCCGTCTTCTCAAAGCGCGCAAGGCTGTTATCGATCCGAAAGTCGTGCGGACGCAAGCCGCGTTTGACCTCTTTCCAATCGAGCGGAGTCGCCACCGGGGCGCCGTCGTAAGCTCGCACAACGTAAGGCGCGGCGATCGTCTTGCCCGTCCCGATCTGCAAATAGTCGAAGTAAACGCGCTCCCTCTTGCGCTTATCCACGCTTCGCGGCGTGGTGAAAAGATTGGGCGCGCGCTCATTCGCCAGATGCGCCACGATCTCCGCGAAGCTGCGTACCTGGTCATAACTATATTGCGCCTGGAGCGGTACATAGACGTGCATGCCGTCGCCACCGGTTGTTTTTGGATAACCTCGCAAACCGAGTTCCGAAAGCAGCTCACGCACCAGCAGCGCCGCTTCCACAATCTGATCGAATGAAGTCTCTACCGGGTCGAGATCGAGCAACATCCAATCCGGTTTGTCGAGCGCGCCCACCCGGCTCATCCAGGGATTTTGATCGATGCAGCCCAGATTCACTAGATACAAGAGGGTGGCGCGATCGTTCGCGAGCGGATAGTGGTTGAGCTTCGCGCCGCCGTGCTCTGAGATCGGCTCGCAGCGCATC
This sequence comes from Bryobacteraceae bacterium, assembly GCA_965277555.1. GTDB lineage: Bacteria > Acidobacteriota > Terriglobia > Bryobacterales > Bryobacteraceae > Bog-105. Next base: position 3,074,715 of record OZ255834.1, read on the forward strand.
CATTCCGGGAAATGCGTGCTGGCGTTCTTCTGAAAAAAGAAATCTTCCGCGATACCGTTCGGATAGCGCTTCAGCGACAACGGCCGATCTTTCAAGTGCGGCAGCAGCCACTCTGAAACGCCATCGTAGAAGGCCAGCAGATCCCGTTTCTTCCACCCGTCCTTCGGGAAATAAACTTTGTCGAGATTCGTGAACTTGAGCCGGTGCCGGTCTACTTCCGCCGTCACCTCCTTGCCGGCCAAATCGAGCCTCGCCTCGTTCGGCTTCGGCGATTCACCCTCTACTATCTCGGCAACAGGCTCTTCGCGAGTGACTTCTTCCGGTGCTTTGTCCTGGCGCAGGCCCACAAATACCGGTGCGCGTAGAACGCGGTCTTTGGTCCATTCGAGAAAACGAACCTGGCAGACTACTTCCGGCCGCACCCAGGTAACATCCTTGACCTTGGGCTTCGGGCTGAGTGGACTCGTCTTGGTAATCAACGGCTCCAACCGCTCGTAAATTGCCTTCATCATCTTATGATCGAAGCCTGTCCCTACCTGGCCTACATGCCGCAGCTTGTTGTCTTCCCGCACTCCCAATACGAGCGCGCCGAAGTATTCGCGCTCGCCTTTCGTGAAGCCGGCAATCACGAATTCCTGTTCGTTCGAAATCTTAATCTTCTGCCAATGGCGCGAACGAGTGCCTTCATACGTGCTCCTGCGGTCCTTCGCAAGAATGCCTTCGAGCCCCATCTGGCGCGCCGCCTCGAACATCTGTTCACCGTCTGTATCGAACTCTTCTGAGATGCGAATATGATCGTCGGGAACCACCAACATTTTGAGCAGTTTCCGCCGATCTTCGAGCGCGACGCCGCGAAGATCATAGCCGTCCGCATACAGAATGTCGAACAGAAAAAGAGTCGCTGGGGTCGTCTCGGCAAGCTGTGCAACGGCGTTGAGGCTTGCGCCGATACGCGGCTGGATGTTTTGAAAACGCGCGCGCCCTTGTTCGTCGAGCACGCAGATCTCTCCATCGAGCCACGCTGTCTTCGCGTGCAGATGCCCGGCTAAATCGGCGAACTCGGGATACTGTCGCTCGGACCTTTTACCCCGCCGCGATTGGATTTCGAGCTTACCGTTTTGGACCAGACAAAGCGCGCGCACTCCGTCCCATTTGATTTCGTATAACCAGTTGGAACCGGCCGGCGGCTTGGTCACGGCAGTCGCGAGCATCGGCTCCAGAGTTGCCGGCGCAGCGCTCTTTTTTACCCCCTTTATCTCCGCGATTTGCGGCGGCTCGGTATTCTCCGCAATCTCATCCTGCGACCGTTTCGTCGTAACACTCCAGGCAAAATGGTCGATGTCATAGCCGGGCACGGCGTGCTCGTCTTTTTTCTTGATCAGCAGCCATTCGTTGCCCTTTCCGGCGTGCTTCATGCGTACGATGGCGAAGGAACCTTTCAACTTCGCACCGTGCAGCTCGAACTTGAAATCGCCGCGATCGAGTTGCTCCTGCGCGCCGGCATCGCCGAGCACATCGTAATCTCCCTTGTCCCACAGCATCACGCTGCCACCGCCATAATTGCCTTTGGGAATGTTCCCTTCGAACGTGCCGTAATCGAGCGGGTGATCTTCCACCTTCATGGCGAGCGGTTTGCGCGTAGGGTCGAGGCTCGGCCCTTTCGGCACCGCCCAACTCACCAGCACACCGTTGACTTCCAGCCGGAAGTCATAGTGCAGGCGCGTGGCGTCATGCCGCTGCACGCAGAAAAAGCCTCCACGGTCGCCGCTCCCGGGCTTTCCTTCCTTTGGGCCCGGTTCAGGCGTAGCTTTGAAATTCCTTTTATTCGCGTATTCCTTGAGCCCCATACTTTGCCGCCATTATGCCAGTTTCGAATCGCGTGGGAAGCTGGAGAAAATGCCCTCCTTCCGCTCGCTGGTTCTACTTCACGGCTATACGTTCCTGTTCTGCTACGTCCTGGCGGTACAAGCGGGCACGCCTCTTCCGTCAGATCCCGTGCTGCTCATCATGGGCGCGTCGGTCGGCGATGGGCATTACTCCTTCTTGTTAGCGCTCCTACTCACCATTAGCGCGGCTCTACTGGGCGATCTTTTCTGGTTTGAACTGGGCCGGCGTCGGGGCCGCTCCGTTCTCAAACTGCTATGCAAATTTGCGCTTGAGCCCGATACCTGCGTCCGTAAAACGGAAGTCGGCTACATGAAACGCGGCGCGTGGACACTGCTCTTCACAAAATTCGTTCCGGGCACCAGTCTTATTTCGAATCCGATCGCGGGCGCCATCGGCATGTCGAGGTCGCGCTTTCTTCTGGCGGATGCCGCCGGGTCGGCGCTCTGGGCGACGGCTTATCTCCTTTGCGGAGCGCTCTTTCACCATCAGATCGACCGAGTGATCGTTCTGTTCGGCCTGTTCGGCCGCCGCGCGGGATCCGTCTTAGTGCTTCTGCTCTGTATCTTCCTTGCCTGGCGCTACTCTCAGCGCGTACGTTTCCGGCGGCAGCTACGCATCGACAGGATGAGCCCACAGGATGTCCATTCGGCGCTGAGCAGCGAGCCGCCGCCTGTCATCGTCGACTTGCGCTCTCCGGCCGAGATCGAGAGAACGGGCCAAAAGATAATGAGCGCTCGCGTCCTGCGGCCGGCCGAATTGCGTGCTCACTTCGAGGAAATCCCCCGCGATCGGGAAGTGATCCTCTATTGCACCTGACCGAACGAAGCCACCAGCGCCCGTGTGGCGCTGCAGTTGAAACGAGCCGGCGTGCGCAGAGTTCATCCGCTGGAGGGCGGATTCGAAGCCTGGATCGAGCTCGGTCTGCCCGTCGAGCCTGTTTTGACCACCGCCTGATTTTGCGCCGCCGTCCAAGCGTTACGAAATGCTTGCAACAGAGCAGGAAGCGTCAGCGACCGTAAATTTGCAACCATCCAAAAATCCTTAAGTCAATGGCATTGATTAACTGAGACGTTGTTGTTTGGATTGCCACCTGCGTGTGCATACGAACGTCTGTACACTATAAGTAGATGGGCGTCGAATGGGATCCGCAAAAACGAAATTGGACCATCAAAAACCGGCGTATCGACTTCGCTGATGCAGTCAGCGTCCTTGAAGATCACCGCGCCATCACAATCATCGACAACGAATCGGAGCCTACCGAAGAGCGCGTCGCAACTCTCGGACTTGATGCCCTCGGTCGGCTGTTAGTTATCGTTTTTACTTACGCGGCGTGAACATCCGAATCATTTCCGCCCGAAAGGCGGAGCCACACGAGAAAGAGGAGTACCTGAACCAAAATGAAAGAGCAATATGACTTCAGCAAAGGAAAACGTGGTCCGGTGATTCCGGTTCCAGAAGGCAAGGAACGGATTACGATTCGAATCGATAGCGACATCCTTGATTGGTTTCGTGCCGTTGTCGGTGAGGCCGGCGGAGGTAATTATCAAACGCTCATGAACAATGCGCTGCGAGAGTACATCGAGGGCAAAACTCCGAAGCTGGAGGACACGCTTCGCCGCATCATTCGCGAGGAGCTGCAAAAAGCGAATGCCGCCTAGTATCTACTTGCATAAGTCAGAGTACTTGAGTTTGGGTTTTGAGGGGAAGACAACAGCCTTTTTCCATTCGAAGGGAGCGGCCCTTTCGTTGTAGGCTGAGACGAAGTCATCGATGGCTTGCCGCAGTTGCTTAGGAGAAGTAAAGCTTGCGCCGCGGAGCGCTTGTCGGCTCAGGATACTGAACCAGCATTCGACTTGGTTGAGCCAGGAGGAATAAGTTGGAGTGAAGTGCAAATACACGTGGGGGTGCCGCTTCAGCCAGCGGTCCTCCTTCGGCTTGTGCGTGTTCAGGTTGTCCAACACGATATGGATCTCACGGTCCGGATGCGCTGCCACGACCTCGTTCATGAAGTCCAGGAACTCGCGCCGGCGTCTGCGGCTATAGTGCGCCGCTTTCACCTGTCCCGTGCTGATCTCTAGTGCCGCAAACAGTGTCGTCGTGCCGTGGCGCTTGTAGCAGTGACTGAATCCGTTAACCGCTTTGCCGTCTGGCAGACGCAAATAGCCTTGCGCCCGTTCCAACGCCTGAATGGACGGTTTCTCATCTACGGCGATCACCAGCGCTTTCTCCGGCGGGTTCAGATAGAGCCCCACCACGTCGGCAGCCTTGGGGCCAAACTCCGGATCCGTGCTGATGCACCAACTGCGGCGCCGCTGCAAGCAGATACTATGGCGCCGCAGAATGCGCCAGACTTGGTCTTTGCTCACATCCGGCAGAGCTTCCGCCAACAGCGGGCCATTCCACTGCGAGTAGCCTTTGGGCGGCGGTTGATCGAGCAACGCCAGCACTCGTTTCTCTGTGCTCAGGTCATAAATCGCGGGCTTGCCGGAACGCCCGGCGTCATTCAAACCCACCAGGCGATTGGTCCCGAAGCGTTGCCGCCACTTCGAAACACGCGCCGTGCGGGTTTTCAGGGTATCGGCAATCTGCTGGTTGGTTCGGCCTTCGTTGGCCAACAAGATAATCTTGGCCCGTTCCACCAACCGCTGCTCGCTCTTGCCGCGACGAGTCCATTGTTCGAGCCTCCCACGTTCCTCCTCGGTCAGGTCAATGATTGCCACGGGCTGGCGCATGCCCCTAGTATGTATAAGTACGTTAACTATTGCAAGTTAGTACTAGCAGGCCTATTCGCCGCGGTAACGTCCGAGCCGAGTGGCAGCCGTGGCACAATCCGCGGCAGTTGCTCGGCCCAAGCCGTAGCTCCGGAAAATCGCGCACTTTCTTGAACGTGGTGAACGTCGGTGTTCGACGCCGTGTTACTCGTGGCGCAGCGCGCTGAGAGTATCCACACGGGAGGCACGAAGAGCCGGAACCAGGGTCGCCAGCAAGGCCACCGCGCCGAGGATAGCGATCGCCGCGCCAACCGTCAGGGGGTCCATCGTGCTCAGACCGTAGAGCTGGGTTGCGATCAGGCGGCCTCCCGCCGCGCTCGCGAACGCGCCCACGCAGACGCCACTCAAAATCATGAGCGTCGTTTCCCCGAGAATCATGGCCACAACGCGAGGCCGCTGCGCGCCAAGCGCCATGCGAATGCCGATTTCGTTGGTTCGCCGCGCGACGCCGTAAGACAACACGCCATAAATGCCGGCTGCGGCTAACACGAGCGCGAGAATGCCAAAACTCGAGCAGAGCTGCGCGATCAAGCGCGGTGGAGCATTTTGCGCGGCAACCACCTGCTCAAGTGTTTGGATCTTCACCGGCAAATTCCCATCGACGGCGGCAATGGCGCTGCGCACCGCGTGGGAGATACGCATCGGATTGCCGGCGACGCGGATCGCGAAAGTACCACCTCCCCACCCGCCGTGCTGGTCCACTGGAAAGTAAAGCTTCCAGTCAATGGGGCCGCGTAGCGAATGTTCGCGTGAATCCTTGACAACGCCCACCACCTGCATCGCGCGGCGAGTTGTGTGGCCGCTGATGTCGCCGAATACACCTGTGACGTGCTCGCCCAGGGCGGCGCGTCCCGCGAAGAAGTGTTTGGCAAATGCTTCGTTGATGACGCAAACGGGAGGCGCGTTAGCTGTGTCCTGACGCCCGATCTCACGGCCGCGCAAAATCGGGATCCCCACGGTCGAAAAATAATCCGGCCCGATTACTTCGCTCTCCGCTCCACGATCGTCGAGCGCGCGCGTATAGCCGTAGACGCCGGTATTGGAGTAATCGGCGTGACGGATTTGGAATCCCTCCACAAAGATCGCCATGATCGGTTTGTGTCCCTGGAAGAAACCGTTTCCCGAATAAGTCACGCCGCGCACGCCCGGGATAGCTCGAATCCGGCCCGTCAGTTCACGGAAGAGAGTCTCTTCATGGGCACCGGAGTAGCCGGCGCTTGCGCTATCCACGTCCGCGATAAGCAGGTTCTCTTTCGGGTAGCCAAGCGGCACGGCTTGTAAGTTCCATAGAGTTCGCACGAACAATCCAGCGCCCGTGATCAGCAGGAGCGAAAGAGCGACCTGCGTAATGACGAGCGCCTTGGCAAAGGTTGCGCGTTGCCGCGACTTTGTCAGGCCTCGGCCTGTTGTTTTGAGGCTTGCATGAACATCGGGCCGCGTGGCGCGCAAGGCTGGCGCGAGCCCGAAGAGGAGCCCGGTCAGCAAAGCTGCCGACGCGGTGAAGGCGAGTACCGTTGGATCGATGGCAGGCGCGACATCGAAGGAATGGTCGACGCCCGCGAGCAGGACAACGAGGATGTGCGAGACCCCTATGGCCAAAAGAATGCCGGCTGCCCCACCCACGCTCGCCAGGAGCAGACTCTCGGTCAAAAGCTGCCGGACGATCCGGGCCTGGGTCGCGCCGATCGAGAGCCGAATGGCCACTTCCCGCGAGCGCGTTGCGGCGCGCGCGAGCAGGAGATTGGCAATGTTGGCGCAAGCCAGCAACAGAATCAACCCGGCCAGCGCCGAGAGGATCGTCCACTGCCGGCGAAACTCGTCGTAACCGCTGAATGCGCCGGACCGCATGGGAGTCAGCACAATCTGCTGGTTGAGAGCCTGCCTGCGCTCTTCGCGCTGCATGGCGGCGGGATACTCGGCCTCGAGCAGGCTTCGGAACCGTGCGGTAACTTCCGCCTGCGCTTGCGCTCTGGACACATGCGGCCTCAGGCGTCCGAAAACGTGCAGCCACATCAGCGCTCTTTCATGCAGACCGTCTATACCTGGATTCACCAGCGGCTGCATCTGCAAGGGCAGCCAGACGTCCGGGTTCTGTCCGACGGTGTCGCCATGAAAGTTCGGTCCGCTCACGCCGATCACCACTGCGGTCGCGTCGAAGAAACGAATCGTTGTTCCGAGGACCGAGCGACTCCCTGCGAAGCGGCGCTGCCAATAGTCATAGCTGATGACCGCGTAAAAGTTTTTCCCGTCGGAATCGTGCGCCGCAAACAGACGGCCGGCGGCGGGTTCGACTCCGAACACGTAGAAGTAATTGGCGCTCACCAGGCGGCCGCTTATTTCGTCCCGCGCCCCGCCCGCGACTCGAACGGGCCAGCGCTCGAGCCGCATGCTGGCGGCGCACATCCCCGAAAGGCTCTTGACGTCATTACTCAGTTCGCTGAATTCGGGGTAACTGAGCAAACTCCGCCTTCCTTGTAGCAGCCCATCCATAATCATGGATGCCTTGGGATCTGAGAGCATAACCAACTGCTCAGGATGGCTCACCGGTAGCAGCTTCAACAACACGGCGTTCAGCACGCTGAAAATAGCGGTATTGACGCCAATCGCGAGCGCCAGCGTAAGCAGCGCTACCAGCGTGGAGCCAGGATGCTGGACGAACATCCGCAGGCCAAAGCGCAGGTCCTGACGTAGCGTATCGAAAAACGACCAGGGAGAGGATTCGTGAAAATGTTCCTCGGCGCGCGTTCGATTACCAAGCCCGCGAAGCGCCGTGTAGCGCGCCTCTTCCGCGGAGAGCCCTTCGCCGCGGAGCCGATCTGTTTCCAATTGCAGATGAGCTTCGATCTCCGCCCTAAAATCGCGCCCGGTCCTGCGCCTTCCGAACATACCCTGGATACTCCTTCAGTTCGTCCTTCAGGTAAATATCTTACCCCAACAGAGCCAGAAGGAAACTTGCGGAAACAGGCTGTCAGTAACTCCCGGCCTGGCGCAGCATGCCGCCATCTATAAAGTAAGTGGACCCGGTAACGTATCCCGCTTCGTCCGATGCAAGATAGACGGCGAGGCCGGCAATTTCTTCCGGCTTCCCCCAGCGATTCAGGGGAATCTCGGTCATGAGAGATTTTTCTATTTCCGGCTGCGCTTCGATGTCGGCGTCAATCGGCGTATAAACCGCTCCGGGACCGATATTATTCACCGTAATCTTGTCTTTGGCCAGTTCGACCGCGATGGTCCGCGCCAGCATCCGCAAGCCTCCCTTGCTGACGCAATAGGCTGAATTGGTGGGCATTGGCAGGTCTTCATGCACCGACGAGATATTGATAATACGCCCTCCTTGACCCTGGCGAATCATCTGACGCGCGGCCGCTTGCGCCACTAGAAACGGCCCCATCAGGTTGACGGCCAAAATCTTTTGCAACTCCTCCAGCGGGTAATCGACAAAGGCGAATTTCTTCTCGATGCCCGCGTTGTTGACCACAATGTCGAGTTTCCCAAACGCCTTAACCGCGCCATCCACCAAACTCTGCACCTGATCCGGTTTGGAGATATCGGCCGCGACCGCGATGGTCTTGCCGCCGCTTTTCTTGATAGCCTCTTCCGTCTTGTTGGGAGCATCCGGCTTCCCGACGTAATCGACAACCACGGCTGCGCCTTCGCGCGCGAAGCGGATAGCAATCGCCTGTCCGATGCCCGTCGCCGCGCCTGTCACGATGGCAACTTTATCTTTTAATCGCATATTTCACCCACCGATTGGAAGGATCTACATTCCATTCCGTTTCAGGCGATGTGTCTCAGAAGATGATTCGAGCCGGGCGAGCACGCTAAACTTTGTCTGAAAGAACACTATGGCAAAGAATACGGAAAATACATCCACGACACGCGAAACACTTATCCACGGATTGAACGAAGACCTCTCGCGCGAGTACCAGGCGATTATCGCTTACACGGTCTATTCGCAGGTGCTCAAAGGCGCGCAGTATATGAACATAGCCGCCGAACTCGAAAAGCATGCCCACGAAGAACTGGCGCACGCCTTAATTATTTCGAACCAGATCGATTACCTGGGCGGCATGCCCGCCGTCACGCCGAAGCCGGTGAAAACTTCAGAGAAGGCGGAGGACATGCTGCGCTTCGATCTGGACAACGAAAATGAGACCATTCGTAACTATCGCGAGCGAGTCAAGCAGTGCGAGGCGTTAAGCGAATACGCGCTGGCCGAGCAGATCCGCGGCATTCTGGTGGAGGAGCAGGATCACCAAAACGCCCTGGCCACCGCGCTCGGAATTGAAGTACCGCGCGTCGGTGTGGCGCATACCTGAGAACCGCTTGCACGGTCGCGCCTGCTTACTTGAAATACCAGGGAATATTCAATACCGAGATCTTGTCATTGCCCTTCATCAAAATAAGAGTCTTGAGCAGAGTCGCGCGCTGCGTATGAAGAAAGTAGTTGTACCAGTGATGCTCCACGAGTTCGGGAACAATCACCGTCACTCGCCGGCCAGGGTTCTCGCCCGATAACTTAACTACATAATCGACAATCGGAGTCACCACAAAGCGAAATGGCGACGAAAGCACGACCAGTTCGGGAATGGCCGCCTCGGCCTGTTTGGCCGGCTCGACCACGTTGGCGTGCCAGGTCTTGCAAATTTCATCCGACTTGTCTTCTTCGGTGACAAACAGCCCGCGCACCTCCGTCGAGATCGCCAAAGCCGCGCACAAAGCATGCTTGCTGATTTTGCTCCACTGCTGCAGGGGCACTACCACCAGCGGCGGCTTGTTGCCAGTCAGGTCGAGAGGCGTGACGGTTTCGATCTCGCGCCAGATGTTGTCATAGTGCCGGCGGACGCCATACATAAGCAGCAGGATGGCCGGAATGGTAACCACAGTAATCCAGGCGCCTTCCGCAAACTTCGAAATCACCACCACCAGCACGGTCGCGCCGGTTGCAACCGCGCCCAGTCCGTTGACAAACATTTTTCGGCGCGATCCATGCCCTGGATTTTTGCGCCAGTGTACCAGCATGCCCGCTTGTGAAAGCGTGAAGGCCAGAAATGCCCCCACCGCATAGAGCGGAATCAGCCGATCCGTTACGCCGCGGAACGCAACCAAGAGCGCTCCCGTGAAAAACGTGAGCACCCAAATGCCTTCCGAGTAAACCAGCCGCCTGCCGCGCGAAGCAAAAGAAACTGCCAGAAAGCGATCTTCCGCTATTACCCGGCACACTCTCGGAAAATCGGCGAATGCTGTATTCGCTGAAAAAATCAGCACCAGTAAGACCGAACCGATTGCAACGTAATAGAACCAGGTGCGACCCGCCACCGCCTGGAACAACATCGATAGAACGCTTTGGTAATGATTGCCGTCTGGATCCGTGGCGACAATTTTATACTGATGAGCCAGGTAGGCGATCCCGCCGAGCATCACCACCAGGCAGCCGATAATAATCGCCAGCGTGCGTTGCGCCGTCTTGGCGGCCGGCTCGCGAAATGCTTTCACGCCGTTACTCACTGCTTCGACGCCGGTCATCGCCGTACAGCCGCTCGAGAACGCCTTCAGCAGCAGCCAGAGACCCACCGCGCCCGCTCCTGCGGCGGCCGGCGAAACAGGCGGAGCCACAACCGGCGAAGGATGTCCGCCGGAGAGGAGCGTCTTGAACACGCCCAGCGCGATCGCCGCGAACATACAAAACAGAAACAGGTAAGTGGGTACCAGAAAAACGCCGCCCGTTTCGCTTACCCCGCGCAGATTGACCAGCGTGATAATGGCGAGCGCAATCAGACACAACGAAAGTGTCCGCGGATGCAGCGAGGGCACGGCCGATGTGAGCGCTCCGATTCCCGCCGAAATCCCTACCGCCGCCGTCAGAACATAATCGATCATCAGCGCCGAGGCCGCCAGCAGGCCGGCGAAGGTCCCCAGGTTCTCACGCGCAACCGTATACGAGCCGCCTCCTTGCGGATAAGCCGCAATCGTCTGCCGGTAGGAAAAGAAAACAATGATGAGCAGCGTCAGGATACTCGCCGTAATCGGAACGATGTAGCCTAGTCCGACGACGCCCAGCGGAATGAGCAACGTCAGCGCCGCTTCCGGTCCGTAAGCCGCCGAGCTGAGCGCATCCAGCCCGAAGATCGGAATGCCCTTCGTTACGCCGATCTCCTGGCCCCTTTCGTCTGACGACGGAATCGGACGCCCGATCAGGAAATCAATGAGCGACAAGCGTGCTTCTTTCCTCCACTGGGAGAGTAGCAGAGTAGGCCTGCGCGGCCGCTTCGCTGCATCAGACCCGGCTAGTTTTTTCAGGAAACTTTTCCTGATAAATCCGCACTGCTTTTCGAAACGTGTCATTTCATGGAACCTTACCGGTATTTTTTGCTCGTCCGGCCATCTTAATGGCCCTTAACTTATTCCATGTAAACGTTCTTCATTCTTTGCCAGTTAAAAGAAGTGTGAGGCCGCCATCCGTCGAAGGAAATTCAGCCGAACAAATGGCTGCGCGCTTCACCACGGGGAGAAAATATATGCGCTTAGCAAACAAAACTCGAACCTTCCTCGCGGCATCCTTATTGGCAGCTGTTTTTACTGCCGTGCCGCGGCCCGCTTCCGCCGGGATAGCAATTTCCATCACCGTCGCTCCGCCCGTCTTACCGGTCTACACGCAGCCGCCTTGCCCGACATCCGGCTATCTGTGGACGCCGGGCTACTGGGCCTGGGGCGCCGCCGGCTATTACTGGGTTCCCGGAGTCTGGGTGAGCCCGCCGCGCGTTGGTGTTCTCTGGACCCCTGGCTATTGGGCCTTCGGCGGCGGAGCCTATTTGTGGCATGCCGGCTACTGGGGCCCGCACGTGGGATTTTATGGCGGCGTTAATTACGGATTCGGATACGCGGGCGTCGGCTTCGTGGGCGGCATCTGGGCGGGCAACGTCTTCCGCTATAACACCGCTGTCACCAGTGTCAACACAGCCGTGGTGCGGAACGTCTACGTCGATCGCACCGTTGTCCATAACACCTATCTAAATAACCGCGTCAGTTACAACGGTCCGGGCGGTTTATCCGCGCGGCCTGACCCGCAGCAGCACATGGCCATGCGCGAGCAGCACTTCCAGGCCACTTCCATGCAGTACTCGCATCAGCAGAACGCCAGCCTGAACCGCGCTCAATTCGCTTCCGTGAATCACGGCCAGCCAGCCACCGCGGCCATGGATAGCGTTAACGGTCGCCGTTACAATCAGCAGGGGCGCATCGCCAATGGCGTTTCTTCCGGCCGCCTGAACGCCGGCGAAACCGGTCGCTTGGAAAACCGCGAAGCAAACGTCAACCATGAGGTTCACGCTGATCGCCAGGCCAATGGCGGCACGCTAACTCCGCAGGAACGCCAGCAGGTGAATCAGCGGCAGAACAATATCAATCATTCGATTTACAACGACAAGCACAATGCAGCCAACGCTAACTACGGCAACAACGAAGTGGGCGCGCGCCGCTACGATCAGCAACAGCGCGTGGCGCAAGGTGTCCGTAGCGGACAGATGGCTCCCGCCGAAGCTGCCCGGGCCGAACAAAACCAGCGGAATATCAACGGCCAGGTGAATGCCGAGCGGCGCGCCAACGGCGGAACGCTTACTCCGGGCGAGCGGAATAACATCAACCGGCAGCAGAATCATGCCGGCCATGAAATCCGCGCCGAGAAACATAACGAGAAGGCCGCACCCCGCTAACCTTGCTTGTTTCTTCGGGGCAGCTCCAAAAAGCTGCCCCGTTTTTTTGGCTTCCGACTCCTGCTTACTCGTGCCGCAAGGAAATAGCCGGCTCAATCCGCGCCGCGCGAAAAGCAGGCAGCCATGCAGCCAGAACCGCCGCCACCGTCAGAATCACCGCCGCTGCAACATAGGCCGTCGGGTCTTGCGGCGAAACTCCGAAAAGCAGTCCACGTACCAGTCTAGCCAGCAAAAAGGAACCTGCCAACCCAGCCGCCAGACCGAGCGACGTCCAGCGCGCCGCGAATGTCAGCATCAGCGCCGCAATATTCGAAGGCGTTGCTCCGATGGCCATCCGCACTCCTATCTCGCGCGTTTGTTGCGTTACCAGGTAAGACATCACCCCGTAAAGTCCCACTGCCGCCAGCAACAATCCGAAGCCCGCAAACAGCCCAACCAGAACAGAAATGAAGCGCGGCCGTTGCGTCAAATCTCCAATGCGTTCCGGCATCGATTCGATCTTCACCGGCAGCGCTCGATCGAGCGTGGCCACTTCCTGCCGGATCATGCGCGCCACGCTCGTAGTCGGCAGCGGCGTGCGGAAGATCGCCACCGCGGAGCGGCCCAATTGAGGCGAATCCCAAGTACGCACCCGGTAATACTCAGGCTCCGGCCGTAGCGCCAGGCCATCGTTCTTCACATCGCCGGCCACTCCTATAATCTCCGACCACTGCGTTCGCGGCCCCTCGTCTCCCGATAAAGCGATCCGCTGCCCAATCGGATTTTCTTTGCCGAACATCTTTTGCGCGAGGCTTGCGCTCAAAATCACCGGCCCTGGGTTCCCCGAACGGTCCGCCTCTACAAAAGATCGCCCGGCTAGCATGCCGATGTGCAGGGCTTGAAAATACTCAGGCGTCACGTAACGAAAACCCACCATGCCGCCCTCTGGTGGAAGCGGCGCGTGTCCGGCAATGCGCATGTTCGAGAAGGGCCGGCCATGCATGCCGCCCGCTGGCGGTATGGAATCGCTGAGCGCAAAAGCGGTTACTCCCGGTACACCTCGGAAGCGCGCTTCGATCTGCCGGTAAAACGCGTCCTGCGCCGGCGCTTGCTCGTAGCGATGCGCGCCCAGCAAAAAGGAGGCCGTCACCACATGCTCGGGCTGCATGCCCAGCGGTTGGCTTTCGAGCTTCGCCAGGCTGCGCGCGAAGAGCGATGCCCCGGTCAGCAGAATCAGCGAGGCCGCAATCTGCAAAGCCACCAGTGAATGACGCAACCATCCTCGGCCCAGCCCCACCACGTGCCAGCCCGTAAGCGCTTCTGCCCGCGGCCGCTCCAACGCCGGCCCGACCCCGAAGAGAACGGCCGCCGCCATCGACACCGCTACCGCGAATAGCAAAACGCGCCAATCGATCTTCGCTTCATCGAGTCGCAGCAGAGCGTTCGGCGCTATCTTCACCAGCGTCCGCACCATGCTCCAGGCCAGCGCCAGTCCAAACACCCCACCTGCTAAGCCGATTAGCAGACTCTCTACAACGGACTGTTGCACCAGCCTTCCTCTGCCCGCGCCCAGTGCCGCCCGCATCGCCGATTCCCTGCGCCTGCTGGCCGCTCTCGCCAGCAAAAGATTCGCTACATTGCCGCACGCGATCAGCAGCAGCGCCAGCACTGTCCCTAGCAGCAGCCAGGAAGCCAGCCGCACATCGTGAATCTGCCGGTCGCGCAGCGAGCGGATCATGAAGTGGATCTCATTGCGCAGCATCGGCGGCGCATCGAGCAGGGCTGCCCGAAACAGCCGTTGCATCTCTTCCCGCGCTCGTTCGATCGAGACGCCATCCTTGAGCCTCGCGAAACAGCGTAGAAAAACTCCAGTCTCCGCCCGCCTATTCGCCGTTTCGTCCAGTTGTTCCGGCAGCAGCACATCTGCTTCGCCCAGTTGCGGCATCTCGAAACTGCTCGGCAGCACGCCCACGATGCGCGCTGGCTGGTCGTCCAACTCAATGGTTTCCCCAATCACGCCTGGGTTGCCTCCAAAGCGCGAACGCCACAACCCATAGGAGAGCAGCGCTGTCTTGGGCGCCTGCGGCAGGTCTTCCTCCCGCGTGAAGTTATGCCCCATAAACGGCGCGACGCCCAGCGTCGGAAGGAAATTGCGCTCCACCGATATGCAATGGATGCGCAGCGGATTCTGCTCTCCAAGATCGCACTCGCCTGCCGGCAGCATCGAGGTAAGCGCCGCAAAGGCGGTCTGCCGCTGCCGCCAGTTGACGTACGAACGGCCGATCATAAACTCATTCGTATCGATCGGCCCCGTAATACCCACCGATACCAGGCGCTGTGCCTGTGGATACGGCAGGCTGCGAAACAACAACCGGTCGACCATACTGAACACCGCCGTGCAAGCACCAATCCCGATCGCAAGCGTCGCAATCGTCAGCAGCGTGAAGACGGGAGAACGGCGCATGGCGCGCAGCGCGAAGCGGGCATCCTGTCCCAGTCCGTTGAGCCACCGCATGCCCTGTGAATGGATCGGCATAGACGTAGGATACTACATAGCTGGCCTGCCGCCCATCCAGTGATATGCTCAGTCTCGAAGAACCACGAACTTGAACCGAAGAACCTTCTTAAAGCAAACTAGCGGCGCCGCGGCGTCCCTTGCAGCCGCTTCCTCGTCGCCTGCCGCCGCTCCCCAGAAACCCAACATCGTCCTCATCTACGCCGATGACGTCGGCTACGGCGACGTAAGTTGTTACGGCGCCACCCGCGTCAAAACGCCCAACATCGACCGCATCGCCGGCGGCGGCCTGCGTTTCACAAACGCGCACTCGGCCTCCGCTACCTGCACGCCATCCCGCTATGCCTTGCTCACCGGCCAATACGCTTTTCGCAAGAAAGGCACTGCCGTTCTCCCCGGCAATGCGTCGCTCATCATCCCGCCCGGCAGCGTTACGTTACCCTCGATGCTCCAGAAGCAAGGCTACCGGACCGCCGCCATCGGCAAGTGGCACCTCGGACTCGGCGAAGGCGAGATCGATTGGAACGGCGAGATCAAGCCCGGGCCGCTCGAAGTCGGCTTCGATTACTGCTTCGTCATACCGGCCACCCTCGACCGCGTGCCCTGCGTCTTTGTGCAAGATCATCACGTCGTCAATCTCAATCCGAAAGACCCCATCCAGGTCAGTTATAAGCAGCCTTTCCCTCGCGAAAAAACCGGCGAGCGCGATCCGGAACTCTTGCGCGTCAAGCCGAGTCATGGCCACAACCAGGCCATCGTCAACGGCGTCAGCCGCATCGGCTACATGACGGGCGGTAAATCGGCCTTGTGGGTAGACGAAGATATCGTCGACGTTCTCGCCCGCCAGGTGACCTCCTACATCGATCGCAACAAGCAGCATCCCTTCTTCCTCTATTTCGCGGCCCACGATATTCACGTGCCTCGCTTGCCCAACCCGCGCTTTGTCGGAGCAACGCAAATGGGCCCGCGCGGCGATGCCATTGCCGAACTCGATTGGTCGGTCGGCCAGGTGCTTGCCGCGCTCGATCGCAACGGCCTGACCGACAACACACTACTGATGTTCTCAAGCGACAACGGGCCCGTCATCGACGACGGCTACCAGGATCAAGCTGTCCAAGACTTAGGCGATCACAAACCGGCCGGACCGTTTCGCGGCGGTAAATACAGCAATTTCGATGGCGGAACGCGCGTGCCTTTCCTCGTGCGCTGGCCCGGCCATGTCAAACCCGACACCGTCTCGGGCGCTCTCATCAGCCAGGTCGATCTGCTCTCCTCTTTGGCCGCTTTGACCGGCCAGAAAGTTCCCGAGCAAGCCGCCCCCGACAGCCTCGACGAACTGCCCGCGCTGCTCGGTAAATCGAAAACCGGCAGAGAGGAGATGGTCGAGGACGCCGATGTTCGCTCCATTGTCGAAGGCAACTGGAAGTACATCGAGCCGAGCGATTTTCCCAAGATGAACGTGCACACCAACACCGAATTGGGCAACGATACCCACCCGCAGCTCTACAATCTGGCCACCGATCCAAGCGAAAAAATCAACCTCGCCTCGAAATATCCCGACAAGGTAAAAAGCCTGGCCGCGATGCTCGCCAAGATTCGCGCCGATAAACGCAGCCGCCCCTAATTTCAAAGTCGTCTCAAAGTCGTTTCAACGCTAACTTCTTTTCGGCGAAGGATGAAACGGCCGCTCCGGCTCGTCGGACTGCACCGGCTCCGGACTCTCCAGATCGAGATTCACCACCACCGGTTCCTGTCCGCTCCGCACCACCACCGCTTCGCAGGGCTCATCTGCCTGCGCATTGATCTCCTGATGTGGAACGTACGGTGGCACGTAAATAAAATCGCCTGGACCCGCTTCCTCGCTGAACTCGAGCCGCTCGCCCCAGCGCATGCGCGCCCGTCCGCGCACAATGTAAAGAACTGTCTCGAGCTCGCCATGATGATGCGGCCCGGTCTTGGCATTCGGTTCCACCGTCACCGTACCCGCCCACAGCTTTGAGGCGCCCGTCCGCGCGTGCGTCACCGCCGCCGCCCTGCTCATTCCAACAGTTTGCGGCGTGTTCGCGTCGAAGCTGCCCGCCCGCACGATCTTGACCCCGTGCTCTTTCCAATCCATCTAACAAGTCTCTTTCGACTACACAGCCGCGTGGCGCATCTCGATTACCGTAATGTCGTCCGCCTGCTCGCCGCGCGCGACCGCCGCCGCCGCCAGCGCTCCCGCCAGCGTCTCCGCGTGTTTGCGTTGCAGCCCGCGAATCGCATCCACCGTCCAATCCTCTTCATCGTCGTCCGCCACGCCCGCTTCCGAAAAGCCGTCTGAGAACAATACCAATCTGCTCCCTGGCTCGAACCCGATCGCTTGCTCCTCGAACTGACCTTTCTCGAAGGCCCCCAGAATCATTCCGCTCGGTTTCAGCAGTTCGAACGAACCATCCTTGCGTAGCAGCACCGCCGCCGGATGGCCGCAATTGATATAGCGCATACGCTGCCCGTTCGCTTCATACAATCCGAAGAAAAGCGTCGCGAAATGCTCCGGCCGCGTAGCCGCGAAAAACTGCTGGTTCACGCGCGCCAGCAGCGCCGCCGGATCACGCGCCAGATCGAGTTGGCTTCGGATCGTCGCCTGCAGCGTCGCTACCAGCAGCGCCGCCCCTAAACCTTTCCCGCAAACATCGCCTAGCAGAAAACCCACTCGCCCCGCTTCGATTTCGAAAAAGTCGTAAAGATCCCCACCTACTTCTCCATAAGGCAGAAACGCGCAATTGAATTGCAATCCCGCTGCTGCGAAACTCTGCGGCGGCAAAAGTCTTTGTTGTATGCGGCGCGCCAAAGCCAGCTCGCTCGAATGCGCCGCCGCGCTCTTTGTTCGCGGCCGCTCGTCTCCCAAATGCTTCTCGAACATTTCGAGCAGATGGCTCACGTCCCAAGGCTTCGTAACGAAGTCGCATGCCCCGTGCTGCATCGCTTGCACGGCCAGTTCGATCGTGCTCCACCCCGTCATCGCGATCACCCGCACGTTCGGCCTCAGCGCGCGCAGCCGGTCCAGCAGCGCGAGCCCTTCCTGCCCCGACGTTGTGTCGTACGCGTAGTTCATATCCACCAGGATCAGGTCCGGATCGCAAGCCGCCGCTTTCGCGATCGCATCCTCCGGTGAATCCGCCATCTGGATGCCGTATCCCGCGCTCTTCAGCATCAGCCGCAGCGCTTCCCGTACGTCTGCCTGGTCGTCCACCACCAGCACGCTGCGGAGATTCGGCCGGGTCATTTGCATTGCCTGAGTCATAACGTGTGCTTGTGATCTCTTGATGCAAACCGGTGGCCATAATGCGCTAAGAGATTACACGTCTCGATTCAATGGTTTAACCGTGCGTTTACAAACCTCCGGTGTTCGCTTACGAACACCCGATTCAGCTTTCAGGGACGCAACAAACTCCCGCCTACTTCAACTCCGGATGTTCCGAGATGCTCAGAACGTTTCCGTCCGGGTCCTTGAACCACGCCACCTTTGCCCCCGTGGGCGAGCTCCAGATGCCCTGCTCGTCCTGCTTCAGGAATTCGTAACGTTCGAAACGGATTCCCGCCTCTGCCAGCTCTCTCACCGCCGCGCTGGCGTCTGGAACCTGCCAACCGAGCACCGTGCCGGCAGCCGGCGTCCGCTCTTTGCCCATTCCCAGCCGCAGCATGATTCCGTTGGCGTCGAACACCAGCGCGTAGGGTGGCTCTTCGCCAATCAGCCGCAAACCGAGCCGGTCGCGGTAGAACTCCTTGGCGCGCTCCACATCCACGATGGTAAGAAAGCCGATGATGTTGTACTTACCCAGACCGGAAGTCATAAAGACATGATGCTACGCCGGCAACCAGTGGGGCAGCCCGTGGCGCAGGCACTTTTGCCCAATGTCGTTTACTTAAGCACCCCAAGCCTTGCGAAATGCTTGAAACAGAGCAGGAAGCGTCAGCGACCGTAACTTTGTAGTCATCCAAAAACCTTAAGTCAATGGCATTGGGAACTTTTGCCTGCCGCGTCCGCACTCATCCCGACGCTTGGTTTTTCGGCCCTGCCATGTCCCAACTCAATTGACACCCTCTTACCTTTCGCTGTAACATATGGCAGTAATACATATGTCCGACACAGCTATCAATCGCGAATGGAAAAAAGGAAGCGCGGAATTGCTCCTGCTCTCGCTGATCGAAGCCGTTCCCCGGCACGGCTACGAAATCGGAAAGCTCATCGAACAGCGATCCGAAGGCGCCCTCCATTTTCACGCCGCGTCGCTGTATCCACTGCTCTATAGGCTCGAAAAGCGCGGCCTGGTGCAGGGCAAATGGGTGGAGAAAAGCGGCCAGCGCCGCCGTCGCTACTACCAGCTAACCGCCAAGGGGCGAAAAGTCTTGGCTGCCCAGCGAAAAGGCTGGCAATCCTTTACCGAAGCCATCAGGCGCGTCACGGGAGCCGCCAATGCCTGACTGGAATAAGTTGATTCGCGAACAACTGGGCGCCCTGCATCTCTCCGCCGCCCGCGAGTCGGAGATCGCCGAGGAGTTGGCCCAGCACGCCGACGATCGTTACCGTGAACTCCAGGCCGGCGGAACTCGCGAGCCCGAGGCCCGGCGCATTGCGCTCGAAGAGATTACCGGTCACCAGTTGCTGGCAGAAGGATTGCGCGCCGTCGAGCGCATCCGCCCTCCGGAGCCGGTGCCGATGGGGGGCGCGGGCCATGTCCATTTCCTGTCGGGCCTCAGGCAGGATCTTCGCTATGCCTTCCGCACCTTATCGAAGAACCCCGGATTCGCCGCTGTGGCCATCCTCGTGCTCGCCCTCGGCATTGGGGCGAACACGGCCATCTTCAGTGTCGTCAACGGCGTCCTCCTCCAGCCGCTCGCCTATCCCCATCCCAACCGGCTCGTCAATATCTTCGAGTCAACATCCGACTTCGGCCATTCCTCCGTCGCTTACCCGAATTACCTCGATTGGCGTCAACAAGCGCGTTCCTTCACCGGCCTGGCTGCTTACCGTAGCGCCGATTTCAACTTCACCGGAAGCGGCCAGCCGCGGCAGCTTTCCGGCTTATACGTCTCGGCAAATCTCTTGCGCGTACTTGCCACCACGCCACCCTTGGGGCGCAATTTCTTGGACGCCGAGGATCGCGCCGGCGCGGCATGTTCAGCCATCCTGGACTTCGGCTTCTGGCGTCAGCAATTCGCGGGTGACGCGAACATTCTCGGCAAGACCCTGTCATTGAATGGATCCAGTTGCAAAGTAGTCGGAGTTCTGCCGAGTAGCTTTCGTTTCGGCGGCGATGCCCGCGTCTACGTCCCCATCGAACAATGGAACTCGGCGGAGTTGCACAACCGGGAGTCGCGTCCGGGACTCATGGTGATCGGCCGCCTCAAGCCCAGCTTGACTTTGAGCGAAGCGCAGGCCGAAATGACATCCATCTGCCGCCGATTGGCGCGCGAGTACCCGGTCACAAACGCGTCATATTCGGCCAAGGTGGTTGGCACCAAAGAAGACATGGTTCGCTACATCAAACCCACCTTGCTGCTCCTCATGTTTGCTGTCGGATTTGTGCTGCTCATCGCCTGCGCCAATGTTGCCAATCTGCTCCTGGCGCGCGCCGCCGCTCGCCAGCGTGAGTTCGCTATTCGCACGGCGCTCGGAGCGGAAAGGTGGCGCATCGTTCGGCAGCTACTCGTCGAAAGCATTCTGCTCTCGCTCGGCGGCGCGCTGCTCGGCCTGCTGCTCGCCCGTTCGGGAATAAAGCTTGTACTGGCCGCCGCTCCAGGGAGCCTGCCTCGCTCGGGTGAGATCGCCATCGATTGGGCCGTCCTGCTCTTCACGCTCTTGGCCTCTGTGCTCACCGGCATCTTCTTCGGCCTTGTCCCCGCCTTCCACAGCGCTCGCGCCAACCCGCGGGAGTCTTTGCAGCAGGGGACGCGCGGCGCGGGCGGCGCGCGTCATCGCGTCGAAGGCGTATTCGTGGCCCTGGAAGTTGGCCTGGCTGTGATCTTGCTCATCGGCGCCGGGCTCATGCTGCGCAGCATCTGGCAGCTCCTCCAAGTGCAGCCCGGCCTCAATGTGCGAAATGTCCTGACCATGGAGGTGGCGCTCTCCCCCAAGGTCATGACGAGCCCGGCGCATGTCCGGCTGGCTTATCGACAATTGCTCGCGCGCGTGGCTTCCGTCCCCGGCGTCAAATCGGCCGCCGTGACAAACTTGGTGCCGCTCGGTGATCGCGACAATGAAGATTCTTTCTGGCTTGGCACCGGCCCACAGCCGCCTCAGGATCGGCTAAAATCGGCGGTGTTCTATGTCGTCACGCCCGATTACACAAGAGTGATGCAGATCCCGTTACTGCGTGGGCGCTTTTTCACCGACCGCGACGACGTCGCGTCTGCCCCGGTGGCCGTGATCGATGACGTGATGGCCAGGCATTACTTCAATGATCGCGATCCTGTCGGCAAGCAGATCAGTCTCATGGAATTGGGCCCCGTCCAAATCGCGGGCGTCGTCGGGCACGTCAAGCAATGGGGGCTCGATGCGGACGACACCAACAACATACGCGACCAGATTTACTTTCCGTTCCTGCAAGTGCCCGATAAATTGATAACCGAGGCCGGGACGGGCGTGACCCTTGTTTTGCGCACTCAACCTGAACCCATGAGCCTGCTCCCCTCGGTTCGCGCGCAGGTGGCCGGCCCCACGCGCGACCAGCCTGTCTACGCTGTCAAAACCATGGAGCAGATCGTCTCCCAATCGCTGGCCGAACGCCGCTTCACCATGCTGGTGTTGCTCATCTTCGCGGGCATCGCCCTCCTCTTGGCCGCCGTAGGAATCTACGGGGTGATGTCCTACGCCGTGACAAGGCGTTTCCATGAACTCGGAGTTCGTGCGGCCCTGGGCGCCTCACGCCTGGAGATCCTGGGCCTTGTCCTGCGCCAGGGCATGAGCCTGGCCCTCATCGGCATGGCTGCCGGCCTGCTCGCCTCTCTGGCACTAACTCGCTTCATGGCCGGCTTACTGTACGGCGTTCTTCCCGCCGACCCCGCAACGCTATTGGCACTCATTCTGCTACTCGGCGCGATTTCACTGCTGGCCTGCTACATCCCCGCCCGCCGGGCCACCGCCGTCGACCCAGTAGTCGCCCTACGCTGCGAGTAAAAATACCGACGGGGACACTCCGGGCAGTCGGGCAGACGCTTTAGCGCAAGATGCTTCAGCGCAAGATCATCGTCTTTGTGGTCTGCCACGTCCCCAAAACCACCAAACCCAGCTCGGTTCAATTCCATCCGCTCCTTACATCGAAGACCTATCGATGCAAAAGATCGCGCGCCTCCGGCTCAACCCTTAATCCTCCATCTTTCGGCAAATTCAAAGCCGTCATTTCCCATGCAGGTGCTTGCTCGAACCGCAACCATGTCGTCTCCGAATGAGCCAGGCGTCGCGTTCGCCATCGCGCGGCCGCCGCGATCGCACCCAGACCCATACAAATCATGGCTATCTGTGTTGGCTTCTGGAGCGCCACCCGTTCGAGTTGCGCCGCTTTAAGTGTGCTCGGCAACACGCCAATTGCAGCGATCAATATGACGTGAACTTTGGATTTTCCCGGCAGCCAGGAACAAGCGAAAGGGATTTTTTGATTGCCTTGCAGACAAAACTCGACCAACGCGCTTCCCAGCAGGCCGAGAACTAACAGATGCCCCACCGCCGCTTGCCATGGCCACAGCGACAGCAGCAACACCGCCGATCCCAGCCAGACTGGAGCCACCGCGAGCATCCACAGTGAACGCCGATACCCCGCCGCGCAACCCGATCCGGCTTGCACCGGCGTGACCCGGAAAATCCAGTTCGCCGGCAAGTTCATGGGTAGCGAAAAGACAACACGCAGCCCAACCACCGTGAAGATCATTATCAGAATGGTCGATTCGAGTAGCGGCATGCTCACTCCGCGCCATCGATCGCTGACGATTCCCTTCGAAAGCTCCTGAGCCTCCGGCGACTTCAGCAGGAAAATGGTGATGGCGAATGCGACGCCTAGATAAAAGGCCAAAATCACGCGATGTTGCCGGCTGCGAGCCAGGGTTCGCATAGCAAATTCCGCGATCGCGCTCTCGATCGCGCCGCCGAAGCGCGGTAACCTTCTCGAGCGCCCGGCGCCCGGGAGAATGTCGGGCTCTTCGACAATCTTTTTCAACATCCGGAAATAAGACAGCGCATAAGCGAGCGCTGTTCCGCACGCCGCGATCGTCAGCCCAGCCCACGCCTTCCGCGCCAAAGGCGCAAGCATCGGAGACCCGTTTAACTGCTGATACAGACCTAAAAACCAGAACGAGGGCGACCAGGCAAGCGCTCCATGGCCCTGCGCCGGAATCAGAGAGCCGGGCAACGCCAAAGTCGGCTGCAAAAAGTACACGCACACCAGCAAACAGAAAACTCCAAGCTGCAGGAACGAGGAGACGCGTAGAAAGTAGCGCCGTGGTAGCTGGGCAGCCATTCCCTGCAGCCCCAGCACGCAGCAAAAAGTAAAGCCGCCGGCCGCAAACATGGTGATCCAGTACACAGCCAGCGATCTCAGCAAGCCTGGAAACCCGCCGCTCGCCGGAATCAATACGTTGGCCAGGGAGATGGCCGGCTCCCCGGTCAGCCTTTGACTGATGTGTTCTCCTATCAGGTCGACAGCGCTTGAGAGGCTCGGGCCATTGTTCAGTAAAACGATCACCGCGTAGTCCGCATGTGGATTGAAAAGAGCGAAGCTCGTGTATCCTCCAGTTGCGCCTTCATGCGCGTAGCTTCCGTCATCGAGATTGTAGAACCATGCCAGCGCGATTCGTTGGCGCGGCGCGACCTCGGCCCGCAGCTTGTGAGATTCAGCCAATGCGCTGGTCAGCGTGGTCCGTTGCGGGTGCAAGTTGGCCACCAGGTAAGTCAGCATATCGCCCGCCGTCGAGCGAATTCCGCCCGCGCCCGCGAAGGCGTCCAGATCCCATCGCTGGACGGCCTCGTGTTTCTCGTTGTGTCCTTGAATAAGCCGTTTCTCTTGCTCGGGTGAAAGCTTGATAACCGTATCGGTCAGCCCGAGTGGCCCGGTGATTTCCCGCCGTAGTAGCTCCGGGTAACTCAGGCCTGCGCGGTTGGCCAGCGCTTGACCAAGAACGCTAAAACCGAGATTGCTGTACAAGAAAGAAACATCGTTTTGTCTTTCCACGCCGCGGCTGTAAAGGTAAGCGTAAAGGTCAGGCACATGGTAGTCGATAAATTGATGCGCCGTGTTGCCGGCAGGAAGATTATTCGGCATCCCCGGCAGACCGGAATGATGAGTGGCCAGATCGATCAGTCGAATCTCGTCGCCCATCGGCTTCTCCACCGTATTTTCAGGAAGCAGCAAGCGCACCGGCTCATCGAACTTCACCTTTTTTTCTTCCACCATCCGGGCTAGCAGAAGCCCGGTAAATGTTTTGCTGAGAGACCCGATTTCAAAGATCGAATTCGCAGACGCGGTTCCGTATGCCATCACCCGCCGCACGCCGCGTTTATAGACGCCGATCGCAAGACCGCCGCCCGTGCCAGGCGCCAGCCCGCCATTCTGTAGAATCGGCTTCAAGTCTTGGTCCAACACGACCCGCAATTGCGCCGCTCCCACCGGGGCCAGGGCGCGCTCGGAGGTCAAGGCCGGCACGGCCTGCGCCGGCATGCGCGTATTGAACGCGAACGGCCAGATGAATCCTGCCAAAACATGCAACGCCAACACCGCCATGGCCAGCGCGGAACCCACCGCCGCCGCTTTCGCCAGGAAGATCGTCCGCGAGCGCACAGGCAGTGGAGCGAGCACCAGAATGTCCCGCTTCTCCGGAAAGGCGGAGTTCCAGCTCAGCACCGCAAACAGACCCACCATCAACATGGTGGTGGCGATCAGGAAATGCTGCGCGCTCAAGCTGGCGATGAAGAATAACGGGGCCGGCAGCTTTTCGTCGAAACCGAGCGCCGGAAATATAAAGGGCACGCTCAAGGAAATCAGCAATGCCGCGAACTGCCCCAGAAGCGCGCTCGCATCGCCGCCGGCATGCGCGGAAAGCAGTTCCACTTCGAACAGCCGGCGCAAAAAATCGCGATACAGAACCCGGAATTGAACCTTCTCCATCTCAACAGCCTCAAGCCCGGATCAAATCGGCGATTTCACGGGAAATGGCCCCCGTGTCCTGTTCGACTGCGAGTTGCGAAAAGATATCTTCCAGCGTCGGGAGCGCCATCAGCGCGCGCAATCGCTCGATCGAATCGTCGGCTACGATCTTGCCGCGATGCAGGATGACAATGTGCGAACAGACACGTTCCACAACTTCAAGGTCGTGTGAGCTGAAAAGCACCACCTTGCCGCGCGCCGCCAGTTCCTGAATCAGGCTGCGCAGAATCAACGCCGTGCCCACGTCAAGCCCCGAGAAGGGTTCGTCCAGCAACAATAGATCCGGATTGTGGAGCAACGCCGCGGCCAACAGCACTTTTTGACGCATCCCCTTCGAATACGCGGAAATGGGAGCATGCCGGTCGCCATGCAGCGAAAGAAGGTGTAACAAGCCGTCGATGCGCGCCGCAGTCTCTTTGCGCGCCAGGTTGCGCAACTCCCCCACCATCGAAAGGTATTCAAGCGCGCTCAGATGCGCGTAAAGATGGGGCTCCTCTGGCACGTAGCCCAAGCGTTGCTTGTATTCCACCAGGTCGGCCTGAATCGGCCGGCCATCGAACACGATCAGGCCCGAGCCTACTTCGATCAACCCCGTGATCATTTTCATGGTGGTCGACTTGCCGGAGCCGTTCGGCCCCAGGTAGCCCGTTACTTCACCAAAACGCGCGCGGAAGCTTACTTTGTCGACCGCCGTAATGCCACGGAACACCTTCGATACATTGCGCAATTCGAGCATGGCTGGCTTCTTCTTCGCCCCCACCCCTATATAGCAAGCTTCTTAGCGGAAATTTAGGTACGCTGTTGCGCAGTGACTTGAAACAGAGCAGGAAGCGTCAGCGACCGTAACCTTACAACTACCTGAAACCCCCCTAAGTCAATGGGTAGTCTTGCCCTGCACGCGTGGAGCGGCCCTCCTGGGCTGCCATGCCGGCTTTCGAGGCGGCATAATGCCGCTCAAGCATCGCGAAATGCTTGAAACAGAGCAGGAAGCGTCAGCGACCGTAAACTAGCTACTGACCGAGAATCCATCGCGATACCTATCGCAGGACCTTTCAATGCCGCTGGCACACCAGACGCATCCCCGCCTCTTGACAAGCTGATCGATCTCGGACCAGTTGGTCCGGTATAGTATTTGAAGAGGAAGTCTTCGTAGCATTACTCCACGCAATGCGTCCTGCCGAACGCGCAGATTCCCCTGCGGGCTTGGTCCGCTCCGGCCACGAACCTGCTCCCATACATCCCGCAACCCAATCAGGTCGGAAATATATTTTCAAGTGCCGCCTCCAACGAGTCTCTGAGCAATGATAAGGGAGCACTGCGCGTCGATGCCTCCACCCGCCTCGGCTCGCTGTCTCTCTATTACTTTTGGACAATTACTCGCTTACCAATCCTTATCCCACCCGGCAAGGCGGCTCCAACGTGCCGGGCTTTTCCGCTTTGAACCAGGGCCGCGCGCAACTCGCGAGTGTGAGTGACATAACTGCCTTCAGCGCAACTGCTGTCAACGAGGCGCACCTCAGTTATATGCGCAATGCCAACTCCGTCGACCAGCCGATAGGCGGCCTCGGGCCGAGTCTGCCTCGCAAGGTTTTACCGGTATTGTGCCGCTCGATCCGAGCATCGAAGGCATCGAAAAGGTTGCTTTCAACAACTACACAATCGGAGTTACTATCACCGGACTTACCCAAGCCAACAATATCTATCAGGGAGTGGATACCTTCTCGAAAATTATCGGTTTACACACGCTGAAAAATCGGCGCTGAACTGCACTTCGATCAGATCAATACCAATCCGGACATGATATTCAAAGGAAGTCAGACCTATCTCGGAACCGAGACCGGCTTGGACTTTGCCGATTTCCTGCTCGGCATTACCAGCACTTATACGCAAGGGCAGGCCCACTCCTTCTACGAACGGAATAAATACGCTGGCCTGTTTGTTTAGGATAGCTGGCGCTTGCGCAACAACCTGACTCTCGATTACGGGTTGCGCTGGACCCCGGCGTCCCCTCGACGCTTGCCCCTAACCGCTACAAGAACTTTTCGCCACGCCTCGGAATCGCCTATTCACCCGGTTTCGACAACAACTTGTTGCGCAAGATCTTCGGTGCGCCGGAAAAAACCAGTTTCCGAGCTGGATACGGCATCTTTTACACCGCTATCGAAGGTCTTTCTGCCGGCATTATGAGCGGTAATCCGCCTTACGGCCTAACCTATACGAGTCCCGCTCCTACTCTGGCGGCGGATCCTTTTCTCAGCGCTGGCAGCGGCCAGGACCAGGGGCAGCGATTCCCGGTACAAAATGTTCCTTATGGTGCTTCGCCGCAACATCTGAACAACTCTGTTAACTGGGCGCAATTCGAGCCCCTAGTGGGCATTCCTGGTTACTCACCGGACAATGCTACGCGCTAAACCCAAAACTACATAGCATCGCTTCAACGTCAAATAGGCACGGGCACGCTGCTTAGCCTCAGCTATGTCGGTTCTCAGGCTCACCACCTGCTCGCTCTGGTCGAAGCGAATCGGGAACCCGGCCTTGTGTCTAAGCTTGAGCCAGCCCGCCGAAGTAGCCCCAGGATCGCCCACCTACGGGCCTTTCAAGGAAAGCAGCACCTTTGTAGCGGCCAATGGAACCGTCTTCAATGGTACCCGTGGTCCCCTGAACTCTAGTTTTGGCAGCGTGGGTGTTAAAAAGACAATGGCTAATTCGAATTACAATTCGCTTGAAATCAATATTCGCCAGCAGCTTGGGCCGCTTGAGCTCATGTTCGCCTACAACTATGGGAAATCGATCGACCAATCCTCCAGCTTGGCTGAGCCGCTGAACCCGGTCGATTATGCGCTTAGCCGTGCTATATCCGCTTTCGATATGAAGCACAGTGTCGTGCTGAGTTATCAATACAATCTTCCCTTCGCGCGCTTCGCCAGGCGATGGGCTCGTTTCACAGGCGGTTGGTCGCTTCCGGCGTCTCGCGGTTTAGTTCGGACCTGCCTGTGACGCTCTACAACAACAATGACACTTCGTTGCTCGGCTCGATTCCGAATGCCATCGATAATAAAGGCGTCGATACTCCCAACTACACGCCGGGTAACTTGGCTTGGAATCTGAACCCTCGGAGCGGCGCATCGGCTTTTAATACCTCCTCTTTCAGCTTGCCCACGCTCGGCGAGTTAGGTACTGCCGGCCGCCGTTTTTTCTACGGTCCCGGCATCGAGAATTTCGATATGGCGTTGCTAAAAAACACTCAGCTCACTAACCGCTCCCTTCAGTTTCGTCTGGAGGCTTTCAATCTCTTCAACCACGCCCAGTTCTACGGCGCGGCTGCGGTAAACGGAAACATCAGCAGCACCAACTTCGGCCAGATCGTCAGCGCCGCCTCGCCCCGTATCGTCCAGCTTGCCCTAAAACTCATCTTCTGAAACGTGGCGCAGGCCATCGTTTTCCGTGGTCTGTGTGCTTCGACCCATGTTGTCACCCTGACCAATTCACCCTTTCCCCGCCTCGCTAAACTGAAACGAATGGCCGTCCCGTATCGTTTTGCCGCGTGCAATGAGATCTTTCGTGATCTCTCCTTTGACCAATCCTGCGCGGCTTTGCATGAAATCGGCTATACCGGCGTCGAAATCGCCCCCTTCACGCTCGCCGATAACGCAGTCGCCCTCTCTCAAGAAGATCGGCGCGCTATCCGCCAGACGATGCTTCGGCACAATTTGCGCTTTGTCGGCCTGCACTGGCTCCTGGTCTCCCCCAAAGGCCTTCACGCCACTTCTCCTGACGCGAACCTTCGCCGCCAGACCTGGCAGTTCATCGCCGATTTGATGGAATTGGCTGAAGATCTTCGTTCTCCGGCCGATGAGTACAGTGTCATGGTCTTTGGTTCTCCCCAGCAGCGTTCCGCTACCGGCGGTCAGACCGCCGCCGAAGCCACCGCTCTCCTGACTGAGGAACTCGCTCGAGTCGCCCCGCAAGCCGAAAAGCACGGAGTTCAGTTGCTCTTGGAACCGCTTTCCGTCAATCAAACCGACGTCGTCAACACGCTCGAAGAGGCTGTTCGCATTGTCGACCGGATCGTCAAGGAGACGGGCAGTCCCGCTGTTCAAACCATGTTCGACGTCCACAATTCGGTCGACGAAACCGCGCCTCACGCGAGCCTCTTGAAACGCTACCTGCCCCACATCCGCCACATCCACGTCAACGAAAGGGACGGCCGGGAACCTGGCTCCGGGGATTATGACTTCGCTTCCTTACTCTCCACCTTGTCGGCTCTTCACTACTCCGGCTGGGTGTCGCTCGAAGTCTTCGATTTCAGCCGCGACGGGCGCACGGTTGCTTCCCTTGCCTTACGCCATCTCGAGCAGGCACTAGAATCTCAATCTGTTGTTCAAAATCTATAACCCAACTGTATGAATAGACATGTAGTTACAGGCGGTGCCGGCTTTATCGGCTCCGCCCTCGTCCGGGGCTTGCTTGCCCAAGATTGCCGGGTGCACGTTATCGACAATTTGTCGACCGGCAAGCTGGATAATCTGCAGGATGTTGCCGATTCCATCACCGTTCACGAGATCGATATTCGCGATTATGACCGCGTCGCCAGAGTTATCTCCGGCGCAACCCGCGTCTTTCATCTCGCGGCACTGCCATCCGTCCCGAAATCCATCCTTGATCCGGTCTCGAGCCACCAGACCAA
Organism: Bryobacteraceae bacterium; assembly: GCA_965277555.1. Classification (GTDB taxonomy): domain Bacteria; phylum Acidobacteriota; class Terriglobia; order Bryobacterales; family Bryobacteraceae; genus Bog-105. The sequence continues at coordinate 3,104,441 of OZ255834.1, forward strand.
CATAGACGGCACCTTCAATGTCTTCCGCGCCGCTTCCGAAGGCAAAGTGGGCCGAGTGGTCCATGCCGCCTCGTCCTCCGCCTATGGCGATACGGCCGTCCTCCCCAAAGTCGAAACCATGCTGCCGCGGCCAAAATCTCCCTACGCCCTGCAGAAGCTCGTCGGCGAGTACTACGGCAGCGTCTTTTCCGATTGTTTTGCGCTCGAAACCGTCTCGCTTCGCTTCTTCAATGTCTTCGGCCCCAGGCAGGACCCCACCAGCGTCTACTCCGGCGTCCTCTCCCTGTTTCTGAACGCTCTTATTGAGCGCCGCAGCCCGGTCATCTACGGCGATGGCGAGCAATCCCGCGACTTCACCTATGTCGAAGACGTCGTAGCACTCCTTCTGAAGGCGTCCGCGGCCCCTGGAGTCTCGGGTAAGGTATTTAACGCTGGTAACGGCAACCGCTACACCTTGAACGAAACCTGGCAACTGCTCCAGAAGATCGAGGGCGTCGACCTCCCGGCCAAATACGGACCACCACGTTCCGGTGATGTGCGCGATTCCCAAGCCGACGTGACCGCTGCCGTCCGTGAACTGGGCCACGCTCCGCGCTTTACCTTCGAGCAAGGTCTTCGCCTGACCCTCGACTGGTACCGCCAAAACGCAGTTGAAAAAACGAACCCAATCACGGCAAACGCCGGTTCCCGCTCCTGAGTTCGTTTCGTAGAAACTGTGTATTTTATTGAAAAGAATGGTATTTACCAGTGTCCGGCCTTCGCCGGGTTCGTTTGGCAAAAACATGGCTTCGGCTCGCGTCAGGCGAATCCGCCGGTCGACGTCACCCTCCGCCAGGTTCACTCCGCCGAAGTCCGCAATGCCGATGAGCTAAATACACATGGCCTGGCCGACCGCGAAGCCGAAGGCGACGCACTGGTAACCGATCGGCCCGGGCGCGCCATCGGCGTCAGGACGGCCGATTGCGTCCCGATCCTCCTCGTAGACTCCCGCCGCCGCGCCGTCGCCGCCATTCACGCTGGCTGGCGCGGAACAGCCGCCCAGATCGCCCGCCGTGCCGTCGAGAAGCTCCAGGCCGATTACCAGACAGATCCCGCCGACCTCCACGCCGCCATCGGGTCGTCTATCCGCTCTTGCTGCTACGAAGTCAGCCCGGAGGTCGCCGAACGCTTCGCCGATTGGCCAGAGAGCGTCCTATGGCCCCAAAATGCCAAGCCGCGCGTCGACCTGGCTCGCGCCAACGTCGCGCAGTTGGCCGCCGCTGGGGTCGCCGCCGATCGTATCTACGATTCCGGCCTCTGCACCTCCTGCGATCTAGCCCATTTCTTCTCCTTCCGCCGCGAACCCGCCAATCCCGGCCGTATGCTTTCCGTCATCTGCCGGATCTAACCCGGCATGGACAGAAACGCGAAAGCACAATGGAAGGGTGATTTGAAATCTGGCGCAGGCACCATCTCGTCGGCCAGCGGCGTTCTCGCAAACGCTCAATATTCGTTCAAGACCCGCTTCGAGCAGGGAATCGGGACCAATCCGGAAGAACTCCTGGCGGCCGCGCACGCCGCTTGCTTCTCGATGGCTCTCTCGCTGATGCTAGCCAACGAAAACCTCAAGGCCGAGACAATCGATACCATCTGCACCATCTCGCTCGAACAGGAAGGCGACGGCTTCGCCATCAAGCGCAGCCATCTCGATCTGAAAGCCAAGATCCCAGGCGCTTCGCAGGACGCCTTCAACCGCGCCGCCAACAACGCCAAGGAGGGCTGCCCCGTTTCGAAACTCTTCGACACGGAAATCACCCTCAACGCGCAGTTGGTGAGCTAAGGATTTATTATTCCTCGTCGTGGTGGCTCGAGAGAGCCGCCACCACCGATAGATCCTCTAACGTCGTCACATCCCCGGTCACGCCGTTGTTGGCCACAATTTCGCGCAGCAAGCGCCGCATAATCTTCCCGCTGCGCGTTTTCGGAAGCGCATCCGTGAAGCGAATCTCTTCCGGCCGGGCAAACGCGCCGATCTCTTTTGCCACCCACTGCCGTAGCTCTTTTCCTAAGGCCGTTTGGTCCCAATCGCCGCTCTTCAAAGTAACGAACGCGCAGACGGCTTGGCCCGTAATTTCATGCGGCTTGCCGATCACCGCTGCTTCAGCCACCGCCGGATGCCGCACCAGGCACGATTCCACTTCCATCGTGCTCAGCCGGTGTCCGCTTACGTTCATCACATCGTCTACCCGGCCCAGCACCCAGAAATAGCCGTCGTCGTCACGGCGCGCCGCATCGCCCGTGAAATAAGTGCCCGGAACCTTTGACCAATACTGCTCTTCAAAACGCTTTTCGTCTTTCCAAATCGTGCGAATCATGCTCGGCCAAGGCTGGCGAATGATCAGATAGCCTTCGCGATTGTTCTCGACTGGATCGCCCTTTGCATCGACAATTTCAGGCATAACGCCGGGCAGAGGCAGGGAAGCGGAGCCCGGCTTCAACGGCGTCGCCCCGGGCATAGGCGAGATCATGATTGCGCCCGTTTCCGTCTGCCACCACGTATCGACAATCGGGCAGCGCTCCTTGCCAATCACTCGGTAGTACCAATCCCAGGCTGCCGGATTGATCGGTTCTCCCACCGATCCGAGTACCCGCAGACTCGACAAGTCATGTGCCTCGGGCCACTTGTCGCCTTGCCGTATTAGCGCACGAATCGCCGTCGGCGAAGTGTAGAAAATCGTCACCTTCAGCTTCTCGACAATCTGCCACATCCGGTCGAACGCCGGATAATCCGGAGCGCCTTCGTACATGACGACGCTCGCGCCCGCCGCCAGCGGACCGTACACGATGTAGCTGTGTCCGGTAATCCAGCCCACGTCGGCGGTGCACCAGTAGACATCTTGCTCCCTCAGATCGAAGACCCACTTCATGGCCATCGAATTCTGCAGCAGGTAACCTGCTGTCGTATGCAGGATGCCTTTCGGCTTGCCGGTGGTGCCCGACGTGTACAGCACGAAGAGCGGATGCTCGGAATCGAGTTGTACCGGCTCACACTCATCCGAACCCGCCGGCAGCAAGCTGTCTTGCTCATGCCACCAGACATCGCGTCCCGCCGTCATCTTGATCTCTGACCCCGTGCGCCGGTACACAACCACATTGCGCACGCCGGGGCATTCGCGAACCGCTTCGTCGACGGCATCCTTCAAGCGAACTTCTTTACCGCGCCGCCATCCGCCATCCGCCGTGATCACCAGCGATGCTTCCAGATCCTCGACGCGCGTCTTCAAAGCTTCCGCCGAAAAACCGCCGAACACCACGCTATGGATGATCCCGAGGCGCGCGCAAGCCAGCACCGCAATCGGCAGTTCCGGCACCATCGGCATATAGATGACCGCGCGATCGCCGGTCTTGAAACCAAGCTGCTTCAGAACATTCGCAAAGCGCGCCACCAGGCGGTGAAGCTCCTGGTAAGTGATCACGCGCGAGTCGCCCGGTTCGCCCTCCCAGATCAGCGCCGGCTTAGTTTTGCGTTCGCCTGAAAGATGACGGTCCACGCAGTTGAAACAGGCATTGATCTTGCCCCCCGCGAACCATTTGGCGGAAGGTGGATTCCATTCCAGGCCTTTTGAGAAAGGCGTGAACCAACTCAGTTCTTTTTTGGCCAGGTCAGACCAAAATGTTTCCGGATGTTGACGCGCGCGGTCATATAGCTCGCGATAAGCATCCATGCCTTTCACGTGGGCATGGTCGGTAATTTGCGAACTGGGCGGGTAAGTCTTCGAATCGTCGCTCATGACAGGCTGAGTTCAAGCGCCAGTTTAACGCAGGGCGCGATTCCTTCAATGCCTGCGGCTTAGCAGCCAAAGCAGAAACGATCCGACGATGCTTAGAATCAGGCAGGTCAGCCAGGGAAAGTAAACCGTCGTGTTTTTCCCGCGATAAACCACATCGCCGGGAAGGCGTCCAAATGGAACATGGAACCGATTCAAAACCAGCACGACAACGCCTAAGGCGACGAGCACCAGCCCGGCGGTGATCAACAACCGGCCCATGGTCAATGCACCGACCCGATCCGGTCAGGCGGCCAGAAAACAAACACCGCCTTGCCGTAAATGTAGCTGCGCGGCACGAAGCCCCACGACCTGCTGTCGTTGGAAGAAACCCGATGATCGCCTAGCACGAAGTAATCGCCCGGCGGCACTACCGTTGGAGTGTAGCTTCGATCGTCTCGGTAAGCGGGCGGAACATAGTTCTCGACCAGCTTTTTTCCATTGACGTAAACCGTTCCATCGTCCACCGCCACCTTGTCGCCGGGCAAACCGATAACGCGTTTAATGTAGGACTTCGTCGGGTCCTCGGGAAACAGAAAAACCACCGTGTCGCCCCGCTTAATGTGCCCGAGCCCGAACTTATAACTGAACTGGTTGATAAACAGCCGCTCCTGATCGAAAAGGCTCGGCATCATGCTCGTCCCTTCCACCTTGACTGGGCGATAGAGAAACAAAATCACTAGAACGGCAATCAGGACGGACAACATGAGATCGCGAAACCAGGCGATCGTGCCAATTAAGACGGACCTTGGATGCTGAGTGCTCTCGTGAGCTGACGGAGCCGCGAGAGGAGAAACGGATTCAGGCGCTGCTTCACTCATAAGCCGTGTGGCCTACTTACCAGATTACTAGGCAATCATGGGGCCCAGTGACCGGTTCAGTCATTCTTTGGACGAGTAAAGCTGGCTTCGGATAGGCGAATCAGGAGGCAAGCGTCTGTTCGGCGCGCAGCCAGTCTTCTTCCGCGTAACCATGTACGCAACCGCGCTCCATCCAGAAAAGGTAAGCAAGCTCGGCTACCCGATGCGGATGGACGGTGCGCGCTGGCGTGCTCTTCAGCGGATGCTCTACTGTAGTGTTGCCAGTTGCCGCCGGCTCAGCAGAGGCCACTGCCGCGGGTTTGTGATGATGCTTGCCCGATGTCATTTCCGATCCTTCGTTCTTCGGCTTGGAAGACTTTGAGGTACGTGGTTTCGCTTTGCTCTCAGGCGCTGCCGCATTCTCTGCTGCCGGCGGGGCCGCTGTCTCCACGATCTTTGATGTCTTTTTCGAAGCTTTGTTGGACTGCATGCGTATATTTTAAACAAGCCGAACAATTTTGTCAGTATTTGTTCGGACGGCGCGCAACTTTTTTGGGCTCGTAACCCCTACCAAGTACTTTCATTCGAGTCATTCAAAGTATGTAGCGGATTCCTGAAGCGCGGGGCGTAGCACCGGCGTCACAACAGTAACAAGCTAGCTATGAAAACGCTAAACGTTTTTCAATCGTGGGGGAAAGTACTCACTGGCAAAGTTCCGATGCTCTCGATCGAAATTACGCGTGAGTGTCCATTGAGCTGTCCCGGCTGCTACGCTTACGGCGATTCGCATCTCGGCGAGGGCGCACCCAATCTTCGAAGCGTGAGCGATTATCGCGGTGACGAGTTAGTCAAGCGCATTCTGGGATTGGTCGATGAACACGCGCCATTGCAGGTTTCGCTGGTTGGAGGAGAGCCGCTCATGCGTCATCGCGAATTGAGTCAGGTGCTACCCGAACTCAGCCGCCGCGATATCTACACGATGGTGGTAACAAGCGGCGTTATTCCAATTCCATCGGAATGGAAAGCATTGCCGAAAATCACCACCGCGGTTTCCGTCGATGGTAACCCTGAGGATCACGACGTGCGGCGTAAGCCGGCGACCTACGAGCGAATTCTACGAAATATCCAGGATCGCAAGGTGAACATCCACTGGACCGTTGTGCGCAAAAATATCGAGGAGCCGGGTTACATGGACCGGTACTTGGAATTTTGGAACGCGCAGCCGGAGGTCGAGCATATCTGGATCAGCGTCTACACTCCGCAGATCGACGAAGAGTCTGCCGAGCGTTTAACCCCGCAAAACAGAGTCGCCTTGGCCGAATATTTCAATGGCGTGCGGGGCAAGTATGCAAAGTTATCCATGCACGCCGGTCTGATGGATGCCTTTCTCGAACCGCCGCGGAATCCGTCCGAGTGTCTATTTTCGAAGCTATCGATCAATTACACGGCAGATCTAAAGAGTCGCGTCGAACCATGCGTGTTCGGAGGCGCTCCCAGTTGCGCCGACTGCGGCTGCTCCATCAGCATGGGGATGCATTGGCTGGGCGAAATCAAGGTAGCCGGTCCGTTACGCGCTCGCCATCTCATTCGCGGTTCGCTCGCCATCGGACGGACCGTGAATCGGGCAACGCGCAAGAGAGAGCTGCTGCGCTGGAACGAGACTCCTCCTACCCCCGAGTCCGCAGAGCTGGTTCAGATCGAGCGCTAACCAAACGCCTTTCGGGTAATTTGAAACAATAAGTCGGATGCCTAAAGAGGTAGCGGTTATTGCAAGCGGAGACCTGCGGCTCTCCGCCAACCAAGTCTGTTGGCCCGCGCAGCAGCGGGTGGAAAACGCCGTGTTTGAGGCGGTGCGAAGCTTCGGATTTGAGCCGAAGCGAGCTCACGCTTTCGATCCGGCGAAACAACACGGCTTCATCGATTCGCAAAAGCGCGGCATGGACGTCTTTCGCGAAATTTCTCCAGACGCGCCGCTCATTGTTGTCGAAGCCGTCTGGCAGTACAGCCACCATGTTCTAGCGGGTTTAACCACGCATCGCGGGCCCATTCTGACCTTGGCGAATTGGAGCGGCGAATGGCCAGGACTGGTGGGAATGCTGAACCTCAACGGTTCTCTTACCAAAGCCGGAGTCAAATATTCGACTCTCTGGTCGAATGACTTTACCGACGATTATTTTCGTTCCCGATTGCAAGCGTGGCTAAGCGGCCAGCAAGTAGATCACGACTTGAGCCACGTCCGGCCTTTGAGCGCCTGCCACCTTCCCGCGGAGGCCGAAGCGCTGGGCGTCGAACTGGCTCGCCAGCTAAAAATGGGCAAAGCCATCATGGGCATCTTCGACGAAGGTTGCATGGGCATGTTCAACGCTATTGTGCCCGACCATCTTCTCAACCAGACCGGAGTATTCAAAGAACGCCTGAGCCAATCCGCGCTCTACGCAGCCCTGCGCGAAGTTCCGGATCAGGAAGCGCAAGCGGTGCGCAAATGGCTCGATGGGAAGGGCGTGAAATTCAAGACGGGCAGCAAGCCGGAAACGGAACTGACCGACGACCAGATTCTCGGTCAGTGCAAGATGTATATCGCTGCCCTTCGCATCGCCGACGAATTCGGCTGCGATGCTATCGGCATTCAATACCAGCAAGGGCTGAAGGATTTAGCGCCTGCGTCCGACCTAGCCGAAGGCTTGTTAAACAACTCCGATCGGCCGCCTGTGAAATCGCTCGATGGGAGAATTCTTTACCAGGGCCAGCCGCTGCCGCACTTCAATGAAGTGGATGAGTGCGCGGGGCTGGACGCGATTGTGACGAATCGTATCTGGAACCGGTTGGGATTGCCGCCCGAAACCACATTGCACGATTTGCGCTATGGCGAAGAGTTTCAGGGCGCGTTTGTCTGGGTGTTCGAGATTTCGGGCGCCGCGCCGGCGGCGCATCACGTGGACGGTTACGCGGGCTCGGTTAGCGAGCGCCAGCCGCCGATGTATTTCCGGCTGGGCGGCGGTTCTTTGAAAGGCGTCGCCAAGCCCGGCGAGATCGTCTGGAGCCGCATCTTCATTGAAGACGGCCGGCTCAAAGCCGATTTAGGCCGCGCGAAGGTCGTCGCGCTGGCGCCCGAAGAAACGGAACGCAGGTGGCGCATCACGACGCCGCAGTGGCCGATCATGCACGCCGTTCTCTATGGCGTCACCCGCGATCAGATGATGGCGAAGCACAAAGCCAATCACATCCAGGTCGCATATGGAAAGAGCGCTGAAAGCGCAAATCAGGCGCTGGCCGTGAAAGCGACCTTTTTGCGCGAGGCCGGCCTCGCCGTGAACATCTGTGGCTCGCATACGGGTCTTTAGAGATGCGCGTTGGATTGCTGGGAACCGGCGCAATCGCCAACAAGCACGCGCAGGCTTATAAAAACATCGGCTTCGGTCTGGCGGCCTGCTCCAACAAGGGCGAAGCCAAGGGCCGCGAATTTGCCGAGCGATGGGGTACGGAATTTGTGCCCGACTATCGCGATCTCTGCCGTTATCCTGGACTCGATTTCGTGGATGTTTGCACCTTCCCCGATTTTCATCTCGAGCCACTCGAAATCTGCGCTTCGATCAAACGTCCGATTCAGGTTCAAAAGCCCATCGCGACTAATCTGCAAACCGCCAGGCAAATGATCGAGACAGCGCGTTCGGCGGGTATTCTCTTGAACGTTGCGAGCCAGCATCGCTTCGACGACGCCACCATTTTTCTAAAGCGCGCCCTGCCAGCCGGACGCCTCGGCAAGCTCCTGCAAGCCGACGCCTATGTGAAATGGTTCCGCGACGACAACTATTACGGACGCTCCATTAAGGGCAGTTGGCAGACCGAAGGCGGAGGCGCTTTGATCAACCAGGCGATTCACCAGGTCGATCTATTGCTGTATCTGATTGGCCCCGTGTCGAAGGTCTCAGCGATGTGGCAAATCGCGGCGGCGCATCGAATCGAATCGGAAGATATCGTAAATGCGCTGCTGAGTTATCGGTCGGGTGCGACCGGCGTGATTCAAGCGGCCACGGCGTTTTGGCCGGGCTACACCGAGCGTATCGAGATTCACGGCACGCGCGGAACCGCCATCATTTCGGGCGACCGCCTCACGTCCTGGGACGTGCGTGACGACGCAGAAGCGAACGCTCTTGACCCGGCACCGGTGGAGCAGGGTGTTTCCTCCGGCTCGTCCGATCCCATGGCGATTTCCGTCACGACTTTCGAAAGACAATTCCTCGATTTCGCGGGTGCGATAAAAAATGGGCGGGAGCCACTGGTAAATGGAGAAGCCGGATACCGGGCCTTAGAGGTCGTCATAAGTATCTACGAATCCTGTCGCGAGGGACGCCCGGTATCGATCGACTCTTAGCTGGTCCTGGTATTTATCCGCCGGTGAAGGGCTTCATTTGGAAGATATAATGATCTTCGTAGACCAAGTTTGTCTAGGCGGCTCGAGGAAGGTCGCTTCTGTCTTACAATGCCGCCCTCTCACACTGACCACTCTGTCAGGGTGTTAACCCCAACAGCCGAACTGGCACTATCGGAATTGCCGGAGCAAATAGCGGACCGCTCGAGCGATCCAACGCGCGTGCGCAAATGCCTCGATGAGTTTCGGCATCGGCATGCCGACGCGTTCGAGCGACTGGCAGCTGACGAGAAGCGCCTGGCATGGTTGGCGCTGATTTTTTCATCGAGCCGGTTCCTTTCCGCGGAAGTCCTCCGGCATCCCAACTGGATCTTCGAAATCGGGGATGAAGCGCGCTCATTATCGCGGGACGAGTACAGCGATCGGTTGCTGCGATTCCTTAAGGAGACGCGCGTTCTCCAACCGTCCGCCGATGAACTGGCTCTCTTTCGGCGCAAAGAACTAATGCGTATCGTACTGCGCGACCAAACGCAAATCGGCACGCTTTCCGAGATCACCGAAGAGATCTCGAATCTCGCCGACGCGATCCTCGCTTACGCGCTGGGGCAGGTAACGGAGCATCTCGCTAGCCGATTTGGCGCGCCCTGCGCGGAGAGCGATGGCACCGCTAATAGGGCGACGTTCGCGGTGATCGCTTTGGGCAAGTTGGGCGGACGTGAGCTCAACTACAGCTCCGACATCGACCTGATGTTTCTTTATAGCGCCAATGGAGAGACGAACGGTCCTGAAAGCATCACCAACAAAGAGTTCTTCAAGAAGGTCGCTAACCAGCTGACAAATTTATTGTCGACCTATACTCCGGCGGGACAGTGTTACCGGGTCGATTTGCGGTTGCGTCCGGAAGGCAGCCACGGCGAAGTTTCCATTTCGCTCGGCGCGGCCAAAGACTACTACGCCAAACGAGCACGCGACTGGGAGCTTCAAATGCTTCTCAAAGCGCGCGTGGCGGCGGGGGACGAACAGCTTGGCGACGAGTTGCTGAAGGCCGTGGAACCGCTGATCTATTCGACCACTCTCGATTTTTCGACGGTCGAGAGTATGTCCGTCACGCGCGAACGCATAGGAGAGAAGGTCGCCCGCAAATCGGCGCGGCGCGGTGAAATCGATATCAAGCTGACGCGCGGAGGTATTCGCGATATCGAGTTCCTGGTGCAATGCCTGCAGCGTTTGCATGGCAATCGCGAAAACTCGGTCAAACATCGCGGCACCCTTTCGGCTTTGGAGCGCTTGCATGATAACGATCTGCTCTCCACTACCGAATTCTCGCGCCTGGCGCACGCTTACAGATTCCTGCGCAACGTGGAACACGTCCTGCAGTTCGAGGACGACAAGCAAACTCACGCCTTGCCGACCGATCCGGCGGAACTGGAGAACATAGCGCGCCGGCTTTCCCGGCCGCTGCTCCGGGAAAAGTCGCCCGCTCACTCCGCTGCCACGCATCTGCTGAGAGAACTGAATCACCACTTAGAGAACGTGCAAGCCATCTACGAGCGGATCGTACACGCTCAGCGGCCGCTATATTACTCAGCGTCAGCGGTACACGATTCATTTTGGCAAGGACCCGCGAAAAGCGAAGAGATCCCGGAAAACACGCTGGGTGAAGATCTTTTCAAAAAGGCCCAGGAAGCTGTACCGAGGCTGGTCGAGTGTATAAAGGCGAGCGGCGCCCGCGGTCTGAGAAATGGACTAGCTGACTTCCTGGGGCGGTTGTTGGAGTCTCCGGAGGAGGTCAAGCTTATCGCCGAACATCCTTTCCTGGCGGCTTGGACCACACAACTATTCGAACTGAGTCCGCTGATGGCGGGGCAATTGATCCGGTACCCGGAATTATTGAAGGAGATGCGAAAGGCCGCCGATCATCCCGGCCGTCGCTACGCTTTCGAGGGGCTCGCCGCGCCATTGAACGATATTGAAGGTCTGCGCCGATTCTTTCGCAGCGAAACGTTTCGCATAGAAGTAGCCAGCGCTTGTCTTCCGGAACCGGTGTTTCAGACACTCGATCAAACCTCGGCACTGGCGGAATTTGTAATCGCGCGCGCTTATCGAATTGCGCTCGAAGTAAGCCTGGAACATGCGCGCAAGCACGCGACCGCGGATCGGCCGTTTGAAGAGCCGCAGGCCGAGATCATGATTGTGGCGCTGGGCCGCCTGGGAATGCGCGAGTTCGATGTCGGTTCAGACGCCGACCTGCTGTTTATCATCCCGGATAGCGAAGGAATCCGCCAGCGCTTCTGGACCCGGGTGGTAGAGCGGCTGCTGGAAATACTTTCGGCCTACACCGAAGGCGGTCCTATCCTTTCCGTGGATACGCGCTTGCGGCCGGACGGAAGGGAAGGCATGCTAGTTCAGTCCGAATCAAAATTCGTGGATTACTTCTCGAATCGCGCGGAGGCTTGGGAAGGCATCGCATACATGAAAGCGCGCGGCGTGGCCGGCGACACGGATCGCGCCACCAAATTTCTGACGCAGCTGCAGCAAGTAGACTGGCGGCGCTACGGCCAGGGCGGCCGGTCGAAACTGGATTTGCGTCAGATGCGCTTGCGCTTGCAACGGGAGCAGGGTGCGAGCGCGCCGCTCAAAGCCGCGCAGGGCGGATATTACGACGCAGATTTCATTCTGATGTATCTGCGCTTGCGCGGGGCGGGCATGTTCTTCAAAAGTTTGAACACGCCGGAGCGAATCGACGTGGTCGAAAAGATGGGACATCTGGAACGTGCCGACGCAGAGTTTCTGCTGGAAGCCACCACGCACTTCCGCGCGCTCGACCATGCGCTCCGATTGGTGACGGGCCACGCGGAAGGAAAAATTCCGGCCGCAACGGAGCAACGCGAAATGATCGCGGAATTGATGGGCCGCTGGACAACGCAGCGCTCCGGCGCGCAAAACCTGGATGCCGATTTGTTGCGTTTGCAGGCGAAAATGCATCATTTGTTCGAGACGGTTTTTTCGCTGTAGTGGTCCGCTTGCTCACGCGCGCGGTTCTGTAAGTTTTCTGAACCGCGACCGTAGGGGAGCGTTGCTGCGGTTACTCTTCGTCTTCCAGAGGCAGATGGGCTTTCGCGGCCGCGATGATCTTATCGGCCTGCTGCGTGGGGACGTAATCGTAGTGATCGAACTCCATGTGAAAAGACGCGCGCCCCTGCGTCTTCGAGATGAGATCGTTTTGGTAGTTCAGCATCTCCGACATTGGAACCTGCGCGCGGATTGTCTGCATATGACCGCTCAGATCCATGCCCCCGACGCGACCACGGCGTCCGTTGAAGTCGCTCATCAGGTCGCCCGCGAACTCAGCCGGGGTATCGACTTCGACCTTCATCACAGGCTCGAGCAGCGCCGGTTTGGCCTGCTGCATGGCGGCTCGAAAGGCTTTGCGGCCGGCCAGCTTAAAAGCCATTTCCGAAGAATCCACGTCGTGATAAGACCCGTCATAGAGCGTAACCCTGAAATCCGTTACCGGGTAGCCCGCGATGAAGCCATGCTCGGCTGCTTCCAGAATGCCTTTCTCCACAGCCGGCACATATTGTTTGGGAATGGAGCCGCCGAAAATATCGTTGACGAACTGGAAGTTTTCGCCCCGGCCCAGGGGTTCGATTTTTATCCAGCAGTCGCCAAACTGCCCGTGGCCACCCGTCTGTTTCTTGTGACGGCCCTGCACGCTGGCGGTTCCGCGCACGGTTTCCCGGTAAGGAATCTTCGGTGAGTGGAGCGCCACCTCAACGCCGTAACGCCGCTTCAACCTGCTGACCACGATCTCCAAATGCTGCTGCCCGTTGCCGGCTAAAAGAAATTCCTTGGTCTGCGAATCGCGATAGAAGCGTAGCGAGCGGTCTTCTTCGAGCACCTTGGCCAACGCGACGCTCAGGCGGTCTTCGTCACTGCGCGTTTTGGCCGATACCGCGTAGGCTATAGACGGCTCGGGAATGCTGACACCGCGAAAAACCGCGCAGTTCGCTTTCTCGCAAAGCGTGTCGCCGGTCAGCGTATCTTTCAACTTCGCGACCACGCCGATGTCGCCCGCGCGAATCTCAGAAACCGGTTGCATGTTCTTGCCCAAAGGAGCGGAAATATGCGCCAGTCGCTCGTTCACGGCGGATCGCTGATTGATCAGGTGCGCATCGTCCTTCAATGCGCCTCCCATTACTTTGAAATAAGAGAGCCGGCCGGCGAAAAGATCGGCGGCGGTTTTGAAGATAAAGAGGGAGGGCGGTTCGTCAGCCGAGATGGCATGCGCCGTTTCCGATCCATTCCGCGTCGCCGGAATGCCGGGGCGCTCCAACGGCGATGGGAAAATCTCGGCCATGAAATCGAGCAAGAGATCGGAGCCCATATTTTGCGCGGCAACCGTACACAAGATTGGAAAAATACGGCGGCTGCGCACGGCCTCCTGCAGGCCGGTCACGATGTGTTCGACGGGCAGAGTGCCGGTGGCAAAGAACTCTTCCAATAATTCATCGTTGCCTTCGGCGATCATCTCGACCAAAGCTTCGTGGGCGGCAGTAGCCCTTTCTTTTTCGGACGCCGGAATTTCTCCTTCGTTGCCGCGCCCATTGCCGCCCGCGGCATAGGAAAAGCAGCGCATTCGGATGACATCGACGATGCCGGCGAAATTCTTTTCCGAACCGACTGGCAGATAAACTGGAACAGCCGCCCGGCCGAACCGCTCATGTATGTTTTCGACCGCGCGCTCAAATGACGAGCGTTCGCGATCGAGCTTATTGATCACCAGGGCGGCCGGAAGTTTGAAGTCTTCGGCGAAGCCCCACACCTTTTCGGTGGATACTTCTACTCCCGCCACACCATCCAGAATCACGAGCGCGGCATCCGCGGCGATCAGCGCCGCCCGGCTCTCATTCAGAAAAATGTTGTAGCCGGGAGTGTCGATCAGATTGACTTTCGTCTTCTGCCATTGCACCGCGGCTAAAGCCGAACTGATGCTCAGCTTGCGGGCGACTTCTTCTTCGTCGAAGTCGGTTACTGCGTTTCCGTCGTCCGGGCTCAGGTAACGCTCGGTTGCCCCGCTGGTAAACAGCATGGCCGAGGTGAGCGAAGTCTTTCCACAATGGCCGTGACCCACCAGCGCTACGTTCCGGATCTCGGAACTCTCGAACACTTTCATACCTGTCCCTCCAGTTACAGCAGGTATAACGGCCATCCACAAGGTGGCCCGAAGCCGAGAGCATATCAAACCCGAAACGCAATTCTAATGGAACTGTAACGGGGAAAGGTGGTACTAAGCGGTCTGGCGGGAAGCTGCCACGTCGCTTCCGACGTCAACTACCGGATTGTAGGTGAGAATGCGGCCGCAGCTTTCGCAGAACATTACTTTGTCGCCCCGGCGAAGATCCTGGAAGAACTGTGGGCGCAAGGAAATCATGCACGCGCTGCAGCGTCCGTCGGTGGCGTCGGCAATGGGAGTGTTCTTTGTTTTTTTGCGGATGCGCTCGTATTCGGTGTAGAAAGCGGGCGGCATCTCGGCCACGATCGTTTTACGCTCTTGCTGCTGTATGGCGAGCTCTTTCTGATCTATCGCCGTGCGTTCGCGAGCATGAGCCTTTTCGCGCTCCACATGCTTCTGTTCTTCCTTCAGTTGCTCATCCGCCGCTTTGACGTTCTTCTCAAGCGGTTCGGATTGCTCCATCAGATCGAGTATCTTGTCTTCCGATTTACGCGTCTCGCCCTCGGCGTAGGCAATCTCGTTTTGAAAAGCCTTGTATTGCTCGTTCGTTTTGGCGCCGAGCATCTGGTCTCGCAACTTTGAGATCTTCTGGTCGTGAACCTGGATATCGCCTTCCAGCTTTTTGCGGTCGCGCTGGTTAGCGGCGAGCGCGGCGCGGTCCGCTTCCAGACGCCGGGTGTGCGATTCCAGCTTCTTTTCTATTTCCCCAATGTGTCTCGGCAGGGTCGCAATCTCGTTCTCGAGGCTCGCGATCTTGCGGTCAAGCGCCTGAAGACGCAGCGCGAGAGCAAGGTCTGGCAGCATCAAACTCGGATTTTAGCATGTGATTTGCCGTACAGGTCGAGAAAGTGAGCCACGGTTCTGATTCCCTCATAGTAATTGCTAATGCGAAACTTTTCGTTTGGAGAGTGAAGCCCATCGTCTGGCAAGCCAAATCCCATTAAGACAGTTGGAATGCCTAATTCCTTGGCGAATTCGCCGACGATCGGTATCGAACCTCCGCTGCGGATAAACACGGTAGGCTTACCCAACATGCCCTCAAATGCTTCGGCGGCCACATGAATAGCCGGATGATCCGGGTTGACCGAGACGGCTGGGGCGGCGCTCAAAACTCCTACTTCGGTCTGAATGCCTGACGGCGTGTTGTTCTTCACCCAGTCCTTCACGGCCTGGAGAACTTTCTCCGGAACCTGGTTTGGCACAAGCCGCAAGCTTACTTTTGCGACCGCCTTGGCGGGGATCACCGTTTTCGCGCCGGCACCCGTAAAGCCTCCTGCGATGCCGTGTACTTCGAACGTCGGGCGCGCCCAGATGCGCGCTAAGACGGACTGATCGGGCTCTCCGGTGAGCGCTGTCGAACCGACCTCATCTTGCAAGAATTCCTGCTCACTGAACGGGAGCTGCCGCCAGCTTTCGATTTCGGCGGCGGCGGGAGCAGCCACGTCGTCGTAAACGCCGGGAATTTGAATGCGGCCTTGCGCATCTTTTGCTTTGGCAAGCAACTCGATCAACCCGTAAACGGCGTTGGGCGCTGCGCCTCCGTACATGCCGGAGTGGAGATCTCGCATCGGACCGGTCGCTTCGATCTCCAGGTACATCAGCCCGCGCAAGCCGACACAGAGCGTGGGAATACCATCGGCGAATAGCTCCGTGTCAGAAACCAGGGCCACATCGGCCTTGAGCTTGTCCTTGTGCTGAGGAACGTATTTCGAGATGGATTCGCCGCCCACCTCTTCTTCGCCTTCGATCAGGAACTTAACGTTGACGGGCAGGTTGCCTCCCGAGGCCGCGCGCAAAGCTTCGACTGCCTTGACGTGCATGTACATTTGCCCTTTGTCGTCGCATGAGCCGCGCGCGTAGATGTTGCCATCGCGAATGCTCGGCTCGAAAGGAGGCGTCTTCCAGAGCTCCAGCGGATCGGGCGGCTGCACGTCATAGTGGCCGTAGCAAAGCACGGTAGGCTTTCCGGACGCGTGCAGCCAATCCGCGTAAACCAGTGGATGTTTTTCCGTGCGAATGACTTCGACATGCTCCATGCCGGCTCGTTGCAACGCATCTGCCACGAACTGCGCGGCGCGAGCCACGTCACTCTTACGTTCGGGAAGCGTGCTGATGCTCGGAATACGGATGAGTTCAAGTAGCTCTTCGAGGAAGCGGCTTTCGTTTTGAGTTACAAAATCATCGACTATGGAGGGCAAGCCTTTTTAATCCTTCGCTTCAAGTATACGGACGCGCTACTCGGATGAACGGATCGAGAACACGGCTACTTCGGCCAGCAAATTGGCGTAACGCCGCACTTCCCGGTTGCCCTTCAGGAAGATCTGGCGTTGAATGACCCAGCCCTGAGCGCGGCAGAGAAGGATGAAATCGTCGACCGTCAGAAAATGCAGGTTCGGAGATTCGTGCCACTCATGTGGAAAGAGCCTGGTGCGCGGCGCGCGGCCGCTGGTGAGGTGCGCCAGGCGCGTGGTCCAATGGCCGAAGTTGGGGAAAGCGACAATGCCATGTTTGCCCACGCGCAGCATTTCGCGCAGCACGGAAAGCGGATAGCGCGTCTCCTGCAATGTCTGGCTGAGGATCACAAAATCGAATGTTTTGTCGGGGTAGTCGGTGAGCCCGTGATCGATGTCGCTTTGGTAAGCGGAGACGCCGCGGGCAATGGCGCGGCGAACTTTATTGGGATCGATCTCGACGCCGCGCGCGGCCACATTTTTTTGTTCTTGCAACGACGCCAGCAGTTCGCCCTCGCCGCAGCCGAGATCGAGCACGCGCGAGCCGGGCTCGACCAGCGCGGCGATCATGGCGTAATCCGGCCGATTGCTGATCGAAGCTTCCACGCGCGCGGGCTGCTGACTCTTTGGTGCGCCATCGTGCGACAAATCACGGCTTACGCTGGCCAGGAACCCGGCGATCATTTCGCTCTGCTCTCGGGTCTCCAGTAGAAAGGCATCGTGGCCATAGCTCGAATTCAATTCGCAGAAGGCAACATCGATGTTGCGGCTCCTGAGCGCGCCCACAGTTTCCAGCGATTGATACGTTGGGTAAAGCCAGTCCGAAGTAAAGCTAAGCACCAGGAAGCGGGTGCGGGTACGGTCGAAGGCCGCTGCCAGCGATTTCTGGCCGGCAGACAGGTCGAAGTAATCCATTGCCTTCGTGATGTAGAGATAAGAGTTCGCGTCGAAGCGGCTCACAAACTGGCTGCCGCGGTAGCGCAGATAGCTCTCCACTTCGAAGTCGGCGGAGAAATCGAAGCCGAAGGCATCTTTATCGCGCAGCCTGCGGCCGAACTTCTGGCGCATGGAGGCATCGCTCATGTAGGTGATGTGCCCGACCATGCGAGCGACAGCCAACCCTCTTCCAGGCGCCTGCCCATCGTAGTAATTTCCGTTATTCCAATCCGGATCGGCCATCACGGCCTGACGCCCCACTTCGTTGAACGCAATTTGTTGGGCGCTGTGCCTGGAAGTAGCTGCAATAGGAATGGCCGCGGCCACCGATTCCGGGTAAGCGACCGTCCATTCGAGAGCTTGCATGCCGCCCATGGAGCCGCCGGCGACCGCCAGCAATCGCTCGATGCCCAGGTGTTCGACCAGCATCTTCTGCAGCCGCACCATATCGCCGACGGTTATCACTGGGAACTGCAAGCCGTACGGCTTCCCGGTGTTTGGATCTAAGGAGCCTGGACCTGTTGTGCCGCGGCATCCACCCAGCACATTGGACGAGATGACGAAGTAGCGTTCGGTATCGAAAGCCAGCCCAGGTCCGATCATGGCGGACCACCAGCCAGGCTGCCCGCTTTCCCTATTAACGCCGGCGGCGTGAGCATCGCCTGAGAAGGCGTGTAAAACCAAAATGGCGTTCGAATGTTCGGTGTTCAGCGTGCCATAGATTTCATAGGCCACATCCACCTGAAGAAGCTGCACGCCGCAATCCAAAGCCAGCGCCGGAAATGTAATGAGCTGTGTTTCGACTGTGAATTCTGTATCGGCTACAGTAGGCATGACTGAAAAAGCAACGCGGGGATGCCGAACTTGCACGATACCATGTAGCGGGAGAAGTTTTTGCTCGCTGCCGTCTTGTCCGTGCTTGTACTTCTATTGTCGCCAGCCGCGACTTTGCATGCCGCCGATTCCAGCTTCGACCCGCTTTGGGCCTACAACGGCGCATGGAAAATTACCAAGCAGGGCAGCGGCAAGCCAGAAGACCTGGTAAACCAGTGCGCGCTTTTCGGTAAATACTTCGCCTGCCAGCAAAGCGTGAATGGAACACCGAGTGAATTGCTGGTCTTCACGTCGACCAATACCCCCGGCGAATACCATACGCAATCGGTGATGCCCGACGGACGCGCCGGGGGCCGAGGCGACCTGAAGGTAGAAGGCGACAAATGGACGTTCTCGAGCTATTGGAACCAGGGCGGCGGTAAGGCGATTTTTTATAAAACGGTCAACGTCTTTACGGGTAAGACTCGCATTCACTTCGAGCAGCAGGAATCGACCGATCGTCAGGAATGGAAGAGCACTGGGTCGGGCGACGAAGTGCGGATGAAAGCGGGTAGCACGACCATCGTGCATTGAACATTACGGTTCGCGCGCCGGAGCATCGGTGTGTAAGTCTTTGTGGCGGAGAAGCAGGCAAATGAGCGCCGCGACCAGGCTGACGGCGAATCCGGCGACCGCATCCGCTGCGTAGTGATAGCGCCCATAAACTGTCGCTAGCGCCACGCTCAGCGCGTAGAGCAAGAGCCCCCAAGCCAGACCCTTACCGCGCGGTAGAACGAGGAACATCGCCCAGGCCGCCGAGAAAGCGGAGGAGACGTGCGCGCTCGGAAAGACGCCCGAGTGAATGGTGGCTTTGCGTAAAAGAAACAGGTTGATGCTGCGAAAAATATTGTGAGCAACCGGAAACCCCACCTCCGGGAAAGCAAGACGCGGCGGCCGGGAAGGGAAGTAGGGAAACATGGCATAGGAGAGCAGCGTTCCCACCAGCAGGACCACATAGAAGCGGTCGACTCCGCGGCGCTGCGCCTTGACCCAAAGCATGACAATGCAAAAACTGCCCACGCCATAAACCAGCAGATAGCAAAGCTCCAGGTAGCTTGGAGTCACCGGACCTAGAATCTCAATAGCGTGCTTGAGACCCCACTGGTCGAGCACCATACGATCCCAATGAATCCAGGATTGCTCGTAGCGAACGTTGTAGGCCACGGGGACAAATAATTCCATCTCGCGAAATGCGACCAGAGTGAGCGCCATCGGGATCCAATCGCGAGTCATGCTGATGGCGAGCGCGAAGCGCGTCTTCTCGGCTCGCGCCAGGGAGAATAGCAAGACGGCCACGATCGCAAGAATGACAATCGGCTGGTATCCAAGTCGCGGGCGGTCTCGAAAGAACGGGACAAGCGCGGCGATATACGCAAAAAATACGAGCAGTATCCACTCAGAGCTGCGCAACTTCGTGAGCGGCCTTGGAGCTGCTTCAGGCAACCTGCGCCTTGTCCGGTTTGGCCAGCGCTTGGAAAGGCAGCGCAAGGCCCGCCAGGATACCTGCCCAAACCGCCCAGGAGGTTAAAAGCTCGTGATTAATCATGACGCCCGCGATGACCGGCGCGGTAATCTGGGCCACCGAAGTGAGCGACTGGGTGAGACCCAAAATCACTCCCTGCTCGCGTTTGCCGGCCTTCTGCGTTACCAGGCTGGTGAGCGCCGGACGCAGTCCCGCGCCGCCGATGGCCGTGAGCGCCATGACCCATAGCAGTTGGCCGATCGTGTGCGTAAGACCGATGCCGGCGTAGCCTAGCATCGAAGTGAAGAATCCCATTTGCACCACGCGCTTTTCTCCCAATCGTTTTACCAATCGGCCGACCATTCCGCCTTGCATGATAATTCCGATGAAGCCGTTGAAGGCGAAAATATATCCCACCTCGCGTACTCCGACGGGATGTCCGTTCCACACATAACGCCGCTCGGCGAACAAGGCGAAGCCGGTAATGAATGTGGAAAACGAAAGCGCGAACAGGAGCCACTGGATGAGCAGCCGCGCCAGTTCGCGATTGCGAAAATATCTTCGGTACTCGCCCCACGAAATAAGAGAAAGACGTTTTCCTCCGGGTCCGGTTTCTTCGCCCTGCGCGTGCTGCGTCTCGCATTTGGGAAGGAGAAAAAACGTGCACAGGATGCTGGTAAGAGAAAGCGCGGAAGCCACGAAGATAGGCGCGTGATAGCCATAGTGAGCCAGAAAACCCGCGATAGCCGGGCCGACCAGAAAGCCGAAACCGAAAGCCACCCCGATGAGCGCGAAGGCTTTGGCCCGGTTTTCCGGCTTGGTGACATCGCTGATGTAAGCCTGCGCGATGCTCAGGTTGCCGGCCGTCGCGCCGTCGATGGCGCGCGAGAGAAATACCATCCAGATTTGCGTGGAGAAGGCTAACAGCAGAAATCCCGCCAGCGTTCCGGCTTGGCTGATCAATAGCACCGGCCTGCGTCCGATGCGATCCGAAATCTGCCCCAGGATCGGCCCGGCTATGAGCTGAAAAGCGGCATAGATGGCCACGATCATTCCCACCACGGTGGGCGACGCGCCCAGGCGTTCCGAATAGAACGGCAGGAGCGGAAGGATAATAGTAAAACCGAGGACGTCCACCAGCACGATCAGGAAGATCGGCAGCAGAGGCGAGGTTGTTCGCCTCACGGAAGGTGTTCCGGGAGGTGCTCCCTGTGCGCCATTCACGAGAGGGGGTGGATTCACACTTTGATCTTAACGAGGCAGATCGAAGACCACCCGCTGGCCCGAGTGGACTACCACTATCTTTTGGAAAGTGCAAACTGTAGAAAGTACCAGCAGTAGAAGGGCCGATTGATTGGCGCTGCTTGAAAATGCAAGACTTAAGGATTGGAAACCAAGGTGCTGAGGTAGTGACGTCATGAAACTGAAGAAGTACTTATTTGCCGCTCTCGTACCGGCTTTCTTGCTGGCTCAGGAACCGAGCCCCATGCAATCGATCAAGCAGCAGCCGAACTCGAGCGCGCCGGCAAATCCCATCTTTCGCGTGCAAGTGGTTTCGCGCTCCATTCAGGCGGTGACTTATCGCAACCGCAGCGGCTGGACGAAGGTCGATTTTCAGGGAACTTCGCTAGCCACCGCGGCCAAAGGCGATGCCCAGGTGAGAAGCCAGAACGGCTACATGCAGGTGAAGGTCGACATCAAAGGTCTTCCCTCCGCGCGCAATTTCGGACCGCTTTATCTGACCTATGTCCTCTGGGCAATCACGCCGGACGGGCGTCCCTACAACCTGGGCGAAGTAGTGGTCGATTCGCACGGCAACTATAGCGGGCAGGTGACGACGCAGTTGCAGGCATTCGGTTTGATTGTCACGGCCGAGCCGTATTTCAACGTTCACCAGCCGAGCGACGTGGTCGTGATGGAGAACATCATTCGCAAGGACACGCTTGGCAAATGGCAGACGGTAGACGCCAATTACAGTCTGCTGCCGCGCGGCCAGTATACCTATCATGTGCCGGAGAGCCAGTTGAAGCCGGTCGACCTGAATTCGAGCAAGAAGAGTCCGCTCGAACTTTATGAGGCTCAGAATGCCGTGCAAATTGCTCAATATGCCAAGGCTGATCAATATGCCACGGACATGTTCCAGCAGGCCGATAAGCTATGGCAGCAGGCGCAGGATTATCAAGATCGCAAACAGTGGAAACCAGCTGTTATGACGGCTCGCGAAGCAGTTCAGAAAGCGGAAGACGCGCGTACCGTGTCGCTGCGCAAGCAGCAGGAACTTGCCTTGAAGAACGAGCGTGAAGAAGCCGCCGCGCGCCAGGCCGCTGCTCAGCAGCGCGCCGCCGAGTCAGCGCAACAGGCGCAAGAAGCGCAGCAGCAGGCGCAACTAGAAGCGCAGCAGCGGGCCCAGGCCGAGGCAGCGCAAAAGCAAGCGGATGCCGCGCGAGCTCAATCGGCAGCCGAGGCGCAAAAGGCTCAGCAGGCCGCCGCGCAGGCCGATGCACTGCGCCAACAAGCGGAGGCCGACAAGAACAAGCTGCGTGAACAGCTATTGCAGCAATTTAATTCCGTTCTACCCACTACAGAAGGTCCTCGCGGCCTGGTGGTCAACATGCAGGATGTGCTGTTCGATACCGGCAAGTACACTCTGAAACCGGCGGCGCAGGTAGCTTTGGCCAGAATAAGCGGCATTGTGGTGTCTCACCCGGGCTTGAATCTTCAGGTGGAAGGGTATACCGACAGCACCGGCACCATGGCGCTGAACCAAAAACTGTCTGAGCAGCGCGCCAACGCCGTGCGCGACTTCCTGATGACCCAGGGTATAAACACAAACACTATGACCGCGATCGGTTATGGAGAAAATTATCCCGTAGCTTCGAACGACTCCGCCGCGGGCCGAAAGTTGAACCGTCGCGTCGAGCTCGTTATTTCGGGCGAGGTCATCGGCGTCAAAATTGGAGTGCCTCCTAGCCAGGCTCCTCCTGTTCCCGTCAACCCCGCGGGTCCAGCCGCTCCGCCCGCGCCGCAACAGTAACAAACCGGTTTGCGAATGGAACGCCGCTCGTTTCCGGGCGGCGTTTCTATTTGGCTTGCCGAATGAATTTTAGAACTGTTCTTCCACCATGAATTGCTCGAACTTCCCGTCCGGCATCACATAGATATTCAGCAGCACGCTGTTCCTCTGAAAGTGCGCCCGATAGCTAAGATGTGTCATGCCGCCGCGCGATTGCTTCGATTGCAAGCTGAGCACTTCCAGATCCCCTAGCGGCGCGAGCGAATTACGATAATCCTCGAGCGCAACGTCCGAGAAATAAGATTTGGCATTCTCGGTCAACAAGTCTCGGTCGATGTGGCCCTGCTGCAGCGACTTCAAAATAGCTTTCACTTCATCATCCTGTTTTTCGGTAGCGGCTCGATCCGGATCGACCAGTAAGCTTCCGAGCTCTTGCGTCAACGGCCCAATCAGGTTGACGCCATCTTCGTTTGTGAGCACCACCGTCGCCACGCCTTTTTCCGGGAACAAGGTATTCGCTGCCAGAAAGCCCGAAACCTCTCCACTGTGCGAGATGCGCCTGGCTCCGTAAATTTCTCCCACCTGCAGTCCTAACGCGTAATTCGTTCCCTTGCCGCTCTTCAGTTTGACTTCGCGCGTAAACTCATCGTAGGACTTGGCGGAAAGAATCTTCCTGGCGAGGAAAGATTGGTCCCATTTTGCAAGGTCGGAGGCCGTCATGCAGAGCTCGCCGGCGGCAAAGTACCAGCCTGCGCCTTCCCGCCCCACCGGTCGCGGCGGCCCCAACGCATAGCGCGTGTAGGCCGCGGCGTCCTCAGGGTTTTTCACAGCGCAATCGCCCGCTGAACTCATCCCAAGCGGCCCGAAGAAATGCTCGCGCAAATAAGGAAGCAGCTCTTCGCCCGACGTCTTTTCTAGAATCTCTCCGGCGATTACATAGTTCGTGTTGCTGTATTGCCATTTTGTCCCCGGGTCGAAGTTGAGCGGCTTCTTCGCCCAACCATCTAAAATTGCCTGTGGCTTTGTCGGTTTTATCCAGCTCGGAATCAGATAGTCTTGCGGCGCGTAATCTTCATAACCCGACGTGTGCGAGAGTAACTCGCGAATAGTAACTTCGTTCGCCCGCGTCAGATCGGGCAGATACTTGCCGACTTTGTCATCGAGCGAAAGCTTGCCTTGTTCCTGCTCGAGCAGAAGGGCCGCCGCCGTGAACTGCTTGCTGATCGAACCGACTGCATACCTGGTTTCCGGGGCGGCCGCTTTGTGCGCGGCAATATCGCTTTCACCAAAGGCTTTCGAATAGACCGTCTGGCCGTCTTTGACCACGGCTACTGAGACGCTCGGCACACCGAATGCCGCGCGCGTCGAAGCGACCGTAAGATCGAGCTCCTGGGATAAAGCTGCTGCGTCTTGCCCGGTTGCCGGTCCGCAGAAGAGGACGGCAGCTAGAACCATCCCTGAACAACTAGTGTGGTGCGGCTTAAATAGTAACCAGTAAAGAAGCCATGGCGTCTCTATAATCAGGAGACGATCGCATGCGTGTCGCACCCCCCGTAGTGCTCACTGAAGACCAGAAGCGTACCTTGCATCAGTGGGCGCGGGGCCGCTCGCTACCTGCTCGGCAAGTCGAGCGCGCACGCGTTGTCCTATTAGCGGCGGCCGGCAAGCAGGATTTGGAAATCGCCGCTGAAGTCGGTATCAGCAACCAGAAAGCGGCACGCTGGAGAAAGCGTTTCCTAAAACTTGGTTTAGCCGGTTTGGAGAAGGATGCGCCTCGCCCCGGACGCAGGCCAACCATCACGCCCGCCAAGGTGCAAGAAGTGGTTCGCAAGACCACCCAGCAAAAGCCTGCCAACGCCACCCAGTGGAGCACACGGACCATGGCCGTGACGGCAGGCGTAAGCGAAAAGAGCGTACGCCGCATCTGGCACAAGCATGGCCTGAAACCGCACTTATCCCGCACTTTCAAAGTCAGCAACGATCCGGAATTTGCTGCAAAGCTGGAAACCATCGTCGGCCTCTACCTCAACCCGCCCGAGCATGCCATCGTACTTTGTGCCGACGAAAAGAGCCAGATCCAAGCGCTCGACCGAACACAACCCGGATTGCCGATCAAGAAAGGTCGCTGCGGAACGATGACCCACGATTACAAGCGAAACGGGACCGCAACCCTGTTTGCAGCCATGAACGCCCTCGATGGAACTGTCATTAGCATGTGCGACGACCGGCACCGCCACCAGGAATGGTTGAAGTTTCTCCGCGTGATTGACGAAGTCACACCCGGCGGCCAGCAGATCCACCTAATCGCGGACAACTACGCTACGCACAAGCATCCCAAGGTGCAACGGTGGTTGGCTCGTCACCCCAGATTCCACAGCTACTTCACGCCGACCAGCAGCTCGTGGCTCAACATGGTGGAGCGGTTCTTTCGAGACATCACTCAGAACCGAATCCGTCGCGGAATCTTCCGCGATGTCGAGGAGTTGATCATGGCGATCGGCGAGTACATCGACAAACACAACGACAACCCCAAGCCATTCGTGTGGACCGCCAAAGCCGCCGACATCCTCGAAAAGGTCAAGCGCGCCCGCAAAGCGCTTGATATTGGTTAATCTGCTTGCCGCACTACACTAGCAAGATTGGCCATTTGAAGTCGCTCCCAAAATCGGTCAGGTTCGCTTTACCAGCACGATGGTGAAATCGTCGTTGAAGCTGCTGCTTCCGTGCCAGCCTCGGAGATAATCGATCAAACTCGAGACCAGCTCCGCGCACGGTTTGGAGCTTCGTTCCAGCAGGAATTTGCCCAATCCCTCTTCGCCGAATTCCTCGTCCGATGGACTGCACGCCTCGGTGACGCCATCGCTGTACAAAGCCAGCATGTCGCCGGGCTCGAGGTTGGTTTCGCGCGATTCGTAATGCGACATCGGAAAAAGTCCAAGCACCATGCCGCCGCCCGATAACTGTTCTACCTCTCCATTGGCGCGCAATAACAGGGGATAGTTATGGCCGGCGTTGCTATACGTCAGCTTTCCTGTCACCGGATCGAGAAGCGCATAAAAGAAGGTGATAAATTTGCCGATCGGACACCGCTCCGCCAGATTGCGATTGAGCAAAGTAACTGCCGAAGCCGGATCGGGCGCGGTCTCGCGTAGCATCTGAACGCGCGCCTGCAGGCTCGACATCAGGAGCGCCGCAGGCAAGCCTTTGCCCGATACATCGCCCACCGCCAGCGCAACGCGCCCATCGGCGTAAGGCACAAAATCGAAATAGTCGCCGCCGACAGTCCGGCAGGGAAGATTCGTACCCGCCAAATCATAACCCGGATAGAGGGGCGCTTCGGTGGGCAGAAGAGTCGCCTGAATCTCGCTGGCCTGCGAGAGCTCCAGTTCCATCAGCTTTTCGGACTGCTCTACTTCCGCCAGGCGCGCGTGCTCGATTCGAATGGCGGCCACATTCGCCATCACTGTCAGCAGGTCCAGATCTTCCTGCGAAAACGGCCGCAGAATCGCGCCATTATCCACATAAATCAGGCCGATTACCCGGTCGCCTGTCTGCAGTGGCACTCCCATCATGCTGCGCACGCGGTGCATCATGATACTTCGTTGCTGGCGTAGCGCGTCATCCAGCTGCGCGTCGCTGATCACCAGCGAACATCGTTGCCGCAGTATGCGGTCGCGCACCGCGGTACTGATCGAAAACCCGTCGCCCTCGCTCGCCCGCACCACCAGGTCGCCGTCTTCGAGCGTCATAATGACGCCCCGTTTGGCCTCCATCGCGGATAGCGAGAGTTTTAGAATTACATCGAATAACTCGTCGAGCGGTCGATGCCCCGCCAATTCCTGCCCGGCGCGAATGAGGGCCGCCACCACGCGAGTAGTGTTCAGCGCCGCGTCCCGTTCCACCTTCACGCCGCTGGCCGCGCTCTTGCCCAGCAGCTTGTCCAGGCTCGTGACGATGGTCGCCTCGCGCGTGATCCGCTCTTCTTCTTGCGGCACAAACGAGATCACCGGCTTAGGCGCTTCCGGCAAAGTCTCACGCACTTCGATCGTTAAATGTCCCACGTAGATCCGGTCGCCCGACCGCATTTTGTGCGGCTCTTTTAAACTTGCCGCGTTGACCACCGTTCCATTACGGCTCGCGCAATCCTTCACGAACCAGCCTTCGTCATGCTTCTCGAATGTCAGGTGATAGCGCGAAAGCCAGGGATCGTCCGGGTAAGCCAGATCGTTATCCGCCGAGCGTCCCAGAGATAGCGTCGGCTTACGCAACTCGATGTTCGTCGACGAGCCTTCCGGCCCCGAGATAAGCAGCTCCATTCCTGTATCTATAAAACTAACATCACATCTTGGCGGCCGCTCCCAGCTCTCCTGAGCCTTCTGAAGCGGCATACGGATGCGCCTCGGTGACCGAGGTCTTCGCCGCTTTGCCGGTTATCAAAAGCGCGCCCCGATTGTAAGTGAGATAAAGGAAGCCCCACTCGATGAACACCATGATTCGGCTCTGAAATTCGACCAGGTACATCAGATGGATGAACAGCCAGACCAGCCACGCCGGCAGTCCGGAGAGATGCATTCCGAAAACATTGGCTACCGCGGCGGCGCGTCCGATCACTGCTATATCGCCTTTGTTGAAGTAGAGGAACGGCTTCAAATGCTCTTCGCCGCCTTTTAGCCGCTGCTTAATAGCCTTCGCCACGTATGCTCCGCCTTGCATGGCCACTTGCGCGACGCCGGGCAGCGGTTTGCCGTCTGGTGTCGGGACCGATGCCAGGTCACCCACCACAAAAATATCCGCGTAATTGGGAACTGTCAGATCGGGATTCACCTTGATCTGGCCGCCTTTCTGCGTCTCTGCCCCAGTCCGCTCCGCCAATTTGTGTCCGAAGTCCGAGATGGCCACGCCGGCCGCCCAAATAACCGTGTGCGATGCGATGTGCTCCTCTTTGCCCGCTTTGTTCTTCAACAAAACGCCGTTCCCGTCCACCTGAGTAACCATTAGGCCGGTTCGCACCCGCGCGCCCAGTTTCAGCAGTTGCTTTTCTGCTTTCAGCGACAAGTCTTCCGGATAACTGGCAAGTACTCTTGACCCTCCGTCCACCACGATAATGCGCGCATCTTGCGGCCGAATGGAACGGAAATCGTGCTTCAGCGTGTGATTCGCAATCTCTCCCAGGCTGCCCGCCAACTCGACGCCCGTCGGTCCTCCTCCTACCACCACAAACGTCAGCCATGCCCTGCGCTCTTCGGGGTCGGTAATCCGTTCGGCAGCCTCAAAAGCCAACAGCACTTTGTGCCGGATCGCAGTCGCGTCTTCTATCGTCTTGAGTGCGGGCGCCCATTCGCCCCATTGGTTATGCCCAAAATAGCTGCTCTGCGAGCCCGTCGACACAATCAAAGTGTCATACCCGATGCGCGCTCCGTCCCGCAGGACGACTTCTTTCGACTTCGGATCTATATCCACCGCGTCGCCGAGAAGCACTTGCGTGTTCTTCTGTCTGCTCAAAACCGAACGCAGCGGCGCGGCGATCTCGCCCGGCGAAAGAGACCCGGTCGCTACCTGATATAGCAGCGGCTGAAACAAATGAAAATTACGCTTGTCTATCAGGGTTACATCAGCCGCCTCGTGCCGCAACGCCTTCGCGGCATAGAGCCCCGCGAACCCTCCGCCAAGAATTACTACCCGCTGTCTGTCTGCCATTATGTCTGCCCTTTCACCGACTAATACGATGCTGTCAGGCGCCCTTCCTAGCCAGAGAACTTTACCGTGGGCAGGAATTTCGGCCCCAAACGAGCATTTCGTATTTGCTCGAATGCATAGGCGATCCGGATCAGCTTCGGCTCGCTCCACGCTGCGCCGAAAAACGAGATTCCCACCGGTAAGCCAAATATGAATCCTGCTGGCACCGTTATATGCGGGTATCCGGCCACTGCGGGAGGAGACGCGCAGCCACTATCTGCCCGATCTCCATTCACCCAATCCGTCATCCATGCCGTTCCCGCTGTTACGCTCACTATCGCATCCAGCTTATGCTTGTGGAGCAACGCATCGATGCCTTGCTTGCGGGTCAGCCGGTGATTTTTTCGCAGCGCATTTTTATAATCCTTCTCACTCAGCGGACCCTTCTCCTGCGCTTGCTCCATAAGTTCTTGTCCGAAATAAGGCATCTCCTCTTGCTTGTGCGCAAGGTTGAACGCAATACAATCGGCCAGTGACTTGACTGCCGCCCCGCGCGCGCCCAGGTATGTGTTCAAGTCCGCCTTGAACTCATAGAGAAGCACTTCGGTTTCGCTATCGCGCCACTCGTCCAGCTTATGAAACTCCACCGGATCGATCATCTCCGCCCCCGCTCTCTTCATCAGTCGAAGACATTCCTCCATCACGCGGTCAACGGCGGGGCCCATGGTGAAGTACTGTCGCGCAACGCCCAGGCGCACGCCGCGTAGTCCGTTCGGATCTAGAAACCCGGTGTAATCGCGCTGCGCGTTTCCCTTGCTTGCGCTGGTGGCCGGATCGCGCGCGTCTACGCCTGCCAGCACGCCCAACAAAATCGCTGCGTCTTTTACCGACCGCGCCATCGGGCCCGCCGTGTCCTGGCTGTGCGCAATCGGAATGATTCCAGACCGGCTGATCAATCCTAGCGTCGGCTTGATTCCCACGATGCCGCACATCGCTGCCGGGCAGACGATCGACCCGTCTGTCTCGGTGCCGACCGCCAACGCCGCCAAATTTGCCGAAACGGCCACCGCCGATCCCGAACTCGATCCACACGGATTCCGGTCAAGTGAATATGGATTCCGGGTTTGCCCTCCCCGGCCGCTCCAGCCGCTGGTCGAGTGCGTCGAACGAAAATTCGCCCACTCGCTCAGATTGGTTTTTCCCAGCAGCACCGCTCCGGAACGGCGAAGCTTTTCCACCAAGAATGCATCTTGTGCCGCCGGTTTGCCCAGCAAAGCGAGCGATCCCGCCGTAGTCTGCATCTTGTCGCCCGTATCGACGTTGTCTTTTACCAGAACAGGAATGCCGTGTAATGGTCCGCGCGGCCCTTTCACTCTGCGCTCGTCATCGAGCGTTCTGGCAATGCGCAGCGCATCGGGATTCAATTCGATCACCGCTCGCAAGGCTGGTCCTCTTCTATCGAGCCGCTCGATCCGTTCCAGGTAAAGTTCGATGATGCGCTCGGCCGTGAACCTGCCCTGTGCCATGCCTTCCCGCAGGCCGGCAAGGCTGATTTCGTCCAGCACGAATTCAGACGATTGTTTAGAGTCCCCGGTCTTGACAAGCGCGCTGGCGAGCGCCGCTTTGGTTAAAAACGAACGTCGGTCCATTCCTAACCAGTGTCGTGTACCCGCTGTTACAACGTTTGCAAGCCGCAACAGAACCGCGCACGTAAGTAAGCCGATTCCGCGTTTTTACAAACTCTTACGCAGCCGCTTTTTCAATCGGAGTAGATGGCTCTTCCGAAAGTTCTTCGAGGCTCTTGCCCTTGGTTTCGGGTAGCAGGAAAATCGTGACAATCAGTCCCAGAATGCTGACAATGGCGGCCGCGCCCTCGGCGGCTGGCAACCCGTGCCAGTGCATAAAGAAGGGAAAGGTAAAGACGCCAACGAAGCCGCCGATCTTGCCCATGGCCGCCGAGATGCCATGACCGGTTGTCCGAACCTTCACCGGGAAAATCTCCGAAGGGTAGACGAAGGTGGTGGCATTGGGGCCGAACTCCGTAAAGAAGTAACTCAAGCCGTAAATGATCAGAAAAGGATATACCAGCTTCTCGACATTCGGGATGAGGGCGAGCAGACCGAAGGTTACTCCCATCATGCCGAAGCCGAGCCCCTGAATCGTCTTGCGCCCAAGCTTATCCATCGTAAGCGCCGCCACCGCATAGCCTGGCGCGGCGAATACCACGAAGATTCCAAGCTGAGTGAGCGTCTTCTGCAAAATCGTGTGGTCGCCTCCCAGCGCGGAGAGCACGAGCGGGCTCGAGACAGTGTTGCCGTAATAAGCAAAGTCCATCAGAAACCAGGCGGCACTTGCCCCGATCAGGCGGGAAAGGGTCATTTTGTTGTCGACAAGACGGTGAAAACCATCCCAGAAAGAGACAGAGTGAGTCCGCTCGTCGAAGTGCTCTGACTTCTTCAGATTGCCCGAGTCGTCCTCTTCATGCCCCGCCGCTTTGAGAAAACGCGGCGTTTCTTTGAGGTGACGACGCGCGCCATAAACGGCCAGTGCCGGCAGAGCGCCGAAGGAAACCAGAATCCGCCAGATAATGTCATGCGAGACATGCGTGGAAAGCAGTGCCGCGGCCATAAGAGGGCCCACAATCAATCCCGCCGCCTGCATCGCGAAGACCAGCGTCACAAGCATTCCGCGATGCGCCTTTCCTGCGTACTCGCTCATAATGGTTGCCGAGACCGGATAGTCTCCGCCGATGCCGATGCCGAGAATAAAACGAAAGCCGATCAGCCACCAGATACCTGGCGAAAAAGCGCAGGCGATTGCGCCCGCCGCGAGGACCAGCACTTCGACGCCATAAATCCTTTTGCGGCCAAGCATGTCCGCGATTCGACCGAAGAGCAGCGCGCCGATCGCCGCGGCAAGTAACGCCGTCGATTCGACCAGTCCCTCCTCTATCTTGCCCACATGCCACATGGGTTTCAGCAGCGCCATGACGACGCCGATGATGAAGAGATCATAGGCGTCCGTAAAGAAGCCCATGCCCGAAATGAACATGATCTTCCAATGCTCTTTGGAGATCCCCGCATTGTCCATCTCGGAAAAGTCAGTTTGCTTGCTATCGATCGATGTGGCCATAGTTCTTATCTCTACCTCTATCTTGATGTCATGAATGTTAACGGAGCATGACAATCGAAGCCTTGCTCGCGGCAGGCTTGAAGGTGTACACTTGGTCTCGGTAAGCGAGATCATGCGGCATGAGTAAACCTCCCGATCTGGTTCAAGGTACCCTTGACCTTCTCCTTCTCAAGATTCTGGCTCTCGAGCCGCTACATGGATGGGCGGTCAGTCAGCGTCTAAAGCAGGTCTCGGGGGATGTGCTGCAGGTGAGTGACGGCTCTTTATACCCTGCGCTGCACAAACTGGAACAGGGAGGCTGGATTACCGCGGAATGGAAGACAAGCGAGCTTGGGAGGCGCGCTAAGTTTTACTCACTGACGCGTCTCGGCCGTCATCAACTCGCCAGCGAATCGGCGAACTGGAGCAGGCTTTCGAGCGCCATTAGCCGCGTCGTCAGTTTGCAGGAATCCTGACCATGCGCCCGCCACGATTGCTGTTTACCATTCCGCTTCGCTTGCGATCCCTCTTCCGCCGCAACCGTCTTGAGCAAGAGCTTGACGACGAACTGCAATTTCATCTCGACCTGCGAATCGCGCGGGAAATTGCCGCCGGTAAAACGCCCGAGAATTCGCGTTATGCCGCCTTGCGAGCGATGGAAGGTATGGAACAACAAAAAGAGCGGTGTCGCGACACCCGGCGGATGAACCTTTTCGACGATTTGCGGCGCAACCTTCAATATGCTGTTCGCGCCTTGAAGCGAAGCCCTGGATTTGCCGCGGTCACGATCCTCACGCTGGCACTCGGAATAGGCGCCAACACCGCTATTTTTTCGCTCGTAGATACAGTCATGCTCAAGCTGCTTCCCGTCAAGCAACCGGAGCAACTGTATCTACTTCAGCACGACACCGAACGAGCAGGTGTGGCGTGGAATTATCCCGATTACTGCGCCATGCGCGATCACAACACGGTCTTCACAGGACTCGCCGGCTATAGCCTCGGTCTAGAACCGATTGGAGTGCAAAGCGGCAATGCTGGCTCGGCTACCCAACTCGCCTATGGCGTCTTCGCGTCGGGAAATTATTTTGACCTGCTGGGTGTCCGGCCTGCCCTGGGCCGAGTCTTTAACCCTGCCGACGACCGCGCCCCCGGAGCTTCGCCCTATGTAGTTCTCAGCTACTCGTACTGGCAGTCGCATTCCAATCATGATACGCAAGCCATCGGAGGCAAGCTCACGCTCAATGGTTATCCGTTCACCATCATCGGCGTTGCTCCGCCTGGCTTCAGGGGCGCCGATATCGCACTGAAGCCGGATCTATTCATCCCCGTCATGATGCGCAGCCAGGTAAGGCATATCTCCTTCGCGAGCTGGAATGACCGTCATAACCGGTGGATGGCTGTTATTGGCCGGCTCAAGTCCGGTGCCCGCATCAAAACTGCCGAAGGTGAGCTGTTCGCCATCTGCAAAGGTCAGGAATCGGCGGAGCGCCAAAGCTTGTCAAATCCCAGATTGGCCGAAACGGCGGATCCGATTGTACTTGTGCCGGCGGCGCGAGGAGTCTCATATTTGGCGGATGAGCTCAAGAAACCGCTTCTCATCCTATTCGTCATAGTGGCGCTGGTCCTGTTGATCGCGTGTGCTAACGTCGCGAACCTCATGCTCGCGCGCGGAGCAACCCGGCAGCGTGAAATCGCCGTACGTCTGGCCGTCGGAGCGAGCCGCTGGCGCGTGATTTCGCAATTGCTGACAGAGAGTATGTTGATCGCTCTTCTCGGTGGCGCAAGTGGAGTCGTCGTGGCATTGCTGGGCATCCGCGTGCTGTTGCGTTTCATGCCGCACCCAGGCTACGATCTCGGTACCATCAACGCCACGCTCGACTGGCGCGCTCTTGCGTTCACCTTTGCCGTCTGCATTCTTACCGGCCTTCTATTCGGCATTGCACCAGCCTGGCAATCCACCCGGCCTGATCTCGTCCCCGCTCTGAAGGAAGACCTGCCGGGCTCTACCCGCGGTGGTCGCTTCACTCTGCGCAAAGGTCTGGTGATTTTGCAAGTGGCTCTGTCGTTGCCTTTGCTGGTCGGAGCCGGGCTATTTGTGCGCACGCTCGGCAATCTGCGCGAACTCGATACCGGCTTCTCTCCCGAAAATGTCTTCATAGCTTCGGTCGACCCCACTACTTTTGGCTACAAAGGTCAACGGACGCTCGATTTTTATAATCGCCTCTGCACAAGAGTGGGCGCGCTGCCGGGAGTGCATTCCGCGAGTCTCGCCTTGATTACCCCTCTTACCGGCTCCAGTTGGAATGGAAGCGCCACCATCGAGGGTTACACCTGGAAAGCTGGGGAGAGAAACAACATCTTTCTAAACGCTGTTGGTCCGCGTTATTTCGAAACTCTGGGCACGCCGATCCTGCTGGGCAGCGACTTCACAGCTCTCGACGATCCCTCGACTGCTATCGAACTGCCCGACCATCTGACTCCCGGAATGAAGCTGCCGGACCCACCGGGCCGCCACGTCGCCATCGTGAACGAAACATTCGCGCGTCATTTTTTTGCTGATCATAGCGCGCTTGGCATGCATGTTTCCCTGGGTGGCAGCACTCCCTATGAGATTGTCGGCGTAGTGAAGGACGCGCGTTACTTTTCCATGCGGGAGGCTACCGAACCGATGTTGTTTGTCCCCGTCTGGCGTCGTTTCGCGGCACAAACAGAGCTTCTGATTCGAACTTCCGGCCCCACGCCTCAGTTGACGGCTGAAGTGCGGAGCGAAATCCATAAGCTCGATCCCGTGATTCCTCTGTTGAACATGCGCACGCTCGAGCACGATGTGAACGAGAGCATTCTGGTGGAACGCCTCGTTGCTACGCTCTCCGGCATCTTCGGAGTCCTGGCGCTGCTGCTGTCGGCTGTGGGGCTCTATGGTGTCGTCGCCTACACGGTGACGCGACGGACGCGCGAAATCGGCATTCGCATTGCCATCGGAGCGGAGCGCAAATCTGTCCTGTGGCTGATTTTCAAAGACGTGCTCCTCATGGTCTCTATCGGCGCCGTGATAGGTGCCTTAGCTGCGTTCATGGCCAGCCGGGCGATAGCAGGCATTCTGTACGGTGTAAGCGAGAAAGATCCGATTAATATTCTGGCCGCCGGGCTGTGTCTTACAATCGCGGCAATTGTCGCGAGCTTTCTTCCCGCCCGCCGCGCCGCCAGAATCGAACCCACAGCGGCACTACGTTATGAGTGAAAGCGAAATCATCAAGCTCTCCGCGATTGCTCTTCATACGCGGTGCCCTTCTACTTGCCGAAGCATGTAGCCGAGGCCGTCCTCGGAGAAGGTTTCATTGATTCCGTCCCTTGCTTCTGCCGCCGCCTCCTCTGCACGCGCTGACATCGCGGTCTCGTAGTCTCGCACCGCGGCTTTCCAGTCCTGTTCTCCCACCAGTGCGCGGGCGAGATCGGCCGCGTCTCGCATGGCCAGATTTGCGCCTTCGCCTGAGAAGGGAGACATCAGGTGCGCCGCGTCGCCAAGCAGTGTGACGCCGGCGCGATGCTCCCAGCGGTGGCCTACCGGCAGAGCATAAATCAATCGAGGCGTAATCCTTTCTCCACAGCGGTAGATCAGTTGCAGCAGGTCTTCGGACCAGCCACTGAAATGATCCGCCAGGCTGACTCGCAGAGCCGCATTGGACGACATATCGAGCCCACCGCTCTCGATCCAGTCTTTTGGTGCTCGCAATCCTGCATAGATACCGACATGCGCGTTTGCGTCCCGGTGAGCGATAAGAGCTTTCGAATCTCCGAGGGCAAAACTCAAGCCGTGCCCGACGAAGCTGGCTATTCTCGGGTAGCGCTCGTCGACGTCGTCGATGCCGAGCTCGAAGAATGTCACGCCGCTGTAAACAGGGTAGCTTCCTGAGACGAGCGGCCGCGTGCGAGACCACGCGCCGTCGGCTCCGACCACCAGCTCAAAGCTTTCGCGCACTCCGTTCTGAAATACCAGATCAAAGGCTTCCTCGCCCCGCCGCTCTATTGTTTTTAATTCGTAGTCCCAGCGGATGAGACCCGCCGTTAGGGAATCGAGCAGCATCTGTCGCAGATGCCCGCGGTCCACTTCTGGGCGATCTCCTGCCGCGGCATCGATGTCCGCGAACAGCAGCTTGCCCTGCTTGTCGTAGACCCTCGTTTCCTGATCTTCATACCGGGCAATGCGCTTAAACTCGTTGCTCAATCCGGCGCACTCGATTGCGAATTGGCCGGATTCCGCATGCATGTCGAGCGATCCTCCTTGCGGACGGACCGAAGAAAACGCCTCGCGCTCGAAGACCGTCGCATCCACGCCGTGGCGATGCAGAATGCGAGCCAGCGTCAGACCGCCGGGGCCGGCTCCGATAATCGCAATGCTTGGCCGCGATGTCACAACTGTCTTTTTCATTCCGAGCGCAATGCCTCAGCCGGATCCACATGCAGGGCGCGCGAAGCAGGCACAATTGTCGCAACCGCCCCGACTAAGCAGAGAACCCCGGCCGCAAGGCAGAACGACGGAACGTCCGTGGCCGGCAACCCATACAGCAGGCTGCGAACGAAACGCTCTCCTCCAAGCGCGAGTATCGAGCCGGCGGCAACCCCGCTAAGAACCAGCGCCAGATGTTCGCGGAGAAAAAGGCGAAGTACTTCCACCGGCCTCGCGCCAACGCTGACCCGTATCCCGATCTCTCGAGTTCTCCGGGCCACCGAATAGGAAACCAGACCGTACAGCCCGACACTCGAAAGAACCAGCGCCAACGCCCCAAAGATGCTCGACAGTAGCGCGAGCATCCGCTGCTGCGCAATACTCGAATCGCGCTGCACGGCCATGGTTTGAAACTGTTCGATCGGTAGTGCCGGGATCAAATGCTGGACGAGTTCGGTTAGCTGGTGTTCGAAGGCGTTCGGATTGCCGCGTACGCGCGCTGTCAGCACCTGGCGGTCGCGCGCGCTCTGCTGCATGGGTCGATAGACCATGCTCTTCGGCGTCTCGGCTAGCTCGAGAAACGGCAGGTCCCGCGCGATTCCAACGATGGTGATTGGCTTTCCGGGATCCTGCCTGCTCTTGAATCGTTTGCCGATTGGGTTCTGGCCGGGAAAGTACCTGCTGGCGAATTGTTGATTTACGATTCCGACCGGTGGTGAGCCTTCGTGGTCCGTCGATATAAAATCGCGGCCTGCGAGGAGTGGAATTTCAAGCGTCTGGAAATACTTTGGCGAAACATACTGCCAGAAACTTTGCTGCGTCTGGCGATCAGCGGATTGCCTGCCATTTGTCTCCACGCCGGATGCGATCATGTTCCCTGATAGCGGACTGGGAAAGCCATAGGCTGCGGATACCACGGATGGTATGCGCAGAACGCGCTGCTGCAATTCATCCCATATCGATTCGGGCGCGTAAAGCTTGCCGTTCGCAGCGAGAAGATTGATCTCCGCCAGCACCAGATGATCCGGATTTTGGGCCACATCGATTGTGCGCAGGTTGCGCAGCGAACGCTCGAAGATTCCAGCGGCAAATAGAAGAACCATCGTGAGCGTCACCTGAACCAGCAACAGAGAACGGCGCAGTTTTGAAGTGCGCCTGTCAGATGACGCCCCTTGTATCCTTGTATCCTTCCGCCGAGGCGAACCGTGGACGCGATCCATGCCGGCGCCAGGCCGAACAGCAGCAGCGCGACGCCTGTAACTAACACGGTGAACAGAACCACGCGCCAATCGAGCGACAAGTCGAGGCGTCCGAAGGCCCTTCCTTTATTGAACTCGGCTAAAAGAAACGAAACCAGACTCTTAGCGGCAACCAGGCCCAAAACTGCCCCGCACGCCGCCAGATAGGCATTCTCGATCAGAAATGGACGCAGAATTAGCCAGCGGCTGCGCCCAGCGAAGCGCGCAAAGCGACCTCGCGCTCCCGCCTCTGACCGCGAGCCAGCAGTAAATTGGCCAGATTAAGGCAGGCAATCAGCAGCACCACCCCAACCGTAGACATCAGAACGATCAACGGACGCGCCATCCCCGTCTGTTCGTCGAAGCCGCGCGGCGCAGGGTTTAATCTGTAGTTTTCGTGAAGCGCATCGTGCCCATTGGGTGGAAACGATTGCGTGACGCGCTTCGCCAGCGCGGCAAAGCGTTCCTGCGCGCTCTGTTCGATGATGCCCGGCTTTAACCGAGCCATGATTTGCCAGCCGCCCGAACTGGTGTCATCCCGATGCATCGACTGCGCAATAGAATCTACCGCGGAGGTTGGCAGTTCGATGTCCGGCGCGTTCTGTAGATCTAAGCCGGTGAATCGCGGCTTCGTGACACCAGCCACTTCAACCCGTCTGTCGTTTATTCGAATCGTTGTTCCGATAATCTTTGGATTCCCCCCGAACGTGCCGCGCCAGAGCTGGTAGCTAAGCACGCACACGGGCTGCGCGCCGCTGATTTCATCGTCTCTTTGCGTCAGTAAGCGGCCGAGATATGGGCTAGCATGCAAGAAATCGAAGTATGTCCCGCTGACGTAGATACCATTTAGCCGCTCTCGTCTTTGCGCAGGCTGCAATTCGAAAATACTGAAACCGAACTGCGCCGTGACGTCTTCGAAAATCGTATTGCGTGCCGCCAATTCTCGAAAAAACGGATAGCTGTTGAATGCCTCCACTTCCACCAAACGCTCCGGGTGCGGCGCCGGAAGCGTCTCAAGCACCAGGCCATTCAGCAGCGTAAAGATCGCCGCGTTGACTCCAATACCGAGCGCCAGCGAAAGTAGCGCAACCAGAGTAAAGCCGGGACTGCCGCGCAAATGGCGGAAGCCGAAGCGAAGATCCCGGACAAACTGCTCAAGCGGCATCACGGGTTCGGAGGCGTCAACTGCTGATCGCGCCAGGTGTAATACCCGATCAGCGTCTTCCCATCCTGAATGTCGTGCTTGCGGATCATCTCGCCAACTTCGCTCGCGCGGAACCACTGCGTCTTGATGCGCTCGTCATCCATCGGCGTCTGCTGGCCTTCGGTCAAGCCCGTGGCCAAAAAAATATCCATCTTCTCGCCGACGTAGCCGGGGCTCGGCCAGAAGGAAACCAGCTTCTTCCAAAGCAGAGCGCTATACCCGGTTTCTTCCCGCAGCTCTCGTTTGGCGGCCTCCAGCGAGTTTTCACCCGGATCGATTCTACCCGCCGGCAGTTCCCACATCTCCTGCTCGGCCGGCAGGCGAAACTGCCTCACCAGCAGGATCTGCTCCTCGTCATCCACCGCTAGCATCACCGCGGAACCCGGGTGCCGCACGATATTGCGTTTGATTTCGAAACCGTCCGGATCGTGCGCCACTTCGTCGGTAACGGTAAAAAGCTTGTTCTTCAGAACTTCTTTCGAAGAAATGATCTTCATAACTGAGAGACGCTTTCAGGCCAGACCTGTGCCGTCCTCTTCTATCTTGACGGGTCCCGCTCCGTTCACGCTCAGGTCGGGTTTCTCGCGCGACATCTCGCTTTCCACATCCGCAATCACCTCCGTGTGCGACTTCGAATGCAGCTGTTGTTCCAGGCGGCGCAGCGCCACACCGACCACGTCACGATGGTGCAGTCGGCCGCCCACGCCGGGCCTGTCCGCCAGTTCTTGCCAGATCTGGTGGACCAGGTCGATATCGCTCGGCCACAGCCGCGGCTGGTGCGGGCCTAACGAATACATGTGATGTCCGCCGGCGTCGTTCGAGAGAATCTCCAGACTCAGCGCCGGTCGGGGCGCCGGCAGCTGCTCCCACGCTTCCCCGATCAGTCTTGCCTGTTCGTCCGGCGACAGCATCGGCGAGCGTGCAATGACGATTCGCGAAGAGCTTAGCTGCTGCGCTGTCGAGGCCAGCGCCGATGGCTCATCCCTGCCAGTCACTGTAAGCAAGTCGACGTGCTTGCCTGCTTTCTCGGCTATGCTCACCACGCGCGTGAACGTGCTCATCTCGCGCGAACCGCAGATCTGCTCCAAGTTCAAACGGTGCTCGCTCGAACTGATCGGGCCCAGCCGATGCACCGCCACCACCACTACGTCCTGCTTGGCTGGATTGATTTCTTCGAGAATAATCTTCAGGTGTTCCAGGTTCTTGGGGTTGCTCGCATCCACTAAGACGTTTCCCGGACGCACGTGAATTCCCTCTACCGAGACGGCGTGCTCTTCCAAACGGAATTTGTCGCCCTCCGCGTCCACCTCTTGTTGTTTGCGTTTGTTGTGATGTTCGGAGACCGAGAAGGCTGTAAAGAAACCGATCGTGAAAATAGATCCCGAGATCGTCGCAGTCTTCTTTGTCAGCACGTTGATGATTGCCAGTATGAACAGGCTCGCCGTGATCAGGATCAGGCCCAACGGAATCTCTGTCTTGCCGATGCGAAAATTTAACGGCACCTTCCATTCGCGCGCTTCCGGCCGTTTGTAGCGCAGCACCAGAACGGAAAGCGCTTTCATGGCGAAACTCCAGATCACGCCGAACGCGTAAGCTTCGCCGAGCGTATCCACGTTGCCCTTGCTGAGCACAATCGTGACGATCTGCAAAATGACCACCAGGTTGATCAGCCGGTGCGTTGTGCCGTACTTGCGATGCGGCTGGCGAAACCAGTCCGGCAGCACGCCATCTTCCGCCACTCGATTCAATACGCCGTTTGAGCCGATAATCGCGGTATTCACCGCGCCCGACAGAATCAACGTCCCCACCAGCACCACAAAGCAGTGAAATAGCAGTTTGAGAATAGTCGGCCCAACCAGATACATCGAAAGGCCGCCAATCAGATTGTCCAGATACTGTCCGCGCTGGCTATCCGGAATTAACATCACCGCGAAGAAAGACACCAGTGAGGTGAACAGCAAGCTGTAAACGATCACTACCATGCCGGTCTTTTTCAGATTCTTGAGTTTCGGCGCTTCGAGTTCGCGATAGACCTGCGCCAGCGTCTCAAATCCGCTCATCGCCAGCAGCGAATGTCCCAAACCGATCAGGATGGCAACGAACGTGATTGTCGGCGCAACGGTACCCTTCAACCAGCCCAGCGCGTCACTCCCGTAGTGCAAGTTAGCTTTCGTGGGCAGCGGTACCGGTTGAAATCCTTTCAGGGCCATCGTCAATCCGCACCAGCCGATCAGAATGACCACCATCACGGTGGTCACGTGCATGATCTTCAGCGCTTTCTCGCTCGATTCGTGGATGCCGATAATGTTCTGCCACCAGAAGTACACCGTCGCGGCGAGAGCAAATCCGCCCGCAAAGAATGGCGGATTCACGTGATACGGTGTATGCGCGTACTGCGCCAACTCGTTCAGCAGCCCTGCCAGATAAAGGCCGGCGCTTACTGCGCTGATCGGCCCGGTTAGCACATAGTCGAACATCAACGCCGAAACCGAAAACTTGGCCAGCGTGGCGCCCATCGCCTCGTGTACAACCTTGTACACGCCGCCGCGCACGAACATGCCTGAGCTTTCCACGTAAATGGCTCGTATGGCGAATCCGAAACACATGATCGCCAGGATGAACCAGGGCGCGGATTTGCCAATCGCCGTTTCCGCGATCCCGCCCGCGTAGTAGGCCGATGAAGCCAGATCGCTTAATACAATTGCCGCCGCTCGCCAAAAGGAAATGAACGACAGCATGACTGTCGTGGCGACAACCACCTTGGTCTTCGGAGAAATGGCCGGCGTTGTCAAACCAGGAGTTTTCCTTTAGTGCGCACGTCGAGAATGTAAGACTTCCGACTACCTATTTAACCGCATGCGCGCCCACGCCGGTAGTTCGGGTAGGCCGAAACGAAAATACGCCAGGTAAGCTCTTCAGCTTCCTGGCGCAGTTGTTAAAATTTTGTTCTCTGGGTCGGCGTGAGCCGCCTCGCAGACTTAATGACTCTTGTCCGGCGTTACCGCGTTTGCCACGCCCTTGCCGAGGTTCTTCGCGGCATGGCCCGTGCCGACAGCCATCTTGCTTACGCCCTTGCCGATGCCTTTTCCAAAATCCACCGCTCCGTTGCCGACGTGCCCGGTCTTCATCTGGTCAGCCATTCCGACGCTGCCTTTGCCGATATCCTTGCCACCCTTGCCATAGGAATGTTTGATATTGTCTCCGGAAGCCGCGAACTGCTTCGCCGGCTCCGCCTGCTTGACGCCGAGGCTGTCGAGCGTTTTCGGACCGACTCGGCCGTCCGCCGTCAAATGCTGCTGTTCTTGATATTTCTTCAAGGCTGCTTTCGTTTCAGGCCCGTTCTTTCCGTCTACCGGCCCTGGGTCGAATCCCTTGTCCTTTAAAGCTGCCTGGACACTCTTCACCGTGTCAGAACTCTGCGCAAACGCAGGCACCGCCATCAGCGAAGCAGCCAGGAAAAAAGACGCCAAACTCATTCTCATTTCGATCTCCTTAAGAGGTTTCTCTCCGAAGCCGCATCATAGCTAAGCGCAGTGACGACTCCACCCCATCCAAATCGTTCGACGGCCCAGTTGTCGGAAGGTAACGCCGATTAGTACCTTTTAATGATGCCACATCCGGCTATTTCTGTGTCTAAGATTACGTGCCTCACCTTTGGGCCCACCTATGGGATGGTGAATGAGCGCCAACTTGTAAAATGACGACCCAAATCGTGCAATGC
Source organism: Bryobacteraceae bacterium (assembly GCA_965277555.1). Lineage (GTDB taxonomy): Bacteria > Acidobacteriota > Terriglobia > Bryobacterales > Bryobacteraceae > Bog-105. Next base: position 3,146,564 of record OZ255834.1, read on the forward strand.
GCCGTTTTCATATCTTTTATTCTGCTCACTGCCTGCGGCTCTACCGCCAAACGCCCGGTTTCGTCTAATACCAACTCTGTAACTGCCCAGAAGATAGAGTCCCCAGAAGACTCTTCTGCCGAAACTTCCGGTTTCCACGATCCACACGCCGCCAGCCAAGGCGCGAAGTATACCGTGGTGACCGCTTACCACGTCATCTTTCTGGAAAGCTCCGGATTGCAGCTGCGGACCGACTGGTTACAGGGGCGCCTGTATCCGACCAGAGCCGGTACCGTGCCGTCCCTCGACGATCCGGCCTCCTTCAAGGTAGAGGTCGAAGCCGGAAAAACGGAAATTAGCCTCCCCGACCTGTCCCGTACTCTGAAGGCTACCGTCCTCAAGAATTCCAAGTTAAAAAACGTTCGCATCCTAGCCCGCGGACGCCAGGAAATCGAGATCGACGCCCGGCTGCAAAAAGTCGTGCCTCTTCCGGTGCAGTTATTGGGAGAAATAGCCGCTACCCGAGACGGACGACTTGCCATCCGAATTCAAAGCCTCAAAGTGCTGCACATCCCGTTCAAGGGGTTGCTGCGGGCCGTGCATTTGAGCCCTTCCGAATTGGTGGACGTGCACGATTCCAAGGCCATTCAGATTCAAGGCGAATCCATTTACCTGAACACCGACCAACTCTTGCCCCCGCCGCGGAAGTTTGGCAATCTCACCTCAGTCCACTTCACCGAAGCCGGCGACCTGGAAGAGGATTACGGCAGTCCAACAGCCCTGGGAGACCTCGCCCGCCGCGGGAAAGCCCAAAACTTTATGCAGCTCGAAGGCGGGGCAGTCCGATTCGGTAAGCTGACGATGCAAAACACTGACATGACGCTGATCGATAGCTCGCCGGGCGATTGGTTTCAATTCGACTTAGAGCACTACCGGAGCCAGTTAGTCGCCGGCGATTTGCATATGACGATGAGCGGCGGCTTACTGGTATTTACTCCAGACTATGACAAGATCGAGGGGTCCGGCAAACTGCCGAGCAAGCGGCCCGACTTGCACTGAATTGCTAGCGCCGCGACCCTGCCGTAGCAGCACTTTCTTCTACTTTTACTTTGCTGACTTCCGCCAAATCGGGCCGTTCTATGCCAGGATGCGAGCTCGTGTCCCGCTGCTTGAGCGGGTCGGCAACATACTTGAAGTTCGGCTCTGAATTCCATGGTCCGCGCGAATCGGTTCCGTTGCTGCTCATGTTGTAGTAGATCTGTACTGTATCGTCGGGCGGTATGTTCCCGAAAAACGGGTCTGTAAGCTTCCCGAGCGAATTTAACGCTTCCATGAACATATGCGTGTGCGCGATCTCGCGTGTTAGAAGATGTACCAGGGCCTTCTTCGTCCCGTCATCGGTGCAGTTGACGATCAGACTTTCATAAGTCTGCCGGGCACCCGCCTCCGCGCTCAGGTTCGCTCGTAGATCCCGCACTACGTCTCCTCCTTCGTTCACGTAGCTGGCGTTCCAAGCCGATCCACAGCTATCTAGGAAATGGGGACCCTTCCCTCGCAACGCGAAAAGCGGGCTCTCCTCCGCCTTTACTCTGGCTTCTCCGGAAGTGTGTAACTCGATAAGTCTTCCTACCATCTCTAAATGCCCGATTTCCTCGGTGGAAATGTCCAGCAGCATGTCCTTGAGGCCAGCATCCTGCACATGAAACGATTGCACAAAATACTGTAAACAGGCGGTAAGCTCGCCGGTGGCCCCACCAAACTGCTCGAGTAAGTATTGGCCGAACTTAGGGTTCGGCGTATCGACCGAAACCGGAACAAGTAATTCTTTCTTATGAATGAACATGGGATCTCCTACTGACTTGCGCGTCAGTCGGAACTGTTGCGCGCGTACATGCCCAAGTTACTCCGGTATTATCACCAGAGCAATGCGCAAGATTGCTTGCAAAATTTTAGGAAACTATAAGCTATTCATAATGCAGCGCCTCCAGCGGCTCCACATGCACTGCTTTCCGCACCGGGAGCACAGTAGCCCCAAGACTGGTAACCACCAGCAGCAACAGGATCAGCGCCATGGTTCCCGCATCGTTGGCCTGCAATCCAAAGAGCAGATTTTTAACTAGCCCGGCAGCGCCTAGGGCTAACGGGATACCCGCGCCGATACCTGCCGCAAGCAGCAGCAGAACTTCCAGCAGGAATAGCTTCGCCACCCTGGGCCGAGTCGCTCCAAGCGCTAGCCGAATACCGATCTCGCGCGTCCGCATGGTCACGCCATACGCTACGATTCCATAGAGCCCAATCCCGCAAAGTAAAACCGCCAATGCCGCGAACAACTCGGAAAGGAAGCTCAGAATGCGTTCTGACGAGATATCGTTATCTATTTGCGCCTGCAGCGTTCGTACATTGTAAACAGGCAGCCGCGCGTCAAGCGCGCGAATCACGTGTTCGATCTCGGGTATGGCGGGCCCCGCGCTCTGTCGCGCGCGCACCAGCAGCGTGTGGCCAGACGACTGGCTCTGCGCCGCCGCCAGATAAACGGCCGGTATAGGCATGTCGCGGACTCCATCATAATGCGCGTCGGCAGCTACGCCCACAATCTGCACATCCCCGCCACCCTGCTTGAAGCGATGCCCAATCGGATTCTCCCTGCCGAAGTAATGCTTCGCAAAAAGCTCACTCACGATCGCTACCCGCGGCGCATTGCTGGTATCGTGTGCCGAAATATCCCGTCCCGCGAGCAGTTTCTGCCGAATCGTGTCGAAGTAACCCGGGCTAACATCGTTGAAGGCCGGAGTAACATCGCTGGTGCTCGCTGGATGACCGGGAACATCGACGTCCAGAGTGATCAAAGAACCGTCTAGCGGACTCACGGTTGCATAACTCGCGGCGGCTATCCTCGGGTCGCGCTTTAGCCGCCTGACTATCTCGTCGAAGACCCCGTTTATGTGCTTGGCGCGGTACCCCGCCATAGCCGGATCGATCGAAAGGGCCACTACCTGCGCCGGTTTAAAGCCGAGGTCCACCGTTTCCAGGTGGCTCAACGTCCGCGTCAGCAGGCCCGCCCCGAACAGCAGGCAAACCGAAAGCGCAAGCTGCCCAATCGTTAGCAATTTGCGCAGTGCTGCCCGTTCGCTGCCCGCGGTGTGCCCGGTTTGCGCTTCCTTCAGTCCCGAGAGTACATCCACTTGGGTCGATTGCCACGCCGGCGCGAGCCCGAAGAGCACTGCGGTCAGAAGCGAGACGCCGATCGCGAAACACAGAACCAAGGGATCCAATCGAACTTGCAAGCCTTCGCCCGAATTGCTGCCTTCATTGAAATAAAACAGAAGAATCTGTATCAGCCACGTCGAAAAGAAGATGCCGAGCAATCCGCCCAGAGCCGCTATGGCCACGCTCTCGGCCAGTAGTTGCCGCGCCAGCCTGACTCGTCCCGCGCCGAGCGACAGCCGCAAAGCGAACTCCTTCTCCCGCGCCTTGGCCCTGGCTAGCAGCAGGCTGGCCACATTCATACATGCGATGAGAAGGATCAGGCCTACGATCCCCATCAGCACTAGCAGCGGCTCGCGGCGCCTTTGATCGGTGTTCGCTCCCTGGCTTCCATCAAGCAGCCGGAACACCGTCTTCTGGTCACTTTGCCCGCGATTGTTCGGATAGGCTAACTGCCGTTGAATACCCTGCGCAACAGGCTGCAGCATGGCCTGCGCGCGCGCGGCGCTCATTCCCGGCTTTAATCGAGCCAGCGGCGCCAGCCAGGAGAAACCGGCCGAACGCCACGTCAGTACTCCAGTTCCGAAAACTCCTCCCATGAAGTCGCCCATACGCGAAACCGGCAGCTGCATGTCGACGCGCGCTTGCATCTGAGCGCCGCGAAATCTCCGCTGCGTCACTCCCACAACGCGATACGCGTGCGCGTTCAACAATAGCGTGCGGCCGATAATATGCGGATCACCGTCGAAGCGTTCTTGCCAAGTCGCATAGCTGAGCACGCACACCGGGTTGCCGCTTCCCGCCGCGATATCGTTCTCATTGAGCAACCGTCCCAGCGCCGCCTTGACTTCAAGTGTTCGAAAATAAGCGCCCGTCACCATTTCGCCGTTGAGCGGCTCGCTGCTGTTTGCGCCCGTAAGATTCACTCTTACGGGAAAGCGCCCCGCCACGCCGGCGAAAAGTGTGCTCTTATTCAGCTCCGCCAGAAACGGATATGAAAAGACAGTGCTGGTCTCCTTACCGCTTTCGAATGCAGCGATCTGTACCATTTGCTGTGGCTCCGGCACCGGCAAGCGTTTGAGCAGAATGGCATTCACAAAAGAGAAGATCGCGGTATTCGCTCCGATGCCCAGCGCCAGCGACCCGATCGCTACCATGGCAAATGCCGGCGTGCGCCGCAGGCCTCGCCAGGCAAAGCGTAAATCTTGAGAAATGGTTGAGAGCATATCGATGATTTACTCCTGCCGCAGAGCTTCCAGCGGCTCTATGCGCGCCGCCCGTCGCGCCGGCAAGTAACTCGCCGCTATCGCTACCAGAGCCAGCAGAACAAACATGCCAAGGTAAATGGCCGGGTCTTCGGGCGATACTTCGAATAACTGCGAACGCAACAGCTGCGCGGCCGCGAGCGCTCCGGCCGATCCGATCACCAGCCCTAAGCCAGTCACCCGCAGCGACTCTGTGATCACCATACGCACCACCTTCGCTCGATCCGCTCCCAACGCCATCCGTATGCCGATCTCCGCGGTCCGTTGTTTCACCGAGTAACTGATCAAACCATAAATGCCGATCGCCGCCAGCAGCGTTGCCAACCCGGCAAAGGCCGCCACCAGCGTGCTGCCGAAGCGTGGCGTCGCCAGGCTTTCTCCCAACTGATTCTCCATCGTCGTGAACTTCACCGAGGCTTCGCTATCCAGCGCTGCGACGTCTTCGCGGACAGGCTGCACCAAGGCGAGCGGCACCCCCGCCGCCTTAACAACAATATTGAAATCTGACTGCGGATGCTGCAGGTAGGGCATATAAATTTCCGGCATCGGTGCCTCCGTTGGCCCATCCAAATGCGCATCGCCCACGACGCCCACAATCGTCATCCACTTCATCGAAATGGCATCCAGCCCGCAGAGAACCTTCTTTCCGATCGGATCGACATGCGGGAAAGAGCGCCTCACCAGCGCGCGGTTCACTATCGCCACCCGTGGCGCTGTTCCCGTATCGCGCTCGGAAAAGCTTCTGCCCGCAACCAGCGGGGTTCCCAGCGCTCTAAAGTAGTCGCCCGAGACCACGCTCATGCCCGCCTGTGGCGCGACCGCTGTTAAATCATCGAGTGTTTGCCCTGTGATGATGTAGTCTCCGTTCGACCGCGTATTCATGTCAGACGGCAGCCCGCGCGTAATCGCCGCCGCGCGCACTGCCCGATTGCCCGCCACTCTCTCGAGCAAAGGGTTGAAAACTTTTTGCGTGGCGCTGGCCGCATCGCCTGAAGGAACACTGACATGCGCCACCAACAACTTCTCCGGGCGGAAACCCAGGTCGACGTTCAGCATGGCCGAAAAACTTCTAAGCAGCAATCCCGCCGAGACCAGCAGCACCATGCAGAGCGCAATTTCGGCGGCGACAAAAATTGTTCGCGCGCGTCCGCCCGCTCCTCGCACGACACCGCGCGCTCCGCTGCCGCGCAGATCGCGGTTCGGATCAGCCCGGCTCCCTTGCAGCGCCGGCGCAAGTCCGAATAGAATGCTCGCGAATAATCCCGCGCACATGCAAAACGCCAGCGCGACCCAATCGAGGTTCACCTGTTCCAGGCGCGGCACATATTTGGGAGCCAGCGCCAGCAGTACAGGCAAAACCGCCTTCGCGAGCACCAGGCCGCCCAAACATCCAGCGGCGGCCAGCAGCATCGTCTCGGTAAATAGCTGCCTTACCAGGCGCCCGCGGCTTGCTCCGAGCGCCGAACGAATCGCCAGTTCCTGCGACCGGCCCATACCGCGCGCCAGCAGCAGATTGGCAATATTCGCGCACGCGATCAGCAGCACCAGCCCGACCGCTCCAAGCAAAATGTAGAGCGTCGTCTTGACCCGCCGTACCGTGAAGTTCGTTAGTGTCGTGACGTAAGCGCCGGTTTCTTTGTTCGTGCCTGGATACTGCTTCTCCAGCCGTCCGGCGATCGACGAAATCTGCGCCTGCGCCTGTGCTAGAGAAACGCCGGCTTTCAATCTGCCTAGCGCGTGGTAATTGTGCGCGCCCCGGTTCGTATCTTTCAGAACCTCGAAGAGCGGTGTCCACACATCCGTCTTGCTCGACTCGGGGAAATGGAATCCCGCTGGTAAAATCCCCACGATTTCGACCTCGACGCCGGCTGCTTTCAAAACATGTCCCGAAGAAAATCGCACATCGCCATAATGCCGTTCCCAAAAGGCCGCGCTCACCATGGCGACGCTCGGCTTCCCGGTGAAATCGGCCGCGCTGAACGCTCGCCCCGCTACCGGCTCGACACCCAACGTGCGCAGAAAGTGTTGTGAGACGCTGCTTGCTCCCGCAAACTCCGAGCGCCCATTTGCCACCACGCTCAGCACGTCATCCGCGTAGACCGCCATGGACTCGAACGCCGTGCTCTGCGCTTCGAAGTCCAGAAAATCCGGACCGGAAACCTGTCCGAATTTGCCGCCGCCTTTCCATACCATGCTGATCGAAACCAGCCGGCTGGCATCGCGATAAGCCAACGGCCGCAGAACGACGCCCCGCACTACGCTGAAGATTGCGGTGTTTGCTCCGACTCCTAGAGCCAGAATCAGAATGGCGAGCACAGCAAAGCCGGGGGTACGACGCAGTGAGCGCCAGGCAAATCGGAAGTCCATCCCCTCGTGCTAGCACTTCCTTTTCCAAATTGAGCGCTGACTCCTGGATACTTCGTCCTCTGGAGTTGTCCGTTTCTGGGAAACGATTGCTCCAGTTGGCGACAGCCAATCGCCGCGGGCTTTAGGTTGTTGCAAGTTTACGGTCGCTGACGCTTCCCGCTCTGTTTCCATCATTTCGCAACGCTTGGGCGGCCGCTTCTGACGCGCGCGGTTCCGATTTGGTTCTTCAGGCGGCCATTCCTAAAGGTTTTGAGGTGGGCACGCGGGCTTTTTGGGCGGCGATCTGGCATTCGAGGAGTTCGAGGCGGCCGACGTGCAGGGTTTCGGCGCGATTTTCGGCGGCTTGTTTGCGGGCTTCGGCGGCCACAACGCGTTTTTGCGATTCAAAGCCAATTTGCTGTTTTACCTCTTCCGCTTTGGCGCGGCGCACCTCGGCTCTGAGCTTGAGTAACTCGTTGAGGCACTTGTGGAAGGCACGCTCGTGGGTGGTCTGGTAGCGCAGGTAGAGCGCGAGTTCTTTTGGTTGGTCGCAGCCAGGAGTTTCGTAGGTGAAGCAAGAGCCTTGCAGCATCAGGGCGCGCTGCATCAGCCAGTGATGCTGGGCCATGCGGTCGACCAGCAGATTTTCGGTGGGGGTGGAGGGTTTATGCTCGGCGCGCAGATCGGCGATTAGTTTTTGGAAGTCTTCTTCGATCTCCCAAGGCAGAATCGCGAATGCGCCGGAGAGGCCGTGACGCCAGCGGTTTTGGGAGACGGCGGCCTTACCCTCCTCCGATTTTGGACCCGTGGAGAGTAGGGCATTGGCGCGGTTGGCGGCTAAGCGAGCGGGTGACGGGGACGAATGATCGAGGCGCATGAAGGACTCCTGAGAAATCAAAACCGGCGGTTTCGTGGGGTGATGGAAGCTCGGACGGGCTCCCAAGGAACCAGTATACAGGACGGTTCCAAGCGTTTCCTTGTAAGTTATTGAAAAAAATGGACTATAGGTTGTGACTGGGTTGGGGCGGTTGTGATGGGAAGGGTCGGGAAGATCTAAGTTGTTGATTCAGTATGGGCTTCTTTCGCGGGGAGAGACGGAGGGTGTGGTGGCGGATTGGGGGAGAAGTCCTCGTGTTATGTTTTAAATTACCTGCCTTGTGGGCTCTTAGCTCAGTTGGTTAGAGCGCTTCCTTGACACGGAAGAGGTCGGATGTTCGAGTCATCTAGAGCCCACCATTCCCACTGAATTGGCGGTTTATCGTACGTTCATTCACAGCTTTGAGTTGTGCGGTACCAGGACTATCAGTGTGCGGAGTAAACCCTCATTAATTGACAATGACCCTATAATCCAAACAGAATGAATGTATAAAGGCGTAACCTTGTTTACTAACTTGCCGCGAAGGGTGGCGGCTTAGTAAGAGGGCGAAGCTCACTTCGTTTTGTCCTTGTCTGCCGTGATGGAGTCCGATTGTGAGGGTTTTTCTCTTCCCTGGTTCGCATTGTATGTAAAGCATAAGCACGAGAAGCAAGTATGCCGCTTACTGGGCGGCAAAGAAGTTACTGCTTTCGTGCCCACATGGCAAAAAACTCACAAGAATGGCGGTCGCTTTGAATTGCCGTTATTTCCTGGATATGTATTTTGCCGCCTGGATTTTTCCAAACCATTGCCGGTTATTTCGACTCCTGGTGTTTTTAGGATCGTATCCAACAGCTCTGGGGGTGATTCGATTCCTGAAGAGGAAATCGATGCGATTAAGCAGTTGACAGCATCGGGGCTTCCGGTTCAACCAGTAAGTTATCCGCTCTCGGGCCAAGAAGTTTATCTGAAGAACGGTCCTTTCAGAGGCATTCGGGGCGTGGTGGTGACCTCAAGCGATCAGCGGTGGTTGACGGTTTCGGTGCATCTGCTGCAACGGTCGATCGCAGTGAAGTTAGATTGGCAAGCGGTGGCTGCCTGGAGCTAGTAACAAGGAAGTTCGCTCAGGCTTACGACGGGCGTACTTTCCTGCATCGATTACTCAAAAATGAAATTGCACCTTTTTTTAGTCGCCCTACTGTGTTCCCTGCCAGGGTATGCATCGCAAGCAAGCGCGGCGGTCCCGGGCAAGTACGTCCTGGGACCCGGAGATGAGGTGACCATTCATATCTCCAACCTGGCGGAACTGAACGGCAGCCGCGCCTACCGGGTCGATCCGCAGGGAGAAATCGATGTACCGATGGTAGGCAGTCTGCATGTGGCGGGCCAGTCACTGACGGAGGTGCGCGCCGAGGTTGTAACGAGCTTGAAGCAGTATGTGTACCAGCCGGAGGTATCGGTGGATGTGTCACAGTTCGGCTCGCAACCGATTTCGATTCTAGGCGCCGTGAACGAGCCGGGCGTACACCAACTGGAAGGGCAAAAGACACTGCTGGAGGTTTTGGCGCTGGCCAAGGGCTTGCGGGCGGATGCCAACGAAAACGCGCACATCACGCGGCAAGCGGAGTGGGGCCCGATTCCGGTAGCGAACTCGCGGCTTGATTTGGCCGGGCGCTTCTATACCGCCGATATCAATCTGAAATCCCTGATCGAAGCCAAGGATCCGGAGACCAATGTGCTGATAAAGCCGGACGATGTCATCACGGTTCCGGTGGCGGATTTGGTTTACGTAGTAGGGGCGGTAACACGGCCCGGCGGCTTTCCGCTGAATCAGCGGAGAGACATCTCTGTTTTGCAGGCCCTTTCACTCGCGGGCGGCCTGTCTAAAGAAGCGTCGGCGCGCAAAGCCCGGATCATACGGCCCACCGGCGAGAGCAATCCGCTCGAGATACCGATCAACGTGCAAGCGATTTTGCAAGGGAAATTGAAAGATTCCGATTTGACAGCCAGCGACATTTTATTTATTCCGGACAATACGGCCAAGACGGTGATGGGCAAGATAGGCGAGGCGGCGCTACAAGCCGCCACCGGGGCGGCCGTTTACCGGCCTTGGTAAGCGCATGCAACGATTGAACCCACCAGCGCCCTCGCAAAACAATTCGCCGTCACCATTCGCGCCGGCTTGGAACAATCAGCCGGTGATCGGCGAAGGAATTGTTTTCGATGTGCGCGACAACTTCCTCCTGGAATTGTGGAGCCGGATCCGCCGCCACTCCCGGATGATGGCGTTCTTTGCATTGTTTGGCATGGCGATCGGTATAGGCTGCTCCTTTTTCGAAAAGCCGGCTTATCGCGCGAGCACGGTGATTGAAGTCCACGAGCTGAATCAGGACTTCATGGACTTGAAAAACATCTCGCCGCTTTCGCTCGGGTCGGGCGATATGTCGGTTGACGATGTCCAGACCTACATTCGAAAGCTGCAAAGCAGAAGTTTGCTCGCGCCGGTAGTGGAGAAGCTAGGTATGGTCCGGAGTCCGGCGCGCGGTGGTCTCCTGCATAGATTGAAGAGCTGGCTGCGGAAGCCGCCGCCGGTCGATCCGCTGGAAACGGCAATCGATCAAGCGCAAGTGGGGTTGCAGATACAGGAGATTGGGAGAAGCCGGTTGATCGAGATTGCGTTTTCGTCGAGCGATGCCCGCTTAGCGGCGGCGTTTCCCAATGCGCTTGCTTCGGAACTGCTCGTCAAGAATTTGCAGTGGCGCGGGACACTGAGCCAGAACGTAAGCGATTGGATTACTAGCCAGCTAGGGGAAATGCGCGCCAAGCTGGTCAACTCCGAACGAGCTTTAGAGGACTACACGAGAAGCTCGGGAATGATCTTTGTGGGCGCGCCGAGCGGTTCAGCCAGTACCGATTCGCCCGGGTCGAGTCTTTCAGGCGAGAAGCTTCGCGAAGTGCAGACGGAGTTGTCGCAAGCGGAAGCGGACCGTATGAACAAGGAAGCCCAATATCAATTGGCGCGCAATAGTCCGCCGGAGAGTCTTCCCTTTCTAGCAGGCGATAACGTGCTGCGCGCGCAGCAGGACAAGCTGGTGGACCTTTACCGGCAGAAGGCCGAGTTAGGCGTCAATTACACGCCGAACTACACCGGGATAAAAAGCATCAAAGCGCAGATAGATGTGTTACAGAGCGCCGTGGAGCGGGAACGCGCCACGATTTTGCGACAGATTCAGAATGACTATCTGGCGGCGGTGGGGCGCGAGAAACTGCTGGACGACAAATACCGGACGCAGGCGAAAACTGTTACCGAGGAAGGCGTCAAATCCGTTCAGTATCAGATGCTGAAGCGGGAAGTGGAGTCGAACCGGCAGTTATATGACGAGTTGCTACAGCGCACCAAGCAGGCGAGCGTGGCGGCGGCGCTGCAGGCGAATAACATCAACGTAGTCGATCCGGCCAAGACTCCCGACGGTCCTTACAAGCCGAGTCTGCCTGTCAATGGCGCGGCGGGACTGCTGGGTGGCGTGGGCCTGGGAGCGATGTGCGTCACACTCCTGGCAAAGAAGAGCACCATAACCCGGCCGGGCGAGTTAAAAAGCATAGCCGGGGTAGCGGAGCTGGGCGCGATCCAGTCCTGGAAAGCGGAAGGCCAGCGGCGAGTTGGCCGCGGGTTGGGAAACCAGAGCCTGGCATCGCGGGAACAAAAGCTGCTAGCCCGTATGGCGTTGGTGAACTCCGAACAGCAGCCCTCCGCGATCGCGCAATCCTATCGTTCGGTTTTGACTTCGCTGCGCTTAAATAATGGAGCGGCAGCGGAAAGCCGGATTCTGGCATTCACCAGCCCGAGCGCGGTGGAAGGGAAGACCACTGTGATGAGCAGTCTCTCGGTCGTACTCGCGAAGATGCAGCAACGGGTACTGGTTGTGGATGGAGACATGTACAAGCCCGAGCTGCATAAAAAGCTCGATGGGCATAACGATAGAGGACTACTCGACCTGCTGCGGGAAGCGGATTCCTCGACAGTGAAGCTTTCCGAATACGTACAAGACACGGCCATACCCGGTTTGTCTCTGCTGGCGAGCGGCCGGCCGGACGGAGCCACCCCGCTCTTGTTCTCGCCGCGTCTACAGGATCTTTTCGAGAGGTTCAGGCAGTTGTACGATTTCATTCTGATCGATACTCCACCGATGCTCGAGATCGCGGATGCACGAATTCTGGGCAAGGTTTCCGATGCGGTGATTCTGGTGGTGCGGGCGGATCAGACCACGCGCGAGGCCGCACTGGCTTCGATCGAACGGTTGCGCGAAGACGGAATCGCCGTTCTTGGAACCGTGCTGAACGACTGGAATCCGGCAGCGACCGACTTAGGCTATTACCTGAACTACGGACGCAAATCCCGCGACGAGCAGCGTTCCTACGCGGATCAAAAGGTTTAGGAGCTTGTTAAAAAAGATTTGGGGCGTTCTTGCCGATCGCCATCTCTAAAGCTATCGACCCTGTTCGAGAAACGGGGTTGTCGCTGCGTACAAATTTCAGCTGGACCTTGGCGGGCAATCTTTTATATGCGGGCTCGCAGTGGGGATTTCTCATTCTGCTCGCCAAGCTACTCAACCCCTCCGCGGTAGGTGAATTCGCTTTCGCCCTGGCGGTGACCGCTCCGATCATGATCTTTGCCAACCAAGGACTGACCGGCTTACAGGCTACGGATGCGAGAAGCGAATTTGCGTTCCGCGATTACCTGAACTGCCGTCTGCTGACGACCGCCGCGGCTTTTGCCATCATCTGCCTGCTGAGTCACTTTCTCCATTGGTCGGCGGTGGTAATTGTAGTAGGCGCCTCGAAAGCCATGGAGGCGCTCTGCGACATCAAGTACGGACAATATCAACAAAGCGATCGCATGGACCGGACCGCGCGATCGATGATTTATCGCGGGGCGCTATCGTTGGCGGGCGCGGCGGCGGTCCTTTCTTTTTGCAAGTCTGTCGCCTGGGCCGCATGCGCGCTGGTGGCGGCGAACACACTGGTGCTGCTGCTGCACGATTTTCGAGGGCAGCTGTCCTGGTCCGGGCACAAAGTGGACGTGGAAAATAGACGGTACGCCGCCGGACAGCCGGCAAGCGCGCGCGTGAAAGCTCTGCTGCGGCAAGGTTTTCCTTTGGGCCTCGCAGCCATGTTGAGTTCAGTCACGAGCAGCATTCCGCGCTACTTTCTGGAACACTACAGCGGCACGGCCATGCTCGGAATCTTCGCGGCCCTGATGTATGTGCTGGTAGGGGGAAGAACGCTGATCGCGGCCCTGGCGCAGTCCTGCGTGGCGCAACTCTCACGGCTGTATGCAAACGGCAGCAAGAAAGCATTCGATCGTCTTCTTTTCAAACAAATGGCTGTCGGTCTTGCGCTGGGCTTAATCGGAATCCTGGCGAGTATCCTCGCTGGAAAGCTGCTGCTGCGCGTCTTGTACCGTCCTGAATACGCTGCTTATTCGTCAGTGCTGGTGCTGGTGATGTTTGCCGCCGCGATTAATTACCTGGCCGAATTCTCGAACAGCGGATTGCTCGCGGTACGTTCCATCAAAGTGCAGCCAGCAATTTTGGCGCTCTGCGCGGCCACTGTGCTCGTGCTTTCCTTTTTCCTGGTACCTCGTTTCGGCATCGCCGGAGGCGCCTGGGCTGTGTTGATAACGGGCGGCGTGCAACTGGCGGTGACTGCCTATTGCCTTTTGCGCAAACGGTTCCCCGCCGCGGGAATGGCGGATCAAGGCGTATGACTGTCTTCGCCCGACAGCAGGCGCAAAGTTGGAAGAAGTTGGCGGACCAAAGTTCCTGGGCGTTCGGTTGCGCCGCCGTGGCAGCAGTGATTTTGGGTTTTCTACTCTCCTCGGCACAGTTCTATCACTGGTTTCTGATCCCCATAGCGCTGTGCGGCGTGCTGACTGCTAAAGATGCCGTCGGGTGGGTGTCCGGCCGCGTGCACGCATTCGATCCGCTGGGCGTGTTCGGCATGTTTGGCTTCTTCTTTTTTTTCCTGGCGCCCCTGCTGCACGTCAGCCTGAATTATTGGATGTGGGAGGTGGTTGCGCCGCCCGACTGGCGGGACTGGCTGGGGGGCATGGCCATTCTGAACGCGGCCGGGCTGATTGCGTTCCGGGCGGTGATTTATCTGTGCGCGGGCAAGGGGGCACCCCGGCCATCGCGAGTCACCTGGGTGCTGGACTTCCGGGTCTTTCCGGCGATAGCGATTTCGGTGCTGGTCTTGACTACCTTGCTCCAGACCTGGGTCTACATGAAGGTGGGCGGAATTGGGGCGTTCGTCGCGATCTTTCAACAGAGCTATCAGACCAACAGCGATTATTTTGCGGGTTGGGGCTGGATTTTCATGATTTCGGAAAGCTTTCCAATCGTGGCCGCGTTCCTGTTGGTCGCTTATGCCCGCCGCAAACGCTTCCAGCCGAACGGGCTGCAACTCGCGGCCGGGGTGATGGTTTTTTTCGTTGTTCAGCTTTACTTTGGCGGATTGCGGGGCAGCCGGCTCAATACGGCGGAGGGGCTGTTCTGGGCCGTCGGGGCTTTCCATTTCTTTGTGCGGCCCATTCAGCGATCGACTATTTTCGTGGGCGTACTCAGTTTGCTCGGGTTCATGTACGTATACGGTTTTTATAAGGATGGCGCGAACGTGGAAACGGCGTTCGCGAGCAGCGCGGCGCGCGCGGCTGTCGAACAAAAATCTCACCGGTCTCTTGATGGGTTGATTTTAGGCGATCTCGGGCGCGCAGACGTACAGGCCTATTTGCTTTACAAAACCATCGACGATCCATACAGTTTCAAGCGCGCCGACGGGCAGACTTATCTATCGGGACTGATGCTCTTTCTGCCGGGGCGTTTTCGACCAACCTCGCTGGTGAACAAAGAGAAGATCAGTTCCGATTTGATTTGGGGCGCCGGCGTTTTCACACCGGGCGTTCTATGGTCGACGCGTATCTACGGGCTGGCGGGAGAAGCGATTCTGAATTTCGGTTATTTTGCTGTGCCGGTGGCGTTCATTGTTCTGGGGCTGATCGTGGCCGCGCTTGACCGCTGGATCTGCTCGCTCAATAGCCAGGATGCTCGGCTTTTGCTCGCTCCTTTTATCATTTACCTGGTGTGCGTTTGGGCGGTGAGTTCGGATTTCGACAATGTGGTGTTCTCGGTGATCAAACAGAGTTTTGTGATCGGCCTGGTTATTGTGCTGAGCACCAAGCGCGTGCGCGTGCTTCGAACCGCCTCCGCCTTTGGGCGATTCTTACCCACGGCGTAAGCCCTTTCAAATGCGTCTTTGCCTTACTTGTGAAGAGAGATTTTTCCGCACGCCCGACGGACGCTTCTGGTCGGCCGGCCCCTCTTCCTATTCCTTTACCAAACGATACCTGGGAGCATTTGCGGAAGTTCGGGTGATCGCGCGGACGAAGGATGTAGAGGAGCCGAAGGATGGCTGGACGCAGGCGGATGGCGAACAGGTAAAGTTCGCGCCTGTGCCGCACTACCTGGGACCGGCGGAATACGTGCGGCGCATTCGCCAGGTGAGCCGGGCGGTGCGGGCGGGTCTTGGGAAAGAGGACGCGCTGGTCATGAGAGTGGGTTCGCAGATCGCTTCCAGCATGAGTTCGGAGCTACGGAGCGGCCGGCCGTTCGGGTTGGAGGTCATCGGGGACCCGCTCAATGTCTTTGCGAAAGGCTCCACGCAGCATCCGCTCAGGCCGGTGTGGCGTTGGTGGTTCACCCACCTGCAAAGACAGCAATGCGCGCGAGCGTGCGCGGTGTGTTATGTGACAGGCGGATATTTGCAACGCCTCTATCCCTGCTCACCGGCCGCGTTCTCTATTTCGTTCTTGAACATGGAGCTGGGCGCGGAGGCATTTGTCGAGAAGGCGCGCAGTTTCACGCCGCTGCCGAAGCCGCTTCGATTGATCACGGTGGGCGGCCTCGATCAACCGTACAAGGGAGTCGATTTACTGCTGGAGGCGGTGGCGCGGAACGTGGCCAGGGGACGGAATCTGGAGCTGGCAATCGTGGGCGGCGGCGCGTACAAGGGGGAGCTGGAGCGGAAAGCAGAATCGCTCGGGCTTAGCCAGCGCGTCCGTTTTCTGGGATCCATCGGGGCAGGGCAGCCGGTGCGAAACGAGCTCGATCGAGCGCACCTGTTCGTTTTATTTTCGAAGACGGAAGGTCTGCCGCGGGCGATGATCGAAGCGATGGCGCGGGCGCTTCCGTGTATCGGGTCCGCGGTGGGCGGAATTCCCGAATTATTGCCAGCGGATTGTCTGGTTCCACGGGGCGATGCGGCCGGGCTGGCGGCAAAGATGGAAGAGATGGTGAGTGAGCCCGGCCGGCTCGAACGCGCTTCCGCCGCAAACCTGGATCGGGCAAAACAATATATGGATTCTGTACTCGACGCAAAACGGAACGAATTTCTGGATTACCTGTTCCGGGCGACCCAATCCTGGATTGCCCGCGGGAAGGGGCAGGCATCCTCCTAGCGCATGCGGATACTGCACGTCGTAAAGACATCGGACGGGGCGCCCTGGGCGGCCTGGCTGGCGCGCGAGTTGGTGCTCATGGGAGTCGATCTGCATGTTGTCTTGCCGTCGCGGCAGGGGAGCAAAGTGGCTGAGTGGATTAAGGCGGGGGCGACGATCCACGAGGCTCAACTCGATTTTCCGCTGCGCGCCCCGTGGAAATTGGCCGCGCTCTACAAAATGACGCGGCGGTTGATTGCCGATATTCAGCCGGACGTGATCCACAGCCACTTTGTGGGAACGACCCTAACGTTGCGGCGGGCATTGGGCAAAAGTCATCCGATTCCGCGCATCTTTCAGGTGCCGGGGCCGTTGCATCTGGAACACAAGCTGTATCGCGGTCTTGAAATTGGCAGCGCTGGGCCGTCAGACTATTGGATTGCCTCGAGCCGTTGCATTCAAACACTGCTGGAGCGCGGGGGCGTGGAGCCGGCGCGGATTTTTCTCAGTTACTACGGGTCGCCTGTGGCCGAGCACGCGCGCGCGCGCAGCAATGTGTTGCGGAACCAGTTGGGTTTGACGGCCGGTCAAAAGGTGGTTGGCAATATCAGTTGGATCTACAAGCCGAAGCTGATGGTTGGCCAGCGGGTGGGCTTGAAATGCCACGAGGATATGATTGCCGCTTTGGCCACGGTCACGCGGCAGCGCAGTGACGTAGTGGGCGTGCTGGCCGGATCCGGCTTTCGAAAGAGCGACCGGCAATATGCCGGGAAGCTGCAAAGGTTGGCGGAGAAGATGGGGAACGGCAGAATTTTGATGCCGGGAACTCTCGAGCATGCGGTGGTCCGCCAGGCGTGGCCCGATTTCGATTGTGCGATTCACGTTCCGCTGTCGGAAAACACCGGCGGAGTGACCGAACCTATGTTTGCGGGGGTGCCTACCATTGCGTCTTCAGTTGGCGGCCTGCCGGAGGTGGTGATGGACGGCGTTACCGGAAAGCTTGTCGAGCCGCGAAAGCCGGCGCAACTCGCCGCTGCCATTCTCGAAGTCCTGGACAACCTGCCGAAATACCGCGCGATGGCGGATTTGGGCTCTCGTTTGACGACGGAAATGTACGACGTGCAACGAACCGCGCGGGAAGTGTTCGAGACGTATCGTCACCTGCTCGATTCGAATGCGCCCCGGCCGTCGGTTTTCGATTCGAGAAAGCAGGTAGAGCGGCTACGGTCGGGTTCCGTGGAGGACAAAGTCGTCCGTGCCGCTCTCTGAGAGCTAATGGAAAAAACGCTTTGGGATAGTTCTCGGTTTTTTCAACCGGCGGTCAAAAGGTCACGTAGGCGGCAGTCAGATCCGGCAAGGTAATTTCGTTAACCGGTTTGCCTCCCGAATAGTAGGTGCGACCTGCCGGAAGAGTGATGGTGCGGGTAGATCCCGTCCAGTTCAGGTAGACCAAGCCGTTTTGAAAATAGCGCCAATAGGTGCGCAGGCCCGGGTCATAGGACGGTGTGCCGGGGAGTTGCTGGCTTTGCAGGGCGCCCGTTGGATTACCAAGTCCCTCGGCAATCGTGTCGTAGGCGGCCGGTGGCAGAGTAAGGCTGCTGTTGGTGATGGCCGGCGCGTAGAACGTGTTGGGTCCTTTGACTAATTGATACATCAAGTAGGACGTTCTGATTCTTGACTGATTCGAGGGGCTCATTACCGAGCCGAAGACCATCGAGTAACCACGGGCGGCTTCGGCTGCGTAGTCGGACAGTTGAGACTGCAGCAGGTTGCGGGTGTACATTCCGCCAGCCGGGACACTGGTCGATTGATTCAACTCTTCGACGATTAATCCCTGAGCTGCTCCAAAGACATTGGCGAATTGAGATTCATCGGCAATTCCACCGGAATTTGGGATTAGGTTGAGCGTGGGAGCGAGCTGGCGAACTTGATGAAAAAAGCTGCTGATCGACTGATAATAAGCGGCGGCGGTTTGCGGGAAGGGCTTATCCCAGGTAACGCCGGAAACAAAGTTGCCGTTGTCGTCGATAACTCCGTAGAGAGCCGGTATAAAAGCGCACTCATCGAGACCGACCCAAACATTTTGCAGACTGGCGTATTGGCTCAAAAGGATGGGGCGGACATAGTTGTTGACCCAAAAATTTACGAAGCGGCTATCGGAAACGTTAACCGCGTATTCCCAGGAGCTGGGCGGGGTGGTTGGCCGGCCTGAATCCTGGCCTTGCAGTCCTAAAGACCAGTTCCAAACTACCGGCCGAGTTTTGCCCTCATAGTAAGCGGTAACGAAGATCGGCGGGCGGCCGGCCGCAATCTCTTTGCTTTCGAAAACGCGCAGAGCGGAGTAGGGGAACCAGTTCCAGCTGGTGTCATCGCTTTCCTTAAAGACGTGGAAACGGGAATGGACGATTTTGAGCGCGGAGGAGTTCATGTTGAAAAAATCCAGCGATGTCGGCGGCCCGACATAGGCGCCAAAGTCAGACCAGGTCTGGCCATTCGGATAGGCAAAGATCGAACCAACCTGGCTTCGGGTTTGTGCCTGGAGAATGCCGGCGCATGGCAGGAGCGCGAGTAGCAGGCAGAGCTTGCCTGAAGAAAAACGGAGTGAGCTTGACAGCTTGTTCATTGATAGTCGGGATTCCTTTAACTCAATAGGTCGAAAGGGTGGCTGGAAGTCTCGCGCCTGAGCTCACCCGCAAGATTAGCTAGGCAGCATTTGGCCCATCGGCCATAAGCGGCACTAGCTTCTATAAATCAAGTTTATGAAAGCATAGCACGCTTCCGGTCTGTAGAGGCGTCTGCCTAACAGCGCAATTTTTCTTACATATGAAT
This sequence comes from Bryobacteraceae bacterium, assembly GCA_965277555.1. GTDB lineage: Bacteria > Acidobacteriota > Terriglobia > Bryobacterales > Bryobacteraceae > Bog-105. The sequence goes on from OZ255834.1 coordinate 3,165,534, forward strand.
CGAATATTACTTTCTGTGCCGCACATGGGCGAAATGGAGGAGCAGTATGTTTTCCAGGCATTCCGTTCGAATTGGCTTTCGACAGTCGGACCGAATATTGTTGCTTTCGAGCGGGAATTCGAGTGCCGGGTAGGCCTTCCTTCACTGGCCGTGGCAAGTGGGACCGCCGCGATTCATCTGGGCCTGCTCGCGTTGGGGGTCGGTCCGGATGATGAAGTTTTCTGCCAGGATTTGACTTTCGTGGCTAGTGTAAATCCGGTTCGCTATGTGGGTGCAAGGCCCGTGTTCCTCGATTCCGAGTACGGCACCTGGAATCTGGACCCGGAGATTCTTGCGCGCTCTTTAAAGTCGAGAGCGGATTGCAATAAGCTGCCGCGCGCCGTGCTGCCTGTCCACCTGTTCGGCCAATGCGCCGCTATGGATCCGATTCTCGAAATATGCGGTCGCTATGAGGTGCCGGTTTTGGAAGATGCCGCCGAGGCTTTGGGCGCCACCTATAAAGGAAGGCCCGCGGGCACGTTCGGCGCGGCTGCCGCTTTTTCTTTCAATGGAAACAAGATTATTACTACCAGCGGTGGTGGCATGCTGGTTTCGCCGGACCAGAAACTGATTGACCGCGCCCGCCACTGGGCGACGCAAGCCCGCGATGCCGGCATCTCTTACCAGCACTCGGAACTTGGCTACAATTACCGGCTGAGCAATGTACTCGCCGGCATCGGGATAGGACAGCTGCAGGTTCTCGATCTGCGCGTCGAGCAGCGCCGCTCGATTGCGTTTCGCTATCGGGATGCATTCAGCGATCTGGAAGGCATTGAGTTCATGCCGCAGCATCGGGATGGCTACCCGACGAACTGGCTCAGTTGCTTCCTCATCGAGGCGGAGCGGTTCGGCTGCACGCGGGATGAATTGATTCGCGAACTGGATGCCGCCGCGATTGAGTCGCGCCCGGTTTGGAAGCCAATGCACTTGCAAGAGCTCTACCGGGGATGCGAATGTTACGGCGGCCGCGTTTCCGAAGATCTGTTTGCGCGAGGGATTTGTCTTCCGAGTTCCAGCAGTTTGAGCGAAGACGATCAATCGCGGGTCATCCGAGCCGTGCGGAGTGCCGCCGGGCAGTCCATTCAGGACGCGAATCGTGCAGCACTCATTTCTCTTGTGTGAGTTAGGAACCATGTTTGTCCAGAAACTCTTAAAAAAATTCGCCTACCTGGCCGACAACCGTTTGGCCACCGGCGCTATCTATATCTCCATCGTCCTTTTCTCCGGAATCGTAGCTTTTTTGCTGCGTTTCGAATTGAACTTAAACCGTCGAATCTTTCTTCAGATGCTATGGGCTTTAGGCATCTGGGTGGTTTTAAAGGCCGTGGCATTCCGGGTTTTGTCCCTCGACCGGGTCTCCTGGGGCTTTGCTTCGATCCCCGATCTGCTGTCGGCGGCTCAGGGAAACGTCGTTGCCGCGGTGTTGGCCGTTCCTTTGATCTACGCTGTGGCCCCGTCCAGTTTTCCGCGCTCCGTTTTTGTGCTGGACCTGATTATCTCGAGCTACCTACTGAGTACGGTCATGCTCTTGCCGCGCATTCTTCGCACACATAGAAGTACCGAGCTCGCAAAGACCAGGAAGCGGGTTCTGATTTACGGAGCTGGACAGGCGGGTGCAGCGCTTCTCTGGGAGATCCAGAATGCGCGCGGGATTGCTTACGACGTCCGGGGTTTCCTCGATGACGATCCGAGAAAGACTCACATGCGCGTACATCAGGTGCGCGTTCTGGGAGACGGGAAAAGGCTTGCCGGTCTCGTGGCTAGCCAGGGGATCGAAGAAATCCTTATCGCAATTCCATCTATCAGTGGCCACAAGATGACCCAGATTTTAGACTGGAGCCATCAGGCAGGCGTCAAATGCAAGACCGTTCCGGGCGTGGCGGAAGTTTTGCAGGATCAGGCATTGACTTCGCAGATTCGGGATGTGGCGGTGGAAGATCTCCTCGATCGCGCGCCCGTTCGTCTGGAGGAGATCGCCATCCGCGGGACGCTGGAGAACAACGTAGTGCTCATTACGGGCGCCGCCGGCTCGATTGGCTCTGAGCTCTGCCGGCAGATAGCTCGTTTTAGGCCGAAAGCCATCGTGGGCTTCGATGTGGCGGAGTCTCCGCTGTTTGAAATCGATTCCGAGATGCGGAAGACGTACCCGAACGTGCCATTCTTCCAGGCGGTCGGGGATATCAGGAACCGGGAGAGATTGAGCGAAGTCGTGCGGAAGTATTCTCCCGCCGTCGTGTACCACGCTGCCGCTTACAAGCATGTGCCCATGATGGAAGCCCACCTGTTTGAAGCCATCGAGAATAATGTAATCGGCACACTCAACGTGGCAACGGTTGCCGCGCGCCATCATGTCTCCGAATTTGTCATGATCTCCTCCGACAAGGCCGTGCGCCCCACCAGCGTGATGGGCGCGACCAAACGGCTCGCGGAGCTCATCGTAAAAGCGCTGAATGGCGACGGCACAAAATTTGTTTCAGTCCGGTTCGGCAACGTGCTTGGCTCCAACGGCAGTGTCATTCCGATCTTCAAGAAACAAATCGCCGCCGGCGGCCCGGTCACCGTGACGCATCCGGAGATGCAGCGCTACTTCATGACGATTCCTGAAGCAGCTCAGTTGGTTCTGCAGGCGGCCACCATGGGAAAGGGTGGGGAGATTTTTGTGCTGGATATGGGAATGCCGGTTCCCATCGTTGATCTGGCGCGAAAATTAATACTCCTGTCTGGCTTTCGTCCCGACGAAGACATAGAAATCGTCTTCACCGGGATTCGGCCGGGTGAAAAGCTGATGGAGGAATTAAGCAGCTATCAGGAAAACACTTGTTTGACTCACCACGAAAAGATTAAAGTGTTCGCGGGGCCTGGCATGGATTGGGATGTCCTTGAAGTTCACCTTGCGTCCATGCGGCAACTGTGCGCGGCGCGCGATGCGCGGGGTCTCTTGCTGCTCATGAAGCAACTATTGGCTGAGTACAATCCAAGCCTCGATTTGCTGGCCCTGGTCCTCTCTCGGCCGCCTGAGATGGCTGCCGCCCGGACGCCGGCGCTGACGGTCAGAAGCGCATCGGCATGACAGAATTTCGCGATGTACCGAATAGTTAAGCGCGCGTTCGATATCGGAGCCGCCCTTGTGGGATTGCTCATCACGGCTCCCGCGATGCTTGTCATTGCGTTGGCGGTACGGGTGACGACGGGCAGGCCGGTTGTGTTCCGGCAACGTAGGCCTGGACTGCATGAATTACCGTTCACCTGCCTGAAGTTTCGCACCATGAGCGGGCACTGCGGCGACGATGGCAGGCCGCTCCCTGACGAGCAACGCCTCACCAAAGTCGGCAGGTTTCTGCGCAGAACGAGTCTCGATGAGCTGCCCCAGCTGATAAATATTCTGAAGGGCGATTTGAGTTTTGTTGGCCCACGCCCCTTGCTTGAATCCTACACTCCTTTCTATACTCCCGAGGAAAGGCGCAGGCACTCCGTGCGTCCCGGCCTGACCGGTTGGGCGCAGATTCACGGCCGTAAGGAGCGGACTTTTGAAGAGCGTTTCGCCTATGACCTTTTCTACGTGGAAAATATGTCATGCGCGCTCGATTTACAAATCTTGCTACGTACCTTCTGGGGTTTGTTTACACAAAAAACGGCAATGGTCATCCCCGACGTGCCGGAAATCGCGTTGGATGTATTGAGATCCAGGCGACCCTGTACTGGCAGTCTCGCAAACGAAAGACAAGATACCAAATGAATCTTACTCAGGCAGAAGCTCGATTGAACGAACTTATAACATTCTCACAGCCCGGTGGCTATTTGGAGTCAGAGGCCGGCAAGCCGCGTCTTCCCCGAATCGAGGTGATCCCTTGCGCACGAATGTATTGATTTCTTCCGCCGGGCGTCGAGTGGGCCTGGTAGAGGCGTTTCGTGAGAGTCTGCGCGCCCTTGGCATAAGCGGGCGAATCATCGCGGTCGATGCAACACAGCATGCCGCGGCGGGAGAGGTGGCGGACGCTTTCTATGTGGTGCCGCGCTGCGACGATCCGAACTTCCTCCCCTGCGTACTGGACATTTGTGAACTGGAAAAGGTTCATTTGGTTGTGCCGACCATAGATACCGAACTCCGCCATTATGCGGCGGCGCGCGATAACTTTCACAGCGCGGGCGTAAGAATCGCCATCTCGCACCTGGACGCCATAACGATCTGCGAGGACAAAGTTCTGACGCATCGTTGGTTGGTGGCAAACGGATTTCCCACGCCCAGACAATCCGTCCCCGCATCCGTTCTCGAAAACCCGGGCGGCTGGACATTTCCAGTCGCGGTCAAACCGAGGAATGGAAGTGCCTCCTGCGGTTTCCGGGTAATCAACTCAGCTGACGAACTCGGCTCTACCGGCTATGATGGCTCCATCATCTTGCAGGAGTTCATTGACGGTAAGGAGTTCACCGTGAATGGCTTTGTCGATCGCCACGGCAAGTGCTTGTGCGCCATTCCGCATCACCGGATGGAAATTCGGGGCGGCGAGGTCTCTAAGGGAGTAACTACACGCCACGAGGGAATCATTCAAGTAGTAAGTCAGATCCTGGAATCCCTTCCCGGAGCCTACGGGGCAATGAACGTCCAGTGTTTCTTGACACCCGCCGGGGAGATTCGCGTCATCGAGATCAATGCGCGCTTTGGCGGCGGTTACCCGTTAGCTCATCATGCTGGAGCTACCATCTCGCGCTGGTTGATCGAAGATTCGCTAGGCATGGAACCCACCGGTCCATTCGAAAACTGGGAGGACGGAATGGTTATGCTGCGCTACGATCAAGCCGTTTTTGTGCCAAAGGGGCGCTCTCGTGCTCTGGCTACATCTCATGCCCAATCTCTCCATAGTCTTTGATCTTGACGACACGCTCTACCTCGAACGGGATTACGTATGGAGCGGGTTTCGAGCCGTTGGCCAATGGCTACAGATAACCAAAGGAGTAAACGGTTTCACCTCTTGCGCCTGGGATCTTTTTCAAAGCGGCGCGCGCGTGGATATTTTTCAGAGCGCGCTTCGGAAGATGGGCCGCGAGGAGATATTGGATTGCGTAGGGGTGATGCTGGACGTCTACCGGAACCATCTGCCGGAAATCCGATTGCCGCCAGACGCGGAGTACTGCTTAGCGGAACTCAAAGGCTCTCCGACCGGTCTGATCACCGATGGCCGGGCTGAAGGCCAGTCGCTAAAGTGCAGCGCTTTAGGATTGCATGACCTTTTGCCGCACATCGTCCGCACGGGAGTTTGGGGAGAGGAGTTTTACAAACCGCATCCCAGGGCTTTCGAGTTCATGGAAGAGCGTTTAGGAAAACAGCGATCCCTTTTGGTCTACGTTGCCGATAATCCCAAGAAAGATTTCGGGGCGCCACTGGCACGCGGTTGGAAGACCGTCCGGATTCGGAGGCCCGGCGGACTCCATGCCGAATGCGAGGCGCTTTCCAGTTTGCAACCTCACATCGAATTGCCGGATCTGTGGAAGTTACCGGAAGCTATCCAGCTCCTGGTGTGAGTAACCTACTCATTGTTATGCATACATCTAATCTGAAAACCATCGAAGACGTCACCAACCTGCTCCCTTCTGACGAGGATGTGGAGTTCTATCGCGAGCATGGCTGGTTTGTAAGTCCCAAAGTGTTACCGGACGAATTGATAGAGCAAGCGCTTACTGGTATCGAGGAGCACTGGTCCGGCCATCGCGACGATGTGCTTCCACTCAGTAAAGGTTACGTGGACTGGATGCCCGGCGACGGCGAGGGGACCCGCAACAACGAATACATCTCGCTCCAGAACAGCCGGGTTCGAAAGCTCGCCTGGAGTCCTATCGTCGGCGGGATTGCCGCGAAGCTCGCCGAAGCCGAAGCGGTGCGCCTTTTCGACGACCAGATTGTGTGCAAGCCTCCTTCAAAAGCGAGTTCCACAGTAGGATGGCATGTGGATGGAGACTACTGGGGGACTTGCTCTTCGAGCAACCTGTTGACTGCCTGGATTCCGCTTCATGACTGTCCCGAAGAACTTGGGCCGTTAGCCGTTATCGATGGCAGCCAGAAATGGTCTCACCAGCTCGACCGCTCTGCTTTGTCTTTCCACTCGCAAGATATGGAAGCTCTGGAACAAGCCGCTCAAGCAAAGGGCCACCAACTCACCGTCAGGCTATTGGCGATGAAACGAGGCCAGATGAGTTTCCATCACGCGCGCACGATTCACGGAAGTTTTCCCAATCGTGGGGAACGCTCGCGAATGGCTCTGGCCGTTCACATGCAAGATGCCAGCAATAGTTATCAAACTGCTTTCCGCCACGATGGCAGGCCGTTGCAATTGTTCAACGATCTGATCTGCGGTAAGGACGAAGCAGGTTTGCCCAATTACTCCGATGATGCGGTCTTTCCCGTTCTGTGGAGTGACTCGGATCGTGGTAAACGATCTTAGCCGGAAGGAGATTCGATGGCAACGAAGACGGAGATTGTCTCAGGATCCGATCCACATTGGGATGATCTACTGGAAACCGTTACTCATGACATTTATCACACGCGGCGCTATCATTCTGCATTCAGCCTGGGCGTAAGAAATGGTAGCCGCGGCATCCGGTGTGAGGTGTCTTCGGGGAACGGATCGTTGCAGCGGCCATCCTCCCCACTTGAGCCGCGCTCTTTTCTATTCAGTTGCCGGAACGAAGGCATGACATTTCTGTTTCCGTTCCTGCTTCGCACCCTGGACGACATTCCAGGCTGTGAAGGCGCCGGCTTCGCCGATGTGACTTCGGTCTACGGTTATGGAGGCCCGCTCGCTTCTCAAAATGCCTCTTGCGAATTCTTGTCCTCAGCCTGGCATGAACTGTTCGAGACCTGGAAGGCGCAAGGCGTAATCTCCGCCTTTACCCGGTTCCACCCTCTACTTGAGAACGTTTCGCTTGCCGAGAGCGTCTCGGACCAGGTGCCGGAGTTTTGCGGTCAGGCCGCAATCCTGAGAGGCGCCACCGTCTCGATCGATCTGCGCGATCCTGAAGCCGAACAGTTTCAGAGATATAAGAAGAATCTCCGTAACGAGATTCGAAGGGCGTATGCCGAAGGATTCGAGGTTTCGGTAGCCGACATATCCTCCGCGGCCGATCTCTTCGTCGACCTTTATGGGCAGACCATGAAGAGGCGTAATGCGTCAGATGACTATCTCATCGACCGTGATTGGCTCCTTCGCTTTTCCCGTGCTCTCGACGGGAACTGTTCGATGCTGCTTGCGAAGTTGAAAGGGGAAGTTACGGCCGCTCTTCTTGTAATGGAATACCGCGGTTATGTTCACGCTCACCTGACTGGAATCGACGAACGCTTCATTGAGCGTTCACCACTAAAGCCGATGCTGGATGGCACTCGGAAATGGGCCACCGGCAGGGGGGATAACACGTTCCACCTTGGCGGCGGTATAGGCGGATGCCAGGACTCGCTATTTCAGTTCAAGAGGAACTTTTCTCCGCTGTCACATCCTTTCCATATCGGCTGTTGGATACTCGACCGGAAAGTCTATTCCGAACTCAGTTCAGAAGGGTTGCAAGGCGGTGATCCCGTTGGGGACGATTCCATCCACAAGCTATGGCCGTTCCCCGCGTACCGGTTTTCTCCCTGTCGACCTGAGTCTCAGGTTTTAAGCGCTCACACTTCCTTGCCTGAGTATCCTTAACTTAGCGAGTGTAAGCGCAGGCAGACGAACCATACAAGTTAGCTTCGCCGCCGCCGCGCGCCACGCCGCCCGCTTTTCCGCTTTCAGTGGTTCAGGACGTAGGCTGCTCTCAAATCCGGCAGCGACAGGCTAGTTACAACGCGGTGATTTGCATCATAGAAAACTTCGTTTGTTGGTAACTTGATGGTCTGTGCTTTTCCGGTCCAGTTCAAATAGACGGCGCCATTTTGGAAAGTGCGTGAGTACACGCACAGCCCTGGATTTTCAGTGGCAGTTTCGGCGGCCGGTTTACAACTGAAAGAACTCGTGGGTTCTCCTAGCGCTGAGCCGATGTCCTGATAGAGAGCCGGCGGCAGCGCATTGTAGGTACCCGCAATCTCAGGCGCATAGAAGGTGTTGGGTCCGCGTAGAAGCAGATACATCACGTAAGAATCGACAATCCGGGAAGCGCTCGATACGGGCACAATCGACGCGAAGACCATCGGATAACCCAGCGCGCTTTCGTTCGAATACGCAACCATTTGATTGTATTGGAAGGTTCGCACGTAAAAATCGCTAGCCGAGTTCTCCGGATTGATCTCTTCCAGCATCAGGCCTTGCGCCGCCCCAAAAGTGTTCTTGAACTGACTCCAATCACTGATGCCCCCGGAATTAGGCATCATTTTGAAGTCCGGCGCGAGTTGCTTGACTCTCGTGAAGAAGTTATGGATCGAGTTATAGTAATCCGCCGCGGTTTGGGGGAACGGCTGATCCCACTGCACTCCTTGTACAAAATTGCCGTTATCGTCTATCACGCCGTACAAACCCGGCATGAACGCCGCCTCATCCAGTCCTATCCATAGATTGGACAGGCTCGCGTATTCTTTCTCGAGTCCCCGGACGTATTGAATCCAGTACTGGATAAAACGATCGTCTTGAACATTTACCGCGTATTCCCATTCGGTTGCCGGTCTCGTGGGCTTGTTGGAATTCGCCTGTAAGCCTAGCGACCAGCTCCAAACCACTTGTCTCGTTTTGCCCTGGTAATATGCCGTCACAAAAATCGGCGGCCTTCCCGCGGCAACTTCTTGTCCTTCATACATGCGAAAGCCGGAATACGGGAAATAGTTCCACTGCCATTCGTCGCTCTCCTTAAACACGTGAAAGCGGGCGTGAACAACCTTAATCGCAGCCGGAGCCATATACGAAAACAGCTCGGATTTTGGCGCGCCTACGTAAGCGCCGACTTGCGACCAGTCGAAACCGTTGGGTGTGGCGAAGATCGACCCTATTTCACTGGCCATCACCGTTCGGGGACGCTGCGATTGTGCATCTCCGCGAATCGCGCTGAAACAAAACAAAAGGGCAAGGGAATATAAAAGTCGGTCGCGGCGAGCGGACCACAAAGGCGCTTGTTTCACTTGGAGACCTCTTCAGTTCGGAGTGAGAGCCGCGACCTTCGCATGCGCGAACGCAATCCTGCGCGTCATGGCAATCGAGAGGAGTCGCGTCCGTTAGGAGCTCTTACATCTAAAGAGGGGGCAGTTAGTGAAATTTCGCAGGCATCGGATAACGGCCCGCTAAAGTTTTCCCCGATGTGCTCGTTGAGTTAGCTGACTCATTCAGATCAAGGCAACTGCTTCCGAAGCCGCCGCGGAACGAACGTGCCGCAAAACACCTGCCTGACCTCTCCGGGTTTTGCCTGTTCGAGAGCCTCCACAATCGCCGGAACGTGATGCTGAACAATGCTCCAATGGTTATCCGACATCGATACCACCGCGATCTTTCGGCCCACCATGTTCTGTTCGTATCTGAGACTCTGATCCCCGGTCAGTAGGACATCGAAATTATCATGGTCGGCTGCGGCAAGCGGCTCTCCATTGGAGATTTTCGTCCACCCCATCTCATCGGCAAGCTTCACGTTGCACGCTTTCAGGAAACGGGACAAGCGTGCCGGCACGTTATGGTCAAACAGCACACGCTTCAAGCGGCGGGCGACGCGGTTTGATGTTTAGCGGCATAAGCCAACAACGCTTGCACGTCGCTCAGCTTCAGACGATAGTCTGACGCAATTTCCTCCGGCGTTTCGCCAAGCTCCGCGCATTCGGTGATGGTATCAGCCGCTACGCGGGTGCCCTTCACCACTGGCTTGCCGTTCAACCGGTCTTGTACTTGCTCCACGAGAGGGCAATCCGACCAATCCATATCGCTCACTTGCATAGCCTTATTTTACAGGCTCTTCCGGAGTGCAACCGCACCCTCACGTCCGGCAAGTAGACTCCGCACCGCCCGAAGCTGCCTGATGAGTGTCCCTGTAGGCCTTGAAGTTCAGCACGTCCTGGAGCTTGAGGGTGTAGTTGTAGGTGATCTCGTGCGGCGTTTCTCCGCCATCAAGGCATTCCGCGATCAAATCGGCTGGCACGCGTGTCCCCCTCAGGACCGGCTGACCACCTAGCCTGCCCGGTACCCGCTCGACGCCGTTGTAATCCGTCCAGTCCACAAACTAATTCTAACGTTTATGGCTGGCCCCAAATCTCACACCCACTCGCTTACGCCCTGGTCCGCCACATCAAAAATGCCAGCGTCCCCAGCATCCAAAGCGTCGACCACAACACGACAATAATTGCGTTCAGCAGCGGATCGATGCTCCTGCGTTTCCTCTCTGGAATAAGTACCCAAGTGCCGTTACTGAGCTTTTCGAGAGGCATCTAACCAAACTTCCGCGCGCGGGCGGCCAACGTTTTTGTTCCGAATGTCGGCATAGGTAAAGTTCAACTATGCTGGCAGCCGCGAATTCGAGCCATGCCGAAGCTTGATGCAACCGCGGCGAAGGCTCTAAATCGAGAGTAATATACCGCGTTTTGAGGCTGCGAGTGAGGTCGTGTTTAGAGAACAGCCTCGACAATTTCCGGCTCAGAAATTATTCCGCGCGAGTCCGCTTCTTAGCGGCAACCATGTCCCCGGCGAGCTTCAGTTTTGGTAACCATTCGATGGCAGCGCGGACAGGTGACCATCGACTTACATTCAGCCATCGCCGGCTTTAGTTATTGCCGCGAAGCAGGCCAGCGACGGACGCCAGACGCGACGAATACATCGTCAAGCTGCACCGTGAAGCTGTCCGCTTCGAAGGTCGCTTTTGTAGCGATAGGCTCCGGCCTACTGCCGCCAGGTAAGCCATAGCCAATCTCACGAACCCGCGTGATTTTCAACTTCTCCCTAGCCGCTTCGTCAATTAACCGCGCGCGGCCGCGCGCCTTCGCTTTGATACAGCGTAATCGTATCCGTGCGCACCTTGTCCCATTCCTGCAGAGTCAAACCATTCGCCTCGAAGTAGAGCCGGATCTTGTTCGAACTCCAGCCGAAAAGCTCTTCGAGCATCGGTATCAGCACGCTGCACGCGTTATCGCTCAGGATCGTCCGGCGCGCGATCGGGGTCAGATACTTGTTCTCCGAAACCGCGATCGTCAAGCCATCCAGGCGGTTCACGTGCAGCATCACATGCACGTCCGAACTTCCGTCACCCACATAAACCAGGCTGTCGTGGCCGATTCTCATCTGCGCCCGCAGCTGATCCACCACTACGACCTTTCCATAGCCGGCCGGCAGCCGGACAATCGAATCGATCTCGCCCGATTCCGCGTAACGGAATCGCGTTCCGTGAATATGATTCGCCGGCACGATTCCTTCGAGCGCCGATTGAATCACTTCTTCCGGCGCGGCCGACACCACATGAAAAGCAAACTCGCTGTCGTTCAGATCGCCCAGAATTTTCGAAAGAAGGCCGATGTTCTCCTTCAGCCGAATTTGCTTGCCCGCCTCCGCTAAGTGCTCCCGGCGCACCCGCCGAAACTCCGGGTCGTGCAGCAGCAGGTAGGCCAGTTCGCCGCCTTGCTGCACCAGGTTGATTTTCGATAAACCCGCTACCCGGTCCTCGAATCCATCAAGGCCCAGCAGTTTACTCAAAACCAAACCTGAATCGTTAAAGCTCAGCGTCTGGTCGAAATCACTGACGAAAAGATATTGTTTGCGTGATAAGGACATAGATTCTCCGTTTGCCGCCGCGAAGTCAAACTACAGGGTCAAAAGCATGAACGCTGTTTAAATCACTCGTCAAAACGCCATTGCGCGTTGCCGTGCTTCCTGTCGACCGGGGAGAAAAAGCAATCCTGGTGCAACGTCCTCTCTACCTATCTTAATTCGAAACTGACTCAATGCCTACTTCCTCCCGGACCGCTCCGGCCAGACTGGCCGCCAGCAGGCTGAGTCCCACTACCAAAAACAAGGCCCACCGCAGCGAACTCCATTGCGCGGCCAAGCCGATCAGCGGCGGCCCGAAGAGAAAACCGATGTAACCCGCGCCGCTGACGAGCGCGATGCCGGCTCCTCCCGGCAGCGACTTCACCCGTCCGCCAGCGCCGAAAACTAAAGGCACAATCACCGAGAAGCCTGCTCCTGTCAACGCGAAGCCGGGCAGCGCCAGCATGACCGAGCGCGCCGTCAAAGCGAGCGTCAAGCCGGCCGCCGCAACCAGCGCGCCCGTGCGCACCGTGGTCGCGGGACCTAACCGTTTTGTCACCGCGTCGCCCAGCAACCGGAACACCGCCATGCCGCCCGAGAACACCGCATAGCCGGCCGCCGCCAATCCTGGACCCGCCGCCAGCACTTGCTTCAGATACACCGCTGTCCAGTCCGCCATCGCGCCTTCCGAAAGAAACATGCAAAAACCGATCGTCGTCAGGATCAACAGCACGCCGGGTATACGGCCGAGTCTTCCTCTCGTCCTGCGCTCCTCTTTGTGCCGGTCGTGCGCCAGCAGTAGCGGGGCCGTCGCCACGCTCAGCAGTAGAAAAATCAGGCAGGCCGTCGAGAAGTGAACTCCGATTCCCACGCCATGCGCCGCCGCCAAACTCCCCACGCTCGCGCCGATCATGCCGCCGATGCTGAACATGGCGTGAAAACGCGACATGGTCGGTGCCCCAAGCGCGGCCTCTACCGCCACCGCCTGCGAATTGATCGATACATCGTTCGTCCCGGCCATTGCGCCGTAAGCGATCAAGGTGACAAACAGAGAAGCCGAGCCCGTCGCCAGCGAAGGCCCAACCAGCGCCAGGCAGAACCCCGCCGTGCTCCAGGTCGTTACGCGCTTGCTGCCATATTTCGCTACCAGCCAGCCCGCTACCGGGATCGCCGCCACCGATCCCACCGCCGTTCCCAACAGGCAACCTCCCAGACCGGCGTTGCTTAACTTCAGGCTCGCTTGCAGAGCGGGAATGCGCGACACCCAGGTCGAAACGATCAGCCCGTGCAATAAAAATCGAAAGACCACCGCCCACCAGGCGACGTCCGCACTTGGCCTCGTCGCGGCGGCCTGTAGAAAACGCGGAACCAGAGCTGCTCGCATGTTCTTTGGATGGCGAACAGTAGTACAGGTTCCGGCCGAATCGCTAAACCTGTCATGACAAGTAGGTCTTTCATCCTAGCCCTTACGTCTGTCCTCCCTTATTTAACTTTTTGGATATTGGATTTCACTTAGCCCGCTGTTGCCCGCCCGGTATGACACCGTCGGTCAACCGAACAAAAAAGACCTAAGTTGTTTTACTGCTTCTACTTGCATTTTTCGCTTCGGGATGGCCGGTTATTGGCCCTAGAATTGCCAATAAAATTGTCGAATGATGTCTCCCGCGTTAGAAACTTCAACCCTGGAAACTCCGATGACTATCGTGCTGGGCCACACCGAGCCCTCCGGATCCGCTCACGCCGATGAGCTATGTGACGCACTGATGGAACATATCTTCGAGTGCGACTCTTGCATCAACGGCTCGGAAGAGAATTGCTGCACCTACTGTTCGCTGCAGGAGCAGATTGCGCAAGCAGGCGGCCCGACCAAAGGCGTCTGTTTCGTTATGTAAGAACTTCCTACTCCTTGTTATTCTTTCCCTTTCCAGTGCGTCTTCCCTGACGCGCACTTACTGGGCAATTACGCGAGCTAAATCGCGTATTGCCTTATTTGAGACCTATCGAATGCTGAATAGCATAAAACGTTTTGATAGGTCTATGTACATTGCCATCGCTGATACGACTTAGACACAATCGCGAGTGTCTCTCCACCTTTCGGCGGAGTATGACAACCTGTCTTCTATTCCTCTAGCAATTCACTCTTCGCGCAGCAGTGTCACGGGATCGAGCGATAGCACGCGCTGTGCCGGAATCCACGTGGCCAGCAAACCCACCAATCCCATCGCCACAACCACCCCGGCCAATACCAGCGGGTCGCGCGGAGTCGCCTGATACACGATGGAGGCCAGCACCCGGCTCGCCAGAATTCCCAGAAGCAATCCCGCCGCCGAACCAAAAGCCAACAACTTGAATGCACGTCCTAGCGCCGCCTCTAAAACTTCTTTCCGTTGCGCGCCGAGCGCCATGCGGATTCCCAACTCCCTCAGCCGTCTGCTCACCGAGTAAGCCGCCATGCCGAAGATGCCGGTGACGGATAGCAACGCGCCCATCAGTCCCAGCACGCCCAGTGAAATCGTTGCTATGCGCGGACCGAATAGAACTGCGTCCAGCTCCTGGTATCGTGTCTCGATATAAATCGGCAGTCCGCGATTTAGTTGCCGCAGCTTGCTCCTTATAGCGGACGTCAATTGCCCCGCATCGTGGCCGGAGCGCGCGGCTTCAGGCAACGTCCGCACCACCAGCCACGTCTGAGTCGAGTGCGATTGCAGGATCGGCAGAAACATCGCCGGGTGTGGATCTTCGGTAAGGCTGTTGTATTTTCCATCTTCCACAATGCCCACTACTTCTATCCGTGTTCCATCCTGCGTCCTGTAATGCTTGCCCATGGCGCTGGTTTCGGAGCCAAAGACTCTGCGTGCGAACTCCCGATTCACAACCGCTACGCGCGGCGAGTTTTTGTCGTCATGCCAGGTGAAACTCCTCCCCGCCAGCAAGGCCGTGCCGGCCGCGCGGAAATATTCGGGAGATGCGCTGGCAAGGCTGGCTTCCGCGAGTGCATTGGCCGGCGTCAGATCTGACGCCTTATCGGCGAAGACAACCGAGTCGGCCGCGTCGTCAAGCGGTAGCGCATCGGCCAACCCCACGGATTCTACGCCCGGAACCGTTGCCACCGCATCGATCATGCGTTTTTGCATGGCGGAAACTCCATCGCCGCTGTAGCCTGCCATATTCAGGTCTGTATCTACCAGCATTGTGTTCCGCAGGTTGAAACCGAAGTTGCCATGGAGCGAGCGCGCCAGCCCGCGCACCGCCACCAGCGAAGAAGTGATCAGCAGAGCGCAGACCGCAATTTGCACCACTAGCAACAGGTCTCGGACAGCCATTCGGCGTCCGCGCCGGCCGCTTGCTCCCGATTTGAGAGCTTGATACGGATCCGTGCGGAGGATCTGCTTTACCGGCACCGCGCCAAAGAGAAACCCGCTCGCTAACGCCAGCAGCAACGCCATTCCATACACCTTCGCGTCCGGGTTCACGGGCGTATGCACGGGGAAATTTCTGGGGAATGGCTGCCACTCGCTCAGCCCGCGCAACAGCACCAGGCTGCTCCACAATCCGACGGCCCCTCCGACGAGCGAAATCAGCAAGGCTTCCGTGAATAGTTGTCGCAGAATGCGTCGGCGGCTCGATCCGAGCGCCAGTCGCAAGGCAACTTCACGCGTTCGGTCAGCGGCCCGCGCGACAAACAAACTGCCCAGATTCGCGCAGGCCGCCAGCAGAATTAACCCCGCCAGCAGCATCAATCCCGCAAGGAATGCTCGTACCGGACGGCCAAGACTATCGCCTAAAAGACTGGGCCGCGCCAGCAAAAAGCTCGTTTTCCGTTCCTCTTTGGGATAACTTCTTTCCAGATAGAAGCCAATCGAGTTCAGATCGGCGACCGCCTGCGCCGGAGTTACTCCCTCCTTCAAATGTCCCATCGCCATAAACACCCAACGGCTGCCCCGTGCGTTCAGATCACTCGCCCCTTCTACCTCTGCCCGGTTCACCATCGGCACAAAAAAATCGGGAGAGAAAAACAATAACGTCCCGCGGAACCCGGGCGGCGCGACGCCGAGAATCGTAAAAGGGTGCCCGTTGAGATGGACAACACGCCCCACCACGCCGCGATCCTCTTGCAAGTGGCTCCGCCAATAGGCGTAACTGAGCACCAGATACGGCGCGCTGTTCGGACCATGCTCATCGGAGCCATGGAAAAAACGGCCGAGATACGGTTGAATCCTTAATGCGTCGAAATAGTTCCCGCTCGCTTCCACGCCCCAGACGCGCGCTGCGCTTCCGCCTGTCTCCAGCGCCGCTTGCGCCACGGCATAAGCCGCCAGCCCATCGAAGCTACGGTTGCGATCGCGCAAATCGAGATAGTCGGGATACGACTGAGTTGGGTCCTTATCGCTCGCCCGCTCGATGCCATAAAGGCTCTCCGCCTGAGGCACATTCAACGGACGCAGGATCAGCGCATTGAACACACCGAAGACCACGGCATTCGCCCCGACCGCCAACGCCAGCGTCAAAACCGCGGTGACCGCGAATCCGGGAGACTTACGCAGCACGCGAACGCTGAAGCGCGCATCCTGTATCAAGGTCTCGAAAAAATTGCCGCCCAGCGCTTCCCGGCATTCCTCTTTAAACCGCCCACGTCCGCCAAACTCGATACACGCCCGCCGTTCCGCCGCCGCGCGATCTAAGCCGGAACGCTCCAGATCGTCCGCGCGATGCTCGATATGCAAGCGAAGCTCTTCCTCCATCTCATCGTCCATCCGAGAACGATGAAACAATCTTCGCCATCTCATATTTCGCCCCCCTGGCGCCAGCGCCGATTCACACTCCTAAACTAGTCAGGAGTATACGGTGAGCACTCCTAATCTGTCAAGGAGAAAACCGTCCTGAGTAATTCTAAGTTCCAACCTTACGTTTGAGTTATGCCTTCGCAGGCCGCCGTTCTTTCTATTCCGGGTTGCACGCTGCGGACGATCCTGGATCGGCAGAAGGTATCGTCAACTATCGGCGTTTATCCGTGTTGATCCGCGGCCAATGTTTACGTGCTCCCTCATACCAATATCTCAGCGCGATAAAAGAGCCGCGACCGGTGGTTTGGCACAGGTGCCTTGCCATAGCCCATCGATGTAAGTTCACGATCTGTGCCGCTCCCGATAAAGTCTCGCCCGAATGCGATCGCCACAACGGTTCGACGCGCACCAGCGCCGCATCCCAGGCCGTGAATCGTCATAGAACACCGCCCTGCACTGAGGATTTTCGCAGCAACGGAGTCGTAACCGCTGAACCGGATCGCCAAAGAGTACAACGGCGTCTTGCGCGATCGTTGCCAGCGCCGCGGCGATCGTCGGGTGGCGCCAACACATCGATTTCGCCTTACGATCGAGTTCCCTCGTCAGACCGGGCTGGCATGCTGTCTTATTAATCAGCCGGATATCGGCGGCTGCGGGAACTGCATGCTCCAGAACGGCTTCGGCCACTCTCCAAATGGCTCGGCGCAGCGCCTTGGCCCGCTCTAAATCCTTCACCGTTATTTTGAGCGCCGCAAGCTGCAGCGGGCTGAGCGACAGCCAGCGTTGAAGCTCGGAAGGAATCGTAAGACGCTCGAAATGGCTCCCGTACCCCATGTCGCCGGTGTGCCCAAAGTCCAGGCACAAGCGTCCAAAAAAGACAAAGTCCTTAGCAATCGCCATCTGGTATTTTCGCTGCCCGCGCTTCCGGCGCCGGTGTCGTCATGGATTATACTCATGATGACGCAAGTCGTCCCTCACTTGCGTTCGTTCCTTTGCGGCCTTAGAAACGAGGAGTGGACATGACACCACGCGAATTTTACCTGGAGCGGCGGCGCGCCGAAGCTCCCGTCTTCTTAGCCGTTCTGAAGGCGCTTCCGGCTGACCGCCTCGCCTATCAGCCCCACGATCGCTGTCCATCCGCCGAACAGCTGGTCTGGACGCTTACCAGCGAGCTGCGAGCCTGCCTGGAAGCGGCAAATTCAATACAAAACGGAATGGAGAACCGAACCCCCACCGCCTCTGAATGAAATGCTGACGTTATTCGAGCAATGGTCGAACGAGTTGACGGAGCGTATTTCGCGGATGGACGAAGCATCCTGGAATCGCACTGCACAGTTCCAGTACAACGGGAAAGTTGTCTCCGAACAGCCCGTGGGACAGTTTCTGTGGTTGATTCTGTTTGACGCCATTCATCACCGCGGCCAGTTATCGGCCTATCTGCGTCCAATGGGCGGAACCGTACCCTCTATCTACGGCCCATCCGCCGATACGCGACCGGCACAAACAAGGTGACCGGACAACAATTTCCGGCTATTTTACCGGCCTAACAACGATATGGGATTCCATATGCGCCGGTCTACCCGTCCACTCGACAACAACGTCCCGCGTCTGGTCAATATCAAAACCTTGAAGATTTTTGCCAAATGCAAATACGTTTGCATGCGGACCAAAACTGGCATGGATACCGGCCAGCGCGGAAGTTAGCGTGACTGTGATCCGACGAGCCAAAGAGCTTCTGGTATATCGCGCGCGGAATGCGGCGTGTCCGCTCCCATCGGTGACGGCATTGTCCTCGCGAGAATGGTATTCGGCTGAATAGTTCCGAGAGGTGAGGCGAACAGTTATGCCCTCTACCGGTCGGCCACTTTGATCAGTAACCCAGATATCCCAAGCGGGGTGCTCCGTATAGCTGAGTGGGAAAAAGAGTATCGCGGCCCCTAGTACAACAGCAGCCGTAAACAGCCCCCAGCGTGCCACGCTGAGTGGTCCTGGCACAACTCGGACACTGGACAGATTCGGGATCTGTAAACACATCGCGACTACCGTGAATCTCTTTGTGCGCAAGCCAAATCTTTCCATGGTGCTGACAGTTTGTCAGATAACAACCTCGAGCGTATTACAAGCCGTCCAATCACCTAGGGATACGATCCTGAGCCATCGACTTCGGCCAGGCATGCTCGGGAAGCAAGTCTCTGAGCAGCGCCACGCGATTTGTCCCTAGAATGATCTCCGAATCCAGATTGGTCTCATCTATGCACCTCATGAACTCTCGACAAATTCCGCATGGCGGAAGGATGTAAAGCGAGCCTGATGTTGGCTCCTTCCAAATTGCGACGGCCTTCTTGAACCTGTACTCGCCAGACGTAATCATCGCGGCAAGGGCACTCCTTTCAGCACAAAGCCCCCAACTCGGCGTGTCCACACAGACGCCGAGGAAAAGGCGATCAGTTCCGCTGACAACAGCCGCTCCTACATCTCCGAAGACACGCCCCCCTACAGTGAGGGGACGAAGCACGCCTTCGGCAGCCGAGACTAGTCCTTGGTAGTTCATGCCTTAGGATGAGCCATACAGGTTGGAGAGAATACAAGTTGATCACACCCTAACGGCGATATGGCGAGTAATCCGGCTTGTGACGAGGTCCGAAGGGTTAGTCGACACATCCCGACCAGGGCGGATCTATTTCTACGTAATCCCGATTCGGAAGTCGATGTCAACCTAGCTCACTTCTCGTCCAATCGCCCGGCTTGAGATTAGCCAGCCTCGTGGGGTACCATCCGGTCGGGAAATGCCGAACTGCGTGACAAGGTACTGGTCCCGGTCCCTGGATGGCAAAATCAGCCCAGCCTAGCCGCACGCACAACGATGAGGAAGCGGCCATGTGGGGACCGGGAGCCAATTCGGGCAGTAGCCTTTGCCTACAGAGAAGTCAATTCCCTGTCGCAGCCCAGTTCACAAAGGATCATTGGCATTTGGTGCTACCCACGGCCTGTATCGCGGAGAACTGCTGCGACCGTCCGTTGTCTGGGGATTCAGAGACTCATAAATGGGGCTTTCTGGTCAGCAATGATAGGAGTTCAGCGGCATCTTCTTTGGCCTGCTCGCTTATTTCCGACGGTCTCATTCGCTGCGTGAGATCCAACAGTTCCAATGCCGTTGGTTTGCCGCCACGCCTATGCGCATACAGCTTGGCAAGTTCCAGAGCTGCCTCACCCGAGTGAAGTTCAACCGCTCTCTTGAGCCAAAAAATTGCCGCTCGCGTGTTGCCGGAGCCCCAGATTCGTCACCGGCGTCGCACGCTCGTTTGTACCAGTACGCAGCCTTCTCGAGAGACCTTTTAAGACCTCGCCCGGAAGAGTAGTTATTTGCGACGGCCACCTGTGCGCCGGTGTGGCCCAGCTTGGCCGCCTTTAGTAGCAACTGGTTTGCCGTTTCCAGATCACCGTTATCTTCGGCTCTTTCTGCTTCGACGAACAGAGCCTCTGGTTTCGAATGCACTTGTTCTAATTCATTTCGAAAAAGCCAGAGTACCTGCGCCGAGCACAAGTTCCCATTCCTCTAAACCGACAAGCAAGTCTGCTGCGGCGTTCGCCCCTGCCGCTGTTAATATTCCCATTCCCGCAGCAAGCCATTTACGCGAAAAGCGGGACCGAGGCAGTTTAAACCTAACAAGCTAAGAGGACCGCTCTCTCTTCCCCATTCGCGATAATGGCTCTGTATCGCCTCCATGCGTCTCGCCTGTTCGGGACTTTTCTCGTCGTTTGAGAAATCGCCTGAGAAAAACGTTACCGTTGTCCTACCCTCGCGCTTTCTAGCCTCCGTCGGCTACCGGCACTTCGTCGCGCACCAGTTGCGCGCCGGCCACGACAGCTGGCGGCGGCCCCGGTTTCTAAGCCTCTCTGCCTGGCTCACCGGTTGTTGGCACGAAGCCCGCTACCATCGCGACGATGTACCGGCCCTCCTCTCCCCCAGCCAGGAGCACTTCCTTTGGAAGCGCATCGTTCAGCGCGAAAGCCATCACCTCTTCGACGCCAACGCCACCGCCCGCCTCGCCAGCCGTGCCGCCCGAACGCTGGCCGAATGGGAACTGCCCGCCGAAAGCCCCCACTGGCAAGACGGCAGCGACGCTCTGCAGTTCCAGCGCTGGCTCAAACTCTTCCGCCACGCCTGTCGCCAAGAAGGCTGGATCAGCCGCGCCGAACTCTGGCCCCTTTTGCCTGCCTGGTTTGCACAGAAATCTATTGCGCGGAAGACTTGTGCCGCTGGCGAAATTGCCTTTCTAAATTCGCGACCCGCCTTCCCCGCGCTGCAACGTGTCTGTTCCGCTCTCGACCGCCGCGCATCCGTGGCTTCGTTCCGCGATTCGCCACCGGAACACCCAACGCCGGCTAAATCCTTCGACAATTTCGATCGCGAATTGGATTTTGCCGCTCGCTGGGCGCGCCATGCTTTCGAACACGACGCTTCCAAAACCGTCGGCATCTTCGTGCCTGACCTGCCGGCGCACCGCCAAGCCGTCGCCCGCGTGTTCCGCCAGGTCTTCTATCCCGGCGCTTGCCGCGCTCTGCTCGATCCAGGCTCTATGAACCAGGACGAGCCGCTCGCTTTCAACCTCAACGCTCCAGCCCCGCTCGCCTCCCAACCGATCGTCGCCGGTGCTCTCTTACTTCTTGAACTGGCCCGTCCGCGTATCCTCGTTTCCGACGCCGGCGCTATTCTGCGCTCAACCTGGATTGTTGGAGCCCCGGACGAACGCGCCGCGCGCGCCCTTGCCGACCTTGAAATTAGAAAGCGCCGCGATCTCGACGTCTCGCTCGACGACCTCGTCGCCGCCTCCGTCCGCTGTCCGCGTCTCGCCCGTATTTGGCCCCGCGTGCGCCAATTGCTTCAAAATGCCAACCCGCTCGATACCTTCGCCGGCTGGAGCCGTTTCATCGGCACCCTGCTCCACGCCCTTGGCTGGCCTGGTGACCACGAACTCAGCACCGCCGAGCAAGAGGCAGTCGAGGCGTGGAAGAATGCCCTCTCGCAGCTCGGAGCTCTTTCCCTTGTCGCCGAATCGGTCACCTTCGAATCCGCCATCGAAGAACTTCGCCGCCTCCTCCAGGCCGGTTTCGAGCAAGGTAGCCTCGCCTCTCCTATCCAGATCCTCGACGCCTCCCAGGCGAGCGGCCTCCAGTTCGATTCCGCCCTCCTCGCCGGACTCTCCGAAGAGACCTGGCCTCCACCCTCCTTCGGTTCTCCCTTGCTTCCGCTGAAACTCCAGCGAGAGCACCACGTCCCGGGGAGTACACCGCCCGGCCTGCGCGCCGAGCGCCAGCATCTGACGGCTTCGCTTTTCGCCGTCGCCCCTGATCTCGTCGCCACTTGGTCCAGCCGACCCTCCCCCCTGCTCGCTGGCTTCGTTCCTTCAAAATCGACCCACCCAGCTTTCTGGACTGGCAACACTCCCTGGCAGTCCTTTAAACCCGCCCTGCTCGAACAGCGCGACGATAGTCTGGCCCCTCCGTTCGCCGCAAAAGCCAATACCCGAGGCGGCACCAGCGTCATTAAGTCCCAGTCCTTGTGCCCATTTAGAGCCTTTGCCGAATTCCGTCTCAACGCCGCTTCGCCGGAAGAAGGATGCCTCGGCCTCGACGGTCGCGAGCGCGGCGGCAACCTCCATAAAGCTCTCGAGTTCGTTTGGCAAAAACTCCGGACCCGCGACCGGCTCCGCGCCATGGCTCCCCTCGCCCTCCATAATTTAGTCGAATCCGCCGCCCGCGAAGCCGTCTCCGCCAAGCCGTCGAGTCCGTTCGGTAAAATCGTCACCTCCGTCGAGATCGAACGCCTCAAAGCCGTCATCCTCGACTGGCTCTCGGTCGAGCGCGAGCGCCAGCAGAACTTCTCCGTCGAAACAGTCGAAGAAGAAAAGTACTTCGACCTCGCCGGCCTCCGCCTGCGCCTCCGTCTGGATCGCATCGACCGCCTCTCCAATGGAGACTTGCTGCTGATCGATTACAAAAGCGGCGACCAGACCGCCAAAAAGCTCGAAGGCGAGCGCCCGGCCGAGCCCCAGCTCTTCGTCTACGCCGCAGCACTCGAGGAAAACGTCGCCGGCCTGTTTTTCGGTCAGCTAAAACCGCGTGAACCCAAACTGAAGGGCATCTCCAAGTCCCGCCACGTCGCTGGGCAGGGCAATCAGGTCAAAAAGGACTGGGAAGCGTTCCTTCTTGCCGGCGAAAACAGCGTCTACCGGCTGGCTGAACAATTTGCCGCCGGATACGCGCCCGTCGACCCGCTCCCGCACGCATGCGACTATTGCGCGCAGAAACCGCTCTGCCGGATCAACGAAAGCCGCCACGGAGAAGAAGCGGAAGAATGATCGCCGACCAGTCCGAACGTTCCCAAGCGCTCGACCCGTCCCGCTCGTTTATCGTGCAGGCCCCGGCGGGGTCGGGCAAAACCGCGCTCCTCGTCCAGCGGTATTTGAAACTTCTTTCGCTGGTCGAAAAACCAGAGAGCGTCGTGGCCATGACCTTCACCCGGAAAGCGGCCGCCGAACTCAACGAACGCATCCACGAAGCACTCCTCGCGGCAGACAAAAACTCGTCCATGGAATCCGAGCACGACAGCCAAACACGCGACCTTGCCGTTGCCGTTCTCAGGCAGGATCGCCGGCAAGGCTGGAATTTACTGCTCGATCATCATC
This sequence comes from Bryobacteraceae bacterium, assembly GCA_965277555.1. Lineage (GTDB taxonomy): Bacteria > Acidobacteriota > Terriglobia > Bryobacterales > Bryobacteraceae > Bog-105. The sequence goes on from OZ255834.1 coordinate 3,188,721, forward strand.
GTCTCCAAATTCAGACCATCGATTCTCTCTGCGCCATGTTGACCTGTCAGATGCCCGTCGTTTCCGGCTTCGGCGGCAGCGCCCGCGTCGTCGAGGATGCCAGCTCGTTCTACCGTCTGGCCGCACGCGACACTTTGCGCAATCTGGCCGAAGGCTCGCCCGAAAACCAATCGCTGCTGAGCCGTTTGGGAATTTATTTCGATAGCGATTTCGTTTCGCTCGAAGATCAGATCGTCGGTATGCTGGCGCAGCGCGACCAATGGAGATTCGCCGGCGGCGATAATGATCCCCAAGTCGGCGATTTCTGCGAATTGCTCACTGCCGCCGAACAGGCGCTGGCTGAAGTGTTCCGCCAATATTCCACGGTCGATTTCACCGCCATTACCCGCTCCGCCATCCAGGTTTTGGGCGCGCCGGAACAGCCAAGCGATCTGCTTTTCGGACTCGATTACCGCATCCAGCATCTACTGGTCGACGAGTTTCAAGACACTTCGTTCGCGCAGTACGAATTGATCGACGCGCTCACTGCGCAGTGGTCCGACGGCGACGGTCACACGCTTTTCCTCGTCGGCGATCCCATGCAAAGCATCTACGGCTTTCGCGGCGCGGAGGTCTCGCTCTTCCTGAAAAGTTGGAACGACGAGTCTCTCAAATCGGTTCGGCTCCATCCCATTTCGCTGCGCACCAACTTCCGCTGCACGCCCGAAATCCTGACCTGGGTTCGTCGCCAGTTCGAACCCATCATGTCGGGTGACCTCGACGGCGGCGTTCAATTCCGGCTTTCGGAAACGGCTCGGCCGGTCGGCGGCATTCTTCCAGGTCTTACCGCGTTGGTTGACGATAGCGGCGATGAAGAGGAAGCTGCGACTGTAGCGAAACTCGCAAAAAGCGCTCGCAAACGCGGCTCTGTCGCGATTCTCGTTCGCAGCCGCAACCATCTCGAAAGTATTCTTCCTGCTTTGCGCGAGCAGGGATTGCCCTACGAAGCCGTCGACATCGATAAGCTCGCCGACCAGCAGCACGTAGACGATCTCATCTCCTTAACGCGCGCAATTTTGCATACCGGCGACCGCGTCTCCTGGCTCAGTTGTCTGCGCGCCCCCTGGTGCGGCTTGACCGTTTCCGATCTTGCCGCGCTTGCCGAGAACGAACGCGAGCGAACCGTGGTCGATCTCTTGCTCGATCCTGATAAGATCGCGGCGCTGTCCGTCGAAGGGCGTTGGAGAGCCGTGCGCTGCGGCGAAATTCTCACGGCGGCGCTGTCCAAAGTCGGGCGAGTATCCTTAAGAACTCTGCTCGAAGACGTCTGGCTTCTGCTCGGCGGTCCCGCCATCCTTCAGGAGCCGCAACGGGTTGACGATGTTCGTAATTATTTCGATTTGATCGAAGAGTTGGAAGACGGCGGCATCCTGCGCGATCTCACTTTGCTCAATCAACGCCTCGATTGCCTCTTCGCCAAGCCCTCCAAAGGCGACAACTACATTCAGGTCATGACCGTCCATCAGGCGAAAGGACTCGAATTCGATACGGTCATCATTCCGCAACTGGCCGGCGGTTCGCGTTCCTCCGATCGCGATCTTCTGATTTGGGATGAGTTCGTGGATGCCGATGGAAACGGCATTTTAAATGTTGCTGCACAACCTCGCAAGGGCGAAAAAGACGATAGATACGAAACTATTCGCCAGGCACATAACGCCAAAGAGGAGCACGAATTGAAACGCCTCTTCTATGTCGGCTGCACGCGTGCGAAGAACGAACTTTATCTGTTGGGCAATACCAAAGCGAAGAAAGAAGGCGTGCATACGCCGCGCAGCAATACTTTTCTGCGCCTGATTTGGCAGAATGTCGAGGCGGAGTTCATGAGCGTTCTCCGCCGCTCTCCTGTCCAGCGCAGCTTGTTTGCCGAAGAGAAACAAGCACGAAAAACGATCTTGCGGCGCGTCGAAGCCGACTGGCAACTGCCTAGTTTCTCTCGTTCGGTCGAATGGCAGCCGGCCTTTCGCGAAACAACTGCCTCCGCGCGCAAAGTTACTTACGAATGGGTCAGCGACACTGGCCGCCACGTCGGTACCGTCGCGCACGACATATTGAAGCGCTTTGCGGAGGCAGGCGCTTCCGATAGCGCTCTCGCTTCGGTTGTTCAATCCGAACTGTTACGCCTGGGTGTTCCGAAGCCCGAAGAAGCGGCCGGGTCCGAGCGCGTTCTGCGCGCCGTTCGAAATACTTTGTCAAGCGAACGCGGCCAATGGATTCTTTCGCCGCACTCCGAGTCTCGATCCGAATGGCCTGTCGGCGGCATCGTGGGAAGCCAAATCGTCAGCGGGGCCATCGACCGTATCTTCCGTGCCGAAGACGGGCGGCTCTGGATCATTGATTTCAAAACCAGCGAACACGAAGGCGGCCGCACCAAGAAATTCCTCGATGAAGAGCAGCGCCGCTATAAGCCGCAACTCGAAAGCTACGCGACACTGGTGGCTCGCTTGGAAAAAGGACCGATTTCGCTCGGACTCTATTTCCCGCTGCTCGATGCCTGGCGCGAATGGGAGTTCGAAGAAGCCGCTGTTCTCGCCGCCCAATAAACTGGTAGGGATGGCAACCAAATTAACCGCGAACGTGAAGGCCGGCGGCTGCGCTTCGAAACTCAGTCCGAAGATCCTCGATCAGGCTTTGAAATCCGTTCCGCGCGTCACAAACGAGAAAGTTCTGGTTGACTACGACACGGCGGATGACGCTGGCGTTTACGATCTGACCGAAGCGGGCGGAACGCCGCTCGCGATGGTGCAGACAGTCGACTTCTTTACGCCGATTGTCGACGATCCATACACCTTCGGCGGCATCGCCGCGGCCAACGCGCTGAGCGACGTCTACGCCATGGGCGGCCGTCCCGTTACCGCGTTATCGCTTGTCGTCTATCCGGGGAAAGGCGAGATCCGCGATCTGGAAGCAATTCTGCAAGGTGGCGCGGATAAGATTCACGAGGCCGGCTGCGTGATTTTAGGCGGCCACAGTATTTCCGAAGACGAGGTGAAGTTCGGCTACGCCGTTACCGGCCTGATCGACCCGCGCAAGATTATTAAGAACTCCGGCGCAAAACCCGGCGACGTTTTGGTCTTTACCAAGAAGATCGGAACCGGCGTCATCTCGACGGCGCTCAAGAAAGGCATCGCGGATCAAAGTCACGTAGAAATTTCAATCAGGCAAATGCTCGAACTGAACCGCGCGGCCTCCGAAGCCATGCTCGCCTGCGATGCGCACGGCTGTACCGACGTCACCGGCTTTGGACTGCTGGGACATGCGCGCGAAATGGCTCTTGCGAGCAACGTTACTTTAGAAATCTCCGCCAGCGCCGTCCGCTACTTGCCGGGCGCAATCGAATATTCCCAAGCCGGCGCGCATTCCGGCGGACTGAATAACAATCGCGATTTTGTGGAAAGCTGCGTGCGGATGTCTGCCGCCATACCCGCCGAAATTCAGGCGCTGCTCTACGATCCCCAAACCTCCGGCGGCTTCTTGATCTCGCTCTCTAAAGAGAATGCAATGAATATTCTCGACCAGCTTCCCCAGGCGTACATTCTCGGACGGGTCACGGAACGACAAACGAAGCCGCTAGAGGTAAAAGATTAATGATTTCGCACAATCCGCTGCTTATCGCGCTCGACCTGGACAATACCGAGCAAGCGCTGGCGCTCGTCAAAGACATCGGACCGGCGGCTGATTTCTACAAAGTTGGCATGGAGCTGTATGCCGTCGGCGGGATGCAGCTTGTCTCGCAAGTGGCGGCGCTTGGAAAAAAAATATTCCTCGATTTGAAGCTCTACGACATCGGAGAAACAGTTAAACGCGCCACTCGCCAGATTTGCGGAACTGGCCTGGTGGAATTCTTGACTGTTCACGGGAGCCGAAGCGTAATGCGTGCGGCCGTCGAAGGCAAGAGTGACACAAACACAAAGCTTTTGGCGGTGACGGTTCTGACAAGTTTCGATCAGGAAGATCTGGCAGACCTGGGCTATTCAGTTCCGGTTTCCGATCTGGTCGAGCTACGCGTGAGGAAAGCGTTGGAGAGCGGGATAGATGGTATCGTTTGCTCGCCGCTCGAAGTCGCGCGGGTCAGAGAAGTAGGCGGTCCCGGGCTGAAACTGGTCACGCCAGGTGTACGCTCGGCTGGGGCGGCGGTGGGCGATCAAAAGCGGGTGGCGACGCCGCTCGAAGCGATTCGAAGCGGCGCCGATTATTTGGTGATTGGCCGTCAGGTTACGCGGTCTTCAGATCCGCAAAACGCCTGCAAAGACATTTTGGCGGAGCTCAATGAATTACTTCTGCTTCAAAAGATTTAGAAGGGCTGCGCCGTCCGGTGTGCCAAGACCGGTACAGCAATCCCAGCCGATCGAAGCGTGGAAAGCGCCGTTCGTTCCAGCGGTGATGTCATGCAATACTTTGTGCTGCGCGACTGTGCCATAGAGTGTTGGATTGAACCAGCCGAGATTTTTTCCGAGCTGCTCATTGCACAGGGCAATCAGCGCCGCCCAGAGCGGAGCAACCGCGCTGGTACCGCCAACAACGGCCGCCTGGCCATCGACCAGAACCTGATAGCCGGTTTCCGGATCGGCAACACCGGCGACATCGGGGACGCCGCGCCCGGTCGGGTTCGAGGAGCCGGATGGTTTCGGCACTTTTACGTTTGCCTGATAGGAAGGTTTCGGGAAGTACGCGCTAACGCCGCCTCCTGTTGCTCCGCCATTGGTTCCGTCGTTCCATACGGTCTCCGATTGAATCTGATTTCCGCTACCCACCAGTCGAGTACCGCCGCAAGCGATAACCCACGGGCTGGAGGCAGGGAAGTCAACGTGGCTGCGGCGATCACGCTCGCCATCTGTCGAGCCGTTGTCGCCGGAAGCCACACAAACCGAGATGCCGAGTAGCGCCGCATCGTGAAATGCCGCGTTAAAGGCGTTCATCGATTGCGGGTCCCATTCACTTTCGGCCGAACCCCAGCTGATCGAAATCACGGACGGTTTGCGCGCTTTGTCATGAATAGCCGCATTGATTGCGTCGAGGAATCCAGCGTCCGTGTTGGGCGCGAAATAAACGGCAATCTGGGCTCTGGGAGCTATCGCACCGGCTACTTCGATATCGAGAACGACCTCTCCGTCCGGGCCGTCGGGATCTCCTGAAGGCGCGTTTTCGGAGCCGCTCACGGGCACCGACAGTACAGAGACGTCACTTAAGCCCAGCCGCTTCCAATACGCCTTTAGGTCGCTCTCACGGTAGCCCCCACCTAATTCAATGAGCGCGATGGTTTGTCCCGAGCCCGTATTAGGCGGCAAATTGTAAAGTTTGGCAACTTCGGTCGGCGTATAGGCTGTCGACGAGAAGGAGTGCTTTTGCAATTTGCGCGAGGTGGCTGCAATCGGACGTTCATCGAAACCGAGTATCGCCACCACGCGGTTATGAAGACTCGCCGGAACATGCAGAAAGCCTTGCTGCGTTCTGAAAATCTTCGCGCCGGCCTGCGACAACCGAAGGTCGGCACCGAACAGTTCCGCCAAACGGCCGAGCGAGCCGCTGAGTACGATAGCGCGCGCTCCCGCATGTTCCCGCATGACTGAAAGTTCATGCTCCGCGGCGAAAGCCTTCACTGCTTCGATGTCATCGCAATGCACGCCGTACAGTTCCGCCAACGCCTCGTGAGCCACGGGCGTAATTACAGCCTCATCGGAAAGCGCTTCCTGCTTTCGGCGAAGGACCAAAGTTATCTGGATAGTTTTCTCGAGCGCGAGTGCACCAGCCGGAATGGAGTTCTCCGGATGCCGACGCTCGCTGCCTGTTAGTTGGAAATGAGAGGATATCATTCTTGCTCCCGCCGAGAAGCTAGCGCGGAGAGAACCAACGCGCGCTAATTTAATGCTTTATGGGTGACGTGTAAGTAACTGTGAATGCGAGAGATATAGGAATTTCGAAACGCTTGTCTGGGCTCGTGACCGCAGCTTTGCTGATAGGCTGCTGAAATTGGCGGCCAAACTCGTTAGTCTGATTGGGTAAGCATGTTTCGAATACTGAGAGCCACGGCTTTAGCTATTTGCCTGTTCCTGGGGTGCAGACTGTGGAGCCACGCGCAAACAATTGGTAATCTGTTGTCCGGCAATAAAGCGGTCACCCCGACGGCGAAAGCGCCATCGGATGCCCTTGGTCGAAGCAGCCCTCATGATGCCATCCATAAGTTCCTGGAGGCCTGCCACAAAGGCAAATACGAAGTAGCCGCGCGCTACCTGGACCTGGGAAAACTGAACAATCAACAGCGCGCAGCGCAGGGACCTCAGCTAGCGGAGCAACTCGGCAAATTGCTCGACCGCAACCCAGGTTTCGAGGTAAGCAAGCTGAGTAGTTCTCCTGAAGGAAATACGACCGATGGCATGACTCCGAATATCGACCAACTGGCGACCTTCGACCTGGACGGCGAGCCGGTGACGCTGAATATGGAGCGTGTGACTGAGCAATCGGGGGGCGCCATATGGCTGGTTTCGTCTGATAGCGTGGCGCAAATCCCGGAGCTTGGGAGCCTGATTGAACAAAATAGCCTGGAGAAACACCTTCCTGCCGCCCTGGTAAAGACGACCTTGTTGGGAACGCCGATTTGGATTTGGCTTGCGCTGGTGCTGGTAGCTCTCATTCTTTCGGCCATCTCGAAATGGTTGTCGAAACTCTTTATCGCGATCCTGAAGCCGGTCACAAAACGTTACGCGAAGGCATTCCACGCGCAACGGCTAGACGCTCTGATGGAGCCGTTGCGTTTGCTTCTATCGGTGATGGTCTTTCGCGCCTGTCTGACGTTTATTGCTCCGAGCGCGCTGCTCCGCGATGACCTGTTGAAGCTGTTGACATTGCTCTTTATGTTGGGCGCGGCTTCGCTTCTGATGCGTCTGGTCGACGTAGTATCGGATACAGTCATTTCAAGGCTGGATCATCGACAGCGCGCGCTGACCTATTCGGTTTTTCCGCTCTTTATCCGGTTCGTGAAAATCCTGATCTTCTGTTTCGCGGTCTTGATCGTTTTCCAGCAGTGGGGATATAACACGAGCACCATTCTGGCCGGCGTGGGAGTGGGCGGCGTGGCAGTCGCCTTGGCGGCGCAGAAGACGATCGAGAATCTTTTCGGCGGGATTTCGCTGATCAGCGATCGGCCGGTCTTGGTCGGGGATTTCTGTCAGTTCGGCGGGCAGGTTGGAACGGTGGAGGATATCGGGCTTCGTTCTACTCGCATACGCACGCTTGACCGCACGCTGGTTACTGTTCCCAATTCGCAGTTTTCAACGATGACGCTCGAAAACTACTCGAAGCGTGACCGCATGTGGTTTCACCCAACAGTCCGGCTCCGCCGCGATACGACCCCAGACCAGATCCGGCAAATGATGAGCGCAATTACTCAGATTCTGGAAAAACATGAAATGGTGGACGCGTCCGGCGTGCCGCTGCGCTTCTCAAAAATTACAGACCAGACGCTGGATCTCGATATTTTCGCTTACGTTCTGACGCCGGATTCGAATCAATTCCTGAAGGTTCAATCGGAGCTGCTTTTGCAGGTGTTGGAAGCCTCCTACCGGCTCGGCATCGGTCTGGCGGTCCCGATCCAGGAGGAATACAACATCTCGGTAGATCCGCGGCAAACGAATCCAGTTCACCCGTTTCTCGCTTCGCGACAAGTAAACGGCAATGCTTTAAGCAAAGAAGACGCCACGGCCAGCACTGCAGCGACTCCGGTTCTGTAAGCTCCTAATAGTCCGAGCGAAGGATGTTGAAGTAGATGCGCAGCGCTTTGCGAAACTGATCGAGGGGAATATGCTCGCTGTCGCTGTGCATCGTGGCAAGCGTGGACATGTCGATGACCATGGGAATGACGCCGTAGACGGGTACGCCGCGCAGGCGAAATTTCTGGCCATCGGTACCGTAAGGCACGATAATCGGGACGATGGACGCGGTGGGGTTTTCCTTCTTAATTGCCGCTTGTATCGCTCGATAGAGCGGGGTATCGGTTTTGCTCGGCTGTGCGTCGTCCGGTTTGCGCGAAATCTCTTCGACAGCGATATGGGGATCATCGATACGCGCCCTGATCTCCGATATGAACTCCTCGGCATTCTCGCCGGGCAGCAGACGGCAATCGAGCGTTGCTTCCGCCAGCGAGGGAATGACATTTGCTTTGGGCGGATTGCCCACCCCACTCCGTAACGAGGTTACAGAAATGGTGTTTTGCTGAACGGCGTTGACGAACTTATTGCGCGAAAACGTTCCCAGGGCATCGCGCATGTTGGCGATGAGGGGATTCGTCTTGCGCGAAGGCGGAAACTCTTTCGCCTTTTCGATGGCTCGCATGAGCATGTCATTTGCATTGTCTGGAATTGGCTGGGATCCATGCCCGGAAGTGCCCTGGGCGCGCAAGCGGAGCCATAGTACCTGCTTTTCGGCAACCGAGATGCCGAACACGAGTTTTCCCGGTGTATAAACATCGCGCGAACCGACGCCACCCTCGTCAAGCACATAAGCGGGATTCAGCTCATTCCAATGATTCTTAATCATCCAGGCGGCTCCATCCGCGCCGCCTGTTTCTTCACCGCAATCGGCCAGAAATAGGATGTCGCGCGGCGGAACGATGCCAAGCTGCTTCAAGAGAGTCAATGCAGTGAGTTGCATGATTCCGGTGCTCTTCATGTCAAGGGTTCCGCGGCCCCAGAGCGTATTTCCTTCGATCAGCGCTCCGAACGGGTCTTGCTTCCAGCGCGATGCGTCGGTCGGAACGACGTCCATATGGTTGAGCAAGAGTAACGGGCGTTTGGATCGGTCTCTTCCGGGCAGCCGCAGCAACAAGTTCGTTTTGCCCTGGCCATCGCTTTTAAAAAGCTCCGCCTGGAGGCCGTAAGCCGCGAACTCGTTCTGGAGGAATTGCGATGCTTCGGTCGTATCAGCCGGTGGGTTCACACTTTTGATGCGCACATATTGCTGCAAGAGGCCGACTGCATGCTGATCTACTTTCGGCCAATCCGGCTCAACAGCAACAGCTGTTATACAGAAAGAGAAGAGACAAATAGCAAGCGAGGCAAGTTTCATGTCTTAGTTTCGGGCGCATTGGTGAGGGTGGAGTTATTTCCGTCGAGCCGTAACGCTTCGAGCAAAGCGCCCGAGGCCGGACTCAACTGTGGATAACCAGTCTCGCAGCGAATCGTCGCCCGGAGCTCGGCTGCAAAAGCTTTGCGAAGGGGCGTACTTCGAAATACCCCGCCTATGTGAGCCACGGTAATCTTCCGCGAGTCAGAGAAGAGGTTGCGATACACCCCTTGCACGTACCAGCAAAGGATCCGCGCGGCATCGGTCAGAATGGCAAGGGCGGCGGAATCGCCGTCTTCGGCAGCCTTGGTTACCAAGGGCGCGAGGGCGGCAACCGAGTGCCGCCGGTTCTCGGCGTAAAAGCGGTGTAGCAGCGCGTTCGCGTTCTGGGCCGCGGTTTCCTCGAGCAGCCTTGCGCGCAAAATGGTTGGCGGTCCCCAACCCTCTTCATTCTGCAAGGCGGCGCGTAAGGCGCGTCTAGCGATGTCGAATGCGCCACCCTCGTCGCCGAAGATGTACCCCCAGCCACCGGCGCGCGCTGTTCGTCCGGCGGCGTCGCGTCCGAACGCGATCGAACCGGTACCTGCAATGACAATAATGCCGGGTTCTCCTCGGGTGGCGCCCGTTAAAGCAATCTCCGCATCGTTTGTAACCTTCAGTAGATCGGTGCGAATCAGTTCGCGGGCAAATGCAATTTTGTCTTCCGCTCCGCCGCTCAAGCCGAGGCAGGCGGCGGCGAAGTGCAACGAATCCGGATGTAATCCCGCGCCGTGGCTTGCCTGCGCCACGCAATCCCCTATGACGGTTCGAAATTTGGCGTGCGCTTCCTGCCCGGCAACGTGGTTGCAGGGGCCGGCGCGGCCACTGCCCAGCACCCGTCCGGCCTCATCGGCGATCAGGGCTGTGGTGCTCGATTGTCCGCCATCCACTCCCAGATAGAAGCGCGCCAAAGATCGTCGCCTTAAACCACGCCAGAGAAACTGCCGCAGAAGCCTGTCGAAATGAAGAAAGCGTGTGCGTGTCGCTCCCTGACTGTCGCGGTTCTGAAGATGTTCATGACAGGGTCTTGTCCTTTGCGTAGCAGATTGGATCCATTGGGCAGGAGGCGCATTTCGGTTTCCGGGCGATGCAGATTTGCCGGCCAAAGTGAATCACTTGATGCGCGAACAGCACCCAGCGCTCGGGCGGAACAATCTTCATCAAATCCTGCTCGATCTTCACCGGTTCCGCGTTTCTGGTAAGGTCCAGCCGCTGCGAGATGCGTTGCACGTGGGTATCGACAACCACTCCGGAAGCGAGACTGTAAGCGGTTCCGAGCACGACGTTGGCTGTTTTTCTGGCGGCTCCCGGTACTTGAAGCAGGTCGTCCATGTTGCGCGGCACTTGTCCGTTGAAGTCGGCGAGAATTTTGCGAGCCGCTCCAATCAGGGAACGCGCTTTGTTGTTGAAAAATCCCGTAGAGCGAATGTCTTGCGCCAGTTCCTCCTGCGATGCGTGCGCGAAATCATCGAGGGCCGGATACTTTTTGAAGAGGCCAGGGGTTACTTTGTTGACTCGCTCATCTGTACATTGCGCGGAAAGAATGGTCGCTACAAGCAGTTGCCAGGCGTTCTTGTGGAGGAGCGCGCAGGTGGCTTGGGGAAATAATCGATCCAGTTCCTCAAAGATCTTGGCGAGCCGCGCCTTGCGCTCGGCGGCAGTTTTGGGTTTGGGTACTTTACGCGGCGGGGTGACCGGGTGCACTGGGGTGGAAACTGCAATTTCCGCATCTGCCATAAGGAAAGCACCAAGATAGCGCAAAAGTGCATCTTATCTCGCGAGACTGGGCCGTGCATACTTATCACCTCCGATGCGAGATGTTGGCGAAAACGCCGCTCGACAAAACGTTTGCGGTGTTTGAAGATCCTTACAATCTCGCGAAGATTACGCCGCCCCAGCTCGGTTTCCAGGTGACGTCGCGACACCACGTCGAGATGCGCAAGGGCGCGGAGATCGAGTACACCATACGCTGGCTTGGACTGCCGATGCATTGGAAAACGATCATTCTGGAATATCGGCCGCCGACTCTCTTTGTCGACGATCAGGCGAAAGGGCCGTATCGGCTGTGGCGTCATCACCATACCTTCGCGGAGACCGATGACGGAACTCTGGTCGGCGACCATGTGGAGTACGCGCTGCCATTCGGGCCACTTGGCCAACTAGCCCATGCGCTCGGGGTGCGCAGGCAGCTACTGGGAATCTTCAATTTCAGGCAGCAGCAATTAGGCAAGCTGCTCGGCGGCGAAACTCGTCAGACGGTCGAACCGTACATCACATAGAGCCAGCGGGGGACGACCGCTTAGAGCGGGATGGGATCAGACGTCGTGGAATTCGGCCGCCAGCCGAAGAAGGCCGTCAGCCCGGCGACGAGCAGGAAGGCGCAAATGAGGGCGACACAGCCAGGCCAGCCAGCCATCTTCCAGAGCAAGCCGGGCAATACGCCTCCAACCGTGCCGCCGATGTAATAGCAGCAGATGTAGAGGCCAGCCGCCGAAACGCGGCTACCGGCCGGAGCGGCATCTCGCAGAAAACTGTTGGCACAAGTTTGGGAAATAAAAACGCCCGAGCTTGCGAGAGCCAAGCCGATGCTCACAACCACCAGGGAGGGAACGAGAGTGAGCGCTACACCGGCGAGGCAAAGACCGACGGCGGCAACCAATCCATGCCGGAGTCCAATTCGGACAAGCACCGTGCCGGCGGCAAGCGTCGCCACGAGGCCGACGAGATAGACGGCGAACAGCCAGCTAAGGGCGGGTGTTGAGAGGTGAAACGGAGCAGCTACAAGGTGGAAAGTGATGTAGCTGAAGACAGCAACCAAGGCGAACAACATGCAGAACCCGACGGCGAAGGTAGCGATCAGGCGCGGATTGCGCAAGTTCGCGAGCGTGGGAGCGAAGCGGGACTCTCCCTTGGGCGGAGTGGAACGGGGCGCGCCAGGCTTGAGGAGTCGGCGTGTGAGCAGAGCGCCGAGTGCTCCGGCCACGCCCAATAGCAGGAACATGCTCCGCCAGCTATAATGCTCGGCCAGCAAGCCGCCTGACACTCGCCCCAGGAAACCGCCGAACACAGTCCCGGCCACATAGACGCTCATGGCGCGGGGTACCAGATGAGATGGCCACTCCTCAGTGATGTATGCGATGGTGATGATGAAAACACCAGGCGTGAGCAGACCCTGCAAGAAACGCCATACTGCCAGCGATTGAAGATTGGTTGCCGTGGCGGTTAGCGCGGTAACCAACGCTAAAGCGGCCATGGAAGCGGTGATCATACGCTTGCGGTCGACGCGCTCAGCAAAGAGGGCCAGCAGTGCCGCCGAAATGGCGACACCTAAGGTTGAGGCGCTGACGGTCCATCCAACGTTTGCCGCCGAAGCGTGGAAGACGCGCGAGAGCAAGGGCAAAAGGGGCTGCGTACAGTAGAGGTCCAGAAAGGCGAAGGCTCCGCAAAGGAACACGACGAGAACGTGGCTGCGTGGCCTAGGATTATCTACGAGCCCGTCACTGACGATCGACGTTAGCTCGCCTGAAGAAACGTCGAGGCGGGAGGGCACACTATGAGAGATGTTGCCAACCGCTGAATAGTCGCAACGGCTGGTTGGCCTGGCTCACGAGCCGTCGTGCTTCAATTCGGCAAGCCGTTATCGAGGAAGTTTCGCAGCCGGTGGCTTCGGCTCGGGTGGCGCAGCTTTCGCAAGGCCTTGGCTTCGATCTGTCGAATACGCTCGCGCGTTACAGCGAAATTCTGGCCCACTTCTTCGAGGGTGTGCTCGCTGCCATCCTGCAATCCGAAACGCATCTTGACGATCTTTTCTTCGCGCGGACTTAGCGTCTTGAGAACCTCGGCGGTCTGCTCTCGCAGATTGAGATTGATCACGGCCTCGGATGGCGAAACCATGCGGCCATCGACCAGAAAGTCGCCCAGGTTCGATTCTTCTTCTTCGCCGACCGGGGTCTGGAGCGAGATCGGTTCCTGAGCGATGCGAAGCACGCGGCGCACCTTGTTGGGAGATAGGTCCATGCGAACCGCCAATTCCTCAGTGGTTGCCTCGCGGCCGAACTCCTGCAAGAGAATGCGCTGCAAGCGGACCAATTTGTTGATGGTCTCGATCATGTGGACGGGAATTCGGATGGTGCGCGCCTGATCGGCAATCGCGCGTGTGACTGCCTGCCTTACCCACCAGGTAGCGTAAGTCGAAAATTTGTATCCACGCTTGTAATCGAACTTGTCGACTGCCCGCATGAGACCGATGTTGCCTTCCTGGATGAGATCGAGGAACTGCATGCCCCGGTTGGTGTAACGCTTGGCAACCGACACGACCAGCCGGAGATTCGCTTCAATCAAGCGTTTTTTAGCGGTGTCCGATTCTAATTCACCCCGCTCCACAATTTGCAGGGTTCGCCTGAGTTCGGCGGCGGCGCTGCCGGAACGATCTTCCAAAAGCTGTAACTGCGCCGAGAGCGCCTTCAACTCTTTCCGGAGCGCCACCGCCGAACCGGATTCGGAGGGAGGCGCAACAGTTTCCAATTCTTGTTGTACGCGCGCTATCTCCTGCTCGAGCGGTTTGAGCTGTTCCACCACGACTCTTCTAAGCGCGGCTCCCAAGAAGCGCTGATAGCGCGTTGTGAAAGGCAGCGACCGGATTCCGCGGGAGATCTGAATTGCCAGGCGCGCGTATTCAAAGCGCAGCTTGCGATGTTGCTTCGCCTTTAAGTTGCGAGAGGTAGCGATTAACTTTGTTTCGGTTTGCTGGGCTTTGCGATAGAGCCGTTCGATCTCTTCCGTCTCTTCCGAAAACAGCTTCCGCAATTGGTCAGTGGCGTCCTGTTCTTCGTCCGACATATGAAGATCGGGATTTTGCAGAATGTCGGAGATAGAGGCGGAACCGCGCAGCACGGCGTCCCTGGTTGCGAGGATAGTCTGAATAACGAGCCGCGAGCGCGAAAGCGCTTTTCGGACCGCTCTCTCGCCGCGCTCGATACGTTTGGCCAGTTCAATTTCACCTTCGCGAGTAAGAAGCGGCACCATGCCCATCTCGCGCAGGTAGATACGCACCGAGTCGTTGCTCTTGTCGAGAGCCCCTGGCGTGAGATCGAGATCTGAAAGACTCTCCATCTCATCATCTCGTTTTTCGAACTCCTTCGATTCATCGAGGAGTTCGGCCGGCGCGCCTTCGAGATCGGTGAACAAATCGTTAAGATCGTTAGTGGTCGCCAGGTCTTCGCGTACAGATCCGCCCAGATCATCGTAAAGTGCGAAGCCCTTATCGTTGCTGTCTTGCATCAACTGCCCTTGTTAATCCGCGGACGAGGAACTCGCTTTGAAAGCAAGCCGTTTCAGATCTTCCCGGATGTCTGCCAAGGCACCCCTGATTGATTCCTTGACTCCCCATATTACAACGATTCAAACCCCGGGTGACGATCTCTTCATCGCATCCAAGTCCTTTGCCAATCGTAAGGCCTCATGGAGGTTTCCTTGCAACTCAAGTTCCCGAATTCTTTTCTTCAAATCGTTGCACTTCGCTTGCCACACTTTTGCTTCGAGCAGCTTGAGGCAATCGAGAGCCTGGTCCGCCGCCTGCTCTTCGGATACGCCGGATTCAGCAAAGCTTATTTCAGCGAGAATGCGTTGATCGCGCGCGTCGAGCGCGGTGACAATATCGGGTAGGGCAAGTGAGCCGTCGCTTTGAGTCGTTTTGAGAACGGCTTCGAAAATGGTTCGTAACTGGAGTGACTCCGTTGCGCCCGATTCAGCCAGATAGTGCCGCACCAGCGCGCGGGCATTCCCGCTAGCCAACATGCAGGCGATCAGCAGTTTTTCATTCGGTGGCGCGGCAGAAGACAAATCGAGCGGTTTGGCCGAAATTGGGGCGGCTCCTCGGGGTCTTATGGTTTGCTGGACCAGTGCGCGGTCGACTCCCAACCTTTCCGCAATCTCAGCGGCGATCGCGCCCCGTTCCATACGGTCGTGGACATGCTCGACAGCGGGGAGTATGGATTTAAAGGCGTCCATTCGTCCTTCCGCCGTTCTGGTGTCGAATTTGCCGCGCGCGTATTCGGTGAGCCAATGAAAATAAGAAGGGGCCCGCTCCAACAAGCTGCGGTAGCCCTCCGGGCCGTGCGCCTGAATGTATTCGTCGGGGTCGAGAGTTCCGGGGATCTCGAGCACTTTCACGCGCAGACCTTGCGCTAACAGTGGCGCAATGTATTTTTCGGTGGACTTGCTGCCGGCTGCATCCGAATCGAAATTCAGAATGACGTGTCCCTTGCCGGATTGATAGGAGCTCTCCTGTTTCATGGCTCGAATCTGGCTACTTGCGAGCGCGGTGCCGCACAAAGCGACTACTTCCTGAATACCGGCGGAATAGACGGCGATAGCGTCCAGGTACCCTTCGACCAAAATCATACGATCGTTTTTGCGGGCTGCCACTTTCGCTCGATGAAGGTTGTAGAGCACGGATGATTTCGTGTAGAGCTTAGTTTCGGGCGAGTTCAGATACTTTACCTTCTCGTCCTTGCGAAGGGCGCGGCCACCGAAGGCGATGACTTTACCGGAGCCGCTGTGGATGGGGAACATCAGGCGTGCTCGAAAGCGGTCATAAACGCCCGGGCTCTCCGGACGCTTCGACACCAGCCCCGAATCCGTCAGCAGATCTTCGCCAAACCTTTTGAGCCGCTGGGTCAACTGCTGCGCGGAACTATCGGCGAGACCGAGTCTGAACTCCCTGGCGGCATCCTGTGTCACGCTGCGGGACGCCAGGTAAGCGCGCGCTTCGACGCCGTCAACGCCACGCAAGTTCTCTTGAAACAACTCGGCCGCGGCCTCGTGAATTTCGAGTAAGGCCGCATAGCGCTGGGCCTCCGGATCGTCGTTGCGTTGGCGCTCCGGAATGGGTATTCCGTAGCGCTCAGCCAGAAGCCGCAACGTCTCGGGAAAAGTCAGGCTCTCGATCTGCTGAACGAATTGGAAAACATCACCGCCCGCATCGCAGCCGAAACACTTGTAATACTGATGCCCGCTATGCACGCCGAAAGAGGGGGTCTTCTCGGAATGGAAAGGGCAGAGCCCGGTCCAGCGCTGCCCCGCGCCCTGGCGTTTGAGCTGAACATATTGGCCCACCACCTCCACGATGTTGAGTTGGCTCTTGAGTTGTTCAGCAAAGTTCATCCTGATCGTAGAATCGTACGGCGCGCTACCGTCGGATTCTTCAATTTTGCTACACTTGAGCGTGCGGACGCGAATTCTAGGCGTAATTCCCGCCCGGTTTGCCTCTTCTCGTTTTCCCGGAAAAGCTCTCGCTCCTCTTGCCGGCAGGCCGCTGCTGCAGCATGTCTGGGAGCGAGCGTCTCTGTCGCGTTACTTAAGCGACCTGCTGGTGGCGACGGACGATGAGCGTATCGCCGCTGCCGTTCGCAAGTTCGGCGGTCGCGTGCGCATGACGAGCGCTGCTCATCTTACCGGTACGGACCGTTTGGCGGAAGTAGCCTCTGCCGAGCCCGCCACAATTTACGTGAACATCCAGGGGGACGAGCCACTTATCGATCCCGAGGCAATTGACGCGGCGATTCTCTCTGTGAACGGAGATGAATCGCTGGTGATGGGGACGCTCAAGAAGCAGATTTACGATCCGACCGATATTGTTAACACCAATGTGGTCAAAGTCATCACGAACCTGCTGGGTGACGCCATCTACTTCTCGCGATGTCCGATTCCTTACGAGCGCGACGGGCGTAGCGGCGAACCGCTTTATTTCAAGCATGTCGGTGTGTATGTCTACCGCCGGGAATTTCTCCTGCACTATCCCGATCTGACGGTGGGACCGCTTGAACATGCCGAGCGTCTGGAACAGTTGCGCGCGCTGGAAAACGGCTATCGTATTCGGGTTGTAGCGACGGACTACGAATCTCTGGGCGTGGATACGCCGGAAGACCTGGAGCGGGTCAATCAGCTTTTTTGCTCGGTAACGGAGAAATTTGGAATCGATGGAGGCTAATGGCTAAATACGTCTTCGTAACGGGCGGCGTCGTTTCGTCGCTAGGGAAGGGGATTTCAGCCGCGTCGATCGGCTGCTTGCTGGAGAGTCGCGGACTGCGCGTCACGCTGCAGAAATTCGATCCATACCTCAACATCGATCCGGGTACCATGAGCCCGTTCCAGCATGGTGAGGTTTTCGTTACCGATGACGGCGCGGAGACGGACCTGGATCTCGGCCATTATGAGCGGTTCACGCACGCTTCACTCACGCAATCGAATAATCTGACGTCAGGCCGGATCTATGAGAACATCATTTCGCGTGAGCGCCGCGGCGATTATCTGGGCAAAACTGTCCAGGTCATTCCGCACGTGACTAACGAGATCAAGGCTGCTTGCCGCAAGGTCGCGGCGGATGTCGACGTCGCGATTGTTGAAATCGGCGGCACGGTAGGCGATATCGAATCGCTTCCTTTTATAGAGGCCATCCGCCAAATGCGGCATGAAGAGGGGCGCGAAAACACGCTTTTCGTTCACCTTACTTTAGTTCCGTGGATCGCGGCCGCTCAGGAGCTGAAAACCAAGCCGACCCAGCACAGCGTGAAGGAATTGCGCGCGGTCGGTATTCAGCCCGATATCCTGCTGTGCCGCTCGGAGCGCTCTCTGCCCGACGAAGTCAAGGAGAAGATTGCGCTGTTCTGCGACGTGGAAGTAAAGGGCGTGATCACAGCTAAGGACGTGCGCTCAGTTTACGAGATACCGCTCGTGTTTGCGGATCAGGGCGTGGATGAGACCGTGTTGCATCTGCTTCATCTGAACGCGGGGAAGCGCAACCTTTCACGATGGACGCAAATGCTCGACCGGATGAACAATCCGGTGCGGGAAGTTACGATCGGGTTAGTAGGTAAGTACGTCGAGTATGAGGATTCTTACAAGAGCCTGAAGGAAGCGCTGCTGCATGCCGGGATTGCGCATCAGACGCGCGTGAATATCGAGTGGATCGAATCCGAGCAGATGAGTTACCCGGAGTGCCGGGGATATCTCACACGTTTTGACGGCATCCTCGTCCCGGGCGGCTTCGGCAAGCGTGGCATCGAAGGGATGCTCAACGCGATACGTTGTGCTCGCGAAGATAAGATTCCTTATTTCGGCATTTGCCTCGGCATGCAAACGATGGTCATCGAATTTGCCCGGAATGTCTGCGGTCTGGTAGAAGCAGACTCTACTGAATTCAACCCGGCTACGCCTTCCCGCGTGATCTATAAACTTCGTGAACTAAAAGGAGTCGATGAACTCGGCGGCACTATGCGACTGGGTGCTTATCCCTGCCGCTTGGCCGAAGGCAGTTTGGCGGAAGCCGCCTACGGCGCAAGCGACATAAGCGAGCGGCACCGGCACCGCTATGAGTTCAATCGGGAGTTCGAGGAGGTTCTTACCAATCACGGTCTCCGGCTGACGGGCCAGACGCCTGACGGCGTGTACGTCGAGATCTGTGAGTTGCCGGGCCATCCCTGGTATCTCGGCTGTCAGTTCCATCCGGAATTCAAGTCCAAGCCGCTGGAGCCGCACCCGCTTTTTACCGCCTTCCTGGGCGCTGCATTGACACATCGGGATGGAAAAAAAACGAGTAGTGTCTCCGCGGCGGCAGAGTATTCCCATGCTCAATGATAAGAGTCCTGGCAGGTAAGGTAGAGTTTTCGAACATAGCTCCTTTGGCACTGATTGCCGGTCCGTGCGTGATCGAATCGGAGGAGCACGTTCTGGCTATGGCGCGCTCGATCCGCAATGCGGTCGGAAGCTATGTCTTCAAAGCCTCTTTCGACAAAGCCAATCGCAGCAGCGCGCGCTCCTATCGGGGACCCGGATTGAGGGAAGGACTGAGGATTCTTTCGGAAGTTCGTAAGTTGGGTATTCCAGTGCTCACGGACATTCACGAACCCTCGCAAGCTGAGCATGTGGCGGAAGCAGTCGATATTCTTCAGATCCCGGCGTTCCTTTGCCGGCAGACCGACTTGCTAGTTGAGGCGGGCAAGACTGGGCGGGTTGTCAATATCAAGAAAGGCCAGTTTGTGTCGCCAGCGGACTTTGCCAACGCCGCGGAAAAGGTTGCGTCTACTGGCAATCAGCGCATCATCCTGACCGAGCGCGGCTCGTCTTTCGGCTACAACAATTTGATTGTGGATATGCGAGGTTTGCGCATTATGGCTGAGACCGGTTATCCGGTCGTGTTCGATGCCACGCACAGCGTTCAACTTCCGGGCGCGGGCGGCAATTCGTCGGGTGGTCAACCGCAGTTCATCGAGCCGCTTGCGCGCGCGGCCAGCGCCGTCGGCATCGCCGGTATCTTTGTCGAGACTCACAACCATCCTGAGGCGGCTCTCTCGGATGGAGCGAACGCCCTGCACCTGGACCTGCTGCCTGCGTTCTGGTCTCATCTCCGGCAGATCGATTCTCTTGTCAAAGCCTTCCCCGAGACAAAAGCTTCCGGCGAGACAACGCCCACGGGCGCGGCCACGTCTTAATATGGAGAGTTGAGTATGTTGCCACGTTTCGAACAGCGCCGTCGTCGCCAGCGAGGCTTTTCGCTGATTGAGCTTCTGATTGTCATCGCGATCATCCTGATTATTTTGTCCATTGCTTTGCCGCAGATGAGTAAATCTCGAATGAACGCGCAGGAGATGGCCGCTGTTGCGGAGATGGGGACCATCAACAAGGCGGAAGTGCAGTATTACTCGCAATTCGGTCAATATGCGACTTCGCTCGCGCAGTTGGGGCCGCCAGCCTCAGCGGGGGGCACCGAAGGGCCGCAAGCGGCCGGCCTTATTCCCGGGAATCTGTCTAGCGGCGCGGCCGGTGGCTATAACTTTACGCTTACTCCATCTCCAACTGGCTATGCTGCTTCCGCTGTTCCTAAAGTCTTCAACAGTACGGGCCGCCGGACATTTTATTCAGACCCAAGCGGCATTACGCGCCAAAATTGGGGACAGGACCCGGCCACAGCCAGCAGCCCGCAGATCTAAAACCGATATAATAACGGCACTCCCGTGACGCTGTTGCGCTTTGCCGGTTGCGCTCTCTCGCTCTGGTCCCTGCAGAGTATTGCGTGGGCAGAGAATGCGCCTGTGCCGACGGCCGCGAATCTTGCCGCCGATCTTAAACAAATATCTCTAAACCCTAAACAAACGTATCGTGTACGCGATCTCGAGTTCGCTCGAGGCGATATTAAACTCTATCTGAATGATGGTGTTCTTTCGTTTTTCACGCCGGTGGACCATCGTCTGATAGGCGCGGTCTTCACCACGGAAGGTGCTGAAGCCGGGGATGCCGAAGTTATTGTTCTTCCGCCGCAAAAAAGTGAACGCGCCTCGCTTGCCTCTTTCGCGAAGACACCGAATTTAGATGAGCACTTTGCCACTGCCCTCTTTTTTTTTACCGATGACACGGCTCAAATACTGCTCGACAAGGTTGCGCGCGGCGCGCCTGCCGAGCCCGCTGCACTGCCCCGCGCTTTTGTCGATCACATTCAACCGGTCAGCCGGGAAATCGCGGAGCAAATCGAAGTGCATCTTCTGCAGGCGCTCCTGGACAAGCATTCTCCAGGGGACGGCATCTTTTACTCGGTCGTGGCCGGTAAGTCGCTCGGCGTATTCGATCTGACTTACGATCCGATGCAAAGCGAATCGGTTTTTGTCGGCCGGGTTTCCGATTCGCCAGAGAAGGACTTCCAGCTTTGGGCTAATTTCCGCCCACGTCATGCTCCGCCCTTTGTGCAGCCGGAGCCGGACACGAGCGACTATCGGATCGATGCGACCGTCCGTCCCGACCTGAGGGTGGATTTCGCCGCCAACTTTCGAATTACGACATCGCCCGAAGATGGCCGCGTCCTCGCGCTCAGTCTGTCGCCGCGCTTGAACGTAAGCTCCGCTCTCGTCGATGGGAAGCCCGCGGAGATCTTTCAGCACCCTTCGAAGCGGTCCGCTGAGTTTGGCAGCACCGAGCCGTTCTTACTGGTTTCGCCAACGGTTCTTGTCCCAGGCCTGGAACATCAAGTCCAGCTTCGATATTCGGGTTCTATTATTCGGCAGACCGCGAACGGGGAGTACTTCGTCGATGAGCGTAGCACCTGGTATCCGATCGACGGTCCGGTGGTCGCGAATTTCGATCTTACCTTCCACTGCCCGGCTCGCCTGCGCCTGGTTTCCACGGGGGAACCGGTGAGCGAAACAATCGAGGACGGTGTTCGTACCGTGCACCGGAAGACAATTGTACCGGCCGTGCTAGCTGGGTTCAATTTAGGCCAATATGCCACGCGCCAAATTGGTGACAAGCCTTACTCGATCGAGATCGATTCGCCCCAAACTTCCGCCAGCTCGTTTTCGGAAGACTCCACGTTGGGCGTCGACACGGCTGCCATTCTGAACGCATATACGAGCCGCTGGATTCCTCTCCGTATCCACAGTCTGGCTGTCACTCCCATTGCCGGCTATTTCGGGCAAGGGTTTCCGGGCCTAATTTATCTTTCAAGCGTCTCCTACATCAAGCAGGAGAACCGGTCGGCGGCTCTCCGCAATGCTCGTTTCGATGCCTTCTTTTCCGAGCTGCTGCTGCCGCATGAAATCGCTCACCAGTGGTGGGGCAATATTGTCCGGCAGGCCGATTACCGCTCGCAATGGATCACAGAAGCGATGGCAAATCACGCCGCGCTGGGCTACGTGGAAAGAACCAAAGGTCGCGCGGCCCGTGACGAGATTCTCGCAAGTTACCGTCAAGACCTTACCCAGGAGCGGGACGGAAAAACCGTCGAATGCGCCGGCCCTGTCAGTTTTGGCCAGCGGCTAATCGACAATTTCGGAATCACCACCTGGCAAATCATTCTTTATGAGAAGGGTTCCTGGATTTTGCGTATGTTGAACGAACGACTGGGTGAAGCCAACTTCCGCAATATGCAGCTGCGTTTGTTGCACGATTATGCGGGCCGGCCACTCAGTAACGAGGAATTTCGCCAGGTGGCCAGTCGCTTTGTGCCAGCGGGCGAACCCGATCCTTCGCTCAGCGATTTCTTCGATACTTGGGTTTACGCTACTGGTATTCCGGGCCTGGCGCTGCATGGCAGTGGGCGATCAGTGAACTTGCAGGTTTCGAAAGTCGATGAAGACTTTGTGGCTGAGATCCCGCTTCACTGCAAAGGAGCGACCGCATATTGGGTAAAAGCCAGCTCTGGAGATAATGTTTTCGAGTTGCCTAAGGGTGTCTCAGGCTGCGAGTTGCCGTCTTTGCATGACTATTTATACACGCTTTCAGAAAAACGCTGAAGGCGTAAACTAACGCCGCAAAACCACGTCTTTCATGTTAGGTCGCTATGATGAGCGCAATGGCCGACCAACTGGAACGAGAAATCCACGTTGGGGCCGATTTACGAAATTTTGGCAGCTGGATGGCTTCAGAACAGAAACGGGTCTTCCTTCTGTGCCGTCGGATGTTGCAGGATCCTGATGAGGCCGACTCCGCGACCCAGGACGTTTTTCTGAAGGCATACAAATCGCTGAGCAAGCGGGAGAACGGCGAAGATCTCGACAATCCGTCTAAATGGGTGACCCGAATCGCGGTGAATACGTGTCTGGATCGCCTGCGCTCCAAAGCTTGGAAAATCTGGCAGCGGCGTCCTGCTCCGGAAGACGAAGAGGTAATCTTACAGATGACGCCCGGCGGATCTCCCGACGCGGAACGTCAACTGTTTTCAAAACAAATCCAGCAAAGACTGGAAACTGCATTGACCAAACTTTCGAATCGGCAACGGGTGGTCTTTTCGCTTCGCCACTACGATGCAATGGCGCTCGAAGAGATTGCGGACGTGCTCAAGCTGGATATCGGGACGGTAAAGGCTCACCTGTTTCGAGCGTTGAGTAAATTACGTGAGGAGTTAAGGGATCTATATACCGCAGGCGCTTCAACCTAAGCGCTTGCAAGAGAGGCTAACATGAACATCGCGTCCAAACTGTCAGGGCATTGGACAGATGATCAGCTGATTGAACATCTATACGGAGTTGGTCCGGCGGATGGCCATCTTAGCGGCTGTCCGGAGTGTCAGTCGCGGTTATCTGGCATGCAGAGCCGGAAGCGGGCTTTTGCGCCGGAAGAGGTGAGTGCCGACCGGTTGCTGGCTCAGCGGCGGTCGATTTACGGCAAGCTGACCGAGCCCATCAAGGGATCATATCGTCTTTATCTTCGGAGATGGGCGGCAGCGGCGGCAGCGGTTCTCGTCTTTAGCGGGGGTCTGGCCTACTATCAGGAATATCAGCAGCAGCATGATCGAGATGCCATGCTGTCCGATGCCCAACTTGCACAGGATGTGAGCCGTATGTCGGAAAATCAGGAAGCGCAACCGGTTGCACCGTTGCAAGCTCTGTTCCAGAAATGAAGAGCTTAGCATTCGCTTTCCTTTTCGTAATAGCTCCCTTCTTTGCCTGTGCCCAGAATCGAGCTGGCTTTCCTTGGTGGAACAGCCCGGTTACCAGGGAAATCGGGCTGAGCGCGGAGCAGAATCAGAAGATTCATCAGATCGTCCGGTCTTATCGTGATCGGCTTTTGGATGCTCGTAACAACGTGCTGAAAGCGAACGGGGATTTAGAGGACATTTTGAACGGTCCGGAGGTCGATCCGGCGAAGGCCCAAGCGACTATCGAACGGGTCGCTGCCGCGCGCGCCGCATCCACTCGCGCCATTCTCGAGATGAGCGTTCGACTGAGAGCGGTACTGACGCTCGACCAGTGGCGTCAGCTGGTCAAGAGGTGGGATGAGGTGCAGCATCGGAAACTTAGCAACACGCAGGCGGCGCCTTGAGCGCTCAGGCTGTCGCTTCGAGCTCCTCTGTCAGCGATTCCCAACGGCTCATTACCTCCTCAAGTTGCACGCGCTGCGCTTCCAGTAAATTAGAAAGTCGCATAGCTTCGTCCGGTCCCACGAAATCGGATAGTGCTAGCTCCGACCGCTGAATTTCCGCCTCAAGTTCAGCCACCCGCCTCTCCAGTTGCTGCGCCTCCTCTTGCATTTGCTTCAGTTTGATTGGATTCATACGTTTCCCGGCCGCTGGCTTCGAAGGCATCGCGATTGGCTGCGCCGGCGGAACTCCGATGAAGACGTCTTTGATCGTCGGTATCTCCTCCGCGCCGCCCCCTTTGCGCCACAGATAATCGGCATAGTTGCCCGGAAAGACGTGTAGCGTCCCGTCGGCCACTTCGAATACACGATTCGCGAGATTCTCTATAAAATAGCGGTCATGTGAAACGAACATCACGGTTCCGGTGAACTTTTCGAGCGATTCCAAGAGGACATCCTTGGCTCGCATGTCGAGGTGGTTCGTAGGCTCGTCGAGCAACAGAAAATTTGCGGGGTGCAGCAGCATGCGCGCCAGTGCGTAGCGGTTTCGTTCGCCGCCGGAAAGAACCGCGATTCGCTTAAACACGTCGTCTTCGCTGAACAAAAAACATCCGAGCAGGTTGCGCAGCTCGGTGTTGGTGGTGCGCGGCGCTGCTTCGCCAAGGTCGTCCAAGACCCTCGCCTCGGCATTTAGCTCTCGATATTGATCTTGTGCAAAGTAGTCCAGCTCGACATTGTGCCCGAGCGTATACTCACCCGAGCTAAGCGGCTCGGTACCAGACAGGAGCTTCATCAAGGTGGATTTTCCCGCGCCGTTAACGCCCACCAGGGCGATACGATCGCCGCGTTCGATGGTGAACTCGACGTCTTTCAATACTTGTTTTTCGCCGTAGCTCTTGGCAACGTTTTTAAAAGTCGCTACGATTCGGCCGCTCGGCTTAGGCTGCGGAAAGGAAAACTGAATGGTTTTCTCTTCGGGCGGCAATTCGATCCGCTCGATCTTTTCCAGTTCTTTGATACGGCTCTGTACCTGCTTGGCCTTGGTCGCCTGGTAGCGGAAGCGGCTAATGAACGCTTCGAGCTGCTGAATTTTGTCCTGCTGATTTTTGTAGGCGGCCTCCAGCTGCACGAGCCGCTCGGCCTTCTGCTGGCGGTACTTTTCATAGCCGCCCGTATAAAACTGAACGCGCTTATTCCAGATCTCCGCGATCTTCTTGACCGTTACGTCCAGGAAGTAACGATCATGCGAAATCAGAATGAAGGCGAACTCATAATTTTTTAGATAATCCTCAAGCCAATCGCGCGCTTCCAGATCCAGGTGATTGGTGGGTTCGTCGAGCAGGAGCAGATTCGGTTTCTCAAGCAGAAGCTTAGCCAATGCGATGCGCATCTGCCAGCCGCCGGAAAACTCTTCGGTCTGCCGCAGCCAGTCCTCTTTGCGAAAGCCCAGCCCTGTAAGCACCGCGCCCACCTGCGCTTCGATCGTGTAGCCATCGCGCGAACGAAATTCGCTGTCCGCGCGCTCAAACCGATCGGCAACCTGCCGATAGTCTTCGCCTGCCGGATCGAGCTCGCCCATCCGCCCGGCCAGCGTTTCGAGTTCCCGCTCGAGTTCCTGGACGCCTGCAAATACGCTGAGACACTCAGCGAAAACAGTGCGACCGCTCACCTGTAATCCGTCTTGCGGCAGGTAGCCGATACGCATGCCTTTGGTAGCGGAAAGAGAGCCGTAATCAAGCCCTTCCATGCCCGCCAATGTCTTCAGTAGCGTCGATTTCCCGGTCCCATTGCCCCCTACCAGGCCAGTCCTTTCCTTTGGCGTGACAAGCCAGTCAAGTGAATCGAACAGCAGTTTGTGTCCGAATCGCTTGCCGGCCGCGGTGAGTTGTAGCATTCGCTACTATTTTCGCCGAAGACAGAACGCGGAATGACCCAGCCTGTCTCAGACCAGGAGAAGATCGAATGAACTAGCCAGATAGTCTTTAAGTTCGGTTCTCTTGACCACCGCATCGAGGAAACCGTGCTCGAGCAGAAACTCACTGCGTTGAAAGCCATCCGGAAGTTTCTGGCGGATGGTTTGCTCGATAACACGCGGCCCGGCGAACCCGATCAGAGCTCCCGGTTCTCCGATATTCAAGTCGCCGAGCATGGCAAAGCTGGCGGTAACGCCACCAGTAGTTGGATCGGTCAAGATGCTGATGTAGGGAAGGCCGGCCTCATCCAGGCGCATAAGAGCCGCTGAAAGCTTGGCCAGTTGCATCAAGCTGATGGCGCCTTCCTGCATGCGAGCGCCGCCCGATGCGGAAATGATGACCAGGGGTGTTCTTTCGGCCATACAGCGTTCGATGGCGCGGGTAATTTTCTCGCCTACTACCGAGCCCATGCTGCCCCCGATAAACTTAAGCTCGAGGCCGCAGATTTGAACTCTGCGGCCTCTCAACAGTCCGCTGGCGCAGATCACTGCGTCCGGTAGCTGAGTCGCCCGTTCCATTTCCTCGAGACGCTGCTCATAGGTTTTCGAGTCAACAAAACTCAGCGGATTGGACGAGCGAAGGCTTGCGTCGTAGGTAACATACTCGCCGTTGTCGAAAAGTTGTTGCAGGCGCTCCCGGGCGCCAATTCGAAAGTGGTGTCCGCACTTTGGGCAGACCTCCATATTCTCTTCGATTGTCTTGCGCCAGATGATCTGTCCACATGATTCGCACTTCTGCCATAATCCTTCGCTCTTCACGTTTTTCTCACTCTCGGGAGGAGCGCCTTCGACCACCGAAGGCTTCTGTCTGTTGAACCAGGCCATGTAAGCAGCCACCACGTTATCACGCGTCGGGAGTGCTTCTATAAGATCGACAGATGTCCACACAAACTCTGAATGAGCTCTGGGAAGAGCATACGGCCTGCGAATTTGCCACCCACGATACCGAAGCAACGCTTGCCACCATGGTCGAGGACGCTTATGTAAATCACATTCCCGTGATGACCGGCGGCCATGGAAAAGAACAGTTGCGCCGGTTCTATTCTCAGGACTTTATTCCACGCATGCCGCCGGACACCGAATTGATTCCAATCTCTCGGACCGTAGGCAGCGACCAGCTTGTCGACGAGATGATCTTTTGTTTCACCCACACCGTCGAAATGCCGTGGATGCTTCCCGGCGTCGCTCCTACCAACAAACCCGTGAAGATTCCGCTGGTGGCTATCGTCCGCTTCCGTGACGGCAAACTGGGCCACGAGCACATCTATTGGGACCAGGCTTCGGTTTTAAAACAAATCGGTCTGCTCCCGGACGGTTCGCTTCCCGTCTTCGGCGTGGAAACAGCCGACAAGATAACCGGCCGCTCCCCTGTCTAATATTCAGCCTGGTACTTCCAGCGAGATAAAAAAGCGGGACCGTCACAAGGGCGGTCCCATCAAGCGGTGGAGGTATAAGACTAAGACGCCAACTTGTTGGAGAGCAATCGCCGGCGAGCACCGAATAAGCTGAGCAAGCCGCCGCCTATCAGCGAAAGTGTAGAGCCTTCGATGGCTGGAGATTGAGGCGGATTTTGATTGCTGTCCTGGGCAAGTTTGCTGTTTGCGAAATAGAAGTCATTGATTACGGGCTGGCTGGCCGCTGACACCGTGAGCGACGTTATGTCATGGGAGATGGACAAGCCGAGGAATTCGACGGCGTTCGGACTGGCGGCCACACTGAAGGTCTCCCCATCGGAGAGCGCCACCGTTAGCGACGACGCGGCGCCAGTCGATCCCAAGCCAATGAGAAGCGCATTTTCACCGCTGCCCGGCAGGTTGATCTGAATGTCACCTAAACCTCCGCTAGGTCCGAACAGGCTTGTATAGCTATGACTGCCATACGCTCCACCGCTAAGCTGGTACCCGCTTCCGGTCGGTCCTGTGAAGATAAACGGATATGCCGTGCCGCTCATTGGCACAAGCGACTTGCCTGTCGAGTTGCTGTAGTTTCCCGACGTGCTGATGGCAGTGAAATTCAGCTCAATCGGGCTAGTTACGTTTTGACTCCATGCCGGATAGGTCGAATAGCTCATCGTCGTCGCGTGAGCCACGCCAAGTGGTAGGCAAAGAGCAAGAGAAATGAGAGCAAATGCGGGCCGCTTCCCGAGTTGCATGTAGAACCTCCGATAACTTTCTGTAAGGGAGGTGCTCGGCGCTAGACGCCTTACTCAGCCAGAAATGCCTCTACACGCCGGCCCGAAATGGAACACTACCGATCGAGCTTCTTTTGTGCCCGGGCTATGGCGTTTTGAAGCGCTGCTATGCCGTTCCCGGCCGCAGGCCCGTGCCCGGCAAGAACATGGGCGAAATCGACAGTTGCGAGCCGCTGCGCGCTGGCCAAAGAAGTCTCGTGGTGCCAGGTGGCCGGTTTCGTCAGCGGAAAAAACCAGGGGGGATCGAAAGGGAGACGGACCTCCTGGAAGGTTGTCAGTGCGTCTCCAGCGTAGAGGCTGCCGTCGCGCACGTCGAAAAAAGAAAGGTGCCCGGGTGTGTGTCCGGGCGTATCGACCACGCGTAAAGAGCCGATCGAATCGCTATCCTTCACCAGCGTGTCCGGCAAGCTCTTCAGCTTCTTAAAAGTGCCTTTGACGGGAGTTTGTGGCTCGTCCGGCAACAACGTCATGTCTTTCGGCTTGACGCCCCGAGCAGCTTCAGCGAGGAGTTGGGATTCGCGCGTGCCGGCTAGAATCTGCGCGTCCGGAATCATTTGCTTCAGCACGTCCAGCGAGCCGACGTGATCTATATGCGCATGCGTAAGGAGAATGCGCCGAATCGGCTGGTCAAGTTGCCGGGAAGCTTCCATTACGATGCGCGCCGCTCCCATGGCTGTGTCGATGAGCGTCAACCCATCGTCTTCTCGGACCAGGTAGCAATTCATCAAGTTGAATCGCCTGATCTGCAGAGAAAACTCGGAGATCTTGCAAACTGGCATACTGGCTCCCCACGTCAGAATAGCTGAGCAGGAGAAAGAGCTGTGGCGATCTACGTTGCAGTCTTGCGCCCGGAGCGCAGTTTTTGGAGAGCCCATAGGGGAAGGAAACGGGGCGTAAGAAGAAGATAGCGTCTCCACAACCTCGCCGGTTCAACGCTCAAGCGGAACAACCACTCGAATCCGTTCCGCTGTATCCAGGCGGGCGCCTGGCGAGTGCGGCCTGCGTGGAAGTCAAACGCCGCTCCAACGCCAATCATGGTTACGCCCGGAAAACAGTCCCGATGCTCGTACATCCACTTTTCCTGCTTCGGCGTGCTAATGCCAACGAAAATCAGATCCGGATCGGCCTGCCGGATCAACCGTTGCGCAGTTTCGTGTTCCTCTGTGGTGAGAGCACGAAAAGGAGGTGAATAAGATCCGCTGACGCACAGCGCCGGAAAGCGCGCCTTGAGCCGCTCGATTAAGAGCATAAGCGTCTGCTCCCGGCTGCCGTAAAGGAAGATGCGCTGACCGGTTTGGGCGGCATCCCGGCACAGCTCCAGCATCAGTGTCGGACCATAAACGCGTTGTTGTTCTTTCCAACCGAACGACCGGATGGCCCATACGAGTGGCATGCCATCCGGGGTGGCGATATCCGCTTCATTCAGAATCCTGGCGATCTCCGGGTCGTCTTGAGCCATGATGATGCCGTGTACGGAAGTGACGCAGATATAACGGGCACGGGCGCGCCTCGAAGTCTTACGCTCCTCTGACCAACGCCGGCAAAGTGCAACAACTTCCGCATAGCTTGTTTTGCTGATGCCCACGTTGACCACCTGTTGCTTTTCCGGCGGATCGAGCGGCATATTCATGTGGAAGCTCTGTTACAGAGTAGCGTCTTGCGCGTAATTCGCGCGAAATGTAGTTATACTAGCCTCCATATCTAATCCATACGAGCTGTTCACGCCGTTGCAAGTGCGGCTTAGAGGGGGCGCATGTTTACACGTCAATTTCTTGCGTTTTTAATTGTGTGCATTGTTCCGGCTTCCGTTTGGGCCCAGGGCGGCGCGACCGGGGCTATATCCGGCACTGTGCAAGATCAGAGTTCCGCCGTGGTTCCAAAAGCGAAGGTAGTCATATCGGGAGTGACAGGTATTGCACGCACTCTGGAAACTGATTCGAGCGGGAGTTTCACAGCGCCGCTTTTGCCCGTTGGCGCGTATACGATTCTCATCAGCGCGCCGGGCTTTGCCGAAACCCGTTTGTCGTCGATCGACGTGAGGGTGACCGAAACCACCCGCTTAACGGCTACTTTGCAGCCCCAAGCCGTAGCCACCCAGGTAAATGTTCAGGCGCAGATTGCCAACGTGGAAACGACGAACGCTGTCACCGGGCAAGTGCTCTCCAGCCAGACAATCACTACTCTTCCGCTGGCGACGCAAAATTTTCAACAACTTCTGACGCTCTCTTCCGGCACGGCGTCTAGCTTGAACGCCTCGGCCTCGCTCGGGCGCGGCGATACCAGGATCGATGTGAATGGCCAGCGGGAAGACAACAATAACTATCAGATCGAGGGCATCACGGCGAGCGACTACAATGTCGCGGAACTCACCAATACGCCTTTGCCGAGTCCCGATGTGGTGCAGGAATTCAAGGTGCAGACGAGCCTTTATGACGCTTCGCAAGGTCGTAACGGCGGCGGGAACATCAATGCCGTTTTGAAGAGCGGAACGAATCAGATCCACGGAGACGCCTTCGAATTCTTCCGGAACGACGATCTCAACGCAAACGAATTTTTCCTGAACGGCGAGGGCAATCCCCGGCCCACTGTCAAGCAAAACATCTTTGGAGCCAGCCTCGGCGGCCCGGTACTGCCGCAGGGCAAGTGGGGTTACTTCTTTGTCAACTATCAAGGAACGCGCCAGCTCAGTGGACTCTCTTCGGGCACCATCATCGGCACCTCGCTTCCCGTGCTGCCGGTCGATCGCTCGGCCGCTTCTCTGGCGCAGACATTCTTTGGGAGTGCCGCTTACGCGAGCAACATCGATCCGGTGGCGCTCAAGCTTCTTAACCTCAAAGGGGACCAATTCGGATCGGGCAACGGAGGCTACTTGATCCCGAGCGTGGCGGGCACCCTGGGCAGCACGGGCCGCTTCAACTACAGCCGGGCGGGGAAATACAACGACGATCAGTTCACCACGAACTACGACAAGGAATTGGGATCGAAGGACAAAATCGCCGCGCGGTTCTTCTTCTCCGACTTCGAATCGGTTTTGCCCTTCGGCGCGGGCGGCCTGCAAGCTTCCTTCGGCGGCAGCATTTCACCGAGCGACTTAAACTTCCCCTACGACTTGCCCGTGAAGGATCGCTTCCTGAACCTCACCGAGACACATACGTTTTCGCCGGCCTGGGTCAACGAGTTCCGCTTCGGTTTTGTGCATATTAATAATCAGGACATCAACACGCCCATCGTCACGACTGACCAGCTGGGCATCGACCGGCCAAATAACAATGTCGACAACCTGATCTACAAATTCACTTTCAACAGCTCCGGCTTTCAGATCGGGCCCACGCCGGGCGCGAACCAGACGCAGGATCAAAACAATGTCATTCTGCTAAATACAACCAGTTGGTCGAACGGCAAGCATCTGATCCGTTTCGGGGGCGAGTTCGATCGCGTGATGCTGGACAAGGACTTTCCGCAGGTGTTCAACGGGCAGCTTTTCTTTAGTCCCGGAACCGCGGGAGCGCCTTGCACGCTCGGCTGCTCTGACTTCCAGCAATTTCTGGTTGGCGCGCCTGCCTTTACCTACGGCGGCAGTGGCGTTTCGAATCACCAGTATCACATTGCCGACAGCGCGCTATTCGCGCAGGACGATTACAAAGTCACCCCTGACTTGACACTGAACCTGGGTGTTCGTTGGGAGTTCAACGGCGCGGTCACGGATGGCCTCTGCCACATTGGAAATACAATTCCTTCGCTCGCCGTCGCCGGCGAGAATCCGTTCGTCTACCCAAGCTGCGTAAATAGCCTCAATGTTCCGGGCCTGGTGGGCACGCGTAGCAGTACGACGCTCAACAATGACTATGCTTCGAACTGGGGTCCGCGAGTCGGTTTCGCCTATAACCTTTTCGGTAAGAGTACGACGTCCATTCGCGGCGGCTACGGCATCTACTACGTTCGCGAAGACGTCGGCGCGGTCGATCAGCTTTCTTTTGTCACGCCGTTTCTACCTATTACAAGCGCCGCCGGATCACCGGGCACCATGGGGACCGTGTTCGCGAATTCCATTCCGAAAGGCGGCGTTATCGATCCGGCTTACGTACCGGTTTATTCAAGACTGCAGGGTTTTGTCGACGCCAGTGGCACTCCTACCCGCAGCACCACGCAAACACCCGTCTATTCCGGCAACAGCGAGGATTACCTTGCTCTAGAGGTGCCGACTCGATATGTCAATCCAAGCACGCAGCAGTGGAACTTCACTCTACAGCAGAGTTTGAGCAAGGGTTGGGTGCTGGAGGTCGGCTACGTGGGCACTAAGGGCACGCATTTACGGGAAACCCGCGACATGAACCAGGCAATTGACGCGCGTATGAATCCGGTGACGCTCACGGCAACGGACGCAACTACCTACACCATCGATCAAAACACGCTGGCCAACGTGAACGCGCGAGCACCCTACCCGGGGCTCGGCGTCTCCGGTTTTCAAATCTTTGCCAACGATGCCAACTCGATTTACAACTCTCTGCAAGCGACCGTCACTCACCGTTTCTCCCACGGGCTGCATTTCCAGGCTGCGTACACCTTTTCGAAAGCGATCGACGAGACTTCAACTGGCAATACGTCCTTGAATTCAGCGGTGAACAACCAAATGTCTTTACAGGATTCGCGCGGGCCGGCTGAT
The DNA here is from genome assembly GCA_965277555.1 of Bryobacteraceae bacterium. Classification (GTDB taxonomy): domain Bacteria; phylum Acidobacteriota; class Terriglobia; order Bryobacterales; family Bryobacteraceae; genus Bog-105. Next base: position 3,221,523 of record OZ255834.1, read on the forward strand.
TTCGACCGTGCAAACCGGCTAATCGTCAACTACACCTGGGATATTCCTCTGTTTCGCCAGTCGAAGGGTTTTACGCATGCCGTGCTCGGCGGCTGGTACATCAGTGGAATTACCACCATTCAATCCGGCTCTCCTTTCACGGTGCTCGATTCGGCTGCGGCCTCGGCTTATGGCCTACTCGGAACGGGAACGCCTACCACGCCTAACTTGATCCTGGGCGTCAATCCGATGACCAGCGGCTCCGCCCAGAGCCGTCTTGGCGATTACGTAAATATCAACGCTTTCTCGCCTGCCGCCGTGATCGGTTCGGACGGATCCACCGGGTTCGGCAACCTGGGTCGCAACACCTTCCGCGGGCCTTTCCAGCAGAATTGGGATTTCTCCGCCGGCAAGTCCTTCGCTATTACGGAGCGACAGGCGCTACGCATTACCGCCGATTTCTTCAACCTGTTCAATCATCCGAACTTCGCCAATCCGGCCTTTCTCGATATAGAAAGCCCATCGAACTTTGGGCAGATCACGAGTACACTGGGAACGCCGCGTCTGGTTCAGTTCTCGGCCAAGTATTCCTTCTGATGCACCAAAAATTCGCCGTTGCCCTTGCCGCGCTTACGTCGGCAGTTATTCTAAGCGCTCAATCGAGTGCCTTGCCTGGTGAAAATGTTCGATCACTGGAACGCGAGTTCTTATCTGAGATCGGCAAAATCCCGATTATCGATAATCATTCTCATCCGGGCTATGCGGACGATCCGGACGTGGATGCCATGGCGTCGCCGCCCGGCAGTTCGGCTTTCCGTTTACGAGCCGATAATCCGGAATTCGTCACCGCTTCCAAAGCTCTTTTCGGCTATCCCTATGACGACAATTCCCCGGATCACATGCGCTGGCTCATACGGAAGAAAGCAGAGCTGAAAAGTAGCGAAGGCGTTCAGTATTTCGATCGAATCCTCGATCAGCTGGGGATTGAAGCGGTACTCGCCAATCGCGTAGCCATGCCCGACTATCTCGACAGGAAAAGATTCCTCTGGGTATTTTTCGTAGACTCGTTTCTGTTCCCCTTCGACAATCGCGAAATCCGCGATGGCAACGTCGACGAGCAGACCTACATTCCGCTTCAGGAGAAGAAACTGCATCGCGAGATGCAGCAGGGTGGCCTCTCCACATTGCCCGACTCGCTGGCCGGCTATTTGCAGTTTGTCACCCGGATTCTCGAAGAAGACAAGCAGCACGGCGGGATCGCCATCAAATTCGAGGCCGCGTATTTTCGCTCGCTCTATTTTGCCGATCCGCCCGAGGCGCAGGCTGTCACCGTTTACGACAAGTATAAGAACGGCGGCGTTCCTTCCGCGGAAGAGTACAAGCTCTTTCAGGATTTCGTGTTCCGGCATCTGCTGCGTGAGGCCGCGCGGCTACACCTGGCGGTACACTTCCACACATCGGTGGGCATCGGCGATTATTTCAGCTTGCACAACGGGAACGTTCTTAATCTCGAAAATGTATTGCGCGACCCGCGCTACGATTCCGTCAACTTTGTTCTGCTGCATGGCGGATTTCCGTATGACCGCCAGGCGATCTGGCTGGCGGCTAAGAAGAACGTCTATCTGGACACGTCCTTTGTCGAATTGGTTTTGTACCCGTCGGAGTTCAAGAATGTCCTGAAGTATTGGCTCACGATGTACCCGGATAAGGTGCTGTACGGTAGCGATGCTTTTCCGTTCAATGAAGCTCTCGGAGCGGAGGAATGTTATTGGCTGGCGGTTCACTCGGTCCGCCAGGCGCTCGCCGCGGCGCTCGCTGAATTGGTCTCGGAGAAGGCGTTCACCAGAGAACAAGCAATGAAAGTGGCGCACGGCTATCTGCACGACAACGCCGCCGCGTTATACGCAAACGACATGCCTCGTTAAGGTTCGGTTCGTAGCCAGCTTTGGCAAATTGATTCGGCTCTCAGTAAACTAGTTGTTTGGAGCACGCGTGGTAAAACTCTTCACATCTTTTGTTGTTGCGTTTGGTCTTGTTTCGGCCTATATGGTTGCTGATACCAACACGGCTCGGAAAGCGCCAGAACTTGCATTTACGCTGCCCGGGCAAGGGGACAAGCTATTGAGCCAGTATCGCGGGAAAGTAGTGGCGCTCGAGTTCATACTCACCACTTGTCCGCACTGCCAGGAGGCCTCCCGCGTTATGACGAAGTTCCAGCAGGAATACGCGTCGCGCGGTTTTCAGGCAATCGATTTGGCTATCAATGCACTCGACGAAGGTCGAAAGCCAGATCAGGCAGGGATGCTCACTGAGACCTTCGCCAATAACTTCCAGGTCGGTTTCCCGGTCGGCTTCATCGGCCGCGATCCGATGATGAGCTTTATGGGCTTTAGCATTATGGATCGCATGGTGGTGCCCCAGCTGTGCCTGATTGATCGCAAAGGGTACATCCGCTACCAGACCCCGGCTGGAGATACAGACGATTATGGGAAGCTGATGAACGAAAATACCATCCAGCAGCATATCGAGGAGTTGTTGCTTGCGCAGCCCACCAGCGAGACTCACCATCGTACTGTTGCGCGGCGGTAGCGGGTTGGTGGCCGCGGGGTTCTGTCATCCAATTGAAACAACGGCGGCTTACCATTGGGAACCATGAACCATGAGCCTTCCCAGGGTGTTGCCATCGAAATAAAACCGGGTTCACGTCCCGCCGCCACCATCCTCAAAATAAACGGGCCGCTTACAATCCGCAATTTCTTTGAGTTTCAAGACTTAACGCGCAGCCATAAGTCACCAGTACTGATTGTCGATCTCGGCGAAGTGCCATATATCGATTCGGCTGCTTTGGGTAGCCTGCTAGGGCTGCACGTATCCTGTGCGAAAGACAATCGTAAGTACGGCTTGGCGAATGTAAGCGATCGGCTGAAAACTATGTTCACGGTTTGCGGTGTTCAGGACGTACTGGCCGTTTTTCCCAGCGTGGCAGATGCCGAATTGACATTGGCCTGAAAGTTCGGTAAGCGCGGCGTCATGCTACAAAGGAACGATATGCGAGCTACTGTTGCGCTTCTTGTCTCGTTCCTACTTTGCGCCGCTCCTTCCTGGTCACAAAGCGATAACACGCTCGAAGTCGTCAGCAGGATCAAAGGCGAGGCTTTTGATCGATCGCAAGTCATGGATACGCTGGAATTCTTGACCGATCTTTACGGCCCCCGTCTGACAGCTTCTCCTGAATTTCAGCAGGCAGCCGATTGGGCCATGAGCCGCTTGAAATCGTATGGAATTTCGAACGTTCACGGCGAACCTTGGGGGCCCTTCGGCCGCAGCTGGTCTCTGGAGCGTTATCAACTGGAGATGGTCACGCCGCGCTACTCGAATCTGGTAGCGGTGCCACTAGCTTGGGGCGAACCGACCAAGACCGTTGAGACAGCAGATGCCATCTATGCGCCTATTCACGCGCCTGCCAGCCGGTACGACATGCAGAAACAGGAGGAAGCTCTGCGGCAATATGAGACCGAGTGGAAAGGCAAGCTCAAAGGGAAAGTGGTTTTGGTGACTGAGCTGACGCCGCCGAAACCTACCACCAATCCGCTCTTCAGGCGCTACACGGACGCGGAATTGGCCGAACTGGCCGAAGCGCCGGAACCACATATCAAGCGCGCCATAAGCGTAGATCAGATGCAGGTGCCGAGCGACCCCATGGAGGCTCGTAGTTATCTCTCCAGCCTGCCGGAATCGGTTATCGACAAGCTGTTCGACCGTTTCGACGAATTGCGCTCGATGCAGGCTAAGTTTTTCCAGGAGGAAGGCGTCGCTGGAATCGTTCGCGGCGACGCACGCGCGCACAACGGGCTGCTCTTCGCCGAAGCCGCCGGACCATTTAGTTCAAAATCGCCGATGGCGCCCGCTACCTTCATCGTTACCCAGGAACAGTATTCCCGGATCACACGGCTGCTGGCCCGGAAACAGACGGTTTCCATGCGGCTGAATCTCGCGGCCAGGGTGGGCGATCATGACGTCGACGGCTTGGATCTGATCGGCGAAATTCCGGGGCAGAAAAAACCGGACGAAGTCGTGATGATCGGCGCTCACTTCGATTCCTGGCACACCGGAACCGGCGCGACCGACAACGGCGCCGGCAGCGCCGTAATGATCGAAGTCATGCGCATTCTCAAAGCGCTCAATCTTCCCATGGATCGCACCGTTCGCATAGGCCTTTGGAGTGGGGAAGAGCAGGGACTTTATGGTTCAAAGGCCTATGTGAAGTCGCATTTCGGCGATCCGGACACGATGCAGCTCAAACCGGAACAGGCCAAGCTGGACGCCTACCTGAATCTTGATAACGGCAGTGGAAAAATCCGCGGCGTTTACCTGCAGGGCAACGATGCCGCCCGCCCTCTCTTCGAAAAAATGCTCGTTCCTTTTCACGACATGGGCGCTAGAACCTTGATGCTCAGGAACACGGGCGGCACGGACCACCTCTCTTTCGATGCGGTCGGTCTTCCCGGCTTCCAATTCATTCAGGATCCGCTTGACTACGGGACCGTCACTCACCATTCCGATATGGATACCTATTCGCACGCCGTACCGGAAGACTTGATGCAGGCCTCGGCGATTATTGCCAGTGTGGTTTACGAGATTGCGAACCGGCGGGAGATGTTCCCGCGCAAGGCGCTTCCAACGGTCGCGAACCCGTAGTCTCACTTCGCGACCCTAACGGGCTTTGTCCCCGAAGATAGCTTGCAGTTTAGGTCTTTAGAGGTGGTGCAGATTCTCAATCTGCAGCGTGCCACCCGTCGGACGCATGCCTTGAGCCCCGCCTGCGAGAAATCGCGGTTAGTCTTCGGGATGAAATCCTGTCACGCTGATATCCGCATCGCATGAGATCGTTCGATACTTAAGCAGTGGGGTTTTCCTGGCAGCGGCAGATCTACTGATCTGCATCTTGACTGCGCAGCGTCGAGATTCGTCGTATCCAGTTCTATTCGATGAACGAATTGTGATCGCGGTCGGTTGCCGTGGCCGCATAATGACTTCGGGCAATCCCGCTCCGAAGGCATTCACTCCCGTGTTCCTCGCTACCTTGATAGGCATGCGAATGCCTAAGCTATCGAACTGCTCGAAATCAAAGGTCGCTTTCAGACTGCAGCTGGCCGTGGAAATATTTTGCAACACGATTTCTGTATACTCGCTGCCCATTGCGCCATCGCCCCCAGCATCGGCGAGTTTGAGCTGATTGTCTCTGCAAGGAAGGGCCGCCTGCCCGCTCGTCTGAGAATATCCGCTGAGTGGCCAAGAAATGATTAGAATTGCCACCTTCCGAAATATCAATTTCGCTGAACCCGTGCCCCTCTACTTTTAGCCTACTCGGCCAGTATCGTGATGACATTTGCGGCGAGTGCACGGATGCTATTGCGGCTTCCGGGCTGCGGGGCGGTTCTCTTGCCAGGCCGCGCTCTTCAGCAGCGATGGCCCTGCCTCGATCAAGCGCGGCAGCAGATTGAAAACCGCGGTCGGGTTCCATGCCTGTCCCTCACGCGTCTTGTGTCCGGCGTGATTCAGCTCAACCGCAATGTCGCTGATCCGCTTCTCTTTGACGATCTGCTGGAGTATCAGCATCAGCACCGTCGTCTCGAGCGGGTTTTCTTCCAGGTACTGGCCGTCTGGCGCGATCTGCGATCCATACGGAACCGCAAGTGACTCGCCGCCCGCAAAAACTTGCGCCTGCCCCACCCTCGCGTCCGCCTCCCGCACCCATTCGACGCTCGCCACCTTCCAGCCTTCAGCCGACCGGCGTATGAAATAATCTAACGTCAATTCGCCTGTTACCAAGTCGCGGATACGCTCTTCCATGGATAATTGCCCTGGTGCCGCTAAATGCAATTTCAAGACCGTGCTGAAACGCCTGCCTGCCGGGTCTAAGGGCTGCTCGCGCGTATGTTTCCGGGAAAGCCATGTGCGTTCCTGGGAAATTCCATCTAGACGTTAGACTGAAGGCGCATGCCCACCAATGCGCTCATCAATGAGAAAAGCCCTTACCTGCGGCAGCACGCGCACAATCCGGTTGACTGGCTGCCTTGGGGAGAAAGTGCATTTCAGAAGGCGCGTGGAGAACAGAAGCCGATTTTCCTTTCCATTGGCTATTCGACCTGTCACTGGTGCCATGTCATGGCGCACGAGTCTTTCGAAGATGAGCAGATTGCCGGGCTGCTGAATCGTGATTTTGTCCCGGTGAAAGTCGATCGCGAGGAACGGCCCGATATAGACCGCATCTACATGCTTTTTGTGCAAGCATCCACCGGGAGCGGGGGCTGGCCGATGTCCGTCTGGCTCACGCCTGAGCTCAAGCCGTTTTTTGGCGGCACGTATTTCCCTCCCGGTTCACGTTACGGGCGCCCGGGCTTTGCGGATGTGCTAAAGCACCTCGCCCAGGCCTGGAAGCAGGATCGGAAACGCGTGGAGATTTCTGGGGACAATGTGATCGAGCAGTTGCGCGCCTTGGGCTCAGACACCGCCGCTTCGGCCGAACTCAATCAGGCTTTGTTTGAAGGCGCTTTCGCGCAGTTCCGAAGGATGTTCGACGACAAATGGGGTGGCTTCGGGTCGGCCCCAAAATTTCCGCGGCCCGTTGCCTTCAACTACCTGCTGCGAGTCTATGCAGCGTCCAAAAATGAAGAAGCGCTCGAGATGGTTGTCCAGACCCTTCACCAGATGGCCTCGGGCGGAATGCACGACCATCTCGGAGGCGGTTTCCATCGCTATTCAGTCGACGAGCGCTGGTTTGTGCCGCATTTCGAGAAGATGCTCTATGACCAGGCCCAGCTTGCCATTTCGTATCTGGAGGCTTATCAGATTACCCGGGACGAGCGCCTTGCGAGGGTAGCTCGCGGCATCTTTACCTATGTTTTGCGAGATCTCCACGACCCTGCGGGAGCTTTTTATTCCGCCGAAGATGCCGATAGCCCCGACCCTTCTCACCCCGGCCACTCCGGCGAAGGCTCGTTCTACATTTGGAGGCATGACGAAATCGAGAAGATATCAGGCAACGAGGCCGCTGCCGTCTTCAACCGGCGATATGGAGTGGAGCAAAGCGGCAATGTGGAGCAAGACCCACAGGGAGAGTTCACCGAGCGGAACATCTTGTATGAGGCGGCCACCGAACAGGATGCAGGAGCCCGTTCGGGCTTGAGTGAAGGCGATACGCGTCTGTTACTTGAGAGGGCTCGCCAAGATTTATTGGGGGCCAGGGAACTCCGTCCGCGACCACACCGGGACGAAAAAATTCTTACCGCTTGGAACGCGCTGATGATCTCAGCCCTGGCTAAAGGTTACGCGGTTTTGGGTGAAGAGGCCTATAAGGAGGCGGCGCAAACAGCAACCGAATTCATCCTGGCAAAGATGTACGATCAGCCATCCGGTCTGCTGTTGAGAAGGTTTTGCGATGGCGAAGCGGGTATTGACGGATTCCTGGACGATTATGCATTTTTCGCGCAAGCTTTGCTTGACGTGTTCGAAATTACCTCTGAACCCTCTTACCTGGAGCGTGCCATTGAACTCGCGACGAAGGGGTTTTCTAAATTCGAGGACGAAGCAACGGGCGGATTCTACAGTACAGAACTGCAACCGGACCTGCTTATGAGAATGAAGGACGATTACGATGGCGCAGAGCCTACGGGCAGTTCAATAGCAACGGACGTTCTGACTCGTTTGGCGCATCTGAGCGGGAACGAGCAATTCCGAACAAGGGCTCAACGCTCGCTGACATCAGTGGCGGCCAAGCTCGAATCCCAGCCGACTGCCGCTCCCCAGATGCTGGTGGCTTTGGGAAGGTGGCTCGCTTCGCCCGCCCACTGGATTATCCGATGTTCGGAACTCAACGCTGAGGTTCGGAATAGGCTCCTCGAAGGGTGGAGAAAGTTTGAGCCGAATGACGTCAGATTTGCGGTTGACGATTGTTCGGCTCAGCGACTCTCCAAGCTTTCTCCGTTCTTCGAAACCTTGGAACGGAGGGGTCGGATGACGGTTTATCGATGCGTGAACTTTACCTGCTCACTACCGGAGGTGTTATGAGCTTAGGCCTCTGACTTCTTCTGCTTTAAGGCATATCCGCCGAAAGCGGCGGCGGCCAGGCCGAGACCTAGCAGCGCGAACGAACTCGGCTCGGGTACGATTGGCGCAAGACCGTAGGCGTAATCACCCTGCGCATTCGTGCCAAAGGCTGACAAGCCCGTACTTGGATTGAAGGTATAGACCGAATTTGGCGCGACGATGGTGCTTCCGTAAACTGTATTCCCGACGGTCACCAGCGCGGCGAAGTCCGTGGATCCACTCGTTCCTATATAGGAGGCGGCCCCAGTCGTCGTGTTGATGGTATAAATGCTTGATCCCAGCGCAATGTAAAGCGAATTCGACCCATTCGATAGGCCAGCGGTGTAGCTTCCCATCATCAGGTGAGTCGATCCAACCATCGTCGCCGACCCGTTTGCCGGATTAATGTTCCAGAGGGTACCCACCGTGTCCACCATATACAGGCCGATAGTCGTAGACCCAAATGTATAGTAAGAGATGCTCGAATTGCCGATCAAACTAGTCGTGCCCGAGTGCGGGTCGAGGGAGTAAAGCCCGACGCCGCCGGCATCCGTTGTATAGAGATTACCGCCCACTTCGCCGAGTCCGGCCGGAGTGAAGCCTAAGTTGCTCACTTGATTGAACGAACCGGTATTCAGATCGAGAGACCCAAAAAGATTATCTCCGGTCGCTTCCCAGGCTACAGTGTCCGCAAAAACAGAACTTGAAAAGGCCAAAGTCGCTACTATTAACACAGCCCTCTTCATATATTTATTAATCACCATTCTCCATCCGACAATTGGTACTCTCCCGAGCGAACTAGACACAAGGTACCTTATAGCCAACTTTACCACAAATCCCCTATTCCGGAGATCGGCTATGGGGTTAACCCCCCACAAACGTACTGTAAGCCTCGTTGAACCCTTATCTCCTAAGGAAACGCTGAATGTGATTGAGAACGCACTGGCGATTCCCACAAACGAACACCGGCGACTATCAGTCGATTGCCCAAAGCCCAGTAAATTGAATAGCTTAGAGCGCCGCAACCCTTTGGTTCGTAACATGCCTATCAAACAGCGTCATGGCAATGGATGTCCCTCGCGGAAAAGAAGTAGCACGAAAGCGTCTGATACGGCGGATCGCGCTGATCGCAGTTGTCGTTTTAGCGATTGGAGGCACCACCATCGCGCTTGCTCGTCTTAAGCCTGCTGCCCCCTCGGTCGATATGAGCGGTTTATGGCCGGGAACGGTGCGGCGAGGACCCATGGAGGTAAACCGTCGTGGATTAGGCGCGCTTAAGCCGGAGGAAATTCACTTCATCGCGGCCGCTCAGGATAGCCGGGTGGCTCAGATCGTGCGCCGTGCCGGCATCGATCCCGTTAAAGCCAACGACGTCATTCTCGTGCTGAGCGATCCCGATCTGGAATTGCAAGAAGAGACGGCAGAGTGGACACTCAAACAAGCCCAGGCGAATTTAGCCAATCTGAAAGTGAGCCTCGAAAGCGCGAAACTTGACCAGCAGGCCCAATTGGCTGAACTCCAGTCGCAGTACACCCAAGCGAAGTTGACTGGCGACCGGGACCTGGAATTGACCCGGCTCAACTTGTTGAGCGATCTCTCATCGCGCCTTTCCGTCGACCAGGCAACTCAGCTACAAAATCGGGTTGCCTTGCAGAAACAGCGGTTGGGGATTGCCGACGATTCTATCCAAGCCCAGATCGAAGCCCAGAAGGTCGCCGTCGAGAGCGCCCAAGCTGCCTATGACCTGAAACGCAAACAGGTCGACCAGCTAACCATTCGCTCGGGTATCGATGGCGTTCTGCAGGAAGTGGACGTCGAGGTTGGTCAACGCGTACCCGCTGGAACCATCCTGGCCAAAGTGGCCGATCCGAAGAAATTGAAGGCGGTCTTGCAGATTGCCGAGACCCAGATGCCGGGCGTGCGCGTCGGTCTGGACGCGACAGTCGATACCCGCAACGGCGTCGTACCCGGGCGGGTGATTCGTATCGACCCGACTGCCGTAAACGGCACCGTTGGTGTCGACGTAGCGCTGCTTGGCCCGCTGCCTCCGGGCACGGACCGGCCCGACATGAGCGTCGACGGAACGATTGAAATCGAACGTGTTGCTGATGTTGTGTACGTCGATCGGCCAGTTTCCGGCGAGCCCGACACCACTATCGGTCTCTTCAAGATCGATCCTGACGGGAAAGGCGCTTCCCGCGTAAACGTCAAGCTGGGTCTCGCCTCCGTCACCACTATTCAGGTTAAAAGCGGCCTCAATGTCGGCGACCGCGTCATCTTGTCCGATATGTCGCAGTACGATCAATACCAGCGAATCCGGTTGAACTGAGTGGCCCGGACGTACGTAAGTAGGAAGTATCAGTCGAGCAAGGGAGGATTAAGAGAAGAATGACAGCATCCGATCCGTTGATCCATTTGGACGGCGTAACTAAGGTCTTCGTCACCGATGAGGTGGAAACTCATGCACTTTCGGGGATCCATATCGATATCAAGCGCGGCGAGTATGTGTCGATTTCGGGGCCATCCGGCTGCGGCAAATCCACCTTACTGGCCATCCTCGGCCTGCTCGATTCTCCCAGTTCCGGCACGTACATTCTGAATAGCAAACCGGTACAGAGCCTGAAACTCTCCGAACGAGCACGCATCCGCAATCGCGAAATCGGCTTCATTTTCCAGGCGTTCAACCTGATTGGCGATCTGAATGTTTATGAAAATGTCGAGCTGCCGCTGACCTATCGCGGAATGCCATCGAGTGAGCGCAAAAAGAAAGTTCACGAAGCACTGGAGCGCGTCGGCATGTCGCACCGTATCAAACACTATCCTTCGCAGCTCTCGGGCGGTCAGCAGCAGCGGGTAGCGGTGGCTCGAGCACTAGCTGGCGATCCGTCCATTCTGCTGGCCGATGAGCCCACGGGAAACCTGGACTCGCAAAACGGTGAACAGGTAATGGATCTCCTGCGGGAACTGCACCGCGGCGGGGCGACTATATGCATGGTGACGCACGATCCCCGTTATGCCAGATATGCCGACCGCTCCATTCATCTGTTCGACGGTCGTGTCGTTGAAGAAAATATGGAGGTTCCCGTCTGATGAACATCTGCAAGCATGTAGACTTGCTGGCCATTGCACTCTTGTTAGCCGGCATGGCATTCGTAAGCCAGGTAGAGCATTCGAGTGTAATAAGCTATCGCTCCGCGCGCCTTGTCAGCTTCACCACGCGCCAGCTGCAGCAACTCTCTATTCGCCCGCATATCCCGCAACTCTGCTTATCGCGCGACTAAACTGTAGATCGGAGCGCCTCGCTGCTTTACGCTGGAAGTAGCCGCGAACCTTAGCTGCCCAACCAAATGATTTCTCTACGCAACATCGAAAAGTTCTTCGAGCACGGCCCGAGCAAAACCTATGTGCTCCGGCGCATCAACGTCGATATAAAAGACGGTGAATTCATCTCCATTATGGGCCCGTCCGGGGCGGGGAAGTCCACGCTTCTGCATTTGCTCGGTATGCACGACTCCGCCTGGACCGGTGAGTACAGCTTCCTTGACCACCCTATTCACCGCCTCAACAAGAAAGATCGCTCAGAACTCTACAAAAAGTACATCGGGTTTGTCTTTCAGAGCTATCATCTGCTCGATTCGCTTACCGTTTACGAGAACCTCGACATTCCGCTCTCTTACCGCAACATCAAGAAATCGGAGCGTCAGAGTATCGTCTGCGATGCGCTCGATCGCTTCAACATGGTGGGCAAGAAAGATCTCTATCCTAACCAGCTCTCCGGTGGTCAGCAGCAGCTTGTTGCTATTGCGCGCGCCATGATCGCCAATCCCAAGCTGATCCTCGCCGACGAGCCCACCGGCAATCTCCATTCGAGCCAGGGCAAGGAAATCATGGAGCTCTTCAAGCGGCTGAACGAGCAGGGCACGACGATCGTTCAGGTGACGCACAACGAGAAGAACGCCGAGTACGGCCACCGCATCATTTACATCGAAGACGGCTGGATCACCCAGAACTAAGCCGCAAGATTAAGCTGCCGAATGAAAATCGTCTCATCGCAGATGCGCGTGCTGATCGCCGACGATCAGCCGGATGTGCTCGAAGCATTGCGCCTTGTCCTCAAGCGAGAAGGCTACAAGATAGAAGCCTTTGAATCTCCTCAGCAGGCGCTTGCGAGTATCGAAAACCGGGATTACGATCTGGCCATCATCGATCTCAACTATACGCGTGATACGACGTCAGGTCAGGAAGGTCTGGACATGCTCGCCAGGATTCAAGCCTTCGACTCGATGCTCCCGGTGATTGTCATGACGGCCTGGGGAAGCGTGGATTTGGCGGTCGAGGCGATGCGTCGCGGAGCGCGCGACTTCATCCAGAAACCCTGGGAGAACGAACGACTCGCCTCTATTGTCCGAACCCAGCTCGAATTGAGCCAGGCGATTCGCCGCGGCCAGCATCTCGAAGCCGAAAATCAGATCCTGCGCGGCGAGAATCTACCCACGATGATTGCTCAGGCGCCCTCAATGAAGCCTGTGCTCGACCTTGTTTCCAGGGTAGGTCCCTCGGACGCCAATGTGCTCATAACGGGCGAACCAGGCAGCGGTAAAGAAGTCGTCGCTCGTACGCTCCACGCGATCTCGGTGCGGGCTGGGAAGCCGATGGTTACCGTTAACGCCGGAGGCCTGGCTGAAGGTGTATTTGAAAGCGAACTCTTCGGGCACGTCAAAGGCGCATTCACCGACGCCAAGATGGATCGCGTTGGGCGTTTCGAACTGGCCGATACCGGCACCCTTTTCCTGGATGAAATTGCCAACGTCCCGATGAATTTGCAGGCGAAATTGCTGCGCGTGCTCGAAATAGGAGAAATGGAGCGCGTCGGATCGTCCAAAACGAAGAAGGTGGACGTGCGCGTCATCTCCGCTACCAACGCCAATCTCCCGGATGAAGTGCAAAACGGGCGTTTCCGCCAGGACTTGGTTTTCCGTCTCAACACGATTGAGATTCATATACCGCCACTGCGCGAGCGCCGCGAAGACATTGCTCCCTTGGCCAACCACTTCCTCGGTATTCATGCCCGCCGTTACCGCAAGAATCTCACCGGTTTCGACCCCAATGCCGCGCAAGCCATGCAGGAGCATGCTTGGCAAGGGAACGTTCGCGAACTGAACCACGTTGTGGAACGCGCGGTCCTGATGGCGCAGGAGAACTGTGTAAAGGCCAGCGATCTGGCGCTACGAAGCGGCCCGTCCTCCGCCCCCCGACTCGAAGACATGAGCCTCGAAGATGTGGAAGAGTTTCTGATCAAGAAGGCGCTCGCGCGTTACGGCGGGAACGTCAGTCATGCCGCTAACGCACTGGGGCTAAGCCGGAGCGCTCTCTATCGGCGGTTGCAGCGCTTCGGCCTCTAGCCACTTCCGCGGGCCGTCCAATGAAAATCGCAGGCTTGGAATTCAAGGTCGGCCATGACGCCCGGGTACTCTTACTCGCTCTGCTGGCGGGTCTACCCGGCGTACTGGCCACGGCCATTCTGCTTGCTGTCAAGGGCTTCTCCGGGCGCGCCCAATGGACGCTAGACCTGCTCGTCATTCTTTTCTGGCTGGGTTTCTGTTTTGCGGCGCGGGGGCGCGTTGCCGGCCCGTTGCGAACACTGGCCAACCTGCTCGAAGCCATGCGTGAAGGCGACTATTCGATTCGCGCCCGGGTCGAAAACCCCAAAGAGCCCCTGGGTGAAGTGATGCAGCAGGTAAATGCCATGGCCGCAACCTTGCGCGATCAGCGTCTCGGAGCCGTCGAAGCCACGGCGCTATTGCGTAAGGTCATGGAGGAAATTGAGGTGGCGGCCTTCGCCTTCGACCCGCAACAAACCTTGCGCTTAGTCAACCGGGCGGGCGAGCGCCTGCTCGGGCAACCCGCCGAACGCCTTCTCGCCAAAAATGCCACTTCGCTTGGGCTCGCGGAATATCTTGTCGGCGAGCCGGAACAGACTATTCAGCGTTCTTTTGCGGGCGGCAATGGGCGCTGGGGCGTGCGCCGCAGCCAGTTTCGCGAAGGTGGGGTTCCTCACCAGTTGCTGGTTGTCACCGATCTGACACGTCCGCTGCGCGAAGAAGAATTACAAGCCTGGCAGCGTTTGGTGCGCGTGCTTGGCCATGAGTTGAACAATTCCCTCACGCCGATCAAGTCGATTGCTCAGAGTCTGGAGCACGTCCTTAAAATTGACCCTCGGCCAGACGATTGGGCCGACGATATGGCGCGCGGTTTGAACGTCATCGCAACCCGCTCGGAATCGCTCAGCCGGTTCATGAGCGCCTACGCGCGCCTGGCTAAGCTTCCGCCACCGAAGTTCGGGCCAGTCGAAGTGAATGGCCTCGTCCGCCGCGTGAGCAGTCTTGAAACGCGTTTAGCCGTTTTCTACGAGGAGTGCCCGCCGCTGACCATCCAGGGTGACGCTGACCAACTGGAGCAGGTTTTGATTAACCTGGTCCGCAATGCGGTGGATGCCGCGCAGGAAACCGGCGGCCGCGTCTTCGTGCGCCACCGCCGAACCAATCAAGCTGTAGAGATCGCCGTCCGCGACGAAGGACCGGGACTGTCCAATACCAACAACCTTTTTGTTCCGTTCTTTACTACCAAGCGCGGCGGCTCCGGTATCGGCTTGGTTTTAAGCCGCCAGATTGCCGAAGCTCACAACGGTACACTCGCACTGCAAAATGCCACCGATGGTCCGGGCTGTGTAGCGCGGCTCTCGCTTCCGCTTTAGGCAGACCACTAGTCATCGAGCTGTAACCATTCTCTCCGCGATCATCAGGCCCCGTATCGAATCTAACGCCGGTGAGTCAGCCTCCATTACTATGCGATACCTAGCTCTTGCCTCTGACTATGACGGTACTTTGGCTCAAGACGGCCGCGTGGATGACGCAACCATCCGCGCGCTTGAGCAGTTCGTTCACTCCGGCCGCAAATTAATTCTGGTGACCGGAAGAGAACTTTCAGAATTGCAGTCGGTTTTTCCACGCCTGGACCTCTGCGCGCGCGTGGTAGCCGAGAACGGCGCACTCCTATACAATCCTGCAACCCGTGAAAAGCGGACACTTGCCGAAGCGCCTCCCGAGCAATTTGTGGAAAGCCTGCGGAGCCGGGGCGTCTCGAACCTGAGCGTGGGTGAAGTGATTATCGCTACCTGGCACCCCTACGAGCGCGAGGCCATCGAGGCGATACGGGAGGCGGGTCTGGAACTTCAGATTGTCTTCAATAAAGACGCGGTCATGATCTTGCCCGCTGGCGTCAACAAGATGACCGGACTTTGTTCTGCGCTGCAGGATCTCAAGCTTTCCCGGCATAACGTTGTAGGCGTTGGTGACGCGGAAAACGACCACGCTTTTCTCGACAGCTGCGAGTGCTCGGTCGCCGTCGCCAATGCTATCCCAAGCGTCAAGCAGAGAGCGGCGCTCGTGACGAAGGGCGCGCGCGGAGCCGGGGTCGTAGAACTCATCGACAGCTTGATCGCCAACGATCTCTCTGATTTGCAAATCGAGCCGGTGCGCGATTGCGTTCTAATCGGCAAAGCGGATTCGGGCGATGTCACGCTTCCTCCGCATGGTGGTGCGGTACTCGTTTGCGGTCTCTCCGGCAGCGGCAAGTCCACGCTCGTAACAGGTCTTCTGGAACGAATTATCGAAAGGAAATATCAGATCTGCCTGATCGATCCAGAAGGCGATTACGAAAACCTTCCCGGCTGCCGGACAGTGGGAGACGAGAAGCACGCTCCCTCGGTACGCCACGTGATGCAAGTCCTCGAGGAGCCCGATACGCAAGTCGTGGCGAACCTTATCGGAGTGCCGGCGGCGGATCGCCCCAGCAGCTTCGCTTCTCTGCTTAGTGGGATAGAGGAATGGCGGCTGAAAACGGGCCGCCCGCACTGGCTGGTCATCGACGAAGCTCATCATTTTCTGCCTAAAGAGTGGGCATTCGCCTCGGCTGAGCTTACCGACGAGATGAGCAACGTGATTCTCATCACCGTTCATCCTGGCCACGTCTCTCCGAGCGCCCTGGCTAAAGTAAGCACCGTGATTCTTATTGGAGCTCAACCCAAAGTGCTGCTGGAAGAGTTCGCCGCCGCCATCAACTGCCCCGTTCCGGACGTTCCCGTGAACGACATTCCCCGGGGAGAAGCTCTTGTGTGGTTTCGCGATAAGGATCAGCCTTTAAAGCTCGTAAAAGCCGAGGCGTCGCGCAGCGAGCATAATCGTCACAAGCGCAAATACGCCGAAGGCCGACTGGAACCAGACCGGATCTTTCACTTCCGAGGGCCGCAAGGTAAGGTCAACTTACCCGCGCAGAACCTCACGATATTCGTTCAGCTCGCGGAAGGTATCGACGAGGATACGTGGAACTTTCATCTTAAGCGCCGTGATTACTCGAACTGGTTCCGTCACGCTTTGAAAGACCCGGAACTGGCTGATCGCATAGAAGCCCTGGAAACAGACGCGACTTTACCCGACGCGGATAGTAGAGGCCGCATCAAAGAGGCTATTCTACAGAAATACACCGCCTCCGCCTAGCCGATATCGCTGCAAGCCACGATAAACCGGCCGCTTCAATAAACTGGAGCAAGTTTTTTTGTGCAACTTCACTTCGCCGTAATATTTACATGCGAATCCTAGCTATGAGGAAAGATTGCACTTTTGTCATTTTCCCAGAGTCCCCGTATGAATTACTCACGCCTGTTTCGAAGCTCAGCCGTTGCGATACTTTGCTCGGGACTCACGGCCGCTATCTCGAGCGGTCTTCCCTTTCAAAACGATGACGACAATTTAAGTGGTCAGGTGATACCGAATACCGGTCAACGAATCACGCCTCTGGCCGCCCGCGGGGCACGATTCGAACCGCTGAATCCAGGATTAAAGGACTTCCCTAACTATGTCGCCGGACAAGCCGTCACGAGTGTGGTCAGTCCGGACAAAAGGACATTGCTGATCCTCACCTCAGGCTATAACCGGCTGAATGCGACCTCGGGCGCTAATCTGGGCCAGCGGATCGCGGCCGATTCCACCGAGTATGTATTCGTTTACAGCATTGTTAACAAAATACCCGTCAAATCCCAGGTCCTGCAGGTTCCAAACACATACAACGGGATCGTCTTCGATCCGAGCGAAAAAACCTTCTTCGTCGCGGGCGGAGTAAACGATAACGTTCACATTTACGATCTGGGAAGCGGCGGTTGGGCTGAGCGCAATGGGAGCCCGATTTCGCTTGGCCACGCCGCGGGAGTAGGACTCGAAGCACAACCTGCGGCCGCGGGCCTGGCGCTGACAACCGATGGCAACAAGCTGGTGGTCGCCAATTACTACAACGACTCGCTGAGCGTTCTTTCCAAGAGTTCGAATACGTGGAGCAAGACCGCGGAGCTTGATCTACGGCCCGGCAAGATCACTGCAAGCAACAGCGGTAAGCCTGGCGGTGAATATCCCTTCTGGGTCTCCATAAAAGGTACTTCAAACGCCTACGTGTCGAGCATTCGCGACCGCGAGATCGACGTGGTGAACATCCAATCCGCCCTTCCCACTCTCATCGCGCGCATCAAGCTTAGAGGCCAGCCAAACAAAATGGTGTTGAACGCGAGCCAGAGCACCCTTTACGTTGCCGAAGATGAATCTGACGCCGTGGCGATGATCGATACTTCGAACAACCGGCTCCTTGAAGAATTTTCCGTAAGCGCTCCAGCCGGGCTGTTGCCTTCCACCCGCGCGGCTTTCACGGGCAATAACACCGACAGCGTGACCCTGTCGCCTGACGAGACCACGCTTTATGTCACAAACGGGAATACAAACGATATTGCCGTTGTCAACGTAAATTCTAGGACGGTCACCGGTCTGATTCCGACCGGATGGTATCCGAACTCAATCAGCTTTAGCGCTGACGGCGCCTACATGTACGTAGTGAATGGTAAATCGCCCACCGGGCCGAATCCCGGGTATTGCCATGGCGGTGCGCTAGCTGGGAAAAGCGCGGCCGAGTGCGCCGCTTCAAATCAATATGACCTGCAGTTGATTAAAGCCGGTTTCCAGAGCATGCCCACTCCGCAGCCGAGCCAGCTAGTGTGGTGCGGCTTAAATAGTAACCAGTAAAGAAGCCATGGCGTCTCTATAATCAGGAGACGATCGCATGCGTGTCGCACCCCCCGTAGTGCTCACTGAAGACCAGAAGCGTACCTTGCATCAGTGGGCGCGGGGCCGCTCGCTACCTGCTCGGCAAGTCGAGCGCGCACGCGTTGTCCTATTAGCGGCGGCCGGCAAGCAGGATTTGGAAATCGCCGCTGAAGTCGGTATCAGCAACCAGAAAGCGGCACGCTGGAGAAAGCGTTTCCTAAAACTTGGTTTAGCCGGTTTGGAGAAGGATGCGCCTCGCCCCGGACGCAGGCCAACCATCACGCCCGCCAAGGTGCAAGAAGTGGTTCGCAAGACCACCCAGCAAAAGCCTGCCAACGCCACCCAGTGGAGCACACGGACCATGGCCGTGACGGCAGGCGTAAGCGAAAAGAGCGTACGCCGCATCTGGCACAAGCATGGCCTGAAACCGCACTTATCCCGCACTTTCAAAGTCAGCAACGATCCGGAATTTGCTGCAAAGCTGGAAACCATCGTCGGCCTCTACCTCAACCCGCCCGAGCATGCCATCGTACTTTGTGCCGACGAAAAGAGCCAGATCCAAGCGCTCGACCGAACACAACCCGGATTGCCGATCAAGAAAGGTCGCTGCGGAACGATGACCCACGATTACAAGCGAAACGGGACCGCAACCCTGTTTGCAGCCATGAACGCCCTCGATGGAACTGTCATTAGCATGTGCGACGACCGGCACCGCCACCAGGAATGGTTGAAGTTTCTCCGCGTGATTGACGAAGTCACACCCGGCGGCCAGCAGATCCACCTAATCGCGGACAACTACGCTACGCACAAGCATCCCAAGGTGCAACGGTGGTTGGCTCGTCACCCCAGATTCCACAGCTACTTCACGCCGACCAGCAGCTCGTGGCTCAACATGGTGGAGCGGTTCTTTCGAGACATCACTCAGAACCGAATCCGTCGCGGAATCTTCCGCGATGTCGAGGAGTTGATCATGGCGATCGGCGAGTACATCGACAAACACAACGACAACCCCAAGCCATTCGTGTGGACCGCCAAAGCCGCCGACATCCTCGAAAAGGTCAAGCGCGCCCGCAAAGCGCTTGATATTGGTTAATCTGCTTGCCGCACTACACTAGCGGGTTTAACGGAACAGGTGGCGGTTAATAATCGATTCTCACGAGTAGAGAGCACCGCGGACCAAGCGACAATGGCCGCCGTTCGCTCCAAAATTCAACATGTGATTTACATCATCAAGGAGAACCGCACTTACGATCAGGTGTTAGGCGATCTGGATCGGGGAAATGGTGATCCAAATCTGACCGAATTCGGAGCAGCAACCACGCCCAACCTTCATGCTTTGGCGCACAACTTTGTGACTCTGGACAATTTCTGCGATCGGAGCGAAGTTAGTATGGATGGCTGGCCGTGGTCGACGTCGGCGCGCGCTCCGGATGTGGTGGAACGGCAAGTTACTGTCAACTACGCCGGCCGCGGACTTACGAATGACTCTGAGGGTACGAACCGCAATATCAACGTCGCTTACGCCAGCCAGGCGCAGCGGGAGAAAGCAAATCCA
The DNA here is from genome assembly GCA_965277555.1 of Bryobacteraceae bacterium. GTDB lineage: Bacteria > Acidobacteriota > Terriglobia > Bryobacterales > Bryobacteraceae > Bog-105. The sequence goes on from OZ255834.1 coordinate 3,241,287, forward strand.
CTGACCCCCAGCGATCCGGATGTTCTGCCAGGCACGACGGACACGGCTGCCCCGGATGGCCCGAACGACGAGATTAACGGCGGCTATCTCTGGAACGCTGCCTTGCGGGCGGGCCTCAGCATTCGGAATTACGGGTTCTTTATCGATCTCGCTCGCTATAACCTGCCGGCGGAGTATGCGCAATACACCATACCTGAATTGACAAATCCTTTTGCCTCAAAGACCCAGGTCGCTTATTCAACGAGCGCCGCCCTGCGGCCTTACACCGATCCTTACTATCGTGGCTTTGACAACTCCTTCCCGGACTACTACCGGTTTAAGGAATGGCAGCGGGAATTCACGACAACCTACGCCAACGGAAATCTGCCGAGGCTTAGTTTGGTGCGGCTCATGCACGACCATACCGGTAACTTCAGTACAGCCATCGAAGGCGTTAATACACCCGAGTTACAGGAAGCGGACAACGATTATGGTGTCGGCCTGCTGGTGCAAGCGGTAGCCAATAGCCAGTATAAGGACAACACACTGATCTTCGTCATTGAGGATGATTCACAGAACGGCGGCGATCACGTGGATGCGCACCGCAGCATCGCATTCATTGTTGGCCCTTACGTCAAGCAAAATGCTGTTGTATCGACGCCCTATAACACGGTCGATTTCGTTCGGACCATGGAGGAAATTCTCGGCTTGTCACCACTCAATCTTAACGACTCGGTGGCCGTTCCGATGGCTGATGTTTTCGATCTCAATCACAAGCAGTGGAGCTATACGGCCACAGTATCCATGCTGCTGGCGGGAACCAGCTTGCCGCTGCCCGCTTCGATGCAAAAAACTGCCAACATTCCGAAGCCCACTCATGACGCGGCGTATTGGGCCGAGGCCACAAAGGGAATGGACTTTAGTGTTGAAGACAGGATTCCCTTTAATCGCTACAATCACATCCTATGGCGGGGCCTGATGGGGGACAAGCCTTATCCCGAGACGCCCAGCGGAACCGATCTGCGCCAAAACCGCGCGGCGTTGCTCAAACGGTACCGTGACGCGTTGCAGCAGAATACTCACGTTCAAACCCAGTCGGATGCAAACGGAGCTAAGCCCGCGGGCGGTTTCTAGGCGAAAACAAAAAGGGAGAAAAGAACAAGAATGAAAATCAATACAACGCGTCTGGCGGTATTGTTTCTATCCACGGCTTGTGGATTCGCGGCTGCGAGTACGCTCAACGTTTCCCTGACGGGCCAATTTTCCTCCAGCGTGACGACTACCCCTCTAAGCGCCCCTGGCGGAGCCTGGGACATCAGCTTCAATGTGCCAAGTAATCCCTCTGCGGCCAACACCGACCTCCTCGGATTCGATACATCCTTCAGCGGGTTTTCTTACCAGCTGAACGGATCGAACATAGCAACCGCGCCGCAGTCTATTCGATTTAGCACAACAAGTAACCTCGGGCTGTTCACCCTTTTCTTCGGCCCGGAAAGCGGACAGGATTCTAACGGCAATCCAATCCCGGAGTTTAGCTTCCAAGGGAAGCAAGCGTTTTCCGGAACAACCAACAGCCCGACCATCGTGCCGGGAACTTATACGGTTGCCAGCTGGATTTACTCCGACGCGTCCAATTATGACTCGCACAACGCGTCGGGCTCCTTCGTGACCATTGCGGCAACTGCCGTTCCTGAACCTTCCGGGCTGGCTATTTTTGCCATAGCTGGTTTAGGACTGCTCGCGATTTCGCGGCCGCGCCGTTCAGCCAGTCTTCAGTAGAATCGATCACTCAACAAAATGACCACGAGAACCGCTGCTCTGGTGTTTATCCGTAGCATTTTACTACCCTTCTTATTCGGATCGGCGACTGTTGTTGCCCAAGTGGCGCAGTGTTCACTTACAGGCACAGTAGCCGATCCGCAAGGCAATAGAGTCCCCGGCGCATCCGTGACTGTTGTTCAAAACTCGACCGGCTTGCAAAGAAGCACCTTAACTAACTCACAAGGGACTTATCTTCTGGACCACTTGCCCCCCGGCCTTTACACTGTGGCTGTTGTAAAACCCGGCTTCGCGACATTCGTAGCCAATCAGGTGGAGGAAGTGGTTGGCCGAACGCGGACCCTAAACTCTAACTTGCAATTGGCCAAACGAACTTCAGAACAGACAACCGTCAACGAACCCTTTGTGCAGTTAGACAAGAGCGATGCTGCTGTGGGGACTACCATTGAACGTGCGCAGTCGCAAGAATTACCTTTGAACGGTCGAAACTGGGCAAGCCTGACGGCGCTTACTCCGGGAGCAATCGACAACGGGGCGAACGATCAGCGCACTATCCGCTTTGCCGGACATGGTCTGGATGACAATAACATCACGCTCGACGGCGTGGATGCCACGGCCATCTATAACCAGGAACAGCGCGAATACGTCAGGTTAACTATTCCACTCGAATCCATCGACGAATTTCAATCGCAATCTCAGAATTTCAACGCTGATATGGAAGGCGGCACAGCCGGTGGCCAGACTGCTGTTGCGACACCTTCCGGCACAAACGGCTTTCACGGTGATGCTTTCGACTTTTTTCGAAATAATGCTCTCGATTCGCGTTCTCCCTTCGATGGCTCATCGCCCGACCCGTTCCTCTTGAATCAGTTTGGAGGCAACCTCGGAGGTCCCGTCGTGCCTGACAAAACGTTCTTCTACGTCAATTACGAGGGTCTACGCCAAAGGCTCGGTCAGCCGCAGATCGGTCTTGTACCCAGCCCTTCGTTCGTCTCGCAAGCCGAAGCAGCCTCACCGGTCCTCCAACCTATCCTTCGCGCCTATCCCCACGGCACAGCCCCTTCCGCCAATCCAGACGTTTGGAATTACCACGTCGAAGCCAATCAGGTGGATAACGAAGATTCAGGCATGGTCCGAATCGACGAGCACTTTTCAAATCGGACAACGGCCTTCCTTCGCTTCAACATGGACCACGCCGTAGACGGCATCCCGACAGGCGCATTGAATGCCACGAATACCGCCGACACTTACTTTCGTAACGGCATCGTCGAGCTATTGCATGTATTTAACTCGGCGCTTGTCAATGACGTTAAGTTTGGCGTCAACCAGCAGATTTATCATTCCGCCACCGTCTCCCAAAGCCCGTTCAGCCTGAGTGTTTCTCAGTTCAGCCCTTTAGCCGGGAACTCTACCTCGGATGCGGCCGGCAAAACTTTCTCGAACCTCGACGATCTTTCCTGGGTAAAAGGTAAGCACATCCTCAAGGCGGGTTATGAGATTCGTTGGATTCAAATGAACCAGGGAACCTCGCAAAGCGGGACGCTGACCTATGACTCGCCTGCCCTCTTTGCTTCAAATCAAGCCGATAGCGCAACTTACATCTCTGAGTTACCTTTAAAACGGCTGCGCAAAACACAGTATTGGGGTTACATACAGGATGAGTATAAAGCGACTCCGAACCTGACCTTCAATCTGGGCGTCCGCTATAACTTCTTTAATGTCTTTCATGAAGTAGATAATCGCGCCATTCCCTTTGACTTCGCCAGTTGCGGCCCGGGCGGCTACTGCCCGCGCGGCAGTGACTTCAGTTTTCCCAGATACAACGATATCGATCCCCGGCTCGGCGTCGCGTGGGCCTTCGGGAAGTCGGTTTTGCGCGCTGGCGGGGGCATCTACCATAGCGATGGGCAGGAGGACGACCAGAACCTGCCGATTTCGAACGATTACACGCGTTATTCTTTGACTGCCATCGGCTCGCCTGGTTTGTCTTTTCCCCTGACTCCCTTTCTGGCGGCAACCTCTGGCGTAGTTTCTCCCCGTCTGCTCGACCGAAACCGTAAAGATATGTACGTCGCTGCCTGGACTGCGTCCTTTCAACAGCAATTCGCGGGAGGTCTGGTTGGAACCGCCACCTATCTTGGCAACAAGGGGACCAATCTCTTAACCACCACTTACGTCAATGTGCTCGATCCCGCCACCGGCTTGCGTCCTTACCCAGCCTTCGGCGTCGTGGCATGGCGCGGCAACACCAGCAACAGCACGTTTCATGCATTGCAATACAACGTCCGACGAGCATTCAACAATGGCTGGTTAGTCTCGGCAAATTACATGTGGTCGCACTCGATCAACGATGGCAGTATTGGAGGCGGCGAGTCGGACACCGTCCAGGACGTTTTCTGCCGCGCCTGTGACAAAGCCAATAGCGATTTCGACGTAGGCCAGGTGTTCAACACCTCCTTCGTCTACCAATTGCCCTTTGGACTGGGCCGCCACTTCCTGAATGATCCCGGGATGGCGCGCAGCGTGCTTGGTGGTTGGGAATTGAGCGGTGTTGGAACCGCCAGAACCGGCTTGCCCGTTAACGTGACGATCGATCGTGCAAATTCGACCGTCCCCGGCGGATATAGCGTCTCCGGTTCAGAGCGGCCTGACCTCTACGCCGGTGTTCCGGTTTCGCCCGTCATCCAGACGGTTAGCAATTGGATCAATGCGGCCGCGTTTAGTACGCCCGCGGCCGGCACCTTTGGAAACCTGGGCCGGAATGCGCTCTCCGGCCCAGGTTTGTGGCAAGCGGATCTCGCCCTCGCAAAAAGAGTCGCTTTTACGGAACGTATAGGCCTGCAATTTCGTGCCGAGGTCTTCAATGTTTTTAACCGTGGGCAGTACGGCCAACCAAATGCCAATCTGTCTACCCAAGGCAACTTTGGAGTGATTACAACTACCGTCAACGAAGGTGCAACCGGTAGCGGGACGCCGCGGCAGATCCAACTTGGCGTAAGAATACTTTTCTGAGCGCTTTGAGCCGCTGCTTACTTCGCGAACCGGTTGTATTTCCGCAAAACGGTAACCAGTTTTTCGTGCGGCAAACCAATCACCCGATGTCCATCGACACCGACCATGGTTTTCGCGCCGACCATCGCGTTAACGATCGCTTCTTCGGTGGCCTCGACCGTAACCTCAAAAACCGGATCTAGCGAATCGTTACCGAGCATCTTTATCTCGCTCACTCCGTCGTTCTTAGCGTCATGATTTGCCGCCGAGAAAGCCAAAAACAAATCGCCCGAGCCGTTCCCCGAAATCGAGCCCGTTCGCGCCAGGCCCATCGTCGCGCGTCGCGCCAATCGCTTTAGCTGTGTGGAAACTAACGGCGCGTCCGTTGCGACTAAGATAATGATCGACCCGACATCCAGCCCGATACGTGGCGAATTTTCCGCGTACGGCACGTCTTCCTTTATCTCGGCGCCCACCGGCAGACCCGCGATCTGCAGCAAGGGTCGCCCGCAGTTACACTGCACCAGCACGCCCACCGTGTAGCCCCGGTTGCCCGCGTCGAGCTTCCGGGAGGAGGTGCCGATCCCGCCTTTAAACTCATAGCAGACCATTCCTGTACCACCGCCCACCGCGCCTTCCGGAACCGGCCCCGAGCGAGCGGAGTCAAGCTCATGAAATGCGTCGCTATCCTTCACATGGAACCCATTGATGTCGTTCAGATAGCCGTCCCAGGTCTCAGCAACAAATCGGGAGCGACCATAAATCGTTGAAGAGCTGGCTTTGTGCGCGCTTCGCCACCTGCCACTTGATCACTGCGTCTCTCGCCACGCCGACGCTGTGCGTGTTCGTGATAAGAATCGGCCCTTCAGCGAAACCGGATTCTTTAACCCATGCCGTGCCCGTCATCTCTCCATTGCCGTTCTGCGCAAAATAACCGGCCAACACCGGCGTCGCATCGTTCTTCCCGCGAGGCAGAATCGCCGTCACTCCCGTCCGAACTGGCCCTGTGCCGCGCACTAGTTTTCCGCTGCCGGAGATCAGCGTGGTGTCGCCTACTTCCACTCCGGCAACGTCCGTAATCGCATTCAGCGGACCGGTGTGTCCCGCGAACGGCACGCCCAGATCGCGCGCCCGTTCCGCTGTCTGCGCGCTATTCGGTCCATACTGATCGCCAGCAGTAAAACGGTAAAAAGTCTCACGCGCCGGCGGACACTCATGGAGCTTCATTGTGATAAGAATCGGTTCACCCGTTTTCGCGGACGCTGGCATGATGGGCCAAGTGTTTTCATCATTTCTTCAGGATCTGTTGCTGCAATGAAATATTCTTTGGAGTTCAACTTATTGCAAAAGAAGCTTCGAAAGCTCTCCTTTTTCCTGACACTGGTCTGGGTTCTTCCTGCTTCTGGACAAACTCCGGCCGATCCGGGCCGCACCCTTACCACGGAACCCCTGACCATCAGTCTGCCGGATGCCATCGCCCGAGCTGAGAAATATGGTATGCAAATTCAGGCGGCGGATATCCTCGCTCGACTTGCCCGCGAAGACAAAAAGCAGGCCCAAGCGGGCACTTTGCCGTCCCTGAGCGCGCTCAACCAATTCATTTATACAGAAGGCAACGGGACGCCCTCAGGTGTATTTGTCGCCAATGACGGCGTGCACATCTATAACGAACAAGCGGTGGTGCATGAGGAACTTTTGTCTTTCATCCGCCGCGGCGAAGTGCGCTTGGCCGCGGCCGCCGAAGCCGTCGCGCGGGCTAAAATCGACGTCGCCACCCGTGGCCTGAAGGTCACTGTCATTCAGGATTACTTCGCCATCGCAGCCGCCCAGCGCCGGGTCGGCAACGCTCATCGAAGTTTGAACGAGGCTCAGCAGTTCTTCGATATCACTCAAAAACAGGAACAAGGCGGCGAGGCTGCCCACGCCGACGTGATCAAAGCACAGTTGCAAGTCCAACAGCGCCAGAGAGATGTTCAGGACGGCCAGTTGGCGATTCTCAAAGCCAAGCTCGCCTTAGGTGTGTTAATGTTCCCCACCCTGCAATTCAATTACTCGATCATTGACGATCTCTCCCAACTGGGAGCCCTGCCGCCCCTGCCGGAAGCTGCCAACCAGGCCTATGCCTCTAGTCCCGACCTCCGTGCTGCGCGTGACAGCCTGTCCCAAGCCCGCCTCGGAGTAAGCGTTGCCAAGTACGCCTACTTGCCCTCCCTCGGCCTCGACTTCTATTACGGCATCGATGCGAATCAGTTCGCGGCCCGCACCGACCATCCGACCCCTGAAAGCGGCCGCAGCACCCTTCCCGATTACCTGGTTCCGTACCGTCAGAATCTTGGTTACTCCGCCGCCGCCACTCTCACCGTTCCCATTTGGAATTGGGGCTCCATCCATAGCAAAGTGAAGCAAGCCAGTCTCAGGGAACGCCAGGCGGAGCTCGATCTCAGCAACACGCGCCGGCAATTGCAAGCCGGCATAGCCAGCGCCCATCAGGAAGCGGAAATTGCTCTTTCTCAAGTGGCGTCGCTCCGTTCCTCTTCGGACCTGTCCTCGGAAAGCCTGCGGCTCACCGTCTTGCGCTATAAGGCCGGCGAAGCCACCGCGCTTGAAGTGGTGGATGCACAAACCACCGCTAGTCTGGCTCGCGGTGCTTATAACGATGGCTTGGTACGCTACCGGATTGCGTTGCTGACTTTGCAAACCTTAGCGGGGAATTTCTAGTCATGAGAACTTACGGATATTGGCTTTTTGCCGCTTCGCTTCTGCTATCTGGCTGTTCGAAATCGGCCAGCGATGCAGCGGCCGGAGGCGCCGACGAAGCCGCGGCCGCCACGCCTGTGCAGGTAGCCGTCGCAAAACAGGAAACCATCCATTCCTACGTCACTGCCGAAGCCATTCTTTACCCGCTCCGCCAAGCCAACATCACTCCCAAGATTAGTGCGCCGGTGGCTCGCTTCTTAGTGCAGCGCGGCGATCACGTGCGCGAGGGCCAGTTACTCGCTGTCCTCGAAAATCGTGATTTGGTAGCTGCCGCGCAGGAGAGTAAGCAGCTCTACGAGCAAGCCCAGGCAACTTACGAAAATACATTCGCTTCCACCATGCCGAATGACATGACAAAAGCCAAAGCCGACTTGCAAGCTGCTCGCGAAACTCGCGATGCCGACCAGAAAGTCTATGAGAGCCGGGTATCGTTGTTCCGGCAGGGCGCTCTCGCCCAAAAGCTGGTCGATGACGCCAAAGTGGCTCTCGTAACGGCGCAGAGCCAGTTTGACACCGCGCGCCAGACTTTGAAATCCCTCGAAACGGTCGGTCGCACAGAGCAGCTGAAGAGCTCTCAAGCGCAGGTTGCGGCAGCTAAAGCTCATTACCAAAGCAGCCAGGCGCAGGCCTCTTACGCCGAGGTGCGCAGCCCGCTGACAGGCGTCGTATCGGATCGTCCGATCAACGTCGGTGAAATGGCCAGTAGCGGATCTTCGCTGATTTCGATTGTCGAGCTCACGCGCGTCGTCGCGCGAGCCAGCGTCCCCGTCCACGAAGCGGCGCTACTTACCGTGGGCAAGCCCGCCACTATTTCCTCAGGTACGCAGGAGTTGACTGGTAAGGTCAGCGTTGTCAGCCCGGCTGTCGATCCGAACACCACTACCGTCCAGGTCTGGGTCGAGGCCCAGAATCCCGGCGAGCATCTGAAGCTCGGCTCCACCGTGCAGATTTCGATGGATGCGGGCGAAGTTCCAAACGCCATTGTTGTGCCTGCTTCCGCCTTGCTGTCTTCCGATGAAGGCGGCGACAAGGTTATGGTGGCCGGCTCCGACAACCGCGCGCACGAAAGTCCTGTTAAGATCGGTGTGCGATCCGGCGACGATGTGCAAATACTGAGCGGCGTCAAGGCTGGCGACCAGGTTATTACTCAGGGCGCTTTAGGCTTGGACGACAAAGCTAAGATCGCGATCACCAAGCCTGACGCCTCCGGCGAAGGGGACAAAGCGGAGGATACCCCCAAGTGAGCGTTCTCTTCCCCACTCAGCGGCCCTCGGAAATCGACGAGACATCCGATCACTGGACCGCGAGATTTCTCAAACCGATTATCTTCATCATCGTCGCGCTCGCGCTCTTCGGCGTCTATTTGGCCTTTACCATCCCCATTGCGGTTTTTCCATCCACTAACTTTCCAAGAATCGTCATTGGCGTCGACAACGGAGTCATGCCCATCGATCAGATGCAGGTCGTGGTGACTCGCCCCATCGAGGAAGCTGTCAATTCCGTTCCCGGTCTCGATCATGTCTTGTCGATTACCAGCAGAGGCTCGGCTGAAATCGATCTCTTCTTCACCTGGAATGTCGACATGTTTCAGACGCTGCAGTATGTGAACGCCGCCACCTCGCGCGTGCAGACCACACTGCCCAGCACCGTCGTCATAACCCCCAATCGCCTCACCTTTGCTGCTTTTCCCATCATGGGCTATAGCCTGACCTCCCAGAACATACCGCAGACCAGGCTCTGGCAGATTGCCACTTACACCATCAAGCCGCGGTTGAACCGGCTACTCGGCGTCTCTACCGTCGTTGTGCAGGGCGGTCAGGAGCCGGAGTTCCAGATCCAGCCTGACCCGGAAAAGCTTGTCGAATCGCAGATCACCGTGCCCAATCTTCTCGATGCCATCGCCAAAAGCAATCTCATCGATTCACCCGGCCTGCTCGAACAGAATCACCAGCTCGTCTTGAGTCTGGTGAGCGGTCAAGTTCATACTCCGGAAGAGATTGGCGGCATCGTCGCCAAGACCAGTGCCGGCGGCTCGCCGATCCGCATCAGGGATGTGGCTACCGTGAGCCCTTCCGTCAAGCCGGTTTACACCGTGGTCACTGCCAATGGAAAACCGGCCGTGCTCCTCAATATCAACCGTCAGCCGGATAGCAATACCGTCACCGTTGCCGACGAGGTTCACCAGGCGATGGATAATCTACGCCATACTCTGCCTGCCGGCGTAACTATCGAGCCTTTCTACGACCAGTCGAATTTGGTGAGCGCGTCAATTTCTAGCGTCCGCGACGCCATCCTCATTGGCGTGCTGCTGGCGGCCATCATTCTGGTGTTGTTCCTGCGCGACTGGGGCACTTCGCTCGTCGCGGGGCTGGTCATCCCGGTCACCATCGCCATTACCTTCATTGTGCTTCGCTTTCTCGGCCTCGGTTTTAATCTCATGACCTTGGGCGGCCTGGCCGCTGCCGTCGGCCTCGTAATTGATGACGCCATCGTGGTTGTCGAAAACATTGTCATGCACCGCGAAGCGGGCCAGAACCGGGCGGAAGCCATTCGTCGCGCCTTACGTGAGATCCGGGTGCCCCTCGTCGGTTCCACTGTCACTCCCATCGTTGTCTTTCTCCCGCTGGTCGCGATAACCGGCGTGTACGGCACTTTCTTCCGCGCCTTGGCGGCCACAGTAGCTGTTGCTCTGCTCACCTCGCTCGCTCTGGCGCTTACCTGGACGCCTACCTTAAGCCATCTTCTTTTGCGCTCCGTAGGTAAAAAGCATGCTGACACCGCGGCCGGCCGTCCGGTTGAGCATGAGATCGCCACCACGGGGGTCATGGGCCGCGTCACTCGCCTCTATGAGCGAATTATTAAAGCGGCGCTGAGGCGTCCGCTCGTCCTGGTTGGCGTATCGATTCTACTGATCGCCGTCTCGACTGTCTGCTATTTGTCTCTCGGCTCCGATCTACTGCCTGCCATGGACGAAGGCGGTTTCGTCTTCGATTACCTCATGCCTGCCGGAGCATCTTTAGCCGACACCAACCGCGTCTTAGTCGGTGTGGAAAAAATTCTGCATTCGATACCCGATGTCCAAAGCACGTCTCGCCGCACCGGCTTACAACTCGGCCTCGCCACCGTTACTGAAGCCAACACCGGAGACATCTCGGTCTTGCTCAAACCCCAACCCCGGCGCAGCGTCGAGGATGTAATCTCCGACGTCCGTGCCAAGGTGACTGCTCAGTATCCGCAGCTCGACGTGGATTTCCACCAGGTGCTCGAAGACATGATCGGCGATCTCACCAGTTCTCCCAACCCCATTGAGATCAAACTCTTTTCGGAAAACTTCGATCTCTTAAAAACTTGGTCGCCTAAAGTAGCCGACGCGATTAAGACCATCAGCAGCGTGAAAGACGTCAAAAATGGGATTGAAGATACCATCAGCGGTCCTGCCGTCACCTTCAATATCGATCAGGGTGTTGCCGCGCGCGCCGGCTTTACTCCCCAGGAAGTAGAACTTGACGCCAGCGCCATCTTGCAGGGCGAACCCGCCGTGGCGCCGGTAATTTTGAATAGCCGCCCCTACACGCTGCGCGTCACCTTTCCTCCCAGCACGCGCGCTTCACTCGCCGCTATCCAGAACACCCTGCTGGTTAGCTCCACCGGCAAAGTAGCTACTCTGGGAACTCTGGCTTCCATCACCCAGGATCCTGGTCAGTCCGAGATCCGGCGCGAAAACCTCCAGCGGGACGTCGCCGTCACCGGCCGCTTCGAAGGCGTCAGTCTCGGTACCGGCATGGCCTTCGTCCAAAAAAAAGTAGCCGCCCTGCACATTCCATCGTCGATCAGAGTCATATACGGCGGCCTCTACCAGCAGCAGCAGCAGTCGTTTCACGATCTCTTGTTTGTGCTGATTGCGGCCATTGTGCTCGTCTTCATCGTCTTGCTGCTCGAATTCAGCAGTTTTGCCGCACCGATCGCCATTCTTTCGTCGGCGATTTTATCGACCTCCGGCGTCCTCTTCGCTCTCTTCGTCACCGGCACCACCTTCAACATCTCCTCGTTTATGGGGCTGATTATGGTGGTCGGAATCGTCGCCAAAAACGGAATTCTACTGCTCGACGCCGACCAGAAATATCGCGCCGAGGGTTCGTCCCCGCGCGACGCCATGATCGAAGCAGGCGAGAGGCGATTGCGTCCCATCGTTATGACGGCGCTCGCCACCATTGCTGGTATGATCCCCCTCTCCCTCGCGATTGGGGCCGGCTCTCAGATGCTGCAGCCGCTCGCTATTGCGGTTATTGGCGGAATCCTTGCGTCCATGGTCCTCTCGCTCATCATCACGCCGACGGTTCACTACTATCTCGCGCGCGAATAAGTTAGCTTGCCTCTACTGGCTGACAATAAGAACCTTGAAGGTGTTCGGTACAACCGACGGGCGGGGGTGCGCATTCTGCGTTGTGGCGGCTGGCGCCGGCCCGTACTCCGCGCTCGATAGATAAATTTTGTGGGTCTCGGTATCGAGCGCCATCGTGCGCGCCCCCTTCACGGTCTCCACGTTCTCGGCTACCGAATAGTCGTCTTTGCCGTTCTGCTTCACCACCGTAAGAGTCCCGTCTCCGTTCGACGAAAATGCCAGCTTCGTGCCGGGATCGTATCTGGCCGCATCCGGACCTTCTCCAATCTCGGGTGTCGCCACTACCTTGCCCGAGTCCGCGTCTACCACCGCCATCTTTTTGCCGTCGCAAACCGCGAAGAGTCTTCGGTCTTCCTTGTCGATCGCCAGCCCGGAAGGAGATTCGCACGGCGCTATCGACCAATGCGCCTTGACCTGCATGGTGTTCGAATCGATGGCTACGATTTCGTTCTTATCTTCGATATTGTCATAGACCATCCCCTTGCCATCGCTTACCGGAAACTCGGGCTTGCCGCCTAGCGCGATCGTTCCATCCACATGCCCGTTCGTCGCGTTGATTGCCGTTGCGTTCTCACTCCGTCCATTGAACGCAAACACGCGCTTCGAAGGCGCGTCATAAACTATTCCATCCGGGTTTGTGCCCGCCTGCGCCTTGCCTTTGATTTTCAGCGTCTTTAGGTCGAACATCACCACTTGGTTGCTGCCTCCGTCGCTAATGAATCCCGTACCCAAGTCGTCCGCGATCGCGATTCCATGAATGCGCTTCATCCCGGAAATCTTGCCCACCGGCTTATTACTCTCGAGATCGATGACATCCACGTCCCCCGCATGCGACACATAGAGACGGTGGTTTTCACTGTCTGCGGTCAGATAGTCCCACCCGCCTGTGCCGCCAATCTGTATCGCGCCCGTTTTCTTGTACCCCTGCGCCAGTGCCACGCTTCCGCCGAGCGCCAAGAAAACAGCTATCCATTTCAAGTGAGTGTGTTGTTTCATCTGTATTGAGACCTTTGTCCGGATTGAAGCTTAGTTTACAGGTTTAAATCTGAAGAATCGGTGAAAACTAACTGCGCCGGAATTTATACTGCCATCGTGTTCTTGTCCCCTACTTTTCCTCAGGGAAAGTGCTTCCTTTCATTTCCTTGTAATAGGGCGCCGCTATCGTAAGCATCGGCAGACCTCTTGGGTTGCGCTCGTCGGTTTTGCAAATCGAGCCGAGTGTCGAGGCTGCTCGTGAACTGGGGGAAATCATGGCACTCTATGAAAAAGCCGCGCCGGCCTTTTTGGCGTTGGCTTGTGTAAGCTTAGCGGCGCTTCCTGCACAAGCGTCTTCGTTCAATGCTCAAGTCTTCGCCACCGGAGCCGCCGTCGGCGCAACTGCGCCCGATTCGGTTGAGTTCGGTGACGGTTCGCTCTGGATCTCTTACACCAACAACGCTGATAGCACCGGAGCAAGCGGCTCCAGCACCGTTGTTCGCTACAGCCCTTCTGGCGCGGTTCTGAGAACCTGGAACATTGCGGGTAACGTGGACGGATTGAGAGTCGATCCGGCATCCGGCCTGGTATGGGCCATGCAAAATAACGATGGTAATGCTGCCTTAACCGTTATCAATCCCGTCACGAATGGAACAAACGCCTACTCTTATGGTTCTTCTTACAGCGCCAATTCGGCTACCCGCGGCTTCGACGACGCTGTCTTCAAGAATGGCCAGGTCTTCTTAAGTGAGACGAATCCGGCGGCAGCTAGTGATCCGACGGTCCTTCGGTTGACCACCGGGCTCGTCTCGCCCTTGCAGGTTGCCGGGACATTGAACTCTGGTGTTGCCGGAACGAATTTGGCCACTGGTAAAGCCGGCTCGACTACTATCACCGATCCCGATTCGCTTATTCTCACTCCAAGCGGCGATCTCGCTCTTACCGGCGAAGCCGACAAGCAGATTGTCTTTATCCACAATCCCGGCGCTTCTAACCAAAGCGCAAGCTTCCTCTCGCTACTCGGAACCAACGGCTCCCCGGTCAGTGGAAGTCCGGATGACACCGTTTACCCAACCGCAAGACAGGGGTTTGTCTACCTGGCCGATACCGGAGCAAATATCGTCTATCGACTCACTGCTACCGGCTTAACTCCCGGATCGGCTTACGTCGATGTCGGTGACGAATTCGGCGGTCTCAATCTGGCGACTGGTGTCGTCACGCCCATCTTCACCGGCGTCAGCCCGCACGGCGCTCAATTTGTTACATTTGCCGCCACTGGTGTGCCTGAGCCTGCCTCCTTTCTGTATCTGGCAGGAGGACTGCTCGTCTGCGGCATTGCCGGGCGCTATCGCTCACGTCAGGTTCGTTAGAGGCCATGCCCCTCTCTTCACCTCCTCGATTACTAAGGGACATTCTGAATACCCTATGAACTGGCGAATCTACACCCTGGCTGCCGCTGTGTCACTGTGTATGCCACAGTTTCTTCCCGCCCAAGTCGATCAAGCATCCATCACGGGCACCGTTAAGGATCAGAGCGGTGCGCCGGTAGAAGGTGCCCACATCGAAGCCATTTCCGATGAAAATGGTAAGCAGCGGGAAATCACCACTAACTCTGCCGGCGTTTACACCATTCCTAACTTGCCAGTGGGTACTTACACCGTTACCATCGTGAAACCCGGCTTCGCTCTCCTCAAGTTCGATTCGCTCTCCTGCCGGGTAGGTTCCGTTGTTACTCTGAACGGCACCTTACAACTGGCAACCGCCACCATCACCGACGAAGTTATTTCTGCCGAGCCGCCACTAAATCAAACCTCCGCCGTCGTCGCGGGTGTTATCGATTCTACTCAAATTCAGAACCTTCCAACCAATGGACGCAATTGGGCAAGTCTCCTCATTTTGGCTCCTTTAGCTTTGGATGATGGCGGCGGCGATCAGCGCTCCATTCGCTTCGCTGGACATGCACGCGACGATAATAACTACATGATGGATGGCGTCGATGCCACCGGAATTCAGGAACAAGCCCAAAAATCCACCACCCGCCTCCAGGTTTCCGAGGATGCCATACAGGAGTACCGGGTCAGTACCGCGCTATACGATGCGCAGTACGGCGCCGGCGACGGCGGTCAAGTCGACATCGTCACCAAGAGTGGCACCAATGAGTTTCACGGTACCGCCTTTGAGTATCTGCGCAACAGCATCTTCGATTCCCGCTCGTTCCTCGACCTCGACCTTGACCCGGCCGCTCCCGCCAAGACCAAAGTTCCCCCATTCCGCTTGAATCAGTTCGGGGGTACCTTCGGCGGCCCTATCAAGAAAGATAAAACCTTCTTCTTCTTCTCTTACGAGGGCTTCCGTCAGTTTCGCGGCCAATATCTGCACGCCCTGGTTCCGAGTGCGTCCTTTAAGCAGCAAGTCCTCCAGAAATCACCCCAACTCGCTCCCATCCTCAACGAATATCCGAACGGACAGTTACCGGTTGACCCGTTCACCGACGAATACACCCACCTCGGCACGGTCAATCTCCATGAAGATAGCGGTTTGGCGCGCATCGATCACAGATTCACTGATTCCACCTTCGTATACTTCCGCATGTCCATCGACGATTCATTTGCCGCTGCCCCCCTCAATAATCTGCTCGACCAGCAGCAGGTAATCAATCGCCCACAAAACTATGTGCTCTCGCTGCAACACGTCTTCTCCCCTACTGCTTTCAACGAGTTCAAGTTTGGAGTAAATCGGTCACCCTTTCATAACCCACAGGTGAGCGCTTCCGATCTCGCCGTAAGTATGAGCGGCCTCTATGAAAGTTTGAACAATAACAACACTGACAACGAAGTCGGCACGACATGGGGATATATCGACGACGCCACTAAAGTTCTCGGCCGCCACACTCTGAAGTTCGGCGGAGAAGTGCGTCGCATCTGGCTGAACCAGGGAATCACGGAAGATAACTCAATCACTTTCAAGGATTACAACGGTATTCTGAACGATCAGCTGGATTCTCTTTCCCTGCAATCCTCCTGGTGGTCGAGAGGTCTGCGTCACACTTTCGTCATGCCGTATTTTCAGGATGAATGGAAGATCAAGTCGAACTTGACCATAACTGCCGGTTTGCGCTGGGACTACTATTCGCCTGTCACGGAAGTCTTGAACCGCACCCGCGTGTTCGACTTCTATCGCTGTCAAGGTATCTGCGCCGCCAATTCCGCGCTGGAATTTCCCATCTACACAAATTTCGATCCCCGCTTCGGGATGGCCTACGGCATCAACAGCAAGACCGTTGTGCGCACCGGCTTCGGCGTCTATCATGGGCCCGGCCAGAACGGCGATCGTAACGCGGCGCTCGAAAGCGATAACGTCCGGCTGTCCCTAACCTCGGCCGATGTGTCCAATCTGTCTTATCCGATCACGCCTTTTCTCTCCATCGCGAACGCCATCGGAGTAACTCCTCGCGCCTTGCAGCGTGACCGTAAGGATCTCTACACCATGGAGTATGGTCTCTCCGTCGAGCGTAATCTCCCAGCCAACTTTACACTGTCGACTGGCTACACGGGCGTCCAGGGGAGAAGGCTCTTCGCCAGGACTTATATCAATACCATCGATCCGCTCACCGGTCTGCGGCCATTACCGGCCTATGGCCAGGTGGATATCAAAGAAAATAACGGCAACAGCAGCTTCAACGCTCTAAACGTCTCGCTCAACCGTCAGTTCGGCACCGGCCTTTCCTTTACTCTTCAATACCTGTATTCACACGCGGAAAACGATGGCTCGGTCGGCGGCGGCGAGTCGAATGCTCCCCAAAACGTCGACTGCCGCAAGTGCGATTGGGGCCCCAGTATCTATGACATTCGCCAAAACGTAGTTGCCGCCCTTGTCTATCAGTTACCCTTCGGGCGAGGCAAACAATTCGCTCAATCCGGCATCGCTGCCGCGCTCTTGAGCGGCTGGACCATAAGCGGTAACAATCTCTGGCACACCGGCCACCCTCTCGATGTCACGCTCAATATCGATTCGAGCCTGGTCCCCGATGGAAACAACACCAATGTACGTCCCGATGTCGTGCCTGGTGTCTCTGTTGTACCCAGCGGCCAGAACCCGAACAATTGGGTCAATCCCGCCGCCTTCACTGCTCCTCCTAGCGATGCCAACGGCATGCTGCTGCGCTTTGGTAACGCAGGTCGCGGCTTGGTCCGCGCCCCTATCACCTGGCAAACGGATATCGCGCTCTCCCGTACTTTCAAGTTAACCGAGCGGCTCGGATTCGAAGTCACGGCCCAGGCCTTTAACATCTTTAATCACGATCAGTTTGCCGACCCTAACAATCTGACCTTGACTTACAATCCGCCTGACGCCACCCACGCGCAATCCTACGTAACTGTGCCGGGCGGTTTCGGCCAGATTACTTCTATCGCTAACTTCAACTCCAATAGCGATAAGTTTGCCGTCGATAACACCGGCAATGGCTTGCCGCGTGAGTTACAGTTCGCGGTTCGCTTCATCTTCTAATTCGCCTTCACCGCTAGCGTCGCGTTTTCCTGCGAACTGTCGGCATGATAAGAACTACGCACCAGCGGTCCGGCTTCCACATGCGCAAAACCCATCTGCTGCCCCGCGGCCTTGTATTCGGCGAACTCCTCAGGCGAAACATAACGCAGCAGCGGCAGGTGTTTCTGCGACGGCCTTAAATACTGTCCCAAAGTTAGAATATCGACGTGATGTTCCTGTAGATCCCGCATCACGTCCAACACTTCGGCCTGTGTTTCGCCCAGCCCCAACATCAACCCCGACTTTGTCGGAATGTGTGGCCGTACCTGCTTCGCATACCGCAGCATATCGAGCGAACGCGCATAGCGCGCCCCCAGGCGTACCTGCCTGTAAAGCCGCGGCACGGTCTCCGTGTTATGGTTCAGGACGTCCGGATGGGCGTTCATCACACTATCCATGGCCGCATGGGAGCCCTGAAAATCCGGCACTAGAACCTCAACCCGGCAACCGGGGAGCCTCTCGCGAATAGCCTCGATTGTCATGGCAAACAACTCCGCGCCGCCATCTTTCCGGTCATCGCGGTTCACGCTCGTGATCACCGCATAGCGCAACCCAAGCGTTGCGCACGCTTCCGCCACCCGCCGCGGCTCGTCGAAATCCACCGCCAGCGGCGCGCCCTTCTGCACTGCACAGAAGCCGCACCGTCGCGTGCACACGTTCCCCAGGATCATAAAGGTCGCCGTGCGCCGGTTCCAGCACTCGCCCACGTTCGGGCAAGCCGCGCTCTCGCATACCGTATGTAGATTGAGCCGCGAAACTAAATCTTTCAACTCGCGGTAGTTGACGCCCACCGGCGCCGGAGCCCGCAGCCATCGCGGCCGTTCCGCCTGTTGGGAAATATTGACTAGCACTACCTTTAGTGTACCGGCCATCTTTCAGGACCTAGATCCAATTGCCGGGTGGTGCAATCTCTACCCACGACCCTTCTACCGCGTTCGCGTGCAAGCGGATGCTCCGGACATATTTCCTCAACAGACCGTATTCATTCCTAATCTTGACCTCTAGGCCGTCGCGCGCGGCCAGCGCCTCTTCCGCCAGCGCCTCGCGCGCAACGCAATCCCGTAATTGCTCAGCAGCCACGCTCCCTTCCCGCTCCTCCGGCTGCGCGTCATAATCTGGCTCCACCACCACGCGGCCGATCTTTGGCGACGTCGCTTCGAGCGACCCGAACGCGCGATTGAGGAAGTCTTCTAATTCAGGATGCATAGTCTACCGCCATTGTCGCCGTAGCGGCACTCGCGTATTCGAGTTTGCTATGCAATTAGGTTCGAGGCATGTTTTCCGCGAACAGGTCTTTCCAGGAGTCGTCAAGCGCGATCCAGCGTTCGGATTCTTCGTCCCAACTGGGCGCCATGTGCGGAACGTGCAGCAGGCCATGACCCTCCGAACAAAGCAACTCGGTACCCGACCAGTTCAACAGCAAGCAACCGGGGCAGCCTACACGGACCGGGAAAGTTAGCAATCGGAGACACACGCGGCAGCGGGCGCGCTGATCCGCCAAAGCCCAGAAGAGCACACCCATGGTCCCCAGAATGTACAGCCAGAGAAGGAACGGTCCAGCGGCCGGATCGCGTGACGCGTAGAGGATGGCAGATTGCGAGCGGCTCCATTCGAGCGCGGCAAGAAAGACGAGCGCGAAGGCGAGCGAAACCTTTGCCGCGAAAAACGACGTCCGTCGCACAAGCAATTTGTGGTCGCGGGTGCTCAGAAGAATGCGCAAGCGTCGCAAATGAAAATGCGAGACGGCTAGCACTAACAGCGCCGAAGCCAACGCGGCGCATCCGAAAACCTCTACCGGCAGCCACGCGGCATCGTTCAAAAAGGAATAGCGGAGATCGGAGCCGAAGAAGTAGTAACAAGCCGTCTGCGCGATGCGCGTGAGTTCCTTATCGAGTCGCTTTTGGGAGACACCGGCCTTGAGCCGGCCGATCATCATCAGTTGAGCGTCGGGCAGGATCGATTCCACAAGAAAAGCGGCCGGCTGACGAGAGAGAAAGCGGAAGCCGGGCGGCAGGACAGCCGCCACGGGCTCTAGATCGCGACCGAGGCGCACCTTCTTTCCGAGCACGCCGGGATCGGAATGGAACAGAGACTTCCAAAGCGAATTCGTGAGAACTACGCCAGCATGGGAGGGAAATGCGCCTATCAGGGGTTTGGCCTGCAACAGGC
Source organism: Bryobacteraceae bacterium (assembly GCA_965277555.1). Lineage (GTDB taxonomy): Bacteria > Acidobacteriota > Terriglobia > Bryobacterales > Bryobacteraceae > Bog-105. Next base: position 3,260,884 of record OZ255834.1, read on the forward strand.
TGAACAGGTTGGCTTGGGTTTTAACAACCAGAGGCTGCATGGAATGGCCGTCGGGAGTGCGAACGACGCGATGCCCGATAACGAAGGGTGCGAGCCCTTCGAGCAAACGGCTGCGCGTACTCCACGCGGGAACGACGTCCGGCGGAAGACCTTCGTCGCCGCCGCCGACAGATGGATGGAAATAGATGAAGACCAGGCGGGAAGAGGCGTGGTCGGTAGCGGTGCGCAAGAGCCCGCGCGCGGCCGGAAAACCGGAGGTAAGCGCTGCCAGCAGCAGCAGAGCCATCCCTAGTCCGCCCAGGCAGGTCCATGGGGATCGGATGCACTCTCGCAGGCGCGTCTGAAAAGCGTCCTGACCGGTAACATGCCAGAGCGCGTCCGGAAAAGCGCCAGTGCAGCGCCGCAAAAGCAGAGAGGCTTCGTAGGCGTTCCACGCATCGGCGTGCAGCAGGAATTGCCAACGGTGCCAGATTTCAGCTTCCCATTCGCGCCTCCAATCCAGGCGTTGCTCGGCCGGAACAAAACGCGAGGCGAACGCGATCATGAGCTCGCAAACCAAGAGCGGAAAGGGACGCTTTGGCTTCTCTGACATATCGACTCCTTAGCGGCGCGGTTTGGCCAGCAGCCGGTTGAGTAATGGATAGCGCTTCTGGGACTGTTCGAGAACCTCCAGGCCGGCGCGCGTGACGCGGTAATACTTGCGCGCCGGTCGCTGCTCGGCCAGTGCTTTTTTGTCGGACTCCCATTGCGAGGAGATCAAGCCTTCGGTCTCCATGCGGCGCAGGGCTGGATAGACGGTGCCGCTCGGAAGGCCGGTGGCGTCCATGATGTCGAATCCGTAGCTGCAGCCTTGATCGACGGTTTGCAGAATAAGTGCTGCGGTGTGCGAGAGCTTGGTTGAATCGCTCATAAGTCTGTCTAAAATCTATCTATATAGCATTCTACTTCTTTCCCAGTGACCGAGTGTGATACGTTTTGACCGTGTTGGCGACGGAACGCGCGAGCCTCGATCGCGAAGGGTACCTGTTGTTAGAGGATGTCCTCGATGCCGGGCAGCTAGGGCAAGTACGCGACCGGGTCGAACAGTTTTACAACGAAGAGGGCGAGAACGCCGGCTGTGAATTTCGCCAGGAACCCGGGGCGCGCCGCCTCGCAAACCTTTTAGATAAGGGACCTGTATTCGAGCAACTGGCGGTGATGTCGCGCATATTGGAAGGAGTGCGGCAGGTGCTCGGAGAGCGATTCAAGCTCAGCAGCTTTAATGCGCGTTCGGCTAATCCTTACTCCCAAGAGGCGCAGCCCCTGCATTGCGACGCGGGAGCGCTGCCGGATAACCAGGGCTACTGGGTCTGCAACACGATCTGGCTGCTCGACGACTTTACGCGCGAGAACGGCGCAACTCGAATCGTTCCCGGATCTCAGAACTGGGGCGAGCTTCCACAAGAGCGCCTCGCGAATACCAGTGAGCCTCATGCCAAAGAGTTGCTGGTGCTTGGGCGGGCGGGAAGCGTGGTGATCATGAACACGCATGCCTGGCATGGCGGGACGGCCAATCGAACGGCGCGTCCGCGTAGGGCGCTGCACGCTTTTTACTGCCGCTGGGATAAGCCGCAGCAGCAGTATCAGAAACGACTTTTGCGCGCGGAGACGCAGGCCCGGCTTTCGCCTGACCTACGAAAGCTGGCCGCCCTGGACGATCCGTTAAACGACCGGATCAGTGCGGGCGAGCAGAAGGCGAGCGGCTTCCTCAAGTGAGCGAAGCGCGTCAGGAACACTTGCACGTCAGTCCGCCGTCGACCACGAGGAAGGCTCCTGTGATATAGCGCGCTTCGTCCGACGCGAGAAAGAGAGCCGCGTATGCGACGTCCCACGCATCGCCCATTTTGCCCAACGGAACTTGCGCATGGCGCTGGCGCAGCATTTCGTCTACTCCACCGGCTCCATAGACGTCCTTCAAGGGCTCGCGGATCATTGGCGTATCGATCAATCCAGGCAGCACGCAGTTGGCGCGGATACCTTGCCGGGCGTATTGGATTGCCACATTCTGGGTGAGCTGATTCAATGCGCCTTTGGAGGCGTTGTAGACAACCGAGGGGTAGCCGGTGTAGCGCATGGAAGCGATGGAGGAGATGTTGATGATGACGCCTTTCGCCTGCTTCACCATAACCGGCAGGACGTACTTACAGGAGAGAAACGCGCCTTTCACGTTGACTCGCATGTGCTGGTCCCAGGTTTCTTCGTCGAGTTCTTCCGGTCCTCCCACGGCCAGCGTCCCCACGTTATTGAGCAAGATGTCGATGCGCCCGTAGTGATCTACACAGCCGCGAACAAGAGCTTGCACATCACCGGAATTAGACAGGTCGGCGGCAAAGCTGAGCGCCTCGCCGCCTTCGCTCTGGATAATGCCGGTCGTTTCGGCTGCCGCGGCGGCGTGGAGATCGACCGCGAAAACGTTGGCTCCTTCCCGCGCGAACAGAACGGAGATGGCTTTTCCATTGCCCCACCCGGGACCGCTCGCCGAGCCGGCTCCGATGACCACGGCTACTTTATCTTTGAGGCGATCGTTCACGGTTTGAAAGGTATGACCTGGAAATAGTGTAATGGGTCATGGAGAGTTGATACACTGCTGCCTGAACGTCTGGGTCCTTGAGATGCGGGAGTGGCGAGTTGAGCCTGCCCCAAATCAAAGAGAGTGAGCAAAGCGAAATGAACATCCGCGTTTTGATGTATTTCCTGAACGCACCGCTGTGTGTGCTGCTGCTGTCGCCGGTGGTGGCGACGGCCTATCAAACAAATCAGGTCGATAACGCTAATCTGGCCAGTGCGGTTAACAAGGGTGACTGCCGTCCCTCTGGTCAGGGAGGCTACTTAATGCCTTACGGCTATCTACACACTCGCGGCTCGCAGATTATCGATCGCAATGAAACGCCGGCCCGGATCGCGTCGGTTGGATGGTCGGGCGACGATGGCACTGGATTTGCTCCGCGCGGTCTGTACGCGGTCAATTACCAGGCCACGATGCGCGGCATGGTAGCCGATGGCTTCAACACCATTCGCATTCCATGGAACGATCTGCTGCTGACCGAGAATCCGATGCCCGCGGCCGGCACCATCGACTATACCCTCAATCCAACTCTGCAGGGCTTGACGGGCATCCAGGTCATCGACAAGATCGTGCATTATGCCGGCGAGATCGGGCTGCGCGTGATCTTCGATCACCACACAAATGACGGCGGCGCGCACGGCTACGGCGGACAGCAAGGCAACGGGCTGTGGTTCGATAAAGGGCCGGGCACTGACGACACCGATGGCAACGGCAACACCGGCACCATTACCGCCGAACAATTTAAACTTGACACGCTGGCCCTGGTGAGCCGCTACAAGAACAACAAGACCGTGATCGGCTATGACTTAGATAACGAACCGTTCAGCTATCCCGGATCGCTCCTGACGTGGGGCCAGGGTGGACCCGACGACATCTGGCAAATGTACACCGATGTGGGGAACGCCATCCTCAAGATCAATCCCTACTTGCTCATCATCTGCGAAGGTCCGCAGGTGACCACGCCGTTCGGTAATGGATTGGCCGGTAACAGTCCGGAAGGCGATCTATCGGCTGTAGGCGGAAAGGGCGTTCCCGCGCGGCCCGTGATCCTGGACATTCCGAATCATGTGGTTTACTCGGTTCACGAGTATGGACCGGAGGTTTACGACTTCGGAGCCAACGAAAAACCCTCCACCTATATTCCCCACTTGAATCGCGTATGGGGCTATCTCTACACCGAGAACATCGCCCCCGTTTGGATCGGCGAAATGGGTTCCGATCTTCGCAATGCAACCGAGCAAACCTGGGCCCGAACCATCGTAGGCTATATGGACGGCAAGTTCGCATCGCAAGGCGGCCCGAGTTTCCAGAATCACGACCTGCCGGTCAGCGGCAGTTGGTGGCTCTGGGGGTATTATCCGGGCGAGTTGCCTGACGGAACGCTTGGTAGCGACTGGGCCACACCCCGGCCGGGTCAGCAAAACATCACCGATCAGATGTTGTATTCGCCAAAGCGGTGCCAGCTAGGTAATTAGGCGTAACATGGGCTCGGGTGCTTTTGGCTGCCTAACTTAGTAATATGTCGAGCGAGCTACCTATCATAGGCACTCCGGAAGTAAATCTGAATACGGTTTACGACGCGGTAATTGTAGGGACCGGTGCCGCCGGCGGCATGGCCGCGCACGTTCTGACCTCGGCCGGCCTAAAGGTATTGCTGCTCGAAGCGGGCAAGTACGTGGACACCGGCAGGGAACTCCACTCTATGCAGTGGCCCTACGAGCATGCCCGGCGCGGCAACATGCCGCCGGACTACACTGCGCTCTCGCGTAACGAATACAATCTCCGCCCTCCACCTTACGCGCTAGATTCGCCTTATAAAAACGTCCGCACTTACATCCAGGCCTGGAACAATTCGGATTACAGCAAGAACTTACTGGTGGACGAAAAGCAGCATCCGTACACAGGAACCCGTTATGCTTGGGCGCGCGCTCGAGCGGTGGGTGGAAAGACGAATTTGTGGGGGCGTCTTGCTCTTCGGCTCTCCGATTACGATTTCAAGGCTAGGGACCGAGACGGTTTTGGGGAGAACTGGCCGCTCTCCTACGCTGATCTGGCGCCATATTACGACAAGGTTGACCTTTACCTCGGAATTTCCGGCTATAAAGAAAACCTTCCGCAGATGCCGGACGGGCAATATCAGCGCCCGGTGCGATTCAATGCCTCGGAATTACACCTGCGGCAAACCCTGAAAAGCATGAATAGGGTTCTCACGCCCTACCGCGCCGGGGTCACGACAGACGGGCTGAAGCATAACAAATATCGTAGCCGCTGCTATGGACGCGGGGCTTGTCATCGCCATGTTGGCGGTTGCGATATTCACGCCGCCTTCGACTCGCCAACTGGCCTGATCCGGCCGGCCATGGATACCGGCAATCTCGCCTTACGCCCGAATTCCACGGTTTTCGAAGTAACCGTCGACAACAACACCGGCCTTGCAAGCGGAGTCCGCTTTGTCGATACGGAGACGCGCAAGACCTACGCGGCCAAGGGGAAGGTAGTGCTGCTTGGAGCTTCCACGCTCGAATCGGCGCGCCTGCTGCTGCTATCGAAATCCGAAACATACCCGAACGGGTTGGCGAATTCGAGCGGCTGGGTCGGTCACAATCTTTGCGAACACCTCATGGGCCCCTCGGTCGTAGGCTTCAATAAACAACTCGTCGGCAAGCCGCGAACCAACGACGACGGTCGGCCTGGAGGCTTCTACATTCCCCGTTTCAGAAACATAAGCGATCGCCAGCCGGACTTCCTGCGCGGTTATGGATTCGAAGGGTCGGGCGGCTGCTCGATGCTGCCAGGCACCGCCTACATGACGGCGGGTTTCGGCGAGGAGTACAAGCGAAAAGTGCGCGACTACGCGGGCGCGGTCGTTCAGATTGGCGGATTCGGCGAGGTGTTGGCGCGCTATCAGAGTCGCGTCGAGCTTGATCCCGCCATGAAAGACGCCTGGGGCGTACCTGTGCTTCGGTTCAACTATGTATTCGGTGAGAACGAGCGAAAGATGGCCGCCGATATGCAAACCACCGGGCGCGAGATGTTCGAAGCGGCCGGGTTCGAAATTGTTTCCACATCCAGCGATCTGCTCCCCGAAGGTTGGTCCATTCACGAACTCGGGACCGCGCGTATGGGCAGCGACGCGAAGACCTCAGTTCTAAATCAGTTTCAGCAGTCGCACGATGTCAAGAATCTTTTCGTGGTAGATGGCGCGAGTTTCACTTCCGCCTCGGCCCAAAATCCAACCTGGACGATCATGGCGCTTTGCTGGCGCTCCTGCGAATATTTAGTCGACCAACTCAAGCGCGGCGACTTGTAAGCGAGTTAGGAGATCCTAAACGTTCTTGTCGATTTGCGCTTGACCACGGGTAATCCTCGGCTCGTTCCATCAGCCCTGCCTTTACGGGATTGCTTTCAATGTACGCTCTAACGCGCGCAAACTCCTGCCCAATGTCGTTTACTTGAGCATGAGCGTGACAACCGGATGCCGCCCAAGCGTTGCGAAATGCTTGAAACAGAGCAGGAAGCGTCAGCGACCGTAAATTTGAAACTACCTAAAAATCCTTAAGTCAATAACATTGGGCACTGCTGCCTGCCGTGCCGCGACTCCTCGCGACACTATCCTAAAACATCCCGCCGTAGCCGAGAATATTCCGCAGGCCGCCGTTCTTGAAGTCGCCGGCGGGTTTATTCGCGATCAGCGCTCTGTAAGCCAGGTGCGCTGCCTTCGATTTTAGCTGCTGGCCTCGCAATGGCGGAGGCAGCGGCTGCTGCAGCTCGCTGGGAACAATTTCATTCAGCAACACTTGCGAAGCGTCGTAAGCGCGCGGATCGCTATTGGCGATATTGTTCACTTCGAGTGCCCCGCCGGTAGTTGTGTAGTCGTAATACTCCAGCTGGATGGAGCTGGGAATGATTTGGCTCGTCAGCGGCAGCCATTTTTCGTAGACGCCAAGCTTTGTACTCTCCGCGCGTAAACCGAGAACATGCGTGGGCGCGCGATCGAAGTTGTAGTATTTGGGAACAATCTCGTCCGTGGCAAATAGGACATAGGGACGTCCCGGCGCTTTGGCCGATTTCAACATGGCGAGCATGTCGTGCCGCCCCCCATAGATGTCCGAGTAAATGCCCTGCATCCAACTGTGGCCCTTATAGCCGATGCCCGCCATCATGTTTAGAAAGTCGACTGACGAAGTAAGTCCCGTGCGAATCGTGTCGATATCGCCCGTGTATCTTCCGCTGGGGTCCACCACGATGAGCGGAATGTGCCACGCCTCTTCATAGACGGTGGCCATCTTGCCCTGGACCATGCCATGAGCTCCGGAGTATTCGCCGTGGTCGGCCACGAAGACGATTACCGTATTCTCGACTACTTTTGTGGGTAAAGTGTTGAACGCGTCGAGCACGCCTCCGATATCCGAATCCACGATCTGCATGACCTGCGTGAAGCTATCGAGGCCGCGCTTCAAATAGCTGTAGGGCATCTTCAAAGTGCCCAAATTCAAATCGTCGTGCGCGCTTCGAATCGGATACCGTTCTATCGAGGGTGTGTCCTGCGAGGCATCGTCGGTTATACCGCCCCACACGCACTGCGCAAAATCGTGAATAAACACATGCGTGCTGGGCTTGTTTGCCATAAGCGTTTCGCGGCTTTCCCAATTGGCGGGAATCTCCGGATACTTTTACGTGGGCGGCTTTTTGAGCGCGTTTTCCTGCCAGGAGACCACCGGACCAGTTCCCGGATAACTCGCCAATTGATCCAAGCCTTCCGGATTCGTCTGCTTTTTGGCAAACAAATTGCTAACAGTCTGGAACTCGGTTCCGGCAGGGAAAAACTCCCGGTCGTGCGGATTGATCAAACTGAGCGTCAGGCACCAGGGCTGATTGTCCGGCCGTTTGTTGAGCAGCCAATCCACCGCCTGCCCGGAGGAATAGGAATCGTTGTGGTAGCCGCGTACCTCGTCGCCGTAGGTGCCCTGTAAGTTGTCGCCTGTCGGGTCGTAATAAGTATAGAAATCGAAGCCGTACGCCTCCAGACCGCCTTTGGCCTGCCTGCGGCACGGAAACATGCCACTTGCCCGTGTACGGTGTTTGGTAACCTGCCGCACGGAGAAGTTTTCCGAACGTCGGATACGCTGGATTCAGAACCGGTTGTTGCGAAGGCGGCGCGGGCGGATAGGGCGTGGAAAGAATGGTCGTTATGAGCCAGTTCTGCTGCGAGTACAACCCGCTCATCAATACCCCGCGAGACGGCGTGCAAGCGTTGGACGCTGTATGGTGGTTCCCGAACTTGACGCCGCTCTTCCAGAGCTTATACACGTTTGGCATGTATTTCGCCAAAAGCTGATCGGGCGTAGTAATGCCGTCCGGAAAAGCTGTCGGGTAGCGGAGCTCATCTACCATTATGAAGAGAATGTTGGGAGCCGGCCCCGCAATGGGCTTGGCAACGCTATTGGTCTGACCCAGTGAATCGTAACCGGCCAGTAGTCCTCCGCCAGTGATCGCAGCCGTCGATTTTAGAAATTCTCGCCTTTTCATAGGTCCTCTTCCCCGGTAAGAGTATTTACATCGCTAGCCTGTTTGCGGAAGGTAAGAGCAGGAGTCCCAGGGTATAAGAGAGGGGTATAAAGAGAGGTATACTTTCCTTCTTACTTAAGGTAGAATTACTTGGCCACCTGCGAGGAAGGCCCGTCTATTGGCTGCGTTGGTATGCAAGTTACAAAGCGCGAGTTACTTGTCCCCGAAGATCGGTTACGCGTTGAGCTGAAAAAGATTCTGGCCAGCCCCGGATTTTTTCGGGCCGCGCGCATGCAGCGCTTCTTGTCATTTGTTGTAGAGGGCCGTCTATCCGGCAAGCACAATTCGGAAGACCTGAAGGAAAGCGTCATTGGCATGGCGGTGTTCGATCGCGACGCCGCTTACGATCCGAAGAGCGATCCCGTGGTTCGGGTAGAGGCGCGTCGCCTGCGTAGCAAACTCGCCGAGTACTATGCGGGGCCCGGCAAAGAGGACGAAGTCCGGATAGATCTTCCGAAAGGCTCCTACGCGCCGGCCTGGGCATGGCAGACAGAGCCAGCTGAAGTTGTAGCCGTAAAACGACCGACGCGCCTAATCGTCTGGCTGGCCGCCGGGCTCGCCCTGGCATTCATTCTGGGCGGACTTCTCCTTTATAAAAGCGACTGGCGATCCCGGTTCTTCGGCGCAACTGCCATGATGGGCAGGGAGGTGATCGGCAAGGAAGCCAAAATCCGCTCCGTCGCTGTCCTCCCTTTTGAAAATCTATCTTCTGACGCCAGGCAGGAGTACCTGATTAGCGGACTGACTGACGAGATTATTCGAGATCTGGCAAAGGTCAAGGGCCTGTTGGTCATCTCGCGTACATCTACTGATTGTTATCGCAACACCAACAAACGTCTGCCCGAAATCGCTCGCGAATTACACGTGGATGCCATCGTCGAAGGCTCCGTCGAGAGTTCTGGAAAGCGTGTTCGAGTTACCGCCGAACTGATTCGCGCGGCCACCGACGGTCATCTATGGGACGCGACCTACGAACGCGATGCAGCCGACGTATTCACTTTGCAGACCGATATTGCGGAAGACATCGCCACGCAAATCGGCGTGACCCTGCGGCCTACTGCTAGCGAGACGGCCGATCACCCGGATAGTCGCGAAGCCTACGAAGCCTATCTGCGAGGCCTTTATTTCTGGAATAAGCGCACCTTGGACGGGCTACAAAAGGCCATCTCCTATTACCAGCGCTCCATTCAACTGGACCCGACTTATGCAAAGGCCTATGCTGGGCTCGCCGATTCCTATGTTCTCCTGAGTTCCTACGGCGGTCCGTCGCCTTCCGAATCGCTCACGCATGCTCAAGAAGCGGCGCAGCACGCTTTGCGGCTCGATAACAGTCTGGCCGAGGCTTACACTGCCCTTGCGGTGGTAAAGGCCGATCGGGATTGCGACTGGCAAGGTGCCACCAGGGAGTTCGAGAGGGCGCTCCAGCTCAGCCCAAGCTATCCCACCGCCCGCCACTGGTTTGCTCTTCACCTCTCGCGTTTGAACAGGCATAAAGAAGCCGAGTTTCAAATTGAGCGAGCCCTTCAATTAGATCCCCTTTCCCTGATCATTAATACCGATGCCGCCGAAGTTTTCTACTGCGCGAGAAATCCGGAGAAGGCGCTGTTCTATCTTGGGCGCGCCCTCGAACTGGACCCGAATTTTGCCGAGGCTCACCTCGTTTTGGGAAAGGTTTACGAAGAGCAAAACGATTTCGCGCGCGCTGTCTCGGAATTCGAGCTAAGCAATCGCTTGTTTGGAGACGCGCCCAACTTATGGGCCCTCGAAGGGAACGCGCTTGCCCGGGACGGAAAGCGAAGCCAGGCGCTCGCGATTGCCCACAAGCTCGAGCGGGCATCCAGGGAACGCTACGTGTCCGGCGTCGATATCGCCATGGTCTACTGCGCGTTGGGAGACAAAGATCGCGCCATCGGTTGGCTGGACAAAGCCCACCGGAACGGCGGTAAGGGACTCAACATCATTGGCTCGGACCCGCTCTTTGACGGATGTCGCTCCGATCCACGCTTCGCGGCGCTGCTTGCACAACTTGGACTGAATCGCTAAGACCGTCTGGCCTTTGGCCCCCCATACCCGACGGGTACATGCCGACCGGTGGGCCCCCGGCCCGTGAAACTTCAGGAAAAACAGCCCCAGGGGGTGGGGTGGCGCCGGCACTTTTGCCGGCCGCGTCGGGAGTCATCCCGACGCTTGGCTGGTTTTTCGGCCCTGCCAATCCACCACACCCCCCTACCCGCAAAAAACCACCGCCGACGGGGACATGCCGGGCTACCGTCCGATCACGCGTGTCCGAACCGCAGGCGTGTCCCCCAACCTACCCACCTCCATCTTTTCCCCTCCCCAAAATCTCAGTCACAAGCCAAAAACTCAATGTTTTCGGCCCTTTCAGCGTCCAAACCCTTGACAAGCCCCCTTATTCTGAAAGAGAAAGTCTCTCTCGTATGGCAACCGAACTACAACTCGCGGCTAACCGCGCCAACGCCCAGCTCTCCCCCGGCCCAACTTCGCCTGAAGGAAAAGCCAAAGTCTCCCACAACGCCGTCAAAACGGGTCTCACCGGCCGCATCGTCCTGCTGCCTGCCGAGGATGCCACCGCTTACCAGGCGCACGTTGCGCGCACCTTCGAGCAGTTCGCTCCTGAAACCGACCCCGAAGATGAGCCCGCGACCTTCAGTGAGGCGAAGACTCAAATTCGTCGTCTCACCCAATCGCTGGCCGACACACTTTGGCGCCTCGAGCGCATTCCCTCTCTCGAAGCCGGCATCTACGCCCTCGGCCGCCGCGAGCTGGCAGCTCAATTTGCAGACGAGACCGACGAAACCGTCGGCCGCGCCATGCTCGAAGCCCAAATCCTGCTCACTTACCGCCGCGACCTTAGCAATCTCTCCATCCAGGAGTGCCGCCTGCGTCGCCAGTACGAAAAAGACGAAACCGAGCTGAAGCGCCTGCTTGCCGAACGCGCAGCCGCTGCCGCCGAGCGTGAAAAAGCCGAAAAACGTCGCTGGGACAATGCCATCACGCACTATGAAACCGCCAAAGAGTATGACGAGCCGTTCGATCCCGCCGAAATTGGCTTTGAATTTTCAACCGAGGAAATCGCCCGCCGGATCCAGCAGCGCAATCGGAAAAACGCCATCGCCTGCGGTCGCTACTACGAATACAAGGCGAAAGGCTGGGACAGATCCGCCGGCTTAGCCGCTTAAAGCGGAAATCGCCTTCACCCTGCCTGTTAATAAACCGGGTTTAATAAACCGGTAGACCGTTCAAGCTGGCGTAGACTGCCTTTGCCAGGTCTCCATCCGGCAGGTCGTTACTTGCGTCCCAGGCGAAGGCGCCGCCCAATCCTTTGCTCAGGGCGAACTTTACTTTCTGGTTGATGGAGTTGGGGTCATCGTAGGTCCAGAAAGTCTTGCCATCGAACAGCCAGGGAGCCGTCGTTTGGCCGTCGTTGGTGAGATTATCCCGGTAGACTTCCAGGAGTGGTCTCGCCGCCGTAACGATGTATTTGAAGCCTTCTGAACTGACCGGATCCGGCCCGGAAGCGGGTAGCGGAGTGGCCGTTACAAATTGCCCCTGCTGCATGGCGGCTCCGTTTACGGTCCACCCATAACCATAAAACGGAATGCCCATCAGGATTTTTTCCGGCGGTACACCGGCGTTCAGGTAAGCCTCTACCGTCCAGGCGACATTCAAAGTCGGATCGGGGTCGTACTTCGTTTGATAGAGCGGAGCGACGAAGCCTGTCTGATTGTTCCAGGGGCCGGCGTAGTCGTAGGTCATCAGATCGATATAAGTACAGTATTGTGCTACCGTCGCCAGGTCGACATACTGGAAAGCCCACGCCCCCGCGGCGGCGTCGAAGCTGAGTAGGTAGCGGCTGCTTCCAAGAGCGTTTAGTTGCCGCCGAAACTCTTTCATCAGTGCCGTGAAGTTAGCCGTATCCGCCGCCACCGGGTACTCCCAATCGATCTCCAGACCATCGAAAAGGCCCGGCGTGTCCGGAACAGCGGCGCTCGGTGGCCCTTGCACCGAAACCCCCGTTTCCCACTGATTCGGTTTCTGGCCGAATGCACCGCTAAAATGACCCTGGATGTAATCGGCTATGCAGGAAGAAACGAAGTGTTGCCGGCTCGCCGGCGTGGCCGCCATGGCGGAGAAAGCTTGCGGAGGAAGGCTCGCGCCGCCGATGGTGGCGACAATTTTGAGATTCGGATACTTCTGCTTGAGCAGCAGCAATTGGCCGAAATTCCCGGTCAGTCCGTTGGCCGGCAGCGTCTTGCCTCCCACGCTGGTGTTGGCCGTGGCTCCGGCGGCGGTCCCATTATCCGCGAACGAATCGAAAGATGTGCATTCATATTGCCCGGCTGCGTTGGTGCCGATGTTGACGAAAGCATAACTGAGAACGTCCAGATGCTTGGCCGTCCCGCTGTTGTCCAGCATCTTCACGGTATAGCCGCCGTAGACGGACCATTGGGTGTAATAGGCGTTGAAGATCTTGTGCGCAGGCGCTTGCCCAAAAGCGAGCGTGCCGGCCAGGAACAAAACTGCGCGCGGAAAAGCGGGGTGTTGAAGAGACATGCTTAGCCGCCAATTATATACTCAGGCGGCCGCGCCCTCCACAACTTCGCGCACCACCGCCCCCAGGCGGAGAAAAGCTTCAAAGTCCAATGGCTTGCGAAAATAACGCGAGGCGCCGAGTTCGGCCACCAGCGCCCGGTCTCTTTGCGCATCCGACGAAGTCACCACAATGACGGGAATTTGAGCGCAGTGATTATCTTTGCGGAGCGCGCGCAGAACTGTCGGTCCGTCAACCTTCGGAAGATTGAGATCTAACAAAACGAGATCTGGGCAGGGCGATCCGCCAGGCAAACCGATTCGAGCAATGAAGGCTAGAGCTTCCGCGCCGTCCTGCGCCACGTGCAGTTGATGAGCGACGTTGTGCTCGATAAGCGCCTGCTGGACCAGCAGGATGTCGCCTGGATTGTCCTCAGCCAAAAGAATGTGCAGCAAGATCAGGATCCTCTACTGCCGGTAGCGCGAGGTGAAAGCGAGCCCCTTGGCCCGGCTTAGCATCCGCCCAGATACGGCCTCCGTAGCGCTCGATAATGCGCTGGCAGATGGCCAGGCCGAGGCCGGTGCCTGGGTAATCGCCTTTGTGCAGGCGTTTGAAAAGTCCAAAAATGCGATCGGCATATTGTTGTTCGAAGCCGATCCCATTATCCTTCACGGAGATGGTCCAGTGGCTGCCTTCCCGCCGCGCCCTGATCTCAATGACCGGAGCTACGCCGGTTTGGCGGTACTTGAGGGCGTTGGAAAGTAGATTCTGGAAGACATGCGCCATCTGCGGCGTATCGCCTCGCACTTTGGGCAACGGCTGGGCCGTGATCGTTGCGCCAGTCTCCTCGATCGTATTGCCGAGAACTGAGATCGCTTCCGCCAGCGCCGCGGATAGGTCCGCTGCCCCGATCGGTAGTTCGTCTCCGTGTACCGTGCGCGAAAAAGTCAGCAGATCGTGGATAAGCGTTTCCATGCGTTTGACGCCCTGGCGCACGAAGCCCCCATAGGCTGCAAGCTGTGCGTCTTCGTGCCCGATGGCGCGCAGGATTTGTTGCGTATAGATATTGACCATGCGCAGCGGCTCTTGCAGGTCATGGCTGGCGACATAAGCAAACTCTTCGAGCTCGCGATTGGCTCTGCGCAACGCTTGTTCCGCCTCTTTACGCTCAGTGATGTCGAACACCACGCCGGGAAAACGAACGGGGCGCCCCGCGCCATCGAGGTGGCAACGTCCGCGCGTATAAATCCACCGCACCGCATCCTTTTGAAGTACACGATACTCGGCCGTGTATTCCCCGCCGGTCTGGATCGCTTGATCGATGGTTTGGCCCACGCGCTCGCGATCATCCGGGTGGATGTTGCCCGTGAACTCGGCTATCGGCGCGCCTGCCACTCCGCGCTCCGGTGGAACAGAAAAAAGCCTGGCGAACTGCGAATTGCAATAAACACGGTCATTGGGAATATCCCAATCCCAGGTGCCCACGCCCCCGCCTGCCTCAAGCGCAAACGTGAGCCGCTCTTCGCTTTTCCGCAGAGCCTCGGCCGCCTTGTTTTGCTCAGTGATGTCGCGCGACGAGCCAGCCACGCCTTCGACGTGCCCCTCCGCCGCAAAGATCGGCGCGAAGATGTACTCGAAATGAGCCATCGCCCCGGAAGGACCAGCAAAAGGCGTTTGGTCCCGGACTGGCTTTCGCGTTTCGATCACTTGTTGCACCTGTCGCTGGATGCGCGCGGCGAGTTCGGGCGGGTAGTCGAGTTCATAGACGTTCCTGCCGAGTACCTGTTCCATCGGCCTCTCAAAGAGAGAAAGCAGAGTGCGGTTGGCGTATGTGAACCGGCCTTCGAGGTCAAACGTGAAAGTATGATCGGGAGAGTTGGAAAGGGCTGTGTCGAAGGTGCGCCATTGCTGCTCGAGGTGGGCTTCGGCCTGCTTTCTTGCGTCGATATCGATGTTGACGCCCAACATGCGTTCCGCGGCGCCTGACTCGCCGTAGACAAACTGCGACTGTCCGCGCAACCAGCGCAGAGTGCCGTCGGGGAGAATGGCGCGAAACTCGTAGGTGTACTCCGGCTGTTTCTGCGCTATGCAATCCTGAACGTCGGCGATAACGCGCTCCGCGTCGGCCGGAACGACGCGTTTGATCCAGTCGTTTAGCGTGCCTTCGAAGGTGCCTTCGGGAACATCGTAGAGCGCTTCGAGCTCGGGCGTCCAGATGACCCGGCCTTCCGTCATAAGCCATTCGAAGCTGCCAAGGCGGCCCGCGCGCTGAGTGAGACGACGGCGCCGCTCGCTGACCTGAAAGGCGCGTGTGACCCGGGCGCGCTCCAGCGACTCCCAGCAGCGGTTCGCGACCAGTTGCAAGAGCTCAACCTCTTCCGGACGCCAGCGCCGCGGTGTGGATTGGTGCAAGGCCATAATCGCCACTAGTCGGCCGGTTTTATGAAGCGGCATCGCAACCGCGGCGCGGATGCCGGCCCGGCGAAAAGCTTCTCGCACGCCGTCGCTCCGCGAATCGTCTTCCGAATCCTCCATGATGCGTAGGATGTCGGCGCGCATGGAGTGAGCAAACGCGCTGCCGAACTGCGCTAGCCGATAAGGACGAGGCAGTCTCGGCAGTGCGCGCGTGTACTCTCCCACCAGATGGGCTGTCTCCTGATCGTCTTCTACTTCGGAGTAAGCGCAACGATCCGCGCCCAGATGCTCGCCAAGTTGTTGCGCCGCCTTCCCCACAATCTCCTCGGGCTCGACTAAAGGCCGCAGCGCGTCATCGAGCCGAACAAGAAAAGCGTCACGCCACTCGCCTTTCTTGCGGTCGCGAAGGTCGCGCGCGATGCTGGCAAGCTGGGTGGGTTGCCCGGTTTTCGGATCGTCGACGCGCAGCATATGATACAGAACCGGAATTGGCTCGCCGGTGCGAAAATGCCGAAGGTTTAGTTCGCCTTGCCAACTTCCTTTTTCCTGCACCGCTGGCAGCATGACGTCGCGCACGAAGGTCTGCTCTTCAGGTACAAACTGCTCGGGAACGGCTGTCCGCTGGACTTCTTCCAAGCTACCCGCGCCGACCATAGTCTGCGCAGATCTGTTGGCATAAACAGGGATGCCGTCAATCGTTGAGATCCCGATCGAGACGGGTGAGTTTTCCACCAGTAAGTTGAGAAGCTGAGGCTGCTGGAACGTCCCGTTCATCTCGGGCGGTTGACCGTTATCGAAGGACAAGGGGGTTTTTTCAGGATCGCGAACCGCCATCTGTACTCGTAACCTTGCTGTTATCGTAGTGCAGCCGAGAATCAAGACATGCGACCAGAACTAACTGATGGAGAACGCAAGGAGCTTTTCGGCCGGGCCCGGTCGGTCGCTGAGTTCTCTCACGCCCCTTATTCGAAGTTCCGAGTCGGGGCGGCCGTCTTGGGAAAGCGCGGCTTTTACGTGGGAACCAATGTCGAGAACGCGAGTTCCGGGCTGGCCCTGTGCGCCGAAAGATCCGCCTTGGCGGCTGCCGTCGCCGCCGGCGACACAGATATCCGCGCCATAGCAGTCGCCTGTGTCGATGCAAAACCCGATGGGCCTCGCGGTGCGCTAATGCCCTGCGGAGCTTGCCGGCAATGGATCTCCGAGCTCGCGCCGAAATCTGTCGTACTGGTAGACGGTGACGCCGAGTATTCGATCGACGAACTGCTCCCGGAGCCATTCCGCCTTCACTGATCTGCTCTGCATTGCGTTTTCTCTTTCAGGTAAGGGAACGCCGTGATGCGTAATTTCGCCGCGCCGTATGGAATGAGCGTTATCGTCTGCAGCGGAGCGGAAGAAGTGACCGGACTCGCTGGCACGGGGCCCGCTGAGTTCTCGCTCGTGCCCCATTGCGCGAGCCGGCGTGCCTCCACGTTCATCGAGACAGGTGGGTGATTCACATCGAATGGAATGGCGTCGAGCGACTTCTGCTCTACATGGGCGTCACAAGCGCCCAGAGCAACCGCGAAGTTCCAAGGGGTAGCTGGCAGGACTTGCCAGTCGGCGGATTTCTCCGCGTACTTTTTGAGCGGACTCCACTTCCCATCGAGCGGTAGAGAGAAGATGAGCGGTCCGCGCTCGAAGACAGCCGAGTCGTGGAACCAGTGTGTCACGCGAGGCTGCATTGGGAACAAAATATTTACTGTATCGCCGTCTTTCCAGGTGCGGTGCAGCGAATAAAAACCGTTCGCTGCGTCGGCCGTGCGCACTTGTATCGGGGCGCCCCGGTTAATCGTTACGGTAGCGCCGGACGTCCAGTCCGGGATGCGCAGCACCAGGGGAAGGGCATGCGGCCTTTTGGCGTGGATGGTGAGCTGAACCTCCGCGCGAAACGGATAGTCGGTTTTCTCTTCGATGCGTACTTCGTCGCCATCGCTTTTGATTTTCACTTCACTCGGGGCATACGCGACGGTCACCAGGCCGCCGCCCGGAACCGCCATCCAGAGGCTAGACACGAATTTGGGCCAACCCTGGTGGAGATTGGCTGTGCAGCAGCCAAAGTTCGGCGCAAGCCCGAATAGATTCGAATCGTCTCCGTTCGTAGACCATTGGCGGTGCGCTCGCGTGCAGGCAATCTGGTTCGGCTGCTGGTCGTATTGATGCGACCACATATCGTTGGATAGCGTGGCGGGAAGCGCATTGTAGGCAACGCGTTCTAGCCGGTCTGCCAGGCTCGCATCGCCCAGGATTGCGAAGGTGTCCTCATAGGAAAACATGCTCTCGACAACAGCGCAGAGCTCGATGCCTTGCGACGGATCGCGCCCGGCAAAATGCTCGTCGCCGCTGAACATACCGTTCGGCAGGCCCTGATATCGATCGAGCATGGCTAGCTGATGATGCAGGGCAGCTCGATCGGCCGGGCGTCCGCTCACCAGCCACCAGATGGGCGAGACTTTCAAGGCCATGGCATTGTTCACGCCATGGGTCTGCATGGCGGCATCGGGAATGGGCCCGTTTGGACCCAAACCAAGCCTGGCTCGATTTTCCTTGCCGGTGTATTTGAAATTGGCGAACTGCGCCTGCCAGTCATATCCCTGATCATGCAGCAGCCTTGCCAGCGAGAGGAGGCTCTTCTCGCCTGTCCGGTTATACAGCCACAGGACGGTATAAACGTTGTCCTGCCAGCGATACTTGCCCCAATCTTTCAAAGGACGCTCGGGCAGCTGGCCTAGCTCGTAGTTGAAATACTTTGTCATGAAAGGGACAACACGCGGATCGCCGCTCACTTCGGCGTATTGCACGAGAACTTTGAGCATGACCATGCGGGGCCACCAGTCGTCATTCTTGGTAGGCCCGAATTGGCCATTGCTCCGTTGCGAGCGAAGGCTCCACTCCACCCAGCGCTGCGCTTTTGCAATCAGTCTCGCATCGCCAAGTTGGTAAGCGAGCGGAAGAAGGCCATCGAGGTAGTATGGTCCGCGCTCCCAGGACTCCCCGCTTCCTCCAAGCCAACCGCTATTCGGTCCGACGTCGTTCCAGAATTCGTCGAGGTGGCCGCTCAAACCAGCGGCCTGAATTTCCTCCTGTCGACGCAACCAGCCGGCAGGACGGACAGCGCCGAGAGGGAGCGCGAGAAAGGCTTGCGGCTGGAGCGGAGCGCGGTTCTGCACCGGTTCGGTCGCGGCGGCCGCAGAGAAAAGCCAGGTCGCGCTGAATAAGAGGCAGGTGAGGGTTGGCGCGAATTGCATATGTCGGAACGTCAGGAAAGGTGAACGGTAAAGAAGAAAGTGGAGCCTTCGCCCGGTTTCGATTCAACCCAGATGCGCCCGCGATCGCGCTCGACGATTCTCTTGCAGACAGCCAATCCCAAACCCGTGCCGCCGATTTCATGGCCGTGTAAACGTTTGAACGGAAGGAAAACCCGGTCGTAAAATTCCGAAGCGATGCCGACGCCGTTGTCTTTGACCGAGAAGACCCAATAACCGTCCTTGCGCGCGGCGTCGATGTAAATCCGAGGTTCCGCGGAACTCCGGTATTTCAGGGCATTACTGATCAAATTCTGGAAAACCTGTTGGATCGACGTCGGGTTCGCCTCGATTGCCGGAAGCTCGCCGCACACGATTTTAGCGCCGCTTTCATCGACAAGCGACTTTAAGGTCGCGAGCACCTTGGCGATGATGTCGGGGATGGCCACCCGCTGGCGCTCTTCTTTTTCACCGAATTCCGCGTAATTGAGCAGGCCGCGAATCAAATCGTCCATGTTCTGGGCACCTTCCAGGATGAACGCCAGGAACGTATCGGCATCTTCGTCAAGCTGACCTTGAAAGCGCTTGGCGAGCAGCTGCGCGTAGCTTCTTACAGTGCGGAGAGGGGCTTGCAGATCGTGCGATGCGACGTGCGCGAATTCGGCCAGGTCGTCACGCGAATGCTGCATCAAGGTTTGTGTTTGCCGCCGCTCGGTAATGTCGCGCGAGATGGAGAGCAGACGCGTCGGCCTTCCCCCTGCATCCAACATGGGCGAAACAATTACCTCCCACCATTTTGGGTTTCCCTTGGTGCTTGTCGCGTAGGCTTCGAAGGTTGCCTTTCGCCCGTTCAGCGCTGTCTGGAGCGCCCGCTCGGCTGCCTCGCGATCCGGTCCGCTCCAGAAATCGACCCAAGGATGGTTGCGATACTGTGCAAAATCGTCGATCTCCATGGCGCGGCATCCCGTTTCGTTCATCAGCTGAATGCGGCCGTCCAAATCGAGAACTTTCACACAGTCCGGACTGCTCTCGACGATGCTGCGCGCGAACGCCTCGCTTTCGCGCAGGGCAAGATCGATCCGATGCCGGTGGGTAGCGTCCCGGATGATCTTCGAAAAGCCCATTAAGGTGCCCTCTTCGTCGCGCACGGCATTCATGGTTCCGTCGGCAAAGATGCGACTGCCATCCTTTCGCAGATGCCAGCGGACGTCTGCCGCCCGCCCCTGCTCGGCCGCAGTCTGCAACTCCTTATTCGGCACCCCGGCGGCGCGATCCTCCGGCGTGAAAATCTCAGCTACCGGTTTGCCCACGAAATCTTCACGGCTGAATTGCAAAATGGCTTCCACACCAGCATTCCAGCTCAAAATCCTGCCGTCTACATCGATCAGAAACAGAGCGTAATCGGCCAACTCCTCTACCTGCAAGCGGTAGAGGTGTTCGAAGTCCTTTTGGGACATGACATGGGAAAGAGACACTTATTCACTCGGGCGTTAACTTAGGGGAGAACCCCAGTATAGCCGCTTCCGGCCTTTTGGTCGGCTGACGGAAATACCTGCGGGGGCGCCGGCGGAGGCATGTGTTCCGCTTCAATCCAGAACCAGAAAATTGCCGCCCCAATGGCGAAAACTGAGCCCGAGAGAAGAGCGTTAAACCAACCAAGGCGAAGAACCAGGATGGGCACGAGAAGCGTGGAAAGCACACCCCCGAGATTGCCGGCCAGATTCATCAAACCGCCGGCGGCTCCCGCCTCGTCGCGAGCCACAACGATGGCGGTTGACCAGTAACAAGCTTCGGTGCTAAACAGCAACGCGACGCTGAGTGCAATCGCGCAGAGAGCAACCATTATGTTTTGAGCGCCTGCTCCGATAAACATCAGGACAGAGGATAAGCTAAGGCAGCTGGCCGCGATGCGACGGCACGCCGGCAGATGACCGATGATTTGCGAGAGACGGCTGCTGGCATATCCGAGCAGCGGTACGGTAACGGTTGCCGCAAGCCAGGGAAGACTATTGGCCCAGCCGCTGTTGACAATGCTCAGGTGCCGGACCTCCACAAGATATTTGAAAAGCCAATAGACAAAGATCGAAATGGAATAGCAGTAGAGAAAATAGCTTAAGCACAGGAAGAAGACGCTTTTGGTGGCAAGCAAGCGCCACCAGTTTGTCCGCGGGCCGCTGACTTCAGAACGTTCGCGGTGCGGTTTGCCTTTCGTCTGCCGCCACCACAAGACCGCGAGGAACAGCGGGAGCACGCCGGTAACGTAAAATGTGGCGCGCCAGCCGAGAGCGCTCATAATGTGAGCCACCAAAGGAGGAGCAAAGGCTGCCCCCAAGGTGGAGCCGGTGAAGATAAGCGAGTTTATAAAGGCGTGCCGGGAGGAAGCGAACCAATCCGCCACGGCGGTCATTGCGACCGGGTAAGTGGCAGCCTGGCCCACGCCCAGCAGAAAGCGAAAGGCGAGCAGGGAAGCGAGGGCGAGGATGGGACCGGAGAGGAGCGTGCCGGGAACGAGTCCTGTGCACAGGGTTGCGAGGCCGCAGATTAAAGCCGAAAGAGTCAAAACGGCGCGCGGACCGAAGCGGTCGCCTAGGATGCCCGCCGGCACCTGGCACAGCGTGTAACCGATCAGGAACGCGCTGAAGACATAACCGATCTGAACGTCGTTCAGCGAAAGCTCGCGCGCCATATATTGCTGAGCAACGGCAATGTTCGTGCGCAGCAAGTAGCTCAGAAAGGCGAAAGCCCAGAGCGAGGGAAGGATGCCGCCCGAAGAAGAATGGAGTTTGGCGCTCAATTCTTGAATTCGATCACGGAGACTTTGTCGTCGGTTTTCAGATGATCTCCCGTTGCGTTGGAGATGTCCTTCGGAATGTTGCTCCGGTCGACCAGCGACACGGCCTGTACTTTGTCGGTGAAAAGCATGTCGTTGGTGACCTTGGCGCGTTCGTTATCGATATCGGGATCAATGCCGTGCGTAATGGATCTGCTCGTCTGGGAGAAATAGATCTTGATGTCGTGCGTGGCCGCCGCGACGAAAAGCGGTTTGCCGTCAAAGGTCTGGGGCATCTGGAAGAGCCGGATGTGGTGGCGCGAGGCGAAAGTATTGTTCTGCTTTTCGAAGGTCAGCTCCGGCGGTTTCCCATTAAGGGTCAAAATCGACATGGGCGCCTCATCGTAGCCGCGATTTTCGATGATTGCCTGCGCCGTATGAAAGTTGGCGGCCTTGCCAAGCGGGTCGGCGGCGAACCAGCCGGCATCTTTGAAGGCCTGCTCGACCTCCGCCTTGGAACCGATGAAGATGAGATTGGTCAGGTCGGAAGGGCTGGGCGGTTTGAGCGCCACCGTGCGAAAGGGAAGCTGTGCAACCAGGGCAGACAGTTGCGCGGCGGGCTGGACCGGCGTTGGATTTTTGGCATCGCTTGCGGGAGTCCAATCGAGCGGTTTGGTTAACTTGACGGTGAACTCGACGCCCGGCTTGTAGTCGATGGCAGGATCGGCTTGTTTCACGATCGCCTTCTTGATGCCGGCCAGCAGTTGACCGAGTTGGTCGTTCTTCTCGGTAACTTTGTTTACTCCGGAATCCGCGAGCGAGGTGAATGTCTGGGAGGCTTTGATGCCGCTGATTAAGCCGGATTGGTCGATCGATTCGCGGGCGTTGTCGACGCCGGCCAGGGAGCAGGAGAGCGGCTTCGATTCGCCGGATTTATTGTGTATTTTGGTGAGATTTAGACGCAGTGTGGCGGGCTGCTCGGCATTGCCGCCGGCAGCTGGCTTGTTGGCGTTGGCGTCGGCGGTGACACCGTCGAGTTGAGCGCCAAACCAGATGACCGGAGCGCCATTGACATCGACGGGCGCGATGACGACGGCCGACACCGGCTGGCCCGATGGCTTGTCGCTCGAGACTTCGGCGGTCAGTCTCAGTTGGATCTCCGTGCCGGCAGGTATGGTGACGGCATCGGCGCGCGCGATCAAGATACAAAAAAGCGTGTACAGCGCAAGTGACGAAGGCTTCAAAGACATGGAACGCATTTCCCCGTAACGCCTGGCGCGCAGCTGGCGGATACCACGCCCCCGGCTTATGCCGTGTATTTTCTCATTGTGATGTCAAACAAAATAGGAAGTGAGGAGAAAGAGGATCATGTCCACGGCTAAGCTGCTGATGATTGTTGGAGATTATGTCGAAGACTACGAGGTGATGGTGCCGTTTCAAGCTTTACAAATGGTGGGGCACCGCGTGGATGCAGTTTGCCCCGATAAGAAGGCGGGTGATTTCGTGCGCACCGCGATTCATGACTTTGAGGGCGACCAGACGTACTCGGAGAAACGGGGCCACAACTTTGTCTTGAATGCTACTTTCGCGGAGGCGAGAGCAGCCGAGTATGACGGCCTGGTGATTCCCGGCGGCCGCGCCCCCGAGTATTTGCGTCTGAATCCCAAAGTGCTCGAGATCGTTCAGGATTTCGAGAAAGCGCGGAAGCCTATCGCGGCATTGTGCCATGGCGCGCAAATTCTGGCTGCCGCCGGCGTGATCGAAGGCAAGAAGGTGAGCGCTTATCCAGCATGCGCTCCAGACGTCGTGGCTGCGGGAGGCACCTATGCCGAATTGAAAATGGATGAGGCCATCACCCACGACAATCTGGTCAGCGGGCCGGCTTGGCCGGCGCATCCTGCTTTTCTTGCCCAGTATCTAAAAGTTCTTGCTGCGTATCTGACGGAGCCGAAGACATCCAGCACGGCGGCGTAGGGGAGCACTGGCTCCGCCGTACGCGCGCTTTACTTTTGCTTAGTGGTGATGATCGTGATCATGCTCGTGATCGGGATGACCGCCATGGTAGTTCTCGTGGTACTCGACCCGCGGGCCCTGCTGCGGATGATAAGGCGCGGCATATGGGTGAACGTAAACGGCTCGATTGGACCAGGTGCGGCCCCAGGGGTGGTTATCGATCAAGATCGCGTGCTGCTGCCAGCCGAAACCGACATGACCCCAGCCCCACGGAGCAAATCCGGCTCCGATAGTAATGCCCCCGCCGAAGCGGATCGCGCCGCCCACGAAAAAGCCCGGTCGGGGTCGAGCGAACACCACCACCGGGTTGTAATAGGGAACGTAGAAAAAACCGGGGGTAACGGGCATGATCTCAATCGCTCCGGGCGAGGCAACTACTCTCACATTCGGGCCGTTCTGAAGGTATCCATAGTTGTACGCTTCCTGTCGACGCTGCTGGACGGCATCCATTACCTGATCGCGCTGCGCGAGTACGGCGTTTCCGAGCGCCTGTGTCCAACCCATGTACTGCGCCATGTAATTCAACACGCTCGGAAACGGCAGCAGAGCCATCACGCTCGGGTCGAAGCTGAGATTGTCGGCGCGCATAGCCTGCGCCAACTGATCCCCTCGAAGGTATTGATGCGCGTTGGCCCAGCCGGCCGCGTCCGGAATCTGGTTGGCGAAGGTGGAGGCTGTAAGAACTTGCGCCAGCAGGCCATCCGGATAGAGCGCGATAGGCGCGACGAGCTCAGCCAACTGTTGCGGCGCTAGTGTTGGGGGCTGCGGATACTGAGCGGGGGGATATTGCCCCTGAGGATATTGAGGATATTGCCCCTGTTGCGGCGGATACTGCCCTTGCTGTGGCGGATATTGTCCTTGCGCCGGTGGGTATTGATCTTGTTGTGTCTGCTGCTGCTGCTGGTTTTGACCCTGCGGCGGATACTGCGGGGGCGGTTCCTGTTGCTGGGCAGGAGGAGGTGCCTGATTGGGATCTTGCGCGAAGCCTATGCCCGTCGCCAGCATGGCGAAAACATATGCGCCGGTTACGCTGGCTAGCCATCGCACGCTTTGACGCTTCGTTGTTAACATCTGTGCCACTCTCCTCATGTGTTTCTGAAAGAACGCCTGCTCTTTTGACGTACTGCCTTCCGGTAAAGATACGGCTTGGATCGGACAGGCACATTAATCATTGTTTAAGCAGTGCTCTGGAATAAGTACTCGGCCGTACGATCTATCTCCTCAGAAAGTACGTCGCACAATTTCATCCTCCTCACTTTCCGGCCATACTTGCTCTCAAAGAGAACGAGTCGCCACAGGTGTCGCCATCCATTCCAGCCTCGAACGCGAGTTCCGCGGCCGCCGTAAAAAGCGCGCAAAAAAAGAGCTTCGATGCCCTTACCGGTCTTCGTTTCTTTGCCGCCATAGGCGTCGTGCTGTATCATTTTGCCGGACCGATTGCCGCCCAAGGTCCAAGGGTGTTTGCCCATTGCATTGCTTCCGGGTTTGTGGCGGTGAGTTTTTTCTACGTCCTCTCCGGATTTGTCCTGGCCTATAGCTACATCGATCGCGGAGGCGAGATGCTGGGTAGCCGCCGATCCTTCTGGGTCGCTCGGTTTGCCCGAATTTATCCGGCCTATTTCCTGGCCTTTTTGCTCGCCGCGCCTTTCAACATTCTTTGGACGCTCCGGGTGAACCACTTGTCCACAGCCGTCGCCAAGCTGGTTACCGGCGCGGTCAGCGTATTGACCCTACAGCAGGCTTGGACGCCGTGGACAGCGTGGTATTGGAACTTCCCGGCGTGGTCGGTTTCGGTCGAAGCTTTCTTTTACCTCGCGTTTCCGTTTCTGGTTCCTTTTCTGAAAAAGGCGAGCATACGCAGTTGCCTGGCGGCGGCAGGGGCTCTCTGGATTACGTCGCTGATTCCGCCTATTCTGCTGTGCCTGGTACACGGGTCGGGAGCGGGCCAGGACCGCTGGCAGATGGCGGTCGAATTTACACCCATCTTGCGCCTGCCGGAATTTGTTATGGGGCTGGTGCTCGGGCGGGCCTACGTCCTCGGTTTGCGCGGAACGCCCAAGCTTAACAAGATGCTTTCCTACGCTTCGCTGCTGGCTATCTTTGCTTGCCTCGCCGCGAGCGCGGCGATTCCGCGACCGTTGCTCGCGGGTGGCGCGCTGGCTCCTTTATTTGCCGTCTTAATCTTTTCACTGGCAGACGGCAACGGGCTGCCGGCCCGCTTTTTCTCGTTGTCTTTCCTCGTGTTGCTGGGCGATGCAAGTTACGGAATTTATATTCTGCAGATTCCCGTGGCGTATCTGCTGGGCGTTCCTCCACCGCTCTACTCGCCGCGAGTTCTGGCCATTTACCTCGCGGTGCTTATTGTGGGGGCGCTCTTATCGTGGCGATTCGTCGAGTCCCCCATGCGCCTCCGCATCCGCCATTGGCTGGGCGTGCACAAACCCTCGTCCCCTAGGGCAGTTTCCGAAATCAATTCGAAAGACCAGGTGCTCGTGTTTGCTGGACGTAGGCAATGAGTAAAGCCGCTATCGAGGAGATCCTTCAAGAGCCGCCGATTGCCGAAACGCCGACGGTACTGCCCACCCAGGTCGCCAAGAATCTGATAAGCGGAACCTCGACGCTAGGGCTCGGGGTGACGATTGAACGCGCCTGCGGGTTCCTGGCGAACATCCTGGCCGCGCGCTTGGGCGGTGCTTCCACCTTCGGTGCATACTCGCTTGCCATTTCGACCGCCAATAATGTGAGTACCTATGCCGCGGGCGGCATAGGTTCCACCGCCATCCGTTTCTCCGGCGAATACCCGAGGGGAAGCGATGAATACCCAGCTCTGGCGCGCGTTTTGGCGGTGGTCGCGCTGGTATCGGCTGGGCTGGCCGCCCTTACCCTTTGGCTGGGCGCGGGTCCGCTAGCCAAGCTCCTCGATAAAAGCAGCCTCATTACTGTATTGCGCTGGGCTGGTTTTTCCGCTGCCGGCATTATCATTCTCGAATGTGCCCGCGGCTTCTTCGTCGGGCAGAGAAGACTCAAGGCCCTATTGTGCCTTTCAGGGATGGCTGGCATGGGAATGCTGGCCATTCTGCCCTTGGCATCGCGTGTCGGGCCGGTTGCCATGCTCTGCGGCCAAAGCTCCCTCGCTGTCGGCGCGGTGGTCATGTGCCTGCTCCTGTACCGCCCGTTGCAACTGGCGTCGCCTGTGCCGATGACGCGGAGCGCGCACCTGGGTAAACTCTTCAAACGCGTCTGGTCCTTCAGCTTGATGCAGATCGCCGGCCTCGTGGGGGTTAACATTGCCGGCTGGTGGTTGACGTCACTGGTCGCGAAAAGCGATCCCAGCATGATCCAGATGAGCTTCTTCGCGGTGGCGCATCAACTGAGAAACATGGTCGCGCTCGTGCCAAGCCTGCTGATCGAAGGCAGCTTCGCCGAGATGGCCGACCCCAAAGGCGAAATTGAAAAGACACCGGACAACGTAATGGCGCTCTGCACGTATGCCTCTGTGCTCCTCTCCCTGGCAGTGGCGGGCGCGGGCATTATTATCGTTCCCTGGCTGCTCGCGCTGGTCTACGGCAAGCTGTATTCCGGTGCTGCGGCAGCTACGTCGCTCGCCCTCGCAACCGCTGTCGTGCATATGGGCAGCGGCTCGGCGTCTTCGCGGCTGTCGATCCTGTCCATTAAGTCTTACGGCTTAGTGAACACTGCCTGGGCGATCTTTGTGGGCATTACTGCCACCCTGCTGCTCTTTCACGGCGGCGATGCCATGCGCGGAGCCGGTATTTATCTCGCCGCGCATCTCTTTGCCGCGACCCTTTACATCGGCAGCTTGAAATGGCGCGGCAACCTTCCGCCGGGCATGATCGGTGTTTTTTCCCTGGGTGCTGGAGCCGTCGTCTTATTGGCCGTCTTGGCGGTGCTGCGCCAGAGCCTGCCGGCCCTGAATTTGGCCGCCACCGGCATCATGCTTCTCATCTGGTTGGCAAGCACTTTGCTTCTCATCCGGCTTGGCCGGCGCAGACGCTGGCTCCCCTCTTGGCAAGTGCTCCGGCATACTCTGTCACGCGGCCGCTCTTTTTATAAGAAACGATGAGGCGCTTTAGCGACTCACAGATTGAACCTCTTGCGGTACGAATCCACCCATCAAAGCCAAAGCCACTAATAACGCTCTCAGCATGTCCGTTTCTCCTTTGTCATCGCCATCCGGCGTTTGCCGCCGGTGCTGATGAACTATCAGGAAGCAAATGACACGCCACGGGCTCGGTGCCCGTAACTTGTAGAAAATGCGGCTACGGGCTCTTCGCAGCTTGCTATCTTCTGAATCGGGCATTAACCATTCGGTTCACCGTTCGAATCTTCAGCTCGCCGCGCCGTCCTCTTTCGGCAACGCCTGAAACTGTTACTGCACTGAAGTTTCGTCGCTGCTGATCGGCAGCACCCACCGGTCTACGGGCGTGCCGCTGGTTTGCAGATTGCCTACCAGGCGAACCAGACGCTGGGTGTCAGTCCCAGTGGCGTCCGTGGCGCGCTGCAACTGATAGTAAGGAGGTATGGTCTGGTAATAGAGAGTGGCTTTGACCGTTTGCGTCAATGCCGTACGATTGGTCAACGGAACCAGGTAGCGCACCACGTTCGATCCGCTTCCATCCGCGTAATTTGGATCGCAAAGAGTCTTGCCTCGAACGGTAACGCAGGTTCCCACTGGCCCGGTCTCCTCCGCATTCGGGCCATCGTTCGACCAGCCTTGCGGCTGCAGCCGGTTGTCCTTCACCTTATTGTTCAGAGCGATGAAGCTGGTAGTCAGGAAGCCTTCCGGATTGGTCACCAGTTCTTCGTAAATCTGCACCTGGTCCTGCCGAGTGATCGGATTTTCCGCCCAGTAGTGGGGTTGGATTCTTTGTTGTGACGAGGTGAAGGTTTCGGTCGGCAGTGGATTGCCGGCGTTATCCACAATCAGGCCTTTGAGGCCGCCCAAAAGCTTGCTGTCATTCGAAGCGACGCGTCCGGAGGCCCATACCACGTCGCCCTCGTTGCCCAGCATTTGAAAATTAAGAAAGGCGCGCCGGAAGCCCACGCCCGACGGGAAGTTGTGCCCCGCCTTATTGGTGACTTTGACATCGATTTGCCAGCCGTTCTCCTTGCGGAGCACCGAAAGAATCTTTACCTCCGCGGTGCTGGTCTTAGCGATCTGGTTGCTGCCTTGATCGATGGCGGTATCGACGCTGTCCGCTACGTTGAGCGATTGCCGGATCATCGGGTCCGGATTGAGGATTCCGTTCGCCGGATCGGGCGCGTACAGGCCCAGCTCGGTCCTAAACTGCTTGAACATCTCGAGTGCGAAAACATTAATGCCAAGCAGAAGGTGACGCTGGTAGCCGCCGCGCGTTTTTAGATCGAGCTTGTCGGCGGCCGCCAGATGATCGAATTTCGGGAAGGTATTGTCTTCGATATTCGCGATCTTATAGGCAAGCGGACCGGAGTCCACGCCCTCATGCTGGTAGCTGTTGGGCATGTGGCAATCCTGGCAGCTTTGAGGGGTGAGGCCATTGTCGGCAAAGCGGCTGTTCTGCCACTCGAGAAAGGTTGCCTGCTCGTCGAACGTCTTCACCTGCATGCCGTTGTCACCCGCCACCAGCACCGGCTCGCCGTTCGAACGAAAGACCGGCAGAACGATGGTGTGACAAGATCCGCAAAGACCGGAGCTGGTGATCTGGTCGGCCTGCTGGGGCTTTAATCCGAGCGCATTTTTCATCGACAGCCTTAGCGGATTCTCGAAAGGACCGTTCATCTGATCCGCTGGGCCCAGATGGAAATTTCCGGTATAGGTCTCTTTGGTTCCGAGGCCCTCCGCCGAGATACGATGACATACCGTGCAGGAAATTCCGTCGCGAGCTAGCGATCCATACAGCGAAGTCGCATCCTGCAGCTGGTCTCGCGTAAAGAGCTTGCCTGTGTCCGCATGATACTGGCGCTGGCCCATCACACCGTGGCAATGCAAACAGAGATTTTCAATAAAGGGTTTGCCCGGTTCCGTCTTGAGATTGGCATGCAGGGTAGTCTCCGAATTCAACTGCGAAAAGAAGATCGGATCGCGCCCGGCCAAACCCATCATGGAAAAGCGCCACTCGCCGTATTCGGAAAGATTGACCGACTTCGGGTCTTTCGTGAGCGTGGAATGGTCAAGGTAGTAGAGCATATTCGGCGCGTCCGCTCGAGCGGGAGAAATTGTTCCGGTTGCATCATGGCAGCCCGCGCACTGATCGGACGTCAGAAAAGTTTTGGGGCCGTCCGGCTTCGGGCCCGCCACCACGTGATCGCTCGATTCGGGAATCATGCATGCTTTGTCGTTCAGTTCCGGCGAGCCCAGTTGCGGCAGATGAGAGAGGCGAAAGTGTATGTCGTCTTGCGGCGGAAAATTAGTAAGCGCAGGCCCTGGAAATCCCAACACATAACGTGTCGTGGCGAATGTATTCTGTCCGTTAGCCGCGGAGGCATGACAGTTGATGCAATACTGCCCGAAGCCGGCATACGGGTAAGTGGCCTGCGCGCACGATGGCCCACCGGCTATCGGCGGCGGTGGCGGTTGAGTAAGCTGCGAACCCGTCTCCACCGACAGATCGCCCCACCACCAGCCGTCCCATGCGCCGGCATCGTCGCGAATGATAACTGCCCAGTCGGTTAATTTATCGGGATGTTGCGGCTCGGAATACTGCTCCTTAATCAGGATGCCGCCCATGGGGGCGTTTCCTTTGTGCCCGTCCGTCGTCAGCCACTGCCAAATTTCGGGCGAGTACCAGACCTTTACGTTGGGATGAACTCCCTGGGTGCCGCGAATGTTCGGATCGTGCCGCCAATTCTGCTTCACATAGCAGCGAGCATCCAGAAAGGCTTGCAATGCCATTTGAAATCCGGGAGAGGTCGCTGCCGGAAGCGTTCCGCACCCATCGGTCGCGGCCGCGCCGCGGGTCATTGCAAGCGCAGCAAGGCATAAGACGAACCAAGTCCACAATCGTCGACGCATAGCAGAGTATCCTCAATAGATACTAGTTTTGTCAAGAGCTATGTGGTACCTGCGTGACTAGCTACCTGGAACTTCGGAAGCGTGCTGGCGTTGAGTAGTGGTCGTCGCGGGGTATGCGACGCTCGAACTCGTTACTGCGTGTTTGCGAACAATTCCGCCTGGAAAGCGCTAACGCTTGCGTTGGCCCTTAGCCATGTGCCGGATCTTTTTCTTGTTCGATCCGCGGGCCACGCCCGAGGCGCGTTTCGCCTTCGGCGCCGCCTTCTTGCGTGCAACGCGCTTCAGCTTCTTACGTTCTGCGTTATCTTCGACGTGCTTAGTGTTCATTCGTTGATTATTATCCCAGCGTACTTCTCGACAATTTTCTTCAACCCGTGACTCGGGAAACTTATAGTTAGTTTCGCATCCTCGCCATCGCCTTCACGCCGGAGCACGGTGCCGCGGCCATACTTGGGGTGTTCGATAACCGATCCCGAGCGCAGCCCGCGCGCCGGCAAAGAACGCCGCGTGGCAGGAACCCGTTGCGGCTCGGCGGAAGCATTCCTTTGCGGAGTCTCGGCTCCAGTGCGCGGCGGCGTTACAGGAGCAGTGCGCGGCGCAACAGGCGTGGCGGGTGCAGCGGTGCGCGCAGCGTCAGGACGGCGGGTAAATCCGGAAGGCGGCGGCATCCCGCGCTCCGCAAAAAATTGCGAGATGTTCTCGACCGAATTGTAAGTACGCCCGGTATACAAGTTACGTTTGACCGATTCTCGCACGTCATGCTGCTCAGAGTACAGGTCGACTTCGTCCGCACGGGGCCGCCCGTGAGGCGAAAGCCGCTCGCGCAGACTGGCCGGCACTTCGTTCAGGAAGCGAGAGGGCAGGCACGCCTCCGGTTGACCGCCGCCGAAGCGTCGCCGATAGCGCGCCCAAGTCACGTAGAGCCGCTTTTCAGCGCGCGTCATACCGACGTAACAAAGCCGACGCTCCTCTTCCATGGCCGCCTCGGAAGCCAAGGAGCGGCTGTGCGGAAAAATACCCTCTTCGAGACCAGCCAGAAAAACATTTGGAAATTCCAGGCCCTTGGCGTTGTGAATAGTCAGCAACGAAACAGCTGCCTGTTCATCGAGCGCGTCCGAATCGGCCACCAGTGCCGCGTGATCGAGAAAGTCTGCCGCGCTTTCACCCCGCTCGGAAGCTTCCACCGCGGCGTTAACCAACTCTTCCAGATTGCCCAGGCGCGACTCGGCTTCCGGCGAGTTATCGGCCTTCAGCATGGCTTGGTAGCCGGTCTTCTCGAGAATCGCCCGCAACGTCTCCTGCACCGGATGCTCGCCAGCCGATTCCATCAGTTCGTGCATCAACTTCACGAACGATTTCAAAGCCGATTCCGCGCGTGCCGGAAAGGTTTTCTCCTCGAGCATCTTCGGAAGAGCGTTCCACAGGCTGATGCCGCGCTCGAGCGCATACTGCTCCAGTTGCTCCACAGTACCTTTGCCGATGCCACGCGCCGGCGTGTTGATAACTCTCAGCAGGCTGACCGAATCCTGTGGGCTGAGGATCACCTTCAGGTAAGAAAGCAGGTCTTTTACTTCGGCACGCTGATAGAAACTGAATCCGCCCACCACCAGGTACTTGCGGCCATACCGCCGGAGCGCCTCTTCGATCTGGCGCGATTGAAAATTCGTGCGATAAAGAACCGCTACGCGCTCAAGCGGGTTCCTGGCAAGCAGTTTTTCGATGGTGTCGGCGATGAACAGCGATTCGTTCTCGCCGTCGGGAGCCTCGTAATAGCCGATCTTTGCGCCCGCCTCGGAAGACGTCCACAGCCACTTCCCTTTGCGCTCTTTGTTGTTGGCCACCACCGCGCTCGCGGCTTCCAGAATGTTCTTGGTTGAACGGTAATTCTGTTCCAGGCGAATCACCACCGCATCCGGATAATCGCGCTCGAAATCGAGAATATTGCGAATGTCCGCCCCGCGCCAGCCATAGATCGATTGATCCTCATCACCCACCACGCAAACGTTATGGCGAATTTCGGTGAGCAGACGCGCCAGCTCATATTGGCTGCGGTTCGTGTCCTGGTATTCGTCGATCATCACGTATTCAAAGCGCCGGTTGTAAAGCGTGCGCAGCGCATCGTCATGGCGCAGAATACGAACCGACTCGAGCAGCAGGTCGTCGAAATCGAGTGCGTTGGCCTGCAGCAATCGCTCCTGATAAGTCTCGTAAATTTTTGCGAGACGGGTCAGCTTCGGATCGGTCGCCGCCTTGTACCAATCCTGCGGAGTCTCCTGATTGCTCTTGGCGTGGCTGACGCGCGCCAGAGTCGCCCGGTACGGCATGAACTTTTCATCCAAACCAAGCTGCCTGTAGATCGATTTGAGCAGCGAAACCTGGTCGTCATCGTCGTAGATCGTGAAGCGCGGCGTGAAGCCTTGGCGTATCTCGGCCATCGAAGCGCCGTCGCGGCGCAGCAGCCGTACACAGAAGGAGTGAAACGTCGAGACCAGCGGCGTCTTGGCGGTCGCGGGATTGCCTAGCAGGCTGTTCACGCGCTGCCGCATTTCTTCAGCCGCCTTGTTCGTGAAGGTGACGGCCAGTACCGCGGGGCCCGGGATATATTGAGTTTCGATCAAATGCGCGATGCGGTGCGTAATCACCCGTGTCTTGCCGCTCCCGGCGCCCGCCAGCAGCAGCAGCGGACCTTCCACGTGCGCAACGGCTTCGCGCTGCTGAGGGTTTAGACCTGCCAGGAAATCCATGAAAAAAGCGGGGGGCGATTTCAGAATAGCATCGCAGAAAATGTTCCAAGCCCGGGCATTTTATGCTGAAAGGCTGGTGTCTATGAATCCCCTTGTGGAAATCGTGAGAAGCTGCCTGGTCGTCCTCACGGCGTTGTTTCCGATTGTGGACCCGCTCGGCAACATCCCGATTTTTCTCGGTTTGACCACCGGCTACTCCAGCGCCGACCGGACGGTGCTTTCGCGCAAGATAGCCCTGAACAGCCTGTGGCTACTGATCGGCTCCATGTTGATTGGCAGCCACATCCTGAAGTTTTTCGGCATTTCGATTCCCGTCGTGCAGATCGGCGGCGGTCTCGTCGTCATGTGGACCGGATGGACTCTTCTGCAGCAGGATCCGGAGCAGGAGCAGGCTCACGCGCAAAAGAAGGTGAGCCGCCAGGACATCTCCGACCGGGCTTTTTATCCCCTCACGCTGCCGCTCACGGTTGGACCCGGTTCGCTGTCCGTGGCGCTTACCTTGGGCGCAAGCCAGGGAATCCATCAGAACGGCTGGATTCGCCTGATTGCGGCTATCATCGGCCCCGCACTCGTTGTACTGACCATTTACCTGTGCTACCGGTTTGCCGAGCGCCTCGCCCGCATGCTCGGCCAGACTGCCATGAACGTCATTGTGCGGCTTGCCTCCTTCATTCTTCTTTGCATCGGAGTGCAAATTTTTACCCATGGGATTCATGACGTGATCGCGCAATACCATTCGATGCAGTAGCTTGTGAAAGAATCGAAAAGTGCTGCCACCGTTCGCCAACCGCCTCAGAACCGCGCACATGAATAAGCGTTTTCGCGATTTTTCCGGCGCGCCCCCATCGCTTGGCTCAGCGTTTGAACTACATGCCCAAACATAGGCCGTCGATATGACGCGGCGCCGAATATGCCTCATTCTGCTATGCCTCGTCGGCTTGTCGCCGCTGTTGGTAGCCCCCAGGCGCGAACAGGACCCCGTCTTCAAGCAAATCAACTCGATTGTGCAAACGCTCTCGAGCATCTCTGGCCTGTCGGAGGTTCACCCCGTCCCCTACGGCAGTATTTCGAAAAAACAGCTGCGCCACTTTCTCAACAAACGAATTAAGAAGACGCTCAAGCCGGATGAGATTCGGGCCGATGAACTAGCGCTCAAAATGTTCGGCCTCGTGCCGCCCGATTTCGATCTCAGGCAATCCACCTTAGACCTGTTGACGGAGCAGGCCGCCGCATTCTACGACTACGACGCCAAAAAGCTCTTCCTGCTCGAAGGATCTCCGCTCGGGGAAGAGACCACTACGCTGGCTCATGAACTCTCGCACGCGCTCGCTGACCAGCACTTCGATCTGGAGCGTTACATGGACCAAAGCCCCGCCAACGATGACGAAAATCTGGCGCATACCGGCGTGGTCGAGGGACAGGCTTCGTGGCTGATGATTGCCTACAACCTGGCTTCGACCGGAAAACCGCCGATACCGACCCCGCAGATGCTTAAATCGGTGGAAGACTCAAGCGATGAATCGGATAGCGATTACCCGGTGCTGAAGGCATCACCGCTCTACATTCAGCAATCGCTTCTGTTCCCGTATACGAGCGGTACTAAGTTCTTCGACGCGGTATTTAGAAAGCTGGGAAAGCCTGCTTTTAGCATTGTTTTTACAGACGCGCCGGTTTCGTCCGCTCAGATTCTGCATCCGGAACGATATTTCGCTCACCAGAAGCCTACCGCGCCGGAGCTGCCCCAACTTGATCTCGGCAAAGGGTCAAGCGAGATTACGGACGGTTCGCTCGGCGAGTTCGACGAGCAGATATTGCTGCGCCAATATGTTGGCCAGAAAACCGCCGACGAGCTCGCGCCTCATCTGCGCGGCGCCCAGTTTCGAGTCACAGGCTATAAGAAGGCGAGCAAACCGGTGCTCGAATACGTTTCGCAGTGGGATTCCGAGCGCAGCGCCCAGGCATATTTTGCTGCTTACAAGAAGGTGTTGCACGGCAAATGGAAACGCTGTGCCGCATCGCTCGATTTGGCAACCGAGTTCGCCGGTAGCGGTGACGACGGCTTCTTCGTTACTCAGCTCAGAGGCGATACGCTGGTCAGCATCGAAGGGTTGACCGATCAGGCTATGTGGAAGCGCCTGAAAGCCGCCTTGCGATACACTTGAGGCTGGAGTTTCTGGAACGTGAAGAAGGTTTGGCTTCTGTTTGCCGGTGTCGTCCTCCTCGGAGGATCTCTGTTCGGCGATGGTATGGAGTCCGTGCGGAAAGCGCCGGAGCTCACATTCATCGTTCCAAGCGAAGGCCAAAAAACTCTCAGCCAATATCGCGGCAAGGTAGTGGCGCTGGAGTTCATCTTTACGACTTGCCCGCACTGTCAGGCCGCCTCGCACGTGATGACGAAGTTGCAACAGGAATATGGTGCGCGTGGCTTGCAGGTGATTGACGTGGCCGTCAACCCGAACTCTGACCTGCTGGTAGACGACTTCGCGAAGGAACAAAAGGTGAATTTTCCGGTCGGCTGGACTCCGAGCGACACCATGACCAAGTTCATGGGTTTTTCGAAAGACCGCTACGTGGTTCCGCAACTCGTGCTCATCGACCGTAAGGGGTTCATCCATTATCAGACGCCTGCTATCGAAAATGAAAAATGGGATGCGCTGATGAAGGAAGAAACGATCCGGCAGCACATCGAGCAACTGCTCTCGGAAAGTGGAGCAGCGACCAAGTCAGAGCGCCTGTCTTCGCAGGCGGCCAGCGCCAAGAGAGGCCGCTAATTTTCTTTCCCACGCGCCCGTAGCTCAGCCTGGATAGAGCGTTTGCCTCCGGAGCAAAAGGTCGTAGGTTCGAATCCTACCGGGCGTACCAACCTCATGATTGCAGAGAAATTCACTGCCTGGATTTGGGCGGTTGTCATTTGGGTCGGTGTTATCTTCTTTTCCTCTACCTCGTTAGCATCGAAATGGGCGGAGGGCTCTTTTGGCTTTCTATCTCGCGAGCTTTTTAGCCAAATGCGGCTGCATTCCTCTTCTTACGATATTGTTCACCTGTTAGCGGACAAGGGTTTTCACGTGAGCCTGTTCTGTGTTCTGGCGGTCTTGCTATGGCAAGCGCTGCCGCGGGACGGAAATAAGATCTGGACCATCCTTTTGATCGGTGCGGTCGTGGGCTCGTGCAGTGAGTTTCTGCAAAGCTTCTTTCCCGACCGGGATCCAGCCGTCAGAGATGTGCTCATTAACGTTGGCGGGACAGCGGTCGGGCTCGCGATTTGTACTGCCGTGTCGAAGCTACAGGCCCAACGCAGCACCGTGCCAACGGAAGTCTAGCTCCTTACTGCACCGACGCCCCCGCGGGTAAATTCAATTGCATGACGCCAGAGTTGGATGCCGCGGGCGCGGCTAGTCCATCCGACAGCGTATAGTGTTGCAAAGCAACTGCGTTGCTCCAGAGATCGCGCAGAACATCTAGATACGCTACGCGGAGTTGAAACAGAGTACGCTGCGACACGATGACCTGCGGGTAAGCCGACGCCATGGCGCGATATTTCTCTAGATAAAGATCGTAAGCACGCTGCGCTCTTGGAATCATGCGTTGGCGGTAGCTCTCGGCCTGGGTGCGGTCCGCCAAATACTGCTGGAGAAGCGATTGACTCTGCTGGCGGAGCAGCAGTCCGATACGCTGCACCTCAGCGCGGGCATTTTCCACGGTGGCCGCGGCGGCAGCGGTGTTTCCCTGATTGCGATTGAAGATCGGGAGTGTAATACCGGCGGTGGCAAATCCTTGCAGGCCGACGGAGCGCGCGGAGTCCTCGGGAAGATGTTCGTAGTTTTGCTCAAGGCCCGCGCGTAGGGTTAGATCGGGGATGCTTTCCCGCTTTGCCGCCTGCAAACTCGCTTGACTCTGAAGCAACGTTTGCCGCGCTCGTTTGAGCGCCGGACTTTCACGCAGGATTTGTTCGGTGATCTTTTCGGTGTCTAGCTGTGGCAGCCGCTCCAGATCGCCGGCGAGCGGTGCAAGCGGCAAATCGGCTTTCCCAGCCAAAGCCGCCAGGGAGCGGAACTGTTGGATGTAGATGCGCTGGGCAGTCGAGTAGTCAAGTGACGCTTGCTCGCTTTCCACCTCGGCTTGCAGAACATCGGGAACGTCGGCCTGGCCCACGTTCTGCAGTTGGCGGGCGGTCTCGACCGCGTCGGCCGCAATCTTTGAGAGCTGCAGGCGCAACTGGACCGTTTGCTGGGCAGCCAGAGCAGCGTAAAACTGCTGTCCGATAGCGCTCAGAACACGGCTGTGCTGTTCAACCACCGCCATCTCACCCGCCCGCTGCTGTTCTTGATAGGCGCGCTTCCGCAAGCCAAGTTTTCCACCAAGCACAAAAGTTTGTTGAACGAAAGCACCCTGTTCGCCGCCGCCATAATCACCGCCGCGTAGTTGTTCGCCTTGATAACCAACCGAGGGATTCGGCCACAGGCCCGCTTGCTTCGCCTGCCCCGCAGCTTGCTTGACGAGCGCGCCGCCTTGCTGAAGAGTCGGATTGTTAGCTAGCGCCAGATCGTTGAAAGCATCGAGGCCAAGCGGCGCGCGCGCGAAGGCCTCTTTCAGAAGATCGGGCTGATTTTGCGCGCTGAGAGCGATCGCGCCGAAGAGAGCGAAGATGTAAAGACTTGTGAAGAATTTCATTCGCGTCACGCTCCTCACATCTTCATACCGGACATGCCGCCGGATCGGGCCGCCCGGACGCGGTTCATGATTTCGTCGAATTTATCCGGCTGCAGAACGCGCACCAGAGTCATCATTCCTTGCATGTAGGTGGTCCAACCAGGAGGCAGCCCATAAGTCTCCGGCGTGTGGATCATGTTGTCCATGTTCATCATCGGTCCCTCCATATAGGCATCCTGTGGGAAGCCGGGCACCCGATCGGCATTCGGACTGATCTCCGGTGCCGTGTTGCTCGGGTGCATGCCGGACATCTGATGATCCATGCCAGGCATATCGGCCATGGCGTTTTTTTCGGATTGAGGACCATTGCCGACGGTCTGATCGTTCGTCGAGCCGAAACCCATGCCGCGGCCGAGGGCGGGACCGTAGTCCACACTGTTCGGTACTCCCGGCTGATTTTGCAACATCCCCATGCCGGTGTTCATGTCCCCTCCCGCGGGCATCCCACCGGGCATGCGCGACATCGGGCCGACGTTTGAAGACATCTGATTCATCATGTGGTGCGGCAGGTGGCAGTGCAGCATCCAGTCTCCGGGATTATTCGCGACGAACTCGAAATCTCGCGCCTGGGCAACGCCGACCAGCACCGTGTTGCCCGGTATCCAAGCGGTCTTCGGAACGCGGCCGCCTTCCGTCCCCGTGACATGGAATGTGTGCCCGTGCAGATGGATAGGATGATGATCCATGCCAAGGTTGATCCAGCGAATGCGCACGCGGTCCCCTAGCCTTACAATCAGCGGTGTCGCGGCCGGTCCGGCCTTCCCGTTGAACACGAGCCAGTTGAACTCCATATTCATGGTGTTTGGAATGGTATTGTTCGGCAGCACCGCATACTCCTGGAGCAAGATCACGAAGTCTTTGTCGACGCGCGGCTCCTCGGCGATTTTGGGATGCATGATGAATGCTCCGAGCATGCCCATCATTTCCTGCATGGCCAGATGAGAGTGGTAAAAGTAAGTTCCGTTCTGGTGCAGAGTCCATTCATAGATGAAGCGCTCGCCGGGCTTGATCGGGCGTTGGCTGATATCGGGCGTGCCGTCCATGGCGACTGGAACCTCGAAGCCGTGCCAGTGCATGGAAGTCGCTTCCGGCAGATGATTTTCAACGATGACGCGGACCCGGTCGCCTTCCGTCACCTGGATGGTCGGTCCGGGCGAGGTCCCGTTGAATCCCCAGAGATCCAGCGTTTTGTTGGGCGCTATCTGGCGCTTCACAGGCTCGGCAATCAGGTGGAAAACCTTGACACCGTTATCGACTATGTAGCCGAGGTCCGGGATGTCTGGAGTAAGGACGTGCGGCGGAACACCGCTTTGCTTTTGAGCAGCCGGCAAACGCGCGGCTGTCGTTGCGCCGATGCTACCGGCAAGGATGTTACGGAAGAATTGTCGACGATCTTTCATACTTTCCTCAAAGAATTCTGAACTGGACTAATGGAGGGCGAGCCGAAGCAGGACGCGCTTGCGGACTCAAAGGTCGAGGAAGTGGAAAGAGATCAAAGACGGAGAGCGGAA
The DNA here is from genome assembly GCA_965277555.1 of Bryobacteraceae bacterium. Classification (GTDB taxonomy): domain Bacteria; phylum Acidobacteriota; class Terriglobia; order Bryobacterales; family Bryobacteraceae; genus Bog-105. Next base: position 3,300,065 of record OZ255834.1, read on the forward strand.
AGCAACAGCAGCAACGGCGGACCCGGACTAGCGGATCGCACAAGATCCAGTTTGGCGTTGCGCGCCAATAAAAAAGCCGGGAGAGCGCAGGGCGCTTGAAACGCGCTCGCAACCATCACTGGAGAATAGGTCGCAAGACTTTCCGAATGCTCTATTTTGCTGAGCTGATAGTGCTTCAACGGGCACTCTGATTGTTTCTTCGTTGGCGTTGAAGGATGGCAGTGATCATGCGCCGTAAGAGTCTGCACATCACACATCCGGGCGAGGCAAGAAGCGGAACACTGAGCCGTCAACAAAACGGCGAGTGCAATCACCCACGCAAACTGACGGAGAGAACGCAACACCTTGTCCACCATTATGCCCGTTCTGACTCTACGGTTTCCTGCAATAACGTTTGTAACCTCTCTTAAACTTCGGTCCTCTATAAAACGGGGAGAGAGTCTAACAGATAGATATGAAGAAAACGAAATGGATGCTGGCGGCGAGCTTGGGCATCGCGCTAACGCTTACGAGCGCGTGCTCGAGTGAGAAAAGCAAAACCGCCGAAAATTCGCCGGTCGAAAGCAGCGGAGCAGGAAAAGGGACCACGCCGCCCGCTGCCACTGCCAAACAAGCCGACCAGTCATTTGTTCGATTTGTCAATGGCACCAACGCTTCGAAAGATCTGGCTTTCGGCGACACCACGCCTTTTACCGGTGTAGGCGACCAGGATGTAACATCCTATAAGTCGCTACCTGCGGAACGTCACGATTTCAAACTGTTTGCCAAAGACGACAAGGGCACTCCGCTCGCGACTAACAGTGAGGGATTGGATGCCGGTAAACACTACACTGTGCTCGCGGTGACAGATAAGAGCGGTAAGGAGTCGTTAGATCCGGTATCAGACGATCTGACTCCGCCCGACGCAGGACAGGCGAAAGTGCGCGTGATCAACCTGGCGCCGGGAATGAAAGACATCGATTTGTACGTCGAGGGCAAAAAGAGCCCGCTGATCAGCGGGGCTGGATTGGACCATCCGACGGACTACAACAATGTCGCGCCCACTGAGGCAGAGTTGGCAGTTCGCAATGGTATGAGCAAGCGGAATTCCGCCGTCGTTAAGGACGTCAAAATCGAAGCCGGTAAGCTGTACACGATTCTGGTGTTCCAGGATAAGCATGGCAAGCTAAAGGTCAAGACGGTGGAAGACCAATTCACGGCTGCTCCGAACGGGACGGCATCGTAGACTGTTTTCAGTCTACGAATGCTGAGCGCGCTCGAAAGTATATCCATCATCGCAGGCAGCATCCTGGCTGCTCTTCTGGTCCTGCTAGTTTTTCGCCGCTATTGGTTATCGAGAATCCGAGGGCAGCATAATGATGTCCTCGGATGGCAGGTTAGCTTCCTGAGCACCACCTATGCGGTAGTCATAGCTTTCATGCTTTCCGATGTCTGGGGCAATTACCAGGCCGCGCAGACCAACGCAGAGGTGGAAGCCAACGCTTTACTGAGCCTCTATCGCGTGGCGGTCGCTTTGCCGCCACAAGCGAGAGACGAAATGCAGTCGTTGGGGCGGCGCTACGCCGAAACCATGGTTCGAGAAGAGTGGCCTGCCATGCTACGGGGCGATTTAAGCCCAGCTGGCTTTCAAATCACCTCCGATTTGTGGAAGGTTCTGATGGCAACCCAAACCCGTAACGCCGTCGAGGCCACCGCTTTCGGCAGCGCTGTTTCGGATTTGACCAATTTAGTAGAGCATCGCCACATCCGCCTTTTGCAGAGCCATTCCAAGCTCCCCGGTATATTTTGGATTGTCCTCATAGTCGGCGGCGTTTTGACAGTTCTCTACACTTGCTTGTTCGACGTCGAGGAATTCAGAATGCACGTAGTCCAGGTAATTGGAGTGGCATTCATTGTTTCGCTAATTTTGGTTACCATCGCGGATGTGGACGGACCTTTTGGGGGCGCCGTGAGAATCCTACCCGCAGGCTTCGAAATGGCCTTGCAATCCATGCATGGGTAAAGTTAAAAAACCGCCGAAGCCAGTCTGCCCGTGAGAAGCGCGCCACTAACGGTAGCGCGCTTCAGAGGCAAGCCGGCTTTCGGCGGAAAGTCATCTCTGTCTTGCTTAGGCTTGCACCTGCTTTCGGCGACGCCCGAAGCGCGCGGCTCCAGCGAGAAGTAGAGCGCCGCCAAACAGAGCGAAACTAGCCGGTTCCGGCGCGCTGGCAACCATGAATTCCTGCTCGCACTGAACGCCCGCCTGCGAGATGATTCTGTACCCGGAGGCGTCGAAGGAAGAGTAGTTATTGGCGGCCGCGTACACATAGTTTTCGACACCGGTGTCGTTCGTGTTGAAGACGTTATTGAGAGTGTTGGTATCCATGATCGCCCAGGCGGCTTCCTGAATATCGGAACGGTCCGCGCCCGGCTTTGTGATTAGGCTGAACAGGTAGGCTTCCGCTTTATAGATGTCGCTACTCGAGTAGTTCGTGCCCTCGATGGTCTTGCCGCCGTTGCCAAGGTATGTATTGCTGAAGTTCGAACTGTTCACCAACGTTTCGTTGGCAGACCATTTGTCGCCATCGTGAACTTCTAGGAAGTCGTCCACGCACATGGCCGGTGTGGTGACACCGTTCACGGTCAGCGTGTAAGGCCCCACGTAGACGCCGTTAGAGACCACCAGCGGATTGCCGGGATTTACAAACGTGACAGAAACAGGCGCTGCCGATAAGACGGCGCCGAACATAAGAAAAGATAGAATTGATTTTTTCATCATAGGCTCCGATTGGTGATAGCTTCCGTGTGGTTGCTACCGCGTTTCATTTCAGATACTCGGCTTATCGGCAGCCACTGAAATTTCTTTTGCCCGCGAGCCCTCCGCGAGTACCATTCAGGCAGAGGAAGGATAGAGTACCCGCAGCGAGGTGAGCGAGACGAGAGGAGTAGGAGTACGGATTAAGGAGCCGGAAGAACGCTTAGTTGCGGCCCATCAACAGATAATAAAGATCGTTCCAGCGAAGCTCTTTTTTGAAATCGCGGATCTTCGTTGCATCGTCGATCAGCAAGAACTCGATACCCGCCATCTCGGCGAAGTCTTCCAAATGTTGCGCTGTCAGGGCCCGGCTGAAGCCAGTGTGATGAGCCCCGCCTGCCAGGATCCAGGCCGCGGCGGCCGTTTTCAAGTCAGGCTCAGGAATCCAGAGCGCGCGAGCAACAGGCAGTTTCGGGAGCGCTTGGGCCGGTGCAACGACGTTCACCCGGTTCACGATCATCCGGAAATGTGCCCCCATGTCAATTATGGACGCATTGACCGCCGGGCCAGTACCGGAAGTAAACACCAGCCTCACGGGATCACTCCTGCCGCCGATTGAGAGCGGGTGAATCTCCGCCGTCGGCTTTCCATCCGCAATGGAAGGACAAATCTCGAGCATGTGCGCGCCGAGAACCTGGCCGCCATCCTTCAAATGATAGGTGTAGTCTTCCATAAAGGATGTTCCACCTTCGAGGCCGGCCGCCATCACTTTCATGGAACGCACTAGGGCGGCGGTCTTCCAATCCCCTTCGCCGCCGAATCCGTAGCCATCCGCCATGAGCCGCTGGGCCGCGATTCCAGGTAATTGCGCCATCCCATGCAAGTCTTCGAACGTGTCAGTGAAGGCTTTAAAACCACCTTCGTCGAGAAAACGGCGCAGCGCCAACTCGATGCGCGCCGCTTCCCGCAGGGCTTCGCGCTCTAGTCCATTCGGCCGCAAAGATTCGGCGACGGCATACGTTTCGTCATACTCCCTCGTGAGCTGGTCGACTTCGTGTTCCGAAATAGCGGCAAAACGATCCGTTAGATCGCCGATGCCGAACCCATGCACGCTGTAGCGCAGGCGAATTTCCGCTTCCACCTTGTCGCCATCAGTCACCGCAACGTTACGCATGTTGTCGCCGAAACGCGCTACCTTCAGGTCTTGCGCATCGTGCCACGCGCAGGCCGCCCTGGCCCAGGTAGCCAGCTCGCCTTGAACATACTCATCCTGCCAAAAGCCAACTATTACCTTACGATTTAGCCGCATCCTGCTGCCGATAAACCCAAACTCGCGGTCGCCGTGCGCGGCCTGATTCAAGTTCATGAAGTCCATGTCGATGGTGGCCCATGGCAATTCGCGATTGAACTGGGTGTGGAGATGCACGAACGGTTTTTGCAGACCCTTCAAACCGGCGATCCACATCCTCGCCGGCGAAAAGGTGTGCATCCAGGCAATCAGACCGATGCAATTCCTCGCGCTGTTCGCCTCCAGGCAGAGTTTGCGAATCGATTCGCCCGTCGTCATCACCGGCTTGCACACAATCTTCAGCGGCGTGCGCGGCAGATCCGACAGGCCGCGAACTATCTCGCGCGAATGGTTGGCCACCTCCTTGAGCGTCTCCTCACCGTAGAGATGCTGACTTCCCGTGACAAACCAGATCTCCAGCCCTTTGAAGTCGATCATGAATAATTTGCTTTTCCAGATTGGCTTTGCGCGCCCTACGCAAGCTTGCCCTTCAACATAGTGTAAGAATGAGGCGCGAACTCGTAACGCAGGCGAGCACCCGAAGCCGGCGCTGATTTGCGACTGCTTCTGACCAGTGTCTTTCCGAAGGTGTTCTCGGATTTTATATCGGGGCCGTTCACCTCGAACACTTCGAAATCCCCCGAAAACTGCTTGTCTTCCAATTCGAAAGTTGCCGGCAGCGATTCATTTCGGTTGCGGTTGACCACATTGAGGACCAGCGTGTCTCGGTCGTAGGCGGCCGAGACATCGAGCATGGGCGTCGCCGGTGAATTCTTGCTCGCGTAAGTGGGGCCATCTACGAAAAGCTCGAGCGCATTGCCGAATGAGTTCGAAGCAAATAATTGCAGCGGGTAGTAGATCGTTTGCAGGTAGAGGGCGGTTTTACTGGTGAAAATCGGTGCAATGACGTTCACAAGTTGCGCCATGTTCGCGATCTTCACTATGTGCGCGTTATTCACGAACGTATTAAGGAATGTCGCCACTACCAACGCGTCCTCCAGGTTGTAATGTTCCTCAAGAATTTCGCGGCCCCGCTCTTTGCCGTTGCCCCGTGCTCGATACCAGACGTTCCACTCGTCCCAGGCAATGTACATCTTACGGTTTTCCGTATCGGACATAGCGGCTCGAATGATGCCCTCGGCAATCTTTATGCGGCCATTGAGCTCGAGAGAGCTGGCCAGGAATTCGGGGAAATTGTTCTCCGGATTGCCTACATAAAGGTGCAGTGACAAATAGTCCGCGTGGTGTTTGAGATAGTCGAGCACCGTTCGATTCCAGCCGATCCAGTCGGCTCCCGGTCTGAAGTTGGCGGATCCAGCGGCCACCAGCTTTAGATTCGGATCGGTCCACTTCATGAGCTTCGCGCCTTCGAGCGCAAATTTGCCGTAATCTTCCGCTGTGCGATGGCCCATCTGCCAAGGGCCATCCATCTCGTTGCCCAGGCTCCAGTACTTAACGTTCCATGGTTCCCGCCGCCCGTTCTTCTGACGAAGCTTCGAAGTCGCGGTGCCTCCGGCCACATTGCAATACTCCACCCATTGCTGCGCCTCATCCCACGTGCCGGTCCCGAAATTGGCGCAGATATTTGGCGCAGATATAAGGCTGCGTCTTCACCTTGTCGCAGCATTCAAGAAACTCATGCGTCCCGAACCGGTTGTCTTCGATCGTTCCCCACGCCATTTCGAGGCGGGCAGGCCGCTCATCGCGGGGGCCGATACCGTCGCGCCAGTTGTAGTTCGAGGAGAAATTCCCGCCAGGCCAACGCAGCAGCGTAACGCGCAGATCTTCTACTGCCTTCAAAACATCTTCGCGAAAACCGTATTTGTCGGAAAGCGGTGAGTTTTCCTCAAAGATGCCGCCTTCGATACAGCGCCCGAGATGCTCGGTAAAGTTGCCGTAAATCTTGGGGTCGATCTGCCCGATGACGCGTTCGGTATCGATCTTGACGCGTGCCTCGCGGGAAGCCGGCTGGGCGCGGAGCACGAGCGGCGCGCAGACCAGCGACGAGGCGAACGAGCGGCGCGAAAAAGAGAAGTTCGACATGGAAATCAGCAGCGCAAGGGAAAAGGCTTTTATACCGTGGAGGGCGTGCCAAAGTCAACGGAAATGAAAACGCTTGCACACCTCGCCGCCAAGGCGTGCGGAATAATAAGGCTTGAGCGGCAAGGTCAAATGAGTCTAGAAGAAGTCGCCAAACAAGCCAGAGTTTCTACGGCCACCGTTTCGCGCGTTCTTAACGATGTCGGGCCGGTTCGCGCCTCGACTCGCGCGCGCGTCCTCAAAGCCATCGAGGAACTCAAGTACCATCCGAACCTCCATGCGCGCAACCTGGCGGGTGGCAAGAGCCGCACCTTTGGCATGATCGTCTCCAACCTCGAAAATCCTTTTTTCTTCGACGTCTTCAAGGCGGCCGAGGAGGGCGCGCGCCAAAACGGTTTTGAGATCTTCCTCGCCAATACGGATTACAACGCGGAGCAACTAACGCGCAATATACGTCTGATGCTCGGTCGCAGAGTAGCCGGACTGGCCCTGGTGGTTTCGGAAATGGATCCGGACCTCATTCAGGAACTCTCCGATTTGGACATACCAGTGGTGTTCTACGATGTCGGTTCGCCCAAACACAATATCTCGAACATCACCGTTAATTACGGCAAAGGGATTGAGCGCGTGGTGCATTACTTGCATTCGCTCGGACACAAACGAATGGCATTTGTCAGCCACCATTCGAGCTTGGGCCCGCTCGGAATCAGAGAGCGCGTCTTTCGCAAGACGGCTGCCGAGTTTGCCTCAAATATCGACTGGAAGATTGTGGCAAGCAGCGACGGGATAGAAGGCGGCCGCCAGGCGACGCGGGAGATACTGGCATCGGAACTGAATCCGACCGCGATTCTCTGCGTCAACGATTTCATGGCGCTCGGGGTGCTGTATGAACTTCGCGAATCCGGAATGCGAGTGCCCGAAGACATCTCGGTTACCGGTTTCGACAACATCAAGCTCGCCGCCGTGGCTTTTCCCTCTCTCACCACGCTGCACATTCCCCGCGACCGCATTGGCGATTTAATAATTCAGGTCTTGACCGGATCTCTCTCGACCGGTGAGGCGTGCGGCCGTAAGATTCTGATCGACCCGGAGTTTGTAGTAAGGGGGTCGACTGGTGCGGCGCCCCGCAAGCATTAACTTAAGAGCTTGAAATAGTGGACATCACGCTTGCTCAAATTTCCGGCAGGCTATATTTTGACAACATGCGTAGTTTTCGGATGTTGTAATTGGCGAAGAGGATTGCGATCCCGGCAAAAGCTAATGCAATTACGATGTACGCGCCGAAATCTGCGAGCCTACCCAGTTTCACAAGGATCAGCGTACACGTTGGCCCTCGTGAAGTCATTCGACCGGAACCTTTCGAAAGAGCGACTCGTTGGGTCCTACTCGTCTTCAAGCCCTTTCCAACTCACTTCTAAGTAGGGCAGGTTAAGAACGTCGAAACGGGCATAACAGTACCGGTCCGCGGCTTTTCCACCAGGAAGCATATTTGCCCTCCGCTGTATCCCCTCTAAAGTGAAACCAAGTCTCTCAGCAATACGGCGGCTCGGTTCATTTCCGATCGAGTGCGTAAGACCGACTCGCTGCATTCCAAGCGCCCCGAACGCGTAGCGCAGCAGCGCATTGGTTGTCTCCGTTGCGACGCCTCGGCCCTGAGCGCTTTTGCGGACCCAGTACCCGGTGTCGCATTGGCGAGCTTGCCAGTCGATATCGTGGAATCCACACCAGACCACTGCTTCACCAGTTTGCCTCTCAATTCCGATGAGCTCGATGGCCTCACGCAACAGGAAGCTAGCCATTACATGGCGGTTACGAATCTCCATCAGCTCGGCTGTAAACGCGTCTCGATTTTCTGCCCATCGCATCCATTGGTTCAATTGTTCCCAGGTTTCCGCGACCGCAACAGATGTGATGGAGCCGTCACCAACTTTTTTCGGCCGGATCGTCAACCGCGGCGTGCGGATCGGCATTGGAACATCGATCAAGACTGGACTGGCGCCTGCCATGGCCATCCATCATACCGGTTAGCTTTGCGATCATGGCGGCAATTTGAGAAACGGCGACAGCCTTCCGGTCTGAGTCTAACTTGATCGCCGGTTCAAGGTAAGCACGTAGGGCAGCATTACGGAAGGCACTGAGCCAGGTTTACCTGCTTCAGCTAGAATCCTGCCCACGAGATTTCCCTCATGTGGGATCAACTTGATCTGCAACGTCTTGGCCCCGTTGCGAATCGCATCGGCCGAATCGATCGACCCTACCGACATACCGGTAAACGCCGTTCCTTCCGATTTCATCCCGGTAATTTTCTCCGCGGGTTTCTCACCGAGTTCCAGAGTGGCCGAATCGTTGGATTCCATCTCCAGCCTCACTCGCATGTTCGCGCCGCCATTCGTGAGCATTCCCTCCCATCGACCGCCAAAGTCGCCAGTATTTATGAAAGGAGAGGGCGAAGCGCCAGCATCCTCAGGCGGGGGAGTCGCTTCGGGTAAGTAAGTCGCGAGGATCTGGTTACACACTCGATGCGTCAACTCTTGTCCGTCGGAGCGGTTCGTTAAGGCCACGCACGCGAGACTTTTCGAGGGGATCATATAGAGTAGCGTCGCGACACCAGGCTGTCCACCGGTCTTGAAAATTACCGGAACCCCGGACTTTAATTGCCCTGAAAACCAGCCGAACGTGCTCGCCACGCCAGATGGCCCGACCAACACTGGCTTGTGGAGTTCGTCGATCCAGCGATCGTCCAGAATCTTCGCTCGATCATTCACATGATTTTTCAAGTTGAACATCGCAAATCGCGCGAGGTCGCGAGCGCTGGCGTAAAGCTCTCCTGATGCAGGAGTGGATGTTGTGTAGTACGGGATTGGATGGCCCGAGTTATCGTAACGCACGGCGCTCGTTGCGAGCCGCGCAACACTGGTGTCGAAAAAACTGTCGTGAAGCCCTAGTGGCGTGAGAACTCTGTGCGTCATGAGAGTTCCGAAATCCGTTTCCGTCAGGTTCGATGCGATCGCGCCTAATGCGACAAAACCAATGTTGCTGTATTCGTAGCAAGACCCGGGCGGGTAGGCTAGCCTTCCATAATCCCGCAGGAGCGTTTCTGCACTCGGCGCAAGTGCGGCTTCGTTTTGAAAGAATTGTTCAAACATCGTCGGCAATCCGCTGGCATGCGCTCCCAGACGGCGTACGGTTGCTCCATCAGCGTCTCCGTTAGGACCCTCGATCTTACTTTTCGCAAGGTACTTATTTGCGGGCTGATCTAAAGAGACCTTTCCCTCCGCCACCAATGTCATCAACGTTGTGGTCGTGAACGGTTTAGTGATGGACGCCAGGTTGAAAGGAGTACGCGGCGTTACCTTCAGGCCTGTCTCGCGATTGGCCCATCCAAATCCCTCTTCCCAAACAATGCGTCCATGGCGTGCCACGGCAACCGCCACTCCAGTGGCCTCTCCCTGCGAAATCGCTTGCAGGATAGTATTCCGCACAGGCTCGAAGCCGCGTCGCCCACGATCCGGTTCGGAAATCTGCGCGCCGTTCGCATCGTGTTTTGAAGCAAGTAGAGTAACTCCCGCCGGTGCGGATAGCAGCGAGCATAAGACCTCACGGCGGGTTGATAACTTCATCTATGTAATCTTCTCAAGGTAGATCTGGGAGATTTCGCATCGAATAGAGAACCAGCCGGCTGTCTTCGACTTGTGACTTTACGGTTGCGGCCAGCGCGACCGGTTCAGCGCCTAGCTTTGCTACCATCGACGCTGAACGCGATTACAGGACCAGCCTGTCCGGCCTCCTCGAATTCAAAATCTGCCGAATCGATATAATCTCGCCCATACTCATTCTCCGTTTTTAGGGAGTCCATGTCGCCATCTTTCGCTCTTCTCTTGCAAGCAGCCCCGGCTAAACTTCTTTCGTTAAGCCCGGTCGATCTCGTCGTCATCGCGCTTTACTTCGTCATGTGTTTGGGCATCGGCCTCTACCTGAAGCGCTACACCAACACCGGCGAGGAGTTCTTTCTGGCCGGCCGCGACATGACCGCCTGGGTGGCCGGCCTCAGCTTCGTCGCGGCAAACCTCGGCTCGCTCGAACTGATGGGTTGGGCAGCTTCGGCTTACCAGTACGGCATTCTGGCAGCCCACTGGTATTGGATTGGCGCGATTCCCGCCATGCTCTTTCTGGGCATTGTGATGATGCCGTTCTATTACATCTCGCGAACGCATTCGGTGCCCGGTTATCTGAAATTGCGTTTCGGCGAGCCCGCGCGCGCGCTTTCCGCCATCACGTTCGGCTTCATGACCGTGCTCATGAGCGGCATCAACATGTACTCGATGGCTCTAGTCTTGAAAATTATTCTCGGCTGGGACATCTGGTTCAGCATCTGGGTCTCGTCAATCACTGTGGCGGCTTATGTTTTCCTCGGCGGCTTGCTTTCGGCCATCTTCAACGAAGTCTTGCAGTTCTTCCTGATCTGGCTCGGGGCGATCCTCATCTCCATATTGGGGCTGGTCGAAGCGGGCGGCTGGAGCGGAATGGTTCGCCGCATCCACGCCAATTTTCCGCACCAGGACTTCACGCACATGTGGAAGACGCTCGGCTCATTTAGCGATAACCCAATGGGCATTCATTGGACCGGCATCGTCTTCGGCCTCGGCTTTGTGATCTCCTTCGGCTACTGGACCACCGACTTTCTGGTCGTGCAGCGCGTCTTGACTGCCAAAGATCTGCGCAGCGCCAAGATGGCTCCCGTTATCGGCGCAGCTTTTAAAATGGCTGTTCCGTTTATCGTCATTCTCCCCGGACTGCTCGCCCTTGCGGTCCTTCCGGAGCATCTGGTCGGCGAATCCCAGGCGCTCGCAACAGGCGGCTATAGCTACAACGAAGTGCTTCCGCTCATGCTCGCCCGCTACTGCGGCCCCGGCCTGCTTGGGCTTGGCATTACCGCTTTGATCGCCGGCTTCATGTCGGGCATGGCAGGCAATGTTAGTGCCTTCGCGACTGTCTGGACCTACGATATCTACCGCGCGCTCATTCGCAAGCAGGCCTCCGACGCGCATTATGTTTCCATGGGCCGCTGGTGCACGCTGATCGGAGTGCTCATTAGCATTGGCACCGCGTATTTCGTCATGCAATTCCAGAGCATTATGGATTATGTGCAGGGCCTGTTTGCCACTTTCATTGCGCCGCTCTTCGGAACCGTGCTGCTTGGAATGTTGTGGAAACGGGCTACGCCGTCCGCGGGCTTCTGGGGCTTGCTGGCAGGGACGGTTTCGTCTCTCGCCATGTGGCTGTGGGTTTACTTCGAACCGTACGCGCTGCGCTATGTCGCGCTCTCTCCGGCGGCCAAGCCCATGGCCGAAGACATGTATCGCGCCCTATGGGCGTGGGTGATTTGCGTTGCCGTGACGGTGGGAGTCAGTCTGGCAAGTACGCCCAAGCCCGATTCCGAACTGGTCGGCCTGGTTTACGGCGCGACTGAAATACCGGGCGAGGCGGGCCTCGCATTTTATCGCAAGCCGCTCTTTTGGGCCGGCGTTGTCTTAGCGGTCTTCTTAATTCTGCAAGTAATCTTCTGGTAGGGGTCAGGTCTTATGCATGGCAAGAATTTCATCACGATCTGGTTTTTCATCGGCGTGCTGCTTACGGCCTATGGCGTCCTCATTACAGCGAGCGGCGTCTATGAATTGTTTTCTCCGCCGGAACATCCTGTTGTCCTTGCGAATCTGCATGCCGGAATCTGGTGGGGCGCGGTTCTTCTGATAATCGGGCTCTTCTACACGATCAAATTTTTCCCGAAAAAAGATTAGTCATGAGCATAGTGGTCGCAGGGGCCGATTTCGGCACATTGAGTGTCCGCGTTTCGATCTTTGATAGTGAAAAGGGCAGGCTGGGCGCTGCGGTAGCCGAGTATCCGCTGCACCGCAAGAAGAACGATCCGGATTACGCGACGGAAAGCCACGAGGATCACACAAGAGCATTAGCCGCAGCCACTCGCAAGGCGCTCGTTGCGGCGAACGTGCAAGGCTCCGACGTCAAGGCGTTCGCTATCGACACCACCGGGTCGAGCGTGATACCCGTCGACCAGCAGATGAAACCGCTCGATGAATACTATCTATGGTGCGACCACCGCGCCTGGCGCGAGGCAGCAGAAATCACGCGCAAGGCCCATGAATCGGGCCTTAAAGCAATCGAGTGGAGCGGCGGCGTCTACTCTTCCGAGTGGGGCTTTTCGAAGCTGCTGCATTGGCTGCGCCACAATCCGGAGAAACGCGCTCGGTTCGGTTCCGCGTTTGAACACTGCGACTATATCGCCGCCGTGTTGTGCGGAGTGGATCGTCCTTCGATGGCAAAACGCAGTATCTGCGCCATGGGCCATAAGTGGATGTGGAACGCTTCGCTCGGCGGCCTGCCCTCGGAAGAGTTTCTGGTTTCAGTCGATCCGTTATTCAAGGGAATTCGCCAGAAACTCGAGGGGGACTACGCTACCTCCGATGTTCTGGCGGGCAGGCTCACCGCGGAATGGGCCGAGCAGCTCGGTTTGAACCCCGGCGTGCTCATTCCAGTGGGAGCTTTTGACGCGCATTGGGATGCCATTGCGGCCGGCGCGCAACTTGGCGATATGGTCAATGTCATCGGCACGTCCACCTGCATCATTGGATTATCGGATCAGACGGCGCTTGTACCGGGTGTCTGCGGCATCGTACCCGGTTCCGTCGATCCCAAGCTGACCGGCATTGAGGCGGGACTTTCGGCTGTAGGCGATATCTTCGATGCGATTGCGCGCCGCGCCGGATCGAGCGTTGGTGAATTATCGAAAGAGATCGCCGCTTATCGCGCCGGCCAGAGTGGTTTGCTGCGCCTCACCTGGGATAACGGCGACAGAACAGTGCTGGTGAATCCGGAACTGGGCGGCATCACGCTGAACTGGCATCTTACGAACACGGCCGCCGATGAGCTGTTTGCCGCGATTGAGGGTACGGCGCTGCATACGCGCATCATTCTGGAGCGCATGGAAGAGAACTCCGTGGCGATTAAGCGCGTAATCAACGGCGGCGGCATTCCGAAAAAGAACGAGCTGCTCAATCAGATCTACGCCAACGTTTTGCGGAAGCCGATTCTGGTGCCGCAAGGCGATGTCACGAGCCTCGGCTCAGCGATCTTTGCGTTCCTGGCCGCGGACGCATTTTCGAGCATAGCCGAAGCGCAGCAGGCGCTCTGCCCGCCTTTCCAGACTTTCGAACCGCAACCCGAAGCAGCGCCGGTTTGTGAGAAGCTTTACGCCATCTATAAAAAGCTGTACTTCGGGTTCGGCGAGCGCGGCTCCGGGGCTGTAGCGCTGGGCGATGTCTTACCGGAGTTGCGAAGAATCGCGGCCGAGGCAAGGCAGTAACTATGTTGCTAGAAGCCCTGCGCGAAGAAGTTCTGGAAGCAAATCTCGAACTCGTGCGCCGCGGGCTGGTTGTCTTCACATTCGGCAATGCCAGCGGGTTTGATCGATCGAGCGGCCTCGCTGTAATCAAGCCGAGCGGCGTTCCCTACGAAGACCTCAAGCCGCAAGATCTGGTAGTCACCGACCTCGCCGGCAACATCGTCGAAGGCTCGCTCCGTCCCTCGTCCGACTTGCCCACTCATTTGGCGCTCTATCGAGCGTGGAGCGGCGTGAACGGAGTGGTGCACACGCACTCGCGCTATGCCACAGCCTGGGCGCAGGCGAACAAAGAGATTCCATGCTTCGGCACGACCCACGCCGATTACTTCCACGGGCCTCTGCCAGTCACTCGGCCCATGACACAGGAAGAAATCGAGCCGGCCTACGAGTTGAACACCGGGCACGTCATTATCGAGCGTTTGCGGGATCTCGATCCTCTGACAACGCCGGCCGTGCTGGTTTCAGGGCACGCCCCGTTTTGTTGGGGAGCGACGGTAAAAGAAGCGGCTCATACGGCTGCCATTGTCGAAGAGTTGGCGCACATGGCGCTGCTCACCATCACCATCAACGCCGAATCGACTCCCATTTCGCAGTACCAGCACGATAAGCATTTCTTTCGCAAACACGGCGCAACTGCTTATTACGGCCAGAAAAAATCCCATGACTGAAATTCCTCGACGCAACTTTCTTTTATCCAGCCTGGCGTTGCTGGCTGCTCCCCGCTCGTCGCGAGCCGCCTCCGCGCAGATCGAGATCCTGCCGGATGAACCGATCGGGATCATCTCTCCGAACATCTATGGCCATTTCACCGAGCACTTGGGCGGTTGCATCTACGACGGCATCTGGGTTGGCGAGAACTCGAAGATCGCGAATGTCGGCGGCATTCGAAAAGAGCTAATCGACAATCTGAAAAGGCTCCATCCGCCGGTGATCCGCTGGCCCGGCGGTTGCTTTGCTGATAGCTACAACTGGCGCGATGGCGTGGGTCCGCGCAGCCAACGACCGACGCGAACTAATTTCTGGGCCAACACACCCTATCTCGAAAAAGCGCCCAACGGCCCGCAGAAATATGAGCCCAACGCCTTCGGTACAAACGAATTCGCGCACTTCTGCCAGGCGGTGAGCGCGCAACCCTACTTCGCGGCGAACGTGCGCAGCTTGAATCCGTACGATTTCTACGAGTGGATCGAATACTGCAATTCGCCCGCCGGCACAACGACGCTGGCCGACCTGCGCGCAAAAGGCGGCGCTCGCGATCCGTTTCCAGTCAAACTTTGGGGCGTCGGAAACGAAAGTTGGGGGTGCGGCGGCAGTTTCACGGGCGATGAATACGCCGTCCAATTCCGGCGCTTCATCGAATGGGTTCCGAAGTTCGGCCTGGATCTGCAGTTCATCGCGTCAGGACCGAATGTGGCTGATTATGCCTGGACCCAAAGCTTCTTTCAAAAGTTGACCGAAAAGGGCAACCGCCAGCTTAAGAATGTATTCGGCACGGCGCTTCATTATTACTGCGGCACCACCGGCAACGGGAGCTCGATTGATTTCGACGAAGCCGGTTGGTATGAGCTTCTTCACAAGGCGAGTTACATGGAAGAATTGGTCACAAATCACTGGGCCGTGATGGGCGAGGTCGACACGCATCACCAAGTCAAACTCGTGGTGGACGAGTGGGGTGCCTGGCACAAGACCGATCCCAGCATCGACCCGAGTTACCTGTTCGCTTATTACCCGACGCTGCGCGACGCACTCGTCTCGGGCATCACGCTCGATATTTTTAACCGCCATGCAGACAAAGTCGCCCTGGCGAGCGCGGCACAGCTGATCAATAACATTCATACTTCTTTCATCGCGGTAAGCGATCGTTTTACCGTCACACCGGTGTTCGATGTATTCGAAATGTATGCGGGGCACCAGGGCGGCACGTCGGTTCGGACCCTGATTTCGGCTGCTCCGTTGAGCGGAGTGCCGGTTGCGAAAACTCCTGCCGACCGTGATGTCCCGGTGAGCGGTACCGCGGCCTCCACGCCTCTGGCTAGCCTTTCCGGGTCCTGTTCGATCAAAGGCGGCAAAGCGGTGTTGACCATAGTCAATCCTGATCTCAAGAATGCCCAGGAAACCGAAATTGTCATGCGCGGCCGGCAACTTCAAGGCGCTATGGCCACGGTACTGACGTCAACGGACATGCGGGCGCACAACACTCTCGACAAAACGCATGGCCTCGAACCAAAGAAAGAAAACGGTCTGAGCGGCAATCCCTTGCGCTTTAGTTTTGCGCCGGCTTCGGTGACTTGCCTCGAAATAAACTTAAGTTGAAGCTCTACAGTTCGCTTCGCGCCGCGCCGATAGGTATTACGGGGACCTGTGAAGCGAAGATATAAAATCCGGACGCATGAGAGCGGCAATCAGGACGGTTCGACCGAAACCGGCACCATCGTTCTCCATATCGGCGGTAGCAATACTGTCGAGGCCAAGTCTATCGACGAGGTTGAGGCTAACCTGCGGAAGCAGGTGGCCGCCGAACAGCTTTCCAAGGGCTGTGTTTATCAGATCTATCCGACCGACTGCACCGAATCGCTGCGCTCGCTGGCCGTTGCGCTCGATGGCTCCTTTCAGGATTGCCAGCTCGATCCAGCGCAAGGCTTATATTCCGAGTTCCGCCGGATTCGCCTTACCGCAGTTTAGATAATAAGCTTCGAAATAGGTCCGGGTGCACACTAGAGGAAGTGTCTTTTGAGGAGGACGCACCTTGGATCGAACACTAGTTGCCATTACTGGAGCTTCGAGCGGCATTGGGGAAGCTTTCGCCCGGAAACTTGCGCCTGGCCATGATTTACTTCTCATCGCGCGGCGCAGAGACCGGCTGCAATCGCTGGCCGACGAGTTTTCGAACAAGTTCGGCACGCACACCGAGGTGCTCGAAGCGGACTTGACCAAGCGGGACGATCTAAACACGACAGCCGACCGGCTGGGGATTGAGCGCCGGCTGGCTTTACTCATCAACAACGCCGGCTTCGGGTTAAAAGGCAGGTTTTGGGAAGCGGATTTGGCCGATCAGGAACAGATGCACAAGCTCCACGTGATGGCGACCATGCGCCTCACGCACGCCGCCTTGCGCAACATGGTGCAACTCGATTTTGGTGGAATCGTAAACGTTGCGTCCGTTTCTTCGTTTGTACGCAGCCCGGGCACAACCAGCTACTCTGCCACTAAAGCCTGGATGACCGCTTTTACCGAAGGATTGCATCTCGAACTGCGCGGCGTTCATTCAAATGTTGTGGTGCAGGCGCTGTGTCCCGGCTTTACCTATTCCGAGTTCCACGAGACCATGGGCGCGAGCCGTTACCGGATTGCCGGACCCGCCTGGTGGCTGACAGCCGAAGAGGTGGTGGACGCGTCGATCGAGGGTTTGAGGCGCCGCAAGTTGTTTGTTGTGCCGGGGTGGCGTTATAAGCTGCTCACTGCGCTGCTGCCGAGATTGCCCGTCGGTCTGCGGACCGGCGTCGAGATGGCGGCCGTGCGGGTGAAGCCGCGCGTGATTCCGGTCAGTATCGATTCCCGCAAACAAATCGAGAGCGAAGACTAAAGTGCGCGTCCTTCTGCTGTGCTTGCTTGCCGGTCTGGGGCTGTGGGCCGAACAATCTGCTTTCCAACAGGCGCATGTCGATAACTTCTACGTGGTGGGCATCGAAGCCCGGACCTCGAACGAGCTTGAAATGCGCTCCAAAGGCAAGATCGCCGAGATCGTAGCGCGCGTCCGCAAAGAGGGTTTGCTCAAGAAGATTACGAGCCGCGTGGGTCCCAATACGTACGCACTTTACACCAACTATAAGAGCGATAGAAATGGCCCTTACACCTACTTTCTGGGCGCAAAAGTAAGTTCGACCAACAAGGTTCCGCGCGGTATGGTGCTACGCAAAGTGCCGGCTGGAACGTATGCCGTTTTCACTGGCTCCGGCGCGCCTGCCGCGAACGTCGTACTGAAGTTATGGCAGCACGTCTGGGCGCTAGAAAGCGCGCGCCAGATCGAACGGGCTTACAAGACCGATTTCGAAATCCATCACGGCATCGACGAGAACAACGATCCTGGCGGCCGGGTCGACCTGTACGTCGGGCTGAAACAATAACTGGCATGCCTAAACGACGGTGGCGAATCGCCGCGCTGCTCGGCGTAGGCGTTTTGATCAATTACTTCGACCGGGTAAACCTTTCGGTGGCGCATGAAGCGCTGCATGCCGAATTCGCGTTATCGAACGAAACCTACGGCTACCTGCTAAGCGCCTACGTCTGGACCTATGCCGCGCTGCAGTTGCCAATCGGCGTGATGCTCGATCGGTTTGGCGTTCGGCTAGTCGGCCGGATCAGCGCTTTTATCTGGACCCTCGCGTCGTTTGCCGCTGCGGCCGCTCCTACTATCGGCAGCTTCTTTGGGGCGCGACTGCTTCTCGGCGTCGGTGAAGCGCCCACGTTTCCCGCCAATGCGAAAGCGGTGGGTTACTGGTTTCCCGGGCAGGAGCGCAGCCTGGCGACGGCCATTTTCGATGCCGCGGCCAAGTTCGCTTCCGGCATCGGCGTGCCGCTGATCGGCTGGGTGCTGATCGGTTTCGGCTGGCGCATCAGTTTTGCTTTGACAGGCGTGGTCAGCTTCCTCTTTTTCCTCGCTTTCTACTTCGTTTATCGTGATCCGCAGGACGACGAAAAGCTGAGCCCCGAGGAACTCGCGTACATACGGCAATCGGACTCACAGCACATTCATACCAGCGAGTCGAAAGCTGCGCCGCTTAGTTACCTGCTCAAGCAGCCGAAGGTACTCGGCCTGGTCGCGGGATTCTTCGCTTATAACTATTGCTTCTATCTATTTCTGACGTGGTTGCCGAGCTACTTTTCCGCGCTGCATATGAATTTGCAGCATTCGATCGCCTTCACCAGCGTGCCGTGGCTTTTTGCCACGGTAACCGATCTTGTGGTGGGCGGCTGGCTGGTGGATGCGCTGATCAAACGCGGCTTCGACCAGAGCATCGTACGCAAGACGGTGCTGATTGGAGGCACCGTTCTCGGGCTGGCTGTCGCGGGTGCGATGTTCACACAGAACCCGATGGTGGCGGCATTCTGGATCAGCATTTCGCTCGGCGGCCTTTCGGCGGCAGCGCCGGTGGGCTGGTCGCTTCCGTCATTGATCGCGCCCCGCGACAGCGTCGGAAAGGTCGGCGGCATCCTGAATTTCGGAAATCAACTCGCCGGCATTGTCGCGCCCATCGCAACCGGCTATTTCGCCGGGCCGACGAACTCATTTTCGCGAGCCTTTGCCGCCGCCACGGTCATCTTACTGCTGGGAATCGCCGCCTATTTTGTGCTGCTCGGCAAGATAGAGCCAGTGCCCGAGCCCGTGAACAGCTAACCTTTCTGCTTCGCGGGAAGAGAACGGACGGCGCCGGTCGAGATACCGCCGTCGACCAGCAAAAGCTGTCCGGTGATGTAGCGGCTCGATTCAGCGGCTAGGAAGACAACTGCGGAATCGAGATCGTCCGGTTGGCCTGGCCGCTTCACCGGGATCCGGTCGCTGAGATAGGCAACCCATTCCTGGTCCTCGTACATGATCTTGTTCTGGTCGGTTCGGAACCAGCCGGGTGCGAGGCAATTTACGGTGACGCCGTGTTTGCCCCAATCGTCGGCAAGGCTCATAGTGAGCTGGCGGATGCCGCCCCGGCTAGCGGTGTAGGGGCCGAGGCCAGCGTAGCCGGCGACGCTGGTCACCGAGCCGATATTGATGATCCGTCCATAACCGCGCGGAATCATGCGCTTCGCAACCGCCTGGGCGACGAAAAAACTGCCGCGCAGATTGGTGTCGAGAATTTTGTTCCAATCGTCCCAAGTGACGTCGAGCGCCGGCTTGCGGATGTTCATGCCGGCGTTGTTGACGAGGATGTCGATTTTGCCAAAGGCTTTTTCCGCTGCTTCGGCCATGCGCTCGATACTGTCTTGGTTCGTGACATCAAGCTCAACCGAGACGGAGCGCCGCCCGAGTTTAGCGATTTCTTCTTCGAAGGGCTTGAGCGAATCGAGATGGCGGCTGGTAATAACCAAATCGGCTCCGGAGCGTGCGAGGGCGCGCGCGAAGTATTGTCCGAGACCGCGGCTGGTGCCGGTCACGATGGCGGCGCGGCCGGTCAGATCGAAGAGTTCGTTCACGATTGTTTCCCGGGAGTAAGAATAACTTTCATCAAATTCGCCTCGCGGGAGTGTAGCCGATCGAACCAGTTGGCGCCCTCATCGAGAGGAGCGACCATGCTGATGAGTGGCTTGACATTGATGCGCCCGCTGGCGAGCATGGTGATGCACTGAGGATATTCGCCGGCCGAAGCGGCAGTGCCCTGCAAGCGGATTTGGCGGCTGACGACAGTCTGGAGCGGAATTTCAACCGAGGGAGCGATGTTGCCGATCAGCGTGACGGTACCGCCGCGCCGCACGCTTTCGATGGCCGTCTTTATGGTTGGAGTGCTGCCGACGGCTTCGAGCGCGACATCTACGCCCAAGCCTTCCGTGTGGCGGCGCGCTTCTTCCGCTGTGTCGGCGCTTTTGGCGTTGATAGTAGCCGTTGCTCCCAGATCTTTTGCGAGCTGCAAGCGGCTATCGTCGACATCGGAAACGAGGACGCTCGAACAGCCCGCGTCGCGCAGTGCCTGGAGTACGAGCAGGCCGATCATACCGGCGCCGATGACGAGGGCTGTGCCGTTGGCCGGTAGTTCGGAAAGCGCCACGGCGTGGACGGCCACCGAGAGCGGTTCGACCATGGCCGCATCGCTAAAGGCGAGATCTTTGGGCAGGGGATAAACGATGCGGCGCGGCACGACCAGATATTCGGCAAACGCGCCCTCGCGGCGGAAATCAGGTGTCGAGACGCCGAGCACCTGGCGATACTGGCAGAGATTCATCTGGCCGCGCCGGCAATATTCGCACTCTCCGCAATAGACGGTCGAATCGAAGGTGACGTGCTGGCCTTCGCTCAAATCCTTAACGTTCGGGCCGGCCGCCGCGACCACGCCGGATGCTTCGTGACCCATCACGAGCGGCGGAATGCGTCGGCCGGACGAGCCATCGTAGCCGTGTACATCGCTGCCGCAGATCCCGCACGCTTCTACCTTCACGAGGACATCGTCGGGGCCGGGCCGGGGCATTGGAACGTCTACGATATCCAAGCGGCTGTATTCGGAGAGCAACAGAGCCTTCATGCTGCGATAGTATCGAATCTAGTTTTCATGATGCTTCACAGATCGGCTACCCGCCTTGCAGGCACAATTTGCTTCGCCACTCTGACTTGTTTCTTGGCTTCCGCGCAGGATCTGCCCGCGCCTTTCACAAAAAGGTTGGTGGCATTTTACGGCTCCTGGAGCAAGTACCAGACGCCGCCGTACACGGCCCAACAAATTCCGTACCAGAAAGTGACGCACATTATTCATGCGGGCATCAATTTGAACGAGCCGGCGGACGGTTCCTTCACCATTCCGGCGACCGGCTTTGTCGAGCCAGCTCTTTTGACGAAGGCCAAGGCAGCCGGAGTTAAAGTTCTGTTTTATGTCGGCGCAAATTCCGGCGCGGACTATAGCGCGGTAACGGCGAGCGCGCAGTATAGGGCCACTTTCGTTAAAGATCTGAAGGCAGTCGTCGCTAAATACGGATATGACGGTATCGATATCGACTGGGAGTATCCGAACGGCAACATCGATAAGAGAAATTTCGTGACGTTCATGGACGAAATTCGCGCGGCGTTCCCGAAGCCGTTTATTATCTCGACGGACATTCCAAATTATCCCTCGAGCGGAGTCAACTTTGAGAAGCTGAAAGAGGTGGTGACGTGGTTCAACATCATGACCTACGACGAGGCCGGACCTTGGGACGGAACGGTCGAGATGAATTCCCCGATCTATAACGACCCGGCGAATCCGAATCCGCAAGGCTCAGTAGAGCAGGCGGCGAACGACTTCTTGAACACTTACCATGTGCCGGCGGCGCAGCTAAACATGGGAACTCCTTTTTACGGTTACGATTACAAAGATCAGAACAAATTGTTCGAGAACTGTGACCCGTGTACGGACAACAACGTGCCCTCTTACAACTATGCGAACTTCATCGAGAATCGGATCAATAAGAACGGCTGGGTGAGCAAGTGGGATTCGGTGGAAGACGTGCCCTATCTGGTGCGCGCCGATGGCGGGAAGGGCTTCATCACTTATGACGACACGCGCTCGACTTATGACCGGATTTACTACTCGTTGTGGGAGCGCGGGTTGGGCGGGGGTTTCATGTGGGAGATTTCCGCCGACTACGACGGCCACTCGCAAGTGCTGCTCGAAGCGATGTATGCGGCGACTCTGGGTTTGCACAGGAATATAAAGATGCCATGAAGCAAATAGGTAGTGGGGTTACACGCAGGTCATTTGTAGCGGGAGCGGCCTCGGCCGCGGCTTGCGCGTGGGCAGCAGATTCTTCCGGCTCACCGTCGAGGCCGCTCTCGGTATTCCGTTATAGCGACGTGCAACTGCTGCCCGGGCCGCTGAAGGCGCAGTTCGACCAGAACCATTCGTTTTTTCTGAACTTGAGCGAAGACCGGCTGCTGAAGATCTACCGGCAGCGGGCAGGCTTGCCCGCGCCGGGCGAAAACATGGGCGGCTGGTACGACACGTTCTGTCCGGGCGCGAGTTTCGGGCAGTATGTCTCGGCGCTGGCGCGTTTCGGCGCGGCGACGGGCTCGGAACCAACGCAAGCGAAAGTAAAGCGGCTGGTGGCAGGCTATGCGGAGACGATCGACCCGACGGGCAAGTTTTTCGACGACCTGCGCTACCCGGCCTATACCTACGACAAGCTGGTGCTGGCACTGCTGGATGCGCAGGCGTTGAGCGGCGACACGAACGCTATGGCAATACTTCACGCGACGACGCGGGCGGCGCAACCACATATGCCAGACCATGCGCTTTCGCCAGAAGAAAAACGCACGCGGCACTACAAGAACGAAACGTATGAGTGGGACGAATCGTACACGCTTGCCGAAAATCTCTTCCTGGCCTATGAACGGACGGGCGAGCGCCAATTCTTCGACATGGGCAAGCGCTACCTGCTCGACCGCAGTTTCTTCGATCCGCTTTCCGAAGGGCAGAACGTGTTGCCGGGATTGCACGCCTACAGCCACATGAACGCGCTGAGCTCGGGCATGCAAGGGTACTTCCAATTGGGAGACCGCAAGTATCTGCGCGCGGTCACGAACGCCGTCAACTGGATCTGGGAGGATCAGAGCTACGCCACGGGCGGCTGGGGACCCAACGAAGGTTTCGTCGAGCCGGGGAAGGGGCGGCTGGGAGCGAGCATTTCCGACACGCACCGAAGCTTCGAGACTCCTTGCGGGTCTTACGCGCATTTTAAATTGATGCGCTATCTGATGAGTTTGACCGCCGACCCGCGCTATGGCGACAGCATGGAGCAGGTTCTCTACAACACGGTACTCGGAGCAAAACCGATTCAAGAGAGCGGCGCAAGTTTTTACTATTCGGATTACGGGCACACGGCTCACAAAGCAGGAATACGAGTGGTGGCGGATTCGCCATGGCCATGGGATCACGATGGGCGCTGGCCGTGCTGCTCGGGAACGCTGCCGATGGTGGCGTCCGATTACGGCATTAGCGCGTATTTCAGGGCGGCGGATGGCGTTTATGTGAATTTGTATGTGCCGTCGCGTTTGCACTGGAAGCTCGATAGCTCGGTTGCTTGCATATTGGAGCAGCGCACAAATTATCCGATAGATAATCTGATTTCTCTGAGTGTCAATCCTTCCTCTCCGCGGGAGTTTGCTGTTTACTTGCGCATCCCGGCATGGGCAGGCGCAAACAGTTCGGTTTCCGTCAACGGGAAGCGCATGGTGGTGGCAGCAGGTACTTTTCACAAAATTCACAGGACGTGGAAGCGCGGAGATTTAATCGAGCTCGAACTCGACCAGCGGACCGGCACGCGCGCGGTGGACAAACAGACGCCGGATCAAGTGGCTATCGTGCGCGGTCCACTGGTTCTGTTTGCTATTACAAAAGAGCAGCCGACACTCGAGCGCGCGAAACTCGCGCATGTGCAGGTTAGCAAAGCAGAAAGAAATAGCTGGAGTTTTGAAACGGCCGGCGGCGCGGTTCCGCTACGGCCGTTTTATGAGATTCAGGACGAGATTTACCAGACATATTGGAAGGTGGTTTGAGGTCCAGCTACGCAATCACAGTTTGGCGAGTGTGCCGGAGCGGCCTTTGAGCTCGGCTAACATGCGGTCGACGCGGTCGGCTTTTTCAAGCTGATCGAGGCGCTGCTCGGCATCGGTTTCGGCGGCGACCATGCGATGAGCGTGGACCAGCGCTTCGGCAGCTTCCACTTTGGTTTGCATGCGTTCGAAGGCGCCGTTCTCTTCGAAGGTTGCAAGACGCGCCACAGTGGCGGCGCGGGCACGGCGGTGCTGGGCGAGTAAGACCTCGGTCCGGGTCGTCGTTTCGGCCATTTTTTGCTCTAGCCGATGAAGAGCTTCGCGCAAAGTCTGGACCTGGTGCGTCTGATCTTCTAACTGCTGGGCGAAGCTTTGGGCGGCGTTCTCAAAGGCAAGAGAGCGTTCCAAAGCGGTGCGGGCCAGATCTTCCTGATTCCTGGCGAGAGCGAGCTCGGCTTTGCGGACCCATTCCTGCTGGGACTCGGCGTTCTCGCGCTGTCTCTTTTCGAGCAGATGCCGATCGGCAATGGCGATCGCCACCTGGGTTTTGACCTGCAGGAATTGGTTTTGCATATCGAGGAGAAGCTGTTTGAGCAGCTTCTCCGGATTTTCGGCTTTGTCTACCAAGTCGTTGAGGTTGGCCTTGATAAGAGTGGCCACTCTATCTAATAGCGCCATAGATACTCCTAGGTTTCACTGACAGTTTTCTCGGGCTTCGCTTTTCCGTTGGAACGGTCTTCGATGCCGCGCACCTTGCCGAGCAGCTCGGACATTTGCATGCCGGAGAGGGTTTCGAAGAGTGTCGGGATCTGGGCAGCGATCTTGGTCATATCGCCGGTGATTTTGCTCATGCCGGCGGAGTTGCCGTCACCGGTCGAGACGATAGTGATTTTGTCCACATTGGCAAGCGGCGCGGCCATGGCACGGACGACTTCGGGCAAAGTTGTGATGAGCTTATCGACGACGGCGGCCTGATTCCACTCCTGGTAAGCCTCGGCTTTGACGTTCATGGCTTTGGCTTCGGCCTCACCCTTCTTAAGGATGATTTCGGCTTCCGCCTCGCCCTGCGCGCGCGTCGCGAAAGCAGTGCCTTCTGCCTCGATCGTCATCTTGCGGCGGGCGGCTTCCGCGAGCATTTCAATGCGCTGGCGTTCGGCGTCGGCGTTCTTGAGAACGGTGGCGATGAGCTCTTTTTCGTGGCGCAGGATCTCGGCTTCCTGGACCTTCACTTCTTGTTCCTTTTCAACCTGGCGGATCTTGACGGCCTCGGTGGTGACCTGCTGCTGCATGATGTTGGACTGGATGTCGTAGGCCTTATCGGCTTGCGCTTGCTGGCGCTTGACGGTTTCGACGTACTGGGCCTTTCTGATTTCAAGGTCGCGCTGGGCTTCGGCTTGAGCGGCGAGCGAGAGAGCTTCGGCCAGGACGCGTTCCTGATCGGCTTGCGCTTTGGCGACGGCGGCGGCGCGGACCGCTTCGGCGCGCCGGATGGCGGTATCGCGCTCGGCTTCGGCGGAGGCGACATCGGCATCGCGCCGGATGCGCGCTACATCGGGGCGGCCCATGTTGGTGATGTATTCGTTCTTGTCGCGGACCTCCTTGATGGTGAAGGAGACCACTTCGAGGCCCATCTTGCTGATGTCGTCGGCGCAGGTGGCGCGCATGCGGTCGCCGACCATCTCGGGTTCCTTGACGATCTGCTCGACGGAGAGCTGGCCGATGATGCCGCGCAGATGGCCTTCCATGACGAGGCGGATGAGACCTTCGCGGGCCTGATCGGTCTTGGTGAGGAACTGTTCGGCGGCGGTCTGGATGGATTCGGGATCGCTTTTGACTTTGATCTGGGCGACGGCTTCGACCGTAACGGCGACGCCTTGCTTGGTATAGAGATCCTGCTGGGGGGCCACATCGAACGACATGAGCTGGAGGGAGAGCTGGCGGTAGCTTTCGATCATGGGAACGATGACCGTTCCACGGCCTTTGACGATGCGAGTGCCGCGCAAGCCATAGACGATAAGAGCTTCGTGGGGACCGGCTTTGCGGAATAGCGTGGCGAGGGTGCTCATGGCTAAGAGCAAGATGAGCACTACTACCACGACGAGGATGAGGACTTCACTGGACATAGGGGCTCCTTGGGAATCGGGTGAGAAGACGTTCGGGCGTGTGCGTGATATGGGGTGTGGTGGTTGGTTGGCGGAGAGCTGGGCTGGGAGACGTCATTTTTTGGTCTCCAGCATGGCGTCCCAGGTGCGGACGTAAGCGACGCCTTTTTCAAAGCGGGTGACGACGACTTCCTCGCCGCGGTGGATGGCGACGCCATCTTCGCTGCGGGCGCAGAGCGGGCGGCGGGCGCCATCGCGCGTGTAGATCAGTTCGCCGACGCCGTCGGGCCGAATAGGGCTCGACACCTTCGCGAGCGTGCCGACGAGTTCGTAGTCCGCGGGATCGAGCGGCTTTTCGCGCGCTTCGAGGAAGGTTAGAAAAGCGGCCAGCAGCCATGCGCCGAGCAAGCCGAACGCGGTGGCGATGCCAAGATCGACCCAAAACAGCAGCCCGGTATGGCGGGTGAGAATGAACCCGATACCGCCAAACCAGGCAAGAAAAACGGCGATGGCGCTGGGATTGGTCATGGTTCCGAACCAATGGCCGAGGTGAAATCCGTGATGGTAAGAACCGTGGTGGACGTGCGGGCCGTGCGCATGCCCGTGTCCGTGCCCGAGATGCAGACCTCCGAGGAGGGCAGTGGCGAGGGTCCAGACGGAGCCGATGGCAAAGCAGAACAGATATATTTCAGGCCACTTCATGGTGCGCCTCCACTTTCGGTTTCAGAACCTCCCAAAGGCGGTCGACCAGATCGGGTGTTTCGAGGACGGCCGCCAGGAGCAGGAAGCATTGGCGGGTATCGTCATGGCGAGCCAGTTTGAGCAGCGCGTCGGCGAGGGGCGAGTCTTTGCGGAAGCGTTCGGCTCCGGCCACGACCCAGAGGTCCAGTTTGTCTTCCTGATCGCGCAGATCGGATTGCAGTTCAGTATGAAAGCCTTCCGGGTCGTCCACCAGGTAGCCGGGATGCACCTTGAAGAACTTGGCCAAGAGCAGGCGCGTGGTGTTCGTGAGGTGACGCCGCTGGCCGCTTTCCAATTGGGAGAGGTAGGGCTGGCTGAAAGACTTTTGCATCTCCGAGCGGATGGTGGAGATGACTTCCTTCTGAGTCATTTCGCGGTTGAGGCCGCGAAGGTGGCCTTCGACCAGGCGGAGGTAGCGAATTTTGTCCGCGACCGTCATATTGCAATCCGCAATCAGCATATCGCAAATTGCAATCTGTGGCAAGAGGAAAAGAGTGGGTGGGTTGGGGGGCAAAGCGGGGTCTAACGGGCGGTTCGGGTCAGGTGGTGATTGAACATATTGCTGTATGGTGACGCAGCTGTTGAGGATAACTCTTCGATGGAGAGCCGCATTTTGCGCTGCCAGTTGGGATACTGGGCAGTGCTGCCGGGCAGGTTTTGCTGGTCGGTTTCCTTGGTGAAGTCTTCCTGGTTGAGCAGTAAGAGCATGGACGGGACTTGGGCGAGAAAGCCGATGACGGCGTTGTGGAGATCGCCGTCGAGGTAATTCAGGGGAGAGGCGTCGCGCGGATACGAGGCCGCCAAAAGGGTTTCCGAGTGAAGGATGTCGAGCATGCTTTGCTTTTCGCGTCGGCGGTCGGCGATTTGACCTTGGTAAGCAGATGTATCGGCTAAGCCGGCGCGCTGGCGGGCTTCGACATCGCTGTTCTGCCAGAACCCGGCCAGAGTCGGCAGATCGTGAGTACTTGAAGAAACAAGAGCTTGCCTGGGGTATTCAAAGCTGTGCTTGAACTCGCCGGTTTGATAATTCTTCTCAAATGGGAAGAGGCGATAGCTGAGAATGCCGAAGCGGGTGAAGAGGGCGCGCATTTCATCGGTGACGGTGCCAAGATCTTCGCCGACGATGATGTTCTGGCTGCGGACGCTTTCGAGCGCCAGGACGCGCATCAGGTCTTCGGCGAAATCACGGACGTAGGCTCCGTGAGCGGGCGAGAGATTGGGCGGGACCCAGAAGAGGCGGTAGAGGCGCATGACATGGTCGATGCGAAGCGCGCCGCCGTGACGAACAATTTTGCGAATGCTTTCGCGGTAGAGGCGGTAGCCCTCGGCGCGATGTACTTCTTTGTTGGGGGGAGGAAATCCCCAATCCTGTCCTTCCGGGGAGAAATCGTCGGGAGGAGCGCCGACGCGGCAGCCGTCGACATAGTGATGGCGGGTACTCCAGAGGTCGGAGCCGAAATTATCGGTGGCGACGGCCAGATCGTGATACAGGCCGATGGCCATGCCAATATCTTTGGCGTGCTGTTGGGTTTGGGCGAGTTGTTCTTCGAGAACAAATTGAATGTATTGGTAGAACTCGACGGAACGGGCGTGCTCACGCGCGAAGCGTTGCGATTCGGGTGAATCGGGGGACTGGTATTCGGGCGGCCAGTCACGCCAGATCCAAAGGTCGGGGTTCTTCCTGTGGAGGGCTTCATCGAGGGCGGAGTAGAGGGCGAAGCGCGAAAGGAGATCGCCTTCGCGCTGGCAATAAGCGGCGAAGTCTTGGGCGCGCTGGGCGGCTTGGCTACCTTGACGGCGGCGGAACTGGCGGTAGAGGATTTTCAGGAAGCGGCGCTTGAGGCGGGCGACCGCGGAGTATTGGACGAACTCGGAGTCGCGAAGCTGGCGGATATGCTGCTGAACTTTGGGCGACGCGGCCAAGGTTTGGGCGCAGTGGGAGATTTGGAATTCGGGGACACTTTCGACATCGATGTAAAGGAGGTTCTTGTAATACATCGAGAGCGGCAAGTAAGGGCTGGTGTTGTAAGGCGTGCGGTTATGCAGCGCATGCAGCGGATTGAGGCCGACGAAACTGAAGCCGACATCGCGGCGTGCCCAGGTGAGGAGACCTTTGAGATCGGAGAAATCGCCGCAGCCCCAGTTGCGCTGGGAACGGAGGCCGTAAAGAGCGACATTGAAGCCGGCGGTGCGGCCGCCCTGGGCGAGATTTTGGGGGAGATAGGTGCGATCGGGACAAACGATCAGGTGCGAGGGCGGAAGGGAGTGGCCGTCGAGGGAGAGCTGGAGGGTGTGGTAGCCGAGCGGCAGTTCGGCGGGGAGGTCGAGACGGAGAGTAGACCAGCGGTGGCCGTCGAGGACAGTGATGCGCGTTTCCGCCAGAACGGAGGCAGCGACGGCTCCGCCTAGCGAATGGCCCTCTTCGAGCTGAATTTGGTAAGAGATGGAGCTATTTTGGCCGGCTGGAACGGAGAGCGGGACCCACTTTTCGAATTCGCTGACGACGCAGGTTTGAGGCAGGCCGGCTTGAGCGTTTTCGGAAAAGCGATGGCGGCGCGCATCCTCGATGGACTCGAACGAATCGACGTTCCAGGCGAGTGAACGGAGGATGGCCTGAAGAGATTCGCGGCTAGCGTGGTGCTGCTGGCCGAAGATATCCCAGTAGCTGGTTTCGACGCCTGCTTCGGCGGCGGCGCGCCAGAGAGCATCGTCGTAATTGACGGCTCGCTCGAAGTGAATCTCGTGTACCGACATGCTGCCTTCGATTGTAGAGGGAAGGTCAGGCGGCTTGTTTGAGTTGTGCGGGAGCAACGATAGATGGAATTTCGGGAGGGTTGGGGATAGTTGAAAATTCGAAGCCAACTAGCCGCTCGCTGGCGGTGGCGGTTCTGTTTTCAGAGTCAGGGATTTGGTGAGCGGCAACCGTGAGGCGAGGTTGCGACGGGCGTGGCTCGTCTTGGGCTGGTTGCTGGCGGTCTTTTTGGAGTTGGCGGAGTTCGGCGAGTTCTTTGTCGAAGCGGCGGTTGAGGCGTGCTTCCTGGAGGTGGAGGTTTTTGAGGGACTTTTCGTATTTGAGGTAAATTTCCAATTCGATGGAGTCGTGGTCCTCGAAGGAGTCTTCGAGACGGCCTTTGGCGTAGATGGCCATTTCGAGGGCGGGGATGCGGTTGAGACGCCAGCGGGTGTCGGCTAGGGATTGGACAAGCTCGGCTTCGCGCAGGCCGACCGGTTGGTATTCGTTCTGGTAGGCGGCGAGGTGTTGTTGGTAGGCGGCGGCATCGTCGGAGGGGAGGACAAGGGTACGGCCGGTGAGTCCGGTTTTGACGGCGTTCAGGGAGGAGATGGATCGGCCCGCAGGCGTGATGGGGCCGGTGGACAATTGTGCGTTGAGGCGGTTGGCTTGCAAGCGAGCGGTCTGAAATGGCATCTTCGGCTCGCTGAGAGGCGCGGCCTCATCCTGTGGCATCTTCGGCTCGCTGAGAGGCGCGGCCTCATCCTGTGGACGTATGAGGGGAGAGTGAAGTCGTTGAGCTTTCTCTGCGGCTTTTTGGGCTTGGCGCTCGGCGGCGCGGCGGATGGAGCGTGCGGTCATGGTGGTAATTCCGGTAAAAAGCTAGCACGCGAGGCGGCTAAAACGAACCATGAAAAAATTTTTCCTCGGTAAGTTATTGAGCGGAGGGGAAATCGAGTTGTGAGGTTTTTGTGACTGGGGTTTTGGGAGGTGGGGTTTGGGTGAGGGGACGCGCCCCAGGCCGGGGTCTCCCGTAAGGGCTAACCGAAGAGCTTGCGAACACCTGATCGAGTGGTTTGCGCGGGCAAAAAATGCTGGTTTGCGCAAGGTTGAACGACAGCTTCAGGTCTTTACTTCGGACTGCCGTGATGCATCAGCAATCCGAAACGACGCCAATCCACCCGGCCTTCGTCTGGCGATGAGTACCGGGCTGCGACAGTGCCATAACTCCACCCGATACCATTAGAGTCGAGATCTCAGCATTTGAGGCGCCAACAATTCAAACTACTCTCGTTATTCTGAATCTTCTCGTATCCTTCGCTTCCGTAACCTGGGCCCTGCTGGCTCTTGTCCGACCGGCCTCTCTCTCAGGCTCGCGTCTCATCTCGCGCGGGGAGCTTTTCTACTTACGTATGTATGCAGCGCGCTCCACTCCATTCGGGATTGCATGCGGGATTTTGCCGTTCTGGTTTAGGGGGGAAGCTGTCGCGTGGTTACTCTTTACCGCCGCAGTGATTCAGATCGCGGATGTCATGATCGCAGCGGGAAAGAGGGAGCGGGGAATGATCATGGGCGCGTCGGTCGGGGCGATCGTGCATGTCCTCTGCGGTTTGGCGATTATGTAGTCTCATAAAGTCCGTGATCTTTACGAATGGCCGGCATTTAAGGACCTCTAGATCAATCGTCTTAGAGACAACCGCCAGCGAGATCATGGAGTCATTCATGACAACTGCCCGTCGTCGGCCGGCTCCAATGGGTCCAACTTGGTCATTGAAATACTGACGGCATCGCCACTGCCCGGAATCACTCCAGAACCCGATGATCCACCATTCCGCCACGCTCTGACACGTCCTGTCAGACCAGCAAGCCGCCTCCATCGACGGGCAGGATTTGTCCCGTCGCGTAGTTATTGAGCATGAGGTAAACATATGCCTTCGCGGCCTCCGCCGGCGTCGCGGCGCGAGGCACCGGCAGGGATGCTACCACCGACTGCAGCATTGCCTCCGGCATCTGCTTCACGTGATCGGTGAGGACGTAGCCCGGACACACGGCGTTGACCCGCACCGGGGCGAGATCCATTGCGAGGCCGCGGGTCAGGTGTTCGGCAGCTCCTCCAATTACGGTCGCCATGGGCGCGCCTTTTCTTGGCCGATGCGCGAGCATGCCGCTCGTCAGCGTGATCGAGCCATCCTGGGCGATTGTCTGGCAGCAGTGCTTGACCGCCGCGAGTACGCCCCAGAAGCGTACCGCTAAGAGCTCTTGCGCCTTTGTCAGGTCGAGTTCCTGGAGGGAACGAACATCGGTCCGCCCCAGTCACCTGCCGTTATCGCCAGGTGATCGAACGCGCCTACCTCTCCGAAGAAGCCGACAACGCCGGCCTCATCGCGTAGATCGACGGTATGCCCCGTCGCACCTTTTGAGGAACCGCGCACAACGGACTCGCCGGACGCGGCCAAGTGCGCCGAGGTTCCTCTTTCGTTTGGTGACGCATCCGGCGGCCTGTGGGCTTGCAGGCGCTCGACGGCCGCACTGACGTTCGTCTTCTTACTCGAACCAAGGACAATAGCGGCGCCCAGCTCGCTAGCGAGTTCGGCAATGGCGAAGCCAATGCCCGTCGCACCCCCAATGACAACCACGCGCTTTCCTTCGAGCGACATCGCTGTTCCGGTCATCTTATTTCTCCTTGCAAATCAGGCCCTGGCTCCCGCCGTTGAGGACTTGGCTGCTGTAGTTGAGGACTTAGGTCCGAACGCCGGGGTCATCTTCCCCATCTGCTTGAGCGCGAACCCCGGAGCGATTCGGCTCATGATCTTCAGCACGTT
Source organism: Bryobacteraceae bacterium (assembly GCA_965277555.1). Taxonomy (GTDB): domain Bacteria; phylum Acidobacteriota; class Terriglobia; order Bryobacterales; family Bryobacteraceae; genus Bog-105. The sequence goes on from OZ255834.1 coordinate 3,332,168, forward strand.
GGCAAGACCTGGGCGGACTTCCAGCTTGCCCTCTTCGATGCCGGCGATGGCTTTCTTGGCGAACACCGTCACGTCCATGCCTTTCGGCACCTTCATCTCTCTTTCAAAGTCGTCGTTCCTAAATAGCGGTGTTTCGACACCCGGCGGGATCAGCTCGGCTACTGTCACAGCGGTGTGTTTCATTTGCACGCGCAAGGATTCAGTGAAGGAGTGAAGGGCGGCCTTCGCCCCGCTATACACCGGAGATATGGGAAACGGAATGAGGGCAGCTCCCGACGAAACATTCACAAGTAGCGCGTCCTGGCGGGACTTGAGATGGGGTAGAAACTGCTTGATCATCCGGACCGGCCCGCTGTAGCAAATCTCGATCTCACGCGTGATGTCATCCAGACCTTCGTCTTGGTTGAACTTCTGCACACGCATAATCCCGGCATTGTTAATCAGAGTGTCTAGCGCCGGAAACTGCCTAAGTACGTTGTCGTACAGCGCAGCTATTGCGGCGGGATCGCCAACGTCGCTCTTAAAAGTTTGTACGCCGCGAAGTTCCCGTTTAGCGCTGTCAAGCTTTTCCTGACTTCTGCCGGTGATGATGACAACGTTGCGGCGCTCAAGAAGCTGTTTCGCCAGCTCAAGGCCCATGCCGCTGGTTCCACCCGTTATTAGAATCGTTCTGTTTTCAAGTTTCATTTAAGACTCCTTCTTTTGTAAATTTCTGCACGAAAGGCAGGTGTTTCTTCGTTTGTTTCAGCACGTCGCCCGGCAAGGACGACGCGAGGTTAGCGGTATTCTCATGATGTGAAATAGTTCCCTTGTCCGAGATCCGTGAGGAGAGACGGCTGCACCGGACGCCAATCGAGGCGTTCCTGCGTGAGCTTGCTCGAGGCCGGGCAGTCGAGTCCGGCGAATCGTGCGAACCAGCCAAAATGATCAGCCGCCTCCTCAGATGATTTGGAAACTACGGGGATGTTCAGGCGTCTTCCAATGACCTCGGCGATATCGCGGAATGCGATTCCTTGTTCATCGACCGCGTGATACCGGACTCCCGCGGAACCCTTCTCAAGCACAAGTTTGAAGAGGTGAGCGGCATCGAGCCGATGCACGGCGGTCCACTGATTGGCTCCGTCGCCTACATACGCAGAAACGCCCTTGTCGCGTGCGATCTGAATGAGAGTCGGAACGAAGCCGTGATCGCCGGTACCGTGTACGGATGGGGAAAGGCGTACGAGCGATACCCGCACTCCCCGTTCCACCAAGGCGAGTGCAGATTGCTCTGTAGCGACTCGGGGGAAATCGTCGAGGGTGAAAACCGACACATCTTCTTCGGTCGCGAGACGACCTGGCGTCAGGAGTGCAGTCCCAAGGGTGATGAGCAAGGATCGGTCCGACCCTGCGAGCGCGGAGCCGAGAGCCTCAATCGCATGACTCTCTATCTCGCAGACTTCCTTGAATCTCGAGAAGTCATGGATGAAAGCAGTGTGAATCACGCCATCAGCAGAGGCAACTCCACTCCGCAAGCTTTCAAGATCCTCAAGATCACCCCGGTGAACTTCGACGCCGGCGGCGGTGAGCGACTTGGCCGCCGAATCTGAGCGAGCCAACCCAAGCACCTGATGGCCCGCTTGCACTAGCTCCTGAACAACCGCAGAACCGACGAACCCTGTAGCACCGGTGACGAAAACACGCATTGCCATTTCTCCTTTGATTCCCTTCCTGACCTGATTTCGTCAGGGGGGCCGCATTCGGAGCCCCGTTGTTCTCAAGAAGCATTTTCTAATTGAAGAATGAGCCTGAAGGGGGAGCGGAGCTCCGCGCTTCGGGCCTCCTTGTTTTTTGGGTGTAGCTTTCTATGCCAGGAAAACCTGGTGGTTGATTTTCCTCGGCGTCCATAGGTTGTCATTTCCTCCCGCCGTCTTCATGCGCTCCGTTTGTGCCGCAGTCCGGCGAAGAGCTTGCGCTTGGCTGCTTGCATGAGGCATGCTGCTTCGGTATCACTGCAGCTATCGGCGGAACGCTGCAAGCTTTCGGTAGTGATTCCAGCCTTCAGACACTGCGTGAACTCCGGCGCCTCCTGTAACAGTTCCCAGGGCGTTGCGTAGCGGCGATAAACCCGGCGTTGTTTGCCCTTCCGGTCGATCGTCGTTTCCGGCACACCACAAGGCCGATGGAAGTTCAGAGAGGGATTGAAATGGTCACGGTAGAAGAGCATGAGCGCGTCGGCGTTGCTGGAATCGATATAGCCGTATCCGATGTGCTTACGGATCACTGCGCCATTCTTGGCCTCCACTAGGCCGTTGTCATTGGAATGCCGCGGGCGCGATTTGGTCTGTTCCGCCAACAACTTGTTCAGCAGCTGGGCGACAGTGCGATTAATGAACTCGCTGCCGTTATCGGAATGGAAACCCCGGATCCGGAACGGGAACTGCGCCAACATCGCTTCCAATACCGGCAATAGCCATTTTTCTCCAATCTGCGGCGTAGCTCCCACTACTTGCCATTGCGTCACTTCGTCCACCGCGTTGATGTGATACACGCCTTTGATCCCGTCGCAATCGCCTTGATGCACGGTGTCCACACGCAGGTAGCCGGGCCGACCCTGCGGATCGGGCCGCCGCCGCTCTCCAATGGCCACTGGCATCGGCCGTGTCTTTTGGTAACGCACCCGTTTCTCGCGATAAGCCCCGCTTTTGCGCAGATTGTAAATATGCGCCACGGAGATTCCCGCCAGACGCTCGCAACGCCGGTTGCCATACCGCTCAAACTCGCGCTGCAGGATCTGCCGCGTGGCCGGCCCACTCAGCGTTTCGTGCGCTTCATCCACTTCGGCCAACAACCTAATGTCAGCCGCCGTGTAGCGCTGCGCGAAGCAATTGCGCCGATAACGGCGTTCCTTTACCGTGCCTTCCCTGACGTATCCCGCGATGAGCCGCGTCGCCTGGGATCGGCTTAGTCCTGTCATCTTCCGCAGGTATTGCCGCAGCAGCCCTTTGCTTTCCTTGCTCTGCTTCCAGTACTCCTGCTCGCACAACGTCCGGCTGATCCAGGCGTAGACCTCCGCCCGATTCGCCGCCTCAAACTGCACTTCATTCGTTGCCTCCAGAAAGGCCCGGATCTGCTCCAGGCTCAATCGCTCCCCATTCCTCATGCTGACCTTCAATCCTCAGCATCCGGAACTCGCCCCCCCCCTTCAGGCTCATTCTGCGTTAGAAACAAACCGCTCCTTCAGGCTCATCCTGCATTGGACAAGACTCAAGATAGGAGGTTTTGGAAATGCAATCTATACTGTAGAGTCCACATTATTTTCGCAATCGTCCAGGAGGTTTAATGGATCCGCTCTCAGACGTATTGTCGCTTCTGAAACCACGCAGTTATAATTCCGGCGGCTTCGATGCGGGTGGAGAATGGTCAATCCAGTATCCCCAGCATGACGGCATCAAGTGCTACGCCGTGGTTTCTGGCGAGTGCTGGCTGTCGGTCGAGGGCGTTCCCGACGCGGTGCGGGTAAAGGCGGGCGACTGCTTCCTGCTGCCGAGCGGGCGGCCGTTTCGCGCTGCCAGCGACCTGACGTTGACGCCGATCGACGCGAGCGCGATTTACTCGACCACACGGGCCGGTGAAATCGTCTCGTGGAATGGCGGTGGGGATTTCTTTCTTGTCGGCGGGCACTTTGCCCTGAACGGGAATCATGCCAGCGTCTTGTTGGGGGTGCTGCCGCTTATCGTGCATCTCCGGAAAGAATCGGACAAGGCGGCGCTGCGCTGGTCCCTGGAACGAATGAGACAGGAAGTGTGCGAGCCGCAGCCGGGCGGCTTTCTGGTCGTGCAAGACCTCGCCCACATGATGCTGGTTCAGGCCCTGCGGTTGCATCTGGCGGAAGGGTTGAGCGGTGGCGTGGGATGGCTCTTCGCCCTCGCAGATAAACAGATGAGCGCGGCGATCAACTCCATGCACGACGAGCCGGCGCATGGCTGGACCATACAGAAGCTGGCCGAGCGTGCCGGCATGTCGCGATCAGCCTTTGCCCTGAAATTTAGAGAGACGGTTGGGGTGTCACCCATGGAATATCTGACCCGCTGGCGAATGCAGCTGGCCGGAGACAAGCTGGTGAATTCCAGCGATCCCATTTCCGTTATTTCGCTGTCGCTGGGCTACGAATCCGAAGCCGCCTTCAGTACAGCCTTCAAGCGGGTCACGGGCTGTTCGCCACGGCAATATAGCCGTGGCCGCTCTGCGATTTCTCCTTCAAATATCTCGGGGGAAACCGCCCGTGCCGATCAGCTCGAATCTGTCTCAGTTTGATACTCACGGTTAGCGGCTCCTCAGGGCGATCAGTTTCCCTCGATCCGTCGTTGCATAAAACCTTCGATGTGTAGAAAAACTCCGCTCACTTGGGTTTGCGCGACTTTGCTCAGAAAAATGACGCGATTGGACGCGCTATAAGCGATTGCGTTGCTGAGGGTGGACATTTCTTATCTCCTGCGGAACCGATCGTGTCATCGCAGGCGAGTTTTTCAACAGCATCCTTCGTTTGTGCAACGGTTATCCTGAACGGAAACGCGCCGCTTGCAGGTTCCGGGAATCACGTATGCTTGGTGCTTGTAATGTGCGGTCAGCGGGCAGGTGAAATTCGGTGAGTATGAAGAGAAGAACGCGGCGTAGATTCCTGGCAGAGGCGGCGGCTGTACCCTATGCGCTTTCGGTGGCGAAGAGTTTAGGGGCTGCCGGCGCGGCGGAGCTGGTGTTGTGGTATCGGCAGCCGGCAGCGCGTTGGGTAGACGCTCTGCCGGTAGGGAACGGGCGTCTGGGCGCGATGGTGTTCGGCGGCGGCGAGGGCGGCAATCCGCAGCACGAATTTTTGCAATTGAACGAGGACACGCTGTGGTCGGGCCAGCCGCGCGACGGGAACAATCGGGACGCCAAAAAATATTTGTTGGAGATACGACGGGCGGTTCTGGAGCAGAAAGACTATCATCTGGCGGACCGGCTTTGCCAAAAGATGCAGGGCTTGTTTGCGGAGGCTTATCAGCCGCTGGGGAACCTGGAGCTGGAATTTTCCGGGGCGGGGGCGGTGACGAATTACCGCCGCGAATTGGATCTGGATAGCGCTTGCGCGCGGACGAGCTACCAAGCCGGCGAGGCGCGTATTGTGCGCGAGGTGTTTTCGTCGGCGCCCGATCAGGTGCTGGTGGTGCATGTGGAGGCGAATCGGCCGGGCCAGTGGCAGTGCAAGATTTCAATGGGCGGTCCGCTGAAGAAAAACGTGTCGGTAGTGGGCGAGAACAGGCTGTTGCTGACGAGCAAAGCAGCGGCGCATATTGCCGGGGCAGGGCATCCGGGGAGCGAGAAGCCGGTGAGGCTCTCGGACGAAGCGGGCGAGGGGATGTATGGCGCGGCAGTGCTCGCGGTACGGGCGAAAGATGGAAGCGTAGAGGCGCGGGGCGATGCACTCGAGATCTCAAACGCGAGCTCGTTCACCATATTGGTGACGGCGGCGACAGGGTATCGCGGTTTCGAGAATAAGCCGGATATGCCGGTGGAAGAAGTCGCCGGCAAGGCGCAGCAGCGGCTGGACGCGGTGGCCGGGAAACCGGTCGAGGAACTGCGGGCGCGGCATGTGGAAGATCATCGACGGCTGTTTCGGCGGGTTTCGCTCGAACTCGGCGCGGCGGCGAAGGGGAGCGCGCAGCCGACCGACGTTCGCTTGAAAAGTTTTGCCGATGCGCCGGACCCGGCGCTGCTGGCGCTCTATTTTCAGTATGGCCGCTATCTGCTGATCAGCAGTTCGCGGCCCGGTTCGCAGCCGGCCAATTTGCAAGGCATCTGGAACGCGCAGGTGACGCCGCCGTGGAGTTGTAATTGGACCGCGAATATCAACATCCAGATGAATTATTGGCCGGCGGAGACATGCCAGTTGAGCGAATGCACGGGGCCGCTGTTCGACCTGATGGAGGGACTAAGTAAGAACGGGGCGCGGACGGCGGAAGAGACGTACGGGCTGCCGGGATGGGTTTCGCATCACAACATCGACCTGTGGCGGGCGACGAATCCGGTGGGCGAAGGGGTGGGCGCGCCGACCTGGGCGAACTGGGGCATGAGCGGGCCGTGGCTATGCCAGCATATTTACGATCACTATCTGTTTACCGGCGACCGGGAATTTCTGCGCACGCGCGCGTATCCGCTGATGAAGGGCTCGGCGACGTTTTGCCTGGCGTGGCTGATAGATGGCCCGAACGGGCATTTGACGACGTGCCCGTCGGAATCGACGGAGAACGATTTTCTGGCGCCGGATGGAAAGCGCGCGATGACGAGCGCTGGCTGCACGATGGACATGGCGCTGATCCGGGAGCTATTTACGAATTGCATCGCGGCGGCGAAGGAACTCGGAGTGGACGAAGAGTTCGCGGGGAAACTCGCGGCGGCGCGGGCGAGGCTGATTCCATACCAGATCGGCAGATATGGGCAGCTGCAGGAATGGTCGATCGATTTCGAGGAGAGTACGCCGGGACAGCGGCACATGTCGCAATTGTATCCGTTGTATCCAGGCAATCAGATCACGCCGCGCGGAACGCCGAAGCTGGCGCAGGCGGCGCGGGTTTCGCTGGAGCGGCGGCTGGCGCACGGGGGCGCGTATACGGGTTGGAGCCGGGCGTGGGCAATTGCGTTTTGGGCGCGGCTGGGGGACGGCGAGAAGGCATGGGAATCGCTTTCGATGCTGATGAAGCACAGCACGAATATGAATTTGTTCGATACGCATCCGGCGCGGGAAGGCGCGATTTTTCAGATCGACGGAAATTTCGGAGCGACGGCGGCGATGGCGGAGATGCTGCTGCAAAGCCATAACGGGAGTATCGATTTGCTGCCCGCGCTGCCGGCGGCGTGGGCGGATGGTTTTGTGAAGGGTCTGCGGGCGCGCGGCGGGTTATCGCGCGGTGGGTTAACTGTGGATTTGCGTTGGGCGGGTGGCAAGGCGACGGAATGCATGATGAAGCCGGATTTGGCAGGCGAGTATCGTTTGCGCGCGCCGAAGCAGCAGCAGATTCGGGGCGTCGCGGCGGGTTCGAAGCAGGCCAAGGTGAAGCGGGAGGCGGATGGGAGCGTGGTCTGCCGGCTGGAAGCGGGGAGAGTTTATCGGATGGAATTTAGGGCGGGTTAAGAGAATGTGAAAGTACCGTGCTTCGGACTGTGCGCATGATGACCATTGCACAAACGAAGATTTGTGCAATGCCGCAGACGACTACTCTACACATCTTTGTCAGGACGGATCTATCCAGAGACACATCAAGTGCTCTCTGTACGATGGGAGAGTATGGCAAACACAAATGCGTTAATAGCCCAGGTTTACTCGGCCTTCAACCGGAGGAATATCGATGACGCACTTGCGCTGATGAGTGAGAATGTCGAATGGCCTAAGGCTTCGGAAGGTGGTCGAGTAGTCGGGAAAGAAGAGATCCGGGCTTACTGGACACGTCAATGGGCTGAGTTTGATCCTCACGTGGAACCAATCGAAGTGACTGACCGTGAGGCGGGCAGAACCGATGTTAGAGTTCATCAAGTGGTAAAGAATTTGAAAGGTGATGTCCTCTCAGATCAAGTCGTTTTGCATGTTTTTAGCATTGCTGACCAGCTAATTGAACGCATGGACATTCACGAAAGTAAACCTGCCTTTGAACATATTCCTGCGGAGTGATTTCGCAAGAAGCTGACGACCAGCCAGACTGATTTGGCAGACGCGTGCTTCGCTCGTTTTCCGGCAGAGGTCCGCCGTATGAAGACCCCGCAAGGGGATTTCGGGCCGGCCTTCCGATCCGTTTTGGAGGTAGGCTATATGGGGAGGAAAATGACCCATGGCGAATGTAAAAGCGATTCCTGACGGATATCACTCGGTAACGACGTACCTGACTCACAAAAGCGCGGATGCGGCCATCAAGTTTTATGAGAAGGCGTTTGGGGCGAAGGAGATTATGCGGCTTTCGATGCCGGACGGAGGGGTGGGTCATGCCGAGATACGGATCGGGGACACGCGCTTGATGATGGCGGACGAGAATCCGGCGTACGGGAACAAAAGCCCGGAGACGCTGGGCGGGTCGCCGGCTGCCCTAGCTATCTATGTGGAGGATGTGGACTCGGCGTTCGACAAAGCGATAAAGGCGGGAGCGACGGTGAAGCGGCCGGTGGAAGACCAGTTTTATGGAGACCGTGTGGGGACGGTTATCGATCCATTCGGTTTTCAATGGAGTTTGATGACCCATAAGGAAGACGTCGACCCGGCGGAGATGCAGAAGCGGATGGAGAAGATGTACGCGAACGCTTAGCACGGAGCTTGGCGAACCGGAACGCCAGCCAGTTCCAAAAACGCTTCAGGTCGGCAGGATCGACGAAGAGAACGTAGGCGGAAAGAATGTCCCACTGGAACATGGGGACGTTGAAGGCGTATTCGAGACAGAGGTGAAAGAGCAGGCCTAGCAGCAGGAGCGGATAGCGCAATTCCTTGAACCAGATCAAAGTGCCGAGCGAAAACTCGATAACCAGCGTGAACCAGCTACCGAGTTTCAGGATGAGAGGGTGCTCGATCCAAGCAGGTATGGGAAAGCGGCGAATGGCGTCGAGGTGAACGGCGTAGTAAAGCGCGGTGCCATTGACCCAGGGCGCGCCGGTGGATTTCGAGCAGAAAGAGACGAAGTAGACGAGCGCCAGCTCGAACTGAATCATCCTTTGCGCCCAGGGGCTGCGGGGTATGGTTTGGGAATCTTGTTTGCCGGCGCGAAGGCGGAGGAGACGGTCGAGGGAGAAGGCCGCTCCCGCGGGGGCGAAGATGAGGAAGAAACCGGTGACGCGAAGGAAGGTGTCCCCGCTGTGGCAAATCAGCAGGTTTCTTTGCTGGATGGAAGCGAGGCAAAGGAAGGTGATGACGCTGCTGAGGCGAGTGAATAAGCCGAGCGTCAGTAAGACAGCAAAAGCGAGACAGAACCAGAAAAAAGCGGCGATCCAGGCGTCGTTTTGCGGAATGACGGAAAACAGGTTCAGGCGCATGCCGGGTTCGATGGCGGTCATGGTGGGGAGAGTTATCCAGCTATGTACGCCGTACCAGTTGAGCCAGTCCGAGTGAAGCAAGGCGAGGGTGGCGATAACGCAGAGGCCGTACAGGATGCGGAAGAGCGAGATGGGAACCGGCGATTGGGGCGCAAAGAAGAAATGGTTCCAGGCTTTGAGAGCCGCGCGCAGCGTCATGGCAGGTCCCCGGGCTTCACTCTATATTCAAAAAAGATGTGCGCCTGCTCGGGCGCGACGGGGCGCGATTTATCGGCTTGCGGGTCGATGGGAGACCAGTAGCGGATAAGCATGACGATGGCCGGAGGATTGGCCGGATTGTTGTAACGGCGGGCCAGATGGATGGCGACGCCGGGCCAGACCCCGGCATACTTGCTATCTACTAAGTTCTCGGCAAACTTACGGTATCGTTCTTTGGAGTAACGCGCGAGTAAGTCGAGCTGTTCCATGCGCGGGAACTTAAAGGTGTGGAGAGTGCCGTCATGCGTGATGATGACTGCTTGCAGATAGTCGTTCTCCGATTTGGGGAGCGGGGCGAACATATCCCAAGACTGGAAGAGGCCGGACCAGAGCATGTAAGGCCGAATGGACGATCTGAAGGCGGCAAGCAAAGGGGAGTCGATGGGAACAGACCAGCAGGCGATGGCGAGCAAGTGAAAGAGCAGGAAGGCGCTGATTGCGATGTATTTCAATTTGGTCACGGCTGGATATCGGGCTTGGGCAAACCGCCAGTACTCTTACCCTCGCATTTTCGCCGAAACCAATTTTCAGCGGAAGCGCCTGATGTGGCGGGTCAGGCAAAAAAAGATTTTCAAAGGGGTCTGTAATGAGAAACACTCTTCGTCCGAGTGCCAAATTGACGCTCGGGATCGCTTTCGCGCTCTCTTCGCAAGTTCTGCTGGCGAATGTGTTGACGCAAACAAATCTGGTGTCGGATATAGCGGGCGAGGCCAAGATGACCGACCCGAATTTGAAGAATCCTTGGGGGGTGTCGTTCAGCGCGACATCGCCATTCTGGGTTTCGAATCAGGGATCGGGGACTTCGACGCTCTATGACGGAGCGGGCAACGTAGTTCCTCTGGTAGTGACGGTTCCGGGCGGAACGCCGCCGGCGACGGGCCCGACGGGACAGGTATTCAACAGCACGTCAGGGTTCGCGTTGCCGAACGGAAGTGCGTCGAATTTTATCTTCGACACTTTGAATGGCACGATCGCGGGTTGGAACGGCGCGGCCGGCATGAGCGCGGTGCAGGTGGCTTCGACGCCGGGCGCGGTGTATACCGGGTTGGCGCTGGGGAGCGCGGGCGGATCGAATTATCTTTATGCGGCCGATTCGACCGGCCAGATCCGGGTTTTCGATTCCAGTTTCAAGCCGGTTACGTTGGGCGGTAACTTCGCCGATCCGAATGCGATTTCGGGCTATGTTCCATTCAACGTGCAAACGATGGGTTCGAACCTCTACGTGACGTATGCGCGGCTGACGGCGACCGGCACGGGTCTTTCAGGGGGCTACGTGGACGAGTTCGACACCAGCGGAAACTTTATGAAGCGAGTGGCAACCGGCGGATCGCTTTACGCGCCGTGGGGCATGACGCTCGCGCCGGCGAATTTTGGCGGCTTCGGCGGCGACCTGCTGATCGGGAATTTTGGCAATGGAGAAATTCTGGCCTACAATGCCACGACCGATGCCTTTGTGGGGACACTTATGGGCGCGGACGGGAAGCCGATTGTGAACGATTTTCTGTGGTCGCTGGATTTCCGGACCGGTGGAATGAACGACAACACGAACGCGCTTTACTTCACGGCCGGGATCAACAACCAGAAAGATGGACTGTTCGGCGAGATCACGTCGACACCGGAACCGGCGCTGGCGATTCCGGTTTTCTTGAGCCTGGCGGCGTTGTGGGTGTTCGGTTACCGGCGGCGCAGCGCGAACGCGATCAGCAGGCCTATTGTCAGCAACTCATAAGCGGGTTCGGGAGTTGTCACGGGCACCTGGATCGAAGTTGGCGGCATTCGGATCGACGCTGTAAAGGTCGTATTAGGAGCCGGACGCGGGCGAGATCAATGCCATTGACCTTAAGGGTTCTCAAGGTATTGAAAGCCGGCCTACGAGGCCGGCGCAATTTCGCGGAACTGCCCCACAAGGACCAGAAAAGCTATTAAGATGGGGCGGCAGATGCAGTTCTAAGCAGGCGCCGGCAGGGGTCCCGGGCCAATGGCATTGCTCAGGCGAGACCGTCCCAGCGGAAAGATGAGATGACGCTGGGCCCCGCCATCCGACCATACGCTGAACATATTGCACGTGAAATTGTTGTCTGCGGACAGATGACAGCAATCGTGTCTTGAGAGCCTACGTGGGCCGAAGGACTTTAGCTTGGCTATAGCTGACCCCATCTATTGAATACGTAAGCCCCGCTGGACGCGGTATTACATGTGACCACTGGGCCTTAACGCGACTCTTGTCCGGAAAGCAGCTTTGAGCGACGCATGTGATTTACTGATGCAGTCAGGTTAAAGATGGCGAGCGAGGTTTTACGGGCACAGAGTATTTGCAAGAGCTATGACGGGGTGGAGGCTTTGCGCGGGGTAGAGTTTTCGTTGCAGGCGGGCGAAGTGCATGCCCTGATGGGCGAGAACGGCGCGGGGAAAAGCACGCTGGGGAAGATTGTTGCGGGAGCGGTGCGGCCGGACGCGGGCAAGATCTTTATCGATGGAGAGTTGGCCGCGATAAACGGGCCGCTCGATGCGCAGCGGCGCGGAATCAGCATCATTCACCAGGAGCTGGATCTATTTCCGAATTTGAGTGTTGCCGAGAATATTGTGATCGGCAACCGCGAATTTGCGGAACGGGAGATGGTGAGAGTTGCGGAGATGAACCGGTTTGCGGAGGGATTCTTGCAGCAGGCCGGGCTTGCCGTTGCGCCGCGGAGGCGGGTGGGAAGTTTACGTATCGGCGAAATGCAGTTGGTGGCGATCGCGCGCGCTTTGAGCATGCGGGCGCGGATCATCATTATGGATGAGCCGACCAGCTCGCTGTTTCGCGATTCGGTGGAGCGGCTCTTCGCGCTGATGGAAAGACTGAAGGCGCAAGGGGTGGGTATCGTTTATGTGTCGCACAAGATGGACGAGACTCAGCGCATCTGCGATCGCGTTACGGTGATGCGCGATGGGAAGACGATCGGGACGCGCGCCACCAAGGATGTAACGGCGGCGGAGTTGATCGGCATGATGGTGGGGCGGCCATGGCGGGCGAGTGAAAGGAAGGAGCGCGCGGCGTCAGGGGAACTGCTGCTGGGCGTGGCCGGATTGACGACTCGCAAGCTGAAAGACGTGAGTTTCGAACTGAAGCGGGGAGAAGTTTTGGGAATCGCCGGGCTGGTGGGCGCGGGGCGCAGTGAACTGGGCGCGGCGCTGGCGGGATTGGACACCTGGAAGCGAGGCACGATGACGCTGCGCGGCGAAACAGTGCGGCCGAATTCGGTGAAAGGCACGCGGAAACTTGGAATGCGGCTGCTGGCGGAAGACCGCAAGCTCGATGGGCTGATGATGCAGATGAGTGTTCTCGAAAACGGGACGATGGCTGACCTGCCGAGGCTGGCGCGCGGCGGTTTCACGGCGCGTGAGCGGGAAGAAGGCGCGATCGGGCCGATATTTGGACGGCTGGCTTTGAAGACGGCATCGCTCGCGGCGCCGGTGAGTTCGCTGAGCGGCGGCGGGCAGCAGAAGGTGTTGCTAGCGCGCTGTTTGCTGGGCGATCCGGATGTGCTGTTTCTGGACGACCCGACGCGCGGCATCGACGTGGGCGCGAAAGAGGATATCTACGCGCTTATCGAGCAGCTGGCGGAGCAGGGGAAGGGAATTATCTTTGTCAGTTCGGAGCTGCCGGAGTTGTTGCGCTGTTGCGACCGGATATTGGTGATGCGCGAGGGCGAGATTACGGCCAATCTACCGGCCGGGGCAACCAGCCAGGAAGAGATCATGACCTGGGCGACCAAATCTGTCGCGGCTCAGGGAGTCAATGCTTGGCGGAATTAGCCGAGCGGATGAGGGTCTATTGGCGGGAGTCGTCGGGCGAGAAGCGCGACATTTTGCAGAGCCTGGGGGCGCTGATCGCGATTGTTCTGCTGGCGATTATCATTAGCCCGCGGGCGTTTGACGGGACGCGAATTTTTCTCGAGTTAGGAAATCTGACGGACATTTTGCGGCAGGTTTCGATCATCGGAATTATTTCGCTGGCGATGACGTTCGTGATTCTGACGGGTGGCATCGATTTGAGCGTCGGGAGTATTCTGGCGCTGTCGACTAGCGTTGTGGCGATGATCCTGACGCGCTGGAATCCGGGAATGGGCAACGGCGCGGAGATCATTCTCGGGATTGGGGCGACGCTGCTGGTGGCGAGCGCGGCCGGCGCCGCTACTGGAGCGGTGATAGCGGCTTTCGACGTGCAGCCGTTTGTAGTCACTCTGGCGGGAATGATCGGCATTCGCGGACTGGCCAAGTGGCTTTCGAACAATGCGAATACGGATATTGGATTCGGCAGCGATGTGGCATCGGTATTCGCGGGTATTTTTCGGGGTAAGACGCTTACCATAGCCTGCTATGGCGCACTGGCTGTTCTGTTCGGATTGCTCCTGAGCCGGACGGTTTTCGGCAGGCACGTGAGGGCCGTGGGGGACAACGAGAGGGCGGCGCGCTATGCGGGGTTGCCGATTCGGCGGGTGAAAGTGATGGTTTACACCTTGTCCGGATTGTTGTCCGGGGTGGCGGGCGTTTTGTATGCGGCGGAGAATCATCAAGGAAATCCAAATTCCGGGGTGGCGTATGAGCTGGACGCAATCGCGGCGGTGGTGATCGGGGGGACGAGGCTTTCGGGCGGCAGAGGGTCGATCGGCGGCACGGTGGCAGGCACGCTCATGATCGGGGTTCTGACCAACATGCTGCGGCTGAACAACGTGGATAGCAATGTGGAGATGATGGTCAAGGCAGTGATTATTGTACTGGCGGTGGCGGTGCAGAAGCAGGGGCGAGCCGCGCAGTGAGAAGGCGAGCGCTGGTTTGCGGGATACCCGCGGCGCTGGTCTTGGGCTCCTGCGGCGGAACGCGGGGGATGGGCGAAAAGCGGCCATACGTTGTGGCCTTCAGCCAGTGCAACAATGCAGAGCCGTACCGGGCGGCGCAAAATGCGCTTATGGGCAAGCTGTTTGCCGAAGCGGTAGATGTGAGGCTGGTAATCGCGGACGCGCAGCAGGATAACAGCCGCCAAGTCGCACAAGTGGAGACCTTCATACGGGAGCGGCCGGACCTGCTGATTGTCGCGCCGAACGAACGCGCGGCGTTGACGGCCGTGATGGGCGACGCGATGGATGAGAAGCTTCGGGTGATTTGCCTGGAGCGCGACGTGCTGCGCCCTTACTACAGCACTTACGTGCATAGCGACAACGTGGCGATCGGACGGATGGCCGGCGAGTTTATCAAGAACTACCTGGTTTCGAAGTATCGGCGGCCGAAAGGAAAAGTTGTGGAGATGCGCGGGCTGCTCGGCGTAGAGGGCGAGATCAACAGGTCGAAAGGCGCGGCGGAAGTATTTGCGAAGTATCCAGAGATCAAGATTGTAGCGGATCCGGTGGCCGACTGGGTGCAGGCGCGAGCGAAGGACCGCATGACGGAAGTGTTGCGCGCGGAGCCCGAGATCGACGTTGTCTACGCGCATAACGATCCGATGGCGGTAGGAGCGTATCTGGCGGCCAAGGAACTCGATCGTGAAAAACAAATGATCTTTGTAGGAGTGGACGGGTTGGGCGGTCCGGCGGGAGGGATCAAGAAAGTGATGGACGGAATTCTGGCGGCCACCTTTGTTTATCCTCTATGTGTGAAGCAGGCGGTGGAGTTGGCTTTGAAGATGCTGCACGATCCCATGTTTCGGCCAGCGAAGGGTTACTCGGTTCCTTCGCAGATAGTCACTCCGCAAAATGCGGCAGAGTTGTATCGGGAATTTACCATTCAATAGAACCAATATGAAGCTTTCTTTTGTCTTGCGCCTCGTAGTGTGCGTGTTGTTTCTTTTTGCTGGAACGGGATTCGCAGCGGGCCCGGACTTCAGGCCGCCCGCTGTGCCGCTGGTTACGCACGACCCGTATTTCAGCATCTGGTCAATGGCCGACCATCTGACCGACGAACCCACCAAGCATTGGACTGGCAAGCCGCAGTCGCTCTGCGGACTCATTCGCATAGACGGAAAAGTTTACCGCGTGATGGGGAAAGATCCGCGGGGCGTTCCGGCGATGAATCAGACGGGAGTGGAAGTTCTGCCGACGCATACGGTCTACCAGTTCGCAGGCGCGAACATCGCATTGACCGTGACGTTCCTGAATCCGGCGTTACCGAGCAGTCTGGATGTGCTGGCGCGTCCGGTTACCTACATCACCTGGACGGCTCACGCGACGGACGGCGGGAATCATAAGGTAGAAGTTTATTTCGACGCGAGCGCGCAGGTTGCGGTGAACTCGATGGAGGAGCGGGTCGCGTGGTCACGCTATCACCTGGGCGACGTACAGGTGCTGCGCATGGGCACCGAGCAGCAGCCGATTCTGCAAAAGTCAGGCGACGATTTGCGCATCGACTGGGGGTATCTGTACGTTGTAGAGCCACCGATTCCGGGGAACTTCGAAGCGGCCACGGTGCGGCCGGATGCAATCGAATCGTTCACCAAGTTGGGGCGAGTGCCGGATTCCGATAATCTGCTCAGCGATAAGCCCTATGCGCAGGCGCTGCCGGTGCTGGCGGATTCGCTCGACTTCGGTGAGGTTTCCGCGACTCCGGTTTCGCATCATTTGTTTGTAGCGTATGACGATCTTTACTCGATCGCGTATTTCGAACGCCGGTTACGCCCTTACTGGCGGAAAGATCGCATGGAGATCGACGACCTGGTACGAGCTGCTTTGCGCGATTATCCAACTCTCGACCAGAAGTCGCGCGCTTTCGATGAAGAGCTGATGGGGGATTTGCGGAAAGCGGGCGGCGAAGACTATGCACGCTTGTGCGCGCTGGCTTATCAGCAGACGTTTGCGGCTCATAAATTGACAGCGGACATCAATGGGACGCCGCTCTTCTTTTCGAAGGAGAATTTCAGCAACGGGTCGATCGATACGGTGGATGTGACTTATCCGAGCTCACCATTCTTTCTGCTGTTCAATACCACGCTGCTTAAAGGGCAGCTGAAACCAATCCTCGATTATGCGGCGCTTCCGCGCTGGACTTTTCCGTTTGCGCCGCACGATCTGGGGCGCTACCCGCTGGCCAATGGACAACAGTATGGCGCGGGAGAGTTCTCGGAGCGCGACCAGATGCCGGTGGAGGAGAGCGGAAACATGCTGCTGATGGTGGCGGGAATCGCGCAAGTGGACGGCAACGCCGACTTTGCGAAAACCTATTGGCCGACGCTTAGTAAATGGGCCGAATACCTGAAGGAGAAGGGTCTGGATCCAGAGAACCAGCTGTGCACCGACGATTTCGCGGGGCACCTGGCGCATAACGCGAATCTTTCGATCAAGGCGATTCTGGCTTTGGGGGCTTACGGAAAGCTGGCGGGCGAGTTGGGCCAGAGTGACATTGCGAAGCAGTATACGGAAATGGCGCGCGATTTCGCTAAGCGCTGGGTGGGACTGGCGAACGATGGGGATCATTTTCGCCTCGCCTTTGACAAGCCCGGCACATGGAGCCAGAAATACAATCTGGTTTGGGATCATCTGCTCGGTTTGAATTTATTTCCGCCCGAAGTTGTAAGTAAGGAACTGGCTTTCTATAAGACTCACGAAAACAAATATGGCTTGCCGCTGGACAATCGGGCGGACTATACAAAATTGGACTGGCTGGCCTGGACGTCTTCGTTGAGTAATTCAGCGGCTGGTTTCGAGCAGTTATTCGAGCCAGCTTACCGGTTTGCGTATGAATCGCCGAGCCGGGTACCGTTGACGGATTGGTATGACACGAAGACAGCGAAGCAGGTGGGTTTTCAGGCCAGGTCGGTAGTGGGCGGAATCTTTATTCAGATGCTTTACGATCCGGCGGTGTGGAAGAAGTACGCGACGCAGGCGCACTCAAAGTAGCAGACAGAGTTGGCGAGTTCCATTCTCGAAATTAGCGAGTTATAATACACCCACAAATACTTACCTAACTTAAAAGGTTTAGAGGTGGACCATGAAGATCAAGCTGCCGGTCTTGGCGTTCGGTATCGTCGCTCTGGCAGGCGGTGGGCAATTTCGCACGCGCCTGAATAAGGCGGAGATTGTTACTCTGCTCATTCCTCATCCCGCCGAAGTTACGTTGCAGGCGAAGACGCTTGGCATTCGCTATGTTGCCGGGCAGGCGGCATTTAAGCGCCAGGTGGAATTGGCACAACTCATACAGCAGGCGCTTTCACACCAATTCGAGATTGCGAGCTCCAAACCGGACAGCATTCTTGCATTTACGGTGATTGCCTATGAACCGGTGACCATCGAAAAGCAAAATGCCACGGAAATGCGCAGTATAAACGTTGGGACGGCACAGAAGCCTCAGTTTGAGGAGCGATCCGTTCCGGTGGTTTATGAGATTGTTCATGGATCGCTTACCGCGGGGGTCGAGGTGGTGGATAGCACGGGGCATGCCGTAGACGTCTTCAAGCCTACGGCGAAGATCGCCCGACGCACGGAGCTCCTGGTAAACGGTCAAGCGCCCGGGGGCGAACCGAAGAACTGGGGCGACATGTTCAAAGTACATACGCCGTCGAAAACGCAAGAGAAGCAGCCGGTGGTGGAAACGGCGGAGGGTTTTGAAACAGAGATGCTGCAGGAGCTGGCGACGAATATTCAGCGCCGCTACATTCCGGCGACCGATCAGGTGGAGGTGTTTCTAGCGGTGGATTCGGAGCTTCGACTGGGAGATAAGCTTGCCGAAAGCGGCCAGTGGAAAGAGGCTCTCGATTCGTGGAACTCGGCCGATATGAAGCGCAATCCCTCCGATCGCCTGTACAACCTGGCAGTGGCGAAAGAAGCCATGGCGTATGCCGCCTACGCGCAGGACAGCGATATGGATGCCTTCCTTCCCAAGTTCCAGGGGGCGATGGATCTTTACACGCAAGCGCTGCACGGCGATCCATCGGAGAAATACATGCGGCAGGCGGTCGATCGGCTGCAGCTGGCGAAAACCAATATCGAGACAGCGCGCCGACTCAAAGTGGAACAAGATCTTGCTACCCAGAATGCCATTGCGGTCGCTTCCCAAGGAGCAAAACAAAAGAAGCTCGAAGAGGCAGCCATGGCCGATAACAGCCCGGACACTGCGGCGCAAGCGAGCTTCCGGAAGGATGTGCGCGTGCAACTTGCCGGCACAAACGGCGAGGTGCCGACCCCGCAGCGCGAACGGCTGATTGCTTTTGGCGAGCGCTTGAAGCTCTCGCATATTCAAAGCTATCGGGTGGTTTCGCAGGAGATCGAGCGGAAGAAAAATATCGGTCAGGCTTTACAGGATTATGAAGATGTCTTCAAACCACTGGCGGCGGATGGCCGCATCACGACGGCGGAGCGCGCACAATTGCGCGATCTGGCGAAGCGCGAAGGTCTGGATGCTTCCGATGTGACATCGGTGGAATCCAAGTATCACTTTACCGAGAGCCGCGGCAAGGGCGCGCCTGCGGCCGGCGCGAACTAGGGACGCGAAGCCTGCAAACCGAAGTCTGTAAACCCATGCAAAGACTTTTGTCCGCTTGCCGCCGCCGAACGGCTCTGCTGATTTTCCTGCTGTGTTTCGTTTCCGTTTGTCCGCTTGGCGCACAATCCTGCGTCACTCGATCTCTCCAGATCCTGCAGATAGCGGTGCAGAAAGCGGGGTCCGGGGATGAAAAATCCGCCCGTTCGCTGCTTGCCGAAGCGGAGGCCAACTGCCCGACCAGTCCGGTGGTTAAGCGCCGCCTTGCTCCCATCTATCGCGATGTTCTTAACGACCCCACCAAGGCCGATTCGTTGCTTTTGGCGGCGCAGGCGCTGGAAGGCAAAGATCTCACGGCAGCGCAACCGGCTCCGGCTTCGGGACTGGTGCGGGATAAGTGGGCGCTGGTGGTGGGCGTCAGCAAGTTCGAATATCTTCCGGCGCAATACCAGCTGCATGCTCCGGCGAAAGATGCGCGTGACTTCGCGGATGCATTGACCAACCCGCAGATTGGGCGGTTCAATAACGACGGCAACCATGTCCACGTGCTTACCGATTCGGGCGCAACGCTGCAACATGTGATGTCGGAAGTAGACTATCTCGGCGCGCACGCTCAGGCAGACGATCTGGTGGTGATCTACATCAGCTCGCATGGCACGTCCGCGACCGACGATCGCAACGCCTCTGGAGATGCCCAAACGGGCTACATCGTCACCTATGACACCAAACCGAGCGCATTGTTTTCGACGGCGTTTGCGATGGAGGATTTGCGGAAAGTGCTCGATCATCTGCGCTCGCGGCGCGTGGTGGTGTTTCTCGATACCTGTTTTAGCGGCGATTCTTTGCGGCGCTTCGCGGCGGACGGATCGAAAGCGCTTGCCATCGTGCAGGACGACGATCTGGCGCGGGTGGTGCAAGGCACGGGGCGCGTCCTGATCGCTTCCAGTTCCGGCTCGCAGTCTTCCTGGGAAAGTACGAGTAACAGCTTCTTTACGGAATGTCTGCTGGGGGCGATGAAGCAGAATAACGGCCTCGATACGGTGACGCAGCTTTTCTCCAAGCTGGATCACGATCTTCCTTATATTGTCCAGAAAGAGAAAAATGCGGTGCAGACACCGGTTATGTGGCCGCAAAATCAAAACTTGAACATTGTGATCGGAACACCGATTGAGTGAGGTGCTATGAGACTCTGGCTGCTTGCGATTTTTGTTGTTGTTTATGCCTGGTCACAGGAGGGCGCACAGACGGGCGCGAAGGCGCTTTTCTTTGAGGCGGAATCGGGGAAGCAGACTCAGATCCAACCGTCTGCCGATGAACCCGGCAAGCATTCTAAAGCGCATCCCGTAGCGACGTCCTCCACGCCTGCCGTTACCGGACTCAAATACTACATTGAACTGCAAGGGCCGGACCATCAGCTGTCGCGCGTTACCGCGGCGCATGTTTTCCACTCGGGCGATCGCATTCGCATGCACGTTACCAGCAATGTGGATGGGCATCTTGTGATCTACCAGCGCCAGGACGCCGAGCCGGAAGAGCGCCTCTTTCCTTCGTCGCAGCTTACGGACCCGACGGGCTTCGTGCATCGCGGTGTGGATACTATGCTGCCGGGCCCTCATGCCTGGTTTAAGTTCGATGAACATCCGGGACAAATTCGCCTCACGCTGCTGCTGACCGCGCAAGGGGCGAATCGGCCGAAGACGCCGGATGGTTCGACTACGCTTTTAGCCGAGGCTGACGAAGCGCATAGTCTGGCGAAGGCGACCGACGGTAGCAAAGCGCTGCGAATTGAAGTGGACGATGCGCCTGACGACAAGACTGAGTACAAAGTGGTGGATAGGCGGCTAGACTCGAAGATTCCGGCCGGGGTGATTGCTACGGAGGTGACGGTATCTCATGAGAGATAAGATGCGCCGGTTTTTTGTTTGGGTCCACCAACGTCGCGATCGTCCATTCGGCTGGTACGCCATCGTTGCCGTCCCGGCGGTTTTAGGTATGTTGGGCGTAGTCGTAAGTGTTCTGGGTTTTGTGCATACATTAAGCACATCACATAACCCCACTTTTGGTAGTTGCCAATTAGAGTCGCCAACACCCGTAAAAGTCGAGCGCCTCCAGCTATACACCCAGCAAGGGCTAGCCAATGTAAAGGCCCGAGATCTCACCTCCGCCACTGCCGAATTCCGGCGTGTGATCGACATAGATCCTCACTACCTAGGCGCGCATCAAAACTTGGGTGTCGTGCAAATGGATCTGGGAAGGGCGCAAGACGCCATTCGTTTCTTTCACCAGGAAACTACGGTTATCAACTGCCTGAAGAGCGTTCCTTACGAACAGCTTTGGAACTTCGCTTACTTCTTAAAGAAGGTCAACATGACGAACGACGAAAAAAACGTCGCCATGAAAGAGCGTCTCGATAAAGCCGAGGACACAGTGAACTATAACCTAGCCTGTGCCTTGGCGAAAGAAGGCGAAACCCAAAATGCTCTCGACGAGCTCAAGAAGGCGTCTGCTAATCAGTCCATCAGCCGTTCTGTCGTGGACACCGATCGCGAGCTCGATTCGGTCCGCAAGGCCCCCGGTTTCCAGTCAGCGCTAAATCAATTTCCCCAATAGCCTAAATCCCATCGTTCATAATCGGTGTTTATCCGTTTTGCACCTTCTCTATGAGCGTTGCTGGCTATTCCTCCATCTTTTTTCTGTTCATCTTCTTTTGTCCGTTGGGCTCGGCGCAAACTCCGGGTGCGCCGGCCGCCTACGATCCGCGCGAGACGTTCGCCCCGCTTACACTGCCCGATCCGGTGAACGCCTATCGCTCAAGCAATGGAGCACCGGGTCCGAGCTACTGGCAGAATGAAGCCGACTACGAAATCCACGCGAGCCTCGATACGGCAGCCAAGGAGCTCAAAGGCGACGAGACTATCGGCTACACGAACAACAGTCCTGATGTTCTGCCGAGCGTTTGGGTGCAGCTGGAGCAGAATATTTACAAGAACGATTCGCGAGCCAAGATGATGGGCGTGCGACGAGGACGCCGCGGCCGTGCGGCCTCGCAAGCGGGGAATACTTCGACGGACGGGTTTGTGCTCGACGCGGTCGAAATCGAGACGGGAAAGCAAAGCGTCAAGGCCGATTATCTCGTCTCCGACACACGCATGCAGATTCGTTTGGACGAGCCGTTGCGTGGCCATGGTGGTCACTTAAGAATTCACATCCGCTATCACTACCAAATTCCGGGCGTCTGGGGAGGCCGTACGTCATGGGGGATGTCGCAGAAAGGAGAGATCTACGACATGGCGCAGTGGTACCCGCGCATGGCGGTGTATGACGATCTGCGCGGCTGGGACACGCTGCCGTATATCGGTTCCGAGTTCTATCTGGAGTATGGGAATTTCAACTACTACATCACCGCCCCTTCGGAAATGCTCATAGCGGGCTCAGGCGAGTTAGTCAATCCGAAAGACGTACTTACTAAGACGCAGTTACAACGCCTCGCCGAGGCGCGCAATAGCGATAAAACCGTTTATATACGCACGGCCGCCGAGGTGTCGGATCCAAAGAGCCGTCCTAAGCAGGGCGGCACTCTGACGTGGCACTTCCATATGGACCATACGCGCGATGTTTCCTGGAGTGCATCGCCGGTGTTCGTTTGGGATGCGGCGCGTATCAACCTGCCGGAGGGTCGGAAGGCGCTGGCTATGTCGGTTTATCCGCCGGAGAGTGTCGGCGCTGAGGCCTGGGATAAGTCGACGGAGTATGTGAAGGACACGGTGGAGCATTTCTCGAAGCAATGGTTCCCTTACCCATGGCCAACCGCTATCAGCGTCGCGGGATTCTCGACGGGCATGGAATATCCGGGCATCGTCTTCGACGGCATCGAAGACAAGGGCGCGTTTCTCTTCTGGGTTACGGCGCATGAGATCGGCCACGATTGGTTTCCCATGATTGTCGGCTCCAATGAACGGCGCCACGCTTTCATGGATGAGGGCTTCAACACCTTTATCGATATCGATGAATCGGCGACTTACGATCACGGCAACTACGGCCCGAAGCGCGACTCCGAATATTCGGCAGGAGGCGAGCCACCGGACACCATTCTGAAGGTGCTCGATAATCCGGACGCTCCGAGCCTGATGATGCGCGCCGACGCCTATCCCGGTCAACTGGGGCATCCGGTGAGTTACTTCAAGGGAGCGTACGGCATGGTGCTGCTGCGCGAGCAGATCTTAGGACCGCAACGCTTCGATTGGGCTTTCCGCAAGTATATACGCGACTGGGCTTACAAGCATCCTGCGCCGTCGGATTTCTTTCGGGAAATGGAGAGTGGCGCCGGCGAAGACTTGAGCTGGTTCTGGCGCGGTTGGTACATGAACAATTGGAAGTTCGACATGGCGGTCGATCAGGTGGATGGGGAGAAGTTGACCATCGGTAATCGCGGACAGCTGGTGCTGCCTGCGACCGTAGAAGTGAAGTTTCAGGATGGGACGAGCACGCGGCTGAAGCTGCCGGTGGAGGCTTGGCTTTCAAAAGGAACGTACGACTGGAGTGCGCCGGCCGGGAAGACGATCGCTTCTGTGGTGATCGATCCGGACCATGTGCTGCCGGATGATAACCGGAGTAATAACGAGAAGAAAGTGGAGTAGTTTGGGCGGGCGGTTACGGCCACTCGACCAGGCATCCCGGGTGGGGAGCGATAGCAGCTGAAGCCCAGGCTTTCAGAAAGCTCTGTCGGTACTCCGGCCACCGTTGCTGCGGCAGGTTGACCAGAATCACGGCAAATGTTGGATGGAGGTGCAGCGCGCGAGACGCCGATTCTCCAAAAAGGCGGTCACGGGTTGATAGACAGTCAAACCCGCTCGCGACTGCAGCCGTTACGAGTTCGCCGTTGGACAGTGCTTTCCATCCTCTGCCGGATGCGGTCTCTGTAGCTATGCCAGCTTCCGCCAGGAGAGTAGTCAAGTGGACATCCATGTTGGCATCAAGCAGCCACATGGAACGATTCTGTCAACTCCGACGCAACCTTCAGCGCTTCAGACAAGGCGTCTTGAGACAGGACGTGATCATACGCCTCATTGATCTCGCCGAGCGTCATCCCGTTTGCGAGACACTCCAGAATCAGAGAAACCGAAATTCGGGTGTCACGAATCGTCAGTTTGCCGCCCAGAAGGTCCGGATCCGCGACGATCCACCGGTATTGCTTGTATGCAGTTGGTTGCCAGTTGGACATTCCGTTCCCTCAATTTATCCTATAGCCAAGGTGTGCAAGTGACCGGCAACTTAGGTGCTCTTCGAACCATAGCCGTTGGGTGGGGTGGTCCCCAAAATTGACCCTTGCGCGCCGGTTGATTGTTCGAGCATAATTCCCAATCCTCCATGAGTTCGGCTCGGTGCTCTAGCGCCCAGTCTAATACCAATGCTAAAGCACGTCGCGGTATTCCGCCTTCCATTATCTCCAGCTGATGCGCGTGATAGAAATCACTAATGTCGTCCGATTCCGAAGAGAACGAGATTCGCTCTCTCGCCTACAGCTACTCTCAGAAGAAAAAGTACCTAAACTGTACCGAAGAGGAGAACTGGTTCAGAGCCGTAAAGCAAATCCGAGGACCGGAGCCGACTGATCGATCGCTCATCGAGATGGCTTCAGAACGGATACGGTCGCCTTCAGAGCTTGCCGGACGTTTCTTTAGCTTAATCACAGTGCTTTCAACATTTTTCACAGCGCTCGGCGCGCTTAGCTTGGTGTCGTATGTCCACAGTGTAGGTGCCGCTCTTCCTCCGATCGACACCTCATTCGGAATTCTCGTGTTGTCCTTGGCATGGGCCTCGGCCAGCGGGCTGCTTTTGATTCTGCTTTTTTTCCTAGCGCCTTTTGTGATTACGCGCCTGGACGATTCGCTGTACGACAACTATCCAACGTTTTTTTATTGGAACCCATTGGTAAGAGACCACAGAAGCGACTATCTTAAACAATATCTAATCTACTTCATGCCCTGCCTTTTGGGACTTTCGGGGCAGTTTCCCGCATACTACTTGGGTGGCAAAAGCTTAGTAATCGTTTTGTGTTTTGCCTTAGGCTGCGTGTTACCGTTTTTTATGACGGTGCCACGTCTCAGTATTTTATCCATCATTGTTTCTAACTTTTCTTTGTCTATATCTATCTTAACCGCGCTGACCTTGATCTTTCCAATTAGCGAACAAGTTTTCCCCAAGTTCGCTAACTCCTCTTCATTTGGTGTAGTTGCGACTCTTCTCGCACTCCTGACACTCCACATCCTTGTTCACGCTGTTCTATCCTGCTCTAAGACTGTTTTTGTTTTTGTTGTTGGGCTAATGATGATAGCGTTTATCTTTTTTCCCGGCCCAGCATATGTTGGAGGAGTGACCCTTCGTGCGCTTGGCCTCGGCGGAGGGCTTCCGATCACTATATTTCTAAAATCGAATCCTTCCAACGCTGTCATTGGTTGCCTGGTTCTTTCAACCGGAAATCAGATGATAGTGACTAACTCTGGGTGTTCGAAAAAGGATTGCTCGTCAGTAGCGCCCCGTTTGAAGTCGGCGACGACACCTGGGAGCGGCCAATCAGCCAAAAAAATAGCTGCCTCGGCCGTCGCTTACGAGCGGTCAGACGTTTTGCGAAGTATAGTCAGCTTGCGAGTAGTCCCAAAATAATGTCTTCGAGTTTAGGTTGATTTATTCCGCCCGACTCAGCACCACCAGCCCACCATCGAAATCTCCGCGCAAATTGACGCGCAAGCCTTCGCCCATCAAATAAGCTCCACTAACCTCGCGCTCGCCGCCTACTAACTTGCCGTCCGGCGACTCAATTTTATAGATCGCGTGCTCTTCCAGCCCGCGCGGGTAAATAAGTGGCGCCGGCAAATTGTATTCCTGCGAATGCCGGAAGGCAAAGAGCACCGCCTGTTTCCCATCTTTGGCCACATATTCGTTGGCTGCGGTATCGCTGGTGCGCGGAGAGAGTAAGCGATACAAGTCGCCAAACTGCACGGTCTGCCGGATATTCTTGTAAAGCGCCACCATCTTAGTAGCGAGCGCCGTATCATCGGGCGACCACTTATTCAAGTTCGCGCCGATCCCGAGCGCTCCCTGCATCGCCACCAGGAACCGATATTCGAGCGAAGTCGAGCGTCCGTTCATATTCGGCACATCCGTCACCCATGCCGACATGTACTTCGCTGTATACGCTTCGGTAAACCCTTCCTGGATGCGCAGCCGGTCGAATGCTTCCGTGTTATCGGATGCCCAGAACACGTCGGTGTAGCGCATCACGCCCAGGTCCACGCGGCCGCCGCCGCCCGAGCACGATTCAATCTCCAAATTGGGATGCTTGGCGCGTAGCCGCGCCATGATGTCGTACAAATTGCGCACATACTTCACCCACAATTCTTTCTGCTCGTCGGGCGCAACTTCCGGCCAGCCCGGCTCGGCAAACGTCCGGTTCATGTCCCATTTGAAGTAGCGGATGTTGTACTCCGTCGCCAGTTTGTCGAGCGCGTTGAAAATATATTCCTTCACGTCGTCGCGCGCCAGATTCAGCACCAGCTGATTGCGCAGTTCATCGCGCGGCCGTCCCGCGAAATTCATTGCCCAATCCGGATGCGCGCGGTAGAGATCGCTATCGGGGTTGACCATTTCGGGCTCTACCCAGAGGCCGAAATCCATGCCCAGTCCGTTCACGTAACTGATTAGCGGTTTCAACCCTTGCGGAAACTTGTGCGGATTCACCACCCAGTCGCCGAGTCCCGCATGATCGTTATTCCGTTTGCCGAACCAGCCGTCATCGACCACGAACAATTCGACGCCCAGCTTGGACGCCTTTGCCGCCAAGGTTTCCTGTCCGGCCTGGTTCACATTGAACTCCGTCGCCTCCCACGAGTTATAAAGCACGGGCCGGGGGCGTGCCTTTAAATCATGCGGCTCTATATCCGCGCGCTCCAGATCGTGCAGCAGCCGCGAGGCTTGGCCGAAGCCATTCTCCGCAAAGCCGCCGTAGAATTCGGGTGTCTCAAGCGTTTCGTTCGGCTTTAGCAGGTACGCAAAGTCGAAGGTGTTAAAACCGCCCGTGACACGCACTTGTTGGTAAGGAGTCTGTTCGACTGAGATGCGCCAATTGCCGCTCCAGGCGAGCGCGCCGAACCAGACGCGGCCATTGGTCTCGGTGGCATTGCCCGCGTCGATGGCAAACCACGGATTCAAATTGTGCCCGGTATGTCCCAGCCGGCTTTCGAGCACCTTCATGCCCTCCTCGATCGGCTCTCGATTGAGCTGCGTCTCGGCTGCCCAGCGCCCGCTCAGATAGGAAAGCCGGTAGCCCGTGCCCGGCGGCATGTACCAGGCTGCCGATTGCGCGCTCTCTACCGTCACGTTCTGCTTTGTGCCGTTACGAATGGTGGTCCAGCGGCTGATTATGCCGGTGGCCGGATACAGCCGGTAGTGCAGAGTGGCTTCGATGTCGTCCCGAATGTCCTTCAGGGTGATCGAAAGCTCGTTGCCTTCGGTGCTCTGGCTCTGATAATGCAAGACAAGATCGCGGTCACCATCGGCGCGCGTAATCTTTAGCGCCGGTTCGTAATAGCGTGGGCCGCCCCATCCCGGATACTCTTCGTTTTCGAGTATCTGGTGCGGATCGAAGGATGAGATGTCCCGTAGAGTGCGGGCGGCCGGTAAATCCTGGAGACGCCATAACGGGGCGCCCCAATAAAGGTGCTGCAGCTGTCCGTCTGGAGAAATTCCCATGGCATACGAACTGAATTTCGTTGTGAGCAACCACGTTTTTTTGGCCTGGTCGAACTGAATTGTCTGCGCCGTGGCGGACCCGATCGTCAGCAGAATCGAAAGGGCGCAGAAGGCGCGGCTCATCCAGTATTTTAAATTTCGCATCGTTTGCCCCTTGATCAGGAAGGAGAGATCGTTCGTTCTCTTTGCCGACGGAAAAAAGCGACCGTCAAAATGACAGAGACGACGCAAGCCGCGGAGAGCATTAGAAGCGCCAGCGTCATGCTGTGCGTGGCATCGCGAATCTTGCCTACCAGCGCCGGACTGACATAGCCGCCGAGGTTGCCGACCGAGTTGATCCAGGCGATGCTGGCCGAAGCCGCGAGACCGGTCACAAACATGCTCGGAAGCGCCCAGAAGGTGGTGTAGGCTGCCGCGATGCCCGCCGTGGCGACGGTGATTGCCATCAATCCAACCACGCCCGAAATGCCCGGTATGGCCGAAATCGCAAACGCGATCGCGCCGATCAGCCCGGGTATGGCCACGTGCCAGCATCGCTCGCCCGTCTTATCCGAATGATGTCCCACGACCACCATGGCAATGGCCGCCGCGCCCCAGGGAATGGCGGTCAATAAACCGATAGTGAAAGGATCTTTGCTGATTGTGTCCTTTAGCATCTGCGGCAGAAAGAAACTCAAGCCGTAGTTACCCATTACGAAACCGAAATAGATGAAGCAGAGCGCCCATACTCTGCCACTGCGAAAGGCGTCGCCGAGCGAATGTCCCGCGCGCCCGACAACCCGCTTGGCCGCGTCTTCCTCTTCCAACTCCGCAGCCACAAACTCGCGCTCTTCGGGCGACAGCCACTTCGCCTTCTTCGGTCCATCGGGCAGAAAGTAAAGGGTTGCAAAGCCTGCCAGGATGGATGGAATGGCTTCCGTCAGAAACAGCCACTGCCAGCCGCGCAGGCCGCCGACCGACGACATCTTGTCCAGCAACCCGCCCGAAATGGGGCCGCCGATGACGCCGGATAGCGGGATGGCCGTCATGAACAGCGCCACCATCTTCGCCCGATAGCGGCGCGTAAACCAGAACGTCAGATAAAGAATCACGCCGGGGAAAAAACCGGACTCAACCACGCCCAGCAGAAAGCGCACGGCATAGAAACCGAGCTCGCTTTTGACGAACATGGTGGATGCCGAGACCAATCCCCAGACGATAATGATGGGCCCCAGCCAATGGCGCGCGCCAATTTTTTGCAGAGCGATATTGCATGGAATTTCGAAAAAGAAGTAGCCGATAAAGAAGATGCCCGCGCCCGCTCCGTACGCCGCGTCGCTGATCCGCAGATCCTGCTGCATCTGAAGCTTCGCAAAGCCCACATTGACGCGGTCCACGTATGCGAAGACGTAGCAGAGAAACAGGAAGGGAATGATGCGCCAGCTTATCTTGCGATAAACCTGGCTCTCCATTTCGGAGTCGTTTAGCGTGCGCACCAGCCACCGTCAATCAGGATGTCGGTGCCGGTAATAAACTCGGCCGCCGGCGAGCAGAGAAAACAGGCGAGTGTGCCGATGTCCTCCGGCTTGCCCCACTTGCCGACCGGAATGCTCGCCAGAAACTGCGCGTTTGTCTCGGGATTCTGCATTACGGGCGCATTCATCTCGGTTCCGAATGGCCCCGGGCTGATCCCGTTCACGGTAATACCTTCGCTTGCGAGTTCGAGCGCGAGCGCCCTGGTCAAACCGAGCAGCGCGGCCTTGCTCGCTGAATAGGCGCTGCGCTGGGGCATCGAAACGTGGCTCATGATCGAAGTCATGTTGAGGATCCGGCCATAGCCTGTGCCTTTCATATGCGGCACAAAGGCGCGGCACATCAGAAATGCGCTGGTCAGATTTGTATCTACCACGCTGCGCCACTCTTCCAGACTGAAATCGATCAGGTTTTTGCGGATATTGATGCCGGCGTTATTGATGAGGATCTGCACTTTGCCGAGCTTCTTGCCGATCTCCGTTTCGAGCTGCGCGATGCTCGCCTCCTCGCGCACATCCGCCACGAAGACTTCCGCTTTCACGTTCGACTTGCTCACTTCGGCGTGAACGGCGTCGAGTTTTCCTCGATCACGCGAGACTAAAGCGATGTTCGCGCCGGCCTGGCTGAGCGCGAGCGCCATAGCTTTTCCGAGGCCTTTGCTGGCGCCGGTAATCAGCGCGAGCTTTCCAGAAAGATCGGGTGTTTGCGATTGAGACATGTGGAGGTAGAATTCTGCCCTCCATATCCTATCGCGCTGCCAATGTAACCTGATAAAGCTGAGTATCTTTATATGGACCGGGAAAGTCGCCCAGATATTGCACCTGCGCGTGGCGGTCGACTAGCGCGCGCAGCAGCCAGTCCTCCGGATAGCTCGGAGTTCCGAGCACTAGAAAGATCGGATGCGCCGTCACAAACTCGCTGTACGGCTCGACGTGCGCGCGAATCGGAAAATACGCTTTTACCTCGCGCATACCTTCGAAGATCGTGGCGTGCGCGTAGCGAATGGCCAGACCGCGGTCCGTCAAATAGTAAAGCCGTGCTACCGTCCGCGCGTCTTCATAGTGATCCATTTCGAGAAAGGTCAAGCCGCTTGCCGCCACCAACGGTAAATCCGGCTTTACCTGGTCCAAAGCGGGACCATCGGCCTTCGCGCCGTGCCGCGACCAAACCGAAGCTTTCAGCCCCGGCCCCAAGTTGAAGCCGCAAACAAACAGCAGCAGGACGGCGCCGGCGGCGATCGCGGCTACGCGGTTTCGGCCGGTGCGATCGGCCAGGAAAATGACTATCAGCAGAGCATATCCGAGGGCCACCGGGAATGCATAGCGGTCGAAGTACGCACCATGCGAAGGCAGTAGAACAAGATTGACCAGGGCGGGAATTGAGATAAACCCGAAAGTGAGCGTTAGATCTGTTGGCTGGGGGCGCGTGTCCGCTGTCTCGGGCCGTGCCCATCCCGCTACCATCCAGGCGAGCCCGAGCGCGAGCAGCAGCGGCAAAGCTTCGAGCTTCAGACTGCCGTAATAGGTTTCGGCAATCCTGCGCAGCGAAGCTTGAAAGGCCACCGGGAAAACGCTTGCCTCAAAGCGCGCCACCAGGTGCAAGAAGATGAACGGGATCGCGCACGGAACCAGCAGCGCGGCCCAAAGCGCCAAATCTATTTTGCGCGACCGATAGGCGCTAACCAGTTCGGCCAGACAAAACGGCGCGACGTAAAAGACGGCCATCAAATGGCTCAGCATCATGCCGGTGACAGCCAGCCCGAGCAGCAGTAGTGTGGTCGCGTTGCGTGGCGACCCGATCGTCCGCTGCCAAAGCAAGAGCGTCAGGCCGAGGAAGCCGATCACGAGCGCGTAAGGGCGCGCTTCGGTGGCGTAATAAAAGAACGGGCTTGCCCAGAAAACCAGCATCGCCAACAAGCCATACCAGGAGTTGAAGCGCCGGGCGGCGAAGCGATACAGGCAAAGGCTGCCCGCCAGAAAAGCCAAAATAGACGGCAGCCGAACGGCGTAAGCGCTCTCGCCGAATAACTCCGTCGAAGCGCGCACCGCCAGATATTCGAGCGGCGGGTTCAGATCGAGCGGAATTTCCTTCCACAAACGCGCCAGCGAAGGAGCCGTCGAAATATAGAGCGTGTACAGCTCGTCATGCCAGAGATGACGAGCCGCCGCGAACGCTGTGAGAATGAAATAAAGGAGGATTAAAACGAGGAGCGCGATACTGGCGGCGCGCGGTGACTCGGCCGCTGACTCCAGCTTTCGTTGAACTAGCTCCCGGGGATGAGCAGCCGACAAGCCAAAATTGTACCGGACCTGCCGCCCGACGTAAACAGCGGCTACTGTTCCATGAAGTAGTAGCAGATCATGTGACAAACAATCAGGTGGCCGTCTTCGATGCGGCCCATGTGCGGCTCGCCTACCCGGATTTGCAGATTCGCCATCGGCCCCAGCTTGCCGCCATCCCGTCCGGTGAGCGCGATCGTCTTGCAGCCCATTTTATTCGCATATTCCATGGCGCAGACCACATTCGGAGAATTGCCCGAACCGCTGATCGCCATAAAAACATCGTCCGGCCCCGCGAAATTCTTGAGCTGTTCGGCGAAAATGCAGTCGTACCCCACATCGTTAGAATACGCGGTTATGGTGGCCATTGAATCGGTCAAAGCGATGATCCGGAAGCGCGCCTCGCGCTCGAAGCTTGCGCCCTTGACCATGTCGGTTACGAAATGGGACGCCGTCGACGCGCTCCCGCCGTTGCCGCACACGAACACGTGGCGCTGCTTATCCCGCGCTTCTTTCAATATCTCAATTGCCCGGCCGACCGCATCGAGATCGAGGGTATCCAGAGCGCGCAGAAGCTTGCCTTTGTACTCGCTTGAAAATTGCGCTGGAGCCGCGATTGCGACGGTCTGTGTGGCCATAAAACAACTCTATCCTAAATCGGAAATATAACGAAATAACCACATCCGAATAGGATCACCTGATAGGGAAAACAGGTCCAAGTGTGCCATAATCGCAAAGGCCGGAGACGGACTGATGTCATCAGAAATTAACGCAATTACGATTGGAAACAAAGGGCTTGGAGATGGTCAGCCCTGTTACGTCATCGCCGAGATCGGCATTAACCATAACGGTGACCTCGATCTCGCTAAACGCCTGATTAGCGTGGCCGTTGCGGCGGGCTGCGATGCCGTCAAATTTCAGAAACGCACCATCGAAGTTGTCTACACCAAGGAAGAACTTGCCAAGCAGCGCGAAAATCCGTTCGGCGCAACCAATGGAGACCTGAAAAGAGGGTTGGAATTCGGTCGCGATGAATACGAGGATATCGACGCTTATTGTAAAGCTGTCAAAATCCCATGGTTTACTTCCTGCTGGGATGAGCAATCGGTCGATTTAATCAATCGGTTCGACATTCCTTGCTTTAAAATCGCCTCGGCTTCGCTGACCGACGACAACCTGCTGCGCCATACGCGCGCCGCCGGCAAGCCGATCATTCTTTCGACCGGCATGAGCACCATTGAAGAGATCGATCACGCTGTCGAAGTGTTAGGCCGGGACGACCTGGTGCTGATGCACACCACCAGTACCTATCCGGCTGCCTATCCGGAGTTGAATCTGCGCGCCATTCCGACGCTGCGCGACCGCTATTGCGTTCCGGTGGGATACTCCGGCCACGAAACCGGTATTCCTACGAGTGTGGCGGCCGTCGTCCTGGGCGCATGCTGCGTCGAGCGCCATATCTCCATGGATCGCGCCATGTGGGGTAGCGACCAGGCTGCTTCGCTCGAACCGAACGGTATTACAAGGCTGGTGCGTGACATTCGGCTGGTTGAGCAGTCGCTGGGCGATGGCGTCAAACGCGTGTTCGAACGCGAATACCCGATCATTCAAAAGCTGCGGCGCGTGGGCGCGAATCCAGTTCCGGCATGAAGGAATTGAGGGCCATCGCGCTCGATGTGGATGGTGTTCTTACCGACGGCGGAGTCTGGTGGGGACCGGACGGCCAGGAGTGGAAGCGGTTTTGCTTTGCCGACATTATGGGTGTTTCACTAGCCCGCAAAGCCGGTTTTACAGTGGCTCTGATCTCGGGCGAAGACAGCCCGCTGGTGGATCGATTCGCCACAAAGTTGGGGATCGGCCACGTCGAAAAGAATTGCAAGGACAAAGCGACCGCTCTCAGGCGTTTTGCTGAAACGGCGGCTTTGGCGCTGTCCGAGATCTGTTTCATGGGTGACGACGTCAATGACTTGCCGGCCATGAAATTGGCCGGTTTAGCCGCTGCGCCGGCGAACGCGCAACCGGCTGTGCGCCAGGTTGCCGCCTTCGTGGCACATAGCAATGGCGGCAATGGAGCGGTTCGCGAACTGGTGGATGCCCTTCTTCAGGCGCGAGTGGAGCAGGCCGAGGCCGTCCCCGCGTAAGAGTGTTCCGCCGGGGAACTCTTTCGCCGTAAGTCAGTAGCCATGATGGATTCAAACAATTCTTCCTTTCCGCGCAAGGTGATCAGCATTGTGACACCTTGCTACAACGAGGAGGAGAACGCCGAAATTGTTTACCAGCGCGTGCGGGACGTGATGGCCGGCATCGGGCGCTATCGCTATGAACATATTTTTATCGACAACGCGTCGAGCGACCGCACGGTCGAAATCATCAAGCGTATCGCCAGCCAGGATCACAATGTCCGGCTAATCGTAAACGCCCGCAACTTCGGACATGTTCGCTCCCCCTTCCACGCCTTTCTGCAGGCGCAGGGGGATGCTGTGATCGGCCTGGTGGCCGACCTGCAGGACCCTCCCGAGCTCATCCCGAAAATGGTTGAAAAGTGGGAAGAAGGCTACTCGATGGTCCTCTGCATCAAGAAGACCAGCCGCGAGAATCCGCTGATGTTCTGGGCTCGAACCAAGTATTACCGGCTGGTGCAACGCCTCTCCGCCATTGAGACGTTCGAGAACTTTACCGGCTTTGGCCTCTATGAGCGCAAAGTAGTGGAGGCGATCCGCTCTTTCGGCGAAGCGAACCCGTATTTTCGCGGCATGATCGCCGAAATCGGCCTGCCGCACTATGAGCTGACGTTCGATCAGCCCCGGCGCGAGCGCGGCATTACGAAGAACAACTTCTATACCCTCTACGACTACGCCATGCTCGGCATCACGAATCTCTCCAAAGTGCCTTTGCGTCTGGCTACCTTCATAGGATTCGCTTGTGCCGGCCTCTCCGTCATCGCCGGCTTTGCTTATCTTTTCTATAAGCTGGCATTCTGGAATCATTTCTCGGTCGGCACCGCGCCCTTGGTTATCGGTCTTTTTTTCCTCGGGTCGGTCCAGCTGGTCTCGATGGGAATTCTTGGCGAATATGTGGGCGCTATTCACACTCAAGTGTTTAAAAGGCCACACGTCATCGAGAAGGAGCGTGTCAACTTCGAATACGAGCCCGGCGAGCCTCTGCGCGCGGATCTGAGCCATGAAGTCCACCGTTAATCCATCTGCGGCCAACGCATCCTTGGCCAAGCCACGCAGAAAATCGTTTCACCTGCTGTATTGGGCCATTGCCCTTTCGTTTGCCGGCGTCCTGCTCTATTTTTCGCTGCGTGGAATCCATTGGGCGGATGTCTGGCAGACTTTGGTTCACGCGGATTTGCGCCTGGTCGCGCTGAGTATGCTGGTCGCCACCTGCTCGCTGTTTCTGCGAGCCGTGCGCTGGCGGGTGCTCTTGCGGGCCGGCGCTCCGGTGACGATTCCGACCGCTTTCTGGGCCACCTCCGCTGGGTACTTCGGCAACAACTTTCTTCCCGCCCGGGCCGGCGAAGTGATTCGCAGCCTGATGGTGAGCGCGTCTTCCGGCTTGAGCAAGACGTTTGTGCTCACTACCGCGCTTTCGGAACGTCTGTGTGACGCCATCAGCCTGGTTTTAATCAGCTCTATCGTTCTGCTGACTCTTCCGGTCAAACCCGGCTGGTTCGCCCATGCCGCCACGCCGTTCGCGGTGCTCGGACTTTGCGGAGCAGCCGGGATTGCCATTCTGCCCAAAGTGCAGGGGTTCTGCCATACCTGCCTCAACCTGCTGCCGCTGCCGGCAGGTCTCAAAGCGAAAATGCTGGGCATCATGGAGCAGGTTCTGGTGGGAATGCGCAGCTTCCACGACGCGAAACGCCTCTTCGCTTTCATCGGCTTTACGGCGGTGATCTGGTTCTGTGACGCCATCAGCACGGTCCTCGGAATGCATGCGCTCGCCCTCCCGGGCACGCTGCCCATCGCGTTCCTGTTGACCACTGGGCTCGGCTTAGGAAGCGCGTTACCCTCTACGCCCGGTTATGTCGGTATTTATCAGTTCGTCGCGGTGAGCGTCCTGACCCCTTTCGGATTCAGTAAGACGGACGCGATCGCCTATATCTTCCTGGCGCAAGCAGTGCAGTACGTCCTGATAACGTTCTGGGGCGCCATCGGGATGCTCCGCTCCCGCGGTATTCGCCTCCAGCCGGGAACTTCCGGAGCGGAAAGCGTCACCGTTCCCATCCCAGGTGAGATTTGAGTTGGCCTGCGGCTACGTCGTTTAGTGCAAGTCATTGAAATGTTACATCTTTGTTGGCTTTCGTTTGCTTCGTTTTTCCTCATGAAAATTGCTCTACCTGTGTCATTTCACTACCCCGGCTCGGCTAAACTCAATGGGAGAGGTGCATGACGCTGACTGCCCAGGAGTCTAAACGCGCTGTCATTGTGGGCGCGGGACCGGCTGGTCTCACCGCCGCCTTCGAGCTGTTGACTCGAACCGACATTGTGCCCGTTGTCCTCGAAATGAGCGATTATCTCGGGGGAATTTCGCGAACCATTAACTATAAAGGCAACCGCATCGACATCGGCGGCCATCGTTTCTTCTCGAAGTCCGATCGCGTGATGCAGTGGTGGCTGAACATTCTTCCGATGCAGGCCATCGAAGGGTCGCACGCTAAGATCACCTATCAGCGTCAGACCACGAGTGTTCCCGCATCTTCCCGAGCCGCCGACCCGGCAAACGCCGATCGCATCATGCTTGTCAGGCATCGTAAGTCGCGCATTTACTTCATGCGCCGTTTCTTTGAATATCCGATCACGCTGAGCGCCGATACGCTGCGCAAACTCGGATTTTTCAAGACGATCAAAATCGGCCTCAGCTACCTCCGTTCCGTTTTTTTTCCGATCAAGAACGAGTCGAATCTCGAACAGTTTTTCATCAATCGCTTTGGCCGCGAACTTTACCTGACTTTTTTCAAATCGTATACGGAAAAGGTCTGGGGCATCGATTGCAACGCTATAAGCGCCGAATGGGGAGCGCAGCGGATCAAAGGTCTGTCTATCTACAAGACCATCGTGCATGTGCTTAAAAAGCTCATCCCGAGGAGCCAGGAAGATATCGCGCAAAAAGACGTGGAAACATCGCTCATCGAGCAGTTTCTCTATCCGAAGTTCGGCCCCGGGCAGATGTGGGAAGAAGTAGGCCGCCGCATTCAGCACCTCGGCGGCGAGATCCTGATGCACTGGTCGGTCGATGAGATCGAACACCGGGGTAATGTGGTAACGGCTGTGGTGGCGAAGAATGCGCAGACCGGAGAGCTGCGCCGGTTTGAGGGAGATTATTTCTTTTCGACCATGCCGGTCAAGCAACTGGTGGCGCAGATGAATCCGCCCGCGCCGGCAGGCATTCGCGAGATTTCCGATGGCCTGATGTATCGCGATTTCATCACCGTCGGCGTGCT
This sequence comes from Bryobacteraceae bacterium, assembly GCA_965277555.1. Classification (GTDB taxonomy): domain Bacteria; phylum Acidobacteriota; class Terriglobia; order Bryobacterales; family Bryobacteraceae; genus Bog-105. Next base: position 3,368,888 of record OZ255834.1, read on the forward strand.
TTGCGATCGCATCAAGCTGCGCGAAGCGTCGGGCGAGTTGGTAAAGGATAACTGGATTTATATTCAGGAGCCGGACGTGCTGGTGGGGCGTCTACAGATCTTTAATAATTGGAGCCCGTCGATGGTGGCCGATCCGACGAAGATCTGGATCGGGCTCGAATATTTTTGCAATGAAGGCGATTCGCTTTGGACCAGGAGCGATAGCGACATGATCGAGTTGGCGAAAACCGAGCTGGCTTCGATGAACATTCTCGATCGGGAACACGTAATGGATGCCACGGTCATTCGCGTTCCCAAGACGTACCCGGCCTATTTCGGTTCGTATGACCGTTTTCCGGAAGTCATCTCCTGGGCGAATCAGTTCGAGAATATGTTCCTGGTGGGGCGCAATGGCATGCATAAGTACAACAACCAGGATCACTCGATGTTAACCGCCATGACGGCGGTGGATAACATCATCGGAAACGTGCGCAGCCGCGACAATCTTTGGGCGCTCAACACCGAGCAGGAGTATCACGAAGAGAAATGGGAGGCTTCGGATCAGAAGCCGGAACCTGCTACGGTATCGAGCTAAACACGAACTAAGCATTGATCGGCGCGCGCTGTCGCGGATCGATTGTTCTGGGATACTAGTTTAATTGCCATCTATCCGCGAGCCCCAAGCCTGGTCGAAAAGATTTCCTTTCTTTGAGCGCTTGAACGCCTTGCGCGGCTGGGTTGACAGCGCGCCGCTTGCACCGTCTTCCCTGCGGCTGGTTATCTTTGCGCTCCTCGTTTTCTATCTGCTGTTGACGGCCGCGCAAACATCGCGTCATCTCTGGCACGACGAGCTTTACTCCTATTACATCGCGAAATCGCCGTCCTTGATCGCGCTCTGGCATAACATCAAGCTCGATCTCAATCCGCCGCTGATCTTCCTGGCGGAGCGCTATTCACTGAAGTTCTTTGGCGATAACTTATATGCCGCGCGGATTCCTTCGATCCTGGGGTTTCTAATGGGAAGCTTTTGCCTGGGTAAGTTTGTGGCGAACCGGCTGCGGCCCAGTTACGGTATTCTCGCGGTGCTCGTTTTCTGGGTTACTCCCTTTGAGTACTTCGCGACGGAAGCAAGACCCTACGGTTTGGTGATCGGATTCTTTGGAATGGCCATGCTCGCCTGGCAAAAGGCTATCCAGCCGGACCGGGCCGCCTCCTCGGTAGTCTGGCTGGCGCTGGCCAGTTTCGGCATGATGTGCAGCCATGTGCTTGGACTTTTCTACGTGGTCCCGTTCGGCTTTGTAGAGCTCTTCCGTTGGTATCGAACGCGGCGCTTCGATTTTGCGCTGTGGGCGGCGCTGGTTGGCCCTTCAATCCTGCTCCTCATCTATATTCCGCTGATGTCGCGCTATACATCGGGAGCGTTCCCAGCCTCGACGCAGGCTTCGCCTGCCAAGCTGATCGGCTTCTTCTACAGGATGCTTCAACCGGAGAGCCTGTGCCTGCTGCTGGCGCTCTCGCTCGGCATTTTCGCCGGCTTTCGCAAAGAGCGTTCGCCGGCGGATCGCGGCCCGGCATTGCCGCATTTCGAGTGGATCTTTGTTTGGTCTCTCATTTTTATTCCCGTACTGGTCACCGCGGCCATGATGCGTTCTCACGGGGTTGCGTTCCCGCGCTATTCGGGACCCTGCGTGCTGCTCTTTGGAATCCTGTTCGCGTTTCTCTTAGCGAGGGTAACCCAGTCGAGCCGGTTTGCGGCCAGTATTGCCAGCTGCGTGCTCCTGATGTATCTGGTGGGCTCGAATGCCGGCACAGTGCTGGCCGGTATTCGAGCATTCCGCAACAGAAACAAACCGGAGACACCCTCGCCGATTGTGGCGGTGCAGCCTGGCCTTCCCTTGGTGGCCTCGAGCGGAATAAACTTTCTCGAGCTCGACAAATACGCGGACCTCCCGACGGTGCGCCGCCTGCATTATCTAACCGACCGCGAGTTCGCTATCCGCTACGCGCACGCCACCATCTTCGAGGGAATGCCGAACCTGATCGGCAAATTTCCGATCCGGGCGACCATCGAGCCTTACCGCAAGTTTGTCGCGGATAACCCGCGTTTCCTGGTGCTCGGCCAAATCGACTATCCGGAAGACTGGCTCTTGCGTCGTCTGGCGGACATCCATGCCAGCCTGCAATATTTGGGCAAGTATTACGGCAGCGAGTTGTACCTGGTAACCATGCCCGGGCACGATGTTCTACCGCTGGCGAATCCGCCCAGCTAGGTAACAATCGAGTTTCTTTTGTGTAAACTCAAGATCTCAAGATGGCTCAATAAGCAAATTTTTTGAATTTGGGCTTCCTTCCGATTTACTCAGGCATAAAAAAGGTGCATACTGATCTGGGTCATGCTCACGTGTTCATGGCCGTGTTCGCTTCAGTTTAGGGGTAACTAGTTTTCAAAGTGTGAGGAGGGTCTATGATGACCAGGTTGCGTCTCGCGGCCTATGCAGTCGCGTGCCTATTGTTCTTTTCGTTGCATCCGATCAGTTCGTTTGCCCAGTCGGACGTGGGCACAATTACGGGATTCGTGAAAGATCAAACGGGCGCCGTTATTCCGGATGCTAACGTAACCATCAAGAACGAAGCCACCAAGGAAGCACACACCGTCACCACCGATTCGGGTGGACATTACACCGTGCCGAACCTGGTCCCGGGCGACTACACGCTGACGGCCGAAAGCAAGGGCTTCAAACAGTTCATTAGCACGCACAATGTCCTTCAGGCCAACTCGACGCTGGAACTGGACGGCAGTTTGGCAGTCGGCCAGGCGACTGAAACCGTCGAGGTGTCCTCTACAGCAGAGGTGTTGCAAACCGAATCCGGTGCCGTGCAATCGGAAATCACCGGCCGCCAGATTCAAGATCAGGAACTGAACGGCCGCAGTCCGATCTACACCGCGCAATTCCTGCCCGGTATAACCAGCACCGGCAGCATTGGGGATTTCAACGGCGTGGGCCTCAACGGCCAGCCGTTTAATGTAAACGGAGCCAGAACCGGAGACACGCTCGTTACGGTTGACGGCGCGCCCGCTTTGCGTTCCCGCGCAAATGGAGCCGTCATTGGCGTCGGAGACGTGGACTCTACGCAAGAAATCCAAGTGCTCACGGCTGACTACGCCGCTGAATATGGGCGCGCCGCCGGTGGTCAGATCCGTATGGTGACCAAGAGCGGAACTACGGACTTTCACGGCAGCGCCTATGAGTACTTCCGTAACTCCGATCTCAACGCGAATACCTGGACACGCAATCTGAGCACCACCACCAACTTCGCCCAGCCTTTCCGTTACAACAATTTTGGGTATGCAGTCGGCGGCCCGATCGCCATCCCGGGACATTTCGAAAAATTTCGCCAGAAGCTCTTCTTCTTCGTCGCCCAGGACTGGATTCGGGAACGCAACACCCAAACGCAGCCGCAAGCCGTGCCGACAACGCTCATGCGGCAAGGCAACTTCAGCCAGTTGCTTGCTCCGAACCCCTGGTACAAGGGCAGCACGCAACTCTACTACCCGGGCACCTGTCCTAAAGTTGGCAGTTCAAGCTGCGTTCCAATTCCGGGTAATGTCATTCCCGCCAGCCAGCTCAGTCCGAACGGCATCGCAATTCTAAATGCTTATCCGGCTACCACGCCCGGCTACTTGCAAGGAACCCAGAACTGGCTCGGCCAGGCCGCTCAACCGATCAACCAGAGGAAAGATATTTGGAACGCCGATATCATCCCGGATAATAACAACCACATCGAAATTCGACGATCCGGTCTGGCCTATAACGAGTACGACCCGTTCGATCAGGGGTCGGGCCAAACAGCAAAGTACTTCAATCGCCCTAACCAAACGAACACTGTCGCTTGGACCTGGACGGCGACCCCAACCTTAGTCAACGAGCTACGCGCCACCTACAGCCTGGACCAAGTTTTCATTCCGGTCAACACGTCGGAAATTGGTTTTAACCGGCAAGACTTTAATCCCCCGATTACCTACCCATACTTGTTCGGCGGTAAAGATGTTACCGGGAAGATTCCTACGGTCAGCTTGAACGATAACTTTTACAGTTTGGCTGGCGGTCCCTATCCTTCGCACTCCACCGGTCCCATTTTTACAACTTCCGATAGCCTGACCAAGGTCTTGGGAAATCATACGCTCAAATTTGGCTTTTACTACGAATATACCGGCGAGAATGACGAAGATCAGATCAACGTAGCCACAGTGCCCGGCGGCAGCAACAATCAAAACGGTAACTTCGTGTTTACGGACGGCGGCACGGGCGCTACTTCGGGCGCGAGCATCGCGAATCTGGCACTCGGCTACGCCGATAGCTATACCGAAATCGGCCCCCGCGCTTACACCATTTGGCGGCGTCCGATGTTTGAAGAGTTCGCGCAAGACTCCTGGAAGGTAACTCCCAAGTTGCACATCGATTACGGCCTTCGTATGACCACCGTTATCGGTTTTCATCCTCTATGGGCCAATGCCGATTACTTTGACGGCAATGTCTACAATCCATCGCAGGCGGTGCAAATCAATTCTGCCGGCAATGTTGTTCTAGGCACGGGCAACGCTTACAACGGAATTGTCATCCCCGGCTTCAGCAGTTTTCCAAGTTCGGCGATCGGGCGCGTACCGGCGGCCACTTCGAATGCCTGCGCGCAAGCCTCCTGCAATAGCCTGTTTGACCCTAGTCTTTCAAAATCCTATATTAGTCCGACGAATGACGTCCAGCCGCGTGTTGGCATTGCTTACCAAATCAACGATAAAACTGTGATTCGTTCGGGCGCGGGCGAGTTCATCACTTCGATGCCTCTGCTCGATAACATCTTTCCGGGCGGCAACTCACCCTTCCAGCCGTTCGTAACAATAAGTAACGTCAGGGTCGACAATCCAGGCGCTTCCTTAAGCAGCGGTGTGGAAGGCGCAATCACGGCAACCACCCTAAATCCGCATTTGCATCAACCGGTGGCCTGGAACTGGAATTTTACACTCCAGCGCGAACTTCCTCTGAAATCTGTTATCTCCATCGCTTACGTTGGACACCGCGGATATCACGGCTGGCAGGTGTACGATATCAACCAAGTTCAACCGGGCACGCTCCAGGCGAATCCTGGCGTGGCGATAAACTCATTGCGTCCTTACAAGGGTTTTGCAGCCATTCAGGAAGAAGAGAGCACTGTGAACTCGATGTACAACGGGCTTCAGGTTAATTGGAACCGCCGCTATGCATCCGGATATATGTTTGGCGTTTCCTACACTTATGCCAAGAGCATGGATAATGGCTCCAATTACCGGGACATCGTGCCGGATACTTACAATACGAGTAACCTTTGGGCACCCTCGGAGTATGACATCCGGCAAGCCGCGCTCATCAACTTCTCGTACGATCTGCCGTTCTTTCGGAATCAGCACAGCCTGCTGGGTAAGACGATTGGCGGCTGGACTATCAGCGGCGCGGTACAAGCCCAGACCGGCGTGCCCTGCGGTATCGGCACAAACAACGACTTTGCAGGCGTCAGCTCGACGGATCTCGGCAGCTTTGGGTGTGGATCCCAAGGCCAATTCTGGGTTCTGAGCGGATCACCCCAGATTACCGGAGGATTCGCAGGGGCCTCCGGTAGTGCAAAATACTTCACCGCTAACGTCGCCCAACCCACAGCGGGCACCTTCAACACACAGGCGGGCGTTCGTGATTCGGTGTACGGACCGGGCCTGCAGGATTGGAATTTGATGTTGTTCAAGAAATTTGCAATCAACGAACACAACGCTTTCGAGTTCCGCGCCGAGGCCTACGATTTCATCAACCATCCGAATTGGGCAGCTGTTGGTCAGACGGGCGGCCCTAACTTCAACCCAACTTCTTCACAATTTGGGGAGGTGACAGGGAAGAGCAATCTAGCACGCAATCTGCAGCTTTCCTTGCGGTATTCCTTCTAGAAACCGAGGCGCTAATTCTCTTGCGGAAATAACTCGTCGAGACTTGCGACGTCTAGCAGGCGGACGGCAACTGCGTCGAGTGCGGTTGCCGAGAGGCTGTGTAGGCGTTCCTGGACCGATCTGGGAACCGAACCAAGCGTTTCTCGATCTGGCGGAGAATGATTTCTTGCCGCCCTTCTTGCCGGCCCTAGAGAATCGCCGGGCCGATCACCTTGTGACTGAGAATATCATTCAAAATCGGCATCTTGTGAGAAGAACGATTTGCTTGGGAATGGGTTTCCAAGGTTGCGCGCGGTTAGCTGGTCTGTTCAAAACAGCTCGTCGAGACTGGCAGCATCCAGCAGTCGCACCGCAACGGAGTCGAGTTCGGATGCGGATAGAGCGGCGATTTGCTTTTTTCTCGAGGCCGCCAGGGTGCCAAAGCGTTTCTCAATCTGGCGGAGAATGATTTCTTGCCGCCCTTCTTGCCGCCCTTCTTGCCGCCCCTCTTGCCGCCCTTCTTGCCGCCCTTCCTCGCGGCCCTCCTTCCGGCCCTGAAGAATCGCCGGGCCGATTACCTTGTGGCTGAGAATGTCGTTCAAAATCGGCATCTTCCGTGCTTCCTCCTTAACGGTTTGTTCGAGATCCCTCAATCCTGAGACTATCAGAAACTGGGCAAAGAGCGTACGTCGTTCCGGCTCCTCTATTATCGTTGCTATGCGGTTCAGGATCTGGCGCACCGTCGCGGCGTTGTTTTGCAGCCGGGTTAAGATCGCCAGAACGTTGTCTTCGATTCGTGCGCTTTCGAGGAGGGCTGTTCCGTCCAGATCACGGAAGTCCATCGAGGTGTACCGAAACGCGAAGTCGGGATCGGCAGCAGCCGGTCCAGAGAGCGTTTTCCTCATGCGTAGCTTCGGCCCGCCCACATAGAGAACGATTTGCCTTGGGAACTCTCGATGTTGCCGGTAGATGTGTAGAGCGTACTCCGCCATGCGCAGGGCCATCTCAGGGTCGTTGGTGCTCTGCACTTCAATGTGCATGAGCTTGCGATCCGCTGTTCGCCCCAATAGATCTACTCGACTGGTCTGCACGCGGGGCATTTCGGGACTCAGCCATTGGGTTACAGTCACATCGCCCAGCAATTGCTGGAGGACCGAACTGCCCGAAGCCTGCAAAAGAAGTTTCAGAGCTACGTCATATTCGTGCATGGAAAAACAAAAAACCGCCGGGCGCTAACCCGGCGGTTTCTCTCCTCAACAACTCGGAAACGGACTAGTCGCCCATTGCTCCGACTTCTTCCCGCTTCTCGGTCTCCGCCGATTTTGGCTTCGAAGCCGTTCCGAGCAATCCATCCAGCGGAACAAAGCCTTCTACTTTCTTCTCGCCGAGAACATGTTCGCGATACAAGCGCGCCATCTTGTCGTTTTCGATCTTCTGCTTCAGAGCTTCGTCGCGCGCCCGTGCTTTTTCTTCGCGGGCGGTTTTCGCAATACCTTTGTCATCAAGGTCGTGCTGGCGTCCTGCCTGCACATGCTCTTCGACCAGCACCAGGTTGTGCTCTTTGCTCGCAAGCGGCACGCTCTTGTTACCGGCGAAGATTTCATGCCGGCCTTTCTCTTCGTACCATTTGGTCAGCGTGGAGGTCATGTGCATCTTCTCGATGATGTTGCGCCAGCCCACGCCGGTGTTGTAGGCACAGAACGAGATTTCACCTTCCTGCGTGGCGTAGGGAATAATGCACTGCTCGGTCCGGCGGAAATCGTAGTTAAAGAGATCCTGGAACCACATGCCGGCGATAAACAGGAAGTTCCAACGATCGGCGCGGCGCTTCTTGATATCGTCAATTGTCCGATCGCCGGTGACCTTCCCGTAAACCTTGCCATGGTCTTTCTTCGACATGCCGAAACACTTGTCGAATTTGGCGATCAGGTCGGTTAATTTAAAATGCGTCGGCGACTGGAAGGGATCGTAGTTGCGCAACAGCGAAAGCGTAACGCCTAAAACCGACAGGTTCCTTCCGCGCGCGCCGTCATTGATGCGGGCGATGTCTTTGGCCAGCTGATCGGCGTGCAGAAAGGCCGTGACCGGAACGTGTTCTTTAGTTTCTTTGTCGCACATGACCGCCATGCCGATACCGCAGTTCGGATGGCAGCCGCAGCTCAGTTGTCCCCAATCGGCGTTCGGTCCATGGACCAGATCCGCGAAATCGGAGAAGGTGCTCATGAAGCTGATGGGGAACCAATCGCGTACCGGCTCGCCGATACCGACCTGGTTCTTGACGTCATGCGCCAGATGGGACAACGTATAGCGCTGCGCGGTGCGGCGTTCTTCGGTGACCGCTTCGTCTCGCCCCGTGAACGACACGGGTTGAAAGGAGAGGAAGGGAATCTTCTTCGGATTATCGAGCGCGAACTGAACCACGTGTCCGACCTGCTCATTGTTCACGCCATTGATGATCGTGATCACCGGCACGATATCGACGCCGTTACTCCACAGATTCTCGATGGCGCGTAATTTTACGTCGAACAGATTGCCCACTGCGCGATGCGAATTGGCCGCATTGCCGATGCCGTCGAACTGGAGATACGCGTAACGGAGGCCCGCTTCGGCTGCCTGTTTGGCGAACTCGGGGCGCTTGGCGAATTCGATACCGTTGGTTGCTGCCTGCACGCTGTTGTATCCCACTTTGCGGGAGTAACGAACGGCGTCGAGGAAGTAGGGCGAAAGCGTCGGCTCGCCGCCTGAAAACTGCACCGACATCTGGCGGCGCGGCTTGATCGAAATAGCGTTGTCGAGCAGTGTCTTGATATCTTCCCAGCTCAGTTCATGGACAAAGCCGACCTGGTTGGCGTCCATGAAGCACGGATCGCACATCATGTTGCAGCGATTTGTCAGATCGATGGTGAGGACCGAGCCGCGCCCGTGCGTGATGGTGCTGGTGCCGTGATCGTGTAGCTTTTCGTCGTTGTGCGCCTGGATATCGCGGCCCGGAAAGACATCTTCCAGGTGCTTGCTGAAGGCCGGATCGATCGACATCAAATCTTCGAATTGCCCGTGTGTCGGACATTCTTTGACCATGAGGATTTTGCCGTCGCGCTCGATGATCTTCGCTTTGATTTCGCCGACCGGCTCGTTGAGTAGAATTTTGTAGTCGATTTCGCCGTCCACGATCCGTTGCCGGATTTCAGGAATGCACTTGGGGCAGAGCGAGTCGGTCTCGCGCGGCCAGCCCAGTGGCGGCTTCATCTTCTGGTGGCTTTTCAGTAGCGGTTTATCGGACCATTTCGGAGTAAAAGACTCATTCTGCTTAAGTTGGTTGAGGCGGTCAAAGACCTGCCACGCCGCGTTTGCGCCTACTGTTACGACCTTTTCGAAGTACTTGACTGGTTTATGCATGATCGGTGAACCGTAAGATTCGATAGTCTCCCATATAAGCCCGGGCGAGTATATGCCCTGACTAGCCTTAGTATAGGTGAGGCTGAAATTCTTGAATACCGTATGAAAGCGAACAGCGCGTATCCGGGGTTAAGCGGCTATTATGGGGTGTCGAATAGAACGAGCTATTCGGTCCAACTTCTTGCCGCTCAGTGGTTTACCCCCCGCGTGGTTTACCAGGCATGATAAAAGTCATCGCGTTGAAACACTTCGAGCGGTGCCCGAAAGGCTTCGGAAAGGCGCTCGGAGGTCAGGACTGCCTGCTTGGGCCCATCGCATTGAACGAGGCCGTCTCTGAGCAGGACGACCCGCTCGATCTCCGGAATAATGTCATCTAAATGATGCGTTACCAGCAGCAGTCCGACGCCGCTAGCGGCCAAACCACGTAGATGCGCCCGGACTTCGCGGAGGGCCGGCAGATCGAGACTGGTGGTCGGCTCATCGAGCAGCAGGGTAGACGGATGGTGAATGAGTGAGCGGGCGATCAGCAGGCGGCGCGCTTCGCCGGAAGACAGTTCGTCGAGCCAGCGATTCGCCAAATGAGCGGCTTCGAGCCGCTGCATGGCGTTTAGAGCGGACGCCTTCATCTCGGCAGTCACCTGGTGATTGGGCCAGATGCCGATTGAGCCGAAGAAACCGGAGAGCACGAGTTCGTTGCCGGTGATGTCTCGCGTGCAGCGGGCCATTAGATCGTTGCTCACGATTCCCAGGTGAGCGCGCAGGTCGAAGATGTTCCAGTTCTCCTGCCCCAGAATGCGCAGCACGGTGCCGGGCCGGATCAGCGGATAGCATTCGCGCGTAAGGGTCTTGATAAGCGTCGACTTGCCGCTGCCGTTCGGTCCGAGAATGGCGACATGCTCGCCGCTATTGATTCGCAAATTCAGGCCATTCAGAGCCAGCAGGTTGCCGCGTTGGACAAAAACGTTTTGGAATTCGAGAAGAGGAGAAGTCAAAATAAAAGAAGAGGGTAACAGACGCTGGCTTCCGGTATCACCGCGGCGGTTATCAAAGAACTGGCCGTTGCCTGTGGATTCGAGCTGGTGGGAATCGCCGAGGCCGTGCCGTCGGAAGACTTTGCGCGTTTCGAAGAGTGGCGCGCGCACGGGCAGGCAGGGGAGATGACGTATCTCACGGACCGGCGCGGCGACTTGCGTAGCGATCCCCGCAACCTGCTGCCGTCGGCCCGCAGTATTGTTTGTGTGGGCAAGCTTTACAACACCGGGCACGAGCATTCTATTGCGCAGCGGGCGGATGACCGGGGTTGGATCTCTCGCTATGCGTGGGGCTCGGATTACCACGATGTGCTGCGCGCCGGCCTGGCGCATTTAGTCGAGGAAATCGCGGCCCGTCATCCCGAACCAGTTGAATCGCGGATCTGCGTGGATAGCGCGCCGCTGCTCGAACGCTCTTACGCCCGAGCGGCAGGTCTGGGCTGGATCGGGAAGAACACCTGTCTTATTAATCAGGAGAAAGGGTCGTGGTTCTTTCTGGGAGAAATTTTGCTCTCGGTACCGCTGAAGCCGGATATTCCTGCCGCGGAACGCTGCGGTACTTGTACGCGTTGTATCGATGCCTGCCCAACGGAGGCCATTGTGGCCCGAGCCGACGGGAGCTGGACCGTCGACTCGCGTCTTTGTATCTCTTATCTGACGATCGAGAAACGCGGAGAAATCGAGAGCGAACTGGCACCGAATACCAGCAACCATTTATTTGGCTGCGATATCTGCCAGGATGTCTGCCCATGGAACCGGCGAGCGCCGGTGACCGAGGAAGAAGCGTTCGTTCCAGTGGCGATGGGTCCGTCGCTGGTGCGCCTTGCAGCGATGAACGAAGACGAGTTTCGCGAGGCTTTCCGGCGTTCGCCGGTCTGGCGAGCGAAATATGCCGGTTTTCTGCGCAATGTTGCCATGGCGATGGGAAACTCCGGCAACCCGACGATGCGAGAGCCTCTCGAACGTTTAGCTAAGCATGAAAACGCTTTGATTTCGTCGTCTGCCATCGCGGCTCTGGCCCGGCTTGACGCGCAGGTTTCAGCATGAAATCGGCTGGGTTGGGTGTCTGCTGTCTGTTTCTGGCTCTTGGGTGCACGCGTGCCGCAAATCCGCCGGCATTGACCACCGGTTTCGACCATTTCTATAACAACGAATACGATCAAGCGCTGACTATCTTCGAAGAGCAGGTGAAGGCGCATCCCGACGACGCAACCGGATACAACGCAGTTGCGCAGGCGATCCTCTACCGCGAGATGTACCGCGACGGAGCGCTCGAAAGCCAGTTGGTGACGGGCAGCAATTCTTTTCTGCGGCGCTCGAAAATGCGCATCAGCGCGGAAGATAAGCAGCGGTTCGACGAAGCGGTGGACCGCGCAAGCGCTTTAAGCGAGCAGAGGCTGCAACAAAATCCGGACGACGTCAACGCTCTGTATGCATTGGCTGTGGCGCATGGGCTCCAGGCAAATTTTCTGTTTCTGGTGGAGAAGTCCTGGCTGCAGGCACTTCACGAATCGATTGTGTCGCGAAAGGCGAACGACCGCATCCTCGAACTCGATCCCAGTTTCGTAGACGCCCACCTGCTGCACGGCTTCAGCGAATATGTCGTGAGCTGCCTGCCGGGGTACATGCGCATGTTGGGCGCTCTGCGTGGCTTTCACGGCGATAAAGAGGATGGCATCCGCCAGTTGCAACTGGTGGCGAAATCCGGCGTGAGGAACCGCTACGATGCCGCCATTCTTCTGGCCGCCGTTTATAGGCGCGAGCATCTTCCGCAGGATGCTATTCCGCTGTTGAAGAATTTGGCGGCCACCTTCCCCAGGAACTACTTGTTTCCGCTGGAGGAAGTACAGATGTACAGCGACCTGGGCAATAAAGGCGCAGCATTGCAAGTTCTGGCGCAGATAGAGCAGGCGCAGCGAAGTAGGGAACCGGGCTATGCCCGTTTACCGATCGAACGAGTAGAGTATGCGCGCGGCAATCTGCTGTTCTGGTACAACGATCTGGACCGGTCGCTCGAGGATTTGAAGCAGGCGACTAAGCGGCCGGACGAGCTTGATTTGAGCACGGCGACCATGGCTTGGCTGCGCCTGGGGCAGGTGTACGATCTGCTGGGGGATCGCCAACCCGCTTTGGAGGCGTATCGAATGACGATCTCGACGGCTCCGAATTCAGAAGTGGCGAAGGAAGCGGAAGATTATGTCGACAAGCCGTATCGGCGGAAACCCAAGTAATTTTCTGGAGACTGATTCTCAGAGAGTTACACTAACGTACAAAATGCAATCTCTCACGCGTACCGATTCGGCTGGGACAAAGGCTGTTTTCTACCAGCAGATCTGTGAGCAGCTTGACCAGTTGCTCGGACAAGAGAGTAATTTTGTCGCCAATGCGGCGAATACCTCGGCGCTGCTGTTTCAACTGCTTCCCGATGTGAGCTGGGTCGGCTTCTACACTGCGGAAGAGAAGGAACTAGTATTAGGCCCATTCCAGGGCAAGCCGGCCTGCACGCGCATTCCATTTGGGAAAGGCGTTTGCGGCACGGCCGCCGCGCAGGGGAACACGATTGTGGTTTCCGATGTCGATCAATTCCCCGGGCATATCGCTTGTGACGCCACTTCAAAGGCGGAGATTGTGGTTCCGTTGATCAATTGGGGCAATGTGATCGGAGTGCTGGATATCGACAGCGCCAGTCCCGACCGATTCGACGACGAAGACCGGGATGGCATCGAATCGATCGTGGCGGTTTTTCTGGCCGCGCAATCGACCAACGATCTGCCGGATTTCAGCGAAGAAGAATCCCCGGAAGAACTGACCCAGTAAACTGAAGCTAAGTTGATAACCGCGGAAGTCGAACAGCTTGCGAACCGGGCGCGTCAGCTCGCCGCCATCGGCCAGCTAGCAGCCGCTCGCGAGCATTGGGTCGCTATTCTCAATCTTTTGCCGATCGACGCCAGGGAAAGGCCGGGCGTGCTGCGGGAGATCGAGAAGATCGACATTCGACTAAATCCGAAGCCGAAAGTGAATTGGAAGAAACGGCTCGGGCCGTTCGGCGTAGTCATTGCTTTTCTTGCGAAATTCAAAACAGTAGCGCTTCTTCTGTTCACCAAGGGCAAGTTCCTAATCAGCATTCTGGCGTTTGTCGGGCTGTATTGGGCGATGTTCGGCTGGTGGTTTGCGGTGGGGCTTACGGCCTCCGTGTTGATTCACGAGATGGGGCATTTCGTGATGGTGCGGCGCTTTGGGTTCAAGGCGGAACTGCCGATGTTTCTGCCGGGGTTGGGAGCCTACGTCAAATGGCAGGGGGCGAATGTCGATGTGGGGATTCGGGCGCAGATTTCACTGGCCGGCCCGTTCTTCGGTTTGTTGTCCGGCCTGATGGCTTACGGCGTGTATCTATCCACCCACCAAGGCGTGTGGCTGGCGGTGGCGCAGTTTGCGGGCTGGCTGAACCTGATCAATCTGATTCCGGTGTCGCTCTTCGACGGCGGCTCGGCGATCAACGCGCTGGGGGCGCAACACCGGCTGGCGCTGTGCGTGATTTGCATTGCATTGGCTTTCGTGCTGCACGAGTGGGCGTTTGCGTTCGTTGGCGCAGGGGCGGCGTACCGACTGTGGAAGCGGGATTTTCCGGCCGAGCCAAGGCAGGGAATCGCTTACGCCTTTGTGGCGCTGGCGGTGGCTAATGGCTTTCTGAGCTGGTTCTGCTTGAACCAGGCGCGGACGCTGTTCGCGCAACCGGGCGCGCCGCGCATTTTCTAATCTTCCCTCCAGAAAAGCTCCGCATCGGAGCGCCGGACATAGTTCGCGTCCAGCGCGGCCGGATCGAGCCATAGGCCTTCCCGCTCGGCGCAGAGGGCTGCGGCGGCCGCCAAGAACCTCGGGGGCACGATAACTGGCCTGTCGGCTAGGGGAACGAAAGAGATGAACTCATAGTCCTGCTGAGGGTCTAGGCCGGCCAGCCAAGCTGCCAACGGGAGGACCGTTTCCGGGAAGACGGGGCGCAGGTCGGCATCGTAGACTGCCGCGTAGACTTGGTCGCGGCGGGCGTCGAGAAGGGTAGCGCGAAACGAACCGGGCTTTTTACCGAACGAACTCAGAACCTTCAAGTTAGAGATTGCGATTGCCGGCTTACCCATTGATTCAGAAAGGCCTTTGATGGCCGACAGCCCTACTCGAAGGCCCGTGAAAGAGCCCGGTCCGGCGGTTGCGGCGAAGGCGTCGATGTCGGTCAAATCGAGCTTGGCTTCGTTTTTGCAATTTTCGATAGCGGCGAAGATCAGGTGGGCAAAACCGTCCGTCGACTCGAGTCCGATTTCGGAGAGGGTGCGTCCCTGACTGCGGATAGCGACGCTCGCGAAGTTCGAAGTTGTGTCGAGGCTGAGGATGGTCACGGATTTAGCTTATAAATCCGATCGAGTTCGTAGGCTTTGCCGTTGGCATTGATGGCGAGGACGCGCAGATTGAGCGCCGCGCCCGGTTGCCCCAGGAGAGCTTTGGGGAGAGTAAAGGTTCCGGAGGGTCCGAGGCCCAGAAGGCGAGGGCCGACTCCGCTGCCGACGGCTTCCCCCCACCAGGCGTATTGCATGTTGCGGCTGGCGCGATTCGCGCGCGTGATTTTGAGGCCGTAAGGGGCGGGTATCGAGCCGCTGACCTGATCGCCCGGGGGGTCGGTGACGACGAAAGGAATTTTGGAGTTATCGGTTTCGACTTCCTGAACGGGCGGATCTTCCGATTCGAAGTAGTAATACTTGGCCCGGGATTCTTTTTCGCCATCGCGCGGGACCCAGAGGAGCCAGTCGTGAGAATTGTCGGGCGTGGAGCGGCTGAAGACTTCGCCCCGGTAGTCCTTGAGCTCGAGTTGCTCGCCGGTGGCGGGATTCACCCAGACCGGATTGTACTTGTGGTGCGGCAAAGTGATTTCGACAATGCCGGGGGATTGCGCGTAGGCGAGGTATTCGACCTCGTTGAGCCCGACGGCGCGGGCACCGGAGACGTCGAAGTAGGGTTCGAGTTCCCAGTGGCGCGTATCGGCGATTACCTTCGACCAGGCCTGTACAGCCTTGACGTTGGCTTCGTTTTGCAAACTTTGGTAGGAGACGCTGGGGTATTCGCCGTTGGTGGTGCAGTTCCAGAGTTCGTGGCGGAAGGCAGCCGGGTCAGTGGAGCGGATGATGTGGATTTCAGGCTGCTGGGTGAACTGGTGTTCGACGGCGCCGAGTTGCGGATCTGGCGAAGCTTCGATGAGGTAATTCATCCAGCCATCCGGGATGAGGGGGAAGCTGGAGTCACGCGCATCGGTGGAACGCGGGTGATCGAAACCGTCGTACTTCTGAAGCAAGGCGCCGAGGCTTTTGAGAAGGGCGCGTGAGTTGTCGGTTTCTTCGAAGTGTTCGATGCCCTGCCAAGTGACGTTCAGGCCGCCGTAACGTGCGGCAAGATAACGGATAACGGGTTCCTGCTGGTCGAAATTGGTGAAAGCACCGGAGGCGACAAAACCTGTATCGGCGAGTATGAGGTCGAGGGTAAAGCCGCGAGCGGCGGCGGCGAGAAGGCGGTCGTCGAGCGTAGCGAAGTAGGCGGCGTTCGGCTGGCCGGCCGCGTCGAATGGCTTCAAGGGCGCTGTGCTGTTCAAAAGAGTGGTGCGGATGTGGGTAAAGCCATCGTGCTTGCGGGCGTCGAGCCAGGTTTCCCAGGCCGACTGGTCAAGCGAGAAAAAGGGCGCGGCGGCGGCAAACCAGAGGTGCGGTTTCTTGTTCGTGGTGCGCCAGTGGCGTAGATTCGCGACACTCACCATGCCCGGCAGTCCACTATCGGCGACGCTGAAGGTTTGTTCTTTATCGTTGTAGCGCGCGATGTCGCTGAGGACGCGATAGGTCCAGGTGCCGGGCTCAGTGGGGCTGAAGCGGACGCGTAATGTGCCCTCGGCAAAAGCGTGCATCAGGTATGTTTTGTGAGCGGGCGAGCGAAATTCGACACGCAGCAAGTCGTCCTTGTAGGGGGAGGTGGAGGGCGGCAAATCGCTGGCGGCGAAGTCGAAGCTCAATTCGCAGGGCAGAAAAGAACGCGCTCCGGTCAGGCAGGAGGGAGGATCTGCACCGCACAGGCAGAAGGAGGCTAGACAGAGATAGAGGGCCGTCGCAACAGGGCCCGTGAAGCGCATATATTTTCAAGGATAGCGGGGCTTGGTTTTGCAAGCTAAGCTTAAGCCATACGGACCCGTTATCGTTCTAAGTTGATCGGATAGGTTCCGTTGGGCGAGGCATCCCTCGTTGTGGCCATTCACGTATAATGCGTGTAGCACGTATTATACGTGTAACAATGATTAGGAACTATGGGCCACATCAAAGAGAAGCAGAATGTCACCATTAGCTTAAGCCGCGATACTATACGAAAGGCCAAAGTACTGGCGGCGCAACGTTCTACGTCGATCAGCGGGTTGCTTGCGGAGCAGATCGAATCGATGCTGAGCGGGGAAGAAGCATACGAACGCTCCCAACGCGCAGCACTAGCCCTCTTGAAAGAGGGTTTTCATCTTGGTGCAATCATCAAGGCGAGCCGAGACGAATGGCATGAGCGATAAGACATTTGTCGACACAAATGTCTTGATCTACGCCCACGATGTCGATGCGACTGCGAAACACCAGATTGCCAGGCATATTTTGCAGGATTTGTGGAACCAACGAACCGGCGCGCTTAGCACGCAAGTCCTGCAAGAGTTCTATGTAAACGTGAGACGAAAGATCGCATCGCCGTTGTCCAAAGAGTCCGCTAGAGCTGTAGTGAGCAGCTATACCATTTGGTGCGTCGATACGACCTCGCAGGAAATCTCGACCGCCTTCCGAATCGAGGACGAGGCCCGCATCGGCTTTTGGGATGCGCTAATTGTGGCCGCAGCCCTGAAGGCGGGAGCGGCTCGAATTCTTTCGGAAGATCTGAACCACGGGCAGACAATCTCGGGTGTGCGAATCGAAAACCCATTTGCCATCGGCTTGTAAGAGAAGCCTTGACACCTCGATCCAATACTGACCGCCATAGCCAGCACGGAACAATGTCCTGTTTGATAACAAAGCGCTCGGTGCGCTCACGGGGCGCTAACCCATGGAAAAGGGCCGGTCTTTTCGACAATGTATCTTGTTGGTCGCCGCGCGCCCGATCATCGTCTCGATGAGCCCGCTGGACTATCCCTCAGCATGGTTGCGTCCCCGCAGTGCCGCTTCCGTTTCGCCCGGCGAAGTCATTGTAGCGCCACGAAGGGCCCTGCGATCTCAGCTTCCGGATGGTGCGTTATCCAACCCTGAACCACGGAGCAGGCCTAATCGACGAGATGGTGACTATACGTCAAGTGGATTGCAGACGTGAAACGATAGGTTCCTATCGAAAGTGCTCCAGCCGCTCCACAACCCGGGCCTTATTGGCCAGCACTTCGGTGGGAACCTATCGTTTCACAGGACTAATGCGGCAAGTTTCATCTGAAGGAAGCTATCACCTCAGAACAACTCATCAGGCAGACGGAAGCGTCTGAGCAGCGAACCTTCTCTACAGTCCGGCGGCATGCGGCGCAGAAGCAGTCCCACACCTCCGATCTCAGCTGCTTGTAACGGCTAGGTGCGTGAAAGAGGCAATCGGGTTCCAGGCCGAAGCATCTTCCCGAAACCGAGCAGCAGTAGTGACGCGCTAACCAGCATGATGGTCATAGGTTCCGGCGTAACGGTCACACTATAAAACTGGCTGGCGCTCGGCGCATTCGATACGAACCCACCACCCCCGAGCGGATCGCCATCCCACCATTGCGCATCCAGAGAGAATTTGCCCGAGTTCACAAACCCCAGCGGTGCTGAGGTGTCCCACGTGAACTGTTCCAACCCGGCGAGGTTAGCGGCATTGAAGGGAACCGTGACTGTATCTCCGGGAGAGAGATCGGGAAAATCGAAGATCAAACTCGGTACCCCGTGCTGGAAGACGCCACTGCTTAGCCCGGTAGTGACCAACCAAAGTGAATTACTTTGATTCTCGATTTGGTAGCCCCAGCCGATCGTAGATCCTGCCGGTGCCCCAATGCTGCCTTCGCCGGGCAGCAGGTTGAAGGAGTAAGTATCGGCGGCCATAACCGGCACGACCGAAAGCAAAACAGATAGTAGTAGTGTCCTCATAAAATCCTCGATGTAATTTTTTTACTGACTGCGAGTTACTTGACCGAGTGGGGGAACACAACTTGCCCGTGGCTGAAGCGCCGCGCAGGCTCCCGCCGTCCGGAGTCTAGCCGGCCTTCTTCCGTGATCATTAGCTTGGTCACTCCCGGCGGAACGAGGAGTTGCAGTTCGACGGTAGAAGAAGAGCCTGGAGCCAGACCACCGACTTTGATCGGTACCAAAGGGTCGACGAGCATGGCTTCCCCGGAACCAACCAACGTGCGCAAGGAGACGGTGCTGATTTCGGTCCCTTTCGTTGGCACGGTTCCGTTGTTCGCGATCTTCAGCGGTACCTTAATCGTTGAACCAATTCGGGTGGCCCGACCGGCGCGAATCACTATGCTGATTACCGGCTCTGGACGCGCCTCCGGCGACGGTGCTCCTTCGCTCCAGGGACAGCCTTGCTCCGGACCAGTGATGTCCGACGAGTAGCATTGTACTTTCGGAAATGGCCAGCCCTCAAAGAATTCCGGCCGGTAGACGCCTAATCCACCTTCAGATCGAGGGTGAACAGGTTACTCAAGATAGACTGCTGCGGCGGGTTGTAAAAGCCGGCACTGTTACCCCACTGCGATGTCGATTGAAGACTGATTCCTAACCAGGAATCGGCAGCGATGATCGTGTTGTGCCCCTGCGTATAAGCCGGCTGAGAAGGGTTTTCGTAGATATTGTTTCGATCGCCCGGGAAAGTGTAGGGCGCATATGCGAGAGGATTGTTGCCCGCCTCAATTTCGCCGAAAGGCTGACAGCAGCCCGTGTTTGTATTGGTCCCGACGGTATAGGTGATGGGCTGCTTGTATATGGGTGTGTCCCCCAGCTATATTCCTGGCAGAAATCGGCATCGGTGCAGACCGGCATGTAGCGGCCTATGGCGTACACAGCCGGCATCAGACTTCGATAGTAAGAAGCACTAATAGCAGGTGCCATTGCCTGGAGAATCTGGCCGGTTGCATCATCGTCCCAGTACCAGTTATCGCCGGGCTGTGCTTGTGCCAGCACGGTACCCAATGCTTGAATCTTGCCCCAGTCCTGATAGATGAGGTCGAACTGCGTTGCGGTAGTGGTGTTCCGGCCCAGCTGGAATGGAGAGAGCGTTCCGCGGTTAAGATAACGGGGAGAACGCATGAAGAGGTCACGGAAGCATTACAGCGGAGAAGAGAAAGTCGCCATTCTGAGGCGGCATTTACTTGAGGGCGCAGCGGTTTCAACGCTGTGTGACGAGTTGGGGCTGCAGCCAACTGTTTTCTATCGCCGGCAGAAAGAGTTGTTCGAGAACGGAGCGGCGGCCTTTCAGATCAAAGGGGGCACCGATCATCAGGCCGAACAGGAACGCATCGAGTACCTGGAGAAGAAGATGCAACGCAAGGACGAGGTTTTGGCGGAGCTGATGGGGGAGCATATTGCTTTAAAAAAAGAGTTTGGGGAACTCTAAACGGAGCCTGGGTAGCGCATGATGTGCGGGACCAGATCGTGGAATTCGTCCGGCGCTGGTCGGAGGCCACCGAGATCGGGGCTCAGCGGTTCGTGGGATGGCTGGGCGTGACGGCGAGCAAGTTCTACGATTGGCGCGAGCGCTACGGGCGAGTGAATGAGCACAACGGCTGGGTTCCCCGCGATTTTGGCTGGAGGACTGGGAGAAGCAGGCGATCCTCGAGTTTCATTTAAAGAATCCGCTGGAAGGATATCGGCGCTTGGCCTTCATGATGCTGGACGCCGATGTGGTGGCGGTCAGCCCGTCCAGCGTGTGGCGCGTGCTGAGTCAGGCGGGACTGCTGCGGAAATGGAACGGAAAACCGACCAGGAAAGGAACGGGGTTCGAGCAGCCGTCGCAGCCACACCAGCATTGGCACATCGATGTTTCCTATCTCAACCTCGCCGGAACGTTTTACTATCTGTGCAGCGTGCTGGATGGCTATAGCCGCTCGATCGTGCATTGGGATGTGCGCGAGTCGATGACGGAAGCCGACATCGAAATCATTCTCCAAGCAGCCAAGGAAAAGTATCCGGAGCCAGACCGCGGATCATCTCCGATAACGGCCCGCAGTTCCTCGCCAGAGACTTCAAAGAGTTTATCCGCATCTCCGGAATGACGCACGTGAGAACGTCGCCTTACTATCCGCAATCCAACGGAAAAATCGAGCGCTGGCATCCATCGCTCAAAGGAGAATGTATCCGGCCCGGAACACCGCTGACGCACGAGGATGCCCAGCGGCTGATCCGACGTTACGTCGATCACTACAATACGGTGCGGCTGCATAGCGCGATCGGATTTGTCACCCCAGCGGACATGCTGGCGGCCCGGCAGAAGGCGATCCACGCTGCGCGGGACCGCAAGTTGGAGGAGGCACGCCGGCAGCGCCAGCTGCGCCGACAGGCGGCATAAAAAACGAATGCCCTACTTGCTTTTCGGAGCTACAATAACTTTGCCGGGTGAAACGGAAGCAGGCACTGCTGGGAAGCTACCATGCCGAGGGATAACTTGGTGGGCTCATCAAGACGATGACCGGAGTAAGTGAGGAAGTTCCGCTTCCGCGCTCCTCCCGAAATTACATCGGATTGGTAGACCCCGATGCCTTCAAAATCCCCGCCCGTAGGGCGGAATCTACACTAACGGAATGCGCTCGCCTTCCATTTCACGCTGAACCGGGACAAAACCACCAGGAACAATCTTCATTATTCCTGTTAGGCTGGAAGACTGCCAAGTACCAGTTGAATTTTCGCATTGGCAGTGGATAGACCTCTTCTCGATACAGGATTTACACACTTGATGGATGCCTTGGTCGAAAGGGTTGACAGACTCGACATAGTTGTCAAACGCCTTAGCGGGCAATAGCCACCATCTCCATAATCACGATTGGCGCAATTAATCCAATTAGCGGGGTCATCAGAGTTGAGGCGTCCATCTGCTCCAGTTGATGATAGTTCATCTAAAACAGAAATTACAGCGAACGTTTAAAGCGCAAATGGCGAATTGGCTTTTCGGTATCCCCGAGCGATCCCGAACGAGAGAAAGAGCGCTCCTTTTTCGCCCTGTCGTAAGAGCCTAAACGGAACTATTGCAGCGTGACCGGGAGCCCCTGCTCATAGTCCGAGCCGAGAACCGCTGTCCCAGGATGAACACGTTGCGTGAAAGATCGCCCGCGCCGCCACTGGTCGGTTGATTGTGGCAGCCGGCGCAGGAGTTGGAATCGGGCCCGGAGACGCGGTTGTTATTGCGCGGGAATAGCAGTAGGCTGCCTAGGTCGGAAAGGGGCGCTCCGGTTCCCTTGGTGAGCGGCCTTCCTGCGCCTTCCTGCGAGGTGAAACGAGCTTCGAAAAGCTGTTTTCCGTAAGTGATAAGCGCTTTAGGGGAAAGCTCGAATTCGTCTCCGTCCTGAAGATGATCGGGAATGGCGACCTCGCTGAAAGCCGATTTAAGTAGGCGTTCAGATCTGGGCGAAGTATTAATTAAGAATAATTACGCTATAGACTATAGGGGCGATCGCTTGCGTTGTCGACCTGGCGACTACCGCCGTTTCCTTCGCGGAACTGTCGGACGAGGAGGTTTGGGAGTACACTCGAAGCGGGGAACCTGCCGATAAGGCGGGTGCATACGCGATTCAGGGGCTCGCCTCCCGGTTCATCTTGTCTGTCGAAGGATCGTACACGAACGTGGTCGGCTTGCCGGTCTCACTTGTTTACCGTCACTTGAAAGCTTTTTCGTTATAGTCCCGGTTGTCATAACTTCTGTTGTCATGCGTTTCGTCGTCAAGGTTTCGGTGCCTGCACACCGTGCCGATTCAGGCCGTACACCTGGGAGACGGCTTCTGGAGCGCGCGCCGCCGCGTCACCACCGAGCATAGCCTCCCAACCTTCCTCGCGCAAGGTTCAGTCTTGTCCAATGCAGGATGAGCCTGAAGGAGCGGTTTGTTTCTAACGCAGAATGAGCCTGAAGGGGGGGCGAGTTGCGGATGCTGAGGATTGAAGGTCAGCATGAGGAATGGGGAGCGATTGAGCCTGGAGCAGATCCGGGCCTTTCTGGAGGCAACGAATGAAGTGCAGTTTGAGGCGGCGAATCGGGCGGAGGTCTACGCCTGGATCAGCCGGACGTTGTGCGAGCAGGAGTACTGGAAGCAGAGCAAGGAAAGCAAAGGGCTGCTGCGGCAATACCTGCGGAAGATGACAGGACTAAGCCGATCCCAGGCGACGCGGCTCATCGCGGGATACGTCAGGGAAGGCACGGTAAAGGAACGCCGTTATCGGCGCAATTGCTTCGCGCAGCGCTACACGGCGGCTGACATTAGGTTGTTGGCCGAAGTGGATGAAGCGCACGAAACGCTGAGTGGGCCGGCCACGCGGCAGATCCTGCAGCGCGAGTTTGAGCGGTATGGCAACCGGCGTTGCGAGCGTCTGGCGGGAATCTCCGTGGCGCATATTTACAATCTGCGCAAAAGCGGGGCTTATCGCGAGAAACGGGTGCGTTACCAAAAGACACGGCCGATGCCAGTGGCCATTGGAGAGCGGCGGCGGCCCGATCCGCAGGGTCGGCCCGGCTACCTGCGTGTGGACACCGTGCATCAAGGCGATTGCGACGGGATCAAAGGCGTGTATCACATCAACGCGGTGGACGAAGTGACGCAATGGCAAGTAGTGGGAGCTACGCCGCAGATTGGAGAAAAATGGCTATTGCCGGTATTGGAAGCGATGTTGGCGCAGTTCCCGTTCCGGATCCGGGGTTTCCATTCCGATAACGGCAGCGAGTTCATTAATCGCACTGTCGCCCAGCTGCTGAACAAGTTGTTGGCGGAACAGACCAAATCGCGCCCGCGGCATTCCAATGACAACGGCCTAGTGGAGGCCAAGAATGGCGCAGTGATCCGTAAGCACATCGGATACGGCTATATCGATTCCAGCAACGCCGACGCGCTCATGCTCTTCTACCGTGACCATTTCAATCCCTCTCTGAACTTCCATCGGCCTTGTGGTGTGCCGGAAACGACGATCGACCGGAAGGGCAAACAACGCCGGGTTTATCGCCGCTACGCAACGCCCTGGGAACTGTTACAGGAGGCGCCGGAGTTCACGCAGTGTCTGAAGGCTGGAATCACTACCGAAAGCTTGCAGCGTTCCGCCGATAGCTGCAGTGATACCGAAGCAGCATGCCTCATGCAAGCAGCCAAGCGCAAGCTCTTCGCCGGACTGCGGCACAAACGGAGCGCATGAAGACGGCGGGAGGAAATGACAACCTATGGACGCCGAGGAAAATCAACCACCAGGTTTTCCTGGCATAGAAAGCTACACCCAAAAAACAAGGAGGCCCGAAGCGCGGAACTCGCTCCCCCTTCAGGCTCATTCTTCAATTAGAAAATGCTTGGTCGCCCGGACAACTGTTGAGGGCGGTTGCGGACGGGCGCATTTTTGCCGCGGGCTTTGGCGATGGCCTGAAGCCCGCGAAGCTGCTAAAATAAAGAGGTAGCGAAATCCGGGTTAACTCGCCGCGCCTCAAGTGTTTGCGCCGCAAGTTCCCACGCTGCCAGGAGTTATTTTTGGCCGATCAAGATCCACCGAACGACGGAACTCTGTTTCCGCCTACGGGCGACAGCAAGAACCTGATTCCGATCAACATCGAAGACGAGATGAAGCGCTCGTACCTCGATTACGCGATGAGCGTCATCGTGGGCCGCGCGCTGCCGGACGTGCGCGACGGTCTGAAACCGGTGCACCGCCGCATACTGTTCGGGCTGCACGAGATGGGTTTGCATTACAACCGGCCCACGCGCAAGTGCGCAAAGATTGTCGGCGAGGTTCTCGGCAAATACCACCCGCACGGAGACGCGCCTGTTTACGACTCGCTGGTGCGCATGGCGCAGCCGTTTTCCATGCGTTACCCGCTCATCGATGGGCAGGGAAATTTTGGTTCGGTAGATGGCGATCCGCCGGCGGCCATGCGGTATACCGAGGCTCGGCTGGCGAAAATCGCCGGTACTTTACTCGAAGATATCGACAAGGAAACAGTCGATTTCCGCCCCAATTACGACGACAGCGAGCATGAGCCGGAGGTACTGCCGTCGCGCGTGCCGAATCTCCTGATCAACGGTTCGTCCGGCATTGCGGTTGGTATGGCGACCAACATCCCGCCGCACAATTTGAAAGAAATTATCGACGCCACAATTGCGCTGATTCACGATCCGCACACGTCGCTTGCCAAAATCATCGAGATGGTGCCCGGGCCAGATTTTCCGACGGGCGGATTCATTCTCGGTCGCCAGGGCAGCATAGATTATTTCACGCGCGGTCGCGGCAGCATCAAGCTGCGCGCCAAGGCGGCTACAGAAAAAATGGGTAAGGACCGCGAGGCGATTGTCGTAACGGAAATCCCGTTTCAAGTCAATAAGGCGCGTCTGCTCGAACACGTAGCGGCGCTGGTATCAGACAAGAAGCTGGAGGGCATCTCCGACGCGCGCGACGAAAGCGATCGCGATGGCATGCGCATTGTTTTCGAGCTGAAGCGCGGCGAACAAGCGGAAGTCGTTCTGAACAACCTGTATAAGCAGACGCAAATGCAGGTGAATTTCGGCGCGATCATGCTTTCGATCGTGAACGGCCAGCCGCGCGAGCTTGGCCTGATCGACCTGATTAAGCGCTTCATCGAGCACCGGGTCGATGTGGTGCGTCGCCGCACGGACTATTTGCTGCGCAAGGCGAGAGAGCGCGAGCACATCCTGCTCGGATTCCAGAAAGCGCTCGATCATTTGGACGAAGTGATCCAGTTAATCCGCTCGGCCAGGAATCCGCGAGAGGCTCGCGAAGGTTTGATCGCGCGCTTCGAGTTCACCGAGCGGCAGTCGCAGGCCATCATCGAACTGCAACTCCAACGCCTGACCGGGATGGAGCAGCAGAAGATTATCGATGAGCTGCAGGAAATCCAACGGATGATCGCGGAGTATCTCGAGATTCTCGGCTCCGAGAAAATTGTGCGAACCGTGATAGTCAAGGAACTCAAAGATGTTCAAAAAGAGTTCGGCGATGAGCGCCGCACGCAAATTATCGAGGATACCGGCGATATTAGCCTCGAAGATCTGGTGCAGATGGAGGACGTGGCGGTCACTGTTTCGCGCGGTGGCTACCTGAAGCGCACTTCGGTCGACACTTACCGCCGGCAGTCGCGCGGAGGCAAAGGCAGAATCGGGATGGGAACGCGTTCGGAAGACGTGGTCGATCATCTCGTCATCGCCTCCACTCATTCTTACCTGCTGATCTTTACTAACAAGGGCCGGGTGTATTGGCTCAAGATCTATGAGATCCCCGATGCCGGCACAACGGGTAAAGGCAAACACGTTTCCGGCCTGATCAATCTGCAGCCGGACGAAAGCGTCAAAGCCTTCCTCACGGTGAAGGAGTTCGAAGCGGGTAAGTTCATCGTGATGGTGACCCGCCAAGGCGTGATCAAGAAATGCGAGCTCACCGAGTTCGATAATCCGCTTGCTCGCGGCATCATCGCGGTCGCGTTGGATGAGGGCGACGAACTGCTCGGCGCGGCTATCACGACCGGCGACAAATTTATCTTTCTCGGATCGCACGAAGGGATGGCGATCCGCTTCAATGAGGATGAAGTGCGCGCGATGGGCCGTCAAGCCCGCGGCGTACGCGCCATGGATCTGGAAGAAGGGGATTCTCTGATCGGCCTCGAAGTCGTCGACGAGAATGGCCTCATTCTATCCATTTCGGAGAACGGCTATGGTAAGCGAACGCCGTTGAAGGATTACCGGCTGACCGGCAGAGGCCGCAAGGGTGTGATCAACATGAAGACTACGCCCAAAGTCGGAAAGGTCGTCGCTGTGCTTTCGGTGCGCGAAGTCACTGACCTGATGATCATCACCAAAGACGGCAAGATTATCCGTCTTGAATCGGGTGAGATTCGCCAGGCTGGCCGCTCGACGCAAGGTGTCCGTTTGGTGCGCATGGAAGAAGACGATCAAGTAGCCGCGGCCTCCTGCATCCCGGAACCGGAAGAAGATGTGGAGAAGAACGGGGAGTTACCGCTCCAGTAAATGCTACTTCTGGGGGCGGCCGTACTATAAACTTCAGGTATGGCCGCCCTCGTGACCCTTCAGGGCAACGCAGCTCCTCCTGAAGCAGTAGACCTCGATCGAAAACAAGAGCAACTGTTTGACTGCTTCCGAAAGCTCGGTCGCGTGATTGTTGCCTACTCTGGCGGCACAGACTCGGCCTATCTGGCCTGGGCCGCCCACCGTGTTTTGGGTGACAACGCCATCGCCATCACCGCCGACTCTGCCTCCATCCCGACTTCGCACAAACGCGCCGCGGAAGAGTTCGCCGCCGAATGCGGTTTCCGCCACGAATACATCTCCACCCACGAGTTCGAAAATCCGGACTACGTCAAGAACGATAAGAATCGCTGCTTTCATTGCAAAGACGAGTTGTTTACCCGGCTCAATGCGTATGCGGCCCAAGCCGGTTACGAGCACATTGTCTACGGAGTGAACGCGGACGATTTGGGCGACTACCGTCCCGGCCAGCAAGCCGCCAAACTGCATGAAGTGCAAGCTCCTTTGGTCGAAGCTCGTCTGCGTAAGGCCGAAATTCGCGAACTCTCACGACGCGCTGGGTTGACGACGTGGGATCGCCCCGCGGCAGCCTGTCTAAGCTCGCGCGTTCCGTACGGCACGCCGGTCACGGTCGAGACCATCCAGACGATCGAACAGGGCGAGGAAGCCGTTCGCCGTCTCGGATTCAAGCAGTTCCGCGTGCGCTTTCATGGCGATTTGGCGCGCATTGAAATTGCCCGGGATGAACTGCCAAAAGCGTTGACGCTGGAAATGGCGCGGGCGCTGACGGATATTTTCAAACAGCTTGGCTTCCTCTACGTCGCGCTGGACTTGGAAGGCTATCGGCAGGGTTCGCTGAACGCTGCCTTGGCCGCAAGATCCTGAATGAGCACGCCAGTCAAGCACCACACAGAAGGTTTCCTCGCGCTAGTCGCCGACGCCAAGAAGCGCATCCATGAGGTGGACATCGATGAGTACAAACTCCTGCGCGATTTGGGCGAAGCAGGGCAGCTGGTGGATGTGCGAGAAGACAATGAATGGGACGCGAATCACGCGCTCGGCGCGATCCACCTGAGTAAGGGGATTATCGAACGCGACATAGAGACTGCTTTCCCCGACAAAAAGACCCAGCTTGTCCTCTATTGCGGGGGCGGTTATCGTTCGGCGCTGGCCACCGACAACATTCAGAAGATGGGCTATACGAACGTCGTTTCGCTCGATGGCGGCTGGCGCGCGATCGAAGTTTCCGGATTACCGCTCGAGTATCCGCTCTAATGTCTTCGCAAGTTGGAGAAGTCTGGGCTCGCTAAACGGCGCGCCAATTAGTTGCAAGCCGATGGGCATGCCGTTCGTCGTTTTTCCACAGGGCATCGATAACGCCGGTTCGCCCAGGTAGTTGATGCCGCGTACCAGGCGGGTGGTCGCCATGCGGATCGTCTCTTCGATGCGGCCCAATACTATTTTTTCGGCCTCGATCGGAGGCGCCGCGATCGGAGTTGTCGCCGATACCAACACGTCGACGTTTTGCCAGACTGTGTTCATTTCGCCGCAGAACAGCGTGCGGAGCCGTTGCGCGTTTACGTATTCGTGAGCTGCGACCATACGCGCCTGTTCGAGCAGAGACCAGACGTCGGAGCCGAAGAGCGAAGAATCTCTCGAGTTCGTGTGCAAGGATGCGAACTCTCCCAACTGCACTACACGAGATGCCAGGTTGATCTCGTCAAAATCCGGCACGGCGATTTCGATAATCGATGCGCCTTGCTGCTCCATCGCCAATATACTCTTTCTGACGGCTGCTTCTACCTCGCCATCGAGGCGATCGAAAAAGAAATTCTTCGGCATGCCTACACGAAGCTCTTTGAGATGCGGCAGCACCGGTAGATTAAAGTCCGGGGCTGCGGCCGGCGAGCAACTCTCGTCCAACGGATCGTCGCCCGCGATGGCGTTCATGGCGAGCGCGCAATCTTCCACGCAAGCGCCGAGCGGCCCGGCATGATCCAGGCTGAAGGCGAGCGGCAAAATTCCTCGGCGGCTCACTCGGCCGTAAGTCGGCTTTATTCCCACTACACCGCAATAGGAGGCTGGAATGCGGATGGAGCCACCGGTGTCTGTTCCGAGAGCAACTGGAACAATTTGCGCGGCTATGGCAGCGGCTGAACCGCCGCTCGAACCGCCGGCCAGGCGAGCGCGGTCTACAGGATTCCGCACGGGGCCGTAGTGCGGATTGCGTGAAGTAATGCCGAAGGCGAGCTCATGCAGGTTTGTTTTACCCAGGCTGACCGCGCCGGCCGCGTGCAGCCGCTCGACAACCGTGGCATCGAAATCCGGCACGAAGTTCTCGAAGAGGCGCGAGCCGGCGGTCGTTTTCACGCCTTTCGTATAGAACAGATCTTTGAATGCGACGGGAATGCCATGAAAAGGCCCGCGATCAACTCCCTTTGCAAACTCGGCATCGCGCTCTTCGGCTTCCGCGCGCGCCTGCGTTTCGGTAATCGTGATGAATGCGCGGAGTTCCTCCTGCTCCCGAATGCGCGTGATGGCGCGCTCGACCAACTCGGTGCAGGACATCTCGCGCTTGCGCAGCAGAGTGCCCAGTTCGCGAACTGTCACGAGGCGATATCTTTCCGCGAGCCGCGCAGCCCGAACACAGTTGCCGGTTCAATTTCGGGCCTGAGGCGCTTAGCCAGTAATGAAAATTCGAGTCGCAAGGCCGCGACTATTTCAGCTGGTCCGGGGGAAGAGGAAGGCGCTGCTTGCTGCACTGCCTTCTCGCGCAGGCTCTCCAGGTTTATCCCGAATTGTCCGAAGACTTCTGAAACAGCCGATTCCTCGCGCAGCAGCCCAAGCAGCAAATGTGCAGGATCGATATGCTTGACTCCGCAACGTTCGGACTCTTCCGCTGCAAACGCAAGAGATCTCTTGACAAAATGCGAAAGCGGCAGATCAACCGAAGTGCTGAACGCCGCACGCTGTTGCATGTTCGGTTGCAGGGCATCGCGCAGAGCATCTATGCCGGGACCGTTTGGCAGCAAACGCGCAAACAGCACCTTGTCTTCCCGCAGCAACCCCAGCAGCATGTGCTCCGCCTCGATATAGGGCGAACCATACTGGCTGGCCTCATAGCGGGCGAAGAAAACCACCCGGCGGGCTTTCTCGGAGTAGCGCTCGAACATAACTTGCGTTATCTTACTGCGGCGCGGGACCTCTTACAACTTGCACGAAATCGCCCGGCTTCACCCATTTCGCAAATGCCGTGCGCACTTCATCCGCGCTCATATTGAAATACTTCACTGCGGCCTGGAACGGCTCGTCGAGCGCTAGGCCGATGCGGGCGCGCGCGATAAACCCTCCCACCACTGCGTCCTCGCTCGATTCGGCCAAAGGAATCTGCCGGAGGATCAGCGCTTTCGCCTGTTGAAGCTCCGCTGGAGTGACGTTGTACTGCGCCATGGCTACCAGTTCGTTATCCACCATCACGCGCGCTTTCGATACATTCTTCGGATCGCAGCCGAACGAAATCGCATAAGTCGCGCGCGTCTCGCCTGCCTCTAGCGAATCGTCGATGTTATAAACGTAACCCGCCTTTTGCCGCAGATCGCGATATAAGCGGGTGGCATAAAAACCGCCGCCTAATACGTGATTGCCCAGGCGCAGCGCGTAGTAATCGGGACTGAACCGGTTCATTTCCAAAGCCTGCGCAAGCTGTACCTGATCCTGCACGCTGCTCGGATCGGGCACATTCGATCCGCTTGCTTTACTCCCGGGAATGGGCGGCAGCGTAACATCCGGCTTCGGCCCGCTCGCTTTCCAGCCCCCGAAATACTTTTCGACGGCCGCGCGGGCTTCGTCCGGCGAGATGTCTCCGATCACCGCAATCGTTGTCAGATCCGGCCGGTAAGTCTTGTCATAGAAACGCCGCAGATCGTCGTAGCTAATCGTATTGATAGTCTTCGGCGTCGTCTCGCGCAGTAAAGGATCTTTGGGCGGGACCAAGGCGCGCGTCAAAGCTCGCTCCGTCTGATAAGCCGGACTCTGTAGCTCTCCCGCGCTCTCCTGCGCCGTCTGTTCCTGAACAACCTTGAATGCGTCTTGCGGGAAAGCCGGATGCAGTTCGTTATCCGCCAGCAATTCTACGCCGCGCGGGAAATCCTGTTTTAATACCTTCAGGCTGAAGTTCGAGCCGGCAGATTCCGAAGCCGCAATGTCATCGAGTGCCTTCTGAAACTGCAGTCGGTCCATCGTCTTCGTGCCGTAGGAGAACAAGCCTTCAAGCACATCCGACACGCCGTCTTGCCCAGAAGGAGTCTGCATCTGCGTTTGCGTCTTGATCGATCCGAGCAGCGTCACCGTCGGGCTGGCTTTCTCCGTCTCGACAATCAGCCGGATACCGTTCGCGAGCTTCATATCCGTCGGATGGATCGAACTCTCCGGGACGCGCAGAGACTTGACCGAAGCCTCCGCCCACTCGGGGAGCGCTACCGGCTTGGTTGGCGTCGCGGTCGTCTTCTCGGAGCCGCCAAAGCCTTTCGCCGATACGGCCTGCCCCGAAGGCTGCGGCTTCAAAGTAGCGGTAATCGCGTTCTGTCCCAACAAATATTTCTTGGCAACGCGATTGACATCGTCCACAGTTACTTTCTTGATGGCTTCCACATCTTCATCGGGCGACTGGCGTCCCTCGTCCGCCAGCGCTTGCGACCACAGAGAAGCCAGATTCGAAATGGAATTGCGTCCGAATTCGGCGCTGGCGATCTCGCCTTTCTTGGCCGCCTCCACCAGGTCCGGCGGCAAGCCATTGGTCGCATAGTTCGTCAGAATTTTCTTCATTTCAGCTTGAATGGCCGCCGGGTCCGCGCCCGCCGGCAACGCTGCTCCGGCAAATGCCGCGCTCGCCTCCTTGTAAGTCTCGAGCATGGCAAAGGAAGTGCCGAGCGCTTTTCCCTGCGGCACCAGCCCATACAACTCGCCGCGCTGGCTCGAAAGAACATCGCTCAGAATCTCGCACGCCGCGAAATCCGGGCTGCCCGTCCCCGGAAATCGATACGCAATAAAAGTAAGCAGATAAGGCAGGTTGCTGTCGAGCGTGAAAGAATCCGCTTCCACCGGCTGCAAGTGGACTTCAGGCTTCGCGGGCAGGGCATGCTGCCCGATCGAGCCGTAGTGTTGCTTGATCTTGGCCAGCGTGTCCGCCGGATCGACATCGCCGCTGATCACCAGGATTGCGTTATTCGGCGCGTACCACTCCTTGTAGAAGTTCTTGAGCATCTCGCCGGTCGTCTTATTGAAGGATTCTGTTGTGCCGAGTGCATCGTGCTCATAAGTTGTGCCGCGAAACAAATCATGATTCAGCCGGGTGATGAATTTGTAAGTGGGATTTGAGAGATCGCGCGCCACTTCCTGCTCAATCGCCCCGCGCTCCTGCTCCCATTGCTCTTGTGAGTCTTCTATATTTGCCATGCAGGCCGAATCCACCCGCAGCGCCACGTCCAAATCTTTCGCCGGTACCGTAACGAAGTATTGAGTGATGTTCTGCTGCGTATCCGCATTCTGATAGCCGCCAAGCTGTGCGTAAATGGCGGCAATCTGATCGGCCGTTAAACCCGTGCAGCCGCGAAAAGCCATGTGTTCCTGCGCGTGCGCCGTTCCCGGGAAACCCGTAGGAGTTTCATTCGCGCCCGCTAGATAGTTTTCTTCTATTGTCGTGACGGGCGCCAGCGGATCGCGAATAATCACCACGCGCAGCCCGTTATCGAGCGTTGCGCGCGTAACATTTACCGTTTTCGAGTCTTGGCATTTCGCCGATGGCGTCCACAACCCGGCGCACAGTAAGAGACCTAAGCAGAGATTCCGCGATTTCATTTTGAACTTTTAGCTTACGGTAAGTATGATGGCGCGCCGTTTGCCGGGGTTAGGGACTAGAACGATTTGTGCTCGAAATGGCTTAAGTTTTCGGATGCTGAACCAGGCGCTGTGACCCGCCGCGCAGTGCCTGCCACGCCAGCGAGCGGTCGAAACTGACAAGGGTTCCCTTGTGCCGGGCTGCCAGACCAAGAAGATAGACGTCCGTCACCTGCTTCGATCCTGCAATCAGGGTGCCGTCGAACATCTTTTCATCGGATAACGAAATTTCGTCCGGCCAGAATTGATAGGAACTTTCGAACGCCGCTTTCAACGCGCTCAGAACCTGAATCGCCTCTATCGGTGTGCGCTGTCCGCTCGGATACGTCTTCTGCGATAGCACGCGCACCAGGCCGTTTTCGCAAAGCGGGCAGGTCGCCCAGCCTGCCGAGTGGTGTTTCGTAAACCATGTTCGCATCGCGTGGTGTTCCACGTGATCCGAGTCCATTAATGCAATCAGCGCGTTGACGTCCAGCAGCGCCGCCATCCTAGATGTCGTTTTCGAGCAGTTCCTGCACGGCGGTGGTCGTTACCGGCTGGGCCTCCGGCCTGCGCGAAAGGGTGGGTATCCGGCCATTGCGAACGCGCGTCGCGTCGGAAGAATGCAGCCCCTTCCGCACCAGGTCCGATAGCACGCGGCCCAAACTTTGCTCACGTTCGCGGGCAAGATGTTTAGCCAATTGCAATAGGTCGTGATCCAGATCCACCGTCGTTCGCATGGCCTTCATCATAACCAATCCGATGCGCCGATGTCAAGATGCGATCGCATCAAAACCCAGCCTTGGAGCTATTATAGACCCGTCATGCCCCAGGTTGCAGACCTAACCGCCGCTTCGCCGCTAACCGTCTTGCAGGAAGAGGAAAAGCTCTTCCAATCCTCTATCCGGCGGTTCGCCCGCGAGCGCCTTGCCCCGCATGTCCGCTCCATGGATGAGGAAGCGAAATTCCGCAAAGATCTGCTCGCCGAAATGTTCGAGCTGGGGCTCATGGGAATCGACATTCCGGAGCAGTACGGCGGCCAGGGCGGTAGCTTCTTTCAATCCATCCTGGCCATCGAAGAGCTAGCCAAAATCGACCCTTCGGCTTCCGTCATCGTCGACGTGCAGAACACCCTGGTCAACAATGCATTTGAAAATTTCGGCAGCGAAGAGCAAAAAGCCGGCTATCTCTCGCGCCTTGCCACCGAGAGCGTCGGAGCCTACGCTCTTTCCGAACCAGGTTCCGGTTCCGATGCCTTCGCGCTCACCACGCGAGCCGTAAAGGAGGGCGACGCTTTCCGTCTCTCCGGGCGCAAACTTTGGATTACCAATGCGGCCGAAGCCGATATTTTCCTCATCTTCGCCACCGTCGACCCGTCGGCGGGTTACCGCGGCATCACTTGTTTCCTGGTCGAGCGGAAAGCCCAAGGCTTCACCGTCGGCAAGAAAGAAGACAAGCTAGGCATTCGCGCCTCGTCCACCTGCGAACTAATCCTAGAAGAAGTACGCGTCCCCGCGCAAGCCATTCTTGGCCAGCTCGGCAAGGGCTACAAAATAGCCATCGAAACGTTAAATGAAGGCCGCATCGGAATTGCCGCGCAAATGCTGGGTCTTGCCGAAGGTGCTCTCGAGCACGCCCTGAAGCACGCCCGCGAGCGCAAGCAGTTCGGAAAATCGATCGGTGAGTTTCAAGGTGTCCAGTTCGATCTTGCCGAAATGGCCACCAATATAGAAGCGGCCCGTCTGTTGGTCTACAATGCGGCTCGTCTGCGCGACGCCGGTCAACCCTTCGTTACGCAGGCCGCCATGGCAAAATACTTCGCTTCTACTATGGCCGAAGACGTTGCCTCAAAGGCCATCGAAATTCTAGGCGGAGTTGGCTTTACCAAGGATTACCCGGTCGAAAAGCTCTATCGCGACGCCAAGATCGGCCGCATCTACGAAGGCACCAGCAACATGCAGCGGGCCACTATTGCTAAAGCTTTGCTCGAAAACAGATCCCGGTAACGCGATTTCGCCCGCGATGCGTCAAAATATATACAGTGCTCTCCAAAGGTTGTGTCTTGACCCTCGGGCTTTTGGGTTGCGTGGCGTTTACGAACGCCGCCGTCACGAAGCCCGACCCTACGCCTGACCAGATTCAGAACATCATCAAACAATTCACGCAAAAGGAAACCGATTTCGCCGCTGCCCGCGAGAGCTACACCTATCGCCAGGTCAGCAAAATGGAGGAAACCGATCCCCCCGGCGGCACCTACGAAATCGAGGAAGAGGTCAGCTTCGACGATCGCAACAAGCGAACTTCGCACGTCACGCACGCACCGGTCGGCGGCTTCGTGCACATCATGATGACGGGCGAGGATGAGCAGGATCTACGCAACGTGATGCCCTTCGTGATGACCAATGCCACGGCCGACCAATACATTGTCAACTACGTCGGCCGCCAACAGGTCGATGAGATCTCCTGCTACGTTTTTTCGGTTAAGCCGAAAGAACTTACCAAGGATCGGAAGCGCTACTTCGACGGCCAGATCTGGGTGGACGATCAGGACCTTCAGATTGTCAAGACCTACGGCCGGGGCGTCGGCTATCTGCGTCGCGGGGAGGATCAGCAGTTTCCGAAATTCGAAACGTACCGCCAGCAAATAGACGGCAAATATTGGTTCCCCACCTACACCTACGCCGACGACACGCTAAATTTCAAAGACGGGCAATCACAGCGCATCAAGGTCATCGTCAGATATGACCATTACAAGAAATTCAATTTCAATACCGAAAGCACTATCAAATATGGCGAGGTGGGAGCCGTCACGCCTCAGCAGCAAAAATCGACTAACCGGCAACCGCCAAAAACTCAGACTTCGCCCAATGGATTACCGCCGGCTCCACCCCCGCCACAGTAGTATCGTCCTTCTTTTTGCGGTCGCATTTGCCCGGGCCGGAACATCCCCGCCCCCCCATGTCCACGATTTCGGCCAGGTCAACGCCCATCTCTTTCGTGGCGCGGAACCATCCCGTCCCGGCCTGCGGGAATTAGAGCTACGGGGAGTAAAGCTCGTCATCGATCTACGCGAGTCCGGCGAAGCAACCGTTCGTGAGCGCGAGGAAGCCACCAGCCTCGGTATGCAGTACGTCAACGTGCCTATGCCAGCCTGGGCCGCGCCCACTCGCGATCAAGTCCAAAACGTTCTTTCGCTGCTTATCCAGCATCCTCGCGAAGATATTTTTGTGCATTGCCGTCGCGGTAAGGATCGGACCGGAACCGTTATCGCCTGTTATCGCATCCAGCATGATGGCTGGACCAACAGCCGCGCTCTCGAAGAGGCGAATGGCTATGGAATGAGCCGGTTGCAACGCGCTATGCGATCGTTTGTCCGCCATTTTTCGCCGCTTTCCGCTCCTGCTCTACCTCCGGTAGCCGCTGACCGCAGCCCCGGGCTACCCACTCAGCCCTAACCCGCCTGCATTCAACTAGTTAAATCTACTCTTCGACGCTTTCATCCTGCTTGAAACTATTCGGTCTGTGTTCTAATGTAAATGTCTCGCTAATGTTGGAGAACCAGCCGAATACCAGTCGGCGCCGCCGTACTTTCGATCGGCGTTTGCGCGAAGCCAAGTTGCTGATGCGGGGAGCCGTCTCGACGGATCACCCCATCATGGCGCACATCATCCCGATTCGCCGCTGTAATCTCACTTGCACATATTGCAATGAGTACGACAATTTTTCGAAGCCCGTGCCGCTCGAAACCATGCTGCATCGACTCGAACTCCTCGGCAAGTTGAAAACCGGCGTCATCACGCTCAGCGGCGGCGAACCCCTGCTCCATCCGGAACTCGACGAAGTCATCGCCGGGATTCGCCAGCACGCGACCCTCGCCGGACTTATCACAAACGGCTATTTGCTAACAGCCGATCGCATCAAGCGGCTGAACGACGCCGGCCTCGATTATCTTCAGATCAGCATCGATAACGTGATGCCGGACGACGTCTCGAAAAAAAGCCTCAAAGTTCTGGACAAAAAGCTGCAACTTCTTTCCGAACACGCCGATTTTCACGTCAATATCAATTCGGTTTTGGGCGGAGGCATTCACCATCCGGAAGACGCGCTGGTTGTCGGCCGCCGCGCCATGGAGTTGGGTTTTACTTCTACTGTCGGCATCATCCACGACGGCGATGGTCAACTCCGTCCCCTGGCCGATCGCGAGCGCGAAGTCTTTCTCGAGATGAAGAAGTTCGAGAAGAAGCACTTCTCTCGCGTGAACTACTTCCAGGAGAACATCGCAAACGGCCGCCCAAGTGACTGGCGCTGCCGCGCCGGCTCGCGCTATCTTTATGTCTGCGAAGACGGCCTCGTTCACTATTGCTCCCAGCAGCGGGGCTTCCCAGCGAAGCCGCTCGAAAACTACACGGTCGAGGACATCCGGCGCGAATACGTCACGCAAAAATCCTGCGCGCCGCTATGTACCATCTCCTGTGTCCATCAGATTTCCTACTTCGATTTCTTCCGCGGCGAACAAACCAGAATCGTCGAGCCGGTACCGGAAGAGCAACTGGTGCACATTAAAGCTGCCAGCGCCTGACGCCTCCGTTTCACCCCTATGTCTAGTACAGGTCTAGCCGCTGATCCTCGTGTCACCCGGCACGACGTCGGTCCCGGTCAGCCTGAGCAGCCTGCGCGCTTCCACGCCGTTCTCAACCAGCTCAAAACAACCGGTCTCATTGACCGGCTGGTTCCTTTAGAGGCTCGAAGCGCCACCGACGATGAACTTGCGCTGGTTCATTCTCGTGCTTACATTGACTTGGTCGAACGCGAAGTGGCCGAGGCCCGGAATAACCCCGGTACGGCTCAGCTCAGCACCGGCGATACCGTCCTGAGCGCGCACTCTTCCGAAGCTGCCCGTCTCGCTGCCGGTTGCGCGCTTTCCGCCGTAGATGCGGTCTTCGATTGCCATGTGCAAAATGCCTTCTGCGCGGTTCGCCCCCCGGGCCATCATGCCGGCAGCGCGCGCGGCATGGGCTTTTGTTTTTTTAATACTGTCGCCGTTGCGGCCCGCTACGCTCAGCAAAAATATGGTGCCGAACGCGTTCTGATCGCCGATTGGGATGTTCATCATGGCAACGGCACGCAGGATATCTTCTACTCGGATGGTTCTGTCCTGTTCTTCAGCACGCACCAGTCTCCCTGGTATCCCGGCACCGGCGCGGCGGACGAAACGGGAGAAGGCGCTGGAGCAGGGAAGACGATCAATTGCCCTTTCCCCGCTGGAACCGGCTCGACAAAAATCTTCGGCGCTTTTCACGACCTGCTCTTACCTGCCGCCGAAGCTTTTCATCCCGATCTGATTCTCATCTCCGCTGGCTTCGACTCCCGCGTGGGCGATCCGCTCGGCCAATTTTTGCTGACCGACCAGGATTTCAGCCACTTAACAGAGCTGATGACCGATCTAGCCGCCAAACACTCCAACCATCGCCTGGTTTCCGTTCTCGAAGGCGGCTACAATCTCGAAGGTTTGGCTCTGGCCGCCGACGCGCATGTCCGCGGCCTGCTTGGCTGATCCCCAATCTTCTTTGTTCCTACGAAAGCAGGCGCGTGGGGCAGGCGATCGTTTTCTGTCGCCTGCCAGTCTACTGATGCGGCCCACGTCTCACTCATGCCGTAAAGCGATTGCCGGATCGACCGACGTTGCCCGCCGCACCGGCAGCCACGCCGCGGCCAGCGCCGTACCCAGCAGTACCGAACACGAAATCGCCAGCAGAGCCGGACTGTAAGGACTCACGCCAAACAGAAGTCCTGCCATCGCTCTCCCCACTGCCAGGCTGAGCAGAAAACCGACGCCGCTTCCGATGGCAACCACCGCGATAATCTGCCGCAAAATCAGCCAGCCGATCTGTCCCTGTTCAGCGCCGAGCGCCATTCGGATCCCGATCTCTCCGGTCCGGTTTGCCACTTGATAACTCAACAAACCGAACAATCCGGTCGCCGCCATCAGCAATGCCAGCGCGGAAAAAGCTCCCGAAAGATACGCGAGTAGCCGGTTCTCCATCAACCCACCGTCTTTTTCATTGCTGAGCGTGCGAACTCGGTATACATATTCGCGGCCTCTCGCGTTGACAATCTTTCGCAGCGCGTCGACATTCAGGCTGTTGCTCCTGGTCTTGAGCAACAGCACCGGATAGCCTTGCGCGTCGGGGTGTTGCCAAATATTGACGTAAGCCACCGGCGGCGCGAGTTCTTCCGGATGGGCCAGATTCATCTGGGCATTCGAGACAACTCCGGCAATACGCAAACGCTGGTATCCGTCATATATCCCGATGCGAATGTGATGCCCGACTAATTTCGCGGGATCTTCTCTGAGGCGCTCGGCAAGCGACCGGCTGACGACTACCTCAGGCTCGCCACTCTTTCGCTCGTCGGAAGCGAAGCCATCGCCCGCGATCATCTTCATTCCCAAAGTCCGCGCAAAATCCGCCGAGTTGTCTCGCGTCTCCGCTTCAAGCTCATTTTGACTCTTTCCGGTATCGAGCGCCGTTACCGCTTCGTCGCCGCCAGAGGCGTAGAACGGAATCCAGTCCGCAAGAGTGGCCGACTCGATTTCAGGCAGAGCTTTCACCTGCCGCAGTAGCTCCCGATAGTAGGGGCCCGTGTCTAAGTGTCCCTTCGCGCCCGGCCGCGTCGAAAGCATCACGTCCCACACGTTCCTGCTATCCACGCCCAGATTCAGCGCATAAAACTTCTTCAACGAAGCGCTGAACAATCCGCTGATTGCCACCATCGCCAGCGTTAACGCAATCTGCGCGGCGATCAGAATCTTCTGCGGCCGGTTTTCACTGCCGACGATCCCGCGCCCTCCTTCTTTCAACAATTCCGATCCGCGCACCCGGTTCGCCTGCCAGGCGGACGCCCCAGCGAACGCCGCCGCGATCGCCGACACAGCGCCCACAAAAAACAGCGCAATTCTCCAATCAAAAGCCAGCGAGAGATCGAAGTTCCCGAACTCTCGGTCCCCCACCGCATCAACCACCGGTCAAGCGCTTGCGCCAGCAGAAATCCCAGTACCGCGCCGGCTCCGGTCAGGAGAAAGCTTTCCGTGGCAAACAACCAGGCCACATCGGCCCGCTTCGCGCCTAGCGCAAATCGCACCGCTACCTCCCGCCGTCGCTTCATGCTGCGCGCCAGCAGCAGGTTGACGAGATTTACACACCCGATCAAGAGCAGCGCCGCGCAAACTCCCGCTACCGCATAAAGCGAACTTCCAAACCTGCGGCGCAGAAAATAATCGATACCCGCTCCTCCTGGCGTGAGCGTCACTTTGCTCTCCAGGTAGGCTCTTCTTCGTGCAGCGCTGTAGTGCGGCGGCACGCTATCTGCTAAGAGTTGCCGGCTTCGCACCTTCAATCTGGCCAGCGCCTCCTGCTCGCTGATTCCACGTGCTCGCCGCGCCAGAATGTTAGCCCACCAATAAGTCGGTCTCTTACCATTGGCCAAGGGCGCACTGTGCTCCTGGCTCAGCGTGGTGATGACGCCTGCCGGAAAACCAACCAGCAAACCGTTGAAGCGGGGCTCCGTGATGCCCACAACCGTGTAAGTCTGGCCCCCCATGCACACGCGTTCGCCCAGCATGTTCCTCCGCCCATCGAATTGCCTGCGCCAGAAAGCATCCGTGATCACCGCGACCGGCTGCTCTCCCGCATTGTCGTCCTGCGGCCTCAAGCTTCTCCCGAGCTGTACTGAAATCCCGAGTGTTGAAAAGCAGTCGCCCGAAAAACCCAGCGTCCCGACAGACGTAAGCGCCCCGCCCACCTCCACTCCCGGATAACCTGTATCGAAGCCGCAGAGCCCCTGATAGTCCGGAACCTTCTTGAGCGAATCGAGAAACGTCGAAGGCAATTCGCCTAATTCGCCGTTCCGGTCGACAGTCGAGATATGTACCAGCTCAGCCGCATTCCTTAAAGGCAGCGGACGCAGCAACAAAGCGTTCACCAGATCGAATACCGCCAGATTCGTCCCGATCCCCGTCGCCAGAATACACACCGCTATCACCGCGAACGCCGGCGCTCTTCGCAGCGAACGAACGGCATAACGCACATTGCGGCTGCAAGCATCTAGCGCGTTCCAGCGCCCTGCCTCACGGCACTCCTCGCGCGCTGCTTCTGCGGCTCCAAACTCCACGCGCGCCAGCCGTCTCGCTTCTTCTTCGCTCACTCCCGCGGCGATATGCTTTCGCGTTTGAAGTTCAACATGCAGCGCCAGTTCTTCCGCCAGTTCCTCTTCCGCGCCTCTACGCGCAAGTAGAGATTTCACTTTCTGAAGTAAGCCGTCTAACCGCATATCAATCCATTTGTTGTCGTTTGTCTACACCTTGCCACGACCCAATGTCGAATGTCAACACCAACCGCCGCTTCAGCTCGCTGGTTTCCCCCTCGCTACACTGTCTAAATTGCTGTCACTCGCGCCTATGCCATTCCGTCGATCGTTCCGAATTTCAACCGCGCTCGCCGCGGTCGCCCTGTGCTCCCAACTTTTGGGCGCGGATTTGCCGGCCGCCAAACCGCTCACAATTCCTACTCTCAAATACCAGGAATACACTCTCCCCAACGGCCTGCAAGTGCTCTTGCACGAGGATCACCGCCTCCCCTTGGTAGCTCTCGATCTCTGGTATCATGTTGGGCCGGCCAACGAAAAACCAGGTCGCACCGGTTTCGCTCATCTCTTCGAGCACATGATGTTCGAAGGCTCTGAGCACGTCGGCGAGAAAGCGCATTTTCGCTATCTAGAAGGTGCTGGCGCGACCGGTATCAACGGCACCACGGATTTTGATCGCACGAATTATTTCGAAACTCTCCCCAGCAATCAGCTTGATCTCGGGCTTTGGCTCGAAAGCGATCGCATGGGCTTTCTCCTCGAAACGCTTGACCGCAAGAAACTGACCAATCAGCGCGACGTCGTGCGCAACGAACGCCGCCAGGGCGAGGGCACTCCCTATGAACTCGGCTCGGAAGAGATGTTCCATCTGCTCTTCCGCAAGGGCGATCCCTATTATGGCTCTGTTATCGGTTCCCACGCCGACATCGAGTCCGCGCGTCTCAAAGATGTACGCGAGTTTTTCCGCGATTATTACACTCCCAACAACGCCACCCTCGCCATTGCCGGAGATTTCGATCCGGCCAACCTCAAGTCCCAGCTGCAGAAATATTTCGGGCCGATTCCCAAAGGCCCACCCGTAGACAAAGCCTTCACGCCAGCGCGCCCCATCACCACCGAACAACGATCTACCATCACAGATACGGTTCAACTCCCGCGCGTCTCCTTCGGTTGGCTCACTCCGCGCGCTCTAAAACCAGGCGACTCCGACGCCGACCTCTTCATGCAGATTCTAGGCGGCGGAAATTCCAGCCGTCTCTTTCATGACTTGGTCTATGACAAGCAGATCGCGCAAAGTGTCGAATGTAATAACCAGTCGCTGAAGATCGCCTCGGTCGCGACCTGTGACGTAACTGCCCGCCCCGGCGTCAAGCCGGCGGAACTCGAAACCGCCTTCGATTCGGTGATCGAGAAACTCCGCCGCGATGGTCCCACACAACTCGAACTCGATCGCGCCCGCAACGTCATCCTTTCGCGAAAAATAGAAGAATTGCAGCGCCTCGGCGGCTTCGGCGGAGTAGCCGACACACTCAACTACTACAACCAATATGCGGGCGACCCCGGTTATCTGCCGAAAGATATTCAGCGTTATCAGCAGGCTACTATCGCATCGGTCAGCAAGATCGGTCAGGAAGTTTTCGGCGACAATCAGCGTGCCGTGGTCGAAACCGTGGCGGGCAAAAAGGTCCTGCATGATGTGCCCCGCAGCCCCGCCGATACGGACGCGAACGTCAAAGTTGTCAATCCTTACTCGCAGGAATTCGAAACGCAGCAGGCTTGGCGCAAGGAGTCGCCCACGCCCGGCCCGTCGCCTGCTTTACATCTTCCCGTTCCTAAAACACTCGCCGTTTCGAATGGCATGAAGGTTTATCTTGTCGAAGACCACGCGCTGCCCGTCATCGATGCTACGCTCGTGACGCTTGCCGGCAGCGGCGATAATCCTCTCACCAAACCGGGCCTCGCCGCTTTCACCGCCCGCATGCTCTCGGAAGGCACAAAGGAGCGCTCGGCAACTCAATTAGCCAACGATGTCGCTCTCATCGGCGCGAATTTACATGCCCTTGCCACCGTCGATAACGCGACAGTCAGCGTCGCCGCGCTCAGTAACAACACCGAAGCTGCTCTGGACTTGCTCCAGGACATGACCACTCACCCCTCCTTTGAAGCGAGCGAAGTGGAGCGCGTCCGCAAAGACCGTCTCACGGCAATCCTTGAGGAGGCCGATGCGCCCATGGCCTCGCTCTTGCGTGTCGGCTTAAAGGTGCTCTATGGGAGCGATTCCCCTTACGCCTTCCGCTCGAATGGTACCGTTGCCTCTGTTAACACGATCAGCCGCGCTGACCTCGAAACTTTCTGGAAAAATCACTATGCTCCGCGCAATTCCGCCCTCTTATTGACTGGCGATATCACGGAGGCCGACGCTCGCGCCCTGGCCGACAAGTATTTTGAAAACTGGAAGCCTGTCGGCACCGTCGCTCCTTCGGTCACTCCGCATCCGCCGCCCCAGCCCGTCCAACAGATCGTCATCGTCGATAAACCGGGCGCTCCGCAAACCGCTCTCGCCGCCTTTGGCCTCGGCCTTCCGCGCGACACTCCCCAATACGCCGCCGTCACTGTCATGAACAACGTCTTGGGAGGAATGTTTTCGAGCCGCATCAATATGAACCTGCGCGAACGGCACGGCTACACCTACGGCGCTTTCTCGCAGTATTCGTTTTTCCGTGGCGATGGCCCGTTTCTCGCTGGAGCACTTGTCCGCACAGATGTCACTGCCCCCGCCGCGCGTGAACTGTTCACCGAGTTGCACCGTATTCGCACCGATCCGCCCACTGCCTCCGAGCTGAAACTCGCGCTCGATGGAGAGTTGCGGGCTCTCCCTGGCCATTTCGAAACCGTGCTCTCCACTTCCACTCACATGGCCGATCTCTTCACCTACCAGCTTCCTGACGACTACTATCGTCTTCTACCCGGCATGTATGAAGCGCTTACTCCCGATGAGGTCCGCAAAGTCGCCGAAAGCGACGTTCATCCCGATCATCTGATTCTGGTCGCCGTCGGCGATCGCGCCAAAATCCAATCCGGCCTCGAAAAACTAGGTCTGGGACCCGTCGAGATTCGCGACCCGAGCGGCAATATCCTGCACAAGTAAGGTGGGGCAGACCATCGTCTTTTGTGGTCTGTCGGAGAGGGCCCAGCCAGTGGCGCGGGCACTCTTGCCTGCCGCGTCGGGACTCATCCCGACGCTTGGGTGATTTTTCGACCCTGCCTCGGCTTCGCTTGGGAAATCCTCTATGCCCGGCCTTTTTGCCTTCTCCGGTACATCCCCAAGCCCAGCAGCGCTCCTGCCCCCAGCAGTGCGAACGATGCCGGCTCCGGTGTAGGCGAGGCCAACATGCCGTTTACGTTCGCTCCGTCAGAATAGAATCCAACCAGTTGCCCGAGATCGTTAATCCCGTTGATCGTCGTGCCATTAACCCCGAAAGCCGCCGTTGCCGACGCGTTTGGATCGTTCACCGTGTACCAGGACCCGTTGAGCACGTTATACACAAGTCCGTTCGTAAGACCGCTCGCGTCCACGTAGTCTCCGACTGCCATCCCCCTATTGTTCAAGCCGAAAAAAGCCGTGCTCGTTGACCCCGGAACCAGAAAGTCCGTGAACGTCGCGCCGTTGTAATAAAAGCCTTCCGAAGTACCCCCGATCACCGCAAATCCAGCCACCTCCCCTGCATTGTTAACGCCGGCCGCCGTCGCAGCTGTCGCCCCGGTTGGATTGATGGCGGTAAACGTGTTGGTCGATATGTTGTACGTGTAGGCTTGCGCATTACCGGCGCTATTGACGTAGAAACCAGCCGCTATGGAGTGATCGTTCACTCCCAAAAGCTGGTTCGTCGCGGGTGCGGCGCCCGGCGTATTCGGATTGCTAATGGGTGTCGTAAACCCGCTTCCGGTATGTACAAAGCCAGTGTTGTTGCCCGCCGCATCCACCGAAAATCCCACCCGTAACGCCGCCGTTGTTTAGACCCGTCACTTGGGTTTGCGTCGCTCCCGGAACATTCTCGATTGTGAAGTTCGATTGACCGTACGGAGGAACCA
The DNA here is from genome assembly GCA_965277555.1 of Bryobacteraceae bacterium. GTDB lineage: Bacteria > Acidobacteriota > Terriglobia > Bryobacterales > Bryobacteraceae > Bog-105. Next base: position 3,413,583 of record OZ255834.1, read on the forward strand.
CCGTGTATCCGTTGTTCGGTACAACCGTTGCGTCGCCGTAATATCCGGCTATTGTCTCCGAGTTATTGATCCCGAGTAACTGATTGAAATTGGGATCTGTATTGTTGTTGACCGTTTGGAAATTATAAGCGGCCGCCTGGGAAAGCGCCGGCAGTAATAAGATCGCCGCGCCCGCCGCAAGACTGGCTTTGTGAGTTCGTCTTTTCTTGTTCATGTTCGTGCTGCTCCTTCAACTGGAAAGCGATATTTTGGGTTTCCTGCCCTCAAATAATCCGAGCTCCTTTTTGAGATAGAATCAGCCAGTAACCCGGACTCGTATCTATTTACCAGCCAACCTTTCGGGAAGTCCTTGAGGAAGGCTTAAGTTTGTCTTATTGAACTCTTACGAATTTCTTAAGATCGCTAACGTGATGAAAAACCGTTGCTTCCAGTTCGGCCCTTTTCATCTCGATCCTGCCGACCAGCTCTTGCTGCGCGAGGGCAAGCCGCTCTCCCTGGCCCCCAAAGCCTTTGAAACTCTGCTCTATCTCGTCGAAAATCCACACCGCCTCGTTACCAGGGAAGAACTGATCAAGGCCATTTGGCCCAATAGCTTCGTCGAAGACGGAAGTCTTTCCGTAAACATCTCTCTGATTCGTAGAACCTTGGGCGACATGCGTGGCGGCGGCCCCTACATCGAAACCGTACCCAGAAAGGGCTATCGCTTCCTGTCTGATGTGAGAGTGCTGGCAACGGAAGAACAGAGTGTCCCGTTGTTCGCCGCTTCCACTCGCTCAAGCTCCTCACAATTGGCGAGCCCTGCTGCCCTTGGCCTGCGTGAGTTGTCGACGTCCCTGGTCGCGCCCGGTGAACCGTCCATCACGCCGCCGCCTCGCGCGGCTCCGCTTGCCCCTTTGCTCATCCGCCGCTCCAAAGCGCTAGCCGGTGTAGCCACCGTTCTTCTGTTACTCGGTTGGGCCACTTTCGTCATCCTCAAACGTCGCGAAATCCCGCCGTTTGCCTCCATGAGTATCAGCCGTCTCACCTGGCGCGGTGACGCAGTCGGCGCGGCCATTTCTCCCGATGGCAAGTATGTCGCCTATCTCCTCAATGAGGCGCGCGGCCAAAGTCTCTGGATCCGCCAGGTCGATGCTCCTGGAAACATCCGGTTGCTGGCGCCCGAGCACGCAAAATATAGCAATCTTACGTTTTCACCGGATGGTAACTTTCTCTATTACACGAAGGCAGCCGAAGACCATCTGCAAGTTCTCTACCGTATCCCGGTTCTCGGCGGAGATCAAATCAAATTACTGGCCCGCTTGAGTGGCCCGCTCAGCTTTTCTCCCGACGCTAAACAATTCGCTTTCTTGCGTGTCGATCCCGTCGCTTGGGACGCTTCTTTGATGGTCGCCAACGCTGATGGATCTGGCCTGCGCCGAATTACTCGTCGGACCCGGCCGCGCTACTTTTCTCCTCTAGGCTTGGCGTGGTTGCCAGATGGGCGAGCCATCGTCTGCTTTGCCGGCGATGCGGCCGGTTACGGATCGCATGCCTTCCACCTGATCAAAGTAAACGTGTCCGATGGCGTCGAAGAGGCTGTAACCTCACATACCTGGTCTTGGGCGGGCCCCATCGCGAGTTCCGTCGATGGCAGGAGCCTGTTGATAGCGGCTAGTGAACAAGCGGAGGATGCTCTGCAAATCTGGAGGGTCTCTCAGCCCGGCGGCCAGGCCTCGCGCGTTACGAATGACCTCAATAATTACATCCAGTTAAGCTCCTCTTCCGATGGCAAGACTCTGGCGGCCGTTCAGGTCGATAAGGCAGCCGATCTTTGGATCGCTTCCGCCGACGATCTCGCCGCCGCTACTCCTCTCCCGGCCGGCAACATTCATGGCTTGAATGACCTCACCTGGACGCCCGACGGTCTGATCGCTTATTCCGCGCGTTCCGGCGATTACTTTCGCATCTTTCTCTTGGATAAAGAAGGGCAGCTTTCGAAACAACTGACAACCGAACCCGGCGATAAAACAGAGATTGCTGTTACGCCAGACGGAAGATACTTACTCTATCAATCCGACGCCAAAATCTGGCGCATGAATCGCGACGGTAGCGCCCCGCTCCAATTGAGTTTCGGCTCCCACGATGTGCATCCCGAGCCCTCCCCGGATAGCCGGAGTGTCCTTTACGCTTCCTTTGCCAAGTGGTCCCCTGCCATCGGCGGCAAGCCTATCCTCTGGTCGGTACCCATCGACGGTGGACACCCTACTCAGCTAACTACTCTCGCTACCTCTCTTCCGCAATTCTCGCCCGATGGCAAGTGGATCGCCGCCGCCTATTTCCCGCGCGATGACCCGCGCTTTTCCGAAGAAAAAATCGCCCTTTTCTCCCGCACTGGCGGATCGCCCATCAAAATCTTCGCCCGCGGCTCTTCCGCTGATGATAGGATCTATTGGTCGCCTGACGGCAAAGGCATCGATTACACGGCGACCCACGCCGGCGCCGCTAACATCTGGCGTCAATCCTTGCTCGGTGGACCGCCCCTCCAATTGACTCGCTTCACCTCCGATCAGATTTTCGATTTCGCCTGGTCCTGCGGCGGCAAACGTCTCGCCCTCGCGCGCGGCAAATCGGTCAGCGATGTTGTATTGATTAGAAATTCGGAATAGTCCAGCACGCAAGCGATACTCTGAGAAAACGCCATGCGAATCCTTGTTGCCATCCTCCTCTTTTGCACCGCGCTCGCTACTGCCGATCCACTGAACTTCGACCACCCCGATCCCCAAGCCGCCGGCATGAACCCGGACGTTCTCGCCAACATTCCTCTCCGCATGAAAAAGTTTGTCGATGCCGGAAAAACGGCCGGTGTAGTCACGCTCGTCGCGCGCAACGGGAAAGTAGCCAGCTTCGAAGCCGTGGGCTATCAGGACTTGGCAAAGAAAACACCCATGCGGAAGGACAGCCTCTTCCGCATCGCCTCTCTCACCAAGCCCGTCACCTGCGCCGGCATCATGATCTTGGTCGATCAGGGCCGCCTCTCCCTCATCGATCCCGTCGAAAAATATCTGCCCGAATACCGTAGCCTCAAATTGAATCCCTGCGGCACGCGCGCCGGTTACAACTGCGAGGCTGTTTCGCCATCGCGTCCCATGAACATCGAAGACCTCATGACGCACACTTCCGGCCTCCTTAGTTCGGTCGATACGCCAAATGAGCCGAAGTCTCTCGCCGATCTCGTTTCCCTCGGCGCGAAAACAGAGCTGCTCTTCGAGCCCGGTACCGCCTGGAGCTACAGCAACATCGGCATCGACATTCTCGGCCGCATCATCGAGGTCGTTTCGAAACAGCCCTTCGACCGATTCCTCCAACAAGAAATCTTTCAGCCCCTTGGCATGATCGATACGTCCTTCACCGTGCCTGTCGAGAAAAGAAGCCGCCTCGCCTCGCTCTACACCTATAAGGACGGTAAGCTCAATTTGGTCGACGCCGATTGGGGATCGCAGCAGAAGGTCGCGATTCCGTCACCCGCCGGCGGACTCGTCAGCACCGCCGCTGACATGCTGCGCTTCAACGAAATGATGCGCGCAGGAGGCACTTTAGCCGGCCATCGCGTCTTATCCGAAGCCGCCGTTCACTTGATGACGATCTCCCACACCGGCGATATGCCTGCCGGCTGGGTTCCAGGCGTCGGCCACGGTTTTGGTTACGAAGTCGTCCGCAATGTCGCCGGCATGTACCGCTACAATTCCATCGGCGCATTTGTCAAAGGCGGCGCTTATCGAACCTACGAGTGGGTCGACCCGTCCAAAGGACTCACCGGCGTCATCATGCTGCAGCGCACCAACGGCGGCGGCGACGTAGCCGACGAAATCAACAGTTTCATGCAGATCAGCGCCGCAGCCATCACCGAGAAAGCGCCCTGACCAAACTTCGGCCGAACCAACGACGGTTTCTGAACCGCGACCGTTAGGAAGCGTTTCTGACGAACTTCGCCTAACTTCCACGTCACCCCTCATCTCTGAACACCACCGTCCCAGGAATGAACAGCTTAAATCTCTTGTCCATCCGCCGCGCATCTGAACTGAACCACTTGCAGCCATTCACAAATGGCCTCCCGCATGCCACCTAAATCGGGTATGATTTTCGGCCGTGACCTTTTGTATGCCCTGCGCACTCTCCGCCGCAGCCCCGGCTTTGCCTGTGCCGCCATCTTCTCCCTCGCGCTAGGCATCGGCGCAAACGCCGCCATCTTCAGCATCGTCAACGGCCTCTTCCTTCACCCCGCCGGCATCGAGCATCCCGAGCAGGTGCTCGCCCCGCGCGTCACTTACAAAAAGCTGAACCTCTTTCGCATCGAACTCTCTGCTCCCGATTTCGCTGATGTTCGCAAGAGCACCAAGATCTTTTCCAAAGCCGCCATCGCCGAGGTCAGCGGCTTCAACTACACCGGCGGCCAGTCGCCTCTGCGCTTGCAGGGCGGCAATGTCACCTGGCAGTGGTTCGACGTCTTCGGCGCAAAACCCATACTCGGCCGCGCCTTCCATCCCGAAGAAGACCAGCCCGGGGCGAATCACGTTGCTGTTCTTTCTTTCGAAACCTGGCATAAGCTCTTCGCCGCGGACCGCGCCGTCATCGGCCGCCCCATCGAGCTGAACGATCAGATCTATCGTGTTATCGGTGTCATGCCCGCTGCTTTTCATTGGCCCACCCAAGCCGACCTCTGGGTTCCCCTCGGCCTCCCTCCAGACGCCTTTGCCCCCGCCAGCCGCTTCAACGAAAGATACACCGCCGTCGCGCGTCTCCGCCCCGGCATCACCTTTGCCGCCGCCTCCTCGTTCATGCACCTGCTGACCAACCGCGCGGCGCAAAGTAATCCGCAAACCGGCAGCATCGCTCGTGACGCGCAATGGAGCATGCTCATCGAACCATTCACCCAACTCACCGGAGGCGACCTCGAAACGCCCATGCTCATTCTCCTGGGCGCTGTCGGTTTTGTGCTCTTGATCGCTTGCTCTAACATCGCCGGCCTCATGCTGGTCCGCGCTACCGGACGTGCCCGCGAACTTGCTATTCGCACCTCGCTCGGAGCGACCCGCTCCGATCTCATAAAACAAGCCTTTGTCGAGAGCCTCCTTATCGCCGCTTGCGGTACAGTTGTCGGTCTCCTGCTGGCCTCTACTATCCTGCGGGCGCTGATCACTCTCGCCCCGCCCGAAATCGCTACCGGTATCGTCATCCGCATGGATTTCTATGTGCTCTTCTTCGTTATCGCCCTCGGCCTCCTCACCGCCTTGCTCTTCGGACTTGCGCCCGCTTGGAGGATGTCTCGTCTCGGCCAGAAATATGAAAATCTCAAAGAGGGCGGCCGTTCCGATACCGCGGGTCGCCAACGGCAGAAACTGCGTGCCGCGCTCGTCGCCGGTCAAGTCGCCTTAGCCCTTGTTCTTCTCGTCGGCGCGGGCCTCTTTCTCAAAAGTCTCGGCAACCTTCGCCGCGTCAATACCGGCTTTGAACCCCATCATGTCATCTCCGCTTCCGTCGCCCTGCCCCCTTCCCAATACGCGAGCGGCGATAAGCAAGCCGCGCTCTATCAAGCCGTTCTCGACAAGCTCTCCCACAGCCCCGGGATCGAAAACGCCGCTTTGGTCGATTCACTTCCCTTCAGCGGCGATAACTCTTCCGCTTCCTTCAATATCGAGGGACGCGTCGCCCCTCCCGGCGATCCAGGTCCGCACGGCGGCATTCGTGAAATTAGCGCGGCTTATTTCGCAACCATGCAAATCCCGCTGCGCCGCGGCCGCTATTTCACCCAAGCCGGCCGCCAGAATTCCCAGCCCGTCGCCATCATCGACGAAAATCTCGCCCGCCAATACTGGCCTAATCGAAATCCGCTCGGCCAACGCATCAGGAACGGCTCGCACGAACCTTGGGCCACCGTGGTCGGCATTGTTGCTCATGTCAAACACTCGCAGCTCGCCGCCGATTCCGCCAAAGGCGTTTATTACTTCCCCATCTATCAAACGCTCGCCAGAGATAGCGCCAGAACGGTCTTCTTCGTCGCCCGCACTGCCGGCAACCCCGCCTCCCTGCGCGATTCCATCCGCTTGGCTGTCCAATCCGTCGATCCCCGCCAAGCCGTCTTCGACATCAAAACCATGGATGAGCGCATCGCTCTGGCGCTGGGCCCGCAGCAATTTGCCGTATCGCTCCTGACCGCCTTCGCAGCCATCGCCCTACTCTTAGCAGCCCTAGGCCTCTATGGTGTCATCAGCTATAACGTGACGCAGCGCACCCGCGAGTTGGGCATTCGCGCCGCTCTCGGCGCAAGCCGCCCGCAGATCCTCGCCATGGTCATAAAACAGGCCATGCGCCTCGTCGCTCTAGGCGCCATCGTCGGATTTGTGGTCGCACTCTCGCTCGCCCGGCTTCTCTCCGCGCAACTCTTTCACGTCAGCACCCTCGACCCGGCCACCTTCGCCTGGACTGCCCTCGCCTTAGCCCTCGCTGCCTTGCTCGCCGCTTGCATCCCCGCCTGGCGCGCCACGCGCGTCGATCCCATGCAAGCCCTCAGAGCCGAGTAGCGTTCTTTTTTCGCCCGGCAATGTGCGCCAGCACCGCGGGTATCTCGGTCACCGAATCGATCACATAATGCGCCCCCGCCGCTTGCAAAGCGGCGCGCGCTTTTTCCGCGCGGTCGATTTTTTCTCCCTGCGGCAATGATTCAAAATCGATTTTCGAAAGCCCCATCATGTTCCCCGTGCAAGCCACGCCCACCGAGCACGCCCCCGCATTCAAACCTTCTTGCACGTCCGACGGCGTGTCGCCCACCTTCACAATCGCCGCCGGCGGATAAACATCGAGCCGCCGCGCGTTCTCGAAAATCATGAACGGCCGCGGCCGCCCGCTCCCCACCTCTTCCGGCGTAACGCTCGCATCGGCCGTATAACCCTGCGGGGCCGCTTTCTCGATCAGAACGTCCAGCATCGCCCGCGTGTACCCGGTCGTCGAGCCAATCTTTATTCCTCGCGAACGGATCTCATCCACCGCTTCCTTCACCCCCGGAATCAAATCCGAGTACTCCGCCAAACAAGACAGCTGCATCGGAACAAACAGTTCATATAGCCAATCTATATCTGCGTCGCCGGCCTCCCTTCCATGCGCTTCTTTCCACCTCCCCGTCACGTTCAAGGCTCTGAGAATAGACGCAATGTGGTCGCGTTTGGGCAGCCCCATATCCCGCCGTGCCTGTTCCTCGCTTATCTGCATGGCCGCCCTTTCGAAAACACGCTGCAAAGTCCGCACCGGAGCCAAACTGCCAAAATCCACCGTCGTTCCGGCCCAATCCAAGATCACCGCCCGCACTTGCACTCCATGCGCCGTCATCGCTCTTCCTATAATCACTGCTTTCCTCCCATTCCCCGCGCCGTCTGCTCCGCAATTCCAAACGACATCGTCATCCCGATTCCGCTAGTCACCACCACCACCTTCACGCCCGGCTGCGGCTCCAGTATCAGGTACGGTTTCTCTTTATGTTTCGCGTACACTCCATGCCACTCCTCCGCGATATCGAGCGATGGAACTCGCAAATGCTGCTTCGCATAGCTCAAGATCGCTTGATTAATTACTCGTTTATCGAACGGATCCACCGCCAGCCCGTACTCATGCGAATCCCCCAGCGTTATCTCACGCGCGCTTGTCTCCGAGACCAAAACATGAATTCCCCACCGGTCAAACTCCGGTTGTTCTTTCGCAACGCGCTCTTTCAAGCGCTCTAAACTCGTGCAAACCTTGAACGTCGGATAATGCCGGAACGTGAGCCCGAAAGCCAGCGCCGGCCCCAATTTCCAACCAGCCGGTTGAGCCTTCGTGCGCATCATCTGCAATTTGCAGCGCGTCAGTCCCTGCTCTCGCAGAACATCGGGAAAGAGCGTCTCGAAATCGTGCCCGCTGCAAACCACCACCTCTCTCGCCTGCCAATCCTCGCCTCCCGCTCTCAATCTCGCCCCCTCGATCGCTTGCACCGCCGCGCCAAACTGAAACTGCACGCCATATCGCTCCGCTAAAAAGTGCGCGATCGCCGGCACAATAAGTCGCGCATCCACCGTCAATTCCACCGGACTCCAGATCGCTCCCAAGAGCCCATCCGGATTGAGTGCCTCACTCTTCTCGAGTGTCTGCCGCGCATCGAGCCACGAGCACTCATACCCCAACCCCGGCGCGCGCTCGCAAAACTCCTGCCCCACCGCCGCTTCATCCTCGCGGTACGTCGCGTGCAGCGAGCCCGTCGCGTGATACGGCGCGCCCATCGCCTCCAAAAGTTCCACCCAGATCTCCCGGCTGCGCAGCGCGGTTTGATAAAGCTCGCCCGGTGGCTGCCCGATCGGCCAAATCATCCCAAAATTCCGCACCGACGCACCCGACGCCGCCGGCCCCCGTTCGAAAACCGTCACCTTCCGTCCTTCTCGCGCCAAAACATAAGCCTGCGCCAGCCCCACAATCCCCGCGCCCACCACCGCCACATCTAAACTTTTCATTCTGTTGTGATAGTAAACAGCCTAAATTGGAATATTGCCCGCCGGCCCTCCCAGAATCATTGAATCTTCCGCTCAAGCTCGCAGAGCTTGGCAGCTCCGCATCTTTTCGCTGACCTGGGTCGTCTACGCCGGCTACTATCTTTGCCGCAAGAACTTTGGCGTTGCCATTCCGCTGCTTGAGACCACCGGCCACTTCACCAACTGGCAGATGGCCAACGCTGTCTTTGCTTACAGCGTGATGTACGCTGTCTGCCAGTTCCCCATCGGCCCGCTCGCCGACCGCTACGGTGCGCGCAAAACCATCGCCTGTGGCCTCACCCTGATCGTTGCCAGCAATCTCGCCATGGCCGCGCGCGTTCCGCCCTCCATGCTGATTCTTCTCGCCGCTCTAAACGGAGCAGGGCAGGCGACTGGTTGGTCCGGCCTCGTGCGCTGCATGGCCAACTGGTTCACTCCCACCGATCGCGGCGTCGTCATGGCTTGGTGGGGCACCAACTATGCGCTCGGCGGGTTTTTCGCTACCGTTTTCGCCACGTTCGTGGTCACAAACTCGCGCTTCTTTCCGCAGTGGGGTTGGCATCGTGCCTTTATCTTTCCCTCTCTCCTGTTGCTTATCGTGGCGGCGCCTTTTCTGCTCTTCGTCAAAGAATCGCCCGACGATCTCCCTGGCGCGCCCGAGCCGTCGGCTCCCACCGCCCCTCGCGACCCGATCTGGCAGGGCCTGCGCGAAGTCTCCCGCACGCCCATCGTCTGGACCTTAAGCGTGTCCTATTTCCTCCTCGAACTCACCCGCTACGCTTTCCTCTTCTGGTTGCCGCTCTACCTCACCGCCCACTTGCTCTATTCCCTAAAAGACGCCGGCTATCTCTCCTCGCTCTTCGAGCTGATCGGCTTCACCGGCGCCATTGCCGCCGGTTATCTCTCTGATCGCGTCTTCTCCTCGCGCCGTCTCCCGGTTTGCGTGCTCATGCTTACCGGCTTCGGTCTCACTATGTTCTGCCAACCGCTCCTCGCTAAGAGCGGCCTGCTTGGAACCGCTATCGGCATCTCGCTTATGGGTTTTTTCTGTTACGGACCCGATACGCTGCTCTGCGGAGCCGCCGCCCAGGACGCAGGCGGCCAGAAACATGCCGGCGCGGTCGTCGGTTTCGTCGATGGATTCGGCCATCTCGGCAGCATTCTCTCGCCTTACATAGTCATCTGGGTCAGCCAGCATCTCGGTTGGAACCGTCTCTTCGATATCCTCGGTTTCATGGCTATTCTCTCTGGCGTCACTCTGTTGCCCAAGTGGAACTTCCGCTCTCGCGAGTTACAGACATGAGCGATGCCCCTCCCACGCAAGGCGAAGGCGATCTCAACCTTTCGAGCGAACGCGAGCGCTGGTCGCGCGAGCATCTCTCGCCTTCCACCAACGCCCTTCTCGCCGAAGACGCCGCCTGCTTTCTCCATCAATCGCTCTCCACGCCCTGTCTCAACGTACTGGCTCGCTGCCATGGCTCGACCATCGAAGATGTCGAAGGCCGTCGCTATTACGATTTCCACGGCAACAACGTCCACCAGGTCGGCTGGGGCCATCCCAAAGTCAAACAAGCCATCCTCGATGCGCTCGACGAACTTCCCTTCTGCACCCGCCGCTACACCAATCTCCACGCCATACGCCTCGCGCAAAAACTCACGCAGTTGGCCCCCGGCGACCTAAACCGCGTTCTCTTCGCGCCCGGCGGAGCCGAAGCCATCTCCATGGCTCTCCAAATTGCCCGCCTCTTTACCGGTCGCTTTAAGACAATTTCTCTCTGGGATTCCTTCCATGGCGCTACCCTCGACGCCATCTCTATCGGCGGCGAAAGTTTTTTCCGCCAAGGTATCGGTCCTCTGCTGCCCGGCACGGAACACGCGCCGCCCGCCGAACCGTTCGGCTGCCCCTTCGAATGCGGATCGGCATGCAATGAACGTTGCGCCGGCTACATCGAATACATGCTGGCCAAAGAAGGCGATGTCGCGGCGGTGATCGGCGAATCGGTGCGCAGCACTGGAACCATCCCTCCGCCCGGCTTTTGGAAACGCGTGCGCGCCGCTTGCGACAAGCACGGTGCGCTCCTCATCATGGACGAAATCCCAAACGGCCTCGGCCGCTCCGGTGCGATGTTCACCTGCCAGCAGTTCGACATCGTACCGGACCTGCTCGTGATTGGCAAAGGACTAGGCGGCGGTGTCTTCCCGCTGGCCGCCGTTCTCGCCCGCGAACATTTAAACGTCGCCGGCAATCGCGCGATCGGCCACTTCACGCATGAAAAAAGCCCTGTCGCCTGCGCCGCCGCCCTAGCCGCCATCGAAGTTACCGAATCCGAAAACCTTCCGGCGCGCGCCACTCAGCTCGGTGAAGTCGCCCGCGTCCGATTAGAATCCCTGCAACAGGAATTCCCCGTCATCTGGCAGGTGCGCGTCCTCGGACTCCTCCTCGCGCTCGTCCTCTCCGATCCCGCCCCGACCGAAAAGATCATGTACGCCGCCTTACGCCGAGGCCTCAACTTCAAAGTAAGCATGGGCCACATTCTGACCCTCACTCCGCCACTCACCATCACCGAACAAGAACTAAAAGACGCCCTGGACATCTTGCAAGCCGCCTTCGATGAAGTGCTTGGCTAATGGCCTGTCGCGCGGGAAAAATTACTCTCCACAAGTAACCTGCAAACCAGGGGACTCGCCGAGCATTCCGCGCCGTTTGCGGAATCCGAAGCCTGTCCCCTGCTTTGCCCCGCCCCACAAAGGCGCCCGGACCAGTCTTTCTTTGTTATGCTCCCCAATAGTGGCGTCCAGAATCACCATAGAATCGGGAAAGCGCTCCGGGCAGCCCTGCATTCGGAGTCTTCGGATCACAGTCTGGGACGTTCTTAGCTGGCTCGCAGCCGGGATGGCCGAGCGCAACATCCTCGACGACTATCCCGAGCTGGAGCCCGATGACTTCCGCGCCGTCTACGACTACGCCGCAAGGGTCGGTAAACGCGTCGCGCTGTGAAGTTTCTCTTTGACGAGAATCTTTCGCGCAAACTCCGCCGCAAACTCTCTGAACTGTATCCAGGTTCTAGTCACGTCTCCGAAGCAGATTTACTGCAGAGCGTAGACATTGCAATTTGGAACCACGCTAAATCGAATGGCTTTGTCCTTGTGACTGCCGATGCGGATTTCTTCGATTCCGCGGCTAGCCCGGGGCCACCGCCCAAGGTGATCTGGCTACGGGCGCTGGCGTTACCCCACCCGCGATGCTGAGGCGATGCTGCGTCGTGAATCAATACGCATAACCCAATTCGCCGCTGATCCTGAACTTGGCATACGATTTTGGACAAAACAAAATGAGGTTTAAGCGCTGTAGTGCACTGCTTTACCGAATCAGCGGTCTCGCAGCCTAATCATTCCACTGAACCCCCGCCACAAATCTACGCCCCCTTCCGTCGCATACCCGTCGATCTGCTTCAACTCCTCATCCGAAAACGCCATCTTCTTCAGCGCATCCAAAGAATCGTCCAGCTGCGCAACCTTGCGCGCCCCGATCAGCGCAGAAGTCACTCGCGCATCCCGCAGCACCCAGGCAATCGCCATTTGTGCCAGCGTCGAGAACGCAATGCAATCCACGCCCAATTCATCAGCATCGAATGGGGAAGGCTGGTGAATCACCAACCGCACGCCTCCCGCGCACAAAATCGTCGCTGCCTCCCGCCTTTGAAGAAGTGTGGACATAGTTCCAATATGGAGCGCACCGGCTACGAGATCTTCAACCCCACCGCCTTCGCTAATTGTTCTTGTCTCACATTGAAAGTCCAGAAACTTTCTGCCTTAAGCTCGGCGGCCGAGGCCACGTGAAGGCTGTCTAACGTCCTTACTCCGAGCCGCGCTACATGACGCCGCGCAAGTTCGGTGCAAGTTTCAAAGGCCATCTCGGGTAAACCGGCTTCCATCCACACTCCAAGCTTTCGATCAAGCTCGAAACTCTCGCGTACCTGTTGGGCTTCCCGGGGCGAAATCTTACGTTGAAATAGATGTTGCGATACGGCATGTGCCCACTCTGCGCGATGCAGAGGTGTCAGCCAGATCCGTGGGTGCTCTTCCATCTGTTTTCGCGCTTCGTTCGAATGCCGATCGGGCAGATAGAGCGAGACGAAGAAACTTGTATCCGCGTACATGGTCAATAACGCCCTCGCTCTTTTATCAGAAGATCGGCGCCCGGCAACATTCGTTCTCCGAAGATCTTTTTACTGCGGGCCGCGAAGTCTGGCCACTCCTGAGGTTCAGTCACGGGGTTTCCAGGCACAATACGTCCAAGAACACGATCCCTCTCGCGAAGTTCCACCGTCTTGCCGGCCTGTAACCAGGCTTTAAGTTGGCGAGTGTCGCGCAATTGACGGAGATTTACAGAAGGCATCAACACCAGTGTGACTCAAATTGTGCCACAAATGTGGCCCACCTACTCCACCGAAACCTGCCGCCACAAATCCACCCCGCCTTCCGTCGCATACCGGTCGATCTGCTTCAACTCCTCATCTGAAAACGCCATCTTTTTCAGTGCATCCAAAGAATCGTCCAGCTGCGCAGCATTGCGCGCCCCGATCAGCGCCGAAGTCACGCGCGCATCCCGCAGCACCCAGGCAATCGCCATCTGCGCCAGCGTCTGCCCGCGCGCTGCCGCAATGTCATGCAATCCGCGCACGCGGCCCAGATTTTCTTCCGTCAATAACTCTCTGCTGAAACTACTACCCTCGAGTTTCACCCGCGAGTTCGCCGGCACGCCATTCAAATATTTATTCGTAAGCAGCCCTTGCGCCAGCGGCGAGAACGCAATGCAACCCACGCCCAATTCATCCAATGTCGCCAGCAGTCCGTCCTCCACCCAGCGATTCAGCATCGAATAAGAAGGCTGGTGAATCAGCAATCGCACGCCTTCCGCGCGCAAAATCTTCGCCGCCTCCCGCGTCCGCTCCGGCCCATACGACGAAATGCCCACATAAAGAGCCTTCCCTTGCCGCACCATTTGCGCCAGCGCGCCCATAGTCTCTTCGAGCGGCGTGTCCAAGTCCGGCCGATGCGAATAAAAAATATCCACATACTCCATACCCATCCGCTTCAGACTCTGGTCGAGCGAAGCCAGCAGATACTTGCGCGATCCGCCGATGCCATAAGGTCCCGGCCACATGTCCCAGCCCGCTTTCGAAGAAATAATCAACTCGTCGCGATGATCCCGAAAATCTTTCCGCAGGATCTCGCCAAAATTTTCTTCCGCCGAGCCATAAGGCGGCCCATAATTGTTCGCCAGATCGAAATGCGTCACTCCGCGGTCGAACGCGCGCCGGATCACCGCCCGACCCGTCTCGAAAACGTCTTCGCCGCCGAAGTTCTGCCACAGTCCCAGCGAAATAGCCGGCAGCACCAGCCCGGAGCGGCCGCACCGCCGGAAAACCGCCTCATCGTAGCGTTTGGAATTGGGTTCGTAAGTCATCGTTCATTTACAACTCTATCCACCGATCTTCACGGATATCGCTGCCGTATCTTCGCCGTCCGATCCAGCCCGTCCACCACCTGCAGGATCTTCAATCGAAGATCGTGATCCAGTTGCGCGCTAGCCAGCCAGCGATCAACCTCCGCATCCGCCGCCGCCGAATGCTGCCCATCGATAAATGCATTCAGCCAAGCCAGCACGAAGAAAATCTTGCGCTGCTGCTTCACTTTGGGTAGTGCTTCCAGCGACGGCTCCAAATACCGCGCTGTCAGATCCGACTGGTTCCAGTAATTGAATGCCCCCAAACTCTGCTCTACCCAATCTTCAGGCCGCGCCGCGTTCTCAACGTAATCATTGAAATACCACTGCTTGCTCGCTGCATCCGGCCTCGCCGCCGCCACTACATAGGCGTATTTAATCCCCTCGCCTGTATGGTCGCGCTCCTTCTCCGCTTGGTAAATCTCCTCTGCCCTTGGATCTCCATGCGCGATCAGAGCCGTCACCATGCTCCAGCGATCAAGCGGCCGCAACTCGACGCCCGGAATCGTCACCTTGCCATCCAGCAGCTCGCGCAATTCATTCAACCCCACCGAACTATCCGCCAGACTGCGCAGCGTCCGAAACCACATGATCCGCAGCCCCTGCTCCGGCGCATGCTCCATGCCTTTAATCGCCATCGCCTCAAACTGCCCGTCCAATTCGCGCCGCCCGTTGTCATCCACGTAATCGTGTAGCGCCACAGCCGCGCGCCCGCCCAACGATTGCACCAGCGCTTCATCGCTCTCGCCCGCCATCTTGCGGAGCGACAACGCCAGATACTGGCGTGGCGCAAGCTCAGTAAAGCGCACCGCATTCCAAAACGCGCCCCACAGCAGCGTCCGCTCGAACAAATCGGACACCCCCGCTAAATGCGCCATCGTATATTCGCGGCTGCGTTCATCGAGCAGAAACAACCCGTATGCATAATCCTCATCGTTTGCGAAAACGTAGTTGGGGCAAGCCTTGCCGGCCGCTTCGGGAACCGCCGTGCTCGCCGTCGAAAACTGTGCCCGCATCCGCACCGTTTGACCGTTCGCGTCAGGGATTGTGAAAAAATCCAACGCTGGGAAAACCGACGATGAAAGCTAGGCGTGAGGGAAGCTCGTCATTACAGAGTACATGGTTGCGCAAAGTATGTTTCGGCACGCCACGCCTGCCCAAGTTTTCTTTAGAACTGACCAACCGCCCTGAATCCGTCTCCGCGAGGGCACAAGGACGAGGGGAAAAGGCCTAGCATGATCGGGAAGCTACTGCGCGACCGCCGGTCGGACGCGGATCCACTGCTTGACGTTGTAAGCCAAGGCGATCCACAACGCTTCGGTACCCGCCTTCAGCAACCCACGTACCGAAAATTGCCTCAGCTTTTGCACTCCCTTGATCCACAGATGCGGAAACTCGGCAATCTCACAACGCTTCCGATAAAGCGTCTTCACCGCTCGACGTTTCATACGTGCCAGATAGTCGCTCATCGCTTTACTTTCTACCGGTAACTCCACACGCCGCGGCCCAGCGCGATAGCCGCAACACTGTTTGAGGAACTGGCAACTCTTGCAATCCTTAGCTTGGGCTTGAAAGATTGTTTTGACTACGCCGTGATGTTTCTTTTGTCCGATCGTCACCAAGGTGTTGCCATCCGGGCACAACAACTCTTGGCCACGCCCCTGCCGCTGAAAGGCAGTGGCTGCAAACTCTTTCGCAATCCCGGCGCGAGCGCACGCCCCGGCTTGCCGCGAGGCATCGTCTTTCCACGGCGCAATCAGTTCCACCTTCCGCTCGGCCGTTTGCTCCACGTTGGCGCGCGTGGCATACCCGTTGTCGGCGATGATCGTCCGCGGAGTCGCCAAGCCACTCTGCTCGATCTGCTCCAGCGCCGGTATCAGTCGATGCAGATCGTTACGATCGCCCGTCAATCCAACCGCTACGATCAGGCGCGATTGCGCTTCGCTGGTGACCTGCATGTTGTAGTCGGGATGGAAGCCACCGTCGTTGTCTTTCATCTTGCTCTTCGCCGCTTGCGCCTTCATTTTGGTTCCATCTTGCAGCAGGGTCTCCAGATTCACCACTCCGGCTTTCTCCAGCATCGCCAGAAACTCAATGAATAGCTTCTCCAGAGCCTCCCGGTGCCCCACCCGAAAATCCGCCAGCGTGTGATAGTTCACCTCTTGGCCTGCCGCTAGCCAGCGCAGCCCCGGTTCCTGCGACATCATCCGTTCAATCGACCGTGCCGAGGCCACGCCCATTGTGTAGCCATACCCCCAGATGCTCACCAGCAGGTGTGGCGGCCAACAGGGCCGGCCCGCTTCGCCCTCCCGTGTTTTGCAGTCTTTGGCAAACTGTTCCAGATTGAGCTTCCCGGCCAGTTCCCAGATCACTCGCGCCGGGTGGTTCGCCTCGATCAGAATCTCGTAATCCAATACTTGAAAACTGGTTTGCGAGCGGTCGATCGGTTTGTACTTGATCTTGCCGACGAGCGGCTCATCGCTACTCACTCTTCTAGCCTAAATCCACTTCCAACATCTTGTTCCCTAAATGTTCCTGATATTTTTTCACACTCCCGTAACCCAGCAGCACCTCGGTCGCGATCGGCCACGTGCCGCCTTCACCCAGAACGTTCGTCTGCTCCAACGCCAACTTCTCTAGGCGTCCCTTCGCGTCGCAAGACCAATCCACTCGCACCTCCGGCATCCCCCGCCGTCGAATCCAATCCCGCGCCCACAATTTCAAACTCTGCCCGGACGCCCGTTCCAACGCCCCCACCAAGTCGTTCCAATCCGCATTGCCATACGCGTGTTCTTTCAGGTAAATGCGCAACCCGTCCCGGAACGGCTCATCGCCCAGCAGGTAAGCCAGTTGCCTCAGCAGCCCCGGAGCCTTCGAGTAAACAATGGCCCCGTAAGCCGATTTCGCATCTTTCAAATTCGGTATGTCCTGGTAAATAGGAGTCGTGCCCTGCGTCTCGTCGATCCCGTAGGCCGCCGGTTTGATGCTCTGGTAGAATTTCTTCCAGACATGCTGGCTCGGTTCGAGCGTCGCCATCGTCCGGAATGCCATGTATTGCGCGAAACCCTCCTTCAGCCACAGATCGTCGAACCAGCGCATCGTGACGAAATCTCCGAACCACTGGTGTGCCAGCTCGTGCGTCAGCGTAATCGCGCGGTTGAACCGATCGGTGTCGGTCGGAGCGCTCCGAAATAACATGCTGTCTTCGCGCAGAAAAGTCGCGCCTGCGTGCTCCATCCCGCCGTAAGCAAACCCCGGAATCAGAACCATTTCATACTTCGGAAACGGAAACGGCTGCGCGAAATAGCCGCTCAAAAATTGCGTCGCCCGAGCCACCACGCTTTGAATCTGCGGTACTTCCGCTTGCGCCAGCGCTACTTGCGACCGGCGCACATAAACGTTAGGCATTCCGGCAACCGCATGCACATTCTCGAAGTGGCCTGCCGCGAAAGCAAACAGATAAGTGCTGATCGGCCGCGTTTCTCCGAAAAAGCTTTCTCTCTCGCCGCCGGCATCCGCGCTGCGCTCCAGGGCAGAGTTTGAAATAACCGTCCAGTCCTTCGGCGCTCTCAAATTGAGCGTAAACCGGCCTTTCAGATCCGGCTGATCGAAGCACGGGAACGCCATGCTGGCATCCATCGGAACGAACAGCGTGTAAAAATATTCGCTGCCGTCATCCTTGTCTTCATAGCGCGTGATCGCTCTACCAGCCGGCGCAACCGGAGCGCTAAAGTCCATGACGAGCTTGTTCTCGCCGCCGCGCAAAGCCGAAGCCGGCAGCAGCAGATGCCCGTTTTCAAGTGCTGTCGGCACCTGCCTTCCATTCAGCACAGCTTTCGATATCGTCCCTTCGCGAAAATCGATCAGCAGCGGCGTGGCCCGCTCCAATTGGAAACTCACCTCTTCATGACCCTGCGTGCTACTCGCATGAGGTGTCAGATGAAAAGCCAAACGATAGCGTAGATCCGACACTTCTCGCGCGCGCTCCATTGCCAACCCGTGTGGTATGCCGATCGGCGCGCCCGCGCCCGCAAGCACGCTCGCTATCGAAAAGAAAAGCGCAACAATCCAACCAGGCTTCATGCGAAACGACCATCTTAGCGGCCTGCTACCCAGCGGTTTGGTTTAGACTTTTGGCTAGTGACGCCCCAGCTCAACCACCAACAATCCCGGCGTATCTTTCTACTATCGGCCATTGCGGGGTTCACCTTGCCATGCTTGCGGGCCGCCCAGCAACCAACCTTCTCCACCGCCGTAAACGTCGTCAGCATCCTCGCCAACGTCACCGATAAAAAAGGACACATCATCCGCGACCTCCACAAGGATGACTTCTCCATCTTCGAAGACGGCCGCCCGCAGACCATCCGCTATTTCACCGCCCAGTCCGATCTTCCATTGATCATCGGCCTCATGATCGATTCGAGTATGAGCCAGGAAAACGTCATCACACCCGAACGCTCAGCCTGCTTCCATTTCCTCGATCAGGTCTTACGCCCGAATAAAGACAAAATATTCATTCTGCAGTTCGATTTAGGCGTCTCTATGATCCAGGACCTGACATCCTCCTGGAAGGACCTCAATGACGCGCTCACCAAAGTCGACACCCCGACGCGCAACGAATTGCGCAACCAGACCGGCGGCGGCACCAAGCTCTATGACGCGCTCGTCAAAGGCTCCAACATCATGCAGGACCAACACGGGCGCAAAGCTCTCATCGTCATGACCGACGGCGTCGATAACGGAAGCGATACCAGCCTCTCAGCCGCCATAGATGCAGCCCAAAGAGCCGACACTCTCATCTACTCCATTCTTTTCTCCGACGAAGGCTTCTACAGCTTCGGAGGCGGCGACGGTAAGGGCGTGTTGCAGCGTTTGTCGAAGGATTCAGGCGGCGGTTTTTTCGAAGTCTCGAAGAAACAAACCATCGACCGGATCTTCGACATCATTCAGGACGAGTTGCGCGGCCAGTACAACCTCGGCTTCGTCTCCGATCAACCGCCCCGCGATATGGAGTTTCGAGAACTTCAACTGAAAACAAGCGAAAAAGGCTTAATCGTGCAGGCCCGCGACCGCTACTACGCCCGCCCCTAAATCCGCCCCAAATTGGGGACAGGCTGGTGACCGTCCCGGAATTGCCATGGACGAAAAAACGAATCACCGCAAGCCGAACGCGCCGCCGAAACCCTCCGGTTCTACAAGCATCGAAATTACCCGGTAACATGGAAGCGATCAGAACACTTCCGCGACTTAGCCTGATTAGAAACGTGAACTACAACCTCTTCTTCTCCAAAGCTGCATTAGCGCTTCTCCTGGCGCTGACTTGTTGCAATTCGCCGCCGAAATGCTCGGGAGCGCAAACCCCAAAGCTGCCCGCGTGGAAAGTAGAGATCCTAATGCCATCCTCTTTAGCAGTCAGCGACTCTCATCAAAATGTGACGATCGCCTTGCTCAACGTAGGAAACGAAACGCTCTGGGCTTTAGACACAAACCCACTGCACGATTACGATGTTGTTATCAAAACGGTCACGGGTAGGGTGATCCCGATGACCGAGCATGGAAAGCGCTTCCGCGAGGGGCAGAATGAATCGTTTACCCACGTCCGTCGCGTCCCCGTCAAACCGGGGGAATCGATTAAGACGTCTTTCGAACTCAAGCAGTGTTATCAATTAAGTCCTGGCGATTACGAAATAGACGTAACCGCGAAGTCGGTGAGAGAAGACACCGTTTCGGTAGACGCAGACGGTCACCTTAAGAAAAAAATGTGCTTCAGCCCCCTGTTTCTCTCAGCTTTAGCGTGCTCCCATAAGGATCTGATTGCAGCCGGCGAGTAACCATCGGTGACAGACAGAGTCACAGAGTGAAAAATCGATACGGGCAACTAACAACAACCCGCGCAACACGCTGTATGTTGGTAGTCGCCGCCAACGTACTCTACAGCTTTTGTTTCCGCTCTCTTGTTGCCTATTCAGCAGCTACCGCTTCGTGGCGAGTAGAGGCAGCCGCTACAGCCCCGTCCTTCTCCGCGGCTGAACCGAAGCAACTAATAAAGCTTGTGAATTATGCACTTGACAAAGCGCAGGAAGGACTACAATAGAGGAGTGACGGGCCGGTGAAGGGCCGCAAGAAAGATTCGGCGTGGTTGAGTGAAGCTGTAGTTGACAAGCGGGGAATATGCTTGTCGAGTATGAGCGCCTAACAGCGCAGGGTTGCCCCTACGCTTTCTTCGTTGGCCTCTTCACGGCTTGTTTCTTAGATTTTTTCGTTGCTCGTGGACGGGGCATATCCTTTGTTGGCTTAACCTTCAGCAAGCCGCTCACGGCCTCGTCAAAGGGGAGCGGGATGTGAATGTTGTCGCGTCTGCGTGGTCCCACTTCAGTATCTTCTGTTTTTGGCATATACTTTAAGCTGAATGCCGGGAACGGGATTCGAACCCGCACGAGTGTTTAAACCCACAATCTTCCAAGGATAGTGCGTCTGCCTGTTCCGCCACCCCGGCATAAAAGGCGGAATCACGCGACGGGGTTCGAAGCCTACCTTTATGCCGCGGCCTCGTCGCTGGACTCCGCGCTAACTAAGCTAGGCTGCGATAATATCCAGCCCTGAGGTGTTTTCAGCACTTCGTGATGCCTGGATTGCATAACGCTAAGAATGGCCGAGACGTTAGACCGGAAACTGGCGGATTCAGATTTTACGCCTCCTTCCGTAAGAAACGTGGCGATATCCGCCGATGAAAGCGCCCGGTTCTCTTTTTGGAGAACAATCTTGATTGCCTCTCGCGTGCTCATACCAGAAAACTCGCCAGTTACTGTTGTTACCTCAGTTCCAACTTTTGCGGTGGCACTCTCAGGCAAATAGACCCGCAATCCCCTAAGGAATTGATTCAATTCCTGGGTTCTAGCGGTTGCCTCCTTGAGCAATGTTTCAGCACTTCGCCGCTTCCTCTCCCATTGCTCCAGATCAGCCTGGGCTTTATGAAAAACTTCTACCGCAGAGATGTGGTTATTCACTTGAAATACCCTCTTTCTTTTGCTAAACTCAAGCGAGTGGGGCGGCACACACCGCCCCTTCGACGCGCCCCCCACAAGGCGCATTTATTAATAAGGTCCCTCTCAAAGGGCCTCCTTCTGGGCGGTTGAAGCTTTTCCTTTCGACGGGTTCGAAGCTTTGGCCGCTTTCCTATTTGATGATAGGATATTCCGCAATAGCCGTCAAGCAAACAAGTGCAATTTTATTGAAATAGCGACGATTGACAACGTAACATGCTAGTTACTATCCCGCGTTCTTTGGCTGCTTCAACATCAACCGTTTGCCTTCAGTGGCTTTAATAGCCTTGATTGTGCGTTCGTCATCCGAGATCTTGCGCCCGTTGTAGCGGAAGTCTACTTCCGCGCAATATTGCGGAAGGTACTTGCGGCTCCAATGGTGATATATGCCGTAGTTGCTGCGCTTCAGAAGCGAGAAGTAGGATTCAACGGTGTTGGTTGTAACCGTGAACTCGCCTTCTTTGCGGACGTATTCCTTGTCACGATGCTTGATCTCGTGATGGGAAGCAAAGTCATCCTTCATTTGGTAATACACCGGGAATTCGTCCGTTACCAAATGGCTAGCCGGATCGATATGCTTTTTCAGGATCGGCTTGATATTGTTCAGCGTAGCCCGTTCGAGCGGAAATGAACGAACGTTGCCGCCCCGCTCTACTAACGCGAGTACCGGAGTCTTTTTGCTCTTTTCGAAAGACGGTCGACCGCTACCAACGCCCTTCTCTTTCTCGCCGACATACGTCTCATCGACTTCCACCACGCCAGAAAGCATCAAGTTCATTGGATCTTGCGTCATGGCCCAACGAATCCGATGTGCCATAAACCATGCCGTGCGGTAGCTTCCTAGTTCGAGATTGCGTTGAAGCTGAAGGGCGCTCACGCCCTTCTTCGAAGAGCACATCAAATAAATAGCCGTCAGCCACTTGTATAGCGGCACATGGGAATCCTCGAATATCGTGCCGATTGTTACCGTGAACTGCCCACGGCAGCCATTGCACTGGTATAGCCCCTTGCGCCCGTGGCTTTCGGAGCCTGCTTTTTGCTCTAGCTTGGTGTGCTCTTCCAGCACTCCGCAATGCGGACAAACCGGGCCGTTCGGCCAAAGCAGTTTCTCCAGATACCCACGCGCCGCATCCTCGTCTTGAAAGTGCTTCTGATATAGCCCCGGCATACTTCTATCATGCGCTTAGCCCGCCTGCTTTGTCAAGTGCATAATTCGCAACGATTACGCTTATAAATAAGAGCGATAGAAAACTGTGGGTCATGAGTACTTACCCCGAATACGATTACGCCGTAAGCGTGAAGAATGCAAATAACCGCACGATGCCGATGACGGAGCAGGGCCGTGAAAAAACGCACCCGGAAGCCCTTCTCCGGGTAACGCAGGCGTATTTCAAAAGCAAGCAATCGCTGATAAAGACGATCAATTTGCGCGATCTGTATCGACTCGAACCGGGGAAGTATCGCGTCTACGTGCAACTGCACGCGAACACCCAGGACCAGGCGGAAGCGAACGCCACAGGTGGAACTCCTCCCGGCAAACCATCGACCTCATTCGATCTTCAAATCACCCCGTAATCAAAGGGGCACGCTGAGCGGTCGAGACGTGGTCAGTAACACTGACAAGCGGTTCAGACTGTCCCGGTTCAGCGTGAAATGGAAGGCGAGCGCATTCCGTTAGTGTAGATTCCGCCCTACGGGCGGGGATTTTGAAGGCATCGGGGTCTACCAATCCGATGTAATTTCGGGAGGAGCGCGGAAGCGGAACTTCCTCACTTACTCCGGTCATCGTCTTGATGAGCCCACCAAGTTATCCCTCGGCATGGTAGCTTCCCAGCAGTGCCTGCTTCCGTTTCACCCGGCAAAGTTATTGTAGCTCCGAAAAGCAAGTAGGGCATTCGTTTTTTATGCCGCCTGTCGGCGCAGCTGGCGCTGCCGGCGTGCCTCCTCCAACTTGCGGTCCCGCGCAGCGTGGATCGCCTTCTGCCGGGCCGCCAGCATGTCCGCTGGGGTGACAAATCCGATCGCGCTATGCAGCCGCACCGTATTGTAGTGATCGACGTAACGTCGGATCAGCCGCTGGGCATCCTCGTGCGTCAGCGGTGTTCCGGGCCGGATACATTCTCCTTTGAGCGATGGATGCCAGCGCTCGATTTTTCCGTTGGATTGCGGATAGTAAGGCGACGTTCTCACGTGCGTCATTCCGGAGATGCGGATAAACTCTTTGAAGTCTCTGGCGAGGAACTGCGGGCCGTTATCGGAGATGATCCGCGGTCTGGCTTCCGGATACTTTTCCTTGGCTGCTTGGAGAATGATTTCGATGTCGGCTTCCGTCATCGACTCGCGCACATCCCAATGCACGATCGAGCGGCTATAGCCATCCAGCACGCTGCACAGATAGTAAAACGTTCCGGCGAGGTTGAGATAGGAAACATCGATGTGCCAATGCTGGTGTGGCTGCGACGGCTGCTCGAACCCCGTTCCTTTCCTGGTCGGTTTTCCGTTCCATTTCCGCAGCAGTCCCGCCTGACTCAGCACGCGCCACACGCTGGACGGGCTGACCGCCACCACATCGGCGTCCAGCATCATGAAGGCCAAGCGCCGATATCCTTCCAGCGGATTCTTTAAATGAAACTCGAGGATCGCCTGCTTCTCCCAGTCCTCCAGCCAAAAATCGCGGGGAACCCAGCCGTTGTGCTCATTCACTCGCCCGTAGCGCTCGCGCCAATCGTAGAACTTGCTCGCCGTCACGCCCAGCCATCCCACGAACCGCCCAGCCCCGATCTCGGTGGCCTCCGAGCAGCGCCGGACGAATTCCACGATCTGGTCCCGCACATCATGCGCTACCCAGGCTCCGTTTAGAGTTCCCCAAACTCTTTTTTTAAAGCAATATGCTCCCCCATCAGCTCCGCCAAAACCTCGTCCTTGCGTTGCATCTTCTTCTCCAGGTACTCGATGCGTTCCTGTTCGGCCTGATGATCGGTGCCCCCTTTGATCTGAAAGGCCGCCGCTCCGTTCTCGAACAACTCTTTCTGCCGGCGATAGAAAACAGTTGGCTGCAGCCCCAACTCGTCACACAGCGTTGAAACCGCTGCGCCCTCAAGTAAATGCCGCCTCAGAATGGCGACTTTCTCTTCTCCGCTGTAATGCTTCCGTGACCTCTTCATGCGTTCTCCCCGTTATCTTAACCGCGGAACGCTCTCTCCATTTCCAGCTGGGCCGGAACACTTGCGCGAGCGACCACCGTCTTACTAGACATAATGACGCGGCAATTTCAGAATCAACAGCCGCCGCAGATCACACAACAACAGTTCAGAGATGCGACCGAACAGCTTGGGTTTACATCGCTGATAATCCAGGCCCTTATTATGTGTATCATTTGGTTCTGGGTACGATGGAAGATCAGAGAGTTTGTTTGGAACCGGCGATAAAGCAACATTCTTTCTGTAAATTCGGTTAATCTTGGTCTGACGAGTTCAAGTTATCCATCCTCAAGTAAGTTTTCTCGGTCTCCCACTCTTCACTGATCTCCATCAAGACGGCACTGACGAGACGAAGCAGCGAGTTTTCGTTCGGAAACAGGGTGGCCACGCGCGTGCGCCGTTTCAACTCTTTGCTAATCCTTTCCATGAGATTCGAAGTGCGCAATCGCCGTCGATGAGTCTCAGGGAAAGTAAACACAGTGAAGCTGTCGGCGACATTGGCCTCCATCCAGGTGCTCAGCTTCGGCGCTCGCTGCTGGTATTTCGTTACGGCTTGCTGCAGGCGGCGTTCGGCTTCCCGCCGGTCGCCGGACTCAAAGATGGCGCGCAGATCGGCGGCAACCTCGCGGCGCATCTCGAGCCGCGGCACATAGTGACCGGCATTCTGCTGCAGGTGAAACTGGCAGCGTTGCCAGGCGACGCCGGGAAAGCGGGCCTCCCGCGCCGCTTTCAAGCCGGCATGATCGTCGCTGATCAGCAGCCGCACGCCCGACAATCCGCGCGCCTGCAAGCCGGCGAAAAAGTCGCGCCAGTGTACCTCCGCTTCACTCAACGAAACACTCACCCCCAACACCGTGCGATGACCGCTTTCATCCACTCCAAAGGCCATCAGCACCGCGCAGGAAACCACCGATCCGCCGTGCCGGATCTTCTCGTAGCGCGCGTCCAGAAACACGTAGGGCACGTCGCCCAGCGGCCGGTTGCGCCATCGCTCCAGCTCTTCGTCGAGCAGTCGGGTAGCCCGGCTCACCTGCGTGCTGGACACCTCCAGGCCACACAACTCGCCCATTACCGCCGTGAGCTTGCGGGTTGATACGCCCTGCACATACATCTCCGCAATCGCACATTTCAGCGCCCGCTCGCTGCGCACGCCACGTTCCAGCGCCGAAGGGTAGAACTCCACCTCGCCGCGAACCTGCGGCACCTGCAACGCCAGTTCGCCCACCCGCGTGTGCAGCGTCTTCGGTTTAAAGCCGTTGGCGTACCCGCGGCGCTTCTCGGTGCGCTGGTAGGGATCGGCCTCCAGCGCCTGCGAACGCTCAATCCGCATGGCCTCGTTGAGCATCAGGCGCATGGCATCGGCCATGTGCGAGAGCCCGTTTTCGGAAAGCAGTTGAACCACTGTCTCAATTACGCTATTGTCGGCCTGGTGGGCCATCGTTTGCTCCTTCGAATGAATTTGGTCGTTCATAAAAGGAAATCAAACTTGGCCCGCCAAAACAAGAGCCCCTCGTTCCCGAATTGCTTCGGAGCTAATTTACAGAAAGAAGTTTACACGAATGAACCGGCTTAGGCGCAATACTGTTCACTTAAAGATCCTGATTCGCTTGGAGCAGTCGATTCTGAGGGTGCGCAGCGACTGGCGTGGCCGCAGTGGGTAGTTGCTCATTTTTCGCTTTACCCCGCGAGGGTTGAGGCGATTGCGACTGGAGCTAACCCGCTCTTGCAGGATCTCCTGGAGCACGGCTTCATGAAAGGCTTTTTTCAGCCGAGGGGGGAATAGCGACGAAGCGAGGCATGCGCCGTTGGACGACGCGCACGGAATGAACGAAGGAGAGCCGGTCCGGGTCCTCATCGGCTTCGAGCGCAGCTTCATGCATCAATCCTCGAATGGCAAAGTGCGCCATCAGCAAGCCGTAGAACTCTTGTTTGACGAGTTCGGGCGTTTTGCTGCGTAACACAATCTGGGCGCCCCGCAAATGGGTTTTCAACTCATCCAGCGCAGTTTCTATTTCCCAGCGCTCGTGGTACAGTGCCGCCAGTTCTTGGGCGGGAGCCTGTTTAGGATCCAGAATGGTGGTGATCAGGCGATACACTAGCTCGGCATCCGGTACGTCTTTCAGGTAATAATCGATCACTCGCACGACAATCGCCTTACGCCGATTCCGGCGATCGGAAATACAAAGGTAAAGGCGGCTGAGATACGACCCATCCGGCAAGCGCCGCTCGATCTCCAGTCGCGCATTCTGGCGCGCGCGCCACAGTAAATCCGCTCCGGTCTGAGCCGCTGCCTGCCACAGTCGGTAGCCCGGGAAGAAACGGTCGGCCAGACACAGCATGCCCTTTTGCAAAGCCGGTATTACCTGCCGAGCCAGCGTGATCTCATCGGTGGCATACGGCGCCATCCGCGCGGCCCACAGCACGTGTGTTCCGTTCTCTAATAGCCCGACAAAGCGGAGTTTGGGAAAGGCACTCGCTCCGCGACTCGCGCCAGGCCTGCCAAAAGCCGCTTCGTTCTCCGCGGTATCGGCCACATCCAGCGTGCTGCCGTCTAGGCTGACCAGCCGCCAGTCGCGATACCAAGCACCCTTCGTCCGGCGCTCGGCAATCGGAACAACCACCGCTTCATACAACTGCTTCACCGGCTCCACGCCCAAACGACTGCGCGCTTGCGAGATGCCCGACTTGCCCGCCACCCTCAGCCCCGCCGACGGGTCCAGCAGCCACTGCACTCCTTCTAACAAACAGCGCAGCACCTCGCGATACGAGGACCGCATGTACAAGGCCAAAGCGATCACGTAGTACACCACCACGTGCGCCGGTAAATCGCGTTCTCGTACGCTTGCGCGGCCAGTCTTCTCCAACACGCCGCGCACCCTCTCCAATGGGAAAAACTTAGCGATCACTCCCAGGCTGATGTAGTCGGTGATACGACTTCCAGCCGGCAACGTGGCGATTGTTCGGGCCATTCCGCAGTCTCCTGTCTTAAAAACAGAATACCGCAGAAATGTTCTTTAAGTGAACAGTATTGGGGTTAGGCCTGGCAGAACATTCCACTTTCTGCTAACCCCAGGCGATCAATGGAGGCTTTAACAGGATTGGTTTTGTTAGTCGTTCTTATGCTGGCAATGTGGTTCATAACTTCAGCGGTTTGGCAATTTCCTCAAAATACACTGACAGTAAAACCCTGACCATCTAGACGTTGATCGTTGTTGCAGGTCTTGCATTGATCGCCATTTCGCCTGTATATCGATGATGGATTCTCATAAGTGATCGTGCCGAACGAGCCACTGTACACTTTGCCGTCACTATTGGGTCGGTCCTCCCTCTAAGACGAGTAACTTAACTCGTGCGCCGCGATGTTCGTCAACCAATCGGACTTCACTTCCCGCTCCACAGTCTTTGCAGGCCTGCCGGTAGGAGCCTATGCCGCCCTTCCCGGAGCCGCTTTCGCCTCCACTCTCGTGATGGCGAACCTGACGAACGTGGCCCGAGCGATCACGGTAAGAGGCGCATTCGACGATTCGCTCAATCCACCGAAAGTGCTGAGCACGATCACGCTTCAGCCTTTCGAGACACGACGATTCGACCTGCCGGCGGAAACCGCCACCGGTTCCGCCATGGAGAGCATTCTTGCCGACCAGGACGGATCTCCTGGCGACGTTGTGTTCACTTTGGTCGACCGCGACAATTTAACCCAGGCAACTCTCCAACCGCTGCCGAAGTTCCTGCACCACGCCAATAACGGCGGCGCTCATCCTTGGAGTCTGCGAAACCGAGCCTCTTCTACGCTCGTCGTTTTCAATGCCGGCGCAAAAGCCCAAGTCCTAAACTTAAATCTTGGAGCCGACGGTATCGTATGGAACAAGACCCTCACTATCCAGCCCAACCAGACGCTCACTCTTCCGATACAGCAAATTATCGACAGCGCGAACGCCGATCCGAACTCGCACAAGCCGAAGATCACCGCGCTGCGGGGAGAAATAAGCTGGTTTACACCCGACCAGTCCGACGTTTTCGGGCGGATACTGGTCGCGCGGGAAGGCAACGGCGGCAGCGTGATCGAGAGCTATAGCTGCGGGAGTAACATTGTGCTGTGCGGGATGAGTATGTATAATTCCTTCACGAACATAAACTATCTGGCTAATGGGTTTCTCGGCCCCTTGAGCCCGCAATTCTGTGCTTCCTATTCGCCCACGATCTGCTCCGGAACACAGTATGGTTCGGGCGGTGCGTCATCATATAACTGGTACTCGACGAACGCCGGAGTTACACCCATCTCCGGATCGTCGACCCAATCCAATGTCGGTCTTCACGGACAAGCGCTGGGAACGGGCGGCGGCGTGGGATCCGGATACGCGGGAAGTTGTCAGGCGAGCGCCGGCGGCATAGCACAGGTAAAGCCGATCATTACCTGGAACGGCAACGACATTTACGAATCAGACCGCGCAGGCCATTATCGGTCAACAGATCGTTTTGGATGTAATTCCCGCTGGAACCCAACAGACATGGAGCATGAGCTACGGCAACGCATATGCCAGTTGGACTCCCGGAACTTCTTCCGCGCAATATGGCCGAATCATCTTGAACCAGCCGACGATGACTTTTTATGAGTTGACTCCGGTTTCTAACCAGGGTGTCGCGGTAACCATAACAGCCGGCGGCCAGCAATACAGTGCCTCCACCAAGTTCAACGTGGTAGCGCCTACGGCTTCAATAACCGTCCACACTGGCAATGACGCCCTGGGTCTAAACTCGCCGGCAGGAAGCGGATGGTGGATGTACTTTGGAGGGCTATTCAGCAATTCTACAGGTATAACCTTTGTACCTGGAATACTAACACTTCCCAGCGGGTTTCAGTCGGGTGGGAACATCGAGTTCGTCCAGATAATGAACAGGTACCGCGAAGAAAGAGAAGATTTCTCCGGCATTTACGATCATATCCAGTTCGACAATGCCGGCTGCCTGGACACGGAAATTCCCTACCAGAACGGACAATGGGCTGTTGGCAGCCTTGGCGCTATCGTTACGGATGCGCCCGGATCACGCCTAAACACAATACCTGCAATCTTTCATTATCGATGGGACCAATTTACTATGTACCTGTTATGGAAGCCTAACTATCCCAACTCAATCTATGTTCCCGTTGCCCAAGTTCAATGGTTCTGGATGGCCGGAGTGCAGCTTTCGGGCAGTACCTGGTATTTTCCATCGACTTCGTTTGGCTATGCCTGGTACGACTGGTCGGCCAATCCGGCCAGTAGTCAGTGGAACGGTCCGCTCACTTGGTCGTGTAACAGCACGCAACTTATAATCTCGCCGTATCAGCCTGGACAGTTTCGGTGAGCCTATCGCTATAAAGGAAAACTTCTTCCATGAGATCCAAGCAATCTACACTCGACGGGATTTTTCTTTGCTTGATGCTAGTGTGCTGAGCGGGAAATACGTTTACAAAGTCTTTCGACCTTGCCGAGGATGAGATCGGCATCGGCGGTCCAGACGAAAGGTTTGGGATTTTGGTTACGCCGGTCGAGGTAGTCGAGCATGGCTTTCTCCAGGATCCGAATAGCAGTATGGCTGCCGCGTCGGACACAGCGTTGGGTAAGCTCTGCGAAGAGCCGCTCGACGAGGTTGAGCCAACTGGCGCTCGTTGGGGTGAAGTGAACGTGGTAGCGCGGATGCTTCGTTAGCCAGCTTTTGACTTTCGCGACCTTGTGCGTACCGTAGTTATCCATGACCAAATGCACGTCGAAGCCGCCGGGAAGATTGGCCTCGATCTCGTTCAGAAAGCGGATAAATTCCTGATGCCGGTGACGCCGGTAGCAATTGCTGATGGTGACTCCGGAAGCCACATCCAGGGCCGCAAACAAAGACGTTACTCCATGTCGCTCGTAATCGTGCGACTGCCGCTCGGGAACGCCCGGCGCCAGCGGCAGAATCGGTTCGGTCCGGTTCAGCGCCTGGACCTGGCTTTTTTCATCGACGCACAGCACCATGGCGCGGTCCGGAGGGTTTAAATACAGGCCCACAATGTCGCGCACCTTCTCTACGAATTGTGGGTCTTTGGAAAACTTGAAGTTCTCCACTCGATGCGGCTGCAATCCGAACGTATGCCAGATGCGCACGATGGCGTTCTGCGTGAGACCGGTCTCTTGGGCCATGAGCCGAGTGCTCCAGTGCGTGCTGTTCGCGGGCTTCGATTCCAATGTTTTCGTCACCACTTCTTCTATGTCGCGATCGCTGATTTTTCGCGGCGCGCCGACGCGCGGCTCATCCAGCAAGCCATCCAGCCCGAACTCCAGAAATCGCTTTCGCCACTTGCCCACCGTTGCGCTCGTGACGTGCAGCTTTCGAGCCACTTCCGAATTACTCATCCCTTCTTCACAACCGAGTACCATCCGGGCGCGCGTCGCCATCGCCTGCAACGACTTCGGCCGACGAGCGATTAGGCTCAATTTCTCCCGCTCTTCCTCACTGATCTCCAGTGGCTTCTTGGGACGTCCAGTACGCATACAACAATAGGAGGCCCCTTCAATACTTATGTTTCGTATTTATCGCTCAGGACACTAGCTGCCTTTCTCGGACGTGCTATTCCAAGTGCCGCGCCCACATGGCGCGTGGGCTTTGAGTCGACGCCTGTTTCATGGCACAAATCGGACCAGCAGAAGATTTTGGAGGTCAAACTTATGAACGTGAGCACGCACGCTGCTTGGGTCTTTGAATCAAACCCGCTCAATAGCTACCAATTGAGCGTGACGGATACCCGTGGACGAACGATTCCTATGACCAACGAGGGGCTGCGCATCCAGGAGCGGCAACGAGATACGTTTACATCCACTGGCAGAGTGAATATTTCGCCGGGCGGTTCATATAACGCCCATGTGAACGTTGCCGAATTGTACGATCTTGCTCCAGGCAACTACACCTTGCACGCGCAGTTGCGGGTAGACACCCAGGATATTGTCGATGAAAAGACTCTTCGTCGCAAACTGAATGTGCAAGAGCCCTCCGGTTCTACTATGATCGAAATCCTCCTTAACTTAACGCCAGTGGACCGTCCACTTACTTGGCCTTGCAACAATAAACCATTGCTGAATTCGCCGTGGCAGCTGGGGCAGTTCCAATGATACAGAGAGATTTGGGCGTGCCTTCTAACCGATTTACTCTTAACACCCCCATCCTGGCAATCCTCCTATCGAGTTCACTCGCGAAAACCGTCCCCGTTACTTCAACTTGGTGGCGCCAGCGCCAAAGCCATGGTCTAAATCCGCTCCATAAAAGATGTTGAACATCAAATTAACAAATGTGACCGATCACGTCGCGTGGGTCTTCGAATCGGATCCTGTGAATGACTACCAGGTGGCGATCACCGATTCGAGCGCGAAATTCGTTCCCATGACAGCGGCTGGACTGCGAGAACAAGACGATCAAAGATCCGTGATCTTTCGGTCCCTGATAGAACATGTCCCGCCCGGCAGTTCGCAAACGTCGGAAATAAACTTAGCGGAATTTTACGATCTCTCTCCCGGCAAATACACTGTGAAAGCGACGCTGAGAGCGATTACCGAAGACGCTCGGGACAAAAAAACGAATCACCGCAATCCAAACGCGCCGCCGGAACCCTCCGGTTCTACTACGATTGAAATCACTCCCTAAGTTGAAAGGTGGGGTAGCGAATCGGTAGGCGATAATAGGTCGGGCTCTTCCCCGTCCCGTGAGTGGTGGTTACAATTTTTATCATGAATTTGATTCATTTACCACTTACGTGCTTTGGAAGCCATGTTACGCCGGCCATTTTTGTGCCGCTGGCCAGATAGCTTGGCAGGGGGCCGCCGCGGTGTTTCCGTCCGGGAGACATGGGTACTCGCGTAGCCCAACTTTCCGAATGACTGGTATAGCTGGACGACGCAAACGACCAGCACTCCTGCCTACGGGCAACTGACCTGGTCGTGCAATGCGGCCAACTTCATTAGTGCTTGTGAAAGGGGGCGCATACAATGAACGCCAGCATCTAATTCGCATCTCCATAGTCGGAGCGGGTCTGCTTGGTAGCTTTTGTTTCCCGCCGAGCGCTGCCTACTCCGCGGCCACGGCCTTCCGGCGAATAGGCGGCACCAACCGCACCTTCGTTTTCCACGGCTGAACCTTGCGCGAGGAAGGTTAGGAGGCTGTGCTCGGTGGTGACGCGGCGGCGCGCGCTCCAGAAGCCGTCTCCCAGGTGTACGGCCTGAATGGGCACGGTGTGCAGGCGGGCGTTGAGCGAATGATCGAGATAGATGACGCCCTGGTCTTTCCAGTTGAAGTTTGTGGAGGGGGTGGAGTCCTGGGCGCGCAGCAGGAGCGAGGCCGGGAGTAGCAGGACTGCCGCTGGGAGCAGCCATTTACCTAGCACCGAAACCTGGACGACGAAACGCATGACAACAGAAGTTTTGACAACCGGACCTATAACGAAAAAGCTTTCAAGTGACGGTAAACAAGTGAGACCGGCAAGCCGACCACGTTGGTGTACGATCCTTCGACAGACAAGATGAACCGGGAGGCGAGCCCCTGAATCGCGTATGCACCCGCCTTATCGGCAGGTTCCCCGCTTCGAGTGTACTCCCAAACCTCCTCGTCCGACAGTTCCGCGAAGGAAACGGCGGTAGTCGCCATGTCGACAACGCAGGAATTGGGGCCGATCAGGCAGATACCTGTATAGACCAGATGTTGGCGGCCGGAAAGCAGGCGCAGCATATGGGCGGCGTCCTGGTCATCTGTGGGCTTGCCGAAAACCTCGCCTTCTAAACAGACTATCGTATCGGCGCCGAGGACGATATCGCCCGCGCGGCGCCCGGCGGCCCGGGCTTTTTCCTCAGCGAGGCGGCGCACGAAGTCGGCGGGATTTTCGGCGGGGCGACGAACTTCGGGAATGGAGACCGGCCTCACGACATGCGGGATACCGGCGGCGAGGAGCAGTTCATGGCGGCGCGGGGAGGCGGAAGCGAGAATGAGCATTCTTTAGAAAAGATAGCTGGTGGTGGAAGGCTCATCGCATATTAGGTCGCTGACGCTTCGTGCGCCAGGAAAAGCCTGGCTGATCTAGTGAACTGGAAGGAGTTCACCATGTAATTGCTCATTCGACATGTAGCTGGCGAGCGTTCGACGGAGTAATCCGGAAGGACGAAGCCTCTAACCAGCGAACCCGCGAGCCGCAGCGCAAGCGAACCTGATTCAGCCTCGTTAGCGAAGTGGGAGTGGCCAGACCTTGGAGCAGGAGGAAGCCTGGAATCGACAGGGAAGAAGTGAGCAAGCACCTGCCGGACTCCTCGGGGTGGTTGAGGGCAGCGCGCGGGGACAGATCAGTCGAGGAACCTGGGATGCCCGGACGAAGGGGAGAGGAAGAAGTGGTGGTATTTTTTTTTCGGATCCCAACAACAGGTGGGAATACATAACCGCGTGATGCTTCGTGCGGGAAACGGAGAGGCCCAAAGTAGCGAGGAAGCGGGTAACGACCGTGGAGCGAAGGGGCCTTGCAGAAGAGATGTGGAGTCAGAGGAAGGGAGAGCCGCTTGGCGGAGACGCACACTACGGAAGAAGGGCAAGGCGGCAGCGCGTTGCCGGAGAAACTCTCGCAACTGAGACAGAAACTCGGCCAAAAGGCCAAGCAGGAGCCGAAGTTCCGGTTTTATGCGTTGTATGACCGGGTCTATCGGCGCGATGTGCTGGAAGCGGCGATGAAGCGAGTGCGCAGCGACGGCGGGGCAGCGGGCGTGGATGGGGTCACCTTTGCGCAAATAAAACAGCAAGAGGGTGGAGCCGAGCGCTGGCTGGAAGAAACCTCCGAACAGTTGCGCACGAGGAGTTATCGACCGCGGGCGGTACGGCGGGTATACATCCCGAAGGCGAATGGGAAGCAGAGGCCGCTGGGCATACCGACGATACGGGACAGGGTGGTGCAAATGGCCACGCTGCTGATCCTGGAGCCGATCTTTGAGTCGGATTTTCTGGATTGCTCGTACGGGTTTCGCCCGGGGCGGAACGCGCACCAGGCGCTGGAGGAGATCCGCGGCTATATTGCGGCGGGTTATCAAGCGGTGTATGACGCCGACCTGAAAGGCTACTTCGATTCCATTCCACACGAACAACTGCTGGCATGTTTGCGGCATCGCATCGCGGATCGGAGCGTACTCCAACTGATTCGTATGTGGCTGGAAGCGCCGGTGGTGGAGTGGGGCAGGGGAAGTGGTGGTGGAACCTGGACCAGGAATGAGAAAGGAACGCCGCAGGGTGGGGTGATCTCGCCCTTGTTGGCGAACCTGTATCTGCACTGGTTCGATGCGCTGTTCCATGGGCCGCAAGGACCGGCGCGCTGGGCGGATGCCAAGTTGGTGCGGTATGCCGACGATATGGTGATGCTGGCGCGGGAATGGACCGGGGAGCTGACCACCTACGTGGAATCGAAGCTGGAAGGCAAGTTCGGATTAGCGATCAACCGCGAGAAGACGCGCGTGGTGGACCTGAAGAAAGAAAGCCTGGACTTTCTGGGATACACGTTTCGATACGACCGGGACCTGGAAGGGAAACGGAAGAAATATCTAAACGTGTTTCCGTCGAAGAAGGCGGTGGCCCGGGAGCGGGAACAGTTGCGCGAATTGACCTCCGTCAAGCAATGCCACACCCCGATTCCGACGCTGATTACCCGTCTCAATCGACATCTCAGGGGTTGGGGCAATTATTTCAGCTATGGCTATCCGCGTGGCGCCTGGTGGGAAATTGACTGGTTCGTCCGGGGCCGGCTGATCCGGCATTTGCAGCGGCGCAGTCAACGGCCGTATCGTCCGCCTAAAGACGTGGGGTGGTACGAGCATATTCAAAGCTTCGGCCTCGAACTGCTCACCCAACGCCCCTCTCGGCGGCGGCCTGCGCATGCCTGAGGTGACTTCTTCTGGAGAGCCGGATGCGGGAAATCCGCACGTCCGGTTCGACAAGGGGAGGGGCACTTCGGTCCCCTCCTACTCTACCTGCTCTGTTCAAAGGTTTGTATAAGTGAGCCCTACTTTCTTGCCCGTTGCAACGTTTTCAAAGCAGATTCCATTTCCGTTCGCACCGGCTCGTTTTGTTCACTCGCGATGGCGCGCTTTAGCTCTGGAATTGAATCAACATCATTTAATTTAGTTAGAGCTTGCGCAGCTATCATTCTGACTGAGGGGTCGTCATCGAAAAGACACGATCGGGCAGCCTGCCTGATTGGTAAGGACCGTTTTGTGGAAGTGTGCTCAAACTGAGGCAGTAAAGATAAAGCGTCCAGTCTATAATCCGGGTCGGAGCGCAATAGGTTAAGCACCGTGGCCAGACAGACCTCATCACCCAACCACAATAAATACTTAATTGACCGAAGTCTCAATCCGCAGGTCGCGCTGTTCTGCCGCAGGCATCGTCTTTAAGCGTAGACAGTCCGTCAAGCTAGATCCGATGGCGCTCTAACGCGTTGACGATAGAGCCAGGCGTCTCTTCTGGGGTACCGCTGGGCACCTGCAACGCGCCCGGCTCATAGCTGCCTCTTAAGAGTAAGACTAACCACGGCGCGAACAACAATCTTTTCGAAATCATAAAACCCTTGTGGTCTTGTTCCGGCCCAGCTGGAAATGGAGAGAGCGTTCCGCGGTTAAGATAACGGGGAGAACGCATGAAGAGGTCACGGAAGCATTACAGCGGAGAAGAGAAAGTCGCCATTGTGAGGCGGCATTTACTTGAGGGCGCAGCGGTTTCAACGCTGTGTGACGAGTTGGGGCTGCAGCCAACTGTTTTCTATCGCTGGCAGAAAGAGTTGTTCGAGAACGGAGCGGCGGCCTTTCAGATCAAAGGGGGCACCGATCATCAGGCCGAACAGGAACGCATCGAGTACCTGGAGAAGAAGATGCAACGCAAGGACGAGGTTTTGGCGGAGCTGATGGGGGAGCATATTGCTTTAAAAAAAGAGTTTGGGGAACTCTAAACGGAGCCTGGGTAGCGCATGATGTGCGGGACCAGATCGTGGAATTCGTCCGGCGCTGGTCGGAGGCCACCGAGATCGGGGCTGGGCGGTTCGTGGGATGGCTGGGCGTGACGGCGAGCAAGTTCTACGAGCGCTACGGGCGAGTGAATGAGCACAACGGCTGGGTTCCCCGCGATTTTGGCTGGAGGACTGGGAGAAGCAGGCGATCCTCGAGTTTCATTTAAAGAATCCGCTGGAAGGATATCGGCGCTTGGCCTTCATGATGCTGGACGCCGATGTGGTGGCGGTCAGCCCGTCCAGCGTGTGGCGCGTGCTGAGTCAGGCGGGACTGCTGCGGAAATGGAACGGAAAACCGACCAGGAAAGGAACGGGGTTCGAGCAGCCGTCGCAGCCACACCAGCATTGGCACATCGATGTTTCCTATCTCAACCTCGCCGGAACGTTTTACTATCTGTGCAGCGTGCTGGATGGCTATAGCCGCTCGATCGTGCATTGGGATGTGCGCGAGTCGATGACGGAAGCCGACATCGAAATCATTCTCCAAGCAGCCAAGGAAAAGTATCCGGAAGCCAGACCGCGGATCATCTCCGATAACGGCCCGCAGTTCCTCGCCAGAGACTTCAAAGAGTTTATCCGCATCTCCGGAATGACGCACGTGAGAACGTCGCCTTACTATCCGCAATCCAACGGAAAAATCGAGCGCTGGCATCCATCGCTCAAAGGAGAATGTATCCGGCCCGGAACACCGCTGACGCACGAGGATGCCCAGCGGCTGATCCGACGTTACGTCGATCACTACAATACGGTGCGGCTGCATAGCGCGATCGGATTTGTCACCCCAGCGGACATGCTGGCGGCCCGGCAGAAGGCGATCCACGCTGCGCGGGACCGCAAGTTGGAGGAGGCACGCCGGCAGCGCCAGCTGCGCCGACAGGCGGCATAAAAAACGAATGCCCTACTTGCTTTTCGGAGCTACAATAACTTTGCCGGGTGAAACGGAAGCAGGCACTGCTGGGAAGCTACCATGCCGAGGGATAACTTGGTGGGCTCATCAAGACGATGACCGGAGTAAGTGAGGAAGTTCCGCTTCCGCGCTCCTCCCGAAATTACATCGGATTGGTAGACCCCGATGCCTTCAAAATCCCCGCCCGTAGGGCGGAATCTACACTAACGGAATGCGC
Organism: Bryobacteraceae bacterium; assembly: GCA_965277555.1. GTDB lineage: Bacteria > Acidobacteriota > Terriglobia > Bryobacterales > Bryobacteraceae > Bog-105. The sequence goes on from OZ255834.1 coordinate 3,451,018, forward strand.
TCGCCTTCCATTTCACGCTGAACCGGGACACGCGCGGCTCAGCGGCTGTAGTTTGTCTCGAAACGCCTGATCGCTCTTTGCTGCATCTTCGAAAAGGAGCGCCAGGTGGCGGCTGACCAATGGATCTGTGAGGGTCGACATACTACTCTTTTACATCGCCCGCTGGCGGCGCTTGAGCGAATGCGCTCCACTCGTTCGTGCGCCGCGCTCGGCGATCAGGAACATAAGGTCTTCTCCTCTACAGCCCACCGGCAAACCGGTTCGCCTTCCTTCTGGAGTTAAGACGCTTGCAACAGAGCACGGAGCGTCAGCGACCGTAAAGTTGCAACTACCTAACCTGTCGCACATTCGTCTCACGGAACCCCACGCTGAAGCCCGCTTGGTGCGGGAATCATCATGCCGGCCTCTGGCCGGAACAAGGACTTACAGTTCGTTACTCAGCCACCGCCTTCAGGCGGTGGTTTTCACTTCGCTCGCCAGCGCGTAAGCTTCTTCCTGCGCCAGCTCAATTTGCCTGTAAAATGCCTGCTTGCCTATCGCCACTGCCGCCCTTCCCCCTTTCTGTCATGCGCGGAAAGATCGGTTACACGCCGAAGTACGCCAACGATTTTGGAGAAACTGCGTTATCCGTTATGGCTAAGATGGCCGCTCAGCCCATTCTGAACCGCGTAAGTAAGCGCCTTCTCTACTTCTTGCAATCCATCCCAACCGCTTACACCGCCCGCAGCACCCGAACCGGCAAAAAAATAATCGCGGCCACTAAAGCCAAAGCTCCATGCACCGCAATCCCCAGCAGCCGGAACGGCAGCAGCAACAGCCAGACGATCGGATACAGCACCAGCGCCAGCAACGCCAGCGGCCAGCAGAAGATAAACAGTAAGCACCACAAAACGAAAGTAATCACGTCCGTACTATCCGTAACTACGAGGGCAGGGAAGTAGAAGTTCCCTGCCGCCTACGGTTTTTCCGATTTCGCCCGTGCTTCCCGAAACGGAGCCGTCTTCGGGTTCTGCGCATTCCACTGCGGTTCTCGGACAGCATTCGCAATATCCAGCAACCCGAGCGCCACCATGCGATCCACCCGCGCCATATTCGCGTAATCGACCTTCGGCCACTCGTCGCCCAACCCGTGATAATCCGGATAGTCGAATGCCACCGTCAGGCTATGCGCCGGCACGCCCTGTTCGGCCAGCGCGTCGTTATCGCTGCGCGTAAAATAAGCGTCGCTCGCCGCCGCATCCTTATATACCTTGATTCCCGTCTCCCGCCCCGCCTGCTCCAGGTACTTCGTAACGGCCGAATAATCGTAGCCCGTCAAACTAGCCGTGTTCACTTGTTTACCGTTGGTCGAATCGGTGCGCCCCACCTGCTCCAGATTGATATCCGCCACCGTCTTCGCAATCGGAAACACCGGATGCTCACCGTAAAAGTTCGACCCCAGCTCGCCCCGCTCTTCCCCGAAGAACGTCATAAAAACCAGCGAGCGTTTCGGCCGCGGATACACCTTCGCCAGCGCGCGCGCAATCTCGATCACCGAGACTGTCCCGCTCCCATCGTCATTTGCTCCGTTATAAATGTGATCGTTCGGATTCGGCGTCTTTGTGGGCATTGAAAGACCGCGGCCCGTTTCCGTCGTCCCGATGTGGTCGTAATGCGCCGTCAGCAAAACACACGTATCTTTCAGTCGCGCATCCGAACCGCGCAGGATGCCAATCACGTTCTTCACCGTTGCGCCCCGATCCTCCGAAGCCGGAAAATCGACCGTCACCGACTTGACCTCCGACGCCTTTATTGCCTTTCCCTCGATCAGCAAAAGAGCAGGCAATCGCTTGCCCGCTTGTTCGGCTGTAAGCAAGCGCGAGCCCGAATAGGGAAGCCCCGCTGGAACGATCTCGATTTCGGCCGCTGCCTTCGATTCGGCCACCGCCTCGTTGAAAATTGCCAGCTTACGGCGGTCCGTCAATTGAACCATCACTACTTTACCGGCCAGATCGGACTTGCCAAGCGCCTCGCTGTCGGGCGTCGAAAAAAATACCACGGCCGCCTTATCCAGATGGACAGCCGCCGAAGCATTGCGGATCGTCCACGCATCCGTCGCCACTTCCAGCCCGTTTACTTTCAGATGCGCCTCCCGGTTCGGCATCTTGCGATCCACCATGTGCGCCATCTGGAAGTATTCCTGGTCGCCGCCCGGCTCCAATCCCGCGGCCCGAAACTGCGACGCTATAAACTCCGCCGCCACTTCCAATCCGGGCGATGGCGTATATCTCCCCTGCAGCGCGTCCGAAGCCAGAAACGAAAGGTCGCCCTTCAAGTTGTTCGGCGAAATTTGGTTTAAAATCGCTCGCGTCTTCGCTGCCAGCGGCGTCGGGTGCTGTGCTTGCGCGGCCCAACCCACCGCCGTCCACGTGATACATACAGTTAGTAGCGCGCGCTGAATCTTCAAACCGGAAGTATAGCCGAACACATTTCTCAACCATACCGGCAAGGCGCCGTATATATGCTAGGCTAACGGGATATTAATGAGCCTCTTTGTCAAAAAACCCATCGAGACACTGCTCGCTGAATCGGAGGCGCAACAAGGATTGAAGAAGAGCCTGAGCGCTCTTTCGCTCGTCGCTCTTGGTATCGGCGCAATTATCGGAGCCGGCATCTTCACTCTTACCGGAGTCGCCGCTTCCACCCACGCCGGCCCCGCCATGGTCTATTCCTTTATGCTCGCCGCGTTCGGCTGCGCCTTCGCCGGCATCTGCTATAGCGAATTCTCCACCATGATCCCGATCGCCGGCAGCGCTTATACCTATTCCTACGCCACCCTCGGAGAGCTCGTTGCCTGGATCATCGGCTGGGCCTTAGTGCTCGAATATGCCGTCGGCGCCGCCACCGTCGCCGTCAGTTGGGCCTCCACCTTCGATTCCATCTTGCTTTCGTTCGGCATTCAAATGCCCCGCGCTATCGTCAGCTCTCCCTTTTCCCCGCAGCCCGGCAGCATTAACCTCGTCGCTATTGTCATTCTCATTCTCATCTCCTGCATCCTCATCCGCGGCATCAGCGAATCCGCCAAATTCAATGACTTCATCGTCATCTTGAAAGTCGCCGTCGTCGTCTTCTTCATCGGCATCGGTTACTTCTTCATCAACTATCAGAACTACCATCCATTTCTTCCCAAGAACACCGGAACGTTTGGCGCCTTCGGTTGGTCCGGCGTGCTCGCCGGCGCGGGCCAGATCTTCTTCGCCTATATCGGCTTCGATGCCGTCTCCACCGCCGCCCAGGAGGCCAAGAATCCCAAACGCGATATGCCCATCGGCATCATCGGCTCGCTGCTCATCTGTACCGTCCTCTATATCCTCTACTCGCTCGTCCTCACCGGCATCGTCAACTACAAAGACCTGAACGTAGCCGCTCCCCTGGCCGTTGCCGTCGATCACATGCACAACATCCGCTTTGTCGGATTCCTCATGAAGTTGGGCTCCTTATGCGGACTCACTTCCGTTATGCTAGTCATGCTCCTCGGCCAGTCGCGCGTTTTTTATTCCATGTCTAAAGACGGCTTGCTGCCCAAGCTGTTCTCCGAACTCCATCCCAAATTCCGCACCCCCTGGAAATCCAATCTGGTGCTGATGGTCTTTGTTTCCATAGGCGCTGCCTTCACGCCCATCGATCGCCTCGGCAACCTCACCAGCATCGGCACGCTCTTCGCTTTCGTCGTGGTCTGCATCGGCATCATCATCATGCGTAAAACCCAGCCCGATCTGCCGCGCCCCTTTCGCACTCCGCTTGTCCCCTGGGTACCTATCCTTGGGGTTATCGTAAATCTGGGTCTGATGGCCGGCCTCGGCGTAATCACTTGGGCCGCTTTCCTGATCTGGATGGCGCTTGGCCTGATCGTCTATTTCACCTACAGCCATAAAACCAGTCCGCTCCAGAAAACACCCGCTCTCCAGCCGAACGCTTCCACGCGCACATAGAGATGCGCTCCCTCACGGGATTGTGAAAAAATCCAACGCTGGGAAAACCGACGATGAAAGCTAGGCGTGAGGGAAGCTCGTCATTACAGAGTACATGGTTGCGCAAAGTATGTTTCGGCACGCCACGCCTGCCCAAGTTTTCTTTAGAACTGACCAACCGCCCTGAATCCGTCTCCGCGAGGGCACAAGGACGAGGGGAAAAGGCCTAGCATGATCGGGAAGCTACTGCGCGACCGCCGGTCGGACGCGGATCCACTGCTTGACGTTGTAAGCCAAGGCGATCCACAACGCTTCGGTACCCGCCTTCAGCAGCCCACGTACCGAAAATTGCCTCAGCTTTTGCACTCCCTTGATCCACAGATGCGGAAACTCGGCAATCTCACAACGCTTCCGATAAAGCGTCTTCACCGCTCGACGTTTCATACGTGCCAGATAGTCGCTCATCGCTTTACTTTCTACCGGTAACTCCACACGCCGCGGCCCAGCGCGATAGCCGCAACACTGTTTGAGGAACTGGCAACTCTTGCAATCCTTAGCTTGGGCTTGAAAGATTGTTTTGACTACGCCGTGATGTTTCTTTTGTCCGATCGTCACCAAGGTGTTGCCATCCGGGCACAACAACTCTTGGCCACGCCCCTGCCGCTGAAAGGCAGTGGCTGCAAACTCTTTCGCAATCCCGGCGCGAGCGCACGCCCCGGCTTGCCGCGAGGCATCGTCTTTCCACGGCGCAATCAGTTCCACCTTCCGCTCGGCCGTTTGCTCCACGTTGGCGCGCGTGGCATACCCGTTGTCGGCGATGATCGTCCGCGGAGTCGCCAAGCCACTCTGCTCGATCTGCTCCAGCGCCGGTATCAGTCGATGCAGATCGTTACGATCGCCCGTCAATCCAACCGCTACGATCAGGCGCGATTGCGCTTCGCTGGTGACCTGCATGTTGTAGCCGGGATGGAAGCCACCGTCGTTGTCTTTCATCTTGCTCTTCGCCGCTTGCGCCTTCATTTTGGTTCCATCTTGCAGCAGGGTCTCCAGATTCACCACTCCGGCTTTCTCCAGCATCGCCAGAAACTCAATGAATAGCTTCTCCAGAGCCTCCCGGTGCCCCACCCGAAAATCCGCCAGCGTGTGATAGTTCACCTCTTGGCCTGCCGCTAGCCAGCGCAGCCCCGGTTCCTGCGACATCATCCGTTCAATCGACCGTGCCGAGGCCACGCCCATTGTGTAGCCATACCCCCAGATGCTCACCAGCAGGTGTGGCGGCCAACAGGGCCGGCCCGCTTCGCCCTCCCGTGTTTTGCAGTCTTTGGCAAACTGTTCCAGATTGAGCTTCCCGGCCAGTTCCCAGATCACTCGCGCCGGGTGGTTCGCCTCGATCAGAATCTCGTAATCCAATACTTGAAAACTGGTTTGCGAGCGGTCGATCGGTTTGTACTTGATCTTGCCGACGAGCGGCTCATCGCTACTCACTCTTCTAGCCTAAATCCACTTCCAACATCTTGTTCCCTAAATGTTCCTGATATTTTTTCACACTCCCTCACGCTGGGTCTGCTACTTCTTTTGCCTGTTTTCGCCGCTGCTCAACAACCCATCGTCCTGCAAGACGTCCGCTTGATCGACGGTACCAGCGCGCCGCCGCGCGATCACATGCAGGTCACCATAACCGGCGATAAGATTACCGGGGTTCGCTCCGCCCTGCTACGCATTGCCTTCCCGCCGAACGCGCGAATCCTCAATCTCTCCGGCAAGACCGTCATGCCCGGTCTCATCAACGGCCACGGTCACCTCGGCCTCGTCAAAGGCATCACCGTCAGCCCCGACAATTACACTCCCGCCAACATCGAGCATCAGCTCGCCCAATATCAGCGCTACGGCGTCACCACCATGATTTCGCTCGGCATGAACAAGGACCTTTTATACCAGCTCCGTTCCGCTCAGGAGAAAGGTCAACTTGGCGGCGCAACCATTCTTACGGCGGATCGCGGCCTCGGTTCTCCTGGCGGCATGCCTCCCATAAAAGTCGGTCCCGATCAGCTTTATCGTCCCGCAACGCCTGAGGAAGCCAGAAAAGATGTCGACGAGATGGCTACCCGCGATCCCAATCTCATCAAGCTGTGGGTCGATGACAATCTCGGCACGCTCCCCAAACAAAAGCCCGCCGTCTACGCTGCCGCTATCGAAGAGGCTCACAAAAAAAATCTCCGTGTCGCCGCCCACGTCTACTATCAGGCCGACGCCAAACGCCTGCTCAAAGACGGCGTCGACATCCTCGCGCACAGCATTCGCGACACTCCCCTCGATTCGGAAACCATCAGCCTGATCGTGAACAAAAAGGTCTATTACATCCCCACCCTTCAACTCGAAGAGTCGTTCTATGTCTACGCCGAACATCCAGCCTGGATGGACACGCTGTTTTTCCAAGATGCCGAAAGCCCCGAGCTCGCCCGGTTGCTCGCCTCCACCGCTTACCGCTCAAAAGTTGCCGCCGATAACAACAATACGCCGATTCATAAACGGGCTCTCCAGACCGCCATGCTCAATTGCAAGAAGCTTCTGGATGCTGGCGCTCTCATCGCCTTCGGCACCGATTCCGGCGCAAACCCGTACCGCATCCAGGGCTTCGCCGAACATCGTGAACTCGAGCTGATGGTCGAAGCCGGCATGGCGCCGCTGCAAGCCATTGGCAGCGCCACCGGCGTGAACGCGCAAATGCTTCACATCGCCGCCAAAACCGGCACTATCGAACAAGGCAAGCAGGCCGATCTGGTTGTCCTTAACGCCGACCCGACCCTGAACATCCAAAACAGCCGCCAGATCGATCTAATCTTCCACAACGGCCAACAAATTTCCAGGAATCGCAACTAACTCCCTCTTTCCTGAAGCGTGGCCGTGTCGCGCGACTCATCATGACACTCGTCCCACGCCCTTTGGATACTGCCGGGGACGACCCGTTGGTTGCCTGTCCCAGAGAGAACTTATGTATTGGGGGGGGGCGCAGCCCGTCGTCTTTTGTGGCCTGCGTGAGCCTCAGCCATGCTAATCAACTCACCGCGACGCACTAGCTAGCCGTTTCGTGATGCCGCTGCGGTTTCGTTTATCTCGTTTATTACGAACTTGGCGAACCTGATCCGCTGGCTGATCGGTGCCCATACCAACGGGGCTTCGAAATACCCAAACACCCTTTTTCTTTCGAAGCGCCGTCTTTGGTCGGATCGAACGAAGTGGCATTGCGATAACCGCATTTGCATCTGTCAAATAGTATTTCTAAGACTCGCATTGCGTTCACGGCCTCAACCCGCTCTCCCCTTCGGAATCTCGAACGCGAACGTACTCCCCGCTGTACCCGACCGCTCCAAACGCAAATCACCTTCATGAATTTCCGCCACCCATTTCGCAATCGCCAACCCAAGCCCCGCGCCTCCGCCGTCTGCCCCCAGCCGTGCGCGCGATTTGTCCGCCCGGTAAAATCTTTCGAATAAGTGCGCTTGCGCCGACTCCGGTATGCCTGGCCCCGTATCCGCTATCCGCACCACGAAACTTTCGTCGTTGACCTCCGCCGAGACTAGAATGCGTCCGCTCGCTTCCGTATACTTGCGCGCGTTATCGAGCAGATTGATCACCGCTTGTCGCAGCAGGCCGGAATCCCCCGTGCAGCGCAGTTCCGGCATCTCCTCCAGCCGCATGTCGAGGTCCTTCGCCTCCGCCAGAAAACGCATCGCCCGGAACCCTTCCGCCACAATCTCGTCGAGATACACCGTTTCCCGCCGGTAGACCATCGCATTTGCATCCACCTGCGCCAGCAGAAACATGTCCTGCACAACATGTCTCAATCGCGACATCTGTTCTTCGGTAATGCGCAGCGCTTCCCGGTACTCCGGCTCGCTGCGATGCTCGCCGCCCAGCGTCACCTGCGCCGCCGTCAGCGCTGCCGTAATCGGCGTTTTCAGCTCGTGCGCCGCGTCCGCCATGAAACGGCGCTGCTGCTCGAACGCTTCCTGCAATCGCCCGAGCAGCTTGTTGAAGCGAATCGCCAACTGTCCCACTTCGTCGCGCGCATTCACCACCGGCACGCGCCGGTCGAGGCTCTGCGACGTGATTGCATCCACGCTCGCCGCCATCCCGGTCAGTGGCGCGAGCGCCTGCCTTGCCAGAATATATCCGCCGATCGCCGCGAACAGCAGCGCCGCCGGAATCGTAATCGCCAGCGCCCGCAGCACGGACCGCATATCGTTCATCACGTCGCCCCGCCACGTGCTCACCACAACCGTGTATGTTGTCTTCGCCGCCGTCAAAAAAACCCGCCGCGTGTCTAAGCGCAAATCGACGTGATTCCTCACCCCGCTCGCGGTCTCCGGCGCAATGCGTAGCAAGCTGCCCTGCCGCGTTCCGAAATTCTTTTTATAGGCCACTAACCGCTTGCCGTCCCAGATGGCAACCTGCTCTTGTGGAAAAGCCGTCAGATACTTCGTATGAAATACCTGCCGGATGCCTTCTTCGATCGACGCTTTGTCCGCGCTCTTCTGCCCTTCTCCGAAAAGAGTGAGCGTGGCCGCTTCCATCGTAGAGCGCAGTGTCGCGTCCAGCCGCCAGTATGCGTTGTCGTGAATCAGCCAGTAAACGCCCGCCGCCGTCGCCAATACCACCACCGCGAAGAGCGCTGTCCCCGCAATCGCCACCCGCGCCCGCGCGGACGCAATCATCGCGCCGCTGCCGCGGGTGTCACCAGACAATATCCTTCGCCGCGCCGCGTCTGGATCAGCGCGCTCTCGCCTGCTACGTCGATCTTCCGCCGCAGCCGCTGTATGTAGACTTCAATTAGATTCGAGAACGGATCGTAGTCCTCCTCCCACACGTGTTCGGAGATCTCTTGCCGCCCCATAACCTTATCTGTCTCCCGCACCAGGCACTCCAGCAGCGCGTATTCCTTGGCCGTCAAGTCGATCGTGCGGCCGCCCCTACGCACAATCCGGGAGCGCGTGTCGATCTCCAGATTGTCCACTTGCAGCACCGGCTGCGTCAGCCTCGGCCCCCGCCGCAGCAGCGCCCGGATGCGCGCTAGTAGTTCGCCGAAAGCGAACGGTTTCGCCAGATAGTCGTCCGCCCCCGAATCGAGCCCCACGATCCGGTCCCGTACTTCATCGAGTGCCGTCAGGAGCAGCACCGGCGTTGACACATCCGCCGCGCGCAGCTTCTGGCATATTTCAAAACCGTTCGAACCCGGCAGCAGCACATCCAGCAGTACCAGATCGTACTGATTCGCCAGCGCCTTTTCTAATGCCGCTGAACCGTCGTACACTAGGTCCACCGCGTAAGTCTGCTCACGCAAACCCTTGGCCAGCATCTCCGCGCTGTCCTTCTCGTCTTCCACTAGTAGTAAACGCACAACTCTCTCGACCCCACGCCCCAAGTGGTCTTGTCGCCACTAAAACCAAGCATAAGAGCCCCTACCTAAACGCACGATAAACCTAACAGGCCCCGGCCGAATTTGATTGTCGCGCCGCCGCTTCTTCCTGCGTCCAATGAAAACAACGTTCTGCTTATCCTGAATGCAATAGATGAACTCAAAGCTGCTCTTGCGAGTTTCCCTGCCGCTACTCGCAACTTGCCTCTGCCGCGGCCAGGTCTCGCTCAGCCTTCACGATGCCGTCGTCGAAGGCCTGGCGAACAATCCCTCCGCCGCCATTAGCCGCGAGCGTGTCGATCAGGCGCAGGCCCTCAAAACCCAGGCCGCGCTCAAACCCAATCCCCGCCTCTATCTGCAAACCGAGGACATCCGCTGGTGGGGCAATCCCGCCTTCTCCTATTGGCACGCCACAGAAGACTACGCCTATCTCGGGCAGGTCTTCGAAACCGGCGGCAAGCGCGCCCGACGCATCGATGTCGCCTCCGCCGACGTGCATGCTTCCGAGCTACAGGATAATCTCGTCAAGCGCCAGCTTCAGGCCACCATCATCATGAATTACTGGACCGCCGCCGGGGCCGCCCAACTGCGTGATCTCTACCAGCGCTACCTGCGCACCTATCAGGAGGACGAAGACTATATCCGCAATCGCGTCAAGGAAGGCGTCACTCCTGAAGTCGATTTGATGCGCATCCAGATCGAGCGCGATCGCGTTCGCGTCCAGTCCATCAACGCCGCGCGTGACTATGAGCGCGCTTCCGTCGAACTCTATCGCGCCATGGGCCGCACCGATTTTCCCGAAACCACCTTAACCGATCCCCTCGATAAGCCCGTCCAGATCCCGCTCCCTGACATCCAGACCGTCCTCGCCGATCGCCTCGAGGATCATGTCTCGCGCCAGGCCATTGCCCGCGCCGAGGCCAACCTTAAGCTCCAGCAAGCCAACGCCAAGCCCGATCCCGAAGCCCTCGCCGGCTATAAACGCGATGTCAACTTCGATACTCTCTACGCCGCCCTACAAATCGATCTGCCCGTCCGCAACCGCAACCAGGGCAACATCGGCAGCGCGCAAGCCGAGTTGAGCATCGCCAAATCCAACCTCTATCGCACCGACGCCAACATCCGCGCCGATTTCGCCTCCGCCCTCCGCGAGTACCAGCTCGAGCAAAGCACAGTCAGCCAATTGCCCCAAACGCGCGCCACCGCCGATGAAACCGTTCGCCTTGCCCGCGCCGCCTATCGCGAGGGTGGAATCGATCTCCTCCGCCTGCTGGACGCCGAGCGCAGCCGTATCGATTTCGAGATCCAGTCCTGGCAAAATTTGGTTCAGCTCAGGCAGGGAATTCTAAATCTCCAAATGGCCGCCGGAACGGAGCTCCTGCCATGAACGCTCGTCTCTTCTGCGTCGCTTCCGTACTCGTCATCGCCTTAACCGGCTGCACGCGGCAAAAGCAGCAGGGCGGCTCTCAGGAAAGCAGCAGCCAACAGCAGCCCAGCGCCAACGGCGGCACTGTCAAGATTAGCCCCGAAGTCCAGCAGAAGGTCGGTCTCCATACTGCCGCCGTGCAAACCCGCGCCGTGCAAATGTCCTTCACCGCTCCCGGCCAACTCGCCCTGAACGAAGAACGCACCGTGCATGTCGGCTCCTATGCCGATGGCCGCGTCGTTGAACTCGAAGGACTCATCGGCGCATACGTGCGTAAAGGAACCGTACTCGCCAAGCTGCACAGCCACTCCGTCCATGAAACGCGCGCTGCTCTCGAAACTGCCCGCCAGGAAGTTTCGCGTCAGACCGAAATGGTCGATTACCGCAGCCGTATGCGTGACCGCATGCAGCGCCTCCTCGCCCTCAAATCCAGTTCGCCCCAGGAATTGGAGCGCGCCGAAACCGACCTCCACAGCGCTCAGACCGATCTCCAGAACGCCCGCATCAGCCAGCAAAAGGAGCAGATTCATTTGGCCGATCTGCTCGGCGTCCCCGAAACAACTCTCAAACCGAACGATACTTCCGAACTTTCACCCATTCTCGCTCCCATAGATGGCGAAGTGGTCGATCGTAAAATCACCCTCGGCGCCATTCTCGAACCCGGTCAGGAAGCCTTCACCATCTCTAATCTCGCCAGCCTCTGGATGATCGCCTCCGTCAATGAAACGGATCTCCCGAAACTCCATCTCGGCAGCCCCGCCAGCGTGCTCACGCAAGCCTACCCTAACCAGCCCTTCGAGGGCCGCGTCACCTTCATCGCGCCCGAAGTCGATCCCCAGACGCGCACTCTGCAAGCCCGCATTCTGCTCGCCAACCCCGCTCACAAACTCCATCCCGGCATGTTCGCCAATGCCCAAATCAGCGCCGGCTCTTCTCGCCGCGCCATCTTCATTCCCGAACAGGCGCTGCAAGACTTGAATGGCGGTTCCATCGTCTTCGTCGAGAAACAGCCCGGCGTCTACCAGCCGCGGTCCGTCGAAATTGCCCACCGTCTGAATGGCGAAGCCGAAATCGCCGCCGGTTTAAAGTCCGGTGAAACCATCGTTACCGACGGCAGTTTCATCGTCAAATCGGAGCTCCTGAAAAGCCAGATCGGCCAATAATCGCATGCTCGATTTCGCCCTCAAAAATCGCTGGCTGGTGCTCATGGCCGTCGTCGCCCTCCTCGTCGGCGGCCTCTACACCATGCTTCACCTCAACATCGAAGCCTATCCCGACCTCACCAACAATCAAGTCCTCGTCACCACCGAAGCTCCCGGCATCTCCCCCACAGAAGTCGAGCAGTTGATCACCTTCCCCATCGAAACTTCGCTGCTCGGCATGCCCAAAATGCAAACCGTGCGCTCCGTTTCGAAGCTCGGCCTCTCCATGGTCACCATCGTCTTCGACGATTCGATGGATATCTATCTCGCCCGCCAACTCGTCGCCGAACGTCTCCGCCAGGCGCAAGCCACCCTCCCCGCCGGTTATCAGCCCAGGCTCGGCCCGCTCGCCACTGCCTTCGGCGAGGTCTATCAATACACCGTCCAAGGCGGCAACCTCTCCTTGATGCAGCGCAAAACTCTGCACGATTGGGACGTCCGCTATGACCTCCGTACCATTCCCGGCGTCAGCGAAATCAACTCCTGGGGCGGCTATACCAAGCAGTACGTCATCGAAGTCGATCCCTACACGCTGCGCCGCTTCGGTCTCACCGCCAGCGACGTCGTCTCCCGCGTCGCCGCCAACAACGCGAATTTCGGCGGCGGCTTCATCTCGCATAACGACGAGCAGTACACCGTTCGCGGATTGGGCCGCGCCTCCGGCATCCCCGATCTCGAACGCATCGTCGTCGCATCCTATAACGGCGTTCCGGTTCTGCTAAAAGATATCGCCCGCATCGAAACCCGCCCCATGCCACGCCAGGGAGCCGTCATGCACGATGCCCAGGGCGAAACCGTCTCCGGCATGGTCATCGCCATCCGCGGTACCAATGGCCGGCAGCTCATCCAGGCAGTCAAACAGCGCATCGCCCAGATGAAGCTTCCCCCCGGCGTGCGTCTTGTCCCGTTTTATGACCAGAGCACCATCATCGATGGCACCATCAACACCGTCAAGCACAACCTCATGGAAGCCGGTCTGCTCGTCATCGCCGTCCTGCTGCTCTTCCTCGCCGATTGGCGCGCCGCTCTCATCGTCGCTTGCGTCATTCCCTTCTCGCTCCTCTTCGGCTTCATGGGCATGGCCCTCTTCGGCGTCTCCGCCAACCTCATGAGCCTCGGCGCCGTCGATTTCGGCATGATCGTCGATGGCTCCGTCGTCATGGTCGAAAACTTCTCGAGCCGCCTCGAAGGCTCCGGCCAGCAGAACAAATGGGAGACCGTGCGCTCCGCCGCCCATGAAGTCGCCCGCCCCATTACCTTCGGCGTCGCCATCATCATCGCCGTCTATCTCCCCATCTTCACCCTCCAGGGACTCGAAGGCCGCATGTTCCACCCCATGGCCATCACCGTCTGTTCCGCTCTGCTTGGCTCCTTGTTCCTTGCTCTCTTCGTTGTCCCCACCCTCTCCACCTACATTCTGAAACCGAAGCAGCACAACAAGCGGGGCTGGTTTCATCGCCTTCGCTCTTCTTACGGCCGCTCCCTCCAATGGGCGCTCCGCCATCGCGCCCCCTTGCTCATCGGCGCCGCCCTCCTGGTTTCCGGCGCGCTTCTTTCCCTCAAATGGATCGGCACCGAGTTCATGCCGCGCCTCGATGAAGGTTCCATCGTCATCACCTCCAAACGCCTCGCCGGCATTTCGCTCGACGAATCCATCTACCTCGGCAACCGCATCGAAAAAGTAATTCGCGGCTTCCCCGAAGTCACCGGTGTCGTCACCAAACTCGGCCGCCCCGATCTCGCCACCGAGGCCATGAGCGTCTATGAATCCGATTCCTATTTGACGCTCGCTCCCAAATCGCAATGGAAGTGCTGTAAAACCAAAGGCGAGTTGATCGACAAGTTATCCAAGGCTCTCGACGAGATCCCCGGCGTCGCCTATGAGTTCACCCAGCCCATGCAGATGCGCATGGATGAAGTCGTCACCGGTATCCGCGGCGATGTCGCCATAAAAATCTTTGGCGAGGATCTCGATATGCTCAACCAGCTCTCCACCCGCATACAAAGTATCGTTGCCTCCATCCGCGGCGCGGCCGATATCACCAAAGATGTCGCCTCCGGTGTCCCCGAGCTGCGCATCGAACTCGATCGCGCCGAAATGGCCCGCTTCGGCCTGAACGTCGCCGACGTCCAAGCCTTCGTCGAGAGCATGCTCGGCGGCAAGCAGGTCTCCGAAATGATTCAAGGCGAACGCCGCTTCGCTATCGTCGTGCGTCTGCCCGAGAGCTACCGCAACGATCTCGACGCTCTCGGCTCGCTCAACCTCAAGTCCCCCGATGGCGCCACCGTGCAGTTGCGCCAGGTCGCCGACCTGCGCGTCGTACGCGGCGCCGAAGTCATCAACCGCGAAGACGCCAAACGCCGCGTCGCCGTGCAGGTCAGCATTCGCGGCCGCGATCTCGGCAGCTTCGTTCAGGAAGCCCAGCGCAAAGTCGCCCGCCAACTCAAATTACCGGCTGGCTATTCCATCACCTGGGGCGGCCAATTCGAAAATGAGCGCCGCGCCAACCAACGCCTCATGATCGTGCTGCCCGCCTCCATCGCCATCATCTTCGCGCTCTTATTCGCCACCTTCAACAACCTGAAGCAATCTCTGCTCATCCTCATGATCGTCCCCTTCGCGCTGGTCGGCGGAATTGCCGCGCTCTGGCTGCGCGGCTTGAATCTTAGCCTCTCGGCCTCCATCGGTTTCATCGCCCTCTTCGGCGTCGCCGTGTTGAACGGCGTCGTCATGGTTAGCCATATCAACCTGCTTAAACAGCAGGGTCAAGATGTCAAAGACGCAGTCTTAAACGGCGCGCGGGATCGTCTCCGCCCCGTGCTCATGACGGCCCTGGTAGCCAGCCTCGGATTCATTCCCATGGCCCTCGCCACCTCGCGCGGCGCCGAGGTCCAAAGGCCCCTCGCCACTGTCGTCATCGGCGGCCTCGTCACCGCCACCATCCTCACGCTCTACCTCTTGCCCATGCTCTATCCCTGGTTCACCCGCCCCTGGTCGATTAAACAGAAGCAGCCTCAGGAATCTTCCCAAACCGAAGTCCAGCCCGTTTAAACACGGCTTTTCGGAGCCATGAGCGCAGCGATTGGATCGCGCTCGAGTGAAAAATTACGTGCGCCGCTAATCGTGATCTCGACCTCGTCGCCCATAAAAGATACACACTTCATAACGTATATCCGGAAGCCGGCTTGCCGCCGGCCCTGCTCAGCCTCGGCCCGCTCGCCTTTGCCGAGACTTCAAACCACTCCCTTAGCTCCGCCTCGCTCATGTTTATCAGATGATGAATAGCCGTGTGCGCAAACATCGATAGCATCTGTGAGCGAGTGTGTTGGCGCTGGTCCCGTCGCGCCATCGGCCGCAGTATCTCGAACGCGCGGCCTACCGATTCCCCGCGCCCCAGCGCCTCCGCGATCTCTCCCGCCACTCTGCGCTGCTCCGCCAGGTCCGCCTGCACGCTCTCGAACAAACCCGATTCATCCGCGCCCACGCACAGCCCGTCTTCGAAAAACGCCACGTCCAGTTCGAGTTCCGTTGCTATCACTTCCTTGTCCCCGCCGTGTCTCCGTCCGCTGCCCCCCGTTCCCACAAAACCACCGCTAACCGGCCCGGGTTCCGGCGGCAGCACATCGAAGTTGTCGCCGAACATCCCATCCTCGGTAATCAGCCTTTTCGAACCGGGAAGAATAAAGCTAAATCGATCTCTCACCGCTTTCGCGCGCCCCGTCAGCACATCCATCTGCATGCTCGATCCCAGATTCGAATGATGTCTCGTGCGCGCCTGGCCATCTTCCGCGGTATGTCTCCACACGTACCCCAGCGCGACGATCACCTTCCCACTCCGATTCAAAAGCACCGCCCCCGGCGCGTCCCCCTCGATCGCTCCCACCGCGCCCCAGCGGATCCGGCCGATTCTGGATCTCCTCCACCAGCGCCCGAAACTCCGCCTCCTCCGGCGTCACAAACTGCAAACCGAACTCCCTCAAATCACGATAAGTCGCAGACCGCATCACCTCTCTCCTTTCCTCCTCACTCCGCCCGCAAAGCCTCCAGCGGATTCACTCCCGCCGCCCGCCTCGCCGGCAAATAACTCGCGAGCAATGCCGCGCCGCCGAGCACCACCGCCACGCACGCCAGTGTCGCCACGTCCCATGCCTGCACTCCAAACAACATCCGCCGGATCAATGCGGCCGCCGCCAGCGAACACACAAATCCCATGGCAATTCCGATCGCCGCCAGCCAGACCGCCTCGCCCAAAATTAACTGATACACCATCGCCGGTTGCGCCCCCAGTGCCATTCGCACTCCGATCTCGCGCGTTCGCTGGCTCACCGAATACGCGATCACTCCGTACAATCCCACCACGCCCAGCAGCAAAGCGATCCCGGCGAAACTCCCCACCAGCCACGCCGCCGAACGATGCAGATAAGCCGTCGGCGAGCGGTCGATCCGCTCCCTCATCGTCGCTTCGTCATAGATCGAAATTCCCGGCTCGATCCGATGAATCATGCGTGTTAAGACCGGCAACAGCGACTCTGCTGCTTGCCGCGTCCGCACCACTACCAGAAACCGGTCGTTCGGATTCTGGTCGAATGGAAAGTAAACCGCAGGCCGCGCGAGCGTGTCGAGCGAGCCCTCCTTCAGATCCGCCGCCACGCCTACAATTTGCATCCGCTGCTTCGGGTCCAACACATAAAAAATTTGCTGCCCGATCGGATCTTGCCCCGCGAAAAATCGCCGCGCAAAGCTCTGGTTGATTACCACGATTTGGCGCTTCGATCTCGCCTCCGCCTCGCTGAAAAAGTGTCCCTCCAAGAGCCGCGCCTGCACCGCCGCGAAATATCCCGTACTCACTCTTCGCTGCAGGGCATCTTCTTGTTCCGCCGTCCACTTCGCCCGCGGATGCCCCACCACTCCGAATTCCGAGTCGCCTCCCCAGGAAGCGCCGGGCAGTTGGTCGGCCACTGCCGCCGCCTGCACTCCTGGCAAATGCACGGCCCGTTCCACCACCTGTCGCGCCAGCCCCTTGAACTGTTCATCTGTCGAATATTCCGCTGGCGGCTCCACCTGCAGCGTCGCCAGATGATCCGGATTGATTCCGATATCCACTTGCAATAACCGGTAAAGGCTTTTACCCAGCAGCCCCGCGCTCACCAGCAGCACCACCGCCAGCGCCAGTTCCACCGCCACCAGGTTCTTGCCGAAGCTTCGCCAGGTCGTTCCCGCCGACCCTCGGCTCCCTTCCTTCAGCCCCGCCATCATTTCGGAGAGCGATAGCCGCAGCGTCGGAGTCAACGCAAACACCAAAGCTGCTGCCAGCGAAATCGCCGCCGCAAATGCCGTCACCCGGAAGTTCATGCCCAGTCCTTCCAGGTATGGCATGGATTGCATCATGTCGGCCGGAATCAGTGTCGTAAGGAATCGCATGCCCCAGTCCGCCAGCAGTAGCCCGCAGGCGCAGCCCATTGCCGCCAAAACCACCGCCTCGGTCGCGAATTGGCGAAACAGTCTCGCCGCCGATGCCCCCAGCGCGTTACGCACCGCAATCTCGCGCTTGCGGCTGTCCGATCGCGCCAAAAGCAGGCTCGCCACATTGATACACGCAATCAGTAGCAGCAGCCCCGCTCCGCTCAAAAGCATCAGCAGGATCGGCCGCACATCCCCCACCATCACTTCTTTCAGTGGCAGCACGTTCGCGCTCCGATCCCGATCGAGCGTCGGATATTGTCTCTGCAGCTCGCCCACCACCGATCTCATGTCCGCCAGCGCCGTCTGCCGCGAAACTCCGTCCTTCAGTCGCGCCACTGTCATGACACTGCTGCACCCCCGGTCCTGCTCGCATCCGCGCGTCCCGCGCTGCGTCCCCCAAAACTCCGCGCTCCCCGCCGGCGCAAAATTAAAATCCTTCGGCAGCACCCCGATGATCGTGCCCGTCGAACCATCCAGCCGCACCGTCCGCCCCAGCACATCTCGCCTGCCCCCGAACCGCTTCTGCCACGCGCCGTAACTGAGCAGCACCGTCTCGGGCGCGGCCGGCGAGTCTTCACCCGGCCGAAACGCGCGCCCCAGTATCGGCGTCACGCCCAGCGTCTGAAAGAATCCACTCGTTACATGCATGCCCAACACATGTTGCGCGCCTGCCCGCGTGCTCAACGTGTAGCTCCAGCCGCCACTCCCGCCGTACGCGTCAATCGAGCGGAAGACTTTGTTGAGTCTCTGCCAGTCGCGAAAGTCCAGCAACGACGTCGAACCTCGCGCTTCGGCCGCCGACGCTTCGAACACGCCTACCAGCCGCGCCTGATCCCGGTAAGGCAACGGCTTGATCAGCGTCGCATCCACGAATCCGAAAATCGCCACCGTCGCGCAGATCCCCAGCGCCATCACAAAAACCGCCACCGCGGCGAATCCCCGGCTCTTCTGGAATTGCCCAAACGCAAACCGCAGGTCTTTAGAAATGTCCCGGCAAACATCTTGCATCCCCAACCTCATGCACGCCCTTGCCCAAAGCTGAATCGAGCAAACTCAACCCGCTAGCCCGCTCACAACTCGCGCACGTGTCCATTTCCGCGTCCAAACCGTCCGAAAACGACCAGTTCGCTCCACAAGTTCCTCGCTCGAAGCCGCCTCCGCCTTAAGCAAGCGTCTTCCACTGCTCTGGATTTCTCCCGGCCATGACGTGGAGTAGGCGTTTTCGCCTGCGTTTTTCACCGCTATGTGAACAGGCCGCGCAGCTCACTGGCCATCAACCCACCGGAACTGAACGCGTTCAAGAAATAGCTTGACCAACTATCGAGGCACTCTTATACTGAACTTGAACACGTTCAAAAAGTCCATATGCCCCCGCCCACCAAACCCCCTGCAATTACCAAAGCGGAAGTTACCAAAGCGGAAGACACCCGCGCGCGCATCTTAGCCGCCGCCCTCCAGCTGTTTCGCACCCACGGCTTCGATCGGACCACCATGCGCGAAATCGCTGCTGAGGCCGATGTCGCGCTCGGCTCCGCCTACTATTATTTCGCTTCCAAAGAAGCTCTCGTCATGGCCTTCTATGCGCGCGCCAGCGACGAAATGTCGGCTCAAATCGATACGCGCCTTGCCGAGGCCAAGGGTCTCGAGAGTCGCCTGCGCGCCATCTTAGACGTAAAATTCGAATACTTCGCGCCCAATCGGCTCTTTCTCGGCGCCCTCGCCCGCCACGCTGCCGATCCGCATAATCCGCTTTCGCCTTTCAGTGACGAGACGGCCCACATCCGCGCGCTCGACCTCCAGCGTTTCGCCGCCGCGCTCGCGGGAAGCCGCCTGGCCATGCCCAAAGATCTGACACCGTTTCTGCCGAAGCTGATTTGGCTCTATCAAATGGCGCTCATCCTGTTCTGGATCTCCGACCGCTCGCCAGCCCAGATCCGAACGCGCCAACTGCGTGACAAGAGCCTCTCGCTGCTTGTCACCGCTCTTAAGCTCGCCGGCTTCCCTTTGTTGCGGCCGTTGCGGAAGAAGATTGTCGAGCTGCTAACCACCATCGAGGAGGACGCCCCTAATGACTAGCCTGCTGCTCCCGCGCGCGGCCATCGCCTTGGTCTGGCTCTACCAGGGATTTTGGTGCAAGCTCCTCGGCCGCGCCCCGCATCATCGCGAAATCGTCGCGACAACTCCCTTTCTCAACTCCTCCCGCGCGCGTCAAGCCCTGGTTTTACTGGGTGTTTTCGAGTGCCTTCTGGCCGCCTGGGTGTTGTCTGGAATCCGCCCGTATGAAGCAGCGCTCATCGAAACGCTTCTGCTCGTATCCATGAATACCGCCGCCCTCTCGTGGGCGCGCCGCCTCATACCCGATCCCGTCGGCATGCTGCTTCAGAATTGTGTTTTTCTTCTACTTGCTTGGATAGCTGCCGGCAAGCTTGTTTCTTATGCCGGCGCTTAGTCTATCCGCAGCCACGCCCTGGCAAACAGGCTCGTTTCGAGGACGCGCCCCAGAACTGCTCTTTGGCGCAATGTACGAAGATCCAGCCATCGAGCTCGCCGTTCTGCCGCCGTCTCGCCGTGTGTTCTGTATCGCCTCCGCCGGTTGCACCGCGCGCGCCCTGGCGGCCGCCGGGCACGACGTCACGGCGGTAGATATCAACCCGCGGCAGATCCTTTACGCACAGGCCCGCGCCGCCGGTGCGCCCGCCCGCGAAGGAGCCGCCGAGCGTTTGCTATCGCGCGCGCGTACCCTCTTCCCCCTGCTCGGTTGGACCGAGCGCAGGCGTCGTGAGTTTCTCTCGCTGCATGACCCTGCCGAGCAACTTCACTACTGGCGTCGCACGCTGAACTCAAAGCGCTGGCGCATGACTTTCGATACCTTCCTCTCCCCGCGCATTCTCGGGCTTGTTTACGCCAATCCGTTCATAGCCGCTCTCCCGCAAAGCTTCGGAGCGCTTGTGCGCGCTCGCTTCGAGCGTGCCTGGGCCAACCACGCCAACCATTCCAATCCCTATGCTTGGCGTCTGTTCCTAGGCGAACCCAAATCGATAGCGGAACCGCCCACGCCCCCCATTCGTTTCGTCTGTGCCGACGCCGCTGCCTACCTCGACGCATGCCAGGCCGCCAGCTTCGATGCATTTTCCTTATCCAACATTGCCGACGGCGCGCCCTCTTGCTATCTGCGTCGCTTGTCCGCGGCTGTAAAGCGCGCCGCCGCGCCCCAAGCCGTCGTCATCGTTCGCAGCTTCGCCGAGCCTGCTACCGCGTCTGACCAAAACCTCGCCGCGCGCGACCGTTCGTTGCTCTGGGGTGCTGTTCACGTCACCCCGGCAGGATGCTTATGCTCTACTTCTTGAAACGTCATCCGTTTCCGGTGAAGGCATTTTTTCGTCAGTCGTTAGTGCTGACATATGCCTTCCCAAGTTCTCTCTTGCAGCCGCTACTCCCACCCGGGCTGGCTCTGGACACCTACGGCGACTTTGGCTTTCTGGCGATTGCCCTGGTTCAGACGGAACGGCTGCGCCCCAGCTTCCTACCCGCTGCGCTCGGTTGCGATTTCATCCTGAGCGGCTACCGCATCTTCGCGCGCCTCGCGACCCCCTCCAGTTCCCTGCGCGGCCTGCGAATTCTGCGCAGCGATACCAACCGGCGATGGATGGCGAGCGCCGGAAATATGCTCACCCACTATCGATACCGTCTCTGCGAAGCGCAACTGCATGAGCGACCAGGCGAAATCGAGTGGCATATTCGCACCCCGCTCGAGCAGGCAGATCTGCGAGTGATTGCGCATACCGCTGACGGACCGGCCCCTCTGCCTGCCGGATCTCCCTTTCTCAATCTCAAAGACGCCCGCGGATTTGCCGGGCCGTTGCCCTATACCTTCGACTATGAACCGCAGACTCACTCCATCATTCGCATTCAGGGTCTCCGCCAACACTGGCATCCAACACCCGTCTCGGTCGAAGTTCTGCAAAACACATTTCTGCGCCAGCAGCCCTTCTGCCGCGCCACCGCCATCCTGGCAAATGCATTCCACGTGCATCGCATCCCGTATCGATGGAACCGCGGCATACGGAGCCCCATTCCATGACCACCCCTCCGCGGAACCGCGACCGTGAGGAAGCGGCCCAGTCAATCCGTTCACTATCCGATATCGCTAAAGGTGGCGCGGGCACTCGTGCCTGCCGTGTCGCGACTCATCGCGACACTCCTCCCTCGCTTCCGCCCCGCGCGCCCTACCAAGGCCTCGTGCAAATCTTCAACTACAATCGGCCGTTCTATCTGCGTACCCTTACCGGCGTGATGGCCGCCATCATTCTCTCGCTCTGGCTGCCTCCGGCTCTTCGTGTTTTAGTCCTGCTCGCAACCGGCACCGCGTTTGTTTGGACCTGCGCATCGCTTCTCGTCTCCCACTACGTATACGATCGATCTGGCTTTTACACATTCGACTGGCTCCCGGCATGCCTCTCGCGATCGCCCATCCGCTGGCTTGTCATCCATTCAGGCATCGATGAAATCAGCCCCGCGCTCAGCTCGATCTTTCCAGGTTCCGCCGGACAGGTCGTCGACATTTACGATCCCCGCGAAATGACCGAGCCCTCCATCAAACGCGCGCGCCATCTGGCTGCCCTGACGTCGCCCTCCACCCACCCGCGCACGCTGCCCGCGCCCGACCACGAGTTTGAAACTGCTTTCCTGATCTTCGCCGCCCACGAACTCCGCCAGCCTGCCGCTCGCCTGCGACTCCTCCGCGATATTGCCCGCGTGCTGTGCCTTGGAGGTGAACTGGTCCTGGTCGAACACTTGCGCGATTGGCCCAACTTTCTTGCCTTCGGCCCCGGCTTCCTCCACTTCTTTTCCGCGCGCACCTGGCAAAATGCGGCCCACGCAGCCGGCCTCACCATACGGCGCCACCGCACCGTTACCCCATTCGTTCATGTATTCATCTTTGAAAGCCGCTGATGAGTATTTACCTTCACTTGAAAGTAGCCGGCGCGCTACTCCTCCTTCTAGGTCTCGCGCACAGTTTGTTTGGCCGCTACTTCCAATGGGAAAAGGAGTTGGCGCGACTATCGTTGCTCACCCGGCAGATCTTCCTGGTGCATTGCTTCTTCATCGCGCTGTTGGTCGCTTTGATGGGCGCCTGCTCCCTCCTTTACACCAATGCCTTACTCCGATCGGGAACCTTGAGCCGCGTTGTCTTAACGGGTTTCGTCGTGTTTTGGTTCACTCGATTGGCCTTCCAATTCTTCGTGTACGATTCAGCGATCTGGCGCGGACGGCGCTTCTACACCGTCATGCACGTGGTTTTCTCCGTCTTCTGGATTTACGTTGTGCTCATCTATGGCGCTGCCTTACGCTTCGCCTGGAATCGATAGTTCAGAATCCACCGCGCTCGTCCGCTTATCAAATCAAAAAATTAACGTGCGATTTTGTGTTGTAGTTAGGTATAACAGTAGATAATGATCGGCTCACTCGGAGCCGATTCGCAGTAAGCAATGAAGTCTAAGGAGAATGAAACATGAAAGCTCTTGGTTCTATGCTGTCCGTTGTCCTTGTCTCGCTCGCCACTGTGACCTTCGCCCAGTCCGGCGCGCAAAGTTCCGCCCAAAGTTCATTCGACAAGCTGAAAGCCTTGGCCGGCTCATGGCAAGGCGTAGTGACCACTGTTCCACCAGACGCCTCCGTTCAAGGCAAGCCCGCACAGGTCTCGCTGCGCGTGACTTCGTTGGGCAATGCGCTCATGCATGAAATACGGGACGACCCGACGACCCGACGACCATGTTGTATCTGGACGGGGATCGCTTGCTCCTGACCCACTATTGCGACGCCGGTAATCGGCCTCGCATGGTCGGCAAGCTGGCGTCCGACGGAAAAACGGTCGAATTCAACTTTCTCGATGTCGCCGGTAGCACGCAGTATGGACACATGCACAATGCCGTCTTCACGATCATGGGCCCGGACCATCACACCGAGGAATGGACTTTCATGGTTGAGGGAAAGCCGCCTGTCCGCGCGCGCTTCGACTTGCAGCGCACGAAGTAAGGCGGTACCTCTGGTAATAATTAACAGCAGGAAAATAGGATGGATCGTGAGTGGAACGACAGTCAGCCGATTTACCGCCAGCTTCGCGACCGCGTGGTCGCGATGATACTCGACGGTGTTCTCAAGGAAGGCGATCCACTGCCCTCGGTGCGCAATGTCGCGGCCGAATATCGGGTCAATCCGCTCACGGTTTTGAAAGGCTATCAACAATTGGTTG
Source organism: Bryobacteraceae bacterium (assembly GCA_965277555.1). Lineage (GTDB taxonomy): Bacteria > Acidobacteriota > Terriglobia > Bryobacterales > Bryobacteraceae > Bog-105. The sequence continues at coordinate 3,474,729 of OZ255834.1, forward strand.
ACGAGGGGCTGGTCGAGAGCAGACGAGGCCGTGGCATGTTCGTCAATGCAGGCGCCCCTAAACTGTTACTGCAAGACGAACGCCGGAAGTTTCTTGCCGAAGAATGGCCTAGAATCCGCGCCGTCATTCAGCGGCTCGGGATCAAGCCGGAAGACCTGCTCAATGACGCCACCCGTCGCACGAAGTCGAAGCCGAAAGAGCAGGAACGCTGAAGCCATGCCGATCATAGCAGCCCGCGGACTCCGCAAGACCTTTAGTAAATCCGTTGCCCTCGATGGCCTCGATTTGCAAGTCGAAGAAGGTCATATCCTCGGCCTGATCGGCCCCAATGGTGCCGGCAAGACAACCGCGCTCAATGCGATTCTCGGCCTCACCCCCTACCAGGGAGAGCTAAAGGTTCTCGGAGTCGATCCCTGGACCAACCGTGATCGGCTCATGCGCGATGTCTCCTTCATCGCCGATGTCGCCGTCTTGCCCCGCCGGATGCGAGTTTCGCAAGCGCTCGACTATGTGAGCGGCGTGCATCCGCGCTTCGATCGCTCCAAAGCAGAGGGCTTTCTTACGACAACCGCCATCCGGCGCGACAGCCGAGTCCGGGAATTGTCAAAGGGCATGGTCACTCAGCTACACCTTGCCCTGGTCATGGCCATTGACGCCAAACTGCTGGTGCTCGATGAGCCGACACTCGGCCTCGACATCCTCTTTCGCAAGTAGTTCTACGATTCGCTCCTGAACGACTACTTCGATCGCAGCCGCACCATCGTCGTCACCACCCATCAGGTCGACGAGATTCAGAACATCCTTACCGATGTGATGTTCATCAACCGGGGTCGTATCGTCTTCGGCTGCAGCATGGAAGAATTCGAGTCGCGCTATAGGGAAGTGCTGGTGAATTCGGAAAATGCCGCGGCCGCGCGCGCGCTCCAGCCCATTCACGAACGCCAGGTCCTCGGCCGCGCCATCTTGCTCTTCGATCGTGTGGATCGTCAGCAACTTGCTGCCCTTGGCGATGTCCGCCGGCCCAGCATCGCCGATTTGTTCGTGGCCGTGATCGGCAACCAGGCCCAGTTTTCACAAGGAGTCGCCAGGTGAATCGGTCAAACACCCTACCCATTTACTGGTCCGTACGGCGCGAGTTATGGGAGAACCGTTCGATCTATATCGCTCCGCTTTCCGTTGCCGTCTTATTTCTATTCGGTTTTCTGATCGGCACCATCTATCTGCCAGCCGAGTTTCGCGCCCTTCCTGCGCTCGACCCAACCCACCAGCGAGAAACCATAGCCATGCCGTACGATGCTGCCGCCGGTCTCCTTATGCTGACCGCTATGCTCGTCGGGGCGTTCTATTGTCTCGACGCGCTACACGGCGAGCGCCGCGATCGCGGCATGCTGTTCTGGAAGTCATTGCCCGTTTCCGATCGCATCACGGTACTTTCGAAAGCAAGTATTCCAATCGTTGTTCTACCGCTGCTCACCTTTGCGATCACCCTCGCTCTCCAATCGACCATGCTGCTGATCAGCAGTGCAGTACTGTGGTCAAACGGTCTGAACGTCGCAACGCTCTGGAGACAGTTATCGTTTTTCCGGATGTCGCTGCTGCTTCTTTACCACCTTTTGACCGTGCACGCCCTCTGGTACGCGCCCATTTACGCCTGGCTGCTGTTGATCTCGGCCTGGGCCCGGCGTGCGCCCTTTCTATGGGCGGCTTTACCTCTGCTCGCCATCGCCATGGTAGAGCGGGTTGCCTTTGGCACTTCGCATCTCGTCGGCCTGTTGGGCTACCGCTTGAGCGGCGGCGGCGCCGAGGCTACCGCACCAGGTAGTTTCCCGATGGATCCGATGACTCACCCCACTCTCGGCCAATTCCTGCTCACCCCGGGTCTGAGGATCGGCCTGGCGCTCACCGCGATCTTCCTTGCGGCAGCAGTCCGCCTGCGCCGCTATCGCGGCCCCATCTAGTTCAGCACCGTGTTGGTCCACTAGCCAACAAGCATAACGCCCTTGAAGAAAATCTATAGCTTCGTCAGTAACCCCCCATATCGCAAAACAAGCGCGCCGGTAGCGAGAATAGACTCGGATTCGAGCGTGAGCCAAGCGCGCGCCGCGGCCTCCTTGCGAAAGCGCTCGCCTGAAACGGTGCCATAGAAAATCACTTGCAGTTTGCGCGGCGAGTTACGAACGGAATCGGCCAGATTGTCGAGTACCCGGGAGAGCGCTGCGCCGCCGAAAGGATTGAAGAAAAAAACGACCGACACCTCGCTCGGGACTGCATATTGCAGGGCGTCTGCTTGCACGATGCGTACATCTTGGCAGGTAAGTTTAGGTAAGACCAGCGCGATGTTGCGGCGCGCGATCTGGCAGAGTTCGGGAGAGATTTCGACGCCGAGTACGGCGCGAAACCGATAGCTGGCGGCGAGGCACACGGCGCGGCCCATGCCTGCGCCGTAATCGAGAAAGACGTCGCTGGGCTCGACGGTCAAGTGTGCGAGCAATTCGCGCATATCCGAATAACTGACCGCCTGGTAATGTACGAAATCGGGCGAAGGCAAGGCTAGATCGGCAGCACCTTTCCGTTCGGAAGAGACGATACCGAAGCGTCGGTCGGAATGGCTGTCGAAAAGCCGGTCGGCGATCCAGCGACACATTTTCCAAGGACTGCGGCGCGCGCGGAAGCGAATTTCGGCCAGTACACCGGTTTCGGAAGGCATGTCAATCCGGCCTCGACGCCAGCCGGGGCGTTCGCTCATCGGGGTAGAACCAAACGACTTTTCGTTTGGGATAGTAAGCGATTAGTTTTTGATCCTCTGCGGGTCCAAGGTCGCGGGCAAAGACGATACGGGCGGCGTCAATATCGGCGGCATTCCACACCCATTCCTCCTGAAAGATATGCCGCGGGCCGTAATGGACGAAGACTAGCAGTTGCCCGGGCGTGGCGGCTAGTTCATTGGCGACTGCGATACGGCGCTGCGGATTGCGATGGTTGATGTAATCCCAGGTTTCGTATTGAAGGAACGCCAGAGGCGCACGATGGCCTTCGAAGAGATGAATGCCGTACCAGAGCAGGAACTGTGCGCCGCAGAGCAGGATGAGAATGCGCGCAATGTCTTCGCCGACGGCCAGGGCGCGCAAGCGGATGTGGCGGATGACTCGCAGGCCGACCACGCTGACCAGGATGAAGAGGCAGACGACAGCGGCCAGATAGTGAGCGAGCAGATAAGGGAAGAGATTTGTGCCGAGCGCAAAGATGGCAAGAGTGGTGGCTACCCAGGCGTAGAGCTTTACCCGCAGCGCGAAGAGGAAAGCCAGGGCCGCTACATAGAGTGGCGGCAAAAAGAAAAAACGGTAGTCGCGGACGCGGTATTCGAGACGAAGAAGGAAGTGAGTCAGAGTATCTGTCGCCGGGCCGTGCATCAATAGCTGCGAGCGGTATTCGAGCGCCTGTTGCGGAGTGAGTACGAGGTGGGGCTCGGCTGGGCGTTGAATGGTAAGCGTGGTGGGAACCCCGTACTGATATTGGCTGAGCGCTTCGGGGAGCGTGGTCCAGCTGCCGGTGACGTCTTTATTTTGTAGAAGGATTAGCAGGAGAGCGGGCGAGAGAGCGGCGAAGGCGATAGCGCCGGAGCGCGCGAGGGAAGGCCAAGCGTCACGTCGGAATCCGAACCACAAATAGAACAGCAGGATCGACAAGGCGAGCAACGTGGATTCGAACGGCCGGGTCAGCAAATGCAAGCCGAAGCCGATGCCGAGCAGAGCCGCATCGCGTTTACGGGCGGGCATCTTATCCGCCCAGGCAGCGCGCAAACGGGGCAGCGCGCCGAAGACCAAACAGCCGGCCAGAGCAGGCAGCGAGCCGCCCCAATAGCAGTTCATCCATAGGTTCAGAGGGCCGAACTCGATGACGGCCAACAGACCGCCGAGCAGAGCCCATACCGGTTCGACATAACCGCGGAGCGCCCAGTAGCAGAAGGCGCAGAAGCCCCCGGTGGAAAAAAGGACACCGGTCCAGGGCAGTCCGGAGACAGCACGTCCGAAGGCGAGCATCAGGCCCTGGCCGAGTGGATAAATCGAGCTATAGGTGGGCTGCTGGAGGACGAAGAAAGTCTCGAAGAAGCGATGCAGCGGGTGCGCGGGATTGGCTAAGCGGAAATGTAGAAGCGTGTCGGCTGCCAGAAGATGACTGAATTCGTCGTAGAGATCTGGCGTCGGAACAGGGTGATGAGGCAGCAGTAGAAGGCGGAGTGCGATGGGCGTGAGGAATAGCGCGACCATGACGGTTTTGGTGCGGGCCGCGAAACGGACCACATGGGATTGGAGCGAGGCGTTCCAAAGGAAAGCGGTGAGCAAGAGCAGCGCGGCGACGGAAAATTCGAGCCAGTCCGCTGCGCCGAAACCGAGTGCGCTGTCAGGCATGCCGGGCTTAGCGCTTCACTCCTACGGCAATCAAGGAGGTCGGGGGCCAGGGCAGGTAAGAATCGAGGCGGCGCCAGAGCGGCACGGCGAAATCGAACAGACGAAGCTGCGTATCGCTAAGGGTGCGGCGGCGCAAGAGTCGCGAGTTGAGCAGCCAGCCCGGATAGGTCGCGCGGTTGAACGGTATGATGCGCGCGAGGTCGAAACCGGCGAGAGTCATTTTCGCGGCGAGCTCCGATTCAGAGTAACGGCGTTGATGGGCGAGGACCTTATCGAGAGTACCGAACGCCGCGGCTCCTTGAGGAACCAGCACGATCGCTTTGCCGGAGGGCCGAAGCGAGGAATAGATGTTGGACAGAGTAGTCTCATCGTCCGCGATATGTTCGAGCACGTTGAGACAGATGACAGTATCGAAAGCGCCGCGGAAGGCGGTGAAGTGTTGCGGATCGGCGGCGTCGCAAACAGCGGTTGTCAAGCAGGCAAGTTGGGGGAGTCTCGATTTCAGTTCGGTCAGCGGATCCTGTTCGGAATCTGTTGCGAGATAGCGCGTTTGGCCGTTGCAAAGAAACTCGGTGAGATTGCCGATGCCTGCCCCGATCTCGAGGATGTCGCCGGAGAGGAAGGGCTGGAGTGTTTCGGCCATCCATCTGTTGAAACGGCGCGCATGCGCCATCTGGCGCAGCATTTGGACGCCGGGATGAAGCGATTGGCCGGTCAAGGTTTCGGGCATGGGGCGAGAGTGGGCGGATAGATGTCCGGTTCGAGAAGCCAACATTTTCTCGACGCGAAGTAGTGGATCAACTTTTCATTTTCCGACGGACCTAGATCGTGTGCCCAGACGACCTTTGAACGGTCGATATCGGCGCGGTTGCCGATCCACTCGGAGAAGCGATGCTGGGGCGAGTAGCGGACGAAGACGAGTTGCTGGCCGGGTTGGCGCGCGAGAGTCTGGTTGACGGTACGACGCCCCTCTGGGTCGCTCGAGTTGAGGAAGTCCCAGGATTCATACGCACTAGCGCTGAGTAGAGAATCGTTGCCGGAGAGATGGATGCCGTACCAGAAGAGAAATTGCGCGCCGCACAGGGCCAGCAGCAGGGTCGCGGCGCGTGGAGAGAGCGTGTTCAAACTTTCGAGGCCTTTGACAACCATGAGGAGACAAAGAGAAGCGACTGCGGCAATGTAGTGCGGGAAAAAGTAAGGATAAAAGTTCGTCCCGGCCAGAAAGAGGGCAAGCGTGGCGGCGACCCAAAACCATTTTGCCTGACGCAGGCTGGGAAGAAAGAAGAGAAGAGCGAAGTAAAGCGGAGCGAGCACGAAGAAGCGCAGGTAGCGCAGGCGGAAACCCAGGCGCGCGAAATAGTCTTCCGGCGAATCGGTAGGGGGGCCGTGGATGGCGGCTTGCGCGCGGTAATCGAGGTCCTGTTCGGGAGTCAGTGGCAGGTGCGGAACAGGATTCGGCTGAAAAGTGAAGGTCGTCGGCACGCCATATTGATAGCGGCTTAGCATGTATGGCAGAGTAGTCCAACTGCCGGTGACGCTTTTGTTTTGAAGCAGTGTGAGGCCCATGGCGGGGAGTAGCGGCAAAGCGGCAAGCACGACAGTATGGAGCAACTGCCTGCGGTGATAGAACAGGAAATAAAGCACCACGCAGATGGCGAGGAGTACGAATTCGACCGGGCGCGTGAGCAGTTGCAGAGCCAGGCCCAAGCCGAGCAGGAGCGCAGGGCCTTTGCGTGCGGCGGAAATACGCGGTAGCGCTCCGAAAACCAGGCAGCCCGCGCAAGCAGAGACTGCGCCGCCCCAGTAGGAGTTGGTCCACTGGTTCAAGGGTCCGAATTGCACGATGGCAAGCAAAGCGCCGAGGAATGCCCAGCCCCGGGATGTCCAACCGCAAAGCATCCAATAACAAAGCGCGCAGAAGGCTGCTGTGGAGAGCAGCACTCCGGCCCAGAAGCCGCCGAAGAAGATTTGGCCTAGCGCCAACGCGCATCCCTGACCAAGCGGATAAATGGAGCTGTAGGTGGGCTGCTGGAGAACGAAGACGGCCTCAAAAAATTGGTGCAAGACATGCGGTGCGTTGGCGAAGCGCAGATGACGCAGGGTATCGGCGAGGAGGAGATAACTAAAGTCGTCTGCGCCAGACGGGGTGGGGATGGGCGCGATGGGGAGGAGGGCGAGGCGCAGTAGTAATGCTAGCGCGGCAACGGCGGCCATGGCGATTGGGGGCCGAGCGGCCAGCCGGCGCACATAGGGTAGAAGAAACGCGCGCAGCAAAAGACAGGCGGCGAGCAAAATAGCGAGCGCAAGCAAAACAAAATCGGAGCCCCCGAAGCCGATGGGATTGTGCAGCGGCCGGAAGGAGCGGAAGAGTTGCGGAAAAAACACCTTCTACGATTGTTGAACAGCGCGCGCGTGACAGGAGTCAGGGAGTATCTCTAGAGAGGCGGGACAGGGCGTTCTGCATCCGTCCGGTGGCAGGTACCAGTTCGCCTGCCATCGCCAGGCCGGTCCGCGGCATGTTTGCGTAGACAGATTCGTACGCGCCTGCTTTGACGAGGTAGCTTTCGTGGAAGATTCCGACAGAACCATTCCCACCTATTTTACGGTTGAAAGCGGCCCATGCCGGCAGGTGTTGCAAATCTTTGGCATGTGCGTAGGCATGGAGCTGCTCAAAGCTTCGCCAATATTGAAGAACCATGACGGTACGCCCACTTATAAAAGTTTGGGCATGGAGCAGACCCATTTCAGGGTGGCGCGAGAGTTCTTCGAGCATGCGCGGCATGGCTAGTGCAACAGGCAACCAGCGGTGAACGAGCAGGAGCCGATTGATTCGCATCCCGATCAAAAAAACAACGAAGTCCCCTTCTATTTGCGCCGCATAGCGGCCCTTGTTAATTAGTGCCATAGCAGCCTAACCGGTCTCAACGAAGCATCGGGAATAACTGGCGGATACGCGCGTCGTCGGGCTGCGCTCCGTACTCGCAAATTTCAAATGCCTCGTAGTATTTGACAGCATTGCCTTTTTGCGGGCCGTACCACTTGACGAGAGAGGCGCGTACGGGTGGAGTGATTTTGGCGGTCCAGTTATGCTTTAGCCAGACTTTGCGCTCGGCGGGATCGCTAGGAACCTCTTGCAGCTTGCCATCTACCCAGGGCAGCCATTCATAAAATTGCGAAACATGGGAGTCGAGCGCGTCGATTTTTTGCCCGATGGTGGAATCTATGTCGACTGCGATATCGGGCCGGAATGGATTAGGGCGCTGGAAGCGATCTTCATAGTAAAGAAACACGGGATTTTTGCGGAGCGCCGGCGTGTCGGGGACGAGACTCGGCACCACGACCATATAGGCGGCATCCTGCACCAGAACGCCGGTGTAGCGGTGATCGGGATGATAATCGTTGGGGCGTGGAGAGAGCACCACATCGGCATTCCACTGCCGGATCTCGCGGATAATCTGTTCCCGCACGGCCAGGGTGGGCAGCAGTTCGCCGTCATGGTTATCGAGCACGTCGTATTCGATGCCCAGCCGCCGGGCCGACTCTTTGGCTTCGGCCAGCCTTCGTTTCGCCAGTTCGACTCCGTGCATTTTCTGATGACCGGCGTCGCCATTGGTGACAGATACAAATTTGACCGCGTCACCCATTTTGGCCCAAAGAGCGGCGGTCCCGGCGGCGCGAATATCGCAATCGTCGGGATGGGCGCCAAAAGCGATAATGCGAATGGGCCCGTTTTGAGCAGTCAGGATGGAGGCCGCAGTCAGCATAAGCAGGAAGGCTTTCGGCCGACGAAGCCCTCTGGTTATCAAATCATATACGGCGATCATTAAGGAAATGATATGCCAGCTTGTTCCTCGCGACGGACGAACGGCCCACGGTCAGCGATTGGACCGAGCTTGAACGATCAATTGGATTGCAGGCAACGCAGGGAAAGAAGGGGGGAGAGAAAATCTGGAGGTGTCGATAACTCTCCCTTACTAATGCGTCGCTGTTCAGAGCGGTTTAGCGACGCTGAGCGGTTATCTGTCTAGTTGCCGGTCCCGGGAAGATATCTCACTCTACTTTCAATTTTTTTGATATACTCAAGAAGTCTTCTGCCCGCATTCGTCCTTTTTAGTGCCTGCACGGCACTCTCCCTGTCCAGTTGGTCTGGTTGGTTTCTTAAGGACGTCCGGCCGGTAATCGGCAAAGTCTTTAACGAACCATGAATCAATTTTCCGAACTCTCATTGTCTCCAGCGATCCAGCAAAACCTTGCGCGGAATCGCTTTCTTCAACCCACGCCAGTCCAGGCACAATCCATTCCTCCGGGGCTTGCCGGCGCAGACCTGGTGGCAACCGCGCAAACAGGCACCGGGAAGACGCTTGCCTTCCTGCTGCCAATCGCCGAAAAGCTGCTCAAAGAAGGAAGCGCTAACGAAGCTGTCGCGACGCACAAAAAGATCCGCGCGCTAGTCCTGAGTCCGACGCGCGAACTGGCGATCCAGATCCATAACGCCTTTGTGGACCTCGCGGCGAACACCGGCTTGCGGGCCGCAGTGGTTGTCGGTGGAGTCAGCGAGCAGACGCAACTGAATGCGCTCAAGCGCGGTGTTCATCTGGTAATTGCCACGCCGGGTCGGTTGGAAGATTTTTTGAGCCGCCGCCTGATCGATCTGAAGCAGGTGGATACGCTGGTGCTCGATGAGGCGGACCGGATGCTCGACATGGGCTTCCTACCGGCCATCGAAAAGATTTTGTCGATTCTGCCCGCGAACCGCCAGAGCCTGTTTTTCTCGGCCACGATGGATAAGGCGATCGAGCGCCTGATCAGCCGGCATTCGCAAAACCCGGTACGCATTGCGGCCGGATCGGTGGCGAAGGCTCCCGATCAGATCGACCTGCACGTTTACGAAGTTGAGCACGAGAAAAAAATCCCCTTGCTGCGTCACATGCTGGCGCACGAAGAAGGCTCGTTCCTGGTGTTCGTGCGCACCAAGCACGGTTCGGACCGGCTGGCGCGCAGGCTTTCCGTCTCGGGCATGCGAGCCGTGGCGATGCACGGAGACCGCACGCAAAATCAGCGAAACCAGGCTCTAGCGGGTTTTCGCGACGGACGCTACCGGGTACTAGTCGCAACGGATGTAGCCGCGCGTGGCATTCACGTAGATAGCGTGGCGCACGTTATTAATTTCGATCTGCCGCAGGCGCCTTCCGATTTCATCCATCGAATCGGTCGGACTGGGCGCGCCGGCCAGCGCGGAACCGCTTCCACCTTCAGCTCTCGATCGGAGCGCAACGAGATCCGGCGTATCGAACGCGAGTGCAAGGTAAGGCTGATTCAGCAGGAAGTTTCTTCCGAACTTCCCGTGGATGAGCAAAGTCATACGGCATCCAGCGAGCGAATCGAGACAAAGCCAAAGCGCACCCAGACCGCTTATCATGAACGCCGATCGGATGGCGCGCATTCTTTTGGGGCGCGACGCAAACGAACGGGCGCCGCGGCCAAAAGACATTCCGCCGGCCGGTAGCCGGTTAATTCAGGCGATGCGCCACGCGGCTAATGTCGCGACCGCAGCGCCTCCACTCACATCGGGACGAATCAGGAGTTCAAGAACGGAGACCCGGGGAAGGTTGAGCCGGTAGTCTTCGTTTTGCTGGGTGGAACCGGAAGGGCTGAAGTTCCACTGTTGCCGCACAATTTCTTTCGCCGGACCAGTGGGCTGTTCCAACGCGCTCAGCGTAAATTCCTGAGTGCGCTCGACCTGCGATTCAAGAAAGCGCAATTGAGTGCGGTGCAGAGCTACCGGTTGATCGAACAGGATGCGGATGCGCTGCTCGCCTTGTTGAGCAGCGCGCCAGCCGGTGTTTTCCCGCAAGCTTAGCGCTCCTTCGATGGGAAACCGCGGATCTTCGGAGGTAACCTCGACGGTCGAGATGCTGTCCAGATCGAGCCACGCGTCTTCCGATTGCGCGGGCGGTTCTACAGTCGAAGGCTGGATGATCGTTTTGCGCATGAGACTATTGTCGCCGAAGCGGTTATGGGTGAGACGCAGAGCCGAATTTATTTCCAAACGATACGATCGCCTGGCAGGAGCGGTAGGCGCAGAGCTTTAGGATCATGTGGATCGATCTCGATCGGCCTAAGCCGTCCCGCATATAGACGTCTTACTTGCAGATTGCGCGGATCTTGCGCGATACTCCCCAGAATGCTGCCCCAGGTAACCATTTGCGGTCTGCCGTTTACGATTATTTCCATCTCCACGGATACCGAACAGGCCTCCGGAAAGACAACGCAGTGAGTCGACTGCGGATTGCAAACTGTCTCCTGATTCGCTAGTTTCATCGCCAGCCCATCGAGTTCTTCCCGGGAATCGGCGCCCAACAGAACCGATCCGCGCGAATGATCGCTGCGCGCAAAAACCATTTCGTAATAAAAGCGGTAATGCGTGAACCTTTTTTCGAGATCCGGGATCAGATCTTGAACAGGCTTGTCATTGGGCGGCCGATTTTTCATGGGCTGAACGGAAACCAGGCGGAGCCCGCCAGGCAACACTCTGTAGCGCGCGATCTCTGTTCCCAAAAAGCCTTTCAATCCGCTTCGTGGGGCTCCGGCCTCATAGTAAGCATTTTCGATCCTCAGCTCCATCAACGGATGAAGGTCGATCCAACCGTGTCCGGCTTCAAAGCCGTTATAAGCGCGGAGGACATCCGGGAAGGGCGTCTGGCGAGAATCGGGAGATTGCAAAAGGTAGTTTGGACTTTTTGGAAGTACACGAAAGCGCGCTCCAGGCGACCGCGTAAGGCAAGACGTCAAGCACAGCAGTAAACACCACAACGGGGTAGCAGCACGTCGGGCGAGCTTATCGGCCGAGCAGACGTTTCCAGAATCCTGGCGCGCGATCAACCTCAACTCCCATTTCTTTTTCGAGCGCATCCAAATCTAGCCGAACCGCATCCGCAAACCGGCCTTTCAGCACGAAATCCGGGACTGTCTTCGCGAACTGGTTCGCCTGGTTTGTGTCCCCGCCGAAGTTGATCGAAATTTCGCGCGTTTTGCGATTTACTACAACCCGGTCTTCGGACTCGGCTAGCATAACGGCCAATTGTTCAGAAAATTTCCGATGACGAATGCCGAAGTAATCCTGGAACGAAAGCCGTCGTGCCCACGGCGGTACGCCGCCTAGCGACTCCTCGAAGATCTCGCGCAAGTTATTAGAAGAAGCTTCGAGCAGATCCGGAAAGCCGGGCTGTCCCTGGTCGATCAAGGCACGCATGCTGCGCATTTGCGGGATCAGGCGCAACAGGTACGCGCGAAAGAGGCCGGTGCCAATTTGTTTAGTCACGCGCCGGGCGATCTGCCCGGTAATGGACTTGTTTTCCGGAATAGCCGCGTCGATGTGACAGGTCACCATGCGTTTGCTGACATCGGCGGGGATGGCGGTAACATCTTTGTTGGTGGTGATGACAACGGGGGCGTAGCATTCGCCGAGCTCATGATCGGTTCGGACGAGACCCGGTACGTGCTAGGTGAATTTATCGCGGGTGACATCGTCTATCAGCAGCGGAACAACGCCCAGTTTCTGCCGCAACCCGAGAGTGCGGGTCGCTGTGAAGACACTCGACCGGATCATCTTCTCAAAACCGAACATGGATCGTGCGGCGACACGCGTGAAAAGAGTTTTTCCGCCGCTAGAGCGGCCATAAAGGACCGCATACACCGGATAGACCCAGGGATCGATTCCAGCCGGTATAGCGGCCTGTCTTAAATAAGGAGCGACGGGCGCACTGTACAACCACACGAGAAAGGCCCAATAAGCCTCGACCGCCCCGGGCGCATCTCCGAAGAAGCTGCCGAAACTGGCAATGTAGTCGGTCATCAGTTCGGCATCCTGGCGCACTTGATCGCGCGGAACGGATTCACCTTGGGACAGCCAGGGAGAGCCATCTAAGAGCACCTGGCCGGATCCAAAAAGAATCTCGGCGCGGGGCAGTCGATCTTCATTCGGCTCGCTGACCGGTCGGCCCTGGTGCTGACGCAAAACGCGCACCAGAGTCTGGGCGTCAACGATGGTGTGGCCGGACTTTGACTTGGGAAGAGGAATTTCCTTGAGTTCCGCGCCTAGTCGTTCGGCGTCGCGCAGGGCAGCCAGGGAAGGCTCCAGCGCTTCGAACCGCGCCGGTTCTTCGCGAATAACGGTTCCGGCGCGGATCATGCGTGCGAGCGGCGTTTCCATGAGCTCCAACGGGCCAGGCCGCGCCTGCGCTTCGCCCGCAACGTTCCTGACTACAAGCAGATCCGCATCCACTGGGCAGCTTTCGCGCCAGTCGCGTTGGTAGTAGCGCTCGAACTCCAACCAGGCCTTTTCTCCGTCGAAGGAGATATAGACTTCCTGCTGCTGGGCTTCAAACGCATGGCGGCTGAGGTTGGCCGACCCGGTGACTACCCGGTAACCCAGCGGGCCAGAAAGCAGATACAATTTTTCGTGACTCGGCTGACCGCGCAACAAACGGAAGCGCAGCGAACCGTCGAGTACGCGCGGCAGCAGCGCCTGACCCGCCGTGCCGAGCTGCAGCGCCAACGCCTCAGTCAACGCTTTGTGATCCGCTAAGCCGTCGGCTATGCCGTAGGCTTCCACTACTTGGCTGGTCTGAATAAGCAGGGCATGTTGACGCGTGAGAATGCACTCCGAACCGAGTACGATCTCAGCGTCGGCGAATTGCGGGACGAGTTGCAGCAGGAAGGCCAGGCTGCTCGAAAATGTAATTCCTTGAAAACGTTCGAAACCGGCGAACAGATGTCTCCAGTCGGTCTGTTCGCTCGCAACGAGCTCGGCTCGAAAGACTGTGAGATTCGCAGCGCTATCCTGTGGCTCAAATAGACTTGACGTTCCGCTCTCGTCGTCGCCGACGTTTCTTGAGGCGGCCTTATTTTCGAACTTTGCCAAGTTCTAGCTTCTCACCTGGATCTTGATCGTTAAAACGGGCCGCAATCGCGCTCAAGGGCGATGCGGCGAAAGAGTATTTTTTTGCTGAAACGATTGGAGGCGCGGGGCGGGATCGAACCGCCGAATAAAGGTTTTGCAGACCTCTGCCTTACCACTTGGCTACCGCGCCGCGTTCGACCAATACTCTCTCGCAACATACCATAAATTGAAAAACTAATGGTCCGCGCTACGCTCTAAAAGGCTCGCCGTTTGCGCCTATCCGTCCCGATGCAGGTACAGGAACTCAGCAGGAAACTTTCGCGGCGCTTTGAGGGCAACGTTTCTTTTGCGCTCACCGAAGCGCTCTTTGTCCGTCTGCTGGGTCTGATTTATTTCTCGGCTTTCGCATCGCTGTGGCCCCAGATCGTGGGATTGGTGGGCGCGCGGGGGATAACGCCGGCAGCCGGCTTGCTCGCGGCCATCCGTTCCGGCTTCGGCGCGCGCGCGTTTTACTATGCGCCGAACCTGTTCTGGTTGAATTCGAGCGATGGGGCGTTAGTGGGAGCCTGTGTTCTCGGTTGCGTGGCGAGCCTGCTGATGGCCAGCGGCGTTTTCTCGCGCTTGGCGACGATCGCCTGTTTTGTGCTGTATCTCTCGCTGTCTTCGGTGGGCCAGCCATTTACTTCTTTCCAATGGGATGCGCTGTTACTCGAAGCCGGCTTTCTGGCCATTTTTGCAGGCGCGTCGTGGCTCGTCTGGGCGTATCGCTTGCTGCTCTTTCGCTTGATGTTCGAATCGGGTTGGGTGAAGCTCGCTTCGCACGACCCCAATTGGCGCAACCTGCACGCGCTGCGTTTTCACTTCATGACGCAGCCGCTGCCGAATCCTCTTGCCTACTACGCCTATCGGTTGCCGGCGAGCTGGCTGGATTTTATGACCGGGGCGACCTTGGCGATCGAGCTCGGCGCGCCGTTTTTTCTTTTTGCTCCACGCATCGCGCGTTATATCGGCGTCGGGCTGTTGATGTTGCTGCAACTGGCGATTCTGCTGACAGGCAATTATGCGTTCTTCAATCTGCTGTCACTGGCGCTTTGCCTATGGGCTTTCGACGACCGGATGTTTGCTCCGATCGCGCGCTTGCTGCGCTGGCGCTTTCCGCGCAATGCTTTTCGTCCCGCGATTTCAAGGCCGGTGGCGCGCGTGGCCGTAATGGTATTGCTCGTGTTGGGCTTCTTCCAGATCTTAAATGCAATTACCGGTGGCGCAATTCTCTCGCGGCCGCTAGCACTGTTGCAGCCGCTTGAAATTGTGAACAGTTATGGGCTCTTTGCGGTGATGACTACGACGCGGCCGGAGATCGTTCTGGAGGGCTCGAACGACGCAGTGACTTGGCGCGAATACCAGTTTCCCTACAAACCCGGCAACACGCATCGAACTCTGCCCTGGGTGGCGCCTTACCAGCCGAGGCTCGATTGGCAGATGTGGTTTGCGGCGCTCGGTGATTATCAGAACAGCAGTTGGGTGGGCGGCCTGCTGTATCGCATTCTGACGGGCGAGCCCGCGGTGTGCCGGCTGCTGAACCGCCCTCCATTCGAGCACCCCCCGCGCTATATGCGGGCGCTGCTTTATCAATACGACTTTACGACTCCGGCGGAGCGCGCGCGGTCTGGGGCGGTTTGGCAGCGGCACTTGCGCGGAATTTGGTTCGGACCGGTGTCGCTCAATGGGCGCTAGAGCGGCGCATTGAGATATGATGCTGGCGATACGGAAATGAATGACCTCTCGCGTCGCAGACGCTTCCTCTCCTCCCTCGGCTCGTTAGGCGGCGCCGCTTTCCTGGCCGGAGAGCGAGCAGCGCAAGCGCAGGGCTCGAATTCGCCGGCCGTCTCTTTGCCGGGCTATGCGCTTGCGCCGGCGCATAAGACGCTAAAGCAATCGAGCTTTGACCGCACGGGCGGAAACGCCGATTTTTTCCACATTGCGCCGGGCGAGAGCCTCAATGTATTCGAATCCGACGGGCCAGGGATCATCACGCATATCTGGTTCACCATCAACTCGCGCAGCCCGCGTCATCTGAAGGAACTGGTGCTGCGTATCTTTTGGGACGGCAACTCGCGGCCGAGCGTGGAAGTACCAGTGGGTGATTTTTTCGGCTTGACGCTGGGCGATTATTTGTTATACCAATCGGCGTTTATGAACTGCTCTTCGATTAAGGCGCTGAATTGTTATTTCGCGATGCCCTTCAAGAAGTCGGCCCGCATTTCGGTTACCAATCAAGGAAAGCATGCGGTGGATTCGTATTACTCGAACATCGATTACCAACTGGTGCATTCGCTGCCCGCCGAGGCCCTCTACTTCCATGCCCAGTACCGCCAGGCCACGCCGAACAAAGCGGTCGAAGGCGTCGATAAGAATCTGGACGGCAAGAATAATTACGTATTTTTCGAGACTCAGGGGTCGGGCCAGGCGATGGGCGTGACTCTGGGCGTGGTGCAAAATACCGACGGCTGGTTCGGCGAAGGCGACGAGATGATTTTTATCGACGACAACGCGAAACCGGCGATTACGGGTACCGGAACAGAAGATTACTTTTGCGGCGCGTGGGATTTCGGAGTGACGAATCCGTTTGCCAACCTTTACAACGGGGCTCCGTTCATCGGCGTGGGTGAGCGTGCGGGCGGCCACTACTGCTTGTATCGCTGGCACGCGGATAATCCGATTGCCTTCGAGCGTTCGTTGAAATTTACCATCGAACACGGGCATGCGAACAATCGCGCGGACTGTTTCTACTCGGTCGGCTACTGGTATCAGAGCGAGCCGTTTACCGATTTTCCGGAATTGCCGCCGGCCGCCGAGCGCTATCCAGCTTTGAAATTGGCGTGAGAATCAGGCTGCTACGCCGGCTTCATAACGCGGGCGATGGTTGCCACCAGAGCATTCCACTTCGATTCCTCGGCTGCCAGCTGCTTCTTGCCGGTGGCAGTCAGGCTATAGTATTTCGCGCGCCGGTTGGCTTCCGATGCGCGCCATTCGGCTTTCAACCAGCCTTGCCGCTCCAGGCGGTGCAGTGCCGGATAAAGCGAGCCATGCTCGATCTGCAGCGCCTCGTCCGAGCTGGCGCGAATCGCCTGGCCGATGCCGTGCCCATGTTGCGGGCCCCACTGCAGTGTTCTGAGAACCAGCATGTCGAGCGTGCCCTGCATTAACTCGATTCGATCTTTATAGGCAGATTGTTTCCGCATCTTTAGAAGAGATTCTACCAAAAAAGGCGAACAGATCGTAGAAGAAACTATGCTAGAAGCCGCGATATGCGCGCAGGGTACGTACAATGAAAATTGTCTTACCTGCGGCGCTACGTCCCGCCCTTTACTTTAGTTTTGGCGATTGTCAGCTTCTACCTTTACGGTCTCGACAAGGTTGGAGTTCTGGATCCCGACGAGCCTCGCTACTTAGCCATAGGCCATGCCATGGCGCGGACAGGCGATTTCATTACACCGCGGCTTTGGGGTAAGCCCTGGTTCGAGAAACCTCCTCTGCTCTATTGGATGACGAGCGTTGGCAGTCATCTGCATTTGGGGCCGGAGCTGTCCGGGCGATTGCCCGTAACTCTGTTGAGCCTCTGCTTCCTGGCTGTAATGGCCGGTCTCTTGTGGCGCGAATTCGGCGCGCCGGCAGCAGCAACAGCGGCCGTCCTCTTAGCGAGCTCTGCCGGCTGGATCGCCTATAGTAGCCTGGCGCTGACTGACCTGCCACTCTCGGTCTTCTTCTCGCTCGCCGTTTTCCTGGCGCTGCCGTTGGCGCAACATGCCCCTGCCGCGCAACAGAAGCAGGCGCCCCGGTTTGCCTTGATCGGCCTCTCTCTCGGCTGCGCCACGCTTGCCAAAGGCTTAGTTCCAATTGCCCTTGCCATCCCGTTTCTCTGGTATCTGCGGCGTTGGTGGCGTAGCTGGTTATTCGCGCTAATAGCGGGTATGGCCGTCGCGGCGCCGTGGTACGTTCTGATGTATCGCCGCAACGGTTGGCCTTTCCTCGAAGAATTCTTTTGGAAACACCACATCGAACGCTTCTATTCCGCCTCGTTGCAACACGTGCAGCCCTGGTGGTACTACATCCCGGTTGCGCTCGCGGCACTCTTCCCCTGGACGCCGCTGCTTGCGCTACCCATCGTCTATCGCCGTCCCTGGGATGAGCGAACGCGCTTTCTGGCCAGTTGCTGTGCCTTCGGCTTCCTGCTGTTCAGCATAGCCTTGAACAAGTTGCCAGGTTACCTGCTGCCCTTGCTGCCGTCTGCCTTCGCGCTGCTCGCCGCTTGCATCGAATGGAGACGATTTACGGCGTCGCTGCGCCTGTGGCTTCTGCCTTGCGCACTGCTCATTGGCTTGCTTCCGCTGCTCGCCAGTATCCTGCCGGCCACCTTGCAGCTGGGCCGCATTACGTTGCATGGCACTTTCCATCTTGGGCTTACAGCGCTTTTCTACATGGCCGCGCCTCTGGCGGTTGCTTTGTTTGCGCGCCGATCCTGGACCGGAATCCTGCTCGTACTTTGCCTGGTGGCGAGCGGCTTTTATTTGAAGATCGTCACTTTTCCGATTCTCGATCGCTCCGTCTCTGCCAGAGGCCTTTGGAGCCAACTTAAGACTCCGCCCGGCACGATTTGCGAGGACTGGCTTGATCGCAATTGGGCTTATGGTCTGGCCTTCTATCGAGGATCTCCCTATCCGCCCTGTGATTCAGGAAACTATAACTATGCTTTGCGCTCGCATGGCCGAGGCATTCCGACTCTTATTCCGCTGAAAAAGCCTCACTAAAGAAATCATCCCGTGGCTCTGCGACAATCAGGGCAAATGGCGAATACAATTTCTCATAAGAAGCTGGGCAACAGCGACCTCGATATCAGCGCGCTGGGCGTGGGAGCCTGGGCGATGGGCGGTTCCGGATGGAAGTTCAGTTGGGGAGAGCAGGACGATTCCGATTCGACAGCCGCCATTCGGGCAGCGCTCGACTCCGGTATCAATTGGATCGATACCGCCGCCGTCTATGGGCTCGGCCATTCGGAAGAAATTGTCGGCAGAGCGCTCGAGGACGTCTCGCAAAAACCTTACATCTTTACCAAGTGCGAGCGCCGCTGGAAAGAAGATGGCGAGATTTATCCGTCGTTAAAAGCAGACTCCATCCGGCAGGAGTGCGAGAACAGTTTGCGCCGTCTGGGTGTGGACGTCATCGATCTCTATCAGATCCATTGGCCCGAGCCCGACGCCGATGTCGAAGAAGGCTGGAGCGCGATGGCGCGGCTCAAAGAAGAAGGCAAAGTGCGGTGGATCGGCGTATCGAACTTCAACGTGGCGCAGTTGCAGCGCGCTCGGAGAATTGCGCCCATTACTTCTTTGCAGCCACCTTATTCTTTACTCGCGCGCAAGGCGGAAGAAGAGATTCTGCCGTTTGCGGAAGCGAACAATATCGGGGTCATCGTTTATTCGCCGATGCGCGCCGGTCTCCTCACCGGCAAAATGACCAAGGATCGCGCCTTGAAGCTCCCTGCGGACGATTGGCGCAGCCGCGACAAAGACTTCCAGGAACCGAAGCTCAGTCAGAATCTAAAGCTGGTGGAATTGCTCAAAAAAATCGCCGGCGCCCACGGCCGGACGCCGGGAGAAGTCGCTTTGGCTTGGGCGCTACATAATCCCGCTGTGACGGCGGCGATTGTAGGGTTGCGTCGCGCCGATCAAGTCACGGGCGTAGTTGGCGCTTTGGATTTCCGGCTCGCTCCGGACGAAACTGAACAGATCCAGAACTTCCAGCAATCGTTGCAAAGCGAAGCCGCCAGAGCCTAACGGGCTCTGGCGCGCGCCGTGGTGAACCAATACACCGGCAATCCGCAAAGCACGATCAGCAATCCGGGCCAAGTGGTTGCCGGCCGGAAAGCAAAAAGGCAGAGAAGGACAAGCGTGCAGCCGACGATGTAAATCAGCGGCATCACCGGATAGCCCACGGCCCGGTAAGGCCGCGGCGCATTCGGGCGCGTAATGCGCAGACGGATAACAGCCGCGATAGTCAGCACATAAAAAATCAGTTCGGCGGAGATCACGTAGTCAAGCAGATTGCTGTAGAGACTGCCATAGGTTTTCGTCGCGCCATTAAACGTTCGCGGCAAAAGTAAAGCAGCCGCCCAGATACCCTGTAGCACCAGAGAAGTGCCCGGCACGTGCGCGCGATTCAGCGTCCCCACTTTAGCCGGGAACAAGCCGTCGCGCGCCATCGAATAGTACACACGCGGTCCGGCCAGCACCAGCGCATTGATGCAGCCGAACGTTGAAATCATAATGGCGGCCGCCATCAAAACGCCGCCCCAACCCGGAAAAATCGCCTGCATCATGGCAGTTGCCACGCGGTCCGCCGAAGCATGCTGGATTTGCTCGAAAGGCAGCACGAACAGATAAGCCAGATTCGCCAGCATGTAGAGCGCCATCACCGAGATTGTGCCTAAAGCGAGCGCGCGCGGCAGGGTCTTCGCGGGATTCTTGACCTCGCCGGCGGCGAACGTAATCCCGTGCCAGGCGTCGGCCGAAAACAGCGATCCTGATTGCGAAACGCACAGTGCGGCGAACAAGCCGAAACCGGTGAACGCGCTCAGCGTTGCCGTAATCGGCGTCACATCGCGCGGAGTCCAGAAATGGCTGAAATTCACGGCCACCGCGGCTCTGTTCCAAAAGAGGAGCCCCAGTAGCACTAGCGCGGCCAGCGCGACTATTTTCGCCGATGTAAAGACATTCTGCAGGAGCTTTGCATAATGCACGCCGCGGCAGTTCGTCCAGGTCAATAATCCAATCACCAATATTGCCAGCAGTTGCCCGGTGGATAGAGACAGCGCATACGAGCCGGCAAGATGAATCGGTGGAATCAAGTAATTTTGTTCCGATATAACGGGCCAGAGCACGCCCGTGAAACGCGCAAAACCCACTGCAACCGCGGCAATGGTGCCGGTTTGTATCACCGTGAAGAGTGTCCAACCGTAGAGAAAGCCTACCAGCGGAGAAAATGCTTCCCGCAGATAAACGTACATGCCGCCGGCTTTCGGAATCATGGCCGCCAACTCGCCATAAGAGAGGGCCGCCGCCACGGTAACCACGGCCGCGAAGAGCCACGCCACCAGCAGCCAGCCCGGGCTTCCTATGTTGCGCGCCATGTCGGCTGAAACCAGAAAAATGCCGGAGCCGATCATCGCGCCGATGACGATCATCGTCGAGTCGAAAAGCCCGAGCTCTCTGATAAAACCGCTCTCCTGATCCGCGCGCTCAGCCGCCAGGTCTTCTTTAGACGTATCCATGAAAGGTCTGCGTTCTCAGTAACCGTGCAGGTTAACACGGTTAGGAGTTGTCCCGTTAGAGCACATCACTCCATTCGAGCTCTTCCAGATGATGCACAAGAATGTCCGGCTTCGTCGCGGCCAAATCCTCGAACGACATCACGCCGCTTGCGACTGCCACCGCGCGGTAGCCGTTCGCCTTCGCTGCCGCTACATCGTTTGCATGATCGCCAACCAACGAGATCCGACTTTTTCTGCCCGCAATGCCAAGTCGTCGCGCGCGCCACGCCGCGACTTGAGCAACGCGCGCGCGCGTGCGGCCATCTTCGGCGAACCCCCCGATAGAAAAGTAAGGGCGAATTCCCGCGAGCTCCACCTTCTTCCATCCGATGCCGCTCAAATTGCCCGTGACCAGGCCGAGGGCGGCTCCGCCATGTTGTAACTCCGCTAGAGCGCTCTTCACGCCGCGACATAAGAACGAAGAAAGATTCGGCGCGCAGTTCTCCAGGTAACTGGTCTGGCATGCCCGCATGATTTCGCCGAGCTTCGTCCGGGTATCTCGCGCGCTTTGTCCGCTGGCGCGCAGCATCAAGGTGATTAGGTCGCGATCCAACATCCCCGCGGTATCCACGCCTTCGAGCGTCGTCGAACGGCCAGTCACGTTTTGGATGCCATCGATCAGCGCTTGTTTGTGATGCGGGCCGGCGCCGCGCATCAGCGTACCGTCAATGTCGAACAACACCAGGCTGCCTGATTTCACACTCACGATTTCGCCAGCTCCGGGACTAACGCACTCAACAAGCGCAAAAACGTTCCGGACACTCTCCTGGTAATCTCCAGCACCTCGCTGTGTACGAGCTTGCCTTTGCCCAATCCCGCGGCCAGATTCGTGACACAAGCGATGCCGAGTACTTCCATTCCCAGGTGGTTGGCCGCAATGCTTTCACAAACCGTCGACATGCCGACCAGATCGGCTCCTATCGTTTTCAGGAAGCGAATCTCGGCCGGAGTTTCATAGCTCGGCCCAAGCATCGCGGCGTAAACTCCCTCGGGCAGCTCGATGCCAAGCTCACGCGCCGTTTCGATTGCCGCGCCGCGCAACCGCTTCGAGTATGCCTCAGTCATGTCTGGAAAACGCGGACCTAGCTGTTCGTCATTCTCGCCAACCAGCGGATTTGCTCCCTGCAAGTTGATGTGGTCGGAGATCGCCACCAGCGCGCCCTTCGCGAAAACCGGGTTCAATCCTCCGGCAGCACAAGTAAGAATGATTTTCTTAATCCCAAGCGCATGGAAAAGCCGCACGCCGCTTACCACCTGGCGCGCCGTATAACCTTCGTACAAATGAAATCTGCCCGATAAGACTGCCGCCTCCGTTGCGCTTTCGCCGACCGTTCCGATAACCAGTTCACTCGCGTGGCCGATGGCGGTCGACACGGGAAAGCCCGGCAGATCGCGATACGGAATCCGCGCGGGGTTCTGCAAGAAATCGGCAAAGCTGCCGAGGCCGCTGCCCAGCACGATCCCGATCGCGGGCGTCAGCTTGCTCGACCCGCGCACAATGCCCACCGCCCGATCTATTTCGTTCATGTTGCGGCCACAATCTTCGGATAACCGCCGGGCGCGATTTTCATTGGCGGTTCGCTGTTCGTCTCTTTCATCACTGCGTCGACCACCTTTTCATCCACCTGCGACATATCCTGGATCCCCACCGGATAGCGCACCGTAATCTCGACTCCAGCATCGGTAAATCGCCCGCGGCTCACCGGAGCAGGAGTTGAAATTTGAATGTTTGCTGCTTTTTCAAACGCTTCGTGCTGCCGTTCAATCGCGGCTTGATAATCGTGAAAAACGGACTCCACAGCGCTGCCGACGCGCTTCCGAGCTTCTTCCAGGTCTGCTTCCTGCGAAAGAATGGTCGAGACGCTATGCCAGGTATATTCGGTTCCCGGCGCCTGTTTGATAAGAGCCGCGGGCTGAAAAATCACGGAATTCGAAAAGACGGCTACCCTGCCTGTCGAGTGAACATCGGTGCCTGCGCCGGCCAACTCCATCAGGTAGAAACGGACCAGGCCGACTTCCAGCACTTGCCCGGTTAATCCCGAGACGGTCACCCGATCGCCCGAACGCAAACCATATCGCCCGATCAAAAAAAAGTAAGCGACTACGGAGAGAATCACGTTCTGTAAAGCCACCGCAAGACCGGCTGTGACAAAGCCGGCAACGGTGGCAAACGAACCGATTCCGCTCACCGAGGCCAGGATCGCAATCAGCGTCGCCAAGCCACCCACCACCACCCGGCGGATGAGAACGAACTGCCTCCTCCGGCGCGTGTCTCTGACATAACGAAACGTTGCCTTATGAACGATCCGCGAAAGCACAAGCAGCACCAGAATGGCGAGCGCGAAGCCGCCCAAGCGTAATGCCACATAACCGAGCACATTCTGTAATTGCCGTCCAATGGCGTTCTGCCATTGCGTCAGACCCACTCGCGTGACGCCGACCGCTATGCCTTGCTCGCTCAGCGGAAGAATAGGAGCGGAAAGAGTTTTGAAGCGCGCCGAAAACGATTCGATCTGCTGCCGGATTGTGGCGAGCCGGTTCGGATCTGACTCGTTCGAGGTTGCGGCGGCAAGCGCGTCGCTCTGGTTAATCAACGTCCTAAGCTGTGTGCGTAACGGAGTAAGTAGAGTACGCGTCTCGGAATCCAGTCTGTCCGTCTCGCCGATAAGCGAACCCACTTGGCTGCGCGCCCGAAGTAACTCCAGGCTATTCGCTATCAGCGGCGCGATACCAGCCGATTCCGGATGAAAACCCGGTGAGGTGGAACTTGGCGCCGCGGGCTTTGGCTCCGCTGCATCGCTGAGCGCCGCCGGTATCGAATCCGAATTCGCCAGCAGTTGAATCTGCCCCAGTACTCCGCCGCGTTGTTCCGGCGCGTTCGCGAATTGCAGTATATTTTTCAGGCCGTTCTGCGCCACTTTGGCGAAGGCAAGGTCTGCCGCCAGCGTGTCGCGCTGAGCTGTCAGCGTGGCTAACTGCCGTTTGCGCGCCCTCGCGATCTGCCCATTCAAATCGGCAATCCGGTTCTGCAAATTCCGGATGCGTTCATTTGCGGCCGCGGCGCTCTGCTCGAGTGTACGCGACTGATTGGCAGCCTTGCCTGCGCCCGCTTTGGGCTGGTTTCCCGCTAATGCAGCTTCCGCCCGCGCGAATGCGAACGCTTTTCTTATAACTTGTTTCGAGGATTCACGGACTCTATCCTGCAGCAGCACGTTTTGCGTAGCCGTCGCTGGTTGGTCGGCCGCGCTCATGTGCTCGTACCACGCAATAGTTTCTCCCAGGTGTCTGATGATGTCGCGCCCGCTGATTTGCCCGTCACCTGCCGTTGCGCCACAAAGGGCAATCCCTACCGCGATCGCGCCCAGGCCGATTTTCAACATCCACATATGTTCTTAAAGCAACATGCCCGCAATGCAGGCCGACATAAAATTAGCCAGTGTTCCCACGAACATCGCCTTCAATCCCAGCCGGGCCAGATCCGATTTGCGTGACGGAGCAAGCGCGCCGATGCCGCCGATCTGGATGGCTATCGAGCTGAGATTGGCGAATCCGCACAGCGCGAAAGTCGCTATCACGAAAGAGCGCGGATCGAGCGTCGCCCGAATCTTTCCGAGGTCCACGAACGCCACGAATTCATTCAGTACCATGCGGGTGCCCAACAAATTCCCGACTGCCGCGCAATCTTTCCAGGTAACGCCCAACGCCCACGCAACAGGCGCAAAAAGGAATGCCAGTATCTGCTGCAGCGAGCTCGGAATCCAATGTAAGTAGCCGTGTACCCAACCCAGGGCGCCATTGACCATGGCGATCAGGGCAAGGAATGCGATCAGCATCCCGGCAATATTGAGCGCGAGCTGCAAACCGTCGCCCGCTCCACGCGCGGCTGCGTCGATCAAATTTACACCTGGCTTTTCGACCTCTACCTGCACCGTGCCGCCCGTCACCGGAAAGCCAGTCTCCGGTACGAACATCTTCGCCAGCATCAGAGTCGCGGGCGCGGTCATCAACACGGCCGTCAGCAGATGCGCGATAGAAACTCCGGCGATCGCCACGTAAGCCGCCATCACGGCCCCCGACACGTGCGCCATACCGCTGGTCATGATGGTGAAGAGTTCCGATTCCGTTAAGCTTTCGAGAAATGGCCGTATGGTCACCGGAGCTTCCGTTTGTCCCATCACGATACTCGCGGCCACGCACGTCGATTCCGCCCCGCTCGTACCCATAAAGCGCTGCATGAACACCGCCATCCCCTTTACGAATATCTGCATGATGCCCAGATAGTAGAGAATGGCGAACAAGGAACACAGAAAAATGACGATCGGCAATACGTCAAAGGCAAAGATCACCCCGAACTGATCGCTGTGCGTGCCGAGTTTGTCGCCAAAGACAAAAGTAGACCCTGCGGTCGTGTAATTCAGTAGCGCGTTGACGAAGAGACTGATCCCGTAAAACAGTTTGCCGAAGTTCGTTTTGAGGACGAGAAACGCGAAAGTGAATTGGAGGAGGACTCCCCACACGATCACGCGTCTTTGTATTGCTCGCCGATTGGCCGAGAACAGGTAAGCGGCAGCGACAATCGCGATTAGGCCGACTAGACCATCGTACTTAGCCATTCGGCCTGAAGATCAGCTGACGACTTCCAGGATTAAATCGCGCTCATCCACTGGTTGCTGCGAGATCTTGAAAGCGTCTTCCACCAGTCCGCTCGCCTCTTCCAGATGTTCATCGCTCGTGTAGTAAATGCGGCAGAGAATACTTCCGGCATCGATCTTCTGGCCAACCTTTACCTCGAGGATGACGCCTACCGCCGGATCGATGGAATCCTCCTTCGTGTTTCGTCCCGCGCCGATCATGGAAGAAGCCAAGCCGATCAGCTCGGCATCGATGGCGCTTACATACCCACCGCGCGCGGTCGTGGTCTCTTGCGCGCCGGTCGCGTTCGGCAGGAGTTCGAAGCGGTCCAATACCTGCGGATTTCCGCCTTGCGCCGCAATGACGTCTTTGAACTTCTGGAATCCGGAGCCGTCGAGCAGCTTGGCCTGCGCCACTTCGCGCGCCTCCTCCAGAGTCTTGGTAATTTTCCCGAGGAAGATCATGCGCGCCGCCAGTTCCAGCGAGAGGCGCGTCAGGTCCGCTGGCCCGGCGTTCTGTAACGTCTGCGAAACTTCCATCACTTCGAGCGCATTCCCAATCGCATACCCGAGTGGCTGATTCATGTCGGTGATCAACGCCTGGACTCGTTTATCCAGCCGACGTCCGATCCCCACCATCATTTGAGCCAGCCGCCGCGCCTCCACCTGCTTCTTCATGAATGCGCCCGAGCCCACCTTCACGTCCAGCACCAGGGCATCCAGGTTGACCGCCAGTTTCTTTGACATGATCGACGAAGCAAGCAGCGGAATCGATTCTACTGTCGCCGTGGCGTCCCGCAAAGCATATAGTTTGTTGTCCGCGGGAACTATCTCCGGAGTCTGGCCAATGAAAGCCAGTTGGTGCTCCGCCAGTAGCCCGCGAAATTCATCGATTGAGAGATCCGTCCGCAATCCGGGGATCGATTCCAGCTTGTCGAGCGTACCCCCTGTGTGGCCCAGCGAGCGTCCCGAAATCATCGGGACTACCACGCCTGCCGCCGCCGCGATAGGTGAGGAAATCAGACTGGTTTTATCCCCAACCCCGCCGGTGGAGTGTTTGTCGACCTTCACGCCTGGAATAGAAGAAAGATCCACAATTGAGCCGGAGTTCATCATCGATTCGGTCAGCACGCTTACTTCCCGGTCTGTCATTCCGGAAAAAAATACCGCCATCAAGAAGGCGGAGATCTGATAATCCGGTATCTCGGTGCGCGTGTAGCCGTCTATGAGGTGTTGTATCTCTTCCGGGGACAGCTCTTCCCCATCACGCTTGCGATGAATCAGGTCAACAGTACGCATTTACGAATACTAAGCGTACCATTCTCAATACTTTGGACGGCTAATTCAGAAGGCCTCAGGTGCCTGTTGCCGACGCCGCTCTGGAGCCCTTTCCAACGCGTGAAAACCACGCTTACGGCAGCTCGGCCGCGAGTAGCTTTGGCAGGTCTCGGGCGGACGCTCGCAGACCTACGTAGAAGGTTCCGAATAGCGCGTACACCGCGCTCACTTCGTCGAACCGCATCTCGTAGATCAGCTTTTTAAAGACAGCCGGATCGTCCGCGAAGAGATCCACCCCCCATTCCCAGTCGTCGAAACCGATCGAGCCGGTGATGATTTGCCGGACGCAGTCGGCGTAACGTCGTCCGATCATCCCATGTTCATGCATCATGCGCTGGCGCTCCGCCATCGGCACCGCATACCAGTTTTTTTCCTCGGCGCGCTTGCGGTCCATCGGGTAGAAGCAAAGGTATTTGGCCGCCGGAATTTCAGGGTAGAGCCGGGGAGCCATGGCTGCCTGCTGGCGCGCGATCACGTCGGCGATTCCCGCGTTCCATCCCGGCGAGTGCGGCTCATGGCCTTGCTCCATCAATTGCGCATAGGTCTTGCCACTCGATTCGTAAAGACCAAGCTCGATGATGGAAACGTAGGAGTGCGTCGCTTCCAGATAATCTGTGAGCTGCAAGCGCGCAACCGCCAGTTCCGCCCGATGCAAATCTTCCAGTGTGTCTCGAAAATGCAACAGTAGAAGATCGCCCTTGTGCCCGATTTGCGAGAAAATCGCGGATTGATTCGGATGGCCGGTCGTCGAGCCGGTCTCTAGCGGCCCAAGAAGCGCGACTGCCTCCTTGGTGATTTCCACCCGACGTTCCTCTTGTAGCTCGCGCCACGCGGACCGGCGAATCCGAAACATCTGGTGCAAGGTATACGCACCCTCAAGCGTCAACGGAACCGGCGGCAAGTCAGCCACGCTGCAACTCCCACTCCGCAGACGGCAACCCCGGCATGTCGTGCCGGTACCGCCCTTCGAAAATCTCTTCGAAAAGCTCCAGCAACTCGTGGTGAATAAGCCCGTTGTCGGCCACCAGATACCGCCCATGCAGGTCAAGCGGCTCGCCCCGCATTCCGGAAACTTTGCCGCCCGCTTCTTCCACCAGCAGCGTGCCCGCCGCCATATCCCAGGGATTCAAACCGAATTCCCAAAAGGCTTCCAGGCGGCCGCACGCCGTATAGGCAAGGTCGATGGCCGCTGAGCCGCCGCGCCGCACGCCATGGCTCAGCATCGCCAGCTGATAGTAAAAATGAATGTTAACGTTCTGGTGTCGTTTGCGGCTTGGAAATCCGGTTGAAAGCAGCGCATCGTTGAGCGTTTGCGCTTGGCTCACGTGAATCGGCGCGCCGTTCAGCCGCGCTCCGGCGCCCCGCTCGGCTGCGAACAGCTCGCGATTCAGCGGATCGTAAACCACCCCCGCGATCACCTCGCCTCGTTGCGCCAAAGCCAACGTGACATTCCACATCGGAAACCCGTGCGCGAAATTCGTAGTGCCGTCTAGCGGATCGACGTACCACCGCAGGTCCGCCTCCATCTCCGCTCGGCCACCCTCTTCGGCTACGATTCCATGCTTCGGAAAACGCCCCCGCAGCCTCTTTATCACCAGTTGCTCGCTTGCCCGGTCGGCGGCCGTCACCAGGTCGTAATCGCCCTTTAACTCGAAGCCGACACCGCAGTGCGCCAGTAACACTTGGCCTGCTTCGCGAGCGATCTCGATCGCCGCGTCCAGATACTCACTCATACAACTTCAGTTCAACACACGCGCCCTGGTTGGGTGGCGCGCGTCATCGTTTTCCGTGGCCTGCGTGAAAAATCGGGGACACTCCGGGCTGCCGTCAACAGCTATTGGAGTGAACCCCTGAAGTGGGACACATCGAGAGGGGACACATTGAAAGCGAATGGAGTCAGGTGTGACAGGAAGAGTAGGGAAGTACAGTTTAGAGTTCCAGCAGACGGCGGTGGAACGCATGAAGACCTGCGGCAACGTAGCGGCGTTGGCGCGCGATTTGCGCGTGCGGCGGAAATGGTTGTACGAATGGCGAAGCAAGCTGGATCCGGAATGGGCGGAGCGAGGGAGCGGAGTCGAGGCGTTGCCGGCGGTGGAAGCCAGCGAACACTGGCGCCAGGTGCGGGAGTTAGAAGAAGAGATCCGGCGGCTGAAGCAGTTGGCGGGCCAGCAAGCACTGGATCTGCATTTTTTCAAAGCTGCCTGGCGCGAGATCGAGCAGCGGCGCCGAGCCAACAAAAGGCTCGGCGCCGCGCCCTCTACGCCGCCATCCGAAGCGTAGCGGAGCAGTCAGGCGAACAGCATGTGGAGCGGATGTGTTGGTTGGGCCAGGTGAGCCGTAGCGGCTACTACCGAGAGTGGCGCCGGAGCGTACCGGGGAGTGAGGAACTCAGCCTGCGAGAGAAGCTGCATGAGATCGTGTTCGCGCATCGCTTCTACGGGTATCGTCGCGTCACGGCGGCGCTGCGGCAAGCGGGCTGGCCGGTGAATCACAAGCGAGTGGCAGGCTTGCTGCGACAGGATGGATTGCAAGCGCTGCGCCCGAAACGCTGGGTGAAGACTACCCAGTCGAGTCATCGTTTCACGGTCTTTCCCAACCGCTTGCGGCAGGCGGAAGCGACTGGGCCGGACCAGATCTGGTTAGCCGATATCACCTACTTACGGACGCCCAGCGGGTTCGTTTATTTAGCGGTGGTGTTGGACGCCTGGTCCCGACGCGTGGTCGGTTGGGCTTTAGCCGAGAGCATGACGACCCAGTTAGTCAGCCGCGCCTTAGAGCAAGCCCTGGCCGAACGCCAGCCGGCGCCCACTTTGTTGCATCACTCCGACCGCGGCATACAGTATGCTTCGCAAGCCTACGTTCGCTTGCTCAGCCAGCACGGCCTGATCGGCAGCATGAGCCGGCTGGCCAATCCGTACGATAACGCGCGCTGCGAAAGTTTTTTCAAAACGCTTAAAAAAGAACAGGCTGAGCCCGCTTCCTTAAACGAATGGCTTGCACGCTTAGCTGCTTATCTGGATTACTACAATCGAACACGCTTGCATTCGGCCCTTCACTATCTGAGCCCGATGCGTTACGAACAGCGTCCTGGCCAAGCCCTCGGCGATCCCGCGAAGGGCAGAGAGGAGTTTTCTCAGGCATGAGGAAATCGAATCCTCCACTGGGCCTTTTCTCGATGGACGGAAGCGCTTCGAAAAGCCGCCTCCGCACCCATCGTCGGACTGCGTTTCCGGCTCGCTATTCCTTGGCCAGTTGCACTCCTGCAGCGCTCGCCTCCGCTTCGCCAGCCGTCCACCAGTCTGCTACCCTTTACTCCGTTTGTCGAGCTATACTCGGCCAACGGTCAACTGTCCCCTTTCCCTGTGTTCCACTTCAGGGGTTCACTCCATATTGGAGTGTGATAACAGCAGGCGTGTCCCCAAGATTTTTTCACAAACCCTCAGCCAGCGTTCTACCGCTACGGCTCGTAATAACCACTGCGCGCCGATACCTTTAACGATGTATTCTGCAACTGTACATTCACTGAGTGAAAGCTGCGCGGAACCTCATGCACGCCCTGCGGATAGAAACCCAGCATATATTGCGTGCGGAGTTCCCGGATAATATCTTCGAACGCCTCATTCAGCCGATTGAAGCCTTCCGGATAGAAAATGCGTCCGCCCGTGGAAGCGGCCAGCGTGGCCAGCGCGTGTTCTCCGCCGGTATTCCGGCCGGCATCCCCCGCAATGGGAATAACCACGATCGGGTACATCACTATATCCGCCCGCTGCGCCGCCGCCAGCGCATCCGCATAGCGTTTGTAGCTGGTGGTATCGCCGCCATCGGTCACCACCACCATCACGTGCCGTCCTTCTCTTTCGGCAAGCGTATCGCTGGCCAGATAAACCGCGTCGTAAAGCGATGTTCCGCCTTCGCTACGCAGACCGTGCAGCACCCGTTCCGCGCGTTTCTTGTTACGTGAAAAGTCTGACTCCAGGCTGATGTGCCAGTTGAAGGTAAACAGAGCGAACGCGTCTTCCGGATTGCCTGAATCGAGCAGCGCCGGAATAAAACGATTTACCGAATCCGCCTCATAGTGCAGGTCGCTTTGCACGCTGGCGCTCGTATCCATGAGCACCGCTACCGAGAGCGCTAAAGACGTGCTCTTTTCAAACACCGCTATCTCCTGCTGAACGTCGTTGTCGAAGACGCGAAAATCTTTTTTATCCAGATCGGAGATCAACCCTCCCGCGGCGTCACGCACGCTTACTAATAGCCGAACCAGATTTACTTTGACGGCGAAGGTCGGGGTTCCATCCGGATTCTTTTGAGGAAGCGGCTCGAGCGGCCGCTGCTGGTTCGGGTCGGCGGGCTTGAACTGAGCCTTAAGCCCGGTCAAGCTGAGCGCGAGTAAAAAGGCCCCACTCAACGCGCGAAAGCTACGTCGCTTCATTTTTCTTTGCGGTCGCCAGCAGTTGCTCATCCCACTCGCCTTCCACCCACTCGGCTCCGTCGGCGAAAATCTCTTTCTTCCAGATGGGCACTTCGCGCTTCAGGCGGTCGATCCCTTCCAGAGCAGCCTCAAAAGCAGCGCGGCGGTGCGGCGCCGTTGTTACTATAGCCACGCTGGCCTCGCCAATATCTAGCCGCCCAAGACGGTGAATCATCCCGATCCGACCCAGGCCGAACCGGACAGCGATTTCGCGCCCGATGCTTTTCATTTGCGTAAGCACCATCTCTTCGTAACAGTCGTATTCCAGGTATGAGGTTGGTCTTCCCCGCGTATTGTTGCGCACCACTCCTTCGAAAATCACCACTGCCCCATCCTCCGGACGCTTCAGACCGTCAGCCAACTTCTGCGAATCGATCGTGCTGCGTGTTATGCCGAAAATGTGCCCCTCCTCTTCGCGCATGATCCGGTCCGACCCTCCGCTCACCGGCGGCAGAAAGGCTACTTCGTCGTCCTCGCAAAGAATCGTGTCCGCCTTCGAGAACTCCCTGTTTCTGGCAAATAGAATCGACGAGCGCCTGCCCCGCAAGGTTGCAAAGCGTTCTGCGTAGGCATCGAATACGCTTTCGAGCGTCGAATTCGGGGCAATTTCCAGAGAGTCTTCCGAACAGCCTGCTATCTCTTTCAGCACGCCGAAGAAGAGCACCCTCACTCGCATGTCCAAATGCTAGCAAGAGAATCGCCGTGTGTATGGCCTGAAGAGAGAGATTACGATTTAAGCCTTCTACTTGCAAACGAAACCGTTGCAAGAATAACGAGTTATTATGCAACGATGACGCAATGGCTTCGCAGCACAACTGCCTTTCAGCGTGTCGCGCTAGCTCTCATGGTACTGCCCGTGGGCACAGTCGCAGTTTCCTATTTCCACGGCGGAACTTCAGCCTCCGGCTTTCTTGCACTGGCTTTCATCGTGGGCTACATCGCGTTCCGCAAGGAATTACTGTGACGAGTTCGCAACCGGCTACTTGTTACCTCTTTTCTATCCGGAGTCGTTCCCCTCGTCCTGATCGGCTTCTTGCTGATGATCACGGCCGAGTTGCTGCTGGCGCAATTCGCCGGCGAACGGGTCCAACACGCGTTGCAAACGCGAATAGAAACCGTTCGGTCCGCCGCGCGGAATCTATCGATGGCAGCCTCTCACGGCGCTAAGGCGGATCTGCTGGACGGAATCCGCCAAGGTGTGCCGAGGCTGGAAGTGGTCCTTAAGGCCGATGCCCACTTGCTCCGGTTGCCCGCGGATGGCCAGTTCCAGACAGCGCCGGCCTGGATTGCTCCTGGATTCAGTGATCTGTTCCGGTCCGGCGGCAACTATTACATCGGCGCAAATGCCCGTGATGGGAATGCCGAGGCATTCGCCTACCTTCCCTTGGATGAGCACACTCTGTCCTCACTCACGGCAGGGATTGTGTCGGTTACAGCCGTACTGCCCGGGGAAGACGTCACCGAGATTCGCTTCGGCCCGTCGGGTAGCAGCATCACGGTGGTTGAACATGGCGCTCGGAAGCAGATACTGGCCGCCGGATTGAGGGCGCCTCGCGGCTGGTGGGATGTTCCGATCGCCGACATTCTACCTAGCAAGATACACGCCTCCTCCGGCCAGACGGAAGTCATACTGACATTGATATCGAGGCCGTCTTTGCTCCTCGCCGGCATCGCGCCTGGCCGTATGGAGTCGGTTGCAATCTCTGTGCTGGTCAGCCTTGTGAGCTTTTTCTTTATCGTGGAAGTCATCGCTTGGGTCTCCAGCTCGACCCTCACGCGGACAATCACGCGGTCCGCGGACGACCTTTACCGGGGAACGCGAGAACTAGCCAAAGGAGATTTCTCACACCATATTCCTGTGCGTGGCGAACATCAATTGAGTGCGTTGGCCACTTCGTTCAACAGCATGACATCGAGGATTCGCCATTTGGTTGGCGAGGTTAAGAAGAAAGAAAAATTGGAGGCTGAACTGGAGATCGCGCGAGAGGTGCAATTGCGCCTGTTTCCTGAGTCTGTGCCGAAACTGAAGAGCTTGGAGATGGCCGCGGTATGCATTCCTGGAAGAGTCGTCAGCGGCGATTATTACGACTATGTGCCACTGGACGACCGATGGACAGCGATCGCGCCTGGGGACGTTTCGGGGAAGGGAGTATCAGCGGCACTGCTGATGGCAAGCATCCAATCGGCGCTGCACGCCCCGCTGAAGTTTAGTGGAGCTTCCCCCTATCCTGACTTCTCAACCGCGACGTTGATGGCGCTGATCAGCCAGCAACTCTATGAAAGCACCCCGCCAGAAAAATACGCCACGTTCTTCCTTTCCATGTACGACGACGAAACCGGGCAGCTCACCTATAGCAATGCCGGTCACCCGAGGCCGTTCCTGGTGCGTGCTGGAAAGGCAATCAAGCTGGAGGGGGGTGGCATGGTGGCAGGGCTACTGCCCAACGTGAACTACGAACAGCAAGAGGTGCTTTTGCAGACGGGAGATCTTGTCGCGGCCTTCTCCGATGGTATTCCTGAGGCCGAAGACGCGGCGGAGCAGGAGTTCGGCGAAGCTCGTCTTGCCGAACTATTGGTGGCCCAGTTCGACAAGCCGCTCGACAATATCATCGCCACGATTACCGGTGCAGTTCAAAAGTGGATTCATAATCCGGAGGGCCGGGATGATTTGACGCTCCTGTTGCTACGAAAGTTGTGATGCGAGTTTACTCGGGGCGCATTATCCTCACAGAGGAGGTCTTTGCTTGCCGCAGCAGTCCGCCGCGATGCACGTCAGCCGTCTGCGTGTCCGCTACGCCGAAACGGATCAGATGGGCGTCGTCTATTACGCCAACTACTTGATCTGGATGGAAGTAGGGCGAGTCGACCTGGTGCGCTCGCTCGGACTCGATTACAAACAGCTCGAACACACCGAAGGGCTGTATTTATCTGTCATCGAAGCGAATTGCCGCTATCTCTACCCGGCGCGTTTCGACCAGGAAATTGCGGTCGAAACCAGCATCGGTTCGGCGAACAGCCGAATTGTCGAATTCGCTTACCGAATTCTCTCGCTCACGCCAGACCGTCTGCTGGCCGAAGGCTCCACTCGCCACATCTGGCTCAATCGCGAATGGCGTCCTACCAAACTCCCCGCCCAGTATCAGGCGAAGCTACAGATAGGATGAAGGTGTCTACACAATATGATCCACGTCGTTCTTCCGGTAGGCATGCTGCAGTGCAACTGCTCGATCTTCGGTGACGAGCAAACTCGCGAGGCCATCGTCGTCGACCCGGGCGATGAAGTCGAACAGATCAATGCCGTGCTTAAGAAACATCAATTGAAGGTGAAAGCAATTGTCATCACGCATGCGCACATCGATCATGTCGCGGGAGCTCAGCTTCTGCGCACGCAGACAAACGCGCCCGTCTATATGAACGACAGGGATAAAGGATTGCTAGACCTGCTCGATACACAAGCTGCCTGGCTGGGGATGGAAAAGCCGCCCGCGCGTCCCGATATCGATAGCTCGTCCTCCGAAGGCACTGTGCTTACGCTCGGCGCTGCGGAGTTCCAAGTCATCGAGACGCCTGGACACACTCCCGGCAGTCAGTGCCTCTGGATTCCCAGCGAAAACAAGCTCATTGCCGGCGATACTCTGTTTCGCGATAGCATCGGTCGAACGGACCTGCCGGGCGGCGATTCCCGCCAGATACTTCGCTCTATCAAAACGAAGCTGCTCGATCTGCCCGAAGATGCCGTGGTGCTGCCGGGGCATGGAGCGCCGACGACCATCGGACGGGAAAAAGAACGCAATCCTTTTCTGCAAAATCTCTAATTTTGGGGTGCTCAGTTCATTTTTGCCCGTGGCCTGCGGGAGTCAGTTCGAGCACGCTGGTAATCAATTCCTTGGCGTCGGTCAGGCTTTTCGTGATCAGTTGAATGTCCATCGCAGGCTTGCCAAGTTGCCGCACGCTCTGGCAATAAACGCCGTGCTGACCCACTAAAACCAGGGCGTCGGTGATACAGTCTAACGTGACGGCCAGCCTTCCGCGGTCGCGGCCCATCATGAACTCATACTTCTCCAGATCCTCACGGCGCTCGTCGTAAACGGACATCTGCCCCAATTCTCACACGAGCCTTGTCTACACTGGAAGCAGTTTCATTCATGCAAATACCTCCGTGGCCTCAGGCGGGCGAGAGGGAAGCCGAACTTCTCCGCCTGGTCCTCGAAAGCCCGCAGTGGGGTGGTTTTCACCCGTTTGTAACGGAGTTCGAAGAAAGCTTCGCTGCCTTCCAGCATTCAGCGTTTGGCATCAGCGCGTTTAACGGCACTGTCACGCTCGAAGCCGCGCTTCACATAGCGGGTATCGGAGCGGGTGACGAAGTGATCGTACCGGCTATCTCCTTTATCTCGACGGCAACCGCTGTTTCCCGTGTGGGCGCGACCCCGGTCTTTGTGGATATCGACGCCGCTTCGCTCAATATCGATCCCGAATGCGTGCGCGCGGCTCTCTCATCACGAACCAGAGCGATCATCGCGGTGCATTTTGGCGGCGCGATGTGCGACATGGCAGGCTTGGAGCGCATCTGCTGCGATCACGACATCTTGCTCATAGAAGACGCCGCGCACGCCCAGGGATCGGAATGGAACGGCAAGCGAGCTGGGAGTTTTGGCCTGACAGGTTCCTTTA
This sequence comes from Bryobacteraceae bacterium, assembly GCA_965277555.1. Classification (GTDB taxonomy): domain Bacteria; phylum Acidobacteriota; class Terriglobia; order Bryobacterales; family Bryobacteraceae; genus Bog-105. The sequence continues at coordinate 3,510,514 of OZ255834.1, forward strand.
GTTTTCAAAACGGCAAAGTCCTTTCGGCAGGTGAGGGCGGTCTACTCGTTACTTCGAACCAGGAGTTTGCGGGCCGCGTCCGTTCATTCATCAACTGCGGGCGAACCGGTGGCCGTTCGTTTTATGAACACCAACTGCTCGGGACGAACTTCCGTCTCACCGGCTTCCAGGCAGCCGTTCTGCTCGCTCAGTTCGAGCGCCTGCCGCGTCAGATTGCCACCAGGACCGCTCATGTCAAGGTGCTCCAGCAAGCCCTGCCGGACGTCCCGGAGATCGTTTGGCAGCGAGCGCCGGCCGAATGCACGCAAAATTCGTTTTACCTGCTGATCGGGCGCGCCGCCTCAACGGCGCTTCGCGGGGAGATCTGTGGCCGGTTAACCGCCGCCGGCGTGCCTGTCACGCCTTTTTATCCGCACACCCTCTACCAGAACGAGCTCTATCGCAACGGCGGCTGCCGAGTCACCCCGTGTCCGGTCTCTGAGCAGTGCGTTCGCGACGCTTTCTGGTTGCCGCACCGCGTCCTATTGGCCGAAACGCCGGTTATCGAGCAGATAGCCGAAGTAATTCGTTCGGCCCTTCCGCAAGCAAATCGCAAACTAGTGAGAGGTTTGGCCTGATGTCGCGCTGGTATCGGATCCAGGCGTAGGGCGCTGACCCGTGATCTTGAATTGCGTGTCGTCTTTGTGCACCAGACCCAGCTTCTCCAGTTCCAATTCCTGGGTCGCGGGATCGGTTTTCAGTTTCTGAATGCGTTCCTTCTTGGCGTCGATGTCGCGCTGCAGATCGGCGTTCCGTTCTTCGAGGGATTGTATCTCCTGGCGTTTTTCCGTCCAGGCACTAACCCCATGCGGACCGCGCAGCATAATCATGGCGTAGGCTCCAAGCCCGATGAGTGCAGCCAACGCTGCAATAGGTCGCAAGTACTGCCGGAACATCATTTGCAATTGCCCTTACACTCCTTTATAGACTTCTTTGGCATAAACGTCTAGAGGAGAGGAGAAATTATGCTCGGTTTTCTGATTGTTTTTTGTACCTGCGCCGGTGAACAGGAGGCTCTGAAGCTGGCGAATGCCTTAGTCGCGAAGCGTCTGGCGGCTTGTGTCAACGTCCTTCCCCCCGTTCAGAGCGTCTACCGGTGGGAAGGCCAAATACAAACCGCATTGGAATATCTGCTGCTGATCAAAACCACCGAAGACCGGTTCGAAGCCCTGCGCGATTCCGTCGCCGAACTGCACAGCTATGAGGTTCCGGAGATTGTAGGTGTCCCCATTACGGAAGGAACAGACAAATATCTGGCTTGGATTCGGGAAAGCGTTTAGGCTGAATCATGCGTCTTGTTCTTACTTTTCTCCTGATGGGCGCGGCCTGCGGGCTGCTTGCGCAGAATACTCCGCTGCCTGCGTTGCCCTACACGCCGAGCTTGGACCTGGGCTTCATGGACAAGAGCGCGGACCCGTGCGTCAACTTCTATCGATACGCCTGCGGAAATTGGAGCAAGCTGAATCCCATCCCACCGGACCAATCGTCGTGGGATGTGTACGGCAAGATGGAAGACGATAACCAGCGCTTCCTGTGGGGCATCCTCAAACAGGCTGAGCAAACCGGCGCGGCGCGCGGCGCGAATGAGCAAAAGATCGGCGATTATTTTCACGCCTGCATGGACGAAGCGGCAGTGGAGCAGGCCGGCAGCAAGCCGCTCGAACCCGCTTTGGCGCGTATCGCAAGCCTGAAGAACGTCGACGACCTGGCTGGCTACGTGGCTGAGCAGCACCGCAACGGCCTTGATCGCAACTTGCTCTTCGGCTTCGATTCGGACCAGGATTTCGACAATTCATCGCAGATGATGGCTTTCGTCTTAGCCGGGGGGCTGGGTTTGCCGGACCGGGATTATTACACCAAAACGGATGCCAAATCCCAGGAGATACGCCAGCGCTACGTGCAACACATCGGGCTGATGCTACAGCTGCTCGGTGAATCGGCGCAGGACGCGCAGGCCGATGCGCGAATTGCGATGGATATCGAGACAGCCCTGGCGAACGTATCGCTGACTCGGACAGCCATGCGCAATCCCTACAACCTGAAGCACAAGATGAGCCGGACGGATCTGCTGCATATCACGCCGGCGTTCGATTGGGACGAATATTTCTCCACACTCGGTACTCCTCAATTCACCACGGTGAATGTGACCGAGCCCAAATTCTTCGAAGAGCTCAATACGCAACTGCGCGCCCGTAAGCTGGCCGATTGGCGGGCTTATCTGCGCTGGCATCTGGTGCATAGCGAGGCCAGATTTCTTTCGCCTCCCTTCGCGCAAGAGCACTTTGCTTTTTACAGCCAGTACCTCGCTGGCTCAAAGGAGATGCCACCGCGCTGGAAGAAATGCACCAGGCTGGTGGACGAACAGCTCGGAGACGCTCTGGGCCAGGTTTTTGTGGCCAAGACGTTTGCTCCCCAGACCAAAGCGGACGCCTTGAAGATGATCCAGCAGGTCGAAGACGAAATGGGGAAAGACTTGAAGGATCTGACCTGGATGAGCGAGCCAACCAAGCAGCAGGCGCTCGCGAAGCTGCATGGTCTTGTGAACAAGGTTGGATACCCGGACAAATGGAAAGATTACGCGTCCGTGTCGATTTCCGCCACGGCCTTTCTCAACAATGCGACGCACGCGGCCGAGTTCGAGGAGCATCGGCAGCTGGCGAAGATCGGTAAGCCGGTCGATCGCAGCGAGTGGTTCATGACGCCGCCGACGGTCAATGCCTATTACGACGGACAGACCAACGACATCAACTTTCCGGCGGGCGTTTTGCAGCCTCCGCTGTTCGACCCCAAAATGGACGCGGCTCCTAACTACGGCAACACCGGCGCGACGATGGGGCACGAGCTGACGCACGGCTTCGATGACGAAGGGCGGCAGTTCGATGCGCAGGGCAATCTGCGCGATTGGTGGACGCCGGCCGACGCCAAGGCTTTCGAAGAGCGAGTTTCATGTGTCCGCAACCAGTATGCCCAATATGTAGTTGTCGACGATATCCACATCAACAGCAGCCTGACGCTGGGCGAGGACGTGGCCGATCTGGGCGGCACATTTCTGGCGTATTTGGCCTGGAAACACGCGACTGCCGGGCAGGATCTCAAACCGGTCGACGACCTGACGCCCGATCAGCGATTTTTCGTCGGCATGGCGCAGTGGGCCTGTGGCGAAGAACGCCCCGAGCTGAAACGCATGCGCGCTATCACGGACCCGCACTCGCCGCTCGAGTATCGGATTAACGGCGTGGTGTCGAACCTCGGACAATTCGGCGAGGCTTTCGGCTGCAAGGTCGGGCAACCGATGATGCACGAGCATGCGTGCAGGGTTTGGTAGTCGCGGCTTACTCGTAGAAGTTGCGATTCCAGGCGTGGCGCTTCAGGATGGCGAGCGTGTCGGAATCAAGCATGCCGGCGGAAGCGGCTCGGCAGCTGCTCTCGACGGATTCGACGCGGCGCATCCCTGGGATAACGGAAGTGACCGCCTTGTTCGACAGACAAAAGCGTAAGGCGATCTGGGCCAGGCTGCCGGGAGCATCTTTGAGGTCCCGCTCCAGGGCTGCAATGTGTTCGACCACCTGCTTTTTGCGGTCGCCACGGAAATAGGAGGCGCGGAATTCTCCGGGCTCGAACTGGGTGTCTTCCGTGATCTTGCCGGTCAGGCCGCCTTCGTCGAGAGGCACGCGGGCTAGCACGCCGACCTTGTTCTCCACGCAGAGCGGGAACAGTTTTTCTTCGGCCGTTTGATCGAAGATGTTGTAGATGACCTGCACGGAGTTGAAGACGCCGGTACGAACCGCCTCTAGAGCGGAGTTGGGATCGTGTTCGCTGACAGAGACGCCGAAGAAGCGAACCTTGCCGCTGGCGCGGAGATCCTCGACAGCGCGCCGCCATTCGTCCGTGTTCACCCAGGCGTCGGTCCAGACGTGAAACTGCTGCAGGTAGATCTGTTCGATGCCTAAGTTGCGGAGGCTTTGCTCGGTCGATTCGACAATATACTCGCGCGGGAAGACTTCGGAGATGGATGTCGCCGGGGAAGCCGGCCAGATGCGATTCTTAGGCGGGACCTTGGTGGCAATGAAGATCTTATGGAAGGTCTCGCGCACGACCTTGCCGACCAGTTGTTCGCTGTGCCCATCGCCATATGCAAGCGCGGTGTCGATGAAATCGACTCCCAATTCAAAAGAGCGTTTCAGGGCGCGGATCGATTCGTCGTCTCTGCCCCCCTGCCATTGATTGCCGCCGATACCCCAAGCGCCGTAACCGATTTCGCTGACTTCCGATTCAGTGGTTCCTAACCTTCGATAATGCATGTGCGTAAAAACAGAAAGACCGCCGGGGTATTTATACCACGGCGGCCCTGTATGAGCTGGTTGAAAACTAAGGACGGTTTACGTTCTCGGCTTGCAGGCCTTTCGGTCCACGTTTTACCTCGAACTCCACCTCGGCGCCTTCCTCGAGCGTACGATAGCCATTCATTTGAATGGCGGAAAAATGCACAAAAACATCGTCGCCGTTGGAGCGCTGAATAAATCCATAACCCTTGGCGGCATTAAACCACTTCACAACACCTTTTTCTCTCACTTACGATCTCCTGTTTCTGATGCCAGATGAATGCCTTTGTTTCACCCACAGGAGAGAGGAGCCCTCCTTGCTCATTTGGGCTCACAGTAATACAACCAGCTTGCATCGAAAAATCTGCAAAGCAGTTTAGCAGATCGAAGATTGTTCAAGCAAGCAAATTTCTTAGGCCTCAATGGCTTACAGAGCGAGGGCTAGTTTTAGAACCTAGGAGGTTGCTCCATTTGCGGAGCCATCGACGGTGGCAGTACGCGCGTGCGCGGCGTGGCGGAGCGACTCGGGAGAAGGAACGGTGAGCAGACGCCTGGAGAGCCTGAGCAGACCTCGTCTCTCCAGCTGATTGAGCGTCGTCGAAGTTGTCTCGCGGGTTGCGCCGATCAGGTCCGCCAATTCGAGCTGAGTGATGGGAATCTGGTAACCGTTGCCGTCGCTGGGCACCGGCAACAGCGCCGAGAGGTGGGCCAGGTAATGCAGGATTCGGTACTCGACATCTTGCAGGCAAAGGAGCTCGACTTTCTGGGCCAGATCCAGTTTTCGATTGAGAAGATAACTTACCAGCGCGCTGCCTAATTGGCTGTTGGAAGAGATCGCGCGCAGGATAGAAGCGTGGGGTATCCGCAGCAAGTTAGCAGCATTGATCGTAACGGCCTCGGTGTAATACGGGGTGGGCTCTTCCGAGAGAGCTTCGTCGCCGACTAATTGGCCGACGCCGCAGATAGCAAGAATGATCTTTCCGCTAGCGTCATTAGTCCGGGTAAGTTTGACCAAACCGTCCTCGATCAAAAACACAGCATCCGCTACGTTGGATTGCGCGTAGAGGGATGTGCATCGGGGAAGGGAAGTCAAGCGGGTAGCATCAGGTATCGCGCGAAGTCCATCGAACACAGCCGAATTCAGAAGGTTCACCATAAGTTCCTCTTAGCCTGGTAGTTGAATAGGAGATGCGATCGGATACCAGAGCATGTGAGCTCCGCCGGAACCGCCGGCCTCAACTGCCTGCCCCGGATTGACGTAGCTGCTTCGCCCAGGCAGACCCGAACTCAAAGAATTCTACTAGAGTATCATTTTGAATCGAGTCTCGCAAATCGGCTAAAGCAGAGGCATACTGATCGAGCGCAGCCACTACATCGGCTTTGTTAGTACGCAGAATGGAAAGCCAAAGTTCCGGAGAACTCATCGCCAGACGCGTCATATCGAGCAGACCGGGGCCGAAGATTTCCCCGACGCGCGGATTCTGCTGGCGGGAGAGCGTGAGTGCCAGGGCGGTCGAGACAAGCTGCGGGAGATGAGAAGTGAGAGCGACGGTAGCGTCATGCTCTTCGGGAGACATGTCGACGGTCTTTGCGCCAATGCGGGTGAGCCAGGATCGGAACTCGCTGGAGGCGGCGACAGACGGACCGGGCGTCAGAATATAAGGCTTATCCAGAAAGAGAGTGGCTTCGGCGGCGGCCGCGCCGCGCTGCTCCTTGCCGGCGAGCGGATGACCGCCAAGAAAACAACCGGTGGGAAGGCAAGCTTGCGCTTTGGCGACGATGGCCACTTTGGTACTGCCGGCATCCGTGACCAAGGTTCCAGGACGAACCATGCCGCGAAGCTTTTCGAGGGTAAGCAAAATTCCGTCGACGGGCTGCGCGAGATAGATCAGGGCGGCGGAGGCAGCGGCCTCCCGCAAGCTGGCGGCGCGGGTAATGGCCCCGATGGCGAGACCGGCCGCGATGGCGCGAGAAGAACTGACGCCCAGGATCTCGCCGCGGAAGCCGTGAGCGCGCAAAGCGAGACCGAAGGAGCCGCCGATCAGGCCGACCCCGACGATGGCAACAGTTTCCATAGTTAGGCGGTTCTACCGATCGCCTGCGCGATGGCGCGGACCTCGCGCATCATGGCGGCGAACTGATCGGGGCGAAGGGTCTGCGCGCCATCGCTCACGGCGCGGTCGGGATCGGGGTGGACTTCGACGAGCAATCCATCGGCGCCCGCGGCGACGGCGGCGCGCGCCATGGGAAGAACGTAATCCCGCTTGCCGGTGCCATGCGATGGGTCGGCTAGCACGGGTAAGTGAGTCAGGCGTTTGAGTACCGGGATGGCGGAGATATCCATGGTGTTGCGGGTACTGGTTTCGAACGTGCGGATGCCACGCTCGCACAGAATGACGCGATAGTTGCCGCCGGACATGATGTATTCGGCGGAGAGCAGAAGCTCCTCGATGGTGGCGGCAATGCCGCGCTTGAGCAGCACGGGCTTGCGCACTTTGCCTAGTTCGCGGAGTAAGTTGAAGTTCTGCATGTTACGCGCGCCGACTTGGAGGATGTCGGAATATTCGAGCAGCAGAGGAATCTGGACTTGATCCATGACTTCGCTGATGACAAGTAAACTGTGGCGGTCGGCGGCCTGTCGCAGGATCTTCAGGCCGGCTTCGCCCAGGCCCTGAAAACTGTACGGGGAGCTGCGCGGCTTGAAAGCGCCGCCACGAATGAATTTCGCGCCTTCGCCGGCGACGATTGCGGCACAGGATTCGATCTGCTCTTCGCTTTCAACGCTACACGGGCCGGCCATGGTGACAACGGTTTCCGCGCCAATCGCCACGCCGCCGACTTCGATAACCGAGCCGGCGGGATTGAAGTGCCGGCTCGCCAACTTATATGGTGAAACAATACGATGGCATTCCTTGACGCCGGCAAGCACTTCGAGCGCGCCCGGGTCGAAGTCATCCTGCGGTCCAACGCCGCCGAGCACGGTATGACGCACGCCGGTAGAGCGGTGAACGGTGAAGCCCATTTCCACCAGGCGGTCGATCACAGCCTCGGTTTGGCTTTCGGTAGCCCCTTCCTGCATGACGACTAACATTGGTTGTCTTTACTGGTACGTTTGGTGTCAAGAATCTTCAGCTGCTGAACCGTTCTCATTTCATCGATGATGCGCTCGAAGATACGTTTAACCGCATCGGGCGGGAGCGGCCCGAGATTGTGGCTCAACACATTCGCAAAGACCTGATCCTCACGTTTGGGCTCGTAGACGGCGAGCTGAAGTTCCTGTTTGACGCGCCCGATTTCTTCGACTATGGAAGTGCGCTGGTTCAGGAGTTCGAGCAGTTGCAAGTCTAATCGATCAATGGATTCGCGGCAACGCGCTAAGTCATCCCGAGTCATGAGGAGCGGAGCGGGGCAGTCAGCTGCCGGGTGAATTCCTGGAGGCGATCGGCCAGATCGGGGTCGGCGGCGTGATGCTCGATGAGTTTGACCAGCGCGCTGCCAACGACGACGGCGTCGGCGACAGCGGCTACTTCCGCAACCTGGGCAGGCGTGCTGACGCCGAAACCAACGGCCAGCGGCAGGCCGGTTAATTCTCGCATGCGGGTGAGGAGAGGCTTGACGGAATCGGAGACGGTGTTTTGCTCGCCGGTGACGCCGGTGCGGGAGACGAGATAGACGAAGCCGGAAGAGTGTTCGGCAACCAGCTTGAGGCGGCGATCGCTGCTGGTGGGGGCGGCCAGGAAGACGGTGTCGAGATCGAAGCGCCGGAGCTGGCGAACGGGTTCAACGGCTTCCTCGATGCAGAGATCGGTGAGCAGGACACCATCGACGCCGGCGTCGGCCGCATCTTTCGCAAGCCGTTCAAAACCGTAGCGAAGCAGCGGATTGAGATAGCTGAAGAGCAGGATGGGGATTTGGGAAGTCTGGCGAACCTCGCGCACTATTTCAAGCAGGCGGGGCAGCGTGGTGTGCGCCTTCAGCGCCCGATCGGAGGCGCGTTGAATGACGGGTCCATCGGCGATGGGATCGGAGAAGGGAACTCCGAGCTCAATGAGGTCAGCGCCACCGTTTTCGAGCGCGTGGATTAAAGAGGCGGTGTGAGCGGGCGAAGGGTCGCCGCCGGTTAGGTAGGCAAGGAAGGCTTTGCGGGATTGTTGGCGACAGACTTTAAAGAGATTGCCTATGCGCGTAGATGCCGGCTCGAAAGCCGGCATGGCAGGCCGAAGGCCCGCTCCACGGGACTTGGGAGGTTGGCTTTGAACTGGCATGGGTCAGCTGAGGTCCGGCATGTTTTCGCGGTAGATGCCGATGTCCTTGTCACCGCGGCCGGAGACGTTGACGATGTAGACGGCGTTCGGCTCAGAAGGCGCGCGACGCAAGGCTTCGGCGACGGCATGAGAAGACTCGAGCGCGGGGATGATGCCTTCGGTGCGGGCGAGCGTGCGGGCGGCGGCCAGCGCATCCGCATCGCTGACGGGCAGATATTCGCAACGATTCTGCTCGTGCAGCCAGGCGTGTTCGGGACCGATCGAAGGGTAATCGAGGCCGGCAGAGACGGAATGAGTCAGCCCGACCTGTCCATTTTCATCCTGTAGAAGGTAACTGAACGTGCCGTGGAGGACACCGGGGGAGCCGCCGCTGAAGCGCGCGGCATGTTCACCGAGCAGCGTGCCTTTGCCGCCTGCTTCGGCGCCGATGAGACGTACGGAAGAGTCCTTGAGAAAGGGGAAAAAAATTCCGATGGCGTTACTGCCGCCGCCGACGCAAGCGATGATCGAATCGGGCAAACGGCCTATTTGAGCGAGCGACTGGTGACGCGTTTCTTCGCCGATGACGCGGTGAAAATCGCGCACCATCATGGGATAGGGATGAGCGCCGAGGGCGGAACCGAGGAGGTAATGAGTGCTCGAGATATTGGTGACCCAATCGCGCATGGCTTCGCTGATGGCGTCCTTGAGTGTGCGGCTGCCGTTCAAGACAGGCACGACTTCGGCTCCGAGGAGACGCATGCGAAAGACATTGGGCTCTTGACGGCGCATGTCTTCTTCACCCATATAGACGATACATTCGATGCCGAACAGAGCGCAGACGGTGGCGGTGGCGACGCCATGCTGGCCGGCTCCGGTTTCGGCGATGATGCGCGATTTGCCCATGCGGCGGGCGAGCAGGATCTGGCCGAGGCAGTTATTGATTTTGTGTGCGCCGGTGTGGAGGAGATCTTCACGCTTGAGCCAGATTTGCGCGCCGCCCAGGACAGCGGTGAGGCGTTTGGCGAAATAGAGCGGGGTTGGGCGGCCGGCGTAATTATGGAGAAGGTCGTCGAGTTCGCGCTGAAAGGCCGGGTCAGTGCGAGCCGCGAGATAGGCCTGCTCCAGCTCTTCGAGAGGCGACATGAGGACCTCGGGAACATAGCGGCCACCATAGGGGCCGAAGTGACCGAGAGCGTCGGGTAGAGTAGGCGAGGTCATGAGGAAACCGTTTTGGAATGGGGGTGGGAAAGAGAAAAAGAATTGGGGAAAGCGTAGCCTGTCCCCGAATTAAGTGCTGCTTTTACGAAATGGCGGACGCGCGCGGGATCTTTGATGCCGGGCGCGGATTCGAGGCGAGAGCAGGCGTCGACGCCATAGGGGCGGGCAACTTCGATGGCTTCGGCGACGTTCGACGAATCGAGTCCACCGGCGAGAATGATGGGCTGCCAGAAGCGGGCGGCTAATTTCCAATCGAATGTCTCACCGGAACCACCGTGGTGGGGTGTGGGCGTATCGAGCAGAATAGCTTCGGCGAGTAGCGATTCGGCGGGGTCGGCGGTAGCGGGCAAGGCGCGCCAGGTTCTGTGGGCGATGGAAGGCACGTGTTTGCCGTGAAGTTGGACGACATCGAGCGGAACTTGATCGATGGCCAATTGCAGGTCCTGCGCGGAAGGCGAGACGAAGACGCCGACTTTCAGAACGGTATCGGGCAACAGCGCGGCGATGCGGTGAGCGGCCTTGAAAGAGATAAAGCGCGGACTTTTTGGATAGAAGTTGAAGCCGAGGGCGGTGGCTCCCGCTTCGATGGCGACGAGAGCGTCGTCTTCGTTCGTGATGCCGCAGATTTTGACGAGGAAGCTCATTTGGCACCCATAAGTTGGCGGAGAGCGGCCGCTGGCGCAGCGGAGCGCATCAAGGATTCGCCGACGAGGAACGCGTGGAAGCCGGCTTCGGTGAGGCGCTTGACCGCGGCGTGATCGGAGATGCCGCTTTCGCTAACACGCACGACCGTGGACGGCATTAGGTAGCTCAGACGGATGGACGTTTCGAGATCGACCGCGAAGGTTTCGAGATTACGATTGTTGACGCCGATGATCTCCGCGCCCGAATCGATCGCTTTCTGGAGTTCGGGAGCATCGTGCACTTCGACGAGAGCGGCCATGTGCAGGCTGGCGGCAAGCTCACGGAATTGCTGGAGTTCGGAGACGTCAAGGATGGCGGCAATGAGAAGAATGGCGTCCGCGCCATGAGCAGCGGCTTCGAAGACCTGCAGACGGTCGATGGTGAAGTCTTTGCGAAGGACAGGGAGAGAAACAGCGGCGCGGGCTGCTTCGAGATCATGTAGAGAACCTTGGAACGCGGGCCGGTCGGTGAGAACGGATAGGCAGGCGGCTCCGCCTTCTTCATAAGCATGCGCGAGGAAGGCAGGATGATAGTTCTGCGCGAGCAGCCCTTTACTGGGCGAGGCTTTCTTCAACTCGGCAATGATGGCGGGGACTGAGTTTTCGAGCGCCGCGCGAAAGTTGCGGGGAGGCGATTTGCGGTGGAAGGCTTCGGCCTGGAGCGCGGCGGCGTGAGGACGCAGTTCGGCCACTTCCTGGTGCTTGCGCTGAACAATTTCGGTAAGAATACCGGAAGTAGTGGGCGAAGTCATGGCCGGGATGCGCGGGAAACTTTATCGTAACAGTTGAAGACACTTTGGGCGCTGAGAGCGATTTTGGTGTGCGACAGAGAGCGTTCAGGCGGCTTGCTGGAGCCCGACGGCGGCGGTTTCAGCGGGTTTGGGTTGGGGCAAGCGGGCTTTTTGGGCGGCGATTTGGCATTCCAGGAGTTCGAGACGACCGACGTGCAGGGTTTCGGCGCGATTTTCGGCGGCTTGTTTGCGGGCTTCGGCAGCGGCCAGGCGTTCCTGCGATTCAAAGCCAATTTCCTTTTTCAACTGCGCGGCGGCTTCTTCCGCTTTGGCGCGACGCGCTTCGGCTCTGAGCTTCATTAACTCGTTGAGGCACTTGTGGAAGGCGCGTTCATGAGTGGTCTGGTAGCGCAGGTAGAGGGCGAGTTCTTTCGGTTCGTCGCAGTCGGGAGTTTTGTAGCTGAAGGACAATTTTTGCAGGAAAAGAGCACGCTGCATAAGCCAGTGGTGTTGGGCCATGCGGTCGACCAGCAGGTTTTCGGTGGGGGTGGAGGGCTTGTGCTCAGCGCGCAGGTCGGCGATCAGCTTTTCGAAATCCTCTTCGGTTTCCCAAGGGAGAACCAGGAATGCGCCGGAGAGGCCGTGGCGAAAACGGTTTTGAGAGACGACGGCTTTACCTTCTTCAGTTTTTGCTCCGGTGGAGAGCAGGGCGTTGGCGCGATTGGCGGCCAGGCGAGCGGGTGACGGGGAGCTGTTATCGAGGCGCATGAGGGGACTCCTGGGAAATCAAAACCGGCGGTTCTGTGGGGTGATGGGAGCTCGGACGGGCTCCCAAGAAACCAGTATACAGGACGGTTCCAAGCGTTTCCTTGTAAGTTATTGCAAACAATAGGAACATAGGTTGTGACTGGGGTGAGGAAGCTTGTGATGGAAAGGGGCGGGACGATCTAAGTTGTTGATTCGGTGGGGGACGCTGCGCCGGCGATCTATTTGAAGCCAAGGGCATTTCTGCGGTTTAGCGCAAATGATTTGCCCGGTACCGGCTTCGATGGCCGAGAGAATTTCTTATGCTAGTTGGCTGCGACTGTCTTTGCCCAACGAGCGCAGCGAATTATTTGGCGCTCGACAACCGGTTGGCCAGGATCCCACCTCGTGGCGTGGATGGGCCAAATTGACAACCGGTTCGCGTTCAAACACTTATCGCAAAATGGGTCGTCTTCATAGCGGTCTGCTCCTAAAAGAGAAGCGCTGGGTAATGCTGTGATGCAAACTCCTTCCCTATACTCAAGAACTGACTGCACAGCGTCAGCGGGGTCTCTTGCTTCGCATATCACTCTGGCAAATAACAGGAGAGTCTGCGCTCGCTAAATTGCGGGATCGAGATCCTGCGTTTCTCGATAGGCGATGGGCGACATCCCGACCATTCGCCTAAACGCAATTGCGAAATGTGATGGATTGCTATATCCGCATTCGAGAGAGATCGACATAATACTGGCCTTGGAATGCCGCAGCAGTTCTTGGCCGTGCTCCAAGCGCAATCGAGTCAGGCGCTGAAAAGGCGTTTCACCCCAGTAAAGCCTACAAAGGCGAATAAGTCGAAACTTGCTACATCCAGCTTGAGCCGCGAGTTCGTCCAGCGTGACCGGTTCGGACAGCTTGGCGACCATAAACTCGTCAATCTTGCGCAAACGTTTCATCTCGCCACCCTGCGGCACACGCCGCGGACGATGTGCTCGCCGCGTGAGCAAGTGTATGGCGAGGAAGTGAGCCGCGCTGTCGGCATATAGGTCAGGTGCGCCTTCGAGCGCTGCTCGCTGCAATGAACGAAGTGTCGAAGCCACCAGAGGATCCGGGATGCACAATGCGTTTGGAAGGACCTCAAAACCTGGTGAAAGATCACGCAGTTCCGTGCGGGCCGAGTTTAGAATTTTCGCTGGGATGACTAGGTGAAGCGTCTCGTGCTTCTGCGGTCCTCGCCACCGAACGCGGGTACCGACATCGGGAGCCGTCATAGCCAAAGTACCGGGAACGTGTTGTGAACTCCTCCAACACCCTCGTGAAAAACTCTCAATTCGCGTAGAACCCCCAATGACCAAGACAATGTTGTGATCGGGCAGCGCTGGGGCCTCGAAGAGATCAACTTCTTCCGGGTGCTCGTAGTGGCGTAGAAGGATCGAGTGCCAGCCGCGATCGAGACTGCAAAAACGCAGAGCGCCGGTCAGTCCGCTGGCGGCCCTTAAGGTTTCTATCATAATTCCGCTCCTTCACTAGCTTCGGACAAGCGCCGGCAGATTAACAGAGAGTTTGCCGGACGATGGTTTAGATTCTATCGAGATCCAAACAAAGTGGTGGTGGTACGCCAAAGGACTCGCACGTCGTGCGAGCAGTCTGCTGCAATCTCGCGAGCCGAACGCAATTTGAAGGTGGAGACGGCCCTCCTTTCTCCGGTATTTTGATTTAGGCGTCGTCGTCAAGTAGTGGTGACTGGCAGGAGTCGCATCGCTGTGAGATGGCAAGCCCGACACATGACAATGGACGACCTGCAGCAGATAGCCTCTTCTGAACAAATGATCTCTGGTGCGCCCGTTCAAGCATCCCGAACAATCACCATAAACGCTTCCATCGAAAAAGTCTGGGGAATCCAAACGGATATTGAGCACTGGCCTGATTGGTACGCGTACCTTCAGAACGCTGAGCTGATTGGGCCATTCGCACCGGGCGCGAAGCTCAGCTATGGAGGCTTCTTCAAACACCATCTGCAAATCGCCACGGTCAAAAGCTGTGAACTCGCGACAATATACGGAAAATACCTGGGTTTTTCTGGTGTTACAAAGTGGGAGTTTAAATCACTTTCCGGCGCACAGACGCAAGTAAGATTTTCGGAATCGTCCGCGGGCTTTATGATGTCCGTGCTCTACAGCAGCGAGAAGCTGGCGCAGCATTTAGACGACTGGCTGCGGGAGCCAAAGATGCGTGCGGAGCGCAAATAAGCACGGGCCGAATCGGATTAACCGCAGCCGATGCTACTCACAGGCGCAAGGCAGGTTTTTGTGAAAAGCCACATCGTCAAGACAAGCGGGATAGACCTTCACATCGTGGAGGATGGTACAGGGCCCGCAGTGCTGCTGTGCCACGGCTTTCCAGAGACCTGGCGCAGTTGGAGACGGCAAATTCCAGTGCTCGCCGAGGCCGGGTTCCGAGCGATCGCACCTGACATGAGAGGTTATGGCGGATCGTCCGTTCCAGCTGAAGCTGCCGAGTACTCAATGCCTCAAGTGGCAGCCGATCTGATTGGTCTGCTGGATGGTCTTGAAATTGAGAGTGCCGCGATAATTGGTCACGATTGGGGTGCGACCGCTGCATGGAATGCGGCGTTGATGCATCCGGATCGCTTCACTCGCGTTGGCGGCCTCAGCGTGGCCTACATCCCCAGAGGTGATGTGAACCTTCTCGAACAGCTGAGGCAAGGTCACGAGCACTTCTACATGACATTATTTCAGCGTCCTGAAGCGAACGCGGCGATGATGCTCGACGTGGAACTTACGCTGAAATACAACTATTACACCGCCTCGGGCAGCGCACCGGAGAAGGACCGCTTCGATCCCTATGCATCTCCGCTGGGCATGATGATGACACTCCCGCCGAAAGAGTTACCGCCTTGGCTCGATCACGATGACTTCTCCCATGCCGTCGAGACGTTTCGAGCGACCAGCTTTGAAGGCGGGTTGAATTGGTACCGGGCCATCGACCCGACATTCCAGGAGATGGCTTCGTTCAAAGACGCACGCATCCATCAGCCCTCCCTATTTCTCTATGGTGAAAAAGACGCAATCCAAAAGTGCACTCGACCCTGGATTGATGACTTACCGAAGAACGCGCCGGGTCTAGTGCAGTCGTCGCAGGTTCCCGGTGCAGGCCACTGGTTGCAGCAGGAAGCGCCTGGGACGGTGAATGCAGCGCTTCTTGACTTCTTGAGACAAGGACTAAGCGTAGCCAACCGGAGGATCGTGTGAAAACAGTGTTGATTACTGGAGCGAGCAAAGGAATAGGTTTCGAAGCTGTGCGTTTTATCGCGGCGAGAGGCGATGCGGACATTGTCGTCGGCGGCCGTAATCCCAATGAAGTTGAGAAAGCAGCGGCGGGCCTCCGCAATGAATACGGTGGAAATATCAGGGTATTGACGCTCGACACGTCTTCAATGAATTCAGTGCGAGAGGGAGCGCGTGCCCTCAAGAGCATGGTTGGACGCGGTGAAGTCGACCCTCTCTCGACGCTAATGTTCAACGCGGGTATGCAGTCGCTGTCCGCACCCGAGTATTCTGTCGACGGTTATGAAAAGACTTTCGCCACAAATTGCCTGGGCCATTTTCTCTTGCTGAATCTCTTGCTTGACGAGGTTAAAGACGGTGGACGAATCGTGTGGACGGCGAGCGGCACCCATGATCCGGACACCACAGACGGCAAGCTCGTGGGCAAGGCAGCGCAACCGGACGCCGAGGCTTTGGCCAACACCGGTAAGTCCGGCAAATCACTCCCCGGTGGCGTTCGGTATACCAGCTCCAAGCTGTGCTTGATTCTTTACAGCTATGAGCTCGATCGACGATTGCGAAAGGCTGGCCGCAAGGTGGAATCCATTGCCTATGATCCCGGATACATCCCGGGAACGGGACTCAACCGGACCGCTCTCGCCTTCATGCAGTGGATGTCAAAGACAACGGTATTCAAGCTGCTCTTCAGACTCTTCGGCGGAACATTGGGAGACCTGTCGTTTTCCGGTGCAGGTCTTGGACGAGTCGCAGTTGACGCTGAATACAGTGCGGCGGGCGGCAAATTCATTCAGTCCAAGCATCACCGGCTGCGCGAGGCAAAATCGTCTCGTGCATCATACGACACTCAGAATGCGCAGAGCCTTTGGCGAGGATCTGAACGTCTAGTAAAGCTCCAACCAGAGGAAAAGCCAGCATGCATTCAATAAACAAACGAGCTCCGAGTGCAATCAGAATTCGGCTCAAAGTCGTGTAGTTCCGCCCTCGTCGCCAAGGGTTTAGGAATCCAGGTGAAGCTGCTCAGCCGAGCGTGAGATACACCGCTACCGAAAAGTGGCTTGTACAACTCAAAACGGCTTAACCACGTCTTTTAACCACGTCTTCGAGCTCTTAAGTTAACGCTTATGCGGCATGTCCCCGGCGGGGTTCGTGGACGGGCGCCGTCTGCCTATGCCGAAATATACTAAATGTCAAATGGGGTGCGAACCGGGAAGGCAGCGATGAAGCCGACACGTGGAGCCTTGGTGGGCAGCGCCTTGTCTTCGGTTCTGTATCTGGCACTTGCCATCCTGGGTCGCGGCGGATTTGCCGCATTCTTTTCACTGCCTGCCTTAAGCGCCATCGCTGTCGCGACGGGCGGGTTGGTTGTGGCAGGACTTTTCAGCCCGGGAAACCTCAGTCCGGGCGAGCGGGAGGATCGCGCTAACCGCTGGGTTCTTGCCGCCTTCGGGGCGATCGGGTTTGCGAGCGCCTATTTGCCGCCCTATACGGACAGGATCGGGTTCTGGACCTTTGGCGGCGACGACATCCGTTGGCTCGGCGTCGCGTTATTCGTGGCAGGAGGCGTGCTTCGCCTTTGGCCGGTCTTCACCCTCGGACGGCAGTTCAGCGGGTTGGTTGCGATCCAGCCGGGGCACAAACTGGTGACGACCGGGGTTTACCGCATCATTCGCAATCCCAGCTATCTGGGATTACTCGTCAACGCGCTGGGCTGGGGACTAGTTTTTCGGTCTGGAATCGGAGTGCTGCTTGCGCTGCTCAACATTCCGCCACTAGTGGCACGCATACGGTCGGAAGAGAGGCTGCTGCGGTCGCATTTCGGGAAGGAATACGATGCCTACTGCGCCCGCACCTCACGGTTGCTCCCGGGTCTATATTGACGCTGGGCCTTTACTCTGGGAAAGGAGCAAGAACTTCTCCGTGACACTGACCATTAATCTCCCCGACGAACAGGCGGCAGCGCTGAAGGCCAAAGCGGCGGCGTCTGGAACTGGAACCGTGCAAGCAGCCGCTAACATTGTGCTTGAAGAGATGCGTAAAGTTTCCGCCGAAGTCATGGCGGAGTTGCCGAAGGACGACGACAGCCAGCATGATCACTATCTCTACGGTTGGCCGAAGTCGCCGCGAAGGTCTCACGAATGTTCTGACCAATGACCGGCATTTTGAACAGGAAGGCTTGCACGCTCTATTTAGAGATTACTGATGTGTCTCCCTTGCCTGAGGCTTTATCGCGCCACAAGAGAACGGCAAGATGAGTCTATTTTGTCTGGTTCACGGATCGGCCCAAGGCCCGGCAGGCTGGGAACTACTGGTTGCGGAGCTAGAGGCGCGCGGGCACGGGTGCATTTGCGTGGACCTGCCGACCGATCGGCCGGAAGCCAGCGCCAGTGACTACGCCGGGCTGATTGGCGCGGCCATTCCGGATTCAGAAAGATCGGTCGTGGTCGCGCACTCGGCGAGCGGGCTGTTCCTGCCGCTGGTTCCAGATTATGCGCAGGTTGGCAGACTGGTCTATCTGGCGGCTGTTCTTCCCTTGCCGGGCGAGAGCTTTCGTTCGCAGGTTCAAAAAGATCCCGCGGCTTACCGGCCGGATTTCCTGCGACTCAAGCCGCCGATCGATGCCGCGACGGCACAGCATTACTTATTCCACGACTGCCCGCCCGACGTGATCCCATGGGCGCTTTCGACGGTGCGCATGATGTACGCCAAGCAGGCCATCGTCGAGGAAACGCCTTTGAAGAAGTGGCCGCGGACGCCTGCGTCATACATATCGTGCAGCGACGACCGAACCATCAACCCGGATTGGTGGGAAGCGGCTGCGCGCGAGAGATTGCACACGGAACCTATACGGATAACGGCTGGCCATGCGCCATATGTATCGCGGCCGAAAGAGTTGGCGGACACTCTGGATTCGCTCTCGATCAGTTCCACTTGACAGGCGGCGCGCGCTTTTCTCGATCCTACCCTCATTGCAGATGCAATCCAGATCGGCATCATCGGCGATTTCAACGCACAAAACGCCACGCACATTGGCACCAACGAGGCTCTCGCCCACGCCGCCGACATCTTCGGCGCACAGATGGATGCAGTCTGGCTGCCCACCGACCGGGTGTATCGGTTTGAGCGGTATTACGGACTGTTTTGCAGTCCGGGAAGTCCATACAAAAGTCTGGAAGGCGCGTTGCTGGGCATTCGATATGCGCGCGAAAACGACGTGCCCTTCATAGGAACGTGCGGAGGTTTTCAGCATCTCTTGCTCGAATTTGCCCGCAACGCGCTGGGTGTTAGCATGCCGCCCACGCGGAAACAGATCCGTATGCGTCTTGCCTGTTCATCACTGCGTTGAGTTGCTCGCTGGCGGGGAAACAGATGGAGGTCCATTTCGCAGCGGAGAGTAGAGCGGCTGCGCTGTATCGAAGCACGCATGCGGAGGAAGCTTACTATTGCAATTTCGGATTGAACCCCGCGTACCAGGAACGGCTCGAAGCCGCGGGCCTTCGGATTACCGGCAGAGATAGAGATGGTGAAGCGCGCGTGATCGAATTGCCATCACACCGCTTCTTGCTGGGGACACTATTCGTGCCTCAAGCCAGATCGGCGAAAGGCCGGCCACATCCCCTGATTCTCGGGTTTTGCCGAGCTTGCACGACAGGCAGGACTATACAGTCGCCAGCTGATACAAAGTTCGTGCGCGAGTAAGCTGGAATGGAAGTCCAGAGATGATTCAGCTTGCCGATAACTGGCCGGAAGTATGGAGTAATTTCGAACGGGTGGCAATTGCTTACCTGCTGACGGCGAGCATCGGTTGGGAGCGGGAACGGGAGGCACGCAGCGCCGGCGTGCGCACTTTTCCCATTGTCGGCATGGCGAGTTGCGGTTACTTGCTGCTGCTGGGCGCTCATGCCAACAGCGCGGACCAGTCGCGCCTGCTGCAGGGATTGATTACCGGAATCGGGTTTATCGGTGGCGGAGCGATCCTAAAAGACGGCTCCACGGTGCGCGGCACAGCAACGGCGGCCAGCGTCTGGAACGCGGGCGTGATTGGGGCGGCAGTCGCCATGGACCATTACGGCACGGCAATTACGCTGGCGCTGTTAAATTTGTTTACCTTGCGCGCGCTGTTGCCCTTGAAGAAATGGCTGGATGGAAGGAAGGATCGAGGAGGAGAGGAGGAGCGGGGGCCGGCTTGAAATAGAAATCCCGGCAACGCTCCCCGAGGGCAGAGTTTAGAAGGCGGCAATTCCATCGGCTCCGAGTTGAGCTTTGAAGCCTGGCAGCAAGCCGGTGAGCTTTAGAGCGCCGTTCGACTGGACCCCGAAGATGCCGATAGTACCGGTGCCGATGTTCAAAGTGTAAAGGTATTTGGCGTCTTGACTGATAGCCATATCGGTGTTGGTGCTTCCGGCCGCGAGCGACGCGACAACGGTTCCCGGAACGGCAACGAGGTTACCGGAGGTGCCGACGGTGAAGGCGGAAAGGTTGGAGCTGGCCGAATTGTTGGTAAAAACGAATTGACCGTTCGGAGTAAGCGCCACCCAGCAGGCAGCTGAGCCGAGCGCAGGCACACTGGCGGTAATCGGAGCGAGCGTGCCGCCTTCCTCGACGATATAAGAGGAGATAGAAGAGGCATTCGTCGCATTGGCGGGGCCGGTCTGCACGATGAGGGCCGCGCCACCGGGAGCAAACACCACGTCGAAGAGACCCGGAAGCGCGTTGGGAGTAACTTTAGCCCGGGATAGTGATCCATCGCTCTTAACAGTGAAGACGTCGATGTTATTGGTGATCTTTTCAGTAACTAAGAGGAAACGGCCATCGGGGCTGAAAGCCAGTGAGGAAGGACCGCTGTTAGCCGAGCTCAAATAGCGGACCGAGTTGGGGATCTTAACCAGGGCTCCGGCTTCATCGAGACGAAAGCCGACGACACTGCTGTTACCGGCAAAGTTCACGACGTAGACCAGATCGTCGTGCTGGGCGATGGCGACGGGTGCGCTGCCGCCAGACGGGATCGTTTGCGAAAGATAGAGGTTTGCGCCATTAACGTGAAAGACGGAAATATCGCCGCTGCCGGCGTTGACGGCAAAGAGCAGGGAGTGATCTTGACTGAGAGTCAGGGAACCTTGCGAGCCGAGAGGATCTACGGTTCCGCCGCTGCCGCGGCCGCCCGTGAGGTAGTGATTGCCTTCGACCAAGGAGCCGTCATTGGCGCGAGAGTAAGCAATAACTTCATTAGCCTTGACGGAGTTAGTCATGACGAAAACGGCGTGCTTGGCAGCGTGTGCTTCGGCCGATTGCGCGTGAACGTTAGGCGCTAACTGGATTGCGAGTGTGAGCGCGAAGACAGATATGGTTAGTCTCAACTTGGACACCTTTCAAGAGTCGAATTGTCGCGCAGGCTGCACAAGTAGCGCAACCTGCATTAGTCTTTTCGCAGCAGAGGGTGGGAAGTTACGGGCGCGAAAAAAGATTTGTTAGTAATCGGCCTATTCTTCGCGCAGAGTGACCATAGGATCGAGACGGGATGCTCCGCGCGCGGGCAGAAATCCGGCGAGCGCGGCGGCCAAAGCGAGCAGCGCGGCGGCTAGAGAGAGCGTCCAAGGGTCGTTCTGTTTCACTCCGAAGAGGAAGCTTTGGAGAAAGCGCGTGGTGGCGAGCGCCAGGCCCAATCCGATGACCAGGCCGATGCCGATCAGCCTCGTCACCTCTCCGAGCACCATGCGCAGCACTTGCGCTTGCTGGGCTCCGAGCGCCATGCGTATACCGATCTCATGCCGCCGCCGGTTCACGCTGTAAGACGTTACTCCAAATAGGCCGATGATTGCCAGCAGCAAGGCGAGCGCTCCAAAGAACCCGGAGAGCGTGGCGAGCAGTCGTTCGCGGGCGAGCGATTCGTCGACCTGGCCGGTGAGCGTTCTAACTTGCAAGGAAGCATCGGGATCGACTGCGCCGGCCGCGCGCTTGGCAGCTTGGATCACGGCCGTGGCGTTACCGGCGGTGCGTAGCTCGAACGTGAGCATTTTGCCAGTGTTCGGGTTTTGGCTTGCGGCGACGTAAACAGTAGGATGAAACTCCTCGCGCAAGTCGAGGTATTTGGCGTCGCGCGCCAGGCCGACGATTTGGACGGGGTCACCCAGTTTGCCGCCTTGCTCCGGGCGATAGCGCCGACCGACGGGGTTCTGCCCACGTAAATACTTTTTGGAAAAGGATTCGTTCACGATCGCCACCTTCGGCGAGCCGGCGGTATCGCGCGCATTGAAGTCGCGCCCGGCGAGAAGATGCGTACCAAGCGTTTCAAAGTACCGGTCGCTTACTTCGTTGAAGAAGATCAATTCATGTCCCTCGGTTGGGGTGGAGGAGCCGTCGATTTGTACGTAGTTGGCGTCCACGGCGCCCCCGAGCGGAGTGTTGTCGGAGTGGCTGGCGGAGCGGACGCCTGGCAGAGCGCGCAGCCGCTCAAGCACACGCGTGAAGACCAGGCCGCGCCTTGCGGGCGTAGCCGTTCTTTCGCCGAGATCGAGATCCATCAGGAGGACATGCGCGCGCTCGAAACCGGGATCGAACGTTTTGAGGCGGATGAAGGTGGTGAGCAGCAAGCCCGCGCCGACCACCAGGACCAGCGAGAGCGCCACCTGGATCACTACCAGTGCTTTGCCCAACCCGACCTCCCTTCGACGCGCACAACGGCCAGCCAAGCGGCCTGTGCGCTTGCCGTCTTTGGTCGCGCCGCGCGCATTCGCCTTGATGGCCGACTGCGGATCGACGCGCGTTGCGCGCCAGGCAGGGACAAGTCCGAACAGCAGACCGGTGAGAACGGCCATTGCAACGGTGAACGCGAGCACGCGCGAATCGATGCTTAGATCGAGGAAAACCTGGTTCTCATGGTAGACGTTCGATACGAGAAGCCCCACCAGCAGCCGCGCGCCCCAGTGGGCAAATAGAATCCCGAGCGCCGCGCCGGTGAGCGCGAGCAGCAGGCTTTCGATGAGCAACTGGCGGATCAGGCGGCCGCGTCCCGATCCGAGCGCCATGCGAATCGCGATCTCGCGCTGCCGCGCCGCGCCGCGCGCCAAAAGGAGATTGGCCACATTGCTGCATGCGATCAGCAAGACCGCCCCCACGATCGCCATCAGCACCAGGAGCGCCTGGCGGTATTTCGAACGGATGCTGGAAAGCCCGTTGGCCGCCATTTGAACGTCGAAACTACGTTTGAGATAGAGCTCCTGTTGGCTGGGTCTTATGTCCGGCGGGACGGTTGCCTCCATGATGGGAGCGGCCAGCGTTTTGAGACGCGCCTCGACTTGATTCATCGAAAGGTCAGGCTTCGCGCGTCCGATGACGCGAAGGGATCCGCCGCCATCCAGCAAGCTTTTTCCGCCGCTGATAATTTGTTCGGCGCAGAGCGGTACGTAGACATCGCTTTCCCGGCCAACGTCGACACCGGTAAAGCCGGGCCCAATCACGCCTAAAATTTCGAACGGGTGATTGTCTAATGAGATGGTGGCGCCCGCCACGCCGGCGCGGCCGCCGTATTCGCCCTGCCAGAAAGCATAACTGAGGACTGCGGTTCCGGGGCAGCCCCGGCGGTCATCGGCGGTGGTTATCACTCGTCCAACCGTCGGGCGCAGGCCGAGCGTGTCGAAAAAGCGGCCGGATACATAGTTCCCTTGCACGTAGCGAGCCTCGCCTCGGGCGGACAAGTCGAAGCGCGCTATCGCGTAGCTGGAGAGCCCTGCAAAGACATCCTGGCGGTCGCGCAGTCGCTCCCAGACCGGATTGCTCATGAACGGATCGTCCACGCCCCACATGTCAGGCCTGGCCATGTTCACCTGCAGCAACTGCTCGGGATGGCTGACCGGCAACGCCTTGAGCATTACCGAATCAATCAGGCTGAAGATAGCCGTATTTGCGCCGAGGCCGAGCGCGAGCGTCAAGACAATGGTGAGCGAGAAGCCGGGGCTGTTGCGCAGCGTTCGGGTGGAAAACCGGATATCCTGGCGAAGCTGCTCGAGCGATAACCATGAGCGCGCGTCGCGATGCAACTCTTTTGCCTGCTCTACACCGCCGTAGGCTCGTCTGGCCGCCATGCGCGCCTCCTCCGCGCTCAATCCGCGTCTTTGAAATTCGTCTTGTAAGAGGGCGAGATGGGCGCTTATTTCGCGCGCCAGCTCCCGTTCGGCGCGGTCGGGCCGCAGGAAGTTGCGCAGCTTATACAGGAAGCGCTGGCCGTATATCATGCCGCTACTCTCCTTCGAGCAGAAGCTTTTCCACCAGTCCCGCCGAACGACGCCAGCGCTCCGTTTCCTTTTCGAGCGCCTTCTGGCCGGCCTTGCTCAGACTGTAATACTTGGCATCGCGATTGTTTTCGGTCTTTTGCCAGGCGCCGCGGATCCACCCGTTCTGTTCCAGGCGAACCAGCGCCGGATAGAGCGTGCCCTGATTGAGCGAAAGCAAATCCTCGGCTATTTGCTCGACACGTCCCGCGATTCCATAGGCATGCAGCGGGCCCATGGTCGCGAGCACGCGCAAGACGATCAGATCGAGCGTGCCTTGCAAGAGATCGACGCGCTCTTTGGCTTTAGTTGGCATTCCAGTAGATTCGGCTTTCATTCTACTAGATAAGCCAATGATGCGGTTAACTGTCGGGCCGATTTTATCTGGCTGAACTGCGATTATTTCGCTATGTCAGGCGGGTTTCGCGCCGGCGAGCGAAGCGGTGGCAAGCGTACCGCCCAAGCCCATGGTTTCCACCGCGGACGAGGGCACAATCACCATCGAGCCACGCTCTTTGATGGCTTCGTACAGCATGTTCATAGCGCGTAAGTGCAGTGCGACCGGGTTGTTCTGGTAGGTCAATGCGGCCTGCGAGAATTTCTCCGAGATTTCGGTTTCGGCCTGCCCCAGAATATTGCGCGCCTGACGCTCCCGCTCCGCTTGCGCCTGACGGGACATGGCATCTTCGAGCGCCTGCGGGATGCGGACATCGCGGATTTCAACCGATTGGACAGTGATGCCCCAGGGATTGGTTTTCTCATCGAGAATGCGCTGCAACTCGCGTCCGAGCGACTCACGCTCGGTGATCATTTGGGCCAATTCATGCCGACCGATCGATTCGCGCAGCCCTGTCTGCGCGCTCATGGTGATGGCTTGAACGAAATCTTCCACCTCGAGAATCGACTTCTCCGCGTTCCACACGAGCCAAAACACGATGGCGTCGACATTGACCGGCACGGTGTCGCGCGTGAGCGTAGATTCGGCCGTCACGCTGGCCACGCGTACGCGCTGATCGACGTACCGGCTGAGGCGGTCAATGATCGGAAACATGTGGAAAAGGCCGGGTCCGCGCAGCCCGATGAATCGGCCCAGGCGCAGCACCGCGACCTTCTCCCATTGATCCGCTACCTTGATCGAAAACAGCAGATAAATGCCAATCACCAATCCGGCGACCATAGGCGATCGACTGCCAAGCGCAATCATCAAGCCCGCGCCAATGCCTACCGAAACGGCGCACAAAGCTATCGCTACGCCGCTCAGCTGATTTTTACTACGTTTCTGCCACATAACCACTCATCTCCTCTTCTTTCCCGTAGTATCCTGACATGCCTCTAGTTGTTCCATTAGTTCCTCGACGGTAAACCCGCTCGAACCGGCCCGAGCCACGAACTCACCTACTAGTTGATTCAGCCGCCGCTGCCGCTCGGCGTCGTTGCGCTGCGCCTTCTGGTGGCCGATGAATGTTCCCGTGCCCTGTTGAGTTTCGAGTACCCCGCGAATTTCCAGCTCGCGATAAGCCCGTATGACGGTGTTCGGATTGATGGCCAGATCGACCGCCAATTGACGAACGGTGGGAAGCTGGTCGCCTCCCGCCAATGCGCCGGCGGCAATTCCTCCGGTAACCCGATCGATGATTTGGCGATAGACGGGCACACCGCTATGCAGGTCCAGTTGCAACTGGAAGGGCTTTCGTTTAGCCGAACCAATCATTACATCTATAGTGTACTAGCAAACTAGAGCAAGCAAGCATTATTTTCGCGCTCTTGACATAATCAGCCATTCGCTCCTATGCGGAGGCCTAGAAAGTCTACGCGCGAAGGCGTGCAGATTCGCCAGGGCTCTCTGTATCCGGCGCTTTACAGGCTGGAGAACCGAGGCTGGTTCAAGGCCGAGTGGAAGACGACGGAAGGTGGCCGTGTGTCGCATGCGATTGCTGCCCGAAACAGAAGCAAGAGCGCATTTGACTATAACTATCTTGTTATATAACATAAAGACTATATAAGGCGGGAGGCCGCCAACAAAGTGACGGAGCTTGGATGCCGAACCTGGATACTGCTTTCTCCGCGCTCTCCGACCCGACGCGCCGGGCCATGCTCGCCCGTCTCGCAAAAGGCGAAGCGACCGTAATGGAACTGGCGGAGCCGTTCCAGATATCGCAGCCCGCAATCTCACGACACGTCAAGGTGCTTGAAGGCGCGGGATTGATTGTGCGCCGGGTGGAGGGTACGAGACATCGTTGCCGTTTGGCCAAGGGCGGGATTGAGGCTATCGACCGGTGGCTCGAGATGCTGCGTGAGGCTTTGGCAATGAATTACGACCGGCTGGATGAAGTGTTAGCAGATATGAAACCAAAGAAAGGAAAAAAACTACGATGAGCAGCAAAATGACGCTGAAAACAGAAGGCGATAAATATGTGGTTGTAAGCAGGCGCTTCGCCGCGCCGCCCGAAGCGGTGTACCGCGCCCACACAGAGCCGGCGCTGATTCAAAAATGGCTACTAGGCCCGGATGGCTGGACGATGCCGGTTTGTGTCAGCGAGGCGCACCCGAACGGTAGGATTCGGTACGAATGGACGAACGGAAAGGGCGGCGGGTTCTACCTGACCGGTGAATATCTGGAGCTCGATCCCCCGAGCAGAATCGTTCATGTGGAGCGGATGTTTTTACCCGACCCGACGCCGGACAACCATATAGAAACCAGGTTCGATCCGGACGGGCAGGGCACTTTGATGACGATGCGCATGACGCTGCCAGATGTCGAAACGCGTACGCGGATGCTCGCAACCGGCATGGAGCATGGAATGGAAATGAGCTTCGTCCGGTTGGAAAGTATGCTCTAGCGCGGGTATTGAAGGGGACC
Source organism: Bryobacteraceae bacterium (assembly GCA_965277555.1). Lineage (GTDB taxonomy): Bacteria > Acidobacteriota > Terriglobia > Bryobacterales > Bryobacteraceae > Bog-105. The sequence continues at coordinate 3,536,927 of OZ255834.1, forward strand.
GAGGGTTAGAGCCTCGGCCCTCCGCTCTCCAATTGCAGAACTCGAATCTGCAGTTGCGTGACGATTTCTTCAAGGTCGCCCAATCGCTTTGTGGCTCCAGTGTCCGAATTGTTGAGGTCGGCTTCGATCTTCTTCATGCGGATCGCGGTCGCGCTGTTGTAGCCGGCGAAGGCGCGAAGCACTTCGGTCTGTAGGTCACGCGTTCGTTCGTCGATGTACTCCTTGAGATCGGTCTGGCTATCACGCGTTCGTTCATCGATGTATTCCTTGAGATCGCGAACAGCGTCGGTGAGATCGCTTTTGTTTAAGGGTGCATCCATCGACTTTCGTTCCTCCTCTCCATCATAGGCCGGAAAGGCAGCCGAGACTTCATTCGCTTTCGTCCCGTATAGACCGGCAGTACTTGTTCGGGGGCGCCCACCGCACGGATCATTGCATGACCGAAAGATACTCCGCCCAGGGACCCACTTCCTGCCGGTAACGCGTGGCCATAACGCGGCTCACTTGCAGGATATGCGCCAGATCGTGCGCTGTCCAGGTGGCCAGGAGCTGCCGCACCGTCACGGGCCCGAGCGCCGGATGCGTCCCTTGCAATTCGAATTGCGCGGGCTTTAAGTTCAGCGCGCGCAAACGCGCGAGATTGTCGCGGCGCAGCGCGCTGAATTCGTCAAGCAGCGCGCTGAGCGGTTTCCCCTTACTCTCGCGGAACTGCGCCTCGCGATCAAAAGGATCGAACGGGCGACTCGGGCCATGTTCCAGGATGATGTCGAGGCGAGGCATCCAGTCGGCTTTCTCGCCATGGATCAAGTGACCGAGGATCACGTACGGGCTCCACGTGCCAGGACCTTCCGTGGCTTCCGTCCACTCTTTCGGCAGGTCGCGCAGCAGCGCGTCGAGCGTGGCGGGAGTGCGCGTCAACACCGGCAGGCACTCTTCTAAAAAAGTCTCGGTCATGCGCCCATCATATGGCCGCCCGAATCGTTATACGCCGGCGGCCACCACGCTCGTTCCGGCTCGAGCCACCTTTTCGCGGGATGCTAGTTCCTCTCGAAAGCTCATGTGCCGTCGCCGCGTCAGTTCGACCAGCGGTCCCCAAACGGCATGCACCAGATGATGCTTGATGAGCAATCGCCAGAAGCGATTAGAGCGCTTGTAGAGATACGACATCGCGAGATAGGGAGCAACCGCGCGCCCATCGGCCGGCCGCCGCCGCCAGATCGATGTGTGCGAGAAAAGCCGCTGGTAGATCCAGGCATATCCATCTTCGAGTTCCTCGGGCGACATGTGCTTCGGGCGGAACACCGCGTGCGCCGTGTCGTACAGACTCCAATCGCGGTGTAGCAATCTCCCTTGCGCTTCCATTTGGCGGAAGAGCGGCGTCGCCGGATACGGGGTCAAAATATGAAACGTCGCGCATTCCAGACGGTTCTCCTCGATCCAGTCCGCCGTGCGGCTGAAGACATCTTTGCGATCATGATCGAATCCCAACACGAAGGAGCCGTTCACCTGGATGCCGTTGTCATGCAGCAGGCGGACCCGGCGCGCGTAATCGGCCGCCTTCGGAGTTTTTTTCCTGGCTTCGGCGAGATTCTCATCGCTGAGCGACTCAAATCCCACGAATACGCCGGTACATCCGGCGAGCGCCATCGCGCGGATCAACGAAGGATCGTCGGTCACGTCGATCGATACTGCCGCGCTCCAGATCTTTTCGAGCGGCTGCAGCGCCTGACACAATGCGCGCAGATAAGCTGGGTTCGATCCCAGGTTGTTATCGACGAAGACGGCGTAGGGCTGCTTGTCCGCCGCGAACTCCGCGACGATTTGCGCGGGATCTCGCATTCGATACGGCATGCGCAAACCCTCCGTCGCGAGGTAACAAAATCCGCAGCGATTATGGCAGCCCCGGGTGGCGATCAAACTGGTAGTGGTCAGAAAGCTCTTGCGCGGCAGCATCGAGCGTCTGGGCGCGGGATCTTGCCGATAATCGCTCTCATAAGTTGCCGTGTATCTCGATTGCAGGCAGCCCGCCTCCACGTCGGCCAGAATGCGCGGCCAAAGCCGCACGCCATCGCCTAAGGCAAGCGCGTCCGCATGCGGCGCGCACTCCGCCGGGCACGAGAGCACATGCAATCCGCCCAAAATAATTTTGCTTCCGCGGTTGCGATACCACTGTGCAAGCTCGAACGCCCGTTTTGCAAACGTGAGGTGGACCGTGATCCCCACCACTTCGGGCAGCGGCGAAAAGGGCGGCCGCCCGTCGAGCAGGTTTTCGTCCCAGTACTGCACCTTCCAGTGTTCGGGCGTGGTCGCCGCGAAACTGGTCAAGGCGAGTGTGGGCGTAAGCACGTGTTTGCCGAAGCTGGCGTTTGGATCTTTTGGGTAGAAAGGATTGATCAGGAGCGCGTATTGCCGCTCGATCGGAGCCTCGAGACTGATGTCGTCAAGCAGCGGCGGCCGGGTCATGTCGGCGGGGGCCCAGCGAGGTTTGCGGAGGGAAGCAGGGTGAGTTATGGAAATCATAGAAATACTTTACTACACAAAGTACTTCGTACATGCGCAGCTCTCGCGGCGGCTCCGCTCGGAAGGAAAGCTGAGCGGGAATGAAGCCGCTGTCCTGGAAGGTTTTGCCTGCGCTTATGCCGCCGCGCCGGGGCAGCAGTTACCTGCCCAGTACAGCCTTACAGTCCCGACCAAATACAATTTCTTAGATATGGTCAAACAAGCATCCATCTCGGATCAGGCCCACGGGGAGCGTCTGGCGGCCGCCAATGACGATGCTTTACTTGGAGGGCTGACTGAGTACACGAATAACGTAAACGCAGAAACAAACAAATCGTTGATGACCTACCTGTAAATACGCTAAGGCGAACCATTTTGCGATAGAGTAATTCGCACGCCCGGAGGGCACAGCAAGGCGACGATTATCAGCATGGCGGTCGTCGCTTCGGCCGCCGCAACCCTGCTGCATGAGGGCGTCGGCCATGGCCTGCTCGCCTGGTTCAGGGGCGATATCCCGACCGAGCTTACCAGTAACCACCTATCGAGCCTGCGCCCGGACCGCTGGGTCGAAGCCGGCGGAACGCTGGTCAACCTCTTTATAGGCGTAGTGTCCCTTTTGCTCTCGCGAGCTGCTGGCAAGCGGGCGAATGGGCGCTACTTCTTCTGGATTCTGGCCGCGCTGAACCTTCTCCCCCGGCGCGGGCTACTTTCTTTTCTCGGGGATTTTCGGATTCGGTGATTGGCAAGAGGTGATCCGCGGCTTACCTCATCAGGCGATGTGGCGCATCGGCATGACGCTCTTTGGCGTCGCGCTCTACGTATTTGTAGCACGTATGCTCGGAGTGGCGGCCACTCCGTTCTGCCCACGTCGTCAGACGTATAACGTCGTCGGACGCTTGCCGTATTTAGCCGCCTGCCTCTTCATCTGCGCGGCCGGCGCATTCGACCCGCTCGGGCTGAAGCTCTTCCTGGTCTCGACGGTTCCCGCGGCCTTCGGCGGTTCTTCCGGCCTGCTGTGGGCAGACGCCTTCCTCCAGGCCAAGCCGGACGACGGCACACTGCTCGTGCGACGGCAACCGCTATGGTGGATCGCCGCCGTGGTAATCGGTCTTGCCTACATATTTGTTATTGGACGCGACATTAAGTTCGCACATTAGGTGGCGCTCAACCCGAGACGATCCAGGGCTAATATTTTCTCATTTCATCGGTCGAAGACGGGAATCTGGAAATTCTCGAATGCTATGCCGAGGAGATATTTTTGGCAACTAGCATCCGGAGCGCCGGTATCCGCGGAACTTTTGAAGATTATGCCAGCGCGACAGCATTCATCGTCAAGCTCAGCGAACAACGATAGAGCATCCCTGGATGCGAACGCTCCGGGAACCGGATCGCGGTCCGGCGATGAAGGGCTTGCACAAACGCAGGGTGAGCTGGAGCCGCTGCTCGATGGGACGGCTGCCCAAAGGAAACACGAGCGTGGATACAGGCGGATCATCGAAAGCAATACGCGAAAAGCAGCCCGAAGCAGGCCATCCCAAAGGTCAGAAAAGCGACGTAATCGCCGGGGTGGCCGCTGTGAACCCGGTGTAACAGCCGAAGCGGTTTTGTTAAAGCTGCGGAAAACCTGCGTCCACGTGGGCTGAACAAATGCACACCCGCGATAAGCATTGCTGCAATAACAGTGAGGAATCCGCTGGCCGCCTCCGATGAAACGTTTGCAACGGGCGCCGCTGGCTGCACGTTTTGCGAATCGAGCACATGAGCGGCATACGCCTGTGCATTTTCAAATCGAGTCGCCGCCTGGATAACAAGCGGCTTTAAATTCGGCGTGAAGCCAAGGAGCAAACCCATGACAACAAGCACGGCGGCGGGAAGAAACATCGCCGCCGGTGTACGTTGGTGCTGCTGCTCAGTCTCGGGCTTCTCTTCGTGTTTCGGGGCGCTGTCATGTGTCTCCACAGGTCCCCATCCAAAGAAGATGTGGCCCCCAGCTCGAAACACCGCAGCCGCGGTTACAGCCTCTGCAAACAGAAAAATCCAGCGCAGCCAAGTAAATCCCGCATTCGCTGCCGACATAGTTATCAGATCGTGCCCGGTGGCAAGTCCCGAAAATGGGAAACCAGCCAAGCCCATGCCCCCGGCGAAGAACACAGCCGCAGTCCATCGTTCGCGACGGCCTTTCCCATGCAAGTCGCGCTCGTCTACGGCCTCAAAGCGGTGCAGAAGAATGCCTGCGACCAGAAACAGCGCGCCCTTTACCAAGCCATGCCCTAAGGTGTAGATGACAGCGCCGGCCAAGCCTTTCGGTGCGAAAAGCCCAACGCCGATGAGCATCAGCCCGACATGGCTGATGGTGGAGAAAGCGAGCAGCCGTTTAAGATTGCGCTGCAGGTAGCACATGAATGCGCCGGTCATGGCAGTCACCACGCCGGCACTCACGAACAGAGTTGTTATTCCTTGCAAGTGCGAGTGGAGAGCGGGATCGAACACCGCCCAGTAAATCCGGGCAAGTGCGTATAAGCCCATTTCCACCATGACGCCTGAGAAAAGCACGCACACAGGAGTCGGCGCTACGGCGTGAGCATCCGCCAGCCAGAAATGGAACGGGACCACGGCGGCTTTCACCAGATATCCGCAGACCACGAATGCGAAGCCGGTCAGCACAACCACATCGAGGGGAGCTGCTCCGAGAGCGCGGCCCATCTGCGCCATGTTCAAAGCTCCAGTGCGGGAATACAGCAGACCGATACCCGTGAGCACAAAATATGCCGCTATCGTGTTCGTGACCGCGAAATTCAAAGCGCCTTGCAAGCTGCCTGGATCATCCGTCTTATAGCCGCACAGCGCAAATGCGGCGGCGCTCATCAGCTCGAAGAAAACGAACAGATTGAACATGTCGCCCGTGAGCGAAAACCCGCACATGGCGGCCAGAAAGGCCAGCAGCAAGGCATGGAAGCGATTGCCAACCGTATCAAAGTACTGGGACGAAAAGACGAACGCCGCAAGTGTCAGTAGCGTTGCGAAAGCAGCCAGGCCCGCACCCAGCGGATCGATGGCGAACGAGATGCCAAGCGCAATTCCCTGGCGCGGCCGCCAGTCGCCGAACCAGTACACGATGGGCTGCGCCGCGGACGCTCGCAACAGCATTATGTTGATTGCCAGAGTTGCGAGCGTGCTGGCAATGGCGATGAGTTGTGACGCCCGCTGTGAAATTGCTTTCGTTAATGCCGCGAGCAGCGCGGCAGTAAACAGCGGCAGGACGACGGGCGCAACTGGCAACATTCAAACTATCCGGAAATCTTGCTGAGACGATCCGGATCCAGCGTGCCATGGCGCTTGTGGATTTGCACAGCCAGGCTGAGCAAGAGCGCCATGACGGTAACTTCAACGACGATGTCGGTGAGCATCAAGGCTTGGACAATCGGGTCCACTGCCGGAGTATTTGCCGGAATATCGGCAAAAATCGGCGCGACCCGCCCCGCCCTATAGCCAGTTGCAAGCAGCAGGACATAACTCGAAGACTGGATAACCCCGACACAGATAATAAGATGGACCAAGTTACGGCTGCGTATCACTCCGTACAGGCCCACAATAAATAGCCACGCGGCAACGGCGTAAGGCAGGTGGGTCATTGTTCCTTCTCTTCCAAGAGTTCCTCCAGATAGACAAGCAGCGCAAACGACAATCCTCCACTAACTTCAAGACCTACGCCGATATCGATGGACGGAACCATTCCGCCGCCCGTGATACTGCCGCTCTGTCCGAGCGGGAGAACGTTCTGAAGAAACAACCCGCCAAGCGAAAGACACGCGCCGCCAATAAGGATGTAGGCTGCCGCGCCGGCTGCTTCGGAGACCTCGACCAGCCGCTGCGGAACGGCGCGCTGGAAATCGCGGTACTCGGCGCAGAGATATAGCAGCAACGGTGCTGAGGCGAGAATCACTCCCCCCTGGAATCCTCCTCCCGGTGTCACCTGGCCGTGAGTTACTATGTAAAGCCCGAACAGCACGGTTGGCGCGACCAACAGCAAAGCCGTCACGCGCACCGCATCGCTGGCGTCTGGGATAATGCGTCCCGGAAGCTTGTCTTCGTGATCTCCAGCACGCTCATCTTTCTGCCGCCGCATCAGTAAAACGACCCCCATCACTGATGTAAAGAGAATGAACTCCTCTCCCAAGGTGTCAAAACCACGGACATCGAAATTCACAGCGGTGACGGCGTCGGTGATGTGGCGCTCGGCCACCGTAAGCGCGTTCACCATGTCGCCGTACTTGCTGTGAACAAACCCCAACGGCGGCAGAGTACTGTATGCAAGAAAGAAGACCCAGCCAAGCGCCGCGGCCGACACCAGAAAAAAGATGCGTCGGACCCGTCTCGTCAAGACTTCGGTCCCTGTTTCTTGATTCGCGCCAGAGCCAGCAGGATCATCAGCGGCAGCGCCAAAGCTCCTACCGTGATCTGCGAGAGAGCGACATCGGGCGCTTGAAACACAAAAAACATAATGGCAAGCAACAGGCCATAAAAGCTCACCACGATAGCTTGTGAAGCCGTATCATGCGTAAACACCACAGCCGTCGCGCCGGCGCAGACGAATAGCAGGATTGCGTCTTGCAAGATGACTTCGCTCATTCCTGTTCCTTGGCAAACGGAATATCTTCATCGCTCTTGAGCCCCAAATGTTGTTTTCGACGAATGCGGGCGGCGCGCGCGGTAGCGTGTGAAAGTACCGGATTCGAGCCGAGTAACAAGGCTGCGATCACGATCCCCTTCGCGCCCGCCTGTGAAAAGCCGCCGTGCACCAGCACCGCGGCGGAAATCGCAACCGATCCGATCAACGAGCCGGGTGCGAGGTAGTGAATCTGGTCAAAAACATTACGCGCCAGCAGAAGGCCGGCGGAAGTAAACGCAAAGCCCAGAACCCCAATCGCCAGTAGAACTCCGGCGGCAATTTCACTCATATTTAGAGCCAGCGCTCCAGAAAACGCGCAAAAACAAGCCCCGCGCCAAATGTAAGCAGGGCGAGCGTTAGCGCGAGGTCCACGAACGGGATGCGATGATACGCTTCGCAAAGCACGAGCAGCAAAACAGTGCAGATTGAGCTACCCGCTTGCAAGCCAACTAACCGGCTGACGGTATCCCCCCGGATGCATCTCACGAAAGGCCCGACCAGGCAAACAAGCAGCGCGATTGCCGTGATGGTCCACATGGTTCCAGTTATGCCTGTAATTTGCTAACGAGTATCGGAACTGGTTGTGCCTCCAGCTTGTGGATGAGCATGTTTCCCGTCTGGCGATCGATATGGAGTACAACCGAGTTTGGCGACGTGCTAACGAATAGAACCGCCAGCGCTCGTTGGGCCGAACCATTACAGCTATCACCGAGGGACTGGAACTTCGCGAGTTCGAACGCAGATCGGGAACGTTTGCGAACCAAACGCCGACCGGTGTCTCTAAGCAGAATCGCTAGATCTGCCGCGATCATCGCCGGCAGGCGCCAGATCTGGCCCAGCCAGCGAAGCCGCGGCTCAAAGCATAGTGATATAGCCCCTAAGGCTACTTGCAGAGCCAGTACCGTCAATACGGACGCGGCGGCTCCAGCCAGTAGCTCCATTGTGGTGAATTGAAAGACAAACAAGAACCAAAGCAGCATGAATGCACTCCATTGAGCCGACAACTGAAGCAATAAACGCATGCCAACGAAAACACTGTATCAGTTTTAAAACAACTGCTTCGGGAACGTTTCCTGTTCCACGACATGGCAGACGGTCCAGCTATCGGCTAGGTTTTGACTCGAACGCCGCCACACTTAGCTGGAATGTTAGGGCCAACTTCGTTCCGGCTAATTTTCGATGTGCCTCGTCAAACCTATTAACTCACGCTCGATTCAATATCACCGTGCCGGCAGAGGTTCCGCTCCTGGTGCGGCTCCAGCGATATTGAAAATCCACATCGATGACCAAAACCTGTTCTACCTCGGGACGGTTCAGGCACTCGATCAAGGCGCCTTCCCCGACCATGCCCGTTGCTCCGGTTATGATCGCTTTCATTTTCAAAGGTTCGTGCCGGTGAGATAAATCGATGATGACTTACTGAGTAGCGTAGCGCCGGCACCCGCTGGCGTAGAGCTTGGTGAGAAAGAGCCGCGCCAGTTGGCCACTGTACGTGCTCAGCGGTAACCGCGCGCGAGCAGGTATTTCGCGCCGGCCTCGAAGGCCTCGGGGCCGGGCAGGAAGAACCCAAAGGCATCTGCCAACCGGCCGATCACATTGAACGAGAAACAGACAGCGAGCGCATCCTCTATCTGTCGGCGCGAAGCGCCGGCAAATAGGACTGCTCGCATGTCATCCGCATCTAACACGTGCTCGCGCGTCAGCTTGCCGAGCATGAGCAGCGTCGCCCGTAATGGCTCCTCTATGGCCGCGGTCTCGATATCGGACAACAAGTGGGAGACCGCTTTCCCGTCACGACGATATGCTCCTTGCGCGACCGCAAGATGCGCCTTCGTACAAAACTCACAATGATTCGTCTTTGCGACGAACGCGGCCATCAACTCGCGATCACCGACAGACCAAGTGGAAGGTCCGCGCATCGCCTCATGGGTCACTCCCTGCATCGGGCCGCCGTAGAAGTCAGCCCGGTACTTGACTAGCTTGACGGCGTCGAGCACCGGCTGCCTCGAAACGGTTCGAATGAGCGCGAAAAGCAATTTGGTACCGAAACCGTGGCCGCTGTCAAGGATTCGAAGCCGCATGCTTACTCCTTCCCGGTCACGGCCTCAAGTGCCGTAAGTGCCGTGTCGTACTGCCGAGTGGCCTCGCCGATAGCGGCGCAGACCACGATTTCAAAAACCTGGTCCTGGCTGAGGCCCGATGCCCTCGCGGCGGCGATGTCCTCGTCGGTGACTCTATAGGCATGCCTGGCAACCTTGTCGACTAGCGTACCTGCTGGTTCGGCGAGGCCGCTGTCATTGAACGCGGCCTTACGCTGAGAGGGCGACGCTTGGCCGGCTCCTTCCAAGATTCGCCTCGTCAGCGCTCTTCGCGCCCGTCCGATATCCGACATGTAGTTTCCTCTCTAGGCGGCGGCAGCAGCACGGGCGAAAGCCTCCAGTAGGCGACCCCAATCGCCTTCAGTGTCGAAGATTCGACGCATCTCATCGCGACGCGCTCCATAGCGATCAAGGTGACGATGCTCCAGTTCTACGCGTGTACGATCGCTACCGTCGGCGCTGAAGCGCACCTCGATTTCAGTCTTCAGGGTTGGGTCATACTGCCAGTCGGCGCTGATATCCCACGAGAGTACCAGGCGCGAGTGCGGTTCCCACACGAGTACGCTGCCCCACTGACATGTACTTCCGTCGTTGCCGCGCTCGTACCAGCGGCCCCCGACGCGCGGCTCGATCACCGCGTCCACTGCATTGGCCCTGCCGATTTTGTAGGATGCCAGCGGCCACCACGCGCCCATCTTTTCGGTGAACACCTGCCACGCCACCGCTTGCGGCGCCTGAACGCTCACGACTTTGCGCACACTGTTCGCGTCGGTTCCTCTGGACATCCCCGGCTCTGTCATTACTTCCTCTCCTTCGTTGCTTCGCGCTCGGCCACTGCCTTAAACGCGGTGAGAGTTTCATCCCAAAATCTCCCGAGCCACTTCCGCAGCGACTCAATGCCCCGCGTGTCGACGGTGTAGACCCGGCGCGTGCCCTCGGCATGAACAGTCACCAGCCGTGCTGTCTTGAGGATCTTCAGGTGCTGGGAGACTGCGGGGCGACTCACCTCCATCCCTTCGGCGATTTCGGCTACGGATCGTGCGCCGTCGCGCAGGCGCGTTAGCACCGCCCGTCGGGTAGGATCTCCCAAAGCATCGAGGACTCGCTCTTCGTAAGCCACCACTTACGGTAAGCTATCACTAACGGGAACTGGCCGTCAAGTTCGCAGTGGATTGTGTCAGTGGCTGGTCACGGCGAATTGATTAGCGTCGCTGAGCCTCACGCAGGCCACAGAAAACGATGGCCCGCGCCACCCCGGCTGCGAGAGCTACTTCACTACTCTATGCCTCGCGGCGCCTCTACCGGGAGTACCTAAAAACTGAACCGCACCTGCAGTTCCACAATGCGGCCCCCTAAGGCCGTCTGAGCTTCCCCGAAAAGTGGATTACTGGTCGTCCCGTCGTAACTGATGACGTTGCTCGGCTGAGCGGTACCGCTCGACCCGAGCGGGCTCAAATTCAACTTATTGAAGATGTTGAAAATATCGCCGCGGAATTCGAGCCGTGCGTTCTCGCCGAAAATCGGCAGCTTCGGCAGACCGAACGATTTCTGTAGGGTCGCGTCCGTATCGAAGTAACTCGGACCCCGCAGCCCGTTGCGCCCCACTGCCGGCGCAGGTGGGATGCCGGTTGCCGGAAACGCCGGAACGGTGAAATACGAAAGCGCGCCGTTCGGGAAGTTTCCATTCGGCTTTTGAAAAGTCGAGTTGCTGTAATCGGTGCCATAACCGCCCGTCGACCCTGCCGGACGGAGATTACAGTAGCCGCTGTTCGGGTAAACCACATTGCAACCCGTGTTGGTGTAGAGCGGTGTGAATGGGAATCCGCTGTGCCAATTCAAGATGCCGCTGATCTGCCAGCCTCCGAGAATTTTCGACATCCAACCGTGTCCCTTGAAAATCGTCGGCGTATAGACCCCGTAGAGCTTTATGTTGTGTGGAACGTCGAAGTCCGCCGGTCCCTTCAAATACTGCAGGCCAAACGGATATTCGCCGATGTAGTAATCGTTCGAACCGTCGTCGATCGTCTTACTCCAGCGGTACTGGAAGTCGACTTGGAACGACTTGGCAAATCTATGCTGCAGCTCCGCCAGGAGAGCGTTATAACTGCTATTGGCGTCATTAGTGAAGTAAAACAAGTGCGCGACATCCGGATTCACATTCGGATAGTAGAGCAAATTGAGATTGTTTTGACGTGTGTAGTGCCGGCTCAGGCTAGCTTGATAGCCGAGTTTGGCCACAAAATTCCCGCCCAGATCGTATTGCGCTTCGAGCGAATAGCGATAGGTCACCGGTGTCTGCAGATTCACGGGGAAGCCGGTTAAATCGATAGCCGCGCCCGTTGTCGGCAAGCCGGTAGTTGGGCTGAAGGACAAGACGCCAGCGGGATTGACCGGCCAGCCGTAGAACTGGTGTACATCGTTGGGTACTTGATACCGAATATTCGGGTTATTCAGCGTCAGCCCGGCCACCAGCGGCGGATTGCTGCGCCCGTTTAGTGTGACTGCCTCTTGCATGCGGTTATAGCCGATTCCGAAACCTCCCCGAACCACAAAACGTTCGCTCGACGGATTGGGCCGCCAGGCAAATCCAATTTCCGGGCTCCAATTGTTCTTGCTCGCGTTGTAGAGATCTCCTCCTACTTTCAGTTTGAGTCCGAGAAGCGGGTCCGGCCCCGGACCGAGGATCGGATTGCTGATGTTGCCGTATTTCTCGCTGACTGGGGTGAAGTATTCCCAGCGCAAGCCGAGATTCAGTGTCAGGTTCGGCCTGACTTTCCAGTCATCCTGGACGAAGCCAGCATAGATGGCCGAGCGAATATACCTGGTGTTGCTGGTCGGCTGCCCGCTGAGCGGATTGAAGTTCCCGTTCTCCTGATAGGGTGCATCGTTCAAGAAATCCCACATATTCCTGAAGTCATAGGAGGGGCGCGCCGCGCCGACTTCGTTGTCATTATCCTGTTCCTTATTGATGTCCACGCCGAATTTGAGCGAGTGGTTTCCCACAACCGTGTTCAACGTATCGCGCACGTTATAGGTTGTCTGATTGAAAAGCCCAGGGCCCGGCGCGCCGAAAAATTGAACATTGGCCGATCCCAGATTGTCGACGGTGTCGGTCGGCAGTCCCCAGGGTTCCTGCGAGTTACTCGCGATCTCGTTGAAATACCATCGGGTGACATTGAAGCGTGCTTCATTGAGCCAGGCCGGGGAAAATGTGTGATCCCACAGTAGCGCCGCTGCCTCATTTACTCGATCGCTATGCCAGAAGTTCGCCGCGCGCGCCGGCCCGTTGTAGAAAGTCTGATTGTTCGGCACATAGTAACTGGTGAACGAGATCAAATCTCGGGACGTCGCCTGATAGTCCAACCGTCCGTTATATTGCTGGGGAGTAAGGTTGAGGGGGTTTGTCGTTTGGACATACATGATGTCGGGAATCCCGTCCAGACCCGCGCCGATGCCGGGAGTTCCGCCGCTAATGTAGCTTGGGTCGGAAGTGCCCACCGGGGTCTTCAACGGCGAGCCGATATCCAGCCCCATGTACTGACCGTTTTGGAAAATTGCCTGGCACTGACCCGCGCTGGGAAGACCTGCATCCGAACATGTCTTCGGGACGATCGCGTTGAAGGACGCGCCTTCGCCGGGATATCCAAGTATCTTCGACGCGATGCTGCCCGCGGGAGCCATCTTCAACAACTGCGGCGTTTCGTACCAGCCGAGCGCCGTCGAAGTCGAGCTGTCCCGCAAAGTCTCATAGGAGAAAAAGAAGAACAGATGATTCTTGATAATGGGTCCGCCCAGACTCCCGGCCCATTGGTTATATCTATCGGTATCCTTTTGCACCGGGTTGCCGTCCGGACCATTCCATCTCTGGTAAGCATTGAGCCCGGGCCGGTCGAATTTCATCAGTGCGCTGCCGTGGAAATTGTTGGTTCCGTTTTGCGAGACTACCAGCACTTGGGCTCCGCTGTTGCGCCCGTTTTCCGCGCTATACGGGTTGGATTGAACCGTCACTTCTTTGACCGACTCTTTATTCGGCGTAATAACCGCCGCCCCGCCCCAGGCCAGGCTATTTACTTCGACGCCATCCACCTGAAAGTCGTTCGAGCTGTTGCGCGTGCCATTGGAAGAGATCTGAACTTGGTTTTCAGTTTGAAAGATGCTCGATGTGCCGCTTGTGCCGCCCGGCCCGGCGCTCCCGGGCAAGTTCTGCGCGCCAGTACCGCTTGCCGATCGCGAGTTGTCCCCGAAAGTTCCAGGCGCGAGTTCCGCCACCTGGAAGGGATCCCGTCCGAACGTTGGCAGAGCCTGAATTTCCCGGCCCGACAAAGTCGCTCCCACCGTGCCATTCTCTGTATTGATTGCGGGCCCTTCGCTTGAGGTGACGGTCACCGTTTGTGCCGTCTGTTGTCCAACCTGCAGCACGACGTCTTGCGACTGAGCCTGCTCGGAAGCCAGCAAAACGTCGTTCAGAATCCGTTTGGTGAAGCCCGTTTTCTCTACCGTCAGGTTGTAATGACCAGGCGCCAGACCGGGAATCGAATAAACGCCGTCGCCATTCGTTGTGGCTTGCTTGGTGATGCCGGTCTCCACGCTGGCTAAAGTAACCTTGGCGTCCGGCACTACCGCGCCGGACGGATCCGTTACCGTTCCCTGGAAGCTCCCGCGGTATTGCGCTTCCGCGGGTCCCGAGAAGGAAAGACCAATCAGCAATCCCGCCAGCCCCAAGCCGCACCGGCGCATCATCATGGATGGAAAGAACGAAGCCATAAGCTAACCCCTCTTGTACACCGCTGGACTATCTTCCGGTGACTATGGTTACGCCCCAAAGAAGAATACTTCAGAGTATTTTGCCTTCGAAAACTGCTATTTCCGGTTCGAAACATCCTAGTTTCGCCTTAGCTTTGCCACGAAATATACTAATTCTGCCGGCAGCCACAAACTCGGTAATCTTCTCTATGCTCTCTGCCGATATGTCAACAGAGGTTGAAGAGCCGGATGCCTGAGCTATTAGAACGCGGTCACGCCGCAGCGGAGAAGTTTTCGTGGAGTCTGCCCACCAAAGTGCTTCTCAATCTGGCAACATCGGACGTCGAAAAGTTCACCCTCGCGTTTCGCCGCCTCCGCCAAGCGATGCCCGAACAGTCGATTCAAGCCTGTATTTACTTTCTGGCAACGCACGATGCTGTTCCAGCCTCGCACCTGATGACCTTCTGGCTCACTTTGCGCGACGATTACGTTTCACTGCTGCTTGATTCCGACTTTCTCACCACGAAGGAAGCCGGCAGAGCCGCCGCTGTTCTCCGCTCCGCCGACCCTCACTTTTTCACCAAGTTCCGGAATCTGGTCACCGAATCCGAGATCACGGACAAACGCTACGTCCGGCGCACGCTCGCGATCCTCGGCGCGTTGGGCGATTATAGTGTCCTGTTGCCCTGGCTGCGCAGTCTGACGCATGACACCGATCAGCGCATTCGTTCGCAAGCCGTGAAATTGATGTGCGAGCTGCGGCCGAATAAGGCGCTCATCGAGCGGCAGCTTCAAGATGAAGATCCGCGCGTACGCGCGAATGCCGTCGAAGCGCTATGGCACACGCTCGGACTGGAAGCGAAGTGTATCTTCAAATCGGCGGCCGCGAGCACGCATCATCGCGTGGCCGCCAATGGACTGCTGGGACTCTTTTTTCAAGGCGATTCCGCCGCTGTGGATGGGATGATCGAACTCGCCAGCCATCCCGACCCGCTTTTCCGCGCCGCCATGGCCTGGGCTCTGGGGCAAACTCACGATCGGCGCGCTCTTTCCGTCTTGAAAATTTTGGCAGACGACCCCGTGCCCATGGTCCACGAGCAAGCGGTGAGATCCGCCGTCGGCATTCCGGAGCTCCCCGAGCCCGAGTTCCTCGAACCGGAGCCTATCGTCGAGCAGCCTGCTCCCGAACCGCCGCCCGCGCCCGCAAGCGTACCGGAACCCGAACCAGCCTACATCCCGAGGTTCTGGCAAGGTTAGCCAAGCCACGGCTCCGCGCCGGCAAAGCAGGGGACAGGCAGCGGATTCCGCAAACGGCGCGGAATGCTCGCCAGTCCCCTGGTTTGCAGGTTTCCAACGGCTCCAGCGTAGTTCCGGCTAACCCAGCTTTTGTTTCACCAGTTCGCTTAAGGCTTTTCCATCCACCCGCTTGCCGGCCAGTTTCGCCTGCGCCGCTTTCATCACCGCGCCCATCTGCCGAGCCGAATTGGCGCCCGTCTCCGCCATCGCCTCCTCCACCGCCTGCTGCAATTCCACTTCGCTTGGCGCGTCCGGCAGATAGCTCTCCAAAATCCCGATCTCGGCTTCTTCTTTAACCGCCAATTCCTCGCGGCCGCCTTTCCGGAAAAGATCGGCCGATTCCCGCCGCTGCTTCAGCAGCGTGTTCATCACCTGCATCTCCGCCGCCTCGTTCAACGGCTTCATCCCGTCGATCGCTTGCTTCTGTAGCGCCGCCTTTACCATGCGTAAAGCGCTCAGCCGGACCTCTTCCTTCGCCTTCATGGCCGCCACTATATCTTTCTGCACCCGCTCGAGAAGTGACATTCGTCAACATTGTACGCGCTTTCTGTTTCGCAACCCGAGCCACTCCGTCGCAACCCCGCTGAAACTACCTGCGTCAAACCCGCTGTTATACTGAGCTAGCTTGGCAGACTCTTTGTGCCTGGCGCGTACTCCCGTCCGGGTTTCGCTTGCCACCACGCTGTATCCGTTTGCCTGACGCTACTCATTTGCTTTTTGGGGCTCTAAGTTTGAGAAAGTACACAGCTGTTCTTATATTTCTTTTATCCGCCTCTGGTCTTCGGGCGCAGAATTTTGTCAACGGTCAGGCCGCTCGCGCGGAGTTTGGCCAATACACCTTCACCTTCGGCGGCGCCACTCCCGGCACCGTACAGACGATTCCCAACCAGCAGATCTTAGGCGGAGTCAGCGGCTTGGCCTGGGCCAACGGCATCTTGTACGTAGCCGATTCCAATCGCGTCGCCGCCGTGCCCCAGGATAACCGCGTTGTCATGTTTAATACCGATCAGATCCCCGCGCCCAATGCGGATCTGACCAACGCCAAATCCTTTTCCACGTTTCAATGCAACCTGTGCGCCTTCCCGGCGTTCCTCCAGCTTGGGCAACCTGGCTTCGTCGCGCCCACCCAGGGCACAACCAGCAGCCCCGACGCCTTCCCAGCCGACGTGAAAAACACCGCCAGTACCCCCAACATGCAAACACCCACCGCGGTTGCCACCGACGGCAAGGTGGTGGCCGTGGCGGACACCGATAATAACCGCGTCCTGATCTGGAACTCGACTCCCACAACCATGAATCAGCCCGCCAACATCGTTCTTGGGCAGGTTGATTTCACTCATTCCACTGTCTACAATCCCCCCACAGGTAGCTCCCTGCGCGGGCCGCAAGGCGTCTGGATCCAAAACGGCAAATTGTATGTCGCCGATACGCAGGACTACCGCATTCTCATCTGGAACAGTATCCCTACCACCAACAATCAGCCCGCCGACCTCGTGCTTGGCCAGTCGAATTTCAGCACCGGAACCCAATCCGCCTGCGATCCCACCAAAGCCGCCTACGTCAGCGCCGCCAACGAACTCTGCAATCCCGTTTCCGTCACCTCCGATGGAACACATCTCTTTGTGGCCGACCTGGGCTTTAATCGCGTCCTGATCTGGAATAGCATCCCCAACAGCAACGGCCAGAATGCCGACGTCGTGGTCGGTCAGCCGGACATGGTCACCGCCATCCCGAACAATCCGAACATCTGCTCGCCCGGCACCGGCGCGGAAGTGCAGTGTGCCCAGAACATGAACTTCCCGCGCTATGCGCTCTCCGATGGAACCCGGCTCTTCATCGCCGATGGGGGCAATGACCGCGTCCTTATCTATAACTCCATCCCAACTACCAATGGAGCCACCGCCGACGAAGTTTTAGGCCAGCCTAATTTCGGTGTCGATAACGTCTCGAGTACCGCCATATCGATCGCTAGTACCGCCGTCGATACCACCAGCGCCGTCGATGTTACTCCCAGCCCCACTTCTCTTGCCTACGATGGCCTCAACTTATACGTAAGCGACCCCATCGACAACCGCGTGCTCGTCTTCACGCCCGGCAATACTCAGTTGCCCGACAATTCGGCCGTCAATTGGGCCAGCGAAATCGTGCGACAGGAAGGCGTCGCGTCGATTGACGCCACCACCGTTACCGCCGGCGACACCGTGGCTCTCACGTTAGGCAGCACAACTTATACCTACACGGTCAAGAGTGCCGATACCAACGACACCATCGCGCAAGGTCTGGTCAGCCAAATCAATGCCGGCAGCGGCGACGCCAATGCCCTCGCCATCTTCGCCGGTACCGGCACCGGGTCCTTGTATCTCAGTTCCAAAGGCCTAGACCTCGGCTACGATACCGTCGCGTTCTCCATCACTGCCTCGAACGTCACCGACATTATTGCCACTGCCTCCGGTAACGGCTACCTCACCGCCGGTACTGCCGCCACCGCCGCCCCCGGCACGCTCATCGAGATCAACGGAACCAATCTCTCCGACCTGCCGCCCGATCATCCCGCCACCGCTAGCCTGACCGGCACCATTCCTACTTCGCTCGGCGGTACGCAGGTGTTCACCGATGGCGTGGCGGCTCCTGTTTACAGCGCTTCTTCCACGCAAGTCGTCTCCCAAATTCCGTTTACCTTCAATGCGCGGAACAGTACCAGCGTCTACGTCCGCACCACGCATAACGATGGCTCCGTCACCGTAACGAACCCCACGCCGGTCTATATCGCACCCGCCAATCCCGGTATTTTCGACGCTCCCAGCACCCCTGGCCAATCGCGCCCATGGCCCGCCGCCGGAGCCTTCCATCAGCTTGGAAATCCCCAGGCCGTCATCGACCTCACGGGCACGGTTACGGCCGGCGATGTCCTGACTATCAACGTCGTGAATGCCAGTTATAGCTACACCGTGCAAAGCACCGATTCTCTCGCCAGTATCACGGCCAACCTAGCGCAAGTGATCAACGCGGCCAACGATCCTAACGTCACCGCCCTGCAGGGTGGCGCATTCAATCGGGTCGTGTTAGTCGCTCGCCAAAGCGGCGCGGCGGGGAACGGTATTGCCGTCGCGGCCAGCGCCAGCACGTCCGCCAGCATCACGCTTACTGCCTATACGGATGCCACTTGTTGCAACGTGGTGAGCGGTTCTCCGATTACCGCGGGTAATCCGGCGGCGCCCGGCGAAACCATTACCCTCTCAGGCGCCGGCCTCGGCACCGTCAGCGACTTAAGCGGCAATATCTATGGAACCATTCCCATCGGCGCGCCTTATACCTTCGCTCCTATCAACAGCGCCACCAACTCGGTGAGCGCCACGCTTGGCAGCAGCACTTCTCAAGTTGTCAGCGCCGGCCTCCCGCAAGGCTCATATGGCATTTATCAAATTCAATTGATCGTCCCGCAGGGCCAGGCGACCAACGCCGCCACCCCGCTCTATATCGCCCAAAACGCCTTTATCAGTAACACCGTCACGATTCCGGTCGGCCCGGCCAATCCCAACCCCAACACCGTTCCAAGCGGCAGCGGCAGCATCCTGATCGATATCGATAATCCCAACAGCCGCAGTCCGGCCCTGAGCGGTTCGACGCCGGTCGATGGTTGGGTAGCCGCCAGCGCCGCTGTTATCAGTACCGTCCAGGTCTCGGTCGACGGCGTCGTCATGGGTACCGCGAACTATGGCAGCAGCCGCCCCGATGTCTGCCAGGCCCACCCCGATTTCGCCAGTTGCGCCAACGGCAATACTAGCGTCGGCTATAGTTACGCCCTCGATACCACCGGGTTGGCCGATGGCGCGCATACTTTGCAGATCACCGCCACCGCCGCCAATGGCGAGCGCCTCACCAACGCCGTGCCTTTCACATCCTCCAATTACAGCGGATCGAATCCCATTGCCATCAGCATCGATAACCCCGGCGGCAAGGGCGGAACCTTCCAGGGCATCACTACCTTCAGCGGCTGGGCAGTCAATAACAATTCCGTGATCGGCAGCCTCACTGTCTCGGTGGACGGTGTCTCGCGCGGCAGCGCCACTTATGGCCAAAGCCGTCCGGATGTCTGCGGCCTCTTTGCGAGTTCGCCCAGTTGCCAGAACGGCAATTCCGGTGTCGGCTGGTCCTACCAGATCGATACCAGCGGGCTCTCGAACGGCAATCACATTTTCTCCGTTTCCGCTACCTCGCTCGATGGCGATCGTTACATTCAGGCGCACACCTTTACAGTTTCAAACTGGACCACCGCCAACCCCATCATTGCCAGCATCGATAAACCCAATTCGCAGAGCGCTCCTTTGAGCGGCGCGGTAAACGTCGGCGGCTGGGCCCTCGATCCCGCTTCGACCATCGCTTCGGTCACCGTCGCCGTCGATGGCATCCAGTTAGGCAGCGCCACCTATGGCGGCAATCGGGCCGATGTCTGCGGCGTTTATCCCGGTACCCCCGGCTGTCCGCATATCGGCTGGAACTTCGCTCTCGATACTACGCTCGTGCCCGATGGGATGCACACTCTGCAGGTCACCTACCTTCCCGTCAGCGGCCAGGGATACACCCAGACAACGCCTTTCCAGGTTGCCAATCTGGCCAGTGCGTCGAATCCCACTCTCATCTCGGTCGATTCGCCCAATTCCACCAGCGCACCCTTTAGTGGCTTCGCGGCCTTGGGCGGCTGGGCCTCTAATGCCAACTCGCCCATCTCCACCGTCCAGATCTCGGTCGATGGAATCGCCAACGGCTTCGCCGTCTACGGCGCAAATCGCAGTGATACTTGCGCCAAACATTCGTCTCCCAACTGCCCGAACGTCGGCTGGAATTACCTGCTCGATACGGCGTCCCTTACCAACGGTCCGCACACCGTGCAAGTGACCGCCACCACCCAAAACGGCGATCGCGCCACCGGCGGCTCAACCTTCACCGTCGCGAACTCCACTGGAACCAGCCCCACCTCCGCCGTCATCGCCGCGCCCAGCGCGCAGAGCAGCCCTTACCAGGGGACCGCCCTCTTCTCCGGTACCGCCATCTCCACCAGCGCCAATATCGCGACCATCGCCCTCTCCATCGATGGCTATCCTTACGGCTCCCCCACCTTTAGCGCTGCCGGCGTAAACGCGACCACCAGCTGGACCTATTCGCTCAACACCGCTCAACTCGCCGACGGCCAGCACACTCTCGGCATCACGGCAACCGCCGTCGATGGGACTTTCTCCGTAGCCTCCTCTACCTTCCAGGTCGCCAACTGGTCGTCCCCCAGTCCTAACCGCATCAGCATCGATGTGCCGAATGCCTCGAGCGCCGTCTTCAGCGGAACCGCGGCGTTTGGCGGCTGGGCCGTCAGCCCGAACGCTGTCGTGACCGCGGTAAACGTGGCCGTCGACGGCGTGCCTTACGCTTCGGCCTTCCTCGGTGGAGCCCGCGCCGACGTCTGCAAACTCTATCCCAACGATCCCGGCTGCCCGAACGTCGGCTGGAACGCCCTGGTCGATACCACTCTGTTCGCCAACGGCAGCCACACGCTAGCCATTACCGCCATCACCGCCAGCGGCCAAAGCTCCACCATTACATCGAGCTTCACGGTCGCGAACTAGGCGCAGTTCATCTGAAACGCTTGCTTACGGTCGCGGTTCAGAAAGCTGCTTTGTACGAAGTTATAGAACCGCGCGCGTGTCAGCAAGCGGGCTCAGAGGCAGGATCTGCCTGGTAACCCTACTTACGTCAATCTGCTAGTTATTGCACGTAAATTGATTGTGGTGTGTCGCCACTAATACGGGATTCGCGCCGCGTCGGATTGTAGTTGCGAAGCATGTAAGTACTGACAAGGAGCACTTACAGTTTCATGCGCGTGAAAAGTACTGACTTGTGTAATCCACTAGGTAATTGGAAGCTCTCTTTCTCTATCCAACCGGCGAACGTGAAACCGAGTTATGGAGGGGAAGATATGAAATGGTTCCTATCGGGACCTGCTGTGTGCTTTTTGATCGGTGTCGCCTTCGTGGGCGTCGAAACGGCTTCCGCCGCTTCGATCTACGTCGGGCTTGGAGATTCGATCACTTTCGGCGAGACAGACTTGAACTATGTCCCGTCATATGGCGACCGCGGATATGTGGCCGATTTTGCCAAAACGCTAGCCAGTCAGAACGGTGGCATTGCTCCAACGGTCGTCAATCTGGCCATTGACGGCGAGACTGCCGCGAGCTTCATGAGCGGTGTCGGGCGAACTCCGCCAGTAATTGGGCGTACCGATGCCATACTAGCCGCGCAAAATTCAAATTATGCCAACAGTCCAACCACGCCGCAGGCGGGTATGTTTCGAAGTTTAGTCGGGACAGAAGCCGCCGCCGGAAATACCATCAATAACATCAGCATCACTCTTGGCTTTAACGAGTTGGGTGCTTTGGCCAATTTCCCAACCAGTCAGGCCCTTGCAATGTTACCGGCAACACTTGCGACGTACAAGACCAACTACACCAGCGTGCTCACCGAAATTCGCTCGTTGGAACCGCACGCGGGTCTTTACCTGCTGGGCTACTATGATCCTTTCCCTGCAAACCCGACAAATCCGGCCACGCCCATCTTTGCTCAAGGAGGGCCGGAGCTCAACGCAATTATCCAAAACTTGGCTACCCAGTTCGGCGCGGAGTATGTCAATACAAGCCCACCGTTCGTTGGACACGAAGCCGCATTGACCTATATCGGCCAGTACCCGGCCGGCGCCACCTCGCCGGGCGTGGATCCCGGCATTGAACCCATTGGAGACGTCCATCCGAACGCGGCTGGCTACCAGGTGATCGCTAATCAAATTACTCCCACGCCGGAACCGGCAAGTATGGGTCTGGTCGGGATCGCCTCCCTCGGCTTCGGCATCCTCTGGAGCAAGCGCCGTCGGAAAGTCTCAGCAGACGCTTAACCTGTCTGCGCAGTCGCGCGGTAATGGCCAGAGTCCGTCGTCGGGCTCTGCCATAGCCACTTTCTGAGCTACCGAATCACCCCGCGCTCCTTGGTATCCTGGAGATTCAAATCCGATCGTCCACTCCGTCCAGAACAGGGTGGGGCAGACAATCGTTTTTTTGCGGCCTGCCATCGGCTTTTCAGTCAGCACATCTCCTCGAATGCACATTAAAAAGCAGCGACTCCTCACTCCCGGCCCGACCCCGCTTTTGCCCTCCGCGCTCCACGCCATGATGGGTTCCGATATTCATCACCGCACGGAGGATTTCCGCAACCTTTACAAACAAGTCCTTGCCGATCTCAAGGAAGTGCTCGGCAGCGCCAATGACGTTCTCGTCCTGGTCTCTTCGGGCTCCGGCGGTCTCGAAGCCGCCACCCAGAATTTCTTCTCTCCCGGCGATGAGGTACTTGTCTGCTCTGCCGGCAAATTCGGCGAGCGTTGGGTCGAAATCATGAAAGCCTGGGGCATGAAGGCGACCGTGCTCAGCGCTCCCTACGGCGCTGCCGTCCAACCCGCCGAAGTCGAGCAGGCTCTTGCTCAAAACCCGAACATCAAAGGTGTCTTCGTCCAGGCTTCGGAAACCTCCACCGGCACCCAGCACGACGTGCAATCGATGGGCCTCGCTGTTAAGAAAACCAAAGCTATCTTCGTCGTCGACGCCATCACCGGCATTGGCACCATGCTGCTCGATATCGATGCCTGGGGTCTCGACGTTGTGATCGGCGGCTCGCAGAAAGCCTTCATGATCCCGCCCGGTCTCGCCTTCCTCGCCATCAGCCCGAAAGCCTGGGCCTTCGCCGATTCCGCCACCGCGCCCCGCTTTTACTTCGATCTCAAGAAGGAACGCAAGAACGCCGTCAACGGCGAGTCTGCCTGGACGCCCAACACCGCCTTGCTCCTCGCGCTCGCCGAAGCGCTCAAGTACATCAAGACGCTCGGCATGAGCAATCTTGTCGAGAATGCCCAATTGCTCGCGCGCGCCACCCGCGAAGCCGTGCAAGCGCTCGGCCTCGAGGTCTTCTCGTCCTCTCCCGGTTCTTCCGTCACCGCCGTCCGGCCGCCCGCGGGCATGGATTCCGGAGTCATCATTAAGGAATTTCGCAAACGCTTTAACGCCATCATTACTAACGGCCAGGGTTCCATGCAGGGCCAGATCTTCCGCTTCGCCCATCTCGGCTTTTTCGATTTCCACGATCTTTTCGCCGTCATCGCCGAACTCGAAATCATTCTCGCGGCAAATGGCCGGGCCGTTCGCTTCGGCTCCGGAGTCGCCGCCGTGCAGAACGTCTATGCGGATGTAGCTCTTCCCAAAGAAGCGCTCGCTCTAAGCTAACGGCGGCAACTGCACCGCGCACGTCAGTAAGCGAGCCCCCGCAATTCCGCGATGCACACAAATCTAAATCTCAAATCATGAAAATTCTCATTGCCGAGCCGCTCGCACCGGCCGCTGTCGAACTTCTCCGCGCGCAGTCCGATTGGAACGTTGTCGTTTCCGATCCCAAAAGTTATTCCTCCCATCTGGCAGACGCCGACGCCCTCCTTGTGCGCAGCGCCGTCAAAGTCACCAGAGAAGTTCTCGCCGCCGCTCCCAAGCTCCGCGTCATTGGCCGTGCCGGCGTCGGTGTCGATAACGTCGATCTGCCTGCTGCTACCGATGCCGGCGTTCTCGTCATGAACGTGCCCGGTGGCAACGCCGTCTCCGTCGCCGAGCACACCCTCGCTCTCATGCTCTCTATGGCGCGCTCCGTTCCACAAGCCAGCGCTTCCACCAAATCCGGCAAGTGGGAAAAGAAAAAGTTCCTCGGCAATGAACTGCGCGGCAAGACTCTCGGCATCGTCGGCTTGGGTAGCATCGGCCGCGAAGTCGTCAAACGTGCCCGACCCTTCGAGATGCGCATCGTCGGCCACGATCCTTACATCAGTTCGCAAAGCGCCCGCGATCTCGGCATCGAATTAGTCTCCCTCCCCGACCTCTACCGTCAAAGCGACTACATCACCCTCCACGTCGCCCTCACCCCGGAAACCGACCACATGCTCAACGCCGCCGCCTTCGCTCAAATGAAAGACGGCGTCCGCATCGTGAACTGCGCACGCGGCGAATTGATCGATTCCGCTGCCCTCGAAGCCGCCGTTTCGAAAGGCACTGTCGGTGGCGCAGCTCTCGACGTCTTTGAAACCGAGCCTCCCGGCGATAGTTCTCTCCTCAAACTCGAGCCCGTCGTCGCAACTCCGCACATCGCTGGCTCTACCGAAGAAGCTCAGGAGATCGTCGGCATCCGCATCGTAGAGCAAGTCATCGAGTATCTCAAAAGCGGCGTCGCTCTCAACGCGGTCAACATGCCCGCCCTCACGCCCGAGCAGTATCGCGCTCTCGGCCCGTTCGTCGAGCTCGCCGAGCGCCTCGGGCTCTTCCTCAGCCACATCGCCCCCGGCAACGCGCACACCATTCGCTTCGTCTACTATGGCCGGCTCGCCGAAAACAACACCCAGCTTCTGCGTAACGCCGGTCTCGCCGGCGTTCTCAGCCGCTCCCTCGAATATCGCGCCAATCTCGTCAACGCCATGCAGATTGCTACTCAGCGCGGCTTCCGCGTCATCGAGCAGCTCGAACCCGGCGACGCCCACATGGATTCCATCCGCATGGAAATCGAATCCGAAGCCGGCGCTTTCTCCGCCTTGGGCGCGCTTGTGCTCGATAAACCCCGTCTTCTCCAGGTGGAAGGCATTTCTTGCGAGGCCACGCTCGACGGCAATTTAATGTACTCGAAAAACGACGATGTTCCCGGCGTCATCGGCTACCTCGGCACCATCCTCGGCACGAACGGTGTCAATATCGCCAACTTCGCTCTTGGGCGTCAGGAGGCCCGCCCAAACGCGTCCCAACCGCTGACCGCCATTTCCATCATTGAGACTGACGAGCCCGTGCCCGACTCCCTCATCTCGCGTCTCTTCGAAAACAAAGCCGTCAAGTTTGTCCGGCGCGTAAATCTGACTCGTCGCTAAGCTCAACTTGTGTCCAAGTTCGACCAAGCCAGCGGCGCTCGCCTGTTTCTCCTCTTCGGCTTTGTCGGCGGCTACTGCGATGCGGCCAGTTACCTGTTAAGCGGCGCATTTACCGGTCACGTAACGGGTAACACCGTACTCTCGGCCATCAGTCTCGCATCGGGCAAAGACCGCGCGGCAGTACTTCAGCTGTCGGCGGTGGCTTTTTTCCTCGCCGGTACCGCCCTTGCTCTCCTCTTTGAATTCAAGCCGGCCAAATCCAGCCCGTCCACGGCCATCCGCATAAATTTCTTCACCGAAGCCATCCTCATCGCCGCCGCCGCGCATGTCCTCTGGCATCGCCTCCCGGCCTGCCGCGCCCTCTCCCTCGCCTGCCTCTGCCTAGCACTCGGCTTGCAGAACGGAACCGTCGGCAAAATCAACGGCATCTCCGTCCACACGACGTTCATCACCGGCCTGTTGACTAAGATTCTGAAATCCGGCGCAAAGGATGTTAAAAAAGCCCCCACCGCCTGGCAGCGTCTCCACTCGATCGTCCGCGATACTCAATTCAAGACTCTCTTAACTTTGGCCGTTGCGTTCTCTGCCGGAGCCGTCGCCGGCGCATTCGCAACCGAAGAATTAAAGGCCATCGCCCTACTTTTCCCGTCCGCTCTGGTCCTCATGCTAGCCATTTTTGCCAAGGCCCCCAAAGTGGAACGCATCTCACCCAAGCAGTGATCGACTTGCGTAAGCGGCCTCCGCTTCCGCAAAAAGCGGACGGAGCGCAAAAAGCGCCAAAAGAGGAGAAGACACGAAACGGAATTTTAAGCACGCTAAGCGGCTACAACGAAGTTTCAATTTCGGGCCAATGAAGCAAGCGCATTAGGGCGTTTTGGAAAAAGAACTCCCAATCCGCCCCTTTTTGGCACAGCACCCAGATTTTGTTAGGCGAGAAGGATTGCTGCTATCCATGACCTTCGTTTTCGAGTGCTGATTGCTTCTGGCGCAAAAGATCGGGACCGGTAAGCGAATCACGCCGAGTATTTCACGTACACGTTGGCGGGAAACGCGGCCGCCACACCCGGCGTCACGCCAGGCGAACCACTGACGGTGATCTCACGAAGCCGCGGAAGAGCGGCCAACTGCAAAACGCCCGCATCCGTGATGCCATTGCACGCCGAGAACTCAAGGCACTCCAACGAATCCATGCGACTTAGGACCTCCAGGCTTCGATCGGTGATCTTGGTCATGCCGGCGTAGTATGTCTTCAATTGCGACAGTCGCTCAATATGCTCGGTGGCAGCGTCACTTGTATCGCGGCAATACATGCACCATAGGGCTTCGAGGTTCTCGCAGCGACCTACGTGACGAAAGCCCAAATCGGAAACATCCATGGGCATGATCTCGCGCAGCGCGGGGAAGCTTGGCAGCGCGGAAAGCGACTCTTCGTCCACATGCTTGCAGCTGATCCCGATGCCTCGCAGCTTCGGCATCAGTGCCAATGCTGCGAGTCCTCGTCCTGTGAAATTGGGACATTCGCGCCCCCAAATGTATTCGATGGTTTGCGAATCGGCCAGCGCCTCCCAGCCCTCACCGCTGGCCACTGCGCCCTGCCCCATTAACATCAGCAGGCAAGGGAGCGTTGCGATCTGACGCATTGCCTCGTCATCGCAATGCGCGCCCTGACAACCAAGAAAACCGAGCTTCGGAAGGAGTCGCAGCGGTGCCAAGCCGGCGGCGGTGAATGCGGGGCTATGCCAGAAGAACGAAAGCCCGAAAAGCCCATCAAGCCCGACAAGGTCCGCGAGGCCGCCATCGGTAAATGGGCCATCGATCAACAGGTGGTTGGGTTGCGACTCGGCGCTCATCAGACCATATTGGATCTCTTCACCGCGCCAGACCTTGAAAGCCGGGATTTGATGCAGAAGCTTGATCCCGGCATCGGTTACGCTACGTCCTGTCTTGAGTCGGCGCAAGTTGGGCTTTCCAGCGAGCGCCCGAATGAGTCCGTCCCCCGCTGCGGTACCCATTAGATCAACGCTCTCCAAGAGCTCGCAAAAGGTTAGATTTGCCACGCCCACGTCTGAGATGCCCGGCGTCCAACACGATTGGAATCGCCGCAATGTGGCGAGATGACGTAGTGCCTCCAATCCCCGGTCGGTGATCTGCGGACCGCTAATTTCTAATTCGACAAGCTGCGGCATGTTCGCCAGGCGTATTAGCCCCTGATCTGTCAGCGCGTTGGATCTCACGCTGAGGTGCGTGATTTGATCGAGCTGCGCCAAACGCTTCATGGCTGCGTCATTAATCCCGCCCGCTTCCAGGCTAGTGATGCCGTGCTCTTCCATCACCTCGAAAATCGCTTCCCAATCTTTCTCGGACTGGGGGCCCTTTGCGCTGAGCCTGTTTTCCTTCCAATCGATCTGGTAGAACGGCGGCGCCGGGCTCATGAAAGGCACGGCGGAGGGCGGTTCGGCAAACGGTTTCGCGACGCTCTCTACAAAACTTTCCCAGCTCTGTAATCCGTAGGAGTGCGCGACCATCTGTCTTGCATCGGCTAACGCAAGGTCTGGCGTTCGTGAACCAGAAGCAAACCAGGTGGTAAGGCGCTGTTGCATCACCAGTGGATCGTGGAAGTCAGCAACGAATGCGGTGCTGTAATTCCAATTAACCTCGCGGACGGCCTTAGAGTCGGCGCTCATGTGCGCTACAGCCAGATCTCGCGCGAGCTGCTCATACTGCTCCATGCGAGGCGCCGGGAGCGCTCCGATGTACTGCTTCAGCTTGGCCCAACTCTCAAAACCATGCTCGCGGGCGATCACGAACTGCGCGTCCGCTAACGTGACCTCTTGCGGCGGAACAGAATCGCCAAGCCGCGGTATGACCCCCCGAAACCTTTGCAGCGCCGCGCTCTCGTGTGCGCGAAGCTGTCTCAGCAGCTCCTTTGATCGTTTCTGAAGTTGTTCTAGCGAGGGATGCACTGGAAGACGTGATATGGAATCGGACATGACGATCTCCTTTCAACTGCCCGTGTCCGCACAACGGGCTGAAAGAAGATCGAATTGCAACTCGTGACTACTCGGTGGGCTCGGCCCTTTCCCGCGGACTGGGAGCGCCCTTCGCGCTGAATTTTAAGGCTATCATTTTGGGGCAACCGTTTTGAAGGAAGGAGCACGTGCCGTTAGATAGCGGCGGCCGTTGGGAGTTCCTGACCGAAGCACTCGTTTAGCGGAAACGCGCATTGAGCAAAACCGTACGGCTGAACGGCGGGCTGCCTTTAACTGTTGAGTGTGACAATCCAACACGAATCCTTACCGTGGGTCCAAAAGAGAAGACACGCAACGTCATTTAAGCACGCTAAAGAAGCGCAAGGTTGGCCCTGTTCCGCTTGACGATATCGAGGATCGTATTCTTGCTTAGCCGGAACCTATGGCTGATTTCCCGGTATGACTGTCCTTCAGCAACGAGCTTCAGTACTTTGGCTTCATAGCGATCTGCCTTGATTCGCTGTCCTGGCCGCCGACCGAATACGACCCCACGCTTGCGAGCCGCCGCTATTCCGGAACGGACCCGTTCGCGCAATAAATCCCGTTCAAACTCCGCCAGCGCCGCCATGAGGGAAGCGATCAATTTAC
The DNA here is from genome assembly GCA_965277555.1 of Bryobacteraceae bacterium. Lineage (GTDB taxonomy): Bacteria > Acidobacteriota > Terriglobia > Bryobacterales > Bryobacteraceae > Bog-105. The sequence goes on from OZ255834.1 coordinate 3,565,829, forward strand.
CTTGCGCGCTACGCAGATCGAACTGTAAGCCTGTCTGAGCAATCAGCGAGACGCCCCAAACTTGAAGATCCTGCAGCGTGTGGAACAGGTCGAGCATCGAGCGGCCCCAGCGAGTGAGTTCTGTGACCAGAATTACGTCGATTTCTCGGGCCTGAGCCAAAGCAAGAACCTTCTTACGCTCGGCGCGCTCATCCTTGGTGCCGGACGCGGTTTCCTTCCAGGCCCCTACAACTGTATAGCCCGCCTTCTTGGCGAAGGCGCGTAGGTCTCGTTCTTGGCGAGCGCAGGTTTGGTCGGCGGTTGATACCCGGCAATAAAGCGCTGCAGACTGTCCCAATTGAACCCTTATGGAATCCTTCGCCAAATCCTTCGCCAAAAAAGCCCCTGGAACTGGGCCTTTCGCGAGGCCGGGCCTTGGTCCATTCAAAGTATACTTCAACAGGGACAAATCATGCCACACCGAGAATTGCTCACTGAGTCGCAGCGGCTCAGTTTTCAGGCTCCCGCCAGCGATGAGCGCGAGATGGTACGTCACTATACATTCGGTTCCGAGGATTTAGCGTTGATCAATCGGCGGCGTGGCGACGCGAACCGCCTTGGCTTCGCGCTGATGCTTTGTTACTTGCGCTTCCCGGGCCGAATCCTTCAACAAGGCGAGCAACCGCCCGCTGCTCTCTGCGCATTTACCGCCGAGCAACTGGGACTCGCCGCAGCGCATTTCGGCGATTATGCCGAACGCGATGAAACGCGCCGGGAGCATGCGGCCGAGATTCAAGATGCCTTTGGGCTTCGCCCCTTCACTCGCGCGCTGTATCGAGAACTCGCAGCTTGGCTATTGCCGACCGCGCTCGCCACCGATCATGGACCGATGCTGGTAGCTACTGTGCTTGAGGAACTGCGCCTACGCCGCATCATCTGGCCGCCGCTATCGGCCATTGAACGGTTAAGTGCGTCGGTTCGAGCCCGAGCACAGGGGCAACTGTGGCGACGGCTTACAGACGGACTGACCGATCAACAGCGCCAATCACTCGATCGCTTGCTCGAAGTTCGCGCCGGTGGCGGACAAAGCACACTGGCCTGGCTCCGGCAGACCGCTTATGCAGCTGCGCCCGGCAACTTCCCAAAGCTGATTGAACGACTAAACCTGGTGCGAGAACTCGGCGTCGAGCCGGAGCGCGTGACGCGGGTTCACCAGAACTATTGGCTTAAGCTTGCTCGCGAGGGAGGCCAGAGCACTGTCCAGCACTTGGCTGAGATCGAGCCGCTGCGTCGCTATGCCACGCTGACGGCGTTGGTGCTGGAACTTGCGGCCACCCTGACCGACGAAGCGCTCAACATGTTCGAGCATCTGGTCGGTCAGATGTTCAAGAAATCCGAGCGTGCGCACGCTGAACAGTTTCACGCCAGCGGTAAATCAATCAACGAGAAAGTACGCCTCTACGCCCGTGTGGGCCAAGCCCTCATCGAAGCGCGTTCCGGTGGCGGCGATGTGTTTGCCGCAATTGAATCCGTGTTGCCTTGGTCTAAGTTTGAATCGACCGTGGCTGAAGCGCAGAGGCTGGCTCAGCCAGAAGAGTTTGACTATCTCTCGCTGCTGGATGAGCGGTATAGCAGTGTCCGTAAGTTCGCGCCTCTCCTGCTCGCAAATTTCGAATTTCGCGCCGCGCCAGCGGCGTCCGAGTTGCTGCAGGCGCTCGATCTCCTCCGCGACCTCAATGCCAGCGGCAAACGCACGCTGCCCGATCGTGTGCCAATCGGTTTCGTGAAGCCGCGTTGGCGACCTCATGTGTTTTCATCCAGCGGAGTAGATCGGCACTTTTATGAGATGTGCGCTCTCGCCGAATTACGCGACCGGCTTCAGTCCGGAGATATCTGGGTGACCGGTAGCCGCCAGTACCGTGATTTTGAGACGTACTTGATTCCGGCGGAAACCTTCAAAGAGATGCAAAAAGACCCACTTCCCCTCGAGGTGGATACGAATCTGCCGTCCTACATGACCGAATGCCGGCAAAGACTGGAAGACAACCTGACGACAGTCTCGTCCAAGGCTCGGGAGAACACGTTGCGCGATGTCACGCTTGTGAATGGAGAATTGCGAATTGCTCCGTTGCGCAAGAACACCCCGGAATCCGCGGAAGCCTTCGCTGAAAAGGCCCGTGCATTGCTGCCGCACGTCAAGATAACGGAACTCTTCACCGAGGTCGACCAATGGACGAATCTGGGTGATCGATTTGTGCATCTGCGCACACAGGCACCGCCCAAGAACCGGCAAGCTCTCCATACAGCGATATTGGCCGATGCCATTAATCTCGGCCTCGTGCGCATGGCAGAGGCCTGTCGCGAGACCACCTGGCGGCAGCTATCCTGGACGGCTGATTGGCACATTCGCGACGAATGCTATGCGCAGGCCCTTGCCTGTCTGATTGACGCGCAGAATCGCCAGCCGCTGGCTGCTCACTGGGGCAGCGGCTCTACCTCCTCTTCGGACGGCCAGTTCTTTCGAGCCGGGCCTGCACTACGGTCAGGAACCAGGCGTCAAGTTCTACACTCACTTTTCCGATCAGTTTGGGCCGTATCACACCAAGGTGATTGCCGCGACTGCGAACGAAGCGCCCCATGTCCTCGATGGATTGCTCTATCACCAGAGCAGCTTGGTTATTAACGAGCATTACACCGACACCGGAGGCTTCTCGGATCATGTCTTTGCCATGTGCCGTCTGCTGGGTTTTCGTTTTGCACCGCGTATTCGCGATCTGAAGGAAAAGCGACTCTATCTTCTGCCAGGCATGACTGCGCCGCCGGAACTCGCTTCCATGGTGACAGGCACTATCAACTTACGCGCTGTCAGTGATCACTGGTTAGAACTGTTGCGACTCACTTTGTCGGTCAAAACGGGACCGTCACCGCTTCAGTGATCCTTCGCAAGCTCGCAGCCTATCCTCGGCAGAACGGGTTGGCGCTCGCGTTGCGCGAACTGGGGAAACTGGAACGTACCTTATTTACTCTCCAGTGGCTGCAAGACCCCGAACTGCGCCGTCGCAGTTCGGTCGGCCTCAACAAAGGAGAGCAACAAAATGCCCTCCGGCGGGCCGTATTCTTTAACCGGTTGGGCGAGATTCGGGACCGCTCCTATGAGAACCAGCGCCATCGCGCCAGCGGTTTGAATCTGCTCGTTGCAGCTATCATTCTATGGAATACCGTGTATCTGCAGCGAGCCTTGAATCACCTACGCAGCCAGGGCTATGAACCAACAGCCAGTGATCTGGCTCACCTATCGCCGCTTGGCTGGGAACATATTAATCTCACGGGTGACTATCACTGGGAAACATCGCCAAACCTTGGCCCGGATCAATTTCGACCGCTTCGCACCCAAACCCAAGGCTTTGCCGCCGCCGCTTAGCGTGCTTAAAATTCCGTTTCGTGTCTTCTCCTCAAAAAGGGGACGGAGGCAGTTAAATCCGGGAGAGATAGGTGCAGTAGCGGCCTGCCTCCGTCCGCCTCGCCGTCGATCTCGCGCGAGAGGCTAGTCGAAATGTAGCGCCAGAGTAACCCAATCCCAATGCGACGCCTCGGTAGCTCACTTGATCGCCGTGTGGAAGACCGCAGTTGCAGCCAACGGTCGAGCACAACAACAGAAGCCGGCCGGAAATGGTAGTTTGCGGGCGAGTCTAACATCCAGGCTCAAGCACCGAGCGAAACAGAACCTTGGAGCGCATAAAAAAGCGTGGGGATTCCCAACCAAAGAACTAAACGCCATGGCTCTTCTCCTGCCATCCACGCTGGTCCAAGCGGCCTCAACTTCCGGATCGCTGACGATCAGAAGCACACCTTACGCCGTCACGCGTGAAAGGTCGTCGACTGTATGTCGAAGGCGATACGCATTGCCTTTCGCGAGGACGCGTTCTAGTAGCAAGCTTCCCGTTTGTCCACTACTCCCAACACCAACAAAAGTTCAAGAACTCCACCCCGGCTTCACTCGACTCGCCGCTTCTTCTATTAAGCGTGTTTCAGCAGCTCGGTCTTATATTTGGGTGTCAGAGCCTCTGACTTGCTCTTGAATGCCTCTTGCTCAGCCGGAGTTGGTTTGGGCGGTGGTGCGGTCCGACTGGGCACCGGGACCCCGATTTCCAGGAAGAAGTCTTCCTGTCCCGACGGGGAACACACACACAAAAGCCGTGCTGGCTGTTTTGATTTGTTCTGAAACTGGTGCGGCGCGTTAGCCGGAATGTTGATCGCCTCGCCCACTTGCACCGTCGAAGTTTCTCCCCGGAAGGTAGCTTCGATCTCGCCTTCGAGCACTGTAAAGGACTCCTCAAAATCGTGACGGTGCGGCGGCGGTCCTCCACCTGGTGGAACGTACATATCGACCAGGCAGTAGCGTCCTGCCGTGTCTTTTCCGCTCAGCAGAATGGTGTATGTGTCTCCGACCACGCCAAGGTGCGGCAGGTCGCGGCTGTCTGCTTGCGATAACGTCAGGCTTCGCTTGGGATCATCCGCTGGAATACTGCTCATGTTAAGTCTCCTATTCAATCTCCTGTTTGAACCGATCTATGCGCGTGCGGAAGGCAATGCGCGAATTCGTCGCACGATCTCGTCTGGACATTCCTCCGGAAGAAAATGCCCGCACTGCGCGATGGACGCTTTATCGACGGTCTGCGCGACCATGGCCACCATTTCTCCCACCCGCGCGCCTTGCGCCTGCTCGCCGCCCAACGCCAACACCGGCACCCGTGCTTTGTTCTTCTTTAGTGGCGCCGTCTGCTCCATTGTGCGAAAGGCAGCGCGATAAACGCCGAGCGCGCCGAGCACGCCCTCCGTTCCGGAAAACGTGCGCAGATATTCGTCGACAGCTTCGGGTTCGATGGCATCCGGTTTGGCAGTTGCTCCTTGGTAAAACCAGCTGAGAAACTCGCGCTCCTTGCCCACGATCAGTCGCTCTGGCACGCCGGGCGCTAACGGCAGGATCCACCACCACATCGAGCCTTTTTGCATCGCATCGGGCGTGTACGAGAGGATCTTGCTAAGCACCTCTGGCAGCATCACAGGCACTTCCATGTAAAGGAGCGTCGAGATCTCCTCGGGATGATCGGCGGCCCAAAGCAGGGCCGGTGGCGCCCCAAACCCAATTTGATGAACCAGCGCGCGAAAGTCCTCCGCAAGCGCGCGCCCGTCATAGCCGTCCGTTCCCGCCGGTTTGTCAGAATCCCCGTAGCCGCGCATGTCCGGCGCCAGCACCGCATAGCCCGATTCAGCCAACTGAGTCATCACGCGACGCCACGAATATGCGCTTCCTAGAAAGCCATGCCACAGCAGGACCGGCACTCCGTCTGGATCGCCGCCGACCCAGTAATGGATGCGGACATCGTTAACACGGCTGGTTTTGCTCTCGAAGCCTGGTATCTGCATTGCTTTCTCATGTCTTAACAGGCCGCTTTAATTCCGCCACGATTGTTCGGTCTCACGCGCAAAATCCTGATAGCGGCGCGGCGCATGCCCCAGCAAATTTGTCAAAACCTCAGTATCCTCCGCTTCCGCCGTGAAGCCGCGCTCCAGGTATCCCTGGAACATCATGCGAATGTCGAACGCCGACCACGAAGGCGCCGTCTGCCGCATCTGCTTCTCGAATGCATCCATATCGTGGCCTGTGTAGCGTATTTCCTTCCCGAGCAGCCCACTCCAGATCCGCGCTATTAGCGGGCCGCTCAACACTTCGGGCCCATTTACGTTGTAAGTCTTCCCCTCATGCTCTTTGCTCGTTAGCGCGATCGCTGTCGCTTCGGCGATGTCTCGTACGTCTACCGCTGAGATGCCGGTCGGCCCAAGAGGCATCGGATACACACCAGCCTTCGTCAGCGCGTCCTTCAGACTTTCGTCGTTTTGAAAAAAGTAGTTGGGCCGGATAATCGTGAACGGCAGATCGAACTCTCGCAGCGCACTCTCCATCGCTAACTTGGAAGCGAAGTGAGGAACATCTTTGAAGTGACCCACGCGAAATACCGAGTGATACACGATGTGGTGAATTTTTCGCTTCTTGGCCAGGTCGTAGGCGATCAATCCTTGCGTAAGTTCGTCTGGAACCACTGCATTCAGCAGGTACAGCTTGTCGACTCCCTCCAGCGCCTGATCCACGGAAACGGGGTCAAGCAAATCGCCTTCTACCGCCTCAACCCCAGGCGGCGTTTTGGAGGCGCCGTCCTTCTTGCGCACCAGCGCCCGGATGCCGGCTCCGCGCTTCACAAGCTCTTTCACAACTTCCGAACCAACCTTGCCCGTACCACCAATCACCAAAACTTTCATCTTCTTTTCTCTCCTGCCAACTTACGCGCGTTCTGCTCTACTGAACGACCGTGCGCTCTTTCCGCATCTGCCCCTACGTTAGTCCATGCCATGGGAGAGGGCAATGCCATCTGAGAAACTCATTATTTCCAGGAAGAAACAATGAAAGACTTCAACGAGCTCGCGATTTTCACACTTATTGTCCAAGAGATGAGTTTCACGCGCGCTGCCGATCTCCTGGAGATCTCCAAAGCTGCCGCCAGCAAGGCAATCGCCCGCTTGGAGCATCGCTTAGGGACGCGCTTATTCGAGCGCACGACACGCCGCTTGCGCCTTACCGAAACTGGAGAAATTTATCTGACCTACGCCCGGCGTGCCATGGAAGAAGTCGAGAGCGGGGAAGCGGCTGTCTCGAAGTTGATGGAAAAGCCGCGCGGAACATTGCGCGTCGCCATGCCGGTGACGCTCGCGCAGTCTTCCGTCGCGCCGAGACTAGCTCGTTTTATGGCTCTCTATCCCGAACTCCGTCTCGACATCAGCCTAAAGGGTGGTCAGATCGACCCGATTGCACAACGCTTCGACCTTGTGTTTCAAACGATGAGACCCGAAGCGGATTCACAGATCATCCAGAAGCGCATGGTCACGATACAACTTGGTCTCTATGGGAGCCCGAAATATCTAACCACCGCGCCACCGCTTCGTTCGCCGCAAGATCTGGCGCAGCATTCGTGCCTGACGCTGACGGGCGCGCGCGATAGAACAACCTGGACCCTGCACAAAGATGGCAAAGCTCAGGAGGTCCGGATACTTGGCAGGATTGCAATCGGCGATCCGCTCATCCATCTGCGGTTGTGCGTTGACGGAGTCGGAATCGCCATTCTGCCCAATTGGCTGATACAGGACCAGGTCCGGAAAAAAGATCTGCTGAGAGTGCTTCCCGAATGGGTCCCAAGCCCCATCGAACTGTTTGTCCTGTTTCCCACGCGCCTCAGCATGACACCGAAACTCACCGCATTCCTGAACTTCGTGGCGGAGGTTGTTCCGATACCCCGAAATCTACGTTCCACTATCTCGGTCGCTTAACGCTGAATGGAAGGTTGTCCATCATGGATGGCGCAGGCCATCGTTTTCCGTGGACTGCGGGAGCATCGCCAGCACTTCTGCCGTCTCCTCAACGCTCAAGCCTCCAAAGAAGCGAAGTTCAATCACCTTCGCTTTGCGTGCGTTTATCTGAGCCAGGCTATTGCCAGTGACTCGCTGGCATGAACAGATCGGCGGTCCGACCGTGGCCGATGGTATCCTCGACCGGCTGGTTCACAACGCCCACCGCATCGAGATGTGCGGCGATTCGATGCTTAAGAATCGCGGCAAGCCAAACACATAAATATCGCGCGTGGGAACACCCATGCCGGGCGAGTTGATTTCCGAGTGCCCCGTTTAAACCAACCATCTGGAGGAGGCAGATCAGTAAATACTGCGCGACTGATCGGGCGGAATCGGCCGATGCGGATATTGAGATGACTATGCGCAAGCATTTCCGGCCATCGTACGACTACAGGACCGTAGCTACAGAAAACCGACTGAGTAAGTGCAGTCAAAGGTCCTTAGGGCTTTGCGGACGGCGGCTGCCAGAGCTCAATCTTATTCCCATCCAGGTCATAGATCCAGGCAAAGCGACCGTAGGATTCATTCATTCGTTTGGCGTCAATCTTTACCCCCTCTTCTTTTAAGCGGTCGAGCAATGCATCCAGATCGTCCACGATGTAGTTGACCATGAACGGTTGCGCTGCTGGAATATAGTCAGTGGAGGTCGGAAAAACAGTCCAAACCGTAACGTGTTCCTTTTGTGGGTCGCCGTGTTCGCGCCACGGAAGCATCACGCCTTGGCCTTTGTCGGCGAGTCCAAGATGCCTCGAATACCATTCGCGCATTTGGTCGCGATTAGCGGATTTGAAGAAGACACCGCCGATTCCAAGGATGCGCCCGCGCTGCTCCATTTTGACGGGCGGCTTCGACTTTTCTGGTTGCGGAGATTGCACTTCCTGTCCTCCTTTTAAGCAGGCCGAGATCAGCAACAGCGAGCCGAGCGCGATTGTGCCCCAGGGTATTCCTTGCATTTGTGGATTATACGCAAACTTCGGTTCGAACGGAGAAAAGGGTCGCTCAAGGTTCGCCGCGATTCACCCTTTCTGGATCGTGCATGGGATCTCGAACTGGCTTGGCATCGCACGTAGAGAACCAGGCTTGCGGGATCGCACGAGACGAGTTGTTCTATCAGACCGCTGATGAGACAACGCGCTGCGTCATGGTCCGAATGCCCACGCCACCATCAGCGGGAACTCTTCTCGCCAGAATGCGCCACCGTGCGACCCGGCTCGCTCATTCATGACGACATCCGCATCCGCGGCGCGCAGCGCGTCCGCCCACCTCCTTGCGTTCTCGAGGAAGAACGGCTCCTGTGTGCCAGCGACAAGGTATGTACGCGGAAGCGGACTCGGCATAATGCCTGGTGGCTTGTAACCGCCGCCAGGCGAGGCGCACAACACCGCGCCGTACACCTGTGGATGCCGAAGCCCAAGAGCCAGGGCCAGCTCTCCACCCGCCGAGACACCGAACACCGCGGTACGTTCAGCGGGCAGCGCCACGCCAAACCGCCTCTCCGTCCATCGGCGAACGTCCTCGACGCAGAACTTCTCGTGTGCCGCGAACCGGTCCAGATCAAAACCCGGTGAGTACTCATGGAGCCGCGGCGTCTCATCGGTCAGCCCATGTACACCGACGATCATTGTGGACGGTACGTCGGCCTTCTCGAGCAACCGGCCCCACTTCGAGATTCGCTGACCGTCACCGGCGAAGACGATTGCTTCGGGCCGCTCCGGTGGAACGTACACCGTGACCTGCCTTCCACCGTCGTACTCGAACATCTCGCTGACAAACTCTCCCAAGACTGCGCCGGTGGGCTTGGCGGCTGCTCCGTCGGACTCACTTAGCTTGCCGTTGACTTGATTGATTGCTTGCTTCTTCATGGCCTTGCCTTCTTTTTTAAAACTTTGGAACTTCCAACATATTGATTGTGAATCGCCCGGGAATGATCTGTGCCCGGCTTAGGTAATCGGCGGTGCGGCCCATTGAGCAACAACGCGGCTCAGCTGGGGCGGCTTGCTTCCCCATCTACTTCTTGAGGTGGTTCGTGTCCAACCGTAAACATCGAGCTGTGAGATTCGCTCCCCGCTGCTATACCCGCTGGAATTTCTCGCCGCAAACGACGCGTTGCTCTCGACTTGCGAGGGGAGCTTCGGGGTAGCGGAAGAGAATGCAATGGCCATTCAGAGCGCCTTTCCCGCGCCGGGAAGAGCGCTCAAACTGCGGTCATGTTTCGAGATACCTACTCCACGTTATTGATTCGGTCGCTACTCGTCGGCATTTGCATTGTCGCCCCGGATTGCTTTCCCGCTCAGGACTTCGCTCCGCGGCTTAACCTCCTTGTCACCGTGGCGAACGACGCAAATCTGCCCGCTCCTGTTCTAAATAGTGCTCTGAAGTACGCACAGGCCCGGTACTGGCGCGGCGGGATTCGCATTTCCTGGATGGATCGAGCGGTGGATCGCGGGCTCACGCTGCGCTTTCTGAGTACCTGTGATGGAAGCCCCATAAGCGAGTCCGCGCTGGGCTACTCTCGCGTGCCCGCCTACCTCGCCCCGGTTGGCTTGATTTGTCTCGACAGAATACGTCAGTTCGCTCGACGCGAGGTATCTAACTTCGAGTGTCTACTGGGCCTCACAGCCGCGCACGAGCTAGCGCACCTGTTGGGCGCCTCACATTCCCCGATCGGGCTCATGCAAAGAAATTGGACAGCTCGAGACGTAGGTGTTTGGGGCCAGCGAATGTACTTCACTCCCCGGGAGTGCAACGCGTTGCGTCTGCGAGCGGCCATGCTAGCGGCGTCGGATTTTAAGAAGCGGATGATTGTCGCAAGGTGACGTTCAGTATTTGAAAGCCCTTGAAGGGTTGATGGCTGGGCTTACGAATTCCCGTATACTCTGAGCACCCACGTTGATCGGTGCAAAGAGATGACAGGACGCCAGCAAAATGTGCGCTTCGGGATCTTCGAAATCGATTTCGAGGCCGGTGAACTTCGCAGGCATGGTTACCGGTTGATTTTGCAGCCCCAACCGTTCAAAGTTTTGGCCATGTTATTGGAACGCCCGGGGCAGGTGGTGTGGCGCGCCGATATCCTTGCCAGGATTTGGCCTGCAACCTCTTTCGGGGATATCGACCAGGCGCTGAATAAGGCCGTCAGTAAGATTCGGGAAGTGCTTGGCGATTCATCGGGAGCATCACGGTTCGTGGAAACCATCCCACGGCGCGGCTACCGGTTTATCGCCTCCACCGAGGCAATGCAACCGCCTCATCCTTTCGTTGCAGTGCTGCCGTTCCGTAACATCGGCCCGAACCCGGAGAAAGAGTATTTCAGCGAGGGCTTGGCCGAAGAGATTCTAGGCCTCCTCAGCGGTGTTGAAGGAATGCGCGTACTTGCCGGCGCTTCCATGCGGCAGTTCCAGGCGAACAGCTCGCTTGAAGAGATCCGCGAACGTGTTGCGGTTTCCGCGGTTTTGTCGGGTACTATCCGGCATGCCGGCGGGCGCATTCGGTTAGTTACCGCTTTGATCGATGCAACGACAGGGGAACAGATCTGGGCGCAAGTCTTCGACCGGGAGTTGAAGGACATCTTCATGGTTCAAGCGGAGATCGCTACCGCGATCGTTCATGCATTGCGCATCAACCTCGCGATTGGTGGCCGCGACAAGCATTTGGTTCGCTGTGTCACCAGCGTGGAAGCCTATGACCGATATCTGAACGGTGTTTTTCACATGCACAGGCGCATCCCGGGAAATCTAGGCAAAGCGTTGTCGGCTCTCGACGATTCGATTGCCATTGATCCAGAATTTGCACCTGCTTACACCGCCAAGGCCGAAGTGTACGGGCTGCTCTGGTTTTCCGGGCAGGCCAAGCAGGAAAGCATCGCACCTTTGGCAGCCGAGGCGCTGGCGGCGGCCCTCCGCTTGGATCCTTATTCCAGCGAAGCACTGGCGCTTTCGGCATTCGCGAAGATACTCAGGAATTGGGACTGGCGCGGCGCGGAGCTGGCTTTTGAACGCGCCCTTAGTTTTGGCAACGGCTCGTCTGCCCTGCGCTGGAGGCACGCTTCTTTCTTGCTCGCGCCCATGGGCAAAATTGAACAAGCACTCGAACAAGTGGACTCGGCGCTGAGGCTCGATCCGCTTTCGGCGCTGGTCATTTACGTCCGGGCCCAAATTCTCTGGTGCGGTAGGCAGTACAGTCAAGCGGCGGCCGAGTGTGAGCACGCTTTGATGATCGACCCTGCTTTTAAGCTCGCGCGCTTGCTGCTGGGCTGCCTCAATCAGCAGACTGGTAAATTCACGGAGGCCATTGCCGTGTTCGAGGACGAACTTGAGGCCTTGCGGCCGGATACACGAGTCCTTTCCCGGCTAGCCTCCGCCTACGCACTTGTGGGACGGCGGAATGACAGTCTGCAAATTTTGAGTGAGCTCACGTCGCCAGCAAGCAATGCGCTTGCCTGGGACGTTGCTTGGGTGCATCTGAGTCTGCATGATGCCGGGGAAGCGTACCGCTGTTTGGAACGTGGAATCGTAAATCACGACCCTAGTCTGATGTGGCTGAAGGTGCATCCCGATTTCGATTCGCTGCGCGGCAATCCACGGTTCGAAGACTTAGTGCGCCGCATCGGGTTGGGTGCTTAATCCCGCAGCCAAGGGTCTCCATGCCCGTTGAAATTTCCCGCGCAACGTCGGAGGAGCAGCCGGTGGTTGCGAATCTGCTCGAGTTGTACGCCCATGACTTCAGCGAGTTTCACCACCTCGATTTGGGTCCTGACGGCCGGTTCGGATATAGGCACTTAGCAACCTATTGGAGCGCTCCGGACCGCCACCCCTTCCTGGTCAAGGTCGACGGCCGATTAGCTGGCTTTGTTCTGGTGAAGAGAAGCTCTGAAGTTTCGGCGCGTCATGCGCCGTGGGATATAGCGGAGTTGTTCGTCGTTCGTGCCTACCGGCGGCAAGGAGTCGGAACGCATGTGGCCCACGCGATTTGGCGCTTATTTCCCGGGCAGTGGGAAGTGCGCGTAATGCAAGCGAACCGAGCTGCCTTCAGTTTTTGGGATAGTGCTATTGGCAGCTTTCTCGGCAAGCGGATTGGGTCGGCTTGTATTGAGAAAGACGATGCGTGCTGGTACGTGTTTGCTTTTCAGACGGATGCGCGGTGATCCAAGCTGAACGGTGCCCGTACTCGCCCGGCACTTATTGATCCTGCGGGTCGCGATTAGCTTCGTGCCACCTTCCGAACGTCTCAAGCTGGGCGTCGCGCTTTGGACGGCGGGAGATTCCGTGCAACGAGCCGCCGCGAGGCGCAACAATCCCCGGGCCGACGAGGCCGAGATTGCATTCCGTGTTGCGGTAACCAGGTTTGGAAGTGAACTCGCGCGCAAGGCCTATCGAAGGCCGTAATGGCTCCCGCGGACGCCTTCGAGCCGTTGCGTTCCACCCTTGAGCGAGCCGGAATTCGCTACGCGGTCGGTGGCTCTTGGGCCAGTACCGCTTTTGGTGGGCCGCGATTTAAAGCGCTGACTGGGGCTCAACTATCGGTTTTGTCGTCCCAGCGCTCGGAAAAAAATCTCGATCGCAGGGAAACATTTCTTGACAGCGGGAGACGGGAGCGCTACGCTATTCACACCGTCAGCGCTCGCTATGTCTCGTAATTCGCACGTAAGAGTAATTGTCATCGTAGGGGGGCCTCGTATCTTGCCCGTTCTATCCAGAAATCGTTAAGCGGCGCTGATGAACGCTCACGTCCTCTCGGGCCGCTGGTGCATTTGGGGGCAAGACTGGCTACATAGGGGTTGTCATGCAAAAGCTAACTGCGTTAGTGCTGTTCTTTCTCTTGCTTTCGTCGGGTGTTCCCACAAAAGCACAGGTTCTTTACGGCTCGATCGTAGGAACCGTCTCCGACCAGACTGGCGCCTCGGTTCCTCAAGCCGAGGTGAAAGCAACCAACCCGGCGACCGGCGAAACTCGATCCGTTACCACCGACGGTCAAGGGCGTTTCACCATTGGGAATGTCGTGCCCGGCGCTTACACAATCGATGTCACGGCAAACGGCTTTCGACAAACCACCACCAGCGGCGTCACCGCGACCATTAACACCGTTACCCGTGTCGATGTTCAAATGCAGCTCGGCTCCCAAACGCAACAGATCACTGTTTCAGGCGCGGCTACCGCTTTGCAAACCGACAAATCGGATACTCACGCCGAGCTTTCCCCGCATGAAATGGCCAACCTGCCGCTGCCGAACTATCGGAATTTTCAAAGCCTCTTCAACCTGATACCCGGCGCTACGCCAGCCGCCTTCACCAACTCCATCACGGACGTGCCACAGCGTTCGCTCAGCACAAATGTGAATGGGACCAATCGAAATAACAACAACACGCGTGTCGATGGCGCCGCCGATATCTTTGTGTGGCTCCCGCACGCCACACTGTATGTCCCACCCGAGGAGACGATCGAAACGGTCAACGTAGCCACCAGCAACTTTGACGCCGAGCAGGGCATGGCCGGCGGCGCCGCCGTAACCATCACGACCAAGTCGGGAACCAATCAGTTCCACGGTGTTGCCTTCGCCTACTGGGACGACAACCTACTGGCAGCCCGCAACTTCTTCTATTACGGAAACGGCACGCCGTTCAGTCTTCACAATATCGACGGCGCGACTTTGGGCGGCCCCATCGTCAAGAACAAGCTATTCTTCTTCGCTAGCTGGGAAGGCACGCGCGAGCGCACGAACTACTCGGCGCTATCGACAGTTCCGACTGCCGCCGAGCGAGCCGGAAACTTCAGCAGCTTTGGAACGGCGATCTACGATCCATCCACCGGCAATGCCAGTGGCAAGGGCCGCACGCCGTTTCTCAACAACATCGTGCCCGCTGCCGAATTCAACCCGATCACCGTCAAGCTGCAAAGCCTGATTCCCTTACCCAATCAGCCGGGAACGACCTCAAACTATTTCAGCGCGGGCACGCAAGCGCTCGATCGCGACAACATCGACGCCAAAATCGACTGGGATCGCACGTCGAATCATCACATCTTCGGCAAGTACAGCGTGATGAAGGCTCTCGTCAACTGCCCGTTCAGCCTAGGTGCCGCCGGTGGCGTTGGACTTTGTAACGGCAACGGCGCAGGCACCGCGCCCACGCTCACCCAGCTTGCGACCCTGGGCCACAGCTGGATACTCTCGCCCAACTTACTTTTCGACCAGGTGCTCGGATTCACTCGCATGGGCCAGCACGGCACCGATTCATTCTATGGACAGAACATCGGATTGGAACTCGGCATCCCCGGCACCAACGGTCCCGACATCCGCCAGAGCGGATTCCCGATTTTTAATATCACCGGCTTCAGCAGCCTTGGCCAGACCGCGAACTACATCCCGTTTTGGCGCAACGATCAAACCTGGACCAATAGCAACAATTTGACCTGGACCCATGGCGCTCATGAATTTCGCTTCGGATTCGATCTGGTGCGCTTCCAACTCAATCAATGGCAGCCCGAAGCCGGCAGTTTCGGACCGCGCGGCTCTTTCACATTCGATGGCGCCATTACGGCTCTGAATGGCGGCAAATCGCCCAATCAATACAACGCCTACGCCGCCTTCCTGCTCGGGCTCGATCAATCTGTCGGCAAGACGTTGCAGAACATCTATCTAACCGGTCGCGAATGGCAGTTTGGCTGGTATGGCAGGGATCGTTGGCAGGTCTCGCGAAAGCTGACACTCGATCTCGGACTGCGCTACGAACTCTATCCGCTGGTGACGCGCTCCCATACCGGTTTAGGGCGCTTCGATCTGGCCACCGGCGACATCATAATTGGCGGAGTCGGGGGCAATCCTGAGAATGCCGGAGTCACCGTTAGCCATAAGCTCTTTGCTCCGCGCGTAGGTCTCGCTTACCGGCTCAATGACGCCACCGTCGTCCGCATGGGCTACGGGATCAGCTACGATCCTCTTCCCATGTCGCGCGTCTTTCGCGACCCCTACCCGCTCACCATCCCGCAGAGCTTCATTGGGTCGAACTCCTACTCTCCCTATGCCTCTCTCTCGGGCGGCATTCCTCCCGTCAGCGTGCCTGATCTGTCAACCGGCATCGCTCCCGTTCCTCCCTCCACCGTCATCAGCCGCAGCCCGTTTGCCGGTTTGCTGCACCGCGGCTACATTCAGTCCTACAACTTTACTCTCGAGCGCCAGCTTCCGGATAATTTCGTGGTAAGCGCCGCCTTTGTCGGCACCGCTACTACTCATCAGTTTGTCGATCATGAATTGAATGCCGGTTATCCTGGCAGCGGCACTGCCGGCCTTCCGCTCGCCAGTTCCCTCGGACGCAAAGTCTCGACTCTTTTTGAAGACGGCTGGCTGAGCTCGCATTACAACTCTCTCCAAATCGCCATCAACCGGCGCTTCGCCAACGGTCTGCTGCTCAAAGGCGCTTACACCCACTCCAAGGCCATAGACATGGCTGACGACGACGGCCGCGTCGGACTCCTCTTTAACTACCCGCCCGACCTCGCTCGCAATGAGGCCGTCGCCGGTTTCGACGTCCCGAATAATTTTGAGATTGGCGGCTTGTACGATCTACCCTTCGGCAAGGGCAAAGCTTTTCTTCAGAATGGAGTCATGAGCCACCTTCTGGGCGGATGGGAAGTCAACGGCACATTCGCCGCCTACTCCGGCCTTCCATTCACTGTAACCGCCTCCGGTGCTTCTCTGAATGCTCCCAACAACACTCAGACTGCCGATCAAATCCTGCCCAGCGTTGCTCTGCTCGGTGGAATCGGAGCAGGACATCCCTATTACAATCCAAATGCTTTTGCGCCGGTCACCGCCGTCCGCTTCGGCACCTCCGGCCGTAACATCCTGCGCACTACCCCCACCTTCAACGCCAATGTCAGTCTCTTCCGAACATTCGCTTTCAACGACCGTATTCATCTGCAGTTCCGCGCCGAATCGGACAACGTATCGAACACACCCCACTTCCTCGCCCCCAACGCAAATGTCTCCGCCGGTAACTTCCTCGATATCACCAGCGCCAACATGGATCAGCGCCAGTTTCGACTCGGATTGAAGCTGATGTTCTGAAATCTACCGTCGAGTAAATCCCTCATGTACAAAACAATCGCCACACGCTTTCTCGGGCTCTTCGCTTGCGGGCTGCTGCTTTCCTATGTTTCGGGAGCCGAAGACCCCCACCGCAACTATGCCGCGTCGGCCACCGTCAGTTCCTTCGGCATCGTAGCGACCAGCCAAACACTCGCCTCGCAAGCCGGCGCTGCTGTCCTCGAGCGCGGTGGAAGCGCCGTTGACGCCGCCGTTGCCGCCAACGCTGCCTTAGGCGTCATTGAGCCCATGATGAACGGCGTCGGCGGAGATCTCTTTGCCATCGTTTACCAGGCGAAAACGGGCAAGATCATCGGCATCAACTCCAGTGGCTGGGCGCCCAAGGCCACCAGCATCGATTTCCTCCGCGCCCACGGCGTCACGGGAAAAATCCCGTCGCACAGCGTTCAGTCCGTCACCGTACCGGGAGCGGTCGCGGGCTGGGGCGCGCTGCAGCAGAAATTCGGTAAGCTCTCGCTGAAGGACGATCTCGCCCCTGCTATCTTCATGGCCGAGCACGGTATTCCAATTCCCGAAATGGACGCTCAGGCGTGGGCCATCTTTGCGCCTCAATTCCAGAAATCGCCGGGCTTCGCCTCCACCTTTTTGCCGCAAGGTCATCCCTTAGCCACCGGAAAAGTGTTCCGCAATGCCGACCTGGCGCGCACACTGCGGCGTATTGCCAACGACGGCCCAAACGGCTTCTATCGAGGTCCTCTGGCCGCTGCAATGGTATCGTTTCTCAACTCTCTCGGCAATCCGATGTCGTCGCAGGACCTCTCCGAATTCTCGCCCGAATGGGTCGAGCCGATTTCTACTACCTATCGCGGCTGGACCGTCCGAGAACTCCCGCCGAATGGCCAGGGCATTGCCGCTCTCGAAATGCTCAACATCATGGAGCGATTCCCGCTCAAGGACTACGGCCACAATAGTGTGCAAGCGCTGCACACCATGATCGAAGCCAAGAAACTCGCCTACGCTGACCTGGCTCGCTATGTAGCCGACCCCCGTTTCGTCAAGGTCCCCGTCTCTGAAATGATCTCGAAGAATTTCGCCGAAGAACGCGCGAAGCTCATCGGAAACAAGGCAAGCTGCCAGGTCGCGCCCGCCGATCTGACGAAAGTCTTAACTGCTGCTGGTCGTGACACAACGTATTTGACCGCCGTCGACCGCGAGGGAAACATTGTCTCGCTCATCCAGAGCAACGCCGGCGCCTTCGGATCCGGCCTCGTAGCGCCTGGAACTGGCTTTGTTCTGCAGAATCGTGGCACCGGTTTTTCTCTCCAGCCGGATAGTCCCAATGCTCTCGCGCCGCGCAAACGTCCTTTTCACACCATCATTCCCGGGCTTCTCAGCAAAGGCGATGTAACCATCGGGTTCGGCATCATGGGTGGATTGAATCAGCCGCAAGCGCACGCGCAGTTCGTCTCCAACATCGTCGATTTCGGCATGGACATCCAGGCCGCCCTCGACGCCGCGCGCTTCACAAAACCTACTTTTAACGGATGCGATGTCCTGCTCGAATCGCGCATTCCGGAGTCGGTGCGCGCGCAACTGGCGGCCATGGGCCATCAAATCGAGACCGAGGACGCCTATTCCCAGAAGATGGGACGCGGCAACGCCGTCATGCTCGATTCTGACGGCATCAAGTACGGCGCTTCCGATCCCCGCGCAGATGGCCAGGCCGTTCCTGAGGCTCCCAATTACTGGAAGTAATCGCCGCTCAGGGCCGTATCGCCCCAACCGCCAAATGTTCGAAATTCAAAATCGCATTGAACACCATCGCGTAACTCCCCAGCGTCTCTCCGCGATAAATCGGATTGTTCGCAAACAGCAAAACATTCCCCTTGCCCAAATGCGCATCCACCACGATCGGCCGCTCCGCGATCGGATCTCCTCCTTCGAGCAGTCCTGAAAGCAGTAATCCCTTCTTCTCCGCAAAACGGAAAATCACCTCCGGCCGGTCCGCCGCCGGAATCAGGAAAGGATTATTCCGCGCCTGCTCCTCATCGAGTGGCGTCGCTTGCCACGGCTTCGGCGAGGGCAGCGGCACCGGTGTCGCATTCACGCGTCCCTCCGGCGTATCCGAGTCTTCCGGTCCGCCCCGGCCCGTCGGCCGCTTGTATTCTTTCTCCGTCAAAATATTCCGATCCGTCACCAGGTCACTAACCGTAAAAGCCATCCCGCTCTTGCTGTAAACCGCCAGGTCGCTCCCGTAACCATAAGCCACCGGTTGCTTCTTATCCACCACCACCGCGTCCAGCACGCTGCCGTCCACCTTCGTCCCTTTCAGCGGCACCACGAACACTCCCGGCGCGAGCCCCTCCTCAATCGCAAACTGCGCCGTGTCTTCCGACGTAATCAACAGCCCGCCCTTCTCTACAAACTCTTTCAAATGCGCCACGCCCTCATAGCCCAACCCCGGGCGCATGTCCGCCGTCTCATCCAGCTTGCCCAAATTCGGCGTCAGCTCCGTCTTCTGCCAGGGCAGGGCATTGCCCCACATCGGCAGCCCGGTCACAATCTGCTGTGTCGTGACGCGCGCCACCGGCGCAAAAACGATCACGTCATACTTCGACCGCAGGTCGTCTTCCCGCCCCACCGTCTGCGTGTTGATGTAATCGAACGGCACCCCGAGCTTGTCGAAAGCCATCCGCCACCATCCTTCCGTCTGCGTGTAAAGCCAGGTGTGCATAAACGCAATGCGCGGAGTCGCCGCCGCGTGAGTATGCACGCTCGGTTGCGCCGCTAAACCGAACGCGTTCAAATCCAGCCGCGCCAGCGCTCCTTTCAGCTTTTCCCCGTCGCCTCCCGTGACCAACAAACTCCCCGCTTGGAACTTATGCCCATTCGCCTCGAACGCTTCTTCCGCTACCGAAACCTCCGCCGGCTCCAACGCATACGCCAAAGCGAGCAGCCCGATCTGCCCCGTGTTATTCACCGCATAAACCGCCCCAGTCCCATCCGCCTTCCCGCCGATGCCGCTCAAATTGGTCACCCGCTCCATCTTGGCTGTCAAGATAGCTTGGTCCGTCACCCGCGTCGCCTTCGCATGGAACAAATCTCCGAACGACCAACCGGTGTCGTCGTAAGGATGCTTCTGCTGATCGTCCGGCGACCAGAACTGCCTGTCCAAAAGCGCATCCGCCGACCGCGAAAACGGCTGGTCCATCCGTATCACCCAACTGCCCGCCGCGAATGTCTCCGGCTTTTCCGGCGCGCCTTCTTTTGCGCCCTTCATCTTCACCGTGGCTGCTTCCGTCAACCGAGAAATCTCCACATGCTGCTTTTCCAAAACCTTTAAAAGCTGCAGCTGCCGGTTGAGCGATCCCTCGTCTGCCGCCAGCACATAGGCCGCCGGCCCCGAATTCTTCGGCTTCTCGATCGACCGCTTGCTCTTCAGATAGTAATTATCCAGAAAGTGCCTGCTATTGTGCGCGAAATACGTCAGCGTTGAAAGCAGCGCGCTCTCTTCATAATTGTTGTTGTCCCGCTGCGACCACTCCACCACCGGATACGGCGGATTCGCCCGATACCATGTCCGCGAATATTCGTCCGGCGAAAGGATACGCTTCTCCGTATCCGCTCCCCCGTTCCCGAACGTCTCATACAACCGGCTGATCCCGTTATGCATCGCCGCCAGGAACATCAGGTACCCCGGACTCCACGTGTCGAAGTTCCCATGCGTGAACGCCCCAGGCATCCCGAAACTCTGTAGCTGCTGCACGTTGTTCCACCCGAGCGCCGCCCATTCATCCGACAAAATCGGGTCCACCCACGCGTTATACGGCCCGTCGCCCACCGTGTTGTCGTAAAGAAACGGCACCGATTCGTGCAGATCGTGCAGCACTTGCGCGTGCCACTGCAAATACGTGTTCAGCACATTGTTCGTCAGATTGAGCGTCATGCCCATCGCGTCGCGATTGTTGTCGTGCGCCACGTAATGGCCCCAATACAGCAGCCGCGGCCAGTTCTCCCCCGGATGCGCTTTGTGCCACTTGTAAATGTCCACCATCCGGTCGCGCCCATCCACTTCCACCACCGGCGTGATCAGCACGATCATGTGTGTTCGGATGTATTGGATGTAAGGTGCATTGTCCACCGCCAGCCGGTAAGCCAGCTCCATCAGCGCCGTCGGCGCGCCTGTCTCGGGCGAATGAATCGTGCCCGTTATGTAGTAAATCGGAAACGATTGTCCAGCCAGTTCGCTGGCCGTCTTATCGTTCAGCCCGATTGTCCGCGGATCGGCCAACTTGCCTAGCCTGGCCTCGTTCTCTTTCATCTTCGCCAGCAGCGATTCATCCGCCACCGCCGCCGCAATCATCTCGCGCCCTTCTTCCGTATGCCCGATCGTGAACACTTTCACGCGCGGCGTACTCTGTTCCAGCAGCCGGAAGTACTTATAAACATCCTCCGCATACGGCAACATGTTCGGCGCGCCTGAAATATCGCCCAAAACTTTCTCGGGAGTCGGCACGCTCTTCGAAGCCGGCAAGTAATTCGTCAACGGTGAGTTCAGCGCCGGGGCCGTCGTATATTTCTGAATCCGCGCCGTGTAGTCTTGATCCACCGCCTGCTTCGAATCCCGCGCGAATTGATCCGCGCCCAGCCCCGCGCCCGTCATCTGCCCTCGCGCCCAGAGGCCGCCGCTAAGATCTAACGCTAGAACTAAAATGAAGATGTGCCGGTTCATAGGATGCAAGCACAACAGAATACCAATTTCCCGCGCTGGCCTCTAAATTTCCGCAACGAACTGGCCACCGCGTCCATCTCTCTTCCCTAAGGCTTTATGTTTCGCTCACACTCGCTGCCGTCGTTTTTTATCTTCTTTGTCGCCTTTAGCTTGTTGTCCGCTTCCTCCGCGGTTGAAACTCCCAATGCCGCCACCTGGACCGGCGACGATGTCTACCAGCTCCTGCACAGCTCGCCTTGGACCAAAATCGTCAAAGTGAAAATGGCCAACATCGGCCCGATCGGCGGCGAAAACCAGAACCCTGGCTCAGGCCCCAACCAGATGCCTAATTCGGGCATGTCGCGTCGCGGTATGGCCGGTGGCCGTTCCCGCACCTATAGCTCCGGAAATGGCTCTTCGAACAGGAGCCCCGTCAATCCGGACGCCCCGCCCGCTCAGGTCACCGTGCAGTGGCAAAGCGCCGTACCCATCCAAATCGCAGCCGCCAAAAAAGCCGGCGAGCGCCCTGATCTCGCCTCCTTCAAACCCCTCGATGATTACGTCGTCGCGCTCATCGGCTTGCCTGCCGTCGTTGTCGGCGGCCGCGCCGCTTCCGCCGATTCCGAGGCCACCACTGGCGATCAGCAGCAGGAGCTAATCAAGGATCGCGTGAAGAATTCCGCCTCTCTCCTTCGCTCCGGCCATCCACCCATCAACGCCGTCAAAGTCGAACTCGACCAGGGTTTCGACGGCCGAATGCTCATCTACTTTCCCAAAACCGATCCCATCACCTCCGCCGACAAAACCGTCGAATTCCGCCTCACCATGGGCAAGAAAAAACAGCTCCGCCGAAAATTCGACCTCAAAGACATGGACTACCAAGGCAAACTCGCCCTCTGAGAGTTGGCAGAAGTAACGTACCTGAGCCGGACTCGTCCGCGAGCCGTAACTTTCTGCCGTCCTTCAACGAACATAGACTTACGATCATGAGCCCCCACCTCTGGGTTTTGCTGCTAGCCGGTTTGCCGCTACTATCGTCAGGCCACAATAATGCGCCCCTTCCAACTGGTCCGGCTGTGGGTACACGCGTGCCCGATTTTCAGGCCATTGATCAGAATGGACATATCCAAACTTTGGCTTCCCTCTCCGGTCCTAAGGGATGTCTTCTCGTATTTTTCCGTTCAGCGGACTGGTGACCCTTCTGCAAAGCGCAACTGGTCGAGTTGCAACAGAATTATGGAAAAATCACTAGCGCCGGGCTGGGGCTTGCTGCTATTAGCTACGACAGCCCAGCTGTCCTCAAGGATTTTGCGGAGCGGAAGGGAATACGCTTTGCCTTACTGTCCGACCCCGGTTCCGGAATTATTCGACGATTCGGGATTCTGAATACCCAGGTGAAGGAAAACTCTAGCTCATTTGGTATCCCCTATCCGGGTGTTTATGTCCTCGACCCCAAAGGAATCGTCACCGCTAAATATTTCGAGGATGATTACAAACAGCGCGACACGGCTGCCGTCATCTTGATGAAGCAGTTTGGACTCCACCCCGATCAGGATCGCGTTTCGATCAACGCCAAGCACGTAGAGCTTGACGCGAGTACCAGTGATCGCCAGGCCTCCGCGGGCCAGCACATAGCGCTGATTTTGGATGTAAAGCTACAGAATCGCGTCCACGTCTACGCTCCCGGCGTGAAAAACTACATCCCCATCGATTGGGAGATCGTTCAGTCGGCGGGCATCGAGACTGGACCGGCGAAATACCCCGAGTCCAAGATTCTTCGTCTCCAGGCCATTCACGAAAGCGTGCCCGTCTACCAGGGCGAGTTTCGGCTTGTTCGGAATCTGACGATCGGCAATGACCAGGATGTGAAACCACTGCTGGATTCGCAGGGCAATTTAACAATTAACGGCACTTTTCGCTATCAGGCTTGTGACGACCAAAGGTGCTTCGTGCCGGAAACCGTACCCGTTCACTGGACCATACACGTTAATCCGCTTGACCGCGCCAGAGTTCCATTTGACCTGCGGCGAAAAGAACCCTAGCTCGCTTCACTCTTTAGGCGCTTGTTGAAGCTTCCCAGGGCATCATCCGAAAGATCTACTCACTTTCTATACTTTCGACTCAAGACGCCAAGCCGATACACTGTTATGCTTGCATCCGATCTCAATTTAGTTTTCTAATTCGGCGCGGCGGCTAAACTCCTGCCCGCGTCTCATTCGTTAAACATGTATCGGCATGACTTTCAAAAGTAAGCTCTGGAAATTTGGTGCGCTCGCCGCCGTACTTCTGGTACTCAACTCCGCCTATCTCTGGGCCTTCAAAAGCGCCACCATCGCCTACATGGCCAACGTGCTCCTGCACCTGGTCCTGGGCCTGCTCTTACTGCCTTTCGCCTTCGTTCTCTTGAAAAACCGCCGTGCTCTTTGGCCGGCCATCGCCTTCTCGCTCGCCGGCGCGATCGGCATCTATCTCGCCATTCACGGCAACCTGCACGGCGATCGCCCCGTCCTCCTTGCCCACATCGTCGTCGCTGCTTTGAGCATCGCTCTCTTTCTGCCCGCTGCTCGCCGCTTTTCTCCGCGTCTCGCCGCTTGGCTCGCCGCCTCGCTCGTCGCCCTGTTGGTTCTTCCCGTCGCCAGCCAGTTCTACCGGCGCCACTTCCCAAACCCGAACGACCGTATCGTCAATAGCATCCAGGTCCCCATTTCCATGCAGCAGGAAGGCGGCGGCCCGAACTCTCCTTTCTGGCCCTCCTCCACCGTCACGAGCGTCAAGAGCACCATCCCGTCCAGCTACTTTCTCGAAAGCAAAAAATGCGGCGAATGCCACGCCGATATCTATAAGCAGTGGGAAAGCTCGGCTCACCACTTCGCCAGCTTCAACAATCAGTACTATCGCAAAGCCATCGAATACATGCAGGATGTGCAGGTTTCCACGCGCCCCAGCCAATGGTGCGCCGGCTGCCATGATCACGCCGTCCTCTTCTCCGGCCGCTGGAAACGCCCTATCCGCGAGCAGATCGATACGCCCGAGGCCCAGGCTGGCTTAGCCTGCCTCTCTTGTCACGCCATTTCCCGCGTCGGCAGCACCATGGGCAACAACGATTACACTCTCCAATACAATTCCATTCACTATCTCGCCACCAGCAACAATCCCGTCATTCACGCCGCTACTTACTTCCTGACTTACCTCAATCCCGAACCCCACCGCCGCACCTTCATGAAGCCCTTCATGCAGAATCAAACCTCTGAGTTCTGCTCCGCTTGTCACAAAGTCCATCTCGATGTCCCGGTCAATAATTATCGTTGGATTCGCGGCTTCAACGATTACGATAACTGGCAGGCCAGCGGCGTCTCGGGTGAAGGAGCGCGCTCTTTCTACTACCCTTCGAAGCCGCTCGGCTGTGCTAATTGCCACATGCCGCTTGTCAGCTCCAATGACCCTGCAAGTCACCATGGCCTCGTCCATTCTCATTCTTTTGCTGCCGCCAATACCGCCGTCCCCACCGCCAATGAAGATCACGCGCAGCTCAAGCGTGTCGAAGACTTCCTCCAGTCCGGTTTCATGCGCGTCGATATCTTCGCCGCCACCCCTGTCACTGCTTCGCGCGATCTCGAAATGCGCCGCAGCTCCAACGAAGCTCCACAGGCAGCTTCCACCTTCGCTGTCGGCGAAGAGGCTGAACACCAGGGGCCATCTTTCATTCGTAACGTCACCGATGTCGCCGCCCCGCTCAATCGAGGCGAACGCGTTTTTCAGCCCGGCGCGCGACTGCGCGTCGATGTTGTCGTCCGCACCCTGAAAATCGGTCACTTCTTTCCCGGCGGCACCGTCGACGCCGAAGAGGTCTGGCTCGAACTCAAAGGTACTGACTCCACCGGCCGCGTCATCTTCTGGAGTGGCAAAACCGCTCAGCCCGGCAAGGGCCCCGTGGATCCCGGTGCTCACTTCTACCAGTCCGTCCAACTCGATGGCGCGGGTAACGTCATCAATAAGCGCAATGCCTTTCAAACTCGCGGTCTCTTCTATGTACGCTTGATCCCGCCCGGCGCGGCCGACGTCGTCCATTACCTCGTCGACATCCCCAAAGATGCCCGTGGTCCCATCACGCTGACGGCTAATCTCAAATACCGCAAATTCACTTATTTTTACAGCCAGTACGCCTACGCTGGCAAGCCCATCCCCGGCCAGGACCCCAGCTTGGTCGATGTCAACCACGATGACCGCCGGTGGTCCTTCAGTCCCCGGAACATCCCCACAGACGTCTCGGGTAAAATCAAGAACCGCATTCCCGATATTCCCATCGTCACCATCGCTTCCGACACCCAGCCCTTGCAAATCGCCCAGCCCGGCCAAGCAACCAAGTGGCTCTCGCTTACCTCTAAACCCGACTACCAGCGCTGGAACGATTACGGTATCGGCCTCCTCCTGCAAGGCGACCTCAAAGGCGCCGAGTATGCCTTCCAGAAAACCATCGCCTGCGACCCCGCATACTCAGATGGTTACTTGAACACCGCCCGCGCTCTCATTCAGGAAGGCGAAGTAGATCGCGCCCAGCCTTTCGTGCAAAAAGCTATCCAACTCAATCCCAAAGCCGGCCGTAACTACTATTTTTTGGGACTCATCCAGAAAACGCGTGGCGATTACGATGCCGCCCTCGCCAGCTTCGAAACCACTGCCGGCATGTTCCCGCGCGACCGCGTCGTCCTCGATCAGATCGGCCGCATCTACTTCCTCGAACGCAAATACCCGCAAGCCGTCCACGTTCTCCATAGAGTGCTAGGGGTCGATCCCGAAGACCTGCAGTGCCACTACAACCTAATGCTCGCTCTGCGCGCCCTCGGCCGCAACCAGGAAGCCCAGCGCGAGGAAACCCTCTTCCTTCGCTTCAAAGCCGACGAGTCCTCCAACACCATTGCGCAGCGCCTGGTCCGCTCGAATCCGGAAATGAACAACTCGCGCCAACCCATCCATGACCACATCAGCACGTCCTTTTAATAAGTGGGGCAGACCATTGTTTTTTGTGGTCTGCCTTCTCCTCCTAACCCTCGTCGTCCCACCCCTCTGCGCCGCCCCACCCCCTATTCAGTTCACCGACGTCACCCAATCCTGGGGCATCCACTTCAAACACGACGCCGGCAAAGCAGGGAAAAAATATCTCCCCGAAACCATGGGCTCAGGCGTCGCCATCTTCGACTACAACAACGACGGTAAACTCGACATTCTCTTCATCAACAGCCGCGATTGGAACCCCGGCCGCCATCGCACCACCTGCGCCCTCTACCGCAATGACGGCCACGGCAAATTTACCGACGTTACCGCCGGCAGCGGTCTCGACGTCCCCATGTACGGCCTCGGCGTCTCCGTTGCCGATTACGATAACGACGGTAAGGAAGACATCTACATCACCGCCGTCGATGGCGATCATCTCTTTCACAATCTCGGCAACGGCAAATTTCGCGACGTCACCCGCCAGGCCGGTATCTCGAATGAAAACTTCGGCGCAAGCGCCGCCTGGCTCGATTACGATCACGACGGCAAGCCGGATCTCTTTGTCGCCAACTACGTGCAGTGGACCGCTAAAGGCGACCTCTGGTGCTCGCTCGATGGCGCGACCAAATCCTATTGCACGCCCGAAGTCTACAAAGGCGCTGCCTGCAAGCTCTATCACAATCTCGGCAACGGCCATTTCGAAGATGTCAGCTCCCGCGCCGGCATTGCCGACCCCACCAGCAAATCGCTCGGCATCACGGTCTTCGATTACAACGGCGATGGCTGGCCCGATATCTTCGTCTCGAATGACACCCAGCCCAATAAGCTCTACCGCAATAACCATAACGGCACCTTCACCGACGTCGCGTTAAGCGCCGGCGTCGCCTTCAGCGAAGACGGAGTCGCGCGCGGCGCAATGGGCACCGATTCCGCCGATTATGACGCCACCGGCCGCCCCGCCCTCCTTGTCGGCAATTTTTCCAACCAGATGCTCGCTCTTTATCACAACGAGGGCAATGGCCTCTTCGTGGATGAAGCGCCCGCCTCTGCCCTCGGCCGGTCCAGCCTTCTCAGCCTCACCTTCGGCGCGTTCTTCTTCGATTACGATCTCGACGGCCTGCCCGATATCCTCTGCGCCAACGGCCACATCGAGGAAGCCATCAATCGCGTCCAGCCGAAAGTCCAATATGCCGAATCGCCGCTGCTCTTCCATAACGGCGGCCACGGCAAATTCTCAGATGTCAGCGCCTCCGTCGGACCCGCTTTCGAACATCCCATCGTCGCCCGCGGCGCAGCCTACGGCGACCTCGATGGCGATGGCGACCTGGATGTCGTCATCACCACCAATAACGGTCCCGCCTACGTCTTCCGCAACGATGGCGGCAATCGCAATCATTGGCTCCGCATCAAAACCGTCGGCACAAAATCCAGCCGTGACGGCTTAGGCGCATTCGTCACCGTCCGCACCGCCTCCGGCTCTCAAACCCGCATGATCCGTACCGGCTCCAGTTACTGCTCGCAGAGCGATCTCGCGCCCACCTTCGGCCTCGGCCCAAATACCGTGGCGCAATCCGTCGAAGTCAAGTGGCCCAGCGGCCGCATCGACCGTCGCACGCAAGTCAAAGCCGGCCAAACCCTAGAAATCCAAGAAGGCCAATGACATTCAAATCGGGGACATCGAATCGGGGACAGGCTACGCAATCCCCAATTCACAACTCCTTGCTCATGACTCATTCCTCGCAGAACCTTAAACGCCCTGCATGAGACTCGCCCTGGCCGCCGGCCGCTTTCCCGTCAAAATCCTTTGCCTGCTCCTCCTCGCGTTTCCCGCCTTTGCCCAATCCACCGACGCTTCTTCTCAACCGCCGCCCATCCAATTCGGCTCCGTTACCTTTAGCGGCAGCCTGCGCGAGCGTGTCGAGTTCTGGGATTGGTTCGGCGGCGCCGGTCAGAACAGCTACACCTTCTCCGGCACGCTCCTGCAATTCGCCTTCAGCCAGACTTCCCCCACCTTCGATTGGAAAATCGATATGGCCGCGCCCATCATCTTGGAGCTGCCGCGCAATGCCGTTCAACCCGCCCCGCAAGGCCAGCTCGGTCTCGGCGGAACCTACTTCGCCAACAATTCGTCGAGCCAGAATGCCGCCATGATCTTCCCCAAAGAAGCCTATGTTCGCTTCAAGCGCGATGATGCGAGCCTGCAACTCGGCCGCTTCGAGTTCGCCGACGGTGCCGAAGTCAAACCCGCCGACCCCACCCTCGCCTCCTTGAAACGCGATCGTATCGCGCAGCGCCTCATCGGCACTTTTGGTTTCAGCGACGTCCAGCGCAGCTTCGACGGCGCGCACGCCTCTTACTCGAAAGGTCACTGGAAAATAACCGCGGTTGGCGCCATCCCCACCCGCGGCGTCTACCAGGTCGATGGCTGGGGTTGGGTCACTATTCCTTTCGCCTATCTCGCCGCCACCCGCCAAGCCCATTACTCCGCCCGCAATTCCGCCGAGTGGCGCGTCTTCGGCCTTTATTACGAAGACACGCGCGGCATTCTCAAAACCGATAATCGCAGCGCTGCCGCGCGCGCGGCCGACCGGCAGGGCATACGCATCGGTACCTATGGAGGTCACTACATACAAGCCATCCAGACCCGGCCCGGTACCGTCGATCTACTCGCCTGGGGCGCAGCCCAAACCGGCGCGTGGGGGTCGCTCGCTCAGCGCTCCACGGCCGCCGCTCTCGAGGCCGGTTTCCAGCCGGAGTTGCTCCGCCCCATCAGACCCTGGCTCCGCGGCGGCTACTACTACGGCAGCGGCGACGGCAACCCCAAGGACGGCATTCACGGTACCTTCTTCGCCATCCTGGAAACGCCCCGCGCCTATGCTCGCTTCCCGTTCTTCAACGAAATGAATAATCGCGACGCCTTCGCCGAAGCCATCCTCCGCCCTTCGAAACCCACCACGTTCCGCTTCGACGCTCATCACCTCTCGCTCGCCAGCGCCCGCGATCTCTGGTATTCAGGCGGCGGTGCCTACCAGCCTTGGACCTTCGGCTATCAAGGCCGCCCCAGCAGCGGTCATACCGGCCTCGCCAATCTTTACGACGGCAGTTTCGACTACGCCTTCAATCGTGCCGCCTCCATCGGCTTCTACTACGGCTACGCACAAGGCGGGGACGTCCTCCAAGCCATCTACAAAAACGCCAACGGCCAGTTCGGTTTTATCGAGCTGAACGCCCGCTTCTGATCCCATTAACCCCGACGGGGACACTCCGGCTTAGTGGGCAGACGCTTTAGCGCAAGACCATCGTCTTTTGTGTCTGCCGAGCGTCTAACCCCCTCAATATTCATCCCGCATCGGCTCCTCATCCCCCGTATCCGCCGCCAGATTTTCGAACTTCGTGTACTTATTCAGGAACGCCATCTTCACCCGGCCCGTCGGCCCATTCCGCTGCTTGGCCAAAATCAATTCCGCCAAACCCTTCAGGCTCTCTTTATCCGGCCGGTACACTTCCTCGCGAAAAATGAAAGCCACCATGTCCGCGTCCTGCTCGATCGATCCCGATTCCCGCAAGTCGCTTAACATCGGCCGATGATCCCCGGGCCGCGTCTCCGGCGCGCGGCTCAACTGCGAGAGCACCAGAAACGGCACCCGCAGCTCTTTCGACATCAGCTTGAATCCGCGCGACAGCGAACTGATCTCCTGCACCCGGTTCTCATATCGCCCCCGCCCCTGCATGAGCTGCAGATAGTCGATCACCACCAGCCCCACCCCTTGCTCGGCCTGCAGCCGTCGGATCTTCGAATGCACGTCCATCAGGTTCGTGCCCGCCGAATCGTCGATATAGATTGGCGATTCCACAATCCGGTACAGCGCATCCTGTAGCGCGTGCCGCTCCTCCGCGCTCAGATATCCCGCCCGAAACCGCTGCTGGTCCACCCGCGCCGTCGCGCAAATCAACCGCGTCAACAACGATTCCTTCGACATCTCGAGCGAAAAAATCGCCACCGGCTGCGGATTCTTCGGATTCATCGCCACATGCTGCGCAATGTTCAACGCAAACGCCGTCTTGCCCATCGCCGGCCGCGCCGCCAAAATGAAGAGCTCGCCTTCCCGCAGCCCGCCCGTCATTTCGTCGAACTTCAGAAACCCCGTGCTGATTCCCTTGATCCGCTTGCTTGCGTCCAGAAACGCGTTGATGCCGCCCTCATACTCCGTGACAATCTGCGCCGGACTCGCCAGCGCATTCTTCGATTGCACGTCCCCCAGCTTCATGAACGCGTCTTCCACCGCGCCCAGAATCTCGCTCGCGTTCTCGTCGCAGCTAATACAGCGGTTAATCGTGTCTTGCGAAACGCCGATGATCCGGCGTAGCAGCGCCTTCTCCTTGACGATCGTGACGTAGCTCACCAGGTTGTGTAGCTGCGGTAGCCCATCGTCGAGCGAAACCAGGTAGCTCAGCCCGTCCACCGATTGCAGCTGCCCCTGCTTCATCAGCTCATTCGCCAGCGTCACCCGGTCGATCTTCTCGCCGCGCTCGTGCAGCTCGCTCATGCGCAGAAAAATGCGCTTGTGCTTCTCCAGGCTGAAATCGTCCGCCGATAGCGTCCCTGCTACCTGCAGGAATGCCGTCTCGGTGCTCATAATCGCCCCGAGCACAAATCTCTCCGCGTCCAGATTGTCCGGAAGTGAATGGTCGATGCCGATATCGCGCGCTGCCATGAAACGAGACCCGTCCACCTTACCCGACATCCGCCCCTCCCTTCAAGGCGAATATCGAACGCCGTCCGTAATTCACAGCGCTCTCGCATCCGGCCGTCGTTTGAGCTGAGTTTTCCACAATTGCTCCACAGCCTATCCAACTACATCTTCGCCTAGTTATGTTTTGAGAAACTGTGCCGTAGTGGCACCACCTTATCCTGCGGCGGCCTCGCAGGCCGCCTGTCATCTCGCGAAAAAGCGGACCAAGGCAGTTTAAATCCGAAAGCCCGTCCTTCTCAATCAAGCCGCTCCTGTTCGCTTGAGGAGACGGGAGAGGTCAGTCTCCTTAGACGGCGGGACGGCTGGAAAGCTGCGGCAATCAGCGGCGCTACCAACTTTTCGTACAGGCCGAACAGATGCTCCGCGCGGCCGCGATCACCACTGAAACCCGCGGAGCTATAGAGCTTGTCCACTGCGTCGTCAAGGCTGCGGTGAGCTTTTCGCAATCGCGGCGGCATGGCATCGACATCGTAGAGGTCAGCAAGCGTGGAGTTCGGAAACTGAGCGCGGGCGTCGAGGACAGCCTGAGCAAGTGATGTTACTTTTGCCCGCTGCTGGTCGGTGCCCTCAGGCCACGGGAATGTGTTACTAACGATGCCAATTGAGTATCGGTAACGGCTCTCAAGGCGACCTCCAATCTGGCGCAACCACGCCATGTGGATCGAGGATGTCAGGATCGCGAAGTGCCAGAGATCAGCGTCTTTGAGCACGAAGCCGCGCTGGTTGCCGAGCTTTTTGACAGGCTCTTCGAAACTCATAGCCGGCGTTCTTCCATTCGTCGGCAAAACGTGCCGCTCGCGCCCTGATCTCGTTCCAGCTAAGGCGCATTCAAGTCCCACAACGCGCTGGGTGTTACGCCAGGCGCTGTGCCGGCTTCCGCAATCGTCAAGCTCAAAGGTTGAATGCCTTGACGGAGTATGAAGCGGCCAGGGTGCGCTTGATTCTCGATCGGCATCCCAAAACCGTATCGCGCCACCGAAGAGATGTCAATGGCAAGCTCGTTTCCGCCTTAAGCCGCCCGAGCCTCCAGAATCGCCCGGTTCTGCGAGCAAGTCGGACAATGGCACCCACCGCGTTCTTCCGGCCTCGGCAGATTCCCGCCGCAAGGCAGAAGATGCCCCGTGCCCAACTCTTTCTCTTTCTCGATCAACTCCAGCCAGGTATCGGTCGTCATCCGCTGAATGCCCATCCCGTCCGTCGCGCGAATCGATTCATTACTCGTCGTCCAGTAATACTCCGCGGCACACCATTCACAAAATGCATGCGCCGATACACCATCTCCGGCGGCGGCCACTTCTTCTGCCCGTCCTGAATCAGAATCTCGTTAGAAGGACTGAGCGCGGTAAACGTTTTCCCGTTCGGAAGAATCTCGATCTCTACCCACTGATCCAAAATCACGATCTTTTTCTGCTGCTTCTTCGACTTCTGCCCGCCAAACACCTGCTGCGCCTCCGTCAAAGCAGGCGCAACGGCCTTTTCCTTGGCTTCCCGAGCCTTCGGCTCACTCTGTCCATTTCGAGGCGCTTCGCGAGCTTCGTGTACGGCTACTTGCCGTTCCAGCTTGCAGACCTTCTCTTCTGTTCGCATAATGTCCTTCCGCAAACCCTGTAACGCGCTCCACGAACGATAAAACGCCCGTTCCGCCGTGGTTTTATACCGCTGCACCAGCTCCAGCAAGTGTCTCTGCTCGGCCGGCCAGTGCAGCGGATCGACCCCAAACCGCTCGACCATCGAAGCCTCGCTATCGAGCAGCCATTTCTGCGGCCGCCGGTGCATCCAGTCATTGAAAATCAGCGTCTCGACCAGCTTTTCTTTCTGGTAATCGGCCGGCTCAAACTGCTTGTTCCAGCCCTCGACCACCGCATCGTACTGGTCCTGCGTTTCGTCGCCCAGCAAACGCACCTTCTTCGCGCGCAACCCATGGCTGGTCGAATTCCGGCTGGACTTCTCCTTCCCCTCAGGAGTCTTCGGCCCACCTCGGTCTGACATTTCGCCCCAGTATGCCCAACTGCCCGTGCGAAACAGCCACCCCCATCCGCCCTATCTCACTACAAACAAACCCAGAAAATAAATATCGAAATCTGCTGCTATCGGCGTTTATCCGCGGCCCTTTCCTGCTTCTCCAACCCACCACACCCGACGGGGACACTCCGGGGTACCGTCCAATACACGTCGGACGCTAGCCCGGAGTGTCCCCCCGGCGGAGTTATGGACGGCCTTGTCGGGATTTGGAAATTCCGGTGATGCCCATGCCGACCAGGACGATGATGCCGACGACGATCCAGTGCGTGGGGATGTGCAGGTAGTGAGCGCCGAGGGCGAGACCGACAATGATCACGGCGTAACCGATTAGATAGAGACCGGAAGACATTCTTCGCTTTAGTGTAATCAGTCGGCGGGAATATCCGGGACGGTTCCCGTTCGCTTGCATATACTCACATACATGCTTGGCGGCGTGGAAGCGGGCGGGACAAAGTTCATTTGCGGAGTGGGGACGGGGCCGGGGGATCTTCGGATGGCGCAGTTCCCAACGTCGACGCCCGATGTCACGTTGCAGCAGGTGATTGGATTCTTTAAGGAAGTAAAGGACGATTTGCAGGGAATCGGAATCGGGTCGTTCGGGCCAATCGATTTGCGGCTGGATTCGCCAACGTATGGACGGATCACATCGACTCCGAAGCGAGAGTGGGCGAATTTCGATTTGGTGGGGGCGTTGCGGAGCGCGCTGGGCGTGCCGGTGAGTTTCGAGACAGACGTCAATGCGGCGTTGCTGGGCGAAGCGCGCTGGGGCGCGGCACGCGGATTGAGCGACGCGATTTATCTGACGATCGGGACGGGGATCGGCGGCGGAGCGATGGTGCGAGGAGAGCTTGTGCACGGCCTGGTTCATCCGGAGATGGGGCATCTGCGCATCCCGCATGACAGGGTGAGGGATCCGTTTGCAGGATTGTGTCCTTTCCACGGCGATTGTTTCGAGGGACTGGCGGCAGGGCCGGCTATTGGCGCGCGCTGGAACGCGATTGCCATGACATTGCCGCCGGAACATCCGGCATGGGCCTTAGAAGCGCAATACGTGGCGTATGGGTTGAACAACCTGGCGGTGACACTCTCGCCGCAACGTATACTGCTCGGGGGCGGCGTGATGCAGCAGGCCCAACTCTTTACTATGATTCGCAAAGAATTTGCGCAGTTGCTGAATGGCTACGTGAGGCACAAAGAGCTTTTGGAAGGACTGGATCATTTTATTCAGCCGCCGCAGCTTAACGGGCGGGCGGGGGTCTTGGGAGCGTTGGCGTTGGCCGAACAAGCGGTCGGCGGTAAGCCGCGACGGCCGACCGTCGCGAACCACGGCGGCCGGGCATGACGCTGACGGGGGCGTTAATTAAGAGCACGATTGTCGCGGCGCTGGGCGGGTTGTTGTTCGGCTTCGATACGGCGGTGATTGCGGGGACTACGGCGGGGTTGACGAAGGCGTTTGCGCTTACACCGGCGAGTCTGGGTCTGACGGTGGCAATCGCGCTGGTGGGAACTGTTGTGGGCTCGATGGCGGCGGGACTGCCGGGAGACAAATATGGGCGGCGCGACAGCTTGCGCTTCTTGGCGATTTTGTATCTGGTCTCGGCCATCGGATGCGCGTTTGCATGGGACTGGTATTCGCTCGTCTTCTTTCGCTTTATCGGCGGGTTGGCGATCGGCGGGTCATCGGTATTGGGTCCGATGTATATCGCGGAGATTGCACCGGCGAGGCTGCGCGGACGACTGGTGGGCTTTTTTCAGTTCAACGTGGTGGCGGGAATATTGGTCGCCTATTTTTCGAACTATTTGATCGGGCGGGCGAATTTCGGAGTGAACGAGTGGCGCTGGATGCTGGGCGTGGCGGGCATACCGGCGCTGCTGTTTTTCCTCATGCTGTTCGGCATCCCGCGCAGCCCGCGATGGCTGGCGCAGAAGGCCCGGGTGGAGGATGCGCGCGAGGTGTTGAACCTGATCGGCGAGGAGAATGTGGAAGGAGAGCTGCAGGATATTGTGCGCTCGATCGACCTGGAGCACGGACATGGACAGGAGGCGTTGTTCCAATGGAAATACCGCTACCCGATCTTCCTCGCGATGGCGGTGGCGATGTTCAATCAGCTTTCGGGCATCAACGCGATTCTGTATTATCTGAACGATATTTTCGCGCGCGCGGGGTTCAGCAAAGTCTCGGGAGATTTGCAGGCGGTGTTGATCGGATTTACCAATCTGATCGCGGTGATTATTGCAATGTCGATCATTGACCGGGTAGGGCGCAAGACGCTCTTGCTGATCGGCTCGGTGGGATGCGCGATCTGCCTGGCGGGAGTGGCGGTGGTCTTTCTGAGCTCGAGCCATGAGAGCTGGCTGGTATGGCTGCTAGTGGGGTTCATCGCATTTTTCTCGTTCTCGCAAGGCGCGGTGATCTGGGTTTTCATCAGCGAAGTTTTCCCGACACGGGTGCGGGCGAAGGGGCAGAGCCTGGGGAGTTTCACGCACTGGTTCATGAACGCGGGGATCTCATGGACGTTTCCGATTGTGGCCAGTCATTCGCGGGGCGCGCCTTTTGTGTTCTTCGCGGCGATGATGGTGGTGCAGTTTTTCGTGGTGCTGTTTTCGTTTCCGGAGACCAAGGGCATTACGCTCGAGGAGATGCAGAAGAAGTTTGGGATTGCGTGACGGGATGATCTTCTTGTCGGCGCGATATCGAAAGCGCCCGGGACGAGTGTCGCGATGAGCCGCGACACGGCAGGCACGAGTGCCCGCGCCACGTTTAAAGGTCGATCAGGCGGGACTGGCGAAGGGCCACTCGGCTAAGCGGCGCGCGCGCCAGAGGTAAGCGCAGACTCCGAAGACGAGCAGGGCGAGTCCGGCAAGAACGTATTGCGATTCGCTCGAAACTAGAATGTAGAGCCAGCCGGCCAGGGCGATTAACGCGGGTAGCGGATAGAGCGGCATGGAGAATGGGCGCGCGATGTTTTTGCGCAGACGCCGTATCAGAATGACGGCGATGCATTGCGCGGCGAACTGAGTCAGGATTTGCAAAATGATGAGTTCTTTGATCAACTGCTCGAGGGTTAACAGGCAGGCAGCGGCCGAGAGCACGCCCATGAAAATGACAGAGAAGGCGGGGAAGTGCTGGGTGGGATGGATGCGGGCGAAGGCGGAGAAGAAACGGCCTTCCGAGGCGGCCGCGAAGGGCACGCGGGTGTAGCCGAGCAAAACGCAAAAGACCGAGGCAAAGGCGACCCAAAGGATCAGAACGGTCATGGCCGAGGCGGCTTTTGTACCGTAGAGGTGCTCCATGAATTGAGAGACAACGGCCTGCGACTGAGCGGCTTCCCTCCAGGGAATGACGCCGATGATGGAGAGGCTCATGGCTATGTAGAGTACGGCTAAGATGCCGATGGAAAGAAGAATGCTGCGCGGGATGGTGGTGGTGGGGTTCTTGATTTCGCCGCCGATGAGGCAGACGGTGAAATAACCACTGTAGTCGTACATGCTGAGGAGGGTCGCGCCGCCGAGGCCGACGAAGAATGCGCCGGAAAGATGAAAGGCTCCGGGCGGGAAGGCGAAGGCGAGCTTCGGTTGAAAATGCCAGGCGCCTCCCCAAATGATGATGCCCATGGCAAACATCAAGCCGATCCAGAGAATCGTTGAAATTTTTCCGATGGAACGTATGTTGCGGTAGAGCAGGACGGTGGCCGCGAGACAGACGGCGACGGCGACCAGTTTATGTTCGACGTCGTTCATGCCGGGCCAGAGGTAGCGGGTATAGTCGGCGAATCCGATGCCGCCGGAAGCAGCGGTCAAGGGCGCGGCCAGCATCACCTGCCAAAGAAAGAGGAAGCCCATGAGGCGGCCTAGAGAGTGCGGGCCGTAGGCTTGCTGGAGGTATTCGTAGGAGCCACCGGTGCCGGGCATGGCGGCTCCGAGTTCGGCCCAGACTAAGCCGTCGCAAGCGGCGATCAATCCTCCAAGGACCCAGCCGGCGAGCGCTTGCGGCCCATGCATGGTGGAGAGAATAAGCGGAATTGTGAGAAACGGACCGACGCCAACCATCTGCAGCATGTTGGCTGCGAGGGCGGGGAAGAGACCCATGCCTCGTTCGAGGCCGGCATTGGCTGGATTTCCGGGACCGTCAGGCGCGCGCAACTATTCGCTCGAAGCGCCGGCTTTGAGGGGCTTGATGGCTACTTCTTTGAAGAAGACGATATCGTTGTCGCTGTGATTTTGCAGGCCGAAGTAACCCATGTTAGGGCGGCGGCCACGGTCCGGTTCGTAACTGAGCTTCTTGGGCGGGACGGGCTGGCCTTCGGTGTAGTCGGTTACCTTCTGGCCGTTGACTACGATGATGGTGCGCGGGCCGTCGAGGGTGATATCCATGGTGTTCCATTGGGGGCCGGGTTTGCCGGGCTTAGCGAGCGGCTTGGTCAAGGAGTAGAGAGTGCCGGTGATGTGGTAATCGTTTTCGCCGCCGCGCTCGGGATGATTATCGATTTGGACTTCGTAGCCTTTGTTGACGGGCATCCAGGGCTCGGTGGGGGCAGTGGGAATGCGGATGAAGACGCCCGAGTTGTCGTTTTCGTCGCGCATGCGGTAGACGACGCGAATGGTGCAATCGCCGACCTTGCCGCCGGTCCAATAGAGCAAGCCCATACCGCCGTGGGTGCGTATGAGACCGTTCTCGACGGTATCGCCGCCGGGGCCCACGTGTTTCCAGCCATCCAGATTTTTCCCGTTGAAGAGCGGCTTCCATTCGCCGGAGTTGGGAGCGGCAGCCAATAGGGCCCCGGTCAGCAGCAGGATAGCAAGTGGCTTGTACATACTTGAAGACTATAACAGCGGCTTTGTAGCGGGCTTATCAGAACGAGAAGCGGAGCTGGAGATCGAGCTGACGTTGATTACTCGAGGTCGAAGAGGCCGAGGAGAACGCCCCATAGCTGGTGGTGATGCCAGTAGACTGCATGAAGTAGGGCGAAGTCAGGGCGCCGTTGGGCGTATTCAGGTTCTCGTGATTCAGGATGTTGCGGGCGTTGACGCCGAAGGTCAAATTATAGCGATGCTCGGAGCTTTCGCCGCCGAAACCGTGACCGCCACCGCCGCCAAAGCCCTCGCCGTGGTGACCACCCCCGCCGCCGGAGTGAGCGCCCCCGGAGGGTCCCGAGAATTTCGTCGTT
Organism: Bryobacteraceae bacterium; assembly: GCA_965277555.1. Classification (GTDB taxonomy): domain Bacteria; phylum Acidobacteriota; class Terriglobia; order Bryobacterales; family Bryobacteraceae; genus Bog-105. The sequence continues at coordinate 3,603,952 of OZ255834.1, forward strand.
CCAAAGCCCCAGGTTTTGCTAACCCGCAGATTCATTCCGATAAATCCCGGACCGGTGCCGGCGTTACGCTCGATCAGGTTAGTCGTGCCGGGCGCCGCTACCACCGGATTGGGATTGAGGTAGCCGAACGGAGTGTTGTACGCAGTGGGATAGTCGACGATTTGAGGTCGGGCGGTCGGTGTACCGGAACCCTGCAAGTAAAGGTCGGTGCCTGTCGAAACGTTGTAGGGAATGCCGGAGTGAAGGACAACGAATGGCGAGAAGCGCAGGCCCCAGCGAGCCATAAACGATCCGCCGAAGAACAAATTCTGGCGAATGTTAAGGTTGGACCGTCCCCAATCTTCCGCAAAATTATAGGGATTGGCAGGAAGAGTGGTCAGGCCGTCAGTATCGCTGTGCGCATTGGCGTAGGTGTAGCGGCTAAACAGGCTCAGCCAGCGTCCCACCTGGCTATTGACTCCAACAATCACTTGCGTCTGTTTGAAGATGCCATCGGATTCGAAATTATAAATATCGCCGATGTTGCCGTAGGGCCGGACGATGGGGAGAGTGGAGCCGGCGGAACCCGGCGGCAGCTCGCCTGGAGTGGGGACGGGCGCGTTAATGTCGACCGTGCGCAGTTCGTGCGTGCCGCGGGAATTGACGTAGTTCACATTGAGCTGGGTGTGGCTGAAGAGTTGGCGTTCGACCGAAAGAGCGGTCTGCATCAAGCGCGGCGCAACCAGGTTGTGATCGATCTGATAGCGTTGGGCGGAGTCGGCGGCGGAACCGGTGAGAAGGTCTAGCGGGACGGTAGTGTTGAACGCCGCGTTGAAAATGGATGGGTTATTCAACGTGTAAGCGGTTTGGGCGCCGGCTTGCTGGCTGTAGCGCTCGGCTGTGAGCACGTTGGTGATTGCGAAGCGATCGTAAAAGTAGCCCCAGCCGCCCCGGATGACGGTTTTGGCACGGCCGCCGCCGCGTTTGGCATCGGGCGACCAGGCGAAACCGACGCGCGGGGCCCAGTTATTGTGGTCGCTAATATTGGTTTGATTTTCCCAGCGCAGGCCGAGACTCACGGTCAGATTGGGGCGGACTTTCCAATCGTCCTGTACGAACGGGCCGAAATCGACTTGATACAAGCTGAGGTACGGATTACCCGCGTTGACGCTATATTTCGACGGTCCGTACCCCATGGCGGTGATCTGGGAGCTGGGGATACCGCTTGCCAACAACTGCTCAGTGGCGAGATATTGCTGGATGGACTGCAGCTGGGCGGTCTGGCCGGTGGGCTGCAGACTCGCATTCAGCACCGGGAACGATCCACCTAGAAAGAAGTAAGTTCCGTTGAAACCCTGGGGGCTCGAATCGGCGAGGTTGTCCGCGCGAATACGAATGCCGAATTTGGTGGTGTGCGCGCCCCAGGTGAGCGAGGTATAGTTCTGCATTTCGTAATCGCCTTGGGTATCGAAACTATTGGGATAGCCAGGCGCGCTATAGCCGGAGCCGCCGGAGGTGAAGGATTGCGAGACGGACAACTGGGGCGCAAGGCTCTGGCTGATGTAAGTGGTCTTCTCGCGATCATATTGGAAGTGAGTCTCGTTGACAGCCTTGGGGCCTAGCACCGCGGTCTCGACGGCCTGAAAGGTCTGCTCCGGATTCGACTCGCTATAGCCGGTGCTGGGGTAATTGAAATTGCCGATGGTGAGGTCGGGCAGTTTGAAAGATCCGATGCCGGCGACGATGTGTTCGTTATCGAGGTAGCCATATCGGAAGCTGAGGGTGTTGTTGGCATTGACCTGATAATCGATGCGCGGGCTGACGGTGGTGCGGCGCTGCGGAGTCGAGAAATAGCTCTGGTAGGAGAAGCTGTTCAAAAAATTAGGAGTCGGGATGGTGGCGGTGATGATGCCGTTGTCGTCGATGTCGCGGCGCTCGACATCGAGGAAGAAGCTGGCATGTTTGGTGATCGGGCCGCTGACGTTGCCGCCGAACATCTGCCGCTTAAAGGCGGGGTTCACCGTCAAGAACGGGTTGCGCGAATCCCAGACATCATCGCTGATCGTGTAGTAACCCTGGCCATGAAATTTGTCGGTACCCGGCTTGGTGAAGATCTGGATGCGGCCGTAGCCTAGTTTGTCGAATTCGGCGGAGAAGGGATTGGAGTTGATGCGGACCTCTCGAATGGAGGCTTTCGGGGGCAGGCGGCCGCCGGTGAAGCCATCGATGTAAATTTGATTGCCGCCGGGGCCGGCGGAGGGGCCGGCGAGAGCTTCGAGATCGGTCTCCATATCGTCGGGATCGTCGGGGAGGGCGTCCAAGTCTTCGGGCTTAAGGACCAGGGCGCTGGCGTTATTGGCGGCTTCCGTACTGACCACGTTTGTATTCGAGCTGGTGACGGTGACTTCCTGCTTCTGGGTTTGAACGCTCATCACGACGTTCGCCGCAGCCGATTGCCCGTTGGCTACATTCACGGCCAGCGGCGTTTCCTGCTGGAGTCCGGCGAATGTCGTCGAAAGACTGTAGATGCCGGGAGCGAGTCCGCGAAAAACATAGCTTCCGTCGGGGCCAGTGGTGACACTCCTGGTGGCATTATTGGCGTCCGTTATGGTCACGCGCGCGCCAGGAATGATGGCGCCGCTACCGTCTTTTACTGTGCCTCGAACAATGCCGGTTCCGGCGGCCGGAGCGAGGCGGGCGGTAGGAGACTGGTTTTGCGCCACGACTTGGGGCGTTGGTGTCTGTGAGCCAGCGGGGCCGGCTAAGAACAAAGCGAGAATTAGTACACCGATAGTGCTGAAAACCATATCACCCCTGAAGTAATTTGTAAAAACCCTGAATCGCTGCTACTGCTGCGGCGCTTCCATTTCGCTGGAGCCCAAACCCCAGTCGCCCCCCAAGGCTTCTCCGCCTTGACGGGCCGGAGCCGATTGAAGGATCGGCTCCACGCCTGCAATCACCTGTGTGGCGGTGAGTTGAGGGCTGTTCTCGGTGGCGGCCGCGCCTGAGACCACAACAGCATCGCCCGGTTTGAGATCGGTAATCGCGATCTTCGGAAGGTTTTCGATCATTTGAGAGATGTCCCCGTTGTGAGCCGTATGCGGGATGCCCTGGCCGACTCCCGGAGACTCTGGATGCGCATCAGAGGGCTGGCCGCTTACTGCGGCAGTCGTCCGGTCGGCGGCTGGCTCCTGCCCATTCGCTCCGGTTTGACCACCGGGCGCTGCTCCGGGAGTTTGCCGTCCGCGGCTGTTCAAGCGCCGGGCCAGACTCATGGCCAGTTCTGGAGGCAATTTGTGGATGCTCGAACTTTCGTTCAACAAGATGTCTAGCGGCTTCCTGGTAGCCAAATCCTTAATAGTGAGCTGCTTGCCGTCGGGGGAGATCGAAAGGACCGCGCCATTGACCGTACGGAACGCTCCGGAATAGATCTTTTGGGTGTTGATTTCCGCGCCGTCGACGCTCCGCTGGCCAATTGCCTTAATCTGGTCGCCGGGTTGGATTTGGGCAAGCTGGGAGGCGGACGGCTTATTGGGAGCGTCGGGCGAGTAACGTAAGAATTGGGTTTGCGAGGAAGTAGCGAGCACCAAAGGCTTCACGCCTTCGGCCGTGCGTTGGGTAATTGTGATTTTGCCCGAAGCGCTGTCGACTGCGCGGACAACTCCGGCGATGGCCTTTTGCCAGGCCTCGGCCTCGGCCTGATGCGCGACTTGCAAATCTCGGGCTGACATCAGGACAACGCTGCGCGCAGCAACCTGGCTGAAATCCGCGGGCGATTTAGAGCCGCGAATATCTACCCGGTCTCCGGTGGCAAGTTGGTCGGCGGTTATGCGCGTCGCATTCTTCAGGTCCTTCGCTCCGGGAGCTACTTTTATAAGGGTCCTGGTGTCGGCTAGCAGAATTACGGTCGTGTTGCCTGATTTATCCTCTTTGACGGTGACCGCGTGCGCGGTGGGATCGACGGCCGTGATGGTGCCAATCAGATGTTCGGTCGGTTTGGTGGAGGGCGGGGACGGGTTTTGCGGGGTTGTGTGCGGCGAGAAGGCCGACAGCAGTAGCCCCAGCGTAATGGTCAATAAAATTTTCGGCATGGAACCTTCCCAGAGACAGGGCTTCCGAATAACTAAATGACGAGGGCGCAGTTCCGGCCCACAAAGTTACACGGGGCGGAGGGAAGCAACGAACGAGGCGGGAGGGGGGTGTCTAGAAGAAGGGCGCAAGCGATATTTCTATCGCTTGCGCCCGATAAGCGGCAAGTGAGAAGAAGGTAGAGCTAGGCAGCGTTGACGAGCATGTCATCGAACGCCTCTTCGCCGTCCGATTGATTGCGATCTGCCTGCTCCTGGCATTGAATACAGTAAGGAGCCCAAGGTAAGGCCGCCATACGCTTGGGGCTGATTTCTTCTTCGCAGTGGAGACAAACGCCGAAGGAACCATCGTCGACCCGGCGAAGAGCCGAACGAACCATCCGCAACAGATTAGACTCGCGATCCAGATTGCGAATCGCCAATTCGCGCTCAGAGGCGTGTTGCACTTCGTCCAAAGCATCCGCGCTTTTTTCGATAGTGATCGCATCGCGGTTACGCACAATCTGCTCTAACTCGTCCTGCTTGGTCTCCAGGATCTTCTTAAACTTGCTTAGTTCATTCTTCGTCATTTCTTATCTCCTTCTTACCGACTAGCTTTGCCCACTCAAAAAACAATTCGAAGCAGCCAAGTCTTCCGTTTAGACGCATGAACCTTGCAAAAGGTTCATTAACGGTAACACAGAAAACCGAGCGCATATCAGCGACCGGTTACGAGCACCTGTTTGACGGGACTGGTTGAAAGACGATCCGCTTACGCAAGAGTGCGCATCTTGAAAACTCAAGCAAGAGCTTCTTGCGCCGGATCTCTCCACTCCGACAAGCCAACGCTTTTCGGATCTCAGAATCATAACATAGCTCTGTAGCAATTCAACAACCAATCGAAAGCGGCTCAACATCGTACTCAATCTCCCGCAGAGCGGCCGCATTCCAGCTCTCGCGCGAGACGTCCGAGCCACTGGGGAGCGGTGCCCATCCATCTCTGCCAGTGTGCTTGGCCAGTGTGCTTGCGAGCACAAGTTATGTTCTTCATTAAGCCCCACTTGTCAGCGTCTTTGCGGTGGCCAGTTCGCTGCCGAAAACACCCCGCCCGTTCGGCTGTTCCCAAACGGATGTGGGCGGTTTGGAGCTTGCCTTGTCTCACCCTCTGTTGTGTTTAGGTTGCCGCAAGCGAAAAAAAATCTCACCTCGGTCGGAAATAAAGTAAGGGGTGGTGTGTAAAGTCTGGAGACAGGAAAGTTACGAAGTGCAGAGGCGCGAAGATCCAAAGCCGGTTGGATTTCGTACCGAAGTCAGTGTTGCTATCAGGGGCTTAGTTGACGCGCGGACGGAACTTCTCTTTGAGGACTAGTTCGTCGAAGATGGCCAACACCCTTTTGCGGTAGGTATACATCTGGCGCAACGAGTCCCTGAATCCTTGTTCATAGCGCCGTGGGTGAAGCCACTTATTGAGCAACGGTCGCGGGACATCTATATCGCGACGAAGATCGTCCGCGGAGTGGCCACGCAGGAATAGCCCATAGAAGATAGCTGCTTCCCGCTGCGGGGCAAGTGGATCGAAATCGTCGCGGCCAATCATAAAGGCAACACCAGTAAGGGAACACCAGCAGACAACACTAAATCCGTATCGTACAACGAAAAACCGGACTTGGAAACCTCTCAAGTCAACAGTCTAACAACGCTGTCAAGTAGTTCAAACTAGTCTCAATACCTGAGGCGGCCAGCCAGCCGGACGCCGCGATCCTTCCGCCCGGTATGGCCCGCTCAAAGAAATTGAGGTACGATTTTTTTCAAATGCTCTCGCGGAGAATTAGCGAAAAAGAGCTTGGGCGCCAGACGGGGCCGATGTAAGGTTAGACTGGCGGCAAACGAGGAGGCTGGTGCAGGGCAAGCAGAGTCCCGGGAAGCAGATAGACCGGCTGAGCGGAAACATCCTGGTCGGCGAGCTGATCCGAAATATGGAGCTCGGCCGATTCGAGATGGCGTACGCTGTTCTGCTGCCATGTGTGTTCACGGTTTATCTCAACCCAGCCGACTATGCGATGTTGAGCGGGGTTCTAGAACTGGTCGTCGAAGACGCCCGGAAGGCGCTGCGGACACGAGCAGCGGAATTGAACCGCGCGTCATCGTCGCTGACGGGTCGCCGTCGAGTCAGTGCTGCCAAAGAACATAAGATAGCCTGCCGCGAATGGGACATAGAGTTTCTTTCCGATCCGGAGGTCCCGCGCGGCGATGTGGAAATTCATTCGGAATTGAATGAAATGCCGGTTCCGGAATTTCGTGGCACTAAAACCACGCTCGTAGGGCGCGAGCCATCGGTTACACAGCGCATCAGTGAGCGCAAAATGAATCCATCGGGCGGCGATCCGGTCTACGCGGAGATTCACTATAGAGATAGTTCCGGGGCGCGGACGTACCAGGTTACGAGAAATCGGGTGCGAGTTGGACGGGGTGGCGACGAGCAGCCGGTGGAGGTGGCTCTCCATACAACGGATGAGATTTCGCGCGAGCATGTCGTGATCCGGCGGGATGCCGCCACCGGAGCATTTTCTATTCTCGACGCCAGCACCAACGGGACCTGGGTGAATGGCAAGCGGCTGCGCAAAGGCGTGGAAGACCTGCTTCCCGCGCGAGCGAAGATCGGGCTGGGAGAGGTGATCGATCTGACTTTCGAAGTGCGCCTATGAAGTTCGTCTATTTGGCCCACATTCCGTTTGTCTTGCTGTTCCTGCTATTTGCCGCAGGCTTTGCGTGGGCAAATCGCGGCGGCAGGAGATAACGTGAGAACGCTCACCGAGCTGCGGGTGGGAAGCGCCACCCACGCGGGAGGTCAACGCGAGAGGAATGAGGATCGCATGCTGGTGGATACCGCCAACGGAATCTTTGCGGTGGCCGATGGAGTGGGCGGCCATGCAGCCGGAGAAGTGGCGGCAGAAGCTGCAATCGAGTGCATCCATAAAGCCCTGCTTGCGGCATCAGATGAAGCGCCGGAAGCGGCTATCCGGCGCGCGGTCACGGAGGCGAATAACCGGGTACTGGCGATGAGCGTGGAGAATCCAGCCTGGCGGGGGATGGCTTGCGTGCTTACCGTGGCGCTAATACGGGAAGGCTGGTTAAGTTGGGGGCATGTGGGCGATTCGCGGCTCTATCTTTTGATGGGCGGCGATTTGCGCAAGCTCACGCGGGATCATTCGCCGGTAGGCGAGCAGGAAGATAGCGGCGCCCTGGAGGAGTCCGAGGCGATGGCTCATCCGCTTCGGAATGAGATCTTCCGCGACGTGGGTTCGGTGGCGCGGCGGATGGACGACCAGGCATTCGTCGAGACGGGTAGCCTGGAATTTCGACTGGATGCGGCGCTCCTGTTATGCAGTGACGGCCTGAGCGACGCGCTGACCTCAGCCGAAATTGCGGCTACTCTGCAAGCCTTCCAGGGCGACGCGGAGGCGACGGCGCGGCAATTGATGGATGCGGCAAATGAGCAGAGCGGCGGCGACAACGTCACCGTAATTCTGGCTGCTGGCGCGGAATTCGCCGGGCGAGCGGACTTGCCCAAGCAGGACAACGTAACGCGCCATGCGATTACCCGGGTGCGATTGAGCGAAGGCCGGGCTGGGGGAGTGGAGCGTTGGTGGTGGATGCTGCTCGGCATCTTTCTGGGCGCGCTTTCCGCAATCGCCTGGGAACGAAGATTTGACTTAGCGCGCTCGGTGTCAACATTTATGAAATTCCGGTGAGCCGATCATGAACGATAAAGAGAGATTCGGCAGGTACGAGATTATCCGCAAACTGGGCGGCGGCATGACGGACGTGTATCTGGCCCGCGACCCGCAGCTCAATCGAGCGGTGGTTTTGAAAACGATCGAGAAGTCTAGCGACGAATCGACGCGCCTGGCGATTGAGGCAGAGGGGCGAGGCGCGCGCATTCAACGGCAGCTTTCGAAGCACGAGCGAATACTCGAACTCTACGAGTGGGGCGAGGAAAATGGCTGCTTCTTTGTGGTCATGGAGTATTTTGCCGGCCGCACGCTAGCGGAGATCCTCAGGGCCGAGGGCCGGCTCGCCGCCAAGCGCGCCGCCGCTTATGCCGCGGAAATCTGTAATCAACTGCTGCTGCTGCACGCTTTTGCGATCAATGAGGAAGGTGAAACGGCGGCCGTGGTGCACGGCGACATCAAACCTTCAAACATTCAGATCGGTAAAGACGATCAGTTGAGAATTCTCGATTTCGGCATCGCGAAATTTATAACGGCCGATCGAGAACTGACGCAGCATCAGCTGGGGAGCACCAGCTATTGCTCACCGGAGCGGCTGCGCGATTCGCAGGTGGATGTGCACGCGGATCTTTGGGCGGTGGGTGTCACGCTTTATGAAATGCTGGCCGGCGGGCCGCCGTTCAGCGCGCACGATACAGGCAGGTTGGAACGTTTGATCCGGTCGGGCGAACAACCGGCGGAGCTACCAACAGATTGCCCAATCGAACTGAAAGCAGTGGTCGCGAAATGCCTGGACGGCAATATCGGCCGCCGTTATAAATCCGCAGCGGCGCTCGAAGCCGATCTGGTGGAGTTCGTTGGCAAGGGAACAACCGCAGCGGCTCGGGAAAGGTGGTACAGAAAGGCTAGCACCACGATTTTCGGAGGGTCGCAGTTAGATCGGCCGGCGCAATTGAAAGCTGTTTCTCAACCAGCGGATCGCAAACGCAGGGCGCCGCCCAAGCACGAAAAGGCAAACGTGGCGATTGCGCTGCTGGCTGGATTGCTGGCCGGCTTACTGCTGTTTTTACCCGTTACTTCATACTTGCGAATGCGTGAGATCACGCGAACCCTTGCCCAACGCAAGGACTATCTTTTGCTGCCTCCCGCAGTGCTGGCAGCCGACTGGCAGAGTTACCAGACAGTGAAGCACGGGGCTTTGTGGTGGCGCGGGTTCTTCTCTCCTGAAGATCTGGAAGAGCGTTTTCGCGCCAATCTGATCGACTCGGCGAACAACCTGATTGGGCGATTCCGGCGCAGTTCGGATAATCGCCTCGACAATTTCGACTGGGCCCGCGCCAGGCTTTGTTTGCTCTACAGTCTCGAATTGGATCCTTTGAATGAACGAGCGCGCTCGCAATTGAATCTATGCGATGGCTATTTAAGTCTGGAACGGACGCCGGGGCCGGACGTCGTATTCAGTATTAGGGCTTTTCGGCGGGCAAGCGGGCTGCTTCCCAGGTCGCCCGATTCGCATTTGGGTCTGGCTCGTGCGTATATATATGGTGTGCGCAATGTCGGGCTCGGTTTGGCGCAATTGCATGAAGCCGAGCAGCTCGGCTATCGGCTGGGTCCGCGCGAGATGGAGCAGAAAGGCGACGGGTATCTGTTGCGCGCCGAAACAGAATTGAATCGCGCGAGGCGGACGCCGGTTGAGACGATGCCGGCGGCCGCTAAATGGCTGCGGCTGGCGGAGGACGACATGAGCCGCGCGCAGAAATTGTATGAACCCATTGCAGGGTTCGGCGAAGTGGATGAAAACCTGAACCGGCTCTATGCGGATCAGGCGGACCAAGCCAAACTCGAAGAGGCGGTTTCGCTTCAGGCCCTTCCGAAGCCGCATTTCGTGTTATTGAAGGCGCGCTTCGTCAAGCGAGCGAGTTTCTACCGATGGCGGTAACCAGGCGCAGCGAAGGCAACCTGGCGTTGCAGCTTGAGATTCTCAAGGGCGCGGCCTCGTCAGAGCGACGGCAGGAGTTTAAGTGGCTACTCGGCGCATCCCTGCTCGTTCTGGCAGGAGTGGTTCTGGTGTTGGTCGCCAAAACGCAAGATTTCGCGGAACAGCTTGGCCGGTTGCGTTCCGGTGAGCTGCTGAACGTGAATGCCCCTTACCGGCAGGATCAATGGGCAGAGCTTCTGCGGAACGTGTTCGGCAACGAGAGTGATGTGTCGCTGGCGGCTGAAAGGATCGAGCCGTTTCTCGCGAAAAACAGACCGCTCGCGAACGTCGGAGCGCTGGCCCGCTTGCGCGTGAGCCGGCGCGAAATCGAGAGCGACGCTCAGTGGAAGGATTGGCGGGAGAGGCTTTTTGACGCGCCGAAGAGTTTGGCGAGCATCTCGATTATGCCGCTGGCGAAGTTAAAACCTTTGCTGGTGGTGCGGACGCCGAGCGAGTTCTGGCTGATCTACGCGCGCTGGATGGGGCTGTTTCTGGCGGCCTTCTGGGGGGTGCACTGCATCTGGCGCTGGCGCAAATTCCGCGGCGATCCAGTGATCTTGCCGGCGATTCTTTTGCTCACCGGGATGGGGCTCATTCTAATGGTGAGCCTGCGCGATCCGCTGCGCGACACGCTTGAATTCCGCAAGTTCGCCTGGGGAGTGATAGCAGGTTGCGCGCTGCTACTTTTGCCGCTCTTCAAATTTTTTCAATATCGCAACTTCTCCCGCTGGATCTATACACCGCTATTTGCCGCACTGGCCTTGTTTGTCGCACTCCTGCTATTCGGCTCGGGGCCGACGGGCAGCGACGCGCGGGTAAACCTGGGCCCCATGCAGCCGGTGGAGCTGATCAAGCTGCTGCTGGTGTTTTTTTTGGCCGGTTATTTCGCGAAAAACTGGGAGCGGTTGCGCGAGCTCAGGCAAAAAAGTTTCGTGCCTGGCTGGATCGAGCTGCCCAGAGTCAGTCACGCTTTACCGGTGATGTGCGCTGTCGCCTGCGCGCTCGTGCTCTTTTTTGTGCTCAAAGATATGGGACCGGCACTGGTGATGGGAGTTCTGTTTCTCCTGATATTCGCGCTTGCCCGGCGAAAGGCCGGTTTAGCGCTGCTGGGAGTCTTGCTGCTTATAGGCGGCGTGGTGATCGGCAATCATTTAGGCGTCCCGCACACGGTAGCGGATCGCGTTTCGATGTGGCTTTCGCCATGGAACAACGGAGTTCATGGGGGAGATCAGCTGGCGCATTCGCTTTGGGGATTTGCGACCGGCGGTCCGTGGGGCTCGGGGCTTGGATGGGGCGACCCCAGCGTGATTCCGGCTGGCCATACGGATCTGGTTCTCCCCTCGATTGCCGAGGAGTGGGGTGTTCCCGGAGTGGCTGCCATCTGCCTGCTTTTCGGATTGCTGGTGGCGCGTTCCTTTAGAATCGCGCTGCGCGCGCCCGATGAGTATGGTCTGTTTCTCTCCGCCGGCTGCGGTTCTCTGATCGCGCTCGAAATGCTTCTTATTTCAGGAGGCGCTTTAGGCGCGATTCCGCTCTCGGGAGTGGTCTCGCCCTTCCTCAGCTCGGGCAATACAGCGATGCTCTGCAATTTTTTACTCTTTGCTGTTTTGCTGTCTGTTTCGAACCAGAGCGCGCGCTCCGAAGCGCTGGCTCCTTTGGCCGCAGGCGAGGGCAAGGCGCGTTTCTTTCAGGCATTCGGCAGGCCGCTCAAGGCTGTTTCGGCGGTGCTGGCCGCGTGCGCCTTGGCCCTGCTAGCCAGAGCCGCTTACATCCAAATTTGGGAGGCGCCGGATCTGCTCGCAAAAGACGCGCTAGTTTATGCCAGCGATGGAGTGAAACGCCCCGAGCACAATCCGCGGTTGAACCTGCTGGCAGCATCCATACCGCGCGGCGACATCTACGATCGTAACGGAATTCTTCTGGCGACCAGCAGCTGGCAAGAAGTCCAGAAAAGCCGAGAGGCGTACGAGCGGCTTGGCCTGTCGCCAGATCCGGACGAGGCGCAGAACCAGAAACGCTATTATCCATTCGGCGTGGCCACAGTTGCTTTGCTCGGCGATTTGCGCACGGGAGAGCGTTTTCACGCGAGCAACGCTTCGTTTGTGGAACACGATTCGAATCAAAAACTGCAGGGCTACCATGATTTTCGCGACTTGGCAACGGTGATGCGCTATCGCCATCAGCTGGATAATCCGGCGCTACAGTCTTTGCTGCATCGTGACCGCAATGTGCAAACAACACTCGATGTGAGGCTGCAAGTAAGAGTCGCCGGGATACTTAAACGAAATCTGGAACGCAACTCGAAACGCGGAGCGGCTTTGGTGATGAATGCGCGGACCGGTGACGTGCTGGCGCTAGTGAGCTGGCCTCCGCAATCGGCGGGCGACGCAGATGAATTTATGGATCGGGCGCGCTATGCGGAGTATCCGCCGGGCTCTACCTTCAAGCTGGTCACCGCGATGGCGGCGCTACGACTGGATGCGCAGGCGGCTGACAAGACGTTTTATTGCCGGCGTCTGAGCGACGGCCGGGCGGGCGTTGTGATCCCAGGCTGGCGACGTCCCATTCGCGATGACGTGGGCGACCGCGTGCACGGCAAGCTGGACATGCGCCAGGCGATCACGGTTTCGTGCAACGCCTATTTCGCGCAATTGGGAGTTTTTGCGGTAGGCTCCAAGGCTCTGCGGGCGACGGCGGGGTTGCTGGGCATAAATGCAGGAAGCGAGGCACAAATAAAACAGATGCTGCCGTTCGCCGCTTATGGGCAAGGTCCTGTGGTCACCACTCCGCTCCAGATGGCGCGGGTTGCCGCGACGATCGCGGACAACGGCGAGATGCCGCAAGGGCGCTGGGTCCTCGATGGCAGCGATGGACGAACGGCCGCTCCAGTGGAGGTTATTTCACCCGCTGCCGCCGACTTTTTGGGGGAGGCCATGCGGGCGGTTGTCACCGAGGGTACGGCCCGCACCGCCATGTCAGGTGTTCAGATTCCGATTGCCGGCAAAACGGGAACAGCCCAACTCGAACACGGCCAGCCACATTCCTGGTTTGCCGGATTCGCTCCGACCGATGCTCCGCCGGCGAAGCGGATCGCCTTCGCGGTTATTGTGGAACATGGTGGATATGGCGCTAAGACTGCCGCGCCGATCGCGCGTGAATTAGTGGAAGCGGCCGCCGAGCTCGGAATAATCGAAGATTCGGAGCGGAGGTAATTCGATGGCCCTGTCGGATGTTTTCGAAAGGCTCGGACGGGCGGTTTTCGAATCGCCGTTCGGCGCAAACCAGCTTGCCAAGGACGCTCCCGAGTTTGCTGAAATTCGGCTGGATGTCTTGGAGCTGGTGAAAGCAAAAAGCCATCGCATTGCAGGGAAGAATGTTTTCGCTCATGATCTGATCCGCATCGAACTGCTCGGGATCCCGGAAGAGCAACAGGATGTTTTCCAGAGTGAGTTTGTCGTTCACTCGTTTACGGAGGAATTGAAAACGGCGCTGCATCGTTCAAGCTGCCGCTTTCCGGACGACCTTGCCATCGAGTTCCGAACCACGTCGCGGCTTCCTGAGAAGGATGAACGCTGGTTTTCCATTGAAACCTCAATGCGGCAGCAGGCTCAATCCGCTCCATCCGCCCGGTCAGTTGCCATGCTGACTGTGCTCAAAGGGACCGCTAACCAGCCGGAACTCAAGCTTGAAAAGGCCAGGACCAACATCGGACGCACTGCGGAGGTTTCGCGAGCTACCGGCCCGTCGCGTCGCAATGACCTGATTTTTCTCGGCAGCGACGAAGCCGACAAAACTGTCTCGCGAGAGCACGCGCATATCCTGCGGTCATCGACAGGTGAGTACCGGTTGTTGAACGACCGCACTTATAAGGGTGACGCGAATTGCGGTTTGTGGATCGTTCGCGATGGGCTGAGCTTCCCGGTGCATCGCGGCCATCGAGGCACGCTGCTGCAAGCGGGCGATGAAATATATGTGGGTAGCGCCGTGCTACGGTTCTCGCCGGCCGGCCCCTGAGGCGGCGGACTCGGCGGCCGAGAGCAGAAGAACTTCCGTGAAAGAACGGAGCTCTGTCTCCTGGCAAACCGCCATCGTTCCGCCGCTTGACGCGACGATCGCGCTCATTGCTTTGCGACTGAGCTTAACGTCCCAGCGACGATGGGAGACGCAGGGTACACTCCCGTCCGGCGGATTGCGCCGGATCGAGAGGAGCAGCCGGACGTACTTCTGCTCGGGAAATTGTATGTTCGAAGTCGAGAGCAGAAGCTGGCCACCGAAAGGCATGCTGTATTTGGCGGACAGAATAAGGTTGAGCAACAGCCTTTCTATTTGAAGTTCCTGAACGCCGACCAGGTCCAGATCTGGTTGGAGCTGAGTCACAAGCGAGATCCCGACGCCGCAAAGCTTGGTATACAAGAACGTTCTTTCCGAGATCAGCGCATTCAGGCAGAGAGACTGTATACTCGTCGATTGCTTTTGGTTGGCCGCCGCAGAGTTTACAAGAGAAATTTCAGTCGCGGTTTGCATTGTTCAGGCAACAAGAGGCGGTAAGTCAATAATGAGTGGGAGCACCCTGCCGGTTCTCTCAATTATTTGGAGGAGTTTAAGTGATCGAAAATACAAAGGCCTCGCGTCGCGCAGTACTTAAGCTTGCAGGAATAGCCAGCTTCCTTTCCGTGGGCGCGGATGCGGCGCTCAAGGCGCAGTCCAGCCAAACGCAGGGCGCGCTGCCTGCTTCCATCGCGGCTTTGCAATCAATGAAGGCCGAAGCGACGCCGATCACTGTCGAAGAACGCAAAGAGCGTATCGCGAAGGCGCAAAAGCTCATGAGCGAGCACAAGATGGATGCGATCCTGCTCGCCGGCGGCACTTCGCTGGTCTATTTCACTGGAATGCGGTGGGGAAATAGCGAACGTCTTTTTGCTTCGGTCATTCCTGCTTCGGGAAAGGCGTTTGTTGTCTGCCCTTCCTTTGAAGAGGATCGGGCGCGCGAGCAGCTGAATCGCGGGCCGCTCGAGAGCGCCGAGGTGATGACCTGGCATGAAGACGAAAGTCCTTACAAACTGGTAGCCGCCGGGTTGCGGTCGCTGGGCAAATCGACCGGCACGCTTGGCATCGAGGAGCGAACTCCCTGGGTATTCAGCGACGAGGTTTCGAAAGCTGCTCCCGGTCTACATCTCACGTCGGCAACGCCCGTCACAGCCGGTTGCCGGATGTTTAAGAGCGCGCATGAAATTGCCTTGATGCAGATTGCAAATCGGGCAACGCTTAAGGTTTATGAAGCGACGTACCGCGCGCTGCAGCCGGGCATGACGCAGGCGGACGCGTCGGCGCTAATCGCGGCAGGTTATGGACGTGTTGGATTCCGTGGAGAAGCAAGCGTGGAAGTCGGCCAGTACAGTGCAAATCCGCACGGTTCACTGACGCCGCAAACGATCCATGAAAACACGATCGTGATGATCGATGACGGTTGCCTGGTGGAAGGCTACAACTCCGATATCACGCGGATCTTCGTGCTGGGCAAGCCGAGCGACAAGATGAAACGCGTTTTCGATATTGTTCATCGCGCGCAGAAGGCGGCGCTTGAAGCGGCTAAACCGGGTGTCGAGTGTCAGTCCGTCGATGCGGCGGCGCGCAAAATAATTACCGGCTCCGGTTTTGGCCCGGACTACAATTTCTTCAGCCATCGGGTAGGGCACGGAATCGGGATGGATGGACACGAATGGCCCTATCTGGTGCGTGGCAACAAGCTGCCTATACAAGCCAACATGACTTTCAGCGATGAGCCTGGGATTTACATTCGCGGGGAGTTCGGCATGCGTCTTGAAGATGACATGCACATAACCGAAGACGGAGCTCAGCTGTTTACACCGCAGAGCCCCTCGCTCGAGCATCCATTCGGTTGAGTGCGCTTCAAAGGTGAAATTTGAAGCGCAGCTCCCCGTATATCTGCCTGGGATTTATGTAGTGCGTGCCCCCAAAAGTATTGCTGTTGTCGAGCAGATAACGGGCGTTTCCGATGTTGACGGCGTTGATCGAAGCGGACCATCTCTCTCCAAAGTTCTTTCCAATCGAAAGATCCACCGTCGAGTGGGGAGGCAGATGGCCGGGACCGTCGCCATCGAGGAAACCGGATCCGAAATTGTAAGCAGGGGTCGCCCAGAACTGCCCGGGCAAATGAAGAGAGAGCACCGTACTGAGCGTGTTCCGTTGATCGTGGTCGAGTAGAAAAGCTCCTACGTCCGAGTCTTCCAGTAAGCCACCGCTTATTGGTCCGATTCCGTACGCGAGTTGATTCGAATAGGCGACCCGCAGATTGGCCACGCCATGAATTTGCGGAGTGCGCAAAGCTATTTCAGTTCCCGTGATGCGCGCGCCCAAATCGGTTAGAGGAACGAAGATTCCGGAGTTGCCAATGACATCATGATCGAGAAAGTTGCGCGCGCTGGTGTGAAAGTTGTCGATATCCAGCGCCCATCCTCGATAAGGAACCGTTAGACCGATATCATGCTGGATATCCCGTTCGCCATTTAGCGGAGTGAAGCCGAAGCCTTGCGACAAGGCAAACTCCAGCAGCGGTCCCGTGATGCTGTTGAGAGGCGGCGGTTGAAAGTAGTAGGCGTAGTAGCCGCGCAAGATCCAATTCAATTTGGGGATTCGAATCGCTCCGCCGATGCGAGGGTCAGCGGCGTTTTCATTTACCAGGCCGCCATAATGCGTGAGGCGAAGGCCGAGATCGAGCGTCAGCCAGGAAGTGGCCTTGTATTGGTCCTCCAGAAAAACTGCGTCTGAATTCGCCCAGTGCTGTTCGCTCTGAGCCAGCGTCTGATTGCCCGGATTGGCGGTTAGTCCGAAAAAAGTGGTGTCGCGTTGTCCCCAAACCTCGACGCCGGCTCGCGCATTGTGCTTTTTTTTCTGCGCCTGGATGAGTACGCGTGCTCCGGCGTAGTCCGATTTATCGTGGTCGTCGAGCACAAACGGTGTGTCGTTCGGACCCCCGAGATAGCGCGCGCTGTTGTAGTGAAAGTAGGGCGTGGCGGACAACAGCAATCCTTCCGAGAAAGTGTGAGTCCAGTTGAAGCCTACTAAGTAGTCGCTCTCCAGATCCAGGTCGCGTATACCAGTTGCTTGATCGTCAGGTGTATTGGGAATTTGGTAGTGATCTTCGCGCAGAGAAACCGTCCAGCGAAATTGATCCTTGGGCGTGGCGTTGTAGAGCAGGGAAAGGAAGCCGCCCACGCCGCTTTCCTGGTCGTGAATGACGTCTGAAGTAGGATTCGCCAGGCCAAGCTGTGAACGGTTTCCGTCTATGCTCGCGTAATAGGCGAACCGCTGGGTGTGTCCGCCAACGTTGAATTGATCGTCGGTTGTGTAGAAATTTCCGAAGGAGGTAATCAGCTCGGCCTGGTTGTCCCGGTTAAACCCGGATGGCGTGATGACGTTAAAGAAGCCGTAGGTGCGGTCCCCATATTCGCTCGAAAAACCGCCGCGTTCCGTTTCCAACTCGTCTACGTTCTTTGGATTGATCAGAGGTGCTACGTTGGCCGCGATGCCGGTATTGATGACCGGAACCCCGTCGATAAACCAGTTAACCTGATGACCGCCGCGCATGTGGAGCATGTCATGCACCATGTACGCTCCGGGCACGAAGTTCGTTATCATTTGCAGGCTGTTGGTTTGGTCGGCCCCGGCGGTTTGGGTTATTTCCCTACCGGAAGTTGTGGTCTTTACAGTTGAAATTTGGGTTCCCAGATTGGCCGATACCTGGACGGATTCATTAACTTGCAGCAGATCGAGTTGAAAGTGAATGACCGCGGTCTTGTTGGTCACGGTTACCGCTTGCTGTTGCGGTTGGAACCCCGTGGCCCTGACCGACGCTTCGCACGGGCCTTCCGGCACGGTTGCAAAAACAAATTCTCCTTCCGGGTTGGATTGTGTCGATTGTTGCCAGGCCCCGCCGGTGCAACTGACAGTGACGGTTGCATGTTCCAGCGGGTGATGCTGCGGGTCATGTACGACACCCTTCACCGTGCCAAACGTTTCTGCCGGTATGGCGGAAGAAAAAAAACAGCAGACGGCCGCGCAAACGCCAGCCTTCCAGATCCTCATGGGCTCTCCTCAGATTTAGCTGTCGAAATTTTGAAAAGCTACGCGAGGAGAGCAGGAGGTCCGCGCTTCGGGCTCGACCGATTCAAAGAAAGGCGGCGCAGCGCTTCGGGTCGGGGACGAGGAGCGCGATTTGCTGTGACGAATCCAAGTACAGTCCGGCCAGACGAGGCTGACGAGTACTGCGCGTGTAAGGCCAGCACGCCCGTCGCCGGGCAATGCGAGCATTTCTCTGTTATCGAACGGACGCCACTTACACGTTCGTGCTCGTGCTGCAGGGCGCAGTGATGCTCGCCACCGCGGCGGCAACAGGCCGGCAGGTTCGATTGCCCATTCGCCGGAAACGCCGGAGCAAGCAACGGAAGACCGAAGTTGCACAACAGCAGAATCGCGAGCAGACTGCGCATTCGCCCTATTGTACTCGCGGCGATTTAGATCGATGCCGCGCTCGAAGGAATTACGCGTAGGGAAACGTGCACGGCCAGAGCTCGGCGGGTTGATCACCGACCTCCGCCATGCGTTTCTTGAGGCGTTCGCGCAGTTGCTCATCGATTTGCTGGTAGCCTTTGCGTCCAGCCAGATTAACGAGCTGGTTGGGATCGGCGCGATTGTCATAGAGCTGGAAAGATACGTAACGCGGAGCATTCCTGGCGGGTTTGAAGGGAGCGTCGTCGCGTGGCGCAGCGGCTACATAAGTCCAATCGGGCGTGCGCAGGGCGCGTGCTATCCAGAACTCCGACATTTGGATAAATACCTCGTTGTTCCAGTCCCGACTTGTGCCCGATAGGAGCGGCATGGTGCTTTGCCCTTGCATGGTTGCGGGAATGGGCAAGCCGACGGACGCGAGCAGAGTGGGCGTAAGATCTACCATGCTGACCAGTTCATCGACAGGATGGCCGCCCTGAAAGCCGGGACCTTCGATAACCAGGGGAATGTGTGTGGAAGCATCGTGGCCGCTCCGTTTGTATTCGGTGTTGCGAGTCATGAAATGGCAGCCATGATCGCTGACGAAGGCGACGATCGTATTTTTGTCCAATCCTGTCTCCACAAGCGTTTTTCTGATCTCTCCGACACTTTCGTCAACGCGTTTGATGCAACCGTAATAATCGGGTAATTGCTCCTGCCAGTCGCCCGGGAAAAATTTCAGGTCTGCTGGTACGAACGGATTCTTGTAGCGCTCCGCATAACCTTTCGGCGCGACCATGCGGCCGAGATCGTTCTGGTGATGCGGCTCAAGGAACGACACGGTCAGAAGAAAAGGGGCGGACTTGCTTGTTTGGCGAAGAAAGCGAGTCGCAAGCGAAGTGACAAAGTCGACGCGATATTGGTTTTCAAAATGTATTGGCCGGCCGTCGCCGTCATACATGTCGCCGTAGTAGGGATGCGAAGTGAGCTCGAGTTCGTTCGAGGCTTGCCAGAGATTGAGGAAGCCGCCGCGGGCTGAGGGTGCAACCGGGCCGCCGCGCGCTTCCGCCAGATGCCACTTGCCTATGTAGTTTGTCGAGTAGCCGGCATGGCTTAACTCCGTGGCGATGGTCGTGGCATCGGGAGAGAGCCCAACGCCTTTGCCGGTGTTGCGCCAGACACCATTCTTAGCGCCATATTGTCCGGTGAAGAGGCAGGCGCGCGAAGGGCTGCAAACCGGTTGGTCGGTGAACATATTGCGATACAGTGTTCCCTCGCGAGCCATGGCATCGATGTTCGGCGTGACGTTCATTGGATTGCGGCCAGCCGCGCCGATAAAATCACCGCGAACCTGGTCGGCAATGATGATGACGATATTGGGCCGGCGGACGGATTCCGCCCTGTCTTGCGCCTTCGCGGCGGCGGGCAGCGCGGCGGCCGCTCCCAAAAGTTCACGGCGTGATGGGGAAGTGGATCTTTCCATTTCTTTCATCAGAACAAAACGAAGTTGTATGCTGCGAAATAGAACAGATGGATCATTTACCAAGAGCAAACACCAACCCGAATCCGTCTGAGCCTGTTTTCAAGAAGCGTAGCGCTTTGGCAACCTTATCGGTGGTAATTCCCGCTTACAACGAACAGGACACGCTTCCGATTGTCGTCAAGCGCGTTCTAGCTTTAAAGGAGATCACCGAGATCGTGATCGTAGACGATTGCTCGAGCGACCGCACCGGTGAGCTTGC
The DNA here is from genome assembly GCA_965277555.1 of Bryobacteraceae bacterium. Lineage (GTDB taxonomy): Bacteria > Acidobacteriota > Terriglobia > Bryobacterales > Bryobacteraceae > Bog-105. The sequence continues at coordinate 3,623,957 of OZ255834.1, forward strand.
CGATCTTCTTGCCCGGAACGACCCGCGAGTAATCGCCGCGCATCATCGGACCAACCAAGGAAAGACCGAAGCCCTTAAAACCGGGTTTAGCCTCACTACCGGCGACCTTGTGATTGTTCAGGATGCGGATCTCGAATATGACCCGGCGGAAATCCCCGATTTAATAGCGCCGATCGTGCAGAATCAGGCGGATGTGGTCTTCGGATCACGCTTCCTGGTTCGTAAAGCGTCGCGCGTCTTGTACTTTTATCACTTTCTTGCAAACAAGGGCCTAACGTTCTGCTCTAACTTGCTTACCAACGTGAACATGACTGATGTTGAAACAGGCTACAAAGCTTTTCGCGGAGACATCATTCGCAGCATGAGAATTCAGAGTAAGGGATTTGGCTTCGAAATCGAAGTTACAGCCAAGGTAGCAAAGTTAAAGTGCTCCATTTACGAAGTCCCGATAAGTTACCATGGACGGACTTATGAACAGGGCAAGAAAATTGGCCTCTCCGACGGCATCGCGGCTATTTGGTATATTTTTCGCTATAACGTTTTATGCAGTCTCAAAGGGTCTTTCGTCAATCTCCCGGAGTTGCGCTCTTCGCTGGAATTTAAAGGTTCGCTCGATCTCTGAATTCCGGGCCGCTTATTGATTTGCCAATTCTAACGAAAACGTCAATTCGGCGCGCGCGTGATATTGGCGCGTTGCTTGTTCTTGGGACTTGCGCCGGATTTGCCAACCTCCAGCACCTCTGGGACACAAAAACCTTGAACTGGTTCGAGGATACGTCGGCTAATATAACTTCGCTTAGAACGATCGCCAAACAACTACGCAGCCTCGGCGTGACAGGTGACGAGGCCGGATACATTTCTCAGGCCGACACGGACCCGGAAACGACCGCTTACTACGAATTGCAGTACGCGCTGGCGCCGATCATACTTGTGCGGTCTCCCGCGCCGGCGCTCGTCATCTGCCATATGCCTGATCGCGCGCTACTCAGTGCCACGCTCACGCAAAATCAGCTCGTGTTGGTGGGAGACGCCGGCGCCAATTTTTACGTCGCGAGACACCAGGGGAAGTAATGAGTCTGGCGTTTTGGGGTCAGGTAATCGGTTGTGCGTTGTCCCTTGCGCTTGGGGTCCTGTTTGTCCACATCCTACTAGGCGCATCGGCTGGAGTCGGCCGCGCTTTCCTGTGTTTTACCGGCTGTGGCGTGGGCTTCGGTTTGTCTTCGATGATTTGGTTTGTTGTCTGGTGCCGGGGCGGCTCCGGGTCACCGCTTGTACCGCTTGCCGCCGAGTTTCTCGTCCTCCTGCTCTTACTCAAGGTGTCGCGCCGGAGTGTGTCCGGCCCGGGGTCTTCGCCGCTTTCTTTCCCGGCGGTGCCGGCATGGGCCTTGGTCATCAGCGCCGCCGCAACTCTGTGCGCGGTGGTGTATTTCCTGCGGTTTCTGCGGCAGAGCCCCTACGGCGGATGGGATGCCTTCTCCATTTGGAATCTGCATGCGCGCGCCTTTTTCCTGGGCGGCGGTCGAATCTGGAAAACGCATCTTTTCAAGATTCCGTGGTCGCATCCCGACTATCCGCTGTCCATCCCGCTCAATGTCGCGCGCCTCTGGTTTCTGGCAGGTTATGAGGCTACTACTGCACCCGCCAGCATCGCCTTTCTCTTTACGGCATCGGTTTGTGGCGTGCTCACCAGTGGCTTGTCCGCGGCCAAAAATTGGTTCGCCGCGACACTTGCGCTTGTCACGCTGCTCGCGTCCACAAAGTTTCTCTGGTATGGGTTTCAAGAGTATGCCGACATCCCGCAGAGTTTCTATCTTCTTTCCGCACTGGTGGCTTATACCCTTTTCGAGAAGAACGGCAATTTACGTTTCTTGATGCTAGCCGGCTTGAGCTGTGGACTCGCCGTCTGGACGAAAAATGAAGGCTGGCTTTTTCTCGCTTGTTTTGTAGCGGCGCAGTTAGTTGTCGTCTTTGCAACTCGTTCATTGCGCGGCATCGGCGGCCGCGCGGTCGCCTTACTTTCGGGTATTCTTCTTCCCCTGATTGTCACGCTTGTTTACAAGTGCAAAAATCCGGCGCGCTCTGACGTCGTAGGCTGGTCGACCACGGTCAAAGGGCTCGTACAGGCCTTCGAGCCGGCGCGCTTGACGACTATCTTTGCGAGCTTCGGGCGCATTCTATGGGACCTCGACACCTGGTTTGTCAGTTCGGTTGCGATCCTGGCCGTCTATTTTTTACTGGCCGGCTTCGAGCGAAATAAAACTATGCGCCGGGCAGGCGCCGTCAGTATGCTCACGATTGTCTTCATGCTGACGGGTTACGTATTTGTGTATGCCACCAGCCCGCGGGAGCTGCTGACTTACTTGCGCGATTCGCTCGATCGCCTGTATATACAGCTCTGGCCCTCTTCTCTCTTTACGCTTTTCCTCTCAACGCGAACGCCTTTTGCCGGCCTGTTGCGGCTTGAAAGTATAAGCGAGCAAACCCGCGCAGACGAACTCGGCGCAAAGCTGTATGCTGCGAAATAGAACGCCCGATGGACAATTCCGCGCAGCCGATCCGGCGTCCCACGAGGAAAGAGATCGATTTCTACTACAAAACACACCGCAGCAGCTTTTACGCGGCAGAGCGGGTTCGCGTCTTGCAAATTGTGAAAAATGTAGATGAGCTTTGCCCGGCTGCCGAAGCGCGCGCGGTTTTGCAGCGAGCCGAAAAAGATATGGAAGCGGGTGCCGATTTCGGAGACGTGGCAGCGCGTTATTCGGATTGTCCGGCAAACGGCGGGGGCCTCGGTTGGGTGGAGCGCGAGACGATGGTGGAAGAGTTTGAGTCCGTGCTCTTCGACTGTGCGGTGGGTGAAACGAGCGGGATCTTCGAGACACGATTCGGATTGCACATCGTGCATATTTTAGAGCGTATGCCAGCCGGCGTCCGGCCGCTGCGCGAGGTCTATGAGGAGATAGCGGAAGAGCTAATGGCGCGGCGCGAAACGGTTGCGCAAATGCCATGAGAGCGCTCCCCAGCCCATGCTGCGTGCCGAGTAGGGAACGGGGTGCCGTGCTCGATATTTCACGCGCTGCCTCGCTTGAACGACGCCGGGCGAACACCGGCTCAACTGAAGCGATGGCGGCTCTGGATGGCGGCGTGTTCCTAATGGGCACGGAGTTTGCCGACGGGTTTCCGGCGGATGGGGAAGGTCCTGTACGCCAGGTCTTGCTCGATCGCTTCTATATAGATCGTTACCCGGTGACCAACCAGCAGTTCGCCGAGTTTGTAAAAGCTACAGGTCACAAGACCGACGCCGAACGTTTTGGCTGGTCGTTCGTTTTCGAAGGACACATTCCGGAGGAGGCGCGCCCGCGAGTGGCGGACGATAGCGTGCTGGCCGCGCCCTGGTGGCTGAAAGTGCGCGCCGCCGACTGGCAGCATCCGGAGGGCCCGGATTCGTCGATAGAAAGTCGCGGCATGTATCCGGTGGTGCATGTTTCGTGGCGGGACGCGCGCGCTTTCGCAAACTGGGCCGGCAAACGCTTGCCCACCGAAGCCGAGTGGGAATTTGCCGCGCGCGGCGGCCTGGAACAGAAGCTGTATCCCTGGGGCGATGAGCTGACGCCCAACGGCCGGCATTTGTGCAATATCTGGCAAGGCGAGTTTCCGGATCAGGACACGTCGGAAGACGGCTACTCAGCGCCCGCTCCGGTGGATGCGTTTCCGCCTAATAACTATGGCCTGTACACAATCACGGGGAACGCGTGGGAATGGTGCGCGGATTGGTTCCATCCTGTTTACCACGCGTGGGCGACGAGGGCGAATCCAACCGGACCCGTGGAGGGAAAGACGAAGGTAATTAAAGGCGGCTCTTATCTGTGCCACAAATCGTATTGCAACCGGTACCGGGTGGCCGCCAGAACCGCGAATTCTCCGGATAGCTCGACCACCAATATGAGCTTTCGCTGCGTGCGCGACTTTTAGGACCCACTATTCACGGATGCTAACGCCGGTACGACAGACGAGAATCCCGGTGTTGATAATAATGTGTTTTACGTGGGCTTTTCTTTCCTTCGTTGAGCGGACGCTGCTTATTCGTTTCGCAAAGCGCGCATCGGGTCTACGCGCGACGCCCGCCGAGCGGGCAGGTAGCCGGCTAAAACGGCGATGGCGACCAGGATGAGCGTCGCCGAGCCGATGGTCCATGGATCGTTGGGTTTGAGGCCGTAGAGCTGGCTGGCGATCAGGCGTGAAGCAGCAAGAGTCACTGGGATTCCGACTGCCAGTCCCACCGCGATAAGCAGAGCTGTCTCGCGAAGAACCATGACAGCGATTTGGCCGCGTTTCGCTCCCAGGGCAAGGCGAATGCCGATTTCGCCCGTTCTGCGATTCACCGCGTAGCTCATCAAACCGTACAAACCCACCGCTGCCAAAGCCAATGCCAGCGCGCCGAAGATGCTTGAAAGCGAAGCCACCAGTCGTTCCTCGACCAGCGAATCGTCCAATTGCTCGCTCAGGGATCTGATTCCGAAGATCGGCATGCGGCTATCGACCGACTTGAGGGCCCGCTGCGCGGCCATCTCCACACTCGCTGGATTACCGGTCGTTCGAAGTTCGAACGTGATACCGGATTCCGGCAATTGGACGAGTGGAATATATGCCATGGGAGTCGAACTCTCCCGCAGGCTGTGATACCTGGCATCTTTGACCACACCCACGATCTGCAGGTAGCTTGGGTCACCGCGGTAACCGGGCATACTGAACCGTCTGCCAAGCGGATTCTCGTTACCGAAGTAGAGACGGGCCATCGTGCTGTTCACAATAGCCACCTTCGGCGCGCCGGAGCGATCTCCGGAGTCGATGTCACGGCCGGAAAGAATTGGTGTCTGCAAGACATGAAAGTAGTTCGGACCGACCAACTCGACCCCGACGACCGTCAGCTCCTTGCCTGTCTGCGGTGTATAGCCTTCTACTTCAGGTGTCGTGAAGCTGAAGTAACGGCTCAACGGACTGTGGACGGAAAACGTTGCCGAACGAACCCCGGGAAGAGCGCTCATGCGATCGAGCAGGCGCTCGTAAAGCGCGGGAAGCTGGCTCTCCCGGTAGCCGATCATGGTTGGGCTGATGGAAAAGAGCAGCACGTGTTCTTTATTGAATCCCGGATTAAAGTCCTTCAAGTTGGCGAGGCTGCGCGCGAGCAGAGCCGCGCCTGTCAGTAGGACGAGCGAAATAGCGACCTGCAAAATAACCAGCGCCCTGGCGAAACCGGAGCGGCCGCCGGCTTTGCCCATGCTGCGCGTGCTTTCGAGCAAAGCCGGTGTGAGGCCGAGGCGAGTAGCGCGCCAGGCGGGAACAATGCCGCACAGCAGCGCGGTGAGTAAGGAGACAAAGAGAGTGAAGCCCAGAACTGTTTCGTCGGGACGAATGTCGAGCGAAGCAGGCGTGGACGAATGCGCCAGCAAAGCGAGCAGAGAGTGGCTGGCCGCGAATGCGAAGAGCAGTCCCAGGATGCCCCCGCAGACGGCCAGTACGACGGATTCCGCCATCAACTGCCGCATCAGGCGGGCAGCTCCCGCGCCGATAGTAAGCCGCACCGCAATTTCTTTACGGCGGGCGTTCGCGCGAGCCAGCAATAGATTGGCTACGTTTGCGCAGGTGATGACAAGCAGGAGAGCCACCATGCTCATGAGGACGAGAAGCGGTTTCGAGAATTGCCGCCGGAGCTCGGCTAAGCCTCGGCCGCCGGAAGTAAGTTGCAGTTTTGTCGCCAAAAAGGCGCGGCGCACTTGCGGCGAATCGAAGGGCAGCCCGGAACTGCCCTCGGCGGCCTCTCGCATCGCGTGATGCATGACCGGCGCCAAGGCGGCTGCGGCCTGCTGTCTGGTCACGCGCGGCGCGAGGCGGCCCATGATTTGCAGCCAGCTTCGGTAAGGTGCACGCAACGCGTCGCCCAGCTTGCCGGCCAAGGCCCAATCCGGCCTGACGTGCGCCAGCATGGAGACCGGCAGCGAGATGTCTATCCGTTCTCCTGGTTCCAGCCCGAAGAACCCGGGCACTGTGACGCCGACAATAGTGAACGGCGAGTTGTTGAGAACTACCCGTTTGCCAATCACCGCGGGATCGAGCGCAAACCGTCTCTGCCAGTATTCGTAGCTGATCACGGCGATCGGGTTGCTGGCCACTGTGTCGTCTTCGGCAGCGATCGTACGCCCGCCCGCCGCTTTCACTCCGAGCACTGAAAAATAATTGCCGGAAACCGCCTGCGCGGTGGCCAATCCGGCGCGACCATCTACCTCGAAGTCGAGATTGCGAAACGTGGAAAATGCGGCTACTCCGGAGAACACCCGATGCTGGTCCGCAAATTCCCGGAATGCCGGGTAAGAGAAAGCATCATTCGGGCCGATTACTGGATTTGTACTTTGGAACTGGACGAGCTGACCGGGATTCTTCACCGGGAGCATTTTGAGCAGCACGGCATCGATCAAGCTGAAGATAGCGGTGTTAGCGCCGATGCCGAGCGCGAGCGACAGGATGACGATACCCGCAAAACCAGGACTCTTGCCCAATGCGCGCAGGGCGTAACGCAGGTCCTGCCAAAAACTTTCGATGAGCCCGAGGCTGTTCAGGCGGTAGATCTCCTCACGAACGAGTGTCGGGTTTCCGAGCTTGCGCCGCGCCGCCTGTTTTGCCCGCTCAGGCGTCATGCCGCGGCCGATATTTTCTTCTGTTTCGGTTGCCAGATAGCTTTCAAGCTCGCTGGCACGCTCGCGGTCCCACCGTTTGCGCTGAAAGAAACGACTCCAGATCATGCCTTTGGGTTGCCCCGCTCCCATAGATAATCTTTCCGAATGGATTATCTCACAGGTTGCACTGGGCTGAAAAAGCTAGGTTTAAACCCAAAGATATTCGACCTATGGCTCACCCTTCGAGAAGTGCCTTGCGAACTTCGGAAATAGGCTTGTCTTTCCAGTGCTGATTGAAGTTCTCCATGCCCATGAACGTTCGCGGGTACATGCGGTCGATGTAGAGCATGCCAGCGAGATGATCGATCTCATGCTGCAGAATGCGCGCGTACCAGCCTGACGCTTCGATCACTTTCGGCTCGCCGCGATGGTCGAGACAATCGACGCGGACTTTTCGAGCGCGTGGCACAACTGCCGTAAATCCGGTCAGACTGAGGCAGCCTTCGAAAAACTCGACCTTTTCTTCTCCCAGCAGCGCCAGTTTCGGATTGATAATCACTTGGAATGGCACCGGGATCCGTTCGCGCTCCTGCAAGACTTCGGCTGGTACGTCCTTTATGTAATCCGGCTTGTCTTCAATGACTGAGAGCTGCAGCGCCCGGCCGACTTGCGGAGCCGCCAAGCCGACCCCTGGGGCTTTGTACATCGCCTCCCGCATGTTTTCGATAAGTCGTTGAATCTCGTTGCCGCGAATCTCCGCCGCGCTCAAGCTTTGGGACTTTTGCCGCAGGACCGGGTCGCCCGCCTGGACAATTTGTAGCGGCATGTTGTCGTTGACCGCGCTTCTTTTTTTGAACACTACAGGTTTAGCGTAGCGGTTCGTTGCTCGACGACAATGTTGTACAAGAAATGCGTGGCATCCAGAATTGTGACTGCCGTTTGCGCCAAAGCCAATCTGCCTCCGCATGCCATGGTTGCGGCCAAACTTAAAATATGGCCGATATTCTTCCGAATCCAAGCCTCGGACCGCCTCACGACCCACACCGGTCGCGAAGTGTTGTTGTAATTGTCGATGAGCAGGCTGCGCGCGGGGATCGCCATCTTACGGATTTGGGAGACAGCTGCTGGAATCGCGGCGACGCATCGAGCAGAGTGGCGGCCTGCTATTGAACTGGCATGAACTGGATTGCGAACGCGCAGAGCGTAGAGGCGGAGTTCCAAACCATTAAAGGTTGCGGCGATCGTTCCCGGACAGCGGCGTCGGTTAGGCGCGAACAGCGTCGGCAAGAAGAACTCGGTTTCGCGAAGATGTAGCGAGAGGACCAATAAATGATGGTGACGATTCCGGTAAAAACACGTTTGCAAGCTGACGGAATCCTAAACTTGCGGGTGCCTACTGGGTTGCCCGAAGCGGATGTTGAAGTAGTAATTGTCGTTCAGCCCGTTGAAACCCGCGCGAAAACATGGCCTGAGGATTTCTTTCAAGAGACGTATGGGGCCTTGGGGCAGCACCCTATTGAGCGCGAAAATCAGGGAGCATTTGACGACCGTGAGGTCCTTCGTTGAGCTATCTGCTCGGTACCAACACCTGCATCCGTTACCTCAACGGCCAATCAGAAAATATAAAGACGCGATTGGAGCAGCTAACACCGGAGGACGTCGTCGCCGCGTGAAGGTCATGAACGGCGTTCTGCGGAATGCGGGCTTTCTCGACGAGTTAGACCATTTCGGCGATCATGATCGCCGAGACTCCTACGTGGTCGCCGTCCGCAATCGCGTCGTCAATAAAGGCGGACGCAGCTTTGCCGAGCCTTGGGTCAGAGAACAGATACCAGAGCACGGGGTGGGTATCGGCGATGGCGACAATCATCAGAAATCGGAACGCGGGCAATTTGTGAACATCTCTGTGCGGTTTTCCCCGATCTCCTCTGCCGAAAGCGCCGGGCCGTATTTGGCGAGGAGCCCACGCAACGAGCGGGTCGGTTCCTTACGTTCCGGCAATTCAGGAACCCCGGCGAGGATCTTATGGACCGCCTCTCGTACAAGTTGATCAGCGGACATACCTCGCTCCTGCGCCAAGGCCATGAGCTTGGCCTCGTCTTGGGGTTCAAACGGCAGGATCAGCGTCATTCGCAGTCTCTTATGAATGTTGGTGGAGGCGGCGGGAGTTGAACCCGCGTCCGAAAAAGCCCGCCGTGCAAAGCCTACGTGTGTATCCGATTCTAGTTGATTCGGTGACTTCCTAAAAAACCGGCAAGAGCGAAAGCCTACCTAGCCCGATTGATCTCGGCCCACGGCTCCGGACAGAAACCAGGTACCTATCTTGCAAAATGACGCTCGCAGGTTGACGCGCAAGCTCATCAACCGGAGCGCACTACCTAACGATTAATTAGGCAGCGTATGCAAACTGCTGATTATTGGCAGTTGTTGTTTTCCGATCGTTTTACGGGAGCTCGGAACCCGACACGCCTTCACACAACGATTCAATCCCGTCGAATCCGTTGCGCCCCCATTCGAGTGAGAGTCCGTTTCTACTATACCAATTCCGCCGCCTTTTGGGGAGTCCGGTAGAATATACCCTGCGACCATGCAGAGCGTTGTAGCTGCTCCAGGGCTTACTCCCTCTCTTCAGGACGAACAAGGACAGGAGCACGGACGTTTGTTCCATGTCGTCCTGCTCGACGATGACGAACACACCTACGAATACGTCATCGAGATGCTGCAGAAGCTGTTTTTCCTGCCAACGGAAACGGCCTTCCAGCATGCCGTGGAGGTAGACACCACCGGACGCACGGTGGTGATTACGTGCACGCTGCCTGAAGCGGAATTCGGTCGCGATCAGATTCAATCGTATGGAGCCGACCCACGCATGCCGCAATCGAAAGGATCTATGAGCGCGATTCTACTGCCGGCGGGTAACACAACGACCTTATAGGCGTCTATTCGCCCGAAAACGTCGGGAAAGTGCCTGAAATGTGGTCATGCCAGGTAAGCTTATCTTCGTCGACGAAGGCCCAGATCATGCCGATGCCTGCCGCCAGCAGGCTCACCGTGCTGCCAAACAGCCGTGCAAAGCGGCGCGCCCGCGAAGGCCGCCTGCCATCAAAATCCACCAGTTCCAAGCGAGCGATTTGCGTGCCCGGCGTATCCCGATTCGCGTAAGCCCAGAGTAACTTGTAAGCCAGCGGCGTCATCAGGAGGGCCGCCGCCAGAAATGGCAGCACGTGTTTATCGGCCGACAACCGGCCACCGGCATAAAAGAACATCCCCAGCCCGAGTCCTACTCCGCAAGCCATCAGCAAAGCATCGAAAATGGCCGCCTGCACCCGGACGCCTGCCGTTGCCACCGGCGCATCGCATGCCACGTGCGATCTGGGCAGCGGTAGTAGCTCTCCCTCTCCGCCGAACTCCAAATCACGCTGGCCCGCCGCTCCGCCACGCTTAGAACGCGCGCGCCTCGATTCCACTTTGTTCGTCTTCACCGGCGTCGGACGCGCAGTCTCGGAAGCGCGCAGACGGATCGCGTCCCTCTCCGCCGGCGAGGTCAGCGAATCGAAGGGAATTACTCTCGGCTCATTCGCGGCAGCTGCAAACAGTGCCTGCTGCTGCCCGGCATTTACCTTGGGAGCCGCCGCAACCGCTTCCGCGGGCGCAATCCCTGGATCGAACTGGTAGGCCGGCGCAGTGGCTGTCGCCGCGATCGGATAGGTGGCGGGCGAAATACGCGCAGGAGTGGCTCGCACGCGTCTCCCGCAACGCTGGCACCGGTGATCGTCGTCTAAAATCCATGTCTGACAATGTTGGCAGGTCATCTTGCGCCCCTCACTGCTTCCCTTATTAACTTACCCGAACCATGCGTGCCCCATCACTCGAACCTCTACCATGGAATTCGCCCGCTGTGATTGACCGCAAACGCGCAAATCTCTTGCCCCGGAACGCCGGAGCATGCTACGGTTTTCGGTTGAGTCCCTCTCGCTCTCCGCAGCTTTCCAGAACAACTACTATCCCAGTTTTTCTTCATACCAGAAATTCTCCGCTCTGTCTACAACAAATCTATAAAAGATTGTTTTTCGCGTCTCTGCTCCTGTTCCTTGTGCTCGCCAAATCGGCGCCGGCTCAAACTGTTCCCCGTCCGGCTAAGGCCAATTTACCGCCGGAAGACGAAATCTGGTACGGCGGTATCCACGAAGATTCCAACGGTGAGTGGAGATACCTCAAGCGCGACGCCAAAGTGCAGACCTCGGAGATGTCGATCTCGGCCGACCAGATCGATTTCAACTCCGATACCGATTGGGCCTATGCCAGGGGGCACGTCCGGCTCGAGCACTACAAGACCGGGGACATTGTCAACGCCGAAAAAGGCGAGTTCAATATCCGCACGGACGAGGGTAAGTTTTATGGTGTTACCGGCACCGCGCCGGCCAAGATTATGTCGAATCCCGCGGTACTTTCGACTACCAATCCCTTTTACTTCGAAGCCAAGTGGGTGGATCGCATCAAGAACCGCTACATTCTGCATCATGGCTTCATTACCGACTGCAAAATTCCCAAACCCTGGTGGGTCTTCGAAGCACCCACCTTCGACATCGTGCCGGGCGACCGCGCCCTCGCCAGAAGCGCCATCTTCAAACTGAAAAATATACCGATCCTCTATCTCCCCTACTTCCGCCGCCCACTCGGCCGGAATCCCCGCCAAAGCGGATTTCTCACGCCCAACTTCGGCCACACCACGCTCTTCGGATACATTTATGGCCTCGGCTACTACTGGGCCATGAGCCGCAGCTACGATATGACCGGCGTCGTGCAGTATTTCACCCAGCGCGGTCCGGCTTTCCAATACGACTTCCGCGGGAAGCCTAGCGATGTTACCGACTTCAATTTCAATCTCTACAGCGTGGACGACCGCGGCATCCCGAACGGCACGCCCACGCCGACCAAGGAAGGGGGCACACAGTTCGAACTCACGGCCCGCACCCAGATCCTCGGCTTTACCGGCCGTCTCGACTACAACTACTTGAGCTCTTATCTGTTTCGCGAGGTGTTCTCGTATACTTTCGCCAGCGCCATCCAGAGTGAAGTTTATTCGCTCGGCTACCTCCAGCGCCGTTTCAAGAACGACAACTACACTCTGAATATCGTCGGCGAAAGAGATCAGTTATTTGAAAGCATCACTCCCTACGGCACGCGCCCCAACCAGGTGGTGGTTCAGAAATTGCCTGCCGTGGATTTTTCCAGCCGGGATCAGAACGTAGTTAGCGGACCCGTACCTTTATGGCTCTCCTTCGACACTAGCGCCGGCCTGCTGACGCGCAGTGAGCCTTTAGGACCGCTCGGGCCAAACAACGTTCCCACGCAAGTTCTGAACACCGGGCCGACTGGCCGCCTCGATGTGGAGCCGCGCGTGGCCACTAATTTTCACGTCGCCGGCTTCTCGTTGACTCCCAGCATCACCTTCGGCGTAACCGACTACGCGAACTCGTACTCGGTGAACAGCTCCGACTACACGGGCTCGAATCCGTCGAACCCCACCAGCACCTTCCAACTCGCAAACGCCAATCTCTTTCGCAAGGATGCCGACTTCACGTTAGACCTACGGCTTCCAACTCTCGAAAAAATTTACAAGCCCCCTAAGTGGCTCCACCTGGGGCCACAACTCAAGCACGTCATCGAGACCGACGCCACCTATGAATACGTCACGGGCATCAATCAGTTCGAGAAGATCATCCACTTCGATGAGACCGACATTCTCTCGAACACCAACCAGCTCACGGTGTCTCTCACGAATCGCCTCTATAAAAAAGACAAAAAGGGCAACGTGAATGAGATCTTCACTTGGCGTCTCGAGCAGGCACGTTATTTCGATCCTACTTTTGGCGGCGCGGTGATCTCCGGCCCCGCTGGCGTGGGAGCCCGCAACGTGGTTCTCGCCGCCGAAGAGCTTACTCCATTTGCTTTTCTCGACGGTCCGCGCAATTATTCCCCGGTCGTCTCTTACCTAACTGTCAGTCCTTACCCATTTCTCTCGATAAACTGGCGCGCCGACTACGATCCTCTGCGCGGACATATCGTCGATCAGACCTACGGCATCAGCGCGCGCTTCGGAAAGTATTTCGGATCGGTTTCCGATAACGCGATTTCCACTGCCCCCGTGCTTTTTCCCGCCGCCAACCAGATCGTTTTCGGCGGCGGTTACGGGAGCGCCAACCGCACCGGCTGGAATGTCGCCGGTCTGATCGATTACAACAGCCTTACCGGCAGGCGCCTTTACGACTTCATCCAGACTTCCTACAACACTAACTGCTGCGGCTTCAGCCTGCAGCTCCGCCAGTTCAATCTGGGAATTAGAAATGAGAATCAGTACCTGTTCTCGTTCTCGGTTGCGAATATCGGGACTTTCGGCAGCTTGCAGCGCCAGGAGCGCATCTTCTAAGCCGCCGCCCCGATTACTTGAACTCGATCGTGCTCTCTCCGGTGTACTTGTGATAATCCCGAAAATCGATCGTGTTCTTCGTGCAAATGGAACTGCCCCGCTGGCAGCTTAGATTCTCAGCATGTACTGGCAGCAGGAATTTGGTGGTTCCGAGCGGCACTTCCTCGTAGTCGACCGCCGAAGCTACCGTATCGTCCGGAAAGTCTTTCGGCACGTTGTCCGCCTGCATCTCAATGCGCCTCACCTGGGCGCTCGCTTTATCGATCCAGATGCTTCCGCTGTAGGCCGGCCGCAGCATCTGGCCTCCTACCTGGATCGTCCAGTTAGAATTATGCAGCGCAACTTTAAAGTCATAGATCGCCGCCGGCTCGGTCGCGACCGTTGTCGACTGATAAAACTTGAATTCAGCCCGCGAGGCATCGTCGAAGAGTCCACTCAGCACCGACGCAAACTCGCCGGTCGACGTCGACCCTCCGATCTCCATCATGCTTTTGTTGGTGCGCCTTCCGCCCACCGTAATCTCGCTATATCTTTCCCGGCCGTCTTCGTACAGAACTTTCGCCGTCACCACATCAAGCGGCTGGAACCCCTCCGCGCGCGACTGCTCTATGTAACGCGTCGTGCTCTGCTGGCAGAGAAAGTTCGGCAAACCGTTCGTGAACGTACTGGCCCACTCGCGACTCTTGTCGATCAGCTGGTCGTACGCATTCGTGTGTTTGGGCGCTGGAGTATCCCCGCCGATGGTGAAATCGACCGGGCCGTTCTTGGCGCTAGTTGTTTTGGCTGGCAGGGAAGCCGTTTTTGCCGTCGCGGCGCTGCTCGTCCCATCGGAAGCGGCTGGAGGCGCGGAATCGTCCCCTGTAGAACTCGTGCTCTGCGGTTTTCCATGATGTAGCACCGGCCTTCCGGGCGCGTCCGGCGCTTGCAAAATAGTCGGCCGCGCCATATCTTCGTCGTTGGCGCTTGGCCGCGCGCGCGTGATCGTCGGCCGGCCGGGGGCATCCGGTGCCTCTACCGGCGCGTCTTTCAACAACTTGACCGTTAGCGCCGTCAGGAAGGCTTCATCGTCTTCCGCCGCTACCACATGTACCGTCGTGCGCGGTATGACCAGGTTCGCCGTGATGTTGTTTTCCGCCCGGACCCACTTGGTCTCGGGCGCGATCGTCATCGTCAGCACCCGTCCGTCCTGGGTAGCCACCTGCAGCTTCTTGCCGTCATTCGAGACCGTCAATCCGTCCGCTTCGATGGTCGGTTCCTGCTGAACCTTCTTCTCGCTTTTACTGGCTTTATCTTTCTTCTTGCGATGGATGGAGGGCAGGGAAATGCCGCCACCCCCACCCGGGTACTGGCCGCCCGGGTATTGTCCGTTGGGATCCTGACCGTTCGGATATTGTCCGCCGGGCGGGTACCCTCCCGGCGGGTACTGCCCAGGATATTGGAAGGCGGCAAGCGGTAGCGCCAACGCCGCCCATAGCAATCCGAATCGAAGCATGATCCTCTATTAGATGCCTCCGGCCTGGAACTCGGTTACCACAACCATCGTGCCGGCGTTCGCCTCTACCACCTCAGCAAAACCAGTTCCGAACAAAACCCGGGCCCCATCGCCGCCAGCACGCTCCAGGTGCCTTTTTCCGGCTTCCGATTCTTCATCACTTCCTCCAGCACGAACAGCACGGAAGCCGAAGACAGGTTCCCCGTTTTGCGCAGGCACTCCCAGGAAATGGCCAGCTCTCCATCCCGCAGCTCGAGAGCATCTTCCGTCGCCTCCAGCACCTTCGGACCGCCCGTGTGTATGATCCAGCTGCCGATATCGTGCCGGCTCAATCCATGCTCTCCCAAAAACAGATCCACGTCCCGCCGCAGGTTCTGCCGGATCACATCGGGCACGTCCCGCGACAACACGATCTGGAAACCCTTCTCGGAAATATCCCATCCCATCACACGTTCCGTGTCCGGGTAGAAAGTGGAGCGTGTCGCTACAATCGTCGGCCCATCCGCGCCCTCGAATTCGCTTCCCCCTACCAAAACGGCTGCTGCGCCATCCCCGAAAAGTCCCGTACTGATCAGGTTTGCCGCCGAGAAATCATCCTGCTGCACCGTCAACGAACAAAGCTCCACGGAAAGCAGCAGGCAGACCTCCTTCGGAAACGCCCGCACGTAATCCGCCGAGCGGGCGATGCCGGCCGCTCCCGCTACACAGCCCAAACCGAAAATCGGCACCCGCTTCGTTTGCGGGCTAAGGTTCATCCGGTTGATGAGCCTTCCTTCAATCGATGGACTGGCTACCCCTGTGACCGAAACGAAGAAAAACGCGCCAATACTTTCCGGTTTGATCGGCGCCCCATCGACACCCGCCCGGCACATCGCCCGGCAAATCGCCTCCTGCCCTAGAGCCAGCGAAGTCGCGATCCACTGATCGTTCGCTTCTCCCCAGCTTTTTAGCGGATAAGAAGTCAAAGGTAGAGACAAATAGCGGCCGTCCACCTGCGTGGCCGCGTGCAACCTTTCCAGAATGTCGAACCGCTCCAGACGCTTGCCCCAGTGGCTTCGGAACGCCTCGATCAGAACCTCCTGCGGGTAATAGTGCGGCGGAAGCGCGCTCTCGGCTGCAAGAATTTTCATAGGTTTTTTGGTTTCTAAACTCCTGACTACTACTCCCACCCCTGGCTCCTAAAGTATCCGATGCCCAAAAAACAACCCAGCTTAGAAAACTTCGCCAGCTCAGGCACAAACGTTATGGAGTTTTCTTTTTTTGTCTCATCTCCCCATAAAGTTCTGGCTCCTTCCCGCCGATAGCGTGTGTAGGATGAGAATGCTTCGGCGGCAAAACAGGCCCGTTTGGGCCTTCTTCGTATTATCTTTGCTGCCCGCTCTCGCCTTCGCTCAAAGATATACTTTCAAAGAATATGTAGAGGGCCTGGGGAACCTGAACGTGAATGCCATCGCTCAGGATCGAGCAGGATTTCTCTGGCTCGGCACCGAAAATGGCTTGTTCCGCTACGACGGTTCGAACTTCAAGGAATACGGCCGCCGCCAAGGCCTGCCGGGTACCTTTGTCCGGGCGCTGCACGTGGATGAAGCTGGACGGCTCTGGGTCGGCACTAACGAAGGCTTGGCTGTCAGTTTGCGCGGAGGTCGCTTCCAAGAGATGAAATCGGGCCGAAATGCCCTCGCCATCCCCTATAATTCCGCTCTTTCCTCTTCCCGCGACGGCACGACCTACGCGGTTACACAGCTTGGAATACTCCGCTTTTCTCCGTTCACCCATACTCGTTCAGGGAATGATCTGGCTTGGTTCGGGCAGCCGGTTCTTTCCGCGCGCCAGAGTAGCCAACTCGGGCCGGACACTCCGGCCAGCGTTCTCGTCGACCAGGACGACTCAATCTTGTTCGGCTGCCAAAAAGGCATTTGCCGGCTGGCTGGCGCTTCCCTTGCTAAATGGGGACTGGCGAATGGCTTGCCCGAAGACACCTGGCGTTCCTTACTTCGCACGCGCAATGGCGAGCTCTGGGCTCGCGGATCGAAGCATGTGGCGGTTTTTTCCCCAGAACTCGGCCGTTGGGAAACTCGGGACCCCGTTGGCCTGCAGACCGAAGACCCCTATCTTCCCCTCGCCGAGGAGCCTTCCGGCCGCTTGTTGGCTGGCTTCGGTCCCGCTATCGACATCTATTCGCACGGCGCCTGGCGTACCGTCTCCGCCGCCAATGGCCTCGGAGAAGGCTCCGTGGGCGCCATCTTCATCGACCGCGATCACCTCGTCTGGCTGGGGACGCTCGGCCACGGCCTGCGCAAATGGATTGCCTATGGCGAATGGGAACATTGGACCAAAGAACAGGGCCTCTCCAATAACACCGTCTGGTCGGTCGTGCGCGATGCATTCGGTACTCTCTGGGTCGGTCACTCCGCCGGCATCAGCACCCTCTCTCCCGGTGCATCGGTTTTTAAAACCTGGTCTGTTTCCGGAATCTGTCGATCTCTTGCGGCCACTCGCGATGGCTACGTCTGGGCCGAAACTGCCGATCGCCATCTGCTCCGCATCGATCCCCGCACCCGTCGAACACGCCTCTTCCGCCTCGGCGACATTTCGCAGTTGTTTACCGACCGTTCCGATCGGCTATGGATACTCACCGGCAAAAGCATCTTGGCTAGCAATGGAACCGGCCTCGCGCGGCGTTTCGATAAAGTTCCGCTCCCGATCGGGCCTTCAGAATCGCTTGCCAGTCTCACCCAGGCGTCCGACGGCCCGCTGTGGCTCATCTCCAACAGCGAGCTGTTCCGCTTCGACGGCCACGCTTTCGAACGCGTCG
The DNA here is from genome assembly GCA_965277555.1 of Bryobacteraceae bacterium. Classification (GTDB taxonomy): domain Bacteria; phylum Acidobacteriota; class Terriglobia; order Bryobacterales; family Bryobacteraceae; genus Bog-105. The sequence continues at coordinate 3,641,362 of OZ255834.1, forward strand.
ATCTTTCGAACTTTAAACTCGGAACTCACCTCTCGAAAATCGCCGCCGATCGCTCCGGAACCATTTGGATCGATGGCGACGATACCGGTCTCTTCCGGCTCACAACAGATGGCAAAACCGCCGTTGCCGCCGAACGTCAGCCCGTTGCCTCCAGCATGATCCTCTTCCTGCGCGTCGATCGCCGCGGCTGGATATGGATCGGCGAAGACCAGGGCGTACAAGTCTACGACGGTCACTCCTGGCGTAAATACACCGTCGAGAACGGTCTGATTTGGAATGATGTGGATTCCGAAGCCTTCTTCGAGGACGCCGATGGGTCCGTCTGGCTTGGAACCAGCGGAGGCGTTTCTCATTTCGATACGCATGCTTACGCCCTCGGCCGTCCTCCCCGGCCCCCCATCTTTGTTACCGCGCGTTACGGTACCCTTGACGTTCTCAACCGTAAAGAAGGATTGCGCTGGGGCAGCAATCCGCTTACCATCGGCCTCGCCTCGCTCAGCCTGAGGAATGAAAAAAATATCCGCTTCCGCTACCGTCTTGTCGGCCTCGAACAGGACTGGGTGGAGACCACCGCCCGTGAGGTTCGCTACCCGGCTCTCAGCCCGCGCTCCTATCGCTTCGAGGCCGTGACTGTCGACGGCGACACCGGGCTCGTCTCCGCAGTGAACTCGATCGGCTTCGTGATCGCCCCGCCTTGGTGGCATTCCCGCGATTTCATCGGGCTCGTACTCTCTTCCGTTCTTCTGCTTTCGCTCGCCATCTGGCGCTGGCGTGAACACGTGCTCGCCAGCCATCGCCGCGAACTCGAGCGCCTCGTCGCCGAGCGCACCGATGAAATTGATCGACGCCTCGCCGAACAAAAACTCCTCAAGGCGGAAGCCGATCGCGCCAACCGCGCTAAAAGCGAGTTCCTCGCCATGATGAGCCATGAAATCCGAACGCCCATGAACGGCGTTCTCGGCATGACTGGGCTGCTGCTCGACACCAGCCTCAGCAAAGAACAACAGGAATATGTCGACGCGATTCGCGATTCCGGCGGCGCGCTCATCACCATCATCAATGACATCCTCGACTTTTCGAAAATCGAAGCCGGCAAGCTCGCGCTCGAATACGCTCGTTTCGAGCTCCGGACCGCCATTAAAGAAGCCATCAATCTTGTCCGTGAGCCCGCCCGCCACAAAAATCTAAAACTACTGTCGAGCGTCGATCCGAACCTTCCCTCCTGGGTTATCGGCGATCCCGTGCGCCTCAAACAGATCCTGTTGAACCTTCTTTCGAATGCCGTCAAGTTCACCGATTCCGGCACAATCACCGTTGCCGTCTCGCTCAACGAATATACCGTCGGCGGACAGGTCCGGTTGAAATTGTCCGTCACCGATACAGGGATCGGCATCCCGCCCGAGGTCCAGGGGCGTCTGTTCCAAAGCTTCACTCAAGCCGAAAATTCCACCACCCGGCGCTACGGTGGAACCGGTCTTGGGCTGGCAATCTGCAAACGCCTTTCCGAGATGATGAAGGGCTCAATTGGTGTCGAGAGCCAGCCTGGGCAAGGCAGCACTTTTTGGGCGCTTGTCGAGTTGGGCGAAGCCCACACGGAAAATGTCCCGGTCTTCCGGCACGACCCCGCTCCCCCGCCGCAGCGCGGCCGTATTCTTGTGGCCGAAGACAACCCTATCAACCAGAAAGTGATGAAGCACCTCCTGTTGCGCGCCGGTTGCACCGTCCACATCGTCGAGAATGGCGCGGCCGCCGTCGAGAAGTTCAGCCAGCAGCCCGCCTGGGACATGATTCTGATGGATTGTCAGATGCCTGTCATGGATGGTTTCGAAGCAACCCGGGCCATCCGCGAACTCGAATCTTCCGCCCGTATCCCGATCATTGCCGTCACCGCCAATGCCTTGGCCGGCGAGCGCGAAAAATGCGCGGCCGCTGGCATGGACGATTACCTGGTGAAACCGATCAGCCGCGAATCCGTGTACGCCGTCGTTCAGCGCTGGCTGAAACCCCACCAGCCCGAAAGCCTGGCCAGCTAAGCGGGCAACCTCGTCTTTGCTGGTCTCCCGGAGAGGGCCCAGCGGCCCGTGAAAATTCATGAAAAACAGCCGCAGACCGTGGCGTGGGCCCGTTTGCCCAATGTCGTTTACTTAAGTCGCCCAAGCGTTGCGGAATGCTTGAAACAGAGCAGGAAGCGTCAGCGACCGTAAATTTGCTACCACCGAAAATCCCTAAGTCAATGACATTTGGCACCTTGCCTGCCGCAGCGTGACTCGTCCCGACGCTTGGCTGGTTTGTCGACTCTGCCGGCCATTCCTCGGACAACCCCGAAGCTGAACCCTCCTCTCTTTCTTGCACCTTTCTGACGTGGACCGATCTGACGTGGGCCGAACCGCTCTCTCGCAGGAAGAAACTCTCCATTGGCTGGCCTTACGGATGGTGCCCGGGTTAGGCACGCTCGGCACGGTGAAGCTGTTGAAAAAACTGTCTTCCCCGCAAGCCATTTTCCGTTCCTCCGCCACCGAGCTGGAAGCTGCCGGGCTAAGCCCTTCCCAAGCCCGTAATGTCGCCAGCGGCTGTTCCTTCGACGACGCCGTTAATCAGCAAAACAAAATGATGGCTTCCGGCGCTCATTTGCTGACCATCCAGGATCCCCGCTACCCACAGCAACTCCGGGAAATCTTCGATCCTCCCCTGCTGCTCTTCGCTCTCGGTCAAACCGCGCTGATTGGCTCTCATTCCCTAGCCATCGTCGGCACTCGCAGCCCTACACCCTATGGAGTCGCCGCCACCGAACGCCTCAGCGCCGACCTGGCGAACGCTGGCCTGACGATCGTCAGCGGAATGGCCCGCGGAATCGATACCGCGGCCCATCGGGCCACCCTTCACGCTAACGGGTCTACCATCGCGGTCCTGGGCTGTGGCGTCGACGTTCTCTATCCGTCCAGCAACCGTAAACTGTACGACGACATCGCCAAACGCGGGCTTCTCCTTTCGGAATTCCCGATGGAAGCCCCCGCCTTTCCCCAGAATTTTCCGGTGCGCAACCGCATCGTCAGCGGCTTGTCGCTCGGCGTCCTGATCGTCGAAGGCGCGCAACACAGCGGCTCCGCCATTACCGCCAAACTGGCCATGGATCAGGGCCGCGAAGTTTTCGCCATCCCCGGCAATATCACCTCCAGAATGAGCTGGGGTCCCAACCTGCTCATCAAGGAGGGAGGCGCCAAACTGGTCCAGGAATGGAGCGACGTTACCAATGAACTGTCTCCGGCCGTGCGCCGCGACCTGGTCGCACGCGCTCAGCAGCAAATTCTTCCAGCCGATTTAGACCGCTCAAATTCCGCTCCAAACAGCCCCGAAGAGCCCATGAAAGCTCTCGCCCGCAAGCTGCTCAATCACCTGAAAGTCGATATTCCTCAACAACTTGAATCCCTTGTTGAAACTTTTGCCGAAATCTCCTCATCTGAGTTGATCGGTGCCCTGTTCGACCTTGAGATGTCCGGCCTCATCCGGCAGCTCCCGGGAAAAAACTTCGTCAAGGTGTGGTAAAAGGGTAGCGTTCTGCCGCCGGAACCTTTCGGGCTTGTCCCGGAATCACATTAATTAAGGTTACAGAGTAAGCAGGTATGGCTAAATCTCTCGTCATCGTTGAATCCCCAGCGAAGGCGAAAACTATCGGGAAGTATTTAGGTAAGCAGTTCCTCGTCAAGGCCTCGCTCGGACACGTCAAAGACCTCCCTAAGAAGGACTTAGCGGTGGACGTAGAGCGCGACTTTACCCCCAGATACGAAGTTATCGAGGGCAAAAAGAAACTGATCGCCGAGTTGAAACAGGCTGCCAAAGGCATGGATTCCGTCTATCTCGCGGCCGACCCCGACCGTGAAGGCGAGGCTATCTGCTGGCACCTCCAGGAAGAACTGGAGCCCAAAAAGTCCGAAAAACCGGCCATCTTCCGGGTGATGTTCAATGAAATCACCGCCAACGCCGTCAAAAAAGCTTTCGATAAGCCGATGGCCGTCAACATCAACCTGGTCGATGCTCAACAGGCCCGACGCGTCCTCGATCGCTTGGTTGGTTACAAAATCTCCCCGCTTCTCTGGGATAAGGTCCGCCGCGGTTTGTCCGCCGGACGCGTCCAAACCGTCGCGCTCCGCCTGATCGTCGATCGCGAACGCGAAATCAAGGCCTTCCAGCGGCAGGAATACTGGACCATCGATGTTTCGCTCAACGCCAAAAAGCCGCCTCTCCTCACCGCGCGTTTAAATAAGATCGCGGACAACCCTTCTGAGGTCAAGAACGAACAAACCGCCTCCGGCATCGTCACCGATCTGGACGGATCTGAGTACATCGTCAAGTCCGTCGCCACCCGCGAGAAGAAGCGCAATCCCGTTCCCCCGTTCATCACCTCCACCCTCCAGCAGGAGTCTTCGCGTAAACTCCGGTTCAGCGTCAAACGGACCATGATGCTCGCGCAGGGTCTCTACGAAGGTAAAGAAATCGGCAAAGAAGGCTCGGTCGGTCTGATCACCTACATGCGGACCGATTCCACGCGTGTTTCCGAAGACGCGCTCACCGAAGTCCGGGGCATGATCGGCGAACGCTATGGCGCGGATTACGTGCCAGCCTCGCCCAACGTTTATAAAACCAAGAAAGACGCTCAGGACGCGCACGAGGCGATTCGCCCGACTTCGGTTCTGCGCACGCCCGATTCGGTCGAAAAGTTTCTGGCCGAAGATGAGCTAAAACTCTATCGCCTGATCTGGATGCGCTTCATTGCCTCGCAGATGAATCCGGCTTTGCTCGATCAGACCACCATCGATATCAATGCCGATGGCAAGAGCAGCACCCGCTATATCTTCCGCGCCACCGGCAGCGTCCTGAAGTTCGACGGCTTTCTCAAGGTCTACGAAGAAGGAAAAGACCAGAAGGACGACGACGATGAGGACCTCAAGCACAAACTCCCCGCGGTCTCCGAAGGCGAGGTCTTGCGCTTCAAGGAAATCCTTCCCGAGCAGCACTTCACCGAGCCGCCGCCGCGCTTCAACGAAGCTACGCTTGTCAAGAAGCTAGAATCGGACGGTGTCGGTCGCCCCTCTACCTATGCTTCGATTCTGACCACCATTCAGGAACGCGAGTACGTAAAAAAGGAAGGCGGCAAGTTCCATCCGACCGAGCTCGGCATGGTTGTCACAGACCTCCTTCTCGAAAATTTCAACGATCTCTTCGACGTCAAGTACACGGCGCGCATGGAAGAGGAGTTGGATGATATCGAAGAAGGTAAGGTCGAGTGGCGCGTCGCCATGGCGGAGTTCTACCAGCGCTTCCAGAAAAACCTGGAACACGCCGAGCGCCACATGACCGACATCAAGCGGATGGAGAAGCCCACCGATCTCATCTGCGAGAAATGCGGCAAGCCCATGGTCATCAAGTGGGGCAAGCACGGCAGCTTCATCGCCTGTACCGGCTACCCGGAATGCAGCAATACGCGTGAGGTCGCCATGGAAACGCCCGAAGGCGAGAAAGCCGATCTCGGCGAGCAGGACGAAGCCGAATACTGCGAAAATTGCGGCCGCCCCATGGTGCTCAAGAAGGGGCGCTTCGGCCAGTTCTTCGCCTGCTCCGGCTATCCCGAATGCAAGACCACCAAGCAGATCGGCGGTGAGCAGCGCAAGGATGTACCGCTCGAAGAGAAGTGCCCGAACTGCCAGAGCAACCTGGTGCAGAAGTACGGCCGCTACGGCGAGTTCATCGCTTGCAGCAATTACCCCAAGTGCAAATACGTCAAGCAAAAGACCATCGGCGTCCCGTGTCCCAACTGCTCGCAAGGCGAAATCGTCGAGCGACGCTCCAAGCGCGGTAAAACGTTTTTCGGCTGCAACCGCTATCCGGAATGCGATTTCGTCGCCTGGGGTAAACCAATAGCCGAAAAGTGCCCTGATTGCGGCGGCAGCTATCTGGTCGAAAAGTATCTGAAGGCCGGTCCGGTGGCGCAATGCCCGAACGCGGAATGCAAATATAAACGACCGCTCGAAGTTCCTGCCGAGTCAAGCGTCGCCTGACCCTCCGCGTGGGTAAGGGCCTGCTGCAAACGGCTACTCCTGCCGAAGCGAATCCGCGGGGTCAATACGGCTTGCACGCAGTGACGGAAGAAGCGCCGCCAAAACCGCAACGAACAAGAGGGCGATGACGGCTGCTATCAGATTGCCTGGATCGTTCGGCTGCGTGCCATAGAGAAGGCTGGCCACTACTCTCGATACTGCCAAAACGGCTATGATTCCGATGATGATGCCGCCCAAAACATAAAGGATCGCGCCGCCCAGCACCAGCCAAACGACATTGGCTCGGCGCGCGCCAAGAGCCATTCGTATTCCGATCTCGCCAGCGCGCCGCGTCACCGTATAGGCTAGAATCCCGTAAAGCCCAATCGAAGTAAGTAAGAGCGCCAAGCTCCCAAAGAAGATGGAAAGCGACCCCATGAGACGCTCTTGACCGACCGAGCTATCAACCTGTTGCTGCATGGTGTACGTCATTCCGATGGGTACATCGGGAGCCAACTCATGAAGCACGTTGCGGAATGCTCGATTCGGTGACGGAGCGCCAGGATGGGTCTTGAAGATAACTGTAAGTGCACCCAAATCATCAAGGCTCTGCGTGTAAGGCAGATACAGTTCGGGTGTATCTTTGTCTCGAAGACTCAAGTACTTCGTGTCCTCGGCAACTCCTACGATACGAATCGGTTTTCCCAAAAGCAGCGCATACTGGCCGATCGGGTCTGCTTTCGAAAAGAATCGCTGTGCCGCTGTGTGGCTGATGATCCCTACTTTCGCGGCTCCGGCGGTGTCGGCTTCCGTGAACTGACGTCCGGAAAGTAGGCGCGTCTCCATGACATCGAAGAATCGCGGGCCAATCAAGTTGAGAGACACGTTGCTTTCGCGGCCCGGCGAGCCGGCTTTGCCCGGAACACGCACGCGTTCATCCCAGCCGCCGCCCGATAGTGGAACGTATGCCAGGAGGCTCGCTGCTTTCACGCCGGGTAATTTATTGGCTCTTTCCAAAATCCGGGTGTATAGAGCCGCCAATGCCTGTCCTTTCTCCGGCCGTTTGCCGGTATCGATTTCAATTAATGAGATGTTGTCTGGATTGAACCCGTAATTCAGCGTGAGCAATCGAAAAAGGGTGCCGCCGAAGAGCCCGGCCGCGGCCACCAATAGAACGGATAGCGCCGTTTGCAGAGTTAAGAGCAAGCGGCCCGCCTGGAATCTGCCCGCGCTTCCACGCAAATTGTGAGCGGACTCTTTCAGCGAGGAAGCGATGCCCACTCGTGTCGACCGTATAGCAGGAGCCAAGCCAAAGATGATCCCCGAGACAAATGCCACGCCCAGTGTGAAGAGCACCATTCTCCAATCCGGCCGAAGTTCCAGACGAGTGAATTGCCCGGGACCATGGCGCTGTGTGGCCGATACAAACGCAATCAGAATCCGCGTCAGCCAGAACGCAAACAACGTTCCCACTAGCCCTCCCGCCAGCGAAAGCAATACGCTTTCTGTCAGCAGCTGCCGTATGATACGAGCCCGCCCCGCGCCCATCGAAAGACGCACTGCGATCTCACGGTGCCGTGCCGATGCCCGCGCCAGCAGCAGACTCGCCATATTGGCGCAAGCAATGAGCAGAACCAAGGCAACCAAAGTCATGAGGATCAGCAGCGGATGGGTGAACTGCAGTCGCAGAAAGGACCAACCCTGTTCGCCCGAATCGCTCGCGAAAGTATACGCGCGATATCGCTTCTTCCAAGCTGCGTTCCAACCCGCGGGAATTGCCTGCTCGAGGACTCGACGGCTGATCGATCGAAGTTCGGCATTCGCCTCATCCGCCGTTACGCCCGGCTTAATACGCCCGATTACCGTGAGCCACCAGCAGTTGCGACTCGCAAGGCAGCCCGGCATCCCTACTTTGTCTGCAAACGAGAGCGGTATCCACACGTCTGGATGCGTTCCAACCTCGGCGCCAAAAAAGTCTGTTGGCATCACGCCAACCACCGTGAAACGGATTTGATCAAGCACGATATTGCTGCCAACCGCGGAGCGCGACCCTTGATAGTGTCGGTTCCAGAACCGATCGCTGATGACTGCAACGGGACCGTCCTTACCACCGGACGGATGATCGTCTACCTCTGTGAACGTCCGGCCTTGTACGGGCGAAACAGCGAGCGTGCGGAAGTAGCTTCCGCTTGCCAGTTCACCATCGACGTGAACCATCTCGTCGCCGGAAACCATTTGTAAGCGCTGATTTGACCAGGTCGCCAGCGACGCGAACGCATCGTTGCCGGTTTGCAGCGCTTGAAACATGGCATAGCTGAAGAACGGTTGCAGACGCTCAGGGAAGTTCAGGAAGAGGTTTCGCAGTTGTTCCGGATGTGGAACCGGCAAAGGCCTGAGCAGCAGCGTATCGATCACGCTGAAGATCGCCGAATTCGCGCCTATGCCAAGCGCCAGCGATAAGATGGCCACCGCGGTAAACACTGGGCTGCGCCGTAGCATTCGCAACCCGTAGCGGACGTCTCGAGCGATATTCTCTATCCAGTTCACGCCACGCGTGTCACGGCACTCTTCTTTCTTCTGTTCGTAGCCTTCCATTGCCTTCAGGGCTTGAAAGCGCGCCTCGTCGGGGCTCAATCCCTTGGCAATGTTGCTTTCCGTTAAATATTCAATGTGAGAAAGCAGTTCCTCGCCTAACTCGGCTTCGACGTGTCCGCGGCGAAAGAGAGAGCGGAGCCGAAGGGGCAACGCGAGAAGCCATCGTTCGAAAGACATCTCAGGGCTCCTCCAGTTCAACGACGTGAGAAATGGCGCCGGACAAGCGCCGCCAATTCGCCGACTCAGCTTCCAACTGCTTTCGTCCGGGTCGCGTCAGCGAATAAAATTTTGCTCTGCGGTTATTTTGAGTAGCTTTCCATTCCGATTTAATCCAGCCTTGCTGCTCAAGCTTATGCAGGGCCGGATAGAGCGATCCGTCACTTGCCTGCAAGACGTCTCCGGAAACTTGCCGTAAGCGAAGCGAAATGGCCCAACCATGAAGTGGTTCTAGAGCGAGAATTTTCAGGAGAAGCAGGTCTAGCGTTCCCTGGACAAGGTCTGACGGTTTGCTCAAAAGGCGGAACTCTCCTCGGTAATCGATATGATAGTAACTCAGGATGTCTCGGTAATCAAGAGGAATGTCGCGCTAAATAAGAACCCGAGAAGAGTCCGGAGAGTACAATTTACTGTCCTCTCTTATGCCCGAAAACATCACCGCCGAACAAACTCGCCTTAACGAGTCCGAAGCCCGCTCCAAGCACTGGAAACGTTGGGGACCATACCTGGCTGAGCGGGCCTGGGGAACCGTTCGCGAAGACTACAGCGCCGATGGCGATGCCTGGAACTACCTCCCTCACGACGCGGCTCGTTCGCGCGCCTATCGCTGGAGCGAAGACGGCATCCTCGGCATCTGCGATAGCCACCAATATCTCTGCTTCGCCCTCGCCTTCTGGAATGGGCAGGATGCCATTCTCAAGGAACGCCTTTTCGGCCTGACCGGTAGCCAGGGAAACCACGGCGAAGACGTCAAGGAAATTTATTACTACCTCGATGCCACGCCCACCAACTCCTACTTAAAGGGACTCTATAAATATCCTCAGGCCGCCTTCCCTTATCAAAGTCTGGTTGAAACAAACGCGAAGCGCACCCGCCTCGATCCCGAGTTCGAAATCCAGGACACCGGCGTCTTCAACGAAAACCGTTACTTCGATATCTTCGCCGAGTACGCCAAGCAGGACGTCGATGACATTCTCATCCGCGTCAAACTGATCAATCGCGGACCCGACGCTCGCCAGCTCACTTTTCTGCCTACACTTTGGTTTCGCAATACCTGGAGTTGGGACAAAGACTTTCCTGCTTCCCAGAAGCCTTCTCTGTCAAAACTCTCGGCTACGGAAATTGCGGCGGATCACCCTCAACTGGGCAACTTCATCCTGACCGTCGACGGAACCCCGGACCTGCTCTTTACCGAAAACGAAACCAACACCGAAAGAATCTGGGGCTGGAGCGGCAAGAATTCGTTCTGCAAAGACGCCTTCGATAACTACATCGTTCACGGGCGTCACGATCTTGTCCAGCCTTCCCAGCGGGGCACAAAGGCCTGCGCTGTTTATGTACTCGATCTCGCGCCTTCTCAGGAAGTGACGCTCTGCTTTCGCCTCTATCGCAAAGGTCAACCCGCGCTCGCGCGCGGTTCCTTCGATGACGTTTTCGCCGCGCGCCTGCGAGAGGCCGATGACTTCTACTCGAACCTTTCTTGCGATCTCGATCCCGCATCCAAATCCGTTCAGCGTCAGGCCTTCGGCGGCATGTTCTGGAGCAAGCAGTATTACCACTTCGTTGTCGAAACCTGGCTCAACGGTGATAGCGCCATGCCTAAGCCCCCGGAGCAAAGGAAAACCGGCCGCGACCACAAGTGGCGTCAGCTCTTCAACGAAGACATCATTTCCATGCCCGATAAGTGGGAATACCCCTGGTACGCCGCCTGGGATCTCGCCTTCCACATGGTCGCCATGGCGCCTGCCGACCCGGATTTTGCCAAAGCCCAGCTTCAGTTATTCCTGCGCGAATGGTACATGCACCCCAATGGGCAAATTCCCGCTTACGAATGGAATTTTGGCGACGTCAATCCACCCGTCCATGCCTGGGCCGCCTGGCGCGTTTTCCAAATCGATCGGCGCATCAAAGGCAAGCCCGATCTTGAGTTCCTAGAGCGCGTCTTTCACAAGCTACTGGTCAACTTCACCTGGTGGGTCAATCGCAAAGATTCCGAAGAGAACAACATCTTCGAGGGCGGCTTTCTCGGACTCGATAACATCGGCGTCTTCGACCGCAACACCACCCTACCCAGCGGCTGGGTTCTCGAACAATCCGACGGCACCAGTTGGATGGCCGCGTTTGCTCTCGCCATGCTCAAGATGTCTCTCCTCCTGGCCCAAAAAGACCCGGCTTACGAAGACATCGCCAGCAAATTCTTTGAGCACTTCCTCTATATTGCCGATGCCATCAATCACCACGGCGGAACCGGACTCTGGAACGATGAAGACGGCTTTTACTATGACCGCCTTTTACAGGACAGCGGCCAATCGATTTCTCTCAAACTTCGTTCGCTCGTCGGCCTCGTGCCTCTCTTTGCGGTCGACACCCTTGAGCCCGATATGCTCGACCAGCATCCCGGCTTCAAGAAGCGAATGGAATGGTTCATCGAAAACCGCCCCGATCTGATCTCCGGCCTCGCTTCCATGACCGAAACCGGCACAGGCCGCCGCCGCCTTCTATCCCTGGTCCACCCTACCCGTCTTGAAAGAATCTTGCGGAAAGTATTTGACGAATCCGAGTTCCTTTCACCCTACGGCATTCGGTCTCTCTCTCGCTATTACAAAGACCATCCCTATGCCGCCACCCTCGACGGCCACACCTTCCATGTCAACTACGAACCCGCCGAATCCCAGACCAATATGTTCGGCGGAAATTCCAATTGGCGCGGACCCGTTTGGTTCCCCATGAACTTCCTCATTATCGAAGTGCTCCAGCGCCTCGATTACTACTACGGCGACACCTTCCAGATGGAGTTTCCCACCGGCTCCGGTCAGCGTTTCCGCCTCGCCGAAGTGGCTCGCCGCCTCTCCCAGCGCCTCACCGATCTCTTTCTCCCGGCCAAGGACGGTCGCCGCCCTGTGTATGGCAACGACAATATTTTCCAGGACAATCCCAACTTCCGCGAGTACGTGCTGTTCCACGAGTACTTCAACGGCGACGACGGTAAAGGCCTCGGTGCCAGCCACCAAACCGGCTGGACCGGGCTGGTCGCCAAACTTCTTCAGCAAAGCGGTCGCGACATCTAACCCAATCCCGTGCTACCATTCCTTTAGAACTAAACTAACAAGACTTAGTCTATGAAAACGGTTAACATTCACGAGGCCAAGACGCAGCTCTCGAAGCTCGTCGAAAAGGCCGCCCACGGCGAGCCCTTCATTATTGCCAAAGCAGGTAAGCCTCTTGTCAAGGTGACGCTGCTCGACGCACCTGTGGGCAGCCAGGTGCAGCGGCTGGGTTTCCTGCAAGGGCAAGTGACGGTACCGAAGGATTTCGATCGCATGGGCGCTTCAGAAATCGAGGACCTCTTCGGATTGCTATCCAAACCGCGACCATAAAAGGGAGCGGCCATGAAGCTACTGCTGGATACCCATCTTCTCCTTTGGGCGGCCGGAGAACCCGCCAGGCTGCCCGCCAAAGCCCGCGCCCTGCTACGCAATTTGGAAAACGAACTGCTTTTCAGCGCCGCCAGCCTCTGGGAAGTGGCCATAAAGCACGGCTTGGGCCGTGACGATTTTCGCGTCGACGCGCGCTTGCTCCGCCGCGGCCTCTTGGACAACGATTACCGCGAGCTGCCCATTGCAAGCAACCACCTCGTAGCCCTCGATAGCCTCCCGCCCATTCACAAAGATCCTTTCGACCGCATCCTCATCGCGCAAGCGACAATCGAAGGCATTCTCCTTCTGACCGTGGATTCCTTGGTAGCCGAATATCCCGGCCCTATCCAGCGCGTGTGAGTGGTTGTCAACTTGCGGCCGACTGCCAGGCGACCTTTGTTGTTCTTTTTTTCCTGAGGTAAGGTTTCGGTCGGCATAGTGGTGAACACACTACTCACTGATACGAATGCTTTAGTGCAGGTAATGTTTTGAGAAAAAAATATACTGCAATGTTCAGCAAGACTCTTTTGGAATATAATTTTTGTAACTTAATCAGAACGGTTAAGCATTGTAGAATTCGTGAACTTAAGGAAAAACAGATTGACTCAACGAAAGGAACTTTATGCTGAACACATCCTTTTCCCGTCGCTCTCTAGCGAGGGCGGCTTTGGGGAGTTTGCCTGGGGTTCTCGCAGTCCCAAGTATTCTCTCGACTAGCAAGCTTTACGCCCAGAACGGGTTTCCATCGTTCGATCAAAGACAGATAAGCGGAAATACGATTACGAGTTTTTGGGGTATCTTTTCCGGAATGGCTAACGATGTATACAGGACCGGGACGACTTCCCCCGGCAATTTGGGCTACGCCCAGAGCGTGTATCAGGAGCTCACCGGGCAACTACAGAATTCTGGTTTCAACTACGCCTCGCTCGAATATCTCTCTCAGGGCTTTAACGTGCCCAATACGGCCAATCTTTACACTTGGCTGCAAGATAATGGGGCTCAATTGACAATGGGATCAGACTACCTTTACCAATAAAACAGTAAACCTGGTAAGTTTCCTCTATAACAAATCAGAGCCCACGGTAAACACGTATGGCGTGCCCGGTCTGCATTCTGGCACCGCGTCCGGCCTAGGTTATTATGCAGCAACCGACACTGCGTTGATCAGAGCCGCTCCTCGGGTACTAAGAGCTTTTTCAAAACAGACAAATGCGAAGCAACAAAACGCAACGGGTATCTCCCCGACACCGTCGATCTGGCCTTGCTCGCCGTCGGAACCAGGTTGTACGCCGGACCCTGGCACCCCCGGTGGTAACAACGTTCCACCGCCCGGCAGCAGCAATAGCGGGTGCTGGTATATCGGTGCGGCACTCTCCTATCTTGGTGTTGTCGCTGTCCCCTTGGGGCTTGAAGGGGCTGCGTTCCCGCCGCTCGGATTAGCCTTGGGAACTTTCGCAGCTTTCGCCGCTGTATTCGATTTTGCGCTCTGCTCATAAGGAAATATGACGCTCCGGCAATTCTTGACGGGACATGACCTCCCCGGCGTGCGTAAACCAGGAAGGCAAGACTTCTATTTCGTGGGCTCCTCACTGCTGATGATCGCGATCGTACTTGGAATTGTAGTGACGGTATATCGCTGGTGGGGAATGCTCGTCAGCAACTCATACTTCCCGGCTCCCTTGGTGCTGCTCGCGGCGACGGCGATCTATCTTGCGTGGTATTGGCTCCGCGTTTGGCGCGAACTGGATCGGTTGTACGCTGCCGGACAAGAGCGCTCCTCAGATCCGTTGTTCGTTCAGATCATTACAAGGGCCCGCATTACGCTTTATCGAGGATTCTTCATCACCTGTATGCTGGTTTTACTCATGATGATGACACTCCATCTTCTAATCCGTTAACCGTTGAAGGCGAGGGACACCAAACATACCAGGGTGCGGGTCCCTCGCGCCGCTCCAAAAGGAATCACAGGTGGGTGCGTCGATAATCACTCTATGACGTATCGAGACAGATCTCTTGTTCGATTTGGATTGGCAGTTGGTCTGATCGCACTCGCTGAGATAGCGCACGCGCAGGCTCCAGCGCCTTTGGTTGTTCACTCGCTGAAAGAAAATGTCTCCTGGGTGGAAGGCGGCGGCGGGAATAGCGGAGTCATCGTGGGCGATAAAGGGGTGATCGTTATCGACGCGAAAATTTCGGCCGCGACCGGAAAGGAATTGCTAAGCGATATCGCCGGCATCACGCCCAAACCGGTTACCGCGGTTATCCTGACCCACAGCGATCGCGATCATGTGAACGGCTTGGCGGCTTTTCCGACAGGCATTACGATCATTGCTCACGAGAATGATAAGAAAGAGCAGGAAAGCGCGATTGCCGCTGGCGGCAAAGATGCCCCGCCGGCCGATCATCTGCCTACGCGGGTTATCACGAAGAATAAAGACCACATGAAACTCGACGATGTCTCGCTCGAACTGCTGCATTGGGCGCCGGCGCACACGAGCGGAGATCTGGTCGTTTACCTGCCGAAGCAGAAGATTGTTTTTACTGGCGACATCATCACCAACCGGCCCGATCCTCTGATTCACTTGCAGAAGAATGGATCGTCGGAAGGATGGATCGAAACGGCGAAAGGCATTGTGGCACTCGACGCCGACACCTTTGTTCCGGGCCACGGCAATCCGGAGACGAAGGCGGAAGTGGAACAGTATGTGCAGCACGCCGAAGCCAAGCGGGCGAAGATCAAAGAACTTGTGGCGCAAGGCAAATCTTTGCAAGAGATTGAGAACGCCGTGGGCGACAAGCCTTCAACTCAGGGTGGAAACGGTCCCGTCTTCGCATCTTTTACGCAAGTGGTCTATCAGGAACTTACAAAGAAGTAAGCGCTCGATAGCGCGGGCCGGCTACCCTCCATCTTGTATGCCGAATGGCATACTGGCCGCTATCTCTTTCGGCAGTCGCACATTCTTACGCAAACTCCCATGCTTGAGAGAAGCGCATGGATACCGATCCCAAGACTTCTATCTCCCCCGGGGACTCTGCCGGTTCCCCGCCATCCGAAGCCGCCCCGGTGGCGGTCGCGAGTAAGCCAGGCGAAAAAGATCCTAAAACCGCCAAGCCGGGCCGTTTTCGCTGGCTCATCTGGCTAGTTGTCGCGGCTATCTTACTCGGCGGTGGCATCCTTTTGTCGCAGCGCAAGTCCTCTTCGTCGGGCGAACCCGCCGGGCATCACGGCCGCGGCGCGGGTGGAGGTGCAATTCCTGTTTCCGTAGCCACTGTCCAGAAGGGCAACATAGGCGATTACATCAATGCGCTCGGCACCGTCACTTCCGTTTACACCGCGATGATCGCCAGCCGCGTGGTCGGCACGCTGCTGAGCGTAAATTATCGAGAAGGGCAAATCGTACATAAAGGCCAACTGCTCGCCGTCATCGATCCGCGCCCCTATCAGGCCTCTTACCTGCAGGCGCAAGGGCAGCTAGAGCGCGATCAGGCGGTCCTCGCTAACGCCCACATCGATCTCAGCCGCTACACAGCGGCCTATTCTCAGCACGCCATTCCAGAGCAGACGCTCGCCACCCAACAAGCCACCGTGCATCAGGATGAAGGCACCGTGAAGGTCGATCAGGGCAACCTCGATGCAGCCAAGGTCAACGTCGATTACACGCAAATTCGCGCTCCCATCGACGGACGAGTCGGCATCCGCACGGTCGATCCCGGCAACATCGTCCCTGCCAACGGCACCACCGGCATCGTCACCATTACGCAGCTCCAGCCCATCACGGTCATCTTCACCATGGCGGAAGATTACATCTCGCAAGTGTTCGATCAGCTGCGCAGCGGAAAGAAAATGCGTGTCGATGCGCTCGATCGCGATAACCAGGGCGAGCTGGCCCAGGGAAGGATTCTAACCGTCGACAATCAGGTCGATACCACCACCGGCACGGTGCGCGTGCGCGCCATCTTCGCCAACAAAGACTACAAGCTTTTTCCAAACGAGTTCGTCAACGCCAAGCTGCTCGTCCGCACGCTCATGGGCGTGAACATCATTCCGAATGCCGCTATCCAGCGCAACAACGATGTCGCTTTCGTTTACGTCGTCTCCGCTAATAAAACTGTTCAGTCGCGCAACGTCAAGGTCGGCACGACGGATGGCAATAATTCGGCCGTCACCGGCGTCGCGCCCGAGGAAACCGTTGTCACCGACGGTTTCGACCGGCTTCAGGATGGCGCGAAAATCACGATTCGCCGGACACCCGAAACGGCGGCCACCCAGTCGAACCCGGCCGCTGACGCCGGAGCGCCCGACAAGCAAGGCGCGGCCGATAGCCAGATCGATACTGCCCAAAAGAATCCACAACCGCCGCCCAAGGGCCAGAAAAAGTGAATCCCTCCAGACCGTTTATTCTTCGGCCCATCGCCACGTCGCTACTGATGGCGGCCATCCTGCTCGTGGGCATCGTCGCCTACAAGCAGCTTCCCGTCTCCGCCTTGCCTGAGGTCGATTACCCCACCATGCAGGTGGTTACCTTCTATCCGGGCGCGAGCCCCGAAGTCTCCGCTTCGGCCATCACGGCCCCTCTCGAACGCCAGCTCGGCGAAGTCCCCGGTCTCAATCAGATGCTCTCGACCAGCTCGGATGGCGCTTCGGTCATCACGCTGCAGTTCGCCTTGAGCCTCAACATCGATGTCGCCGAACAGGAAGTACAAGCCGCTATCAACGCGGCCCAGACTTACCTGCCCGCCGACCTCCCCATGCCTCCCGTCTACAGCAAAACGAATCCCGCGGATGCGCCCATCATGACGCTTGCCCTGACCTCGAAGTCGATGGCGCTGCAGGACGTTCAGGATTTCGCGGATACGCGCCTCGCGCAGAAAATCTCTCAGCTCTCCGGAGTGGGCGCGGTGACTATCAGCGGCGGCCAGAAGAAAGCGGTTCGCATCGAAGCCAATCCCACCCAGCTCGCCTCGTATGGCATAAATCTCGAAGATGTCCGAACTGCTTTAAATGCCACCAGCCTCGATTCGGCCAAAGGCAGCTTTGACGGCGCCCATCAGGGCTACCAGATCAACGCCAACGACCAATTGATCGACGCCAAAGACTACAACCAGGTCATCGTCGCTTACAAGAACGGCGCGCCCGTCCGGCTGCAGGATGTGGCGACCATTCTCAACGGCGTCGAAAATTCCAAGCAGGCCGCGTGGATGAATTCGACCCCCGCCGTGATCGTCAACATTCAGCGCCAGCCGGGCGCGAATATCATTCAGGTCGTCGACCGGGTTAAAGCTCTTCTGCCCAAACTCCGCGCGACCATTCCCTCTTCGATAGGCATCGCCACTCTTACCGACCGCACGATCACGGTGCGCGCTTCGGTTGCCGACGTCGAATTCGAACTGCTGGTCTGCATCGGCCTGGTTGTTGCCGTCATCTTTGTCTTCCTCCGCAATCTCGCCGCCACCTTCATTCCGAGCATCGCCGTGCCGTTGTCTCTGGTCGGCACCTTCGCCGCGATGTATATGCTCGGCTACAGCCTGAACAACCTGACCCTGATGGCCCTCACCATTTCGACCGGCTTCGTCGTCGACGACGCCATCGTCATGATCGAGAACATCATGCGCTACGTCGAAGAGGGCGAGCGCCCGCTCGAGGCCGCGCTCAAAGGCGCGGAACAGATCGGCTTTACCATCGTGTCTCTTACGGTCTCGCTGATCGCCGTTCTCATCCCGCTTTTATTTATGGGGGACATCACCGGCCGCCTGTTCCGCGAATTCGCCGTCACGCTCGCCGTCACCATCATTATTTCCGCCGTCGTCAGCCTCACTCTTACTCCCATGCTCTGCGCCAAACTTCTGCGGCACAAAAAAGATGCCGCCGAAGGGCGCTTCTACAAAGCGTCGGAAGCGGTCTTCGAGAAGACCATAGCCTTCTATGGCAGAACGCTCAAATGGGTACTCGACCACAGCACGCTGACCCTGCTGGTAGCCGCCGCCACTCTTGCGCTTACCATCTACCTCTACGTCGTTATCCCCAAAGGCTTCTTCCCTGTCCAGGACACCGGCGAAATCCAGGGCGTTTCGGAAGCCGATCAGAGCATCTCGTTCAACCAGATGACGCAACTCCAGCAGCGCCTCGCCGCGGTCATCCTCAAAGACCCGGCGGTCGAAAGCCTTTCGTCGTTCATCGGAGTCGATGGAACCAATACGACGCTCAATTCCGGGCGCATTCAGATCAACTTGAAGCCGCTCGAAGAGCGCAAAATCAACGCCTCCGACATCATTCGCCGCCTGCAACCCAACCTCGCGAAAATCGACGGCATTTCTCTCTACATGCAGCCCATCCAGGACCTCACGGTGGAGGACATCGTCAGCCGCACGGAATATCAATACACGCTCGAAGATCCCAACTCCCAGGAACTCTCCAGCTACGCCTCGCGCTTTGTGAAACGCCTCGACCAACTGCCCGAATTAGCCGACGTTGCGAGCGACCTGCAGACTCACGGTCTCGAAGCCGGCATCAACTTCGACCGGCAAACCGCCATGCGCCTCGGCATCAATGCCTCCACTATCGATGAAACGCTCTACGATGCTTTCGGGCAGCGGCTGGTCTCGATCCTCTTTACGCAGCTCAACCAATATCACGTGGTGCTCGAAGTGATGCCCCAGTTCCGCACCCGTCCTCACGACCTGCACAATATCTACCTCAAATCGACCACCGGCGCGCCTGTGCCGCTCAGCACGTTTACCTCGTTCTCGAGCGCGACCATGCCGATTCTCATCAGCCACGTCGGTCAATTCCCGGCGACGACGATCTCCTTCAATCTGGCTCCTAACGCGGCTCTCGGCCAGGCCGTCGACGCCATCCGCAAAGTCGAAAAAGAGATGCCGCCGCCGGCCGCCATGCAGGCGTCTTTCCAGGGCACTGCCGAGGCCTTTGTTGCCTCCTTGACCAATGAGCCGATTCTGATCCTGGCCGCGCTGGTGACCGTTTACATCGTGCTCGGCGTGCTCTACGAAAGCTACATCCACCCCATCACTATCTTGTCCACGCTTCCCTCGGCCGGCGTGGGCGCTCTGCTCGCGCTCATGATCTGCCGCCAGGAATTGACAGTTGTGGCCATCATCGGCATCGTTCTGCTGATCGGCATTGTTAAGAAGAACGCCATCATGATGATCGATTTCGCTCTCGACGCAGAGCGTCACGAAGGCAAATCGCCTTACGAGTCCATTTTCCAGGCATCCCTGCTGCGCTTCCGGCCCATCATGATGACCACCATGGCGGCTCTGCTCGGCGCGGTCCCGCTCGCCTTCGGTAACGGTGTCGGCTCGGAACTGCGCCGCCCGCTCGGCATCACCATCATCGGCGGGCTGCTGCTCAGCCAATTGTTGACGCTGTACACGACTCCCGTGATCTACCTTTTCTTCGATAACCTTGCGCGCCGTTTTGCGGGGTTCCGCCAACGCCATGGCTTCGGGGAGACGGAAGAGCAGCCCGATCCAGGATTAACGCCTGAGGTGCAGTCGTGAGGTGGCTTCAGGGCGTTCGTCGGGGTGATGTCGTATGAATGTCTCCTCCATCTTCATTCATCGCCCGGTGGCGACTGCCCTGGTTACGATTGCGATCGGCCTCGCGGGCAGCGTCGCCTTCCGGCTGCTTCCTGTCTCGCCGCTGCCGCAAGTCGATTTCCCCACCATCTCGGTTTCCGCTTCGCTACCTGGAGCGAGCCCGGAAATCATGGCGTCCGCCGTGGCTACTCCGCTTGAACGGCAGTTCGGCCGCATCTCGGCGGTCACCGAGATGACTTCCTCCAGCTCGCTAGGACAGACCGGCATCACTTTGCAATTCGATCTGAACCGCAACATCGATGCCGCGGCGCGCGACGTCGAAGCGGCCATTAACGCCGCCCGGAGCTATCTCCCGGCCAACCTGCCTTCCAATCCCACCTATCGCAAGGTCAATCCTTCCGATGCGCCGATCATGATTCTGGCGCTCACCTCCAGCAAGCTCCCGCAACCGGCGCTCTACGACGCGGGCTCGTCGGTCCTGATGCAGCGCATCTCGCAAATTCCCGGCGTCGGCCAGGTGATTGTCGGCGGCAGTTCCGCTCCGGCCGTCCGTATCGATGTCAATCCCACCGCCCTCCACCACTACGGGCTTGACCTCGAAAGCCTGCGTAACTCGATCGCCAGCCAGACCGCGAACATTGCGAAAGGCAGCTTTTCCGACGGCCACAAGAACTGGCTCATCAATTCCGACGACCAGTTGATGCACGCCGTCAACTATCGCCCGCTGCTGCTGCGCGCCGGCTCCAATCTGAAATTGAGCGATATCGCCACGGTCACCGATTCCGTCCAAACGGTCCGCTCGCTCGGCCTCGCCGATGGAAAACCCGGTGCGCTCATCATCATCTTCCGCCAGCCGGGCGCAAATATCATCCAGACCGTCGACGCCATCAAAGCTGCCATTCCCCAGTTGCACGCCTCGATCAACAGCGCGATCGATCTCACCGTCACGCTCGACCGCACCACGACCATTCGCGCTTCCGTCAGCAACGTCGAACACACCCTCATGATCTCCGTGGTGCTCGTCGTCCTCGTCGTCTTCGTCTTTCTGCGCGACCCCAGGGCCACTTTCATTCCCAGCATCGCCGTTCCCGTCTCGCTCATCGGCACCTGCGGACTCATGTACCTGCTCGGCTATAGCGTGGATAATCTCTCGCTGATGGCGCTCACCATCTCCACCGGGTTTGTGGTCGACGACGCCATCGTGGTGCTCGAAAACATCACGCGCTATCGCGAGCGCGGCATGAGCGCTGTTCAGGCCGCTCTCCGCGGAGCCTCTGAAATCGGTTCCACCGTTTTTTCCATCAGCATCTCGCTGGTCGCCGTTTTCATCCCCATCCTCATGATGGGCGGAATCGTCGGTCGCCTCTTCCGCGAATTCGCCGTCACCCTCTCCATGACCATCCTTGTCTCGATGGTCATTTCCCTGACCGTCACGCCAGCCATGTGCGCCCGTCTTCTCAGCAGCCACAAAGGGCACGGACGCCTGTATAACGCGAGTGAAAGGGTGTTTGCATTCATCCTCAAGACCTACGAAGTCAGCCTCGCCTGGGTCCTGCGCCACTCCGCTCTCATGCTGGTGGTCACGATCGCCACCCTGGCTCTCAACATCTACCTCTACATCATTGTTCCCAAAGGCTTTTTCCCGGAACAGGACACCGGCCGCATAACCGGCAATTTCATGGGCGATCAGGACATTTCCTTTCAAGCCATGCAAGGCAAAATTCGGCAGCTCGCCAAAATCGTCGCCGAGGATCCGGCCGTCGACGGTGTGGAAGCTTTCAGCGGCGGCGGCGCCGGCACCACCACCAATACCGGCCGCTGCTTTGTTCCCCTCAAACCGCGCTCCGAGCGCGACGTCGATGCGACCCAGATCATCGCCCGCCTGCGCCCGAAGCTCGCCAAGGTGACCGGCGTGACGCTCTTTTTGCAATCTATTCAGGATGTGCGCGTGGGCGGCCGCAGAACCTCGGCCGAATATCAATACACGTTGCAGAGCGACAACCTCGCCGAGCTCACCCACTGGGCGCCTGAACTCCTGAAACGGATGGAGAAAATGCCCCAACTCACCGACGTCAATAGCGACCAGCAGAACAACGGTCTCTCGGCCAATCTGGTTATCGACCGGCCGACGGCCTCCCGTCTCGGCATCACTCCCCAGACGATCGACAACATCCTCTACGACGCTTTCGGGGAACGTGAAATCGCCAAAACCTATACCGCCATCAACCAATATTTCGTCGTCATGGAGGCCGATCCGGTCTTCTGGCAAAACCCGACCGGACTCAAGGAAATCTACGTCCCCTCGACCAGCGGCGGCGCGGTTCCACTCGCGGTCTTCACTCACTACGCGCCCACGACGGCCGCCCTTACGGTCAACCATTCCGGCGTCTTCCCGTCGATCACCATTTCGTTCAACCTGGCCCCGGGCGTGTCTCTCGGCCAGGCGGTCGACTCGATTGCGCAGATGGAGCAGGCCGCCGGCATGCCTACCACCATCAACACCAACTTCAGCGGCACCGCCCAGGCCTTCCAGGAATCGCTCGCCAACGAACCGTATCTGATCGCCGCCAGCCTGCTCGCGGTCTACATTGTGCTCGGCATTCTGTACGAAAGCCTGATTCACCCGATCACCATCCTCTCGACTCTTCCTTCCGCCGGTGTAGGCGCGCTGCTCGCTTTACTTATTACGCATACGGAGCTGAGCGTAATCGCTCTCATCGGGATCATTCTGCTGATAGGCCTTGTGAAAAAGAACGCCATCATCATGATCGACTTCGCCATTGAGGTCGAACGACGCGACCATAAACCGCCCAAGGAAGCCGTCTTCGAGGCCTGCCTGCTCCGCTTCCGGCCGATCATGATGACCACCATGGCCGCACTACTCGGCGGGTTACCGCTTGCGCTCGGCACGGGCACGGGCTCGGAACTCAGACAGCCGCTGGGTATCACGATCGTCGGCGGCCTCATCGTCAGCCAAGCCATCACGCTCTACACGACGCCGGTGATTTACCTCTACATGGATCGCCTCAGCCTGTGGCTGCGGGGCTTCCGTCGCGGCGAACTACCCGCAGCCACGGTCGAGCCGCTATGACCCGCCACGTCGCCGCCATGCAAGCCCAATATCGGATCGAAACCGAGCTCAACCCCGTCGAACAGGCTGTCACGCTGCTGCTCAACGGCCGCTTCGGAGCGGATGCGCTGCCCGCGCTTGCGCAGTCGATCGCCGCCGCCAAGGGTACTCATCGAGTGGTTTATCTCGATCTGAGCGAAGTGACGCTCGTCGACCGCAAGGCGGTGCGCTACCTCTGCGCGCAAGTTTCGAAAAACGTAAAGCTAGTCAACTGCCCGCTCTACCTGCGCCGCTGGCTGACCAGGGAAAACGACGGAGCGGAGAATTGAAATGAAATCACCTACTCACAAGCGCCTGTGTAGCGCTCTGGCTGCTCTGTTCATCGGCCTCCTTACCGCCTGTAATCCCGGTCCCAAATACGTGCGGCCAGCCGCGCCCGCGCCGGTCGCCTACAAGGAATCGGCGCCGCAGGAGTTTAAGGAAGGGCAGGGCTGGAAAGTCGCTCAACCGGGCGACGACAAGATCCGCGCCAAATGGTGGGAGCTGTATAACGATCCGCAGCTCAATGCGCTCGAAGAACAAGTGGCCGAGGGTAACCAGACGTTGGCGGCGGCGCTGGCGAACTACCGCTCGTCTCGCAGCCTGGTTGTCTCGGCCCGGTCGTCCCTCTTCCCGACGGTGGGCGCGGCGCCCGCTTACAGCAATAACCGCATCTCCGCGACGCGCGGCGCGCGCGTGATCGGTCCCGGCGGTTCCGGAGGGACTTCCAACACGGGAGCTTACAACGATTACACATTCCCATTCGATGTCTCCTATACAGTCGATTTCTGGCACCGCATTCGCAACACGATAGCGGCGAATGCCTTCTCCGCCCAAGCGAGCGCGGCTGACGTGGCCACCTCGCTGCTCAGTCTTCAGTCCGAGCTGGCCCAAGACTATTTCCAAGTACGCGCGCTCGACATGCAGGAAGGCATTCTGCAGGACACGCTGAACAACTACCGCGACACTCTGAAGCTGACGCAGATCCTGTTCGAGACCGGCATCGATTCGCAGGAAGACGTGGCGCAAGCCGAGACGCAGCTCAACACAGCCACCGCCCAGGCTACCGACATAGGCGTGGCGCGCGCCCAGTTCGAGCATGCCATCGCCGCGCTGATCGGACGCGCCCCGGCTAACTTTTCCTTGCCGGTTGCTCCCTTCGTCCCCGATCCCCCAGCCATCCCCGTGGCGCTCCCCTCCACGCTGCTGGAGCGCCGCCCCGACATTGCCGCCGCGGAGCGAATCATCGAATCCGATAACGCGCTGATCGGCGTGGCGCGCGCGGCCTATTATCCGAATGTCGCGCTGTCTGCTTCCGGCGGCTTCGAAACCTCGAGCGCCGCTCAATGGTTCAATTGGCCAAGCCGCTTCTGGTCGCTTGGTCCCCAAGTCTCTCAAACCATTTTCGACGGCGGCGCGCGGCGCGCCCAGAACGAACAGGCGCAAGCGAATTACGACGCTGCGGTGGCCAACTATCGCCAGACCGTGCTGACGGCTTTTCAGGCAGTGGAAGACAATCTTTCGTCGCTGCGCATCCTTTCTAAAGAGATCGGGGAGCAGCAAACCGCGATCACTTCCTCGGTGCAATATCTCAACCTGGCGCTGACGCGGTATAAAACCGGCGTCGACAGCTACTTGAACGTCATCACCGCGCAAACCACGGTGCTGAACAACCGCGAAACGCAGGTGCAGGAACAGCTTCGCCAGATGACCTCCAGCGTGTCCTTGATTCTGGCGCTGGGCGGAGGCTGGAACCCGGCAAATCTGCCCGGGATGCACGACCTTCTGCAAAAACAGCGCAACTGGCAGCCGGGCGGCGCACCTCTGCCACCGACACCAACAGGCGTGGCGCCGGCCAATCCGCCAAGTGTGCAACCGGCGAAGTTAAAGCAGTAGGTGGGTGGTTATGGCAGACGACAAAAAACGATCGTCTAGTGCTAAAGCAAACGTGCAAGCACGTCTGCCCCACTCACTTGGGGTTAGGCGGCTAGGCGGTCGTCGCGGAGGTCCCTGGCGTGGATTTTGGCGAACTGTTTGGGGTATTGGCAGCCGATGCGGCGACCCTCGAAGAGGCCGACTCGCTCTTCGATCGTTTCGATTGACAATTCAAAGCCAAATTCCGCCGGGTCGAAGGGCGTTTCGTTCTCGCCGAAGCGCACGTACATGTGGGCGGCGGCGTCGAGCTCGGCTTCGTAGCGCTGACGGCGCTCCTGCTGCAACTGGTTCAGTTCGGCGATGTCTTTTTCGCGCTGGCGGCGCAGACGGGATTCCTGGCGGCTGAGATTGGTCAAATCGCGGCGCGAGGTTTGGAAGATATACGCTTCAAGTAAAGTGGCGCGCACGGCTTCCGGCTGATCGGCGAACTGTTCGGCGTGCGTGAGGCGGCCAAGAGCATAGATGCCGGACTCGAGCGCCGGAATGCGCAGCAAGCGCCATTCGGTGTCGAGAATCGATTGGACAAGCATATTCTCGCGGGCGGTTTGCGGCTGCCAGGCGGCGAAGGCATTCGCGGTGTGGCGTTCGTAGAGGGCCACATCGTCGCTCGGCAGCAGGACGGTGGCTCCGGTCAGGCCGGTTTTAACAGCGTTCAACGACACTTTTTGTCTTCCCTCGGGCGACTTCGGACCCGAGGAGAGCTGGGAATTCTGGCGATTGGCTTCGATCTGAGCGGGCGTAGACATTTCTGACTCCAGGATAACAGGGGCCTGCAAGCGATTTGTAGTTAAACCGTTTGTAATGATAGAGTTACGACTTGTGACTGAAAAATGGGCGGAAATTCCTATGCAGAGCTGGTAATGTGTTCCAGGCAGACGACGCGCTCTTGCCGTCGTGTTACCCAAGATCTCAAAAGAGAAGGAAGCGGTGCTCCGACCCGCGCATTCGTTCTATGTTGCATATCCGATACGCGCTGTGTGGCCGCGCTTCGTTGTAACCGGTCCTCCAACTTTAAGATGATGTTCCTAGCCTGGAACTCACCATCGAGCAAAGCATGCCGTAGCACGGAAGATGATGAGCGACATTGCAGCCCGGTATGATATGCGACTGACTAAACAACAAGGACCAATTGAGCTAATCGAACCGTGCGTTGAAGAACTATGTGCAATGACGCCAACATCAAAGCCTCTATTAAACACCAACAACAAGCATTCTCCCTGATTTCGGTACTCTGATTTGGTCCGGTTCGGCATTTTGTTTTGGCGCACCCTCTAAACGAACGGATACTCTGATGCGGGCAGCAGCCCGCGGCGGAGGAACTCGTTGGATTGGAGAGCGAAGGTGGAGTTGTTCGAAGAGATCCGCAGAGAGTACGAGTTCGGCGTCGGCACGATTGCCGGAGTTGCCAAAAAGCTTGGAGTGCATCGGCGCATGGTGCGCGAAGCGGTCGGCAACGCGATTCCGCAGTTACGGAAGAAGACCGAGCGTCCACGCTATAAGTTGTCGCCGGTGGCCGGCTTCATCGACCAGATTTTGGAGTTAGATCGGAAGGCTCCGCGCAAGCAGCGGCATACCGCGCACCGCATCTGGAAGCGGATCTGTACGGAGCTTCCGAACAATACGGTGTGCGAACGCACGGTGCGGCTATATGTGCATGAGCGAAAGATTGCTCTGGGTCTGGTCGTTCATGAGACCTTCGTGCCGCAGAGCTATCCATGGGGCGTGGAAGCGCAAGTGGATTGGTACGAAGCCTATGCGGATCTGTCTGGCCAACGAACGAAGCTGCAGGTGTTTGCCATGCGCAGCATGGCAAGCGGAGCGGCTTTTCATTGTGCGTTTCTTCACGCCACGCAGCAAGCTTTCCTTGAAGCGCATGAACTGGCGTTCGCATTCTTCTGCGGCGTATTCCGCAAACTTCGGTATGACAATCTCACTTCGGCAGTGAAGAAGATCTTGCGGGGATATCGCCGCGAAGAGACAGCGCGATTCGTTGCCTTCCGATCTCACTGGCGTTTTGAAAGCGAGTTCTGCACGCCGGCTGAAGCACACGAAAAGGGTGGTGTGGAAGGAGAGGCCGGCTATTTTCGTCGGAATCACTGGGTACCGGTGCCCCACGCAGTGGATGTTGCTGGATTAAACCGAGACTTACTCCAGAGTTGTCATCAGGATGAGCAACGCCGGATCGAAGGTCGGGATCAAAGCATCGGCGCCGCCGTACTGATCGAGCGCGACCATTTGCTGCCGCTGGTGAAAGAGGGCGTGGACTTAGCACAAACCAGCTTTCCGACGGTCAACAGTTTGGGCTGCGTAAAAGTGCTAACCAACTCTTACTCGGTGCCGCTGAAGGCTGGAACGCAAGTGCAGGCAAAGATTTATGCGAGCACGGTGGAACTTTGGCACTGCGGCTGTTGCGTAGCGCGACATGAACGCTGTTACAGCCGACAACAACAAGTGCTGGATCTCGAACATTATCTGGACGTTCTCTCTCGAAAACCCGGCGCGATGGCTGGCTCACGGCCCTTAGAGCAGCAGCGCTGCGCCGGTTTGTGGCCCGAGTGTTTCGACCAGATCTGGCAAGCTTTGATGATCCGCCACGGCAAACAGACCGGCACCAGACAGATGATCGATCTGCTGAAGATGGCGAAAGAGGTGGGCCGCGATCGTCTACGGCAAGCCATCGAGACTGCCTTGGAAACAGGCTGCACCGATGCAGCTGCCGTGCAACATCTGATTCATGCGAGCGATCTCAGCCGTCCCGTTTGCGAGGTGATGGATATCGGTTTACTCGAACGCTATCGGCGACCGTTACCCGTTATGAACGAATACGATCAGCTGCTGTCGATGGGTGGCACGAGATGAACAGCCAGATGACACAACTGCAAGACGCCACGATCACTCAGCATTGCAAAGTGTTGCGGATGCCCACCATGGCTTCTCAGTTCAGTACGCTAGCGGAGCAAGCAATCCGAGAGAAGAAGACGCACCTTGGATACCTGGACGCCTTGCTCACAGTAGAGATTGAAGAACGCGAGAAGAACACGATTGGCCGGCGGATCAAGGAAGCCCGATTACCCCGAGTCAAGACACTAGAGGAGTTCAACTTTGCCCAGTCTCCGCAAGTGGATGCCGCCAAGCTGCGCGACTTGGCTGAGGGCGGCTATATTGATCGAGCCGAACCGGTCTTGTTAATCGGTGATTGTGGCACGGGCAAAACCCATCTTTTAACCGGGCTGTGTGTGGCCGCTTGCCGCCAGAAGCGGCGGGTTCGCTTCACCACCGCCGCCGCATTGGTCAATGAACTGGTGGAGGCAAAACACCAACTGCAGCTTCGCCGCGTGATGGCCCGCTGGAGCCGCTACGATCTGATCGCGATCGATGAAGTAGGTTACGTCCCGTTGGCCGAAGTAGGTGCGGAGTTTCTGTTTCAAGTCATCGCAGAACGCGCAGAAAGAACCGGCGTCATCGTCACCACAAACCTGCCGTTTTCCGAATGGACGCAAGTCATTCCTAACGCTCGCCTTTGTAAAGCCTTACTGGATCGAATCACCGACCGGGCGCACATCTTAGAAACCGGCACCGAATCATATCGCTTCCGGCGTACGCTCGAACGGCAAAAGAAAGGGGCGAAAACAAACGAGAAGTAAGCCGTGGAAATGACGGTCCGTGGAAACCATGGAAAGCCAAACCCAGGCTTTCCACCCTTCCCACCGCCCTTGTAAATCCCGCAAAACCAGCGGGATTCACACATTCCCACCGCCTGACGACGATTGCTTTCTCATTTACCCGGAACATGAAGATTAGCTCCGGAAACCATTAACTTAGGGTGGGCCAAAATAAAATGCCGAACTGGACCAATTTCAGTTGCCAAAGGCACTCCCTAAGAATGCGCCGTATTTGCGGACGGAAGGGCCAGAAAAGGACTACAATTGTGCCCAACCCTCACTGGGCCTGTGCTGCACTACACAACATATTGTGCTAGTAATTTATACATTTACTACATATAGAGGCGAATATTAAGCAAAGCGCAAGAAATTGTAGTAGGCTCAAAGATAGGAGGAACGTTCCGAACCCGGATATGTTCGATTATCAAGAATTCATCAGTGAAACCCGGCGGAGAATTGCCGCCTTTCGTCAAAAGGCAATCTGGTTGAAGATTGCCGGAAATGTCACGGCGCTCTTCGTAGCGGCCATCGTGATCTCGGCTTTGTTACAGGCCATCATCCGCGCAGTCTACTCATTCGGCGCACATCGGCAGGCGCTTGTATTGTGGGACTTTTTCGACCAGCACGTTCATTTGTTATGGGGCTTTGTCCTCGTGCTGCCTTTTCCGAAAACGTTGCCGCGTGGTAGCGAAGACATCATGCCGTGGACGGTGACGATGGCGTTTTATGCAGGCGTTATTCTGTTCGCAGTTGCCTTGAAGGAATGGGCCATTCGGCTGAAGAAAGCCGCAGATAAGGCCGAAGAAACGCTCAACTTCCAAGCTCCGCTGCTGATGCAAATGGCCTCGTTCGCTAATCAGGTTTCAAGCATCGAGAACGTGTCAGGCACCGGCAATACGGTGAACGCAACTAACTCGGTCACGCATGTGCTCCGGGAAGCTGAGCACCAAAACCTTTCGAGCAGGCTTTGGTGGCCGCTCGGTGTGGCTGTCGGTGCCGCCATCCTCAACAAGCTAATGCATCTGAGCTAGGAGCAGGTTTAGGGCGATTTGCCGATTTGGATGGCCGTCGCCCTAGTATCTACTTGCATAAGTCAGAGTACTTGAGTTTGGGTTTTGAGGGGAAGACAACAGCCTTTTTCCATTCGAAGGGAGCGGCCCTTTCGTTGTAGGCTGAGACGAAGTCGTCGATGGCTTGCCGCAGTTGCTTAGGAGAAGTAAAGCTTGCGCCGCGGAGCGCTTGTCGGCTCAGGATACTGAACCAGCATTCGACTTGGTTGAGCCAGGAGGAATAAGTTGGAGTGAAGTGCAAATACACGTGGGGGTGCCGCTTCAGCCAGCGGTCCTCCTTCGGCTTGTGCGTGTTCAGGTTGTCCAACACGATATGGATCTCACGGTCCGGATGCGCTGCCACGACCTCGTTCATGAAGTCCAGGAACTCGCGCCGGCGTCTGCGGCTATAGTGCGCCGCTTTCACCTGTCCCGTGCTGATCTCTAGTGCCGCAAACAGTGTCGTCGTGCCGTGGCGCTTGTAGCAGTGACTGAATCCGTTAACCGCTTTGCCGTCTGGCAGACGCAAATAGCCTTGCGCCCGTTCCAACGCCTGAATGGACGGTTTCTCATCTACGGCGATCACCAGCGCTTTCTCCGGCGGGTTCAGATAGAGCCCCACCACGTCGGCAGCCTTGGGGCCAAACTCCGGATCCGTGCTGATGCACCAACTGCGGCGCCGCTGCAAGCAGATACTATGGCGCCGCAGAATGCGCCAGACTTGGTCTTTGCTCACATCCGGCAGAGCTTCCGCCAACAGCGGGCCATTCCACTGCGAGTAGCCTTTGGGCGGCGGTTGATCGAGCAACGCCAGCACTCGTTTCTCTGTGCTCAGGTCATAAATCGCGGGCTTGCCGGAACGCCCGGCGTCATTCAAACCCACCAGGCGATTGGTCCCGAAGCGTTGCCGCCACTTCGAAACACGCGCCGTGCGGGTTTTCAGGGTATCGGCAATCTGCTGGTTGGTTCGGCCTTCGTTGGCCAACAAGATAATCTTGGCCCGTTCCACCAACCGCTGCTCGCTCTTGCCGCGACGAGTCCATTGTTCGAGCCTCCCACGTTCCTCCTCGGTCAGGTCAATGATTGCCACGGGCTGGCGCATGCCCCTAGTATGTATAAGTACGTTAACTATTGCAAGTTAGTACTAGCCGTCACGGACATCCCCCACGGCAAACGCATCAATGCTAAGCTCATCCCAGAAAATTTTCGCAAAGCCCGCACAAATAAAGCGGTCGTTGATACCGGCTAGTGTTCCGGCCCAGCTGGAAATGGAGAGAGCGTTCCGCGGTTAAGATAACGGGGAGAACGCATGAAGAGGTCACGGAAGCATTACAGCGGAGAAGAGAAAGTCGCCATTGTGAGGCGGCATTTACTTGAGGGCGCAGCGGTTTCAACGCTGTGTGACGAGTTGGGGCTGCAGCCAACTGTTTTCTATCGCTGGCAGAAAGAGTTGTTCGAGAACGGAGCGGCGGCCTTTCAGATCAAAGGGGGCACCGATCATCAGGCCGAACAGGAACGCATCGAGTACCTGGAGAAGAAGATGCAACGCAAGGACGAGGTTTTGGCGGAGCTGATGGGGGAGCATATTGCTTTAAAAAAAGAGTTTGGGGAACTCTAAACGGAGCCTGGGTAGCGCATGATGTGCGGGACCAGATCGTGGATTTCGTCCGGCGCTGGTCGGAGGCCACCGAGATCGGGGCTGGGCGGTTCGTGGGATGGCTGGGCGTGACGGCGAGCAAGTTCTACGATTGGCGCGAGCGCTACGGGCGAGTGAATGAGCACAACGGCTGGGTTCCCCGCGATTTTGGCTGGAGGACTGGGAGAAGCAGGCGATCCTCGAGTTTCATTTAAAGAATCCGCTGGAAGGATATCGGCGCTTGGCCTTCATGATGCTGGACGCCGATGTGGTGGCGGTCAGCCCGTCCAGCGTGTGGCGCGTGCTGAGTCAGGCGGGACTGCTGCGGAAATGGAACGGAAAACCGACCAGGAAAGGAACGGGGTTCGAGCAGCCGTCGCAGCCACACCAGCATTGGCACATCGATGTTTCCTATCTCAACCTCGCCGGAACGTTTTACTATCTGTGCAGCGTGCTGGATGGCTATAGCCGCTCGATCGTGCATTGGGATGTGCGCGAGTCGATGACGGAAGCCGACATCGAAATCATTCTCCAAGCAGCCAAGGAAAAGTATCCGGAAGCCAGACCGCGGATCATCTCCGATAACGGCCCGCAGTTCCTCGCCAGAGACTTCAAAGAGTTTATCCGCATCTCCGGAATGACGCACGTGAGAACGTCGCCTTACTATCCGCAATCCAACGGAAAAATCGAGCGCTGGCATCCATCGCTCAAAGGAGAATGTATCCGGCCCGGAACACCGCTGACGCACGAGGATGCCCAGCGGCTGATCCGACGTTACGTCGATCACTACAATACGGTGCGGCTGCATAGCGCGATCGGATTTGTCACCCCAGCGGACATGCTGGCGGCCCGGCAGAAGGCGATCCACGCTGCGCGGGACCGCAAGTTGGAGGAGGCACGCCGGCAGCGCCAGCTGCGCCGACAGGCGGCATAAAAAATGAATGCCCTACTTGCTTTTCGGAGCTACAATAACTTTGCCGGGTGAAACGGAAGCAGGCACTGCTGGGAAGCTACCATGCCGAGGGATAACCTGGTGGGCTCATCAAGACGATGACCGGAGTAAGTGAGGAAGTTCCGCTTCCGCGCTCCTCCCGAAATTACATCGGATTGGTAGACCCCGATGCCTTCAAAATCCCCGCCCGTAGGGCGGAATCTACACTAACGGAATGCGCTCGCCTTCCATTTCACGCTGAACCGGGACACCGCCATAACGTTCGTAAGTATTCGCCGTATTGAGCAACGCTCTAAGACGACCTTCGGCTTCGATCCGCCTTCGATGGAGCCGAAGACTCTCTAGGTTAATTGCCGCAGTGGACGCAAAAACGCATAAGGTTTCGAGTTCTGGATTCGTAATTGGACAGCGTGAGAATTCATTGTCTGCGATCATTATGCCCACCGATTGCGCAGCCCAACGTAACGGCACGACTGCTACATCTGCAGTTGATTTCAGCAATTCGCGAAGAGGAGAAGGGATCTCCGATCCATTAACAATGTACGGCCTGCCGGTTCTAAATACACGGGATACGACATCGTTATGCTGGCCTATCTGCCACCGACAATCCTTCATCACGTTGTCAAGTTCGGTAGTGTCTAGCGCATTCGCCGTGGCCGCCGCGAGGTAGGTGGTGACATCGTCAAGCCCCCGTTTCCTGTTCAACTGGCATACTTGTTGCCACGACGACCAATCAAATTGCCCGATTGAAAGCTGATGGACGAGAATCTCGTCCGCTTCTTCGAACAAAAAGACACATGCACGATTAAATCGGAGTCCAAAGCATGCTGTCACACCCGTTAAAAGTGCGTGCAACATGAGATGCTGGGCGCCTTCCGAATCGCGCTCCGTTTGCATAAAAGTTGACAGCTGATTGAGAAGTGCAGAGTGCTGATGCCACTCTGAGTCCGGATCGAACCGTAGTGCACTTGCAACAGCCTGCCAAGATCGAGCACTATAACGTTCGAGAGCATCGATCTTTGACTCTACGAAGGTTACCTGCGCTTCAAGGAATCCGACCGATAGAACGTAGCGGACCTGTCCAAGATATTTTATTGGAACAGCTAGCGCGGTTGTGACGCCAGCGGGGTAGCCGCCATGGTAAACCTCCGATTGACAAGAAGTACCGCTGCTTGCCGCTTGAGGCAGCACGTGTGGGTCTGCGCGGGATACCTTCAAAGGAAAACCAGAATAGCCGTATTCAGCGCACCTTTGTAGCGATTCAAGTGCGGCGTGATGTTCATGCGGCGTGATGTTCATATAGACAAGCAACGCTAGCCTCAATACTGTTCACTTAAAGAACATTTCTGCGGTATTCTGTTTTTAAGACAGGAGACTGCGGAATGGCCCGAACAATCGCCACGTTGCCGGCTGGGAGTCGTATCACCGACTACATCAGCCTGGGAGTGATCGCTAAGTTTTTCCCATTGGAGAGGGTGCGCGGCGTGTTGGAGAAGACTGGGCGCGCAAGCGTACGAGAACGCGATTTACCGGCGCACGTGGTGGTGTACTACGTGATCGCTTTGGCCTTGTACATGCGGTCCTCGTATCGCGAGGTGCTGCGCTGTTTGTTAGAAGGAGTGCAGTGGCTGCTGGACCCGTCGGCGGGGCTGAGGGTGGCGGGCAAGTCGGGCATCTCGCAAGCGCGCAGTCGTTTGGGCGTGGAGCCGGTGAAGCAGTTGTATGAAGCGGTGGTTGTTCCGATTGCCGAGCGCCGGACGAAGGGTGCTTGGTATCGCGACTGGCGGCTGGTCAGCCTAGACGGCAGCACGCTGGATGTGGCCGATACCGCGGAGAACGAAGCGGCTTTTGGCAGGCCTGGCGCGAGTCGCGGAGCGAGTGCCTTTCCCAAACTCCGCTTTGTCGGGCTATTAGAGAACGGAACACACGTGCTGTGGGCCGCGCGGATGGCGCCGTATGCCACCGATGAGATCACGCTGGCTCGGCAGGTAATACCGGCTTTGCAAAAGGGCATGCTGTGTCTGGCCGACCGTTTCTTCCCGGGCTACCGACTGTGGCAGGCAGCGGCTCAGACCGGAGCGGATTTACTGTGGCGCGCGCGCCAGAATGCGCGACTGGAGATCGAGCGGCGCTTGCCGGATGGGTCGTATCTCAGCCGCCTTTACCTTTGTATTTCCGATCGCCGGAATCGGCGTAAGGCGATTGTCGTGCGAGTGATCGATTATTACCTGAAAGACGTACCGGATGCCGAGCTAGTGTATCGCCTGATCACCACCATTCTGGATCCTAAACAGGCTCCCGCCCAAGAACTGGCGGCACTGTACCACGAGCGCTGGGAAATAGAAACTGCGCTGGATGAGTTGAAAACCCATTTGCGGGGCGCCCAGATTGTGTTACGCAGCAAAACGCCCGAACTCGTCAAACAAGAGTTCTACGGCTTGCTGATGGTGCACTTTGCCATTCGAGGATTGATGCATGAAGCTGCGCTCGAAGCCGATGAGGACCCGGACCGGCTCTCCTTCGTTTATTCCGTGCGCGTCGTCCAACGGCGCATGCCTCGCTTCGTCGCTATTCCCCCCTCGGCTGAAAAAAGCCTTTCATGAAGCCGTGCTCCAGGAGATCCTGCAAGAGCGGGTTAGCTCCAGTCGCAATCGCCTCAACCCTCGCGGGGTAAAGCGAAAAATGAGCAACTACCCACTGCGGCCACGCCAGTCGCTGCGCACCCTCAGAATCGACTGCTCCAAGCGAATCAGGATCTTTAAGTGAACAGTATTGACGCTAGCCTCTACAAGTTCTGCGGCAAGGCGAGGAATGTCTACAACAAGCTTTTGTATGTCTCGCACCTCATGAAGATGGCCGGCAAATCGGTCGAGGCGTTCTAATAGTGAATGTCTATAGTTGTTGGCCTCGTGGAGATGCCGTGCTTCCAAAATAAAATGGAAGAGAAACGTCGCCATCTCACAACGCACATCATCGCAAGCAAGCGAGGAGACGGAATTTGAGTTCCATTCGAGACAAACGATGCCAAATGTGCGACCTGAACCGCCTTTAATTGGCAATAGTAGAAGCGAAGCAATGCCAGCGTCTGATAACTGGGAACCTATCTCCCTGAGCTTGGGTTCGCGTGTGACATCGGGGACAAAAATCATCGTTCCGGCATGGAACGCTTCTTCTTCGAGCAGAATGCATGGAATGCTTACGTGGCTGTCCGAGGCTTGGCTTCCGAAGTGGGATTCAGCGGCTACCGTGCCGGACGGCCCACCAGACACGAACTCTATGAACGTTGCGTGCGAAGCCCGAAATAATTTGGCGACACAGTCGCAGGCTCGTTCTAAAGGCGTTTGACCCTTTACGGTGCTTGTAGCAGCGGACGCCATGACGGGACCCCGAGTACTAATTAGTTCTTGCAAGAGGCTATCATATGCATTTTGGCTTCTGTACGGCAAACTACTCAACCTTCCAAGCTCTTGACCGGAAGATCCTCAATCCCGCAACTTGCAAATCCAAAAACGGGGGCGACCAAGCGGCCTGAATAGCAGCTTGGACAGCTGGCATTCAGTTGTTCGCGCGCTTAATAATTGGGGCCTCGTTGCAAAGTCATCAATGCAGGAATGCGTTAAGCAGGGCAAGCAAATTGGCAAGGGGCTCGTAAACCATTGAAAGCATGGAGCGGGAGACCGGGATCGAACCGGCGACGTCCAGCTTGGGAAGCTGGCATTCTACCGCTGAATTACTCCCGCGCCCACGAGTCGCCAACCCAAATTTATCACATGCCCCGGCCAGAAGCGCCGGCAATCATCCTCACCGGCGCTCTCATCACCTGCTTCCTTGCGCCTAAGGAATAACCAATTCCTGCCCAGCCTTGATCTGATCCGGATTCTGCAGCTTATCTTGGTTCGCCTCGAAAATGCGATTGTAGTCATTCGCATTGCCATAAAACTGCTTAGCAATCTTCGAAAGCGTGTCGCCCGGCTGAACTCTATACGTTTGTCCGCCGCCCGCTGTTCCCGCGCTCGCCGCCGCCGCGCTGGCCTGCTGTGGTTGCGGCAGACTCGAATCCACCGTAATATCCGCCGTCAAATCGCTATAGCTGCTATCGGCCGACTTGATCTTATTCCAAACTTCGTTCTTAATATCTTCCGACGGCGCGGCTCCCTGAATAAACAGCTTATTATCCTGCACATGCAAGTGCGTTAGCTTTACGCCCTTCTGCTGAATCGTGTCGAGCGCGCCCTTGTACTTTGTCTTCAACTCTTCTAATCGGTCCATGCACTACTCCTTCCATGGTTGGACGAAAAATATCCCCTAAACATTGCACTCCAGATTTATTCGCGCCCGCATAGTATAAATTTGTGGGGGCCCTATCAATAACAATGGTAAGGTCTTAGTGATCGAAAGGAGAATTTTGAATGTCTTTCTTGGCGTGGATCGTCCTCGGCCTGATCGCCGGCTTCATTGGCAGCAAGGTAGTCAATCGTTCCGGCGAAGGTTTCTTTCTCGATATCATTCTGGGTATCGTGGGCGCTGTTGTCGGCGGCTGGCTCTTCAGTATGTTCGGTGCTCATGGTGTAACCGGCATTAACTTGTACAGCATTTTGGTGGCTGCCATCGGCGCCATTCTTGTCCTGGTGATTTACCATGCGCTCTTTCGCCGTCGCGGCTGAGCGCTAGCTTTGCTCTCCGCCCAGCTTCCGCGATTGAGTGTCCTGGCTAACAGGATTGTAGGCTCGAAAACCCTCCGCTCAATCCGGTTGCGCGGCGTCAATCGCTCCGGTTTGGAATACGCTTCCTCGCACCCGCCCGGCTTTCTTTCGAACGCCGGCATCTCTTCCACTGAATTCGATGAAATCGCGGCCTGGGGAGCCAACGTAGTCCGCGTGCCTTTCAACCAGTCCCGCGCGCTCCATACACCTGATCACGATCCGGATTCTTATCTGGCGTCAATGGATTCGGTCGTCTCCCTTGCCGCCGAGCGCGGCATGTACACCTTATTCGATCTGCAATGGCTCGACGCCATCCATCCCAGGGGCCACCTCTCCAATGGCTCGCCAAACTTTGTCCCACCTCTTCCCAACCTCGCTTCGCTCGAAGTCTGGTCTCAACTTGCACGTCGTTACCGCGACGAGCCTGGCGTACTCTACGATCTCTTCAACGAACCCCATGACGCGCTTCCTGACGACCCCGTCCCCCTCCACGGAATTACTCCTGCCGGAGCGCTCTTCCCGCTAACCGCCCGTCGCGTCCGCTTTTCCGATTGGAAAGCCTGGGCCTTACATCTCGCCAACGCCATTCGATCCCAAAATCCCCATGCGCTTCTTTTTATCTCCGGCATCGATTGGGGATATGATCTCCGCGGATTCCCGCTCTCAGAAATACCAAACGCCGTCTATTCCTCCCATGTTTATCCCCATAAATCCAAGCCTTGGCGCGCCGCTTTCGGTCATCTCGCTCAAACCGCTCCTGTCTTCATCGCCGAGTGGGGTGGTGGCGAGCAGGACTTGGCTTGGGGCCGCAAGCTTTTGAACTTTCTCGATGACCGCGAGTTAGGCTGGACCGCCTGGAGTTGGTCGGACCATCCCCACATCGTCAAACCTGCCGCCGCTTTCGAACCCACTGTCTTCGGCGAACTGGTTCGCCAGAGTCTTCGCGATCTAGGAGTTTGTTGAAAAACGGTGACTGGCTTTGTTTTCCCAAGCAACTGTAACGGCGAATCAACCAGATCCGCGTGTCTGCGCGTGGAAAACATTGCCTGTCACCTGTTTTTCAACACCCGACTAGTGTGCTGAGCGGGAAATACGTTTACAAAGTCTTTCGACCTTGCCGAGGATGAGATCGGCATCGGCGGTCCAGACGAAAGGTTTGGGATTTTGGTTACGCCGGTCGAGGTAGTCGAGCATGGCTTTCTCCAGGATCCGAATAGCAGTATGGCTGCCGCGTCGGACACAGCGTTGGGTAAGCTCTGCGAAGAGCCGCTCGACGAGGTTGAGCCAACTGGCGCTCGTTGGGGTGAAGTGAACGTGGTAGCGCGGATGCTTCGTTAGCCAGCTTTTGACTTTCGCGACCTTGTGCGTACCGTAGTTATCCATGACCAAATGCACGTCGAAGCCGCCGGGAAGATTGGCCTCGATCTCGTTCAGAAAGCGGATAAATTCCTGATGCCGGTGACGCCGGTAGCAATTGCTGATGGTGACTCCGGAAGCCACATCCAGGGCCGCAAACAAAGACGTTACTCCATGTCGCTCGTAATCGTGCGACTGCCGCTCGGGAACGCCCGGCGCCAGCGGCAGAATCGGTTCGGTCCGGTTCAGCGCCTGGACCTGGCTTTTTTCATCGACGCACAGCACCATGGCGCGGTCCGGAGGGTTTAAATACAGGCCCACAATGTCGCGCACCTTCTCTACGAATTGTGGGTCTTTGGAAAACTTGAAGTTCTCCACTCGATGCGGCTGCAATCCGAACGTATGCCAGATGCGCACGATGGCGTTCTGCGTGAGACCGGTCTCTTGGGCCATGAGCCGAGTGCTCCAGTGCGTGCTGTTCGCGGGCTTCGATTCCAATGTTTTCGTCACCACTTCTTCTATGTCGCGATCGCTGATTTTTCGCGGCGCGCCGACGCGCGGCTCATCCAGCAAGCCATCCAGCCCGAACTCCAGAAATCGCTTTCGCCACTTGCCCACCGTTGCGCTCGTGACGTGCAGCTTTCGAGCCACTTCCGAATTACTCATCCCTTCTTCACAACCGAGTACCATCCGGGCGCGCGTCGCCATCGCCTGCAACGACTTCGGCCGACGAGCGATTAGGCTCAATTTCTCCCGCTCTTCCTCACTGATCTCCAGTGGCTTCTTGGGACGTCCAGTACGCATACAACAATAGGAGGCCCCTTCAATACTTATGTTTCGTATTTATCGCTCAGGACACTAGCCTAAGTCGCGAGTACCCTGATAGAATCCCTGATATGAAACTGCTACGTTGGCTCCTGATTCTTACAGTAACTATGGTCCTTGCCCAGGCTGCTCAGACGTCCTCGTCTAAGAAGCCCGCCGCGCAAACTTCTTCTGCCGCCAATGCCAACCTCATCGACATCAACACCGCAACTGCCGATCAGTTGGATACTCTGCCGGGCATCGGTGCTGCTCTAGTACTAACTTGCAATAGTTAACGTACTTATACATACTAGGGGCATGCGCCAGCCCGTGGCAATCATTGACCTGACCGAGGAGGAACGTGGGAGGCTCGAACAATGGACTCGTCGCGGCAAGAGCGAGCAGCGGTTGGTGGAACGGGCCAAGATTATCTTGTTGGCCAACGAAGGCCGAACCAACCAGCAGATTGCCGATACCCTGAAAACCCGCACGGCGCGTGTTTCGAAGTGGCGGCAACGCTTCGGGACCAATCGCCTGGTGGGTTTGAATGACGCCGGGCGTTCCGGCAAGCCCGCGATTTATGACCTGAGCACAGAGAAACGAGTGCTGGCGTTGCTCGATCAACCGCCGCCCAAAGGCTACTCGCAGTGGAATGGCCCGCTGTTGGCGGAAGCTCTGCCGGATGTGAGCAAAGACCAAGTCTGGCGCATTCTGCGGCGCCATAGTATCTGCTTGCAGCGGCGCCGCAGTTGGTGCATCAGCACGGATCCGGAGTTTGGCCCCAAGGCTGCCGACGTGGTGGGGCTCTATCTGAACCCGCCGGAGAAAGCGCTGGTGATCGCCGTAGATGAGAAACCGTCCATTCAGGCGTTGGAACGGGCGCAAGGCTATTTGCGTCTGCCAGACGGCAAAGCGGTTAACGGATTCAGTCACTGCTACAAGCGCCACGGCACGACGACACTGTTTGCGGCACTAGAGATCAGCACGGGACAGGTGAAAGCGGCGCACTATAGCCGCAGACGCCGGCGCGAGTTCCTGGACTTCATGAACGAGGTCGTGGCAGCGCATCCGGACCGTGAGATCCATATCGTGTTGGACAACCTGAACACGCACAAGCCGAAGGAGGACCGCTGGCTGAAGCGGCACCCCCACGTGTATTTGCACTTCACTCCAACTTATTCCTCCTGGCTCAACCAAGTCGAATGCTGGTTCAGTATCCTGAGCCGACAAGCGCTCCGCGGCGCAAGCTTTACTTCTCCTAAGCAACTGCGGCAAGCCATCGACGACTTCGTCTCAGCCTACAACGAAAGGGCCGCTCCCTTCGAATGGAAAAAGGCTGTTGTCTTCCCCTCAAAACCCAAACTCAAGTACTCTGACTTATGCAAGTAGATACTAGCGCAAAAAATCATCGCTGGCCGCCCCTATAACTCCAAAACCGACCTCGACACCAAGAAAATCATCCCCCACGCCACTTACACCAAAATCAGAAGTCAGATCGTGGCTCATCACACTAAGTAGCATTTGCTTGACGGTGGCGCAAGAGTAAAGTCCCCGCTAGTCCACTTACCGCTGCGGCCGCCAGCCAAATCCCCGGTATGGCGCGGTTGCCGCTCCAGTGAATGAGAAAAGTGGCGATGGCGGGAGTAAATCCGCCGAAGATTGCGGTTGCCAGGCTGTAAGCGAGGGAGAAGCCGGCCGTGCGCACCTCTCTCGGCATCACCTCCGCAAGATAAACCACCATCGCGCCGTTGTAGGTGCTGTAGAGGAAAGAAAGCCAAAGCTCAACCGTCAATAATCTCGCAAATGACGGTCCCCCCGCCAGCCAGAACAACACTGGGTAGGCGCTCGCCATGGCCAACAAAGTTGATGCTACTAATAACGGAACCCTTCCGATCTTGTCCGATACCGCACCCATCACCGGCAGCCAGATCAAATTCGAGGCTCCGACGCAAAGTGTAACTGCTAAGTTATCCCTGCGTGCAAGATGCAGCACGGATCCGCCGAAGGTCGGCGTATAAGCCGTAATCATATA
Source organism: Bryobacteraceae bacterium (assembly GCA_965277555.1). Classification (GTDB taxonomy): domain Bacteria; phylum Acidobacteriota; class Terriglobia; order Bryobacterales; family Bryobacteraceae; genus Bog-105. Next base: position 3,682,416 of record OZ255834.1, read on the forward strand.
AAAGGAAACAGTCGTCATGGTCGCCAGCATCACTCCGCAGCCCACCACATACCAGTTATCGCGAATCGATCGCAAGACCTTGCGTAAGCTCGGGTGATCCCGCTGCGCTAAAAATTCTTCTGTCTCCGTCAGCGATCGCCGCATGAAAAACAGAAACGGAACAATAGCGCATCCCACGAGTAACGGAACCCGCCAGCCCCAGCGCGTCATCTGCTCGGCGCTCAAACTGCGCGCCAGCATCAATCCGATAAAAGCTGCCGTCATCACCGCCACTTGCTGGCTTCCGGATTGCCAACTGACATAGAAACCCTTCCGGCCTGCCGGCGCGATCTCGGCCAAATAGATCGAAACTCCGCCTAACTCCACGCCTGCCGAAAATCCCTCTACCAGCCGCCCCAAAAGGATGATGATCGGCGCGAACACTCCGATTACTGCATACCCCGGCAAGCACGCAACCGACAACGTCCCGATCGACATCAGCAAAAGCGTCAAAAGCAATCCCGCCCGCCGTCCATGCCGATCCATATAGGCCCCCAACACAAGCGCGCCCAGCGGCCGCATCAGGAAGCCGGCCCCAAATGTCATCAGCGACTTCATGAGCGATGCAAAATCGCTTCCTCCCGGAAAGAAAGTCGTCCCGATCGCTTCGGCGTAGTAGCCGAAGACCATGAAGTCGTACATCTCGAGAAAGTTGCCGCTAGCAACCTGAACAACCCGCCAAAACTTCGACCCGGTGCCGCGAGCACTCCTGCCTAATGTCATTGACTTGATATGAGTGTTAACAACCGGATGCAGCTCAAGGGTTGCGAAATGCTTGAAACAGAGCAGGAAGCGTCAGCGACCGTAAATTTGCCACCACCCAAAAATCCCTAAGTAATCGACATTGGGCACTCGTGCCTGCCGGGTCGAGACTCATCTCGACGGTTGCCTTAATGCGCTGCACCCGCCCGCTTCGAATTCTGAAAAAATCGCCGCTCCACCACTAACGCCAGACGCTTATTATTCACCGCGACCGAAGCCAGCCGCCGCGGAAACACATCGTCCTCGCCCTCCGCCCGCGCATCGCTCGGTAGAAATATATCCAGAAGCTTGCGTTCCTGCACCTCTTGCAGCACAGATGCCGCCTGCGTCAATAGTTCGCGATCATGCAGCTCCCGATAATAGCGAGACATACGAATCTATTACCGCATATACCTCCCCATCGTGCGCGGCCCAAAGCTCGTCATCGATGAGACAAATCGCGAATCCAGATATCCTTGAACTCCATGTTCCCTCGTCCACCCGCATGCAGCTGCAGCGCAATAGTCCCGTCGAACGACGTCGGCTTCGGATCCGTAAAATCCACCATCTGCACCCCGTTCAATCGCGACTTGTATCGGTTCCCCACCACTTCCACCAGATAATCGTTCCACTCGCCCATCCTCACCACCGTTTCATTTTCGGGCGATGGCCAAACCACCCATTGCCTTCCATCTTCCGCGTAGACACCGCCGGTGTGGTGCATCATCGTGCAATCGATCTCGAATTGCATCCCTTGCGTCACGTCCGCCGTTCCTGGCTTGAACGCCGAATGGAAAAATACCCCGCTGTTTCCATCCGCCACGCACTTGAAACGCAGCCCTAGCTGAAAATCCTGATACTGCCTGTCCGTCTCCAGGTATCCATAATCCTTCGTCAAACCTTTCCCATGGATCACGCCATTCTCTACCGTCCAGCTTTCCTTGCCGACCTTATTCCATCCCGAGAGATCGTTCCCGTTAAACAGCGAAATCCAATCGTCACCCGGCAGCTTCTTCTTTTCCTGTGACGAACTAGTCAACGCAAACACGCACACCACGCCCAGCAACACCACACCACACGAAATTGTTTTCATTATTTATTCTCAAACCGAAACGTTTACCAAATAGAGTACTCGATCGCCTCACTACGTCCATCTGCGGTGGCGCGGACGATCGTTTTTTGTCGTCTGCGTCGTATCGAAATGTGTGTTTTTCGAACCTAGTCGCATCCATAGGTGAGACCCTGAACTTTATGGCCCGCAAAATAAAACTATCCGATTGGCCCGTCTTCAAGCAGTTTCAACATCGCGATCCCCAAGCCTTGGGCGAAACCGCCGCCTCCGCGCGCACCCGTGATCTCGCCCCGCGCACTAAAAACGTCGATCGTGTCGTCCCGTCTATCTGCCCCTACTGCGCCGTCGGTTGCGGTCAGTTGATCTACGTTAAAGACGAGAAGATCGTCGATATTGAAGGCGATCCCAAATCTCCCATCTCCGAAGGGTGCCTGTGTCCGAAAGGTTCCGCCACCTTCCAGTTGGTCACCAGCCAACATCGCGAACAGCAGGTTCTCTATCGTCGTCCCTTCTCTACCTCCTGGGAACCGATCCCGCTGTCCGAAGCCATGGAGATGGTTGCCCAACGCGTGAAGAAGGCTCGCGACGAAAATTGGCAAGCCGAAACTTCCGACGGCAAAGTTGTCAACCGCACGTTAAGCATGGCTCACCTCGGCGGCGCAACGCTCGATAACGAAGAAAATTACGTCATCAAAAAGCTCTTCAATTCCATCGGCATTCTGCAAATCGAAAACCAGGCTCGTATTTGACACTCCGCCACGGTCCCCGGTCTGGGGGCCTCGTTCGGTAGAGGCGGTGCTACCACTTCGCTGCAAGACCTCGCGAATTCTGATTGCATCGTCATACAAGGTTCCAACATGGCGGAAAATCACCCCGTCGGCTTCCGCTGGCCCATGTTCGCCAAACAGCGCGGCGCGAAAATCATTCACGTCGATCCGCGTTTTACCCGCACCAGCGCGGTCGCCGATATCCACGCCCCCATCCGCGCCGGCTCCGACATCGCTTTCCTCGGCGGCCTGATCCGCTACGTAATTGAGCACGACCGGTTCTTCAAAGATTACGTCCTCGCCTATACCAACGCCCCCGTTGTCATCTCCGAAAATTACCGCGATACCGAAGATCTCGACGGCCTGTTCAGCGGTTGGGAACATGGCCAAGGTCAATACGATACCGAAAGCTGGACCTACCAGGGCGTCGAACACGGCGGCCGCGAAACCCACCAGGTTGCCGAGTCGCACGCCGAGAAAGCCAAGCACTTCCGCACCGGCAATCCAAAAATTCATGAGCGCGACGATACTCTCCAAAATCCCAACTGCGTCTTCCAAATTCTAAAACGCCACTACGCCCGCTACACTCCCGAAATGGTCGAGGAGGTCTGTGGTACGCCTCCCCACATCTTTGAAAAAGTCGCCCAGACCATCTGTGACAACTCAAACCGCGATCGCACTACCGCCTTCTGCTACGCCGTCGGCTGGACCCATCACACCGTCGGCGCGCAGATCATCCGCGCCTGCTCCGTCTTGCAATTGCTGCTCGGCAATATCGGCCGGCCTGGTGGCGGCATCCTGGCGCTGCGCGGGCACGCTACGATTCAGGGCTCTACCGACATTCCAACGCTCTACAACCTTCTTCCCGGCTACTTGCCTCAACCCAAAGCCGGCGCCGATCATTCGCTAAAGCAGTACATCGAAAACTACACGCCCAGCGCCGGCTGGTGGACTCAATTTCCCAACTACATCGTCTCTCTTCTGAAAGCCTGGTACGGCCCGGCCGCCACGCCCGAAAACGATTACTGCTTCTCTCACATCCCGCGCATGACCGGCGACCATTCCCACATGACTACCGTCAATGAAATGGCCGACGGCGGACTCACCGGTTACTTCGTCATGGGCGAGAATGCCGCCGTCGGTTCGCCCAACGCTGCCCTCCAACGTAAAGGCCTGCGCCATCTCGAATGGCTCGTCGTGCGCGATTTCTCTCTTATCGAAACCGCCGAATTCTGGCGCAAATCTCCCGAGCACGAAAAGGGCGAAGTGCGTGCCGAAGACATCGCTACCGAAGTCTTCTTCTTCCCAGCCGCCACTCACACCGAAAAGAGCGGCAGCTTCACGCAAACCCAGCGCCTCGCGCAATGGCACCATCAGGCCGTCGAACCGCCCGGCGACGCCCGTAGCGAACTACACTTCATCTACCATCTGGGCAGGCGTCTCAAACAGCTCTACGCCGATTCGACTGACCCCAAAGACCAGCCCATCCACGACCTCACCTGGGATTACCGCCTCGAGGGCCGCCTCGAAGAACCCAACGCCGAAGACGTCATGGCCGAGATCAACGGCTTCACCGTCGCCGATCGCAAACCCATCAGCAGTTACACCAAACTGAAAAACGATGGCTCCACCGCCTGCGGCTGTTGGATCTACTCCGGCATCTTCGCCGACGGCAAAAATCACGCCGCCAATCGCGAGCCGGCCACCGATCCCGAACACCTCGGACACAACTGGGGCTTCGCCTGGCCCGCCAATCGCCGCATCCTCTACAACCGCGCCTCGGCCGATCCGCAAGGGCGTCCCTGGTCCGATCGCAAGAAATTAGTCTGGTGGGACGATGCTCAAAAGAAATGGGCCGGCAACGATGTCCCCGATTTCATTGCCGACCGCCCTCCCTCTTACCGCGCGCCTAAAAATGCCACTGGAACCGATACCATCTCCGGTGACGATCCATTCATCATGCAGCCCGATGGCAAAGGCTGGCTCTTCGCCCCCACCGGCATGCTCGATGGCCCACTGCCCACTCACTACGAGCCCTTCGAATCGCCCGTCCAAAATCCGCTCTACGCTCAGCAATGCAATCCCGCCCGCTTCGAGTATCCACGCCGCGAAAACATCCTGGCCCGTCCCTTCGATGACGAACGTTACCCCCACGTCCTCACCACCTACCGCCTCACCGAACACCACACCTCCGGCGCAATGTCGCGCTGGCTTTCCTGGCTATCCGAATTACAGCCTGAAATGTTTTGCGAAGTCTCCCCCGAGTTAGCCCATGACAATGGTCTCCGCAACGGTGACTGGGCTACCATCTCGAGCGCGCGCGGCGAGATCGAAGCCCGCGTTCTCGTCACCGAGCGTCTGCGCCCCCTCAAAATGGGCCGCCGCTTCATCCATCAAATCGGCCTGCCTTATCACTGGGGCAACAGCGGCCTCGTGACCGGCGATTCCACCAACGAACTTCTCGCCTTCGGCGCGGATGTCAACGTCAGCATCATGGAATCGAAAGCCATCACTGGCAACATCCGCGCCGGCCGCCGCGACCGCCGCAAGCCCATTCCCTTTTCCCCCGACTTCGCGCCCGGCGACCAACTCCGCGATTCCCCGCAAACCGGCGCTCTGCCCATCGGCGTTCACGGCGTGCACGCTCCCAAAGCAAAACAAGGAGATCAAACTTAACATGCCAACCGGCTTCTTTACCGACACCACCCTCTGCATCGGCTGCAAAGCCTGTGAGGTCGCCTGCAAACAGTGGAATCAGCTGCCCGACGATGGCTACCACTTCACCGGCATGTCCTACGACAACACCATCGCCCTCGGCTCCTCCACCTGGCGTCACGTCAGCTTCATCGAGCGCCCGGTTCCCATCAGCGGAACCACCGCTGACCTTTCCTGGTTGATGGCCTCCGATGTCTGCAAGCACTGCGCTCGCGCCGGCTGTCTTGAAAACTGTCCCACCGGCGCAATCATCCGCACCGAATTCGGTTCCGTCTACGTCCAGCCCGATATCTGCAACGGCTGCGGCTACTGCGTCTCCGGCTGCCCCTTCGGCGTCATCGATCGCAATCCCGACGACGGTCGCGCCTGGAAATGCACTCTCTGCTACGATCGCCAGAAAGATGATTTGCAGCCCGCCTGCGCCAAAGCCTGTCCCACCGCTTCCATTAAATTCGGAGAGGTAGACGAACTACGTGAAGTAGCGCGCCAGCGCGTCGAAGAGCTGCACGAGCTCGGCGTCAAGGAAGCCTATCTCTATGGCGAAGACTCCAAGAGCCAGCCCGGTACCGGCGGCCTCAACGCATTCTTCCTCTTGATCGATAAACCCGAGGTCTACAACCTGCCGCCCAATCCCGAAGTGCCTACCCACAAAGGCAAGAAGAGCTGGATCTCCACCGGCATCGCCGCCCTCGGTGTCTCGCTCGTCGCCATCGCCTCCGTGATGTTAGGCAATTCCGAAGGCCAACGCTAATGCTGCGCGACGATGGCCGCAACATCAATCAAGAGATCGGCACACTGTCCGGGGAAGCCGCCGACCAGCGCCCGCTCTCCACCCGGCGTGACGTTGCGCTTCACTCGCAAGCCTTCCCTTACGTCCCCAGCCATCAATCCACCACCGAGCCCGGCTACTACGGCCAGCCCATGCTGAAAACGCCCACCTGGATCTGGTCCATCCCGTCTTACTTCTACGTCGGTGGAGTTGCCGGTGTCAGCGCCGCCCTCGGTGCTGCTGCCCAACTGGCCGCGCCCGCTTCCATGAGCTCCCTCATCACGCGTTCCCGTTGGGTGGCTACTGTCGGCGGTGCTATCAGCGCCGCGCTCCTCATTCACGATCTCGGTCGCCCCGCGCGCTTCCTCTACATGCTGCGCGTCTTTCGCGTCACTTCTCCCATGAGCATGGGCTCCTGGATTTTGACCACCTTCTCCACTGCCGTGGGCGGAGCTGCTGTCCTGCCTTTCGGCCCGCGCTTCTCCCGCCCCTTAGCCTACCCGCTCGGACTCCTCGGTGGCCTGCTCGGTCTCGGCCTCTCCGGCTATACCGGCGTTCTCATTTCGCAAACGGCCGTCCCCGTCTGGCAGCTTTCTTACCGCACTACGCCCGTGCTCTTCTTAGCTTCAGGCACCGCCGCCGCTGCTGCCTTCTTCGAATTCTTCACTCTGAATAGCAGGGAGACAAAAGCCGTCGAATGCTTTGGCATGGCGGGCAAGATCACCGAACTCCTCGCCGCTCAAATTCTCGAGCACGACGCCAGTCGTGTCGAACGCGTCGGCCGTCCGCTCAAGCAAGGCTTCAGTGGTCTTCTCTGGCAGGGCGCCAAAGCCCTCACCCTGGCCGGCATTCTCCTCTCGCTCGCCCCGGGCAAAAGCCGCGGCAAGCGTATCGCCTCAGGCATCGTCGGAACCGCCGCCAGCCTGGCTCTGCGCTTCGGCATCTTCTACGCCGGTAAAGCTTCCGCGCAAGACCCGCAAGCGAGCTTCGCCCAACAACACTCCGCTCAGTCGTGAGGTGGAATGGACTCTTCGGTCAGCGAAGATTCTCGGGTGGAATGCGGTCGATCAGTTCGCGGATCGCCGTCACGAGCTTATCGGTATTGTCCTTTAGCGAAATCAAACTAGTGTGCAGGCCCGCGATGTTTCGGTCGATTCGCTCGTGATCGGCCCAGTTGCGCTCCATCATATCTTCCAAGCGCCGCATTCGCTCATTCCAATCGTAGGTGCCGTTCGGCTCAGCCATCATTCGCCTTTCGCTTTCTTCTTTGCAGCCCGCCCCCCTACGAACTAAGCGCCTTCGCCCTCACCACCGGCCGTATCCATCCATGCCGATCGTCCACATGCCCATACTGCACCGCCACCAACCGCCGGTAAAGCTTCTCCGAAATCTCGCCCGGAGCCTGCAATGCATACGCCTCGCCGCTTTCCGTCTTGAACATCTTGATCCCCGTAATCGTCGCCGCCGTCCCGCACGCAAACGCTTCCTGAATCGATCCGTCCTTCAGCTTCGCCCGCAGCTCTTCTCCCGTGTACGCCACCTGCCGCGTCGGAATCCCCAAATCCCCAGCCAGCGTCAGAATGCTGTCCCGCACCACGCCCGGCAGCAGCGTTTCGTTCAGCGGCGGCGTCACCACCGTCCCGTTCTCCACGAACATGATATTCATGCCGCCCATCTCTTCCACCCGCTGTTCCGGCGTCGAGTCCAGGAACAAAACCTGCGCGCACTCGTGTTGCCGCGCATCCGAGATCACCTTCAAAGTCACCGCGTAGTTCGCCGCCGCCTTGATCGATCCCGTTCCTCCCGGCGCCGCCCTCACCACCGAATTCGAGATCAACACCGTCACTGCTCCCGGCCCACCATGTGCTTCCGCGAAATAAGCTCCCGACGGCAGCGCCATTGCATAAAACAGATACTCGCTCGACGCCCGCACGCCGATCGAAGCTTCCGTCCCGATCATCACCGGCCGCAGATACAGGCTCCCCGGTTCCGGCACCACGTATTCTTCCTCCACGCGTGTCAATTCCGAAACCGCTCCTAGAAAAAGCTCTTCGTCCACCGGCGGCATGCACATCCGCTCCGCCGACCGGTTGAAGCGCTTCGCGTTCTTCTCCGGCCGGAACAACGCCACGCTCCCGTCCGTCTGTCGAAACGCCTTCATCCCCTCGAAGATGGCCTGCGCATAGTGCAGGACCAGCGCCGCCGGATGTATGTTGAATTCCCGCAGCGGCTCGATCCTCGCATCCTGCCACTGCCCGTTCTTGTACTCACAAAGAAAAATGTTGGGTGCAAACTGTTTGCCGAAAACAATCTTCTGCGCGTCCAGTGGGCTCTTCGGCGGCCGCCGCTCCGAACGGTCCTTGATAGTCACTCTTTTATCTTGCCACTGGTGGCGCGGCCACTCTTGCCCAATGTTGCTTACTCAAGCACGAGCGTGGTCACCGGATGCCGCCCACGCGTTGCGAAATGCTTGAAACAGAGCAGGAAGCGTCAGCGACCGTAAATTTGCAACCATCCAAAAACCCTTAAGTCAATGGCATTGGGCACTCGTGTCAGGCACTCTTGCATGCCGCGTCGCGACTCATCCCGACGCTTGCTTTTTCGATCCTGCTACGCCCGCACCTGCGATCCCCTGAATCCGTAATAAGCAATGTAGATGTAACACAGCGCCGGTATCACAAATGCATGGTGAATCCCTATCCGATCCGCCAATGCTCCTTCCATAACCGGCAACACCGCGCCGCCTACTATCGCCGTCACCAGTAATCCCGATCCTTTTCCCGTCAATGGCCCCAGCTCCGCGATCCCCAGCGTGAATATCGATGGAAACATCACCGCATTGAACAATCCCACCAGAATAATGCTCCACATTGCCAGGTGACCGAACGTCAAAATCGATGTCACCACCAGCGCGCAAGCCCCGATTGCCATCAGCCCCAGCAGATTTCCCGCCTTCATCTTCTGCAAAACGGCCGAACCTATAAACCGGCCGATCATCGCGAATCCCCAGTAAAACGAAACGTAAACCGCCGCCGTCTTTTGCGTCATCGCCCCGATCGACGGCTCGCCAAAGTAGTTCACCAGAAAACTGCCGATCGCTACTTCCGCGCCCACATAAAGAAAAATGCCAATTACCCCCAGCACCAAATGCCGCTGTTTCCAGATACTGCCGCCAGCCTTCTCGTTCGTCTCCTCGGTCTGCGCGGCGTCCCCCGCCGTCGAAATAACCGGCAGCTTCAAGACCGCAATCGTCCCCGCCAGCACAATCAAAGCAATCGCGATCAGAATGTAAGGTAACTTCACCGACGCGGCTTGTTCCAGCCGATACGCCTGCAAAACTTGCGCCGGCATGGCCTGTATCTCGCTCTGGCTCTTCACCACCGTACTCAGAATCAATAGGCTGCCGAAATACGGCGCGATAAACGTGCCCAGCGAATTGAAAGCCTGCGCTAAATTGAGCCGGCTCGATGCCGTTTCAGGCGGTCCCAGTACCGAGACATATGGATTCGCCGAAACCTGCAGCGATGTGATCCCGACCGCCAGCACGATCAGCGCCGCCAGAAAGTATGCGAACGCCGGAACGCTCGCCGCCGGCAGGAATAGAAAAGCCCCGCCCGCCATTACCAGCAAACCCAACACCATCGTCCGCTTGTATCCGATCCACTCGATCAGCTTTCCCGCCGGTAACCCGAACACCGCGTATCCAGAAAAAAAGACGAAGTTCACCGTCATCGCTTGCGCATAGTTCAAATCGAAAATCGATTTCAGATGCGGAATGAGTATGTCGTTCAGCGATGTTAGAAAACCCCAGACAAAAAACAACGTCGTAACAATCGCCAGCGCCCCTTTGTTTGTGCTGGTCGCCGTATTCGCCACCGCTTTGTTGCCGGCGTTTGTTATGGCCATAGCCAGTCTTGTCCCCGCTCGAACTTGAGCTTACACCAGTGAAAAAATTGGCGACACTTCTCTTACGCGTGAGCGTCTCAACCGGATACCAACAGAGCAGGAAGCGTCAGCGACCGTAAATTTGCAACTACCTCTTAACCGCCGCTATTCCGTCCGCCGGTGCTTCGCCCGCGCTCTCGAACTTAACTGCGCAGGCCGGCTCGTCTCCGTCCAGTACCCGCTCACCGTGCCGTTATCGATCGTCCCCACCACCATCTCCATTGCCTTCTGCTTATCGACCGCTATCCAGAGCGGTTCATTCAGCTTCAAACGTCGATGTGTATACCAGCGCCGCCCCGCGATCACCCTCATATCGTAGAGCTTCTTTGCTGGTTCCGTTCGCACCAGTTTCAACTTCATCGATCCGGCTACCGGCAATTCGGTCGATTCATTCATACTGAACGTGTGCTTGCCCTGATCCTGCCACACCGTGCTTCCATTCCCCGTCGTGCCAGTCACTTCCTTCGCGCCGGCTGCAGGCGCGGCGCTTATCGGCGCAGCCGGCCTTTTCGCTCTCGCTAGCGACGGCGCCGACACTTCATTCACCATCACCTTCGGATGCCCGTCATCCCGTAACACCAATGCAACAAACGCCGCCAAGCCGCAGCACGCCGCCAATACTACGGCTGCCACCGCTAAACGAGCCCGTTTAGTCATTCTTAAAGGCTGTACGCTGATTGCTCCCGGAACGGATTGTCTGGCTAAGTCCATGCGCTTCTGATATAGTCTCAAGCCAGACGCCCTGCCGCAAACGGAATCGTGCCGATTGTCTCTCTTTCGCCTCCAGAACTGGAAGATTTCACTCTGTTTTGCATCTAAGTTGTGCTGCGTCTAACTTGAAAGGCATCTAATAAGTACTATGCGGAAACGAAACCTAATCATCGCTGCGGTTGCTCTCTTAGTCGTTTTGATTGCGGTGTTTGCCATCGTCGCTGGTAACGTCGATAGATTCCGCCCGCGCGTCCAGGCGGAGTTACAACAGAAGCTCGGCCGCCAGGTCACCATCGGCCATCTCGGTCTCCGTCTCTTTCCGCTCTCCGTTCGCGCCGATGGCCTCACTGTCGCCGAAGGCGCGGACTTTCCTTCTCCCCATCCCTTCGCCACCGCCAAAGCTTTATACGTCAGCGTCGGTCTCTTCTCGCTCATCGGCGGCAACCCCGAAGTCAAGGATCTTATCCTCGACCAGCCGCAAATCGAGCTTATCCACAATCGCGCCGGTGTTTGGAACTTCTCCACCATCGGCGGCCCTTCAAAGCCTGGCGCTTCTTCTAATAGCAACAGTGCGGTTTCCTTAAACGAGCTCAAGATCACCGATGGCCAGATCGCCATCACCGACGAAATGGCCAATCAGCCGCGCTCCGTCTACGATCACATCGATCTCAAACTTACCGACTTTGCCCCTGGCAAAAAATTCGGCTTGGACGTCGCTGTCCACCTGCCCGGCCAGGGCAAGCAGTTACTCGCCTTCAAAGGCCACGCCGGCCCTCTCAATCCGCAAAATTCCGCCGCCACCCCGCTCGATGGCCACATTTCGTTGTCTGAAGTCTCGCTCGCCGCTTTCAATCGCTTTGCCTCCGGTGTCCTTCCACCCCAAACCGATTCCACTGCCTCCGGCGAAGCCGATGTCTCCTCGCAGGGTACTCAGCTCTCCGCCAAAGGCAACCTCAAACTCGACAACACCGTTCTCAAAGGCTCGAAGCTTAGCTTCCCCGTGAATGCCACCTATGACCTCACCGCCGATCGCGCGCGCAACACCATTCAGGTCCGCTCCGGCAAGGTCGATCTCGGCTCTACTTCCTTCACCCTCTCGGGCGACGTCGACGCTCATGCTACACCCGCCAACCTCGACGTACACTTAAGCACGAAAAATTCTTCTATCACCGAACTTGCCAAGCTCGCTGGCGCATTCGGCGTTGCGTTTAATCCCGCTTACCAGGTCAAAGGCTTCGTCACCGCGGATGTCTCCGCCAAAGGGCCGGCCAACGCGCCCCAGCTCAATGGCACCGTTAGCGCCAAACAACTCGCGGCCAGCGGCGGCGAAATCAAACAGCCGGTTTCGGTCCCCGAAATCGATCTCGCCCTTTCCCCGGATGCTGTCAAGTCCAACTCCTTCACCGCCACCAGCGGCGCTACTTCGGTCAACGTCGAGTTCGCTCTGGCGCACTACACTACTCCCAATATGAGCGTTGATGGCACCCTCAAAACCGAAGGTGCGAACATCGCCGAGCTGCTGAACATGGCCAAGGCCTACGGCGTCGATGCCGCCAATGGCGTCTCCGGTAGCGGCAAGCTCAGCGCCAACGTTCATGTCCAGGGGCCGCTCGCGAAATCTTCTCAGCTCAACTACTCCGGAACCGCCAACATTGCTGGCGCGAACATCTCGACACCTGCCCTCACCAAACCCGTCAGCATTGCCTCGGCCAACATCCAGTTTTCTCAAAACTCCGCCAATATCACCGGGCTCAACGCTGCTGTGGGAAGCACCAGCGTGCAGGGTACCCTTTCCGCCAAGAATTTCGCTGCTCCCGAAGTCGAGTTCAATCTGTCGTCCGACAAGATCGACGGCGATGAACTCGAAACCCTGGTCCCCGCGCAGCCCGCCAAAGCTCCTGCCGCCGCCAAACCTGCCGCAGCAAACCAGCCGAGCATGCTCAACTCCATCACCGGCTCCGGTAAGCTCTACGCCAAAACCATCAAGGCCCAGGGCTTTCTCCTCACCAATACCCGTGCCGAGTGCAAACTGAATCACGGCGTCATCACCCTTTCGCCGCTCAGTACAGACATCTTTGGTGGTAAGGAAAACGGCGCGCTCACGCTCGACATGCGTCCGGTCAAGCCTCTTTGCGCAGTTAATGCGAAATTCTCCGGCGTCGATACCAACGCTCTTCTGTCCGCCGTCAGCACCGCCAAAAACACTCTCTACGGCAGCCTCGCCGCTACCACCAATCTGCGCTTCGCCCTTGTCTCCAGCAACGAACTACCCGCCACGCTCAATGGCACCGTTGCCTTCGACGTCACCAATGGCCAGCTTAAGAATGTCAACATCCTCAATGAGCTTTCGAAAGTAGGCAAGTTCCTCGGCGCGGCCCCCGGGCAGGGTGGCAATTCCACCGATCTCAAAAAGCTTGCCGGAACGCTCAATATCGTCAACGGAGTCGCCTCCACCAACAATCTCACCGCCGCCCTCGCCGCTGGTTCGCTCGCCGCTAACGGCACCATGAATCTGGTAAATCAGGGTCTCGACATGCACATGACCGCCGCCCTCGCGAGCGGCGCCAGCCAAGCCGTCGGCGGTACCAAAGTCGGTGGCTTTCTGAATACCGCCCTCTCGAACAGCAAAGGCGAGCTCGTCATCCCCGTCCTCGTCAGCGGCACTATGTCGAGCCCGAAATTCGCCCCCGACGCCCAAGCCCTCGCCAAGATGAAGCTGAATAACCTCTTGCCTTCCGTCGCGAATCCGTCCAAGTTAGCCAACAGCATCATGGGAGGTAAAGGCGCCGGCGGCATCGTCAACGGTTTGTTAGGTGGCCAGGCACCCGCTCAGGGCAACACGCAGGCCCAAAAGCCCAATACCCAGAGCACCATCAATTCGCTCATGAACCAGTTCGGAAAAAAGAAGAAATCGACCCAGCACTAGCAGCTCCCCAACCAAACCCAACGCCCAAGCGTTGCGAAATGCTTCGCACAGAGCAGGAAGCGTCAGCGACCGTAAATTTGCAACGCCGTTGGCCCGTACTAACTGGAGAGCGACCGCTTTTCACCGTTCTACCCCGGCCTCACGCACCCCGGAGGCGGTTCATTGAGCACCGCCCAGAATCCCCCCAAGATCCTGCACCGCCATCACGAAGTCCTGAAATTTTACCGGCTTGACCACATACGCGTTGACCCCTAAACCGTAACTCCGCTCCAGGTCGATATCCTCGCGCGAAGAGGTCAGCATCACAACTGGAACCTTCCGTAGCTCGGCGTTGCTTTTCAAATGCTCCAGGACCTCTAAACCAGTCTTTTTGGGCAGTTTCAGGTCGAGCAGAATCACCGCCGGGTGGCCTTTCTCCCGTTGCTCCCACTTTCCCGTGCAGCACAGGTAGTCGATGGCCTCGGCCCCGTCGCGCAAGATTACAATTTCGTTAGCCAGTCTCGCTCGTTCCAAAGCTACTAGCGTTAGCTCTAGTACTAACTTGCAATAGTTAACGTACTTATACATACTAGGGGCATGCGCCAGCCCGTGGCAATCATTGACCTGACCGAGGAGGAACGTGGGAGGCTCGAACAATGGACTCGTCGCGGCAAGAGCGAGCAGCGGTTGGTGGAACGGGCCAAGATTATCTTGTTGGCCAACGAAGGCCGAACCAACCAGCAGATTGCCGATACCCTGAAAACCCGCACGGCGCGTGTTTCGAAGTGGCGGCAACGCTTCGGGACCAATCGCCTGGTGGGTTTGAATGACGCCGGGCGTTCCGGCAAGCCCGCGATTTATGACCTGAGCACAGAGAAACGAGTGCTGGCGTTGCTCGATCAACCGCCGCCCAAAGGCTACTCGCAGTGGAATGGCCCGCTGTTGGCGGAAGCTCTGCCGGATGTGAGCAAAGACCAAGTCTGGCGCATTCTGCGGCGCCATAGTATCTGCTTGCAGCGGCGCCGCAGTTGGTGCATCAGCACGGATCCGGAGTTTGGCCCCAAGGCTGCCGACGTGGTGGGGCTCTATCTGAACCCGCCGGAGAAAGCGCTGGTGATCGCCGTAGATGAGAAACCGTCCATTCAGGCGTTGGAACGGGCGCAAGGCTATTTGCGTCTGCCAGACGGCAAAGCGGTTAACGGATTCAGTCACTGCTACAAGCGCCACGGCACGACGACACTGTTTGCGGCACTAGAGATCAGCACGGGACAGGTGAAAGCGGCGCACTATAGCCGCAGACGCCGGCGCGAGTTCCTGGACTTCATGAACGAGGTCGTGGCAGCGCATCCGGACCGTGAGATCCATATCGTGTTGGACAACCTGAACACGCACAAGCCGAAGGAGGACCGCTGGCTGAAGCGGCACCCCCACGTGTATTTGCACTTCACTCCAACTTATTCCTCCTGGCTCAACCAAGTCGAATGCTGGTTCAGTATCCTGAGCCGACAAGCGCTCCGCGGCGCAAGCTTTACTTCTCCTAAGCAACTGCGGCAAGCCATCGACGACTTCGTCTCAGCCTACAACGAAAGGGCCGCTCCCTTCGAATGGAAAAAGGCTGTTGTCTTCCCCTCAAAACCCAAACTCAAGTACTCTGACTTATGCAAGTAGATACTAGATCGTTCGGATTATCTTCGACAATCACTATCGGTTTGAGCATTGAATCCATAGATGCTCCGCTCTGCGATTTTAGCGTGAAAAAATGAAATCACGGAAAACGTACTATCCACAAGTAACCTGCAAACCAGGGGACTTGCCGTGCATTCCGCGCCGTTGCGGAATCCGATGCCTGTTCCCCTGCTTTGCCCCGCTCACAAAGGCGCTAACGCTCTCTTTTCGACACTCCACCAGACCGGTAACCACTTGTCAGTGTGGAGTAGGCGTTTTCGCCTGCGGTTTTTTGCTTATTCGTTCCGAATCGCCACTGCCGGGTCCACCCGGCTCGCCTCGAACGCCGGCAGCAAGCAGGCGCCGCAAGCCACCGCCAGCACCAGCAGTGGAACCAGAATAAACGTCACCGGATCCCTCGCCGGCACGCCATAAAGCGAAGCTTGGATCACGCGCGTCAACAGTAGCCCCGCTCCAATCCCGCCCGCCAAGCCGATCAACACCACCGCCAGTCCCTGCTTCACGATCATCCGTAAAACCTGCCCCTGCGAGGCTCCCAACGCCATCCGCAACCCGATCTCCGAGGTGCGCTGCTTCACCGAATACGCCATCACCCCGTAAATCCCGATCATCGCCAGGAAAACCGCCAGCCCCGCGAACGCCGTCAACAGTACCATTTGGAATCGCCGCTTCGCGTTTACGTCCGCCACGCGTTCCTTCATTGTTCGTACGTCGCTCAACGCCAGCGCTGGATCGAGCTCATGCAGAATTTTGCGCGCCTCTGGAATCAACGTCTCCGCCGGAACTTTCGATCGCACTGCAAAGCTCATATCCGGTGCCTCGAACGGCAGCCGGTAGGCACTAAAGTATTCCGGCCGCGCCTTTTCTTCGAGCGTTGTGTTCTTGATATTCGCAACAACCCCCACCACTTCGCCCCATGGCCCAGGAAGTCCGCTCGGTCCTAGTCGCACCTGCTGTCCGATCGCTCTGCCCCCTCGAAAAAACGCTTTCACGAAAGCTTCGTTCACGATCAGATCCCGGGTTTTGCTCCTCAGATCTCGTTCCTCGAAGAATCTTCCCGCTAACAGTCTCGTGCCCAGCGCCTCAAAATAGCCCGGCGTTATCAAGCCCGCGTTGATGGGAATTTTCGTCTGTCCGTACCCTTTGATGGTGACAACTCCAATATGCACGTACTGCTCGAGCGGAACCGAATCGCCCGCACCTGCGGCAGTTACCCCTGGCAAGCCCCGCAGTCGATCGAGATACCGCAGGAAGAACGCAATCTTCTCTTCCGGCCGGCTGTACTTTTGATCGAGCGCCAACTGCATCGTCAGCGTCGACCTTACAAAGCCGGTGTTCTGCCCGTCCAACTTGATGTAAGAGCGAATCAACAGCATCGCCCCGGCTAGCAGCACGAAAGACAGCCCGACTTCCGCCGCAATGAACGCATGCCGCAGTCGGCTCGCACTGCCCACCGTTTTCTGCGTTCCGCTGCGCAAGAGCTCGTTTAAATCCGGCCGCCAGGCTGCCAACGCCGGCGCAAATCCGAAGAAAATACCGCTGAATAAGGTCACCGCCGCCGCCAGTGCAAGCACCGGCAAGTTCACCGCTGTCTGGTCGAAGCGCGGAATGTTGCCCGGATTCATCAGCGCCAAAACGCGCACCGCGCCGAAAGAAAGCAACACTCCCCATGCGCCGCCGAGCATTGCCAGCGTGAGCGATTCCGTTATCATCTGTCTCGCCAGCCGACCGCGCCCCGCGCCCAGTCCCGCGCGCAGTGCTATTTCTCCTCGCCTGCCCGAAACGCGTGCCAGTAGAAGGTTCGCCACGTTCCCGCAGGCAATCAGCAGCACGCATCCCACCGCCGCCAGCAGCAGCCACAACATTTTCGACACCGGCCCGAAAATCGTATCCACCAGCGGCCGGATCAACATGCCCCAGCCGCGCGCGAAAGCGCCCTCTGGCGGATACAGCAAATCCAAGCCTTTCTCAATCGCCGCCAGATCGCTCTGCGCCTCTTCCACCGAAACTCCCGGCTTCAGCCGCGCAATCGCCGCATCCCCGTTGTCGAAATCCCGCCGGTCCGTCTTTTGTCGCGCGTTCAAGGCTAGCGGAATCCATAAGCTCGTCCGCTTGAAACCCGCCGATAGAAATGGAACATCCCCTTCAAACGGGTATCCGAACGCCTCCGGCATCACGCCGATCACCGTATACTTTTGCCGGTCGAACGTAATCATCCTCCCGATCGCCTCTCGCCGGCCGCCGAACTGCTCGCGCCACAAAGCATCGCCGATCACCGCTACATGTTCGTGCCCCGGCCGGTCATCCTCTGCCCCGATCGCTCTTCCCAACTCCGGCTTCACACCAAGCGTCTCAAAAAAACCCGCGTTCACAAACGCGCTGCTCACGCGCCTCGCCCCGCCGCCCTCCGCCAGATTCACCATGCGGTGATTCATGACTGTCATCGCCGAAAATGACCGGTTCAGCCGCTGCCAATCGTAAAAGTCCGGATAGCTCGGAGCCACCTCCTGCGGCAGCGTCGCCCCCAACTGCGCATTCGGCGTCCACAAGTAAACCAACCGCTCCGGGTGCTGGTAAGGCAGCGCATCAAGGAGCACCGCATGTACCAGGCTGTAGACAGTCGTCACCGCGCCAATCCCCAGCGCGATCACGCTCACCGCGATCAACGTGAACCCGAGGTTCTTGCGCATCTGCCGCAGCGCAAAGCGCATGTCCTGCGCAAATTCCCCCAGCCACCCCGCCAAATCCGCCTCGCGCGTGTACTCGAAATGCTTCGCCTGGCTCCCAAACCGCTTCCGCGCCGCCAACCAAGCTTCGTGCTCATCGAGCCCCTTCCGCCGCTCCTCCGCTTCGAGCAGTTCTAGGTGCGCCGCCATCTCCGCGTCGATCTCTTCGCTCAACTTCCGCGAGAAAACGCTATTCCAAAAACGCCGAAAGAGGTTCATCGCCGCTTCCTAAGCCAACTTCAAGACCTGTCCCACCGCGCTGCTCAGCTCCGCCCAGCGCTCCTGTTCATCTTCCAATTGCCGCAACCCCAGCGCCGTGATTCGGTAAAATCGCGCCTTCCGGTTCGTCTCCGTCACTCCCCACTCCGCCTTCAGCCATCTCTCATTCGTCATGCGATGCAGCGCCGGATACATCGACCCCTCCTCGATCCGCAATCGCTCATCCGTCAACTCATGTATGCGCTGCGCGATCGCGTACCCATGCAAATCCCCCGACCTTGAAAGAATTTTCAAAATCAACAAATCCAGCGTCCCCTGCAGCCGGTCATTCGAATGTTTCGCCATCGGCTATCAGCATACCAAAGCCAGCTATGCCTAGCCAGCTGTGACTAAGGCGAGCCATCGTTTTTCTTCAACTTACAAACCCCTTCCCGACAAAACTCCTACCCGAAGCCATCAGCTTCTCTGCCCACAAAAGCAATATTTTGATCGCTTTGTAACGCCTTCGTCAGATCCGCTCTGCTAGACTTGAGTTGCTTATCGCTCTTAGGGAGCGCGTCTATCCATCGGGCTGCTGGCAATCCGGACTTGTGTTCGAGCAGCATCCCCGAAATTGCGGCTTCTGTTCATGGCCTGTTTGCAGGCCATGAATGCATCACAGATTTTTGTTGCGGAGATTACTATTGATGAAAACTTTTCGTAAGGCCTTCCTGATTGTGGCCGCTACGTCGTTAGCTGCCGCTTTGGCGAGCGCTGATTCCATCACGGCAAGCCTTTACTCGCCTCTCGCCCCTTCCGGCACCACCCCTTCGGTGGTTAGCCTTACCGGAATCACCACGCCCTCTCAATCTATGATCACGGGCTCCGATTACACGGTTTCTTTCGCCACTGCCTCTAATCAGGGTGTTGTGCAAGGCAATGTCTCGGGTGCGCATGCCGTGCCGGTCGCCGGCGTCATGGGCACCACGCCCGAATACCTCACGGGCAATTACGGCTCCTCCTTGACCACTGACCCAGCCTCCTCCGGTAACTACTTTTCGACCGGGGTCGGTTCGATCACTTTCACCTTCTCTACTCCCCAGACTTCTCTAGCGGTGCTTTGGGGTTCGATCGACACGGGAAATTCTCTCTCATTTAACACTTCCACCAGCTATATGGTCACCGGAACCGCCGTGCAGATGGCGGCCGGCAGCCTCGGCGGCAACGGATTCCAGGGAGCGGGCGGCAGCGCTTATGTCGTGATCAATACCTCCACCCCCTTTACTACCGTTGTAGCCAGCAGCACAGTGCCTTCTTTCGAGTTCGCCGGCCTGGCTGCGGCGACTACCCCGTTTACCACCACCCCCGAGCCCGCTAGCCTTCTGCTCTTCGGACTTGGAATCGCGGCCATCGGTCTTATCGTGCGTCGCCGCCAAACGGCCACTCAGCGCAGCTAAACCGTCTTCTAAAATTCGAACCCAAGCGGCTGCTTTGCCCGATTTGTTCGGTCGCAAAGCAGCCGCTTTTTTATTTTTTTCAATCACTTAGCTTTTGAGTTCGTTCGGTAAAAACCGGCCCAGCAGATCAGGCAAGCCCTGCACGAAGGCCGACCGCGCCACCACTACGTCGCAGCCCGCCGCTTGCGCCGCTTGTCGCAGGTCCACCTGAACGTGAGACACGTAACCGATCAACGGAACTCCTCTTGTCCCCTCGTCCGCCTTCAGCGCCGCGATTAGCTCAAGCGGATTGAGCCCTCCATAATTCAGGTCCAGGATGACCACCGCCGGCTTCTCCCTGGCCCGCTCGATCGCATTCTCCTGCGTCTTGACAAACACCGGGTCAAGCCCCGCTCGCTTAGCCGCCTCCTGAATCTTCACGGTGAACATCAGGTCGTTCAAAACGCCGATCGCCTTAGGTTTCGAGTTATCCACGGTTGTCTCCTCACTCCATCTTCCGCGACACCTCTTCCCACCGCGTATCATCAAAGTGATCATGAGCGTTTTAGTTCAAGCGCCTCCCGAAGCGAACCCGTTACAGGATTCGCTTCGTTTCGCCCGCCGGGTTCCTCCCTGTGCCATCGTTATCTTTGGAGCCAGCGGCGACCTCTCCAAACGCAAACTGCTCCCCTCCCTCTACCGCCTCTTCTACGAGCGCCGCATTTCCCAGAACTTTGCCGTCGTCGGCAGTTCGCGCACCCCGATGTCCGATGACCAGTTCCGGGACAAGATGCGCGAATCCGTTTCGCAGTTCCTCGAAGACGCCCCGTTCGACGAAGATGTCTGGAAATCCTTCGCCCAGACTCTCTTCTATGTGCCGGGCGACATCAACAAGCCCAAGTCCTACGAAGACCTGCGCAAGAAGCTGGATGAAGTCGAGAAATCGCATGTCACGGGCGGCAACGTTCTCTTCTATCTTTCGACCCAGCCCAGCTACTACGCCGAAGCCGTGCTGGCTCTTGGCGAGCACAAGCTGAATAAGGGCAATGGCTGGCGGCGCGTCATCATCGAGAAACCCTTCGGCCACGATCTACAAAGCGCGCGCAAGCTGAACGAGGAAATTCACAAGGTCTTCGACGAATCCGAGGTCTATCGCATCGATCACTACCTCGGCAAGGAAACCGTGCAGAACATCCTGGCCTTTCGCTTCGGCAACAGCATGTTCGAGCCCCTGTGGAACCGCCGCTACGTCGATCACGTCCAGATCACCGCCGCGGAATCGATCGGCGTCGAAGGGCGCGGCGGCTACTACCAGGAAGCCGGCGCGCTGCGCGACATGATTCAAAATCACCTCAGCCAGGTGATGGCGACCGTCGCCATGGAACCACCCTCTCTCTTTGACGCCAGCAATGTGCGCGACGAGCGAGCCAAGCTTTTGCGCTCCGTCCGCGTCGTCAAGCAGGAAGACGTGCCGAAGTTTGCAGTCGCCGGGCAGTACGGGCCCGCTTATGTCGGCGGCCAGCAGCTTCCCGGTTTTCGCGAAGAGCCAAGCGTGAGCCCCGATTCGCAAACCGATACCTACGCCGCCGTCACCTTTCTCATCGATAACTGGCGCTGGGCCGGCATTCCGTTTTATATCCGCACCGGCAAACGCCTGCCCAAGCGCGTTACCGATATCGCCATTCAGTTCAAAGCCCCGCCGCTCGGATTGTTCACCCAGGAAACGAAAGCGGGCCCGCGCGAAGTGAGACCGAACCTGCTGGTCGTCCGCATTCAACCGGAAGAAGGTATTTCGCTGCGCTTTCTATCCAAAAGCCCCGGCAGCGGCATGCGCGTCCGTCCCGTTTCCATGGATTTTAATTACGGCTCGAGCTTCGGCGAGCGTACGCCGACCGCCTACGAAACCCTCCTCGTCGACGCCATGGCCGGCGATCCCACTCTCTATACCCGGCAAGACATGGTCGACGCCAGTTGGCAGATTGTTCAACCGATCCTCGACGTCTGGGCGAATACGAAATTCAACTTCCCCAACTATGCCTCGGGCACCTGGGGGCCCAAAGAATCGGATGAAATGCTGGCCCGCCAAGGTCATCAGTGGAGAATTCCATGAGCAGCTCCGTAATCTCGCCCGCGCAGCCGGAACTAATTCTAAAGGGCCTCGGAAAACTGTGGACCTCGCTCGGCGAGGAAGAAAAACAGCAGGGCAAACCAACCGTCTTGCGCGCTTGCGCCATGACTCTCATCGTCGCGACCAACGAAAACGACGGCGGCTTTTCAGCTTCGCAAACCATTTCCGAACTCATGCGCGAGCATCCAAGCCGCGGCATCGTGCTCGCTGTCTCCGCCGATTCCTCCGAAGAGCCGGAAGCCCGCGTGCTCGCTCAATGCTGGAAACCGTTCGGCAAGGCTCAGCAAATTTGCTGCGAACAAATCGAAGTACAAGCCCGCTCCGAAAGCTGGCCAAAAGTCGGACCCATCCTGCTCGGTTTGACCGCTGCCGATCTCCCCGTCGTCTTCTGGTGCCGGCACCCCGCCGCGCTCGATCCCGAAGCCACCGAGCAGCAGCTGAAGGGCCTGGAGTCGGTCATAACGCTTGCTACCAAAACGATCGTCGATACCCAGGGCCTCCCCACAAAGATCGTCTTTGAACGGTTCAGCAAGTGGCATGGCAACGATCGCGCAGTCGCCGATCTCGAATGGACCCGTCTCACTCCCTGGCGCGAGCCCATCGCCCACCTCTTCGACAACACCGCTCGTGCGAACAAATTTTCCGCCTTCAAGAACATCGAAATCGGGTACGCCGATCCCAAGCCCGCCGCCATCTGCTTCTACATGGCTGGCTGGCTCTCCGCGCCTTACAAAGCTCGTGTCTCTTTCAAAAAGGTGGAAGGCTTCGGCCCCGGCCTACACTCCATCTCCATGCGCGCCGATAACGAGACGATTGGCCTCGAACGCACCGGCAGCGAGTGCATGAGAATTTTCAGCACCAACGGACGGGAACGCCGTTACAACTACACCGAACCCGGCATGACTGCTTTGCTCACCGAAGAGCTCGGCATTACCGGCCTCGATCCGTCCTTCGACACTGCTTTCGCGCGCGCGCAGGAGCTTCTTCGTGAGTACTGGTAAGTCGCCGGAGCTGCGCACGCGCGCGACTCCGCAAGAATCCGCCCAAGACTGTTCGCAATACATCCTGTCTCTTCTGGCCGACGCAAGCAGCAAACAGGAGCGCGTGACATTCGCCATCTCGGGCGGCAGCACTCCTAAGCTGCTTTTCGCCGATATGGCTAAAGCAAAATTCGATTGGACGAAGATTCACTTCTTCTGGGTCGACGAGCGTTGCGTGCCGCCGGATGATGACGAGAGTAACTTCAAACTGGCGCGCGAAACGTTGCTTGCGCCGGCTCATATCGCGCAGGCGAACATCCATCGCGTGCTCGGTGAATTGCCTCCCGTCGAAGGCGCAAAGCGCTATCTCGACGAGATAACCGGCTTCTTTCAATTAAGCCCCGGCGAACTCCCCGTTTTCGATGTCCTGCATCGCGGCATGGGGCCCGACGCGCATACCGCCAGCCTCTTTCCCGGCAGTCCGCTGGTTGCGGATCGCACCGGCATCGCCACTAGCGTTTGGGTTGAGAAGATGAAGAATCATCGCGTAACGCTTTTGCCGGGCGTGCTGCTCGCCGCCAGGCACAGTGTCCTGCAAGTCGCCGGCGACGATAAAGCGGCCCCGCTCAAAGATGTCCTCGAAGCTCCCGAGGATTTCTTGAAGTACCCCTGCCAGATCGCAAGCCGTGACGAGCGGGCGGTTTGGTTTCTGGATCGAGCTGCCGCCTCGAAGCTGTAGTGCGCCGCGCACAATTACTGCTGATTCTCATGCTCCTGAGCGGATGCGGCGCCAGCCGCATCTCCCCTCCGCCCAAACCGGTTCGCGTCGTTGCCAGATTCAATCGGCTTCTGTTTGCCGGCGACGTTATGTTTTCACGCGGCGTGCGCCGCCAGATCTTAGCCGCCAAAGATCCCGCCCTGCCTTTCCGCAAAATTGCTCCTCTGCTCGCCGGCGCCGACATCGCTTTCGTAAACCTGGAATCGCCGTTCTCCGATCAGGGGCCGTATCACGAGGAGGGTTTGATCTTCCACGCCCCGCCAGCCGCCATAGCCGGCTTGCAGTTGGCGCATATCGCGATTGCGTCGACGGCCAACAATCACTCGCGCGACACCGGATCGCATGGCGTCGAATTCACCGTCCACTGGCTCTGTTCCCACTCCATCCAGCCACTCGGCAGCAGCGCCTCCGAAAAACAAACGCACCGCGGCGTGATTCTCACGCGAAACGGCATTCGTTTCGGTTTCCTCGGCTACACCTACGATCAACAGAATGGAAATTGGAAAGACATCGACGCGCGCATCGCCCTCGCAGATCCGGCAGTAGTTACGGTCGACGTCAAGGCATTACGCAAAAGGTGCGACGTAGTCATCGTCTCAATGCACAATGGCGTCGAATACACCACCAAACCCACGCCGGCTCAGATTCAATTCGCCCACGCCGCCATCGACGCCGGCGCAACGCTCGTGATCGGCCACCATCCCCACGTAATCCAACCGGAAGAAAGATATCGCGGCGGCCTGATTTTTTATTCGCTAGGCAACTTTGTCTTCGATCAATTTCAGAGACAAGCCACGCAGCACGGCGAAATCGCCGAGGTGGATTTTTTAGGGCGGGGAATTTTCGTGGCAAACATCTGGCCGGTGAAAATTACTCCCACCGGCCCCGAACTCGAATGAGCGGCGATCAACCGCCGGTCGGCTGCTCGATGTGTCCGCCGAACTTATAACGCATCGCCGACAGAACTTTCTCTGCGAACGTGTGCTCTTCGCGCGAGCGGAAGCGCGTGAACAGAGCCGACGCCAGCACTTCCGCTGGAACCGACTCTTCGATCGCCGCGTTGATCGTCCAGCGGCCTTCGCCCGAATCGTGCACGAAGCCGCTATAGTTTGAAAGATCCGCGTTCTCCGTCAAAGCCATCGACGTCAGATCGAGCAGCCAGGATCCGATCACGCTGCCGCGCCGCCAAAGCTCCGCAACATCCGGCACATTCAGCGTGAACCGCTCGTCTTCTGGCAGCTCCTTCGATTCTTTGTTCTTCAGGATGTCGAAGCCTTCCGCATACGCCTGCATCACGCCGTACTCGATGCCGTTATGCACCATCTTGACGAAGTGCCCAGAGCCCGGAGGCCCCGTGAGGAGATATCCCTGTTCGGAAGTGCCGCCCATCTTTTCGCGTCCGGGCGTCCTCTCGATGTCGCCTATGCCGGGCGCGAGCGTCTTAAAAATCGGCTCCAGATAAGCGAAAGCCTCTTTCTCGCCGCCCACCATCAGACAGTAGCCGCGTTCCACTCCCCAAACGCCGCCACTGGTCCCCGCGTCGAGATAATGGATGCCTTTCTTTTTGAGTTCGGCCGCGCGCCGAATATCGTCTTTATAAAAGCTGTTCCCGCCGTCAATGATGCTGTCGCCAGCCTCCATCGCCGCGGCTAGTGCCTGCACGGTATCTTCGGTCGGTTTCCCGGCCGGCACCATGACCCAGACGGCTCGCGGCTTTGGAAGCTTCTTCACCAGATCCTGCAGTGAACTCGATCCACCTGCGCCTTCACTCACCAATTTCTTCACGTTATCGGCGTTCAGATCGAAGACGGTGCACTTGTGACCGCCCTTTTCGAGCCGCCGCACCATGTTCGCGCCCATGCGCCCCAGCCCTACCAGACCAAGTTCCATTATTTCTCCCGGATAAGCTAATAAGTTCTTCCCTATCGTCCCATGAGATTCATTCGAAGGCTCCACGTTTCAAGCGGATTGCTCTCTGTGGTTTTGTTGACGCTTGTTCTAAGCTGCAATCGCAAACACGTTACAACCATTGCGGTCATACCGAAGGCGAGCGCCGATCTTTTTTGGCAAAGCGTTCACGCGGGCGCGGTAAAAGCGTCGCGTGACAACCACGTGAGCATAATTTGGGATGGACCGCCGAACGAAACCGATATCGCGACCGCGATGCAGATTGTCGAGACCATGATTAACCGGCGCGTAGATGCCATCGCGCTGGCGCCGTCCGACCGTTCGGCCTTCAAAATTGTGGTCGACCGGGCAGCCGCCGCCGGCATTCCGGTAGTCATCTACGACTCGCAGATCGACACCGATAAATACTTCAGCTTCGTATCCACCGATAACCGCTTAGGCGGCAAAATGGGCGCCGACCGGCTCGGCCAGATTCTGGGCGGCAAAGGCAAAATCGTGATGGTGAAAACGACGCCGGGCGGCGCATCGACCACCGCGCGGGAAGACGGATTCCGGCAGGAACTACAGCAAAAGTTTCCCCAAATCCGCATTCTCGACGAACGCTTCGGGATGGCGAGTATCGCGCAATCCATTACGGTCACCGAAAATATGCTCACGGCTCACCCGGATCTGGATGGAATTTTCTGTTCCAATGAATCCGCCACCGAAGGCGCCGTTCAGGCTTTAATAGCGCGGCATAGCCGGCTAAAGATTGTCGGCTTCGATTCGAGCCCCATGCTGCTCGACGAGGTGAAAGCCGGATGGATCGATTCCCTGGTGGTCCAGAATCCGTTTAAGATGGGCGAGATCGCGACCGACCAGGCGGTTAAAGCCATCAGGCGAGAGAGCGCTACAAAGGACATCTTCCTCCCGCCTCGCGTTGTAAGCCTCGCGAACATCAACGACCCCGAAATTCAAACCCAACTCCATCCGGATTTGCAGAAATACCTGGGCTCGGCGGATTAATGCCGGTAAGAAGAGACCAGCGAGTCTCCTGGTTGAGGCGTGACCGCAGTGTTCGTAAAAGTGATGCTCGAGCCGCTCAGCGCGTAATCGCCGCCCTGATTCATTAAAACGCCATTCTTATAAAGCTTCAGGCTCAGACTCGGACTAGGAGAGTTTACAAGCGTGAAGTTCACGTTGTTTCCGTCGATTGTGCCGCTCGGGATCTCGGAGTCGGTGAAGCTGGCTAACGGAGCGGTTCCCGGGACCCGATAATAGGCGGTCAGCACGTCTGTCGGATGGGGAATGCTGCCCGGCAGGAACGTGATGCCCGTTCCATTCAAGGAATAATCGACTCCGACGGACTGTAACAAGCCATTGCGATAAAGGTTGAGACTGCCGGCTATGGGGGCTTGCGAAGTGCTGAAGGCCGTGTTGTTGCCGTCTAGCGTGCCGGCGGGCGATTCGCCGTCGATGAAAGCTGCATTGGTGTTGGCGGTGAAACCGACCGAGCTCAAACTGCTGATCTGCAAAGCCAGCGAAGCGACTGCCGCGTTAATACTCGACAGATCGGCGCTCAGGCTCGTTACCTGATTAATTGCAATGGGGAGGGTGGCGTATTGTCCACCGCCGCCCGAACCACTGCCGCTGCCCGAGCTTCCCGTTCCAGTCGACCCGCCGCCGCTGCCGGGCGTTTGGGTGGATGAATTCCTCACGGCACTCAGCGTCAGCGGTGTCGTGCTGGGAGGAACCTGCCAGGTTTCAGTCCAGGTGGAGATGCCATTCGTCGGATAGTACGTCGCCTGGTAGAAACTGGCGGAGGAAGCAGTCGTTGTCGGAACAAGCAAGACAGAGAGAGCGCCGTTGTAAATGTGCGCGGAAGTACTCCAGGGAGAAGTGGTTCCGGTGTTCGATCCGGTAGAACCGTTCCAGGTGATGACAACCGTTCCATTGAACGGTGTTCCGTCGGTATTGACAACCGTGTCTCGAATTTGCGTGAGTGTCGACTGCGCAAATATTGCATTAACAGCGAGAAGTGAGCAGATCAAAAGTATCCAGAGCGGTTGGCGATTTTTTACCATGGTGCCTCAATCAATATGGAAGTCGGATATAGCTACGGGCGACTTCAGTCAAACACGCGTGGATAATTCGACAGCGGGACTGAGGCGGCCGCCGGATGCTTTCAAATCTTTATAAGTGATTGACAGCGGGCAGTTTGCAAAAAATTGCAGAAATTTTCCGAGTGCTGTGACTGTGGACCGGTGTACTGGCTAAATCAGCCGGCCACCCGTCCGATCGATAACCTCGGCGTTGAGATAAGGCTGGAGAGCAGGAGGGATCAGGATGCTTCCGTCCGCCTGTTGATAGTTCTCCACAATGGCAACCCAGGTTCGTCCGATCGCCAATCCACTTCCGTTGATCGTATGGACAAAATCGGCTTTCCCTTTGTCGCTCTTGGTGCGAATCAGGGCGCGCCGCGCTTGGAACGCCTCGAAATTCGAGCAGGAAGAGATCTCCTTGTAAGCGTTCTGGCCGGGCAGCCACGCCTCGATATCGTAGGTCTTGGCGGCGCTGAAGCCTGTGTCGCCGGTGCACAGCAGCATCGTTCTGTAAGGAATTCCGAGCTTCGTGAGAACCGATTCCGCATCCCGTGTAAGCCGCTCGTGTTCCCGGTTACTTTGTTCGGCAGTCGTAAACTTCACCAGTTCTACTTTTTGAAACTGATGCTGACGTATGATTCCGCGCACATCCCGGCCGTAAGAACCTGCCTCGCTGCGGAAGCAGGGCGTGTAGGCGCAAAGAGAGAGCGGCAGCGTGTTGGCATTCAAGGTCTCGTCGCGAAACAGATTGGTGACGGGAACTTCAGCGGTTGGGGCAAGCCAGAGATCATGGCCTTCACAGCGAAATAGATCTTCAGAAAATTTTGGTAATTGGCCCGTGCCGAAGAGGCTAGCCGAATTGATCAGGAACGGGGGCAGCACTTCCTGGTAACCATGCTCTTTGGTGTGCAGATCGAGCATGAAGTTGATGAGCGCGCGTTCGAGCCG
Source organism: Bryobacteraceae bacterium (assembly GCA_965277555.1). Lineage (GTDB taxonomy): Bacteria > Acidobacteriota > Terriglobia > Bryobacterales > Bryobacteraceae > Bog-105. The sequence continues at coordinate 3,710,949 of OZ255834.1, forward strand.
CGCCCCGAGCCCCCAATAAACCGCAAAGCGCGCGCCCGCGACTTTCGCCGCGCGCTCCAGATCGAGGATACCCAGATCGGGTCCAATCTCCCAATGCGGTTTAGCCGGAAACACGAAATCAGCGGGTTCGCCCTGGCGGCGTATTTCGACGTTATCCGCTTCGCTGGTTCCAACCGGAACATCCTGTTGCGGCAGGTTCGGAACGCGCGCGAGAAAATCGCGAAACTCGGCGTCAAGCACGCTAACACCGGCGTCCAGTGCTGTAATCCGTTCCCCGATCGCCCGAACTTCCTGCTGCTGCCCGGCCGTATCCGCTCCGGACTTCTTTAGCTGGCCGATTTTGACCGTCGCTTGATTCCGCTCAGCCTTGAGCCGCTCGACCTCAGTTACGATTTGCCGGCGTTTGCCATCGAGTTCCTCGAACGCGGATACGTCGAGATCATAGCCGCGCGTGGCTAGCCTTTCACGAACTTGAGGGAGGTTATTTCTAAAAAAGTTTAGGTCGTGCATCCGGCTCAGGAACGGTCTTGCAACGGCACCCATTTCTGGCCGTCGGGCGCTCCCGTATAGTCGGCTCTTGGCCGGATCAAACGATTATTACGGTACTGCTCGAGGATATGCGCGGTCCAGCCGGACATGCGGCTGATCGCGAAGATCGGCGTGAACAGATCGATCGGAATGCCCAGCGAATAGTAAGTGGAGGCCGAATAGAAGTCGACGTTGGCGTTCAGACTTTTGAGTTCCCGCATAGTCTGTTCGACGCGCGCCGATTTCTCATAGAGGTCGAGATGGTTGGTGCGCTTGCCCAACTCCTCGCTCATCTTCTTGAGGTGTACGGCGCGAGGATCGACCACATGGTAGACGCGATGGCCAAATCCCGGGATTTTCACTTTGTTGCTCAGATCGGTCTTGACCTTGGCGGTGGCCTCGTCCGCGGACTTGGTCTTCAAAAGCATCTGGATCACAGCCTCATTAGCGCCGCCATGGAGCGGGCCTTTCAGCGCGCCGATGGCGGAGGTAACGGCTGAGTAAATATCGGAAAGAGTCGCCGCTGTCACGCGTGCGGCAAAGGTGGAGGCATTCAGTTCGTGGTCGGCGTGCAGAACGAGCGCTAAATCGAATACCCGCTCCATGATGTCGTCAGGCTTTTTACCGGTCAAGGTGTATAAGAAATTCGCCGCATAGCCCAGCTTGGGATCGCCTGGCACAATATCCTTACCGTTGCGGAGGCGATCGAAGCTGGTGACGACAGTCGCCACACGCGCCATGAGTTTGCCGGCCTTCTTCTGGTTGGCTTGCGCGGAGTTGTCGGCGGCCAGCGGATCATACAGGCTGAGCATGGAGACGGCCGTTCGCAGCACATCCATGGCAGAGGCGCCTTTGGGAGCGTCTTTGAGGAACGCGGTGACCTGCGCGGGCAATTCACGCTCGGCGACCAGCGAAGCACGTAGTTGCTGGAGCTCCGTTTTGTCGGGTAGCTTCCCGTTCCAAAGAAGATAGATCACTTCTTCGAAAGTGGCATTTTCCGCGAGCGTATGGATGTTGTAGCCGTAATAACTGAGAATGCCTTTGTCGCCGTCGATAAAACAGATCTCGGAGGTGGTTGCAATGATGCCTTCAAGACCCGCGGTTGCGCTCGCCATTAACGTTTCGATCTCCCGCTTTGATTCTATATAATTCGGCGGCCGGCAACCGCGACGAGCATCTCGGGGAGGCAACGGCGATGCGTCTCCTTCAGTCGGGCGTCGACGTTGCTGTCATCGCTCTTTGGCTAGACCACGAAAACGTCGAGACAACCCACGGTTACGTCGAAGCCGACGTTGCCGTGAAGGAACGCGCTCTGCCGAAACCGATATCCGCTCAGTGGAGATTGAGCCGTTACCAGCCTGAGGGTAACCTCCTGCGGTTCCTCGCTGGTTTTTAATTATCCGGAGTCAATGGGGGCGGCCAGCACTCGCTGCGCCCGTTGTTATGCTCAGACTTACGATCGAACGGCAGGCATTGAGAGCCTAAGTAATGTGTTTAGACGTCAACCATAAAAAGTAAGATGTTGGTGTTTGGGCTTGGAGTTGCTCCAGCAGATAGTCTGCATATCGGAGTCTTGCAACTGCGCTCGATCCCAATGAGCACGGCGTATGATCATCGAGTTCACCAACTGTCTTTACTCCGGCGATGACATCCGTCGAGGGATCATGCCACAGACGAAGCACAGCTTCAGGAGAGTTTTCGAGGGAATCAAGGTCGAGTAAACCTCGTTTCAGGAGTTCGGAAATCACGCGAAGTGTATACTCCGACGCTCGATCTCGCTCGCGACGCACCTCCCAAAGCTCTCGTGTGTCTTTGGATCGAGCAAGCACCTGCTGTGGATCCAGAACGCCCTCGGTTAGACTAAGGTCGAGTTTTGGAACATGGGCGAGCGGCTCAATCTCTGCATCCAGTCCCAGCGTCCATCGGAGCAGTCGTAACTGTTCACACCAGGAGTTCGTGTGACCTTTCTGTTCGGACGTCCAGATGCCATCTGCGGCAAGGAATAGGTCTGCTTCTTCTGGCTCGAGTTGACCCCAAAGTTCGCTCTTTCGCAGCATTCGGTTGATAGCTCCCCTGACCCCCGCTTCTGCCAACGCCTCCGTGCCAGGGCTGCCAAGTGACAGTTCACTACCTGCCCGAAGGACGAGTCCGGCTATAATTCCCACCCGGCGGATGAGGTAGCTGCGGACAACCGGTGACGGGAGGCTACAAATCTTTTCCGAGGGTAAAGGTTGCGAGACCAACGAATGCTGAAAAATCTGTTCATTGCCGCGGTTCACTTTCCGAATCACAATGAACGCCAGAAGCCCACTCCCGAAGATTAGGCCGTAAAACGGGATGGTCCAGACGCCCATGCCGTCCTCGCGGTTTATCTTCCAGCCAAAGAACAAGTAAACGACGAAATAGGCGAGCCAAAAAGATACGAGTAGGACGGGCCGGCGAAAGCGCTTGTCTTTATGACAACGCCGCAACGCGATCCAGCACCACTTCCAAAACACCTCCGCTTTGCCTCCGAATCCCCAGTATCAGCTTGCGAGCACAGTGCAAGGCCGAACCTTCAGAGGTGATAATACGAATTGGTGACTTCTTCCATACCAGCCTTGGATGCACAAGCCGCAGCGGTTCCTGTGTCGGAAGAACTAAGCCGCGAGGCGCTGGTCCGGGCGTTTCGGCTGATGTATTTGTCGCGCTCGCTGGACGATCGGGAGATTTTGCTCAAGCGGCAAAGCAAAATTTTTTTTCAAATCAGCGGAGCGGGACACGAGGCAGTGCAAGTAGCCGCCAGCCTGGCGCTGGAGCCAGGCTCGGATTGGGTACTGCCCTATTACCGCGATCGGGCGCTGTTGCTCAGCCTGGGCGAGACGGCGGAAGAGATGCTGCTGCAGGCCGTCGGCGCGGCTCGGGATCCGAATTCGGGTGGCAGGCAAATGCCTTCCCACTGGTCATCGAAAGCTTTCAATGTCATCAGCTCGTCTTCGCCCACCGGTACCCAATTCCTGCAGGCGGCGGGCTGTGCGCAGGCGAAGCGCTATTTAACCCCCAACAGCCGTGAAATTACGCTGGTTTGCTCAGGAGAAGGGGCTACCAGTGAAGGCGAATTTTGGGAGTGCATGAATATCGCCTGTCTCGATCGGCTCCCTTTATTGGTACTGATTGAAGACAACGGGTATGCCATCTCAGTCCCTGTAGAACGGCAAACCGCCGGCGGCAATGTCGCGCGTCTGCTGGAGGGCTTTCCCGACCTGCTGCGGCAGGAAGTGGATGGGACGAACTTTCTAGAGTCCTATCGCGTCCTCCAGCAGGCGGCGGAGTATTGCCGGGCAGGGCGAGGACCGGCACTGGTTCATGCCTCTGTGATTCGGCCTTACTCGCATTCCTTGTCGGACGATGAACGCCTGTACAAACCACCCTCGGAGCGTGCACAGGAAGCGCTGCGCGATCCGCTGAAGACTTTTCCGGAGTTTCTCTTGCAGGAAGGCGTTCTGGACCGGCAAGCGATGGAAAACATCATGCGGGAGATCGATGCCGAGCTCGCTGAAATTTCTCAGCGCGTCTTAAGAGATCCCGGGCCGGCGCGCGGCTCAGCTTTTCATTTTCTCTATTCGGATAAAGTCGACCCTTGCGCGGCGGCCTTCGAGACAACTCCTAAGTTTCGCGGCGAACCGCGCACCATGATCGATTCGATTAACCAAACGCTTACCGAGGAGATGCGCCGCGACGAAAGAGTAATCGTCTTCGGAGAGGATGTAGCGGATTGCAGTCGTGAGCAGTCATTATCCGAGGTCAAGGGGAAAGGCGGAGTTTTCAAAGCCACCGCCAATTTGCAGCGCGAATTCGGAAGCATGCGCTGCTTCAACACGCCCATTGCCGAAGCGGGCATTGTAGGCCGAGCCATTGGACTCGCGGTACGCGGATTGAAGCCGATACCGGAGATTCAGTTTTTCGACTACATCTGGCCCGCCATGATGCAGATTCGAGATGAACTCGCCACGATGCGTTGGCGCTCGAACAACGAATTCAGCTGTCCGCTTGTTTTACGCGTGCCAATCGGCGGGTATCTGACAGGCGGCGCGATTTACCATAGCCAGTGCGGAGAAGTTGCCTTCACTCATATTCCAGGGCTGCGCGTGGTTTTTCCTTCGAATGCGCTCGACGCCTGCGGACTGCTCCGCACAGCCATCCGCTCGGACGATCCGGTCCTTTTTCTCGAGCACAAAAAGCTCTATCGCGAGCCGTACAATCGTGCCCCGCATCCGGGCGAAGACTTCACAGTGCCGTTCGGGAAAGCCAAAACGATCAAGCTCGGGCAGAGCCTCACGATCGTCACCTATGGCGCGTTGGTGCAGAAATCTTTGCAGGCCGCCCTGCAGTTGGAGCAGCATCGGCGCGATGCATCCGTCGAGGTGATCGATTTGCGCAGTCTTTCACCGTATGATTGGCAAACCATTAGCGAATCGGTGAAGAAGACGAGCCGCGTCCTGATCGTGCATGAAGACACGCTTTCCTGGGGATACGGCTCCGAGATCGCGGCCCGGATTGCCAGTGAGCTCTTTAGCGAACTCGATGCGCCGGTCGGCCGAGTGGGCGCTTTGGACACCTGGATTGCCTACAATCCGCAGATAGAAGACGAAATCCTGCCGCAGGTGAGCGACATTGTGCGCGAAGGCGAGCGGCTGCTGGCGTATTAAGGGGCCGTCTCACGTTACTGCAAACACTTGGTAAGGATCGCGGCGATTGATCGAATATACGAACCAGGTGATCGAATGCGGAATAAGCCAACTTCGTGTGCTCGCAAAATAAGATACCGGCCCCACATCAGCGGTAAGAGGCCTGCTGCTAGTACTGCTCGCTTGACAACCGCCGCCATGGAGGAGGCTTTTCTTGCGTAAACTGGCTCCCGCCGCTAACGTGATGACCATCACGGTCTCGGTCGAATCGTCCTTATACTCTCCAACCTCTATACTTATAAATGAGGTCCCCATCCATGAGTGTTATCTGGCTGCGGACGGCCGCCGCCCTCTACTCATGCGGCTTGCTTTACGCGCTCGTTTACCTGTTCCGCAAAACCACCCGCCTCTTTACCCCGGCGCTCATCGCCTTTGGCGCGGGCGCGGTCTTCCAGTTCGTCGCCATTGTGGAACTGTGGTCCGAAACCGGCCATCTCCCGCTTAGCAACTTTTACGAAACCAGCTCCGTTTGCGCCTTCCTGATCGCCGTTCTCTTCCTGCTCGGCTATAGCTATTACCGCATCGCGAGTTTTGGAATCTGCATCTTTCCGCTCGTCTTTTTCATGACCCTCATCGGCGCAACCGAGTTTCCTGTCGCGCCGTGGAGTCCGCAGGTCCGAAATATTTGGCTCATCCTCCATATCTCGACCGTCCTCATCGGCTACGCCGCGCTCATCTTTTCCGCCATCGCGTCCGTCTACTATCTGCTACAGGAACGCCAGCTCAAACGTAAAGCAGTCGCCCCTTCGGCCAATCGTCTGCCCCCGCTCGCCACGCTCGACCGCATCATCACCCAATCGATGAACACCGGCTTCGTCTTCATCACGCTAGCCACCATAACCGGCGTCATTTGGGCGTTTATCGAGCGCGGTACAAATTGGATCGGCAATCCCAAAATCGACTTCTTCCTGTTTACCTGGGCGTTCTACCTGGCCATGATCTTCCTGCGCATCTCCTCCGGCTGGCGTGGGCGTCGCATGGCATGGCTGGTGGTCGGCGTTCTCGGCTGCTCCCTCATCACCTGGGCCACGCACATGAGCTTACGGAGCCTGTGGCCGCAATGAAGCTCTCGCTCGCCGGGATCAACCATCGCACCGCCCCCGTTCACGTGCGCGAACAACTGGCGTTTCAACCCGGCGACATCCCGGCCGCCCTCTTGCTTCTCCAGGCAAGCGGCGCGAAGGAAGCTCTCATCCTTTCTACTTGCAACCGCGTTGAAGTAGTCGCCGCCCTCGATGAAGATACGCCGCCCGAGACACTGATCGAGGCCATCATTGCGGGCCGTGCCGAAGTTTCGCTGGAGGCTATTCGCCCCCATCTCTATGTCTTCGAGGCGCAGGATGCCATGCGGCACCTTTTCCGGGTCGCCTCCAGCCTCGATTCCATGATCGTGGGCGAACCCCAGATCCTCGGACAGTTGAAGCAGGCGTATCATCAGGCCCGCGAGCAGGGCGCAATCGGCAGCTTACTCGATGCCGTGCTGACGCGTGCCTTCAACGTCGCCAAACGCATCCGCACCGAAACCGAAATCGGCGAAAACGCTGTCTCGGTCAGCTATGCCGCTGTCGAACTGGCGCGCGAGATTTTCGGATCGCTAGCCAAGAAAAAAGTCCTTGTCATTGGGGCGGGGAAGATGTCCGAAGGGGCTGCCCGTCACCTGCTGCGCGCCGGCGCGGACGAAATCTTTATCACCAATCGAACTCCCGAGCGCGCCAACGAGCTCGGCCAGCTGTTCCGCGGTCAGGTTCTTCCCTATGAAACCTTCCTGCACCATCTCGGCGAGATGGATATCGTGATCACCTCATCGGCCGCGCCCGGATATCTGCTTACCGCGGAGAGCGTGCGGCGCGCACTCGAAGCGCGCAAGAGCCAGCCCATGTTCCTTATCGACATTGCCGTGCCGCGCAATATCGATCCGGCGGTCAACCAGCTCGAACACGCCTTTCTCTACGACATCGACGATCTCCAGCGCCTGGCCGACCGGAATCTGCGCGCCCGGCGGGAAGTCGCTCAGCAGGCCGAAAGCATTGTTGCGGAGGAAGTAGCCCGGCTCGAAAGCCGGCTGCGGGCGCGCGACGTCGCTCCCACCATTGTCAGTCTGCAGGAGCAGCTCGAAACGATTCGCCGCGAAGCCCTGGCCCGCTATCGATCCAAGCTCGGCGCACTTACCAGCGAGCAGGAAGATGCCCTGGAGGCGCTGACCCGCGGCATCGTCAATAAGATTGCGCACGGGCCTATCTCCGAAATGCGGCGGCAGGCCGGACTTCAGATGCCCGAACAGACCCAGGAGGCGGAACTGGTCTCCGCCGTGCGCCGTATCTTCCGTCTGCGCTGAACCGAACGCGCATGTTGTCCGCTTCCACTAAAACGCTCACCATCGGCTCCCGTGGTTCGCACCTCGCCCTGTGGCAGGCGCGGCACGTGGCCGGTTTGCTTGACCGGGCCGGCATTTCGACCCGCGTCGAGGTCATCAAAACCACCGGCGACCATCTGCAGACCGCGTCCCTGGTTCAGGCCGGCGGCAAAGGTCTGTTCACCAAAGAAATCGAAGACGCTCTGCTAGCCGGAAGTATCGATCTGGCCGTGCATAGCCTCAAAGATCTGCCAACTGAAACCCCTCCCGGCCTAGCCATTGCCGCCATCCCCGAGCGGGAAGACCCGCGCGACGCCCTGGTCGGGAAAGCTTTGCGCGACCTCCCGCCGGGAGCGCGCGTGGGTACAAGTTCTGGCCGCCGCGCCGCGCAGCTTCGCGTGATTCGTCCCGATCTGGCGATTGAGCCCGTGCGTGGCAACGTGGACACGCGTCTCCGCAAGCTCAAGGAGGGCCAATACGACGCAATCCTTCTGGCCGCCGCCGGTCTGCGCCGCTTAGGGCTCGAAAGCGAGATCGCGCAAATCCTGTCGCCGGACGAAATGTGCCCGGCTGCCGGTCAGGGCGCTTTGGCGATCCAAACCCGCGCCGGCGACGAAGCATTCGCTATTTGCCGCTCGCTCGATGACCCGGCCAGCCACCGGGCGGTCGATGCCGAACGCGCGGCTTTGTCCGCGCTCGGTGGCGGCTGCCAATTGCCGGTCGGCGCCTTTGCTGAACACAGAGGCTCTGTCCTGCGCCTGACGGCGGTCGTGGTCGCGCCGGACGGCTCGAAACACCTGCGCGCCGAGGCTGAGCACTCGCCCGACTTAGCGGAGGAACTCGGCCTCCGTGTCGCCCAGGAGTTGCTGAGTCGTGGAGCCGGCGCAATTCTTGCCGCTCTCTCCTCCAATGCCTGATCTCGCCGGCCTGCGCATTGTCGTTACCCGCGCCTTTCACCAGGCGGAAGAGCTCGCCCACCCCCTGCGTGAGCTGGGCGCGGAAGTCCTGCTGATGCCGGTAATTGAAATCGCCCCGCCGCTCGATCCCGCCCCTATGCGCGAGGCGGCGGCCCAGTGCGACGACTACGATTGGATCGTTTTCGGGAGCGCCAACGCGGTGCGCGCCTTTGCCGCCGAGTTGCCTTCGCCGCCCGCCTGTCAGGCTCGAATCGCCGCGGTAGGAGCGGCCACGCGCGAAATTGCCGAACGAACCGGTCTCGCCGTGGAGGTGATGCCCGAGAGCTACGTCGCCGAATCGCTGGTCGACGCCCTGGGCGCGCGGAATCTGGCCGGTAAGCGGGTGTTGATTCCCAGCGCGGCCGTTACCCGCGACGTCATCCCGGCAGCCCTGAGGAAACTTGGCGCGCGGGTCGAGGTGGTTGAGGCCTACCGCAATGTGCTTCCGTCAGGCGCTGCCGAACGAACTGCCGAGGTCTTTCGTAATCCCTTTCCAGACTGGGTAATATTCGCCAGTTCTTCGGCCGTCGAAAATGCCGTTAAGTTGATCGGAATTGAAGACTTGGAGCGCGTGAGATTGGCCACCATCGGCCCCGTAACCACTCGGACCGTTCGGAAGCATGGCCTCGAGGTGGCGGTCGAAGCCATGCCTCACACTGTGGAAGGCTTAGTGAAATCATTGCTGTTGAGCTAGTTCGTTCGGTAAAAACTGGGTTCGTTTCTCCAAAATGCCTGCTAAGATCGGCGGAATCTCGAACACCGCTCGATTTCTACTCGTCGCAATCCTATCTTTCATCTCGCCCAATTTCGACTGGAGCAAGTCCCGCACGGCCCGGTCGATCTCGCGAAAGTTGCCCAGCACGATCCCGTAGCCTTTTTCCGCTAGCCACTGCGCGTTGTAGCGCTCCTGCGGGAGCGTCCAGGCATTCCGCTCCACAATCACCGGCAAATCCATCTTGAGCGCCTCTGAGATGCTGCCCGGCCCCGGCTTGCCAACGAAGAAGTCGGCCAGCGCCATGTAACGCGGAATCTCCTTGCTGAAACCTTCGAGCACGATCTTGTTCCGGGTCTCGAGCCGCCGCAGCCGTTCGAGCAGCGACTGGTTCCGTCCGCAGACCATGATCAGTTGCAGCGGCGACGGGCTGTTTCCCAGCCGCCGCGCAATCGGGAACATGACGTTCGAACCCTCGCCACCGAACAGCACCAGGCCGGTTGGCAGATCCGGGTCAAGGCCGATGGCCCGGCGCGCTTCTTTTCGATCGATGGCCGGGATGTCATAAAACTGCGGCCGCAGAATCATGCCGCTCGTCCGGAACACGTGCTCCGCCTCGTACCCCAGGTTTTGCGCCTGTTGGGCCGCCCGTTCCGTTCCGCAGATCAGATATTGCGGCTGCTTTTCCATCCAAAAGTGCGGCGGGTAATCGGCAAGATCGGTGAGAATCGTAACAAAAGGAACGTCGGGCCAAGCGTTTTTGAGGCTTTCGAATAGCGCGCGATTGAAGTTCGGAACCAGCGAAACCACCATGTCGGGCTCCCGCTCCTGCCAGAATTTGGTCAGCAGCTTAACCTGAGCGCGGTGATAGAGCCGGATGACGCCGTGCATGCAGGGCAACAGGTAAGTGGAGCCGAGCGTCCAGCCTTTGGCGAGCGCCAGATTATAGATGTCTTCCAGTCGAATGCCGGTTATTTTGCGAAAGACGTCCAGCGGATCGAGCACGTCCTGCAAATTCACCAGCCGCACCTGCCAATCGTAGTTGAGATCGGCGATTACCGCCTGCAGAGCGGTCGCGGCGCTCCGATGTCCTCCCCCGGCATCGAAATAGATGAAATCCAGTGTTCGTCGTTTGTGCAACTAACCATCCTACTGGGGAGAAACTTCGCCTTATCATTCATCGAGGTTTCGCCAAGACTTCACTTCTCTGTAACCTGGAGCCCGTTAAAAAGAATGTAGAGCCGGTGAGAGCTGTGCTTAATTTCGTAAACTACAAATGGGAAGGGGCTAGGCGATGACAGCCCACCAGACCATGCTTCAGTTTATTGCCTCGCGCGATCACAGGCTGATGCGCAAGGTAAACAAGTGGCCCGCTCCGAAGTGGATTCGCTTGTGGGCCATCGTGGCCACCCGAGCCGGTGACGGCTGGCTTTGGTACCTGACCGGGTTGGCGGTCCTGCTTTTCGGCGGCGACAATCGGCTGACTGCCATTGCCTCGGCCGGATCTGCCGCGCTGGTTGGGATCGGCGCGTTCAAATCTCTCAAGAAGCTTTCCGGACGCCGGCGGCCTTGCGAAATCGAACCGCACTGCTGGGCAAAACTCCTGCCACCGGACCGTTTTTCTTTCCCTTCGGGCCACACCATCACGGCGTTTGCCGTGGCGATCGCGCTTTCCGAGTTCTATCCCGCTCTGTTGCCGGTATTGCTTTTCTGCGCCTTGAGCATCGGGGCCTCGCGCATTCTGCTCGGCATGCATTTTCTGAGCGACGTGGTGGTGGCCGCGATTCTCGGCACCGGTCTTGCGCTCGTCAGCCATTCGCTCTTTACCTGATCCGTTCGCTTCGGGGATTGGGAAAAAAATCTGGGGACACGCCTGCTCTTTTTGGAATTAAGGGGTGCCGGCTCGGGCCCGGAGTGTGCCCAATTTTTCACGCTTCCGTTAAAGCACCTATATTGGTAAGGGCTGAGTGAACCGACTTGCTGCGCCATACGCTCCTCTATCTCTCCGAGCAGACCTGGCTTCGCCACTGGATGGAGAACTCGCCGTTATCTCAAAGGTTCACGGCGCGTTTTGTGGCTGGACAAAGTTTGAAAGAAGGCATCCGCGTCCTGCAGAGATTGTCGGGCGAGGGAATTAAAGGCACGCTCGATTTTCTCGGGGAAAACGTCTCATCGCTCGATGACGCCATTCGCTCCAAGACCAGCTATCTGGAGGCGCAATCGGAAATCGAGCAAGCCGGACTGCCGGCCACCGTCTCCATCAAGTTGACGCAATTCGGACTCGACCTCTCCGAGACCGGCTGCCGAAATAACGTGCTTGCCCTGGCCGACCGGGCGCGCGCCATGAATAGCAGGGTCGAAATCGATATGGAAGCGAGCGCCTATACGGACCGCAACCTGCGCGTGGTGACCGCGCTGCAGGAGAGCCATCCCGGAAATGTGCGCGCGGTTATTCAAGCCTATTTGTTCCGCAGCGAGGCCGATATTCGCATGCTTTCGGCCCGCAACATTCCGGTCCGCCTCTGCAAGGGCGCCTACCGCGAGCCGGCGGAGGTGGCTTTTTCGCGCAAAACAGATGTCGATAGCAACTACCTCAAACTGATGAAGCTGTTGCTGACCGAGGGCACGTACCCGGCCATTGCCAGCCATGACGAGAGTATCGTCAGGCAAGCCGTCGAATTTGCGCGGGAACAAAAAATAGCGCCGGATCGTTTTGAATTCCAGATGCTCTACGGCATTCGGCGGGATTTGCAGCGGGAGTTGATCGCGCAGGGATTCAATCTGCGCTTGTATGTGCCTTATGGCGATGCCTGGTATCCGTACTTCATGCGGCGACTGGCCGAGCGCCCGGCGAATCTTCTGTTCCTGGTCAAGAATCTAGTTCGTAGCTGATGGGTTGCCGCCGTGGCCTTCCGCGTGCGATGAACTTCCTGTCGGGAAACGGAACTGTCTGGATCTGAAAGGAGTCTAATAGAGGCAATGAAGTACTGGCTATATTTTGCGGCCAAGCTTCTGGTCGCTGCTGGGGTGGTGTTCACTCTCCAGTTCGCTCTTATCAATATCTACCCTGAGCCTCCTAAGCTTCTGGAGAAGTTCGGACCCGCGCCGCCGCTTTTTTTGCATGACATGCTGTTTACCTTCGCGACGCTCGGAGTGTGGCTGGTGGGGGCCGGTCTCTTCTTTGTTATCGTGCGCGATCAGCGCCGGCGCTGCCGAACCTGTCTGCGCCACTTGATCATGCCGATCGCCAAGGGTTCCTGGGGGAACATGGTTATTTTCGGAAGGCCGCAAACGGAGTGGATTTGCCCCTTCGGCCACGGGACGCTGAGCATCGAGGAACTGCAGATCACGGGCCGGCAATCGCCCGACTGGCAGCCGCATGGCGACAACATCTGGAAAGAGTTAGAATCAGTTCATCAAGCCCAGAAGTAAATCGAAGGACCGCTGGGCGTCCAAGTCTTCGCACAGGACTCCCAGGCCCGACGATTGGCTATTCGCATCAAAGTTCCCGGCAAAGCGAAAACGGGCCGGCGCAAGTTGTCGCCCACGGCGCGCCGGATTAGCTTTTACTTTTTAGGAAGCGTTCTCGCGCTTTCAGCGGCGCTGGGCATCTGGATTTCGTTCGCCTATGCCAAGTACGCGCGCCTGACGGACGAGAAGCTGACGCGGGGCCCGTTCCCAAACTCCTCGCTTCTATACGCCGCTCCGGAGATGATCGGGGTGGGAGATGGCGGAACGCCTCTTTCACTAGCCGCGCGTCTGCGCGAAAGCGGCTACGGCGAAGATGCTCGCGAAAACACCCTCGGCTGGTACCATCTGCGAGCGGATGCCATCGAGATCTTTCCAGGGAGCAAATCGGAGAGCGGTTCCGAGCCGGGCGTGCTGCGTTTCAAGAACGGCAAAATCTCGTCGATCATCGCGTTGAGCGACAACACGTCCAGACCTGAATTCGAGGTAGAGCCGCAGCTGCTGACGAGCCTCTACGACAAGAATCGGGAGAAGCGGCGATTGGTTCACTTCAGCGATATCCCGCCGGTGCTGGTGCAGGCGGTGCTTTCGATCGAGGACAAGCGCTTTTTCGAACATTCCGGATTCGATCCGGCGCGTATGGCGAAGGCGGTCTGGGTCGATCTCCGGCAGCGGCGCAAGGTAGAGGGCGCTTCGACACTCACCCAGCAATTGGCGAAAATGCTTTGGCTGGATCCGCAAAAGACGTTTGCCCGCAAATTCGACGAATTGCTAATCACGATCCACCTGGAGCAGCGGCTGACGAAACAGAAAATCTTCGAATACTACGCGAATCAGGTTCCGCTTGGCCGGCGCGGTTCCTTCGCTATCCGCGGATTCGGCGAGGCGGCACAGGCATATTTTGGAACCGGCATCCGTTCGCTGACTCTCCCCGAGGCGGCGACCCTGGCCGGTCTGATCCAGGAGCCGAGCTATCGGAATCCCGTGCGCTGGCCGGAGCGGGCGAAAGCGCGACGGAACATCGTGCTCAAACAGATGCTGGATAACGGCTACATTTCTGAAAGCGAGTTCGAGTCGGCGGCGGAAAGCCCGATGACGCTCTCGAAGCGGGGTGTGGAATCGGCCGACGCGCCTTACTTTGTGGATCTGGTGAGTGAAAAACTGAGCACGGAGTTCCAGGACCGGGATTTTCAGGATTCCGGATCGCGCATCTATACGACCATTGACCCGCAGCTACAGCGAGACGCGGCAGAGGCGGTGGCGAACGGCCTGCGAGAGATCCAGAAGCTTATCGCGAAGCGGCGCAAAGAAGGCGTTCCGCTCGAAGAGCCGCAGGTGGCGCTGGTCTGCCTGGACCCGCACACGGGAGAGGTGAAAGCGCTGATAGGGGGCAAAAATTACGGCGCGAGCCAATTGGACCATGCCGTGGCAAGCCGCCCATCGGGCAGTATATTCAAGCCCTTCGTGTATGCGGCTGCGCTCGAAACGGGGCTGTGGGATAACCCTAATCCGATTACGTCGTCTACCATTTACCAGGATCAGGCGGAAACCTTCTCTTTCCACGGCGCGGATTATGAGCCCACCGATTATCACAAAAGCCAGTGGCTGGGAGACGTTACGCTGCGCACGGCGTTCGCGAAATCGCTGAATGTGCCGGCGGTAGAAGTCGCGGAACAGACCGGCTACGGCGCGGTAGCGCGCTTAGCTCACAAAGCGGGCCTGGCCGATATTCGGGCCACTCCCGCGATGGCGCTGGGCGCTTACAATGTGACGCCGCTCGGCATCGCGGACGCGTACACAATTTTCGCGAACAAAGGCGTGGAAGTAGCGCCGGAGATGATCGCGAAGATTGTGGATGAGAACGGAAAAGATATCTGGACGGCAGAAGCGAAGACTAAGAAGGTGCTCGACCCGCGCATTGCTTTTCTGACGGTAGATCTGATGCAGGAAGTGTTGCGCAGTGGAACCGGAGCGGGCGTGCGGGCGCGCGGGTTTGCACTGCCGGCGGCCGGCAAAACCGGCACCTCGCACGATGCCTGGTTTGCCGGCTTTACCAACAAGCTGTTGTGCGTTGTCTGGGTGGGTCTGGACGATTATCAGGACATCAAGATGGACGGGTCGCAAGCGGCGCTACCGATTTGGACGGATTTCATGAAGCGCGCGCACACGCACCGCGCCTATCGAGGGGTGGCGCAATTCGATGTGCCCGAGGGCGTGATAAGCGCCCAGATCGACGCCGACAGCGGGCAATTGGCGACCAGCTTGTGCCCGCACGTGGTAACCGGCTATTACCTGCTCGGCACGCAGCCGACACAGTTCTGCACGCTGCATCCCGGTGGCGCGACCGAGATGGCCGGTTGGGGCACGACTTCCGCGTCCGCCCTGCCGGCTGCGCCTGCGTATCAAAACCCGGGAGCCATCACGGCCAATGCGCAAACCAATCCGAACGGCGTCTCGCCTGCCGGGCAGTCCGGCAAAAAACACGGAATTCTGGATAAGCTCAAGGGAATTTTCAAGTAGTTCTTTCATCGTACCCAGGCCCGTCAAAAAGGTATATAGTAAGACCACACAGGAGGATCAGCATGATCTATTCTCCGGCAGTTCGTCTTGCTTGCTGCCTATCAGTACTTTGCGCGACCGCGTATGGGTATGCGCCTGAACAGCAGGATTCTCTTTCCACGTCCGGTCTCCGGGCTTCGGCTTCGCTACCCTCCTCGGTTCTGCCGCCGCACCCGAACATTTCTCCCGAGCTGCGCGGGGATATTTACATGGCGCGGAAAATGTATCGGGAGGCGATCGATACGTATCGCCTTGGACCATCCGACTCGGCGGTACTGTCGAACAAAATCGGCATTGCATTTCACCAGATGATGCTGCTCAATCTGGCCAAGAAGAATTATGAACGGGCCATCAAACTTGACCCGACCTATCCTGAGGCGATCAACAATCTGGGAACGATTTATTACGCCGAAAAGAGCTACCGGCGTTCCATCAAGTATTACAAAAAGGCGCTTCGCTGCTCTGTCCCGGCGGCGTCGATTTATGCGAATCTGGGCGCCGCCTATTTCGCGCGGAAGAATTACAAGGTGGCATCCGAATACTATGAGCAGGCCCTTAAGCTGGACCCGGCGGTGTTCGAGCATCGCGGCACCTTCGGAACGCTCATGCAGGAGCGCACGATGGGAGAGCGCGCCATGTTTCACCTTTACCTGGCGAAGATGTACGCGAAATCGGGCGCGAATGAGCGCGCGCTAATCTATTTACGTAAAGCGCTGGAAGAAGGTGTTAAGGATCGCAAGAAGATTCCGGATATGCCTGAGTTTCTGTCGCTTAAAAAGAATGCCGACTTCCAACAGCTGCTGGCTGAAAATCCGAAGCCTTTATAGAGGGACGACTGCGGTCCGCCCGTAAGCTAGCTGTCTTTGGCACGGGGCTGCTTCTGCTCTCTGGTTGTGCGCGAGAACGAGAGCCGGGGACATTGCGGCTGGCTATTCTTCCGGCCAACGTGCTGCTGGCCGATAATTCATCGCAATGGCTGGCGGTGGCGATCCCGCTGGTATTGAGCCAGGACTTGGCCACGGCGAAACTGGTCATCCCACTGGTTGCGGGAAGTGAATCGGCAGTCTATCAGCTGGGCGCAACAGAATCGTTGCGAGTGACCGTCGAGGAGCGAGCGAAACGGCTGAGCATCGAAGGCGCGATGCGCGACGTACCGACGCAACGAAACAGGCGTCTGGTGCCGCCGGGCGAGGGGGATCTGCTGACTGAGCTGAACGCGCTCGCAAAAGAAATCGATGGCTACGCGACGGTTTTCTCGACCCACAATCCGCGCGCGTTGGAGGCTTTCGCCATAGGCGTCTCTTCTCCGAATGCTCAATTGAAGACTCAACGGCTGCGGGACGCCATCGCGGCGGACCCATCTTTTGGCCTTGCCTATGTCGTGCTGGCGGAGAGTTTGGCGAACGCGAACAGTCCGGATGCGGCCGCTGTTTTGCAGGATGGCGAGGCGCACCTGGCTTCTTTTACCGAGCTCGACCGGGCCCGCTTCAATTTTCTACGAAGCAAAATTCTGCACGCTACGTTAGAGCAGCAGGGAAAAGCGGGCGCCGACTTAGTGAAACTGTCTCCTAATGACGCAGAGGCACTTGCGGCGCTCGGTTCTAACATGTTCTTGCAGGGGAAGGCGACGGAGGGCGAACGGCTGATGGATCGCGCGATCACGATCAATCCGGAAAGTGCCGAGATCCGCCAGCAGCTGGCTACCGGTCTTATCGAGAGCAAACAATTTGGCAAAGCGGAAAAAGTACTCGCTAGCTTAGCTGCCAATCCGGCAATTCAACCGCAACTTGCCTTTTGTATTCTCTTCGAAGGCGACGCTGCTCGCGCGGCGATCGTCTTCGAGAAATTCGTGAGTTCGGTGGCCAATCCCGACGCGCAAACTTTCCTGCGCGCTTCCTGGCAAGCGTTGGCGGGACATCGACCGGAGGCGATCCAAGCGCTAACGGAGGCTCACTTCACCGATCAACGTTTCCTGACTCTCGCTAAGAACCAGGAAGTGCTCTGGCAAGTGATGGACAAGCGGTACCGGGAGGCAAAGGTCGCATCGGTGGGCGCCGGACAGATCGCAGCGCTGCTGGCGAGCGGCGCGGCTTCTCCCGAGGAGTGGAATTCGAAAGTGGCAGCCATCGCCGACAAAAGATCGCAAGCGAATTTGAGAGCGTACGGGCTCTTCCTCTATGGCTTCTATGCTCCGGCGGCGGCGGCATGGAAAGAACTGGATGCCAACGCCGGAAACGCCGATCTACGCGCGCGCACCATGCTCGCCGCGTCGCTCAAGCTGGCCGGTAAAGCGGATGAGGCGAGCAAGATTCCGGTGCAACCTTTTATTCCCGATTTCAGCGACTATTTCAATCCCGTCACCTTTGCGCAACTGAGAAGTCTGCTCGGTCAGGCGGAATAGGTGTCGGCCTTAGTGTTGGGCGCGGTGGCCCGATTGTTCTTGCGGAGCCAGGGCTTCGGCTGGTGGCCCGAATCACGCTCGAACACGCGGTCATACATGTGCTTCGGGGTGGTGGTGCCGAGCGACGTGTTGTAGAGATTGATGAGATCGAGCGCGGCTTTGACGTCGTCCTCGAATTCATGCAGCGCGGTAAGCTGTTCCGCGTGTGCCGGCAGGCGCTTGCCGCTGGGCGTTTCGAGAAACATCTGATAGCCGCGATTTAGGAGCGTGGCTATTTCAGGGCCCACCAGCAGACCGGCTTTCTCGATATCCGGCTGATTCTTACCTTCGTCTCCGACCACTGCTCCCACGCCATGCTTGGTCACTCTAACCCGACCGTCGGGTAAGTTTTCGGTCCCGAAGCCCGCTTTTTTTAGAAGATCGATACGTTCGGCGAAGGTGGGGATTTTGGGGCGGTCGCGGCGGAAGAACATGGTTTCAGTTTAGCTTCTTTGCAGGAAACGCTGAACTTTGGGGGCGAGACAAGAACCTACCGGTAGGTCAGACTCCCATTTGCATGGCTGACTCCCACAGGCCACAGAAAACGATGGCCTGCGCCACCCAGCCGCATAAGTTCTCTCTGCGGGCAGGCTAATGGGTTGACCGTGATACGTGAGTCACGTATGCTTGCAATGTGAGGGCGGTTACTGTGATCAGCACCACGGAGTTCGACAAACAGCTATCCGGCGCGCCATCGACCAGGGCCTCTAAAAAGAAAGCCTTCAACCTTGGCGATAGCATCATCCGTGGGCTGGAGGAAGCGGTCGCTCACAAACGTGGGGAGTTGAAGCTCCGCACTCGCGTGGTGTACGTGCCGGACGATGTCGATGTTCGCGCGATACGCGAGCAAGCAGGTCTCTCCCAAGCCCAATTCGCCGACCGATATGGGTTTAGCCGGCGAACTTTGCAGGAATGGGAGCAGGGGAGGACCAAACCAGACAATGCAGTTCGGGCCTACCTGACAGTCATCGCCCGCAATCCGGGCGCGGTCCACGAGGCCTTGCAAAGAGCGAGTTAAGCGCTCCCTGAAAAGAAAACCAAATGAGTATCAACAGACCTGCCAACGGATGGAACATTACGCGGCCCCCGGTTCATCCGGGCGAGATGCTACGTGAAGAGTGTATGGTTCCGCTTGGCCTATCGGCAAACCGGCTTGCGATTGAATTGCGGGTGCCGGTCACGCGTATTTCCGAAATAGTGAACGAGCGACGCGCAATTACAGCTGACACTGCGCTGCGCCTGGAGCGTTACTTCGGCATGAGCGCGGACTTCTGGCTAAACCTGCAAAAGAGCTTCGATCTGATCTCAGCGCGCCAGGCGCACGGAAAGCAGATCGAAGCAGCAATCCTGCCTCGGTCGGCCGCCTAGAAAATGTATGCGCGCCGCCGCATCACGTAGCATGGTTTGTGAAAGAAAATTGGGAATGCGCTTACTGACGTGCGCGGTTCTGATCCTATGACTCCACGTTTACCCATCGCCGCCATCACCGACGAGTTTTCTCCTGTACTCAGCGATGCTCTTCCTCCGATGAAAGAAATCGGCATGAGCGGCGCGGAGCTGAGAGTTGTGAACGGAAAGAATATTCTCGATTTGAGCGACGACGAACTTAAAGGCGCCAAAGAGGCTTTGGATAGCGCCGGGATGCGGGTGGTTTCGATTGCGTCGCCGATTCTGAAGTGCGTTCTGGAGGGCGGTCCGGAATTGGACAACCGCTTTCAGCGCGATGTTTTCGCTTCCAAACATACGCTTGCCGATCAACCGCGTTTGACCGAGCGAGCCATGGAGATCGCTCACTTTTTTGGAGCCGGCATCATACGAGTTTTCTCTTATTGGCGCACGGTTGAGCCGGAGCGCTGCCAGGATGCAATTGCCCGGGCGCTGGGCGATTTGGCGAAGACGGCGCGCCACGCGGGTGTGATTATCGGGCTTGAAAACGAGCATGCGTGCAACGTGGCGACCGGGGCGGAAACAGCAAGTCTGTTGAAGCTGGTTCCGGATCGCGAGGTGATGATCGTTTGGGACCCGGCAAACGCGCTGGTGGCAGGCGAGACTCCGTTTCCCAAAGGCTATGAACAGCTGCCCAAGGGCCGAATCGTTCATGTACACGCCAAAGACTGTGCCATGTCAGACGGGCACCCCGCGTGGGGGCCGCTCGGCACGCGACACGTTCCCTGGAAACAACAGATCGCGAGATTGATGGAGGACGGATACGGCGGGTACCTGAGCCTGGAGACGCATTGGCAAGGACCGGACGGCAATAAAATGGAAGCGAGCCGGATCTGCGGATGGAACCTGAAAGGGTTAGCTGCCGCTTGATTGACCTTGATCTTCATCTCCCAGATGGCGGCCTGGAAACAGGTAATGCGAGACATAATCGCGAACCGCTTCGGGAAGTGGCGTGATCTCCTTGTCAAAACCACTAGCGCGAAGTTTATCGATCTTAGCGCGTGTGAAGTACTGATATTTAGGGCGCAAATAGTCAGGCATCTCGATAAATTCGATTTGCGGCGGTTTATTTAGCGCCGCAAAGATTGAGTTCACCAGCTTGAGCCAGGTATTCGGTTGCCCGGAGCCGATATTGAAGAGGCCCCCGCCGGCGACGTGTTCGGCCAGGAAGAGCGTTGCGGCAACTGCATCCTTTACATATAGAAAATCGCGGCACTGACCGCCGTCCGGGTATTCCGCGCGGTAACTCTTGAACAGTTTGGCCAAGCCGTTCTCGCTAATCTGACCGAACGCCTTGTGGACCACGCTGCGCATCTCGCCTTTGTGATATTCGTTCGGGCCGAACACGTTGAAATATTTGAGTCCTGTAATTCGGTCTAAGATGCCCGCACGCTCGGCATACGAATCGAATAAGTGCTTGGAGTATCCGTACATGTTAAGCGGCCGCAAAGCGGATAACGGAACCGTTTCGGGAATCTCGGCTGCCGCTTCGCCGTAAGTTGCGGCCGAAGACGCATAAATGAACCGGCGCTGGCCTTCCAGAGCGAAATGAGCGAGAAGTTTGGTGTATTCGAAGTTATTCCGAATAAGATAAGAAGCATCCGTTTCGGTTGTGGAAGAGCAAGCGCCGAGGTGAAAGATAGTACGCACCTCCTTGAGAGTATTTACTCGCTTCAGCAGGTCGTCCGCTTCGAGATAATCCGCAAAGCGCAGCGCGACTAAGTTCTTCCACTTTTCATCACGGCCCAGTAGGTCGGCGACTAAGATGTCGGTTATACCTCGGCGGTTTAGCTCCCAGACGATGGCGCTGCCAATAAAGCCGGCGCCACCGGTTACTAAGATTCTTCCTTTGGAAAGATCGATCATTCCTGTGATCTGCTGTTGACGATCAGCATCGGCACTTTGACCTTATGCCGCACTGCATTGATGGTGGTGCCGAAGATCAAGTCTTTCATGCCGCGATGTCCGTGGGAGGCCATGACCAGAAGGTCGGGATGCAAGGAGTGAACGGCTTCGGCAATTTCAAGGGCGGGGCTCTTGCCGTGGCGCACAACCGTCTCGACGGGAATCTTACGTTGCTGCAACGCAGCGACAATCTGCGAGAGGTATTGTTGGCCCTCATCGATTTCCGCAGTTTTAGAAAGGGAGCCGAATAGCTGGCTGGTTACGCCTTCTTCGACGTGCAAGAGAATAATCCTGGCACCATGCATTTCAGCGAGCGCGATGGCATTGCTGATGGCCTCGGAATCGGAATCGCTAAGATCCACGGGGACAAGGATGCTCGAGTAGGTCCGCGAAGGGAATACTTGCACAGGTGGAACAGTTGCGATCGCGGCGGCGGCCTTCCAGGGTTCGTGACGGAGCCAGGGCCAGCCGACGATTACGGCTAATAAGAAAAGAAGTCCGAGGCCGACGACGATGGAACTCGCGCCGACTAAGAAGCGATACTGCCCGCTTCGCGCCATCCAGTCGCGTATCTGATCGAAGCTCAACCAAATATTCAAGGCCAGAATAAAGGCAGCGCAGAACCAGGCGCTTATCTGAACCCATAAAGGGTTGGCGAAGGTGCCCATGCGTTCGCGATCGCTGGTGAAGTGGATAAGCGGGATGACGGCAAATGGCAGCTGCAGATTCAACAGGATCTGGCTATCGATTATCAGTTTGTAACTGGCGGCGTCGCCGGCGAGATAAACCGTAAAAGCAGCGGGCGTGATGGCCAACAAGCGGGTAACAGCGCGGCGTAACCACGGCTGAATGCGGAAATGAAGAAAGCCTTCCATCACGATCTGGCCAGCCATGGTGCCGGTCAAGGTGGAGGATTGCCCGGAGCAGAGCAGCGCCGCGCCAAAGAGCACGCTGGCGGCGGTGGTGCCCAGCAATGGCGCGAGAAGCGCGTGGGCCTGCGTTAATTCCGTGACGATGATGTGATGAGTGAAGAAGACGGCGGCGGCCATGATGAGAATAGCGGCGTTGACGAATAGGGCGGCGTTCAGGGCCACGCTGGAATCGAGCAGGTTGAAGCGGCAGGCCTGGCGTTTGTCGGCTTCAGTTTCGCCGATGCGACGCGTTTGGACGAGAGCCGAATGCAGATAGAGGTTATGCGGCATCACGGTGGCGCCGAAGATGGCGACTGCGATGGCGATGGTCTGCGAATTCAATCGCGGGAGAAGCCCGGTGACGACATCGTGCAGAACCGGCCGCGCCAGAAAGATCTCAAAGGCGAAACACGCGCCCATAGTCGCGATCAGCATGAGTATGAAGGCTTCGATGACGCGGATGCCCATGCGCGTAAACCAGAGGACGAGTAGTGTATCCGCCGCCGTGACAAGCACGCCGATCAGCAGGGGAATGTGGAAGAGCAGGTTCAAGCCGATGGCCGCGCCCAGGACCTCGGCCAGGTCGCAGGCGATGACGGCGATTTCGCCGAGGATCCAGAGGATATAGGAGATGGCGTTGGGATACTCTTCGTGGCAGGCTTGCGCCAAGTCGCGTCGCGTGACGATGCCGAGGCGCGTGCTTAAGGTCTGGAGCAGAAGCGCCATGAGATTCGAGACGACCAGCACCCAGAGCAGCCGGTAGCCGAAACGCGCGCCGCCTTCTATATCGGTTGCCCAGTTGCCCGGGTCCATGTAGCCGACGCTGATAAGGTAAGCAGGTCCGGCGAAGGCCAGCAGGCGCTTCCAGAAGCTGACGTGGGAAGTTGTTACGCTCTCGTGAACTTCGGGGAGTGAGTTTCCCCGATGGTCGACGCGATCCTGAAGCATAAAACTTGCCTTTAAGTATGGCATCGGGGGCTGCCGACAATTTTGAGCCGGTATTGGCGAGCTTGACCGCCTAAGGCTGACGCCGCACGCGAAAATGAAAGAGATGACTGCCCAACGCTGGAAACTCGCCACGCTTATCCTGCTACTCGCTTTTGTTTCGCTGCTGGGATACGCCTTATTGCAGGGCAGGTTGGGCGCAAATGTCGGCCCGGACGCAGTGGTGACGCAGGTGGAGAAACTGAGTCAGCTGGTTACTGTGCGGTATCGGATTCAGCGAGTCGTGGGCATGACAGAGGAGAAGGACCCGGTGGGCGAAGAATCGATTCTTCTGATGGTGGAAGGCGAGGTGCAGGGCGGGGTGGATTTGAAGCAGGTGAAGGCTGCCGATGTAACGACCGACACGCAGGGAAACGTGACCTTGATGCTTCCGCCGGCGAAGATTTTATCGGCTTCGCTCGATGAGAAGAAGACCAAGGTGTGGGATCGGCACGTTACCTGGTGGACGCCCTGGGTGCCCTATGACCCGGATCTGGAGCACAAGGCGCGCCTGAAGGCCATCGATGACATACAGAAGGCGGCTTTGGATATGGGGATTTTGCAACAAGCTCAGACGAATGCGCAAAACGGGTTGGGAGATCTGTTTGCGGCGCTGGGATGGAAAATCAGAGTTAAGGTGAAGGGCTTGGATTAACTGTGTTTTCCTGAAGGTCGAAGTTATGGTAACTGTCATCGAGCAGTTCCACCACGTGCATCACGCGCTGGCCTTCGCCATGTAAACGCGCGCCGGCGGCCAGTTGGAGCATGCAGCCGGGATTTGCGGTCACGATGATCGACGCCTTTGTCTCCGCGACATATTCCATTTTGTGTTCGAGAATCTGCATGGCCATATCGTTTTGCGCGACGTTGTAAATGCCGGCGCTGCCGCAGCAAAGATCCGCCATGCGCATTTCTCGGAAGACCAGGCCGGGGATGGCTTTGAGAAGAAGGCGGGGAGCGGCCCTGATTTGTTGGCCGTGCGCGAGATGGCAGGAATCCTGGTAAGTGGCGACGGCGTTTATGGGTCCAAGCTCGTGGTTCAATTCGATGGAGGCAAGGAACTCGGTGACGTCGCGCATGAGGCTCTTGAATTGAATGGCGCGCTCACGGTAGGCGGGGTCGTCCCGCAAAAGGTAATCGTATTCTTTAAGCGTGGAGCCGCAGCCGGCGGCGTTGGTAATGATGGCGTCGAAGTCCTCCGAGAGAACGGCGTCGATGTTGCCTCGGGCGAGCGCTTGGGCTTCGCCTTCGAGGCCCGAGTGAACGTGCAGCGCGCCGCAGCAGTTCTGAGCGGCGGGAATGACAACTTCGCAGCCATTCTTCTGCAGTACTCTTACGGTGGCTTCATTCAGGCGAGCGAAAGCAACGTTCGCGATGCAGCCGCTTAGGAAAGCCACGCGATATCGCTGGGTTCCATGCGCGGGAAAGGTCCGGCCGACTTTGGAATAAAAGAAGGGAATCTCGGCGCTCGGCGAAAGAGCTTCGATCTTCGCCAGGCGGCCAAACGGTTTGAGGATTCCGGTGGCGCGTACGAGGCGCTGCAGGCCGCTTGCCTGATAAGCAAACAAGCCCGCGCCCGCGACCTGCAAAGCGCTGCGCGAGGGTAGAAGGTTGTGAAAAATAAATCGCTTGGCAAGCCGCGCCAACCAACCGGGGCGCTCCTGCTGCCGGATCTGCGCGCGCGCCGCTTCAATCATGCGGCCATAGGGAACTCCGGAGGGGCAGGCGGTTTCGCATCCGCGGCAGGCGAGGCAGAGATCGAGGTGCTCGACGTATCCAGGCGTGATGGGCGCTCCGTTGGCGACCTGGTTCATCTGGTAGATGCGGCCGCGAGGCGAGTCCATTTCGACGCCCAGCTCCCGGTAGGTCGGGCAGGCGTTCAGGCAGAGACCGCAATGGACGCACTTGTCCAAGTCTTCTTGCGCCGGGCCGTGATGCTCATCGGAAAGAATCTTGGGAAGCAGCGCGGACTTGTTTTCAGATACGGCCATAGAGACGGGAACGGTTTAGAAGGTTGGCAGGATCGAACATCTGCTTGACACTTTTCATCATGTCAAAGCTACTTTCAAGGTCCGGCTTGGCTGACTGCCACAGTTTTTCGCTGGAGCGGACTGCATTGGGCGCAAACTCCGTTACGGCCGCCCAGCGGTGGTCTGCGATTTCCTTCCAAAGCGGCGGCGTCTCCTGCCAGGCGTTCAAGTAGACGTAAGTCACTCCGGAACCGGCGCGTGACAGGCAGGGAGCCGAAACCGATTGCATGAGTTTGCCCATTTCGCTGAGAGGTGTTGAAGCGCGTAGTATCACGCCGGATGGTTCGCCGCGCAGGAAGTCAGGAGAGAACTCGCGTAGCTTTGTCCAAAACAGATCGTCGTCGCGCTCTGTGAGCCGCTGGCTCCCGGTAAGTTCGCGGGCGTAACGGTCGAGCACTTTGCTGCTGCCGCCGGCGCGGGCAGCCAATAGATACCCGCTATGACCGATGCGGACAGCGGCGGGGGGATTTACGACATCCATGGCGAGCGGCCGCAGGATGCTCGCAAGCAAGGCATCCCGTTTCTTGATTGCGGCAGTGAGGTCCGGAAAACTGAACAGAAAGGTATTCATCTGCTCGGGGATGGCATGCAGACGAAAATTAACAGAGGTGAGGACGGCCAACGTGCCAAAGCTGCCGATCAGGAGCTTTCCCATATCGAGACCGGCGACGTTCTTCACAACCATTCCGCCGCTGCGCACAAGTTTGCCGTCGAGCATGGCAAACTGCATGCCGATCACGAGGTCGCGGGCGGTGCCGAAATTCTTGCGGAGAGGGCCGCTCGAATTGCTGGCCACGACTCCGCCCACCGTTGCCTGGTTACTAAAAGGCGGATCGAGCGCGATCATCTGCCGCCTTTGAGCCAGTAATTCCTGCAAGGTGGCCCACGCAATGCCCGCTTCGACGCTCACGGTAAGGTCGTTCGGCTCATACTGCAAAACCCGGTTGAGCCGCGTGGTGGAAATAATTTTGTCCGCGCCAGTCACCGGGCCCGCCATCAGGTGCTTGCTATTGTTGCCGATAACGCTAATAGAACGGGAGCTTGCCGTACACTCTTTGAGAACACCTGCCAAGTCTTGCGCGGACTCAGGCGTGACTGGAACCATGCCCTTCCATTGTGCATGGCTGCTGGCTTTGGGCATCTGCTATGGGTGTTTCGGATAATGGTTTGGTTCCTCTATGGACTTTGAATATTCAGCGGAGCAGATCCAACTCCGCGGCACAATCCGCGATTTCGCCCAGCGCGAGATTGCGCCGCACGTACTCGAATGGGACGAAAACCAAATCTTTCCGCTGGACGTTATTAAGAAGGCCGGCGAGCTCGGAATGCTAGGAGCTATTTTCCCGGAGGAATTCGGGGGAGCGGGCCTTGGTTACATCGAGTATTCGATCATCATCGAAGAGCTTGCGCGCATCGATCCGAGCGTGGCGCTGATTGTGGCGGCGCACAACTCGCTTTGCACGAATCACATCTACTTGGCCGGCAATGAGGAGCAAAAACAGAAGTACATCCCGAAGCTGGCGACAGGAGAATGGATCGGCTGCTGGTCGCTGACGGAGCCCGAAGCAGGATCGGATGCGGGAGGAACGCGTTCGCTGGCGGCGCTTAAAGGCGGCGAGTGGGTGTTGAACGGGGGCAAGACATTCACGACCAACGCGCAATACGCAGACGTCTGCGTGGCCATGGCCGTCACCGATCGAGCGGCCTCGCAGCACGGCATTTCCGCTTTCATTCTCGAAAAGGGAATGTCCGGATTTAAGGTAGGCAAAAAAGAAAATAAGCTGGGTATGCGGGCCAGCGCTACCGGCGAAGTGATCTTCAGCGATTGCCGATTGCCCGAGTCGCAGCTCTTAGGGAAACCGGGCGAAGGATTCGTGGATAGTCTGCGTATACTCGACGGCGGGAGAATTTCCATCGCGGCGCTGGCGCTCGGCCTCGCGGAGGGAGCTTTCGACGCCGCGCTCAAGTATTCCAAGCATCGGAAACAGTTCGGGCGATTCATCTCCGAATTTCAAGCCATTCAGCACAAGCTGGCCGATATGGCGACCGAGATCGAAGCGGCCCGCTGGTTGATCTATAGCGCGGGCGCTCGCAAAGATGCAGGCAAGCGCGTGACGCGCGAATCCGCCATGGCCAAACTTTTCGCTTCCGAGATGGCCGTGCGAGTGGCGGATCAGGCGCTGCAAATACACGGCGGATACGGTTTCATCAAAGACTATCCGGTCGAAAAATTCTACCGCGATGTGAAGCTTTGCACGATCGGAGAGGGCACGAGCGAGATTCAGCGGCTGGTGATTGCGCGGCAGCTGCTGAAAGAATAAATTGAGCCAAGTATCCGGGACGCAACAACTCCACGACCGCATTTTGGCGGGTGAGCTGCGCGCGCTGGCGCGAGCGGCGAGTTTGATTGAAGCGCAGACTCCCGCGGGCCGCGAGTTGGTCGCCGCACTGTTTGCTCGAACGGGCCGCGCGAAGATCGTTGGAATTACCGGTCCGCCGGGGGCGGGGAAGAGCACGCTCGTGAGCAAACTGGCGGCGGTTATTCGCTGTCGCAAGCAAACCGTCGGAATTATCGCCATCGATCCCAGCAGCCCGTATTCGAAAGGCGCGCTGCTAGGGGATCGCATTCGGATGCAGGAACACCACGCCGATCCCGGAGTATTTGTTCGTTCGATGGCGACGCGGGGACGGCTCGGTGGCTTGGCGCGGGGAACACTGGAGACGGCTCTGCTGCTCGATGCGGCCGGACGCGACTTTGTTCTGATCGAGACTGTGGGCGTGGGCCAGGATGAGATCGAGATTACCCGGCTGGCCGATGTTACAGTGCTGGTTTTAATGCCTGGCACGGGCGACGATGTGCAAGCGATCAAGGCCGGCATCATGGAAATTTCCGATGTCTTTGCCATCAACAAAGCCGACCTGCCGGGGGCGGCACGGCTGGAGCAGGAGATACGCGCCATGCAGAGTTTGGGGAGTGAAGTGGCGCGTTCCGATGCGTCTCCTATTCACCGGGTGATTGCCAGCCAGGGCGAAGGGGTGGCCGAACTGCTGGCCGTGGTCGAACAAGTTTTCGAGCGGAAGGGCCGCAGTTCACGAAACGATGTCTGGAGCTTTCGATTGCACGAAATGTTACGGGAGCGGATCGCGGAAGCATTGCCGGGGGAACTTATTGAGGAGCATGCACGGCGCGTAGCTGAGAGAATGGAAGATCCGTACCAAGCGGTTGACGCTTTGTTTTCGGAGGCCTTAAAGGCCAATGTCACTTAGTTTTGAGGACTTGCCATTAGTGGAGCGGGGCTCCAGCCCTGAAATGCCGCCATTCCTGACGGCTTCATGCCGGCTCGAAAGCCGGCATAGCAGCCCAGAAGGGCCGCTCCACGAGTGCAAGATCTTGTATCTGGGAAAAGTGAAACCGTGAGTGTAGACATTGACCATCTCGGTATCGCGGTTCGCAGCCTTGACGAAGCCGTCCGTTTTTATTCAGGGCTTTTGGGCGCACAGTTGGACGGGTATGAAACCGTGGAGGCAGAGCGAGTAAAGGTCGCCATGCTGCCGGCGGGCGCATCGAGGGTGGAACTATTAGAGGCTACGGACGCTGAATCGGCGGTTGCGAAGTTCATTGAAAAGCGTGGTCCCGGTTTGCATCACGTAGCCTTACGGGTCGACAATCTGCCAGAGGTTGCGGAGCGGCTAAAAAAGGAAGGCGCACGGCTGTTAAATGAGCCCAGGCGCGGCGCGGGCGGCCATCTTTACGTCTTTGTGCATCCTGCGTCGGCCGGCGGCGTGCTGCTCGAATTGATTCAGAAGTAATTGTTATGGGAAGGGATAGTCGAAATTTGAATAAGAGAGCTGAAATCGGAGTCATCGGCGGCAGCGGGTTCTATTCCATGCTGGGCGTTGAGAGGCCTGAAGAAGTACGCCTGAACACTCCCTTTGGAGATCCATCGGACGCGTATGTACTGGGCCAGGTGGAAGGAAAGACGGTGGCGTTTCTGGCGCGCCACGGCCGGGGCCATCGCCTCTCGCCGTCGGAACTGAATTATCGCGCGAACATCTACGGGATGAAAATGCTGGGCATCGAGCGCATTCTCTCCTTAAGCGCCGTGGGCTCGATGAAGGAGGAGCACGCGCCGCTCGATTTCGTAATTCCCGACCAGTTTTTCGACCGCACGCGCGGCCGAATCGCCACTTTCTTTGGCAATGGCGTGGTGGCGCACATCAGCTTTGCCGACCCGATCTGTCCCGAACTGGCTACGGTAGCTCATGGCGCGGCGAAGGCATCCGGGATCAATAGCAAGCTCGGCGGCACGTACCTCTGCATGGAAGGCCCGGCGTTTTCGACGCGCGCGGAATCGAACGTCTATCGAAGCTGGGGCATGGACGTGATTGGCATGACGAATCTGCAGGAAGCCAAGCTCGCGCGCGAGGCAGAGATTTGCTATGTGACCGTTGCCATGGTGACGGACTACGATTGCTGGCATGAAGCGCACGACGCCGTAACAGTCGATCAAATTATAGAGACGCTGAAACGCAATACGGAAAATGCGCGCAGATTGGTTCCCGCGCTAATCCGCAATTTGCCCGCTGAGCGGAACTGTAAGTGCGGTTCGGCTTTGAAGCATGCGATTATTACGGATCGGGCGGCGATCCCGGCGGAAGCCAAACAAAGGCTGGGCCTATTAATTGGCAAGTATACCGGCGAGTGAACTGGCGCAGGAAGTGCTGGACGCCTGCCTGCGTGAAGGCGCGTGGCCGTCGCGCACGCTGGACGATCTGATTGAACGGGCGCTCGATGAAGATGACCCGTTCGTGGCGCGAGCGGCCACGCGCGCGCTTTTTAGTATTGTTATCGAGCAGCTTGGGGATCGGTTCGAGCCCGCTTTGTGCGACGTCTATGCGCGGTTGTTCGCTTACGTTATCTCCAAAGCCTTGCCAGACTACAATGCGGAAGAATTGCTTCTTCGCTACGGCCGTATTCGGCAGGTGAGGCGTTTTCCGGGCGGGCAAGTAGATAAAGTGTTCGTGCTCTCTCGCGTGACTCTTGGGGCCGACGTGGCGGTGACGAGCATGGCGCTGGCGGCGGCGAAGGAACGATTTCCGCACGCCGAGATACGTCTAGTCGGGCCTGAAAAGAACGCCGAGCTGTTCGCGGAAGATCCCCGCATCAAGCCGGTGGCTCTGCCCTATGGGCGAGCAAGTCTGCTGCGGGAACGACTGCGCGCGGCCTCCGAACTGCTTGGCGCGGTAGACGAACCAGGCGCCATCGTGATCGATCCCGATTCCCGCTTGACGCAGCTTGGGCTCATACCGCTTGGGGAGGACGACGCGCGTTATTTTTTCTTCGAAAGCCGGGCATTCGGGGGAGAACTCGACGCCTCCCTGCCGCAGCTTACCGCCGAGTGGTTGACTGAAGTCTTCGATGTGGGCAAGCAAGCGCCGTACGTCGCGCCCGCGAAGCAGCCGAAGATTGCGGATATCACGGTGAGCTGGGGTGTCGGCGATAACGCCCAGAAACGCGTGGATGGCGAGTTCGAGTATGCCATACTAGCGGATCTGTTAAAGCGAGACCGTCCCATTCTGCTCGATCGCGGAGCGGGCGGAGAGGAAGCAGGACGTGTGGACGATCTTGTGCGCCGTTTGGGCGCGCCAGCGAATCTGCACATCCATGACGGCAGCTACGCCTCTTTTGCGAGCCACATTATTCAAAGCCAGTTGTATGTAGGTTATGATTCAGCCGGCCAGCACGTCGCCGCCGCGGCGGGTGTACCGCTCGTATCGGTCTTCAAGGGTTACGTCTGTGACAGGATGCTGGCGCGCTGGCGTCCGGATACGCCAAGCTCGCACGTTGTGGTAGTTGGCGCGCAAGACGAGGAGTCTGTTTTGGCGCGAGCTCTTTCCGCTATTGCACAGGCGGAGGAGGCGGTGGTGGCGCGGAAGGTAGTTGCCACGGATTAGAACTGGAAGGAGCGGCCGGCTTGCCTGGCTGTTGCGTGGCCGGTTTGTTGCTCGGGCCGCTTGTCGCCGGCTGTTCATCCGTCTTACTCGCCGGTAAGGGCGCGGGTGGCGGCGCGGTGGGGTCCATGTCATACCTGATGACCGAATTTGAGCCGTACTTATGATAATTGCGGAATTCGATATCGTTTTTGGATGTCTGATGCGCCGCGCTCATGTGGAGCTTGGCAGAGAGCGGAAGAACAGCCTGTTCCTGATCGCCGATCGATATCAGATCGTAATCCACTCGTTCTTCGGCGGTCCGGACCGGGAACGAGTTTGGTATATCCACTGCCTGGAAGGTAATCCGGTCGATCTCACCGGTGTTTGCGTCCGCGTAAACTAATCCCTTGTACGCAGTAATGATGCGCTGATCGTCGCCTGGACCTTCGCTGTAATCAATGCTGTAGCTGGAGTGGCCGCTATCGATGAAGTAGCTGAAGACGGCGAGTACACGACCCCGCAATTTCGTCCATTTGGCCCATCCGAACTCGGCGTCGCTCTTCGGCTCGAAGATGCTGGCCATCATGGCCGCATACTCGCCGGACGATCTCGCTCCGCCCTCCACCCCGATGCCACCCATATCCGCATCTACGATCTTTCCGCCCACCGAATAGACCTTGTAATGCTCCTGGCCCTGGTTATAACTCACCTTGGCCAGCACTGTTCCAAGGCTTCGATACGCGTCGCCGCCATACGGGTCGACATACCTGCGATCCACCCTCACGCAGATAAAATTTGGCAGCCCATGCTCATAGCTGAGCGCATACTGCCTCATCAAGTCCAAAATCTGCTGCTGATGCACCGAATCGGGCGGGGGCGGCGGCGGTCCCTGTACAGCCAAGGTTGTGCTTGCCGGCCCGGAAGTCAATGTATTATCCGGAGCAGTATCCGGAGAAGAAGTCAGATTCGAGGGCGCGGTGCGCTTGATATTGGCGCTTTCATCGCGCAGCTTGTGAAGAGCTTCCACCGTCTTCGGCTGCGCTCCTTGCGCTTCCAGGTCGACGATCGTTTTGTCCGTCAGCCTTTCACTCAACTGAATTTTCTTGAGCGCGGCCGCGATCTGCTTGTCGCTGTCCTGTTTCATGGCCAGTTCAGACCGGAGGAAATCCACCAGTTGCTGGACGTTCATCTGCGTCATCTGGGCCTGCACAGCCAACGCGACACTTATCAGAAGCAGGCTTACACGTAACTGCATGTTTAGTAAAACGACGTAATACTCACGACCGAGGTTGCAGGTCCAGGCTCTGCCGAAGGCAGCCGCCTAATTTTCCCGCTTTATCAAGTCTACCGTGATCGTTCCTATGGGAAAGCCCAAGACCAGCCTGAATTGAACCGGCAGGTGTTCCGGGTCGTCGCTGATCCATATTAAGAGGCGTCCCCGGCGCTTATACAAAACATTATCGAATAAATAGGCTTCGAAGCGGGTGGCTTGGTAGCTCTTGCCCGCGACACTTACCGACTCTTTCGCTTGCGCTTCGATCTTCGCCTGCGCGAACTTCTTGCCGTCGGTAATCGGCATCGAGGTCGAATGGCCCGGCGCCAGGTTCAAGCCGCGCAGGGACGCCAGAGCTCCCACTATGTCGCGCGTACAAGGCGGGATGGCAAGTTCTTTGCTGTCGCTTCGATTCCTTACCAGGTCTTTTTCGTCGTAAGTCAGCTTCTTTCCAGCGCCGTCGACCAGCAATTTCGATATCGAGTGCTTCTTGCCCTCTTGCGAGTTCAGCGATGCACTCGAGAGACAGAAACGATCTCGAGCCGCGACCTTGTATGTGTCCGCTACCCGGTACAGCCTGGAAACAAATCCGGCGCTCTCGATCTCCAAATCGAAATTCCAGCCCTTGGAATCGTTACCGCGCGACATCTGAATCGTTGCCGTGCCGGCGTTCACGAGCCGCCATTCCACTTGATAGGTGAGTTTTTCAGGGCGAGGAAAGCCGGCGCCGGGCGAGGCGGATTGCGCGCTGGCGACAGGGGCGCAAATACAGGCGAACAGAACGCAGGGTAGGGAGCATCTCGAACGGAAAGTTATCATCTGAAACTTGGAGACAGAAAGCCCAAAAACCGGCAATTCCTAAAAGTAACCGATCAGAAATCGATGGAGGACAGGAGATCCGAAGGCTTTCTACCGAAAGCATGACAGATGGAGAGCAAACTTTCTATGCTGGGCAGATTCGCGCCGCGCTCGATGGAGCTGATTTGGGAGACGCTGAGCCTGGTCATGGCGGCCAGATCTTTTAGCGACCAATCCTGCTCCACGCGCAGCAGTTTAATTCTATGGCCTAAGCGTTCGCGCAGCCGATCCTGAGCGGTACGGCCGAGGCTGAATTTTTCAATGGCATTGCTTAAACTTTGGCGCAGCTGGACCAGCGAAAAAGGCTTGGCGAGATAATCGAAGACGCGCAGGCGGAAGGTGGCGCGCATGCTCTCGAGCGACGGATATCCCGTGATGATGATGATGCAGAGTTCGGGCCAGCGGGTGAGCAGTTGCTCCAGAACCTGTTCACCGCTCGCCGCTCCCATTTTCATGTCGAGTAAAACGATGTCGGGCACGCGCGCCTCAGCGGCATCGAAAAGCTCCTCCGGATGCCCGAAGGTCCGCACCGAGTAAGTTCCCTCGTCGCGCAGCAGGTCTTCGAGGTAGGTGCGGAAGTCCGCGTCATCGTCCAGCACGGCTACGTCTATCAGACCGGCCGTCGGGATTGCGCCTTCACTCATGCCGAACTTCCTGCCATCACACCAGTTGCTCGCTCGGAACAGCCGGCAGCAGGACTTCCAGGCACGCTCCGCCCTGCGCGCGGTTAGAAGCGGAAATCGAGCCCCCGTGCTGCGAGATGATCCCTTCGGCGACGGTAAGGCCGAGACCCGTGCCGCGCGCGTCAAGGCGGGTGGTCACAAAAGCCTCAAAGAGGTTGGGAAGCATGTTGGCGGGAATTCCCGGTCCATCGTCGAGTACCGTGCAGCTAATCCAGCTTTGTCCTTTGCGTTGAAACAGCTTCGATTGCACGTCGATCGTGCCGCCCGATGATACCGCCAGCAGAGCGTTCCGAATCAGGTTCACAAATACCTGGACGAGGCGATCGGCATTCCCGAGTACGGTATCGTTCGGTCGAACGTTGTTTACGAACGTGACGGCCGACGCTTTTTCGTCGATCGCCACCAGGTTCCAGCTCTCGTCGATCAGATCGCGCAGCTTCACGGGTTCTGTTTCCTGCGTCCTTACTCGCGCGAAGTCGACCAGCCCCTCGCTGATCTTGCGCAGCCGCTGTGTAACCCGCAGCATCCTGCTCAGCCGTTCGAGAGTTTGCGGCGTGTTCGTGCTTTCGAGCAGCTTTTCGATGGAGCCTTGCAGCACCGCCAGCGGCGTGTTTAGCTCATGCGCGACGCTTGTGCTCAGAAGACCCAGCGACACCAGCCGATCCTGTTCTTCGAGCTTCTGCAGAGCGCTCGCCAGATCGTCTTCCTGCTGGCGAAGCTGCGCCACGGTGGCGTTTCTCGAGCGCATGATCTGGCCGATCTCATCGCTCGATATAGAGCGCGCGTTGATCAGCTCGTTCTCCCGGTCGCCCTGCTGTGTTGCCGCGTCCGCTTGCAGCATCAGGTTGAGCGGATAATACACGTATTGCGGCATGATGAAAAATTCCATCACCACGATGGTGAGCAAATAGATCGTGCCGAGCACGACGAACAGGCTGAGCTGCGCCTGGCGCAGCGCGGATTGATAAAAAGTGGATGAAAGATTCACGCGCCGGTATTGGCCGGGTTTTTTGGAGTTTCGAAAAAGGCTGTATTGGCCAGCCTGCCAGGTTTCGGTCGGGTGGCTGGCTAGAAATTGCTGTCCTTCGAGTGAAAGTTTAAGTTCCGAAGCCGACCCTTCCTGCAGATCGTACAAAGCAAATTCCTTCGATTCAAGCGCCGGGCGAAGCGGCAGCTCCGCCGTGAAAATCTGGCTCAGCATATGCAGTTCGCGCTCTCTGGCTGCCTCCAGGTGCTGAGAAAAAAGCGGAATCACCGAAAGATATACCGAAATCGACAGCACGATAAAAAACAAATTGTGAAGGAGCGCCAGCTTTTTTCGGACTTTCCAGCCGCCAAAGGTTCGGAAGACCGGATTCGGCGGTTTGGCGGCCCGGTAACTTAGCGCTGTCTGCTCAACGCCGAAAATGGAAGGCCAGCCACCGCCCGGAGAAGCATCTGCCACAGACTTCGGCGAAGATGCCCGCTCGAGAGAACTGCCCAGTTCCTTAGCGTCGAGAGGTGAGCTCTTTCTGGGACTCAAACTCCTGCTCCTTATACTGCAGCTGGTAGAGCTTCCAATAGATGCCCCGCTTAGCGAGCAACTCCTGATGCGTGCCGGATTCCCGCAGCTGCGCTTTGTGCATTACGATGATGCGATCCGCACGCTGAATGGTGGAGAGCCGGTGCGCAATGATGAGCGACGTGCGGTTGAAAACAAGCCGGTTCAACGCTTCGCGAATGCGCAGCTCTGTTTCCGTGTCGACGCTTGAGGTAGCTTCATCCAGAATCAGAACGCGCGGATTATGCGCGAGCGCTCGCGCGAAGCTGATCAGCTGTTTTTGCCCGGTCGAGAAACCATCGCCGCGCTCGCGCACCGGCGTGTCGAATCGATCGGGCAGTTCTTCGATGAAATCGAGCAAATTGACCTGCCGCGCCGCGTCCTGAATCGCTGTGTCGGTTATTCCGGCGGTCCCCAGTCGGATGTTGCTTCCCACCGTGCCGGTAAACAGGTAGGGATCCTGCAGCACCACGCCGAAGTTTCTGCGCAGCTCCAACAAATCGAGCGAGCGGATATCGAGGCCGCCGATTCGGATGGCCCCCCGCTGCACGTCGTAGAAGCGCAGCAGCAAGCTCGTGAGCGTCGTCTTCCCCGCGCCTGTGTGCCCCACGATCGCGACTGTCTCGCCCTCTTTGATGTGGAAGCTGACGTCGCGCAGCACCCAGTCTTCGTCGTTATAGGCAAACCATACGTGATCGAATTCGACGTCGACCGCGCTTTGCGGAAAGGCGGCGGCAGTATCGGGCGAAGTGATCACAGGCTGGGTGTCAAGCAATTTGAACACCCGTTCCGATGCCGCCATCGCGCCCTGCAGAATGTTGTACTTTTCACTCAAATCCTGGATCGGTCGAAAAAATCGCAGGCCGTACTGGAAGAACGCCACCAGCGCTCCCAGCGTTAAAACTCCCTGCCGTATGCGATAGCCCCCATAAGCCAGCAGCATGGCGAGCGCCAGCATCCCCAGAAACTCGACCACCGGATAAAACCAGCCATACGCGACGATCGAATCTTTGAAAGCGATCATGTGATCCCGGTTGATCGCCTCGAACTCCATCTTGCTGCGCTCTTCGCGGTTGAATAGCTGCAGGACCACGATGCCGGCTACGTGCTCCTGAAGATAAGCGTTGATGCGCGCGATCGCCACCCGGATGCGCCGGTAGCTTTGCGAAGCCGTCCGGCGAAACTGCATCGTAACCAGCACCACGATCGGCATCACCGCCAGCATCAGACCCGTCATGCCCGGGCTGAGGCGGAACATAGCCAGCACGACGAAGGAGAGCATCAGAATGTCTCCCACGATCGTCACCAGACCGGAGGCAAACAGGTCGTTCAGAACGTCCACGTCGGTCGTGACACGCGTCACCAGCCGCCCTACCGGGTTTCTGTCGAAAAAAGAAATATCCAGCCGCTGCAGATGACTCATCAGCTCGCGGCGGAGGTCGAACATGGCTTTTTGCCCGGTCCACTGCATCAGGTAGGTCTGCCCGAAGTCGAAGAAAAAGCCGAGCACCACAACCGCCAGATACAGTAACGCAATTTGCTCCAGGCCCGTCCAAGGGTTTTTAGACAGCCAATGGTCCAGGAACGGAAGAAGTTGCGCATGCCTGACCGGAACCAGATAGCGGTCAACTGCTAATTTAGTGAGCAGCGGCCCAATAATCTGGAGAATAGAATCGACCACCAGCAGTAGCAGAGAAGCAGTAACCACCGCGCGGTAGGGCTTCATGTAGCGGAGAAGCCGCCTCATGAGCCGCGAATCGTAAGCTTTACCTAGCGCTTCCTCTTCCAAGTGACCTGCCCCTGCTGTATCTTCTAATCTGAGGCCGCTGCGGAGAGCGGCTTCCTTCCACCAGACTAACGTAGCCGGCGAAGGACGGACACACCAGCATGACAACGAACGGCCTTATCTTAATCGACAAGCCAGCCGGTTGCACGAGCCACGACGTGGTAAATCGGTTGCGGAAGCTCTTGAATACCAAACGCGTGGGCCATCTGGGAACGCTCGATCCACTGGCCACCGGGCTGCTCGCGCTCTTAGCCGGAACAGCCACGCGGTTGGCCCCGTTTTATGAAAAAAGTCATAAGACCTATCAGGCGACTATCGAGTTCGGCCGCGTCTCGGACACTTACGATTCCGAAGGCGAGGTTGCGGCAACCGGCGTGACCGCGCCTCCGGAGGCTGAGATTCGCTCGGCTCTCAGCGCTTTTGAAGGCCGCTTCCTGCAAGTGCCGCCTCCGGTCTCAGCCAAGAAGATTAAGGGGGTTGCCGCCTACAAATTGGCGCGCAAAAAGATTCCGGTGACTTTGAACCCGGTGGAGGTGGAAGTAGACGATCTTCAAGTGCGGAGCGTCGCAGACAACCATCTCGAAATGGAAGTGACCTGCTCGGCGGGAACCTATATCCGCAGCATCGCGCACGATCTCGGCCAGCGGCTCGGCTGCGGCGCGCTTCTGTCTCGCTTGCGCCGCACTCGGCTAGGCGAGTTCTCCCTCTCTCAGGCGCGTACCTTGGACCAGCTGAGCGCGCTGGCGCAAGCGGGCCAACTTTCGGAGGCCATCATACCGGCTGGTGAATTATTGGCCGATCTGCCCGCGGAACGGGTCAGTTCCACCGTGGAGGTTCAGATTCGCCACGGCCGTCAGTTCCGCACTTCGCCTTTCGTCATCCCGCCCGGTTCGCCGCTGGTCAGAGTGCTCTCGCGCTCGGGCGAGTTGATCGCCATTGGAAAGCTAATCATCCCGAATCTGTATCAGCCGAGAACGGT
The DNA here is from genome assembly GCA_965277555.1 of Bryobacteraceae bacterium. Taxonomy (GTDB): domain Bacteria; phylum Acidobacteriota; class Terriglobia; order Bryobacterales; family Bryobacteraceae; genus Bog-105. Next base: position 3,749,021 of record OZ255834.1, read on the forward strand.
GTTTCAGCCTTAACGCGCTGCCATGGGCGCTGTCACATCTGAAGAAATTGTGGGCTTGGCGATGATATTGGTCGCGCTTAATATAGAGGGCCAGAAAAGCGCCCGTAGCACCTAACTGGCTTTGTACCGATCTGCCCAGCTTTCCTCAAATCCTTGCAATTCCAAGTCACCGCTCTCCGCCAATCGGCCGCATATGAAGCAACGCGCGTTTCGGTCAAGGTGGAATCCGGTGGATAGATAAGCCGTTGGCGAGAGCGGATCTATGCGGTTATCAGGCTCTGCGGTTTTCCGAGAGTCTACCTTTGCAATACACTTGTACTCACCAAGTGTTCGAACCTGTTGCAGAGAATCCTTCCAAAGGCGTTATTCGCGAAGCATGGGCTCATCACTTCGGCAAATCTGGATAGTAATTACCCGGCTCCCTTTGACTATTACGTAAAACGAGATTATGGTGTGCAAATGCAACGTAGCCGTATGTAGTTTGGCGCTCCCATTCCTTCTTGCTGCTGCTCTAAGCTCCCAAGATCTCGCCCAGGTGCGGGAGTCTCCGAGCATCGTTCCTCAAGAGCTTCGTTGTGAGTATCAGGAGAGCCCGTTGGCGATTCAAACAGCACATCCGCGATTCAGTTGGAAGCTTGGAGTCAATGAGCAGGCTGCCCGCTCCCTCAGCCAATCCGCTTATCGCATCCTGGTCTCCTCAACGGCGGCACTCGTTGCCCAAGAAAAGGGAGACTACTGGGACAGCGGCACCGTTCCGTCAAACAGCACCATCCAGATCCCTTACGCAGGCAAACCGCTCCCCTCGTTTGCGCACCTTTACTGGTCAGTGCGTGTTTGGGACCAAGCTCATCGTCCGTCACCTTGGGCTCAGGCCGCGGAGTTCCGAATGGGAGTGCTCGATCCGGCACTTGTTCCAAATGCCTGGAAAGCAAAATGGATCGCCCGGGAAGGCACGCAGGGCCGCAGTCTGCCCATTTTCCGCCATGAATTTTCAATTTCCAAACCGATTGCGGAAGCAATGGCCTACGTGTCCGGCCTGGGCCAATACGAATTGCGGATCAACGGCGAGAAGGCGACCGATGCAGTGATGACCCCGGGCTGGACGGATTACCGAAAGACGGTCTTTTACAACGCCTACAATCTGACAAAGGCGCTACATCAGGGAAGCAACGCGATCGGCATCCTGTTAGGCAATGGCATGTATAACGTGGAGGCAACACCTGGCCGTTATACAAAGTTCACCGGCTCGTTCGGTCCGCCGAAGCTGATCTTTCAGGCCCGAATTCTTTTCACGGACGGCAGTTCGGAAACCGTCGTGAGCGATTCCGCATGGCGCTGCCACGACGGTCCGATTACGTTCTCCTCGCCCTATGGCGGCGAAGACTACGACGCGCGTCTGGAACCCGATGGCTGGCTGCAAAGCGGATTCAACGACCATGATTGGAGCAACGCGGAACAGGTGAACGGCCCCGGAGGTAGGCTCGTCGCGCAAGAGAGTCCTGCCATCAAAGTGCAGCACGTCTACTCCGCGGAGCGCGTCACCGAACCCAAGCCTGGCGTGCATGTCTATGACCTGGGACAGAACTTCTCCGGCTGGCCCGAGTTGTCGGTGCGAGGAGCCGCGGGCTCTACGGTGAAACTGATTCCCGGAGAACTTCTCGATGCCCGCGGACTCGTGACTCAGGTGAGCTCCGGCCAACCGCAGTGGTTCTCCTACACATTGCGGGGCGCCGGCACGGAGAGTTGGCACCCGCGCTTCAGCTACTACGGGTTTCGCTACGTCCAAGTTGAGATGGAAGCGTCGAAGGGTTCCCCAATGCCCAAGCTGGAGTTCGTCCGAGGGCAATTCATTCATGCGGCTGTTCCTGTGGTGGGACAGTTCAAGTGCTCCGATGAGCTTCTGAACCGGATCCATCGCCTGATCGATGCCGCTATCTTGAGTAACATGCAATCGGTGTTGACGGATTGTCCGCACCGCGAGAAACTCGGCTGGCTGGAAGAAACGCATTTGCTTGCCTCCTCCCTCATGTACAACTACGGCTTGGCCCGCTTGTTCGAGAAAATCTCGGACGACATGCGGGACGCCCAGGCGCCCAGCGGTTCCATGCCGGAAATTGCTCCGCAATTCACAAAGTTTCCTCCGCCCTTCAACGATTCTCCGGAGTGGGGAAGCGCGGTGGTACTGGATCCCTGGATCAGCTATCAGCACTACTCAACCGTGCGAGACCTGGCGGAACACTACCAGCAAATGAAACGCTACACGGATTATCTGGGAACTAGGGCCACGCGTGGCATCGTTTCCTATGGGCTGGGAGACTGGTACGACATTGGCCCCGGCGAGCCCGGAGTCTCAAAGCTCACCAGCCTGGGCGTGACTGCAACCGCCCTCTATTACGAGGATCTTTCCACCGTGAGTAAAGCAGCAAAGCTATTGGGAAAAACAGCCGATTCGCACGCGCTCGAACACACCGCTGAGCAGGTACGAGAGGCTTTCAACCGAACTTTTTACAATCCGGAAACCCACGTTTATGATCGGGGCAGCCAGACCGCGTATGCCATGCCGCTTGTCCTCGGCATCGTTCCGCAGCAAGATCGCCAGCTTGTTCTTCAGAAGTTAGTGGATAACGTGCGCGAGCATCAGAACCACGTCACCGCCGGCGATATCGGGTTTCACTTTGTGGTGGAAGCCTTGCTGCAAGGGGGCCGCTCCGACGTGCTGTATGACATGCTGTCACGCACGGATGCCCCGAGCTACGGATATCAGTTGCACATGGGTGCGACCACTCTGACGGAAGCCTGGGATGCGAATCCGCGCGATTCCCAGAACCATTTCATGCTGGGTCATGCGGAAGAATGGTTTTACCGTGGCTTGGCTGGAATCGATTTCGATCTCTCCCGCCCCCGGGAAAACCAAATCGTCATTCGTCCTTGGCTGGCCGGAAGTGTCAAGGAAACAGAGGCGTCCTACGATTCCGCACTTGGCCGCATCGCCATCCATTGGCAACAGGAACAGAACCTCACCACAATAGATCTCGCCATCCCTCCCAACACCGTCGCGACCGTTTACCTTCCCAAAACTGGCAAAACTGAAATCCATGAGAGCGGCCGCCCGGTGCGCGCAGTTGGGGCTGTGACTCTTCTGAGCGACGACGGCACGCAAACTGAATGCCGCGTCGCCTCAGGTCGCTACCACTTCACCGTCACAAAATAATCCGTATCAGGACCGGGCACGAGCGAACGAGCGGCTTACGATGACACGTTCAAGAGCTTGTTTTGCTTCGGAACCAGGATGGTCGCCGCTCATTTAATGCATTGCCATTATGAAACGCAAGCGGCCGATCAGATGCCGAATTTTTTGGAAGTGATGGTCGAGGTGTCTCCAGGCGAGACGCACCTTCTTGGATGGAGTCATGGGTCAAAAAAATGCCTCGCACCACAAACGGATAAAGCCAGTTTGCGGACTGAACAGCTTACAGGGTGACAACCCGCGCAAACGGCGCAGCATTCAGTGACGAGGCGTAATCCCGTCGCTACTGGAAATTCTTTAGGCTAACGTTATGGGCGCTATGCCGTAGGCGTATTAGAGCTGGCACGCTCAAAACAGAACAACAAAGGTCCCGTCCCGTCGTGCATAGGCCGCGACCAGACTCCATGCCGGCACACCGTTCGCACCGCCGGCAGGTCCGACACGCCGGCCAGCGGAATCGAATAGCTGCCAATGCACTAATCCGCCACGTTTCCAGCCCATCCCTTCTGTCCATGCAGCGAGGACAAGGCCCTGCCGGTTCATGGCCAACGAGGGGTACTTCTGATTCAGCGGATCCGAAGAGACCGCGATGTCAGTCGCTGTCGCAGCTTGCGAGTCGATCCATCCTAAATGGACTTGCTTTTCCGTCTCCCAGGCTGCATACGTTCCCACGCGACCGCCGACGAATGCTTCGGAACTCATCACGCAATAGCCGACATTCCACTTGGAGATATCGGAACCGTGAAACGTCGCGCCGTGGTCGGCCGATTCCAACAGATACATATCGCGATGGATCATGGCCTGTGCCGACCGAAAAAGAACATAGACCCTCCCCGCACGGTCTGCATAGGAATCCAATGAGCAGCAGCCGCAAGCGCCCGTCGGCTGGTCCCACGCGAGGTGTTCGGGCGTAAACGATCTGCCGTCGTCTTCGGAACGGGTCATCCAGACTCGCCGAAACTCTTCGCCTTTTCGGCCCGGGATGGGCGCATGCCAAAAAACGTACACGCGCCCTTGCTGGTCGGCCGCAATCCCTCCCCCACCGTCGATCCCATGAGTCGTATGAAGCAGATTCCTCTCTGGTTCAAATGCAGTTTGCGCTTCATTGAGCCGGCTGAAAAGCATGGGGCTCTGGCCCTGACCGGGGTTGCCCATCTTTGCCGAGCCGTTCCAGACGACATATGTGTTCCCGTGGCGGCCGCTAGCAATGCGCGCGCCGCGAATGTTTCCGATGGCGATGGCGCTGCCCGGTACGGAGTTCACCCGAATCGGATCGGAAAACGTCGTGCCATCGTTCGATGTTGAATAGAAGAGATCGCCCTCGGATGGGTCGCCCTTAAAGTACACCAGGTGAATTGTTCCCCGCTGGTCGGCGACAACTTGTGGTTGTATGCCGCCATCAGGAACGCGTTTTAACACTACCTGCGCGGCGAAGACGCAATCTCCAGAGGCCGGAATCAAACACGTCAAGCACGCGCGCATTGCGCCTAGTCTCAAAAGACTCCGGTGGTTCGTTCTTACTTTGCTACCCCGCATCGATGCTCTCGCCACGCTTTGCCAACTCGCTCATTGTAAATCCTGTACCGTGCCGGCCAAGATATAAACTACTTCTCATCGCATAGTGCCACTTCGGACTCACTTCCTGACGGTCGTGGTTCTGTAAGCGCCTGAAGACGCTGGATGCTGATTCTGAACCGCGCGCGTCAGCAAGCGGCCTCTCGCATTTTGCGATGAGATATAAACTAGGCGGCATGGCGACATTGGACTGGCTGCTCGATTCAGACCCGGCCATTCGTTGGCAGGTGTTTCGCGATCTTATCGACGCACCAGCTGAGGTCGTCAGGAAGGAGCGCGCACGTGTGTCCATCGAGGGTTGGGGCGCCAGACTGCTGGCGTTGCAGGGTGAAGACGGCCAATGGGCCGGCGGCGCGTGCTTTCCGGCTCGATACCTGAGTAAGTCCGACGAGAAACCAGGACAGCCTTGGATTTCTACGCTGCCCACGCTTCAACTGCTGTACGATTTCGGAGTTGACCCGCATTCTGAACGCGTGCGCCAGGCCGTTAAACTCGTCAGAGAACACTGCCGTTGGGAGCACGCCGGTCAGCCGTTCTTCAGCGGAGAAGTGGAGCCCTGCATCAATGGCAGAACCGTTGCCTTGGGCATTTACTTTCATCAGAATGTAGCCGGGATCGTCGCTCGCCTTCTGTCTGAGCAACTTGAGGATGGCGGTTGGAACTGCGAAGCAGAACGCGGCTCCGTGCGTTCGTCTTTCGATACCACGATCAACGTTCTGGAAGGGCTTCTGGCCTATGAGCGCGCAACCGGCGGCTCCGCGGAATCTTTCGCCGCTCGCCGCCGCGGTGAGGAGTACCTCCTCGAGCGCAAGCTGCTTCGACGGAAGAGTAGCGGCGAAATCATCAACCCGGTGTGGCTACAGTTTTCATTCCCCACCTACTGGCACTACGACGTGTTGCGCGCCCTTGACTACTTCCGCTCGGCTGGGGATAAGCCGGATGCGCGTATCGACGAAGCGATCGCTTTGCTTCGCTCCAGGCAGCAGCCCGATGGAACCTGGTGGCTGGAGAACACGCATCCCGGCAAGATCCACTTCGCGCTCGAAGATGGCGACGGCCGATCCAGCCGTTGGAATACGCTGAGGGCGCTGCGCGTCCTCGCCTGGTACGAGAAGAGAGACTGAGAACACTCGACCCGGTCGCGTCGTTTCTCAGATCTTGCCTTGTGTAAAGTAACCCTTTGTCCGACCGTTTCCCCGCGGGTCGCGATCCGTCTCGATGTACTCAGCCAGGATGTAAGCAAACCGAACTCCATTTATAAATACAGTTGGAAAGTAAAACACCTTCAATCGGGTCCGATATCCAGTGATCCAGTGCGTCAAACTGTTTCAAACACGGCTTACTGGCACTTGCCAGCAAACCGTGTTATCTGCGGCAAATCACGGCACAGTTCTGGCCGTTCTGGCAACTTTTACGGTCGCTGGGAAAAGCGGATCGATATCGATCTTAGTTCCAGCCGGTGCCTTGCTAATCGTCGCAACCAGCGTCACCTCACCGGACTTGGTCTCCGCGGAACAGGACACTTCAAATTCCATGACGGCCGGACTTACTCGTAATTCGACTGTCTTATCCTCCCCAACAACTTTGAGTCGGTTTGCGGGCGGCTCAGATGAGTAGATGCCCAAGTGAAGCGTAACGGCTTTTCGGCCGTCATCAGACGTCATGATTCCAGTAAAGTACACCTGAGCGGTCACCTTAGTAGTACTGTGCTGTCGACAATCGAGCATGGCCGGCTCCGCGACAAGCGAGCTGACTTGCACTTCGCCTTGCGCCGGCAAGTGTCGGGCTGATAGAGCAAGGAGCATGATCGTGATGAGTTTAGTCATGTATATGCCTCATTGGGTTAGAGTCAACGTCGCGTCATTGGTGGCCTTGGGCGGCGTACCACTGGGCGCAGTAATCGTCAGCCCTCCAGTTGGATTGGACAAGCCCGCTGCCACTACGATGGACCCAGGCTTGGTGGTGCTAGTGTAGTGCGGCAAGCAGATTAACCAATATCAAGCGCTTTGCGGGCGCGCTTGACCTTTTCGAGGATGTCGGCGGCTTTGGCGGTCCACACGAATGGCTTGGGGTTGTCGTTGTGTTTGTCGATGTACTCGCCGATCGCCATGATCAACTCCTCGACATCGCGGAAGATTCCGCGACGGATTCGGTTCTGAGTGATGTCTCGAAAGAACCGCTCCACCATGTTGAGCCACGAGCTGCTGGTCGGCGTGAAGTAGCTGTGGAATCTGGGGTGACGAGCCAACCACCGTTGCACCTTGGGATGCTTGTGCGTAGCGTAGTTGTCCGCGATTAGGTGGATCTGCTGGCCGCCGGGTGTGACTTCGTCAATCACGCGGAGAAACTTCAACCATTCCTGGTGGCGGTGCCGGTCGTCGCACATGCTAATGACAGTTCCATCGAGGGCGTTCATGGCTGCAAACAGGGTTGCGGTCCCGTTTCGCTTGTAATCGTGGGTCATCGTTCCGCAGCGACCTTTCTTGATCGGCAATCCGGGTTGTGTTCGGTCGAGCGCTTGGATCTGGCTCTTTTCGTCGGCACAAAGTACGATGGCATGCTCGGGCGGGTTGAGGTAGAGGCCGACGATGGTTTCCAGCTTTGCAGCAAATTCCGGATCGTTGCTGACTTTGAAAGTGCGGGATAAGTGCGGTTTCAGGCCATGCTTGTGCCAGATGCGGCGTACGCTCTTTTCGCTTACGCCTGCCGTCACGGCCATGGTCCGTGTGCTCCACTGGGTGGCGTTGGCAGGCTTTTGCTGGGTGGTCTTGCGAACCACTTCTTGCACCTTGGCGGGCGTGATGGTTGGCCTGCGTCCGGGGCGAGGCGCATCCTTCTCCAAACCGGCTAAACCAAGTTTTAGGAAACGCTTTCTCCAGCGTGCCGCTTTCTGGTTGCTGATACCGACTTCAGCGGCGATTTCCAAATCCTGCTTGCCGGCCGCCGCTAATAGGACAACGCGTGCGCGCTCGACTTGCCGAGCAGGTAGCGAGCGGCCCCGCGCCCACTGATGCAAGGTACGCTTCTGGTCTTCAGTGAGCACTACGGGGGGTGCGACACGCATGCGATCGTCTCCTGATTATAGAGACGCCATGGCTTCTTTACTGGTTACTATTTAAGCCGCACCACACTAGTAGGGGCAGCCGTGAACTCGACCAGCACCGGACTTGTGAGGTTAGTTGAACCAGGGCCAATTTCGACTTTCTGCGCGGCCTGGTAACTCAGATTACTGCCCGCCGGCGTGGCGCTATAGGTGGCAACACTAACCAAAACACTCTGCTCGGTCAACGGCATTTGTGGAACGTAGATTTGCACGGTCGCCGTCGTGGAGCCTTGGCCTGAAGCGCTGATCGATGTGGGGTTTAACGTCACGGTGCTAATCTGCACGGACACAGTTGCCGCCGCCGCTTGGACCTGACAACTCAAACCATAAGGCCCAGTCACCGAAAACGTACCAGTAGTTTGGCCGTCGTGTTGTCCGAACCACTGGGATGAACTTGATGACGCACCGCTGGTAATGTTCGCGATCGACGAATTGCCCGAACTCCATGAGTAGTATAAGCTGCCGTTTCCCGAAGTAGGATTGCTACAAGAGCACGAGGAAGATGGACCAAAGTGGTTAAGGTTCCATCCTTCGCTACCACTGAAAGCGCTGCTTTGGTCGAAGCCTAACTCCAAAAGGGAAGGGTAGATAGCTGGGCCACATATAGTGTAATAATTGCCGCAACTAAAATTCCGCGCCATCCCAGCGGCCGGGCTAGTCTGCAAGACTCTTCCTGCAACACTGGCGGTATCTGCTTGCCAACCCACTTCGCCTACCTGCTGTGTTATCAGGAGCTCGTGTCCCTTGTCATCCTTTTCACGACTAGCGATCAGCTCATTGATATTGATCGCTAACGTCTCCATGGACGCCAGCTGATACTCCTTCATCCACGGGTTTTTCCCAGCAGTATTTCCAAAGCGCACGTTGAAGAACTGACTCTTTGTATCATGGTTGAACAGCAATAGGACTGATGTAACGTCCCCAGATATGTCCCACGGGTGTCCTCCTCCGTTTGTACCGTCGCTGATCTCTTTATCTAGTATCTCGACCTCTGGGAGCCTTGATTGTCCTCGCGACACCAACTTGGTGACAAGGTCGCCCGGGGCTGCATCCGTGTGAACCAAAACGGAAGCTCGCAAGTCGGGCGCTTGTGGCATGCCCTCTAAGCGCAATGTCTTGACTTCGCTGCTTGCGATTGAAATCGAGGCCAGGGTCTGTGTCTCCGGCTTCCCAGAGGTCGTGACCGCCGATTCGATACTAACGGAGGCGGTCTTCGGGCCGAAATTCGCAATTGAAAGTTCAGGCCGATAGACGCCCTCGGTTAGTAGCGGGGAGGGCCCAACAGGAACACCGGCGTAAACAGCGCCACCGGACTTTTTCAGCTTTGGATCTGTGAAATTCAGAGCGGTGAAGAAAAGATCCCCCTGGGTTGAGTGCGGCACTATTCCGTACGCGGCTACTTGACCGGGCATTCCGTCTGTTGCAAGCGATATTGCCGCCGACACCCTCTGTTGTTGATTGCCACCAAAGTTCAGGGGTTCGTGAGCCAGGTCGGAGGCGCTCAGGATCGAGTTCCCGCCTTCAGCCGAGCAAGGTTTCTCAAGCAAAGTTTGATTTGGAAGCAATTCGACTAAGCGGCTAGTATTTCCGCCCCGCTCCCGGATGCACGAAACGGTGATGTGTTGAACCATAGTTGACAAGGAGGCGATTGCAACAACACTCGCGTCCCCGTCGTCGGCGACTCCACGAAGAACGTTGGACCCGTCCTTCGTCTGCATCGGCAGCTCCTCTTCGAAATAACTCTCCGTCTTTCCGCTGTAACCGAACGCTAGCGCCGCAAGAAGGCCATCGCTACTTGGATTCGACGAAACGCGGACCGAGCCTATGTCTAAGGTCGCGGCGCTCGCCCGAAGCAGATCATGAATACTGACCAGTTGCAAGCCAAGGGCAGCAACTTTGAACGTCCTTTCTGCCACGAGGACCCCGTCTAGCGAAAGGATGTCAACATGCGCTTCAAGGGGACGAGTTGTTTCGTTGACTAGATGAAGTGTACTGGAAAATCCAGCCCCTTCGAGGAAGAGCGGGGCAACTGACGGCATCGCCATCATCTTGGACTGGCCGGCTTGGCTGTTTGAGATTGGCTCCGGGACCGCTGCGGGCTGCTGGCTCGCCATCGCTGCGGACGCTGCCAGACAGAGAACCGAGAGTAACAACATGAGGCCTTCGCCCGCGGGGCGCATCAAGGCGAGAATAGCTAAATAGACGTCTGCATGAGAGTTCTTCATGAGCTGTGATCTCCAAATGGGTTACTGACCCGCGCCGTCCTCTAGACGCAGGGTTTTCAGGAATTCTATGATCGAACCCTGTTGGTAAGAGCTGAGAGAGGAAAATGCCCGCCGAGCAGCAAGAGCCTCCCCAAAGTGTGCGAGAACCGCTTCCCGCATCGTCGTGAACTGTCCATGATGAAAATAATTCGGCGCGCTGCCTACCACCCATAAGCGCCGCGTCAGAAACTTCGCATTGCCCGCGAAAAACTGCGCCGAGCCGGCCGGCTGATTTGCGTTCAACGGCTCCACATTCGGATCGCTCGGCCCGCGGCAGATATCGTGCAGCTTGAAATCCGTAAAGAGCGGTACCCACACCACGCCGCCGGATGATTTCAGGCGCGGCTGCGGCAGGTCGTCGCCTGTCAAATCGACTGCGATAGGCTGCGCCTCACCCGCTTGCAAATTCCCCGCCGGATTGTACGGCCCGGGCTCCGTGTAAATCCAGCCCTTGCGATCCAGCGGCAGCGCGGGTATGTGACAGCTGGCGCAGCCGATGCGCCCGAAAATAGCCTGGCCTTCTTGCGCCGCGCGCCGCAGAGTCGGGTCTGCCGGCAGCACGCGCGAAGGCACCGGCAGCGTCGCCTGGAACAGCGTGCAAGCGGTAATATCCGCGCGCGTCAGCTCGTTGGTTACCCCGTCGCCGTCCGGGTCCGTCCCGATGCCGAATCGCTCTGTCGATTGCATGCCGTGATGCTGATTGAACGCGTCGTTCGCGAAGACGCGCAGCGAAACCGTCGCACCCGCCTGGTGAAACGGCAAAATCAACAGGCTCGGCGGATGCGCGGCATCGGATGACAAAAGCGATTGCGGCGGCAAGCCTTCGACACTAGACGCGTTCCACGACCCATCCGGCTTGCGCGCCAAGACTCCGAACGAAATGCCTTTGGACAGCAAGCGCGCCTGGCTGCCCGGGGCGATCCGGTCCCGTATGGCCTGCAGGTCACCGGTAATCTGCCGCGCCAGCATTTCGTAGTACCCTGCGCCGAACAGGTCGCTGGTCGACCGCGAGTTCGCAATCGATTGTAGAGTCACCGCTAACCCTTGCTCATCCACTGCTCCGCGCGTCGGGACGCTGTCGTTCGAGTTGAAGGTCGCGAAATCGAAGCGCTGTCCAAGAACAAAGACGTTGTTCGAAAGATCGCCCGCGCCCCCGCTCACCGGTTGGTTGTGACAGCCCGCGCAGGAGTTCGAATCCGGCCCGGAAACCCGGTTGTTATTGCGCGGAAACATCAGCGGGCTGGCTAGATCCGAAAGCGGCGCGCCCGTGCCCTTGCTCAGCGGCCGTCCCGCGCCTTCCTGCGACGTGAAGCGCGACTCGAACAGCTTTTTTCCATATGCGATCAGATCCTTGGCGGAAAGCTCGAATTCTTCGCCGTCCTGCAAATGCCGCGCAATGGCAACCTCGCGCCCTACTTGCTGGGTGTCTTGCGATCTCGCCACCGCAAGGCATATCGGTATTGCCAGTACTACCCTGAGTAAATAAATCCGCATCCGAGCATCTCTGAATCTAAATGCATTCGCGGAATAAAGAAAGAAGTATCTTTAAGCGGATTCGGACATGGGTACTAAGCGAAATCGGACATTCTCGCCAGCGAACTGTTGCTGTTTCCGGAATTGCGCCGGCGTCAGGCCAGTTGCGGCGTGGAAGTATCGCGTAAACCAGCTAATATCGCTGAAGCCGCTCATTCCCGTGATCGCTTTTATACCGGCTTCGGAAGTAAGCAGCAGGTGTTTCGCCTTCTCGATTCGCAGCAGCCGGACATACCCGGTGAAGCTCATGCCGCTGTGGCTCTTCATCAATCGGCCAATGTGCCGTTCCGATAAGCCCGCCATCTCGCTCACTGCCTCGAGTGAGAAAAACGGGTCCGTGTACCCTTCATGAATAAGCGCCAGAACCAGAACAAGGGCAGGCGCCTTCCCACAGCCGTCGTCTACCAATCCGTCTGTCTCGCACAGATCGCCAAACATTGTTGTTCCCCCGCCGATCTCCCCTTACCCCCAAGCGAGAAAGGCACGTGCTACGTAGATAACGAAAAGACTATAAGGGATAATCGGGTCCTTTTGCAACAACTGATTGCGGAAATTTATTTGCACACGTTGGCACCGTAATATTCAAGCAATGTAATATAAACAAAATTTATAGTCGGTCTCTCGCAATGAGGAGTGTTCTTGTTTCCTTCCAGTTCTGATTTCTTACTTCGCGTAACTCTCTTCGCGCGGCCAGACTTACGCGCATTAAAGCGGTCGAGATACAAGTAAATTACAGGCGTTATATACGGCGTTAGTAACTGCGAAACAATCTGCCTCGATGACGACGCCGGAGTCGCCTATGTGACAACTCACCGCGAGAACACCATCGATCGGATGTCTTTGGAACCGGACCGCGGCGACGAGAGTGAGAGTGTCGCCGGTAGTCCATTCGACGAAGAACTCGTCAGGCCATCGAGTGGCGCGTGGGGGCGCGCCGAAGGAGAATACGGTAGCGTGGCCTTCTTTACCACTGACGGCGACACTACCGCGCTTCCCGCGGACGGAGTACTTCGACCAGCGAAGATTCTGCGTGTGGAGTTCTGACGACCGCCCGCGCGCTTACGTCTTGCTCCTTCGTCGCTTAGCCCAGTCTTCCTTGGTGACTTGGCGCGCCCGGCCTAGCGCCAGCGCGTCCGCTTCCACCTTTTCCGTGATCACCGAACCGGCGCCCACATACGCCCCCTCGCCCACCGTAAGCGGGGCCACCAGGGTCGAATTACTGCCGACAAACGCTCCATCGCCAATTTCAGTCTTGTGCTTCGTCTGTCCGTCGTAATTGCAAGTGATCGTGCCTGCGCCGATGTTCACATCCGCGCCGATCACGGCGTCGCCCAAATAAGCCAGGTGCTGCGCCTTCGAGCCGGCTCCGAGCCTGGTCTTCTTGAGTTCTACAAAATTGCCTATCCGCGCGTCCCGGCCTGCTTCGGCCTGCATGCGCAAACGCGCGAAAGGGCCGACCGTTGCTTTCTCCGCGATGCTCGAATCTTCCGCCACCACATAAGGATAGATCGTCACATGGTTCGCCACGGCGCAATTCCTCAGCAGTGAACCTGCGCCGATCCGGCATCCTTTGCCGATCCGGGTTTTCCCGCGCAATTGCACATTGGCTTCAAGAACGCTGTCGACGCCCACCTCGACATCGATATCGATCGTAACCGTTTCCGGCCGCTCGATCGTCACGCCGGCCAGCATAAGTTCCTCGGCTTTTCGCTGGCGCAAAATTCTATCGGCGATAGCGAGTTCGATCCGGGTATTGATGCCGAGCAATTCACTCTCGTCTTCCACCAGGAACGGCGCCACCAGGTGGCCGTGCCGCCGCAAAATGCCGACCATGTCGGTGAGGTAATACTCTCGCGCCGGATTATTCGGTTCGATCTCGGAGAGGTAGCGCCAAAAATGCTGGCCGGAAAAAGAGTAGACGCCGGGATTGATCTCCTGTATTTGCAGCTGTTCTTTGGTAGCCGCCTTGTGCTCCACGATTGCCTCGACCATGCCGTTTTCATCTCGCACGATGCGCCCGTAGCCTGCCGGATCGGAGACCTTGGTCGTCACCAGCGTCCCTCCGCCGGAACCGCCGCTATTGCACTCGACCAGCCTTTCGAGAGTTGCCGCTTTGAGCAGCGGTCCATCGCCATTCAGGATCAACAGCATGTCGTCCTTGGCGATTACTTCGTCGGCCGCGCACAAGACAGCATGCCCCGTGCCTTTCTGCTCTTGCTGTTGCGCAAAGCGGATGCCCGCCGTGGTCACGCTGGCGCGAACCTGCTCCGCCTGATGCCCAATTACCGCCACGATTTTTTCCGGAGGGGCCACCCTTAGCGCCGCCCGGATCACGTGGTTCAACAGCGTGTCACCCCCGGCTTCGTGCAGCACTTTAGCCTTGTCGGAGCGCATGCGCGTTCCCAGCCCCGCGCCCAGAATTACTACCGTCACATTTTCTTTCATGGAACTCTTCGCGTTTGAGCGTGCTTGCGCCGCTCCGCTAGATCTCGCTTTCTCATCTGGTGCGCTCTCGAGCGGCTGGCCAGATCCATCACAACGCCGGCCAGAGCCGCCGGATCGTGCCGGATCTTTTTGTGCGCCACGCCAGCCTCTCCCACCAAGTCCGCGGTTACCACTTTGACACCCATTTTTGTCAGCCGTATGAAGTCGTTCTCCACCGGCTGCACATTGGCCCGCGCATAGCGCTTCTGCAGATTTGCCGGAATCGGCGCGGTATTGAGCACTACACAGTCGATCAACTTACGGCACGCGTGGCAGTGTATCGCTTCCACGTGCTGGGAAGCCGCGAAGTCAATAGTCTCGCCTGGCTGCCACATCAGGTTCCCGAAATACACTTTCATCGCGGGCGATTGATGAATCGCCTGCGCCAGGCCATTCACCAGCAGATTCGGTATCACGCTCGTGTAAAGCGAGCCGGGTCCGAGCGTGATCAGATCGGCTTTCCGAATCGCTTCCAGTGTCTCCGGCAGCGGCTTCGAGCTATCCGGCAGCAAGCGCACCAGTTTGATGGGGCAGCGGCTCTTACTGATCTTGCTCTCGCCCCGCACTACCGATCCGTCCGTAAGCACCGCTTCGAGCACCACATTCGCCGAAGTCGCCGGAAAAATGCGCCCCCGGATCGCCAGAATTTCGGAGGAAAGCTTCACGGCTTGTGCGAAGTCGCCCGTGATCTGGTGCATCGCCGTTAGAAACAGATTCCCGAAGCTATGGCCTTTTAGCCCGCGGCCTCCCACAAAACGGTATTGGAAAAGATGGCTGAGAAGATCCTCATCTTCCGAGAGCGCCGTCATGCAGTTCCTGATATCGCCCGGCGGCAGAATGTCGAAGTCGCGCCGCAGCCGGCCGGAACTGCCGCCGTCGTCGCTGACCGTCACCACGGCCGTTATCCCGATTGCCGGGCGGTTCCGTCGTACGCTTCCTGGTGCTCCGCGCGCATACTTTTTTAGCCCGGAAAGCAGCGTCGAAAGTCCGGTCCCGCCGCCGATCGAGACAATCTCCAGGGGAGCCCTTTGCTCAGACTTGGTTCGCGGCACATCCCGCGTGGCGGTTGGCATAGTCCGAGTTAGCTCAAGACCGTGATAGGAACGGGCACACCATTGGAGTTCCTGGACTGCCATTCTCGCCAATACTTGTGAGCTTTCACCACCGTGCCCGTGGGATGATCGATCGCTCAGCGTCGTTTCTTGGGCTTTTCTTCTTCTTCGTCGTCGTAGACTGGAACCGAATCGAGATCCTCCGCCTCGAAAACTTGATCGCAGTCAAGGCATCGAACATAGTCGATACCGTCGCGACGGTAGAGAAATTCGGTTCGCTCGTGCTGACATCCCTGCATAGCGAAATAACACCTATTCTAGACTGAGTGACCTTTCTGTCAAGTGCTGTGAAGATAGCGGAGTGACGAATTTCAACAAAACCGGCAGCTGCCGGTTGCGCCGTCCGCCCCTGTCGAGAGTATCGCGTCAATGCCTGTACAATTCGAGTGTATTTTCCAATCGGCGTGATTATTCCAGAGCCCATCCGTTTTGAAGCCAATTCTGATAATCTTGCCGGCAAGATCACCAGCCTGCGGAAAGTCACCGGAATTTATACACTTACCTCCGCCGGCGCGCCCTTGCATCTTAGCTGGTCTACGAACCTCGAACGCCGCTTAAACCGGCTACTCTTGTTATCCTATCCCGGCCGCAATCCCGGCAATCGAGCATTGGCTGGAAAACTCGATTCCGTCGAATGTTGGCCCACCGGCTCACGCTTGGAACTCGCCTTGTTTCTCTACCGGCTGGCGAAGAAGATCTATCCGGAACGGTATCTGCAATTCCTTCATTTGCGTCTGCCATGGTTCCTCGGCTTTCGAGCCCGCGACCCGTTCCCCAGGCTCGAAGTGATGAACCGGTCGGCCGGGCGCGCCGAAACTCTCTGGGGTCCCTTCCCCTCGCGCGCCTCCGCTCAGCAATACGAACAGGAGGTCCTCAGCCTGTTCCAGATTCGACGTTGTACCGATTCCCTCCTGCCCAGCCCCGAGCATCCGGGCTGCATCTACGGGGAGATGAATCAGTGTCTCCGGCCCTGTCAATGTGTCGTGAGTAAAGATGAATATGCGGTTGAAGCCGGCCGCGTCCAGGAGTTGCTCCGCTCGAACGGTCGCGCCGCTGTCGCCTCGCTCTCAGCTGCCCGTGACCGCGCTTGCGAGGAGACGCAC
This sequence comes from Bryobacteraceae bacterium, assembly GCA_965277555.1. Taxonomy (GTDB): domain Bacteria; phylum Acidobacteriota; class Terriglobia; order Bryobacterales; family Bryobacteraceae; genus Bog-105. The sequence continues at coordinate 3,765,442 of OZ255834.1, forward strand.
TTTGAGGAGGCCGCCCTCATACACAAGCGGGTGGAAAAGATTAAAGCGGCCGCGGCTCTGCGTCCCGCTGTGATCGATGATCTGGACCGTCTTAGCGGCGTCGCCTTAACGCGCTCCGCCATCGAAGGGAGATTCAATCTGTGGCCCATGCTGCGGGGCTGCTGGCAGGAGCCTCTTTCGCTCGAGTTCCTCGCCGAAAATTCCCCTAGAACCTCTCTCGATACGCAGCTTCGTGAACTCCTCGCCAGCCGCCTTGCCGAACCCTCTCTCGGGGGCAATCGCATCGAGGAACTCGCCGTCTTCTCCCGCTGGTATTTTTCTTCCTGGCGAGACGGCGAATGGTTTCCTTTCGTGAACTTGTCCGACCTGAATTATCGTAAACTTGTCCGTGAAGTGTCGAGGCTGGCGCATGCCTCCTCGATACAGCCGAGCTAATCGCCTCCCTCACTCTTATGGCTGCTGAAGAAGAAGTACAAGAGCACGTTCACCACGCGCGCGAACCCTTCGACAAACTCGTGGCTGGAAGCATGGCCATGATCGCCGCGCTTCTCGCCATCGTCTCCGTTCTTGGTCAACATTTCAACACCGAAATGCTGCTCGATCAGCAACTCGCCTCAGATGAGTGGGCCTTCTATCAAGCCAAAGACATCCGCCGCTATGTCGCGCTGAGTACCCATGACACCCTGGCCGCCCTGAAAGCCGGCAGCGCGGAAGTCCCCCACTACGCGGCCGAGGAAGCAAAGTATCGAATGCAATCCACCCAGTTGCAGGAGAAGGCCGTCGAATATGAGCACGAGCGCAACAGGCATCGCGCCGTCGCGGGCCGGTTTCACTTCGGAGAAGTTTTTCTCGAAGTCGCGATTGTCTTTTCGTCCCTGGCCATTCTGATGAAACAGAAATCACTATTCATGTGCGGCGTCGTTTCCGCCCTGATCGGCGCCGTGATCGCCGGGACAGCCATCTGGGCCTAAGGGTCCGCGTTCCATGAACCCGCATCCGGTCTGGAAGCCCAAACACAATCCCTGGGTAATCGCCCTCACTGTCACTCTCGCCACCTTCATGGAGGTCCTCGACACCTCCATCGCCAACGTTGCCCTGCCCCACATCGCCGGCGGCCTCTCCGCCGGCGTCGACGAGAGCACCTGGGTCCTCACCAGCTACCTTGTCTCGAATGCCGTCATTCTCCCCGTCTCCGGCTGGCTCTCCGACCGCTTCGGGCGCAAACGCTTCTATATGACCTGCGTCGCCATATTCACCGCCAGCTCGTTTCTCTGCGGTTTAGCTTCCACCCTGCCGCTTCTCATCTTCTTTCGCGTTCTGCAAGGCGCGGGCGGCGGCGGTCTCGCCCCCAGCGAGCAGGCCATCCTCGCCGATACCTTCGAACCCAAAAAGCGCGGCATGGCTTTCGCCGTCTATGGCATGGCCGTCGTCCTCGCCCCCGCCATCGGCCCTACTCTCGGCGGCTTCATCACCGATGAGTACAGCTGGCGTTGGATCTTCTATCTCAATGTTCCCGTCGGGTTGCTCTCCCTGCTGCTCACCAGCCGCATCGTCGAAGATTCGCCCGATCAGCGCCGCGTTCAGGAGCAAGCCCGCCACACACCCGTCGATTTCTTCGGCCTTGGGCTCGTCGCTCTCGGCCTCGGCTGTCTTCAGGTAGTCCTCGATAAGGGCCAGATCGACGATTGGTTCGGCTCCAACTTCATCACTGGCTTCGCCCTCGTCTCGGCTATTGCACTTATCGTATTCGTCTTCTGGGATTGGCATCAGCCTTATCCCATCCTCAAGCTCCGCATGTTCGGCAACCGTAGTTTCGCCATCTCCACCCTGCTCATGTTCTTCCTCGGCGTCGTGCTCTACGGACCCACCGTCCTCATCCCGCAGTATCTTCAACTTCTGATGCACTACACCGCTGAGCAGGCCGGCATGGCTCTCTCCTGGGGCGGCTTGGTCACCCTCTGCCTCTTGCCCTTAGCCGGAATCCTTATCAATAAAGTCGACGCCCGCTTCTTGATCGCCTTCGGTTTCCTGGTCAGCGCGCTGGCCCTGTTTCACATGACCGGCATCTACCCCGGCATCGATTTCAAACAGGCTTCGCTATTGCGCGTCTACCAGTCCATCGGTTTCCCCTTCCTTTTCGTTCCCATCAACACAATCTCTTACATAGGTGTCGCCGCCGCCGACAACAATCAGGTCTCAGGAATGGTCAATCTGGCCCGCAACATGGGCGGTAGCGTCGGCATCTCAGTAGTCACCACGCTGATCGCTCGCCGAGCCCAGGTGCATCAGCAGGTCCTCGTTTGGCACACCGCACCGTCCAACAACATCTTCACGCAGAGCCTGTCTTCTCTCGAAAACGCGCTGCGCGTCGCCGGCCTCAGCAGCTACGGAGCCACCCAACAAGCCTACGCCCGTATCTACCAATCCGTGCAAGCGCAAGCCCAGACGCTGGGCTATATCGACACTTTTTTTATCCTCGCCGTCGTTTCCGTCTGCATGGTGCCGCTCGTCTTCTTCGCCCAGCGCAACAAGCCCGGCCAAGCCCGCATGGGCCATTGATTGGGTGATCGGGTAATACATTGTTTTACTGTATACGTCTAAAACGTATATTTAAGAGTGAGGTTGGCAATCATCGTCAGCACAAGCAAATTCGGTTCAGAAGCTGCTCCCTAATAAAGCCAAAATAAGGGATCTCCCCTTCCCTTGCTTGCAAAGGAAGAAGGACCCCCCTCTCTCAGACATTTTAAACGGGCTATAGGGAAAGCCTCAATGCGGCTGATAACGCGATAAGAAATACAGCTCGCTAAGTAAGGCGACAACGATGATAGTCAGGAATGCAGCGGTCCGGCCCCAATGTACTTCGGTCGTGTTCGCGGCGATTGCGGGCTCAACAAGGACAGTCTTTTTCAATGCCCAAATTACCATAATGAACGCGATGACTGGGGCGAAAATGACCGGTGTGATCCCTCGATTTAGCCAGATCATCCAGCAAATAAACCCGAGCATGACCAGCGCGGCTATCAGCAAAATGCCGAAAGTCGTATAAACAAATATGGCGCGTTGCACGAGGATACCGCCATTGTCAGAGTACATCATCGAACTCGTTTGGATCGATTGACTCTTCCGGTGGGACTACTCCGCCTGAACTACTGGCCTGTTGTTGCAGATATTAATATCCGTAGTATCTAACCAACCCAACACCCATGACAACCAAAGCAGCACCTGCCGCAAACAGGATGAATGGGGTAGCAGCGGCTGTGGCCAAAGTTGCAGCAGTCGTTCCACTCGCTGCTATGAGCGCCGCACCGCCAGCCGTCATAACAGCACCGACCATAGCCGCAACCTGCACATTGGTTACAGCAGGATTCGACGACTGTACACGTAAGAGACGGTAGCCGTATGCCTAATCATAACCGCATTCCGAGGAATGCTTTTCTGTCTGTGCGTCATCTCCTGACTGACTTTGGTGGACCCCATCCCACGAACGGCTGCTGAGTAGTTCAAAATGTTGTAGTTATGATTATTAACACTGCGGTGCGTCATACAGACCTGCGGGGTAGTAGGTTCGGCATCGCCGATTGGCCAGAACAACGTTTTCTGGGACAGTCGTATACCCGAGAGCTGATAAATTCGCCATCATTTTGTTTTGAAAGTCATTACTCCACGCTTGAACTCCATGAGCAGTTGTGTCCCGGTTCAGCGTGAAATGGAATGCGCTCGCCTTCCATTTCACGCTGAACCGGGACAGAATGACTTCGCGCTGCTCTATGGGTTTAACCCACGCACCCTGCAGCAATGGGAACAAGGCCGGGCGAAGCCGGAGACAGCTGTCCGCGCCTACTTGAAAGTCATCGAAAGAGACCCGGAAAGCGTGTTGGCCACGCTCCGCAGTAAGTCCGCACATCAATGCCGCCGCCGCTTTGCTTCACATGACCGGAATCTATCCCGGCATCGATGGTGGACGCGGAGAATCCCGCGTCCCGTTCGTCCCAAGCTGCTTGCGTTTCTGCTTACCGGCTTCGACACTTGTGCTTTGGCATACGAAAAAAAGCTTTGGTCTACTTTCATTTCGCTTGCCGCCTTCTTCGCGCTAACTGTTGTGCCTCTTGCCCGCCCCGGCGAAGTTCTTTCTAATGTCGACTGGCCCAACTACGGGAATGATTCAGGCGGGATGAAATATCCAACTCTTACCCAAATCAATCGCGACAATGTATCTAAGCTAAAAGTTGCTGGGTGTTTCACACGGGAGATATCTCGGATGGCACGGACGGACGCAAGCGCAGCGCATCGCATTTGAAAGCACTCCGATTTTTGTCGCCAGCAAACTGTTTATCACCACGCCCTTCAATCGCGTGATTGCGCTCGATCCAGTCACGGGAAAGCAACAGTGGGCATACGATCCGAAGATAGATCAAACTCTCGATTACGGTGACGGCCTGGTCAATCGAGGCGCGGTCACGTGGCCCGATGCTTTTAGAGAAGCCCTGCCAGCCCTGCCATCGACGCATATTTGAAGCGACACCGTACTCAGTGCCGTCGATATGAGCGAAGGCAAAATTCGATGGCAGGTTCCACTTGGCTCCATGGAAAACTTCGGCGGCAAGCACCAATCTGTTCCTCCCGGATCCATCACCCTCGGCGGCCCGATCGCTACTGCTGGGGATTTAATTTTCACTGCCGGCACGTTCGATCCATTCATTCGAGCTTTCGATATTCAGACAGGAAGGGAAATTTGGAAGGCGCCTCTTCCCGCCAGCGGAAACGCTACTCCAATGACATATGCCTTCAACGGCAAACAGTATTTGGTTATTGCCGCGGGAGGTCATCAAGCAATTCCCGAAGAACCTCTTGGCGATGCAATCGTGGCGTTTACGCTGCGCTGAGTGGCCGCTCGTCTACGCTTTTACCGGCGCGACCAGTGCTTTGCGCTCACTTTGCATTCCGCTAACTCGAACGTCGTCCTGTACGGCTGAAACGCCACCTCTTTGTTCACTGCATATAACGCATAGGGCGCGCAAACAAACAACGCCAGCGCTTCTTCATAGACAAAGCGGTCAAGCCGATACGCCAGTTTGGCTTGCTTTGCCGGCGACGTCTGGCGAATGAGCTTCTCATAAATCTCTTCGAACTGCGGCACAATCGGTCCGGCCCGGAACTCGCCCGTACAACCTGCGAAGGCGCGATGCATCTCGGCAGGCACCGAATCCGCCGCCTGCGCTCCTTGCTCCATCAAAAGCACATCCCAGGCGTTCGGTAGCTTCTTTTCAGCCAGCCGGCGCCGCGCCTGCATGAGCTCTTCCGGGTTGCAAATAATCAGTTCGCAATCTAAACCGAGCGCGCTTTCCAGGTTTTGCATCACTACCCGCGCAACCTGCTCCCACTTAGCTCCCGCAGCCAGCCGCAGCCGTTCGTTCGAGATCGTCGTCTGTCGCCATAGCCGGGCCGCTTTCTCAGAATCGTAAGGATACGGCTTCAACTTGCTTGGCAGGGCCTCCGTTGCGGAGAGTGGTGTTAGTCCCGTCAGCGGTGTTCCAAATCCATGCAGCGCTTGCGCCACAATCTCTTTCCTGTCGAGCGCTAAATTGATCGCCTGTCGCGCGCGCTTATCGGTAAATGGAAAACGCTCCGAATACCGATTGATGACACCGGCCAGTATCCGCACTGCGTCCTTCGCGATGAGCTTTGCGAACTTCGACTTCTCTACCCGCGCAGCCTGCTCCGGAGGTACTTCGGTGACCAAATCGACTTCCCCCTCCGTCTCGCAGACTAACTCCAGCGCTTTCTCGAGAGACAGATCGTTCCGGAATACTACCTCTTCCAAGAACGGACCCCGCTGGTTGTTCCAATAATCTGTATTAGCCTTCAGCCTCACGCGCGCGGTGCGCTCTTCGGTCAGCAGAAAAATACTTGCCGGCGGATCGTCCTGCGTATCCACCCGCTCCGGGTCAATCGTCGAATGACCTTCCGCCAGCATGAATGGTCCGGTGCCCCACGGGCCCGGTGCGTCGATCGCTCACCAAACGCCCTCTCCGCTTCCGCGGCGTTTATATCCGAAGCCTGGATCGTTCCAGAAACCCGAGCTCATGATGTGCATCGCGCGTAGCTTGCCCAGCGCCAGCCCATCCGGTTTCGGCAGTATGATGCGAACGGTATCCGACCCCGTAATTTCCAGCTTTGTTTCTGAATCCAGGTTGAAGTGCGTACCAGGCGGGTGAGGAGCTCTCCAGCGCATCATTTCGTCGAAAGCCTGCTTGACGCTCGCGCTCGTCAGTTCCTCGCCATCCGGAAATCGCTCATTCCGCCGAACCTTGATCTCGATCGTCCGGCTGTTCAGCCAGCGATAACTCTCCATTGCGGCCGGCTGCATCTTGCCGGCCTGATCGAAACGCACCAGTTCTTCCGCGGTGTTGTACGTAATGTACAGCCAGTTCAGCGGATTTAGATCCACCGCATTGACTTTGCCCGCCGGTTTCGAGGCCGCTTCCCGCTCGCTCTTCGAGCCCGGCATCACTCTCTTTGCCCAGTTCATCGTTGACCTTTTATCAAAAGGTCAGAGCAAGTGAAAGGATTGCGTGTGTCGTCCGTATTTCTGCGGGCTGCGTCTCCGCGCCTGCCTCAGGCCTTTTCCTGCTCCCGCGTCCCGTCCAGCGCCCGACCCTCGAAAAACACGTCCCGGTAATGCGAAAGCGTCGGCGGTTCGGTAAACACAATCGCCACTGTGTCGAAACGCACCGTACTCCACGCATCACCCGAACGCGTCACGAAACTCCGCGCCGCCCTGAAAATATGCCGTTGTTTCTCTTTGTCGATGGCCCGGTCCGGACTTCCAAACTCCGCCGAACTGCGCGCCTTCACTTCCACAAACACCAGCTTGTCCCCGTCTCGCGCCACAATATCGATCTCGGAATCCTCTCCCGGCCGGTAATTCCGCGCGACCACCTTATAGCCCGAGCTGCGCAGGTAGCGATGCGCCAGATCCTCGCCCTTGCGCCCCAGCGCCGCTTCCGGCGAAAGCGTTCTTTTCTCCCGTATCTGCCGCAGCCTGTCACTCAATCTCCAGAGAACCTGTCGCGGCTGCGCGGACCAGCTGCCTCTTCGCTCTTCACTGCCGTAAGATGCCATTCGATCACCTTGCCTCGAATGAGATAGCAGAGATAAAATTCCCAGAACCGCCGGAATCGCCGGAATCGGTTCACTAGAAATTCAAATCCTAGATATCTCCACAGTGCAAGTAGCCGAACCTTCACCAAACTCTCGCGAAATCGCGCCGCCGAATAATAGCCGTACCCGCCATGGTCGTCGCCGAAATAACGGAACGAGAAACTGTTCAAATGCCAGCGGTGCGTGGGGTCGCAGAAGGAGCTGAAATCGGTATAGTGCGGCGTCACGATCACCGCCCGTCCGCCCGACTCGAGCAGCCGGTAGAACTCCTCCATCGTGCGAATCACATCCGAAACGTGCTCGATTACGTGAATCGCCCGCACTTCGTGGAAGGAGCTGTCGGCGAATGGAAAGGGATACTGGTCGAGATCGGCGATTACGTCCGCGCGCGTCCGCGCATTGCGATCGATGCCGATCGCGCCCGGATACTTATTGATCCCGCACCCGACATCCAGAATGGGCAGCAGGCTCGACCGGCCGACCGGCGCGTCGACCTTTTTCTCTTCCGTGCTTACTTCTCCGATGCCTGCAGGCATTGCTCCAGTGTATCGAGCAGCGGCTCTTGAGGCCTGTCGCACGCAAAACGTTATTATCCACAAGTAACCTGCAAACCAGGGGACTGGCGAGCATTCCGTGCCGTTTGCGGAATCCGACGCCTGTCCCTGCTTTGCCCCGCCCACCAAAGGTGCGAACGGTCTCTCTGCGACACTCCTCTAGGTTGTCTCAGAGTACACTATGTACGTACAATGAAGCGTGACTTTCCAATATTAGGATGCGGATAAAGCAGAAGCTAACTTCCGAAAGCATGGAATTCTGTTTTCGGTCGAAGCGCTGGGCGTATTCTATGACGATTACGCAATCACCGTTACCGACAATGAGAGCGATCCCAGTGAACAACGTTTTGTAACGATCGGCATGGGGACCAAAGGAAGCATTCTGGTCGTCGCCTATACGTATCGTGAGGAAGACATCAGAATCATCTCGGCACGTCTAGCTAAACCGCACGAAGGCAAAGAGTATAAGGACAACTATGAAAGACCGTTACGATTTCAGCAAGGGCAAGCGGGGCCGCGTGATCGCTGGGCCGCCGCTAGAGCCCGGAAAAGTAAAAATCACTATTCGACTGGACGAGGACCTTGTCGACCACTTCGGCCGCGTCGCGGACAAGTCAGGTGGAGCAATCGGTTACCAGACGCTGATCAACTCCGCGCTGCGCGAATGCGTTGAAGGCAAAGCCCCGAAGCTCGAAGATAGCCTGCGCCGGATCATCCGGGAAGAATTGAGGAATGGAAATGCCGCCTGATGAGCCAACTCACGGGGTCTTGCAGGAACCACCGTTATAACTGAAGCTCGCCTAAGCACTCCTCCAAAACATCCAGCGCATAATCCGCCTGCTCGCGATTGATCACCAGCGGCGGACACAGCCGGATACTGTTCGCCCCCGCGCCCAACACCAGCAACCCGCGCTCGAACGCCATGAACTCCACCCGGTCCCGCAATTCCGGCGCGCGCTGCTTGCTCGCCTGATCGAGCACCAGCTCGATTCCGATCATCAGCCCCAGCCCGCGCACCTCGCCCACATGCCGGAACCGCTCCGGCCAGTCGCTCGTCCGCTGCCGGATGTAGTCGCCCATCGCCGCGGCATTTTTCACCAGACCTTCTTCGAGCAGCCCGATCGTCGCCAGGGCTGCCGCAATCGCTACCGGATTCCCGCCGAACGTCGACGCATGCGCACCCGGCGGCCAGCGCATCACATCCGCCCGCGCAATCATCGCCGATAAGGGCATCCCGCTCGCTATGCCTTTAGCTGTCGTCACGATATCCGGCACCACCCCGAAGTGCTCCGACGCGAACATCCGTCCCGTCCGCCCCATCCCGCTCTGCACTTCGTCATGGATCAGCAGAATCCCGTATTTGTCCGCGATCCGCCGCAGCTCCTGGTGAAACTCCTTCGGCGGCACGAGATATCCGCCTTCGCCCTGCACCGGCTCTACAAAAATTCCCGCTACTTCTTCCGCCGGCAGTATCGTCTTGAAAAGCTGCTCTTCGAGTACCCGCAGGCAATCGAGAGCGTGGCTCGCCTCCGTCTCGCCGGCCGGCCGCCGGTACACGTTCGGGTATGGAATGTGGTAAACGGGCAGCGTCGGATGGAATCCGCGCCGCTGCGTCACTTTACTTCCGGTAAGCGAAAGCGCGCCCATGGTGCGCCCGTGAAATGCGCCGAAGAACGCAATAAACTTATCGCGCCCGGTATGATAGCGAGCCAGCTTAATCGCCGCCTCGTTCGCCTCTGCCCCTGAGTTGCCGAAATACACCCGCTTCGGACCGCTTCCCGGCGTGACCTCCGCCAGTTTCTCCGCCAAATCGACCATCGATTCGTAATAAAAGTCGGTGCCCGACATGTGCAGGAACTCGCCCGCCTGGTCCCGGATCGCCTTCACCACGCGCGGATGGGCATGCCCCGTCGCCACCACCGCGATACCGGCCGCAAAATCGAGAAAACGATTCCCGTCCACGTCCTCTACCACCGCGCCCTCGCCGCGCTTCATCACCAGCGGATAACAGCGCGTGTACGACGGCGAAAGCACCGCATGGTCGCGCTCGATCACCGCCCGCGCTTTCGGGCCGGGCAGGGAAGTCACTAAATTAGGAAGAAGGGGATGGAGTGGTGTCTCCGTCAGCATAGTCGGTCCTCATAAACTCAAAATTCACAGACAGAAAGGTGGTGCGCTAAACACGCACTTAGTCTGCGCCAAACAAGGACGGACGGTTGCTGGCTGGAATCGCCATACTTCTAGCTTAGTTCAAAACTGCCGCGCGCGCAGATTTTCCTGCTGCCTATTCCTAATTGCTCCATACGCCAGCGTCCAGAACGCGCTGAATACTATCCCCGCGGAAGCCTGTTTATCTAGTTCCCCGATGGCTACGCTTAAGAGAAAGATGTTTTGTTTGCATCATCTGGCAGTTTTGTTCGCGCTGGTGCTGTCGCTCCTTACGCCAAACATGGCGTGTGCGCTCCCAATGCTCAGATGACAGCCCAAGAGCATGCTTGCTGCCGCCAAATGAAGGGCAACTGCGGCAGTATGCGAATGCCGGGCTCGCACAGTTGCTGTCGGCAAAGTATTCAGACAACAATTTGGAAGCGCTGCAACCCCAATCGGCCTCAGTATCGGCGGCGGCGATTGTTGCCATCCTCCCCCTTCGTGCCGCTCTAGATTTGGGCGCGCCCGCCTATGAGCGCGTGAGATGGCCGCAGCATTCACCCTCCGCCTCGCCCCCTCCCACTGTCTTCATCCTGAGAATCTAGACACTCTCCTCCTTCCGCTTTTATGCCGCGTGGGCTGCCTTCGTGCGTTCTCGCGGCTTGATTCATTAAGACGGTTCAAGATTGGAGATTTCTGATGAAGGTTGCTTGCCTCGGTGGGGCTGCGCTCATCCTGTTCGCGTGTTGTCCCGCGCTGGCCCAAGACCAACCAGCGGAAGCCGCCGGGTTGGCGGAACTGATTCAAGAAGCGCAGAAGAACAATACTCAGTTGGTCGCCGCCGAGCATGCCTGGCGCGCGGCCGGCCATGTCGCTCGGCAAGTCACGACGCTGCCGGATCCACAGTTTACGGCGCAGCAGTTCAGCGTCGGCAGTCCTAAACCGAAGTTCGTCACGAAAGAGGCCGAAACTGACCTAACCCACTTAGAATCAATTCAGGCTATAGCCGAGTCTGCACTACATTCGCGATTGAACTGAAGATGCTCCGGCAGACTGATGCCGAGTTGCTGGGGTAACGATTTTTGCTCGGCGGTTGGCTCGGTAATGCGACGCAATCGAATCTCGCGGCCGTCGGTAGTGGGAAGAACGATATCGGCGCTCTGCAAGGTGGACAGGAGAGCAATTGCTTTCAGGGGTGACATGGGAGGTAGATTGTCTGGGCCTGTTAGGGAGGGCTGTGCGTCAACCACGGCATGCCGCTTCAGCAGATGCTTCAGAGTGACCCACAAGGCGTAACCCAAGAACGCCACCATCACATGCGCCTTGACGCGCGGCTCCAACTGATGAAACAAAGGCCGAATCGAAAGCTCGCTCTTCAGCGCCCGGAACGAGGCCTCTGCTTCTGTCAACTGCATGTACTTGGTCCACAACTCTTCCGCCGTCTCCGCCTGGAGGTTCGTCCGCAGCAGATAAGCGCCCTCGCGTGATTCCCGCCAGTTCTTGCGATCTTCTTTGATCTCCCAGAACAAGCGGACTCCTTCGACCGTCTCCCGCAGCGCGAGGTCGTACAGATCGTTCACCTGCGGGTGCCGGGCCTGGATCTTTCCCAGCCGCCGCTCCATCTTGTGGCGGTCTTTCAGCCGCCCCGTGACAAGGGCTTTCTGTAGGCCCTGCAAACGCTGTCTCCATGCTGTTGGAAAAACGATGGCGGATCGCCTTCTCTTTCTCCGCCCGGCCGGCGGTGCGGCACAGAATATAAGTCTCCTCGCCCTTTGGTATCGGCACCTTCTTCACCTCTACTTCGGGCCTTACTCTCGTCCAATCATCCTTCAGCAACTCCGCTTCGAACTGCTTCATCTGGCTGCGCGGCGTGCCCGTCAGGTATTGGCCGGCGCGCTTGCGGATGGCGCCCAGATTCTCTTCACTGACAATGCCGCGGTCAAAAATCCAGATCCTACGCGCCTTGCCATACTTGCGTTCCACCATGCGCAGAATGGTTTCCATCGTCGACACGTCGCTTCGGTTACCGTCGAACGTTTCGTAACTGAAGGGGAATCCTTCGTGGTTCACAATCAGAGCGATCACTATTTGCTCGCAGTCGGGCCGATGATCGCGCGAATAGCCGCGGCGCACCATCGGATTCTTCTCCGCCGCGCCTTCCACATAGGTGCTGGCCAAGTCGTAAAGCAGCACGTCGAACTCGGCTCCGAACAAGGCGCCGTAGCGCTCCTTCAAGTGCCGCTCCAGCTTTGTCTTGTACGGCAGAATGCGGTCCAGGCAGCGATACAAACGCGTGTCGTTGATCTTGCCTTGGTCGATCTTCAGAAGATCGTCCAAGGCGGTTGTTGGATACCAGCGCTGCTCAATGGCCAGTTCGCTGCCAGGTGCGCACAACCGATTGATCGCCAACAACGCCGCCACGCGCGACCAGGGCACATCGGCCGCCTCGTGATCGACAGACTGTTCGAAGAAGCGATCCAGTTCCAGTCGCTTCCATAACTCCCATCCGAGGAAACACGCGCCAAACTGCCGCGTTCGTTCCAGCCGCACTTGTTCAGCAGCACCCGCGCCACTTGCCGATCATCTGCCGGCACCGCCACGTCAGAGGGAAACAGCTTCAGTTGCTGCGAGTCCCCTTGCTCATTGAAGACCTCGATGGTGCGCAACCAGCGCGCCTGCGCCGAAGTGTTCAACTCACCCAGATAGCACAGAGTCTTCTGCCGGGGACCGTCCGGCGTACGCACCGTTTCCACCAGTGATCAGTAGGTGTGATCCTTCCCGTCCTTGTCTCGACGATGCGGTCGCAGAAACATTCTGAGTCGATCGTGTCATGAAGCCAACAACCTTTCAAGACGGTAGGTCTGCACTACATCGCCTTTTCAGAAAGCGCGATTGATACGGCGCGAGTTAGCTTCACCGCACGATCGAAAAAACTGAAATCGTCAGTTCCGTGACGAAGTTCGGCTAACCCCAATACTGTTCACTTAAAGAACATTTCTGCGGTATTCTGTTTTTAAGACAGGAGACTGCGGAATGGCCCGAACAATCGCCACGTTGCCGGCTGGGAGTCGTATCACCGACTACATCAGCCTGGGAGTGATCGCTAAGTTTTTCCCATTGGAGAGGGTGCGCGGCGTGTTGGAGAAGACTGGGCGCGCAAGCGTACGAGAACGCGATTTACCGGCGCACGTGGTGGTGTACTACGTGATCGCTTTGGCCTTGTACATGCGGTCCTCGTATCGCGAGGTGCTGCGCTGTTTGTTAGAAGGAGTGCAGTGGCTGCTGGACCCGTCGGCGGGGCTGAGGGTGGCGGGCAAGTCGGGCATCTCGCAAGCGCGCAGTCGTTTGGGCGTGGAGCCGGTGAAGCAGTTGTATGAAGCGGTGGTTGTTCCGATTGCCGAGCGCCGGACGAAGGGTGCTTGGTATCGCGACTGGCGGCTGGTCAGCCTAGACGGCAGCACGCTGGATGTGGCCGATACCGCGGAGAACGAAGCGGCTTTTGGCAGGCCTGGCGCGAGTCGCGGAGCGAGTGCCTTTCCCAAACTCCGCTTTGTCGGGCTATTAGAGAACGGAACACACGTGCTGTGGGCCGCGCGGATGGCGCCGTATGCCACCGATGAGATCACGCTGGCTCGGCAGGTAATACCGGCTTTGCAAAAGGGCATGCTGTGTCTGGCCGACCGTTTCTTCCCGGGCTACCGACTGTGGCAGGCAGCGGCTCAGACCGGAGCGGATTTACTGTGGCGCGCGCGCCAGAATGCGCGACTGGAGATCGAGCGGCGCTTGCCGGATGGGTCGTATCTCAGCCGCCTTTACCTTGTATTTCCGATCGCCGGAATCGGCGTAAGGCGATTGTCGTGCGAGTGATCGATTATTACCTGAAAGACGTACCGGATGCCGAGCTAGTGTGCTGAGCGGGAAATACGTTTACAAAGTCTTTCGACCTTGCCGAGGATGAGATCGGCATCGGCGGTCCAGACGAAAGGTTTGGGATTTTGGTTACGCCGGTCGAGGTAGTCGAGCATGGCTTTCTCCAGGATCCGAATAGCAGTATGGCTGCCGCGTCGGACACAGCGTTGGGTAAGCTCTGCGAAGAGCCGCTCGACGAGGTTGAGCCAACTGGCGCTCGTTGGGGTGAAGTGAACGTGGTAGCGCGGATGCTTCGTTAGCCAGCTTTTGACTTTCGCGACCTTGTGCGTACCGTAGTTATCCATGACCAAATGCACGTCGAAGCCGCCGGGAAGATTGGCCTCGATCTCGTTCAGAAAGCGGATAAATTCCTGATGCCGGTGACGCCGGTAGCAATTGCTGATGGTGACTCCGGAAGCCACATCCAGGGCCGCAAACAAAGACGTTACTCCATGTCGCTCGTAATCGTGCGACTGCCGCTCGGGAACGCCCGGCGCCAGCGGCAGAATCGGTTCGGTCCGGTTCAGCGCCTGGACCTGGCTTTTTTCATCGACGCACAGCACCATGGCGCGGTCCGGAGGGTTTAAATACAGGCCCACAATGTCGCGCACCTTCTCTACGAATTGTGGGTCTTTGGAAAACTTGAAGTTCTCCACTCGATGCGGCTGCAATCCGAACGTATGCCAGATGCGCACGATGGCGTTCTGCGTGAGACCGGTCTCTTGGGCCATGAGCCGAGTGCTCCAGTGCGTGCTGTTCGCGGGCTTCGATTCCAATGTTTTCGTCACCACTTCTTCTATGTCGCGATCGCTGATTTTTCGCGGCGCGCCGACGCGCGGCTCATCCAGCAAGCCATCCAGCCCGAACTCCAGAAATCGCTTTCGCCACTTGCCCACCGTTGCGCTCGTGACGTGCAGCTTTCGAGCCACTTCCGAATTACTCATCCCTTCTTCACAACCGAGTACCATCCGGGCGCGCGTCGCCATCGCCTGCAACGACTTCGGCCGACGAGCGATTAGGCTCAATTTCTCCCGCTCTTCCTCACTGATCTCCAGTGGCTTCTTGGGACGTCCAGTACGCATACAACAATAGGAGGCCCCTTCAATACTTATGTTTCGTATTTATCGCTCAGGACACTAGTGTATCGCCTGATCACCACCATTCTGGACCCTAAACAGGCTCCCGCCCAAGAACTGGCGGCACTGTACCACGAGCGCTGGGAAATAGAAACTGCGCTGGATGAGTTGAAAACCCATTTGCGGGGCGCCCAGATTGTGTTACGCAGCAAAACGCCCGAACTCGTCAAACAAGAGTTCTACGGCTTGCTGATGGCGCACTTTGCCATTCGAGGATTGATGCATGAAGCTGCGCTCGAAGCCGATGAGGACCCGGACCGGCTCTCCTTCGTTCATTCCGTGCGCGTCGTCCAACGGCGCATGCCTCGCTTCGTCGCTATTCCCCCCTCGGCTGAAAAAAGCCTTTCATGAAGCCGTGCTCCAGGAGATCCTGCAAGAGCGGGTTAGCTCCAGTCGCAATCGCCTCAACCCTCGCGGGGTAAAGCGAAAAATGAGCAACTACCCACTGCGGCCACGCCAGTCGCTGCGCACCCTCAGAATCGACTGCTCCAAGCGAATCAGGATCTTTAAGCGAACAGTATTGCGGCTAAGCCGTTTGCCGGTTTCACGAACAGCAACTTCGCCTATATCGGCTTCGGCGCTTCCCAGGAACTGCCCTACCCCGGCAAGTTGCGTCTCAAGGGCCAAGTTGCGGACCGCGAAGCGGACTCGCAGCGCGCACAGGCCGAAGAACTTCGCGCTTCTATCGCGCAGCAGGTTAAAAGCGCATATTTTCACCTGGCCTATCTTGCCCGGACGCTGAACCTGCTTGAACGCACCGCCAACACGCTTAAGCAAGTCGAGGCAACCGAACTCTCACGCTACCGCGTCGGTCAAGGTAGCGAGACCAGTGTTCTTAACGCCCAGCTTGAGCGCACGAAACTGGTGCGTGAAATTACCCTCCATGGTGCCGAGGTGGGACAGTATCAAGCCGAGCTGAAGCTGCTGCTCCATCGCCCCCAGGTGTCTCCCGATATCGTTCCAGAAGATCTGAGGCCGACGACCCTCTCCTACAGCGCGCCGGAACTGTTGGGCTTCGTTCAAAGTCACAATCCCGCGGTTCAGAGCGAGAAGGCCGCCGTCAACAAGCAGGACGCGCAATTGCGCTCTGCCGAGCGCGCGAAAAAGCCCGATTTCAATATTGGCTACATGTCCCAAGGACACGGGGTCGGCCTATCGCGAGTACTACATGCTGACCTTCAACGTGAGCCTCCCTCGTCCGCGGCGCGTCGATGAACAGGTTGCGGAGGCAGCGGAATGCTCCAGCAAACGAAAGCAGCGCTCGACGCTCAGCTGCAAGAACAACTAGGAGTATGTTTCCGCCACAAGCACTGCCCAAGTCTTCTACGAGTACCGCGACGGTCTCATTCCACAGGCGCAATCCGTCCAGCGCGCAAGTCTCGCCCCCTACCGCTCCGCCTCGGGTGAACTGAGCCCGCTTCTGCTAGCTCTGACAAATGTGCTGAGTCTTGAGCGCGATTCTTTCGAGACACTCCTCGAGCACGAGATCGCCATCTCCAATCTCGAGACCCCCACCGGGAAAAAACTGCGATGAACAAATATGTCTTGCGTACCTCGCTCTTGTGGGCTCACCGAGCCGGTCGGAGATAGAACATAGAGGTATAAAAATGTTCGAAACGGCTTTATACTGCCCATATGGGAAAGCGATTTTTGGAATGCAGCCTGGATCAGCCGTATCTGCTTCCACCGTCGTTGCAGGAGTGGTTACCTTCGGGCCATTTGGCGCGATTCATCGCGGATGTGGCTGACCAACTGGATCTCGGGGGGATCTAGGCGGCCTACGAGCGCCGGGACGGAAGTGGTTTGGCTGCCTACCATCCCTTGATGCTGGTGCGGGTGCTGCTGTATGGGTACGCTATTGGGCTGCGGAGTTCGCGCGCCATTGAGAAAGCGACTTGCGATAATCTCGCGTTTCGTCATTTGAGCGCCGACCAGCACCCGGATCACGACAGCATTGCCAACTTCCGGCCACAACACCTGACTGCGCTGGCGGCTTTATTTGGGCAGGCCTTGCAGTTATGCCGTTGCGCCGGACTGGTCAAGCTAGGCATGCTTGACGTTGACGGTACGAAAGTGCAGGCGAGCGGTCACAAATCGATGCGGTTGAGTCGAATCGGCAAAGAGGAACAGCGCCTGCAAGCCGTGATCGAGGAGCTGTTGCGGCAAGCAGCGCAAACCGATGCCGAAGAAGATGCTGGTTGGGGAAAGGGGCAACCAGCCGACCCGCTTCCGGCTGATCTGGCTGATGCCAAGCGCCGGCTCGAGCGCCTAGGTGAGGCCAAGCGGTTCCTGGAGCAAAGAAGGCCAAGCCGCCTACCTGAGACGCAAGCCAGGGCCGCGTCCGGCAGGAACTCCAGTTCCCGCGGAACAACCAGCCGAACGGAAGAGGAAAAAGCAAGTCTTGCGACGCACGCGCCGCGCCGCGCCGTGGCTGGTGAGACGCGCCACTATAACTTCACGGACCCGGATGCGCGCATGGTGCGCGATGGTGCTACCCGGCATGTGGTGCAAGGCTACAACGCCCAGATCGCTATCGATGGGCACGCGCAGATCATTTTGGTCGCCAGCGTAACACAGCAAGCGACGGATAGTCGGCAATTAGTGCCCCTCGCGCAGGCTGCGCAAACCGCTGTGCAGGCCATCCCAAACAACATCGTTGCCGATGCAGGTTATTGGAACTACACTCATCTGACCCATCCCGTGTTTTCCGCAACCAACCTGCTGGTGCCGCCCGATGAACAGGCAGCAAGCAAAACACAAGGGTCCGCTCGGACCATCCGCTAGTACGAGAAATGCGCGTGAAATTGGCAACCGCCGAAGGGCGAATCCTTTATTCCTTGCGGCAGTCGATTGTGGAACCGGTGTTTGCGCACAGCAAAGAGCAGCGCCGATTCCGGCGCTTCAGCTTGCGAAGTCTTGCCAATGCGGCGGCCGAGTGGTCGTTTGTTTGCCTCACGCACAATCTGCTGAAACTGTTTAGGGCTCAGAAGGCGCTCGCCGCCTAACGGCCTTGTTTGTACGCCAAACGCTCAGCCCACCATCGCCTCTTCCAGACCTTTCAGAACCGCACGCGCCACTTTGTTCGGCTCTCTTGCGAAAAAAGCTCCAAGCCGGCTCCACCACGGTTCCGAACTCACCCGTGCGCGCACAGGACTCCTCCACCAAAGGCGACTTCACCTACCCCGGGCAGCCAGATGTCAACCCAACACCGCGGTTGCGAAAGCCTCCCGCACCCATGCCCGCAAGTTGACGATGCGCCGAGGGGTCCTACACCCGGATCTGGGTTGTATCCAGCACCGATCCCGAAACCACCCACCGACGGGACATCTTGCTTGCCAGCAACGGCTGCCTTGAAATTGGCTCTGCCACCTCTGCGTTTCGGGATCAGGAAGACTGAAAGAATTGCGGCATTCAGCGATTCGGCCTCTCGCAACATGCCAGGAATTTCAATATCGAAGGCGATCGCGGGAAGCCTTCAAAGCCAGTTAACTTCGCGCGGAGCTTACCGGTTTTGAAACTGTCACTGTTCTGCTAATGAGTGTCGGAACTCCGAAAAGAGAAGCTGCGAGTGTAACCGGAAACCCTTGTTAGCCCTGGAACGGATTTTGGGGGCAAGGCACCCGAACGGTTGCGCGTCGGATTCCAATCGATAATACACAAGCGGGTTCCGAAATCCTTCTCGGTCGGCGACGCATAGTACTGGCATTGTTTCCTTGCATTGGATAGTTTTCGTAAGAGCGTGGTGACTTGATCCTCTTCTTTCTGAACCGCAGGCCTGTATAGGAGAACAAATTCTCTGGGGAGACTTCTCTGCACCACGGCCTGAGAAGGAAACGGTTGGACAACTTCGCCGTTCAGATAGAAATTGACTGTTTCACCGATTCCCCAAGGCCAAGTAGTGTAGACAGGGCGCGCTGTGCGACTCCGAGTTCTCAGGGCCGCCGCAATCGACGAGTAAGGTTGCCTTCTAGGGCCTATGGAGATCGCAGACAGTTCCAAGAGCTGCAGGCTGCATAAGCCGATCACGCCCATCGTGAACAGAACTTTTCGCCTACGAGACAGGTCGATGGTTTCCATCAGCCCCACGGCAACTAATACCAAGCAGGGGAAAATCGCCGGCAGAACATGTCGTTGGCCGAATACGTCAGACCTAGCGGTCTAAATTTTGTCGCAAACAGCAGCAATGGGGGACAAACAGATGTCCATAGGAAGAGATTTGGAGTGAACCCCTGAAGTGGAACACATCGAGAGGGGACACATTGAAAGCGAATGGAGTCAGGTGTGACAGGAAGAGTAGGGAAGTACAGTTTAGAGTTCCAGCAGACGGCGGTGGAACGCATGAAGACCTGCGGCAACGTAGCGGCGTTGGCGCGCGATTTGCGCGTGCGGCGGAAATGGTTGTACGAATGGCGAAGCAAGCTGGATCCGGAATGGGCGGAGCGAGGGAGCGGAGTCGAGGCGTTGCCGGCGGTGGAAGCCAGCGAACACTGGCGCCAGGTGCGGGAGTTAGAAGAAGAGATCCGGCGACTGAAGCAGTTGGCGGGCCAGCAAGCACTGGATCTGCATTTTTTCAAAGCTGCCTGGCGCGAGATCGAGCAGCGGCGCCGAGCCAACAAAAGGCTCGGCGCAGCGCCCTCTACGCCGCCATCCGAAGCGTAGCGGAGCAGCCAGGCGAACAGCATGTGGAGCGGATGTGTTGGTTGGGCCAGGTAAGCCGTAGCGGCTACTATCGGCCGTGGCGCCGGAGCGTACCGGGAAGCGAGGAACTGGGGCTGCGAGAGAAGCTGCATGAGATCGTGTTCGCGCATCGCTTCTACGGGTATCGTCGCGTCACGGCGGCGCTGCGGCAAGCGGGCTGGCCGGTGAATCACAAGCGAGTGGCAGGCTTGCTGCGACAGGATGGATTGCAAGCGCTGCGCCCGAAACGCTGGG
Source organism: Bryobacteraceae bacterium (assembly GCA_965277555.1). Lineage (GTDB taxonomy): Bacteria > Acidobacteriota > Terriglobia > Bryobacterales > Bryobacteraceae > Bog-105. The sequence goes on from OZ255834.1 coordinate 3,785,282, forward strand.
TGAAGACTACCCAGTCGAGTCATCGTTTCACGGTCTTTCCCAACCGCTTGCGGCAGGCGGAAGCGACTGGGCCGGACCAGATCTGGTTAGCCGATATCACCTACTTACGGACGCCCAGCGGGTTCGTTTATTTAGCGGTGGTGTTGGACGCCTGGTCCCGACGCGTGGTCGGTTGGGCTTTAGCCGAGAGCATGACGACCCAGTTAGTCAGCCGCGCCTTAGAGCAAGCCCTGGCCGAACGCCAGCCGGCGCCCACTTTGTTGCATCACTCCGACCGCGGCATACAGTATGCTTCGCAAGCCTACGTTCGCTTGCTCAGCCAGCACGGCCTGATCGGCAGCATGAGCCGGCTGGCCAATCCGTACGATAACGCGCGCTGCGAAAGTTTTTTCAAAACGCTTAAAAAAGAACAGGCTGAGCCCGCTTCCTTAAACGAATGGCTTGCACGCTTAGCTGCTTATCTGGATTACTACAATCGAACACGCTTGCATTCGGCCCTTCACTATCTGAGCCCGATGCGTTACGAACAGCGTCCTGGCCAAGCCCTCGGCGATCCCGCGAAGGGCAGAGAGGAGTTTTCTCAGGCATGAGGAAATCGAATCCTCCACTGGGCCTTTTCTCGATGGACGGAAGCGCTTCGAAAAGCCGCCTCCGCTCCCATCGTCGGACTGCGTTTCCGGCTCGCTATTCCTTGGCCACTTGCACTCCTGCAGCGCTCGCCTCCGTTTCGCCAGCCGCCCACCAGTCTGCTACCCTTTACTCCGTTTGTCGAGCTATACTCGGCCAACGGTCAACTGTCCCCTTTCCCTGTGTTCCACTTCAGGGGTTCACTCCAATTGATATCCGTTCTAACAATCCTATTTCTGACCTTGGATCGCCGCCAACTGTAGACGGCGGGGCCCGTGAGCAATATGCCGACCGACAAGGACAGTAACACTCCGCCACGAAATTGAGGCACACCCAAAAAGCTCGCCCAGACGGCTCGCAGGTCGTACCAATTAGGAAGGCCCTCCCAGGAGAGATTGGCAGACAATCCGTATTTAGCTCGGCATACGGCGATTTCCATGAACAACCAAGGTATAAACGCCAGCGCCGCAAAACTTGCCGCCAGTATCGAACGAAGTTTGACGATTCGGGGAACTTGGCGGGTCACAATCGAAATCACGATTGCACCCGCGAACAGGGCCCCCACGTAATGCGTGTACAACAGCGCAACCATCAGGATGGTTCCGACCAACCAGAATGCGCGCCGATTCCACAGCTTGTCCAGAAGAAGCGTCCATAGGATGAGGAGACAAACTTCCAAGCCGTAGAACGCGTACGAACGGGCTTGCTGGCTATAAAGATATGCGTAGGATTGATCGCAAGTAGGGCGGCCGCGAGCAGCGTCGGCCGCTTTAGAGCCGGCACGGCTACCCCCCAAAGCAACACAACTACAATCGACGCCACGCCGGAAACGAGAGACAGCAATCTGATCCCGTTCGCGCCGGTCCCGGTCACGGGCAGGAGCGTCTTTAGTACGAAATAATAGAGCGGAGGATGCACTAGATCCTCTTTTGCGAGGCGGAAAGCCGTCTCGGTATTGGCCATAGCTACTCGGCGCGAGAACAACTCATCGCCGTCGACGCTTTCGCGTTGTAAGGTCAAAATCCGCAGACACGAAGCAGCTAAGACTACAAATATTGCAAGGAAAGTGAAAACGCGCCACTCCGATTTTGTGTTGGTACTCAACTCCGAAGCCAGGGAAAAATCATGGTCGGTAAGGCCACACGAAGTAACAAGTACACCCGAACCAGACATGGACATGAATGGCTCATCGACAGCTGCTCCGAAATTGTTAGCTCCGTGGACATCGCATAGAGGGCGGCATGTACCAGTACGAACTATCTGCACCAAGGAGGCGCACAAGGTACTAGTAAACTTGACAGGCGAGCTGGAAGGCGGGGCGAAGGCTCTGGAAGTTTGAGGCGTGGAATACGGCATCAAAACGGAAATGGAGCGGCTGCGGCGCCAGCGCAAGCAGACGCTGGCGCGGCAGCTGGCGTACTTGCCGCGGGAAGGCGGCATGGGAGTGAAAAAGAGCAGTAAAGGCCATCCGCAATACTGGCGTGGTTATAAGCCGCATCTGGATGTGGCCGACGGACACATTCCCATTAGCGCGCTGCTCACCGGCGCCAGCGTGCACGATTCCCAAGCCGCCATTTCGCTCATGACCATGACGACGGCGCGCGTGACCTACCTGTACGACCGATGGACTCGGCCTACGCGGCCAGCGCCATTCGCGAGCACAGCCTCCAACTGGGACACCGGCCGATCACCGATCACCCCAAGCGCTATCGCAAAAGCGGGGAGCGCAAGGTGCCGCTGCGCAAGAACTCGCGCTCTTGGACGCGGGTGATCGACTGCGAACTGCGTGCCGAGGAAATGACTTGGGCCGAACGGGATCGCTTCGCCGAACGCACGATGGTGGAGCGCGTGTTCAGCCGCCTGAAGGACAAGTTCGGAGCCCGGGCGATTCGCCTACGGGGCGCCAGCAAGATCATGGCGCACCTGATTGTTCGGCCTGCTGGCCCTCACCGTCGATCAACTGCTCAAACTGACCGGCTAGACCCGGCTAGGCACAATACTGTTCACTTAAAGAACATTTCTGCGGTATTCTGTTTTTAAGACAGGAGACTGCGGAATGGCCCGAACAATCGCCACGTTGCCGGCTGGGAGTCGTATCACCGACTACATCAGCCTGGGAGTGATCGCTAAGTTTTTCCCATTGGAGAGGGTGCGCGGCGTGTTGGAGAAGACTGGGCGCGCAAGCGTACGAGAACGCGATTTACCGGCGCACGTGGTGGTGTACTACGTGATCGCTTTGGCCTTGTACATGCGGTCCTCGTATCGCGAGGTGCTGCGCTGTTTGTTAGAAGGAGTGCAGTGGCTGCTGGACCCGTCGGCGGGGCTGAGGGTGGCGGGCAAGTCGGGCATCTCGCAAGCGCGCAGTCGTTTGGGCGTGGAGCCGGTGAAGCAGTTGTATGAAGCGGTGGTTGTTCCGATTGCCGAGCGCCGGACGAAGGGTGCTTGGTATCGCGACTGGCGGCTGGTCAGCCTAGACGGCAGCACGCTGGATGTGGCCGATACCGCGGAGAACGAAGCGGCTTTTGGCAGGCCTGGCGCGAGTCGCGGAGCGAGTGCCTTTCCCAAACTCCGCTTTGTCGGGCTATTAGAGAACGGAACACACGTGCTGTGGGCCGCGCGGATGGCGCCGTATGCCACCGATGAGATCACGCTGGCTCGGCAGGTAATACCGGCTTTGCAAAAGGGCATGCTGTGTCTGGCCGACCGTTTCTTCCCGGGCTACCGACTGTGGCAGGCAGCGGCTCAGACCGGAGCGGATTTACTGTGGCGCGCGCGCCAGAATGCGCGACTGGAGATCGAGCGGCGCTTGCCGGATGGGTCGTATCTCAGCCGCCTTTACCTTTGTATTTCCGATCGCCGGAATCGGCGTAAGGCGATTGTCGTGCGAGTGATCGATTATTACCTGAAAGACGTACCGGATGCCGAGCTAGTGTATCGCCTGATCACCACCATTCTGGATCCTAAACAGGCTGCCGCCCAAGAACTGGCGGCACTGTACCACGAGCGCTGGGAAATAGAAACTGCGCTGGATGAGTTGAAAACCCATTTGCGGGGCGCCCAGATTGTGTTACGCAGCAAAACGCCCGAACTCGTCAAACAAGAGTTCTACGGCTTGCTGATGGCGCACTTTGCCATTCGAGGATTGATGCATGAAGCTGCGCTCGAAGCCGATGAGGACCCGGACCGGCTCTCCTTCGTTCATTCCGTGCGCGTCGTCCAACGGCGCATGCCTCGCTTCGTCGCTATTCCCCCCTCGGCTGAAAAAAGCCTTTCATGAAGCCGTGCTCCAGGAGATCCTGCAAGAGCGGGTTAGCTCCAGTCGCAATCGCCTCAACCCTCGCGGGGTAAAGCGAAAAATGAGCAACTACCCACTGCGGCCACGCCAGTCGCTGCGCACCCTCAGAATCGACTGCTCCAAGCGAATCAGGATCTTTAAGTGAACAGTATTGCGGCTAGGCAGGCCTCTTCTCCCGAAACTCACCCCGGGGCCAGTCGCTCCGCGTCGCGGCGTGCCTGCTGCGCTTTGCCTCTCTACTTTGTACGATAACTTGCTCCAGCCTCACTCACTCATATTTCTGCCGCTGTGTCAAGACCCCTTGGCGGGAGTTTTGCAAGTGGGTCACTGAGGATGTCCGAAAGATCGTAGAAAAAGGAACGACTCACCCGGAGCGTATGATACGCTCCGGGAAATTTTTCTAGCCAGAAAAAAGGAGAGTCGTTTTGAAGAAAGCGTATCAGAACAGAGCAGTTCAGAAGACTACGGAATCGACGGCGGATGGGGCGGTGCAGATCTCGCTGCCGATGGCGGAGGTGCTGACGAGCCTAGAGCAAGGGTTGGGCGAGTTGATCCGGAAGGTGGGCCGGATGTTCATCGAATCCGTGCTCGAATCGGAGGTAGAACAGACCGCCGGAGTGCGCTCGCAGCGCGTACCAAGCCGGCAGGCGTACCACTGGGGAGTGGAGCAAGGCTCGTGCCTGATAGACGGCCAGCGCGTTCCCATTGCACGGCCGCGCGTGCGTCAGTGTGGCGGCCAGGAACTGCCGCTGGGCACCTATCAACTATTTCAGCGGGTGTCGCCGGCAGAAGAAACCGTGTGGAGCAACCTCATGCGCGGCTTGAGCACGCGCGATTACAAGCTGGTACTGCAACAGTTCATGGACGCTTACGGGCTGGAGAAGAGCACGATCAGCGATCATTTTGTGGAGGCCAGCCGCAAGAAATTAGAAGAGTTGATGAGCCGTTCGCTCCAGCATTTACAGATCTGCGCCATTTTGATTGACGGCACGATCTTCAAAGGCCAGCATCTGGTGGCGGCGACCGGGATCGATGGCTTCGGCAAGAAGCCGCGCGTTGCGGGCTGCGGTTGCGCGGCATGCCGGCGACGCCGCTTTCATCCAGCGCTGCCAGGTGCACAAGATCCGCAATGTTCTGGCGCACGTCCCCGATACCCAGCAGCACTGGTTCCAGTACAAGCTGCGGCTGGCCTACGCCCAAGCGGACGCCAGTGATGCGCGCCAGGCACTCTATCGCCTGCATGATGAGCTGAACGAGCTGAACCCGAGCCGCGGCGGCCAGCTTGATGGAAGGGCTGGAGGAGACGCTCACCTTGCATAAACTGCAAGTGCATGCCAGGTTGCGCCGGTCTCTCAGCAGCACCAACGGTATCGAGTCCAGTTTTTCGGTTGTCGAAACGATCTGCCGCCGGGTCAAACGCTGGCAGGGCAGCGATCCTCGTCTGCGTTGGGTGGCCTCCGCCCTCTTGTACGCCGAAACGCGCTGGAATCGGCTGCATGGCTACCGCCATCTGCCCCTGCTCCTGCATAACTTACAACGTGACTATCGGCTGCGCTGTAACCTGGATGCTGTTGCCCTTGCCGCTCATTCGGCGGCTTAGTTTGTGTCCCGAGCCGTTTCTCTTTCAACGGAAATCCGGACATCCTCAGTGGGTCACAAAAGTAGAAAAAAAAATATCTCGCTTCTTATCAGTGGAATAGGGTCTATTTGGGCGTTTCGGCGGTGGGAAGCGAAGTTAAGCTCGTGGGCGAATGAGCTTGACTTCAGAGACACAAGGGTTGCCGGCGCGACTGAGCGACGAGCTGTGCTGGCCTTACTTGCCTTTGTCGTCACAATCGAAATTTCTAGCATTGAAGTCACGGCTCAAGGGATTCTCCGGGCCAGTCGGTTCGGGGAAGAGCGCTGCCCTGAGCTTCGAGGCCTTGAGGCAAGCGTATGTCAACTATGGACGGCAAGGAGTACTGGCGGCTCCTACCCTGGCAATGCTACGCGATGCGACGCTCACGACGATGTTCGGAGCGATGGATGCGCTGGACGTCGATTATGAGCTTCGTAAGTCCGACGGCGAATTAACCATCACACCGCCAGACAGTACGATCCTGCTGCGATCGCTCGACGAGCCTGAACGACTGCGGGGAACCAATCTTGCCTGGTTCGGGATCGACGAGTTGTCTTATACGAAGGAAGAGGGGTGGCTGCGCCTGGAGGCTCGACTGCGAGATCCTAAGGCGGCAAAGTTGTGCGGGTTTGGCGTGTGGACGCCGCAGGGGCATGACTGGATTTACAGGCGTTTCATTCACCGCCCCGTCAGCGGGTACGAGTGTATTCGAGCAAAGCCTTTCGAAAACCGATTTCTGTTGGATCAAACGCCGGATTACTACGAGCGGCTAGAGAGCAGCTACGATCCGAAGTTCTATCAACAGGAAGCGCTTGGCGAATATCTAAACAGCCGGGCAGACCGGGTTTACCACTGCTTTAGCACCGGAGCGCACGTTGCAAAGCATTCCTACGAGCGGATGAAGCCGCTGTTATGGGCGCTGGATTTCAACGTGTCGCCGATGAGTTCGGTGATTTTGCAGTGGGCAGGCGGCCAATTGGCAGTGATCGATGAAATCGTGCTGGAGCGAGCGACAACGGAAGAGGCGTGCATGGAGTTCGAGAACAGGTATAGAGAGCACGCCGGCCCGCTCGAGATTTACGGAGACGCCAGTGGACGGAACATGCATACGACTGGCGGCAATGACTACAGCATCCTGCAGAATCATTTGACGAGAGCAGGATTTCAAAACACGCGGATTAAAGTGCCGGCGAGTAATCCGCCGGTGCTGAACCGAATACGGAAGGTGAATTCGCTGCTGACGAATGCGCTGGGCGAAGTGCGGATGGAAATCGATCCGCGCTGCAAGGAGCTAATCCGGGATTTCGAAGAGGTCCTATTCAAGTCGGATTCCGGAGTGATCGATAAGACACGCGATCCGAAGCGTACGCATGCTTCAGATGCGCTGGGGTACGCAATTTGGGAGCTGTTTGGGGAAAAGAGCCGAGTAGGCGAGGTGGCTAAGCGCCTCCTCTGAAGAGAAAGCCGAACGAATTTATATGATAGAGATTAATCGAGAACATCCTGACTTCAAGCGAAAGCGGCACATGTGGCGCATGTACCGCGATTTGTACGCCGGCGGCCAGGAGTTTAAGCTGCGGGCGGCGGACTACTTACTGCGCCGTCAGAAAGAGCCACTGGACGTTTACGGTGAACGCCTGCACAGAGTTTTCTACGAAAACTACATTGGATCGATCATCGATTGGTACGCTTCCACCCTTTTTCGGCGGCAACCCAGCCTGCAGTTAGAGGGCGGCTTATCGGCGGGAAGAGATTTCCTGACGGAATTTGCAGACGATACGGATCTGCGGGGCACCGGCCTTTCGGGTTTTCTCCGAAGCTGTTTTGTGGATGCCCTTATTGCGGGCCGCAGCCACATCCTAATCGATTTTCCGACCAGCCCTGAGAAGCCGACGACGCGAGCGGAAGAGGACTTAGCTGGTGTATCGCGAGCGTTTCTGGTGCGCTATGAGGCTGAAGAGCTAATCAATTGGGACCGTAACGAGCGAGGCGAGTACGAATGGGTAGTGCTGCGACATAAGATCGAAAGGCAGTCGAGTGTAGAAGACTCGGGCATTGTAGAAGAAACTTACTGGCGATATTACGACCGCACATCCTTCCGTAGTTACCGGCAGGTACAGGGCGGCGAACAACAAGCGCCCATTGAGCTGATTGCGGCAGGAACACACGGGCTCTCACGGCAGCAGCGAGTGCCGCTAATTGACTTGCAGGTAAGTGACGGACTGTGGCTGATGAACAAGGCGGCACATCTTCAGCTGGAGCACTTTAATAAGTCGAATGCATTGAGCTGGGCAATCACGATGGGTCTTTTCGCGATGCCGGTTATCTATTCGGACCGGGAGTGGAACCAGATCGTCGGGGAGAGTTATTTTATTCAACTGGGGCCGACGGACAAATTCGGGTGGACCGAGCCGGACGGGAAAGTGTATCAGATCGCAGCGCAAAACCTGGAAACGTTAAAGGAGGAGATGTACCGGGTTTGTTACTTATCGCAAGCGTCGGGCGAAATGATGGGGGGCCACGCGCAATCGGCCGCGAGTAAGCAGCTTGACTTCACCATCACGTACGAAATACTGCGGGCTTACGGTACGGCGGTAAAAGACTGCATCAAGAAAATTGTGGGCGCCATTAGCGAAGCCCGGGAAGACGGCGTGACCGTGGAGGTTGCGGGTCTCGATGAAGTTGACATCAGCGATTTCGGGACTGAACTGCAACAAGCAGCGAGCCTGTTGCAGCTGGGAATCGATTCGCCGACTCTGAGGAAGCAGATCTATCAGAGGCTGGCGATGAAGTACCTGAGCGATGCGCGACAGGAAATCAAGAATCAGATTGCGCAGGAGATTGACGCGCAAGTGACCACTTAGGAGAACGAAAGTATGTCAGATCAAACTCAAATGGATCAGCCAGCAAGCGTGCCCGACGTGCGGGACATTGTCCGACAGGCTATCGAGGAATTTGTCCGTACGGAGCAGAAGCAGGCCGAGCCGGCTTACAAGACGGAACTGCAGGAGGAGCGCAGGCGGCGGGAAAGTCTGGAAGGAAGGCTGAACCAGCTGGTAGAGGAAAATCGGAAAGCCCGAGCGGCGGCGGAAGAAGCCGATCGGCATACGCAGATCCGGGCTGAGCTGCAACGGACAGGCATCTCGAAGATCGACCTTGCATTTCGCGCCATGAAGGATGAGATTGTCCGCGCGGAAGATGGCCGGCTGCAGGCCAGGGGTGGAGACGGGAAGTCTCTGCAGGAATACATCGCAGGTTTCGTGCAGGAGAATCCGGAACTGCTGCCAGCGCGCATTGCCGGCGGTAGCGGGGCACAAAATCCGGCGCGCCAGAGCTCAGCCGGCTCGGGTCCTGGAATCTCTCTCGAGAGCATTAAGCCGGGGATGGGCAAAGAGGAGCTGGAGCGCGTGCGGCAGCATATCTCGAAACTGGCGGGAGAAGCTCTACGGGGCGCGTAATCCGGCGGAAATCCGCCGAACATATCTGGAAAGGCCGGATGGCCGATCCGGTGGGACAGGCGGCGAGTGCCGCAAGCGGTCCTTCAAATAGTTAGTAAGTGGACTGAAAGGGCACATTGCTGTGCCATGAATTATTTACAGGAGAGTTATGTCAACAATTACTAATGCCAATCTGGCAAATGCGATCGTGAAGTTAGTGGCTGCCGATGCACTTCCGGCATTGGTGGGGAACCTTGTTATGGGTAACCTGGTGAACCGCGACTATGAGCCGGTGTTAGCGCATAGCGGCGACACGGTAAACGTACCGATTCCTCCCGTGCTGGTAGCAAACAACATTGCCGAAGGCGGCACCATCACGCCACAGAATCCGAGTCTTACCAACGCGCAAATCGTGCTTAATACACACGCCGAAGCGTCGTTCCAGATTCCGGACGTTACCAAAGCGCTGGCCTTTCCGGAGCTGCTCAAAGCTTATATGCAGCCTGCCGTGATTGCGATCGCGGAGCGGGTCGAGACAGATCTTTTGAATCTCTACAGCCAGTTCTCGGCGAACACGCCGGTGGGCACTGCCGGAACACCTGTTACCGAAGCGACGATTGATGCTGCCGAAACAGCTCTGTTTGCCGCGAAGGTTCCAGCCAGCGCACCGAAGTATTTGATCGTCGATTCGAATACCTACTCGCAGATTCGGCAGATTCCTCGTTTTAGTGAATATTATTCGTCGGGCGAAGCGGGGTTGAAGGCTTTGGTGGAAGGAAACGTCGGAAAGATGAAGGACTTCTTCATTTTCCGTTCGCAGTTTGTTCCGAACACGGGGTCGGCTTCTCCGAACACGCACAACCTGGCGTTCTCAAAGGATGCGATCGGGTTGGTGGTTCGGCGGTTACCGCAACCTCTGCCGGGAACGGGCGCGGTGGCGGAGTATGCCGAAATGGGTAACTTCGGTCTGCGTATCGTGATGAGCTATCAGCCGAACACGCTGGCTCAGCAGTTCACGGTGGACGTTCTTTACGGCTGCGGAGTTCTTAGAAATAACTTCGCGGTTCAGGTCAATAGCTAAACAGAAGGCGGCTGAAAGCCGGGGGAGTTCCGAAAAGGAACTCCCTTTTTTAATTTGGGGGAAGCGTGGATCTAAGACATTATTTTCGGAAGATTCGAGAGACCGAAGCGAGCATCGGCGAACCGCAGACGTTCGTGGTGAGCCTGGAGACGGCGGACGGGGGGAAGGTCGGGATTGTTACCGAGGTGAGGCGTGAGCTGGCAGCCAAGATGATCGTGGAAGGTCGCGCGGTGTTGGCGACCGAGCAGGAGAAAGAAGCTTTTCTGACGCAACAGGCCGCGGCGCGAACAGCGGCATTGAAGGCTGAAGCGGCGCGAAGATTGCAGGTCACGATCGTTTCCGATGGCGATTTGGCGCGTCCGACTCTGCAAGTCAACGAAAGTGGTAAGCCCGCTCCAAAGAGATAGGACAACAAAATGGCTCTGTTCACTGATGCTGCGATCGTCGCGATAGACGATCTGCTTCCATTCGAAGCGTCCCTGGCGCAAGTTGCTTCTTCGCTCGGGATCGATATCGACACCAAAATTAGTCTCGCGACGAGCGCTATCGGTGACAAGCTTATGCTCTGGTTGCTGAATACCGGCGCCTCAGACCCGCAGTGGCTAACGCGACGCATTGTGGGTTTGTCATCGGTCGTTGTGACGCCGACGCTACGGCGGTGGATGTGTTTGGAATCGCTAGCGAGAATTTATGCGGAGGCTTATAACGCTCAACTGAATACAAGGTACCAGGGGAAGCAGCAGGAATATCAGCAGGCGGCGACAAGTGCCTCGAATCTGTGCTTCATGAGCGACTTGGGAATCGTGTACGTACCGCTGCCAAAGCCTGCAATGCCTCTGGTTTCAGTGCAGGCAGGGAATCTGCCGGCGCAAACGATGTTTATACAGACGACCTGGGTAGACGCAAATGGAAATGAAAGTGCTTTGAGCATCGAGAATGCCACGACCGTAGCGGATAACTCAAGTATCGCTGTGGCCATGGCCGAAGGCGCTCTTGGGGCTCCCACAGCGGCGGTCGGTTGGAACGTCTATGGGGGAGATCAATCGGGCAGCGAGACGAAACAGAACGCCAGTCCGCTCTCAATTGGCGCGGCCTGGAGTTTGCCGGCTTCGGGGCTGCAAATAGGCGCGAGCCCGGCGACCGGACAGCTGCCGGAATTCTACATCAGGTTGTCCAAGCAAATCAGGCGGGGATGAAATGACACCGTTATCAATACTAGCGGCGCAAACGCTTTTGGCTAAGCTGACGACCGGTGATGCCCTGCAGCAGCAACTTGCCACGATAAGCGTGGGAGTTAACGCGGCTGTACCAGCGATCTTGCCGACTCAATTGTTGTTATCCTCGGCTCCGGCCGAGTTAGGCGACAAGAATATTCAATTGACATATCCGCGCGTCTGCATTTACAGCAGTAGCATCAAGAATAGTCAAACTGAGAAATTCCGCGCGTTTTCCGGGTCGGTGTCGGTTGTCGCAGAGATATGGGCGAGCGGCGACCTAATCACAGACGTGGATGGCTGGATACATTTCTATGTTGAAGCGATAGCAAAAATCCTACAACAAAACAGAGGCGACTGGGGTAATGGAATGTTCTTTGCGGGGAGCTATGAGGTGCAGTTCCAACCGGCCAAGTCTGGCGGCTTCGGTTTTGTTCAGTCTGCTAAGTTGACTTTCAGTTTGAACGTGAGCATGGGCTAGGAGCCTGGTATGAGTACTTATATTTCTTCTAATGCAAATCGGTTTTACGCCGCGATTGAATCGGCGTACGGCAATGCGGCCGCGGTCACGTCGGCGAATCGGTTCCCGGCTGTTCGATTGAACGCACACCAGAGTCTGCAGGTAGGGAAGCGTTTGGACAAAACCGGGACTCGAACATACCTTGGAACCTCAAGCAGTTGGAGAAGGCAGACGGCATTTGAGGTGCAGACTTACTTGACCTCGTGGAGCGGAGTGGGTGAGCCTTCTTACGGAGCGCTGTTTCAAGCGGCCATGGGGGCCGCACCTAACCTTTCGGCAGGATTGATTGTTGCGGCAATGACCGGCGTTTTGCAAGTGCAAACGACGACGTCTCACGGGCTATCGGTTGGTTCAGGTGTCTCCTTTAGCGGCGAGGTCCGATTTGTGACCGGCGTCGTCGACACGCAGACGTTTTTGATTAATGCGCCGTTCAACAGCGCTTTGCAGCAAGGCAGCTCACTTGCTAGCTGCACGACTTACTCTTTGGCGACTGTGTTGCCGAGTGTGACTGTCTATGATTACTGGGACCCTATTACCACCGTAAGCCGGCTCATTGTAGGGGGGGCGGTAGACACACTGAGCGTTTCGGTAAACGGGGACTATCACGAGTTTGCATTCACAGGAAGCGCGGCGAATCTTCTGGATTCGTGCAGCTTCTCGAGCGGGCTAGCTGGGCTGGCGAACTATCCGGCGGAGCCTGCTTTGGGCGCATTCGATTACTCGATTGTCCCTGGACATCTGGGCGAAGTGTGGCTAGGGGGCCCAGCCAGTCAGTTTTTCACGCTGACGGCAGCAAACGTAGAAGTCAAAAACAATCTAGTGGTCCGCAACCAAGAGTACGGTTCCTCCTACCCGCAAGCCGTGAGTGCAGGCCAACGGGAGGTTCTCTCGCGCTTTACGCTGTTGGCACGGGACGATGCGCAGACTGTCGGACTGTACGCGGCAGCGAAACAAAGAACGCCGATACCGGCAATGCTGCAGCTAGGACAGCAGCAAGGACAAATTATGGGAGTGTTCATGCCGAACGTTGTTCCGGAAATCCCAATCTACCAAGATTCGGAACCGCGGTTGCAGTGGGAGTTTAACAACAATCTGGCGCAAGGGGTAAACAATGATGAAATCTTTGTTGCCTTTGCATAGGGAAGCAGAATACGTCAGTGTTGTCTGGCGCCAAAGCAGCTATTTAGAACAGGTCAGCTTTGCTGTAAGAAGGCCGTCGTTAGGCCAGCGCATCGATCTTACGTCGCGAGTGCGGGAACTTAGTCTTAAGCATGAGTTTCTGAAAGCTGGCGATACTTCGGACCAACTGGAGGCCTCGCTTTCCGAGCTTATGGTTCGAAGGCTATACGTGGAATGGGGCTTGTCTGAAATACGAGGGCTAAAGATCGATGGGGAGCAAGCAAGTGCGTCGACGCTAATCGAGCGGGGACCGGAAGCGCTCATCGAGGAGATTGTAGCGGCGATTAAAGCGGAATCGGGACTAAGCGAAGACGAACGAAAAAACTCCTAATCGCATTCCATTTTCAGTTCTCCTCGCCGGTCGCGTGGGGATGCGATACCTGTCGGAAGAGCGGCCTGGTGAAGATCAGAAACTGTGCCTGGGGGAGTGAAAGTAAGCCTGATTCAACGAAGGTTGTGTGGGCACGCGGGCGGGTGATCGCAAGGCAGTGCCCAAAATCACTCATATCCGCGGAGAGTCTTAGCTTTCTCGCGCTATACGAGACGTGGAGAAATCTAGGTAAGGGTTGCATGTTGGCGTTGGACGCGAGAAGCGCTGAGGCATTAGAAATTCTAGAACGAGAGTGGACTGCGGAGAGTGAACATGGCAAATAAAAATGGGTTTTCGAGTCTTTTGGGCGCGTTAGCGACGGCGAAGAGCGATGGAGTGAATCTCTTGAAATTGTTGTCGGCGAGCAAAGCAAGTAGCTCTGTTTCAGCGGGGCAATCAAGTCGGACGCTGAAGCCGGGAGCGCAATCGGATCGCAAATCACAATCATTGAGCACGGCCGACGTCGTTAAAGCCAGTATTAAGTTCGGCTCACCATCGAGCAACAAGACAGCGACTACGGGAGGCTCAAGCGAGTGGGCAACTTTGTTGAAGCAGACAGCTTCCGGTGGGGTAGCTAGCGCGCTCGGTGGAGGTCTGACGAGCGCACTCGGCGGGCTTGGCGGCTTGGTCTCCAGCGTGGCGGGGCTATTCGGCCTAGTGAAAAAGACGGAAGCGCCTCTTACGCTTTTCCAGCTGCCCGATTCGCAGAACCAGACAATCTCAATAGGGTCCAAGGTAGCTGGAACTTCGCAATCGGCAGGGAGCTTGAGCGGAGTATATAGAGCGAGTTCTTCGGTTGCGTCGAGCGAAGCTGCCCACAGCCAGATTTATCAGAACCAGAACGCTCAAGTGACGCAAGCGGTAAAACAGGCGCTCCTCAACTCGAGTTCTCTTAATGATGTGATTGCGGAGATCTAAATGAGTAACTTTCCGTCATTGAATACAGGAGCAATCGCACAATATCCGCTTGGAGTGACGACGGGGCAGAACAGTGAGGTCATCCGTTTTCTGGATGGCACAGATCAACGATATAGGATGCAAGGCCAGATGCTGAGGCGTTGGCAGATTCGTCTGGATCTGTTGAACGAAGATGAAATGCAGGCGCTAGAAGTATTCTTTCAGGGCCAACTTGGGAGTTATTCGACCTTCTTGTTTCCTGATCCTCTTAGTGGGACCACCGTTCCTAACTGCCGCTTTGCGGCGGATTCATTCTTGGGCGAATACGAAGAGCTAGATAATAGCGCAACTTCCTTTTGGGTGATCGAGACAAATGGCTAACTTGTTTTTCCCACAGCTTTCGAGCGGCGCCGTAGCTCAATACCCGATTCGCAAGACGCGCATCGCTAGGACCGTCAGGAACATTTTGCTCGACGGAAGCGAAATAACCTATCCCGATATCGGCGCGGCCCAACTGGTGTGGCAGCTCGGCTACACGGCTCTGTCTCTCCAAGACCTGGACGCCTTGACGACACATTTCAATAACTGCCAAGGCAGACTGCAACCGTTCACCTTTATTGATCCGACAGATAATATGTTGGGCAACAGCGCAAATCTGATGGGACCGCTTTGGCAGACCGCCAGTTCCATTCAGGTTGGCGCCAATATCGCAGATCCGATTGGCGGCACGGCGGCGTTCAGCGCCACTAATAACGGGCAAGTTAGCCAGCAGATTGCACAGACCGTCTTGGTTCCGTCCGGGTACCAGTTTTGCTTCTCCATTTATGTCCAGAGCGCGCAACCTGCTCCCCTAGAACTGATTCGCTCGGGTCCGACGAACCAGCAAGCGACGAACGTGATGGCCGGGGTGCAATGGACTCGCGTTATATCGAGCGGAGTGTTAGCAGACCAGGGGTCAAGTCTCAAGGTGGCCGTCAATTTGATGCCTGGACAGAAGATCTTTCTTTACGGGCCGCAGCTGGAGGCACAGGCCACGCCTTCGCGCTATCGGCCCACGGTGCATGGTGGCGTATATGCAAACGCGCATTGGGGAGTAGATGAACTGCCCATCTCGGCTGACGCGCCCAATCTGTTTTCGACTGCATTCACCATAGGAGCGGCGATCTAGGAATAAAACAATGGGAACTATCAACGAAGTCAAACAATTAGCCCAAACCGACACACCGCTTCTGTTTTTTCAATGCATTTTGCCGTCCGGCGATAGCGAGTACTGGTGCACTCATTCCATTGCGTTTAATGGACAGACTTACTCTGCCCGCATCTTAAAGCACAATCTGTTCGATCTTCAGTTATCGGCGGACGATGCCATGGACGGCATTTCGCAATTGTCACTGACGCTGGCGAATGCGGATTCCGCGCTTTCTGAACTTAATGCGGCGATCGGGTTCAAGGGGGCGGAGGTAACGGTGTATTTTGCGTTTGCCGATTTACCGAACGGCACAATTACTACCGAAAGCACCGTACTCTTCAAGGGTATCGCGGGCGATCCGGATCTCATTACTGAAAGCGCGCTTACGCTTAGCTTCACGAATAAGCTAAGTCTCCAGCGGATTCCTGTTCCCGACGTAAGAATCCAGCGTACGTGCCCCTGGAATTTCCCTTCCACACTGGATCAGAGAACCGAAGCGTTGAACGGCGGAGAAGCAGGGCGGTTTTCACGCTTTTACCGATGCGGGTATTCCGCTGACGTTACAGGCGGGGTGGGCAACCTAAATGCTGGCCAGGCATATACATCTTGTGATAAGTCGCGCACTCAATGCGTTCAGCGTGGGATGTTCAATCAGGATTCGAACGGAAACGATACCCGGCGGTTTGGAGCGTTCGAGTTTGTCCCATCGGCAATAAACGTAAGGACAGCGGGAGACAAGACGTCGCATGTTTCTCCGTTATTAAGCAATTCAGCCAAGTTCAACGATCCGGCGCCACTAGTTTACGGAACAGGCTGGCTGAAATCGCCGGTGATCTTCGCACGGAATGACGGCAATCTGACCCACATGGAAGCATTGCTTAGCGTAGGAGCGATTCAGGGCGTATTGAAAGTCGTTGTCAATGACGTTGAGATTCCGCAATCCGTATCCGGGCAGGATATGTCGACTACCGGCTACTATTCGTTGGTCACCAGCGGTACTCGCGAAGGGAATTTCGACCTGGATTTTGTCGACTCTTCAGGCAACCCGCTAGGCGACCCCTACGGGAATCTTTCGGTGCTTCTCATTGTGGTGCCTAATCGCATTAGCAGCGGAAAGTCCCTTCCAAATGTAGAAATACTGCTGGAAGGTGTTCAGATAGACAGCTACAACGTGGATGAGAGCTTTCAGGCGACTGGCTACAGCAACAATCCGGCCTGGGTAATTTTAGATATCCTGCAGCGTTGCGGTTGGACTACTTCGGATCTTAACCTGCGTAGTTTTGCGAACTCCGCAGCTTTCTGCAGCGAGCTTGTTGCGACGACCGATTTGAACGGCAACGCTCTCCAAGTGCCGAGGTATGAATGCAATCTAATTTTGACAAAGAGACAAAGCGCGGCCACAGTTGTGCGCGGGATACGCGTGGCTTCCAGTTTGATGCTGCGTTATGGCTTAACAGGTTTGCTGGAGCTATTACCGGAAACCACAATCGCCGCTCAACAGCCAGCTTTGCCGGATGGCGGCAATAGCGCAGATCTGCTGGATGGCGGGTGGCCGGCCTATGAATTCAGCGATAGTTCCGCGCCATTTTCAGGCATTGCGCGTAACGACGATGGCAGCTCCAGCGTAAGCCTGAGCAGCCGAAGTATTTCGGAAACATCGAATCGCCTCAGCGTGGAATTCCAAGATGAGACGAATGAGTATCAGCAAGACAGCTTATCGCTTGTCGATGCCAGTGATTCGGCTCTGATTGGGTATGAAATTAGCAGCCAATCGACGGCGCTTGGCATCGCAAACTTCAGCCAAGCGACCAGGACACTCCTGCGGCAACTCGACAAATCGACAAAAGGTAATTTGTTTATCCAATTCCAGACAAGCTTCCGCGCACTTAAGGTGAGGCCTGGAGACATTATCGCAATTACTTACCTGAAAGAAGGCTTCTCTCGGACGCCTTTCCGCGTGACCAAGTTATCGCCAGCAATGAATTATCAAGCTGTTACTTTGTTGGCACAGATTCACGATGACGATTGGTACAGCGACAATCCGGCAGTGCTAATAAATGCGGGGCGGCAGCCCGGCACCATAATTCAAGTACCGCGGCCGCTCATTGGAGAAATCGCCCACAACGATGCGAGTGGCAACTTGGAAGTCTTCGACTTCGCAGTACAGGAAAATATACAAGCGGCGACCGACGGCTCAGCAACGGATATCTTGACCGTGTCATTTTCTCAGCCGACTATGCCGAGTAGGGGCTTGCCGAACCTTCCCCTCGTTAGTTTGAGTCCGGTATACTCAACCACCGGTGGAACGCTGGCGGGTGGCGCGAACCTATATTATGCAGTGACGGCCGTCGATTCGGCCGGAAACGAAGGACCGCTATCATTCACTGTTCCTGTGTCAATAACAGCGACGTCGAACACCAATCAGGTCACAATCGTTGGGTTAAGCTTTCCAGCAGCGGCAATAGGGTTCAATGTGTACCGAGGAACCACGCCGCAAGAGTTATATCGAATTACGTCGTCGCCGCTGCCAATTGCAGCTCAATACACGGATTCAGGCGCAGCCCCGTTGCCCTTTGGGCCGCCAGATGCCAGCTTCGATCACGCGAACTTTTATTATCGTTATCAGTATGCCGGACCGTTCACCGCGGATATATTCTCATCTTCGACAATCGGTCGGAGCGATATGAATGCGACTGGCATTACCTACAGCGGTCTGGTTGTGCGAATTGTTGAAGGAACCGGTCGTGGTCAAGAAAGATCCATCTCCGGCAACACCAATACGACATTAACGGTGAGTTCAGGCTGGTCGACGGTTCCGGATTCTAGCAGCCAATTTGTCATCGCAGATAGTTCCTGGAAATTTGCAGCCGTAACATCGAGCAGCCCTGCCAAGTTCGAGATTGCCTATCAAGCAGGAGCGGTGATCGAGATATCGGGCCGAGCCGCCAATGTCAATAATCAGGAAGCAGCCATCGACTTGTGTCCGTTGACCCAGTGGGCGCTAGGCGGCGGCCGCGCGGACGTGGGCATTGCGGGCATACCAAACTTCACTTTATCGGCTCCCGGCGCTGGCGCTCTGACAATTTCACAGGTTGGGTTTAACGACCTGGCGAACACGTCGTCCGTGACAAGCGGGACTTTGGAGGTTTGCGCCTGGAATGAACTTCTTACCCCGAGTGTATACAGCTTAGCGGGGGCGCTCGACGGTCGTGAAGTGAACATAGAAATAGCGCAAGCCTCGAATTTCGTAACAGACAACGTTCTCCAGATCGGTACGGAGCTTATGACGATTCTCGGGACCAACGGCAACAACGGGTACTCGGTGGCCAGAGGATCACTGCTTTCAAGCGCTACGGCTCACTCTATTGGAGACCCAGTTCTACTGCTAACGCAGAGCACAATTATTGTTCCGTTCGCGACGGGCTTCTTTGAAAACAGAGCTTCACAGAATTACATGCACACGCTTAGCCTCCCCGATTACCGCGTTTGCGCGGCCCAGTTTTATGTAACAAACTCCTTTGGGGATGGAGAGACAAACCAAACCTGCTATATCTCGTCGACAGAAGCGGGGTTGCGCACTCTTTCCGGCGGCCAGTTCTCATTTCAAGTGAGCGGATTTGTAACTAACCAGCAAAACGCCGCGCCAATGGTAGTCGTAGAGGCGGCCCACGCGGTGCGAGACATCAGAGCGACGATCACGCAGCCGCCGCTTGGGTACGCGATCGGAATTGAACTATTGCAAAACGGAACTCCTTACTGCGGTTTAACTATCAATTCAGGCTCGTTGACTTCCACGCCTGTTGTCGATGGGTTGTCGCTTCTTCCGTTGAGTGAAGATGCGACCTTGACGATGAACACAAGCCTGACTCCTGTCCAAGGGTTCACAGGTTCGGCAAGTCCGGGACAAGATCTTACGGTTACCATTCGGCTCTGATACAAACGACAGCCATCCAGGAACGGATCATCGCTAAGATGGTCCATTCATGGCCTACATCTTAGCCGTCACAATTGTCATCCTGCTTTTGTGCGGGATCACGATTTATAAGACGGTTGGAATAAAGAACAAAACCGACTTCCTGGTGGCGGGCCGATCCTTGAGTTGGCCGGTTTTGGTGTTCACCCTGCTCTCCTCGTGGATCGGCGCAGGCAGTTTGTTGGCGGGCGCGGAAAACGCATACAAGAATGGATTTGTCGCGCTCTGGCAGCCGCTCGGGGGGTGGCTTGGCTTACTGCTTATCGCAATGATCGCCGGGCGAGCAAGGCAACTGGCGCAGTTCACGATTCCCGACTTGCTAGAGGCGCGATATAACTCTACAGCTCGGGTGCTGGGCACAATTGCGATTGTAATTTCCTGCACCATTATCACGAGTTACCAATTCATAGGTGGCGGAGACATCCTTCATCTAATCTTTCCGGAAATCGCCAGGACCACCGGTATGTGTATCATTGCGGCGTTTGTCATTTTTTTTACCGCCGCTGCCGGGATGGCGTCGATCGCTTATCTCGATCTAGTCATCGGCTCACTCGTCACATTGACAGTGGTGGTTGCGGTGCCTGTTCTGCTGCATCGCTTCGGAGGCTGGAGCGCGGTGCGCGCGTCGCTGCCGGCGACCCATTTTGAGGTTCTCGGGAACTACACGCTCTCTGGCGCGGTCGGATTAGCGCTACCTACAATGCTCCTTTTAATCGGAAATCAAGGGATGTACCAGAAGTTTTTTTCCGCGAAATCCGAGAGCGACGCCCGAAAATCGGTGATCGGCTGGATTGTAGGAACGGTTTTGCTCGAAACACTACTTATCGCCCTGGCGGTAATTGCGAGCTCGAAACTCCATACCGACCGGCCGCGCGAGATCATTCCGCTAACTGCGAAAGAAGCATTACCTCGTTTGCTGGGCGCGATTCTGCTCGGTGGTGTTTTTGCCAAGGTTGTTTCAACAGCGAACAATTATCTATTCTCGCCCGCAACAAATCTTATACATGACGTTTACGAGCGTTTTATCGACCCGAACGCCACGGAGAGGCGTACGCTGATAGTTTCGCGATTGATAGTGGTGCTGCTCGGCATATTTGCAATTTTGCAGGCCACACAATTTCAATCGATTCTGAGAGCTTCGCTTTATGCATACACAGTGTATGGCGCGGCGGTAACTCCGGCGGTAATGGCGGTATTTTTTTGGCGGCGCGCCACGACGGCGGGAGCTATCACCTCGATCTTGTTGGGAACCGTTGTGACGGTGGCTTGGGAACTATCGCAGCAATACGGCCCGGATCAAATCAAAGCGGCCATCGGGCCGATTGACGGAGTTTATCCGGCGTTGGCGGCGTCGGTGTTGAGCCTCGTGCTCGTCAGTCTCTTCGATAAACATACAATCAACTCTTGATGCTCATTGAGAAAATTCAAGAAGCTCTTCGCAGGTATGAGATAGACGGTTGGTTGTTTTTCGATCACCACCGCCGGGATCCTCTTGCCTACAAAATTCTTCAGCTTCCAGATGGTGTGATGCCGACGCGGCGTTGGTATTTCTTTGTGCCCGCGAATGGCGAGCCGCGGAAACTCGTCCATCGAATCGAAAGCGGAACACTCGATTCGCTACCTGGTGAAAAGGCGAGCTACGCGAGTTGGGCAGAGCAGACGGGTAAGCTGAAAGATCTTTTGGGGCGGTCGGCGCGGATCGCCATGCAATATTCCCCAAAATGCGTCATTCCGTACGTTTCGCTTGTGGACGGCGGGACGCTCGAGATGGTGAGAGAAGCGGGCGGCGAAGTCGTCAGTTCGGCGGATCTAGTGCAGGAGTTCGAGGCTCGCTGGACGGAGAAGCAATACGAACAGCATGTGGCAGCCGGAAAATTGGTCGACGCGGCGCGCCGGGATGCCTTTGCATTTGTGGGCGAACAGCTTCGGAACGGCAAGGTGGTGACGGAGTTTGAAGTGCAGCAGTTCATACTGGCGCACTTCAAAAAGAACGGCCTGGTGATCGATCACGGGCCGATCGTGGCGGTAAACGCCAACGCATCCGATCCGCATTATGAGCCGAATCGAGAGAGGACGACGGCCATCAAGCAAGGGGATCTTGTATTAATCGATCTTTGGGGTAAGTTGTCCGAGCCCGATGCGACGTATTATGACGTGACATGGACGGGATTTTGCGGAGCGGTTATACCGAGCGAAATTCAGAAGGTATTCGAGGTCGTGAAAGATGCCCGCAAAAAGGCTGCTGCTTTTGTGGCGGACAAGATCGCGGCGGGTGAAGAGATTGCCGGGTACCAGGTAGACGATGAAGCCCGAAATTCGATTAAAGATCGAGGTTTTGGTGAGTTTTTCTTCCACCGAACGGGGCATAGTATTGGGACGTCGGTACATGGGACAGGCGCCAATATGGACAATCTAGAGTCCCACGACGAGAGACGGCTGATTGCCGGAACTTGTTTTTCGATCGAGCCGGGCGTGTATCTTCCGGATTTCGGAATCCGCTCCGAGGTGAATGTCTATGTCGGGGATGGGTTTGCGTCAGTAACGGGCGAAGAGCAGGAAGAACTGGTTCGCCTCTGAGCCAGGCGTGCTGTAGGCGATAGACCATATCAAATATTTTGATTTGATCTCCGGGTACCAAACGTTTTACCTTTTGGTATGGCTACAGCCAGTTATTTGGAGCCGCCAGCGTCTTTAGTTGGCCTGCTTCACCGGATCAGCAACATCGTAAGTTCAGATCTCACTCTTGACGAAATGCTAGGGGAAGTAGTTGGTTTAACCGTTCAGGTTACCGACTGCGACGCCTGCCTGGTTTACTTGATCGAACGCGAGACGAACGAGATTGTTCTGCGCGCATCACAGGTTCCTCACCAGGGCGATTTAGGCAACATTCGGTTAAAAGTTGGAGAGGGTGTTACCGGCTGGGTGGTTGAACACCACTCTGTTGTGGCGCTCGCTTCGAACGCCGCGTCGGACTCTCGCTTCAAGAGATTTCAGGCTCTGGTGGAAGATACTTACGACGCGTTTCTATCGGTTCCGCTGGTGACAGGTGGCGATGTAATTGGCGTCATCAACGTGCACCACCGCGAGCGGCATCCTCACAGTTCGGACGAGATCGCGCTACTTACATTCGTAGGCGAGCAGATGGGGGGCGCCATTTCGAAGTCGTTCCTGGCGGAAGAGAATGCCCGCCTGCAAGAAGAGACAGCCGAGATGCGGCGACAACTTGAAACGCGGAAGATTGTCGAACGCGCGAAAGGCATTCTGCAACATCGGCATAGTTTGACGGAAGAAGAGTCGTATCTGCGATTGAGAAATGAAAGTCGACGTCTGCGCAGGCCGATGCGTGAGCTGGCCGAAGCCATAATTCTTTCAGAAGACCTAAGCCGAAAGAGCGAACGCCTGCAATAAAGTTCGACCGCCGCGGATTACAAAAGCATGACAGGCCGCTAGAATTATAGTTGCGGCCTGAATTCCAGCCCCTCTTTCGCAATCCTCACCTGCTGACGATAGCGGGAAACTATTGGCGGCGCAAGATCGATGCCGACAGATTTCCGGCTATTCGCCGCGCTTATCGAACCGACTCCAAAACGACCGTGGTGGCTTTCGAGCATCAACCACCAACGAGCGCGCTAGGACAAATCGTGGTTCTGCACGGCTTGGAGGGTTCGGCGGAAGCCGGTTACATTGCCAGTTTTTCGCAGGAAGCGTTGGCGCGCGGCTTTGGCGTACATCGGCTGAACATGCGCACGTGCGGCGGGACCGAAGAGCTGTGCGAGACGATGTACCATTCGGGGCTGACGGGTGACACGTTGTTCGTGCTCAAGGAAATTGAGCGCCGGGAAATAGGGCCGATCTTTTTGGCTGGTTTCTCATTAGGCGGAAATGTGGTTCTCAAACTGGCAGGCGAGCTGGGCGCGACTTCTCTGCTGGCGGGAGTGGTGGCGGTTTCGACTCCAATCGACCTGGCGGCATCCGTACGAACGATAGACAAACCTTCTAATATCCTTTACGCGAGGCGATTTCTGGGGCGCCTGAAGGACAGAGTGAGGCGCAAGAGCAGACTTTCGCCCGATCTTTACAGCGAAGCCGGGCTGAATGGCGTAAAGAGCATTTGGGAGTTCGACGATCGATTTACCGCTCCTCTTTTCGGGTTTGGAACGGCTGCAAATTACTATGCGACGCAATCCTCGATCCAGTTCCTGGCGAGTATTCGGGTTCCTACCTTATTAATTGCGGCGAAGGACGATCCTTTGGTTCCGTTTGAAGTTTATAAGTCAGACATTTTCGAGAGAAATCGGGCGCTTACTTTAGTTGCGCCGGAGCGCGGCGGCCACCTGGGGTTTCTTTCGCGGCGAAGGCCAAGGTTCTGGCTGGACGGAGTCGCGCTCGATTGGATAGAGGACAGGTTAACAGAAAGGACGATCCAGGCGCGCTGGAGAGTAAGCTGAAACGAGCGACGAATGAGTGAGATGGATAAGTTTCCCGACTGGAAGAGCCTATCTGGCATAACGTTGGAAGGCGGATACGAGCTAAAGGAGATCGTAGAGGCGGAACGAGAGCGGGCGGTGGTGCGGGTGCGCGTGCTCGGGGACTATTCGCTGCGGGCGTTGGCCAGCTTTTATGCGCTTAGTCCGGCAGCCACGCAAAAGCAGGTTGAGCTTTGGGAGACAATCCGAACTTTTCAGCGGAAGAGTGAGTTGAGCGTGCCGCTTGGGGTGGGGACGCTCATATTGGATGGGCTGACAGTGGCGTACCTGGTTTCGCAAACGCCGGACGAGAGCCTGGCGACGGTGGTGGAAGCGAGGGCGCTCCAGCCTGAGGAGTCGAGCGCCGTTCTGCGAGCAAGCGCGAAGGGGTTGCAAGAACTGCATGCCAATGGCCTCATTCATGGCACTGTGTCGCCGGAGGAGGTGCAGGCGATAGGGGAGGCGATAAAGCTTTCCACCGAGTCGGTGCGAGAGGTGAATACCGAGCCAATTGTAGAGCCGAGAAGCGCCAAATACGTGGCGCCGGAAAGCAGTTCGCGCAACTTGAGCATCGCTTCGGACGTGTGGTGCCTGGGCGCGACGTTGTTCGAGACTCTTACGCAGAAGACGTACGAGCCGGGTCTGTATGGCGAAGCGGAGGAGTTGAAGCATCCTTTTGGAGCGGTGGCCGCGCGCTGTCTCGATCCCGATCCGGATAAACGGGGCAGGCTGGAGGAATTGGAGGCAATTCTGAGATCGAAGCCTCCGCTGCCTAAAGCGAAGCCGATTGCGATGATGCCGCCGGAAAACAAGGTGGCGGCTATGCCGGCTGTCCCGGTGGTTGTGCCCGCGCAACCGTTCGAACGTAAGTCGTCGGACATTGGTGCGACGCCGCCGAAGAGTGAAGCGAAAGTGGAGCGGGAGCCGGGGGCGAAATTTCCGAACGAACCGCCCCCCGGGCGGAAATTACCGAACGAACTCGGGTATGTGCCGACAAATTTCAAGAACGAAGCCAAGAGGCCGGTCGTCGAGGAAGAAGGAAGCGGTATCCCGGTGCGGCGGGGCTGGATCTACGCGATCTCGGCATTTGTAATTATTTTTCTGGCTTTGTGGCTTCTTCGGGGACACTCGAACGCGAAGAGGGTGGCGGTGTTAACTCCGGCGGAAAAGAGTATTCCATCTAACACTACTGGCGGAAGCCAACCGAAGGCGGCTTGGCCCACGAAAACGTTGGATCCCGAAACGAAGACCGGCGAACCGGCGGCACGGGTCGCGGCCGCACCCAGGTCGCAGCCTGCGGTGACTGGGGAGAAGACGATCTGGAGAGTTGTTTTGTATACCTATAGTCGGCAAGAGGACGCAGTGAAGAAAGTGGCGGATCTGAACGCAAAGCACCCGGACCTTCAAATACAGGTTTTTTCGGCAAGCGCCAACGGTGGCCCTTATCTGGCTGTAGCGGGCGGACGAATGGATCGGACGCAGGCTTCCCATTTGCGGTTGACGGCTATCCGTGACGGCATGCCTCATGACGCCTACATTCAAAACTTCAACAGATAGGGGCAACCCACTTAGAAGGTCACTTTGAGGGCCAGTTGCAAGGAGCGGGGGTTGCTCGAAAAGGCCTGACTCCACAGCCCGAAAGTAGACGAGGTTGGCTCAACGGTAGTCCGCGCCAGATCCCCCGCAATTGTACCTTCCCCGAAACCGACGGTACCGACGTCGCTGGTATTGCCACCGATATATTGCGGGTGGTTCAAGATATTGAAGGCTCGCACCGAGAATTCCAGATTGAAGCGTTCCGTTAAGCTAAACCTCTTGAGCGCTGAAATATCGATATCGTCGATCGGATTCATCGTTAGGAGACTCCGGCCCCCATTCGGCAAGGTACCTTCCGGTGAAGCAATGAACTTCGCATTCGGGCTGTTGGCCATGTAGGCGACGATGGGCGGCGTAACTCCGGAGGGCTCCGCCGGACAGGCCGGAGCAGTCGGGCCGGAGCAGAGAGGCGTGGCGCCGGTTCCAACATTGCTCGTTCCAGTCGGATTTATCATGACGCGATCGGAAGCGGTGTCGCCGTTCAGGTTCGAATCGACAGCGCTCTGCGGGGTGACCGATTGGCCAGTCTGGTATTGATAGACGGGCGTGAATTCCCAGTTACCGACCAAGTTTTTCATGAACCAGTTTCGGTTCTTGAAGTAAGGCACGTCGTAGATCATGGAGAGCACCACCCGATTCCGGTGATCGAGCAGGGACGAGGCCTTATCGATTCGCAGATCTTGAAAATCTTGCGGACGACGCGGCGCTAGAACCGTCGAGTCGAGCGCGTCGGTGGAATCGTCTATGGCGTGACTCCAGGTGTAGGAGCCTTGAAATTGCAATCCGTTAGACAGACGCCGGCTCAACTGATTGGACCAACCATGATAGGTGGAGTTCCCGACTGGCATAAAAGCCGTGATTGGGCTAACGAAACCGGCGGCTAAATAATTAGGCGAGACGTCTCCGTTGTTATTGAAAGCAGCCTGCAGGCTTGGCAAGTTACTGGTGAGCGAGTTCAACGTCGCCACGCCCGGCATCGTGCTGTAGACCGGCAGAGCGGTGGACGGAGTAACGGTAGGCTGCCGGTTCAGTTGGACCTGCATGGGAAGGAACAGGCCACGCGTTCCGACATAACGGCTTTCAAAAACATAATTGTCGGCAAAGACATGCTGGATGCCGAAGTTCCAGTTATAGGCTTCGGGGCGCTTTTGATTTGGAATGAAACCGGAGGTGGCAGCAATCGCCGCCGCGCCCTCCGGAATTGCAACCGAGGTGTTGGGCGGAATGCCTCCTCCCGCCAGGAAGCCGGTCTGGTTCAAACCGGTAACGTCCACCGTGTGACTTAGCTGGGGAGGCAGACTGAGCGTTCCGAGGTTGTCGTATAGCACGTCATCGGTGATGCCGAAACCGGCGCGGATCGAGGTCTTGCCACTGGTTCCAGGCGAGTAAGCGAGACCGACGCGCGGCATGAAGTTCGTCTTTTGCGCAGTCGGCGATTTGAATTCGAGCAGCCCGGGGACACTGGCGCTGGCGTTCAGATATTGGCTGTTCTCGCCCAGCGGAATCGAGAGATACTCATAGCGCAATCCGAGGTTGACCGTCAGGTTGGGCGTGACTTTCCAGTTGTCGTTGCCGTAAAAGCTAAGCAGAGCCTGGTTCTGGTAGTAGGTCACATTGCCTAGCGAACGTTGCGCAATTCCGTCCGGGTTGGTGTCATACAGGTAATCCGAGAGGTAACTCCACTCGTAATCGCCACGTGCCCGTTGGGTAAAGCTGGAGGGCGAGATAGAACTCCAGCCGTCGAAGCCGAACTTGAAACTATGGCTTCCTTTGGTCCAGCTGAGATTGTCGGTAGCCTGATACAGGTTCTGAATGGTGTATTGGGGCGCATTGGTATCCGGACCATAGGCAGCATTTAGCTCAAAAACATTGATGTTGGGAAACTGATCCAGACCGGGGAAGGTTTGATTTCCGAAAACGGGCAGGGTCTCAAACAAACGATTGAAGCCCAGCCGGAATTCATTGAGGAGAGTGGGCGTAAAGGTATGATATTCCGAGACCGTCGCGAGATATGCGTTCACTGGTTCGACCCCGAAGAATACGGAGGGAAAGCCCGCGTTATCTATGATGCCGGTGCGATTCAAAATAAACCGGCCGCGGAGCGAGTCTTTATCGGAGATGTTGTAGTCGACCGAGCCTACTCCCAATTCGTTATTGGTGAAGTTCGGGAGCGCCGAAGAGATCTCCCCCACGGGGATGGTAAGCGCTCCGGGCGCGCCAGCGACGGAAAACACGCCGGTACCGAGACTCTGGTTGCTGCCCGTACCGGGCGCGACCAGAATCGGCGAGCCGTTGGGTAGGGTGGAAGGATTGGCCGCCGTTGTGGCTGTGCCCAAATATTTCTGAAACTGCGCCAGGCTGTTCTGGTTAATGCCGGGCAGTGCAGCCAAGGTGGTGTATCCGGCCGCCGTTGGCGCGTAATAGGCAGTGGAGCTGGTTGCGCCGATGGGGTTGTACTCGTAATCGACAAAGAAGAACAGCTTGTCGTGCTTGATGGGGCCGCCGAAGTTGCCGCCAAACCGGTTGTTGTCGAACCTGGGATGCAGCGGGGTCCCTTCCACGAAGTCAAGATTGTCGGCGGCATCTAAATTTCGATTCTGGAAGTACTCGTAGAGCGTTCCGTGAAACTGATTGGTCCCGCTCTTCACTACCGTGTTGAATTGGCCGCCTGACGAATGACCGAAGTCCGCGGAAAACTGGTTTTGGAGAATGCTGAATTCAGCGACCGCATCGTTCGGCAGGCTCACGACCGGCCCGGTGACCGCCAGGTCATTGTTATCCACGCCCTCGATGGTGAAGTTGTTGTTGGTGGGGCGCTGGCCGCCGACAGAGGGACCCATGCCGTATCCGGCGCCGCCGCTGGTGGTGACGCCCGCGCTCAGCAAGGAGAGGTTGAGGATGCCGGAGGCGCCGAGGCTGGCCGAAGGCAAGTCGGCCAGCTGTTTCGCCCCGACCGTCGTCTGAATCTGGGCAGTCGTGGTGTCGATGTTGGTGGCTGCCGTACTGACTTCGACGGTGGTGGCGGCTCGGCCGATCTGCATCGTGACATTGGCGGTTACAGTCTGATTGATTTCGACCGAGATGCCGTTTACGACGGACTTGGAGAATCCGCTAGCGTCAACCGTGACCGAGTATTTTCCGGCCAGCAGATTCTGAATCCGATATTGACCCGCGGAGGTAGATTGGGTGGTGTTTTCAACGCCGGTGGCGATGTTCCTGGCGACCACAGTCGCGCCGGGCAGGATAGCTCCCGATGGGTCGTAGACGGTGCCCTGGATATTTCCGCTGGTGAGCTGGCCGAGCATCGGCAGGCTCAGAACGAATAATGCGCCGAGTACCGGCGAACAATGAAGCCTCAAGAATCTGAGAAAAACGTGATGCTGCATGGCTAAGACCTCAGAACGCCTTCGCGTGCCCGCTTTTTTGCACCAACAGAAGGCTGGTTTCAAACTGACTGATAAAGCTGTTACCACGATTTTCGCCGAGCGGTGGCCCCAAAGAAAGGTCCACCTTGCGCAAATATGAAGGAACCACTTTGTCGCTGGTAGCGTAGGGTGAAAGAATGCGGCGAGCCTCTTCTTCGTTAATCGCGGCCGGCTTTGTGCCCGACGCCAGCCTTCCCGATCCCCTACACCGGCAGCTTTACAAAAAGCTGCGCGAACAGATTCTGCTGGGGCGATTGACGCCGGGTGGAAGGATGCCCTCTACACGCACGCTGGCGGGCGATCTTCGAGTATCTCGCAACACTGTTCTCTACGCTTTCGAGCAGTTGGCGGCGGAGGGATATTTGCAGGCGACGACCGGCTCGGGAACGTTTGTCGCATCCGACCTTCCCGACCAGATGTTTTCTGCCTCGCAAAGCGAGCGGATCCAGCGAAGCCAGCGCCCGGCATCAACGCCGCCGTCGAGGACGCGGAGGTGGTCGCGCTTTGCGGACGTAATCACGGACAGAGCCGTGAAGACCTTCGCACCTCCGGTCTACCGGCCCTTCCAATTGGGCTTTCCCGCCCTGGATGAGTTTCCGTTCGATATTTGGGCCAGACTGATCAAGCGCCACCGTGCAAGGGGAACCAAGGAACTGCTTGGCTACGGCCCAACCGAGGGAGATGCGCGCTTGCGGCAAGCGATCGCCTCTTATCTGGCAGTTGCGCGTGGGGTTCGCTGTGACGCCGGCGATATCGTGGTGGTGTCCGGTACGCAGCAGGCGCTCGATCTGACGGCGCGCCTTCTGATCAATCCTGGAGATCCAGTAATCGTTGAAGAGCCCGGGTATTTCGGTGCGCAGTCCGTTTTCCAGGCGGCTTCGGCGAGACTGATTCCCGTACCTGTGGATCGCGCGGGTATCGATCCTTCGCGGATCCCGAAAAGAGGGCGGAAGGCGCGTCTGGTTTATCTGACTCCGTCCAATCAATTTCCGCTGGGAAGCAACATGGGTGTCACGCGGAGAATGCAATGGATCCACTGTGCAAGTACGTCCGGCGGCCTAATCGTAGAGGACGATTATGACAGTGAGTTCCGTTATAACAGCCGACCGACTCCTGCCTTGCAGAGCCTGGACCAAGCCGGCTGCGTGATCTACATTGGCACCTTCAGCAAGGTA
Source organism: Bryobacteraceae bacterium (assembly GCA_965277555.1). Lineage (GTDB taxonomy): Bacteria > Acidobacteriota > Terriglobia > Bryobacterales > Bryobacteraceae > Bog-105. The sequence continues at coordinate 3,815,344 of OZ255834.1, forward strand.
CTCTTTCCCGCGCTGCGCCTGGCGTACATGGTGCTTCCGCCACATCTTATGGCGCCGTTCCTGCGCGCAAAAGCAGTTACCGATCTTCACTCCGCACGACTCGAGCAAGCCGTTGTGGCCGACTTCATGGCCGAGGGCCACTTCGCGCGACACATCCGCCGCATGCGCGTTCTGTACTTGGAGCGCTTGGAAGTTCTGATGGCCGCGCTGCAAAAGTATGTAGCGGGTGCGATTGAGATCGAGCGACCGGATGCAGGCATGCACCTGGTCGCGAAATTCAGAGATAAGCGGGATGACGTCGCAGTCGCCCTGAAGGCGGTTTCAGCCGGCATTTCAGTGGTACCGCTTTCGTCGTGTTATCTGGGTTCGAGAAAAGCATCCGGATTGCTGCTTGGCTACGCCGGTTACCAGCCGGAGGAAATCATAATGGGCGTTCGCAAGCTCGCGGCGTCCTTATCATGAAGCGAGCATCAGTTGTCGAACGGCCCTTTTTTCAAAGCTACCCCAAGCACTCTTCCCGAACCTAGCTCCTGAACGAAAGCGACGATTAGCAGATTACCCGGATCGGTGCGGCCTTAAGCTTGGTTTGCAAGCGGGAATGTGTTGCGGGTTCATTGCTGCCTCCCATTGGTTGGGCGCGCACGCTGGAAAAGGGTTGGTTCTGATTTTGGCAATTTCTCCACGCGATCAGGATCGCGCGGCAATGCCGATGCAACGACGAGTGCTGCTCCCGCGAAGAGCAATGTGTCCGCGACGTAATTTAACGCTTCATTGATCTCCGGCGTTGATGCGCGGTGGGCGAGTATCAAAATAGGCAGATATAGGAATAGAGTGAGGACGGTCATCAATGCGCCAATCGAGGCTGCGGCTATCCGAGATTGTTTGTTCGGGGTCAAGCCGATTCCAGCGGCCAGTAGAATCGCTCCTGCGAGGTAGCCCCATACGCTGGGGAACGGAACCCATGATGGCGTCATCTTTTCCAAAGGAACGCCGGGCGCAAACTCTGGATGAAGAAAATGTTCCACGGCAAAAAAACACGCGGCAATCGCTAGGACAATGCGGCCAAACAAAATCATCCATTTCGATTGTTGCGGCGACGAGGCTCGACTATGCAGTCCGGCGAGAGCCCATGCGCCTCCTGCAAAAGAGAGGTCTCTCAACGCGTAGGCCCACGCGAATCGATCGTTGGGGTGTGCGAGCGCATGCGGTAAATAAATGATGCAGACAAATAGAAAGAACATCAATCCGAGCAGAGTGGACGACAAGCGTACGAACTTCCTCAGAGTAAGACTGGTAGCTGCTGCCAGCAGCGCGCATCCGACAAAATAAGCCCAGAATACGTGGCCCGGCATCCAGGAAGGCACCATATTCTGGACAAACATCGGGCCGCGGAAATGCTCGGGCGCGAATACAGCGAGTGGAACGGCGACGAAGACACAGCCCAAGGCGATGAGTTTGTCCCAGCCGCGAGCTGCGCTGATCTCTTTTCGAATTACAAAAACTCCGGCGATAAGATAGACAAGCCCGGCAAAACACATCCAGAAATTTATCGATCGAAGCATCGAACCTTCCTCGCAAAGGTGCTACGGCGGAGATTATACCCGGTTGCCGTTGCCGAGTATTGCAAGGATGGATGGCTGCGGATGTCCAATTTCCCATTTGGGCCGAAAACAGATTTTGGGCAAGCAAAAGTTCTGTGCAGCCCGTTTGGTTGGATGTATTGATGGGCGGCTAACTAACAAGATGAAGTACAAGTGTAAGTTACAACGGGGGTTTCAACTTACGCGGGCCGTGATTTATTCACAAAGAGTCTTTCTACGGCCGAAAAGAAACAGTTTCGTGGACACTACCAGTATGAGCGGGCGATGCTCCGCGAACGTACAAAAGCGGGCTTGGAGTCGGCACGCCGAGATGGCCACATAAACGCAAAACACACGGATCTCCAGATTCAGGTGTTCTCGGGAAGCATCACCGCCGGCCAGCCCTTTTATCTGGCTGTTGCGGGAGGGCGAATGGATCGAGCACAGGCTTCCCATTTGCGACTGACGGCTATTCGTGACGGCATGCCTCACGACACCTACATTCAGAACTTCAGCAGGTAGAGGCAACCCACTCAGAAGGTCAGTTTGAGGGCGAGTTGCAAGGAGCGGGGGTTGCTCGAAAAGGCCTGGCTCCACTGCGCGAAGTTCAGTGAGGTCGGCTCGACGGTAGTGCGCGCCAGATCACCAGCAATGGTGCCGGCCCCGTAGTTCACAGGCGCGACGTCGCTGAGATTACCACCCACGTATTGGGGATGGTTGAGGATGTTGAAGGCGCGAACCGAAAACTCCAGGTTGAAACGTTCCTTCAGGCTAAACCTCTTGATGGCTGAAATATCGATATTGTCTATCGGATTCATGGTCAGGAGACTCCGGCCACCGTTCGGCAGGGTACCTTCCGGGGCGTTCACGAACTTCGCATTGGGATTGGTGGCCAGATAAGCGACAGTATCCCTTGCGCTATTCATCAGGGCCGTGGCGCCGGTTCCAACGTTGCTTGTGGCACTCGGATTTATCATGACGCGATCGGAAGCGCTATCGCCATTCAGGTTGGAATCGACGGCGCTCTGGGGGGTGACCAATTGGCCAGTCTGATATTGATAGACAGGCGTAAATTCCCAGTTACCGACCAGGTTTTTCATGAACCAGTTGCTGTGCTGGAAGTAGGGCAGGTCGTAGACGACGGAAAGAATCACTCGATTGCGGTGATCGAGGAGGGAGGAGGCCTTCTCCATGCGAAGGTTCTGAAAATCCTCCGGGCGGCGCGGCGCTAGAACTGTCGAGTCGAGCGCGTCGGTGGAATCATCGATGGCATGGCTCCAGGTATAGGAGCCTTGAAATTGCAAACCGTTGCTAAAGCGCCGGGTCAATTGATTGGACCAGCCATGGTAAGTGGAGTTACCGACCGGCATAAAAGCCGTGATGGGATTTACAAAACCGGCATTCGCGTAAGCAGGTACGCTGTTTCCGCCGTTGCCAAACGCGCTCTGCAGGGCCGCCAGCGAACTGGTAAGGGAGTTCAGCGTGGCCTGACTTGGCATGGTGGTGTAAACGGGCAGGGCGTTGGACGAATTGACGGTAGGCTGTCTGTTCAGTTGGACCTGCATGGGAAGGAACAGGCCACGGGTTCCGACATAGCGGCTTTCGAAAACATAATTTTGGGCAAAGACATGCTGGATACCGAAGTTCCAGTTGTAGGCTTCGGGCCGTTTCTGATTCGGGATAAAGCCGGATGTGACGGCAATGGCGGCGGCACCCTCCGGGATCGCGACCGACGTGTTAGGCGGAATGCCTCCACCTGCCAGGAAGCCGGTCTTGTTCAAACCGGTTACGTCCACCGTTTGGCTTAGCTGGGGAGGCAAAGTGGTGGTTCCGAGATTGTCGTACAGGACGTCGTCGGTGATGCCGAAACCGGCGCGGATAGAGGTTTTGCCGCTGGTTCCAGGGGAGTAAGCGAGACCGACCCGAGGCATGAAGTTGGTCTTCTGCGCAGTCGGAGAATTAAAGGTAATCAGCCCGGGAACGCTGGCGCTCGCGTTCAAGCTTTGACTGTTCTCGCCCAAGGGAACCGACATGTATTCGTAGCGCAAGCCCAAATTTACGGTCAGGTTGGGAGTAATTTTCCAGTTATCGTTGCCGTAAAAGCCAAGCAGAGCCTGGTTTTGATAATAGGTCACATTGCCTAGCCCACGCTGCGCAATTCCGTCTGGGTTGGTGTCATACAAGTAATCGGAAAGATAAGTCCATTCATAGTCTCCGCGCGACCGTTGGGTAAAGCTGGAGGGTGAAATAGAACTCCAGCCGTCGAAGCCGAATTTAAAACTATGGCTTCCTTTGGTCCAACTGAGATTGTCGGTAGCCTGATAGAGATTTTGGACGGTAGATTGGGGCGCGGACGAGTCCGGACCGAAGGCGGCGTTCAGCTCAAAGACATTTATATTGGGGAACTGATCCAGACCGGGGAAGGTTTGATTACCAAATGCGGGAAGTCCGAGCGAGTAGCGATTGAAGCCGAGCCGGAATTCGTTGAGGAGGATAGGCGTAAAGGTGTGATATTCGGAGAGCGTCGCGAGATAAGAGTTGACGGGCTCAATCCCGAAGAAGACGGAGGGAAAGCCCGAGTTGTCTATGGTCCCGGTCCGGTTTAAGATGAAGCGGCCGCGGAGGGAGTCTTTATCGGAGATGTTGTAGTCGACAGAGCCGACACCCGATTCGTCATTGGCAAAGTTGGGGAGTAAGGAAGAGATTTGGCCTACCGGGACGGTAAGCGCACCGGGGGCGCCTGCGACGGCAAACACGCCGGTACCGAGACTCTGGTTGCTGCCCGGTCCGGGCGCAACCAGAATCGGCGCGCCGTTGGGTAGCGTGGGCGTGGCGGCTGTACCCAAATATTTCTGGAACTGCGCCAGGTTGTTCCGATTGATGCCCGGCAGTGCGGCCAAGGTGCTGTATCCGGCCGGCGTCGGCGCGTAATAGGCGGTGGAACTGGTTTCGCCGATGGGGTTGTATTCATAATCGACAAAGAAAAACAGCTTATCGTGTTTGATTGGGCCGCCAAAATTTCCACCAAATCGATTGTCGTCGAAGCGAGGATGCAGAGGATTGCCCTGAACAAAGTTCAAGTTGTCGGCGGCATCGAGATTTCGATTCTCGAAGTACTCGTAGAGCGTTCCGTGAAATTGATTGGTACCGCTCCTCACCACCTGGTTGAACTGACCGCCGGACGAATGGCCGAAATCCGGCGAAAACTGGTTTGAAAGAAGGGTAAATTCCGCTACCGCGTCGTTCGGTACGCTCACGACCGGGCCTGTAACGGCCAGACTGTTGTTATCCACGCCTTCGATGGTGAAGTTGTTGTTGGTTGGGCGCTGGCCGCCGACAGACGGTCCCATGCCGTATCCGGTCCCGCCGCTGGTGGTGACACCGGCGCTCAGCAAGGCGAGGTTGATTACGCCGGAACCACTGCTGGCCGAAGGCAAGTCGGCCATCTGTTTCGACTGGAAGGTGGTCTGAATCTGGGCCGTAGTGGTGTCGATATTGGTGGCGGACGTACTAACTTCGACTGTGGTGGCGGCTTGGCCCACCTGCACTGTGACGTTGGCAGTTACGGTTTGATTGATGTCTACCGCGATGTCGTTTAGAACGGACTTGTTGAATCCACTTGCGTTGACCGTAACCGAATATTTTCCGGCAAGGAGATTCTGAACCCGATAGCTACCCGAAGAAGTAGTGACCGTGCTGCTCTCTACTCCGGTTGCGACATCCCTCGCGACCACGGTGGCTCCGGGCACCGTCGCGCCCGATGGATCGTAAACGGTCCCGGTGATATTTCCGCTGGTGAGCTGCGCCAGAACCGGCAGGCTTAGAACGAATAATGCTGCGAACGCCGGCCAAGGTGGAAGCTTGGAAAATCGAAGAACTTGCTTGTGGTGCATGGCGACCTCTGAAACGCTTGCGCGCGGACCTCTGAACGTCATGGTGTGCTCGATTTGGTGTGCCCGATTTTTACATTGAGAGAGGGCCGGCGTCGCGCACGTTCGGCTTCGAAGAGCAGGATCGGACAAAATAAGCTGACCGCCTGCCTGCTGGAACAAATTTGCCGCGCAGCGGCGGTTTTAGTTGCAGGATAATGTCTGCCATGGATGCTGCTCAGGGCATTACGCATTTTGAGCGTGCTGCGCACGACGTCACGGTGCGCATGGTGACCGACCCGGCGGGCCGGATTGAGACGCCGGCACTCCCCACACCGCGCATCGCCATTCATTTGGGTAGCTCGGTCTACATGGTGTGCCAACGCGGGGGGCAGAAGCATCGCGGACTAGCGGTACACGGTGACATCGATATCGTGCCAGCGGACACGCCGTGCATATGGGAGCCGAATGGGCCGGATAGCGCGCTGATTGTGAGTATCCATCCCGATGTGCTGGCCAGTGCGGCGGAAGAGATGGGTCTAAGCAGGAATCCGCTGGAGGTGGTCAACCGATTTCAGGTGCGCGATTCGCAGATCGAGCACATCTGCTGGGCGCTGAAGGCTGAAATGGAGGGAGGTTATCCCACCGGCCGGACATTTCTAGATAGCTTGTCGACCGCGCTGGGCGCTGCTCTGGTGCGCCGGCACAGTTCTTTGGCAGCCCTACCGTTCGCTTCGAATACCAAGATGAGCGGCCACAGATTCCGGCAGGCGATCTCTTATATCGAAGACAATTTGAAGCAAGAGTTATCGTTGGGCGCTATAGCCCAAGCGGCAGGGGTCAGTGTCTCTCACCTCAAAACAACGTTCCGCCAATTTACGGGAACGCCGGTTCATCAATACATCGTGCAACGACGGGTGGAACGGGCCGCGATCCTGCTGTCGAAGGGAACGCTCTCCATTAGCGCGGTTGCGGAGGAGACCGGTTTTGCTCACCAGAGCCATCTGGCTAAACATATGCGACGGATTTTGGGATGCTCACCCAAGGCTGTTCGAGGGTTCGCGCCGGATAGAGAGGAGCGGGAGTGAGTCTGTGAGGTGGGGGAGGTGGAAGTCTCGGAACGACGCGTCCATTCCGGATTGCCGACAAATCGGGAGTCAAGTGACGGGATGCGCGTTTAATCGGCATAGGGACGGCGAAATGTCGCGTGTCCCTGGAACTTCCCCTCGCTCACCCGCGTAAACACCTTCAGCGCCCTGAGGTTCCTGAATGCTCTGGTTCTACGAATCTTTCTTTCCCGTGGTCTTGATTTTCTTTTTTTTCTACTGGCAGATCAAAGCCGCCAAGACTAAAGCCACCCAGCGCCTCGAGCCGGCCGCCTCGCGCATCCTGCGCGCCTTCATTTGCCTGATCGCGATCGTCCTGCTCTCGACAACTCGCATCCCGCTGTCCTGGCTTTACCTCCAGCTCTGGCCGGTTGGCTTTTGGCCCTTCTGGCTGGGAGCCGCCGTCACCATCGCCGGCCTTCTGTTCGCCGTCTGGGCGCGCGAGCACCTCGGCAGAAACTGGAGCCGCTCCGTCACCATCAAGCAGGGCCACGAGCTGATCACCATAGGTCCCTATGCCGTGGTCCGTCACCCCATCTACACCGGCATTCTGACAGGGTTGCTTGGCTGCGCGATTGCCATCTCCCAAGTGCGCGGGTTCATCGGTTTTGCTCTCTTCTTCCTCGCTTTCTGGATTAAGCTCCGCATGGAGGAACAGTGGATGTATTCCCATTTCGGCGCGGCGTATGCCACCTATACTCACCAGACCGCTGCCCTGGTGCCATATCTCCTCTGATCGCTGCGTCACGATCTCAGCCCCAGAAAGAGCCGCGCGCTCAGCCAATTGGGCGGCCAAAGACGCTATGGCGATTGTTCTGGGCGAATTGACTGAACACGTTAGAGACTCTTTCGATAGTGAACGCATCGATCAACGACCTCGAAGCCTAGCGCCTGATGAGCAGACTGAGATTCCAAGTTGTCTAGCCAGGTATCCGAAGCGATTTCGACGCATCCTTGAGATCGAACCCAGTCCTCGGCTGCGGCGATGAGTTGGGTTCCGATCTTACATCGGCGGAACGCAGGAATTACATACCATCCTTCGATGTATCCCACTGAGTGCCTGGGATCGCAACCATCGGCATGCGACCGCAAGCCGACCTCAACAAAGCCAATCGGGGATCCATCCGCGTCAGCTGCGAGTAAAATCTGGGACGGCAGCGCTCCTTGGGACGGAGCAATTAGCAACGACCTTGCCTCCTGGGCGTGCGCCTCTACGCTGGCGTCAGGCCACAAAGCATGGAACATGTCGGCAATATTCTGGACATCTTGCGATTCCGCAAGCCGCACGATCACGCCGTCCATGTCACCAGGATAATGGCAGGCAAGCTGACGGACGTCAGCATCGGTGTGACGGACCTCAACATTGACGCAATGGTTAGCGCTTGCGCGCAGAACCAGTGTTGCTGCCCGATTACACGGCCTCTTGCACCAGCTTTTCTGGCCCAATAGACGGATGGCGGACGACTCACTAGTGTGCTGAGCGGGAAATACGTTTACAAAGTCTTTCGACCTTGCCGAGGATGAGATCGGCATCGGCGGTCCAGACGAAAGGTTTGGGATTTTGGTTACGCCGGTCGAGGTAGTCGAGCATGGCTTTCTCCAGGATCCGAATAGCAGTATGGCTGCCGCGTCGGACACAGCGTTGGGTAAGCTCTGCGAAGAGCCGCTCGACGAGGTTGAGCCAACTGGCGCTCGTTGGGGTGAAGTGAACGTGGTAGCGCGGATGCTTCGTTAGCCAGCTTTTGACTTTCGCGACCTTGTGCGTACCGTAGTTATCCATGACCAAATGCACGTCGAAGCCGCCGGGAAGATTGGCCTCGATCTCGTTCAGAAAGCGGATAAATTCCTGATGCCGGTGACGCCGGTAGCAATTGCTGATGGTGACTCCGGAAGCCACATCCAGGGCCGCAAACAAAGACGTTACTCCATGTCGCTCGTAATCGTGCGACTGCCGCTCGGGAACGCCCGGCGCCAGCGGCAGAATCGGTTCGGTCCGGTTCAGCGCCTGGACCTGGCTTTTTTCATCGACGCACAGCACCATGGCGCGGTCCGGAGGGTTTAAATACAGGCCCACAATGTCGCGCACCTTCTCTACGAATTGTGGGTCTTTGGAAAACTTGAAGTTCTCCACTCGATGCGGCTGCAATCCGAACGTATGCCAGATGCGCACGATGGCGTTCTGCGTGAGACCGGTCTCTTGGGCCATGAGCCGAGTGCTCCAGTGCGTGCTGTTCGCGGGCTTCGATTCCAATGTTTTCGTCACCACTTCTTCTATGTCGCGATCGCTGATTTTTCGCGGCGCGCCGACGCGCGGCTCATCCAGCAAGCCATCCAGCCCGAACTCCAGAAATCGCTTTCGCCACTTGCCCACCGTTGCGCTCGTGACGTGCAGCTTTCGAGCCACTTCCGAATTACTCATCCCTTCTTCACAACCGAGTACCATCCGGGCGCGCGTCGCCATCGCCTGCAACGACTTCGGCCGACGAGCGATTAGGCTCAATTTCTCCCGCTCTTCCTCACTGATCTCCAGTGGCTTCTTGGGACGTCCAGTACGCATACAACAATAGGAGGCCCCTTCAATACTTATGTTTCGTATTTATCGCTCAGGACACTAGCAATCCGTAAACGATGATCGCCAGGCTTTGGATGCGAAGGCGCGTTTCCCTGTGCGCCAGTTGTCAAATCTCGCCCGGACAACCTCCCTATTGGGAGGATCGCGATTGGCGCTGAAGTTGGGCGATAGCCTGTAGTATCGCCCTCGCATTCTTGTTGTTGAGTGACAGCACTTTTTGCGTGCAAGCAGCTATAGCGAAAAGCACAATGATCAGTAAAGCGTTTGTATCGAACTGCGGCCCGGGCGCTTTGATGGCGAGCCATACAGCGACCGTGAGCGCAAGCACCGACGCGACAATTCTCTTGATTCGTGAAATTTTCTCCGCTTTCTCAGCAGCGACTAGAGCTTTGGTGATGAAGAGCTGCTCTTCTGCTGATCCGGCTTTCTGATTCTGATCTAGGGTGCTCATATTTTACTTTTCTCCTTAAGAAAGTTGCGAACTTGAGTGACTCCGTACGTAAGGCGGGACTTTGCAGTTCCAACGGGAATGTCTAAAACACTCGCCGTCTCCTCCAATGAAAGATGCTGCTGATAATGGAGGAGCAAGACCGCTCGGCTAGCAGGCGATACTTGCTCGACTAATTGCAGGAACCCGCAATCAATCTCCTCCAGCGCCGGCAAGACCGTGGATGAGAACAATTCAGGGATTTCAAGAGTGTTTTCTAGACTTCGCCGTCGCTTCTCCCTGCTCAGATGACGAAGTGCGATCCGACTGGCAATTCGGTAGGCCCACATTCGAAACACCTTGGGTTCCCGAAGCGATCTTAGATTCTGGTAAATCTTCAGCGCGGTCTCCTGAAGAACATCATCGGCTGTCGAAGAATCAACCAGGGCCGTTATATATTTGCGCAAAGGCGCATAAAGGCCCCTTAGTAGCTTCTCGAACGCTTCAGCGTCCCCACGCTGAGCAAGTAGTACGAGCAGAATTTCATCCTCGTCTTCACTCATTGACTTTTCGAAAGCGGCAATTGGAAGTAGCGCATATAGTCACCTACCCATAAAGAGCGACCGTTGGAAACAAACTGTTCGAAAGGCAGCAAGTTTTTTTGGCAAATCCACCGTAATGAACCCCACGCGACTCGCGGCGTTTTCCCGGCAGCCGAAGAAATCTCCTCCCAGTCTCGACCCTAATACTTGGGAAGCCTTCCGAATTGCCGTCGGATGACGGGCAATCCGGACTTACTGTCCAGTTTGCCGACGACGCACCCGGAGCGCCAGCTTTCACTGCGGACTTCGTACTCGGTTACCGCGTCTGCTCACGGGCGTTTTTGTTAGTCCTCAGATGGCGACGACAGCTACCTCACGGCCAGAAGCTCTGACAAGCCGTTTTATGTCGTCCGGGTCGCTTGTGAGAATCATCGCTGTCTGGCGAAGGGCCATTGTCACCACAGCGGCGTCAACGATATCCGCGGTTCTGCTCTTGCCTAGCAACCGTCCTGCTTCGTGCGCCTCGCTTTCGCCAAGAGGAACGACCACGCACCCCGTCAAGAAGCGCCGAAGTTGGGCTTGTTGCGGCGACCGACTAACCTGGGCGACGACTGGCGCGGGAACCGAAGGAACAACACCAAATTCCAAACGCGCCTTGTGTTCTGCCCATATCCGTCGATCATTCCTATCCGCCGCCACGAGAACGGCAGCGTCGTAGACAACTGTGCTCACGCTCGACGCCGGACCGTTCGCGCCGCCCGCATTTGTGCCCGCACGCCGCGGCGAGCTTTATCCATTTCTTCCGCGCTGAAGACTCCGTGCTGCTTTTCCCACTCGGTGACGGCGGCCAAACCAGCCCGGCGCCGCAGCGCTTCGCGGGCCGCGCCGGTCATCCAGGCCGAGACGCTCACCCCCTCGCGGGCGGCTTCTGTAAGGATTCTTTCGTGAACTTCAGGGTCTATGGTAATCGCTAGTTTCGGTGACGGGTTGCCGCGCGGCATACAAAGTATCCTACTACAGTAGGATACCGCCGCAAAAAAGCGCGGAAGGGTCTGACCGAAAAGACGGTCTCGACCGAGCGATGCCCTGGCGGCAAGCAGCGCATTCGAATCCGCCGTGAACGGCCGGATCGGCATCGACCCCGCTAGTTGAAGACGGCAAGTATGCGCCGCACAGTTTCGACCTGCGCATGCTCTGGGGAGCTTCTCGGCGGCAGCTACTTGGCCCTACGGAGCAAAAGAGGGGTAGCGTACAAAGATGTACAATTATGGAGTATATGGCCATTCATATCGCGGATCGGGAAGTGTCAGATCTGATGACAAAATACTCGGAAGCTACGGGAATGTCGAAGACAGAAGCGCTCCGCCGGCTGTTGCGCAGCGCGGTTGAACAGATCGATGGAAAAGAAAGAAAGCAGCGCCTCAGACAGGTTGCAAACGCAATTCGGGTAAAGAATCGCAAGCTAGGCCTTAGTCCCATCACAAAGCAAGAGGCGGATGCGATCTTCGAATGAAGGGCGGATTGTGGTGGACACTTCAGCCTTGCTGGTTGTCATACAAGACGAAGAAGAGGCCGACTCATTTATCGATACGCTTGAGCAAAACGAAATCTTCCTTCCGGCTACCGTGCTGGTAGAAAGCCATATCCTGGCGATAAACCGGGGGTTAAGCCACGATCTGCACAGATTCGTTCGAACGCTTGACGCGAGCGTTGTGCCGGTGGACACCGACCTCTCGCAGACTGCAATTCAGGCCTATTTCCGGTACGGGAAAGGGAGACACAAAGCCTCGCTGAACTTCGGCGACTGTTTTGTTTACGCCACGGCGAAAACCCTGGATCTGCCTCTGCTCTTCAAGGGTGATGACTTCGGAAATACCGATCTCAAATCTTTCGCAGCCGCCTAGCCGCAACGCCGCAATAAACGGGTCGCTGGCACGGCGGAAGATAACAGCCATTATTCGCTACTAAGAAGAGGTATCCGCTGAATCATTAGCTTGATATCAAGCATCTTTATATCAAGGAAATGAAACAGGTCAGCGGCGTTCACTTATGGCTTCTGCTTTGGAAAACAACCAGGGCGCTCGAAGCGCACGCCGAACGCAGCATCGCAGGGGCCGGCATGTGCCTCAGCGATTTCGCCATTCTGGAGGCATTGCTGCATAAGGGACCGCTTTCGATCAAGAGTCTAGGGGAGAAGGTGCTGCTAACGAGTGGATCGATTACGACGGCTGTCGACCGGGTGGAGAAGCGCGGATGGGTGAGGCGGGGCGAGGACGCTCGCGACAGGCGAGTGAAAATCGTAACGCTTACAGAGGGTGGACGAGAGGTTATCCGGCGGGCGTTCGCTCGCCATGAACGAGATATGGAAAAAGCAGTGGCGGGTTTCAAGATGTCTGAGCGGAGCGCGCTGGCGGCGCTGCTTCGTCGACTCGGGAGAGGCGCCGTGGATTTGGAAAGAAGCGACAAGAAGGAGGAGAGAGGGAAGTGAAAAAGGTGATGGGCGTGCAAGGGGCCGGTTCCGAGCATATGGTGGGAGACGGCTTTCCGGTGAGGAACCTGTTTCCGTCGAATGGGATCGGGGAAGAGGTCAGTCCGTTTCTGATGCTGGATTATGCGGGACCGAGCTATTTCGAGCCGTCGAAGAAGACGCACGGAGTAGGGGAACACCCGCACCGCGGTTTCGAGACGGTCACCATCGCGTATCAGGGAGCGGTTTCGCATCGAGACTCGGCGGGGAATGCGGGTACGATTTATCCGGGCGACGTCCAATGGATGACGGCGGCATCGGGCGTGGTGCATGAGGAGCAGCACGAGAGCGACTTCGCGCGCCAGGGCGGTGTTTTCGAGATGGTGCAGTTATGGGTGAACCTGCCGCGGGCGAGCAAGATGTCCGCGCCGCGCTATCAGGGTATCGGCAAGGAGCAGATACCGGTAGTGGCGATCGGCGAAGGCGGACACGCGCGCGTGATTGCCGGTGAGTTGGCCGGAGTGAAAGGCCCGGCGAAGACGTTCACGCCGATTAATTTGTTCGATGTTCGTCTGGAGGCGGGTGCGCGGGTCGAGATCGGATTACCGGACAAGCATAACGCGGCGCTGGTATTGCTCAAGGGAGACGTGCGAGTGAATGGGGTTGAGGCTTTAGCCGGCGAGGCGCGGATCGCAGTGCTTAGCCCGGATGGCGAGGGCGTAGCGCTGGAAGCGAGAACCGAGACGACTCTTTTGGTGCTGAGCGGGGAGCCGATTAAGGAACCGATCGCGAGTTATGGGCCGTTTGTGATGAATACACGGGACGAAATTTCGCAAGCGGTACGGGATTACCAGGCGGGAAAGATGGGCCACTTAGAGCCAGTGGGTGAGAACCGGTTGAGGTGAAAAAGAAACGGAGAAGAGCAAAGGAGGAGACGCTCTTCTCCGGGATCACCTAGGAACTGAGTTTTAGGAACTCAGAAAAAAGGAGCGAGAGTGGTTAAGCAGGCATGGTGCTGGAAGTACGGAGATTTCCGTTTACGCCCATGGGGAAGAAGCCGCCGGAAGTGGCATTGGCCATGCCGCCGTAGGCGAGGTAGAGTACCTGGCCCGGGGTGCGAATCGCAGTAAGGCCGGTGGTGTTGTCGGCTGAAATGAAATCGCTGCCGGACGGAGGAGGAAGCATGTCGACGCTATCGAGCATGCTGGTAGTAATGGCCAAGCGGGCTACCTGCAGACGGACGTTGCCGACGTGCTCGGCTTCGGTGGCCAAGATGCGGGCGGCGGTTCCCAGGTAAGGACTGGAAGCGAAAGAAGGGAGCTGGGCCGCGCCACCGTAGGCCGTGACACCGATGTCCTCGAAAATTCTGGCGAGGCGGAGGAAGGTTGTTTCGTTGGTAAAGCCCGCACCAGCCGAGGTCAGCGCGGCGAGATTGATCTCGGGTTTGGCAACCGGCGTGACACCGGCCGCTTTCAGGGCACCGCGCAGAAGCGTGACGTGAGCGCGCTCGTCGCTGCCGATTTGACCGGCTATCACGCCGGTAAAGATCAGGCTATTGGCGAAATTCACCATCTTGCCGCCGGTGGTGGGGCCCATATTACCGGAACCCGTGACGCCGATACCTACCTCCTCGATGCCCTTGCCCATCGTCGCGTAGGTGTAGAACTCAGACTCGAGATATTCGAGGTTGAGGGCAAACTGCAAAATGTCGACCGGCGTAGGCGAGGCCGGGTCGGCTTTCAATTGCAAGCCGCCGGTGGCCAGAGTGGCTCCCGCGGCGGCGCTCGCGATGCCCAGTGTGCGTAAGAGGCTGCGCCGGTTCGGAGACTCGGCAAGCACATCCGAAATCAAATTTTTATCTTTCATATTTTTCTCCATGAATAAAGCTGTTGATTTCTTACTTTGCTGAAACTCCCGATTCCGAGGCGGTGGTTCGGGATCGACGCCATGCAGTTAGACCTGCCAAGCCCAATCCGGAGACCAGGAGCCAGATGCTGGCCGGTTCAGGAGTAGGAGAAGTGCCGCCCGAGGCGGAGAGGTTAAGCGCGTAAGCTCCGGTGCGTAGATTGCCTTGGGCATCGGTGAAGGTGCTGCCGCCGTAGTTGATGAACCCATCGGACAGGTTGGTCGCGGTGGGGGGTTGCTGATAGAGGAAGTTGGTCAGGGTGACGATATAGCTGCCAGCGGATAAGCCGGAGTCAGTCAAATAGCCATCGAGCGCGAGCCCGGTGGAGCTATCTGTCATGGCCATAGGCGAAGTAACCGCCTGGCTCATGACGTAATCGCCGGCGCTGGTATAGAGAGTGATGTTGGGCTGAAAGCCGCCCGCCATTGCCATGCTCCCGTCCAGGTTCGTCCCACCGCCGTATGATGTGGTGTAGATCGTAACATTGGACATGGAACTGAGTGTGAAGTCTTCTTGCAGGACTGTAGTTGTGCTGCCGAGGGTGCCTGAAAAAGTCTCTGAAATAGGTGCTGCTTGGGTTGCGCCGGCGGCGAGAAGTCCCAGAATGAGAGCCCCCGTGCAAGTCAAGCCGTTCTTAAGAATCATGTAATCGATTCCCCTTCTACGCTAGATGCGTGAAACTGCTATCTCACTATACGGCGGTTCGCTGCCCTTTGGATCTAAGTCGGGCGACTATTCCGGTACCAGTCGTCGGGGTAAGAGGCTGTTGGAAACGCGGTCCAGGCCGGGGATGGGGCGTGGGCAATGGGGCGGCGAGGTGATGGGAAGGGGAGGAAGTCTGGATAAAGCAGGCAAAATAGTACCTGGTACTCGGCGGAGATTCAGTAGGGGGGCGATCGAAAGTACCGACTTTGTGAGAGATGAGTCAGATTTTTTGATTAGGTTTCGGGGCATGTACATCTATGTGAGAGGAACATGGACTCAAAGGAAGCGGCGGAAGCCGAGCTTATAGAGAAGCTCCGCGCGCGTAATCCGGACGCGATAGCGGTGGCCTATGACCGCTATGGTTCGCTTGCCTACTCGGTCTTCGTGCGCGTTACGCGCGATCAAAGCGTGGCGGAAGACCTGGTGCAGGAGCTTTTCCTCAGAGTCTGGAACAAGGGGCGGGATTTCGATCCGGCGAAGGGCACCTTAGGAGTTTGGATTTTATCGATTGCGCGGAATATAGCAATCGATCATGTTCGTTCGGCGCATGCGCGGTTTCAAACCCGGCTGAGACCTATAGAACAAACCGATCAGCTTTCGTTTTCGTATAAACCAAAGGCACCCGAATCAATCATAGATAGCGCGCGGGCCGTAAAGCAGGCATTTTCAGAGTTGACGTCGAATCAGCGGCGGGTTCTGGAGATGGCGTACTTCGAGGGATTCTCGCAGTCCGAGATTGCGGCCGAATTGCAAGAGCCGCTAGGAACCGTCAAGAGCTGGATGCGATCCGCAATGGGTCGATTGCGCACATCCGTTAAGGCAGGTGTGACGGGATGACGCACGAGGAGATGAACGAACTCTACGAGTTGTACGTGCTAGGGGTGCTGGAGCCGGAAGCGGCTGCGGAGATAGACGAGCATGTCCATACGCAGTGTGAGTACTGCCTGCGGCACATTCAGGAATCGGTGGCCTTGACGTCGGCGATGTCGGGCATCGCGGAAGAGCAGAAGCCGCCGGCGCGCTTGCGGCAGCGGGTGATCGCATCCGTCAAGCCGGAGAGCAGATCGAGGAACTGGCTGTTCGCGATGGGAGGGCTGAGCGTGGCCTGCGCGGCGCTGCTGGCGGTGGCGATCTGGTCGGCGGGTTCGGCCAGCACATATAGAGCAAGAATCGCGGGTTTAGAGTCGGAGCGGAATCAATTGCGCGAGGCGGTGGAGATCCTCAGCAAGTCCGACACAAGGACGGTGCAGTTCGGGCGGGCCGACAATCCGCACGGGCGCGTGTTTGTGAATCCGAACCAGGGATTGGTGTTTGTGGGATCGCAGCTACCGCAACTGGCCTCGGACCGGACGTTCCAGCTGTGGCTGATACCGGCGACGGGCGCTCCGGAATCGGTAGGACTGTTCCGGCCGAACTCGGCAGGCGATTTCGTGCAGGTTCGGACGACGCCGATCGATACCGCGCGGATCCATGCCGTGGCGGTGAGCGTGGAGCCTCCGGGTGGCTCGCCCGCGCCCACGACGAAGCCGGTGCTGATCGTGCCGCTGGCGTAGGCGGGTGTGAAAAACAGCGCCGGTCCAATCGCCGCGCTCATGGCTCTGAAAGATGCCGCTGGAAACGCGTGCGGATTGATTAGAGCCGCTTACTTGAGATTCTGATTCAGCAGGGAAGCCAGGCGATTGCCGGCCAGAACTACCTGTTCGGTCGCCACATGAAACGCTTGTTCCTGGTATTCCTCATTGGGGCGGGGCGATAGGGCAGCTGTTTTGCCGTCGCCGATAGGAGGCGAATAAACCACCCGCTTGGCTAGCTCGGTGGTTTCATTCAGCCAGCGCGCGATATCGACATCGTCGATCCAGCCGGTTTGTTTTTGCAGATTGATGAGCGCTTTTCCCTCTTTGATTCCGGACTCCAGGCCGTCTTCGTTACCCAGAACGTTGTCCCAATAGGAATGCAGATTGTCGAGACAGGGAGGCGCGCAGAACTTGACGTCGCGGCCATTGTGATCGCCGCGCGGGTAAGCAGTGGTGAAGCGGGTTATGGTGTTCAGCGGTTGATGCATTTCGCCGACCAGATTTTCAACCCAGGCCAGATCGTAGGATTTCAGAGCGTCTTCGGCATTGCTGTTCAAGGCATCGGTCAGGAGCGAAAGCTGCGTCTCCAGATTTGGCTTTTGCGCGGGCTGGGTCTCTATGTTTTCCGTGGTGTACGGCTGAGCGATGAAGTGCCAATACTTGTGCATGGAATGGTCGGCATAGCCGGCGTTCTGCCAGGCCTCCTGGCCGACGGCGGGCACGAAGCCATGGTCGGAGCCGTCCGCCAGGTAGCCTGGACAGGCCGCGTTGTTCTGGATGCAATCGGGCCAAGTGGCGGCGTGTAGAAAGGCGAGCAGGCCGGCGTGGCCGAGTTTTGCGCCTTTGGTCCATTCGGCATACATGGGATGGAGAACGAGCAATTCATCCACGCGATCGCGAGCGTGCTTGCTTAGCTTTCGGTAAGCGATATACGCGATGGCGATGTGGGTTTTATCGTTCCATGCGCCAGCGATGCGCGGATCGAAAAATAGAAGAATTGCAATCAGAAGGATTGCCGGAAGACGCATAGGGAGTGAAGACGTTCGAAGGCGGAGAGGGGTTGCAAGGGTTTCGCAGGATAAAGGATCCGCCGGGCGTTTACAAAGGCTTTACAAATTCGATTTTGCGCGTCCGTATCATAGTCAATTGGACATGCATGCTGGCACGCGAAACATCTTGCAGGTAGCGGCCTTATCCGCGCTCTCTCTCGCCTTACTTGCGGGAGCAGACAGTTCTGGCGATCGACCTCCAAGCTGGGCTTATGGAACGGGGCCTAGCTCGGCCGTTTCCGCGACAGCTCAGCACCACGCGCCTCAGCAGCATGCGCCGGACAACAGTTTGAAACATGTGCCGGGAAGCACGCTGGCTTTTACCGAGGCGCAGATCAACGATCCGTTCGGGCCGGCGGACTGGTTTCCGCGCGATCACCCCACGATGCCTGAGATCGTCGCGCATGGCGAGAAGCCAAAGGTTTGGGCCTGCTCGTTGTGCCATTACCCGAATGGCAAGGGGCGGCCGGAGAATGCAGGGGTAGCGGGTCTGCCGACGAGTTATTTTATCGAGCAGATGAACGAGTTCCGGAGGGGTGAACGGAAGAGCGCCGATCCGCAAAAGAAGAACACCAATCTGATGATTGTCTACGCGAAGACGATGACGGACGAGCAGATCCGAGCGGCGGCCAACTATTTCGGTGCGATGAAGTGGACGCCCTGGATCAAAGTTGTCGAGACGACGAGAGTGCCGAAGACCAGGCTTTCGGTGGGTATGTTTCTGCCGGTAGAGGGGGCGGGAGATGAGCCGCTCGGGCAGCGGATTATCGAGATGCCGGTGAACGCGGAACAGACAGAGGGGTTGCGCAACCCGCGCTCTAGTTTTATCGCTTATGCGCCTCCAGGCAGCATCGAGAAGGGCGAGAAGCTGGCGACGAAAGGGGAAGGGAAGACGCTTCCGTGCGCGGAGTGTCATGGCGCCGGCTTGAGAGGTTTAGGGCCGGTGCCGGGAATCGCAGGACGTTCGCCGAGCTATCTGGCGCGGCAACTCTATGACATGCGGCAGGGCACGCGGCATGGCGAATGGACCGAATTGATGAAGCCGGTGGTGCGCCAGTTGAGCGAGCAAGACATGCTCAACCTGGCGGCATACACGGCTTCGCTTCAACCTTAAAATGCCGGCGTTGTAGGATTTCGAAATGACTTCTCGAAGGATGAAAGTGCTGTGCGCATGTATGACTGTCTGCGTGCTTTGGGCGGTAGCATGCTCGCACGGCAAGGTTGAGGCCGACGCGCATACGCGCTTGAACGCGCTGCTTTCAGACGAGTGGCAATACCAGTTACGGACGAATCCGGAAGAAGCGACGGCGATTGGAGACAACAGATACAACGACCGGCTAAGCGACTACTCGCCGGCGGCCATGGCCGCGCAAATGAAGCATGATGCCGATTTCGTGGCGCAACTCGAGAGCATCGGCGCGAAGGGGCTGGATGAAGAAGACCAGTTGAATCGGGCGTTGATGTTGCGAAGGGTAGAGACGAGGCTGGCAGGCATGCGGCTCAAGAATTGGGAAATGCCGGTGGATCAGATGAACGGCCCGCATCTGGAATACGCCAGCCTGGCGGAAGACATGCCGTTCCATACGGTGAAAGATTACGAGAACTACGCCAGCAGATTAGGGCAGCTGCCGCGCGTGTTCTCGCAGCTTACCGACGATATGCGGCTGGGCATGAACGATGGCCTGATGCCGCCCCGTTATCTGTTGGAGAAAGTGGGCGCGGAGGCGGCGGATGTAGCGAGCAAGCCACTCGATCAGAGTTCGTTCACTACGCCGCTGAAGCATTTTCCGGCGAGCATTTCCGCGAGCCAACAGCAAAGGCTTACTCAGGCGATCGATCATGCGGTAAGCGCGCAAGTGCTGCCGGCCTATGCAAGCTTCGCGCGTTTTGTGAAAGACGATTATGCGCCGAAGGGCCGGACAGAGTATGGCATTTGGTCACTGCCCGATGGCGCGGCGAGATACCGGCAGGCCATTCGGGCGATGACGACCACCGATATGGAGCCTGGCGTGTTGCACGCGCTCGGGTTGAAGCAGGTGGCTGCGATTGACGCACAGATGTTGGCGGTGGCTCGCAAGGAAGGCTATTCGGATCTGAAATCGTTCAATGCGCACATCTTAAAAGATCGCAAGCTTTATGGAAAATCGGGCGAGCAGATCCTCGGGCTTTATCAAAAATATACCGATCAGATGTATCCAAAGCTGCCTGAGTATTTCGGACTGCTGCCGAAGAACAAGCTGGCAGTGGTGCCGATGGAAACGTATCGCGCTCCTCACGCCGTGCCGGCGGATTACTCTATCGGCGCGGGCGACGGTTCGCGTCCGGGGCGTATCAATGTGAATGAGTACGATCCGACGCACCGGCTGCTCTTGAACGTCGAGGCCATTGCGTATCACGAGGGAATTCCCGGGCATCACCTGCAATTTTCGATCGCGCAGGAGCTTCCGAATCTTCCGCCCTTTCGAAAGTTTGCCGAATACAACGCCTATTCGGAAGGGTGGGCATTGTACGCGGAAACATTGGGCCATGAGATGGGTTTTTACCAGGATCCTTATAGCGAGTACGGCCGGCTGGAGAATCTGATGTGGCGCTCGATTCGCCTGGTGGTGGATACCGGGGTGCATTCCGAGCATTGGTCGCGGCAGCAGATGATCGATTTCTTTCACC
This sequence comes from Bryobacteraceae bacterium, assembly GCA_965277555.1. Lineage (GTDB taxonomy): Bacteria > Acidobacteriota > Terriglobia > Bryobacterales > Bryobacteraceae > Bog-105. The sequence continues at coordinate 3,835,808 of OZ255834.1, forward strand.
AGCACACGGCGATGGATGACCAGAATATCGAGACGGAAGTGGATCGATATATTGCGTGGCCCGCGCAGGCGCTCGGCTACAAATTAGGCGAGATGACTATTTTGCGTTTGCGGGAACGGGCGCGTCAGGAGCTGGGCGCGAAGTTCGACATTCGGCAGTTTCACAACGCGGTTCTGGAGCATGGCCCGCTACCGCTCGATGTACTGGAGACGGAAGTGAATCGCTGGATTGCCGAACAAAAGACCGGGCATTAGCGCTTTGGCCAGGATTTCCGGCGCGCCCGGTACACCTGTTTCTTCTTCGGACCGCGCGGGCTTAGTTTCTTTTCGGCGGCGGGCGCATTCGTGGCAGGTGGTGTTGCCGCTAGCGACCTCGCTTTCTTGACGGCGTCGCTGGCGCGCTTGACATGGCCTTGCAGCGACGATGTCGCCGCCGACTCGCTCTCGAGGATCTCGGATAAGGCCGTCTCGATGCGGCCGAGTTTGCGCGCGGTGACAGGGTCGAGCTCCGGCGTGCTCTTGCGAATGGATTTTCGCGAGCTCTTGGTGGCCGTTCGGCCGAAAGACGTTTCGAGAAGCCGGCGCATCTTGCCCACGGCTCCTTTCAAGGCCTGTTGCACGGTGTTGGCTTCCTGCGTGACGGAGACGGGCTTTTGGCCCGCGGGGCGAACTTCAAGCAGACATCTCTTGTCCCGTTGTCCGGGCTTGCTGCTGTTCAAATCGCTGAGATGGACTTCGGCGCGGGTGAGGCGCGCTTCGAATCGCGAAAGAGCTCTTTCGAGCTCTTCTTCGATGAAGCTGGTGAGTTTGGCATCGACCGCAATCTGCTTATCGCTGTTGATCTGTATCTGCATACCGGTTTCGAAGATAGCAGAGAGCAGAAAGGGAGAGAATCGGATTTCGCCACGCCCACTACTCAGCTAGGAGGCTATTTCCCTTGCATTATTCCTCTGAAAATCGTTCCGCGGAAGAGAGCTGGGCCGAATTCGAGCTCGCTTCGAAAGATCTGCTGCGGCTTTCCGCCGCCGGTTTTCTCGCGAAGTTTAAACGCGGCGAATACACTCCCGCCGAGAATCATCCGGCCGCCAGGGCGGTGGCCGAACTCATGCCGGCTCATTTGAGCAAGCAGTAAATCTGGGCTTTAGGTTAGAGAATTCAGGCGCGCGTCTTGACCGCGCGTGCCTCAGTGTCGCCGGCCGGCGCGGGACTCTTTTGTGACGGCGGCGCGCCCCCTTGCGGTAACGGAACGAGCATCTGTTCTTTTCGGTAGACCAAGGTCGAAGTGTTGTAGCTCGCCAATTCGAAGCCGTGGCCGTGTGTGATGGCGTCGGTAGGGCACGCTTCGACGCAATAGCCGCAGAATATACAGCGGTTGTAATCGATGTTATAGACCTTGGCGTAGCGCTCGCCACCGCTCATGCGAATTTGGTCGGTATTTTCGGCAGCTTCGATATAGATACAATCGGCCGGGCAGGCGGCCGCGCAGAGAAAACAGGCGACGCATTTTTCCAGACCATCTTCGTCACGCTGAAGGACGTGCGCGCCGCGATAGCGCTCTTCGAGGCGGGCCGGCCCGTCCGGATAGTCTTCGGTGACCGTGGGCTGCAGCATCTCCTTGAAGGTGATGCCCATGCCTTTGGCAATCGCGGCAGCTGAGCCCAATACTTCGCCAATTTTCGCCATTGCTACTTCAAGGTTAGCGCAGATGTGGAAAAGCGCGTCGCTCCGAAAAAGATAGTGGGAAGATAGCCATTAGAGTGCGCGCGCTTCTGGTGTTTTTGTTGACCGCCACGCTCCTCTGGGGTGCGGCGTTCAAGCTTTACTTGAAGGACGGGAATTATCATCTTGTGCGCGAATACCAGGTGCTGGGCGACCGGATCCGGTATTACAGTAGCGAGCGCGGCCAATGGGAAGAGATTCCGGTAGCGCTGGTCGACCTGACCAGGACGCAGCAAGAGCACCAGGCGGAAACGCAACAGCAGCAAAAGAGCGCGCGCGAGGAAGACGAGGAAGAAAAGGCAGTGCGCGCGCAACAGCGCGAGATTGCCTCGATCCCGATGGGCCCCGGCGCGTATTACAAGAGCGATGACAAGATGGAGCCGGTGCCTTCGGCCGATTACCAGATCGTCACCGATAAGAAACGGCGGGTGCTGCAGGTGCTGAGCCCGGTGCCGATCATTCCGGGTAAGGCCTCGGTGGTAATCAAAGGCGAACACGCGAAGTTCTCGGTGAACGAAGAGAGGCCTTCGTTCTATCTGCGGCTGGCCAAGGAAGAGCGTTTTGGCATTATTCGTCTGACTCCGAAAAAGGGCATGCGAATTGTCGAGAACATTTCCATTGTGCCGGTGGCCAAGCAGGCGATGGAAGAACGCAAGCAGATGGATACTTTCGAAGAGCAATTGGCCGACGGGTTATATCGGGTGTGGCCGGAAAAGGCGCTGACACCGGGCGAATATGCGTTGGTCGAGTTTTCGGACCAGGAAGACAAGGAAGATATCGAGCTGTTGATCTGGGATTTTGCGTATCGAGCGTCCGGCAATTAGTCGAATTTCTTCTAACGAACCGCCTCATTTCCCACCGTTACAAACGTCCCCGGACTGCTCTGATTCGCATGTTCGGCCGCCACCCACGCCGCCGGCCGCACCACGCTCGACAGCCGCACCTCGTCCGAACTCCCGATATACACATCCGGCCAGCCCGGATCGAGCGATTTCCCGATGCGCAGCGGCTTGGCCGACGTAATCGTAAACGGAATCAAACCCCCGCTATCGATCGAGCCGCCATCCTCGTAATAGCTGTAACTCGTGCCCGCCGTAAACGTGAAGGCCGCCTCGTGCCACCCCGCCGTCGTATAGATCGCCTGCGTCTGCGTCGCATCGCTCGACGATTTCACCTGCACGAACAGCGCCCCGTTGCACGTCGCAAACCCGATCCCGTTCATCGAATCGTGTACCGCCGCCTTCGTCAGCACCGCCGCGCAATCCCCCACAAAATACGGACTGGCCGGACTCACGGTCGCGCTGCGCCGCTCGGCGCTCGGTATGACCGGCGGCCCATCGTCCCGGAACCAGAACTCCCACGTGCCCGTCCCGCTATCCAGCAGCGCCGAATCCGCCACGGCGAAATATCCGCCCGACGCAAAGCTCGCCCCGGTCCCGATCTGCCCCGCTCCCGACACCGGCCCGCTCACCGTCGCATTGTTCGCGTGCCCCGTCGCGTCTTTCGGAAACCGCGCTCCCGCCGCGAAGTGATACACCGCGGTAAACGTGCTGTCCCACGTCCCTGTCCGGTTCGAGGGGTCCGTCGTCACATTCGCGTTCCCGTAAAACATATAAATCGTCGTCGTCACTCCATGCGCCAGCGAGCGGATCTGTATCCAGTCCACCACCGTCCCGCTCGTGCCGTCGTACGACTCTACTTCCTGCCTTTGGCAACTGAAATTGGTCCAGTTCGGCATTTTATTTTGGCCCACCCTAAGTTAATGGTTTCCGGAGCTAATCTTCATGTTCCGGGTAAATGAGAAAGCAATCGTCGTCAGGCGGTGGGAATGTGTGAATCCCGCTGGTTTTGCGGGATTTACAAGGGCGGTGGGAAGGGTGGAAAGCCTGGGTTTGGCTTTCCATGGTTTCCACGGACCGTCATTTCCACGGCTTACTTCTCGTTTGTTTTCGCCCCTTTCTTTTGCCGTTCGAGCGTACGCCGGAAGCGATATGATTCGGTGCCGGTTTCTAAGATGTGCGCCCGGTCGGTGATTCGATCCAGTAAGGCTTTACAAAGGCGAGCGTTAGGAATGACTTGCGTCCATTCGGAAAACGGCAGGTTTGTGGTGACGATGACGCCGGTTCTTTCTGCGCGTTCTGCGATGACTTGAAACAGAAACTCCGCACCTACTTCGGCCAACGGGACGTAACCTACTTCATCGATCGCGATCAGATCGTAGCGGCTCCAGCGGGCCATCACGCGGCGAAGCTGCAGTTGGTGTTTTGCCTCCACCAGTTCATTGACCAATGCGGCGGCGGTGGTGAAGCGAACCCGCCGCTTCTGGCGGCAAGCGGCCACACACAGCCCGGTTAAAAGATGGGTTTTGCCCGTGCCACAATCACCGATTAACAAGACCGGTTCGGCTCGATCAATATAGCCGCCCTCAGCCAAGTCGCGCAGCTTGGCGGCATCCACTTGCGGAGACTGGGCAAAGTTGAACTCCTCTAGTGTCTTGACTCGGGGTAATCGGGCTTCCTTGATCCGCCGGCCAATCGTGTTCTTCTCGCGTTCTTCAATCTCTACTGTGAGCAAGGCGTCCAGGTATCCAAGGTGCGTCTTCTTCTCTCGGATTGCTTGCTCCGCTAGCGTACTGAACTGAGAAGCCATGGTGGGCATCCGCAACACTTTGCAATGCTGAGTGATCGTGGCGTCTTGCAGTTGTGTCATCTGGCTGTTCATCTCGTGCCACCCATCGACAGCAGCTGATCGTATTCGTTCATAACGGGTAACGGTCGCCGATAGCGTTCGAGTAAACCGATATCCATCACCTCGCAAACGGGACGGCTGAGATCGCTCGCATGAATCAGATGTTGCACGGCAGCTGCATCGGTGCAGCCTGTTTCCAAGGCAGTCTCGATGGCTTGCCGTAGACGATCGCGACCCACCTCTTTCGCCATCTTCAGCAGATCGATCATCTGTCTGGTGCCGGTCTGTTTGCCGTGGCGGATCATCAAAGCTTGCCAGATCTGGTCGAAACACTCGGGCCACAAACCGGCGCAGCGCTGCTGCTCTAAGGGCCGTGAGCCAGCCATCGCGCCGGGTTTTCGAGAGAGAACGTCCAGATAATGTTCGAGATCCAGCACTTGTTGTTGTCGGCTGTAACAGCGTTCATGTCGCGCTACGCAACAGCCGCAGTGCCAAAGTTCCACCGTGCTCGCATAAATCTTTGCCTGCACTTGCGTTCCAGCCTTCAGCGGCACCGAGTAAGAGTTGGTTAGCACTTTTACGCAGCCCAAACTGTTGACCGTCGGAAAGCTGGTTTGTGCTAAGTCCACGCCCTCTTTCACCAGCGGCAGCAAATGGTCGCGCTCGATCAGTACGGCGGCGCCGATGCTTTGATCCCGACCTTCGATCCGGCGTTGCTCATCCTGATGACAACTCTGGAGTAAGTCTCGGTTTAATCCAGCAACATCCACTGCGTGGGGCACCGGTACCCAGTGATTCCGACGAAAATAGCCGGCCTCTCCTTCCACACCACCCTTTTCGTGTGCTTCAGCCGGCGTGCAGAACTCGCTTTCAAAACGCCAGTGAGATCGGAAGGCAACGAATCGCGCTGTCTCTTCGCGGCGATATCCCCGCAAGATCTTCTTCACTGCCGAAGTGAGATTGTCATACCGAAGTTTGCGGAATACGCCGCAGAAGAATGCGAACGCCAGTTCATGCGCTTCAAGGAAAGCTTGCTGCGTGGCGTGAAGAAACGCACAATGAAAAGCCGCTCCGCTTGCCATGCTGCGCATGGCAAACACCTGCAGCTTCGTTCGTTGGCCAGACAGATCCGCATAGGCTTCGTACCAATCCACTTGCGCTTCCACGCCCCATGGATAGCTCTGCGGCACGAAGGTCTCATGAACGACCAGACCCAGAGCAATCTTTCGCTCATGCACATATAGCCGCACCGTGCGTTCGCACACCGTATTGTTCGGAAGCTCCGTACAGATCCGCTTCCAGATGCGGTGCGCGGTATGCCGCTGCTTGCGCGGAGCCTTCCGATCTAACTCCAAAATCTGGTCGATGAAGCCGGCCACCGGCGACAACTTATAGCGTGGACGCTCGGTCTTCTTCCGTAACTGCGGAATCGCGTTGCCGACCGCTTCGCGCACCATGCGCCGATGCACTCCAAGCTTTTTGGCAACTCCGGCAATCGTGCCGACGCCGAACTCGTACTCTCTGCGGATCTCTTCGAACAACTCCACCTTCGCTCTCCAATCCAACGAGTTCCTCCGCCGCGGGCTGCTGCCCGCATCAGAGTATCCGTTCGTTTAGAGGGTGCGCCAAAACAAAATGCCGAACCGGACCAAATCAGAGTACCGAAATCACTTCCCAGCTCAGTTTTTGCGTTCCCGCCGCATCGGACGTGAACAAGATGTCGTAGCCGTTCGCGTTCTGCACGTGTCCTCCATTCGTGCTCAAAGCCAGCGACGGAACGGCCGCTGAAAACAGAACCGGAAAGTTCGTCAGATCGCCCGTCAACTGCGTGCCGTCGATCGTCAAGGTGCGTACGTATTGGTATCCCGCGCCCGGCCCCGTCGAGCCCTGCGGGTTATTCTCGATCGCCACCACTTGCCCGTTCAGCCGGATGAATTCCTTTGCGGGGGTGGATGACGAGAGGCCTTGGGAGAAGGCCAAAGACATCGGCAACAATAATCCGAGCAGGTTAATAGCAGCGCGCTTATAAGACATAAACATGAAATAGCAACCCAAATTTTACTGGTAAATCTGTATCATGATCTGCGAGGCAGGGGATCAGGCACTAGTTCCAAGACCTTGGCGACCGCAATCTCTTTCCCCTCCCAAAGCGTGACCATCTTCCCAACGGCGAGATGCTGACAAGCTTCTTTCGGGCACAAGAACTTGACCGGGAGTCGGTAATATTCACCGAGTTCGAGCTTTGCACCTCGTATCATGAGACGACAATCAAATGCCTTCCCATCCACGAACATGGGACAGGAATAGAAGTCACTGAGGCCTGAAACAACCGTCGCCCGGCCGCCTTCGCTCGGAGTCTTGAATCTAACTTCAAAATAAGCGTCAGGATGCATTTAGACTCCTCATGGGATTGGTGTTGAATTCAGAATCTCCTTGCCTGATACGCCACGAGCGGAGCAGATATGTACGTACCATTGACGAATCACCTTTATGCGGCCCCCGTTCCATTCTTAATTTTTCTAAATTCCCAACCGCTGCCGTAATTTGTCAGGATGAACGAGAAACCCCAATTCTCAGGCGAGAGGAGCCACGTGTCCCGTTTGATCTCCGAACCAATAGGTACTAGGGCCTCGCTTAGCAATACACTTATGCCATTCAATGCCCAAGTTCCATCGATCACCTCCTGATGTTTTTTCCGGTAGTCGATATGTTCGCCCTCGTAGTCAACAATTTCTCGAAAGGTGTGGTCCGAGTGAAGAGCAAGGGTAATAGAAAAGGCTGAACTCTGACCATGATAAGTTCCTGTGATTCCCGAACCCGGAAATACAGGGGTGCATGCAACAAGCAGCACTATTGGCGCAACCACCAAGAGAGCTTGGTGTCTCATCGTACTGGAGCGGCCTTCAGTAAAATTCAACTCTTGGTAAATCGTTCCGTAGGACATCTGATTGGACCAATTTTGATTCCAAACATTTTGTTCCCAATACGAGGAGATAGATAGCCGATCGCGATTCGAGAGAATGTGGATTCCGAAGGATCGTAAGGAAACTTCGTTGCGGATACGCACGGCAACGGATGAGTTATACGGAATGTAAGTCCAATCAAAGTCGAAGGCTCCAACTTGAAGGCCAACAGGGGAGTGAAAGAAATCAAATCGTACATTCAATGCTGCCTCGTCCGTGAATATGGAGTTGTTGCCATTTAAGGCACCTGACAGGATGCCCCGGCGAATTAGCGAGTTCATTTGGGAGGCACCCTTCGACATCAAAAAACTTCCCACATCGACCGACGACGGACCGTATATCCGATTTGTGGGTCCGAAGCCCCCAATAAAGTCGCCAAGCACGTTCAAGGCAGCACCCCAGGACGCAACATACGAGGGAGCAGACGGTTCGTCTGTCGGCTTGCTCTGAGGAGTGGCTTTATAGGGACTGTTTTGGAGCGTAATGTACTTTGGCGTACCGCCTCCCCAGGACCAGCCGAATAGATCGGATGGCGCAAATAGAGAGTTGCCGAGTGTGCTATTCCCCGACGCCGGTTGTCCGCTCGCATTAAACCCCGGAGTGTTGCTGGTGACACTATCCAACCCATCCGGATCCACCGCGCTCAAGGGCGTATTCATCACATACGCATAACCGTTCCAACTCTGCGGGTTATAAAGATCCGCGCCCGCATTCATCGGATCCGGACTATTGAAGCGCGCCTGCGCCGACCCGTAATAGCGCGCTTCGAAGAAATCGAGATGCGATTCGTCGTCCCGCTCCTGCCCGGTGAACTTCTGGTCGACCGCATCGAGCGCGCCCCAACCGCTCGGCCGCCCCGCGTTCCCGGCCCCGATCTCCTCGCCGAACGGCAGGTAATCGTGCCGCGCAATCACGTTCCCGCCCGCATCCGTCACCAGCCGCGTCGACCCCAACTGGTCCCAGCTCAGGTAGCACGTCTGGCACGGAGCCGCCGGAGCCACCGCCGCCGACGTATACTCCGCAATCAACTGGTTCAGCGCGTCGTAGACATACACCGTCACCGTTCCGTCCGCTGTTGTCTTCAGCACCCGGTTGCCCGCCCCGTCGTACCCGTAGCTCGTCGTTCCGCCGTTCAGCGCCGCCGCTACCTGCCGGTTCTCCGCGTCGTATGCCAGGCAGTTCGTGCAGCTTCCCAGCCCGATCGCATTCCCCGCCGCATCGTAGGTCGCGAGCGACGAGGGCAGTTGATTATTCGTAAATGTAGTTCCCGCGCCCGGTGTCAGCGGACTCATCGGAAACGTCCCCGTATTCCCGCTCACCGCCGCATTCCCGTAGGCGTCGTAGGCGTAATTCCGCTGGTTCGCTCCCCCCCCGCCGTTATCCGTCACCGACGTCAACCGATTCAGCGCGTCGTAGCCGAATCCCTGCGCGAACGTCCCCGCGTTCGTCCCGATCTGCTGCGTCCGCAAGCTCCCGTTGTTGCGCGTTGCCGCGGTCCCGCCGTCCCAGCCGTATAACAGGTCCAGCAGCGTGGTCCCGCCCGCCGTGTCCGTTGTCTCCTGCGTCTGCAGCCGTATGTTGTACGCATAACTCCGCGCCAGTTGATTCCCGTAAACGTACGACTGCGGCGCGCTGTGCGGCGCATAGGTGATCCCCGACACGTAGTTCACCGGCTGCTGCCCCGCCACGGAGCTCTTCGCTCCGCATATTCGAACGTCAACTCGGCGAGGTCGAGCGCCGCTTAGGTCAGAAGTACTCAACAGAGCTCCTTGCCTAAATAGGCCACGAGCGGAGAAGCTATGTACCCTACCATGACGAATCACCTTTACGCGACCCCCACTCCATTCTTAATTTTTCTAAATTCCCAACCGCTGCCGTAGTTGGTCAGGATGAACGAAAACCCCCAATTCTCAGACGAGAGGAGCCACGTGTCCCGTTCGATCTCCGAACCAATAGGCACTAAGGCTTCGCTTAGCAATACACTTACGCCATTCAGTGCCCAAGTTCCATCGATCACCTCCTGATGTTTTTTCCGGTAGTCGACATGTTCGCCCTCGTAGTCAACAATTTCTCGAAAGGTGTGGTCCGCGTGAAGAGCGAGGGTAATAGAAAAGGCTGAACTCTGACCGTGATAAGTTCCTGTAATTCCCGAGCCAGAAAATACGGGGGTGCATGCAAGCAGCACCACCGGCGCAACCATCAGGAGAATTTGCAGCCTCATCGCACTGGAGCGGCCTCAGTGAAATTCAACGCTTGGTCAATCGTTCCGTGGGACATCCGCTGCGTCCGCAAGCTCCCGTTGTTGCGCGTTGTCGCCGTCCCCTAACGAACCGCCTCGTTTCCCACTGTTACAAACGTCCCCGGACTCGCCTGATTCGCATGTTCGGCCGCCACCCACGCCGCCGTCCGCACCACGCTCGACAGCCGCACCTCGTCCAAACTCCCGATATACACATCCGGCCAGCCCGGATCGAGCGATTTCCCGATGCGCATCGGCTTGGCTGACGTAATCGTGAACGGAATCAAACTCCCGCTATCGATCGAGCCGCCGTCCTCGTAATAGCTGTAACTCGTGCCCGCCGTAAACGTGAATGCCGCTTCGTGCCACCCCGCCGTCGTATAGATCGCCTGCGTCTGCGTCCCATCGCTCGACGATTTCACCTGCACGAATAGCGCCCCGTTGCACGTCGCAAACCCGATCCCGTTCATCGAATCGTGTACCGCCGCCTTCGTCAGCACCGCCGCGCAATCCCCCACGAAATACGGACTGGCCGGACTCACCGTCGCGCTGCGCCGCTCCGCGCTCGGTATCACCGGCGGCCCATCGTCCCGGAACCAGAACTCCCACGTCCCCGTCCCGCTATCCAGCAGCGCAGAATCCGCCACGGCGAAATATCCCCCTGACGCAAAGCTCGCCCCGGTCCCGATCTGCCCCGCTCCCGACACCGGCCCGCTCACCGTCGCATTGTTGGCGTGCCCCGTCGCGTCTTTCGAAAACCGCGCTCCCGCCGCGAAGTGATACACCGCCGTAAACGTGCTGTCCCACGTCCCTGTCCGGTTCGAGGGGTCCGTCGTTACAGCCGCGTTCCCGTAAAACATGTAAATCGTCGTCGTCACCCCATGCGGCAGCGAGGGGATCTATATCCAGTCCACCACCGTCCCGCTCGTGCCGTCGTACGACTCTACTTCCCAATTCAGTTTTTGCGTTCCCGCCGCATCGGAGGTGAACAAGATGTCGTACCCGTTCGCGTTCTGCACGTGTCCTCCGTTCGTGCTCAAAGCCAGCGACGGAACGGCCGCTGAAAACAGAACCGGAAAGTTCGTCAGATCGCCCGTCAACTGCGTGCCGTCGATCGTCAAGGTGCGTACGTATTGGTATCCCGCGCCAGGTCCCGTCGAGCCCCGCGGGTTATTCTCGATCGCCACCACTTGCCCATTCAGCCGGATGAATTCCTTTGCGGGGGTGGATGACGAGAGGCCTTGGGAGAAGGCGGGAAACACGAAAACGAATAGCCCGAGCAGATAGCGGAAGTAGTTCCATAGAAATTGAATAGTCAAGACAAAATGCTCCAGTCAGAAAGATTCCAGCCCCTATGGATCGTCGACCTACTAAGGCTTGCCATAACTATGTCCTCCGCAACACCTTCATGGCCTGATGCCGCTGCCTTTGAGTCTTTCCGTGCTGGAGCAGGTGCTCCAGTGCGCCCTTGACCGTCTCGTCGGGCGCAAGCTCATCTAAACATCGAAGAGCAAGGTCGGGCCAAAATTTTGAGTCGCTTCTAAGCGCAGCTGTAACTAGGCCGCCAAACGGAAAGACATCTAGAAACTTTGAGTCAATACCTCGCCGCTTAAGTTCGTCAGCCAGAAGCTGCCGAACCGACAGATAAGGCAGCTCGAGTAGTGGGTATAAGGGCAAGAAGAACTGATTCGAATCGACGTCTGTCACAGAACCGTCACTCGCCCTTACAACGATCGTCGATCTTTCCGAGAATCCGACCATGATTTCGGGGCCGTCTTCATTAGGCCTGATTTTAGCCAACGGAAGCCAAGCTAGAACAGGCTCCACGGAACCCTCTCTTCTAGCGGGGCTTGCTTCAAGGTGGCTGCGGGCTTCACGGGCGAAAATCTTCCCCAGTTCTTGTCTAAGCTGTGAAATACCGCTACTGGCCATGATTAATCTGAATCCCGTGGTTATTCATGAACTCCACAAAAGCTTTCCGAATCTCGCCCGTCCAGTTCTGCCAATAAGTCCTGCTAATTTCATCAGTTTGAAGCGCGGAACCAGCGCGACGTATTATTCCCCCCTACGGTGCCTTTACTGACAACAATTCCAGATCGCCTAACAAGCTCGGAATGCTTCATACTTCCCATTACAAAGCGCTGACTCTCGGAATCAAAGACGTACTCTACCCCTTTCCCTGCATAGTGTTGAACAGCCTTCACGGACCCGTAGGCATCGCTAATCTCGAGAATCCCCGCCGCCGGCCCACTGCCTAGCGACATTGCAAAATAAACTTGAAGGCCGCTTGCACCGGCCCTTTGTCTCTGTGTGGAAGGTCGGAGCCACCATAAAAAATCAAGCGTAGCTTCGGTTGGATTATTCCCATTTGCCAAAAAACTCAGAGTGCCGACTGTGTCGGAGATCGCTTGTTTACCTGCGCCAATAAATGGATCTACTAAGTCACTCCCGTGGGGTAGATAGGGTGCCCTTATCGTCTGAATTCTCTTGGGTTCGGCATAGCTTCCCCCTAACGTAAAGCCTCCTGAAAAGCCGAGGGATCCGCCACCGGTCGTGGCTTGCTCTCCCTGCGACGTGGACCCGGTCCCTGCCGCGCACGGACTCACGCCGCAATCCGCCAACCCATCCGGATCCACCGCGCTCAAGGGGGTATTCATGACATACGCATAGCCATTCCAACTCTGCGGGTTATAAAGATCCGCCCCCGCATTCATTGGATCCGGACTATTGAACCGCGCCTGCGCCGACCCGTAATACCGCGCTTCGAAGAAATCGAGATGCGATTCGTCGTCCCGCTCCTGCCCGGTAAACTTCTGGTCCACCGCGTCGAGCGCGCCCCAACCGCTCGGTCGCCCCGCGTTCCCGGCCCCGATCTCCTCGCCGAACGGCAGGTAATCGTGCCGCGCAATCACGTTGCCGCCCGCATCCGTCACCAGCCGCGTCGATCCCAACTGGTCCCAGCTCAAATAGCACGTCTGGCACGGAGCCGCCGGAGCCACCGCCGCCGACGTATACTCCGCAATCAATTGATTGAGGGCGTCGTAGACATACACCGTCACCGTTCCGTCCGCTGTTGTCTTCAGCACCCGGTTGCCCGCCCCGTCGTACCCGTAGCTCGTCGTTCCGCCGTTCAGCGCCGCCGCTACCTGCCGGTTCTCCGCGTCGTACGCCAGGCAGTTCGTGCAGCTTCCCAGCCCGATCGCATTGCCCGCCGCATCGTAGGTCGCGAGCGACGAGGGCAGTTGATTATTCGTAAATGTAGTTCCCGCGCCCGGCGTCAGCGGACTCATCGGAAACGTCCCCGTATTCCCGCTCACCGCCGCATTCCCGTAGGCGTCGTAGGCGTAATTCCGCTGGTTCACTCCCCCGCCGTTATCCGTCTGTAAGAACATAGAAGACATTCAAGAAATCAAATTCTCACCTAATGAAGCCAGCACACGAACATGTACCGTCTTTGCCGGAAAGAAAGCTAAGTTACCAATGAAAATCCCTGTCACACATTGAGCGCTCAAAATATGGCAAGAGGGTCTCCCAGAGCATGTGCCTGCTCTTCCGACATCCAGTACGAGAGCCGCCCACCGGAGAAGCCCGATCCAGAGGTCTTTGGAAACTCCTTGACAAAGCGGGTACCGGTAAACCGGTGCTGCCTAAAGACATCTACGACCCGCTGCGTCACAAAAATAAATTTCGGGAGGGGCCAAATGATAAAAAAATCTGAACCGTCGCAATTTAGGGTGTCAATTAGAGCTTCTGAATTCGTCAGCGCGGAGTAGTGCAGCCAACCGCATGCAGGACATCGTTCATCCATCTTCACCCCCGAATCTTCCGACACTTGGCCACCCCACCCCTGTACTCGAAACTGGCTCACTGCAACATGTTCCCCGGTCTTCCTTAATCTCGCTTCCGCTGGCGAGACGCCAAATCCAGTTAGGCCAGCCTCTTGCAGGATCGCTATTGCACGCTCTTGGACGATAAATTTTGAAAGCATAGTAAACAAAAAGTCGGGGGCGGGACTACACGGAATTTCTACGTTCAAAGGGGTCAGCCTCCTACCCGCTCGTTGATGACCTTTCACAAGAGGACAAATAATCTTCTCGTATTTGTCTTCGCTCTCAGGCGCGCTGTCGCAAACACACTTATTCCTTTTCGGCTCTTCGAGCAGGTAGAAAGGGCTGTCAGAAAGTTTCATACATTAGACTGCTTAGCTCGTCAAGAAGAGCATTTTAGGGGATCATCCCGTCTTCAAGAGGAGCAAGTATTTCTTTTACCGTCGGATTCTCCATGACTGGTCCAACTTCTTCCTCAATTGTCTCCATGAAAGCGGGCTTCTGAGCATTTAAGTAGGTTCCGAAGTCAACATCAGGAGTTGATAGCTAGAGTGGATAGTCGCACTTCCACGTTGCATCTAGCGCACTGCTGTCGACGCCCCAAGCCATTAAGACACGCTCCACTTCGTCAAGACTCCCGACACGCGCCGATTGCGGTTCGACCAAATCATCCTGCGCGAAGTGTTGGTTAACAAGGTCCTGGCCTATTTCGAACTTTCGAACAAGCCAAGTCGAATCTCCTTTGCGCCTCGGTGGATACACCGCGACAAAGGCCCGATTACCGGCGTGCTTCGCAGGTATCTCTGAAACTGACAAACGGCTCGTCATATCAAACGCATTCAAAGTCTTGATTGTGAATGTCAAACTCGCAACTCCCGCGGAAAGAATTCCAAAGAAAGTCTCCTCCTAAGTAATTGATTTACTCGCGAACTCTTCGGACCCCAGCGTTAGCTCTATTCGTACACTTTGGGGGCAAAAAGCATATCCGCAAACAGTTTCCAGCTTGGCGCATTGACGATTGCTTGACCAGTGTTCCGATAGATCCCGTCCATAGCTCTGATCCAAGCCTCCATTGAATCTAGATAGCTATCAAGTGTCACATTTTGCCATTCTGCCGAATTACGCCTAAGATCCTGTCTCAGAAGTGAGATAAAAGTGGCCAGTTCCTCCTTCGATCCTATTCCTGAAATTGTGGCTGCTAAATCCATTTCGATGTACACTCATTCATACATCGTTGAGGCTATCAGGATATCGGCTACCTTGCGAGGATCTCAGTCCCGTCCGTCACAAAGCCGTTGCAAGAAAATAGACCTTGCGAATAGCGCGTCTCGGCTGATTTACTAACGTCACTCGCGGAGGCTGAGGCGCTGGATCAAAATTTATGCTTCGGCTCTAACACCCTTGCGACTGCAACGTCCCTCCCGTCCCATAGCGTGACGAGCTTGCCAACAGCAAGGTGCTTCAGGGCCTCCTCTGGACACAAGAATATTACCGGAAGCCGGTAATATTCGCCCAGTTTAAGCGTCGAACCTCCTATCAGAAGCCGGCAATCAAATCCTTTACCGTCCACGAACAATGGGCAAGCATAGAAACTACTCCGTCCCCCGACGGCAGTGGATCGGCCGCCCTCTCTCGGGGTCTTGAATCTAACTTCAAGGTATGCGTCAGGACTCATCTCAGCGTCTCACGTTCCACGAGTACGGGAAGCACCCGTCGAATTCATGTCCCCCGCGCGCGACGCAGGCGGAGACCCAGCGTTTCCGACGTTGTTCGATGAGTTACTCATAGCGCAGCGCTTCCGCGGGGGCGATGCGCGAGGCGGTTCGTGAAGGATGCAGCGTTGCCACCAGGCTTGTCAGCACAACGAGGCCGGCGACCCACAGGCCATCTGTCCAGCGGCTCAAGAACGGCACATAGCTGATGGCATAGATTTGTTCGTCGAGCCGCAGCCAGCGGTAGTGATTGAAGAGCGTTGTCACGGTGAATCCGGCGATCAATCCGATCAGCGAGCCGAGACAGCCGATCACCAGGCCTTGAAAGATAAAGATGCGGCGAATCTGCTGACGGGTCGCGCCCATCGACATCAGGATGGCGATGTCGCGGTGCTTATCCATCACCAGCATGACCAGAACAACCAGGATGTTCAGCGCGGCTACGAGTTCGATCAAGCTGACGGTAATCAGGCTGACGATTTTTTCGAGGTTGAGGGCATTCAGCAGAGAGCGATTCTTGCTCATCCAGGTTTCGGCGACCAGCTTCGGCCCGATAATGGGAGCAATTTCACGCGCGACCTGGGGCGCGAGGTAAACGTCGTTCAGACGAAGCTCGATGGCGTTGACCACGTCGGGTAAATCCAGAATGTTCTGCGCGGTGGAAAGCTCGGTAAAGGCCCAGCTCGAATCGAGATCGTTGAGGCCGGTCTCGAATATGCCGACTACTCGAAAGTGAAACAGGCTGGGCGCGATGCTGAACGGTGTGAGCTCGTTGCCGATGACGGTAACCGGGCCGTTGAGCACCACGCCGGCTTTCCTGGCAAGGTCCGACCCGAGCACAATACTGCGAGCGGCTGTTGGCGGGTCTTCGAAGCTTCGGAGCGAACCGGCCTTGAGGCGACGAAGCATCTCGGGAACCGGCGCGCCGTTGCCCAGCGGCACTCCTTTGAGAATGGCGCCGATGGTAGTGAGCGGGCCGCGTAAGCCGACTTGATCGTATAAGACGGGAGCGACGGTTGCGACATGCGACGCCTGGCGCAGTTTCGGAATCAACTTGCGCCAGTTCTCGATGCCGAAGGTAGGGTTGCGTTCCTCGATGCTCACGTGAGCGGTGGCGCTCAGAAGGCTCGATTGCAGCGTGCTCTTGAAGCCGTTGTTGATGGCAAGCACGATGATGAGCGATGCTACGCCAGCGGCTACTCCGACGATCGAGATGACTGTGATCACCGAAATGACGGTCTGTTTGCGCTTGGCCCGCAAGTAACGGAGAGCGACCAGCCATTCGAAGCGGTACATGCTGCTAGGGATCGAGGTCGCGCAGTCGCTTGACTAACCCGATCTCTCCTTCCGGACGGAGGAGTGGAAACAGGATCACATCGCGGATGGATTTCGAGCCGGTAAGCAGCATGGTCAGACGATCGATGCCGACGCCCTCGCCGCCGGCCGGAGGCATGCCGTAGGAGAGCGCGCGGATGTAATCCTCGTCCATGACGTGCGCCTCGACGTCGCCTTTTTCTTTGCGAGCCAGCTGCTGCTCGAAGCGGCGGCGCTGCTCTTGTGGATCGTTCAATTCGGTAAACGCGTTAGCGAGTTCCATGCCGGCCGCGTAGAGTTCAAAACGCTCGACGAAGGCCGGGTCGTCCGGTTTGTTCTTGGATAAAGGAGATACTTCGACCGGAAAATCGTAGATGATGATCGGGTCCTGGAGCTGGTGCTCGATGTGCGTTTCGAAAATCTCGACCAGAGCAGCGCCGGGTGATTTCTCTCTGGAGTGGGCAGTAAGCCAGTCGGCATCGCGGACCTGATCGAGGTTCGGTTTATCGGGCTCGGGCCACAATTCGACCACCGCCTGGCGCATCGATAGCTCGCGGATGTTGCCGAAATCGAGCGTGCGCTCGTCATAGACCACGCGGTCGGAGCCGGTTGCGTCGATGGCTACCTGGCGCAGGAGATCCTTCGTGAGCGCCATCATGCCGCGATAGTCCGTGTAGGCCTGATAGAACTCGAGCATGGTAAATTCCGGATTGTGCTGCGTCGAGATTCCTTCGTTGCGGAAGTTGCGATTGATTTCATAGACGCGCTCCAGGCCGCCGACCACCAGGCGTTTGAGATAAAGCTCGGGCGCAATCCGGAGATATAGATCGAGGTCCAATGTATTGTGATGCGTTACAAAGGGGCGGGCGGCCGCGCCTCCGTAGAGCGGCTGCATCATGGGCGTTTCTACTTCGAGAAAGCCGCGCGCATCGAGCTGCTTGCGAAGAGACGCGATGATTTTCGAGCGGGTCACGAAAGTTTGGCGGAGCTCCGGGTTTGCAATCAGATCGAGATAGCGTTGCCGGTAGCGGATTTCGACATCTTCCAGGCCGTGCCACTTCTCGGGAAGCGCGAGGATGATCTTCGATAGGAAGAAAAGCTGTTCGGCGTGAATCGTAAGCTCGCCGGTTTTGGTGCGGAACAGGTAGCCGCTCACTCCGATGATGTCGCCGCCGTCAAGCAGCTCGTAGAGCGCAAAACTCTTCTCGTCGACCGCGTCTTTCCGGATATAAACCTGAAGTTTTTCGCCATTCTGGAGCAGGTGAAGAAAGCCGGCTCCTTTACCCATGCGGCGAATGGTCAAAATGCGGCCGGCCACCCGGACGTGAACGCGCGCCGTTAAATCCTCGGCGGTTTTCTGGCCATATTCGGACCAGACGCGCGGGATGTCGTGCGTGAAATCGAACGCGTGGCCGTATGGATTGAAACCGAGCTGCCGAATCTGCGCCAGACGTTCGTGACGCTGGCGCAGAATCTCATCTTCAAGTGCCAACTAAATTTGCTCCCCTTGCGGTAATGTCTGAAGTTTTATTGTAGAGGGACTGCTGCTCATGGGTTTTGTGAAAACGCCTGCTGACTTGCGCGGTTCAGTTTCGATCGGCGAACGGCATGTTTGAACAGAATCGCGATGGTGAGTGAGGGAGCGGCTGAGTCGCTTAGCGGCGGATGATAACTTCGCGCTGCGCGCCGCGCGTCAGAAAGAATTTGAGCGACGTCGCTTTTTCAAAAACGCGCTCGAGCATGCGGTTATTGAAATGTTGGCAGTGCTGTAAGCCGCCGCGCCCGGTTTGCAGCAGCGTTCGGGAATCGTGAATGCGGTAGTTGTAGACGGGCACCTTGGTTACCTTTTCGTCCGCGTTGAAGAAGCCTAAAATAAGCGCGCCGGGCTGCATGACTCTGAGTAGCTTGGCCACGGTGTCTTCGAGCAGGGGGGAGACCAGGAACTGCAGCGTGTCCCAGACGAGCGCGCCATCGAAGGTGTTATCGGGGAAGGCGAGAGTCTGCTCGAGAAAACGATGCGCGTTGCTGGCCGCCTGCTGGTTCTTCAGGAAGTCGTCGCCGAAGCAGTGCTGCATGGTTCCGATCGCATCGTCGGAGGAAATGCGATGGCCGTAGCCGGTGATAAAACTGACGTTTGCCTGGCTGGCGCCCGACATATCGAGGATCGAGAGATTCTCGGATTGCTGGAGCATTCCGCAGAACTGCTCGAACCCGCTACTATGCCGGGGAAGCGCGTGCGGGCTGTCCCGGGGAGATTTAGTCAGAATGCCTTTTGCGCCGCTAAACCTCATGTTGCCGGCCTACGCCCGCCGCGCGTGCAAAACAAACTAACGGCCGGAGCCTCCGGCGCTGGTGGTCACGGTCTGGGCAACCGCCGGGGTGCTGGGCGGCTGCTGAGCTTGTTGGGAGGATGAGGATGATGGGACCACGGTAACCGCGGGCTGCGCGCCTTTGGCCGCCGCGGGCTTCGAAATATCGATGCTCCCCTTGAAGTACGCTCCATCTTCGATGACGATGCGGCTGGTCTTGATATCTCCGACCAGCTTGGCTTCCTTCTTGATGTCTATCTTGTCGGTAGCGTCGACGTTGCCGTGGATGGAGCCGTGAATGATAATCTCGCGCGCTTTCAAGCCGGCTTGGACGCGCGCATTCGGACCGATGGTCAGGCGATGCTCGTGGCACTCGACCGTGCCTTCCACCTCGCCGTCGATGGTAAGATCCTCGCGCGCGAATATCTGTCCTTTAACAGTCACGTTCTTGCCGAGCGCGGCGGAACCGCCACGGACACTGGCGTCGGGTTCAAAAGTTCGGTTGGGCGATGACATTGTGTTGGTTTCTTTTCTCTGCGGTTCTACTTGAGGCGAAGACACGGCTGAAGGCGCCGACGATCGCGGTTCGGGCCTGGGCGGAAGAAGCTCGTCTTCTTTGCGTTTACTCCACATCTAAAAATTGGATCTCCTCGGATTTGCTGCCTACATGGTACTACTCCCGGCAGATCAGGAGGCACGTCGCCCGGTACGAGTACATTCAGGACCGTTTAGCACCTAAGCTTAGCAAAACGCGCTCCTGCGCGGGCCGAACATTGCCGAGTGTTTTTGCCGGCCTGGGCCAATCTGGGATAATGAAGGGCGGTGAAAGCACGGGAACTCGAAGCTCGTCTCGATCGCGTCGAGCAACAACTTAGGCTTTTCCAGCGCGTAAGTCGCTTGATGACGCGTGACATCGAGCTGGACGACGTGCTGCACGAGATTGTGACCCTTATCCGCGATTTCCTCAAGTGCGATTCCTGCTTGATTTACCTGGCCGAAGAAGGGGAGCTGGTGCTCTATGCCACCAGCGATCAGGAGCAGCGAAATATCGGTAAGGTTCGCTTACGCTTGAGCGAAGGGTTAACGGGTTGGGTTGCGCGGGAACGACGCCTGCTTGCCATCTCGCGAGAGGCTTACAGCGACCCCCGCTTCAAATTCTTTAAGGATCTGCCGCAAGACACGTTCGAGGCATTTCTCTCGGTGCCGATCATCTCGCAGGGAAAAGTCGTCGGCGTTATAAACGTACAGAACCGGGAGGCGCGCGTGCATTCCGGCGATGACATGGAGATGCTTACTACCATCGGCGAGCAAGTCGGCTGTTTGCTGGTTCTTTCCAAACAACGAATTGCCATGAGCGCCGGGGTACCTATTTAGGCAACCAACTAGGATTCGCGGTTTACTCGCCCGCGCTCGCTGCCTGCACCGTTTCCCCTTGTACGGGATCGGCTGGTCGAGCGGCGGGAGGAGCGTTAAGACGCTCGACCCGCTTGAAACTTAGAAAACGATGCCGGCATACCGAACAGCGGTAGCCGCGCGCTCCGGCAGCCACTTGCAGTCGCTTCCAAAGGCCGAGACGCATATTCTTCGCATCGTAACGTACGACGTCGAGCAGAAGGCAGCGCGGACACATCGCTTGTTTGCGCTTTGAGAAAAACCAGATGTTGATCCAAAAACGCTCCCGGCAATCGAGACAGCGAAACGGATAGATACCGAGCGCCATCTTCGGAAAGTCCAGCACGGATGTGCTTTGGGATCGCCGCAGATTGGCGCTACCACAAGCGCTGCAAGTAAACTCAGGGTGCGTTTTCATGAATAAACTAGATTTCGACGCGCAAGGGCATTGGCAACGTAAGCCTGCCGTTTTTCACGGAAAGCGCTAAGAAGAAGATCTAGCACAGTATAGTCGTGCTGCAAAGTAAATCCGTCGATAGACAATACCGGAAGCAGATCCCTGGTGCTGGAGGTGATAAAAACCGCGTCGCTTTCCTCCACCTCGGACGGGCTCAACTCTCGTTCGCTGATGGTTATTCCCGCTACGTGCAGTTCTTCGAGAAGGATAGCTCTGGTCACGCCGGGCAGACAACCAGCCGACCGCAGCGGCGGCGTCGAGACCTGGTTGCCTTTGACCGCGAAGATATTGGCGGACGTGCATTCGCTCACCTGGCCATGCTCGTTGAGCAGAATCGCCTCATCGAAGCCATTGCTGCGAACTTCTTCGTACCAGGTCAGGTTCGGCGCCCAGGACGTTATTTTAGTTCCGGCAAAGGGCGATGCCCCGAAACGGGCGTTAGGAATATAAGTCAGGCGCGCGCCTTTCCCCCAATCGCTCAGCTCGGCGGTGAAAACAATCAGATCGCAGTCACGGGGCTGGCCGGGGGTCTCGAAAAGACCTCCGCGATTGCGCACCACAGCCACGCGCAACACCGCTTCAAAGGCCCGGTTTGCCTCTACCAGTGAGAGTAGCGATGAGTGCAATTGGTCGGGACTAAAGGGAAAAGGAACATGCAGCAATGCGGCATCCCGGCTCATGCGGGCGAAATGGCGCTCGAAAGCGAACAAGACACCCTGCGAAACACGTAAAGTGCTGAAAACTCCCCACCCGTTCAGGAATCCGACTTGGCCCGGTGAAAGCAGTGCATCCCAGGCGTCCCGGATGGCGGAGTTGTGGAGAATGGACCGATGCACTAATTCCTATTTTACCGGAACGAAGGGCCAATTAGGGCCAAGAAAGAGCTTGGTCGCGCTATCACAAGGTTGGGTAACTTAGTTCTGGATCTTTGTGTTAGCTCTGGGCGGCTTGAAGTACTCTCCCGCTATCCAACTAGAATTCCGGTATAAATCTCAGAAACCGGGATGCTTATGGATACCCCGGGAAGCGTGACGGTGTGCTCCAGACTGGCGTACTGGGCGAGAATCCATGTGCCATTGACTTGCCGCGAGGAGTGTTCCACGTACACCCGGTCTTGAGCGATGAGCAAGCAGTCCTGGAGGGAAGGCAGATCCCGATAATAAACCGACTTTCCAGCCTTATCGTAGGATTCGCTCGATGGCGAGAGAACTTCGACGACCAGCGCTGGGTTCTTTACGACATCTTTCCGTTTGTCGAGAAATTCCGGCTCGTCGCAGAGCGTCATGGCGTCAGGGTAGACGCATCGGTCTTGCTTTTCGAGGTAGATTTTCAGATCGCTTCCATAGACCCGGCACTTCCCTTTCAGGTAGAGCTCAAGCAAGTGAGCCATTCGAAAAGAAAGCCTGGCGTGCGTTTCTGTGCCGCCCGACATGCCGTAGATCTCTCCACTGTGGTATTCACTCTTGCCTTCCGCCTTGCGTTCCAGCGTTAAATATTGCTCCAGTGTGAACGGTGGTATGGATTCTGTGGCCACTTGGAATTATTCTAGAACTCTGGCGCGTTAACGCGGAATAATTTCCGACCGCAGATATTTGAAAAGCTCCTGGAGCGCGTGGCCGCGATGGCTGAGGTGAAGCTTCTCCCGCGCACTCAGTTCGGCGAACGATTTCTCAAGCGGCGGATAGAGGAATAACGGATCGTAACCGAAGCCATGGCCGCCTCTCGGCGCATCGAGTATTTCGCCTTCCACCGTTCCGCAAAAAGTCTCAAGAATGCGCTGCGCCCGCGCCAGCGCGATTACGCAGACGAACCGCGCGCGGCGGTCACGTCGACCGGCCAGTCGGCTGACTAGCAGATCGTTGTTGGCCTGGTCGGTCGCTCCAAGGCCGGCGAAACGAGCCGAGTGAACACCCGGCTCGCCCGAGAGAGCGGCTACTTCGAGGCCGGAGTCGTCCGCAAATACGAGTTCGGAAGTAAATCGCGAGTAATAAGCGGCTTTGAGCCGGGCGTTTTCTTCGAACGTCAGCCCATCTTCCTCCGGCGCCGCAATCTGTTTCAGGTCAGGGAGAGGCTCAATCCGGTAAGTAGTGAGCTCGAACTCCGCGGCTGCCAGCGAAAACTCGCGCAGTTTGCCTGGATTGGTCGAGCAGGCGTATAGGGGAGTGCTCACAAGCGGCCCGACAAAACCTCTTGCTGCATGGCGCGCAACTCCGCAATGCCGTGCCGGGCAAGATCGATCAATTGCGTCAATTCCCGATCCTCGAAGGGAGTGTGTTCCGCGGTCGCCTGCAGTTCGACGAACTTGCCCGAGCCTGTGAGCACGACGTTCATATCCACATCGGCCCGCGAATCTTCTTCATAAGCCAGATCGAGCATGGGAACGCCTCCGACCACGCCTACGCTGGTGGCGGCGATGGAATCGAGGATGGGCAAGCGTGGAATAAGTTTAAACTTGACCAGCGTTCCGAGCGCCATGGCGAGGGCAACATAGGCGCCCGTGATCGCGGCGGTTCGGGTGCCGCCGTCCGCCTGCAACACGTCGCAATCGACAATGATGCTGCGCTCGCCAAGCGCGGTCAGGTCGACCACCGCGCGTAGCGAGCGGCCGATCAGGCGCTGAATTTCATGCGTTCTGCCGGATGCTTTCCCTTTGGTAATTTCGCGCGCCGTGCGGGTGACGGTGGCGCGCGGCAGCATGGCGTATTCGGCGGTGATCCATCCCTTGCCGGTGCCGCGTAGAAAGCCGGGCACGGTATCCTCTACCGACGCCGCGCACAGCACGCGGGTATTGCCCGCTTCGATCAGCACCGAGCCCTCCGCCGTGACCAGGTAATCGGGCGTGATCCTGGTGGGACGCAGTTGATCGGGCTCTCTTCCGTCGCTTCTCATATTTGTTTTGAATAGGGAAGCTTATCAGCCTGTGTTGCGCAGTGAAAAGTAAAGCAGCACGAGCACTATGATCAGCACGAGGCCGACCACGATCAAACAGGGAATAGCGCCCTGCCGGGGGACCGGAGAGGTCTTGGCGCTGGAAGTTCTCTTTTTAATTTTTGGGGAGGCCATTCGCTAAGGGGCGAACCGACAGAGTAAAGCGACGTCGTTCTCCACCAGCCTAGCTGACCGGCCGCTCACACCTATTTTTTGAAGAGATTGTCGAAGGCCGCTCGCGCGTCAGTGGCGCTGCGCGGAGCCGGAATAATGCCCGGTTGCGAGATTCTCGATACCGGGCCCGGTGGCAGCACATCGCGCGCCACCGTGACGCGCGGCGAAAAAAGCTCGCACGAGTTCGCCTGATCCTTCACTACAATCCGCACGGGGATAGGCTTGAGGCACTGGAAGCGAGTCGAGGAATCGAAGTTGACGCATTGCTTGCAACAATGCAACGCCACGCCGCATTTCGGACAATTGCCTTTGAAATCCGTGTCGCGGGTTAGCGTCAGGGAACAGTTGAAGCAGCGCGAGGCTACCACGTTCTGAACCAGCCGGGGAAGTTTGGGCCCAGTTACGTCGAGAGGCAATTTTGGGCCGGGTTGCCTCGGTCGATCCGAATCGTGAGGTCGGGATGCGCGGTCAGAGTCTTGATAGCCGTGTTGCCTGTATTTACGATCTCCGTCCATATTTTTGGATCGGCTCCTTGAAAAGTCCGCTTATTCGGGGCATGCGCCTCCGGAAGAGTGGCATACCCCGAATAAGCGAACACACATCTTTTAGAGTTCCAGACTGAGGAAGTTATTCGCTGATGCTGAATCTCAGGTGAAGTGAGCGGGATTCATCGATCTGAAGGATTAAGTTGCAGCTCCCGCTTGCACCTGTTTTGTATGTACCACGTATTTGTCTCAAACGCCAGTGATTTATCTTAACTTCCAGCTGGCGGTCAAAGCGGACTACTGGTCCGACACCCACTTAAGCAATGCATTGCAGGGCCGTGTAATCGGATTATCGAAGTGATTCGGGCTGACGCGGACCGAATAACCTACTCTGCCGGTCTGCTGCACCGTGAATTCGTTGGCAAAAACAGCCGAACTGCCGCGTTCTTCTACTGGTACTAAGGGAAGAGTGTAAGTGCTTTGTAACTCCCCGTTAACCCCGATTTGGCCGATCACTGCTTCTACCCGAACTTCAGCCGGAGTAAGACTTCCCAATTCTACCGTCGCCCGCAAAGGTACGGTAGAGCCGCTCATGACCGGGCCGCCCGGACCATCACCGAGTTCGACGAAACGAATCCGATCCCAGTTGTCATTCATCCTGGAATCCCAACCGGTTTTCTGGCGCGCCGCTTCGAAATTGTTCTTCGATACCGTCTGCCAGAGCTTGTGAGCCGGCTGGTAGAGTTCGGACATATATTCGGCGACCATGCGCCCGCAACTGAAACGCGGGGTGATATTCGCCATGCATGTCTTCATCCGGCGGACCCACTCGCCTGGAATTTCCTGATCCGAGCCGCGATTTTCGTAGAACAGCGGAACAATGTCGTTTTCAAGAGTGGAATAGATGGCGCTGGCGTGAATATCGTCCTGGTCTTCCGAGTAGACCGCCCGGTCGCCGATAGCCCAACCGGCCGAACTTTCGTACGCCTCGTCGAACCAGCCATCGAGCACGCTAAAGTTCAGCACGCCGTTCATTGAGGCTTTCATCCCGCTGGTGCCGCAAGCTTCCTCGCCCCGGCGCGGATTATTGAGCCACAAATCCACTCCCTGCACCATCTCGCGAGCCACTTGAATGCCGTAGTCTTCCACGAAAATAAGGCGCTTTGAGAACTCGGGATCGCGCGAAAGATTATAGATTTCCCGAATCAGCGTTTTACCCGGATGATCTTTCGGATGCGCTTTGCCGGCAATTACAATCTGCACCGGCATGGCGGGATTGTTCAGGATTCTCTTGAACCGCTCGACATCGCGGAACAAAAGCGTCGCGCGCTTGTAGGTGGCAAAGCGGCGCGCAAAGCCGATGGTAAAGACGTCCGGATCGAGGATCTCCTGCAGACGCCGGACTTCGGTGGCGGAGGACTTGCGCTGGGTAGCGGAAGCCGAGGCTCGCTCGCGCACAAAAGCCACCATGCGGCGCTTTCTTTTTCTGTGCATTTCCCAGATTTCCTGGCTGGGAATTTCCTGCACCATCTCCCACATCTTGGTGTCTTCCAGGCGCTCGCGCCAATCCGGCTGCAAGTATTGGTCGTAGATGGCAGCCAGATCGCCATTGATCCAGGTGGGGGAATGCACCCCGTTGGTCACCGACGTAATCGGCACTTCATCGACCGGCAGTCGAGGCCAGAGATCCTGAAACATGTCCTGCGAAACGTAGCGATGCAGAACGCTGACGGCGTTGCGGAAAGCCGAGCCTTTGAGCGCAAGTACGGCCATCGAAAATCTTTCGGAGGAATCGCTCAGGTTCTTGCGGCCCAGGGCAAGCAGCTTGTCCATGGGGAAATTGGCCTGATCGCAGTAGGCGCGGAAATAATCGTAGACCAGGCTGGTGTCGAACAGATCGATACCGGCCGGAACCGAAGTGTGGGTGGTAAAGACGTTGCTGACGCGGGTTGCCTCCAGAGCTTGTTCGAAGGTGAGCCCTTCTTCCTGCATCAGGACACGCACGCGCTCGATCGCCAGAAAAGCCGAATGCCCTTCATTCATATGATGCACGGTGGGCTTGAAGCCGAGTGCTTTCAGGGCGCGCAGGCCGCCGATGCCGAGGGCAATTTCCTGGCGGATTCTCTTGTGCAGGTCGCCGCCGTAGAGCTGATCGGTGATCTCACGGTGCTCGCTCGAATGATTCTGCGAAATGTTGCTATCCAGAAGGTACAGCTTTACGCGCCCGACGTCGATGTGCCAGACCTTGAGGAACAGTTCGCCGGTGGGCAGGGTAACACTGACAATGACTTCCTTGCCATTGCCGTCGACGCAGGGCCGCACGGGCAACGTATAGAAATCGTTCAGGGGAGTGCGCTCCTGCTGCCAGCCGTCCGGATTGAGGTGCTGCTGCAGATAACCTTTTTGATACAGCAGGCCGACGCCGGCCAGCGCGAAATCGCCGTCGCTGGCGGCTTTCATATGATCGCCGGAAAGCAGCCCCAGGCCGCCCGAATAGATCTGCATGCAGTCGAGCAGACCATACTCCATCGAAAAATAGGCGATACGCGGGCTCGTTTCCGCAGGGGGGCTTGAATGTAGATAGCTATCGTGGCGCTCACAAGCCCGTTTATAGAGCAGGAGAAAGCGCGGGTCACTAGCCGCGCGGTTCAACTTCTCCTGGGGAATGTTTCCAAGCAGCTTGATCGGATTATGGTTACTCTCTTTCCAGAGAGCCGGGTCGAGCCGTCGAAAAACCGAGCGGATCGTATGGTCCCAACTCCAAATTAAGTTGTAAGCAATTTCAGGAAGGCGGCTCAGCGCCGACGGAAAGGCGGGGCGAACCAGGAATTCTTTGAGTGGTTGAATTTGATACGGCATCGCGTACTAACAGGAATCTAGTTTGTAGTGGGGAAACGGCTGAAGAAGTAGCAATCGCATTTCCAAATCCTTGGAAAAAGAAGCGACTGCAAAAGTGGGATGGACGACACCTGACTACATACGTAGTATCCCATGCCCCGATAATAAGAAGGTAACCGGAGGCTTGCCATCTGTCTCATCTCTCTTTCGATCGAGTAAGTTATTCAGTCGAGGGCCGGGCGATTCTGCAGGACGTCAGTTTCGCGGTCGAGCGGGGCGAGGCGCTGGTGCTTTTGGGAAGTAGCGGATCGGGTAAAACGACTGCCTTGCGGCTGATCAACCGGCTGCTCGATCCGACCGGGGGAGTGATTTCGATTGACGGAAAGGATATCCGCGAGTTCGATCCGATCGAGTTACGACGCCAGATCGGCTATGTGATCCAGGAGTTCGGTTTGCTGCCGCATTGGACCGTCTGGCAGAATGTGGCGCTGGTGCCGCGGCTGCTCGGGTGGCCGGAAGAGAAGCAGCGGCGCCGCGCGGAGGAACTGCTTGGCCAGGTGGGATTAGGGCAGGCGGGTCTGGGCGACCGGCGCCCTCATCTGCTCTCGGGCGGCCAGCGGCAGCGGGTGGGTGTAGCGCGGGCGCTGGCGGCGGAGCCCACGCTTTTGCTGTTCGATGAGCCGTTCGGGGCGCTCGATCCGGTGACCCGACACGATATGCAGCAGCAGTTCGGCAGGCTGCGAAAGCAGTACAACGTGGCGGCTATTTTTGTGACGCATGACCTGCTGGAAGCCGTCGCGATCGGGACGCGCATTGCCATTTTGGGCGCGGGCAGGCTGGAGGCGCTCGTCTCGCCGGAAGAATTCTGGAGTGTCGACACACCGGTGGCGCGTGCCTTTCGCGAAACCCTGCCGGCCGGGTTGAGGCCGCATTGAAGACTCTAGTGATGGCGCTGCTGATTCTCTGGAGCAGCGCGCCGGATGCGCCTGTCCCGAACGGTGGAGAAGTGAAACAGCGAGTCTTGCAAGCCTTTCGAAAATCGGAAGATGCGCTCGAAAATTACTCCTGCCTGGTGCGCGACCGGGGCGACGAGCTGAATGCGGATGGTTCGGTGAAGAAGCACCGGTCGTCCGTGAAAGAGCAGTTTTTCGTGAACCAGATCGAGATCGAGCATACGCTGGAACGGGACGGGAAACCGTTGAGCCCATCGGACGCAAAGAAGGAGCAGGACAGAGTCAATAAAGAGGTAAAAAAGTACAGCGACGAGAAGGAAGCCGACAAAGCCCGGACACACAACGAAAAACAGGCGGATATGTTCCTGCGCGCGCTGCGGCTGACCAATGGCCGGCGGGAGCAAAGGAACGGCCGCGCGACGCTCGTCTACGACCTTTCAGGCGATCCGAAGTTCCATCCGAAAAAGCTGGAGGAACGGTTTGCCCAGGCGCTGACGGGCTGGATGGCAATCGACGAGCAGTCGAGTACGCCGGTTGACATTCGCTTCGAAACCACAAAGGATGTAAAGATCGGCGCAGGCCTGTTGGCCAACCTTCATAAAGGATTCTGGCTGCATATCGTGCAGCAGCGGGAGCCGGACGGAGTCTGGATTACGAAAAGCGTGAACGGAAGCGGGGATGCCCGGGCAGCGCTGTTTCTACGCGCCCGTTTTCGATTCAGCGAGCAGCTCGACAAATGTCATCTGTTCTCAGTGAACACGCAGCAGAAGATCGAAGCGCCGGATAGCGGCGCGCCCCAAAAGCCATGAGCGAAATCACATGACCGAAATTGCATGAGCAAGATCAGTGGATAAGACCGTCCTGGCGAGCCTATTATCGGACGTCCTTTCGTTGACCTGGGAGCACATCGTGATTGTCACGGTTTCGTGCGGGCTGGCGGTGATCATCGGTGTCTCGCTGGGGATCATCGGAACGCGGCGACCGAGAGTGCGGCAGATCGCGGTAACTTTTGCCAGCATCATGCAAACTATTCCCAGCCTGGCGCTGTTCGGTTTTCTGCTGCCGGTGCCTCTAATTGGAGGGATCGGCCGGCATACTGCTATCTTGTCGCTGGTGCTTTATTCGCTGCTGCCGATTCTGCGGAACACGATTGTGGGAATCAATAATGTGGATGCACCGGTGCGCGAAGCAGCGGTTGCCATGGGGATGACGGATGGCCAGTTGCTCCGGATGGTCGAACTGCCGCTGGCCGCGCCCACTATTCTGGCGGGCATTCGAATCGCGCTGGTGACGAATATCGGGACAGCCGTGATTGCGGCGGTAATCGGGGGCGGGGGATTGGGCGAGCTGATCTTTCGCGGGGTAGCCTCGGTGAATACACTGGAAATTCTGGCCGGGGCCATTCCGGCGGCGGCGCTGGCGTTGATCGCGGATGCCGGTATGTCAGCGCTGGAGCGGAGAATCGCCCGCCGATGAAGCGCTATCTGGCGGTCTGTTTGGCGGCGCTAGTCTTAGCCGGCTGCTCCAAGAGCAACGCCATCGTGGTGGGCTCGAAGAACTTCACCGAACAGATCGTGCTCGGTGAAATTGCCGCCCAACAACTGGAGCGGAAGCTGCATATCCAGGTGAAGCGCAAGCTGAATCTGGGCGGTACTTTGCTCACGCATCTGGCAATCGTCAAGGGCGATATCGATATCTATCCGGAGTACACCGGAACCGCCGCCACCGTCGTCTTGAAAGAAAAGCGCATTCCGACCGATACTACGCAGGCCTATATACAAGTGAAAGACGCATACCTGAGCCGCTATCATCTGGTCTGGCTTGCGCCGCTCGGCTTTAACGACACATTCGCTATGGTAGTTCGAAGAGAGGATGGGCGAAGGCTGCCCGCGCCTGAGCTTTCGGCGGCCAGCGCGCGCTCCTGGCGGCTCGGCATGGGCTACGAGTTTTTAACTCGACCGGACGGCCTGCACAAGCTGAACGAGGTTTATCGTTTGCATTGGGAGGGGACGCCGAAGAGTATGGACCTGGGGCTGCTCTACAAAGCGCTCGAGGAGAAGAGAGTGGATATGGCGGCCGGAAACTCAACGGACGCTCAATTGAGCGATCCGAAAATGATGATGCTGAAAGATGACAGGAAAGCCTTTCCACCTTACAATGCCTGCTACGTGGTGCGGCAGGATTTACTTAAGCAGCGCCCGGATGTGAGGATTGCCCTGACGATGCTGCAGAATCGCATCAGCGACGAGACCATGCGCAGACTGAACAGGCTCGTGCAGGCGGAGCATCAACCGGTGGAGCAGGTGGCCAGAGACTTTCTGGCGAGCCAGCCCTAGACATCTATAGCCAGCATGATCAACAAATTGGTATTGGAAAATCTGCGGCATCGCTGGGTGCGGACGCTTCTGTCGGCGCTGGTGATCGGCGTTCAGGTGATGTCGATTTTGACGCTGATCGGGCTGAGCCGGGGATTGCTGCAGGAATCAGCGACGCGCCAAAAAGGGACGGGCGCGGATATTTTTTTGAAGCCGGATACCGGCGGCGCGACGATCAGCTTCAACACGGGCCAGGTGCCCGACAAATTCGTCGGCCTGGTCGAGAAGCAGCCGCATGTGGTGCAGGCGATCGGCGTGCTGGCGCAAGGCGTGGAACTCATCACGACGATGCAGGGCGTAAATATCGGCGGTCTCGAAAAGATGAGCGGGGGCATCGCGCTGGTGGCCGGCCACCTGCCGAATGCGCCGGACGATCTGCTGGTCGACCGCTACTATGCGGAACAGAATCACATTCGCGTCGGGCAGCGATGGAAGTTGATCAATCATCAGTTCACTGTTTGCGGCATCATGCAGGGCGGCGTGCTGGGGCGGCTGATTGTGCCGCTCGAGACCCTACAGAACCTGACATCGAACAACGGCAAGGTTTCGGAGATTCTGGTCAAGCTCGATAATTCGGCGATGACGAATCAGGAAGTAGATTCGTTGAACCGACTGCTGAAAGGCAACATGCGCGCGGTGTCGATGGAGGCCTTCCTCTCGCAGTTCAACATCAACAACATTCCGCAGCTGAAGATTTTCATCCGGGTGATTACCGGGCTCGCGGTGCTGGTTGGGTTCCTGGTGGTGTTTCTCTCGATGTATACGGCGGTGATCGAGCGCACGCGAGAGATCGGTATTCTCAAAGCGCTGGGAGCTAAACCGCGCACGATTGTCGACATTCTGGTGCGGGAAGCGCTAGTGCTGGCGGTGCTGGGGTGCGTGATCGGAATCGCGCTTTCGTTCCTTGCGCGCGCTTCGATTGTGGCGCTCAAACCGGCTTCGCTGCAGATTGTGAGCGTACCCGATTGGTGGCCCTGGGCCGCCATGATCGCCATTGCGGGCGCTCTCTTGGGGGCGATTTATCCGGGGCTCAAGGCGGCGCGGCAGGATGCGATCGAGGCGCTCTCCTATGACTAACGCAGCGCCGATCATCCGTGTGCGCGGTTTGCAGAAGACGTATCAATCGGGCGAAGTTCCAGTACATGCTTTGCGCGGCGTCGATCTGGAAGTAACGCGCGGGGAGTACCTGGCGGTGATCGGCCCGTCTGGTTCTGGCAAGACCACCTTATTTCACATACTGGGCGGACTCGCTCCCCCGACCGCCGGTGAAGTTTGGATCGATGGGCATGACCTGCGGAAAATGAGCGATATCGAACGCACGGAGATGCGCCAGCGCAAGATCGGCTTCGTTTTTCAGAAGTACAATCTGCTGCCGACGTTGACAGCGAGAGATAACATCGCGATGGCGCAATCGCTTGCGGGCGTAACCATCAAGCCGCCGGGCTTCGAAGGGATTCTGAAGCAGCTGGGAATTGAAAATCGGATGGATCACCGGCCGCGCGCATTATCGGGCGGCGAACAACAGCGCGTGGCAATCGCGCGCGCGCTGGTGAATCAACCGGCGATTCTGCTGGCCGATGAGCCGACGGGTAACCTGGATACGGAGAACTCGCAAGCGGTGCTCGAGATCCTGAAACAGCTGAACAAGACAACCGGGCAAACGATACTGATGATCACGCACAATCCGGAAGCGGCGGCCTTTGCGGATCGCACGGTTTCGATGCGCGACGGGCGCTTGAGCTCCATTTAGACCGTTATGCGTAGCGTAACGAGGATTTTGTTCTCGTTACGTATTTCTTCAAGCGGCCTTGAGACCGACCGCCTGCATGAGTTTGTCGAGATCGTCAATGACGCGTTGGTAGAGGCGGTCCAGTTGAGAACGTTTCTGCTGTTGCAGTCTGCTGTTTGCAGAAACGGGGGATAGCAGACCGGCGGTCAAGGGTGCGTAGATCCGTTCGAACAGTTTCAGGAATACGAGGCAGATGGAGTAGCCTTTGGGCAGTAGCCGGTAGCGGCGCGAACGGGGAACTTTTTCCACGAGCCCCTTGGCGCGAAGCTTCGAAAGATCGTAGCGAAGCGATGCCCGACTGTAATCTTTGGGAGAAAGCTCAAGTGCCGCAAGTGTGCCGGCGTGGATCTCCGATGTAGTGAACGTGTTCTGCGCGGCGATGTGGCTGAAGCGGACCAGTGCATGCATCAGCGCCAGTTGCCGGGGATGGTCCAGCTTCAGGCCAGGGATGCGTTTGCCATTGGGCAGAACCGTGGACTCGGCCAACTTGCGCAGTTGACCGCGATCGATGAATGTCTCTAGGATGTCCTGCTGGACGTTGTGATAGTTGTCGATGACCGAAGACATCCTCCGGTGAAGTTGGGGAAGATTCTCAACAGCCTTTTTGCAGCCATAGTCGTTGACATTGTTGGAAGCGGGTTCGGTGCGGAGCAGAACGTGATCGCGGACATACTGCTTGACGAAGCCGTTCCCGCAGTGACTGCGGATGACGGGGTTGGGCAGATTCATGTCCTCGATGACAGACTGCAGCTTTCCCCGGTACTGTTTGGTGATTTTGCGGCCGAAGATCACGGTGATCTTGTTAGGCTGCCCAATGGTCCGATTGGTGTTCAGCAACCGTTCTCCCATGCGATCCAGGGCTGCGCGGCGGCGGAAAATGAGGTTATCGCAAAGCTCGACCTGGGCGAAAAGCAATCGATGCTGACAACCGGCCTGTTGGCGCTCCCTTTCGCTGAAGAAAAGCGTGCACGTTGTCAGCCACTTCTGCCCGCAGGTCAACAGGTCGCGAGCGGTCAGAGAATCGGCCTGTAATCGAGATGGCTGGGAGCAGCGCAGGAAAGCATTGGTGAATTGTTGAAAATCGAGGCCCTCCTCGCGCATGCGCACAGCCAACCAGTGATGTTGATTGAGGCAAACACGGGCTGAAAACGGCAGGTACGGGCACATGCGGACGAACATCCGACCCCAGCGCGCGTCGTTTACGTAGAAGTTGTATTGCACGATCCAGCGCTGCGCGAAATGCAGATGCCAGCGATTCTCCTTCTTGTTCCCGATGGCGATCATCATGCGGGCGGCCTCGCGGCCCTTCACAATCGCCACCACTTCGTTCGGCTTCGCATGCCGGAAGTAAGGGTCGAGGAATTTATCCCGGCGGTCTTCCGGCGTTTCCAGAATCGGAGCACCCCACTTCTGCGAGCGGTTGACAACCCAGTTCTGAAACTGAGTCGCAACCTCGTGCAGTACGTCCCGGCTCACCGGATACTGCTGACGATAAGTGTTGAAGAAACCGATCACTCGCTCCGGCTGCTGAAACGGCTGAATCAGCCCGTTCAGCAGGACCCGGTCGAAACACCGGTAGCCGAATCGGATGCTCTCTTTATGATGTTCGTAAAAAAGGCGTTCATGGCACACTCCTGCGTGTTCAGATACCAGGAGCTTACCGCCATGAACGCCTCTCTTTTGTGCGCGACGCCCCGATCTCAAAGGGATATCAAGGGCGCAGCCCTTGGCTAGTTAGTGGAGTGTCCAATAAATGGGTGGACGAGCGAAGGTATGTCTACCCGGCCAAAAGCGACCGCGCAAGCGGCTCGGGAATTGGGTTCGGCCGCATGAATCCGTGTTCATCGGTGTTTATCAGCGGCCGATGTTTACGTGCCCCGTAGACCAATACCTCTCAGCGTGATAAATTAGCCGCCTATCAACGTTGATAAACACGGATTCCGGACGGACCAGCAGGATTCGATTTGTCCAGCTAATTAATGAACATCACATTTCACGCGACGAGGCCGAATGCGCAGTAAATTCAATCAGTCTCCCCGCGCGGTTTGAATTTCGCGAAGCCGCCGCTCTAGAAAACGACGCTCGGTGTTGTTGGTTACCAGGGCGAGCGCTTGCCTATAACTGACGGCCGCCTCCGCTGAGCGTCCGAGCCGGCGGAGCAGATCGGCGCGCGAGGCATGCAGCAGGTGATAGTTCTCCAGATTGCCGGCCGCGGCGAGCGCATCTATGAGCGCGAGCCCATGTTCCGCGCCGTCTCGCATGGCGACCGCGGCTGCCCGATTCAGCGACACGACGGGTGAAGGCTGAAGACGCTCGAGCAAATCGTAAAGCGTGACGATCTGCGGCCAATCCGTATCTTCAGCCCGCGCGGCAAGACAATGCAGCGCCGCAATGGCCGCCTGCAGGGCATACGAACCGACACCGCCGCGCAACGCTTCCTCAACCAGTGGCAGCGCTTCGGCGATTTGCCGCTGGTTCCACAATGCGCGATCCTGCTCTTCGAGCAGCACCAGATCTCCCGCCTCATCGAGCCTCGATTCGCGCCTGGCATCGTGCAGAAGCATCAGAGCCAAAAGACCGGTCGCCTCGCTCGACGGGTTAGCCGTCAGAAGCGCCCTTAGCAGACGCCCGAGACGGATCGCCTCCGAGCAGAGATCGGTTCTAACAAGCGGCTCCCCCTGGGTCGCGGCATAGCCTTCGGTGAAGACCAGATAAATTACGGTGAGGACTGCATCGAGCCGCGCGGGCATGTCTTGTTTCCCGGGCACAGAGTAAGGAATGCCGGCGGCCTTGATCTTCCGCTTGGCGCGCACCAGTCGCTGCGCCATGGTGGCGGCCGGCACGAGAAAAGCGCGCGCGACCTCCTCGGTTTCGAGCCCGGCCAGGGTGCGAAGCGTCAGCGCGACCTGCGCCTCCTGAGCCAACGCCGGGTGGCAGCACGTGAAGATCAAGCGCAGCAGATCGTCGGGAATTTCGTCTAACTCGCCATCCGGCGCTGGGACACTTGCGGGCTCGGAGACGGCATACGACTGCAGCTTCTCGGCGAACCGGCTGCGACGCCGAATCTGGTCGATGGCCTTGTGGCGAGCTGTCTCGATGAGCCACGCGCGGGGAGACTCTGGCAGCCCCGTCGTACGCCACTGATCGACCGCCGCCGCGAAGGCGTCCTGCGCCGCCTCTTCCGCCAGGTCAAAGTCACCTAGCAGACGGATCAGGGTCGCTACAATGCGGCCCCAGTCGGAGCGGTGGATCGCCTCAACAGCCGCGTCGATTTCCATGAGACATGCCCCGATGATAAAAAATCCGCGCGTGCGTGTCGATTCCAGCGCCCCCTGTTCGACTCAATTGCAAAAGGGCAATAAAAATGAAATACATGTTCTTGACCTATCTTGACGAGAAGGCCTGGGCCGCGCTCGGCGAGGCGGAGCAACAACGACTCATGGGGGAAAACATGCCGCACGTGAAGCAACTCCTCGGCAGCGGGAAGTTCCTGGGTGGCGCGCCCCTGCATCCTACATCTACCGCGACCACCGTTACTTTGCGCGACGGTAAGCCGCTCGTGACCGACGGCCCTTTCGCGGAAACACGCGAGCAACTCGGTGGCTATGGCTTGATCGAGGCCAGAGATCTCGATGAGGCCATCCGCATCGCAGGCGGCTTCTTAGGAACGTTGAGTCGGTCGAAAATTGAAATCCGGCCGGTGGTCGAGGTGGCGGGAGTACCGACGCATTAGGAGCTTGTTGAAAAATGGTGACTGGCTTTGTTTTCCCAAGCAACTGTAACGGCGAATCCACCAGATCCGCGTGTCTGCGCCTGGAAAACATTGCCTGTCACCTGTTTTTCAACACCCACTTAGGGAGGCGATCATGATCTTTCTGAATGATTTGAAGATTGCTCTGCGCTCGCTCGCGTCTAGCAGGGGACTGGCGTTGGCCGTGGTATTCACGATGGCGCTGGGCATCGGCGCGAACGCCGCGATCTTTACGTTGGTGCGCGGCGTGCTCCTGCGTCCGCTCGTTAACCGCGACGAAGACAGGCTGATCTACATCCGCCAGAGCGCGCGCGGCATGGGCCTCGACAATGTTACCTTCTCGGTGCCGGAAATCAACGACCTCCGCGCGCACGTAAAAACTATACGCGAGTTCGGCGATTTTTCGACCATCGGCTTTACCCTCATCGGACTTGGCCAACCGCGTGAAGTGCGGGCTGGCGTGGTAGGCGGCTCCTATTTCGACGTGATGGGACTGCGTCCCGTGCTGGGGCGGCTGCTCGGGCCGAAAGATGACGGGCCCAGGGCCGCTGGCGCTGTCGTCCTGACCTATCGCTTCTGGAGCACGGTGCTGAAAAGCGACCCATCCGTAATTGGCAAAATTATCAGGCTGGGTGAGCGCTCAGCCACTGTGGTGGGAGTGCTTGAACCATCCGTGCCCTATCCGGCTGAGACCGAGATTATCGCCAACGTCGTAACCAGCCCGCATCATCTCTCCGCGACCATGATCACCGGGCGCGTGCATCGCATGACCGAGCTGTTTGGCCGTCTCGCGCCCGGCGCCGATTTGGATTCCGCGCGCGCCGAGCTGCGAGTGGTCTACGCGCGCATGATAAAGGAACATCCGGAAGCCTATTCCACGAAAGCCGACTTCCGCATTGAGGCGGTGCGGCTGCGCGACCAGATCACGTCGAAAGCGCGAACGGTGCTGCTGGTGTTGATGGCGGCCTCGGCGTTGGTGTTCCTTGTCGCGTGCTCGAATGTCGCCAATCTGGTTCTCGCGCGCGCGGTTCGGCGCGAAGGCGAATTGGGCATTCGGGCAGCGCTGGGCGCGAGCACCGGCGCGCTCCGCAGAATGCTGCTCGCGGAAAGTCTGCTGCTTTGCGGCGCGGGCGCGGCTTTGGGCGTTCTGAGCGCCGGTCCGATGGTACGCATCCTGGCGCGCTACGCCTCGCGATTTTCGGTGCGCGCGCTCGATCTGACGGTGGATGGAAGCATGCTGTGGGTAGGGGCCGCCCTGGCGCTTGTCGCGGCTGTGCTGCTGGCGTTTGTCCCGCGTCTGCCCTCCACCGGCACTCCCCGCGGTATCAGTGTGACAAGCAGCAGCTTTCGCTTCACGGCCAGCACCAGACGGCGTCAAAGAGTCTTTGCTGTGACGCAGATTGCGGCTTCATTCCTGCTGCTCGCGGGCGCGAGCATGCTGCTCAAAACGCTCCTCGCGCTGCAATCCGCTCAGACACCGTTCGACATGCGCCATGTGCTGGCGGTGAACGTGCCCGTCATGTCTTATGGCCGCACACCGGAACAGGTGGTGAATTTCTACAAAGAAACGGTGCGCAGAATCAAAGAGCTTCCGGGCGTGAGCGGCGTGTCGGTGGGCACAGCGGTGCCGTGGCGCGATGCGGGCGATTTCGGTTTTGGTCTGGGATTTTCGGCCGACGGCCATGTGCGCGCCTCCGGCGAGGAAGACCCGCGCGCCCGCTTC
This sequence comes from Bryobacteraceae bacterium, assembly GCA_965277555.1. Taxonomy (GTDB): domain Bacteria; phylum Acidobacteriota; class Terriglobia; order Bryobacterales; family Bryobacteraceae; genus Bog-105. The sequence goes on from OZ255834.1 coordinate 3,873,443, forward strand.
CGCATCGTCTCACCCGGTTTTTTTGCGTCGCTGGGAGTTCCGATGGTCGCAGGTCGCGATTTCAACGAGGCCGATCGGCAAGGCAGTGAGCCGGTGGTGATCGTGAGTCAGAGCCTTGCCCGGCAAATGTTCCCCCACCAGGACGCCATGAACCGGCACATCATGTGGACCGATCCTGTCATCAAGTTCATCGATGTAAGCCCGCGGCCGCGCCGCATCGTCGGTGTTGCCGCCGATGTCGATGACGAGGACGTAACGCCGCGCCCCGTCTTGACGATCTATCATGCGCTTGGCCAGCAACAGCTCTGGGGTGGACGCTTGTTCGTTCACACGCACACAGATCCCTACGCGTTCGTGCCGCGCATCACGCGTATCATCCGCGACCTATCGGCCGACCAGCCGGTTGAGCATGCGGCGACGCTCCAGGATATCCGCGCGGAAGTTCTTACCCCGGACCGGCTGAACACGCTGGTGTTTGGCGGTTTCGCGGCCGTTGCGCTGGCCATTGCCATCGTGGGAGTGGTCGGCGTACTGGCCTTCTCGGTGAGCGGCCGAACGCGTGAGTTCGGCATCCGGCTGGCCGTCGGATCGCGTCCGTCGCACCTGGTGCGGACCGTCATCGGAGAAGGCGCGCTGATGGCGGCCCAGGGCGTACTGGCGGGCGTAGTGTGCGGTTTCGCATTGGCGCGGCTGGCCAACAGCTTTTTCCCGGGTATGCGCATGGCTGGCGCAGTCCCGACCTTGCTCTCCGCGATTTTGCTGCTTGCCGCTGCTGTTCTGGCATCATTGGTGCCGGCGGCCCGGGCAGCGCGCGTCGATGTGATGCAGGCGCTGCGATCCGATTGAAAGGTAAATCGCAAGCGCGCCGCCACATGCGCCCTTGCGACAGAATACATTCATGCGATACATGCTGTTGATTTATGGTGACGAGCAAGCCTTGAGCGAAGGCGAGCGGGAAGAGTGTTATCGGGAGTCTACTCAACTTGCCCAAGATCTCGCCGCGAGCGGGAACTTTATTGCCACCGCTCCGTTGCAGCTCACACAGACTGCAAGTAGCGTCCGGGTACGCGACGGCAAGCCGCTCATCACTCAGGGACCCTTCGCGGAGACGCGCGAACAGCTGGGCGGCTACTTCCTGGTCGATGCTCCGAGCCTGGAGGATGCCCTCGGCATAGCGGCCAGGATTCCAGGAGCCCGCGCGGGTACCGTGGAAGTCCGCCCCGTCATAGAGATCGATGGGCTGCCGCAAGCCAGCCCGAGTTCTAAAACGACTTCTAAAACAACGTTCAAGACAACTACATAAGAGAGGAAAACATGCAGCAACATCCGGTAGCATCACAGCAGGAATGGCTGGCCGCGCGCAAAGCGCTCCTGCTCAAGGAGAAGGAAGCCACCCACCTGCGGGATAAAATCAACGCCGAACGTATGGCCCTGCCCTGGGTAAAGGTTGAGAAGGCGTACGTCTTCGACACCCCGTATGGCAAGACAACCTTGGCCGAGCTGTTCGAGCATCGCAGCCAGCTCATCGTCTATCACTTCATGCTCGCTCCAGGCTGGGCCGCCGGCTGCCCCGGCTGCTCCTTCCTGGTGGATCATCTCGACGGCGCGTTGCCTCATCTCGAACACCACGACGTGACGATGATCGCCGCCTCGCGCGCGCCTTTGTCCGAAATCCAGGCATATAAATCCCGCATGGGATGGAAGTTCCCCTGGGTCTCCTCCTTCGGCAGCGACTTCAACTATGACTTTCACGTCTCTTTCACCGAGGAAGAACGCGCGACCGGCAAGATCTTCTACAACTTCACCGAATTGCCGTTGTCCGCCAATGCCGGCGATTGCGAGTCGCCCGGTCTGAGCGCTTTTTACAAGGACGAGGCCGGCGATGTCTTCCATACTTATTCGAGTTACGGGCGCGGTCCGGAGGAACTGATCGGCACATTGATGATTCTCGACCGCGCGCCCAAGGGCCGCAACGAGACAACCACCATGCATTTTGTCCGCCGCCACGACGAATACGAGACAACAAATCAAGCGGTTCGATGAGAGGGAATGAAGATGCGATTCATGATGGTAGTCAAAGCGACGGCAGACTCCGAGGCGGGCGTGATGCCGGACGAGAAAATGCTAATGGCCATGGGCAAATACAACGAGGAGTTGATGAAGGCCGGCGTGCTGCTCGATCTCTCGGGACTGCGGCCAAGCTCGCAAGGTACGCGCATCAAATTCTCCGGCGGAAAGCCCACTTCGACGGATGGCCCGTTTACTGAGACCAAGGAACTGATCGCCGGCTACTGGATCGTTCAGATGAAGTCGAAGCAGGAGGCGATCGAGTGGGCAAAGCGCGTACCCTTCGAGGAGGGTGAAATCGAGATTCGGCAGTTTTATGAGTTGTCGGACTTCGCTCCAGGTGAAGCCGTCGAGCGCGCGGAGAAACTCGGAGACAAGCTGGCGAAAAAGTAAAGCGGCGTTTAGCCAGACGGCATGGGCGCGAGAAGCGGGGAGAGCAACGCCATCACTTTCCTGACAATTGTCTCCGACGGGCACCTGTCCGGTGTCCGCACCCACTCGTTGGCCGCTCCGTAAATCGCCCCGCTTAAGGTTGCCGCCATCATCTCCGGTGACGCGTCGCCGGTTGTTGGGTGTCGCTGCAATCCTTCTAAAATCATGCCGCGCACTACCGCCAGGACGGCCGACTCGAGGTGGGGCTGCATTTGCCGGTGCCGCGCGCATTCGATGCCGGGTGTGGCGGCCAGATAATCGCACACGCCCAGGATGATCGCGCCCAGCGCGGAAGCGCACGTCCCGTCGAAAATTACGCCGCGAGTCGCTAAAAGCTTTTGAAAACGGGCGGCTACTAGGCATTCGAGCAGCGCGAACTTGTCCGGGTAATGGTCATAAAACGTGGCTCGGTTAAGAGTGGCCGCTTCGGCGATGTCCTGCACCGTGATCTTTTCGAAATCGTTGCTTTCTAGAAGCTTTTCGAGCGCATCCTGCAGAAGTTGCCGGGTACGAACGATCCGCGGATCAAGAATTTCGTGGCTGCGTTCGGCCATAAAGGTCCATTTCCAGCCTACTCGATGATAGACAGTTGTAGTAGTCTAAACAACATCTGTTGTTTTCCCGAATCGATATTCGCGCTTCACACATCAACGCTTAGTAAGGACGGTCAACCTATATGCAAGTCGCAAGTCTCATCGCGCGTTATCTGCTTGGAATTATCTTTCTGGTCTTCGGATTTAACGGCTTCCTTCATTTCCTTCCCATGGGGCCGATGCCGCCCGGCACGGCCACCCAGTTTTTAGGCGCGCTGGTAGCGTCTCACTATGCGGCGGTCATTTTTCTGATTCAATTGCTGGCGGCGGTGCTGTTCCTGCTGAATCGCTATGTGCCGCTGGCGCTCGTTCTAATCGCGCCGGTGATCTTCAACATCTTTTTCTTCCATGCGCTGATGGCTCCGGCCGGTCTCCCGCTGGCACTGCTGGTAGTCATTCTGTGGATGCTGGTGGCTTGGCGCTTCCGTTCCGCTTTCACCGGCATTTTGCAAGCGTGATATGAAGTTTAAGGGATATAATCTCGGGGGAGGTTTACGATGAACGATACATTAGCCATTGGAAAAAAACTCGTCGAGTTGTGCCGCCAAAACAAGAATCTGGAAGCGATCGACACGCTTTACAGCCCACGGATCGTGAGTATTGAGGCAATGGGTGACGCCTCCATGCCCGCGCGCACGGAGGGTTTGGAAAAGGTTAAGGCCAAAGGTCAGTGGTGGGTTGAGAATCACGAGATTCATCACGCCGAAGCAGAAGGCCCCTGGCCGAATGGGGACCGCTTTATCGTTCGCTTCAAATACGATGTCACCCCAAAGGCTGGACCCATGGCCGGCAAGCGCATGACCATGGATGAGATTGCGCTCTACACCGTCACAGACGGAAAGGTCTCCGAGGAAGTATTTTTCTACGATATGGGCGGTTGATCTGCCTGCTTAAAGGAAAAAGGAACTGCGGCGGACTTAAGCGCGAGCGTGACAAACCGGATGTCGCCCAAGCGTTGCGAAATGATTGAAACAGAGCAGGAAGCGTCAGCGACCGTAAACTTGCAACTACCTAAAAATCCCCCAAGTCAATGGCACAGGCCTCGATTCGGCGCCACCAGAGGGAAGAGGAACTGCGGCGGACTTGGGCGCGGATCGCGAGTCCGTTGCGCGCTAGTTGCTTAGATTGAGCGCCACTGCCGCGCGGATGAGTTCCTTCAAGGCCGCCTCATCGACCGTGTCGCCTTCGTGGATGTCGATGGCCCGCCTGACATTCCCGTCGAGGCTGGAGTTGAATAGACCGGAAGGGTCCTGCAGCGCAGCTCCTTTGGCAAAAGTCATCTTGACGGCGTTCTTATACGTCTCTCCGGTGCAGACGATACCGCTGTGCGACCAGACGGGAGTCCCCGGCGTTGTCGGCTTGACCCACTTCCACTCTTCAACGATCTCGGGGTCTGCCTCATGTATGATTCGGCGCACTTTCGCGACCGTCTTCCCGCGCCAGTCCCCCAGTTCCTTGATCTTCTCGTCGATTCGTCCACAGGCGGATTCCGCCGGGACAGGCTTTTTCATGTTCAGCTCCAAGTCTCGCCACTATCTTAGGCCGATCTTTTCGAAATGAGTCGTCGAAGGACGTGACCTTTCCACATCCAAAGTCCCGAAAGCACAAGGACAGGAAGGAAGACAAATCGAACAGCGGGGGCGTAATTTGGGATTTCCTTAAATGGACTATAAATGTAACCGAGGATCGGAATGGCAAACACGATGTGAATCCAGCGAAAAATCGTGCGCGAGCGTGGTAGGCGCATTTTTTCCGACGCCCTCCTTCACGACTCTTGAGCCGCGCCAGGCGGCCAGTTGGGCGCTTCAGTGCCGAATTGCTTGGCATAGTTGACGTTCAGTTGCTGCCACCCGACCTTCACGGCCTCCGGGCCGACGATACGCCCAATCGGCTCATCCCCGAGAAGCCTATCGAGCACATCGAAGCAGATGTGCCAGCCCGCGGCACCCCACGAAATGAAGCGGCGATCTATCTTGTGCAACAGCGTAAGCCGCGTGCCGCTGCCGAGCGGCTCGAGTTCCCACCGGAGGTCGCCGTATTCAAGCAGCCTGGGAGCGTCGGCTTGCGTCACTGTTGTTTCCAGCGGAGCCGGCGTTCCCACCCAGGTGAGATTTACTTTTCCGGCCATAGCGAGGCTGCCATCGGCATCGAAAGGCGCCCACTCGCGCAGCTGCGCCGGGTCGGTGAGCGCCGCCCACACTTTCTCCGGCGAGTGGCGCAATTCTCTGGCGAGAATGAGCGTCCACTTCTCTCCATCCTTTCGTACCCGCGCCCCGCTGGCCGGACCCGGTGTGTACTGCTCGTGATCGGTCATCTTCTTCTCCTTAGCGTGAATAACGTGCCAGCTGGGTGAGCTGAATGAGGTTGCCGCAGGTGTCGTTCAGCATCGCAATGATCGAGGCGGTTACGTCAGTGGGCGGCATCGTGAACTCTGCGCCGCGGGCTTTGATCCGCTCGTAGTCGCCCTTGACGTCGTCCGTGTAAAACATGGCCGCGGGCTGGCCCTGTTGAAAGATCGCCTGCTGATACGCTTTGGCCGCTGGGTTGTCGTTCTTCGCCAGCTGCAGCTCAGTGCCCTCCGGCTCCTCGGGCGACGCCACCGTCAGCCAGCGAAATGGGCCCTGACTGAAATCAGCCTTCTTGGCAAAGCCCAGCACCTCCGTATAGAAACGCAGCGCCTTATCCTGCTCGTCCACGTATACGCTGGTCAGTTTGATTTTCATTTCGTTTCTCCTTTGTCACGTTCGCGGTTTGGGGGCCGCGTCTTGTTTTTGTCTTCCTTTTCGTTGGTGTGTATGGATCTTCTTTGGCGCGATCCATTTTGGATGGATCTTTTTGGGTGTGATCCATGCGGTCCAGGTGGCGTTCGAGAGCATCCACGTGCGCGGACCAGAAGCGGCGGAACGGAACCAGCCAGTCATCCAACTCCTGCAGCGGTTCCGGTTTCAGCCGATAGAGACGGCGCTGCGCATCCACCGTGGATTCCACGAAACCGGCCTCGCGCAGCACGCGCAAGTGCTTCGACACGGTCGGCTGGGGCATTCGAAGCTGCCGCTCGATCTCTCCCACCGACTGTTGTGACGAGACCAGCAGGCTCAAGATCGCGCGGCGGTTCGGCTCCGCAATAATTTCGAACACAGACTCCACTCTTCTGATATACCCCACAACGCATATACGTGTCAAGGTATATAAAACCGGGCCATTACTCCTTCAAATACTCGCTCGTGAGAGAGCGTTTTGCCGTGAGCAACTGCCTCGGTGTCCCTTCGAACATCACCTGGCCGCCCTTGCTGCCGCCTTCGGGTCCCATATCGATGATCCAGTCCGCGTTCTTGATCACGCTCGCGTTATGCTCGATCACGATGACCGAATTGCCCGCGTCCACCAGACGGTTCATCACCTCGAGCAGGTGACCGATATCCGACATGTGTAAACCGGTCGTTGGCTCGTCCAGCACATAAATGCTGCCGCGTTTATGCAGCTCACTGGCAAGCTTGATACGCTGACACTCGCCGCCTGAGAGCGTGCTCAAGGGCTGGCCCAGAGTCAGGTAATGGAGGCCTACATCGCGCATGGCCCGCAATTTGCTAATGACCTTCTCGATCTTAAAGTATTCGAGTGCCTGCTTCACGGTCATTTCGAGCACATCGTTGATCGATTTGCCGTTTAGTTTGTAAGCCAGCACTTCGTCCTTGAAGCGCTTGCCTTCGCAGATCTCACAAGGGGATTTGACCTCGCCCAAAGCGGCGAGTTCCGTATAGATCACACCCAAGCCCTGGCAGTTCTCACAGGCGCCCTCCGAGTTGAAGCTGAACAGGGATGGGCTGACCTTGTTGGCCGTTGCGAACGCCTTGCGCACATCATCCATGATGCCGGTGTAAGTGCCCGGGTTGGAACGGCTCGAAATACCCACCGGAGATTGGTCGATCACGATGGCCTCCGGGTGCTGGCGTAAAAAGGTCTGATGGATTAACGAGCTTTTTCCCGAGCCGGCCACGCCGGTAATGACGGTGAGCACGCCTTTAGGGATGTCCACGCTGACGTCTTGCAGGTTATTGGCCTTCGCATTCTTGATCGGTAATTTGCCGGTCGGCGAGCGAAAATCGTTTTTGATGGAAACGGATTGCTTCAAATACTTGCCGGTCAACGTATCCGCCGTCAATAAATTCTTGAACGGTCCCTCATAGACGATCTGGCCTCCCTGACTCCCTGCCTGCGGCCCTACATCCACAATGTGATCGGCCACCTTGATGACGTCCGGATCATGCTCCACGACGAGTACGGTATTCCCCCGGTCGCGCAGTTGTTGAAGCAGTTCGTTCAGGCGATGCACATCGCGCGGGTGAAGCCCCACGCTCGGCTCGTCGAACACATACATCACATCCACCAGGCTGCTGCTCAAATGTTTAACGATCTTGACGCGCTGCGATTCGCCGCCGGAAAGGGTATCCGTTTCACGGTTCAGGGCCAGGTATTCGAGGCCGATGTCCACCAGATACTGCAACCGCTGGACGAGGGTTTTAAGAATTGGTTCGGCGCTCGCTTCCTTGATCGCCTTGATGACGCCGGTCAACTGACCGACTTCCATCGAAGCCAGCTCCGCGATGTTATGTCCATTGATCTTGCATTTCAAGACTTGCTGGCTGAGCCGCGCACCCTTGCACACGTTACACGGCGCCATGCTGATATAAGGTTCCACGGCTTTTTGCGTGCGCTCGGACATGGTCTTGACATCGCGCGTAATGTACTTGCCCGTGAATCTGTTGATGATGCCTTCATACGTTAGGTTGAACTCCTTGCCCGCCACCGTGGTTCTGACCTTGTACGGCTTGCTGTACAAAAGCAGTTCCCTTTCCTTTTCGTTGAATTTCGACAGCTTCTTGTTCATGTCGAACAGTTTCGACTGGCCGAGAATGTTCAAGCCCCAGCTGTCGACGGCATACTCATGAAATAAAATTGCGCCTTCGTTCAACGATTTGGATGTATCGAGGAACAGGTCCAGATCGACGCCCACTTTGCGGCCAAGACCGTTGCAGTTCGGGCACATGCCCTTCGGATCGTTGAAGGAAAAAAGGTTGGCATGTCCCACATATGGTTTGCCGACATAAGAGTACAATCGGCGCAGCACTGAGTAGATGTCCGTGATCGTGCCCAGCGTGGAGTGTGACCCGCCGCCCAGCCGTTTCTGGTCCACGACGATCGCCATACTCAGGTTTTCGATGGCGTCCGCATCCGGTTGGGAGTAGCGCGGCAGGAAGGTGCGGATGAACATGCTGAAGTTTTCATTCAGCTGGCGCTGTGCCTCCGTCGCCACTGTGTCAAAGACGATAGACGATTTACCGGAGCCGGAGACGCCCGTAAAAATCGTGATTTTGCGTTTCGGGATCTTCAGCGATACATTCTTAAGATTGTTTTCGCGCGCCCCGCGAATTTCGATGTATTCCTGCGTCATGTCTTTCTCTTTTGTGCTTCGCAAATATATTGAACATCAAGCTGGCAAACGTAACCGATCACGCCGCGCTGCTAGATCCGCGAGATCCGAGATCCGGGAATTCCGGGGAGATCCGGGATGCTCACCACTACGCAATTCCCAATCACCTCCTAGGCAAACCTCGCCGCCTACCTCGCGATAATTCGCCCAACCCCGCACCGGGTATCATCGAACATTAGCGCACATGAACCGCCGAACGCTTTTGAATACCCTCACTTCAATCGTTCCGCTGGCTGCGTCCGCCGCCAAAAACACTCCCGCCGAATCCAAAGCCTCCAAGGACCTTCCTCTTCGCCTGTATCAGCCGAAGAGCATGCTCCACACCGACGTCACCCAAATCGACCGCGCGCGCTACCCGGTGATCGACTTCCACACTCATCTCACCTGGAGCGGCGAACTCCACGGCCCCGAGAAAATGACCCTTAACGGCCGCATCGACGACTTCCTCGCCGTCATGGATCGCCGCAACATCCGCCTGATGGTCGACTTGACCGGTGGCGATGGAAGCACTTTGCAGCAAGCGGTTCAAACGCTGGCCACTCCGCATCCCAATCGCTTCGCCGTCTTCACCGAGCCCTGGTGGACCGGCATCGAGACGCCCAGCTATCCCCAGGCGCAAGCCGATCGAATCGAATCCGCCCACCGCGCGGGCGCGAAAGGCCTCAAGGTCTTAAAAACTCTCGGACTCTACTTGCGCGAGCACGTCACCCATGGCAAGCTCATTCCCGTAGATGACCGCCGCTTCGACCCCATGTGGGATACCGCCGGATCTTTGCGCATGCCCGTCGCCATCCACACCTCCGATCCCGAAGCGTTCTTTCTTCCCATCGATCGCTTCAACGAGCGTTTCGAGGAACTGATTGCCCATCCCGATTGGTCCTTCTACGGCCACGACTTTCCCACGAACCAGCAACTGCAGGAAGCGCGTCGCACCGTCATGCGCCGTCATCCGAAAACCCAATTCGTCTGCTTGCACGTCGCCGACGCCGAAAACCTTCCCTATGTCTCCGAGTGTCTCGACCAGCTCCCTAACATGCAGGTCGATATCGCCGCCCGCATCTCCGAGCTAGGCCGCCAGCCGCGCGCCGCCCGCAAATTCTTCGACAAATATCAGGACCGCATCGTCTTCGGGACCGACGCCGTTCCCGGCGGCCATGACACGCCCCAGCAGCTTTTTGGCGATGAGCTCTATCGAATTTATTACCGCTTCCTCGAAACCGAAGATGAATATTTCGACTACGCCCCCGCGCCCACGCCCCCGCAAGGCCGCTGGCAGATCTCCGGCCTCGGCCTCCCGGACAGCATCTTGAAAAAGGTCTACTCCGAAAACGCCGCCCGTCTCTTGTCCATATAATCAACCCCCGCCCCCTGGAAAAGCCTCAAAAAATATTTGACAGAACAGTCGGAATCCGTTATAACAAAAAGCGACTGTGAAACACGATGTCCAGCGCTTCCTGCCCTTATCGCCCGCAATCTTTCACATCTTGCTCTCTTTGGCCGGTGAGGAGCGCCATGGGTACGGCATCATGCAGGAAATCGCTCGCCAATCGGATGGCCGCTATAAGCTAGGCCCGGGCACGCTCTATGACAACCTCCAGAAGCTCCTCAATGACCGCCTCATCGAAGAAGGTCTCAACTCCCCCGCCGGCGTCGATTCCAGACGCCGTTACTACCGCTTAAGTAAGCTCGGCCGCCGCGTGCTCTCGACCGAGATCGAGCGCTTGGAAGAAGCATTTCGCCAGGCCAAACTGCACCTCGGTCTCACTACAACCTGACATGATCCGCGCTCTTTATCGCACTTTACTTTGGCTGCATCCGGCTTCATTCGAAGAGCGATTTGGAGAAGAACTCCTGTGGATCTTCGATCTTACTCAAGCATCCGAAACCGGCGTAATGCTTCTACTCGATTGTTTTGCCTCTCTTTGCCGGCAATGGCTTTTTCGCTCCGGTCTTTGGAAGTTTGGCGTGGGTCTTCTGGTGAACGCGATCCTCGCTCATCGCATTTTGTTCGGCGTGTGACAAGTAATGAGCAAATTCAGGAGGTGCGAAAAGTAAATGGCTCAAACGAACGGAGTCGCAAACGGATCAACGAGGCCTTCCATGCCGCGGGTCGTTCTCGGCTGGATTCTTTGTATCCTCCTCACATTGGTCTTTCTACTGGCCGGTGGCGTCAAGCTTCTGAGCAAACCGGTTATGGTGCAGGAGTTCAATCGAATCGGCCTCGGGCAATGGTTCCGTTATTTTACCGGCATTCTTGAAGTGACCGGTGCGGTATGTCTTCTCATTCCGAAGTTAAGTCGATGGGCGGCGCTGCTGCTTGCGGTCGTGATGCTGGGCGCGATCGTTGCTCACTTGACCGTACTGCATAGTTCCCCCGCTGTACCCATTGCTTTGTTGGTTCTGGCTGCTCTGGCCGCCTGGCTTCGCCGCGACGCTATGTTATCGTAGCCCCCACCACGCCTCTCTGGAAAGGTCTCGTTGAATGCTCCGCACGCTAACACTTTTGATGCTCATTTCAAGTTCGCGCTTACTGGCCACTTCGTTCAGTTATTCCACTGTTCCAACGCCCGGCTTCGGTGACCCCTTTGCCCAGGCCCCCGCTAGCGGCATCAATGATCAAGGCACTGTAGTGGGCAGCTATTTAATTGGCTTGCATTTTGCCATGGGCGGAGGATTTCTGTATAAGGACGGCAGCCTTTCAACGCTCGACCTTCCGCCCTATGCCGTTACTCCCACCGGCATCAACAATTCCGATCAAATTGTTGGCTACTACGATGTCGGGCGTCGCACGTTGTCCACTTTTCTTTATCAGAATGGAACCTATACCTATTTCAACTACCCAGGCGTCGCACCGGACACGACAACGTTTGTGGCTATCGCCAATAACGGAACGATCTTGGGTCGTTACCCGAGCGGGCTTCAGTCCGGATTCTTTTTGCTCAACAATGGCAGCTACGCTCCACTACCGACCCCGCCGGATGCCGGCTACACCGCTTTGAACGATTCGGGGGAATTGGTAGGCGCATACAGTCCTAATGAGTACACGTCTCAAGCCGCTCTCTTTCGAAACGGACACATGCAGCTTTTGCAAGTCCCGATAGACGCTGCCAATATCTATGCGTCTGCGATCAATGATGAGGGCGATATCGTGGGCAGCGGCGATACCGGGGAAAGCGCAACGGGATTTTTTCTGCGGGATGGAAAGTATTCGATCCTCAGCTTCCCTGGCGCTTCCTACACAGTTCCGACGGGCATCAACAATAAGGATCAGATAGCCGGCTGGTACGTACTGGCCTCGTCCGGAAGCTTCGAAATCCGATCGTTTGTCGCCACGCCCGTCCCGGAGCCTTCCACTCTGGTGCTGCTCGGAACCATGCTGGCTTTAGGTTCCGCCGTACTGTGGAGAAAACTGCCGGCACCTGTTCCGGAATAGTCTCGAACTTCCGCTTGGCCTACATAGCCGACGGCATCATCACCAGCTCTAGCGCCGCCTGATTCTGTTCGCTTTCGAACCCTTACTGTCCATAATCGAAGAGCAGCTTCCTCGCGTTATCTTCGATTAGGCCGGGTTTTCACCGCTTGTCAGGTTGGCAGCCCAAGTGCCCAACATACAGCTAAGCGCTTATGCTCAATGATCTCCAATACGCATTTCGCCTAAAGTCCCCTTCCTTCTCGCTTGTCGCAGTATTAACCATCGCTCTCGGAATCGGAGCAAACACTGCTATCTTCTCGGTGGTCAATGGAGTTCTGATCAATTCTTTGCCCTACCCCAATGCCAAACGCATTCTCGTCTTGTATCAGGAATTCCCCAACTTCAAGGACGGATCCATCTCTTATCCCAATTTTCTCGATTGGCAGCGCATGAACCAGAGCTTTGCCACCTTGGCCGCATATCGGCCCACTGGCTACAATCTCGCGGGAGGAAGCGAGCCGGAGCATCTTCATGGAGAAATGATTTCCGCCGAATTCTTTGAAACTCTGGGAATCAAACCGGTTATCGGCCGAAACTTTAACCCGGCAGACGATCACCGTGGCGCGGCCTCCGTCGCCATGATCTCGGAAGGACTTTGGAGGCGCGATTTCGGCGCGGCCCGAGACATCATTGGCCGGCGCCTGGTCTTAGATGGAATCGGCCGCACCGTCGTTGGAGTGGTGCCGTCTACCTTTCGTCTTCGTGTTGAAAACTTTCAAGACGGCCCGGCGCTCAACGATATTTACACTCCGATCGGCGAATATAACGATGCCGGCTTCTATGCCGATCGATCCGCCGGCTGGGGCATGAAGGCGATCGGGCGCTTGAAGCCCGGCGTGACCTTTGAAGTAGCTCGCCAGGATATGGCTCGCGTGTCACGCCAACTGAGTGCCGCCTACCCAGATGCCAACAGCAGTGAAAAGGCAAATCTTGTCTCCTTAAAAGAGGCAATGGTGGGCGATATGCGCGCGCCGCTACTCGTTCTTTTGGGCGCCGTCTTTTTCGTGCTTCTAATCTCGTGCGTTAATGTTGCGAATTTGCTCTTGGCGCGTTCCACCACCAGGGAGCGCGAGTTTGCAGTCCGTATGGCGGTCGGTGGCGGCCACTGGCGCATCATCCGCCAGCTCCTCACCGAAAGCGTTCTGCTCGCGCTGGTTGGCGGCAGCTTGGGCCTCCTGCTCGCTCAGTCCGGCACGGCAGCGGCTCTTGCCGCGGCGCCCCAAACCATTCCGCGCGTCGAGGAAATTGGATTGGATTTCCGCGTGTTGCTCTTTACCATCGCGGCCTCCGTCCTCGCTGGCACTGCCTTCGGGCTCGCGCCGGCGTTGAAATTGCGAAACACGAATCTCGCCGGGGCTTTGAAGGATTCCGGACGGTCCGTTTCCAGTTCCCGTGCCAAAACCCAAAGAGTGTTTGTGATCGCGGAGATGGCCCTGGCATTTGTTCTTATGGTTGCCGCCGGCCTGATGGTCCGCACGCTTTCCGTCTTGTGGCGCCTTGATCCAGGTTTCAATCCGCGCGGCGTGATGACCTTCTCCATTGCTCCGCAGTCATCTTTGTCAAACCAGAGTCCGGCGGCCATTCGCGCCTTCCTGCGTCAGGTTCATGACAAGCTTGCTTCTACCCCGGGCGTCAAATCGGTGTCATTGAGTTCGGCCTCCAGTCTGATGGAGGACGACTACGATTGGCACATTTGGTTTTCTGGCCGCCCCAGGCCCGCTCATGCCAGCGAGTTGCCGATGTCGCTTGCCTATGTTGTCGAAGCGGACTACTTTAGAACCTTCCAGATCTCTTTGCGGCGAGGTCGTTTTCTCGCCACTAGCGACAATGAAAATTCGCCCGCCGTCGCAGTGATTGACCAAAGTTTGGCGCGCAAGTATTTTCAAGACCGCGACCCTATCGGTCAATATCTCGAAATGGACAATGATCCGTCACACCCCAATGGGCGCCCGGCCGCGCGCATCGTAGGCGTCGTCGCCCACGTCAATCAGTGGGGGCTCGATGACACCGTGCGCCCTTTACATTCTCAGGTCTATCTTCTTCTCGATCAGATGCCGGGTCATGACATGAGCCGCGTGGCGCAGGGGCTCAAGGCAGTTGTTCGCTGGGACGGCTCAGCGCTGCCGAATTTCGCATTACTTCGACGGCGCCTCCAAACCGTGAATCACGGGTTGATTGCTTATGAAGGCCGGCCCATGGAACAAGTGGTGTTGGAATCCATCGCCGGCAAACGCTTCAGCATGACCTTGCTGGCTGTTTTTGCCGGACTCGCCCTGCTGTTGGCAAGTATCGGTATTTACGGTGTTCTGTCATATTTGGTGGGGCAGCGCAGACGTGAGATCGGAATTCGCATAGCCTTGGGCGCGGCCAGGAGTGACGTGTTGCGCATGATCTTTACCGATGGCGCTTGGATGACGTTCATCGGCATCGGTATTGGCATCGTTGCGGCCCTGGCACTGACCCAACTCATGTCCGGCATGCTCTTCGGTGTGCGGCCCACTGACTTGGCCACTTTCTTTGTTGTTGTTCTTGCCCTCTGCCTTATTGCCGCCATGGCGTGTTACATTCCATCGATACGCGCTATGAAAATCGATCCTCTGATCGCCCTACGCGACGAATAGACGTTTCCCGATTCACCGCAACGGAATTACACGAAGGTTCGGCAGTTGCGAAATGCTTGAAACAGAGCAGGAAGCGTCAGCGACCGTAAATTTCCAACCTAACAGAGCAGGAAGCGTCAGCGACCATAAATTTCCAACCATCCGAAAATCTCCGCGCCGGCGCCCCTAACCTCTCTGCGTGCGTTTGTTTTCTGGCCTCGACAGGAAGTCGTTCAAAACATCTTTCAAGGCCGTAGGTTTCCGGCCCAGCAGGCGCTCCAGAGTTGGATCGGTGACTGCGAATTCCCGCGCTCGAGATGCTTTGTAAAGGCTCCCAAGCGTAGCGGCCATCACCTCGGGGAGACCTTGCGATAGGAGCGCTGTCCGGTACTCTTCATCGCTGACCGTCTCCCGCACGATGTCGCGGCCAAGAATCTCCGAGGCCATCTTTGCAATGTCTCCGAAGTCCAGTGTCTGCCTGCTGGTCAGTGGTGGCGAGATCCCATCGAAGAGCCCGGGCTCAGTGAGCGCCGCGACAGCCGCTTCCGCGAGGTCGGCACGTGCCGTCCAGGAGACCGGTCCCTCTTCCGGAAGGGAGATCTTCCCCGTCTGCTTTAGGCCGCCCAATTGGAACAGCGCCGATTCCGCGTAGAAGCCATTGCGTAGTGAGACATACGGAACCCCGGACGATTGCATCAGCGCTTCCGTTGCTGCGTGATCCCTGGCCGGCACAAAGGCGGACGACGCACTCGCTCCCTGGTGGCTGGTGTAGAGGATGCGTTTTGCGCCGGCATTTTTAGCCGCCTGGATGGCGTTGCCATGCTGCCGGACGCCCTCCTCCCCGAGTTTATTTCCCGAGACGATCAGTACCTGCTCGGCCCCGCCGAACGCCTCCGTCAAATTTGCCTGGTCCGCAAAGTCACCTTGGCATACACGGACGCCACGCTGCTTGAAATCCAAGGCCTTCTCCGGATTTCGAACGCTTACCCCGATCTCAGCACTCGGAAGCTTCTTCAGAAGACCTTCCACGACTTGCCGCCCCAACTGTCCGTTCGCGCCTGTTACGACGATCATGCTTTTTCCCCTCTCTCCGCAAGAATATGCCTGCTGTTTCCATTGTTATCATACATAAGGCAACAACGGAAACAAGCAAGTAGAATGATGTTGTGGCAAAAGTAAGTCGGAAGATCGCCTTGCGGAAGAGCAGGAAAGGCGTTTCCACCATCGCTCCTTCAGCCAACCATCGTGAGCGCATCCTCAAGGCGGCCATGGTTCTGCTCGCAAAGGGCGGCCGCGACGCACTCACCACCCGCGCGGTGGCCGAAGCTGCGCGCGTGCAGCCCCCTGTTCTTTATCGCCTTTTTAACGACAAAGCGGGCTTGCTGAATGCAGTCGCCGACTATGGTTTCAGCGTTTACATGGCGAAGAAGCGGCCACGCGGCGATATGAAAGCAAGCACAGGCCGCGACTCCGCGCCACCGGACAAAAGAGGCACTTCAGCGGACTTGGGCGCGGATCGCGCGTCCGTTGTGCTGTGGAGTCTCTTAAGTGACCCCGTCGAGTCACTGCGCGCGGGCTGGAGGCTGCACGTACAGTTCGGGCTGACCAACCCTGAGCTCTATCTGCTGATGTATGCGGATCCCCGTCCGGGCATGGAGAGCTTGGCTGCCCGGCGATCACACCGCCTGCTGCGAGATCACATGCAGCGCGTAGCGGCGGCTGGACGGCTACGTGTCAGCGAAGAACGAGCAGCGCCTCTTTTCCATGCAGCCGCCTGCGGCATCGTGATGACGTTACTCGGCATGACCCGCGAGCAGCGCGATATGTCTTTGTCGGAGACTGCGTGCGATGCGGCACTGGCGGCCATTGTCACGGATCGACCCATCTTGCCTGCTCCCACCGTTGCCGCGGCAGCCACCACGCTACGGGCTCTTGTTACCGGCGCTGAGGCCGCGCATCCGTCTGAACCGAACGTCTTCACTGCATCTGAACGTGCTTTGTTGATCGAATGGCTCGATCGCCTTGCCGAGGCCCGCTTCTTTTAGCAGCACCAAGGCGTCACTTAGGGATTCCATTTTGCGACTCCGGACGATCTAGATGAAAATCCGGACGACATTTAGACGGGCTACAGAACATCGTGACGCTAGCCGGGCGCACGGCGCACGTCGTCTGGTCTACCATGGGCCACGCTCCCTTACGGTCGTCGGAATTTTCGGAGCCATGAGCGAAGCGATTGGACCGGCGCTATTTTTTTCACTCCCGCCAGCCGGCGGCCGCTCGCGCTTTGTGATGAGTAGTAGCTATGAAGCGTTGTCCTGAGCGACCACATCCAGCACCCAAACGACGCCGAACTTGTCCTGCAACATGCCGTACATCGGTGCCCAGGGTGCGGGCCCAAGTTCCTGCCGGACACTTCCACCCCTCGTCAGCTTTTCCCAGCAGGTTTTCGCCTCCTCATTGGTATCGAAGCGCGCGGCCACGTAGAAGGCGTTCTGGCCCTTGTCGAACGGCAACTTTGCGGTCGCATCGAAAGCCATGACTTTAAAGCCATTGTCCGCGGCGACCTGTCCCCACATCACCAGCTTGGCGTCTTGCGGCTCCTGAACATTTCCAAGATCCTCGTACGTCACAACAGTCAGATTGCCACCAAAAACGGTCTGATAGAACTCGAGGGCCATACGCGCCTCGCCGCGAAAATTGAGGTGCGGGACAACATTTACGCTCATTGTCTTCTCCTGTCCCCAGATTGGGTACAAAAGAAGAGTAACGCGTATTCCCGACAGAGCATGTCGTAGATCATGGAGAAAAATGCAAGATCCTATCATGCACGTGCGCTGCGGCCGCGACAACCTGGACTTCTTCGCCGCTACACTTCTTAGCACCAGGCGGCGTATTATGGTGCACAATCCGGTCGAGTTGCGAGACACCTTTCAGGCGTTAGCTCTCGAAGCAATGCAGGCCGCGGCCAACCCTTCTGCTTGATGTACCTACAAAGCACATGTACGACAAGCGATCGATAGTAATCTCCGGGACGGCGATTCTACCAGGGAGCGGCGACAATTAGAACTCCCGGAAAAAATAGTTGACCCCGGACAAATATGAGCGCCGAGATCGTTGACATCGTCGAACTCGCCACGCGAGTGAAGCGAGTAGCGATAAATCATCCTCGCGCCTTCGTTGGCATCGACGGCCCCGGCGCATCGGGCAAGAGCACGCTCGCTGAGCAACTCGTGGCAGCCATGGGTGACGCCTATTTGGTGCATGTCGATGACTTCTATCTGCCATCGCCACGTCGACACGAACGCTTGGGCGAGGTTGGACGGTCGTTTGACTTGCCAAGACTTGCTGAGCAGGTAGTCGTGCCGGGCTCTGCTGGCGAAGCGCTCCATTACCAGCGCTACGACTGGGTGCGGGACGAGTTGGTGCAGTGGATCGACGTACCCGGTGGTGCGCCGGTTGTTCTTGAAGGCGTGTTCTGTCTGGCGGCGGAGCTGCGCAACGCATACACATTCAAAATCTGGTGCCGTGCGGATCCAATGCTCCGGCTTACCCGCGGCCTTGCGCGCGACGGTGAGGAGGCAAGGTCTATGTGGGTCGACCTCTGGATGCCGGCGGAGAACGAGTATGCCGCGAGCCAACACCCTGAACGTAGCGCGGATCTCGTCGTAGATAGTTCACCTCTTGGAACGGGCAGCCAGGCGTTCCGTATCGTTGCCGTATGACGCGGCGGATCAGTAACCATAAGTCGGCCGTGATCCCGCTACCGGATCGAACGCCTTCTCGCGCGAATCACTCATTCGGATGCAGGCGGAATGTTCAGATTCAAGTGGAAGATATTTTGCGGATCGTACCGGCGTTTCAACTCCCGCAAGCGCTGATACTTCCCTTCGAACGCAGCTGGCGCAAGTTCCTGCTGATCCCCGCGCAGAAAGTTGTACGCCACCTCGCCCGTATACACCGGCCCCAGAGCGCCGAATGCCTCCTTGGTTGCAACCTCCAACTCAGGCAGCGTCGTGTCGATCGCGGGCGACAATAAGTGGAGCCAGAACTCTGCTTTGGGAGCGGTGAAGGCCATTGCTGCTCCATCTTCTGTCAACTTTCCTCCCAGATGCTGCAACTCGAATTGCATTATGGGTGGAATCCTCTCCTGTGCTGCTCGGAACAAGTTCTTGAGGAAGTCATCCGTGAGCTCTCGCAAACACTCCACGTGGCTAAAGGTCTGAGAGCCGTCCATATTCGAGGCCTGGTCGAACGTCGCCATCTCCGCGAGCGGTCGGACCTTGAGATCGTCTAGAACGGGTTCCTTGAAGGAGATAATGCAGCGGTGCAGAGTGTCTGCGGAGGCCACATCGGCATGGCAGATGGTGAGCGCGCAAGTCTGTAAGACCGTGTAGCAGAAACCGCGGCTTTGGCGGCAATTTCATCAGCCGCAGCGTTGTGCTCGTGTCCTGGCCCACTTCGCTCGTCCACTCTCGGTAGAAGCGGAGAACATCGGGAGCGTCCTTCATCCGGTAATAGATCATTCCCCCGAAGACTTTCACCAGTGGAACAAGCGCGACGGTCATGGAGACCACGTCGCATGCCTGTGCGATTCCATGACCCGTGTTCTGCACGGCAAGCGGCAGTCCCTCCCGGGTCGCAAAGCGAACACATCGGGAGATGTCTTCTATTGATCTGCTCACGTAGTTCTTCCAGCAAGGCGGTCTGCTGCTTGTATGGTGTTTGCATCGGTAGCTCCTCGTCCGTTTGAACGCGAACCTAGTGGGACGGCTACACACCCCCTGACCACCACCACACCCTCCAAATCAATAACCGTCTTCCGTATTTTTGCCGTGTTGCCCAGAGCAGGACGAGACATCTACTCCTTTGAGGAGTTCGTTGACAAACTGGAAATGAAAATTCTAATGGTAGGCGCGGCCGGCAAATATGCTCACGACGTTCTACCCGCGTTGAAGGCGCGCGGAGCAACGGTTAAGGCCCTTGTCACCAGTGAGAACAAGCGAGCAGAGGCCATCGCCCAGGGAGCCGACCAGACAGTGGTAGGCGATCTTAATGACGAGCAGAGCTTAAGGACGGCGGCCCAAGGCGCGGACGGTGTGTTTCATCTCAACCCTGCTTTCGCGCCGAACGAAGCGGAACTCGGTGTTGCCATGGTCAATGCGGCTGTCGCTGCGGGAGTGAAGAAATTCACTTTTTCCAGCGTGATTCATCCATCGATTTCAAAGATGAGAAATCATTCAGCGAAGCGTCCGGTCGAGGAAGCGCTCTTCGAATCCGGCCTGACCTTCACAGTGCTTCAACCGACGATGTTTATGCAGACGCTCGCCGGTGGGTGGAAGGAAGTGATCGAGCGCAGTACGTTCTCGTTGCCATACCCCAATGACAAACGAGCGAGCTATGTGGACTATCGCGATGTCGCGGAAGCGGCCGCTATTGCACTTACCAGCGACCAGCTCGACTACGGAACATTTGAGCTTTGCGCGCGCGGCATGTTGGATCGGGTTGAATTGACACGGATTATGTCTAAGGTGCTTGGCCGAACCATCACACCTGTCGAGATTACCTTCGACGAGTGGGTAAAGCGAACTCGTACACCGGAAGGGCCTTTTAGAGACGGCATGCAACGCATGTACGCCGATTATGCCCAATACGGTTTTCCGGGAGGCAATGCGCTCGTCTTGCGCGCCATCTTACGTCGCGAACCGCGCACCCTAAAAGACTTCTTCAAAGAACAAGTGAACGCGCAAAGGTAAGTCTCTCCGACCAAACCGGTCACAAACCTTCCAACCTTCGACGAGCGGCCCGGGAAACTTCATGAAAACAGCCGCCGGCGGTGGCGCGGGCACTTTTGACCAATGTCACTTAGCGACCCGGGAATCCCGGCATTCCAGGCTGAACCGGATGCCAGCCCAACTAAGGCGAAATGCTTCAAACAGAGCAGGAAGCGTCAGCGCCCGTAAATTTGCAGCCATCCAACCTGCCTATCCAGACTGACGGAAAGTCGTCGCTTTTCTTCGCAGGCCGGTTCCTCCGGGACGGCGCTCTGTTGTAGTCACAAACCTTCCGGCTTTATTTTTCACCCAATCTCTCTATCGTTTACCCCGATTTTCGGCCCTCGTCTCCCTGCGCACGTGCTAGCGTCTCATCGCCTGACAACATTCCACGAGCACCCTGCACCATGACCAGCCGTGAACTTCGTACCCGTCGCCGCGCCGAAGAGCGCCGCCAGAAAAAAATCGAGCGTCAATCGAACACGCCTCCCGCTGACTCAAATCCGGCCATCGAGCTCGCCGTCTCTCCCGAGATCCTCGCCGAATTCGGACCCGAACTCATCGCCCAGGCCAACGCCATGCGTGACCGTGTCCACCGCGCCGTCGGTCTGCCTGTTGTGCAACCCCCCAATCGCTCCACCGGGCCCCGCACCCCCTCAGGGAAAGCCATCTCTGCCCGCAATTCCTTCAAACATGGCCTCGCTTCCGGTCAGCTCGTCGCGCCGGGCGAAGAGCCAGCCGCCTTCGAAAGCCTCTTCACCGATCTCCTAGCGGATCATCAGCCCGCGAATACCACCGAGGAATTGCTCGTTCGCGAAATGGCTGAGTCCTGGTGGCTTATGCAGCGCGCCAGCCGTCTCCAGAACAATTGCTTTCTCGCCGAAGAGCTCGATACCAAACAGCTCGCTCTCTTCCTGCGCTACCGCACCACCTACGAGCGCGCCTTCTATAAAGCTCTCAACACGCTGCTAAAACTAAAAAAAGAAGCCGCGAAACAGCAAAAACAGTCCGTTTCGCAGAACACGCCCCCTAAGTCCGGAGTTTCCGAAGTTCGCTCGGCAAATTTCCCGGAAAAGGGTGAAGTGGGGCAGGCGTGCCATGCACGTTTGCTTCAGCACGAGGCCATCGCTTTTTGTGGCCTGCCGGACCTCATCCAGGAGCCTCCAAACCCACCCCTTCCTACCAGATAAACTGCTTCGCCTCAGCCCGCCGTCGATAGCTGTCCAGTACATGCACCACTCGTACCCTCTTCAGCTTCGTCGGCGAAAGCGATCCCAGCGGCAGATACACAATTTTCCGGTTCACGCGCGCCGCCATCTGCCGGAAAATCGAGCGCGGCGGTTTCGCCGCCACATAAACCACGTGATGCTCCATCGAGTAATCGAGCGCCGCCATCAGCAGCCGCTCGGCTTTCGTCTCCGCGCTGTCGTATTCGTAGTCGCTCCAGACGTCGTAGAGCCTGCGCGGCGGCAATGTCATCAGCAGGCCGCCGTACTCCGCCCGCCCCACTCCTGGACCCACCAGGTGCTCGAACGGCTCCGTCGAATAGAACGCCATATCCGACTCGTTCTGGTGCTCCCCCAGCCACGTCGTCAGATAACGATAGCGATCCTGCCGGTCTTCGTCGAAGATCACCACCAGCGCCCCTACGTCCGCCGAGAAACGCCCCAACTCCCGCACATAGAGCTTGCCTTCATGCCAGTTGCGAATCGTTTCCCGCAGGTCGATCCCGTCACGCGACGACGTCACAAACGGCTCCACCCGCGACCGTTCCTCCGAAAGCAGGTTCTTGGCATGCTGCTTCAGAAATCGGCCGTAATTCTCGATCACCAAGTCTTCCGGCGGATACGAACAGATCGACGTTCCATCCGTCTGTTGCGCCCATTCGCCTTCGAATTTCTCGCGCTTTCGCTTCGCCAGAGCCGCCGGCTTCAACCGTTGCTTCAATCGCGGCAGCCGTCGCCGAATCCGCAGCCGCCTGGTATGCAGCCAGACTTCTTCGCCCGAAATGTTCAAGGTCTCGAGCGGCGCATCCTCCGTCTGTTGCGGCCCGTAGCGGTTGGCAATCTCCCAAGCCTCATACGCGTAGTTGTCATCCACCAGCGAGCGCGCTGCCAGCGTCAGATCGTAAACCCCCGGCATCAGTTCCCGATCGAGCAGCGCCAGGTTGCGCGCGAACTTTGCCAATGCGATGCGCTGCCACGCCTGGATCTGGTCGCCCGTCTTCACCGCGTACTCCGCTTCCGCCTCGCGCAGCAGCGCCAGCTGCCATTTCGGCCTTTCAATCCCGCTTGTACCCAAGTCTTCGCGCAACTGGTTGTACTTCTCCTGATAGAACGGGAGTTCGTTCGTTACTTCCGCCAGGCAGTCCGGATGCAAATTAAAAAGTTCCGCTGACTTGAATAACCGCACCCTCGGCGCAGCCGGCTCTTCTTGCGGTTGATCCATCGCATCGAGTAGCGGATCGAGCAGCGCCAGTGAAACCACCACGCACGTCCGCGCCAGCGGGTCAGCGCCCTGCAGCTTCCAAGCCATTGCCGCCGCTTGCGCCTCCATCTCGGCCGTCCGTGGCGGCGGGTGTAGCCGGTACCTCTCTACGTATTGCTCCGCCCCGATCATCTCGACCGCATACGTCGACGGATAGTAAAAACCTGCCGCCGCTTTTTCCTGTGCCGATGGCTCCAGAAACATCGCCGCCGCTTCTAACTCGCGCGCCGTCCGCAGCGCCTCTACAAACGGATCTGCCGGCTCAACCGGAATGTAGGTCGGTCGTTCCTCTTCGTCATAGCTGCTGCTCGCCAGCAGAATCACCGACATCTGCGGCAGCCGCTCGACCGCTTTCCTGTATTCGCTTTCGAGCGAAGCCGGCAACTCGACTGCCACCGCCGTCGGACGCAGCTCTAACAGCCGCCGACGCACCTGCAACGCAAACTCGAGTTTCCCCGGCACCACCGGCACATAAACCAAATTGCCGCGCTCGATCACGCCGCCGCTATCCACCTTCACCGCCCCGCATGTCGCAGCGCTTCTTCTCCCAGCACCGCCAGTATCGATTCCTTCAACATGCTCCGCGCCCCGTGCCCATTGCTCGCCCGCAGTTTCAGCGCATAGCGCGCTATATTCAAGCCGTCCCGTACCGTATAGCTTTCGTCTGCCGCATGCGCCTGCTGCAGGAAATCCGTCACATACTGCAGCACCTCCTCCGGCGAAAACGGGATGTTCTCTCGCAGAATGGCCAGCTCTTCTTCCCGCTCCGGAAAATCGATCAGGATCTGCGGCTGCAGTCGCGAGTGAATATACTCCGGCAAGTCGAACGTCGACGAATCTTCGTTCATCGTCGCCACCATCCGGAAATCCGCATGCGCCTTGATCTTCACGCCCGCCACAATCGATTCCACGTAGCGCCTCGTATCGAGCAGCGGAGCCAGACTCGCCCAGCTCTTCTCGCTCATCCGGTTGCCTTCGTCTAAAATCGCCACGCCGCCCCGGATCATCGCCGTCACCAGCGGAGAGGCCACGTACTTCAGCTTCGAAGCGCCCTCGATCACCGGCGTAATCAGCAGGTCTTCCGGCCGCGTGTCCACCGTCGCCTGCATAATGTAAACCTCCCGCCCCAGGCGTTTCCCCGCTGCGTAAGCCATGGTCGTTTTGCCCACCCCCGGCTTCCCCAGCAGTCGCGGATTCATCGGACTGTCCCGCTCGTCGATCACCATCCAAGCCGCCATCAACTGGCGCAGCGCTTCTTCCTGTCCGATCCACGACACGTTAAGCTCATCCGGATGAGCGAGATGTAATTCTATTCCCTCTGCGTCAAACTTCATTTGGTTACATTCCCATCGTAGAATGAGAGTGCAAAGGGCGCGGATGCGCGCCGCGGAACGACTATCTTTCGCGCGGCGCGCTCGATTCCCGCGCCCGTTTTGCACTTGTTGCTTGGGAATTTTTTGCTGATGCGTCCAAGACTGCTGCGTCTGGTTTATGCGTGCGAGTTCCTGCTGGCGCTGGTCGCCATCTTCACCGCCTGGTCCGAAATCGGCGGCCAGGCGACGCTTGACCTCATGTTTTGGGCCTGGAAATTGGGCCTCAGTTTCGCTCTCGCCGCCGCGTTTGTTGCCTTCACCGCGGCGCTCTTGAAAGAGCCGTCCGTCTGGAATCTGCGCGCCGTGCGCTGGTTCAGCTGTATCATTCTTTTACTCTTGGCTATGGGGGTTGTGACGTATTTCTATTCCTTGCAGGTTGACGCCGGCGATTCCGACGAAACCGCGCCGTCCGCGGTTCATCATGCCGAAAGCTCCGTTTTGAGAACCTCATGAATATGCCTGATCCAGCCACCGGATACGCCTTTTGGGCTGCCCCCGACGGATCCTCGAAAGTCGTCTATCCGCTCAGCGTCTTTCAGGAAATCGATGCCCTGGTGAATGACGGTTATCGTCGTATCCCGCACGGCGGCGTTGAAACCGGCGGCCTGCTCTTCGGCGCTCGTGAAGATAGCGCGTTGCGCATCGAAGCTTTCCGTCCCATTGAATGCCAGCACGCCTACGGTCCCTCTTTCGCGCTCTCCGATAACGACCTGCTCTCTATCCGCCAACAGCTCTCGGAAGCAGCGGCCGATGAGGAACTGAAAAGTTTCGTGCCGCTCGGCTGGTTTATCGGACATTCGCGTAGCTCGCTCGAATTAAGCGATCGCGAAGTTGTCTGGTTCAATGAATTCTTTCCCGACCCCGGCAGCCTCACCTTGCTTGTCAAGCCCGAACGTTTTCAGCCCACTCGCTTCGGCTTCCTCGTGCGCGATCGCAGTGGCAACATCGAGCGCGACGCCGCACCGGACGCCGTGATCTTGCCGCTCTCGGGGCAGGGATCCGCATCCGCCGCGCGCCCCTCCATTCCAGCTCCCAAGTATGATATGCCTGAGCCGGCTCCAGTCAGCGTTCCCCCTGATAATCCGCCCCCTCCCGCTGAAACAACGAGAGTCCGTTTGCCTCAGCCGCCGCGCCAGAGGTTAACTGTGCCTGCTCCTCCCGTTGTCGAAAGCGGCGCCCCGGTTCCGGACAACAATGCTTTGCCTTTTCCTTATGCCACTCCGCTTCCCGAAAGAGTGCGTGTGGAAAGAGCAAGCAGCGCGGGCTTCGGTCTCAAATCAGCCGCCATTCTGGTGCTCGCCGCCGTCTTGGGATGCATCGCCGGCTATTGGGCTTATCTGCAACTCCCTTCGCCGGTCATTCCGGTAAGCGTTCGCGAACAGCAGGGTCAGCTGGTAGTCGAGTGGCCTTCCGCTCAAACCGAGAGCGTTGCCTATGCGGCTCTCCAGGTGGATGACGGTCAGTGGATCGCGCTTTCGCCTGAGCAGAAAACAGCCGGACACGCCGTTGTCACCGCCCCTCAAGGCGACGTCAAAATCGATTTGCTCGCCAAACACTGGTTGCGCGATTCACGCGGCATCGTCCGCTACATCCGGACGCCCAAAGTCCCCGCAACCAATCAGCACTGAACGCGCACGTACTTACTTACGATCTGCGCAGGTCTTGACCCTTCATCTGCGCCGGTTGTTCGATCCCGAGAATCCCGAGTACCGTCGGAGCGATGTCCTTCAGCGCCCCGCCTTGCCGAAGCTGCACATCGTCATTGCTCATATAAAGAAACGGCACCGGGTTGGTCGTGTGATAGGTGTGCGGGCCTTTGGTGACCGGATCGATCATCATTTCCGCGTTGCCATGGTCGGCCGTGATGAGCCACGATCCGCCTGACCGCTGCAGCGCTTTGTAGATTTCATTAAGACCTGCATCCACTGCTTCCACCGCCTTTATCGTCGGTTCGATCTTGCCCGAATGCCCAACCATGTCCGCGTTCGCATAGTTCATCACGATCAATTCGAAATCGCCCTGTTCAATCGCATGGACGACCTTCGCCGTAATCCCGGCGGCGCTCATCTCAGGCTGCAAATCATACGTCGCCACCTTGGGTGATGCCACCAGTTCGCGTTCCTCGCCCGTGTACGGCTTCTCGTTGCCACCGTTAAAAAAATATGTCACGTGCGCGTATTTTTCCGTTTCCGCTACCCGCAAATTATTCCAACTCGCTCGCTGCATCACTTCCGCCAGTATGTTGTCGGGATGTTCCGGCGGCAGCACAAACGGCAGTCCAAAACTCTTGTCATACTGCGTCATCATCGTGTAGGTCAGACTCTTTGGAACCAGCGACCGCGCAGGCTGCGGCAGCGACGCATCCGTCAGCGCCAGCGTAATTTCGCGCGCCCGATCGGCCCGGTAGTTGTACATCACAACGCTATCCTCATCGCGCATCAAACCGACTGGATTATTCTGCTCGTCGACAATCGTGACCGGCTCGATAAACTCGTCCGTTACGCCTTGTTCGTAAGACTTGCGCACCGCTTCGACAGCGGACCTGAACTTCGCGCTATTTCCCAAAACCATGGCCCCGAATGCGCGCTCGATACGGTCCCAACGCTTGTCGCGATCCATCGCGTAGTAACGGCCCGAAACAGAAGCGATCTTTCCCATACCGATTTCGCGCAGCTTCTTTTCGAGTCGTTCGACATAACCCGCGCCGCTCTCCGGGGCTGTATCGCGGCCGTCCATGAAGCAATGCACAAAAACATCTTTGAGCCCATGCTTCTTCGCCATTTCTAGCAGCGCGTAAAGGTGCGTAAGCTGCGCGTGTACTCCACCGTCGCTGCACAATCCGATCAGGTGAAGCCGATGGCCCTCCGCTTTCTTTAGCGCGTTCAGTAGAACCGGGTTCTCAAAAAATTCACCGGAATTTATCAGCAGATCGATGCGCGTGACGTCCATGTAGATCACGCGCCCCGCGCCCATATTCATGTGGCCGACTTCGCTGTTTCCCATCTGCCCGTCCGGCAGCCCGACATATGGGCCGGACGTATGCACCAGCGTGTTCGGATAAGTCTTCAGCAGGTGATCGTAAGCCGGCTTGGGCGCCAACGCAATAGCGTTCGCCTCCACCTGCGGCGAATATCCCCAGCCGTCCAAAATCGTCAGCACCAGCGGTTTTTGTTTCGCCATGCGTGCCTATTGACGAAACGCCTTGTGGCCGAGATACACCGCGCCGCTGCCCAACTCTTCTTCGATGCGCAGCAGCTGGTTGTACTTGGCAATCCGATCCGTGCGGCTGGCCGAGCCTGTCTTGATCTGGCCGGCATTTGTCGCCACAGCTAAGTCCGCAATAAAGGCGTCTTCGGTTTCACCCGAGCGGTGCGAAATGATCGAAGTGTAGTTCGCGCTGGCTGCCAGGCGCATCGCCTCCAGCGTTTCAGTCAACGAACCGATTTGGTTCACTTTCACCAGAATCGAATTAGCGATGCCTTTATCGATGCCTTGCTGTAAGCGCTCGGTGTTGGTGACAAACAGATCATCACCGACAATCTGGATCTTCTTGCCGAGTGCATCGGTCAACTTTTTCCAGCCATCCCAGTCGTCTTCCGCCATTCCATCTTCAATCGAGATGATCGGATATTTTTCGACCCAACCTGCCCAGAATTTGGCCAGCTCGTCGGAAGTCTTCTCGCTCTTGTCTGACTTTTTGAAGACGTACTTTTTCTTATCTTTGTCGTAGAATTCACTCGATGCCGGATCGAGCGCGATCGCGATGTCTTCGCCCGGCTTGTAACCGGCCTGGCCGATCGCTTCGATGAGCACTTCGAGCGCCTCTTCGTTCGATTTCAGATTGGGGGCGAATCCGCCTTCGTCGCCGACGGCGGTCGAGTAGCCGCGTTTTTTCAGCACGGTTTTCAGCGTGTGAAAAGTCTCCACTCCCATGCGCAGACCCTCGGAAAACTTCTTTGCCCCGACCGGCGCGATCATGAATTCCTGCACGTCGACCGAATTATCGGCGTGCGCTCCGCCATTAATCACATTCATCATCGGAACGGGCAGCACGCGCGCATTGACACCGCCCAGATAGCGGTAAAGCGGAGTCGCTTCGGATTCCGCGGAAGCCCGCGCCGCCGCCATCGAGACCGCCAGAATAGCGTTGGCCCCGAGCTTTCCTTTGTTCGGCGTGCCGTCAAGCGCCAGCATTTTTCGGTCGATTGCCGTCTGGTCGGCGGCATCCATTCCGGCGAGCGCCGGCGAAATCACTTTCGTTACGTTCTCCGCCGCCTTCCGGCTGCCTTTGCCCAAATAGCGTGCTTTCTCGCCATCGCGCAGTTCTACCGCCTCGTGTTCGCCAGTCGACGCGCCCGAAGGAACGATCGCACGGCCAATCGTTCCGTCTGCCAAATACACATCGGCCTCGACGGTCGGATTACCGCGTGAATCGAGAATCTCTCTGCCAATTGTTTTTACGATTTCCATTCTGAATTTTCACTGTAACAGGCGCGCTACACTAGTTAAGTTGCGGAAGGTGGTGAATTTTAATTGGCAGAAGTCCATCTACAGGATGGCGAGACGCTCGAAAGCGCGCTGCGAAGATTTAAACGCAAGGTTCAGCAGGAAGATATCGTCAAGGAAATCAAACGGCATTCTTTTTACCTGAAACCGGGCGAAAAACGTCGGACCAAAGAAGCGCTCGCGCGTAAACGTAATCGCAAGAAACGTCCTCGCGACATCGAATAGGAAAAAGGCCGCCGCTGCGATAAGCAGCGGCGGCCTTTTTAGCTTTCACGAGCTGGCGTAACTTTAGTTTCTTTCCACAACTGGCGGGCTGGCATCACAAACACGGCCAGCGCGCAAAGCGCCGCCGCTACCAGCACCGTAAAAGCCCGGATGACCGCCGTGAGGCGTTTCAGCAGTGTTTTCTCCGGAATGACTGGATCCACCAGCGCAGCCAGGTAGAAGGCGCCTTGCGCGAACAGCGCCAGAATCCGCCAGGGCTCCGGCAACCCACAGCTGCTTAACGCCATCAGGATGAGCGCGAACGGCAGCAGCAGGCGTCCGAACTTGTGCGAAACGAAGTGTATAAAACGGTGGTTCCCCGGCCAGAGCAGGGAAGGGAAGTAGCGAATGATCTGGTAGACGCCGGCCTGCGTTCTCACTTTACGACGGAATTCCGATTTGAGCGAAGTCGGCAAATCGTAGGCTTTCGCCTGGTCCTCGAAGTAGATCCGAAAACCGCGCGAAACCGCGACAAAGGGAAGGTAAACATCGTCGAGCAGAATATCCGCCGGCATAGGCTCAACAGCCTCCCGGCGCACGGCGTAAATGGAACCGGTTGCTCCCAACATGGCGTCCACGCGATTCAAGTTTCTGCGAATCCATTTTTCGTATTTCCAGTAGAGGCCGGTGTTGGCTTCGGCTTGCGTGCTACCTTCGCGGATTACTAATTCGCCAGTAACGACTCCGACCGCGGGATCGGCAAAACAACTGATCAGCTTACGGAGCGCTTGCGGATCGAAGGGTTGCCGGACGTCGGTGAGTACGACGATTTCAGATGAGACCTGCTCCAGGCCCCGGTTGACTGCGTTAGCTTTGCCGCCCGCAGGCAGCGCGAGCAGCCGTACCCGCGGGTCCGGATAGATCTGGACCAGCTCGTTTGTTCCATCGCCAGATCCATCCGACACGATTAGAATGTCGAGCAGATCGCTGGGATAGTCGGACGCGAGCAGAGAATGAATCTTTTGCTCAATCCAATTCACCCCATTCCTCACCGGAACGATGATCGAGATACTATGCGGAACGAATTCCTTACGAATCGGCTTAGAACGCAGCCGCGACCAAACCGCCAACGCAGCAGGGTATCCGATCAATACATAGAGGAAGAAGGCAGCGCTCGAAGCAAAGATAATGACGGGCAAATTCATTCACAGTCAATCGGCCTGAGAGGTTGCCTCCGGGACAACCTCTCCCCGATACTACAATGCTTTGCTACGAACCGCTCGCCGGTATGGTGAGGGTCGCGGTTGCGCGAACGGAGGGCGTCACGGTGCTGGTTGCCGTGACGGTTACGGTCTGAGCCGACGATGGCGCGGTGGACGGGGCAGTGTAAAGGCCCGTCTGGCTGATCGTTCCAGGTCCGGAAATCGACCAGGTGACGGCGTTGCTCATGTACCACCCCACTGAATAGAGCTGCAGGGCATTTCCCGCGGCTAAACTGGTCTGCTGCTGAGTATCAATTGTCAGGTAAGGCGTAGTGCTATCGGGAATCATCTCTAGGCCATTGATCAGGGGCAATGGCGCGGCCGAAGTTGGGATGTCCGGCAAATTGATTCGAAGCGCGACATAGAGCGTATTGTTGGTCACTTGAGCCGGTATATAAGCGTCGACCGGCACCGCGTATAGATAGTTATTTGCCAAGCCGAAATCGTAATTGTGCATGGCGATCTGGCCGTTTGCCTCCAGATCGAGAGGTCTGTGCGAGGTCACGTTCACGGTCGGGTTGTAATTGACACAAACAGTCAGATTGTTACAACCGTTATAGATCTGGCCGAACATGACGCGGACTTTGTAATTGCCATTCGGCACAACAAAGCTGTAAACAATGTCGTTCCCGTAAGTGTAGCCAGCGCTCTGGTAGACGTTCTGTTCGGCGGTGCCGCTCAGTGACTTCCAATTCGGATAGTCGCCTGGTTTTTGATTGTAGCCGCCATTTTCGAAGCCGATGTCGCCGATCCAGAGGTTGCCATTGCCATCGGTGGTTCCGTATGGGTTACCGGAATCGATGCGGATGCTCCCGGCCGGGTTAACACCGATCGGCAGCACCGTTACATACAAGTTGGCGGAGGAATTCGGCTCGGCGACGCTGGTCACCTTCAGAACGGCCTTAGAGGGAGTAGTGACGGAAGCCGGGGGCGTATAAAGGCCGCCCGGAGTGACTGTCCCGACTCCGGAAGTAAGTGACCATTGGGTGTTCTGGTTACTGTTACCGGTTACCCATGAGCTCAACTGGTACCCGGGGATTCCGGCGACGATCGTCATAGTTGGCGACGGTATTCCGACATTGACGCTTTGCAGAGCGATCGGGAAATTTACCTGATAAGTGGAGGTCGACTGATCTGTCGCCGTGACAACCGCGAATGAACTCGGAGTTTCATATCCGTTCGCGGGATTTACCTGGGCGGAATACTTATTGACCATGAAGCTGGATTCATCGACCGCCTCAAAGCTGGTCATTCCGATCGACGCGGAAGAGATTTCGCCCAGTACGCCCATAGTGTAGGGATCTTCGCTGACATCGGTGCCTACTGTGACGGTTGGGCCAGTTCCGGCGTCGGCGAGGATCATGCCGTACTGTTTGAGGGCGGTCAGTATGACTTGCGCGGTAGCACTGAACTTGCTGATGTCATAGCTCGCTTTGAGCCGGAAGCGCGCGCCGTAAGGGGGACTGGAAGTACAGCCATTACAGCCGTTGCCGCTATTAGCGGGCCAGTAGGAAAGCGCTTGAATATAGCCGCCCGCTACTGTAAAGCGCATCGCGTGGTTGATCACGCCGGCCTTGATTTCATCGAGATGAATGGTGAGAGGCGCAAGCGGCATGCCGGCCGCATCTGTGGAGCCACCGGTGGGCAGACCATAGGAGTTCCAGCTATAAGTCAGGCCGCTTGTCGCCGTGCAGCCTGCCGCGCCATTGCGGCAAGTGGCCGGCGTGAAGTAGTCGTTGTAAAGCTCATAAAATTGGCAGTTATCCTTGCGCACGGTGAGGATGTGATGGTCCGAGCTGTTCATGCGCGTAGTAAACGTGCCTCCTTCTCTCTTCAATGCGGGCCACACCGGGGTGACAAACGGGCCGTTGTAGGCGGTCGTGTAGTAGAACGACTCGGTTTTCACAGGCGTGGTGCTATCGGCGATGTTCGTACCCCAGGAAGTAAAAAAGCTGACGCTGTTGGTACCCATGTTGGAGGTCCAGGTAGCGGAGTGGGATTCGAGGGGAAGATTGTCGATGCGCGTATTAAATACAGTATCGTTCGGCATGGCCTGACAGCTCCCGATCACGTTTTGCGGGATGATCGAAGCCGGCGCCGTATAAGTTGCCGATGTGCTGCTACTCGAAACCAGCGTACCGGAGCTGCCGCTGGCCATCGACCAGTTGACGGGGCGATTGGCGCTGAAGGTAACGGTGTTTTTTTCGCCGGCAAAAGTAGAAGAAGGTGTGATGACCAGGCCGCCGCTGGTGATAGCGGTCGCGCCCGTTCCGGTAAGGCTGATGAGCGTGGGAGAGGCCGGCTGGTTTCCGGCGATGACGATGGAGGCCGTTTCGGCCGCCGATGTAGAAGGTTGAAAAGTGACCGAGATCGTACAGCTTGCGCCTGACGCTACAATGCTGCCGCAGGTGTTTGAGAGCAGGAAGTCTTTTGCATTTGTTCCGGACAAAGAAATTCCAGAGACAGATAGATAAGAGGTCCCGGAATCGGCGAGAGTGATGGTTTTGGCGGCGCTTGTCGTGGCAACCGTTTGAGTTCCAAATGCGAGGCTGGAAGGCGCAAGCGTTATGGCGGGCGACGCGGTGTTGCCGCTGCCGCTGCTGCTCAGAGCCGTCCAGACGTTGGCGGCGGTACAGCCATAAAGGTTAGTCCCTGGCGCAACACTGCTGTTAAAAAATAACTGACCTACCAAGCAAGTGGAGGGCAGCGTAGTTCCCACTGTAACGGGGCGGGTGAAGGGGAACGTCGAAAAATCCGCATTCCGGCCCTGGGTGGAGAGATTGATGGTGGTTGTTTGAGCCTGCCCAAGCAGGCAGCCCAGAAAAGCCATGACGGCCAAACGGCAAACAGCCGACGAGACGAAGCGATAGGAGAAGGCGTCCCGATGAGGGGCTAAGCGTTTCTTTGTGCGGCCAGATGCTGGGATTGACCCTTCAGTGTCTGGCGATTGACTTTGGTAATACAAGCCTTTTTGATCCTTTCGAGCTAAGCGAAACATTGCTTCGACTTTCACGAGGAGAGGATAGGCAGTCAGCCGAGTTGCCGCCTTTGCGCAACTAATTGCTGGCTAAACACTTAGCTGGGAAATTGCCGGCCTAGAAAAATTTCACCGGGCTCGTGACCGGATTGCCACATGTTAACGACACGAGAGGCGGCCGCTGCTGGCCAGGCGTGGGTCGATTCTCTTACTGGACACGACCAGAACCGGCGGACGGAATTGGCTGCACCATGCCCAATAGCGATGCTGCCAGCGAGCCATGGAAAGCGGCCGCGAAAATACGCTACAGTGACCTTGGTGAGGCACAAGGCCGCTTAAATTGCCGACTACACTAGTACAGTGACTTCAAGAATTATATGGTCGATGCTAGGAATCTGTCTTGCTTTGCAAGGGGGCCCTGCTATCCGGCCAAAGACTCCGCCGGTAGTTACTGAGGGAGGCACGTTTACCTTCGCAGCGGATCGTCCGGTCACCTGGTCTATGGCGCCTGGGAGCAAAGGCACGATAGACGCGAACGGAACGTACCATGCCCCTGCTCATGTACAAGCAAAGCAGAGCCTGGGGAGCTGTCAAGTTCTGCCTAACGATCATATATTCAACACTCGAGTAGACGATCTGCCGGTGCATCCAAAATCCGACCAGTGGATTCACGCTAAAGACAAATATGGGCGAGTTGCCGATAGCGGCTCGGTCAACTATCTGCCGCCCGATTTTCCGGTCAACATAACTGACTCGAAGATTCCGCCGCAAAACATGGTTTTCGCCTATACACCGCAGAACAATGGCGCGTTTCGCATTCCACCTATGCCGGATCTCAAAGTGGAAGGGGGATACTACACGCGGCCGTTCGGCAATATCGACCGGCATATTGTCGTGATAGAGCACGATACCTGCGCGATCCAAGAGACGTATAATCTCTATCCTGCGGGAAGCAATACTTATAACAATTGCCCGCGCTGCACAAGCCAGAGCGGTGTTCGATATTCGAATTTGTCTTATGATTTGCCGAGCGGCGCAACGGATGCCGCTGCCTTATATCTGTCGCCGCTCAGTCTGCACCGGGACGAGATTCTATCGGGACATATCGATCACGCGCTGAGAACCACCCTGCTCGGGGGGTTTATACACTCACACATTTGGCCGGCGCAGGCGGAGGCGGGTTCGAATCGGACAGACGCGATGCCCTTCGGTTCACGCGTGCGGCTTAAGTCGCGGTTTCAACTCGCATCGACCAATCTATACACTCAGACCCTGATCACGCAGTTGAAAGAATACGGCCTGGTAATGGCCGATATTGGCGCACAGTGGGAAGTTTCGACCGAAGACGTCGATCTTTACTACGATCCCAAGATAATAGAAGCGTTTCGGGAGATCGCTAAGAATGTAGGCGGATCGAATCTGGAAGTGGTGGATGAGAGCGGTTTGATGATAAACCCGAAGTCTGGAGAGGCCCGCACGGGTGGCGAGGCAGTCATTGCTACGGGCAAGGACGACGGAAAAAGCACCACAGAGCATCTGATCCTGGTCGGCACGACTATCGGCGCGGCTGCCCAATATCTTGTATTTCAGGCGGGCGCGCCTCCCCATCAGCTGAAGGCTTGGGTCAACGGCAACAGCGACAAAACAATCGCCTGGGAAATGAAACCGGAGGTAGGAAGCCTCACTTCGGCCGGCCTCTACACGCCGCCCAAGAGCTTATCGACCAGGCAAGAAATCACATTCACGGCAAAATCCCATGCCGACCCTGCTGTTCAAACGACCGTCGTAGTCACTCTGCTGCCCGGCGGCACGATCCGGATCGATAACGGGAGTGCAAAAGCATACACCGACAGCAAGGGCAATGTATGGTCCGCGAGTTGCTGCACGTCATGGCCGACTGTCTATACCTACTCCGGGATCCCCTGGCCGCAAAAACCCGACATGAAACTCTACGAAGACAACAATGTGTCGTGGAGTGACATACCCTTCAAAATCTTCATGCAACCGGGCAATTACAGGATTACCGCAAAGATCGCGGAGCCATCGAACACTTCGCCGGGTGCTCGCGTCATGCACCTCGATTCGCAGGGCCAGTTGATCTATCGCGATTTGGATCTCTTCAGCGTGGGCGGCCTGCGAAATCCCCAGGATTTCGACCTGCCGGCGGTCGTCGGGTCTGATGGAAAGCTCGAATTTTGGGTAAGGCACGTGTGGGGTGAACAGACGCTGATTGGCGCGTTGCAGATAGCGCCGGATACAGGTACGCCCAGAGTGCAGATCTCGCCGGCCAACGGCGGCACATTGACCATTTCGCAAAAGAAGCAATTTTTTGCCGCCAATTGGTACTCAAAAGCCGCCGTGCGATGGTCGATCTCGCCGCGGATCGGCAGTGTGGACGAAAACGGTCTATATACAGCGCCGTCGAATCCGCTGGCGCAAGACACCGCAGTAACCGTAACCGCGAGCAGCGCTGCGGATCCGAAATTAACAGCCAGTTCGACAGTTGAAATTAAGAAGGGAATCCCGGCCATTCGGGTGAACTGCGGGGGGGCCCAGTTTGCCGATGCGCAAGGCAACGTTTGGGAAGGCGATCACAATTACGAGGGCGGCGTGACCTTCCGAGAAGACAATGCGATTAAAGGCGCATCGCCGGATATGCAAGCTCTCTATCGCGACTCGCGCTACGGCTATGGAAACAGCAGCTTTTCTTATTCATTCCCGCTGCCAAACGGGGCCTACCGGGTGACCTTAAAGTGGGCTGAATACAGAACGGCGGCCCAGGTTGCCGCGCAGGGGATTGCTTACAAAATGAAGGTGAGCATCGATGGACAGACTGTTTTGAGCGACTTTGATCCTATCGCCGCGGCTGGAGGCGTTGGCATCGCGTATGACAAAACGTTTCCGGCCAACGTGTCACAAGGCAAACTCAATATTGTATTTTCCGGACAACCCGGAGCGGGGTATGTCGGATCGATGATAAACGGCATCGAAATCGTCCCCGCGCGGGCCGTTTCCAACAGGCATTAGCATGTTGGCCCATCTTAATTTGCCGATTTAGTGCGCGAAATTTATAGAGTCAAGACACATCACTTTATGGCTGAAACTATCGAGTCATGCGAGATTTCCGAGCTGGAGCAAATCCGTCTGGATCGGGTAATGGCAACCCTGCCGGGGGACGCCGCTTCAGTTCTTGAGATAGGCGCGAGGCACGGAGCGATGACCCGCCGCCTGGCGCAGGTCTATCGAGATGTCACAGCGCTTGACCTGAAGAAGCCCCCGTTTCAGATAGAGCGAGTAACCACGGCGCAGGGCGATGTCCAGCGTCTCCAGTTTCCCGACAACGCGTTTGAATGCGTGGTTTGCACCGAAGTTCTGGAGCATGTTCCCGATTTCGCGGCGGCAGCCAGAGAAATCTCGCGCGTCACGAGCTCCCATGTATTAATCGGGGTTCCTTATCGTCAAGATACGCGCGCCGGAAGAATGACTTGCACGCATTGCGGAAAGATCAATCCTCCGTTCGGGCATCTCAATACCTTCGACGAAAAGAAAATGAAGAGATTGTTCCCCAATTTGCAGGTTTCTTCGATCGAGTATCTTTCGACAAACCGGGAGCGCACAAACTTTGTCTCGACGTGGCTGCAGGACATTGCCCGAAATCCCTATGGTACGTATGATCAGGAAGAACCCTGCATTTTCTGCGGTGGAAAGCTGGAGAGGCCGCGCGACTTGTTGTTCGTCCGCCGCATAGCGGGAGCGTTGGGGGCCAGGTTATATGCGTTGCAATTCCGGTTAAACAGGCCCCGGGCGACCTGGATGCTTGTACTCTTCCAAAAAACGCCTAAGTGACGGGAGAGTGAAGCCGGCGGCTGCGAGCCTCAGGCTGTCTTGGAATTCACATTACGACCGATGAGCCGGACGCCCCGCGCGCGTGCAAATGTTTGCGCAATAAATTCTTTTTCCGAGCTCATCAGCGCCGTCTCCAGATGATGCATGACTTTCGGCCAGGTGATCAGAAACGCCAGTATGTAGAAGCTTGCGCCCAGGATTACCGTGGAGATAAGAAGTATCCAGGAAGTTCGGATGCCAATCATCGGAAGGAATCGGAGCCACAGCCAGCAGACGAGCGTCATGCCGGCGGTAATAGCCAGCTGGGGTAGAAGAGCGCGCGCGAAATCCGAAGCCTTCAGGCCAATCAGACGGAAAGGAATGATGAAGGCAGGAGGCATGGTAATGAACAGAAAGGTAACGCAGTAGGCGGTGGCCACGCCCAGCACCCCCCAGTGAATGCCCACCAGAAACGACGTGACCAAAATGGCAGTCTGCACGATGCCCCAGCGGAAAAGCCAATCGGTTCTGCCTTTGGCCATGTAGATCTGGCCGGTGGTTGTATAGATCGATTGGGCCAGGCCGACGGGAGCCAGGATTTGGAATACGTGAATCGCGCCCAGCCATTTGGCGCCCAGGATGGTGCGAATCATCGGATCGGCCACCACTCCCATGCCGGCTAAAACCGGAAAACTGATGAGACCGATGAGCATGCAGCTGCGGGTATAGGCCTGACGGAAGCGCTCGTTATCGTCCTGAATCCGGGCGAAGGCGGGGAAAGTGGCTTGCGCGATCACCGAGCTGATGTTTTGGATAGGCGTGAGCATCAAGTTATATGCCATGCCGTAGTTGCCGAGCGCGGCCTGGCCCAAAACTTTACCCACCGTGATGTTGTCGGCGTTTCTGGAGAAATAATTGACTATCCCAAAGCCCGACAAGTTCAGACTGTAGCGCGCCACTGACTTTATTTCGTCCACGGCAAATTCCCAGGCGGGACGCCACTTGGCTCCGATCCAGTAGCCGGTGACGGAGGTTACCGAATTGGCAACGTTAGCGAAGACCAGACTCCAGACCCCGAATCCCCGATAGGCAAAGGTGAGAGCCACCAGATAGGCAGCCAGCGCGGCGCTCAAGTCGGCGGCCGCCAGGGAGCGGAAGCGCATCTCGCGATAGAGCAGGGAACTGTGGGTAATGCCGCACGAGGTGATCCAAAAAGAGAAGGCCAGCACGCACAGGATAGGAATCAGTTCGGGCGTTTTAAAGAATTTCGCCACGACTGGGCTCGTGGCGCAAACCAGGACAGCCAGGAAAAAACCAAAAACCAGATTAACCCAAAATATACTGGATATAAAAGCTTTGGTAATATTGCGGCGCTGAATAATTGCGCTTCCCGTTCCCAGGTCCCTGAAATTCAGGATGAAAACGATTAAAATCGTGGCCATCGCCATCACGCCATAAGCCTTGGGTCCAAGCAAACGGGCAACCGTCGCCACCGAGGCAATGGAAAGTATTTGCTTCCCGAGTGTGGACAAGCTGGACCAGGCGGTTCCGGCCACGGCCCGTTTTGTAAGGTTTGGTGTTGTTTCGGGCGAGGCGTCTAGAGATGACATTCAATATAAGAGGTGTACGCAAGCTTGCCGAAATAGCAGCATAGTGTGAGCTGCTTTTAAGACCGGATCAGGTCCGGTGGAAACTCCATATAGCCGGTGTGAAAACCCGAGAGCAATTTCGCAGTACAGTACACTAGTTTAGCGTCACCAGTTGACCTTTCGGAGCTCGGGAATGACTTTCTCGCTCCGATAGCGAGAATTTTTTTCAAGCCTGAACGTGTCGAAATTTAAGCCCAGCCGCGAAACGATTGCCGGTCCTGGCGATGAAAATTCAGAGAGCCGCTTCCGTCGCCCGAGGATGAAGCCAGCTTCGGCCTTGCACACCGCAATCGTCGGTTCAACCGGCGATTTAGATATCAGTCGGCCGGACTTTGAGCCGGTCCGTCCACCGGATAACCAGAATCCAGCCAGACAATTCGCGCTCAATGTTACCCTGCTTTTTCTTTATTTCCGATTCAGTTACGTGCATGAGTTTATCTCCTCGACCATCCACGTCGACACGCACATCCTAATTATTCTGGGAACAATTTGCTACCTGGCGTGGTTTGTCTCCGGCGGAATTTTTGCGGCTTACTCGGACAAGATTGCTTGGATGTGGACCGCATTCCTCGTCTGGTTTCTGTTTGCGACACTCCTTAGCACCTGGCGGGGCGGCTCATTGCCGCTGTTCATGGTCTATGTGCGTACTATTTTCCCGCTTATGCTTTTGATACCGGCGGTCGCATGGAGCCTGGATGACGTGAAACGCATCGTCAATATGATCGGAATCGCTGGCACCACGACCGTCCTGTTCGGCCTGGTCCACAGAGACTTCTCGGGCGGTCGCATGGATATTGGCACGGATGGCAGCAGTATTCAGGATCCCAACGACTTCGCGGCCCACATAATCGCGGTTTTGCCTGCCATCGCCTACGTGATGTTTGCCAAACAGCGGCCGATGGCGGTGAAGGTGTTTGGCGGCTTTATTGTGGCGGCGGCGCTGCTCGAAATGATGAGCACCGGGTCGCGCGGCGGTTTTGTTGCTTTGATAATTACCGTGGTCTTCATTGTGATTACCGGGTCGCCCAAGGTTCGGATGAGTTTACTCGTGGGGATACCTTTGGCGGCTGGCTTGGCCTTACCCTTTGTGCCGCATCAGTCGGTGCTGCGCCTTAAATCCTTATTTGTGTCGACGGACGAAAGCACAACGGCGTCCGAATCGGCAGATGCGCGGCGCGCTTTGCTGATGGCCAGCCTGCAGGTGACGGCGCACCACCCGCTGCTCGGAGTCGGCCCGGGACAATTCGCCGATTACCAGGCCGGAATGGCGGCTGAAGTTCATCAGAAGGGCATGTGGCACGAGACCCACAATGGTTACACCCAGATTTCGAGCGAGTGCGGTATTCCGACTATCTTGTTCTATCTGGCAGCCGTCTATCTGACTTGCAAGTCATTGAAACGCGCGAGTCAATCGAAGATTCCGGACATTCCCATGCTGGCTCGAACCCTCGCGACCATGGTAGTCGCGTTTAGCGCCACGCTTATTTTTCTGGCGCAAGGGTATCGATTTACAATGCTGGTGATCGGAGCGATTACGATCGGCTTGAACCAGGTGATAAAACGTTACGAGATGCTGCCGCCAGCGGATTCGAGGATCGTTTAGTTCCATTTTGCCTTACCCTGTTACCAATGAGTGCAAAGGGCGCGGCTGCGCGCCGCGGAGCACTGAGACAACTCGCCAGTTCTTTGCGCGGCACGCTCGATCCCGCGCCCGTTTTGCCCGTGTCGCTTAGGAATCAGCCCGCAGACGGGGGTGAAGACAGCGGCGCGACCTTGCCCATCCCGGTCCTTCTGGTGGTACGGAAATTGGATTGGGGTGGAATCGAGCGGGATGTAACAAAGCTGGTCCTGGGATATGACCGGCGCTGCATCGAACCGCATGTCGCCGTGTATCAGGATGGAGGATTGAGGAGCGAAGAAGTAAAGCGCGCGCGTGTCCCGATCCTCGATCTGAATATATCGAGCCTGGCGTCGCCGCATATTTTCGGATCCGCGTTAAAGTTTTTTCGTTGGATAAGGAAACGTCGAATCCGCGTGGTGCACGCTTATGATTCCACCGCGCTTTTCGCCGCGCCGCTGGCGCGTTTGCTACGCGTTCCGCTTGTTTTATCGAGCACGCTCGGTTACCGCGATCTCTTCGACGAGAAAACGCAGAAGCAGCTTGTGTTTACCGATCGTTTCGTCGACGGCATCGTGGTGAACTGCGAGGCGATGCGGCGGCACATGGTGGACGATTATGCGATTAGCCCGGAGCGCGTGAAACTCTGTTACAACGGCGTGGAAACCGCCGAGTTCCATCCGCAACGCGCACAGCGACCGGCGGCTGTGGCCGGCGCCTCGCTGGTGATCGGTTCGATCTGTGTTTTGCGGCAGGAGAAGCGGCTCGAGATGCTGATCGAGGCGTTTGCTCCGCTGCGCGATTTGAAGCAGGGCATGAAATTGTTAATTGTCGGGAGCGGTCCCGAACTGCCGAAGCTGCAGGCGAGGGCGACGGAACTGGGGGTGGCGCGGGACTGCGTCTTTGCGCCGGCCGTTTCAGAAGTCGCTCCCTATCTGCAGGCGATCGATATCTTTGTCTCATGCTCCTCATCGGAAGCGTTTTCGAATTCGATCCTGGAGGCGATGGCTTGCGGCTGTTGCCCGGTGGGGTCGCGCGTAGGAGGAACACCGGAGTTGATTGCGGACGGCGAACGAGGGCTGCTGTTCGAGAACGGGAACGGAGAGGAGCTCTCGCGCAAGCTTGCCATGCTTGTCGAAGACGAGCCATTAAGGCTGGCGTTTTCGAAGAAGGCGGCCGAGTTTGCGGCGCGCGATTTAAATATGAAAGTAGCGCTTGACACAATGGGGCGTATCTATCGGGAAGGGCTGGAGAAAAAAAGGATGTCCCGTTGACGATACGTCTTGGCGTCCTGGCCGGAGCCCGGCCGAACTTCATGAAGGTTGCCCCATTGATGGCGGCCATGGCGAACGATCCGGATCTCGAAACCATTTTGATCCATACCGGCCAGCACTATGACGACAGCATGTCGGGTTCTTTTTTTCGCGATCTGCAAATTCCACCTCCGCGGCATCACTTGCAGGTCGGTTCCGGCACTCACGCCCAACAGACAGCGGAGATCATGCGCCGCTTGGAGCCTGTCTTGAACCAAGAGTCGGTGGGAGGCGTCCTGGTGGTGGGCGACGTCAATTCGACTGTCGCGGGCGCGCTCGTGGCCTCCAAGCTGGGAATGCCCGTGATTCACGCTGAAGCCGGATTGCGTAGTTTCGATCGCTCCATGCCGGAAGAGATCAATCGCGTGGTGACCGATGCCATCTCGGATCTCCTGCTGGTGACCGAAGAGAGCGGACGGACCAACTTGCTCAAGGAGGGCAAGAGCGAGACGCAAATCGCCTTTGTCGGCAATTTGATGGTCGATTCGCTTCGGCTGCATCTGGAGACAGCGCTCCGTTCGGATATTCGGGAACGTGTCACGCAGGGGGAAGAACGCTTCGGCCTGGTTACCTTGCATCGGCCGGCCAATGTCGACGACCCTGTAAAGCTGGCGGAGATTGTCGAAGCATTGAACGTGATTACTCGCGATTTGCCGTTGTACTGGCCGGTGCATCCGAGAACTCGCAAACGGCTGCAGGAGGGGAACGTTCGCTTGGCGGAAGGCATTCATTTGCTGGAGCCGTTGAGCTACTTCGACTTTCTTCATATGCAGGCGCGCGCGACGGCTATTTTCACCGATTCCGGCGGCATTCAGGAGGAGTCCACCGTACTTGGGGTAAGCTGCCTTACCTTGCGCGACAACACCGAGCGGCCGGCCACCATCGAATACGGAACAAACCGCCTGGCGGGAACGTCGAAAGCGTCTATTCTGGCGGCTTGGCGCGAGGAGGCTAGATCGGGCAAGATCCATTCCATCCCGCCGCTGTGGGACGGCCAGGCCGGCGTGAGATGTCATGCCGCCATCCGGCAATTCTACGGTCTTCGGGGAGAGAGTTAAACGCTCGCCATGCCCGCCGATCTGGCCCTTATCTTCGCCTATCATTTCCCACCGGAAAATGCTATCGGGGCATTGCGGCCATATCGATTCTACAAGTATCTATCCCGATCGGGATACCGGTGTCATGTCTTTTCCGCCGCGCCGGTCGATCAGCTTCCCGAGTTAGATGCCGAATACATTGCCGACCCCTTCGTGACGAAGGCCCGACAAGGGACCGGGTGGCAGGTGGAAAGAGCGCTGCGCCGGTTTCTGCTGCCGGGAATGGTGGGGTCTCAATGGGCCGTTCAGGCTTA
The DNA here is from genome assembly GCA_965277555.1 of Bryobacteraceae bacterium. Lineage (GTDB taxonomy): Bacteria > Acidobacteriota > Terriglobia > Bryobacterales > Bryobacteraceae > Bog-105. Next base: position 3,916,434 of record OZ255834.1, read on the forward strand.
TCGCGCTGCGTTGCGGTTCATGGCAAAGAACCCTGAATACCGCTTCACGGCCTTTTCTACTTTCCCGCCGGTAGGAACTCACTTAGCGGGTTATTGGCTTTCGCGGCGGCGGAAAATTCGTTGGATCGCGGACTACCGGGACCCGCTTGGTGATAATCCGGTTTACGACCACATCAACCCTTTTACGAAGAACGTCTATCGCAAGCTGGAGCGAATTCTAGTTCGTTCGGCGGATTTCACCATCGCGAATACCGATTCGGCTCAGGAGAAGCTGAAACGTGCTCACCCGGATCGGGCGGATCGCATCGGCCTTATATGGAATGGCTTCGATCCCGAAGAACGGCTGCTGCCTTTGCCGGTGAGATCGCCCAATCGTAAGATTGTGGCGCATGTTGGGGAGCTCTATGGCGGGCGTAGTGTCACGCCGATTCTGGAGTCGTTGCGGCGGCTGATCGATAGCCGCCAGCTGTCCGCTAATCAGTTTCAAGTTTTGCTGGCGGGGCCGGTGGTGGATGGTTCAGTCCCGAACTCCGAGTTCATGGCGGTGGCGGAAAAGGAGGGTTGGGTCAAGCTGGACGGCGAGCGCTTGCCGCAAAGCGCGGCGCATCGCATCATCCAAACGGCGCACGCGCTCTTGTTGATTCAGCCGCAAACCGCGCTGCAGGTGCCCGGTAAGTTGTTCGAATATCTTCAGATAGGTCGTCCCATACTGGCCTTTGTGCCGCATAATTCGCCGGTAGAACGGATTCTTGAGAAAAGCGGAGTTCCTTACCAGTGCCTGTATACTTCTGCCGGACAGAAAGAGGTAGACGATACGGTTTTGCGATTCGTTCAATTGAACGGTGTCCAGGAGCGTCCGAGCGAGTGGTTTGAAAGCCAGTTCAACGCGCAGACTCACGCCGAGAAAGTGGCCGGCCTGATCGAGATGGTGAATCGAAAGACGAGCTCCTAGCCTAGACGAAGAGCCCGGAAATCAGGCTCTCAAAACGGAGCATATTCATTCCGCTGTCATCCAGGATTCTGGGCAGCTTCATGCTGGGCGAGGATCGGGAAACCAGACCGGCTTCGCAGGTGGTTGCGCTTTGGACTCCACAATCGCCCAGCCAACGGAAAAATTCGGGTGAATACTCGCCGCTGGGATAGCAGAAGTGACTCGGAATTTTTCCGGTCAGCTCGATAATTCTTCTCCGGTTGTCTTCGATCTCCCGTAGAAAGAGATCCTGAGTTTTCGGCGTGCGGTGGCGATGAGTGTGTAGTTGGACGTCGACGCCGGCGCGCACCACCTTGCCGACCTCATTGGGGCTCAAAATTTGAAATAAGCGCCGGTCCAGGATAGCCTGGTAATCCACTCCCAGCCGTTCCGCCAACTGCCTGGCGAATTCATTCTTGCCGAGGGTTTTCATTCCCTGACGCTCGGTCCATTGAAGAAGCCCTTTGACGATGGCCTGGCGCTCCGCGTAGGTTCTGCTGGGCAACAGAGCATCCGAACCGAGTTCCGGGACTCGGATCGATTGCCTCCCGGATTTCCAGAGGATATAGTCCAGGGTTAAACCGATAATAGGCAGCCGATAATCGCAATAATGCGTAGTGAGGTAGAGGGTGCTCGGAAATCCGCAATCCGACAGGATGGGAATGCCGTGTTCGAGAAAGTCGTAGAAACCGTCGTCGAAGGTAATGGCGACGCTGAGCGGCGGCAGAGAGCCGCGCTGGAGCCGCTGGAGCGCTTCATCGAGGGGCAGTACGGTTGCGCCCACAGCCCTCAGGCATAGCAGGCGCTGGCGGAAGACTTGCGGAGTGATGTACAAGTGCGGCCAGCATTTATGCTCGTCGTGTAAGGCAATGCCGTGATAGCAGAGGATTAGCAGGCTATTGGCGCGGCGCAGAGACTTGCCCGCCGCGGTAAAAGCTCCGCAGGAGCGCAGTGTCCGGAGCGCGGTGGAAGCCAGCCTCTTCTTTAGCCGGAACCGGTGCGACTTAGCCTCCCCCTGGCGCTCCTTTATAAGAGCCGTTGAGTGAATCGTTTCCAGCGTATCGGACAAGCCTGCTGCCGCATCACGATGTAAAATACGATAAGGTTTGACGGAATGCACCCACATATATGTGAAAGCGACATTTGAGAATTCTCTTCTTCACTCCGCAGCAACTTTGGCCCGTCAATTCCGGCTCCAGACTTAGAAATGTCCATCTCGCGTCAGCGCTGGCCGAGCGCTGCTCCGTGACGCTACTGCGCGTCCTTCAACCCGAGGACGACGAACAGGCGGCTCCCGACGTGCCTGTTTTCGAGGAGTTGCTCAGCGCGCGGAAACGGGCCAGTTACAGCGCCGGAATGATCGTCAAGGGAATCCTTGGGCCTACTCCGGTTACGGTTCTAAACTACGCTTCGGCCGACGTGGAACGCTGCCTGACCGACGTGCTCGCCCGTGGATCGTTCGATATGGTCCAGCTGGAGACGAGTAATTTATTTTCGTACCTGAAAATCATCCGTTCGGCTCCCAGCCGGCCGGGTGTCCTGCTCGATTGGCATAACATCGATTCGGAGTTGATGTTCCGCTATGCTGTCGAAACCGGCAACTTGCCGAAGAAACTGATTGCCCGGCGGACGGCCGGCCTGCTTTCGAAACTGGAAACCCGATTGATGGGACTCTGCGACGCCCATACCGTGGTCAGCGAACCCGATAAGCGCAAACTGCTGAAACATAATCCCAAAGCCTGCGTGACCGTTATTCCAAACGGGGTCGACGCCAGCGCCTTCAGGCCGGCTGACGGGAAAGCGGCTGGTACGGGTTTGCTTTTCGTGGGGTCGATGGACTACCACGCCAACGTCGATGCCATTCGCTGGTTTGTGCAAACCGTATGGCCAAAACTTACCCAGCGTGTACCGGCGCTTAAATTGAGTGTGGTCGGCCGATCGCCGGTGCCCGAGGTGCAGGCTTTGGCTTCCGACAGGATAACTGTGACGGGCACGGTGGCCGATGTTCGCCCGTACTATTCCGATTCCGCTGCCGTGATTGTTCCGCTACGCGTTGGTGGTGGAACTCGTCTTAAAATCTTAGAAGCGATGGCTATGGGAGTTCCGGTGATCTCTACGACTTTAGGAGCGGAAGGAATTGCGGCCGGGGATGGAGACGAAATCCTGCTGGCGGATTCGGCGGACGAGATGACTCAGGCGGTTGAAAGGATTTTGACGGATGGCACGCTTCGACGCCGATTGGTCGAGCGCGCCAGGGAACTAGTCTCAAAACGGTATGATTGGAATGCTATCGGGGGGCAACTGTACGATGTTCACCGCGCGCTTCTAAATGGTCGAGCGAACCGCTGACACTCTCGAGCCAGTGCGAAATCGGATTAGGGCTGCGATGAGAACTGAAGACGTCGACTCGACTCTCGCAACTACGCCTGTGGCCACGGTCGGCAGCGCGCTAAAAAAACCTGTTTCACCGCTGTTGATCTCCGTCGCCGTGCTGGCGGCGCTATTTGCGATTGCCGTTTTCCTGCAATATCTGAACGGGGCGTTTCGAGCCGAATTCGGATCCTATCCGGATGAGCCGGCGCACTATGTGACGTCTTTGATGCTGCGGGAGTATATTACCGGCCCGAGCCCGCTTTCGCCCCTGAAGTTCGCCGAGCAGTATTATCATCACTATCCCAAGGTGGCTTTCGGGCATTGGCCGCCTGTCTTCTATATCGTGCAGGCGTTATGGATGCTTCTGTTTTCCGCGTCGCGCGCCTCGGTCCGCTTAGAACTGGCATTTACGACGGCGATGGTTGCTTTTTCCCTGTGGCATGAAGCGAGACGCTGGTTTGGTATGACGCCGGCGATCCTGGCCGCGGTTTTACTCGTCTGCGTGCCGCTGTTTCAACGGTCGACCGACGAAGAAATGGCCGAGACCCTTCTCGTCCTGTTTTGCTTTTGGAGCACCGTTTACTTCGGGCGGTATCTCGACTCCGGCAAGACATCGGACTCGCTTTGGTTCGGGCTGTACTTTTCGTTGGCGGTGCTAACCAAGGGGAGCGGCTGGTTGCTCGCTCTGCTGCCGCCCATTGCATTCGTGCTCACGCGCCGGTTTGGCTTTTTGCTCGAACGATCTTTCTGGGCAGGCGTTCTGCTGATCGCGGCACTTTGTCTGCCGTGGCAGCTGATGACGTTGCGCTCGGCCGAACGCGGTTGGACCGGTGGCTCGCATCCGAGTGTCGGTTACACGCTGGGTGCCCTGGGCCAGTTTTTTTGGATAGTCGTATCCATTCTCGGTCCGATTCTATCCGTCGTTCTTGCGATCGGTGTGCTTACCGAAATCATTCTGCCGATATTGTCAAGGCCGCTTGCTTCCGTTTCCGTTGTGATGTTCAGCCTCATCCTGGCCGACTGGCTGTTTCATTCCCTGGTACCCGCGGGCGTTGAAGACCGCAAGATGATTATGGCTGTGCCGGCGCTAATTTACTTCCTTTTCGCGGGCGGCGTCTGGTTGGCGGATCGCTTGCCGGCAACGCCGCTGCGTTTCAGTCGCTGGCGTCGCCCGCTGGTCGCCGTGCTGGGATTTATTGTTTTTGCTGAAGAGGTCTTTGCCGTGCCCTATTCCGATCATTACGGATATAGCGCTGCGGCGCGCTTTATCGCTGGCGACGCGCAGCTTGACCGGTCTACTTTGCTGGTTTCCTCGGGCAGTATTGGAGAGGGATTGCTAATATCCGAAGTCGCGATGCGAGAACCGAGGCCGAAGCTTACCATTCTTCGCGCCACCAAGCAACTTGCTCAAGTCGATTGGGCCGGGGTACACTACCACGCTCTTTTCACGACTCCTCAGGAACTGCTGAATTATTTGCGAAGAGCTCATGTGAAGGCGATCGTCCTCGATACATACTCTGGACAAGCTTCCTTTTCGCACCAGGCGCTGGTAGAACGGACCATTGGCGAAAGGCCAGCGGACTTTGCTCTCCTAGCCAGCTTTTCGGGAAAGGTAGACAGCAAAAAAGGAGCGGTCGAAATCTTCCAGGTCATGTCTGCTCCCGGGAAATAGCCGGTGAGCAGACACCGGAAATGCCTACCGCTACTTCTTGCTGATGTGTGACATGATCATCGCCAAAGCGCCTGCTCCCAGAGCCTGCACGACTTTCGGGTGCTGCGAATAAAAACCGCTGACCTGGTCGATCACGCTCGGATTGCTCTTCTGGGCATGTTCGGCTAACTGCTGTACGGACTCGGGCGGAATTTGTTCGGCTTGCTGCGGTGTTACAGCCGTGCCGCCTTTCAGGATACTGGCTAACGGGCCGGGAAGCGCGCTGGCCAAAACGCCTGGCCCGACGGAGCCCAACAGTTGATTTAACAGCCCGGCTCGCTGCTGGCCATCGGAGCTGCCAAAGAGATGCGAGACCATCTGCGGAAAGGCGGGTGTCTGATCGGATCGGAAGGCAGCCGCCAAACCGCCCGCCAAAGACTGTGGCGAAGAGTCATGTAAGCCTGCCGATCCGCCAACGCCCGCGCTTGCGGCAGCGCCTATGTTGATATCGCAAGTCAGGTCCGAATAGCTTGCGTCCACTGCCTTGATCTGGTTCCAGACGGCATTCTTAGCCTCCTGTGACGGAGCTGTCCCCTTCACGAAAAGCTTGTTATCGCGCAGCTCGAGCTGCGAAACCTGAACCCCCTGCTGGGGCATGAGCTCCAGAGCGGAGCGATACTTCTGTTTTAGTTCTTCGAGTCTATCCACTACCTTTTCTCCTCGAACCATTCTGCTGCCGTCGCAGGAGATCATGCAAGCTTTGTTTTCGACGCTCCCGTCGAGGGCCGGCAAGGATGAGCCGCAGAGCACTTCCTGCTCACCAATTTGTTAAACAGATTCTCCGAATGCTGCTATCGGCAGTTGCGGAAGGTGGGCCGAAGTACATATTTGTTTTTCGAATGGCTCCATATAATTCTTAAATCGAAAATAGCGAAAAAAGCTCAGAAAGCCCTGTAGGGACAGGGCTTCCAGAAGGAATGATACGTAGTTCAAGGCACTCAAGAGTAAATTATTAGCGACAAATTTCTTTTAATCGGTTCCAGTACTCGGGTGTAGTACCCATGCAATAAGCTGTGCTTGTGCCTTTGGCAGACATCTTGCAGAATCATTACAGACATTTCGGACTTCTCGCATAGCTACTAGCGAAGGTTTCGACTCTGGACGGCCAGAGAACGGAGGCATCAATTGCGCGAGCAAGAACAGCGGATTTCAAAGTTCGGTAGAGCGGCTGAGGTGTGGGATTGCCCATTTCCAGCGGGAAGAGAGCAGCTGGCGCTGAGTTGACATGACGACCATACTGGTTGCCGGCGACTCGCGCGAGTTCCGCAACTCTGTACGACAAGCGCTTTCAAATTACAACGTCCAAATGGAGTTTGTTGCAGGCAGTAAGGACGTACTGCCGGCTATTGCAAACCAGCAACATTCTTTTTCGCTTCTGCTCCTCGACCTCGATCGAAGATCCGCCGAGGAGCTGCGAACCGCGGAACGGATAGCCGTCTCGCAGCCCGACCTGACGATCATTGTTCTATCCAGTCCGTTCAATTGGAGCGGCAAAAGCGAGCTCGACGGGCTTGGCAATTGCAGGATCTTTACGGGACCGCTCAAACCCGAAGACATGCTCTCCGCCATCACTTCGGTAAAGGACCTTTCGGACCTATTGCAGGCTTCCGGAGAAGATACCAAGGTTTCGAGCCCCGGTGTACAGGATGAGGCGCTCGTAACCGGCAACTGGTCGCAACGGTCCGAGTCGTTGCTGTTACGGATCGGCGCGTCGAACGTGCCGGTTCTGCTGCGCGGCGAAACCGGAGTTGGCAAAGAAGTGATCGCCCGCAGATTGCACTCTTTTTCGCGACGAGCCGAGCGGCCTTTTGTCAAACTGAATTGCGCCGCCTTGCCTTCCGAATTAGTAGAGAGCGAACTCTTTGGCTACGACCGAGGGGCCTTCACCGGCGCGTTCAAGAATACTCCCGGAAAATTCGAGATGGCCAATAAAGGGACCATTCTGCTCGATGAGATCGGCGACATGGATACGAAGCTGCAGGCCAAGCTTCTGCAGGTGCTTCAGGATCAGGAGTTTTACCGGCTAGGCTCGCATGAGCCCTCGCGCATCGACGTTCGCATCATGGCTGCTTCTCATTGCGATTTCGAGCGGGCGATAGAGGAAAGAAGATTCCGCGAGGATCTGTATTACCGGCTGAACATTGTGGAGATCAAGATCCCGCCTTTGCGCGAGCGGCGCAGCGAAATTCTTCCCCTTTGCGAGCTTTTCTTGCAGCAGCATTCAACGGTGGATACGCCGAAGTTAGAAATCGCGCCTATCTTGCGCCAAGTGCTCCTGGAGTATAGCTGGCCAGGAAACGTTCGCGAACTCGAGAACATGATGCGCAAATACCTGGTCATCCGCAGCCCGAGTATTTTAGCGGCGGAAATCCGCCAGCGGACGGTGAAGGCAAAAACTGTTTACGTGCCGGCCGACGAGATGCCGAAGGCGGCGAGCAGTTCTTCTGAAGCCCAGTATGACCAAAATTTCGGCAGACGTGTGACAGACTTGAACCGCCGGCGGCTGGAGGCTATCAAAGCCGTTCCGGAAGTTTCCCTCCATCGCCCATCGAGCACGCGGGAGCCAACTGTGCAGGAGTTGCCCAGGCCCACTCTGGTCGCGCGCGCGGCTGCCCCTGAAAACCGCTCCACTCTTTCCAAAGTCGATGAGGTGCGCCGGGCTGCCGAAGCGGACGCTATTTTAGCTGCTTTGCAGACCAGTCTGTGGAACCGTAAGCAGGCGGCCATGATGCTGAACGTAGACTATAAGGCGCTGCTGTACAAGATGAAGAAGCTCGGCATTGGCGAAAAGAAAGTAGCGTCTTGTGGTTAGGTTATTTGTAACAGCCGGCGAAAGCTTGGACTTGCTCCTAGAAATTGGGATGAAGTGCCATTTCTTTCGAGAGCGCCGCGCCGGCTGCAGATGCCGAAACTGCGGCAACAACTCGCCTTTGACTTGGCGTCAACCTTGGCGCTTCAGTTGCTAGGCAAATTGTATACATAAGTTTGTTAGTTTGGTTCCGGCTGGCTTTGTGACCGGACATGCGGTAGCTTTGAGCGCGGGCTTGCCCGCGGACACCAGGAGCAACCCAGTCTCGAGCGCGCAGCAGGATTGCGCCGGCTAACACGCAGCTCTCCCCGCTCACTTTCAAAAAAAAATCATGGATGGAACTATGTTAGACGTTGCAATTGTCGGCGCAGGCCCGTATGGTCTTTCGATAGCCGCCTACTTTCGTTACAGAGGGCTCAACTTCCGGATTTTCGGTCGACCGATGGACAGTTGGTTGACCCACATGCCGAAGGGCATGATGCTCAAATCGGACGGTTTCGCCTCGAATCTCTACGATCCGGAAAGCAAGTTTACTCTCAGGCAGTTTTGCGCGGAACGCGGAATAGAGTATGCCGACACCGGCATTCCGGTCCGTCTCGAGACTTTCAACGCCTATGGACTGGCTTTCAAAGAGCGCATGACGCCGGAACTCGAAGACAAGTTCGTGGTTGCGGTAGATCGTATGCCAGAAGGTTTTCTTCTGCGGTTGGACGATGGCGAAACGGTTCGGACGCGCCGCGTCGTCCTGGCGGTAGGGATCACTCATTTCCGGCATATTCCGTCCAACCTGGCCAACTTACCGCCGGAAATGCTGTCGCATAGCGCCGATCATCGCGATCTCGAACGCTTCAAGGGGCGCAGTGTGGTAGTGGTCGGAGGCGGCGGATCGGCGCTCGATCTGGCGGGCTTGCTTCACGATGCCGGCGTCAACGTGCAGCTGATCAGCCGACGGCAAGAGCTGAAGTTCCATACCAAGCCCACCGGCAAGCCCCGCTCGCGATGGCAGAAGATCCGGCATCCGCAATCGGGTCTCGGACCGGGGATGCGATCGCGTTTCTTCGCCAATGTGCCATTGGGTTTCCATTATCTGCCGGAACACTTGCGTTTGCAGGCAGTACGCAAGGCGCTCGGTCCTTCGGGAGGTTGGTTCACGAGAGACAAGGTGATAGACCGTGTGCCGCTTCTGTTGGGGTACTCGCCGGAACACGCACAGGTTCGAGATGGGAGAGTCCACCTCAACCTTCGCGCAGAAGATGGAGGCCAACGCGAGATCGTTACCGACCACGTCATAGCGGCCACCGGGTATAAACCGAGCCTGGCGCGTCTGACCCACCTCAGCGAGGAGATTCGCTCGACCGTGAAAACGCTCGAGGGAACACCGATCCTGTCGTCGAACTTCGAATCTTCCGTGCCGGGGCTTTATTTCGTCGGCATTGCCGCGGCGAACAGCTTCGGCCCGGTCATGCGTTTTGCCTTTGGCGCGGGTTTTGCCGCCAAACAGCTTACCGCCGCGGTGACCAAATCGGCCGCGCGCGAGCGGACCGTCGTTCCAGCGGCGCACCTGGCGACCGACTCGGAATGAACGGTGCCGGGACTGCCATCGAGGGGTGCGCGCTCGCATGAAAAAAGAGACTCTTGCGCTTCACGCCGGGTATGAGGGTGATCCTCAAACCAACGCCGTAGCCGTACCCATTTACCAAACGGTGGGGTTTGAATTCGACAGCGCCGAACACGGGGCGGCGCTCTTCAATTTAGAGGTCCCCGGGAACATTTATACCCGCATCGGAAATCCCACCAACACGGTGCTGGAGAAGCGCGTGGCCGCGCTCGAAGGTGGGGTGGATGCATTAAGTGTAAGTTCCGGCATGTCCGCGATCGAGTATTCGATCATAAACATCGCCGAGTTGGGGAACAACATCGTTTCGCTGCCCCAGCTTTATGGAGCCACCTACACCTTGTTTGCGCACATTTTGAGCAAGCGGGGGATCGAGGTTCGTTTTCCGGAGAAAGAAGACGCGGAGTCGGTCGAAAGACTGATTGACGAAGACACCCGCGCGGTCTATTGCGAAAGCATCGGCAACCCCGCCGGGAACGTGGCCGATATTGAGCAATTGGCGCGCGTCGCTCACCAACATGGAGTGCCGCTCATTGTCGACAATACGGTAGCCACGCCCATGTTGCTGCGTCCGATCGAGTACGGCGCGGATGTGGTGCTGCATTCCATGACGAAATTCATGGGCGGGCACGGGACGACGTTGGGCGGAATGATCGTAGATGCTGGCAAATTCCCCTGGCGTCGCTATCCATCGCGCTTCTACATGCTGAACCGGCCGGAACCCGCTTATCATGGCGTGGTCTACGTCGATCAGTTTGGAGAGGCTGCCTACGTGGCGCGTTGTCGAACTGTCTGCCAGCGAAACACCGGCGCGACTCTTTCTCCGTTCAACGGCTTTTTGCTGCTGCAGGGCGTGGAGACGCTGCCGCTGCGCATGGAACGGCATGTGGAGAATGCGCGTCAAGTCGCGGAGTATTTGCGCAGCCATCCGCGTGTGGAGTGGGTGAACTACGCGGGCTTTCCCGACAGCCCGCTTTACCCCATGGCGCAGAAGTATCTGGGATCGCGGCGCTGTTCACTGCTGACCTTCGGCGTCAAAGGTGGTTTCGAAAGCGGCCGGAAATGCTTCGATGCGCTGCGCTTATTTAAACGCATGGTCAATATGGGAGACGCGAAATCTCTCGCCTGCCATCCGGCGTCGACCACTCACCGGCAGTTGACACCCGAGGAACAGGCGAGCGCCGGGGTCACTCCGGAGATGATTCGATTGAGCGTCGGAATAGAGCACATAGACGACATCGTCGGCGACCTCTCGCAAGCGCTCGCCGCGACAACCTCGCTTGCGGACTCGTTTCGAAAGGAAGCTTATGCCGTTGGTAGTCGAGAGTCTTGAATGCCCTGCCATTTGGCCGGACGATTCGAATCCTTTCTCCCCGTTGGGAGCGCTCAACTTAGGCCGCCAGGCGGAGTGCATCGATATTGCGCTCATCAACAACATGCCGGATCTGGCGCTCGAAGACACAGAGGCGCAGTTCTGCAAACTGCTGAGCAGGGCTGCGGAGAGGCTGGCCGTTCGCCTCAAACTCTTCTCGCTGCCTAACATCGCGCGGAGCGAGCGGGCGCAAAAGTACCTGGACCGTCATTACCGGGGCATCAATGAGCTCTGGGAGACTCGCTTCGACGCGCTGATCGTTACGGGAACCGAACCGTGCCAGGCCGATCTACGGCGTGAAGCCTATTGGCCGGCCCTGGTCGACGTTCTCGACTGGGCCGAAGAGAATACATCGTCCGCCATCCTTTCCTGCCTGGCAGCTCACGCCGGCGTTCTCCATAGCGACGGTATCGGCCGCCGGCCGCTTAGCGATAAGCGATTTGGAGTCTTCGCTTTCAGTCATACCGCTGCGCATCCTCTGACGAAGCTCGCTTCGGGCGCGCTGCCTTGTCCTCATTCCCGCTGGAACGAGGTGCGCGCGAGCCACCTCACCTCGAGCGGCTACTCGGTGCTCACGCAATCGGAAGAGGCTGGCGTAGACCTGTTCGTAAAAAAGAAGCGAAAAAGTCTTTTCCTGCATTTCCAAGGTCATCCCGAGTACGGCGTCCTGACCTTGCTGCGCGAATACCGGCGGGATACGCGGAGATTTTTGAAGCGCGAGAGGGAAACGTATCCGACGATGCCTTACGGGTACTTCGATGCGGCTGGGGTTCGGGCGTTTGAGGCATTTCGAGAACAGGCGCTGGCTTCTCCTTCTGACGAACTCATGGCCCGCTTCCCGGAGGCCGCCGGCTGCCTGCAAAATAGCTGGGAGGCTTCGGCCACCGGCATTTATCGTAACTGGTTGGACTACGTCGTCGCCGAGAAGGAGAATGCGTTGTCTTTCGCCGCCATGCCGGGCACAAAAGCGTTCCACACTGCGCTGCTGAAACAGGAATTCGCCTAAGTCAAGATATGGCCGACGCGCAACTAGCCGACTTACTCTCCACTTTACCGGCCCGGATCAGCGATGTGCTGACACCCTGGCTGGCCCGGTTTCCCGATCGCCCGGCGCTGGTTGAAGCGGGTGAAACGTGGACGTACCGGGAGCTGTCTGGCCGAGTCTCGGAAGCCGGGGAATGGCTGCGCGATTCGGGTGTACGAGCCGGTGACCGGGTGCTGGTCGTGTGCGATAACTGCCGCGTCTTTGTGGCGATTCTTTTCGCGCTAGCGACCCTCGATGCGTGGCCCGTGCTGGTAAATGCCCGTCTTTCCGCTCGCGAAGTCGACCAGATCCGCGACCACTGCGGCGCGCGGCTCACCCTCTACACGACGGGCGCCTCGCTGCAGGCTCGGCAGCACGCCGAGCGCCACGCGGCGAAAGTCGAAATGAGAGAGGGATTGGGCTCGGTGGGCATAGGTCCGTTGAACGAAAACGTGGAACCGGAAAACGTCGAGCCCGCTGCCGCCGACCGTGTCGCGGCGTTGATTTATACCTCTGGCACCACCGGTATTCCGAAAGGAGTGATGCTGACACACAGAGGCTTGTTGTTTGTAGCCGCGGTTTCCGCCTCCATCCGGTCACTCGAATCGAACGACCGCCTCTATGGTGTCCTGCCGATGTCCCACGCGGTCGGTTTGTCGGTCGTTCTTTTAGGCACGCTGCTGAGTGGTGCGACGCTCTATCTCGCTTCGCGCTTCGATCCCGTGGCGCTGCTTGCGTCGCTTCAAAAGGACGGGATCACGGTTTTGCTGGGCGCTCCTTCGATGTTCTCGATGTTGCTCGAGTATGCCGGACTGAAGGGCATAAAACAGCTGCGACCTCCGAATCTGAGCATCATCTCCTCGTCGAGCGCGCCCTTGCAGGCGCCCGTTAAGGCGGCCGTCGAGAGCGCCTTCGGCATGACCCTGCATAACGGCTATGGCGTAACGGAATGTTCGCCTAACATAGCGCAGACGCGCGTCGACATTCCGAGGCAAGACCTGTCTGTGGGCAAAATTCTTCCAGGCATGGAAACTCGCCTGGTGGGAACGGATGGCGCATGTGCAGCCGACGGAGAAGTAGGCGAGTTATGGGTGCGCGGACCGAACGTCATGAAGGGTTATTACAAAGCGCCGCGAGAAACCGCCGAGGCCATCGATGGCGATGGATGGTTCAACACGCGCGATCTGGCGCGCATTGAAGACGATCACCTTTTTATCGTCGGCCGCACCAAGGAACTGATCATCCGATTCGGGCTGAACGTATACCCGTCCGAAGTGGAGGCGGTGCTGAATGCTCACCCTTCGGTTCTGCGTTCCGCGGTAATAGGTCGGCGCGTCGACGCGGAGCAGGGAGGCGAGGAGGCGATTGCTTTCGTTCAGCCGGCGGCGAATGTATCGATGAACGAACTCCTGGATCATGCGGCCAGAAATCTGGCGCCCTACAAGCGTCCGTCCGAAATTCTGTTTGTCTCGCATATGCCGCTGACGCCTACCGGCAAAGTGATGAAAGATGAGCTCGCCAGAATGCAACAAGCCGAGAGGATGCGCCCGTGACCGGCCTCCACAGTGCCCAAATCGATAGCGCCCAACAAGATCTTGCCCGAATCTGGCAAAGACTTTTCGGCGTCGACGACATCGCCTTCGACCAGAATTACTTCGACCTGGGTGGAGACTCTTCTCTGGCGGTGCAGATGTTTGCCCAAATCGAGCAGGCTTTCGACGTCAAACTCCCCTTGGCGACGCTCTATGAAGCGCCTACCATTGCCGAGCTGGCGGAGATTTTGTGCGGCGGGGAAGCGGCTACCGGCTGGTCTCCGCTCGTCGAAATCCAGCCGCTAGGCTCACGCATTCCTTTCTTCTGCTTTCATGGCGCCGGCGGAAATGTCTTGAGCTACCGGAAGCTCTCGCAATACCTGGGTGTGGACCAGCCCTTCTACGGCCTGCAGGCGCAGGGTTTGGATGGCGGCGCGCGTCCGTTGGAATCTATTGAAGAGATGGCGGCTCTGTATGTAAAAGAGATTCGGAAAGTGCAGCCCCGGGGACCTTATCTGCTGGGCGGCTACTGCATGGGTGGCACGATTGCCTACGAGGTCGCGCGGCAGCTGCAAAGCAGCGGGGAGGCGGTGGCGCTGCTTGCACTGTGCGACACCATGAACTGGCATAAAGTACCGCTTTCCGTTTGGAGCAAAAGCTCATACGCTTGCCAGCGCTTCGTATTTCACGCCGCCAGTTTTCTCGATCTCGACTCGCCCGGGAAGGCCAAGTTCTTTGGGGAAAAAGTCGACGTGCTGCGGCGTAGAATTCCGGTGTGGCGCGGTATGCTGCGCGCTTCGTGGCTTCGCGGCCGGCGCGCGGAAGATGGCAACGATTCCTCGGTGCTGGCTCGGGTCTGGAAAACCAACGACGAGGCCGCCTGGAAGTACGTCCCCAAGCCTTACGCCGGCAAGTTGGTAGACATCCGGCCAGTGAAACAGTATAGAGTGTTTCGCCGCCCGGATCTGAAATGGGAAAAGTTAGCTTTGAGCGGCCAAACGGTGGAAGTGTTGCCGGTGTATCCGGCCGGTATGCTGCTCGAGCCATTTGTCAAGTATCTGGCAGCCGCCCTCCGCAAACACATCGACCAGGCGATAGGCAAGGCTCCCTTCGAATTACAGGAAGCAAGGGTGGTGGCGGATCGATGAAACGGAGGACTCTTTGACAGTAGGCGACGGCTGCTCCAAAACCTGGACCTTTTTTGAAGGAGAATGGCGGGAAGGCAACGTGCCGATCATGGGCCCCCGGACGCACGCTGCCTGGCTGTGTTCGATGGTCTTCGATGGGGCTCGCGCCTTCGAAGGTGTTACCCCGGATCTTGAGCTTCACTGCGCGCGCGTGAACGTTTCGGCGGCCAAGCTGTATCTCAAGCCGGTTGTTTCGGGGGAAGAATGGGTCCGGCTAGCCCAAGAAGGTATCGCGCGGTTCGAGAGAAATGCAGCTCTCTACATCCGCCCGATGTACTGGGCGGAAAAGGAAGGGCCGTGGGTGCAAGCGCACGATCCGGAATCCACGCGCTGGTGCCTGTCGATTTACGAAGCGCCGATGCGTGCGCCGCGCGGCTTTTCGGTCACGCTTTCCCCGTTTCGACGTCCGACGTTCGAAACGATGCCGGTGGATGCGAAAGCCGGCTGCCTGTACCCGAACAACGCGCGCGCTCTCTTTGAGGCGCAGGCGCGCCACTTCGATAACGCGGTCGTATGCGACTGCCTGGGCAACGTCGCGGAACTGGCGACTTCGAATATTTTCATGGCGAAAGACGGCGTCGTCTTCACCCCGATTCCCAACGGAACCTTCCTCGCCGGAATCACGCGGCAGAGAGTCGTCGGCTTGCTGCGGGATAGCGGCGTCGAGGTTGTCGAGAAGACGCTTACCTATAGCGATTTCGAATCCGCGGACGAGATCTTCTCGACCGGCAATTATTCGAAAGTCGTGCCAGTGACCGGAATCGACAGACGCACTCTCGCGTTCGGTCCGATGTACGAGAAAGCGCGTAAGCTCTATGGGGAGTTTGCTCACTCCTGACGAACCCGTCAGGAGGCCGACGCGGCCTCCGCGCTTGAAACGCTAGAAGGGGTGCTCGATTTTTTGGCGCGAAAGCTGGCTTCTGCGCGTAAAGGAAAATGATCCAACCCGCCCTCAAAGACGCTCTTTGCGGTTGCGAGCATGTTGCCTTCGGCGGATGCTCGCGCTGCGAGTTCAGCTACTGGCGCGAGATTTGGCTTCAGCGATCTTCCGAGCCCGGTTAACCTCGATTCGCAATCGAACGGCATGCAAACATCATTTTGGAGCGCTAGCGAGTCGCCTTCCCGTCTCTCGCCAGCCGGAGATGCTTCCGAAAGTTCGCTCGGGAATCGCTCCTATCCGCGGCCGCTGACGTTGTTGAAAGCCGGCAACCACGGTTCGCCGCTCTTTCTTGCGCACGGCATCGGCGGCAGTCTGATGCAATTTTTCGAACTGCTGAAGCACCTCGATCTGCCGTATCCTGTATACGGCATGACTGCAAGCGGCATGGATGGGGTCGAGAAGCCTCACGACAGCATAGAAGAAATGGCCGACGCATTTCTTCAAGCGATCAAACAAGTTCAAGCGGAGGGTCCGTATCATCTGATCGGCTACTCACTCGGCGGCCTGGTGGCGCTCGAAGCGGCGCAGCGCCTTCGGTCCCGAGGCGAGCAAGCCGGGTTTCTCGCGATGATCGATTCTTACCCTCACCCCAGCTATCTGTCGTCGAGAGAGCGTACGCGCCTTCTGAGCAGGCTGCTGAAACGCCGCGCCCATGCGGCCTTCCGGTTGCGCGGCGCAAACCGGCTGGAGCATGCGGCGAGGCGTGACGCCGACTCACCCGCCGCGCAACGCGTTCGCGAGGCCGCTTTTTCCGCTTGGAAGAAATACCGCCCGCAGTTTTACGCGGGCAGCGTAAAATTCGTAAGAGCCGAGGTGACTTCTAACTTCCCGGACAACGCGCGAGCTGTTTGGGCGAGCTTGACCTCCGACTTAGAGGTCGAGACCGTGCCGGGCGATCATCTGGAAATGCTGATGACGCATTTCGACAGCCTGGGCTCGGTGCTCACGCGCCATTTGAAAGCGGCGTCGTGTCGGAAATGATCGCTCCCTTTCTCGACTTTCTGACCAGCGCGCGCGCACAGGCCTTGGCAAGATGACCGGAGCGGAAGCTCTGGTGCGCACCCTTCTCTCGCGGGGCGTAGATACCTGCTTTACAAATCCGGGCACATCCGAGATGCATCTGGTTGCCGCGCTCGGCCAGACGCCCGAGATGCGATGTGTGCTGGGCCTTTTTGAAGGTGTAGTCACCGGAGCGGCGGACGGTTACGCCCGCATGGCGGGGCGTCCGGCTTGGACGTTGCTCCATCTGGGGCCGGGCTTAGCCAACGGGCTGGCCAATCTCCACAATGCAAGCCGTGCGCACAGTTCGATTATTAATGTCGTCGGCCAGCATCCTGGCGCTCATTTGCATTACGATACCCCGCTCGCCAGCGACATCGAAGGAATAGCTCGGCCTTATTCCGATTGGCTGCGGACATGCAGCCAGCCGTCTCAAGCCGGCGAGGATACAGCCGAAGCAGTGGCGGCATCGCTGATGGCGCCCGGCCGGATTGCAACGCTTATTTTCCCCGCCGATATTGCCTGGAGCGAACAAGCGGTTGTGCCGCTTCTTCGCCCGTCGCCTCCACCCGCACTACCCTCAACGTCCGCCATCGAGCGTTCGGCGGCTATGCTGCGTTCGGGTGTTCGGACCGCGATCTTGCTATCCGGCAAGGCGCTCTACGGACCAGGCCTGCGGGCCGCCGGCGAGATCGCGAACGCTACCGGCGCAACGCTCCTTGCTCCCTATCCGTTTGCGCGGCTCGAGCGCGGCCTGGGCGCGCCGCCCGTCGAGCGCGTTCACTACGTGCTCGAGCAAGCCAAGGAGCAACTCGGCGAATTTCGACAGCTTATCCTTGTGGGTGCTCCCGCGCCCGTCGCTTACTTTGCCTACCCGGATAAAGATAGCGTGCTTACCTCTTCGGAGTGTGAAGTTCATTCACTGGCAGAGGCTCAAGAGGATGTCGTGGGCGCGCTCGAAATCCTAGCTCGGGAATTGCCGCCCGACTGTCCTTCGAATAGGAGAAAGAAAAACCGGCCATCCGTGCCCGGCGGCGAGATCACTCTCGCCGGGCTGGCAGCGGCGATCGGCGCATTGCTGCCCGAGAACGCCATCGTGGTCGATGAGTCGATGACCTCGGGTCGCGGCCTCATGGCAGCCACCGAAGATGCTCCCCCGCATGAGTGGCTTACCAATACCGGAGGTTCGATCGGGATTGCGCTTCCACTCGCGCTGGGCGCGGCCGTGGCCTGTCCGGAAAGACGCATCTTGTGCCTGAGCGCGGATGGTAGCGGAATGTATACCGCGCAGGCCCTCTGGACGATGGCTCGCGAGGCAGTTAAGGTGACGACGGTTGTGTTCGCCAACCGGGCCTATGCGGTGCTCAAGCGCGAGTTCGGTTATCTTGGCGGCGGCAGCCCGCCGGGGAATGTCGCCAACCTTTTCGATCTCAGCCGTCCTGATATCGATTGGGTGAAATTAGCCCAGGGTATGGGGGTACCCGGCCTTCGAGTGACCTCGCTCGATGAGTTTGCCGGAGCTTTGCGAGCGGGCTTCTCGAGCGAAGGGCCAATGCTCATCGAAGTCCCGGTCTAACCAGTCCTCTAGCCTGTCTCCGACCGCGGCGTCGGCGGCGAGAGCCGACGCAGATAGCGGCAGGCGAACGAGACAATTCGCTGTAAACTTTGACGCGCAACCAGCAGGAACCAGGCAGCTCTCCCGATCGAACGCTGTTTCGAAGTTCTCCACATCGATCCGAGCAGCAAAAGGCGTTCTCGATGGCTGATTCGCACTTCAAAACCTCTGGCGGCGACGATCTCATACGTTCTTGCCTCCAGATAAGCGGATCTGGCGTCCTTCCTCAGACACGCCAGCACGTTCAGCGGCGTGGCGTGCTGAACAACCGCCTCGAGCGCGAAGAAGGGCAGTTCTCCTTCCTCGAGAAGCTCGACTAATAAAAGCGTGTCTTCGCCGCGGCGCGCCGCGGGATCGAACAAACCCCTCTCCACATCCACCCTCGCTCGACGAACTGCAAAGGCGGCCGTATTCAGGTAGCGGATCGAGCCGTTGATACGTAGATGGCTCTGAAGAGTGGTCAGCCGCAATTCCTCCGACCGTCCCACAAAACTAGAGCAATCGCCAACCAGCCTCAACTGAAAGTAGCTGTGGCCGGCATGTTTAAGCAGAGTCGACCCCAGCGCCGCAAGACAGTTCGCTTGCAATCTGGAATCGGCGTCAATGAACAGCAACACCGAGCCCGCGGCGATTTGAATCCCTCTATTCCGGGCGGCGGAAATCCCCCGATGCTGCTGCCTGACAATTCGAAGCGGGTAGTAGCCAGCCTGCGCGCGGATGGTGTCAGGCAACTGCTCTTCGCTGCCATCATCCACCACGATGACCTCGAAGTTTTGGAAATTACTCTGCGCGGCCAGCGATCGAAGGCAGTCATGGAGCGGAGTCCAGTCATTGTAAACGGCAATAATGACGCTGATTTCCGGAGCGGCCGGCAGGCTTGGATCATGGTGTGCCATGTTTTCCAAACCGCTACCGGCCAGGGTGAACAGGCATGCGTGCTCAGGATCGCATATTCGCCGATAGGTGATAGGCCAAGAAAGTGCTAGAACTAGAGTGTCATCGGAACGGTACCGCTCAGGGAGGAGACGGACGCGAGGCAAGCCGGCAGTTTCCGGGTGGGTCCACGCAATCCACGCAGCTGTGCACGCCCTCTTTTACGGCTGGCCTGACCACTTCGTCGCATTGGCAGTACAAATTGTCGTCCCTTAACAGCATTTATGAGATTCATCCGCTCGAAGATCCCCGCTGGAGCGATTTCGTGCGTGCGCACCCGAAGTCCTCTGTGTTTCACAGCGTTAACTGGCTGAACGCCCTCCATCGCGCGTACGGGTACCAAATCGCTGCTCTCTCCGTGTCGCCCGGGGCGCGCCTGACCAGCGGGTTGGTGTTTTGCCGGATCAAAAGCCGCGTCACCGGGAATCGTATTGTCTCGCTGCCCTTTTCCGACCATTGTGAACCGCTCGCGGAGACACGCCAGCAAATCGATGCGATGCTGCTCGAACTCAAGAACATCACCGCGGAGCAGCGCTGGCGCTATTGCGAAGTCCGACCCACCTCCTACGATCCCAACGAGTCATCGGCCTTCCAGAAAAGCTTTCGCTACTGGTTGCATACGATTGACCTCGCGGGAAGTTGTGGCGAGCTTTTCCGCGGCTTTCACAAGGATTGCGTGCAGCGGAAAATACGGCGCGCCGAACGCGAATCGCTCGATTACAAATCCGGCAACTCAGAAGAGTTGCTGATGAGCTTCTACCACCTGTTCGTCCAGACCCGTCGCCGCCACCATGTGCCGCCGCAGCACCACTCGTGGTTTCGGCATCTGAGCCGGACCTTCGGCGACGAACTGCAGTTCCGCCTGGCATTTCAAAAGGGAATTCCCGTGGCGGCCATTCTGACCTTGAAGTACAACAAAACCGTAACTTACAAGTACGGCTGCAGTGATGCCCGTTTCAGCAATTTGGGTGGCACCGCGCTTTTGTTTTGGAACACCATACAAGAGGCAAAAAGCGAGGGAATGACGGAATTCGATCTGGGCCGGTCGGACCCGGTGAATAACGGACTGGTTGCTTTTAAGGAGCATTGGGGCGCTCGGCGTTCGGTAGTCGACTACTGGCGATTCCCGGCTCGACGTCGCCACGCACGTAGTGCTGGCATGACGCGCCTCGCTCAAAAGCTGGTCGAGATTGCTCCCGAATGGTCTCTGATCGCGGCAGGAAAGTTATTGTATCCGCATATCGCCTAGCTGTTGAGCTAAGCCGAAATTAGAACTGTTCGGTTCTTGCAGCCAGCGCGGCCGATGGCTCGCTCTCAGTTTCGGCTCGTGCGGCATCATGCAGTGTGTCGGCCTGCAGTGTATTCGCTAAGTTGTCGGCCGTCGGGAGCCGAAACTGCGCCGAGCGGCCCGCCGCGCGTTTGATCGAGTACCAGGCGGTCTGCTGGCGCCGGCTCCGTATACAAGCATCGAGCAACTCCGGGTACCGCCAGGGGACATCATGGTAAGCCGACTGTAGAAAAGGGCTCCCCGGATCTCTTATCCATTCCTGGGGAAAAAGCGCTATCGTATCGTTACTCACTGGGCTTCGCATTGCCTGCCCGCCGGGCCGGCCGGTCACCGCAGTGTAAAGAGCAACCGTAAGATTCTGTCGTGGCGCGAGCGCGAGATGCCCGATCTGGGTCGATCGAGGATTGATCTCGATCAGATGCGCTTGGCCGGTTTCTTCTTCCAGCATGAAGTCAAGCCCATGCAGACCGGAAAGCTGAAGTCTATCGGCCATCCTTTCGGCAGCCAGAGACATCTCCGGGTTCTCGATTACGCGGAGCACCGTGGCGTGGCCGCAAGCTTGAGCCTTGCGGATCACCTTGCAATGCAGGCTCGCCAGAACTTTGCCTTTCCAACAGGCGATTGCACTCGTTGCGTCACCACCTGGAGCGAACTCTTGGATGTTGACCGTGTAGCGGCGGCGTAGCAGGGAAGCCCCGAGCAGCGTGCTGTCGCGATCGAGCAGGCTTCGCTTGAGCGCGCGAGCCAGAAACGGCGGCGCGGCCAGCATCTCGTAAGCGCGCTCCGCGTCCTCGATCGTCCGAACTATCTTCACTCCGTCTCCGCCCGAGGTCCCATCGGCCTTTAAAACCAAAGGAAAATTTGCCTCACGGGCAAATGCGGCCAGATCCTCCCGGCACCTGACGACGGCCGTCTTTGGGGCGCGTATACCCGCCTCTCGCGCCATTTTGAGGAAACCGCTTCTCGCGAAGACGGTAGGAAAGCCCGCCGCTGCGCCCAGGGAGCGTTCAATAGCGGCACATGTCGCGCCACCCGAACTGCCGCCCCGCGCCAGTTCGTCCCGATGGAGCAGGTGGAGTTGATGAGTCGCAAGATCGTCGCCCGGAATAATCAGATCGGGTTTGCACATTTCGATCGCCGAGCGAAACGAGGCCAGAGGACGGATGTTGTGATACTTTCGAATCCGTTCCACCACGCCTGTTTTGCTCAACGGATGGCTCGCGGGGCAGATGGCCTCCACGTGGAAGCCGGCCTCGCTCAAAGACATTCCCAGGCGAGCCGTGGGGAACCAGCGGGTTGTCGTGGCGATCAAAACAGTCGGCTTCACCCGGCTAGCGCCTCGACTTTGCACGCTGGAGCAACCAAACGCGCAAGTGGATAGCCGAATAGTCCTATTGAAAGGAGCCCCAGGTACCTTCGGTTGAATAGCCTAAGAGCTCGTATGCGGCGAAGCTCTTTAGAAGGTACGATAATTGCAACGCTGAACATTTGCTGACGTTAAAGCACGTGAGATACCAAAATGGATAACACGCCCTCTCCCATCACCGGGGTCTCCGACACGGCTCGCTGGGTGGCTTATTTTCGAGCTCGCGAAACGGAACGGCCCGATGCCCTCTTCCGCGATCCCTTCGCCGCAAATCTGGCCGGCGATCTCGGCTTCGAAATCGCCCATACTCTTCCGGAAGGAACTAAACATGAGTGGGCCTGGGTTGCGCGCACCTATCTCTTCGACCGGTTCCTTTCCCGCGAAATCGACGACGGCGCCGAAGTGGTAGTGAACCTCGCCGCCGGACTCGATGCGCGGCCCTATCGCATGCAGCTTCCGGCGACTCTGCACTGGATCGAAGTCGATTTTCCGGACATTGTCTCCTACAAAGAACAGAGGCTCGCGGCCGAGACGCCCGGATGCAAGCTGGAGCGCGTGGGCCTCGACTTGTCGGACTTGGCGGCGCGCCGGAAATTCTTGGCCGGTCTGCAGCGAGAAGGGAAGCGCGTCGTCGTCGCAAGTGAGGGTCTTCTCATTTACTTCACTCCGGAGGAAGTCGCTTCGCTCGCGGCCGATCTTTTTCAGGGTGGCTCTTTCGTGAGTTGGATTATCGATTTGGCTTCGCCCGGCCAACTCAAACTGATGCAGCGTACCACCGGAAAAAGTTTGAGCGAGGCTGGCGCGCCTTTCCAGTTCGGCCCCGCCGAGGGAGCGGACTTTTTCCTGCCATACGGATGGAAACCGGCCGATGTGCAGGGACTATTGAAAACTGCCGCCCAACTGAAACGCGCGCCGGCCGAACTGTTGTCTCTCTTGCCCGAACCTAAATTGATGGGCGCGCATTATCCCTGGACCGGCGTGTGTCGGCTGCGCCGGAGTTAGCCGGAGAATACGGGCGCGCTTACTCTTCCGATACCAGCGCCAGATCCTTTCGATTGAGCGGCCGCCAGCCGCGGTCGGGTTCGAAATATCGCTTTAGTTTCAGGGCCGGTTTCTCGAGCAGGTTCCAGGACACAAACGCCAGCGCGTACGCCCCGGCTAAGCCCCCGAGGAGAGCCAGCGCGGGATGACGGTCTGCGTGCAAGCTTTGCGCCGTATCGAACGGGATCTTATGCAGCAGATAGAGCCCGTAGCTGATGATTCCCGTATAAACCAGAAGTCGGTTATGCAGAGCGCTCTGCAGCCACTTTTGTCTTGAGAATAACGCCAGATAGATGAACGAAACGGCGCTGGCCGCGGTAAAGGAGAGCGTTGCCCAGCGTGCATTTGAATGGTCGGTGACCAATGCCATGGGCAGCGCGACGGCCAGCCCTACCCAAGCCGGCTTGGTGAAGCGACCAGCCTCGAAGCCGGCCGAACTCACCAGGAGAGCGAGCAGAGCTCCTCCCATCAGGGCGTCCAAGCGGCAGAACACGTTCGAATAGATATTCATGTGGTGAGCGGAAAGGTACCAGCGCAGCCAGGGCGAAAGGCAAATCACCGAGAGAGCGATGCGGCGCAGGCTGCCGGATGAACAGTACCGAACTACCCAAGGCCACACCAGGTAGAACTGTTCCTCGATGGCGAGCGACCAGGTAACACCCAGCGGGCCCGTGGCCATGGTAGGTATCGGCACCAGAAAATTTTGCAGGAACAAGGGATACGCCCACCAGGGCGAGGAACGCTTTTCGAAGACCAGCGCCGCGTCCGACGGCCGCAACCACGGAATGACGACGAACATGAAAAACAGCACGGCATAATAAAGCGGCCAAATTCTGAGGCAGCGCCGGGCATAGAAATTCCTCAAATAGCCTTCCGAATGCTTGGTCTGGAGCAGCATCCGCGTGATCAGGAATCCCGATAGAACGAAGAAGAGATCCACCCCCATCCAGCCTTCCCCGAAGAAGCGCCCGAGATGGAGGGTGGGATACTTGTCGCTCGCGTGAACCATGATGACCAGCAGAACAGCGATCCCGCGCACGCCGTCGAGTTGCGCAATCCTTCCCGGCCGTTCTTTGCCGGGCATACCTTGCTCTACAGGGCGTGCTTTACTCGGACTCTGTTTTGCTAAAAATCGGCGCCGGATCAACCGAGCCTTTACAGCAATCGTGTGGCCTCATGCGGGCCGCCAAAAAAACGCTGGCCTTAGAAAAGGAATGTGCGCCAAAGCGCGCAAATCGCCAGGCTCATCGTTTTTAGTCTTAGAAAGTGGGACCAAGTGCAAATCGACTTTGTCCGATTTCCGGCGCGTCAACGCAGGAACACTCACCGGCAAAGGTTTGCCGTTTCCTTTTTGGTTGGCAGGCGAAATGCTTAGAGAAAAGCATCAAGCATTTCTAGAGAAGAAAGTAAGCCCGATGATGGGGCTTACAATGCGGTAGCTCTGCCAAAACAACACGCAAACTCAACGTGGCTAAGCAGGCGCTCCATCTGGAAGTGCGCGGAGACAAAAACGTGTTCATGAACGAAGAATTCGCGACAGATTCGGCAGGCGATTCGCCTCTCCAGTGGTTTGCCGTGCAAGTGAAGCCGCGCGCCGAGAAGGTGGTCGCCGCGATTGCCGCCAACAAGGGCTATGAAGAGTTCTTGCCTTTGCAGAAAGTCCGACGCCGCTGGTCGGATCGCGTGAAGCTTTTGGATCTGCCCCTCTTCCCGGGATATCTTTTTTGTAAACTGCGCGCCGAAAACCGGTTGCCTCTCTTGACCATTCCCGGTGTTTGCGGCTTGATCGGCGTCGGCAAGACGCCACTGCCCATCGAAGACGCCGAAATCGAGAATATTCAGGCTGCCGTCCGGTCCGGCTTATGGGCCGAGCCCTGCGCGTTCTTAAGCTCCGGCCAACTGGTTCGACTCGAAGAAGGACCGCTCGTTGGAATGGAGGGCTTTTACGTTGAGTCGCGTAAACAGCACCGGATTATCGTTTCCGTCACTTTACTCAAGCGCTCGATCGAGATCGAAATAGAGCGCGACTGGATCCGTCCGCTGCGGACGTCTATCCCCAGCATCCCGTACCAGCTGGCTAGCGTTCAGAACTGATCGTCCGCCGCCCTACGGCCTGGGGCTCCCTACTGGCTGGACCGCCCGACCCGCGCACGGTCGGACCGGCTTTCCAAAACCTCGAACTTTTCCACCCGCCATCTTGACCCATCAGTGGTCGCGACCACCTAGCAGACAGTGTTAAACACCATGAGTACGTCTCTATTGCAAGGCTTGCGTTTTAAGAAAGACTCACGAAGTTCGCGCAAAGAGGATCGCATCGGAAGCATCCCTCCGCCGCAGGAAATTCTCGGCGAGAAGACCTTTCAGAATCTTCTTCGGCTCGAACGCAAGCGGGTGGAACGTTCCGGCCGGCGCTTTGTCCTCATGCTGCTCGAGGCGGGCAGCCTGTTGCGTGATCCCGCCAAACGCCAAGCCTTCAATAAGTTCCTTTCCGTCCTGCTGCCCGCGACCAGGGAGACGGACCTGCGCGGATGGTATGAAGAGGGAACCATTTTCGGAATCATCTTCACGGAGGTCTGCGACTCCGGCTGCGGGCCGGTTCTGCAGGCGCTCCTGCGCAAAATCGGCGATGCGCTCAGCAGCGCCTTGAGTGTCGAGCAGATTAACGATATCCGGCTTTCCTTTCACGTTTACCCCGAATCGCCCGATGTCGAGGGTTCCGGAGGCTCGCCTAACTTCGTCTTCTACCGCGATCTGGTCGCGGATCTGAATACCGCGAACGCCTACCGGCTCTTAAAGAGGTCGATCGACGTCGTCGGCAGCCTTTCGGGTCTCATCTTGCTTCTGCCCGTGCTCACCTCGATAGCCTTCGCCATCCGTCTCGGCTCGAAAGGCCCGATTTTTTTCCGGCAGGAGCGCATCGGGCAATTCTGCAAGCGGTTCACCTTCCTGAAATTTCGGTCCATGTACGTGAATAACGATCCCACCATTCACAAGCAATACGTGGAGCAACTGATTACAGCCAACGCGAAAGGTCGCTCTTCGACCGCCGAAGGCACGGGAGTCTTCAAAATTACTAACGATCCAAGAGTGACGCCCATCGGACGGTTTTTGCGGCGCACCAGCCTCGACGAACTGCCCCAGCTGCTGAACGTGCTGCGCGGCGAAATGACGCTCGTGGGGCCGCGTCCCTGCATCGCCTACGAGTTCGACTGCTACGAAATCTGGCACCGCCAACGCCTGCTGGCGGTGAAACCGGGCATCACCGGACTATGGCAAGTCCGCGGACGAAGCCGCGTGGAATTTGACGAAATGGTGCGCCTCGATCTGGAGTACGCGAAGGCGCAATCGCTGCGCCTCGATTTGAAAATTTTATTGCAAACGCCGCGCGCCGTTATTTCGGGCGCGGGCGCCTATTAACTCCTCTCGCCCGACGCGAGCAACGTTCCCGCGCGGGCTGGCACCGCAGCGGGTAAAAGGATCTAATACGTGATTCGATTTGGCGTAATTGGCTACGGATACTGGGGTCCTAATATCGTTCGTAACCTCCAGTTGACAGACGAGGCCGAGGTCGTCGCGATCTGCGATCGCAGCGCGGCCGCTCTGCGCAGCGCCGGCCGCCTCTACCCGGGCGTACGTCTCTCTTCGGATGGTGAAGAACTGATCCAGGCGAGCGATATCGACGCCCTGGCCATCGTGACACCCGTCTGGACGCACTTCAACCTCGCGAAGGCCGCGCTCTCGAACGGTAAGCATGTTTTTGTCGAGAAGCCCTTCACCTCCACCTCCGCCGAAGCCGAGGAACTGATCGAACTGGCCGCTCGAAAAGGCCTGCAAATCATGGTCGACCACACCTTTCTGTTTACCGGAGCGGTCAAAAAGATTCGCCAGTTGATAGACGAAGATAAACTTGGAAAACTCTTTTACTACGATTCGACGCGCGTCAATCTCGGCCTCTTTCAACACGACGTCGACGTCATCTGGGACCTCGCGCCGCACGATTTATCCATCGTCGATTACTTGATCGGCGCGCCGCCCGAAGCGATTGTGGCTACCGGCGAGGCCCACCTCAACGGTCTGACAGATGTCGCTTTCATCACGGCCTATTTCCCTAACAATGTTATTGCTCACATTAACGTCAACTGGCTCTCGCCCGTCAAGGTCCGCACCACGCTCATCGGGGGCGAGAAGAAAATGCTGATGTGGAACGATCTCGAAGCCGACGAAAAGATCAAGATCTACGACAAAGGCGTCGAGCTCGGAAACAATCGGGAAGGTCTCTACAACCTGCTCGTCAGCTACCGCTCGGGTGACATGTGGGCACCTAAGATCGAGCAGTTCGAGGCGCTCCGCGTCGAGCTCGGGTACTTCGTGCACTGTATTCAGAACGGCGACACGCCGTTCAATAGCGGCCTGGCCGGCTTACGAGTAGTGAAAATGCTCGAAGCAGCAGGCGAGTCGCTAAAACGCAAGGGAGAGGCTGTCTACGCATGACCGGAAACCAGAGTATATCGGCGGACGTGAGAGTCGGGAAAGATGTCAAGTTGTGCGACTACATCAATCTTTACGGTTGCGAAGTCGGCGACTATAGCAAGATCGGAGCGTTTGTCGAGATCCAGAGAAATGCCAAAGTCGGCCGGAACTGCAAGATCTCAACCCACACGTTCATTTGCGAGGGCGTGACCATCGAAGACAACGTTTTCATCGGGCACGGGGTCACTTTCGTGAACGATACCTACCCGCGCGCTACCGCCATTAACGGCAGCTTGCAGACCGACGACGACTGGCTGGTCGAATTCACGCTGGTCAAGCGAGGAGCCTCCATCGGTTCGGGCGCGACCATTCTCCCGAACGTCACGATTGGCGAAAATGCCATCGTCGGCGCCGGCAGCGTCGTTACCCGAAGCGTCCCCGACAACGTAATCGTGGCCGGCAATCCCGCCCGCTTCCTGCGCTGCGTCGGCGCGGCCGATTTCAGAAGGCAGGCATGACGCCCACCGCGCCCATCCCCTTTTTGGATCTGGTCTCCATGCACCGGGAGCTCCGCGAAGAGCTGTGCCAGGTTTTTGAAAAAGCCTTAGCGACCGCTGGCTTCGTCGGTGGCCCCATGGTCGAAGAGTTCGAAGCGGACTTTGCCCGCTACTGCGACGTCGCCCATTGTGTCGGCGTTGGCAACGGAACCGATGCGCTCCGCTTTGCGCTGATGGCAGCCGGAGTGGAACCGGGAGATGTCGTCGTGACTGTCCCCCACACCTTCATCGCCACCACCGAGGCCATTTCGCAAGCCGGCGCGCGGCCCGCTTTTGTCGATATAGACGAAAAAACCTACAACTTGGACCCGGCCAAGCTCAAGACTTACCTCGAAGTCGAATGCCGCTTTGATCGCGCCGAGCATAAGCTGCTTGACCGTCGGACCGGCCGGCCGGTCACGGCCCTTGTGCCGGTTCACCTCTATGGCCAGATGGCGGACATGGACCCCATCCTCGAGCTCGCCCGAAAACACAACCTGATCGTCATCGAAGACGCCTGCCAGGCTCATGGCGCGCAGTATTTCTCCGCTCGCGAGAATCGTTGGCGGAAAGCCGGCTCCATGGGGCGCGCCGCGGCTTTCAGCTTCTACCCGGGGAAAAATCTCGGCGCCTGCGGCGAAGCCGGAGCCATCACGACCGACGACGCCCAGCTCGCGCAAAAAATGCGCATGCTCCGCGATCACGGCCAATCCCGCAAGTACTATCACGAAATCGAAGGCTACAACGGCCGTCTCGACGCCATTCAGGCCGGCATCCTGGCAGTCAAACTCAAACATCTTCCGCAATGGATCGAACGGCGTGTCGCCGCCGCCCGGCGCTACCGCTCTCTCTTGTCCGTTGCCGGCTGCGATTTGATTCTGCCTGCCGAGCACTCCTCGGCGCGCCCCACGTACCACTTGTTTGTCGTGCGCGTAGCCGATAGAGAAGGGCTGATGGCGCATCTTTCTTCCCAAAGTATCGGCAGCGGCATCCACTATCCTGTTCCGCTGCATCTTCAGAATGCTTATCAAGCCCTGAGCTATCGCGTCGGCGACTTCCCGGTTACCGAAAAACTGTCTGGGGAAATTCTCTCGCTCCCGATGTTCCCCGAACTGACCTTAGAGCAGCAGACGAAAGTGGCCGAGGGAGTCCTGGAGTTCGTGCAAGCCGAGCAACCGGCGCTGGCTCTGAGTTAGTAAGTTCCTCTTCATGCTTCGCTCCGACCGGCTCGCTACCTTGTACCTCTTTCGTCCCCTGCGCAGCGCGCTGCCGGCCCGGCCACGGCGCATACCGATTTTGATGTATCACAGCATCTCCGAGCCGAACTGGCCAGGCGCGCACCCGTACTACCAGACAGCCACCGCGCCCGCCGTTTTTGCCCGCCACATGCAGTTCCTCCATGAAAACGGCTATCGACCGATCGCTTTGCCCGATGCACTTGGCCGCCTCGAGACACCCGGCCGATCTGCGGAGAAGCCGCCGCAAAAGCCAGTCGTGATCACCTTCGACGACGGCTTCGAGGACTTCTATACGCAAGCCTTTCCGGTGCTCTCCCAATACGGCTTCGGCGCGACCATGTTTTTACCGAGCGACTACATCGGTCACGAGCCGCGCAGATTCAACGGCCGCGCTTGCCTCAGCTGGCCTCAGGTACGCGCACTGAGCCGGGCGGGCGTACAGTTCGGCGGCCACACCGCCACCCATCCACAGCTCGGGGCCCTTGACGACGCGACCATTCGCCGCGAACTCTGCTCCTCGAAGGCCCGCATCGAAGAGGAACTCGGGTCCTCGGTCCAGTCGTTTGCCTATCCGTACGCTTTTCCCGATGCTGACCCGCACTTCAAAAAGCGGCTCCGGACGCTGCTCGCCGAGACCGACTACGACCACGGCGTCACGACTGTCATCGGCACCGCCGGCCACGCCGAAGACCGTTACTTCCTGCGTCGGCTCCCGATCAACTCCTGGGACGACCCCGAGCTATTCGAAGCCAAGCTCCAAGGCGCCTACGACTGGCTGCGTCCGATGCAGTATTTCAGCAAGGCGGTCAAAGCGGCCAACATGAAAAGATCTTAATCCTTTGACCCAGGAAACTCTTCTAGGCCATGCGAATTTGTGGGGACCACCCCCACATCTCCAGTGGAACTATTTACAAGACACTACTATCATTCGTTTTTCGAATAGTGTTATAAATGGTTCTTCGAAGGAGTACATCGAATTGGCAATACGATTTTCAGTGGTGGCGGTCGCCCTGTTAGGGCTGAGTGCGTGTAGTGGCCTGGTCCAGGCGTCTGACATCTACATCGCACAGAATGCGACCGGGCAAAACAACGGCAAAGACTGTTCGGACGCTTACCCTTATACGTTTTTCAACAACTCGGGAAATTGGGGTTCGGGTGCCCCGATCGGTCCGGGAACAACGGTGCATCTGTGCGGAACCCTGACCTCAGCACTCATCGTTCGCCAGTCAGGGAGCACTGGGCAGCCGATCACTGTACTTTTTGAGAGTGGTGCCCGAATGAGCGCTCCGAATTGGGGATCTGGTAGTGCTGCCATAAATGGCTTTGGGGTCAGCGACATTGTAGTGGATGGCGGTACAAACGGACTGATTGAGGCTACTTCAAATGGTACTTCGCTCGCCTCTTCTGTGGATGACACTGGAGTTCAACTAAGTAACTGCTCGAATTGTACAATTCGGAACCTGACTATCTCCAATATGTACCTTCGCCCGAATAACCCCGGGGATGAGAGTGGCCAGAATACCGGCGGAATTTACGTAGCCGGCGGGAACAACGTTTCTATCTATAACAACACGGTTCACGACACTAAGTGGTGCATTGCTTATTCATTTTCGTCCGCCTTCTCTAGCCTCGATATCCATGGAAATACCTCGTATCATTGCGACCACGGTATTGCTGTAGAATCCGGCTCATCAGGTGCCCGGCTTTCTGGAGCGGCAGTATATGGAAACACGATTTATGATGGGGCGAATTGGGACGATTCGGGTAATCGCAACCACCACGACGGAATACACACTTGGGCCGTGCAGAGTGGAACGTCAATTTCGGGCTTGATGATCTACGACAACTACATTTATGGGAACTGGGGTGCTAATTCAACAGCTTTCATATACGTCGAAGCCAACGGTGGCTATCCTGGGCAAGGGGCCGAAGATGGATCGCTGGCCTTTAACAACATTTTAGTAGATCAAACGCCATCTAATATTACGCACTACGGCTGCGGCCTGCTATGTGATCATGCAAATGCAAGTTATGCGGTAAACAACACCATCATCGGAACTGGAGCCAGTTCCGGCCTCGGATTAGGGATTACGGGCACGAATATGACTGTCGAAAACAACATCATAGGCAACATCTCGGAGGCTGTGCTTTTACAATCCGGCGCGACGTTTAAAGCTTGGGATTACAACGACTACTACAATATTGGCGGTAGCGGTTGGAATGGTTCGTCGACTTTTCCACGCTGGCAGCAGGTAGAGGGCTGTGATCTTCATTCTTCGCTCTCGAATCCAATGTTAAGCGCCTCTCTCATGCCGACTTCGAACTCCTCTTCCATCAGTCAAGCAGGCCTAGATCTCACTGAGAGCATTGCTCTGCCGGAACTTAGTTTGGACAAAGCGGGACGCAAGCGACCCACACCGCCGACTAACTGGACCATGGGAGCCTATCAGTTTACCGGCAACGCTACGGCCCTATCTGCGCCGACTTCGCTCGCCGTAGTTGTCCACTAGACCACCGGACCGTTTCCCAACCAGAACTTATTCTCAGTCATACCGCTATTCTCAGTCATATCGATCAACCGGCTCTCCGAGTCGAGATAGCCGGTCACCGGCTTCTACGAATTCTACCGAGCTCTGCCGGGCGTCCCAACCCAAAGCCGCACGATACGCGTTCCGATCTCGCCGCCAGCCTTTAACTTAGCGCTGTCCACCCAATGCAATCTTCAGTAGCTGCCACCGAGCACACTCCGCGCACGTCATCGGAGATTGACGGAGATCACACATCCGCGGCTGCTTGGGAAAGAGCTGCCCTGAGTGTTATCCGCCTTCTACCAGGTTCACGTTCACTTAAGTTTTCGCAAAAATTCCGAACGGTCGCGCGCGGCACCGTGTGGACGCTTCTCGGTTATGCTTCTAGTCAGTTACTTAGGCTGGGATCCACCCTGATCCTGGCACGTGCCCTGCTCTCGCCGCAGGCATTTGGCCTGGTTGCTTTAGTCAATGTTTTTCTGACCGGCCTGGATATGCTTTCCGACCTTGGAATCGGCGTCGACGTCATTCAAAACGCGCGCGGCGACGATCCGGCATTTATCAATACCGCCTTCTTGATCCAGGCGGCGCGAGGACTCGTGCTTTGGATCATCGCCATGGCCCTTGCCTTCCCCTTCGCCTATTTTTATCACCAGCCGGAGGTCCGTTGGTTCGCCATCGTAGGGGCATTTTCGGTAGCCGTGCGCGGAGTTGCCAGCGGATCGATTTGGCTGATGACGCGTCATCTTGAGATTAGGAAATTGACCTTACTCAACACCGGTAGCGAAGCCGTCGGATTCATAGTCTCTGTGACCTGGGCTTTCCTTTCTCCCACTGCTTGGGCGCTAATCGTTGGCAGGTTGTCGACAGCAATTGCGTATACTCTCGGGTCGCACTTGGTTAGCAAGTACCGCGTATCGTTCATGTGGAGCCGCGAGGCGGCGCGGGACATTCTTCTGTTTGGCGCCGGCATTGCTCTGTCGACGGCCACCTATTTTCTCGGGGGCGAAGCGGAGCGGCTCGTCATCGGAAAGTTCATCTCGGTGGCGGAGCTAGGGTGCTTCTCTCTTGCCTTGACCTTATCGGCTGCTCCGGCCCGAGCCATCCAACAAGTCGTCGGTCAAATTTTTTTCCCCCTTATAGCGTTCAGTCTGCGCGACAACCCGGAAAAAGCCGAACGTCATTTCCGTTCCGCGCGCTATGCGTTCCTTCTATTGGGAAGTGTCCTCGGCTGTGGATTCATCGGCTATGGTCATAGGCTGGTAGCTCTTTTGCTTTCGCCTAAATATGCCATGATCGGCTGGATGCTACAACTGATGGGGTTTCGGGCCGGTCAGGAGGTCTTCGCCGCCCCTTGTTCCTCGCTTATTTTGGCCTGTGGCGATTCAAGATACGCCGCCATCTTCAACAGCACCCGGTTGGTGTTGATGGTCGCCGGTATTTGGCTTGCGTTCAGGAATTTCGGCATCCACGAGGCGATCGCCGTGCTTGCCTTCGTTCCCGCCCTCGCTTATCCGATTTTGATGTTCGGCGTGCATAGACATCTACGAAAGGCCTTCTGGATTGAGTTGTCGTCCTATCTTTCTTTCTGCGGCGTAATGGCAGTAGCCGCATTTCTGCCGTGGCCGTGGGCGCGCGCGTAAGAACTTACCTCATACGGGCCCCCAGGAACCGTCCACCTCCCGAGGAGATGAATATTGACCGCCAAGCCATTGGTAACCGCCATCATTCCGACCTACAACCGGGCAAGTGTCCTTCACAGTTCGATCGAGAGCGTCCTCGGACAGACGTATAAAGGTATAGAAGTTATCGTCATCGACGATGGCTCGACCGACGAGACGGCCAGTGTGCTCGACCGGTTTGGCGCCCGGATACATGTTCTTCGGCAGAGAAACGGCGGCCCGGCGGCAGCCCGAAATCTCGGAATCCGGTCGGCGAAGGGCGAGCTGGTCGGATTTCTCGATTCGGACGATCTCTGGCTACCAAAAAAAGTCGAACGTCAAGTGGCATTATTGGAAAAATTAGACTCCACGGTTTCCTGTTGCGTATGCAACGCGGAAATGCACTTTGCCGATCGTCCGGTGACCACATCGTTCCGGAATGCCCGGCTTAATCCTTCAAACAAAGAAGGTCTGTGGTTGAACCCGGCTCAGACACTGGTCGATCATTTTTTGCTTTTCAACCAGACCGTCTTGGTTCGCCGTCGACTGCTACGGGAAGTTGGCGGATTCGACGAAGGCCTGAGATACCTCGAAGACTACGACTTAGCCATGAAGCTCTCGCTATTCGGGCCGTTCGCCTTCATGCTCGAGCCACTCGTTATCTACTACGAAGGGTCGCCCAACAGTCTGGCGAGGGAAGCTGAAGCTGCCGGATCGTCCCTGAAGGAGCTCGAGGTCAAGGTACGGCAGAGCGTGCTTGACGCAGCGGTCGCTCGAGGTCATACTCACCTGCAAAAGCAGATGCGCCGCGCTCTGGTGAAAGCTAGAAGGGATCTTTGGGTTGCTCGGTTGGGCGAGAGGCCATCGAGAGGTCCCAAAATTGCTCACTATTTACTCGGGCGGGCCGAAAGATATAGAAGCGGGCTCTTCCGGCGATCGCCTTGGATACATCGAATGAAAACGCATCCTATTCGGCTAGGAAATAGCGTAGCAGGATATAGTAAGTGAGTTCCTATCTCGACAAGTTTCCTCGCTGTTCGACCTGCCGAAGCCTGCAAGGCCATCTCCATATGGTTCGTGAGATGATGTTCGGAACACGGCAAAGCTTCCTTTACTGGGAATGCTCCGATTGTGGATGTTTGTCTTTGCACTCCGATCCGATTGACTTAGGATCTTATTATCCGAGCGAATACTATAGTTTGAAGCAAAACTCCACTACTAGCTTAAGGAAGCTCCGGGACCGCATCTATCTCTCCCGACTTCACTTCTTGGTGAGCTGGCACCGCCGATCGGACATGGACGTTGTGCGGCGCGTGCGCCTGACCGGCAGCTGCCGTTTGCTCGACGTCGGCTGTGGAGCGGGCCACCTGATTGCGGATCTGCGCGAACTTGGATACAACGCGCAAGGGATCGACCCCTTCGTGGCCGAAGAAATAAGGGATCGTTTCGGTGTTCGGGTCTACCGGAAATCGCTGAGCGAACTGCAGGGAACTTTTCAGGTAATTTTGTTTAGACATTCTCTGGAGCATATGCCTAGTCAGCTAGAAGCCCTCCAATTGGCTCGCGAGCGTCTAGCGCCGCATGGCATTTGCGTTGTTTGCATTCCCATCGTGAGTTGGGCTTGGCAACACTACGGCGCCAACTGGAGTCAACTCGACGCCCCGCGTCACTTTGTCATTCACACCGAGAAAAGCTTTCATCTTCTCGCGAAAGAAGCTGGATTCAGAGTCGACCGGGTAGTCTTCGATTCCCACCAATTTCAGTTTTGGGCGAGTGAGCTGTATCAGCAAAATAAATCGTTGGTAGGCGCGGATCCACCCAGTGGAATCGAAATGCTTCGACTACGCCTACTTGCTGCTCGCCTGAACAAGCGTCGTATCGGAGATCAAGCGCAATTCTACTTACGACGGGCAGCTTGACAGCCGCACTCGAAGACATACTTCTCGACCGGGCTGTAGAACCACATGCGAAAAGGACCCATTTAAGCTCTCTTGAAGGAAAACTTTCATTTCGGTGGCGGCGCGGATGTCTCTTCCATGCATCCGGTTGTCCTGGCAATCACCTTGGTTGCACTTGCTTCGGTTGTCTTCTGTCCTAGACGATTTGCGCTCGCTCCTGTGCTGGCCTGCGCCTTCCTGACGCCCTTCAACGAGCAATTGTTGGTATTTGGCTTCCATCTGTTCCCGATGAGGATTGTAGTGATGGGCGCCTCTCTCCGTATACTTTTCGGAGTCAAACTAGCTACTATTTTCCGGGGTCGGCTTACTCCCATCGACAAGGTTTTCTTCTGGTGGGCATTCTTTCGGGGGGCAACCTTTATCCTGCTCTACAGGCAAACGGGGGCTGTCGTTGCGCAAGTTGCGTTCTGGCTCGACGCTTACGGCGAATATGTCCTTTATCGCTATCTCATCCAGAACGAAGACGACATTACGGGCGCTACAAAGATACTGTCGGCTATCGCGCTCGTACTAGCGGCTTGCATGACCTATGAGTATCTGACAAGGACAAACGTTTTCAGCTATATCAAGGACACGCCGATCGTGCCTTGGATTCGTGATGGAAAGGTCAGAGCGCAAGGGGTGTTTTCGAACTCGATTACGGCGGGGGTATTTGGCGCCACTCTGCTGCCGCTGTTCTTCTACCTGGTCAAGTCACGCAGATCGGCTTTCTGGGGAATAGCGGGGATAGCCGCCTCGACGGCCATTGTGCTTACCTCCGTTGCCAGCACCGCCGCTAGCGCTTTTCTGGGTGGCATATTGGCGCTCTGCCTTTGGCCGATTCGAAGTCAAATGCGAATGGTGCGATGGGGCCTTGTCTTCTGCCTACTTACGCTCTGCCTTGTGATGAAAGCTCCCATATGGTATGTCGTGATGAAGCTGGACTTTGTAGGCGGACACGGATGGGATCGGGCCTACCTTATCGATCAATTCGTCAAGCATTTTTTTGACTGGTGGTTATTGGGAACCAAGAACAATGCCAGTTGGGGCGCGGATACCTGGGACGCGTGTAACCAATATGCGGCGGAGGGAATTACTGGAGGCCTGGTTTCTTTGATCCTCTTCCTTTGTACTCTGTCCCGGAGCTTCGGTCTGATTGGCAAAGCAAGAAAGCGCGTTCGACTCGATGTTACCAGGCAGTGGTTTTTTTGGTGCCTCGGCGCCGCCCTGTTCTCCCACATCATAGCTTTCGTCGGGGTAGACTACTTCGACCAGACCAAAGATTTATGGTTCGCCTTTCTTGCAATCATATCCACCGCGATCGCCAACTCGGAAACTTCGCCGGTCAAACGGGTGAGGACGCACCAGAGCCAAGCGGTACTGCTACATGAAACTTCTGCGCCCGAGATGCCCCTCTCGCAACATTGTTATTAGGCGTGCCTGAATATTGGGAGTTAAGGGTTTGTTGAAACCAGTCGTTTGCGGTAAATTCGCTTCGCCCGTTAAGTCGTATGTACTTATTACGGCCGCTTACAACGAGGAACAATATATCGAGGCCACCATTCGATCCGTGATCTCTCAAACGATTCTTCCGAGCCGATGGGTTATCGTAAGCGACGGATCGACCGATAGAACGGATGAGCTAGTCGCGGGTTACGCGACGTCGTACCCGTTCATGCGATTACTTAGGGTAGAGCGATACCACAAACGCGATTTCGCCTCCAAAGTTTACGCCCTGAATGAAGCTGCTTCCCATATCCAAGAAGTTGCGTCGCGCCAATATATAGGTCATTTGGATGCCGACATTACCTTTGGGCCGCAATACTATTCGTCGCTGCTAGAGAGATTCGAGCGCGACCCCGCCTTGGGGCTTGCTGGCGGAAGCGTTTGCGAGTGGAACGGAGAAAACTTTATCCCTCGTCCCACCAACAGGACTCACTCCGTCGCTGGCGGAATTCAAATGTTTCGCCGCGATTGCTACGAATCCCTCAATGGCTTCTTGCCGCTGCGATACGGAGGTGAGGATTGGTGCGCGGAGGTAACTGCTCGTATGAATGGTTGGACAGTCGAGAGCTTTCTCGATTTGACTGTCTTTCATCATCGCCCCACCGGAGGCGCGGCCGGCTTGCTGAAAAATGCATATCGTGAGGGATTGATGGACTTCTCGCTTGGAACCCATCCGTTCTTCGAAGTCGTAAGATTGGCTCGTAGGTTTCGAATCCTACCGGCGCGCATTGCTGTCTTTGCGAGATTGTGCGGCTTTTTGGCTGGGTATTGTCGTTTGGAAGATCGCTCGGTATCCGACCGGTTTGTGCGTTTCTTGAGAACAGAAGAAATGAGTAGATTATGGCGTTCAATTCGGGCAGGCTCATTTTTTGCGAGCATCCCATCTCGCAAGAACTAGGAACTTCTCACGATGCCGATTAGAGAAATCACCGGAACCTTGCGGGTTGCCGCATGATCACGGACAACGAACCGGTACGCGTTCTCTATAGCTTCCCCCATAAGCTCGGAGCAGCGCGGATTTGTTACACGGCGTGGCAGCAGATCAACGGACTCGTGGCGGCAGGCGCGGATCTGACGGTCTTCCCGGGTGTCCTTCATCGGCCTGTCCCGGCAAGCGTTGCGGTGCGCCCCACCCTGGCCCGTGGCAAGATGCGGATACCTTATAAGCTACTAGGCCGCGGACGAGCCTTTCGTCTGCACGACCACATCGTCTCGCGGCGACTCCTGAAACTGGCGGGTAAAATCGATATCGTCCATGCTTGGCCGCTCGGTGCATTGGAGACACTCAAAACAGCTAGGCGTTTAGGCATACCGACCGTCATCGAGAGACCCAATGCGCATACCCGCTTTGCCATGGAAGTTGTGCAAAAGGAGTGCCAGCGCTTGGGAATTATTCTACCGAAGGGCTACGAACATTCCTACCAACCCCTTCAGTTGCAGAGGGAGGAGGAGGAGTATCGGCTCGCCGATGGGTTGCTGTGTCCCTCGGATTTCGTGGTGCAGACCTTCCTTGATGAAGGGTTTGAAAAAGAGAAGTTAGTGCGACACCAATATGGCTTTGACGAAAAAGCATATTACCCGAGCGCATTTCCAGGATATAAGAAGCGCGGCCTAGTCGTTTTGTTCGCGGGAATTTGCGCGGTCAGAAAAGGCGTGCACTTCGCCTTGGAGGCCTGGCTGCGATCTTCTGCCCACCTGACAGGTAAATTTCTCATTGCGGGCGAGTTCTTGCCGGAATACCGTGAGAAACTAAGCCGCATGCTGGCCCACCCAAGTGTTTCCCTCTTAGGACACCGGGACGACCTTCCGGCGCTGATGCGGGAGAGCGACCTTCTCGTGCTTCCAAGCATGGAAGAGGGATTCGGTTTGGTGATTGCGGAAGCCATGGGGAGCGGATGTGTTCCGCTCGCCTCCGACGCTTGCACCGAAATCTGTCGACACATGGAAACGGGCCTTGTCCATCACGTAGGAGACGTCAAAACGCTGGCCGAGCAGCTCACGATGCTCGACAAAGATAAAGTGCTCCTTGAGAGGCTCCGAGCGGGAGCTTTAAATAGGCGAGACGAAATCACCTGGACCGCTGCTGGAAAGAGGCTTTTGACCGTTTACCGGGAAGTCATTGGGGCCTACTCGCGCAAAAAGATCGCCACGAATACATTCAGCCCCTCGCTTGTTCAATCCGGGATATAACGAAATCGCCGCTCGCCGCGCCAGATCACTGGAGCCGAGGTAGCCTTCGATTCAATGACTTTATCCATTGTTATTCTTAGTTGGAACAATCGCGAAGCTATTGGCAACTGTCTTCGCTCCATCTATGACACCACGCACCTAATTCACTTTGAGGTAATTGTATCCGACAATGCCTCCGTCGATGGGTCGGTCCGACTCATTCGTGAGCAGTTTCCTCAGGTTGTAATTATCGAGAATTCCGCTAATCTCGGCTTCGGGAAGGGGAATAACGCTGCCTTTCCCTTCTGCCGTGGAAAATGGACCTTAATTTTAAACCAAGATACCATCGTTCACGACGGAGCGCTGGACGAGTGGATAGAGTATGCGCAGCGGCATTCGGGCGCGGGAGCGTTCGGTTGTCGGGTTCTAAACCTCGATGGTTCTTACCAAGGGTGTGCCCGTCCTTTCCCGACGATCTGGCGCGAGTGGGTGGCGGCATTGCACCTGCAGAGCTTTTCCTTTCTCTCGAAAACCGTTTTTCTCCCGGATGAATATTATGGATGGAATGGGGACAGCGAGCGGGCCATCGATTGGCAAGCTGGCTGCGCCTTGCTGATTCGATCGGACCTACTCAAAAAGCTGGGTGGCTTTGATGAGCGATTTTACTTTTACTGGGAGGACGTCGACCTTTGTCGTCGAGTCTGGGCCGCGGAATATCCGATCCTTTACGCGCCGCACGTTACAATCACCCATCTGGGCGCACAGTCGACGAAACAATCGCCCATAGCGTTTGAAGTAGATCGTTACAAAAATCGATATCGCTACTTCTTCAAATACTTTGGAAAGACCGGTGTCCGCAGATGCCGTCGAGTTGCAATTGCTCGTATCATCTTAAGATTTGGCGCGTACGGCCTACTTCAACTTGTGCGTCCTAATAAAGCTCTCGCCACGCGGCTCGAAGTATATCGAGCTGCCCTCAAGTGGAACCTATTGGTTGACCCAATCCGTTTTGTCGAAATGGGCGAACAGTCTGGTGTTCCTTCGAACCCCGCTATCGAAAATGCGTAACTTCTAGCCCTAACTGGAAACCTTGTGTCCCTCACTTATCTAAACCACAATCGCCAACCGGATCATCCCTCCTCCGAGCCGATTTCCCGGCACTGTGAATCGGTCAACAAGGCTCTGCTCGAAAGATTCCGCTGCCCGGAGCCCATCGCCCGTTACGTTCGCACCGGCGAGCCGTCGCACATGCCCGGCTATTTCCGCTACGGCAAGAACGCCGTCTGTTTCGGCCGCTCTTACGCTGGCCCGGTCTTTTCGAGCGCCGCCGCTACTCTCGCCGACGCGAAGTCAGCCAGCGGCATCACCGATCCCGTCCCCGAACTTCCCTTCGACCCCGACGAAGTCATCGACAACCTCCGGCTCGAACGCTACACGCTCGATCGCAAACGCTTATCCGGAAGATTGGCCACCGGCCCGCTGATTCGCAGCATCTACTATTTCTTACGCCCCCTTTTATCCGTCGAATCGCGGCGCCATCTACAGCGCATCGCGCTCCGCGATTGGCGCAATCGCCCCTTTCCTCACTGGCCTGTCGATCTCACCGTCGAAAACATTCTCGAAGAGTTGCTGGTCGCCGAAATGCAGGCCAACCGTCTCGAAACCGTGCCCTTCATCTGGTTCTGGCCGCACGGTCATTCGAGCTGCGCCATCATGACGCACGATGTCGAGACCGAAACCGGCCGGGCTTTCTGCTCCCAACTGATGGACATCGACGATTCTTTCGGCATCAAGGCCTCCTTCCAGATCGTCCCCACCAAGCGCTATGTGGTGACGAATCCCTATCTCGAAACCATTCGCAGCCGCGGCTTCGAAGTCAATGTCCAGGACTGGAACCACGATGGCCACCTCTACCGCGAACGCGCGGAGTTTCTGCGCCGCGCGTGGCACATCAATCGATTTGCCAAAGAACAAGCCGCCGTCGGGTTTCGCGCCGGCATGCTCTATCGCAACGTCGATTGGTTCGACGCGCTCGATGTCGCCTATGACATGTCGATCCCGAACGTCGCCCATCTCGATCCCCAGCGCGGCGGCTGCTGTACCGTGTTTCCTTACTTCATCGGTAACTTGCTCGAAATTCCAGTGACCACCACGCAAGACTATTCGCTCTTCCACATCCTCGGCGAATACTCGACTGATCTATGGCAAAAGCAATGCGCCATGATCCGAAACGCTCACGGCTTGATGAGCTTCATCGTTCATCCCGATTATCTTCTCGAGCGCAACGCGGCCGCTACTTACAACTCTCTCCTGGCGCTTCTCGCCAGCTTCCGGGAACAGCACAACACCTGGATTCCACTCCCTGGGGAAGTAAACGACTGGTGGCGATCCCGAAGCCAAATGTCTATTGTTCGCGAGAACGGAAAACTGCGGATCGTCGGTCCCGACAGCAATCGAGCTCGTCTCGGTTTTGCACGAATTGAGAACGGTAGGATCGTTTGCGCGCTCGATGAAAAGGGCGCTGGAACCAGCAGCTTGGAGCAAGAACGAAATGCCTGAAGCGGAACTTACTTCCAATATCAATCCAGACCTGATTTTCGGCGCTGTTAAAAGGCACGCCTGGTGGGCGCTAATGACGGCGGCAAGCGTAGCTTTGCTCACCCTTGTGGTTCTCTCTGTTCTTCCCAGACGCTACACGTCGGACGCTACCTTGGTTCTTGTGCAGCAACAAATTCCTCAGCACTACGTGGTGCCTACCACTACAACCGATATCGGCGAGGCACTTGAAACTACCACTCAAGAGGTGTTGTCTCGCACGCGGTTGCTCGATATTATCGGTGAGTTTGATTTATTTCCGAAGGAGCGAGCGCGCTTATCGCCCGAAGAACTCGAGACCATGATGCGGAAGAAGATCGATATAAAGCCCGTCGTAGGCGGTCTTAACCAAAAAGAGGTCAATACCTTCAAGATTGCCTTTATGGCTGAGACTCCGCGAAAAGCGCAAGCTGTCACAAACCGCTTGACTTCGCTCTTTATTGAACAGAACCTGGAAACCCGCGAGAATCAAGCGACTGTCACAACTACTTTCCTCAAGGAGCAACTGGCGGTTGCCGAAGAAAAACTTGCGCGGCAAGAAGCGCGCGTGCGGGATTTTAAGCTGCGCAACCTTGGTGAGTTGCCGGAACAGCAAGGAAGCAACTTGACCGTACTCTCCGGACTGCAGCAACAGCTTCTGAATATAGAGTCGAGCGCCGCGCGCGCTTCAGAGCAGCGCGTTTATTTGCAATCTCTCTTAAATGGATACCAGAACTTGGCCGCCCGAGGTATCTCGGTGTCGGGTTCGGCGGCTAACGGTCAGAAAGTCAACCCCGCCGAAATGGCGCGCGCCGACTTAGCTCGCCTTCGGGCCAAAAAGTCAACCTTGTTGAGTATCGATACTCCTGAGCATCCCGACGTCATTAAGGTAAGCGACGAAATTGCGCAAATGCAATCGCTGTTAAATTCGCTCCAAGCAATGGAGGCGGCGAAGAAGGATCTCTCCTCTGGCAAGTCCACCGCTTCCGATGGGGGCGCCGCGAGCGACGGAGAAGCGGATGCCTCTGGCGCGCAAGTGAAAAGTCAACTCGAGGCAAACCGACTCGAACTGCAGAATCTGGCCCAAAATGAAAAGCAGGTGAAGAATGAGATTGCTCAGTATCAGGAGCATCTTAATCAAACGCCTGTTCGGGAACAGCAGCTCGCCGGGTTGATGCGCGACTACGATCTCCTGAAGCAGAATTACGCGGATCTGCTCGGTAAGGAAACGCAATCCCAGCTGGCCGGCAGTCTGGAAAAACGTCAGGCCGGCCAGCAGTTTCGCTTGGTGGACCGAGCCAGCCTGCCGGTTGTGCCCTCCTTCCCGAAGCCTCTTCCCATCGGTTTGGGAGGGATGGCTGCCGGGCTTTTGCTGGGGGCCGCTGTGGCCTTCCTGATCGATAAAAAGCAAGACCTCTTCTATTCCGAAAACGATCTCGCCCAAAAATTTCCACTGCCGCTCGTCATCGCCATTCCCGTCCTTACCACCTCCGCCGAAGAACGCTCCCACAACTGGAAACGAGCGCTCGAATGGGTGGCGGCGTCAGCGCTCGTCATGCTGGTTTTTCTCGCCGAGTTCTATGAGCTCTATCTAAATCGGCATGGATAATGGCCCTCGGCGTGCTCGTAATTGAAGTGTCGATGTTCTCTTTGCCCTGCGTACGGAACCCAGCACCGTGCGTGTGATCAACCATGACTAACCTTTTTAAGCTCCCCCGAGAGGCTCGCGGAAGTGCCGACGTGTCCGTTTCCGCCCCCGCCCATGCGGTCGCCGAGAGCGTCG
Source organism: Bryobacteraceae bacterium (assembly GCA_965277555.1). Taxonomy (GTDB): domain Bacteria; phylum Acidobacteriota; class Terriglobia; order Bryobacterales; family Bryobacteraceae; genus Bog-105. Next base: position 3,959,611 of record OZ255834.1, read on the forward strand.
GACGCCCGCTCGACATTCACCAGATCGTGGCCGAGGAAGTTCATCTCAAACCCGAGAGCCGCCTGGTCTTCCACGCCGAACCCCGCGGATGCGCGGCCGATCGCTTCCGTTTTCTGCGCATGCGTCTGCGCGAGCTTTGGGTGGCCGGAAAGCTCAAGACCCTGCTCGTTACTAGTCCCCTGCCCGAAGACGGAAAATCCACCACCGCGATGAATCTGGCCTGTGCGCTGGCCGACCACGGAAAAAGCAGCGTCCTGCTGATCGAAGCCGACCTTTACCACTCTCCGCTGGTCGATATGCTCGGCATCGAGCCCGGTCCCGGTTTGGCCGAGTGCCTCGAATCGGACCTCGATCCCGCCTCCGCCATTCGCCGCTTGCAGCCCCTCGGCTGGTTCCTGCTGCCGGCCGGAAAAGCGCAAGCCAATCCCACCGAATTGCTGCAAGGCGAGAAGTTTTCTCTCATCATGCAGAAGCTGATCGCCGGTTTCGATTGGGTGCTCATCGATTCTCCTCCCGTCGTTCCGCTCGTCGACGCCCTCCTTCTCAAGCGCCACGCCAATGCCACGCTGCTGGTGGCGAGAGCCGGCCAGACGCCACGCGGCGCCATTGAAAAGTCGCTCTCGCTCCTCGGCCGCGAACATGTGCTCGGCGTCGTGTTGAACGCCGTCGAAGGATTAAACCGGATTTATTCCAAATATTCCAGCTACTATACGAGCGATCGCGCCAAACGCGCTCGAGCCAGGTAGCTCCGCTCTTCTCCCTTTTCCCTCGTCCCTTCTTCCCGCCGAAACTATGTCAGAGGAGCTACTCGATTCGCAAACCGCTTCGCTGCCAGCCACTACCCGTAAGCATGCCGATGCGGAAACTCTCTCCCGCCTGCCCTCCCACGGCAAGCGCGCCTGCATGGTCGCCTATACCTTCTATCAATCGGACAATCGCGTGCGCCGCTATGCCGAAACGCTCTCTAACCAGGGGTATTCCGTCGACATTCTCGCGCTCAGACCGGAGGGCCAGAGCAGCAAAATCGATTTCGTCGAAGGCGTCCGCGTCTTCCACATTCAACCGCGCGTCGTCAACGAGAAAAGCCAGGTATTGATTCTTTTCAAACTGCTCCTGTTCTTCTTGCGCTCCATGTGGGTGCTTGCCCGAGAGCAGAGGAAGAAGCGTTATGACCTGATCCACGTCCATTCCATCCCCGATTTCGAGGTCTTCGCGGCCTGGTACCCGAAAATGACCGGCGCCCGGCTCATTCTCGACATACACGACATCGTGCCCGAGTATTATGCGAGCAAGTTCGGCATCTCCCATCGGTCTCTTATCTTCAAACTTCTGGTCGCTGTCGAGCGTCTCTCCGCCGCCTTTGCCGATCATGTGATTGCCGCCAACCACCTCTGGCAGGAAAGGCTGTGCGCCAGATCCGTCCCGGCGTCGAAGCTCACCACCATCCTGAATTTCCCCGATACCCAGCTCTTCCGCCGCCGCGGGCGCAGCCGGAGCGATCGAAAGCTGATCATGGTCTATCCGGGATCGCTCAATTATCACCAGGGTCTCGATCTCGCGATCCGCGCCTTCGCCAGCATCCGGCAGCAAGTGCCCGACGCCGAATTCCACATCTATGGCGCCGGCGAACAGCTCTCCTGCCTACTGGGCCTCATCGATACTCTGGGAGCCGGGAACAGCATTTTCTATAAAGGTGCGCGGCCCTTGGACGAGGTCGCCGCCATTATGGAAAACGCAGATTTGGGAATTGTTCCCAAACGAGCGAGCGGGTTCGGAAATGAGGCATTCAGCACCAAAATCTTGGAATTTATGTCCATGGGAGTCCCCGTCCTGGTTCCTGACACCGCAGTCGATTCTTATTACTTCAACGATTCGATCGTGCGCTTCTTTCATGCCGGCGATGAATCGAGCCTCGCCCGAAATATGCTCGCTTTGATGACCGATCCCGAACAGCGCGCACGATTGGTCCGCAACGCCGATCGGTTCGTTGAAAATTACATTTGGAGTAAGAACGAGGCGCTCTATCTCGACATCGTCGATGCGCTGCTCACGCCCGCCAGTACGCGCGACCTCGGCGCTCGACGAAGCTTCTCCGAGCCATGAGCGCAGCGATTGGACGGGCCGGTACGTCGCCTGTTGGTACCATCGAACGCAGTCCCCAATCGAACAAGCCGGCTCAAAAACCTCTCGGCATTCTTTGTCTGGTGGTCCTGTCGATCATTTTGACCGCCGGCTTGTGGCCCTTCGGCGCACCCCCGAACCGCGTGACCTGGCTGAGTCGTACCAACGGGCTTCACTTCGCTTATCCGGCCACTGTCCTCGCCACTTCCTCGCTTCCACCCGGCCAACTCTCTTCCACATCGTCCTGCACGCTCGAAATTTGGCTGCAACCGGCGTCCATCTTAGGCGAAAGTACGTTTCTGTCCTTCTATGGCCCGTCGCGTCTCAGTCGTTTTTCGCTGCACCAGTCGGATTCCGACCTGCTTCTTAAAACCCAGGCGGCGGCTTCGTCGCGCGCTGACAGGCAGTATGTAGATTATTTTTTTCAAAAGCGCCAACCCGTGCTACTTACCATCAGTTCCGGAGCCGGCGGGACTAACATCTATAAGAACGGCTTCCTGCTTCTACAGCTGGACCGATTTCGTGTCTCGCCTCAGATCTTGCGCGATAGATTCGTTCTCGGAACGTCGCTCACCCAAGCCGATACCTGGTCCGGCGACTTGCACGGTCTCGCCCTCTATGCGACTGAGCTAACGCCGTCAAGAGTACTCGATCATTATCGAAGCTGGGCCCATCTCGGGCAGCCCCCGATGCCACCATCGATCGCCGCCCAGGATGGAGCGGCCGCCATTTATCCGTTTAGCGAACACGCCGGCGTTTTCGCCCATAGCCTTATCGGCACTGGGGTGCCGCTCGAAATTCCCAGCCGTTTTCAACTTGTGAAGCAAGACCGGTTATCGCTCCCCTGGCAAGGGTTCCATTCGGACTGGAGTTATTGGCAGGATATTGCAATCAACGTCCTGGGCTTTGTTCCGCTTGGCTTCGTATTCTGCGCTTATTGGGCGTGCTCCCACGCGCTTCGGCCCGCTGTCATAACGGCTGTTTTGGCGGGTGTCTGTGTCACCTTCGCCATCGAGATTTTACAGTCCCATCTGCCCACCCGCTCCTCCGATCTGACCGACGTGTTGACGAATATTCTGGGCGCGAGTCTGGGCGCTTTGCTGTACGCTTGGAAACCTCTGCGCGCGCTTCTCGGCGCAATCCTGGCCGACATCGAGTCCGTCTGAAGCCTTAGGGTATCGTCGCTTCCACCCGGTTCGAGTAGCTGCTTTCCTGACCGCTCGCGTCCGTAGCCGTCGTCGCATAGTAGTAGGTTCGGCCGGCTTCAACCGTACCGTCCACGTAACTGGTCGCCTTCAGAAGAGAACTTAACTTCGTGTACGGTCCCCCCGAAGCCGTGGCTCGGTAGACATAATATCCGGTCACATTCGAAGAACTACTCGCATCCCACGTCAGCGAAACGCTGTGGTCGGAGACTAACTGCCACGCCTGATTGTCCTGGCCGCTGCACGGCCACTGTTGTACCAGCACGCCGTCTCCCGTGGCATTCGGGCCACCCCTCACATCCAGGCACATGCCGGTGCTCTGCGCGACTAAATTGTAGTAGCCGCCGCCGATCGACCGCAGGCTCCAGTTCTCATTTGCCGTGTCCGAGTATTCCCATTGCGTGAGGCCCGCGCCGCGCCCGCTGGAGTCGCCGTCGACAGCCAGCGCGAAGCCGCTGTTAACCGACGTTATCTGGTAATATCCGTCGGCACCCTTGTTGAAAACCCACTGTTGATTCGGTCCCCCCCAGCATTCCCACTGTTGCACGGCTGCTCCGGCCTTCGTCGAAATCCCCTGCACATCCAGGCACTTCCCGCTGTTCTTTGCGATCACCTGCGTCTGCGCCTGCGTTGCGCACGACCCCAGGAGAAGCATGAAAATGGTCCACGCGCTTCGGGAACCGAAGCGCGGCTTACGTTTTGTATACACTTGTACCCCGCACACCTTGGCTGTAAATAGAATCGATTTTTGGCTTTTGATCCTTGGCCTGTCGGCCCAAGCGCACCGATACCCTTCCGCCTTTTAGCAGGCAGATCGGTTGGAGACATAGAACAAGCTCCGAACGCTATGCTCTTATGTGCCAATCAGAAGCTGTCGTGTTGCTCCCATTTTTATACGGGGGCTCATAAGAAAGCAATAGCGGTGTTAATAATTTTTATAGCTGATGCGGTTTTCGTTTATGGCTCTAATGTTCGCTAGCCAACCTTCCGTCTTGCAGCCACAGTTCGTTCGGTAATTTCCATGCCCACAACCCCCCGAACAAGAGCTTCTAACTGTCTGCCTGCAAAACGCTACTCGACGGATCGCCTCCGCTCTCGGCAAAGACACATGCTGGAACCGCTTCCTTCTATTAGCCGACCGGAACGATGTCATTCCCCTTGCCTATGCCGCTCTGTCTCCGTTTACCGGCCGCGTTCCCCCAGCGACATTGGCTAAGCTGCGCGCGCGCAATGCCACCATCGCCAGCTGGAATCTGGTCCTTGCCTCGGAGCTAGTCGCCATCGAGGACCTTTTCGAGCGCGCGGCAATTCCCGCTGTTTCCTTCAAGGGCCCCGCGCTGGCAGTCGCCCTCTACGGTCATCTGGGACGGCGGCACTGCCGCGACCTCGACATCTTCCTCGCGCGCGAGAATCTGCACGCTGCCATTCGCGTTCTGCGAGCCCAGGGCTACCGGATCGATCCCGCCGCTGCCGGACCCGATGAACCCGACTTTGAATCACAAAAAGATATAGCGCTTCAAAATCCCGCCACCGGCGTCTACGTGGAACTACATTGGGCCGTCTGTGAGCCGGCCTTTGACCTCAACGAGTGCCCGTTCTCGATGCTCTTTTATCTATTCCCTCTGCGGAGAGCCTGTTGTTTCTGCTGTCCGTTCACGGCAGCCGCCATTACTGGAACTCGCTCAAGTGGATCTGCGACATCGCGCAGCTCCTGCGCGCTTATCCGGAACTCGACTGGCCGCTGGCCTTCCGACTGGCCGGAAATTTCTCGCGAAAAAGAACCATTCTGGTCGCGCTGAAACTCGCCCAGGAGCTACTCGGCGCATCTCTGCCGCGCTCTGTACAAGTCTCAGTAGAACGGGAGTTTGGCTTGTCTTCGGCAGCCGATCGGATCATTGAGCAACTGTTTGCGCGCCTGCGTCCTCCGACGCGCTGCCGGTTTACGTTGCCCTACGCGGCCGCGACAAGCGCACGTTGAAAGAGTTTTTCAGCGATCGGAAAATGGTCTCGGTCCCAAAAGGAATGCCGGTGCGGCTCTCTTCCTCTGGCGCGACCGCGATGGTAACAATTTTGCGCGGCCCGCATGCCGGATCGAATTGCTTTATCCCGAGCGACATCGTCCAGGTCATACGACGGCCGCAAGAAGGCCGCTGAACTAAAATCGTCTATACCGTTGACGTTCGACACAAACCAGCCACTCAACGCCGTGTGGCGTGCCACCTGTCCTCCCGCCAGATTGGAAGCGCGTTCCGTTCATGTCTGGCGCGCGGATCTCGACGTTCAAGGCAGGTACTCCGCTGAGCTGACCAGCTTACTGTCGAGCGACGAACTCGAGCGGGCGAATCGTTTTCGTTTCAAACAGCACCGGATTCACTACTCTGTCGGCCGCGGTCTCCTTCGCGTCCTAATCGGCCGTTATCTCGCCTGCCGACCCAGCGCGCTCTCCTTCCGCTACGCCTCGCGGGGGAAGCCCTACCTGTGTCGCTTTGACTCGTTGTCATTCAATCTCTCGCATTCCGGCGGGATGGCCTTATACGCCTTCACCAATGAAGGAGAGCTGGGCATCGACCTCGAGAAGCATGACTCGGAACTGCGTTGTGAAGAGATCGCGAAAAACTTCTTTGCGCCGGACGAAGTTGGTTTTCTCGAGGCGGCATCAGCGGAAGGCCGCCCACAGCGTTTCTTTGAGCTCTGGTCGCGCAAGGAAGCCTACCTGAAGGCGCTCGCGAACGGCCTTTCGACTCCTCTTCACGAGTTCAGCGTTGCCGGGAGGGCCTCGCTCGAAGGTTTCGAACTCTACTCATTCGATGTTGGCCCCGGCTTCGCCGCCGCGCTGGCGGTGAAGCCGAAGCCCGAATCCATACTGTTCTTCGACGCCGACCGCTTAGCTTTGCGCTAGTGGGCGTCCCCGTATCTGATACAGTTGACGCCTGGATGAAACGGCTATTCACCGCACTCTTCGTTCTAATCTCTCCATCGCTCTTCGCTCAGAGTCTGAAGATGCCGGGGTATCAGCAGAAGCTGAAGAGCGAATTGAACCACGTCGATAAAACTGTCCAGGTTGGTCCCTTCCAGCCAAACTGGCAGTCGCTGGGAAACTACCGGATTCCCGCCTGGTACCTCGATGCAAAATTCGGTATTTTCATCCACTGGGGTATCTATTCCGTTCCGGCCTTCGCTGACGAGTGGTATCCGCGCCAGATGTATCTGCAGGGGAGCGAAGTCTATCGGCATCAGGTGTCGACGTTCGGCCCTGAATCCAAGGTCGGTTACAAGGACTTCATCCCGAAGTTCACCGCGGCCCGCTTCGATGCCCAGAGATGGGCTCAGCTCTTCCAGGACTCCGGGGCCAAATTCGTCGTTCCCGTCGGAGAACACCACGACGGCTTCCCTATGTACAACTCCGACCTCACCGAGTGGAGTGCCGCCAAGATGGGCCCGCATCGTGACGTTGTCGGGGAGTTGGAAAAGGCCGTCAGAGCGCACAATATGCACTTTGGCGTTTCCTCCCATCGGGCGGAGCACTGGTGGTTCTATAACGGCGGCATGAAATTTGACTCCGATGTCCGAGATCCAAAGTACAGCGACTTTTATGGGCCAGCCGAATCCGACGGCGTCAAACACAAAGACGCAAATGACGATCGCGATAACCGCCCTGATAAACCAACCAAAGTCTATCTCGACGATTGGCTGGCTCGGTCGTCAGAAATCGTGGATAAATACAATCCCGACCTGGTCTGGTTCGACTGGTGGATCGGGCGCCCTGCGTTCAAGCCTTATCTCCAGCGATTTGCCGCCTTCTACTACGATCACAATCAGGCGCGCCAGCAGGGCGCTGTTATCAACTATAAGTACGACGCTTTTCCGGAAAAGGCGGCGGTGCTCGACATCGAGCGGGGGCAGGAAGGCGAGATTCGCCCGCTCTATTGGCAGACAGATACCTCGATCAGTAACAAGTCCTGGGGCTACATCGAGAACGACACGTTTAAAACTCCCGAGTTTCTTCTCGGGATGTTAGTCGATATCGTCAGCAAGAACGGCGCATTGCTCTTAAACGTGGGCCCCGACAAGGAGGGTGTTATCCCCCCGCAGGCGCAAAGCATTCTGCGCGCGATGGGCAAATGGCTGGCGGGCAGCGGCGACGCCATCTATGGCACGCGCCCCTGGAAAACTTTCGGCGAGGGCCCAACTCAAACCGCGTCAGGATCTTTCAACGACACGAAGACCAAACCCTACACCGTCCAGGACATCCGGTTCACCACCAAGAGCGGTTCGCTCTATGTGATTGCATTGGCCACCCCGGCCGATGGCATCGTGCGGGTCCATTCCCTTGCGCGCGGCTCACGCTACGCGACCGGATCGATTGCGGCAATCGAACAGCTTGATACCCACAAAAAAGTAAAGTGGGACCAAAACGCTCAGAGCCTCACCATCCATTCGACAGCCGGCGTTCCTTCGCAATATCCTGTTGCTTTCCGAGTGCGCTGGAGATCTTAGACACTCGTGCCGTAGTCACGAGTGTCCATTTAAGCCTCTTCCGATACCGTCATCCCACTCTCGCCTAGCTCTCGCGCGGTCTGCGCCAACACGCTCAGCTTCGCCCGCGTGATGGCCAGCGGGACATGGCCGAAGCCGCACTCGCTGGTAAGTAGCAGCCGCTCCGGCGGAAAGTATTCGAGAGCCGGTTTCAGCCTTTGCCGGACGATCTCAGCCGTCTCTATTTCGTCGCTGCGCTGATCGATCACACCCAGCGCGAGATCGCCCTGGAAGTTCCAGAGCTTCCAGAGATCCATCAGGTTGTAAGACAGCGTGCAATGTTCGAGCAGCACCTCGTCGATATGAGCCTTACGGAATGCCGGCGCCAAGTCCGTGTAGCGGGTAAAGTAAATCCTCTTACGCCGCGGATTGCCACCGCATACATGCAGGCCCACGCGCGCTTTTGGCAGTGACTCGATGAGCTCATTCAGAACATCGCACGCCCACTCGCTTTGCTCAGGCGCTTCGGTCCACATCGGTTCGTCGATCTGGATATGTTCACAGCCGGCCGCGATCACTTCCCTCAGTTCCTCCCCCAATACCCGGGCATAAGCGCGGCAGAGCGCCTGCTCATCCGGATAGAGATCCGGCCGCTGATTCACGCTGAAGCGGGTGAGCACGTGAGGTCCCGTTACCGTCTGCTTAACCGTCACGCCGGCGGGTGCTGCGGCTCGCGCCACTCGCCAGTTGTGGGCGAGCCCGAAACGAGGGTTTTCGATCGGGCCCGTCACCCGCGCGCACTCGATGGCGAAGCCGGCCGTGCCGAATTCCTGCAATACCATGTCCTCCATCGAAACGCCGTCCAGCCGTTTTTGATAGAAGTAATACATGTTTTCGCGATAACCCTCGCCGTCCGTTACTGTCGGCAGTCCGAGCTCGACCTGCTGCTCTACCGCCCAGCGAATCATGGCGTCGATCTCTTCCTGCGCTACCGAAGGCCGCTTCATCGTGTCGGCTACCGTCGCTGGCCGCGGATAGCTTCCAATCACCGTCGCTCGAAAATTGTTCACTTTTTTTCAGCTCCTGGCAAAGGATGTAGACCCGCCTCCACCCTTGCTTCATTGATATGGGCCAAAATGCCTTCGCTTAAGGGACGAGGCACGAATCCGGTCTCCTCAATCATGCGCCTGCCGTCGAGATTGTCCACCAGCGGCGTGGTCGCAATACTTTCGTCAAACTCAATGCGTGCCTCGGGCAGCCAGTGCCGCACCAGCCCCGCAAATTCTTCCGCCGTAACCGACTGGCCACTAGAGTTGTATGCGAAGTTCGATAGCCGAGGCTTGAGCGTCAAGCGCACTAACTGCTCCGCGCAATCGTCGACATACACCCAGCAATCGCGGCTGTCTGCCGAGAACGGCAACTGAACCGGCCGTCCGATCGCCGGCAACGAGACCAGGCTCTCCGCCCAAAGGACCGAACCGCGCTTTCGTCCATGGCCAAAAACTACCGGTGGACGCGCACACGCCACGCTAATACCACTCTTCTTGACATATTTGGCCGCCATAAACTCATTCAATATCTTCATCACGCCGTAAGTGAAGAAATGATCTCCCGGCGCGCAGTAATCCTCTTCCCTGACGGGTCGCGCGCCGTAAACTTGTTGCGATGCGCCGTAAACCGTCTCACTGCTCGTAAATACCAGCCGCGTCAGCTTCTGCCGCAGCGCTGCTTCGAACATATTCGTCATGCCGAGCACATTGACACGCACGCCCAGCGTTGGATTGGCTTCCACTTCAGCGCTCATCAGGTAAGCAAGATGAATCGCGTGCGTCACATCCTGTTCAGTGGAAAAAATGCGCTTGATCTCCTCTTCCTGCGAGATGTCGCACTCCATGAAGCGAACCAGTTCCGGCCGTTCGCGCCGCAGCCGCTCTTGCACTTCGGGCGCAACACCCCAATCCGCGACTACAGTCGGAATGCCGCGCTCAATCAAGTTTCGAACCACGCGCCAGCCGATAAAGCCGCCGCCTCCTGTCACCAGAACTTTCATAGAAAAATTACCCTACAGCCCCCGCCTCAGCACAGCGGGAATCAACTCTGCCGAACAGCCCGGCTCCTCGGGTGTCTTGTAGTAACCACCTTCCACCTGAGCCGGATGCAAAAAGGACTCGCGTAAATGCGGTATGTACTCGAGAAACACAATCGGCTGCCCTAAAGCAATCCGGTTGAACAGAACTAAATGCTGGTGGATCTGCCCCATATCCCCAACATGCGGCACCACCGGCCGCTCATACTTCCTGGCCAGCAAGCTCACGGTCAGAAATTCGCTGATCCCCGCCAACCTCGTGCAATCCGCCTGCACGAAATGTACTGCCCGGGCCTCCAGAAAGTTCTTGAACAGCACCCGATTCGGCACGTGCTCGCCCAGCGCAATTGCGGTCGGCTCAATCGCCTCAGCAAGTCTTCGGTGGGCCGCTACATCGTCTGGATGCGTGGGTTCTTCAATCCAATAAGGCAGCGTTTCCCGCAGCCCGAAACACATCTTGAGCGCTTGCGGATAAGTCCATTGCTGGTTCGCGTCGAACATGAGCAGCGATCCGGCACCCACCAGTTCTCGCAGCATGTGTGCGCGCCGCAAATCCCGCTCCCCGTCTCTGGAGCCCACTTTTAATTTAAATCCCCTGAATCCGCTGGCAAGCGCTCGTTTCGCCCTCTCCCTCACGGTCTCATCGTCATAGTGGAACCATCCAACTGACGTGTCGTAGCCCGGATAACCCTCTTTGAGGACACCCATGCGCTGCTCACGCGTCGGTATATGTCGCTCCACAATTCCTAAAGCCTCGTCACGCGTCATCCCATCTTCCAGAAAGCTCAAATCCAGTAGCCGGATCAACTCCTCGGGCTTCAAATCCAGCAGCAATCGCCACAGCGGCAAATCTCGGCTTTTGGCCCACAAGTCGAAACATGCATTCGTAAGCGACGCTAAAGCCAAATGCACAGCTCCCTTGTGCGGCCCCAGCCAGCGCAGTTGCGGATGATCCGCCAAGGCCCGCGAAAACGTTCCGAAATCTGACATGAGCTCTTCGACTTCGCGCCCGACCAACGCTGCCGCCAGAAGCTCAATCAGCTCACAGACAATCCGATTTCCCGCGCCAAGCGTGAGCACGATGCCGCTACCCGTAAGGCCTGTGTCCGTCGTCAGATTCGTCACCGCCAGACAGTACTCCGATTGGGAGTGGATCGCGTCGCTTCCGGCGCCCTCCGGCAGCGGAAAACGGCAGTCTATTGCCTGTGCCGATTTTATTACGTGCATTCGGGGAGAGTTTACTAATAAACTGAATAGTTCGCAAATGAAATACGCCGCGATATCGAGCCACGATGCCCGGAGGACCCCAGTGAAGAGATTAGGTTCCGTGGTGCGCCTGAAACCCGACGGAGAAGAACGCTACAGGAAGTATCACGCCGCGGTCTGGCCGGAGGTCCTCGAAACGCTCCGCCAATGCAACGTGAAAAACTATTCCATCTTCCTCAAAGACGGTTACCTGTTCAGCTATTTCGAATATCATGGCCGCGATCTGAAAGCCGATTGGGATAGGATGGGGGCCGATCCCAAAACTCAGGAATGGTGGGCGGTCATCACGCCGTTACAGGATCCACTGGAAACACGCCGGCCCGGTGAATGGTGGGCCGAAATGGAAGAAGTCTTTCACCTGGATTAGCCATGCCCAATCTGCTTAAACCACATCATTTCGTGGCGCTGGCCTTTTTATTGGCCGCTGAACTTGCTCTCTCGCAGGCCTTAACTCCCAGCTCCTCGGAAGAACAGCGCACCCAGTGGTATCGAGACGCCAAGTTCGGCATGTTCATCCACTGGGGCCCCTATTCTCTCGCCAGCGTGGAAGCTTCCTGGCCCATCATGCGGCCTTCCAAGGAGTTCCCGATCACCGAACAGGAATATCGCGCTCTGCCTGACCGCTTTAACCCCAAACACTTCGATCCCTATGCCTGGGTCGCCCTCGCCAAAGCGGCCGGACAACGTTACATGGTCTTCACCACCAAGCATCATGACGGTTTCTGCATGTTCGATTCGAACTTCACAGACCACAAGATCACCAAGACGCCTTACGGCAAGGACATCGTTGCGCAACTCGCGGAGGCCTGCCGGCGGGAAAAGATGCCTCTCGGGTTTTACTACTCGCCGCCGGACATGACGCATCCTGCCTTCCGTGACACCACCCAGCCTGTGAGTAAGAACTGGCAAGGCCAGCCCACGCGCCCGGAGTGGCCCCTCTATCTCGACTACATGGAACTTCAACTCCGCGAGCTGCTCACCCGCTATGGCGACGTCGCGCTCATCTGGTTCGACGGTCTGTATGACCAAGGTAAATATGACGGTGTCCGCATGCAGCGCGTCATTCATCAACTACAGCCTCGAACCCTCATCAACAATCGCATCGGCATTGCCGGCGACTTCGAAACACCTGAGCAGTTCCTCCCGTCCTCTATCCCGGTCAAAGGAAAAACTCTCGATTTCGATCATCGCCAAACTGGCACGCGCCCAGACCAGGTCCCTTCACCCGAAGACTTTCGGCTGTGGGAAACCTGCATGACAATTAATCACACCTGGGCCTATAACAAGAACGACCGCGCCTTCAAATCCAGTAAGGACCTGGTACGCACGCTCATCGAGGTGGCCAGCCGCGGCGGCAATTTCCTGCTCAACGTCGGCCCGGAACCCGATGGTTCCATCCAGCCCGAGTTTCGGGAACGCCTGCTCGCCATTGGCAAATGGCTCTCCGTGAACGGCGATTCCATTTACGGCACGACCTACGGACCCCTGCAGAATCTTCCCTTCGGTCGTACTACGGCCAAAGGCCGCTACATTTATTTGCACGTCTTCGATTGGCCTTCCGGTCCGCTCTCCGTGCCGCATCTGCCCGGCAAACTCGAATCGGTAACTTTGCTGAACGGCGATCGTCCGGTCCCCTTCGAGCAGCACGGTGAAACCGTTTCCATACAAACCGCCGGCCTCCAGCCCGATCCCTACGCAACCGTTTTTAAACTCACCATGCAATGAGGAAACATGAACCGCAGAATGTTCCACTCGGTTATGGCCGGCTTGGCAGTCGCGGCCTCGGGCAAACCCGCCTTCCCTTCGCGGACTCCCACTCCACGCTTCGAGCCCACCTGGGATTCCCTGTCGAAGCATCAAGTACCCGAGTGGTATCAGGACGCCAAACTCGGAATCTTCGTTCACTGGGGCCTCTACTCCGTGCCGGCGTGGGCGCCCCCCACGGGCGAGCTCGGCAAAGTGGATTGGAACACCTGGTTCGTTAACAATCCTTACGCGGAGTGGTACCTGAATTCGCTCCGCATCGTCGGCTCACCCACTTATAAACACCACATTGCCACTTACGGCAAGAACTTCGACTACTATCGGTTCGCTGAATCGTTCAATCGGCAGACCGCTGAATGGAATCCTGACCGATGGGCAGCGCTCTTCAAGAAAACCGGCGCGCGCTACGTCGTCCTCACCACCAAACACCACGATGGCTTCCGGCTCTGGCCTTCCGCAGTGCAGAACCCTAAAGCGGCTGGCCGGGATCTCACCGCAAAGCGCGACATTGCCGGCGATCTCACGCGGGCAGTACGCTCCTCTGGAATGAAGATGGGTCTCTACTATTCGGGTGGCCTCGACTGGACCTTTACCAGCGAGCCCATCCGCAATCGTCAGGACCTCATGGCCCGCATCCCCCAGTCGCAGGAGTATGCAAGCTACGCCGACGCTCACTGGCGCGAACTGATTCGGCGTTACCGGCCCGCTGTCCTCTGGAATGATATCGGCTATCCCAAGCTCGGCCAAACCGCGCAGATCTTTGCTGACTACTACAACACGGTGCCCGAGGGCGTCGTCGACAACCGCTTTAGCGTTCCTTTCGCGGACTTTACTACGCCCGAGTACGCCAAGTACGACAAGATCACGCTGAAGAAATGGGAATCCTGTCGCGGACTCGGATTCAGTTTTGGTTATAACCAGGTCGAGGGCCCCGAACAGGTCATCGCTCCCGATAAGCTCATCGCTCTGCTGGTCGATATCGTCAGCAAAAATGGCAATCTGTTACTGAACGTCGGCCCTCGCGCCAATGGCACCATCTCGGATATTCAGGCCGACCGCCTCCACAAGCTCGGTGAATGGCTGAGCGTCAACGGCGAAGGCATCTTCGCTTCACGACCCTGGGTTCGCCCCTCCGCTACCGCGCCCGATGGCACCGACGTACGCTTCACCAGGCGCGCCGATAGTCTGTATGTATTTTTTTTGAAGCGGCCCGAAGGTAAGTCCTTGTTGGTTCCCGATCTACATGCCCGCGATGCGGCGGTAGAGATTCTCGGCGCTTCTTCCAAGCCGACCGCCCGCCAGAGCGATCAAGGCCTGCTAATCGAACCTTCCGCCGCGCTGTCATTAAGCTACGCCACCGTCGCAAAGATCACTCCCGCCCCGGCTGCCTGAATCGCTGGCCTGCGCCCATGAAAAAATGGTGAATTGGCTACCAAACGCGCTCAACCCAGCTACTTCGTGCCGGCGCTCGAAAAGGGCCTTGATGTTCTCGAAGCCCTGGCCAATGCATCTGTTCCACAGTCTCTCGCCGATCTTGCCCGCACGCTGAACCGCACTTCGAGCGAGCTCTTTCGCATGATCGATGCCCTCGAAAAGCGCAGCTACATCTTCCGCGATCCCGTCTCTGGCGGCTACCACCTCACGCTGAAGCTCTATGAACTCGCCCATATCCATTCGCCTGTAGATCAGTTGCTCCGCGCCGCCGAATACCCCATGCGCGAACTCTCCCAGGCGATTCACGAATCTTCCCATCTTTCGCTCCTCAGCGGTTCGGCGCTCCTCGTCATTGCCCAGGCCGAAAGTGCGGAACCTGTCCGTTTGTCGATCGAAGTCGGTTCTCGTGTTGCACCGCTCCAGACTGTATCGGGCAAACTCCTTCTTGCTTTCCTCGATCCCGAAGCGCAGCAGCGTTTCCTCGCCGGTGACGCTGTTTACGCCAGCCTGTCGCACGCCCAGCGCAAGTCCCTCCATGGCGAGTTCGCTGTCATTCGCCGCCAAGCCTGGTTCATGGCGCAAAGCACGCGGCGCATCGGCCTCGATATTTCGCATATCGTCGGCAACCCGGCCGTGGGCGTCTCGGCCGCGCTAGGCGTGCCGTTGCTTGCTGGGGGAGCCAATCAAGGTAAGGAGAAACGAATCATCCCCCCACTCAAGAAATGCGCTCACCAGATCACTGCGCTGCTCGGCGTAACGCGCAAGATGTGACTCAGGCGCTCAGCGGGCGGCCCGTTTCTCAACCAGCAGCAGGTGTTCGCATGCCAGCACTACCAACCCCTGTTGATTCCTCACCTCGCACGCCTCCACCACAACACCGTGCTCCGGGCGTTTGGCGTCTTCCCGTTTTTCCTTGATCCATACCCTCGTGCGGATGGTATCGCCAATAAATACCGGCCGCACAAAACGCAGCCGGTCATAGCCGTAAGACATCGCTCGCGGATTGATCTCGCCCGCCGTTTGCCCCACCGCCACGCTGAATATCAAAGTCCCGTGCGCCATTCGTCGCTCAAACGGTTGCAATTTACACCACTCCGCGTCCATATGGTGCGGGTAGAAATCACCCGTCTGCCCGGCGTGTAACACGATATCGGCTTCGGTTATCGTTCGTCCGTTTGTCTCGCGAGGCGGTTCCGCCTCATAGTCCTCAAAGTAGCGTTCCCGGATCATCTACCCTCCGTCTCTCATCATTTCTTTATTAAACAATCCATTCACCTGTAAAATATGAAGCATCTTCGAAAAGAAGGAGCCTTGCATGCTTCATAATCCGGCCACGTCCGCTGAAGAAAAGCCGACCCGCCGCGCCTTCGTCGCCGCCGTTGCCGGAGCAGCCGTCCTCGGCGGTAGCCCCGCTGCCGAACCGGCCGAGCCCGCCCTTAAGCGGAAAGTCTATCTGGTCCCCAACTTTCATCCCGCCAGTTGCGGCTGGCTCACCACCTTTTCCCGTGAGCGCGTCTACTGCGCCAACAGTTATCTCAACCATCTTGACCGCGTCCGCGATGACCCGCGCTACGAATTCGTCATCTCCGAAGTAAACAACATCATCGCCATCATGAATTTTCAGCCGGAGCGCATTCCTGAATTGAAGGAACGCATCCGTCAGAAGCGTGTCGAAGCTGTCAACGGCTATTTCCTCGAATCCGCCATCAATCTCTCAGGCGGTGAGGCGCTTGCTCGACTCGGTGTCGAAGGCCTGCGCTGGTATCGTCAGGTCTTTGACGTTGCTCCGCGCTTCTCCTGGAATATCGATGTCTGTGGCACCCACGGCCAAATTCCTCAGATTGCCGCTGAACTTGGCTTTGACGCGCTCGTCTACACGCGCCGCAATCCCACCGGCAAAACGCTTTTCTGGTCGGTTTCGCCAGACGGTTCCCGCATTCTTACCCTCTGCCCCGGCCACTACAGCGAGCTGCACCCCATCTTCAACACCAAGCTCCCTCTCACCGATTCACAGTTCGCCGAGATTGAAAAGTTCATCGCCGCGAAAGAACCCATCACGCCCCAAAACGCGCCCCTGCTTGTGCTCGCCGGGGCGGATGATTATGCGCTCGCACCGCTCTACAAAAATTACCCAAGCGAATTTCTAGAAGAGTGGCCGCGGAAGCAGCCGGGGCGCGAACTCACCTTCTCCACGTTGAGCAAGTATCTCGATGCTGTGCTCCCCGGCATCCATTCCGGCGAAATTTCGATCCCCACCGCGGAAGGCGGAACCGCCTATGATTTCGATGCCTTCTGGATCGAAAATCCGCGCGTTAAAACCGGCTACCGGCGCAACGAACATCTTCTCCAGTCCGCCGAAGCCTTGGCAACCGTGGCGAGCCTCTCCGGAAATTTCAGTTACCCCGTCGAACGGCTTCATCAGGCCTGGATTCTCATGTGCCTGAACATGGATCGCAACACCATCTGGGGCTCCGCTGGCGGTATGGTCTTCGAAGATCCAGCCTCCTGGGACGTGGAAGATCGCCTTACCTGGATCGAGCGCAACATGCGGCAGGTCATCGCCGAAGCGGGCGCCTCGCTCGGCTCGAAAAAAGGTCATAACGGTCTGTTCAATCCCCTCAATTGGGACCGTCACGATCCCGTGGCTCTCCACTTGCCCGCTGGTGTGAGTCTGGCCGGCATCGCTTGTGAGGCGCTGCCCGATGGTTCCACTCTTTGCCAGCCTCGCCTGCCTGGTGTTGCGGCCCACGCGGTCGAGTTCGCGTCCGTGCCGCCCGCCAGGCCCAGACCGCGCCAACTTACTGGAACGGTCGAAACCGGCGCTTACCTCATAGGCCTCGATCCTCAAACCGGCTCGCTGAAAAGCCTGCGCCTCAAGAAAAGCGGTCGCGAACTGCTTGCCGGCCCGGCGAACGTCATCGTGGCCGAACGCCCGCTTCTCGAAGCTAAACACGATGATCCCGGCGACCACATGCCGCCCCGCCCCGAGCGTCGCCGGCTTGGCACTTCCGATCAGCATCCCGCTACCATCACGGCATATGAAGGCCCTGTTGCCATCACCATAGAGGTCCAGGGTAAATTCTTCGACGATGGCTCCATGCGGCGCACGATGCGTTTTTATCACGATCATCCGCGCATTGATTTCGAAACCGAACTCAACGATGTGCCCAACTTCACGGTTGTTGTTTCCGAGTTTCCCCTCGCCGAAGACATCCTCGAAGTGCGCCGCGGCATTCCTTTCGGCTTCTCTCATGGCGCTTGGGCCAAACCGAACCCTCAACTACATGGCTGGACCAAAGGCATCGTTCCCGCTGTGCGCTGGACACATTATTCCCTCGCCAATGGTGGCGGCCTGTCTCTGCTCGATCGCGGTCTCTCCGGCCGTGAACTCGACGCGCGTACGCCCCTTCTCTATCTCATGAACGCCGAAGACAAGTACTGGGGCTATCCGAATAGCTGGTTAAGCGGCCGGGGAAACCACCTCTTTCATTACGCCTTGGTTGTTCACGCGGAGGATTGGGCCGCCTCGTGCGTTCCCCAACTCGCTTGGGAGTACAACAGCCTACCTTCTCTAATCCAGGGTCGGAACAGTGAGCCCGCTCTTAAAACTTCACCCAACGTTGTTGTCGAAGCTCTGCGTCGTGAGGGCGATCATGTGGAGATTCGCCTGGTTGAGTGTTATGGCTCGCCAGGTACCGCCACTGTCGAGTTCCGCCTGCCGCACCGGCGCGCGGCCATCACCGATTTCGCGGGCCGCGTAAAAACTGTTCTACCGCTGGCCTCGCAGTACAGCTTCCCCGTCCGCCCTCAGCAGATCGTCACGCTGCAATTCCAGACTACGGCAACATTAAGCGCGCCCGAACCCATCAAAGCGTGGGACCCTTTCGTGCCCGCTGCCAAGCTGGCCGCGCTGCACCGCTACGATCCTTCGCTTATCGGACATCCACCCTTCGGCACGGAAAACCCGCCGCCGGCCTGAGGTGCAATGGCCCGATTCCTACCAAATGACCTGCAACCCTTTATATTTGCGGAACTCCTTATCGCATGAAATCAAGGGAAGACCGTCGCTGAGGGCGGTCGCGATGATCAGGCGGTCGAACGGGTCTTTGTGATGCAAGGGCAGCTCGAATAATCTGTCGGCGTGATGCTGGCGAAGCGGATATACGGTGATTGAGGCATTCGCGCAGATGACCGCCAACTCGTTCTTCGTTAAGTCAAGCCTGCCAATCCGGCTTTTAATTGCCACTTCGACTTCCGATACCACGCTAAGTAGCAGATCCGCGTTCGGATCTTCGAGGATGCGCCGCACTCTCACGGGCATTGCCTCAACGCCGCCTATCGTGCCGGCATCGACGACAACGTGCGTGTCGAGCAAAAATCTTCTCGCCATCAGACGTCGCCGGCAAGCCAGTCATCCATGTCGTCCTGCGGCCGCGCCCAGTTGGGATCGATTACGATCTTTTTATTGCCCAGAACGCCAAAGATGCGCTGGCGCGGCGTATCCTCCACTTTTCGTACAATTTCGACTACAGGGATGCCGCGCTTCGTGATCGTCACACGTGCCCCTCCCTCGGCCTGCTTGATGAGCTCCGGTAGTTTGTTCTTGGCTTCGGCCACGGTGTAAGTCATGCGTTTATTATAGCCATTAAGATAGCTATCTACCAATTTGCGCCGAGGCGGGCCAAGCCGCCTGTTCGTCATACGTCTGATTGAGGCAATGTCACGAAGGGGCGGACACCCAGCCGACTTAGCGTGCTAGACTGATCGGACTTCATGGCACACGAGACCCGCCGCATGCCAATCCCCGTCTGGCTCATGGGTCTCACCAACCTGCCGTACGGCCTCTATGGCGGAGTGGTCGCCTTCGCAGTCCCGCAACTCCTGGGCGACCGCCATGTTCCTGAGGCAGCAATCGCCGGCCTGACCGCGGTCGCGTTTTCCCCCGGCTTCTGGGCGTTTCTTCTCAGCCCTATCCTCGATGTCCGCTTCAGCCGCCGCTGGTATGCGGTCGCGCTGGCTGCCGTCGCGGCGCGTGGCTTTTTTGACCCTCGAGCACCTCGCGCTTCTGGAAACCGTGCTCACCATCGGTTTTTCCGCCGCCTATCTCTATCAAAGTGCCCTCGGCGGCTGGCTCTCGTCCATCACCTCTGACGAGGAGGAGAAGTCCGTCAGCGTCTGGATGACGATCGCCAACGTTGGCGGCTTCGGTGTCATGGCCGTCGGCTGCAACCAACTCGTGCGTCACCTTTCGCCGCTTTCCGTCGCGCTGCTGCTCGGCGCATCCATCCTGCTGCCGGCGATCGTTTTTCCCTTCATGAAGGCGCCCGGACCAGACCGCCGCCTCGCCAGCGAGTCCTTCCCCCAGTTCTTCGGCGACCTTGTTTCGCTCGTCAAGCGGCGCGAAGTGCTCGTTGCCATCGCGCTCTTCGCCGCTCCCGCCGCCACCTTCTCGCTCACGAACTTCCTCGGCGGCCGTGGGAACGATTTTCACGCTTTGCCCGGATTCGTTGGCCTGGTCGGAGGCATCGGCGTGGCCGCCGGCGGAGTCGTGGGCTGCCTGCTCTTTCCGGCGCTCAGCCGCCTCATGCCGCTGCGGCCCCTTTACATTGCCGTGGGGGTTGTTGGCGCCTTGTGCACGCTCGGACTCATCCTGCTGCCGCGCACTCAGATGTCGTACGCCATCATTTTGATCACGGAGAACCTCTTTCAATCCTTGGCCATCACTACCAGCACCGCGGTCACGTTCGAGACCGTCGGCCGCGACAACCCGCTGGCCTCCACCACCTTCTGCTTCGTTGCCTCAGCCTATGGCGTGCCAATTTCGTACATGCTCTACGTCGACGCCTTCGGCTTTGCCCGCGGAGGAATCACCGGCAGGCTGCTCATAGATGCCATCACCGGTATCTTCGCCAGCGTTCTGCTCGGCCTCATGCTGCTGTGGCTGGCCCGCCGGTCCAAAGCGTACGCCGTTTGATGCTGAGCGCCACTTTCATCCGTTTACCGTCAGACCCGCACAGCCTGTTTCGTCTCATGGCTGCGGCAGATTGCTTCGACCAACCGCATCGTGCCACACACTTCCTTGCCTGAAGTCTCCGCTTCGCCATCTGTCGAAATCGCCTCCATCAAAGAACTCATCGGCCCGATAAACGCATCCGGAAACCAACGCCCTTCTAGCTCCAATCGCAACGCCCCGTCCGGTGTCAGCTCGCGCTGAGACACCTTCAGCACGTCCGAACGCCCCAGCGGATAATTTAAGAGCAAACCGATCGTTCCCTCGCAGCGTCCTTCCGTTCCTTCCAGCGTAAATTTGGAAACCAGATCGTCGTTCGGAGCCACGCTATGGTGGTTTACCAATAAACTCGCCCGCAAGTTGCCCGGATACTCGAACAACATATAGTTACGTGTCGGTCCGGCATAGCCGCAGCCCGGCGAGTGCGCCAGCGTCGCATAAAGATTCGTGGGATCGCCCAACCAGTAGCGCAGCGTGTCGACATGATGAATGCTGTGGTAATAAATCTCGGGATACCGATGATCCTTCAGCCATGGCCACGCCTCCCAGCCCGTACGAATCTGAATTTGAATGCTCGCTTCGAGCAGCTCTCCGAAGAAACCGCTCCGCAGCAAATTCGCCGCCGCCCGTACGCTCGGTGACCAGCGCATCTGCTGGTTCACCGCCAGCTTCCGCCCGCCCGCAGCGGCTTCCTGCACCATGCCTTCGGCTTCCTCGGACGTCTCTGCCATCGGCTTCTGTACCAGCACATGTTTCCCGGCCCGCAGCGCCTGCCTGCTAAGCGCCGGATTGCTGCGCGCCGGCACCGCGATGTCGACTATCTCCACCTTCGGTATGGCCAGCAGTTCTTCCACGCTGCGGGTGACATGCGGTATCCCGAAACGCTCGGCTGTCGCGCGCGCGGCTTCCGGCCGTTCGTCCGTTATCGCCACAACATCGAAACCGGCTTTGCGGTATGCCGGCAGATGTGCCTGATTCACAATCTGCCCGGCCCCGACGATCCCGATTCCATAATCGGATTTCACTGGCAATGTCGGCAGGTACTCGAGCGGCAGAAGAGCAGGACGGGGCATGGGCGGCAATACCTATTTTATTGACAGAACATCTGTTTACCAATAAACTTTCAGTTTGCTAGAGATTCTCGGATATGAATCCTCTTGAAGGGCTTCTCGTCGTTGACTTCAGTCAGTTCCTGTCCGGCCCCTCTGCGTCGCTTCGTTTAGCCGACCTCGGAGCGCGTGTTATTAAAATCGAGCGGCCTGGACAGGGTGATCTTTGCCGCCAGCTCTATATCTCGAATCTCGCGCTCGATGGCGATAGCACTCTCTTTCATTCCATCAACCGCCGCAAGGAGAGTTTTGCCGCCGATCTTAAGAATGAGCGCGACCGCAAGAAAGTCAATCGATTGCTGCGCCACGCCGATGTCGTTCTGCAGAACTTCCGCCCCGGCGTGATGGATAAGCTTGGCTTCGATTACGCCACGCTGAGCCGCGCCAACCCGCGCCTTGTCTACGGCGAAGTTACTGGCTACGGGCATTCCGGTCCCTGGCGCGACAAGCCCGGCCAGGACCTCCTCTTGCAGTCTCTGTCCGGGCTTGCCTGGCTTAACGGCGACGCTAGCCAGCCGCCCGTACCCTTTGGCTTGGCCGTTGTCGATCTCTTTGCCGGCGCCCACCTCGTGCAGGGCATTCTCGCCTGTCTCGTACGCCGTGGCATAACCGGCCGCGGCGGTAAAGTCGAGGTCAGCCTTCTCGAGTCTATTCTTGACACCCAATTCGAAGTCTTCTCGACCTTCCTCAATGACGGCGGCCAGACACCGCGCCGTAGCAGTATTAACAACGCGCATGCCTATCTCGGAGCGCCTTATGGGATCTATCAAACCGCTGACGGCTACCTTGCCCTCGCCATGGGTTCGGTCATCCGGCTCGGAGAATTGTTGCAATGTCCTCCGCTGCTCGGCTTTACCGACCCTCAATCGCTCTTTACAAGCCGCGACCAAATTAAAGCCATTCTCCGCGATCATCTCCGCACCCAACCATCTGCTCACTGGCTGGCGATTCTGGAACCGGCCGACATCTGGTGTTCCGACGTCTTAAGCTGGCCGGAACTGGTGCGCCACGAAGGTTTTCGTGCCCTCGATATGGTGCAGGAAGTACATCGCACCGCCGACGTCTCGTTGCGAACCACGCGTTGCCCTATCCGCATCGATGGCCGGCTTTTGAAAAGCCCACAAGGCGCGCCCAGGCTCGGTCAGCACACCGATCAGATCGCGCGTGAGTTCTCTCTCGATACTCTCTGAAATCCCTCATGACCAACCCGAATCCAGATCCCTCCCGGCACAAAGAAATTCCTATCTGGAACGCCGAAGACTGGTACTACGAGGATTTTGAAGTCGGTCTTCGGGCCCGCTCCATCCGCCGTACGATTGGCGAGGGCGAAAGCATGATGTTCAACGCTCTCGTCTTAGATATGCATCCGTATGTGGCCGACGAGGTCTTCGCAACCGAAGAAGGTATCTTCGGCAAACGCTTGGTAGCTGGCGCCATGGTCTTTAGCGTCGGCCTCGGCTTGATGGCGCACAATTGCGTTCACACTTTTAGCTACGGCTATGATAAATTGCGCTTCATCAAACCCGTCTTCATTGGCGATACACTGTACACCATTCGAACCAATCTCGAAAAGTGGCCCAAGTATAAGGAACTTGGCATGGTGCGCGTCTCCTACGAAGTGTTCAAGCATCCGGGCGAACTCGTTCTCTACTGCGAGCACCTGCAGACAGCCAAGTATCGCGATCAATCCACCTTCCCTCAGCACTCTGACTCCTGATGCGCCGCGCAGAGACCTTTCGCATCGCCGTTCGGGAGTTTGGCCCCTTCGAATCGGCGATTGCCAAACAATGGCAGGCCTTTGAGTCCTTCTCCCATACCGGCCTCACGCTCGATCGCCGTGCCTTCGATCTCCACACTCTGCAAACCACGCTGCTCGATCGCGGCGGGTTGGCTTCGGCGGATTGGGATGTCGCTTTTTTGAACACCGATTGGGTGCCCTTCGTCCAGCACGCGAGTCTCGTCATTGATCTCGCGCCGCTGCTTCGCCAAAACCCGCCCTGCGATTACCCTTCCGGTTGGACCCCATCGCTCCTGCGGCTGCAGGAACAGAATGGCAAAATCGCCGGTATCCCATATCACGACGGCCCGGAGTGTCTTATTTATCGCCGTGACCTCTTAGAAGATCCTCGCGAACAGGCCGACTTTCTCAGCCGTTTTGGCGTCCCGTTGCGCGTTCCCCGGACCTGGGCCGAGTTTCACCAGCTGGCCCGCTTCTTCCATCGCCCCGCCGAAGGGCTCTATGGCACCGCCCTTGCCGCGTTCCCCGATGGCCATAACACCGTCTACGACTTCTTGCTGCAACTCTGGACTCGCGGTGGTGAGCTCCTCGATGGTGCTGGCAACCTGCGGCTCGATTCGCCCGAAGCGCTCGCAAGTCTCGAATACTATCGCAGCTTGCTCACGGATTGCACTGCCGTCCATCCGCGTTGTCGTGAGATGGATTCCGTTGCCGCCGGACTTGCCTTCGCTGCCGGCGAAGTCGCCCTGATGGTCAACTGGTTCGGCTTTGCCGCCATGTCGGAAACCGTCTCCGAATCCCGTGTGAAAGGTCGCGTCGCCATCGCCTCTATTCCTTACGAAGCGCACGCAGCCTCCGCCTCGCTGAACATTTATTGGCTGCTGGTCATCCCGGCAGGCAGCCCTCACGTGCCAGTTGCCTATGAGTTCTTGCGCCACTGCATGAAACCCGAAATGGACCGCTTGCTCACTGAAGAAGGCGGCATCGGTTGCCGTAAATCCACCTGGCGAGATCCTTCGATTCGGCGCGCAATCCCCTTTTACGATCAGCTGGAAACACTGCACGCCACAGCCCGCGAAATTCCCCAGCTTATCCACTGGCCTGAACAGGCCGCTCTGATCGACCGTCTGATTCTCCGCCTGCTCGATTCGGATGAACCGGTAGAGCAAATCGTGCGCAGTCTCGCGGCGGCCCACAAATGACCGGCTACGCGGATGTCCTGCTCGGCGCGGGTATCGTCCTGCTTGCCGGAATCCTCCAGGGCCTGTTTGCCTTACCCATGAAGTTCACGCGGCGCTGGAATCATGAGAACATCTGGCTCGTCTTTGCTCTCACCGGTCTCGTCATCTTTCCTTGGCTATTGGTCTCGCTCACCGTCCCGGGCTTCCTGCACGTTTACCACGCCACCTCCGCGCGCGCCGTCACTGACATAGTGATCTTTGGCTTGTGCTGGGGTATTGGCGCAACACTCACCGGCATCGGTTTGAATATGCTCGGCATCGGGCTCGGCCTGGCCATCATCCTTGGTCTGAGTGCCTCCGTCGGATCGTTGGTCCCGCTCCTTTTCTTAAATCCTCAAAAACTCGGCACCCGAGCCGGCCACTTTTATCTCATCGGCACTGCTGTCATGCTGGTCGGCATCGCCTTGGTTTCGCGGGCTGGTTCGCTGCGTGACAAACAACTTGCCGCCAGCTCGCCGGCTTCAGGCAAGGGCTCTTTTGTTATCGGCTTGGCGGTCGCCATCGCCTCCGGTCTGCTCTCGTCGGCCTTGAATTTTTCTTACGCTTTCGGCGGCGACTTGCTGGCCGGAGCGCAAAAAGCAGGCATTTCTTCCGTCTGGGCCTCTAACCTGATCGCCGCTCCTGCTACTACCGGCGGCTTTCTGGCCAATGCCATCTACTGTTGCTATCGTCTCTCCAAGAATTCGAGTGCAGCGAAGTTTACCGAGCCCGGCGCGGGATTCAACTGGTTCCTGGGCGCTCTTATGGGCGCATTCTGGTTCGGGGGCCTCGCTATCTATGGGCTGGGCGTCGCGCGTATGGGAGACTTCGGTACCGTTATCGGCTGGCCGTTGCTCATGGGCGCTATTATCCTCACCAGCAACGCTGCTGGATTCGCCACCGGTGAGTGGCGCGGCGCTGGCGTCGCCACCGCGCTCTATCTCGCCGCCGGAATGGCCATCATCTTGTTTGCTCTTTGGATACTCGCTCTGGCGCAAAGGACCTGATGCGTATAAAGCTGCTTGCCCCCCTTTTCTTCACCCTCTGCCTTGTTGCACTGGCTCAGAAATCGAACCACCCCGATCGCCTCGAATGGTTCCGTGACCAGGGCTTCGGTCTCTTCATTCATTGGGGTGTCGATAGCCAGCTCGGCTCGGTCATCAGCCACTCGCTGGTCGGCGCTTCCGAAGATTACCAGGAGCGCTTCTTTACGGATTTACCGAAAACATTCGATCCTCGTCGCTTTGACCCCCAGGATTGGGCTGTGCTCGCGAAGCTCGCCGGCATTCGCTATGCGGTATTCACAACCAAGCATCATTCCGGCTTTTGTATGTTCCGGACCGCCACTACCAATTTCGGCATCATGGAGACCGCGTTCCATCGTGACGTTACGGGCGAAATCTTCACTGCCTTTCGGGAGCAGGGCATTGCCCCCGGGGTCTACTTTTCTCCGGATGATTTCCATTGGCTGCACGAGCACGGCATACCCATCCAGCGGAACGTGCCCGCAGTCTCCCCGGAGCACAACCCGCAACTGCTCGCTTACGATCAGGCGCAGGTGCGCGAGCTCCTTACACAATATGGCCCGATCAGCGTCATCTTCTTTGACGGTCCGGCCGCTGGCCTTCGCGACGTCGCGTGGAAAATCCAGCCCGAAATCGTAGTGACCCGCGGCGCTCTGCAGACCCCCGAGCAATACGTCCCCGGCATACCGCTCGAAGGAGCCTGGGAATCCAACCTCACTATGGGCACGCAATGGCAGTACAAGCCCACCAACGAAGTTTATAAGTCGGGCACTCAGCTCATTAAGACGCTCGTTGAAACTCGCGCCAAAGGCGGTAACCTGCTGCTAAACGTCGGGCCCAAACCGGATGGCGAGCTGCCGATTGAACAGGAAAGCCGTCTGCGCGAAATCGCTCTCTGGATGTTCGTCAATAGCGAGTGCATCTACTCCGTCCGTCCCTGGGTCATCACCAATGAAGGCGACATCTGGTTCACCAAAAAAAAGGATTCCGACACCCTCTACGCGATCGTCGCAACTCCGGATCCCTGGAAGTTTGGCGAACCTCGCGACTTCGTTCTTCATTCCGTCCGCTCCTCAGGCGCCACGCAAGTCAGCGTGCTCGGTCAAAATGGAAAGGTGCTTGAGTATCAGCCGGCCGTAATCCCTCGGACCACCTGGCGCCAGGAGTCCGACGGATTACACATCCGGGCCATTCGTGCCCAGCGCCTTTACAACAATCGGGAGTGGCCTAATCCCGTGGTCCTCAAGATAACCGGCGCCCAAGCCGCCATGACACCCCCGCTTGTCGAAACTCGCTCCGCCGTTTGGGATCCGTCCGCCCACGCGTTTCGCTTGACAGGCATGCTCCGTTCTCTCGGCAGCGCCCCGGGCGTCGAAGTCGGCTTCGAGTATCAGCACATCCGCGGGATGGATGTCGATGAACGCAGCGAGCCTTGGCATCCGACCGCCCTGCACCCTCAATCGGCTCCTGGCCCTTTTTCAGCCGAAGTGCCCGGCTTCCAACCCGGCGAAACGTACGCCTTTCGAGCAGTTGTCAAACATCCCCTTGTCACGTTATACGGCCGCGATGAGAAGGCAGTCGCCCGGTAACCCAGTGCATTTTGCCAAACGAACCCAAGCTCGAGTTCGTTTGGCAAAATGCCTGTATCTGCTTGGCCCGCTTTTGCTGTGTGCCGCCACCGGGCCGCAACTGCCGCGTTTTGAGGACGTTACAGCTGCCGCTCACGTCAACTTCCGAAACCAGGCCAGCCACACCTCCCGCAAATACCTTCCCGAAACCATGGGCGGGGGCGTCGCCCTGTTCGACTACAACAAAGACGGCTATCTCGATCTGTTTTTCGTGAACGGGGCCGCGCTGTCCGATCCGATGCGCCCCGGCCAGCTCGCCGATAAGACCGATCCCAAATACTGGAACAGGCTCTTCCGCAACAACCGCGACGGCACCTTCACCGATGTCACCGCCCAGGCCGGCTTGCAGGGCGTCGGTTACGGCATGGGGGTGGCCGTGGGCGATTTCGATAACGATGGCTACCCCGACCTTTATGTAACCAATGTCGGCGGCAACATCCTCTATCGAAATAACGGCGATGGCACCTTTACCGATGTCACCGCGCAAGCCGGCGTGGCTGCCTCAGGCTGGTCGGCCGGAGCCGCCTTCCTCGACTATGACCGCGACGGCCTGCTCGATCTTTTCGTCGCCCGCTATCTCACCTGGGATTTCTCGAAAGATCTCTTCTGCGGATTGCCCCAGCCCGGCGGCCGCGCCTACTGCCATCCCGATCAGTTTCAACCCGTCACCCATCTCCTCTTCCACAACGATGGTCATGGCCGCTTCCACGATGTCTCGGTAGAGAGCGGCATCGCGCGTTCCCCCGGCAAGGGTCTCGGAGTCGCCGTCAACGATTACGATCGTGACGGCTGGCCCGACATCGTCGTCGCCAACGACTCGGTTCCAGAGCAGCTATTTCACAACCTTCACAACGGCAAGTTCGAAGAGGTCGGCACGGCCGCGGGAATGGCCTATGACGAAAACGGCAATACATTCGCCGGCATGGGCGTCGATTTCGCCGACTACGATAACGACGGTTGGCCCGATCTTTTCATCGACGCGCTAGCCAAACAGAAATATGCTCTTTTCCGCAATCGGGGCGGCACCTTCGACTATGTCACCGGGCCGGCCGGCATGGGCGTGGCCAGCTTCGAACACTCCGGCTGGGGCGTCAAATTTGTCGATTATGATAATGACGGGCTGAAGGACCTTTTCATCGGGCAAGGGCACGTCATGGATAATATCGAGCTCACCCAACCGGACGTGCATCACCTGGAGCCACCTCTTCTCTTGCGCAATGTCGGCGCAAAATTTGTCGACCTCTCAGCCCAAAGCGGTTCCGTCTTCAAACGGCCCTATGCTGCTCGCGGCGTGGCCTTCGGGGACTTCAACAATGACGGTTTCGTCGATCTCGCCATCAACTGTAACGATGGAACCGCTCTGCTGCTAAAAAACAGCGGAGGTTCCAATCACTGGCTGATTGTCAACCTGGAAGGTACGCGCAGCAATCGGGATGGCATTGGGGCTCAGGTATCGGTGACTACCCCTGACGGCAAACACCAGTACGCCATGGCCAGTACCGCGTCCAGCTATCTTTCAGCCAGTGATAAACGAGTCTACTTCGGTCTCGGCTCCGCTGTTCTGGTGAAGCATCTTGAAATTCAGTGGCCGAGCGGCATCCGCCAAAGCTTCGACGATGTACATGCCGATCGAATCTTCAGCGCTCGTGAACGGGCCGCCCCGTGATTCGCTGGTTCACTGTTTCGATGATGATCGTCGGCGCGGGGATGGCGGCAGAACAGCAACGCGGCTTGACCTTGGTATCGCAGGTCGCCGATCCAGTGGAACAGCGCGCGTTTCTCGATTTGTACGCCTCCAAAGATCCCGCCCAAAAGCACACTCTGGCGCAAGCCTTCATCAATCGTTATCCGCAATCCTGGCTGCTCGCGCAGGCCTGCGATGCCGCCGCCCGTGCTTCCATAGATCTGGGGAATTATCAGGCCGCTCTGGGGGAAGCGCATCTTTCGCTGCGCATTCTGCGTGAGAATCCGTCGCTGCTTGTGCTGGTCGCCAATGTCGAAGCCAAAACCAGGCAATACGACGGCGCGATTACGGACGCGCGGGATGCTCTCGAATACTTGGACCAATTCGTACGACCCGGCTCTCTCACTCAGCGCGACTGGGATCAATTAAAGAGCTCCGCCTATTTCGCATTGGGCCGCAGTTTTGCCGCGACCGGGCGCGCTCGCGAAGCCGAACAGGCACTCGACCAGGCCGCAGCCTGGAACAACGACGATGCTGAAGTTTTTTATCTACGCGCCATGGTCGAGACCGCTTTGCATGAGCCAGCGAAAGCCGCCGCCGACCTCGCGTTTGTCGCACCATCGTCATCATCTCCACGCGCGGCCAAGCCGTTCATTCCTCCACGCGATGGCCCGATCGAAAAGCAGGCCTCAGCCGCGCTCTCTGCCGGCTACGCTGGGTCCGCCGCCTGCCAGACGTGCCACGCTCACGAATACACGACCTGGCGCGAAACAGGTATGGCCAGGATGCTGCGTCCCTTTCAACCGCAAAACGTCATCGGCGACTTTTCACCAGGAACTACTTATAAAGAGGATGGAACCTCAGAGCCGGCCGTGCGCATGGGCGTCGATTCGCGCCCCTACTTCGACGTCCGTTCCCACTCGCGAACCTGGACGCGCTTCCATGTCGACTACACCATCGGCTCGAAATGGCAGCAAGGCTATGCAACCAGGCTGGCCGATGGCAGCTTCCAAGTACTTCCTATCGAATACAACCGGCTGCGGAAAGCATGGGTCAATTACTGGGAGATGATCGATCCTTCCGGCAGCCAGCGCACAGTCATTGCCGACTTCCCCGAGTTGCGGCCAGCCACCAATTACCAGGAGAACTGTGCCGTCTGCCACACCAGCCAACTGCGCGCCGCAACTGGCAGCCAAGCGCCGCTGCAGCACGCTACGTTTCGCGAAGGTGGCGTGGATTGCGAGATGTGCCACGGCCCATCCGCTCTCCACGTGAAGCAGATGCGCTCCGGCATCGCGGCCGCTAAACCGGTGCTGGAACCGCCGGTCGATTTTCGGCGCCTCAATAATAAGGACGGCGTCCGTGTTTGCGCCCAGTGTCACGCGCAAGCCGCTGTTCGAAAAATCGGTAACGAAGGCGAAATGAATTACTCTGCCGACACAAGCTATGTTCCGAAATCCTGGAGCCGCAACTATGACGAGTATTCGCGCCGCGCCTTTTATAAAGACGGCCGCTTTCGTGAAACAACCTTTCTGGTAGAGGCCTTCACTCGCTCAGCCTGTTATCGCCGCGGGAGCGCTCAGTGCGCCAGCTGTCACGCGCCGCACGTCGATAATTTTTCCACCAATCTCACCTCGCTCAAGTACCGCGACCAGCCGAATGAGATGTGTCTCGATTGTCATAGCCAGATCCGCGCAAAACTGGCGCAGCACACGCACCATCAAGCCAACAGCGAAGCGAGCCAGTGCGTCTCCTGCCACATGCCGCGCATCGTGAATGCGCTGCTGTTTAAAGCTCGCTCCCATGAGATCGGCATTCCTGGCGCGGACCTGACCGAACGCTTCGGACAAAGTGAAAGCCCCAATGCCTGCCTCCTCTGTCACGCGCAAAAGGATGCGCATTGGGTGCAGGCTGAGTTGCGCAAATGGTGAAACTCGTCATAGCGCTAGTGCTCTGCGCGGCGATTGCCAGTGCCGCCGATTCTCCCAGCGGTTATGCGGGCTCAAGAGCCTGTTTCGGCTGCCACGCTGAAATCTACCGCTCCTATGGGAAGACGGACATGGGCCGGTCGATGCTGCCCGCGAGCGATCTTGATCGTCTGAGTCTGCCTTCCGCGGCCACGGTGTCCACTTCTGACGGCCGTATTGTCCGAGTAAGCCGAGAGACAAGCGGCTGGTATCAAAGCGAGGAGCAGAGCGGAGTCTTTCTCGACAAGCATTCTCTTGCCTACGTGGTCGGAGCTGGCGTCAATGGATTTACGTTTCTGATTCGACGACAGGGAGGCCTCTTCCAAGCCCCGCTTTCGTATTATTCGAAAGCCGCGAAATGGGATCTCTCGCCCGGCTACGAGCGGGCAGACCTGGGCTTTAGCCGGCCGGTTGACGATCAGTGCCTTGCCTGTCATAGCGGGCGAGCGCTTCCTATCGCCGGACAAAATGGCATGTATGCCGACCCTCCTTTCGCTGAACTCGCGATCGGCTGCGAAAACTGCCATGGCCCAAGCGAACAGCACACCAAAAATCCTCAACATCTCCAGACGACTGTCAACCCGGCCAGGTTAACCCCACGGCTGGCGGAAAATATTTGCATGACTTGCCACCAGGGTGGAGATGCACGCGTCCTTCAACCCGGCAAAACCATGCAAGATTTTCGCCCTGGCCACTGGCTGGTCGACACAGTTGCCATATTCAAGGCTGCTCATCCATCACCGGACCGGCAGAATGCCGATCTCCTCGAACACAACTCCGCCATGAAGCTCAGCCGTTGTTTTCGTGAAAGCGGCGGGAAACTAAGCTGCCTGACATGCCACGATCCGCATGTGGAACCGGGCGCGCCGGAAGCGGCCGCCTATTTTCGCGGCAAATGCTTCACCTGCCACACCGACGCCAGTTGCCGTCTTCCGAAAGCCCAGCGCCCGGCGGACGATTGCATCGGGTGTCATATGCCGAAGCGGAGCGTGGCGGTTATTTCGCATTCGGCGCTCACGAATCATCGAATCCCCGCCCGCGCCGACGAACCTCTACCGGCGCAAAAGCCGCAAAACGGTACTGAGATTCTTTTGGTGAATCCAGCTGAGGGGCGTCCGAACAACATTCCTGATATCACTCTGCTGCGCGCCTATGCCGAGCTGGCAGGCCAGCACCCCGAATACGAGAAACCTTATCTCGATACTCTGGACCGGCTCGCTGAGACTCAGCCGAAAGAGCCTTTTGTGCAGGCGGCGTTAGGCCACCGGCTGCTTGCTGAAGGGAAAGACCAGGAAGCGCTGCCGCATTTGTCCCAGGCCGTGTCGCTCAATGAATTGGCTGTTTATGAAGATCTGGCGAAAGCATTGACGAATGTGGGCAAGGAGAACGAGGCGCTGGCTTGCCTGCAACAGGCGGCGCGCGCTTTTCCCTTCGATGGAGTCCTGTTGAAATCGCTCACGCTGCAGTACATTAAGACAAAACAATACAGTGAAGCCCGCGAAGAGATGCAGCGCTACGTAGAGTTATTTCCTCAGGACGGCTTTATGCGAGGACTACTCAATAAGGTCAGCCAGTGATACGTGTTCGGCGGCTGTTCTCGGGCATTCTGCTCGCAGGGGGAGCTTTAAACGGCGCGAACTGCCAGGGACCGGCGGAGATTGAACACGCTATCCAGCAGTCTCCTTCAGCCAATGCGTATACGGCGTTAGGGGCATGGTTTGCGCAGAACCGCCAGTTGTCCTGCGCCATCTCCTCTTTCGACCAGGCGTTAAAGCTCAACCCGAATTCGTTCGAGGGTCACTTTGATCTGGCGCTTGCTCTACTGGAGAGCGACCGGAAGACACGGGGCGTCGCTGAATTTCGTAAGGCTGTTCATCTGAAGCCGGATTCCATAGCGGCGCGCAACGCCCTCGGGAGCGCGCTGCAGGACGCCGGGCAATTAGAAGAAGCGAAACAGGAGCTCGAATCCGCCCTGCAGCTTGACAGGAATTCCGTCGTTGCCCTCGATCATCTTGGCCAAATTTACGCGGCGCAGAAACGTTACACGCCAGCTATCGAGATGTGGAAGCGCGCGAGTGCTTTGTCGCCGAAGGATACGGACCTGCAGATGGAGCTGGCAGTCGCGTATTCGAATAACGGCAACCCCAAACAGGCTATCCAGATCCTGACCGGGCTCACACGTACAACGCCGAACTCCGCCGTGGCGCACTTCAACCTGGCGACTGTCTACGCTGGTCAAAAACTTTTCCGCGAAGCGGCTGACGAATACCGGGCCGCTTTGCAGCTCGATCCATCGAGTGACGTGACCCGGCTCGCCCTGGTAAAGGCGTATCTCAGCATCGCAAATTATCAGGATGCCTTGCCGCCGGCGGAAGAATACGTCCGGCGAAAGCCGGGGGATCCCGAGGGGCATTTCCTGCTGGGCAGTATCTACCGCGGGACGGCGCGCTATCCGGAAGCTGAACGCGAGTTGAAATTGGCCGTCGATGCCAACCCGAACGATTACGGAATCCGCTACGATCTTGGATTTGTGTTGGCACACGAAGCGAAGCCGCGGGAGGCATTGCCGCAACTTCAGAAGGCGCTCGAGCTGAGGCCAAACTCTTCCGAAGCGCGCTTTCAGCTTGCCGGCGTGCTCAAAGCGCTTAACCGGAATGAGGAGGCGGCGGCCCAGTTGAAAAAGTTCCAGGCGGAGAAGAGCCAAAGCGTAGAAGAAAATATTGCTTCAGCCGCCGGCAGCGGGGCTAACAAGCTGCTGACGGAAGGCGATCCAAAGGCGGCGGCCCAAGAGTATCGCGAAGCGCTGAAACGCGATCCTGATAATGCAAAGACCTGGTTCAATCTATCCATCGCGCTCGACGAAATGGGCGACCGAGCCGAAGAGGAATCCGCGCTGGAGCGAGCCATTGCGCTCGATCCCTCTCTGCCGTTGGCCCACAATCAACTGGGATTGCTAAAGGCAAGCCAAGGTAAGAACGCCGCGGCCGAAGAACAGTTCAAGAAAGCTATCGGTCTCGACCCGCAGCTGGCCGACGCGCAAACGAATCTGGGCGTGCTCTACGGGCGCACGGGAAGATTGGCGGAAGCAGAGTCTCTGTTGCGGCAAGCGACGGAGAACAATCCACGCTTACTTCAGGCTGCCGTCAATCTTGGCCTGGTGTTTGCAAACGAAGGCCGTTTGAGCGAGGCGGCGGCCGAACTCACAAAAGCGACCGCTATCGACCCCGCTAACGCGACCGCCCTGACCGCGCTCGGAATGGTTCAAAAGAAGCTGGGCAACACCAACGAAAGCATTCAAAGTTTGGAGCGCGTGCGCGAGTTGCAGCCTTCCTCCGCCGAAGCGCATCTCAATTTAGGAATCGCGCTGGCCGACAGCTACCGCCTGGAGCCCGCGGTCGCCGAGTTCGCAACCGCTGAGAAGCTTTCGCCTAACTCGGCCGCGCCTCATTACAATACAGGCCGTGTGCTGGTGGATCTACGCCGTTATGCCGAGGCTAAGCCTCAGCTGGAGCAGGCGTGCCAATTGGCGCCGAAATATCCGGTCCCCCTTTACTTGCTCGGTCTATCCGAAACCAGGCTCGATCAGCCCCAGCAGGCCGTCGAGACCTTTCACCGGCTACTCGCCCTCGACCCGAAAAATGCGGATGCTTATTTCCTGCTGGGGCAAAACCTGAAACGGCTTGACAACACGGCCGATGCGGTCGCTGCGTGGAAAAAAGCGGTCGAGCTGGACCCGGGCCAAACGGAAGCCTTGTATAACTTGTCTCGCGCTCTGGCCAAAACCGATCCCGCGACGGCCAAAGCGTACCGTGATCAATTTGCCGTGATGCAGCGACAGAAACAAATCACCAGCGAAGCGGAGACCCTGGGTAATTTTGCGCTTGCTTCCGCCAGGCGCGGCGATTATTCCTCCGCCGTCTCGCAGCTACGCGAGGCGATCCAGAAGTGCGCCGGCTGCTCATCGGAAGCGGCTCTACATAGAAATCTCGGTCTGACGGAGTGCAAAGCAGGCGACCTGCAAAACGGCGAGAAAGACCTGCTGATTGCCAAGTCTCTAAACCCGCGAGACCCCGATACACAGAAGGCACTTGAAGCAATTGGCCGTCTACGTCATTAGAGCAGTGTCGCAAAGAGACCGAGAGCACCTTTGTAGACGGGGCAAAGCAGGGGACAGGCGTCGGATTCCGCAAACGGCGCGGAATGCTCGGCAAGTCCCCTGGTTTGCAGGTTACTTGTGGACAATAACGTTTTCCGTGCGACAGGACGTACTAAGGTGGCGCGGACGATCGTTCTTCGTCGTCTGCGTCCTGCCGAGACGCCGCGCCTAGAAGTGAAACTTTAAGGCGAACTGCAATTCGCGCGGCGAATTGCGCGTCGACGTAATGACTCCCAAGTTAGGATTGCCAAGGACGCTATTGGGATTACTAAATATCGGCGTATTGGTTAAGTTGAACGACTCGGCCCGGAACTCAAACCCCATCGTCTCAGTAATCGGGAAGAGCCGGAAAAGAGAAAAATCGAGATTCTTGGTCGCATCTCCGCGAAGAGTGTTCCTTCCCAAGTTTCCGTAAGTGTACGGAGCAGGCGTGGTAAACGCGTTAGGATTCAGCCACAAATTGGGGCCTTTATTGGCCGCGTAAGGATCGGCCAACGCCAGGTTGGCGCGCTCTGTGACATTCCCGGTATTGGATATGTTGCCATTGCTGGTTGTGACGTCAAACGGTACACCGGAATAGATACTGACAATCCCGTTCAACGACCAATTTCCTAACACGTAATTGACAACGCTATTGCCCGAGCTGAAGCTGCGCCCTTTTCCGAATGGGACGTCGTACGTCCAGCTCCCGGAGAAGATATTCGGCAGATCGAAGCCGGATACGCTACGGTCTGCATTGAGGTCATAGGGCTGTGTAATCTCGCAACCTTCTGAGCCGAAAGCGCCCGAGCAGCCCACATCCATCGACTTGGAGCGGGTGTAAGAGATCAGATAGCTAAGTCCCTTGGTAGCGCGCTGCTGCAGCCGGAACTGGAAGGCGTTGTACTTACTTTGGCCAATACTTTGGTCATAGTAAGTGGGGGTAATGTATGGATAGGGCTGGCGTGCCGCCACTGTCGCCGAATCGCCGGGCCCGGGAGTAGTGGCTGTGTTTCGATAACCGCCAAGATTGAGCTGTAAATCATGGGCGCCTACGTAAGCCAGCGACAAAACCGTATTCTGTCCTAATTGCTGCTCGACACCAATATTCCACTGGTCGGAATAAGGCATCCGATAACTCGTTGGGTCGATAAACCATTGCACCTGACCGAATGGGGTGGGGGCCGGGACAACAACGCCTCCATTTCCTAAGTTGAACGGATCGCCGATACGCGCCGTGACGCCCTTCTGGTTCAGATTGTTGGCCAGCAACTGGCCCACGTCCGGCCATGCCCCTTCATAGTTTTGAGCGAGTTGGATGACCGCATTCCAATTGTCATAGAATCGGCCATAACCGGCGCGGATAGCTGTCTTATCGGTAAGCCGATAGCCCAGTCCGGCCCTGCCCTGCCAGTCGCGGTAATCATTGTGATAGATAGCCTGGTTAGAAAATGGCGTGACTCCAACATGCTCCGGCAGAGTTCCGCCGGGTATGCAGGGGAAGCCGACGGTCGAGCTGCACGCGTGCGGAACGGCAGCCAGGATATAAGTTCCGTTGTTGAGATTCAAGTCACCGACATAGGAGTCGGGTGTTCCAGGTGTACCGTAGATAGGCCAGAGGGTAACATCCCAGCGCAAGCCGTAATTAAGGGTCAGACGGTCTGTTGCTTTCCATTGATCTTGAAAATAAACGCCGTCTACCCAGCCGCCACGCTCCGTTTCGAGGACGTTTCGTTTTCCCGCGTTATCGGGAACCCCCAACAAGAAAGAGGCAAGAGCGTCTCCGCCGGTTGAGGTTTCGGGATTCTGAGTTTGCGTCGAGGCGAATCCGATGTCAGCGCCGTAAATCGGCGAGCGTGTGTTGTTAGTGGCGAAGTTTGCGCCTGCCTTAAACGTGTGACGGCCAACGACTTTGGTGAAGTCGCCGCCAAACTCCCAGATGTCGGCGATGCGCGTGTCCTGCACGTTGTTGCCTCCCGTGCCCGCGTAGCCCGCAATCGCTATCAGTGGAACAAACGGCCCCTGTCCTCCTTGGAAGCCGCTGTTGAAGTTAGGCGAAAAGCCTAGGGCCGCCAGCTGTGCCGTGAAGCCACTTGGAGCATTCGGGAAGGTCTGTTGGGTAAGATCGTCACCAGTGTTACGGCCGAAGTGCGTATCGAGTATGGCGTTCGGTCCAAAAGTATGAGTCTCATGGATCGCCAGGTTCCAGCCGGTGATTCCAATGGTGTTGACCGCGCCGGGGAAACCAGCCGTTTGGGAGTCATTCTGGTCGTAATAAGAGATACGGCCGAAAAGCACATCTTGTTCATTGAAAACCTGGTCGATGCGGCCGTTATAGCTGTTCTGGTTGACTCGCTGCGGGGTCAGGTCATATGCATTGGTCCCGCTAGCGGTAAGTGCTCCAGCGGCGGGGAACAAGCTTTTGGCATAATAAACCGCCGCGGGATTCAAATACTGCGAGGGAATGATGTTACCGGCAAAAGGATTGCTGATGTAACTGCCAGGCTTATTCGGATCCAGCCTGGTGGTAAAGGGATTGTAGATCTGGCTGGAAAGTGCGCTGAAGTTGCCGTTGAGCTGGTCCGCCGTCGGAACTAAGATCTGGTTTTGACTAGTCTGGCTCTGGCGAAAACCTTCATACCCGCCATAGAAGAAGGTCCGGTTCTTGCCGTTATAGACTTTTGGAATCCAGACAGGGCCGCCGCCGGCAACGCCAAATTGATTCTGACGAAGCGGGTTCACTTTCGTGAGAAAAAAGTTGCGGGCGTCGAGGTCGGAGTTTCGCAGGAATTCCCACAAGGTGCCGTGGAAACCATTCGTGCCCGAGCGCGTCACGACATTGACGATGCCGCCCACCGCCTGGCCAAACTCTGCTTCGTCATTGTGCGATTGAACTTTGAACTCCTGCACGGTGTCGACAATCGGTTCGAAATTATAGTTACCAATAAACGACCCCAAGTCGTTGATCCCGTCAAGAAGGAACATGTTGCTGCGATTCCGCTGGCCATTCAGCGCGGGAAAGGAGAAGCTGCCGATTGCATTGCCGGCAAAACCACCGCCACCGCCGGAGTTCTGCCCCACACTCACTGGGCTGGCGCCGGGAGTCAAAGTCAGCAATTGTGTGAAATTTCTGCCGTTAAGAGGAAGATCATTAACCGCAGTCTGATTGATAACTGTACCGAGCTCCGCAGTTGATGCCTGAATGGCGACAGCAGTCGCTTCCACCGTGACGCTCTGCTGCGTGGATCCTACATTTAAGGTAAAATTCAGGGTCGCGGTCTGATTGACCTGAAGCGTGAACTGCTTCTGGGTGACCGCATTGAAGCCGTCTTTAACCACCTTCATTGTGTAAGGCGCGGGATTGACGTCTACGAAAACGTAGCTGCCGGTACTGTTGGTGACAGAAGAGCGCGAGACGTTCGTCGCGACATCCGTCAGGGTAACGACTACGCCCTCGACAACCGCCCCGCTAGAGTCGGTCACAATGCCGTTGATGCTGGCCGAAGCCTGCTGAGCGAAAGCGCCAGGGCTAGAGACCACCAGAAGAGCCAAAGAAAGCAGTGCGGTCTTCTGGAAAAAACAAACTGTCCGGCAAACAACGGATTGCATTGACATGGGCTTACATGGACCCCCTTCTTTACGGCCAAAACGCAGCCATTTCGTTCATCCAGCCGAATAAGGATCGGCGCACGTTGTTTTATCTACAGAATCAACGTTTACTTGTAAAAGTAGTAAGAACGTATCACACCTTCTGCCGGTTGTCCACTACGAATTTGGATGGAGTAAGCGCTTCCAGTAATTGAGGTGGAATTCGATCGGGTGCGAACTGAGGTGTCCTGGTAATAAAAGGCGGCGGATAAGCGCAAAGCGCAACCTTAGGCGATATCCCACACGGCAGCGGGTTTCATGCGACGGCAGCCGGTTCGATATATTCAACGGCAGAGCTAGGCAAGGATACCGGGTTGCCGTGTTCGCGAAGGCTCTCGATATGCAAAGCGATGGCTTCGGCAATCAGCTTTTCGATTTCGGATTTGCTCTTGGCAACCGCCACGCAACCCGGCAAATCCGGCACATACGCGCCGTAGCCACCTTCCTCGTAATGCTCGATAATCACCGAGTATTTGTTATTCATGCTTCAGTCCTGCGCCCCCGCAGCGGCGGTATCTTGGCGGAAGCTAATGGGAGTCGAACCCACCCGTGACATTCTAGTGCCGCACTCCGGTTTTGAAGACCGGGCCCTGCACCGGCAGAGTCTAGCTTCCAACTGGTACTTCGGCCGCGTCGTGTACGGGAAAGAGACATGCGCCCATGGCGTAGCGCAACTCGTCGAGGCCCTTGCCGGTTACGGAGGAAATCGTGTAGAAGGGAAATCGGTGCCGATCGGCCTTCTCTTTGACTGCGGCCAGTCGCGCCGGGTCGTGACACATGTCAGTCTTCGATGCCACCACAAACATCGGCTTCTGTGTAAGCTCGTCGTTGAACTTGGCGAGTTCCCCGAGGATGATATCGAAGTCGTTCCCCGGTTCGCGACCGCTAAGGTCGGATACATCCACCATGTGGACCAGCAATCGAGTCCGTTCTATATGACGCAGAAACTGCGTGCCCAGTCCGCACCCCTCGTGAGCGCCTTCGATCAATCCCGGAACATCGGCCAGAACGAAAGTGTGATCGCCGGCCTGCACGACTCCCAAGTTCGGTTGTAGAGTCGTAAACGGGTAATCAGCAATTTTGGGCTTGGCCGCAGAGAGACGGGAAATCAGGGTAGATTTGCCGGCATTTGGAAATCCAACGAGGCCGACGTCGGCCAGCAGCTTGAGTTCGAGCCGCAGTCGTAGACCGACACCCTGCTTGCCTTCTTCGTGCTCGGTGGGAGCCTGATGGGTAGATGTCGTGAAGCGCGCATTACCGCGGCCGCCTCGACCGCCTTTCGCTACATCGAAAGTTTGGCCGGCCGCCGTAAAGTCGAAAATCTGTTCGCCGGTATCCGCGTTGTAAACGATCGTGCCTACGGGGACCGGTAGCTCGACGCCCGCGCCGTCGCGGCCCGTGCGGTTGCTGCCCTCGCCGTGACGCCCTCGCTCAGCTGTGTGTTCGGGATTAAATCGAAAGTGGAGGAGCGTATTGTAGTGTTCGCTGGCGACCAGCACGACATCGCCGCCACGACCCCCGTCTCCACCGCTCGGGCCACCCCGTGGAACAAACTTTTCTCGCCTGAATGCCAGACATCCGTTGCCGCCGTCGCCCGCTTTAACGGAGATAATTACTTCATCAATGAACACGAAAGACCTATCGAACACCTTTCGCGGCTAAGGTTTCTCGTGGCCGCGCTGGTTCCTAAATGAGAGCTCAAGAGAAGTCAGCTTTGTACAGTGATGATATTGACGAACTTGCCTAAGCGGCCTCTATCGCGAAACTCCACCGTACCAGGCACGGTGGCAAACAGCGTGTCGTCTTTGCCCACGCCGACATTCTTGCCGGGCTTGTAGCGCGTTCCGCGCTGACGCACGATGATGGAGCCACCGGTAACGACCTCGCCCCCAAAGACCTTGATGCCTAAGCGCTGCGAGTTCGAATCCCGGCCGTTTTTTGAACTGCCTAACCCTTTTTTATGTGCCATGCAAATCTCCCCGAAAGCAGCCTCTACGC
The DNA here is from genome assembly GCA_965277555.1 of Bryobacteraceae bacterium. Classification (GTDB taxonomy): domain Bacteria; phylum Acidobacteriota; class Terriglobia; order Bryobacterales; family Bryobacteraceae; genus Bog-105. Next base: position 4,000,125 of record OZ255834.1, read on the forward strand.
TACTATTTCTTCTACCTGCACCCGCGTGTAATTCTGGCGGTGGCCGATGGTCCGTTTGTATTGCTTTTTCCGCTTGAACTTGAAGACTAGAATCTTGTCGCCCCGTCCGTGGGCCGCTATCTTTCCGCGAACGCGCGCGCTTTGCAGCGTGTCGCCTAAGGTGAGCTCATGCGAGTCATTGGAGATCGCGAGGACGCGATCGAATTCCACCGCCGCGCCGACATCACCCGAAATCGTGTCCACGTCGATCATTTGGCCAGGCGCGACACGATATTGCTTACCGCCTGTCTCGATTACAGCGTACATATTGAGCCTTTAAGTTGGGTTTGCGATCCAGGATATAGCGCCGGGACAACCACTTTCATCCAGCGAATTTAACATCCAATTCTGGATACGATAATGAACAGTTCCATGATACCGAAATACTTCCAGTTCTGCTAGTCGAAGGCGTTTTAGACCTTCAGCGGTCGCTCGCGCTACTCCGGCTCAGCCTTGTACATGTATTTGATGCAACGCTTAAACAGCAGCAGATTGGGAGCGCCGATCCGATTGAGTTTCAGGCAGTCCCGATCGTACCACTCGATCACTCCCTCGAGCTGTTCGCCGTCCGTGAGCATGACCACCATTTGGGTCTTGCTCTGCATCTGCTTCGAATAGTAAAACTGCTCGGCGTTGGTCTGGTCGGGAGGGGTGCTTTTTTTAACCGCCGGCGGACGCCGTGCTGGTTCCTTAAGGTCTCCCGGCGCAGTGCGAGCCGGCTTTCTGATGAGCGAATCCACGCGCCCCTCCTCCATAGTTGCCTCTTAAGCTGATCGTACCGAAAGACCGGGCACGTGATGTACTCTTAGGTGCCCAGAAGCCGCGGCGAGTTACTTAATTTAATAATCATAGCGTCAAGGGCTGCAGTTTTCTGTATATTTCGCCGTACCATGAGTACGAGTTCATCGACTGCCCGGACGGCATGTTCCACCCAGGCGAAGGTAGTACGTTTCGAGATAGCCGCGATTTGGGGTTGAATATCGCGATTTCTGAGCAGCGGGCGGCCCTGCGAAGCGGCCAGCACATCTTCGAGGAGATCGTAAGCGAACCTGAGATAAAGATCTAGTTTTTCGGATTTTTTGGCCGAGAACGCTTCCGATTGCTGAACCCAGCCAGAAAAAGGAATGATGCCGGCAGCACATTCGAAGAGGGCCAGGACTAAAGCACGGCGAGTTCGAAAGAGGTCGAGATCGAGTTTGGCCGCCAATCCCGGACAACCTTCGGAAACAGCGACGCGCAGTTCGGCGTCGGTGAGCTGCTTGTCTCGAGCAAAGGCCGCCATTTCGGCATCGGACAGGCGGGACATCGGGAGTGTCAGCGAGCGAGATCGAATGGTCGGCAGCAGATCGTAGAGATTCTCGGCGGTCGAGAGGATGACGAGGTGGTCGGGCGGTTCTTCGAGTATTTTCAACAGGGAATTTGCCGCTTGTTCGTTGGCGCGATCGAGGCGGTCGATCAAGAAGACGCGAAAGTCGCCGCGCAACGGCTTAAACTGGGCGCGCTCGCGCAGCAGGCGCATTTGCTGAATGCTGATTTGGCGCAAGGGGCCGTCGGGCGCAAAGGTCACAAAATCGGGATGGCTCGAGAAGAGAAGGGGATCCTCGGCACGCTTGTCCGCTGTCCACTTCTCGCGCTGCTCGATCGTGTCGAGATTTTCCGGCAAGCTCAGGTCGTCGTGCTCGATCTTGTCCGCGCCCCCGAGCAGGGCAGAGGCGAAGCGGCGCGCTAGGGTGGCCTTGCCGACACCTTCCGGGCCGCTCAGGATGATGGTTTGAGAAATGTGTTCGCGCTCGATCATTTGGGCGAGTGTTTGCGCCACACCCGCATTGCCGTAGAAGTCGGGAAAAGGCGTCATTCGGAGACCACTTTTTCGACTTCTTGCCATACGCGCGCGGCCACATCGTGCGGAGCGCCGCGGCCCTCGACAATCTTGAAGCGCTTCGGTTCCAGAGCGGCAATTTGCCGGTACCCTTGCGCGACTTTGGCGTGAAACTCGAGCGATTGCTGGTCGATGCGGGTTTCGGGGCAGGCGGCGCCGGCTGCCAGGTTGCGCTGCCGGGCGCGTTCGAGGCCAGTTTCGAGGTCGACGTCGATCAAGAGGGTTAGATCCGGCAAGAGGTCGCCCAGCGCGAGTTCATGCGCGGCGCGAACTCGTTGCACGCCGAGGCCGCGCGCGAAGCCCTGGTAGGCGAGTGTCGAATCCGTGAAGCGGTCGCTAACGACGAGGTCGCCGCGATCGAGCGCCGGGCGAACGATCTCGGCTACCGCTTGCGCGCGTGAAGCAAACATCAACAGGAGCTCCGTCATAGGGGCCATCTCCGCGTTCGCCGGATCGAGCAGCAGGCGGCGAATCTGTTTGCCGATCACGGTTGCGCCGGGCTCCTGGTTTTCGACCACCTGCCGACCCATGCCGCGAAGGCGCTCTACCAGGAGCCGCATCTGGGTGGATTTGCCGCTGCCCTCGGTGCCCTCGAACGAGATGAGCAGGCCGCGCCTAGTCATAGACGAAATGGAACAGCGTTTTCAGGTCTTCCCAAGCTTCGCGGCGGGCTTGCTGATTGTACTGGCGCAAGAGATAGGAGGGATGGTAGGTCACCATGACGGGAATATCGTGCCACTTGTGCCACTTGCCGCGCTGCTTGGTTATCCCTTCCTTTACGTTGAGAAGTCCCTTCATGGCGGTCGCTCCCAGGGCGCAGATGGCTTTCGGCTTTATGGTCATCAACTGACGGTAGAGGAACTGTCCGCAGGTCTCCATTTCGTCAGGCAGCGGCGTGCGATTTTCCGGCGGGCGGCACTTTACGACGTTGCAGATGTAGACGTCGGCGCGGCTGATCGAGAGGCCTTCCCTGGCGGCCGTGTTGTCGATCATCTGGGTCAAGAGTTGGCCGGCCCGCCCCACAAACGGCAGGCCTTGCTGGTCTTCGTCGGCGCCGGGCCCTTCGCCGACAAAGACCAGCGGCGAGCGCTCGTTTCCGGAGCCGAACACAATCGAGTTTCTGGCTTCCGAGAGGCGGCAGCGCTTGCAATCGCCGATATCGAGACGGATCTGATCGAGTGTCTCGCCGAGTGGGGCGAGGCTGGGCAGAGCGGTTTGTTCCGGCATAACGGGTACTCGTTTGTAAATCGAATCGATGCCGAGATCCCTATAGTATTCGAGGTAGCTGCGAATTTGATCGCGAGTCATGGCCGAAGCGTTCGTTTCAGACAGGTGTATCCGCCGAACGAACGGCGAGACGCAGAGTGGTCAGCTGGTTGAGGATGCTTTCGGCGACGTCTCTCTTCGGTCCGGGACCGGCATGCACGGTTTTTCCGAAGCGAGTAATGATGTCCACCTCGTTCTGGTCGGACTCGAATCCCAGACCATCGCGGTTGACCAAATTGGCGACCAGCATGTCGCAGTGTTTGGAGATCATTTTGCGGCGCGCCTCGCCGATGAGATTTTCGGTTTCGGCGGCGAAGCCGATCAGCAGGCGGTCTCCTTTCTGCTGACCGATCTCGGCGAGGATATCGGGCGTAGGATCGAGCTCGAGCGAAAGGCGAGCGGCAGTTTTTTTCAACTTCTGCTTTGGCACTTCGGCGAGGTAGTAGTCGGCAACGGCGGCGCTTTTGATAATGATGGTGGAATTTTCGAGATGAGCGAGCACCGCCTTACGCATCTCCTGCGCGGTTTTTACGGCGATCAGCTGGACGTTGTTCGGAGCTGCCAGATTGACCGGGCCTGAGATCAGCGTGACGTGCGCGCCACGGCGGGCGGCAGCCGCGGCCAGCGCGTATCCCATTTTGCCACTCGAACGATTGCTGATAAAGCGCACTGGATCGAGCGCTTCCTGAGTGGGTCCGGCGGTGATCAAAATCGATTCGCCGGCCAGATCCTTTTTCTGCTCGGCGAGCAGATCGAATTCGGCGACTATGCGCGCTGGGTCAGGCAATCGGCCCGCGCCGATGACGCCACAGGCGAGCCATCCTTCATCGGGATCGACAATGAAACAGCAGCGCGCGCGGAGCGTATCGAGATTAGCCCGGGTGGCGGGGTGTTCCCACATAGCGGTGTTCATGGATGGGGCCAGAACGACGGGGCCAGTGAAGGCGAGATAGAGCGTGGTCAAGAAGTCATCGGCTTGGCCGGTGGCGAATCTCGCCAGCAGATCGGCGGTAGCGGGCGCGACGATCAACGCCTGATGACGCTGGGCCAGGTCGACATGCTCGACGGCGCTCGAAAGGGTATCGCCCGCGTTCTCCTGTGCAAACAAGTCTGTGATGACTTTTTGACCGGTGAGGGTAGCGAAGGTCAGAGGCTGAACGAACTCACGGGCGGCCCGTGTCATGACGACTTGAACCTCGTGGCCTTTAGCCTGGAGGGCGCGAACCAGTTCAGCCGCTTTATAGGCAGCGATACCGCCGCCTACTCCAAGAACGACGCGCATGGCAGACCGGTTATTCTTCCGCGATAGCGGCCGCAGCGGCCGCGCGTTCTTCTTCCTGGGTGAGATCGGTGTAGGGCACCAAGCCGCGGCGGGTTTCTTCCATGGCCAGGCTGGTCGGTTTTTTGTTGGCGCCCGGCAACACGCTGCGCTGGCCACTTTGTAACTGGCGGGCGCGTTTGGCTGCGACGATGATAAAGCGATAGGTGCTCGCATTTTCATCTTCGGGGATGCTGTGCATCGCGTTGGGTCTCGGTCGATCTGCCATCGGTGTTCTCTCCTCTAACTTGCTGCCAACTCTTCCCTAACGAAACAGAGAAGGAGGCTTTTCCTCAAAACTTTTCAAGATCGGTCGAATCTGTTCTTCCATGCGAGTCCGCCGAATCCGCTCGGCGCGGATAATGGCGGAAAGGGTAGCACTGGATTCATCGACCTGGTGGTTTACCAGTACGTAATCGTACTGTTTGTAGTTGCGCAACTCTTCGGCGGCGTCCTTCAAACGGCGCTGAATTACGGCTTCCGAGTCCTCTGACCGGGATCGCAGCCGTTGTTCCAGTATGTCACGCGAGGGCGGCAGGATAAAAATGGTCACCGCCTCGGGAATCCGTTCCTTCAATTGTCTCGCACCCTTGACATCGATGTCGAGTATCAGGTCTTTGCCTTCGGCCTGGGCCTGCTCGAGTACTTCACGATGGGTGCCATAAAAGTTGCCGAAAACCTCGGCGTGTTCGAGAAATTCGCCGTGATCGATGCGGCGCTCAAACTCATCGCGGCCGATGTAGACATAACTTTCACCGGGCTTCTCATTGCCGCGGGCCTTGCGGGTGGTGTAGGAGACCGAGAATCGCAGTCCCGGATCGCTTGCCAGCAACCGGGCAACCAGCGTCGACTTCCCGGATCCGGAAGGCGCCGAAATGATAAAGACAGTGGTCATGCGTTCGGACAGGATTTGGCCGGGCTCCACGCAGGCGGATGGGGCGGAGAAGCGGCTATTCAAGATTGAGCCCTTGTTCCCGTATTCTTTCGATATTAGCCTTTACGGCGAGGCCGAGATTGGTAATGGCCAAGCCGGGTTCGCCTACATTGGCGCTCTTCGACAAGGCGGTATTGATCTCGCGATTCATTTCCTGCAAGAGAAAATCGATGCGTTTGCCGACTTCGCCGCCCGTGTCGAGGAGGCGCGCGAGTTCGGTGGAGTGAACGCCGAGGCGGACGATCTCTTCCTGGATATCGGAGCGGTCGGCGAGCAGGGCGGCTTCTTCGGCGAGCCGGTTTTCGCTTAACGTGGCGCTGGCGAGCAGTTCGGTCAATTTCTCGCGGAGACGGGCTTGAAAGTGGGGCTGGGCCTGCGCGCGAAGCCGTGCGATCTCACTGGTGGAGCGGTCGATTTCGGCGCCCAGCCTCGACATATCGGCCCGGAGCGCCGCGCCTTCGCGCTCGCGGTGTTGGTTGAGTGTCCGGGCGCAGCGGCCGAGTGCGTCGAGTAGTTCGGGCAGAAAAGCAGCGGGCAAAGCAGTTGCGGTTTGCGCTTCTTTCAATACTCCGGGAATGGTGAACAGGATGTTGAGATCGGGTTGCGCATCGAGGCCGAACTCGCCGGCTGCCTGGCGGAATGCGGAGACGTAACGGCCGAGTGCTTCGCGATTGAAGCTGGCTTGTTCTTCGACGCCGGAGCGGGCGAGGGAAGCGCGTACTTCGACATGACCGCGCGCGATGTGCTGTTTGAGCAGGGCGCGCATTTCGTTCTCAAAGGCCGCTAGTTCGCTGCCGCCGTGGAAATGAAGATCGAGTCCGCGGTGATTGACGCTGCGCAGGCTGACGGAAAGCTCGCCGAGGCTGGTTGGGGCACGCTCGGAGGCAAACCCAGTCATGCTACGCACCGGAAGCGTACTCATGCATTTTCCGCCAGAGCGTTCGACCCGGCAAACTGAAGTTCGTAGAGGTGATGGTAGAGACCGCGGGCGGCCAGCAGTTTGTCATGCGTACCCATCTCGGCGATGCGTCCGTTCTCGAGCACGACGATCTTGTCGGCCTGGCGGACGGTCGAGAGGCGGTGTGCAATGACGAGCACGGTGCGCTGCTTCATGAGAGCGGTCAGGGCCTGCTGGACGAGGCGCTCGGACTCGGTATCGAGGTGAGAAGTGGCTTCATCGAGGATCAGAATGGGAGCATCTTTGAGCAGGGCGCGGGCGATGGCGAGACGCTGGCGCTGGCCGCCGCTCAATTTAGCGCCGCGCTCGCCAACGACGGTCCGGTAGCCTTGCGGCAAGCGCTGAATGAACTCGTCAGCGAGGGCGGTGGTGGCGGCGACGATGACCTCTTCCTCGCGCGCATCGGGTCGGCCGTAGGCGATGTTGTCGAAGACGGTGTCGTTGAACAAAAACGTTTCCTGCGAGACGACGCTGATGTTCTCGCGCAGGCTGCTCAATTTGTAAGCGCGCACATCCTCGCCATCGATTTGAATGGCGCCCGAGGTGACGTCATAGAAGCGCGGGACGAGATTGACGAGGGTAGTTTTGCCGGCTCCGCTTGGGCCGACGAGGGCCACGATTTCGCCGGCGCGGACTTCTAGATCGATACCGTCGAGGATTGAGCGGGTGGGGGCAGCCGGGTAGGCGAAGTGGACGTCGCGAAAACGAATAGACCGTTCGAGCCTGGTCAGCTGTTTGGCATGGGCGGCATCCATGACATCGGGTTGGGTGTCGAGATAGCCGAAAACGCTTTGCGCCGCGCCCAAGCCTTGCTGAAAGATGTTGTGGATGTTGGTGAGGCGCTTGATGGGCTCGTAGAGCATGACGAGGGCGACGACAAAACCGGTAAAGGTTTCGGCGGTCATGGTAGCCGATTTGACCTGCTCGCGGCCAAGATAGAGAAGCAGCAGGATGGTGATCGCCCCAAAGAGCTCGATGATGGGCGAGGCCAGTGCCTGGTGCGCGATGTATTTGAGATTGCCGCTCTTCCAACGCTGCGAAGCGAGCCGGAAGCGCTTCGATTCGAAATCTTCCGCGCCAAAACTTTTGACCACTTGATGGCCAGTAATGGTTTCCTGCAGGATTTCATTCAAGCCGGCGGTCATGTCCTGGGCATGGCGGGTGCTGCTGCGGATACGCTTGCCGAGACGCACGGTTAGCAAGGCGACGGGCGGAAAGACGAGCAGACTGATGAGCGACAGACGCCAGTTGATGGAAACGAGAGCGAGCAGCAGGAAGAGGGCGGTGAACATCTGGCGCAGCCAATCGGCCAGCATGGTGGAAATAGAGACCTGGATACGATCGATATCGTTCATGATGGACGACATGATCTGGCCGGTGGTTTGAGCCTCGAAGAAGCGCGAATCCTGGTGCAGGACGCGATCGAAGACTTCGAGCCGGAGGTCCATGATAGCGCTGAGACCGACCCAGTTGATGAGGTAATTACCCAGGTAATCGCAGACGCCTTTGGCGAGGAAACAGGCCATGATGCTGAGGGCGACCATGGTCCAGATATTGTGGACGGACGAGGGGAAGATGTCGTTTAAGTAGAAGACGAAATGAGTATGTGGTATGGCGAAGAGCTCGGCTGGAGTGTCGGGCGCATTGGTATCGAGCACGCGCTCAAAGACCAGCGGGATGAGCTTGACGATGAAGCCCTGCGAGAGGCCGACGACGGCCATAAAGACGACCGAGGCGAGTAAAGCGGGTATATACGAGCGGGCGTAGTGTAGAAGGCGATAGAGCTGCTTCAAGCGTGCGCCTCAGTGAGGGTGAGAAGACGCTCAAGGGCGGCGATCACACGGGATACATTCACGGCATCGAAGCCTTCGCGGGCGACGATGACTTCGGACTCGGTGCGCCACGGTTCCCAGATAGCGGGATCGGAGGTACTGAAGAGCACGACACTCGGGACGCCGAAAGCAGCGGCCATATGCGCGGGACCGCTATCGTTACCGACAAAAAGGGCGGCATTCGACAGCACCGATTTGACGTCGCTCAGAGAGCCCTGGAGGACGGCGTGTTCGCGAAACGGCGCTGTATCGTCCTGCGGGCCAGCGAGGAAGACGGGCGTGATATTCCAAAGTTTGAGATAGCGGGCGACTTCGGCGAAGCGTTCGGCGGGCCACTGTTTTTCGGGGGCGGAGGCGAAGGGATGAAGGACCGCATGGCGCTCGGTCATCTGGGGTTGAGACACGAAAAGCTGGGCGCGCGGAACATCCGCCAATGGTACGCCGAGAGCGAAAAAAGCGGAGGCTAAATGTTCGGCGGTGTGGACGCGCCGATGAACTCCCATGATTTGCTGGGCGCGGCGGATTTTGAAGTTGTAGGCGAGAGTGGTGGCATGATGAGCGAAACCGGCGCGCCAGCGGGCGCCAGAGAGAGCGGTGATCCATTGGCTGCGCGTGCCGCCATGCAGGTTGACGCAGAGCGTAGGATGCCACTGGCGCACGGCCTTCCAATCGGGCGGCAGGATTTGCGAGATAGCAGGATTGCCGGTAAAGACTTCCGCGAAGCGGGCTTCGACGGATAGGGCGATCTCCAGATCGGGCCGGGCGCTTTTGAGCAGCGCAATGGCGGGGGTGGTGAGGACACAATCGCCGAGAGAGCGGTTGCGGATGATGGCCACGCGGGCGCCTGACGGGAGTTGCTCGAGGACGGTCATATAGTCCAAGCGCTTCGCTGATGGCTTCGAAACGGGTGGTTGGCGCGCGTCATGGGTGATTGCTTTAGGGCTCGACGGTGGCCTGATCTTTGAGCATGACCGGGATATCGTCGCGCACCGGGTAAACGCGATGGCAAGCCACACATTTGAGGCCGCTGCCATCCTCTTTCAAAAGGACTTTGGCTTTGCACACGGGGCAGACGAGGATGTCCAGGAGCTCTTTACTAATCGCCATTGTAGTCCTTAATTTTATCAAGACCTGCGCAGTCTGTAAGCCGGTTTCTGTAGCGCTCACCAGAGTTTTCGAGCGCCGGCAACCATTCCTCTAGGCTTCCCATTACTGAGAAGCTCCAGCGACCTACCCGGAAGTTGTAACGGAGCGGGCCGCTCCTCCTCCCCTATTTGGTCTTGCTTCACATGGGGTTTTCCCTGCCAGGCGCGATTACTCGGCCCGCGGTGCGCTCTTACCGCACCATTTCACCCTTACTCGCCCTGTTGCCAGAGCTAGCGGTATATTTTCTGTGGCACTAATCCGTGACATGCGCTTTGAGCGCACACCCCCGGCCGTTAGCCGGCATGCTGCCCTATGAAGACCGGACTTTCCTCTCGACTTGCCCGCAAGCAGGTTCGTCCAGCGGCTGCCCGACTGCGCAGGCAAGCTTCAGTATGCCATCCATACGGCCGAATCGTCAGGCGGCCTGGGGTAAAGCGAGGGTTTCGGGCGGAGCGGTTTGCGCGCCGACGGTGCCTGGGTCGGTAGTTGAAAATTCGAAGCCAAGCGGGTTGGTTGACGGGGGCGTGAAAAAATCTGGGGACACGCCTGCATCTGTCGAAAGTAAAGAGTGGGGAGGGATGCTAGCCCGGAGTGTCCCCGATTTTTTCACTGGCGCTGACAGGAGGGGTTCGGATGCGGACTTGGGTTGCTGGCGGTCTTTTTGGAGTTGGCGGAGTTCGGCCAGTTCTTTGTCGAAGCGGCGGTTGAGGCGTGCTTCCTGGAGGTGGAGGTTTTTGAGGGACTTTTCGTATTTGAGGTAAATTTCCAATTCGATGGAGTCGTGGTCCTCGAAGGAGTCTTCGAGACGGCCTTTGGCGTAGATGGCCATTTCGAGGGCGGGGATGCGGTTGAGACGCCAGCGGGTGTCGGCTAGGGATTGGACAAGCTCGGCTTCGCGCAGGCCGACCGGTCGGTATTCGTTCTGGTAGGCGGCGAGGTGTTGTTGGTAGGCGGCGGCATCGTCAGAGGGGAGGACAAGGGTGCGGCCGGTGAGTCCGGTTTTGACGGCGTTCAGGGAGGAGATGGATCGGCCCGCAGGCGTGATGGGGCCGGTGGACAATTGTGCGTTGAGGCGGTTGGCTTGCAAGCGAGCGGTCTGAAATGGCATCTTCGGCTTGCTGAGAGGCGCGGCCTCATCCTGTGGACGTATGAGGGGAGAGTGAAGTCGTTGAGCTTTCTCTGCGGCTTTTTGGGCTTGGCGCTCGGCGGCGCGGCGAATGGAGCGTGCGGTCATGGTGATAATTCCGGTAAAAAGCTAGCACGCGAGGCGGCTAAAACGAACTTTGGGGGTAAGAGGAATGAGGGTTAAAGCTTGTGGAATGTAGGCGAAAGAAATATTTCGATTGGCTGTGAACGATTTTGCGAAGTTCCGCAGCTGGTTGGAATTGGGAATTGCGTAGCCTGTCCCCGATTTGCGCTTGACAGAATACGCGTCGCACATAAGGGTTCGCCTTGCGTGTTCTGCCCTTCAGGCGTGCGCCGACTTATCGGCGGTGGTGCGCTTACTTGTGAGGTTGACGACGGTCATCCGGCGAAGCATAGTTCTCGGTTATCTCGGAAGCGGTGATTTCGATGTTCGAATGTGTCGCGATCAAAGCGGCGATTTCAGCGTCGGTTTTCCCTTGCGAGCGCAGCGTTTCGATTTCATCGCTGATCATTCCAACAAACGCCTGAATCGGAAATAGCTCAGGAGCAAGGCCCGCTGCTTCTCGTAAGGCTCTCTGCGCACGGACGGCTTGCTCAACCGGGTAGGTTTTCACGATGCTTTTCCTGCTGAGTACATTGGTAGTACGACTAAGCAAGGTTAGCAATTGTGAGCATGAAGGTCGGGCAGGCCAGGGACATTGCGCGGCAGTGGGTGGTAGCGGAAGCGAGCGGTACGCCAGGCTTTTGCGGAGCGTACACGGCCGGTTCGGCGAATTGGCTTCCCGATGAGGCTGAGCTGGCGAGGACATCGGATTTCGACGTTTTGGTCGTTCTGACAGATCCGCACCAGGTTTTGAGGCGCGGCAAGTTCAGGTATCGGGATGTCCTTCTTGAAGCGTCGTACTTGAGCGACGCTCAGCTTCGGTCAGCTGAGCTGGTCTTGAGCAATTATCATCTCGCGCCGAGTTTCGCGACGAGCACGATCCTGCTCGATCCGTCAGGTCATCTGACCGCGCTTCGGGCGATCGTTTGCCGGGAGTATTCCAAACAGCATTGGGTGCGCGAGCGTTGCGCCCACGCAAGAGAGAACGTGCTGAGACATCTGCGGTCGACCGACGACGATAGTCCCTTTTGCGATCAGGTGATGGCGTGCCTTTTCGGGGCAGGCGTAACGACGCATGTCCTGCTTGCGGCGGCCTTAAAAAACCCCACTGTCCGGGCACGGTATGTGGCTGTGCGAAAGCTCTTGGCGGACCATGACGATATCGAATTTCAAGAGACGCTACTAGCGCTGCTGGGGGCTGCCCGGATAAGCCGAGAGCGAGCTAAACAGCACCTAAGCACGCTCGCGGAGATCTTCGACGCAGCGACGAGAGCCGTTAAGAAGCCGTTTCCTTTCGCATCGGACCTTAGCGAGGTCGCGCGCCCCATCGCGATCAACGGGAGTTTGGAGCTGATCGAGCGCGGCTACCATCGGGAAGCGATGTTCTGGATCGCGGTCACACATTCGAGGTGCCAGAAAGTGCTTTCGGCCGATGCGTCACGGCCTTTGCCGCAGAATTTCAGCGACAGCTATCGGGATCTGGCGGGCGACTTTGGGATGGCTTCATCAGGCGACGTTCGGCGGCGCTGTGTGGAGGTCGAACGTTCTCTGCCACGAGTTTGGCAGATGGCGGAAAGACTCATGGCGGCAAGCTAGTAAAAATAGCGATAGACTGAAGAACGACTGAGAGGTCCACATGAATCTGATTCAATCGATCTTGTCATCGGGCAATGGAGCCGTTGCGCAACAGCTCGGAAGCCAGTTTGGCTTAGAGGAAAGCAAGCTCGGTCCACTGCTCGGCGCGGTTGCGCCGCTGCTCGCTCATGGATTGAAAGAGAAGTTATCCGCGAGTCCGAATGGCGGTGGGTTGCTCGATACGCTGACTAGCGGTTCGCTGACGAAATACGCCGATGATCCAGCGACGCTTTCGAGTCCTGAAGCCACGCAGCAAGGCAACTCGATTCTGGGCAGTCTGTTTGGAGGCGGCAACGCGCTCACGCAAGTTGTCTCGGCAGTTGCGGGGAAGACGGGCGTCAGCGCGAGCCTCATACAGACTATGCTGCCGGTGCTGGCATCTTTGGTGATGGGATTCTTCTCCAAGCAGGCCGCCGGCGGCGACACCAGTCATTTAATGAACTCTCTGGATGCGATTTCCGGGGAGCATGCCGGTCTGCTCAGTTCGCTAAAGGCAGCGGCGGGAAAAATTTTTGGCTGACGAGGCAGGCGCGATCGCCGGCTGCTAATACCGTCGCTTACGCACCATGCGGTTTACGAGAAATGTGATGTCCGGGCGGAATTCCTCACAGAGCGCCTTCCCGAAATAGCTGCTATAGGCGATGCCGGCTTCGCGGAAAGCGTATGCGATGCCAGCGTGATCCCCAAAAACCGCAGCCCCGGCGAATCCGGATCCGAGCGCTCCTACGACGGGCGCGAGCGCAGGGCCACTGCCTGCCTCGCGCTTCGTCACCAACACACTCAAGAGCGCACTGCTGACACGTTTTTTGAAGACCGTTTGCCCCGAACGTTGAGCGTAGTCGTCAGCGTCCTGATGTCTGAAGTAAGGAGCGTTCTCCCATTGGCCCATACCGCTGCTCAAGCCGGCCCGGACCGCAACCCGTGGGGAAATCAGGGCGGGCACCGTGCCAGCAGGCCCTCTGTCGAAGGGTGAGCGTTTTGGCGGCCCGCAGTTGTTCTGAATCGCAAAGCGAAAGCGTGCCCGGCGCGAGTCTTGAAAAAGGCAGAGCAGCCTGAGAGTCGGCCCAGTCCTGCGGCCGCGAGCAAGGCAAGAGCAACTTGCATGGCACGACGATGGCGAAGTAGCCGCATAAGAACTTCTACGAGGTACAGGTACAGCTTAGAGTACTCGAGTTGAGCCGATTTGTCGATAGCGGCGTCGTCAAAAAAGGCAGCGACGGGCGCCGTGTATGCTCACGGAAAGCAACTTATTTCAGGAATGGAGGAAAAGCCAGTGAGACGCCACTTGATATTCGCGTGGGGAGCGTGCGTGCTTCTATCGTTTAGCGTTGGTCTATTTGCTCAGCAATTCGCGTCAGAAATCCGATTCGAATCGGTCGCCAACTTTTTGAAGTTTCCGGCGAACCTCTATTTGGGTGAAGCGGCAGGGGTGGCGGTCAATTCGAAGGGGCATGTTTTCGTGTTCTCGCGTGGGAACACGACCGGGCCGGCCTACGGGGCTACAGCGGCCCAACTTCTCGAGTTCGATGGCGACGGGAAGTATATACGCGAGATCGGCAAGAACTTATATGCCTGGTCTTTTGCGCATGCGGTGCGCATCGACAAGGACGACAATATCTGGGCTATCGATAAAGGATCGGACATGATCGTCGAATTCAACCCGGAAGGACGGGTGGCGATGGTGTTCGGCCGCAAGAAAGAGGCTTCGGATGAAAACAGCGGCCCGTGGAGACATGTCGATCCGCCGCTGGCGGCGGTGAACGGCGAGTTCCGGCAGCCAACCGACGTCACGTGGGACCATGCGGGCAACATTTTTATAAGCGATGGCTATATCAATTCGCGGGTAGCCAAGTTTGATAAGGAGGGCGATTGGGCGGGGCAATGGGGGCGGCCGGGCAAAGGAGCGGGCGAGTTCAATACGCCCCACAGTATAGCGGCGGATGCGCAGGACAACATCTACGTCGCCGATCGGGGAAACCGCCGCATCCAGGTCTTCGACCACAACGGCGCATACCTTCGCGAGATAAAGATCGATGTGCCTGCGCCTGCGGACGCACAGCCGTGGATGGGCAGTCGTCCCGGCCCCAATACATCGGCCACCATGCAACCGGGTTCGCCGTGGGCCATTTGCATCACGCCCGGCCGGCGGCAATACCTATATGCGGCGGATGCTTTTCCGGGACGCATTTACAAGCTGTCGCTGGATGGCAAGGTGCTCGGGATGCTCGGACGCTCGGGGCGGCAGTTGAAACAATTTGGATGGATACATGAAATTGCCTGCCCATCGGAAAACGAGATTTACGTTGCCGAACTCCTGAATTGGCGCGTGCAAAAGTTGATTCTACATCCCTAAAGGAAGGGAGAACGCGTTTATGGCTGGAGATTCACGGTGACTTTTCCGGCGGGACCGGCGTAAGTCAACTCGATGGAATGAATGCTGCGGGAATTGCCGCGGTATTGAAAAAAAATCAGTCCTGCCTGCGGGAGAGCGCGGTCTCCTTCCGGCAAAGAAATCCTTCGGAGGTGCAGCGCCATGGCGCGCCGCAATTCAAATGGGACATGGACGGGCGGCGGCGGACCCGAATCGCCCTGCCCCCCGGAGCCGAAGCTTGTTTTCGATTTCGCTTCGGGCGCGTCAGGAGGTATCCAGGAAGGATCTTTGAGAGAACTGGCAACCAACTCGAATGGCTGGCTGGGAAGGGGCCGTTTCTTGCCGTTGATGCGCAGAGAGAAGTCGTCGGTGGACAGTTTGAGCCGCTGGGTTGGGGCGCCGAAAAACCCTGTCTCAACCACCACGTAGTCGTCGGTGGATAGCGGCCCTTCTTGGCGGGGGACTGAGTGTCCGAGAAACTCCGCCGCGACAGTTACCTGGCCCGCTTGCGCGTGAGCCTGGTAATCGCCGGGAGCGGCTCTGGGGGGCATTCCCTTAGTTTCTTCAAGTTGTGCTTGCTTGTTTCCCGGGTTCTGCCCCTCGGCGGAGAAGCAAAGAGCGGCAATCAAGATAGCGGTGATCCGCACAAGCGAAAGGCGGCGCATTTCAGCTCACAAGGTAGCATAGGCGGCGCGGGCGTTGGCGGGTTCCTAAATCCAGGAGCTTGATGAAAAACGCGGTGCTTGGAAAATCTGTTACCCAGATTCAAGAATTTAGGAGCCCCGTTATTCCGGAAACCGGAGTTTGTCAACAAACTCCTAGAGATGCCGGTCAGGGATGTCGATGCAGGACGTGGACTGCGATATCGGGCCAAAATTCACGGAAGGCATTGGTCAAGGCGTCGCGCATGATGGAGTACCCCCATTTGGTGGCGATGTCGCCCACGGTGCGATCCTGGCTTGGATAGTAACTGGCCGATATAGCCTGGGCGACGCCGCGCCCGAGGAGTTCGGAGGCGTTAAAGCTATTGTGCCCGTGATAATTCGGGGTGATGAAAACGCGCGTCATGGAATAAACGGCGCGCTTCCAGATCGGGCCCGTGCCCAGGGCGTAATAGCGTTCATCCTGGTGGAAGACGGTGGGCAAGGCAAAAATCACCAGATAGTTTCCATCGGTTTTGTCTACGAAACCGCGCCAGTAATAGCCCCAAAAGCCGGGCACGCCTTTGCCGAGCTGGGGATGCGCGCCTTGCGCCTCGGCAATCAAGGAAGTGAAACCGGTAAAGACAAACGCCGAATAATCGAAGCTGTTCTGGGTAGCGATTTTGAAGGCCTGGGTGGGTGTGGGCGGCGGCGGAAGGGCGCCCGCGCTGACGGCGCGGTAATTGGGCATGATGCCCAGAATGCGCTTCGGCTGCGGGGGAAGAGAGGTTGCTTTCGGGTGGCTGGGATCGGAAGCCTGAGCCGATTGTTTATCGTCGCCGCGTTTAAGCACGCCGGGCTGCGGTGGCGGCTCGTCTGGAGATGAACTCTGTTGGTCCAATGGGGTAACGGCGGCCGACTCCGATGCGATGGCGGCCGCCTGCGGGGGCGACGCGGGGACGGGAGTTTGCCGGGCGAAGCAGCAAGTGGCAAGCAAGAGAACCTCTAACAAAAAAAATAAGCGCAGATTAACCTCTCTGAAAGTGCCGACACATAATTAACGGGATCCATTCACCATTATGGGCCCACGCGCAATGGCAGCTGTTCTATTGCAGAAGTAGGAGGGAAAAAACGAGGGTTCGCTCACTGACGTGCGCGCTTCTGAAACTGAGCGCCGATGGCGGGTTTGCGAAGGATCCAGGTGGTCATGGAGCGTTGGTTCTGAACGATGGTTGTCCTTAAGGGATCGACTAAGGTTGCGCCCATCCGGGCGGTGAGCCGGTTGAGAAACATCTCGTCGACCAGGTAGCGCTCGGTGTCGTCGGGTAATAAGAATCGCCGCCCGTCTAGGCGTTTGACCTGACTCTCGATGCCAATCGAGGAGGCGAGACGGCAGAAAAAGAGTCCGTCGGGTCTGAGAACGCGCCAGGTGGCGAAGAGCATTTCGCGAAAGTGACGATCGTCGCGGGCGAAGTGGAGGACCGCGCTACTGATAACTACATCGGCGAAAGCGTCGGGGAAGGACATTTCTTCCAAGGACTCGACGCGAAAATTGTCAGGTGGGAGAGTGGGCGCAAGGGAAGCGGCGAGGCGGCGCGTCTCCTCGATTGCGAGCGGGTCAGAGTCCGCGCCAAAGACCTGGTAGCCTTCTCTGAGCGCGTATACCAGGTTGCGGCCGGAGCCGCAGCCGGCGTCGAAAATCCGCATGCCTGGAGTGATGCGACCACGCAGGAATTGGTCGAAGAGGTAGATATCGATTTGGCCGAATTGCTCGCAAAGGTCGGGCACTGGTATCGATGGTACGCGGGCGGTTCGGTTCGTTCAAGCGAGCGGTTGGAGGTGAAAGCCAACCAAGCGGAATTGGGGTTCGGGGAGAGCGGAGAGGCGAGACTCCGCCCAAGCGATGCCGCGTTCTAAGGAGGCCAACTCAGCATCCCACCAAGCGGTGCGGCGACCGGAGAAATAAAAGCGGCGGCAAACGTCGAGGTGCCGCAGGAAGCCGTGCAGGAGGCGGGAAGAGTAATGGGATAGAACGCGATCGGGATGCAGAGGGCTGGCGAGATTCTCCATGACCACGGCAGAGGCCAGGATCGCCTCACGGACGGCGTTGCCCGCGCCTTCGCCGCAGATAGGGTCGAAGCTCATGGCGGCGCTGCCGCAGGCGAGCCAGCGGGGAGCACAGAGTGGATCGAGCACGCGCGGATAGGCGGGGAATTCGGCGGCCGAGCCAACTAGGGAGTCGATTTGCGGAGCGACCAGCCGGCTTTGCGCGAGGAGGTTGGACGGCGGTTCGCCGATGGAGATGAGCGAACCGTTGTGCTCGCCGGCAGGAAGAAGGAAGAGCCAGCCGGCCTGCAGAGACTCGATCCAACAGGCATCGGAAGCAGTTTCTTTCATGTGTACCGGAACCGCGTGCGCGATGCGCGATCCGAAATGCTGCTGGATGCCGAGGGCGTGGCGAGACGTGGAATGGATGGCAAAATCCGGCTCAGCGTGAGCGTGGATGGAGGGCAACCTTACTTTGTTCCACAGTCTGGCAAGCAGGGCGCTTTCGTTGACGACGACCCCCGAGTGAGGCAAGGCAAGAGGCGACTGGTCACCCCAGAGGACCATGCGCTTTCGGATGACGGGCAGACCGGAGAAGAGATCGCCGCCAGCTTCAAAGACGTCGGCAAGTAGTTTTTGCGTGCTGGGATTGATGAGCAGGGTAGGGGATGACGCGGGCGTATGCGGGTCGACTGAGACGTGGAAACCGCGCCGCTGAAGCAGGCGAGCGCAACAGCAGGCGGCGATACCGCTTCCATAGATGGCTACTTGTGGAGGCATTGTGCAGCATGCGCCGCGAGGAAACCGGTGACGTTAGCGACTGCAAAACTGATGCCGTGCAGGTTGCGCTGTGGGGGAACACCGGGAATATCGCGCGGAAAGCCAGCGGCGGCATAGACGGTTCGCCCGTCCCGCTGGCGTTCGAGGTACCGGCTGCGCGGGCAGGTATTATCGAGCACAACGGCGGCAACGCCCGGCAAACAGCCAGGGAATGCGTTTTCGCTATTCATCTCGAAGGCCGCCACAATGGTGCTGCCAAGCTGGCGCGCGCGCGCGATCCGCTGCTCGAATGCGGGAATGTATGTAGGGTTCAGCGTGCCGAGGGAAAGATTCACGAAATCCATGTTTTCATCGAGACACCAATCGAGCGCCCGCAGGAGAACCGGGCCAGATGTTATCAGCTGGCGATCAAAAACTTTGACGGCATAGATCTCGGCGGCCGGGGCTTTTTCGCGTATCGCTCCGGCGACGGCGGTGCCATGTCCCAGAAGGTCGGTAAAGCAATCGTCGCAGCCATCGGCCTTGATGTGAATACCGCCGGCTATGGGTCGAGCGTGCGGATGAGCGGCGTTGACACCGCTATCTATGGTCGCAATGCGGATTTGGCCGGAGGTAGAAAGAGATCTCAAAGGGTGACCGTCCTGGCGGAGAGCGCATCGCGGAAGTGACGGGAGAGAGCGGACCCGGCGGTCAGCAGGTGACGCGGCGCGCCGGTTTCGGCAATGCGGCCCTCTTCGAGAACGATAACCTGATCAGCGATGTCGATCAGGGCGGGACGGTGAGTAACAACGACGATAGTGCAGGTAGAGGAGAGACGGCGCAAGGTTTCGCCGAGAGCAAATTCGGCGTTGGGATCGAGAGCGGCGCTCGGTTCATCGAGTATGAGAACGGCCGGCTTGCGCAGTAGAGCGCGCCCGATGGCGAGACGCTGCCGCTGGCCGGCCGACAAGGCGAGGCCGCGCTCTCCTAAAACGGTCTCGTATTTAGCGGGCAGGGAATCGATGAAATCGAAAATGCCGGCCTGGCGAGCGGCTTCTTCATAATCGTCGATCGACGCCGAAGGAGCAGCGAACTGTAGGTTTTCGCGAATGGTCGAGTGGAAAAAGAAGGGAAGCTGCTCGACGATGCTTATGGCGTTGCGTACATCGCGCAGTTTGAGTTGCTTGAGATCATAGCCATCGACGGATATTGTGCCGGAAGCAGGATCGTAGAAGCGCATCAGCAAGTCAGCGGCGGTAGATTTGCCAGCGCCGCTTGCGCCGACGAGTACGCAGGTGGAAAAGGCGGGAACGGCGAAGGAGACATTGTGCAGGACTTCGTCGCGCCCGTTATAGCGGAATGAGACCTGCTCGAAATCGATGGCGCCGCGGGTGAGAGAGACGGGAAGCGCGGCGGGATTTTCGACGACTTCTTCTTTGGTATCGAGCAGCTCAAAAACGCGGGCCAGCGAGACGGAGCCGGTAATCAGGGCCGAGTAGGAACCCATCAGGCTTTGGATGGGAGACAAGAGACGCCCATGGTAAGCCATAAACGCCATGAGGCTGCCGAGAGTGATGACGTTGCGAATGACCAGATTGCCGCCATAGAGAAAAAGGATGGCAACCGAGAGCGTGATAACGACGCCAGGGAGAGCGCCTGCCAGAAAGGAAGTGGACTGCATGGAAAGAAGGCTGGCGACAAAGCGATCGTTGTGGTTGCGGAATGCGCGATCCTGGCGCTCCTGCGCATTGCAAGTGACGAGGAGGCGCATGCCGAGGATGGCTTCGATGAGGAAGCTGCCGATTTCGGAACTGCATTCGCGCACCGTTTTCACATGCTGGCGCAGACGCCCCTGGTAGCGGCGCATCGCCCAGATGCCGGCGGGCAGCATGACGAGGCTGACAAGGGAAAGGCCAGCGTTGAGGTAGAACATCATGGCGGCGTTGCCGATCAAAAACAATATGTTGGCTGGCAGCGACAGGAGGGTATCGGAACTCAGCCTTTGAAGTTCGCCGATATCGTTATTCAGACGGGACACGATGTCGCCGGTCTTGGTGCTCGCGAAAAACTGAGGGGAGAGATTTTGCAGTTTACGGAACGCGGCGAGACGCATATCGAACAAGACGAGCGCGGAGAGTTTCGTATAGAGCAGGGTGGTGAGCATGCCGAGTCCGAAGGAGAGCGCGGCGCAGACGCCCATCCACATGGCAAATAGCTCAAGACTGTGGAAATTGCGGTGCGCGAGGGCATCGTCGATCAGAAGCTTGGTCAGGTAAGGCTGCGCGAGGGCGACGGCGGTGGAGAAGAAGTTAATGCCGATAAGGGGCAGGAAGCGCAACCAGTGAGGCTGAAGGAAGCGGAGCGCCCGCTTGTACTCGGTGACGGGAATCGCCGCGTGATGCGGCCGGTCTGGCGAGGAGGCCTTACGTGTCATCCCTGGCTCGCCAAGCGTGGCTCATTGCGCCTTTCGTTCGGCAAAGAAATTCAGAAAGCGCGGATTGTTTTCAGCCAGCGCGCCGTAGATATTGAGGCAGGTGTCGGTCCAAGTGCGGATCCAGTCGCAATAGTGCAGGTTGGGATGCCCGGTGTCGCCGTAACGCACGAATGCTTCGTGATGGCAGCCACCGGCGCAAAGCGGGCGAGCCCAGCAGGTCTGGCAATCGTACTTGTTGCCGACGTTGCCTCGGGAGAGAAAATCGTTTTTGCGGGCGACGTCAATGCCGGTGCTGACGTTGCCCAACTTGTGGGTATCGGAATCGACGAAGCGATGGCACGGAGCGATGTCGCCGGAAGGCCCGACGCCGAGGAGTCCGAGGCCAGCGCCGCAGGGATGCGACTTGCTGATGCCCTGGTGAAGTTCGGAGAGGGTGTCGCTGACATTCGAAAATCCGTGGTGGCGATTCTGCAGGGCGAAGGACAAGTATTCCTGAGCCAAAGCGGTAAACTGATCGAGAACTTTATCCATGCCGCGCTCGCCAATCGAATAGAGGCGATCGGGCGAAGTGGTAACCGGGGCAAAGCCGACTTCGTAAAAACCCAGATCGTGTTTGAGATGTCGATACACGCTTAGAACATCAATTTCCGGGGTAGTGAGCGTGACACGGGCGGCGATGGGTCGCGACTTATGACGCGCCAGCAGCTCACGGATCTTAGGCACGATGATGTCGTAACTGCCTTTGCCGTTCGAGAACACGCGGAACTGATCGTTGGTGGCTTTTGGGCCATCGATGCTGACGGTGACGCCGACGGCATTTTCAGCCAGAAATTCGATCACGCTGGTAGAGAGAAGCGTGGCGTTGGTGGTGAGGCTAAAATCGATGGTTTTGCCTTGCTCGGCGCACTGCTCGCGCGCATAGACAATGACGCGCTTCAGCAGGGGAAAATTCATCAAGGTTTCGCCGCCGAAGAACGTGATGTGGATGTTCTTGCGGTGGCCGCTTTCGCGGATTAGATACTTGACGCTCTCCTGCGCGGTATCCCAATCCATGAATTTGGCTTTGCCTTCGGGCGTGGCGACTTTATCCTCGCCGAACTCGTAGCAGTACTGGCAGGAAAGATTGCACTGGTTGGTGACGTTCATGACCAGTGTTTGCAGAGGGAAATCGGCGGGCGGCTCCTGCACGATATTTTCGAAGCCCTTCTCATCGCGAATGGCGCGCAGATGAAAGAGCTCGTTGACGGTGCCGGCAATATCGGGCGCCGCAAAGCCGCGCGGAATGAGATCCGATATTACCTGCTCGGAGGATGCCGCGCCTGAGCGAAAGCGATCCAGAATGGCGCCGCTCAGTTCATCCAGCTCAAAAATACCGCCGCTGGGAACGAGATAGAGAAATCTGGAATCGACGCCCCGAAACTCGCGAAATTCACCTATGGAATACGTGCTGCTCACGGTCCAACCTCGTTGACTGAAGAATTAGTCTAGGCTGATCCGATCACGTTCGCGCAAGAGGGAGACCTGGCATTCCCTCTCCAACAAAGGATCGGTTTTCCGCCTACCTTGCAGGCAACTGGGGCTGGCTAGGTTTACAAAATATTAGCAGCTTCCGGTCAGGCGTGTCAAAGAAAAGAACGGCGTTGACGAAGTCTCCAAGTGTTCGCTAGACTTTAGCAACATTCACATTGAGGGGGTTTGCATGATGCGGTGTTTCTATCGCTCTTTGCTGCTGATGGTTATGATCGCGGCCACGGTCTTGTCACAGGCTGTCTCCGGCAATATTGCAGGAACGGTTCAGGATCCAACCGGCGCGACGGTGCCGAACGCGGCGATTACGATCAAAGATCTGGATCGCGGGACGATCTATCACGTTACAAGTAATTCGGACGGAAACTATTCGCTGACGCATCTTCTGGCGGGCCACTATGAAGTAGATGTGGAGACGCCGGGCTTCGGGAAATTTCAGGCGAACGCCACTGTCCAGGTGGACGAAACCACTTCGCTCGATATCAAGCTGAGCGCGGCCAATGTTCAAACCACGGTGGAGGTGACGAGCGCCACTCCGTTGCTGACAACGGACCGCGCCGAAATTGCGACCACTCTCACCAGCCGTCAGGTTCAGGATCTGCCGGTGCTCGATCGGAACGTGACCAATCTGCTTTTGCAAGTGCCCGGCACGCAGCCTAATCAGGCTTTCCAGATCGCAGCCAGCGAGAACCCGCAGCAGGGACTGCAGGTCAATGTGAACGGCCAATACTTTACCGCCAACGGTTTTCTGCTCGACGGTACGGAGAATGAAAGTGCCATTTTGGGTATCGCCGTGGTCAATCCGAACATAGACGCTCTGCAAGAGTTCAAGGTCAGCACGAGTAATTACGACGCGGAGTTCGGTTCCGCGTCAGGCGGTTTGATTCAGGCGACTACCAAATCCGGTACTAACAAATGGCATGGTTCTCTGTTTGAGTTTCTGCGCAACGACTTCACGAGCGCGACGGATCCGTTTACCGGAATCAATCCGGAGCTTCGCTGGAACCAGTTTGGCGGATCTGTGGGCGCGCCGATCATCAAAGACAAGCTCTTCGGGTTCTTCGATTACCAGGGCACCCGTCGCCGCACGGGCGGAAACGTGCTTACCACCGTGCCCACAGAGGCGGAACGCAATGGGGACTTGACGGCGCTGCTCGGACGGTACTTCTGTTCGGATGGCAGCGTGTCTTCCTCGCCTTGCGCCAGTCCGACGATGGTGAGGACCACCGAAGGTGTCTCTGTGCCCGCGCGGGAAGGAATGGTGTTCGATCCGAATACCGGCAATTTGACCACCGGCGCGAATCGGGAAGCTTACTCAAAGAATGGGCAGGTAAACATCATTCCGGTGGCCGCTCCCATGCAGAACCTACTGGCGCTTCTGCCAGCGCCGAATAATGGGGACGGTATCTTCAACAATTACGTCAGCAATGGCGTGCAGCGATTCGATACGGATCAGTACGACGGAAGAGTCGATTACAACATCACCGGCAACACACATATGTTCGGCCGCTATACGCTGGCCAATTTCAACAACTATTCGCCGGCGGCTTTCGGAGACGTGGCAGGAGGCCCTAGCGCGTTTAACTTTTCCGGCGATTCGATCGACCGCAACCAAAGCCTGGCGCTCGGCGTGGACCACACGTTTAGTCCGACGCTGATTACCGACGCCCGGTTCGGATTTTATCGCTACCGAATCCGCGTTCAACCGAACGACGTAGGCACTACTCCGGCAACGGACGCCGGATTACCAGGGCTGAATACCGGTTCGCAATCCACCAGCGGCATGCCGGCTTTCTACATACAGGGTAACGGCGGGTTTAATTTCGGTTATTCGCTGGGAGTAAATGGCTGTAACTGCCCGTTGAAGGAAACGGAAAACCAGTTCCAGTGGGTAAACAACTGGACTAAGATATCGGGCAACCATTCGATAAAGTTCGGGGTAGATGTCCGGCGGGGCCAGCAGCAGCGCATCCCCTCCGATTCGCATCGTTCGGGTGAAATCTATTTCAACGACACGACCACCAGCGACCCTGCAATCGATTTAGGCGCTAACGGAGCGGCTGCCACGGGGGCCGCGCTCGGCTCATACCTGCTCGGCCTGCCGGATCAATTCAGCCGTTATTACACAGGATCGGATTACTATCCGGGACTGCGCGAAACACGAGTTTTCGCTTTTGTGCAAGACTCGTGGCGCATCACCCCGAAACTGACTTTCAACTATGGGCTGCGTTGGGAAGATTATCTGCCGCAGACGGCCGCCAAGCCGGGAGGGGCGGGTAGCTTCGATCCGGCTACCGGCGAAGTTCTGGCGGCGGGTATCGGTAATGTTCCGCTTAACCTGGGTGTGAAAGCGTACAACGTCGGCTTTCTTCCGCGGGTTGGACTGGCGTTCCAGGCTACCGAGAAAACAGTTGTGCGCGCGGGTTATGGCCAGAGCTTCAACCCAGGTGGACTCGGCTCGGTGTTTGGCCAAGGCGCGGATTACAACCCGCCGATCGTCAATCCGCAAAACCTGAATCAGCCGAATGCATACACACCGGTTTTCAATCTGCTGGACGGACCGCCCGCGCCGCTTAACCCGCCGGTCGGCGCGAACGGCCGCTACCCGCTTCCGAATGGGATCGGCATCAATTATTTCACTTATCCGCTTGGCGCTTATCGAATTCCCGGCGCTTATTTCTGGAATTTCACGGTTCAGCATCGTTTCACCTCCGATCTGGCTTTGGAGGTTGCCTATGTCGGTAACGTTGGGCGCCATCTCACGGAAGAGATCAACGTGAATCAGGCGGTGCCGGGGCCGGGGGACCTGGGACCGCGCGAACCTTACTATGTTCTTTACGGTCTGTCGCAGGGCATCACTCAATATTGCAATTGCGACACGTCGAATTACAACAGCTTGCAGACGAAATTGACGAAGCAATTCTCACACGGGCTCGATTTCAACCTGAACTATACCTGGTCGAAAGCGATGACGAATACGGAGGGCGGTAGCAATTTCGGGAACGTCTATGACATCCGGGCGGACCACGGCCCCGCCTCCTGGGATCGTGAGCATGTTGTCACGCTGCAGCATAATTGGGATCTCCCGTTTGGACGCGACAGGCGTTGGAAACTCGGCAACAATGCAATCGCGAACGCGTTGCTAGGCGGCTGGCGGCTGAGCGGCATCCATACCTTCGAATCCGGCTTGCCCTTCACCCCCACTGTTTCGAGCGCGCCTCTTCTCAATACAAATTTCGGCGCGCGCGCGGACTTGATCGGAGATCCATATTTGGCGAATTCGAGCGCCAATCGGTGGTTCAATCCGCAGGCTTACTCAGCGCCCACCCAGCTCTATCGCAATGGAACGGCCGGCCGGAATTCTCTGCGGGGACCGCATTACTATAATTCCGATATTTCCGTCGCCAAGAATCTACTGTTTAGCGAGCGGCGATCGCTCGAACTCCGGGCCGACGCGTTCAACGTGTTCAATCACGTAAACCTCGGCCTACCGAGCTCCCAGATCGATGTCAGCGGCGCGGGTCAGATTACCTATATCCAGGAGGCGATGCGCCAGATGCAGTTCGGCTTGCACTTCCAGTTCTGACAACTTCGGGCGCGGGCATCGCTTGCCGCAAGCATTAAGATATGTGCGATGCCATGGACGCACAGAAGTTTCTGGATCGGGCCACTGCTTATTGCGGGTGTCCTTGCACTCTTCTCGATCATTGTTTCCCGAACGAAGCTCCGGGGGATCTACAAACGCCAACTCGGTGAGACACGCCGAGAGCGACTATTCCTGGCATCCTTCGGCTTCTTCACGGCGGTCCTGATCGTGCGCGGGATCACCATCGCGATTCACAACGACGTGGGACCATTTCACAATGTCAGCATGCATGGCAGGCATATTCACCATTTGGTTTGGGGCATTCTGCTGATGCTGTTGGTCGGCTATTTGTGGCTTTTGGAAATCGGCACGGGCTCGGATTCGTCGTCGCAGATAGCCGGCCGCCTTACGGCTATGCTCTACGGGGTGGCGGCTGCCCTGATCCTGGACGAATTCGCGCTTTGGCTGAACCTCAAAGATGTCTATTGGCAGCGGCAAGGTCGCGAAAGTTATGAGGCGATGGCGTTGTTTGGAGGATTGTTATCGATCGGAATATTCGGCAGCCCGTTTTTCTCTGCCATCTTTCGCGAACTCTCGCGCCCGTTCAGGCGCGGCGCACCTAAGATTAAATTTTGAGCTTGTCGAGGCTCTTGAGAAAAGCCGACGGTGTCAGAAGGCCATCCGGTAAAGCAGTCGGGCTCGAACCCTGCTTGGGCGCATAGACGAGGTAGAAGGGTATGCCGCTGCGTCCGAATTTGGCAAGGAAGGCGGTGATTGCCGGGTCGTAAGAGGTCCAATCGGCCCTGAGCAAAGCAATATCCGATCGATTGAGACGCTGCTCTACTTCGGGCGAATGAAAGACAACCCGATCGTTCACCTGGCAGGTCAGACACCAGGCGGCGGTGAAGTCGACGAGCACGGGCTTGCCGGACGAAAGATAACCTTCCAATCTAGCCGGTGTAAAAGGCTGCCAATTGAGACCGTTGGCCGACATTGCTTGCGGCTGCCCCGCTGCCTGTACCGGCGCAAGGATCAGAGAGCAGTACGCGGTAACAGCGATGCCCAGCACGATAGCGATTGCCCGGACGGCGCGACTCTGCGGCCAGCGGCCGGCGATCCAGGCAGCCATGGACAAGACCAGCAAGGTCAAAAGCAGCAGCGCCAATTGATTGACGCCCACCTGCTGGCCGAGGAC
This sequence comes from Bryobacteraceae bacterium, assembly GCA_965277555.1. Taxonomy (GTDB): domain Bacteria; phylum Acidobacteriota; class Terriglobia; order Bryobacterales; family Bryobacteraceae; genus Bog-105. The sequence goes on from OZ255834.1 coordinate 4,026,940, forward strand.
CCAAAGCAGCCAGATCACTGTCGCGAAAACCGGGAAAGCCATGAGTTGTTTGAGCGTTTCCATCCAGGCACCAGGCTTCGGCAACAGCCTGCTCAACTGAGGAAAAACGGAGAGCAATAAAAATGGCGAGGCCAGCCCGATGGCCATCGATGTGAACACCAGGACGCAGATTACAGGCGATTGACTTAAGGCGAAGCCAACGGCCACTCCCATCAAAGGAGCCGTACAGGGAGTAGCGACTACGGTGGCCAAAACACCGGTAAAGAAAGAGCCCGAATACTTGCCATGCTGCGTGAGTCCGCTGCCCGTATTCATCAACGACGCGCCGATTTCAAAAGCGCCAATCAGGCTAAGGCCGAGCACAAAGAGCAGGCAGATCAGGAAAGCCACGAATCCGGGCGCCTGCAATTGGAAACCCCAACCCAAGCTGCGGCCGGCCGCTCGCAAGCCTAGCAGAATGCCTACTAAAACCCAGAAGGAGATCAAGACGCCAAGCGTGTAAACGGCCGCGCTGAGCTGTATTGTCTTTCGCTCGCCGCCAGAGCTTTGAAGCAGACTGAGAACCTTGATGGAAAGAACAGGGAACACGCACGGCATGAGATTGAGGATCAGGCCGCCGCCGAAAGCCAGCAGCAAAATAGTGAACAAGCCCTGGGAGGGTGGCGGAGCAGGTGTGGCGCCAGCGGCGGCTTCGCGCGGGGCAGGGGAGACCGGGGCGGCGACCTTATAGGCAACGGGCTTGCCGGCCAGTTCTGTCAGCAACAATCCATCGAGGGATGATACCTGCCCGGACGAGCCGGCCGACCTCTTCAGGTTCACTTCGACCTTGGACGACGCGAGCGTCACGTGCTGTGGCGCGGCATTTTCGATTTGGTTGGGATGCGCCGGAACGAAGCTGATGTTAGCCGTGCGCGGCGCGCCGTCAATCGCCAGCCGGATCGAATGGGGCGATTCCTTCGCCGAAACTTTCCAGTTCGCCGGCAGCGCGCCTGGTTGGGAATCATTTGCCTGCGCAAAGAGCTTGGCGTTCGCAATCACGGGATGGGCTTCCGTTTTACGGGCGGGCAAAGTTAAAGCAAGGTCCGCTTTCCCCGGCATGCATGTTTCCCGGCACACCAGAACTCTGAGATTCGCTTTGAGGCTCTGGTTCTGGCCCACCGCTAAATCGCTCGGAGCGCGCACAGTGAGCGGCAGCAGAACTTCGCCTTCGTAGCCGTAATCGAGAAGAGGACCAACGGGAAGCCGTTTGGGGGTGGGCCACTCGATGGGGCCGGCAGTGAAGCCGTTCGGCAATTCCCATTTCAGGCGAGGCGGCTGTCCGGAGTCGCCCGGGTTCTTCCAATAGATATGCCAACCGGGCTCAAGGTGGAAAAGAAGACCCACCTGGAAAGCAGCGCCCGGCCTGATGGAATTCACAGCGGGTATCAGATCTACCGTTCCGTGGGGAATTTTGCCGGGCTCGCCTTGCAACACACCAATGCCGCAGACAGCCAGAGCTGCGAGCAGTTTCAAGACTCTTTCCATTCGGACTACTTCTATTGTCCTACGGGAAGATTACAGGCTGGCGTTCGCCCCTTCAGGCAGATACATTGCCGTTGCCGGATAGGAAAAGGAATCTACCGCCGGGGGCCCGCTATCTTTGGCGTTCGGCACCAGCGTTACTTTGCCTGAAATATTTTGCGCGTCCACGGTAAGCGTCATGTAACCCCAGTGTTGATCGTCCGCCGCCACCAATTTCGCTCCGGTGCTGCTGTCGGTTGCGCCCACGGCGGAGTTCAACTTATGCAGATTGTAATAGCCGCCTAATCCGTCGACAATGAAGGGCGTCGGCGCGTTGCCGGTGATGGTCTTTTCGATGCGCTGATAATTGTGCACGTGCGCGGTTAAGACCATGTTGGGAATGCGGCGCGAATCGTTGATAGCCTGTTGCACTGCATCGGCCATGCGCGCGCTCCCGCTGTGGTAATTGTCGAAGGAAAAAATCGGATGGTGCAAGGCGACGATGAAGGCTTTGTCTTTGGGCGCGGTGGCAAATTCATTGGTCAGCCATTGCTGCTGCACCGAATCGATGGAGCCGCCTTCGGGCACATTGGTGTACATTCCAACGATAGTCACGAATGGACAATCGAGCGTGAAATAGACGTTTGGCTGCGACATGGTGACGCGTGGAGCATCTTTTGAGGTCGGGTCCACGTGCGGCGTTCCCTGCATGAAATAGGCAACCCAGCCATCGAGCGAAGTCTGGGAACTGTTGATGGGATCGCCATCATGATTTCCCGGAATGGAAATAATGGGCGCGCTGTAGTGCGCGTAAGGTTCGTAAAACTGCGCATAGTAATCGCTGAGCTGGCCGTTAAAGTAGACCACGTCGCCGAGATGATAGAAAAAGCTCGGCGCGCTGCCTGGATCGAGTGCCAGGTCTTTGACCATGAGATCCGCGACGGCTGTTTGATGGTCGGGATTCTTGACGCCTCCGGTATCACCCACGACGTGCAGAACCAGCTTCCCGAGCTTGGCCGCGCTGGCATCGATTCCCGGAAGAGCTGTTTGTAAGAGGTAATGATAGGGCGGCTTACCAAGCGGAGTCGGTAGCGGCTCGAACTTCTGCGTATACGCGAGCTCGGAGAGCGGATAGACTCCCGGATTGGCTTGCGAGCGTCCGGCCGCCGGCCGCGGCAGGACTGCGCCTTCTAACATTTGTTTGCTCCGTTCATACTTGATTTTTTAAAGTGCCGCCATTACTTCGCGGTACAGGTATTGAGCGCCTTCCACGCCATCCCAGGGACCATCTTCGTACTCGAGCGCGAAGATTCCCATGTAGCCGTTGTTCAGCATGATCCTGACGTTGCGCTGCACGTCGGGATTCTTCCAGCGATTCCAATATTTGGCATGCACATTGGTGTGCGCGTATGGCGCGAGGTCATTCAGCGCATGGAACAGAAGATACTCATGCTCCCAGTTGCAGAAGTCAGGCGAGGCTTCGCAATATGGGTTGTTGACCTGCTCGATGATAATCCGGATGTTAATGGGATTGGCGGTCAAGCCCCAGTGATTCTCGAGCGTCACTTTCACCCCTTGCTTCCCGCCATAATCCGCCATTTCCTTGAAGGATTCGATACAGTTCGATAAATATTGCGTGAGTTCGGGATTTTTCGGGTAGGAACTGGGGTCGGCGTTGGGGATGGGAGCGATGCGTGGACCTCCGCTATTGACGCGCATCGATTTCGCGCCAAGAATGGCCGCTCCGTCCAGCCACTTCTTCGCTACCGCAACACCGGCGCGGCGTCGCTCTGCATCGAGCTCACAGATATCGCGCGGCGCGTTGTTCGAGATGTGGTGAACCTTCGTGCCGGTGGTGACGCACTTGTTGGCAAACTTCTCCAGCCACTTTTTACCCGATGCGCTCGACGGATCGAATTCAGAAATGTTGCGCTTCTTTCCGTTGTACTCGATCGTGCTGGGGACGTACATGCTCTCGTCGCCGGGGTCGCCAAAGAGCGAGCTCCACACGTCCATCAGGGTTACTCCCGGAAAGTGTTCTTTTGTGAATTCCGGAAAATCGAGGAGCGTGATCTCGCCGTATTTCTTCTTCATCTGCTGCGACTTCGCGTCATCTTCGGTTTCGTAGTGGGCCTTGAAATTGAAACGAATCGGGTAACTATTGGAGGCGATTCTCGCGGTTTTTTCGCGATCTTCGAGTGGCCGCTTCACGCCGGCATGCTGAACGGTTTCCGGCGTGGCGGGCTGCGTCTGCGCGCGCGCAGTTTCTTCGGAGTTGAGAAGAAATGCACCGCCTAGGCCCGCGCCGGCGTTTCTCAGGAATCCACGTCTATCCGAACTTCGTTCGGGCGTGCTGTCTTGTTTGTTCATTTTTCCTTTCCTAACTTCATCTAAGGACAGCTACCTGGCTGCGGTTTATAAGTTTTGGCCGCTCCCTCACGGTCGCGGTTCTGAGAGCTGCAGAGACGCGAGTGCATTAGCCCACTAGTTTCCTGGCAGGGCGAAGGCAACGTATGCTCCGTTGTGGGCGCTGCTCTGGTTGGCGGCATGGCCGGGTACGCCTAATAGTTTGGTGCTCGATTGGGCCGCCGCGCAGAAAACGATGTACTCGCGGCCATCGATCTCAAATACCGCGGGAATACCTTCCAACCCGGCGTCGAGCTGCTTTTCCCAAAGCATCTTGCCGGTGTTTTCATCAAGCGCGCGCACGATCTTGTCGCGCGTTCCGGTAAAGATCAAACCGCCGGCCGTTACCACGGGCCCGAGCTTCGGAAAATGCGATCCGGTATTTTTAAATCCTTTGGCGGCAAGTTCCGGAACTTCCCCGAGAGGAATTTTCCACTTGATGGTGCCTTGATTCAAATCATAGGCGGTCAGAGAGGTCCAGGGCGGCGCGATGGGAGAAAGTCCATTGCTGGTGATCATGAAACCGAAGCCGCTCCGATAGCGTGTGGGTTCCTTCTCGCTCGTTGCGTTTGTTTTGAGCGAAGCATCGTGCGCCGTTTTCGCCGAAGTCTTGCTGAACAGAAACGCTGTCAGGTGATTTAGGTCCGGCGTGGAAAGGGCAAAAGCGGGCATTAATCCCTCTCCATGCGTTACGGTGTCCTGCACTTTTTGCGCGTTCAGGCTCGATCCGATGTTGACTAGCGACGGAACGGCCGGCGGCTGGCCTTGCAAATCGGCGTGATGGCAGATTTGACATTTTGTCTGATAAATCGCCAGCCCCTTTTGCGCGGGAGTGCCGTTCAGCGGGGCTGCCGGTTCAATTTCCGGTTCGAGTTTCAGCATGGCCGGCAGATCCTTTGAGATCACATAGAGCGTTCCATTTGCCGGGTCGACCGCGGCGCCTCCCCAATTCGCTCCGCCATTGTTGCCGGGCATTTCCACCGTGTCGCGCAATCCGGGTGGCGTAAAAAGGCCTTCATTGCGCGCGCTCAAAAGCTCGTCCTTGATCCGCGCCCGTTCTTGTGGATCGGCAATGAATGGACTCAGATCCTCGGCTGTAAACTTCTGCCGCGCAAAGGGCGGCGGCTTTGCCGGAAAGGGCTGCGTGGGCCAGGCTTTTTCGCCCGGCATGTCGGAACGCGGCACCTTTCTTTCCTCAATCGGCCAAATCGGTTTGCCCGTCGCGCGGTCGAAGACCCAGAGGAAACCTTGCTTGCTTACCTCCGCGACCACATCTACCAGCTGGCCATCGTGGCGAATCGTCAAGAGTTTGGGAGCCGTAGCGTCGTCGTAATCCCAGATGTCGTGATGGACCGTTTGGAAATACCAGATGCGCTTTCCGGTGCGCGCGTCGAGCGCCAGCAAACAATCGCCGAAGAGGTCGGCGCCAATCCGGTCCGCACCGTAGAAATTGTATTTGGGGCTGCCGGTTGGAACGTACACGATGCCGCGCTTCTTGTCGAGCGAGAGTTCGCCCCAGGCATTCGCGCCGCCGACCTTCTTCCAGGCATCCTTCGGCCAAGTGTCGTAGCCGAATTCTCCGGGATGCGGAATCGTGTGAAACGTCCAGGCGAGTTTTCCGGTGCGCACATCGTATGCGCGGATATCGCCGGGCGCGGATTCGTATTCCTGGTTGGTTGCCGAACCGAGGATCAGGAGATTATCGAAGACGCGGCCCGGAGTGGTCGATTGAACGAGCACGATATCGTCAGGATTGCGCCCCAGCCCTGCGCGCAGATCCACGCGGCCATTTGTCCCGAAGGAAAAAATTTGTTTGCCGGTGCGGGCATCCAGCGCTTCGAGAAAATTGTCTTGCGAAAAAAGCAGACGCCGCTCGTTTCCGTCCGGCGATTCCCAATAATTGATTCCTCTATTCGTAATCAGCTTTGTCCGCGGATCGGTATGGTGAAGCCAGACCTCTTTCCCAGTGTCAGCTTGCAACGCAACAATGGAGTTGTCTTTCGCGAGCACATAAAGCAGCCCGTGCGCCATCAGCGGGTTGAAAAAATAGCGATTGCTGTCACCGGTCGGATAGGTCCAAGCAACCTTCAGAGATGCGACGTTCGAGCGATTGATCTGATTGAGAGCTGAGTATTGAGCAGAATCCGCCGCGCCGCCGTAGTGGCTCCAAGTGTTGTACTCAGGTTCTGCTGCTGACAAACATCTTTGAACACCGAAAGAGGCAAGGAGGCAAACCCCGCACAGAATGTTTCGCTTCACAGTTGTAGTTTTCAATCTACACTGCTACGCCGGTGTCACTTTTTCGCGCGGTGAAGTTTGGTCAGGATCGTTGACGACAGCCCCTGGGGGCGCTTTCACGGAACCAAGCAGAAGGGGGTCATGGGTACGGCTCATCCAATTATCGAGCCGGGTCCGCATGTCGGCGAGCGCCTGGGCGTAGGCCGGATCAGCCACCAGGTTCCTGGCCTCATTCGGATCGAAGACGGTATCGAATAGAAGTTCGCGCGGAACGATCCGGTCTTTCCAACCATCGCGCAGCCAGACATCTTTGCTGGAGCTATCGTCGCAGTTGGGCAGCACCGGGCGCTCACGATCGCCGAAATGACGAATGTAGTTGAAGCGGTTGGTGCGGGCCGCGCGCTTCGGCTCGTAGGAAGCATGGTAATTGACTTCGGCAAAGATCTCATCGTGCAGTTGAGCTTGCTCGCCGCGCATGAGGGGCAGGAGCGACTTGCCCTGCAGCCAACCAGGCTTTTCGATATTGAGCAGCTCGCAGACAGTTGGGTAAAGATCCATATGTGAGACCATGGCGTCGCAAGTTTTGCCGACCCGGAAGCCGCCCGGCCCGCGCAAGATCAGATAGGCGGATGTGCCATGCACGGTGAGGTTGCACTTCATGGCAGGAAAAGCGATGCCGTGATCGGTGGTCGAGATCACCAAAGTGTTATCGGCGAGTCCGGCGGATTCGAGGGCGGTGAGAACGGCGCCCACGCCATCGTCTAGCGCGCGCGCAGTGGCATGGAAGGCAGCCATGTCCTGGCGGGTGGCCGGAGTGGCGGGAATGGGGACGGGCGGAGCAATGAAGCGCACATCTTCCCGCGGACCGGGCCGATGAAATTCGCGATGCGTCTCAAAGAAACCAACGGTGAGGAAAAAGGGCTGTTTAGGTCGCTGCGCCAGAAAGCGAACGGCGGCGGGCGCAACCTGGGCGGCGCGAGTGCCGCCGGTGGGAACGATTTCGTCGTAGCCGATCGTCGACGGATCTTTCGCAATGTGCTGGACGCCGATCAGAGTCGAGCGGTAGCCGTGCGGCCGGAGCCAGTGCAGAATGTGCCGGTGGTAATCGTTTAACGAAAAGCCGCGATGGGCCAAGCCCAGCATGCCGTTGTTGTGAGGACACTGCCCGGTAAGCAGCGACGCGCGGCTGGGCGAGCAGGTGGGCGCGGCATCGAAGGCCTGGCGGAATAAAAGACCCTCGTCCGCCAGCTTCTGTAGATTGGGCGTGGGCACATTGTACCCGTAAGGCTGGATGTAGCGCCCGGTATCGTGCGAATGAATATAGAGAATATTGGGCCGCCCGAAGGGCGTGGCCTGGATGCGGGGAGCCATCAGAGTGCCGGCGGCCGCAGCGCCTTTCATCAGGTCGCGGCGCGAACTGCCCGCATGGTTGCGAACCATATGCTAATTGTCCTATAGGTGTCGAGGAACAAAATGAAACTCACTGACCTGTTTCTAGCGGAATTGGAACGTGAATCGGCTTGCACCCGGCGTGTCCTGGCGCGTATTCCCGAAAGACGAAACGATTGGAAGCCTCAGGAGAAATCGATGCATCTGGGCTATCTGGCCGTGCTGGTAGCCAGCATGCCGGCGTGGATCGAATTCATGGTCAAAGACGATCAGCTGGATTTAGCCGCGGGCGGTAGCTTGCGCCAAGCGGAGCTTTCGACGAGCCGTGAACTGCTGGAGTTACTCGATGCCTCCGTCGCGAAGGGCCGCGCGGCGCTGGGGGAGACGACCGACGAACATCTGATGAAGCCCTTGAAATTTCTAGTTGCTGGCCGCGTGGTGAGCGAGAACCCGCGGTACATCATGCTGCGCGATTCGGTTTTCAGTCATCTCGCGCACCATCGCGGGCAGTTGACAGTCTATCTACGCCTCAATGAAGCTCCAGTCCCGGCGATCTATGGTCCGACTGCCGACGAAGGATTACCGGCTTAAGCGTTGCTATCTTTCGCTGTGGCGAGTAAATGGTCGCAGCCGCGCGCCGTAAGGGCCAGCATGGTCAGCGTGGGATGCTTATCGCCGGTTGAGCAGAACGCGTTACCGCCAAAGACATAAAGATTGCCGATGTCGTGTGTCTGGCAGTACGGATTTAACACGCCGGTCTTCGGGTCTGAACTCATGCGCGCCGTGCCCACTTCATGAATGGCGCCACCCAAGTGATGCGCTGGATGCCGCGTTTTAGAATCGCCCTCTCGCGCCGCGCTTCGGCTGGGGCCGGAGTCGGTTATTGCTCGCTGCGGACCCGTATCCGGCGATCCCGGCGCGCCCGGGAAGCCTTTCGGACCGTTGCCACCCATGCCCGCCATCGTTTCACCGCCCGCTTTGCGAAAGAGTTCTTCGGCCGATTGCTGAAAGTGCGCCATGAGCTTTCGGTCGTTATCGCAATGCGTGAATTGAATCTTCAACACCGGGATACCCCAGTGGTCCTTGACCTCCGGATCGAGCTCTACGAAATTTTCCTTGCGCGCCAGCATTTCGCCGCCCGCGATCCAGACGCGGGCTTGCGCCACATAACGGCTCTTCACTTCCTGTTTCCAGGACGAGCCGTAACCGGGTAGACGCGGCGCGAACAAAGGGAACTCGCTTTGGCCGCCGGTCGCGTTGATGACGTAGCCGCGAATGAAATCTTTGCGCGCGGTTTTGGCGTCGAAGTTCACCAGGTTCGGGATCGTTATGCCAGAGGATTTGCCGTCATCCAAACGGCTGGGTCCGCCTTTAAGCTTCGGCAGAAAACCGCTTACTCCGCCGCCGCCGATCTGATCCATCATGTACTGTCCGAGCGTGCCGCTAGAGTTGGCCAGGCCATTTTTCTCAGATAGCAAAAGCAGGCGAGTATTTTCGAGCGTGGAAGCGGCCAGCACCACGTACTTCGCATCTACATCGACGGGCTTTTGGGTATATCGCTCGATGTAGGTTACGCCCACCGCTTTGTTCTCACGGTTCATTCTGACGCGCGCCGCCACACTGTCGGTACGAACCTCCAGGTTTCCGGTTTTTATGGCGACCGGCAGGGTGGTCGAAATGGTACTGAACATCGCTCCTACATCGCAGCCATTCACGCAATTTCCACAGTAATGGCAGGGCGGCCGGTTGTTGTGCATTTGAGTCAACTGCGCCAGTCGCCGAGGGGTCGAAGGCCAGCCTATGCTCTTGCACGCGGAGCTGAAAATCGCTTCCGCGCAGTTTAACGGCATGGCAGGTAGAAACGATCCGTCCGGAAACTGCGGCAGGCCCTCCGCCGCGCCACTCACACCGATAAACTTCTCCACGCGTTCGTAGTAAGGCGCAAGATCGGCGTAGCCAATCGGCCAATCGACGCCGTAACCGTCTCGCGATGCGGCCTTGAACTCGTAATCGGCCATGCGGTCACTGGCCCGCGCCCAATGTAGACTGCGACCGCCGAGACAGCGTGAACGTCCCCATCGGTAAACCGTATCGGGCGCCGTGGTGTACGGATTTTCTTCCGTATCGATCATGATGCGGTAATTGCGTTCCGTGCCGCTGTACTTGCGGAGAAATCCCGGCCGCCCCTGTCCGCGGAACTGCAGTTGATAAAGAAAGATGTGGTGAAAATCCTTGGCAGCGCTGATCGGGCTGCCCGCTTCGAGCATCAGAACCTTCATGCCCGCCTGCGCGAGAGCCATCGACGCCCAGCCGCCGCACGCCCCGGATCCCACTACGATCGCGTCATACGGCATGATGCTCCGCATGCGTACACGCAGGAAAAACTAAGTTGTACGAATCTCCGCGATAGTCTAGCGTCTCGATCATCCCTTCTCTGGACGTGTAAAAAGCGAAAGTGTTCTCGCGCTTAATCAGTTGATAAGCTGCAAACGCCGCGGTTCGCGTGGAGCCGTCGCGCTCCGGGCGTGAAATCTGTTCGACTAGCGACGCTCGTCCTTTTGCGTCTGCCGCATGGAAACCGGCGTCTTTGAGCGTTCGCATCGATTGCCTCCAGTGCTGCTGGGTCTCGGGCGCGTATTCGGTTGAGGCCTGCAAAACGAAATCGATGAAGCTGGCGCAGTGCGCTTCACGGGCTCCCGGAAAATCGTCGGTTGGAATTAAGATCTCGGTAAAGGCCTCGAGCGCCTCAAAGTCGGCCGGACTGAAGAATTTCGGCTGGTAATGGAGTAGAAACGGTGGCTCCGGGGGAGCGTTGCCATGCGATGCATGGTCTGCGGCTGAGAGCCACTGGGAAAAGAATATCGCCGAACCGGGGAGCGCGGCGGCGCGTACGGCTAAATCGATTAGATGGCGTCGGGTCACTTTCACTGTCTTGTCACCCGCCCACTACTTTAAAACATCGCCTCCGGAGTTATTCAAGCGGCGGATGCTCGCGCAGCCAGCGGAGTACTTGCGCGGCGCTCTCGTTGGGCGGAAACACTGGGTAAAACACATGCTCTATTTTGCCCTCGCGAATAATGAGAGTCAGGCGTTTGAGGAGTCGTTTGCCCTCGACTTCGAAGGTGGGAAGGGGCAAGGCATCACAAAACTTGTACTCGTCGTCGCTCAGAATTGCGAACGGAACGTGCAGCCGTTCAGTCATCTCGCTTTGGGACGAAGTGGTCTGCGTGCTCACTCCAAATATGTCCGCCCCCAGATCCGAAAATTCCCGGGCGTGATCCCGAAAGCTACAGGTTTGCGGCGTGCAACCCCGCGCGCCCGGAATCAGGTCCCAGCCCTCCGGTAGCGGAGTTCCCGGTACGCCGGTCATCGGATAGCAGTAAACAACCGCCCGGGTCTTATCGACGGTCGATAGATCTACCGTCCCGCCTTTGGTCGAACGTAACGCGACACTTGGAACTTTCATATGTTCCAGATGGTCGGCGGCCCCATCGTCAACCGGCTCCGGTAAGCCCGACGGCAATGGAAAATCTTGTGCTGTGCTCATCGCTCTGCTCTACTGCGCTTTCATAGTTATCACGTCGTTTGTCCTGCTCCGCGGAGTGACTTGCAAATGGTGAATGGTTCCCTCCTCGACCATGCCCTCCACCGTTGTCTGGTAAGGCGCATGTAATTTGAACCGGACGCTCCACTCTTTGGGCCACGCGGGCAGCAGATAGATTTGTTTCCCAACCGTTTGCATGAGCATTTCCTGAAGCCCAATCATTCCCGTGCCGCCCCAGTTATGATCCGGCGCCCAATCGAAGCCGGGTCCCCAAAAGGCAGGAAACCGGAACGGCCCATTGTGGAGCTTCAAAGTAGTATATTTGGCCGCGTCGCGGGATAAACCGAGCCGGGCCGCGAAGATGTTGTATTGCTTCCATCCGATGTAACTCCGGAACTTGATGACGTAAGGATCGAAGTTATAGGTGTTTAAGGCTAGATCTAAATCGGGGTGCCCGATGCCGTAGATGCCCCATGGGAAAACGGGATAAAGCTGCGGAGCCTCGACGTTTTGTACTCGCTGCCAGACTTGGGCGGCCGCGATTGTCTTGTGCCCATCGACTTCGCGAAAGGGAATCGGCGGAATGCGTGTGAGCATCTCACTCCATTTCTTGCGCTGGACATCGCTCAAATACCGCACGGGAAGTGCCAGCAGTTGCGTGAGCACAACTCTGAGCGCTGAAATCGTGGATGCCGAGTTATAGGTCATCTTGAAAGTCTCCGTGGCCGACCCCGGGTAGAGGACGTAGTGGCCATCCTGGTCGAACACTTCGATCCCACGCTTAGAGGCCAAATATCGATAGTGCTCGTCGAAGAATTGAAGACAGCTTTCGATCAGCGGTACGTACTGGTGGATGTCGGCGTTCTCATATTGCTGAGTATCGAGCGCCATCGAGCAGAACTCCAGAACGGTGTCCCACAGATACTCGAGCCACGGATTGTACTGCATGCCTTTGTCATAGGAAGCGGGGCGATTCAAGCCCCACTCGGCTAAATTCGGCAAGCCGAAATCTTCGATCTGCTCCGTAAAGCTCGCGCCTTTGTGATGCCAGTACACTTCGCTGCGCAGCTCCGCATTTCTGAGGGAACGCAAGTAGAAATCGAACTGCGGCTTCATCATGTCGAAGTCGCCGCTCTTCAACATCGGCCAATAGACGAGCCGCTGGTTCTGCGCCGTCATGGTGCCGCCGCCCCAGCGCCGGAAGTCGGGCGTGAAGGTGGATTCCTTGTCCACATAGACTGGGTCGAAAGTAAAAAGTCCGCCGTTGAACTTCGTTGGAAATTCGCCATAGGCATTGCAGCCGAGCATATAGCGAAACAGCTGGTAGTTGCGTCCCGTATGGCGAACTTTCTCGTCCGGGCTATCGAGCAGGATGTAGCTTCGATCCCAGTACTGCTCCCACCACGCCCTGGTTTTGGCAAGCGCTGTCGTGCGGTTCTCGCGGGCAGCGTTCCAGATCGCGCGCAGACCGGTTTTCCAATCGTCCAGCGTGTCGCTCTGCGCGACGTTCAAGGCTATTTGGAGCTGGTGCGATTTCGCAGGGGAAGCACTTTTCAGAGTCCAGGCTTCGAACTCGGCATTCGCATATTTTCCGAAGCTCACGCCGGCCGGGGTCAAGTTTGCGCCCTGCATTTCGCCACCAAATGTGCGATTTTTCACAGGATCGAACATCTGGTCTTTGACGGCCGCCATGCCTTCCAGACGCACTGTAGTGTCGAAGATATTCTCTTTGTCGCGGCGATTTCGGTGATAGAAAAGAACTCGGTTGCCTATAAAGCCGATCGTATCCCGATATGTTTCGACGGTGAACTTTTGCGGAACCTTATAAGAATTCGCCTCGAATTCTTTGCCAGCGGGCGCATGATCCCGGTAGCGCCAGCTCTCGTATGACGAACTGACGTTTATAGCCTGCTTGCTCTCGATGTCGACGTGAACAACGGGCCGGAATACGTCCACCCAGAGATCCACGGCGGCGCCTCCGCCCGTAATCCGGATGCCGCCTTCCCGCAAAATCAGCTGCTGCTTGAAATCCGTTCCGTTCAAGGGATTGGGCGAAAGCTTCAGCCGCACGCGGCCAAGCTTTAGCATTTCGTTGTTTTCGTCGAAGGCGCCGCTGCGCGAAAGGTAGAAGAGAATGTCGCCGTTCTCCACCCAGACATTCAAGCCGATGTCCCTGCCGCCACACGGCATGGATTCGGATGAATTTCTGCTTTGAGTCGTCCAGGAAACATCGTAGTCGCCGATATCTTTAGCGGCGAGGCGCGCGATCGTGACGACCGTCAACAGGATCAGCAGTTTGCTCACGGGACTAGCGGCCTAGTCGCCGATTTTTTCCACCTGAACGAGGCAACTGTAGAAGGTCGCTCCGCCGCCCATGTCCGTCAGCTGCTGGCTGGTCAGGACGTTAACGTTTTGCCTGTCCGGAGAGCGGCGCGGCCAGCGCACGGAGGGTGCGTTCACTACTCCAACGGGAACGATGTCCGCGATAACGGCCTTCAGCACGCAGCTGCCCCGGCGGTTGAAGAGCCGAACGGCATCGCCGCCGACGATTGCGCGCGCGGCTGCGTCTTGCGGGTGAAGCGTTACGGCGGAAGTCTCCTCGTCACGATCGTCGCGGTTTCCAAACGTAGCATTCATGCTGTGATGATTCTTTGCGGAGATCAGCTCGAGCGGAAATTGAGCGCGCAATGCTGCATCCCCTTGGCGCGACTCTTTCGGCGGCTGGTAGCTAATGGTTGCTGCGTCGAATTCGCATTTGCCTGACGCAGTAGCAAAATTTCCTTCGGCAAACGGCAGAAAGGGTTCATTTGCGGGCGAGATATTCAACCGTACAGATCGCTCGCGCTCCAGCCGCTCGAATGTAATGTCTTTGAGGAAGGGATGTCCCGATGCCAGCAGCCCTCGAATCATGTCGTCTTCCGATTCGTCGAAGCAGTGATCGGGAAAGCCCATCTTTTTTGCAAGCGCGCGAAACACTTCGACATTCGAGCGGCACTCTCCGGGCGCTGGCAGCGCGGGCCGCGCGAGCTGCAGATAGTAATGTCCGTAGGCGAGGTAAAGATCGCTATGTTCGAGAAAGGTAGTGCTCGGGAGCACGATGTCGGCCCAATCCGCAGTGTCAGTCTGGAACTGTTCGAGCACCACCGTGAAGAGATCTTTTCGCCCGAGGCCGCGCTTCACCTGGTTCTGATCCGGCGCGACCGCGGCCGGATTCGAACAGTAGACAATCATGGCGTGAATCGGCGGATTCTTCAGTTCGGTGAGCGCTTTCCCGAGCTCGACCATGTTCACCCTGCGTGCTTCGCGGCCAAGCGAAAGAAATTGCAGGTCTGGCCGCTGCAGGCTGGAAGTATTCAGGTGAAACGCCCCGGAGGTAGAGAGCTGCAAGCCTCCGCCCGGCTCGCGCCAGGAACCGGTCAGCGCGGGTAGATAAGCGATCAAGCGCGAAGCCATGCCGCCGCACTCCGAGCGCTGCAACCCATAATTCAGGCGAATCACCGCCGGCCGCGTTGATGCGTATTCGCGCGCGAGCGAGACGATTTCCTCCGGCGGCAATCCAGTCAGTTGCGCAACATGAGCGGGAGTAAAGTCGGCCGCTTTAGCGGCCAATTCGTCGAAGCCGATCGTGTAGCGCCCGAGGTAATCCGCGTCGTAAAGACGCTCCCGAATAATGACGTGCATCAGGCCCAACGCGAGCGCGGCGTCGGTGCCGGGCTGAATCGCAAAGTGTTTATCCGCTAAGTCGCTCACTTTGTGGCGGACCGGGTCTATGGTGTAAAACTTCGCGCCGTTGCGCCGCGCCTCCACGATGAAAGGCCAGAGATGGACGTTGGTCGCCAGTATGTTCGCGCCCCATGCCAGAATGAACTTCGAGTGGCGAAACTGTTCGGGCTCGGTGCCGTACTTTACGCCGAGCGCGGCGACAATGCCGGCTTCGCCCGCCGCGGAACAGATGGTCCGATCGAGCCGCGATGCCCCTACGCGATGAAAGAACCGCCGATCCATCCCGTTCGCATTGAGATATCCCATGGAACCGGCAAAACTATAGGGCAGGATTGCTTCCGGTCCATGTTCGCCGGCGATGTCCTTTAAACGGGTGGCAATTTCATCGAGCGCCTCATCCCAGGAGATCCGCGCGAACCGCCCTTCGCCCTTCGCACCCGTGCGGCGCATTGGATAGAGCAGGCGTTCCGGCGCATACTCGCGTTCCAAGTAACGCGCGACTTTACCGCATAAAAAACCCTGCGTAATGGGGTGGCCGGGATCGCCCCGCAAGCGTGACCCACCGTTCTCATCGACGTTCACCAGCAGGGCGCAACAGTCCGGGCAATCGAGCGCGCAGACAGATTGGCGAACGGTTGTCATGAATCGATCATAGCCACCAATCGGCTCTGTGTGAAAGGCCCTCCGGCGGCTGTGGAAGTGGCGTGACGTCTTCCGGGCGGCAGATCCAGCAGAGCCAGTCGTCTTTCGAGAGAACAGCCGCTGGCACGAAACATCGGGGCGGATTTTCACGAATAAAGCCGGAGACAACAATCAAGCCTCCCGGCTTGGCGATGCGCTGGAGCTCGAAAGCGAGCAAATCGACGACAGCTGCCGTGATATTCGCCACCACCAACTCGGCGCAGCGGCTGGCCAATGCATCGGCGGATCCCTGGAAATCGGCGTGCGCAAGGGCATCGTTCTGTATGTCGCAGCTGAAGACTTGCCGCGCTCCTAAAAGGCGGGCGGCGCACGAAAGGATGCCCGAGCCGCAGCCGACGTCGACCACTGTGAACTCGGGTCGCATGTATCGCTCCAGAGCTTCCAGGCAAAGCTGAGTAGTTTCGTGGCGTCCGGTTCCAAAGGCATTAACTGCATCTATTTCGAGACGCAGGCGGGTGGTTGGAGCTAGTTCCGTGTAACCGGGCGGAGCGATGTAGAAGCGTTCTCCCACCAGAATCGGATCGCATTCTTGCGGGGCAGGTTGGACGGGTTCCGGCTCCTCAATCCGAATTTCGGAATCTGGCGAGAGACAAGAAATAGCCTGGCGATCAATCTCGTTCTCGAAAAATGCTCGCCATCCGTCAGGCTCCTCGATGACGCCCGTTGTCCCTTTTTCCCAGAGCTCGAAAAGCAACTGGTCGATATCCCGGTCTTGAGTTCGAAAGAAAACGGACCACAACGCACCAGTGTAAAGGGCCGGCTTCTATCATAAAAAGTTGAAGAAGCTTCTCTGTTCGCTCCTCTTCGCGGCTACTTTGGCCGCTCAAACGAATCGCCCCATCCAGGTGACGCTCGATCTGACGGACGCGCCGCGCAAGATTCTACACGCGCATCTGGTGATCCCGGTAAAGCCCGGGCCCCTTACGCTCGATTACCCGCAATGGATTCCAGGCGAGCACTCGCCAACCGGGCCCATCGACAATTTCGCCGGTATTGTTTTCTCCGCCAATGGTCAAACCCTCGCGTGGAAACGCGATGACGTCAACATGTTCGCTCTTCACCTCGTGATTCCGGCCGAGGTGCGGGAACTTGAAGCGAAGGTCGATTTTTTGGCCACCGCCGCGCCTTCCGGGTTTTCCGCGGGAGCATCCACCGGCCCGAATCTGGCCGTTGTCAGCTGGAACGAAGTAGCGCTTTACCCGGATGGCGCGGCTGCCGCGCAAGTGATGTATGAGCCTTCGGTCAACCTACCGGAGGGCTGGCAATCCGCTACTGCGCTAACACGAGCGGAGCAAGCAGGTAACCTGGTACGCTTCGCGCCGGTGTCGCTTGAGATGCTGATCGATTCGCCGGTGCTGACGGGACGTTTCTTTAAAGAGATTCCACTCGCGCCCGAGGTAACGCCCAAGCATTTTCTGGACATGGCGGCCGATGGACCGGAGGACTTGAAGGTCAGTTCCGCGCAGATCGCCGCCTGGAGCAATCTGGTGCGCGAGACCGGGGCGCTTTATAAATCGCGCCACTACAACAGCTATCACTTCCTCGTTACATTGAGCGACAACGTGGCGCATTTCGGATTAGAGCATCATCAATCGAGCGACGACCGGGTGGAAGCGCGCGGCCTGGTGGATGACGATCTCGCCATGCTGAACGGAGATCTGCTGTCGCACGAATTCACGCACTCATGGAACGGCAAGTTCCGGCGGCCCGCCGGCCTCGCTACACAGAACTATGGGCAACCAATGAAAGGCGATCTGCTATGGGTTTACGAAGGACTGACGCAATACCTGGGCGACGTGCTGGCGACGCGCGACGGGACCTGGACGCCGGAGCAGTACCGTTCCTATTTGGCAGCTTCGGCGGCGGAGATGGATCATCGTCCGGGCCGCACGTGGCGCGATTTAGAAGATACAGCGGTCTCGGCCCAGATACTGTATTCGACGACGCTGCAGTGGGACAACTGGCGACGCTCCGTCGATTACTACCAGGAAGGTGAATTGATCTGGC
This sequence comes from Bryobacteraceae bacterium, assembly GCA_965277555.1. Taxonomy (GTDB): domain Bacteria; phylum Acidobacteriota; class Terriglobia; order Bryobacterales; family Bryobacteraceae; genus Bog-105. The sequence goes on from OZ255834.1 coordinate 4,044,449, forward strand.
TTGATGTCGACACCACGATTCGTAAGCTATCGCAAAATAAGAAATCGCTCAACGATTTTTGCGAGCGTTTTCTGGGTGTTCGGGGCAATACGCCGCCCGAAGTTTTTCCGTATACGTTTGAAGATGTAGTGGCGAATCTGAATGCCATCCAACCTTATGATTGGGCCCAGTTCTTACGGGAGCGCCTTACCACGAAAGCGCCGCATGCGCCGCTCGACGGGATCACAAATGGCGGATACAAGATCGAATACACAGACCAGCCGAACGATTTTATACGCGCCGACGAATCGCGAGATCGCGGCGTAAACGCCTGGTATTCGATCGGGCTGCATGTATCCGACAACACCATCAGCGATGTTCTGGTGGGTTCGCCGGCCTATGCAGCCGGACTTGGTCCGGATATGAAGATCGTGGCCGTGAACGGTCGGCGCGCAAGCGATGACTTGCTGCGCCAGGCGATCCGCGATGCGAAGGGAAAAGGGCCAGCGATCGAATTGATCATGGAAAACAGCGGCTTCTTCAAGACGGTGAAGATCGATTACCACGGCGGCGAACTATATCCGCACCTGGTTCGCGAAGCGGGCAAGGCAGCGACGCTTGATGACATCATCAAGCCGATGACGAAAGTCGAAAAGGTATCTGATTCCGAATAGATACTTTGTGGGTGTTTACTTACTTAGAAACCTTTGGGGAAGTGTTATGCTTCCCCTATGGTTATTAGGTAAGCATGGGTACGGAAAAAGACTCCCTCGATTTGATCCGCGGCACCCTGGACATTCTGATTCTGAAAACCCTTTCCTGGCAGGCCATGCACGGTTACGCGATTTCGAGCGTGATCCGCCAGCAGACCGACGACGCGCTGCTGGTAGAAGAAGGAGCGCTCTATCCCGCGCTCTACCGCATGGAGGCGAAGGGCTGGATCGAAGCGGAATGGGGTATCTCCGCAAATAACAGGCGTGCGAAGTATTATCACCTGACGCCGGTCGGCAAGAAGCACTTGCAAGCGCAGGCCAAGACCTGGCAGGCGTATGCAAGCGCGGTGGGGAAGATTATGAATGCCTCGCGGCGCCCCGTGTTCCGGGAATCCTAAATGGCGCGAGTTCCTGCCTGGCGAAGGTATCTTCGTTTCTTCGGTTCGGACATCGCGGCCGATGTGCGCGACGAACTGCAATTTCACCTGGAATCCAAAGTGGCGGAGCTGGTGGAGCAGGGATGGCCGGCCGAACAGGCCCGTAAAGAGGCGCGCCGACAATTTGGCGATCTGAATTCCATCCGGCGGAGCTGCGAAACAGTGGCGAAACAAAAGGAGAAACGCATGAGAACCACGGAGCGCCTGGCGGCTTTTGGCCAAGACGTGAAGTATGGCGCGCTTCAACTGCGGCACGGTTTGGGCACGACACTGCTGGCGCTCATCGCGCTTGGCATCGGGATAGGCGTCGTGACCGCTGTTTTTGGCGTGGTCTATGCGGTGGTGCTCCGCCCGCTGCCATTTCCATATTCGGAGCAGTTGGTATCGGTCTGGTCGACGCGCGGCGGGATCGACGACGAAGTAACGCCCAGAAATTTCGACGCATGGCAGCGGCAGGCCCGCTCCTTCAGTCAGCTAGGGGCGCTCGAACCAACCACTTTCACGCTTTCGCAAGCTGGAAGCGCCATACAGATTCCCGGTGCGTTCGCTTCGGCCAAAGTTTTTCGGGTGTTCGGGGTTGCGCCGGAGTTCGGACGCACGTTCACGGCGGAAGAAGATCGTCCTCCGCGTCTTCCTCTGGTTGTCTTGAGCCACCGGTTGTGGCAGGAAGATTTCCGGGGCGACCGGCATATTTTAGGAACACAGATTCAACTCAACCGTCAGGCCTTCACCGTAATCGGCGTTATGCCGCGCTCTTTTTCGGTGCGGCCTGGAGCTGAACAAGCCTGGGTACCGCTGGCGCTCAGTGGGCAGGAGATGAACTGGACAGGTGGCATTTTGAACGTGGTAGGCAGGCTGCGTCCGCAGGTGACTGTGACACAAGCGCAGGCCGAGATGAACGTGCTGTCGCGGAACCTGGAGGCACTTTATCCGGAGATGAACCGCAAGCGGGGAATTCGCGTCCGTGACTATGCCGCGGATCTTGTGGGTGATTACCGGCAGCGCCTGTTTATTTTGTTGGGCGCGGTAGGGCTTGTTCTGGCCATTGCCTGTGCGAACGTGTCGAATCTGCTTCTGGCGCGTAGCGCGGGGCGAGCGCAGGAACTGGCGGTGCGGGCAGCGCTAGGCGCAAGCCGCTCACGCGTCATTCGTCAACTCCTGACGGAAAGCATGCTGCTTGGTCTTTTGGGCGCGGCGATAGGGCTCGGGTTGGCGCAACTGCTGATCGCGCTCGTGCGCCAGCTTCGACTCGACAGCATTCCGCGTCTCGACCAGGCAAGCGTTAACGGACCGGTCTTCTTATTTGCTATCGGTCTGGGGGTGTTGAGCACGATGCTCGCGGGACTGCTGCCTGCGCTGCGGGCTTCTCAGGTGGATATTCAGGGAGTTTTGCGGCAAGGCGGCCGCGGCGCGGCGGGGCTGGCGCGCGATCGGGCGCGTAGTATCTATATAGCCGCCGAAGTGGCGCTCGCGCTGGTGCTGCTGGTGAGCGCCGGTTTACTGATACGAACGGCCATTGCGGCAGGACACATTCATCCGGGCTTTTCAGCCGATCATGTGGTGACCGGGCGAACGGCGCTTCCGACGCAGGTGTACGTCAACGCGGAACAAACCGCAACGGCTTACCAGCGCATTCTGCAAGAACTCAGAAGCGAGCCAGGGGTTGTGTCGGCCGCTTTGAGTTCGAAAGTGCCGATGTCGGTCAGCACCGTCGGGCTGATCCTAAAGCAGAGCTCGGTAACGACTCCTCTCAAGCAGGATCTCGCGACGGAGCTGCATTACATTAGCGACGGTTATCTGGCGGCGATGAAGATTCCGCTGGTGGCGGGAAGGGAATTCGACGCCCATGACCGGGCAGGCGCGGCGCAGGTCATCCTCGTGAGCGAAAGCTTAGCGCGCCATTTATGGCCGAATAGCCGTGCGGTCGGCGAGCCGATTCGGATTCCGGAGATGGAAGGCCCTCGCAGCGAATGGCAGGTCGCCGGCGTGGTGGCCGATGTGCGGGGCAATGGAATGATGAAGGATGCGCCGCCCGTCATTTATGTCCCGTTCACGCAAGTCGCGACTAATCCGTGGCACTGGATCGAGCAATCGCTTTATTTGGTTGCGCGCACGCGGAGCAACTCGTTGAGCGTACCGGGCTTGTTGAAGAAGCCTCTAATGGCCGTCGATCCGCAACTGCCACTAGGCGACGTGAGGACAATGCGGCAGCGCCTGTCCCAATCGTTGATGCTTGCCAACTTCTATACGCTGGCGCTCTCGATTCTGGGCGGTTGTGGGCTGCTGCTGACGGCCGCCGGAATATATGGGGTGGTGGCGTACTTTGTGAAGCGGCAACGGGCAGAGATCGGGGTGCGCCTCGCGCTTGGGTCCTCGAAGACCGGCGTGCTGCTGCTGGTAATCCGGCAAGGAATGCGGCCGGTGCTGGTGGGCACCGGGATAGGGCTGGCGGGAACAGCCGCGGTGACTCGGCTGCTAGCCGCGCAACTTTACGGCGTAACCACGACGGATCCGCTCACGCTGGTGGCCGTGACGCTTGGGTTGATAGCCGTGGCGGCGCTCGCATGTTATTTGCCTGCGCGCGAGGCGACCAGGCTCGATCCGATGGTGGTGCTTCGTAGCGAATAGTCCTTGCGAGGTCACCGGCCATGACATAGAATATCTATGTCAGAAAGCCCATGTCCTTACGAAAACTTTGGCGGCGTGTTCGGTTTCTTCTTCGAAGAAGCGAGCGAATCGAGAAATTGGATGAGGAGATGCGCCTGCATGCCGAGTTACGAGCACGTTCGCTGCGCGCGGCGGGGGCAACGCCGGACGTGGCAAACGCAGCCGCCAGACAAAGATTCGGCAGCCGTACAGCCTGGCAAGAGGCTATCTGGGATTTATGGAGTTTTGCCGTTCTTGAAAATGCGTGGCGGGACCTGAAGTTTGCCGCGCGTCTCCTGCGCGGCAGTCCCGGGTTTGCGCTGGTGGCCGTGCTGACGCTGGCGCTGGGAATCGGCGCGACCACCGCGATATTCAGCGTGATCGATAACGTGTTGATCCGCCCATTTCCCTATGCGGATCAACACCGGTTGGTATCGATCGTCATGCGCGATCCCGCCAGCCGCGACGGCAACAATGGAATGCTATTCCAGGCGAATCAGTTTCTCGAGTACCAGCAGAGAAACCGAATTTTCTCGGGCGTGATGGGAGTGGCAATCAACCGGGCACTCTGGACCACGGGCGGCACGCCGCAGTCTGTGAACGCGCCGCTCGTGACGCCAAACACATTTCAATTTTTGGGAGTGCCGGCTTTGCTAGGGCGCTTTGCTAAGTCTGCCGATGTTAAACCCGGAGCGCCGCCAGTGTGCGTGATGGGCTATAGCTTTTGGCAAACCCATTTTGCGGGGAGTCCGAATGTGTTAGGCAAGAGGCTGATCCTCGATGGCGTCGCAACCACAGTAATCGGCGTGATGCCGCCGCGATTCGTCTTCTGGTCGGGAGACGTTTGGCTGCCGATCGTACTCAGGCATGGAGCGGAGGACCTTCGGCGCCCGGGTTCTATTTGCTGGCCCGTTTGAAGCCTGGGCTGGCAATGGAGTCAGCGGATGCGGGAGTGCAGCTTCTTACCATGCAGATCGCCAAGCTCTATCCGCGCTACTTCCCTCAGAAATTCGCGGCGAGTCTCCAAACGTTCGCCGATTCCTCGATCGGCAAGTTCCGCCGAACTCTGTTTACGTTGCTGGGGGCGGTCGGATTGCTGCTGTTGATTGCCTGCGCGAACGTAGCGAACCTACTGCTTGCCCGAGCGGTGGCGCGTGGGAAAGAGTTTGCCATTCGCAGCAGTTTGGGCGCCGGATGGTGGCGAGTGGCGCGTCAACTTTTCATGGAAAGCGCATTGCTCGCTTTGCTCGGGACGGTAGCGGGTTGCGTATTCGCGTGGGGTGGCCTCAAAGTGTTAGTGGCTATCTTGCCCGCCGATACTTTTCCGGAAGAGGCGGTAATCGGTCTCAATTGGCAGGTGCTGGCGGCCACCAGCGTGGTGGCGATCGGAACGGCTTTGTTCTTCGGTCTCATACCGATGCTGGGCGGTTTGCGGCGCGACATGAACGAAAGCCTGAAAGGCGCCGGCCGGCAGCATAGCGGCTTTCGTCAGGGGCGCCTGCGAAATGGCTTGATTATCTCTGAGGTAGCAATCTCATTGGTGCTGCTGGCGGCCGCTGGTTTACTCATGCGTAGCTTTCTGAGGGAGCGGGCGGTGTCACTGGGCCTCAATCCAGAACATCTCCTGACCGCCGAAATTTTCACCACGAAGAATCGCATGAGTCTACAACAGCAGGTGCGGTTCGAGAAAGATTTGATGAGCAAGCTGCGCCAGATGCCGGGCGTTCTCCAGGTAGCCACGACCACCGATTTCCTGCCGCTTGTCACCATCCCCACCGAACTGAACGTAGCCGGTGAAACTCACGCGGACCGTTGGATGGGAGGCGTCGCGATGATCGATCCGGCGCTGTTTCGGACTTTGAACGTGCGCTTTTTGCGCGGCCGGAATTTTAGCGACACAGAGGCGGCACAGGGCCGGAAGGTAGCGATTGTCAATCAGGCGTTTGCGAGCAAGTTCTTGCGCGGCGGAGATCCCGTTGATCGCCACGTGCAGGTGAGCACGCTGCGGCGGCTTCCGGTACCGGTGGCTGATCCATGGTTTGAAATCGAGGGAATAGTTTCCGACTTCAAGAATAACGGCTTGCACGAGCCGGTGATGCCTGAAGTTTACGTTCCATATACGATCACGGGATTCGGCGGATTTGTCTTGATCGCGCGAACTGCCGGCGATCCGGTGGCTTTGGGCAGGCAGTTGGAAGGCGCGGCGCTTAAGCTGGACAGTAGCGCCATAGTAAGGCACATACGTACCATGCGCCAGGGACTGGAGAACGAGGTCTATGCAAAGCCGCGCTTCGGACTACGGATCTTCTCCGTGTTCGCGTTCCTTGGATTGCTGCTCGTGAGTGCCGGGCTGTACAGCATCATGTCCTATACGGTCGCCCAGCGGAAGCGCGAGTTGGAGATTCGGCTGGCGCTCGGCGCGACGGCCGGAGAGGTGCAGATCCTGGTGCTCAAAAGCGGCCTGCGCTCTGTGGCTGCCGGGATTCTTGCCGGTTTAGTGGCCTCTTTTCTCTTGCTGCGGTATCTGCAGAGTCAGGTGTGGGGTGTGACAACGCACGATCCGCTTACTATGATCGGCGTGATCGGGCTTTTGTTGCTGGTCGCAGCGGCGGCATCTTATTTGCCGTCGCTTGCCGCTACGCGAGTCGATCCGGTATTGACATTGCGCTCCGAGTGACCTGCCTGGCTGTTGGCTGTATAGTGTATGGCCAGAGGTCACATGCAGAAGACGGTTTCGTTGTTCGCGCTCGTGGGCGCCGCCGTGGGAATGTTCGCGCAAAGTGTTCCGGAGCCGATGCCGCCCGGACCCAATCCGAACTCGCAATATCGCCTGGGCCCCGATTCGTTGCCGCAAGCCGGCGTTCCGAAAGGCGAAATACGCGGGCCCTATCATCTGCTGAGCAACGTTTACCCCGGCACGCAACATACCTATTGGGTCTACGTGCCGGCGCAGTACGATCCGGCTGTTCCGACGGCCTTGATGATCTATCAGGATGGGCAGGCTTTCAAAGATGAGAACGGAGACATGCGCGCGCAGAATGTAATGGACAATCTGATCTACCGGCGCGAGATTCCGGTGATGCTGGGGGTGTTCATCAATCCGGGGCGCACGCCGGAGCAGGTTGAGCCATCGCCAGCAACCGGCTGGGGCGATGGCACGACGAACCGGGCAACCGAATACAACACGCTCGATGACCGATACGCCCGCGTGATTACCGAAGAGTTGATGCCCGTGCTTTACAAGAATTACAACATCTCAAAAGACCCCGAACAGCACGGAATCGGAGGGTCAAGCTCGGGCGCCATCGCGGCCTTTACCGTCGCCTGGGAGCGGCCCAACGATTTCCGAAAAGTGCTCAGCAACGTAGGCAGCTTTGTGGATCTTCGCGGCGGTTATGTGTATCCGGAGCGCGTGCTCCAGAGCCCGAAGAAGCCAATCCGCGTCTTTCTTTGCGATGGGCGCAACGATCATCGTGGATTCGGGCGCAACGGCGTTTACGATGCGAAGCGCGATTGGTTTCTGCAGAATGTACGGTTGATGCGGGCGCTTACGCAGAAGGGTTACGACGTGAATTACACCTGGGGAATGAATCTCCACGGGCAAAAATTCGGAGGCGCGATCTTGCCGTGCATGATGCGCTGGCTGTGGCGGGATGCGCCGGTTTCGACGGATCCGAACGACATGGTGGAACGCGGATTCCGGCAGGCCGCAAAGCGGAATTAGAGTGAGTGCTCCCGACGCGGACGCAGCGCCCACTTGACATGTGGAGCACATGTTTTACATACTAATTACATGTCTACGATGGTTCAGATAAGGTCGGTTCCGGATCAGGTGCATCGAACTTTGAAAGCCCGGGCAGCACGCGAAGGCATGAGCCTCTCCGATTTTATTAAGAAAGAACTGGAGCACAGCGTGCAGCGGCCCACGATGCGCGAGTGGTTGGAACGGGCACAGCAAGCAAAGCCAATCCGCGGGAAGCGGAGCGCCGCGCAGATAGTGCGCGAGTCGCGAGATGAGCGTTGATTGTTCTAGATGCTTCCGTAGTTGTAGAACTGCTTACCAACGGCGAATTAGCCGGTGCTATCGGAAACACTATGGGTCAGGGTGATGATTTCTTCATCGTCCCCCATTTACTCGATGTCGAAGCGATGAGTGCCTTTCGAAAGCTGGCTGCGTTTCGCAGCGTCGATTCGCATCGCGGCGCGCAATTCCTAGCGGCGCTGGCAGATCTGCCAGCGGAACGCTACCCGCACACGCCTCTGCTGGGTCGCATATGGGAATTACGGCACACTTTCGGCGCTTACGATGCCGTCTACATAGCCTTAGCCGAGGCAACTAACTCCTTTCTCTACACCTGCGACCGGAAGTTGAGTAAAGGACACCGCGCCCAAGTTGTTCTGTTCACCCGCTGAACGCCACGCGTGTTTCCACGCCGTCGAGGTAACATGTAGAAGACCGAGGTGTAGAAGACGGACTGGTTGCGACGGCTGTTGCGGCGCAGTCAGATGGACGTGCAACTCGAAAAAGAGCTGCGCTTCCATCTGGAGCAGCATGCAAAAGACCTGATAGCGCGCGGTGAAGACCCCGGCGAGGCAAGGCGGCAGGCGGCGCTCTTATTCGGCGGCGCGGAGCAGACGAAGGAAGAGTGCCGCGATGCGCGGGGCACGCGCTGGCTGGAAGACATCTGGCAGGATTTCCGTTATGCGCTGCGTACGCTGCGGCAGCGGTCCGGTTTCGCAGCCGTGGCCCTGTTAACGCTGGCGCTCGGCACCGGGGCGACGACTGTTATGTTCACGGTGATCAATGGCGTGTTGTTGAAGCCGCTGCCCTATCCCGAAGCGGACCGCCTGGTGTCACTGCAGGAACAGACGGACTGGAGCACGCATTGGGGTAATCTCTGGGCGTTCACGTATCCTAATTTTCTCGATTGCAAGCGAGAAAGCCGCGCGCTCGATATAGCCGCCTGGCGCAGCAATGGCGGGACGGTGAGCGGGCGCGGACAAGCCGAATACGTTGACGGTTTTGAGATTTCGTCCAACCTGCTTTCCGTGCTGCAAGTCAGGCCGTTTCAAGGGCGCGGGTTTCGGCCCGACGAAGACCGCCTGGGTGGAGCGCCTGTCATTCTGCTGAGTTACGGCTTGTGGCAGCGGCGCTATGCCGGGAGCTTGTCGGCGATTGGCAAACCGCTGGTCTTCAACGAAAAGCCGTATACGATTGTCGGCATCGCGCCGATGCGTCTGCGTTTAGGCGGAGATGAGGGCGATGTCTTTACTCCGCTGGGCCAGGAGACATCGCTGGTTATGCAGGATCGGGATGCGCACCCGGGTATTCACGCGGTTGCGCGTCTGCTGCCCGGCGCGACTTTGGCGCAGGCACAGGCGGAGCTGGGGTTGATCGGACACCGCCTAGCCGCGCAGTATCCGAAATCGAATAAGGGCCGCACGTTCGTTGCACAAAAATTAAAGCCGGAAGTGGGAGATGTACGTTCCACGCTGTGGCTGCTGCTGGGTGCAGTGAGCCTGGTGCTACTGATAGCCTGCGTGAACGTGGCGAGCCTCCTGCTGGCGCGCGCGGTTTCACGCGAGCGCGAATTAGCCATGCGCATGGCGCTCGGCGCAAGCCGTGGGCGCTTGATACGGCAGTGTTTGACGGAAAGCGCCGTGTTGGGAATTGCCGGCGGCACGCTCGGTGTTCTGCTGGCGGCTATATGTCGGAAGCCTTTTGTAACGTTCTGGCCAGGAAGCCTGCCGCGCGCCGAGGAAGTGCAGGTCGATTGGCATGTATTGCTGTTCGCCGCGGGGGTGTCGCTGCTGGCGGCCGTGTTCTTCGGACTGGCGCCGGCGTTGCGTGCGCCAGCCAAAAAATTAGAGCAGACATTGCGTGCCGGGGCTAGAACCGTAGTGGGAAGCTCGCGGCGTCTGCATAGCGGGTTCGTCATAGCGGAGATTGCCCTGGCAGTCATTCTGCTGGTAGCCGCCGGGATGCTCGGGCGCACTCTGCTGCGGCTCTCCGCGCTCGATACGGGCGTAAATGTGCGCAACGTACTGGTCACCCGGATGGCGCTTTCGCCCGCCACCCTGGCGCATCCCGGTCGGACCCGCGCTGCCTGGCGCGACGTGCTTGAGCGCGCCCGCCTTGTTCCAGGCGTCGAATCGGCCGCGACGGTCGATACCGTTCCGATGCGCGAAGGGAGCAACGTGATCGGTTACTGGACCACGCCGGCTGCGCCGCCGGACAACCAGCAGCCGCTCGTATTAGCCAACTGTGTAACGCCCGAGTATCTGAAGGTGATGGGCATCCGGCTGCTACAAGGCCGGTTCTTGAATGACCACGACCGCATGGGCAGCGAATCCGTCGGAGTGATTGACGACGTGATGGCGCGCAAGGCGTTTGGCGGAGAGAACGCCATCGGGAAGCATGTTTGGATCGGTCTTGGCACCGGTCCGTTGCGAATAGTGGGTGTCGTCGCGCACGTGCGGTATTGGGGTCCGGCGAGCGACGATGATGCTCATGTGCGCGCGCAGCTCTATTATCCGTTCGAGCAGGTGCCGGATCATTTTGTGCGCCGCTGGTCGGAATTGATGTCCATTGCCGTTCGGACGCGGGTTCCGCCCTTGAATGTGGTCGAAGCACTACGGCGGGCGGTGCGCGGGGCAACCGGCGACCAAGTGATTTATGAAGTGCACACGATGGAGCAGTTGGCAAGTGCAACGCTAGCCCGCCAACGTTTTCTGCTTTTATTGTTCGCCCTCTTCGCCGGCCTCGCTCTGCTGCTTGCGTGCATCGGCATCTACGGTGTATTGGCCTACCTTGTCGGGCAGCGAGTGCCGGAGATCGGCGTGCGGCTTGCGCTGGGAGCGCGGGCGGCGGAGGTCATGTGGCTGGTGCTGCGCCAAAGCTTGGTCATGATTTCCGCCGGCGTGCTGATGGGAAGCTGCGGAGCGTTGGCGGCGGCGCATGTATTGGAGCAACTGGTGCCTGGCATGGAGCCGGGCGAGCCAACAACGTTCGCCATCACGCTGCCCATTCTGGTCGCGGCGGCGCTGGTCGCGAGTTTTATACCAGCTCGGCGGGCCAGCCGCATCGATCCGATCAAAGCTTTGCGGCAGGAGTGAGGAAGGAGATTGGGTGTACAAAAGAGTGATGACACGTCTCTTCGCGCTGCTTGCGTTGACCGCCATCGCGCTACCGGCGCAGGAATGGGCCAAACAGAAACTGGAACAATCACCACGCCACCATGAGTTTGTCACGGTTAAACATGGCGATCGTTCCGTCGAAACCTTCCTCGCGTACCCGGAAACGAAAGGCAACGCTCCCGTTGTGCTGGTCATTCATGAGATCTTCGGCTTAACCGATTGGGCCGAAGAAGTGGCCGACGAGTTTGCGGCCGCCGGATACATTGCTATCGCTCCTGATCTGCTTTCTGGCATGGGCGCGAACGGCGGTCGCACCACCAGCTTCGATCAGAATGGCGCGATCGAAGCGGTCAGCCATCTTAATCCAGATCAGATCACAGCCGACCTGAACGCGGTTGCGGATTATGCCTTGAAGCTACCCTCGGCGCAGCAGAAGCTCTTTGTGTCAGGCTTCTGCTGGGGCGGAGGGCAGAGCTTCCGTTTCGCCACCAACCGCTCCGATCTTTCCGCGGCTTTCGTCTTCTACGGGCCGCCGCCCGATAAAGACGCCATGGCTCGCATCAAAGCGCCGGTTTACGGTTTCTACGGTGGCAACGATGCGCGCATCGGAGCAACCATCCCGACAGCTAAAGCAGAGATGAAGGAATTGGGGAAGACGTATGAGCCGGTAGTTTACGAAGGCGCGGGTCACGGTTTCACGCGCGCCGGTGAGGCGCCCGACGCCACGCCCGCCAACGCGAAAGCGCGAACGGACGCCTGGGCGCGTTTGAAGAAGCTTCTTGGCAGTTCTTAAATCGGCCGCTGTTAAATCGGAATGATCCCACGCCGGATCGCAATCATTACGGCTTCCGTCCGGCTCCCGGCTCCCAATTTCGCTAAAATCTGCGCGACATGAAATTTCGCCGTGTGATCGGAAATGCCGAGCTGGCCGGCGACCTCCTTGTTGCCTAGACCGTTCGCTAGCATGCCTAGAACTTCCAGCTCGCGCCTGGTCAATTGCTCGATAAGATCGTCATCGCTGCTCCTGTCCGGCAGCCTTCGCTGCGCTGGCGGAAGATTTTCCTGGGCAAGACCGGCCGCCACTATCACGTCCGCGAAGGCCTCGCTGCCGGCATCCACGACTTCAATCTGGTCATCTTCCGCCAGCAGATCCGCGATTCTTCGGGCGCGGGAAGCACTGTCAGAAAAAATAGCTACGCGAATCAAAGTGTATTCAGCGCTTTCCGCCGCGCTCTTGAATGGTCACCTGCGCATCGATGGTCTTTCCACCGCGCAGCACGCTCGCCTTCACATTCTTGCCCACAACGTCGCCGCGCAGCGCGCTATGCAGATCGTCGATATCGAAGACCGGCTTGCCATCTAAGCTCAACAGAACGTCTCCCAGCATAAGGCCGGCTACTTCGGCTGGCGAATCAGGTTCCACGTTCAGAAAGATAAGACCTCTCTGTGAGGCTTGCTCGGATTTGCCAGGCACCGTCACCGGTTGCACGCCGACGCCAAAGTAGCCCTGACGGATGCGGCCCTGCTCCAACAACTCGCGGGCAGTCCTTTCGATGGTGGACATGGGGATCACTATGGTCGAATGCCGCGAAAGCGCCGGAGTGGCCATCCCGATCAACTCGCCTTCGGCGTTGACCACGGCGGCGCCGGATTGCGACGGATAGACGTTCGCGTCGAGCCGCAGAAAATGGTCGAGTGTTCCGCCGCGCCAATTTTTTCGCGCCGGCCCCACCGCGCCGAGTACTCCAAGGCTCGCCGTAACACCGGCATCCACCGTGAATCCGACCACCGCCGTCAGCATGCCGGCTTTGAGTGTTGCCGCATCTGCTGCCGGAAGCGGTTTCGTGCGCACTTCTTCCACCTTCAGAATGGCTAGATCGATGCCCGGGTCGCGCCCGAGGATGGTCGCCTGCGCGTGGCTGCCATCGACGGCATGTACGGGAACGCGCTCCTCGCGGCGTAAGCTATGGCTCGCCACCGCGATCAGATTATCGCGCAGACTGACGCCGCTCGTCACCCGGTACGCGGCCGACTTCACCGCCACTACTCCGGCCGCCGTCAGATCGACCAATGCCACCAGCGCCTGTGAGAAGCCGCTTAAAGCGCTTACTTGTGTGTTACTCATAAGTCCACTATGCGGCTGCACCGGCGTAGCGCGCACCAGCCGTTTGGGCAGGTGATAGCTTAAAATCCAAACGTGCGTGAGTCAGTGGCAAGCAAACAGCCTCTTCCTTTTGAAGAGGCTCGACGAATCGTCATCGAAACTGTTCGTTCTCTCCATCGGGCACCGGCTCAGGAAAGCATTCGCCTGGAGGAGTCACACGGCCGGGTACTCGCCGCAAACGTGACTGCCGACCGCGATTATCCCGCTTTGCGGCGTTCTCTGCGCGATGGATTTGCCGTACGCTCGGGCGACGTTCCAGGCACTCTGCGGGTGCGCGGCGAAGTGCGCGCCGGCGAAGGTCCCCAATCGCCTTTAGGAGCCGGCGATGCGCTAGAAATCATGACCGGTGCGCCGGTTCCGGATGGCGCGGACGCAGTTGTCATGGTGGAGCATGTCGAGCGCTCCGGCGCGCAGATCAAAGTCAATCGCTCGGCCGAACCAGGCCAGTTCATCAATGAGCAAGGCGCGGAAGCGCGCCGCAATTCGCCACTCATCGAGCAGGGCGCGCGGATCGATGCCAGCCATATCGCGGCACTTGCCATGACCGGCCATACTTCGGTTGCAGTCTTTTACCGCCCGCGTGTGGCCATTCTCGCGACGGGCGATGAAATCGTCGCTCTTGACGAAGCCCCGCAGCCGCATCAAATTCGTAACTCCAATTCCTTTATGCTCGCCTCGCTCGTTCATGCGGCCGGGGGCATACCTTCCATTCTTCCGATTGCCCGCGATACACCGGCTGCTCTTCGCACTCTGCTCGAAGAGGGGCTCGGGCACCAGATGCTGATCGTCAGCGGCGGAGTATCTGTTGGAAAATACGATCTGGTGAAACCTACCTTGCGTGAGTTGGGCACCCAGTTTCAATTCGAACGGGTGCGCGTGCAGCCCGGCCAGCCGACCGCGTTTGGAATTTGCCGCGAGAAACCGGTTTTCGGCTTGCCCGGTAATCCCGGCTCCTCCCTGATTACCTTTCAGTTATTTGCCAGACCCGCCATCGAGCTGCTGGCCGGCAACGCTGAGCCGCTGCTGCCGCTACTCTCGGCGACCTTTGAAGCTCCCTTTCACCATAAATTCGGTCTGACCCGTTTCCTGCCCGCCCGCCTGAGTCCCGATGGTGAGCGTCTGCGCCACATCCCGTGGCAAGGGTCGAGCGACATTCCCGCGCTCGCCAAAGCCAATGCTTTCCTGGTAGCCGATCACGATCGCGAAAGCTGGCACATCGGCGAGTCGATTCGGGTCATGCTCAAGCCATGAAGAAACTTTCGCATTACGACGCCGCCGGAGAAGTATCCATGGTCGATGTCTCGGCCAAGAAAATAACCGGGCGCACGGCAGCAGCGCACGCCTTCGTGAGTATGTCGGCGCAAGTTTTGCGGGCCCTCCCGACCAATAAGAAAGGCGATCCGCTGCAAGTGGCGCGTATTGCCGGCATCCTGGCGGCTAAGAAAACGTTCGAGTTGATCCCGCTCTGTCATCAGATCCCTTTGGCTCACGTTGCCGTGGACTTCAAGATTGAGCGTAACGGCGTTCGTATTCATGCCACGGCGTCTACAGCCGCCCAGACCGGCGTAGAGATGGAAGCGCTGACTGCGGCCACGGTGGCGGCACTCACCATCTACGACATGACGAAAGCGCTCGACAAGAGCATGGAAATTCAGCAGGTCTATCTGCTCGAAAAGACGGGCGGCAAATCGGGAGCATACCGGCGCGGGAAGAAGCCATGATCCAAATCTCGATCCCGACTGCCATCCTGACTATCAGTGATTCCGTTTCCGCGGGCACGCGTGAAGACTTATCGGGGCCTGCCTTGAAGGGTCGCTGCGAAGAACTGGGTTGGCCCGTGATCGTAGCCGCAGCGATTCCGGACGACGCAGCCGGAATAGCCCGCCGGCTCACCGCCTGGGCTGATGACAATTCGGTTTCACTTATTCTGACGACCGGTGGTACCGGCATTGGCGCGCGCGACAATACTCCCGAAGCCACGCGTGCGGTCCTCGAACGGGAATTACCGGGTCTCGGCGAACTGATGCGAACCAAGGGCCTCGAACAAACCCCGTTCGCCGTTCTTTCGCGAGGGGTGGCTGGTACACGGCGGCAAACACTGATTGTTAATCTGCCCGGCTCCCCCGGCGGCGCTCTCTATTCTTTTCAAATAATCGAGGAGCTCGTGCCGCATGCTGTTAAGCTGCTGAAAGGTGAAACGGAACATAGAAGTCACAGAAACTACTGAACCTCCCCAGGCATCTCTAAGATGAAGATATGAAGAATCCGCTCGCTTTGGGGCGCTTGGGAAAGATCAACTCTCTCGGCTTGCTTGGGATGATGCTTCTCGGAGCGGCCTGCTCGGCAGCCCAAGTGCTGCCTCCCGGTTCTCTTCCACCGGGACCACCTCCGCAGCCCGGCCAACTTGGGCCGCCTCCCGAAAAGCTGCCGACTAGTACTGCACCGCCATCCACACCCAAAGTGACCCCGGCTTCAACCTCAGCTAATGGGGCTCCCGATAACGGCGACACCATTCGCGAATACGTTAAGAACGTGCTGGTTCCGACGACCGTTCTCGATCCCGATGGCCACGGTTATGTCAACGGGCTGAAGCAATCCGATTTCGAGCTTTTCGACAATAGCCGGCAACAGAAAATAACCGCCGAGTTTACGCAGCTGCCGATCTCGGTCGTGCTCGTGGTCCAGGCCAACTCGGAAATCGAGCCAGTGCTACCGGCGCTCAAGAAAGCCGGTGTCCTGGTGCAAGGGCTCATAACGGGCGACAACAGCGATGTGGCCGTGACCGCGTTCGACCATCGGATCCAGCATTTGCAGGACTTCACCACCGATCCGGACAAGATCGATGACGCGATGCAGAAGCTTTATGCCGGTTCCAGCAGCGCACGGTTGATCGATGCTGTCCTGAATGCCGATAACATGCTCGTGCACCACGATCCCCAGAACACGCGCCGGCGCGTCATTATCCTGCTCAGCCGCAATCTCGATAAGGGTAGCGAGTCTCATTTAAAGGAAACGGCCCGTAAGATGCAGTTCGACAATGTCATCGTTTACTGCGTCGACATCTCGCGCGCCTACACTGCGCTGAATAAGAAGATGGAGTATCCGCGCCCGGCCAATGGCGGCATTCCGCCCGAAGCCCAAGGCAGCATCAACGGCTTGCCGCGTTCCGAGACCACGAACGTTCAACAGGAAGATGGAAACGCTCTGAACGGAATACCACCCATCTATCGCGGAATAGCCAATTTGTTCAGAAAAACGCCCGCCGAGGCTCTATCGTCCTTTACCGGGGGCCAAATGTACAACTTTGCTAAACAGCGTGGACTGGAAGCGGCCATCTCCGATATTGGCGCAAATTTGAACAGCCAGTATCTGTTGAGCTATCCGCCGAATAACGGCAACGAACCTGGATTCCACACCATTACCGTGACTGTGAATCGGCCGGGCCTGATTGTTCGAACACGTCCCGGCTACTGGACGGGCGGCGGCCAATACTAAGTCACTGCGTGAGAAACCGCATGGCTCCAAAGCTCACTACGCTTTCCGCATCGATCTGCCATTGGCAATAATCGAGCAATTCCCCGCGCAGGCGCGGCATAATTTTCAAAAACGTATAAAACGGAGCAGACCCGCACCATCTTAGGTCGTCCTGCCCATCCTGCACCAGCGACCAATAGGCTTCGAGATCCCCGGCGTTCAACTGCTCGATACGCTGGCGGTCCCGCTGCTCGATAGCCAGCATTTCACCGATATTCGCCTTGGCGCGCAGTTGGTCGCCATAGCGTCTCCCGATGTGCGCCATGTCGACGCCCAGAATCCAGAACAACTTTCCACCTTCGCGCGCGCTCATGTTCGAGAGCGAATCGAAGAAGCGCGCGACATTCTCGTTTGCCTCCGGCAGTGCGCCGTCGTATATGCTCTTCACAAACGGACCGCAAAGGATCGGCAGGATCTTCACCTCGGGCCCATATAGATATTGAAGGAAGACAACCTGAAACTCGATCGAATGCTCCACGGCATGGCAATAATCTTCCATGCGCACTCCGCCATCGGCAGCCCTTTGCAGTTCGTCCACCAGCGTGACGTTAGTGCGCGCCTCACCAAACGGCGTCACGAAATGCTTGCGTGTTAAGCCAAACCGTTCGGGTGCCCCATAGTGCGATGTGCCCAGAATCACGAACGTGAGATCGCGTGCCTGCTCGGGCGAGGGCAGCGCTTGATAAGCGGCGCGGTACGTCGCCCAGCCGCCCTCCGGACTGGCATGCGGCGCGGCGATCGCCACCGTATCCGAAGCGCCTTTGGCGCTACCTACATGCGCCATCATCAATTGCACCAAACCTGAGCGGTCGGCTGGATACGCCGCGCCCGCGAAGTTCGGCTGCCGCAACGGCTCTCCGGCAAAATTCTCCTCCCGCTTCGCCTTCAGCTCCCGATAACGTCCGTTGTCCAGAAAACCAGCTTCATCCAACGAGTCGAACAGATGCTTTTCGAGATCGCCCACCTGAATCTCTCCCGTGATTCGAACCAATTCCGCGCGCAGGTCGGTGGTGGATTGCTGCCCATCGAAGCACTCAAGCGCTTCGACCAGCGGCGGCGGCACCAACAGCGTCGCATCTGAATAGCCGTATGGATCCCGTATGTACAGACCCGGTTTCTTCGGATCGGGCGATGGCAAAAAATCGAGGTTGAAGCGCAGCTGCGGTAGAACTTCGGACACGCCTCATTTTACGAGGCCGCCTTCCGCGAACTATCGGCTACTTCAGTTCCCGCAAGCCTTCGAGGAACTCCATCGGTACGCGAATATTGCCAGCGATGCCGGTGCCTAGCTCGATTTCGGGCTTTATTTCGCCATGGAAATCCGAGCCGCCTGTTGGACGCAATCCCAACTCTTCGGCCAGTTGCCGATAATGCGCCTGCAGCTCCGGCGGATGCTCGGAATGATAGATCTCCAAGCCCAGCAGGCCCGCTTCCCGGTATTCCGTTAACAGGTCTCTCTCCTGTTCGCGCCCCAGCCCAAGCCGTACCGGATGGGCAATCACCGGCACTCCGCCCGCGGAGCGCACAATCCCGATTACCTCGGCTGTCGTCTTGCTGTCACGTGGCACAAAGCTCGCCGCCTGTTCGCCCAAATATCTCTGAAAAGCCTCCTCGGAGTTCCGCGCGTACCCTTTCTCCACCAGGATGCGTGCAAAATGCGGCCTTCCGGCCAAGGACCGCCCCCGTGCCTCCACTTCTTCGAGTGTGATCTCTATCCGTTGCCCTTGTAGCTTTTCGGCGAGTCGCCGATTGCGGTCGCGGCGTTCCGTGCGTTCCTCTTCCAGCCAGTTCGTAAATGCCGACGCCGGCGCGTCAGAGACAAAGTACGCCAGCAGATGGACTGCGCGCCGTCTCGACCCCGGATCGGAGTTCATGCGCGTGTTTAACTCTATACCGCGAACTAATTGCAGCTCAATGGCATGTGCGGCCTCAACAGCCTGCTCATACCCGGTGAAGGTGTCGTGATCCGTGATGGCCAGCGCCGCCAAACCCGTCTGCCGCGCGAGCGCCACCAGTTCGGCCGGAGACAAGCTACCATCTGATTGGTCCGTATGAGCATGCAAATCGATCACGTCAAACCTATTCGTGGAAGCCATGAGGCTCATGGAAGCCGGGAGCAAAGAGATCGGAGCGGCCTCCGCGACATACTCACTTGATTTTCTTCAATTCCGCGTACGTCTCGAACATAAAAGTTTCACCGCAAGCGTGTGCCACCAGACGGCCCGCCCCCAGTCCCTTATCCTTTGTCTTGTTCTGAAAGAAGACCGCGCCGTCGGTGCTGTTGCCGGCATTTAGCTTGATGGGCGCGAACGCTATAGCCGAAGCCTCCACCGCCGCCTTGAACCCCCGATTTACAAACTGCGCCATCGCCGCTTCCCGGCGCTTTTCATATCCATTCGTGGAACGAAAGTTGGCCAGCCCGGATATGCTGTTCTCGTAAAGCAGTTCCAGTTTGATGACGTCGTCACGATCGGCCCGCGCCATAAGCGCCTCCACGACATAATCCGCCGAAACAGATGCCAGCACGACGCCATCCGAGCGAATGAACGTGAAGTCGGTCGGCCGCACCGTCCAGGAGACCAGCGAACCATTAGTGACAGTGATTTGAACGATATTGAATTCCTTGAGCCGCGAAGGAAGCTCGGCAAACATCACCGTTATCCCGTTCTTGGTGATCGCGTCATACTCCAGGCCGTGCGATTCGAAGACCATGGGCAGACTTTGATTCGCGTCCGGCGGCTTATTTTGAGACGGGGTGGGCGGCGCGCTCTGCGCAGGCGGATTCTGGCCGGGCGCAATCTGCCCTGGCTGCATCTGAGCGCCAAAGGCTCCGGAACCGAACACCAAGACTAAAATGCTGTAACACAACGGGAGGATTGCCCGCCGCGCCCAAAATAAAACCATCTAAAAAGACCCTGACTCATAATAAACGTTCTGGATTACTTACCAATGAGAGGCGCGCTCTAAATCTTGCAAGCTTGCGAGCGAATTCAGGCGCCGCCTTCCGCCAGTTTGGGTGTCAGACACCAGCGCAGTACACCGCGCGGATTCGCGCCGAACGAATCCATATCCACCCGCAGCAGCGCTCCCTTCTTGAACTCCATCTTGAGATTGGGATGCCCCAAAAGATACCCGGCAAGATGTTCGAACAAAGGATTATGTCCGGCGAGCAGCAGGGAATTCTCTTCCCGCAGCGTGCGAATCTCCTGCCACACCTGTTCAACGCTCGAACCGGGTGTGAGTGACTTGGTCTGCGAAATCTCACCCGTGTAGTTCAAAATCTTGGCCGCAATTTCAGCGCTTTGCACGGCGCGTTTCAGCGGACTGCTGAGGATCAAACCCGGCTGCACACCGGCTTTCGCCGCAGTCTGCATAACCTGGCGCAACTTCTTGCGACCCTCCGTCGTGAGCGCGCGCTCGCCATCCGGCAGGCCCGCATGGCCATCTTCGGCGATCCCGTGACGTAGCAAAAGCACCTGCATGAGGGCGCAACCTGCCGGGCAGGTTTTCGCCTTTCATTCTGTCATACTGGTCGCGTTCATGCTGCCGAGCCGGGAGGTACAAGATCGCATACTACTCGCGGTGGCGATCGCTGCCGCCGCCCTGATTCAGGTTTCGATCGCCGCCAGCCAGGTCCTATTAGGCGTGGGAATCTTACTGTTGCTGCTGTTCCGGCAGAAGCTGGCTTTCCCGCGAATCTGGCTACCGCTCGCCTGCCTGTTTCTTTGGACCGCGCTCGCCGACGTCGTCTCGCCCGATCCCTGGCTGGGACGCGCGCAAATCAAGAAGTTTTTTGTTTTCTTGTTTATCCCGCTTGTTTTTACAGTGTTCCGCGAGCAATTTAGCAAAGTATTTTATCTGATGCTCGCCTGGGCTATTGCCGCAACTCTCTCCGGCTTGCTCGCCATCGTGCAATATGCCCGCACCGCCCACGCTTCGTACATCTCCTATGTGGGCAAGCGAATTACAGGCTTCGAAAGCCACTGGATGACTTTCGGCGGCCTGCAATTGAGCGTGCTTTTGCTGCTACTCGCGCAATGGTTTTTCTCCAGCCGCCGCTTGCCGGCCTGGGCTTACACCAGCGTGCTTGTGCTGGCCGCCGCCATCCTGCTCGGCGGGACCCGCAGCATCTGGCTGGCCGCTCTGCCAGCGGTCCTTTACCTGGTTTGGCTGTGGCGCCCACGCCTGATCTTCGCTGTCCCGGTGCTTGCGGGTGTCGCCTTCCTGATCGCCCCCCATAACGTCAAAGAGCGCGTGGAATCTCTCGTCAAGCCGGACGCCAACATCGATTCCAATCGCTTCCGGGTCGTTACCTTCCGCACCGGCTTGCAGATGGTCAAGGCGCATCCCTGGTTCGGTCTCGGACCTGAAGAAATCAGCCGGAATTTCAAGGCCTATGTGCCCAAAGACATCCCGCTTCCCTTGCCGGTCGGTTACTACGGGCATCTGCACAACATTTACGTGCAATATGCGGCCGAACGCGGCATTCCAGGTCTGCTTTGCGTTCTATGGTTTATCGGCCTCGCTCTTTACGATTCGTTTCGCGCTATCGCACGCGCGCGAGGTGCCCGTTCGCAGGAACTCTTCATTCTCCACGGCATGGTGGCCGTCACCATCGGCGTCCTGGTCGGCGGCATTTTTGAATACAACCTCGGCGATAGCGAAGTCCTGATGATGTTTGTCAGCGTCGTTTCTCTCGAATACGCCGCCATTCAAAATCTCGTCCCAAGCGCGCAGACTGTCTCGAAATAAGGCGGCTCCGATTCTCGATGAACCACGGCCGTTTGTATGTGTGAAAAACCTGCGCGTTCCAGATGTCGCCGCAATTCTACTTCGGTGAACCCGAGCCATCTGTCGGCATACATTTCGCGCGCCTCCTCAAACTGATGGCGCAGCAGATCGAGCACGGCAATCCGTCCGCCCGGCTTTAGGATGCGCCACGCTTCCGCCACCGCTCGCTCCGGGTGCTGCGCGTGATGCAGCGACTGGCTGAAAAACGCCAGCTCCACTTCGCCTTCGGCCAGCGGCAGCGCTTCCAGATCGCCCAGCCGGTATTCCAGATTCGCCAGTCCGTTTTCCTGCGCCAGCCTGGTCCCGAACTCCACCATTTTTTCCGAACTGTCTACCGCAATCACGCGCCGCGCCGATTGCGCCAGCAACTGCGAAAATGTCCCCTCGCCCGCTCCGATGTCCGCGATCGCAATAGAAGGTATCAGGCGCAGCAGGATCTCCGCCAGCCCCTGCCACGACCGCCCAGGAAGATATTCACGGCCGAAGCGCCCGGCGAGCGCGTCGAAGTAGCTGCGCGTCTTGTCTTTGCGTTTTGCAAGCGCCAGGTCAAGCGCCGCCGCGTCTTCGCTGGCTTCCGGAATCTCGCCCGAAGCCGCTGCGAGTAATGCCAGTAGCCTCTCCCGCATCTCTTCTTCGTTCGGTTTTGGCGGCATCAGGCGGTAGAAAATGTTCTTGCCCGTGCGCCGGTCTTCCACCAGTCCCGCCTGCTTCAACTGCGCCAGGTGCGTCGAAATCTGGCTTTGCCCCTTGGCTAGAATCTCTTGCAACTCCGCGACGGAAAGCTCTTCCCGCGCCAGCAGCAGCAGCAAACGTACGCGCGCCGGATCGCCAAACAAACGCAGGGAGCGCAGCACGCCAGCCATCACCCACTAAGATATCAAGCATCAACATATCAAGATTCCTTGATATAATCATCGGTGAGGTTGATGCATGGGTACTGTAACGCTGAACAGAACAGCCACCGATTACAAAGTAGCCGATTTGGGCTTGGCCGATTTCGGACGTAAAGAAATTTCTATAGCCGAGCATGAGATGCCCGGTTTGATGTCGATTCGCAGGAAGTACGCCGCGGAAAAGCCGCTCAAAGGCGTGCGTGTCACCGGGTCGCTCCACATGACTATTCAGACCGCGGTGCTCATCGAGACGCTGGTCGATCTCGGCGCGGATGTGCGTTGGGCCAGCTGCAACATTTTTTCCACGCAGGATCACGCGGCGGCCGCGATTGCCGCCTCGGGCATCCCGGTGTTCGCCTGGAAGGGCGAGAGTCTCGAAGAATATTGGTGGTGTACTTATCAAGCTGTAAGTCATCCCGACGGCAAGGGTCCACAGCTGGTTGTCGATGACGGCGGCGACGTCACGCTGCTGATTCACAAAGGCTACGAACTCGAAGCGGGCAGCGACTGGGTCAACACCAAATCGTCGAGCCTGGAAGAAAAAGTCATCAAAGATCTGCTGAAAAAAGTCCACGCGGAAGATCCGCAGCGTTGGCACAAGCTCGCCAAGGAATGGCGGGGCGTTTCCGAAGAGACCACCACCGGCGTCCATCGCCTGTACAAGATGCAGGAGCAGGGCAAACTGCTCGTGCCCGCCATCAACGTCAACGATTCGGTTACGAAATCGAAGTTCGACAACCTCTATGGCTGCCGCGAATCGCTGGCCGACGGCATCAAACGCGCCACGGACGTGATGGTGGCTGGTAAAGTGGCCGTCATCTGCGGCTACGGCGACGTTGGCAAAGGCTCCGCTCACTCTCTGCGCGGCATGGGCGCGCGGGTCATCGTCACCGAAATCGATCCCATCAATGCGCTCCAAGCGGCCATGGAAGGCTTCGAAGTCACCACCATTGAAGACACGCTCGGACGCGGCGACATCTACGTCACCTGTACCGGCAACCTGCATGTCATCACGCTCGATCACATGCAGTACATGAAGGATCAGGCCATCGTCTGCAACATCGGCCACTTCGATAACGAAATACAGGTCGATCGGCTGAACGAAGCCCAGGGTGTCGAACGCTTGAACATCAAACCGCAAGTCGACAAGTACACCTTCCCCGACGGCCACAGCATCTTCATGCTGGCCGAAGGCCGCCTGGTGAACCTCGGCTGCGCGACCGGCCACCCGAGCTTCGTGATGAGCAACAGCTTTTCGAACCAGACGCTCGCGCAAATCGACCTCTGGGAGAATCGCGACACTTATAATATCGGCGTCTACACTTTGCCGAAGAAACTGGATGAAGAAGTGGCCCGCCTGCACCTCGAAAAGATCGGCGTGAAGCTCACCACTTTAACTCCGGAGCAGGCCGAATATCTCAGCGTCCCGGTCGAAGGCCCCTACAAGGCCGATCACTACCGCTACTGAGCCTTTGCCGAACTCAACGGGCTCGCCTGCGTGCCGAGCCCGTCCACCACAATCCGCGACAACTGCGAAATCAGCAATTCGCCTGGATTTTCCGGAGTCCAGTTAATTTCCGGCATATCGTCTACCGTAATCGCCATCACTACCGGACCGCCCGCCACATACAGAATGCCGACATCGCTTCTCAGGTGGTCGAGCGCCCCGCTCTTGTTCGCGACCGTGACATCCTTCATATCGCGCCCCAGACCGTCGTGATCGCGCTGCCGTTTGAGTATCGCTAACATCTCGTCTGAAGAAGATTTGTTCACCAGCTGTCCTCGATAGATTTTTTCGAGCAGCGTCGCCATCTCCATCGGACTGCTACGGCCGATGCCCCACTTCTTGTTCTCGGGCTTGGCGCCTTCCTCTGTAATGCCGCTCGGAAACGGTTTGAGATCGTTGCCGTCCCCTAAGATTTTTCGCATCACGCGCGTTTCTTGCAGTCCAAGCTCAGCCATTCGAGCATTTACCGCATTGCCGCCAATCCGATTCAAAATCAAGTTCGTCGCGGTGTTATCGCTCAGCACAATCATCAAATCGATCATGTCGCGGATTGGCAATTCATCGCCCACAGAGAGATCCTGCACAATGCCGCTGCCTGACACCTTCTCGTCCGCCGTAACTTTGAGATGCTCGTTGAGATCGAGCTTGCCTGCCGCCGCCTCCGCGAAACACTCCGTCATGATCGCGAGCTTAATCGTGCTTGCCGTGCGTACCGGCTGCTCTGCATTCAGGTTGTAACTCTCGCCCGTCGCCAGATTCTTGGCGTAGAGGGTTACTTTGCCTTGGAAGCCGCTGATCTTCGCTCGAACGGCGGAATCCAGTTTCGCGGCGCTGCTGGCCGTCTGTCCCCACATGCAAAACGCGCCCGCACAAAGAATGGTAAGAGTTCGCAAGACCATGCAGGCCATTCTACGTCAGCGTTTGCTTACGCACGGGTGACCAGCCCACACAAAGCGCAGCGGCCAATCCGCGCATTTCGTGATCCCAATACGCGCTGTAGTCGCTACCTCGAAACGCGGTTCCTCACTCCACGCGCGAACTGTAAGGTCTCCGCGGTCCAAACGCGCGCCATACTGTTGACGGGTGATGGCGAGTGCCTGCGTCAGCTTGCCCGGCCCATTCGTCAAACCGCAAGTCGGCCCGTTCCAGCCGCGGCGCTCCGCCATTTCAGCAATTCCGCATACCGGCTCGAGCGCTCGAATCAGCACGCAGCCCGGTTGGCCGGCTCTATCCGCCACCACGTTCAAACATTCGTGCATGCCATAGATGAAGTAAACGTAAGCGCGCCCGGCCGGTCCAAACAGCACTTTCGTACGCTCCGTCAGCCCGCGCGAGGCATGCGCCGCCAGATCGTCCAGGCCCAGGTAAGCCTCCGTTTCGACGATCATTCCGGCCGTTTTGCCATGCACCAATACCTTGCCCAGCAAGTCCCGCCCCAACTCTGCCGCCGGACGTGCAAAATAGGCGAGCGGCAACCGCGATGTCGCGCGTTTCAAGTGGGCGAACGTCTGAAATTCCGAGCCGTAGCGCAGATTCATCTACTACGGTACGCTAGAACAATTAACCTGCCCGTCATGCGACTCTTTACAGCTATCGATCTTCCTCAGGAAGTGCTTTTCCGGTTGGAGCGTCTTGTGGTTGCCCTCCGCCCGGAGGCGCTAATCAAGTGGAGCCCGCTCGACAACCTGCACATCACTGCTAAGTTCATCGGCGAATGGCCCGAGAATCGCCTGGACGAGCTGGACGCCGTGCTGACCGAGATTGCTCCGCGCCGCCCCTTCGAGATCGAGTTGCGCGATCTTGGTTGGTTTCCTCATGAGCGCTCCCCGCGCGTCCTCTGGGCTGGCGTGCATGGCGGTCCGGACTTACTGGCCCTCGCGAAAAACACCGAAGATTGTCTGCAAAGTCTCGGCGTTACGCCGGAAACGCGCGAGTTCTCCCCCCATCTGACCCTGGCTCGCATCAAAAACCCGGTGCCGCTCGGCGGTTTGCGGAGAAAAGTAGCAGCCATGCAGCCGGCCGCCCTTGGCAAATTTACCGTATCGCAATTTACTCTGTTCCGCAGCGACCCCGGTTCGAACGCCAGCATTTACCGCCGGCTTCGCGATTACAAGTTCGAAAATGTTTTAGCCGCCGCCGGCGCCGCGCAGTGACCGGCCCATACTTTCTCACGCTGGCTGTTCTTACTCTGCTCGCCTACCTCATCGGTTGCCTCCCCTTTGGTTATTGGTTTGTGCGCTTGCGCCTGGGCAAGGACATCCGGACGATGGGCAGCGGAAACATCGGCGCAACCAACGTGCACCGAACAGTTGGCGGGAAAGCCGGCTTGGTCGTGCTTCTACTAGACATTCTGAAAGGCCTGCTGGCGGTCTATATCGCTTCCGCCACCACCCACGGCGATCCGCTGGCGGTCGCTCTGGCGGCAGTCGCCGTCTTGCTCGGCCACTGCTTTCCCGCCTTCTTGAATTTCAAAGGCGGTAAGGCTGTCGCCTGTTTCATCGGCGCATTCGGCTTTATCGCTCCCTTGCCGTTTCTCGTCACAGCGCTCGCTTTTTTTCTGGCCGTCGCTCTTAGCCGTTACATCTCTCTCGGCTCTATCGTCGGCGCATTCGTTTTCCCCATGCTCTTTTCATTCATTAGCCACCCTCCCCCGCCTCTGCTTTACGCTTCCATCTTTGCCGCGGCGCTCATCATCTGGCGGCACTGGCCCAACATCGTTCGCCTCCGCGGCGGCACGGAAAACGTATTCTCATTTGGGAAGAAAGCGGTTTGAATCAGCTTGCCGTGGTCGGGGCAGGGAGTTGGGGTACCGCTCTCGCGATTGCGCTTGCGCCGCGTTTTCCGGTCGTCAAAGTGTGGGCGCGCGACCGCACTCTCGCCACCCAAGTCTCCCGCTCCGGCGAGAATGCCCGCTACCTCCCCGGATTCCGCCTGCCGCCCGGCGTGGTTGTTTCCTCCGAACTCATCGAGGTTGTCTCCCATGCCGCCGTCGTTCTCACCGTGGCTCCCTCTGCCCATCTGCGCCCGGTGCTTGAGTCGCTTCGCCCGCACATTGCGCCCGGCGCGCTCTTTGTCAGCGCCACCAAGGGAATCGAACAAAATTCGCTGCTCCGAATGTCGGAAGTGGTCTCGAATGTCTTGGGCCCAAGTCTTGCCAAGCCGGTTGCCGTTCTTTCCGGACCCACCTTCGCCAGAGAGGTGGCCGCCGGCGAGCCGGCCGCTCTAGTCGTCGCATCTGAGGAACTAGCTGTCGCAGAAGAGATTCAGCTTCGCCTCTCTACCCCGACTTTTCGCTGTTACACTACCACGGACGTTATTGGAGTCGAGATTGGCTCTGCTCTCAAAAACGTGATCGCCATCGGTGCAGGCCTCTGCCGAGGCCTGGGGCTCGGCAGCAACAGCGTAGCTGCCCTGGTAACCAGAGGCCTTGCCGAAATCACGCGCCTGGCAGTTTCCTTAGGCGGCCAGCCGCGAACTCTGAGCGGCCTCGCCGGTCTCGGCGACCTGGTGCTCACCGCCACCGGCGACCTTTCCCGCAACCGCTTCGTCGGCATCCAGCTAGGCGAGGGGCGCCAACTTGCCCAAATACTCGCCGGCATGAACATGATCGCCGAAGGTGTCGGCGTCTGCCACGCCGCCTATCAACTGGGCCTGGACCGCCAGGTCGATCTGCCGATCGTTAACAAAATGTACGAAATTCTCTACCAGGCCAAAGACCCGCGCCTGGCCATTCGCGAGTTGATGGAGCGCCCGCTCACCAGCGAATAAGCGATCTGGCACATGGCTGGCTGGTTTCACTGGCGCGCTCCATCCTTACATTTAAAGTAGAATACGTTTGAGAGGCTGCGATAGACCGAAAAACTATCTAGTCACCAGCCGATGCGCAAACGCACCGCGACAGACCAAACCGAAATACCTTTTGAGAACACCGCTTCTACGAGGCAAATAAAAAAGGCCGGAATTACAATTCGAAGCCACTCCGAAGTGTTGTTCGATCTTCCCTCCGAAGACAACACCCCGGAAGGTTTGAAAACCCTTCAGACGGCTAACGCCCACTTCCGCACCGTGCCGTGGCCGCCTCCGTTTGACAGAACTACTCACCGAATCAAGCTCGGAGATGCGCGTGACCTTTCATGGTTGCCTGACAGGTCTATGCATCTCGTCGTAACGTCTCCGCCATACTGGACGCTAAAAGAATACGCGAAGGACAATCCGGCGCAATTGGGAGATGTCCCAGGATACGAGGACTTCTTAACCGAACTCGATAAAGTTTGGCGAGAGTGCAAGAGGGTCTTGGTGGGAGGCGGCCGGATTTGCTGCGTCGTTGGCGACATTTGCATTCCCCGGAAGCGCGGTGGCCGGCACCATGTGATGCCGCTGCACGCTGATATCCAGGTGCGGGCTCGTGCCCTGGGGCTGGATTGCTTAACCCCCATCCTTTGGCACAAAATTGCAAATGGCGTCACCGAAGCAAAGGGCAATGGAGCGGGTTTTTACGGAAAACCGTATCAACCGGGAGCCATCATCAAAAACGATACTGAGTACATCCTTTTCATGCGAAAAGGCGGTGAGTACCGTTCAGTTGATCCAGTCAAGAAAGCTCTTTCCATGTTAACCAAGCAGGAGATGCAAAGCTGGCTGCGTACCGGTTGGACGGACCTTAAGGGAGCCTCAACCCGGCAGGGGCATCCCGCGCCCTATCCCGTTGAACTGGCAGAACGTTTGATCAAGTTATTTTCATTTGCCGGTGATACGGTCCTCGATCCGTTTTTAGGAACGGGTTCGACGCCACTGGCCGCGATAGCGGCGGGAAGAAACTCTATTGGAGTGGAAATCGAGCGGGAGTACCTCGATATGGCAACCGTCAAAATCTCTCAACAATGCGACGTAAAGCGTATGGGAGGCGGCGTTCATGCTGAACTAATCGTTGAGTGAGTATCGGCTTCTAGCCGAATTCCGGAAATTGTTTGATGGAAATAAATACGAGCATCGACGGTCCAATCTGGGCGATTTCGTTGCCCTGCATCTTTACGAAGATCTAGCGGCCGTCGATCGATCGTTGAAGTATGTCGCCCGGATAAAAGCGAGGGCACGAGTCGTTAATATCGCGAATAAGCGGACAGGCATTAAGGCGCGACGCGGCGATGGCACCTTCGGTGAACTCATCCCCAACGAAACCGCGGAAGTGATCCCTGGTTACGACGTGGCGCGAGGTCCGGTCGCAACGATTGAGATCGGCGTTGAAGTAAAGATCCTCGCGAAAGCCATGATCAAACAGATTGATCGTGTCACTGGTGATCTCCTCAAGCAAGTCGATCATTTCAAGTATCGATCCAAGGACTGCGAACCGATTTGCATCGCCATCCTCGGGGTCAATCACGCAAGTGTTACCACCGGCTATGAGGGAGATCGGAGCTATCGGACGGACGGGAAGAGGTACCCGCACCCGATCCAGGAAGCAGAAAGCGCCGTCAGAAGACTTGAGCAAAAAGTAGAGCCGAATTACGATCACTTCCAACTCCTGCGATACCGAGCCGAGAATGAACCACCATACCCGTTCGAGTGGGTAAACTACGGCCAGACCGTCCAGGAATATGGAGCCCTATTGGCGCGCGTAAGCCGGAACTACGAGCGTCGGTTCTAATATCGCCCGTCCTTCTTATATCGCTGCGCCGCCAGATACGAAGATCGTCTCACCCGTTATCCAGCGCGCGTCATCGGACGCAAGAAACGAAACAGGAGGCGCGATATCCTCCGGCTGCCCAACCCGCCCCAGCGGCGTTCCAGCCACCGTGCCTTTCTCGAAATCGCTGCCGATAAAGCCTGCTGTGTGCGTGCCTTCCGTGACTACCATCCCCGGATTAATCGCGTTAACGCGAATCTTGCGCGGACCCAGTTCCTTGGCGAGCGACTTCGTGATGGTATCCACCGCACCCTTCGTCGATGCATAGATGGAAGCCGCTGCCGGCGCCAACCTACTAACCACCGAACTGATATTGATCACGCTTCCACCCTCTGTCGGGAAGTGCGGCAACGCGGCCTTTGTCGTCAACAGCAAACCCAGCACATTGGTGTCGTACTGGCGCTTATATTCGTCTGCGTTGACCTGCTCCAAAGGTGAAAACCCATATACCCCCGCGTTGTTCACCAGAATGTCTACCTTGCCGTAAACTTTCTTCGTCTCCGCAAACAGTGCCGCGATATCCGCTTCTTTCGCCACGCTCGCGCCCACCGCAACGGCTTTGCCACCGCTCCTGGTTATCTCACCAACCACTTTGTCCGCGCCCTCGCGGCTGGTCGAATAGTTCA
This sequence comes from Bryobacteraceae bacterium, assembly GCA_965277555.1. Classification (GTDB taxonomy): domain Bacteria; phylum Acidobacteriota; class Terriglobia; order Bryobacterales; family Bryobacteraceae; genus Bog-105. The sequence continues at coordinate 4,074,559 of OZ255834.1, forward strand.
CGACAACCTGCGCGCCATCGGCCGCCAGTTGTTTTGCAATTGCCGCTCCGATGCCCTTTGAAGCGCCCGTTACCACAGCCACTTTCCCTGCAAGCTTATTCATCTCGTTCCACGCTTTCCGACGAAGCCTCTCGCTTCGTCATTTCCGTATCTATCGAACTGATGAGATGCTCTGCGAGAACGATTCAACGCTTATTGGTGGACAGTTGCGTAAGAACTCATGCACAAGAGCTCATGGGACACATGGGCCGCCGCCTGTATTTCTCAGAGCTTCACAATCGACCGGATCTCGCCGATCGCTCTTTCGATTTCCTCGTCCGAAGTATAGAAATGCGGAGCAATGCGAATCCCGGCGTTTGGTCGATGATCGACCAGCACTTCCCGTCGTGTGAGCTCGCGCGTGACTTCTTTCCCATTCGGAACATCGATAACCACCACCCCGCCGCGGCTTTCAGGATCGCGGCAGGAGCGTACTGTCAGGCCCGCCTCGTCCGCGATTTCGATCAGCCGCTGAGTCTGACGAATAGACTTGGCGCGTATAGCTTCGACTCCGATCTGCTTGACAATCTCATATCCTGAACGCGCCGAATACAGGGCGGGAACGTTCGGCGTTCCATTCAAAAAGCGGAACGCATCGCAGGCCAAATCAATCGGGCCCGGCTCGAATTCAAACGGATGTCGATGGGCAGCCCATCCAGTGGCTGCCGGCCGGAGTTGCGGCAGCAGGTCCGCGCGCACGTACAGGTATCCTGCCCCTGGACCGCCGCACAGCCATTTAACCGAGCCGCCGGTTGCGAAATCCAGACCCAGGGTCCGCACGTTCACCGGCAGAATTCCGGCCGATTGATAAAGATCGGCAATAATCAGCGCGCCTTTTTCGTGCGCGCGCTGGGTAATCGCGGCCAGATCCTGCACGAACGAACTGCGAAACGCGACATGCGAGACAGAGACCAGTTGCGTCTGTTCGTCGATCGCATCGAGCATTGCCTCGAGCGGCAGAGTCATGCCATCTGCTGACGGCACCCGGCATATCCGCGCTCCCTGCCGCTCCAGACCGTAGTAGATGTAATCGTTCGACGGAAAGTTCAAACCGTCCGTGACGATCTTGTTCCTCGAACCGCCCCAGTTGAAGCAGGAAGCCACAATCCATTGACAGATGGAAACGTTCTGCTGCATCACGACTTCACCTGCCCCGGCCCCGATGATGGAGCCGATGAGATCCCCGGTAGTAACGGGCATCTCCCACCAGCCTTCGTCCCAGGCGCGAATGCCGCGCGACGCCCACGTCTCGGCGAATTCATGCAATGCATCCGCGGCGCCGCGCGGCATGGCTCCGAGTGAATGGCTGATCAGGTAGGTTGTCTGTTCGAGAATCGGAAACTCTTTCCGCCATGCCAGCAGGGTGTCCGTACTCATGAGGGGAGTTGAACCTCTGGCTCGGCTGGCCGTGGGAGAGGCGCGCGGCGATCGCGCAGAAAGTAAACCGCCGTGAGCAGAAGTAGGAACGGAACGCCCCAGAACAAGGTCATCCGGAACTCGCGTGTAAAGGACGTGGTAACCAGTGCCGCGAGCATCAGGCCCGCGCCGGCCAGGGTCAGATAGGGAAACCCCCACATGCGAAAGCCAGCTGTTTGATCCGCTCGGCGGTGGCGGAAGAATAGATGCGTGACGAAAATCATCAGCCATGCGAACATGGCGCCGAACGCCGAGATGGCCATCATCATCGTAAATGCAGTCTCCGGATAAAGCGTATCGAAGAGGGTCGCGATAGCCACGCCGATAGTCGACAGCCACAGCGCCGCCACCGGCACGCCTCTTGCGCTGAGCGCCCCGAAGCGTCGTGGCGCATCGCCAGCCCGGGCGAGACTAAACATCATCCGTGTCGCGATATATAGTTGGCTATTCATCGCCGAGAGAGCGGCGACAACTACGACGAAGTTGAAAACAGCAGCGGCCCCGGGCACGTGCGTGGCGGCCATCACTTTTACAAACGGGCTTCCACTCCCTTTCTCATCCCAGGGCACGATAGCCAACATCAGCGCCAAAGTCGCCAGATAGAAAAGAGCGAGGCGAAGCACAGTAGCGCGGAAGGCCTGTGTGATCGCCCGTTGGGGGTCGCGCGCCTCACCCGCCGCGACCGCGATCATTTCGATGCTGAAGTAACTGAAGATCGCCACAATTACGGCGATCCACATGCCACTCGCCCCTTTCGGAAAAAATCCTCCGTGCGACGTGTAATTCGTGAAGCTGAACCCTGATGCCTTGGGCGCGCTGAAAACCATGTACGCGCCCAGCGCGATAAAAGCGAGTATCGCCCCGATTTTCAGCGCTGAGAAGCAGTATTCGACCGTCCCGAAAACCTTCACCTGTACCGCGTTGATGGCTACCAAGACGACGGAAAACGCCACGATCCAGAGCCAGCCCGGAACTCCCGGATACCAATACTTCATGTAAACCGCGACTGCCGTCACCTCTGTACCAATCCCGAGCACTACCGCCGCCCAGTACGCATATCGCACCAGAAAGCCGGCCAACGGAGTGATGTAATGCTCCGCGTAGGCGCCGAATGAGCCTGAGGTGGGGTGTGCCACCGTCATCTCGGCAAGACACCCCATCAGCAGAAGAGCTATCAATGCGCCGATTGCATAGCTCAGCAGCACGCTTGGTCCTGCGAAACCGATGGCCAATCCGCTACCTAGAAACAGGCCTGTGCCGATTGCTCCGCCAATCGCAAGCATCGACAGTTGGCCTGTCGACAGGCTGCGGTCAAGTCCTCTCTCTCGCTCGAGAATCGAATCGAAATGGCCCCCGGTGTTCGCCAATTACCTTATTGCGGGCCGTCGTTGGCGCTCTTGCAGACACAAGCCCAGGCCTACCATTCCAGCAACCAACAGTGCCCAGCTCGATGGTTCCGGAGCCGCTGACACCGTTACCTCGCCGCCGATATTAGTGAGCGTTGTGTTAAACCCGGGTTGAGAATACTCCAGAGAACTTGACGTAAAGGAATAGGTGCCGGGAGAGGTAATATTTTCGGTTGTGCCGGAGAATAAATAACCTTGTAGTGAACTTCCTAATTCCGCTCCGAATGTGTTGCTGTTGAAGGTGAAGTTGCCGCACTGCGTCCCGGTCGAACAACCGGGTGCTGAGAGCACGGTCACCACGCAGGTTGGCTGACCGGACGCTCCGCAGGTGGGAGAAGGATTGAAATATATCCCCGAGGGAAGACCAGTCGTTACAAGGTAATATGAGGTCTCGGGTGAGTATGCTGTCGCGTTCCAGGTGACGGTCGTTTTTAGGACTGTATCTGGAAAACTGGCGGCCGGAAGTAAACTGCAAAATATCAGGCAGGCCGCTGGCAGCAGGATGCGCCATTTCATAATTGACTCCTTAACCCGAAAGCGTTCGACAATTCGCTTCCGGCGAAGCCAGTATACACTTGTCCTGGTTACGGAGTCGTGTCAGGTTGTCGCGCTTCCTAGAGACTGGACAAGCGCTTTAGATAAGCCTTCCATACCTCACGGCGCAGCGTAATATATGCAAATTTGCCGTCGCGCTCCATGCGAATCAGACCCGCGTTGTCCAGTTCCTTCAAATGGTGGGAAACCGTTGCGGGAGCAAGCCCGACGCAATCGCCCACGCACGAGCAAGTCGGCGCTTCCCTCGACGCGCTGATTTTTTTCAGCATCTCAAAACGCTTCGGATCGGCCAACGCTTTGCTGATCAACGTGAATTGCCGCTCGTCGAGTTGGAATCCAGCGGCTCCGCGTCGCGTTGCTGATTTGCTACTCGCCATCGCGCCGGTACAAACGCCAATCCCGCGATTCGCCGATCTCATGATAGTGGCTCTGCAAATAAGGGCCATAGATTCGAGGCACATTATCATCCAGTGTCGGATCGGACGCCTTCTTAGGCACAGCCACCAAATCCGCCGACCCCATCAGAAATTCGGGGCTCGGCCGGAAGCGATCGTTAAATGTCGTCCCGAACTGAAAGACCGGCGTGCCTCCGTGAGCCGGCGGCATCCCCAGTCCGTAAGAATACGGATTTGTAAAGTCGAGCGACATCAACGTGTCCTTCGGCCTTCTAAACTTCTCCACCAGAGGCACGCCGTCGTTCACCATTTCCGCGTACCATTCATCCTCCGGTCCGGTTGTAAATCCGCTCAAGCGTGGCATGTCGAATCCCATCATGTGATGCAGCAACACCCGCTGCCCCAAGGCAAACGTCATTCCCATGCCACCCGAAACCAGTGATCCTAAGACCAGCACCGACCCAAATAGCAACACCGCTGTGTGAAAGAAATCGGGAGCAGCGGGCTTCGGCCGAATTCGCAGGATGACCGCATTCAGAACCAGGATCGCCAGGAACACCGCCATTGGAAAACCATCCTGCTCATAATTCCCCACGATCATGACCGTTCCGGCAAATGCCACCGCCACGCCCGCCAACGCCGCCGCCATAGCCGCCTGGTGTTGCTTGTATGCCAGCAGCAACAAGGCGGCGCTTAACGCCAACGCGGCCGCTACCCCGGCATCTTGCAGCACGCTGTCGATGATGTACCACCCGAAACGAATGTGTTTGCCGCCGCCGATCGTGACCAGATCGTGTACCAGTGGCGCAACCCGAAAGCCATAGTAGGCCATACAGGCCGCCGTTAACGCCAGCCACCCGGCGGCGAACCCCAACCAGCGAGAGCTGCTCTGCCTCTGGCACGGCAGCAGCACCACGATCAGGAACGCGGCCACCGCGAAATAGGTAATTTTTAAGAAAAACAGAATCGCAATCACCGCGCCGCTCGACACTCCGCCCCAGAAGTCCTCGTGTCCCGAACGCAGCGCTGCCGGCTGGAAGGCCTCTAAGAGAATCAGCGCAATCAACCCATACCCTTGCCGGTTGTAAATCATTCCCGGCGTCGGCTTCATGGGCGAAAATCCCAGGGCGAATGGAGCAATCGCCATCAGCACGACGCTCAGGCACATCAGAATCAGCGGCAAATCGGCCAGCCGTTTTCGGCCTGCCAGGTAAGTCCAAAGTCCGAGCAGCAAACCCACCAGCGCCTGCCCGTAGCCGACTCCCCACGCCGTCCCGCGCGCCAGCCGCAATCCGATCTCCGTCGGCAGATAAGTCAGGAATCCGACATGACTATAGAAATCAATATGCGGGCGCTGGCCGTTCAGCATTCGCCACGCCCCGTCGAGCAGCATAAAAGCGTCGTGCGAGAAATCGCGCGACCCGATCAGGCCTATATACGCTCTCAGCGCGCAAAGAACAACAATGCCACCGATTAGAAAAAGTTTGGTCCACCATCCGTCGAGCAGCCGAGCCTGCCAGGCTGCCGCCAAAGCGTCCGCCGCCCGTGTTACTGTTCGATCGCTTTTATGGACATCGTCCGGGGTCCACTTTGCAGAGGCTGGTTCTGTAAAAGGGGCCAAGCGTTACCACAGTAGCAAAGCTGCGCGCCTTAGTGTGGAGAAGCTTTCGCTTCGTTTAGCTGGAAAACCAGCTTGTCCGCGTCGGTGACAATGTTCCCCAGCCACTTGTCGCGGCCGTTCAGAGACCCGTTCACCTGCGCCTCTAGCGCGTGTTCCAGAACGAGTAAATCGTCCAGTTTCAAATTGCAAAGATCGCGGCCCGAGATCACTCCCGCGTCGATCTTCGCCTCGAATTCCAGACTCGTATTGCGCAGAAGGTGCGCGACATGCGCCTGATCCTTCTCCGTAGACTCCGCTTTCCGGACCTGGCTCAACAGATCGAACTTGTTGCGCAGCCGCTTAATGAAAATCGAGGGGATCGCCAGATTCATTAAACCCGACGCCGAATCGACTTTCACCTCGATCGAAATCACCACCACTGCTTCCGCCGGCGCAAGCACGTGCAGCCATTGCGGTTCACTCGCCAGCGATTGCACTGAAAAGGAAACATCCGCCACGCTTCTCCACGCTTCGCTCAAATCCCGCAAAACCACCTTCAGCAGCGTCTGCACCAGGTTCTTCTCGATTTCCGTGATCTTGCGCTGAATCGCCACCGCCGACCGGCCTTTGCTCCCCAGAAGCAGTTCGACCAGCGCAAACACCAGCCCGGTGTTCAACTCGAGCACCGCCGTTCCGTCGTAAGGCTGCAAACCCAGGTAAGCGATACAGGTAGGAGATGCCAGCCCCTCGAGGAACTCCGAGTACGAAATCTGCTCGATGCTGACTAGATTCAGCACCAGATAGGAGCGCAGGTAGGCCGACAAGCTCGAAGCAAGACTCCGCACAAAATTTTCGTGCACCAGATTGAGCGCCCGTAGCTGTGACTTTGGAATCCGGTCGAGACGCCCGAAATCGAAGGTCGAGGCATCCGCCCCGCCATCTTTGCCGGCTCCCGCCCCGCTCTGGTACGAAGCGTCGTTTTGCTGGGATATGTCTTGCTTCATGGGAGGTTCACACTGCCGCCGTTTAACCGTCGCTCGAGAGCGCCATGCGGCCCTCCGGACTCATGATTTCTTTGATCCGTATTCCATAGTTTCCCCGGAACGACATCACTTCGCCCCGCGCGACTACTTTTCCGTGGATCATCAGCTCCACATATTCCCCCACGCTTTGATTCAGCGGAATCAACGAGCCCGACGTTACCTTCAAAACTTCCTGGATGGGCATCACCGCTCGTCCAAGTACCACTGACAAAGGCAGCTCCAGATCCAACATTTTTTCGAGCATCGGGCCGTAACCGCTTTCTTTGTGTACTGCTCCCGATCGATTCGATTTTGGAGAGAGCGCATCCGAATCGTCCATCAAAATCGCCACTGCCGGATCGATGGCATACAGCAGCGGTGGCAAATCCGCCCCGCCAATGCTGATCCTTATCTCCGCCACCGAAAACGATTCACCGGCAAAGGCTTCCGCCGTTTGTCCGTCGCCGCAACGTATCTGCTTCCCGGAGTGTCCGCTCAGCAGCGTTGCCTGGCCCCGCTGCGCTTGGCTGAGCATCTCCAGAAAGATCTGCTTTGCTCCCGAGGCGTCACTCGCCATCGCGCTACCCAGCCTCGACCAGGTAGCTTCCGGCGTCCCAATCCAGCACTCGAAGATTTCTGCCCCCGCAAACTCCTGTGTCCACCAAAGATACGTTTCCGCTTCGCTATCTACCGCCTCTTGTGGCTTCGACGCCCCCGTGTGCGCCCACATGACGCGAGCCGCCTCGCCGGTGAGCATTTCGATAGCCCTCGTAAACTCCGTTTTCCAATCTTCGAAAAACCGGTCTAGATTTGTGCTCTTGTTTTTCATTTTGTTGTCAGGCAGCTCAACCTTCGGCCGCCTCCTGTTCCTGCTCTTGCCTTGTGCCCTCGTGCGTCAGAGCACTTTGCGTCCGGTCCCGCAATTCGGCTACCCGCACGGCCAGCGCCGCATCCACCACCAGAATTTCGCCTGACCCCAACAGGACTTCGCCGGCATACAGGTCGATATTTTCGCCCGTAGGCCTGGTCAACGGAAGCAGGCTGTCCACGCCTAAGTCCAAAAGATCTTTCACCGAAATCTGGCGTCGGTCCAGCTCCGCGCTCAACGTGATCGGTACGTCCAGAATTGCCTGGAAAGGACTCAGTTTCATAGGCGAACTATTCCACAACCTGGTCGCTCGGAGAGTTCCGCAAGCTGATCGTGCCTTCCTTCTCCAGCTCCCGTGCCGCGGCGATTACCTGGTGTTGCGCTGCGTCCACTTCCTTCAACTTCACCGGACCGAGCATCGACAGTTCTTCGGCCATCATCTCGGCGCCCCGCGCTGATTGCGTCGCGAGAAATTTCTTCCGCAAAGACTCGTTTGCTCCCTTCAAAGCAACTATCAACACGTTCCGGTCTACGTTGCTGATGATCGTTTTAATGGCAGTGTTGTCCAGCGCTTCGAGATCTCTAAACACAAACATGAACCGGCAGATATCGTCATGCAAAACTTGATTTTGCTTTTGCATGTCTTCGAGCAGCTTCGAACAGGTGCTCGGGTCCAGCCGGTTGAACAGCTTAGCTACCACCCGCACCCCGCCCACCGACTCCCGGCTTACCTCACCCAAATTCCTGAGCCTTTGGTTTAGAACTCCGACGATGTTGCGTATGATTTCCGGCGATACCTGGTCCAGATCCGCCATCCGAACGGCCACCGCCGCCCGCGTTTCAACTGGTAAGGAACTCACAAGCGTAGCCGCTCGCGAAGGGTCCAGGTGTGAAAGTATCAGCGCGATCGTTTGCGGGTGCTCATCCTGGATGAATTTCGCCAGCTGCTGAGGATCTGCCTTTTGGAAGGTCGCCAGGTTCGCCAGATCTTTTGTGCTCAGCTTTGCCAGACGGTCCAGCACCTTCTTGGCCGCTGCTGGCCCATAAGCCTTGATCAGGAGTTCGTTGGTGTATTCCAGGCCGCCCTTCATATATAGATGTTGGGAAGACCGTGCGCAGAATTCTTCGAGCGAAGTCTTCAGCGTTTCCGCCGGTACCTGGTTGAGCCGCGAAATCGCCCGCGTCAGTTTGTCTGCTTCGTCTTCGGAGACCTGCTTCAGAATGACAGCACTTCCTTGCGGCCCCAGTGCAATCAGGACCATGGCTGCCTTCTCAACCCCGCTCAAGACGTCCGGGCCGGCTTTTGACGCTTCCTGCGGCATATCTCCTTATCAACCCTCCCTCATCGCGCAAAAGTGGCGATGCTTTTCAGAGTCATGAGCGCAGCGATTGGGGAAAAAGCGGGGACACTCCGGGCTGGGATCGGGAAACACCGTTGGTTTTGGCAAAGGCAGGCGTGTCCCCGATTTTTTTCCGCCCTCAGCTGGCCAACCACGCTTTCTTAGTGGAATTGCCATCCGCTTTGTATTCCAGGAAAACTCCTAAGCCCGCGCTCCTAAACCCGTAAAACTCCCAAACCCGGCCCCGGATAGCTATACTTACGCATTACGATGATCCAGCTCCTCCGGACGAAGAACATCGACGATCTCGTCGAGGAAGCACACGTCGAGGGCAAGAGCCTGAAGCGCACATTGGGGCCTTGGAGTTTGATCGCGTTCGGCATCGGCGCGGTCATCGGCGGCGGAATCTTTACCGTCACCGGCACTGCTGCCGCCGGCCAGCGTATGGCTATTCCATCCGTCCTGAATGCCCCGCTAATCGATCTGATGTTGCATGGCAGCCACGCCGCCTCCACCCTGGGCCGGCCCGGAGCCGGGCCTGGCTTGACCCTCTCCTTCATTTTGGTCGCGCTGACCTGCGGCTTTGCGGCCCTCTGCTACGCGGAACTCGCTTCCATGATCCCGATTGCCGGTAGCGCCTACACCTACGCCTACACTACTCTTGGCGAAATCTTCGCCTGGATCATCGGCTGGGACCTGATTCTCGAATACGCCGTCTCCAATATGTCTGTCGCAGTCGGCTTTTCCGCCTATTTCAACGTCATGTGCGACTATCTCTTCGGCGCGCACCTGCCCAAATACCTATCCGAACCAGCCATCGTCGACGGACGTTTTACCGGCAGTCTGTTTAACGTCCCCGCTCTCATCATCGTCATGCTCCTGAGCTGGATTCTGGTGCGCGGCGTTCGCGAAAGCGCCGGCGCTAATAACGTCATGGTGGCCATCAAACTGGCCGCCATTCTCCTGTTTATTTTCGGCGCCGCCCACGCCGTCCAGGCCTCCAACCTGCATCCCTTCCTGCCCAACGGTTTTGGCGGCGTCGTGAGCGGCGCGGCCATCGTGTTTTTTACCTTTATCGGATTCGATTCCGTCTCCACCGCCGCCGAGGAATGCAAAAACCCGCAGCGCAACATGCCCATCGGCATCATCGGCACTCTTATCGTCTGTGGAGTTCTATATACTTCCGTCGCCCTGGTCCTGACCGGCATCGTCAATTGGAAAACCCTAGACAATGCTTCTCCCGTGGCCAATGCCCTGCAGGCGATCGGGATGAACCGCCTGCGCTTCACGGTCACCGTGGGCGCTCTGCTCGGAATGCTCTCCTCGCTTCTCGTTTATCAATATGGCCAGGCGCGCATCTGGTTCGCCATGTCGCGCGACCGTCTGCTCCCCGGCATTTTCTCCAAAGTGCATCCCCGCTTCCGCACGCCCTACGTAAGTACCTGGATCGCCGGCCTCGCGGTCGGCATCCCCGCCGGCATCTGGGATATCGGCACCTTCGCGGACCTCTCGAATATCGGTACCTTGTTCGCCTTCATCATCGTGTCTTTCGGCGTAGTCGTCCTGCGCCGCCAGCAACCCGACCGGCCCCGTTCTTTCAAGGTCCCCTTCTCCCCGGTGACGCCCGCCATCTCGGTCGTCTGCTGTCTCGGGCTGATGCTCGGGCTGCCGCTCGAAACCTGGATTCGTTTCGTCGTGTGGCTCTTCATCGGACTCTTGATTTACAACGGTTACAGCCGCAAAAGAAGCCCGTTATTCGCTCAGCAGGAAGCCAAAGCCGGGCCCTGAGCGCGCTTTTCGCAGCCCTGAACGCGGCGATTGGACGGACGATATTTTGTCAAAATCCTTCCCACACCAGCGCCGGGAAATTCGAAACCGCCTTGAACCCGACCGATTCATACAGCCGGATCGCCCCCACGTTTGAAGACGTCACCGTTAGGCTTACCGTCGTGCAGCCCGCTTCTACCATCCGCATCATGCTCTGGCGCAATAATTCGTATCCCAGTCGTGCTCCCCGGATGGCCGGCAAAACGCAAAGCTGCGTTACGTGCCCCGAGTTGGCCGATACCATGCTCGCCAGGCAAGCTCCGCATACCCGGCCGCTTCGCTGGTCTACCGCCACCGTCGACGCCGACGCTGAAAACGAACCGCATCCGGGGAACCGCACAATATTGGTCAGAAAATGACGAGCTCCCGGAATCGTTCGATACTGGTCGTTGATTTCGCTATCCACGTGCCCCCGGTAAGCCGCCGAAACCAAATGCGCAATCTCCTCCGCAAACCGCTCCGTCCACTGATAGAACGCCACTCCGATTTCGGGGGTAGCTCGCTCCAGCCGCAAAACTTCCGCCCGCGTAATAGTCATGAACGAACGATCATGCCGGGTAAGATGACGGTTGAACGGCAGCGGTTGCGTGATCGGCATGTGCAGCAGCATCAACTGCGATTCGATCCGTCGAAGTCCGGAGATCAGCATCAAGCCCTGCGCCGTCGATCCGAGCAGCATCATCTCGTTTGCCGCCGTCGCATAGTCCTGCCGCAGGAAAAAGTCCCCGATCAGTCCTTTGCGCCCTTCGCACACGTAATACGTGTAGCCCACTACTTCTCTGTTTGCGACCAGCGCATAACCATACAGCGAGTGGACCTGCACGAATCGCCTCAGTAGATCCGCCGATGGGCGGAAATCCCAGTTGAAGCGTTTTTCCCAAATCGCAATCTCCTCGACGAAGAGTGGATCGAGATCCTGCGTGCTTAGGGTAGAGAGTTCAACTACTTCGGGCAACCGGACATTAGGGCGCGCCGACATGAATTGAATTATACGTGCGCTTCGGCCAGCGGAGCGTCCGCCTGCACGTTCCGGCGCTGAAATACTTCGCCAATCCTACGTGCCGCCTCGCGCGTTCGCTGTTCGTCTTCTATCAGGCTGAACCGCACAAAACCCTCGCCCATCGGCCCAAACCCCATCCCCGGCGAGAGCGCCACGCGCGCTTCCTTCATCACCAATTTCGTAAATTCGAGCGACCCCATGCCTTGAAACGCGTCCGGTATTTTCGCCCACAGGAACATGGTTGCCTTCGGCGGATCCACCGGCCAGCCAGCCTGCCGCAATCCATCCGTCAACCAGTCCCGCCGCGCTTGATATAAATCGCGGATCTTTCCCGGCGCATCCGCGCATTCGCGTAGCGCTGTCACAGCCGCGATTTGAATCGGCTGAAACATTCCATAATCGAGGTAGCTCTTGATTCGGGTCAGCGCCGAAACCAGCCGTTGATTACCCAGACAGAAACCTACCCGCCAGCCCGCCATGTTGTAGCTTTTCGTCATCGAGTAAATCTCGACTGCGTAATCCTTCGCGCCCTCTACTTCGAGAATGCTCGGCGGCCGGTAGCCGTCGAAACCCAACTCCGCATAAGCAAAGTCATGGATGATGTAGCTGCCGTATTCCCGCGCCAGCGCCACCACTTCGCGCATGAAGTTCAGGTCCACGCAAATGGTTGTCGGGTTATGCGGAAATGAAATAAGTATGACCTTCGGCTTCTTCGTTGCCTTTCGGTAATGGTCTTTCAAACCTGCCAGAAACGTCCCGGCATCCGGCATCGGCAGCATCTGCGCCTCGCCCTCAGCGAGCACGACGCCATATTGATGTAGCGGATAGGCCGGATTAGCTGAAACCACTGCATCGCCAGGCTTGATGATCGCGTACAACAAATGAGCCAGTGCATCCTTCGCCCCCATAGTGGCGATCGCTTCGCTCTCCGGATCGAGTGACACGCCATATTGCTTGCGGTAGCGCTCCACAATTGCGCCACGCAACTCGGCTATGCCGCGCGAAACCGAGTAGCGGTGATTCAGTGGATCGGGTGCGCTTTCGATGAGCTTGTCGACCACCGCCTTCGGCGTCGCGCCATCCGGGTTGCCCATTCCCATATCGATTACATCGATCCCGCTCGCTCGCATCTTGTCGCGCATCTCGTTGATGACGGCAAACACGTAGGGCGGTAATTTTCCCACCCGATAGAACTCTTCGCTAGGCGGTAGCGGCATATGCCAATAGTGTAGCCGGGCCATGCCGGCCCGCTGCCTGCCTTAACCGTCTATCTGCCAGGTGCTCTCGATATTGGGATGGGCAGCGTAGGAAACTGTTCTCGAAGACATCGCTAGCCGCGCGGCCAGGTGCGACCGCAAAACCCGAGCGAGATGGAGACGATCTTGCAAAAACTCGTTCGCTTCCGAAACGATGGTTGTTCGTTCGGCCGCTGTGACCGCATTTTGTAGAGCTTCCTTGGCTGACTGCCCGTAGGCTTCGATAAGCGGCAACGCGGCGTCGAAGCTTCCGCTTTCCAGCGCGCGTCGCAGCCGCTGGCCGATTTCACGAGCCGCTTCAGCCACCGCTTGCTTTCTCGTTCGCCTGCATGGTCGAGAACAGGTCCGTCACTTCGGTCAGTTGATTTTCGAGCGATGAGATGGAAGCGTCGGCAGTTGCCATCTGGGTTGTCAACGTTTGTTGAAGCTGCGAAACCTGGTTTTGATCGTTGCTGATTTTAGTCGCCAGATCTGATAGTTGGCTGGAGGTGCTCTCCGAGGCTTGCGTCAAAAAGCCCGAGTTTGCGTCTGTCACCGCCGTGACCATATCGTTCGCCGCCTGCAGAAAGCCGCCAGAGGTGGAGGTTCCGATGAAATTCAGCAAGTCAGTCCCGGAAGTCGAGGCAGCGGTTGCGAAAGTGCTTGGGTCGAAACTGAGGTTGCCGCTCTGATCGAAGGAGAGCCCGATATCGGCCAGTGATCCTACCGTCCCGCTGCTCGTCGAAAAGTTCGTCAACGATTGCAACGTATTTTGCAGCTGGTACACCACGCCCTCTCCGCTAAGCGCCCCCCCGTTCTGCCCGCGGTTTTTTGCCAACTCCGCCATCACTGAGTTGTACGCGCTTGCGAAAGAGGAAAGAGCATTTTCAACCCCGGTCGCGCTCTGTGCCACATTCACCTGGGTCGTTCCCGTCTGCAGCAACTGAACGCTCAGTCCGGTTGAAAGCGTCACGCTGCGGGAAGAGGAGCTGATTGGCGTATCCGGTTGCCCGTTTACCTGGTACGTCACATTGGTGCCCGTCGAGAGCGTGTTCAGCAGATTGTTTGTGCCGTCGCTCAACTGGATGCTGTCGGGCGCATAGTTAAGGCTCTGAATCGACAAGCGGTAATCGGGTGACGACGAGGACCCGACGTTGACTACCGTAGCTTGCACGTTCGCCGAGCTGTTTGTGATCGCCTGAGCTAAACCGCTCAGTGTGCCGGCGGAATCGGAAATGTTGTAGCTTGTGCCGTTGACCGTGAGCGAATAAGTGGAGCTGGCGTCCAGATTTTGAGAAGAAGGATCGCTGACAGTCGTCAATCCGTTCTGGCTGATGGCATTCGTTTGCGAACCGATCGACGTCACATTGAGCGTATAGTTGCCGGCCAGTAAACCGGAAGAAGTCGATACCGACGCAACCGAGGGATCGCTCACAGCAGCCGAAAAGGCGGCCGTACCCGTCGCACTGCCGAGAGCGTTGACGGCGGTCTGAATGGAGGAGAAATCGCTTGTCAACGTTTCCAGTTCGCTTTGCTGGCCGGTTAGTGTTGTCTGCTGGCGTTGCAGCTGCTGCATCGGTAACGACGCAATGTTGACCGCCTGCGTAATAGACTGCTGGAGCTGGGCGGCATAGGGACTGCTCCCAGTGAAATAAGAGGTGGAACCGCTAACGCTGGTCGTCGACATATAAATTAAGGTTGCGCAAGCTGACCGAAAAGATCAGCTTGCGCGCTCCTAAACTTCAACTTGCTAATTATTGGAGCAGTTTAAGCACCGATTGCGGTTCCTGGTTGGCTTGCGCCATCGCGGCAATCGATGTTTGCACTAACACCTGGGACTTGGTGAGGTTCGCCGCATCGGTGGCCACATCGGCGTCACGAATCTGACTCTCGGCGGCCGAGAAGTTCGAGATCTGCGACTGAGCCAGGCTGATGGCGTACTGCAATTTGTTCTCGCCCGCGCCCACCGCGCCTTGTACCAAGCCTAAGGCCTTGATGGCGCTGCCGATGGTGGCGATCGCCGTCGAGGCGTTGCCGGTCGAAGCATTATCTTGCGTGGGAGCGTTGACCGTTTCGGCGGTCCCAACCGTCGCGGCGGTTCCACCGAACAGAGAGCCTGTTGGGCCAGTACCGTCACCGGCGGTATACGCCGACTGTGACACCGTGAATCCAGAACCGCTCTGAAAGACGATGCCTGTGCCGGCCTGGTTCTGAACAGCATACACGCCGCTGCCCTGCAACTGGTTGTTGATCGAGGTGATTGCATGCGCGATTGTGTCGGCATAATGCGCTGTGTCAGAGGAGTTTGAGTTCAGCGTGACGTTGTAAGCCTGGCCGCCGGCCGTGACCGTCAGATCCTGGGAGGTGTGCGTGGTAGAGCCCGTTCCATCGGCGAAAGCCGTGAATGCGCCCGAACTCGTTTGATAGTTAGCCCCGTTCACAAGCGAACCGGTGGCCACCGGAGCGGTAGCGCCGGTATTCGTTACGCTCGCCGAAAGCAAACTGGTGCCGCTCAACTGCAACTGTCCGGTGCCGCCAATCTGCGCCGTCACTCCGGTGATCCCGGCGCTGCTGATGGCATTGTTCAACTGCTGAATGAACTGTGCGCCCGTATACCCACCGCTCTGGCTGCTGATGGTCAGCGCTGAAGAAGTGGTCGCCACTCCCGCGGCGTTTACGTAGGAAATGGTGAACGCTTCGCTGCCTGCGGTCAAAAATTGGGCATTCGGATCGCTCAGGCTGCTCGCGGAAGGAGTTGTAAATGCAGTTCCTCCGCCGATTACCGACGTGCCGGTTAAACCCAGCGAAGAAGCGTCTACCGCGTTCGTCGCGCCGCTCAGGTTAATGCTGATGCCTGCATTGGCCGCTGTGTTCGCGCCGCCGATATAGACGTTTAAATTCGAGTTGAATGAGCCGCCAGTGTTCAGATTGATGTTCGTCGCCTGGCGCGTGATTTCGCTGATCAGACCCTGATATTCGCTGTTCAAAGTGCTGCGATTACCCGTGAATGTTCCCGATGCCGATTCCGTCGCCAGCGTCTGCATACGATCGAGAATGGTCGAAATGTTGCTTAGACCGCCGTCGATGATCTGCAGCTGGCTGGTACCGTCATTCGCGTTGCTGACGCCCTGCGTCAATTCGGCGATATTATCGCGATAACCGTTTGCCACAGCTAGACCGGCAGCGTCGTCACCGCTACTGTTGATGCGATAGCCTGAGGTGAGCTGCTGAATCGTCTTGCTCTGAAGAGTATGGTTGATGTTGAGGTTGTCTTGCGCTACAAGCGAGTCAACGTTTGTTTGAAGTGAAATCATGTTGTCCTAGTTCCTTATAGCCGACTTAGCCTCGCGGCCTGCATTCGACTTCTACAAAGCATTTCGAGCGTTTCGCGCCGAACTTTAGAGTTTTTCTTTCGCAATCTTGAAAAGCCGACTCAAAACCGTCTTTGCGCAGCAAACTGGCGCTCAGGTGAAACAGCAGAGTCAAGGCTCCGCTGCCCTGCGAATATGCCGGGAAACGACCGTTGCCCGCCAAAGCCCGAAGATGTTCCGCCACGCTCTGCAGCACTTCCTGCCGTTCGCTCTCCAAACTCGAAATAGACCGTGTCGCCCGGCACGAAGCCAGCGCCCGATTCAACGCTATTTCGACCGTCGATCGATCCGCTAATTCCCAGGCTGCCAAAATACTGCTGGCGTGCTGCTCCGTATTCATCCGTTCCTCTGCCTCTGGTTTCGTATCGCAAGAGATCGAGGATTAGTTGAACGGAATCAGCCCAGAAAACTGAAAAGCGATTTCGTGTTGAGGCTTGCGTGCGCGGAAAGCGCGGCTTGCAGCGCCGTGTTGTCCAAAGTTAACTGTGTTGCGTCCGTCGCGACGTCGCTGTCGCGGATGCTCCCGAGTGCCTGCGTCAAATTATTGGCTTGCGTGGTCGCGGATTGCGAAGCCTGCGTGATCCAGTTTTCGATGTTGCCGTAACTCGTAGTCGCCTGCCCAAGTTGCGTTACGCCCGCCTTCACATTCGTTAAAGCGTTTTGTATTCCTGTCTGGTCGTTCGCGAGTAGCGCCTGGCTAAGCGAGTAGGCCGCATTGAAGATGTTGCCGGCCGCCGGCGTCCCGTCCGGGTTTTTAACATCGAAGATCTGCTGCGCCGTGAGCCTCGGCACCAGCTGGTTGCCGTTGCTGTCACTTATGGTGGCCGTATTGGCCTGCCCCGTATTTTGCACCACGCCTTCCGCGCTCGTTGCATCGTACGTATAGGGGGCAGTCGAAGCGTTGTCGCCCCCGAAGATATAGCGACCGCTGACCGTGGTGTTGGCTACCGCAACCAGTTCCTGCTCGATTCCCTGAACCTGCTCGGCAAGCGACGCGCGCGTAGCGGCCGTTGCGGTGCTCGAGGCGCCGTTGGCGCCCAGCGTCACCAGCTGATCGAGAAGACTGGACGCCGTCTGTAGCACCCCGTCCGCCGTTTGCGTCTCTGTCTGCACCCCGGCTAGATTCGTCTGAACTTGCTTGATCTGCGAAATCTGCGATTGATACTCCAGGATCGGCGCAACTGCCGACGGATCGTCCGATGCTTGATTAACCCGGTAACCCGACGTAATCTGTGTGTTGACCTGCGAGATTCTCGTCTCCAGCTGCGAAAGGTCAGCCAGAAAACCTCCGTTGTATGCTTCTATGCCGGCAATCATCTGTTTTTTCCTTCGCTTCCTATTGCATCGACTGCACAGTCGTGAGCAGATAGTGAATCGTATTGTTAATCGTAGAGAACGCTTGGGCGCAAGCCTGGTAGCCATCCTGAAATTGCAGGAGAGCTGCCGCCTGATCGTTCAGTGAAACGCCCGAGGCTTGCGATCGGGCGCTTTGCGCCTGTGTTAGCAACTGCGATTGAGTGGTTTCGGCCTGTGAAGCGCTCGACGCCAACGCCCCGACGTTCGACGCGATCGCGCTGTACGCATCCGTGTAATTCATCCCATTGACCATATCGGCCGCGTTTGTCGATGTTTGCAGCTGAGCGAGTTGATTTGCGATGCCGTTAGCGACCGAAGGCGGTCCAGGGTTGATCGCGGCCAACTGCGAACCGGTAATTCCCGCACTGACGGAAAGTGTTCCCGCCACCGCGGTCGATGAGCTCGCGTTATACGAAAACAAGGCCGTACCGGGGGCACCGGAACTCGTCTGGCCGCTGGTCAAAAGCCCGTTCACCCGGTCGGCAATGCCTTGCGCAAGCTGATTCAAGCTGCCCTGTTGCCCGTTATCCCCCACCAGGGACCGTATCACCGTGTTGGTAATTTGCAGTAAGCCGCCGAGTTTTCCGCCCTGGATCTGGCTCGTTACATCCTGTCCCGAAGATGTCAGAATCTGTTGGTCGGGCGCGGCATTCCCGGTCGAGCCCGACGCATTCACGGCAGTCTCGCGGAGCGTCGTTTGCGTTTGTCCCATCACCAGCGGTACCTGGCCGTTCATCAGAACTGAAACTGTGCCGTCGCTCGCCGTTTGCGCCGTGATGGCGGTCAAATTGGAGAGCTGTTCCAGATTATTGTAAAGCTGAGCCTGCAATCCCGCATCGTTCTGGCCGCCATCACGGATTTCGCCGTTGATCGAAGCGATTTGCGCACCGAGTTGGTTGATTTGCGTGACGGTGCTCTGCGTTTGTTGCTGCGCCTGGCTGCGCACCGCCGTGATGCCGGAAGACGTCGTATTGAAGGCTTGCGCCACCCCCTGCGCCGCTGTGATGACCTGCTGCTGCGCCGTACTGCTCGATGGGTTTGTGCTCCACGCCGAAAATGCGGAGTAGAGTGTGCTCAACGTCGCCGGGATACCGCTGCTGCCCGAAACATCGAAGAGCGATTGCAGGGATTGTAGACTCGCCGATTGCTGGGTCGCCGATCCCACCTGCTGATTGGCCGCCCAAACGCTTGCCTCCGCAAAGTTGTTCCGCGCGCTCGTAACGTTTCCCGCCGATACCCCTCCCATCAGATTCTGGCTCGGATCGAAGGAGGCCGCGTTCAGCGATAAAGTCTGCGTTACATAGCCCGGCGTCGACGCGTTGCTCACGTTGTTCTGGACGACGCCCATCGCCTGTTCCAGAACATTCATCGCATCGCTGACTGTCCCAAGCGCGCCGAATAGGTTAGCCATGTAATTTACCCGTGAATCTGCATGCCGCCGCCGCCGAAACTATCGGCAGCCCCGTCCGCCAGGTAGCCGCCGCTTACCGCGCCTTGGCTGAGCACGCGCCCGAAATAAAGCGCAGCCGCCGAATCCAGCAGCGTTTTCGCGGTCGCGGCCTGTGCCGCCAGGCGCGAAAGTACCTGCTCCGTCCGAGCTCGTTCGCCCGGTGCAATCTCGGCGGGTCGAATGCTCTCCAGCACGTGCGCCGCCTCGCCGAGCCTTTCCGCCCACTCGCGCGCGGGCGAATTGAGACCCTGCAGAGCATCGGTCACAGCCGTGAGTCGCTCTTCCGCTCCTTTAAGCCTTTGAAATGTGTCCGATCTCGGCATGTTCCACCTTATGTAAGCTGCCGCAGCATGGCTTGGCTCACCTCTTGCGGTGCGACTTGGTAACTCCCCGATCGCACCTGAGAAGTCAGTTCCGCCACCCGCGATTGCCGCCCCGCATCGTTTACATTCTTCGCCAATGCGATCAGGCTACTCGCGCTCGAAAGCTTCACCGTATCGGAGGAACTGTCGTCCGCCGAACGGCTATTCGATTCCGAACCGGTTTGCTGTACCGATCCGAACGAACCGCTGCCCGCTACCCCGCCGACATTGCTGTTCTCAATCCGCATGGACATAGTTGCCTATCCTCTTATCGCTCGTTCCCGCGAAAAGTTTAGAAATTTTCTTCCTGCATGTCGGGCGTCTGTCGGCCTAATTCGTAAACTTTGATCATCAATGCGACTTCGCCCGGTCCCATCCGCAAAGCGGAAGCGATCTCGGCCGCCGACTCGCCTCTGCGGTGAAGGCGAAGAACCTGCCCGCGCCGGTTCAAATTCAGGCTCTCGGCCTGTCCCACCCATTGCGCCTGCGCTTCCTTGTTGCGTTCCATCGCCTCCAGCTTGGCTTCGAGCAGCGCCGTCCGCCCCGCCAAAAGTGCGCTGTTTTCCGCAACCTGTTCCTGCGTTGCCGCTTTCGTCGCCAGCTCGCGTACGTCTTTTTTTAACTTGAGGAATAGCCAGCTCGGTACCGCCGTCGCCAACGGCCCAACCACCAGCGCCACCCACGATAAATACATCATTAGGAATACAGCCCTCTCGGCGTCGGCCACTTGTAGTCCATCAACGCGCGCAGCCGAAAAATAGCTTGCGCGCGTAATTGCGATATGCGCGTCGTGTGCAGATTCATAATGGAAGCAATCTCCCGCAGGTTCAGCTCCTCCTTGTAATAAAGGCTCAGCACCGTGCGCTCATTTTCCGGCATCTTTTTCATGCCTTCAGTAATCACCCGCTCCAATTCCGAACGTTCCAGGATGCGCGCCGGCGTAGCCTCCTCGCTGTCGCTGATGAATTGCAGCATATCCACTTCTTCGCCATCCACCACTTGCATGCTGCCGAGGGAAACGCCACGCAGTTCCACCATCCACTGCTGATATTCCTCCAGGGAAATCTTGAGCTCGGCCGCAATATCCTCTTCGCCCGGAGTGTCGCGCAGCCTCCGCTCGGCGGCCGCAATCGCCTGCTGTACAAGCTTGAGGCGTTTGCGCTTGTGCGTCGGAATACCGTCCATGCCGCGGATGCTGTCCAGAATCGCGCCCCGTATTTTGTATTCGGCATACGTGCGCAGCGTCGTGTTGCGGCTGGGGTCGAAATTGTCGACCGCCGCCACCAGCCCCACTACGCCGGCCGATATCAGGTCGTCCAACTCCACATTCGGCGGCAGCTTCTCATGGATGCGAGTAGCGATCCAGTTCACCTGCGGCAGGTGTTCCAAAATAAGCCCGTCTCTTTCTTCGGGCGATCTTTCGAGAGCGGCGTAGGCGTACATAGGTTTAAGGAGAAGGCCGCTTAAGCAGCCGTCGAAGCGGCTAATTCGCGCGGCGCGAGAGCTGCCATCAGTTCCGTCTTAGATGCCTTGCGCATGTTTTCCGGTACCTGCTGGCCCGTCCCGACAAAGGAAAGCGGCAGGCCGGACCGGATGGCGAATTCCACTAGCGTGGCCGGTTGCTCAACCGAGTCAACGTGTGTCACCAGCAGCTTGGCCGGTTTGAACATCGCAAATCGCTGCCAGATCCTCTGCGCGGCCGGCAGACTCACAAACGCCGGCAGCACCAGCTGCACTTCGATACCCAGTTGTCGCGCCATACGCGCCAATTCTTCCGCTTCGGCTTCGTCGGCCGTCGAAATCCCAGCCGTGTCGATAAGCGTCAAGTCTCTCTGCGTCACCGAGGAAACAGCCGCCGCCAGATCGGAGACATCCCGCAACGGCCTGAAATCCAAACCGCCGATGCGGGCATACGCGCTCAACTGCTCGCAGCCCCCGATGCGCAACGAATCGAGCGACAAAATGCGCAGCGGCCGTCTCGTTCGTAATCCGTATTGCAACCCAAGCTTCACCAGCGAGCTGGTCTTCCCGGCGCCCGGCGGTCCCACGAACATCACCGTCGTTGCCAGTTCTCCTTCCGTCCCTAGCGTCGGCCGCACTTCGAACCGGTTGCTGATTTCTTCCTCGATAATCGCGTTCTGCAGATCGCGCGCGAACAAGTCGTGGTGATCGCGTACCATGCGGTGCGATTTGTCCGTCTGCGGCTGGCTGCGCAACGCCACTGCGTCGGAGATTTGCTGCGCCAGTTCGGCCGAAAAACCCGTGCTCAACAGTCGATTGACCGTTTGCGCCATCTCCGGATCCAGTTGCCGATCAGGTTGCACCAGGCTCGATCGAACCGCCGATTGATTGAACGATTCCACTTGCTTTCGCAGCTCCGCCAGCTCGCGCAGCACCACTTCGTTGCCCACGCTCCCGGCAGCAACCGCTTCGGGCCTGCTCTCCGCGCGCCGCGCCGCCGAGCCTGTCGCCGCTTGCGAAAGTCCGAACACAACTTCGTAGCGCCCCAGATCCTTCAGGTCGCGCCCCGTTTCGTTCGAATTGACCAACATGGCGTCGGGGCCGAGCTCGACCCTGGCCTTGTTGATCGCTTCCTCCACCGAGTCGACGAAGTATGACTTGAGTTTCATCAAATTACCCCTAGTGACAAAATTTTGACGCCCGCCGGCACTTCGTTATGCGCCACCGGAAACAGATTCGGCAGCGAAGGTTCAATCATCTGCCGCAAGACAAACCGCGCCCCCGAAGAGGTAACCAGTACGGTCGGAGTTTCACGTTTATCTAATTTACGTTCGATTCGCGTGACTATTTCTCGCACCACCTGCGGCGAAAGCACCAGAATGCTGTTCTGATCCGTATGCTGTACCGCCGATTCAATCGATTGCTCCACCGAAGAATCCAGAAAAAACGCCGGCAGCTCGCCCTTTTGGTTTAGATACGGCTTCGTCAACGTGCGCCGAATCGATTGCCGCGTAAATTCGGTCAACAACACGGAATTCTTAGTGGTGAGCGCGGCTTCACTTAGCGCTTCAAGGATCGAGACACCGTCCCGTATCGACACCCGCTCCCGGAGAAGGTTTTGCAAAACTTTTTGGACCGTCGAAAGTGAGAGCAGCTTAGGGACCAAATCCTCCAGCAGCTTGCTGTGATCCTGCCCGACGCGATCGCAGAATGTCTTCGCGTCCTGCCGCGAAAACATTTCGCTCGTGTGCTGCTTCACCAGCTCCGAAAAATGTGTCCCGATCACGTTGACCGCATCTACAATCGTGTATCCCGCGCTCCGCGCCGCATCCACCCGGTCCGCCGGTACCCAAAGCGCCGGCAGCCCAAACGCTGGTTCGCGCGTTTGCTGCCCCGCAAAATCCTTCTTCGCATTTGCCGTCGGCACCGCCAGTTCGCTGCCAGGGAGCAGTTCGTACCTCCCGATCTCAGTTCCCTTCAGCATCACCACGTACTCTCGCGAGCGCAGCGACAAATTATCCGTCACCCGCACCGGCGGCAGCAAAAACCCTAAATTTGTAACGAACTGCCGCCGAATACCCGCAATGCGCTTCAGCAGCGGCGATGCTTTCCCGCCAGCCACCAGCGTCGCCAGCCCAAGTCCAACCTCGATCGCGATCGGCTCCACCCGCAACAGCGACTCCAGCTCCTCCTTGGGCGACGCCACTGGCGCGGCTGTCTCTTTTATGACGCCGGTGTCAAGTTTTTTGCGCTTCATCCAGGCCGCTGTCCCGATTCCTCCCCCCATCAGGAGAAAGGGAATCGTGGGAAGTCCCGGAAACGCGGCCAGCACCAGCAATACGCCGCTCGAGAGCAGCAGCGGCTGCGGCTTGCTGAACAGTTGTTTTTGAAACTCTTCGCTGATGCGCACTTCCGATGTCGCCCGCGTCACAATTAGTCCGCCTGACACCGAAATCATCAGCGCCGGAATAACCGTCACCAGCCCGTCGCCGATAGTCAGTACCGTGTAAGTCTGCAGCGCGCGCTTCAAATCCATGCCGTGCTGCAAGACGCCGATCAGGAACCCCGCGATGATGTTGATGCTCGTAATAAGAATGCTCGCCACCGCATCGCGCTGCGTAAAACGCGACGCCCCATCCATCGCCCCGTAAAACTCTGCTTCCGCCGCCAGTTGCTTCCGCCGCCGCCGCGCTTCCCCTTCGTCGATCAATCCCGCGTTCATTTCCGCGTCGATCGACATCTGCTTGCCAGGCATCGCGTCCAGCGTAAAGCGCGCCGAAACTTCCGAAATACGCACCGCGCCGTGGTTGATCACTACATATTGAATGGCAATCAGAATCAGAAAAATCACGCACCCGATCACGTAGTTGCCGCCCACCACGAAGTTCCCGAACGCTTCGATCACATTGCCCGCCGCCGCCGTCCCGCCGTTTCCATTCAGCAGAATCAGCCGCGCCGAGCTCACGTTCAATGCCAGCCGGAACAGCGTCAGCAGCAGCAGCGTCGTGGGAAAAACGCTAAAATCCACCGGCTTGATGATGTACATCGTGACCATCATCACCACCACCGACATCGCGATGTCGATCACGATCAGAAAATCGAGCACTAGCGGCGGCAGCGGCGTAATAAGCGCTATCACTATTGCCAGCACGGCCACCGGCACGCCGATCTCGCCTAATTTCGGTAGCGGCAGACCGCCCAAACCCTTACGGGCCCCTGGAGTCGCTATCGCTTGTGGTTGAGCTGACATAAATTGTTAGTGGCCTCAGGCCTGCCGCGGAACGCCCCGGCCCATAATTCTGTAGACATAAGCCAAAATTTCCGCGATGGCCTTGTAAAACTCGGGCGAAATCGCCCGGCCTACTTCTACGGCGTCATACAGTGCGCGCGCCAGCGGCGGATTCTCAATGATCGGGATCTGATTCTGCACCGCAATCTGCCGGATGCGCAGCGCGATCCAGTTCTTACCCTTCGCGACCACAATCGGCGACGACATGCTCTCGATCTCATAACGGATCGCCACCGCGAAGTGAGTCGGGTTCACCACCACCGCCGTCGCCTTCGCCACGTCCTGCATCATGCGTTTCCGCAGCACGTCGCGCCGCAGCCGCCGGATGCGCGCCTTCATCTGCGGGTCGCCGTCGGTCCGTTTGCTCTCCTCCCGAACCTCTTCCTTCGACATGCGCAATTGCGAGCTATACTTGCGCTGCTCTCGAAACAGATCCACCGCGCCGAATACCAGAAACAGCGCCGCCGCCTTCCACAGCAGCGATTGGATCGATTCACCCACCTGGCTCGCCCCCGCGCTCACCGTCTCCAGCGGCAAGCGCATTAGCGCCGCCCCGTTTTCCTGCACCAGCGAGTTGATCACGCCCGTCAGCGCCGCCAGCAGCAAAACTGCTTCGATCACCGACTTGAGGTTCTGCCCCGGCAGCTGTTTTAATTTCGACACCGGGTTCAGCCGTCCGAAACTCGGCATCAGCCGCTGCACGCTGAAACCCAGTTTGCTGACCGCCAGGTGCGTCGCCAGCGTCACCGCCAGCAGCGCCGCCGCAAACAACGCCAGCGGCGATAGGTTTTGTACAAACACGCCGCGTAGCAGAATCGGCCACTCCGATTGACCGATCTCTCCCGCCATCGAGCGCGTCAGAAGCTGCGGCATCGTATTCACCAGCGCATTCCGCCAGCCCGCTACCAGCTTCCCCAGCAGCACAATCGTTACGATGAACTGCAGCGCATTCAGAAAGCCTTTCGAGACCAGAAATTGACCCTGCTCCCGCGCCTTGCGCAGCCGTTGCGGTGTCGCTTTCTCTGTCTTTGTTCCGGCCATGTACGGTTACCGCAAAAAGCTGCGCCGGATACTGCTCAGCACTTCTTCCGCATATGCGCTATAAAGATGAGGAGTCACCGCCAGAATCGAGGCCAGCGCAACCAGCGTCAGCATCATCTTCACCGGAAAAGCGTGCATCCCCAGGTGCAACTGGCTGTTAATCCGCCCGAGCAGCGCAAGCGTAATCTCCGTCATCAGCAGCAAACCCACAATCGGCAGCGCCAGTCGTAAACCGAAAGAGAAAATCCCCGAGCCCACCCGCACCACTTCTCTCGCCAGGTCCTGAGTCAACGCGAACGTGCCCGGCGGATAGCTCAATAAGCTGTCTGCGAATATCTTGATCAGAAACCGGTGCAGCCCTGCCGTAAAGAACAACAATCCGGCCAGCAATTGCGCCAGAACCGCCATCACATCGGAATCGGCCTGCGTCGTCGGATCTACAATCGACGCGTATCCGTAGCCCGCCTGCAATGCCAAGCTCTGCGCCCCCACCGTAAAGGCCTCCGAAAGAAAACTCACCATCAAGCCGATCGCCGCTCCCAGCGCCGCATCGGAAAACATCAGCGCCACCATCGAGGGAAGAGTAATTTGCGAAGCGTTCAGCATCGGCCAGCAGGCATACAGAGCAATCGTGCAGCCAAGTGCCAGCACGATGCGCGACACGCTCGGACCGGTGTCTTTGAAAGGCATCGGAACAAACACGAAAACGCCGATCATCCGGCTGAGCACCAGCACAAACGCAATCAGTGTCGCGGCCGAGATATGCAGCTCAGCGTGCATACCGGGCCAGGTCTCCCAGAATGGTGCGCGCATAGTCGGTCGCGTGCGTCAGCATCCAGGGAAGCAGCAGCAGAAACCCCGCCAGGCACGCCGCCAGCCGCGGCACGGTGCTGAAAATCTGATCCTGCATCGATGTCGCGATTTGCAGCAGGTTGATGACAATGCTCAACACGAACGCGATCGCCAGCAGCGGCGCGCAGATCCAGAATGCCGCCATCAAAGCGTGTTCGATTATCTGTACAACCAGTTGTGGTGTCATGCCCGCATCCCTATTGAAGAAAGCTCTTCATCAGCGAGCCGATCACCAGGTTCCAGCCATCCACCAGAACGAATAGAAGTATCTTGAACGGCGCGGAAATCATCGCCGGCGGCAGCTGCATCATGCCCACCGAAAGCGTGACCGATGCCACCGCCATATCGATCACCAGAAAAGGCAAAAACAGCACCGCGCCGATCTGGAAACCCGCCTTGAGCTCCGAAAGAATATACGCCGGAATCAGCACCTTCAGGCTCAACTCCTGGCGATTGCGCGGCGGCGGGTCTTTAGCGATCTCTAAAAACAGCTGTATATCCCGTTCGCGCGCGAATTTGATCAGAAAGTTTCGCAGCGGCGCGGAGCCCTGCTCCACCGCTTGCTCGGTCGTGATCTTGCCCTTTTCAAGCGGCTGCCACGCATTCGTGTAAATGTCGGAAAACATCGGCTGCACAATAAGCAGCGATAGAAAAAGCGAGAGCCCGATCAGCACCTGGTTCGAAGGCGCGGTTTGCGTGCCCAGCGCCTGTCGCAGAAAATGCAGCACCACCGCGATCCGCAGAAAGGGCGTCACGCACATGATCACCGCCGGCAGAAGCGTCAGCAGCGTCAAGCCGAGCGCAGTTTGCATGGGCAGGCTCAACGTTGTGCCCCCATGCGGACCCGCCACCGTCGAAATCCCAATCGACTCCAGCGGCTCGGCCACCGAGGCGTAAAGCGGAAGCAACCACATCACAGGCTCTGTTTCTCCATGGCCTGCCGGTTTCGCTGCCCGTCGAGCGTAGCGATCTTGCTGCATCCCGCAGGCGATGTCCCGATCAGGAAAACGTCGTCCCGCACGTTTACCAGATGCAGCGAATGCTGCGGGCTAAGCCCAATCCGCTCAATAACCTGCATCTCTTTCGGACGCCCTGCCGAACGCCCCGGTCCAGTCGGAAAACTGGCCATCTCCCGTCTCCGGAGAAGCGTCAGCGTGCCTACCAGCAGGCCAAGCACCAACAAAATTGCCAAGATTTGCTGCATCGGGAATGTCATAAGGACAGTCCGATGCGCCCGAGAATAATCTCAGCTCCCGGCGAGCCGATCTACGGAAAATTCCTGGACGCGTTGCGAAATGCTTGCAACAGAGCAGGAAGCGTCAGCGACCGTAAATTTGCAACAACCCTTAAAAACGCGTTGGATCAGCCCACCTCAGAAGACAAATTTCAATCCCAACTTAAATACAGATGTCTACGCGTAGACATCGATCTTACACGCCTATTTGCCTGGCCAGCAAGGCGCCCGCTTCTCTAGAAAAGCCGAGATGCCTTCGTTTGCATCGCCGCTCGACGCGCTTTCCGTCATCACTTCGCTCGTCAGCGCGTAAGCTTCTTCCTGCGCCAGTTCGATCTGCGTGTAAAATGCCCGTTTGCCTATCGCCACAGTCGACCGGCTCGCCTCGGCAATCCGCCTTGCCAGCTTGCACGTCTCTGCCCGCAGATCTGCCGCCGGAACAACACTGTTGACCAAGCCCCAGTCCGCGGCCGTTGCCGCCTCGATCGGTTCCCCGGTCAGCAGCATTTCGAGCGCCCGTTTCCGGCCGATTGATCGGCTGAGCGCCACCATCGGCGTCGAGCAAAACAAACCGATGCGCACCCCCGGCGTGGCAAATTTTGCTCCCTCGGAAGCCACTGCCAGGTCGCAGGCCGCCACCAGTTGGCAGCCCGCCGCCGTCGCCACCCCCTGCACTTCCGCAATCACTGGCTGCGGCATCGCTTGGATCTTTGCCATCATTTCCGTACAGACTGCAAAAGTCTCCCGATACTCGGCTTCGCTGCGCTCCGGCATTTCGCTCAGATCGTGACCGGAGCAAAATACCGCGCCTGCCGCCGCGAGAATCACCACCTGCACCTGTTTCTCCCGTTCCAAGCCGCTCAGCCGTTCAATCATTTCCCGCATCAACGCAACGGAAAGCGCGTTGCGCCGCTCAGGCCTATTCAGCGTCAAAATCGCGATCGGCGCATCTACTTCCAGCAACAAACCTGAGTTAGGCATCGTATTGAAACCTCCAGCCAGTAACTCCAACTTACTACCGCGCCGAGCTCGGTTTCTGCTAAAGTCATATCTCATCGGAGGTAATTACAGTGAGCAAGCCACAAAGTGGTACTTGGGTCGGAAACGTTGTCAATCTCGAGAATGGGAGTTCCGCCGAATTCGTCATGAGCATCCAGGTTTCAGACGACGGCTCCTTTCGCGGAACCATAATGTCGAACCAGCTTCCATCCAGAGCCTCGGAAGACGGCAATGTAGAAGGCCGCTACTCCCCCTACGGAACTTTGCATCTTCGTTACACGCCGGATAAGGGCCGCCTCGCTCTCTTTGACGGCCGTTTCGAAGCTCCTAGTGAAAAAGAGGGCATAATTTACGGCACTATGCTTCTCTCCGTCGGGGAACGTCACCAGAGAGCCGCCGCCTCTCTGCTTTTACTCAGTGGCGTCGAGAAAGCGAAAAACGGTCACGTGTGGGGCAATTAAATTCAACCGCCACTCTTGTGGGGTGATGCCGCTGAGGTTAGTTCGCCAGAAGCGCCAGCGCCACCTTACTTCCTGGAATTATTAGCGG
Organism: Bryobacteraceae bacterium; assembly: GCA_965277555.1. Classification (GTDB taxonomy): domain Bacteria; phylum Acidobacteriota; class Terriglobia; order Bryobacterales; family Bryobacteraceae; genus Bog-105. Next base: position 4,103,226 of record OZ255834.1, read on the forward strand.
CCCTCGCGCGACAAGGCCTGCAACCCGATCGCACGCTCTCTGTTTATATACGACGCCGCATCGAACTTACAGGCGCGGCAGAACTACGCAAGCTGACGTTTCTAGATCCCCATCGGTCAGACGCGGCCGATTTCGCGCGCCGGCTGGGCTGGGGCTTTGCCATCGCTGAGTTCCTCACGTTGCCTGTTCCGGTCTCCGATCTCGAAAGAGACCGCGCTTGCTCCCTCGGCGCTCTGATCAATCTGATGGTCGTCACCTGCGATCGGCTGCTCGATGCCGGAGAAAAGGTGCGCGACGTTTTGCCGGTTCACCAAATCGCCACCGGCGGTGATGCCTCGCTGCCTATGCTGCTGCTACGCGAATACTTCAATCGGCTGTCTCTCCTGGGGCCCGATCAGAAACTTCTTCGAACGATCAAGAAAATAGTCAGCCGGATGTTCGCAGCCGAGATCGAAACTGTATCTCCTGGCAGTAGCCTGCCCTACCGATTCTGGCTTAGAAAATGCTCTCTCCCGTTCGTCTTGATGGGCCTCTCTGCTTGTGCCTTTCCATCATCTCGTCAAACCGCGAGCAGCTTCCGCTACCTGCTCTGGCTACATCGATTAGGCCGCTTCTTCGGCGCAGTGGATGACGCAATCGACTTCCACGAAGATATCGAGAACGGCCACCCCAACTATTGGCAAGCCTATAACGAGCGCGCGCGCCCTCCACTTGTGCCGCGCGTCGCTAATTGGGGCGTCGCGGTTCTTTCTCAGTGGGAAGCTATCGCACCCGCCAGCCGGCGCTCGATTCCACGGCAGACCTTCCTCCACACCGTTTGGGGATGGTAGAAAATTGAAGCTTCCCCTCTGCCATGCGATTTGGCGCAAAGTTCCGAAAACCCTTCCCCTGGTTCGCCTCCGCCAGCGCGCTCGTCGTGCTCGTGCTTTTGTTCCTTTGCTTAAAGGGTGCTATCCGGCAACGCGGCGTTCCCGAGCATTTGGGTTGGATCGCGGCTCCCCTGGGCGACCGCTGGGTTATCAGCGAGATCGCCCAAGACGGCCCAGCCAGCGGTAAGCTCCAAATCGGCGATCGGCTTGTTTCGATCGACGGCTCTGCTCGTGCCGCGCGCTTCGGCCCTCCGCTCGGCCTCTCTGCCCGCTCGTCTAACTACACCATTGTTGTACTGCGAAACGGCGCGCTCATCTCCCTCAGGCTGCCCATTTGGCGCGCTCCGGAAGACACCTTCACGTACGCGTCTTACTTCTGCCTGGCGCTCCTGAACTTCGTCATCGCTCTTTGGATCGCCATCGCCCGTCCCGATTACGCAGCCGCGCAGATCGCGTTCTTTCTTTTTCTCGGAATGGCACGCAGTTTCGCCGCCGCTTCCTTCGATGGTTTTCATCCCGCCATGGCAGCCTTCACGCTCTCGATTGCGCTTCTCGCTGTCTCTTATTGCTGGGAGTCGATCGCCTGGGCTGTCGCTTACGATTTTGCCTTCCGTTTCCCGGAAGAGCTGAAACAGCCGCTTCTCCTACGCCTTTTGCGCTGGTTCCTTTATTCGGCTGCTTCGCTACTCTTCGTTCTCAGTCTGCTTCCGCAGGTCGCGAACCTCTTGAACTTGCAAGGTCGCGCCGCGCTGTTCCCTGGCTGGGTCCCTCTTGCCAGCTTCGATCGCTTGCGGCCCGTTTTCTCCGACGCGTTGGGCGCGCTCGCTCTCCTGTCTGCGCCCCTTGTGCTTGCAAGAAATTATCGCCGGCTGCCGGATGCGCAAGCTCGCCGGCGTGTTCGCTGGGCCGCCTTGGGAATCGGCACCGCCATTGTTCCCATCGCGCTCGGTATCGCCGCGGTCGCCGTTTTTCGCTACCTGGGTTACCAGCGCGGCTTTGATACGGCCGAATCGTTTCTAGATAACTTCGCTTCGCTTTTCTCGGTCGTCGCGCCCATCACGCTCGCCTATGCCATCGTCAAACACCGCGTCCTCGGCATCGCTGTCGTCATTCGCAAGGGCGTCCAGTATCTGCTCGCGAAGAATGTACTTCGCCTGATCTTATGGCTGCCGCTGATCGCCATCGTGATTGATCTGCTGCTCCATCCCAAAGCGCCGCTGCTCGATTTCGTGGTGCATCGCTCCTGGTGGTTCTATCTGCTTTTGATCGGCAGCGCCTCTCTTACCCTCCGTTTTCGCAACCGCCTGCAGATCTGGGTTGACAGAAAGTTCTTTCGCTCGGCTTACGAAGAGGAAGTCATCCTCTCCGAGCTCATCGATTCCATGCAGGCCTGCGAAAACACCAACGAAGTCGCCCGCGTGGTCGCGGAAACCCTTCAGGCGAGCTTACATCCCTCTTACGTCACCGTTCTCTACCGAAAAGAAGCGGTCGGCCTCTTCACCGTCGGTTATCCACAGGACCAGCCCATCGGCCTCGAGTTTCGCGGCATCTTGAACGAACGCCTGCAGGAGGCTCTCCAGACCCACCGTTCCGCCCGCACCTTTACCGAAATCGCCTCCCTTCTTCAGGACCGCGACACGGCTTCGAACAACGCGCTTCTAAATACTCTGCTCACCCCGATCTCCGGCGCAAACGGTCAGCTGCTCGGCGTCCTCCTGCTCGGCGAAAAGAAATCCGAGCAGTCTTATTCGCATCGTGACCGTCGTCTCGTGCAAGCCGTCGCTGCTCAGATGGGGCTTATCTTCGAAATGCTCTCGCTCAAAGAGCAGGTGCGCGAAGAGGGGCGCGTCCGCATTGAGGTTTTGGGGCGCCTCGATCAGGAACACATCCAACTCGTTCTTGAGTGTTCTGCTTGCGGAGCATGCTACACGAGCCCTGCCACCCACTGCGCCGCCGATGGTACCGCGCTCTCGCTCACCTTGCCTATTGAACGCATCATCGATGGCAAGTATAGATTGGAGCGTCGTATCGGCACCGGCGGCATGGGTGCCGTCTACGAAGCCACTGACCTGCGCCTGGACCGCATGGTGGCTGTCAAGGTGATGACCGGCCGCTTATTCGGCAACACCTCCGCGCTGCGCCGTTTCGAGCGCGAGGCGCGGGCGGCCGCTCGCTTGCAGCATCCCGGTATCGTTGCCATTCACGACTTTGGCTCCCTGCGAGGCGGCGGCGCATATCTCGTTATGCAGCGTATCGATGGTCGTTCCTGGCGAGCCGAGATGGCCCGTTCCGGAAGGATTCGGCCTAAGCGAGCCGCGCCCTGGTTCGATCAGCTCTGCAACGCCGTCGCCTGCGCGCATTCGAGCGGCGTCATCCATCGCGATCTCAAACCGGAAAACTTGTTAGTCTCGCTCACTAATGAGGGGCTGGAGCGAGTTACCGTGCTGGATTTCGGCGTCGCTAAGCTGCGTAGCTTTGAAGATACTCCGGAGCCCGATCTTACCTCCGTCGATCGCGTCATCGGAACCTACGGCTATATGTCTCCCGAGCAGCGTTCGGGCCAAAACGTAGATGCCCGCTCCGATATTTACTCCGTTGCGGTGATTGCTGTCGAAACGTTGACCAATAACCGCCCTCCGGCCGCCGGTCCGTCGCGGGAATGGCTGGAGGAAGTGCTGCGCTGGCCCCAACCGACTCCAGTTTCCGACGAGCTTGTCACGCTTCTAGCCTACGCGCTGCGCGAACCCGTCAAGGAACGTCCGCCCACTATCTATCATCTTCAGCACGAATTGGTCTCGCTGCTATATAAATGCCCGCCGCTGCTCTCGACCAGAGCCGGTGGCGCGGACAGCACGGATACCGAAACCATTCCGCTCTAATTTTTTAGCTATCTTTGTAGTATTCGATATCTTATCGAAAAGGACATCTCCGTATGGCCATAGAATTTGAAGTAAACGGACAAAAAAAGTCTGTCGATGTAGACGGACAAACACCTCTGCTTTGGGTGCTGCGGGACACCCTCAATATGACCGGAACCAAGTACGGCTGCGGCATTGCCGCTTGCGGCGCTTGCACCGTACACGTCGATGGCGAACCCGCTCGGTCTTGCTCTTACCCTGTCTCCTCCGTTGCGGGAAAAAAGATCACCACCATAGAGGGCTTGTCCGCGAATCGTGCTCATCCTGTTCAGCAGGCCTGGATCGAAGAGCAAGTTCCGCAATGCGGCTACTGCCAGTCGGGTCAGATCATGACGGCCGTTGCGTTCTTAAAAAAACAGCCTAATCCCAGCGCGGCGGATGTCGACCGCGCCATGTCTGACAACATCTGCCGCTGTGGCACTGCCTTGCGGATTCGGAGCGCCGTCCTGCGTGCCGCCGACTTAATGCACCACCCGAATGCAACCGCCGCGGCTGCCGGAGGCGAACTATGAGTACAACGCTACCCAACCTCACTCGTCGCAAACTGCTGAAGTCCTCGGCGCAGGCCGCTGGCGTTGCTCTCGTTATCGGCTTCGAAGTGCCGCGGCTTGCAAAAGGCCAACCGGAGAAGAAGCCGTCGAATCCCTTACAGGCCTGGGTGCGCATAGACAGCAGTGGAGTTGTCACGCTGATGTGCTCCAAATCCGAAATGGGGCAGGGCATCTCGACCGCTCTGCCTATGTTATTGGCCGATGAGCTCGGCGTTGATTGGAAAGCTGTTCGCGTCGAACAGGCGATTACGAATTCCAATCTCTACGGTGACCAGGGTACCGGCGGCAGCGGCAGTGTGGCCGGCATGTGGCTGCCCCTGCGCCAGGCCGGCGCGGCCGCGCGCGTGATGCTTGTTACCGCTGCTGCCCGGCGTTGGAATGTCAGCCCAGCGGATTGCGTAGCGAAGAATGGCGCGGTTCAGCACGGCAAACAGACTCTTTCTTACGGCGAGTTGGTCGAAGATGCCTCCCGCCTCCCCATACCCGATTTCAAAACGCTCCCGCTCAAGAAACCCGCCGAGTTCGATCTTATCGGAAAACCTCTCGCCCGCAAAGACATCCCGAGCAAAGTAGACGGAAGCGCAACCTTCGGCCTCGATGTGCGCGTTCCCGGAATGGTGTATGCCGTCGTCGCGCGCTGCCCAGTTTTTGGCGGCAAAGTGAAAACATTCGACGCGACTAAAGCGAAGGGCACCAAGGGTGTCCTCGATGTTTTCGAAATCGCGGCCGTGACGGAAGGCGTTCATTCCTGCGGCGGCATCGCCGTGGTTGCGGAAACAACGTATCTTGCCCTGCAGGCCCGCAAGCAGCTCCAGATCGAGTGGGATAACGGCCCGCATGCCGCTGAAAGCAGCGAAACCTTGCGCCGCCAGTTTCGCCGCCTGGTCGATTCACAAATGAAAGTTGTCTTGAACCGGGGCGATATTGAGACAGCCATGGCAAGCGCGCCGCCAGCCAAACGGGTCGAAGCCGATTACGAGCTGCCGTTTCAGGCCCACGCCACCATGGAGCCCATGAATTGTACGGTTCACATCGCAGCCGATTCCGCCGAGGCATGGGTCCCGACCCAAGGTCCTGACTGGGCTCAGGCAGTCATCGCTCAGATCAGTGGTCTACCGCCCGACAAGATCAAAGTACACACCACCCAGATGGGTGGCGGCTTCGGACGCCGTTATCAGGCGGATTTCGCCCTCGAAGCCGCGCAGGTTGCCAAGCAGGTCGCTAAACCCGTCCAACTGGTTTGGTCGCGCGAGGACGATATGACGCACGATTTCTATCGTCCGGCTTCCTACCATCGCATCACCGGAGCAGTCGATGCTCAAGGCAATATCGCCGCCTGGCGCCACCGAAGCACTTCCACGTCAATTGCGGAATGGTGGGCGCGGAAAACGCCGCCCGAATCGAGCGAACTAGGCTGCACTCTGCAGATGCCTTACCTGGTCGGCAGCTACAAGCTTGAATATCTTCCCGCCGCTTCCGGCGTCCCGCGCGCCTGGTGGCGCTCCGTCGAAGCCTCCGTAATCGGCTTTGTGATGGAAAGCTATATGGATGAGCTCGCTCATGCCGCTGGAGCCGACCCTTATCAATTTCGTCTGGCAAAGCTCGGCGACCAGCGGCTCATTAAGAACCCGCTTGACGCTAAAGATACCGCGCTCGATACCGGGCGCCTGAAGGGAGTTCTTCGGCTTGCTGCTACCCAAGCTGGCTGGGGTAGCCGTCTAGCCCAGGGTCACGGCCAGGGCATCGCTTGCCATTTTTCCTTCGATAGCTATGCCGCTAATGTAGTCGAAGTAGCAATAGACAAAAACTCTCTTCGAGTTGTCCGCGTAGTCTCCGCCGTCGATATCGGTACCGCTGTTAATCCTGCTGGCGTCCGCGCGCAAGTCGAGAGCGCGATTATCTATGGTCTAACCGCCGCCCTGAAGAGCCAGATCACTATTCAGAATGGCGGCGCGGTCGAGACCAACTTCAATCACTTCCCCACTCTCTCCATGAAGGAAACGCCGCAAATCGATGTACATATCGTGCCAAGCGATAAAACTCCTACCGGCATCGGCGAGCCTGCCCTGCCTCCGGTGGCCCCCGCGCTCATGAACGCCGTCTTTGCCGTCACTGGCAAGCGCATTCGCCGCCTTCCGTTTAAATCCGAGGACCTGGTCTAGCAAGGCGGTTGGCGCGCGCACTCGTGCCTACTATTGTTGACTTAAGCATGAGCGTGACAAACCGGATGCCGCCCAAGCGTTGCGAAATGTTTGAAACAGAGCAGGAAGCGTCAGCGACCGTAAATTTGCAACTACCTAAAAACTCCTTAAATCAACGACATTGGGCACTCCTGCCTGCCGCGTCACGACTCATCGCGATACTCGTCCGCTAACCGATCAAAAACATGCGCGAACACAAGCTTGCCGTCATCCCAGGAGATGGCATCGGCCAGGAAGTCATCCCCGCGGGCATAGCTGTTCTCGATGTTCTGCAACAACGGTGCGGCGACTTCCGGCTGATTGCGGAAACTTTCCCCTGGGGCTCCGACTATTATCGGGCAAACGGACGCATGTTGCCCGAAAATGGCCTGGACACGCTAAGAAACTTTGACGCCATCTATTTCGGCGCGGTCGGCGACCCTCAAATTCCGGATCACGTCACGCTGTGGGGCCTGCGCCTTTTCATCTGTCAAGGCTTCGATCAATACGCGAACGTGCGCCCAACCCGCATTCTTCCCGGCATCACCAGTCCGCTTCGCAACGTAACTAGCTCACAGCTGGACTGGGTGATTGTTCGCGAAAACAGCGAAGGAGAATATGCCGGTCACGGCGGCCGGTCGCATCGCGGACTACCCGAGGAAGTCGCTACCGAAACCGCCATCTTCACCCGCGCGGGCGTCGCGCGAATCATGCACTTTGCCTACCAGCTCGCGCGCTCCCGCCCGCGCAAGCTTCTCACCGTCGTCACCAAATCGAATGCCCAACGCAACGGAATGGTTCTGTGGGACGAAGTCGCCGCCGAGGTTGGCCGCGACTATCCCGATGTGACAACCGACAAAATGTTAGTCGATGCCGTCACCACGCGCATGGTCGGCAAGCCGCAAACGCTCGATGTCATGGTCGCGACGAATCTTCACGCCGACATCTTGAGCGACTTGGCGGCCGCTCTAGCCGGCAGTTTGGGCATCGCTCCCACCGCCAACCTCAACCCGGAGCGCCGCTTCCCATCCATGTTCGAACCCATTCACGGATCTGCTTTCGATATCACGGGCAAAGGCATCGCGAACCCCATTGGCAGCCTCTGGACAGCTGTCCTGATGTTGCATCATCTAGAGGAGAATGAAGCGGCGAATCGTTTGATGGCCGCTATCGAGCGTGTCACCGGATCGCACTCGGTGCTGCCGCCCGATCTCGGCGGAACTGCAACCACCAGCCAGGTAACCGAAGCTGTGTGCGACGCGTTACACGCATCGAACGGTTAACACTAAGCCAAGCTTCTCCCATTCGTAGCCACCTCAACCTCAATCTTTCGAACCTTAGGCGGACGCGACGCCCGCGGTTCTTCGAAATGGAGTTCCACCGCATCCGCTAGATGGGCGAGAGCCACTGAACAACGTACCAGTTTCCTTCTCGCCAAATGGTCGCGGTGAACGGTCGCTTCATTCCCACATTCTTCCACACGAGCCAGCCCCGCGGTCTAAGCTTTTACACGGCTAAGCCATTCGCTACGGCGTGTGATCGTGCCCCTGGCGGACAACCCCCGAATCAGGAGCGTACCCCTGCCATACATACTCCAGAGCCTCGGGCAACGTCTGTTGTTTCACCGCTCGGTCCGTGTGCCCGGCATTCCGCGCAAAGACAAACTGGTAATGATAGCCCTTGGCGGCCAGCACTTTGGCCATATCCTCATTGGCTTTCACCCAGTCATGCATGTTGTCGCGCATCGTATTCGGATTGAGAAGGTCTCTGTCGCCCACCTCCATCCAGATGCGCAGTGGCTTCGCCGGACTGTCCGGAATCAGATGTTCATGGAACTCCCATGCGCCGTGCGGCGTCTCCGGATTCGATGGCCATTGCTGGTTTACATAGGTTCCTGAGTAAGTGAGGACACGTCGGTAGAGCTCCGGGTGATACCAGGCCATAATGAACGCGCACGAACCGCCCGAGCTCCCGCCCATTGTCGCGCGACCCTCCGGATCTTTGGTCAGCTTCACATTGTCTTGTTTTTCGACCAGCGGCAGCACCTCTTTCTCCACGAACTCCGCATATCGACCCGACATGGTGTCGTATTCCAAGCCCCGCTCGCTTCCCTGGGCATCGCCGCCGCCGTTGCTAATCGAGATCGCAATCATGGCAGGCAGCCGGTGCTCCGCGATCAGATTATCTAGCGCTGCGAACAACAGCCGGTCAGGACCATCCGCCCCCACGATGAACGGCGCCGCCGTTCCTGCCACATATTGTTTCGGGACATATACAGTCACTCGTCGGGTGTAGGGTGCCGGGTGGCTGGTTGTGACGATCATCTTAGCCGGATCGCTCGGGTCCGCCGAGCCATGAGTGTCGGGCTCGCGCGCGATCCCTGGATAGATCTTGCTGTCCACCGACTCCATCGTGAATGTGGAAACCGTCCCTTGCGGCACGCCTTCTTGCACCGTTGTCTCCGGCGCGGGCTTGTGCGTCGGGCCAAGGATGAAGTTCCCGTCTACATTTGGCGGCGGAGTCGTCCCGTCCGCCAGGTCCGTCGCTGCCACGTAGCCAGGCGCATGTGGATCGCGCGTGGGTGGCGTCGGACGCGCTGGCCGCGTGCCTGCCGGCGGCGTCTGGCCCACTGCCAAAACGCTAATCGTCAAGCTGAACCAGAACGCAACACTCAGAAGCCGTAACATCGGATATTTTTTTGTTGTAGTGTAGTCCATTCTGCGCTCTCCCGAACGACCATCTTACGTAACCAGCCGTAAAACGCTGTGTGCTGGAATCTGTTGCGTTGCGAAATGCTTGAACCGAGCAAGAAGCGTCAGCGACCGTAAATTTGCGCAAGCTAAAATTTTTATATAGTCCACCATGCACGCTCTTGAATCCGCGTTCGAGGCGCTCAAACGCGACTTCGACGCGGCCTGCACCCAAACCGAAAAAGCCGCCCGCCGTCAAATCACCGTCGATTTGAATCAGATTTTTCGGCGTCTTCGCCACTATGAAAACGAGGATCAGTGGATTGGCGCAGTGCGTGATGCAACCTCGAAATTCGCTACCGACTTCGGAATTTTCACTCAAAACGACGGTCGCTTCCTGCTCCGCTCCCAGCAGAGTCTGGGTTTGTCCGCCGGCTTGGAATTCCCGGTGACCTCGGCCAGAGCTTTCTCTTCCGTTGTCGAGTCTGGCGATCCCGTGGTCGCCCTGCGCACGGCCGGCGAAGTTGGGGAATCGCTCAGCACCGCGGAGCCATCGCGCGCGCATCTTTTCCCTGTTTCGAATGCCGGGCGAGTCGTCGCCTTGATTTTTGCAGCCGAAACGTCATTTCTCGACGTCAACGCCTTGGAACTCGTCGCCGGAATGTCGTCCGCCGTGCTCGAACGCCGCGCAAACCAGTCGATCCATTCCCAAATCGAGTCTGCCCCAATGGTCAAAAAGCAGCCGGCGCTTCCTCAATGGGCCAATTTGAACGACAGCCAGCGCGGATTGCACGTCAAAGCGCAGCGTTTCTCGCGCGTTGCCGTTGCGCAGATGCAATTGTCCCGCCCGGAGGCTTGCCGCGAGGGGCGCAAACAAAATAACCTATATATGTTCCTGCAAAATGAAATCGATAAGGCTCGCGAGGCCTATCGAAAGCAATTTATGACTACTTCTTCCATGGTCGATTACCTTCACCTGGAGTTACTGAATACCGCTGCCGATGGTGACGAACGGAAGTTGGGAGCGGATTATCCTGGCCAATTGGTTTGAGTTGCGCGCCGGCCGCCGCGCGCTGGCCTCAGCCGTCCTGCTGATTGCCTTGTCCTCTTTCGCCGCCTCCACCCCGACTAAGTCGAAGCGGAAACCGGCCCCCGCCAAACCGCAGTCGCCAAAAATTGTGGGCGCGGCCGGTCTCATCGTAGTCGCGCAGCGTGAATTCGAGAAGAATAATTTCCAAGCGGCCGCCGAGTATGCCAACGCGGCTTCCGGCAAAGCGCCCATCCTCGACGACTACGCCCAGTACATCCGCGCGCAAGCCGAATACTGCCTCAAAAACTACGATGACGTCAGCAAGGCGGCAACGCGGGTTTTCAATCAGGTTCCGCTCTCTCCTTTTGTCGGCCCTGCGGCCGCCATCGCCGTCAAGGCTTTGCTGGACGCCGACCACCCTCAGCAGGCGCTTGCGCTGATCAAGAAATACTACGATCGAATCCCCCACCCCGAAAACGCTCTGCTGCTGGCGCGCAGCTTCGAGTCAACCGGCGACCTGCTGAAAGCCGCCGAATATTATCAGCGCGTCTACTATGACTTTCCTGTGGCGAAAGAAGCTACCGATGCGGCCAATGCTCTTGTCGAAGTCAAGCAGCGGCTCGCCGATGCCTACCCGCCTCCCATGCCGGACGCTATGCTGACCCGCGCCGAAAAGCTGATCGAAGCCAGGAATCCCGAGGCCGCCCGGATCGAGTTCGCTGCCGCCATCCCCCAGCTTGCGGGAACCGCGCAAGATCGGGCGCGCGTCCGCCTGGGCGAAGTCGATTACCTCAGCGGCAACACCGAAGCTGCCTTTCAATACCTCACCGCGCTCAAAGTTGAGGAAAGCGACGCCGACGCCGAACGCCTCAGCTACCTCATCCGCTGCGCCCGAAAGCTCGATCGCCATGCCGATGTCAAACCGTTCCTCGACCACCTCGAGCGGCAGCATCCGGCTTCCCTCTGGCGGTTGGACGCCCTGATCTTTGTCGCGGATCAAGCGCGCGTCGATAACGACAAGACTACCTATCTGCCCCTGTATCGGGCTTGCGCCGCCACTTTTCCGAACGATCCCCGCTCTGCCTGGTGCGCCTGGCGGGTGGCTTATGAGAGTTATCGCAGTGACGACAGCGACACCTACGATGCGCTGCGCAAGTACATTCAGACGTATCCGGCGTCCATCGACGTCAACGATGCGCTCTACTTCCTCGGCCGTTTCGAAGAGCGAAAGAATCAGCTTCCCGAAGCGCGCGCGTGCTATCGGGAACTGATCGATCGTTTCCCTAATACCTATTTCGCGGTTGTCGCGCGCGAGCGTTTGAAAGATCCCGGTCTAAAAGCGGCTACGCCGAGTCCGGCCACCGTCGAATTCCTCCGTTCCGTCGCTTGGCCGGATCGGCCCGAGTTTCCCAGCTTTACGCCTGGCCTAATCGCCCGCAAGCGGATGACACGCGCCGAATTGCTCGAGCTGACCGGCTTGACCGATCTGGCTGAAGGCGAACTCAAGTTCGGAGCTCGCAACGATGGCGAGCAAGAGAACTTTTACGCCTATCAGTTAGCCAAATTGGCGGTGGAACGAAACGCGCCCGATACCGCTCTGCACTACATCAAGACCTACGCTCCCGGTTACCTTTACATGCCGCTCGATCAGGCGCCCGCGTCCTTCTGGCAGCTTGCTTTCCCCATGCCTTTCCGCCGCGCCATCGACCGTTACAGCCATGACCAAAGCCTCGATCCGTTCCTCGTCGCCGCCCTCATCCGCCAGGAATCGGAATTCAACGTGAGCGTTATTTCTCATTCGAACGCCTATGGCTTGATGCAGGTGCTTCCCGCCACCGGTCGACAGCTGGCCCGGCATTTTGGCGTGCGCCGCCTGCCTTACCGCCAGCTCCTGACGCCGGATAGAAACCTGCAACTCGGGACTTATTATTTCCGCAACATGCTTAATTCGTACGGTGGCCAGGTGGAACTTGCCTTGGCCTCCTACAACGCCGGTCCCGGACGCGCCAATCTTTGGCGTACCTGGGGCCCGTTTCGCGAACCCGCCGAATTCATCGAAGCCGTCCCCTTCCACGAAACCCGCGGCTATATCCAGATCGTTCTGCGCAACCAGGACGTCTATCGCAAGCTCTACGCGAGTTCCGTGCCCGACGTTCCGGTCTACCACGCGAAACCGGCTCCCAAAAAGAAGCCAGTACGCAAACGCACTCGCCGCGGCTCCGTTTAATCGAATACGGTTTCACCGCGCCGTTTACAATCTCTGCATGGCAGTCACTACCATCCGCCGGCCCGGCAGCGAGCGCATCAACGGTTTTAAAGAATCCGTCATCCGGGAAATGACCCGCCGCGCGCTCGAACTCGGCGCAGTCAACGTGGCCCAGGGCTTTCCGGACTTTCCTGCTCCCGCCGAAGTGAAAGCCGCCGCCCAGCAGGCTATTGCCGACGACGTCAACCAGTATTCGATTACCTGGGGCGCGAAATCCTTCCGCGAAGCCATTCGCGACTACTACCGGCGCTTCTACCATCTCGATCTCGACCCTGAGCGCGAGATCACCGTTTGCTGCGGAGCAACCGAGGGCATGGTCGCCACCATGCTCGCCTTGCTGAACCCGGGCGACGAGGTGGTTGTCTTCGAGCCGTTTTACGAAAACTACTGGCCGGATTCTCTCTTAAGTGCCGCCACCTGCCGCTATGTCAGCTTGCGGCCGCCGGACTGGAGTTTCGATCCCGACGAGCTACGCGCGGCTTTTACCAAACGAACTCGCGCCGTGATCGTGAACTCGCCCAACAACCCCACCGGCCGCGTCTTCTCGCGCGAAGAGTTGCAGCAAGTCGCACATCTATGCGAAGAGTTCGACTGCCTGCTCATCACCGACGAGATCTATGAGCACATCGTCTTCGACGGTGCCAGGCACGTTCCACCGATTACTCGATCGGGAATGCGGGATCGCTCGGTGCTCGTCAACAGCCTCAGTAAGACGTTCTCGGTAACTGGCTGGCGGGTCGGCTGGGTGATCGCGCCGCCCGACCTGACGGCTTCGATTCGTAAGGTTCATGACTTCCTAACGGTGGCCGCCGCCTCGCCGCTCCAGAAGGCAGGTGAGGTCTCGCTTCAACTGCCGAACGAATACTTTTCGCGGCTAGCCCAAAATTACGAAACGAAGCGAAACCTGCTGGTGGGGATTTTGCAGAAGGCCGGCTTCCGCTGCTTCGTTCCGCAGGGTGCCTATTACATCCTCTGCGATATGGCGTCCTTTCCCTTCAACAATGACGTGGACTTTTGCCGGCATCTGATTGAAGTGGCTGGAGTTGCAGCAGTTCCAGGCTCCAGCTTTTTCTCCCGGCCCGAGTTGGGCAGCCGACTGGTTCGCTTTTGTTTCGCTAAGAAGCTGGAGACTCTCGAAGCGGCAGCCGAGCGGCTGGAACGGCTGACAGGTTGATTTGAAAAAACGAACCCAAGGCCAGTTCGTTCGGCAAAAAATACCATTTCGGGCTGTATTCCACCGTGCTACTTTGTTCGTCTTAAAGAGCAATGTTCAGGCTTCTGTGGGTAGTACCGTTGCTGCTTCTGCTACGAGCGCCAGCGGCTTCGCAAGTAAGAGCGCGCATCGGCGGCTCAATCGACGACAGCGCTCTACAGCGCCTGCCTAGGAACGTCCATCCTTTGGCCCGGGCGCAATACGACCAGGGCGCCGCGCCGGCCGATCTCGCCATGGACCGGATGCTGCTCGTGCTCAATCCGGGAGCCGACGCTCAAAAGTCGCTCGAAGCGTTCCTTGGAAGCCAGCAGGACAGGAATTCAGCCAATTACCACAAATGGCTCACCCCGCAACAGTTCGGCCAGCAGTTCGGCGTGGCCGATGCCGATATCAAAAAGATCTCCGGCTGGCTGGAGGCAAACGGCTTTCAAGTAAACAGCGTTTCGAACGGCCGGAATGTGATCGAGTTTTCGGGCACCGCCGGCCAGATCCAGCAGGCTTTCCATACCGAGATCCACAAATACGTGGTCAACGGCGTGTCCCATTGGGCGAATGCGACCGATCCGCAGATTCCGGCGGCGCTCGGTTCGGTGGTGGCCGGCGTTTCCACCCTCTACGACTTCAGAAAAGCGCCCCAGATTGCCGCCGCAAAGCCGCAGGTTGCCTGGATGAACGGCCCAGGAACTAAACCCCAATTCACCGGCTCTGACGGCCAATACGCGCTGGCGCCGGGCGACTTCTCAACCATCTATGACATCAATCCGCTCTACCAAAGCGGACTCACCGGCACGGGCATCACGATCGCGGTGGTGGCGCGGACGAACATCAACCTGAGTGACATCACCGACTTTCGGAACGCCTTTGCGCTTTCGAACAACCCGCCGCAGATTGTTGTGAACGGAACAGACCCGGGAAACCTGGGTGACGGAGACGAGGAGGAAGCAGTGCTCGATACGTCCTGGGCGGGCGCGATTGCGTCTTCCGCCACGATAAAGCTGGTGGTTTCCGCTTCGACCAGCAGCACGGATGGCGTCGACCTTTCCGAGGAATACATCATCGATAACAATCTGGCCGACGTGATGACGGAAAGCTACGGCGATTGCGAAGCGAATTACACGGCGGCAGAGGGCCAGTTCTACGCCTCGCTGGCGCAGCAGGCGGCGGCCGAAGGGATTACCTATACGGTGGCGTCCGGCGATTCGGGAGCGGAAGGTTGCGACGATCCGGGGTCGGAGACGGTTGCCACCGGACCCATTTCGGTGAATGTGCTGGCGGCAACGCCCTACGATATCGCGGTTGGAGGAACGCAGTTCAACGAGAACGGCAATTATTCCGCATACTGGAATTCGTCGAACGATTCGACCAACTCCTCCGCGCTTTCCTACATACCCGAAGACGTGTGGAACGAGAGCTGCACCGTTGCGCAGTGCGGCAGCTCGAACGCCGGAATCTACGCTGGCAGTGGCGGAGCGAGTATTCTGTTCGCTAAGCCATCCTGGCAGTCAGGCCTGGCTGGTATTCCCGACGATGGAGCCCGCGACGTGCCGGACGTCTCCATGACTTCCGCCAGCCATGATTTCTATCTCATCTGCCTGGATGGTTCGTGCACGGAGCGCCGCGGGCGCAGTTCGTTTTCCGGAGTGAGCGGCACGTCGGCGGCGACCCCGGCATTTGCGGGGATCATGGCATTGATCGATCAGTATGCCAGCGCCCGGCAGGGGCAAGCCGACAGTGAGCTATACGGATTAGCTGCCTCGGAGACGGTTTCCGCCTGTGATGCTTCCGATGCCGCGAATCCTCCGGCGTCGAATTGTATCTTCAACGACGTGACGGTGGGTAACAACGCGGTACCTGGCCAAGCCGGCTATGGAACGAGCACGGCCGCATACCAGGCGGGAGTTGGCTACGACCTCGCTACCGGTCTCGGTTCCGTGAACGTAGCGAACCTGGTATTTAACTGGAACTCGGGCAATGTGACCAAGCCGCAGATTCGGATTGGGATCGAAGCGCCATCTTCACAAAACTCTTCGGTAATCGGCCTGACGACCTTTTCCGGCTGGGCGCTGGGACCCTCGGGTTCAGTTACCTCGGTGCTGATCTCGGTTGACTCGGTGCCTTACGGAAATGCTACCTATGGCGCCAGTCGAACCGACGTGTGCGCTCTTTACTCCAGCCCGGATTGTCCCAATGTCGGCTGGTCATTCCTGTTCGACACCTCGATGATTGCCGACGGCTCGCACACGATGTCCGCTACGATCACGACCAATACCGGCCAGACCTACACGGCATCCTCCGCCTTCACGGTGGCGAATTGGACGGCTTCGAACCCGATGATGATGAGTATCGACGTTCCAAACACCAACAGTTCTGCTTTTAGCGGGACAGCCTATTTTGGTGGCTGGGCGATCAGCGGTCTATCGGCTATTTCGCAGGTCGCTGTGACGGTTGACGGAGCTCCCTACGGTCTGGCGGATTACGGCGGCAATCGGTCTGACGTGTGCAATGTTCATCCGGGAGAAGCCGGCTGCCCCTACGTCGGCTGGAATTTCATGCTGGATACGACGAAGCTGTCGGATGGCATGCATTCGCTGGCGATCACTCCCTCGACAAACGGGAGTCAATCGTCGACCCTTTCCGCGAATTTCACGGTCGCAAATACGCCGGGCAACACGATTACGCTGTCGATCGACTCGCCGAACTCGACCAGCGCGGCATTCAGCGGTTATGTCGGCTTCGGCGGCTGGGCGATCGGTACTACCGCGCCGATCAGTAGCATCGCCATGACAATCGACGGGATTTCTTATGGGACGGCAATCCTCGGAGGTCCTCGGCAGGACGTCTGCAATACGCATCCGAATCGCCCGAGCTGCCCGAACGTCGGCTGGAATTTTCCGATAGACACAACGCAGCTGGTGAATGGGACTCACGTTTTGAAGATTGCCGCATCCACGGCGAGTGGGCAGTCTACAACAGCGGCGCAGACCTTCCTTGTCTCCAACAATCCAACGGCGAGTACGGTGGTGATCGGCATCGATGTTCCCAGCGCGCAAAATTCCATCCAGCTTGGACAGACAACTTTCAGCGGCTGGGCGTTCAGTACGAACAGCCTGATTAGCGCGGTGACGGTGGCCATCGATGGCACTTTGTACGGCACGGCGACTTATGGCTCGAGCCGGCCGGATGTCTGCACGACCTATCCGAATGAACCGAACTGCCCGAACGTCGGCTGGAGTCTCGCGGTAGACACGACTCACCTGGCAAACGGCGTGCACACAATGACCGTGACCGGGGCGGGAGCTCAACAGAACACTCTTTCTTCGACCTTCACGGTGGCGAACTGGACGACGGCGAATCCGATGAAGCTATCGATTGACTATCCGAATTCGCAGAGCGGTAGTCTCAGCGGAAGCGTGAACGTCGGCGGCTGGGCGATCGATACGCAGGCGGCGGTGAGCAAAGTTGCGGTGTCGGTGGACAATCTGCCAGTCGGTTCCGCGACGACGGGAGCCGCGCGGGCGGATGTTTGCGCGATCTTTGCGAATGCCCCCGGATGCCCGAATGTCGGCTGGAACTATTTCCTGGATACGACGCTCTTCAGCGACGGTACCCACACGCTGGCGGTGACGGGGACGACGGCCGGCGGGCAAAGCGCCACCTTTACCACCAGTTTCCAAATCGCCAATAGCTCGACGAGTACGCTGCGGGCGAGCATCGATGTGCCAAGTTCGACGCAAACCCTGACAGGCACTTCCGCTATCGGAGGCTGGGCGCTCGATCAGAGCGGCGCGCAGATTGTGAGCGTGGAAATTCTGGTGGATGGAGTGTTAAATGGGACGGCTCTCTATGGAGGCGACCGGAGCGACGTCTGCGCTCACTATTCGACGGCCGGCGGCTGCCCGAATGTGGGTTGGAATTATGAGCTGAACACGATGCCATTCGCGAATGGAACTCACACGCTGGGAGCGCGCGCGACCTCTACGAACGGAAATCAATACACGGTGAGCGGCACCTTCAGCGTGGCCAACCAGCCTTAAAGCAGACAAGACAACATGGAGAGAAATAGGCGCTCGGGTAGACCTTTATATGACGTGAGTTTGCTCGCTGCGACTAGCGCAGAACGAGCGGCGGCCGCTTGACGAGCTCCTCAAAGGTCAACGGACGAAGGCTCCGTGTAACACCACAAATGGCTGACCCAACAATTCGGAGAGCCGTTCGGAGTGGCAGACGCCGATATACAGAAGATTAGCGCATGGCTGGTGGTGCAGGGATTCCAGGTTGCTTCTTGGCAAATGGCAAGTGCGTTAAAAGACGTTTCCACCTTCACCAATCCTCCGAGTCAGACTGATACTTATCGCAGCATCGGACAAACTCGGAATCACTTTATTTCAGATTTTGCATTATGTTTCACGCCACCCTATCTTTAATGCACCATTTCGATAGCGACAGCTTTTCCGTTAAGGTAGATGTACTCTCTCAGTGATGCGCCGGTATAGCCATTGCCAGAGGAAGAGGCACTGAAGCTGGCGGTTTGGTCGGCGTTGAGACTGTCAAAGGTAGCGGATGCCGGCTGGAAATTGTAGCCAGAAACTGAAGGCGTTACCGTATAGTTACCGTTCGCTGGAACAGAGAACCAATAATTTCCGCTGGCGTCCGTATTGAGTGACTGAATATTGCTGCCATTTAACACAATGCTGACTCCGGTTAGTGGCGAGGATCCTGCGAGGACCTGACCCGATATGGAAAAATGTAACAGGAGACAAGAGAGGTCAATATCG
This sequence comes from Bryobacteraceae bacterium, assembly GCA_965277555.1. Taxonomy (GTDB): domain Bacteria; phylum Acidobacteriota; class Terriglobia; order Bryobacterales; family Bryobacteraceae; genus Bog-105. The sequence continues at coordinate 4,121,718 of OZ255834.1, forward strand.
CCGGTGCCCCCAAACTGCTGCACGACTTGCCCCTGACTGGATCCGGTACTGCTTAACATGACGTACCAAGTGGAAGTCGATGGACGAAACACGGCGAAGTCTGTCTTCCCATCTCCGTCATAATCGCCGGGAACTGGAAGGTCGCCGCTGCCTCCAAACTGCTGCATTACTTGTCCCTGACTGGATCCGGTACTGCTTAACATGACATACCAAGTGGAAGTCGATGGACGAAACACGGCAAAGTCCGTCTTGCCATCTCCGTCGTAATCGGCGGGAACTGGGAGGTAGCCGGTGCCCCCAAACTGCTGCGCTACTTGTCCTTGACTGGATCCGGTACTGCTTAACATGACGTACCAAGTGGACGTCGATGGGCGAAACACGGCGAAGTCCGTCTTGCCATCTCCGTCGTAATCGCCGGGAACTGGAAGGTCGCCGCTGCCTCCAAACTGCTGCACGACTTGTCCCTGACTGGATCCGGTACTGCTTAACATGACATACCAGGTAGACGTCGATGGGCGAAACACGGCAAAGTCCGTCTTGCCATCTCCGTCGTAATCGCCGGGAACTAGAAGATCGCCGTTGCCTCCAAACTGCTGCACGACTTGTCCCTGACTGGATCCGGTACTGCTTAACATGACGTACCAAGTGGACGTCGATGGGCGAAACACGGCAAAGTCCGTCTTGCCATCTCCGTCGTAATCGCCGGGAACTGGAAGGTCGCCGTTGCCTCCAAACTGCTGCACGACTTGTCCCCGACTGGACCCGGTACTACTTAACATGACGTACCAGGTGGACGTCGATGGGCGAAACACGGCAAAGTCCGTCTTCCTATCTCCGTCGTAATCGGTTGCTTTGAGAACCGACTTGCCATATAGAGGGCTAACACACCACGCAAGGAGAACGAGATATACCAGTGTGGTCAATTTAGCCGATACTTGCCGCATTTTGTTGCATCCATCCAGCAAATATGTATCTCCTATCATCTTAGGTTAGTATGTGCGCCGGCGAGACTTATCTTCTCTCCGCCGATCCTATTTTCCGGGTTTTCTTATGCACAGCATAAGCGGTACTTCTTAATCTGGCTTCGAAGTCAATTCAAAGAAACGATGTTATATGAACTAATTCAATATCAATAACCTTGTCCTCTAATAAGCGGCAGGCGCCGGTCAACCGCAGGGTTTGCTGCGGCCTTCAGGTTAATAGTCCTCTGGAGGAGGCTTGCCGGAGCTTAGTTGTTGGGAGTGTTTTCTAAAGCAATGACGCGATTGCCAAAATAAACGTATTCTTTCGAAGGAAGTGGAGCAACGCCCTGATTTGCCGAGGAATACGGCAGTTCTATTCCAATACCCCACTGCTGTTCGATTTGGCGGCCGTTCGAACTCAGCAACGCGTACCAGACACCGGTGGAAGGACGATAGACAGAAAAATCGGTTTTGCCATCGCCATCGAAATCTCCGGTGATGGGGACGTCGCCCGGCAGCCCAAATTGCACTTTTATGGTAGGCGATGGGTAAGAACTACGGTTAGAGGCTGTAAGTACGTACCACGTTCCTTCAGAGGGTCGCCACACTGCAAAATCGGTTCTGCCGTCGCCGTCGAAATCGCCGAGAACCGGTATATCGCCCGGGTTGCCCCATTGTTGTTGAAGCGATCCCGCCGTGCTCGCCAGCACATACCAAGTCTGATTCGAAGGACGAAATACGGCGTAATCGTCTTTATCGTCGCCGTCGAAATCTCCGACAAGCGGTTGGTCTCCCGAGATTCCCCATTGTGTACAGCTCTGCTGACCGGTGCTGCTGGCTAAGATACACCAGAGGGCGTTCGAACCTGCAAAGACGGCATAATCGGTCACTCCGTCGCCGTCGAAATCTCCGGGTACAGGAATTTCCCCGGGCTGCCCGAATGCCTGAACGGCCCCTTTACCGGTACTGCTGAAGAGAACCCACCATTCGCTTGTCGCGGGACGGTATATCGTGTAATCGGATCGTCCATCGCCGTCGAAGTCGCCAACGACGGGCATGTCGCCCGGCTGGCCCCAAATTTGTTGGCTCTTGTTTCCATTGCTGCCCGCCGTTACATACCAAGTGCCATTCGATGTATTGAACACGGTGGGATCGTCGACTCCATCTCCGTCGAAGTCGCCCACTACATGCCGATCGACATCGAATTCATGCGCTATTGAAATGTCGCCTACGAGGCCCCACTGTATCTCGGTTGCCGGCCTTCCGCCGGAAAACATGATCGCCCAAGTAGCGGTATTGGTCTGGAAAACCGCGATATCGGTTTTCCCGTCGCCGTCGAAATCCCCGGTTAAGGGTACATCGTAAGGCTGCCCCCACGCTTGAAAGATTTCGGCACCGGGATTACTGCTCGGCAGGATGTACCATGTGCAGTTAGCTGGGCGGTAAAGAGCGATGTCGGTCTTTCCATCGCCGTCGTAATCGCCGGGGACCGGAACATCTCCCCATTCGCCGAAATGGGTAACAATTTGAGTACCGCTACTGCTCTGCAGAACATAAAAGCTGGAAGTGGAAGGCCGAAAAAACGCTGGATCCGCTCGCCCGTCCCCGTCGAAGTCTCCCGTGACGGGAATATCTCCCACCAATCCGAATTGTTGCTGGGTTAGCGCACCATTACTGCTTTGCAACACATACCAGGTTCCCGTTGCCGGGCGGAACACGGCCAGGTCGGTTTTTCCATCGCCATCGTAATCCCCTGGAACCGGTATATCTCCCGTCAGACCGAATTGCGTAGATGCTTGCGCCTGGGTGCTGCTCGGCATCAGGTACCAGGTAGCCGATGAGGGTCGGAAAACAGCCATATCCACCTTGCCATCGCCATCGAAGTCTCCGGTAACCGGGATGTCGCCGGGAAGACCGAACTGTTGTTGAAATTGGCTACCCGTAGAACTCTGCGAAACATACCAAATACCGTTAGCGGGTCTCCATACAGAGAGATCGGACTTTCCGTCTCCGTCGAAATCATAGGGCCGGGCGTGTGTCACTCCATAAACCGGGCTGGAAGTTAGGCACCCGAGGACGAGCGTTACCAAATAAAAGACAAATACCGGATTTCGCTTTGGTGTATTCCGGTGTGAAAAGTAGCTAACCTGCATATCTTCATCCAAGACTGTTACTGTTGCGGTCCGAACGCGAGAGACAACGATAGCGTGGCCCGGCTTCTATTAAAACGGAGTTATTCTTCCGCAGTATCGATAGTGTGCCAGTGACAGGCCGGTTTGTCTATTCACCAGCTAGAGAATTGAGCAGTAAGTTAAATTCTTAGAGCTTGAGTTGTAAGTAAAATACCGTATGGTCATTTGCTTATGCCTAAGAAAATCATTCGGGGAATTGTTCGAGTTCCGCATTTCCCGCACAATCTGAAAGAGATTCCATGTTCTATTCAGAAGATCCGCGAGGCGGGAGGTGGTCGCCCTGCTTTCGACGGTCCGTGCGGCTCCTGCATTCGGTATTTGGTTTGGCGGTGGTGGGACTGGCGGCCTTCGGGCAAACGACTACAAACACGGACGGCTACACTCCGGTGGCCATGAAGCCGGGGAGTCCGGCGGGTAGTTACAACTTAAGCGGTATCGACGATGTTTCGCTTTATACGGGCAAGGCGAATATTCGGATTCCTTTGCTGAAGGTCGGCGGCCGGGGGCGGGCCGGCTACACAATAGTGCTGCCCTTGCAGCGGCTCTGGCGGATGGAGAAAGTACAGTCAGGTTCGTCGGCTCCCGCGGAATACACCGCTCTGCCGCCGGCGGCCCCAAACATGGTGCTCTGGGGAAACGTTCCGCTATTCAGCCCTGGGGCGCTCTTTCAGAGGACGGCGCCTGGGGCGCTCTATGTGTGCTCAACGTGCGGCGGGAATTTCTACAGTACGACGGTGTCGCGTCTGACTTTTGTGACGGCCGACGGGACCGAAACCGATCTGGTCGATACGGGTTCGGGCGGCGATGTTTTGAACGATACGTACAATAATCCCGCGTCGCGCGGCACGACATTCGTCTCGCGCGATGGCAGCTTTTTGCAATTCACGAGCGATTCAACGATCGTAGACGACTATTACCAGCACAGCGCGGCAACGCCCAGCGCGGTGAGCGGCTATCTTCGCAGCAAGGATGGCAGCACGTATCGGATCGACAGATCGAATGTGACGTGGATGCGGGATGCGAACGGGAACCAGACTTATTTCTCTTACGGCAGCACGGGGAATGGCGGGACGGGGGTCAGCTCGATTATAGACAGCGACGGGCGTACGATTTCCATCTCTTATAGCGCCACCCAGGATGTAATCTCCTATCCGGGCGCAAATGGGGCGACTCGCTCGATCGCCGTCCACATCGGCTCGCTCGACAGCGCGTTAGATTCCGGCCAGGTGATCGAAACCTACCAACAGCTTTTCAATTTTGTGAGTACTAATCCGGGCGGGACCTTCGATCCGCAGATTGTTTCGTCGGTGGTGCTGCCTGACGGAACCAGCTACTCATTCAAGTACGACAGCTATAGCGAAGTGACGACGGTGTCTGTGCCCAGCGGAGGGATGTTTCAGTTCTCCTACGCGCAGGGGCCGAGCAATTTCGAGGGCAACATTATCCGCTACGTGACCGAGCGGAAGTCGTATAGTGGAACGGCGTTGGCTTCCGATGAGCAGTACAGTTATAGCGGCGAAGGGAACGCGCAGGCGGCCAATACAGCGACGACGGTGAACCACCTGTCGAACGGCAGCTCGATGGCCGAGGAAGTGCATTACTTCTATGGCAATGGGTTTTATGGGGAACTGGCGCCGTTCGGCTTCGAGAACTGGCAGAACGGCAAGGAGTACGAAACCGATTATTTAACCAGGGACGGCGGCTCCACGCTCCGGCGGGTGCTGACTACTTGGGCGCAGCGGCCTTGCCAGGCGGGGGAGATGTGTCTGGCAGCGAAGTACGGGAGCGGGGACGCCTACAATCGGGAGAATTATCAGAACGACCCGCAGGCTTTACAGACGCTCACGGTGCTCGACACGAATCAGCAGAGCCTGAGCACGCTGCAATACGACCGGTACAATAACGTGACGGACCGGAAGGAATACGACTGGGGAGCGGGAGCGCCGGGTGGCCTTCTGCGCGAGACGCAGAGCAGCTATGTGACGACTGCATCTTATCTCAGTAACAACCTGCTGAGTTTGGTGACAGAGACGAGGTTGCTGGACGGATCGGGCAATCGGGTGAGCGACACGGTGTATGGCTACGATACCGGCTCGTTGGCGAATTGCCCGGACATCGAGGGGCACGATAATCAGAACTTCGCGGGGGCTGCGCCGCGGGGGAATATGACGTCGGTGGGGCGCTGGCTGAATACGAGTAACAGTTGGCTGACGTCGCAGTCGGCGTACGACATTGCCGGGAACGTCGTCCAGACGATCGATGCAAACAACCATGCGGCGACGTACTCGTTTGCCGACAATTACAGCGACGGAGTGGGGCGCAGTACGTATGCGCATGCCACGGCCGTAACGAACGCGTTGAGCCAGAGGACGACGTACGGCTATGACTACAACAGCGGGAAGATGACGTCGGAGATCGATGCGAACAACGTGACGACAGTTTGGGGATACAACGATCCGCTGGACCGGTTGACGCTGCTGCGGGAGGCGGCCTATGGCGACGCGCACACGGAGCGGGATACGCAGTACTATTATCAATCGCCGACCCAGGTGATGGTGGAGCAGGACCAGTACACGACGGGCGACGCGCTGCTGAAGTCCGAAACGATCTACGACGGCTTGGAGCGGACGCTCGAGCGGAACGAGTTCGAATCGTCGTCGGCGTACATTGAGACAGCGCAGAGTTACGACCAATTGGGGCGGCTAGGGGCGAGCTACAATCCGACGCGGGTGACGAACGGGACGGGCGACGGGTTGAACTATGCGACGGCGTACAGCTACGACGCGCTGGGGCGCGTGACGGCGGTGACGACGTCGGATGGGGCGGTGGCCGGGACGAGCTACTCCGGGAATGTGACGACGGCAAGCGATGCGGCTGGGCATGCGCGGCAATCCAGCGGGAATGCGCTGGGCTGGCTGACGCAGGTGGTGGAGGATCCGGGCGGGTTGAACTACACGACGATGTACAGCTACGATGCGATGGGAGATCTGACAGGGGTGAATCAGTCGGGGCAGACGCGGAGTTTCGTTTACGATTCGCTGGGGCGGCTGACCCAGGCAACGAACCCGGAGAGCGGGACGGTGAGCTACAGCTACGACAGCGTGGGCAACCTGGTGAGCCGGAGGGAGGCGCGCGGCATCACGGCGACGACCGGCTACGACGCGCTGAACCGATTGACGCAGAAAAGCTATAGTGACGGCACGCCGGCGGTGAGCTATGCCTACGATCGAGGAGGAGCGGGGGCGCATGCTATCGGGCAGTTGACGGAGGTCTCGAATGCGTATGGAACGACGACGTATACGAGCTTCGATCTGCTGGGGCGGGTGCTGGCGAGCAGCCAGCAGACGCTCGGGCAGACTTACACGTTCGGCTATACGTACAATCTGGCGGAAGGGATAGCGACGGAGACGTATCCGTCGGGGCGGGTGATGACGGCGGGCTACGACGGAGCGAACCGGACGGCGAGTCTGACGGGGAGCTATGCCGGAGCGGCCAAGAACTACGTGCAGGGGGCGAGTTATTGGCCGCATGGAGCACTGAACACGTTTACGTTTGGCAATCAGGTGGCGCCGGTCTGGACGTATAACTCGCGGCTGCAGACGGCGTCGATTTACGCGACCCAGGGGAACAACCCGAACCAGTATCTGTGGGTGCAACTGTATGGGTGGGGGGGCGCCACGAATAACGGGACGCTGCAGACGGCGGGGGAAGGTTATGGAGTGGGAGTGTCGTATGCTTCGCTCGGCTGGTTCCAGCAAAGCTACGGTTACGACAAGGTGAACCGTTTGACGGCGGCGAACGACAGCGGCTACGCGCGCAGCTTCGGCTACGATGCCTATGGCAATGTGTGGGTGACGGGGAACAGCGGAGTGCCGGCGCCGCCCACGAGCACGAATGTCTTCCGTGCGGCGAATCAGATGGCGGGCGTGCCGTACGATGCGGCGGGCAATCAGCTGGTGGTGAACGGCGATACGCTGGCCTACGATGCGGAGAACCGGCAGACGAGCGCCAGCGAACCGGCGGCCTACGGCGGGGGCACGGCGCAGTATTTCTACGACGGGCTGGGGCAGCGGGTGGAGAAGCTGCTGAACAGCAATCCGACGGTGTATGTGTACGATGCGCAGGGGAAGCTGGCGGCCGAGTACGGCTCGGGCAATGGGCAGGCGGCGCTTTGCCAGACCTGTTACCTGCTGGCGGATGCGCTGGGGAGCACGCGGCTGGTGACGGACAATACCGGCAGCGTGGTGGGGCGGCACGACTATCTGCCGTTCGGCGAAGAGATCGCGGGCGGCACCGGCGGCCGCGGCGGTCAGTGGGGGACACTGGATCTGGTCGATCGGAAGTTTACCGGGCAGGTTCGGGATTCGGAGACGGGCGAGGATTATTTCGGGGCTCGATATTATGGGTCGGCCCTCGGAAGGTTTACGAGTCCGGATCCACTTCCGGGCTGGGCCAGCGATCCGCAGAGCTGGAACATGTATGCCTATGGTCGAAACAATCCGCTTAAATATGTCGATCCGGACGGTGAGAAATATCGGGTTTGCGACGCAAACGGCCAGAACTGTAACGATCTAAGTGATGCCGACTTTGAAAGTGAACAGAAGACCAGCCAAAGCAACGGCGAACACTTCAACAACGGGTCTCTATATCACTATGATTCCAACGGCAGCCGAGTCAATGATGGAACATATAACCAAACCGATGTAGATATCGATCCTGCCGCCGCTTCAGCGTTGCATACCGCCGGAGTGCAGTCGAGCGCACAGCTCAACCCATTCATGAGAGATGCAGCGACGACGGCTGCCGGCGGACTAGTGTTTTCTGGGGTTGCAGCAGCAGTCACGGAGTTAGCACCTGCGGCTGAGGGCCTACCTCTATTGCGACAGGTATCCAAGGTTCTCAGCAACAATAGCCTTAAACATATCGCCAAGCACCTGGATGAATTTCAGAAGCTAGATCCGTTTCTGACCATGAATAACATCGTTGACATTGGAACGGATGTAGCTCAAACGGGTTCGCAGGTTGCGGGGAATGCATTTGTTAAAACGGTGCAGATCGGCGGCAAAGAGGTCACGGTCAGAGCCGTTCTCAATTCGAACAATGCGCTTCGATCGGTCCATATTTTGCAATAAGCCATGTCATTCACCATCGCTTGCGAATTGGACACTACCGGCGGGTTTGAGCCAGACGCGCTCCTTGGGATGATTCTGTTCAGTGACGGACAGACATCATTCCGAGAGGCAGCAGTTTATCTCGATACGTGGCTGTGCGCTCTGAATCAGGCAGCAAGAAATCTTGAAGCGGGCTCTCAGGGATCAGTAATAGACATAATCGAAGAGCCTCAACCGCTCCGTGTGGTGCGCGATTCATCTGGAGCGGTCCACATTGCGTTTCGAGGCAATGCGGTCTCTGCTCCCTCCGTTGCGGACTTCCGACGAGGTGTGAGAGATGCAACAGGCTCGTTCATAAGTCGGGTCCGCAAGCTCTCAGGCAGCGATTATGAGCTGCCGTGTGAACCTCAATAAGCAAAACGGTGCTAGTGTGGTGCGGCTTAAATAGTAACCAGTAAAGAAGCCATGGCGTCTCTATAATCAGGAGACGATCGCATGCGTGTCGCACCCCCCGTAGTGCTCACTGAAGACCAGAAGCGTACCTTGCATCAGTGGGCGCGGGGCCGCTCGCTACCTGCTCGGCAAGTCGAGCGCGCACGCGTTGTCCTATTAGCGGCGGCCGGCAAGCAGGATTTGGAAATCGCCGCTGAAGTCGGTATCAGCAACCAGAAAGCGGCACGCTGGAGAAAGCGTTTCCTAAAACTTGGTTTAGCCGGTTTGGAGAAGGATGCGCCTCGCCCCGGACGCAGGCCAACCATCACGCCCGCCAAGGTGCAAGAAGTGGTTCGCAAGACCACCCAGCAAAAGCCTGCCAACGCCACCCAGTGGAGCACACGGACCATGGCCGTGACGGCAGGCGTAAGCGAAAAGAGCGTACGCCGCATCTGGCACAAGCATGGCCTGAAACCGCACTTATCCCGCACTTTCAAAGTCAGCAACGATCCGGAATTTGCTGCAAAGCTGGAAACCATCGTCGGCCTCTACCTCAACCCGCCCGAGCATGCCATCGTACTTTGTGCCGACGAAAAGAGCCAGATCCAAGCGCTCGACCGAACACAACCCGGATTGCCGATCAAGAAAGGTCGCTGCGGAACGATGACCCACGATTACAAGCGAAACGGGACCGCAACCCTGTTTGCAGCCATGAACGCCCTCGATGGAACTGTCATTAGCATGTGCGACGACCGGCACCGCCACCAGGAATGGTTGAAGTTTCTCCGCGTGATTGACGAAGTCACACCCGGCGGCCAGCAGATCCACCTAATCGCGGACAACTACGCTACGCACAAGCATCCCAAGGTGCAACGGTGGTTGGCTCGTCACCCCAGATTCCACAGCTACTTCACGCCGACCAGCAGCTCGTGGCTCAACATGGTGGAGCGGTTCTTTCGAGACATCACTCAGAACCGAATCCGTCGCGGAATCTTCCGCGATGTCGAGGAGTTGATCATGGCGATCGGCGAGTACATCGACAAACACAACGACAACCCCAAGCCATTCGTGTGGACCGCCAAAGCCGCCGACATCCTCGAAAAGGTCAAGCGCGCCCGCAAAGCGCTTGATATTGGTTAATCTGCTTGCCGCACTACACTAGGTGTAACGGTACGAAGGTGAACGTCCGGTTAGCGCCGGGATGGAATGCCAAAAAGCAAGCGTTAAGCGTGCTCAATTCCGTTGCGCGCAAGAACAAGGGGAGCGAAATCGTACTGCGCGGGACGTTTCGAGTAGCGCACGGGGGTTGCTTTGGGCAAACCTGCACGCTTTCGAGATTGAGGAGCATGATCTCCTATGCGCAGAAGCCGTCAAGCCCGTCGCCAACGAACAGACAAAACCGTCAGAAACTCGGCATTCTGGACCGAGGTGAAGTGAAGCTACGGCGCGATCAACGAGGAGCGGCGGCGGGTGCAAGGGGGGCACTTGACAGAGGTCTCGAATGAGTATGGAACGACGACGTACACGAGTTTCGATCAGGCTACATAGAGAGAAATAACCGTCCGGGCCAACCTTTACATAAGTTGGGTTTGCTCGAATTGCGACAAGTCTATTTTTTCCTGCTTAGCGCGGCATTGCTTCTCTCCTCGCATCGGCCGATGATCGCGCAGATTGTGCGAGCGAGGATTGTGAGCCCGATCGACAACAGCCGGCTGCAGTATCTGCCAAAGAATACGCATCCGCTGGCGCGAACCGAGTATGACCAAGGGCCTGCGCCGGCAAGTCTCGCGATGGACCGGATGCTGCTTGTTCTTACCGCCAGCGCGGATCGCCGGCAGGCGCCTGACGAGCTCGTCAAAGCTCAGCAGGACAAAGCCTCCCCGCAATACCACAGGTGGCTGACACCGCAGCAGTTCGGAGAGCAGTTCGGAGCGGCAGACACCGACATACAGAAGATTAGCGCTTGGCTGGCGGCGCAGGGATTCCAAGTGGGCCGCGTGGCAAATGGCAAGAACCTGATTGAGTTTTCCGGCACTGCTCAACAAATCCAGCAGGCGTTTCATACCTCGATTCACAAATACGTGGTAGACGGGAAAGCACATTGGGCGAACTCCAGCGACCCGCACATTCCGGTGGCGTTTGCGCCGTTAATCGCCGGCATATCGACACTGCATGATTTCCGGACTGCTCCCCAGATTGCCGCGCTGAAGCAGCAGGCCGCCAAGGTCAAGACAGCCGGCGCGTATCCGGCGACCACATTGACAACTGGGGAACACGCGCTGTCGCCGGGCGATTTCGGGCATATTTACAGTTTGAGTCTGCTCTGGGGCTACCCTTTCCCATACAGCCCGAGCATCGCCGTGGTGGCCCGGACCAACATAAACATACAAGATGTGCAGGATTTCGACAACACGTTCAGCCTGCCGCAGAACCTTCCGCAGGTCGTGCTGAATGGCCCGGACCCCGGTGACTTGGGCGGCGGCGAGGAAGCCGAGGCGGTGCTGGACGCGTCGTGGTCGACCGCATTGGCGCCAACTTTGACAGTCAAACTGGTGGTCTCGCAATCGACGAATTCGACCGATGGCGTTCTTCTCTCGGAAGAATACATCGTAGACAACAATCTGGCCGATGTGATGACTGAAAGCTTCGGGACATGCGAGGCAAATTTCACCCAGGCTCAAGCGGAGTTCTTTTCTTCACTGGCGCAGCAGGCGGCGGCCCAAGGAATCACGTACACGGTAGCGGCCGGAGATTCGGGCGCGGAAGGCTGCGACAATCCCGATACGGAGAAAACGGCGACCGGCCCTTTATCGGTGAATATGTTGGCGTCGACACCGTATGACATCGCGGTAGGGGGCACCCAATTCAATGAAGGCGCGAACTCCTCGGTTTACTGGTCCTCGGGCTACTTTGGTTTGACCACGGCCAGCTTTTACATTCCGGAGGTGGCTTGGAATGAGAGTTGTAACGGGGCCACGTGCGGATCGGCGGCCGGGATATGGGCCGGTGGCGGAGGCAGGAGCATTCTTTTCGCCAAGCCCGACTGGCAGACCGGTGTGGCGGGCATTCCCGACGATGGCGCGCGCGATCTGCCGGACGTTTCCCTGACGTCTGCCGCGCATGACTTCTATTTGATTTGCCTGGATGGTTCTTGCTCGACAAAATATGGCGAGGGCTATTTCGCGGGGATTGCAGGTACTTCCGCGGCGACACCTTCCTTCGCGGCCATCATGGTGCAAGTTATACAACAAACAAATTCACGGCAAGGGCAGGCGGCCGGCGTGCTCTACCGGCTGGCGGCTAACCAGAATCTCGCGGCGTGCGGATCGGCCACCATTGCGCAAGCCATACTTGCCGACTCCTATTTTTCCAATTGCATCTTTAATGACATAACCAGCGGCAACAATGCTGTTCCGGGCGAGACAGGTTACGACGCCGGGAGCGCCGCGTACCAGGCCGGCGTGGGATACGATCTGGCGACCGGGCTTGGATCGGTAAATGCTTATCAGCTTGCTCTGGCCTGGAACAACGTGCCGACACCCGCCCCGCAGATCCGCGTGGGGATCGAATCGCCATCCGCGCAAAACTCCTCGGTGATTGGTCTCGCGACTTTTTCCGGCTGGGCGCTGGCGGATAACGGATGGGTTAGAACGGTAGCTATCTCGGTCGATTCCGTGCCATACGGCAATGCAACCTACGGAGCAAGCCGAGCGGACATTTGCGCGCTTTACCCGGCCCCGAATTGTTCGAATGTGGGCTGGTCCTTTTCGATGGATACGACCAAGCTGGCAGCGGGCCAGCACAGCATGAGCGCGACGATCACGACCGATAGCGGACAGACTTACACTTCCTCCTCGCCGTTCACGGTGGCGAATTGGACATCGTCGAATCCGATGAGGACGAGTATCGACGTTCCCAACATCAGCAGCGGTGTATTCAGCGGCACAGCCAATTTCGGCGGGTGGGCGATCGATAGCCTATCGGCCGTAAGCCAGGTCGCGGTCACTATCGACGGCGTTTCACGCGGGCTTGCGGAGTATGGCGGAGACCGGCCGGATGTTTGCAGGGCGCACCCTGGTGAAGCCGGCTGTCCGTATGTCGGATGGAACTTCGCGCTCGACACAACAGCACTGCCGGACGGCAGCCATACCATTGCCGTGACATCCACCACGGCCGTGGGCCAACACTCGACGGTCAGCGCAAACTTTATCACCGGGAATAATCCCGGCAACATCCTTACAGCCTCCATCGATCAGCCGGGCGCGCAGAGCGGAGTGTTTGCCGGTGTAGCGGCGTTTGGAGGTTGGGCGATCACAACTTCAATACCGATTAGCAGCGTGGCCGTGACCATCGACGGAGTCGCTTACGGAAGCGCGGTGTACGGTGGGAGTCGGCCGGATGTTTGCAAGGCGCATCCTAACCGGCCCGCTTGTCCGAATGTGGGCTGGAATTTTGCGTTGGACACAACGAAGCTGATCAATGGGCAGCATGTGCTCGGGATTACGGCTGTGGCCGCAGGCGGCCAGTTTGCGACGCTTAGCCGCGCTTATTCAGTTTCGAACCCAACACCGGCGAGTCCAGTAGTTATCGGTATCGACTTGCCAAGCCCACAGAACCAGATACTGCTTGGGCAGAACACTTTTTCGGGATGGGCTCTCGACACCAGCGATTCGATCGGCACTGTGAGCGCTGCGATCGACGGGTCGCCCTACGGTGTGGTCTCGTATGGCGCGGCTAGGCCGGATGTCTGTGCACTCTATCCAGGCGCGCCGAACTGTCCAAGTGTCGGATGGAGTTTGCCGGTTGACACGACGCTACTGGCGAATGGGGTGCATACCCTGACAGTAACTGCCGCCGGGGCACAAACAAATACTCTGTCCGCGACGTTCCTGGTATCGAACTGGGCGACGCAAAATCCGATGAAGCTTTCGATCGACTATCCGAATTCGCGCTCCGGGCCGCTGAGCGGTCAGCTGGGAATCGGAGGCTGGGCAATCGACCAACTGGCCGCGCTCGGCCAGGTAACTGTAGCGGTGGATAATGTACCGTTGGGCAATGCCTTTCTGGGCGGGAGCCGGCCGGATGTTTGCGCGGTCTTTGCGAACGCGATAGGCTGCCCGAATGTGGGTTGGAATTACTATCTCGACACCACGCTGTTCGGGGATGGCGCGCATACGCTAGCGGTGGCCGGGACGACCACGGGCGGACGCAGCTCTACCTTTACCGGCAGTTTCGAAGTCGCGAATGGCTCGACGAGCCCGCTGCGGGTGAGCATCGACATTCCGAACTCAACGCAGACCTCCACCGGCACGGCGGCAGTCGGGGGATGGGCGTTAGATAAGAGCGGCGCGCAGATTGTGAACGTGGAGATTCTGGTGGATGGAATGTTGAACGGGACGGCAATATATGGCGGCGGCCGGAGCGATGTGTGTGCCCATTATTCGACTGCCGGCGGGTGCCCGAACGTTGGCTGGAATTACAATCTGGACACCACGCCTTTCGCAAATGGAACGCACACGCTGGCCGCACGGGCGACATCGGCGGATGGCAATCAGTACACCGTAAGCAGCACTTTCAGCGTGGCCAATCAACCGTAAAGCAGCCAAAACCGGGCAGAGAATGTCGAGTGAAACTCACTTCTGAATCGACCACAGCCGGCTTGATCAAGTTAAGATTATGTCGTTGCACGGTACACGGATTCTCAGGTCGAACTAGTTCATTTTAGGGAGCATTCATGAAGCGAGGGTATGACGTCGGAAGAAGCGTCGTTGTTTTTGGTGTCGGGCTGCTTGCGGTGCTGAGTTCGAACCCAGTACGAGCACAAGAGGCAAGCAACTCGCAGCCGGACGCTTATACCTGGAACGATCGCCCGCTCGATCCGCAATTCAAAGCCGACATTCTTGTGGTCGTCGCGCATCCCGACGATGAGGTCATGGTAAGCGCTTATCTGGCGCGCGAAATCTACGACCACAACAAGCGGGTTGCGGTGGTATTTGAAACGCGCGGCGACGGAGGAAATAACGAGGTGGGCCCGGAGCAGGCCGCGGCGTTAGGCGACCTTCGTCAGATCGAAGGACGGCGGGCGCTAGGGTCGTTAGGCATTTCGAACGTCTGGTTTCTCAGTGGCCATGACACAGCGAGCCAGAACGTCCTAACCTCTCTCGAACATTGTCCTCACGGTCTCTGCTTAGACCAGTTGGTCCGTGTTGTTCGAATTACGCGGCCGTCGGTGATTCTCACCTGGCTGCCGGATTTCACGACGGGAGAAAACCATGCCGATCATCAGGCAGCTGGGGTGCTGGCGACCGAGGCATTCGACCTGGCGGGAGATCCAACCGCATTTTCAGAGCAGGTTTCTCCTGCCAATTATCCGGATAAGAACATGAATCTGACCGAAGGCCTTCGCCCGTGGCAGCCGGAAAAACTCTACTACTTCTACAACCCCACACACGACATCTTTGAGGGACAAGGCCCGCAGTATTCGTCGAAAGAGATTTCTCCCTCGCGCCATGTCAGCTATGGAATGATGGCCGCCAAGGAGAATACCTTTCATGTTACGCAGGGAGGGAGAAAGATTCAGAACGAGATCGATAATCATACCTTGGAAAGTTCGTCGAATGGGATAGCCAAAATCATAAACGGGCCGGTCCGATTCATTTTCGGTAAATCCCTTGTACCCTCCGGCGTTACGGACGATGTCTTCCGCGGCGTGACGCCCGACGGCATCGCGTATCGGGGTCATCCGGGATATGTTGCGGTTCGCGATTCACAGCCCACCTTTGCGATTGGCGATCCTTGGAGCTTTTACCGCAAACTCTGGCAGGCCCACGGACTGGAGCACTTGGCCAACATCGTCGCGCCGGAACTTTCGGTTCACGTAAACAGGGATTTTTTTATACCGCTGGTCATCGAAAATCCTCTGAATACGCCGATTTCTGTGGATTTTTCTGTTAAGGCGCCGAAGGGCTTCGAGGTCGCGCCGGTTGCTTCCGCGTCCGTTCCTGCGCACGGCCAGTACTATACCCGAGTTCGGGCGACGGCGCCAGGCGATAAGTTGCCCGGTTGGCAGCAATTTACGATGTCCGCCGAGTCTGGCGGCAAGAACATAGGAACGGTACCGCTTCGCGTGGAACTTTCCAACGGCTGGGTTGCACCGCAGTGATGCGACTGTCTATGGATCACGAAAGCCGGCCAGGTCAATGCGGAGGATGGCTCAGATCCGTTGTCCCATGCTTATGCGCTCTTTCCACTTCGCGATATCCACACCACAGGAAGCCACAGGCTTACGAGATTGCGTCAGCTGGCAGCGAGCACCGGTGCCCTCCGCGAGAGACGCCAGGGATTTTTACTCGAGGCGCAGCGCTGTCATGGGGTCAATCGTAGTGGCGCGCCGGGAGGGAATCAATCCTGCGATTATGGCGGAAACGGAGAGCGCCAAGATCGCAAACAGGAGACTCTCGGGATCGTTCGCGGACACTCCATACAGTTGACTTTGGATGGATTGGGTCGCGAAATTTGCGACAAGCAGGCCTATCCCGAGTCCGATTCCTACCTGCAGCAACGCTCCCCGCAGTACCGTGAGCAAGACATTGCGCGGTGTTGCGCCAAGCGCCATGCGGAGTCCGATCTCCCTGGTCTGCCGCGTCACCTGATATGAGGTGATTCCATATAAGCCCACCGACGCGAGCACCAACGCCAGCAATCCAAATAGCGTCGCCAGCCGTGAGATAAGCCGGTTCTCCGTGAAGTTGCCGTTCACCTGAAACTCGAGCGAATGCAAATCATTGACGGTTAGATTCGGGTCGATGTCGCCGAGTGTCCGGCGCACAAGATCATCGACTGTGCGCGGCTGCGTTTTGAACTTGAGGACAATGGCGCCGATGAAGAGGCTGCGTGACTCCGAGGCGGCTTGGTCCGGCCTCGAGCGAGCGGTTCGCTGATTCAAGGGGAGAAAGTACATCGCAGTCGGTTTGGCGGTGGGCTTCACATACTTGGCATCCGCCAGCACGCCGACGATCTGGTACGCGTTGGGGTGTGCCTGGTCGGAACCGAAGTATTGGCCGATAGGATTTTGTCCGGGGAAGAAATGCTTGCCAAATGTTTCGTTGACGACCGCCACTCCCTGCGAGGTCGCTGTATCGTCGTCTCGAAAGACACGTCCGCGCACCAGGCGTTCACCCACGGCGGCAAAGAACTGTGGGCTCACGCGATCAAAGTCCGCCTGATTCCGGTTACTTCCAGTTGTCGGCGCCGGGTGTCCCGGCAGGCTGACTCCCGTGGACCATTCATCCTGTTCGAGCGGACTGTAGAGAGCCAACCCCACGCTATCCACGCCCGGCGTCGCCGAGAAACGGTCCTGGAGCTCACGATAGAGGGCGGGCAGTTTGGCTGCGCTATAGCCTGCACCTGCCGGGTCGACGTGCGCGACATAGCGATTGGCTGTGCGAATGCCGAGATCCTGATTCTCCAGGCGCGCAAGACTGCGCGTCAAGAGCATGGCGACCACTAACAAGATCAGGGAGAGCGCGGATTGAAATACGATCAACGATCGCTGCGGCAGCGACGCGCGCGTGGAGGTCGAGCTTTTCGCTCCGCGCAGCGCCTCTGCCGGATCGGCGCGGGCGGTTATCCAGGCCGGCACGACACCGAAGATTACTCCCGTCGCCAGCGCCAGTAGAAAAGCGAAGCCCAGCACCGGCAGAGAAGGCGTGGCATGGATCGGCAATTGCTGAGCATCCGGAAACGCGAGGGAGAGGATCATCTTCGAGCCTGCGTACGCCAACGCCAGGCCAGCCAAACCTCCGAGGCAGGAGAGCACGATACTCTCGGCGAGCATTTGCCGGATGAGGCGTCCACGCGCCGCGCCGAGAGCGATTCGCAGTGAGGTGTCGGCTCGATGAGCCGAATCCCAGGCCAGCCGCAGGTTTGCCACATTGGCGCAGGCCACTAACAACACCAGCGCGGAAATTACCATTAACAGGTAAAGGCCCTTCGACTGTTTCTGCTGTAACTGCTGGATGCCGCCGCCTCCTGGCACGATTTGAATGCGCTGCTTCGCGATCAGGGTCGCGCCGCGATCGCGTGTATAGTCCGGCTGCGTCAAAAGCCAGTTCTCTAGATTGGCAGTCATCTCTGTTCCGAGCGCTGTGGTGTTGACGCCCGGCTTGATGCGGCCTAACAGATAAAGCCAATTGCTGGCCGGGCTGCGCAGCACTGAGTAACTTCCTTCGAACAACGGTTCAAGAGTCAAGGGAAGCCAGAACGCAGGCGGCGTTGCGCTGACACGATCGCCATAAAAGCCGGAAGGCGCGATGCCGATGATGGTTACCGGATGACTGTCGAAAGTGAAAGTTTTGCCGACCACACTGGGGTCGCTGCCGAAGTGCGCCTGCCACGCCTCGTAACTGATCACAGCTGCTGGGGGCGCCGAGGGTTTGTCGTCCTGGCTGTTCAACACGCGGCCCGCGAACGGACCGACTCCCAGGGTCTGAAAATAGTTTCCCGACACGTATTCGCTTCGTTCGGCCCTGCCAATTTGTCCGCCGGCGCGCACGCTCAATTCGTCTGGGCTCGATTGCACGGCGGCAAGCTGCTCGAAGGCGGGCGTGGTTCGCTGGAGGTGTGTATAGAGGTCATAGGAAAACAGCGAAAAGTTGTTGTCATCAGGCAGGCCGCCCATGATGCCGGCATGCGTGGTGTCCGATCCGACACGGAACAGCATATTGGGATCACGCACGGGCAGCGAGCGCAGCAGCACAGCATGCACCAGGGTGAAGATGGCGGTGTTGGCCCCGAGACCGAGGGCAAGCGTCAAAACGATCGTAATAGCGAAAGCAGGCGAACGGCGAAAGGGGCGGAAGGCGGCGAAGAAATGATTCATGCGGAGTTCTACTTAGTCAAGATAGTGAGATGCAATCGGCCATCCAAAGCAAGATTTTGCGAAGTTGCTCATAGTAAAGGGTCGTGCGGCGGCGGAGCGAAGCGGGTAGTTCGATTGCGGAAAGAAGTGTTCGTAACTGGACGTTTCGGCTTGCGTAGATATACGCATATACGCCTGTTCGGCCCGCTGATTAGACCTCAAAGTGGTGGCAAGACGCGTTAAGATCGTAAGCTCAGAGGTGAGGCAAAATTGCAGCGCGAGAATCCTGCCCACCTTGTGATTCCGGAAGGAACGAAGGTGCTGACCAGACTGGGCGGCCGTGTCGGCATTGTGGCTTATAGTCCGAGCGGTCCGGAGCACAGCTATCGGGTTCGATTTGCTGATGGGCCCGAGGAAAGCTTCCGACGAGCCGAACTGAGTATCTTCAAACACATACAGGCTAGAGTGCCGGGAGGGCCTAACTCAACCGATCTCTACCAATTTGTGATTTATCGCTGCATCGTCGGTTCAAACGCCTACGGTCTGAGTCAGGAAGGTTCCGATATAGACCGTCGTGGTTTCTACTTGCCTCCAGCCGACTTGGCATGGTCGTTAGCCGGCGTTCCCGAGCAATTAGAAACGGATAATGAAGAAGCGTATTGGGAAATCGAAAAGTTCATTCGCCTTGCTCTTAAGGCGAATCCGAACGCCCTGGAGTGTCTCTATTCTCCACTCGTCGAAACCTGCACTCCTATTGCCCAAGAGCTGATTGACATGCGGCATATCTTTCTCTCGCAATACGTCCATCGCACATACAACGCGTACGTTCTATCGCAATTCAAGAAGTTAGAGCAGGATCTTCGAAATAGCGGGCATATACGTTGGAAGCACGTGATGCATTTGATTCGTCTGCTGCTTTCCGGCGTAGCAGTTTTGAAGCACGGTTTCGTTCCTCTCCGAGTTGACGATTACCGTGAACGGTTGTTAGCAATTCGCCGTGGTGAAATACCCTGGGCAGACGTCGAACGGTGGCGTCTTACTCTCCATCGGGAACTAGACGAGGCAGTGGGTTCCACCGAACTTCCGGACCACCCGGATTATGGGTGCGCCAACGATTTCTTGATCCGCGCACGGCGGGCGTCTGCCTCGCCGGAGTACGGACGTGGTTGATTTCGAACTACTGCGCGGAGAAGTTTCCAGCCATCCTTATCCTTTGCTGTTCGCGACCATCAGCGGCGCGCATCTGTACGGCTTTCCATCGCCAGATTCTGACTATGACCTTCGTGGCGTTCACCTTCTTCCCGCGAAGGAAGCCGTCGGCCTTCTGCCAAAGCGCGAAACAATTGAGATCTCGGGCGTGCGTGGCGGAATTGAAATGGACCTGGTGACACACGATGTTCTCAAGTTCTTCATGATGCTGCTGAGAAGAAATGGGTACGTTCTGGAGCAACTCTACTCACCCCTAATCGTGCATACCACGCCTGAACACAGCGAGCTCAAAGACATCGCGTTTGGTTGCATAACCCGGCACCACAGCCACCACTACCTCGGGTTCGCCGCGACGCAATGGGACTTATTTCAAAAGGAAGAGCCTCCGCGCATCAAACCGCTTCTTTACGTTCATCGTGTGATTCTGACTGGCATCCGCCTGATGCGCACCGGGAAAGTGGAGGCTAACCTGATCACGCTTAACGAAGAGTTTCGGTTGCCTTACCTTCCGGAATTGTTGGAGAGAAAGAGGCGGGGATCAGAAAAAGAATCGCTTGCTGCAAACGAACGCAGTTTTTACCGAGATGAATACGTGCAGTTGATCGCGAAACTCGAAGAAGCAGCGGCCGAGTCCGAGTTGCCGGATGAGCCAAGCGCCCGCGAACGGCTCAACGATCTTCTTGTCCGGGTCCGGCTCCAATCTATCCGGGCTGGCCAAGTAACCGGCTAAGCAAGTGGCTCTAATACGTCGGCAAGCCACTCACAGTCTGTTTATCAGGCTGGCGACATAGGCTGCGCCGAAGCCGTTATCGATGTTGACGACTGTTACGTTGCTGGCGCAGCTGTTCAACATCCCGAGTAGCGCGGCGACGCCTCCGAAGCTCGCGCCGTAACCGACGCTGGTAGGTACCGCGATTACCGGGCAGCCGACCAGGCCGCCGACCACGCTGGGTAGAGCGCCTTCCATACCGGCGCAGACGATGGCGACGCGGGCCTGCGACAAACGTCCGCGCTGGTTCAGCAGACGGTGAATACCGGCCACGCCTACGTCGCAAACAGCATCTACTTCATTGCCCATGACCTCGGCCGTAAGCTGAGCCTCTTCGAGCACGGGAATGTCGCTAGTCCCGGCGCAGACAACGGCGATTTTGCCTTTACCGACGATGGTCCGGTCGCGCCAGACGCGTATGACGCCCGAGGCAGGGAAGTACTCGCTTTCGGAGGAAAGCCGCGCGATGCCTTCGGCCATTTCGGCGGTCGCCCTGGTGACGAGAAGATTGCCAGATTTGGCCAGCAGGGCAGCCCCGATGGCCGCAACCTGTTGCGGCGTCTTGCCCTTGCCGAGAATGACTTCAGGCATGCCATGGCGAACAGCGCGATGATGATCTACTTTGGCGAAGCCGAGGTCCTCAAATGGCAGATCGCGCAGGCTGTCTACCGCCGAAGAGATCGAGGTTTCGCCGTTCCGGACTTGTTCAAGAAGTTGCTGAAGTTGGTGAAGATCCATGTGTTGCGCCGCCGCTCGCAGTTGATTACATCGCTGGCGCGCGCGGCGGCATCCCCTAAAATGGTAACTGCAAGCAAGAAAATGACCCGCTTCTGGACACGACTGCGTTTGACACTTGACATGATCAAGTTCGAGCATTCGGTATTTGCGTTGCCTTTTGCGCTGACGGCCGCGTTGCTAGCCTGGCGAAGCAGTGGATTCCAGATCCATCAGTTAGGCTGGCGTTTTCTATGGATCGCGGTGGCGATGGTGGCGGCTCGCTCCGCGGCCATGGCGTTCAACCGGCTGTTAGATGCGGAGATCGACGCGAAGAACAAACGCACGGCGCAACGGCATTTGCCGGCGGGGCTGCTATCGTCGCGCTTTGCCTGGGGATTTACCGCGGTCTGCTGCCTGGTCTTCATCTGGGCGGCGCGGCAGCTTGGTTTTCTGTGCTTCGTTTTGTCCCCGGTAGCGCTCGCCATCCTGTTCTTTTACTCGTTTGCAAAGCGCTTTACCTTGCTCTCGCACCTGATTCTCGGTTTCTGCCTGGGGATAGCCCCGGCAGCTGCTTGGATTGCCATGCGCGGCTCGCTTGACGCGCGCATCCTGTGGCTGACGGCTGCTGTGATGTTCTGGACGGCGGGCTTCGACGTGATCTACGCGTGCCAGGATTTCGAGTTCGACTGTGCGCAAGGATTATGCAGTATTCCCCGCCGGTTCGGCATCGCCGGGGCTCTGCGAATCGCAAGGTTACTGCACGTAGCGATGATTTTGTCGCTTGGGGCGCTGGTCGCATCGTTCCATTTGGGGCTTTTGAGCATGGCGGGGGTTTTGGCGATTGTCGTGTTACTTGTTTATGAGCACGGATTAGTAAAGCCCAACGATCTTTCCCGCGTCAACGCGGCGTTCTTTACCGTGAACGGCTACGTCAGCGTGCTCTTTTTCGTGTTTTGGGCGGCGGATATTCTGCACAACCGCCCGACAAGTATGTTGAGACCTTACTAAATGCAAACTTTCGCAACTGTCATGCCCGGGCCAGTGATCGAAGACCGGCGCTTGCAACCGATTTTCGAAAAAGTAGAAGCGGGCGAGCGGCTCAGTTATGAGGATGGAGTGGCCATGTTTCGCAGCCCCGACATTCTGGCTTTGGGGTACATGGCGAACATGGTGCGCGAGCGGCTCCACGGAGGCGTGACCTATTTCAATGTCAACCGGCATATCAATCCGACCGATGTATGTGTCGCGAGTTGCCGGCTGTGCGCCTTTGGCAAGAAAGCTAAAGATCCGACGGCCTACACGATGTCGCTCGAGCAGGTTTGGGAAGTAGCGGGGAAGGGCTACTCGGAAGCCGTGACGGAATTTCACATCGTAGGCGGATTGCATCCGGAGTTAAGCCTCGATTGGTTCTGCCAGATGATTGCCGGGCTGAAAGAACGCTATCCGGGCGTCCACTTAAAGGCCTTCACGATGGTCGAGATTGCCTATCTGGCGAAGCGGGCGAAGATTTCGATTCGCGAGACGCTCGAGCGGATGAAAGCGGCGGGAGTCGATTCCATGCCGGGTGGCGGCGCGGAAGTTTTTTCGGAGCGCGTCAGGCGGATTATCTGTGACCACAAGATCGATGGCCGGGAATGGCTGGAGACAGCGCGGATCGCGCATCAAATCGGCTTGAAAAGCAATTGCACCATGCTCTACGGACATCTGGAAGGACCGGAAGATCAAGCCGATCACCTGGTCAAACTACGAGAGTTGCAGGATGATACGAACGGCTTTGTGACTTTCATTCCGCTGGCGTTTCATCCCGAGAATACAGCGTTGGCGCATCTGCCGAAGACAACGGGGTTTAACGATTTAAAGCAGATTGCGGTGTCGCGGCTGATGCTGGACAATATTCCGCACATAAAAGCTTACTGGATTATGATGACGCCCGGGGTGGCGCAAATTGCGCAACGATTCGGCGCGAACGATATCGACGGAACGGTGGTGGAAGAAAAAATCTATCACGATGCAGGAGCCACTACGGCGCAGCATTTGCGGCGGCAGGATCTACTGCGTTTGATTCGGGAAGCGGGGCGGCAGCCTGTAGAGCGAGATACAGCGTATCGACCAGTAGAACGGATCGAGTCCGCTTTCACGGTTCTGGTATAGGCTATTTGGCAGCCTCGACGCCTACTCCGCGTACTAAGCCTAGAATTCGGCTAAAGAAGCCGGGTTTCGCGCGTGGCGCGGCTGCCTCGATGCCGGCCATATGCTTACCGGCCACCAGGTCACGCAGGTAGCTCTCCGGCGACCAAATTGCGCCTTCCTGGGCCATACTGGCCAGCCACTGTTTACCTGCCTCATCGACGCTCTTCAAAGCGTGCAGGTCGAGTATTAACTTTCTGGAGCCGAGGGTCGTTTTCGCGGTTCGCCAGCAGCCATTCAGATCGCTTACCTCCGCTTCCGTCAACTCTCCGATCAACTGGAGGCGACAGGAGGCCACCGCGTCATGGATGTAATAGCGAAAGGCAGAAGAGCGCACAAAACTGTTCGCTCTTTGCGCTGAATTTTGCTCAGCCACGAATGGCGTTTTCGGCTTTTCGCCGGGGACTTCGTTCATAACAAAATAGTTGGATCGATTCGCAGAGGTTCGCGTTCCAGGTTTTTGGAGCGTCCGATCTACAACTTCGAAGCAATCTCAATCATATCGAGTCGCTGCTCAAAGCCATGGACGACTTATTGTAATGTTTTGTTTACAGCCGCCGGCGAAAGGCATGAAAGAAACTTCACCGGAGCGGGTTTTTAGTGGATGGTACGCGTTTTCCGGTTCATGTAATCCATCAGCAGATAGTTGCCAAGCGTATAGGGCGTGGTGAAATAGGCTTTGCCGCGGCACATCTGCGTGATCTTCTGGACGAACTGAACGAGACCGAAATCGCTGGCCAGCATGAAGGTGTTGATCAAAATGCCACGTTTGCGGCAGCGCGCCACTTCTTCAAGAGTCTGGCTGATCACCAGCGGATCGAGACCGAAGGCATTTTTGTAAATACGACCGTCTTCGAGCGTTAAGGCAGAAGGCTTGCCATCGGTAATCATGATGATCTGCTTCATGTCCTTCTTCTCCTGCGCGAGAAGGCGCTGCGCTAGGATGAGACCGTCGCGGGTGTTTGTATAGTAAGGTCCGACCTGCACCCTGGCCAAGTCGGAGAGCCGCATTTCCTCGGCGGTGTCGTGAAAGAGGACGCAGCGCAGGGAGTCGCCCGGGTATTGCGTGCGGATCAGATGCGAGAGAGCCAGGGCCACTTTCTTGGCGGGAGTGAAGCGATCCTCTCCATACAGGATCATGCTATGGCTGCAATCGAGCATCAGGACGGTAGCGCAGGAACTTTGATATTCGGATTGGTGTACATGAAGATCCGAATATTCGAGGTTCAAGGGAAGACGGAGTCCCTCGCGATTCATGGCGGAGAAAAGCGTAGCGCTGATATCCAGATTCATGGTGTCGCCGAATTCGTAGGTCTTGGCTCCTCCGCTGGCATCGACGCCGGTGGCGAGATCGCGCGTATCGTGCGCCCCGAAGCTCGATTTTCCAAGTGATCCGAGCAGGTCCTTCAAGGTTTTAAAGCCGAGAAAATCGATCGCTTTATCGGTGACTTCGAATTGCATCTGGCTTTCCGGGCCGCCTTGCGAGCCGGGAGCAGACGGATCTTCGGGGGGCTCGGTTTGAGCGTTTATATAGCCGCCCTGTTCGAGTTTTTCGACCAGCTTTTCAATCAGCTGATCGCGCTGCTCGGCCGACATCTGCTCCAGGCGCTGACGGATTTGTTCGGCTTGCTCGGGATCGAAAAGGTCGCCGCTTTCGAGCGCGCGTTCGATGGCCTGCTTGAGATTCTCAAGCGTATGCTCATCGAACTCGGTGAACTGCATGTAGGGATTCTGGTAGCCGCTTTGCAGGAAGAAATCGGAGAGGGCGCGCAGGAGGTCGTCCATCTCGATGCCGAGATCTTCTTCCGAAAACTTGCTGTAAGAAACGCGGCGCATACGGGCTCCAGCCGAATAATTGCTAACGAAGTTAATTTAGATTGCGGCGTCCACCGCCGCCGCGGCGCGGGTCTCTCGGGTCGAAACCACCACCCCGGCGTTCTTCCCGCTCGTCACGCGCGCGCTCCTCGCGTCCGGCGCGTTCTCCGGCCACAAAGGCAAGCTCCTCATTGCGGCTGATCCGCTTGTGCGCATAGAGCCCTTCGAGAATGAACTCCCCGGCGGAGGCACGCAAGGCATCACTCTCGCTTTCGCCCAAGCCGAGTTTCCCGGTGGAAGAAAGCAGATCCTGGATGCGGCCGAGTTCATTCACCATTTGGGCAGATGGCATTTCTTCGTCAAGCCGCAAGGCGCCGCCGAGTTCGAACCATTGCGTGATGGCGCGCAGATTGGCTCCATCGAAGTAAGAGCTGTAGACCTTGCCCACGGCATTGCGGATGAGTTCGCGTCCAACGGCATCGCCGCCTTTTAACTCGCCTTCGTACTCCAGTTCGAGCTTGCCCGTTATAGAAGGAAGCGCGGCGTAAAGGTCGAGCACGCGCGGCACGGCTTCGTTCTCTTTGGCCTTAAGCGCGCGGCGCTCCGCGTTCGAGACAACATTTTCCAGGACGGTAATAGGCAGGCGTTGCGAAACACCGGAACGCTTATCGATTCGTTTATCTTCTCGCGCCAGGAAGGCCACATGCTCCACGACCTCATGGATGTAGGGCGGAACCTCGACCGAGATGGGCGATTGGCGTCGCGTCCAGGCTTCCTGCCGGGTAATCGCCATACCCTGCTCGACGGTCAGCGGGTAGTGGGTGCGGATCTCGCTGCCGATCCGATCCTTCAGCGGCGTGATGATCTTGCCGCGCGCCGTATAGTCTTCCGGGTTAGCGGTGAACACCAGCATCACGTCAAGCGGCAGGCGTACGGGATAGCCTTTGATCTGGACGTCGCCTTCCTGCATGATATTGAATAAGCCCACCTGGACTTTGCCGGCAAGATCGGGCAGTTCATTGATGACGAAGAGACCGCGATTGGCGCGCGGCACTAAGCCGTAATGGATGGTGAGTTCGTTTCCGATGGCCTGGCCGGTGCGCGCCGCTTTAATAGGATCGATGTCGCCGATCATGTCGGCGATCGTGACGTCGGGCGTGGCCAGTTTCTCGATATAGCGATCTTCCGCCGGCACCCAGGCGACCGGCGTGTCGTCGCCCATCACGGCCACTCTATCGCGGCATTCCTTGCAGATGGGATGCAACGGATTGTCGCGGATTTCGCAGCCGGCGAGGAATGGCATCTGCGGATCGAGCAGGCGCGTGAGCATGCGCGCCAGGCGTGTTTTGGCCTGTCCGCGCAGGCCCAGCAGAATGAAGTTATGCCGTGAAAGAATGGCGTTGACCACTTGCGGCACAACGGTATCTTCGTAGCCCATGACGCCGGGGAACAGAGTTTCGCCCCGGTCCAGTTTACATAGAAGGTTGGTTCGCAACTCTTCTTTTAGGCTTCGACCGGCGTTCAGCTGATCGAAGAATCGGCTGGTACGCAAGGTTCCCAGCGTCTTTGGCAAGTCGAAATGAGGCATTGGATAGACTCGCGGGTTGTTTTCAGTCACAAGTCTAGCAGCGTGTTTTTGAAGGGGCGGCTGACGCCTTTCAACAGTACGCGATTGTCATGCTCCAAGTGGTGCGTCAAACGCTTCCCTTCGGTAGGCGTCCAAGTAGCTGGCGACACTGTGTCGCGCAAATCTCATAACGAAGAGGAAACAATTATGAAGTCCGGCCTAGCGGCCTGTGTATGCGCGGGAGGCTTGCTGTTCGTGCCAGCCTCCTCTGTTCTTGCGGCCCCACGAAGCGAGGGCGCAACTACATCGCACTCCAACTCGAAAGCCACCGCCTCCAAGCAGCTCTCTCTCGAAGCGACACATATGCTTCATGAGATCCAGATCGCGAGGCAGGCGATTACCGCCAACGAAAAGCAGCAGGCCATCGAAGATATCGATCACGCCATGGCGCAGCGTAATCGTCTTATGACGCTAACCAAAGCAAAGGGTCAATCGATGGTTGTACCTCTTTATACAGAATTGGATGATACGTCGGTCTTAGGGCCGATGATTGCCGCTCGCAAGGGCAAGCAGCAGCCCAACATGTCGTCGCCAATTACCGTCGACGACGCGACGGCTCAATACACATTTGTTGGCTTGGATCTCGACAAAGCGGGAAGACGCTTGGAGGCGGCGAGAACGGCGCTGACTAATAACAACAACCAGGCTGCGTCCGATTCGTTAGGCGCGATAGGTGATGATCTGATCGTGGAATCGCGCGATAGCGATCTGCCGCTACTAGCGGCACGGGAAAATTTGGGTTTGGCCGCATCGGCGGCAAAGCATTCGAAATATCAAGAAGCCTCGGCGGCTTTGAAAGAAGCCTCGACCGATGTGAACCAATACGCAAGCACGAACTCCGCCAAGCATGCGGAGGAAGCAAAAGTGATGCGCACGAAGATAGACAATCTTTCGAAAACGATTACCGAACATCACGACACAGCGGTTGGCACGATTGAAGGTTGGTGGCAAGAAGTAGACAGCTGGTTTACGCGCAAGATGGATTCGTAAGCTAGCTTGCTCGATCACGAGCTTTTTTGAAGGAAGTAGCGCGGCGCAGCCATCGGAGACAGCAATTCGAAACGCTGCGCCTTTCCGTCTCCCGGCGTATCTTTAGATTCCACAATCGCTCTCGGCGCCCCGTTGAATTCGGCGATGTGATATGTTCTCGATTCGATGAATAGCCGGGATACAGCGGCAGCAGATTACCAGCTGAATTGGCGAAAACTACAGCAGGTGGGACTCAATGCGTATGAATCCCGATCCTATCTGGTGCTCATGGGACATCCGCGATTTAAGGCGCTGGAGCTGGCGGCGCGTTCCCACGTGCCTCGGCAGAAAATCTACGAAGTGCTGGACAGCCTGGTAGAAAAGGGTTTCGCGCAGGTGGTGCAGGAGAAGACCAAGCTTTTTTCGGCAGTAGATCCGAGCGTGGCGATTCCGAGTTATCTGGCGCGGCGCAGCAAAGCGCTGCAACATGAGTTAACCGAACAGGCGCGGCTGGCCAGCGGTCTGATCGAGGATCTGCGTGCCGCTTTTTTGGAGGGGCAGGACGGGCGGGGAACACTTGACTTTCTAAATCTGGTAAACGATCCGACGCAAACCGCAATCCAGTATCGCCGCATGCTGACGACGGTAGGCCAACACTTCGCCGAATTTTCCCGGCCGCCTTTCGCGGTGGATCCATTGGACGAGCACTTAGTGAAGGAAGCGGCGCACAGGGGCGTTAGAGCCCGGCTGCTGATCGAAGCGGGCCAGATCGATCCGGCGCACCGCGACCGCCTCCATGATTACCGGAACGCCGGCGTGGAGATTCGATTTCATGACAGACTGCCGCTGAAGCTCGCTCTTTTCGACGGGAAATGCGGATTGGTGGCGCTGCTCGATCCGGTGTTGACAAAGCCAGCGTGGACGTCCCTGATCTTCGAACACAACGGATTTGCTGAAGCGATGGCGGGGTTGTTCGAAACCTATTGGGAGCGGGGCGCGGTTGAGAGCGACCACGAAGCTGTTCCAGCCTGATGAACGCGAGCGCGGATAATTTTACCTGCTGCGCGGCGCAACGCGGTCGCTGACTTGGAGAAGAACCTCGTCGCGGTCAAGGAATTGAACCGCTCGGATACCGAGCAACTCCGCGCCTTGGACATTTTCCATCCGGTCATCAAAAAAGAGAGTGTTCCGGGGCAAAGCGTCGAGACCTTCCAGGCAATGCTCGTAGATGGCCGGCTCCGGCTTGACGGCGTGGATTTCGTAGGAGAGGGTCACGTAGTCAAACAATTCGAATCGGCCCGGCTTGGTTTTGATGGCTTCGCCCAATTCGCGCGGCATGTTGGAAAGAATGGCAAGCCGTTTCTTCGCTGCCTTGAGCTCCCGAATCCAGTTCCACATGACCTCGTCAAAGTGCATCCAGCTCTCGCTATCGATCGAAATCAAGTCGTCGAGCGTTTTCGCGCCGAGGTGCGAGCCTGCTGTCCGGGCCAGTCCCTGCCAATACTCGTCGGCCGTCAACACGCCTTTGTCATAATCTATCCGCGTAGCCCAATACAGTTCGGTAAACAGGCCATCTTCGAGCCCGAGCAGACCGGCCATACGCGCCCGGTCACCCTCGGTCTGATGATGAACCAGCACCCCGCCATAGTCAAAAATAATCGAGCTGAAGGAATCAACAAGCGCCATCGGCCACATGCTCTCGACGGCTGCGAACTTCCCGAATGGCGTAAATTCGGCGGCCCTGGCTCTCGAAATACGTTCTCATGAGAACTTCGCCGATCAGTCCGGTGCTGAAAGCCATCAAGCCTGAGATCCAGAGAAGGCCGGCAGCCATGAGTAGCGGACCATGCTCGGCAATGATGTCATGGCCAGCCACTTTCTCAATCAGCATCCAGGCGAGGAGAACGCTTCCCGTGCC
Source organism: Bryobacteraceae bacterium (assembly GCA_965277555.1). Classification (GTDB taxonomy): domain Bacteria; phylum Acidobacteriota; class Terriglobia; order Bryobacterales; family Bryobacteraceae; genus Bog-105. Next base: position 4,151,485 of record OZ255834.1, read on the forward strand.
GATGCCCACCAAGCCCCACTTCCCGAAGAAGTGCATGGGACGGGTTAGATAGCGCAGCAGAAATTTGATAGTCAAGATATCAAAAAAAACCCGGAACGTACGACCCAGCCCATAGTGGGAGGTTCCATTCGGCCGTTCGATATTGCGGATTGGCACCTCGGCCACGCGAGCGCCGTAGAAGCTGGCCAGAGCCGGGATAAAGCGGTGAAGTTCGCCGTAGAGATTCACGTCCTTTAGAACTTCGGCCCGATACGCTTTGAAGGTCGTTCCGAAATCATGGAGGTCGACTCCCGAAGCGCTCTTCATCATCCAGTTAGCGATCCGTGAAGGAATCTTCCGGGTAACGGCATTGTCAACCCGATCCTTCCGCCAGCCGCTTGCGATGTCATAGCCTTCGTCGATTTTTTCGAGGAGGAGCGGGATGTCTTCCGGGTCGTGTTGCAGGTCGCCGTCGAGCGAAACAACGATCTCGCCCTGCGCTTCATCGAACCCGGCCGCCAACGCCGCCGTCTGCCCGAAGTTGCGACGCAGGCGGAGGACCTTCAGGTGCGCATCCGTTTCGACGAGATTGGCCAACAAGTCGAAACTGCGATCGGTCGAGGCGTCATCCACGAAGATGATTTCGTATTGGCGGCGCATGCTTTCCAGGACGGTCGTCAGCCGGTCATAGAGCGGAAGAATGGCCGGTTCTTCGTTGTGAATGGGAATGACGATCGAGAGCATGCGACGGCATTCCTAGTGTAGCGAAGGCAGTAAGGGAGACGGGTCCCTTGCCAGACGTTAGAAGATTATTTTGGCGGCAAGCTGGACGTTGCGCGGCGCGCCGGTTCCGATACCGGGAGCGCCATTGTAGAGGTCGAGAGTCTGCGCGATCTGCCCCAGACCGCTCCCGGTCACCGTAGCGCTCGGCAAGGAGAGATCGCGGGTATTAAATAAGTTGAAGATTTCGACGCGCAACTGCAGATTCAAATGCTCGCCGATCTTGTTGTTCTTGAAGACCGAAAAGTCGACTTGCTCGGTGGGAGGGCCGTAAAGCGAATTGCGTGACTGATTCGAATACGTGCCGAGCGTGGGCAGCGCAAAGGCGTTGGGGTTGAACCAGTTAGCGTACGAGCCTTTGACGTCGGCCGGCACGTTCTGGAAGGGATTACCAACAATTTCGGCGCGATCGTTATTCTCCGACGTCAGGCTGGTGTCGGTGCCCGAAAAGACGGTGAAGGGACTTCCGGTGTAAAACGTCAGGAGCGAGTTGAACTGCCATCCACCGAGTAGCGTCTTGAAGCGTCCCGGCGTGGGCGCCGAATAGGTGAGAAACGTTACGAACGAATGGCGAATATCGTAATCGGAGTTACCCCAATCCGCTCTCAAGTTGTAGCTGTCCTGGGGAATGAGCCCGCGCGTGGCGGAGAGGTCGTCACGCGAATGGCCGTAGGTATAGTTCAACTTCATGGTGAAGCCATGAAAATTGGAAGTGCGCAGCGACGCGATCAAACTGTTGTAATAGCCATTGCCGACCGACTGAATTTCGTTGATGGCCGCCAGGTTGAAGGCGCTGTAGTAAGGACGCGAGCTGTCCTGTTCCGGCGAGCCTTGGGGAATCTGATTGATGTCGAGTGTCACCGGCAGGTGGCGGCTCAGAGTGCCGGCGTAACCTACTTCCAGAACCGAGTTTTTATTGAGTTGATACTGGATATTGAGGTTGGTGTTTTCGCTGTAGCCGGTTATAAAATGCTGGCTGACCGAGAACGCGCCGAACGGTCCGGTAGGAAAGGTGGAGCTTCCGAACACCGGAACTCCGGAAGCAATCTGCAACGGTCCGTCGCTATTGGCCAAGGTGTAGACCGGAGAGATCCCGCCCGCGTTCGCGAGTACGCCGGTTGCTCCGTGATTGGGCGGCACATTGTCCCCAAAGTAATTGACATTGGGAACCTGATAGAAGATGCCGAAGCCTCCGCGAACCACCAGTTTGTTTGAAAACTTCGGTTGATAGGCAAACCCGAAGCGCGGCGCGAAATTCTTCCAGTCGCGCGGCCAAAGCGTCCCGATCTGATTCACATACGTGATGCCGCCGTCGGCTGGAATGAAGGTGGAGATGCGGTCGGTGGGATCGGAAAGAGGACTTTGGTAGAGCCAATTCACTCCGTAGTTGAAGGTCAGATTCGGACGAGCTTTCCAGCTATCCGAGAAAAAAGCGCTTGTTCCGTTGAGATAGTAATTGCGCTGCAAATCGCCGTAAGTAATGGTGGCGTTATTGGTGTTCACCCGGCCGGCAAGAAAATCGGCCAGCGAGTTCAGCGAGGCATTCGCGCTGCCGAGCAAGGCCGCGGTATTCCAGCTGTCACTGGCATTGGTGCCGGCAAAGGGCCCTTGTGAACCGTCGAAGGTAAAGCTGCCGCGCTTATTGCGATCGTAGAAAACGTCGAAGCGCGCCCGCCGGTATTCGCCGCCAAAACGGAATTCATGCGTGCCAGCGGTGTAGGTAAGGGTTTCGTCGATATGCCCGGTCGTGTCGATGCGGCCCAGTGGCGGCGTTACTCCGGTGGCCGCGAATCCTTGAATGGTAAGGGACGGAGATCCGAAAAGCGACGGGTTGGTGACACCGGTATTCAGACCGAGAGCGGGTATATCGAAGCCGGTATTCGCGTCGTTAAACACCTGCTTGAAATAGTTCACGCCGGCCACTGTCTGGCTGACCAAACGCGGTGAGATCACCCCGTTATAGACCACCGAAAAGTTGTGCATCCGGCTGGGCGCGGTCTGATAATAGTACGGAATTGCCGATCCGGCTTCCTCGGTCTGCGAACCAGTCCCGCCAAAATAGCGGACTGCGATGTTGTTTCTCTCGTTGAAAATGTGATCGAGCTTGACAATGCCGTTGTAGCTGTTCGAAACGTTGTTGGCGGTGCTGTAGTAATTGTTTTGGGTGGCAGGGCCGGTCAGCGAATTCGCCGGCCAAAGTGCGTTTATCAGATTGAGAGAGACCGGGTTGACAGGGACGCCGTCGCGCGCGAGAAGACTTGTTCCCAGGTTTACCCAGGCCGCGCTCGGCGTGGTGCCCTGCGCCGTATTGCCCGCGACGTAATTTTGCTGTTCGTAAGTAATGAAGAAGAAGGTCTTATTGCGCCAGATGGGGCCGCCGAGAGAACCGCCTTCCTGGTTGTTTCTTAATTCCTGGACGGGGCTGGAAGTGGGGGTGAACCAGTTACGCGCTGCCAGGAATTCGTTGCGATTGAAATAGTAGAGCGAGCCATGAAAATTATTGGTGCCCGATTTGATCACCAGATTGAGCGTGCCGCCGCTGTCGCGTCCCTGCTCAGCGTTGCCGTTCGTCTGTAGGGAAAACTCATCGATGGCGTCGATGGGAAGTAGCGTCCCGGCGACACCGGAGACGCCGCCCTGATTCACAGCCTGGCTATTGTGCCACTGATCGTTGTTATCCGCTCCATCGATCTGCCAGTTGATGGCATTCGTGCGCGTGCCATTCACAGATCCGTTGGCATTGACACCCGGATTCAATTTCAGAAGTTGCGTAAAGTCGCGGCCGTTCAGCGGTACGTCCAGAATGGCTTTGGTGGGAATAACACTGGTCACAGCCGAAGAGGAGGTTTCGATGGCCACTGTGTTGGCCGAGACTTCCACCGCGGTCGCCTGTGAGGCTACCGAAAGCTTGGCTTGCAGGTTGAAGATCTTGCCGGCTTCCACGTTGATGTCATTGATCTGCTGTTTCTGAAAACCTGCTTGCGTCACGGTGACTGAATACTTGCCTAGCGGCAGATCCTGAAAGTTAAACTCGCCCGCGCTGCCTGTGTTTGCGGTGCGCGCGAGCCCTGTGTCAGTACCGGCGAGTTTGACCGAAGCATTGGCGACAGATGCTCCCGATTGATCGACGACCGTGCCCGAAATGCCGCCACGAAATGTCTGAGTAAGCCCCAAAGCAGAAAAAAACAGAGCCACCTGAATAGCAGCCAGGCTGCGTCTCAACATACGAACCCCCAGTTGTTTTGGAATTCAGAGCGGACGGAGCTCTGGACTAAAGCGAAAATTTACCTGAAGCTAACCAACTAGCTTAGATGATTTTCACAAAAATGCAAGGTTCAGTCTTGTCCAATGCAGGATGAGCCTGAAGGAGCGGTTTGTTTCTAACGCAGAATGAGCCTGAAGGGGGGGCGAGTTGCGGATGCTGAGGATTGAAGGTCAGCATGAGGAATGGGGAGCGATTGAGCCTGGAGCAGATCCGGGCCTTTCTGGAGGCAACGAATGAAGTGCAGTTTGAGGCGGCGAATCGGGCGGAGGTCTACGCCTGGATCAGCCGGACGTTGTGCGAGCAGGAGTACTGGAAGCAGAGCAAGGAAAGCAAAGGGCTGCTGCGGCAATACCTGCGGAAGATGACAGGACTAAGCCGATCCCAGGCGACGCGGCTCATCGCGGGATACGTCAGGGAAGGCACGGTAAAGGAACGCCGTTATCGGCGCAATTGCTTCGCGCAGCGCTACACGGCGGCTGACATTAGGTTGTTGGCCGAAGTGGATGAAGCGCACGAAACGCTGAGTGGGCCGGCCACGCGGCAGATCCTGCAGCGCGAGTTTGAGCGGTATGGCAACCGGCGTTGCGAGCGTCTGGCGGGAATCTCCGTGGCGCATATTTACAATCTGCGCAAAAGCGGGGCTTATCGCGAGAAACGGGTGCGTTACCAAAAGACACGGCCGATGCCAGTGGCCATTGGAGAGCGGCGGCGGCCCGATCCGCAGGGTCGGCCCGGCTACCTGCGTGTGGACACCGTGCATCAAGGCGATTGCGACGGGATCAAAGGCGTGTATCACATCAACGCGGTGGACGAAGTGACGCAATGGCAAGTAGTGGGAGCTACGCCGCAGATTGGAGAAAAATGGCTATTGCCGGTATTGGAAGCGATGTTGGCGCAGTTCCCGTTCCGGATCCGGGGTTTCCATTCCGATAACGGCAGCGAGTTCATTAATCGCACTGTCGCCCAGCTGCTGAACAAGTTGTTGGCGGAACAGACCAAATCGCGCCCGCGGCATTCCAATGACAACGGCCTAGTGGAGGCCAAGAATGGCGCAGTGATCCGTAAGCACATCGGATACGGCTATATCGATTCCAGCAACGCCGACGCGCTCATGCTCTTCTACCGTGACCATTTCAATCCCTCTCTGAACTTCCATCGGCCTTGTGGTGTGCCGGAAACGACGATCGACCGGAAGGGCAAACAACGCCGGGTTTATCGCCGCTACGCAACGCCCTGGGAACTGTTACAGGAGGCGCCGGAGTTCACGCAGTGTCTGAAGGCTGGAATCACTACCGAAAGCTTGCAGCGTTCCGCCGATAGCTGCAGTGATACCGAAGCAGCATGCCTCATGCAAGCAGCCAAGCGCAAGCTCTTCGCCGGACTGCGGCACAAACGGAGCGCATGAAGACGGCGGGAGGAAATGACAACCTATGGACGCCGAGGAAAATCAACCACCAGGTTTTCCTGGCATAGAAAGCTACACCCAAAAAACAAGGAGGCCCGAAGCGCGGAGCTCCGCTCCCCCTTCAGGCTCATTCTTCAATTAGAAAATGCTGGTTCAGCGGTGGAAAACGAAGGTGCGTTCGGTGCCGCCTCTGTTCGCTGGGAGGCCGTGGCCCCGGAGTAGGCAGCGCTCGGTAGGAAACAAAGCTACCAAGCAGACCCGCTCCGACTTTCGAGATGCGAATTAGACGCTGGCGTTCATTCATGCGCCCCGTTTCCCAGGCATTAATGAAATTGGCCGCATTGCACGACCAGGTCAGTTGGCCGTAGGCAGGAGTGCCGGTCGTTTGCGTCGTCCACGCACCAGTCATTCGGAAAGTTTGGCTACGCGAGTGCCCACGTATTCCCGGACGGAACCACTGCGGCGGTCCACTGCCCATCTATCTGTCCAGCGGCGCAAAAATGGCCGTGGCATAACATGGCTTCCAAAGCACGTAAGCCGTAAATGAATCAAATCCACTCTAAAACTTGTGGCCACCACTCACGGATAGGGAAGTGCCCGACCTATTACCGCCTACCGATTCGCTACCCCAGCTTTCAACTTAAGGAGTGATTTCAATCGTAGTAGAACCGGAAGGCTCTGGCGGCGCGTCTGGCTTGCGGTGATTTGTTTTTTCGTCGATAGCGTCTTCGGTAATCGCTCTCAGCGTCGCTTTCACAGTGTATTTGCCGGGAGAGAGATCGTAAAATTCCGCCAAGTTGATTTCCGATGTGCGTGAACTACCCGGCGGGACCCTTTCGAAGAGGGCCCGAGTGATCGTAGATCTTAAATCTTTTTGTTCCTGCAGTCCCGCCGCCGTCATCGGAACGAATTTTCCTCTGGAATCGGTGATCGCCACCTGGTAGTCATTTATGGGATTCGATTCGAAGACCCAAGCGACGTGATCGGTCACATTAGTCACCTTAATGTTTAACGTCTTTTGTGGAGCGGATTTAGACCATGGCTTTGGCGCTGGATCGAATGTAATGCGCCACCAAGTCGAAGTAACGTGAACGGTTTTCGCGAGTGAGCATGAAAGGAGCGTTACCAGGAGGAGGGCCTTAAGAGTAAATCGGTTGGAAGGCATGGCCAAATCTCCTGTACTACTGGAATTGCCCTGGCTGCCACGACGAATTCAGTATTGGTTTATTGTTTCGCGGCTGCTGGTCGGATTGGCTGGTCGGTCGTATCAGCGAATAGCCAAATGTTCCGGGCACGAGTAGCCAATACTCCAGGTTTCAGGTTAGGGAGTGATTTCAATCGTAGTAGAACCGGAAGGCTCTGGCGGCGCGTTTGGCTTGCGGTGATTCGTTTTTTCGTCGATAGCGTCTTCGGTAATCGCCCTCAGCGTTGCTTTTACAGTGTATTTGCCGGGAGAGAGATCGTAAAATTCCGCTAAGTTAATTTCCGATGTTCGCGAACTGCCGGGCGGGACATGTTCTATCAGGGACCGAAAGATCACGGATCTTTGATCATTTTGTTTCCGCAGTCCAGCCGCTGTCATGGGGACGAATTTCCCACTCGAATCGGTGATCGCCACCTGGTAGTCATTCACAGGATCCGATTCAAAGACCCACGCGATGTGATCGGTCACATTTGTTAACTTGATGTTCAACATCTTTTGTGGAACGGACTTGGACCACGGCTTTGGCGCTGGATCGAATGTAATTCGCCACCAAGTTGAAGTAACGGGAATGGTTCTCGCGAGTGAACTCGATAGGAGCGTTGCCAGGAGGAGGGCGGTAAGAGCAAATCGGTTAGAAGGCATGGCCAGATCTCCTGTGTTACTGGAATTGCCCTGGCTGCCAAGGCGAATTCAGCAATGGTTGATTGCTGCCCGGCTGCTGGTCAGATTGGCTGATCGGTCGTATCAGCTTTGGGTATTGAGAGGAGTGGTGGACATTGCGAATTAGCCAAATGTTCCGGGCACGCGTATTCGCTACCCCAGATTTCAGGTTAGGGCGTGATTTCAATCGTAGTAGAACCGGAGGGCTCCGGCGGCGCGTTTGGCTTGCGGTGATTCGTTTTTTCGTCCACAGCGTCTTCGGTGATAGATCTCAGCGTCGCTTTCACAGCGTATTTGCCGGGAGAGAGATCGTAAAAGTCCGCCAAGTTAATTTCCGATGTTTGCGAACCGCCGGGCGGGACATTCTTTATCATCGCGCGATCGAGCGCCGATCTTAGACCCTTTTGTTCCTGCAGTCCCGCTGCGGTCATCGGAACGAATTTTCCTCTGGAATCGGTGATCGCTACTTGATAGTCGTGCGTGGAATTCGATTCGAACACCCACGCGACGTGATCGGTCACATTTGTCACCTTGACCCTCAATATTTTCTGGGCATCCGATCTGTGCCACGACGGGGGTGGCGGGTCAAATGTTATGCGCCACCACGATAAAGTATGGGGGGCGGCGTTTGCGAGTGGGCTGATAAAGAACGCTACCAAGAGCACGGCACAAAACCTAAATCGGTTCGAAAGCATAGCTAATGTCCTTTCTGTTATTGGAACTGCCCCGGTTGCCATGGCGAACTCAGCAGTGGCGCACTATTGCAAGACCAAGTGAGCGGGCCATTCCATTGACTGCTCGTTGGATTAACGGACCAGTTGTACCAAGCGTACCCATATGTCATCACCGGAAATTGCCAGTTTGTGCCTTGCAATTCGACCCCACCGGCCCAGTACCACTGGACTTGGGCGACCGGAACGTAGATCGCGTTAGGATAGTTTGGCTGCCACAGCAGGTACATGGTGAACTGGTCCCAGCGATAGTGGAAAATCTCCGCGATTTGGTCCAGCGCGGACCCAGGAGCGTCTATGGCCAGAGCGCCTATGTAGCCTACAGCCCATGGGCCGTCATAGGGATAACTGGTATCTAGGCACATCATGTTCTTGAATTCGTGGTGGTCATAAATACCCGTCACGTCCTCTCGCTCTTCTTCGTACAGGTTCTTGATCTGGACGAATTCGATGTTTCCACCCGGTTGAAAGCCGCTGGGCACCGTCAGAGTCGGTTGGAAGCTTATTCCAAATCGGTTGCTTTCCAGTCCACCGAAATATAGCCACCAGCCACTTCCGGCTGGGTAGTGGGGATCTACCTTATCACCTCCCGTCATGACAGTTATCGAAGCCGTAGGTGCTACCACGTTGAACTTAGTGGAGGCACTGTATTGCTGGCCGCCGGCTGTTATGGTCACCGCGACACCCTGGTTAGAAACCGGAGTTAACTCATAAAAAGTCATCGTCGGCTGGTTCAAGACGATCCGGCCATATTGCGCGGAAGAAGTTCCGGGAGTCCAACTGGCATATGCGTTGCCGTAGCTCATACTCCACGTCTGTTGGGTTCCAGCGGGAATTACATCCAAAACGATCTGTTGACCGATAATGGCCTGCGCGGTCTGATTTGTAATGTCGTTGCCGTTCCAGGTAATGATGGGTTTTACCTGGGCCGTGCCGCCGGCGCTCGCCTGACAACTTCCCGCGTATCCGGATCCCACGCCGCCACCCGTTCCCAGCGCTTGTCCGTGAAGACCGACATTGGATTGGGTCGACGATCCGGAGATGGGTGTAACTCCGGCGTTCGTCGAGTACCAGTTATACGACGACGCACCGCCCGATCCGTATTGCGTCCCTGAGCAGATGGTCGGCGCATAGGAAACACAGAATTGCGGGCTCAAAGGGCCAAGAAATCCATTGGCGTTGTAGTCGATGGCCGCGAACGGGTTATACATACTCATCCCGCACAGCACAATGTTACTGCCGCAGCTGTAGCTCTCGATCACGCTGCCACCGTTGCCTTCCCGCGCGAGCAGTATCCGGCCGAAAACGTCCGATTGGTCGGGAGTAAACCAGCTAATTTCTCCCTGCAGCGCGGTGATCTTTGGCTTGTGCGAGTTCGGATCGGCGTTCGCGCTCTCGATGATTTCTTTGATGGGAAGAGTGAGCGTCTGGTTGGGCTGGATGGTAAGAGTCTTGTTCCATACGATACCGTCGGCTCCAAGATTTAAGTTTAGGACTTGGGCTTTTGCGCCGGCATTGAAAACGACGAGCGTGGAAGAGGCTCGGTTTCGCAGACTCCAAGGATGAGCGCCGCCGTTATTGGCGTGGTGCAGGAACTTCGGCAGCGGTTGGAGAGTTGCCTGGGTTAAATTGTCGCGGTCGACCAAAGTGAACACAACGTCGCCAGGAGATCCGTCCTGGTCGGCAAGAATGCTCTCCATGGCGGAACCGGTGGCGGTTTCCGCCGGCAGGTCGAATCGTCGTGTCTCGAAAGGCTGAAGCGCGATCGTGCTCAGCACTTTCGGTGGATTGAGCGAATCGTCGAATGCGCCTCTTACCGTGATCGCTCGGGCCACGTTCGTCAGGTTCGCCATCACGAGAGTGGAGGCGAAAGCGGCTCCGGGAAGGGCGGTATACGCTCCTACCGGAAGGCCCGCAAAGACTGTGGAGCGGGAAGTGAAGTCCGATTGGTTGATGAACATCGCCGCGCCGATTCGGTCCGCCGGCCGGGCGGGAGCGCTCAGGCCGAATACCGTCAACTCCGCGGGGCCACCTTCGATTTGGAAAGCGGATGGTTTATTTGCGGATCCGGAACCGGCCGCCCTTAGATCGGCGGACAAGTCGGGGAGCACGTGACTTGCGGAGTTTAGATCGCCATGAATGACTTCACAATTGTGCAGGAAGCGGAGACCGTTCGCTGGAATCTGGATTTGTGTTTGGGTCTCAACTCCTCGTTGCAAGCAGGTAACTGTGGCGGACGCCGCCTCCATTCCCTGATTCTGAATGGCCAGGAGAGCGGACGGCCCGTCAACAACCGATTTGAAATTGCTGCCCATCTTGGGCATTTCGAGTTCCCGATCGATGGAAGTACCGATGAGACTGCCCCGGCCTACAAGCGTCAGCTGGGCCGCAACAGCCATGTTTTGGGCGGCGTCCGGCTCCTGGATGTTGACCGTGAGAAAGCCGATCAGGTCGGCGGCGGAGCCCAAAAGGACGCCCACCGGGACGCGACGGGAGCTATGTCCGGGGAGAGTTACGGTTGTTGCAGCCACCAGTTCGCCATCCGCGGTACGCACCGCCAGTTGAGCGTGGACCTGATTCTTGCTCTCGTTTACCATGGTCAGCACGCTTGTCCAATCGCTCGACTCGATGACGAGCGGAGCAACCAGCCCCATATTCATAGGAGGAGGGGCCGGCGCGGCGTTGCCGATGGGCTGGGCCGGCGATACGGCCGATTCCTGCTGGGCGCCTAAGTAGGCCGCGCAGCCGAGAAAGAGAACCGCCAATAGTCTTCGATGTAATGCGCTTCGAGCAAGCATAGATTAATAGCCTCCGGGAGCCTTCAGGGTTTTCAGGAACTCGATAATGGCGCCTTGTTCATAGGAGCTAAGCGCCGAAAAACGCTGCTGCTGCGGAGCGGCCTCGCCCGCGTGGGCGAGAATGGCTTCGCGCATGGTGGTGAACTGGCCGTGGTGAAAGTAGTTAGGCTTGCTGCCGACGGCCCATAAGCGCCGGGTCAGGAACTTGGCATTGCCGGCGAAGAACGCGGGCGAACCGGCTGGCTGGTTGGCGTTTAACGGTTCGACGTTCGGATCGTTTGGGCCGCGGCAGATGTCATGCAGCTTGAAATCGGTATAGAGCGGAACCCAGACCACGCCGCCGCTCGGCTTAAGCCGCGGCAGGGGCAGATCGTCGCCGGTGAGATCGACGTCAATCGATTGAACCTCACCCGCTTGCAGGTTGCCCGTGGGATTGTAGGGTCCGGGCTCCGTGTAGACCCAGCCTTTCTTGTCGAGCGGCAACGCCGGGATATGGCAGTTGGCGCAGCCGACCTGACGGAAGAGAAGCGCGCCTTCCTCGGCCGCACGGCGAAGCATGGGGTTGGCGGGTATCGCTTGCGTCGGAACCGGCAGCGTTGCCTGGAAGAGCGCGCAGGCGGTGATGTCGGCCCGGGTCAGTTCGTTCGTAATGCCGTCGCCATCCGGATCCGTGCCGATGCCGAAGCGCTCGGTGGATTGCATGCCGTGGTGTTGATTGAAAGCGTCATTTGTAAAGACCCGCAGGGAGACCGTGGCGGCTGCTTGATGAAAGGGCAGGATGAGCAGGCTCGGCGGGTGGGCGGCGTCCGGGGAGAGAAGCGACTGCGGCGGCAGACCCTCGACCGCCAGCGTGTTCCAGGAGCCGTCCAGGTTGCGCGCTAGTGTGCTGAGCGGGAAATACGTTTACAAAGTCTTTCGACCTTGCCGAGGATGAGATCGGCATCGGCGGTCCAGACGAAAGGTTTGGGATTTTGGTTACGCCGGTCGAGGTAGTCGAGCATGGCTTTCTCCAGGATCCGAATAGCAGTATGGCTGCCGCGTCGGACACAGCGTTGGGTAAGCTCTGCGAAGAGCCGCTCGACGAGGTTGAGCCAACTGGCGCTCGTTGGGGTGAAGTGAACGTGGTAGCGCGGATGCTTCGTTAGCCAGCTTTTGACTTTCGCGACCTTGTGCGTACCGTAGTTATCCATGACCAAATGCACGTCGAAGCCGCCGGGAAGATTGGCCTCGATCTCGTTCAGAAAGCGGATAAATTCCTGATGCCGGTGACGCCGGTAGCAATTGCTGATGGTGACTCCGGAAGCCACATCCAGGGCCGCAAACAAAGACGTTACTCCATGTCGCTCGTAATCGTGCGACTGCCGCTCGGGAACGCCCGGCGCCAGCGGCAGAATCGGTTCGGTCCGGTTCAGCGCCTGGACCTGGCTTTTTTCATCGACGCACAGCACCATGGCGCGGTCCGGAGGGTTTAAATACAGGCCCACAATGTCGCGCACCTTCTCTACGAATTGTGGGTCTTTGGAAAACTTGAAGTTCTCCACTCGATGCGGCTGCAATCCGAACGTATGCCAGATGCGCACGATGGCGTTCTGCGTGAGACCGGTCTCTTGGGCCATGAGCCGAGTGCTCCAGTGCGTGCTGTTCGCGGGCTTCGATTCCAATGTTTTCGTCACCACTTCTTCTATGTCGCGATCGCTGATTTTTCGCGGCGCGCCGACGCGCGGCTCATCCAGCAAGCCATCCAGCCCGAACTCCAGAAATCGCTTTCGCCACTTGCCCACCGTTGCGCTCGTGACGTGCAGCTTTCGAGCCACTTCCGAATTACTCATCCCTTCTTCACAACCGAGTACCATCCGGGCGCGCGTCGCCATCGCCTGCAACGACTTCGGCCGACGAGCGATTAGGCTCAATTTCTCCCGCTCTTCCTCACTGATCTCCAGTGGCTTCTTGGGACGTCCAGTACGCATACAACAATAGGAGGCCCCTTCAATACTTATGTTTCGTATTTATCGCTCAGGACACTAGGATGCCGAAGGAAATACCTTTCGAAAGCAAGCGGGCCCGACCGCCGGGTACAAGCGAGTTGCGAATCGCCTGCAGATCGGCCGTGATCTGGCGCGCCAGCATTTCGTAGAACCCTGCGCCGAACATATCGACCGTGGCGCGAATTCGCGATGGATTGCAGCGTGACGGCGAGGCCTTGCTCGTCGGCCGAGCCGCGCGTCGGGATTACATCGCTTGCGTTAAACGTGGCGAAGTCGAAGCGCTGTCCCAAGACGAAGACGTTGCTCGATAGATCGCCCGCGCCGCCACTGATCGGTTGATTGTGGCAGCCGGCGCAGGAGTTGGAACTGGGCCCGGATACGCGGTTGTTATTGCGCGGGAATAGCAGTGGGCTCCCCAGGTCGGAAAGGGGCGCTCCGGTTCCCTTGGTGAGCGGCCTTCCTGCGCCTTCCTGCGAGGTGAAACGAGCTTCGAAAAGCTGTTTTCCGATCTAGGTGAAGTATTGATTAGGAATATAACGTTATAAAATATAGGGGCGATCGCTTGCCTTGTCGACCTGGCGACTACCGCCGTTTCCTTCGCGGAACTGTCGGACGAGGAGGTTTGGGAGTACACTCGAAGCGGGGAACCTGCCGATAAGGCGGGTGCATACGCGATTCAGGGGCTCGCCTCCCGGTTCATCTTGTCTGTCGAAGGATCGTACACGAACGTGGTCGGCTTGCCGGTTTCACTTGTTTACCGTCACTTGAAAGCTATTTCGTTATAGTCCCGGTTGTCATAACTTCTGTTGTCATGCGTTTTGTCGTCCAGGTTTCGGTGCTAGGTAAATGGCTGCTCCCAGCGGCAGTCCTGCTACTCCCGGCCTCGCTCCTGCTGCGCGCCCAGGACTCCACCCCCTCCACAAACTTCAACTGGAAAGACCAGGGCGTCATCTATCTCGATCATTCGCTCAACGCCCGCCTGCACACCGTGCCCATTCAGGCCGTACACCTGGGGGACGGTTTCTGGAGCGCGCGCCGCCGCGTCACCACCGAGCACAGCCTCCCAACCTTCCTCGCGGAACTCGAAGATCACGGCGTGGTCGATAACTTCCGTCGCCTCGCCAGCGGTCATTCGGATCTCCCGCGCAAAGGCCGCATCTCCACCGATTCCGACCTGTACAAGTGGATCGAGGCCGCCGCCTGGGCGCTCGCTTCGAACGAAACCTCGCCGGTCGAAAAAAACGTGCTGCGCGGCGACATCGAGTCTCTCATCTCTCATATCCTCGCGGCGCAGGATCCGAATGGATACCTCGATACCTACTTCGTGGGTGATAAAGCGCGCTTGCGCTTCACCGATCTCCCTCATTCCCACGAAGACTACTGTCTAGGCCACCTTCTGCAGGCCGGGATCGCTTACTATCGCGCCACCGGCAGCCGCCGCCTGCTCGCCGCCGGAATCCGATTTGCCGATTATGTGGTCGATAATTTCGGCCCCGCCAAACGTCCTTTCGTCACCGGCCATCCGGAGCTCGAAATGGCCCTCGTCGAGCTGTATCGCACCACCGGCCAGACGAAATACCTCGACTTCACCCGCTATCTTTTAAGCGGCGTCGAGCGTGACCGCCTCAAGCTCAAAGACGCCGACATGCGCTACATGTTTAGCGGCAAACCCTTCACTTCGCACACCGAATTCGAGGGCCATGCCGTGCGCGCCCTCTACGCTGCCTCCGGCGCGACCGACTACTTTACGGAAACCGGCGACCCGCCTTACAAAAAAACCCTCGACCTGTTATGGACCGATCTCACTCTGCGCAAGATGTACATTACGGGCGGCGTTGGGGCCAGAGCGGCCGGCGAAAGCTTTGGCGATCCCTACGAACTGCCGAGTCAATCCGCCTATGCCGAAACCTGTGCCGCCGTGGCCAACGTCATGTGGAACTTCCGCCTGCTCATGATGACCGGCGACGCCCGCTATGCCGATGTCCTCGAGCGCACTCTCTACAACGGCGCAAATGTTGGTATGTCTCTAGGCGGCAACCTATATTGCTACCGCAATCCCCTTGCGTCGGCCGGTGACAAACTCAGAAATCCCTGGTACGACACCACCTGCTGCCCGCCGAACCTAGAGCGTCTGTTCGAATCGCTTCCCGGTTATCTGTATGCCATCAGCCGCGATGGCGTCTACGTCAACCTCTATCAAACATCCCAGTTGGACTGGCATCTGGAAGACGGCACCGGCATTAATGTAAGCCAGGCCACCGACTATCCCTGGTCAGGAGCCATTAGGCTCAAGGTTTCGCCAGCCGCCCCCACCGAATTCACGCTTTATCTTCGTTGGCCCGCCTGGGCCCCCTCGGTGTCTGTTCAGGTAAATGGAACTCCGGTCTCGATTGTTGAGAAACAGGGTGCAACCTATATTCCCGTCTCCAGAAAGTGGCAAGCTGGCGACACAATTGCTCTTAACTTTGCTATGCCCGTGAACCCAACTGTCGCCAACCCCCGCCTGACGGAGGATTATGGCCGGGTGGCGATTCAGCGCGGACCGCTGGTCTATGCTCTCGAGCAAATCGATCAGAATGGCGCGGCTTTAGGCGATATCTTCTTCCGCCCGGGGGCTCCTGTCGGGCTCGAAGCCAGGAAAGATTTGTTGGGGGGAGTGATTTTGCTAAAGAGTTCGGGGCAAGTTGCCGAAAAGTCTCTTGGAGAGGAACCGCTTTATCAGCCACTTGTATCTGCGACGGCCCGGGCAAAACGTCCAGCCATGCTGACGTTCGTTCCGTATTATGCCGTCGGTAACCGCGAGCCCA
Source organism: Bryobacteraceae bacterium (assembly GCA_965277555.1). GTDB lineage: Bacteria > Acidobacteriota > Terriglobia > Bryobacterales > Bryobacteraceae > Bog-105. The sequence continues at coordinate 4,167,099 of OZ255834.1, forward strand.
TGCCGATGGAGGTTTGGGTGCCTATGACACGGGCAGATATGGCTACTTCGGCGATGACAGGCGCAACTTTGGAGCATCATCCGGGCAATCGGTGAAACCTGAACTCGCAGTAGAGCTAAAAACTTTGTAAAATAAAGGGTATTGAGGAGAATTTCGGGTTTGCCGAAGCCATGCTTACAATGACTTCTCGACAGTGCGTTTCTGTCCTTTGGATGGGTTTGTTTTTAGGTCTTTCGATCGCAGCTTTTGGGCAGCAAACGCCCACCGCTCCGCCTGCCGTGCCCGACGTCCCTCAGAACACGGGGCCGCAGGGGCAGGGAACGCAGCAAAGTCCGAGTGGCGCTCGCCGAGGCGGCAATGGAGGCGCGGGTGAGCCGGTCAATTCCAGTTCGTACAAAATTGGAGCGGCCGATATCTTGAATATTCATGTTTGGAATGAAGCCGAGTTCACCGGTCCCGTGACGGTTCACGAGGATGGCATGTTCACCATGCCGTTGGTAGGGGATCTCAAAGCCGGGAACATGACTCCCGTGCAAGTAGAAGGCGAGGTCACCAAAGCCCTTGCCAAGTATGTTCGTCAGCCTTTGGTAACCGTCACCGTTCAACAGGTAGGCAGCAAGCAATATTACATGGATGGGCAGATTGCCAAGCCGGGCGAATATCCGCTCGTGGTGCCGACTACCATTCTTGAAGCAATCAGCAAAGCCGGCGGTTTACAGGCCTTTGGTAATGGCAAAAAGGTTTACGTTCTGCGCGGAAGCCAACGTATCAAGTTTAATTACAAGGACGTCTTGCGCGGAAAACATATGGACCAGAATATTCTGCTGAAACCGGACGATCATGTGGTTGTCCCGTAGAAGTGGACGGTTTGAATTGTTGAATTACCCACTGTATGTGTGTACGAAGGATTGATTAGGATTACTCATGCTTGATAGAGCCTCCGTTCCGCGCCGCGCGCTCGATTTCGAAGATTACATCTCCATCGTGCGGCGAAACTTTCGCTGGCTGCTCGGCCCGCTCTTCGCCGGCCTGGTGATAAGCACCGTTGTGGCTTACGTCTGGAAAGATACCTATGTCTCCCAGGCGCTCATTCGCATTGTGCCCCAGCAGATTTCCCCGGAAGTGGTGCCTGACGTCACCGCCCAGGATATCTCCGACCGCATCAACGGCATGGCCCAGCAGATCGAAAGCCATAACACCCTTTCCACCATGATTACGGCCTTCGGTCTTTATCCCAAAGAGGTCAGGAGCGAACCGATGGAAGACGTCGTTTCCCAGATGAAAACGGCTATCCACATCAAACCGGTCGAAGGCGTCACCAATATTTCCGGCAAGGAATTGCCTGCCATGCAGGTCGGTTTCTCTTATCACGATGCCGGCATTGCGCAAAAGGTCTGCGCCGATATCGTCTCTCGCTTCATGGATGCTAATACCCGCGAAGCGCTGGGCGTTCAGCAGCAGGCCGGCGAATTCATCAACGATCAGTTTGCCCAGGCGAAAAAAGACCTGGATGTCATCGACCAGAAGCTGGAAGATTTTCGCACCAGGAACGCGGGCCGCTTGCCCGACGAAGTCCAGACCAACCTGGCCCAGATGACCGCTATCGAGCAGCGCAGTTCGAGTATCTCCGACGCCCAGGCGCGGCTGGAAGAACAGCGCATGATGCTTCAATCGGAGCTCGAAATGGCGAAAGATCGCCTCAAACAGGTGCAGGCCAATTCGCCCACCACCCAGGCGCAGAGCCAGCGGGTCAACGAACTCGATCACGAGATCAATGCGCTTGAAACCTCCATTGCCAACATGCAGACTCGCTTCACCGACAATATGCCGGATCTGCAGGATGCCCGCGATCGGCTCAACTCACTGAAGCAGCAGCGCGAGGAGGCTTTCAAGGATAAGCCGGCCCCCGCCGATTCCAACTCCCCCGCCGCTTTTGCCGTGTCTAGAGATCGCCAGGATGCGGAGAATCTCGTCAAGCAGTACCAGACCCAGCTTGATGCCAATGCCATGGAGAACAAACGGCTTCAGCGGCAGGCCGCGCAGGCCTCCAGCGCCATCGGCGGATATCAGAGCCGCCTGGGGGGAATGCCCGCCGGCGAGAAAGAATATACCCAGCTGATGAGCGATCGGGCGCTTGTCAAGGAGCGCTACGACAAGCTCGAAGTGCAGAGCCAGCGCGCCGCCGCCGTCATCAAGCTGAATTTGCGGAAACAGGGTGAGACCTTGGAAGTGCTCGATTCCGCTTCTCTGCCGACCGCCCCCACCCAGCCCAAGCGCTATCTGATCATTCCGGTCGGCGCCCTCATTGGATTGGTGCTCGGTTTCGTGATCGTCGGCATGCGCGAAATGAAAGATACCTCGCTGAAGAGCCTGAAAGACGCCCGCGCCTACACGCAGCTTTCTGTCCTCGGCAGCATACCGCTTCTCGAAAACGACGTAGTTGTGCAGCGCCGCAAACAGGCGATGTGGGTTGGCTGGGCTGCCGCAACAGTCGCCGGGTTGGCAATTATGGCGTTATCGATCGTCCACTACTACATGGGTAAGGCATAAAGCAAATGAGCCGAGTTCACGACGCGCTGCGTAAAGCAGCAGAGGAAAAAGCCGCGGCGCTTCCGCCGCCCCCGAGTCGCCCGACTCCCACCGTCCGCGCCAAGGCGCTTGCGGATGAACCAGCGCGACCGGTTGATCAACCGTTTGCGCCTGGCCAGCCGTCCTCCCAGGAGCAGCCTTTTTCCGGGTCGCCCGCATCGGCCGGCTTCGCTCCGTCGGATCTTCCCGATCCGGCTGCTCCCGATCAGCCTTCCGCTTCGGTTGTACTGGCCGATGCTGCCTTGGATATCGAACGGCTGGAGGAATTTATCCAGCGAGTCCCGGTAGTGCCCTTTACTCCCGCCGCCGATGCTCTGCTGGTCAATCCAGCCAAGCCGAAAGACGCGCCGGCCGAAGAGTTTCGCAGTCTGCGCACGCGCCTCAATCACCTCCAGCGTAGTCAGCCGCTCCATACTCTGGTGGTCACCAGCGCTTCGCCCGGCGAAGGAAAATCCTTCACTGCCTGCAACCTGGCCATGTCTCAGGCCCAATTGTCCGGCAAACGAATCCTATTGGCCGATTTCGATTTCCGTCGACCCAGCATCGATAAAATCTTCGGCGTTCCTCCGGTTCCGGGAATCACCGATTTTCTTCTGGGCAAGGCTCGCATTCACGATTTGATCCGACGCGTGGAAGGCACTAACCTCTTCATCATCACCGCCGGAGAATCGGTTCCCAATCCGCTTGAGCTATTGAATCTTCCTCAGTGCGGCACCTTGATCGAGGCTCTGCGCGACCATTTCGATTGGGTGATCCTCGATAGCCCGCCGCTGTTGTTCGCGGCTGACGGCAACCTGCTTTCGACCATGGCCGACGGTACGGTCCTGGTTGTGCGCATCGGCGCCACCACCTATGACTCCGTGGCGCGCGCCGTCCAATCGCTTTGCGAAAACAATGTTCTCGGTATTGTGGTGAACGGAGCGCATCGCGGCGAACTCTATAGCCGCTACTCCTATTACCACAACTACTACTACGAACCGGACAACAGGATTACGGCCGGAGGCTCCGGTCCCGACGGAGTTGTGGAAGTCGAGCCGATCCCGACCGGCAAAAGCTGACCCCTTGCGGCTTCGTTGCGCATCGAATCTCTGGTAAGAGGTTTCCTTGGTCACCGAAACTGCTAAATCAGTCCATACCGATGTGCCTGCCGTTAAGCAGGCCGATATCCTGCCCGAAGTGCACGACATCTTTCGTGCGCGCTGGAGCCCCCGCTCGTTCTCCGATCGACCTGTTGCCGACCGCGACCTGAAAATCGTTCTCGAAGCTGGACGTTGGGCCGCCTCCTCGTTCAACGAGCAGCCCTGGCGCTTTATAGTGGCCCGCAAATCCGACGGCGCGCCTTACGACAAGTTGCTCGACGTTCTGCTCCCCTTTAATCAGGTTTGGGCAAAAACAGCTCCGGTCCTGATGCTGACTGTCGCCAAACAGAACTTTACGCACAGCGGCACGCCTAATCTGCATGCCCGGCACGATGCCGGAGCGGCGTTGGCGCACTTCGCCCTTCAGGCGACCGCTCTCGGACTTCATTTGCATGGTATGGGCGGCATCGACCCCGAGAAAGCTCGCTTGGAACTGGGCATCCCGGAAGGTTACGAACCGGTGGCCGCCGCGGCGCTCGGCTATCTTGGCTCGCCCGATGTCCTGCCCGAATCTTATCGCGAACGCGAATTAGCGCCACGTGAGCGCAAACCGCTAAACGAACTCGTCTTCAACGGCCACTGGGACAAGCCTTTACCGCTTTAAGGCCGCTCAAAAAGGAATCCGCGGATTCCAACCCTCTTGCTTCCGGCCAACGGGCTGTTCCTCTTCGCTGCTTCTCGACCGCGGCGCGCTATGGCCGGACGTTAGCTCAGACTCGTTGAAACTGATCGCTCGGTCCAGCACCATCTCGACTGTAGATCCTTTGGTTAGAACAGCTTCCGGGCCGCGGCTCGTCAAGACCCCGATCAGTCCGGCGGCCGCTCCGGCGCCTGCGCCGATACCCGCTCCACGCGCCACATTTCCCGCCGCCGCGCCCGCGCCTGACCCGATCACTGTTCCCGCCGTCGACGCGCCCACTACTGTCCCCACGTCGCCCTTCTTATTTCCGGCGCTCTCGATTTTATTTCCTTCGCGCCGCAGAGTCTCGTCGCTCCGCGGATCGATCGCGCCCAGATCCGACCGAAACTTGCGCGTCACCCCATTGGGAAGCGTGAGCGAATCGAAGCGCACCTGCAACGACCCGCGCCCCTTGATCCGGCCCGGTCGTTTCACTTCCGTAATCGTGCCCGTTACCCAGCTGCCTTGCGGGATCACAATGCGGTTGTCTGCCAGTACCGGAAACGCCGTCTCCAGATAAATCCTATCCCCTACAGCGGCTTGCTTAGTACTCACGCTGTTGATCATGTTCAAGAGAATATGCGTCCCGGCATTCACCTGAACCACGCCGGGCGCGGACTCATCCTGCGGACGTTGCTTCAGATCTGCCTGCCCGAGAGCCGCTTGGCACCCGAACAGCCCAACGCAACCCAAGCACAGCAAAATCCGCGATCGAAACATAAGCTTTGCTATAGTGTAGCGTCAAATCTCACGTTGCCGCAGCCGCCCTTACCGTCAATTTTTTGACAGTTCGTTCGGCTTTTCGCAAGACGGTACTCACCGGCAGACTTGCCAGGCTTTCCAAGTCCATCCAGCGGCACGGGCCGAGTTCGTTTGGTAAAAACGCCTCCCGCACTTCGAATTGGTAGGTATGGAAGGTGATGCCATGCCGAAAACGCCCGAGCAATCGCCCCGGTGCCGCCTCCGGCAACTGTGATTTCTCGGGCAGTTCCCAAAACCCGGGCATCAGGCGCGCCTCTGCCGGCCGTTGCCAGAGCAAAATCTGCCTTTCCCGCACCATCCAGAAAACCACCCGCTCTTCGAAAACGCTCTGCGCCTTCCCCAGTTTGATCGGAAATTCGCTCTGCCGCCCTGTCCGCCTGGCGCGGCAGAGCTTTTCCACCGGACAAATCAAACATTGCGGCTTCTTCGGCAGGCAAACCGTTGCGCCGAGCTCCATCATGGCCTGGTTAAACGCCCCCGGCTGCTCACGCGCCAGCAACTTTTCCGCGATTGCCGCAAAGTGCTTTCGCCCCCGCGCTGAGCCGATATCCGTTCCGTCAGCCAGAATGCGACTCAAAACCCGTAACACGTTTCCATCCAATGCCGCGAACGGGAGATTGAATCCAATACTTGCGACTGCGGCGCTGGTGTATTCTCCCACTCCCGGCAGCGCCCGAATCTCCTCATACACGCCAGGAAAACAGTCCCGTTCGCACATCGTCCGCGCCGCTTTCTGCAGGTTCCGTGCCCGATAGTAGTACCCCAGTCCCGCCCAGTGCGCGAGCAAATCGTTCTCCGAAGCAGCCGCCAACTCGCGAAAATCGGGAAACCTGCTCAGGAAGCGCTCATAAAACGGAATCACCGCCGCCACGCGCGTCTGTTGCAGCATGATTTCCGAGATCCAGATGGCATAAGGGTCTTTCGTCCTGCGCCACGGCAGATCCCGTTTGTGCCGCTCGAACCAGCCGAGTAGCGCCTCCTGGAATTGGCGAATTTGATCGTGATTCAGCATCTATACTAGTGAACGAGCTCTTCCCGTCGCCCCGTTTCCGGGGCCGCTACGCCGGAAGCTGCCCTGCCGCTCTGCGTTCATGCCGGAAAACAACAGCTTACCTTTCGCCGCGCAGCCCACGCTTTCCATTCGCGGCGCGCGCGTCCATAATCTCAAAAACATCAGCGTCGACATTCCGCACGACCAGCTCTCCGTTATCACCGGCGTCTCCGGCTCCGGCAAATCTTCGCTCGCCTTCGACACCATCTATGCCGAAGGCCAGCGGCGCTACGTCGAATCGCTCTCGGCCTATGCCCGCCAATTTCTCGAGCGCATGGAGAAGCCCGATGTAGATGAGATCCTCGGCATCGCTCCTCCCATCGCCATCCGGCAGAAGAATCAAACGCGCAATCCTCGCTCGACCGTCGCGACCGCCACCGAGCTCTATGATTTTATGCGTCTGCTTTGGGCGCGCGCCGGACGAACCTACTGCCCCCAAGACGGCACGCGTATCCAAAGCGATACCGTCGACTACGTAGCCGACTCCATGCTCGCGCAACCCGACGGCTCCCGCTGGTATGCGCTTTTTCCCGTCAAACAGGAAGGCCAACTCGAAGCCGGCGCCCTGCGCGACCGCCTCTTCGAACTGCGCCAGCGCGGCTTTAACCGCCTCTTTCAAAACGGCCAAACTTTCGAGTTCTCCACTCCCGAATCTCTCCTCGAAATCGATTTCGCCAAGCCGGTTTACATCCTCGCCGATCGTCTGGTCATCCAATCCGATTTGCATCAGCGCATTGTAGACACCGTCGAAATCTGTTATCGCGAAGCCGGCGAAATCTTCTTCGAGCAAGCGGGAGCCGAATCGCCGCGCGTTCTTCACTTCAGCGAGAAGTTCGCTTGCAAAGTTTGCGGCCTGACGGTTGCAACTCCCGAACCCACTCTCTTCAGCTTCAATAACCCGATTGGGGCTTGCCCGGTGTGTCAGGGATTCGGAAATACCATCGATTTCGATTTCGGCCTTATCATTCCCGATCCGTATCTCTCGATAGAGGAAGGCGCGGTCGATCCCTGGACCAAGCCGCAATACACCTGGTATTACGAGGACACGTTCAGAGCCAAATCGCGCGGCAAGGCTCGTCTGAACGTGCCCTACGTCGAACTACGGTCCGAGGAAAAAGAATTCGTGCGCGGGCACGTGAAGCGGTTTTTCGCCGAGGTCGAAAAGAAAAAATACAAAGTTCACGTGCGCGTCTTCCTGAGCCGGTATCGCGCCTATACGGAATGCCCCGCCTGCCAGGGTTCCCGCCTGCGCAAAGAGGCGTTGTGGGTGCGGCTCGGCGAGTGCGACATCGCGCAAGTCTCGCGCATGAACATTGCTCAGGCGCAGTCTTTTTTCGAGGACCTGCAGTTGAGTCCGGAAGAAGCCGAAATCGCCGATCGCATCCTCGATGAAATTCGCCAGCGATGCAAATTCTTGAACGACGTCGGTCTGCAATACTTGACGCTCAATCGTCTCTCCTCCACGCTCTCGGGGGGAGAAGCGCAGCGCATTCAGCTAGCCACCTGCCTCGGTTCCCGTTTGGTCGGCGCGACCTATGTGCTCGACGAACCCTCCATCGGTCTGCACAGCCGCGATACCGCTCGTCTCGTTCGCATCCTCAAAGATTTGCGCGAGCTCGGCAACACCATCATCGTCGTCGAACACGATCCCGAGATCATGGCGGAAGCCGATTACATTCTCGACCTCGGTCCGGGCGCGGGCGAGAACGGCGGCCGCGTCATTTTTTCCGGTAGCTATCCTCAACTCCTCCAGCCGAATGCCGGCGTCGATCGCGACAACCAATCTCTAACCGGCAGATATCTGCGCGGGGAACTCGTTGTCTCGCGTCCGCGCGAACGCAGGAAAGTCAACGGCCGGCGCACGCTGCGCTTTTTCGGCGCGCGCGCCAACAACCTGAAGAACATCGACGTCGAAATTCCCCTGGGCTTGATGGTCGCGGTCACCGGCGTCTCCGGATCCGGCAAATCGAGCCTGGTACACGATGTCATTTATAAAGCGCTCGACCTCGAAGTCAACAAGGACCGCCAAAGCGCCACCCCACTCGAAGAAGAAAGCGGCCCACGCCAACTACCGCTCAAACGTGTCGACCGTTCCAATCTCCTCACCGGCGCTGTCATGGTCGATCAATCTCCCATCGGCCGAACACCGCGCTCCAATCCCGTTACCTACATCAAAGCCTTCGATCTGATCCGCGATCTGTTTGCTTCCACCCCCGAAGCCGAACGCCGCGGCTATACGGGTGGGCATTTCTCTTTCAACATTCCCGGTGGCCGCTGCGAAACCTGCCAGGGCGACGGCACGGTCACGGTGGAGATGCAGTTTCTGGCCGATGTGGAGCTCGTTTGCGAAGAGTGCAAGGGAACCCGTTACAAGCAGAGTATTCTCGATATTCGCTATAAAGGCCTCAACATTCACGAAGTCCTGCGGCTTACCATTCGCGAGGCGCTGTCCTTCTTCGCTTCCACGCCGCGCCTGGCCGCGCGTCTGAAAGTTCTCTCCGATGTCGGGCTCTCTTATCTGCGCCTCGGTCAATCCGCCACCACCCTCTCGGGCGGCGAAGCGCAGCGCGTGAAGTTGGCCGCGCATCTGGCGCAGGCCAGCTGCCAGGGCACGCTCTTTCTCTTCGACGAACCGACCACAGGCCTGCACTTCGACGACATCGCCCGGCTTCTCGGAGCATTCGAGCGCCTTATCCACAATGGCGGCAGCGTTCTCATCATCGAGCACAATCTCGATCTCATTCGAGCTGCCGATTGGGTTATTGACCTGGGTCCGGAGGGTGGAGACGCTGGCGGCCGTATCGTCGCGCAAGGCACTCCCGAAGCCATCGCCGCCGTTCCCGAATCGTACACCGGGCAGTATCTGAAGCAGGCGCTCGTCGAAAGCGCCATCGCCTAGAATGCCCAGCCCGCGCGACCTGCCTTCCGTCGATCGGCTGCTGCGCAAACTAAGACCGATCAATGGCCTCCCCGACGAACTTCTCAAGAACGAAATTCGAACCGTATTAGCTCAAAAACGGGAGCGTATTGAGCAAGGGCAAGACGTCGAAATCGCCTCGCTCGAGCAGCAGATCTCGGATCGGCTGCATGCTCTTGCCGAGCCTTCGCTCCGCCAGGTGATCAATGCCACCGGCGTTGTCCTTCACACCAATCTCGGTCGCGCGCCGCTACCCGCCTTCACTCCCATTGAAGGCTATTCGAATCTCGAATACGATCTCGCTACCGGCCGCCGGGGCAAGCGTGACGATCACCTTTCGCAACTCCTAGTAAGCTTGCTCGGCCAACCCGCTATCGCAGTCAACAATAACGCCGCCGCCGTTTATCTCGTTTTGAACGAGCTCGCCGCCGGAGGCGAAGTGATCGTCTCGCGCGGCGAATTGATCGAGATCGGCGATGGCTTCCGCATTCCCGATATCATGCTGCGCGCCGGCGTCATCCTGCGAGAAGTCGGCACTACCAACCGCACGCGCATTGAAGATTACCGCGCCGCCATCACGGAGCGCGCTCGCCTTATCCTGCGCGTCCACCCGTCGAATTTTCATCTGACCGGCTTCACCGCTCGGCCCTCTCTTGAAGAGCTTGTTTCGCTCGGCCGCGCCCACGCGCTGCCCGTCTACGAAGATCTCGGCAGCGGTTGCCTGCTCGCTTCACCGGTCAGCGGTCTCCCGGAGCCATTCGTCCAAGCCAGCCTTGCTCAGGGCGTCAATCTTGTCTCGTTCAGTTGCGACAAGCTACTCGGCGGTCCTCAGGCCGGCCTTATCGCGGGCGATCCCGAACTCGTGCGCCGCGTGCGCCGCAATCCCATGTACCGCGCTTTTCGCGTCGATAAGCTTATCCTCCAGTCTCTCGAGACCACCCTGCATCATTACCTGCGCAACGATTGGCGCAACATCCCGGTATGGCGCATAATTCTTGCTCCGCTAGAGGAAATACGGGCCCGGGCCGAACGCGTGGCTGCCTGCCTCCCGGGCTTCGTCTGCCAGATTCGCGAGACCGAATCCGTCATCGGGGGCGGCGCCACGCCCGATCGAACGCTTCCCACCTGGGTGCTCGAGCTGACGGTCCCCAATGCCGCGCGCTTCGAAAGCAATCTGCACCATGCGCGCATCCCCGTGATCGCCCGCATCGAGCATGACAAGCTCATTCTCGATATGCGAACTGTATCCGATACCGAAGAATCTTCCCTGGTCCAAACAATTCGGGGACAGGCTACGCAATCCCCAATTACTTAATCGCCCTCATCTTCTATCCTGGAACTAGGGTCTTTGAGTTGCTCTTTGGACAGAATACATTTCAGGCTACCTTGACGGTGTGTGTCACCTTAGTGGGCGCTTTCATTGCCACCGGCTTCGCCAGCTCCGCGTATCATCGCGAACGTGCGGCCCTGGGAGTCTCGAATTACGATCAGGGACGTGCCCTCGAAACCCATGGCGATCTGGAACAGGCACTCGAAGAATACCGCAAAGCTCTGCTCTACTCGCCCGATAATCCCCAATATCGCCTCTCGCTCGCCACCGCTCTGCTGGAGGCCAATCGCCTCGATGAAGCCCAAGCTCACCTGGAGCAACTACTCCAGGAAGATCCCACCAGCGGCCAGATCAATCTCCTTCTGGGACGCCTCGCCGTTCAACAACACAAATTGCCCAAAGCCGTCGAATACTATCAGCGCGGAGTCTATGAATATTGGCCTGAGTCAGAACTGCCACAGCGCAGGCAAGCGCGCTGGGAACTGGCTAGCCTGCTCAGCCAAACCGGCGATCGCGGCGGCTTCATCGCTGAGCTCATGCAGCTTTACACCAATCTGCCCATCAACGACATCAATCAAAAGTTAAAGGTAGGCTTTCTTCTGCTGACCAATGGAGCTACTTCGGAAGCCTCGCATATCTTTCAGGATCTGGTCAAAGAGGCGCCGAAGAACAGCGACGTTCACCGCGGTCTCGGCCAGGTCTACTTCAGTTCCGGCGACTATCTGGCCGGCCGCCACGAGTTCCAACGAGCTATCAAGCTGAAGCCGAGCGATGCGCAAAGCACGCAGGAACTGGCCTTGACCAACGAAGTGATCGATATGGACGCCGCTCTGCCCTACATCACAGCCGCCGAACAAATGCGCCGCAACAAGAACCTTCTGGCCCGGGTCATTAAGAATCTCGATTCCTGCAATCCCTCCACTGACGCCTTAAAGCAGCGTCTCGACGATTCCCGCAAACTGCTTACCGATATTCCGAACACCGAAGATCCCGCGTTTACGCTGCAAACCGCCGCCGCCAAACTCTGGATGGATAAAAAGGCGTTCTGCGGTAACGCCGTTCCGCAGGATCGCGCGCTCGACACCGTCTTCGCGAGTATCGGCAATGAGTGACCAACCCGCGGGCGTGGCCGTCGGAGGCCGCTTCCGCATCCCTGTATCGCAGCTCAAATTCTGGCAGGGCGCGTTCGGTCACCTCGGCCTGAGTGAAACGCAGCGCTTTCTCCTGCTCGCTCTCCTGATCGGCATATTTTCCGGCTTGCTGGTGGTTCTCTTTCACATCTCGATCGATGCCCTCAGTTGGAGCACCCTGGGAGCGCTCGCCGGCCGCTTCCGTCTCGTTCGCCTGTTAACGCCCGCTCTCGGCGCAATCCTCGCCGTTCTGGTGGTCAGACGAGTCTTTCCGCTGGCAAAGGGCAGCGGCGTGAACCAGACCAAGATCGCCATCTACAGCTCCGACGGCTATGTCTCTTCCAGTACCATCTTCGGCAAGTTCCTCGCCTGCGCCATCTCGATCGGCAGCGGCAACTCGCTCGGTCCCGAAGATCCGTCGCTGCAAATGGGCGCTGGCGTTGCTTCCTGGCTCGGCCGTCTCTTTCATCTGCCGCGCAACAGCATGCGACTCATCGCGCCCGTGGGAGCTGCCGCCGGTATTGCCGCCGCTTTTAACACTCCTATCACCGGCGTGCTGTTCGTCATGGAAGAGGTTCTCGCCGATTGGAGCGCCAATGCAGTCGGCTCTATCGTTCTTGCCGCCGTGTCGGCTGTTGTCACCATGCGCGCCTTCCTCGGCAATCAACCTCTCTTCCAGGTCCCCTCCTTCGAGCTTACTCACGCCTCCGAGCTGCTGATCTATGCCGGAATCGGCGTCATCGGCGGCGTCCTTTCCGCGCTGTTCATCACCTTCATCGAAAAAGTAAAAAAACACATTGAGGAACTCGGGCCATGGCGTCATTATGCGCTGCCGATAGGCGCCGGCTTTCTTACCGGCGTCGTGGGTCTGTGGTTTCCGGAAGTCATGGGCGCCGGTTACGATGCCCTCAACAGCGCGCTACATGGCCAGTTCGTTTGGGAAGTCCTGATCTATCTGGCGCTCGCCAAAATGGTGGTCACGCTCTTTGCCTTTCTCGCGGAGACCCCTGGCGGAATGTTCGCGCCAGCCTTGTTTGTCGGCGGTATGCTCGGCGGCGGCTTGGGCGGTCTCGCTCATCGCTTCTGGCCCCTCGGCGCGGCTCCCGCCGAAGCCTACATGCTCGTCGGCATGGGCACCTTCTTCGCCGGCATCTTTCGCGCTCCCATCACTTCCATCTTCATGGTCTTCGAACTCAGCGCCAGCTACGTTATCATCCTGCCCGTCATGATTTCGAACACTACGTCCTACCTGATCTCCAGACGATTGCAGACCATTCCGTTTTTCAAAATGCTCGCCAAACTCGAAGGCGTCAATCTCCCCTCCGCCGAAGAGAAACGTAACTTCCAACCTTTGCTGGTGGAGGATGCCATGCAGCCTACCTCCTCGCAGCGCGCGGATGGGCTCGCCGGATCTCTTCTTTATCCCGATGAACCCCTGGATGCCGCTCTCCGCCTGCTCTCCGTCGAGCCAGTCGTCGGCGTCATCAGTCGCCTCGAACCCGACGAAGTCTTGGGCACTATCACCCTCGACGATGTTCACCGCGCCTACGGCATTTCGAAAGTTTCAAAATAGTTGCAGCGATAAGATGAAGAAGCTCGATTGGACGGTCCGCTCCTGAATACCCTTTTCAGATATTCGAAATTCGTTGCGCTGGCGGGAGTGCTGTTTCTTCTCTCTGCCAACCTGGACAATGTCCCCGACTGCCCAGAGCTGTTCAATGCGAACCTGCGTTCCTCCCGCGCGCTGCAAGTTGTCCATCACAACGCCGGTGTAGTTCCTGAAGCTGTCCCGAGCGCCTGGGAAAAGTTTTGTCCGCCGAAGCCCGACCCTCGTCTCTCCGCGCACGTATCGGTCTACATCGCGCCACCTTGCATCTATCGATCGGTCCGGCAAGCCGCCGATTCTTCTCCGCCAACGGTTTAGAGTTCTTCTGCTGATTTCTAACCGCTCGCAGCTCAAATGGATCAGCGGCGCGTGGCGAGTTCGCCCCCTGCCGCGGAGGATTGCCGCCGAGCAGAACCACCCGTAAAGAAGAGGATTGATTGTGCAGACATCGGAAATTCTACAAGCCTGGAACAAGATTCTAAAAGGCGAGCGCCCCTCGCTTTCGATCGAAATTACCCGCGAATGCCCGCTTCGCTGTCCCGGATGTTACGCCTACGAAGACGCTCATCTGGGCGGCGGCGTCACGCTGCGCGAGTTGAATGACCGCAAAGGCCAGGAACTTATCGAAGGAGTGTTGGAGGTGGTGGATCGCCTGAAACCGCTTCATCTTTCGATCGTCGGCGGCGACCCTCTGGTCCGCTACCGCGAATTGGAAACCCTGGTACCGCTCCTGCTCGCTCGCGACATCCACGTCCAGATTGTGACCAGCGCGTTCCGGCCTCTCCCTGCTGAATGGCCCACCCTTCCGCACATGAATGTCGTCGTTTCCATCGATGGCCTGCAACCGGAGCACGACGAACGCCGCAAGCCCGCGACCTACGAACGCATCCTTAAGAATATTGCCGGCCAGAAAATCACTATCCACTCCACCATCACCGCGCAATTGATGCAGCGGCCCGGATATTTACGCGAGTTCCTCGAATTCTGGACGCCGCGGCCCGAGATTCACAAAGTTTGGTTCAGCCTGTTCACGCCCCAGATCGGCGACGACTTACCCGAAATTCTGAGCTCGGAACAACGGCGCCAGGCGATCGACCAACTTCTGCAACTGCGTAAAGAGTTTGCCAAACTCGATATGCCGGAGGGACTCATTCGTCAGTTTGCGTCCCCGCCGCACAATCCGAGTGAGTGCGTGTTCGCCCTGACCACGCAAACCATCTCCGCCGACCTGAAGACAAAAATCATGCCTTGTCAGTTCGGCGGTAATCCCGATTGCGCCTCCTGCGGATGCATCGCGTCGATGGGCCTGGCCGCCGTCGCCGCGCATAAACTAGGGGGGTTCATTCCCGTGGGAGCCATTTTCAAGGCCTCCATTAAAGTTGGCCAATTCAGATCGAGACGCCGCGCCGAACCTCCCTCCCCCGCGCCCGTTCTGCGGGTCCTTCCTTGAAGCCCGGCGCATCCGGTCCGAGGGCGACAAAATTCATTGAGTAGCCGCCTGGAAGCCGATTGTTTCAAGCAAGCCCCGGAAGCGCGGAGCCGGACGCAGCGGGTCGAAGCGCGGCTCCGCCTTAAGCCATAACAAATTCACGTCGCGCTCGCGGCAAGCTTCTTCGATCGATTCGAACGCCAGGTCCTCCGCGCCCAGCCCCGCATATACGATGCTCTTCCAGTAAGGCGAAACTTTTCGGCCACCAGCAGAGGCGTCGAGCTCACGCACAATTCCCCAGCCTTCCTCGCATCTCCCGGCACCAGCGTAAGCGTGTCCCAGGGCAGCTATCATGGCGGGATTGTCTTCCGAACATGCGCGCGCGTTTTCAAGTTCGATGATCGCTTCGTCGTACATCCCTATTTGTTCGTACGCCAATCCGAGTAAGTGCTGCGCCGGCGCAAAGCGTGTTTCGAGGGTGAGCGCCAGCCACGCTTGCTGGATGCATTCCTGAAACTGCCGGGACATGTAGGAAATCCGCGCGCCTTCCACTTGAGCGACTAGTGAAAGCGGTTCCAGTTCTTTCGCCCGTTGAATCTCACACGACGCCTCTTCCCCCCGCCCCATAGCTGCCAGAAATGCGGCATATTGGCGGCGTCCGTCGGCATAATTTGGGTTCCATTGCAACGCCCGCGTGTACCCCTGCTCGGCGTTTTTGTAATCCCAATCGAACAACGCTCTTATACTTGCCAGCGAAGCGTGCGCCTCCGCCAGTTCGTCGTCGATCTGAAAGGCGATCAGGATTGACGCCTCTGCACGGCGGCGCGCTTCATCGGCGGGCAGTATTCCCTGTGACGCACATAGTAGGTAAGTCTCCGCCAGTCCAACATGCGAAAGCGCATAGCGCCCGTCTTCTGCAATCGCCGCCTCAAAATGCGCGATACTCTTGCCGAGGTCGGCTTCCGTCAGTTTGTTTTGCAGATATTTCCCTTTGAGGTAGTCCTGCTGTGCCTCGCTGCGCGGGGAGCCATGCTGCGTGTCGCTTACCTCTTGCACGCTCGCAACAAACTGGTACCCGAAACCGGATCGTGTCTCGATAAAACGGCCGGCCACCGGCGAATCGCTCAGCGCTTCACGAAGGCTGTTCATCGCGGTGTTTAATCCCGGGCCAAAACTTACGTGCGAATCCGGCCATAGGCGTCGCGCGAGTTGCGCCCGCGTCACAACCGCGCCCGGCTTCTGAAGCAGTAGTTCGAGTATTTGGAAGGGCTTTTTCTGCAGCTTTATTCTGCTTCCGCGATGCCGTAGCTCGCGCTGCTCGAAATCGACTTCGAAATCCCCAAATCGCACTTTTCGCGCCACTGACGGTTCACGTGGAAGCTTACCGTTCTTAAGAATTTCTTGATCTTCTTCTGAGCTTCTGCTCATACCAACCCTTCGTCTTAAGTCTGTGTACGGCTTCCGTAACCAGGAAGTTCCCCGTATCAGATGCAAAGGAGATGAGTCGTGGAAAACAAATCAAATCATATGAGTCGCGTAATTGGAGTTTTCGCTGGGTTCGCTATCGCACTCGGTATTGCTGCCGTGCCGGCCGCCGCTGAGCAGGGAACCTTTAATCTTTCCGTTCCGGCCCACTGGGGAACTGCCGTTCTCCAGCCTGGCAAACATAAACTAAACATTCCTGTGCCCATGGGTCAGACCCTCATTTACCTCACCGGTCACTCTGGAACACAAATGACCGTACCGCTCACCCAGGATGCACGCGCCTCTTCCGGCCGCAGCTATCTGCACCTGGCGAAGGTAAACGGTGTCTACTACGTGGACGAATTCCAATCGGGTGCAACGGGCAGGACATTCTTCTTCGCAAAACCGAAATCGCACGAACGGAACCCCGCTCCGGAAGAGGCCGAAGCGAAAATTATAGACGTCAAAGGCGATTAGCGTTCCAGACGCAAGCCCCGTCTATTTTACGATTAGCAAATCGCTGAGGCTCTTTTTGTCGATATCCGGCACGGTCGCATGTTCCGCAGGGTATCCCACTGGAATCAGCAGGAACGGGCGCTCGTTCTTTGGGCGCTCCAGAATCTCGACTAGAAAACCCATCGGGCTCGGCGTGTGCGTCAGCGTTGCGAGCCCGCTCAGGTGCAGCGCCGCAAGCAGGAAGCCCGCCGCGATACCGACCGATTCCTGCACGTAATAGTGTTTGACTTTACTTCCGCCTGCTTCGCCATAATCCACGCGAAATATCACGATCAGGTACGGGGCAATTTCCAGAAATTCTTTGTGCCAGTCTGTGCCTAGCGGCGCAAGCGCCTCCAGCCATTCATTGGGCATGCGGCTCTCATAACTCTGCTTCTCCTCTGCTTCCGCGGCCTCGCGTATTCTGCGCTTTAGTAATGCGTCCCTCACCACCACAAAACGCCATGGCTGTTGATTTGCGCCACTCGGTGCAAGTCCAGCTGCGCGGATGGCGTTCTCGATCAACTCGAATGGCACGTCCTCGGATGCAAAAAACCGCACGCTGCGGCGCTCCCGCATTCTCTCTAAAAATTGGCGCGATGCGCGCACTTGCTCATCGCTAGAGAGACGGTGGAAGACCAGAGGCAGCGGCCGATACATAAAAACAGAATAAACGGCGAAGCGCTACATAGATCCTGGTCTCGCGTCCGGAAGGATAATGGATCTGAGGAGACAACATTGACTAACAGCAGCGCCACCACCGAGACCGCCGCGCCCGAAGCCGTCGAGGCGTCTCAATCATTCTTGAGCCGCCTCGATCGTCTGGCCGCCGTTACCATCGAAGTTGGTCTCGGACTCGCGCACGGGCAGGAACTGCTCATCACCGCGCCCATAGAAGCCGTCCCGCTCGTGCGCCGTATTACCGAACATGCTTACCGCGCCGGTGCCGCGCTGGTTACTACCTTTTTTCTCGACGAAGAGGCCACGCTCCTCCGTTTCCAATGCGCGCCGGACGAAAGCTTCGACAAGGCGGCCGATTGGCTTCAGAACGGGATTGCTGCTGCTTTTCGCGCGGGCACGGCGCGCCTTGCCATTACCGGAGCCAATCCGTCGCTCCTGTCGGAGCAGGATCCGGAGAAGGTGGCGCGCGTCAATGTCGCCAATTCCAAAGCCATGCGGCCGGCCCTCGAACTCATCACCCGCCACGAGATCAATTGGACCATCGTCGCCTGCGCGACACCTGCCTGGGCGCGCGCCGTTTTTCCTGGCGAAGCGGAAGACGCGGCCGTTGCGCGCCTCTGGGACGCGATTTTCTCCACCACTCGTATCGATCTCTCTGACCCCGTAGCCGCCTGGCGCAGCCACGATGAAGAACTCCGCAAGCGCGCCGCGATCCTCAATGCCAAACGCTTTCATGCCTTGCACTTCCGAGCTCCGGGAACCGATTTAACGGTCGGTCTCGCCGACGATCATCTCTGGCTCGGCGGCGGCACCACCGCTGGCAACGGTCTCCGCTGCATTCCGAACATGCCGACTGAAGAGGTCTTCACCACGCCTCACCGCGATCGCGTCGACGGTCTCGTCACCAGCACCAAGCCCCTCTCTTATCAGGGCACGTTGATTGAAAACATCGTCTGCAAGTTCGAAAAAGGCCGCATCGTCGACGCCTCCGCCAGCCAGGGCGAAACCGTTCTGCGCCGCATGATCTCGACCGACGAGGGTGCTCGACAACTCGGCGAAGTCGCGCTTGTCCCGCACTCCTCGCCCATCGCCAAAAGCGGTCTGCTCTTCTGGAATACGCTCTTTGACGAAAACGCCGCCAGCCATATCGCGCTCGGCCAGGCGTATAGCACCTGCATCAAAAACGGTGACGCGCTTGACCCCAGGCAGCTCGCCGCCAAAGGCGCGAACGAGAGCCTGATACACGTCGATTGGATGATCGGCTCCGGTCACATGGATCTCGACGGACTCCGTCCCGATGGTGCCGCCGAACCCCTCATGCGCCACGGCGAATGGACCTGAAGAAAACAGCGCTTGCTTACCGACAGGTACTAACATTGGCTAATGTCCGACCTTTCACTCGCCAACCTCGCCACGCCCGACGTTCTTCAACGCGCCCGCAAGATCAAACTCTTTCTGATGGACGTGGATGGCACACTTACCGATGGCGGTGTGTGCCTGATCTCCGCCACTGCGGCCGACAGTTCATCGCCGGCTGTTGTTTCCGAGATGAAGATCTTCAGCGCGCAGGACGGCCAGGGTCTTTCGCTTGCCCACACCATGGGCATCCAAACCGGTTTCATCACCGGTCGCCGCTCGCCCGCCGTCGCCCAGCGCGCCGCGGAGCTTAAGGTTACCTTTGTCTATCTCGGTCAAGCGCGCAAGACCGAGGCATTCGAGGAGTGCATCCAGAAAGCAGGCGTTACCGAAGAAGAAGTGGCGTACATGGGTGACGATCTTCCCGATATACCGCTCGCGCAACGCGCCGGCCTCGCCGTTTCGGTGGCCGATGGCGCAGTTGAATTGAAGGCGGTCTGCCACTATACAACGCGCCGGCTTGCCGGCCGCGGCGCGGCCCGCGAAGTAATCGAGCTGATCTTGAAGGCGCAAGGGCGTTGGGAGGAAGCAGTACCGCTCGCGCGCGCCTGAATCCAACCTGCGGACGTCGTCGGCTGCTGCTCGTGCTAGTTGATTGAAGCCACGCCTCCAGCAAAAATTACTCCCTCGCCGCGAATCCGTCTATCCGGATCTCGCCGTTACCCCAGACAGTTTGTCGTCCGACGCCAGTCCAGCGTCCAATCTCGAGCAGCGGCAGAAAACGCCCCAGCGATCCCGCATATTCCGCCCACCCAATGAATCCGCCCACCGCGTGGACTTTTCCCGAACGCGCGCTCCGTCGCTTGAAATCCGTGCGTGTCCACTGCCAGTTCAAAGTCTTCACGTAACGTGCCGCGTGGAGCAAATCGCCAAAGCTAAACTCTTCCGGCCACTCTTGATACATCCTGCCAAGCGCCCAGACCCGCTCCGTCAATCTCTCCATCAGCGCGAAAAATTCGGGTCGTTCCAGTACCACGCCGGCGCTTTTTAACTCAATCGGAGTCACAAAGTTTAGCCGCAGAACACCGTCCTTCTCCGCGCCTTCAGTCGGCAGTTGCAGCCGCGCGACGGTACACCCGCGAACGCTGTGGCCACCCGTCACCGTGCGGATTGCCGCGTCCACCGCCGCCGGCATTTCACTCCCCGATTCGTCTTTCCGAAAGGAGATCAAATCGAGCCCGCTCTCCGTCCGGCGCAGCACAAAGGGCCTCGGCGCATCGCGATAACCGCTTGGTCCATCCGTCCAGCGTGGATCGAACCAGCGCGCGTAAACTTCCGGCCCGCGCGCGTGCAAAGCCGCGCCCAACGCCCCGCGGAATGCGTCTACCTGCGCGCTTGCCGCGAACGCGAAGCTTGTTCGGGCAACCGCAAACAACATCAGGCGCGCGGGCCGAGTAAGGTCTTCTTACACAACACTTCGCCCAGCCCGATCGCCCCCAGCCCCAAAATCAGGTGCACCACCTGAATCACCCAATGGTTCGCGCCCGGCATGACGCGCATCTGTGCGATCCCGATCGTCGGCAGCAACACCGCCCACACCAGCGCCACCAAAGGTAGCCCCGGCTTCACCTTCGCGAGTAGGCTCAAAATCACGATCAGTAGCAGCGCAAACGTGATAATGAACCCGATCCACATATGAACCTGCAGCAGCGAATAGCCGTGCCCCGTCCATAGCGCGATACCCAGAATCAGCGCCACCAGAAAACCAAGCCGGAGAATCCAGCGCAGAATATTGATTGAAAGTTGCATCTCGATTAGTCTTGAACCTTCCCGCCCAGCGCGGCCGTCAGTTCGTTGACGATCTTCGTCTCGCGCTGCAATGCTTCCGCCTCGCGCGGGATCTGCGATTCGGCCTCCGCCCAATCCTTCCGATCCAGCGCTTCCAGTACCCCCGGCAGCGGCTTTGCCTCGTATCCCGTGTACGCGCCTGGCGCGTAGATCATGTTCTTAAACCACGGCCGATGCGGCAATCCCGCCGGATCCGTCAACGCCGGTCCGCTCTGCATCATGAGCGCATTGATCCGCGCCAGCGTGCTCGGTGGAAGCTTCCAGCCGCCATCCTGCGCGTTCGTCCAGGCATTGCTAAATTTATTCGCGCTCGTCGCCAGATCGCTCAAAGCGTTTTGCAGCGGCGCAAAATTGAAGTACGGCGGAACGGTCTGCATGGGTGGAGCATCCATCGGCTTCGTCGGATCGCTTGTCGCATTGAACACGCCGTCTTTTATCTCTGCATTTTGCTGTTTGATCACGGCCTGATCGGTTTCCAGAAGCTCCTGCACATTCGAGAGGAACTTCTTCACCGTATCCGCAAAGCCGGTGAAATCGAATGGCAGAACGTCCGCGTCCGCCAGCCGCATCACCGCCGTTCCCATCAGCTCGGATTCCGCGCGCTCGTAAGCGAAATCGGGGTCGCCGAAATGCGTGTACCAATAGAAATCGTCGTAGATCGAGTGGTAGATGCCGCCGCTCGCTTCACCCCCGAATCCCATATCCGCCGCCGGTATCCCCACATGATTGATAAACGCCGTATAGTCGGAGCCATCCCCCAGCGCGCCGATATGCAATTCCGTCTTCTTCAGCGCCTCCGCTCGTTCTTCGGTAGTCCTGGCCTCTTCTACTTCGTGCAGCCGCGCCCTTTCGAGCACCGACATCTTCTTTTCCGGATCGGGAATCTCACGCGCCACGTCGTTGATGAACTTTTCGAGCACATGCGATCCATCCGCCCCGAAATAACCGCGCGCGTTCGAATCGCTATTGAAATACGCCACTCCGTGCTGCAACAGCTCTTCTCCATGCGCTTCCACCCACTCCGTCGAACCGAGCAGCCCCGGCTCTTCGCCATCCCAGGCGCAATAGATAATCGTGCGCTTCGGCTTCCATCCCTGCTTGGCCAACTCGCCGAAAGCGCGCGCTTCTTCGAGCTCCGTCACCAGGCCTGAAATCGGGTCTTCCGCTCCGTTCACCCACGCATCGTGATGATTGCCTCGGATCACCCATTGGTCCGGCAGTTCCGCGCCCGTCATCTTCGCTATCACGTCATACAGCGGCTTCTGATCCCAGTTCGATGTGACTTTTAAATGCACCTTCGCCGGACCCGGTCCCAGGCGGTAGGTAATTCCCAAACTGCCGCGCCATTGGGCTGGCACCACGCGTCCGCCCAGTTCCGCCAGCATGGGTTCCGCATCTCCGTAAGAAATCGGCAGCACCGGAATTTTGGTAATTGTCTGCGCTTCCTTCAGGCTCAAGCGCTTTGCTCCCGGTGTCGCGGCCACTCCCGGCGTCAATGGATCGCCCGGATACTCCGTGTCCATCACCGAGCCGCGCTGCACTCCAAATGGAGGCCGGAAAGGTCCATTCGGGAACACCGCGCCATGCGCATAGCCGTCGTCATGCGGGTCCGAATAAATGATGCAGCCTACCGCTCCATGCTCCGCTGCCACTTTGGGTTTCACTCCGCGCCAGCCTCCGCCATAACGCGCAACCACGATCGCTCCCTTTACCGAAACTCCATACCGCGCCAGTTCTTCGTAATCGTCCGGCATGCCGTAGTTCACATAAACCAACGGTCCCGTAACATCGCCGTCGATCGAATAGGCATTATACGGCGGCAATTGCTCGTTTTTCTGCGCTGTCGTCGGATCGATACTCAACGCCGGCTCGGCCAGCTTCGCCACAAACTTCTTCGGCGAGATCATTTCGAGCGCATTCTCTTTGGGCGTCGGAAACAGCACGTCGAACCTTTCTATGTGCGCGTCGAAGCCCCACTCTTTAAACTTCCCGAGCAGCCACTGCGCATTCTCCTTGTCATAAGGCGATCCGACATGGTGCGGCCGCGCCGATAGCCGCTTCATGTATTCGCGCTGTAAATCCGGCGAGGGCCGCCCGCGAAACTTGCTCTCCCAACCACGCTCCGCTTGCGCCGCGCCCGGCGCATATCCTTCAAGCGACGGAGCATGCGCCTCATCGCCCGCCAAAAGAAACGCGCCCAGCGCAATACTCAGAATCGTTGCCTTGACCATTCGCTCTATCTAGTGTAGTGCGTCAATGAAGTAGACACTTATTATGGGGGCGGCAAGTCTGTCTTGCTAGGAGACAGAGAGATGCGGGTAGCTCGTTGCATTGTGTTGACTGAGGAGCAAAGAGCCAAGCTAACGGCATATGCGCGAGGGCGTTTGGTGGCCAAGCGTGTGGTAGAACGGGCGCGTATCGTTTTGCAAGCCGCCGAGGGCAAGCAGGACTGTGAGATAGCAACGGGCCTTCGGATTGGGCGGCGTACCGTTGCACGCTGGCGGGCACGCTTTTTGGAGCTCGGCGTGAGAGGGATCGAGAAGGATGCTGCGCGGCCCGGCAGAATGCGCACGATTGATTCGGAGGAAATCGTGCGCAAGACGACGCAAGAAAAGCCCCGCAACGCGACGCACTGGAGTACCCGAACGATGGCGCGTGCACTGGGTATCAGCGAGGCCAGCGTGCGGCGAGTATGGCAAGCATACGGGCTGAAACCACATTTGGTGGAAACGTTCAAGGTCAGCCGGGATCCGCACTTCGTCGAGAAGTTGGAAGATATCGTCGGACTGTATCTCAACCCGCCTCAGCAGGCCATCGTGTTTTCAGTGGACGAGAAAAGTCAGATTCAAGCGCTGGACCGGACTCAGCCGAGTTTGCCGCTGAAGAAAGGACGCGGCGCAACCATGACCCACGATTACAAGCGTCACGGAACCACCACCTTGTTTGCGGCTTTAAATACGCTAACAGGTACAGTGCTCAGCCAGTGCCGTTCCCGCCATACCAATGAGGACTGGGCCGCCTTCTTGCGGTTCATTGATCGCAGTACTCCAAAGAGCAAGCAGATCCACATCATTGCCGATAATTATTCGGCACACAAACATCCCAGCGTCAACGCTTGGTTGCAGCGTCACAAGCGATTCCACATGCACTTCACTCCTACCAGCGCTTCCTGGCTCAATATGGTCGAGCGCTTTTTCCGCGACATCACTCAACGGCGCATTCGGGGTGGCTCTTTTCGCAGCGTTCCGGAACTGACCGCCGCCATTCAAGACTACATCCAGCAACACAACAGCGCTCCCAAGCTTTTCATCTGGACCGCCAAAGCGTCCGACATCCTTGAAAAAGTCACTCGCGCTCGCCGCTGCCTTGATAAGGTCGCATCTGAGTGACGCACTACACTAGTGTGCTGAGCGGGAAATACGTTTACAAAGTCTTTCGACCTTGCCGAGGATGAGATCGGCATCGGCGGTCCAGACGAAAGGTTTGGGATTTTGGTTACGCCGGTCGAGGTAGTCGAGCATGGCTTTCTCCAGGATCCGAATAGCAGTATGGCTGCCGCGTCGGACACAGCGTTGGGTAAGCTCTGCGAAGAGCCGCTCGACGAGGTTGAGCCAACTGGCGCTCGTTGGGGTGAAGTGAACGTGGTAGCGCGGATGCTTCGTTAGCCAGCTTTTGACTTTCGCGACCTTGTGCGTACCGTAGTTATCCATGACCAAATGCACGTCGAAGCCGCCGGGAAGATTGGCCTCGATCTCGTTCAGAAAGCGGATAAATTCCTGATGCCGGTGACGCCGGTAGCAATTGCTGATGGTGACTCCGGAAGCCACATCCAGGGCCGCAAACAAAGACGTTACTCCATGTCGCTCGTAATCGTGCGACTGCCGCTCGGGAACGCCCGGCGCCAGCGGCAGAATCGGTTCGGTCCGGTTCAGCGCCTGGACCTGGCTTTTTTCATCGACGCACAGCACCATGGCGCGGTCCGGAGGGTTTAAATACAGGCCCACAATGTCGCGCACCTTCTCTACGAATTGTGGGTCTTTGGAAAACTTGAAGTTCTCCACTCGATGCGGCTGCAATCCGAACGTATGCCAGATGCGCACGATGGCGTTCTGCGTGAGACCGGTCTCTTGGGCCATGAGCCGAGTGCTCCAGTGCGTGCTGTTCGCGGGCTTCGATTCCAATGTTTTCGTCACCACTTCTTCTATGTCGCGATCGCTGATTTTTCGCGGCGCGCCGACGCGCGGCTCATCCAGCAAGCCATCCAGCCCGAACTCCAGAAATCGCTTTCGCCACTTGCCCACCGTTGCGCTCGTGACGTGCAGCTTTCGAGCCACTTCCGAATTACTCATCCCTTCTTCACAACCGAGTACCATCCGGGCGCGCGTCGCCATCGCCTGCAACGACTTCGGCCGACGAGCGATTAGGCTCAATTTCTCCCGCTCTTCCTCACTGATCTCCAGTGGCTTCTTGGGACGTCCAGTACGCATACAACAATAGGAGGCCCCTTCAATACTTATGTTTCGTATTTATCGCTCAGGACACTAGCAAGTCTCACGACAGAACCGCGCGCACGTAAGTAAGCGGACCCGCCATGCCTCACTAATATCCCCTCAAAAATTCTTCGACACTCGCTTGCTGCGCCGATTTGTTCGCTATGCAGCTGTTGATCCGTTCGAGCGTCTGCGCCAGCATGCGCGGCGCGCCGACGAACTTTTCTACTTCCGGTTCAAAAAAGCTCTTCAACTCCTGCTCGGATTGCTCATCGCAAAAAGAATATCCGACTCGCACGAAGCCCGCTCCGGCATCGTCCCCGCCGCCCAGCGGGCGCTGCGCCGCCAGCTTATCGATGTGCTCCTTCATGAAATCGAACGCCATCTTCCGCGTCTTCTCTTGCTCTTGCCCGGCAAACAGCAGCCGCTCACCCTCGATGAAAGAAACCTGCCCATCGAGCACCGCCTGCATCCCTGCTCGAATCGCCGCTGGATCGCGGAAAGAGAACATTGCGCCGAACAAATAACGCCGCTCCTGCCGGTCGCGCGCCGTTTTCACTCTCGCCAGAAATCGGTCGAACAAAGCTTTGTCGCCATAATAGGCTGCTGTTTCCAGCACCGCCTCCGTCTCATTTGCCGGCACCGCGTTCCGGTCGGCCAACCACTTCTCTGTCAGTTCGCGCGCCTCTTTTGCCAATTGCTCATCGCCGCCCACGGTTGCCACAAACGGCAGCAGCACCGGACGCAGCAAGCGTGCGTCATCCGTCTCGCCCGGCTTTTCACTCCATCCAAGCTCCCGCGCCCGCTGCTCGAAACTCTTGAGAATGAACCGCCGATAATTCGCTCGCAAATCCTCGGGCACCAGGTGCGCATTCGGCATCTGCGCCACGCTGATCGTCCGCTCCACCACATAACGGCTCGTATCGTCGCGGAACTTCGGAACCAGCCGCAAAAGTTCGCCGTCCGAAATCTTGCCTGTATTCGCCAACGCCTGCGCGTTCCCCACCAGGTCCACCCGCTCGGCCGCGCTCAAGCGTCCCTGCACATCGCCGCTGGTCAAAGCCGCCAGCATCTCCCCCTGATAAGAAACCCGGTAATAGCCAAGCGCCTGGTTGTTCGCCTCCACCCACGTGGGGCAGCCGCTACCTTTGAGCTTCCATTCGTCGCTCGGATCCTGCATCAAAGTACAGGCGCTCTGGCCCGTCGTGCCCTGCCCGTAGCGTACGCACACCGGAATCTGCCAGCGTTCGTCAGCCTGCGTTTTTGTATCTATCGCTAGAGAACGTTCCTGCTGCAGGTGCAGTACCGGCGCGTTCCCCTTGCAATCGAGCGCCACTGAAACCAGCGGCACGCCCGCCTGGTTCAGAAAACTCGAAAACGGCTCAGTCACCGGTTTATGCGTCTCCGCGCTGATCGCCGCCAGAAAATCGCTCGCCGTCGCATTCCGGAACGCATACTTCTTCAGATAGGCTTGCACCCCTTTGCGAAACGCCGGCGCGCCCATCCAGTTCTCGAACATGCCGATCACCGCCGCGCCTTTTTGATAGGTAATTCCATCGAAGGCATTGCTGATGTCGTCTTTTGTTTTGATCTCCTGCCGGATCTTGCGCGCCGAAGTAAGCGTATCTTCGGCCTCCGCGCCCAGCTTGTCGTCTACGTCTTCTACCCTCGTCTGCCACTCCGGTTTCCACTCGGCGATTTGTTTCTGCTCCATCCACGTCGCGAAGGCCTCGTTCAACCAGATATCGTTCCACCAGGCCGTCGTTACCAGATCGCCGAACCATTGATGCGCCAGTTCATGCGCTTCGTCCTCCGCGCAGTGCCGCTGCCGCTGCGCCGTGTCCCGATCCGGATCGGCAAGCAGCACGTTTTGCGCGTACGTCACCATCCCGGCGTTCTCCATCGCTCCGAATCCATAAGTAACCGGAATCGCCACCTGGTCCGACTTCGCATAGGGAAACGGAATTCCGAAATAATCTTCCAGCCGCGTAATAATGCCCGCCGTCACTTCCGCCGCGTACTTCGCCTCTCGCGCATGTCCCTTCGGCGTAACAATGCGAATCGGCACGTGATTCCTGCCAGCGAATCCGGCCGGCACAAAATCGAAATGGCCCACCGCAAACGCCACCAGATAACTCGGCAGCGGCTTGGTTTGCTTGAAATGCACCACCTCGAATCCGCCGCTCGTCTCCTGCTTCTCAACCGGCGTATTACTCACCACGTCTTCGCCTTTCGGAACCGCCAGCGTCAACTGCCACGGCACTTTATAGGACGGTTCGTCGAAACAGGGGAAAGCCGCCCGCGCGTCCGTCTCTTCAAACTGCGTGTAGAGGTATTTGTTCCCGTCTTCCTCCATGCGAAAAACGCCCGAGCTGTCCTGCACGCGCACGTGCCCGGCATATTTGATGTCGATCTCGCCTGCACCCGGCGGCACTGGCGAATCGAACTGTAGACCCACGAAATCCGTTCCACCCGGCACAACATGCGGCGTGAGAGTCTTGCCCGCCGATGTCAGCTTGGCCTCTGAAATGTCTATCTTTGCCGCATTCAGCCAAATCGTCTCAACCGGCTGCTTGATTTGGATTTGAATCTCGATCTGCCCGCTAAACGTCGTCTCCGCCGGATCGAGCTTCATCGCCACGCGATAGCTGGTGGGAGCCACATTGCCGGGCAGCCGCAGTTGGGGCGGCTGCTCCGCGGCCAAGCCGCAGGTAGCTCCGGCCGCCAGCAAAAACAGAAGCCATTTTTTCGCACCCGTGCACCGATTGGACCACCAGTATTTCTTCACAATTCTCCTTACGCGAGCAGCGTCAGCCATTCCTCGGCGCGCCGCCGAATCGATTTCCTGTCCGCCTTTTCAGGCAGCCATCCCGAGATAATAGCCAGCGAATCGGCCTTCGCCTCCAGTGTGTCGCGAGCGTTTTCAGGCGTTATGCCGCCAATCGCCACCAACGGTTTCTCCGTCAGTTCGCGTAGCTTGCGCAGCCCTTCCAAACCCACCACCGGATCGGGCCGCAGCTTCGAGCGCGTAGAGTAGATCGGACCCAGCGACAGATACTCCACCGGCTCTTCATCGCCCCGTTTGAGCTGCACCCGGCCGTGCGTCGAGAATCCCATCACCTCGTCGCCGATGATCCCGCGTGCCGCCACCGGCGGAAGATCGTCCTGCCCAACATGCAAAGCCGTTTTCAAAAGCTGCGCGAAATCGGCTCTATCGTTGAGCACAAACAACACGCCGAGATCCTGGCAGCGCTCGGCTAGTTTCTTTGCTTCGTCGAACTGCGCTTGCGTCCAGTTATCCTTGTGCCGGTACTGCAGAATCTTCACCCCTGCGTCCAACAACCCCTCGGCCGCTGTCAATACCTCGCAGCGGCGTGTCTCCAAGCTGGCTGTGTCGAGTATGGGATAAAATCGCGGAAGTTTAAACGGAACCGGCATCAGGGAGCTTGCCCGCTGCTCCCGCCCGCTCGCGCCAGACTAAACCAAACGCCCGAATAGTCCAAGAAGACGCGGCCCGGCCCAGCCCGTAAAATGGTTCCGAGCTCCACATTTACCGCGCTCACGTAGCGTGGCAAATTCAAGTCTTGCGGATCTGTTTGGAAATCGAGCCAGAACTCTTTCGAATGCGTGTCGTAGGTTTCCTGCCCGAGCACGGGCGTCGGAAACGGCACTTTCCAAGGTGTCGCCTTCTTATTTAACAAACGTACTTGCTCGCCGCTAACGGTGATTCTCGAACCGATCAGTCGGCGCCGTGGAGGACGGTCGAGTGAGAGAACTTCCGAGTAAGCCGCAATACCCGTCAGAACCCAGCTTCCCTGCGCGTCGAAGTTGACCGGTTTCACTACGTTCTCGCAGTAACGGAATTGACTCGGCGCATCGGCGGCAAAAGCGCAGCATGCCGCGGCCAGCACTCCCGTAATCAGCTTCCGCTTGCCGGTAGTAGCCATCAGGAGAAAAGATCGGTCGTCACGATTTCTTCGTCCGCGATGCCGATGGGAAAAGGAATCTGGCGCGTGATTTGGATGCCGAAACCTTCCAGCCCAACCACTTTGCGCGGATGATTGGTCAGCAGATGAATGGTCGAGAGACCTAGCGCGGAAAGAATCTGCGCCCCCAGGCCGATCTCATGTTGCAGCGGCTGATGTCGCTCGGATGGTATGAAACTCGATTGATTCCTGAAGTGCGTCATGATCTCGCGCTTGCCCTCATGCCACGCCACTTTCAATCCCGGCCCGGTCTGGTGCAAATAAACGAACACGCCCGAACCCGCGCTCGCAATAGACTCTAGGGCCGCCTCTATCAGCCTGTGACAATCGCAATCGAGCGAATGAAACACGTCGCCGTAAACGCAGTGCGAATGAACGCGCACCAGAACGTCGCTCTTTCCGGCAACATCTCCGTGGACTAAGGCTAAGTGCGTCTCGTTATCGAGGCGGCTGACAAAACGAAGTACTTCGAACTCGCCATATGGGGTGCGAACACGCCCTGTGCCTTCGGGTTCGACGAAACGCTCGTTCTGCATCCGGTAACGAATCAGATCCGCCACCGAGATCATCTTCAAGCCCCAGCGTCCGCAGAACTCTATCAGTTGAGGGACACGAGCCATCGTGCCATCCTCGTTCATAATTTCGCAAATTACGCCGCCGGGAGACATGCCGGCCAGACGCGCCAGATCGACTGCCGCTTCGGTTTGTCCGGAGCGCACCAATACGCCGCCGGGACGCGCGCGCAACGGGAAGACATGGCCCGGGCGCGCCAGATCTTGCGGCCTTGTCTTGGGGTCCATGGCCACGCGAATGGTATGCGCGCGGTCATAGGCCGATATGCCGGTGGTTACGCCTTCCGCGGCATCGACCGGTTCGCAAAAAGCGGTTGAAAATCGCGCCGTGTTGACCGGTGATACCTGCTGCAAGTCCAGGCGGCGGCAGAGCTCGGCGTCGAGCGCCAGGCAAATCAAGCCGCGCCCGTAAGTCGCCATGAAATTGATCGCTTCCGGTGTGATCTTCTCGGCCGCAATCGTCAGGTCGCCCTCGTTTTCGCGATCCTCGTCATCGACGATGATCAGCACTTTGCCCTTGCGAAAATCTTCGATTGCGTCCGGAATGGAAGCAAAGTTCATGCGAGCGTCCGGTCTATCGGTTTAGCGTGTCAAGCAGCCGCGGTAGCGACGCCCGCTTTGGCGCGCCACGGTTTGGCGGGCTTGATGGCATTGTTCACGGCTTCTATATTCTTTACGCCCTGATCCGACAGCCAATCCTCCAGCGCCTTGACGCCCTGTTTGCCGTACACCGCGACGCCGTCTTTCCAGGTCGCGCGCCCGCACAGGACGCCCGAGTAATCCGTGCCCGCTTCCGCCGCCATTTCGAGCGACTCCACAAACTGCGCGTTGCTCACGCCGGCGCTCAGGTAGATGAACGGCTTCTGTGCGACGTCCGCTGCTTTACGAAAGAGATCGAGCGCCTGTTGCCGCGAATAAGCGCTTTGCCCTTTATTGCCGGCGCTGCCTTCCACGAAGTTCGAGTTCACCGGCACCTCCACTTTCAGCACGTCCACTTTGTACTGCGGCTTGCCGAACTCCTGCATGGAGCCGATCACGACGTCCGGCTTCTTCTTCGCGTACTCCAGGCCTTTTTCATCGCCGCCCTGCGGATCATAGCCGACAAATTCCAGGAAGAAAGGAATCTCATACGTCTCGCACTCCGCGCCGATGCGCTCGATAAATGCGTGCTTCACATTATTGATTTCGGGCTTCTCAAAAGGGGTGTAGTAGAGCAGAACCTTGACTGCGTTTGCGCCATGGTCGCGGATGCGTTTGGCCGAAAGGTCGGGCAGCAAATCGGGCAGCCGCCCCGGTTTGGTGTTGTCGTAGCCGCTCTCTTCATAAGCCAGTAGCAAGCCGGCGTTCTTCGCTCGAACCTGCGCCGCCGGCAGACCGTATTCGGTGTCGAGCAGAATCGCGCTGGCATGAGGCGTCAAAACTTTGCTGACCGATGCCTTGAACTCCTTCAGCATCTCGTCGCCCACTTGCTCTTGGGAGATTTCTTTTGCTTGGGCGATCATCTTCCGCAAGCTTCCGCGCTGGTCCATGGCCGCCGCGGCGATGACGCCGTTCTTGTTCGATAGCGCGTTCAGCTGGTTGATTTTGCCTTCGGAAAGCTGCATTCGGTTCCTCCGCCTTGCAAGTTCAGTATATCGAAGGGGCCGCTTTCCTTAGGTTTTCAACGTGCCGCCAGTAAGCTTCCGCGCGCGCGACATCTTGCATGATTTGCCGCTTCAAAGATTCCGCATCCGGATATGTTTCCTCGCGCCGCAGGAAATGGCGAAAGTGAGCCGCGATCTCTTTCGGACTCGTCTCGCCGAGCGGCTCCAGCAAGTAAGTTTCGACCGTCAAGTCGGTCGCGCCGAAGGTCGGATTGTAGCCGCAACTGGTAACGGAATGCCAGCTTCTACCCGTCCCGACTTCGAGCGTTTCCGTGACGAAAATCCCATGCGGAACAAGCAGCTTTGAATCGGGTTTTAGATTGAGCGTCGGCACGGTTTTCTTCGATCCGATACCGCGTCCGGAGACCACCTGGCCACCTATTGAATAACAGCGCCCCAGCAGCCGCGCAGCCTGAACGATTTGATCTTCGGCCAGCGCCTGCCGCACTGCTGTGCTCGAGATGACCTTGTTGCGGAACGTTACCGGGTGAAGAAAGCACGTGCTGAAGGCGTACTTCCGGCCCAGTGCGCTGAAAACCTCCGGCGTGCCCGTCTGCTTGTAGCCGAAACGAAAATTGTCGCCCACGAAGACGGCTTTGGTGCCCAGGCCGTCGACCAGGATCTGCGAGACAAATTCCTGCGGCGATAGTTGCGCCAGTTCGCGCGTGAAGTTAAGGATAAAGATACGCCGAGCGCCCGCCAGCCCGATTAACCGCAAGCGTTCTTCGAGCGTGCAGATGAGCGGCGGAATACGATCCGGAGCGACTACCGCGGTCGGGTGCGGATCGAACGTGAGGACAGCCGGCGTAAAGCCATTCGTTTGCGCGCAGCGAACGGCTTCGCCGATGAGTGCCTGGTGTCCTTTATGTACGCCGTCGAAATTGCCGATGGCGAGAGCGCACGGTCCGAAACGGCCCCGAGCTTCTTCAAGCGTGCGAAAGATCTCGACGCTCATGCGACATCGCCCCAGCCGATCAGGATTTCAAGCCCGTCGTAGGCCAGCTTTACATTTTCGGGAAAACGCGCTTCGGTGGTAGCGTGCACCAGGTCATGCGAAATGTGCGTGAAATACGCTCGCCGGGGCCGCAGTCTCCCCACTGTTTTGAGCGACTCTTCGACGGTCGAATGCGTCGGATGCGGATTGTGCCGCAGCGCATCCAGAAACAAGACATCCAAATCCTTCAGCTGGGCCTCGCTCTCGGGAGGAATGCCGCTGTGGTCGGTCAAATAAGCGCAATCGCCGAAACGAAAACCGTAGACCGTGCCATCTCCGTGATCGGCGCGGATGGGCAGAATGCAAGTGCCCGCCACTGAGATCGGTTCGCCGTCGAAAATATGCGGTGTCAAACGTGGACGACTGGATTGCGACGGCGATTTATCGAAAACGTACAGAAAGGTGCGTTCAATCGTTTCCCAGGCTTCGGCCGAGGCGTAGAACGGAATGACTTCTTTCTGCAGAAAGTTGAATGGCCGCACGTCGTCCAGGCCGAGGATGTGGTCGGCGTGGGAATGCGTGTAGAGAATTGCATCCAGCCGCTCGATGCCGTGGTGCAGCGCCTGGTAGCGAAAATCAGGCGAGGTGTCGATCAGAATTCTTTTATCGCCCAGGCGCAGCAGCACGGAAGGGCGCAGGCGCTTGTCGCGCGGATCGTCCGAAAGGCAGGCCTTGCAGTGGCAGCCAATCATGGGCACGCCCACGCTGGTGCCGGACCCGAGCACGAGTATGGACGCATGCTCGAACTCGGCGAGCATCTATTCGGTCTTGCTACCTTTGCCGCCGTCGGCAGTGATGATCAACGGTCCTTTATCTTCCTGCGCCGGCTGACTGGAGCGCTTCTGCTCATCCAACACTTGCACATAACGGAAGCGCAGCTCGGTCAGGCCATTTTCGAGCAGGCGCTGTTCCTCTACCGACAAGTTGCCGCGCGTCTTTTCCTGCAGCATGGCGAGCATATCGATCGAGTGCTTGGCGAGCGGCAGATTGGGCTCCGAAGACTGATCTTCCTCGCGCAGCTTGAACAATCCGAGATGCATTTGGGTTTGCATGAGGATGGATTCGATCAAGAAATCAAAGCTGGCCGGGGGAAGCGGGAAATCTTGCGGAAAGTCGACGTTTTCTGCCATACAACATATCCATCTTATCTAGTGGCGATATTGGGCGGGCTATATTCTTAGCGAGGGAATGGATGGCAGATCAGTTCGACAAAGCAGGCGCAAAGTTTGCGGAGTTGGCGCGCATCATGGCGCGACTGCGCGCGCCGGGTGGGTGTCCATGGGATCGCAAGCAAAGCTTCGACACCATCAAGCCCTACCTGCTCGAAGAAACCTATGAAGTGATGGATTCGATCGACGCCCGGGATTGGCCGGGTTTGGCCGAAGAATTGGGCGATCTTCTGCTGCAGCCGGTCTTCTTCGCGGAGATGGCGCGCGAACAGGGTCTGTTCGAGATCGGCGATTCGCTAGACGCGATCAACCAGAAGCTCGTCCGCCGTCATCCGCATGTCTTCGCCGATGCCTCGGCCGCAACTGCTGAAGACGTGAAGACGCGCTGGGACGAGATCAAGCGGCAGGAGAAAGCGGAGTCGGGCAAAAAGCCGGCTGAATCCATTCTCGAAGGAGTGCCGCGAACGCTGCCGGCGCTGGTTGAAGCGGACAAGATTGGGCATAAAGTGGCTAAAGTCGGCTTCGAGTGGCCGGATGTGAGCGGGGTGGTTGAAAAGCTGCAAGAAGAGGCCGCCGAACTGGTGGAAGCGCAGGCAAAGGGAGACCAGGCTCATATCCAGCATGAAATCGGCGATCTGCTTTTCAACGTCGTGAACCTGGCGCGCTATCTGAAAGTCGATCCGGAACAAGCGCTGCGCGAAACGAATGCGCGCTTCAGGCAGCGCTTCGGTCACATCGAGCGGGAGATCGCAGCGGCCGGATCGAGCTTCGAAGCGAGTTCGCTCGAGCGCATGGAAGAACTGTGGCAGGAAGCAAAAAGCTTCGAGCGAGAGCCATCACCTCTTTGACTTTGCGGGGGCCGCTTCGAATACCAGATAACTGGCCAGCTGATCCCTTACGTGCGTCGAGCAAAGAATAAGAAGGCGGTCGCCGTCTCGCAATTGGGTCTTGCCTTCCGGCAAAATTGTCTCGTTGCGCCGGAAAACCGCAATCACTTCCCAACTTCCTTTCAAGACCGATGCGGAAATCTCCTCGATGGTTTTTTTGATCAGCAGGCTGCCCGCTTTCACCACCGCCACAAACAGTTGCTTATCCTGTGAGATCTGCAGCGGAATGCCCGATTCGAGCAGGGCGAGCATGTCGAGCTTGCCGAGACTTGCCAGCTGCGGAATTCGTCTGGCGCCGATGAGATCGAAAGCGGTCTGCACTGCCTCCAGGTAATGGGCGGGCGACTTGACGCGGTCCGGCACCTGCGCCTCGTAGAGGCTGGCGTATTTAAAGGACGGAGCGATATTTCTCTGTACGATAAAGGCGAGCATGACGGCGAGCCCGGCGGGTATCAGCAATTGGAAGCCGCCGGTCATTTCAGTAACCATCAAGAGCGCCGCCACCGGGACGCGCGCGGCCGCGCCGAATAACGCGGCCATTCCCACGATGACGAAGGCCGCCGAAGGTTGATGGCACAGTATGGCCAGCGAACCGCCCAGCATTGCGCCGACAAAGAGACTGGGCGCGAAGACGCCGCCTGATCCGCCCGAAGAAATCGTTAGCGCGAAGGCCAGGATCTTGATGAACAGAAGGCTGGCCAGCAGTCCGAAGGCCAGCTTGCCGTCGATCGCCTGCTGCATCCATCCGTAGCCTCCACCGAGCACCTGCGGCCACACCAGAGCGAGCAATCCGACGCCTAAGCCTCCGATGGCGGGCTTAAGGATCGCAGGGCAGGGAATCAGCCGGAACACATCGCGCAGTCCATAAAATACGTTTGGCAAAAGCACGCCCACCGCGCCGCATGCGATACCCAAAAGCGAATACCAGAGATAAACGAGGTAAGAGGGAGCGATCAGATTGTGGGGGACTTGGAACAAGGGGTGCAAGCCTTGGAAGAAGCCTGTGCCGGCATAAGCGACGATGGAGGCGAGCGTGGTGTAAACCAGCGCGCGGCTTTCGAACTCCATGCTGCCGTAAAGCACCTCGATGGCGAAGACGGCCGTCCCGATGGGAGAGCGGAAAATTGCTGAGAGACCGGCAGCCATTCCGACCACGATCATCAAGCGCCGGTCTTCTTCCGAGCGATGCGTGAGCGAAGCGTAAATGGAGCCGATGCCGGCCGTGATGAGGGCGGTGGGGCCTTCGCGGCCGGCCGAACCGCCCGACCCGATGGTGATGGCCGAAGCGAGCATCTTTAGAAAAGGCACGCGGTTACGAATCACTCCGCCCGCGCGGTGAAACGCATCGACCACAGTATCGGTGCCGTGGCCCTCCGCTTCCGGCACAAAGATGAATACAATGATGCCGGTAAGCAGTCCGCCGAGCGTCGTGACAAGCGGAATCAGCCACAAGCCGAAACGGCCGATGACCTGGTGAGGCGGTCCGCCTTCGGTGCCCAAGCTGGGTTCCTGGTAGTGGGCCATAAAACCGAGGAACAAACGCTGGAAGACGCTTAGCAGCCACACGAAGGCTTGCGCGCTGAGCGCGCCGGCAATGCCGAGAATCACCGTATCGGCTAACCGCCGCAGTTCGAGTCGCTTCAGCACAGGAAACAGCTACTTCTTCATTTGCGCGGCGACTTTCTCAACCTGGCGCATGAGGCGCAGGGTATTGCCGCCATAGATCTTCTTGATGTCGGATGGCGAGTAGCCCTTCTCTAGAAGAGCACGGGTGAGATTCGGGAACTTCGAAACATCTTCCAGGCCCTGGGGCGCGCATTCGATGCCGTCGAAGTCGCTGCCGATGCCGATGGCGTCGATGCCGGCGATTTGCCGGATGTGATCGATGTGGGCGACGACATCCGAAAGATATGCCTTTACGGGGCTGCCTTCGGGAGCGTCGGCGGCTTTCTGATTGATGAAATTGCAGTAGAAGTTGACCTGGATCACGCCGCCTTTTTGGGCAAGCGCGCGAATCATGTCGTCGGTCATGTTGCGGGGAACATTGGTAACGGCGCGGGCGGAGGAATGGGAGGCGATCAGCGGTGCCTGGCTGGTGGCGAGTGCATCGTAAAAAGTTTTGTCGGCTACGTGCGAAATATCGACCATCATGCCGAGGCGGTTCATTTCGCGAATTACATCTTTGCCGAAAGGCGTGAGGCCGTTGTGATGCTGCACGCCGGGCTTATCGATGTCACCGGAGGAATCGGCCCAGTTGTTGGTGTTGGTGTGAGTGAGGGTCATGTAGCGGACGCCTAGCGCATAGTAGTCGCGCAGCAATCGGAGGCTGTCTTCAATGGCATGGCCACCTTCGATGCCCATCAACGCGGCGATCTTGTGGTTCTTATGCGCCTTGACGATGTCGTCGGCGGTGAGGGCGAGCTGGAACGTGCCGGGATAGCGCGCCAGGATATTGTGCTTGACAGTGTCGATCATTTGCAACGCGCGATTGGCGGAATGGTTGCCATCGACGTACTTGGAGGCGACGTAAACGGAAAAGAAAATAGCGCCTACGCCGCCTTGTTTCAGGCGCGGAATATCGGTTTCGTTCTTGGGCGCGTTGCCAATGTCCGTGCCGTCGATGGTGAAGCTGGGAATGTCGTTGTGAGTGTCGATCAGGATGGCAGTCTTAGTGATCGATTTGACCTCCGCGTCGATTTTTTTGGAATCGAGCGGAGCAGCGGCGCACATGAAAGCAAGTAAGCATAATGCAACGCTAGCGAGGTGACGTTTGGGCATGAGGTATCAGAGTCAGAATACAATTAGGTTGAATATGCAAGCAGTTGCGAATTCGGGCGAACTCCCGTTACCGCTAGAGAACGCGGGCTGGCAGAGGGCCGTGGCGGCGGTGGCGGCGATTCTTCTGGGTATTGTGTTTTTAGTGTCGGGGGGCTGGAAGGTTTTGAGCCCGTTCAAGACGGGCGAACTGCTGGAGCAGGCGCAGGTAGCGGCGGGCTGGGGCCCGGTGGGCGCAGCGGCGCTGGGGACGCTCGAACTGTTCGCGGCCTTTCTGCTCTTCATGCCGCGCTTCCGGCGCTGGGGCGGCCTGTTGGGTTCGGCGCTGATGATTTTCTTCATCGGCTGGATGGGCTATTACTATCACGTGCTGGTGGGCCATGAGTGCAGTTGTTTTCCGATCATCAAGCGCACGGTGGGCCCGGGCTTCTTCGTCGGCGATGGGATCCTGCTGCTGCTGGGCGTGGCGGCGATGGCCTGGTCGGCGCAGGTGGTGAACTTCAAGGTTCCGGCGGCGGTGCTGACTTCGCTGGTTTTGCTGGCGGGAGTCAGCTATGGAGTACACGCGTCCCAGCGGCTACATGCGCAGGTGCCGAATCCGGTGATCGTCGACGGCAAGCCGGCGGATCTGACGACCGGCAAAGTCTTTTTGTTCTTCTACGACCCCTCGTGCATGCACTGCGACGCGGCTTCGAAGTTTATGTCGACGTTGAATTGGGGTGACAGCAGAATTGTCGCCATTCCGACGATCAATCCGCAGTGGGCGGCGAGTTTCCTGCACGACACGCACTTGAAGGCGGGCACGAGCCTGGAACTCGACAAACTGAAAAAGGCATTTCCGTTTGTCGACCCGCCGTTTGGAGTGGCGCTGGAAGATGGAAGGGTGAAGGAAACTTTCGGGCAGGCTCAGTTCAATGTTCCGCTACCGGGGCCGGATCTGAAGAAGCTGGGGTTCGTTAAGTAGAAGGTCCGCGGACTACGGTCGCTAACGCTTCCTGCTCCGGTTAGGGGCGGCGTGGGACGCCGCCCCACGAAAAACAGAGTTTAACTGACGCTTGCGTGTTTGTGGTGTTCCAAGATTTCGAGCATCTCGTCTTTGACGTGAAGCTTGAGTTTCTTGAGGCGTTGCTCCTCAAGTTCGTCCTCTTCGGTGACATGCGATTTGGACTCTATGGTTTCGACCTGATGCTTCAACTGCGCATGCTGCTCGGCAAGCGTCCGAAACTCCTCATTGGTGGCGAGCAGATGCGCCTTTAACTCTTCGTCTTGGGTGTGATTCTCCATGGAAAGGCTTTTCTCCTTGGTCGAGCAGTCCGCCGGGCTACTCGCACTTCCAAAAATTAGCACTATTTCATCTGCATAACAATAGCTGTTTCGGTCGGGTTTCGATAGTACTTCTTACGGCGCGAGATTTCGACGAAACCGAATTTGCGATAGAGGGCTTGAGCCGGGGAATTGGATTCGCGGACTTCGAGAAAATACATCGCGCCGGATTGCAGTTCCTGGCGCAGAAGGAAGGTTGCGATACCGGCTTGGCGAAAGGAAACAGCTGTGGCGAGGTTGAGAATCTCACGTTCGGCGCGAGAGACCTGATCGCCGGCAAATGTTTCGCGCACGACGATGAAACCGGCCAACCGGTCCTCGACGTCGGCGACGGTGCAGCGGAAGCGCAGGAAATCGCGCACGTCCCAGTGGGGTTGCGGAAAGGAGTCGCGCTCGATCTGGAGAATAGCGGGGAGATCGGAATCTTGGGCGGCGCGGAGCTGCGGGATCACTGAAGTTTGAGGCTGGTGACCTGGCCGATGGTGTGGAGATCGTCATCGGGCGCGGCGCGGTATTCGAGAGCAATGCGATGGGCGCGGGTTTGGGCGCCACAGGCGAGTTCGGCGTTGGAGTCTTTGGATAGGAACAACTCGCTTTGAGCGCCCGCTTTGTCTTTAACCCAGAGACGCCAGCCGCTCTTGAGGCAGTCGACGCGGGTGAGGGTTCCGCTGAGTCTTTTTTCGCGGACGAGCGAGTTCCAGTCGACGGGGTGGTCGGGCGGCGGCTGAGTGCCGGCTTCGGCGTCGACGGCCTGATTGGCTTTCTGCTCGGCGGCGCGGATACGGTCGGCCTCGGCTTGCTGGGCCTGGTCATCGGCCAGATGGACGGCGTTGC
Source organism: Bryobacteraceae bacterium (assembly GCA_965277555.1). GTDB lineage: Bacteria > Acidobacteriota > Terriglobia > Bryobacterales > Bryobacteraceae > Bog-105. The sequence goes on from OZ255834.1 coordinate 4,206,248, forward strand.
GTTCGCGGAGGCGGGCGGCGTCGGCGGCATCGAGGCGCTGCTGCTCGGAGGAATCCTGCAGTTTCTGGATGCGGGTGCGTTCGCTATCGGTGGCGGCTGAGCCTTCGGCACGGAGCCAGGAGCCCTGAGCGCCGGTTTCCTCGCCGGCGGTGGTTTGGAGGCGGGCCAGTTCGATCCAATAGGCGGTGGCGCGGGGGTCGAGCTGGAGCGCGGTCTTGATCAGGGCTTCTTTGGCGGCGGGAGTTTGGGCGAGATTGGCCTGCTGGTAAACGGGCTCGGCCCAGCGCGGATTGAGCTGGGCGGCGCGTTTGAGGAGGGGGAGGGCTTCCTGGGGCGGGAGGGCGGCGGCGAAATCGACGTAAACGGGAGCGCTCTGGCTGCCGGAGTGGATGGCGTCGTCCCAGTAGTGGGTGGCGTTTTGGCCGGACAGTCGGGCTATGGTGCCCAAACCCTCGTAACCGAGCGCTCCTGCGTCGCCGGAAGCCTCAACAGCGGCATCGTAGGCGGGCTGGGCGGCTTTGGGATTGTCAGCGACGGTGGCATCGGCCAGGTAAACGCCGGCGATGACGGGATCGAGGGAATGCTCGCCGAAATCGCGCTTGGGATCGAGCGGGCGGCCGGAAACGGGAACGGCCTGCCAGTGGCCGGCGGCCAGGTTTGCCTGCGCCTCCTTTTCAAGCTCGGCGGCAGGTTTGCCGAAGGCGTTTTGTTCGGCGGAGGTGATGGTGCTGCCGTCTTTTAAGGCGGCCAGGAAGATGTGGAAGCTGGCACCGTACTCGAATTTGGTGGCGAAGAGCTGCATGCGGGCCCAGGCCAGGTCGGGATGCGCGGGTGGGCCGCCCCAGGTGACGCGGCTGCCATGCGCTTGGAAGGTGGAGAAAAGCTGGCGCAGGCCGGATTCGACGTCGGGGGGTAAGCGGGGGGTGTTGGCGTCGAGCAAAAGACCGGCTACGTCGGCGAGGGGAAGGTGGGCAGAGGGTGGAAGGACGAGGATGTAGCGGGCATTTTGCCAAACGAACTGGCTTGGGTTAGTAGATTCAGGGGCAGCACCGACGAGCATCATGCGGATGGGCCAAAGGCTAGGTAAGTCTTTTGTTTCTAGCAAGTTGCCTAGGACCCAGCGAAGCTGTTCGAGGGTGGTCAGGTCGGCTCGGGCAGCGGCGAGATCTGTATTCGAGGCTACATAGTATGGGCCAATGTTGAGTTGGGTCCAGTGGTCTTTGGCTGAGACGTTGGGGGCGAAGATTGCAAAAGTGAAGAAGATCACAGGCCACAAAAAACGATGGCCTGCGCCACCCAAGCCACTTGGGGCACGTTGGTTAGGGGCGGGCGGTGGTGGTGACGACGATGGCGCGAGTGGGTTCGTCGGATTGGCCACAGTAGGAGTGAGCTTCAGAGGCATCGAAGTAGACGCTGTCGCCGGCTTTCAGAATATGGTTTTCCGATTGATAGTTTACCGCCAGAACACCTTGCAAGACGTGGATGAACTCGGCTCCGTCGTGTTGGTGGGCGTGGTTGGGAGCGTGGTCGCGCAAGGGAAATTCGGCCAGATAGGCGCCCATGCTTTTGTCGGTTGCGCCAAAGGCCAAAACTTCGAAATAGAAGCCGGGGACAGGACTATCGGGAAGGTCTGGGAAGCGGAGACGCTCTGAAGAGCGTACGATGGCGAACGTTCGACGGGTTCGCTTGTCGGAGAAGAAGTGTTCCAAGCCGACGTCAAATACCGTGGCGATGCGGGCCAACGTGGGTAGAGTGGGAACCAGTTTGCCATTTTCCAGCTGGGACAGCATGGATGCCGAAAGGCCAGTATGTTTACCGAGATCGACCAGCGCGATCTTCTTGCGGAGCCTCAATTGGCGGAGCTTGGGGCCAATGTCGTAGTTCTGCAGGAACGTGCGAACGGAGTGGTCCGTACTTTCAGCAGGCCTAACTGTCGTTTTATCCTCGGTAATGCGAGAGGGAGGACTTTTCGTGTGGCTAAATCCGGTTTCAGCGGGCTCTACTACCGTGTTGAAATCGGGGATAGATTCATTCATAGAGGCTTATGTGATGGATTCTGAGGAAATGCAGCAGATGCAAAACCGGGACGGGTACAGAACGCTGGCCGATGACAGTTTAGTAAAGATTTGCCAGGACGGGGAAAACAGCGCGTTCGACGAGCTGATGAGACGGCATCAAACGGCGGTGATGAAGATAGCACTGTCGATTGTACGAGATAAGCAGGACGCGGAAGACGAAGTGCAGAATGCATTCTGGAAAGCATTTGAACACATAAACCAATTCCAGCGGGACGCGAAGTTTTCGACCTGGTTGACGAGAATCGTAGTAAATCAATGCCTGATGCGGCTGCGGCAGGGAAGGCGCGCCAAGTTCGCGTACCTGGACGAAGCGGGGCCTGGGGAAGATTCCGTGACATTCGAACTGCGGGATGTGCGGCAATCGCCGGAAGAACAGCTTGGACAAGTAGAAGTGGCAGGTGTGTTGCAGCGGGAGATTGGGCGGACGCCGCCGCTGCTGAGAAACGTATTTCTGCTGCGAGACGTGCAGGAGCGGCCGATGGCGGAAGTAGCGGATAGCTTGGGAATTTCGGTAGCGGCGGCGAAGAGCCGATTGCTGCGGGCGCGGTCGGAGCTGCGCAACCGGATGGAGCGGCATCACGGGCAGGCGGGGCCGGCTACGCTGATGGCTTGAAGCGGGCGGGTTGAACTGCGCGACTGCGCAGATAGGCACGAGGGAAGGGCCGCGGATGAACGCGGATAAACACCGATAACAGATTTTCGATATTTATTTTCTGGTTTTGTTTGTAGTGACTTAGGGCGGATGGGGGTGGCTGTTTCGCACGGGCGGTTGGGCATACTGGGGCGAAATGGCAAAGCGCGGCGGGCCGAAGTCTCCCTGGGGCCGGGAGAAATCGAGTCGGAATTCGACGACGCATGGCTTGCGGGCGACACGTGTGTTGATACTGGCGGGCGAATCGCAGGACGACTACGACGACACACGCGAGGGTTGGCTGGCGACGTATGAGCCGGAGAATTTTCACGAGAGGTCGCTGGTCGAGCAATTGATTCTGAACCATTGGATGATGCAGCGGGCGAACCGGCGGCTGCTCGAAGCGGAAGCGGATCTGGTGGGTAGCGAGGAGACTCGTTATGCGGACGGTTGGACGCCGGCACAGGAGCACACGCTCGACCTGGTGCAGCGCTACAAGACAACGCATGAGCGGGCGTTTTATCGCTCGCTGAACGCGGTGGAAAGTTTACGGAAGGACATCTTGCGCAACGAACTACTCAAGAACAAGCTGATCGAGACGAAGGACAAGCGGATCAAGGACTTGGAAGCGGATCTGGCAAAGCGTCCGCCGGCGCCCGAAGCGATGCCGGAAGCCAAGGAGAAAGCCGTCGCGCTTCCGTTGACGCGCGCGCAGCAGGTGTTTGGCGGGCAGAAGTCGAAGAAGAAGCAGAAGAAGATCGTGATTTTGGATCAGTGGGTGGAGATCGAGGTGCTGCCGAATGGGAAGACGTTTACCGCGCTGAGTCCTTCGAACGAGATTTTGATTCAGGATGGGCAGAAGAAGTGGCCGCCACCGGAAATGGTGTATCGGCGCATGCATTTTGTGAATGGCGTGCCGCCGGAGTATTACTGGACGACGAGCAACGAATCGATTCGGGCTACAGGTGGGATGGGGATCCAGCGGATGACCACTGACACTTGGTTGGAGTTGATCGAGAAGGAGAAAGAGTTGGGGGCGGGGCATCTTCTGCCTTGTGGGAATTTGCCGAGGCCGGAAGAACGCGGTGGGTGCGATTGCCCGACTTGCTCGAATAACCGGGCGATTCTGGAGGCTCGGGCGGCTTAGGGGGAGAAGGCTTAGCGCGTTAGGATTAAACTGCCTCCGGCCCTTTTTGGCGCCCCTTCAAAGAAATTGTTAGCAGCTTTGTGGGCGGGGCAAAGCAGGGGACAGGCAGCGGATTCCGCAAACGGCGTGGAATGCTCGGCGAGCGCCCTGGTTTGCAGGTTACTTGCGGACAGTAACGTTTTCAGTGCGACAGGGCAGAGCGGGGCGGGTGCGATTGTCCGAGTTGGGATTAACGCTTTAGGATTAAACTGCCTCCGTCCCCTTTTTCTCCTTTTTCTCCTATAATTCCTTTCGCCACCGGTGCAGCAGATTCGGGCTGATTTCGAAGGCCCGGGCCACCTCAGCGGCCGACGACCCCATATCCAGCTGCTGAATCGCAGCCAGCTTCATTTCCTTTGTGAACTTCCGTCGAGACAATCCCATAAGTCAAATTCTCCATTCGATGATTTTTGACTCTTAATTATTGTTTGTCCCAAAATGGGGGACAAGTCCACTCAATCGCCTTTCTCACCCCAAGTAGCCCTTTTTCGCTCGGCAGCCTACTTCGGTAGGCTTCCTAAAACAAATTCTCCAACCGAAGACTCCACAAAGTAATCTGTCCCTATCGCATCCGTGAACAGCGATGAGTTTCCATTACCCAGTGCGCAGGGAGCAAGTCCCATTGCTGTAGCTACTAAGTACATCGTTTGGTACAGCACGCCGACGTTTTTTAACGTCGTTGCATAGGCCAATCCTCGATATTTCCAAGACAACCGCTGAAAGCGAGAAGTCAGGGTAAGTAAAACTTGCGGTCGGAAGGAGAGGGCGGCAGTGAATTGAGCGTTGCGCAGGAGCTCCTCCACGTTCGTGTTATACCCGGTAATCTTATGGAGTTGATGTTTCAGAGGATCGTAATGATAGATCCCGGAAGGTATTTGGTCGCATCTATTGACGGTTACATATACTTCCAGGTCGTATGCAGCGCCGCCGCTCGGATAAGGGCGACTGCTGATCTCGTAATACCGTGAGCGCGCTGGATCGGGCCCAGTGACTTGTCGCACTCGCGCAACGCGGTACAGAAATTCTCCGAGTTGTTCGGCGCTGATCGAAAGTGCGTTGTAGCCGCGGATAGACTTTCGGTTTTCCAGAACACTGGTAAGAGATGCATCTTCTAGCATGAGCCGCTCAATATCGGGTGTATAGAGCGGCAAAATTTCGTTGTTGTTACGCGCCTGCGGCTTCACCGCCGGAAGCGGCGCGATCTTACCTAAGAACGGGTAGACGCCGCCGACGGCGTATTCATGTCTGCCCGATCTGCATCGAGAGTGAAACAGTAAGTCGTGAAACTCCCATTGAGCGAGCGCAGGATCGACATCCTCTACCGACGTGCCATCTTCATGAACCCGTGTAACAAGGGCAGCGTTCGCAAGAATGCTTAAAAAAAGTTGCGCAGTCTCTTCTCTGAGGCCGTCGATGGCGCCGCAAAGATCAGGATAGGAGCGTGCCTGTGTAAGTTCGGCGACGAGCTCAGCACCGGTACGCCCCGGCAGGACTATTCGGGCCATGCACAACGGCGATTCAAGCACGAGAGTACTTTCCTGCCTGTGACAATAGGCAAATCGAGAGAGACGATAATGCGCGTCTGCAGTAACGAGCTTAGAGTCGAATTGAAAACTGCTGGTCATGGGAACCACAGTGACCAAACGTTCACCCCCTCCGACTAGGGTGTAGCAAAGGAGACATAGCTTCGAGCACTGCTCCACAGAGGATTCGAGTCGACCTAGAACACTCGGATGATCCAATCCAAGCACGATGTCGCTGAGGTCACCCAGTGTGGCTCCGCCGGATGACAAGCTACGGAAGGCCGCAAGCAAGCCAGGCGTGATCCCATCCAGTGTCCATTTGCCGGTAGGAAATTGAATAGCAAGTTTTTCGCCTGGGGTCTCCACAAGGGAAACTTCTTTTCTAAATGAAATCATGACAGCCTGCAACATTAAGCCTCCTCACCATCGGTTCCATACCAAGGGAGAATCAGTCTCCCGAATTCGCTTTCGAGAACTTGAACACGAACGTTTTTGTCTTATAGCACTCGTGACCGGACAACAAAGCGCGCCAGCATGCTGCTGGTGGCATCGGCCAACTATAGCTTTGGACCTCGATCTTCTAACCAATACTGTCGATGGCTCGCTCGCGTGTCTCGTCGGCAAGCTTATGGTTCGACCAACGACTGCGAGAAGCGTGGATCACTACCCTGTCGCCGCGCCCCTTCCGCTCCTTGCAACAGGCGTCGCACCCGACGTCCGCTCACCCCGATTTCGGCTCCTGTTTGTTTCTGGGTGATCAGTTCATCCTGGCTTTCGTCAGTGCCACCAGCCGGTCCCGCTCTTCTGCGCCATCAAGAGTTGGTCGGTTTCCAACTCCCCAGCGTTCACCTGTCAATCGGACCTTTCTACTTGACACGATTAGGACACGATCATTTGGCAGGGACAAGTGAATCTTCGCGATTGACTTCCTGAGACGAAAACGATATGCTAACCCCACCCTGGATTATGTAACTGGAGAAAGTTTAAGTGGAAGGAGCCAAGAATGGCGGAAGAAAAGGAAAAGCGTGAGCAAACGGATACTTCCCTGGAAATGCGCGTGGCAGCTTTAGAAGATAAGCTGGCAGGCGTTAATCTCAGTGAAGACGAGTTGGAGACCTACCGAAAAGTAATGAAGGTGACCAACGCTATGATCGCGCGCGGAGCTCTGAGAAGATTGAGTAAGTTTGGGTCCGGAATCCGCACTGCCGAGGGGGGCTGTATCTCTGGCTGCGTCTCTCCATGTGATTGTTCCGACTGCGGGTGCGTAGAGGGATGCGTCGAAGTTCGTGCTGATAGCGGCTGTATCTCTGGCTGCGTCTCTCCATGTGACTGTTCCGACTGCGGGTGCGTGGAGGGATGCATCGAAGTTCGTGCTGATAGCGGCTGTATATCCGGCTGTGTCTCCCCATGCGACTGCGCCTCCTGTGGTTGTATAGAGGGATGCATTGAAGCTCCAATGACTAGAGCCCGACCTAAAATCGGTCGAACCTTCAGACGGTTCGGAAGACTCGGTCGCTAATGCAAGGAGCCTTCGATTTGTGTAAGCAGCGAAGAGCTGGAAATTAGACCGGCAAAGTGGTTCTGTAGCTACTTCGTCAAACTCACGACAGCTTGTTCTTCTCGCTCAGCCATATGAGACGTTGAATCGGGATGCACGTTTGACAATGCGTGGTGTATCGGCTACGACGAAACACCATGAGGGAATGGGTGCAACTCGGGTCTGAAAACCGGTCACGCGCTTGTTACTCGTAAGCTGCATTTTCTACATCTGCTATGGCTCTCTTCCCCGCCGTACGTGGTCAGCAGCCGTATCACAGAGCGAGCAGGCAGAGTTGGTAGACTCCAGGCCCGGATGGCCGTATTGCAAGTGGAACGCAAACGCATGATAGAGGAACAACAACAAACCGTTTCAATCAAGAGACCCAGATTAGCCACTCATCTATACGTTCGGCTTGGTTCATCGGACGATTCGGGAAAGGATGTTTTGTTCTTCTACTCAGGAAGACGTCAGATCAAACTGGAGGGTCATCGTCTCAAACAGTTTTATGAAGTTGTGATTCCATTCTTAAATGGTCATCACACGATTAACGAGATTGAAAGAAAGTGTGCGCATCTCTTTCGACCTGAGGATCTAAAGCGAAGTCTTTGGTTACTGACTCAGCACAACCTCTTGCAAGACGCAGACGGAAGTTCCCTAAGTGAAGAGGCTCGGATTCAGCTTGCGCCGCAATTAAACTTCTTCCATGAGCTCGACTTACGGGCCCATGAGACGCAGCAGCGGTTAGGAAAGTCCACCGTTACGATCTTCGGAATGGGAGGAGCGGGAGCAGCAGTGGCTCTCTCACTTGCCGGAGCTCAAGTCGGAACCATTCGATGCATCGATTCCCTACCTGTCTCTTCTTCCGATCCATTCATCGCTCCCGCATTTTCGACGGAACACGTTGGTAAGCCGCGCGCCGAAGTAATTGCAAAGGCCATCTCGGCAACATCCGAGACAGTCAACGCAGTCTCTTACTCCCATAAACTCGAAACAGACGACGATGTACTTAGCGCGTTAGAAGGTTCCGATTTTGTCGCTTGTTGCGCCGACGCCGGTCTCGCTTCATTGTTCTACAAGGTTAACCGCGCCTGTTTACAGGTCCGAGTCAACTGGATCGCTTGTTCCGTGTCCGCGTTTGAAGGAACTGTAGGGCCGATGGTTGAGCCGTTCAAGACGGCTTGTTACCTCTGCTATCAGATGCGTGCGACTGCGTGCAAAGAGCATCCAGAAGAAGCGATGTCTTATTTAGAATTCCTGGATGCCCGAAAGCAGGATGATAGCGGAGTGCGTGAGAATCACTCATTCAGCGCGGGCACCATTGGAAATCTAGTTGGGTTGGAAATATTCAAAGCTCTCACTGGAGTCATCCCGCCGTCGACTCTGGGCCACATTACTGTGATCGATTTTTTGCAGCTAACTTCCAGCCGGCATGCCATTCTGCGGAGACCTTGGTGTCCAGCTTGTTTCAAGGAACAGCCCTGCGGCAGCTGAACGTTTCGTTTCAACAACAGACCATCGTAAAGATCGACCTTACTACATGGCTGAACTAACCTTCGAACTAAGTAACGATCCTTTTCTCGGACTTGTCAGTTCAAGGGTCGGGATCATACGAAGCTTGATGCGCATGAGTACAGATATTGTAGAGCCCACCCCGGCGGTGCTCTATGAGGCTCGACTATCTGATTTTGATTTCCTGGGGGAAGAGGCAAAAAAAAGTCGCATTGGCGTAGGTAAGGGGGAGACCGAAGATGAGGCTATTATGGGCGCTATCGGTGAGGCAATTGAGCGCTACTGTGCTTGGCAGCCTAATTCCGAAGCAATTCTGGAAGCTTCGTCCCGGGAATTGGGATCAAGCGCTATCTCTCCCCCCGAATTCGTCCTGTTTTCAGAGAGCCAGTATGAGAAGAAGGAAATACCTTATTGCCCCTTCGATGAAAAACAGAAGATCGGCTGGGTACGCGGACGATCCCTTCTTGATAACGATGAGGTGTTTGTTCCAGCGGCTTTGGCGTATCTTACCCACTTTGGTCAACGAATGAATGAGCAAATGTGTCTCAGTACGTCTAACGGTCTCGCGGCAGGATCCAGCGTTGACGCCGCGGTCCTCAGCGGGCTTTGCGAGTTGATCGAACGTGATGCGTTCCTGATTACATGGATGAACAAACTCTCTGTTCCTGAAATCACTTTCGACGACTCCAGTGGAGTAACTGATTATATCCGTGCATTCTACGCACGGTCCGGAGTACAAATTCGGGTTTTTGATGTGACGACGGATATCCCTGTATATGTAATGATGGGCTTCGCCGTCGATCTCTCTGGTAAAGGCCCAAGCTCAGTTGTTGGGCTCGGCTGTAGCCTAGATCCGGTTGAAGCGGTGAAGAAGGCCGTGCTCGAAGTCTGTCAAGGACGCGTCAGTGAGACATGGAGACATCGTCAAAGGTCACCTCACGAACGTATTAAATCATTCGAGAATGTGAAGAAATTGGAAGATCATGGAGCAATTTTTGCCGAGCCGGAAATGCTTGGAGAGCTTGCTTTCTTATTTGAGACTTCGCGTGTTCAACGGCTCGAGCAGCTCACGAGTCTCTCACAGGGCAATGCTACAGCCGACCTTGCCACTTGTGTCAGAAAACTCCGGGAGGCAGGATGCCGAGTGGCATATGTCGACCTGACTACTCCTGACGTGAACTCTGTTGGCTTGCGGGTAGTGCGTGCCGTCGCCACTGGACTTCAACCCATACACTTCGGATACAGACAAGAGCGCCTTGGAGGACGAAGAATCTATGAAGTTCCGCGAGCGCTGGCGTACACGACTGCGGCTAAAACCGCGAGCGAGTTGAACCGCTGTCCTCACCCGCTTCCTTAAGCTCCTAACAAGATTGGTAACGAGCTTGGTTCCGGCAATCACTTCGACGTGAAGTCGGCATGTCGGAAGTGGCGGGTTTCGATTCACGGATGAGATCGGCGTTGTTACTAATCGAGCATGAACCGTTGATATTCATGAGAGTTCCGGTCGCTGGATGTCGTGCTGCTCGATAGCGTCGGTGCTAGCGATCTGGAGATGCGATTGTGAAGGTGGCAGGCTCCAGTATGTTCCGGGGCCCTCGCTACTTTTGCCGCGAGCGGGGTGGGGTGGAAGGGTGCTTGGGCGTTGAGCGCGAACCGGCGATCAGGATGTCGACGAGGCGGCGGGCGCTGGGCTCCCAGCCGGGCAGAGCAGTGGTGTGGAAGATGCCGACGAGGGCACGGACGAAATCGTTGGGGTTGGTGTCGGAGCGGAGATCGCCGCTGGCGATGGCGCGCTTGACAGAGGTCACGAAGGCGGTGTGGATGAACGAGCGGGAGCCTTCGACGAGGCGCATGGAGCCGCCGACGACAGTGTCCATCGCGGGAATGATGAGCTTTTTGGCGGCGACGTGGTCGATGAAGAGCAGCATCCAGGCGCGGAGGGCTTCAAGCGGCGGTAGGTTGGAGGCGAAGCGGTGCTCGGCAGCGGCGAGTTTTTCAACTTCGTTGCGGTAGACGGCTTCGATGAGGGTGTCGCGGGTGGGGAAGTGACGGTAGAGCGTGCCGGGTCCGATGGCGGCCTGGCGGGCGATATCGTCGAGGCTAGCGGCGGCACCGTCGCGGGTAAAGACCTCCTTGGCAACTTCAAGGATGCGTTCGCGGTTGCGCTGGGCATCGGCGCGGGGTTTGCGCGCGGGCGGAGGCGGCGGGAGCGTCTTTTTCGTCATATACAAGTTTACAGAAAAGTTTTTGCAACCGGAGACTGTCTCCTGTTATCCCTATACACGGAGACTATCTCCGTTTTTATTGAGCGACGACGCGGATGAATAGCGTCATAAACAACAGGAGGAACGACAAATGCGTGTATTTGTAACGGGAGCAACGGGTTTCATTGGAACGGAACTGGTGAAGGAACTGATTGCGGCAGGGCATCAGGTGCGCGGCCTTACGCGCAGCGATGCTGGCGTGGAGCAATTGAAGGCGGTGGGTGCGGAGGTTCATCGCGGCGACCTGCAAGACCTCGACAGTCTGCGCAGCGGAGCTAGGGGGATGGATGCTGTGGTGAACCTGGCGTTCAACCATGACTTTTCGACGTTCGGGCAGAACTCGGAGGACGAGATGAAAGCGATTGAGGCGCTGGGTTCGGTGATGGAGCCGGGCAAGCTGCTGGTGGTCACTTCCGGAGTTCTCGGGATCACGAGCGGCGCGCCGGGCCAGGTGCGCAAGGAGATTGATCCTCCGGCGGATTCGCCGACGATTCCGCGCAGGCCGGAACAGGCGGCGCAGGCTGTAGCGGCAAAGGGCGTGCATATAGCGATTGTGCGTCTGCCGCAGGTGCATGACACGCGCAAGCAGGGGCTGGTGACGATGTTGATTCAGATCGCGCGCGAGAAGGGGATCTCGGCGTATGTGGGCGATGGCGCGACCCGTTGGGCGGCGGCCCCGCTGAAGGATGTGGCGCAGCTGTATCGGCTGGCGGTCGAGAAGACAGGTCCGGGCGTGACGACGTATCACGCGGTGCAGGAAGAAGGCGTGTCGCTGCGGGATATCGCGGAGACGATCGCGCAGGGGCTGAAGGTGCCCCCGGTTTCGATTCCGGCTGAAAAGGCCGGCGAGCACTTCGGGATGTTCGGGCACTTTGCGGCGCACGGTATTCCGGCTTCGAGCGAGTGGACGCGAAGGACACTAGGGTGGGAGCCGACCGGGCCGGGGCTGATCGAGGATTTGACGAATATGAAGTACTGACGATTTTCGTTCGGCTAATGAGCGTGTCGCGTCAGACTCGTTCCCGCCGGGTCCGATTGATAAACACTTCGCGACTAGCCGGACCAAATAAGTTGCAGAACGTCCTTCGGCTGGGCGGGCTATACTAACTGCGCGAATCAGGAACCGACATGACCAAGACAGCCGTCCGAGAACAAATCACTCACCGGTGGTACACGCGTCCCGTGCTCTTCGTTAGTGACGTGAACCGTGCTCTTCGGTTCTACGTCGACATGCTTGGCTTCGAGAAGAGTTGGCATGAAGGCGATGGCGCGGGCGAGGTGTGCCAAGTCAATCGCGCGGAATGCGAGATCATCCTTTGCGAGGATGACACGCGAAGAGACAAGGCGCGGTTGTTCGTGGAACTAACCGTCGATGGACTCACTGCGCTGCGCCGCGAAATCGTCGAGCGCTCGGTTCCGAGCGAGAAGTCTTGGTGGGGTTACGACGTGATCAAGGTCGTCGATCCCGACGGAAATGAGTTGTTGTTTCCTCTGGCCGAGCAGTCCAAGCAGTGAGTGCGATCGCCGAGAGCGTTATCGGGGCGCCGCTTACCGACGGGATTGTGAAAAATTGCGGCGGCCCAATCGCTGCAATCTGAGAATACCGTCAGACGCGAGCTATCGGTGCTTTGTGGAGGACCGGGACCGCTTCCACACGGCGCGCGGTTCTGCTGGGGTTTCGTTCGCCCGCAGTGTGGCGCTTAGCGCTGAGCTTAAAGTGGCTGCGCCCGCTTTTTGGGTGGTTTGCAAAGTAGCTAGCTGCTAGCTAAAATACAGGCATGACGGTGAGCGTTACAGAAGCGAAGAACAAGCTGACTCAGCTTTTGACGGCCGTCGAGAAAGGCGAGCGGGTGACGATTGAACGTCATGGGCACATCATCGCTGAAATTGTGAAGCCGTCCGTAAAGAAGACGCCGAAGTTCGGAACGTTGAAGGGACTGGTACACATGACGCCGGAACAATTTCAAGAGGCGACGCGTCCCATGACAGAACAAGAAGTGGAATCGTTTCTCGCCGGGCGCTATTAACTGCGACTTCTCTTCGATACCACGGCGCTGTATGCGGCGGCGGGGATTTCAGGCGTGGCGTTCACTCCGAAGACTCGCCGGTTACTCGAGCATCCGGAGACGGTACGCATGGTCAGCCCAATTTCTTTTGGCGAAATTGCCATTAAGGCGAACAAGGGCCTGACGCCATTGACGCGGGAGCACATTGAAAAGGTCATCTTAGACTTAGACCTAACTGTTCTGCCGTTAAGCGGGGAGCATTCGCTCAGGCTGTTCGGACTGCCCGCGCATCATAATGACCCGTTTGACCGAATGCTGATTGCGACCGCACTTGCGGAGGACATTGCGATAGTGGCCAGTGATCGCGAGTTTAAGAAGTATAAAGGACTGCGGGTGATCTGGTAAGGCTGAAGCTGCTATTCGGATAGTTGTCTCCGTGGGAAGCGGACGGCTTAACCCTTCGGTGGTCCCAGCGATATCGAAAGCTGCTGGGACGAGTGTCGCGATGAGTCGCGACACGGCAGGCAAAGTGGCCAATGTCATTGACTTGAGGATTTTCGGATGGTTGCAAATTTACGGTCGCTGACGCTTCCTGCTCTGTGGCAAGTAAATGCCGGCTGGAAAGCCGGCATGGCAGCCCAGAAGGGCCGCTCCACAAGTGGCATTGAGCGTGAACGCCGAATGACATCGGCTTAGGAGTTTTTGGTAGTGGCAAATTTAGGGGCGCGGATAGAATCGGAGAAGTGTAGAACCGTGAGGGCGGTTCACCACAGCACTATGAAAAAGCGGCTATTTCGCAAGTCGGAAGTAGTCACCATTGAAGACGCGGTCGGGCTCGAATGGGACATCAAGGAAGCGCGGGAAACAAAGCACGGCTTCGAGATATATTACGGCAAAAGAAAGAACCCCACACAGTACACGGCGGGGGGTCCGAACCGGCTCATTTACACAAATGAGTTAAAAGCGTTCTGGGAGAACTGTGCTATGAAGCACGATGGAACCATATACGATTTGCCAGCTGGGCGCACAACCTTGAAGCGGGCGCGTGTGGCGTTGGGTTTTAACTGGGACAAGGATTCAGAGGAGTTCTGGCACAAGCGCAAAGGCGAGATGAAGACGCTTAAGCCGCGAGAGTTTGAAAAGAAATACAAGGACCAGGACATCACCGGACTTCAAATGAGCGCGTGGCGGCTCAAACTGATAGGCGGCAAGGCGCGGCCACTCGGCTGGTGGAAAGAACCGGAAGTACTGAAACTTCTCTTATCAGAGGAAAAGTCTCTCAGCCAGGTGCGAGCCGAGCTTAAAGAGAAGATCTCAACTACCCAGGCATCGCGCCTCAGGCGCCGGGCCAAACGTGCTTACCAGAGCGGCAACGGGAAGCTGCTTCCAACAGCGGACCGGTAGTGCTATTCGTCTCGCAAGGCAACGACGGGGGCCACTTTGGTGGCTGAATAGGCAGGTAGAAGGACAGCGGCCAGCGCGACCACGACGAGCAGGAAAGAAACGGCAGCGAAGCTCGCCGGATCGGATGGACCAATTCCGAACAGCAGACTGTGCAGCGTTCGTGAAAGAGCAAGAGCGGCGGTAAGCCCGATCAGGGCGCCGAAAGCGATCAACGGCAGACTATCACGCAAGAAGAGCAGCAGTATGCTGGTTCTGTTAGCGCCAAGAGCCATGCGAATACCAATCTCGTGAGTACGGCGGCTGGCGAGGAAAGCAGTCACTCCATACAAGCCGAGGATGGCCAGCAAGAGCCCGGTGGATGCAAAAGAACTGAGGACGATGGCTTCGAAGCGGGGCCGGGCGGCGAGAGCGCCAATCTTTTGCGTCATCGGCTGAATGTCGAGGGGCAGAGCCGGATCGATGGCACGTAGCTCGTCACGCAACTCGTTACGCAAGCGGCTGGCAGTCGTGGCGGCGGGTAATACGGTATCGACAATCAGGTAAGCGGAGGGCGGCCAGTCGTCGTCGATATCGCGGCGCAGCCGATAAAATTCGGGCTCATCGGCGTCGGCCAAGCCAGAGTTCTTCACGTTCGCGGCCACTCCCACCACTGTGTAAGGGGGCGCATCAGGGAACTCTTCATGATCGAGCTGGATAGAGCGACCCAGCGGATCTTCGGCGGGAAAAAGATATGACGAGAGAAGCTGGCTCAAGACGACCAGGCGCTGATTTGAACGTTGTTCCAGCGCGGTGAACCCTCTGCCTCGCAGAAGATGGATATCGAGCGCCTTGAAATACGCGGCGGTAACGGAGCGGCCAACGAGATCGCTTCCGGCGGTCGCGGGACGAGCGGGTTTGCCCAGCACGGCAATGCTCGCCAGGTGGCGGGAATCCTGCCCCGGTTGGGGAGGCAGTGAACTGCTGACGGCCACGGCGATGGTTCCGGGAATCCGTGCGGCGGATGCGATTGCGCGCTCAAAAAATGCGCGATGCTGGCTCCGGTTTGGGTAGCGGTAGCGGGGCAAGTCGATTTTAGCGGTAATGACGTTGCGCGTCTGGATGCCGAGATTCTGCTGTTGCAAGTTCCACAGGCTGCGCAGGAGCAGCGCCGCGCCAGCAAGCAGGAGGATGCTGATGGCAATCTGACCGCAGACTAGGATGCGCAATGGAAAGGCATGCGGCACACCGGAGCTGTGGCGCGCCGTGAGCGCAATCGGGCGCGGGCGTTTGAGACCCGGCACGATGGAAAACAATATTCCGCAGAGGAGCGCGAGCAGAAGGGAGAACAGAACGACGCGGAGATCAAGTGCCGCTTTGCTCAGCACGGGGAAGCCAGCCGGTGCAATGGCGACGAAGAGCCGGAGTAGCGCGGCAGCCAACGCGCAACCGGCAACAGAGGCGATGGTCGACAGAAGAAGCGCTTCAGTCAGAGCCTGGTGGAGGAGCCGGGCGCGACTGGCTCCAAGGGAGGAGCGGATGGCAAGTTCACGCTCGCGCGCGACGCCACGCGCCATCAGCAGACTGGCTGCATTGGCGCACGCAATCAACAGGACAGCAAGCACGGAGCCGAAGAGGACCCACGAAGTGAGCCGGAGGTCTCGCATCTGGCGGTCACGCAGAGAGCGCACGCTGAGGTGGAAATCGTTGCGGCTGATGCCGCGCGGCATTTGGCTCCGGGCGAAGGCAAACAAGGGCGCCAAAGCGAGGGTTGCCTGTTGCACGGTGACGCCGGGCTTCAGACGGGCGAAAGCGCGGCGCGGCCCTTGTTGCGTCCCGTTGCGCTCGGCCGCCTCGTCCGCGGTCATGGGGCGAATGATGTCGGCCGGTTGCAGGGTGGGCATCTCGAAATTCTCCGGAAGCACACCGACGATCTCTACAGGCTGTTCGTCAATCCGGATCAGCTTTCCGACAACGTCTGGATTCAGATTGAAGTGGCTCCGCCAGAATCCATAGCTGATGATCGCGACGCTCACTCCATTGGGCTGGTCCTCCGAACGGCTAAAGTTACGGCCCAATACGGGCGAGACTTCAAGAGTAGGAAGGAAGTTCGCCTCAATGCGGATACAGTTCAGATGGGCGGGGTTTAGCTGCGTGAGGTCGCAGGGATGCGGGTTTACGCTTTGCGAGGTCAGCGCGCTAAAGGGCGTTTGCCGGTCGCGCCAGGTGTGATAGAAACTGCCCATCACGAACTCATTTTTCTCGAGCGATTGGACCAGCCCTAGGGAGACGAGCCGATCCGCATGGCCGTAGGGCAAGGCGCGGAACAGAACCCGATCGACCACGCTAAAGACGGCGGTAGCGGAGCCGATGCCAAGAGTGAGCGTGGCGATGATGGCGAGGGTAAAAATGGGGTTGCGGCGAAGACCGCGCAGGGCATAACGAAGGTCCTGGACAAGCAAGTGGCAATGCTCCTTTGGGACGACGGTGACGACATCGAGCATGGCTTGTATCCATAGCTTCGCTTCTTGAATGACACCTCCGTTTCGACGCGCCTCGTGCAGTTGGGCGACGAAGGTGAGGAGCATCAGATCCCCATATTCTTCCCGGAAGGCCGCGGGGTAGCAGCACAGCAAAGCCCGGTACAGATTGGCAGCACGACTCATGCACCCGGCACCAACCCGGTGACCCGCGCCTGTCGCAACAGAGCCTTCAATCGTTCCACTTCGGATGCGGCGACGCGCTTTCCAAAGCGGGTGAGCCGGTAATAGCGCCTTCGCTCGTCACTGCTCGACGGATCGGGGCTATGGGCCAATTCCTCGATCAAGCCCTGTTCGAGCATGCGTCGAATGGAGCTATACAATGTACCGGCACTCAGCTGCACTTTTCCACGCGTCCGCGCCGAGACGTCTTGCATGATCGAGTAGCCGTGACGGTCCCGAGCGGCAAGCGCAATCAAGATGTGAAACACGGCGGTGGGCAGCGGTAGCAGCGATTCCGGAGCGTCATCTGGCATGGTAGATCTAGCTGACAATATTATAGCCGTTAACGGTATAGCTGGTAGCGATAGAGTCAGGAAGGTGACGCGCCCCGTGAGAAGGTGGAAAAAACAGCCCAGAATGCCGGCTCGAAAGCCGGCATGGCAGCCCAGGAGGGCCGCTCCACGAGTGGCTCCGAAAGGCTTGGGTAAGGTCACCAAAGGGAGCTGTCGTCTTCCGGGACTTGAGTGGCCTGTTAGTTCTCCTTTACTGATTGGAGTATTGTGGGGGCCTGTGAGCCATCACGTTCGCTCAAACGTTTGAATAGTAGCGGGCCGCTTTTGTGGAAAGAAATTTTCACAGATTGTCTATTTCGAGCCTGGTGAAACGATCAACTTATGGAGGCGTGAAACTTCTGTTTCCACAACCGATAAACAAATGACAACGACTACGATTCATACGCCGGCGACGGAATTGGCGGCGAAAAACAAAGCAAAATTCCCGAACGAGAGTGAAAAATACCGGCAGGCGCGGAACGCGCTGCTGGCCGAAGAAATTGAACTCAGAAGACATATTGAACGCGTGGCGGAGCTGCGGCGCGGGCTACCAGTGGGCGGGGCGGTGCCGGAAAACTATCGCTTCGAGAGCGAGACGGGGCCAAAGCGCTTTATCGATCTGTTTGGCGACAAAGAGACGCTGGTGATTTACAGCTTCATGTTCGGGCCGGAGCGGACGCGGCCGTGTCCGATGTGTACGGCCCTGCTTTCGTCATGGGAAGGGGCGGCGGAGAACGTGGGCCAGCGGGTAGCCATGGCGGCGACGGCGCGTTCGCCGATTGGAAGAATCCTGGATTACAAGAAGGAAAGGGGCTGGCGAAACCTGGCGCTGTATTCGGACGCGGAGGGGGATTTTACGCGGGCTTATGTGAGCGCGGAAGATGGTGACATGCCGGGGTTAACGATATTTACGCGACGAGATGGGATGATCCGGCATTTCTGGAGCGCGGAGATGAGCATGGAGATGGCGGACCCGGGGCAGGATCCGCGCGGGGCGCCGGACCTCGATCCGCTCTGGGGGATTTTCGATTGCACGCCAGATGGGCGGGGATCGGGTTGGTATCCGAAGCTGGAGTATGCGCCGGGCATCGGGAAGAGTAGTTAACCTGGTGTCGTTACTGTTGGCGGAAACAACGGCAGTCCAATCGCTGCGCTCATGGCTCCGAAAAGTACGGTCGGACGGAAGATGACACGGCGCGAGATGATTTGGAGTTCGGCGGTGGGGTTAACGACGGCGAAGGAGGAGCGGATTCCGGCGTGGGGGCTGGGGCCGTTTGTGCGGGACGATGGGGCGGACCACCTGGGGCCGCGGGCGGAGAGCGTGTTTCGATGCCCGGTTACGGGCAAGACGATTGCGTGGGAGAACAAGGACATTCTGTGCGCGGCGGCGGTGGTGAAGGAGGGGAAGGTGTACCTGCTTTACCGGGCGGAGGACAAATCGCGCGGGGAAAGCTGGGGCACTAGCCGGATCGGGCTGGCGGTGAGCAAGGATGGGCGGCACTTCGAGCGTTATGCGGAGCCGGTGCTGTATCCGGACCGGGACTTCATGAAGGACTACGAATGGCCGGGCGGGTGTCAGGATCCGCGGGTGATGCAGGCCGAGGATGGAAGCTGGCTGATGACGTATACGGCCTGGGATGGGAAGTGCGCGCGGCTGTCCTGCGCGACGTCGCGGGACTTATACAAGTGGACGAAGCAGGGGCTGGCGATCGGGACGTGTCACAAGGGGAAGTACCGGGATTTCTGGTCGAAGTCGGGGGCGATCGTGTGCCGGCGGGAGGGGGAGCGGTTTGTGGCGCAGCGGATCGAGGGGAAGTATTGGATGTACTTCAACGAAACGGGGCTGATGCTGGCGACCTCCGAGAACCTGACCGACTGGAACGTGCTGGAGGATGAGAGTGGGAAGCACCTGACGGTGCTGCCGAGGCGAGCGGGAGGAATCGACGGCGTGGTGACGGAGGCAGGACCGCCGGCATTTTTGACGGAGAAGGGAATACTGGTCATCTACAATGCCGGGGCGAATGGGCGGCCGGACCTGGGATTGAAGGGGACGGTGTGGGCGGTGGCGCAGGCGCTGTTTGACGCGCGGGATCCGAAGAAACTGCTGGCGCGGATGGATCACGATTTCTTTCATCCGGAGCGGAGTTTCGAGATTAAACACGCGGGGTCGGCGGAGGGGGGAAACAGTAATGTGACCTTTGTGGAGAGCCTGATTTGGTTCCGGGGCGAGTGGAGGTTTTATTACGGGTGCGCGGACTCGGTGGTGGCTTCGGCGGTGCACAGGCCGGGGTGAGATTGCAAATTTACGGTCGCTGACGCTTCCTGCTCCGTTTGAAGCATTTCGCAACGCTTGGGCGGCTTAAGTAAACGACATTGGGCGAGTGCGCGTGCTGCATTTGGGGGCTATTCGAGGAGGGAGGGTTTGCGCCAGGAGAAGCGACGCCCGATGATGCCCTTGATGATGACGTGATCGGTGGCGGCGGTGGCACCGACGCCG
The DNA here is from genome assembly GCA_965277555.1 of Bryobacteraceae bacterium. Lineage (GTDB taxonomy): Bacteria > Acidobacteriota > Terriglobia > Bryobacterales > Bryobacteraceae > Bog-105. Next base: position 4,225,896 of record OZ255834.1, read on the forward strand.
ACGCCGAAGTTGATTTCCCATTTGGGGGAGACGTTGAGATCGGTGGCGAGGAAGAGCTGCTGCTGTTGTTGATGGAGGGGATCGAAGGAACGGATGCCTCCGAGGTCGCCATAATACTCAAAGCCAGCGCTAATTTGTTTGGAGAAATCGTAGCTGATTTTGGCGGCGGGCGCGAAGCCTACTCCCTGGTGGACGTCGGGCCCGTGCCAGGTGCGCTCGAGCGCGGGGTTGAAGGCGAAGTACCAGCGGCCGAGATATTTGTCGACGATGGGGCGGATTTCCCAAGTCCAGGTATCGAGCGAATAGACGGGGCGCTGGTAGCCGAATTCAGTGGAGATGCTGACGCCGACGGGCCAACGCCAGGAGGTAGGGACGCGTACGCGGGGGCGGATGTGATCGCCAACCCAATTGAAACCATAGCCGACTTGGGCGCTGGTGAAGACGTAGAAACCGACTTCGAACCAATCATTAATGCCTTGCGTGATCTCAAGGGTTTCGTGCTGCTGATGAAAGGTGGGATAGATGCCGTTGATAACTTCTTTCTGGCCGATGGCAGTGAAGTTGGAATGGAGTTCGACCATGGTATCGCCGGGGGCGACGGTATCGGAACCATAGACTTGAATTTCGTAGTTGCCCTGGGCAGCTAGGGGAAGGCCGGCGAAGAGAGCCAAAAGCAAAAAGCGAAAGAGAGAGTTCGAGGGCGTGGGCACGGGATTCAGGCGTAGCGGAAGAGCATCATGAAGCCCATATCCATGTGGTCCTGCTGATGGCAGTGGAAGAGGGTGTTGCCAGGATCGTCGGCGGTGAACTCGACGGCGAGCTGAGTTTTGGCATCGACGAGGACGGTGTCTTTGAAGATGCCGCGGGTTTCGCCGGCGGCGGGTAAGTGGCAGAGTTCGAAGAGATGGCGATGGAGGTGGACGGGATGGTCGTCCAAACTCTCGTTTTGGAAGAGCAGGCGATAGCGCTGGCCGCGGTGCAGAACGGGAGTGTCGGTATGCGGATAGGATTTACCGTTGATGGTCCAGTGATCGAGGGTTCCATGGCCGGCAAATTTCGATTTGAACACGAGTGGGATCTCGATGACGTTGGGATTGGGTGGAGTGGTGGGCGCGGTTTGGGTAAAGCGCAGATAGTCCCAATTGAGGGTGGTGGGCTGAAGCCATTGCGGCTTGCCGGTTTGTCCGGCGTATTCGACAGCGATGCCCATGCCGCCGGCCAAGATGTGTTTGCGCACTTCGCCGAGAACCCAGACGCCGGGGGTTTTCATTTCGACGATGGCGCTGACGCGCTCGGCTGGGGCGAGGCGGAGCATGGGGACGCGTTGCGGATGGGGGACGGGATTGCCGTCGAGGGCGACGACTTCGAAGTCATGGGCGGCGAGCGCGATCCAGTGAGTTTCGGTGGCGCTTGAATTGAGCAGGTGCAGAAGAACGCGCTGACCGGTTTTGACGCGGATGGGGTCGCCGAAGCCGAGGACACGGCCGTTGATGGTGGAGATGAAGTAGGCCGGGTCCATGGAGCCATCGTCGGCGCCGAGGAGCTGAGGTAGCCAATCGTGGAGGGCGAGAAAGAGTTCCTGATCGTAGCGGGCGGGATTATGACGCGGCTCGATGCATAGAAAGCCATGCTGCGCGGTGTATTGAGCTTTGTTGAGATCGGTGCCGGCGAAGGTGTGGGTGTGATACCAGCGGAAGCCGGCGGGGCACGGCTGAAAAGTGTAACGCGCTTCGCCGCCGGGAGGGATGGCAGGTGTTCCCTCTTCCATTGCGCCATCGATGGCGGGTGGCAGGAAGAGGCCGTGCCAGTGGACGACTTCGTCAGCGCGCGTATGGTTCGCTACAGCGATGGTGACCGCTTGACCTTCCTTGAGGCGCAGCAAGGGGCCGGGCACCTGATGGTTATAAGCGATGGTGTTTATGAAGCGGCGGGGAGAAGCTTCGAAGGAGCAGGGAGCAATTTCGAGAGAGTAATCGGGGACTGGTTGCGCCTGCGTGCTGGCGCACGAATATGCGGAAGCAGCCAATGCGCCTGTCGATTGGAAAAACTGGCGTCGATTGAGCAAAACCGATGGTAACAATGGCGAATTGAAGGCGGGGCGGTGTGGGTACAAGATAGGCGGACCCCATTCATCGGGAAAAGACAGGGATTCATCGGAAAGCTTGCCCGTTCGAGGCGCGCTTCGTGCATACTGGAGCGGTATTTATGACGCAAACCCCGGCCATTGTGGTGAAAGATCTGCGCAAGTCGTATGGCGAAGTGGAGGCGGTGCGGGGGCTCGATCTGGAGGTAGAGAGCGGCGAAGTGTTCGGGCTGCTGGGTCCGAACGGGGCGGGGAAGACGACGACGATCGAGATTCTGGAGAGCTTGCGGCCGCGGACGAGCGGGCAGGTTTCCGTGCTGGGTTTCGATCCGGCGGTGGAAAGCCAGGCGGTGAAGGAGCGGATCGGAGTTTGTCTGCAGGCGACAAACTTACCGGACAAGATCAAGACGTCGGAAGCGCTGGATTTATTCGCGGCGTTTTACGACCGGCAAAGCGATCGCGACGGGCTGCTGAAACGGCTGCAGCTCTGGGATAAGAAAGATGCTTTTTACAAGACGCTGTCGGGCGGGCAGAAGCAGCGGGTGGCGCTCGCGCTGGCGCTACTGAACGAGCCGGCTTTGCTGTTTCTGGATGAGCCGACGACTGGGCTCGATCCGCAGGTGCGGCACGAGATACACAACGTTATCCAAGAGTTGAAAGAGAGCGGGAAGACGATTCTGCTGACGACGCATTACATCGAGGAGGCGGAACGGCTTTGCGACCGGGTGGCGATTATCGATCAAGGCCGGATCATCGAGCAGGGCGCGCCGCGCGAGATTCAGCAGCGCGTGCTGGGGCTTACGCTGGTGGAGATTACGACGAATGCGGCGATCCCGCTGGATGGTCTGCCGGAAAAATTGCGCGATGAAAAATATCAGCTGAGCGAGCACGATTGCAAGCTTTCGATGCAGACGGATGAACCGGCCGCGGCGATTGTGGAATTGGTGAAGTGGATCGACGGGCGGGGGCTGAAGCTGGTGGACATTCACTTGAAGCGGCCCACTTTGGAAGATGTGTTCATCGAGCTGACGGGCAAGAAACTGCGGGAGTAGCCATGAAGCCTTACATCGCACAAATCAAAAACAACTTGCGGCTGATGGGCCGGGACCGATCGGTTCTGATGATGGGATTTTTGTTTCCGCTGGTGTTCTTCTTCGCGTTTGCGCAGGCGTTCCACGGGAAAGAGAGCGCGGGGGCGATGAACCAGGTGATCACGATGGTGGTGATTATCGGGGTGCTGGGAAACGGGTTTTTCGGGGCCGGGATGCGCGCGGTGCAGGATCGGGAAGCGAATATATTGCGACGCTTCAAGGTGGCGCCGGTGGGGCCGGCGCCGATCATTGTGGCATCGCTCATTTCGGGCGTGGTAGCGTTTCTGCCCACGGTGTTTTTATTCTTTTTCTTCGGTAGCGCGCTTTATGGGATGCCGTTGCCGCATAACCTGCCGTCGATTCTGTTGTTTGTGTGTTTGGCGGTGGTGGCGTTTCGGGCGATGGGGATGATTGTAGCGGCGGTGGTGAACTCGCAGCCCGAAGCGAACTTTGTGACGCAGTTTTTGTACCTGCCGATGCTGTTTTTGAGCGGGGCGACGTTTCCGATCAGCATGATGCCGATCTGGCTGCAGAAGGTGGCGGAATTTCTGCCGGCTACTTATCTTTACCAAGGGATGCAGTCGCTGATGATCGGGGGTGAAAGCCTGTGGGCGAATGCGGTTCCTTTGCTAGCGCTGACGGCGACGCTGGCGGTGGCGCTGGTGATCGGAATCAAGTTATTTCGCTGGGAGAAAGAGGAGAAGATCGCGGGGACGGCCAAGCTCTGGATACTGGCGGTGTTTGCGCCGTTTCTTTTGATGGGCATTTACCAGGCGCGGACGGAACAGAATATCGAGAAGACCAAGATATTCACGCGCGACATGTACCGGCGGAGTTCGGTGCTGTTTCAGAATGCCAGGATTTTTGTGGGGAACGGGACGGTGATCGAGCGGGGGGCGGTGCTGATCCGCAATGGAAAGATCGCGCAGGTTTTTGGAACGCCACCGGCGAACACGGGCGAGCTTCACGCGGAGACGGTAGACGCGGCGGGCAAAACGCTGATGCCCGGGCTGATCGACATGCACGTGCATATTGGCTCGCCGGGCGGTGTTTATGCGGACTCGTCTAAGTATGCGGATCCGAATGCGGGTAAGCGGCGATTGGCGGCTTATTTATACAGCGGAATAACGGCGGTGAGGAGTACGGGGGACTGGCTGCACAATTCGCTGGAACTTCGGAAGCAGATCGAGTCGGGCGATTATCTGGGCGCGGAGCTGTTTGCTTATGGGCCTTTGTTCACGGCCAAGGGCGGTCATCCGGAGGAACTGATCAAGTATTTTCCGAGTTCCATGAGAGAGACGGCGCGCGCGGAGTTTCTACGGCAGCCGAAGTCCGCCGCCGAGGCGCGGCAACAGGTGGACCAGTTGAAGCGGGACGGGGTGGACGGAATCAAGGCGGTGCTCGAGGCGGGTAATGCGCGCTGGGGTTTGTTCAACCGGCTGGATACGGGCATTTACGATGCGATCGTCGCGCAGGCAAGAAAGGATAATCTGCCATCGGCCACGCACACGGGGAGCGCCGCCGATGTGAAGGACGCGGTGGAAGCGGGAACGAACAGCGTGGAGCGTGGGTCGATGGTCGACCTGATTCCGGAGCGGCTTTTCGCGGCGATGAAGGAGAAGCAGATTGCTTACGATCCGACGGTGAGCGTGTTTGAGGCGATTGCGGATGCGGGCACGGGTAATGCGGAATCGCTGAACCGCTCGCTGCTGCAACAGGTTGGTCCGGCGGATCTGATCGAAGCGACGCGCGCGCTGCTGGCCAAGGGGAAGCATGAAAATGCGGACGATTTCAAAGCGATGCTTGAGCACGTGGACCAGAATCTTTTGACGGCTTACAAGAGCGGGCTTTTGCTGATTACGGGAAGCGACGCGGGCAACATGCTGGTGATCCACGGCCCGACAGTGCAGCGTGAGATGGAACTCTGGGTGAAAGCGGGTATACCGGCGGCGGTTGCCTTGCAGGCGGCGACTTATAACGCGGCTAAAGTGCTGCGGGCGGATAACCGGCTGGGACTGATTCAGCAAGGGCGAGACGCTACGTTTGTGCTGCTGGATGGCGACCCGGTGCAGGATATTTCGGTTACGGAGCATATCAACTCGGTGTATTTTCGGGGCGAGCGTATTGATCGGAGCGGATTGTTCGAGCAGGACAAGGAGTAGGACATGGGCCGCGGATGAACACGGATAAACGCAGATTCTGGAGAAAGTCTACGCGCTAGCGCGCATTGTTGCCGAGGAACTGCTGGCGAAAGGTTTCTACATCCTGATTGGTTTGGGTGGTGTGAATGGCTTGGTAGCGGCGGAGGGCGGCGGCTGAATCTGCCGCGCGGCCGAGTTTCTTGTCGAGCTGGGCGAGGCGATACCAGGCGGAGGCGGACTGCGGGGCTTGCGCGACGATTGTGTTGAGGTCGGCGAGGGCGGCGTTGGGGTTGCCGGTCTTCTCGAAGACTTTGGCGCGGAGATCGAGGCAGACGGTGCAATTGGGCAAGCGCGCGATGGCTTCATTCAGATCGCGCAGGACGCGGGTTGGGTCTGGCGAGCCCATGTTCCAAAGGGCGGTGGCATCGAGGTAATAGAGATAGGGATGGGGATGGGGCGCGTTGAGTCCGAGGCGCGCTTGTTGGGAACAGGCGCGGAAATCCTGGCTCATACATTGGGCGAAGGCGGCGATCAGAAAAGATAGAGAGGCGGTTGTCGGCTTTGCTTGTAGATTGCGACAGAGGGTTAGCGCGGCGGCATTCCTTCCGGCGAGCGCGTTGGCGAGGGCGAGTTCGAGCTTGATCTCCTGCGACTCGGGGTGGTAAGTGGAGGCGGATTGTAGGACGTCGATGGCGGGGACGTAGGCGGAAGAATGAAGGTAGAAGAGGGCAAGATCGAGAGCGTAATTTTCTTCCTGCGGGCGAGCGCGGTAGGCGCTTGCCAGGTTGTCGTGGGCTTTTTGCATATCGCCCGAAGCCTGGAAGATTTTGCCTTGCAGGTATTGAGAGGCCGCCTGATCGGCGGCGGAAGATGGGGTGATGGAGGCGATTGCCCTAGATGCCTCGGGTAGCTGGCCGAGGTTCAGACGAGCGAAGGCGAGGTTGTAGTGGGCTTCGAAAGAGTTTGGGTAAAGAGTTACGCATCTCTCGAAGATGGCGGCGGAATCTTTGATGAGATCGTGCTGGCCGAGAAGAGCGCCGGCGGAGAGAAGATCGTCGAGCGGGGGTTGAGTGGAAAGGAGGTCGGTTTCGATCGCTTTGATTCTTCGAGCGTCGCGGGTGGAGAGGGCTCGATTCAGGTCGGGGATAAGCGTGCTTGAGGCAGGCTGCGCAGCGCTTGTTAGCAGGGCTGCGGTTAGTAACGGGAGAATCAGAAGCCTTTGCATGTTTATCGGCCGTGGTGGCGGGGACTTTCAGTCTGCAATACGGCCATTTCTGGGGGCATTATGCCGGCTTGAAAGCCGGCATGGCAGCCCAGGAGGGCCGCTCCACGAGTGACATTGGGTAGGATTGCCCGTGCCACTTTTAAGGTAGCCGAAAAAAGGGGAGAACTGAATGAGATTCTTGTGGCCATTTGCTTTCTGCTTGTCCCTGGCGCTTTGGGCGCAGAGCGAGTTCAGTACTCTTTCTCGAATGGCTGAGATCTCCTCTCCGATGGAGCGTGAGCGAGCTTTTCATCAGGCCCTATCACGATACAAGCTTTCCGACCCTGGCTTACAGGCGGGGATTATACGCCTGCTGAATCGCGAAACGAAGGACCCGAAGTGGGAAGACCTGGAAGAAGAAATCTGGTACGAGGATTATTATGGCCAGCTCGGGGACGTGTGCCAGAAAATAGCGACTCAATACCACAACAAGGATGCCTGGCACGCGATTGTTTACTCGAATTACAACGAAGATTCGCCTTGGGGCCTGGCGCTGGCGGGGGAGCCGGAAGCCCTCCCTTACTTGTTAGAACTGGCGCACGATCGCATCGCGTACTACGCTGGCCGAGGCACTCGACTTTTGGCCGAAGCATTGGCCCGTTGTTACAAGCCCGATGCGCAAAATTGTTCGGTCGTTCTGGCGCAAAGGCAGCAGATATTGGCGCTGATAAGGGAGCGGGTTGTTTCAAACGTTGAAGGGCTTGACGGAGCCGCGATCTTAGCTTTAGGGGTATGCGGCACTAAAGACGATCGTGCTTTTCTGGAAGGCCGATACCAGAAAGTAGCGCGTGAGACAGCCACGGATGAGCGCGCGATCCAGAACCAGCAAGCTGTGTTGGGGCTACTCAAAGTTTCAATAAAAAAGATTGAGGAACGGGTTTCAAGCGCTGCGATTCGGCCGAAGTAAACGGGCGCTTATTGGGTAGGGAGAATGTTCACCTTGAGGGCGGAGGCAGCGGTTTTGAAGCGGTAGATGCGATTGGTGGCCGGTTTGAATTGCGAGCGCTCGGCGGTGTAGATGTTGGTGAAGGTTTGCGGGTTCAGGTCGACCAATGGAAACCAGGAACTCTGCACTTGCACCATGATGCGATGGCCGCGGCGAAAGGTGTGGAAGATGTCGGGCATGGTGTATTCGATTTTGGTGATTTTGCCGGGGGTGAAGGGCTTGGGATCTGAAAAGCTTTGGCGGAACTTGCCACGGAAAGGCTCGCCGCGCACCAGTTGCTGATAGCCGCCGAGATGCACGGCTTTGGGGTTGGGCGAGGGGTCGGGCGTGTCGTCGGGGTAGACGTCGATGAGCTTGACGACGAAGTCGGAGTCGGTGCCGGTGGTGGAGACGTAGAGCGTGGGTTCGATGGGGCCGGCGAGGGTGACGTCGCGGGTAAGCGGCGGGGTTTCATAGACCAGCACGTCGGGGCGAGTGGAGGCAAAGCGCTGGTCATCGATCATGTAGGCGCGGGTCATGGTGTTGGCGATGTAGCCGACGGAGGGAACGGGGTGAGCGGGATCGCTGACGTACTGATCGAAGGCGTTAGAGGACTCGTCGGGCGGCGAATCGATTTGTAATCCTTGGTCGCTGGCGAGATAAAGTTCGCCGGGGTGAACGGTGGCAGGCGGCCAAGCGTTGAATTTGCGCCAGCGATCGGTGCCGGTTTCGAAGACATAGGCTTTGGGCGGGAGACCAGCCGGCGCGCCTTTCAGGAAGTGATCGAAGAAGGGCAGTTCGATTTCGCGTTGGTAGAACTCGGATGTCTTGGAGCCGAAATCGATGTCACCGAGCGATGCGCCATCGCCGGATGCCCAGCCGCCGTGGAACCAGGGACCCATGACGAGGCCGTTGAAGTTGGCGGCGGGCTTATCGGCTTCGACGGCGCGAAAGGTGGAGAGCGCGCCATACATATCTTCGGCGTCGAACCAGCCGCTGACGGTGAGGACGGCGGGTTTGACGTGGGTTAGATATTGCGGGACGTTGCGCGCTTGCCAAAAGCTGTCGTAGTTGGGGTGATCGCGAAAGACGCTCCAGTATTCGACGGAGCCTTTGAGCAGTTCGTCATTGATGTTGGACAGGGTGCCGAGCTTGAGGAAGAGGCGGTAGCCATCGGGCGTGGGGTATTCAAAGTTGTGCTGGAGGACGCGGCCGCTGCGATCGTTACCGGCGCGATCGTTGGCGGAGAACCAGCGGAAGGCGTGGGCGAGGAAGAGCGCGCCGTTGTGGTGCCAGTCGTCGCCGAGGAACCAATCGCCGACGGGGGCTTGCGGGGAGACAGCGACCAGGGCAGGATGAGCGTCGATCATGCCTTCGGAGACGTAGAAGCCGGGATAGGAGATGCCCCACATGCCGACTTTGCCGTTGTTGTTGGGAACGTGTTTGATGAGCCAGTCGATGGTGTCCCAGGTGTCGGTGCTTTCGTCGGTATCGGTGGGACCAGTTTTTTTCACCTTGTAAGGACGAACCTCTTCGAACTTGCCTTCGGAATGGAAGCGGCCGCGGACGTCCTGGTAAGCGAAGATGTAGCCGGCGCGGGCGAACTCTTCGGATGGGCCGAGGCTTCTGGGATATTCATCCTCGCCATAGGGCCGGATGCTGTAAGGGGTGCGGAGCAGCATGATGGGCAAGGGGCCTGGCGTCTGTTGCGGAAGGTAGACGCTGGTGAAGAGATGGACGCCATCGCGCATGGGAATGTCGTAATCGAATTTGGCGTAGTGCTGACGGATGTAATCGGAACCTTGCGCGAGAAGGAGCGAGGGGCTGAGTAGAAGAAGGCAAAAGGCGAAGCGGAAGGGCATGCTGAAAGCCATGTTATAAATACAAAATACAAAATACAAGGCTGATTAGTGAGCGAGCGATCTCTTAAGGTTTCTTTAAGCGTTCTATGCCTGGCGCTAGGCGGCTGCGGGGGAAGGGCTCCGCATGGGGAGGCGAATGCCTCCGGAAAATATTCCGGGGTGGTGACGCCGCTGGAACAACTGATTCAGGCGGAGATGAAGCATGACGGACTACCGGCGGTTTCGATCGCGCTGGTGGACGATCAACGGGTGGTTTGGGCTGCGGGAATGGGATTGACGGATCCCGCGAAAAAGGTTGCGGCGACGGCGGACACGATCTACCGGGTGGGCTCGGTTTCGAAGCTGTTTACAGATACGGCGATCATGCAGCTGGTGGAGAAGGGCGAGATCGATCTGGATGCGCCGGTGAGCCGGTATCTTGCCGATTTTCATCCGAGGAATCCATTTGGGGGCGCGATCACGCTGCGCGAATTGATGTCGCATCGCTCGGGGCTGGTGCGTGAACCGCCGGTGGGGCATTACTTCGATTCGACGGCACCGAGTTTGCGGGCGACGGTAGAGAGTTTGAACGACACGACGCTGGTTTATCCGCCGGGGACGCATACGAAGTATTCGAATGCGGCGATTGCGGTGGTGGGGTACGTGTTGCAGCAGCACGCCGGGAAGCCGTTTGCAGACTATGTGCGGGATGCGGTGCTGAAGCCGTTGGGCATGGCGAACAGCTCTTTTGTGCCTACGGCCGAGGTGCGGGCGCATCTGGCGCAGGCGATTATTCAGACCTACGACGGAAGAATTTTAGAAGCGCCGACGTTTCAACTGGGGATGCAGCCGGCGGGTTGCATGTATTCGTCGGTGACGGATTTGGCGAAGTTTCTGAACATGCTTTTTGCCGACGGAAAGGGCAAAGACGGGCGGGTGCTGAAAGCCGAGACGTTACGGCAGATGTGGCGGCCGCAGTTTTCAGAGGGCGCGGCGAAGAGCGATTTCGGCATCGGGTTTCTGCTTTCGAAGCTGGATGGGCACGAGATGGTGGGACATGGCGGGGCGATCTACGGTTTTGCGACGGAACTGGAAGCTTTGCCGGCGGACAAATTGGGCGTGGCGGTGGTGACGACGAGCGACAGCGCGAATGCGGCGATGACGAAGGTGGCGAACGAGGCGCTGCGATTGATGCTGGCGGCGAAGGCGGGAAAGCCGTTGCCGGCCATCCAATTGACGACGCCGGTGCCGGTGGATTTGGCGCGCAGCGCGGCGGCGCGTTACGGAAACAGTGACAGCGGTTTCGATTTGAAGGAGGAGTACGGAAAGTTGTCGATTTTGCCGGCGGCGGGCGGGTATCAAGTCAATTTGCGGCAGCTGGATGGCAATTTGATTACCGATGATCGGCTGGCCTATGGCCGAAAGGTGCAACTGTTTCCGGATGCAGCCAAGGTCAGCGAGGAGGTTCTGGCGCGCATGCCGGATCGAGAGCCGGCACGAGCGCCGAAGGAGTGGGATGGATTGATCGGCGAGTATGGCTGGGATTACGACACGCTCTACATTCTGGAAAAGGATGGCAAGCTGACATCGTTGATCGAGTGGTACGAGTATGAGCCGCTCGAGCCGGTCGCGGGCAACGTGTATCGGTATCCGAAGAGCGGTTTGTATGACAACGAGACGTTCACTTTTAAGCGGGACGCGGCGGGTAAAGCGACCGAAGTGCGAGTGGGGGCGGTGGTGTTTCCACGACGGGCGGTGGGGCCGGCGGACGGGAAGATTTTTCGCATCCATCCGAACAAGCCGGTGGAGGAGTTGCGCAAGGAAGCTTTAACGGAGCGGCCGCCGCAGGAGGCGGGGAATTTCAAAAAGCCGGATTTGGTGGAGCTGACGTCGATCGATCCATCGATCAAGCTGGATATTCGATACGCCACGACGAACGATTTTTTGAGCACGCCGATGTATCAGGAAGCGCGGGCATTTATGGAGCGGCCGGCGGCGGAGGCGGTGGCGCGGGCGAGCCAGGAGTTGCATAAGCAGGGGTATGGCTTGTTGATCCACGACGCGTACCGGCCGTGGTATGTGACGAAGATGTTTTGGGATGCGACGCCCGAGCCGGACCGAATTTTTGTGGCGGATCCGGCGCAAGGATCGCGGCACAACCGGGGCTGCGCGGTGGATTTGACGATGTATGAGATGGCGACGGGGAAGCCGGTGGAGATGGTGGGTGTTTATGACGAGATGTCGCCACGGTCTTATCCTTTTTACCCAGGGGGCACGGCGCACCAGAGATGGCTGCGGGCGGTGCTGCGGCATGCGATGGAAGAGCAGCGCTTCGCGGTTTACGAAACGGAGTGGTGGCACTTCGATTATTACGACTGGCGGAGTTATCCGATTTTGAACGAGAGGTTCGAGCGATTGGATGGGCGGGGCGGTGGGCGGTGAGAGGAGCGAAAAAATAGGGGACACGCCTGCGCTTGTCGACGCGAGGAGTTTTGCGGAGTGCCACCAATTTTTTCCAAACTCCAGATGCCGGCTCGAAAGCCGGCATAGCAGCCCAGAAGGGCTGCTCCACGGGTGCAAGCATTCGCATCGGTGCCTGCGCCACTGCTGGGGGCTAGGGATGCTGGTCCAGGTTGGCGGCGGATACGACGGCGATGATGCGCATTTCGGCGCGCTGAATCTGGTCGGTTGCCAGTTGGCGGGCGAGGGCGGCGTTGCGGCTGCGAATGGCGGCTACCAGTTCGTAGTGCTCGGCGGTGGCGAGTTCGGATTGCAGGCCGGCGTCGAGACCGAGATAGAGGGGCCGTTGAATCTGATCGAGGACGGAGGCGGCGACGGAGGCGAGACGGTCATTGTGGGTGCAGCGGACCAGCGCCTGGTGAAAGGCGCTGTTGGCGCGCAGGTATTTGATGTAAGTGGCGCGGTCTCCGGGGCGGTAATCGAGGGGCGCGAGGGAGCTCAACTGCTCTATTTCGTCAGGCGTGGCGCGCTCGGCGGCGAGGGCGGAGGCTTCTGCTTCGACGATGAGACGGAGCTCGCTCAGATTACGAATATCGTTGAGGCGGACGGGGGTGACGGCATAGCCGCGATAGGGCGTGAGGAACACCAGATTCTCGAGCGCGAGTCGGTTCAAGGCCTCTCGGAGGGGAGTTCTCGAAACGCCGAGTTCCAGGGAAAGGTCCTTTTCCATCAAACGCTGGCCGGGCGCTAACGAGCAGGTCAAGATGCGGTGTTTGAGAGCGGAATGAATACGATCCGGCAAACCCTGGGTGAGCGGCATGTCGGGCTCAAGATCGATCAGGGAGCGAGTTTGGGAGGTCTTTAAGAGCTCTGACGGTTTCGAGGTCATAAGAGAGAGAAGCCCACAAAGTAGGACGAGGGAGCAGAAGGCTCTTGACACATCATTTTGTATTTTGTATTTTAGTCATTCAAACAGTAGCAATCTAGTAGGAGTGTCGCAAAGAAACTGATCGCACCTTTGTGGTCGGGGCAAAGCAGGGGACAGGCAGCGGATTCCGCAAACGGCGCGGAATGGTCGCCAGTCCCCCGGTTTGCAGGTTATTTGTGGGATGGTAACGTTTTCCGTGCGATAGGCCGCTAGTAGGAGCACGTCAACTGACGGAGCAGTTGTTCCTACCGAAAAGCATCTGCCGCCTGAAGCCGCGTCTGCTCTGGTTTAACAATTTACGAATGGCGACCACGGGGTACGTGGTTCTGGAGGAGCGTATGTTCCGCACACAGGGATTACAGATTGTGGTTTTGGGTCTGGTTTTGACGAGCACGGGTTGGGGGCAACTGGACCGGGGCTCAGTGGAAGGGACGGTAACGGACCAGCAAGGGGCGGCGGTGGCGGGAGCGGCCGTTACGGTGACATCGCAGAGCCGAAATGTTTCGTCTCCGACGACGACGAATCAGACCGGGTATTACCAGGTGATCGGACTGCTGCCCGGGAAGTACACGGTGCAGATAAAGGCCGAGGGTTTTTCGGCGGTGCGGAGCCAGGACGTGGAAACGGTGGCGGGGCAGACGGCTCGATTCGACGCCGTACTGGAAGTGGGGAGCGCGCAGCAGCGAGTGGAGGTAAACGCGGCGTCTCCGCTGCTCGAAACATCGGCTTCGAATTTTTCGACCACGGTGGCGCAGAAAACGATCGACGATACGCCGCTGCAAGGGCGGGACTTGCAGCAACTGGTTTACCTGATGCCGGGAGTGGCGAACGTGGCGGGGCCGCCGGGAAGCAATTTTGGATTCAATAGCCAATACGGATCGTTTCCGGATCCGAGCAATGCGCAAGGCTCCGATATTTCGGTGAATGGCGGACAGGGAGGCGCGAATGCCTGGTACATCGATGGGAGCGTAAACGTGTCGGGATTGACGGAGAACGCGAACGTGAATCCATCGCCGGATGCGGTTTCGGAGTTTCAGGCGGTGACGAACGGCTTCTCCTCCGAGTACGGGCGGACGGGCGGCGGAGTTTTTAACGTGGTGTTGAAATCAGGCACAAATCAGTTTCACGGGGATGTTTATGAGTACGGGAGGAACAGCGCGACGAGCGCGCGGAATCCGTTTACTTCGCTGAGCTCGACCGGACAAAACATTAACGACCGGGTGCTGCACTACAACGATTTCGGCGGGACGATCGGCGGACCGGTGATCATCCCGAAGCTCTACAACGGGAAGGACAAGACGTTCTTTTTCTTTTCGCTCGACAAAACGATTTTGCATCTGGATGGGCAGAGCGTGTTCAGCGTGCCGACGCAGGCCATGCGGACGGGCGATTTCAGCGAGGTGCCGGCGTCGGTAACGAATGGAATTTACGATCCGTATAGCACGGTGGGTCCGACCGCGAACGGGCAGTTTCAACGGACGGCATTTGGGACGCCTTTGACACCGAACGGCTGTTTGAATACGGTGATCGACGCTTCGGCTTCGCCCACGTGCAGATTTGCGACGCAAATTCCGACGAGCCGACTGGACCCGACCGCGATGTTTTTTCTGAAGTCGTATCCGATGCCGAATTATGTGGATCCGAACAGTAACTGCCCGATGGGAAAAGGTGGCTATGCGATCTGCGACAACTATCTGGGCGGGATCGGGAGCAGCCAGGATCCGTATAACTTATCGGTAAAGTTCGACCATCAGCTCAGCGAGAAGAGCAGGTTGTTTGTGGAATACGCGAGTAACTTCGGAAGTTACGATAACTTTCGGACGCCATGGACAGGGCCGACCGTTCCTTACACCGGATACGGGGGCAATACGCCTTTCGATTTTAAGAGCCTGGTTGGAACGGTAGGGCATACCTACATGGTGAATTCGACTTTCTTCAACGAGTTCCGATTTAGTTTCGCGCGCCAGATGTTCAACGCGCATCCGAGCCAGGCCGGACTGCCGGACAGCGTGACGGATTTATCGGAGGTGCAGAAGGTGCTGGCGCCGTCGCAGATTTTCTTGAGCCAGTTCACGCCGTCGCCGACGTTCAGCATTTCCATGCCGGGCGGGGCTTCTTCGACCATGCAGGGAGGAGCTTCGTCGACGTTCGGTTCGCCCGGATGGACGAGCCAGAAGCAGGCAAACGACTCGTTCACGATTCTGGACGATGTGACGAAGATCATCGGCAAGCATACGATCAAGACCGGCTTCATGTACAGGCTGGACCGGCAGGGCAGGGAAATCAGCGATCCTTCGACGCTGGTGTTTAACGGCGGCTTGACGGCCGATCCGAATACGGCGCTGGGAGGGAATGGGCTGGAGCAGTTCGTGATGGGCGCGGTAGCGAATTCTTCGACCGGCATTACAGCGCAGCCTTATTCGAGTTACCCGTATGGGGGTTTGTATTTGCAGGACGAATACCGCATCACGTCGAATTTCACTTTAAATATCGGGCTTCGCGACGACATGATTTTTTTCTGGAAGTCGCGGTATGGGCAAGAGTCGAATTTCTGCTTGGGGTGTATGAATCCGCAGACGGGAATGGAAGGAGAAATGGTTTATGAAGGATTGTCTTCGCAAATTCCGCAAGGGAACGCAATCGCGCAGCCGCATTACGCGGACCTGGCTCCGCGGGTGAATTTTGCGTGGGATCCGTTTGGGGATAAGAAGACGGTAGTGCGCGGAGGCTATGACATTTTTTACACCAACGCGAGTAACAGCATTAATAATATCGGGCAGGGAATTCAGCCGGGGGCGCAGTGGCAATCGTTCAGCAATTGGACGGGAAGTTTTTATCCGAATCAGTGCGGGGAACTATCCGGGCAGTGCGTGGCGTTTCCGCTGAGCGATACGACGACGAACAAAGCGGACCTGACGATCCCGGCGATTCCGGCAAACCGTCAACCGCCGGCGGCGAATCTGGATCCGTCTTATGGCGCATCGATCCAGATCCATTATCCGCCGGCGAAGGATCCGCGCGTGCAGAGTTACACGCTGGACATTCAGCGAGAGTTGCCGGGCAGTATGGTTCTGGAAGTAGGTTATGCGGGCAGCCATGGGACGCATCTGGCTGGGGAGGCGTGGAGGCAGTTCAACCTGGTCTCGACGGCGAACAAGATCAAGTACGGGACGTCGATCAATGCCGATGTTCCGATTACGGATTACTATTCGGGCGCGCAGGCGACGATGCTGGCGCAGGTGTGGGGCAGCACGTCGCTGCCGCGATCTATTCTGCTGAGTCCGTATCCGTTTTATGGATCGTTGTTCACGCAGAGCATGTATGACGGGACGTCAATCTATAACGGCCTGAACGTGAGGCTGCAGAAGCGGATGACGCATGGGCTGACGTTCCTGATGGCGTATACGTTTTCGAAGAAGATTTACAATGCGTCGACGGATCAGCTGGCTTCGCAACTGTTCAACACGATCGCATTGTCGCGGGCGGGGATTATCGGCGGACGGGCCAGCACGACGAGCAGCGTAGGCGGGACGGGCGGGATCAATGGCGGGGCTTACCAGGATCCGGACAATCGCAATGAAGACCGCACGATCGCTTACGATGACATTCCGAACATGTTCAACGTGGCGTTCAGCTACGATCTGCCGGTGGGGAAAGGGCGGCAGTGGCTGGCGAGCAGCGGTCGTCTGGTAGATGCGGTGCTGGGCGGGTGGCGAGTGGCTGGGAATTTCAATATGCAGAGCGGCGTGCCGCTGGCGGTTTCCGGACCGTGCAATCAGCTTACGTGTCGGCCGAATCTGGTGGGGAATCCGTCGGCGGTGGCGGGCGGGCAGAATACCGAGCATTGGATCAACGTGAATGCGTTTCAGCCGGTGTTTGGGAACGACCAGAGTTTCTGGGCGAATCCGAATTTGAACGATCCGCGCGAGTATGTTTTCGGAACGGCGGGAGCTTATTTGCCGGGTTTGCGCGCGCCGGGCTTTCTGGGTCTGGATGCGACTTTGATGAAGGACTTCCACTTTACCGAACAGCGTTACCTGGAGTTTCGCTGGGAGGTTTATAACGCTTTGAATCACATGAATCTGGGTTATCCGAATACGAGTTACTGTCTGGCGCCGGCGGCGGATGGATCGACCAACCTGGTGCAGCAGGCGGGCTGTTCGTTTGGACGGATAACGAATATACAGACCGATCCGAGATCGCTGCAGTTTGCGTTGAAGTTGTATTTTTGAGGGGTTGCGCTTGGCTGACGCGCGCAGTTCAGAAAATTTCTCGCAAAGACGCAAAGGGCGCAAAGAGAAAAAAGCGAAGTTACTTTTTCATGATCCAGACTTCGGCGACCTGGCAGCCGCGGCCGTTTCCTCCTAAGCCAGGTTCGCGGGTCCAGGCGAGGGATAGTTGGCCGGTGTTAGTGGTTTCGGGCGGCAGGTCGAATTCGAGCGGATGGGGAGGCCAGGGACGCTCGAGAAGTGGATGCACTTCCTGTTGTTGGTTGGCGACCAGGCGAATGCGCATGCGGCGCGCGCCGGCTGGGTAGACGACGCGGATTTTGTAAGGCGCGTTCGGATCGAGGCCGTCGTAATGCATTTGTAGCGGCGCATCGTAGAGCGATTCGGCCCAGTGTTTCCAGGCGGCGGGCGCGGTGTCGCCGAGAGTGTCGGGATAGTCGAAGGCGGTCAGGGCGGAGCGGCGAAACTCCGGATCCTGGACGGCCCCGGGTCCGAGGATGAGATGCGGGCGATTGCTGGGATTGCCGAGCTCGTCGTAGAAGCCGGCGGGTCCGGGATCGGTTCTTGTCAGGAGTGTTCGGACGGCGGCGATCCGGTGGCTGGCAGAAGAAAGTTTGCGGATGGCGAGAAGTTGAGCGCGCAGCCACGCGACGTCGGCGATGGGGGTTTCGAGAGTTTCGAGATTGGCCGCGCGGCTGACGGCTTCGGCGCGGTAGCGATCGACGGCCAATTGCATGTGGATGCTTTGGAAGAGCGCTGCGCCGAGTTCCCGGACGCGGGCGCCGAAGATCGCGCCGGCTGGATTCGTGAGGGCGGCTTCGAGAGTGTGTAGCGCTTCGTCGAGGAAAAGAGTGGAATCGATGTTATTGGGAGGGCTATTGGGAGGCGCGACGCCGGGCTGGCCGCCGATGTCGGAAGGAGCGGGACTCCAACCGATCTGGTTGAAGCGCTCGAGAATATCGCGCGCGCGGGCGACGGCGGCGTTTTCGGCAAGAAGGCGACTGTGCAGGGAAGCATCGTAATAGGCGCGGTAGAGCAATTGCTGAAAGCGCCAATTTTCGAGTAATTGGGGCGGAGCGGCGCGCTCGAGATCCTGGAAGCGGGCGAGGGTGACGGAGACGGCATCGTTTGCGGCGAGCGGTCCGCGCCAGTTGTTTTCGAGGTGAAGGATGCCTTGCGCGATTCCTTCAGAATATGTTTCGCCGAAGAAATAGCGGCTGAAATTGCGCAGCGCGTTTAAGACGGGCAGATCGGGATTCCAGCTGAGCGAACTCCAGATGAACTTGTTGACGTCATCATTGCAGCCTTCCGAGTAAGTCAAGAAGCCGATCGAATGGGGCAAAGAGCGGCGCAGAATATTGGACTCATCGGCAGGGCGAGGGTTGATACATTCGCGGCCTTCGGTGAGGGCGAAGGCGAGATCCCAATCGGGCACCGGGAACTGGCAGGAGAGACTGTGGGTGATATCGGGATAGAAGCGAATGGGGTAGCGTTTTGGAAGGCTGGCGCGGAACTCGCCCAGGCTGAGGCGCGACTGGGGCCCAAAGACGACGCCATCGAGCCAGGCGTTGGCGTTGCCTTCGATCAAGCTGAAGAATTCGTTCAACCAATTTTCGTCGAAGCCCTGGGGAGACATCCAGAGCTGCGCTTTGGGATGGAAGCGACGGAGATTCGTTTTCTGTTTTTCGAGGAAAGCGAGCATGGCTTTGGGCTCGGTATGGCCGGGATCGCCGCCGGGAACGAAGATGGCGTCGAGGCGCGGAACAATTTGAAAAATGCGCGCCCAATCGCTGAGCGCGGATTGGACGGTGGCGGGATCGGCATAGTCGCGCGCCATGGCGGGATACCAGATCCAGACGGCAAGATCGTAGGCATCGCAGATGTGGGACATGGCGGTCATCATCTGTTCGGGCGGGAGCGGGAAGTGGGGACTGTCCGGTTGGTCGTCGGTGTGAGGCGGGAGAAGTTCGATGGCGTTGGTGCCGAACATGGTTAAGTCGCGGATGTATTGTTCCCACATAGGAACGTCCCAGGCGTCGTAAGCGTTTGTTTTCGGGCGATAGCCCAGTTGATGGCCGCGGAGAGCGACTTTGGGGGAGGTGGCGAGGTTGAGAAAGCGCGTTTGGATGCGCGCGCTTTGACGGCTGAAATTCGCGGAATAGAGGAAGCGGCCGACAGAGTAGAAGAGGCCGCGCTCGTCCGCGCCGAGAAGGGCAATCCAGCGGGCGCCGGCATCGGTTCCGGAACGAATGACGAAGCCTTCACGGGGCAAATTGGCAAGCGCGTTGAGGGCAGAGGAAAGGCGCGGGCTCAGGCGATGCGCGGAGGCTTGGGTGGCCAGATAGATGGTGAGGTTGGAAGAAGATTTCGAAGCAAGTGGCAAGCGAATCTGGGTGCGGCGCTGGACTTCTTCGATGAGAACTTGCGCGGCCTTCTTTTCGCGGGGGGAGGCGGCTTCGGCGATTGCAAGAACCGCGTCACGCAGATCGATTTCGGGCAGATCTGTTTCGGGCAGATCTGTTTCGGGCGGTTCGCTCTGAGGGAAGGCCGCCGAGGCGAATGCCGTGCTGACTCCGGCGAGAAAGGTTCTTCGTTTCAAGGGAGGTTAGGGGTGAGGCTCCGTTGAAGAGACCCCTCCCTCACGGGACTATGAAAAAATCTGGGGACACGCCTGCTGTTGTGGAAATTGACGAGTGTGGACGGACGCCAGCCCGGAGTGTCCCCGATTTTTTTACGTTGAAGATGCCCCTCCCTCACGGGACTATGAAAAAATCTGGGGACACGCCTGCTGTTGTGGAAATTAACGAGTGTGGACGGACGCCAGCCCGGAGTGTCCCCGATTTTTTCACGTTGAAGAGGCCCCTCCCTCACGGTCGGGGTTCTGTTTCGGGGTCCACCGCCAAAGTCGGGTAGGTTAGACATAGGTTTTGAATTCCATGACGTCGCCGTCCTGGACGAGGTATTCTTTGCCTTCGGTGCGTAACTGGCCGAGTTCGCGAGCGCGCGCGAAGGAACCAGCCTCGACCAATTCTTTGTAGGAAACGGTTTCGGCCGAGATGAAGGCTTTTTCGAAGTCGGAGTGGATGACGCCGGCGGCTTGCGGGGCCTTGTCGCCGGCATGGACGGTCCAGGCGCGGGTTTCCTTTTCGCCGGTGGTTAGGTAGGTACGCAGGCCGAGCAGGTGGTAGGCCTCGCGAATGAGGTTGCTGGCGCCGGTGTCGCTGACGCCGAGTTCGGCCAGATACTCGTTGCGCTCGTCGGGCGAGAGCATGACCAATTCGGATTCGATCTCGGCCGAAACGACGACCGCGCCGGTGTCGTGATGTTCCTTGACGTAGGCGCGAACCTGCTGCACGAATGTGTTGTTATCGGCGGTCGCCAAATCCCCTTCGGCGACGTTGCAGGCGAACAGAGTCGGCTTAGCGGTCAGCAGGAAGAACAACCGGACGGCCGATTTCTCTTCGGGCGTGAGATCCAGGGTCACGACGGTCTTACCGGTGTTGAGATGCGCTTCGAGCTTCTCTAAGAGCTGGAGTTCCGCCAAGGCTTTTTTGTCACCGCTTTTGGCGGCTTTCTGCTGCTTGGCTTTGCGCTTCTCGACGGAATCGAGGTCGGCGAGCACGAGTTCGGTATTGACGATTTCGATGTCGCGCACGGGGTCGACCGAGTCCATGACGTGCTCGATATTGCTGTCTTCGAAGCAGCGCACAACTTGGACGATGGCGTCGACCTCGCGGATATGGCCGAGGAACTGATTGCCGAGGCCTTCGCCGGTGCTGGCGCCTTTGACCAAGCCGGCTATGTCGACAAACTCGAAGACGGCGGGGACAATTTTTTGCGAACTGCTCATTTTGGCGAGCACGTCAAGCCGCTCGTCGGGCACGGTGACGACGCCGGTATTGGGGTCGATGGTGCAGAAGCGATAATTCGCGGCCATGGCTTTTCTGGTTTGGGTGACGGCATTAAATAGCGTGCTTTTTCCGACGTTCGGAAGGCCTACAATTCCAGCTCTCAACATTCCTCCTTATCTTCGCGTACCGGGGCACGATGCCAAACTGAAAGCGTGGATTTCGAAGAGGAACTGGCGCGCGTGCTGCCCGCGGACATTCCGGAGCGGGATCGATTGATTGAAAAATCGGCGGAGCACCTGCGTGCGATTGCGGCGGCGAACGAGTATATGAATTTGACGCGCATTGCGAGTCCGCGGGAAGCGGCGATCAAGCATGTTTTAGATTCGGTTCTGCCGTGGCGGCACTTCAGCGGGGCGCGCTGCGTGCTCGATGCGGGTACGGGGGCTGGCTTTCCGGGGATTCCACTCGCGCTGGTGCTGCCGGAGACGCGATTTGTGCTGGCCGATTCCACGCAGAAGAAGGCGCACTTTGTAGAAGCGGCATGCGAGGCGCTGGGGCTGACGAATGTGGACGTGCGGGCGGAGCGCGCCGAAGAGCTGGCTTTGAAGCTGCGGCCCGAGATCATCACGGCGCGCGCGATGGCCCCTACGGTGAGGCTTTTGGAGCTGTTCCGGAAGGCTCTGGCGCAAGGCTCGCGCCTGTTGCTTTACAAGGGCCCTGAAGTGGAAACGGAACTGGCCGAAGTGGATGGACGCAGTGTGAGCGCCGAGATCCTGCTGCGCTATGAACTGACAGACGGGCTTGGCGCACGCACGCTAGTCAGCGTTGCCGGAGCGCCTCATAAGCGAGCACAAGCCAGCCCGCAATAAAGGCCAAGCCGCCGATGGGCGTAATCGCGCCGAGCATGCGCACGCCAGATATGGCAAGCGCGTACAAGCTGCCGGAGAAAATCACTATGCCGATGAGTAGCAGCCAGGCGACGCGGGCTTGTCCGTTGGCGCTGATGGCCTGGGTCCGGGCGAGCAGCGCGACCAGCAGAATACCGAGCGCATGGATGAAATGGTAGAAGACGGCTTTTTCATAGACGGACATGGAATAGGCATCGAGTTTGTCGCGCAATCCGTGCGCTCCGAAGGCACCCAAGATCACTGCTGCCGCCATGAGTAGAGCGCCGGTTGCTATCCAGTTCATTACCTTTTGTTGTAACAGGAGTGAAGATGCGGGATGGGAAGCAAGTGTTGGGATTAATTTACGGTCGCTGACGCTCCGTGCTCTGTTGCAAGCATTTCGCTATAGTGATGCGGGCTGGAAAGCCGGCATGGCAGCCCGGGAGGGCCGCTCCACGTCCGGGAACTCAAATGGCATGTTCTATGGGCAATTGGGCACTACCGGGCAACGTGTCTCGGCCATCGGGTTGGGAGGATTCCACATCTCGGTTCCGAAAGACGAGCAAGAGGGTATTCGAATAGTCAGATCGGCGCTCGACCGGGGCTACGGCGGCTAAGCAGGCCGGCAAGATTCATTACGTGGGTTTCACCGGCCATAAAGATCCGCTGGTGCATGAACGGATGCTCGAAGTGGCTAAGCAGCACAATTTTCACTTCGATGTTTGCCAGATGCCTTTGAATCCGAATGGATTATCACTTTCGCAGTTTTGCAAAGCATGTTGTGCCGAGGCTAGTGGAGCAGGGGATTGCGGTGCTTGGCATGAAGCCGATGGGTGGCGGAATCGTTCTGAAGAGCAATACCGTGACGCCGATCGAATGCCTGCACTACGCGCGACAAAACAACGGGACAGCGCAACATCCGCAATGGTGGGATAAGTTAGCGGGCCACGAGCGAATGCTTTTCGCGGCACTTTTCAGAACAATAATAGAAGGTTCGACCGGCCGCCTGACGCTTGCAGGCTGACGATTCAGCGACATAAGTTCCGCAGACAGGGTCTTTGTGCAATTCGCCTCCCGGGCTGGCGCCCGCAGCAGGCGGCGGATGCGACGGTCCCGCCTGTGGAGGTGGAGTGGAAAAGGAATTGGAAGAGGCACGCGCGATGCCGCGCATGACGCTGGTCAGGACCGCGCGGGCGATCAAAACCACCGCGATAGTAAGTAAAAGTTCAAAGATAGCCCGGAACATCTCAATGTGCCAAAAGGGGCTTCGTTTGTGAAGCCCCTTTTATGACAACTCCATTTATTTGACGTATTGAGGGGAGGATAGTCTCAATGATTCCGTTTCTTGGCGCCCGGAGCAGTGATGTTGGTTTGAACCTTTTCCCCCATGGCTGTCAGCATGGCGGAGGCTTCCTGGGCGTGTGGCCCGTTTGGCTGCAGGTCGAGATACTTATGCAACGCGGTTGAGGTCTCGGGCGGATATTCCTGTTTACCGCTCTTAGGATCGACTTTACCCTGCATCATCATCAAGCTGCCGTATTGGTACCACGCTTCGGCGTAGTTCGGGTCGGTGTCGGTTGCCTTCTTGAAGAAGGGAGCGGCTTTGTCCGGTTGGCCGCCATTCACCATGTTGGCACCCATATTGAAATAGGCCTTGGCGGCCATGGCCGGGTCAAGTTGGGCGGCCTTGTTCAAGGCATCTTCGGCCTCAGGCATCTTCTTTTCGAGGCCGTATATATTGCCGATCTGGTTGTAAACGGCGGCATCGTTGGGCTTGAGCGCCAAGCCTTTCTTGTAGGAATCGACAGCCGAGTCGAAGGACTTGTTGCGGGCATCTCCGGTCTGGGCTTTGCCCAAGCCTTCATAAGCCTGCCCCAAGCTATCCCAAATGGCCGGTTGATTGGCGTCCATTTGACCGGCTTGATTGAACTTATCGACAGCGGCCTGATAGTCGGTGGCTTTCTTCGCGGGGTCGGTATCGGCGCCTGCCATTTTGAGCGAATCCTGACCGGCGTTGTAGGTATCGTTCAGGGCTTTGTTTTTCTTGATGGCCTCGGAGTTCTTTTTGAGCTGAGCTTCGTACTGCTCTTTCTGCTCCTTACTCATGCCGCGAGCCTGATCCTGGGAGAGCTGGCCGCTGGCGTTGGCCTGTTGCGCAGCCGCTTGCTGGGCGGCGACTTTTCGCTCATCGAAATTAACCGGCGGGTTATCGTCTCCGTACTGTGCCTTGACGCCGCTGACCTTATCGACAACCTTGCCGTCGACGGAACAGGTGATGTCGAAAGATGCATTGCCGGGCAGGCCAGTATAGAGCCAATGCCCCTTTTTGTCTGTTTTGACCTTGTAGTGGCCTTTGATATCGGTGCGATTCAGGTCGATCTGAGCACCCTTTAAGGGTTGGCCGCTGGCGTCCTTGACGTCACCCTGAAGTGTTGCCGTTTGAGCCCAAGCGCCGCAGGCGGTGACCAGAACCAAACCGCCTGAGAGAAGCCACCTTCGAACCTCGGCGAACATAGTTTGTTTAAACCTTCCTATAGTTTAGATTTCAGCCTAACCATACTATAACGTCCGGATAGGCGCGGGTCAGGAGTTTCGCAACTTCGCACGAACCGGGCGCATCGTAATACCAAACGCGAGTGGGGTAAAATGTTGTTTCCCCGCAGGTTAGTCGTTCAGAGGAGTGAAATTCCAGTTATGCGGGGGGCTTTGTTCACCATCTTACCTTGCTTGCTATGCGGTTTTAGTTTATCGGCCGGACAGGACTTAAGCAAGGCAGAGCAGCTCTATAATCAAACGGATTATCAGGGGGCGTTAGCGTTGCTTGACAAGCAGAGCAACGATCCCGCGACAAACTTCCTCATCGCGCGCAGCTATCTGATGTCGGGCGAATTTAAGAAGGCGTCGGATCGTTTGGAGAAAGCGATTGGCGCGAACTCCGGCAACAGCGAATATTGGGACTGGCTGGGACGCGCGTACGGCAAGCGAGCGGAGACGTCAAATCCGCTGATGGCACCTGCATGGGCTTCGAGAGCGAGGCAGGCTTTTGAGAAATCCGTGCAGTTAGACCCGCATAATCGGGAGGCGCTGGACGATTTGTTCGATTATTACCTGGAAGCACCTGGATTTTTGGGCGGAGGATACGACAAAGCGTTCTCCGTGGCAGAGAAGCTGAGCGCGATCGACCCGGGCGAGGGCTACTATGACAAATTCAAGCTGGATCAAAAGCGCAAGCAATTCGGGAGCGCAGAGCAGCATCTTCGACAGGCGGTAGCGGTGGCGCCGCACAGCGTGGGGCACATTGTGGCGCTGGCAAAGTTCCTGGCAAGCCAAGGCCGCAATCACGAAAGCGATGCGCTTTTCGCGAAGGCACAAGAGGTCTCGCCGAACAATCCGGCTGTTTGGTTTGCGCAAGCCGATGTGCTGGTGAAGGAAAAGCGAAATCTCGACGAAGCCAAGGCGCTGCTTACGAAATATGTGCACTCATCGATTACGGCGGACGATCCACCGCGCGATGAAGCGTTGCGGCTGCTGAAGGAAGCGGGCGGCGCGTAGACCGGCTGTTTGGCGATTGTAACCGGCAGTTCTCCCGCCACAAAACGATATGAACATTGGCGAGGCGATCAACTTCAGCCTGCAGGCGCTGAGCGCAAATCGTCTCCGAACCAGCCTGACCACGCTCGGAATGATCATCGGCAATGCGTCGGTGATTCTGGTGGTCACCGTTTCGCTCGCCAGCAGGAACTTGATCCTCAATCAAATTCGAGGGATCGGTTCGAATTTGATCAACGCCAGTTCGGATGCCGGCAGCGAGAACTCAGCGAAGGTACAGGGCGATTACATCAAGATGGCCGATGTGCAGGCGCTGCGCGACACCCTGGGCAGCCGCATTGTGGCGGCTACGGCTATAACGACAACCCACGATGACATTGTTGTAAACGGCAAAGTTCGGCAAGTAACGGTGGACGGGGTCGATCAGTACTACCCAACGGTGCGAAATCTCGTGATCCTGGCCGGGCGTGAGTTCGACCCGAGCGACATTACGCTTCGCGAGCATGTTGCCATGTTGACCCAGAAGTTGGCTGTTCGGGTGTTCGGCAGCCAGCAGGCCGCGATCGGACAAACGATGCGCATCCACCAGCTTAAATTCACGGTGGTGGGTACATTCCGCGAGAAAACAAGCACGTTCGGGACGAGCGAGATTCTCGACGAAACTATTCTCATTCCGATCAGTATTGTTAAGGACTTTCTGCCTTACGACCGAGTCGACTCGGTCTGGGTAGAAGTGCGAAATGCGAGCGATGTGCCGGCGGTTCGGCAGCAGGTCGACCAGATCCTGAGGAGCCGTCACCGGCCCGGCGCTATGTACGACGTGCAGGATCTTACGGCGATTCTGGATACGGCGAACCAAATAGCAAATGTTCTGACGATTGTTCTGATCGTGGTTTCCGCTATCGCGCTGCTGATATCGGGCATCGGCATCATGAACATCATGCTGGTGACGGTGACCGAGCGGACGCGCGAGATCGGTCTTCGCATGGCGGTGGGGGCGTCGCGCAAGGAAGTCCTGCTGCAATTCCTGATCGAATCGGTGTTGATCAGCTTCATCGGGGGGACGATTGGAATTTTTCTGGGTTTGGCGCTGCCGATCAGCGTGAGTATCCTGAGCGTCAGTCTTTTCACGAAGCACGTGGACGTTCCGATTTCACCCATTTCGGTTATCGTTGCCTTTGTCGTGTCGCTCTCGGTTGGCGTGGGATTTGGGCTTCTGCCGGCGCGCAGAGCCTCGCAACTGAATCCTACCGAGGCCCTCCGGTACGAATAAATTTCTTCAGGGTAGCCAAAAAAGGAAATCACCTGGGTACTGGGCGAATCACTAAAGATGGAACACAGTTTTAAGTGCCTGAAAGAAGGAGATACCAAAGATGGACTACAAAGACCTAGCCACGACCGAACCCCGCGCGGGCGCGCGCGCCGAACATCGGGAGGGACCGGTGGCGCGCAGTATCGAGCAACAAACGGCTAAGCTGCCATCCGATTTGTATTTATGGGCGGCATTGGGCTCGATCGGAATATCGATGTTTTTTCAACTGAATGGCGACGAAAGGAAGGCTAGTTTCGTAGGCCATTGGGCACCGACGTTTCTGTCGCTTGGGATATACAACAAGTTAGTGAAGCTACACGGATCCGAAGGGGTTTGACTAACGGCGGGGCTCAGCAGCCCCTTCCCGAGTCTGGTGTCCACTCCTATTCAGGGGGCACGTTGGCCCTCATGAACGCGGATTTATAAAGACAGGACCGCCTCGCCGCCGTCTAAGCCTGCACGGCACGCGGTTGGTGTTCAAAGCGCTTGCCTAGCACGGCGTACGCGGCGAACAAGACGAGCGAATAGAAAACATCCGATAGCAATGTTCGGCCGAAGAAGGGCAACGCGGCGAGGTAGCAGGCCATCAAGCCAGCCCAAGTGTGCGGGTACATGACGCCGGAGTCCCACCAAACGAAGAAGTTCGTTAATAGGAAGAACTGCACGCTTCCCGCTACGGCAACTGTTCCGATTTGCCACCAATGGTGGGCGTTGCGCAGCAGCGTTCTACCTAGGACGACGTAGACCAAAAACGACAAGTAAATGATAACTGTCATTTTGGAATAGGCGGGAAAACCGGCCATGTGGCTAACGATGGGGTCGGTGATCAGCATGGCCAGCAGCGGAATGGCATAGGCTTGCCAGCCTTTTAAGCGGGCTCCACCAAACAGGGCGGTCCCTCCAATAGGAGTGAAGTTCGCTGGATGCGGAATCAACCTGAGAAAGGCAGCGGCTATGGTAAGCGCGATGGCCGCAGGTTGGAAGGAGGGTTTTCGCTCATGCATCTTATCCTTACGAGTATAGCCAAGACAATCGCCGCCGCCGTTCACCAAGCCGAAGGGGGATCGCTGGCCGGGAAGCTGTCTTCGACCGTGATGTCATGAGCCTTATCGATCTCGCGCTTGCTACTGGGCGATTTCGACCAGAGCGCGTAGCCGGCTATGGGGAGCGCGAGTCCCAGAAGAAAATAGACAAACTTCAAAGCTCGATTCGATGTGTCACTCAACGCGGGTCACCTTCCTCTTTGACGCTTGGGGTAGGAATCCATTTCGTAGTCACGGGGAGAACTCAACAAATAGGAGCTTCTCGTTGGTTGTACCACAATAGAGTGAGGCAACGTTTTGGCTTCTACCGTTTGGCGCGGCTATATATCATTTGGCCTGATCTCGATTCCGGTTCGATTGTTTCGGGCGGCGCGAGCGGAACGGATCAGCTTAAAACGGCTCTATCGGCAGAACGAGGAGAGTTCGGAATTCGCGCGCGCGGCGTCCGGCCGGCAAGTTGACGAGGCTGTTGCAAGCGGCGCGCAACCCGCCAGCGCGAGCGCAATGAGAGGAGGATCGAAAGACCCGCTACAAACGGCCGAGCCGACCTTAACGCCCGTGCGGCAAGTATCCGCCAAGGCGGAAAGCGACAAGATTTTGTCCCAGAAATCGATTGTGAAGGGATTTGAATTCGAACGAGATCGATTTGTGGCGCTAGAAGCGGAAGAATTGAAAAGTGCGGCAGCCAAGACTTCGGCGGCGATGGAGATTGAAGAATTTGTCCGGTTAGACGAAATCGATCCGGTTTATTTTGAAGCGTCGTATTATGTTACGCCGGAAGAGGCGGGAGAGAAGGCCTATGCTTTGCTTTATCGCTCGCTTCAGCGGACCGGGGTAGTGGCGATCGCGCAATTCGCCATGCATGGGCGAGAGCACGTGGTGGTGGTGAGAGCGGGGAAGACCGGTCTTTTGGCGCACACCATGTTCTTTGCTACTGAGGTGAGAGCAGAGGAGGAGTTCCAGGCTGATGCGGGCGAGGTCAAGCAGAAAGAACTGGAACTTGCCGAGACCTTGATTCGTTCGTTAGTCGCGCCTTTCGAGCCGGCCAAGTATCGCGACAGCTACCGGGAGAAATTGCAATCGATCATAGAGAGTAAGGTGCAAGGGCAACAACCAAGAGGGCGCGCGAGAACTGCGCGCGAGGGAAATGTGGTCGACATCGCGGATGCTCTGCGCAGAAGTCTGGCGGATTTGAAGAAGCCGGTTTCGTCTGTGGGAAGTGAACAGAAAGCTGGCGCGAATAGAGGTTCAAGAAGCAAGAGGGCGTCGGAGTGAGGTACGGGATTTGGTGGGGTGCGATGATGGTGGCGCCCGCAATGCCGCATGTTGCGCGGGCGAATCCGCTCTGTTATCTCATTCAGAAATAAGTGTCGGGATGAGTTGCGACACGGCAGAGATTTTTGGGTGGTTGCAAATTTACGGTCGCTGACGCTTCCTGCTCCGTTTAAAGCATTTCGCAACGCTTGGAGGACATCCGGTTGTCACGTCTCATGCTTAAGTAAGCGAAATAGGGCATGAGTGCCTGCGGCACCGTAAGAAGGGGGCGGATGGGGAAAGGAATGACCGGGAAGCTTTCCTATTAAGTACGTGTGGTGGCCAGGGACGGAATCGAACCGCCGACGCCAGCCTTTTCAGGGCTGCGCTCTACCGACTGAGCTACCTGGCCGTTGAAGCTGAAAGTTCAGTCTAGCAGAATGGGCAGGGGATGCCAAAAAGAGTCGCTTGGTATACTCCGCTTGACGGGTTAAAATGGATGAAATGCGATTAGGTGATGTGATCGACGATCACTGCATCAAGTGCCGCCGCGTTACCAACCATTCGATTGTTTCCTTAGTGAATGGCGAGGCGGCGAAGGTGCGCTGCCGGACCTGCTATCACGATCATGATTACCGTCACGAGCAAGCCCCGCCTTCGAAGAAAGAATTGAAAAGGGCAGAGGCTGAAGCACAGGCGGCGGCCGCAGCCGCCGATGGGACAGCGCCTGCCGCCCTGGCGGAATCGGAAAAAGAAAAAGCGGCTAGCGGCTGAACAGCTAAGCATTCAAGGCGAGCGTGACTAGCGAAGATCTAGCCCTCGAAATCATCAGAACTCTTCACGATCGCGGCCATAAAGCCTTGCTGGTGGGCGGTTGCGTGCGGGATCGATTGCTGGGAATCCTACCCAAAGATTTCGACGTCAGTACAGACGCGACGCCTCTCCAGATTGCCTCCTATTTTCCTGGTTCACAGATGGTGGGCGTGCAGTTTGGCGTGATTCTGGTCATGCGTCCTGGCGGCGTGCAGGTGGAAGTTGCAACCTTTCGCAGGGAGGGCACCTACTCGGACGGCCGACGCCCGGATCAGGTCGAATTCGTAGCCGACCCTGCTCTCGATGCGGCCCGGCGCGACTTTACAATCAACGCGCTGATGGAAGATCCACTTTCGGGTGAAGTCTTCGACTTTGTGGGCGGCAGAAAGGACCTGGAAGCCAAAACGATTCGCGCTATCGGGCATCCTGAGAAGCGCTTCGGAGAAGACTTTCTGCGCATGCTGCGCGCGGTCCGCTTTGCCGCGCGATTCGATTTCTCGATCGATCCGGAGACACTCAGCGCGATCCAAGCGCAGGCACACCATATTACGGAGATTTCCGCGGAGCGCGTCCGGGAAGAACTTGTTCGCATGCTCACGCAAGGCCGGGCGAAACGCGCTTTTGAATTACTTGACTGCTGCCGGCTACTGGATTTTGTTCTGCCGGAAGTCAAGGCTTTTCAAGGAGTGAAACAACCGCCGGAGTTCCACCCGGAAGGCGACGTCTGGACGCACGTGCTTCTCATGCTGGATGAACTTCGCGGCCCTTCGACTACTCTGGCGCTGGGCGTTCTGTTGCACGACGTGGGTAAGCCGCCCACCTTTTCGGTCAGCGACCGGATTCGTTTCAATGCTCATGCGGAAGTGGGCGCGGAGATGTCGGGAAAGATTTTGGGTCGGTTGAAATTCAGCGGGGACGAAACCGAGCAGATCACTTCACTGGTTGCCAACCATATGCGTTTCAAGGACGTCACGCATATGCGGCTCAGTACGCTTAAACGTTTCTTGTGCCTGCCTCAATTCGAGGAACACCTGGAGCTCCATAGGCTTGATTGTCTTGCAAGCAATGGACACACAGCTACTTACCGATTCGTGCAGCAAAGGCTGCTCGAGTTCAAGGAAGAAGAGTTACGGCCGGCGCGGTTACTTACTGGCCGGGATCTGATTGAGGCGGGATACCGGCCCGGACCTGATTTTGGTCCTGCTCTGGAGGCGGTCGAAACTGCCCAGCTGGAAGGAGAGATTCAGACTCGGGAACAGGCGTTGGTTATAGCACGGGCAGTACTTGACAGGGATGTCGGCCTAAGTCGCGGGTCTGTCTCGTAAGATTTACGGTTGACCAATTAATTCTGGCATTCCCGAGCGCAGTATTGCATCCAAGAGCTTGGCGCAGGCGCCAGATCGCAGCAATTATCATGCCCGTAATCGAAGCGACATCCAATTTAGTTGCGGAACTCCGAACCGCGCGAGCTGAAAGTGACCGGCTCTTTTCCATATTGACGACGGACGGCCTATATGAGCGACCGATAGCCGAGCGTCATCGGGTGATTTTTTACATCGGCCATTTGGACGGTTTCGATTCCATCCAGATTTGCCGCGAGGGGCTCGGACTGAAGTCGCCCGATCCTGAGCTTGACGATTTGTTTCAGGCGGGCATCGACCCTGATTCGTCGCAGCTTCCGAAGGATCAGCCGCAGGATTGGCCTTCGCTCGAAGAGATCAAGCGATATGCCACGCGCTGCCGCCAGCGAGTGGACGAACACCTGGAGGCCGCTCCCGAAGAATTGGTCTGCATGATTGTGGAGCACCGGCAGATGCATCTGGAGACGCTGGCTTACATGTTTCATAATTTCGACTACAAGTTCAAGCACGTGGCGCTGGCCGCGCCTCTGGAGCGGATAGAGCGAGCTAGCCCTAACAACCCATGGATAACGATTCCCGCAGGTGAGGCGATACTTGGACGGCCGGAAGGTGGAACATTCGGCTGGGATAACGAATATGGCGAAACACGGCGACAGGTTCCGGCCTTTGGCATCCAGCAGAACAGCGTAACGAACGGTGAGTATCTTCGTTTCGTGGAGGCGGGAGCGCCGATGCCGCATTTCTGGAGGAGGCGCGGCGACCGCATTTACTATCGCGGAATGTTCGAAGAGGTTCCGCTGCCGCTGGATTGGCCGGTTTATGTTTCGTTTAACGAAGCCGAAGCCTACGCAAAATCGATTGGCAAAAGGATAGCGAGCGAGGAACAATTCCATCGGGCGGCATATGGCGGCTGCGATCAGGCGGAGTACGATCAGGCGGAGTATCCGTGGGGTAACGAGGAACCTTCCGCCCAGCACGGTAATTTCGATTTGCGGCGCTGGGATCCAGAGCCGGTTGACGCAACTCCCAAAGGGGCGAGTGCGTTTGGCGTGCATCAGCTTGTGGGAAATGGCTGGCAATGGACCAGTACTCCATTTGCTCCGTTTCCGGGCTTCCATGCTCGTGCTTCTTACCCTGGGTATTCGGCAAATTTCTTCGATGGCGAGCATTATGTGCTGAAGGGCGGCTCGCCGCGAACAGCCTCGCGTTTGCTCCGCCGCTCGTTCCGGAATTGGTTCCGTCGCGACTACCCCTATATGTACGCGGCTTTCCGCTGCGTGGAGAACTAGATAGAGTGCCGACAATCTTAACGCCTGTTGGATCCGGCTTTGCGCAGGATGTTGCCGAAGGTCTTGTCCGTCGCGGGCAGAAACGGCTTTCCGCCAAGTATCTGTACGATGACCTGGGGAGCGCTTTATTTGAAGCCATCACGCTACTCCCGGAATACGGGTTGACCAGAGCCGATGAGCGCCTGCTTGAAAGGCATTCGATCGACATCGCTCAAGCAGCAGGAACGGTCGGAACTGTTTGCGAACTGGGCAGCGGCAGCGGCAAGAAGACCAGGCACATTCTAAAAGCTCTGGCAGCGCGCAACGGACCCGTCGTATATCGTCCGATAGACGTATCCTCGGCCGCGCTCGATGGTTGCGCCAGAGAAGTGGCCCATCTCGCGGTGGTCGCTCCGGTGTGCGCGGACTGGATGGAGGGCTTGACGGAGATTTCCCGGACGCGATCCGAGGGGCCACTGCTGCTGCTTTTCCTGGGGAGCTCGATCGGCAACCTCGACCGGAATTCGCTTCCTGCTTTCCTGTCTCAAATATCCAGTGTGCTCAAGCCAGGGGACCTTTTTCTGGTGGGCGCCGATTTGGTGAAAGACATCGACACGATGCTCGCTGCCTATGACGATCCGACGTGCGTGACAGCGGCCTTCAATTTGAATATTCTGGCGCGCATCAACCGGGAACTGGATGCGGATTTCGATATCCGCTCCTTCGCGCATGAGGCCCGCTGGAACTCCGAATGCCGGCGCGTCGAGATGCACCTGTTGTCGGGTCGCGATCAAACTGTGTCGCTGCGCGGCTTGGATGCCTCTATCGAATTCGAAGCGGGTGAAACGATCTGGACGGAGTCTTCGCACAAGTTCTCCGAAAGCGAATTGCGGAATCTTGCCGTGGCGAGCGGTTTTGCGGCCGTCGATATGTGGGTGGATCGCGAATGGCCGTTTGCGGAAGCGCTTTGGAGGCGTCGGGCCTAAGGTTGGTGCGATAGCGCGCGGAGTTCGCGCCGTAAGGGGCTGGTCAACCAAAGACGTTCGCCTCCGCCATGTTTATTGGCCCAGTGCGCTAAGTTCGCGGCCTCGGCCGGCGCGATCTGTGATCGATACCCGGCGGTGACCCGCCGCTTCCAGGCCGCCGCATGGGGTACCCGAAGGATGAGCGGGTGGAGTTTCTCTCGAATGCCCTGCTCCAGATCGCCAATGCGCTCACGGAGCGCCGCTTCCGAAGTCCAGGTTTTGTAAGGCAGGTCTTCGTAAAAAGCCAAGGATCCGGCGGGCGCGGACTGAATGGCCGCCCGCTGCACGACCTTGTGATCGATGTGATTGCCTAAGGCGAGGGGGGCAAGGTAAATGCGCGGCCGCTTCGACTGGATGCGGGAAACAATACTCAAAACATCTTCTTTGCTCAACAAGGCCTGTGTTTCGTCATGGCACACGACGGACGCGGAGATGGCAAGACGCAACGGAGCGTCCAACAGTTCTTCGTCACGGACTTCGATCCGCGGGCTGATTCGGCGCAGAACCTGACGATCCTCGCGCCGCCGGATGCCAGTGATCGCGCCGCTGTCTTTTTCCCGCACCTGCGGCGCGTACGCGCTTCGGGTGAAGAAGTTTTGCACTGTTACAGCGGACGGAGAGCGGCTCCAACTGGTTAGACAGATGAAAAGGGAGAAGGCGGCATCGTCGCGGTGCGGGGATAACACGACGATAGGGCGCATCTCAGCCCGCCGGAACCGAGAGCGGAGAGAGTTTCTTTCCGACCGCGGCGCTTGCAGTCTTGAGCGGGGCGGCAAACTCCGGGGCAATCGCCAATTGCTTGCATAGCGTCAGAGCCTGGGCGACTACCTGATCCATGTTGTAGTAGCGGTAAGTTGCGAGCCGGCCGACGAAGTGCACAAGCGGTTGCGCCGCCGCCAGTTCGGCATAGCGTTTATAAAGCGCGGCGTTTTCAGGAGTGGGTACGGGGTAATAGGGGTCGCCCTGATCAGCCGGATATTCGTAGACAATGCTCGACCTCCGGTTTATTTGCCCGGTCAGATATTTGAACTCGGTGATGCGGGTATATTTATGATCGTTCGGATAGTTGACGACGGCGACTGGCTGGAAGCACTCGGTGTCGAGCGTTGCATGTTCGAAGCGTAAGGACCGATAGGGCAGTTTGCCGAAGCGATAATCGAAAAACTCATCTATCGGACCGCTGTAAAGAACCTGGCGAAACTTAGCGTGCTTGATGGCATCGGCGAAGTCGCAGCCCAGTTGCAGCGTGATATTAGAGTGGTCGAGCATGTTTTCGAACATCTTTGTATAGCCGTGCTTCGGCATGGCTTGGTACTCATCGGTGAAGTAACGGTCATCACGGTCGGTGCGAACCGGAATCCGGGCAGTAACTTGCGCGTCTAACTCGGCAGGATCTTTACCCCATTGCTTGCGCGTGTAGTTACGGAAAAGCTTCTCATAGAGATCGCGGCCGACTTTACTGACGACTACATCCTCGGACGTTCTTATCGATGGCCGGGGTTCGGCGCGCTGGGCGAAAAACGCCTTGACCTGCTCTTCGGTCGAAAGGTTTAGTCCGTAAAGTAAGTTGACGGTATTCAGATTGATTGGAATGGGCACGAGCTTGCCTTCAACCGAGGCAAGAACGCGATGCTGGTAGCCTCTCCAAGCGGTAAATTGCGACAAGTAGTCGAAGACCTGGGTTGAATTCGTATGGAAAATGTGAGGCCCATAGCAATGCACTAACAAGCCAGCGTTATCGAAATGATCGTAGGCGTTACCGGCGATGTGGGGACGCTTGTCGATCAGGAGGATTTTCTTGTCGAAGCGGCGCGCCAGCCTCTCGGCGAGTACCGCGCCGGCAAAGCCCGCCCCGACGACCAGATAATCAAACATGCGCCGCGCCTTCGAAATCGGCCGATCGGGAAGGCAGCGGCTGAGCGATCGCCGGTTCGAGCTTCTCTCGAATGAGCTTATGCATGTTTTGCCACGTCGAGTCCCAGGAAGAATGCATGAGAAACTCGGCTACTCGCCCACGAAACCCGGTGGTGGGAGGAGAGGCGAGAAAAGAATCGACGCGCTCGATGAATTCCTCCGAGCTATGCGCGATGGCAGCCAGATTGTTTTTGCCATAGGGCGAGACGACGTCACGAATAGGTGTACTTACAACCTGCAATCCCGCAGCTAGATACTCGGGAGTCTTAGTGGGGCTGATGAAGCGAGTGGAATCGTTCAGCGCAAAAGGCAACATGCCAATCCGCCAACCGGATAAGTAAGCAGGAAGCTGCGCATAGGCCTTCATTCCCAGATAGTGAATATTGGGCGCCGACGGCAAC
The DNA here is from genome assembly GCA_965277555.1 of Bryobacteraceae bacterium. Lineage (GTDB taxonomy): Bacteria > Acidobacteriota > Terriglobia > Bryobacterales > Bryobacteraceae > Bog-105. The sequence continues at coordinate 4,261,536 of OZ255834.1, forward strand.
GAAGCTGGATCTATCTTGACTACCGGTCCGAGGAAAACAAAGTGCCAGTCGGGCTTGGCGACGGCTACCCGCCGGATCAACTCCAGATCCATACGTTCATCGATTACGCCGGCATATCCGAGCCGTGGATGAGCGATGCCAGCTTGATCGGCCGGCTCGGGTTGCGCGGCTAGAGCGGTCGAAAAATGCGCAACATCGACGCTGCTCGGAAAGAGGTGGACGGAAGAATGCTGCCTGCTTTTCGACGCAAACAGGCTGGCGCCGCCGGCGAAAACAAGATCGACTTCTTTGAAGAGCTTTGTTTCGTTGGCGTGCATCGCAGGCGGGGCGCCGACAAAACCAGACAGCTCGTCCATGCAGTCGTAGATGGACACAGCAGGTTTCAGATCGCAGGTGAACTCGCGCGCCATAGGCGTGTAATACCAAGTGATGTAGTTACGAATGCGACAGCTAGCTACAAGGCCGCATAGCAGTTTCCTTTGCTCCTCAATGGCTTGGGATCGATTCAGGCCGTGAGGCAGTACGGGTGTCTCGACCTGGACGCCCGTTTCGGGACAGATCGAGGAGCGCAAGCGCGGCTGGCCATCTTCGAAGACAGGCTCTTCAAAAAAGAAAACTCTAGCCGTTTTCGCGAACCGGCTCATCAGATGCTGAGGTCTTTGAAAAACAAACCCCCAACGGAGATGAGAGAGGCAGATTACGTCCATACTTGTGTAGTCCATGAGCTTCTGAGTTACTGGCAAATCGCTGCTGCTGAGCGTGAACCGCTTCCGCCAGCGGTCGATGAATCTGGCGGTTTCCGAAATCGTCCGCATCAGCGAACAGGCCGTTGTGACACGGACGGTCGTCGTCCCAGCCGAGGTGATTCAGAATCGGATAGAGGCAGACGCCCCCGACGGGGATTCCTCGCGCGCGGGCGGCGGATACTTCCTGGCAGACGTTGTTGAACCATTTTGCGCGGGCCTCGTCTTCGGCGCCGGTTTCCGAAACGAATAGCGGACGTTTGTATCGCGCCCAGACTTCTTCGATGATGGAGTGAAGGGGCCGATAGCGCGGATCTTCGGGCGTCAGTCTTTCGCCTTGATGCACCCACTCGTTGCGGTCGTAGAAATTCAAGCCGAGTATGTCTAAGTACTCGGGTTTTCCGCCTAACTCGGGGGCGAGGGCGCCGGAGAGCATGTCCCACGCCTCGAACTGCGAAAGGCGATAAGCTTCCGCCGCCGGCCCGCTATTCGGAATCGCAGGGTTCCCCACAATGTGAATCACCGGTTCAGGAGAAACCAGTCTGACGCCGGGCAATTCGTTCAGCAAGACTTCGCTTGAGGCCGCTGCCGCGCGAATCAGATTGCGCTTCAGTTCGGAACCACGTCCGGTCAGATAGGGGTTGATGCTTGCCGCGTCCCCGCCTGCCCACGAGAGAAAAGAGACCTCGTTAATAGGAGCTATGAGCCGGCATCGATTAGGAAACCGTTTCAGATGGCGCGCGATGGCCGAGGTGAACTGTTCGAAGGAATGCTTGAAGGAGAAATGTATTGGGTCGACACGGTCCGGCCATCCGAAGTGCAGCAAGTCCAAAATGACTTCGGTTCCGGTGCCGGTTGCGGCGTCGAGCAGAATATCGAGGGAGCGAAAATCGTAGGTGCCGGCGGTTGCTTCGATTACGTGCCATCTGGCGGCTTCGCGCACCGTGCGTATGCCGAAGTTCTGAAGGCGTTCATAATCGCGCGCCACGAACTCGTCGTGGCGAGTGGCGCTAACTAAATCGAGGCGGTGCCCATTTCGCCTCTTGTGAGTGGAACACTCAAATCCGGCTTGTAGAAAGCTCTGAAAGGTAAATTCGCTAACCGACAATAGTAGCCCTTATCAATTACCCACATCGTGAGACTTGCCTAAAAACTTGTTGAACGACGCTTTGGGACAGGGTCGACGAAACAAGAAAGTGGCGGGATGAGTTCCGACGCGGCAGGTAAGAGTGATGAATGCCATTGATTTAAATTTACGGTCGCTGGCGCTTCCTGCTCTGTTTCAAGCATTTCGCAACACTTGGGCGGAATCCGGTTGTCACGCTCATGCTTAAGTAACGACAATGGGCAAAATTGCCCGCGCCACCCGCTGCGCCCTTCGCAGTCGAAAAGAGATGCGGCGAAACGGTATCCTGTGCAGCAATCTCCCACTGTTAGGTAGATGTAGTTACTCGAATTCTGTTACTCGCGTTTTACGAACAGGGTTCGCTCACCGTCTAATGCTATTCTGTCTCTGTGCGACGCAAAATCGTCGTGCGGATTATTCCCGCGGGCCGGTAGCTCAGTTGGTAGAGCATCGCACTTTTAATGCGGTGGTCCCGGGTTCGAGTCCCGGCCGGCTCACCAAGCCCGGAAAGAGGGTTCAGCCGTCGAGCCACTCCACCCGGTCGTCTTCGTCCCCGATAGATAGCCATGTGGCGAGCCGTGCTTTCAAATCCGGTTTCCATTGTTGAGGAAATGTGGGCTCGGAACGGGTGACAATTTCGAGTCTTCTTGTCCGTTCCGGCTGTCCGTGGGCGACGGGCGGAGCCTGGAAGAGCAGATACCAGGAGAGCCGATCGGAAGTTGGACGCATATCGGAAACTTCTACTAGCCTGCATATCCAATATTCGCCTCGGGCCGCGAATTCATGATTGTTCAAGGGAAAAGCCGTTCTCAGATCGTATTCGGACATCTACTACTGGATTGCGCACGCGGGCGGGAATGTTACAACCATACGGTAACTCTGAGTGTGCGGACGATTGGGAGTAAAAGAAAAAATAATCTCTGCGGTATAATCCCGTTCGAATCAAATGCGGATTTTCCGCGTCCAATAGTCTGAGGAATGCTATGAATCGCCACGTTCAGTTGGTCAACGATCGTTATGAAGCTCTGATGTTCGCTAAGAGTTCGGAGCAGGCGCGGGTGGCTGCCAATCAGCTTATAAGGGTCGTTCTCGGTGAGCAGGGGCTGGAGAAACCGCTTGAAGAGGCTTTACGGGATTGCTGCCGGGTACTTCGCCCTTCGCAGGATCCGCGAGAGCAGCAACGGTTTGAAGCTGAATTTGTAGAACTTGGAATTTGGCCGGCTTCCGCTCAGAAGATGGCGGCTTAGGCCGAATATGATAGCTCACGCAGGTTCTTTGTGCAGGCTGAGTGGGGTAACAGCGCTTGGTTGAAGAAGTACGAGGCTTGCTGCGAAGGTATGTCGCTGAAGCGATGGTGGCGGAGGCGGCTTTGGAAGAGCAGCTTCGAGAATTCAAGTCGGCGGCTGCCGACGATGAGGAAGTAGAGTCGCTTTTTTCCGAGCACGCGGTAGAGGTTCGGGATCATCGCGAAAGCCTAGGACGACGGCTCGCCGAAATGGGCGAGGAATCCCAAACGGACTCCGAGACTTCCTCGCTTCGAGAGCTAACTCCCCCGATCACCGCCACGGGCCACCGCATCGAGGAGCGACTTCTGCAAAATCTGCTGGTCAGTTACACCTTAGAGGCGGGCTGTAGGGCTTATTCAGAAGTGCTCTTTTCGATGGCGGCGGCGGCGAACGACGAGCCTACCGAACGCCTGGCACAGCAGGCGCGCGAAGAGGAACGAAGGACTGCGGAAAAGACTCTGCACCTGATCCCCTCGCGTTCGAAGATAGCCTTCAACATGCTTACCGTGGATGAGGTCGATCCTGCTATCGAGACAAAACTGGCGGACGACCGGGTTATCGGGAGTTAAGCGTGCCTCCCCGGCGGAGCAAATCCTTAACGAAGAATAAGCGGGTAAAAGCAGTGGCCAGAGAACGTGTAGGGCCGCCGAAAGCGGCGCGGGTTCTAGCGGAAAGGGCAAACAAGCTTAAACCTAAGCACAAAAAAGGCTTCGAACCTGATGGCGAGGGTTTGCTCTACTGAAGTCGTTACTGCCGGCAAAGGTACGCGTTGTGGAAGTAGGGCCACGAGATGGCCTTCAGAACGAAGCTACGCTTGTCAATCCGGCTAAGCGCATACAGTTGATAGAAATGCTGGCTGACGCCGGTTTGACTTACATCGAATGCGGTAGTTTCGTTTCGTCGAAGTGGGTCCCGCAAATGGCCGGTACGGTGGAAGTATTTTCTAAGCTGCGACGCTTGCCGGGTGTGACTTATAGCGCTTTAACGCCGAATCGCAAGGGGTTTGAAGATGCGCTTCGGGCTGAGGCTGGTGAAGTCGCAGTCTTCGTATCCGCTTCGGAGACGTTTTCGGAAAAAAATATTAACTGCTCGATCGAGCAGAGCCTGGTGCGCGCCGAAGAGGTCGTTCGGGCCGCTGCCCAGGTTGCCATTCCGGTTCGCGGCTATGTTTCCTGCGTGCTCGGGTGCCCGTTCGAGGGTAGGGTCGAAGTTGCCGCTGCGGCGCGGGTGGCCCAAGCGCTTCAGGAACTGGGCTGCCGCGAGATCTCGCTGGGAGATACCATCGGCGTGGGCACACCCATCCGAGCAAAAAAAATGCTGGCAGCGGTTAGCCAATCGGTACCGATCGACAGACTTGCCGTTCACTACCACGACACCTGGGGGCAGGCGCTTGCCAATGTGCTGGCGTCGCTCGAGATGGGCGTGGCGGTTGTCGACAGCTCGGTTGCGGGCTTAGGAGGCTGTCCGTATGCACCCGGGGCAAGTGGAAATCTGGCCAGCGAAGATCTTGTGTATATGCTCGACGGAATGGGGATAGAGACCGGGGTCAATCTCGACAAACTGGCCACCGCCGGACGTATGATCTCCGAAGCCATCGGAAGATCGCCGGCGTCGAAGGCGGCGGTTGCCCTGACTGCCTCCCGGTTGTCTCAATGAGTCTTCGCTGAGTTATCATCTCCACTGATGCAGCGGAGAAGCGCGGCGTGAAAAAGGTCTTCGAAAGCTCTGACGCGGCGGTGGCCGACATACGAGACGGCTCTTCGCTGATGATCGGCGGCTTCGGGCTGTGCGGCATTCCGGAAAATCTGCTGGGCGCGCTCATCCACAAAGGCGCGAAAGATCTGCACACGATCAGCAACAACCTTGGGATCGACGGCTTCGGGATGGGCAAGATGCTGGAGGCCGGCATGATCGCGTCGCATGTCGGCAGCTATGTGGGGGAAAATCGGCTTCTCGAAACCATGGTGATCTCCGGGGCACTCAAGGTGACGTTGATTCCGCAGGGTACGCTGGCCGAAAGAATTCGCGCAGCCGGTGCGGGTATTCCGGCTTTCTTTACTCCGGCTGGTGTGGGCACGGTGGTGGCGGACAAAAAGGAAGTGCGCGAGTTCGATGGGCGCAGTTATCTGATGGAGCGCGCGCTGAGCGCCGATTTCGCGCTGATCAAGGCCTGGCGCGGGGATCGCCTGGGCAATCTGGTCTATCGAAAAACCGCCCGGAATTTCAATCCGCTGATGGCCGCCGCGGCCAAAGTAACCATCGCCGAAGTAGAGGAACTGGTGGAGCCGGGCGCTATCGATCCGGATCACGTAATCACTCCGGGGATTTATGTGCAGCGCATTGTTAAGGGAGAAATGTACGAGCACCGCATCGAGCGGAGAACGGTTCGCTAAGAGGAGAAAAGAAGGATGAGCGTCACGCCGGGGAGCAGTGTTCCCGTTGTTCCAGATCCAGGCAAGCAGAAGCGCGATCGCATCGTGCGGCGCGCGGCGCTCGAGCTGCGTGACGGCTTTTATGTGAATCTCGGCATTGGCATGCCTACCCTGGTTGCCAACCACGTGCCGCCGGGCATCGAAGTGATCCTTCAATCCGAGAACGGCATGCTGGGCGTTGGACCGTATCCGGAGAGGGGAAGGGAAGATCCGGATCTTATTAATGCGGGCAAGGAAACCGTCAGTGAACTTCCTGGCTCGGCTTATTTTTCGAGCGCCGAGTCTTTCGGCATGATCCGGGGCGGTCACGTGGATCTCAGCATTTTGGGCGCGATGGAAGTGGATGAAGAAGGAACGCTCGCGAATTGGATGGTCCCTGGCAAGGTGGTCAAAGGCATGGGCGGCGCGATGGACCTGGTCGCCAGCGCCCGGCGCGTGGTCGTCGCCATGGAGCATACGACTAAATCCGGCACGGCGAAGATTCTCTGCAAGTGTTCGCTGCCTGTCACGGGGCTGCGGGTTGTGGATCTGATCGTAACGGAAATGGCTGTTATCTCCGTGACTCCCGAGGGGCTCCGTTTAGATGAAATCGCGGCCGGCCTCTCGGTCGATCAGGTTCAAGCGGTGACCGAGCCGAAGCTTGTGATGAGCCCACAGCTGTGCGTCATCCGAAGTGATTCGCCGGCTGTCGGCTAAAATCGTCGCAGCATGGCCGAAACTCCGTGGGGCGATCTCCTGGTGAATGATGCGCACGTACATTTTTTCTCGCGCGCTTTTTATGAAGGGCTTGCGCGGCAAAAAAAATCTAGCGACGTCGATTCGTTGGGCACGCTGCTGGGTTGGGAAATCGCGGAGCCGGAAAGCGCGGCGCTGGCGAATCGCTGGGTAGCCGAACTGGATGCACAAGGCGTGGGCCGGGCTTGCCTGATGGCCAGCGTTTACGGGGACGAAGCAAGTGTAGCCGCGGCGGTGGCCGCGCATCCCGACCGCTTTTTCGGTTTCTTCCTGTTCGACCCGATGCAGCCGGATGCTTCAGACCGCCTGCGGGCCGCTGTGGTCAATCCTCACTTGCATTGCGTCTGCTTCTTCCCGGCGATGCACACTTACTCAATTGCCGACGCGCGCCTGGTGCCGATGTTCGAGCTCATTTCGGATCATCGCCTGGCGGCGTTTGTCCATTGCGGCGCGCTGAGCGTGGGTGTTCGCAAGAAACTCGGGTTGCCGAGCCAGTTCGATCTGCGTTTTTCCGATCCGCTTAGCCTGCACCCGGTGGCTCTGCATTTCCCCAAAATCCGTTTCATCGTTCCCCATTTCGGCGCGGGTCTGTTTCGCGAAACTCTGATGCTGGCCGATCTTTGCCCGAACATCTTCCTCGACACTTCTTCCAGCAATCATTGGATGCTGTATGAGTCGCTCGATCTCCGCTCTGTCTTCCGGCGAGCCATCGATCTCCTCGGCTCCGAACGTCTGCTCTTCGGCACCGATTCGAGCTTCTTTCCGCGCGGCTGGAATCGGGCCGTGTTCGAGCAACAGACCAAAGCTCTCTACGAGCTCGGTTTGGATCTCAAGCAGGCCACGCCGATCCTGAAGACGAATCTCGAACAGCTGTTCGAGCCCCGACTCTCCTTCAGCCAGGGGCGGCCCGCGTAAGGCACAAGCCGCCTCGGAAATTTCTGCGAGACTTCCCGCCGCCCAGGCACTCTTCCTTTTTAAGCCAGATATGAAACGGCATTCCTCGGGCGTAATTCCATTCCGTGCCGAACGGCGGTCTTGCCTGATGCTTCCCCTTGCGTCAGCTTGCGGGGCGCCCATGGCGCAAATCTCCGTGCTCCCTGAATTCGAAGGCGCACGTCCCTTCCGGCGCGAAAGATGGAACGAACTGGAATCGTTTGCGCCCGCCATTCTTATCGGCTATGGCTTCGATCTTGAGCGGCTGGCCGAGAAAGTGGCAAACGCGGAAATTCAGTTAGCGGTAAGCCAGGCCCTCTTCGCCCTTACCGATTGTGGTTCGAACCCCATCAGCGCGAATCTGCGCGAAACTCTCTGGCGGGTTTTCGGCGTTCCTGTCTACGAAATGATTGTGGCGCCCGGTTGCCGCCTGCTAGCTGCTGAATGCGAGGCCCACGATGGCTGGCATGTGCAACCCGGCGCGAGCGCCTATGTGGTCAAAGGCGAGCTAGTATACGACGTTCCGCCGCTGACCAATCTTTACACCGGCTTCACCGGCGACATCGACGCGCAGGCTTGCCCTTGCGGACGCCCCACCGAGCGGCTGAAGAATCTAAGCCCCTGTCTTCCTCGCCCGTATGAACGGCGTCTCGCCGCGATTGCCTGAGACCAGACCTGCAAAATAGACCCGCCCCGGATTATGATCATCGTTACCAGCGAAGCTCGATGCTCGATCCTAAATCGGTCATCGACGGTCCTATCCCTGCCGTGAGCGCTCTAGACGTCGAACGTTTTTGGTCGCACCAATCTCAACATTCCGCGGAATCCGGCATCAGCTACTCGGCGAAGGCCATCTCGCAGCTTTGTGGATCTGAAACCGCCGATCCGATAGCGATCTGGGCGCGCACCACTCTCGTCAGCATTCTGTCGCATGAGGGCTTGCCAGAGAACTGGAGCGCGAACGAGGATCTGCGCCGAGTCATATTTCAGGCGGCTGCGGTGTTCCCGTTGCCGAACGGTTTACAAGGCTTAAATCCGGGCGAATTCATCGCTAAGCTGCCCGTTTAGCGTCTGCGCTAAGTCGAATTTTCCATGCTTCGAGAGTTGTAAGTAGGAAGATGAGACGTGTGCTTTTCAGCGACAGCGAACTTTGCAGGCGGCGGGATTCTGGGTACGATCGGCGCCGTGACTTTGACCAAAGTAAAACACAGGCGTGAATTGCTGTTTGCGGCGCTCCCGACTTTGTTTGCGGTTCACCAATTTATCGAGGGATTCGTCTGGCTCGGGTTGGATGGGATTCTGTCGCCTACGGTTACGCATGACATGGGAGCGGCGTTTATGTTGTATGCGCAGGGGCTCCTGCCTTTTCTGCTGCCGCTCAGCGTGCTGCTGTTTGAGCCTGACGTCAAAAGCCGCAGGCGCATGCTGCCGTTCCTGGTGATCGGAGGATTGACCACGCTCTACATTTTATGGGCGCTCACGGCCTATCCATTGCGGGTTTCCGTGGAGCACAGTAGCATCGTCTATATAAATCCGGCAACGGACAATATTACTGTAGCCATTCTGTATGTTATTGCCACCTGCGGTTCGCTCTTCTTCTCCAAAGTGAGAGACATGGTGATCTTCGGCGCGGCGAATTTGGTCATTCTTTTGGTGGTGATGGCTCTTCGGCGGTATGCGTTTACGTCGCTCTGGTGCGCGTATGCGGCCATCGCAAGCGCGATTATCCTGGCGTACTTTTGGAAGAGCAGCGAGCAGCGGCCTTTTCGATACGCCGAAACTATGTAGGAGGGTAAGGTCTCCGCGGCACGTGGGCTGGCAGTCCGAATATCTGATAGTCTTTCAAATCATGAAAGCTGCAAATACGTACCTGACTTTTGATGGAAACTGCCGCCAAGCGATGACCTTCTACGGCAAGTGTTTCGAAGCCGAACCAAACCTCACGACCTTCTCCGCTGGTCCGCCCGAGGTGGCAGCGGCAGCCAAGGCTTCACCGGATGGCATTCTGCATGCCGAACTGGCGAACGGACCTGTGGTTCTGATGGCCTCCGACACCATGCCGGGACGCCTTTCGAACAGGGCAACAACTTCTCGATCTGTATCAGCTGTGAGTCTCAGCCGGAAATGGAGAAACTCTTTACCGCGCTTAGCCAAAACGGTAAGGTGACGATGCCGCCGCACGATGCATTTTGGGGCGGCCGCTTCGGCATGCTTACCGATCGATTTGGCGTTAGCTGGATGTTGAGTTTCCGGTAACGCGCGGCATCGCGCAGCGTTTTTTTGCGCCTACTGCGACGGAATCTGAGGCGTGTAGCCGATGCGCGTGCGGGCGATGAGCTTGGTGGATCGGGCCTTGTTGACGCGCAATTGAATCGTGCGAAACTTTCCATCGGGCTGAGGATGCAGCGGCGCGTAGCCAATCGTGTACTCATTGCGGATGGTTTGCGCGATGCGCCTGCAATTGCTCGCCGCCTGTCCGGCTCTCGCGGGGAGAAACGATTCTCCGCCGGTGACAAAAGCAATCTGTTTCAGGAACCCCGGGTCCGTCTCGTCGGCATATTTGCTAAACAGCCCGATAGTGTAAATGACTACATCCGAGTTGGTCGCGTCCGACATGACCTGCTGGAGCGTGTGGTTACTGGCATTATCGCCGCCGTCACTGATCAAGATGAGGGCCTTTTTATCCTGCTTGAGCTCATGTACATGGCTGAGCCCGAGTTCGAGCGCGTCATATAAAGCCGTTCTTCCGCCACCCGCGGTAGCCGGTAGAGCGCGCTCCAATTCGCGAGAGTTCGACGAAAACAGCCGGGTACGTGGGAGACCGAGCTTAGCCTGTTCATTAAAGGTAATGACAAACAGTTCATCCTTCGGGTTGCTATTTCTGGCAAAGGCTTTAGCGGCCGCCAGGATGGCCGTGCGCTTGCGCCGCATGCTGCCGCTGTTGTCGACTATCAATCCAATCGCCACCGGGCTATCGGTGTGTCGAAAAAGCCCGATATTCTGCGGTTGTTGATCTTCATAAACCTGGAAATTATGCTGCCGAAGACCCTTGACGAAGGCCCCTTTCCTGGTGAGGACGGTAGCCTGCAGGACAACCATCTGGACGCTGACCGAAAACCGGTACTGCTGGTCGGGGGCGGCCGGCGGGGGCGGGCTGGTGCTTTGCGAACCGGCCAGTGAGGGCAGAGCTAAAAAAAGCACGCAGAGCCCACCTCGGATAGTAGATTTCATGTAAGGCCTCAGACAAAGGATAGCTAATTGAACGGAAAGCGTTACTTACTAGAGCTGTTTCCAAAAGATAGTGGTATCGCACAATGTGGCCATCCGCGAATAAAGCGTAATTCGGGATGATCCCGGCTTTGGTCCAGCCCAAGCGCAAGTACAGCCGTTCGGCATCTCCGCCGGTGATGGTGTCGAGTACAAGGAGCGTCTTGCCCTGAAGCCTGCTGGCTTTCTCGGCATGTTCCATCAGACGGCTAGCTATGCCTTGTGACCGAAATGCGTGCAGGACGAGTAGCTTCGCGACGTCCGCGCGATGGGGTTGATTAGGCGGCGTCGCAATCAGGATTTGGACCGTGCCTACCAGCTTCGAATCGGCGAACGCGGCTAACAAAATACGATCGCCTTTTGCCACTTGTTGTAGAGCCTGCTGGAAAAAGGATTCGGCAGCAGATTTGGAAAGCGATGCCATAAAGCTGACCGAAGCGCCTCCTGCCACACAGTCGATAAGAATTTCGGCCAGAGCGTTTAAGTGTCGGCGACCCTCGATAGCGTTCAGTTGCCGAATTTCGATCAAGAAATCAGCTTACACGCCTGTAACATACTCCTTGGACGCGAAATCGCATTGGCTTGATCTGTATGCATATGTTATGCATGTAAGTGCACATGCGAACCACGCTAATTATCGATGATAAGTTGCTCGAGCGCGCGGGGGAAATTACCGGGATCCAGGAGGAGACCGCCCTGGTGCGAGCAGGTCTGGAGGCGCTGATTTCACGCGCAGCCGGCAAACGTCTGGCGGCGCTTGGCGGGACGCAACCCAACCTATCCGACACTCCGCGGCGGCGGCCGGCTTAATGCTCGCGGTCTAGAACCGGTCCTTTCCCTACGCCCGCCGCGTGATGTGAATGCTTCCGTTGGTCGTCTTCGCTTCGATCTCCGGACCGCCGCTACCCAGTGTGAACGTAAGATGCTTACCGATCTCGCCGCTTACCGTGATGGGAAAATCGGTATGGATACTTCCGTTTACCGTGGATGCCTCCACGCGGGCGGAAAAATTCTCGGGCAACTCCAGGTTCACGCTTCCATTCGTCGTCTCGAGCCGGAGCCCATTGCCATAGTGCCCCGAGTTCGCCACCGCGACCGCCAGAGATCCGTTGGTGGTCTCGCCTTCGACATCGCCGCCGACGTCGTTTAACCGCACCGAACCATTCGAGGTGTGGAAGCGCAGCCGTCCTTGAATGCCATCGACCGCGATCGAGCCGTTCGAGGCATCGAGTTTCGCCTCCGACGCCGCCGGCATCCAAATTTCATACGATACGCTCCAGTTCCAACCGTTTCTGTTCGCCGGACCGGAAGCCTGAATGTGGCCCGCTCCTTCCGTGATCCGCACCTTAGAAGCCAGATCCCGCGCTTCTGAGTCGCTCGGCGCGGACGTCTGCACGCAGGCCTTCACCAGAACATCGCTGTTCTCCCAGGCGTGAATTCGTATGGAGCCGTTCTGCCCTGGATCGACATAGTTGACGGAAGCATTCGCCAGCCGCTCCTGCCGGCTCTGCGCAAAACTTGCCTCATGGCCCCACCAGCTATGGTTTGCAGAGCAACTTCCGTTGTCGGCAGCCAAAGCTGTAAGCGAAATAACTGACAGAAGCAGTCCTACAGTCAAAAGCTTCATACACCATCTCCTTGCGCAACACAAAAACGTTTGCGTGCCACCGTTACTGTGCAACTAACCGGCCGCTCGATGTACTTGTTTATGGAGCAGTTTAGGCAGTTTGTCTGTCCGCTTGTGGGATGCGCACTTCCGACAGCGGGAATGTGCGCGGCCAGCGTCCCACTCCGTTTGCAAAATGTTACAGTTTCGAAGATCGCCCAAAAATTAAAGTGCTCGACCGAAAACTCAATCTTGTTCTCGCTTCCGCCCTCGCAATGGGCTCTCTTTCCGCTCAGACCGGCGGGCCTCCCAAATTCGATCCTGCTTCGGTCGAACGGGGCAAACAGATTTTCATCTCGACCTGCGGCTTTTGTCACGGCTCGAATGCCAAAGGCGGAGAAAAGGGCCCAGACCTGCTGCGCTCGGTTCTGGTTCTCGATGACGAAGGCGGCAAGAGCATCGGTCGGGTCGTCCTGAAGGGGCGTCCCGATAAAGGCATGCCCAATTTCGCCATGACTCCCGCCCAGATTGGCGATATAGCTAGTTTTCTGCATAGCTCGATCGCCGCCGCGGCGAATCGCGACGACTATAAGGTGCTCAATATCGTCACCGGCGATCCGAAGGCCGGCGAGGCGTTCTTCAACGGTGCCGGCCATTGCAGCTCGTGCCACTCCGCCACCGGCGATCTCAAGGGCATCGGCGCAAAATTCGAGCCGGTCACGCTGCAGGACCGCATGATCATGCCGCAGGATCGCTCGAGCCAAGACCCGGCGCCCGGATCCAAGCCATTGCTCACTGTTACCGTCACTACGCCCTCCGGCCAATCCGTCAGCGGCGTTCCCGTTGCTTTCGACGACTTCAACATCGCAGTGCGAGATGCTGCCGGTGACTATCATTCCTTTGCCCGCCTGTCCAAAGACAATCCTCGCATCGAAATACATAACCGGCTGCAAGCTCACTCCGACATGCTGATGAAGTACACCGATTCCGATATTCACAACCTCACTGCCTACCTGGTGACCTTGAAATGAAATTCCATCGCTGGCTACCGTTCGTCTGCCTCAGCCTGGCGCTTTCCGCCCAGATGCTCGACCCTGCGTTGCTCAGCAAGCCCGCAACGGATTCCTGGCCCACCTACAACGGCGATTACTCCGGCCGGCGCTTCAGCACGCTTTCGCAGATCAACCAGAGCAACGTCAAACATCTGACCCTGGCGTGGATTGATCGCATAAAAGTCGGTCCGGAGAACGGCGCGATTGTCGGCGGCGAGGGCCCCGCGCCTACCGAAGCTTCCGCGCACAATTCTGACGCCTCCACCATCAAAGCCACGCCGCTCATGGTGAACGGCATCCTCTATTTCTCGACGCCCGATAACGCCTGGGCGGTGGATGCGCGCTCCGGTCACGAGCTCTGGCATTACTTCTGGAAAACGCGCGGCGGCATCCACATCGGTAATCGCGGCATGGGCATGTACGGCAATTGGCTGTTCTTTGAAACGCCGGACAACTATCTGGTCTCGCTCGATGCCAAAACCGGCAAGGAACGCTGGCACAAAGAAATCGCGGACGTTAAACAGGAATACTTTTCGACACCGGCTCCGATTGTGGTCGGCAACCATGTGCTTGTCGGTACCGGGGGCGATTCGCTCGATGTGCCCGGCTTTCTCGAAGCGCACGATCCGGAAACCGGCGATATCCAATGGAAGTGGTGGAGCGAACCGCTCAAGAAAGGCGACCCTGGCTCGGAATCCTGGCCCGACGAATACTCCATGCGCCACGGCGGAGGCATGACCTGGATTCCCGGCACCTACGATCCCGAACTGCATCTCTACTATCTCGGCACCGGCAACCCGAATCCGGTGCTCACCGGGCGCAGCCGCCGCGGCGACAATCTCTACACCTGTTCCATCGTCGCCTTGAACATCGATACCGGCAAATTAGCTTGGTATTACCAGCCCTCGCCGCACGATACGCACGACTGGGATTCCGTGCAAACGCCTGTCCTCATCGATGGCGAGTTCGACGGCAAACCGCGCAAGCTGCTTGCGCAGGCCAATCGCAACGGCTACTTTTTTCTGCTCGATCGCACCAATGGCAAGAACCTGCTCACTGCTCCCATGATCCGCACCATGAACTGGTCGAAGGGCACGACGCAGGACGGCCAGCCGATCCCCAATCCGAAGAAGGAAGCGACCATCGATGGTGTGCTGGTCTCGCCGCCTTCCGATGGCGCGACCAATTGGCCGCCGCCCAGCTTCGATCCCGAAACCGGCCTGTTTTACGTTGGCCTGCAACAGTCGTTCAGCATGTTTTATCTGACTGATACCGATCCGCACCCGGAAGGCTACGGCGCTGCTGAGCGTTTCGTCGGTTCTTATGGCGGCAGCCTGGAAGCAATCGATTACCAGACCGGCAAAGTCGCCTGGCGTCATGACTATCCTTCGGGTGGCGGCGCGATGGGCATCCTGACTACGGCGGGAAAACTGCTCTTTACGGGCGATGGCTCCGGTCACCTGGTGGCCTTCGATCCGAAGGACGGCAACATCCTCTGGCATGCCGGCCTTTCGGATGACGTGAGCAACGGCCCTGAAACATACTTGCTCGATGGCCAGCAGTGCTTAATCGTGGGCGCGGGCGATTCGCTCTACGCTTTTACCGTCATCCCCTGACGTTGTTAAATTGCCGGGCCGGGCCGTGATAAAGTCCTAAGGATTCCACGGCTCCGTCTTCCATGAAAACTTCGATCTTTCCGCTGGTTAGCTACTTGCTGCTCAGCGGCCTTCCTGTTTGCGCGTCATCGTATGTGCATACGCTCGCTGCCGGTCATCGTTGGGCTATCGGCAACGACGTCGTCGAGCGCACGCTTTCTTATTCTTCCGAATACGGCCTGCGCACCGATTCCCTCGTCTATAAAATTACCGGCCATGACTTCACTTCTTTCAGCCGTGGCCAGCATCAATACGGCGACGAACTCGCGCTGCACGTCGATAAGCTTGCCATCACCGGTCGCTCGCTCGTTTTCTCCGCTGCCGATGTGACGGAAATTCCGGGCGGCAAGAGCCTTCGACTGCGTTTCGTCACGCCCGACCACGCGGTTGCAATCTCCGTTACGTATGCCATCTACGACGATGCGCCAGCGCTTCGCAAATGGATCGGCATCGAGAATCTCGGAAAACGCACGGTCTTGCTTAGTCATCTATGCTTCGAGGCTCTGGCGGCTGCGCCCGGCGCGCCCGCCGACCTCAAAATCGACGCCGGTTATGGCGGTGTTCCCCGCGACCTCTTCTTTACAGGCCGCGTATCCGATCCCGCCGTCTTCATCCGTAATTCCGCCACCGGCGAAGGCTTCGCCATTCTCAACGAAGCCCCCGGGTATCTCAAGCGCACCGATATAGGCGACGGCTGGAGCGAACGCTTCCGCGTCATGTACGATACCGATCTGTTCCCGTTCGAGCGCTCTCTCGCGCCTGGCGAAACGTTCGAGTCCGCTAAATGCTCGCTTGTTTTCTTCAACGACGGCCACGGCTTCTCCGATTCGCATTGGGCAGTCCCGGGATACGCCTCGCATCACGTTCTCCGGCGCGACGCCAGGCAAGCTCCGCCCTGGGTTTATAACACCTGGGAACCGTTCTTCCGAAACATCGACGCCACGACCGTCGCCGAACTTGCGCCTGTCGCCAAAGCCATGGGCCTTGATATCTTCACCATCGACGACGGTTGGCAGGCCGAATACGGATCGAATGAAATCAACTTGCAAAACTTTCCCGGCGGTATCTCGCAGATCCAGTCGATCCTCAAACAGAATGACCTGAAACTGGGACTGTGGGTTCCGCTCGCCGCGATCAGTACAAAAACCGAAGAATACCGGGCTCATCCCGAATGGGTCTGCCGCGATGCAAGCGGCGCTCCGAAATTCACCGGGACGGCTTCCGGCATGAGCGCTGTGATGTGCCTGGGCAGCAGTTATCGCGATGCCGCTCTCAAGCGCCTCGAAGACCTCATTACGCGTTATCATCCCGCCTACATCAAAGTCGACTTGACCACGGTCTTCAATGCTTATGGCGAATCACCCGGCTGCTACGCCCATGGCCATCTGCATCGGGATTGGGCCGAATCTCTCAGCCGCATCTACGAAGCGCTCGAATACATCGGCCGTCAGATCCACCGCGATCATCCAGAGGTCCTGGTGGATTACACCTTCGAGCTCTGGGGCGAAAAGCACCTCATCGATCCTGCTCTTCTCGAATGCGCCGATCTCGATTGGCTCAGCAACGTCGACGATAAACAGCCCGATTACGGCGGTCCGCTGCACGCCCGTACCCTGCTTTACCAGCGCAGCCCGTCTATTCCGGTCGAAACGATGCTGATCGGAAACTTGCGCGCCGGTACCGGTTCCATCGAAGAGCGTTTTGCTACCGCCATCGGCTCCGCCCCACTTTTTCTCGGCGATCTGCGCAAACTCTCGGCTTCCGATCGTCAATGGTACGGCAAACAAATTCGCTGGTATGACGAGTTGCGCAACAAATCGTCTTTACTCGATTCGTTCTTTCCTTTAGGCGCTTGGGAGCAGCCAAATGCCGCCGCCTGGGACGGTTTTGCCCGCCTGAGCCGCGACGCCGATGGCATTGTTGTTCTCTTCAAGAATAAGAGCGACGCGCAAACAGTTCATGTCCGTCTTCCCGGCGTGCCCGAGACCACTTACGAGGCTCGCTCCGTCATCACGGGTTCTTCGCTCGGTCGCGTTTCCGCCGCTGAACTTCAAAAAGGCTGGTCTGTTTCATTTCCCCCGGATCATACGGTCGAGATCATCGCGCTTCACCGGCTCACCCGTTGAACCGTTGGAGAAAATGTTCCGAAGGCCGCATACTGGCTGGAGGATGAAATCTCGATTCGCCGCCTTTTTCATTTGCGTGAATTCTCTATGCGTGCAAGCGCCAAGAGCGCAAGCTCAATCGTCCGATCTCGACTTCCTGAATAACAACCGTCCCGTCCTCGACGCTCATAATTGCTACCCATACGATGGCCGCTGGACCAATCGTATCGAGCGCGCGCTAAAGGCCGGCTCTCCTGTTTCGATCGAACAGGACCTCGCCTGGTACGTCGATCCTTCCTCGGGTAAAGGCCGAATCGTCGTCAGCCACTCGGCCCATCCGAACCCGGGCGACCCCGCTCTCGAAAGCTACTTTTTCGATCGCGTGCGCCCGCTTGTCGAGAAGGAGCTTGCGTCCGGCGACCACTCCAAATGGCCTGTCATCATCCTGCATTTCGATTTCAAAGATGTTCAGCCCTCGTTGTTGCACGCCGTTTGGGATCTGCTCGGCGAACATCAAGCCTGGATCAGCACCGCGCCAAAGACCGCCGATCCGCATCAGCTCGCCCCATTAGATCGCAAGCCGATCCTCGTGATCACAGAGGATTCCGACGCGCAGGAAGCCGTCTTTTACACTGCCGTTCCGGTTGGAGCGCGTCTGCGCCTCTTCGGCTCGGCGCATACCAACCTTCCGAAGACCGGCACGCGCCAGGAGCAAACGCACGCGGCGGCCACGCTTTCCCCCGAGCAGCTACTATCCGAGAAACCGACCGATTATCGCCGCTGGTGGAATAACTCCTGGTACGAAGTGGAGGAAGGTGGCCAGCGTAATGCCGGCCCCTGGAGCGGTCAGGATATGGCGCGTCTGCGAGCACTCGTCGACCACGCGCACGCGCTAGGCTATTGGATCCGCTTTTACACGCTTGACGGATTTACGCCGGCGCTCGGACATGAAAACGGTTGGTTTGCCGAGTACAACTTTGGCTCACTCGAAGCGGTGGAGGAGCGCTGGCGGGCCGCCATCGAAGCCGGCGTGAATTTCATAGCGACCGATCAATACGAAGAGCTGGGCAAATTCATGCGTTCCCAGTCTCCAGCCGCCACACCATCTCGCCGCCCACAATCGTAGCCACCGGGCCGCCCCGAAATTTATGGCCATGGAACGGCGTATTCTGGCTCTTGGAAGGCGACCGCTTCACGTCGTATGTCCATTCATGACCCAATCCGAAGATCGTCACGTCGCCCGGCGCGCCCTCTCTTAAACTCCCGCGCTCCGGCAGAACAATCGCCGCCGGCCCCTGCGTGAAGAGTCGAATGACCTGCGCCAAACCCGCTCGACCGCTGTGATAGAGCTGTTCGAGCGCTAAACCGATCGCCGTCTCCAACCCGATAATCCCGAATGGACAGCGTTCGAACTCGCGCATTTTTTCGGCGCCCGCGTGTGGGGCGTGATCCGTCGCAATCGCGTCGATCGTGCCATCGAGCAAGCCGCGCGTGACCGCATCCACGTCGCACGTCTCCCGCAGCGGCGGCTTCATCTTGTAATTGCTGTCGTAAGGCCGCATGTCTGCGTCCGCCAGCACGAAATGATGCGGCGTCGCTTCCGAAGTTACTTGCAAGCCGCGACCCTTCGCTTCTCTTACCAGTTCCACCGACTTCGCCGACGAAATATGCGCCACGTGGTAACGCACGCCCGTCACTTCGGTCAGGATAATGTCGCGCGCCACCATCACATCTTCCGAACTCCGCGGAATGCCGCGCAGCCCAAACCGTGTGGATTCCAATCCCTCGTGCATGTCGCCGCCGGCGCTCAAGTGCAAGTCTTCACAATGCTCGATCAAGGGCAGGTCTAGCGCGCGCGCAAACTCCATGGCGTGCCGCACCACGCGCGCATTCATCACCGGCCGGCCGTCGTCCGAAATCGCCACAATTCCAGCCTGTTTCATGGACGCGATTGCCGCCAGTTCCTCGCCCGCGCTATCCTTCGTGATCGCCCCAATCGGGAAAACATTCACTTTCGCGAAGCGGCGCGCGCGATCGACGATATAGCTCGTCACGGTGGCGCTGTCGTTTACCGGCTGCGTATTCGGCATGCAGCAGATCGAGGTGAAGCCGCCCGCCGCCGCTGACCTCGAGCCGGTCTCGATCGTTTCGGCGTACTCAAAACCCGGTTCCCGCAGATGGACGTGCATATCGATAAAGCCCGGCGCAACCACCAGCCCGGATGCGTCGAAGACCTCGGCCCCGCTCGCGTCGATGTTTTTGGCTGTCTCACGAATCACACCGTCTTCCAACGCCAGATCGCCCACGAAATCGACTTCTCGCGAAGGATCGACGATTCGGCCGCCTTTGATTACCAATCTGCTCACGCCGCCAGCACCCGTTCGAGCACGGCCATGCGCACCGCAATCCCGTTTTCCACCTGGTTCAGGATCGCCGAGCGCTGGCTGTCGGCCACTTCCGAAGAGATCTCCCGCCCGCGATTGATCGGTCCGGGATGCATCACCACCACGTCGGGCTTCGCCAGTTCCACGTGCTCCGGCCGTAAGCCGTAAAACTGAAAATATTCGTTTGCCGGAAAGGCAACTCCATGTTGCCTCTCAAGCTGCACCCGCAGCATCATGATGACGTCTACCTGCCGTATGGCCTTTTCCATGTCGGTTGTGAGTTCGATGCCGGGCGCGATCCTCCCCATTTCCCGGGGCAGCAGTGTCGCCGGCCCGCACAACACCACCTGCACCCCGAATTTTGAAAGCAGAAAAATATTCGACCGAGCCACCCGGCTATGCGCGATGTCTCCGATGATCGCTACTCTGAGTCCCTCGAGCGTCCCGCGCCGGTCTAAAA
The DNA here is from genome assembly GCA_965277555.1 of Bryobacteraceae bacterium. Lineage (GTDB taxonomy): Bacteria > Acidobacteriota > Terriglobia > Bryobacterales > Bryobacteraceae > Bog-105. Next base: position 4,281,320 of record OZ255834.1, read on the forward strand.
TCGTGCGCGCATCGAGCAGCGCCTGGGTCGGATGCTCATGTGTTCCGTCCCCGGCATTCACAAACGGTATCGGCAGATAGCGCGACAAGAAATGCGGCGCGCCTGAGGCCGCATGCCGCATCACGATCGCGTCCGGCCGCATCGCCCCCAAAGTATTCAGCGTGTCCACCAGCGATTCGCCTTTCGAAACGCTCGAACCAGAAGCGGTGATCGAAATTATATCCGCGCCCAGCCGTTTCGCGGCAATCTCGAAGCTTGTGCGTGTGCGCGTCGACGCCTCGAAAAACAGATTGACAATGCTTCGGTTGCGCAGGATGTCGGAACGCTGGAACGGTTGCCCGGCTGGCGGTTGGAAATCTTTCGAGCGCGTCAGAATTGCTTCGATCTCTGCTCGCTCCAGCGATTCAATATCCAGCAGTCCACGCCGTGTCATGCCGCTGGATCATCCGTCCGCTCTACCAGCAGCACCTTTTCCTGACTGTCGATCTCCTCGAACTTTACTTCGATAATTTCCTGGCTGCTCGTCTGCACCATGCGCCCCACATAGCGCGCTTCAATCGGCAGCTCGCGATGCCCGCGGTCGATCAACACCAGCAGTTGCACCCGCGCCGGACGCCCATGATCGAATAACGCGTCCAGCGCCGAACGCACCGTGCGCCCGGTGTAAAGCACATCGTCCATCAACACAACGTCTTTCCCGACGATTGAAAAGTCGATCTGTTGCGCGTGGACCACCGGCCGTTCCGCCACTGTTGTCAAGTCGTCGCGATACAGATTGATGTCCAGGATCCCGACGGGGATTTCTATCTTCTCCAGGCTCTTGATTTTGGCCGCGATTCGTCGCGCCAGCGGTACTCCGCGCCGCTTCACTCCAATGAACGCCAATTTCCTGAGATCTGCTGTTCGTTCGAGCACCTCATGCGCGAGGCGCACTAAAGTGCGGTCGATCTCCGACGCACTCATCAGTTGTTTTTTTTCGCGAACGGCTGGCATGGAGCTTCACGAGGCAGCTTAACATGCCCGCATTGCTACAGCGGGAGCTTCTTTGTCCGATGAAACGCGTCTTCCATCTTTCCCCTGATGCTTTCATTACTTAACCTAAGCTTGAGAGGATCGGTGTTCAGTTCGAGAACTGGAACACCCGCTTTCACCGCAGCTTGGTCCGAGCGGTATGGGCGATCCACCCATATGTAATCGGTTCCTTTGCGAACCAGCGTTGCAGGCCCGAATTTCGCCAGCGCACGATTCACGAAATCCGCTTGCTCGGTATCCGTCAAGGGTCTAGGCGTGTAAGTGATCCGGTAAAGCTCTTCCGGCCCTGGCGCCAGACCAGGGTAGACCTCGGTAAAATTCACCACCACTTCCATCTGTGGATTGGTGATCACAAACTCGTCTACAAAGTAACCGTCGCCCTGGTATTTTCGCGGGGTCGAATCCACCCGATAGCCTTCCGGCAAAGGTCCGGGAGCGAGCTTCAGATGGTCCCGGATAGCCGCTTCCGCTTCCTGAGCGGTCATCCCGAGCTTCAAGCCGAGAATGTCATACGTCTCGCTTGCGCGCGCACCCGGCTCGGCCTGCTGTGCAAGTGCCAAAGCCGCGGTAAGGAAAAAATAGCTGAAAACTAAAACCCTGACCGAAGTTCGCATGCACTACTGGAACCAACATACTAAACTCTTAAGCTGACACGAAAAGAGGAACTTACTGCCTAACAAACTTCGCCCGAACCTGCTTATCCTTCTCGCTTTGGCCTGCGCTTCGTTTGCCCGACAGCCGGCGAAAGATTCGGACATGGCGCGCTGGCAGCGGGACGCGCGCGACGTCACCATCACCCGCGATGACTGGGGCATTGCGCATGTCCACGGAAAAACGGATGCCGATGCTGTCTTCGGCATGGAATACGCCCAGGCCGAAGACGACTTTAACCGCGTCGAGACAAACTACCTCAATGCGATGGGGCGCCTGGCGGAGGCAGAGGGCGCGTCGGAGATTTATCAGGATCTGCGTATGAAACTCTTCATCGACCCAGCCTCGCTGAAGCAGGAATACGCCGCCAGCCCCGCGTGGTTGAAGAAACTTATGGACGCCTTCGCTGATGGACTGAACTTCTATCTGGCAAAGCATCCCGAAGTCAAACCGCGAGTCATCCACCACTTCGAGCCATGGATGGCTTTGAGCTTCACCGAAGGAAGCATCGGCGGCGACATCGAGCGCGTCAAGCTGGATCAACTGGAAGCCTTCTACGGCAGCCCTGCGGCCCAGACCACATCCTCCTCTGCTTTTGCCGAGCCCTCAGGCTCGAACGGCATCGCCATTGCGCCTTCGAATACCGCCGCCCACCACGCACTCCTTCTGATCAACCCGCACACGTCCTTCTTCTTCCGCTCCGAACTGCAGATGACGAGCGAAGAAGGTCTCAATGCCTATGGCGCGGTCACTTGGGGCCAGTTCTTCGTCTATCAGGGGTTCAACGACCGCGCCGGCTGGATGCATACTTCAAGCGGCGTCGATGCGGTAGATGAATATATCGAGACAGTAAGTAAGAAAGGCGGCCGCTTCTATTACAAATACGGCGGCGAAGAGCGGCCCGTCATCGCCAGTCAAATCACGGTGCCTTACAAAACCGCCGGCGGGATGGCCGAAAAAAAGTTTACCGTCTACCACACGCAGCACGGGCCCGTTACTCGCGAGCTCAACGGCAGATGGGCGACCATTCGTCTCATGCAGGAGCACGTTAAGGCGCTCATCCAATCCTACACGCGCACCAAAGCCAGGGATTACAAGTCATTTCGCCAGACCATGGAACTGCACACCAATTCCTCGAACAACACCATCTTTGCCGATGCCGACGGCGATATTGCCTATTTTCACGGCAACTTCATTCCCCGGCGCGATACTGCGTTCGACTGGACCAAACCGGTCGACGGCAGTAACCCCGCCACCGACTGGCATGGTCTTCTTTCCATCGACGAATCGCCGCACTTACTCAATCCCCAAAGCGGTTGGCTTTACAACTCGAACAATTGGCCGTGGTCCGCGGCCGGCGCAAGCAGTCCAAGAAGGCAGGACTATCCAGCGTATGTAGAAACCGGCACAGAGTCCGCGCGCGGGCGGCATGCGATCCGCGTTTTGCATGACAAGAAAGATTTCACGCTTCAATCCCTCATCGATGCTGCCTACGATAGCTACCTGCCGTGGTTTGAAAAGCCGCTTCCCGCGCTGATCGAAGCCTGGGATCAAGCCTCCGAGGGCAATCCTTTGAAAGCGAAACTAGCCGCTCAGATCAAAATGCTGCGCGCCTGGGATCTGCGCTGGGGCGTCGATTCGATACCGACTTCGTTAGCCGTCTTCTGGGGCGAGGATATTCGCAAACAAGTGCTCGCCAATGCGAGGAAAGCCGGTGTGTTGCCGGAAGACTACATTGCCGGTAAGGTTCCGGCAGAACAACTTCTACGATCGCTCGCCGCCGCGTCCGATCGGCTCACAGCCGATTTCGGATCGTGGCAAACGCCTTGGGGCAAGATCAATCGCTTCCAGCGCATCAACGGCGATATTGTCCAGCCCTTTAACGATTCGAAACCTAGCATTCCCGTCGGTTTCACCTCTTCTGTCTGGGGCTCGTTGGCTTCCTTCGGCGCGCGTTCCTACCCGGGAACCAAAAAGTGGTATGGAACCAGTGGAAACAGCTTCGTAGCAGTGGTCGAGTTTGGAGACAAAGTGCGCGCCCGCGCCATCACGGCCGGCGGCGAGAGCGGCCACCCCTCCTCGCCTCACTTCGACGACGAAGCCGAACGCTACAGCACCGGCAATCTGCGCGCCGTCTACTTCTACCCGTCGGAATTAAAGGGGCACATCGAGCGGACGTACCATCCCGGAACCTGATGGCGTCCGTTTGACCTGACGGCAGAAACATTTATTGGAGAATGCTTCAGATGTCTCATCCATGCCAATTTGCGATGAAGCCACTTATAAAGCAGTGGCCAAGACTACTCGCGTTCGGCCGGTGATTTCAGCGATCATGCCGAAGTTGTTGCCAAGGTATGATATGCCGACTAACCAGGCCAAATCGATTCCAGGCGTGAGCGGCGTTTCTCAGGACCGATCTTCAAAAAAAATGCCGGCCTCACGGGGTCCTCGAGCGTAGTCCTGAGGGCGATCCAGAAATCATTGGTGGGTTCCTCTGGACTCAGGCCAGCAAGGCTGGAAAGATGGTCATGTGCGCCATGTCTCGGATGAGGAGCGTCGTTGTCGAATCGCTGTGCGGCACGCACTGGCGCCAGCTTTCCGTGTAGAGTCCGCGGAAGCTGTGGTTCGAGCAATGACCGTTCTGCACGCCACGCAGCCAGCCTCTGTCTATCTCTCGTATTGGGCGCGCAGCCGGTCGCCCGAGGCTGCCCAACTGGATAAAGCACTCTACACGGAGCGCAGTCTCGTGAAACAGCTCGCCATGCGTCGGACGCTGTTTTTGTTTTCGCGCGACCTGCTTTCGGCAGCCTGGGGCAGCGCCTCGGCCCGTGTCGCCGGAACCGAGCGAAACCGTATCGCCAGGCAAATCGTCAACAGCGGTATTGCCGCCAACGGCGAGAGATGGCTGGAGCGGCTGCGCGTTCAGGTGCTCTCCCTTCTTGCCGAGCACCCCGACGGCCTTTCTGCTCTTGAGTTGCGTAAGCTCGTACCGAAGATGGCCGTCAAGCTAAACACCATGGCGAGTGCTCCGGGATTGGTTTCTCAGGTGTTGACCTACCTCGGCGCGCGTGGAGACATCGTGCGTGCCACCAACCGGGGCCACTGGCGTACCGCACAACCACGGTGGACGTTGATGCGTCACTGGCTGGGCGACGTTCCGAAGCCATACAAGGCAGCCGATGGTTATCGCGAGCTCGTCCGCTGCTGGCTGCACACCTTCGGTCCGGGCACCGAGGACGACCTCGTCTGGTGGTTAGGGGCCATCAGGGCCATGGTCCGTACAGCGCTCGCCGAGTTGGGTGCTGTTGAAGTCTCGCTCGATCGCGGTGCCTGCGGCTGGCTGCTGCCTGGCGATCTTGACGAGGTGCCGGACCCGGGCTCGTGGGTCGCTCTCCTGCCCTCGCTCGACCCGACAGTCATGGGTTGGCAGTCCCGCGACTTCTACATCGGCCGCCATCGGAACCAGCTCTTCGACAACCAGGGAAACGCAGGCTCTACGGTCTGGGTCGAAGGCCGGGTCGTTGGCTATTGGGTACAGGACAACGCTAGCGCGGTCAACGTACGTCTGCTGGAGCGAGTCTCCATCCGTGCTCGCCGCGCTCTTGAATTGGAAGCCGTTCGCCTGACGGAATGGCTGGGCGGCATCCAGGTATCAGATGTATTGCGAGGTCGGCAGTAACTGCCCTGGCTTGCGGTCGTGGCTGCCGTTGGCGCTTATTTTCTTTGAGATATCTCTGGTACAGTTTTGTCGTCAACCGTGTGGACTAATCGCGTCTTGCAGCGCTGATCGAGTTAAGTAATCTGGGGAAGCGAGAGTAAACCTTTTCCGCCGCTCTCAAGTACTCAAACGAACGGGCGCCTCGTATGGTTGAGTATGTGCATGATGACGGATCACAGAAACGGGTCCAAAAGACAAAGGGCGATGGTGAGCCTTGTTTGCTGCGCGGGCGCGATGGTGGTTGCGCTGCTGTGCCCCGGTCTGCTGGGCGCGCAAGAAGCCCCTGTTAAGGAACTCGTCCGACCTTCGCAGGCGAACCCCGCGGTTCATCGATTCGATGAGGAGAACGTGGTTCTGACGCCGCGTCAAGGGTTCGGGAATGTTCCGCTGGCGCTCTTTCTGCCTGGCACACATGGCAAACCGCTAAACGCTGCGCGCCTGCTGAACGTGGTTGCGGGACAGGGGTGCCGGGTCATTGGATTACTCATGCCTGGATCCGTTCTCGACTGAGGAAATCGAGCGGCCGCGTAATGTGGAGGACGAAAATATGAGCCCCGACATCGTTGACATCGTCGAACTCGCCACGCGAGTGAAGCGAGTAGCGATAGACCATCCTCGCGCCTTCGTTGGCATCGACGGCCCGGGCGCATCGGGCAAGAGCACGCTCGCTGGGCAACTCGTGGCAGCTATGGGTGATGCCTATCTGGTGCATGTCGATGACTTCTATCTGCCCTCGTCGCGTCGACATGGACGCTTGGGCGAGGTGGCGCCATCGTTTGACTTGTCAAGACTTGCTGAACAGGTGGTCCTCCCGGGCTCTGCTGGCGAAGCGCTCCGTTACCAGCGCTACGACTGGATGCAGGACGAGTTGACGCAGTGGATCGAAGTACCAGGTGGCGCGCCAGTTGTTCTTGAAGGTGTGTTCTGCCTAGCGGCGGAGTTGCGCAACGCATACACCTTCAAAATCTGGTGCCGCGCGGATCCAATGCTCCGGCTTACCCGCGGCCTTGCGCGTGACGGCGAGGAGGCACGGTCTATGTGGGTCGATGTTTGGATGCCGGCAGAGAACGAGTACGCAGCGAGTCAACACCCTGAACGTATCGCGGATCTAGTCGTAGACAGTTCACCTGTCGGTGCGGGAAACCCAGTGTTCCGTATCGTCCCCGTTTGATGTGACGGATCGCTACCGGCAAGTCGGCTGGCCTATCAGTGCCCAAGAGGTCAGGCTCAAGCCCGCTACTATCGCTGACCGCATTCCGCAATCGCTGTTTGCAACTTTGCAACCAAGATAGCGTTCCGTTGTCTGTACGCTAACGTGTCCGGAGAGGAGCTGTATCTGCTCCAGTTCTCCTCCTGCCTGATGGCAAAGTCGCGCGCATGTCCGTCGAAGGTCGTGGGGCGCGACTGGCAGCGATTCTCTGGAATGACAGTGACCTTGTTGAACCTATCAGAATTGTGTCGCAGACCATGAGCTTGACCATCGCATTGGCTCAAAGTCGCAACGGGGTTTGTGACGCTACCAAGCTGATTCAGGATAGACAACGAATTCGTGTCCATGGAAATCGAAGGGTATGTAGAGATCCTATAATCGAACCGTCCCCGCAGGACTGGATCCAGTTAGCTTCCGGCCCTTCATGCCAAGGCTCGCTGAAGCTGCGCTTCGTTTCCGGAGCAGCCTGACAAGATTGTCCGTTGCGCACCTCTCGAATCAAACAACCCGGCGGACGACGAAGTCTAAGGCCGCGGTTACAAGACTTGCCCGGTGCGACAGCATTGAGCGCGCTGTCGTTCACCCGGACACTCCCGAGAACGAATCTTTCAAAGTCGCTTTGACGTAATCGCTTTTCAAGTGAGTGAGCGAACATTCTTCAACTCGACGGAACAAATCGCCGGAAGCCCTCGTCCTATTTGTGAGTCCTATATTAGGGACCAACAAATATGGCCACAATTTCACCGGATCGGGAATGGAAAAAAGGAAGCGCCGAGCTTCTGGTCTTATCGTTGCTCGAGGATCAGCCGCGCCACGGCTATGACATTTCAAAGCTGATCCAGATCCGATCGGGCGGCTATTTGCGATTTCACGTCACCTCGCTTTATCCGCTGCTGTATCGGCTGGAGGATCGGGGCTGGATCGCCAGCCGTTGGGTGGAAAAGGCGGAGCAGCGAAGAAGGCGGTATTACAGCCTGACCCCGGAAGGTCGAAAAGTGCTTCGCTCTCAACGAAAGAGCTGGAAGGAATTCGTCACGGCCATAAGTCTGATTACAGGAGTGGAAAATGCCTGATTGGAAGCGTATCGTTCAAGATCGGATCGCGCCGTTGCGCCTGGAGCCAACAGCCGAGTCGGATCTCGTCGAGGAATTTTCGCAGCATCTCGAAGATAGCTATCGCGAGTTACGAAGCGGCGGAGCTAGCGACGAAGAAGCATACCGGAGCGTCCTCGCGGAGTTGGATGACACCTATCCGCTGCGGACAGAGTCGCGAAGGGCGCAGCGCACGGCGAAATACGACCCGGTGCCGGTAGGCGAGGCAAGATCAGGCAGCTTAGCGTTCAGTAACTTCATGGAGGTGCTGTGGAGAGACCTACGCTATGCCGCCCGTATTATGCGGAAGAGCCCCTTGTTCGTTCTGTTCGTGGTTCTGACGCTAGGTTTGGGGATTGGCGCGAACACCACCGTCTTCACCGTCATCAACACGCTGATTTTGAATCCTCTCCCAGTTCCGGACTCCGCCGGGTTGGCGGCGGTTGGCTTGATGAAAGCGCGGAGTACGTCAAAGTCGAGCGCGCCCCTGCCTCTTTCCTATGCGGATCTGAAGGATTATCAGGTTCGGAACCGAGTCTTCCACTCGGTGGCCGGTTACACGTCGTCGCGACCTGTGACCTGGCAGGCGGCCGGCACTTCGGAAGGGATGTTCAGCGAGTTAGTAACAGGCAACTACTTTTCAACCTTGGGCCTCAAGCCCGCCACCGGCCGCTTCTTTTTGCCCGAGGAGGACACCACCCCTGGTGCGCACGCTGTTGCGGTGATGAACTACGGGACTTGGCAATCGCGCTTCGGCGGGGCGGCTGACATCATTGGCAAAACCCTGCGGCTCAATCACGTTGTCTTTACCGTCATCGGTGTCGCTCCACCCCATTTCATTGGAGTGAATGGAATTTTCGGTCCTGATTTGTGGGTACCGGCCACCATGGCCGAACAGTTATTGCCGAATGAGATGCAGGGCGCGTTCAGCGATCGCGGCAAGGCACTTTTTCAAGGCGTGGGGCGTCTCAATCCGGGTGTCAAGCGGTCCCAGGCGCAAGCGAACCTGACGGCCGTAGCGGCGGATTTGGCGCGCGAATACCCGGCCACTGATGAGGACCACGCGGTTATGGTTCTACCCGTCCGTGATGTTCTGTTGGCCAATACCGGCAGCACCTCCACGCAGATTCTCGTCGCTGCCGCCGGATTATTGATCGTGGTGGGCATCGTTTTGTTGATCGCATGCTCGAACGTCGCAAATCTGCTGCTTGCACGCTCGGCGGCAAGGCAACAGGAGATGGCCGTCCGTCTCGCCATGGGAGCAAGCCGTCATGGGCTGGTGCGTCAGCTCCTCACGGAGAGCGTGCTCCTCGGATTCCTCAGCGGCGTCGCGGGCATCTTTATCGCTTATGCCGGTCTCCATCTCCTGTTTGGAGCTCTGCCCTCATCCGCCAATTTTGTGACGCCCAAGCTCGATACAACTGTCTTCGTTTTTGCGCTGATCGTCTCGCTCGCCACCGGCTTTCTGTTCGGGACCATCCCCGCTTTCAAGGCTTCACGCGCCAGCGTGGCGGAAACGCTCAAGGAAGAAGCTCGCACAACGGGCAGAAGCCGAAAAAGGGTTACGCTCGCAAACGTTCTGCTGGTGGGCCAGGTAGCATTTTCATTTCTCTTACTGGTGACTGCCGCGCTGTTCTTGCGAAGCATCGCGCGGGCCTACGATATAAATCCCGGCTTCCAGACGGCGCATCTTGCGGTCTTCTTTACAAATCCGGGACAGGTGGGGTACGGAAAACCGCGCATCAAAGCATTCGGTAAGGACGTCCGCGAGCGCGTGGCCGGAATTCCCGGCGTCGAGTCCGTTTCCTGGGCGTCGAACATGCCGCTCTGGGCGCGTAGCGAGAGTGGATTGCAGGTGGAAGGCCATCAAGCCCGATCGCAGGCAGACAAAATCTCGACGATTGTCGACACAGTAGACACGAATTATTTCGAAACCGCCGGCGTGGCGCTCGAAGGCGGGCGCGAGTTCACGAACTTAGACCAGGAGAACTCCATGCCGGTAGCAATTGTCAACGAGAAGATGGCGCACGATTATTGGCCGTGCGGAAACGTATTAGGGAAGCGCATTCAGCTTCCGGGCGAGAAACAGATGCGGCGGATCATAGGCGTAGCGCGAAATGCCAGTTATACCAATTGGGGGGAGCCACCCCAACTTTGCGTCTATGTGCCTCTGGAACAAAACTATGGTGGCGTGATGGTCTTGTATGTGCGTACCAGCGGAGATCCACAACAGAGCCTGCTTCCCGTGCAACGCGAAATACATTTCGTTGCGCCGCAGATTGTGGTCAGCAACCCGCGAACCGGGCGCCAAATCATCGACGGAGGCTTGTTTGGCCCCAGAATGGGGGTCGCGTTGCTGAGCGTGTTCGGGCTGCTGGGCGCTGGGGCTGGCAAATATCGGCTTATACGGCATCCTGGCCTATTCCGTCAATCAGCGCAAACGAGAGATCGGATTGCGCATGGCATTAGGCGCGGCCCAGGGAAGCGTGCTTCGCCTGATTCTGAAGCAAGGTATGTCGCTGGTCGTGACAGGCTTGCTGATTGGCTTCGTGGCGGCGCTCGTAGTCGGCCGGCTGGTGAGCCGGATGCTGTATGGGATAAGTGCGGGCGATCCCATCGCCTTAGCGGGAGCGGCCGTGGTGCTGCTGGCCGTTGCCCTGTTGGCCTGTTATCTCCCGGCCCGCTCGGCAAGCCGCGTCGATCCGTTAGTAGCCTTACGCGAGGGCTGACCCAGCAATGCAACAGCATGTGGCGTCTCAAACCTTTCGCCATCCTCTATGGCTTCTCGCGGGGTTCTGGTTCTGCGTCGCTATCGCTATCGCCGTCGCTCTCCGCAGACTGAACGAGTTGATCGGCCCTTCGCACGGCAGCCCGCCGCGGATGGCGTCGCTCGACGCAACCTTTTCGTCGCACGCCGTGCTGACTGCGATGCACATCATCCCGGCGGCCATCTTCGTGCTTCTCTCCGTCGCTGTGCTGCTGCGCCGCACGGGCGGTGGATGGCTGGAACGGCTCTTTTTCCCCTTCGGAGCAATGACCGGCGCGACCGCCTACGCGATGAGCTCCTACGCTGTCGGCGGCTGGCTCGAGCGCTCCGCCGTCCTTGTCTTCAACACGTGGTTCCTGTTGTCGCTGGGCCGTGCCTATTGGTTTCGCCTCCGCGGCGATCCCTCGCGGAAGCGGGAGTGGATGACGCGCGCCGTGGGTATCCTGCTCGGTATCGCAACCACTCGTCCCGTCATGGGAGTATTCTTCGCCACGAGTTCCCGCACGCATCTTGGCCCCAGCCAGTTCTTCGGCATCGCGTTCTGGATCGGTTTCTCCATCAACGCAGGCGTTACCGAGCTTTGGTTGCACTCGAAGCGGCGCGCCCAACTTCACCAACCGGGGGCCGGCTTCTAAGAGCTTTTCAGTTTTACGAAACGAACATCGTCGGAACGTGTACTTCAACGTCATCGTTGAGATGGTCGAAATACACTGTTATCGTAGACTGGCCTCTCGGGTCAGGCGATCGCATGGAAGCATTGTCGTTTAGCCTCCCGCTTCGCGGCACTGCTTCCGCTGCGAGTAGGCTGGAAGAGGGCGAATTAACGTTTGCGCGTTTTCCCGGACCGAAGTGTTACCGACGCTCCCGGGCTTACGCCTCCGAACCCTTCCTGGCGTCACGTAGTTCGTAGGCCGGCCTGTTGTCGGAAGACTACATCGCCAGCAAGGTTTCCGCGGAGCAACTTCTACGGTCGCTCGCGGCCGCGTCCGATCGGCTCACAGCCGATTTCGGATCGTGGCAAACGCCTTGGGGCAAGATCAATCGCTTCCAGCGCATCAACGGCGATATTGTCCAGCCCTTTAACGATTCGAAACCGAGCATTCCCGTCGGCTTCACCTCCTCTGTCTGGGGTTCGTTGGCATCATTCGGCGCGCGTCCTTACCCGGGAACCAAAAAATGGTACGGAACCAGCGGAAACAGCTTCGTGGCAGTGGTCGAGTTCGGAGACAAAGTGCGTGCCCGCGCCATCACGGCCGGCGGCGAGAGCGGCCATCCCTCCTCGCCTCATTTCGACGACGAAGCCGAACGCTACAGCACCGGCAATCTGCGCGACGTCTACTTCTATCCCTCCGACCTAAAGGGGCACGTCGAGCGGACGTACCATCCCGGAACCTGATGGCATCTGTGTGGCCCGACGGCAGAAACCGTTATTGGAGAATGTGTCGGATGTCTCATCTAGGCCAATTTGCGATAGCGCCACTTATAAAGCACGACCAGGACTGCTCGCGTCCGGCGGGTGATTTCAGCGATCGGCCGAAGTCTCTGCCAAGGTACGACATGGCGACTCTACGTCCGGATGGGTTGCTGGGCCCTGTCGCATTTCCCCGGGTCAACAGGCTCGATGAGCAAACCCGACACACGGCCGTCTGTTGCTAAACTGGCCGTGAATTTGCGCGTCCTGCGGTCGGCTGCCGACGGGACGGGGTATCCGTCAATGAAGTGCCGGGCGGTTCGGAGGAATGAGATGGCTTTATTGGAGTATCACGCGGAGGTCCAGCAAACTGCGGAAGATCCGAAAGTCCGCATTACGATTCTCGCCGATGAAGAGATCAGATTGCTGTCGCCCGTCGAGGCAGAGAATTGCCTTTCAGTTTTGCTGCATCAGCTCCGTGTGCGCCCGGAGTTCACAATCTATGGGTTCGGCACTTTTGCTTCATACGTCGATCCGATTCCGCGAGAGCAACTTTTTGGCTGCAACACACTCGTGGAAGTGAACCTTCCCTATACCCTCCATCTGCCTATCCATAGGGCATTCCCGGTCGGGTGCTCGGAAGTTGATGTGCCAGCCGTGATCCAATTGCGGAAAATCTGGACTGACCTCGCAGCCGGGTCAAATGATGTAGAAGCATACGCAGACGATCACCCGCTCTACTACGGACCCGCTAGGCCGATCAGCCCGACAATCCCGCAGGCAGCGGGGCTTGGGCCATGGCCGCATTTCACTGGGACCAACGTTGAGATTTACAAGGACACCCACGGGGTTTTTCGTTACACCCACGCTCGCGTGTTCTTCGACTCGGTTCACGTTGGTATTGATGGCAGTGAAGGGTTGGACGCCACGCAGAAGGCCCGCTCGGCCGCCGTTACGTTTGCAACCGAGATGGCAATGCGAGTGATTAACTACCTGCTCGACGTTTATCGGAGTATCACGGCGGAGCACCATGTCGAACGGCTCGCGAGGATGCTCGTCACCCGCATCTACTTCGCAGACTCAAACCTTGTCTACGAAAGTGCGGGCATCGAAAGCGGCCTAGGCTCAGCCATGGTAAACAGGCCTCGGCGTGAGGTCGACCAGTTTGCGGAAATGCTAGCCGCCGGCCGGTCGCCAGAGACGTACGTTCTATTGTTTCAGAGTGCGTACTCTGCCCTCGACCGGGGACAGCATTTCCTGGCGGCGGCGGTCGCGTTTCAGGCACAGGAGATCTTTATCGAAAAGCACCTCCGGGAACGTTACACAAGCCAGAGTGTTCCGGACGCTGAGGTTACCGACCGGCTCAAGACTTATCACAGGGCAAAAGACCGGTTAACCACCCTGTCCCGCGAGGTGTTTGGCGGCAGATCGATCGCGGACGACGTTACATTTTGGGATTCATGGCTCAGAGACTGCAACCGGAAGCGAAACGCCGTTGTGCACCGTGGCGAAGAGGTTGACAGCGAAGCAGCGAAGCGGCTTGTCCAGCTCTGCAAGGAGTGCATTAGCAGGTTCGCAGCTTTGTAACTGCCTGGATCACCGCGAGGACCGGGGCCCTCAGTTCGCAAAATGCCCAAGCACGAAGCCTGAGAATGTGCCGTCAAGTTGATGCGTAATGCGCCACGGTTTGTTTCGCAGCGACACGACCTCAGTCAGCGCGATGCCGACTATCCGTCCCAGTGAGCCGTGCACCGTAGCACCGGGCGTCGTTTTTGCAGATCCTTTTACCAGGGTCTCGCGACCTTAAACAGCTTGGAAACTTGAATTGACATTCGGCGATCTGAGCGTTGGCAGAAACTGGCCACAGCGAAAGAATACAGTTTCACTTCTCGAGCCGTCGCTTCGGTCGCGAAGTCGCCATGTGCAATGTTGTTACGTTTGTCGACCAGTTCGGCAATGCGCAGTAGAAGATCCTGCCGTGTATGGGGCTTCGTAGTAATCGAGGTGAAAATATCGTTGATACCCCAATATCTAAACAACCGAAGAAGATCCTTTGTTTTGGGAGATTTCATCCAATCCAAGACGTGGACATGGGAGAAATTGCCAGTGCTAGCGCTTGTAGTCCATAGCCACGCTTCAGCAGTTACGAACGCCTCGAGTTTTTTTGCTCTGTTGTTCCAAGCAGTCTCCGATAGCTCGTCTATTGAAGCCTTGGAATGAAGAAGTCTCAGTTCAGCAGGAATCTGGAGGTTATTGATACCGTTTAGGTTGAGATAAGCAATGATCTCCTCACACAGCGCATATAGATACCTCTCAAAATGACTTGAAAGTAGCACCACCGAAGCCCGCCCTATGGCGCGCGAACGCAATGGATCTTTCGGGACGGCTCCCGGCACTACGGCATCGGCCTTCAAGAGGTAATCGATCTCCCTAACGGAAGAAAGAAGGGCATCCAGTGCTTTGGACGTCACTGCTAATCCGCTAGATTAAACGGCGCCGTCAGAGCAACGCCAGAATCGGTGATTGCTTCCACGAGCTGTCGGACGCGCATGCGGGTTCTCGATCGATCTCCCGTCGACCTTCGAATAAGGTCTGAAAAGCCAGGCTGCTGGTAAAGTCGAGCCAAATTCACCAATAACTGATCTGTTTCAACGGCGCCCTGGTCGTCATTCATCCACGAAAAGATAAGCATTTGACCATCAAAAAGTGAACGATTAATCGTCTTTTCCTGCGCGTTGCCATTCGCGTCAACCAAACGGAATGCGGACGTACCTAGCGCTGCTGAAACACGCTCAATCGTCTTATGGAAAAGGTCGCTGAAGGCAGCAATTGCAGCCTCATCGCTATGCCGCACGGAGCTCATGAAGTTATTGAGGAATCTCTTCAGCGGCGGGCGATATTTGTCATATTCTTTCGCCAGAGCAAAGAACCGCAGCAGCAGCTCCTCATCTAGCATGCGTGGCCGCGGATGCTTGGTTCCTATAATCGTCCTTAAATGTTGGTCCGCGACAAGTTGGCGCAGCATCTTGTTGAAGGGCCCACGATAAATGGAGTTTCGCAACTCTTGGGGATTCAGCGACATCGATCCTGAGTTGAGGCGCTCGAAAATTTCGAACTTCATCGTCGGATGAGACTCGTGTGAGATGATCACCGCTCTGACCATCCGCATCTTCAAAAACCTTTGCTCCCGTTCGGGTAATTCATGGAACCGCATGCCGCGATAATCGTTGAGAACATTCAAGGCAGTGAGGCCGAATTCGTTGGAGACAAATCGAACGATGGACCGAACACGTTGCTGTCCGTCGATGATTTCGTATTTCGCGTCCTCGGTTTCAGCGAAATACAAAACCGGAACAGGGATATTTAGAAGTAAGGATTCTATTAACCTACTTGCGCGGCCGTCGTCCCAGATGTATTCCCTCTGGATCTCTGGAATGATCAACAATTTGCCGGTCCACTGTTCCATCAAGGTCTGTATGGATAGATCGTACGATTGGGTCACGACTTTCCGCTCGGCAGGCGGGAAGGAGGAATTCTCTGCGGAGTCCATCTCCTCTTCGGCGAGATTGCTCGTGCGAACACCGGATTCCTGGCTCATGTGTACAGTATGGAAGTATCACATAGGCGCTCGACTACTTTCCTCGACGAGGGAGGTGCGGTTGTTTGCAGAAGTCATCCGGGCCCTCTTAACAGGAGACCCCAAAGTGCCGCCTTCGGCCGATGTCTTTTAGCGGACCGATATTGATGGTTTGCCGGCGGGAACCTCGAGCCAAGTGGCGCTTTGACGGGAAACGCGCATCGCTTCGCTTTGATCGTGGTGGCCTGACGGCTTCATCGGAGTCGTAGCCGACTAACCAGACAACTGCGACGATGGCCCTAAACGGGGCAAGCTTCAGTTGCCCCTCTTCACCGGAAAGAGCGGATGTTGTATCGCTAATCGTCGTTAAGAATCCTCTTAAGCAGGGTATCTTGCCGCGAAGTCCTGCACGCCGCTGAGCATTAAAACGACTTGCTCCTTTGGGTATTCCGTGTGCTTACCGTGAGCCGCCTTGTTGCGTAAGTCTAACCATGCGGTGATGTTCTTCTGATAGAGCATCGAGTAAACATTCGCCCGAGCAAGATCTGCATTCAGTTGGTCGGCCTTACTAGGACGAGAGCCGACCACTATTGGCAGGCCATTCCTACTGGCTAGTTTTCGCAACTGCTCCTCCAAGACACCTCCCACCAGAACGGCCGCGGCCTCTTTGTAGCCCTCATCGAGCAGGTAGTCTGCCATTTGGAGAAAATCTGAAAACACTCCGGCGTGAATCAGTTCGGTGACTGACTGAAGAAACCCACCATCGACATCGCTTCGCAGTGCTGCGAGAATTCCAGGAAGATACTTTAGGCAGGTAGCGTTGGTTGCACCCCACATTGTAAGAATGCGCTTAGCCTCCGTACGATAGGAAGTTCCGGGGGGAGCCACTCTCTCAATCGTTGTGGCGAGGATTGTGATTACGCGTGCCGTTTCGTTATCGTCCTGGTCACTACAATCGTCATGCCTAGATTTCGAACGAAGTCCCTGGGAACTCGCGAGTAGCGCGGTCGAGTTGCTCCAGCACTAATCTTTTTTGCTCGGGCGTCATGAAGTCTTCATCTCGGTGCCAGTCTACGCTAAAGAAACCTTACTAAAGAAGCGGGCGCAGGTGATTATCCAGGACAGCCGTCTGCTCGCGCGACGTAGGCGCTACAGCGAAGTACAAATCGCATTTCAAGTTGCCGTGTCACGCGCTTATCGTAGACTGACCTCTCGGGTTAGGCGATGGCATGGAAGCAGCGAGTGGGCTAGAAGAGAGCGAATAACGTTTACGGGTTTTCCCGGACCGAAGTGTTATCGATGCTCCCGGGCTTACACCTCCGAAAGCTTCCCGGCGTCACGTAGCTCGTTACATACTCGGGAACTTTTTGCCCCGCGGAATTCAGCCGTGGATCCGGAACAGCTGAGCCAGCCTGCGCCCGGAGCGGCAGCACTCCTGCCCAGACGGGAAGCTCGTAATCTTCCTCATCGTCAATTGGCGGTCCTGTGCGAATTTTGGCTGAGGCTTCGTCCATCGCCAGCGCAAGAACCGTCGTCGCCTTCAGCTCTTTTGCGTTGGGCTCGCGAACCTCCGCCCAGCGACCCGGAATGATCTGCTCGGAAACCGCCTGTAGCGCCATCATTTTCTCTTCGGGCGAGTCAACTAAGCGCGCGTTTCCGAACACCACCACGGATCGATAGTTCATCGAATGATGGAACGCCGAACGCGCCAGCACCAACCCATCCAGAAGCGTAACTGTGACGCACACTTCCATTCCGCCCGTCAGCGTCCGCAACATGCGGCTCGCAGCCGAGCCGTGAATGTATAAGGTGTTGTCGACGCGCCCATATCCCGTTGGGATGACAAATGGCTGCCCTTCCACCACAAATCCGACATGGCAGAGAAACGTCGCATCCAGAATTTCGAAAATTTTCTCTTGCGAATAGTCGGCGCGCTTCGGTAGACGCACTACTTGCGATCGCTTAGTCATTTCGTGCGGGCTGCCGTTTTCTATACGTTCTGCTGCCGCATTTGTTCCGCCAGATACTCCGAAGCCCGCATCGATAGCGACAGAATCGTCATCGTTGGATTCTGCCAACCGGCTGTCACAAAACTCGATCCATCCACAACCATCAAATTCTTGATGTCATGACTCTGACACCACTTATTCAGCACGCTCGTTTTGGGGTCGTTGCCCATTCGACACGTTCCCACCTCATGAATGCTGTAGCCCGGAGGGTTCACGCGCGAGGTTTTGCAGATGATCTCCCATCCCGCTGTATGGAACCATTCTTCGAGCGTGTCGGCGGCATCTTTTGTCAGATTCTTTTCGTTTTCCGAATCGCGCGCCTCGATGTAGAGCACTGGAATGCCCCAGCGGTCGGTTACATTCGGGTCGATCCGCACATGGTTCTCAAAACGCGCCACGCGTTCGCCGAAAATACCGCCCGAGACACAGGAATTCTCATAGCTATCGAGTTTCTGCTGCAATTCTTCGCCGTAGAGCGGGAAAAAGTTCGGGCTGGCGCTGCCGCCGCTTCCGATACTCACGCAATAGCCCTTAATGAAATTGCTCCTCGCGGATTTCTTCAAATTACGGAAGCGCGGAATGAAAGCGTTGCCGCCCATCAATCCGGGAGGCGCTTTGCCCTCGCGCGCCTGCGGCACCGATGCCACTACTGAGACGCCATACATCTGATCGATCAGGTAATGACCCATCACTCCACTCGAGTTCGCCAGCTTCGAATTCAGCAGCAGCCGCGTGCTCTCGAGTGTTCCCGCCGCCAGCACCACTACCCGTGCCTTCACGTGCATTTCACGGCTGGAGTGCCGGTCCACAAAATGCGCTCCATTTACCAGGCCAGTGTTCTTGTCGACACTCAGTTCGCGAACGATGGCGTTTTGGACTATGTCCAGCTTGCCGCTCGCGAGCGCATCCGGCAGCAGCAGATTGATGGAGCTCGCCAGCCCGTCTCTGCCTAGCGCCGAACGCCATTTGGAAACGCCTACGCCCTGCTTATTGCAAATCTCCGTAACGCGTTTGATGCTGTCGGTGTCCGGCGGATACTGCGCCTCGACGAAATTTCCGTCGGGAAACTGTGGCCAGCCTTCCTTACGGCCCGTGACGCGAAAAATCGCCTCCACTCGCGAATAATAAGGCGCCATGTCTTCCAGGCTGATCGGCCAGTTGACTCCCGTACCGTCGATATCCGCCGCTTTAAATTCGTAGTCGCTCAGGCGAAAAGATTGCCGCGCCCAAAACAGCGACCGGCCGCCAAGTAGCCGCACTCGCACCCAATTATAGGGTGCATCCGGCGGACACGTATACGGAACTTCCTTCTCATCTACCCATTGATTGGCGTTGAATTCGTTTGCTTGAAAAACGTGCGGCAAACGGCCTGGCTTGTCGAACCCGCGGTAAGGAAGTTCGTGCGCAGACTTGAAGCTGCGGTCCTTCTCGTAGTCTGCTTCCGGCCCCGCATTCAGCATCAGGCAGGAGATGCCTTTCCGCGTGAGGATATTCGCAGCCATTCCGCCCGAGTGTCCCGAGCCGATGATCAGGACGTCATATTGTTTGACTGGCATATTCTAACCTTCGCTGATGGGGTCGATGGGCGCCCAATACATGCCGCTCTCGCGATAACCGCGTCTGAACCGATGGCCGGATTTTTCCGCGACCGCCGCCCATTCGCGCGAATTCCTGGTAGCGGTTCGCAGATCGTCATGTACCTGCGCAATGAAGTTTTTGAGCGGATCGGTTGGCAGATCTTCCGGCCACGGCCGTATCGTCATGAGCGGTCTTAGAATCGCGGAGGCTTGAGCCGCGTCCACTTCCGAAAACGGTTTGTTAAATCTCGATTGCGCCTGTGCGTTGACAGTATCCAGGCCATTTTGATAAAGCTTCTGCCTGTCTTCCGGAGAAACACTTATCAGAAAATCGAGAAAGTCGGGTGCCTGCGCTTCCGTCGCTCCCGGATTGCCTTTCAAGGGAGGCACCAGAACGCTCCCGAGCTTGTCCAAAGCCGCGAATTGCTCCGGGCTGAAGTAGTGCGGCCGCGTCGCGGCCGTGATGTCTACTTCGACCAGTTCCAGCTTCGGAATTCCGCTCGGCTGGCGAGGCATCTGCCGCGCTGGGGTGTTTGCCTGCGGCGGAGGTTGCTGCTGAGGGGTCGTCTGCGGTGACTTGGCCTGTTGGGCGGCTAGCGCGGCCGCCGGCGCGGCGGCGGGTGTGACTAATAAGGATTGAACGAAGCTCCGGCGTTTCATGGGCTGCTTTTCACCTGAATTATTTCACAAGTGCAATCGGATAGTGAGCGCGCCTTCCCTGAGTCCCTGCCGCGCCCGGGAAGCGCCCTTGAATGGCTGTGTACACTTGGAAAAACGCATGCAACGCTTTTGGGCCGGCATTCTTGGCCTCTTATTGGTAGGACTGGCCGTCTGTGAGGCGGCCGATAAGCCCCCGGCGATTGCTTTGGATAAGAGCAAGCTCGAAAGCTACCTTCGTTACGCCGAGGGCTTCTCTCCCGCTGTTAAGTTTGTCATCGACGATCCCGTGGCGACTCCCCTTACGGGCTACTACCGTTTTGTCGTTCACCTGAGTATGGGCACGGCGAAACAGGAGAAAACCTACTATCTTACGGCCGATGGAAAGCATGTGATCACCGGTCCGGTGTGGGACCTGAACGACAATCCTTTCCAGGAGACTTTGGAACAGCTTCCGACCACTGGGCCGTCCTTTGGACCCCCCAACGCGCGCATCACAATCGTCGTCTTCAGCGACTTCCAGTGCCCCTATTGCCGCGAATTCGCCCGTACTTTGCGAGACAATATTCCCCAGAAATATCCGAAAGACGTGAGAGTCATCTTTGAAGACTTTCCCATCGATTCGCTTCATCCTTGGGCCAGGTCGGCGGCGGAGGCCGCTCATTGCGTCGCGGATGGCAAACCGGATCTGTTCTGGCCCTATCACGATTGGATATTCCAGAATCAGGGGGAAATCAACCCGGCTAACCTGCGTGAAAAGGTGCTCGGCTTCGCGAAGGATCGTCAAATCGATCAAACGAAGCTCGCCACTTGCCTCGATACTCACGCTACTAAAGACGAAGTCGAAAAAAGCGTGGCCAAAGGCCGAGAGCTCGGAATAGAGAAGACGCCCACTTTCTATATCAATGGCCGTCCGGTCCCCGGTGCGTTGCCCTGGACGTCCTTAAATGCGTTGACTCAGATGGAGCTTAACCGGCCTGGCTTTATTCCCGACGCGCATCCAGGCAAATGAACAAATTTCGGAAACAACGGGTAAGAGATTTCCTCTTAGCTAATAACTCAGTTTTCAGCGCATAATAATTGTGCGAACCATGCCGATACGGTTAGAGAAGGTGAAACGACACCTTGGTTCACTCGATAGGTTTAAACTCTAAGTGCAAGAGATTGCTGATTACCCTATGAAGCCCGCCGGCGTAACTGGTTTTCAACTTCCGCCGTTGATCCTACATCCCTTTTCGAGCACGGAAGAAAATTCCTTGCTGATGGAGAGTTCGCAAGCGAGCCTCGCGCTGCAAGGTTTCGCCCCGAAGGGGCACACTCCGGTGCAGGATCTGGACAAGAAGTTGCTGCGCGGACGTTACGCGGAACTTCGCATGCTGTTCTACATCGGCAAGGATGTCTGCCGTTGGACAGAACAAGCAGCGGAAACCGTGGCCCTTTCCGGCCTCTATGCAAGTCGCCGCATCCGGCCGGAGAGTTTTGCAGTCCTATTGGTCCAGCAAATACCGGATCAGGTTCGGGCAAAGCTCGAAGGCTGGGGAGTGCTCGACTTTTGCTCTCTCTTTCGACGTTCGTTCGGACTGCATGCGGTATTTCAGGAATTGCCGGCGGTCGAGTTTTTCCCGGCGGACTTCCTCAGGCGCTATCACCGCTATCTGGATCAGTGGTACGAGCAGCGTTTGCGAGATTGGGTCTTCGATCGTCCCGATCCGGGCGAATTCGTCTTCGAGCTTTATGCTTCGGGCGAATACAGTTCAATGCTTGAGAAAAGCTGGCAGCAGGATGCGGCTGAGCCATCCCGCTCCGGCGCGTAAAGTCGATACGGTAACAAGTATGCTAGAAGCATGAATCTCCCCAGATTCGTGCACGCACACCAGTCTCTTCCAAACCACGCGATTGCCGATATAGCGAAACACGTCCAGACGGAATTGTCTCGTTCCGGCTTCGCTTCCCGCGTTCCGCAAGGCGGACGCGTTGCGATCGGCGTCGGCAGCCGTGGCATTTCGAATATTTCCACCATCGTAAAGTCGGTGGTCGATTTCTGGAAGGCACAGGGCGCGAATCCGTTTATTTTTCCGGCCATGGGTAGCCATGGCGCGGCAACCGCCGAAGGCCAGGCCGACGTACTGGCGCATTATGGGATCCGTGAAGCCAGCATGGGCGTGCCTGTCCTCAGCTCTTTGGAGGTCGTGTCGCAGGGGGAAACACCGGAGGGTATCGAAACCTTCATGGACAAGAACGCCTACCAATCAGACGGCGTTTTTCTTGTCGGCCGCGTCAAGTGGCACACCGATTTTTCAGGCCCTATCGAAAGCGGCTTGTTTAAAATGATGGCGATTGGGCTGGGCAAGTTTGCCGGTGCTCGCACCTATCACACCTATGCGTATCGCATGGGTTTGGAGCGCATGATCAGAAGCGTTGGCGAGCGCATCTTTAACTCGGGTAAGGTGCTGGGCGGCCTCGCCATTCTCGAGGGCGCTCATCACGAGACGGCTGGCTTAGTTGCAGTGACTTCGGCCGACGGCTGCAAGGCGATGCTCGCCCACGAAGAAGAGCTTCTGAGGCAGGTGAAGTCCTGGAAAGCGGAGCTCCCGGCGAGCGAAATCGATGTCTTAATCGTGGACGAGATGGGCAAGGATATCAGCGGCGCGGGAATGGATACGAAAGTAATTAATAGGAACATTCAGGGGCAGTACAACCCATTTCCCGACATGCCGCTAGTCCAGCGCATTTATGTGCGTGGCCTCACCAATAAAACGTATGGCAGTGCGGTCGGTGTGGGTCTGGCAGACGTGATTCATAAGCGTCTGCTCGATGGGGTCGATTGGAATCCGACTTACATTAATTCGCTGACTGCGTCGACGCCGTCCGCCATCCGGACGCCCATACATTTCTCGACCGACCGAGACGCGCTGGAGGCCATTGCGCCCACCGTCGGTAAGAAGAATCTGGCCGATGTGACGTATTGCCGGATCAAGAATACGCTCGATTTGATTAATGTTTCCGTGAGTGAAAACCTGGTTCCACTGCTCGCTCCCAATGTGACCGTCGCGCCAGACCCATTTGAAATGGCGTTCGACGCAGCCGGAGACTTCGAAGAGATCAGTCAGGCGCAGCCGCTCGTACACGCCTGATCTAGATTCTGGGAACGCGTGGAGATCCGGGCAAAGTTGCGGATTCTGGCGGATGCGGCTAAATACGACGCTTCCTGCGCCAGCAGCGGTTCTCGCCGGGCGCGCGTGCCCGGCGGCTTGGGCAACACCGACGGCGTGGGAATCTGCCACAGCTATACGCCGGATGGGCGCTGTGTCTCGCTGCTGAAGCTGCTTTTGACGAATTATTGCGTCTACGATTGCAGCTATTGCGTTAACCGGATTTCGAGCGACACGCCGCGCGCCCGGTTCACGCCGGAAGAGGTGGTTTTTCTTACAGTTGAATTTTATAAGCGCAACTACATCGAGGGATTGTTTCTCAGTTCGGGTGTCATCCAGAGTCCGGACTACACGATGGAGCAGCTGGTCCGGGTGGCCAAGCTGCTGCGCACCGAGCATCTCTTCGGCGGTTATATTCACCTCAAAGCGGTGCCCGGCGCGTCCGAGGAGCTGATGCTTGAGGCCGGGCGGTGGGCAGACCGGCTCAGCGCAAACATCGAGCTGGCCCGGAGCAGCGATCTGACGCAGCTGGCGCCGGCCAAGACGCACCGCGAGATTGAGACGGCCATGCAGCAACTTGCTGGCGGAATTCTCGAAGCAAAGGACGCGACGCTTCAAACCAGGCGAACCAAACGCTTTGCGCCGGCCGGGCAAAGCACGCAGTTCATTGTTGGGGCGACGGCGGCACCGGATGCGGATGTTCTCGAAAAATCGGCGGCGCTTTACAAAGAGTTCAAACTGCGGCGAGCGTATTACTCGGCGTTCAGCCCGATTCCTTTTGCCGATCCGACCCTGCCGCTCAAGAAGATCCCGCTGGTGCGGGAGCACCGGCTTTACCAGGCGGACTGGCTGCTGCGCTTCTACGGCTTTTTGCCGAACGAACTGACGACCGAGGCGGACCGGAATTTGCCGCTCGACAAGGACCCTAAGTTGGCTTGGGCGTTGCGCAACCGCGAATTTTATCCCGTCGACGTGAACAAGGCCGGAAAGTCGGCGCTGCTGCGGGTGCCGGGGTTCGGGGTGCGGAACGTGCAGCGCATTCTAAAGATCCGGCGCTACCGGTCGCTGAGTTTGGCGGATCTGGCTAAGTTGAAGATTTCAGTCAAGAAGGCGCAGTTTTTCATTGTGGCGGCGGATCACAATCCGGCGGCGGCGCAGATCGATCGGGAGGGGCTGCCGAAGCGGTTTCATGCGCCGGAACAGCTCGGGTTGTTTGAGGCGGCGGCGACGGCTCGGTCGGGCGAGTTGTGATTTCGGTCTCGGCGACCGATTTCGAGAGCTGGCGAGTGATCGCTCGTAACTTACTGAATGCGGGCATTTTGCCGAACGAACTCCACTGGAGCGGGGCGGGACCCTCGCTTTTTGAAGGAACGAACCCACCGGCCTCGAAGGGCCAGCTTAACGTGCCGAAAGAGTTTCTGGAGCTGGCGAAAACGGTCGGGCACTACCGGGACCAGCTGCAATGGCCCTATTTATACAGGGTGTTATACCGGATTACCCATGGCGAACATAATCTCCTCAAAATCGATGTAGATGATGATGTTAGAACTCTTCGGCTGATGGAGAAGGCAGTCCGGCGCGACATGCACAAGATGACGGCGTTCGTGCGGTTTCGGCGGGTGGTTGACTCCGATCCGGAAGAGTTCGTCGCGTGGCACAAACCGGACCACCTGATCGTGGAGGCAATGGGGCCGTGGTTTGCGGCCCGCTTCGGAAGTATGCGCTGGTCGATTTTGACGCCGGACCGGAGCGTGCGGTGGGATTTGGAGGAACTGTCGTATGGACCGGGCGTTCCCCGGTCGGCGGCTCCGTCGGAAGACGGGCTCGAAGATCTTTGGAAGGATTATTACGGTTCGATTTTCAATCCAGCGCGCGTCAAGGTGAAGGCAATGAAGGCCGAGATGCCGGTTCGGCACTGGGCGACATTACCGGAGGCTCAGATTATTCCGAGCCTGTTGGCGGCGTCGGATAGTCGGGTAAGGCAAATGGCAGCAAACCAAAAACCATCGGCGGTTCCTTGGATACCGGCCACGCATGAGCTGACTGAACTAAGGGCGGCGGCTCCGGCCTGTAAGGGATGCGATCTTTACGAGCACGCCACGCAAGTTGTTTTCGGCGAGGGTCCGGCGGATTCGAATGTTGTGATGGTGGGAGAGCAGCCGGGCGACGAAGAAGATGTGAAAGGTCACCCGTTCGTGGGGCCAGCGGGGAGGCTGCTCGATAAGGCCATGCATGAGGCGAAGCTTGACCGCCAGAAGATCTATGTGACGAATGCGGTGAAGCATTTCAAGTTCAAGATCGAACGAGGGAAGCGGCGCATTCACTCGAAGCCGAGCGGCATCGAGATCTCGGCTTGCAAGCCGTGGCTAGAGGCAGAGCTAGAGGCGATCAAGCCAGAGCTGGTGGTTTGTCTGGGCGCGACGGCAGCGCAAGCTTTAATGGGCCGGGATTTCCGGATTACGGCGGATCGCGGGAAGTTCTTTCCGCATCATCGGGCCAAGGAACTGGTGGCAACGATTCACCCTTCGGCCATCTTGCGGGCTTTGCCGGAACGGTATGACGAGGAGTACGCGTTATTTGTTCACGACCTGGAGTTGATCGCGGCGCGGGTGCAGGAATTGGAAAGGGCGAGGTAGGAGAGGCCGCTCCCTGACGGGATTGTGAAAAAAACGCCGGTCCAATCGCTGCGCTCATGGCTCCGAAAAATGCGGTCACAAACGAGAAATAGGCATGCTGGGTGCCTAGACTAGGGAGGGGGGCCGACTTTCAAAATGGTATTGCTGGGAAATCTTTTTTTGCTCTTTTGGCTGGCTGGGGCGGGTTCCGCCGGCCAAGCTCAGAAAACGCAGCTTCCGGATGGACCGGGTAAGGCGACGATGCAGAGAATCTGCAGTGGATGCCACGCGCCGGAGATTGTGATCGGCCGTCACGATACAAAGGATGGCTGGGAACGGGTGGTGAGCGCGATGGTGGACAAAGGAGCGAACGGCACGGATGCGGAATTCAATACGATCATCGACTACCTGGCGGCTAACTTTCCGGCAACGAACTCGAAACCGAGCGCGGGGCGATAGCCGGCGCTTCCCGGGCAAAGGGTAGCGGAATCGGGTATGATCGACTGGCGAGGATCTGACAACGTGCCCGAAAGCCTACGCGCGCTGCCTGAAACGTCTTCCTCCGTCGACCAGCCCGAAGGCTTGATCATTGAACTCGGGTTCTTCGCCCGCAGTTGGTGGCTACTGCGGCGAGCTGCTATTGCCGCTCAGCAAGACAATTGCTTCAGCATTGCAAAAGGCGCCGCTTACTCGTCACTGCTGTCGCTTTTCCCGGTTCTGACCACGGTTACCGCAATCCTCCTGAAAGTAAACGCTCAGGCGGTGGTTCATATCATTGCCACCTTTGCCCGTCAAATCGTGCCGCCAGGAGCAGAAGAGCTGGTCTTGTCGCGCTTGGCGGAGAGAGGCCAGGCGCCGGTTTCCTTACCGATTGTGGCCGTGCTGATATCGCTTTGGGCCGGTTCGGGAGCAATGATTACGTTAATGGAGGGTTTCCAGGCTGCTTACCGGATTCCCGCGGGGCGGCCGTTCATTCAACAGCGCGCGATGGCTATTTTCCTGGTTCTGATCGCCGCGTTTCCGGCGGTGGGCGCGTCCGCGCTCATCCTGTTCGGCGATCGCATAGAATTAGCGGTCATTCATTGGAGCGGGATAGCGGAGCTAAGCGCGTCGCTGGAGCTCGCCTGGAAAATAGGCCGCTACGTGCTCGCGTTCTGCGCGATTACTCTGGTTACCGGGCTGCTCTATTATTTCGGCCCCAATTACCGTCCCGAACCCACGCTGCTGCGGCACGGCGCAAAATCCCGCTTCATGCGTGTCTGGCCAGGAGCCTTTCTCGCCACTACTCTCTGGATGGTCTTTACCATCGGTTTCGCTCTTTATGTACACCATGCGAACTACGGGCGATTTTACGGCACTCTAGGGACGGTGGTGGTACTGCTCATCTGGCTGTACCTGATTTCCTGCATCGCGCTGCTGGGATGCGAGTACAACGCGGAGCGTGAGCGGGCCGACTCCATGCCCACCGTGCTTTGAGGCATTCGCTCTTATACTGAGGGCGTGCCCTTCCAGTTAGTCATCGATTACAAACCGCGCGGCGATCAACCGAACGCCATCGAGCAACTCACGCGGGGCGTGTTCGACGGGGAGAAGCACCAGGTACTGCTGGGTGTGACGGGGTCGGGCAAGACGTTCACGATGGCGAAGCTGATCGAAGCGTGCGATCGTCCGGCGCTGGTGCTGGCCCACAACAAGACGCTGGCCGCCCAGCTTTATCACGAGTTCAAGAACTTCTTCCCAAAGAACGCGGTTGAATATTTCGTCAGCTATTACGATTATTACCAGCCGGAAGCGTACATCCCGTCGGGTGACATTTACATCGAAAAGGAAGCGACGATCAACGACGAACTGGACAAACTACGCCTTTCAGCAACACGCTCCCTTTTTGAACGGCGGGATTGCATCATCGTCGCGAGCGTAAGCTGCATTTACGGTCTAGGGTCTCCGGAAGCTTACTACGGAATGCTGGTGATGCTGGAGAAAGGGCAGCACATCAGCCGAAAGGAATTGCTTCAACGGTTGGTGGAAATTCTGTACGACCGGAACGACCATGATTTCCGGCGCGGAACATTTCGGGTGCGCGGGGATGTGATCGAGCTTTATCCCACGTATGACGATAACGCGTATCGGATCGAGATGTGGGGCGACCAGATCGAATCGCTGAGCCAGATCGATCCGCTACTGGGCCAGGTGAAGCAGACTTACCTGCGACTGCCGATCTATCCGAAAACGCATTATGTGATGGACGCGCCGACGCGCCAGCAGGCGATGCAGAGTATCGAAAACGAGCTGCAATGGTGGCGAAAAGAGCTCGAAGAGAAAGGCAAGCTGATCGAAGCGCAGCGTCTGTATCAGCGAACGATGTTCGATCTGGAGATGATCAAGCAGATCGGTTTCTGCCACGGCATCGAAAATTATTCACGGCACTTTTCCGGAAGATTACCGGGCGAGGCGCCGCCCACGCTGCTCGATTATCTTCCGAACGACGCTCTGTTATTCATCGATGAAAGCCACCAGACTGTGCCGCAGCTGCAGGGCATGTTTCATGGCGACCGATCGCGCAAGAACATACTTGTCGAATATGGTTTTCGATTGCCGAGCGCGCGGGATAATCGGCCGCTGACGTTCGAAGAGTTCGAGAATCGGGTGGATCAGGTGGTTTATGTTTCGGCGACACCGGGACCGTATGAACTCACGAAGGCGGCCGGCGTGGTGGTGGAGCAGATTATTCGGCCGACCGGTTTGATCGATCCAGAAATCGAAGTGCGGCCGGTGAAGGGGCAGGTAGACGACCTGCTGAACGAAATCAGGCTGCGGACGGAGCGAAACGAGCGGGTGCTGGTGACGACGTTGACAAAGCGGATGTCGGAAGACCTGGCGGAATACTATTCCGAAGTGGGGGTGAAGTGCGCATACCTGCATTCTGAAGTGAGCACGCTCGACCGGATAAAGATTCTGCGCGACTTGCGACGCGGGGGATATGATGTTCTCATTGGCGTCAACTTGCTGCGCGAAGGCTTGGATCTTCCCGAGGTGTCGCTGGTGGCGGTGCTCGATGCCGACAAGGAAGGCTTTTTGCGATCGGGCGGCTCGCTGATTCAGACCATTGGGCGCGCGGCGCGCAACGTATATGGGCGGGCCATTCTTTACGGAAATGTGATCACGGACAGCATGAATCGGGCGATGAAAGAAACCGAGCGGCGGCGAGCGATCCAGCAGGCTTATAACGAAGTGAACCACATCACGCCACAATCGATTATCAAGCCGATCGACATGAGCCTGGTGGCGGTGGCGGAAGCCGATTATGTGACGGTTCCGCTCGACGAGGATTTCGATCCTGACATCGAGTTGAGCAGCGAAGAGCGGGAAACGTTGATCTCTGAATTGGAAACGAAGATGAGGGAAGCGGCCAAGGCATTTGAGTTTGAGAAAGCCGCACAAATTCGCGATCGCATGAAGGCGCTGAAAGCGAGTGGGGTTTATGAAAAGCCAGCCGTCACTCGGGTTGGTAGTTGAAGGGAACGCAACAGCTTCGGCGGTTTTAAAACTTCCCAGCCTGGTTGAAGAGCTAGGGCCGATCAAGGCCGGCGCGCTGAGGGTAGCGCGCCGGCTTTCGAATTATTTGCGCGCCGGTTACGCGATCGGAAACTACAAAGAGCTGGGATCGACGCGGCTGGTGTTCCTGCGGGTTCCGGATGCCAGCGCGGCGCGCATTGTGGAGGAGATCTGCGCGTCGGAGCTGGTTGTGAAGGATGTCTCGTTTGTGCTCTGCGAGACGTGTTTGAGCTTGCGGGTACTCGATCCTTTGCAAAGGCGCGGGGCGTCTACCGCGACGCTCGCTGCCGTACAGACGCTGCGCAAGAAGTGGTTTGTGCTCGAAGGGCAGGTTGGGGCGGTACGCCAGGCCAAGAAATTTCTAGAGCGGAACGACGCGCGTGCTTTCGATCTGCGCCCCGACACCAAGGCGCTTTACTTCGCGGCTCAATTGCTGGCGGCGGCGCTGCCTATTCAGCTTTTCGCGACGGCTCAGCAGGCGTTACGGACAGCGGGCATATCGGGCAATCATCTATATGACCTTTTGGAGGAGATGTCATTGGAGATGTTCCGCTGTTTCACGAACGGGGTGCGGTTGACGTGGCCGGCGGGGCGCACGGGCTGCTCGCCGGAGACGTGCCTGGAGTATTTCGAACAGCTGCGGGCGAAATATCCGCAGATCGCGTCCGTGCTGGAGGAACAGATGGCGATACGGCTGCGCGTCGGGAGGCCGCAGGAGTAGGTAGGAGGTCAGGGTGGGATTCTGTTTTTGGCTGGCGTGAACGGCAAGAGTTAGTTGGCCGAAGCGAATGGGCAAGAGCCTTGATCCTGGAGGGCTGCGAGGTTCAAGATCGAGAAGCTCCAGAAGTCTCCTGTTTTTGATGAGGAATGCCTTTGTTACGGCGTGCCGTAATAGGCACTTTGATTAGCTCGGATCGAAGCGATTGCCTCGGAAGACGGAACTGAGCCAGTCCACACGTTGAGCTCGGCGTCAAAGCCGATCATGGGATTAGAGATTCCATCGTAGCCGAGGATGATCTGTGTTACGAAGAAGCGCGGCGTGAAGCCATTGGTGTTCGCGTTGGTTGTCAGCGGCAAAGAATATGCAGGAAGGTCGTCAATGTATGACCGTTGCAAGTAGGAATCCGCCACGGTCGTCACAGACGAAGGTGAACCGAGCGAGATAGATTGCGAGCTGTTGCCTGGTAAAGCGCCGTTTCGATCTTGCGAAATCGACGCTCCTGAGTTCACATTGTTATTTCGAACCAGCGCCTCCTCAACCGCGAACGAACTCACAAGCCCATCGGAAGGGTTTGAGAGCGCTACAATTTGCAATAGGCCGGCGAGCTTGAGTTTATGGCCACAACTGAATTGGTCGCAATGGCCATACCATAATAAAAGAAACTGGTCGTGGCGAGCCACTGCGAACCCGCAAAGTAGAGCGCAGGACGTTTAGTCCGGCCGGAGGTTTCGAGAGCGCCATTGGAGACGATCTGCGGCTGGGTTGCGTTGTACCAAGTCCCAAAGTGGGTTAGTGCTCTCAGAATTCAGTCTGGTCACATAGCAGTTTGTGGCAGCACAGAACTTTAGCAGTGAAGCGGTATCAAGGTCTCCGGTGCTGGTGTAGCCGATTGCTAGCGCGGAGTTGTCACTAGATCGGCGAACCGTCATGGCCGGCCCGGTATAACTCGAAACGGTACGTCGCCGCGGTTCAATACACCTTGAGCCGCCTTACCTTTACCGGGCCCGACGGCGGCGAAATGGAACTGAGGGACGTTAACACGGACGGCAGTCCATACACAGTTCCAAGTTATTGCACTACTTCGGCGGTTACTTGGGACGCTGGTCGGGGGACCGTTTTCGCCAGCCGGGACGGCTCGGCCTTGGTCTTCGTTTCCGACGCTACTATCGACGATCGAGTCTTGGAAAATCCGGTGTTCCAGGTAACCGGTTACCTTTATTTTCCGGACGGCACGACGTATCGAATTATAAACAGCGATGTCGCTTGGATACGCGATCGTAACGGCAACAAGATTACCTTCGCTTACAATTCCACGAATCAAGTTACCTCGATAGTGGACCAGAATGGGCGGCTCACTACGATTACTTACGCAAATACTTCCTGTTCAAGCTCGGCGGCGCAGAGCTGTGACTTGATTGGGTACACCGGCTGGCTCGGTGCTGAATCCGTCGAAATTGGTGGGTCGGACAGCATCAGCCATCTCAGGAACGGCTACTCTCCGGAGTCCCTCGGCTATCTATTCCCACAGACTGTCTCTGCCAGCAACCAAGAAAAAGGGACTTTTGACGCCAGCGTTTACTCTTACATAAAGTTCCCCGACGAGAGTTTTATGAGCTTTCAGTACAACGACTACGCCGAGATTGCTCGTGTCACGCTTCCTACTGGCGGCGCTATCGAGTATGACTGGGGAGGCATTGGATCCACGGGGGACGATGGTTTTATAGGCCAGGCCAATGCGTCCAGCCCGGGGGCTATAGTTCGAAGAGTGTTTGCAAGAAGGGAGTACCCCGATACCGCGGGCGAATCCGAGGGAACGACGACAGCATATAGTTACCAGGACACCAACGCGCAAGACGGCACACCGCGGCTTATAACGACGGAAGCGGTAACGTTTGGCTCCGGTCAGACGCTTCAGTCCCAAACGGTTCACACCTATTGGGGGAACGGCTATGATGCGCTTCTCTACACTGGAATCACCTATGCCAACTGGCAAGAGGGCAAGGAACTGACAACAGCCGAAGGTTCTCCAACGCTGAAGACATTAACGAATACCTGGCAAGAGAGTGGTTCCGTCGCATGGTGCAATCAGTCGAAGGGCGCTCCGTACTCTTGCACCACGTCGACGGGCACAGGCTATCCGGATGATGTTTCGCATGTCACCCAGACCTCAACGCTGCTGAACGATACAGGCATTCAGTCCCGGGTCAACTTTGCGTACGATTCGACTGATACCAACGCGAATAACATCAGTTCCAAGAGCGAGTACGGTTGGGGCGCTACATCTCCATTCCGTCAAACCCTTTACACCTACAATTACATAAACCAGGCAACCTCATCCTGCTCCAATCCGTGTGCTTACTTAGTTCACCTACCCGCCTCGGTAACGGTAGAAGATGGCCAAGGTAATGTTTTCTCGCGTGATTCCTATCAATACGATCAAGCGTCGCTTACCGGCTATTCATCCGCGCCCACAGGAATGGACGTGAATTATACCAGCTCCTTTGTCAAGCGCGGCAACATCACCACGCATCAGCAATTGCTAAGCACCTCGCAAGGCTCAAGTACGATTCAAAGCGCTTATACCTATGACGTTGCGGGGAATGTGTTGTCCGCGAAAGATCCGAACGGAAACGTCACGACCTATGGGTACGCCGACCATTTCAGCGATTCTTCGGGAAAAAATACTTACGCCTTTTTAACCAGCGAGTCCGATGCGTTGCATCACACGCAGAGCTGGGAGTACGAGTACAACAGCGGCGAGATGGAGGAGGCGACGGATCAGAATGGATTCAATGCCGTGTACAGCTTCGGTGATCCGCTAGATCGCTTAGTGCAAGTTCGAAAAGCAGCAGGCACTTCGGCTGAAACCCAGACGAACATCATTTATAAGTCGCCGATCGATATGGTTTCCTATGGGGATCAATGCAGCAAAGGGGATGAGGTATTATCCAACGAGATCCTTTATGACGGTTTCGGGCGGACTGCTGAATCCAGGCAATCGGAGGGTTCAAAAGCGTGCACCCGGGGAAGCTCCTATATTGTGACGGACACGACTTATGGAGCTCTTGGCCGGAAAGCCAGCGCATCGAACCCGTATAGAAGCACAAGCGATCCAACTTATGGCATCACCAGCTATGCTTACGATACGCTTGGACGAACTACCAAGTCTCAGACGTCTGACGGGGCAAGTACGACCATCGTGTATTCCGGTAATCAGACGACCGTAACCGATCAGGGGGGATGCCAGCGAAGTTCGGTTACCGATTCGGCGGCCCGGCTCATTCAGGTGACCGAAGATCCGAAATCGAGCAGCTCCTGCAATGGAAATAGCTCCAGCAGCCATGCGGCGTTGGCGACGCTCTACACTTACGATCCATTGGACGATCTAACTACTGTCAACCAATCCGGCAGCCCACGGTCGTTTGCCTACGACTCGCTGAAACGGCTATTGTCGGCAAACAATCCCGAATCCGGAACAGTCGCCTATTCCTACGACAGTGTGGGAAATTTAATTAAGAAGACCGACGCCACCCAGCGGATTACTTGCTATGGAACTTTATCGGGTAGCAGCTGCGCCTCTGGTTATGACGCGCTAAACCGCGTGATCAAGAAGACGTACTCCGATGGCACGCCATCCGTCTCTTATACTTACGACACTGGCGCAACGAATGGCATCGGCCACTTAACCTCGGTTGTAAACAGCTCCTCGACCAGCGCTTACAGCAGTTTTGACCCGATAGGGCGGACAACCGGGAGCGCGCAGACGACCGCAGGGTATAAGTACACCTTTCAATATAGCTACAATCTGGCTGGTTCGATAAGCAGCATGATATATCCGCACGGCGGGGTGTTGACGATCACATACGACAGCGCGAATCGGCCTTATTCCACCACCGGCAACTTGCCGCCGCACACGACTCAATACATCCAGCAGGCCGCCTATTGGCCGCAGGGAGCAGTCGAGTATTACGTGAGGGGAAATAACGTCTGGCACGCCATTGGATATAACACTCGCCTGCAGCCGACGGAGACGTACGACAGCCTGAACAACGCCAACAGCGTGACGAACATGTACCAGATCTCGTGCTGGAACTGGGGCGTGCAGCCGAACTACGGGAGCAGGCTTTACGGGCTGTGTCCGGTATCGAGTTCGACGACCGACAACGGCCGGTTGCAGGGGGCCTCCTACCTGCAGGGGGATCCAAGCTTCAGCCAGTATTTGCGGTTCAGTCAGACGTACTCTTATGACAATCTGAATAGAGTGACGCAGGGGGTGGAGGGAAGCAACTGGGGGCGCGGCTTCGACTACGACAGCTTCGGAAACATGTGGTTGGATCCGAGTACCGGTCGAACGTTTGGAATTCAACCGGCGGGCAATGCGCCGGAGTCGGACGTCTACAACTCGAAGAACCAGATTACCGGCTCGAATAATTACGATGGAAACGGGAACCAGATTGCGGTGAATAGCGCGTCGGCGAGCTACGATGCTGAAAACCACGTGATCAATACGACGGAGCCGCCGTCGCTGGGCGGAACGGTCGACAACTACTGGTATGACGGCAACGGGCAACGAGTGGTGAAGACGCTGAATGGGACGACGGTGGTGTATGTATACGATGCCTTCGGGGAGTTGGATGCGGAGTACACGAATGCGTCGCAGATCACGTCGCCTTGCTCGACGCCGTGTTATCTGACGCACGATTACCTGGGGAGTTTGCGGCTGGTGACGGATCGCCGTGGCAACGTGGTGGTGGCGCGGCATGATTATTTGCCGTACGGAGAGGAGATTCCGGCGGGGACGGGCGGGCGCAGCGCGCAGTGGGGTCCGAGCAACGATGGGAATATTCCGACGCGGTTTACCGGACAGCTTCGAGATCAGGAAACTGGTTTGGATTATTTTGGGGCGCGGTATTATGGCGGGGCGTTGGGGAGGTGGACTAGCCCGGATCTCGTCAACCTCACAGACGATCGTATTGTTACCCCGTCGAATACAATCAACAAGTACATCTACGGTGGCAACAATCCGCTGAAGTACGTAGATCCCGATGGTAGGGACATTACCGTGTTCTATGAACAAGGAAACCCGACCGGCCATATCATGCTCTCAGCCTACAATCAGCAAACCGGTGACTTCGCATTTCTAAGTGTTGGGCCGCAAAAACACCTCGATCCAGCAATTCTGTCCCATCCACTTGAAGGAGTGCCAGGAACCTCGGAGTTCAGTTTGCCCCAAAATTTGGACGATTTGCGACAAAACTTTGCTTCGCTTACGATACAGACATCACCCGAGGTGGCCCAGCAAGCCATAGATGCGATCAGAAATGGTGCAGGAACTGGTAACTGGGCATTGTTCGGAAACAACTGTACTAGTGCCTGCGCCAAGGTTCTGAAAGACATCGGCCTCAACCCAGGCAGCAAAGCGTTGCTCCCCTGGACACCCGATAAGCTTTGGAACAATTTGAATCTGCTTTACGGTAAATCAACGTCAGGCCCCAAGGCTTTCTTGGCTAATTCACTGGGCGGCAGCAATTTGTTCCAAGGGCCATACAAGAATGGCGCCGACTACGGGAATCCGCGCTACGGGATGAATACGTTCGACTGGCTCATGTTGATGCTCAAAGCTCCAGTCCAAGGATGCGTAAGCGTGAGCGACAGTGCCTCAGGGTCCAAATTTGGAGGCTGTAATTAAAATGCGGCTTCCGGTTTCAGCAGACAGTCATCGCTACCGTACGCAATTCAGACTTGCAAGCATTCTTTTGTTCGCTGCAGCATGTGTGCTGCTTTATTTTGGCACCGGCATGTTATTGTTTGTGCCAGGTTACCCCGGTGAGGCGTACTTTGTTACGAAGCGCGTACTGTATGGTCTCCTGCCAAGTATCTGTACCCTAGCGTTGTTGGTCGCGGTGGGATGGCTTTGGGGACATTCGAGCAATTCCGAAAATTATTGGAATTATGTGAAAAGGTCGTTTCTGTGCGCCATGGCAGCGGTCTCCCTCTTTTGGCTCGGGTTGATGATCATAGCGGGCTTCCGCCAGGGCTGACAGCAGCCCGATTCCCGGAAGAGTTCACCGGCAAAGAATGGGATCAGGAAACGCAACTGGACTACTTCGGCGCCAGATATTACGGGAGTGCGCTGTGGCGGTTTAGCAGCCCGAATGAGCCCTTGGTCGTTCAAGATCCGGGTAATCCCCAGAGCTGGAACCTGTATGGATATGTCCGAAACAATCGGCTGAGCAACATCGACCCGAGCAATATACCGGACGTGGTTTGTCTGTTCCAACTGTTCTTTCCGGATGCGCGCCCAGAAGTAGGTAGGAGGTCAGGGGGATAACGCCGCTTTACAGCGAGTGAACCGAACTTGGCAGCTCGAGGCGCGTTGAGCAATATACCAATGCAGTGATGTACCAATTGGAGGTTATCCGACCCGATGACTAACCGATGCAAACACTGCCCTAAAGGTAGATCCTTTACCCAGCGCGCTCTCTAATTCGATCCGCCCACTGTGACCTTCGGCGATCCATTTCGCGATGGAAAGACCCAGGCCCGCTCCTCCCATTTCGCGGGATCGGGCCTTATCGGCACGATAGAAGCGTTCGAAGATATGCGGAAGGTCGTGTTCCGAAATACCAATGCCCTCGTCCCTGACCTCAATGGAGGCGGAGATCCCCTGAAAACTCACTGACGTCAGAACAATTGTTTCGGGAGCCGAATACTTAATTGCATTGTCCACGAGAATAAGCATTAGCCGCCGGATTGCATTGTAGTCGCCGCTCACGATCACAGAAGCATTGGGAATGCTTGCCTGTAGCGAAATGCTTTTCGATTCGGCTAGCGCGGCCGTGCTGGAGATCACCTCACTGGCGACGTCGCAAAGGTTAACTTCAGAAAACGACATTTCCGCGGCTTGAGAATCGGCTCTTGCCAGAGTCAGTAATTCCTCGATCAGATTGCTTGTTCGTTCGGCCTCTGCCAGGATTTGCGCGTTTGCTTCTTCATAGTCACCGACCGTGCGCTTTTGCTGCTGCATTAACTCCGCGGTTGTACGTATGATGGCCACGGGAGTCCTGAGTTCGTGAGAGGCGTCCGAAGTAAATTGAAGAACTCTTTTGAAGGCATTCTCAACTCTCGACAGCATAGCGTTGAGGGTCTCGGAAAGCCGGCGCAGTTCATCCCGAGCCGCAGGAAGAGGAAGTCGTCGGGATAAGCTCTGTTCGTTGATCTCGCGAGCGCTGCGTGTAATTTCCTCGATCGGCGCCATCGCGCGGCCGCTCAGCCAATACCCGCCGAATCCAGAGCTTAGGAGGATTACCGGAATGACGAAGAGCGCAAACCACCTCAGATGTTCGAGAACTTCGTAAAAAGCGGTGACGACAGTGGCGACTTGCACTGTGTACTGACGGCCGGCTACGTCGACATTCGCGGTCAGCACGCGAACAAGACTTCCGTTTCTCTTTACCGTTTCATAGCGGTCCGAGTGCGATGAGTTCGGTACCTGAGAATCCAAGCTGAGCGTTCGCATGGCGGCCGGCTGGTAAACCCATCGGTGCTGTGCGTCGAGAATCTGATATAAGTCACCGCCCGGAGTGAGCCCGGAATGCTCCTGGAATTCCTGTAAGAGTTGTTTTCCCGATTGCCAGGGGAGATGACGCCAGAGGAACGTATGAACCCCTTGCATGCGGTTTGCCAGCTCATTGTCGATTGCGCCGTGGATGGCACTTTGAATTGCCAGATACATGCCGAAAGCAAAAGCGATTAATGTGAGGCCCACCACGGCTGAGTACCACGCCGCCAAACGGAGGCGGATCGGGAGCTTGGTCATGGCCGAGAGTTTCCTTGCAGCCGATAGCCGAAGCCTCGGACAGTCTGGATCAGTTTCAGCTCATAGTCGCTGTCGATCTTCGCTCGAAGCCGCTTAATGAAAGCTTCCAGCGTGTTGTCTTCGATATCGCTCCCGTTGCCCCAAACGCTCTCAATGATGCTGTTGCGGCTCAGGACCCGGGCTGGCCTTCGCATCAGAAATTCCAACAACGCATACTCCGTTTTCGTCAGAGCGATCGGCTTATCCGAACGAGAAACCTGCCCTGAAGCCGGGTCGAGCACGAGGTCGGCAATTCTTAATTGAGGCCTGTGATCTGCTGGACCTCGACGGGCTACTGCCCTCAACCTGGCCATGAATTCCGCCAGCGCGAACGGTTTGGTCAGGTAGTCGTCCGCTCCCAGATCCAGGGCCTTCACGATGTCTGCCACTCCATCGCGAGCCGTAAGAACCAGGACAGGAGTTCTATTCTCGGATTTGCGAAGTTCTCTCGCGATTTCAAACCCGTCCAGGCCCGGAAGCATCAGATCCAGCACAATTGCGTCGAAGTCACTCTGCTGCGCCGCAAAAAGCCCTTCCTCGCCGGCAAAGGCGGTCACCACAGAATGGTTCTTCTCCTCAAGAGCCTTCTTGAGCAGCAGCGCCATCCGCTTTTCGTCCTCGATGATCAGAAATCGCATGAGGAATGTCTTATCAAGAGAGTATCTTTTGCCGCTGACTTTTTGCTGACTTTTGTTTCGCAGGAGAGAGGGCAAACCAAAAGTCAGCGATTTGTCAGGATTCACAGATAGACTGCAAGGCAAAGAGCATACCGGATGAAATCGCGCCTTCTCCACCTGATGATTGTGACGCTCGCCTGTTTCGAACTCTCTGCCTTCGCGCAATCCTCGTCATCCTCTTCTCAAACTGCTGGCAGTACACGACACTATGTCGGCTCCACCGCCTGCAAGACTTGTCATCGGCAGATCTACGAGCGCTGGAAAAAAACACGCATGGCCAACGTGGTTGTAGATCCGAAAGAACACCCCGAAGCAATTTTGCCCGATCTTTCTAAACCCGATCCGCTCGTGCACTTCACCAAAGACGACATTGCCTTTGTCTACGGAAGCAAATGGAAGCAGCGCTACTTCAAAAAAATCGGCGATGACTATTTCCCGGAACCGGCCCAATGGGATATCACGAACCAGGTCTGGCGGCCGTATTTCGTGAAAAACGGCGCGGACTGGTGGGCAACCCTCTATCCGCCGGACAATTTCAAACGCCCGACGGGACCGACGTGCGATGGCTGCCACTCGGTCAATTACGACATCAAAACCAAAACGGTCACCGAGTGGAACGTGGGCTGCGAACGTTGCCACGGGCCGGGCAGTGAACATGTAAAGCGACCGTCTCAAGCTACCATCGTCAATCCGGCCCGCCTCGATTTTGTGAGCGCTAACGACGCTTGCATTCAGTGCCACTCGCAGGGTCAGCCGTTAAGAAACCCAATCGAAGGCAAATATTATGACTGGCCGGTCGGGTTTCAGGTTGGCCAGAAACTTCAGGATTACTGGCGCCTCGAAGGACACAAGCTTGGGGAGACCTCCTTTACCCATTTTGCGGACGGGACAGCACATAAGAATCGCATGCAGGGAAATGATTTCGTGCAGAGTCTGATGTACAACCGCGGTGTGAAGTGCTCCAGTTGCCACGATGTTCACGGAACCGAAAACAACGCCCTGCTGATTAAGCCGGCGAACGTCATGTGCCTGGAGTGCCACGGGCCGGGGTCCCCGAACGGTCCTCATACCAGTACGATCCAAGAACACACCCATCACGCCGCAGGCTCGGCCGGCAACGAATGCATTGCCTGTCACATGCCTAAGATCGAGCAAACGATCGCCGATGTAAACGTTCGCAGCCACACCTTTCGGTTCATCTCGCCCGCGATGACGGACGCGTACAAAATCCCGAACCCGTGCACTAATTGCCATAAAGACAAATCGACAGCTTGGGCGACGCAACAGCTCAAGAGTTGGCCTACTGTTTCCCCATGGCGGGTAGAGCCATGAGGGGGGAAAGTTTGTGCCAACCTGGCGCGGCTCGAACCAGGGCGCCCGTCTGCTCCACGGAGAGAGCGGGGCATTGACTGTCTTTGCACTCCACACGCGTCGCGCGATTGCTCATCTGAACGCTTCCAGAGGCCGGGAAACCGGAAGCGCGATCGTCCTGTACGAAGCCATCACGACTCAAAGGAAATAAGAATGCGATTGTTACTCCTTCTCTTCAGCTCGTTTTCTCTGGCTCACGCCGCATCAAAAGTGCCCTTGCGCCTGGAGAAGACCATCAGTTTGCCGGGGGTTCAGGGCCGCATTGACCACATGTCATTCGATGCTGAGGCCGGCCGCCTTTTTGTTGCAGCGCTTGGCAATAACACGGTTGAAGTCGTCGATATCAAGCAAGGAAAGCGCATCCATAGTATCTCCGGTCTGCACGAACCCCAAGGCGTTCTTTGCCTGCCAAACATCAACCGGCTTTATGTAGCAAACGGCGACGACGGAACGGTACAAATGTTCGACGCAAGTTCCTATCAGCTTCTAAAAACCATTAGTCTGGGATCGGACGCAGACAACGTGCGCTTCGATCCAGAGCGGAAAGAGATTTATGTCGGATATGGAGCGGGCGCTCTGGCAGTCCTCCGCGAGGATGGAACGAAAGTCGGCGACATCAAGCTGGAGGCCCACCCCGAATCTTTTCAAATGGAGAAAAACGGGTCACGGATCTTCGTGAACCTACCAGATTCGCGGAAGGTGGCCGTTGTAGATAGGAAGACGAGAACGGTTATCGCGAGTTGGAGACCGGGCAAGCACAGGCGAATTTCCCCATGGCACTGGATGAACAGGGACGGCGTTTATTTATCGTCTGCCGGAAGCCAGCGGAACTGTTGGTGTTCAATGCCGATACGGGCGGTGTGATCGCGAAATTGCCCACCGTAGGCGACTGTGACGAAGTCTTCTACGACGCTGTTTCAAAACGGCTTTACGCCAGCGGTGGCGAGGGGAGTGTGGCGGTGGTCGAACAGCAAAGCCCGGATCACTACAGAGATCTCGACAAGGTCATCACCCGAAAAGGTGCACGAACCAGTTTTTTTTCGTTTCCATCTCGCGCCCTGTACGTGGCAGCAAGGCAGCAGGGATCGCAGCCGGCCGCCATTTACGTTTATAGAATCCGGCAGTAGTGCCCACCGGCGTTGTATCGAAACTCTTTTGAGGAAGTGCATTTGAAAGCTTTCAGTGAAGGTTGCTGCCTTTGGCAACTGAAATTGGTCCAGTTCGGCATTTTATTTTGGCCCACCCTAAGTTAATGGTTTCCGGAGCTAATCTTCATGTTCCGGGTAAATGAGAAAGCAATCGTCGTCAGGCGGTGGGAATGTGTGAATCCCGCTGGTTTTGCGGGATTTACAAGGGCGGTGGGAAGGGTGGAAAGCCTGGGTTTGGCTTTCCATGGTTTCCACGGACCGTCATTTCCACGGCTTACTTCTCGTTTGTTTTCGCCCCTTTCTTTTGCCGTTCGAGCGTACGCCGGAAGCGATATGATTCGGTGCCGGTTTCTAAGATGTGCGCCCGGTCGGTGATTCGATCCAGTAAGGCTTTACAAAGGCGAGCGTTAGGAATGACTTGCGTCCATTCGGAAAACGGCAGGTTTGTGGTGACGATGACGCCGGTTCTTTCTGCGCGTTCTGCGATGACTTGAAACAGAAACTCCGCACCTACTTCGGCCAACGGGACGTAACCTACTTCATCGATCGCGATCAGATCGTAGCGGCTCCAGCGGGCCATCACGCGGCGAAGCTGCAGTTGGTGTTTTGCCTCCACCAGTTCATTGACCAATGCGGCGGCGGTGGTGAAGCGAACCCGCCGCTTCTGGCGGCAAGCGGCCACACACAGCCCGGTTAAAAGATGGGTTTTGCCCGTGCCACAATCACCGATTAACAAGACCGGTTCGGCTCGATCAATATAGCCGCCCTCAGCCAAGTCGCGCAGCTTGGCGGCATCCACTTGCGGAGACTGGGCAAAGTTGAACTCCTCTAGTGTCTTGACTCGGGGTAATCGGGCTTCCTTGATCCGCCGGCCAATCGTGTTCTTCTCGCGTTCTTCAATCTCTACTGTGAGCAAGGCGTCCAGGTATCCAAGGTGCGTCTTCTTCTCTCGGATTGCTTGCTCCGCTAGCGTACTGAACTGAGAAGCCATGGTGGGCATCCGCAACACTTTGCAATGCTGAGTGATCGTGGCGTCTTGCAGTTGTGTCATCTGGCTGTTCATCTCGTGCCACCCATCGACAGCAGCTGATCGTATTCGTTCATAACGGGTAACGGTCGCCGATAGCGTTCGAGTAAACCGATATCCATCACCTCGCAAACGGGACGGCTGAGATCGCTCGCATGAATCAGATGTTGCACGGCAGCTGCATCGGTGCAGCCTGTTTCCAAGGCAGTCTCGATGGCTTGCCGTAGACGATCGCGGCCCACCTCTTTCGCCATCTTCAGCAGATCGATCATCTGTCTGGTGCCGGTCTGTTTGCCGTGGCGGATCATCAAAGCTTGCCAGATCTGGTCGAAACACTCGGGCCACAAACCGGCGCAGCGCTGCTGCTCTAAGGGCCGTGAGCCAGCCATCGCGCCGGGTTTTCGAGAGAGAACGTCCAGATAATGTTCGAGATCCAGCACTTGTTGTTGTCGGCTGTAACAGCGTTCATGTCGCGCTACGCAACAGCCGCAGTGCCAAAGTTCCACCGTGCTCGCATAAATCTTTGCCTGCACTTGCGTTCCAGCCTTCAGCGGCACCGAGTAAGAGTTGGTTAGCACTTTTACGCAGCCCAAACTGTTGACCGTCGGAAAGCTGGTTTGTGCTAAGTCCACGCCCTCTTTCACCAGCGGCAGCAAATGGTCGCGCTCGATCAGTACGGCGGCGCCGATGCTTTGATCCCGACCTTCGATCCGGCGTTGCTCATCCTGATGACAACTCTGGAGTAAGTCTCGGTTTAATCCAGCAACATCCACTGCGTGGGGCACCGGTACCCAGTGATTCCGACGAAAATAGCCGGCCTCTCCTTCCACACCACCCTTTTCGTGTGCTTCAGCCGGCGTGCAGAACTCGCTTTCAAAACGCCAGTGAGATCGGAAGGCAACGAATCGCGCTGTCTCTTCGCGGCGATATCCCCGCAAGATCTTCTTCACTGCCGAAGTGAGATTGTCATACCGAAGTTTGCGGAATACGCCGCAGAAGAATGCGAACGCCAGTTCATGCGCTTCAAGGAAAGCTTGCTGCGTGGCGTGAAGAAACGCACAATGAAAAGCCGCTCCGCTTGCCATGCTGCGCATGGCAAACACCTGCAGCTTCGTTCGTTGGCCAGACAGATCCGCATAGGCTTCGTACCAATCCACTTGCGCTTCCACGCCCCATGGATAGCTCTGCGGCACGAAGGTCTCATGAACGACCAGACCCAGAGCAATCTTTCGCTCATGCACATATAGCCGCACCGTGCGTTCGCACACCGTATTGTTCGGAAGCTCCGTACAGATCCGCTTCCAGATGCGGTGCGCGGTATGCCGCTGCTTGCGCGGAGCCTTCCGATCTAACTCCAAAATCTGGTCGATGAAGCCGGCCACCGGCGACAACTTATAGCGTGGACGCTCGGTCTTCTTCCGTAACTGCGGAATCGCGTTGCCGACCGCTTCGCGCACCATGCGCCGATGCACTCCAAGCTTTTTGGCAACTCCGGCAATCGTGCCGACGCCGAACTCGTACTCTCTGCGGATCTCTTCGAACAACTCCACCTTCGCTCTCCAATCCAACGAGTTCCTCCGCCGCGGGCTGCTGCCCGCATCAGAGTATCCGTTCGTTTAGAGGGTGCGCCAAAACAAAATGCCGAACCGGACCAAATCAGAGTACCGAAATCAGTTGCTTCGGTCGGCGCATCGCAAGCTCGAAGTAATCAGTTAGGAAACTTCTCCTTCTTGGCTAAACTTCGCCAGTTCGAATAGTCGGCGATCATACGCATCTAACTCATGACTAAGCCTCTCTTCGGAATAGCGTCGGGGCCGATCGGTATTCTGGGCGCGCATCCGGAAAGAACAGTTGGAGCAGACAAACCACGTCCGGTATATTGCTTCGTCGGGATGACTGAACTATACCGACACACTTTCCTTCTGGCAAATGGGACAACGCAAAAAGTCTAGGAGACCGGAGTCCAGTTCCCGAAGCAGATTCAGTCGAAACTGAAAGCCATCATCAGTGTTCTGGGGCGGAGAATTTTGATTGGGCATCCGCTGCTCCCTCAAGAAATTGGGCCGTTCCGGGCCTATAAGTTGTTCTTAGTCCTTTTGGGCCTGGTTCATGTGTATCAACTTATGCTCAATTGTACGATTGAGCATTGGCTGCGATAAGAAAGCTCCATCGCCTAGGGAAGCCCCGTTCACTCGCGACGGGACAGAGCGCAAAAAGGCCGCCTGGCAATTCGGCTGCAGGCCCAGTTTAGACAGCGTGGGAAGAGAATATTACTGTGGCTATCTTGCTCGGCCGCTTGCCGCGTACTTTGTAGAATGGACTCCCGGTGGCCTGGTGACGTTTGCTGCCGAAAGGGTCGGCACGAATCTGACCGTCGATGTCAGCGGAGCCGTGGCCTTTGGCTCTACTGGAAACCTCTTCGCGATACACCAG
This sequence comes from Bryobacteraceae bacterium, assembly GCA_965277555.1. GTDB lineage: Bacteria > Acidobacteriota > Terriglobia > Bryobacterales > Bryobacteraceae > Bog-105. The sequence continues at coordinate 4,325,577 of OZ255834.1, forward strand.
GGATTAATGGCGGCAGTGAAATCGGAAGAAGCAGAGACTCTGACGATAGTGGCGATTAAAGTCGGCAATGAGGGTTTGCAGTCAACTCTCAGTCGGGTTGGCTTTGAATCGCTCGGTGGTACGACCTTTCAGGGCCAGTCAGTTCAAAGCGTTTGCGAAAACGTTCAGCGTGAAATAAAGTTTGATGTCAACCAGGAGAAGTAGAATGGCCCAGTGCTCTGAGCCGTTAGTCGGTAAAAGACTGTATCTGGAAGTGAGGGAGAAGGCACCACACCAACAGAAGCCGCATCTGGACCGAGAGCTTCAGGAACACGCTGAAATGTGTCCACACTGTTCGCAGCTAACGCCGCTTTGGATACTTAGCGCAGGCGGAGGCTTGGCAGCGGCGGCGGAGAACCTGCTAAAGGAGGCCAAGCAGGGCTCCTCGCAGGTGCTTCATAGGCGGCGTGGCAATTTAGACCTGTACTTTCGACGGCAACCTCCTGATTCCGATGGCGGTCTGATGGTTTCAGTTCGGGCGGACGGTTCCTTGATGGCTGTCGCTGAAAAGACAATCGATGAATTTTGGGGAAATGAGATTGGCTGAAGTAGCTTTAGTCAGCCCGAAGGCTATGCGGCGGCGGTGCCGTCGCAGCGGCTTTGAATAAGTGACACGTCACCCCTGGGGCGACGCGGCAACGCGTCGGAATCAGAGTCAAGGAGCGGCGTTTAGCAGCAAGTATCCCAATGGGTCGCCGTTCACAGGAGTTAAGTAAAGAGTTAAGTAAACTATGGCGCTCACTGTCGAACATCTAAATCTGCTTGCTGCTGAGGAATGCCCGGATTGGTTTATGTACCCACGGTCTTTCATGCGATTGGTCGAGCGGGGAATAATCCATCTAGATCCTTGGTGGATTTTTGATCGTGGCTTCGCACTGGAAAAACTCAATGGTCTGAAGAGCCGGTATCCAAGCAGAGATCTTGTACCTTTCGCCAGAAATCAGAGCAATGACGACGTGGCATGCTGGGAACGGAACGACCTTTGTAGGGTTGTGATTATCCATGACTACGCGAAGCCAGGCTGGGAACAAAGATCTACATTCGAAACCTTCTGGGACTGGTTTCGATCAGCGATTGAAGACTTCATCGAGTTCGAGCCCTAATGAAATCCTGCTGAGTAAGGCTGTATCGCAAACACTCAGGCACGATCCGTTGACACATGGACTGGTTCTAGATGACTCCGGCGCGTTCGACATCCGGGATCTCGTAGCGGCTCTCAAACGAGTTCATGTTGGCTGGGAGGCTCTGGATGAGAACCGCCTTCGAGAACTGGTCGAGCGATCAGAGAAATCTGTGGGGAGGGGTCTCCGGCTAGGGGCCAGCAGTTAGTGAAGGTTGTTTCGGTCGGCGCATTCCTTGCAGCCTGTGCTCTCCTTTACGATGGTGCCGTCATGTTCCTGCTGGTGCCCGGTTCTCCTGGTGAGAGTTATCTTTCCAGAGATCGAGTGCTCTATGGAGTGACGCCCACGCTATTTAGCCTTGGTCTTCTAATGGCGGCGGCATGGCTATGGCCAGGGTTCGATTCGTTCCCTGTGCATAGTCGCCGTCTTCGCAAGTTGTTTTCCCGGGCGGCGAGCGCGGTTGGGCTCTTTTGGATTCTCCTAATGATTGTTGCGGCTTTCAGGTAAGGCTTTGGATCGAGAACATGTGATCGGAACGGAGCTCGCGGAAACCGTTTTCGCGATTTGCGACGAGGTCTTTCTAAGGGATCCTCGCCTCACAACACGGCCGGGTCGAGAAGTGTAGCTCCCAACGGAAAACCCTGTGCGCGGGTGGCCCGGGAATAGCTGCGGGCGAAATATCCGTAGATAGCGTCTGTGCCGGACGAACAGAGGGCGGATACGGCGGCGCGGTGGGAGGCGGCGTGATTGTGTGGTTTCCGTCTTTGCAGGCTATGGTGGCCTGTCCCCGATTTATTGATTTGGGCGTTTGGGATACTTGAGGCGTGGGCGACTCCGAGAATTTCGACATTAGCCAACCGGCGAATTTGTTTGCGCGCATCGACCAGGACGACACCGACCTGATCAAAGAGAGCGTGATTACGACGACGCTCGATAATGCGCTGAACTGGGCGCGGAAGAATTCGATTTGGCCGATGAGCTTCGGGCTGGCCTGCTGCGCGATCGAGATGATGTCGATGATGGCCTCGCGCTATGACATTTCGCGTTTCGGGGCGGAAGTGATGCGGGGATCGCCGCGGCAATCGGATCTGATGTTTATTGCGGGGCGGGTATCGAACAAGATGGCGCCGGTGATTCGCCGGTTGTATCAACAGATGCCGGAACCGAAGTGGGTGATTTCGATGGGCGCTTGCGCGACGTCGACGGGCGTGTTCAGTAATTATGCGTTGGTGCCGGTGAACCAGGTGATACCGGTGGATGTATTTGTGCCGGGGTGCCCGCCGCGTCCGGAGCAGCTGATTTATTCGGTGATGATGCTGCAGGAGAAGATACAGGCGGAGCGCGGAACGGTGCGCCGGACACTGAATCTGAGCTGAACGCGAGTCGTTCAGTTTAATCGAAGAAGTGGCGATCCTCGTCCAAGAGGTGGGATTTAGACGCCGGAATATTGAATGTGACTCCGAGACCCGGCCGGTCCCAAACGTCGATAAATCCATTTTTCATGATTGGGTCCGGTAATCCGTCGACGATCTGATACCACCAGTCAGGCTGACCCAACGGATATTCGAAGGCGATGTAATTTTGAGGGAGAGCAGCCGCTACCTGAACGTGCGCGGCGAGCCCGATCAGTCCGTCGAAAATGCCGTGCGGAGCGATTTGAATGTCGTGGAGATCGGCATATTCGGCGATCCACTTCATTTCCGCTATACCACCGACGTCCTCCGGATCCGGGCCAACAATGTTAACAGCCTGTTTTTCGATCAGGTCCTTGAAGTTCTCCCGCAGATAAATCTCTTCTCCGGTGTGAATTGCGATGGAAGTGCTTTGGGTGACTTCGCGAAAGACCTCGGCGTTGGGGTAAGGCGTGTAATCGCCCGTGATCAGGTCTTCGAGCCATGTGATGTGAAGGGGTTCGAGGGCTCGCGCAAAGGTAATGGCATCTTTGACGGCCCAGCCTGGTCCGCAGTCGAGGGCTAAGCCGATTTCATCACCGAGGACTTTTTTCATGGCTTCGACGCAGGCGACGACAGACTCGAGGCCGCGTTCCGTCATAAGACCGCGATCCATGTGCGAGGCACCGGTGCGCGGTTCGTCGTACCAGCCGTTCGGGATGGAGTGCATCATAGCCGGATTGTGGAAGCCAACGGCTTGCTTGATCAAGGTGAAGCCTTCTTTCGCTTCTTTCATTTTGGCCATGTTCTCGGCGTAGTCCTGCGGGGTCTGCCCAGTCATGGGGAAACGGACGCCGCCGTTGTAGGCGCGAACGCGGTCGCGGATTTTCCCGCCCAGCAGTTTGTAGACGGGTAAGCCGGATACCTGGCCGGCGATGTCCCAGAGAGCAATCTCGATGGCGCTGACGGCCGCGCCCCAGGGTTTGAAGGCACCGAGCCGGCGGATCTTCAGCATCACGCGCTCGACGTCGGTCGGATCTTCGCCGAGAATGTAGTCCTTGTAAAAAAGCACCATCGGCTTGAGATAAGGCTTGTAGGACTCGGCTTCACCGTATCCGGAGATGCCCTGATCGGTGACGACCCGGATGACTGGGCTCTTGCCGATGATGGCGCACCTGAGGTCGGTGATTTTGATGGAGATGGAGGTGGACGGGTTCGGTTTCCGAGGCATGGGCGAACTGCCGGTTGACTGAGCAGCAAGCGGCATAGCGGCGGCCATTGCCGAGAGGGATCCAACAACTTTTCTTCGTGTCCAATTAGCCATGGCTTCTATCTTTTTAATGGATCTTCGATCTATCTCTTCAAAGGATCTTCGATCCAGGGTGGAGTTGCGTCTACGAATTGGCCTAGCGTGGGGTCTAGTTTTTCCAGGGCTTGTTTCATTTGCCAGGCGATTTTGCGGTAAGAGAAGTGGCCTTTGACGCCGCTGCGGAGGCGCGCGATGTATTCGAGCTCGGCGAAATCCATTTTGAATAAGAAGCGCGAGCGTGCGGCGAAGGGCAGCAGGTATTGGGCGGCCGGCTGCGGGAGGCGATGGAAGGCGGCGTCAGTCTGCGCAAGGGCGGCGGAATAGGTGGAATCGAGGCCGCATTTCGAGATCAACTCGGGAGTTTCGTAGCCGAGGCGGTTGGTGTAGTGCTGGCGGAACTGCTGGCAGCGGCGGTGGCGATGGAAATCGCGATAGGCGCCGATATCCATGACGATATCGAAGACGTAGGGCGCGCCGCGGAAGTGGCGGGGCAGTTCGCCGCGTTTGTCGTGCAAGCCAAGAGCGAGGGACAACAGATCATTGCGCCGGGCAGGGGACCAAGCGAGGGCGGCGTGATAGAGCTCTCGATAGGGGCGGTCGGTAACGGGATAGACGAGAGTGGCGCAGATGTCGGCGAGGTGATCGGCGGGCTGTAGCAGGTCGACGGGCGGAACGGATTCGGCGCTGGCGGGCGGCAGATGATGCACGGCCCACTCGGCGACATCGGCTCGCAGGCGGCGGGTGGACTCGTCGGCGTGAGCGTGACGGGCGAGAGTGGGCGCGACGGGCTCGGAGGCGGAGTGATCGTCCCAGGCGCAAGCGGCAGGCATCGCGCAGGCCTGCGAGAGTTCCTCACCGAGGTCGCGAAGCTCATGATACTCGGAGGCTCGCAGGCGGCGCATCTGTTTTTCGAGGGTGCGAATACTGGTGACCTGTCCGATGCCGGTAGGAATGCCGAAGGGCAGGAGATAGCGGGCGACATCGAAGGCGCGCGCGCTGAGATTGCGGCGATAGGCGTCGGGCTTCATCTCTTCGGGTTTCGGAAGAAGTTCGGCGAGATGGGCGAAGACCTGCTCCTGGACGGAGCGATAGGCGTTCAAGAGGTGTTCGGCGACGGGGGTGTAGATGGCCTGTTCGTCGGCGGTGAACTCGGGAGCAACGACGACGCCGGATTTCGAGAAATCCTGATAGCGGGAGCTGCGGGCCTGGCCGTCCCACAACTGTTCGTCCTCGATTTCGGTGGCGGCTAATTCGGAGATGCCTTCGAAGCAGACGGTGACGTGGCCGAGGTCGGCGATGGAGGCGTGGCCGTACTGGAAATAGAAGCTTTCGAGGAATTTGGTGGAATCGTGGGTACGCACCCACTGGAGGGAATCGCGAATGGAATCGGAAGAACGACTGTAACGCGCCAGGGCATAGGCGATTTTCTCAGGCGGCATGGGCGCAACGGTGAGAACGCGTTTGGGGCTCGTGCCCAGGGTAGGGCTGGGTCCAGACATGAAGCCGCTATGATAGCGGATTCTGCCATGCGAATCCGAATTAAGAGATTAGATGAGAAGGCGCGCTTGCCGGAGTATGCGCACGGTCCGCGGGAGGATGCCGGGATGGATTTGCGATGCGTGGCGGGGGTGGTGCTGGAGCCGAATGTTCCGCAGTGCGTTGCAACGGGACTGGCGCTCGAAATTCCGAGCGGTTATGAAGTGCAGATCCGGCCGAGGAGCGGGCTGGCGCTCAAGCATGCGATTACGCTGCCGAATGCGCCGGCGACGATCGACCCGGGGTATCGCGGGGAGTTGAAAGTGATTTTGCTGAATCTGGGGAAAACGGCGTACGAGGTGCAGGCGGGGGACAAAATCGCGCAGATGATTGTGGCGCGGTATGAAGCGGTGGAGTGGGAAGAGAGCGAACTGGCGGACTCAGTGCGCGGGGTAGGGGGGTTTGGGTCGTCGGGGAGATAGGGGGGGAGCCAGGCAGAGTCGAAAAAAATTTTGGCCGCCGATAAACGCCGATAAAAGAAAAAGTCGGGCGATGGTCTAGCGCTAAAGCAAACGTGCATAGCACGTCTGCCCCACCGGCCTTGGCAGGCAGGGAGTTAGGGTTTGACTTCGGAGGTGAGACGGCTGGCGACAGGCTGGGTCTGGCCGGCATATTTGTTGCCGGCTTTTTTGTAATAGGGAACGGAGACGGGCGAAGAGAGCTGCTCGAAGGTAAAGGAGCAGATGCGCATGCCGGGATAGAGGGCGACGGGCATAATGCCGAGGTTGCTCAATTCGAGGGTGGCTTTGCCGCGCCAACCTGGATCGAAGAGGCCAGCGGTGCCGTGGACGATGATACCGATGCGGCCGAGGCTGGAGCGGCCTTCGAGGCGGCCGAGGACATCGTCATCGAGTTCGAGAGTTTCTTCGGTGATGGCGAGGGCGAATTCGCGTGGCTGGAGAATGAAGGGCTCGGAGGGTTTGACGTGGATGGCGCGCATGATGTCCTGGATAGCGCTTTTGTCGCGCACGTCGATAAAGGCATGGCGGCTGTGCTCGAAGACGCTGAACTCGGAGCCGAGGCGGAAATCGACCGAGCAGCTGCCGAATTGCTCTGGGGGAAGAGCGGGAGAAATGCGGATTTTGCCGGTTTCCAGGTAGCGGCGGATATCGACGTCGGAGAGGACCATAAAGGGCTGGCGAACAGCCATGCTAGCACGCGCGGAATGTTATATTGAGGGCTGCGGCGGAGACCGCGGGCACAGCGGATATATCGGGCGGCTAGCTCAGTTGGGAGAGCACCACGTTCGCAACGTGGGGGTCGTGGGTTCGAACCCCATGCCGTCCACCAAAAACCCTTTAGAGAGTTCTCCGATTCATGGCAGTAGCTCCAACACCGCGTCGCTGGGCTCGAGTTCGTCCGGATGCGCTGGCACGGCTGCTCCAGCGGCCAGGAGCGATTGAACGGTGCCAACGAAATCGGCCGTCTTGCGATGCCAGCCGTTGCCCGAGGCGTACACAGCCCATGTGAGCGCGGTTCCGGCATATTCCCGCGATTTCGACTCCAGCTTTGGTCGGAACCGCAAAATCTCGCGGGTCATTTCGGCATTGCCGTTGAAACCGGCCCAGTGGAGCGCGGTTGCTCCCATTTCTCCCGGAGAGTCGACTGGCCAACCCGCCTCAAGCATCAGGCGAACCGCCTTTGTGTTGTTGTTCTGCGCTGCATTCGGCAGTTTCCGGCAGTCGGCCTCAGATAGTGACTGTGCAGCGTTCGGATGCCTGAGAAGAAATTCGTAAAATACAGCTTCGTCGCCGAGCTCGCACGCCAGCGCCAACTTGAGGTCTTCGGGAGTATGTTCCATCAGCAACTGGAAAACCTGCTCATGGCCGAAATCGCGCGCCACGGAGTGCGCGGTACGGTGCGCGCCGAGCTGCCAGATGTAAATGGTGCCACCGGCGCGCGGATCCTGCTTTGGGAACCACTCCTCGGAAACGCTCATGCGGATGCATTGGGGATCTTCATCGAGGTGATGGCGCACCAAGTTCGCATCGCCTAGCGCCGCGGCCATGAGAATATCGGTCCGGCATCGGCGCGCTACGAGGTAACGGGCCACACTCTGCCGGTCCTGGGGATAGTGCCGCTTTTGCTCCACGCGGAGCATGTACTGCGCCGGAGTCGATTCGTGATCGACGTCGCGCGCATCGATCTCCGCGCCGTTCGCGAGCAGAAATTCGGCGACTTCGACGGAGGAGGCAAAGTGCAGCGGTGTTTGCCCATCGCCACCGCGCGAGTGGACCACGCTGGGATCGGCCGCGACCAGCTCCTGCAGTTTCTCCATTAAACCGAGGCGGGACGCCGAATGTGCATCGAGTAGCGCGCCGCGCTCAGTGAGAAAATCTACCATGGCGGGATCGCAATCGTCCAGTACACCGAAGCCACCGGCCCACCACTCGGTGCGCTTGCGGATATTCGCGCCCGCGCGGAGGAGCACGTCAATGGTCGAGCGATCGCTCCGCTGCACGGCGGCGAAAAGCGCGTGTTGGCCGAAACCGTAGTCGGACAGCGGATCATCGATGCCAGCCCGCAGCTCAGGATGTTGCTCGAGGAGAGCGCGTACACGCGCAGCATCGCTATCGCATACCGCGGCTTTGAGAGCTTGCGCCGGACTCATCCCCATAGCCTCGACGTGTGCTTTCAAGTTTGCCCAGGTAGCGAAACCGTACTCGCTGGCCAGGGTATGTTGCGCATGGGCCAGTTTGCCTTGCGGCATGGCGCGCAGCAGTTCTTTGGCTTGCTTCTTGAGAAATTCTAAATTTGGTTTTTCAGGTAGCTGACGAGACATCACTCCTCCTTGAATGGCCCGGTGTCCGCTATGACGGGCAGAAGAGAAGTCAATGCTTCGATGCTCAGAAAGTCTTCAGGTGGGATCATCCCTTTCCGCGGACGGGGTGCATCCTGAATTGCGGTTTTCACTATATCAAAATTCGGCCGGCACAAGATGCAAGAATGAACTGCATGCCCGACCGCATAGATGAGATTGACGATGCGCGCGGGGCAGAACTAGCGGCGGCCCCCGGCGGAATCCGAGCGAGTACATCGACCAGTAAGGTGGAAATTCCGGAACTATCCATAGGGCTGGCAGGGCAAGCGGTTTCCTCACGCATCGCATCGGTTGACGTCTTCCGCGGACTGACGATGGTCCTGATGATTTTCGTGAATGATCTGGCGAGCGTGAAGGGACTGCCTTGGTGGAATTACCACATGCCCGGCCGGGTGAACGGATTGACGTACGTGGACATGGTTTTTCCGGCATTCCTGTTCATTTTGGGCATGGCGATTCCGCTGGCGATCGAACAGCGATTGAAGAAGGGCGCGACGATGTGGCAGCTTTGGCTGCACGTTCTTCTACGAACAGCAAGCTTGGTCGTATTGGGGCTGATTCTTGCAAACGCGGAAAAAGGCAACGGCGCGTTGATGGGAATCGGAAGTAATACCTGGGCGGTGCTGGCTTTGCTAGGCGCGGTTTTGTTTTGGAATGTTTATGGGCGGTCGGACCGGTATCGGACGCTGTTCCGAGTGCTTCGATATGCCGGGCTCGCGTTGATGATCGCGATGTTTGCGATTTTCCGGCGGACGAATCATGCGGGCGAGACGGCTTGGATAACAACATCCTATTGGGAGATTCTAGGGCTGATTGGCTGGACTTATCTGGCGGTGGCCATTCTGTATATACCGACACGGAAGCGGCGTTGGGCTCCGCTCGGCTGGTTTGTGGCGTTAGTGCTGTTCAACATCGCGACGGCGGCCAAATGGATCAGCTGGCCGGAGCATTTGCCAGCTTACGTGTGGCCGTTCGGTTCGGGCGCGCTCGCTTCGATTGCGATGGCTGGAGTGGTGACTTCGACGATTTTTCTGAGCGCGAACCGCTGGCGGACGTTCCGCGAGAAGGCCATACCAGCTTTACTGTTCGCGCTGGTAGCGCTGGCCGCGGCGTGGCTACTGACACCGCTTGGGGTTTCAAAAATTCGAGCGACCCCAACGTGGTGCCTGTACAGCGTGGGATCGAGCGTGCTGCTGTTCATGCTGCTCTATTGGATTTGCGACGTAAAGAAGCGCACGCGTTGGGCGGCCTTTGTGAAACCGGCGGGCGCGAACACACTGCTGACATATCTGCTGCCGGATTTTTATTATTTTGCGTTGGGCGATTTTTATCTTACTTCGCATTTCAGCGCGGGATGGCCGGGCGTGGTGAGAGCGATTGTTTTCACGGCAGTCATGCTGGCATTGGCCGGCCTCTTGACGAAATGGAAAGTGCGGATGCAGCTGTGATTACTTGACGACGATTATTTAACGACGCGAAATTCGTTGCCGACCACGTCGTCGGCGGTTCTTGTGGTTTGAGCGGCGTTAGACGAATCGGAACGCGAGAGCGGCAGCAGCGGGAAGAGCAGTTCGGCAACGCGATAAGACTCTTCGAGGTGCGGGTATCCGGAGAGGATGAAGGTGTCGATACCGAGATCGGCGTATTCGAGGAAGCGTTTGGCTACGGTTTCGGGATCGCCGACCAGAGCGGTGCCTGCTCCACCTCTAACCAAGCCGACGCCAGCCCAGAGATTGGGGCTGATCTCGAGGTTATTGCGATCACCTTTGTGTAGGGAGACCATACGACGCTGGCCCTCCGAATCGAGCTTGGCCAGGGCGCGCTGGGAACGGGCGATGGTTTCCTCGTCAACGTACTTGATGAAGTCATTGGCCGCACTCCAGGCCTCCTCATTGGTTTCGCGCACGATGACATGGAGGCGCATGCCGAAGGAGATGGTACGGCCGGCCTGTTCGGCTTTCTGGCGGACGACTTGCAGTTTTTCGGCTACCAGGTGAGGCGGTTCACCCCAGGTGAGATAGACGTCGACCTGACGGGCGGCGAGTTCGATACCGGCGGGCGAGGAACCACCGAAATAAAGCGGCGGGTGCGGACGCTGCAGGGGTGGATAGATGACCTTGGCTCCTTCGACATGCAGGTGCTTCCCTTTGAAGGTAGTCGGTTCGCCGGAGATGCAGCCGCGCCAGACGGTGAGGAACTCGTCAGTGACTTCATAGCGCTCGTCGTGAGAGAGAAAGACGCCGTCGCCTTTAGCTTCATCGGGATCTCCGCCGGTGACAACGTTGATGAGCAGACGGCCTTGGGAGAAACGGTCGAAGGTGGCGGCCATGCGGGCAGAAAGCGTGGGAGACATGACAGCGGGCCGAACGGCGACCAGAAATTTCAAGCGCTGGGTTACGGGAACCAAAGTGGAAGCAACCACCCAGGCGTCTTCGCAGGAATTGCCGGTGGGGAGAAGAACGGCTTCATATCCTAATTGATCGACGGCCTGGGCAATTTGCTTGAGGTAGCCGTGATCGGTTTGGCGCATGAGGTGGGTTGTTCCCAGGTAGCGGCCGTCACCCTGGGTGGGTATAAACCAGAACAGTTTCATGTTGGATTGTTTGAACCTTTCAGAAGATCTTTGTTGGCGGAAGGAAGGGGCTTAAGTCCGTCGCTAATAACGAAGAGCGCGACCGTGCCGGCGATCGGCATGACAGCGGCTAAGGCGAAAGCGGGCGAGTAAGAGAAATGGTCGACGAGAAAACCAGTAAGCAGGGGGAATAACAGGCCGGATAATCCACCACAAATGCCATGCAGACCGGTGGCGCGGCCGACTGCTTCGTCGGGGAACATATCGGTGACAGCGGCAAACATGTTGGCGGAAAGGAAGGTGTGGCCGAAGAGCACGATTCCGATAACGGCCAAGGCTTCAGCGACGGTAGGGACGAAGTAGACGGCGAAGCTGGCGAGGCACAGGATTGCGCCGAAGTACATGGTGTATTGACGAGCCTGCCGGGCGCTGAAGTTTCGTTTGAGTAGTAGACCGGCTACCCAGCCGCCCGCGACGCTGCCGAGATCGCCCATCAGGAAGGGAATCCAGCTGAGATAGCCGATGTCGCGCAGACTCAGGCCGCGCACGGTGTAGAGATAATCGGGCATCCAATACCAATAAAATTGTAGAACCGGACCGACCAGGAAACGACAGGCCATAACGGACCAGGACTGGCGGTAACGCAGTAGTTCGAGGCTTGCGGGGCTCGCGGCGAGGGCATTTGAAGCGCTGAGTTGAGGGGCGGAAGCAGGCCGCACGGAGCCTTGATAGCGCCACCAGAGCGGCACCCAGACGAGGCCGAGAACGGCGGGGACGAGGAAGGCGTAGCGATAGCCGTAGCGCGTGGCGAGAAGAACCACCATTGGCGGCGCGAGAATAGATCCGATCATGGTTCCACTATTGAAGATGCCGATTGCGAAGGCGCGTTCGGTGCGGGGGAACCATTCGTTCACGGCTTTGACGCCTCCCGAAAAATTGCCGCACTCGCCGGTGCCCATCCAGAAGCGCAAGAGACCGAAATCGAGACCGGAGCGGGCGATGCCATGAAGTCCGGTGGCGATCGACCACCATAGAACCGCGAAGGCTAATCCGAGCCGAATGCCCCAGCGATCCATGAGCCAGCCCATGGGGAACTCGCCAGTCATCATGCCGAACTGGAAGGCGGCGACGATGCGGCCATAGGCCTCATGCGAGAGGTGAAGCATCTCGCGGATTCTGGGTGCAAGGACAGAGAGTGTCTGACGATCGATGAAATTGATAACGGTGATGGCGACGAGAAACGCCAGAATTCCCCAGCGAGCTTTGTTGTATGCGGCGCTTTCGCGTGGGGCGTTTTCGGGCGCGAGCGATGCTGCGGCGCGAGGCATTCTCGGGCCAAGTCTAACAGGTCTATAGACTTGAGCCATGGAGTTTCCACAGCGGGAGAGAGCGCGCGCAACGGCTATCAAATTGGGCTGTCAGGCGAACGCCTGGCCGATCGATCCGAACGATGCGAATAGCTTAGAGGCGAGCCTGGCGGATATGCGCGCGCTTGGGTTCGCAGGTTTTGAAACTGGGTTTCGAAACGTGCTGAATTTGGAAAAGAATACGGCGGATTGGAAGGGGCTGGCGTTGTTCGGCGTGCATATTTTTTTACCTGACTACGATCCGGTGACGCGGGTGGCTCCGCTTGAATTGGCGCAGAGAGTTGGGAAGACAGCGGCGGTTTTGGGCGCGGAGTACCTGATTCTAAGCGGCGCGACCCCGCCAGCAGAGAACCGGACAGACGCGGCGAAATCGAAGGCAGAGGGGCTGAACATGATTGCTGGTGAAGTAAAAGGTTTGGGATTGAAGCTGGCTTATCACAATCATGGTGCTGAGTTGAGCGGTTCAAACGCGGAAATAGAGACGCTGTTTTGTGAGACGGACGCAAGCCTTGTTTCTTTTTTGCTCGACGCGGGACATGCGTTCCGGGCTGGGATCAAGTTGGTTGAGTTCATCGAGCTGCACAGCGGCAGGTTGAGCGGGATTCATCTGCGTGATTTCCAGGAGGGCAGGCAAGTGCCGTTGGGCGAAGGCGATTTTCCGCTCGAGGGAGTGGCGGCGGTTTTGGAGCGGAAGCAATGGGCAGGTTGGATAGTGGCGGAGGAAGAACGCGAAGACGGATCGAAGCCGGGGATGGAGGCGGTTAGTTGCGCGCGGGACGCGTTGAGGCGGGCTTTTGGGATTTGAAGATGCTAATCGTTAATCGGGCCTGGGGAGACAATGGTAGCCGCGTTCGCACCAGACGAGCGCGCGCCCTTCATGACGGAGCAATTGCTGGACAGCGCCGATCAGAATGAGGTGATCGCCGGCTTCAACGATTCGATCGAGCGTGCAGGCGAAGCTAGCCACGATTCCCTTGAGGAGAGGGACATCGGACCAGGAGGGAGACCACTCTACTCCGGCCAAACGGTCTTCTTCGCGTTTATCGGCAAAGCGACGGGCGAGATGCTGCTGATCTTCGCCGAGGACGTTAATCAGGAACGGCATGCCGGGCGCAAGGTTCTCAGCGAAACGCGCGCCGGTATCGATGCAGACGAGAACGAGCGGCGGGTTGAGCGAGACGGAGGTGAAAGAACTCACCGTCATGCCGTAGGGAAGGCCGTTCGACAGTCGGCGCGTGATGATGGTTACTCCGGAAGGGAAGAGCGCAGCGACCGCTCGAAATTCGGCCGAGGAGACGTTTTCGGTTCCGGCATTCGGGTTCAACTCGGTTTCCATTTTCGGCTTCGCGAGCGGCATGAGGGCCCACACAAATCTTACCTGTTGAGCAAAGCAGGGGACAGGTTAGTGGCTTACAGCGGCGTCGATGGGATCTTCAGGCTGACTCTTTTCGAGGAGGGTTAGGCGCTGAAACTCCTGGAAGCACTGGCGGGCTTTGGTTTGATCACCCAACTCGCGGTAGACGCTGCCGAGTTGATAAACAGCGGCCGAGAAATTGGGGCGCGACTTTAACGCTGCTTCGAGTTCGGCGCGTGCTCCGGCGGGATTGCCTGTCTGCCGGTAAAGCTTGCCGAGATTGAAATGAGTCAGCGGATTCGAAGGATCGATCTTTTCGGCTTGGCGCATTTCGGCCATGGCGAGGTCGTTCTGTCCGAGTTTGGCGGCCAAGACGGCGTGGTGAAGTAAATAGTCCGCACTGTCGGGTTTGAGGTCGATGGCTTTGCGGAAGCGAGATTCGGCTTGCGGCAGCTGCTCGTTTTTTATGTCGATGACACCGAGCATGAATTCCGCGCGGTCGCTTTTGGGATCGAGCTCGAGTGTTTTGACGAAATGGCGAGCGGCTCGATCATTTTCGTTTGCAAAGAAGAAGCTCATGCCGAGTTCGTAGAAGACCTCGGGAGAATCGGGCTGCTCGCGGCCTGCCAATAAGAAGGATTGAATAGCGGAGGGTTGGTCGCCGGCTCGTTGACAGACCCAGCCGCGCTCCATCAGATACCCGAAATCGTTCGGCTTGAGTTGTAGAGCATGGTCGATGGCATGGACAGCGGATTCGTATTGCTGGAGCAGGATGTAACCGCGGGCGGCGGTAGCGAAATAATCCGGAGACTGGGTTGAGGGCGGAGATTGGAGCAAAGAAGCAACGCAAGGTTTATCTTTCCGCTCGACGCAAGTCGTGAGCCGATCGGATTGGCTGACCGGTGCGCCCAGAGCGATATAAAACAGGAAGGCAATCATTTGGCAGGCGAAAGCTGCTGCGCGCGATGCTGCTCGACGGTCAACTGGCGCGCGCGTTGGGCCTCTTTTTGAGCTTCGGTGGTTTGGTTGAGCAGCGTAAGTACGCGCGATAGCTGGGCTGGGAAGGCGGCGTTGGTCGGGAAGAGTTGCTCCGCTTTTTTCAACACGCGGACGGCTTCATTCAGGCGATTTACATCGACGAGAGTGGTGCCGAGGCGCTTGTAGATGAGTTCGGATCTGGGATCGAGGGTGAGCGCTTTTTGAAGTTGCACCAGGGCTTCGTTCTTACGGTCGAGTTGCAGCAGCGTTTCAGCCAGGAAAAGATGCGCATCGACGTAACCGGGATTCAACTTGACCTCATTGAGGAAGTAATGGGCAGCAGAGTCTTTGTCGCCGGCTTGAAAGGCGATGTAGCCGAGACGGAAGTTTGCTTCTAAGAGGTCGGGTTTCGTCTTTAGGGCTGCCAGGTACTCGTTTCTGGCCGCCTTACTTTGTTCTTTTGCGAAGTAGGCATCCGCGAGAAGTAAATGGACCCAGGGCGAATCGGGATAAATTTTCAAAAGCTGCTGGAACAATGCCAGGCCGTCCGGCTTGTTGTCGAGAGCATAATCTTCCTCGATGGCGGAGTAGAGTACATAGGCGTTTCTGTAGCCGGCTTGCCAGGCATCGAGGAAGCACTTTCGCGCGCTCGTATGGTCAGACAGACGGCGATATGCAAGACCGGTGTAGAAGCGAGCCTGGCCGCTTGCCAGCGGCTTGAGGATTGCGATGGCCTCCTCCGGTTTATTTAAGGGGAGAAGAGCCTCGGCCTTCTGCACACGGAGGGAATCGTCGTCAGGGAAGGATTGCAGGCCCTTATCGGTCCAGAGAAGGGCTTGAGAGAAGTCCTGATGGTTGAGGAGCAGCGAGGCAAGCTCTCCGTAGAGTTGCCGTTCGCCTGGACACTCAGCGATGGCTCGCTGGAACACCCGCACGCGCTGCTTATAGGGGGCTTCTTTGTTAACTGCCTGGGTGTAGCTGGCGCATGTATTAACGCTATGTAGAGCCAGCGTTAAGGCTACAAACACGAGAGCCACACATTGCCTCTTTGTAAGCTAGCATGGCTCGCGTGTCGCTTGGGGCTGGATCAGAAATGGTAGCGGAGCGCGAATTCCACGATGCGAGGATCCAGAGCGGAAGTGACCTGGCCGAACTGAGCGCTTCCAAAAGTGGTGTTCACAGCCGAGAAGTTGGTGTGATTAAAGATGTTGAAAAGCTCACCACGGAACTCGATGGATTGGCTCTCCTTGAATCGGAAGTCTTTGTAAAAGGCCATATCGAAATTGATTACTCCTGGGCCGCGAATAATGCTCTGCCCGGCGTTGCCGAAGAAGCCGTAGGCAGGAGCCGCGAACGTGGCCGTATTAAACCACTCATCCGCTCTTTTGGGATAGCTGAGCGACTGGTTAGAAACCACGTCGGGCCGTGAGGCCAAGCCTTGATTGGTAACGCTAAGCCCCGGATTAAGGGACAGACCGCTCTGGAACGTGGTTATACCTGAATATTTCCAGCCACCGAGGACGGCACGTTTCAGACCGGTTGCATTCTGGAATACAGGAATGTTCCAAATGTAGCTAAGCGTAAGGAGGTGACGAACGTCGACCTGCGAATTACCGTAACTGCCACCGACGTTGCGCGAGTCCTGAACGCCGGTGGAATCGAAGCCACTTTGCGTGTATCCATTCTGCAGGCCATGCGAATACGTGTAGGATCCGGTAATAAACAAACCATGTCCGGCTGCATGACGGACCGACAAGAGGAGGCCATTCCAATACGCATTCGCGAGGCTCGAGACGGTACTGATGCCACCCCAACCCGCATAAGGGCCGTAATAATACTCATAGGTCCCAGTGTTGATCGCCGGATTAAAGTTGTAGCCGCCGGTTGGATAAGGTTGATTGTAGTCGAGTGACAAAGGCAAGTTCCGAACTACGTTACCGGCGCCCGTTGCGGAGACCAACCAACCGCCTGCAAACTGATGCTCGAGAGAAAGGCTGTAAGTGTAAACGCTCGAGGCTTTCAAGTTTAGATCAACACTATTCAAATTCGGTGCCGAATTAACCGTCGTGACCCCAGGGCCGAGGGGGCTTGGAAAGGGAGCGTTTGTCAAGGTAACCGATTGGATATAGGGATAATTGTTGGCGCAGTTATAACTGCAATCGCCGCCAGTGAAAACACGCGTATAAGTGATCCCGTAACCGCCACGTAAAGACGTTTTGCCGTCACCCCTAATGTCCCACGCGAAGCCGCCTTGGGGCGCGAAATACCATTTGTGCTGATCCGCGAAGTTATTCGGAACGCCGTTTACTCCGTTGAAAATCAATCCGTTGAGGGGATTGTAGCCGGCGATGGGAGTTATCGTTCCGCTCGGGTTTACGATGGGAGCGGCAGCAGGATTAAAGATGGAAGGATTAAACGCACTCTCGGCCAGCTCCGCATTGGGGACCGGCATATACATGATGCGAACGCCGTAATTCAGAGTAAATCTTTTCGTCGCTTTCCACGTGTCCTGAATGTAAGGTGAAAGAATATTGCCGAACATGTAGGGGCGTCGCTCGCCACTTTGCTGAGTGAACTGGGCCGAATCCCCCAGGAGGTAGTCAGCAATTGGATCGCCTGTGAAGCGCCCGCTGAAAGTCCAGTAGCCGTTACTTTGGGCGTACTGATTTTGCCGTTTAATGCTATGGACGTAATTGAAACCCGCTTCGATGAAGTGCTTTCCTTTGAGCCAGCTCCAATCGTCCGTGAGGGTCTCTTCTACATCCGAGGCGTGAGTCAGAGGCAAGCTTTCCACCACTCCAAAATTTGAATAGCCGCCGGAAAACTGAATAAGCGGAAGCCGATTGGACAAAAGGCCATTGTAGGGCAGCGTCGAGTCGAAGTTGGGCAGTTGGTCCTTGTAGATCAATCCGTTGGCTCCCAGGTCCACGACATAGTCGTTCAATCCTATTGAAACCTGATTGACCATGGCTGGGGAAATGATTACTGTACCCTGCAATTCGGCAAGTTTGCTACGAGTTGTAAAGCTTTGCGTACTGGTCGTGAAAGGGGAACCGGCCCACTCCTGAGCCGGCAGGTCGTCCGTTTGCCGCACGTCGAAGTACTCGCCCATGAGGTGAACTTTATCAGTGAAATTCTGATCGACTTTGATTTGTGAATCCAACTGGTTAACGATTTCAGGATTGGTATTGATGAAATTATTGCCGCCGGCGCTGTAGTTTGGCAGTTGCGCGAGAGAATTCATCAGCGTGAGCGAGTTAGGGTTGATCATGCCGGCTGGGATTTGATAGCAGCCGTTGGTAACCGGAAAAAGGGCGCCGGTCGCCGGATTCTTGATGGGATCCGTGAAGCATCCGTTGCGCTGAGCCTGAGTAGGTGTCAAGCCGGTCTGGGTGCTTCCAATATGCCGAATTACGCCTTGCTCACTGATGAAAAAGAAAGTTTTGTCTTTGCTTCTGTTGAATAATTTCGGGATAAAGAGCGGGCCGCCGATAGTGCCGCCGAAGATGTTCTGCTTTTCCGACAAAACGGTCGGGCTAAAGAAATTGCGGGCATCGAGAGCGTCGTTGCGGAAGTATTCCCAGAGAGCTCCATGGAAGTCTTTGGTTCCACTACGGGTATTTACGAGGACGATGGATGCGCCCAGCAGTGTATATTTCGGGCTCACGTTGTTTTGCAGCGTTCGAACTTCCGAAATGCTGTCTGGATTAGGCAGGACGGTTGTTTGCGTCATATTGCCGGTGTTCATGTTCCAGACGCCATCCAGTTCATACAGTGTTCCGCTCGTCCCCATGCCATTGATGGACATGGAATTTCCTGTATTGAAACCACCCTGACCTGTCCCCGACGAGTTTCCGACATTAATGTTGACAACACCAGGCATGAGGGCCGAAAGGCTCTGATAATTTCGCCCGTTTAAGGGGAGCGTCTCGACCTGCTGTTGAGCAACGCTATTAGAGAACTGGGCGGTCGTGGTTTGGACTTGTACAGCGGAAGCCTCGACGGTAACTTCGCTATTCACCTGGCCGACGGTCAGGGATGCGTTGACGGTGCGGGTGGTAGCCGGCCCAACATAGATGTCTTTTTCAATAAAGGTTTGAAAGCCTGGTTTGGTGACCGAGACCTGGTAGGTTCCACTCTGCAAGCCGGCCATGGAAAAAGTACCGTCAGAGTTGGTGTTGGTCTGGGTTTTGATGCCTGTCCCCTGGTTGGTGATGATGACTTGGGCATCCGCCACAGTGGCTCCAGCGCTGTCTGTCAGCGTGCCGTTAATGGTGGCGGCTGCCGTTTGGGCAAAGATGGCCTGTGGAAGTTGAAAACTTATCAGGAGCGCCAAAAGCAACTTGGTGATTGGTCTCATAGAAAATACCCTTCGTTCTCTCTCAGCGAGCGCTCGCGCAGCTCGCGAATAAAGCAATCAGTTTAGGAGAGATAGTATCATCGCCACTCGGCTTGTACAAAGTTCGATGCGGCGGCTCCTGCTCTTTCGCAATGTGAAACTGTCCGGCGGCGGCCCATCGAGCCGCGCGACGTTGCAATTGAAGAGTTTGGGAGGCGAAAGTTCGTGGACTTGGTTTCTTGCGCCAAGCGCACGAATTCCCGGTTATTTCGAAGTGCAAAACGGAAAACAAATTCAAGCAGCGAGGCGAAGAACTGGTATATAATCGGCCC
Source organism: Bryobacteraceae bacterium (assembly GCA_965277555.1). Lineage (GTDB taxonomy): Bacteria > Acidobacteriota > Terriglobia > Bryobacterales > Bryobacteraceae > Bog-105. Next base: position 4,344,736 of record OZ255834.1, read on the forward strand.
GGAACGCGCGAACGAAGGCTTCGCGGAAGCTTCTTCCTTCCGGATTTCCCAAAAACAGCTAATCAAAAAGGAGAAACGGCGATGTTACGACTGGGGATGCACACGGATAACTGGAGGCACCTCGATCGCCCGTTCGAAGATGCGATTGAAGCCGCGGTAAAACTCGGGCTGGACTGCATCGAGTTCGGCGTTTTCGATGGACAGTACTTCATACAGGCGCTGGGCTACAACCCGCACCTGCCGTTGACGACCGATCCGGTTCCATTGAAGCGCTATCTCGATTCGAAAGGTCTTCAAGTCTCTCAAATCGACGCAGCGTATCCGCTGACGAGCCCGGAGACTGGACCATACGGCGTGCCCTACATCCGAAAAGCTATCCTTTTCGCGGAAGCTATTGGGTGCCCATACGTTGATACAACGGACGGCGGCTCGAAGCCCTCGGGCTATTCGGACGCGGAGGTGTTGACCCTTTTGAAGCACAATCTGCGGCTCATTCTCGAAACGGCGGAGAATCACAATGTGACGGTTAACATAGAAACACACGGCCCTTACACGACGAACCTTGAAACGATGCAGACGATCCTGGAGCACTTCGACTCGGAGCATCTGCGGGTGAATTTCGATACGGGGAATACGTACATCTCCGGTAATGATCCGCTCGAGTTTTTGAAAGGCGTTCGCAAGTGGGTCTCCCATTTACATATCAAAGATGTAGCGGCTAACCTGGCGGCGGCGGCACGCGGTTCATCGACGGGAATTGCGACCTCGGTCGCATCGATCGGCTCGGGAGTGAATGCGAAGAATATCGAGGCGTGCATCCATTATCTGCAGGAGACCGATTGGGATGGTGTTCTCTCGATAGAGTGCGAAGGTACGGACGAGATTTTGCATCCGAGCGTGGATTGGCTGAAAAAGTTGGTCGGCAAGGCGGCAGTCGCTCGTTAATGAAGCTGCTCTTGCTTGCGAGCCTGCTGCTAACGGTGAACGCGCTACCCGGAAACGCGCAAGCTTCGAAACCGACCAAGGTTTTGTTTCTGGTGGGCGGTTTATATCACAATTACGATCAGCTTCCGCAGAAGCTGGTGGAAAATCTGCAAGACCGTTTAAAGGGGGCCGGCACTTTCGATTTCACGATCACCAAAGACGCCGGCAATCTTCGGAAAGAAGAGTTGTCGAAGTATGACGCGCTGATGATCAACGTGTGCGAGCAGAACACGCTGAGTTCCGACGAAAAAGAGGGGTTGACGGAGTCTGTGACGAATGGGATGCCGCTCATCGCGATGCACTGCACGTTTTGGTCATTTCAGGCATGGCCGGAATTCAGAAAAATACTTGGGGCGTTTGTGCCCGGACACGATCCGTTTGGCACGTTCTGTGTAAGGGTGGCCGCGCCGCATTCAGCGATCGCGAAGGGTCTACCCGCGAAATTCGAAACGACGGACGAGCCGTACATCGTGTTCGACCGCGACCATTCGATGAAGGTGATTGTACAGACTTGTAAGTCTCTGAAAAACCGCCGGGGTCACGAGCCGGAGGTCTGGACCAAGAGTTACGGAAAAGGAAGGATCTTCGCGATTACCTTCGGGCATGACGGTCCGGCGCAATCGAACCCGAACTACCTGACGCTGGTAACAAACGGACTGCTATGGAGTCTCGGCCGATCGAATTAAGATGAAACATTTCCGACCAGGTCTTACGACGTTTACGTTACTGGCGGCGGGATTGACTCCGCTGATCGCCGCGAATTGGCCTACCTTCGCTGGCAGTCCGCAGCGGGATGGCTGGGCAAAGGAGGAAACGACTCTCTCGGTTGAGAACGCGAAGGACATCAAGCTCGAGTGGAAGGTGCAACTCGACAACAAATCTAAGGAACTGAACTCGCTCACAGCGCCGGTGGTAGTAGAGAAACTGGTAACACCGCGAGGCTTTAAAGATGCGGTGATCGTGGCAGGAGCTTCAGACAGTGTTTTTGCGGTTGACACGGACGACGGAAAGATCCTTTGGCAAAAGAAGTTCAGCGTGAAACCCGCGGCAAAGCCGGCGATGGGCTTTCTTTGCCCGAACGCGTTGAACGCTACACCAGTGATCGATCCGACGATGATGAAGGGCACGGTCTACGTCCTGGCGAGCGACGGAGTATTGCATTCGCTGAATACTGTTGACGGAGAAGACAGGATGCCGCCGATGCCGTTTGTACCACCGGAATCGAAAGCCTGGAGCCTGAATCTGTTTAAGGGCAATGTTTACACGACGGTGTCGCAAGGATGTGGCGGAACGAATTCGGGCGTGTATTCGATCGGCTTAGACGCTGCCAATCACGCAGTGCGGACTTTCAGCAGCGGATCAGCCGGTGGCAGTGGAATCTGGGGCCGCGGAGGAGCGGCGATTAGCCAGGATGGCACCGTTTACGTGGAAACGGGGGACGGCCCGTTCAACCCTCCGAAAGGTGAATACTCGGATAGCATCGTGGCATTATCCGCCAACGATTTGAGCGTGAAGGATTATTACACGCCATCGAACTATAAATTTCTTACGCACAAGGATCTCGACATGGGCGCGACGAGCCCCTCGATTTTCCCGTTCAAAGGCCGGGAACTGATCGCGGGAGGCGGCAAGGAGGGCGTGCTTTATCTTCTAGACTCTAAGTCGTTGGGCGGAGCAGATCATCACACTCCTCTTTTCCGGAGCCCGCGATATACGAACGAAGAGATGAATCTGGCGGGGCGCGGTTTCTGGGGTGCGCTAGCCACCTGGCAAGATCCGGCAGGGGGCCGATGGCTCTACGCGCCGGCGCAGGGTCCGCAGGACCCAAATACACCGAAATTCAAGCAAGAGAATGGTGCGGCCTCCAACGGCAGCGTCATGGCGTTCCAGGTGGCGGAACAGAGTGGAGGCGTCGCGTTAGTGCCGGCCTGGCGGTCCAGAGACATGGCCATCCCGGAACCACCAATCGTGGCGAATGGCGTGGTGTATGCGCTATCGAATGGAGAGAACACGCAATCGATACATGCGAGCGGGCGGCTGATGACGTCGCAAGAGCGCGCTTCCACGCCGAAAGGGAACGCGGTCCTTTATGCGTTTGACGCTGCCAGCGGTAAGGAATTATTTTCGAGCGGCCAAACGATGCCTGGCTTCTCGCACTTTACCGGACTGGCGTTGGATAACGGCCACATCTATGTTGTTACCTACGATAACGTTCTCTATTCTTTCGGTTTGGGAGCGGGGGAGTAGAGCGGCGCAAGCGCGCGGAATGCGCTAGGCGCGCCGTGCTCCGGTTTTTGTTTCTTTAATCCCGAGACCCGGTGTCGCGATGCGGAATCCCACCCGTTCCATCCCGGCTTGCACATACTGATTCAGCATGAACCAACGCCACACATTCCCGGTCAGCAGATTCTCGATGCTCAGAAGCGAAATGCCGACGTCAATCCCGATCACATCCTGGTTCACCCAAAGCTTTTGATCTCTCCAGTTTGGATTGAAAGCGTCTGTAAAGCCGTAGCGTTGGTAAATTCTGTCTCCGAAAACTTTCCGCATCTGCCGCAGTACCGGCAGACAGATATCCGGCGTGAACATTAGCGAGCCGGCGGCGGCGCAAGGCACAAGTGTTCCGTCTATGGGGCCCAGATTGGGCGGGCCGCCCCAGTTTACGTACCCTTCGGCGCTGTCGGAAACAGTAATGCCCCACATATTCGGTCCATAATCCGAATACCTGGATTGCAGACTGATGCAAAAGTCGCGATGGGCATAAGTAGCCATCTGTGAATTCACGAAGTAATTGGTGCCGTTACTGTCGATTTGATGGCGGAAGTTGACCCAAGCGTGAGAAAACTGATGGGTAAACAGCGGGCCGCCGCTGATGAACTTCCAGTTTTCATAGGTCACCTGCGGGCGTACCCAGCTATACCAGCTTTCGGGCGTGATAGAGTAGCGCGTCGAGCCGATCGCGAGCAAATACAGGATGGATGCTTCGCTATAGCAGTCCCAGCGCGATTTGATAAATCCCGAGCCGGGCACGGCCCCATGCGAAAGCAAATAAGGATTGCCATTCAGCATCCAGACGAAATCGGTACGTTCGAAGATCTCGCGCGCCAGACGATGGATCTCTCGATCAGAAGAAAAATATCCCTGCGCGGTCAAAACCCCCGCCAGCAAGAGAGCTGTATCGATGCTTGAGATTTCCGAATCGAGCTTCCTGCGGCCCGTTCGCACATCCATGAAGTGCAAAAACCAGCCATGGTCATGAAAAGCATGGCTCCAAAGGTAGCGCAGCGTAGTCAAGGCTCGCGTACGAGCCTGCTCCCGTGACACCCAACCGCGTTCGGCTCCGATACAGAGCGCCGTCAGGCCGAATCCGGTGGCGGCGACACTGGCCACTTCACTCGAAGGATCACCGTCCATTCTGGCTCTGTCCAGATACAGACCGGTGCGATCATTCCACTGTTCCCAAAAATAACGGAAACACCTTTTCTCATAATCTTCGAGAAATTGGAGATCTTCGGCGGCAAGCTTAACCGCGGGACGGATTGTCTGGATGTGAGTCGGCGCGCCGCGGCCCGGAAGAGGGTTCGCCAATGCTTGCCGGGCCAAAGCCGCTGCCCCAGCGCTCGCGACAAGGAAACTCCTGCGCGAGATGTCGACACTGTTACCGCTAAACACGTTCCGGAATCTCTGTCGGTCTGTACCTAATATTGTAGGGGCCTAAGCATTTTTGCACGGCTTCTTTGGCCTAAGAAAATTCTTAAGCAAACTAGGGACCATTCCCGGGCACTTCCAGCAGCCGGCCTTCCTTCCGAGGGAGATTTATTCCCTAGCACTCGCTTCACTCGACGATATCGGGTACTTTCGAGTCTCTCCGCGCCGGGCAGTGCTATGAAATTCCGGATATTTGGGATCAACTGCGGTAGCTGAAATAATCCGCGATCTGCTCTCCTATTCGCCCGATCGCATCCTCGAGATTTGCTCCGATGCCGAAGTGATGGGCGGTGAAGACGCTGACTACGATATTGCGCGTCGGGCTTTCGAAGATGCCCACGTCGTTGCCGATGTAGGGAAGGAAATCGCCGGTCTTGTGGGGAATCTCAAAGTTGGTGACGTATTTCGGCAACCGTGTCCGGTAAACCTGGCCGCGCATGATGGTCAGCATTTGATCGCTCGCCTGTTTGCTGACCGCCCGGCTAAGCTTTATTCGTTCGAGGAGCGTGCCAATGTCTTTGGGCGATGACAATCCGAAAGGATGTTGGCCAGCCCGGTAAAACTGCTCGACACTTGGGGCCGCGCGCAAAGCATCGAACCAGGCTTTGGCCGGCGCGGTTGCACGAGTTTGCGTGAGCCCGTAGTCCTTGGCCAACGTATTGACCGCGGCGACGCCACCCACCTGCCGGAATACCAAGTCGGTTGCCGTGTTATCGCTCACGATGATCATCAGAGTCAACAGATCGTGAATGGTGAGCGGCAGCCCCTGATCCAAAGAGCGAATGACGCCGGTACCGGGGCGCTTGTCTTCATTCCGCAGCGTAACGGTATCGGTTAACTTAAATTTTCCGGCCTCAATCTGGCGAAACGCCTCCACCATGAGAGGGATTTTGATTACGCTCATGGTATCCATCTGGCGGTCGGCGTCGATCGAAATCTCTTCCGCCGTCTCAAGGCATTTCATATAGATTCCCCACTGGGCGTTCACCGATCGCGCGAGGCGTTCGATGTTCGCTCGCAGCACCTCCAGAGGAGCAGTGGGAGCGTCTCTGTTCTGAGCCGAAAGCGCAACCGGCAGCGCATAACCCGACACGGCGGCGGAAAGAAAGGAACGTCTGCGCATGAAGTTAGCGGCCGCTCCCGGGGAGTAGCATCAACCGTTCCTCGGCGGCAGCTTCAACAGCTTGCCTCGAATAGGGCAGCGGGTGATAGTGACCGTCCGCCCAACCTTCGATCAAGTCACCGTAGTGAGGATTTCCGGGATCTCCGGATTCGCCTGGGGTATTAGTCATCACCGAGCGGTCCCAATCGCTCAGGTCAAGAATCTCGCGATAAGAAGCGCCGTGTGTTTGGGAGTAATCAGGACCGCCCGTCGCGTTGACTGTATAGGCATCGCCGGGGCGCGAATGCGCGGGCAGATCTAAACTCGCAACTCCCAGGGGATGGCGGAAATAGGCTTTGTGCAGTCTGCCCCACTGCCAGGCCGCCCGGTTGTCGCCCAGGCGCTCGCGAATCTCGTCCAAACTTGCCGCTAACGTCTTTGCCAGGAGCGCATCTCTCTCCGGGCTCGCCTTCACTTGGTTGAGCAGAATGTCTGGCGCAAGCCGCACGGAGGCAATTCCCTTGGGAAACACGGCGCGATGGAGATGTTCAATCCAGATCTCGTAAATCAAAGCAGGCTGCGACTCCATGCTCACGTTGCAATCCCAGGCCAGCATTTCGGACCGCACCTTTGCTGCTTCGCTGCCTGACGCCGGCTGCCACTCCTTAAGCATTTGCACAAAATCACGAGCGGGCAGCGAAACGGTGTCCTGCTGCATGCGGGCGAAGTCGGCTACGCTGAACTTTTGTTCGCTCGCGAGCATTTCGAGGATGCGGTTGTAGCGGGTGGGGGGTGCCCAGGCATAACTAAGCTGATGCGAATAACCTGGCGGGAGGATATCTTGATTCGCCGTGGCCACGAAGTGCTTTGCCGGGTTGTAGGTAGTTGGGTTGTCGGTGGAGGGTAGAAATCCCGACCATTCATACTTTCCGGAATCGCCGGGAACGGGGAACAGGCCTGTCCAACCCTTGCGGATGGGCGCGCGTCCGGCCGCGATCCAACCGATGTTGCCTTGCCGATCGGCATAGACCAAGTTTTCCGACGGAATCAGGTAGCTGGCTACGGCTGTTTGAAACTGCGACCAGTTCTCGGCGCGCGCCAGTTTCAAGGCCGGGAGGTAACCTGCGCCGCCGGGGGCTGTTCCTATCCAGCGCAGAGCGTAGGCGCGATGCCGGCCGGTGTCTTCAAAGATGACCGGACCGTGGATGGTGTATTTCAATTCGACCTGGCGGGGACCTTCGCCCTTGACCTGGACGGGCTGGCGCTCGACTTCGAAATTCTTCCAAGCCCCTCGATAGAGATATTGGGCCGAATCCGACGGGTTGACCTTCTCGACGTAGAGGTCCTGTTGGTCGATACCCACGATGGTGAATCCCCAGGCGATATTTTCGTTGTGTCCGAGGGCAATGCCCGGGAGAGCGGGCTCGCCAGCTCCGATCACATCCCAACCGGGGGCCACCAGGTGGACCGTTTTACGCAGCGATGGGAGTTCGATGCCGCGATGCGGGTCGTTCGCCAAGAGCGGTTTGCCGGTGCGCGTCATGGTGCCATCGACTACCCAGTTGTTGCTCCCCTGCTCGCCAGGAAAATGTACCGCGCCAATGGCGGCGATGTAGTCTTTGACGATGGCGGGGGTGATGTCGGCTGGGTCGAGCCCTTTCGGGAAGAGCAGCGGGATGCGCGGCTCCGGCGGGAAGAGCCGCGCATCGGTGGAAAGGCCGAGTTTGTCGACATCGAGCGTTCGGTTTACTTCGGCCAGCATATTGCCGGTCATCAAGAGTCCCGCGACACGCGATGTTACATCCTCGGGAACCCAGCGGCCGGGATCGAAACCGGCGATGCGAAACTCGATTGGGCGGTGCCCGTTTAGCGATCGAATGTAGGCGTTGATGCCGTTGATAAAGGCGGTGGCGATGGCTTTCGCATCAGGCGAGTAACTCTGCCATTCCTGTTGCCAGTCACCGCGAAAACGAACCAAGCGGGCGATGCGATCGCGGTTGAGATAGTTGGGTCCGAGCACTTCGGCCAGTTTGCCTGCGCCGATGCGCCTCCATAAATCGATTTGAAAAAGGCGGTCCCGGGCAGTGATGTAGCCCTGGGTAAAGAAGAGGTCGTCGGAGTTTTTCGCGTAGATGTGCGGAACTCCCCAGTGGTCGCGTATGACTTCGACCGGCTGCTTCAGGCCGATCACTGGCAGCTGTTTCGAGGGAACGCTCGCCTGCCGAGGAAGAACGGCCAGGGTGAGAGACAGAGATACGAAACATGCGGTTATCCAGCGCGCCAGGCTTGACATTCTACAAGTCTAGTATTAAGTTGCGGTGGGGAAAAAAGGGGACACGCCTGCTGACCGGACGCAGCAAAGTGGTCGGACGCTAGCCCGGAGTGTCCCCGGCGGGGGTTGTCGGGATGAGTCGCGACACGCATGGGTGTAGAGCGATAATTTGAACCTTTTGCCGATGTTGCCTCGTATTCTCTGGCAGCTAGACAAGGAGACATGCGGGTGGATTCATTCGGCAGGCAAGTGAAACAGATCCTGCGCCGGCTCAAGAATGCGCCGACGTTTACGTGCGTGGCGATCGTGACGCTGGCGCTGGGCATCGGGGCGAATACGGCGATCTTCAGCGTGGTGGAGGGCGTGCTGTTGAAGCCGCTGCCGTATCCGCAGCCGGAAGAATTGATAGGTGTCCAACTGACTGCGCCCGGTATCGGGTTGAAAGATGTCAGCCTATCGCCATCGGTGTACTTTACGTTTCGGGATGAGAACCGGACCCTGCAGGATATCGGGTTGTATACGGCCGATACGGCGAGCGTCACCGGGATAGGAGAGCCCGAGCAGGTGAGGGCGCTCGATGTAACGGACGGAGTGATTCCGCTGCTGCATGTTTCGCCGGTGATCGGGCGCTCGTTTTCGAAGCAAGACGATCGGGCGGGCAGTCCGGAAACGGTGATGCTCTCTTATGGCTACTGGCAGCGGCGCTTCGGCGGGGATCGGTCGATCCTGGCGCGGCGGCTGATGATCGACGGAAAAGCGCGCGCGGTGATCGGGGTGATGCCGCGCAATTTTCGTTTTCTCGATCTGGACCCGGCGGTGATCGAGCCGTTTCAATTCGACCGGAACAAGACGTTTCTAGGCAATTTTAGCTTTGACGGGGTGGCGCGGCTGAAGCCTGGAGTGACGCTGGCGCAGGCGAGCGCGGATGCGGCGAGGCTGTTGCCGATAGTGAACCGCAAGTTTCCATCGCCGCCCGGCTTCAGTGTCAAGCTGTTCGAACAGGCGCGGATTGCGCCGGATTTCCGGACATTCCGGCAGCAGGTGATCGGCGATATAGGGAAGGTGCTGTGGGTTCTGATGGGAACGATCGGGATCGTGCTGCTGATTGCGTGCGCGAATGTGGCGAATCTGCTGCTGGTGCGTGCCGAAGCGCGACATCTTGAGCTGCAAGTGCGGTCGGCTTTAGGAGCGAGCAGGTGGCGATTGGCGGCGGATCTTCTGGCGGAGAGCGTGCTGCTGGCGCTGCTGGGCGGATTGCTAGGGCTGGGACTGGCTTATGGAGCGCTGCGTCTGCTGGTGGCGATTGCGCCAGCGGGGATTCCGCGTTTAAGCGAGATCGGAATCGATGCGCCGGTACTGCTGTTTGCGCTGTGTGTCTCGCTCGGGACGGGAATTTTGTTTGGCTTGGCACCGGTATTGAAACATACGGGGATGGGTTTGGGGACGGGACTGCGCGAAGGCGGCCGGACGCTGAGCCAGAGCCGCGAACGACACCGGGCGCGCAACACGCTGGTGGTAGCGCAGGTGGCACTGGCGCTGGTGCTGTTGATCGGTTCGGGGTTGATGATCCGGACATTCGTCGCGATGACGCGGGTGCAGCCAGGATTTGAAAAGCCGGCGCAGTTGCAGACCTTGGAGATTTCGATTCCGGAAGCGCAGGTGAAGGAGCCGGAAAGAGTCTTGCGGATGCAGCAGAACATGCTGGACAGAATCGAGCGGATTCCGGGAGTGCGCTCGGCGGCGTTCACGACGAGTTTGCCGATGGATACGCATGGCAGCTTCGACCCGGTGTTTGCGCGCGACCGCGTTTATGGCGAGGGGCAGATGCCGCCTATCCGGCGGTTTGTCTTTATCTCTCCGGGGCTGCGGCAGACGACGGGAACGCGGCTGATGGCGGGTCGCGATCTGAGCTGGACGGATGTGCAGAAGCAAGTGCCAGTGACGCTGATCTCAGAAAATTTCGCACGCGAGTACTGGGCGACGCCGGGCAGCGCGCTACACAAGCAGATTCGCGTTAGCTCGACCGATCCATGGCGCGAGATTGTGGGCGTGGTGGGAGATGTGCATGACGATGGCCTGAACAAGAAAGCGCCGACGCAGGTTTACTGGCCGACTTGGATGAAAGATTTCGAGAGTAATAAAGAGAATGTGCGGCGGGATGTTTATTTTGTGGTGAGAAGCGAACGTACGGGGTCGGAGAGCTTTTTAGACGAAATCCGGCGGGCGATCTGGGCGGTGAATCCGGAGGTGCCGGTGGCGCAGGTGCGGACGCTCGATCAGATTTATAAAAAATCGATGGCGCGGACGTCTTTCACGCTGGTGATGCTGGCAATCGCGGGTTCGATGGCGCTGGTGCTGGGGGTGATTGGAATATATGGCGTGATTGCGTATTCGGTGGCGCAGCGGACGCGGGAGGTGGGAATTCGCATGGCGCTCGGGGCGCGGCAGCAGCAGATGACGGGGATGTTCGTGCGGCAGGGTTTATGGCTGACTGGGGTGGGGGCGGCGATCGGGTTGGTGGCGGCTTTTGTGTTGATGCGGCTGTTATCGTCGCTGCTGTTCGACGTGAGCGCGATGGATCCGGTGACGTATTTGGCGGTGTCGGCAGGGCTGATGGGGGCGGCTGCGCTCGCTAGTTATTTTCCATCGCGGCGCGCGGCGGGAATTGATCCGGCGGTGGCATTGCGGTTGGAATAGCGGAAGACCTTAAAGTGGAGGAGTGAAGCGCGTATTCGTACAGAGTTTCGGGTGCAGGGCATCGCAGGCGGATGGAGCTGCGTTGGAGGCAGCGCTGGAGGACCGGGATTTTGTGGCGGTGCGGACGGCGGCGGATGCCGATCTGGTGGTTTTGAATACGTGCACGGTGACGCAGCGGGCGGACGCGGATACGCGGCGCATGATTCGGGGATTGCATCGCGATTATCCACAGGCGGAAATTCTGGTGACCGGGTGCTATGCGCAGCGCGCGCCGGAGGAATTGGCGGGGATCGAGGGCGTCCGGTGGGTGGTGGGGAATTCGCATAAAACAGAGATTGGCGAAGTAGTTGCGCGCGCCTCCGAGCAGTATCACGGGCAGATTTTGAGAGGGGACATTGCGCGCGAGACGGCATTCGCGGCGGCTCCGGTGCGGGGCATTCGCGGCGACCGGACGCGACCGAATCTCAAGGTGCAGGATGGCTGTAGCAATCGCTGTTCGTTTTGCATTATTCCGAGCGTGCGTGGTCGCAGCCGGAGCGCCACGCTCGAAAGCGTGATTGAGCAGGTGGGCGGGCTGGCGGAACGGTACTGTGAGATCGTTTTGACTGGCGTGAACCTGGGGCGGTGGGGCCGCGACTTGAACGGTGGCCTGCGATTCAGCGATTTGATTCGTGAGATTCTGCGCCGGACGGCGGTGCGGCGTTTGCGCATTAGCTCGGTGGAGCCGATGGATTGGTCGGGTGACCTGCTGGAGCTGGTGGCGGGCGAAGCACGTCTTGCGCGGCACGTGCATCTGCCGTTGCAATCGGGCTCGGACGCAGTGCTGAAGCGCATGTTTCGGAAGTATCGGACGAGGCACTATGCGACGCGGCTGGAACTGGCGCGCCGGCTGATGCCGGACGCAGCTATCGGTGCGGACGTGATGACGGGATTTCCGGGCGAGACCGAAGAAGAGTTCGCTGAAACGCTGCGCTTTGTAGAAGAGCAGCCGTTCACTTACCTACATGTGTTTACGTATTCGGAGCGGCCGGGGACGGCGGCGGCGCAATGGGACGGGGTGGTTCCGTTTGCGGTGAGAAACGGGCGTACACGCCGGTTGCGGGAGCTCAGTGAGAAGAAGAATCGCGATTTCCGCCGGAGGATGTTGGGTGAAAGGTTGGCGGCGGTAACGCTCGAGCAACGCGGTTGGGCGCTATCGAGTAATTTCCTGAAGATCGAAATGAAAGAGGAGCGCGAGCCGAATCGGATGGTGGAGCTTGAAATCGGGAGCGTGACAGCGAGCGGCTTGCGGGAGCGGAGCGCGCTGACGGTCCTCGAGCGATTGGTTAGCGCATAGGTCACGCAAAGTGCTGCGCACGGGTGATGCCCGCGCCTTCTGTTACCCAGAGGAGGCGGTCGACCGGAATGTTGGTTAACTTTTCGATGCGCCCAAGCGGCCATTTGATCTCGACATCGACGCTGGTACATTGTCCGAGGCCGAAATGCAATCTGCTGTCGTTGGCCGACAAATATGAGGATTGAGCCAGTACTTCCCGCAACTGACGTTTATCTCCGTAGCGCACGGTAGCTCTTGCGCCGATGGCGCTGCGGTTCGATTTCACGCCTTGCAGCTTGAGCTTGATCCAATGGTTCTTTCCGGTGACGTCATTGCGCAGGAGCGAAGGCGGTTCGTTTTGATTGACCACCAGGATATCGATGTCGCCGTCGTTATCGAAATCCCCGAATGCGCAGCCGCGGCTGCAATGGCTGCTGGCAATCGCGGGGCCGGCGGCGTCGCCGATTAGTTCTTCAAAGCGGCCCTGGCCGAGATTTCGAAAAAGAATGCGCGGTGTTTTAAGAGGCGAATCCGTTAGTTTCTTGTCGACTTCCGGATAGATTCCTCCAGTAACCCAGAAGATATCGGGATTACCGTTGTTATCGAGATCGACAATGCCCGTGCCCCAGCTTGTGTAGCGGGCCTCGACGCCCAATCCCGATGAGAGGGTGCGGTCTTCGAAAGTCAGTTGGCCATCGTTGCAGTAGAGAACGGGCGTGTCGCGGCTGAAATGAGTTTTGAGGATATCGAGGCGGCCGTTGAGCAGGACATCGCCGACGGCTAGGCCCATGCCGGCTTGTTCCATGCCATCTTCGCTGAGGGCGACGCCCGATTCCATGGCTCGCTCGGTGAAAGTGCCATCGTGATTGTTGCGGAAGAGCAGGCTCGGCGTGGAGTCACAGGCTACATAGATGTCGGGCCAGCCATCGTCGTCGAAATCGGCGGCAACCACCGTTAGACCGTAGCCGCCTGGAACCTTGCCAATTCCGGATGGCAGGGTGACGTCGGAAAAGGTGCCGTCACCATTGTTGCGGTAGAGCGAATGGGAACCATATGGGAGGCCGCGCGGGCCGCAATTGACGGGAACGCCTTCGTAGTTACAACTGCCGGATGCGCCGGCGCGGGGAACACTAGCTATATCGAAGCTGACATAGTTGGACACGAAGAGATCGAGCCTTCCATCGCGATCGTAATCCACGAAGGTGCAACCGGAGCCAAAGCGCGGCTTGGCGTTGTGTAAGCCGGATTGAACGGTTACGTCGGTGAAAGTGCCGTTGCCGTTGTTGCGGTAGAGAATGTTCTGGCCCCAACAGGTGATGAAAATGTCCTCGAAACCATCGTTGTTGTAGTCGCCGATGGTGACGCCGTAGGCATAGCCGGTGCGAAACAATCTGGCTTGACGCGTGACGTCGGTAAAAGTTCCATTGCGATTGTTTTTGTAGAGGCGGTTGGAGGCGTCCGGCGGAGGATCGCCGAAGCGGGATCCGGAGAGTAGCAGGATATCGAGCCAGCCATCGTTATCGAAATCGAAAAAGGCCGCGCCACAGCTCATGGTCTCAATGATGTAATCGACGCGATCGGGATGTCCGCAGATGACAGGGCAGGTCAGGCCGGCCTGTTTAGCAATGTCGGTGAAGCGCGCGTTGAACGGCAGGCCGGAGGGTTTGCCGCGAGGGGCGGGATGAACCGCGCGGGAAACCATTCCCTGAGGAGCGTCCTGCTTTGTTTGGCGAGCTAAGAGGTGGCCGGCGGGAAGAGCCAGCGTTTGAAGAATTCCGCGGCGCGTTAACAGGGCCATGTGAACAATTCCATAAAGTCAAACGATCTCGACCGGCTGGATGCGGGGCAGGAGCAGATGGATGACCAAGAAGGTGATGAGATACATCAGTCCGGCAACGACAAAAAGTGGCCCATAGGCTTCGTGCGAGAAATCGAGCCAATAGCCGATCAGGGGCGCCACTAACATGCCGCCGATTGCTCCTCCGAAACCGCCGAGCCCGACGACGGAGCCCACAACGGAGCGCGGGAACGTATCGGAGGTTAGAGTATACAAATTGGCCGACCAGCCCTGGTGCCCGGCGGCGGCCAAACCTATCAGCGCGACAGTCAGCCAAAGATTGCCTCGGGTGAGAATGACAAACATCACCGGCGTGACCGCGAGCGCGCAAACGAGCAGGGCGGTTTTCCTGGCGCGGGTGAGATTCATGCCGCGGGCAAGCAATCGGCTCGAAAGCCAGCCGCCGCCGATGGAGCCGACGTCGGCCGTCAGATAGATGGCAATCAAAGGAGCGCCCAGATGGGAAAGATCCAAGCCATACTTTTTGTTCAGGAAGCCGGGCAGCCAGTAAAGATAAAACCACCACACCGGATCGGTCAGGAATTTGCCAAGTAGAAAGGCCCAGGCGGCCCGGGTGCGCAGGAGCAGACGATAGGGAACGCGGCGAGTTTGTTCGATCCCATCCGATTCGATATAGGCGCGCTCGCGTTCAGAAAGCCATTTACTTCGCCGTGGCGTGCGGTAAGTGGATAGCCAGAGTACCAGCCAGAGAACATCCAGGCCGCCGGTGGCGAAAAAAGAGGCGCGCCATCCGAAATGGTAAGCGATCACCGGCACCATGAGAGGCGCGATGATGGCTCCGAGATTGGTGCCGCTGTTGAAGATTCCGGTGGCGAGCGCCCGTTCCCGTTTAGGAAACCAATCGGCAACGGTTTTGATAGCGGCGGGGAAGTTCGCTGCTTCGCCCAGTCCGAGGGCAAATCGCGCAGCGGCAAACTGAATGGTGGTTCTGGCCAGGGAGTGCGACATGGCGGCGCAGCTCCAGACAACCACGGCGAGAGCGTATCCGAGGCGGGTGCCCAACCAATCGATGATGCGGCCAGCGAGCGGCATCATGAGCGCATACGCGGCCTGAAATGCGAAGACTACCCAGCCGAACTCAGCTTCGCGCCATCCAAGCTCTTGCGAGATGACCGGTTTGAGCAGGCCGAGCACCTGGCGATCTATATAGTTGACCGTGGTGGCGTAAAAGAGCAGACCGCAGATATACCAGCGCAGACGTCCGACCCGGCCCAGGTGAGAATCCGCGGGCGAGTCAGAGTGTGCAGGCGCGCTCATGCGTGTCCGTTTAATTTTGCAAATTGCAGGAAGTTAGCGCGAAACATGCGCGTGATGTCTTGTTCGATGTCGGCGGGCGTCACAGGCCAGCCGTCTTGTGCCAGAAGCTTATAGCTGTTGGCGAAGATGGGGGACATAGTTCGCCTGGTGTTGCGCCATTTGTAAATCACCTGTTCGAGAACGCGCGCGTCGGAATGTTGTGGAATGAAAGTTGTTCCCAACATCTCAATGCGTTCACGCGTTACTTCTTCGACCACCGAAGGATTGTTGAGGAACCACCAACATCCGAACGGCATCAGGTTTGAAAACTTTCGGGCGTAGACGCACAGCTCGTGCTGGTTTTCCCGGCTTAGAACGCTGGTCAGGAAGCGATTGCGCGGGAAGGTCAAACACAGTCTTTCCAGGGCGCGCAGGTCGGCTTTGCCTGCGCCGTCGCCCGCCAGGCGTATGGCTGGGTTTACCTGGTAGCGCACGCCGATCATCAAAGAAAGCGGAATGTCGAATTCCTGGCAGGCCGGGATGACTGCTTCGGTAAGCAGGTGGCCGCGAGCACTCTGTTCCGGGTACTCGAAGGTGTCGGGCAGGGAGCAAGCCATGTAGACCGGATGCATGCGTTTGCAGCAGTCCGCGAGGAAGCGCCGGAGTTCCTGAATGGTTTCGCCAGTAAGTTTTTGCTCGACGCGATAGCCTTTGGCTACAAGCACGTCCCAGTGCGTATCCCATTTATTCAGAATTCTGTCGAGCCGCAGCACCGCATGAAACTGCTGATCCGACGCGGGCTGGCGATCCCAAGCGGGCCCTTCTTCGGGGTCGAGCGGATCGTTCGTCATGACGGCTTCGCTGATGCCGGCGAGCTGGAAAACGTGTTTGATGTGAGAGCCTAGCTCTTGTTGAGAGAAGAAGGCGCGGGCTTCCCGCAAATTGTCCGTGCGGGTTTCGAGACCCAGTTCGTGGAGCACGGAAACGACGCCGCGCGTGGCCTCGGAGACCGGCGCATTCTCGACGAATAGCGTGCGCCAAATCAGATCGGCTTGCTGTTGCTTGTTCAGATGCCAATACTCGGCAGGGGTTACCGGGGAGGAGCGAAAGAGTTCGGCCTCCAGATAGTGATACGTAAGCAATTCATCGATTCCCCAAAGGCCGAGCTGCCCTAACGAGGGCATGAACAGGTGGGTGTGAACGTCGATGACCTGAGTTTTAGAGAGTTCGTCTGCGACGACCTTTTCGATCTCATTAGCGCTAAGCGGATTTTGTTCTGGCGCGGTTTTTTCAGTGGCGGTGATAGCGGACATGGCGACGTTATTAGTTTAGGCGCAGGAGGCGCGATTCAGGCAAAGTCGAGTTCCAGTTGATCGATGTAGCACCAGCCCCAGCTCTCGCCTGGCTCGATGGAGCGCATAATCGGGTGTTTGGTCGAGTGGAAGTGTTTGGTGGCGTGCGTGTTTTTAGAACTATCGCAGCAGCCCACGTGGCCGCATTCGAGGCACAAGCGCAGATGGACCCAGGTGTCGCCCATTTTGAGGCATTCTTCGCAGCCGCGCGTGTGAGGGGTTACATCCTGGATTTGGTCGAGGTGTTTGCAGGCTTCCATAGTTTTATCTTCCCTCCCATGATGGATCATAGGAGCCACTCTGGAAGAATGGATCACATGGCTTCACACATTTTCGATTTAAGCGGACGCGCGGCGGTGGTGATGGGCGGGACGTCCGGTATTGGCAGAGCATTGGCGTTGGGGCTTGCCGAAGCTGGAGCAGACGTAGTGGCGGCGGGACGGCGAGAGTCGCTGGTTCTCGAGGTGGCGGCGGAGATTGAAAAGCTCGGGCGCAAAACAATGCGCAAGACGGTGGATGCCTCGAGCCGGCAATCGATCGATCAATTGCGCGACGCGATTTTGGGCGAGCGGGGCTCAGTGGATATTCTGGTCAACTGCGCTGGACAGACTTTCAGAAAACCTACCAGCGAAGTAAATGAGAACGAATGGAATGGTTTGCTCGATGTCAATCTAACCGGCACGCTTCGGGCATGCCAGAGTTTTTACGAACCGTTATCTAAGAAAGCACGCGGCCGCATTATCAATATCGCTTCGTTAACTTCTTACCTGGGCTTCATGGAGGTGGCCGCTTATGCTACTTCGAAGGCCGGCGTTCTGGGATTAACGCGGAGCCTGGCAGTGGAATGGGCGCAGAAGGGCATCAACGTGAATGCGATAGCTCCGGGTGTTTTTCGAACCGATCTGAATTCCGCTCTGCTCGATGGCACCGAGCGCGGCAAGGAACTGCTGTTGCGTACTCCGATGAAACGTTTTGGAAAAATCCCGGAATTGGTGGGCGCGGCAGTGCTGCTCGCGTCCGACGGGGCGGACTTCATTACCGGCCAATGTATCGGAGTGGACGGCGGCTTTCTGGCCAGCGGAGTGAATCAGTAAACGTTGGTGGCGTACTAGGCGAATACGAGCGTGACAGCGCCTCCGGCGATGAGCAAACCGCCGATGACTTTGAGAAGCGAGAGGCGCTCACCGAGAAATCCAGCCGCCAGCAGGATCACAAAGATGACACTGAGTTTATCCACAGGCGCGACTTTGGAGGCGGGACCGAGTTGCAGAGCGCGAAAGTAGCACAACCACGAGAGGCCGGTTGCAATGCCCGATAGAACCAGGAATAGCCAACCGTTATGGGTAACCTTCGAGATTTCTCCGCGCTGGTAGGTTCCCGCCACAATGATCCACGCGAAAAGGACGACCACCACGGTTCTGATGGCTGTGGCAAGATTTGAATCGATGCCAGTAACGCCCAGCTTCGCCAGAATAGCCGTGGCGGCGGCAAAGAGGGCAGACAAAAGGGACCAAAGGAGCCAGTTCATATGGTCTTAGAGTTTCACACGTGTTGGGACCTTTCGGCGGAAGCGTACAAGCCGCATCGGAGCCGATGGTCGGGATCGCGCCCGCAATGACGATTTACCGGTCGGACATTCCACACGAACAGCGGATGAATTTGTTCGCCTGCTCGAAGCGTTCGGGATTGGCTTGTTGGTGGACATTCGGACGATGCCGCGGTCGAGAAAGAATCCGCAGTTTGAGGGCGAAGCGCTGCGGGAAATGCTCGGAAAGCGGCACATTGAGTATGTCCATATGGCCGAGCTGGGCGGCTTTGCGGCATGCGACGAAGGATTCTCTGAACGACGGGTGGAGGAACGACTCGTTTCGCGGCTATGCGGATTATATGCAAACGGCTGAATTTGCCCGGGCGATCGAACAGTTGATGGAAATTGCGGGGAAGAGACGGACAGCGATCATGTGCGCCGAGGCTGTTCCCTGGCGATGCCACCGGTTATTGGTGGGGGACGCGCTGCTGTTGGTTCGCGGTGTCGAGGTTCTCGACATCATGAGTGAGAAGAATTCCAAGCCGCATAAGTTGACGGCGTGGGCGCGCGTTCAGCGGACGACGGTGACCTACCCGAAGGGCGAGGATCGGGCAACAACTTAGTCTGAAGCTTATGGCGACCGCGCACGGGCGCGGTAGGTGAAGCTAGACAGTCCTCGAACGGCCTTTAAATAGCCGGTAGATCAACAGGAGAATCATTGCTCCGATAACGGACATGATGAAACCCGCTGAGGAGCCGTCCCGATACCATCCGAAAGCTTGGCCGAGATAGGTGGCTATGAACGATCCGGCGACGCCGAGCAGCATTGTAATGATGATTCCTCCCGGGTCTTTGCCGGGCATCAAAAGCTTCGCGACCGCGCCAATAACTAAGCCGATAATCAATATCCAGAGTATGTGCAACATAAACGCTCCTTTGTTATCGCAATAGCCATTACTGTATCAGTTTTTGGCGTCGCCCGCTGGCTAAGATAGTCTGCGATTTTCCGCGCGAAGCTACACGGCTTCCCAGGCCAGCGCCACCAGTTGCACCTCGATGTTGGTTTTCTTGAGGCGGATATTTACTGTCTCCAATGCTTCGGTGATGGGGTCCACCTTCGCTTGCTGAGCGGCCAAATCGGCTTCGAACTGGCTCTGTAAATCCTTGGCCTGCTGGTCAATCTGTTCGACGCTCTCATTTGCCTGGTCGACGTTTTGCATTTGCTGCCACGATCTGCCCATTTGGCGCGCGGCGGTGGCGGCTTTCGAAACGGTGGAGGCGCTGGCGACCTTTCTGCCCATGAAGGCGCTTAGCAGTCCACTGCCCACGGAGACGGCGGTTTGCAGAAGCGCCTGGCTGCGCTGCCCCTTGCGTTGTTCGGCCGCAACTTCGGCGCGTCTCTTGCGGTCCGCAAGCGACGCCAGCTTAGGAGCGTACTTGTCCTTGAGCGCGGCCGCCAGCCTGTCACGCTCCTCTCTTGCGGCTTGTTGCAAGCGAACGCGAAAGTCACGCTCCGATTCGCCCGGTTTGGAAAATTCGCCGAGACTGGGGCTCTGGAGGAGGCTCAGTTGCTGCGATTGAAACAGCCAGTTAGAGAAGGATCTGTTCCATGTGCCGTAGTTTTTTGCTTTCGCAGCTTCCGCCGGAAGATTCTGGAATGGGATGCCGTCTTCCGCGTTTTTTTCGAGTTCGCTCAAAGCAAGATCGGTGCTCTCAGCGGAGGTCCAGTCGACGGTGGCCGGCTCGTCGGTGACGGGAGTAGTAAAAACCAGCTCTCTGGTTTCGGTGACATTGCGTTTTTCGTCGAGATAGTGCAGTTTAGCGGCTCCGATTAACACGGGCCGATACATTTTCGGCGAGGCTTTTTCGATTGGCAGGAAATAGAAGGGGATGTCCGGCGGTAAGGCGGGCGTGGCGGATGCGGTCTTGTCAGCGGATGGCACAGATGAACCAGTTTTTGGCGCGGAGCCGGCTGTCAGGGCCGCTTTCTTTTCGTGCATGAGCGATCTGATTCCGTCGCGGGTAATCGGGCCGCTCAGGTAAGAAAGCGTCCAGCGCGTTTTAAAGAGCTGCGGCCTGTCTTCGTGCACATTGTTCAGCAGGAACACGCGGCTGCCGAGACCCGCCAATAATTGCTCCATGGCGGCCCGATCGAAAGCGCTGTGGGCTTCGCTGGCCGCGCCTTCCAAGCCTTCCATGACGCGCATTTTGTCGCGTTCGGTTTGTAACCTGCCGATAAACCATGTTCCGGTATTGGAGAGTCCCTTGTAATCGAGGTCGACCGGATTCTGCGTGGCAAGTACGATCCCCAATCCGTAAGCGCGCGCTTGCTTCAACAAAGTGAGAAGCGGTTTCTTGGAGGGCGGGTTCGCCACCGGCGGGAAGTAGCCGAAGATCTCATCCATATAAAGGAGGGCGCGCAGACTGGTGGTGCCGGGCTGCGAGCGCACCCAACTCAAAACCTTGTTGAGAAGCAGCGAAACGAAGAACATTCTCTCGGAATCGCTCAAATGCGCGATCGAGAGGATAGAAATGCGAGGCTTCCCTTGCGGATTAAAAAGCAGCGCGCCGATGTCGAGAGGCTCGCCCGTTAACCAGCTTTGAAAGCCGGGCGAGGCCACCAGATTATTGAAGCTCATGGCTAGCGCAAAGCGATCTTTGGCCGGATAGAAGGTCTCCAGGTCCATCACTCCCGCTTTCTGAAACGGCGGGTTTTGAATTTGCGCGATTAAGCTGGCCAGGTCCAGATCCCTTTCCTGACGCCAGTTCGTCTCGAAGATATTCGAGAGCAAGACGGACTCGCGGCTCTGTATGGGATCGGCCTGGATGCCCACCATGCCGAGCAGGCTGGCGACGGTGGCGCTCACGCTGTCGCGCAGCATTTCGGGGTCGTTCAACACACCCGTCTCGGGCGCGGCAAATGAACTCAGAATCGAAATGGGCACGCCGGCGTTGCTGCCCGGGGTGTAAATAGTAATCTCGGCGGAATCCTTGAGGAGTTGGATACGCTTTCCGTCCTGCCCGAAGCCGGCCAGTCCGCGTTTCCAAAGATCGGCCTGCTGAGCGGCAAAATCGTCGGCGCTCAGACCTTTGGTACGCGCCTCATCCTGGTTGATCCAAGGCCGGAAGTCTTGCGGACGGAGCTCCGGGAAAGTCAGCAACAGGTTGGCAATATCGCCTTTGGGATCGATCGCGATGGCCGGTATGGAATCGATGGCCGCTTCTTCGAGGAGCCCGATACAGAGGCCTGTCTTGCCGCTGCCGGTCATGCCCACGCAGACCGCATGCGTGACTAGATCCTTCGATTCATAGAGAAGCGGAGCGTCGATTTCTTTTTTGGTGGTTAAGTCAACCGGTTTGCCTAGATAAAAGACGCCGAGCTTTTCGAAGTCCTGCATTTTTCGATTCTAGGCTGAGACGGGCGAGCACTCGAATCCGCCTGGCCGGTACACCCATAGTTCCGAGCCGATAAATTGAGCCATGCTCGTTTCCTCATCAAGCAACTCGAAACCATTGGCAATGAGGATGTCGCGATGGTTTGGCAGCCTCCTGATATTGAGCCCGGTGGCAAGCCGGAACAAGAAATACATCACGCGCAGCCATAGTTCCGCATGCAGGGCGCGCCAGAAGCTAGCCGGCCGGCGGAACTCTGAGATGATCCACAGGGCGTTTGGTGAAGCGTGCCGTTTTATTTTTGAGACCAGCGCCGATAGATCGGATGGCGTGAAGCAGTCGAGGAAAAAGTGCGTCGCAAACAGATCGTAAGAAGCTTTAGGGAAGGGAATTGAGCGCGCGTCTCCCCTAACGAAATGCACTTGCGATGGGACGGTGTTGCCGCCGCTCACGCGATGTTCGGCAAGGTCGATCATTCGTTTGCTCAGCTCGATCACATCGGTCTGCAGGAGCGGAAAAGAAGCGCTCAGTTGCTCTATAAATCTGCCGTCGCCGTCGCCCAACACCAACCCATGGCGCGCCGCGCGAGCGGCTTCGAGAAAGCGCAACCGGTGGCGCTGTAGCTTGCCTCCGAATGCTAAATACTCGGCGAAACGGTAGACCGGGGCGATGGCATCACAATCCATGAATTCTCGTCAGCAGAAACAGCCCGGGGATCAGCAGGGGCACGTCAGCCGCAACGCGCATCTGATCCGCCGACATCCGGTGATGCGTTTTATCGAACCAAATAAGCGCCAAGGAAGAAACGGCGAGGCTTCCGTATAGCTCCCTTGTTGCCGCGTGCGAGAGGAACAAGATTGCAATCAGCACCACACAGGCGGCGATGGGCTTTAACTGTTCCGCAAGCCAAAGGGCCGAGCGCGGAGGAGCTTCCGGTTGGGAATAATGGAACCGTTGCCACTCGCGGTATTCGACGCTAGCGCAATTGAGCAGGCAGAGGGCTGCAAACAGAATAGCGGCCGCGATGAGGTCGCCCGCGTGGTCGATTGCGGCCAGCGGCGCGAGCACAGTTCCGGCAGCGAACACGGCTGCTACTGTGATCTCTTTCGGTGCGCGGTATAACTTGCCGCCGCGCGTGTGGACGGTGAGGAAGTGAAAGGCTACTATGCCGGAAAGGAGCAGCCCGCGAAGCAGAACGGCGTCGGTCAAGTGAACGCAAACCGCCAATTCCGTGCAAAGAAGTGCGCCTGCGAGGAGCGATGCGGCAATTCTATGCCGCTGATAAAAAATGTGACGCGAGGTGGGCAGCGCGAGGCGCGCGGAGCTATCCAGCACTCGATCGGCTATGTAAATAGCCCACACGGCCAGCGCCAGGGCAATCCGTTCGAGCGGCGAAAGGATAACCGAAGCAGCTTGCGCAAAGAGCTGCTGCCAGATGAGCGCGACGAAAACGGCGTCCAGGCTGAGCAGGTGTGGCCACAGCCAAAATTGCCGCAGGGAGGAAGGGAAGCGGATGTCTACGCTACGCGCCGGGAGCGCTCCGAGCTCGGGTAGACGGGTTTTTTCCATCTCTTGTTACGAGCCTATCAGTTTGAATACTTCGACCGGTAGAAAACGGAGTGCGGTTTTGCGCCGGCCCGCGCCTCAACGCCGGATCGCGTCTTTCTCAGGCGATTAGCAACTGCGGTACATGGCGAAAATGCCGATCGCGCGTGACTAAAAGCAGATTGTGCTCTAGCGCAAGAGCGGCTATCCACAAGTTGTTGTCGGGAATCGGAGTGCCAGCGCGCTTGAGCTGTATGAAGAGCCGGGCGTATTGCTCCGCCGTCTCCGGGCTGGGTAGCAAAACATTCACCGTGGTCTTCGCGAAGAGCTTTTGTAACAGGAACTCGTTACGGGTACGCCGGTTGCCGCCCTGGAAGCCTGCTTTCATTTCGCCAAGAACAAACAGCGGAATCCAAATGTTTTCGCAATATTCCAGCCAGGCGGCAAGCTCTTGATCGCCTCGGAACAAATCGGTGAGCCGATTCGTATCCAGCGCCACTCTCATTTCCACTTGTCTGGGTCGATTTGTCGTTGCGCTGCTAGAATTTCGTCGAAAGCCGGATCCGCCGTCCAGCGGCCCACTAAATCGGAGAAGTCCGCTCTCTTCTTGCGGCCGACGGCCGCGACAGTGAGCTCTTCCAAAACAACCTGGTTAAGACTTTGCTTGCGTTGCGCGGCCTTGCGCCGCAGGGCGTGATCCAATTCCGGCGACACGCCGCGAATCGTGTACTGAATTGTCTCCGCCTGCTTGCTCATGTAGGCATGATAGCAGAAAGTGCAGGCAAAGCCATTAGATAAAACGTGTTAGGTCAGTCGGGCGAGACTTGCCCGCTTGAGCAGCAGCTTCTCCGCATTCTGATATATTTCAGCTTGCGGAAAACCGAATCATCATGAAGCCCGCCACAACCGTCACCAAGGTTTGCCGCGTGTTGGCTGAACTGAAGGGGCGCCCGTCTCTTGGATTGACCGATATAGCGCGCCGTACGAATCTACTGCCGAGCGATGTGCATCGCATACTGACCTCGCTACAAACCTATGGCTATGTGGAGCAGGATGCAAACACGAAGCGCTATGCGATTGGCTATGAATTGTTGAGCCTAGGCCTTAGCACATTGCAGCGCAACTGTTTGCAGAAGAAGGGACTACCCATACTGTTACGGCTCAGCGACAGCTGCGAAGCAACCGCGCATCTGGCTGTTTTCGACCGTCGCCGCGCCGAGGTGATCCTGGTCGGTCGCATGGAAGTGGCCGGTGAGGGATCGTTCGAAGGAGGCCTTGGCGAGGCGAAGGCAGGGCATTGCACGGCGCTGGGTAAGGCGGTATTGGCTAGCCTGGATGCGAAGACCAGGGCGTTGGCGCTCGAAAAATCGGGGTTGACGCGCAGCACCGCTCACACGCTTACCAGCTTGCGGGCGCTGGAGCGTGAGTTTCAACAGATTCGGGCGGTTGGCTATTCAGTCGACCGGGAGGAGACCACCGATTCGGCTTGCTGCATGGGATCGGGAATCACCGATTGTACGGGGACAGCCATCGGCGCCATCAGTATTACCATGGGCGCGCGACGATTTGCGAATTGCCAGGAGGCATTACTGGCTAATCAAGTGAAATCAGCCGCGGCCGCTCTTTCGGCATCGCTAGGCTATGCGTCAGTGAGTTAGAACACGACAGTGGCGGATGCCTGCAGATCTCTATTGTCGAGAATGGTTCCTGTAATTACGCCCGCGGTGGGCGATCCGATGGCTGAGTTCGGATCGGCGAAATTCGGCGTGTTGAAGGCATTGAAGGCGTCCATCCGGAAATTTAGGCTAAAGCGCTCCGTCAACCTGAATTTGCGTTGGGCGGAGAGATCCCAGTTCGAGGTGCCTGGCCCGTAGAGAACGCCGCGCGCCGAATTGCCGTAAGTATTCGGCGGGGGCGCGACAAAGGCCGCGGTGTTGAACCACAGAGACGGCTGCGGATTGGCCAGAGTGCCGGCGGCGATGCGATTCGGCCAGCTGGGCGCGCCGAAGTTGACTCCATTATTGAGAGTCACCGTGAACGGCAAACCGCTGGCGAACGTCACGATTCCATCGAGCTCCCATCCGCCGACCACTTGCGAAGCCCAGCCGCTTTTCAGCCAAGCCTTGCCGGGCCCGAAAGGCAGTTCGTAATTTACGCTGCCGACGAAGCGATGCATCTGATCGAAACCCGAGAGACCATAACCGGCCTTCAGATTGGTAACTGTTTGCGGATTTCCGACGTAGCCTCCGCCGCTTGCCGCCGAGCCGCCGTAATCGAGAGAACGGCTATAGGTGTAACTGAGCAGAGCGGTCACTCCGTGCGCGTAGCGTTTGGTCAGTTTGGCTTGCAGGCTGTGGTAGTTCGACATGTTGCGCTCGTCGGCCTGCACGAAAGTGGAGACGTTATTGAGTTGCTGAATGAGTCGGCGGCTGGCTTGTGACCCGGCGCTGTTAACGCCCGGCACGCCCGGTTCGACTTCATTCGGATTGTAAATGTAAGTGAGGTGGATGCCGCGGCTTCCCGCATACGCGATTTCAGCCATGGCGCTGCTTGTAACCTGGCGTTCGATGTCGATGTTCCAGGATTCCATGTAAGGCGTCAAATTCGACAACTGATGGCCGATCAGCGCCGGCGCGGCTTGATTTAGCAGGGTCGTGTTCATCATGGTGCTTGGCGGAATAGCCACCACGCCTTGGGGGAATGGATTGCCGATCACCGGCAGACAGGAGGTCCCAACGTTGCCCGCGGTACAGGGATGCGCGTAGGCCGATCCAAGGGGATTGGTGTTGTCGGAGAAGGTCTGGGAAATGGTGAAGGGAGGCTGCTGCCCAAGTTCGTCGGAAGCGGAAAAAGGATCGGGAAAATAAACGATTCCGTAGCCGCCCCGGATCACGGTTGTGCCCTTGCCTGTCAGGTCATAAGCGAAACCGATGCGCGGGCCCAGGTTTCCGTAGCGAGTCTGTATGCCGGCGCTTGGGCCGACGCCATTTTGTCCGGCATAGATGTAGCTCAAGCTATTGAAGTCGAAATTGGCGAGTCGATTGCGAATCTCTGTATCGGGTGTGAAGACATCCTCGCGAAGACCAAGGTTCAAGGTCAGACGGGGTGTGACTTTCCAATCGTCCTCGACAAAGCCGCCCCATTCTCCGTTGGTGATGTAATAGGGTGTTTGCAGATAATTTCTGCTGCCGCTGTTCGGAAAGCCTAATAAAACCGCCGCGAGTCCGGAGCCATTAGGGCCGGTCAGTTTGCCGGAAGGATCGAGCGGATTGTTGGTGAAGTTATCGTTGAAAGTAAATTGTCCGCGCGTGGTTGTGTTGGTAAAGGGGGACGCCAGTTCGCGGATATAACGAAATCCAAACTTCAGTTGATGACTGCCTTTGGTCCAGGAGACTGTGTCTTCGAACTGAATATTGGTTTGTCTCGGATTGGCCGGCAGAAACGCCTGGCCGCCTTGCAGGCAGGTGAACTCCGCGCCGCACGAGCTTCCTATCTGGATGTTGGGCAATCCGGTGGCATACTGGCTCACGTTGAGGCCTTGAATGCCGAGCGAGGTGGCTGAGTCATGACCGAAATCCGATTGCGACGTGAATGGGTTCGTGCGCGCGTAACCCATGCGGTATTCGTTTAACAACGTCGGCCCGAATAAATGAGTCTCATTGAAAGCCGCACCTTGCGCCGCCAGCGTGGTGTTTTGCACACCGGCCACTTGCGGTCCTAAATCGAACCTGCTCGCGGCGAAAGAAGGCGTGGGCAAGCAGCAGGTTCCCTGGCCACCCACAAGAGGATTGGGGGCAGTTTGCACGAATTGTTCGAAGCTGTAGCGAAAGAACATGGAATCTTTGTCGCTCAAGCGGTAATCGAGACGGGTGTTACCGCCGTTGTCGTCGATGATCTGGTTGGCGGACGAAGTGAAGTTATTGAAGCTCCCCGAGGTGCTGGGAAGCGGATAGATGCTGGCAATGTTCAGGCCCACCGGATTCATTTCCGAGGCCGGAATCACATTGTTTGCGTAAGGCGTGCGAACGGTTTGTCCGTTGACAATTTGCGTGGTGAGCGGATCGTAGACAGTAATGAGTTTGCCGGCCGTGTTGCGGTAATTGCTGAAATCCCCGACGCGTTCGGCGGCCGTCGGAACGCTATTCAGATTGACAATACCCTTGAGCGAGCGCTGGCCGTAATAATCGCCGAAGAAGAAGAGCTTGTCCTTGATGATGCGGCCTCCAATGGCTCCCCCGAACTGGTTTCTGCGGTATTCGGGCTGGACTTGCGTGGTCGGATTGAAGTAATTCCTCGCGTCCATGTAGCTGTTGCGCAGATAATCGAAGGCTTCTCCATGGAAACCATTTGAGCCAGACCGCGTGGATACCGAGACGACACCTGCGCCACGCCCGAATTCGGCGGAAAAGGTTCCGGTGAGGACTTTGAACTCGGCTATCGACTCGACGGAGGGTTGAATCATGACAGTGTTGAACGTCCATTCGTTGTCGTCGATGCCGTCCACCAGCCATGCATTGGTGTTGGCCTGACTGCCGAGGGCATTGAAGTTCGAGGCGGCGCGCGGATTGAACGAACTGGAGCCCGAGAGATTTTCGGCGGGCTGCCCGGCCGTTACGCCGGGCACCAGGTAAACCAGTTGCGCGAAATTGCGGCCGTTGAGCGGTAAAGCCTGGACTTGGCGCTGTCCGACGACTTCGCCCAGTTCCGCGCTTTCCGAGCGGACCAGCGGAGCGGCGGCCGTCACTTCCAAAGTTTGGCTGACTTCGCCTATCTGAAGCGCTACATCCACGCGCGCTTTTTGATCTACGTCGAGCGTCACGCTGTTTGAAAGAGCTCGCTTGAATCCTTCCTTCTCGACCGCGATTTGATAGGTACCCGGTATCAGGAACGGAGCATTGTAGTCACCCGCGGCATCCGTCTGATACTGCGATACGGTTCCCTTAGACAAATCGGTGATGCTCACCTTTGCGGCGGCCACAGCCGCGCCGCTCGAATCGCGCACGCTGCCCAAGATGGTTCCGGTTGTCACCTGCCCCGACACAGTGGCGGCGCAAAAAAATAACCCCAAGGCAAGTCTCCACTTGCCGGACGCGAGAATAGCCATGCAATACAAATGCTCCTCGATTCCGGTTATGTCAACATGCAATTTCAGATATTTTGAACTTAATCGGGAACGGTGCGGCTCTGTGACCGGGCCGTAGACCGCGATGGCCGTAAAATCGTAACGATCACATTTAGGGCGCCAATGAATTCTGAACTTTCGAGAAGAAGCCTCGTCAAGACGGTAGCCGCGGCATCAGTGTTTCCGGCTAGCTTAAAGGCTTCGGCAGCAGGAGACGCGAAATGGACTCCCGGCGCCGGGATGCCGCAGGAGGGACCGAACACGCCCAAGATCGGGTGCCCGATAAACATTCGCGATATAGACGAAGCGGCGATGCGGCGGGTGAAGCAGATCGGGGTGAATCACGTTCTCTCGGGCGGTCCCCGCATCCCCTGGGAGGAAGCGCAGCTGCAGCAGTTTGTCGACAAGCTTAAGCAGGGTGGCCTCGCATTAGGCAATCTGATGATCGGCGGCTTTCCGGACACGCTTTATGGCAAACCAGGGCGCGATGAAGAGATCGAAAAAGTGAAAGCTTCGATACGCGCGGCCGGTAAAGTGGGCGTGCCCGTGGTCGAATACAATTTTTACGCGCATCGCGCAATCGAAGGTTATTACGAGCAGGATGGGCGGGGCGGCGCGGGCTTGACTGCGTTTAGCGCCGAAAAAGTGAAAGGCCTTCCGCCACTGCCCAACGAAGGAGCGCACACGATTGACGAGATGTGGCGCAACATCAGCTATTTTCTAAAGGCTGTCATCCCGGTGGCGGAACAATCGAACGTGCGGCTGGCGCTGCATCCGAACGATCCACCGGTTGCGATCAGCCGCGGCTCGGGACAGATCATGGGCACGGTGGAGGGTTGGAAACATCTTATCGGGATCGTGAACAGCCCGGCGAACGGCATTACTTTCGATTGCGGAGTAACGCGCGAGATGGGCCATGATCCGGTAGAGGTCTGCAAGTATTTTGGATCGCGCGACCGGATCAATCACGTTCATTACCGGAACGTGCGCGTTAGAAAACCGTACGAGGAATACACGGAGGTGTTCATCGACGAAGGCGAGAACAATATGCTGGCTGTGATGCAGGAACTGATTCGCGTGAAGTATACGCGGATGATTTACCCGGAACACGAACGCGCGCTCGACTATGACCGCGGCGTGGGCATTCACAACCAGTATCCTGGGGGCGGCGGCTACACCGGAATGGTTTATGACGTGGCTTATGCGAGGGCGATGTTTCAGGCTTCGCTGCTGCTGGCGAAAAGCTAGCGCGCCTACACGGGGCCATACATTTTTGAGGGAGAAAGAATAGCAATGAGTGGAAGTCTGCGGAGCAAGTTGCACCGCCGGAAGTTTTTGCAGGCCGCGGGTCTGTTTTCTCTGGGGGCGCTTTACCCGCACGATGAAGCGGGAGCGTACCCGAAAAATGTGAACACGAACTCACAGCCCTCGGCGCTCAAGATTACCGATCTGCGCGTGGCGACCATTAAGAAGCCGGGACCGAGTCCGTGCACCATCGTCCGCATCGATACCAACCAGGGCGTTTACGGATTGGGCGAAGTGCGGGATCTCTCGAGCCCAACTTACGCGCTGTTTTTGAAGAGCCGGATTTTGGGTGAGAACCCGCTCAACATTACCTTCATCTTCGAGAAGATCAAGCAGTTCGGCGGGGATTCGAGGCAGGCGGGCGGAGTCGTTTCGATCGAAGAGGCGCTTTGGGATATCGCGGGTAAGGTTTACGGCGTGCCGATATACCAGATGCTAGGCGGCAAATTTCGCGATAAGGTGCGGATCTATGCGGATACCGAGGAATCGAAAGACATCAAGGTCTACGCGCAGCGCATGAAGATTCGCAAAGAAGAGATGGGCATCACGTGGCTGAAGATGGACCTCGGCATCAATATGGTGCAGGATATCCCAGGCACGCTTACGGAACCCTCTGAAATGAGCCGATGGGAACGAAACTATCTGCCTCACCCCTTTGTGGCGGCAGAGGTTACCGATAAAGGGATTGACAAGCTGTGTGAATATGTCTCGGCCATTCGCGAGGCGGTCGGTATGGAAATTCCGCTTTCCATGGATCACCTGGGGCACCTGGGCGTGAACTCGATTATTCGGCTGGGCAAGGCTTACGAGAAATACAATCTTTCGTGGATGGAGGACGTGATCCCCTGGCAGTACATGGATCTGTTGAAGCACATCACGGACGAAAGCCCGACACCGATCCTGACTGGCGAAGACATCTACTTGAAAGCTAATTTCATCAAGCTTTGCGAGATGCATGCGGTGAGCAAGATCCATCCGGACATTTCGACTTCGGGCGGCATTTTAGAGACACACAAGATCGGCAACGCGGCAATGGAGTATGGAGTGCCGATGGCGATGCACTATGCGGGTCTGCCGGTCGGCGCGCTGGCGAGCGTGCATTGCGCGGCGGCGACCGAGAACTTTTTGGCTTGTGAAAACCATGCGCTCGACGTGCCCTGGTGGCAGGATCTGGTGGACGGCATCGATAAGCCGATTATCAATAAAGGTTTTATCAATGTGCCGGACAAGCCTGGCCTCGGAGTCACGCTGAACGATGACGCCATGCGGCAGCATCTGGCGCCGGGATCGACTTATTTCGAGCCCACGCCCATGTGGGATCACGAGCATTCGGTCGACCGGCTGTGGAGCATGGCGCCGAAAAATTCTTCATCGACTGAAGTGCCCGCCTGATTGGGGGCTCAGGGAAGCAGGCCCGTTTTGCATTCCCATTGGCGGACGAAAGCTTCGGCTTGCTTATGGCCGCTCTCCGTCCCGCGAAAGCGCGTGATCTGGGTTTGCGGCGGATACCACTTATCGGGCGATTGCGAGGCGTGCGCGTAACAGGCGGCATGCCTTCGATCTTCGACGCCGGAGATATCCACGTACTCGGTGGGCGAGAACATCAAGGTATCGTCGGCCACTTCGTAGTAATAGAGCACGAACTTCTTGCCGCCTTTGAGCCACGCGTTTAAACAAAGCGCGGAGATGGCGCGGTGGTCGCTGTGTTGATCGATGGGCCATTGCGTGAAAACGACGTCGGGGTTTTGAGCTGCGAGCAATTGTTGG
Source organism: Bryobacteraceae bacterium (assembly GCA_965277555.1). GTDB lineage: Bacteria > Acidobacteriota > Terriglobia > Bryobacterales > Bryobacteraceae > Bog-105. The sequence goes on from OZ255834.1 coordinate 4,375,920, forward strand.
AACTGCTCATAGTGGGCATTGTCGATGATGGCGTGGCTATCGATCTGTCCGGCAAAAACGGGTTGGGCTTTGAGGATCTGGCAAGCCTTTTGCGCTTCCGCGGTCCGGATGGCTCCGCACTTGCTCACCGGCTCTTTCCCGCAGTAGCCTTCGCCGCGGTTCAAATAGAGGATCGCGACGTCGTGGCCAAGATCGGTATAGCGTAGGATGGTGCCCGCGCAGCCGGCCTCGGGATCGCCGGGATGGCCGCCTGCCACGACGATCTTCGAGCGGGTAGCCGGCTGCGCATTCTGCGCTGATGAAGCCAGAGTACTGACGAGCGGGAAGGTGGCGGCCGAGGCCACAAGACTACGGCGGGAGATGGGCATGTTTACAGCAATTATGATAATGCTCGTTCGAAAAGGACATCGCTGTACACTATTTGTAGCGTTGTCGGGCGGGAGTAACTCAATGGTAGAGTCACAGCCTTCCAAGCTGTTGGTTGCGAGTTCGATTCTCGTCTCCCGCTCCAGAAATTGCGCTTCGGAAAGGGCCGACATAGCTCAGTTGGTAGAGCGGCAGTTTTGTAAACTGCGGGTCGGGGGTTCGAGTCCCTCTGTCGGCTCCAATTTCACTTAGAAGACCTTATTCATCAACTCGTCGCGCAATTCGGTATCGAGTTTTTGCGTGTTGGTAGCCGGATCGCTGCTGTCGGTGTTAAAAGCAACCAGGTACGCGTTGCCGTGCTCGGGATCGACGTAGAAGTGGCTGATAAATCCTGCTTGCTGGCCACCGTGTGCGATGTAAAGACGGCCATTTTGTTCATGCAAAAAGAAGCTCAGTCCGACCCAATCCTTACCCTCGCCTGAAATCGTCTGCGAAGGGTCGGACTTTGCGAGCGCCATTTGTTTCCCGAACATTTCTTCGAGGGAGCTGCGTTTTAAAACTATGTCGTAGACAGGGTCGCGCGGCGAGCCGAGTAGAAAATGCAGATACTTCTCCATGTCGGCGAAGGGCGAATTCAAGCCGCTATTTGAAACCGTAATGCCGGAGTCGAAATTGAACGGAGCAGGTTTGAGAATTCCGTTCGAGCGCAGATAACCTTCGGCCCGATGCGGCAGCAGAAAGTAAGGCGATCGGTCGAAGTAGCTCGCGTACATGCCGAGCGGCCTCAAGATGTTCTTGTCGATGTAGACCTCGTAATCGTCGCCGGAGAGGCGCTCGATAATCTGGCCCAGAAAGACGACGCCGAGATTCGAGTAGCTGTGACGGCTACCGGGCGGAAACAGGATTTCGGTGTAGGGGAGCATGGCGACGATCTGCGACCACTTGGTGGGCTCGAAAGGCTCCCAGTCCTTGTCGTCGGTCCAGGGCCAGGTCGGGCTACGAAAGCCCGCCGTATGACTCATCAGTTCGCGAATGGTGACGGCGCTGATGGGGCCATAGGGATCGTGCACGGCTTGCAGTTCGGGGACATATTTGACCGCGGGATCGTCGAGCTTCAGAAGTCCGCGATCGCGCAGCTGCATGATCGCGATGCCGGTGAACGTTTTGGTAATTGAGGCCCAGTGGAAGGTGGTGTCCGCATCGACTTTTTGATGAGCGGCCTGATTGGCCTCGCCGTACATATCGCGCAGTACTTCGCGGTTGTTCTTGATGATGAGGACGCTGCTGCCGACGACGCCGTAGCGCTCGAGAGAAGCGCGGTAGAGCTGGCGGAAAGCGCTCACGCCGGGCGCGATTTGGGCAGCGGCCATCGCGACCGACGTCACGATCAAGGCCATTCGTTTGAACATGCTTTTCAGGGTACTGAAGGAAGAACGTGGTAGAAACCCCCACCGTCCACCGATGGGTTAAGCGCGCTTCATTTTCCCTAAGCCGCCCGAGCCTCCAAAATCGCCCGATTCTGCGAGCAAGTCGGACAATCGCACCCGCCACGCTCTTCCGGCCGTGGCAAATTCCCGCCGCACGGCAGAAGATGCCCAGTCCCCAACTCTTTCTCTTTCTCGATCAACTCCAGCCACGTATCGGTCGTCATCCGCTGGATCCCCATCCCGCCCGTCTTTCGAATCGATTCGTTGCTCGTCGTCCAGTAGTACTCCGGCGGCACGCCATTCACAAAATGCATGCGCCGATACACCATTTCGGGCGGCGGCCACTTCTTCTGCCCATCTTGAATCAGAATCTCGTTCGAAGGACTCAGCGCGGTAAACGTCTTCCCGTTCGGCAGAATCTCGATCTCCACCCACTGATCCAAAATCACGATCTTCTTCTGCTTCTTCTTCGACTTCTGCCCGCCAAACACCTGCTGCGCCTTCGTCAAAGCAGGCGCGACGGCCTTTACTTCCTCCGCCGGCTTTTCCGGCAGATCTTTCGAGCCATGCCGCTCCAGCCGGACCTTCAAGCACTCGTTCTCGGTATGCATTTTCAAGATCTTCTCTTCTGTTCGCATGATGTCCTTCCGCAAACCCTGTAAAGCGCTCCAGGAACGATAAAACGCCCGTTCCGCCGTGGTTTTATACCGCTGCACCAGATCCAGCGAGTGTCTCTGCTCGGCCGTCCATTCCAGCGGATCGATCCCATACTTTTCAATCGCCAAAGCCTCGCCATCGAGCAGCCATTTCTGCGCCCGCCGGTGCATCCAATCGTTGAAAATCAGCGTTTCGACCAGCTTTTCTTCCTGATAATCGGCCGGCTCAAACTGCTTGTTCCAGCCCGCGACCACCGCATCGTACTGGTCCTGTGTCTCGTCGCCCAGCAAACGCACCTTCGTCGCCCGTAAGCCATGGCTGGTCGAATTCCGGCTCGACTTCTCCTTACCCTTAGGAGTCTTCGGTCCACCTCGGTCTGACATTTCGCCCCAGTATGCCCAACCACGCGTTCGAGACACGCCCCACAATCCGCCCTATCCCAATGCAAACAAAGCCAGAAAATAAATATCGAAAATTTGTCATCGGCGTTTATCCGTGTTCATCCGCGGCCATTTCTCCTTCCAGTTCGTTCGGCAAAAAATCCCCGAGCCGATCAAGTTAGCGCAGGCGTGTCCCCAGATCCCCCCTTGCTATACTTTCACTTGATGCACCGAAACGCTCATCGCCACAATCACCATCTGCCGATGGGTTGAGCGCGAGCCTTGCGTTTCGAAATTCCTTTTCGCAATCGGCCCGCCGCCGTCGGCGGGTCTTTTGTTTTTTGAGGCAACTCGTGAGCGACTCCCCGTATCTGAATAACTTGAATTTCGACAAACAGAATGGCCTCATCGCCGCCGTCGTGCAGGACACCCATTCTCAGCGTGTCCTCATGGTCGGCTACATGAACCGCGAAGCCTTCGAAAAAACCTTAGCCACCGGACACGTTACCTTCTTCAGCCGCTCCCGCCAAAAGCTCTGGATCAAAGGCGAAACCTCCGGCCACTTCCTCAACCTGAAATCGATCCAAACCGATTGCGACGCCGACGCGCTGCTCGTCTTCGCCGAAGCCGTCGGCCCCGGTGTCTGCCACAACGGCTTCGAAAGTTGCTTCTACCGCACGCTCCAAAATGGCGCATGGGTCGCAACGGACCAGAAAGTCTACGATTCCGATGTCGTCTACGGAGCAGGTGGGCCCACCAAAGGTGATGAAGACGCAACCCCGAAACAGAATTCCGACCGTGAGGGAGGGGCTTCTTCAACGGAGCGGCACGAATACGGAACGGTCTACGGAGCTACCAAGTGAAGCTCCGGCTTGGCATTCCCAAGGGCAGCCTCGAAAGCGCCACCGTCGATCTCTTCCGCCGCGCCGGCTTCAACATCACCACCAGCAGCCGCAGCTACTTTCCCGCCATCGACGATCCTGAAATCGACTGCATGTTGATCCGCGCCCAGGAGATGGCCCGCTACGTCGAAGACGGCGTCCTCGATGCCGGCCTCACCGGCCTCGATTGGGTCCGCGAAAACGAAGCTCACGTCGAAACCGTCGCCGATCTCATCTACGCCAAGCAAAGCTTTGGCAAGGTGCGCTGGGTTCTGGCCGCCCCCGAAGGCTCTCCCTTCAAAACTGTCCACGATCTCCAAGGCAAAATCATTGCCACCGAACTGGTCAATATCACCGAGCACTATTTAGCCGCCAAAGGCGTCAGCGCTCGCGTGGAATTCAGTTGGGGAGCCACCGAAGTCAAACCGCCCGAGCTCGCCGACGCCATCGTCGAAGTGACCGAGACCGGCTCCTCGCTGCGCGCTAACAAACTGCGCATCCTCGAAACCGTCCTCGAGTCGAACACCCAGCTCATCGCCAACACCGACGCCTGGGCCGATAGTTGGAAACGCCGCAAGCTCGAAGACATCAAACTGCTTCTCGAAGGCGCCATCAGCGCGCTCGGCAAAGTCGGCCTCATGATGAACGTGCGTCGCGCGGAGCTCGCTCAGGTGCTCAACGTCCTTCCCGCCCTCAAGAACCCAACCATCTCCCAGCTCAGCGACGAAGCCTGGGTCGCCGTCAACACCATCCTTGAGGAAGCCACCGTCCGCACCATGATTCCCCGCTTGAAAGAGGCCGGGGCGCAAGGCATCGTCGAATATCCGCTTAACAAAATCGTAATGTAGCCATGATCCGAATCGTCGACGGCATCGAAGCGAAGTTCATCCTGGCCAATCGCGGGCGCGGTGTCCAAGCCTACGAAGATGTGGTGCGTCCGATAATTCTTGCGATTCGTGCCGAACGCGATGGCGCTCTGCTTCGTTATGCCCGCCAGCTCGATGGACTCGGCGACTTGTCGCTGCGCGTCTCTGAAGGAGAACTCGCCGGCGCCGAAAATTCGCTACGCCCCGAGTTCCGCGCCGCCGCCCATACGGCCATCGGCAACATCCGCCAGTTCGCCGAAGCGCAGCTGCCTCGCGAGCATCTGACTGAATTCTCGCCTGGCCGCAAGCTGGGTTGGATCGTTCGACCGCTCGATGCCGTCGGCTGCTACGTCCCCTCCGGTCGCTATCCGCTGCCGTCCACCCTGCTGATGACGGCCGTCCTTGCGCAAACGGCTGGTGTCAAACGCATCTGTGTCACCTCGCCCAAGCCGTCCCCGGAAATGCTCGGCTGCGCGCATCTTCTTGGCATCGATGAAGTCTATCGCGTCGGCGGCGCGCAGGCTATCGCTGCCATGGCGTTCGGTACCGGAACCATTCGCTCCGTCGATCGCATTGTCGGTCCGGGCAACGCTTATGTCGCCGCCGCCAAGAAACTTCTCGCCGGCGATGTCGGCATCGATTTCGTGGCCGGCCCCACCGAAATCCTGATCATTGCGGCTGACGGTGACCCCGTCGTCATCGCCGCCGACATGCTCGCGCAAGCCGAGCACGATTCCACCGCCAGCGCCATTCTCTTGACTACTTCACAATCGCTCGCTTTAGCCGTCGCCACAGAGATCGAACGCCAGGTCCGCACATTACCCACCGCCGATGTCGCCCGCTTGTCCATCGATCAAAGCAGCTTCATCGCCGTCCTGCCTACCATGGAAGAAGCGGTTGCTCTGTCGAATATGTTTGCCCCCGAACACCTGAGCCTGCACGATCCGTCGCTGCTCCGCCAGATCAAGAATGCCGGCACGGTCCTTCTCGGTCCCATGTCCCCGGAATCTGCCGGCGACTACGCTTCCGGTCCCAGCCACGTGTTGCCCACCGGCGGCGCGGCGCGGCTGCGTGGCGGTCTCTCGGCTGCCGATTTCGTCAAGCTCATCGCGATTCAGGAGTTGTCGCCATCCGCCCTCGAGACTCTTGCGCCCGCCATCGTCACGCTCGCCCGGGCCGAGGGCCTGGAAGCGCACGCTCGCGCTGTGGAGGTTCGTTCTGCCCACTAATCCTACTGCCGATCTGGAAATGAAAATCAAGACCGAATCGAAACGGCTGACTCCGCGCGAGGCCGTTTTGCGCATGGCCGCCTATCACCCGCCCACTGGCAGCCGCCGCAATAAGCTGCGCCTAGACTTCAACGAAAACACCATCGGCGCGCCACCCCACGTTCTCGATTTCATCAAGCGGTATCTCACCACCGCCGATCTCAGCATCTATCCCGAGTACGAGCACGCTCTCGAAGATCTCTCGCTCCACTTCGGCGTGTCGCTCGACGAACTCACTCTCACCAACGGTACCGATGAAGCCATTCAGCTCCTCATCAACACCTATGTCAACAGCGGCGACCAGGTCTTCGTTCTGCGTCCCTCCTACGCCATGTATCGCTTTTACGTGCAGTTGGCCGGAGCCGAGCTCGTCGAGCTAGATTACCGTCCCGCTATGCTCGCGTTCCCGCTCGAAGAGTTGCTCCAGCAGATCACCCCAGCCACGCGCGCGATCCTGATCGGCAATCCCAACAATCCTACCGGCACCGGTATCAATCTACAGGGCATTCGCCAGATCTTGCGCAAAGCCACCGGCGCTGCCGTCCTGATCGACGAAGCCTATTATGAATTCTGCGGCATCTCCGCCCTACCGCTGCTCGACGAATACCCCAACCTCTTCGTCAGCCGCACTTTTTCCAAAACCTATGGCATGGCCGCCATGCGCTGCGGCTGTCTCTTCTCGCAAGCCGCCAACATGGCGCATATCAAAAAGGCGCAGTCGCCTTACAGCGTGAATGCGCTCGCCGCAATGGCCGCCCGCATCGCCATCCAGGATCAAGGCTTCGTCGAAGAATATGTGCTCGAAGTGCTCGCCGCCCGCGAGCTTCTTTACGTCGGCCTGGAACGCCTCAAAATTCCCTACATCCAAAGCATGGCGAATTTCGTCCTCTTCGAAGCCGGCGAACGCGCCATCCCTCTGCGCGACGAACTCCGCAATCGCGGCGTCCTCATTCGAGATCGCAGCTACGAAATCCCCGGCGCTGTTCGCGTAACAGTCGGCACCCGCGAGCAGGTCCAGCGATTCCTCGCCGAGCTGGAGAAGATTTGGTAATCCCGCCGCCGCCTGACGTCCTCGTCTTCGACATGGACGGTGTGCTCGTCGAAGTCGGCGATTCGTATCGCGAAGCGATCCGCGAAACCGTTCGCCACTTTACCGGCCAGCCCGTCTCGCATGACGTAATCCAGGATTTCAAGAACGCCGGCGGCTGGAACAACGACTGGCTCTTGTCGCATCGTCTCATTCGGGATCGCGGAGTCGATACCGATTATGTAGACGTTGTCGATTACTTCAACCGCATCTTTCTTGGCGAAAACGGCGACGGTCTCATTCAACGCGAACGCTGGGTGCCGTCGCCGGATCTTTTCGCGCGTCTCGCTCAGCGCGCTATCCTCGCCATCTTCACCGGTCGAGCGAAATATGAAGCCGATGCCACTCTCGCCCGCTACGCCAGTTCCGTCCGCTTCGATCCCATCATTACCGACGAATTGGTCACGAATCCCAAACCTGCACCCGACGGCCTCGAACTCATCAAGCAGCATTACCCCGGCAAGAATCTCTGGTATTTGGGCGATACGGTCGACGACGCGCGCAGTTCGCGCTCCGCCGCCGTCCCCTTCGTTGGTGTTTCTATGAAAGCCAATCCGCGCCACGCCGAAATCAGCCAAACGCTTTACGACGATGGAGCGTTTGCGGTAATTGAAAACGTTAATGACCTCGAGTCGCTAATCGATAAAGCTCAATGACAGAAGCCTCGCTCCAGCGCGATACCAAAGAAACGCAGATCGCCGGCCGCCTGCGCATCGACGGCACGGGCCAATACGAGATCGCGACCGGCATTCGTTTCCTCGACCACATGCTTGAGCTGTTCAGCAAGCACGGCGCATTCGATCTTCAAATCGATGCGAAGGGAGATCTCGACGTCGATCAGCATCACACGGTCGAAGACGTCGGTATCGTCTTAGGCGATTTGTTTTCGAAAGCGCTCGGCGATCGTCGCGGTATTAATCGCGCCGGCTACTTCGTCCAGACCATGGACGAATCGCTGGCCCTTGTCGCCGTCGATCTGGGTGGCCGACCGGCGCTCGTTTACGACCAGCAGGTCGATGTTGTTCACGTCGGCGATCTGCAAACCGAATTGCTCGAAGATTTTTTCTCCGGCTTCGTCAATCACGCCGGCGCAAACCTGCACGCCAAAGTTCTCTACGGCCGATCGAGCCACCACAAAATTGAAGCGATCTTCAAGTGCTTCGCGAGAGCCATGCGGTACGCCTGCTCCACCGATGAGCGCTTGAAAGATCAGCTGCCGTCGACCAAGGGTTTACTTTGATTACCATCGTCGACTACGGAGCCGGTAACCTGCGGTCCGTCCAGAACACGCTCGACGAATTAGGCGCGCCCTATCTCGTCACCAACGAACGCGAGCCCGTCGAGCGCGCCGAAAAGATCATTCTTCCCGGAGTCGGACACTTCGGCCAAATGGTTCAGGCGCTCGACGATCTTGGCCTCCGCGAAACCTTGCTGGCAAAAATTCATGCCGGCACGGCCTTTCTCGGCATCTGCGTCGGGCTGCAATATCTTTTCGAGTCGAGCGAGGAATCGCCCGGGGCACGCGGCTTGGGCGTTCTGCCCGGAGAAATCAAACGCTTCCATGGCCCCGTCCGAATTCCGCATATGGGTTGGAATTCGCTCACCAGAATTAAGCTTTCGAAATTACTCAAAGGTCTTGACGGCGAAGCGTTCACATATTTCGCGCACAGCTTCTACGCGCCGCTGATCGAGGCCACCGCCGCTACCTGTACCTACGTTGAGCCTTACAGCGCGATGATTGAAAAAGACAACCTGCATGCCGTGCAATTCCATCCCGAAAAGTCCGGCCCCATCGGGCTGAGGGTATTGAAAAACTTCGTCGAACTGTAATGCTCGCCAAACGTATCATCCCCTGCCTCGACGTTACCGGTGGTCGCGTGGTCAAAGGCGTTAACTTCTTGGATTTGCGCGATGCCGGCGATCCGGTCGAATTGGCCGAGCGCTACAACTTGCAAGGTGCGGACGAACTAGTCTTCCTCGACATTACGGCTTCAAGCGATGCCCGCGACATTATGGCTAACCTGGTCGCGCGCACTGCCCGCCGCGTCTTTATTCCCTTGACGGTCGGTGGCGGCCTGCGGACCGTCGCCGATGCTCGTAAAATCATCCTCGCCGGAGCCGATAAAGTTAGCGTGAATACGGCGGCCGTGCATCGGCCCGAATTGATTCGCGAACTCAGCCTGGAGTTTGGCGCGCAAGCCGTCGTGCTCGCCATCGACGCGCGGCGTTCCGGCCAAGGCCGCTGGAACGTTTACACCAAGGGTGGCCGCCACGACGAAGGTATAGACGCCCTCGAATGGGCCGAGCAGGGCGAAAGCCTGGGAGCAGGAGAAATTCTTTTAACATCCATGGATACCGACGGTGTGCAAACCGGCTTCGACTGCGCCCTGACCGCGGCGGTCGCCGCCGAAACAACCATTCCGATCATCGCCTCCGGCGGCGCTGGCACTCCACAAGATTTCGTCGAAGTCTTGACTCACGGAAAAGCAGACGCCGCGCTAGCCGCTTCTGTTTTTCACTACGGCAAATACAGCGTCGGCGATCTAAAGCAAGCCCTGCGCGAAGCAAACATCCCCGTGAGGCCGGCAGCATGATCATTCCCTGCATAGATCTGATGGACGGCAAGGTCGTCCAACTCGTACAAGGCCGCGAGAAAGTGCTCGAGCGCACAACCGGCGAAATGCTCAGCTTGTTCAGCGGCTTCGAACAGATTCAGGTGATCGATTTAGATGCCGCCATGGGCCGAGGATCGAATGACCTGCTTGTGGCGGAAGCAGCCCGCAGCGCAAATGTTCGCGCCGGCGGCGGGGTTCGCACTGCAGCCCGCGCACTCGAACTGCTCCAGCAAGGCGTGTATCGCGTGATCATCGGCACCGCCGCTTTTTCACCGGACGGCCCGGACCATGCCTTCTTGCAGGAAGCCGGACAAACCATCGGTCCCGAAAAAATTACGATAGCGCTCGATAGCAAACACGGCCACATCGTGGTCAATGGCTGGAAAAAAGAAACCCGGTGGACCGCCGGCGAAGTCGTGGCCGAACTCGAACCTTACTGCTCCAGCTTCCTGTGTACCTATGTGGACAAAGAAGGCATGATGCAGGGCACCGACCTCGATTGGTTTGAAACGCTCCGCCACGCCACCGGCCACGAACTGATCGCCGCCGGCGGCATCACCACGCTCGACGATGTGAAAGCTCTGACCGCAATGAGCATCCACTGCGCTATCGGCATGTCCATCTACACCGGCAAGCTGTCTTTGGACGAACTCCGCCGCTTCAACCAGGTAACGGCGTAGAATCTACCACGCCGCGCTCTATCGCGCTGCGCTATAGTGGCGGTATGACGCCACTCAGTCCGCAGGTCTTTCATATCCTGGTCGCGCTGGCGGATCGGGATCAGCACGGCTACGGCATCATGCAGGATGTCGCCGAACGCACCAATGGAGAGCTTCGCCTCAGCGCCGGCACGCTGTACGGTTCGATCAAACGCCTGCTCGAACAGGGTTTGGTCGTCGAACTCGGCGATAAAGAAAGACCGCGTAAAGAAGATGATGAGCGGCGTCGCTATTACCGCCTCACTCCGCTGGGCCGAAAAGCAGCCAAGGCGGAAGCGGCGCGTATGGCGGAACTGATCGAACAGGCGAGGGCGCATGGGCTGGTTGCAAAGCTGGTTAAATAAAGACGCTAAGCTTTTCCGTTTCCTTCTTTACGCCTATCCGGCAGAGTTTCGGCACGAATACGGCGCGGAGATGGAACGTCTCTTCGCCGACCGGCTCAAATGGGAGCCGCGCGGCCGACTCTGGCTCGAAAGCCTGTCCGACGTTGCCGTGAGCGCGGCCAGAGAACACTGGAACATTCTGTTATCCGACCTGCGCTACGGCGCGCGCGTCTTAGCCGCCTCGCCGGGATTCAGTATCGTCGCGCTGCTCGTGATCGCGCTCGGCATCGGCGCTGCTACCGCCATCTTCAGTCTGGTCAACGCCGTCTTGTTGCGCTCCTTGCCGTATGGACATGCAAGCGAGCTGGTTTACCTATGGAGTCCCAATCCCCGCTTTCAAGGTGTTCCCGCGGAATTGGGGCCGAACATCCCGGACTTCTACGACTGGCAGCGGCTCAGCCATTCTTTTGAAAGCATGACCATGCTTCGGCAATACGCCATGAACCTTGTGCACGGCGGAAAGCCTAGTCGAGTGAATGCCGCACGTGTTGCCGGCACTTTCTTCGTGACGCTCGAAGCGAAGCCGCAGTTCGGTAGAGCCATCGACACGGCGGACGATCGGCCCGGATACGAGCGTGTTGCTGTGATCAGTCATGCCATGTGGCTCTCGCTGTTCGGCGGCGCAAGATCCGCCATTGGCAAAGAGATTCAGCTAAACCGCGAGAACTACACTGTCATCGGCATCATGCCGCCCGAATTCGGTTATCCGTTCCGGGGCGACATCCCCTACGGTCAAAACGAATTCAAGCAGACCGACATTTGGCTGCCGGCTGCTTTAACCGCGCGTGAGAAAACAGTCCGCGACATGTCGGGCGATATCGATGCCGCCATTGGGCGTCTGCGCCCAGGTGTTTCGCCGAGTGCCGCGGAAAGCGAACTAAAGGCTATTGAAGCGCCCTTGAGCCGTCTTTACGCCAAGCAGTGGCAAGGATGGACCGCCATGGTAAAGCCCGTCGTTCAAACCATCGTCGGGCCGGTCGAGAAAATGCTCTGGCTGTTGCTGGGAGCGGTCGGTCTTGTTCTGCTGATTGCCATCAGTAACGTTGCCAACCTTCTGCTGGCAAAAGTAACCGTGCGCGCTCACGAAATGGGCATTCGCGCAGCGTTGGGAGCGGGCCGCGCCCGTCTCGTTCGGCAGTTGTTGACAGAGTCCTTGCTGCTAAGCTGCCTCGGCGGAGCTCTCGGCATCGCGCTGGCCTACTTGGGCGTTCACCTGATGGTTCAACTGAATCCGGGCAACGTTCCGCGCTTCGAGTCGGCCTCGGTGGACGGCCGCGTCCTATTTGTGGCCGTTGCTCTCTCGGTTGTCACGGGATTGCTTTGCGGACTCGCGCCCACTCTTGCGGCGTCGCGTGCCAGTGTCGGGCAGTTGATGAAAGAGGGCGGAGGCCGAGGCCTTGCTGGAACATCCAATCGTCGCCGTCATCTGCTCATCGTGGTCGAAGTCTCCCTTTCGGTCGTGCTGCTCGCTGGCGCGACGCTCTTGATCCGCAGTTACCTGGATCTCGCCGCCGTCAATCCCGGCTTTTCGTCTTCCAGCTTGACCTTTGAGGTCAATCTTGACGACCGCTACAACACGCCCCAACTTCAGGCCGCACTATACAAAAGATTCCTCCAGAAACTGAAGGAGATTCCGGGCGTGACAGTCGCTGGAGCGTCGGGCGCAACGCCTCTCGACAACTTCGAAAGCGTAAGCTTGGTCGATGTCAAAGGCACCGGCAAAGTGAAGGAAGCGGTAGAGGATCGGTCTATCACGCCGGATTATCGCAAAGCACTCGGGACGTCACTCGTGCTAGGCCGAGACTTTACGTTGCAAGATGTCAACTCCAAAACGCGGGTCGTCATGGTCAACCAGAGCTTTGTCAAAGCTTATTTCCACGGCCGCGCTCCCCTCGGCCAGCAGGTTCGTATCGGGATGGGCGATTTTGCCGGCGTTCCCTGGTCCACTGTAGTCGGAGTCCTAGGAGACATAAGGCAGGTCAAACTCGAAGAAGCGGCGCGTCCGCAGATCTTTGGACCGGCAGACAACGGTAGCAACTTCGCCATTCGTTCGACCGTGCCACGGCGCGAGATTGTCGCCCGTGCTCGCGAAGCTCTTCGTTCTCTCGATCCCACGCTTTCTTTGCAAGGCATTCATACCATGAGCGAGCGTATTTCCGAGAGCAACTCGCGCCGCCGCTTCGAAACAACTTTACTATCGAGCTTTGCCGCGTTCGCGGTTTTGCTGGCCTTAGTTGGCCTATATGGATTGATGACTTACGCCGTCAAACAACGAACTTCCGAAATCGGTGTGAGACTTGCGGTCGGTGCGTCCCGCTGGCAAGTATTAAGTATGATACTCACGCAGGGGTTATCGCTGACAATGGCGGGACTCGTCATCGGCCTGATTTCGGCACTTGCTCTTACGCGCTTTATGAGCAGTTGGCTCTTTGGCGTGAAGCCGACAGACCCCCTCACCTTTCTAATTGTGCCGCTATTTATTCTTTTGGTGGCTACCGGAGCGAGTCTGATTCCTGCCTGGAATGCCACGCGCATCGATCCGGTGCAGGCGCTCCGCCAGGAGTGAGAACAATCGCTGCCCCGAACTACTTCTTAGCAGCTATGGACGAACGCCGCCAACAGATTCTCGCTACCCTCGCGCAGATGGATAAACAATTCGGCAAAGGGCAGGTGCTGATGCTCGGCTCGCGAGCCTCGCTTCCCGTCGAAGTGATTACATCCGGCTCGGTTGCCGTCGATAATGCGCTGGGTGCTGGCGGATTTCCTCGCGGACGCCTGATTGAAGTTTTTGGACCCGAATCGTCGGGTAAAACGACCTTGGCACTGCACGTGATTGCCGAAGCACAGAAAGCCGGTGGCGCAGCAGCCTTCATCGATGCCGAACACGCGCTCGATCCGACTTATGCGTCAAAACTGGGCGTCGATACGGAAAACCTGATCGTCACTCAACCCGATTATGGCGAGCAGGCGCTCGAAATCGCGCAAGCCCTGGTGAATTCACAAGCCTTCGACGTGATCGTGATCGATTCGGTGGCCGCGCTCACTCCGAAAGCCGAAATCGAAGGCGAGATGGGCGATAACCACATGGGCCTGCATGCCCGCATGATGTCGCAAGCATTGCGCAAGCTGACCGCCTCTGTTTCGAAAGCCAATACTTGCCTGATCTTTATCAATCAGGTGCGTGAAAAGATCGGCGTGATGTTCGGCAATCCGGAGACCACCACCGGCGGCCGCGCGCTGAAGTTCTTTTCTTCCGTACGCGTCGAAGTCAGGCGTATGACTGCCATCAAAGATGGCGAAACGATCGTAGGAAATCGCACCAAGATCAAAATCGTCAAGAACAAAATCGCTCCGCCATTCCGCGAAGCCGAGGTCGATATCCTTTATGGCGTCGGCATCTCGAGAGAAGGCGACATTCTGGACCTGGGCGTCGAACAGAAACTGCTCGAGAAGAGCGGCTCTTGGTACAGCTATAAAGGCGAACGCATCGGGCAGGGGCGCGAGAACGCGCGCCAGACCTTGATCGACCGCGCGGAATTGCGCGACACGATGGAAGCCGATCTGCGGGCGCTATTGGGATTGGTCAGGGGCGAGCGCCAAGCGCCGGAATTCGAACTAGTGAAACCGAGCGCCAGAAAAGCCTCCTAAGCGACCTTCATCGCGAGTCTGCTTGCTCACGGGATTGTGAAAAAATCCGGGGACACGCCTGCTTTGGTGGACACTACCGAGTGTGGACGGATGCTAGCCCGGAGTGTCCCCAATTTTTGAAGGATCGAGTCCACTTGCTCACGCGCGCGGTTCTGTAACGCTTCTGAACCGCGACGGTAAGGGAACGTTTTTACTGGCCGAGCTTCTTTAACTCTTCTCTTGAATCGCGCGCGGCACGGCTATTGGGCGCCAGAGCGATGGCTGCCTTCCAGGCCGCAACTGCCTCGCTGGGCTCATTCGCGTCATTCAAAAACTCACCGTGGAAATAAAGGCTGGCGGCCGCCAAACGCGGTTCGAGTTCTCCGCTATGCGCCGCCTTCGGCGCGCGCTGCGCCAGATACGCGAAATCCTGAGCCGATTGCTCTTTGCGATGGAAGAAACCGGGCAGGTCATAGGTGGTAGCGGCGCGCACAAAGCGGATTTCCAGGTCATTCGGCGCAGCTTTTACAGCTTTATCCATCAAACGGATGCCTTCTTTTGAAAGGCTGTTCTTCTTCCATAAGGCCCAAGTGTGCGAGGCTTCGAGCAGACGCAAGCTTCCGTAATAAGCCTCAATGCGCGGTGAACCGCCATCTTCTTTATAGAGCTTGGTGAACAAGTGATTCGCTTGCTCATAGGCCTGCTTGTCGCCATCCGCGCCCCGATAATAGAGAGCCCGGGCCTGTGCGAAGCCGGGCGGCAAAACTGCCGCCTGCGACGCGCAAGAACAGAGAATCACGAGGCAGGCGAAAGCCCTCACCCGGCGCCGCGACCCCGCAATGAATTCAGACTATTCGCAATATGGGGAGCACTCTCAAAACCGTTCTGAATAATCCGCAAGATTCGTCTATCTTGAGCGATAACATAGGTCGCGCGGCCTGGCAGAATTCCCAAGACCTTGGGCACGCCATACAGCTTCCGGACTTCGTTGCCCGGGTCGAGCAGTAAGGGAAAAGGCAGTCTGTTGAACTCCGCGAAACGTTTGACTACCGCGTGGCCACCCGAGCCGATGCCGTAGATGGTGGCATTCAGATCGGCGAACTGGTTTGCGCTATCGCGAAAAGAACAGACTTCCGCTGTGCATACCGGCGTGAAGGCTGCAAGATAAAAGAACAAAACAACGGCCGAGTGTGGAAGCGTTCCGTAAAGATGGATCCGCTCGCCGAAGGTAGAAGCGAGTTCGAAATCGGGAGCGATATCGCCGGCGGCGAGCGTAAGCTGGGAGATCATATCAGACCTTGGTAGTCGAGTAGCTTCGCCCTTTCCAGGTAGCGGGCAAATGAAAGACGGAGCGCAAGAGCGCGTACCATTGAATTCCGAGCAACAGCAAGATAGCCAATGGATGAAAGAAGGCCGCCAGCAGAGGCTGCTTGAAGCGAACCACCGCGATGAAACGCGGCAGATAAGCGGCAAGCACTGCCAATACGAGAAGAACTCGAATAAGGCGTGGCTGGCTGGGCGTCCAAGCGAAAGCAATCAGCACAAAAGGCAGAACCTGGCCAAAAAAGAGGATGGCGGAGAAGGGAATGATGCGCGCCGGAGAGGCTAACCCTTCGCTGGCGTTCTTCAGCAAGCCGAAGAAGACTTCGTGCGCATTGTGATACATGCGGCAAGAGGCAACGGCCGTGGCGTCGCACAGATCGGTCATCAGGCCGGCGCGCCGGAAGGCTTTTGGCAAGGTGATCCCGTCATGCCGGGAATGCCGGATGGTTGAGTGACCGCCGGCGAGATCATAAGCGTGGCGATCGGCTACGAAGATCTGGCCGCAACCCGCGCCGAAAGCGGGGCTCAAGAAACGCCGCATTCCAGCCAACGGCAGAAAGCCGAGCAGCAAAAAATGCATGAGCGGAAGCAGCAACTGCTCTAAGGCGCTGTGCGTGACCTGCCGGGGAAAGCCGCTGATCAATCCGGATTTTCGGCCGTGCAACGCCGCGATCATGCTGGCCACGCCGTCGGGCGAGAGCTGTACGTCGGCGTCGAGAAAGCAGAGAACAGGTTTGGTCGCGAGACCGGCGAGCACGCTACACGCAAACTGTTTGCCGCACCAGCCGTTGGGCAAAGGAGGCGCGGCGGCCATACGGAGTCGGTTGTCGAGCAACGCCAGGCCCTTGACGATTTGCGCGGTGCGATCTTCACTATGATCGTCAAGCACAATCACTTCCAGATCTACTCGCGTGCTGGCCAGCGCGGCGGCGACACATGGTTCAATGGAGCGCTCTTCGTTGCGCGCGGGAATCAGGATGGAAACCGAGGGGCAGTCAAAAGACCGATGGGGTTTGCGATAGAGAATTAGATTCCAAACAAACAGCAGCGCTGGAATCGCGGCGAGAATGAAGACAGCGTAAGCCCAATAAGCAGGCAACTCTAGCGCCCTCCGTGTTCCGGCTGCCAGCGCCTGCCGTGCAAGCGGGCTTTGCAGGCGCGCCAGACATCGTAAATGCCGCCTACTCCCGCGCCGCCTTCGATCAAGGGCTCGAAGAGTGTCGCATCGCGGCGCAAAACTTGCTGAGCCAGCGCATCCTGCGTTTGTTCGAGCACGCGCGAGAATTGCTGGTTCCATTCGGACGGCCGACACGCTGTCCCATCCTTAACGATCACCGGATGCCCGAAGCAAGCAAAGGCTTCGGCAAACCGTTCGTCCCAGAAATTGTATTCAAGCGCTAGAGGCAGCATGACAAAGCGCCCTAATCGATGAGCCAGGTGGCCGACTCCCGGCTCAATCGAAACCGGACGCGCGCGTACATCTGTAAATGCGCCTTGCGGGGTGACCCAAAAAACTCCATCCGGGCGGCTCAAAGCGGCTTCGCCGATGCGCAGGAATTTCATTGCGCCGCGCCGGGTTACGCTATCAATTCCAAAGAAGCCCAGTTTTTCGAAGAAGCGATATTTGGCCAATCCCACAGCGGCGATGGGCGCGTATTGTTGTCTTGATTTAAAGAAGCGCTGACTCAAATAAAGCGCGACGAGTGGATCCCACCAAGACGGGTGATTTAAGCAAACCAGCACGGGATATCCTTCGAGCTGCTGCATTTCCGCCAGACACAATAAGTGCAGCCGGTGAAAGTTCTTCCTTAGATAATGGCGAACGTAAACTTCGAACCAATGCAGTTGCCGCCTGGAAACAGGGGGAAGTACGTCTTGAGGCTCGGGCCTCATACGGCGGCCGCATGCGCGTGGGCGTGTTCGACTACTCCATCCTGATCTAAATGATCGGCCGCGATCCAGCCCGACATCAAGACCATGGGCATGCCGGGGCCAGGATGTGCCGCGCCGCCGGCCAGATAGAGTCCGCGCATATGCGGATCGTGATTCGCCGGTTTGAAACCGCCCTGCAAGCGGCCGTGGCTGGTGATGCCGTAGATGGCTCCAGAGAGCACGCCATAGCGCTCCTGGATATCTTGCGGCGTCAGGTAATGCTCGAAGGTTATGGCCGATTCGAGATCCCTAATGTCCGCTGTGCGTCGGAGCTTTTCGAAAATTACCTTCCGATACTTCGGATACATTTCCCGCCAGTCATGCCCGGGCCGAAGATGCGGCGTGTGAACAAGGATGTACATCGCTTCTCCGCCGGACGGCGCAACGGCGGCCTCGGTGCGAGCCGGGGCACATACGTAACAGGTGGGATCGGGCGCTACTTCCCCTTTGTCATAAATTGCGTGGAACTCTTCGGAGGCATCGCGCGAGAAAACGAAATCGTGATGCGCCAAGTGCTCGTAACGGCGATTCAGCCCGAGATAAATGACCACGCCCGAACAAGCAGGCTCATAGGAACGCCGGCGATTGAAATCCTCAGCGATTTTGCCGCCCAACAGGTCACGATAGGTTCGAACAGAATCGGAGTTGGCTACGACCGCGCCCAGCGAGACGGTTTCTCCGCTAGCCGTTTCCAAGCCTGTGACCCGATCGCCTTCGGTGGTGATGCGGCGCACAGGCGTGTTTGTTTTGAAGTCGACTCCAAGTTCCAGGGCAAGCTTCTTGAGCGCTTCGGGAATGGCGCGCGTTCCGCCCATCGGATACCAGACGCCCTCACTGCTCTGCATGTGAGCGATGGCGCACAGAATGGCCGGCGTCTTTTCAGGTGACGAACCAACGTACTGCACTATGTGGTCGAGCATTTGCGCGACACGTTTGTCTTTGACCTCTTTGCGAATCGCGCCCGCCACAGTTTGGCCGAGTTTCATGCGGCTCACATCGCGCAACAATTTCAGACTGAACGCCGATCCGGCTTGAAAGGTATCGCGCATGCTGCCGATCGAGCGCCAGAAGAAGAAGCGGTTAGAGATGCCGTGCAGTTCTTCCGAAGTTCCGATGAACCGCTCGTAGCCCGCTACCGAATCGGGCGAGTATTTTTCGAGCTCGCGATGCATTTCAGCATTGTCGCCGTAGAGATCCAACTGGGTATTGTCTTCGAAAAAGCAGCGCCACTGCGGTTCGAGCTGGATGAGTTCCAGATAGTCAGAAAGTTTGCGACCGGCTTCGGAAAAGATTTTGCGGAGGACGGAAGGATAAATAAGGATCGTCGGTCCCATATCGAATCGAAAGCCATCAGCGCGCAGCACCGCTGCTTTGCCCCCGATCCAATCGTTTTTCTCGAAAACAGTGACACGATAGCCACGCGCCGCGAGCACGCAGGCCGCGCTCAATCCGCCCAATCCAGAGCCGATCACTCCGACCGTTTCGCTCGACGTCATCTTATGCGCATTCCTTCCAATCATGCTACGCCCGCAACGAGGGCTTTGGCACGTGGAGTGTCCCAGGGTATCTGCATTCCGAAATCGTTCAGCAATAAGCGGGAGCTGATGCGCGCTGATTCGAAGATAACGGGCAGCCCGCTACCGGGATGGGTGCTGCCGCCTACCAGGTAGAGGCTATCGAGCTCGTCGAACCGGTTACGTGGCCGCAGATGCAGCATTTGCGACCAGTTATGCGCCAGGCCGAAGACCGCGCCTTTGTGTAGTTCAAAATCGTGGTCCCAATCGGCGGGGGTAATGATGCGTTCATATTCGATGCGCGAGCGGATGTCATGAGCGCCCAGATCGGCCAGCTTGTCGAGAACCAGTTCGCGAAAACGCGGACGCTCCCGCTCCCAATTCACCTTGCTGCTGCGGTGCGTGACAGGCACAAGAACATATAGAGTGCTCTTACCGCGCGGTGCGAGACTGCCATCGGTAACGCAGGCGTTCTGGACATAATACGAAGGATCGTCGGAGAGCACGTGCTTGTGGCCGATTTCATCCATATTTTGCATGTAGTCTTTCGACACATATATTGTGTGATGAGACATGCGGTCATAGGAGCCGCGTAGCCCGAGATACATCATGAAGGCCGAGCAGGAAAGACGCTTTTTTTCGAGTTTATGGTCTTTCCAGCGATGGCGAACTTCGTTCGGTACAAGGCGCGACATGGCGCGCGCGAAATCGGCATTCAATACGATGGCATCCGCCTTATACTCGCCGGCGGCCGTTCGAATGCCGGTAGCTTTGCGGCCTTCGACCAAAATCTTTTGCGCCGGTTCATTGAGCCGGATATCGACCCCTAATTGCTGGCAGATACGGCCGAGTGCCGTGGTTACGGAACCGCAGCCGCCCACCGGATGATAGACCCCGTATTCATATTCGAGAAAAGCCAGAATTGTGAAGAGGCTGGGACACTCGAACGGCGACATGCCCAGATATTTCGATTGAAATGAGAACGCGAGCCGTACGCGCGGATCGTTGAAGTATCGGCTCAGTTCCGAATCGAGCGATCGCCAGGGCTTGAGGATGGGAAGCAATTGCAGCAGCTTCGGGCGCACCGTATCGCGCCAGCTATCGAAAGAGGTTTCGAGGAAAGGCTTGAACTTTTCCAGTTTCTCGCGATTGTCGTGAAGAAAGCGGCGCAGCTGCGTAGCATCGTGGCCATTGATGCCGGCAACCGCTGCTTCCATTCTTTTTACATTGGGAGTGGCAAGAATTTCTCCACCGCTGCCGAAGACCAGCCGGTATTGCGGATCGAGCTGAATAAGGCGCAGTTCGCTCCAAAGATCGTAGCCGATGCTGTCAAGAATGCTTTCCAGTACCTGCGGGTAGTGGAAGAAGGTCGGTCCATGATCGAAGCGAAAGCCATTCGCCACGAAGTTCGACGTGCGGCCGCCTACGTGGCAGAGGCGCTCAAGCACGGTAACGCGCAAGCCGGCTTTGGCCAGCAAAGCCGCGGCTGTAAGACCACCTGGGCCGGCTCCCACAACAATGACGTGACGCGACAAGAGACTTTCCCGCCCTCCAATAAAATGAGATGGTTAGGAAGGTTTGTTGCGCTCTTTTTTTTAAGTTTTGCTACACGGCTACGAACTTTTACCAGTATTGCGAGGCAGCACAATCCAGGTGGTCAATTCAATCGACGATTGTAGAAAGGCGCGTTTGAGATCGAAACTACTTTTTGCGCTGATCGCGGTGTTGTCTGCTTTTCCGCCGGCTTATGCACTCGACGCCGCGCGCAGCCTCGATCAATACAGCTACCAGACTTGGCAGACGGGCAGTGGTTTGCCGCAAAACACGATTCACCAGATTTTGCAGAGTCGCGATGGCTATTTGTGGCTGGCAACGGAAGGCGGCCTGGTGCGCTTCGACGGTTACCAATTCACAATATTCGATTCGCGCAACACGCCGAGCTTGAAGAGCGACAACGTTCACGCGCTGCTCGAGGATAGCGAGGGGAAGTTTTGGATCGCCACGGGTGCGGGATTGCTAAAGCGAAAGGGTGACAAATTCGAGACGCTCGCTGGCAGTGATCCGACGACAAAAAATATATTGGCGCTATGCCGGGATGGCGCGGGAGGAGTTTGGGCCGTGATGCCGGACGGAGCGACGC
Source organism: Bryobacteraceae bacterium (assembly GCA_965277555.1). Lineage (GTDB taxonomy): Bacteria > Acidobacteriota > Terriglobia > Bryobacterales > Bryobacteraceae > Bog-105. The sequence continues at coordinate 4,397,105 of OZ255834.1, forward strand.
ACTGGCCAACCGGAGGGCGCTCCGCAAGCTTCCTTTTGAACGAAGGCGTTCCCAGACTCACGGGAGCGGCGCTGTTGCGCGACAAGAGTTCACTTTGGTTGGGCACGCAGACCGGTTTGACTCAGTTAAAGAACGGGCGCTTCCTTGACGTCCAGAACGCTGTGCCGCCGGCAGCCGTCAACGCGCTGCTGCTCGATCGATCGGCGCGCTTGTGGGCAGGCACGGCGAAAGGGTTGTTTATCTCCGGGCGAGACGATCCGAAAAGATTCAGCGTGGTGCAAACGGAGCAGACCGGCGCTGTGCTTTCGCTTTTTGAAGACAGAGAAGGCAGCGTGTGGGCAGGCACGGAAAACGGACCGATTCGCCTGACGGAAAACGGCGCTCGCATCGAGCCATCGGGCCACGCTTTACCGGGTGCATCTGTGATTTCCATAGCCGAGGACGCAGAAGGCGATCTATGGATAGGCACGGAATCGGAGGGCGTTACCGTGGCGCGGAACCAGAAATTCGTTACCTTCACAACGCGCGACGGGTTGGCCGATGACAACGTGCGGTGTGTGTTCGAGGGGCGGCCGGGCGTTGTCTCGGTGGGAACAAACAGCGGGTTGACGCAAATGGAAAATGGCCACGCCACTCAATTGACAACGGCGAACGGGCTTTCGAGTAATGTGATTCTGTCGCTGGGCGAGGATCGCGCGGGCGATTTGCTCATTGGCACTCCGGACGGTTTGAACCGCGATCATGACGGGAAAATTTCGGTGACAACCTCAGCCGACGGCCTGGCTGACGATTTTGTCCGTTCGATTTACCGGGACCGGGACGGCTCGCTCTGGATGGGCACGCGGCGTGGTTTGTCGCATGAGGAGCGCGCGAATCACTTCACAACTTACACGCAGGCCGATGGGCTCGGCAGCGATCTGGTGGGCGCGATTGTGAGAGGGCGGGAGGGTGATTTGTGGATCGCTACGCTCAACGGATTGAGCCGCTTCAACGGCAAGAAATTCCGGACCTATCGAACCGCGGATGGCCTTTCGAGCAACGTTATTACGGCGCTCCACGAAGACGCCGAAGGTGATCTCTGGATCGGAACTCAGGATGCGGGTTTGTGCGTGCTCCACGACGGCAAAATTACGCGGGTCGCACATCGACTCGGGCTGCCCGAAGCCATCTTCGGTATCGCGGAAAGCAGCGGCGGCCAACTCTGGCTTGCTTCGAAAGCCGGTATTATCCGCGCGAGTAAAGATGAGTTGAGGAACGCCGGTTGGACGGCGGGAAATCATGCGCCAGTTGTCTGGTACGGCACGAGCGACGGATTACGCATCAGCGAATGCAGCGTCGGGGGGCATCCGGAGGTTTGGAGAGCGAAGGACGGAACGATCTGGTTCTCGACGCTGAAGGGCGTAGCGGCTCTGTATCCGAGCGCGGCGCGCCTCAATCGCGTGACACCGCCAGTGGTGATCGAATCCGTGACGATAGACGATCAGATACGTTCTCCTTCGTCGATACACAATATTCGTCCGGGTCATGCGAGATTCGCTTTCGACTACGCTAGTCTGAACTTCGCCATGCCGCAAAAAGTGCTCTATCGCTACAAGCTGGAAGGGTTCGACAAGCATTGGATAGAGGCGGGTGCTCAAAGAACGGCTTACTATACGAACATTCCGCCGGGGCATTATCGCTTTCGCGTGCTGGCGCGGAATAATGACGGATTCTGGAATGAATCCGGCGCGAATCTCGCTTTCCGGCTGGAACCGCACTTCTATCAGACGTTTTGGTTTTATGCCTTAGCGCTATTGGCGCTGGGGGCTCTTGGATATTTGATTTATCGTTGGCGGGTTGCCGAAGTGGAGGCGCGGTTCAGCGCCGTGTTGCGGGAGCGAAACCGCATCGGACGCGAGATACATGACACGCTGGCGCAGGGATTTGTGGGGGTATCAGTTCAGCTGGAGATTGTGTCGCGGCTGTTGTCGTCATCGACTGAAACAGCGCGCGAGCATCTGGACCAGGCGCGCATTCTGGTTAGGGAAAGCCTTTCGGAGGCACGGCGTTCGATCTGGCAGTTGCGTTCGCAATCGGCCGAAAACGAGGATCTTGCGGCGCGTTTGTCAAAAGCCGCCACGCAGGCCATTGGACTCAGTCCGGTAAAGTTGAGCTTAGAAGTGCGAGGAACTTACAGGCCGCTTGGGCAAGCAGTAGAAGACGAGCTTTTGCGGATCGGGCAGGAAGCAGTGACTAACGCTTTGCGTCACGGCAATCCTCGCCACATTAGTATAGAACTGGCGTACGCTTCAAAAAAACTGGGGATGACGGTCTCGGATGATGGTCGTGGATTTGTCGCGAGCTCGTATGTGCCGGGACCGGACGGCCATTTCGGATTGAAAGGAATGCGCGAACGCGCCGAACAGATCGACGCCACGCTGTTGGTGGATAGCGCAATAGGGAAGGGAACAAAAGTGTTTGTAGAGGCACCGTTGAATTGATGGACCCGATTCGCATTCTGGTGGTGGACGATCACAACGTGGTTCGGCAGGGTCTGATCGCGCTCTTAAAAACCGTACCGGACATCGCGGTGGTTGCCGAGGGCTCCGATGGTGAGCAAGCGGTGATGCTTTTCCGGGAGCATTCTCCGGACGTCACCATCATGGATTTGCGCATGCCGAAGAAGAGCGGCGTAGACGCGATTATGGACATCCGGCGCGATACGCCGGGCGCACGGATCATTGTGCTTACGACTTTCGATGGAGACGAAGACATTTATCGCGCTTTGCAGGCAGGCGCCAAAGGCTACCTACTAAAGGACATGTTCGGCGAAGAGCTGATCGATGCGATCCGCACGGTACACGCGGGTAAGCAGCGCATTCCGGCGGCGGTGGCGCAGCGTCTCGCCGAGCGCATGGTCGGTCCAAGTCTGACAGCGCGTGAGCTGGAGGTTCTCAAATGCATTGTGGCCGGGCAGAGCAACAAAGATATCGGAACCGAGCTTTCCATTTCAGAAGCGACGGTCAAGACACACATCAATAACCTTCTCGGCAAATTAGGTGTGTCGGATCGAACGCAGGCCGCGACCAGCGCGCTGCAAAGAGGGATCGTGCATTTGCCGGAAAAAGAAGGTCGCTGGTGAGACGTCTTTTTCTTTTGCTGTTTGCCGGTCTTTTTCCGATAGCCGCGCTAACGTTTGCCGCGAGCGGCAATTGGCGTCCGGCGACGGAAGCCGAACTAAAGCAAGTCATTCCCGCCCGTGCGCCCGTGGGCAGCGAGCGCATCGAAACCGAATTCCGCACCGCGTCCGGTATTACCAACGGCCAGGGCCAATACGTTGCGGGCGTGGTGCTCATCACGGCGGGATATTCAGCCGATGGCAAGTACTCGCATTTCCTGCTGGTGCAGGTGCCGATCAAGGTAGGAGAGATGCGCCTCAAACCGGGCGATTACGTTTTCGGCTGGCGGCATGAAGCGGAGGCCCTGCGCGTTATGTTTTACGAAGCGCAAACGGGCAAGTTTCTTGGAACGGTGGATGCTACAAGGAACAGCCGCATCGGCAAGATAGAATCGTTTCACTTATATGCGCCCGGAGATAAATCGCTCATTCAGATCGGGCGCTTTGGATTTCCTTACAAGATCGACGGTTAATTTCGGCGCGCTGTTTGTTTACTTTTGCCTGGGCAACTGCGCCCTGCTCGCCGCGCCTGCTCCTGAACCGCTGGTGCTCGTCATTCCGCACACTCACTGGGAGGGAGCGGTCTTCAAGACACGCGAGGAATATCTGGAAATCGGGCTGCCGAATATCGAGAAGGCGCTGTACCTTCTAAAAAAGTATCCGCAGTATCGATTTGTGCTGGATCAGATGTGTTACGTCCGTCCATTTCTGGAGCGCTATCCGGCCGATGTCGAGGCGTTTCGGCGCTTTGTTGCGGAGGGTCGTCTGCAGATTGTAGGCGGAACGGATACCATGCACGATAACAACATTCCATCGGGTGAATCCATCGCGCGCCAGTACCTCTACTCGAAGCTATACTTTCGCGACGCACTGCACGATGAGGTTACGACAGGCTGGGCGCTCGACACGTTCGGGCACAATGCGCAGATGCCGCAAATGCTGAAGCTGGCGGGCATGAAATCGTATTGGTTTCAGCGCGGCGTTCCCGATGTGAACACGCCTAGCGAGTTTCTATGGAAGGGAATCGATGGCACGGAGATCCCTGCATTCTGGCTTCCGCTCAGCTACGCGCCGATACAGAACGTGTCCGCTAACGAGCTAGAGTTCAGTCGACTGATGGAGGGCCTTTTCGATAGATTGACTCCGTTCTCGCGGGGGAATGCGCGCGTTCTTTTGGCTGGCGCGGATGTTTGGGAGCCTGAAGAGCTTCTCCCCATCATGGTCGAGAAATTCGAGCGCGCAAATGCGGGGCCGTTTAAGCTGCAGCTTGCTACGCCGGTCGATTTTGAGCGCGAAGTAGCAAAGCGCAGCGATCGGCCGGTAATTGTGGGCGAGCTCAACCCGGTCTTTCAGGGTGTCTATAGCAGCCGCATCGAGATCAAGCAAGCCATGCGCGAGACGGAGCGTTTGCTCACTACTGCCGAGAAATTGAGCGCGATTGCCGAGGCCTTTGGCGCTCCACGGGACGCCGGCACCATGGCACGGGCCTGGGAGCCGCTGCTTTTTAATGAAGCCCACGATCTTTCTTCGGGCGTCATGGTGGACAAGGTTTATGAAGATTCGCTCGAACGTTACAGCCTGGCGCAGCATCTGGGCGGCGATCTGATCCGAGCAAATCTCCAGTTCATCGAAGAGCGTGCAAATACGGCTGGCATGGGGGTTCCGGTTGCCGTGTTCAATACGCTGGGTTGGAGGCGAACGGATGCAGCCGAAGTCGACGTGGCGTTTTCCGACCCGGGTGTTCAGAGTTTCGCCCTGGTCGACGCGCAAGGGTCCGCCGTGCCTATTCAGTTTCTCAAGACGCTGCGTAATGACGATGGCGGTATCAGGCAGGCGCGAATAGCTTTTCTGGCGCGCAACATTCCCGCGCTCGGCTACGCTATCTACCACGCCGTACCGAACAGACCTGGCGCCCCGTCCGCCGCGCAGACGGTCCATAGCAGCATGCACGAAGACCAAGCCGTGATGGAGAACGAGTTCTATCGAGCCTCGTTCGATCTGTGGACTGGCGAGATGAAGAATTTGACGCTAAAGAAAAATAATTGGGACGCCCTAGCTGGCTCGGGTAATGTGGTGGCACGGGAATACGATGGGGGCGACTTTTGGGAGCTTTACGGGACGCTCAACGGAGCACGACTCACGGCCATGAAGAAGCCCATCCTAGCCCCGCGCCCAGCTTACACGGAATGGAGCCGAGACTTCGTAGGCGGAACGGGCACCGTTACCTGCGGCCCCGTTTTCTGCGAATTTCACATTGCGCATCCCTTTGGGAAGAATCAATTTGCGACGCAGGTGCGGATGTACAAAGGTCTGCGCCGCATCGACATCAAGACAGACTTGACCAACCAGGAAGAGCTGGTCAGGTACCGGGCTGTTTTCCCGACGAGTATTTCAAGCGGCACAGTGATGGAAGAAATTCCGTTCGGCGCAATCGAAAGGCCGGAGCGCCAGGAGTTTCCGGCGCAAAACTGGATTGACTATAGCGACGCAAGTAAGGGTATTTCGCTGATCAACCGCGGCCTGCCGGGGAACAATGTAACGGAGGGCAAGATGATGTTGTCGCTCATGCGTTCCACCCACTTGCTTTCCTACGGCTTCATCGGCGGCTACGAACCGGGCGTGAGCTCAGACACCGGCCTGGGCATCGGGAAGAAATACTCGCTCGATTACGCGCTGCTGCCGCACTCCGGCAACTGGCAAGCGGCTGAACCGTGGCGAGCCGGTTTGGAGTTCAACAACCCTTTACTGGCTGAAAGTGTTTCGCCGCACGCGGGAAGCCTGGCAGCCGCCTGGGGGATGCTCGATGTCTCGGCGGACGACGTTGTCGTCTCCGCTTTGAAGCCGGGGCGAAAGGGTGAGACGATCTTGCGCGTTTACGAAGCGGCGGGGAAAGAGGCGCGTGGCGTGCAGATCGAAGTTCACTTGCCGATTAACGGATTGCACGAAGCCAATCTGATTGAAGATCCGGGCGAGAGCGTCAACGCGCCTGGGAACACTTTGCGGTTTGATCTGCGTCCGTTCGAAATCAAGACGTTCAGCTTCCGAGTCGAGGCCGCGTTCGCCGGCAACGTTTCTAAAATCGGTTCTGCGCGATCCAATTCCGAACCTCAGCCTCGACAGAAAACGGCGCTTCACCGCTCTCGAAACGCCTTGTAAGCTCGAAGGCGCAACGCTCGAGGGGAATGCGGTAGTAGCTGCCTCCGGCGAGAAAGCCTCGCACGTAGAGGCGCGCGAAGCGTTGAATGCCGAGCAGCCGAAACTGAACCACATGAACGAGCTCATGAAAGAGCAAGCTCGGCGAGTGAACCGGTTCGCGCGTGACGATAATATGGTCCAGGGTGATCGCCGCCGCCTGCGAGGAGTTAAGAAAGTGCAAACCGATGGCGCGCAATTTTCCGGCGAACGGCGCGCTGGGGATCGGAAGCCGCGCGGCATGCGCGATACGCGCGTTTGCGAGATCGTCGCGATCGAAATATCCGCGGAATCGTGCGGCAACTTCTTGCGGCAACGCAGTCGCGCCGCGCGAAAAGCGATGGCGCTGGGCCGCCAGGTAGATGCCTACCGGCCACGCCAAGACATAGGCTGCCAATGCTAAGAACAGGCGAGGAATCATTAGGCCTGCGTCCATTGTCTCGGGCCCGCTGCTTATAAGATGACTCAAGATGACACGATGAGGAACATTCTGTTCGGCAGTGCGATCGCCCTTCTTGCGCTTGCTCATTCGATGAGTGGCCAAAGCAACCCTGATTACAAGAATCCCGCACTGCCGATTGAAAAGCGCGTCGACGATCTCGTTCACCGCATGACGCTCGAAGAGAAGGTGTCACAAATGCAAAACCATGCCGCGGCGATTCCCAGGCTCGGCGTGCCCGAATACAATTGGTGGAACGAAGGGCTGCACGGCATGGCGCGCTCCGGTTACGCGACGGTTTTCCCGCAGGCAATCGGGATGGCGGCGACATGGGATAACGGTCTGCTCCAAAGAGTGGCGGCTGCTATTTCGACAGAAGCACGCGCCAAATACAACCAGGCGATTCGCGAGAACATCCACAGCATCTATTACGGCCTGACGATCTGGTCGCCCAATATCAATATTTTTCGCGATCCGCGCTGGGGCAGAGGGCAGGAGACCTATGGCGAAGATCCTTATCTGACAAGCCGTATGGGCGTGGCGTTCGTAAGAGGATTGCAGGGAGACGACCCGCACTACCTCAAAACAATCGCTACTCCCAAACATTTCGCCGTACATAGCGGCCCGGAATCGGATCGCCATCGTTTCGACGTCAAACCTTCGCCCGCCGATCTGGAAGCCACCTACCTTCCGGCATTTCGCGCGACCATTACCGAGGCGCATGCCGATTCGCTCATGTGCGCTTACAATGCTGTCGATGGCGTGCCTGCGTGCGCCAATCACGAACTGCTCGAAACGATTTTGCGCAAGCAGTGGCAATTTTCCGGATATGTAACATCGGATTGCGGCGCGATTTCGGACTTCTTCTCGCCCGAAGGCCACAAATTTTCACCCGACGAGGCACATGCAGCGGCCTCGGCCCTGCTCGCGGGGACCGATACGAGCTGCGGAACCGAGTATGGTGCCCTGGTCAGCGCGGTCAAAGGGGGATTGGTAAAAGAAGACGCTATCGACACCGCCGTCAAGCGTCTTTTTAGCGCGCGTTTTCGGCTCGGGCTTTTCGATTCGCCGGATAAAGTCAAGTATTCTCAAATTCCTTTCTCGGAGAATGACTCGCCGGCGCATCGGCAACTCGCGCTCGATATGGCGCGCAAGTCCATGGTGCTGCTGAAAAACGAAGAAGGCGCATTGCCGCTCGGCGAGCGCGTCAAAACGATTGCGGTGCTCGGGGCGAATGCTGCTTCGCTCGCGTCTCTGGAAGGTAATTACAACGCAGTGCCTTCGCAGCCTGTACTGCCCGTCGATGGAATGGAGCGCGAATTTGCCGGGCACGCCAGAATCCTATACGCGGAGGGTTCGCCCTATGCCGACGGCATTGCGCTCCCCGTTCCAAGGACTGCGATTCATCCCGCCCACCGCAAATCCGAGCAAGGACTCACCGGCCATTATTTCGCAAATTCTACTTTTCGCGGCAAGCCGGTCCTGACGCGGCGAGATGCCCAGATCGATTTCGATTGGAACTCCGCGAGCCCGGCGCAAGGCATTCGGGCTAATGACTTCAGCGTGCGCTGGACGGGCGAGGTAAACGCGCCAAAAATTGGCGACTATGCATTCGATATCCAGTTTGCCCATTGCTACCCTTGCAACAGCCGCGAAGCGTACAGCGTATATATCGATGGTAAAGAGCTCGGCTCGCGCGCCACCGATGCGAAACAAGCGTTCCATGCGAGCGGGAATCCGCCGATGCATTTCCATTTCGCCGATACGCGGGCGCACAAGCTACGCATCGATTACAGTCATCAATCGGATTTGTTTGGAGCGGGTATTACTCTGAACTGGCTGGTGCCGCAAGGCAGCCTTCTGCCCGAAGCGGTGGCCGCCGCCAGAAAGGCGGATGTCATCGTCGCTTTCGTGGGCTTATCGCCGGAACTGGAAGGCGAGGAGATGCCGGTGCATATCGAAGGCTTTGCGGGAGGCGACCGCACCAAAATCGATCTACCGGATGCGCAGGAAGAGATGCTTAGGACCATCGCCGCTTTGCGCAAACCGCTGATCGTGGTTCTGATGAACGGCAGTGCGCTAGCTCTGAAAACGGCGCAAGAACACGCGGCGGCAATTCTCGAAGCATGGTATCCGGGGGAAGCCGGCGGCCAGGCGATCGCCGAAACTTTGAGCGGCAAAAACAATCCCGCCGGCCGCTTGCCCGTTACCTTCTATGCTTCCACAGACCAACTGCCCGCTTTTACCGATTACTCGATGAAGAGCAGAACTTACCGTTTCTTCAAGGGGCAGCCCTTGTACCGTTTCGGATATGGTCTGAGCTTCACGCAGTTTTCCTATTCGGGTCTGCATCTTTCGACTGACAAACTAAATGCCGGCGACCAGCTTATGGCCGAAGTAGACGTGCGCAATTCCGGCAAAATCGCGGGAGACGAAGTTGCTGAACTGTATTTGACGCCGCCGCAATCGAGCGATGCGCCTATCCGCGTGCTGCGCGACTTCCGGCGTTTGTCTCTCGCGGCGGGTGAAAGCAAGCATGTTCGTTTCGAGCTGTCGCCGCGCCAGTTGAGCACAGTGGCGTCAGATGGAACGCGTAGCGTAGCGGCCGGCGAGTACAAGCTCTCGATCGGCGGCGGCCAACCTGTCTCCGGTTTTAATGGACTCTCCGCTCAGTTCACGATTACCGGCAATCAGGATCTTGCTCAATAACACCTAATGAGGCACAAGAGTTCGGCCCGCGGGGGTTTCTACAACCGAAATCGGCAGGCCGTATCCTCGGCTGACGACTTTGTCTTCCCAAGTATATTCAACAGCCAGATGGTATTCTCCGGGCGGCAGCTTAGTCGACCGTTCCAACTCGGTCCAGGCTTCCTGCTTTTGCGCTGAGCCCCCTGTAGGGCGAGCTTCAATGAGCAGCACCTGCTCCTCTGTACGTGCATCGGTGAGCACGAAATACTCTTTCTGGGGCACTCGCTGCCCATGCGAAGAAAACGCTACCGCGCCTATTCGTTCGGCAAACGTTAGTGTTTCGTCGTCTTCCGCAATGAACGCTATGTTGCCGGCGGATGCTCGAACGCAGTCATCCTCGGTTGTTACGCGAACAATGCTCGCTACGGGACCGCCCGGCGGCTTCAGACTTAGATAGAGATCGTCACTGAGAGAAAGGAAGGATTCTTCTATTGCAAAACGTAAAAGCCCGAGATTTGAGGCGGCATAAACCTTCTTCATGTCGGCAATCGTTTCCGGCTGGTCGACGCGGAGTAGCTGAACGCATTTCGCCCTCAGGTGGCCGTCTTCCGACACGTCCTCGAAAACTTTCTTAGCCGCGCCGCGGATCTCAGGCGCGCTGCTTGCCAGCCATTCAACGTCGATCGGATCTGCTCCGCCCGCGGTGCGTGGCGGCCCGTCATGAAACCCGCTCAGGAAAAAGACCATCTCCACTGCCGCCATCCGAAGCGGCAGATCGGCACTGCTGTCGGAAAGCGTCTGGATGAGATACCGGACGCGCTCACGGGTGAACTTCTTATCTCCGCCAAGCGGTCCCACGAATCCGATGGCGAGCCTGGGGTTCTCATACAGCGAAAAAGTTCTGAGTATGAGTTCCGGGTCGTTGAACGGGAGACAGCGCGCCGCAATGGCCTCAACAATCGCGTCGCCTACCAACCAACCGCAACCGTCGCTGCCTGCTGCCCGAGCCTTGAGTAAATCGATCAATGCGGACGCATCGTGAATGGTCGCAGTATCCACCAGCTTGCGCATTGGCCGCGTCACTGTCAGGCTGTTCAGAATTCGCTTTTCAACTTCCGAGAGCGAAGGCAGCGCTAGATCTTTTTCACGCGAAGGAATCGAAGTGGGAGAACCAAGCTCATACCCTCGCGCGACATATGGTCCGGGATTGCTTTGTTGATAGTACTCGTGCACATGCCCGTAAGCATCCACCAGATAAACTCCCGAGGGAACCATCGCAAACGGAGACTTAGAGGCTTCGGGGAACAAGAGATACGGTTTGTGTTGCCGGGCATCCAGAAACAGAACCACCCTTTGGCCATCCTCCATCGGCTCATAAAAGGTCAAGAACTCCGAAAGCATCTCCAGTTTGTCGCCAGCGCGCAAGGTGCCATAGACAGCGCGCTCGACGGTGACCACAAACCGCGCGTCCGAATAATCTTGTTGGCCAAGCATTTTATGAACTTGCGCGATCACGATATCGCTACTAAGAAACGTAAGCGAATCGAGATCGTGATGCGGCATGTTCCTGGCATAAGACGGAGGACTTGCCAGGCAAACGATCAGGAGCCCAAGAACGGCTCTCGGGAGGAAATGATCGGCACTCTTTTGCCACGGCGAGTGCATTGCTAAGGCGGCTGACATCTCGATTTCCGTTGACCAACGATGCCCTGACCGGGCGCTCCGCATTAAGTCTACTCAAATCCGCGCTCCTGCGTAGGTCCCTTACGTACCAAGGCCTGCCTGGGCCTTCAATAGAACTGCATCGTCCGGGAAGAGACGAAGACCTTCGTTGAGAACAGCCCGGGCGGCTTGCGGATCGCCAAGGAGCACATCTATTCCGGCAAGCGACCGAAAGGCCGCGGCGTTGGCATCCGGAAAGAAACGAACAACCCACTTGAAATTGGAACGAGCCATTCTCAAGTTGGCTGAACGGAGATACAGTTCACCGAGCTCAAAGTGGCACGCATAACAATATGGATCCTTGGCGAGTCCCTTTAGCAGTACCGCTTCCGCCTGAGTAAGATTTCCTGTCTTAATCAGGAGCGCCCCCAATCGGCCCAGCTCATAAGCGGGAGGATCCGGCATAAAAGCCAGTCGCCTCCGTTGAGCAGCTAAGCTAGCGTCAAAGTCCTGGTGGTCCGCTGTTAGTCCCATTTCTTCTTCAATCGCCGGAGTGAAGCTCGGATGCGATTGAAGGATTCGCTTAATTCTTGCCGAGGCGGCGGCATCATCTCCGCCCTGGTGCTCAACAATCGCCAGCCAATATGCCGCTTCGGGCGATTCCGGATCTAGCCTCAGGGCCGCTTGTAAGAATTGTTTGGCATTCGCAGTCGCGCCTTGCATTATTGCCAGTCGGCCCTTTGCGGTGTTGTAATTGACAGACTCCGGTTCAGGATCGATAGCGTTTAGAAAGGCTTTTGCGCTGCCGGTGTCATTAAGATCGAGAGCAGTGGCTAAGCCCGCGGCCAAAGCGGGCCTTACTTCCGAAGGGCGCAAATTTGGCGGAATCGGCTTACTGCGGAACCGTCCAATGATGTTGTCCAAGTCGATTGAGTTGGACGCCAGGAGGGTCTCGGGAGCATGATATTCAAGCAGATTTCGATCGTCTCTGTTCAACCTACTGCCATTGGCTAACCGCCGCACGGCGGTGTCGTCCAATAAAAAGTAGGCGACGAGCCCTTCGGGTTTATGGATATCCAAGGATGCAAAGTCAGCGCGCAGCGCGGCATTTTGCCAAAGGAGTCGAAGGCGGTCGAATTGAAAGCGGGAAAGGTTTGTGCGACCCAAAAGCAGGAGGTCTGTTTCGCCGCCGCGCCACAAAGTTACCTCGGGAAAGTGACTCGCGAAAGTCGCGATAATCATGCGGAGGTCGCCCGGTGCAAGCGAATACGCTTGTACCCACTGCACAAACATTCCGCCGGGCGCTAGCCGCCTTTTGGCAGCGGCGTAATATTCATTGGTGAAAAGCGTGGCAACACCGGCGATCCAAGGGTTCGATGGCTCGGAAATGATGAGATCGTACTTCGCGCGCGAAGTCAGCAGAAAATTTCGTGCGTCATCGAAGATGACGTGCACGCGCGGATCATTCAGGACCCCGCGGTTGAGTGCTCGAAGATATGGGGCTGCCTGGAGTACAGCCCGCTCGATCTCCACGCAATCGATTTCATCGACGTCCGGATATCGCGCAACGGCCGAAGCCGTCATGCCACTTCCAAAGCCAATGACAAGGACCCGTTTCGGAGAAGGATGAAGGGCCGAACCAAGATGGCCAAGCAGAAGCTGGGTAGGGGCATCCTGTGTGGAAGCGTCAATTTTTCCATTGACGCGAAGGGCCACATCCCCGTCGGTTCGGACAACTGAAATCGAGTCATTCACACCTTCAGCAGTAAAAACCAAGTCTTTGGTTGCGGCGATCTCAGACAGCGTGAGACGTCCCTGATAAGCGCTCCCGTAGAGAACGGCGGATAGCGACAACAGGCTCTGGTTATCGAAGAAAGACGAAGACCCGACGGTAAGAGCGACTAGCAGCAAAACTAAGGCTGTTGCAACAGCCATGAAGCTGTGCCGCTTTGAGGCGAACACAACAGCCAGTGCCAGGAACAAATTCACCACTGCGACAGCCACGACCACGCGAAAAGTACTTAAGCGTGGAATGAGCCAAAACCCTGTCATCACCGAGCCCACAATGGCTCCGACCGTATTTGCCGCATAAGCTTTTCCGACTGCGCTCGAATGGATGTCGTTCCCTTTGCGGTTGATTAAAGCGATAACCATCGGAAAGTTGAATCCGAAGAAAAGGGCCGTCGGTAGCACGGTCAGAGCGCTCGTAACAAATTGCGCCAGGACGAGCCCGCCGAAGGTTCGATTGGTAGCCCGCAGCAAAGGCGGGATGACAGCGGGAATCCAATGGAAAAGGACCAGAGACGCGAGAGCCGCCATTCCTATGCCAATCTGCACCCAGGACAAAGCGGCCAACGAAATTCGCCGAATGGAGGAGACGTATTTTTCGAACAACGCGCTCCCGATGACGATGCCCGTCAGAAATGTCGCGAGCATCAGTGTGAAGGCGTAAGTGGACCCGCCGATCGTGATGGCCAGCAGCCGCGTCCAGGCGATCTCGTAAGCCAGGGCGGTACCGCCTACAATGCCAAATAACCAAAATAATGGTTCAAACCGGCTCTGTTGTGAAGTCGGAATGGAGGGCTCGGCCGTTGCGGCGCGGGTTCCATTGACGATGTAAAGAGCGAGTAGGCCGGCCACGCCATTCAGAGCGGCTGCTGCGCCGATTGTTAAACGCAAACCAAGAATTGGAAGCAGCGCAAAACCGGCAATCAGTGTTCCAAAAACGGCACCGGCAGAATTGATCCAATATAGTTGACTGACACGTAGGTCCAATTCCTCGTAGCTCTGCGTGATGCCGGAAACAAGTATGGGAAAAGTGCCGCCCATGAAAAATGTAGGAATAAATAAAACCGTGGCGGCGCCAAACAACCTCATGCCAAGTAGTAACGGCTGCCATTTGCCAAGCGCTGGATACGCTGCCACATACAGCGATTGCAGCCCATGGAGACCCACCAGCGATAGGGCTCCTGTTAGGCCGATTAGAAATTCGATCCGGGCATAAAGCTTTAGCGGATCGGTTTTCCGATTGCTCCAACCAGTAAGGCAGGCACTCCCCGCCGCCAGCCCACCCATGAAAACCGCAAGCACCGTGGCGACGGCATAAGCGGTGTGTCCAAAAATCATCCCGAGCGCTTTGACCCAAGTGACCTGGTAAATGAGGCCTGACGCTCCGGAAAGGAAGAAACAGAGCGTGATTCGGCCCGAAATGGATTGCCGGCCAGCCATTATTTGGAATGTTGCGACCTTGGCGCTTCTTTTTGAGAGTGGGCTTTCAATCGGGCCAGCCTGCTTGCCGCGCGATTTGTCTTTCTGCTGGAAGCACTAGCCAGCGATGTCTCTTGCCATGGGAGTAGCATATTCGACATGAAATCGGCATTTCTCATGTTCGCAATGCTTTGTTTGGATAACTATTGCTCAGCGCAAACTCATGCCAGCCGGTGGTACGACCACGCCGTTATTTATGAGATCTATCCGCGCAGCTTCCAAGACTCAAACGGCGACGGAATTGGCGACCTGAATGGAATCACTGCCAGGCTCGACTATCTGAAGCAGTTGGGTATTGACGCGCTTTGGATAACGCCCTTCTTTCCATCGCCTAATGCCGACTTTGGCTATGACGTTTCTGACTACGTGAACGTGGCTCCCGAATACGGCACGCTCCAGGATTGGGACAGGCTGGTAGCGGAGGCCAGGAAGCGCGGGATTCGGATACTGGTCGATTTCGTGGTCAACCACACATCCGATCAGCACCCGTGGTTCAAAGAGTCACGTTCGTCGCGCAACAATCCAAAACGCGATTGGTACATCTGGCGCGACGGCGCCGGCCCCGATCAGCCGCCAACGCATTGGACGTCCATTTTCGGCGGCTATACCTGGACCTGGGATGCTCGGACCGCGCAATGGTATTACCATATTTTTCTGCCACAGCAGCCGGATGTAAACTGGGCCAATCCCGGGCTGCGCAAGGCAATGTTCGATGTTGTCCGTTTCTGGCTGAACCATGGCGCAAGCGGATTCCGTCTGGATGCGACACCGTATCTTTTTGAAGATCCGGCATTCCCAGACGATCCCCATCCGCCCCCGCCCGGTGGCCCCGCGGCGCTCGAACCGTATAACTCAGGGCGTCCCGAAAATCACGAAGTGCTGCGGCAGATGCGCGCGATCTTGGACGGGTATCCGGGTCATCCCGTACTTCTCGGAGAGTCATCGACAGCTACCATTCAGGACCTGGCAAAAGTCTATGGCCACAACCATGACGAGATCCAACTCCCCATGGACTTTCTCTTTGGAAACATGACGAAGTTGAACGCGGCGCTTTTTAAGAAACAGGTGGATGCGGCGCAGCTTCAGCTAGGCGGCCAGACGCCTGTTTTTTTCCTGAGCAGTCACGACCATCCGCGCCAATGGAGCACCTTTGGAGATGGCGTACACAATGACCAGATCGCAAAACTTACGGCCACGCTTACCCTGGCTCAGCGCGGCTGTGTGCTGCTTTACTACGGCGAAGAAATCGGGATGGGAACAATGTCGGCGGCGCAGTTGAAATCCGTTCCGACCGGCCCAAGGCGTCCTCGCGCCGATGATCGGGATGGAGAGCGAACGCCCATGCAATGGGACTCAGGAGCAAATGCCGGCTTCACCAAAGGCACTCCATGGCTGCCGGTCGAATCCGACTACCGGCGATATAACGCGGAGAAAGAAAAAGGAGAATCCGGCTCCATCTATTCCTGGTACGCAAACCTCTTGAAACTTCGCCGTGAAAATGCAGCGCTACGGGATGGGGCCTATCTATCGCTTGAATCGGGCAATCCGAACGTCTTCACCTTCGGCCGTAAAGCAGGGCCTAGGGAAATTGCTTTGGTTGTCCTGAATACCAGCCCGAGAGAAGAGACCGTTAGCGTCACCGGATTTACTGATGGGTGGCCGGGTTTCCGCAAGCTGCTCATGGCCAGTCCGCCGGCCGCTGCTCCTGCGTCGGAGAGGTTCACAATTGCACCTTATGGAGTTTTGATGGCCACGTCGCATGAACAGTAGATCCGATGCATCGTCCTCGCTCGCCGATCTCGAAAGGGAACTGGCTTGCCTGGCCGATGCAAAGCGCGCAAAGAATTTAGCTTGGTTCTTCAAAACGGGTCCCGGCCAATACGGCGAGGGCGACCGCTTTCTCGGCATTACTGTGCCAAGGCAGCGCAAACGGGCCCACCGCTTCCTGCATCTTCCGCCGCGCGACCTGGCGCGGCTGCTCGGCTCGCCGATTCACGAACACCGCTTCACCGCGGCCGAAATTCTGGTTGGTCAATACGAGGCTGCGACGCCGGCACAAGCTGAAAAGATTTTTCGCTTTTACCTGCGCCATGCAAGGCGCTTCAACAACTGGGATCTGGTTGATACTTCCGCGCGCTATATCGTCGGCGAACACCTGCGCTCGCGTCCGCGCGATGTGCTCTATAGTCTTGCCTGTTCCGCCTGTGTCTGGGAGCGCCGCATGGCGATTGTTTCCACTTTCGCTTTCCTTAAAGACGGCGACACTGACGACCTGTATCGCATCGCCGAAATGCTGCTGCCTGATAAACACGAATTGATCCATAAGGCCGTCGGTTGGCTGCTGCGCGAAGCCGGACGCCTGTCACGCCCTCGCCTGCTGCGTTTTCTTCGCCAGCACTATCGGGCGATTCCGCGCATGACTCTCCGCTACGCCATCGAGCACCTGCCCGCAAGCGAGCGCAAGCAAGTACTCGCCGGGATCTTTTGATCTGCCATTGTTATCATTGCTCCGCATGCGTGTCGGAGTTTGTTTCTTCCTGATTACAGTTGCGGCTCTTTCCGCCGCCCCGTGCAACCAAATCGCACAGATAAAGTTACCTGAGGCAAGCGTAGTGTCTGCCGAAACAGTCGCGGCCGGAACTTTTCTTCCCCCGGGTGTTGTGGCAAATTCTCCAGACGCCAAACCGTACGCCGGGCTACCCGCCTTCTGCCGTGCCGTTTTAGAAGCCACCCCTTCGCCCGATTCGAATATTGCGATCGAGGTCTGGATGCCAATCTCGGGCTGGAACCGAAAAATCCGCGGCCAGGGAAATGGAGGTTTTGCCGGGGCCATCGATTATCGAGGCCTCGCCGGTTCCATTAACCTCGGCTATGCCAGCTCGGCCACCGATACCGGACACAAAGGCGAGGCGACTGACGCTAGCTGGGCCTTGCATCATCCCGAGAAGGTCACAGACTTCGGCTATCGCGCCATCCACTTGACGGCCCAACTCTCAAAAACTATTGTTCAAGCCTTCTACAGTCAGACAATCGAACGAAGCTATTTCGATTCCTGCTCCGATGGCGGTCGTGAAGCGCTCATGGAAGCGCAACGTTTTCCCGAGGATTACGACGGCATCCTGGCCGGCGCACCCGCTAACGACTGGACTCATCTGATCACCGCCGCTCTGGCGATTGTAAAGGCAACTACCAAATCCCCTGCCAGCTTTATCCCGCCCGGCAAACTTCCCTTGATTACCGCCGCCGCTTTGAAAGCTTGCGACGGGAACGATGGCCTTCGCGACGGAATTATCAACGACCCGAGCCGCTGCCACTTCGACCCTGGCGTTCTCCTTTGCGGCACAACGCACAACCGCTCTTGTCTTTCCTCAGCCCAGTTACAAACGCTGCGCACCATCTACGCGGGGGGCAGGGATGCCAGCGGCCGAAAGATTTTTCCGCCGGTTATGCCCAGCAGCGAAGACGGCGACGGCGGCTGGAAAGACTGGCTGACCGGGCCCGAATTCAAGAAGGCTTCGGGCGTCGATTACGCTACCGGCTTTTTTAAGGACATGGTTTATGAAGATCCGAACTGGCGCTATCGGACAGCCGACATAGACGCTGCGTTGAGCGCTGCCAACCAGAAACTAGCCTCCGTTTTGAATGCCAACAATCCCGATCTGCGGCCCTTCAAAGAGCGCGGCGGCAAGCTTATCCTCTATCACGGCTGGCTCGATCCGGCTATCTCGCCTCTCAATACGATCCACTACTACGAGTCCGTTGCCGCCAAACTCGGGCAGCCCGCAACCGGACAATTCATCCGCTTATACATGGTGCCCGGTATGCGGCACTGCGCGGGCGGCCCCGGACCTTTTATCTTTGGCCAGCTCGGCCTCGCAAGGGTGCGCGATCCCGCCCATAGTGTGTTCAATTCGCTCGAAACGTGGGTGGAGGAGGGCGTGGCGCCGAGTCAGATCATCGCCACTAAACTTCAGGATGATAAAGATCCATCGAAAGGTGTACTGATGACCCGCCCATTATGTCCGTTTCCCGAGGTCGCCATCTACGATGGGCATTCGGACCCCAAAACGAGTGCTGCGTTCAGCTGCGGAAGGCAGCAGAATTAGGTTAGTCCGGCGGAATGTTTCGACGATTTATACCACAGTCAGCCGAAATGATTTCTGTCAGACCGGAAGTATTACATTGAATGTAGAAAGCGGAGACATGAGATGTTGAATGCACTGTTTGTACACGCCTCACTCGCTTTGCTTCAAATACCCGCTGCCAGTCTCCCTGAGCACCGGGTCGCGAACATCTTCAAGCCGTTTGCAACTCCGGCAGCAGCAGAGAAGCATATTGCACTTTTCGCCCTGGCGATTACGGCTGGCATTTTTGTCATTGTTGGAGGGCTGATCGTCTACACGATTTGGCGCTTTCGCCGCAGGCCCGATGATGACTCGCATCAGGAACCTCCGCAAGTTTATGGCAGCAATCAGATCGAGGTTGCCTGGACCGTTATTCCTATCCTGATTGTCTTCGTCTTGATCGGCGTTACCGCTCGCGTGATAGCCGGCGTACAGAATCAGAGTCCACCGCAACAAACAGTAAAAGTGCGGTTGATCGGCCATCAGTGGTGGTGGCAAGTCGAGTATCCGGACTACAAGATTGTCACGGCGAACGAGATTCACGTGCCCGTGGCGGAGAACGGCAAGAACGCAACTTATTTGCAGCTGGAAAGCATGGATGTAATCCATAGCTTTTGGGTCCCACAGCTATCCGGAAAAACCGATCTTATTCCGAACCGCATTAACTATGCGTGGATCGATCCGCAAGAGGCTGGAATCTATCTGGGGAATTGCGCGGAGTACTGTGGAACCCAGCACGCCAATATGTTGCTTCGGGTAATCGCGCAACCGCGGGCGGAGTTCGAGCAATGGGCGGCGGCACAACAGCAAGCGGCTGCGGAGAATACTCAGGCGAGCGAAGGGAAGGCTGTTTTCGAGTCGCTCGCTTGCGTGAGTTGCCATGCGGTGAGGGGCACATCCGCCAACGGAAAGTTCGGGCCCGATTTGACTCATCTGATGAGTCGGCAGACTCTCGGAGCAGGTGTTATAACAAACACTCCGGCGCATCTGCGGGCCTGGGTGAACGATCCCCAGGAAATCAAGCCCGGTGTCCTGATGCCGAGCATGAAGTTAACGGATAAGGAATTGGACCAGGTAGTGGCGTACTTAGAGACGTTGAACTAGAAAGGAGGCTCTCATGGCATCGATAGATTACCCACTCGAGCATCCGAAAGTTCGAGCAAAAGAATTCTCATTTTCCGAAGTTTTCTATAAGTGGGTCGCAACAGTAGATCACAAGCGGCTTGGCTTGATGTACATCGCGGCCGCGCTTTTGTTCTTCGTTGTGGCGGGCGTGATGGCGGCTGCCATTCGGGCGCAGCTGGCGTTTGCCGACAATCACCTCATCGATCCCGCGACCTATAATCGCCTGTTCACCATGCATGGCACAAGCATGGTCTTCCTTGTCGGAATGCCACTGGTCGCCGGCTTTTCGAATTACCTCATCCCGTTGATGATTGGTGCGCGGGATATGGCGTTCCCGAGACTGAATGCGTTCGGCCTTTGGATTTTCGTGTTCGGCGGTTTGCTCCTGTACTTCAGCTATATCGGCGGCAGCGGATTATCGGGCGCTGGATCGGCTCCGGATGTTGGCTGGTTTGCTTATTCGCCGCTTACGGCAAAAGCTTTTTCGCGCGGAGCGGCCACCGACTACTGGATACTTGGGATTCTCGTTTCAGGGCTGGGCAGCATAGCCAGTGCCATAAATGTGATCGCTACCGTATTTTCGATGCGTTGTCCCGGTATGACGCTCAGCAAGATGCCAATGTTCGTTTGGGTCATGCTGATTGATGCCTGGCTTATCATCGTGGCTTTGCCGCCTCTCTCGGCCGCACAGATCATGCTTCTTTGCGACCGCTTCCTCGGCGCGAACTTCTTTGACACACAAGCCGGTGGCTCGGCCGTTCTGTGGCAGCATTTCTTCTGGATCTTCGGCCACCCGGAAGTCTATATTTTGATCTTTCCGGCGTTTGCCATCCTTTCAGAAATCATTCCGGTATTTTCACGTAAACCTCTTTTTGGCCGCCCCGCCATGGTGGGAGCCGTGATCGCGATTGGTTTCATTAGCCTCGGCGTTTGGGCACACCACATGTTCGCCGTCGGCATGACTTCCTGGTCGAACACCTTCTTTACCGCATCCACCATGATCATCGCGGTCCCGACGGGTATAAAAATTTTCAATTGGGTAGCCACCATGTACGGCGGCAAACTGCGACTCGATACACCGATGCTTTTCTGCTGCGCCTTCCTGCTGCAATTCCTGGTCGCCGGGTTAACCGGAATAATGCTCGCGGTAGCACCCTTCGATTGGCAGCTCCACGATTCCTACTTCGTGGTCGGACATTTTCATTTCACCCTGGCAGGGGGTTTGGTTATGGGAGTCTTCGCCGGTATCTATTATTGGTTCCCTAAAGCAATTGGAAAGATGTATAACGAGACGCTTGGCCGCTGGCACTTCTGGCTTTGGGTCATCGG
This sequence comes from Bryobacteraceae bacterium, assembly GCA_965277555.1. Lineage (GTDB taxonomy): Bacteria > Acidobacteriota > Terriglobia > Bryobacterales > Bryobacteraceae > Bog-105. The sequence continues at coordinate 4,418,088 of OZ255834.1, forward strand.
GTTCAACATCACCTTCCTACCTATGCATTTTCTAGGGGCTCTTGGCATGCCTCGCCGGATCTACACTTACGCGCCAGGCCGCGGGTGGGAGTTCTGGAATGCCGTTTCTTCTTTTGGCGTGATCTTCCAGGCCGCCGCGGTTCTTTGCTTCGCCTGGAACGTGATCCATTCGGCGCGACACGGCGAGCCGGCTGGGGACGATCCCTGGGATGGCTGGACCCTTGAGTGGGCCACATCGTCGCCGCCTCCCGAATATAATTTCGAAAAATTGCCGGTGGTGCGCAGTAGCCGCCCGCTTTGGGATTTAAAGCATCCGCAGGATCCCGATTGGAAATTTGAGTAGCTTATGGCTCAACAGGAAGCAGCTCTAACCTCCGATGCGCTCAAGATGGAGCAGGAGTGGAAACTTCCCGACCGTGGCACGGTCGGTATCGCGTTCCTTATCATTACCGAATCCTCCCTCTTTACGATTTTTGTTGTCGCTTACCTCGTTTATATCGGCAAGAGCCTAACCGGGCCATACCCCAAAGATGTTCTCGAGCTTCCGATTCTGGCGACGATCTGCCTGCTTTCAAGCAGTCTGACCATCATCGTTGCCGAACATGCGCTCAAGCATAATCATCTGGGCCGCTTCAAGCTTTGGTGGTTTGTAACCATTGCTTTGGGCCTGGAATTCTTGACATCAACGGGCCTCGAATGGAAGAAGCTGATCACGCACGATCATCTGACCATTCGTACGAATCTGTTCGGAACTACTTTTTACTCGCTGGTCGGATTACACGCCAGCCACGTCATCGTAGGACTGACTTTTCTCTCATTGGTGCTGGTTGCGACTTTGCGCGGTTTTCCCATTCAGACACAGGCCAGGCGAGTGATGTTCCTTTCCTGGTACTGGCATTTCGTGGACGTTGTCTGGGTGATTGTTTTCACCGTGGTCTACATCATCGGCCGATGAGAGGTAGCTAAATGGCACACGAACAACATCATGGCGAGGCATCCGAACGCACCGAAGAGGATTCTATCCTGATGCCCGCGCCCACGTTTTGGCCCATTGTCTTTGCCTTCGGATTGACTCTCCTCTTCGCTGGACTGGTCACGCAATGGGCAGTAAGCGTGGTCGGCTTAATCATTGCGGCACGCGGCGTCTTTGGCTGGTGGCGGGATGTGATTCCGCATGAGGAACATGAGGAAGTTCCGATCAATAAAGCGTTGCGGCCCGTGCCCATTATGGTAGAGGCTCGTTCGGTGGTGCGGCTGCAGGTGGGGGAAGGCCATCACCGCGTGCGCATTCCCGAGAAAGTTCATCCCTACTCAGCGGGAATCTGGGGCGGCTTGGCGGGCGGGACCGCGATGGCCGCGCTGGCGGTTCTGTATGGCTTAATTGCACAGCACAGTATCTGGTATCCGATCAACTTATTGGCCGGGGTTGTCATTCCCAACCTGGGCAATGCATCGCTCGAGCAACTCCGGCAATTTCACGGGCTGGCCTTTCTGGCTGCGTTCGTCGGTCACGGCGTGCTCTCGTGCCTGGTTGGCGTGGTCTACGCCGTCATGCTGCCGATGTTTCCCAAGTACGCGCCGTTTTGGGCCGGTATCCTCATGCCTCTCTTCTGGAGCGGCCTGGTAGCGACCACGCTTAACATTCTCAATCCCGCCCTTAACGACAGAATCAGCTGGCCCTGGTTTGTGGTGGCTCAACTCGGCTTTGGACTCGTGGGCGGCTACGTCATCGCGCGCAGCACAAGCATAAACACCATGCAGTCCTGGCCGATCGCCGAGCGCGCCTTCCTGCATGCTCCTGGAGTTGCCCCGCCACGAGAGGAAGACAAAGAATGACGCTTTCGGTCACGCGCGTCTCGTTTTCTGTCGGCGCATCTCTCTTCCTGCTGCTCTCCTCCGCTTGTGAGCCTCCCGGTAAGCCCGGCCAGCCAGAACCAACGGCGCAGAACATCATGGATTTCAAGACGCTCTTCGCCGATAATTGCCAGGCCTGTCATGGCGCGGACGGAAAGAATGGACCGGGGCGCATCCTGAACGATGGGTTGTATCTCTCCATCCTGCCCCGGGAAACTTTGAAGCAGATCCTGATTTATGGCCGTGCCGGGACCGCCATGCCCGCTTGGGCAACGACTCAAGGCGGTCCGCTGACCATGAAGCAAATTGACGCGCTAGTCGACGGGATCGAAAAGAATTGGGCCAAGCCGGTCGACTTTCACGGGGCCCAGCCGCCGGCTTATAGCGCGGGCAACAGCCATGGTGACGCTGCCTCTGGGCAAAAGCTCTTCTTGCGAGATTGCTTTATGTGCCACGGTCCCGGAGCCAAGGTTGGCCCCGTCACGGATCCGGAGTTCCTGTCGTTAGCCAGTAATCAAATGCTGCGCACCTCGATCATTGTGGGGCGTCCCGACCTCGGCATGCCCGACTATCGCAACTTGAATTTTGGCAAGGCGCTGAGCGATCAGAACGTTACCGATCTGGTCGCGTTCCTTGCCTCCAAGCGACCTGAAAATGCGAATACGCAAGAGATGCTGCAAAAACCCGAGCCTGGTCAGGAAAGCACTCCCGGCAACGAAGGAGAACAGCAGGTGGGTGGCAGCGGGCACTCCAAAAAGAGCGGGGCAAGCGGCAAAGGCAACAAGTCAAATGGCTCCAGTAGCCAACAAGGAATCAAATGAGCGGAGCTAAGCGAGAAGAGAGCAAGGAAAAGCAGAATACGGAGGACCCAACCCGACGGCACTGGCTTTTTGTCGGCGGCATGGCGCTCAACGTAGCCGCCGGCTTGATGCTGGCCGTGCCCTTGGTGGGGTATGTGTTTTCAAGTTTCGTCGAAAGAAAGGATCCGCGGAGTTGGATTTCGTTGGGGGCGATCGAGAACTTCCCCGAGCGCGCCACACGGATCGCGACCTATCGAAATCCTTTCACCCGGCCGTGGGATGGCGTCACCGCGGAAATTCCTTGTTGGGTCAGGCGCATCCAGGGGACCCAGTTTCAGGTCTTTGCCATCAACTGCGCCCATCTTGGTTGTCCGGTGCGATGGTTCCCCGAATCCGGTTTGTTCCTTTGCCCATGTCATGGGGGCGCTTATTACGAGGACGGTTCCAGAGCCGCGGGTCCGCCGCCGCGCGGCCTGTTTCAATACGATCACAAACTGCAAAACGGCGAGCTCTGGGTGAAAGGCGGCGAGATGCCCACCCTTTCCAATCCGGTTTAGCGTCAGGAATTACACGAAATGAACAAATTGCGCGCTGCTGCCGTCTGGCTTGACGATAGATTACACCTGACCGCGCTCTATGCGTCTACTGCTGGTCATGAAGTTCCGGCGAGCGCTGGAAGCTGGTTCTACGTCTTCGGAAGCGCCACTCTGCTCTGCTTCATTATTCAGGTCATCAGCGGAGCTTGTCTGGCGTTCGTTTACGTCCCATCCACCAATGAAGCTTTCACTAGTCTTCAATACCTGAACCACGCCCAGTTCTGGGGCTGGTATATACGCGCGGTGCACCAATGGGGATCGAACTTTATGGTCTTCATCATGACGCTCCACATGATTCAAGTGTTCTTGTTCGGCGCCTACAAATATCCGCGCGAGCTCACGTGGGTAACCGGCATTTTTCTTCTGCTCGCAACTCTCGGCATGGCTTTTACAGGTCAAGTCATGCGCTTTGACCAGGATGCCTATTGGGGACTAACCATCGGTGCATCGATTACCGGGCGGGTTCCGCTTATAGGAGCTCAATTGGTCCACGTCTTATTGGCGGGCCCTATAATAGCCGGTGAAACGCTCTCGCGATTTTTCACCCTTCATGTTTTCATTATTCCCGGCCTGATCATCGCCACCGTCAGCATGCATTTGCGGCTGGTCCTGACCAAGGGCATTAACGAATACCCGAAGCCCGGACATCCCGTACACAAGGGCACATATGATGCCGAGTATGCCGATATTCTACGCAAAGAGGGTGTTCCCTTCGTGCCGAATGCGGTGGACAAAGATCTGATTTTTTCCGCCCTGGTTATCGTCGGCATCCTGGGCTGCGCCCTGATCTTCGGGCCGAAGGGTCCGACCGGAATACCGAATCCGACCATCGTAAATACGAATCCACGACCCGACTTTTACTTTCTCTCTATCTTTGCCGCCTTGGCTCTGCTTCCGGATTGGATGGAAGTGCTGATCCTTTTCGTCGCGCCCGCGCTTGCCATCGGCGGCTTGCTGCTCCTTCCTTTTATCTCCGGAACCGGTGAGAAAAGCGCGCGCCAAAGGCCTGTGGCCGTGCTCGCCGTTATCTTTGTCATGTTGGTGATCTGTGTACTCACCTACATGGGAGAGACGTCTCCCTGGTCGCCAAAAATGGAAGCCTGGAGCAGTGACGCAGTTCCAGTGCAGTATGTTCGAGGCCGAACGCCGCTCGAAATGCACGGTGCGCTCATTTTCCAAAACAAGCAATGCCGGAATTGCCACGCCTTGGGCGGCCAAGGCGGAGAGCGGGGTCCGGCGCTCGATGCCGTTGCGACCAGATTGACGAAAGATCAAATGGTGCGCCAGGTCATTCAGGGCGGAGGGAATATGCCCGCCTATGGCAAGAAGCTCAGCCCCGCGGAAGTGGACGCCCTGGTTGCCTTCCTGGGAACTTTGACGCCGAAAACAGCGCCCCCGGTGAGGAATTCGGCTCCTCCACAAAACAAATTGCCGCGCGATGTGGCTGTGTTGCGCGCTCCCCACTGTCTCGCGAAGTAGCGTGTGAATCCTCTAGCCAATGCGGCGCTGACATCCTGGGCCCTAAATGCGCCGGCGGTTGCCGTGCTCGTTCTGGTGGCCTTCGTTTACGTACGTGGATGGCTGCGCGGCCGCCAATTGCTGCGCGCGGCGGATGACGGGCAGCGCCTTGCGGCTTTCCTCGCCGGCCTGTTCGTGGTTTTTCTGGCAACAGAATCTCCGCTGGACGCTTTCGATTCTCTCTATCTCTCCGCCCACATGACGCAGCATTTGCTGCTCATGATGATCGCGCCACCGCTTATCCTCCTCGGCCATCCCACGCTGCCTCTCTTACGCGGGCTGCCTAAGCGCTTCGTTAAGGAAGGATTGGGCCCCTTTCTGACTTGGCCCGCGTTGAAGAAGGTTACAGAGTTTTTGGTTTCCCCGCCGGTAGCCTGGCTGATTTTTGCGTTTAGTACTGTCTTCTGGCATCTTCCTCAATTTTACGAATTGGCTTTGGGTTCCGCCTTCTGGCATGGCGTGCAGCATGCCTCGTTCTTTTGGACGGGCATTCTGTTTTGGTGGTCGGTTGTGGAGCCGTCGCCGGCGAAACCAAAATGGCCACTCTGGACCAAAATTCCTTACCTTTTATTCGCCGACATTGTAAATACGGCCCTTTCCGCATTTTTTGTGTTCTCGGGCACCCTACTTTATCCGAGTTATGACGCAGTGCGCGCGAGTAGTTTCAGCGCGCGCGATGACCAGACGGTTGCCGGCTTGATTATGTGGGTGCCTGGGTCGTTCGTCTACCTGTTACCCGCACTTGTGTTTGCGATCCAGCTGTTTGCCCTCGATCGAAACAGCCGGGGGCCTGCTGTCGAACGCGTACGCAAGCTCAGGCCTGCACAAGGCAGCCTCAACCGCCGTTTACCACAGCTCCGGCGCTTTATGCAGCTTGCTATGCTTCTCCTGGCCATCGGAGTGGTTGCCGATGGATGGCTTGGGCCGCAAGTGACGCCTTTGAACTTTGCCGGCATTCTTCCCTGGATACATTGGCGCGCGCTGTCCGTTTTGGCTCTCCTGGTGGTGGGAAATCTCTTCTGCATGGGGTGTCCGTTCATGCTTGTGCGCGACGCCGGAAGAAGATTCCTACCTGCGAAACTGCGCTGGCCGAGACAGTTGCGCAACAAATGGCTGCCGGTTGCGCTCTTCATCCTTTACCTCTGGGCTTACGAAGCGTTCGGGTTATGGAACAGCCCGTCTTTAACCGCCTGGATCATTGTGGGCTATTTCGCCGCCGCGCTTTTGATCGATGGTATTTTTCGCGGCGCGAGCTTTTGTAAGTATGTCTGTCCCATCGGTCAGTTCCACTTCATGAGTTCTCTTATCTCGCCGAGGGAGGTGAGAATCAAGAGCAGCGGGACTTGCCAAACGTGCAAAACACATGACTGTATCCGCGGCAATCAGCAGGCGCGCGGATGCGAGCTATATCTTTTTCAGCCGAAGAAAGCGGGTAATCTCGATTGCACGTTCTGTCTGGATTGCATCAAGGCTTGCCCGCATGACAATGTCGCGATTCTGCCCGTTATACCGGCCAAGACGATTACACAGAACCCTTACCGATCTTCTATCGGAAGGCTTTCCAGGCGCACCGATCTGGCCGCGCTCGCGCTGGTCTTTGTCTTCGGCGCATTTGCCAATGCTGCCGGTATGGTCTCGCCCGTCATGATGTTAGAACACAGGTGTCACAGCCGTTTGGGACCCCACGCCATGCCGCTGATCCTCGCCGCTTTGGCGCTGGCTTCCGTTGTTCTTCTGCCCTGCCTGGCGATTGCGCTGTGCGCCGCGGCCAACAACTTGATAAAGCTTGATGCAGGGCGCGTGCCCGACCTCGTCCGGCGGCTGGCTTTTACCCTGGTTCCACTCGGGTTCTCGATGTGGGCGGCGCATTTGCTTTATCATTTCGCAACTGGCTGGAGCGCGCCCTGGAGCATCCTGCAACATCGCTTTCTGGGAATTCTGGGGCAAATCCCGCAACCTGCGATTCCAGGCTGGCTCACTGCCGGGCAAATTCTCTTTCTCGATGCCGGACTCCTGCTCACTCTTTATGTAGGATGGCGGGTCTCGGTCCAATCGTTGGGCAAGATTCGTTCCGCCATCGGTCTCTTCACTCCCTGGGCCGCCGTGGCCATTGGCCTTTACTGCGCTGGCGCATGGATTCTATTTCAGCCGATGCAGATGCGGGGAATGGTGAACTGACCTGTGAAGCCGATCAATTGCTTCTTCATCCTGGCATTGCTGAGCGCGCGCTTCCTGTTGGCGGACGGCGGCACGCTGATCCTGCGTCAGCAGGCTGGCCCGCTCACGATCAGCATTTTTAGCTCGCCTCAACCACTGCGAGTAGGCCCCGGGGACCTTAGCGTGATGGTGCAAAAGACGCTCGATAAATCCACCGTACTGGATGCAAGAGTCAGTTTCCGCCTTACGCACGCGACAAGCGAGGGCATCTCGGAAGTGTTTGCTCCGGCCAACCATGCGGGCGCTACTAACAAATTGCTTTACGCCGCGCGCGTAAACATTCCGGCGCAAGGCGCTTGGAAATTCGTTACGAACATCGATTCAAAATTCGGCAAGGCCGAGGTGGCGGGGCAGATCGATGTCTTACCGCCGCAAGCGCCCATAGCGGCCTATTGGCCCTACTTCGCGGTTGTGCCTCTCCTTATCATCCTGTTTGTTATTAACCAGTGGTTGCGAAGCAAGCGCGACGTTAAGAGTCCGCCAGCACGCGCATAGCGGCATTCCGGCCGTTGATTGCAATTACGCTCCCGCCGGGGTGAGTGCCGGCTCCACAGAGATAAAACCCAGGCATGGGAGTCTTGGCGCGCAGCCTGTTGCTCCACATGAACGCCGGCAAGCATTCGCCTTGAAAAATGTGCCCGCCGGTTAAGCCGACTTTCTTTTCGATGTCGGGCGGCCCCAGGACTTCGGCTTCGATAACGGCATCGGGTATGTTGCTACAGAATCGCTCCAGCGCGTCCATAGCCAGACGCCGTGCGGCGTCTCTGAGTAAGTCCCAGTCGCCTTCCGAAAATTTGTAAGGAACGTATTGCGAGAAAACGCTCATGGTGTGAGTGCCTTCGGGCGCAATGGAATTATCATGCACGCTTTGGAAATAGAGTTCGGTCCAGAGGCGGTCGGGGAGTTGGCCGGAACGCGCGGCCCGATAGCCTGCTTTCCATTCGACTTTACTGAGCGGCGTGTTTACCTGCCCGTAATGATGCGGCTCGCACTTGCCGGGGCGCGCGCGGAAGTCGGGCAACTCGCGCAGCCACACGTTCATTTTCAAAGTGCAGCCTTCCATCGGTACCGATTCAACTTGCTTCCGCCAGCCCGCATCCGCGCTTGCACCGAGTAGCCGGAGCGCCGTTCTCGGGTCGGCATTGCAGATGAGATTGCGCGCTCGAATGCGTTCTCCACTCGCAAGCAGCACGCCTTCGCCCGGCAGGATCTGCGCCACCGCGACGCCAGGCAGAATCACGGCGCCCGCTTCCTGCGCGGCATCTGCCAGGAAAAACGAAACCATGCCCATTCCACCTTTGACGTAGCCCCAGGAGCCCGCTAAGTCGCCCAGGCGTCCGGAAGAATGGTGAAAGCGGATGGAGGCTGTGCCCGAATCGAAGGGGCTGGCATTCGTTCCGATCACGCCTTGTCCGAGGTAGGCAATCTGCAGGCGCTCATCAGCCAGATATCGTTCCACAAACTCGGCCATCGACCATTCGAAGAGCAAGCCGCGGGCCTCGTCATCGTTGCCGAGCCGTTCTTCCATTTCTTCACGAGTAGGCGCTTCGCCGATCCACATATCATGTGCATTCGCGAAATCTTGTGCATTCGCGGGCCGAATCGCGTCACGCGTTCGTCGTATGACGTCCGACATGGCGCGCCAACCCTTTATGTCTCGGGGAGACAACCGCGCGATTTCAGCTTCACACTGTTCGTCGTCATCATAAAGCTGCACGCTGGTTCCGTCTTCGAACGGAACGAAGAGGCCGTTCACTGCCGGTGTCCAATGGAAACCGCGCGCTGCGAGGTTGAGCTCTTCGACAACAAGCGGATGAAGCAGTCCAGCCAGGTAAGCGCACGGCGACATGCGAACACCCGGCCACGGCTCCTCAATCGTGCAAGCCCCGCCGATTCGTTCCCGACTCTCGATAACTAGGACCTGCTTACCCGCGCGGGCGAGATAGGCAGCGCAAGTAAGTCCGTTGTGCCCTGCGCCGATGATGACGGCATCCCAGTTTTTGGCAGCTAGTTCGCTGGTGGAAGCAGGCATCCCAAGGAGCCCCAGCGATGCGACCGCCGAGCGCTTCGGTATTGAATAGGCCGGCATGAGGCGGGTTAGGCGTTAGCGCCCGAGGCCGAGAGTTTTTCCGCGTCAAACATCACTTCGACTATGCAAGTCTGAGGCCGCAAATGATTATCGGCCGTTTGCCAGGGCCCATCCAATAACCTTACGGCTCTTAGTTTCGGAAGCGCAATACAGCGCCAGTTATCCGATGATCCACGCGGCTTGAGTCCACTTACGCTACTGCCTGCATATTGGTAGCAAAGCACATTCAGCCCACCTTCTTTGTTTCGGCCGAGAACGTGCGGACATAACGAGCGACGGCAGTTATGATAAACAGCTCCGATCGGACGCTTCAGAAATACGGCCGCGGCAACGAGTACGGCAATTTCCTCTAGAGTCTGAAATTCGGCGGACTGGGGCACAGCCATGCTATGCCCCAGGATACGTCACTAACAGGACTCCGTCACGCGGTTCGCTGCAGTTCGGTCTTGCCTTTATCTGCAATGGCGGCCTGTGCGGCGGCTAAACGAGCGATCGGTACGCGGTATGGCGAGCAGGAAACATAATTCATTCCAACCCGATAGCAGAACTCGACGGAACTCGGTTCGCCGCCATGCTCGCCGCAAATTCCGACCTCCAGGTCGGGCCTGGTCTTGCGGCCAAGTTTCACGGCCTGTTCGATGATCTTGCCGACACCCTCCTGATCGAGCACGGCAAAAGGATCCGCTTTGAAGATTTTCAGGTCTTCATAGTGCTTGGAGAACTTCGTGTAATCGTCGCGCGAAAGGCCCATGGTAGTTTGCGTGAGATCGTTCGTACCGAAGCTGAAGAACTCCGCCTCGCGAGCAATCTCGTCTGCCGTGAGGGCGGCGCGTGGAATTTCGATCATGGTCCCGACGTAATACTTCAGATTCTTCATGCCGGCGGCGTTCAAAACTTCTTCGGCAACCTTGACCACGATGGCTTTCTGATTTTCGAGTTCCTTAACGTTGCCAACCAGGGGAATCATCACTTCCGGGATGACTTTTACCCCCTTCTTGGCCACCGCCACGGCAGCTTCAAAGATCGCGCGCGCCTGCATTTCCGTAACTTCCGGGTAGGTGATCCCCAGGCGGCAGCCGCGATGGCCCAGCATGGGGTTGAATTCATGCAATTCTTCGACGCGATGCAACAATTCGGGCAGATACTTCTTGAGCTCAGCTACGCCCACGCGGTAACTGGCGGCCATCTCCTTCTTGTCTTTTGTCGAGGCATGAGGGAGGCGCGCGATATCGACCATCAGCGTCTCCCGCTTGGGCAGGAACTCGTGCAATGGCGGGTCGAGCGTGCGAATCACCACCGGGAAGCCGTCCATCGCCTGGAATAAGCCAGCGAAGTCTTTGCGCTGCATCGGCAGAAGTTTCTGCAAGCCCTTCTTCCGGCTCTTTACGTCGCGTGCCAGGATCATGGCTTGCATATGCTCGATGCGATCTTCTGCGAAGAACATGTGCTCGGTGCGGCACAGGCCGATGCCTTCAGCCCCAAAGAGGCGCGCCTGTTTGGCGTCGCGCGGAATATCCGCATTCGCGCGTACTCCGAAGTTGCCTCGGTACTCGTCGGCCCATTCCATGAATTTTGCAAAGTAATGCGATTTTGGATCGGGCTCGCTCGTCTTACATTGGCCGAGATAGACCTCGCCGAGCGTGCCATCGAGCGAGACCCATTCGCCTTCTTTCAAAACGATCTTCTTGCCTTCGAACAAGATCGTGGCCTGTTTCTTAGCTTCGTCGACCGAAACGGAAGCAGCACCTACCACGCAAGGGCGCCCCATGCCGCGAGCGACCACGGCCGCATGACTGGTGAGGCCTCCGACCGCCGTCAGAATGCCTTTCGAGACATCCATGCCGTGGATATCGTCAGGCGTGGTTTCTTTGCGAACCAGAATCACCGGCCCATCGGCGGCCATTTCGACGGCATCTTCCGAGGAGAATGCCACCCGTCCGACCGCCGCGCCAGGCGAGGCGGGTAGCCCGACAGCGATTTCCTGCAAACCCTTGCGCATGGCCGGATCGAGCACCGGATGCAAAAGCTGGTCAAGCTGGTTGGGCGCAACGCGCTGGACCGCTTCCTTCTTCGAGAGAACGCCCTCTTCCACCATGTCGACGGCAACACGCACGGCGGCCGGCCCGGTTCGCTTCCCGTTGCGCGTTTGCAGCATGTAAAGCTTGCCTTCTTCAATGGTGAACTCGAAATCCTGCACGTCGCGGTAATGCTTTTCCAGGCTGCTGGTGATCTCGCGCAGTTGTTTGTAAGCTTCGGGCATTACCTGTTCGAGTTCGGCAATCGGCTGAGGCGTGCGAATACCCGCCACCACATCTTCGCCTTGCGCGTTGACCAGAAATTCGCCGTAAAAGATCTTCTCGCCGGTGGAAGGATTCCGCGTGAAGCCTACGCCGGTGCCGGAGTTTTCACCCATATTGCCGAAAACCATGGCTTGGACGTTGGCCGCCGTTCCGATGGAATCGGGAATCTTTTCCATCCGGCGATAGTAAACCGCCTTCGGCGTATTCCAGGATTGAAAGACCGCGTCGCGCGAGATCATGAGCTGTTCAATGGCGTCTTGCGGAAACTCTTTGCCAGTCTCTTTTTTTACCAGCTTCTTATAATCCGCGATGATGATCTGCAAATCCTCGGCTGTAAGATCTGTATCCAGTTTGGCTTTGACCTTGGCTTTGCGCGCATCGAAGATGTGGTCGAACTTCTCCATATCGATATGCAGGGAGACTTCGCCGAACATCTGGATGAACCGGCGGTAGCAGTCGTATGCGAAGCGCGCGTTGCCTGTCTTCTTTGCCAGGCCTTCGGTAGTCTGATCGTTGAGCCCCAGATTGAGAATCGTATTCATCATGCCGGGCATCGAGAATTTTGCGCCCGAGCGCACGCTGAGCAGCAGCGGATCGTTTACGCCGCCGAGCTTCTTGCCCATCTGCTTCTCGAGCTTCGCCAGCGCTTTGTGGATTTGATCATCCACATCGGCTGGAACTTTGTTCCCGTTTTCAAAGAACAGATTACAGACTTCAGTCGAGATGGTGAAGCCTGGGGGCACCGGCACGCCGGCCTTGCTCATTTCAGCAAGACCCGAGCCCTTGCCGCCAAGCACTTCGCGCATCTTGCCATCGCCGTCGGCCGTGCCTCCGCCGAACGAGTAAACGTATTTCTTCATTTCCGGTCTTAATCTCCTATTTCGGATATCTGCGTTAAAGAAACTTTCGGGCTCTCAAATCCCGCCCTGCGTAACGATTTCTGAAAAGTCAGCGATGCTGGAAAATTCCGTCAACAAAGTGTATAGCAATGCAAGACGGTTTTGCCTGATCGCGGGATCGGCATCGTTTACAAGAATTTTATCGAAGAACAGATCTACTTGCGGACGCAGCGAGGCTATGGTCGCCAGTTTCGCCCGATAATCCTGTGTAGCTTTTACTCTTGCGCGGACTTCGAGAAACGCGCGCTGGAGGTCCTGTTCGGGTCCCGCTGTAAGCAATTGCGGATCAGGGCCGCCCGCTTTCAGAACCTGGGCCTGCTTGAGAATGTTCTTAATACGCCTGAAACTGGCCGCCAGAGGTTCGAAATCCTCCGTCGGGCGGATGTAGTGAATAGCCTCCATCCGCTCCGCAAGGTCGTGCAAGGTCGAGATGCTGGCCCCCAGCACGGCATTCACTTCGTCATAGGTGAAACCGCGCGTGTCGCGCAGGTAAAACTGGATACGCTCTTTCAGGAAAGCCGGCAAGTCGGGGACATCGTCCACCAGATTCATCAGGTCAAGCGGTAGCCGGGCTTCGAACAATACCTTCACCACGCCTTGGGCCGCTCTCCGCAGCGCGAATGGATCCTTCGACCCGGACGGCATAAGCCCCACTTTGAAGCACTCCCGCAGCGTATCGAGCTTATCCGCAATCGAGAGCACCTGGCCTTCCGCCGTGCCCGGGATCGAATCGTCCATGCCAATCGGCTTGTAATGCTCGTAAATCGCGCCGGCCACCGCTTGGCCCTCGCCTTGCGCGCGCGCATAGAGACCGCCCACGATCCCTTGCAGATCGGTGAATTCCTTCACCATATCGGTCGTCAGATCGCACTTGCATAGAAAAGCCGCCCGTGCCGCAACGCTCACATCCGCGATACCGGGCGCAAGCTGCTTGACCAACTCCACGACACGGTCGGTCTTCTGCTGATAGTTACCCAGCTTGGCGAAAAACGTGACGTTCCGCAAATCTGCATGGCGATCTTCCAGCTTTTTCTTCTGATCGATCTGCCAGAAGAAACGCGCGTCGTTAAAGCGCGCGCGGAGAACCCGTTCATTGCCCTGCCGGATCAGACCGTCTGGATCGCCATCTGCGTTGGTCACCGCGATGAACTCCGGCCGCAGCGAACCATCTTCATTGATGACCGAGAAATAGCGCTGATGGTGGCGCATGACGGTAGAGAGGATTTCTTTGGGCAGTTCGAGATAAGAAGGGTCGAAGCTGCCATGGATCACTGACGGAAATTCGGTAAGATAAACGAGCGTGGCCAGCAGTTCGTCATCCTTCCGCGCGCCGCTTCCGAGAGCGGACACGATGCGCTGCCTGCGTTCCTCCGCTTTGACAATGACGCCGTTCGCGCGCAGCGTTTCTTCGTAAGTGTCGATGGTCACCGGAAGCGGCGCGCCTGCGCCCAGAATGCGATGACCGCGGGTTGTATCGCTCGCCTTCACGCCCGCTATTTCGAACTCGACGATTTCGTTATCGAGCAATGCCACGATCCAGCGAATCGGCCGGATGAAACGCACGCCGCCGCTGCCCGGCCAGCTCATGCTCTTAGGGAATTGAATGCTTGCGATAATGCCGGGAAGCTTTTCTGCGAACGCCTGCTTTGCGGTCTGGCCTTTTACCAATTGTTGAAAAACATAGCGCTCCCCCTTGGCATCGGCGGCCTTGGCAAGCTGTTCGAGCGGCCGATTCCATTTGCGGGCGAACCCTTCGGCCGCTTTCGCTCCAGCCGAAAGGTACGGGCCTTGCACCAGATTCTCGGTATCGGGCGCCTGCGCGTCCAAGCCGCTTGCGCGCAAGACGAGTCGTCGCGGAGTCGCATCCATCGCCAGGGAAGAACCGCCGAACATCCCAAATGCAGCCTGAAATTTAGCGCGTAGGTCGGCCAGCGCAGGCTCGATCATCCAATCGGGAATCTCTTCCGTGCCGGTTTCAAGAAGAAAGTCCGCCATTATGCGACGACCTGCGTCTCCGTCGACTGCTGTTCCACCCACATGCCGGCAACGCCAATCGCTAATTTACGTATGCGCCCGATGATCCCCACCCGCTCCGTTACGCTGATAGCGCCGCGCGCATCGAGCAGATTGAAAAGGTTCGAGCACTTTAACACTCGATCGTAAGCAGGCAGAACGGGAAAGCGAGTCTTGTCAACCGCTTTCGCGAAAAGACTCACAAGGCGCTGAGCCTCTTTCTCGTGTATGTCGAATTCCTGCCACAGCGCGCTTACGTCCGCCAGCTCGAAGTTATAAACGGAAAACTGCTGTTCATCCCTGAGCCGGACATCCGCGTAACTTACGCCGGGCCTCCATTCGATGTCGTACACGCTTTCCACGTTTTGCAGGAAAGCCACAATGCGCTCCAACCCGTAAGTGATCTCGGCGGGCACGACTTCGAGGTCGATTCCGCCGCATTGTTGGAAGTAGGTGAACTGCGTAATCTCGAGCCCGTCGAGCATCACCTGCCAGCCCACGCCCCATGCGCCGAGCGTCGGATTTTCCCAATTATCTTCTTCGAATTTTATGTCGTGCTTGCGCAGATCGATGCCGACGGTTTGAAGGCTGCCCAGGTATTTCTCGAGCACGTCGGCCGGCGTCGGTTTCAGAATGACCTGCAGCTGCTGATGTTTGTAAAGCCGATTGGGATTTTCTCCGTAACGGCCGTCGGCTGGGCGGCGGCTGGGCTGAATATATGCCACTGCATAAGGCTTCGAACCAAGAGCGCGCAGGAAAGTCTCGGGGGAGGACGTACCTGCCCCCAGCTCCAGATCGTAGGGCTCTTGAATAATCGCGCCACTGTCGGCCCAGTAGCGTTTCAGCTTGAAGATTGTGTCTTGAAAAGAATCCATGGACGGAGTGGAAACTACAGCCCCTCGAGCAAAGGCGGCGTATGGAAGCGCCTCTCTACATGCTCCTCCATTCGTCGGATTAGAAAGCGGCGCAGGTCGAGAGCCGTGTCCTTGTTCCAGGAAAGGGCCGGAAGCGCGGATATGTGGCTGCGGAGCATGGCCGCGGCGAGCTCACGCGAACTCCCGGACAGGTCTCGCTCGGGCTGATTGGAAAGCTCTGGTAGAAACCCGGAGAGCCGCGTGGCCCAGAGAGAGAAATAGGTTATCGCCGCCCAAATCGCACCCGGAGCGCGCTCATGCATAAAGTCGAGTACCGCCGCCAACAGCCGGAAAAAGTGCTCGTTCGGCTCGTTCGCCGGCAAGAGATGCTCGCTTACCTCGGCCACATAATCGAGCGCCACGCTGGTATCGAAATCGGTGAGCAGGTCGAATTGCGATTGCAGCAGGTCGCAGCTGTTCAGGCTAGCCAGCTCCCGGGTTTCCTTTTGCGAATACGACAAGTTCACTAATGAAAGTCGCTCCAGCCCGGAGCCGAAATTACTCTTCGGTTTGCGGGCCCTGTAAGCCACTCCGCGCAATTTGCCTTGATCGCGGGTGAAAAAACTGACAATAAGATCGGACTCACGGAAAGGATAGGTGCGTAATACGTAGGTCTCGCTTACCCGAGCCGCCATCTCTTGTTGACCTCTTCCCGCAACCAGAGACGCGGGCCGGTGCCAAGCCAAGCTGCGGCCGGTGGAAACTAACAGCGTAGCAGAGTAAGCGGCATGCACTATGGAACAATATGCGCGTGCGCGGAATTGTTGCGATGAGCTGCCTCAGTGTGTTCTTTCTAAGCGGATTGGCGGCCGCTCAGGAGAACGATCACTCCCCGAGCCTGCTTCTGAGGCCGAATCTGCTGCGCCGCCTTCAGCGCGATCGCCAGCGCCAAACGCCGCGCTGGCAAAACTTCGAAAAACGGGTACAAACTGTGCCTGCTTCCTCCGAACGCGGTTTTGAGCTTGCGCTCTACTATGCCGTCACGGGCAACGAACAGCGTGGTAAGGATGCTGTCGCCTGGGCTCTCGCCCACAGCTGCGAAACTCGGCAGATCGCGCTCGTGCTCGATTGGGTCAGCGCGCTTGTTTCGAGCGCGCAGCGGGAAGTCTTGAAAACCGGCGTGCCCTGTAGTTACAACGGTCCGTTGCTGCCGCCGGGTATCGTGCTGCGCGACTCGCTGTTTAGAACGATTGCGTTCGGCCAAACCGACCGAAGCCAGCTCGAATCCAACAACAAACAGCTGCTGGATAACATCAAAACCGCTCGCACCATAGATGCCGCCGATCTCTACGCAAGCGTCGAATACCTCATGGCGGTTCGAACTTTTCAACGGGCAGATCTTCGCCAGCGTGATCCGCAGTTCTTCTCCCAGCTTCCCAAGGAGTTCCTGCTGAGCCTCAAACCTGAGCAGGTAGAACATCCCGCTTGGATGGCGCATGTGGCCGCGCTCGCGCTGGTAACGCTCGATCCGAATCTCGAGAGCTCGCAATTTCTGCAAGGCTGGGCGATGGAGGATAGTCAAATGCTGCGCGAAGGTCCAGGCGTGGCCTATGAGCTGCTCTGGGCAGACCCGTACCTGCCGGGCATTGCGTATCAGAATATGGACCCCTGGATCTACAACCCGTCGGGGCGGCTCTTCGCCCGCGTTGGCTGGAATCCGGATGCCTGCTGGGTCGCAGTGACTCCGGGAAAATTTAACCAGGAAAATTGCCCGGCCGATGTTCAGGCACAGCCGCCAGAGGCCGCCGGGAAGGAAGCCCGCGAGAACCAGGAGCATGACCGGGCAAGCTTCGGGACTCTAACTCTAATAACCATGCCGGCGCAGTGCGCGGCGATTCCGACGCGCAAGAATAGCGAAACAAGCATGCTCTGGAAACTGAATCCACATGCCGAACTCGCCTGGGAGCATGCGGGAAAACGCTCCCCTACCCAAGCCGATGCCGCCGGGATGTGGCCTGTGCCCGACGACACAAGCGGAAAGGTTTGTCTTGCTAAACCCAACCATCGTTAACGCCCGCGATGAGCCCGCGTTTTCTCAGCGAGGCGAAGATTCCAGATTGATAAACTGGAACATCACAATGATTGCCTCGACACAGTTGCGCCCCGGCATGATCGTCAAGTTCAATAATGAGCTGCACTCGGTTTTCAGCATGGTCCATCGAACACCTGGCAACCTGCGCGGATTTGTGCAGGCCAAGATGCGTAACCTGCGATCCGGTTCGATGATCGAGCACCGCTTTTCTTCCGAAGACAAAGTCGAACGAGTCGCGCTCGACGAACACGACATGGAGTATCTATACGACGACGGCGAATACTACTACTTCATGAACACCGTGTCGTTCGAGCAGATGCATCTAACCGCCGATACGCTGGGTGACGGCGTCTCCTACCTTATTCCTCAGCTCAAGGTGACTGTCGAGTTCTATGAGGGCAAGCCGATCAGCGTAGAGTTGCCGCCCAGCGTGGAAATGACCGTCGTCGAGACGGAACCCGGCCTCAAAGGCTCTACCGTCTCGAACGTTACCAAGCCGGCCAAGATGGAGACGGGGCTGGTCGTACAAGTGCCGCCGTTCATCAACCAGGGCGAAAAAATTCGCGTCAGCACAGCCGACGGCAGCTATCAGGAGCGCGCCTGAAATAGCCGCTCAATCTTTGTTGAACTGCGTGGCCAGATAATCGAAGCTCTTTTTCAGGCTGGCAATCGGGTCGCCCGGCGTGTGATCCTGCTCAACGAAATAGTGCTCGACTCCTTCTTTGTCCGCGGCCTTTAAGACTGCCGGCATGTCGATTGAACCGCTGCCTATTTCCTTGAAGGTATCCGGCGGCACGTTTTCATTGTATTGAATCTTGGTGAAGCTGCGCGCTTTGTCTTTCAGGTGCAAGAGCGGTATTCTTCCGGAATAAGTTTGTAGAATTTCCACCGGATTGTGGCCCCCGATTGTGGCCCAAAAGATGTCCAGCTCGAGCGAAACAAGGCCTTTGTCGGTATCGCTCATCAGCATATCCAGGCCGGTTTTGCCGTCAATCGGCTTATATTCAAACGCGTGATTGTGATAGCAGAGCTTGAGCCCGTGCGATTTAGCTTTTTCGCCGGACTTGTTCAGCATGTCGGCCAGTCTCTTAAACATATCCGCGCCTCCCCGCTGCTGAACGGGAATGTACGGAACAACTACGTATTTGAAATCCCGCTTCTTCGATTCGGCTAGCGCTGCGTCGAGCTCGCTGCCGCCTTTGACGAAGATCGATTCGTCGATGTGTACGCTAATCGGCTGAAGGCTGGTCTGCTTTAAGGCCGGCCAGATCTCGTTGAGACTCGCGTAAATTGCTTCTACCTCCGTGTAGCCGATTTTCTGGATCGCGTCGAGCGTGGCGGTCGGATTTTTTCCGATTACGCTGCGCACGGTATAAAGCTGGACACCCAGATTGCTCGCGCGCAGGGATTCGTAGGCGAACAATGATCGAGCTACCGGAAGAAGCGCTGCCGACTGGGCAACAAACACACGGCGGGATGTGCGTGACATGCCTCTATCCTAATCGATATTCAAATAGCCGAATTGCCCCGCCTCATCATTGCGGGGACTCCATCCGAGCTTGCGCCGCAATAGGCGGCAGCAGAGTGCTCCATTCGCCTTGAAATTTTTGGTCGAGATGCAACCGATCGGAACGGATAAAGATGGTGCCTTGCTCGATTTCGCTTCTATCGATCTGGCCAACCGAACTACTGTATATCGACCGGATTACTTTCTCTTCCTTCCCCGTGGGCCGGTGAATAGCGCGCAGCAGAAGCGTTCGGTCCCCAAAACTTACGCGATTGAACTCGATGCGCAGAGCATAATATTTGCCTGGGGAGTAAAAGGTCTCCAGCTGAGTAATCACTCCATGCAAGATGGCGTTCGCCGGAACCAGAGTCTTTCCATTCGGCGCATTGACAGCTTCGGTTACTCTCGCTTCTAATGCGTCACCCGTGAATGCGGTTTTCCCATCGATGTTGGTCATCAGAGCGGCGTGAATGTTCAAGCCTGCCGGTAGCCAGCGCTCCACCGCCCGCTGGCTGAACTCTGGAATAGTCACGTTCGGTGTATCGAACCGAAGTCTTGATTCCGCGCGAAATTCGTGGCATTGCGAGTAGTCGCCTTTGCTCACCGTATGAATGTGGTCAGCGCTATCGATCTGCAGTTGAAAGGATTGCGGAATAAGTGTCCTGGCCCCCGAAATATTGGCCATCTGATAGCGCACCTCGCTTTCTGTAGAGCAGATATTCAATCCCGATGGAATTTGATCCGCGACTATCTTCAGGCGCGCTAATTCGAAGGTGGCCGCGTTAGCCGAAAACGAGCCGTGAAAGGCAACGATCGCCGCCTTACCCCCTTGGCCTTCAATGCGAAATCTAGACACGGCTTTGCCGACCTTATAATCGAAACGAAGCGTCGCCGCGCCTTGCTCCGTCGCCCCGCCTCGATAGACGAATTTAACGCCCTGATCCATGAAGATGTTGCGGATGAAACCCACGAAACTTCCCGAAGAAATGGGGCCGCTTTGCACGATTTTGTCGATGTTTGCTGAAATAAACTTGTTTTCGCCACGCCAGGAAAATATCTCGGAGCCCTGCGATACCGCCAGGTTCAGGCGCAGGCGATCGCGCATTATTTCTTGCGCCTCAAAAGTGTCTTCGGCGGTGCTGCATATCGCCGATGTCGGGCTGTTGCCTCGCAAGTAAGTACGTTCCAGCGTTTCCACGCACGCATAGTTGGCCGACTTCGAAAGTTGCCCGGCCACCTTCAGCCGGATACTCTGCAGCGCGCGCGAGTTGTTGTCATGGGCCGCCCAGGCCGCGGCTGCCAGAAAAAAACATCCGATGCCTCGGCTTACCATATTGCGGCAGTTACTCCGGCTCGCCCACTTGCGCCCGTTGCCGCTGGTAAAGTCGCAGGCCCACCGCCATAAGAACTGCCAGGCCCAGCGCGATTGTTCCAATTAAAACTCCGTGCTGAATGAGGAACCGGGCGGAGCTACGGCCATAGTGTTCTCCCAGGTATGCCAGCGCGAAGTATCGTATCACTCTTGCGGTGAGCACCACGAAGATGAAGTAGCTTAGACGTACGTTGAGCGCGCCTGCGCAAAACACCGGAATCTTCATTGGCAGCGGGAGCGGAGAGATTGCCGGCACGAATACCGTCACCAGCCCGTAGCGCTGAAACCACAGATGAAGGCGCTTCCCCATGCGGCCCGATATATGTTTGGTGAGCAGCACCTCGCCTCCCTTCCGCGCGATCCCGAACAGGATCAGGCTTCCGAGAAGAGAGCCCGCAATCGCACAGCCTGCCGCGAAGTAGGCCTGCCCCGGTTTATCCGTCGATACCGCCAGCAGCAGGCCGTCCACGCCGCCCACCACCGGCAGACCCACCGAATCGAGAATCGAGAGCAGCAGCAACCCGTACGGACCCCACGTCAGCAGAATGTCGATGACGTGATGGAAAAAAGACATCTAGAAACGCGCCATCTCAGTGCTTCAACATCTCAACAAGTTCTGCTTCGCCGATAATCTTTATTTCCAATTTCCGCGCTTTATCCAACTTCGAGCCGGCTTCCTCGCCCGCGACCACGAAGTTCGTCTTGCTGCTTACCGACCCCGCCACCTTCCCGCCGGCTCCCTCGATTTTCTCCTTCGCCTCTTCGCGCTTTAAGTTAGGCAATGTACCGGTCAGCACAAACGTCAATCCAGCCAGCACTCCCGCCTTCGCTCTGGGTTGTTTCGGCCCGCTGAACTGTAAGCCGGCAGCTCGCAGCCGATCCAACAATTCGCAATTCCGTTTTTCTCCAAAGAACTGGCGAATAGACTCCGCCACTTTCGGACCCACCTCGCCCACTTCCTGTAAAAGTTCCGCCGAGGTTGACGCCATTTCGTCAAGACTCCCAAAATGCGCGGCTAACAACTGGGCGGTTCGCTCCCCTACGAATGGTATGCCGAGTCCATTCACCACGCGTGGCAGTCGTTGGGATCGGGACCGATCTATGTTCTGCAAAACTTTCGCCGCCGATTTCTCCCCCATTCGCTCCAGCGACAAAAGCTGCTCGCTCTTGAGCTCATAGAGATCGGCGATGTTACGCACCATTCCGCGGTTCAGTAACTGATCGACCAGCGCATCGCCCATGCCGTCTATATCCATCACGCCTCGCGAGGCGAAGTGAAGCAGCGATTCGCGTAAGCGGGCAGGGCAGTTTGCGTTCACGCAGCGGCTGGCGCTTTCTCCTTCTACCCGCACAACGTGGCCGCCGCAGATCGGGCAGTGCGTCGGCATGCGGAAGGGCTTACGATGTGCGCCTTGCTCCAGAACCCGCACAATCTTCGGAATCACGTCGCCGCTCCGTTCCACCAGAACGGTGTCGCCTATTTCGACCCCCAGGCGGGCGATTTCATCTTCGTTGTGCAGCGTCGCGCGCGACACAGTCACCCCCGCCAGGCTGACCGGTTTCAGGCGCGCCACCGGAGTCAGATTTCCTAAGCGCCCCACCTGTATTTCGATTGCTTCTAAAACGGTGCTGGCCTGTCTCGCCGCGTACTTGAACGCGATCGCCCAGCGCGGCGCTTTCGCCGTCCAGCCTAATCGTTCCTGCTGCTCGACCGAGTCGACTTTCGCGACTACGCCGTCGATTTCGTAAGGCAAGCTCTCGCGCTTTGAATCCCATTCCGCAATGAACCCTGTTAGTTCTTCCAGGTCCGCGCATTTGCGCCGATGCTGATTGACCTTGAAACCGGCTTCCTGGAGCGCTTCCAGGTTCTGCCAATGGCTTGGAAAAAATGGCTGGCCGGCGCGCAGTAAAAAGTAGGAGAAGCAATCCAGCTGGCGCGCGGCAGTGACGCCCGGATCAAGCGCCCGCAACGCTCCAGCGGCGGCGTTTCTCGGGTTGGCAAACCGTACCTGCCCCGCTTGCTCGCGCTCCTCATTCAGCCGGTCAAAAGAGCGTCGCTGCATGACCACTTCGCCCCGAATTTCGAAGGCTTCCCCGTGCGCAAAAGATTTGCGGCGGATACGCAAAGGGAGCGAGCGAATTGTCCTGGAGTTCTCGGTGACGTCCTCGCCTACTCGTCCATCCCCGCGAGTTAATGCCCGCTGCAGCTGGTCGCCGCTATACTGCGCCGCCATCGATAGTCCGTCCAGCTTCAACTCCGCCACATACTCGTAACGTTCGCCTTTTAGCAGCGCCTTTATGCGCGTGTCGAACTCTCGCAATTCTTCTTCGTTGAGCGCGTTATCCAGGCTCAGCATCGGCGAACTGTGCGCTACTTTGACAAATCCCTCGCGCGGCGCGCCCCCCACTCGCCGCGTTGGCGAATCGGCGCTGCGCAGCTCCGGATGGTTCTTCTCCAGTTCGCGCAGTTCCCGCATAAGCGCGTCGAATTCGGCGTCCGTAATCGAGGGCTGATCCAGAACGTAATAGAGGTATTCGTGATGTTCCAGCTGCTCGCGCAACTCTTCCGCGCGCCTGGACGGCGATTCTTTCATTCCTGAAATCTATAATGAAGGACTTGGAAACTGTTCATGCCCGGCGCGCGGCCATTATCTATAATCCCGTTGCCCGAGGTCTAGCGCGCCACCAGCACTTGCTTCAACGTACCACCGCTCTTCTCGGCCAGCAGGGAATTGAAGCCGCGCTCGTTGCCACCGCCGCTCCTGGAACCGCCGGCGCCCAGGCGCGTCGCGAAATCGATGCCGGTTGTGACCTGATCGTGGCGGCCGGCGGCGATGGCACCATCAACGAAGTGATCGATGGCATGGTCAACACCGATGTTCCGCTCGCTATTTTTCCAGGCGGCACGGCGAATGTGCTGGCGCGTGAACTGCGCTTGCCGATCCACATCGCTCGGGCGGCCTCTCAAATCTCTTCTCTAAAGCCTTGTCGTATCGCCGTCGGCTCGATCCAAATCGACGGAGCCGCGGCGCGTTCTTTCGTTTGTATGGCCGGGGCTGGCCTCGACGCCGAAATTGTCTATCGCCTGAACCTCGATCTCAAGGCGTTGGCCGGCAAATTTGCCTATTACGTCGGCGGGTTTTCCCAGGTATTCCGTCCGCTGCGCGAATTCGAGGTGATTGTCGATGGCCAGCCATTCGAAGCCAGCTTCGCTCTGGTAACCCGGGTACGGAACTATGGCGGAGATCTCGAAATCGCGCGCGGCGCATCGCTCTTACGCGACGATTTCGAGGTCGTTCTTTTTCGCGGTACTGCCAGCGTGCGCTATCTCGCTTACCTGGTCGGCGTAGCCACCGGCAAAGTCCATCGCATGAAGGGCTGCACCGTTTTGCGAGGACGATCGGTCACTTGTAGCGCACCTCAACACGAGCATATCTACGCGCAGGTGGACGGCGAACTCGCCGGCAAGCTGCCCATGAGCGCCAGTATCGTTCCCAATGCACTGACCGTCCTCGTGCCGGCCGATTACCTGGCCCACGAGCAATCGCGAGTTTCCATCCCCGCTTACGCCTGATGACCCGGCATGGAGAACGTCACTCACTCGTTGACTGGCTTGGCTCTGTCGCGCGCCGGCCTGGATCGCTTTTGCCCGCGCGCCGTCTGGCTGTTGGTTCTTTCCGCCAATGCGCCCGATGTCGACATAGTGGCGGCCCAGCAAGGCGCATTCCGCTATCTCGAAGTCCATCGCGGCTACACTCATTCACTTCTTGGCTTACCGTTCATGGCTGCCCTGGCTGTAATCGTGATCGCTGCTATTTTCCGCGAAAGGCTGCCGTGGTTTAAGGCGTGGCTTCTTTGCGTCGTCGGAGTGGCCAGTCACCTTCTGCTCGACTGGACCAATAGCTATGGCATTCGACTGCTTCTGCCGTTTTCCTCGCGCTGGTTTCACCTCGATTTAAATGGACTCTACGATGTCTTCATCCTGGCCGTGCTCGCCTTTGCCGCCCTTTGGCCTTCTTTCACCCGCCTTGTAAGTCGGGAAATCGGCGAGCGGCGCGCTCCCTCCGTCCGTCCGCTTGCCCTCTTTGCGCTAGCTTTTTTCCTGCTGTTCGACGTCGGACGTGAAGCCCTGCATAACCGTGTTGTCGCCCAACTCGAGTCTCGTCTCTATGACGGCTTGCCGCCGCTTCAGACTGCCGCGCTGCCCGATCCCTTCACTCCCTTGCGCTGGACCGGAATTGTCGAAACGTCCGCCGCTTATCGTCTTTCCGAGATCAATCCGCTCGGCCAACTCAATCTGGATAACTCCAGGATTTTCTACAAACCGCCCATCACGCCAACCCTGGAAGCGGCACGGACGGTCGATCCATTTCGCTATTTTCTTTATTTCTCCCGCTTTCCCGTCTGGTCGTTTCAGCCCGTCATTGGGCAGAACAGCCGCGGAACCCGGCTTGATCTGACCGACCTGCGATTCGGCGCGCCCGGCGTCGGTTCGTTCCACTGCATCGCTTACGCGAATCAACTGAACCAAATCACCGACAAGAAATTCACTTTCGGCTCGGCAGCCGAATTGGGTTGGAATCAAGCGCCGCCGTAGCCTGGCAGCCAAGCTGGGCTTGGTAAACACTGGCCAGAAATCGCCAAGCCCATGCGCAGTGCGTTGCCGGGCGGTTACTTAGAAGACTTCGGCCGCGATTCCGAACGTCTGGGCGTTGGCTTCCACCGTTTTTTCGATCGGGTCCGAATAGCCGCCGCCGATCACCACCACAAGCGGAATACCGCGCTGATGTGCTCCTCCGATCACGAGCAGGTCACGCTGCCTCAGCCCTTCCAATGTCAGCGAGAGCCGGCCCAGGCGGTCGCTTTGTAACCCGTCCACGCCAGACTGAAAGAGCAGCATCTCAGGCGAAAACTTCCAGACCTGTTCGAGCGCCGGCTTGAGAGCCGCCAGATATTCGTCATCGGCAATGCCGTCCGGCAGCTCCACATCGAGCGAACTTTTCTGTTTGCGAAACGGAAAATTTCGAGCGCCATGCAGGGAGAGCGTGAAGACCCTTGGCTCGTTGGCGAAGATCGCGGCCGTGCCATCACCCTGGTGAACGTCCAGATCGACCACGGCGGCTCGCTGAACGCCCGCTTCGGCCATCGCCCAGGCAATTGCCATGGCTAAATCGTTAAACACGCAAAAGCCCGAACCCTGGTCGCGATAGGCATGATGCGTGCCGCCTGCCAGTGTCCCTCCGAATCCCTCGCGCAGCGCTCTCTGAGCCGCGCCTAGCGTTCCCCCCGCGCTCGCTAGTGTACGCGTGACCAGTTCAGCCGACCAGGGGAACCCGATGCGCCGCATAATCGAACGATCGAGCGTCCCGTTTAGGAAACCGTCGACATAATCTTGAGAATGAACCCGCAGCACAGTCTCCCGGCCCGCGAGCTCGGCTGGCCGCATCTCGAAGCGCGCGTCCGCGCACAATCTTTCCCGCAGTAGCCGGTATTTCGTGAGCGGAAACTTGTGTCCCTCCGGTAGCGGGAAAGGGTAATGGTCGCAATAGCGCAAGGTCAGCGGAGCTTGCGCCCCACTATGATGGGAATGAGCCAACCTCAAGGATATTCATGTTTCATTTGCGCCTTTGTTCTGCTGTTCTGCTTCTTGCTCCGCTCATGAGTTGGGGGCAAGTGCCGCGTACCCCTGGCGCGCTCCCGAAGCCTGACTTCTCCGGTCGCTGGCGGATGGCGAAAGAGTTGAGCGAGTTCCATGGCTTTCAGATGCCCAACATTGTTGTACGCATCGTGGAAGATCACGATCCGGCGATGAACGTTCACACGATTCAGACCACCGGTCAAAACACTTCCACTACCGACCTGACATACTTCACCGATGGCTCGATTACCAAAAATGTCATCAACGGCCGCGATGCCGAAAGCAAGTGTTATTGGGATGGCAACGTTTTGGTGGTCCGAACCGAGATGAAAAACTCGAAAGGCATGGGCGAGCTCATCACCGATCGCTGGCAGCTTTCCGATGACGGGCAGTTGCTGACCATCGCCAGCCATGTGGAGACTGACAAAGGCGGTGTGGATATGAAGCTGGTTTCGAAGCGCGAAAAAATCGGTACTTAGCCCAGTAAAGCTAACGCGGGCACTCGCGCCCAATGTCACTTAGTTTTCCCGCACGCGAACGCCTTGCCCCCGTGGAGCGGCCCTTCTGGGCTGCTATGCCGGTTTTCGTGCCGGCATTCTTGAAACAGAGCAGGAAGCGTCAGCGACCGTAAATTTGCAACTGCCGTGTAGCGACTCATCGCCACGCTCGTCATTGGACTTCGCCCCGCCACGTCAATTAGCGTTTTTTTGCAACCACCCCAAAGCGCGTTTC
Source organism: Bryobacteraceae bacterium (assembly GCA_965277555.1). GTDB lineage: Bacteria > Acidobacteriota > Terriglobia > Bryobacterales > Bryobacteraceae > Bog-105. The sequence continues at coordinate 4,444,569 of OZ255834.1, forward strand.
GCCGCCCAATATCCGCACATGCCATGCACCGCGCCGCCCGGCGGCGTCGAAGCCGAACAAAGATAAACACCGCGCAGCGGCGTTCCATATCTGCGCCAGGTTGGACGCTCCAGGAACTGGCTCACGCCCATCGCGCCCCCGCTGTTATCGCCGCCCACTAAATTCTCGTCCCAGGCCTGCATGTTTGCCGTATTGTGCGCGGCCCGGGCCAAAACGCAGTCGCGGAATCCCGGCGCAAACCGCTCGATCTGACTTTCCATTTGTTCGAGCGCGGAACCGCTCCAGCCGTTTGGCACGTGGCAGTAGGCCCAAGCCGTGTGTTGGCCGGCTGGTGCGCGCGAGCCGTCGAACAGGCTGGGTTGCGCGAGCAGCACGAAAGGTTCTTCAGGCGGCTTCCCATCGTTCGCGCGCCGTTCGGAAACCGCCATTTCTTCTAAAGTGCCCCCAAGATGAACGGTAATTGCGCGCAAGCATGCCTTCGCTTTCCACGGAATCGGCTCGCGCAGCGCCCAATCGACCTTAAACACCCCCGGGCCATATTTGTAGCGCCTGAGCAGTTTCCGGAACGAAGGCCGCAGACGCTTTTCGGCCATCCCGAGAAACTGTCGCGGCGTAACGTCACAAAGGGTCAGATCCGGCGAGCCAAGTTCGTCCAAATCGGAAACACGCGAATTGGTCACCACGCGGCCGCCAAGCGACTCCAGCTTCCGCACAAGAGCATTGGCCAAACTTTGCGAGCCACCTTCCGGAATAGGCCAGCCGACCGCGTGCCCGGCTGCCGTGAGAGTGATTCCAAAAGCCGCGCTGAGCAAAGCTTCGAATTTCAGGCAGGAATGAGCAACCGATCCGGCAATCAAAGCTCGCGCGCGCTCTTCCCGAAACAGTGTTTTGGCGAGAAAAGTATAGGGCTGGCCGGCATGCAAGCCGAACTGAGCCAGCAGCAGAGGATGATGTGGCACCGTCAGCGGCTTAAAAACATCTTTGAACAGCGCGTGCCAGTTCTCGACCAGCGGCTCGAAGAGCTTGCGGTAAGCCGCGCCGTCCGTTCCTAATTGGTCTGCCGTACCGGCCAGATCGCGCTCGAGCGTAATCGCCGTTCCGTCGTCGAACGGGTGAGCCAGCGAAGCGGGCGAATGGATCCATTTGAGGCCGAACTTCTCGAGCGCGAGACTGGCGAAAAATGGCGAACTCACCGCCATCGGGTGCACGGCGGAACCGAGATCGTGAATGAATCCCGGCAGTGTTAATTCGCCGGAGCGCGTCGCTCCCCCCGGAACCGGCGCCGCTTCACGAACCTCTACGTCCAGCCCCGCCTGCGCTAGCAAGATCGCCGCCGACAGTCCATTGGGGCCGCTACCGATTACAATCGCGCTGCGCTTTGCCATCACTCTGTTAGACATCTAAACCGACCGCGCGCATCAATTCAATTGCATTGCTGCGCGTCACTATCCCGGCCTTGAGTTTGTAATCGAACAGCATCTCCGTGCCCTCCATACGATCTTCGAAGTGAACATTCACCACCCCCGCGTTTACATCTTGTTCGATGTTCGCCAAGGCAAGATCGTGCGTCGTGATTAGACCTATCGCATTTGAATGCAAAAGTTCTTTGACGATTCCGGCCGCGCCGATTCGCCGGTCGTGCGAGTTTGTCCCGCTCAAGAGTTCATCGAGCAGGAACAGAACCGGTTTGCCCGACCTCGTCAAATCGACAATTTGCCGTACCTTGGTAATTTCAGCGAAGAAGCGCGAGCGATGGTCCTGCAAAGAATCCGTGATACGGATGGATGCGCCCACCTGAACAGGCGAAATTTCGAGCGATTCGGCCGCGACTGGCGCACCCGCCCAGGCGAGGACCGCGTTCAAGCCAACCGCCCGTAATAAAGTGCTTTTGCCCGACATGTTCGAGCCGCTGACGATGAACATGCGGTGCTTTTCGTCAAGTGACAAGTCATTCGCGATGCAAAAGGCGGCCGGTATGAGCGGATGTTTCAGCCCTCTAGCCGTGAACTTGGCATTAGTTGAATTTAAGAGTTGAGCCGTCTTCCAGGACGGCCGCTCGAACGCAAGCGCGGCGAACGAGGAGAGTGCCTCGAACTCGGCAACGGCATGCACCCACGCGCCGACATGCGGCCCGGATTCAGCTCGCCATTTCTCAAAAGCGATCGCCAGTTGCTCACGCCACAACACGAGCGGCCGGAAGATGCGCACGATCACGTGATCCCCGGAGTCGAGCCAATCCGTCAAACGGCTTAAGCTGGCGATTCGCTGCGACGCGGGCTTTCCAGTGACGGCGAGTGCGCTGCGCAATTGCCGCAAGCGCGGCGATTCGAAGCTTTCCTGTTCCAGTCTTTCGACAAGGGCCGAGAAGATCCGCAAATCGCGCCCGGACGCCTCCACATTCTCCAGGATGCCGCTTACTTTTCCGCGAAAGAGGAAGACCAGCGCGAAATCGCATCCCAGCAGCGCAACCAGCGGCCACAGCGGAATGATATTTGCAAAGAAGGCGAACACGCATGCTACTCCACAGATGGCCAGCAGGACGGCTAACGGGCGTAGAAAGCCTGGAAATTTGATGACCGGCGTCGAGCCCCATTGGCTGAGCGATTCGATATCGATGTCCGACCGCACGTCTTGCGCCAGCAGCGCTAAGTCTTCACGCAATTTCAAATTGGGCTCAAGTTCGGCGATGGCTGCTTGCCGCGCATAAAGTTCGTCGGACACGGCCGGCTGAAGCAACCAGCGCGCGAGCATATCCTCCCCCGCGGCGGTTCTTGTCAGCGCCACCAACTCAAACAATCCCCCTTTGCCAAAGATGTCCAGATCTTCCGAATAGACATGCGTCGGGTCGCGAAAACGATCGCCCGTGCTCCCCTTGCCGATCCACTCATCTCGGAGCCGGGTGATTCCTCGCTGGTAGAAGGCGACGGCACGGCTGGCAAGCGTTCGCGCGCGCGTGACGCGCTGATGCCATACAACCAGAAACACGAAGGCGGTCAGCGGAATGAGCAGCGACCAGAGCGGCGCGAGATGCCCGGCGAAGATAAACCAGGCCAGCACGGCAGCGGATATACCGATCGCTAGTCGCCAATTTCCAATCGTGATGAACTGTCTCTGGAGCATCTGTTCCTCGGCTTGAAATGCGTCGCGGCGCGCCGTGTATTCGGCCAGGGGGTCCATGCAGTCACAGCATAACCGGTAGCGCGCCGATTGAGACAATATGGGCAGCGATGAAGCGTTCCGGCTCAGCCGATTTGCCTTTGCACAACGGCCGCGTGCCACCCTGGCTTGCCGGACGGATGGAGAAGCTCGGAACAGCTATTACAGAAACTCTGGTATGCACCTATGGCGCGCATGAGTTTCTCGCGCGGCTGAGCGATCCGTTCTGGTTCCAGGCTCTGGGCTGTGTCATGGGCATGGATTGGCATTCTTCCGGCATTACGACCTCCGTGATGGCCGCGCTGAAACGCGGTCTGAATCCGCGGGCCGCCGAATTGGGAATCTATATCTGCGGCGGTCGCGGAAAACAATCGAGGCGCACTCCGGAAGAGCTACAAACGCACGCTGATCGCCACGGTTTCGATGGGGCGGCACTCGTGCGAGCCAGTCGGCTGACGGCTAAGGTCGACAACAATGCCATCGCTGACGGCTTCCAAATCTACTTGCACAACTTCGCCCTCACCGCATCCGGCGAATGGGCTGTCGTGCAGCAAGGCATGAACGAGCGCACCAGGCTGGCACGCCGCTATCACTGGCATTCGGCAAACGTGCGGGATTTTGTCTGCGATCCGCATACGGCTATTGTTGGCGAGAACGCGGGCACGATCTTGAATCTGGTCCACAAGGGCGCTGCTCCGGCGCAAGAGGCGTTGCTCGCGATCAGTCGGGAAACTCCCGAGCGGACGCTGCGCGAAGTGCGGCATTTGACCATGCCCAGTCATCATGACGTGCAACTGCGGGACGTCGATTTGAAACGCCTGGGCGCGGTGCTGGCAGTCAGCTATGACCGACAATTGCGGGATTTTGCTTCGCTCTTGCTGACCGAAAATCTGGGCCCGCGCACGCTTCAGACTTTGGCGCTGGTGGCGGAAGTGGTGCACGGCGCGCCCACTCGCTTTACCGATCCGGCACGTTTCTCTTTTGCCCTGGGCGGCAAAGACGGACATCCGTTTCCAGTACCTTTGAAGACGTACGATGAAACGCTCGGCGTGCTGCGGCGCTCGCTCGATGCGGCAAAGCTTGGGCGAAGCGAGAAGATGGATGGCTTGAAGAGACTGGATAATCTTGTCCGCAACGTCGAGCGAAGATACCAGCCGAAGGCGGATTTCGAAAGCGTCTTAGAGCATGAACGCACGATCTCGCCATCGCTCGATGGGCGTACGGTGCACAAGCAGCTTAGTCTCTTCTAACCTTCGGGAACACCGGCTTTGTGGAAGACGCGCAGCGAATATTCGTATCCCATCTTGGCGGCCTGTTCGGGCGGAACGTTGTTGAGGCGGCCGAAAACTTCAACGCTGAGCGCGTCCCGGTACCCGATCTTCTGTAATGCCTGCAGGAAGCCCGTGAGATTGATGATGCCCTCTCCCGGTAGCAGGCGGTGGTTGTCGCGCACTTGAGCGGCCGGGATATTCGGCGCGTCGTTGAAGTGAACATGGACGATGCGCTCCCGGCCGGCATGGATGATGTCCTCCGTCGTTGCGCCCGCCCAATGCCAGTGCCAGGAATCGAGCAGCAAACCGATGTTCGGGCCGCATTCCTTGGCGAAAGCGAGCATTTCGTTCATGCGCCAGATGAACTCATATTTGAACTTGCTGCGGAATTCAAGCGGCCCCAGAAATTCGAGGCCGAGACGCACATTCGAGTCCGCCAGCACGCGGCCGCATTCCGTAAAACGCTTTTTGTACAAAGCGCGCAGTTCCGTTTTCGGGGTATCGCTCGAAGGCATGATGTAGGTCATCATGCGCGGGCAATCGATAGCGGCGGCAAATTTCGCTTGCTCCGGCAGCTTGGCCAAACCAGCCTCGAAAGTGGCGTCGTCCTTGCGGAACTCGACCGGAAAATCGAAGACCGCGGGTTTGATCTTCAGGCTGTGGAGCAGCTCGTTGGTAGCCCCCGCGCCCGCCTGCATGGCAGCTTTCAACATGACGTCCGTACCCGGAAAGCCGACCTTCGCCGCCAGTTGCGCGAACGCCGGCCAGGGCACCCGGTTATTCACCAGAACGCTGTTCAGGGCCAGAAACATGTGCCGATCCGATTGGCCGAAAGCCGGAAAAGAGGCGGCCGCGCCCAGGGCCGCGCAAAAATTTCGTCGAGTGAGTAGGGAAACGTCCACGTCGCTTCGATCATATCGGAGATAGGATAAGAAGGAGGAGACTTTATGCAGCGAAGCGTTTGCCCAGGCACGTTGACTCGAAGAGATCTCTTAGTAACTGGAGCTGCCGCAGCCGCCGCGCTTGCGGTTCCCAAGATTGCCAGGTCGGGCGTTCCGGCGCCGGCCAGCAGCGTGTCGATCGTGCGATGCCGCGATTACTCGAACTTCCAATCTCAGCTGTCGACCGCTTTCGATCAGGTTGGCGGCATCGGGAAACTGGTGCGCGGCAAGACTGTCGCTCTCAAACTCAACCTGACCGGCAATCCAGCTCACTTTCCGCTGACTCCGAATCTGCCGTATCGCACCAATGGCGAGACGGTCGCGAACGTGGTGTACCTGTTCGCCAAAGCGGGCGCGAAGCGAGTGCGAATTATCGAAAGCTTCTTTCCGGCCACCGAAGATCTGGGCCTCTGGGCCCGTTATGGCATCGATGTCAACGCCATCAATAACCTCGGTACGCAGGTCGATTGGGAAAACGTCCAGAACATGGGCAAATACAAACAGTATGTGCGGCTCAAGGTGCCGTGGGGCGGATACATGTACCCTGCGTATCACCTCAATGAGGCATTCACTAAATGTGACACCTACGTTTCGTTTGCCAAGCTGAAGAACCACTGGATTGCCGGCGTCACCATGTCGATGAAGAACAACTTCGGCGACACGCCCTGTTCGCTTTACGGCGGTGACTGCGGAGCGAGTGGCAACGAGCAGCCGACGAAGGAGCGGGGTCAAGTGCTGCACGAAGGCAAAACGAAAGCGCCGTCCGGAGTAGATGCCGAACTGCACCCGGATTCGCCGCGGGATCCCGGCTACCGCGTGCCGCGCATCGTCACCGATCAGATCGGCATCCGGCCCATCGACTTGGCGATTGTGGACGGAGTCGAGACCGTGCGCGGAGGCGAAGGTCCGTGGCTGAAAGGTCTCGAAAAGATGTCACCGGGAGTCATCATCGTAGGCCGCAATCCGGTCTGTACAGATGCTGTGGGGATGGCGGTGATGAGCTACGATCCGAAGTCCGATCGCGGCAGCGGTCCTTTCATCCGCGGCAACAACATGCTCAACTTGGCCGAAGCGGTAGGCCTCGGCACCAACGATCTGAGCCGCATCGAGGTAGTCGGCCTGCCAATCAATCAGGCGCGGATCAACTTCGGCCCGGGCGCCGTCGGCAAAACCATGGCCGAACTGCGAAGTTAGATCTGGCCCCTCACTGGCTGGATCAACTGGCCCGCCTCTATATCGTTCTCTCGGCGATCTCTGCTGCCGTCATTCTTCTGGACATCTTAACGACCGCTCGCCAGAACATGATGATCATGAATCTGGTATGGCCGATCACCGGGCTTTGGGCAGGCCCGATCGGCCTTTTGGTTTACTGGCGTATCGGTCGGCAAGAAGAGTCCGTGCATCACTCCCACCAAGGGCAGAAACCGTTCTGGCAGTCGGTTCTCACCGGCACCAGTCACTGCGCGGCCGGATGCACTTTGGGCGATTTCATTGGCGAATGGATTGTGTTCCTGACCGGCCTGATGATAGCTGACTCCATGCTGTGGGCCGATTATGCAGTCGACTTTGCGTTTGCCTATGTCATAGGGGTGGCCTTTCAGTACTACTCGATCGCGCCCATGCGCGGCATTCACGGCTGGGACGGCATCAAGGCAGCGCTCAAAGCCGATACTGTTTCTTTGATCGCATTTGAAATCGGCATGTTCGCTTGGATGGCCCTTTCAAGCAAAGTACTCTTCCATCCGAAACTGCAGCCGACTCAGGCTTCCTATCGGTTCATGATGCAGATCGCGATGTTCGTCGGCTTTCTTACTTCTTATCCGGCAAACTGGTGGCTCATCCGCCAGGGCATCAAAGAAGCGATGTAAGGGACTCGTTATTGCGCTAACCCAAACACCAGGATGTTGGAGCCTGCCGCCACCCCGATCAGTTCGCGCCCGTCGAATTCATACGCCATCGGAGAGGCTTTCCAAAACGCGTTCGTGGGGAATGTCCAGAGAACTTTCCCGGTAGAAGCGTCCGCTGCGGCAAAGTCGCCGCTATCCTCGCCGAAGAAGACCAGGCCGGTCGACGTAGCGAGCGTACCGCCCCATGAGTCTGCGTTGCCGACCTCCGGAACCTGCCATTTCACAACTCCGGTCTGCAGGTCAATCGCCCGCAAAATTCGCTGCGGCTTCTTCGAAAGATCGTTGCGCTGGGCGCCCCCGAGAAAGGAACGGCCATACATAAATTCGTCAGGCCGCTTGGTGTAAATCGAACACTTCTCAACCGTCTGCATGTAGAACAAGCGAGTGGCGGGATCATAGGAAGGCGAATACCAATTGGTAGCTCCATCTTGCGAGGGACACACACGGGTGCCCTTCTCGCTCGGCTCCTGGCCCGGGACCTTGATGGGTCTCCCCGCGCCATCGATGCCGCTCGCCCAGGTTAATTCATTGATGAACTGTTTACCGAGCAGCAGCTTGCCGTCTGTTCTATCGAAGACATAGAAGAATCCGTTGCGGTTGCCCTGCACGAGCAGCTTGCGAGGCTTGCCCTCCCAGGTTGTGTCAATGACTAGCGGGGTTTCCGCTGGATCCCAGTCCCAGACATCGTGCGGCGTCGTCTGGTAATACCATTTCAATTTGCCTGTTTTGGGATTCAACGCCAGAATGCAATCGGAATAAAGGTTGTCACCGCCCCGTTCGTCTCCGTTGTAATCTTCTCCCGGATTGCCGGCCGGCCAAAATAAAGTGTCCGTTTCCGAGTCGTATACGCCAGTGAACCAGGCGGGAGCGCCGCCGTGTTCGATTCCTTTCCCGTACCACGTCTCGGACCCTGGCCGCCGGGGCGCTGGAACCGTCCAGAAGCGCCACGCTTCTTTACCGGTGTTTTGATCGAAGGCGGCCAGAAAGCCGCGCGCTCCATCTTCCCCGCCGGTAGTTCCCGAGAAGACGAGATTGCCCACAACAAGCGGAGCGGAAGTAGCGTTGTAGTTCTGGTGCCAATCGGCCATCTCAGTTTCCCAGGCAAGCTGGCCGTCGGCCTTGTTAAGGGCGATCAGGTGAGCGTTGTCCGTCACCATGTAGACCTTATCGCCGGCAATCGCGACGCCCCGATTCATGCCCGCGCGCGCAATGCCCGAGAGGCCAGCGGTGTGTGGGCGCACGAAATGCCAGATCTGACGCCCGCTGCCGGCATCGAGTGCGTAGCACTCGTTGGCGCTGGTCACGTACATGACTCCGTCCATCACCACCGGCGTTCCTTCGAGCGGAAAAACGTTAGCCAGGTTAAAGACCCACCGAGGTGCCACGCGCGACACGTTCGCTTTATCTATCTGCCCAATCGTGGTGTAGCGATTACCGCCCAGAACGCCGTTATAACTAGGCCAATTGACCCGCGACGTTACTTCGCGCATTTTGCCGCCTTCGACTCTGCGTAGCAAATGGATCTGGTTGTCGGCTGTTCGGAGTTGAACGTCGCTAAAGCCTTCGCCGAGGACCAGGCCGCGCACCGTCTGGCCGCTGGTTAATTCGAGGGTCGTGCGATACGCCTGAAAACCGGCCCGGTGGGGCCGCAGCGTCCGAAGAAAGGTGATGAGCGGTGCGAGCTCCGAATCGCTGACGTTAATTGCCGGCATGCGCCCGGCCACGCCATTATGTATGGTGGCTCGGACCTGCGCGTCGGACAACCTCCTGAGGTGGGATACGATCGGTGGACCCAGTTCGCCGCCGTTGCCGTCCGAGCCATGGCAACCCGAGCAGCGGCTTTCGAACGTCTTGCGTCCCGCTTCAGTGGGTGGCTGAGACCAGGCGGCAAGAGCGACAGCTAAAAAGAGCGAAAGCCGAAATGCAAATCTGAACATTTGAAAGCAGTAGCAGAGGGCAAAAGTAATCTTACATGCAGCCCAGCCGCCATGCCGGCTTTCGGACCGGCATGGCTTGCAACAGAGCAGGAAGCGTCAGCGACCGTAACTTAAGTCAACGGCTTTGGGCACTTTTGCCCGCCGCGTCTTACATTCAGCCAAGTGGGGCAGCGAACGCTTTGCACTCGTGGAGCGGCCCTCCTGGGCTGCCGTGCCGGCTTTCGAGCGCACAGGCCGTCGGGGGCGGCACAGAACAAAAGAGAAACTCAGCGGACTTGGCCGCCTCCGACGAGTCCGTTGTGCGCGATGGTTTCTTAGAAGCCGGCATGGCTTGCAACAGAGCAGGAAGCGTCCAGCGACCGTAAGTCGCATTACGCGTATTTAAAAAGAAACCGGCTCAAATATCAATAAATAGAAAAATAGCGCTTTATCTTGTATACTTATATATAAAGGAATTACCCCCTTGAAAAAACATTTCTGCTTCTTCGTCGGTCTTGTGATGCTCTTCATGGTGTTCCCCATGACGCAAGCAAAAGCCGACCCCACTTCCCCGGTGCCACAAAGTGGGCCGATGCCTAATCCGCCCCCTCCGCCGCCGCCCATCGCACCGGAGTCGACAAACGGAAATCCCACCGGGGATTTTGCGGCCGCTGTCACTTTCTGGCTCGGAGTCATGCTGGGGCGCTAGGTTGCTCGATTTCGCAACCGAACTTCTACGTTGGGGGTGGGTCATGGCGGAAGCCACCCTCCTCGTTCTACTGTTTCGTAGAAAGCTGGCCGGCCTCTACCGCTGGTTCGTTACGTTCCTGGTAGTCGAATGGGTGCAGATGGCCACCCTCTTGAGTTTGGACCCGAACTCCGGGATTTATGCGAAATGCTGGGCATTGAGCGAAATTGCCCTGCTTGTTTCGTTGGCATTCGCCACAATCGAGGTGACCAGAAAGATACTGGAGCACTATCCGCGCGTGCGCGAACTGGCCAGTGGTTCCTTTGGAATGATCTTCAGTCTGGGTGCCGTTGCCTCCACCGTTCTACTCTTGCCTTTTATGGAAGAATCCCGCTGGCAGCAGGCGGAAACCTACTTCGTCCTGAAGGTTTTGCGCTGGGAAAGCGTGACGCTTTTCGCATTCCTGGCCGCCCAGGTGCTGTGGTTCGTCGTGTTCCCGATCAGGATGCGGCGCAACGTCTTTCTGCACCGCTGGCTACTCGCCTTCTATGGCGGAGCGGTGCCCGGCAGCGGCGTCTTCCTCTATGACCTGTTTGAATACAACCAGAAAGCCAGGACCTGGATCAACCTGAGTATGATGACCCTGCAAATCTGCCTGATGATCGCCTGGTGCTGTTACTTTACAGAGGCCGGAGAGAAGGCAATGGTAGGCGCCACCCCACGTACGGAGATCGACCTGCCCTCGGTAGGCAGCGAACAGGCTTGGGACGTGCCGATTGCCGCGGCGCGGGAGGTACTGAACCAAACGACAACTCAGGGTTTTGGCGGCCGCGGGTAGCGTCGCGAGCCCGCGTGCTCAAGTGAGCTTCAAGAGCTCAAATGCGGGAGCTGGGGCGTCTTCGAAAAGCAGCTTCTCGCCCCGCTGTGCGCGCCGATAATGGATCAGCCAGTACCAGGCAACAGTAAGCACCGCGCAGAGAGCCAGGAAGCGAATGGGCGCAGCCAACATCCAACGCTCCAGAGCCGCCAGCAGCGGAACCAGAAACAGCACCGCCAAAATCGTTCCTATCATCTGAACGACAAGCTGCTTGATATCCAGTTGGGCCCGGCAGGTGAAGGGTATTTTGCGGAAGTACAGTAACAGAAGATCAACCGAAAAGACGGTCAAGGCGACTACCGTGCCCACATGTAAAAGCGCCAGCGGCCACCCCAACCGTTCGATGGAAAGCGGCCCGAAGATAAGAATTTCCCAGGGCAGTGTGGTCCACAGCATAAGGCGCTTCGCGATACGTCGAGGCTCCGGTTCCGGCGAGTTGGCGGAGATGCGGAACAGCCAATTGGCATCGGCTTCAGCCGGCCGATCGAACACAAAGCGCATGCCGCTAACAATAAAAAAAGCGATTAAGAGCGGGATGGCCAGCCAGGCCGAATCCGGCAAAGCCGATCTCGAAACCGAACGGGCGCTATCGAGCGCGCTTTGCGCAACGATCACCAATCCGATGCCCAGATAGGCGCCGAAGAACATCAGGTGTTGCTCGCTGCGTAGCAGCACTTTCAGGGCGAAGGCGCTGCACCCACGCTCGAAAGGCGACCGGAACAGGGGGCGCACCCACGCATCGGGAAAGCGGATCTTGAGAAAAGGACGACTGCCGCCCATCGTGTCGAAGGATTCGGGTAAGCGGATAAAGAATCGCCCGTAGCACAGCGCGTAGCTGACCGTGGAGACCAGAATCGCCAAGCCGAGCGCGATCCAGGCGTAGCGGCCCATTTGCAACATTTGCGGCTCCGCAATACCGGCCACAGTCTCGTAGATGCCGAGGAACCAATAGGAGGGAAGCCAGTGCAAGTATCCGCCCGGCAATCGTCCGGCAAAGAGTTGCACAAAGATGTTCGCGAAGAATTCGGTGAGGAGCACCACTACTAAAACCAGGCGCATCAGTATCGAAACAGGCCGGAAAATGCGCCTGGGAACTAGCAGCATAAGCAGGCCTACCAGCGCGAATACAGCGAAAAAGCTGAAGAGGCTCGACGAAAACACCGTCAGCGCGTGCGCCATTCCAACGCGCAGAAACGAGGAAGTGGTCCCGATGCTTAGCGTAACGAAAAGTGGAAAAAGCAGCGCCGAGACGATGTTCACGTCGACGCCGAACAAAACGGCGAGGCCCAGTAGCGCAAGGAAGTTCGCAAGAAAAATGTTCCGGATGGGAATCGGCAGAACAGCCAGGTTGGAAAAATCGCGGCGGTCCGGAAACAAACGATTCCAGCGGGCGACCATCACCAACCCGGTGATCGTCATGGAGAGCACCACAAAGAAATATTCGTCGGCCGGCGAGCTGCGGATAGCGTCGATACGCTGGCCGCGCAGCCACTGAAGCAGCGTCGAATATTTGTCCAGCAGAAAAATAGACGCGAATGCTCCCGGGGACGCCAGGATGGCCAGGACGGCGCCCAGCCCCAGACCCATACCCCCGGAAGACTGCTCCTCTTCGCTGGCCGACAGTCGTTTGACGAAGTGATCGACGAGCGTGCGAAACGGAGTTTTTTGACGATGCATAAACAAACCCGCTTAGCGGCTGATGACCGCGTCCACGATAGCCTCGGCTGACTCCTCCGCGTCGACTTCCTGCACCAGGCTAGAGAACGCGGCCTCGAGCGACGGCATCGATTGAAAGCGCTTTAGATCTTCAATCGAACCGTAGGCAAGTTGCTTGCCCTTCTGCAGGATCGTGACGTGCGAACAGAGTTTCTCGACCACCTCGAGCACGTGCGAGCAATAAAAGATCGTCTTGCCCTCGCGCCCTAGAGCGGAAACGAGTTTCCGAAAAATGAGCGCCGACGTTACATCCAGCCCAGAAAGCGGTTCGTCGAAAATGATGAGTTCGGGATTGTGAAGCAGCGCCGCAATGAGCAGGATGCGCTGGCGCATGCCTTTGGAATACGCCGCAATGGCGGTGTGGCGGTGCGGACGCATGGCGAAAAGCTCCAGCAGAGACTCGCTTCTACGCTCGCTAAGCGATTCCGGCAGGCCCCGCAATCGGCTGACTAGCTGGAGGTATTCGAGACCCGACAGAAACGGATATAGATTCGCTTCCTCCGGGACATAGCCGACCAGGCGTTTATAGGCGGTTAAATCATCCTTGATGTTGCTTCCCTGAAACAACACCGTACCGGTGGTCGGTTCGAGAAGACCGGTGATGATCTTTACTGTGGTACTTTTCCCTGAGCCGTTTGGACCGAGATAGCCGAGAACATTGCCCGGCTCAACCGTAAAGGAGACATTATCGACGGCGGGAATCGAGCTATAGCACTTGGTGAGGGAACGGACTTCCAGCATTAAAGGTAGGATACTACATAGCTGGGCAGATGGAACGCGCTAATACTCGCGAGTCTCGACGATTTTCAACGCCGCCAAGAACAACACTACTGAAGTCAAGAGTGAAACACCCATTGGCGGCCACGGCAATCTATGAGTAAGGAGCGGGGAAGCATCCCCCATAAAGTGAAAGACGTTGACTGACGGCGGCGCAAAACGCGAGGAAACCCACCACGCAGTTCCTATAACAAACATGCTTCCATACAACTGCCAGATCTCGTCTAAGACAGTCGCCATCGACACGGAGACGAAATAAAAGCAGGCGGTGCAGACGATTGCAGCCAAAATCAACCGCAACAGATCGAAGAACGTCGAACTCCCGCGTACTAACGAAAAGAGGCTCCAGGCGGAGACAATCATGATGATGTTTATTCCCGTCGTTTCCAAGAGGCCGAATCCCGACCTGACCGCGAGCAATCGGAATCGGCTAACTGGCATGGAAAGTGTGAAATACATCGAACCGTGAAGACCTCGTGTTCTCCGAAAGGACGACTGTGTATTAATTCCAGCGCCGGCCAGGTTGACTGCCGCAAATATCGAAAGAAAAGTGAGCACGCCCATCAGATTTCGAGCATGTTCCACAGAACCTAAGCCGCCGCCGGTCTCGCCCATAACGAGTGCCAGCACGACCAGCGCGATAATTTGGGCAAGCCGCCATCTGGTCTCAAGCCAAGCCGTCATCCATAGCATTAGTTGCTCCTCACATGTTCGAGAAAAATCTCTTTCAAAGTCACCGGAAACTGCTCGACAGATGCGCCCGGTATAGCGCGGGCCTGCGCCACGAGCCCTTCTACATTTCGGCTCGCGAGTATCGAAACAGAGCGCGCTTCCTGACGAAGATGTTCCACTCCATCCACCCATTGAACCGGCGCTTGTGGTTCGTTTTCGAAAACGACATGAAGCCGCCGATACCGCGCCTTCAAATCATCGAGCGAATCGCCGACGATTGCTTTGCCGCGATCGATGATCGAGACGTGATCGGCAATCTGCTCCACTTCGCTCAATTGGTGCGACGAAAAGAAAATAGTGATGCCTTCGGACGCCGCAAGCCTCACTAGTACACGCAAAACATCCTCAATCGCCGCCGGATCGAGGCCGTCGGTGGGCTCATCCAGGATCAAAAGTTCAGCCCCGCGCGAGATTGCCAATAACAGCATGAGCTTCGACCGCATGCCCTTCGATAAGTCAGGTATCTTCCTTTTCGGCGGCAGCTCGAACATCTGGAGATAGCGTTGTTCCAAATCACGCCGCCATTTCGGAAAAAACGGTCGCGTAAAACGAATGACCTGCTCAACGGTCATGTAAGGATACAATTCCTTGTCCTCCGTTACAAAGCCGATGCGCTGACGCGCCCGGATGGCCTTCTGAGGATCGGCCACCGGCAGACCGAACACGGTCGCGCTTCCGGCATCCGCTTTCAACATTCCCATTAACAGCCTGATAGTGGTTGTTTTTCCCGCCCCATTCCGGCCAAGAAAGCCGAAGATGCTACCCGCTGGAACTCTGATGTCGAGCCCGGTCAAAGCCGGGTGGCCCTTGAATGACTTGGCAAGGCCCTTCGTTTCAATTACCGGATCGTTCATCGATTCCTCTCTTGAGATTTGCTAGCGCGAAACTGCGCCAGTTCGTTTTCAACCAGCCGCCTTATCTCGTCCTCGTCCAGGTGCAGCGTGTCGAGCCTTTCCACGAAAGATTGCGCGATTGCTTGCGCTTTTCGCATGACTTTGCTTCGCGAGACCGTCGCTTCGCTCACAAACGCTCCCAGGCCCTGCTTCAGTTCAATTACGCCCTCGTGTTCCAATTCCCGATACGCGCGCGCCACCGTATTGGGGTTCATCACCAGGTCCTCAGCCAGTTTCCGGATAGTTGGTAGTTGGTCGCCGGCGTCCAGTTCTCCCATTTCTATGGCGTGCTTCAGCTGTTCCATGAGCTGGAGATATAGCGGAACCCCGGAAGATTGACTTAATCGCAGCAGCAACACAGTGTACTAGACAGTTAATACACTACACAGCTTCCCGCTAGCTGTCAAGCACCGATCTAAGCTAATAAGAGAGTAGCGGCCGAACTGGCTAACGGAGCCGAGAACATGAAAGTTCGATACGGCGCGAACATGCGTGTCCTGATTGTTGGCGGCGGAATTGCCGGCCTCGCTCTGGCGGCATTGCTTGAGCAGCGCGGAGGTTCTCCGGACGTCATCGAAAAAGCTCACCACTATGGCGGCGTCGGCTATGTGCTCGGACTTTGGCCCGCCGGCGGCAACGTCCTGAAAGGCTTGGGATTGTTCGAGGCCTCGGCCGGCCGTTCGATTCCACTGACAGCCTATCGCGCTTTCGACAATCGAGATAGCTCTATCGTCGATTTTCGCTTCACTGGCGTCGACCCGCGCGTCGACGATGCGCGTCTGATCAATCGCGCCGAACTGCTCGAAGTCTTGCGCGGCGCGCTCCACAATGCGGTTCGCTTCAATACCACCATCGAAACTCTTAGCGAAGACTCCGAAGGTGTGCACGTCCAGTTTAGCGACGGTACTTGCTCTACATACGACTGCGTCGTGGGAGCCGACGGCATGCATTCGCGGGTGCGCGAGTTGCTCTTCGGTCGCGTAGCCCTCCGTTACAGCGGCCTCTCCGGCTGGGCATTCTGGACGGCCCCCGGCTCACTCGATATGCGCGAATACTACGGTGATGGCCGCTTTGCGGGGTTCTATCCGGCCTGCGACGTTCTCTGCTGTTTTGCTGTTGTTGCCGGCCACCCGGGCTGCGCCGGTGGTGTCCAGTCCTTACCCGACCTGCGTGCTAAGTTTGCCGGCATGTCTCCCACCGTCCTGCAAGCTTTTGACGCCGCGGATTCAGCCCAGCCCGTTTGGTCCGATGACTTCTACGATGTCAACACGCCGTTCTGGTCTAAAGGGCGCGTGGCCCTCTTAGGCGATGCCGCCGTGACTATTCTCCCGACCGCCGGTGTCGGAGCCTCCATGGCTCTCGAATCGGCAGCCGTTCTTGCCCAGGAGTTGTCGCTCTCCGATTCCCGCCTTCTTTCCTACGCTCTGGCCCGCTACCACGCTCGTCGTCGTTCGCGTGTCGAAGCGCTGCAATCCCAATCGCGCGCGCTCACCTGGCTCATCCGGGCGCGCGGTCCATTTTCGGTCGCCCGCAATCTGCTTTTCCGCCGTATGCCGCGCCGGATGTTCATCAAGGCCTTCAGCAACGTGCTTTCTTCGTCGCTATGACCTAACTAAAATCGAATTCCCGTAGTTAAGGCAATGGTCTGTAGCCAGAGTGATGTGCGCGTGTTACTGAATTCGCCTGCCAGCAGACTGCTGTCACCCACACTCGCCGTCTGGGGCAGATTGGCCTGGTACGCCAACTGCACCCGATAACGACTCTTCTGGTACACCAGGCCGCCCGAAACGGCATCCGTCATAATCGCTGCCGTCAGAGGCGTGAGCGTCGTGGCGGGTACCGGACTGTTGCCGTGTGAATACGCTCCTTGCAACGTAAACGACTCGCCCATCGCAAATTCCGCTCCTGTTCTTATCGTCAACTGGTTCCGCCAGTGAAGCGGCACAGAATCGTTTAGCGACGTGGAGTTCAGTAGCGAATTGATAAGCGCATTGTTGCCGTCTGTCAGATGTACAGGTAGCGCCACAAACGCGCTATGCCAATTCAACCAATCGCCCTGTAAGTACGTTCGAAGGCGGCGCGTGGTTTGCCAGGCAAGACTGACAGAAGCCGACTGCGGAAACACATTGTCCACTTCCGCTTTGTAGTGAAAGCTTGAAGCATAGGGCAACCCGAGCGCGGCAAATTGAGCATACGCATCGCCATTCGCCATGCCGGTCGTACGAACCGTGGTCTGCGTCTTATAAGCCACTCCAACCTCCAAACGTCGCCATGGCTCGGCAATCAGGCCGAAAGTCCCGTTGTAGCCGATCCCGCTCGTATGCAAGTTCAACAGCGTCTTCAAGCCCGCCAGCGTCGGATTGGTCTGAAAAATATACGGCGTCTCGAGCGTGTTCAAGTTATCGACCACCCCCAGGGCTGCGCCGATCGACACCCGGCGCGAAACTTGAAAAGCAAGCCCGAAGGAAGACTGGATCGCGAGAAACGCGGATTTGTTGGACTGCACTCCGTAAGTCGCACCCGCTGTTCCCGGCGGATCTTGAAACTTCCAACGGTCCTCTAATAACGAAACGGGAAACACTCCCAGCCCAATGCTCAACCGCGTGTGCGGAATCTGCATCCCGAGACCCGCCGAGCCCGACACTCCCGCATTGCTCTGTAGGCTTCCCACATAAGGCGTCGAGTTCCGATATTCGCCCCCGGCGAGCACGCCCATGCCGGTTAGTTCAAAATAAGGTCTCCCAATCGATGTGAGCAACGCCGGATTCGCTGCCAGCGCGTCGGTCGGGCCGGTCGAGCCGAGATAGATGCCATCCAAAGCGATTGTCTGCGCCGTCGCGGCTGCTCCGTAAACGTCGGCCGCCTTAACGCCCGACACTGCCGCGACCAGTAAAAGTCCGCCAAGAATTCGTCGGTCTATAGTCATGTAAAAAAGGTCCAAAAACTAGTTGAAATGCCCTTTGTTTTATCTCAAGGCAACGGCCTCGACGGCTTGTGGCGCGGTTCTCGATGCCAGGTCCTTTTGTGCCAGCGCCTCCTGAAGCACCTGCAGGTCCATGAACGATTGATCGCACCCGATACCCGACTGCTCCAGCGCCTCCAGGCAATTCACATCCAAAGCGTGCGGCGCGTCCTTACGCATGATTTCGAAGACTTTCTCTAAGGGCAGGGAGTCGCGATATGGCCGCTTTGCGGACAGCGCGTCGAAGATATCGGAAACTACCAGCACCCGCGCCTCTAAAGGCAGGTGCTCCGCCGTAAGCCCGCGATGGTAGCCCGTGCCATTCAGTTTTTCATGGTGCGAAGCCGCGACTTCGCTTAATTCTTCGAAGCCCCCTACGCAGTGCAGAATATTCCAGGTGTGCGCCGGATGCGATCGCAACGCCTGCCACTCGGCCTCGTCCGGCTTTCCTGGTTTCTCCAGAATGGCATTCGAAATGGCCATCTTGCCCAGATCGTGCAGCAGGGCGGCGTGCCGGATGAAAAGCACCCGGGCAGGCGGAAGACCCAGTTTTCCGGCAATCGCAATGGCCGTATTCGCCACGCCATTCGAGTGGTTGTAAGTGAAAGGAGATTTAGCGTCGACGATTTGCGCAAAGGCTTGGCATACCGCATCGAAACTCACGTCGCCGTCCGACAGCATTCGCTGGCCAGGTTCTAGCGCGAGTGCCATGGGGAGCGGGTCAGGCGCTTCCAGACCAACCCAAAGCTTGTGCCGTTTGGCTAATGAACAGGCCGCGCGAACCACCCGTGGGTCCAACCATTTGCCGCTGCGCTCCTTGATAACGCGCAGCGCTTCGTCGGGTCCGGCACTGGTGTAATACACGTCGAGTGTCTGGGCCAGCAGCATGATGCGCGAAGAAACGGGAATTCTCTCCCCGCGGAACCCATCCGGGTTCCCGCCGCCATTCCAGTGTTCGTCGAGACCCCCGATGCCCTCGGCCGTTTTTTCCGACAAGCCCATCAATCGGGCCATGGTCGCGCCGCGCTCGCAACGTATCGCCGTAACTTCCCGCGTATGCTGCTTCTGTTGCGAGGCTACGCGCAAAATAGCCCGCGCGCGTTCCAGAAAGGGCTTGCCCGGAGCCACATGGGTCAACGCATATTGCAGCGTTTCCCAGCTCAGCCGCGTCCAATCGGTCTTCTTTACATCGCGTTTAGCCGCAATATCGTCGGAAGCCAGCGCATTATAGATTTGAGAAGCGTTGCTGCTGCATCCGGCATCCTTAAGCAGCAGCGCATAAAACAAGTCCGCTTGCAGCCCTTCCGCAAGTCGAAGTTCCGCCGCAATACGCATCCCTAAAATGCATGTTCGGACCGAGTGCCAGCGCGCGGATCCCGATCCCAGATCGAGTGCTTGCGAAAGCGCCGCTACGACCTCCGCGACACGTAGGGAGGCCGGTGCCTCAGCTGGCGAAAGCCTTGAATTGGGTGCAGCCGTCAGAGCGCTCACACTTCAGATATCGGCCTTTTATGACCGGGAAATTAGTGTGAGCTTTCGGCGCCGCATGCATTACAGCGTCGCAAGCGGGGAAGATTTTTCCGAACTCCGGCGTTCGTAAAACAGTGGAGCAGGCCATCGTTTTCTGTGGCCTGTGAAGTTCGGTGGCTCAGGTCATCGTTTTTCGTGGCCTGCGGGAACTAACCCTATTTGGTGCGGATGAGAGGACTTGAACCTCCACGAAGTTTCCCCCACTAGAACCTGAATCTAGTCATCCTACTCGCATAATCGTGGTTTCAGGCATTTACCGCCACGGACGGTGCGGCATCGGGTGGGGTCACACGCACCAATTGGCACATTAGTGGCACAAAGCAAGGATCGCGCCAGCGATTCGTGAACAGGGAAGAAGTATCCAAACTACAGACAGGATCTCGCGGACTGGAGTCGGCGAAGACGGTGGCCAGCAGATTCGCTCCGGATCTCCTGGTTTCCAAGCAGAAGCTCCGACAAGCTGAGGCCATCCAGTTCGTCAGGATCAACCGGGATCAAGAAGCTCCTAACCTGGGATTTGCCTCCCGGCCATTCGTGTTATGCGGCCTACCAATAAAACGCCCTCCGAAAGGCGCTCTCCTCCATGAGCGCCGGAATGGGCAATTTCTGCTGCAGGTCACGGGTCACCCCAAGTACGGGGTGCCTTGGGGACAGGACCGATTGGTTCCGATCTTCTTAGCAACCCTGGCTATTCGGCAGCAGAGACAGAGCATCACGTTTCGGAGTGCCGCCGAGATGTTGGACACCTTCGGAATGCAGCAAGGTGGTTCGCAATACCGCCGCCTGGTGGCGGCTTTTCAGCGCATCTTCGGAGCAACGATCTTCTTCGGAACTGAAACGCAGAGGGAGCGAGCAGTCGTCGCTCACCAGGCTCGATTCAATTTCATGCGTGAAGCCCGCATTTGGTATTCAAGGGACGCAAATCAAACTCTCCTACCCGGCGGTTTCGAGAATGAGATCGTGCTCAGCGACGAATTCTTTCGGGAGGTTACAGCGCACTCCATACCGACAGATTTGGAGGCCGCAAAAGCGCTCTCTTGTGCACCGGCGGCTTTGGACCTGTATATGTGGCTGTCTTACCGCTGTTTCACGGCCAAGCAGCAAGAACGTATTCCGATCTTCGGAGACTTCGGATTGGCAGCTCAGATGGGGAGTACGGATTATGCGAGGCCGCGCAAATTTCGTGAACGGCTGGACCGATGGTTGGATCTGGTTCGCGCCCTATGGCCGAGTTGCCCTGCGCGCATTAGCAGCGATGGTGACTCCATGCTGATCCAGCCGGCGATGGCTCTGAGGGCAAAAGGAGCGTAAATGGCGAGTCTTGCATTCGGCTCATCAACTCCATACAAGCGACCGTCGTTGGAAACCATCGACGCAATCGTCTCTGCTCGTCTGGGTCCGACACGCATCCAAGGAAACGCGCAGCCTGCCTGCTTTAACCGTCAAGTCGCGATGTACCTGGCCAAGCACATTGCTGGCTGGAGCACAACGTGCATCGGACGTTTCTACAACGGTCGTGACCATTCGACCGTGGTCTACGGAATCCAACGAATACAGGCTCTTCGGGAAATCGATCCAGACCTAGATGCGCTTCTTTCGGAGCTGAAAGATCAACTTGCTCGAAGTCACGACCAGGGCGATGAAAGAAAATCTTCTGCCACCTATAACGGTCGGAATGCATCGCCGCTCAACATAGACGAACTGGCAGAGGCGATAGCCGAGCGGATTTGGACTCGCATCGAAGAACGGATTCAAAAATGAAGTCTCTGCACAGGGACGCCCACAGCTACACGGCGCCGGTTCGAGCCGCCAATAACTTCAAGTTCAAATTGCCCGGTTCGGGAAGAGATGAACTTTCAAGCCACTTCTCGCTTTCCATCTTTAAAAGAACTTACGAATGGCGGCGCCCTTGTGCCGCTGTCACACCTGCTGGCGTGTAATCAAACCGCGCTCAAAAGCTTGTCCGATGGATTGACGAATCAAGTGAGGGTCAATATCGCCTGCTTCGATGAAATCAATGATGGTTCTGAGTGGTCGAGTCAGTTGAACCCTGGCGTGCCATGACGTCGGACTCAGGAAGGTTCGCATACTGAAGGCGGAGTATTCGAGTATTCCCGGTATTTCGCCGTTGCGGCGGAAGCTTTTCGGCACCGTCAGGTGAAGCTTCGCCGGGTTAACATCTGAGAGTTCATGCAGACTCAGCGCCGTCTGATGGCTAAACACTCCTTCGGCTTCTTCTTTACGGTTCCGAGACCAAAGAGGCGTCGGGCGGCTTTGAGATGCGACTGGCCCAATACACAATCCTACAAAAGTATTGTAGGATCGTGAGGCCGCGATTTGCACGTCAACATCCGCCGTGGTCGGCAAATTGAGTAGGCGAGTAACTGGGCCAGGTACAGCGTTATCACCGTAAACCGGCTTATACGATGCCAATAAGTGTCACGGTTTTTCAGAGTCTGATGCTAAACTGAACCATAATTCACAGCAACAAGCTGCTTTTCACCCGACATGGTTGAACGGAATCGTTTTTCAGGCCCGGTAACAATTTTTCAAGAGCGGGCGCTACCCGAAAGAGCAACGCTGGCCGGCTATTCAGCTCTTATTGATGCTTTCCGCCTGAGCGTGCCATTGCCACGCGTACTTTCGGCCACTGGGGCGCATCACCGGGTCCGAAAGGAGGCAGGATGGCAAATCCTCACGCCGCGGCACGCGCCATCAACTGATCTAGAAGGACACCTAACATTCGCGCTGAAATATGAGGGTCTTGATCTCGCAATCTTGAAGCGACTGTTCGCTGAGCTCGCGCCCGCAGATATTGAGGCCATCGTGCGGGCGAAGCCAACCGGAAGCTATGCCCGGCGGGTGTGGTTCCTCTACGAATGGCTGATGGGCAAGCGACTCGATCTGCCAGACGCCGACCGTGGCACTTACGAACCCGTCGTCGATCCTGAACAGCAATACGAGGTTTCCGGCGAGAACTCACCTCGTCATCGAGTGCGCAACAACCTACCCGGAGTACCGGCTTTCTGCCCAATGGTTTTTCGCACCGAAAAGCTTGAGAAATTCAAGCAGCTGAACCTCGCGGACCGCGCTCGAGAAATCGTAGCTCAGGTGTCTAGGGACATCCTCTTGCGGACGGCCGCCTTCCTGCTGCTCAAAGATTCGCGATCCAGCTACGCCATAGAAGGCGAGCGCCCACCCCAAGATCGCATTCAACGCTGGGCCCGCGCGATAGGCGAAGCCGGCCGCCAGCCCATTAGCCTCGATGAACTGCTCCGACTTCAGGCCATGGTGATAGGCGACACGCGATTCGTCAAACTCGGCCTCCGGGGAGAGGGAGGGTTTATCGGCGAGCACGACCGCGAAACTCGCTCGCCCATTCCAGACCACATCAGCGCCCGGCCAGAGGATCTTCGAACGTTGATAGACGGCATGATCGAGTTTGACCGGAGCACAGCGCGGGGGCTAGATCCAGTCCTAGCCGCAGCCGTTCTAGCCTTCGGTTTTGTCTTCACGCATCCTTTCGTCGACGGAAATGGCCGCATTCACCGCTACCTCATTCACCATATTCTTGCCGAGCGTGGCTTCAACCCCGCGGGCGTGGTGTTCCCGGTTTCCGCCGCCATCCTGGAAAGAATCGACGAGTACCGCGCAGTGCTTGAGGGCTATTCACGGCGTCTCATGCCGCTTGTCGACTGGCAGCCAACAGAAGACGGCAACGTGCGAGTGCTAAACGACACGTCAGATTTCTATCGGTTCTTCGACGCCACCCCTCATGCGGAATTTCTTTACAGTTGTGTCCAAAAAACAGTGGAAGTTGATCTGCCGCGGGAAAGTACGTTCCTAGCGCGATATGACAAGTTCCACGCTCGCGTTGAAGCCATCGTCGATATGCCAGAACGCACCATTGACTTGCTGTTCCGCTTCCTCCATCAAAACGAAGGCCGTCTTTCAAAGCGTGCGCGCGCACAGGAATTTGTTGCCTTGACGGATCCCGAAGTTACGGTGGTTGAAAAGACGTATTCGGAGTTGTTCCAATCTGGCGGCTCGTAGCAGATGACAATGTGGAAGAGGGCGAGATGACACTGACGATTAACCTACCTGACGAGCTATATCGGCAAGCTTCCGACGCTGCAGCCGAAGCGAAAATTTCTTTGGAGGAGCTAATCGTCTCCTCATGCGAGCACCAATTGCGCGAAGTTGAACAACTAAAAGAGCGCGCTCTACGCGGCAGTCACGAGAAGTTCCTGCAGGTGCTCGAGAAGGTCCCCGATGCCGAGCCACCGGATTACGACCGGCTGTAGCGGGGGGATGCCACAGTCGGGACTGGATATCAGGGGCTGGCTCATTGTCAATTTGCTCGTCAGTTCGCCTTTCCAAAACACAATCGTGCCGCTGCGCTCTCTTGAGCATCTGAGCAGTGCTTCCAGAAATTAGAAGAAAACGGAGTAAACGGAGTAACGGCCTGTTTTTCTGGTTGCTTTGCAACTCATTGTAAGCATGGGGGTTGAAGACGGGGATCGAACCCGCGACGTCCAGCTTGGGAAGCTGCTACTCGCGGTAATTTTTCCTTCGACAAGCCTAAAAATTGGCTTATTAATAGGTAGACAAGCTAAAGGTTTACATTCAGTTGTTTGAATCTCAACGGAGGTAAGTTTATGGCGACAAAAATAGAGGAACTTCGCGAATCAGAGTTTCACCGGGAACTCGGACAAAAGATGTGTGCGGCATTTATAGCCCAACAACAAGGGATAGCTCTGAATACCGCGCTCAGGAAAACCGAGTTGCCTGTTGGCGATCTCTGGCTGTTAGTAGCTGAGTTTGCGCGACGCGGCTTTGATGAAAGCGCTGAGATTGGATTTTTCGGCAATCTTACTAACGCGCCATCCAAGTTCATCATATAGATGCGCCCGGATACCCGGTTCACGAGTATCAATGTCTACCCAAACAAAAGAAAAAGCTAGCGCAGAGTGTCACTGACACACGACGCGGCGGCTTACGGTATGTGCAACGGGTTGTGATCATAACTGGCTGCAATCATGATGCTCCGAGAGGATGAACATGGCAATCGAGATCAACACAGACACGATTGCGGAAGCGGTTGTTAATCGCCTGAGAGATTCAGTAGTCCTCACGCCGAGGCTCCTGACTCTCAGTCAAGCGGCGACCTATCTGGGGTTAACGCCGGATGCGCTAAAGGCGAAAGTCCACCTGGGCCGCATTCCCACAGTCGATCTTGACAAGAAGCTCCGGTTCGATAGAGTGGACCTGGATCGCCTCATCAATGAGAGTAAGACCACCGCGTGATATGCCGAAGACCCGCAAGAAGAGAAGCACGAGAGGACAGGGAACAGTTTACCCTCGCAATGGAATTTGGTGGTGCGACTATTCGGTTGATGGCGTAAGAAAGCGCGAGTCTTGTGAGACACGCGATCGTGACGAAGCTGTCGCCTACCTAAATCGAAAGCAGGGACGAATAGCGTCTGGTGAATTGCTCACGCCGGATGGCGTCACCGTTCGCGACCTCCTGAGATTGTTGCTCGAAGACTATGAAATGCGCCAGGTTGCGCAGCTTTACATTTCGACCTTAAAAGTGAAGTCGATCTTGCTGCCCATACTTGGTGACATCAGGGCTACGAAACTAAGTAGCTCACGTATCAAGGAGTACGTTGAGAGCCGCCTAAAGGTCGTGAAGCCCGGCACTGTGAATCGGGAACTTGCATTGTTACATCGTGCGTTCCAATTGGCCTATAACCAAGACCCACCGCTCGTGGCCCGCGTTCCGCATTTGCCGAAACTCACCGAGGCTGAGCCCAGGAAGGGATTTCTAAAGCCCGAGTCGTACCAAAAGCTTTTGTTCGAACTACCCGAGGAGATTCGACTTCTTTTTGTTGTCGCCTATCACGTTGGGCTGCGCAAGGGTGCACTTCTCAGAATCAAGTGGTCACAGGTGGATTTACAGGCGCAGACAATCTGGATGGAGGGCCGCAGGAGCAACCGGAAGCCCGAACCCATCGCTGTTCCAATTTACGGCGACATGGCCAAGTTCATCGAAATGCAACCCCGAAATAGCGACTATTTGTTTGCACGCGGAACAAAACCCATTCGAGACTTTCGAGAGGGATGGGAATCGGCCTGCCAGCGCGCCGGGCTTCCCGGATTGCTATTCCATGATCTGCGTCGAACTGCGGTACGGAATCTGCGGCGCGCGGGCGTAGCCGAGACGGTCATCATGAAAATCACCGGTCACAGGACCCGGAGCGTTTTTGAACGCTACAACGTTACGGATCACGCGGACACGCTTGAGGCTGGAAGGAAGGCCGAAGAGTTCCTGGCCGCGGAACAAGAACGAGTGGCACAAATCACGTCACAAAAGGCCAAACGGCCGAATTGAAAGGAGAACGCTAAATCCTTTGCTTTCTTTGGTGCGGATGAGAGGACTTGAACCTCCACGAAGTTTCCCCCACTAGAACCTGAATCTAGCGCGTCTGCCAATTCCGCCACATCCGCATCGTGACTGGTGAGACTGCTTTTCATTGTAATGCACGCCCGAAGCCGCCTCTGCCTGCACTCCATCGCCGCCTAGCTAAAATGAAGAAGTCATGCCCGCACTCTCCACGCCCGCACCTCAGGCAGCTGAGCAGAAAGTCTTTCACCGGCCGTGATCGCTTCCAAAGTAAAATTTGTTAACTAGGTGGCTATACCATGCCGCTGCCTCGACAGTCGCATCCTTTCACCCTGCCGTGCCTCGTTTCCTGCTTGCTTTTTGGCATAATGCGGCATGCCGGTGCGCAGGATGACCCCATAAGCTCGTTCCACTTACTGACGCCGACAACCGGCTGGGCGCTGGTTGGCAATAAGCTGCTCTGGACGGAGCAAAATGGAAAGGACTGGCAGGATCGGACGCCTAAACTATCTAGCAACCAGACGATCACCTCTGTCTTTTTCCTGAATTCAACGAGCGGATGGGTTCTCCTAGGCACTCAACCCACCACGGGCACTTTCACGTCCTTCTCTCCTGAATCCACCACCGATGCGGGCAAAACCTGGACGAAAACCGCCCCGCTCCAGGTATCCCCCGACCTCCTCCCGGTGTTGTCAAGACTCACTTTTTTAACGTTCTTCGACGCAAAACACGGATGGCTGGAACTGCAACTTGCCTCAAGTTCAAACTTCAAGTACGGGCTTCTGTTTGCGACGCAGAACGGCGGAGCGACTTGGTCGGAACTGCCGCGACCCCCGGTCGTGGACCAAATGGATTTTATTTCGCCCACTGTGGGCTGGATAGCAGGAGGACCAGCGGGCGATAGCCTGTATCGGACAACTGACGGCGGCAAGTCGTGGCAAGCGCAAACGCTGCCCGTTCCTCCTGGAACCGCGGATGCGAAAAGACCCCAGTACAGCAAGCCCAGCTTTTCGAATTCGAATGACGGCATTTTACCGGTAACATACCTTGGGACAAATGACGATCCGTACTCCTCCTTCGCCGTTTATACGACATCCAACGGGGGTAATAGCTGGAGTCAGAAGAGCTTCGAAAAGCTATCAGTCATCGGCACCGTTCCTTCTTCGGCATACGATTCAGCAATCATCCGTGCCTTCGCGACCGGAAACTCATTTGTTATTGGGTCTCACATGCTAAGTCGACCGCTTGCTTCTACTGGACTAAGTGACCTTACCATCGATGCCATAAGCTTTGTAGACCAATACAACGGCTGGCTTAAGGCTTCGGGTGATTCATGCACGTCGGGCCCGAATTGCCAAACGCCGACGAAGCTATTTGCTACAACAGACGGCGGACAGTCGCTGACGGACATCACGCCCTCCGCAGCGCTTGCAGTGGCAGAAAGCACACAACGTCAAATCTCGGAAGCCTCCGGACGGGCGTTTTCTGACGAGCGATCTGTTCGACACGTCCAGGAACCCCGTCGAGGAAGAGCGTCAAAGAGCGGAAGCGCTGATGGTCAGCCTTTCTGAGAACAAGGGTGCCAGTCTTGGCTCAGATCAGGCGCCCGTGACAATTGTTGAGTTTTCCGATTTCCAATGTCCATACTGCCGAAAGTTCGCGGACATATTGCACCAGGTCCTTCCATCCGAGCGGAAGAGTATCCGTGTAGTGTTCCACCACATGCCCTTATCCATTCACAAGTGGGTTAGGCAAGCTGCTCAGGGTGCGGCTTGTACCCAGCTCCAAAACTCTAAAGCTTTCTGGAGTTTTCACGATCAACCTTTCCGAGAGCAGGGTGAGATCACCGAAGAAAACATTGCAGTGAAACTCAAGGAGATCGCGCGGGCGACGCCGAACCTGGACGTGGAGAGCTTTGACACCTGCCTCAAAGACGAAATGTCCCTCGGTCTTGTTCTTCGCGACGTGAACTTAGCATCTTCGAACCGCGTTGACTCTACGCCGACCATATTTGTCAACGGCCATCGCGTGCAAGGGGTAAAGGATGCCGGACAATTGCGCGAACTTATTGGCCAAGCATTAAATGAAAGAGTAGAAGCGAGATAGCGATTTTGGCTAAGACCCGGTGACAGATAAGCAACGCCCGCGCCGTTCACTTCCTTCGTATGTGCGCCAATTCCTCCACATCCGCATCGTGACTGCTGAGACTGTTCTCCATTGTAATGCAAGCCCTAACCCGCTTGAACGCACGCTACTTCTCATCGCAAAATGCCACCTCGGACACACTCCCTTACCGATCGTGGTTCTGCAAACGACTGATGACACTAGATGCTGATTCTGAACCGGGCGCGTCAGCAAGCGGCCTCTCGCATTTTGCGACGAGAAGTAGGTAGCTAAAATGAAGAAGTCATGCCCGCACTCTCCACGCCCGCACCTCAGGCAGCTCCCCTCCGCTCCCCCTGGCTCACCGTAATCTTGGCCTGGCTCGTCCCGGGAGCTGGCCATTTTCTACTCGGCCGAAAGGGTCGGGCTGCCATTATTTTTGCCGTCGTCACCTTGGCGTTTGTTGTCGGCCTGCTCATGCGCGGCCCGATGTTTCAAATCTCCGGTGTCGGCGATGTCCTCACCCGCCTCATCGAAGCGGCCGGTTTCGTCGGCGACTTGGCGGCCGGCGCCATCTATTTCATCGCCGTCGGTCTCGGCTATTGGCCGGCCGACCAGCCCACTCACACCTCCGACTACGGTGCCAAGTTCCTCGTCGCCGCCGGTCTGCTCAATGTCCTCGCCATGGTCGACGCTTACGAAATCGCCACCCGCCAGAAAGACTAACCCTCATGCCGCTGCTTAATCTGGATCACCTCGAAACTTCCGTTTTATTTGCGCTCCTCTCGAGCGTCATCCTCGGTCTCACCACCAAACGTAGCGACACCGAGCGCTTCCGCTATGGCGCGCAATGCTTTGGCTGGTTCATGCTGGCCCTCTTTGGCATCGGCTGGTTTATGCGTATCCTGCACGGTTGAAAATGAAAACTTTCTATATCGAAACCTTCGGCTGTCAGATGAACGCGCATGACTCGGAGAAGGTTGTGGGAACACTCCTCCAGACCGGCTACACGCAGGTTTCCCAACCCGCCGACGCCGAACTCATCCTCTACAACACCTGCAGCATTCGCGACAAAGCAGAACAGAAAGTCTTCCACCGGCTGCAGAATTTCAAGCGCGAGGCAGGGAAGGGAAAGGTGTTCGCGGTTCTCGGCTGCGTGGCCCAGCAGGAAGGCGAACGTATCTTCGAGCGCGCCCCGCACGTCAGCCTGGTCGCCGGCTCGGCCAGCTACACCAAGCTCCCCGAAATGCTCGTGCAGCTCGAAGCCGGCAACCGCCGCGTCACCGGCCTCAGCCTCGACACCACCGAAACCTTCGACACTCCGTTCGCCCGCCGCGATAATCCGCATCGCGCCTACATCACGATCATCGAAGGCTGCGACAAATCCTGCGCCTATTGCGTAGTCCCGTTCACGCGCGGTCCTGAACGCAGCCGAACCGGTGAAAGCGTCATGCGCGAAGCCGCCTCCCTCACCGAACTCGGTTACACCGAAGTCCAGTTGCTCGGTCAGAATGTGAACAGTTACCGCGATCCGTCGCCCGCCGGCTGGGATTTCGCCACCCTCCTCGCCGCTGTCGGCCAACTGCCCGGTATGCGCCGCGTGCGTTTCACTACTTCCCATCCGCGCGATTTTGTCAAAGCGATCATCGACGCCATCGAGGAGCATCCCTCGCTCTGCAACCACGTCCATCTCCCGGTTCAATCCGGCTCCACCGATGTGCTCTCACGCATGCAGCGCCTCTACTCGCGCGATCAATACATGCGCCGCATCGACTGGATGAAGAACTCCACGCGCGATATCGCCATCACCACCGACATCATCGTCGGCTTCCCCGGCGAGACCGAAACCGATTTCGAAGACACCATCCGTCTCATCGAAGAGATCGAATACGATTCGATGTTCATCTTCAAGTATTCGAAACGCCCCAACACACCCGCTTTGCAGTATGAGGATCACATACCCGAGGAGGAGAAAACCCGCCGCTTCAACGTTCTGCAGGAACGTCAGCGCGCCATTCAATTACGCCGCAACGCGCGCTATCTCGGAACCAGCGAACAGGTCCATGTAGAAGGCTACAACCTCGCCACAGGCCAGTGGATCGGGCGCACCACGCAGAATAAAACATTGAATTTTCATGACGCGAGCCTGCCGGCCCCGGCCGCCGAAAATACCTTGGTCGGCCAATATCTCGACGTGCTGGTCACCCGCGCCGGCCCGAATAGCCTGGCCGGAGAACGCGCGCCCTCAGCGGCTTATTCCGCCAATTGACAGGGAGAAATTATGGAAGTTGAAATGAAAATCAGAGGGCTCATGATGGACCCCATGACCAACATGCCCATCGTCGTTTTGAAGGACCTCAGCGGAGATTCCGTCCTCCCCATCTGGGTCGGCATCTATGAGGCGAACGCCATTGCCCTGGAAATAGAAAAAGTGACCACGCCCCGGCCCATGACCCACGACCTGATCAAAGTCCTGCTCATGGGTCTCGAAACATCTGTTCGCAAAGTGGTCGTCAGCGAACTGAAAGACGACACTTTCTACGCGCTGATCTGGATCGAAAAAGAAGGCAAGCTCATGAGTGTCGATTCCCGGCCCAGCGACGCGCTCGCTCTCGCCCTGCGCCACGATTGCCCCATCTATGTCGATGATCGCGTCCTTCAATCCTCCCGCAACTCGACCTCGGTCTCCGAGAAAGTCAACAACGAGGAACTCCGAAAATGGCTCGAAAACTTGAATGACGAGGACCTCGGCCGCTACAAAATGTAGCGAGGATTTCTCCTCGGCCCCATTCTTCACTGCCGCTCTGCAAACCAGGGGACTGGCGAGCATTCCGCGCCGTTTGCGGAATCCGAAGCCTGTCCCCTGCTTTGCCCCGTCCACAAAGGCGCGAATGTTTCTCCGCGACGCGACATTAATGCCGCGCCCGACCTCTTCTCGTCGGAACCGAGGTCTCCACTCCCGGAATAGTCGGATCGCCAAACGTCAGCATGTACGGATCCTTGGTATAGCTATCGACCACGCCCGAAAAATCGATCTTCTGCCCGACCTTGATCTTGTCGAGCGCCGCTGCCGGCAACGGCCTCGAGAATGTCAGCGTGGCATCCGGCTTAGTCGGGTCTTCCACGCCCAGGACCACCTTAGTCGGCCGATCCGGCGGATCCATGGAAATCACTGTTCCATTGAATGTCTTAACACCTTCCGCTCCGCCCGGGACCTCTACCCCTTTTACGCTGCTGGCAAAGAATTGCTGGGCCTGATCTCCCGTCAGACTTTGCTTAATGGCGTACCAGATCTTAAAAGCGGGATCGGAGGCAATACGCTGATTCATCTGGTCAGCCTGCTGCTGCGCCTGCGCCTGCTGGCTGGTCAAGGTTAACCCAGACGGCGGAAGAGCCTGTGTCTTCGCATCCGCCAGCATCTTGTCCGCGCCATCCATGCTGCCGTGGAACGCCTGGTATTCCTTGTTGAAATAAGTCATCACGCTCGTGCGCTGCGCTTCCGGAAGAGATGGTCCCGGCCCCGTATACTGCCCGGCGCGCGCATACTCGAACAGGCCTTCCGGAACCTTCTTGTCGTCCACCAGCATCTTCGCGTAAACCGCCGAAATGTTTCCCTGGTCCGGGTTGGCTTCTAAACTCGCCTTATATTCGTTCTCCGCCATTGCAGTGTCCTTCTTTGTCGTAGCCACCCAAGCGAGCGCATTGTGAGCAATCCCGAGCGCCTGGTTCTTCGCCTTCGCAAAATCGGCGTCGCTCACTTGCGCCGGCTTCTTCGAGGGGTCGAATGCCGTCGGCGCGTTATCGATCACATTTTGCGCCGCCGTTTGCACCTGCGTCTGCAAATCCGGCGCTGGCGTCGCTCCCCCTACGGCCGGTCCCCACACCGTAGTCAAATAGCTGGCCCGGAAATTCTTTGGGTCCGTCTTCAAAATCTCGGCGGACTTATCCAGTAACTTCTGCCGCACCGAAGGATCCGTCTGGGCCAGTTGCGCCAGCGTCGCCATGAAGTACTGATTGCGATCGTCCGAATAATCCGACTGCGGATATTTGTCCTGCCACTGGTTCAACAGATCGAGTCGCGCTTTGGGATCTTGCGTCTGCGTGATCTTCAGAAAAAGATCGTACTCCGCGCGATCCTTGTAGTTCTTCGTCTTCGCGGCCGGTTGCTGCCCGGCGGCGGGTTGTTGCCCCGCCGCGGGTTGCTGCGCGGGTGCCGGTTGCTGGGCAGGCGCTGTCTGCGCTCTCGCCGCCGAAGCGGCAAACCCCGTCACCACCGCAAGAGCGCCTGTGACGATGATCTTTTTACTCGGTCTCAAAAAGCGTGACTCCACTGTTACCTACCTCGAAAAAATGTATTTCGTCCCGAATGGAAGCGAAAGCAGGAGTATAACGAACTGGGTTCGCTGCCCGCAACCTTCTCTTTTACTCTAGACTCTACCGCTTCCTAACTTGTTCCCTGGCGAACGTACTGGCAAACGTAAAACCAGTTTTGTCATGCTATCATCCACGTTTCCATGCGCTTTGCGGATCTCGCGGTGATCGCCGCTTACCTGATCTTCATCACCTGGTTCGGCGCGCAGTTCAAGGAAAAACAGGCCACTCTCAAAGACTACTTCCTCGGAGGCCGCGGCGCCCCCTGGTGGGCCATCGCTTTCTCCATTGTCTCCGCTGAAACCAGCACTCTCACCGTCATCGGCACGCCCGCTCTCTCCTTCGCTGGTAACTTCGGCTTTCTGCAATTGATCTTCGGCTACCTGCTCGGGCGCGTTGTCATCTCCATCCTTTTCCTGCCGCAATATTTCCGCGGCGAAATGTTCACCGCCTACGAACTCATGCAGCGCCGCTTCGGCCCGCGCGTCCGCCGCTTCACCGCCGCTACCTTCCTCGTGCTGCGCGCGCTCGCCGAAGGTGTCCGTGTCTTTGCCATTTCCCTCGTCGTCTCCATCGTCCTCGGCACCGGCGAACTCGCCTCCATCGCCGTCATCGTCTGCCTCACCCTCTTCTACACCTTCCAGGGCGGCATGACCGCTGTCATCTGGACCGACGTTATCCAGATGTTCCTCTACATCGCGGGCGCCATCTTGAGCTTTTTTGTCATCCTTCATCTCATCCCCGGCGGCTGGCCGCACGTCGCCGCCCTCGCCTCGGCCCAAAACAAATTCAAACTCTTTGACTTCCGCTTTTCCCTCTCCTCCGCCTTCTTCCATCGCACCTACAGCTTCTGGGCCGGTCTCCTCGGCGGCTGCTTTCTCGTAACCGCCAGCCACGGCACCGAACAACTCATCGTCCAGCGTCTTCTCTCCGCTCGCAGCCAGCGCGAAAGCCGCCGTGCCCTTTTCGCCAGTTGGTTCGTCGTCTTCTTTCAGTTCGCGCTCTTCCTGCTCATCGGCCTTTTACTATTTGTCTACTATCGGGACACTGGCCGCGCCGCTCCCGCCATTCCGGAACGCACCTATCCGGAATTCATCTGGAATCACCTGCCGGTAGGCGTCGCCGGCCTGGTCGTCGCCGCCATATTGGCCGCCGCCATGTCGAACCTCAGCGCTGCCCTCAATGCCCTCGCCTCCACCACCATCATGGATTTCCTGCGGCCGCTGCTCCCGCGTCACCACGAAAGCCGTTACTTGCAATGGGCGCGTTGGGCCACCGTCGCTTGGGGCGTTGTCCTCTTCGCCGTCGGCTTGCTCGCGCGTCACTGGGGAAGAGTGCTCGAGGCCGGTCTCTCCATCGCGTCCATCCTATATGGCGCGCTGCTCGGTGTCTTCCTGCTCGGCGTTCTGACCCGCCGTCCCGCCGAGTCTTCCGCCATCCTCGGCATGGGCGCCGGCTTCCTGGCCACTTTCCTCTTGCGCTCTACCGTCGCCTATACCTGGTACGTCCTCATCGGCTCGGTTGTCACCTTCGTCGTTGGCTATAGCGCCAGCCTCATCCCGCTCGCGAGCTTCAGAAATGCTCCCGTGGAAGAGCCAATCTCTTGACTAATCCTGCCTCGCCCGCTATCGCCCAGCCCTCTCTCGAACGCGCCCTCGGCGTCTGGGCCGCCGTCTCCATCGTCATTGGCACCGTCATCGGCAGCGGCGTCTTTCTCGTCCCCTCCAGCATGATCCGCTCGGTCGGTTCCGTCCGCATGCTGTTTGTCGTTTGGATCGTCTCCGGCCTCCTCAGTCTCTTCGGCGCGTTGAGTTATGCCGAGCTCGCCGCCGCCATGCCCGAGGCCGGCGGCGAATACGTCTACCTCAGCGCCGCCTATGGTCCCTTCTGGGGCTATCTCTACGGTTGGACCCAATTCTGGGTTGCCAAAAGCGGCTCCATCGCTACCCTCGCCGCCGGCTTCTATACCTACCTCACCATCTTTTATCCGCTCCTCGGCAGGAATGTCGCCGTGCTGCCCTGGCACATCGGACCCGGCGGATCCCTGCTCCAGATTCACTATGGCCAACTCGTCGCCATCGCCCTCATCCTCGCCCTCTGCGGCGTCAATTATCTCGGCGTCCGCGCCGGCGGCGGTGTCCAGGTCTTTGTCACCGCCCTCAAACTCGCCCTGCTCGCCTCCGTTATCCTACTCGGCCTCTTCGCGGGCCATGGCGATTTCGCGCACTTCGCCGGACGTGTGCCCGCCCACCTCGGCATCGCCGGTTTCTTCGCCGCCATGGTTAGCGCTCTCTGGGCCTTCGACGGCTGGAACAACGTCAGCATGGTCTCCTCCGAAATTCGCCACCCCCAGAAAAATCTGCCCCGCGCGCTCATCGTCGGCACCCTAACCGTTATTGCCATTTATGTGCTCATCAACGTTGCGTACTTTTATGTGTTGAGCCCCTCGGAAGTCGCCGCCAGCAGCCGCGTAGCCGCCGATATGATGACTAGGGTAGGCGGCCGCCTCGCCGAAGCCGGCGTCACCATAGCCGTCCTCATCTCCATCTTTGCCGCCTTGAACGGTTCCATTCTCTCCGGTTCCCGCGTGCCCTACGCCATGGCTCGCGATGGCCTTTTCTTTCGCACCGCCGCCGTCGTCCATCCCAAATTTCGCTCCCCCGGCCACGCCATGCTGCTTCTCTGCCTCTGGTCTTGTATCGTTGTTCTCAGCGGTTGGTTCGATGATCTCTACAATTTCGTCATCTTCGGCTCTTGGATTCTTTACGCGATGACCGCTCTTTCCGTCATCGTCCTGCGAATTAAACAACCGCATTTGCCGCGTCCGTACCGGGTCGTCGGCTACCCCTTTGTTCCAGTACTTTTCGTCGCGGTCGCTCTGCTTCTTCTACTCAGTACGCTCGGCACGCGCCCCCGCGAATCTCTCATGGGTTTAGGAATGATGAGCTTAGGCATACCCTTCTATTTCTTCTGGAAAAAAAGACAACAACCGGTTCTTCTTGCAAAATCCGATTAGTTTACAGAATCGAGCCGAATCGCTTGGAGTACTAGAACTAATAATGACTAAAGACCGCGCGATTGAGTTGAATTTAGTTAGAACTTCCCCGTAAACTTCGTCTAAATCGTGTCATCACAATCGCGTTAAGCGAACGACCCGATGCGGTTTAGCAGGAGGAGCAGATACTTTGGACGTAGATAAAATGCTTGCCGAGCTTCGACTCGAGCGAGAGCAAATCGAAGAAGCAATCCTGACGCTCGAGCGTCTGGCCAGGGGCCGCGGCCGCCGCCGAGGTCGACCCCCAGGCTGGCTGAAAGATGCCGCCTCGGCGCTATCCTCGGCCGAACCCGGCCTCTCCGACGAAGGCCACCCCCTCGTCGAGCCCAAACGCCGCGGCCGCCCCCCAAAAAATAAACAACTCGCCCAAGCCGCCGAAAACTAGCCCTCGGTGGGGCAGACGCTTTAGCGCGAGACCAATGTCTTTTGTGGTCTGCCATGCCGTCTTTCAAGCGTCAGCGACCGTAAATTCGCAACCACCCAAAAACCCTAAACTCAATCGCAATGAGCACTCGTGGAGCAGCCCTTCTGGTCTGCCATGCCGTCTTTCCAGCCGGCATAGAAATACCTGAAACAGAGCAGGAAGCGTCAGCGACCGTAAATCTGAAGGGCGCTTTTCCTTTCCCGACGCTTAGCTGATTTTTCACCCTTCAATACAACAAATACTGCCTTCTTCTCTCATCAAACTGAGCCGCTTCTTTCTCCGCTTCCGCCCAGATGGACCCGGCATCGTGGCCCTCTTTAAACCCCGCCAGCACCTTGCTGTTCGCTATCAGAAACCGGCATTTTTCGAAATCGAGCTTGCCCGGATACAGCTTCTCGAGCGCCACCGCCAGCTCGATCCCCAGGCGCGTACTGTCGAACGCCTCCCGGTCCGTAATCACAAAACGCACCCCTGAGATCTCCTTACCCGCGAAATTCGACGCCGTCGGCTTGAACCGTGTCGGATACAACCTCACCCCCGGAATCATCCGCGCGTTGATTACCTGCGCCAGCATCGCGCCGTCGATCCAATCCGCCCCGATCTGCTCGAACGGAGCGTCCGTGCCGCGCCCTACCGAATAGTTGGTATTCGCCTCCAGCATCGCCAGTCCCGGATACAGCAATGCCGCATTCAGGCTGCGCATGTTCGGCGACGGATCGACCCACGGCAGGCTCGTTGCGTCGAACCAGTCCCCCCGCTGCCAATCGCTCATCTTGACCACATGCAGATCCGCCCCCCAATGCTCTTCCGCGTTCGCCATGCTGGCTATTTCGCCGAACGTCATCCCATGTCGCAGCGGTAGATCGAAGCACCCCACAAACGAATCGAATTGCTTTTCGAGCACCGGCCCTTCCACATGCGTTCCGGTAATCGGATTCGGCCGGTCCAGTACATAAAACGGCTTGTGCGCCCGCGCCGCTCCTTCGAGCGCATACAACATCGTGCAGGAATATGTCCAAAACCGCGCCCCCACGTCCTGGATGTCGAACACAATCGCGTCCGTTCCCGCCATCTGCTCCGCTGTCAGCCGCCGCTCGTGCGGCCGGTATAAGCTCATCACCGGCAGCCCCGTCTTCTCGTCTTTGCTGTTGCCTATGTCGGCCTGATCTTCGCTGCCATTGATCCCGTGCTCCGGCGAAAATAGTTTCACCACGCGCACTCCCGACGCCAGCATCTGGTCCACATTCCGGCTCCCCTGCCGGTCGATGCCCGTCTGATTCGTAATCAGCCCCACCCGCTTCCCCTTCAGCTCCGCGAAACCCCGCTGCTCCAGCACGTCCAGCCCCGTCAGCGTCTGCGCGTTCCGCGCCACCACGCGATGCACCCCTGCCATGCCGATCGTCTCTACATACCCCGTCAGCGAGGCCGTATTCGGAATCTCCGACCCATAATGCGCCGCCACCGCCGTCGCAATCCGCGAGCGAAAAGAGCTCAGTGAATTGCCATGCTTCGGATGCACCACATTCGTCATAACAATCACAAACGAATTTGTCGTCGGATCCATCCAGAGCGACGTCCCCGTATACCCCGTATGCCCGAACGACCCGATCGGATACAACTCCCCCCGATTGCTCGAAAACAACGAATCGATATCGAACCCGAGCGCCCGCAAAACCGGTTGGTCCGCCGGTGATGCCGGCTCCGTAAATTTCGTGACCGTCGCCGGACTGAAAATCCGCACGCCCTCGTATTCGCCCCGCCCCAGAATCATGCACGCATACTTCGCCAGGTCGTCCGCCGTTGTGAATAGCCCCGCGTCGCCCGCTATCCCACCCATGTAGCGCGCCGTCGGGTCGTCCACCACCCCGCGCATCGGCTGCCCCGTATCCGGATCGATCTCGGTCGGCGCAATGCGCGGCCGCAACTCCGCCGCCGGCTCGAAACCCGTCTCCGTCATCTTCAACGGAACATAAATCTGGTCGTGCGCGAACTGCGCTACCGTCTCGCCCGAAACCCGCCGCACGATCTCCGCCATCAGGTTGAAATTGATGTCGCTGTAAATAAAACGCGCTCCCGGCGGCGCGATCGGCGTCGCGGTCAAAGCCTTCTCGATCCCGGCCTGATACCCGCTCCACCGTGGCTCCAGCGGCACATCCGGCGGCAGCCCCGAAAAATGCGTCATCAGCAGCCGGATCGTGATGTCGCTCTTCCCTCCCTGGAACTCCGGCAGGTACTTCGTCACCGGATCGTCTATCCGGATCTTTCCCTCCTCGAACAGCTTCATCACCGAAGGCGTCGTCGCCACCACCTTCGTCAGCGACGCCGCGTCGAAAATCGTATCCAGCGTCATCGGCTCGCGATCCGGAATCAGCGATCGCGACCCATACGCCCGCCGGTAAACCACCTGCCCGTTGTGCCCGATCACCAGCACCGCGCCCGGAATCAGGTCCGTCTGTACCGCGTCATGGATGATCGCGTCCACCTGCGGAAATTGCTCTTGCGCTCCCGTCGTCTGTGCTACCTGTCCGAAACTCAACGAACATCCGAGCACTAAACCCGCCCATTTCCAGTTCATGTCGAAAGAACCAGCCTAGCGTGTACCAGCCCGAGTACCGGTATCCTCAGTCCTCTCCGCCGCTCATGCTCCTCAAGCTTTGGCCGAAGAGCTGTTTAGAGGCCCTCGTGTATAAAGCATCCGCTGCCGCTCTTCTCTCGCTCCTGTCCGTGATCTCTTTCGCCGACCCCCTTCCCCCGTCTCCCGCCGGCTATTACAATCAGGCCGCTTTCGAACAAGCGGCTGCCCACTACGCGCCCGGCGGCGGCCAGTTGCTGACCGATAACTTTGCCGACGCGCGCATAAACCTGCCCGGCGTCTTCGTCAGCTCCGATATCGATTTCGATGGCGTCGACAAAGGCGCCGGCAATGGCCATTTCCTCCCCGGCGCATACACCGAAACCACCGAAAAGTATTCGGCTACCGTTTGGACTTTCAGTCAGCCTATCTATGCCTTGGGTGGCGACTGGAATTTAGGTGTTGTCAACACCGGTCTGCAAATTGCCTCCCAGGCCGGCGTCTACTTCATGCCCGATACCACCGAGTCTGGCTTCTGGGGATTCGTCTCGCCGGTTCCCATCAAGAGCGTCGAAATCTCCGTCGGAGACCAGGGCCATCCCGGTAATTTCGCGCAAGCCTATACTTTTTCGGACCTGCAAGTAGTCACCGCCGTCCCCGAACCGGCCACCCTCGGCCTCTGGATCTCAGGCGCCGCCCTGGTCCTCTTAGGCTCCCGAGGGGCCGGCCCTCGTTTTTGTAGCCTGCGGGCGGAACAACCGGATGCCGCCCAAGCGTTGCGAAATGCGTGAAACAGAGCAGGAAGCGTCAGCGACCGTAAATTTGAAACTACCGCTTCGCGACTCATCCCTTCAACTCACATCTGCCGCCGGCGGTCGCAACAGTTTCACCGAAAGCTGCATCGAACGCCCATTGCGGTAAACAGTCAGCACAATCGTGTCGCCCACTCGCTTTTGCGAGATCGCGCGAATCAGCGCATCCTCTGCCTTTACCGGCTGGCCGTCGATAGCCGTAATCAAATCGCCGCCAATTCCCAATTCCACATTGCCGATATCGACGATCTCGCGCGCCCCGCGCACCCCGGCCGCTTCTTCCGACGACCCGCGCTCCACCGTCTGAACCAGCAGGCCGCCCCGCGCCGGCAGCCGCAGCGCTTGCGCCAGATCGCCCGCTACATATTCCGTTGTCACTCCCGGTTTCGGTCGCTCCGTCACGCGCCCGGCTCGAAAATCGCTAAGCAGCGCTTTCGCCCGATTGATCGGCATGGCAAACCCAATCCCGATGTTCGTCCGGCCGAGGATGGCGGTGTTGATGCCGATCACTGAGCCCTCCGAATCGAGCAACGGGCCGCCGCTGTTTCCGCCGTTAATCGCGGCGTCCGTCTGGATCATGCCCTGCAGCGTCTGCTGATTTTCCCCGCTGATTTTTCGCCCGATAGAACTCACCACCCCCACCGTCAACGTGCCTTCGAGACCGAACGGGTCGCCGATCGCGAGCACCTTCTGCCCCACTTGCAGCCGGTCCGAATCCCCAAGTCTCAGAAACGCAGATTGCTTTTTGAGATTGATTTTGATCAGCGCAAGATCGTCCGAACGATCGATATCGAGCGCTGTGGCATAGTATTGCGACTGGTCGGGCAGCGTCACCTGAATGCGGCTGCTGCCCGAAACCACATGGAAGTTGGTCAGTATGAACCCCGAATCGTTGATCAGGAAGCCCGATCCCAGGCTTTGCGAAGCAACCGGACCGTAGAAGAAATCGCGCCGCACCGTGGTGCTCGTGATATACACAGTCGCCTGCCGTGCGGACTTGTAGATCTGGATATTGTTTTCCTCGTCCGACGTCAGCCCCGCGCCCTCAACGCGCAGCGGCTCAGACCACTTCAATCCCGTCCGAAAGAGCGGCGCGGCCACCTGCCGGAGATTCCAATCGGCGCGCGATGTCAGCCACAGAAAACCGAATGTCAGGCAGAAAGCCAGCAGTACGGCCCGGCTTCTCATGCCGTTGTTCCCTGCAAATGCCGCAACTCTTCAAACACGCTTTCCACTTGCCGGCTCGTCTCGGATTTCGCCATTTCGGTATCGATCAGGTAATCGGCATACGGCCTCTTCGCTTCGAGCGGTAGCTGTTTTTGCAGCCGCGCTAACACCTGCTCGCGAGTCAGCCCGTCGCGCGACATGCCCCGCGCAATCTGCGCTTCTTCGCTACACGTTGTCAGCACCAGCCGGTCGAAAAACTCGTGCCGCCCCGTCTCGATCAGAATAGCCGCTTCCACCACCGCGATCCCGCGCGGCTGCTCGCGCGCAAATTCCGCCAGCATCTTCTCTTCCAGCCGGAACACGGCCGGATGCACCAGCGCATTCAGCTTGTCCAAGAGCTCCGGGGAAGCGAATACCAGCCCGCCCAATCGTTTTCGGTCGATGGTCGCATCGGCCGCCAGTATTTC
Source organism: Bryobacteraceae bacterium (assembly GCA_965277555.1). Lineage (GTDB taxonomy): Bacteria > Acidobacteriota > Terriglobia > Bryobacterales > Bryobacteraceae > Bog-105. The sequence continues at coordinate 4,485,312 of OZ255834.1, forward strand.
CGCGCCGAAAGTCTCGATCGTCCCCCGGTACGCTTCGCCGCCTGGCGCGAGCACTTCATGCCCCAGCTTATCGGCATAGATGATGTAGCAGCCACGGCGTTGGAGTTCGGCGGCCACAAACGATTTGCCGGTGGCATATCCTCCCGTCAGACCGACCTTCAACATAGCCGTGTCTTATGCGCGCCACACACTGCCATCGGCCAAACCCACCGTGTTCGACATCAGCATCGCAATCGTCAGCGGCCCCACTCCGCCCGGCACTGGCGTGTAGGCGGACGAAAGCTCCTGCATGGCGAGCGGCTCCACGTCCCCCACCAGCGTCGCGTGGTTTTTCGCGAACGCCGCTAAACGCGCTGCATCATGCCCAAAAAGCCGCTCCACCTCCGCCTGGTCGGTAAGCCGGTTCATCCCGACGTCGATGACCACCGCCCCAGGTTTGATGTAGTCGCGCGTGATGGCACCCGCTTTACCTAGCGCCGCCACCAGAATGTCCGCCCGCCGGCACTCTTCGCCTAAGTTCTGCGTACGCGAATGACAGATCGTCACCGTGGCGTTTTGGTGCAGCAGCATCAACGCCATCGGCTTACCCACAATGTCGCTGCGGCCAACTACCACCGCATGATTTCCCGCGATCGGAATTTCATAACGGCGCAGCATCTCCATAATGCCGGCCGGCGTGCAGGCGCGCGGCCCGGGTTTGTTCTGCACCAGAAGACCCAGGCTGTTCGCGCCGAAGCCATCCACATCGCGCTTCGCGTCCACCAGATAATTGACCACTTGTTCCGCGTCGATTTGCGGAGGCAGCGGCATCTGCACCAGAATGCCGTTGATCGACCGATCCGCCTGCAACGGTTGTAGAGTTTCGATCAGGCTGGATGTCGAAATATGACCCGGTGGAGTAAATTCGAGGCTGCGAATACCCAGATCGTGGCACGCCTTGATCTTGTTACGCACATAAATCTGCGAAGCAGGATTATCGCCCACCAGCACCACAGCCAGCCCAGGTGTTTTCCCCTGCGCCGCCAAAGCTGTGATGCGCGGCCTTAGTTCTTCCTGAATTTCCCGACTGATTTTCCTGCCGTCTAGAATCACCCCACTCATGCAACCGTGAGCATAACAAAGGCAGCCCTCGTGGAGCGGCCCTCCTGGGCTGCCATGCCGGCTTTCGAGCGCACAGGCCGTCGGGGGCGGCACAGAACAAAGAGAAACTCAGCGGACTTGGCCGCCTCCGACGAGTCCGTTGTGCGCGATGGTTTCTTAGAAGCCGGCATCGAAATACCGGCCACAGAGCAGGAAGCGTCAGCGACCGTAAACTTGCCGTGTCGCGACACTCGTCCCTGGCGCTTCCGACATCGCCCGCGACTACACACTAACCCTCCACCCCCACCTACTTCGTCGCAACGTCCGGCGGCGTCCCCCGGCTTGCCGTCTGCATGCCCGCCCCTCGCACCCACTGCAGGATCGTCTTATACTGCCAACTCGATTCATTACCCGGCCAGCGCTGTCCGCCATTATGCGTTGCCAGATAATCCGCCACGTTGCCCGCCGAATCCGTCGGCCGCGTCGGCTTGATCAGCATCAAGCTGTGCGCCGGATTATTGATATCCACCACGTGCATGGCATATTTGTAATTCTCTTCGCTATCCTGCGGCGAAAACACGCCTTCCGAGTTCGGCGGCGCCAGCCGGAAAATCACGTGTGTGGCATGGCACATCACGCACGCTTTGCCATCCGCGCCCGGCGTGGCTAAGATCGGCTCCACCTTGGCGACAAAGTAGTTAAAGTCGAGCACCGATCCCGGCTTGACGTCCGCCAGCGCCTCGCCCAGCTTCTTCCCGCCGAGAACGTTGGTCGCAATCAGCTTCAAGCGCGGATTCGGATCGGCCTTCATTTTTTCAAGCGCCGCCCGAAACTCCGCATTGTGCTCGATCCCTTTCGATTTGCGCATCAGGTCGAGCGCCGCCGCCCGCACGTTGGCGTCCGGATCGTTCAGGCTCGCGATGACCGTCTGGAACACCAGCGGCTCATTCAGCAGGTTCGGTTTGGCGTTGATCGCCTTCTTGCCCAGAAAATACGCCTGGTCCTGCGAGAGCGCCCCGCCCGATACCCCCAGATGGTTCACCAGAAACTTCGGATCGTTCACCTCTTCGATGAACACGCTGCGCTGTGAACTCCCCAGGTGCGCGAACAGCTGCTCGGCCTCCGCCTTTTGATTCGGATCGTTCAGGCGCTCCAGAGCGATCTGCAACGCGGCCCGCTGCACATCCCGGTCTTTATCGTCGATCGCCGCTTTCACCTGCTGGCGAATATCGGGTTTGCTCATCAGGTTCGGGAAGGAAGCGGCCGCCGTCAGCACTTGCGCGTAGTTCTTCACACGCGGCTGCGTCTCCAGCAGTGAGTGCAGCGACGCAACCACCTGCGGTTGGCGCGTCCACGGCGACGATGGAGGCAGCGCCGCCAGCAGCGGCAGAACGATATTCTGCGCGCTCTCATCGTGGCTCGAAAGAATCTGCGTAATGGTGCCCGTCAGCCCCGGATCGGGCGTCCCCGGCGCGTCGATATTCAGCACCCCGCGCTGCCCGTTTTCATACACGTAGCTCACCGTCTCGCGCACGCTCTTATCCGGATCGAGCGCCAGGTTCAGCGCCGCTTTCGCAAACCGCGCGTCCCCCGCACCGCTCAGCGTGCTGCCCGCCTTCAGCACTTCGATCTTCATATCGGTATCCGCGCCCTGCAAACAAGCAATCAGCGCCTGTTCCAGCTCGGGCCCCGAACTTTGGAAAAAGTGGATCAAATCGCTGTCGTTGCCAATGCGCGTCTGGTAGAAACCGTTATCCGCCTTGTAGCGAAAATTCGCCGTATCTCGGTAAGGCTCGTAATCGTATCCCGGTACATGCAGGTCGGGCACGCCCGAAACATATTTCGTAAACACCGCCGGCAGGGCCACCGAAACTTGGCCCGATTTCAATTCCGGCAGCGAGTAGTGCCGCATATGGAAATCCCAAAGCGATTCAAGAATTCCTTCACGCCCCATCGGCGTCGCCGAGCGTAAAACTTTAGCCAGTACCTGCGCCTGATCGTGCACTACGCTTTCGTAGCCTTCCCGAATGCGATTCTGATCCTGCTCCGTCGAGGCCGACCGCACCCACGCCTCCAGATACCCGGTGTTCTCATCGAGCACCGCATAAATACTCTCGTGAACCGCGCGTCGCAGCGTCGGATCCGTCTCCGTATTCATGCGCGTCGCCAGTGCTTCGAGGATGCTCTTGCGCGCCTGCGGATCGTCCTCACTCCAGTAGGACCACTGCCAGAGACCGCGCGCCGCGTTCAGCCGAATCCCCGGTGCCGGATCGTCCAGATCGTGAATCAGCGCGGCACGCACCTGCGCATCGCCGCAGATGTATTTGAAATGCTGGTTAAAGAGTTGCGTCGCGCCCCAGCGTTCCCGCGCGTCGGGCGATTGCAGAGCCGCCGAAAGTTCCGCGTTCCCTTTGTCGGCCGCTTCCGGATGCCGCTGCAGAATCATGCGTATCGCCCAGGCACTCGTCCGCTGCACCATTTTGCTCTGGTCACCCAGCGCTTGCGTCAGTTGTTTCAGCGAACCCGGATCGCCCATGTGTCCCAGCGCGCGCGCCGCCGCTTCCCGCGCTAGCGGTTGGTCGTTATTTGCCAGCACCCCGCGAATCTGCGCCAGCGTGCCCGCCGGAGCCATGTCCCAGAACTGATCCAATTGAGTCAGTAAGAGCGGCAGATCGTCCTTCGCCAAAGTAGTGGGGGGAGCCGGGTACGCATCGTCCCAGCCTTTTTGCGCCGCCGGCTTCGTGTCCGGCCCCGGATACAACGTCGAAAGCGCCATCACCGCAAACTGCGTCGCGCGAAACGGCGTGTTGAAGCCCTGGTAAACCGGATCGCCTTCCCAGCTTCCCTCCGGCCGTTGCGCTGCGAGCATGGCGTTCACCGCGCGCGCCATGTTCGGATCCGTCTCCGGTCGCCGTCCTGCCAAAGCCAGCGCCAGCACCGCATGGTACGAAATGAAATCCGCCGGCTTCGCCGTCTTGTCGAACGGATAAGGCCACATGCCATTCGGCTGCTCATAGCTATATAGCTGCTCGATCAGTTCGTTCAACTGCGGCGCATATTTTTCGCGATTCACCGTCGCCAGGAAATGAATCTTCCAATTCAGGTCGATCACGTTGCGCGGCTTGTAAGCCACCGCCAGCCGCTCCACCATGTCCCGCTCGTCCAGCCACTGTTTGTCGCCCGTCTGCTGATGCAGCAGGTTGAAGAAGTCCCAGCTCTGCGATGCGATCTCGAACGTGCTCACATCCGGTTCGCAGCCGTCCGTCTCGTCCCCCGGCATCTCCGTGCGGTCCTTGTAATGAATTTTCAGGAACTTCCCATAAGGAATCTCGAACGAAGCCACTCGCGGCGCGTCGTGCGTCACGTTCTTCTCGTAAAGATCTTCGATCAGCGGCAGCCGGCTCGCCACCGTCCGCGCCGAATAGATCACGCGCACCCAATCCGCGCCCGGCTCGCCATAAAGCGGCCGCTCGTTGTTGTAAATCCGGTCTGTAATGAATTCGAGAGCCGTGCGCTGCGTCGGCGCGTACCCGTGCGAGATGGCCGTCAGATAGCCGCGCGTCGTGAATTGTGACGGATGGCACGCGATGCACTGCTTGGTATCGCCATGATTCATCGTTGTCCGGAGCGCGATTGCGCCGCGCCGCGGCGTGTTCGAAAGCCAGCTGTCCCCCATGTTGATCAGGAAGTCCATGCCCGTACGAACCGCCTGTCGCGCCTCAACTTGACGTGAAGCATTGTGATACGGCGGAACCGGATACGCATACGTGCGCAATTGATACGAAGGATGGTTCGCCTGCACGCGAACGTAATAGGTCTGCCCGGGATGCAAAATGCGCGTCCGGAATTTATACAGCCCCGGATAATTTTGCGTCGCCTCGATCTGATAGATGGACGTGCCCTCGCTATACGCCTTCACGTCTTCTTGCCCGCCACTATCTTTGGCCAGCGTAAAAATATCGACGTCCAGCGGAACTTCGCGGTCGGTTATATCCACCACGAAATTCGCCAGCTCCGGCTCCTGCCCATGAAACGTGAACTTGAACCACTGGAATCCCTTGAGCAGCGCCGCATATCGATCCTCATCCGGCGCCGGCGCGTACGGCCGCTCGTCGGAGCTGCCGTAAATCGTCTGCCCGAACTCAAAGGATTGCGCCTTCTGCCACGTATCGTTAGGCATCGCCGCGATCACCGCCGGTTCGTTGCCATGTTCCGCGATAGGCCGCATGGAGGTTGCCATGGCGGGAAGTTCTTCGCCCGGCGGTACCTGCAGCGCAGCCGATATGGGCCCATCCGCCCGCGGCCGTACCGTCACATAGAAATCGAGATCCTGTGTGTGAAGTCTCTTTTCGGAGACCACGCCGCGCGCATCCGAAATCGTCACCTCGATCGACTTCTTGCTCTGATATTGCGCCGGGTCTTTGATTGCAACGGTTACCGCGTACAACGCGCCGGCATGCCCGTCGCCGAGAGAAACCTTACGTTCGAGTTGGCCATTGTCTGTTTGGCGCGCTCCAACTAGAAAAGCAACCAGACTCGCCGCGCCAACCATAAGACCGATCTGGATTAGCTTGCCAGAACGTGGGCAGGAAAACCGCTTCATGCAGAACTCCGGGTCGAAAGAATATTGACTGTATTCTATCGCTCAGCGATTTCGGAATCTGTCAGACACCCACGCCTCGGCGGTAAATGGTTTACTGACTGGAAATGGCTTGCTAATGTCCAGCCGTCTTCGCCTGGCCGCAAGTCACCCAGCCCGCCGGGGCTGCCGCCGTATCCGGGTCCCAATCCGCCAGCGCCGACTGCGCATCCGCTTCCGACGCATAGGTCCAGCGCGTCCAGCGGCAGGAGCACGCCGGCGTTAAATTCGCCAGCCGGGTAATCCGCGCCCAACCTGCCACGTTGATGTCTTTCTCTATATAGACGATGCTTCCATTTGCCAGACGATAAACTTCCGCGCTGGATGTTCGCACCGCCTGGCTTGCCGAATCGAGATGGCTGGCCGGATCGAGATTTTCCTGGGCATGAAGTTTCATCTGGTTTTGACCTGATTTATATAAGATAAACCAAACCGCTCCAGCCTGGCCCCCTGGTTGTGGTACGTCTGGTTTTGTAATGGTCGCGCGCGGGACAAAACTCTGGCTACCGTCCTTCGTGTTCCTCGCTGTCTCGCTCATCGCCGCCGCCAACCTGCAGACCCTGATCGCCGCCTTGCGCGCGCAAGACTATCCACAAGCTCTCGCTCTCGCCAAACAGCTCAATGCGCAAAACAAGAACGACCCCCGCGTCTGGACGCTCGCGGGTATGGCGAACGAGGGGCTGAAGAACACAGCCGAAGCCCTTCGTAATTACCGGTCCGCTCTCGCCATCGAGCCCGGCTATCTGCCCGCGCTCAAGGCCGACGCCCAGCTCGAGTATGCGATCGGCGACCAGGAAGCCGCTAAGACTCTCGCCCGCATCCTGCAGCTTGAGCCGGCCGACCAGGTAACCCACGCCATGTTAGCCTCCCTCGCCTACCAACAGGGAGATTGCAGTTCGGCGGTTGCCCACTACACGCAAAGTCAAAACGTCATCGACGCTAAGCCCGACGCTCTCACCCAGTACAGCGAGTGCCTGCTCAAAGAAAAACGCCCGGACGAGGCCATTGCCGCGCTTACTCAGGTGGTCACCCTCGAACCCGCCGCCTGGTGGTCCCGCTATAACTTGGCGGCCGCCGAGATGTTTCGTAAGAACGCCGCCGACGCCATCCAAATTTTGCAGCCCCTGCTGAATGCCGCAGCCGTCAAACCGCGGGTGCTCGATTTGGCTGCCGCCGCCTATGAAGCCTCGGGCGATACTCCGCGCGCCGTCGAACTGCTTCGCAAAGCCATTCTGGCGCAACCTGACAACGAAACTTTCTATCTCCATTTCGCCGATCTGTGTTTCGATCACGCCTCCTTCAAAGTAGGCGTTGACATGATCGACGCCGGGCTCACACAGTTACCCCGCTCGGCCGGATTGTATTTGGCCAGGGGCATTCTCCGCGGCCAGCTAGGTGAGTTTCAAAAAGCAGAGAGCGATTTCGATCGCGCCGATCGCCTCGATCCGGCTGGCGTCCTCAGTGGAGCCGCCGCCAGCCTCGCCGAACTGCAGAACAGCCATCTGCCGCAGGCCCTCCAACTGGCGCTTACCAAACTGAAGACCGCTCCGCGTGACCCAATGCTCAACTACGTCAAAGCCGAAACGCTCAACCAGATGGGCGTCGCGCCAGAAACGCCGGAGTTCCGCGAGGCCCTCGATTCCGCATCCATCGCCGTCCGCTTGCGCCCCTCTTTTGCCGCTGCTCGCAATCTCCTTGGCAGTTTGTATATCCGCGAAAATAAGCTCCAGCTTGCAAGCGACCAGTTCCACGCCGTGCTCAAAGAAGATCCCGCCGATCAGACCGCCATCTATCGCCTGCTTCAGATTTCACGAAAAATCGGCAGAGCCCAGGATGTGCCGGCGCTCATCAAACAGTTCGCCCAAGCCAAGCTAACCGAGCACCAGCGAGGCGAAGCCGCCGCCCGCTACCGCTTAGTAGAACCCTAATCCGATCGTGGAGCAGCCCAAAGCCCCGCACACCGCCACCTCAAATACGGCGGCGTATATTGCGCCGTGGATTTCCCAAAGCTAAGCACTCGTGGAGCAGCCCTCCTGGGCTGCCATGCCGGCTTTCCAGCCGGCATTTATAAACAGAGCAGGAAGCGTCAGCGACCGTAATTTCCAACCCCGCACACCACCACTCAAAACGTAATCCGCGCCCCAAGCTGCAAATACCGCGGCGTATATTGCGCCGTAGATTTCCCAAAGCTCCCGTTCGAAAGATCCGTGTTTACCCCTTGCAAGTTCGGATGGTTCAACAAATTATAGAACTCAAAGCGCAGCTGCAAATTCGCGCGCTCCGCAAGCTTTGTTTGCTTGGCCAGAACCGCATCCACCTCAGCAAATCCCGGATTTCGAAAACTGTTGTAGATCTCGTTTCCTTCCTGCCCGAATGTCGGTTGCTGCACAATGCTGTTTCCCGCCGGAAACAAACCGCTCAGGTAGGCGGAAGTACTATTCGGCAATTTGTAACTCGTAATGTTCGGAAAATCGAAGTTCAGTCCATCCGCGTTGTAATCCCCGCTATTCGGCGCATACCCAACCACCTGTCCGACCGCATTCTTGACGCCCGCAAACGGTGCGCTGGTATAAACATTGAACGGATTGCCGTTCTGGACCGAAATCGTCGAACTGATCGACCATCCACTCGTAACCCGCCCCAGAAAGCCATTCCCCGAGTGATAGTTCGGCAGTTGGTAATTCAGCAGCATGGAGAACCGGTCCGGCGCGTCCCACGCCGAGTACCCGTAATATTGCGAGATCCCGGGGTAAGACGGATAATACTGCGTGTCGTCTTTAGAAACCGAGTGCGTATAAGACGCATTAAAGACCAACGAGTCGTGAAAGAGCCGCCCATGAGTACTTACAATCAGCGCATTGTAACGGGCGATAGCGGCGTTCGTCTGGTAATTCAAGACCCCAAAGCTCGAAAGCAAACGTCTGGGCGCGGATAAGCCGCTTTGGATCAAGTCGCCTGCGAACCCATTGATGTTCAGCCCGTAAGCAGTATTTCCCGTTTGCCCGTACCCCGTAATTAGGTTGTAAGATCGCGAGCCCGCGTAACCGATGCTAGCCACCAGGTTACTCACCAGTTTGTGCTCCAGTGTTCCCGTGTAATTGAAAGTTGTAGGCGCAGTCAAGCCTGGATCCACCGCGCCGCCGCCGCTCTGCACGCCTGGAAGCCCCCCGTGCGAATCTAAGTGCTGCGCCGGCAGCGTTGGATAGACGAAGCCTGCTGGATGCGCCGCGTTGGTTCCGAGTTGAAAGATAGGCGCTGCCGTTGTTCCATCGTTGAAGAATGTCGGCGTGATAAAACCGGGCGGATTGCCATTTAGCCCGTTCTCGAGATTTCCCAGCGTCGGCATGTCATGGTACGTTCCGAAGCCTCCCCGCACTACCCAGTTGCCCGTCTCCGAGGGGTCCCACGCAATGCCCAGCCGTGGCGCGAACGTCTGCCAGATCGCTTCATTGAGCACATGGCCCTGCTCCTGCATGTAGCCATTCGCCACCTCCTGTTCGAACGTGCTCCCGGGGCCCAGATGGAAGTTTGCCAGCACTGTCCCCGGAAGCTTCGGATGCGGATTGCCGAAATCGTCCCAGCGCGCGCCGTAGTTTACCGTTAGATTCGGTTTGATCTTCCACGTATCCTCGATGAAAACGCCTCCCACCGTACTCTGATAACCGTATTGGCCTGGCTGCGGCGCGCCGGTAAGCGGGTTGTAAGTCAGGTTGCCTTCCGTATAAACCCTGTCTTGCACCATATCGAGCAAGTTATTGAACTGATAGGTGGGCGTCGTATGTACCGGAGCAAACAACGCGATGTCGTCGCCGTGCCAGCCATCGTACCCGCCCCGGATAGTGTGTGTGCCCCCGATATGCGTCAGCACGTCGCGCCAATGATAATTGTGCTGAATGAATTCCCCTTGCGAGAAACCACTGCCTGGCCCAAAGTTAGCCGTGCCCGGTGAATTCAGGCCGGTTACGTTGATCGTGGGCACTCTGAAGTCTCCCGTGTCGTTGTTCGTGCCATCCACCGTCAGGTACCCGAACGCCATCTCGTTGAGTGTGGTGGGCGTGAAAGTATGCGTGTAGTTCCCCTGCACGGAGTTCGTATAGAAAGTGTTCGTGGTAACAAATTGCGGCCGGATATCCGGTGTTCCGGTATTTAAGCGAGTTAGAAAGAAGTCGCCATACAATCGATCGTTTTTAAAGTACTTATCCACGCGTCCGTTGTATTGAATCGCATCGCGCGGCGCCACTGCGCTCTGAACTCCGTTGTCCAGTACCGGCAGCCCGCACGGAATAAAAGCCGTCGCCGCCGTGCCGCAGCCCTGAAAAGCCTGCGCCGCTGTCTGCGCTACTCCGGTAGTCGTTGCGCCTGTCGGCCGGTATGTTGAAAGAATCTGCGTGCCCAGCGTATTCGGAAACGCTTGCTGCGCGAACGACACGAACTGCGGGCTTTCGTAGACCGCCGAATTTACCGCTGCCTGCGTCGAGCGAAGCGGCTCCACTCCGAAGAAGAAGAAAAATTGCTTGTTCTTCCAGATCGGGCCCCCTATGTTTCCGGATACATTGTTCGCATGAAACGGCAGATAGCTCTTGGTGAACTCTGTGCCCGCATACAAACGTTGAGACGTGAAGTAATCGCTTGCCAGACCGTGGAATTGATCTGCTCCCGATTTGGTCGTCATCGTGTAAACCACCGAGCTGCCGCGTCCATATTCGCTTGAAAACGTGTTCACCGACGTCGTCTCTTCCTGGATCGAATCGGGATTGGGGCTCAAATTCACCACGCCAGGGCGAATGTTACTCGTCACGTCCAAACCGTCCACCACATACATATTGGCGTTCGAGCTGCGCCCGTTGGCGCTTGCGTCCACCGATTGTTCGGTTGAAAAGTTATCGCCCGCCGCGCCCTGTACGCCGCTGCCCACCAGGCCGCGCCCTGTCACCCCCGGTGCCAGCGTAACCAGGCCGATCATGTTACGCCCCGATAGCGGTACCGCGTTTAATTCCTGCTGCTGAATTGTCTCTTCATTTCGCGTCTCCGCGGTATCCAGAACAGGAGCCGCCGCTGTCACTTCTACCGAAGTAGTAGTCCCAGCCACCTTCAATCCTATCGGCACGTTCAGATTCTGGCCCGTCGTGAGAACAATGTTGGTCGTCGTCGTTTGAAATCCCGCGCCTACGCCCGAGATCTTGTAACTGCCCGGAGCCAGGCTGACGAAACGGTAATTTCCATCTGTCCCTGTGGCCGTTTTCTGCGAGACGTTCGTCGCCGTATTGACTAGCGTCACGCTCGCATTCGAAACCCCGGCCCCGCTCGCGTCTGTTACATTCCCCTCAATACTTCCACTGAACTGGGCTTGTGCCGCCGGCGTCAGCAGACTTACATAAATCAAACAACTCAAGGCTAAGTGCCGGCCAAACTTACTTTTCGCCCCGCGGTTCTGAAGCATATATGCGTTCAGATTCTATAACAGCCTGAGTGAGCTAACTTTTCACACTTCCCGTAAGGAACCGTTTTGGCTTGGCGTCTTTGCGCGAAACGCTTCCACCATGGCGCTCTCGTATGCCCGAAACAAATTGTCAAACACCGTTTCCCACGATTGCGCCCGCACATACCGGAGCGCCGCCACGCTCATCCTGCGCTGCAGAGTTCGGTCGCTCATGATTCGGCTCACCGCTTTGATGAACTCCCAATTCGAACCGGCCACCAGCCCGCTCACTTCGGATTCCACCAGGAACTTCGGCCCTCCACTCGCCGTCACCACCGCCGGTACGCCCGATGCGAACGCCTCCAGAATCACGTTGCCGAACGTGTCGGTGCGCGATGGAAACACAAACAGATCCAGATTCGCATACACCTCCGCCAGCCTTTCGCCCCGCAAAACACCGGTGAAAACAGCGTTCGGAACCGACCGCCGAAGCTCCGCCTCCTCGCCCCCTTCTCCCACAATCACGATCTGGAAATTGTCTCGTCCCAGAATCTTCAGCGCCGTCCCCAACTCGGCCAGAAACCGCACATTCTTTTCCGCCGTCAATCGCCCCACGTAGCCCAGCCGAAACGAGTCTTCCACCCGTTTGCGGCGCGTCGGCGAAAACAGTTGCGTGTCCACTCCCCGCTTCATCGGGAACACCGGCTTGCCGCTCAGCTCACCTACCAAACGCACCAGATCCTCGTTGGGCGCGAGCACCATTGCCGCCTTGCGGTAAAAGCATCTCAGAATGACGAGCGCTGCCTTTTCCGCCATCCCGCCCAGCTTTCCGCTCAGCGAGCGGCCCAGAAAGCCGGTCATCTTTTCCAGCCGTCGCCCGGCATATTCGTGCAGGTTGGTGTGCCACGAAATCACCAGCGGTATCCCCAGTCGCCGCGAAACATAGTAGCCCAGCGTTCCCATGTCGCCCGGCCCCGTAACGTGTATCAAGTCCGCCCCGAACTGCTTGATCGCTGTCATCACCTTGCCCGCGTAACGGATCAAAAACGGATCGCACTCCAGGTGCGCGTCCAAAGCGAAACTCGCGCCCCCGCGTCGCAGTTGCATCACCGTCACCGCGCCGTCCAGGATAGTCTCTGACTTCGGTCCGCAATGGACGCTCAGGAACGGTATTTGGCGCTGTCGGGCAAATGCTTCCAGATGGCGGCTGGTGTGCGCCACTCCGTTTACCTCGTGAAAGGTGTCGGGCAGAAAGGCCACCCGCGGATAGGCCATTACACGGAAGCCTCGCCATCGGACCACGCCGCCGAGTTACCTGCTAAAGCTAGCCGCAGCGCCGATTGCAAGCCTCGCGTATCCAGCAACCGCATCGCTCGTATGAACTGCCGAATCACCAGCGGCCCCCCGTCTCGCCAAACCGTCGATAAGGTGTGTTTTTCTCCGCTCTCTGGATCACGGTAGAAGCATCGGTCGCTCCACAGCCGCCGTCCTTGCATGTTCTGCGGATACTCCCGCACCACATCCGCCATCGTTTGAAACACTCGCAGCTTCAACGGCGCGCGATATTGCGGCATAAACACCACGTGACTTTCGCGCCCATACCGCACTTCCTCCACAAACCCCTCGAACGTCGAAGCCGCCGTCAAATTCAAGATGGCGTTCGGTTCTCTTCCGTGCCGGTCTCCTCCCGAGATCAGCGGCAGATCCATTTCGCGCCCCATCTCCAGCACTGCCTTGTTCTCCGCCCAGCAGCGCAGACCGTTTAATTCCAGCGCATGAAAAGAACGCCCATACTCCCGCAGCAGGCGCCCCAGCGCTTCCCGGTGCCGACCCGCTCCGATGCCTTTCTCATCCCAAAATGGATGATTGAGCACCAACAGCACCGTCGGATATCCATTTAGCTCCCGTAGGTAGCCCGCCAGTGACTCCGGCGTCGGATCCGCCGTGAAGCGCGCCAGCGCCGCGTGTATCTCAGTCGCCTGATCCGCCGGAATATTGTGTACACCAAGATGGAAAAAAGTCGGCCCGAATGGAATCGTCCACTCGGTCGAAACCGGCGTCTGTCGAAACTGGTTGAGGACGCGCAGCAATGGCGCAGCCTGAATGTCGTCGTGATCGGTAAGGGAGACCAGCGCGGGCAGCTGGAACCGCCGCCTGATCTGCTTTTCTTCCAGCCGGTATGCCTGCCGCGGCGTCAGCGGAGGCGTCCAGAAAGCGTCCACGAAATCAAACGCGCGCCCGTTCTTGGCCTGGTATTCGCCGCTGTGTTGGCGCACCGCCGCGCCCACCCACGGCAGCTTTGCCGTATAACGTGGAATCATGTCGAGGCTTTCTTCCGAAAACATCGTGTGGCTATGCAGCGATACGCCGGAACGAAACGTCTCGGGAATGGAACAGCTTAGAGAATCCTGCTCACCGTTTGCTTTCCAGAGAAACTGAAAAGTGGTCTTGCTGGTAATGGGCATTGGATTTCGATCCCGTCACCAATTTCGGCCACCAATGTTGCGAAACGATTTGCCTGGTGTGAATTAGCGATTAAAACAGAAAAGATAAAAAACGTTTCCCGCCGCCCTCCCGCCAACACCCAATTTGCCGGTCGTTTTCAGGCGTCCCCTCCGACTTTTGCCGTACAATCTTGTATGGCTCGCGGACTCCTCCTCCTCCTGGCTGCTTTCTTGTTTCTCACTTCCTTTATTTCTGCTCAAAGCGCAGGTTCCAATACCCGGCCTCGCCCTTCGGAATTGGGTCTGAAGGTCGGCATTCTGCCGAGCGGCACGCTCGATGCAATCACGGATGTTGCCGGCGTTGAAGTGGGCCAGACCACTGTCATTCGGGGCGACAACATCCGAACCGGCGTGACCGCCGTCTTGCCACACTCCGGTAATCTGTATCGCGAAAAAGTACCCGGCGCAGTCTTCGTTGGTAATGGCTTTGGAAAAATGACAGGATCTACCCAGGTCGAGGAAATGGGCGAAATCGAAGCGCCAATCCTGCTGACTAACACCTCAAGCGTCCCGCAGGTGGCCGACGCGCTGACACGCTACGTAACGAGTTTGCCCGGAAACGAGGATGTTCTATCGGTCAATCCAGTAGTCGGCGAAACCAATGACGGATACCTCAACGACATTCGCGGCCTTCACATCAAATCTGACGATGTATTTGCCGCGATCGAGAACGCGAGAAGTGGCCCGGTCGAGGAAGGCGACGTAGGCGCTGGCACCGGGACTGTGGCGTTCGGGTGGAAGGGAGGCATCGGGACCTCGTCGCGAAAGTTGCCTCAGAACCTTGGAGGGTACACAGTCGGTGTTCTGGTGCAGACGAATTTTGGAGGCGTGCTCACCGTTGCCGGAGCCCCAGTTGGCGAAGAACTAGGCCAGTACTATCTCCGTAAGGAACTGAAGCAGCAAGGCAGCGGAAAAGACAAGGCAGACGGGTCGTGCATGATGATCGTCGCAACCGATGCTCCCCTGGATGCAAGGAATCTGAAGCGCCTCGCGGCCAGGGCTTGGCTGGGCATGGCTCGCGCTGGCAGTTCAGCCTCCAACGGCAGTGGAGATTATGCAATCGCATTCTCGACTGCGCTACAGTTACGCGTTCACACTTCTGACAAATCGCTGACGCGACATGTCGAGGTGCTGGCCAATGATGCGATGTCGCCATTATTTCTGGCTGTAATTGAAGCCACCGAAGAAGCTATATACAGCTCCCTTTTTCGAGCAACGACGATGACTGGAAATGGACATACAGTAGAGGCGCTGCCAATCGACAAAACAATGGAAATATTGAGGGAGCATCGCTTGATCAAATGAACAACGTCATATTGTGTTTTGCCGTGATTCGCAAAGATTCGCGGCGACACTCCTGAATACTTTACTGTTCGCTTGCCGGAAGGATTACGCACCGCCGCCCGGCATCCTGATTGTCTAAACTCTCTTCAATAACCGTCTAATTGACTGTTACATTAAAGTGTCGTGTCAAGCGGAGACAGTCTGACAGCTTTGCCGGATTTTCACAAATCGCAAGAGGTCTCGGGCGGTTCCTCTAAGCCGGAAAGCTCTGCTGCCGAGTTGCGGCGGCAGGTGACCCTGCTCGAGAATTCCCTCAGCGAAGTAAAGAGCCGCCTGGCCATTCACGAACGCGTTTTCTACGATAATCCGATTCCCACCATTGTCTATTCGGTCGGAGAGCTCTCCATCCTGATTGCCAATGAGAGCGCCCTCGCGCTTTATGGCCTGAGCCTTGAGAAATTGTGCTCGCTAAGCGTTTTCGATCTCTTCGCCGAAAGTGAAACGCGCGATCGCGACCGGCTCCAGGCAGCTCTCCGCAAACCCTTCAATTCCATCCCGCGAGTCATCCATCACGGGGCCGCCGGCCAGGACCTGGTCGTTAGCTTGGTCTCCTGGGCATTCGAGGTGAAAGGCGTCGATGCCCGCATCGTCATGATCGAGGACCAAACCGCGCGCCACAACACCGAAGAGGCCCTGCGCGCCAGCGAAGAGCGTTTTCGCGAGCTCTTTGAGAATGCCAACGACGTGATTTTCCTAAACGATCTCCAAGGCACAATCCTCGAAGTAAACCGCGCCGCCGAACATCTCACCGGCTATTCGCGTACCGAAGTCCTCGGCAAGAGTTTCGACAAATTGATCGCGCCCGAGGCGCGCAACCTGGTGTTGGACATCGTGCGCGCTCACCTCGGCGGCAGCGCCCCTCAACACTACGAGTTGCCGGTCGTCGCCAAGAACGGTAAGCTGCGTTTTCTCGAAGTCAGCACGCGCATGATTTACCGCCGCGGGCATCCCGTTGCCATTCAAGGCATCGGCCGCGATATCACCGAGCGCAAACAAGCCCAGCAGCGCCTTTTGGAATCTTCGCGCGAGCTTCAGCTCAAAAATGAGGAGCTGAGCACCGCCCTCCGCCTGGCCCGCGAAGCCACTCAGTTGAAAGAGCAGTTCCTCGCCAATACCTCGCACGAGTTGCGTACCCCCATGAACGGCATCATGGGCATGATCAATCTGCTCAAGACCACCGAATTGACCCTCGACCAGCGCGAGTATGCCGACGCCGTAAACCAATGCGCCAATGACCTGCTCACCATCATCAATGATCTTCTCGACCTCTCTCAGATCGAAGCCGGCCGCCTTTCCCTCGAAGACGATCCCTTCGACGCGCATGAAAGTCTCAAGATCGTCGTTAAAATGCTCCGCGTGCGGGCGACCGCGAAAAACCTTGCCTTGTCTTACGAAATAGATCCACGTCTTCCGCGTTATTTTCGTGGAGATAGCGTTCGCTTTCGCCAGATTCTGACCAACCTGATTGCCAATGCGGTCAAATTTACCTCGCGCGGAAAAGTCGCCATCCGATTAGGTCAAAACGAGGCCGCTACCATGCTGCGCTGCGAGGTCGTCGATTCGGGCATCGGCGTCGCCGAGTCCGTCCGGGACAGAATCTTCGAGGCTTTCTTTCAGGCCGATGGCACCACCCGCCGGCGCTTCGGTGGCACCGGTCTCGGTCTCACCATCTGCAAGCAGCTGGTCGAACTGATGGGCGGCCACATCGGCAGCCATAACAATCGCCCGCAGCCCGGATCTACCTTTTGGTTTGAGATCCCTCTACGCACCGCAGAGCCGGGCGACGTCGGCTATGTCATCGATGCCCAGCCGGCCGAGCCCTCCGATGTCTCCTTCTGAAGTCGCTTTGCTCTGCTGCCTGGCCGGTGTTGCCGCAAACCAAACTCGGCCGCCGGAACAAAGAAGCCGCTTAGCCTTCTCCCCCTAAGCCGCCCGAGCCTCCAGAATCGCCCGGTTCTGCGAGCAAGTCGGACAATCGCACCCACCGCGTTCTTCCGGCCTTGGCAGATTCCCGCCGCACGGCAGAAGATGCCCCGCCCCCAAATCTTTCTCCTTCTCGATCAACTCCAGCCACGTGTCAGTGGTCATCCGCTGAATACCCATCCCACCCGTCTTTCGAATCGATTCGTTGCTCGTCGTCCAGTAATATTCCTGCGGCACGCCATTCACAAAATGCATGCGCCGATACACCATCTCCGGCGGCGGCCACTTCTTCTGCCCGTCCTGAATCAGAATCTCGTTCGAAGGACTCAGCGCGGTAAACGTTTTCCCATTCGGCAGAATCTCAATCTCCGCCCACTGATCCAAAATCACGATCTTCTTCTGCTTCTTCTTCGACTTCTGCCCGCCAAACACCTGCTGCGCCCGCGTCAACGGAGGCGCAACGGCCTTTTCCTTCGCTTCCGGCGTAACTTCCGGCGCCGGCGGGCGCTTTGCCAGATCCGCTTCCAAGTCCTTGATCCGCTTGTCCTTCGTTTCGATCAGCTTGTTCTTGAGTAGTTCGTTGCGCAAGATGTCCTTCCGTAAACTTTCCACCGCATTCAGCGAGCGATAAAACGCCCGCTCGTGTGTCGTCTTGTAGCGCTGCACCAGATCGAGCGTGTGCTCCTGCGCCGGCGTCCAACCGTCCGCATAACGAGTTTCTTCACTGCCCACCGAAGCCGCCTCCGCTTCGAGCAAACGCCGGTTCGCTCGTTGCATCATCCAATGGTTCAGAATCAATTGCTCGACCAGCGACCTCTCGTGAAAATTCTCCGGCTCATACGTCGCCAGCCAACCTTCGCGTGTCGCGTCGTAGTCGTCCTGCGATTCGCCGGCCAGAATCCACACACGTGTCGCCCGCAAGCCATGCGTCGTCGAATTCCGGCTCGAGTTCTCCTTCCCCTGAGGAGTCTTCGGGCCGCCGCGCTCTGCCATTTCGCCCCAGTATGCCCAATCACCCGTGCGAAACAGCCACCCCCATCCCCCCTATCTCACTGCAAACAAACCCCGAAAATAAATATCAAAAATCTGCTATCGGTGTTTATCTGTGTTCATCCGCGGCCATTTCCTACTTCTCCAACCCACCACACCCCTTCACCAGTTCGTTCGGTAAAAACGTTCCCGTCAATTCGGCTGACTAAGCTTCTTGAAATACTCCGCCACTGCGTCCCGGTATTTTGGTGCTGCTGTCTCAGGCGCGCCGCTTCTCGCCCCTTGCGCCTGCTGCTCCCCCAACCGTCGGCTGAGCTCCGCCTCCAGCCGCTCCAGGCTCGCCACCGCGTCCTGCCCGATCGTCGCTTGCAATACCCCCGGGTCGGCGTTCAGATCCCGCAGATACCCAAGCGTCCCCCCGAAATAATCGCCCAGCGCGCGGTCTTGCCCGCTGATCTGCCCGCGCAGCACCGAAAGACGTCCCATCGCCCGCTGCAGATCCCGCCGGTCGATCGCCCCGCTGCCATCGCCTCGCGCAAGCGTTCCCTCCGTCGGTCCGTTCCCCGGCTGTCCACCACCGCTCTGCGCACCGTTCTGTGGCGAACCGTTTTGCGCGCTCTGCTGCTGGCCATTGCCCGGTTGCTGACCATTTGGTTGCGAACCGCCCGATTGTTGCTGCTGACCGTTTCCCGCCCGCTGGCCATTCCCCTGGCCGCCATTCTTCGCTGCCTGCGCCTGCTCCAGCATCTGCCGCAGTTGCCGCACTTGCGCCAGCGCTTCCGCCGTCTTATCGCTCTGGCTTCCTTTCCCGTTTTGCCCATCCGCCTGCAACGCCTGCTGCGCTCCCTGCAGATCGCGGCTCAATTGCTCCACCCCCGCCGTCACGCTATCTTCGTTGCCGGCGTTCTGGTCGCCATACCCTTCGCGAATCCACTGCGCATTTTTCTGCATCCGCAGCGCCAGCTCCTTCTGCTCGGCGTCCGACAATGCCTTCTGCACCTTATTCGCCGCATCCGGCGCCGTCGCCTGCAGCGCTTGCTGCTGCTCCTGCATACCCTGCTGTAGCTGCTTCAATTGCTCCGCTATTCGTTCCTTGTCCGCCGCCAGTGTCTTCTCCTGCTGCGTCGGTCGATGCGTGGGCCGGAACTCCTGCTGCCAGTTCCGCCGCCGGTAGCCGTAACCGAAACGCGGATTGTCCGGATCGTTCATCTCCGGCATCTCTCCCGATTCGCCGCCGTTGCCCCCCAGAATGCTCGAAATTCCATCCCGCTCCGTCAGCCGGCCCTGCTCCCCATACATCTGCTTAATCCGGTTCGCCGCCTCCCGCTGGGCGCGCGCAATCGATTGCGCCTGCTGCGTCAGATCCGCCAGCGAATTCCCCGCATTGCGGTGCAGCGCCGCGCTCAGGTTCCGCTGCGCCTCCGCCAGCTGACCGGCCGCCCGCTGCTGCGCCGATTGATCGCCTTGGCTGACCGCTCGCCGCATCTCGTCTTCTGCCTGCCGCACGGAGTTGGAAGCCTGGCGCATCGCCTGGTTCATCGACTGGTTCATCTCGCGCCCCTCTTGCCCAGGCTGTTGCCCGGCCTGACCATTGCTGCCGCTCTGGCTCCCCGCTTGTTGCCCCGCCTGTTGCCCAGACTGTTGCCCAGACTGCTGCCCGTTCTGCTGATTCTTCGCCAACTGCTCCATCTGCTGCCTTAGCTGCTCCGCTTCCCGCCGCAGTTGCTCTTCCTGCCAACGCTGCTCGGCCGGTTGCTGCTCGCTCCTCTGCTGCGCCAGCTCCTGCTGCCGCCGCGCCAGCATCTGCAAGCGCTCGAACGCTTCGTCGATCGCCTTCTGCTGCTGGTTCTGCGTGTCGCTTTGCTTCTGTCCGGTCTCGTACTGGTTCTTCGAGGTATCGAGTTCAAGGTCGAACATGCGCGCCAGTTCCCGTTGCGCGCCGCTTCCCCCGCCACCGCCGCCCTGCTGCCCGAACGCTACTTGTATATCCCGGAAAATTGCCTCCGCCCGCAGCAGCGATTGCAGCGCCTTCTGCTCCGGCACCAAAGCATCGTGCCATTTCGCCGGATTCAACTGCCCCACCGCCTCGCCCATCTCCGACGACGCCGAAGTCATCAGCTTCGAGAAATTCTCGAACTCGGCATTCGCTTGCGCCAGTTCCCGGTTTCCCATGCGTTCCGCCAGCGTCTTGGCCTGCGCCCCCAGCTTGCCTTCCATATCCGACAGGAATCGCGCCTGCTCCTGTATGCTCGCTTTGCTCTTGCTCTCTCCCCGCAGCTCGTTGAACGTGGCCGCGATGATCTGCTTCTGCCGATCCGAAATATTGGCGTCTTGCCCGCCTGCGCCGCCGCCGCCGCCCATGTTGCCCGCCTGCTGCGACTGGCTGAACTTGAAATCGAACGGCTCGGTCTGCACGAACAGAATGTCGCTCTTCGTCGTCTTGTTCGCATCGCTCGCCGTCGCATACATGCTGATCACATCGCCCGGAGCCAGCTTGAAGTTTTCGAGATACAGCGTCGTGTGCCCTTGCTCCTCCTTCAACCCCGGCGATTTGAAACGCGCGACTTTTTCTTCCCCGCCATTCACCGAATAGTGCAGATCGAGCGAACGCACGCCGAAATCATCGGCCGCATCCACATAAACCGGCACCTCTTCGATCGGGCTCACGCGTGGATCGTGCCCCGGCCGCATAATGCGCACGCTCGGCGGCTCGTCTTTCTTCGCTTCTATGAAGTAGTCGTCACTGATCCGGATCGTATCCCGTCCGTCTAGCGCCGCCACATGATACGAACCGTCTCGCTTAATCGGCAGTTCCGCTTGCAGCCAGTTTCCGGAAGTCTTCGTCAGCCCGACTTTCTGCCCGTTGTCGAGAACTAACATTCCATGCTCCAGCGGCCTGTCCGTCAACACCGAAACCTCCGCCCGGCTGCCCTCCACCGCTCGAATGTCGCCACCCGTTGCGTCGCTCACATCTTTCAAATGCAAGCCGTTCGGGAAATGCACCAGCACCCGTACCGTTTTCACTGCCGGCAGATCCTTCACCGAAATCTTGAACTGTTTGGAACGCGCGCCATCCGCCTGCACGTAATATTCGAACGCGTCGGAGACCGACGGAAACCGAAACTCATAACTGTTTCCGTGCGTGCCCGACTGCATCGCTGTCTCCTGCCACGCGGCCGACGAGCCATAACGCGCATGCAGAATCACCCGCTGCGCCGAAAAGCCCACCAGCTGTGCCTGGATCGATTGCCCCGACTTGCGTCGGATCGTCTTGTTTCCCGGCTCCACCGTCACCGCATACATGGGCTTCTGGTTGACGTTTGCCGAACCCGTCCAGAGCAGGGAAGCGCCGTAACCCCAATACCCCGGCCCCGCCACAATCAGCCACACCAGCAGCGCCGCCGCTGCCGCTCCCACACCGCCGAAGGCCCACAGCCACTTCGTCGGCCCGATCTTTTCCGCCGGACTCTCCCGCGCCACGCGCAGCGCATCTTCCGCGATCAACTCGGTAAACGGATTCGCCGGATCGGGATGCTCCGTTGCCGTCAGCAACCGCTCTTCGAAACCCGGCGTGGCGCGCTCCGCGATCCGCGTCACCTGGCGGCGCGTCAACTTCGAAACTGGAATGGCCAGCAGCAGCGCAAGCGCGCTCGCCACCCCCGCAAACAGCAGCATCCGCAGCGGCCAAACCACTCCCTGCGCAAATTGATACCGGTTGCAGATCGCCGCCAGCACCAGCGTCAATCCCAGCGCCAGCAGCGCCGAAATGGCAAATCCCTTCCAGGCGGCAAAGAAACGCAGCCGAAACTCCAGCTGCCGCAGATACCTGTTGACTTGTTCTAGTGCCGTCATCCGGGTTGCCTCTCTTCCTTCACATTCTGCGTCGCCAAATACCGGTTAGCGAAAATCGATTCCACCAGCGCCGCCAGCAGCGCCAGCGCCAACACGTATCGCCAGTAACTCCACGGCCGCGTCTGTGTCTGCCGGCTCGCGACTTCCGCCCGCCGGCTCGTATCTCCAGTATTGCGCCATAATTCGAGCGTCTCGGCCGGTATCGCTTTTAAATCCGATTCGCGCCGGTCCGCATGTACCGCCATCAGTAATCGCCGCCCGTCCGCCCGGCTGACCTCGTAGAACCCCGCCCGCGTCAGGTCGAAGCTGAGCGCCTTCCCCGCCTCTTCAAGCGAAAGGTCGTGCTTCCCATCCGGCCCGATTACGTCCGATGCCCCACCGCTGGCATCCCGCCGCAACACCACCGGCGTCCCCGAGACCACGCTCGACGGATTATCTTCCATGCCCGCCAGGTAGCGCGCGCTCTGCACCACAAACGGCACGAATGAGGAATGCAGCGCGAAATCGTTCGTCGAATTATCGACCGTCGAAGCGAAAATCAATTTCCGCCCTTCGCCTGCTCGTTCTTCTACCAGCAGCGGCGAGCCATCGGCAAACTTGGCCAGCACCCGCGCGTCTGCTTTTGCTGAAAACGAGGCCGTCTCCGAGAACTGCACGTTCTCGAAATGCCCGGTCGAGGCAAGCATCGGATTCGCTTCGTCCACGTAGCCCGCCGATTGCCGCTCGCGCTGCTCGCTGAACTGTTCTTTAGAAAGCGGTATTGTTCCCGTGCGCCCCGTATTCGGCCCGACCGCGATCAATACCGAGCCGCCTTTCTCCACATAGGCGCACAACGCGTCCGCCAGCTTCGAATCGAGTTCCCCCACGTCGCTCAGCACCACGAACGCGTACCGGCTGAAGTCCTGGTCGCCCGCCTGCGATACCGGCATCGCCTGCACCGCCAAACTCCCATGGCTGCCCGATTCGAGCGCTGTCTTGTAATAAAAGCCGCCGCCCGAAAAGTGGCTGGCCGCGTAGAGAAACAGAACTTTGCGCGCGTCCTGGCGCTCAATCGAAAAACGAAATGCATCGTCTTGCGGCAAATTGTCCGCCGGCGACAGTCGAACTTCTCCCCGGTGCGCCCCATACGGAACCTGCACGTTTTCGAACACTACCGGCGCGCGCCCGCTCGTTCCCAACGAGACATCCTTCGTCGCGATTGTCTTTCCATCGAGCACCAGCTCCACGCTACGCTTTGCCGCCGGCGTATCCCAGCCCGCTATCGTCGCCGTCACGCGCGTCGGTTCTCCCTCGTCTACCGTTTGCGGAGCCACTACGTTCTCTACTGCCCAGTTCGCATGATCCTTCTCTCCCACGCGATGCAACTGCAAAGTCACATTCGGGCCCGCCTGCAGATCGTGAAAGTCCGCCGGCATCGATGTCTCTTGCATGTCGCTGATGAAATGAACGTCCAGATGCATTCCGCTCGTCTGCGCCATGGCGCGCAGCGCGCGCGCAAATTCTCCGAACGAGCTGGCCAGATCGCTCGGCTCCACCACCGCTATTGCCGCCTTCAATCCCTGGCTCTGCATCACCGGCTGCGTCAGGCTCTCGACGTGCGCATCCACCGCCACTGCCTGGGCCAGCGTTTGCCCCGGCAGCGAGTCGATCGTTTTCCGCACCTCTTCTTTTGCTTGCTGCATCCGGTTGCCGTAATGCATGCTGAACGAGCGGTCGAGCGCCACCACTTCCAGCGTCCGTCGATTGCTTTTCGCCGAAGTCTGGTTTATAAATGGGCTGGCAAATGCCAGCGCCAGCAGCACCAGCAGCGCCATGCGCAAAGCCAGCAGCAGCAGATAACGTAAACGGCGATGCTTCACCGAACTCTGTATGCGCCGCTCGAAAAACATCAGCGAGCTGAATGGCTGCGGTGTCCGTTTGTATTGGCGCAGCAAATGCAGCCACAGCGGAATTCCCACCGCCAGCGCGCCGATTAGAAACCAAGGCGAAAGAAAACCCACTTACATCCTTCCCTGGCGTACCGAAAAATACTCACGCAGCGCGCTATCTAGCGGCCGGTCCGTGCGCAGCAGAAAGTAATCGAGGCCCGCGGCTTGCGCCCTCGTCCGTAGATCGGCGATATGCGCCGCCATCTTCGTGCGGTACTCCGTGCGCGCATAATCGGGCGAAGTCTCAATCGCTTCCTCTGTCTCCATGTCGACCAACAGCGCCGCGTTCTCGATCGAAGGATCGATCTCGCCCGGATCGAGCACGTGAAACAGCACCACCTCGTTCCCGCGAAAGCGCAGCGGCTGCGCGGTCTCGATAATCGCTTCCGGTTTATCGAAAAAATCCGAGATCAGCACCGTCACCCCGCGCCGCTTCAAAAAGAGCTGCAGCTCGAACAAGGGCTTTTCATAATTGGTGCGGCGTCCGATCTCTGCCTGGTCGATCCCGTGCAGCAGGCGCATCAGCTGCCCTTGCCGTGACGAGGGCGGAATAAAATTTGCCAGCTCTTCGTGAAACACGATCAATCCGGCGCTGTCTCTTTGCAGGTGCGCCAGGTACACGATGGCCGACGCCAGAAACTTCGCATAGCTGATCTTCTTCACTGTGCCCGACCCGAAGCCCATGCTGGCGCTCACGTCGAGCAAAACGTTGATGGCGGTGTTGGTCTCGCCCCGATATCTCTTTAAATAAGCCCGCTCGGTGCGCGCAAAAACATTCCAATCCACGTGCCGCAAATCGTCGCCCGGCGAGTAAGCGCGGTACTCGGCGAACTCCTGGCTGAACCCGAAGTCGGGCGATCGGTGCAGGCCGGCCACAAACCCATCCACCACCGTCTTGGCGACAAGCTCCATGCTCGATACTTCCGCCAGGACCGCGGGATCGAGAAAGCGATTCGGAACTGTGCTAGCGCTTGCCAAGACAACCTCTCTTCGTCAGTCGCGGGGAGCTTTCTTCCAGTCGAGTAAGCGCCGCATCAGCTCATCCGAGGTCAAGCGTTCCGACTCGGCGTGAAAATTGATTAACACGCGATGCCGTAGCACCGGAATCGCCAGCGCCCGCACGTCGTCGTAAGAAACGTGGAAGCGCCCGTGCATGAGCGCCCGCGCTTTGCCGGCTAAAACCAGAAACTGCGCCGCCCGCACGCTGGCTCCGAAGTTTACGTATTTCTTGATGAAGTCGGGCGCGTCGCCCCCGCTCGGCCGCGTCGCCCGCACCAGGTCCACCGCGTAGCGGCCCACCGATTCGGCCACCGGCGTCATGCGAACCAGTTGCTGGAAATCGAGCACCTCTTCGCCGCTGGTGATGGTGGTCGCCAGCGGCACTTGCGTCGTGGTCGTCAGGTCGATCACTTTCAATTCGTCTTCCGCGTCCAGGTATTCAAGCACGCTGTTGAAGAGAAACCGGTCGAGCTGCGCCTCCGGCAGCGGATACGTTCCTTCTAGCTCGATCGGATTCTGCGTTGCCAGCACGATGAACGGCGGCTGCAGCCGGTACTGATGCCCGCGCACCGTGCACGATAACTCCTGCATCGCCTCGAGCAAAGCCGATTGTGTTTTCGGCGGAGTCCGGTTAATCTCATCCGCCAGCAACACATTCGAAAAGATCGGTCCGGGCACAAAAGTCCAGGTGCGTTTTCCCGTCGCCTGATCCTCTTCGATAATGTCCGTCCCCGTGATGTCGGAGGGCATCAGGTCGGGCGTAAATTGAATGCGGTTGAACTTGAGCCCCAACGTCTGCGCCAGCGTTCTCACCAGCAGCGTCTTGGCTGTCCCCGGCAATCCGGTCAGCAGACAGTTTCCGCCCACGAACAGCGAGATGAGCACATGCTCGAGTACTTCGTTCTGCCCGACGATTACTTTGTGCACCTCGCGCTTGATTGCTTCCTGCGAGTCCGCGAAACGCCGGACACGCGCTTTAAGCTCTTGCGAATCGATCGGGACTGCCGGAGAAGAAATGGACATAATTAATGATTCAATTCGAGAAGAAGGTGCTGCGCGGGCTTGAAATCGGGCGCGGCTTCGAGCGCGAGCACCACCTGGTCCCGAGCTTCGCTGGTGCGATGCGCGGCGTGCAATGCCTGCGCCAGTTCGTAATGCGTTTCCGCGGCATCGCCCGGCTTCAGCGCCAAAACCGCCTCGCTCTCCCGTACCGCAATGTCGACATCGCCCGTGCCGAGCGCCAGCTTCGCCAGCATCCGGTGCGCTTCCTCGTCTTCCGGATAGATGAAATCGAGCTTGCCGAGCGTGAGCTCTGCGTCTTTCGGATGGCCGGAATCGCTCTCCAGTTGAGCCAGTTTCTTCAGCAGCGCCACGTCCGCGCCGCCGTGATCCCGATAGCGCTGTAGCTCCGCCATTGCCGTGGCCTTATCGTTTTTCTTCAACTCCGCGTCCGAGAGCAGGGCATAGGCGTTGCCGTCTTCCACATAATCGGGATACATGTCCTGCACCGCCAGCGCTTCGTGAATGGCCGCGTCCGTCTTGCCGGTTTCCATGTCTTTATGCGCGGCTTTCAGGCCGGTTTCCCAATCCTTGAAATGATTCACCGTCTCGCCGGTTTGCTTGTAGAGCCAGGCTGAGAAATCTTTGTCGAATGCTTCGGGCGTTTCATGCAGATTGTCCGCGATCGCTTCCGGGGTCGTCTTGCGCACCGCATAGGAATGAATCATGCCGAGAATGGCATCGTTGCCCCACTTCTGCACAATGTAATCGCAGATCTTGCCGGCTTCGTAATAAGAGACCAGCACCTGCCCGGGAAACTGCGGGCGCACGAAACCCTTGTCTAAATCCGAAACCGGCAGCAGCTCTTTTTTCTGCAGCGCCATCACGATATTCGGCGTCAGCCTGTTTGCCCAGTCGGGTGAAACCGCGCCTTCTTCATGCACGGCCAGCCCTTCGGTAAACCAGCGCGGCACCAGATGATGCGTCGCCGTAATTACGTAGACGTGGCTCAGCTCGTGCCACATCGTGCTCCCCCAGTTGAAGTCGCCAGGCGGACGCGCCGAAGGACTGTCCATCGTCACTACCAGACCGAACGTCACGCCAAGCAATCCGCCTTGCCCCGGCATGCCGAGAGTGCGCACCGCGAAATCGTCGTGGTTCGGATACACCTCGAGATGCACCGGGCCGGGCAGTTTCATCTTGTATTTCTGCTGGTAGACCGCGATCGCGCGCTCTAGTTCCGGCTCTATGTACGGCCGCAGCAGGGGAGCTTCTTTCTTACTCAACACAAGCTCGGTCGTGGGCGTCTTGAAAGTCTCGTAGTTGTTCAAACTGTCGAGCAGGCGCAGCGAATTTACCGTCTCCGCATTCCGGTAATGCGCTGCATAACATATGGTCAATTCCTCTCGCGCCTCGTCCCGTTGCCCCAATCGCATCAAGTTGACGCCGAGTTCCGAACGGGCCGACCACAGGTCGGGGTTTAGCGAAAGAGCCTTGCGGTAATAAGCGATTGCTTCCTCATAGCGATAGTTGATCTCAAAAAAGTGTCCGCCGGTAGCGTACGCCTGGCCATAAGTCGGATTGATTTTGAGTATGCGCTCCATCCATTCCGATTGAGGTTTGTCGTTCAGCCAGTCGATCGAGGCCAACACGGCCATGCCGTCGAGCGCTTCATTCGAGATGCTCAACGCCTTCTGCGCTTCTTCCGTCGCGGCTTTCGGGTTGCTGTCTTCCAGGGCCAGATAAGCCAAGAGCTCGTGCGCCTGGAAGAGCTTGGGATCGTGCTTGAGAGCTTCCGCTGCCAGATCGACCGCTCGCTTGTCGAAACGCTCCGCAAAGACGCGCGCTAAACCGAGATACGCCGGCGCGTAGCCGGGGTCCGATTGAAGCGCCTCGGTAAACAGATTGGCGGCGTCGGCCGGCTGAAAACGCTCGAAATACAGCCTGGCCCATTCGGCCTTGACTTGTGCCGATCGCGGCTGAGCTTTGTAGGCGGCGCGAAACTCCTCGTTTGCGCTGTCATACTGGTGCAGTCCGAAGTAGCCTTCCGCGCGAGTAAACGAATCCGCGCCTCGGACCAACCCGCTGTAACATGCCTCGGCCTCGGTTTTCTTGCCGTGATGCTCCAAAAGCTGGCATCTCTCGACGGCCGATTGCGCCGACAGCATCGGAGCTACAAAAATTGTTACCGCCAGCCAGGGAAATGCAAATTTCACCGGTCGATCTCCGCCTGCGTGCGCGCCAGTTCCAGCAGCAGCGCGGTCAACTGCTGTTTATATTCGTCTGGAGGCATCGCCGCCTTCTGGTACTTCAGCCTGTCTATCCTAGCCTCCAATTCCTCTTTTTTTGACACGAGCCCCTGCTTTTCCGGTGCAATGTTTTTGACCGTTTCGCCCGCCGGTTCAATCACGGCGAAGCGCGCCGCCACGAGTCCCTGTCCGTTTTCAGGCTTAGGATCGCGTACGGCGGTCGCCGTACCGGTATCGGTAAACAGTGGATGCTCCGTCGCCAACAGCTTTTCCGAATCGAAGTACGCGGCCGTCTTCTGTTCGGTATAACGATAGAGTTCGAGCGTCGAAAGCGTCCCGTTTTTATCGGTGTCGGCGGCAGAATCGTGCATGGCGTCGATCCAGAAGCGCGGAAAGACGGTGGCGTTTTTCTCCGTTCCGGATTTGGTGGCGGTAATCACAATGCGTCCTTTGCGCGCCAGCGCCGGCAGCGATGCGCCGCTGCAGCTCGTCATATTCACCACCAATTGCCGGTTGGCCGGAATGCGGTTCAACAGCGCGGCCAGTTCCTTCGCCGAAATATCCGGGCCCGGTAGGTTGAATTTATAGTCGGTGCCGTCGAACGTGCCGTGACCTATTAAAAAGACGGCCAGCTCATCTTCGGGCTTTATCTGGCTTGCCAACTGTGTCAACGTTCGTTCGAATGCTTCCCTGGTGGCAGCGGTTCCCGCGAGTGTTGTGATATGCGCATCCGTCCCATTCTTTTCCAACTCGTGTTGCAGCTCCGAGCTCCACTTGACGAACTGCGATTCGTAATCCGGCGAGCCGCCCAAGCCGGCCACGGTCACATAATAGGTTGCGCTTTGCCCCGCGAGCGCGGTCAGCAACAACAGTAGAATCGTTTTCAAACCACACCCCATTTGCGCCGCAGCAGCCACTCCGTCGATCGCAACGCCAGCAGCAGCAGAAAGATTACCGGCATATTCCAAAGATCCTTCATTTCGCGCGAAGTGATGCCTGCTTGCGAATAGGAAATCTCGTCCGTTAAGCGGTCCGCTGTTTTGGGCGTGTAGTAGCGGCCGCCAGTGGCGTCCGAAAGCTTTTCTAAAAGATCGCGATTCTGCTCGCGGCGGAAGTTCTCCGCAATTCCATTTTCGCGATGGAACGGCAGCACATCCGAGCCGAGCTTTTGACCATTGCGCTGAGCCGATATCTCCGCCACGTACGCGCCCTGTAGAGTGGCGTTCCAATCCGCCGCATACATGCCTTGCGTGAGCGGCTCAGGCCGCAGCGGGATGGTTTCCGCCGAACCATCCGGTTCGATCACGCGGGCGCTCACGTCCGCATCGCCGATGGGCATATAGTTCTTGTCGCGGACTTCGGCTCGCAAAACAACGCGGCCGTTATCGGCCAGGTTCGGATTCGGCATCGACGAAGTCACAGGAGAAGGTGTCGAGCCGGCTATCCAGCGCAACAGTTGACGCCAGAACGTTGCCTGGCTGGTATCGGCCGCCGGCTGCTGCATGCGCCAACGCCAGGTGCCAGCGGTAGCCAGAACGGCCGTGCGCCCGCGGCCGTAATTCTCCGTTACCAGCAGCGGCAGTCGCTTGCCGCCCGCATCGACATTCGCCAAAACCACCGCGCCGCGCTTCGGCGTGCCGGGGTCCTGGTAATTCGCCAGGTAGGGCAGGACTTCCCAGTGCTCGGCGCTTTTTTCAGCATCTCCCTCGATGCGGCAGATCGGACTCTGCTTGCCGGCATCGGTCAATTCCGCCGCCACAAAATCGCGCCGGAAGGTGTTCTTGCGCTGCGGCAGGTTCACGGGCAAAAGCTCAGTAAAGGGCGCGACGTTGTAGCCGCCATCCGAAAGCGCCCATCGTCCGCCCAAGAACAGTACGCCGCCGCCGCGCCGGTCGGCAAAATCCTTGATCATCTGCTGCTGCGCGGGGTTAAAAAACGCCGATTCGACGCTGCCTAAAATCAGCCCCTGGTATTCGAACAGATCTTCCGGCTTGCTGGGAAACCCGTTCTCCAGTTCGCTCGGACTGCTGATGCCCTGGCGGTAAATCTTGTTTTGGGTAGTGCGCAGCATGGAAACGATCTGCACCGCGGGATCGTCTTCGGCCGCGCGCCGGATAAACTTGAACTCCCATCTGGGCTCGCCCTCGACATAGAGAATCCGGCGTTTGTTGTTGTCGACGGCGAGAACGCGCGTGACCCGGTTATTCGCCTGGTTCGTCTCGCCCGGCAGCGGGTCGAGGCGCACGTTGACATTCCTCACGCCCGTTTTGCCGGCGTTGAACTCCATTGTTTCCACCTGCTCGGGCGCGTTGCGCAGCGTGATCTCGCGGCTGGCCAAAACGGTGCCGCCCGCGCTGAGCACAAGCTGCGCGCGCTTGCCGCCGAAACCTGCCTGGCGGAGCGTCACCTGCGCTTGCAAGCGCGAACCGACGAGCGCCTTCGACGGCAGATCGACATCCTCAATCTCGACGTCGTTATCAAGCGTTTCCTTGCCGAAGCCGATCGTGTTGACAGGAAGTCTCCGCCGCCGGAGCTCCGCCAACGTCTCTTCATCCATCCCGCCCGAGTTATCGGCTCCATCGCTCAGCAGAACAACCGAGCCGATCGGCAGAGTAGCCGCGTCGTTCGCCAATTCGCGCATCCCTTCGCCGATCTGGGTAGAGGCGGCGTCCGGTTGCAGCTTCCCGACTTGATCCACTCGCTCGACGCCTGCGCCGAGTGAATAGAGCCGGACCTGAAAGCGGCTGTTAAGCTTCTTTATCAGGTCGTTGTTCAGAAGATCGACCGCCTGTTTCTCGCGCGAGGCCGCTCCATCCTGTAGCCCCATGCTGCGGCTATCGTCCACGACGACGGCTACGATGTTCTGTTGCGGCTTGAGCGCGGTGACGCTAACCGCCGGCTCCCAGAGCAGCAAAAGCAGAACGGCTAAAGTGGCCCATTGTAAAAGGAAGAGGACAACAGCCCGGCCACGCCGAAAACCCGGCAATACTCGACGCCGGTTGCGCAGGAAAAAACCGGTCAGAACCAACGCGCAGGCGAGCATCCCGGCGTAAAGCAGCCAGCGCGGCCAAGTGCCCAGAAGCACAAAGGTTCCCTTCGAGAAAACACTGGCCGGGTACTTGAAGAGGAACTCAAACATGCTTGGGCCCGGGAATGAAAACGCCTGTCGGCTAAGCTGGCGTCAGAATAGCATGCCTTCCATGGGCCATATTACGTAGCGACGGAGGCGGGCGCGATGGCGTTACCGGGCTTTCACTCTTTGGGCAAAACCCAGGCCAAAATATCTCCGCCTACCGGCACCAGAAGATACTGCCTGCCATCGAGCTCAAAGGTGGAAGGCGCGGATTCCATGCGCGAACCGACGTTGACATGCCAGAGCGTTTTGCCCGATTTCGGATCGAGCGCCATCAGGTTGTCCGAGTTATCGCCCGCAAAAAGAAGATGGCCGGCTGTGGCCAGCATTCCGCTGCTGCCCTCGCCTTTGCCGACTTCATGCTGCCAGCGAACAGCTCCCGTTTTGTAATCGATGGCCTCAAGAACGGAGTTTGCCCAGAGATTCCGGTCTCTGCCGGCCCAACCCTCCGGCTTGCCTTCGGCGGTCATATAAAAGATGCTCCAGAGCCGCCGCGCGCTCACATAGAAGAGACCGGCATCGGGATTGAACGCCGGCGCCAGCCAGTTAGTCGCGCCATCCGATCCCGGGGAAACCAGCGTGCCGTCCGGTTTGGGCTCCTTGGCGGAATTGGGAATGGGCTCGCCGCGCGCGTCGATGCCTTTCGCCCAGTTCGTCTTGATAAAAGGCGCCGTCAGAATGTGCTCGCCGGTGGTGCGGTCGAGCAGGAAGAAATAGCCGTTGCGGCTGGCCTGGGCAAGCAGCTTGCGGTGCACGCCATTATATTCATCATCCAGTAATACGGGCGTCTGCACCGCGTCCCAATCGTGCGTGTCGTGCGGCGAAGCCTGGAAGTGCCAGTTCAGTTTGCCGGTATCGGGATCGAGCGAAACGATCGAACAGGTATAAAGATTGTCGCCTTTGCGGATATCGCCGTTCAAAACCGGGTTGGGGTTGCCGATGCCCCAGTAGATCTGATTCAAATCCGGATCGTAAGTGCCGGTCATCCAGGTCATGCCGCCGCCGTGCGTGATGGCGTCGGTACCGTGCGGCCAGGTGTCAGCGCCGGGCTGCCCGATGCCGGGTTCGGTATTCCACTTCCATTCGACTTTGCCGGTTTCCGGATCGACCGCTTCGAGAAAGCCCGGGATGTCGGTTACGTCACCGGAAACGCCCACAAGCACGTGATGGCGCACCACGAGCGGCGCCACGGTCGCGAAATAACCGAGCTTGGGGTCGGCCAACTGGATGTTCCAGCGCACGCTGCCATCCTTGGCATCGAGCGAAATCAGGTGACAATCGGGTGTCTCGAAGTAGAGCCAGTTGCCGTACATGCCGACGCCGCGCTGACCGATGTGGTCGCCTATCGATTCGCGGAAATAATGCCAGATGATCCGGCCCGTGCGTGCGTCCGCCGCCCAGACATTATCCGGTGTAGTGAAGTAAAAATAGCCGTTCACTTCGAGCGGCATGGATTTAATGCCCACCGAATGCGCGGGTAGAATCCAAGCCAACGTCAGGTGTTGTACGTTGCTCTGGTTGATCTGATCTAACTGGCTGTAGCGCTGACCGGTATAGTCGCCGTTAAAAGTAGGCCAATCTTTATTGAGCCGTTTTGCCAGGTCTTGCTGGGTCAACCCCAAATCCGCGCCCCAGGCAGGCAGAAGAACGGTCAGGAGCACGCCCGCCGACAATATTTTTTTCATCTACTTCAACGTCTCCAGATAGGCAAACAGATTGTGAAATCCGGCATCGGTGTATTTGCCGGTCAGCTCACGATGCGCGGCGAGGGGATCTTTTATCTCCACTTGCACTTCGCCGCGCGGCCAGGAGTGGTACCAGCCGTCTTGCGCCGTGATCGCGATGCTGAATTCATCCTCATGCACCACTGGGCCTTCGAATTTCTGGCCATTCGCGAGCGTCACGGTCGCGATCTTTTTGATGTGCTTATCGGCCGGATAAATCATCTGCTGCTGGAGATCGATAGGCGAGAGCCGCTTGGCCACTCCCGCCAGATCGCCGGTTGCGGAATGGCAGTTTGTGCAGCCGCCGGGGCCATCGAAGAAGGCTTTGCCTTCGGCTGCGTTACCGGTCAGGAGCTTGGCTACGGGGTAATCGCCGGGGACGTGCGCGCTGCGCGAAGCGGCTTCGGCTTGATGATGGAGAAACGCCACAATGCTCGCGACCTGATCGTCTTTGAGCGTGGCGAAGCTTGGCATTCCTTTATCGGGCCGCCCGTTGCGGATCACCGGGCCGAGCATATTGCCGTTGTCATCGTGCAGGGTCACCGGAGAGCGAAGCAGATCGGGGGCGCGATTGCCGGTGGCATCCGGGCCGTGGCAAAAGCCGCAAGTCGATTGGAACAGGGCTCGACCGCGCGTGACTTCCGCCGGATTTTCCAATTGCATCTGACGCTGCTGGGGGGTGGGCTGGTGAGACGGCTGGTGAGCCTGCCCGGCGGCGACGGCTACCGGAAAATAGATAGACAAAACACACAGCATGGTGCGAACAGGCATAAAACAATCAGTATTTCAGATCGCAGGCTATGTGCTCGACGTATACTAGCGGCTAAGTAAATCCGATGAGGAATGAAATGACTAGCAAAATCGTCCGGCGGATCGTTGTTTTCTCGCTTTTGACTTTCCTGATGGCGCTCGGACTTTTCGCACAAGACCCCAGCGCGCTGATCGGCAAGTGGAATATGTCGTCGGAATCCGACAGTGGTGCTGTCGAATGGACTTTGGTTTTGAGAGATGCCGATGGAAAATTGATGGGCTTTCTCGCTACCGAGGGACCGGAGGCGCCTGCCAAGAACTTTACGTATGCGGACGGAGTCATAAAGTTTATTGCGCCTTATCAGGGCGACGATTACACCATCGAGTTGAAGATGCAAGGCGATAAACTAGTCGGAACCTGGAGCGGCGGCGGCAACGACGGAAAGACCACTGGCGCGAAGGCCAAGTCATAGGTATCTCCTTGGAGGCCCGGCTACCAGGCTTCATGCTTGCTAACGTGGACATTTACGAGAATCTCCATCAATTATCGACTGTAGCCTCCCTGATCGATCACACGCTGCTGAAACCCGAGTCGGCCGAAAAAGACGTGGCCCGTTTGTGCACGGAAGCCCGCGAGCATTCGTTTGCCAGTGTTTGCGTGAATCCGTGCTGGGTGCGCGCCGCGGTGGACGACCTCAAAGGTTGCGGGGTAAAGGTGTGTACCGTGATTGGCTTTCCGCTGGGCGCGAACGAAACGAAGGCGAAGTTAGGCGAAGCCGAACTGGCGCTGGCGCAAGGCGCGACGGAACTGGATATGGTTCAGAATATCGGCGCGCTGCGTTCAGGTAACGGGCACGAAGTCCGGCGTGAAATCGAGCAACTGGCAACGCTCGCTCACGCGGGCGGCGCGCTGCTGAAGGTAATTCTCGAAACGTGTCTGCTCAGTGAAGCGGAGAAGCGAGAATCCTGCCGCCTTGCTCTAGAAGCGAAAGCGGATTTTGTGAAGACCTCGACGGGCTTTTCAAAGAATGGAGCGACGGTGGAGGATGTTCGCCTGATGCGCGAAACGGTCGGCGAATCTTTGGGCGTGAAGGCGTCGGGTGGAATTCGTTCGCTCGCGGTTTTGCGCGCGATGGTAGAAGCCGGAGCGACGCGTATCGGGACCAGTGCCGGCGTGCAGATCCTGGGCGAACTGAAAGATAACGGGCGAGAGAGGCACTAAATGCCTCCACCACGCAAAGGACAGCCGATCCGCTTTCGGGAACGAGCCGAGCTGCTCGATTTCCTGCTTGAGGTAAGCACCATCACGGCGGAAACGCTCGATCTCGACCGGCTGTTGGCGAACGTCGCCGAGATCATAAAAGATGTCATACCGCACGAACTGTTCGCCATTCTGCTTTATAACGAGCGCAGCGGTTTGCTGCGCATGCGCTATTCGATAGGGCACCGCGACGAGATTGCGAAAAACCTGAATATCCG
The DNA here is from genome assembly GCA_965277555.1 of Bryobacteraceae bacterium. Taxonomy (GTDB): domain Bacteria; phylum Acidobacteriota; class Terriglobia; order Bryobacterales; family Bryobacteraceae; genus Bog-105. The sequence continues at coordinate 4,520,324 of OZ255834.1, forward strand.
GCTGGGCGAGGGAATCACCGGCACAACGGCGAGCACCCGGCAGCCTATTCTGGCGGCCGATGTACGTAAAGATCCGCGTTATCTGAATGCGCTCGATGCGGTGCGAGCCGAACTGACGGTCCCGATGCTGGTGCGCGGAAAGCTGGTGGGAGTGATCGATCTTCAATCGACCCGCCTGAACGCTTTTTCGGAGCAGGATCGCGCTTTGCTGACGTTGATCGCCTCACGCGTGGGTACCGCAATCGATAATGCCTGGCTCTACCGGCGGGTGGAACGGCAGAACAGGACGCTGCGGGTGCTGGCCCATCTCTCGCAGGAGTTCAGCTCGCTACTCGAAATCGACGAGCTGCTGACGAAGATCGCTTCGACGGTCCACGCGCTGATCAGTTTCGATGCGTTCAGTATTTTTTTGGTGGATGCGGACCATCACCTGCTGCGCTGCCGGTTCAGCCAGCGCTACGATGAGCGGGCAACGATCGACAACATAGAAATAGATCAGGGCATAACGGGGGCGGCGGTCAGCTCGCGCAACGTGGTCCGGGTGGCTGACGTAACGCAAGACACGCGCTACATCGCCGCGCATCCGGATGTGCGGTCGGAAGTGGCGGTGCCTTTGGTCTTGCACGATCGGGTGATTGGGGTGCTCGATCTGGAGAGTACGCGTCTGAGCTTTTTCACCGACGATCATGTGAGGACACTCGGGCTGCTTGCTCCGCAGATCGCGACTTCGGTTGAGAACGCCCGGCTTTACGAGGAACTCTTGCAGCGCGAGCATCGCCTGGACCAGGACATGCAGGCGGCGTTCAAGCTACAGTCCGTGCTGATTCCGCGGACGGTTTCGGATGTGGCCGGGATCGAAGTCGGCGTGAGAACCAGGCCGGCGCGCGCGATCAGCGGTGACCTGTACGATTTCTTCGAGCATCCGGAGGATCAAACGCTGATTGCCTTTGGCGACATCAGCGGGAAAGGGGCGGCCGCGGCATTATATGGGGCGCTGATATCGGGTCTTCTGCGGACGTTGGGGCGGCGCAAACGCAATCCATCGGAGCTGATGCGATCATTAAACGACGCGCTACTGGAGCGCAAAGTGGACGCCCAGTACGCTACCCTTTCGCTGATATTGTGGGCGGCGCGCACGCGCACTTTCAGCGTGGCGAATGCGGGCACTCTGCCACCGATCCTGTTTCGCAAGGAAAAGATCATCAGCTCACAAGTGGCCGGGGTCCCGATCGGGCTACTGGAAGACCAGGCTTACGATCAAGTGGAGATCGAGGCGCAATCTGGCGACTTACTTTTACTTTGTTCGGATGGAGTGGAAGACCAATTGGGAAAAGATGCCGAGACACTCAGCGAAAAACAGATGAGCGAGCGCGATTTGGAATCGTATGGCAGGGACCGGCTGGAAAAGCTGGTGCTGGCGAACGCAAGCCATCCACCGCAGCGGATTGTGGATGAAGTGTTCGAGGACATCGACTTGTTTCGCGGAGGCACTTCGCTCAGCGACGATCAAACCGTGATCGCGCTCCGGGTGCTGTAAGCGCGCATGGCGAATAACGGATCGGGAGTCTGGCATTACCGCGAAGGCAGCTTGTTTTGCGAAGAGACTGACCTGAAACGGGCGGTGGCCAGCCACGGAACGCCGGCTTACGTGTATTCGAAGAGCGCCATTCTTCAAAATTACCGGGTATACAGTGATGCGCTGGGAGATGTCCCACACCGGCTTTGCTATTCGGTAAAAGCAAATTCGAATATCGGTATTCTGGACATCCTGGCGCGGCAGGGCGCGGGATTCGATATTGTCTCAGGCGGCGAACTTTACCGGGTACTGGCGGCGGGCGGCGACCCGGCCTCGGTGGTGTTTTCAGGCGTTGGGAAGACGCCGGCGGAAATACGTTTCGCCCTTGAAAAAGGGATTCACAGCTTCAACTGCGAGTCGGACGTAGAGATCGGGCAGATCTCGCGGGCCGCTACGGCGCTTAACCGGATTGCTTCGGTATCGATACGGGTGAATCCGGATGTGAATGCGATCACGCATCCGTATATTTCGACAGGACTGCGGGAACAGAAGTTCGGGATAGACATTCACCAGGTAGAGGATCTGTATCGACGCGCGGCGCTGCTGCCGGGCATTCTGGCGGAAGGAGTAAGCTGCCACATCGGGTCACAGATTCTGACGGAGGAGCCGCTGCTGGAGGCGGCGGACAAGGTTCTGGCGCTCATCGCGCGACTGCGCGCGCAGGGGCACGCGATCCGCAATCTCGATCTCGGCGGCGGCCTGGGAGTGGCATACCGGCCGGAAGACAGCACGCCGGCAGTGCCTTCGTTGATTGAGAAATTGAAGCTGCGAATTCACGGTCTGGATTTGACCTTGATGCTCGAGCCGGGACGCTCGATTGTGGCGGAGGCAGGCATTCTGATGACTCGCGTACTGCTGGTGAAACAGAACGGAGAAAAGAGGTTCGTGGTGGTGGATGCGGCCATGAACGATTTGATTCGCCCGGCGCTCTATGAAGCGCACCATCAGATTACGCCCCTCGAAGCCGTAGCGGGTCGGAGTAGCATGAAAGCGGATGTTGTGGGACCGATCTGCGAGAGCGGAGACTTCTTTGCGCGCAACCGGGAGATGCCGGAAGTGAAAGCGGGCGATCTGCTGGCGATCCGGACGGTGGGGGCGTATGGCTTCGTGTTGGCTTCCAATTACAACTCGCGTCCGCGCCCTTGTGAGCTGCTGGTGGACGGTGACCAAGTGCATATGCTGCGGCGTCGGGAAACATATGAAGATCTGGTGCGCGGGGAAGCGATTTCCGCGGAATTGTCTTTCGTAAAGGAGACCTGAAAATGATCGCGCGGTGGAAGAACTGTCTGACGGCGATTTCGCTGGCCTGCATGGCCGGTGCGCTGGGACAAGCACAGGATGACCGGCCGCCCGCCGCGGCGGACGTGCCGCCGATTCTCAAGATCGGGTCGCCCGCGCCGGATTTCAATTTGCCGGGCGTCGACGGGAAGATGCACAGCTTAAAAGACTATGCGAGCAGCAAAATTCTGGTGATTGTGTTCACCTGCGACCACTGTCCGGTGGCGCAGATGTACGAGAAGCGCATCAAGCAACTGGCGGCGGATTATAAGGACCGGGGCGTGGCGCTGGTGGCGATCAATCCGAACGATCCGAAGGCGGTGCATCTCAGCGAGATGGGGTATACGGACCTAGGCGATTCGCTGCCCGAGATGAAGATTCGCGCGAGCTACAGGCATTTCAACTTTCCGTACTTGTCGGACGGGGCGACGCAATCGGTAGCGCTCAAGTACGGGCCGACGGCGACGCCGCACGCGTTCATCTTCGATCAGGAGCGGAAGTTGCGCTACGAAGGGCGAATCGACAGCAATCCACGGGAAGAACTTGCTAAGAAGCACGAAGCGCGGGACGCAATAGACGCTCTACTGGCAGGAAAGCCGGTGGTAGTGACAGACGCGCCGGCGGTAGGATGTTCGACGAAGTGGGCGTACAAGGAAGCGGGCGCAAATGCTGAGATCGATGCCGGCGAACAGAAACGGGTAAAGCTGGAACTAGTTTCGGCGGATCAACTGAAAACGCTACGTACGAATGCGGGCACGGATAAGCTGCTGCTGGTGGATTTTTGGGCAACCTGGTGCGCTCCGTGCACGGCCGGATTCCCGGAACTTCAGAAAATGGTTCGGATGTATGCCCAACGCCAAATCAATATCGTAGATGTCAGCATAAACGATCCGGACGAAAAGAATATGGTGCTCAAGTTTTTGAATCAGCAGCACGCGATCAATAGCAACCTGCTTTTGAACAGCGACGATGCGGCAGATGCCGTATCGGCTTTCGGTAAAAGTTGGAACGGCGGCGTGCCCTTTACCGCGCTGATCGGCATGAACGGCCAGGTGTTATACGAGACGCAAGGCCAGATCAATGCGCTTGACGTGAAGCGGGCGATTCTGAAAAATCTTCCGGATGACAACTACCGGGGGCAGCACGCGTATTGGAACAGTACGTTTTGAGCAGGTGTCTCAGCTACATCTGAAAGTTGCGCAAGCTTCGACTCTGTACAAACTTGTAGCCATGCACGCTCGGCTCGACAACTTTTTCGGCGCGGAGTCCACCTCGTGCGAAGAGTAAGAAATAGGTCCCGAAGGTTATGGCTGCCCAAAATGCTCCTGACTACGGCGTAGATGCGCCTCATGTCTTACGCAATTTTTTTCTCTTTGGCGTTCCTTGTGTTCTACTCGGAACTTTCGGACCTCGTCATGTGCATCTGGGCCCCGTTGACTTCCTGCTGAGGCCGATGTTCTTCTGGACTGGCTTGTTTCTTGTCCTTGAGGGCTTTCTTTTCCTCTTCTATGTAAAGTACGGCAAGTTCCGGCATCGAGATCTCATGCTTTCGCTGCATCAGTGGCGCGGAGACGAAGAGGTGCTGGACGTTGGCTGCGGGCGCGGTCTCCTGCTGGCTGGGGCGGTGAAGCGGATAGCAAGCCTTCATGGCAGTGGAAGAGGCACCGGTATCGACATCTGGTCCAACGAGGATATGGGCGGCAACTCCGAATCTGCCACCCGCCGCAATCTAGAACTCGAAGGAATCGTCGATCGCTGCACGCTGCTCGGCCTGCCCGCACAGGATATGCCGTTTCCCGATTCTTCCTTCGATGTCGTTGCTTCTAATCTCTGCCTTCACAACATCTATGATCGTGAAACGCGACGCCGTTCTCTTCAACAAATCGCCCGCGTGTTGAAACCCGGAGGCATCGCCATATTGTCGGACTACAAGCTCACTGGCGAGTACGCAAACCAGTTGCGTCGCGCCGGTTTTGCTGTCAAAAGACGATGGAGCAACCCCCTCTACACCTTTCCTCCGCTACGTATCGTCGTCGCTCGCAAGCCTCTCTCTGATGGCGGTTGAAGAGAAACTCTGATTGATCGAGCGTATCTTTGTTTATTAAGTGAATCTTGAAGCGAAGAGCTACTGGTTGACGCGGCTGCTGCTTGAACGCGGCATTGCGGTGATCTGTTTGATCGCATTTATCGTGGCGTTGTTTGTCAAACAGGTGCCGTTCAAGGAATCGCCCAGCCTGTTCTACTTGTTTCCGCGCGACTCCGCCTTTACCCTTGCTTCCTGGATTGGGATTGTTCTCTCGCTATTAGTCATTACGGGGATGGCTACGCGCTAGACGTGGAAAAACGTATCGGTCTGGCTGGCCAGGGAAGAGCCAGCGATTGCGGCTCGATGGTTTTCGGCGACCTTGGCTTTTTTAGTGTCTCGCAAGAGCCGGGAGATCCGGTATAGGGATAGAATGCCAAAAGGTAGACGATCCATACTTCGAGGTAGACATTCTGCTACAAGACCTGCGCTATGCATTTCGCTCACTGGGCAAAGATCCGCGTTTTCTGGCGGCGGCCGTGCTTACGATCGCGCTTGGAATCGGAGCGAATACGGCGATCTTCAGCTTTGTCAGCGGAGCGCTGCTGAAGCCGCTTCCTTATGCGCATGCGGAGCGGATTGTGAATGTGTGGGAGAAGCTGCCTCGCGGGGGCGAGAACCGGACCTCGACGCTTACTTTTCTGGATTGGCAAAAGCAAGCGTCGTCGTTTAGCATGATGGCGGCGGAAGTGGGCGTGCCGTTCACGCTCAGCGGGCGTGAGAAGCCGGCGGTTTTGCATGGGGCGCGCGTGTCGGCGGATTATTTCCGCATCTTTGGCGTGAAAGCCGTGCTCGGCGGAACGTTTGCGCCGCAGCAGAATGAAGCAGGGAAGAACGACGTCGCGGTGATCAGTTGCCGGCTATGGAGGTCTCGTTTTGGCGGCAATCGGCGGATTTTGGGCGAAAAGCTCGTGCTCGATGGCGTACGCGGTGGTAGGAGTGATGCCTCCGGGAAGCCGCTTCGATCATGGATGGCCGGATGTGTGGATTCCGTTGAGCTTCACGCCAGAGGAAAGTACGCGCTCGTTTCATTGGCTGATGGTGTGGGCGCGGCTCAAGGCAGGAGTGAGTCTGGCGAGCGCGCAGCAGCAGATGACGATGCTGGGGGAAGGCATGGCGCGGACCTATCCTTCATCTAATGGCGGCTGGGGCGTGGCAGTGGATCGCTACAGCAAAACGGCGGTCGGGGAGCAACTGCGCACTTCGTTATATATGTTGCTGGCGGCGGTGGGCGCGCTGCTGCTGATCAGCTGCGTGAACCTGGCGAACATACTGCTCATGCGCGGAGCGGATCGCGGACAGGAACTGGCGGTGCGGAAGGCGCTCGGAGCGCAATCCTGGCGGCTGCTGCGGCAGTTCTTGGTGGAGAGCCTTTTGCTTGCCGCGCTGGGCGGCGCGCTGGGGATTGGGTTGGGCGCTGCGTTAATGGATTTGCTGAAGCGACTGTTGCCAGCTTTTTACCTGCCGCCCGAAGTAGTGGTGGCGATCGACTGGCGCACCTGTTTGACGATCACGGGGCTGATTGTGCTGGTTGGTTTGTTAGCTGGAATTTTCCCAGCGCTGGCGGGGATCAAGGCGGCTCCGCGCGATGCGTTAGTGGAGCAGAGCCGGGGGCACACGCGAAGCGCGCGCGGTGTAACACTGCGCAAATGTTTTGTGATCGCGGAAGTTGCGCTGACGTTCGCGCTGCTGTGCGGCTCGGTGCTGCTGTTGCGTAGTTTCAGCAGCCTCCAGCAGCAGAGCGTCGGGTTCGATCCAGCGCATCTGATAACGGCGTGGTTGCCCGTTAATGATCCGGCGCGAATGAATGGGGAACAGGTCACGAATTATTATCGGCAGGTTTTGCAGCGCGTGCGCGCAGTTCTCGGGGTGCGTTCCGCGGCGCTCAGCTCGGCGCTGCCGTTCGACGGGACCACCATGGGCACTGCTTTCCAGATTACGACGCAACAGAGGGTGGATCACGCGAAGCGGCCGGTCTCCTTTTTCAAGATGATCAGCCCAGGCTACTTCGAGGCATTGGGGATGAAGCTGATTCGGGGCAGATTGCTCGACGGCGGCGATGTTGCCTCCGCGCCTAGAAGCGTGCTGGTGAATCGTGCCTGGGTAAAAGAGTTCTTGCATGACGAAAATCCGCTGGGCAAGCGCCTTCTCTTCGAGGATGTGGATCTGCTGCACAACAAACTTGGCAAAGACGTGCCGTGGGAGATCGTGGGCGTGGTGGGGGACGAGAAGATTGTGGATCTCTCGACCGCTTACCCATGCATCTATGTGACGGACGCGCAACTACCAAGCGGGGTTATGGCGCTGCTGATTCGCGCGCGCGGCGATGCCGGCGAAGTCATTCGCCGTGCGGAGCAGGCGGTGTGGAGGATCGATCGCAACCAGCCGTTCGATCGGATTCGTACCGTGAACGAGATCAGATCGGAATCGATGGGCTCGGACCGGCTGCGAACATTCCTCTTATTTGGATTTAGCGCGGCGGCGTTAGCGCTGGCTGCGATCGGGATTTTCGGCGTGGTGGCATACAGCATTGCCCAGCGGACATTTGAGATTGGATTGCGCTCGGCGCTGGGAGCGACGCGGGCGGATCTATTGAAGCTGCTGTTGGGAAGTACACTTGCTCTTATCGCGGCCGGGCTGGCGCTAGGAGTAGCGGGCGCGTGGCTCTTCACTGAGTACCTGGGCAGCATCCTGTTTGCGGTGAAGGCGCACGATCCGCTATCTTTTGCGGCGGCCGGGTTAGTGTTGCTCACCGTGGCGCTGGCGGCCGGGACGATTCCGGCGCTGCGGGCGGTGCGGATGCCAGCTGGAACGGCTTTGCGACACCGGTAGCATCAACGCGGCCGCACCGACGGTTGGCGTATCGTTGCAGTAGTGAACCTTGAAGCGAAGAGCTACTGGTTAACGCGATTACTACTTGAACGCGGTATTGCGGTGATCTGCTTGATCGCGTTTATCGCGGCGTTGAATCAGTTCAAACCGCTGCTCGGCGAGCATGGGCTGCTGCCGGTGCCGTTGTTTGTCAAACAGGTGCCGTTCAAGGAATCGCCCAGCCTTTTCTACTTGTTTCCGCGCGACTCCGCCTTTACCTTCGCTTCCTGGATTGGGATTGTTCTCTCGCTGTTAGTCATCAGTGGGATCGCCACGCGCTATACCTGGGCGAACGTGTCGGTCTGGCTGGCCATCTATCTGATCTATCTTTCCTTCGTCAATGTCGGGCAGACGTTCTATGCGTTCGGATGGGAGTCCATTCTGCTGGAGGCTTGCTTCTTTGCGATCTTTCTCGGTGGCTCGAGCGCAATGCCGCAGGCGACGCCGATCTGGCTGTTCCGCTGGCTGCTCTTTCGGATCATGTTCGGTGCCGGCCTGATCAAGCTGCGCGGCGATGCCTGCTGGCGCGATTTGACTTGCCTGTATTACTACTACGAGACGCAGCCCATGCCGAATCCGGTCAGCTGGTATTTGCATTGGGCTCCCCATTGGTTCAATAAGGCCGGCGTTCTATTCAATCACTTTACGGAGTTGATCGTCCCATTTTTCTTCTTTCTGCCACAGCCGATTGCCGGTATCGCCGGCCTGATCACGATTGCCTTTCAGCTCAGTATCATTCTGGGGGGAAATCTTTCGTGGTTGAACTGGCTGACGCTGGTGCTGGCATTTTCGACGCTCGATGCGAAATTCTTTTCGGGAGTCGCGGCCTGGACGCCTTCGCTGCAAGCGGTCTCGCCGGTGACGCAGTGGGTGAATTACGTGCTGCTGGCGGGTGTGGCGGTGCTGAGCGTCCCAGTGGTGACGAATATGCTTTCCGCGCGCCAGATCATGAACACTAACTTCAATTCGCTGCACCTGGTTGGAACATACGGCGCATTCGGCAGTATTACCAGGACGCGTTATGAAGTGGTGGTGGAAGGAACCGGCGATCAGGTGATCACGCCGGCGACTCAGTGGCGCGAATACCAGTTCAAAGGCAAGCCGGGTGATGTAGGTTATCGGCCGCCGCAAATCGCGCCGTATCATCTGCGGCTCGACTGGCTGATGTGGTTCGCCGCGATGTCGAGCTACAAGGACTATCCATGGTTTGTGAACTTCGTCGCCAAGCTGCTCGAAGGAGATCGGGATGTGCTGAGCTTGCTGAGGGTGAACCCGTTCGCGGGCAAGCCGCCGCATTACGTGCGGGCGAATCTCTACGAGTATCACTTCACAACACCGGAAGAGCACCGGAGAGACGGGCACTGGTGGCGGCGGACTCTTGCTGGACCGTACTTTCCGGTAGTGAGTCTGGACACGCCCGGATTCAGGCATGTGCTGAAGAACGAGGGTTGGCTCGAATGACCCCTTTGCAACGGCCAAACAATCCGTTTCGCGAGTCGGCTTACGTGGTTGGGCGCTATGTGCGGGCACAGTTCATCATTGCCGGCATCCTGACAATCTTGTATGCGATTGCTTTTGGTTTCGCGCGTGTACCGTTGTGGCCGGCGATTGCGCTGCTGGGCGGCCTAGCCAATTTTATCCCGCGGGTGGGGTCGCTGATCCCGCTCGGTTTGGCGGCAATGACGATTGCCTGGGTGGATTGGAACCTGGAGCACTTCTTGATTGCTTTCGCCGTCTGGGTAGTGATTCAAGCGCTGGAGGGATTCTTCATTACTCCGCGGTTCTTGAGCAAGCCGCTGGGGCTAAGGCCGCTGCCGGTGTTTATCGCGCTGTTGGCGGGCAGCTTCCTTTTCGGCCCGCTGGGACTGCTGCTGGCGGTGCCGGTGCTCGCGATTGCGGCGGTTTTTTACCGCTATTTTCGATCGAGCCGCTGACTACAGGGATTGTGAAAAATTCGGGGACACGCCTGCTTTTGTGGAAAGTAACGAGTTGGACGGATGCTAGCCCGGAGTGTCCCCAATTTTTCGCCGATGACTACAGAGATAAGCTCAAGGTATGAAACTGCTTCGCAATGCCGCGCTGGCCGCGGGGCTGATCGGCCTGCCTGTTTTTGCATTTGGGCAGCCGGGGCAAAGCCAGAGCCCGTCACCGCAAAATTCGCAAGATGTTCCGCAACAGAGACCGGGCGGCACGAACAATCCGGACATCGGGCACCAGCGGCAGCCGACCGGCACAAGTTCCAAAGACACCTCGCAAAAGAAGGGCGACGTACCGGCTGAGACACCAGGGGCAGGGCATCCAGGCATGCGCAAGCAGCGGCAACCGACCCCAAAGAAAAAATCTACCAGGAAATCGACCACGGCTACTTCTTAGAGCCGGTTCCGTGCTTACGATCCGTTGAGTGGTTGGCTCAGGAGGATGCGATGAACGCCGTCAAGACAGTTCTTCTTTTAGGCTTGCTAAGTGGGCTGTTGCTCTTACTCGGCCAGGCTTTCGGCGGCCGCGATGGCCTCTATATCGGGCTCGCCCTGGCCGTGGTGATGAACTTCTTCAGCTACTTCTTTTCCGACAAGATGGCGCTGGCCATGTACTCCGCCCAACGGCTGGCTCCAGACCAGAATTCCGCGGTCTATGCGCGGGTTTATCCGATCGTGGCCGGCCTGACGCAGCGCATGAATATTCCAATGCCGAAGCTCTGGCTGATTCCCGATAACTCGCCGAACGCTTTTGCGACAGGACGCAATCCGCAGCATGCTTCCGTTGCATTCACGGCCGGCATTTTAAACACCATGTCCGACGACGAGATCGAAGGCGTAGTGGCGCATGAACTGGGGCACGTCCTGCACCGGGACATCCTGATCAGTTCGATCGCCGCGACGATCGGGACGGCCATCACTTTTATGGCTCGCATGGGCTTCTTCTTCGGCGGCTCCCGGGACGACGACGAACGGGGTGGCGGGTGGAGCGGCATTCTGATGTTGATTCTCGCCCCGATTGCCGCCATGGTGATTCAAATGGCGATCTCGCGAAGCCGCGAGTTCGATGCCGACGCCGCTTCAGCCAAATATACCGGCAATCCCGGAAAGCTGATTTCGGCTCTCCAAAAATTGGAGAGCTATTCGCGGCAGATACCGATGGATGCCGCCCCATCCACAGCACATCTGTTTATTATTCAGCCATTTACCGGGCAAAGCTTCATGCGTTTATTTTCATCGCACCCCCCCACCGCCGAGCGAATTCGCAGGCTGGAGGAGTTGAGCGCACGGTAGGAGCTTGTTGAAAAACGGGTGACTGGCTTTGTTTTCCCAAGCAACTGTAACGGCGAATCAACCAGATCCGCGTGTCTGCGCGTGGAAAACATTGCCTGTCACCTGTTTTTCAACACCCACCTAGGTCTCGATAAGTAGGCTACCAGCGGGCGCGAAAGTCTCTTCGATCCAAGCCCGGTTCTCTTTGGGAGGGTAAGCCTGGGCCGAGCTGGCGCGGGGCTTTTGACGTGAGCCGGCGAAGAAGAGCCAATAAGTGGCGCATGGAATTATGGTGACATCGATGCTTTGCATTGTAAAGTACTATCTAAAAAAACACCCGCTACGGTGAAACCTCGAATCGTCTCTGTTCGTCTCTTCTCTCACTCGCATGCTTCAGGAGACTTCGTGTATCTATTTGCAAGCAGGAGGGTTTTTATCCTTTCGCTAGCCGCCGCCGTAATTTTTCCTTTCCATCATGCCGCCGCTCAAGATTCCAAGCAAAAAAAAGACGATCAGGTTTATGAACCCGGTGGGGATGTAAAGCCCCCGAAGCTCGTCCACTATGTCGAGCCCGAGTTCTCGCCTTCCTCGAAGGAAGCATACGTGGAGGGGACCGTGAAGATTTCGACTGTGGTGACAGCGGAGGGTAGAGCAACTGAATGCCGCGTATCGAGCGGTCTGAGCACGGAAGAAGACCGCACCGCTTTGGAGGCGCTAAAACAGTGGACCTTCGAGCCCGGAACAAAGGCCGACAAGCCGGTAAACGTGCATATTACAGTAGAGATCGACTTTCACCTTCTGTGAGGCAACCTGTCAAAAGACCATTTCGCGGATGACGCCGTCCAGCCCCGGCGTGGTCTTAGTCGGGATATAGAAGATACCTACGTGGAAAGGCTTTTGCGGGCCGCAATGCATATCGAACCGGCCGCCAGCGGCGTTTCGCACCACCACGGCTTTCGGGTCGGCAAGCGCCAAAACCATTTCCTTACCATTCACCAGGACATGCAAGCGCGGCGCTCCGGCGTGGCAATCGAAAGACTTGGCAACCGCTTCGACGTGCCGCAGATCGTCGGACCATTGCGCGGAGGGAACGTCTCGCGGAAGTTCCCGCGGTGCGTTTCGCGCGATGGATGGCCGATCCGTTGGCGGGGGTTGCGCGGGTAATGCGGCCGCTGCCGGGGGAGTGCCTTTCTGCTCCGAGTAATCCAGGCTTTCCAGCAACCTTGCGATCTGGAGATTCTGGTCGGGATCTTTAGCGTATTGCTTTGCTCGTTCCGCCAGGACGCGGGATTCGTGGAAGGCCTTCAACTGGAAATCGCAGTAGGCAAGAGCGGCAAACAGAGTGTAGGCGCGCTCCGGCTTGACGGTCTGCACATGCGCAAGAGCCTGGAGGGCGCCCCCCCATTGGCCGGCATTCATCGCCGTAAGGCCAAGATCGAACCAGGCATCGACGTAATCTGGCTTAAGGGCAACGGCCTGCTGCAAGGCAGGCAAAATCTCCTTAGGCGGGGCGCCCGATTCGCGCAGCAATTGAGAATAGTGAAACAGCATTTCCGGATTCTTAGATCCTTTCTCCATCGCCAGCCGGAAGCACTCGCGCGCCTTCGCCTTGTCATTTTGCTGCCAGGCGAGATAGCCCAGCGACTCTTCGACGTCGGGGTCAGCGGGATTTTCAGCAGCGAGCTTCGTAAGGCGATCCTGCGCTTCGGCCATGGTCTGCGGGCGCGACGCCAGCAAGTCCGCCAGGGCGAGTTCCACGTTAACGTTCGAAGCGTCCGTAACTTCCGGTTCGAGCTCGGCCTTTGGAAGCTTCACGTTGAAGATCGCGGCCTGCACGGAAGACTGTTTTAAATACCTATGTAAATCCTCTGTGACCTGGTCCAGATTTTTTCCGTAGACCTCTTGAAAGCAATCGGCGGAGGATTTTCCAGAGGCCATGGCCGTTAGAAACTGGGAAAAGCGCGGTTGATAACCTTTTCCGAGCGCGACCATGTGCGTGAGGGCCCAACTCTCCGCGTAAAAGATCGACATCTTATTGCTTTCGTTGTAGTAAGGCGAGTCGGGCCGGACGTTTAGCAAAGCCGGGAGACTCATCCACGGTTGATTGAACAAAACCGCGACTCGTCCGGCGATGGGACGTCCGACGATGGCCTGATTGCCGCGCGATTCGAGCGATGAGTAGAGATCCGCCAGGCCTTCGTTCAGCCAAAGCGGCGGCTTCAGGCCAAGATGTTCGATGATGAGGTGGGTATACTCATGCACGGCGCTTTGATAATGCTCCGGGCTGATGTCCTGCATCACGATGTAATCCACTTTGCGGCTGCGCAGATAATACGCGAACGCGCCCCCGTTTAGCCGGTATGGCTTGTATTCTTTTTCGGAGCGGAAGGCAATGATCCGCACAGACACATCCGGCGCGGATTTGGAATGACTGTTTTCGAGAAAGAAGTATCGAACCTGTTCAAAGACCTGGAGCGCGGCCGTGCCCTGCTTCTCGCTGTTGGTGGTATACATCTCGAAATGCGGTGTACGGAGCCTGAGCCAATGCTCGGCGGCGGTCAGATTCGCGGAGAGCGCGGAGCAAGCGAGCAGGAGCGCAGCAAGTTGGCGGAAGCAAGGCATCCAGGTACATATCGTACGATTGCGTGCTCCGGATGAGCTTTTTTGGGACGGCAGTCGGAGCGCAGGAATTGGGAATTGCGTAGCCTGTCCCCGATTTAGATTTTGGGAGACGGGGCGGCATCGAGAGCCGGTTGGGTGGCTTGCGCTCGCTCAAACGGCAGGCGAACCTCGAAGCGCGTTTCGCCCGGCCGCGACTCCACCGTAATCTCTCCATGATGATTCTGGACAATGCGGTAGACCACATCCAGGCCCAGCCCACTGCCTGAGCCCACGCCTTTGGTAGTGAAAAAAGGCTCGAAGATGCGCGACTGGATTTCTTCCGGAATGCCCGCGCCATTGTCCTTGATTTCAACCAACGCATAAGACAACTCATGCGCCGTGCGGATCGCGAGCGTGCCTTTCCCATCCATAGCGTCGATCGCGTTGTCGATCAGGTTGGTCCACACCTGGTTCAATTCGCTTCCGCGGGCACGAATGCGCGGCAGCGACCGATCAAACTGCCGTATTACGTTCACGCCCTTCTTCAGACGAAAGTTCAGAATGGTGAGCGTGCTTTCTATGCCGGCGTGGACATCGATCTCCTGCTCCGGCATCTGGTCCATGTAAGAGTACTCCTTGATCGCACGCACCAGCTCGGAGATGCGGCCGGTGGCGGCTTCGATCTCCAACGTCAGCTTTTCCGCGGTAACTGAATGAACGAAACGCTGAACTACCTCCTCGAGTAGCGAGCGTTCGAACTTGCTCTCCAGCGCGTCGAGCGAGTGGACGGTGATGCCCGCTTCGACAATCGGACCGGCCAGCCGGAAAGGATCGGGAATGTTCCTTTTCTCAAGCCAGGAGCCGATTGAATCTTCAAGATCGCTCTGGTCCAGGGCGTCGAGAGGAGTTGTGTTCGCGAGGCTGCGAATGGCCTCCTCCTGCAAGTGGCTCAGGAAGACGCGCTGGTCGTTCGAAAGCTCGCTGCGATTGAGCCTGGCATCGATCCGGCGCAATTCGTGCGCGGCTTTCCGCAGGGCTTCGGCCGACCGCCGGGCGGCCGCGGCAGGATTGTTGAGTTCGTGCGCCAGACCCGCCGAAAGTTTCCCCAGCGCCATCAGCTTCTCGCGCTGTTGCACGCTGCGGCTCGATTCGCGAATTCTATCCGCCAGCACGCCCATCAAGCGAGGAAGAAGCTGCGGAATGCGCTGCAACATCTCCGGAAAGTGATCCTTGTGAAAACGGGCGACGCGCGTGGGCAGAACGGCGCGGGCGGTGATGGAGAAGGTGGTCATGCGGGAAAAAGGCAGCATGCCGGTGACCTGGCCGGCGCGCGCAATAAAGAGCGGCAAATCGCCCGGAGCGTTTTCCGCGCGCCCCTGAATTTCGCCTTCCAGCAGCACAAAAAGCGCATCCGCGGGGTCGCCCGCGCGGATCACGATTTCGCCCGGCGCAAGGCGCATGTCCCGCGCCTGCGAAGCGAACCATTGCAATTGTTCTTCTTCGAGATCGGCAAAGATCGCGATCTGCCGGAGGGCAAGCGCCAGCGGCTGTTCGAAACGATCGGAGGGGAGCGCGGCTGCGTCTGCCATGGCTACACCACCTTGCTGAGATATTGGTGAACGAATTGAATCGCGATGGAGCCTTCGCCTACTCCCGAGGCGACGCGTTTTACCGAGCCGTGACGAACGTCACCTACGGCGAAGACACCGGGCAAGCTGGTTTCTAGCAGGCCGGGGTCGCGATCGAGTGTCCAACTTTTCGGCCGCTTGCCATCGCGCATCAGATCCGGCCCGGTCAGGACAAAGCCGCGCTCGTCGCGTTCCACCGCCTCGTTCAGCCAGTTTGTGCGCGGTTCCGCGCCAATAAAGATGAAGAGCGAAGAGGCTGGCGCCTGTTCCGTCCGCCCGCTGGCCTCGTCGGCGATTGAAATGGATTCCAGGTGTTGTTCGCCATGCGCCTCAGTGACACGCGCGCGATATCTGACCCGGATCTTCGGAGTCTTTTCAATCTGCTCGATGAGGTACTGAGACATGGTCGCCGCCAGCGATTCGGCGCGTACCAGCATTACCACTTCTGTCGCATATTGGGAAAAGAACATCGCGGCCTGCCCGGCCGAGTTTGCGCCGCCCACCACGTATACGCTCTCATCGCGGCAAGACATCGCTTCCGTCGTGCCCCCTCCATAGTAGACGCCCGCTCCCTGCAGCCGGTCGACGCCGGGAATGTCGAGCTTGCGCCATTGTACGCCGCCCGCGAGCACCAACGAGTGGCAGGAAAGCTCGGTGCCGTTATTCAGCTTCAGGTAGCGGTAAGGACCCTCGGCGCGCATGCCGACGGCTTCCTGCGGCGACACGATCTCCACTCCGAAGCGGCGAGCTTGCGCCACTCCACGGCGCGCCAGGTCGCCGCCCGACAGGCCGGACGGAAATCCTAAATAGTTTTCGATGCGCGAACTGAGCCCCGCCTGTCCGCCTGGAGCTTCACGTTCGACCATTACAGTTTTTAAGCCTTCGGACGCGCCATATACCGCGGCCGCCAATCCGGCCGGGCCGCCGCCGACAATGGCGAGGTCGTAGAACTCCAAACCCGCGCTCGTCCGCAGACCGAGCTTTTCCGCCAGTTGCTGCGCCGAAGGTTCTTTGAGCTGCTGGCCGTCCGGAAAGAAAACTACCGGCAGCCTCAGTTCACCGGAGCTTACCGCCGCGAGCACCTGGCGAACTTCCGGGTCGCGCTCCGCCGCTTCGGCATCCAACCACTGATACGGCACCTGGTTGCGCGCGAGAAAGTCTCTGATCTCGTAACATTGCGGCGACCAACGAGTCCCTAACACGCGCACGCCTTCGAAGGGCGGCCTGTATTTGGCGGCCCAGTCTTCAAGCAAGTCGTCGAGCACCGGATAGAGTTGCTGTTCCGGCGGGTCCCACGGTTTCAGCAAATAGAAATTCAGTTGTACGTCGTTGATGGCTTTTATGGCGGCTTCGGTGTCGGCGTAAGCGGTGAGCAAAACCCGTTTGGCAAGGGGAAAAAGCTGGATGGCCTGTGTCAGCGTTTCTACGCCGTTCATCTGGGGCATGCGATGATCCACCAGCAGCAAAGCTACCGGATTGTTTCGCTCACGCAAGCGGCGCAAAAGGTCCAGAGCCGCGAGTCCTGACTCGGCGCGCATGACTCGGTAGTGTTCGCTATAGCGCTGTCGCAGATCGCGCTCGATCGCCCGCAACACATCCGGATCGTCATCCACCGTTAACAAAACTGGTTTTGCCATTTCAGAGCCTGAGCCTACTAGGTCGCATTGTAAACGCTACTGTCCACAAGCAACCCGCAAACCAGGGGACTGGCGAGTATTCCGCGCCGTTTGCGGAATCCGATGCCTTTCCCTGCTTTGCCCCGCCCACAAAGGTGCGAACGGTCTCTTTGCGACACTCCACTAGTATTGCGCTCTGGTTGGAGGACGCGTTGGCCGAGTTCAAGATCGCAAATTCCCAGGTTTGGGTCGATTGAATGTATTCTCATCTAAGTGATGCGTATTCAATTATCAAGATCGTTTGCGTTTATGGCCCTGATTGCCGTGGCCGGTCCGCTTTCCGCGAAAAAGCCAGCCGTGGCGCATGGCGCGGAAGCACGGGGAGTCGCGAGCGCCCAAGCGGCTACGTCGGCCAAAGCGAAACCGGAAGACACGGAAGTTTGGGAGCCGGTGCCCAAGGTGGTCACTCCTGGCGTCACCAATGGTGCGCCTCCCTCCGACGCAATTGTGTTGTTCGACGGCAAGAATCTCGACCAATGGGTGTCGAACAAGGACAAATCGCCCGCCAAATGGATTGTCTCCGATGACGTGCTGACTGTAAATAAGTCCGCGGGCAACATCGAAACCAAGCGGACGTTCAAGGACTACCAACTGCACATCGAGTGGAAAATCCCCGAAAACATCAGCGGCAGCGGCCAGGCGCGCGGCAACAGTGGCGTGTTTCTGGCCTCGACCGGCCCGGGCGACGACGGATATGAGCTGCAGGTGCTCGATTCCTATAACAACAAGACTTACGTGAACGGCCAGGCCGGCAGCATCTACAAACAAGCTATTCCGCTGGTGAACCCCTGCCGCAAACCGGGTGAGTGGCAGACCTACGACGTAGTTTGGACGGCGCCTACGTTCAACGCCGACGAGTCGCTCAAAACGCCTGCCTATGTCACGGTCTTCTTCAACGGCGTCCTGGTGCAGAATCACTTCGAGTTGAAGGGGGAAACGCGTTACATCGGCAAACCGTTCTACAAGGTGTACACCAGCGCTCCGATCAAACTACAGGCGCACGGCGACCATAGCGAGCCGATCAGCTTCCGGAATATCTGGGTCAGAGAGCTCAATTAGCGGTCCTCGACTGACGCTTCTTGCGCGAAAGGGCACAAGCGGAGACGAGCAGTGAGCGCGACGGAGAAATGCCCTCTGATCAGGGCCATAGCGCCCATTTTGGTGTAGACTAGTGCGATCGTGCCGCAGTTCGTGATTGAACGTGAAATTCCAGGAGCCGGTTCCCTTTCCGAGGAGCAGATCCGAGAGGTGTCGTTGCGCTCTTTACAGACCTTGAAGGAAATGGGGCCGCGGATTCAATGGCTCCACAGTTACGTTACCGAAGACAAGCTCTACTGCGTTTACCTGGCGCCAGACGAGGCCATGATCCGAGAGCACGCCCGAAAAACGGGGATTCCCGCTGACCGTGTGGCCGCGGTGCGCAAGCTGATTGATCCTACCCGCCTTAACTGACGGACTCCCGATCTCCCAAGGCGTACTCGACCGCGGATTCTTGGGTCATTGTCCAACCTGCTTCCCAGGCCTTTTTACCTTGTTGCTCGCTGAGTAAAGCGCAACCAAGTTGCAAGTTTTGATCGAGCTTCGATTGATCCGCGGGTGTCAGAGGCGCGCCGATGAGCGTGCGTAAGCGCGCTGCGGCGGCTGCGACAGAAAGGGCGCGCGGGGCGTCTCCTCTTGCCAAGGCTAGACAGGCCAAACCTTCCAACACTCGCGCAATGCCACGTTTGTGTCCTAAACTCGCGAAGATTGCCAGGCTTTCGCGGTATCGCGCGCGTGCAGCCGAATGGTCCCCCTGCTCACAGGCTATCGAACCCAAATCGGCCAGCGATCGGGCACAACCCCACCCGTCGCCGGCTTCCCGAAAGGCGGAAAGCGCCCGCTGATAGACTGTGCCAGCCTCAGCCACGTCGCCCTGCTCGCGCGCTACATCCCCTTGCTGATTGAGTGACCAAGCGGCCCCGTTACGATCGCCGAGTTCCTCAAAGATTTGTATCGCCTCCCGGAGCGCCGCTCGGGCACATGGATAGTCGCCGCGAATCTTGGCCACATTTGCCAAGTTGTGGAGGCATCGTGCGATCGCAACCCGGTCACCCACACTGCGCCAGCACGCGAGACTCTGCTCAAAATTCTTTTGTGCGGCCAGGTAGTCACCGCGGTCTCGCGCCGTGATGGCCATAGCGTTCAGAGACACCCCAATCCCGCCTTGGTCGTCCAATTCCCGGTACAGCCAGAGGCTTTGTTCCAGGAAGCGGGTGGCGACCGTAAAATCGCCCTGGGCGGTGGCGACGGAGCCCACGAAATGCGACACTTTGGCCCGTTCTTTGGAGAATCCCGCGCCTGCAAGCTGTAGAATGCCCTCCAGCCGGGCGCGGCCCTCTGTTAAATGCTCGCGCATGTCCCAGAAGCGGAAAAGCGCCAGGCATAGACGGAAGCTCCAGTCGAGATCCAAAGTTCGAAAGAGCCAGTCAAGAGCCGCTTGAAAATTGCGGTGCTCGACATCACAACGGGCCAGCCATGCCGCACGATCGGCTTCACCGAGCTCCGGATTGCCTTCTTCGGCCAGCACCAGACAGTATGCGGCATGGTTGCGTCTGGTGGCAGCCTCTTCGCCACTCTCGCGAAGCCGCTCCAAAGAATATTCCCGAATGGTCTCGAGCATTCGAAAGCGCGGTTCGTCTTTACCAGGATCGATCTGTTGAATCAGGCTCTGGTCGACGAGCGATGACATAACCTCAAGCGTCTCCGTCCCGAGATCGTTGCCCGTGTCGCACACGGCTTCGGCGGCCTCCAGTGTGCACCCGCCCCAAAAGACACCCAGCCTGCGGAATAGTTTCTGTTCGGCTTGGTTCAACAGGTCATAGCTCCAGTCAATGGTCTTGCGCATTGTCTGTTGCCGTTGGGGAAGATCGCGCGCTCCGTCGGTCAAAAGCTGCAGCCGGCTTTGAAGCCGCGGCAGCATCGCATAGACAGGAAGCATTTTGACTCTGGAGGCAGCCAGTTCAATAGCCAGCGGAAGACCGTCCACTCTCGAACAAATCTCGGCCACCACGGGAGCGTTTTCCGCTGTCAGGCTGAAGCCGGATTTCACCGCTGCCGCACGCTGCGCAAACAAAATGACTGCAGGATTGCTTGCTAATGCGTCGAGCGAATGAAATTGCCCAGGATCCGGGAGCGGCAGCGGCAAAACTGGGAATTCATGCTCTCCGTAAACGCGCAAGGCGGCCCGGCTGGTTACCAGCACCTTGAGGGTCCGGGCAGCTTCCAGCAGTTCGACGACAAACGAGGAAGCAGGCAGGATCTGCTCCAAGTTGTCCAGCAACAGGAGCACTGGCATGGGGTCGCACTCCCGGAGGTACTGCTTCAGCAGATCAATGAAAGGTCGACCGCCTGTTTCGCGGATGCCCATGGATTCGGCGATCGCCGCGGGAACCATAGCGGGATCGCTGACAGAGCCGAAGCCGACGAAATAAACCCGCCTTTCAAAGCGTCCCACCAGCTCGCCCATAACTTCTAGTCCCAGTCTGGTCTTACCAGAGCCTCCCGACCCGGTCAACGTAACCAGCCTGATGACCGGATCGAGCAAGAGTTGCTGAATTGCCGCGAGTTCCCCCTCACGCCCGATGAATGGCGTTCGCGAGACTGGGAGATGATAGTCTCCGGTCACGCGCTGCCTCGAGACTGGTTTCGCCGGCGGCTCTACACCGCTCTTCTCGCGAACTGAGCCGATAAAGCGATAACCGCGACGCGGCAAGGTTTCAATGAACCGCGGAGTATCAGCCGAATCACCTAGTGCCTCGCGTACTTTATTGACGGCTCGGTTCAAACCACGATCAAAGTCGACCACTGTGTCCGATGGCCAGACCTCCTGCTGAAGTTTGTCCCGCGTGACGACTTCGCCCGCTCGCTCAATCAAAGCACGGAGAAGTTCAAACGGCTGCCCTTGCAGTTTGACCTTGCGCCCTTGCTTGAACAATTCGCCCGCGTCTAGGTCGAGCTCGAAAACCGAAAATCGGAGCAGACGATCCCGTGTTGTTACTCCGTTCATCGCAGACCCCGATTGGGAGTTAACTATAACACCTTCCGGCCGTACCCGCCAGCTGGCGGACGTAGCGGGGCGAAGATCGGCGAAGAGCTACTCGCAAAACAAACAAGAGAATGCCGCTTAGGCGGAGACAAACATTAGACAAACAGAGAATGTTCAGCCTATCGACTGCAGCGGGGAATTGCCGCAAACTCGGGTCGTGATGAAACAACACTTTCAATTAACCAACCCCGCGGAGACGAACAGGCGCATGTATTTCTGAGTGACGGAAAGAATCAAAATGGCAAACTATACGTTCGGAATACCATACTGCATAATCAATGCGATTCGCTCCGTCAGAACGGACACGCTCATAGCGTCGTCTGCACTCCGCGTGATGAATGCGCAGGGGGGCCTCCATCAGGACTGGGGAACAACACCGGCCATGAATCTTGGCGATTTCGGCCCGCACTCGATGGTGAATACAAACTTGTATTACTCCAATGTCGACGTTCCCGATGCCAGCGCATCCGAACCAGACGGCGGTGCGGTTTATTGGAGTTTTATCCTGTCAAATGCCGGCCATGCAAATAGCGACCCCTCGGCTGCGACGACTGCGATCAACAACGCCGCGGCAGGTGTAGTCGGAGCGCTTGTCAGCTCTGGTAACATCATGGCCGAAATCGCGGCTGGCGTGATAGTTGGCGCCCAGGCGCTATTGCAAATATTTACGGCTAACTGCGACGGCGTCGTGGTGGCGTTCGGGTTGGCTTTTACGGCCGCGGAATTGGCTGCAATGACTCCAAATCCCGCGACTTGCCCATGTGATGAACTTCCCAGGGACCGACAGTGCGCACGGATGCGGGGGAAATTCAAACTACGACGCCCATTACGTCATCGCTAATGTTTCCAGCATCACGGTTCCGAATATGGAGGGCAGGTCTCCCACAGCCTCCCAGGCGCTCGCGGCAGCAGCGGGTCTAGTCTACTCAGAGGCGGATCAAAAGACTGGACCGCGTGGAAGCGCCCCAATCGTGATAGGGCAGACTCCCGCGGCGAATTCGGTGGTCGCGCCTGGTACTGGCGTCGCAGTTGTGGTGCAGCTAGCGACTCCGAAAGGCATCAGTCAACCATAAGAGCGAAAAGGAAGCCTCGTTTCCGCTTTTCTCTCTATTCAACAAAAAGCGGGGACACTCCGGTGTTGCTCCGCCTCACGTAAATCGATGACAACCGCAGGCGCGTCCGCGTCTGCTAAACAAAATCAAACTAACGAAAGCAAACAGAGATAAGTAAATTTTAGAGAACAAACCTATATGACAACACGAATCAAACCTCTTACACACAAATCGAACATGACCATTCTGCATCTGGCGCTTCTGAGCAGTCTTGCCGTCGGGCCGCTTCTTGCGGCGGGAGGTGCCGCGGCCAACGGTGCCGAGCAAACGCAGGCCAACCACGAGCATGGAGTTGCTCCGGCCAAGCTTGTTCAAATGGTTCGCGAGGCAACCCGGCAGTTCATCGACGTCAATGCTGCCACTGCAGCCGGCTACGAGCCGTTATTTGGCTGCATCAGCGGTCCGGACCATGGCGCCATGGGCGTACACTATATCAACGGCTCTCAGTTGGCGAGTGCCGAGGTCGATGCCCGGGAGCCGCAAGCGCTGATCTACGAGCCGTGGCAGGGCGGTATGCGACTAGTGGGCGTCGAGTTTATCAGGGACTACGCCACTTGGATGGCGTACAAGGACCACAAGGGCATGCCGCCGATGCTCGAGGGCCAAGCGTTCCAGTTCATCGGTAGCCCGAACCGGTACGGCTTGCCCTCGCTATTCGAACTGCACGTCTGGGCCTGGCGGGACAACCCTCAGGGAGCTTTCGTGGACTGGAACAACCGGGTGACCTGCGAAGGTCAATAGAAAGAATCGATGAGAAACGTCTGCTCACGCGACGCGCCTCCTGAGACCGGCGCGGATTGAAGTGCTTGCCGCAAGGCCGTTGCCGTGAGCTATCGTTTGCAACCTAAGCTGAAGGGGTCGTGTGCCCGGCCCTCACAAACATTTTCATTACCGAGAGAGTGAATTCAAATGAGATCCCTCAGCATTCTGTTTCTACTGTTTGCGATGTCGCCCTTCAACCAAGGTCAAACCGCATCGTCAGCCAACCTCGAATCGCGCCGAAAGGCGCTCAACGATGCGCTCGACGAGCAATGGCAGTATAACCTTCGGACAATTCAGAGTTCGCCTCTCTTCTGGGGAGCGCTTTAAAGGTTGGGAAATGCCGGTTAATCAGATGAACGGGGTACATATCGACGTTCCGCAGTTGCCGGTCCTGCTCCAGTTTCAGAGTGTCAAGGATTACCGGGACTATATCAGCCGTCTGCATAAATGCTCAGAGTCTTTGACCAGACGATCGCCGTGATGCGCGCAGGAATGGCCGACAACTTAATGCCGCCGAAGTTCCTATTGGAAAAAGTGGCGGACCAAAGCAGGCGGGTTACGGACGGCCCGCTTAAAGACAGCCCATTTCGCGCGGCCTTTACAGCATTTTCCCGACTCGATTTCAGGCGCGGATCGGGAGGCGATTTGCTAGGATGCGGAGAGCGCGATTCAGGACGAAATGATTCTGGCTTATCGCCGGTTTGAAGCGTTTGTCCGTAATGATTACGCCTCAAGAGACAGAATTGAGGTTGGCATCTGGTCTTTACCCGATGGGGTGGGGCGTTACGCCTACGCTGTGAAGACTCCCAACTCCGGGCGTCACTAACGGCGCCTCCCTCCGACGCCATTGTGTTGTTCGACGGCAAGAATCTCGACCAATGGGTGTCGAACAAAAGACAAGTCGCCGGCCAAATGGATTGTCTCCGATGACGTATTGACTGTGAATAAGTCCGCGGGCAAGATCGAAACGGCAGCGGCCAGGCGCGCGGCAACAGTGGTTTATTTCTGGCCTCGATCGGCCCGGGCGACGACGGATATGAGCTGCAGGTGCTCGATTCCTATAACAACAAGACCTACGTGAACGGCCAGGCCGGCAGCATCTATAAACAAGCTATTCCTTTGGTGAACCCCTGCCGCAAACCCGGCGAGTGGCAGATCTACGACGTAGTTTGGACGGCGCATGCGTTCAACGCCGACGAATCGCTCAAAACTCCTGCCTATGTCACGGTCTTCTTCAACGGTGTCCTGGTGCGGAATCACTTCGAGTTGAAGGGGAAACGCGCTACATCGGCAAACCGTTCTACAAGATGTACCAGCGCTCCGATCAAACTACAGGCGCACGGCGACCATGGCGAGCCGATCAGCTTCCGAAACATCTGGGTCAGAGATCTGGAGTAGCGGCCGTTAAGCATTGAGCGGCCGGCTACTTTTTGTCTTTCTTAGCCTGGATTTTGTCGGCCGCAAGCGCCTCTGCTTTCGTCAGCGCATCCGCCGCCGGCACTTTCACATCGGGTTCGACGCCAGTGCCCTCCCAGTTCGTCTTCGTAACCGGGTCGAGCGATTTCGCAAACGGCACTCCGACCATGAAGTAGTTGGCAACTAAGTGCCCGGCGACCGGATGCGCGCCGCCGCCCGTGGTCTCGCCGACTATGGTGGCGCGCTTCTGATTCTTCAGATCGAACGCAAACTCCTCGGCGCCAGAGAAAGTCTGCTTCGACGTCAGCACAAACACTGGCTGCTTCGTCAGCCTGACCCCTGGAAGGTACGAAAGTGTCCAGTTCTGCGTTGTTGAGTCTTCCTTGCGGTTATACATATCGATCAGGTGTGTCGGGTGATCGAATAAGTAGCTCGCAATCAGCGTAACCATGGCCGGCTGGCCGCCTCCGTTCTGCCGCAGATCGAAGATGAGCGCATCGCTGTGCGCCACAAAGCCCATCGCGTCGACTACAGTCGGCCCGCAGAACGATGCATCCATGAACCCGTTGAACTTCACGTAGCCGATATTATTCGGCAGGATTTCCACCTTGTCGAATGCGCAATTGTCGTGCTCCATCTGTTGACGAAAGCGCGCCTCGTCATCCGGGGAAGGAGCAGTCCGCGGCGGCATCTTAAAGGGATTGAAGTCGACACGCAAATGCTTATCGTGGCTTACCGCCCGCAGGTCGTCGGTCAAGCGCGCCGCGAATGCATCGCCATCTGAAATCGCAGCGTAGTCGCCCTTGGCCTGATGCGCTTCCAAAGCCTCGGCCATCTTCTGCGCCGCCGGCAGATCTACGTAGTATTCCTTTAGATCGCTATTTACGCCCGCGATTACCTTCTTTCGTTCGGCTTCGTCGATCACCACATTCTCCAGCACCGCTCCGGGCGGCAGCGCGCGCAGCCGAAAGGTCGCTACTGTCGGCGGTTGGCCTTCCTTCACCAGAAAGGATCCGAGCCCGATGGTCGGCCCACCCCTATCTTTCACCCGGAACCGAATGCGGAGCGGTTCGCTGCTTTCGATCGAGAGCAGCTCGAAGCCG
This sequence comes from Bryobacteraceae bacterium, assembly GCA_965277555.1. Lineage (GTDB taxonomy): Bacteria > Acidobacteriota > Terriglobia > Bryobacterales > Bryobacteraceae > Bog-105. Next base: position 4,545,762 of record OZ255834.1, read on the forward strand.
CCCGTCTGGTTTCGGAATGAGACCAGGCCATCGACGGACTGCGCTGGATCCACCGTTTTGACATAGGTCTCGATCTTGGCGCGGTCTCCGCTATTGAAGGCATCGAGGAATGTGCGGAGAGTCTGGCCGGCGGGAGTGTTTGGAATCGGCGTCTGAGCGCCTGCCCAACTGACCAGGAAAGCGAAAAGTAAAGCAAGTCGTCGCGACATCAACATTAACGCTGGCTCCTTTTTTCGTCGCTCTGGCGTTTCATTTTCTCCAGCTCACAACCGGGAAAACTGTTGATGGCAGTTTATAACAATTGCGGCCGATGCGGGACGAACGCCGATCGTTACTCCCCCCTTGCGGTAACCGTACAATGAACGTTTGACAGATTGCATGGCTCTTTCCTCGCGCTACATCCTTTTTGTTAAGAACCAGCAGCCTGGACAAATCTTGGCTCGCCGCCGTTTCAAGTCGATCCGCTTTTGCTGGGTTCTGGCCATATTTCTTATACTCTTTGCCCCGGCCGCCGAGGCGCAGGTCGGCGCGTCCGTATCGGGCACCGTCGAAGATTCCTCCGGAAGCGCTGTCGCCGGCGCAAACATTACCGTAACCAGCCTCGAAACCGGCGGCCATAGGAGCACAACCACCAATTCCTCCGGCAGCTACAGCATCTCCGCGCTGCCGCTCGGATCCACCGAGGTCAGAGCCGGGAAATCTGGCTTCAAAACGGTGGATCGAACGGGCATAAAACTAGAGCTCGATCAAAATGCCAAAGTCAATTTTCGGCTTGAGGTCGGCGAGCTCGTCTCCCAGGTAAACGTCTCCGAGCAAGCGCCCATCGTGAACACCACCACGGAATCCGTCGCCGGATTGGTGGGGAAAAATCAAGTCAAGGAACTGCCCCTCAACGGTCGCAGCTTCGACAACCTGATCACTCTCAACCCAGGCGCAATCAACTTCACGTTGAAGAGCGCCGGAACCAGCACCAGCAACGGCAATACATTCGCGGTGGATGGCCGGCGTCCCATGGACAATATCTTCCTGCTGAACGGTATTGAATACACCGGTTCGAGCCAGCTCGCCGATACACCCGGTGGCGCCAGCGGCGAGTTGCTCGGAGTGGACGCGGTGCGCGAGTTCAACATCCTCTCCGACACCTATTCCGCCCAATACGGGAAGCGCGCCGGAGCACAGATCATCGTCGCCACGCAATCCGGGACAAATGTTCTGCACGGATCGCTTTTTGAATTTCTGCGCAACAGCGATCTCGATGCCAGGAACTTCTACGACCGCGGCTTCGTGCCGCCCTTCCGGCGGAATCAGTTCGGCGGCTCGCTCGGCGGCCCACTGCGCAAAAACCGGTTGTTTCTTTTCGGCAACTACGAAGGCTTTCGCCAGGCGCTCGCCGTCAGCAGCGTCAGCGAAGTGCCGGATCAGTTCGCGCGCCAGGGCCTGCTGCCGAATTCATCCGGCGTCTACACCCCCGTCTCCAAACTGAATCCTGCCATGCTCAAGTACTTCGCGCTGTGGCCCGAAGCCAATGGCCCGGAGTTATTGGCGAACGGTCGTCCTTCGGGAACCGCCCTTTCCTACAACAATCCCCGCCAAAGCATTAATGAAGACTTCGGCACCGCTCGCGGCGATTACGCGATTACCGATCGCGATACTCTTACCGCGGCCTACACCATTGACAATGGCACGAATCTGACGCCCGCGTCCGATCCGCTATTTGCCTCTGACCTGATTCTTGTCAGCCAGGTCGCCAGCCTGCAGGAGACGCATGTCTTCTCGCCCGAGGCTCTGAATACTGCGCGCATCGGTTTTTCGCGCGCGGCTTTTAACTTCAATGCTCCGCTGGTCACGCCCTTTCCGTCGAGCCTCAACTTTGTTACCGGCAACGGAGGCCCAGGCGGGATCGTCATCGGCGGCGGCGTGACCACTACCGGCGCTTCGGCCATTACATCGGCCGGACCCAACAACGCAGCCAACGTCTGGAACCGTAGAAATCTCTTTACCTATCAGGATAATTTCCAGTTCACCAAGGGCATTCACCAGATCAATTTAGGGGTATGGATGCAGCCGATACAGGACAACGAAAATACTGCTTCGCGCCAGCTTGGCCAAGCCAGCTTTACCAGCCTGACCACTTTCCTGCAGGGAACTGTAAGCAGTTTCCAGGTTGTGCCGAATCCGACCGAGCTCGGCTGGAGAAGTTTTTTCGGCGCATGGTTCGCCGAAGATGTCATGAAGCTTCGCCGCAATTTGATGTTGCGCGCCGGCCTGCGCTACGAGTTCACCAATGGCTGGAACGAAGCCGATCGCCGAGCCGCCAATTACATCACTGACGCGAAGGGCGTGCTCGAGACAAATCCACTGGTCGGCAACTCGGTTTTCACATCCAATAATGCAACCCATTTGCTCGGCCCGCGGGTGGGCCTGGCATGGGATCCTTTTGGCGATGGCAAGACAGCCATTCGAGCCGGATATGGTTTGTATTACTCGCTGATCGACGATCTCAGCTTTCTGCTCAACTCGCTGCCGCCTTACAACGGCACTGCGTCTTTCGCGAATGTCGCGCTGCCGTCGATTGTACCCATCGTCTCCGGAGTGCAGCCCGCTCCGTCGTGCGGTCCCGGCATCCCGTCGCCCTGCACAACGTACGCTCCGCAGGGTGTCCAGCCGAACGCAAAAACGCCTGCCGTGAACGAATGGAACTTTACCGTCGAGCGCCAATTGAATAATGAGACCGCCCTGAGCGTCGCCTACGTCGGCTCGTTCGGTTACCACGGATTGATTAGCATCGATCCCAACAGCATCCCTACCCAGCTTTGTTCTAGCGCGACTGGCTGCCTGGCTGGCGGCACGGGGACTGCGCGCAGCAGGGTAGCCAATGGCGCAAGTTATATACCGGTTGGAACGCGCCCCAACCCCTATCTATCCGGCGGTTTCTTTTGGTACACCGAAGGCAACAGCAGTTACAACTCTTTGCAGACCAACGTGACGCGGCGTGTAAGTCATGGGCTCGAGTTCCGCGCCAATTACACATGGTCGAAAAACCTGGACATTAATTCTGCCCTTACCGGCGCGCAGGCCAGTAACGAAGCCCAAATGGTTCTGAACCGTAACAGTATCCGAAGCGATTGGGGACCGTCGGCGCTCAATGCCGAACACCAGGCAAGCCTCTCCGGGCGTTATGAACTGCCCTTCGGCCGCGGCAAGCCCTGGCTCGCTTCGGTTACCGGCGTTGAGGACAAACTCGTCAGCGGTTGGCAGCTGAATGGAATCGTCACGTTGCTGAGCGGCTTCCCCGTCACGCCCCAGATCGGCTCCAATCGTTCGGGCGACGGCGACACCAGAAATCCCGATCGCCCGTCTCTTAACCCGGCATTTAGCGGGCCAGTCATTGAAGGCAATCCGAATCAGTGGTTCAATCCGAATGCATTTGTGCTGCCCGCCGCGGGCACGTACGGCAACCTGGGCCGCGGAGTGCTCACCGGACCCGGCCTCGCGGAACTCGATCTATCGCTCTTCAAGAATGTGGTCGTTACGGAACGCGTCAGGCTGCAGATTAGAGCTGAATTTTTCAATGCCTTGAATCACGCGAACTTCGGAACACCGAACGCGATCGTATTTTCGGGAGCGCAGATTAGCTCCACGGCCGGAATCGTTACGAGCACCGCAACTACCTCGCGCCAGATTCAGTTCGGCATGAAACTGACGTTTTGATATGCAGCGATCTTGTCAGCTACCCCAAAACTCCAGGGAAACGCGCTCTGAAATGCTCGTAAAAGGATTTTGGGAGCGTGCCGATAAGCAGCAGGACGGGTGGCGGGGGATACTCCAGCTTGTTTCAAAATAAGCGTTATCCCAACTATCGGAACGTTTCTTCCATCCAAAAAAACGGGTCGTTGCTACTCATCAAAATAGACGCAGTTAGCAACTGGGGCTTCTACACAATTTCTCTGGTGATCACTGCAGGAATCTTTGTGTGCGGCCTTTGGATTTTCATGCCAGCATTGTTGAAGCTCAGAACCTTCAACGAGGCCCTGTACTGCCTGCCATTTATTGGATTCCTGCTCTTGTGGTTTATAGGCGGAATGCGGATTATCTTACAACGTTTGTCCTCCGTCGAGCTTTATGCCGGCAGGGGAAGTTTTCGGTGGAGTCATACGATATGGCGGTGGCGCAGAGACATTGAGGCGCGCCAAGAGGATGTCACGGCAGTTATAGCGAAAACCAGGTGGTACGGAAATCGGCTCAACATCACGATTAGCGACAGGACTTATTCGTTGGGTGACCTATTGGACGATGACATCGCAATAGTCGCGCAAGAACTGCGGCGGGCGTTGCCGGCGGCGAGGTCTTCTGGTGGCGTCCCTACATAAACGGTTCCTTCTTTTCTCTCGCGGTATTGCTCAGCTGACAGGTTTTCCGTGTCTGACTCATCGTGGCTTCGGGCTGTTCACCGAGCCTGATCGCGCAAAATACGAGAACGGCCTCCGCTTCCTGCACAATTGTGAAGTCATTAATGGCGATCTAAACTCCGCAAGTCAAGTGCTCCTCGGCTTGTCCGGCCATTCAACGTCAGCTACTTCGGGATCCACAAAGCAACCATACGCTTTCCAAATTGACGGTGGTCCCGACGGTATTCGGTCTGAGTGCTCCCGCCCGGACGTCGCAATGATAAGCTAAACCGCGTGCAGCGACTGCTCGACGCCTTACGGGATGATCGTTCCACCGTGCCCCTTGACATAGCTGCGCTCGAAATCGCCAATATCGAGTTTCCGGGGCTCGACCTGGATGCCGCCGCTTTTCGGCTTGATAACCTCGCCGAGCAGATTGGCTCCCAACTTAACCCCAATGCCAGTGGCCTCGACTTTATAAAAGCCTCGAACGAGCTTTTATTCGACGTGCTTCAATTTCGCGGCAACGAAGATGATTATTACGATCCGCGCAACTGCTGCCTCAACTCCGTCCTTATGCGCCGCCTCGGCATTCCCATCTCTTTATCGATCGTTTACATGGAGGTGGCGCGCCGCTTAAGCCGCACCGTCCACGGCGTCGGGCTGCCCGGCCATTTCATCGTTTCGTATGAAGATAAAGAAGCGCGCTACTGGGTCGATCCCTTTAATCGCGGCAGAATTCTGTCGTTTGCCGATTGCTCCGCTCTGGCCAGGCAAACCGCCGGAGTCGATCTGCGAGCGAATCCCGCCGTCCTTTCGCCGGTCTCGAAGCGCCAGATCCTGGTCCGGATACTAAGTAACCTCAAGGCCATCTATTTGCGCGGCGAAGCGTTCGACAAAGCGCGCCAGGTGCTCGATCTTCTCATCGACGCCATGCCTGCCTATGCCGAAGAGTACCGTCATCGAGGCTTGGTCCACTTGCGCCAACTCAATCACCGCGCCGCCAAAGCCGACCTCGAAACCTATCTGCGGCTGGAACCGAATTCGCCCGAACGGGAACAGATCCAGAAGCAACTGGTGCTGATTGAACGCTGGAAAGCCGGTCTAAACTAACGCTCCGCCACCATGGTTTTGGGATCTAATAGCCTGTCGCAGAGAGAGAGAGAGTGACTACCGACGCCGACCAAGCGTTGCGAAGTGTTTTAAACAGAGCAGGAAGCGTCAGCGACCGTAAATTTGCAACTGCCTGAAAATCCCTTAGTCAATGACATCAGGCCATCGTTTTCTGTGGCCTGGGGGAGGCTCAGCCATGCTAAGCCGAAGTTCCACAGCTCGTTGAGCGTAATTTGAAGACACAACAGGTATTTAGCCGAAGGTGGGGGGGAATTACTGACTACGTGACGGGACACGGATCTTGAGGCCGAGCAGAGCGAAGACACGCTCCTGCAACGGAGTTGGATTGGCAAGTTTATCGAAGGGCGGCACAGATTGGTTGGCTGGTTGGACGCGATTGAGGGTGAGGGTAGCGAGATCGGCCAGAAGAGTTTGAAAGCTATGAACCGGTCTTCCTTCGGTGGTCTGTTTGGTCAGCGCCTTGCGCTCGGCTGCCGGTGACCGCTTCGCGGGTGTGACAACGGAATCACGCTGAGCCTCGGCGCTGGCTTTATCGTGATCGTCGAACAGCAACGGCGCCAGTTTGTTGCGCATGTGCCACTCGACATAGTAGGCCAGCATGCAGAGAAACACGTGCGCGCGGACTCGGTCGGCCAGCCGATGATGGATAGGGCGCACGTGCAGGTCGACAGTCTTCAGGCTGCGGAATGCTCTTTCTACGCCGCTGAGCTGCTTGTAGCAGCGCACCACTTCGGAAGCCGGCATGGAGGCGGCCGGGACATTGGTGCGGATCACGTAAATGCCGTCCAGCTTCTTTTCGCGTTCCATGCTCTCGGCCCTGCGCTCATAGCGAAAATCATCTTCTTCGATGTGGATCTGGTAGTGTTTACCCATTTTGAAGCGCCCCAGCACACGGCCCACCCTGAGGCCAATGGTTGGCTTGCCGCGTAATGGCCGCTGCTCCCGTCTGGTGGCAGCGGCGATTTTTTCCAGCTCCTTTTCGGTGGCCTGCAGAAGTTCCTCGCGCTTACGTGCACGCTCCTCGGACAAGATGGGGTTGAAGCAAACCACCAGCCGTTCGCCCGCATAATCGGGATGCGCGATCTCGGCCAGGTCGACCGTGTCGAATAGGGACCGCTGCAAAGCGCCATCGGCTGCCAGCTTCTGAATCGAGGTGGCGCGTAACGCCGTGATCCAGGCGATGCCGCTGTCCCCGGAAAAGTCTTCGCGAATGCGTGCGCTGGTGATCATGCCGCGATCGCCCACCAGCACCAGCCGCTTCAGACCAAAGCGTTCGCGCAGTTTCTTCACCTGGTCCGGAACGGTTTTCGGATCGGCCGTGTTGCCTGCCCACACTTCCACCGCCACCGGGCAGCCCGCCGCGTTAGCGAGCAGTCCGAATACGATTTGCGGTTTGCCGCTTTTGTCATCACGCGAATGCCCTAGCTTGGCCAGTTCGCAATGCCGCCCTTCGAAGTAGGTCGAGGTCAGATCGTAGAGAACCAATCCTCCCTCAGCCAGATGTCTCTTCGCCAACGCCGCTTCGATGGGGGACTGACGTTCCAGCAGCCAGTCCATGGCGCGGTAGAGTTCGTCTTCTCCGGTGGTCTCCAAACCCAGGTATGCGCTCAGGCTGCTGCTCAGCGTATCGGGATGAAGCGCCCGCGCGGTAGCCAGTTTGGAGCAGGGGTCCAGAATGCGAGCCGCGATCATTGCCACGGCCAGGTCGCGCGAACGGCTGGGTTGCTTGCCGATGATCGCGTCCAGCCCGAGCCGGTGGAGGCAGCCGAGCACGCAAGCCACGTGGCCGTGGGGAAGAGAGCGCAGGATCTGAAAGGAGTGGGCTGAAGAGGCAACCGTGGTAGCGCCTTTGAGAACCTCGCGCAGAGCGGCGATCTGCTCGACAGGCCAGTGTGAGATGTTGGCGAGAGTGCGGTTGTGAACCTTGCCGTTTTCGCGGAAGGACTCGCGGAGGAGCGTGGCGGGTGGCGAGCTGCGGTTGGGAACGACCGCGACGTACATGTAGACATGATCGCACCAATAATGGCTAACACAAGCCAAATACAGCATCTTACATGACTACATCTACATCATAATATCCGCTATCCGGCAACATCAGCAGGATCAACGGGTTCACATAACTACCGTGCGGAACTTCGGGCTAATCAATTCGTCGCGCTACGACACTAATCCGCCATGCGGCTAAAAACGAACGCGCAGCTTACGAACGCGAGGAGCAGGGAGGCTGCCAGCCACAATACTCTGAGGAGCAAAGCCTTCTTGAATCTTCGCTTCGTCAATGCAATCGGCAGGGTCGATTGGACGATAGCCATTTTGAATTCTGCCTGGTAGTGCGGTAGCGAGAAAAATCTCTCCTCGGATTTTCCCCTGAATCTTTGACCGCGAGGGGCTAAAGCCGCATCTTCTTCCGGCCGATGAAGAACCAGAGACAAAAACCGTTGCCACAATCCGCGTCCACCCAACCCATCATCATTATCCGCAAGAAAGCCGCTCATCATGCGGGCCACCACGGAGGCGCCTGGAAAGTAGCCTACGCCGACTTCGTTACCGCCATGATGGCTCTTTTTATCGTTCTTTGGCTCATGGCGAGTAGCGATCAGGTCAAGAAGTCGATCGCCGCCTACTTTCTCGACCCCAAAGGAAACAAACACGAAATCGGAAGCGGCGGACTGGCGGGCTCGGGAAAGTCCATGTTCCTGACTGTGAACGATATGCAGCATTTGAAAACCAAACTGGAAGAGGCCTTCCATTCCCTGCCTGCGGTAGAAAAACTGAAGGATCAAATCACCATGACGATCACCGGAGAGGGCCTGCGAATCGAACTGGTTGAAAACTCTAAAGGCGTCTTCTTTCAGTCCGGTAACGCCCGGCCGACCGATTTAGGCGTCGAAGCCATCGGCTTACTCGCGTCGCAACTCGGCCAATTGCCGAACTCTATCATCCTCGAAGGGCATACCGATGCTGTCTCTTACGGTGGAGAAAATGGATACACCAACTGGGAGTTATCCACCGATAGGGCGCATGAAGCTCGCCGGTTGATGCAGGCGCACGGCGTACGTCCCAATCAGATCAAGCAGATTCGCGGGTACGCCGATCAGAGCCCGAGAAACATCCAAAATCCGATGGACCCTTCCAACCGGCGGATCTCCGTCATCGTCCTTTACGCAAACCTTCCAACGCCGCAGGACGCGGCAACCCCAGGCGGGAAAAAATTAAAGGGCGTGGCCGGAAAAGTACCTGCTGAATCCGCCAATGTGTTAGCCGCCAAAAAGTAAGTCTTTACAACCTTGTGTCGCTTACCCTGAAGTCTTTCAAAGTCAAACACCACGATCCGTATCCGCGCTTCCGCGAATACGGATCGTCTTCAATTTGCAGGAGCACGTCGAGCACACTGCCGGGCTGAAAAGCTTCCGCGCAATCGCCGAAATTCCAGGCTTTACAGAACACCGTTTTCCCATTCTGCCGAAGCCCTACCGTGAAGTGCTTGCCATTGCCAAGCATGCGAGGCTGGGCCGCCACTTGTACGCCCTGGCAATAGAGAACCGGGGTGGGGTTGCCGAATCCAAATGGTCCGAGCGAAAGAAGTTCATTGGCGCAGCGATCTGTCAGCTCCCCCAAAATCACGCCGGCATCCACCGAATACTGCGGCCGGAAATCCTCGTCTGTCAATAAACGTCGAGCAAACAGATCGAACCGGGTTCGAAAATCCTCCACATCTTTCGCGCGCATACTGAGCCCGGCCGCCTGCCGGTGCCCTCCAAATCTCCGGAAAAGTTCGGGCATGCTCTCGAGCGCCTCAAGCAGGTGAAAAGCGGGAATACTGCGCCCCGAACCCGAGAGGCACGGCGCGCCGCTTTCGTCCGGCTCCGCTGAGTCACTGAGCACAAAGACCGGCCGATGAAAACGTTCAACCAACCGGCTGGCCACAATGCCGAGTACACCCAGATGCCATCCTGGACCGGCAAAAACCATGGCGGCGCATTCTCCGTCAGGGCCTTTCTCTTCGCAAACGGCGAGCACTGCCTCGACGATCTCCGCTTCCACCCGCTGGCGTTCCCGATTCAATTCGTCCAACTGGCCCGCTAATTCCCGCGCCCGTCCGTCGTCCTCGGTCAGGAACAATTCAACGACGTCTTTCGCTGTCGCCATGCGGCCAGCGGCATTGATTCGTGGCGCTACCCGAAATGCAATTTGGTGCGCCGAGGGATTGTCGCCTTCCTCAAACCCGGCGACGGCCATTAAAGCGCGCAACCCCGGATTTCTCACCCGCCGCAGGCCGGACAATCCGCGCTTCACAATCGTACGGTTTTCTTCGGTCAGCGGAACAATATCGGCTACCGTGGCGATCGCGACCGGTTTCAGAAAAGAATCGAGCAATGCCGTTCGGCGAAGCTCCGGCATTCCGCTCTCCGCCAACAAAGCTTGCACCAGTTTGAGGGTCACCCCGGCACCGCACAGGTTTTTATTCGGGTAAGAACAATCGACGCGATTGGGATTCAGCACGGCTATAGCGGGCGGCAACTCACTCTCGGGCAGGTGGTGATCCGTGACAATGACGTCAATCCCGAGCCCGTTGGCATGGCGCACGACTTCGTTTGCGCGAATCCCTGTATCCACGCTTACAATCAGGCGAATACCCGCCTCCGCCGCGCGGCTTATGACTTCGCTGCGCATGCCGTAGCCGTCTTTGACCCGATGCGGAATATGAAAGTCGGCCACGCCGCCCAGCAGCTCGACCGCTTTTTTCAGAATCACAATCGAGCAGGTTCCGTCCACGTCATAATCGCCATACAAAAGAATTGGTTCGCGGCAGCCAATCGCTTTCTGGATCCGGTCGACCGCGGCCCGCATGTCGCGCAACAGAAACGGATCGTGTAGTCGGTCTATTTGGGGAGCAAGAAATTCTTCGGCGCACGCAGGAGTAACGAAGCCGCGCTTCACAAGTACCGCCGCCGGAAGACGTTCCAGTCTCAACGCCTTCCGCAGCGTCTCCACGTCGGCCGATGCCTCGCCCGGCAAAAGCCATTTCGCTACAGGCCGCGTCCGCTTGAGCGCCGTTTTGCCTTCGCTAGCCGGCATCAATTACCAACATCAATTATTAGAAAAGTAGCCGCCAAGTGGACCGTTTTCGCTCACATCTTCTTCCGTCACCGCCGCATCGAGCTCGCCCAGGATATCCGTGAAAGCCTCATACCAATCGGTATGTACTTCAAAGAGATACACGCGCGCATCGAGCGTGAAGGAGAGTTCGAGCGAAGAAGTGAATCCCTCATACGTTTGCAGTTGTCTTAACCGGCTTTCATATTGCCGCTTCTCTTCGCGCGTAAAATCGCACTCCTCTAATTGGTCCAGCGCGCCATCGATTTGATCGAGTGAAAACGCCTGTTGATTGAATACGATCAACTTCACTCCCGCCGATTTCCCCGCAACCAGAAATTCACGAAAATCGGCATGCCGCTCCGTGTCCCAGGAAACTTGCAGCAACGCGTCCAGCATTCGATGCGCGCCATGGAACACCGTCATGTTCGATTGCTCCAGGAAAGTCTCAATCTCGGAGCGCAACTTCTCGAGGTCTTGTGGCATCCGCTTCAACCTATCAGATTGGCAGAATGCTTTCTCAAATACGTTTTGCCCGCAAAGGCCCGACTGGTGTCGGCTTGGCGGCCGGTAACCTAACCAGCTTGCCGGGCATCGTTTCTTCCAGCACTTCAGGAGATTTATCTTTCTTTGCCGCGGTTGAACGTCGTTATCCTCTTATTAACGTTTCTTCTGTGCGTGAGCGATGGCTACGCCCAAAGTGGCTTCGTCCGCTCGGGAGGCCAGCCTATTCCCGGCGCAACCGTCTCCGCAAGCCAGGGATCCCAGGTATTTACGACCGTCACGGACGCCGACGGCCACTACGGCTTTCCTCCTCTGGCGTTCGGGACCTGGAGCGTCAGCATAGATATGTTTGGCTTTGAACCGCAAAAACAGCAAGTCGATTATGCGCAGGCGAAAGGCCCGGTTAATTTCGATCTCCAATTGAAACAGTCCCAAATGGCTCGCCGCATGCAGCAGTGGGCGGCGAGAACTGCCGGTCAGGGTGCCGCCGGCACGGCAACCGCTCCCGACTTCTTGAACGAAACTCCGGGCGCTGAAACCCAGCCGGGCGCGGTTAGCGAAACTCCAGGCCTTGCGGCCGCTTCCCCCGGAGCTCAAGACGCGAATGGGTCCTTTCTCATTTCCGGTAGTCTGAGCCCCGGAATGGCGCAAGGAGCGCAGTCCGATTCGGGCCCCGACGCGCGCTTCAACGGCACAGGACCGAGTCCGTTCGGCGGAAATGCGGCTTCGAGTGACGGTGGCGCGCCCGGCTTCGGCGAAACATCCGGCGGTGGCGGGTTTGGTGGCCCCGGCGGCAGATTCGGTGGGGGTGGTGGCCGTTTTGGAGGCGGCCCGGGCGGTTTCGGCGGCCCCCGTGGCCGGCGTCCCGGCCAGGTTGCTGGCGCTGTCTTCGGCAACCGGCGGCGGCGCAACCAGCAGATTCATGGGCAGGCTTCCTTCACCATCCAGAACTCCGCCCTGAACGCCAAGCCATTTTCCTTGAATGGCCTCGACATACCCCAAGCGGCTTATGCCCAAACCCGTTTTAGTTTCATCGTTGGTGGGCCACTTGTGCTCCCGAAACTGGTGAAAGATCCCAAGACGCAGTTTTTCCTCACTTACTTCGGAACCCGCGCCAAGACGCCCGAACTTTTCACCGAAACCGTCCCAACCGCAGCCTTCCGCAATGGAGATTTTTCCCAGGCGACACAGTCGCTTGGCACATCTGCCACCAGCGCGCCGGTCACTATTTACAACCCGACCACCCACCAGCCCTTCGCCAACAACATCATCCCCTCCAGCGCGCTCAATCCCATTGCGCTCAACCTGCTGAAGTTCTACCCGTCACCGAATGAGTCCGGCAACGCTAACAACTATCAGTTCGAAACGGCCCAGGCCTCCAACGCGGACAACTTAGGGTTTAGGATTCAGCGTTCGATTACCGAATACGATCGCCTCTCGGTGAACTTTCAATATCAGGATCGCAACGGAACCACTGCCCAGCCGTTTGGCTATTCTGACGGAACGAACGGATACGGTATAAACGCGACTCTCCAGTGGACTCGCAATCTCTCCACCACCGCAGTAAATAACGCACAGGTTCGGGTCAATCGTAATTACACCCAGATCACACCTTACTTTTCCGCGGGCCCGAATGTCGCTGCTCAACTCGGTATTCCCGGAACTTCTTCCAACCCCTTGGACTACGGGCCGCCTAGCTTAAACTTCACGAATTTTGCCACTCTCAGTGACTCGGCGGCCACCCTCAACCGCAATCAATCGCAGGGATTGACAGACAGCATCAGCCTTCTTCATGGCACGCACAGCATCACCGTTGGCGGCGGATTCACGCGTGCGGACCTTAGTATAAGAACCGATCCCAACGGGCGCGGCACCTTTAACTTCACCGGCGTAGCCACCAGCGCGCTCACGGCTAATGGCTCGGCCGTCACCGGGACCGGGTACGATCTCGCCGATTTCCTCCTGGGCCTTCCCCAATCGAGTTCCATCCAGTACAGCGGCTTCAACGAGTATTTTCAGGAAAATCAATGGAACGGCTATGCGCAGGATGAGTGGAAGGCGCGCGCGAATTTGACCATCATTGCCGGCGTGCGCTACGAATATTTCTCGCCCTTCGACGAGAAATATGGCCGGATGGCAAATCTGGATATCGCGCCCGGTTACAGTGCAGTGGCTGTCGTTACCCCGAACCAACCCGGTCCCTACACCGGTGCGTTTCCAAACGGCTTGGTCAATCCGGATCTGAATAACTGGTCGCCGCGCGTAGGCCTCGCCTGGAAGCTGCCCTGGTTTAAGCGATCGACCATCTTCCGCGCCGGTTATGGAATCTATTACAACGTGCAAGCCTATGCTCAATTTGCGAGCTTGCTCGCCTATCAGCCGCCCTTCGCCATTTCGAATAGCGTGAATACCAGCGCCTCGAACGTGTTGACGCTCGAGAAAGGTTTTTTGACCACCTCGGCCGCGCAGGTCACCAATACGTTCGCTGTCGATAGAAACTATCGAACTCCTTACGCCGGCACTTGGAACGCCTCTCTGCAGCACGAATTCGGCGGCGGCTTTTTCGCCGAGGCTAGCTATCTCGGCACCAAAGGCACTCGCCTCGATGTGCGCACGCTCCCCAACGAATCGCCTACCGGAACTTCGGAGGATAGAGGTTCGTCCAATCAGTTGGGCAATGCATCCGGCTTCTCCTACGATCAGTCGGTCGGTAACTCTATCTTCAACGCTCTGCAGCTTCGCCTCAACCGCCGGTTCAACCGCGGCATTTCGCTGGTTGCTTATTACCAGTTTGCCAAGTCGATAGATGACGCTTACGCGATCGGCAAAGCGAGCGCTGGCACGATTGCTCAAAACTGGCTGGACATCGAGTCCGAACGTTCGCTCTCCAGTTTCGATGTCCGCCACGAATTCCAGGGAACGTTCGTTTGGACCTCGCCCGTTGCCGGACCTGGTTCGCACATCGCCGCCGAAAGTAAAGTCGGCGAGCTTTTGAAAGACTGGCAGCTGAGCGGCGGAATTACCGCCCAGACCGGTGTCCCGCTCACGCCTACCATCCTTGGCAATTCACAACAACTCGCGCAAACCGGCGGCGCTGGCAAAGGACGCGCCGAGGCCACCGGCGAGCCCATCGGTTCCGGTTCCGGCTTTTTCAATCTGAACGCGTTTACGTCGCTGATTCCTCCCGGTCAATACGGAAATGCCGGCCGCAACACCATTCCTGGTCCGGGCCTGTTCAGCGTGAATCTAGCTTTCGCCCGGTCGTTCACTTTTGCCGAGCGCCGCCGGCTGGAGTTTCGCTTCGAGGCTAACAACGTCTTCAACAACGTCAACTATACGAATCTTTATACGGTCGTTAATGCCGTCAACTACGGTCTTCCGAGCGCGGCCGGCGCCATGCGCACTGTCGATGCCGTCGTGAGGTTCCGGTTTTGAGATTCCTTGCCGTTTGTCTGGTTCCGCTACTTCTTTTCCAAGGCATGTTCGCCCAGCGGCCCACTTTCTCGACCACCACCAATGTCGTGATCGTCAACGTGACCGTCCTCGGGCGCGACGGCAAGCCGATCGAGAACCTCACCAGCAAAGACTTTCGCGTCTATGAGGATGGCAAGCTGCAGAAACTCCAGGCCGTCGATCTGCAGCGGCTGACGACTGCTGCTCTGCCGCCAGTCGATCAGACATTTGCCCAGCGCTCCCCTCAACCTCCCAAGGGGTACAATCCGCGGGAAGAGAAAGCCGCCGCCGAAAGCAACCTGCTCTCCAAATATCAGGATCGCCGCCTGATTGTCATGCTTTTCGATTTCTCCTCCATGCAGCCCGCCGAGCAGATTCGAGCCAAGGAAGCCGCCATTAAATTCCTGACTAACCAGATGACCGCCAGTGACACGGTGTCCATCATGCAGTACAGTTCTTCTTTGCAGACCATTCAGGATTTCACTTCCGACCGCGACCTGTTGATCAACACCATCAACAAATTTCGGGCCGGCGATTCAAGCGAGAATGCGACTTCCGCCGACGAAGGCGCGGACGCGCAGGACCAGAGCGGTCAGTTCGTCGCCGATGAAACCGAGTTCAACATCTTCAACGCCGATCTCAAGCTGGCCGCCCTCGAAGACGCCGCGCGTACGCTCGGCCAGTATCCCGAGAAGAAAGCGCTGGTCTATATCTCGAGCGGGATCCAGAAGAACGGAGTCGATAATCAATCGCAGCTCAGGGCGACCGTGAACACTGCCATCCGTTCTAACGTCGCTTTCTATCCTATCGACGCCCGCGGTCTGTCGGCCCTGGTTCCCGGCGGAGACGCCACGCAGGCCGGGGCTGCCGGCAATAACCTCTACAGCGGCGCAGGTCAGAATGCGGTGAAAACCAACTTCAACAATCAGCAGGAAACTCTCGCCACCCTCGCCCTCGATACAGGCGGTAAAGCCCTGCTCGATTCGAACGATCTGACCGATGGAATGCGTCAGGTTCAAAAGGATTTCGGAAGCTACTACGTGCTGACTTACGTCTCCTCCAACCAAAGCATGGATGGACATTATCGGCGCATCCAGGTAAAGCTCGCGCCCGATCTCGTCCAGCTGCGCGCAAAGTTGGATTATCGCCAGGGGTACTACGGACCGACCACCTTCCGGCATATGGGCGACGACGACAAGGAAGCGCAGCTTTCCCAGGCGCTGATGTCCGATAATCCGGTGACCGACCTGCAGCTGGCCGTCGAGGCCGACTATTTCCGTATCGATAAGGATAAGTACTTCGTCGCGATCACCGCCAAAATCCCAGGCTCCGCGCTTTCCTTTGAGAAAAAAGGCTCTAAGCAGGCCACCGAACTCGATTTCATCGCCGAACTGCTCGACACGCGCAAACGGCCCGCCGCCACGGTGCGCGACACCATTCCGCTCAAAGTGACAACCGATGTGGCAGGGCAGGTGGTGCGCAAGAGCGTCCAATATGACACCGGAGTGACCGTTACTCCGGGCAACTACACTCTCCGCTTCATCGCGCGCGAGAACGGGGAAGGGAAGATAGGCACCTACGAGTCCAAATTGACCGTGCCCGATCTGGATCGCGGGACATCTCTGCGCCTCAGCTCGGTCATCCTCAGCGATCAGCGGGAGCCTGTCGGCACGCAAGTCGCTGGAGTGAAGAACAGCCGCAAGCTGGTTGCCGAAAATCCGCTTATTACCGATGGCCAAAGGCTGGTTCCGAACGTGACAAGAGTCTTTCAAACCGGCCAAAAGCTGCTTGCTTACGTGGAAGTGTACGATCCCAAGATCCCCGAAGGACTGCCCGAAAACTTTCGGCGTGCCGATGTGGAAGCGAGCCTGGCCCTTTATCGAAACAAGAAGAAAGTCTTCGAAACGCCCCCAGTGCGCGCCAACCGCCTGAATGACCAAAGGAAGGACACTCTCCCTGTCTGGCTTCAGTTCGCCACTACCGGTGTGCCGCCCGGCAAATACGAATGTCAGGTCAACTTGATCGATGAATTCGGACGCAAATTCGCCTTTCCGCGTACTTCGCTGGCCGTCATATCTCCTCCGCCGGTCGCCAAAAGCGCACCGGCGTCGTAACCCTCGGTAGCGTCTGTATGACGCTCCGCGACGACACGTCGTACCCGTGCCGGTATACTGCGGGAGTGAGTGAAGGAAGCCATTCTCGCGCGCATCTGCACAAGCTTCTGGACGATCTGCCGGCGGATCGACTTTCGACCGCCGAACTGGCCTTGGCAGCGTTGGCGCACGAAACATTGTGGCCGCTCGCCGCAATACCCGGAATTCGTCTGCCGGCAGATTGGCCCCCGCGCTTTGTCGACACGACGCCCATGCCGTACGAAGGCGAGCCGCCCTCGGAACAACTAATCAGAGAACGCCGGTAATGGTCGTTACCTATCTCGACTCAAGCGCCTGGGTAAAGCGCTACTTCGCCGAGTCCGGGTGGCCGCCGTGAATGATTTGTTTCGCGGCACGCCAACTTTAGCGGCAAGCATGCTCGGATACGTGGAGGTTGCCGCAACTTTGTCCCGCAGAGGCCATCCCAATGCGGTGCCGGACCTGCGGGCACGATTGCTAGCCGACTGGAGTGGACTGTTAAAGGTCGAGTTAACCGCTGCTATCCTTGATCGGGCATCCGTCTTTGCCTGGACCCATAAATTGAAGGGGGCGGACGCAATTCATCTTGCGTCCGCTCAGTATGTGTTTAACGCCGCCATGGGGCGATCGTTACTTTTTGCGTTCGCAACGGCAGATCTTGAGCTGGAGCGAGCTGCTCGAGATATCGGAATGGCTGTCCTAAATCCTTTGGAGCGGATTTAATGCCGTCGTCCGGGAACTCTTGAGTTAAGCGAACCTTTACTACCACCCACACAAACGCTTCTATATACCTAAGCGTTTCTGAATCTTATACTTTGCTAATATAGCCCTATGCGCGTTGGTTATAGGTGCATGGGGACGACTGCATCTGTTTTATCCAGACCTCTCGTTATAGCTGCCAGTCTTCTGATCCTTCCACTCAGCGCGCTCAGCGTCAAGTTTGAAAAGAGCCCCGCCCTCAAAAGGCTTTCGTCGGCTAAAAAGCCTTTGGTCGACCAGGGTGCCCGGTTAAAGGTAGCTCTTGATCCCCGTACAGTTCGCTTAAAGCGATTTCTTTCCTCCCTGCATTGCCCCGTTGTCACCATGGCCGACGATTTTGTGCACGCAGCAGACGACAATCACCTCGATTGGCGCCTGTTGCCCAGCATCGCCGTCATCGAGTCGAGCGGGGGCAAGGCTTACATAAACAACAACATATTCGGATGGGGTTACGGCGGTCCGATTCCGTTTCCCTCGATTCGCGCCGGCTTGAACCTGGTGGCGTTCAAACTGGCTCAAAGCCCGCTTTACAAAGATCAGGATGTTTTGGGCAAGCTTCGTCTCTACAATCCAGACGAAAATTATCCCTCCCGTGTCATGAACGTCATGAAGCGGATCAGTCCGGCGGTGGAACTGACCCCGCTCCGGCGGCAGAGCGCTTACGCCTACGCGGCGAATTGATCCCGCCATCGGATAAGGCGCGCCTAGAGGCAGCGATGCCGGTTTTCAAATAAGACGCAGCGAAGCCAATCTTCAAATAAACGTAACCTCAACTCTTCCGAGCGCATCGGAGCAGACAGACATGGGCCGGCTCTGGAGCTACGCTTTCTGCCTGACCCTCCTGCTGCCTCCAACACTATTAGCCCAATCGCTAACACCTGAGCCTTCGCCAGGAACAACCGCCGAACCATTCCCGGTGGATCGAGGGCAGCCATCCGCTTCAACGCTTTCTAAGCGCCGCAAGCGCCAACCCGACTTTGTAAACCACTTCCACCTGGAGTCGTTTGGCTTTGGCGCAGGCGCCCAGGCTTTAGGCTACGAGTTTTCGCCCGAGTACGCCGCCTCATTTTTTCATTTGCAAGGGTTTGAATGTCCGGACTGTATTCTCGGGGCGCCGAATCGCACGCGCTTCACTCTTCCGCCTTTCGGCGCGAAAGCAACCTACACGCTTTGGAATGGCAGGGTCCAGTTATTCGGCTTGAGTGGTGGCACGGAAGCCTGGAAGCCCACTATTACCGTAAATAAAGTTGGCTATAGCTCATTCCCGTCGACTTATGAAGATTCCTGGCTATTGCAAGCTGAAGGGGGGGCGCGCGTGGCTGTCGATCGCAGTCATCGCCTATGGCTAGGCGGCTCTGCCCGAGAGTCATACCAGCCGATATCGAATATCCAACAAAAGTGGGCCACTTTCACCGGATCCGCTGAATTCACATTCGGCCGCAAGTAGCGTACGGGTTTTTCGACAACCTCGTAGGAGTCGGTATTTCGACAAACAGGGCATCCCTCCGCAGTGACGCCCTGATCGCCATTCGCTTGCCGCAACTCCCGGAAAGCCTATATCGCTCAGACGGTTCGCGTCGACTTTCCGTTTACCGTTCCTACCATTTTTTAATCAACTCAACGCGCGATACTGATTGATCGTCTTCCAGGGCCGGTCGGCAGCGGCGGCGGCTCTTCGATCACAACTTTCTTCGGTTTCGCATCCAGCCGGGCCGCAATTAGCTGCCAGCGCAGTTTTTCGAATTTAGGCGTGCCGGCAACTCCACCCTTGTCGAGCACGTCCTGATCGGTAATCTCCTGCGCGGCGGGCAAATACTTTTGCAAGTAATTCTTGATGCGGTCTAAAACAAGTCGCTGCCCGGAGCGCGCCAGCAAAAACAGCAGAATTTCGCCAGGAACCTTGCATAGCAGCGCATACAAAGCAGAAGGCCGTGTCAGTTTGGCGGTCGCCAGTTCCTTCTCCACCTTGCTCGCCCTGTTTTCCAATTTGGCCGCGGCTTCCAACTGCTCTTTTGGAAATCCGATGGTTTTGATCAACTGCGAGCGCTCGCGCGGCGAAAGCTTCTCAAAGAGCAGAAAGAGAAAAAGCGCCTCGAAGTTGGCTCCCAGGTCCGTGCCGAACGGCAACGATTGCCGCGCCTTCTGCAATTTCTGAAAGCCCGTCAGGTTGAGCTTCGGTCCGGCTAAAGCAGGCGAAGCAAAGCGAATCAAATTTTCCTCTTCGAGCGCTTTGAGGATATCTCCGGCCAGCGGGTCGCCCGCGATCTGCTCGAATTCGTGCTCCCAGGCTTGCGCGGGAATTTTACTCTCCAGCTGCGCGTCCAACACGTTTTTATATTGATTTTGCGTGCGCTCCTCAACTGTGAATCCGAGGCGAACTCGCAACCGGATCATGCGCAGAATGCGCGCCGGATCGTCGTAGAGGGTGTAATTGGAAACGGTTCTCAATTCCTTCCGGCTGAGATCCCCCAGCCCATTCGCAGGGTCGAGCAACAGGCCGCGCGACGCTTTCCCGAGCGAAAGGGCAATCGCGTTCACCGTAAAGTCTCTTCCGCGCAGATCCTCGTGAATAGTCGTCGGCTGCACTTGCGGCTTAGATCCGGGCTTACCGTATTTTTCCAGCCGAGCCATGGAAATGCTCGCTCGGACGCCGCCCGGAAATCGCAGCTCCACGCTCTTGCGATGTTCATCCACGCTCAAAATCGTCGCTCCCGATCTTTGAGCAACGGATTTCGCAATCTTCAGACCGCCGCCTTCCACTGTAAAATCCAGGTCACGTATGGGAAATCCGCCCATCATGTCCCGCATCGCTCCGCCGGTAAGAAACAGATTTAGATTTTCCTGTTCAGCAACCTCCCGAACCTCGGCGAGCGCCTTACTTTGCTCGCCAGTCAGGTGGCTGTCCAGCATGAACATGTAATCGCTCATAAGCCCTCAAGCTCCGATCCCCGATAAACCTCCCCGTTTGCTCTGCGAACGGGGGTGGTGCGCATCTACTACCTTCTTCAAACGCGAACGCATCACATGGGTATAGATTTCCGTGGTCCCGATGTCGGCATGTCCCAGCATCGTCTGGACGCTGCGCAGATCCGCGCCGCGCTCCAACAGATGGGTGGCGAAAGTATGCCTCAATACGTGCGGGCTCAAGGTGCGAAAAATCCCGGCATTCTTCCCATGCCCCTTCAGCAGCTTCCAGAATCCCTGGCGCGTCATTGCGCCTCCACGCGCCGTCACAAAGATATAAGGGCTCTGCCGCCCCTTCAGCAGCTGCGGACGTTGCTCCCGGCTATAGTCCTCTAGCGCCCGCACCGCTTCTCGACCGATCGGAATAAGCCTTTGTTTGTCGCCCTTGCCTATCACCCGGACGGTTCCCCCGCACGCGTCGATATCCGCCACCCGAAGCTGGATGAGTTCGCTCACCCGCAAACCCGCTCCATAAAGCAGCTGCAGCATCGCCTTGTCACGCAGGCCCGTTTTCGAATCTTTTTCGGGAGAATCGAGCAGCCGATCGACCGCCGGAAGGTCCAGATATTTGGGTAGTGCCGAACCAATCTTCGGGCCGACCAGGAGTTCGGCGGGATTCGAGGCCAACTCCTCTTTCTCGGCCAGGAATCCGAAAAAGCCACGCAAAGTAGCCGTCTTACGCGCTATGGATCGATTCGAGAGTTTTTGCTGGCGAAGACGATCCAGAAACGTGCGAAGTGTATCGGTGCTGACAGAAGCGAGGTCGCTACTACGCGCGAATTGAGCGAATTGAAACAAGTCTCGCCTGTAGGCTTGTACACTATTAGCGGATAGACCTTTTTCCACCCGGCAGAAATAGAGGTAAGAACGAATCGTCTCTTCCCAAATTGCCGTCCCTGCCATTCTGTCAATGATACAATATCCGACAAATTGTTTGAAACAAAGCACTAATAAACTTCCACTTGCCCCCTAGTACTACCAAGAAAGTCGTTCTTTATCGCTGGGACCGCCAACCCGCCGAGGGGTTTGTCGGTCCTCCGAACTACCTGTCGCACGATCACATCGAGTGGATGACGTCCGACGGACGGCTGGAACTTTGCCCTTTCGACGACTGCAAGGCCCTCTGTTTCGTCTCCGAACCGGGCAAAACCGATCTCTTCACAGACCATCCCCTGTTTGAACGGCGGCCGCGGGTGGCCGGACTCTGGACCAGGTTTTCCTTTCGCGATGGCGATCGGCTCGACGGCGTCCTCGCCCATAACCTGCTCGATTGGCCGGTCACCGGCTACTTGATCGTTCCGCCTCAAGCAGGACCGGCACGGCAAAAGGTCTTCCTCCCGCGCGTGGCTCTCCTGGGAACCGAGTTGCGTGGTGTGGTGGGCGGTCCGGGTCTGGCGGCCGTCAGGCGGGATGAGCGCGCAAACCGCCCGACTGGACGTCAGTTGACGTTCTTTGACGGCTAAACAACAGTCAAGCGGAGACCGACAGGAGAGGTTCGTTGTCAGTTAACGGTATGGACCGATATCTTTCCCAGTCTTCCCTGGCGGCCGCCCCCTGCCACAGACAAACCAACTCGTCGATCTTTAGGCTGCGCGGGCAGGGCGACGCCTTCCATTCCCCCGCCACTCGCTCCCGAGTTTGCTGAACCTCATCGTTCGCAAGCGGACCGCCTAAGGTCAGGTGAGGACGAAACTCATACGGTTCCGGATGCTCCAATTCTCCCGTATTTAACCTGCGATGAATGCTGCAAAGTTGCGCGTTGCCGAGGCCTATATCGAGATAGAGGAAGTCGCTCTCGCGAAAATGCCGCACTTCGGACAACTCTGCATCGAAGGCGCTGAAACCGCTCGCGATCCCGGCGATTTGGCGGAAGGCTCCTTCCAGCGGCAGTTTCAGCGGGCGCGGCGGCAATACCGTTATATGTAAAGGAGCAAGCGCGTTTCCCGGTAAGCCACGCCGCAGAGTCTCGACCAACGATTTCTGCGGTTCGGATAGATAACAGACCACGGCTATGAATCCGTTTTCAGAGATTTCCATGCTTTCTCAGTCCCGCGAATCGCATTGTGGCTGGCCAGCCTGCAACGCCTTAAGAAGAGTAGGCCGCCCCGCTCTCGCCCGAATTCGGCGAGGCCACGGGTTTCACCTCCGGAACGAACCATTGCGCCGGTTCAAAACCGATATACTTTGCAATGCATAATTCGCCGTTGCTCTCGGCTGTTGTATTTTCCGGATCGTAGACTTCCAGGAGATCTCCGGGTTGCAGCGGCCGCCCCTCCGCCATCATTGACTTCCAAGTGTCGTAAGGATTATCGGCCTCGACTACCTCTCCCGCCTCATAGTCCTTCGCCTTAACAAGGGCGAGGCCGCCCATGTGAGGCGCCCAGCGAAAATTTTCCCGTGGCGTTTCCTTCATCCTGTGAATACGGTAGTGCGGCATTCAGAAAACAGTCTAACGCGGACCGATCCTGTCTTCGCTGTCTGTCACAATGTTGACGAGTCTCTGAGCGCGCCTCGAGACGCGATCCGAGAGATGAGGAAATATTGGTGGTTGTTGATCTTGCCCGTGGCCCTGCTTTTATGGTGGGGGCTCAGGGGGGGCGGATCTCTGACAGTAGTTCACTTTGCGACTGCCCAACGCGGCAGCATCGAAAGTACTGTCCCGACAAATGGCAAAGTGGAACCCGTGCAATGGTCGGCGGCCAGAGCCGAAATTTCGGGCGTGATTCGAGCGGTTGACGTACAGCGAGGTCAAGATGTTCAGGCTGGCCAAACCCTCATTACTCTCGATACGACGTCGGCGAGCGCCGATTTGGCAGCCGCTCTCGCCAGACAGGAAGAAGCCGACGTAGATTTGAAAACCCTTTCACAAGGCGGCAAGGCCGGTATCGTCGCGGATCTGGATGACCGCATCCGAATCGCTCAGGATGCAATTAAGGTCGCCCAGCGGATTTACAATTCCGATTCGCAACTGCAAAAGCAGCAGGCCGCCACCAGGCTTCAGGTGCAAAACGATGCGGATGCTCTTCAGCGGGCTAAACTCAACCTGATCGCCCTGCAGAATCAAAAGAAGACCGTAGTTACTGCCAGCGATCGCAGCGTTGCGGAGGCCAGGCTGCATGACGCGCAAGCCGCTGTCGCTCTGGCTAGGCACCGTGTCGATCTGAGCACGGTGAAGTCTCCGATGGCCGGCACGGTTTATCAGTTCGACTTGAAAGTGGGCGCTTATCTGCAACCGGGAACGTTAGTCGCCTTGGTAGGCAACATCGATCAAGTCAAGGTCACCGTCTATGTCGATGAGCCGGATCTCGGAAGAGTAGGCTTGAACATGCCGGTGCTGATCACCTCCGATTCTCGCCCCGGTCAGAAGTGGCGTGGCCGGGTAGACAAACTGCCAACCGAAGTAACTCCTCTCGGTACTCGCACCGTGGGTGAAGTCAGCACGATTATCGACAATCCTCAGCATGACCTGCTCCCCGGTGTCTCGGTCGACGCTAATATCGTCTCCAAAACGGTACAAGACGCGCTCATCATTCCCAAAGCCGCCCTGCGCCGCTCGGGCACGGTCGATGGCGTTTACAAGCTAAGTGACTCGAAGCTTAGATGGACTCCTGTTCGCATCGGAATCAGCGACATCAACAACGCTCAAATCCTTTCGGGCTTGCAGCCAGGCGATCGCGTGGCGGATCGAATTATCGACCCTCCCGACGCTGAAATTCAGGACGGCATGCGGGTCAAACCGGTATTCCGTTGAACCGCCAACTCATCTTGGTTCTGGCGCTGCTGAACGGCATCCTCTACTGCTGCGTCCTGCCTCTATGGGAGGGCTTCGATGAGCCCTTCCACTACGCCTACGTCGAGTCGATTTCCGTCGATCATCGGTTGCTGGTTCTGACTCGCAGTCGTATTTCGCGCGAGATACGCGGATCTTTCGATGCCGTTCCTCTCAGCCGGCTACTCAGTGAAGCTATGCCTGGCAGTTTGTCGTTCGAAGAGTGGTCGAAGCTTTCCGAAACCCAGAAACTGGCGCGTCGGGCGCGGCTCACTGAGCTAACATCGGCCGCGCGTTCGGAGCCATCCAAGGTCGTCAACTACGAATCCCAACAGACCCCCCTCGCTTATCTGATTTACGCTCCATTCGATTGGCTCTTATCCACGGTGTCACTGCCGAACCGTATTCTAGTGCTGCGGCTCCTCGGCACAATCGCAGCCGCGATCTTTGCCTTCGCCGCGCTCGAGCAACTGGCCGATAACGTGGCGCTGACAGGTGCTTTCCGTCTGGTATGTCTCGCGGTAATTTTCGAAGGGCAGATGCTGTGGGCAACAATGGCCCATGTCGGAAACGATCTCTTGGCCGTTCCGTTGACGATTTGGTTTGTCACTCGTCTCCTGATGGCTGCTCGCGAGAGTACGGCCAGGAACGTCTTCCTGGTTGGCTGCGCCCTCGCGGCAGGTCTTCTGGCAAAGGCCTATTTCCTCGCCTTCCTGCCGGTAACGGCAATATTCTTGGCAGGGCTGTTATTGAGCCGAAGAAGCTCCTGGCAGACGGTAGCGGCGGCGACCGCGATCGTCCTGCTAGTCGACGGCCCGTGGTATCTTCGCAATGTCTTGCTCTATGGCAGCTTGAGCGGTACGCAGCAAAGCGTGGCCGGGATCGGTGTCCGGCAAGCGCTGGCCGCCGTTCTTCACATTAATTGGCTGAAAAGCGCTTACGAGTTTTCCATGTGGTCGTTGTGGACGGGAAATTGGTCGTTCCTGTCTTTTTCAAAAATCACCATCTGGCTTGAACTGCTGCTCATTCTCGCATCACTCTGCGCTTACTTGCTCTTTTGGCGAAAAATAACCAGGCCCGAAGTGTGGCTCATGGCCGCCTGCGCGTCATTCGCCTGCGGCCTGCTTTACCAGACGTGCGTTACCTGGGCGCATAGCAACGGGATTTCCACCCATGCCGAACCCTGGTACGGCCAAGGCATACTAGCCGTTCTGCTTGTTCTCGGTTTCCGTGGACTTTCGCAGGTCGGGATCGCGGGGCGCTGCATCGCCATCGCACTCTCTACAATCTCCGCCTGGATTGCCGCCATGACTTACTTGGTGAAGCTACTCCCGTACTATGGCTCGGCAGTAACTCGCTCTAACTTGCGAGTCATGTGGAGTTGGTGGCGGTCCCAGCCTACTCTCAATTTGAGCACAGTGGTCATGGTCCAGCCCTACATCGTTTACGCGCTACTTTGCGTGTTCCTGTCGCTGCTTGGGCTGGTGACGGTGCGCCTGATCGGCCAGCTTTGGACGCGCGTTACCGCGGAGCGATCTTGAAGGCCGATTCGCCCTTCGATTCCGCAACCACCGCCGCTGCTTCTGCCTCGCTAAACTCCTGCGTCTTAGCCGAGTGATTCATCGAGCAGAACTTCGGCCCGCACATGGAACAGAAAGCCGCGTCTTTGAAACCCTCTTCCGGCAAAGTTTCGTCGTGGTAAGCCTGCGCTGTCTCCGGATCCAAACTCAATTCGAACTGCCGCTTCCAATCGAAGCTGAAACGCGCCCGCGAAAGTTCGTCGTCGCGGTCGCGAGCGCCGGGCCGGTGGCGCGCCACATCCGCCGCATGGGCGGCAATCTTGTAGGCGATGATGCCTTGCTTCACATCTTCCCGGTTCGGCAAACCCAGGTGCTCTTTCGGCGTCACATAGCACAGCATGGAAGCCCCGTGCCAGCCGATCATGGCCGCGCCGATGGCCGAGGTGATGTGGTCGTATCCAGGCGCAATGTCGGTAACGAGCGGCCCCAGCGTGTAGAAAGGAGCATCGAAGCAGAGTTCCCGTTCCTTTTCCACCTGCAAAGCAATCTGGTCGAGCGGGATATGTCCCGGTCCCTCGATCATCACCTGAACGTCATACTCCCAGGCCTTCTTGGTTAATTCTCCCAGCGTCCCCAGCTCTGCGAATTGAGCGGCATCGCTTGCGTCCGCGAGGCACCCCGGCCGCAGGCCGTCGCCTAGCGAAAAGCTCACATCATGCTTTTGAAAAATCTTGCAGATATCTTCGAAATGCTCGTAAAGCAGGTTCTGCTTGTGATTCTTCACCATCCACTCAGCCAGGATTGCCCCACCCCGGCTCACGATGCCCGTAATCCGTTTCCGGGTTAGTGGCACATACTGCACGAGCACTCCGGCATGGATCGTCATATAATCCACGCCCTGTTCCGCCTGCTCTTCGATCACTTCGAGCAGAACACCGATGTTCAGGTCCTCCACGCGCCGCACCCGGCTCAGCGCTTCGTAGATCGGCACCGTACCGATTGGAACGGGGGACTCATCGATGATCGTTTGCCGGATGCGTGGAATGTCGCCGCCGGTCGAAAGATCCATCACCGTATCCGCGCCGAACTTCACCGCGTATTGCAGCTTTCCGAGTTCCTCGTCGATGTTCGAAGTGGTCGCGGAGTTCCCGATATTCGCATTGATCTTACACTTCGAAGCCACTCCGATGCACATCGGTTCGAGTCCCGTGTGATGGATGTTCGCCGGGATGATCATCCGCCCGCGAGCCACTTCCTCGCGGAGCGTCTCCGTCGCGAGTTGCTCTCGTGCCGCGACGTGCTGCATTTCCTCTGTGACTATTCCCTTGCGGGCATAGTACATTTGCGTGCGGACTGGATCCTTAAGACGCTGGGCAATCCACTCTTGGCGATTCATGCTTAAATTATAGGGCCCTCGCCCCTTGTGAGCGGCGCACCGCATGCCAAATCACGGGTATCTTTAAGTTACTTTCCAACCCTTACGCACCGTCGGTTTTAGCAACTCATTGGCGTCCGAGTTATTGGTGACCTTCATCTTCTCGGCATCCCACTCGATCTTGCAATCCATCTTCACAGCCACGGATCCGAGCGCAATCCACTCTGTAAATGGAGCCGACACGCTAAAGTTCGAACACGCCGGTACGCCGCCTTTGCAGGCGCGAATCCAATCGCGGTAATGCCCAGGCGAACGCGGCAAAAACTCCGCCGGAAACTCGTAATCCTTCATTTTTTCCACCGGCAGCAGTCGCGTATTTTCACCGTAGGTGCCGGTCGTAATCATGCCCTTATCGCCGACCAGCAGGCTGCCGTTAGTCCCTTTACTGATCAAGCTCATCCACTTCGCCAGCTCGCGTTGATGCGGAGTCATCGACGCTTCATCCGACGACGGTTGACGGCGTCGCTTAGGAGGCATCTCCTTTGGAGTGAAAAACTGGTCGGTAAAGACTTCGCCGATGATCTGCCGTTCTCTCGGTTGGGTGTTCGTCACCACATGGCCCACGCGGTTAGGCGGCAGGTCGCCCAGAATCTGATCCTTCGGCGCATCCGCGAAATCCGGCTGCTCGTCTCTCTCCGCGTCGTACCAGAAAATCTTGACGGGCGGCATCGGGCCCCGGGCAGGGAAGTCAAAGCGGATCACGGATTTTGCAGGGAAGTATTCGTCGCTCTTACCTTCGAGCTTGACGCACTCGACCGACGTGGGCGCGGTTAGTCTGAGAGCCATATTGGGCGCGCCCAATATATGGCATGCCATGTCGCCTAGCGAACCCGAACCGAAATCATAAAAACCACGCCATACGAACGGCAAATAAGAGTCGCTATACTCTCGCTCCTTCGCCACGCCTAACCACAAATCCCAATCCAACGTTGAGGGAACCGGCATGGCAGTAGGCGTCGGCAACGCACCCTGGGGCCACGCCGGACGGTTCGTCCACGCATGCACCTCCGTCACATTGCCAATTACGCCGGACCACACCATCTCCGCGCACTGCCGCGTTCCTTCGTTCGAGTAACCCTGGTTGCCCATCTGCGTGGCAACCCCATATTTCTCCGCCGCCTTTAAAAGCTCGCGGCACTCCCAAACGGTATGCGCCAGTGGCTTCTGCACATAAACGTGCTTACCGAGTGACATGGCGTGAATAGCCGCGGTCGCATGCATGTGATCCGGAATCGTGACAATCACCGCATCGATGTTGTCGCCCTGCTTATCCAGCATCACGCGATAATCTTTAAATTTCGGTGCATTCGGATGAAGGTCGAATGTCTTGGCTGCTGAAACTTCATCCACATCGCAAAGCGCAACAATGTTTTCGGTTTCCGCGCACGCCGCGATATCGCTGCGCGCTTTTCCGCCGGCGCCGATCGACGCGATGTTCAGCTTCTCGTTCGGCGACTTGTACCCCAGCATCTTCAGCGACGGCTCGCTTCCAAAGCCCGCCAGTGGTACCGCCCCCGCTAAAACGCTTCCAAAGAAGAAATACCTTCTTGAAACTCCGTCGGATTTCATAATTTCGAATTTCCCGCTCCTTTCGAATCATAGCGCTACGGAGGCGGATTCGAATAGATACGTCTTGGCGGAAGGGCCGGCCGCTCCATGCGTAACCCTCCCGCCGCTCGTTCCGCTAGACGATCGTGCTCGTCGCCCGGCCTACCGGCCGATCCGATTTGTCGTAATCGGCCGCCGCCTCACCCGTCGAGGAAATATCCTCTGCCCCAGTTTGCTTAAGGATCGCCTTCGCCTTGCCAACCCAATCCGAACTGTCGCAATGCGCCGAGAGCAGAATGCCGCCCGATTTAATACGCCCCTCGTATCGTTTGGCTTCAAACTCAGGGATACCCATGCCCACCAACGCGCCGATGATTCCGCCGACCACTCCGCCCGAGCCTACGCCCGCCAACGCGCCCATGATCGGACCCGCCGCGATGAAAGGACCGATTCCCGGAATGGCTAATGCGCCGATCCCTGCCAGCAACCCAAGCGTTCCGCCGACCACTCCGCCCGTGACCGCGCCTGTTGTCGCGCCTTCCGGAGCCTTGGTCGCCTTTTCGTGCGCAAAGTCCTTGCTCCCCGCGTTGTCCTGTAACAAAACGGAAATGTCCTCGTTGCGGAAACCACCCGCGAGAAACTGATCTACTGCATTCTCCGCCATCTGTCGCGTCGAATAAATCCCGTATACTACTGAATTCTTGCCTGCCATACTCTTCTCCTCTTTCTTAAACTGCTTAACTTCCCTTGACCGTCAGCTCGTTACTGACATTCCCGGAACCCGCGTACTTCGCCGCATGCTCCTCGATCGCTTTCTTTTCCTCGTCCGATTGCACAGGGCCTCGTAACGTCACTTTGCCACCCTGGGCGATGATCTTTACGTTGTGGCCGTCGGTCGAGAGAGACTTGTCTCTCATCACATCCCGCCGTATATGTTTCATCAGCGACTCGTCCGATCTGTCGTTCTTCGCGTTGTCGGCCGTCGGCGCATTATCGCTACGGTCCGCTTTGTTCGCGGCCGTGTTATCGGGCGCTTGAGGTGAACGCGCCAGCGCCGTTCCACTTACAATCACCAGTCCGCCGCTCAGAACTACTCCCGCCAACAGAGATCGCCAGCTATATCTCATATTTCTTCTCCTACTTCCGGGATGCAATGCAGTGGCCGTTGACCGGCTAAAACAGGTTGGCTCGCGTAAACGTCGCTAACTGCGAAGACTTACCCCCCGCGCGCCCTTCTTCCTCCTGCTGAACTACACGCCTAAGCAAGCAGAAATGTCGTCTGCGGTGCCGCTCATGGTAATTCTTGCTTCCTGCCTTCTACTAAGCTGACTTCCCTTTGACCCGCTTGACATAATCTCTCCATGCGCAAGGTCAAACTTTCCGTCGCAAGCAGCTTGGATAGCTACCTGGCTCGCACCGACGGGGGCTACGATTGGATCCACATGGACCAGGACTACGGCTTCACCGAGTTCTTCGCCTCCATCGACACCGTGCTCATGGGTCGAAAAATGCACGACCTGATGGTGCGCCGGCACATCCCGTCGTACCCAGGCATGCACAATTTCGTTTTCTCGCGAACCAAAACCGGCAAAGGCGAGGGAGACGTCGAATTCGTTTCAGAAAATAAATCCACTTTTATTTCCAGGCTCCGCCAGCAGTCCGGTAAAGATATCTGGCTCGCCGGCGGCGGGGAGCTGATTTGTTCCTTTCTCCAAGCCGACCTCGTGAATCAGGTCTCCCTCGCCATCCAACCCGTTCTTCTGGGCGAAGGCATTCCCTTGTTCCCCGCTAACTTCCCCCAAACGAAACTCAAGCTCAGCGACTGCAAGTCCTACTCGAGCGGCGTGTTGATAGTTACTTACGACGTTGTAAATTAGCCCTCCGCCCGATGAACCGTTTTCTCGGTTGTGCCATCCTGCTCGCGCTCCTGAGTTGCGGCAGACGACCTCTCCATCAGGTCTCAGTCAATCCCGCGCTCGCGAAATTGGTTTCGCCCGACGTCGAAGTCCTCGCCCAGATCGATCTCGAGGCCCTGAAAACTACTTCCTTTTACTTACGTCACAAAAGCCAGTTAGACAACCCGCTTCTTACCGCCTTGGCATCCCAGACAGGGTTCGATCCTCGTCGCGATCTTTCGAAACTCCTGGTGACTTGGAACGGCAAACACCTTCTCTTCGTCGCTAAAGGCTCTTTTGCCAGGCAATTGATCGAGCAGCGTCTGGCCGCGTCTACTCCCCATGCTCCATACAAGAGTTACTCGATTTTCGGCAATGCGCGCCAGGCTTTCGTCTTGCTCGATTCCGCAACCGTCGTCGCCGGCACAAAGCCCGCCGTCCAAAGCGCGATCGATCTTTTCGAACAACACACCGGCCAGGTTCCACCGGATTTCACCACCGCGCTCGATCAGCTTTCCGAAGCAGATCAAATCTGGTTAGTCAGTCGCGGCAGTCTCCCCTTCGCCGATGCGCCTACTCGTTCCGACCTGGTTTCCATCCTCTCGAACTTTGCCGGCTACGTGAACTCGACTTCGGTCGGGATTTTCGTCGATAGTGGGCTTCACTTCAAGGCTCAAATCGATTGCATTTCGGTAGCCGGCGCGAAGCGCGTAAGCGACGGTCTCCGCGCCGGCATCGGCTTAGCCCGGCTCGGCCAAAAAACAAACCAACCGCCCTGGTCGACTCTCTACCCAGCGATCCACGTACGGTTGGCTAGAACCTCCGTCTACGTGCAAGCCGATATCTCGCCCGAACTGTCAGACAATCTGCTGAACGCTACAACCGGGATTTACCGCCCTCGCTAATATAATTCCGGTTCCACTGCGGGATTTCCACTTTGACGTCGCCCTTCACTATCGCTTGGCAGCCGAGCCGCGAGCGAAGTGTCAAGCCGGCGGCCATGTCCAGCCGATCCAGTTCATCATCGTCGGGTTCAGATAAATTTTTGTCGCCTTCCATTACGATCACGTGACAGGTGGTGCACGCGCAGCTTCCTCCGCACGCATGTTCCAGATCGATTCCCTTGTTTAACGCAATATCAAGCAGAGACTCAGGCTTCCCGTGATCGTCATAGGGAAGCTTGCCGGATTCGAACTCCACTGTCTTGTTCTCCGGCATAAAAGTAACCTTCGGCACAACTCATTGTACGAATTCAAAGAACCTTCCCCATCCAAAGACACTGTTCCATTCCGCCATACTGTAAATCAGTGTTCCAGGAGATTGAAGAAAAAATTACCGCGGCCCTCGAACGCCGCCTGCACGAAAATTTCGGCCTGACCCTTAAAGTTTCTCTCGAACAGCCGAAGCAGACCTCTTTCGGGGAACTGGCTATTTCGGTCGCCTTCCAGTTGGCTCGTCAACTGAAAAAGCCGCCCCGGCAAATCGCCGACGATCTCGCAACTGCCCTCTCCGGCATTCCGGGTGTCGCTTCCTTTGAGATTGCCGGCAACGGCTACATCAACGTTCGTCTCGACCGCGCCGCGTATGCGCAATCGCTGCTCCTTCCGCTACCCGTCTCACCGAAAACTCCCGGCAAAATCATCGTCGAGCACACCAACATCAATCCCAACAAAGCGGCTCACATCGGCCATCTCCGCAATGCCACCCTCGGCGACACCTTTGTGCGCATGTTGCGCCAGCGCGGTCGCGAAGTTGAAGTGCAAAACTACATCGACAACACCGGCGTCCAGGTCGCCGACGTTGTAGCAGCCTTTCATTTTCTGGAACACCAGGGGCCAGCTGAAGTTCACGCCCTCATCCAAGATCCCGCCATCCGCTTCGACTATCTCTGCTGGGATCTCTACGCCCGCGTCTCGTCCTATTACAAGGATCATCCCGAGGCTTTAGCCTGGCGCGCCGAAGCCCTGCACTCAATCGAGGCAGGCGAGGGTACCCTCGCCGAACTCGGCCACCTGGTTGCCGACGCCATCGTCTCCCTTCACCTCCGCACGATGTATCGGCTCGACGTCGAATACCAGTTACTCCCTCGCGAAAGTGAAATCCTTCACTTGAAGTTTTGGGCCACCGCGTTCGAATTGTTAAAGCAACGTCAAGCTATTTACTTCGAAACTACTGGAAAGAATAGTGGTTGTTGGGTCATGCCTGCTTCCGCTTTTCGCGCTGCGAAGGCCGATTCCGCACCGTCGCAAGACCCCTCCGACGATGACAACAAGATCATCGTCCGCTCCAACGGCACCGTTACCTATGTCGGCAAAGATATCGCTTATCAACTCTGGAAATTCGGTCTTCTCGGCCAGGATTTCCACTATCGGCCCTGGTCCGCCTACCCCGATGGCCATCCGGTCTGGGTCACCACCGACAAACCGCAAACTGCGTCTGCTCCGCCTTTCGGCCATGCCGCGCGCGTCTTTAACGTTATCGATTCCCGCCAGTCTTACCTGCAGGATGTCGTCGTCGCCGGCCTCCGTGCCTTAGGCTTCCATGCGCAAGCCGACGCCTCCATGCACTTCTCCTACGAGATGGTCGCCCTCTCGCCGCGTACCTGCCTTGATCTCGGCATCGCCCTCTCCGACGAAGACAAAAAGCGTCCCTATGTCGAAGTCTCCGGTCGCAAAGGTCTCGGCGTCAAAGCCGACGACCTTATTGACAAACTCATCGAAACCGCCCTGCGCGAAGTCGATGAGCGGCATCCCGAAGCAGATCCACTCGAGCGCCGCCAGGTTGCCACCCAAATTGCCGTCGGTGCCCTTCGCTACTTCATGCTCAAGTTCACCCGCAATTCCGTGATCGCTTTCGATTTTGAGGAAGCTCTCAGCTTCGAAGGCGAAACCGGCCCTTACGTGCAATATGCCGCCGTCCGTGCCGGCAAGATTTTGCAAAAATTCCAGGAGCAGGGCGGGGAACTGCCGCTCTTCAACCACGTCCTCACCACCAATCTCCTGCAGCGCTGCCTCGCCGAGGAAAGTCTTTGGCAGGTACTCTTGCTCGCCTCCAAGTTCGACAATATCCTCGAACGCGCCATCTCTTCCGGAGAACCCGCCCACGTCGCCAAGTACGCTTTCCAACTTGCCCAGGCGTTCAATAACTTCTATCACGAACACCCGGTCATTCCTGAGCCTGACACCGAGCGCCGCGCCCTCCTGCTCTGGCTCACTCAATATATTCGTCGTCAACTGCTAGCCGTAATGGGCGTCCTCGGCATCGCGCTGCCTAAGTACATGTAGTTGCCTTCCCGCCCAAAAACGCCACCGCGACAGGACCGCGCGCGTAAGTAAGCGTTTGCCCGATTCTTTCAAAAACCCGTCTGGACCACCCACCCGTACACCGCGCCCTGGACCAGTCAAATCCCTCCGGGATCTAAACTAAAACTAAATGGCCAGTAAGAACAGTTTCGGTGCCGCCGCCACGCTGCGCGCGAACAATGAAGAGTTCCAGATCTTTCGATTGGATGTCCTTGAGAAGGCCGCCAGCGGTGTCAAACTTTCGCGCCTTCCGTACTCCATCAAGGTCCTGCTCGAAAATTTGCTGCGCTTCGAAGACGATCGCACCGTTAAGGCCAGTGACATCGAGTACGTCGCCAAATGGGACTCCAAGACCCCGCCCCAGGAAATTCAGTTCCGCCCCGCCCGAATCCTCTTGCAGGATTTCACCGGAGTTCCCTGCGTCGTCGATCTGGCCGCCATGCGCGATGCTCTCAAGAAGCTAGGCGCAAATCCCGAACTGGCTAACCCGCTCATCCCGGCAGATCTCGTCATCGATCACTCTGTTCAAGTCGATGCGTTCGGTTCCGACAAGGCCTTCGCGCAAAACGCCTTCCTTGAATTCGCCCGCAACCAGGAACGTTACGCCTTCCTTCGCTGGGGCCAGAAAGCCTTTCAAAATTTCCGCGTTGTTCCTCCCGATACCGGCATCGTTCATCAGGTCAACCTCGAATACCTCGCCAGCGTCGTCTTCACCGATACCAAGCGCGGCGTCCTGCAGGCCTATCCCGACACTCTTATGGGAACCGATTCCCACACCACCATGATCAATGGCGTCGGTGTCGTCGGCTGGGGCGTCGGCGGTATCGAAGCCGAGGCCTGCATGCTCGGCCAGCCCATCTCCATGCTGCTGCCGCAAGTAGTCGGCTTCAAACTCAGCGGCTACTTGCCGGAGGGCGCAACCGCCACCGACCTGGTTCTTACCGTCACCCAGATGCTGCGCAAGAAGGGCGTCGTCGGTAAATTCGTCGAGTTCTACGGGCCGGGTGTAGCGGCCCTTTCGCTCGCCGATCGCGCCACTATCAGCAATATGGCGCCCGAATATGGCGCTACCATCGGCTTCTTCCCGATCGATGAGGTCACGCTGGGTTATCTGCGCCTCACCGGTCGCAGCCCCGCGCAAGTTAACTTAGTCGAAGCCTACACCAAAGAGCAAGGCCTCTTCCTCTCTCATGACGCTCCCGATCCAACTTACTCCGATACGCTCTCGCTCGATCTCGCCAAAGTTACTCCCTCCCTCGCCGGTCCCAAACGCCCGCAGGACCGCATCGAGCTCCCGGACGTCAAGGAGAATTTCCTCTCTTCCCTCGGTGGCCCGCCCAAGACTCACTCCCTCTCCGTGAACTCTCACAAGGAGAAGATCTCGGATGGCGCGGTGGTTATCGCCGCCATCACCAGTTGCACCAACACCTCTAACCCATCGGTCATGGTTGCCGCCGGCCTGCTTGCCAAAAAAGCCGCTGAAAAAGGGCTCCATCCCAAGCCCTGGGTCAAGACGTCACTCGCCCCCGGTTCGAAAGTTGTCTTCGACTACCTGCACGACGCGGGCTTGATGCCCTTTCTCGAACACTTCAACTTTCATCTGGTCGGCTACGGCTGCACCACCTGCATCGGCAACAGCGGCCCCCTTCCCGAGAATGTCGCCGCCGCCGTCACCGATGGCAAGCTGAATGTCGCCGCCGTCCTCAGCGGAAACCGCAACTTCGAAGGTCGCGTCAATCCGCTCGTCCGCTCCAACTATCTTGCCTCTCCGCCTTTAGTCGTCGCCTATGCCATCGCGGGCCGCGTGGATCTCGACTTGACGCAGGATCCGCTCGGCAAAACGCCCACCGGTGAATCCGTCTACCTCAAGGATGTTTGGCCCTCCGCCGAAGAAGTCGATGCAGTCGTCAGAGCCTCCGCCCGCACCGAGTTCTTTCAAAAAGAATACGCCGAGGTCTTCGCCGGCGATTCCTCCTGGAATTCGCTTGAGGTCCATGGCGGCAACCTCTACGAATGGAGCGACCACTCCACTTACATCAAGCAGCCGCCCTATTTTGAAACCATCGCCGACCCCCTCACCTTCGTGCGCGAC
This sequence comes from Bryobacteraceae bacterium, assembly GCA_965277555.1. GTDB lineage: Bacteria > Acidobacteriota > Terriglobia > Bryobacterales > Bryobacteraceae > Bog-105. The sequence goes on from OZ255834.1 coordinate 4,581,754, forward strand.
TTTCACGGCATGCGCGCCCTCGCCGTACTCGGCGATTCCGTCACCACCGATCACATCTCGCCGGCCGGCTCCATCGCCGTCGATAGCCCCGCCGGCCACTACCTGGTCAGCCTCGGCGTCAATCCTCCCGACTTCAACAGCTACGGTGCCCGCCGCGGGAATCATGAAGTCATGGTGCGCGGCACTTTCGGCAACATCCGTCTCCATAACCAGCTCGTCCCTGGCGTCGAAGGCAGTTGGACCCGTCATTTGCCCGACGGCAAGAAAATGTTCATCTATGACGCCTCCATTAAATACAAAGAGGAGAACGTTCCGCTCGTCGTCATAGCGGGCAAGGAATACGGCTCCGGCTCCTCGCGCGATTGGGCCGCCAAAGGAACTCTGCTGCTTGGCATTCGCGCGGTCATTGCCGAAAGCTTCGAACGCATCCACCGCTCGAACCTCGTGCAGATGGGCGTTCTTCCACTGCAGTTTGAACCTGGCCAGGGCCACCAGACGTTGGGCCTGTCGGGCGAGGAAACCTATGAAATCGTCGGCATCCCCGCGGCCGTTGCTTCCGGCGGCGGCACGGTAACCGTAACCGCCGCCACCCCCAAAGGAAAGAAATTCGAGTTTCACGCTAAAGTCCGTATCGATACTCCGCAGGAAGCCGAATACTACCGTCACGGCGGCATTCTGCCTTATGTCCTGCGCCAGCTAATGACCACCCAAACAGCGCCCGCGCTCCTCGCCTAGCCCGAGAGGACCGATGAAGACTCGGCCTCCGCTGCTGGTCTCCGCCGGCATCATTCATCGCGATCGTCAGGTCCTCGTCGGGCAGCGCCGCAAAACTGACCGCCACTCCCTCAAGTGGGAATTTCCGGGCGGTAAAGTCGAACACGGCGAAACCCCGCGGCAAGCCCTTATCCGCGAGCTTTGGGAAGAATTGCGTATCCGCGCCACCGTCGGCGGCGAACTCGCCCGCTATGAGCACGATTACCCAAACGGCAGCCGCGTCCATCTCCTTTTTTTCTCTGTCCCCGCATTCAACGGCGAACCGACCGGCCGCGTCTTCGAGCAAATCTGCTGGATCGGCCTTCACGAACTCCCCACCCTCGATTTCCTCGAAGGCGATCTCGATTTCATCCGCCGCCTCTCGCGCGGCGACTTCTCTCTTCGCCTCTGAAAGTCCTGCGTCTTCCCGGAGCCACAAATGAACCAGGCGAATGGTCCCTTAAGTCATCGCGAGCGTCTCATTGCCACTGGTGAGGTTTTACTTGGTGCGACAGTGGTCATCGGCCACAATGTCTTTCACGCTATCCCTAACGAAGTTCCCATCCTGGATGGGATTCTAATCCTTTCGCTGCTGATGCGAAGAAGACCGCCACGCTCCATCGGCCTGGGTCGTCCTCGCTCCTGGAACTTGACCGTGCTGGTGGCCGTTTGTGGCGGCGTACTCCTGCAGCTCAAGGACTTTGTAACAGAACCGCTGGCGCACTTCTTCTGGGATCAGCAAGAGAGAGTGTCCAGCGTCATCAGCAGCGTTCACCATAGCCCGCTTATGAAGTTCAAATCGTTAGCGATCGTATGGATCTTTGCGGCCTTTGGCGAGGAACTCGCATATCGAGCTCTGTTGCTTCGTAGGAGCGCGGACGCACTCAACAACTCACATCTCGCTGTTGCCGTGGCCATGATCATTTCGAGTGTCCTGTTGGCTTTGGACAATTCTACAAGGGCCGACCGGTGTCTTCGACAGCACCATTTCCGGGCTGATCCTGGCCGCTGTCTACCTCATCGCTCGGCGCAACCTCTGGGCAGCTGTTCTAGCGCACGACATCAGCGATACGATCGCTGTCCTTTTCACCTACTTCGCCGGCTAGCGTTGCACGTAGAGCGATTGAAGGCGAGCGCACACATCGTTTGAGCAATGCGACACGGGCTTTTCCCGCTTGCCACGCACCACAATAACTTCCCGACAAGAGGACTTCCCGGTACTGGTATCTGGCCACAGAAACAAAAATCAGTTTCACTTTACGGACTTGCTGCGAGCATGCTTCCTTCGCTGGTAGGCAGCAACTTTGAGTTTGTTGCCGCAGATGTTCATACTGCACCACCGGCGTGAACCCTTCTTGCTCGTGTCAAAGAAGTGAACGACACACGATTCGCATTTACGAATGCGCGACGATTCCGCTTCCACAAGAAGATCCGCCGTGGCATCGACAATCGGTGCCCAAAGGTCGGCAGGCGTACGAAGCTCGACAAACGTCTCCCGAGCTAACCTGCCCTCTCGCTTTCGAAGCGAAGTATGGTGAGGATGCTGAAGCAACAGAGCATTCACCTCAGAGAGAAACGCATCACTTGGTAACATCCCACTCTCTACCCGTAACACGGTGTCCCTCAGTCGCTCCCGAAATGCGATGATCTGCTTCAAGAAGTCCTCTGCTTCCTTGGAGTTGCGCCAGTCTCGCACCGTGGCCTTATCTTTGGCCGAACTCACCGTCCCTGAAGCGATCAACCACCTTTCAAGCGCGCGAACGTTCGGAAGCAGCTCCATTGGACCGTCCGCCAAAATTGGTTTTGTATTCAACAGATCCAGGATCGGCCGATTGGCCACAAACAGAAATCCATCAGTCCATTCGTTCAACTCGTGAGAACCCCTCTTTTTAAAATATCTTATTGTGGAAACACCTTTATCGAAACTTGTAACGGTGTTTAACAATCTCATGTTATGTAAGCAAAACAGCGCGTCATTCGAAAGGAAATCACCATGACAACGTTCCACCACGCGACCGTCAACGGACTCAAGCTCTTCTATCGCGAAGCAGGTTCAAAGGCTTCGCCAACGATTGTGTTGCTGCACGGTTTCCCCAGTTCATCGCATATGTTTCGCGATCTCATCCCTCAGCTGGCGGAGAAGTTCCATGTGATCGCTCCCGACTACGTTGGCTTCGGTTACAGCGACGCCCCGGATGTAGATCGGTTCGAGTACACCTTCGACAATCTCGCCGCGCATGTTGAGGAGATGCTCTTCGGTGCCCTCGGTCTTAAGAAATTCAGCATTTACGTGCAGGACTTCGGCGCGCCTGTCGGCTATCGCATCGCCTCAAAGCACCAAGACGCAATCGAAGGAATCGTCGTGCAAAACGGCAACGCTTACGCCGAGGGCATCGGCGCGGCGTTCGACCCCATGAAGCCGTTCTGGCTGACTCGCAATTCAGAAACCGAGAAGCCAGTACGAGACCTGCTCAAGAAAGAAACGACCATCTTCCAGTACATCCACGGGACGAAGGATGTTTCGCGCATCAGTCCCGACTCCTACACCGTGGATCAGCTCTTTCTGGATCGTCCCGGCAACGACGCCATCCAGCTCAACCTGCTTCACAACTACCAATCGAATCTGGCGCTTTACGACGGCTGGCACGAATTCTTTCGCAACAAGAAGCCGAAGACGCTGATTGTGTGGGGCAAGAACGACCCCTTCTTCACTGTTGAAGGTGCGCGGGCATACCTGCGGGATATTCCGAAGGCCGAACTTCACCTGCTCGATACCGGCCACTTTGCGCTGGAAGACTCCAGCGAATTCATCGCACAGCAGATCATCAAGTTCTTTGTCTGATGGTAAAGCACAGTCTCTTTTCGCCTCACCACAAAACACCAGAAAGGATGAGCACATGATTTTTCCAGAGAACGCAACTGTAGTCGTGGTTCACGGAGCATGGGCGGACGGTTCAAGTTGGCAGGCAGTCGTCGGCCCCCTTGAGACCCGCGGCTTGAAAGTGATTGCCGCGCCGATTCCTCTCACATCCCTAAGCGATGACGCTGCTGCTCTGAAGCGAACGATCGCGCGAACACAGGGGCCGGTCATCGTTGCGGGCCACGCATACGCCGGAGCCGTCATCGCCACCGCGAACGACCAACGCGTGAAGGCACTCGTGTATATCGCAGCCTTGGCGCCGGACGAAGGCGAGACCGTTGCCCAGGTCTTTTACAAAGATGAAGCTCATCCAAAGACCCCGCAACTCGCTCCAGATGCAGACGGATTTATCTGGATGCCCGACGAAGGATTCGAAGATGCTTTCGCGCAGAACGCCACGCACGAACAGCTTGCGCTGTCCAAAGCCGTGCAACGTCCGATCTCGGTCAAAAGCATTCAGGAACCGGCTCCAGCACCGGCTTGGAAGATAAAGCCGACGTGGTATCTGGTTGCAGAAGAGGACCGGATGATCAACCCCAAGACACAGCGATTTATGGCAGAACGCATGAAGGCAAAAGTGAGATCTTTTGCAGTGGATCACACTCCACTGCTCACCTCACCCGGCAAGGTCGTAGACACCATTCTCGAAGCGGCGAAAGCAACGCTTTCCTAAAGCAACGCAAAGCGCAAACACCACCGGAGGAACATCATGAAAAAGTCCGTTGCTATAGTCACCGGAGCAAGCCAAGGCATCGGACGCTCCACCGCTATTCGTTTGGCTCACGACTTCTCTGCTGTTGTGCTTGCCGCTCGAAACGGCGAAGCATTGGAAGAAGTCGCTGCAGCGGTCAAGGCCGCTGGCGCCGAACCTCTATCCTGCGCACTTGACCTGAGTCAGGTTCAAGCATCGGAGACACTCGTCCAAAGCACGCTGGACCGCTTCGGCCGAATCGATGCGCTCCTGAACATTGCCGGCGCCGTGCCCCAGATCGATCTCTTCGAAATGACGGACGAACAATGGAAAGGGGGCATGGAATTGAAGCTGCACGGCGCGCGCCGGCTGACGATCCGTGCCTGGGAAGCGTTAAAGCAGTCGAAGGGGTCCGTAGTCTTTATGTCCGGCAGCGCGGCTCTTGATCCGAAACCAGCATTCGCTGCTGTTGCTTCCACGAATGCCGCGATCACAGCACTCGCGAAGGCCTTCGCGGAACAAGGCATTAAGGATGGAGTGCAGGTGAATAGCATCGTTCCCGGCGCTGTGATGACACGGCGACGGCGTTCTTTCCTTGAGAAATGGGCACCGGCAAACAACATGAGCGTGGAAGAGGCGATGAAGAAATTTCCGGAAGAGGCGGGCATCAGCCGTTACGGCCAGCCGGAAGAGATCGCAGCGCTTCTAGGATTTATGGTATCGCCCGGAGCGAAGTGGATGACAGGTACATCGGTGCGTATGGATGGCGGAGAAGTCAAAGGTATTTAAACCAAGGCCCGAACTCTGCCAGAAATAGGTAATGGAAACGCGCTTCCCGGAAGTTGGCTGTGTTCAGGCCTGGACGTTAGCGCGTACGATTTTTGACATTTGGTGCCGTGACCCCAAATCCAACTCTATCCTGCGCCCGACTGACATAAAACAAAACCTTTATTGCGTCATAACGAAATTCAATCCAAGCTCCAACTACACTGGCGAGTTGCGGCCCCGACGCAATCCGGGAATGTTTTGAGGAGGTTGTGTGAGTGGCCAAGCCCGGTTCCAGCAAAGAGAAGAATGCCTCTTCACTCATATCTCAGCGCCACCATCGGGTCCACCCCCATCGCTCGCCGCGACGGTGGGTAAGCGGCAAGCAGCGCGACCGTCAAAAACAAGAGTGACATGCCCGCAAACGACACTCCATCGATGGTGTTTAGTCCATAAAGTACGCTGCGCAGCAGGTAAGACGCACCCGCCGCAAGCAGCATTCCGATTGCCAGGCCAGCAAGCACGGGCCGTATGCTTTCGCGCAGGATGAGTCCGAGGACGTCGCGTTTCTGCGCGCCGATAGCCATGCGGATGCCGATTTCGCGCGTGCGCAGAACAACGATATAGCTCACCGTTCCATAGATACCCATCGAAGCAAGCAGCAGCCCGAGTAGGCCGACTGGAGTCGCTACGTCGGCGGCAAGCCTGGAGCCGATGAACGGCGCCGTCTGCCGGAGCATTGCCTCGAGAGTGGAAGAGGTTGCCACCAAATCGGGATCGATCGACGAAATCATTGGGTTGATCGCCTTGATGACCTGTGCCGGGTCCGACTGGCTGCGGATGAGTATGGGATGACCGGCGAGCCGGTCTTCGGGAAGCGCCAGGTAGACCTGTTTGGAGTCGCTGCCATCGAACTCTACGCCACGTGTGTCGCGGACGACGCCGATGACCTGGTAGGCAGGGCCGTCGGCCAAGAGTTCGCTCGAATTGTGAACCCGTTCATCGGTCGCACCTAAACGGAGGCTGCGGCCGATCGGGTTCTGGCTTGGCCAGAGCAGTTTGGCGGCGGATTCGCTCAGAATCACGGAGTGCTCCGCCTCGCCGCCCTGCGCTTCAAAACCGCGGCCCAGGAACAGCGGAATGCCGAGAGTCTGGAAGTAGTTTGCCTGAACGTAGGTGTAGTGGAGGATGGATTGCACATTTTGGGCCGAGAGAGCGGCTGTTCGAAAGCTGTTTTCGTCCGGTGCCCGAGCGCTGGTGACGGCAGCAACTCCGGGCAAGCCAGCTAGGCGCGCGCGAAGTTCATTCACGAGCGCAAGCTTGCGGGCGGCGGTGTATTTCGAGCCCTCCGGAAATTGAAAATCGAGATCGACAACTTGTTTATTCGCGCAGCCGGTTTGCATGTTCAGCGAGTTGATGGAACTCCGAATCAACATGCTGCCGGCGATCAGGAGCACGAGCGATAGGGCAACCTGCGCGCCGATAAGAGCATCCTGGACGCGGCGGCTGCGGCGCGCGGTGGTACTTCCTCTTACGGCCGAGGAGAGCGCGGCGCGGGAGCTTTCCATCGCCGGGGCGAGCCCGAAAAGAATGCCGGCTAGTAGGGAAATGGCAAGCACAAAGCCAAAGATTTCCAGGTCGGGTGTCACATGGAAAATCAGCGTGCCCTCGCCTGGTGGAAGGCTTTCCGTGAACTTAGTCGCCAGCAACGCGGTTATGGCCCAGGTAAACGGCAGCGCCACCAGGCCGGCGAACAACCCAAGCAGAGCACTTTCGGTCAACAATTGCCGCAAAATGCGCAGCCGGCTGGCCCCAAGCGAAAGGCGCGTATGCAGTTCAGCTTGGCGGGATCTGGCACGCGCCAGTTGCAGGCTGCCGACATTGGCGCACGCGATGACCAGCACCATCCCAGCGGCGGCCATCATAAGCAGAATGGTCAATATCAGTCCCTTGTACATTCGCAACGGGAGCGGAAACGTGGAACCCGGCCACACGAGTGCGGTCACGGGTTTAGCCGATTCAGAGTGCCGATCGTGCAGGGCGCGGAGGTGATTGGCCAGGCTGGTCATCTCCGCCTGCGCCTGGTTGATGCCAACGCCGAGAGCCAAGCGGCCAAACAGCCGATAGCGCTGGTTTTCACGGTCGCGCAGCCAATTTTCGTCAGCGTGAACCAGCGGCTCCAGACTGATCGGAAGCCAGAAATCGGGCGTGCCTATACTGGTACCCACGAAGTCGCGCGGCGTAATTCCGACTACGGTGACAGCGATGCCATTGAGATGGATGGTTTTCCCCAGCACCGCCGAATCCCCGCCAAAGCGCTTCTGCCAGGAGTTCTCGCTGATTAGGACCGAAGGCGAGGCTACAAGCTCAGGAATACCTATGGAGTCGAAGGTGCGTCCGCGTAGGGCCGGAACTTCTAGAACCTTGAAGTAGTTTTCGGAGACCACGAAGACCATGGCGAACTCCGCGTTGCTTGCCGGCGGAAATGGCAGCCCCAATATTCCGATCCCTGAACCAGTCGCGCCAGCGTGCCCACCTCCGGTGTTAGTCAGCCTCATGTGCTCCGGGGCGAAGGCGACCAGCCCCGTTAACGAATGAACCGAATCCCGATACGCTTCGTAGTCGGGATAGCTGAAACTGAAATCCGCCGCGCCCGAGTTGCGGAGCAGCGCGAGGTTGACCATCTCGCCGGGATCGCGAGCATCGAGCGGCCGCGCAACCATTGCCTTGTAGGCGGTAAAGGTTGCGGTATTAACCCCGATCCCAATCGCCAGGGCAAGCACCGCGACGCCGGTAAATCCCGCATTGCGCCACAACACACGGACTGCGTAACGCAAATCCTGCTGTACCGTTTCGAGCAGGATCATCGGCTACACCTTGCAAGTCGTTCCACGCAAGGAAGACGTGGTTCGACGGTCATTCTTACAGCGCCGCGAGCGGTTTACGAAAAAATCGATCCGTCCGGCGTCGCGCCTGCTTCCATTCTAAGAAGAAGGAACCGGATAGTAGCCGCTGCGAGCCTGCACCGTCAGCCCCTTCTGTTTGACCTGTAACTCAATCGTGCGAAACTGCGTGTCCGCCGCCGCCCCGTCCGAGGTATAGCCAATGCTGTACTGGTTCCGCAGTTCCTTTCCTATTTCTTTGTAAATGTCTTCCACCGTCTTCTTTTTCGAGACCTCAAAGTAACCGCCCCCGGTCTCCTTCGAAATCTGTCGCAGAATTTTCTTGCCGTCGGGACGGTTCTGCCCGGGTCCGCCGCCCATCCCGCCATGCCGTCCCATGCCTGGACCTCCGAATCCTCGGCTAAACGGCTGCTGTTCATCGGCAATGCGCACCGAGTAGGCCAACGTGTCCGCCCGTTGCGCGCTGGCGATTGCTTCGGAAATCGATTCCTTGCTCCCGTTGTCTTCGCCGTCCGTCAACAGTATCAGCGCTTTCCTTCCTTGCTGTTTCTGCATCAGGTCATTCGATGCAAGGTAGATGGCATCGTACAAAGCCGTTCCTCCGCGATGTCCCACGCGCCGGCCGTCAGGCGAGTTTCCTCCCGACTGACTATCTGGATCGCCGCTTCCTCCGCTGCGCCATTGTGGTCGGTCCAGTGCATCGAGCGCCTTCTCCAAGCGCTGCCGCGACGCCGTCAGGTCCTGCAACAGTTCGACTTCCCGATCGAAATGAATCAAAAAAGCCTTGTCTTTTTCTAGTCTCAGAACTTGCTCGAGAAAAGTGCGGCTGGCGTCCCGCTCCTCACCCAGCATGCGTCGTTCGCTCCTGCTCGTATCGATCAATAGCCCCAATGTCAAAGGCAGATCCGTTTGCCTCGAAAAGTAGCGTATCGTCTGTGGTCGGCCGTCCTCCTGCAGAACAAAATCGTCTTTCGTGAGATCCTCGATCACCTTGCCCTGCTTGTCGCGCACGGTCGCAAACACGTTTACGACCTTTACATTCGTCGAAAATGTCGGCTGGGTCGTTCGGCTAGAGCCGCCTGTCTCGTTTCTTGGAGTTGATGTAGTCGGAGCCGGTGTAAATTGATTCGCGTTCAAGGTGCGCGCCAGCCCCGGACTGCACAAAGCCCAAAGCAACACTCGTCGGCGCGAAGCTTGCGCAATCGAAACTTGCCCGTCGGGCTCTGTGCCGAACATTTGCCCAAACCCCTGCCCGAACCTCTTCATGGATGAAGAGATGTTCAGCCCTACTGGGCGGTTACGGCTATTCCCCGGACGCTGCCGCCCGGACCTTCGCGCTCTGTTTCGGCGGGTACTTACTTGTGCTTTCCTGCCGGCTCTCCCGGTCCGCGCTATAGACCAGCGTGGGGCCGATGGTCTTCGGAGAGGAGATCTCACTCAGCAAAGCCAGAGCTCTTGCGGTCCGCGCCGCCAGGCACGTCCCATGGTTCTGCATCTCACGCAAGAGTTTCGAACCACCCGAGTCATAGCCGCTCAACCGCGTGATATCCATCGTGAAAGTTCGGGGAGATCTTTCAAGCAACGCAGATTCCCAAAGGTTCTTGACCTCGGCGACCACTTCGCCCGCTAACCGCCCGTCGATTTCAATCCGAAATTGATGGGCTTCATCGACAACTTTGAATTGTGCCACAGTACCGGTACCGCCAGTTTGACCAGTGGTATCGGAAAGAGTGACATCCAATTATTTACTACGTTTAATTTTTTCCCCAGTTCGTTTGTGCCGCTGAAAAGCGTCAGCGCTTACACTACCACCCGCGTCCATCCTCCCCCGAAACAAAGCAAGCTCTTCGGACATCTTCGCTTTGTACCTCATTCTCAATGGTTTATCTCCCATGACATTCACCGTGATTTCGCGCAATATAACTTCGAGCACGAGGGTTTCGCGCAGTGCCGGCTAAGATTCTTCCTGGATCTCCCTACCCGCAAGGCGCCACCTGGGATGGTACCGGGGTCAACTTCGCGCTTTACTCGGAAAATGCCACCCGCGTTCAGCTATGCCTGTTTGAAAAGCCGGACTCGCCCGAACACGACACCATCGAGCTCGACGAGTGTACCGGCTATGTCTGGCATTGCAACGTCCAGGGCCTGGGCATCGGACAGCTTTACGGCTATCGCGTCTACGGCCCTTACGAACCCGAGAAAGGCTTGCGTTTCAATCCGGCCAAGCTCGTCATCGATCCGTATGCCAAAGCCCTGACCGGTGATCTGAATTGGGACTATCCCGTGTTCGGCTATAAGCTAGGCTCGCCGCAGGCCGATCTAAGTTGTGACCCGGAGGATGACGCCGCTGGCGTGCCCAAGGGCGTTGTGACAAGCTCCTCTTTCGATTGGCAAAATGATCGCTGTCCCGAGACGCCGCTCCACGAGTCGATCATTTACGAGGCTCACGTCAAAGGCATGACCGCCCGCCATCCCGAGGTTCCCGAAGAGCTGCGCGGAACCTACCTTGGCCTTTCCAGCCAGCCGATGATCGACTACTTCAAAAAGCTCGGTGTTACCGCCGTCGAGCTCATGCCCGTCCATGAATTCCTCGACGACAAACATTTGCTCGATCAGGGGCTCAGGAACTACTGGGGATACAACACGATCAATTACTTTTCGCCCGCCGCGCGCTATGCGAGCTCGGGTGGCAGCGGGCAGCAGATCGGCGAATTCAAAGCCATGGTCCGCGAGTTTCATCGCGCCGGCATCGAAGTAATTCTCGACGTCGTCTACAACCACACCGCCGAAGGCAACCAGCTGGGCCCCACCCTCAGCTTCCGCGGAATCGATAATGCGACCTATTACCGTCTCATGCCCGACGATCAGCGTCATTACATGGATTACACCGGCACGGGCAACACCCTGAACATGCGCCAGCCGCAGGTTCTGAAAATGGTCATGGATAGCCTGCGCTATTGGGTTCTCGAGATGCACGTGGACGGATTCCGCTTCGATCTGGCTTCCGCGCTAGCCCGTGAACTCCATGATGTCGATCGCCTCTCGGCCTTTTTTGACGTCATCAATCAAGACCCGGTTCTCTCCAGAGTCAAATTGATTGCCGAACCTTGGGATGTCGGGGAAGGCGGCTACCAGGTGGGGCGCTTTCCGGCACTGTGGGCAGAATGGAACGGTAAGTACAGAGATGTCGTGCGCCGCTACTGGAAGGGCGATGACGGACAACTGGCCGAACTCGGCTACCGCCTTACCGGTAGCAGCGATCTGTATCAGCGCGACGGACGCCGCCCTTCCGCCAGCATCAACTTCGTTGTTGCCCATGACGGCTTCACGCTAAACGATCTCGTCAGTTACAACGACAAGCACAACGAAGCAAACGGAGAAGATAATCGCGATGGCTCCAACGACAACCACTCCTGGAACCACGGCGTCGAAGGGCCAACCGACGATCCAGCCATTCTTCAGCTGCGCGAACGCGAAAAGCGCAATTTCCTCACCACGCTCATGCTTTCTCAGGGCGTTCCCATGCTTTGCGGCGGCGACGAGATCGGCCGCACTCAGCAGGGCAACAATAACGCCTACTGCCAGGACAACGAAATTAGTTGGGTCGATTGGAATCTGGATGATCGCGAGAAAGCCCTTCTCGATTTTGCCTCCAAGCTCATCGCGCTCAGAAAAGAGCACCCGAATCTTCACCGTCGTAAATTCTTTCAAGACCGCAAAATAAGCCCGGGCGCGACCTCGAAACAGCAAGTCGATGGCTTAGAGGTCCGCGACGTCTGCTGGTACCGCCCGGATGGCCACGAAATGAGCGAAGAGGAATGGAATGCAGGCTGGATCCGTTGCCTCGGGGTCCGCTTAAGCGGACGAACCCTCAATGACGTGGGCCGGCACGGCGAGCTCATCCGCGACGATTCCTTTTTATTCTGTTTGAACCCTCATCACGAGCGCATTCAATTCTTCTTGCCGCCTTGTACCACCACTTGCAAGTGGGAAGTGATTCTCGATACCACCAATTCCTTTCAGGAGACGCCAAATTCCCAGCAGGAAAAGTTCTACGAGATGCTGGAGCATTCGTCCGTTCTTTTCCGCGAAACGCAAGCCGCCGGAGAAGAAGAGAAAAAACAGGATGAAAAAGTACGGCGCGAGCACGAAGTCGACCTCCACCATCAGGTGAATAAGCGCCGCAAGACGAAGCAGTAGTATTCGCTCTTTGTTCGCCCTGGACTTGAGTTCGTTTGGCAAAACTACGCCGGGAGCCCATATAAGTATCGTGATACGATATTTATATGGCTTCGTTCCCCAATTCCGCCTACCGGCAGTTGGCCGATTTGCGCTGCGCCATTCGCGAATTCCTCCACTTCAGTGAACAGGCCGCCCGGGAAAATGGCTTTGAACCGCAGCAGCACCAGTTGCTGCTCGCGGTGAAAGGGCTGCCTCCCGGTGTTCGCCCGACCATTACAGCCCTTTCCGCCCGGCTCTGCCTCAAACACCACAGCACGGTGGAACTGATCAACCGCATGGCCGAGCGCGGTGTGGTGACACGCCGCCACAGCGCGGAGGACCGGCGCGAAGCTCTGATCGAACTCACTCCGGCGGGCGAGGAAGCGCTCGAAAAGCTTTCCATCCTGCATTGGCAGGAGTTGCAGAAGCAAGCCCCCGCGCTATCCCACGCTCTGAACGCCATCGTGAAGCAAACGACAGATCAGTTACGCAGCCAGGCAGTCGGATGAAAGCGCACAAAACACCACCGCTTAGCGATTTCACCGCCACGTTGCGCATCGTCCCTATTTCGCTGTTGGCGATCTTTATCGGATTTCTGGCCTCCCTGGTCGCCTGGCTGCTCCTGAAGCTCATCGGCTTTTTCACGAATATCTTCTACTACGGCCGAATCGATTGGGCCCTTACTTCTCCGGCCGCCAATCATCTGGGCGCTTTTGCAATCGCGATCCCCGTCCTGGGAGCCCTGGTCATCGGAGTAATGGCGCGCTACGGTTCGGAAAAGATCCGCGGCCACGGCATTCCTGAGGCAATTGAATCCATTTTGACGAACGGCAGCCGGGTGAGCCCGCGGCTCGCGATTTTGAAGCCGATCTCGGCGGCTATTTCCATCGGCTCCGGCGGTCCGTTTGGCGCGGAAGGCCCGATCATCATGACGGGCGGCGCATTTGGATCGCTGATCGCGCAATTTTTTCATCTGACCAGCACGGAGCGCAAGACTCTGCTGGTAGCGGGCGCGGCGGCGGGTATGGCGGCTGTTTTTGCGACGCCGTTGGCGGCCGTGCTGCTGGCCGTCGAGCTGCTGCTCTTCGAGTGGAAGCCGCGCAGCGCGATTCCCGTCGCGCTGGCGAGTGTTACGGCCGGCGCGGCACGGCGATTCATTCTGGGCCTCGGTCCGCTATTTCCGGTGCCGGCGCATCCGGCATCGATTGGACTTGTCGGACTCGTCGGCTGCTTACTGGTCGGCGTTTTGGCGGGCGCACTCTCCGCTCTAATGACCCAAGGCGTGTATCTTGCGGAAGACCTTTTCCATCGCTTGCCTGTTCACTGGATGTGGTGGCCGGCCATCGGCGGAATTTTTGTCGGAATCGGCGGACTGATCTTTCCTCCGGCGCTGGGCGTCGGCTATGACGTGATCGGTGTCTTGCTCAAAGGCAACGTCGGGCTTCATCTGATCTTGGGTGTCTTGCTAGTGAAAGCGACGATCTGGATTATTTCGCTCGGGTCGGGGACATCGGGCGGCGTGGTCGCGCCGATTTTGATGACTGGCGCGGCGCTGGGCGGACTCGAAGCGCTTTTTCTTCCGCACTACGGATATGGATTCTGGGAACTGGTGAGCATGGGAGCGACCTTGGCGGGCACGATGGCGTGCCCTTTTACCGGCGTGGTCTTTGCCATCGAACTCACGCACGATCTGAATATGCTTTTGCCTTTAGTGGTGGCTTGTTTCCTGTCCTACGCGGTCGTGGTGCTGGTTTTGAAACGCTCGATTCTGACCGAAAAGATCGCCCGACGCGGTCTGCATATTAGCCGCGAATACGCGCTCGATCCGCTGGAGCTATTGTTCGCCCGCGACGTCATGCAGCCAAAAGTGGAGGATCGGTTGGCGGAAGCGAGCGTGGTCGCCTATGCCGATGAGCCGTTGCGCGCGCTGGTGTACCGCATGGTAGCGACGGGCGTCACCAAGATGCCGGTGGTGGCTTCGGAGAAAGACGGCACGATAGTAGGCTCGATTTCGCTGGACGATCTGCTGCAAGCGCGTACCAGAAGTCTGGAGGAAGAAAATTTGCGCGAGCAAGTGCTGCGCTTCCGGATGCCGTTTCGGCCATCGGTCCGCAGCACCGATCCAACCTCCACAACAGCTGAAACGTAACTCCGCGGCGGTTTTCCCAGCCGCAAAGTGAGAGAATTTAGACATCGAGGCCGGTGCGGAATGGCGTGGGAAACGGGACGGCGAGTCCTGGCTATGGGTCTGCTTGGAGTGTGCTTAATAGCGCTACTCCGGATTGTCTCCGCGCAATCGGTATCCGAACCGTCGCCCAACCCATCGCGAGACGCTTACTCCGAAAAAGTTCAGGCAATTTATAACTACCGCTTCGGGAAAGAGAACTTGTCGGCTCCCGGCAACGCCCGCATAGAAAGCAACGAGTTCATCCAGCCGGGCGCTTTTCCTACGGCGAAATATTGTGGCCACTGTCATGAGGAAGCGTATGCGCAGTGGCGGCAGTCGCTGCATTCGAATTCGTTCCGCACGCCGTTTTATCGAACCAGCGCCAATATTCTTATTCGAACGAAGGGCATCGAGTATTCGCGGCACTGCGATAGTTGCCATAATCCGATTGCCGTTCTGACAGGCGCTTTGACGAAGGGCGCGAACGTAAATCGCAACTTTGACGAAGGTGGTTTGACGTGCTCGACTTGCCACTCGATCCAAGGGCTGCAGTCGACGCTCGGCAATGGCAGTTTCGTCATGAGTATTCCGGCGGTGATTACGGACGCAAACGGAAAACGGATTCCGGGCGAGGTGCCGTACGAAGAAATTCTTCATCACCCGGATCGCCACTCGAAGGCCGTGATGAGTAAGCTCTATCAGAGTCCCAGATTCTGCGCCGCTTGCCACAAGGCAAATCTGCCTCACACGTTGAACGAGTATAAATGGATTCGCGCTTTTACGTCTTACGACGAGTGGCAGAACTCGAAGTTTTCGCAACAGAATCCGTTGACGTTTTACTCGGCCGATCTGGCTACTTGCCAAGGCTGTCACATGCCGCGGGAAGCAGCCACGCTGCGCGATTACGGCACGAAGAACGGTTTGTTGGCTTCGCATCGTTGGCCGGCGGGCAACACGGCCGTCCCGTTCTACTACGGTTTTACAGAGCAACTCCAGAAGACGATCGAGTTTCTGAAATCGGGGAACTATCTGAACGTGGATCTGTTTGGAATCCAGACGAGCGGGCCGGAAGGGATGATCGGTCCGCTGGGGTCCGTGCCTTTCACGCTGGCGGCAAATCAGGACGTGCAGATGATGGTGGTTATTCAGAACAAGAATATCGGCCATTCGCTGGTGCCGGAGGTGCGCGATCTTTATGAGACGCGCGTGCAATTTTCAGTGAAGGATGCAAGCGGAAAAGAGCTCGACCGCAGCGGATTTCTGCAACCGGATGGAGCGCTTGACCAGAGCGCGCACAGCTTTACCAACCGTCCGGTAAACATGCAGGGAGACTTTGTCGACAACCATAAAGTCTGGACGATCCATTCGATGGCGTATGACAACACGATTCAATCCGGGCGTTCCGCGCTGATCCGCTACGAGTTTCACATTCCGGCGGACGCGAAAAGCCCGCTGACCGTGACGGCGAAGGTAAATTATCGTCACTTTCGGAAGAGCTATTTAGATAATGTTTTTGGCAAGGATCATCCGGCGTATCCGATTATCGAGCTGGCGTCGCGCACGCGCACTTTGAACCTGGGCGCGAATCCGGCATGCGCGCCCGAGCCGCACGATAATCCGGACTGGATGCGCTGGAATAATCTCGGGATCGCTTATCTGGATCAATTGCAATATGCCGACGCAATTCATGCTTTCACGGAAGTGGTGAAGCTGCGGCCCAACTATGCGGATGGCCACATCAATATCGGGTTGACGTATATCGAATGGGAGAAATACACGTCGGCGCGCGCAAGTTTAGACAAAGCCTTGGCGCTTAGTCCGAACAATGCGCGAGCGCTTTACTATCTTGCGCTGGTGGAAAGGCGATCAGCGCATCCGGAGGCGGAATTGGCTGATCTGCAACAGGTGGTGAAACAATATCCGCAAGCGCGCGATGCGCGGCGTGAGCTTGGAATTTCTTACTATCAGCGGCATCAATACGCTGCGGCGATTGAGCAGTTTCAGGCGCTGCAGGCGATCGATCCGGACGACGTCGCAGCCCATTACAACCTGTCGATTCTGTATCGGCGCATAGGCGAGAAGGCGAAAGCCGCGGAGCAGGCGGAGTTGTTCGCGACCAAGCAAATCGACCCCGGCGCGCCTACGTATTCCCTGGACTTTCTTCGCAAGCATCCGGAGATCTCGAACGAGAGCGTGCCGTGGCACATGCATAAATCCGCGCCGGCGGCAGCTGTTGGTCCGGGGAATCGTTAGATTATGCTCGACAAAAACCGCCGCCATTTTCTTCGATCGTTGAGCCGCACGGCGCTGGTGCTACCGTTTGAAGGCGTGCTGGCGATGAGCGCGTGGCCGCGCCAGCAAGTGAAATTGCCGGGGCCGATCGAGCGAACTTATGACGCCAAAGCGCGGCCGGCGGCCAAGGGTCCGAAATCGCCGATCGAAGGGACGCCGCTGGGAGTCAGCTTTGTCGATGTGGTGAAGGAATGCGGGCTGAATGTGGAGACAATCTACGGCGGCGAGCATAAGAACAAGTTTCTGCTCGAGACTACGGGATGCGGCCTGGCTTTCTACGATTACGACAACGACGGTTGGATCGATGTCTTTCTGGTGAACGGGTGGCGGCTGGAAGGGTTTCCAAATGGCGACAAGCCGCATTGCCATCTGTTCAAGAATAATCGCGACGGCACGTTTACCGATGTGACGAAAGGGTCGGGGCTGGAGAACCGCACGGGTTGGGGGCAGGCTTGCTGCGTGGGCGATTACAACAACGATGGCCGGGAGGATCTGCTTGTCACTTACTACGGGCAGAATGCGCTCTATCGCAACGAAGGCAATGGCAAGTTCACGGACGTGACCGAGCAGGCAAAGCTAATACAGCCGGGACCGAAAACGCGTTGGAATACGGGCTGTACGTTTGTCGATTACGACCGCGACGGCCATCTCGACTTGTTTGTGGCGAACTATGTGGATTTCGATTTGAAGACTGCGCCGCCGCCGGAAGCTGGGCCGTGTACGTATAAGGGTTTGCTCGTGGCGTGCGGGCCTCCCGGTCTGCCGGGCGGCAAAAACATTCTCTATCACAACAACGGAGACGGCACGTTTTCCGATGTCAGCGAAAAGGCCGGCATCTGGAACACGCATGGGATGTACGGGCTGAGCGTGGCGGCTTCGGATCTCGACAACGACGGTTGGCCGGACATTTACGTGGCCAACGATTCGAGTACGGCTACGCTTTATCAGAACCAGAAGGATGGCACGTTCAAGGACGTGGCTGTGGAATCGGGCGCGGCGTTATCGCCCGAGGGAAAACCGCAGGCTGGCATGGGGGTTTCGATCGGCGATTACAATCGCGATGGAAACTTCGATATTGCGAAGACGAATTTCGCGGGCGATACGGATTCGCTTTACACGAATTTGGGCGATGGGTCGTTCGAAGATCGAACATATCCAAGCGGGCTCGGCATCAACACACGTTTATTGGGCTGGGGCGTAGGTTTCTTCGATATGGATAACGATGGCTGGTTGGATATCCTCATGTCGAATGGCCACGTGTATCCAGAGGTCGACAAATCGAATGCCGACTTGAAGTACGCGGAGCACAAATACCTGTATCGCAATCTGCAGAATGGCCGCTTCGAAGAAGTGACGGATAAGGGTGGTCCAGGTATTCTCGAACGTGCTCCGGCGCGAGGTTGCGCGTTCGGCGATTGGGATAACGATGGCGACATCGATATCGCGGTGAATTGCATCAACGCAATTCCTCAGATGCTGCGCTGCGATTCGGTGCTGAAGCGCAACTGGATCAAGATCAAGCTGGTCGGCGTGAAATCGAATCGCTCGGGAATCGGCACGCGAGTGACGGTGATTGCCAAGACGAAGCCTGAATCGGCAAGTCCCCTGAAGCAGCTAGATGAATTGCGCAGCGGCGGGAGTTACTTTTCGCAGAATGACATGCGTATGCACTTCGGTTTGGAACAAGCCAAAAAAGTGGATATGGTCGAGCTGCGCTGGTTGAGCGGACAGGTAGATCAATTGAAAGATTTGGGAGTAAATCGCCTTTACGTGGTCGAGGAAGGTGGCAAGATACTGAAGGCGGAAGAACTGAAACCGGCTACTAAGTCGGCATGAGGCGGCTGGTTTGTTTTGTGCTGCTCGTTGCGCCTGTTTGCCAGGCGAGCGGGTCATGTCCATGGCTCAATTCGGCTACCGCGGGCGGCGTGCTGGGCGGAACGGTGTCGGGAGCGGTGACTCACCGGGCAACTAACAAAGCCGATGTGAACTGCGAATTCGCGCGGCAGGAAGGCGCGGCGACATACGTGATGAACATCGATGTCGTCACGATGAACAATGTCGAAGTAGACTTTGCCGCGTTTGTGGCGCAATGCGGCAAGCACTCTTCACCGTTGCGCGGCATCGGCAACGTGGCGGTCGCATGCTCGTATAAGAATCACCACTGGAAGCGCTCGGAGCAAGTGATTAGCCGGGTGCGGGAGCGTGCGCTGCTGGTTCGGGTCAGCACCACGGACAAGGCCGCGACAGCGGCTGTGCTGCGTGAAGAGGCGCGAAGTACGGCCGAGCAAGTGGCGGGTAATTTGTTTTAGTCGTCGAAAACGCTTACTGACGTGCGTGGTTCTGTTGGATATCCTCCGAGGCTCTGGCCGCGCCCTGGCGCAGCGACTTCTCTTTCGCGCTTGCTTCACTTGCCCGAATGGCAGCCGCTTTGTCGAAGGCCTGCTTTGCTCCGGCGGTATCGCCTTTGCGACGCAGCAGCAGTCCCAAAGTGTTGAATGCACCGGAATCGGTCGGGTCGAGCTCAACGGATTTTTGCAGGGCTTCGATTGCGCCGTTCGAATCGCCTTGCTGCTTCAAGAGCATGCCCAACTCAAACCAGGCATCGCTGTACTCAGGACGCTGTTTGACTGCGCCGCGAAACTGCACAATAGCTTTATCTACATCGCCCGAATCGACGTAGACAAGCCCTAAAATGTAATGCGCCTCGGGAAGTGAGGGGTCGAGTTGCACGGTTCGTTCGAGTTCGGTCTTCGCATTTGCCAGATTGTCAGTTTGTTTGTAAGCAACGCCTAGATCGTAGTGGGCGTCGGCGGCATCGGGATGCGTACGCGTGACTTGGCTGAGTTGCCGGATCGCTTCCTTATACTTGCCTGCTCCGATGTAAGCATAGCCAACATTGACCTGGACGTGATAATTCGACGGATCCTTCTCGAGAATTTTTTGATATTGGGCCAAACCGGCCGCCGGGTCACCCGAGTTCACCAAAACGGTTGCATAGCTGTTACGAACCGCATTGTTGGCGGGATCGAGAAGAAGAGCTTGCCGGTAAGCAGCGCTCGCTTCCTTGAGGCGCTTTTGACGTTGATAAACATTTGCCAGGATTTCCCACACCGAAGCCTGTTTGGGCAGAAGGCGCGCGGCCTGGGTGAGTTCGGCGATGGCTTTGTTGTCCTGAACTTGCTCCGAGTAAGCGGAGCCTAAGCGGAAACGATAATTTCCTTCCTGCGGGGAGAGCAGCACCGCCTTTTCCAGGTCGCGTATGGCCTGGGCGTGCTGCTCGGAGAGCCAGCGTGCTGCCCCGAGGTGGAACCAGGCTTGCGCCATTCTGGGATCGAGCTGGGTGGCGCGCTCGAAATGCGGAATCGCTTCCGTAGCTCGATTGGTAGCGGCCAGCAGGAAACCGATTTCGTCCTGGTATGCGGCGGAGGTGGGGACCAGTTGCGCCAATTTTTGATAGGCGGCCAGAGCGCCATTTGCGTCGCGGGCTGCGAGCGCCTGGCGAGCCGAGTTTTCGAGATTCGGAATGGCCTCGGGCGATTGCGCGGATGCAGAAGCGAGACAAAAGAGCACACACAACCAGCGGGCTAAGACCTGCAACACGCTTCATTATAGGGCCGCTGAGAAAGGCCGATAGACTTGATACCAGATGAAAAGCTATCGGAAAGAACTCTGGTTTGAGGTGCCTGCGCGCCGAGCTTTTTTGAACATCACTGAAACAGTGGAATCGTGTCTGCGCGAGAGCGGCGTGCGTGAAGGTTTGGTGCTGGTAAATGCGATGCACATCACGGCATCTGTCTTTATCAACGATGACGAATCGGGACTGCACCACGATTACGACAAGTGGCTGGAAGAACTTGCGCCGCACGAACCTGTCTCCCAATACCAGCACAACAGAACCGGCGAGGACAACGCCGACGCTCATTTGAAGCGGCAGCTGATGGGTAGGGAAGTGGTTGTGGCTGTGACGGATAGCAAGCTCGACTTCGGGGCGTGGGAACAGATCTTTTATGGCGAGTTCGATGGGCGGCGGAGAAAGAGAGTGCTGGTCAAGATCATAGGCGAGTAGTTGCGAAGCGAGTTGATATCGTCAGGAGAGCGAAATGTATTGTTCTAATTGCGGTACGGTAACGTCACCCAACGCCACGTTCTGCCCGAACTGCGGCACGTCGGTTGGCGCGGGCGCTTCCCGGCAAGGCAGCTATGTGGAAGGGATCACGCCGGAGGTGGTCGGTGCCCCGAGACCGGGGCAGATGACCTACCCGGACCGGCCCGAGGAAAAGAGCAGGCGTGTGGTGGCTTACCTGATCGATCTTGTTCCGATGCTCTTGTTGGCGGTAGTGCATCTGCTGCCGATTTTCGGCTGGATGCTGTACGGATTTCTACATGCTTGTTACTGGCTGCTGCGGGATGTGGGTGGAGCGAGTCCCGGCAAAATGGTGATCGGCAGTATGGTCGGTAGCGAGAACGGCCGCACGGCCAGCACATCGCAGCGTATACTGCGGAACCTCCCGCTGGCGATTCCCGGAGTGCTCGGCATGATCCCATTGATCGGCATTTTCTTTGAATTTACAATTGCGGTGCTTATATTTGGCGGAGAAGCCTTGCTGCTACTTGCGACGGGACGCCGCTTAGGGGATCGTCTGGCAGGGACGAACGTGTTCCGGAACCAACGAGTGATTCAATAACGAGATATGTCACCGAATAACAAAATCAGCCGGCGCGGGGCGCTCGGTTCGTTAGGGGCGGCATCGGCGCTTGGCATGTTAAACCAGGCGCCGCTTTTCGCGCAAGAGGAAGAAAAAGGCCCCACGACATCGACGGTCGCCGACCGCGATCGACGCATGCAGTGGTGGCACGAAGCACGCTTCGGCATGTTTATCCATTTCGGGCTGTATAGCGTCCTGGGGCAACATGAGTGGGCCATGGAGGAAGAAGGGATTCCGGCTGCCGAATATCAGCAGCTGGCGAAACGGTTCAATCCGAAACCACATGCGGCGCGCGCCTGGGCGAAGCTCGCCAGGCAGGCGGGCATGAAATACATGGTGATGACTACGAAGCATCACGAAGGCTTTTGCAACTTCGACACCAAGCTAACGAACTATTGCGCGCCAAAGCAGGCTGCCGGGCGGGATCTGGTGGCCGAGTACTACGAGGCGGCGCGCGGCGAAGGCATGCACGTGGGCTTCTATTACTCGCTGATGGATTGGCATCATCCGGATGGCGCGCGCTGTGCTCACGATGAAGCGGCGCGACGGCGGTTTGTCGATTACACGCACGGCTTGGTGCGCGAGCTTTGCACCAATTACGGCAAGCTGGACATTCTGTGGTACGACGTGGCTTGGCCCCTCTCGCCGGAAGGCTGGGAATCCGTCAAGATGAACAAAATGGTTCGGCAGCTGCAGCCGGATATCCTGATCAACAACAGAGCGAAAATTCCGGAAGATTTCACGACGCCGGGACAGAAGATCACCGCGACGGCGGAGCCTTGGGAATCGTGCATGACGATGAACGATAGCTGGGGTTATCAGAGAGCGGACGACGATTGGAAGCCGCCGAAGACGATCGTGCGCAATCTGGTGACGTGCGCGCAGGGCTACGGAAATTATCTGTTGAACATCGGGCCGAAGGCGGACGGATCGATCCCGCAAGAGTCTATCGAAATTTTGGGAAGTACCGGGCGCTGGATGGATACGCATAACGAACTCATTCACAAAGCCGAGCTGTGCGGCGTGAAGAGCTCGGAGATGGCTCGATTTACGCGGACGGGAAATAAGCTTTACGTTCACGTTTACTTCTGGCCGGGAAGTACGGTGGCCATAGGCGGTCTACAAAACAAAGTGCTGGGCGCGAAGATGTATCCCTCGGGGCAGGCGGTGAAATTCAAGCAGGGCGAGTTTCGGGTGGAGTTTCTGGATTTGCCGGCGCAGGCGCCCGATCCGCTGGCGAGCGTCGTCGAGGTGGAATGCGATAGCGAGCCGAAACAGGATATGTTGAATATCCGCGAGAACCGCCCGCGATTGGGCGTGGGGATGTAGTAGGTTGGTTCTTCGGCGCAAAATGCGAGAGGCCGCTTGCTTAACGCGCGCGGTCAGTTGGCTTTGGCTTGATCGATCTGGGCGCTCTTGAGCAGTTCTTCGAGTGAAACAAACTCGAGCGCGTTTTCGTGCGTGGCCTCGAGACGGGCGGCTCCGATGACGCCGGCATCGTAAGACTGCTTCCAGCGCTCGATGCAGACGCACCATTGATCCCCGGCTTTGAGGCCAGGAAAGCCGAACTCCGGCCGTGGCGTAATCAAATCGTTCCCGAGCGATGCCTGATGCCGCAGAAACCCATCGTTCAACAGAACACAGATCGTGTGCTTGCCCACGTCGTCCGGACCGGTGTTGCACTTTCCATCGCGATAGAAGCCGGTGAGTGGATCTGTACAGCAGGTCTGAAGCACAGTGCCTAGAACATTCTTAACCATCTCTAACCAGAGTATCTTCTCCTCACAATAAACCGTGCCGCCGGACTCGAATAAAGCTGGCTGGAAAGACACAGTACGAGTTTCGTGGCAGAGTCATGAGCGGATGCCGACCTGGCTGAGTAGCCACGCGTACTCGAAGGCGGTGTCTTTGAGCCGGTCGTAGCGGCCGGAGGCTCCCCCGTGCCCAGCCGGATCCATTTTTGTTTTGAGCAGGAGAGGCGTGTCGTTGTTCTTGAGGCGGCGCAGGCGCGCGACATACTTCGCGGGTTCCCAATACATCACCTGGCTATCGTTGAGGCTGGTGGTGACAAGCATGGCCGGATAGCCATGTTTTTCGAGGTTGTCGTAGGGGCTATACGAGCGCATGTAGTCGTAGGCGGCCTTCTCATTCGGATCACCCCATTCGAGGTATTCGCCCACGGTAAGGGGAAGGGAAGCATCGAGCATGGTGTTCATGACGTCGACGAAAGGGACTGCCGCATGGATCGCGCGGAACAAATCGGGCCGCAAATTGACCACCGCGCCCATCAGCAGGCCACCGGCGCTCCCGCCTTCGATGACCAGGCGACCGCTAGAGGTCCATTTCTGCTCGATTAGATATTCGGCGGAATCGATGAAATCGTAGAAGGTATTTTTCTTCTTCATCAGCATGCCGTCCTCGCGCCACTGCTCGCCGAGTTCGTCGCCGCCGCGAATGTGAGCGATCGCGTAGGCCATGCCACGAGCGAGCAGGCTGATGCGGGAAGTGGAAAACGTGGGAGCCATGCCGATTCCGTAGGAGCCATAGGCATAGAGAAAGAGCGGCGCACCACCGTCGCGTTTGAGACTCTTTTCGTAGACGATGGAAATAGGGATTCGCGCGCCATCGCGTGACGTGGCCCATAGCCTTTCGGAAGCGTAGCAGTCGGGGTCGTAGCCGCCGGGAACCTCCTGCTGTTTTAAGAGTGTCGATTCTCCACTCGGGACGTGGTAATCATAGACGCTGGGCGGCGTGATGAAGCTCTGATAGCTATAGCGATAAGTGTTCGATTCGTAATCGGGAGTGTTGCCTGGTGAAGCGGAGTAAATGGGCTCGGGGAATTCCATGTTCGTCCATTTGTCCGATTTAAAATTGTAAATACGCAGATGATTTAATGCCAGGGACTTTTCGACCGAAACAGCAAAGTTCTTAAATAGATCTATGTCTTCAATAAGCGTGCCCGCGCGCGGCGGAATGAAAGATTGCCAGCTCTGTTCCGCTGGAGCGTTTTCGGGCGCGGTGACGACTTCAAAGTCCTTGACGTTGCGATTCGTGCGGATATAGAAGCGATCTTCGCGATGGTCCGGATAATAACGATGGCCTGCCCGGCGCGGAAGAAAAAGGCTGAAAGCGGCAGAGGGAGTACTGGCGCGGAGATAACGATACTCAGTCGTATCTTTGCTATGGATGCCCAGGAAGACATACTTTTTATCGCGGCTTTTACCTAGTTCGATGTCGTAGAGTTCGTCTTCCTCTTCGTACAGAGGCTCGAAAGTGGAGCTGCCGAGAACGTGCCGCAGTAGCTTGTCGGAGCGCTTGGTCACCGGGTCTTCGGTGGTTAGGAAGACCGTCTGATTATCGGCGGCCCATTCGATGGAAGTGACGCGCTGTGTGATATCGGGAAGTGTTCGGCCGCTTCGTAGATCCTTTACTTCGAGCGTGTACTGGCGAAAGCCTGTGTAGTCGAGCGTGTAGGCAAGCAGGTTTTGATCGTCGCTGACGGCAAATGCGCCGAGGCCGATAAATTTGCGCCCCTTCGCCAGTTCGTTGAGATCGAGCAAAATTTCTTCGGGCGATTCCATGTTGCCCTGCCTGCGGCAGCGAATCGGATACTGCTTGCCTTCCTCGGTACGCGTGTAATAGAAATAGCTGCCACGACGGACCGGCACGCTGAGATCGGTCTGCTTAATATGACTGAGCATTTCCGCGTAGAGGGACTTGGTGAACGGCTGCAGATCCTTGGTCATGGCCTCGGTGTAAGAATTTTCGGCTTCGAGATACTTGCTGACTTCCGGATTGGACTTTTCGCGCAGCCAATAATAGTCGTCAGCGATGACGGAGCCATGGCGAATTTCGTGACGCTCGACGATGGGAGCAATGGGAGGCGCGATAACGGATGATTCGAGCGGAGACATGGATAGGGGCTGCTTTTATTATGGTGGCAGTGTGGAAGAGGAGCGTTGCTAAGCAACCCTGACTTTGCTTTTGCGAGCGGGCTTTTTGGCCAGACTCTCCTTGAGTGCCTGCATGAGGTCGACGACGGGGGCCGTTTTCGGCTGCCGGATGGGCGTGATCTTGCGGCCCTTGCGTTTCGCCTCGATGAGTTTTTCCACATTGCGTTTATATTCGTCGTGAAACTGTTCGGGTTTGAATGGCGCGGCCAGTGTTTCGATCAGCTTCTTGGCGAGTTCGGCTTCTTTCTTGTCGAACTTGGCTTTTTGCGGCGCTGCGACTTCTTTTTCCTTGTGTAGTTCATCGACGAAATACATCGTGTGAAGGACGATCCCTTGTTCGGCGGGACGCAAGATGACAATATGCTCACGGCCGTGCATTGCCACTTTGGCGACGGCATCGTAGCCGGTCTGTTTCATAGCATCGAAAAGGAGGGAGTACGGTCGGCTGACGGATTCTTCGGGCACCACGTAGTAAGAGGTTTCGAGGAAAATCGGATCGATCTCTTCGATACGGGCAAATTGAAGAATTTCCATGGCGCTGGCCGTGGTGGGAGCGATTTTTTCCAGTTCGTCGGGTTCTATGACTACGTATTTGTCCTTTTCGTACTCGTAGCCTTTTACCATTTCAGAGCGCTCAATTGGTGTATCTTCCTTAGCGCAATACATGACTTCCTTTACGCGGGAAAGATCCTTTTTATGAAGCAGATGGAAGCGAACCGGCTCGGGCCGTGCGGCCGCATACAAACGGATGGGAAAAGAGACCAGGCCGAAGGTCAAATAACCTTTCCAGACAGTTGAAGGCATGTCGAAAGGCAGGCAAGTGGACTGCCATAGTAAGAAGAGGGTGACCGGTGACGATTGCGCAAGAGACTGAACAGATTTTGAAGGACCTCGGAGTGAGTGAGGCGGCTTACCGGGGAGGAACGCTGCCAGTTCACACGCCCATCAGCGGCGAATCGATCGGGATGTGTAGAACCGCTTCAGAAAAAGATGCGCAGGAGGCCGTCGAAGCGGCGCAGCAGGCTTTTCTCGAATGGCGCGGAGTGCCTGCGCCACAGCGGGGTGAGTTGGTTCGGCTGTTGGGCGACGAACTTCGCGCCTCGAAGGCGGCGCTGGGCCGATTAGTGACGATCGAAGCGGGCAAAATCCTGTCGGAAGGCTTAGGCGAAGTGCAGGAGATGATCGATATCTGCACATTTGCCGCCGGTTTGTCGCGCCAATTATGCGGTCTGACAATCGCGACCGAGCGCCCACATCACAGGATGATGGAGACCTGGCACCCGCTTGGAGTGACCGGGATTATTTCGGCTTTCAATTTTCCGGTTGCGGTTTGGTCCTGGAATGCGGCGCTGGCTCTGGTTTGTGGAAATTCGACGGTGTGGAAGCCGTCCGAGAAGACGCCACTGACAGCGCTCGCGACGCAGGCGCTGTTTGATCGAGCGGCGAAGAAGTTTGGCGGAGTGCCGCAAGGTCTTTCCTCGGTCTTGATTGGAACGAGAGAAGTGGGCGAGGCGTTAGTGGACCATCCGCTGGTGGCGCTGGTGTCAGCGACCGGATCGACTGCCATGGGACGGCAAGTCGGCCCGCGGCTAGCGAAACGTTTTGTGCGCGGCATCCTGGAGCTGGGCGGAAACAACGCCGCGATTGTCTGCCCGTCGGCGGATCCGGAGCTCGCTTTGCGCGGTATCGCGTTTGCGGCGATGGGCACGGCCGGGCAGCGCTGCACCACGCTGCGGAGGCTGATCGTGCACGAAAGCATCGCTGCACAGCTGCTGCCGAAGCTCAAACAGGTCTACCGATCTGTGGCGGTGGGCGATCCTCGCGAGCCGGGTACTTTGGTCGGTCCGCTGATCGATAACGACGCGATGGAAGCGATGCGCGCGACACTTGCGGAAGCGGCCGGCGAGGGCGCGAAAATTAGCGGTGGAGAACAGGTGCAGGTAGACGGTTTGGAAGGCGGCTGCTACACGCGTCCCGCGCTGGCGGAAATGCCGAAACAAAGCGACGTTGTGAAGCGCGAGACCTTTGCGCCAATTCTTTACGTGCTCTCTTATCGCGAGTTCGAGGAAGCCATCGCGCTGCACAACGATGTGCCGCAGGGCCTGGCTTCCTCGATATTCACGAATGATTTGCGGGAAGCGGAGAAGTTTCTGTCATCCGGCGGTTCGGATTGCGGCATTGCCAACGTGAATATCGGGCCTTCGGGGGCGGAAATCGGCGGCGCATTCGGCGGCGAAAAAGAAACAGGCGGCGGCCGCGAATCGGGATCGGATAGCTGGAAGCTTTACATGCGGCGGGCGACGAACACAATCAATTACGGGCGCGACCTACCGCTCGCGCAAGGCGTGGAATTCGCCGTGAAGTAAGATCCATTTCCCGTATTGACAGTCTATAAGAGTTTTGCGACCCTACTTATAGGATCTCTATAAGACTGTTATGGCACTCTCGCGTCATTTCTATAACTTCTGGCGAAACGTCTTCCGCAAGGAGCGGACAGATCGGGATCTTGAACAGGAAGTCCGCGGCTATTTCGAGCTGGTAGCAGAAGAGAAGGCGCGGTCCGGAATGGGTCGCGAGGAGGCCCTGCAAGAGGCGCGCCGGGAGCTAGGCGGAATAGAACTGGTTAAGGAAAACGTCCGCGATGTCAGGGTTGGAATATCCGCGGACAACTTGCTTCAGGACCTGCGCTACGGCCTGCGGATGCTCAGCAGAAATCCCGGCTTCGCGGCTACCGCTATTCTGACGCTGGCGCTAGGGATCGGCGCAACAACGGCAACCTTTAGCGTGCTAGATGCGGTGGTCTTCAAGCCGCTACCTTTTCCCAACACTGACCGCCTGGCGCGAATTCGGTCGGTGTCGGCCGCCACTGGCCACGGCGATGTTGCATCTTATCCGGATTTCCTCGATTGGCGAGCGCGCAATCAAGTCTTCGATGCGATGGCCGTTTTCGAGACAGACGACTTTACTCTGATCGGCCCCCGTGAACCACTGCATTTGCAAGGGGCGGTAATATCGGCGCAACTGTTTTCCCTGCTCGGCGTGGCTCCGGCGCTCGGGCGCGGCTTTCTCCCGGAAGAGGACAAACCCGCTGCGGCGGGCGGCGCGGATGCAGTGATTTTGAGCGATGGTCTTTGGCGGCGGGAGTTCGGTTCCGCGGCGTCGGTTCTGGGCCGCACCATTCGGCTTGGGGACAAACCATTCACGGTGGTCGGAGTCATGCCGCGGTCATTCCAGTTCCCAATTCAGGCAGAGCCCATCGAGCTTTGGACGACGATTGCCGTCGATGCGCGAGGCGGCGCGAACGCGATGACCACGCAGCGGGGCGCGCACTATCTTGACGTTATTGGACTGCTCAAACCTGGGGTGAAGCTTCAGCAGGCGCAAGCCGAGATGGCCGCGATCACGAGCGTGTTGAACAAGCAACACCCTGAGAACAAACCGCGCAGCGTGCGGATTGTGCTGGAGATCCAAGGTCTTATCGGGCCTGTCAGAACTCCGCTGCTGGTGCTGCTGGGTGCCGTGGGCTGCGTTCTGCTGATCGTGTGTGTCAACGTGGCGAATCTGCTGTTGGCTCGGGCAACCGGGCGGCGCAAGGAGATGGCCGTGCGGGCTGCATTAGGCGCCAGCCGGTGGCGAGCGACTTGCCAGTTACTCACGGAAAGCGTGAAGCCCGTTGCGCCCTTTCCCTTCACCGCCGGAGCCGCGCCCACTCTCCTTCAGCGATTGTTGGCGCCCTCAGGTTAACGCGCCTTCTGTCGAGCTTGCTCTATGGAGTGACGCCGACCGACCCGCTTACGTATGCCGCGGTCTCGCTGATGCTGATAGGCGTGGCGCTGCTGGCATGTTACATCCCAGCACGCCGGGCTGCGAGCATCGACCCTATGATCGCCTTGCGATACGAGTAGATCGAAAGGCAAACCTCGGACAGCAGTGCGGTCGATCAGGCGGAAGTGTTCAGCACGTCCTTGCAGTATTGATAGCATTTGGCAACTTCTTTGACCGAGTCTTCGTCGCCCTTGTACTCGTACTCGATGAAAGCTGGAAGCGGATAACGTTTCTCTTTCAATAGCAGCAAGACCTGCTTGATAGGCGTGTCACCCTGGCCCCAGGGCATGTTGGGGCCCTCGTTCTTCTTGCGATCCTTCAGGTGCAGCAGCACAATGTTCTGGTGGTTCTCGGTGATATATTGAACCGCATCATATCCGGCTGCGGTGAAATGTCCGATATCGAGGTTTATGCGATAGTGTTTGGACATGGCGAGCGCTTTCGCGAAGGTTTCAGGCTTGGCGAACTGCTCTGGATCTTTCACATCCGAATGGCCGTGAAAGGCAACGAGGATTTTGTGTTTATCCGCGAAGGGAACCATGCGCCTCGCCATCGACAATGTGGTGGAGGTCGTCATGATTCCCACGCCGAGAGCTTGGGTCATCTCAAATCCTCGGTTGATCTCTTCATCGGTCGCGCTCATGCCTAAGGAGAGATTGTAGGCGTAGAGGTGGATGCCGGCATCGTCGAATTTCTTGCGAATGCCGTGGAAATAGCTGAGCGGAACGGTCAGCCGCCATTTCCGAAGCTTCTCATTGTAGGCTTTGAAGGCGGCCGTCATCTCCGCGTGGCTCAGCTTTCCGCCTGCCGGGTGAAGTATCGCCTTCATGGCATCGATACCGCCGTCTTCGATGTGCGGGGAGAACAGTTCGCAATCGCCCAGGCCGTCGGTTACCATCGCCTGAATAGCCTGATCGAGCGGAAGATC
This sequence comes from Bryobacteraceae bacterium, assembly GCA_965277555.1. Classification (GTDB taxonomy): domain Bacteria; phylum Acidobacteriota; class Terriglobia; order Bryobacterales; family Bryobacteraceae; genus Bog-105. Next base: position 4,611,878 of record OZ255834.1, read on the forward strand.
GCGAAAGCTATAAGACTGAACGCCCAGCTGAACACCATCGACTTTGGAATCGATCATTTTGGCGAGCGCGGCCGAGAGCGGTAGCCCGACGAGGGCCAGTTTGCAGAGGTCTCTTCTCGAAGAAAGCATGATTCTCCTACCAGCGTCTAGCTTATACGATGTCACCTGCTGGCGAAGAGTAGCCGGACTTGCTTGGCGGCTTCGGCCAGCGCGACATAGATATTAAGTAAGCCCAATCCGCTGAGCGCGCCGCGGAAATAGGGGCTCATCCAAAGCTTGGCCAGATGCGGGGAGTGGACTGGGACCCAATTCATGCTCCAGGCTCGGATCCAGGGAAAGATGAGCAGAAATAATCCGAGCTCAAATGCAAAGAGAATGAGACAGAACCCCAGAATGCGGCCATACCAGCGCCTGGAATGTCTGGAGTCTACGGGCGGAGGAGCGGTCGAGGGCGCGCTCACCCGGTAGCTCCAGCCGCGACGATCTCTTCTGCCTCGGCTTCGGCGAAAAGTTCGCGCTGCAAATCGGGAGCTGTTTTATAGCCGGTCCAAAATGTCGTTGGCGAACTCTCCCGGACCGGACCGAAGCTGTAGCGGTGCATTAGCGTAGGGCCGTGTTCGCGCAGAGCCTTGCGATGATCGGGCGTTGCATATCCCTTGTTTGATGCCAAATTGAATTGCGGGAAAACTTCGGCCCATTGCGCGAGACAGGCATCGCGGTGAACTTTCGCAAGAATAGACGCGGCCGCGATCGCTCGACAGCGAGCGTCCCCGTCGATGAGCGCGAGTTGTTCGATGGGGAGATCGATTTTTACAGCATCGATCAACAGGTAATCCGGCTGAATGGCGAGCGCTTCCACCGCTCGGCGCATGGCAAGACGTGACGCCTGATAGATGTTGATCTGATCGATTTCGTAAACGTCGGCGCCTCCGACAGCCCAACCGATGCAGCGCGCTTTGATGTGTCTGGCTAGCTTGGCGCGCTCGTCCACATCGACGATCTTGCTATCGCGCAGATGCTTGATGGGTCGGTCTCCGTCGAGGATGACGGCAGCCGCGATTACCGGACCGAAGAGACAGCCGCGCCCGACTTCGTCTACCCCGGCTATGCGGATAAAGCCTCGCTCGCGTGCCTGCCGTTCGTAAGAGCTTAAGCAGCGGATGGGTTTAGCCGCCATGACCACTGTAGCTGCTGCCCGTGACTATGCGCGCTCACGCAGGCGAGCCGCTTTACCTTTCAGCCCGCGAAGGTAATAGAGCTTCGCGCGTCGGACGCGGCCCGTGCGCACAAGATCGATGTGATCGATCACCGGCGCATTCACCGGGAATATTCGCTCGACGCCCTGGCCGAAGCTGACTTTGCGGACCGTGATGGTCTCACCCATGCCGGTATTCTTCCGCGCTATGACGGTACCCTCGAATGCCTGAAGCCGTTCTTTCTCGCCCTCGCGGATCCGAACGTGGACGCGGATGGTGTCACCGGGACGAAACTCCGGATGCGCATTGGCACGAACGTGCTTGCTGATGAATTTGGAAACAAGTGCGTTTTGCATGTTAGCTCTGCTTTTCCTCTGGGCCGCCGACTAAATCCGGACGTAGCCGCTTGGTCTTTTCGCGCGAAGCAGCCCGGCGCCAGCGCTTAATCTCTTCATGATTGCCGCCGAGTAGCACTTCGGGCACTTTCCAGCCGCGGAACTCCGCCGGTCTGGTGTACTGCGGACAATCAAACCCATTTTCGTTCTCTCCGCTAAAACTTTCATTTCGCGAAGAGTCCTCGTTACCTAAAACTCCGGGCAGGAGCCGTCCAGCGGCATCTACTACCACCGCGGCCGCCCACTCACCGCCGCTCAAAACGAAATCGCCGACGGATAGCTCGTCATCCGCCAAATGCTCGGCGACGCGCTCGTCAATTCCCTCATACCGTCCACAGAGCAGCACAACCCGCTCAAGCGCCGCATAATCACGCGCCACCGCCTGAGTAAACCGGCGTCCCTGCGCCGATAGCAGTACAACTTTCGATCCACTTCCGCGAACCGGCAAAATCGCTTCGACTGCCTCGAAGAGCGGTTGCGGCTTCAACAGCATGCCTTCACCTCCGCCAAACGGGCGATCATCTACGGTTCGATGACGATCGTACGTCCAGTGTCGCAGATCGTGAACTTCGACTTCCATCTTTCCGCTGGCGCGGGCGCGGGCGATTACCCCATGCTCGAACGGCCCGGCGAAGAATTCCGGGAAAATGGTGACGATGTCGAACCTCACAGATCCCCGTCCTACGTCGACCTCAAAGGTCGAGCAAGCCTTGCGGCAAATCTAGCCGGATGGTGCGGTCAGCCAGGTCAACAGCGCATAACGGTCCCACGAACGGAATCAGGTGCTCGCGATCTGCTCCCCGTACTTCCATCAGGGGCGGTCCCCCATACTTCTGCCATCCTTCAACCGTTCCGACAACTACGCCGGTTACTTGATCGATTACCTTACAGCCGATCAAGTCGGATCGGAAAAAATCACCTTCGCCGAGCGAACCCCGGCTTTCCTGGGGCACCCAAAGGTCTCCGCCGCGAAAGCGTTCGGCAGCTTCAATCGAGTCGACGCCAGTGAATTTCAAAACCCAATCGCCCTTGTGCTTCCAGGCAGCGGCGATCTCGACCAGCACGTTCGACCCGTCTACCAAACGAACTTGACCGCCTGTTAGCTGCTTAAACCGGTCCGGAACATCGGTCTGCGATCTAACTACCAGTTCCCCGCGAATACCGCGCGTCCGAAGAACCTCGCCGACCACGACCTTTTCCGGATCCATCGATGCCAGAGGCTACTCTAAAATCTCGAGCGAAAAACGACGGTTCAGCTTCGTGCCCACCGCGCCGAGCAGCGTCCGGATGGAGCGCGCGGTCCTGCCTTGCTTGCCGATCACTTTGCCCAGGTCGCCTTCCGCCACACGCAATTCGAAAACGGTGGCATGTTCACCGGCGATCTCATTCACCGTGACACCGCCCGGCGTATCGACCAACGCCTTCGCTATCTCCTCTACCAGCGTTTTCACGCCGTTGCTCTCATTCATGTTTTTCCGAGCGTTAAGCGACGGCTGGAGCTTCGGCAGGCGGGGCCGACTTGAGCAGCCGGCTCACGGTGTCGGATGGCTGTGCGCCATGCTTCATCCAGTATTCGATGCGCTCCCGGTCCAGATGCACTTCGGCCGGTTTGGCAATGGGATTATAGTGACCGACCACCTCGACCGAGCGGCTGTTGCGCGCCCGCTCCTTATCAATGACGACCACGCGGTAGGTGGGTTTTTTCTTGGCGCCAAACCGCGCCAGGCGAATTGCTAACATCGTAACCTTTTCTTTTTCCTATTGTTACAAACTTTTCTAAAATCCCGGAATGCCAGGCAGCTTCATCTTGGAGAGTTTCTTGCCGAGCATGCCGGCCTGGCCGGTGAAGCTCTTCATCATTTTACGTGCCTGGGCGTATTGTTTCAGCAGGTTGTTGACGTCCTGCACGGAGGTGCCGCTACCCTTGGCGATCCGGCGCCGCCGCGAACCATTGATCAGCATGTGGTTCCGGCGCTCTTTCGGAGTCATCGAATCGATGATCGAGACGACGCGCCCGACCTCGTTTTCGTCGATTTTGGCGTTTTTGAGTTCCTTCAACGGCCCCATCTGGGGCATCATGTCGAGGAGTTTTCCTAGCGGGCCTAGTTTTTGCAGCTGCTTGATCTGGTCGCGGAAGTCCTCGAGCGTGAAGTCGTCGCCGAGCAGCTTCTCCTGCATCTTCTCGGCCGTCTCCTGGTCGATCGATTCCTGCACTTTGTCGATCAGCGAGAGGACATCGCCCATGCCCAGGATGCGCGCGGCAACGCGGTCCGGGAAAAACGCTTCGAGCGCCTCTGTCTTCTCGCCAACACCCACAAATTTCAATGGTTGGCCGGTAATGGAACGGATCGAAAGCGCCGCGCCGCCACGCGCGTCGCCGTCCATTTTGGTCAGGACGACGCCGGTGATGCCGAGCCGCTTATGGAACTCTTCTGCCGAACGAACTGCGTCCTGGCCGGTCATGGCATCCGCCACGAAGAGGATTTCAGTAGGGCTTAAAGCCTCTTTAAGCTCATGCAATTCGGTCATCAATTGCTCATCGATATGCTGGCGACCGGCGGTATCGACCAGTAGGACGTCCCGGCCGGCTTGGATGGCCTCGCGGCGAGCCGAGCGAGCCAGATCGATTGGCTTCGTTTCCTCAGAATTGCCTTCGTAGATGGGAGCGTTGACGTTCTTAGCCAGAATGCTGAGTTGGTGGCGCGCGGCCGGGCGGTAGACGTCAACGCTGACGAGTTGCGGTTTGTTGCCTTCCTTACTGAGAAAGCGGGCAAGTTTCGCCGTGCTAGTAGTTTTACCCGAGCCCTGCAAGCCGACGATCAAAATGACGGTAGGCGGCTCGTTTGCGAAACGAAGTCTGGATTGGTGGCTACCGAGCATTTTGGTCAACTCGTCGCGAACGATCTTGACAACTTGCTGGCCAGGCGAGAGAGCCGTGAGGACGTCTTCGCCTAAAGCTTTCCCTTTTACTTCTTCAATGAATTGCTTGACGACTTTGAAATGAACGTCGGCTTCGAGCAGGGCGATGCGGATTTCCCGCAGCGCTTCTTCCATATTGGCGGCCGAAAGTTTGCCTTCGCCGCGCAGATTCTTAAAGACGCGCTGGAGTTTGTCGGATAAGCTATCGAACATTGTTTTGTAAGAACATGTTTCGCAAGAACGTGTTTCGCAAGAAAGTTCAGAGTATGCGCAGACGCACGCTCAGAAGAGGCGGGAAAAATCGCTGCCACTAAAGTATAGCCTACCTTAATGGAGGGACGGATTGGAGTCGGCACGATGGGAATTGGCTTTGACTTTGGAACGACGAACAGTTCGCTGGCGCTCGCCAATGAAGACCGGGAGTTGAGGCTGGTGGACTTCCCGGTTTCTGCCGGGGAATCCACTCAGTCGTACCGGTCGCTGCTGTATCTGCAGCGGCTGCAAGAAGCGGGCAGGACGACTATACAATCCTGGAGCGGACCGCAAGGGATCGCGCAGTATCTGAGCGCCGAGGAGAAGGGCCGGCTGATCCAGTCGCTCAAGTCATTTCTGGCCAGCCGCGGTCTGCGGACAACCGAAGTGTTCGGGCGGCATATCGAGGTGGAGGACCTGGTGGCGCGGATCCTGCGCGATATTCGCGGCGCGTCCGAGAAACAGTTCGGATCAAGCGTTCGAGAGGCGGTGGTGGGAAGGCCGGTGCGTTTCGTCGGCGCGCGGACGGAGGAGGACGACGAGTATGCGGTGGGTCGTTTGCGCGACGCACTCGGACGGGCCGGCTTCGAGAAGATCCGATTCGAGTTCGAGCCGATTGCCGCGGCTTACTACTACGAGGCGAGTCTCGAGCACGACGAACTGATCTTAATTGGAGATTTCGGCGGCGGTACGAGCGACTTTTCGCTGTTGAATGTTGGTCCGAGTCACCGGGGACGGTCGCAGGAAACGCGCGCTGTTCTGGGCAGCGAGGGACTTGGATTAGCCGGCGATGCATTCGATGCGAAGATTGTGCGCCACCTGGTTTCGCCTGAGCTGGGAGCACATACGCAGCTTCGTTCAGGCAGCAAGCTCCTACCGGTACCGGGTTGGGTGTATCACAAACTGGAGCGCTGGCATCATCTATCGCTGCTTCGGTCACAGGAGACCCTAAATATGCTGCAAAGCGTGGCGAAGCAGGCGCTCGAACCGGTTAAGATCGAGCACTTGCTTTACCTGGTAAGAAACGACCTGGGTTACCACTTGCATCGAGCGGTGCAGCGGGTAAAGGTGGAGCTATCGGCAGAGGACCGGAGCGTGTTTGAATTTGTCGACGGCGACATGGACCTGCGCGCGGAGGTCAGCCGCGAGCAATTTGAGAATTGGATCGGCCACGAACTGCATTCAATTGCCGGGAGCGTCGACCGTTTGCTCGAAAAAACCGGCGTTAGCGCAAAAGAGGTCGATATGGTTTTTCTAACCGGCGGCTCGTCCTTTGTGCCGGCCGTGCGGAGGATCTTCGAGACGCGCTTTGGGGGCACCAAGATTCGGACCGGAGACGAATTTACTTCCGTAGCCAGCGGCTTGGCGCTCATGTCGCTGGAGTAAGGGCCGCGCGCTCCTTCTTCAGATCGGGCAAAAAAGCTGTCAGGATGCCGATGGCTGGGAGAAAGGAACAGATGCGGTAGACAAAATAGATACTCGTTTTGTCGGCTACTTCGCCCAGAATGGCCGCACCTATGCCTCCCATGCCGAAAGCGAAGCCGAAGAAGACGCCGGAGATCATGCCAATATTGCCAGGCACGAGTTCCTGCGCGTAGACCAGGATGGCGGAAAAGGCGGAGGCGATGACCAGGCCTATGACAATCGACAAAATGACGGTCCAGAAGAGATTGACGAAGGGAAGAAGCAGGGTGAAGGGAAGCACGCCCAGAATGGACCACCAGATAACCAGCTTGCGGCCGATACGGTCGCCGATGGGGCCGCCGGCGAGCGTCCCGATAGCTACCGCTCCGAGGAAGACAGCCAAGTAAAGCTGCGAACTTTGAACGGCGACGTGAAACTTACTGATCAGATAGAACGTGTAGTAACTGGAGATACTGGCGAGATAGAAATACTTGGAGAAGATAAGCGCGATCAGAATGGAGATTGCAAAGACCACTTTGTTACGCGGGAGAAGCGGGCCGGAGTGTTGGTGGCCAGCTGGCATTTTCTTTCTAAACGGGTGGTGCTTATACCAGCCGCCTACAAAAGTCAGAATGACGATACCGAGCAGAGAAGCGAAGGAGAACCAAGCCATGGAGTGTTGGCCGCGGGGCAGCACGATGAAGGCCGCAAGGATGGGCCCGAGGGCGGCGCCGCCATTGCCGCCCACCTGGAAGATGGATTGGGCCAAGCCGTGCTGTCCTCCGGAGGCAAGGCGCGCCACGCGCGACGACTCGGGGTGAAAGACGGCCGAGCCCATACCGACTAAGGCGCCGGCGAGCAGGAGTGAGCCGTAATTCGGAGCTAGCGCCAGCATGAACAACCCGAAGAGAGTAAAAGTCATGCCCACGGGGAGGGAATAGGGGTGAGGCTTGCGATCGGTGTAAAGGCCGACAAACGGCTGGAGCAAGGAAGCAGTGAGATTGTAGGTCAGCGTGATTAACCCGATTTGACCGAAATCGAGATGGAAGGAAGTCTTGAGGATCGGATAAATGGCGGGCAGCATGGATTGGACCATGTCATTGAGTAAATGGCATACGCTGATAGCCGCCAGAATGGAGAAGACGGCTTTTTCCTGAGGGTTGCCGACGATGAGAGCTTCGCGCGGTACGGTTTCACTGGCCACGTTCTATCACGATAGCCCGTGGACGTGAATTGAACAGGCTAGTTTATCCAAATGCCGCTGACGCTCCGCGTGGGATAGCGTTTTGTTTCAGGGACAAACCCTCCAATGCCATTGACTTTTAAGGATTTTGAGGTAGTTGCAATTTTGCGGTCGCTGACGCTTCCTGCTCTGTTTCAAGCATTTCGCAACGCTTGGGCGGTCTACGGCTGTTACGCTCATTGCTTAAGTAAACGACAGTGAACAAACCGCTCTGGCGCCGATAGTTCCCGGGCGTTGGGTGAAACATGGTAACCTAACACAATTCCGCACACCGAGCTCCGTCGCTCGCGAACGCCATATTTAAGTCAGGGGTTTCCATGCACAAAGCAGCGCGCGCGATTGCAGTTTTAGCTTTTTTGTTTTCAAGCTCGGTTTTGGTTCATGCGCAGGACACGACGGGTAAGGTCACCGGCATTGTGACCGACGCCTCGGGAGCAGTTCTGCCGAACGCCAACGTGACGGTGACCAATGTCGCAACCAGTGCAAGTAAACAGGTCACTACCAACAATTCCGGTTTCTATCAGGCATTGCAGTTACCGATCGGGCTGTACCGAGTTACTGTCGAAGCGGCCGGATTCGAAAAGACAACGATCGATTCGAAAACGGCTTTGCAGATCAACGAAACGCTGCGCATCGATGTGCAGTTGAATGTCGGGCAGGTCAGCAGCGCGATTACGGTGGAGAGCACGGGGTCGCAGGTAGAGACTGAGAACTCGACGATCGGCGCGACGGTGACCGGGCAGGCGATCTTCGAGCTACCGTTGAACGGCCGCAACACGCTCGATCTTTTGAAGACGACGCCAGGAGTGAGCGCAACGAATCCCGATTCAGGAGCAGCCGGAGGTTACAGCATCGGCGGGATGCGGACGGATTCAGTAACGTATCTGCTCGACGGCGGATTGAATAACGATCTGCTTTCGAACGGCGTCGTCGCGAACCCGAACCCGGATGCGGTGGCCGAATTCCGCGTTTTAGAGAACAATTACAGCGCCGAATATGGCCGCAGCGCCGGGGGCATTGTGAGCGTTGTGACGAAGAGCGGTTCGAATCAATTTCATGGCACCGCCTTCGACTATCTGAGGAATAACTACTTCGATGCCAACAGCTTCTTCAATAACCAGCAAAATATTGCGGTTCCGGTGCTCAAGCGCAACCAGTTCGGCGGGACGATCGGCGGTCCGATCATCAAGAACAAGCTGTTCTTCTTCTTTTCTTATGAGGGTCAGCGTCAGACGTCGCAGGACGTGAGCCCCGGTAAGGTCAATACCTTTACGCCGGCGGAGGCGAACGGAGATTTTTCGCAGTCTTCGGGCGCGCCGCTGGTGGCCGCCTTTCTACAGGCAAACCCCTACTACCAATCGAACCCCACGCTGGCGGGGCAGGGCATCATCGATCCGACAAAGATCGATCCGGTGGCCAGCGCCTATATTTCAAAAGGGTTGATTCCTGTGTCAACCTCCGGATTTCTTTTCCCGCAGGCTGCCGCCAAGAACAATTTCGACGAGTATCTGGGCAAGATCGATTACAACTTGAGTGCGACCGATACGATCAGCGGGACATTCACGACCAATAGCAACCCGACCTTGTTCCCATTCGGTAACGACGGGGTGAACAATAGCTCAAGTCCGCCGTACAATGTAACGGGATTTCCGGTGACTTACGCAACCACCACCTACTTCGGATCGGTTGCTTACACGCATACGTTCACACCCGCGCTGCTCAATGAACTTCGAGTAACGGCGCAACGCCTAGTCAACGACCAGGCGATTCCCGCTACGCAAAATCCGACTGCCACCGACCTCGGGATGAATCTTCCTTCGGACCAACCGACCGGGCCACCGCAAATTTATTTTCTGGGCTCCGGACTGACGACCGGACCAAGCCACCAAGGTCCGACGGTAGAGGCCAACAACACATACGCTTTCACGGATAACTTGTCCTGGACGAAGGGGGCCCACAATTTAAAATTCGGCTTCTACTTTTCGCCCTACCAGAACAACACCACCTATGACTTCTTTATCAACGGAGCCTATTACTTTTATGGATCGAGCACGTCGGTCGGTTCGGGAGTCGATCTGGCCGATTTCCTGATGGGCAATCCGGACGAATACACGCAGTCGCCGAGAGCGCCATCGAACATTCGCTCGGACCAATACGCGGGGTTTGCACAGGACGCGTGGCACCTTTCGAAGCGCTTGACGCTAACGCTCGGCTTGCGCTATGAGTACGCGCAACCCAAGTACGATACACAGGGGCGCACGTTCAGCTTCATCCCCGGTTTGCAATCGCAGCGCTTTCCGAATGCGCCTAATGGATTGGTTTTCCCGGGGGATCCGGGAGCCCCGGCAGGCTCGAATTTTCCCAATAAGACGAACTTCAGTCCGCGCTTCGGGTTTGCCTGGGACGTCTTTGGCAATGCCAAAACCAGCGTACGCGGAGGATTCGGGATGTTCTACGACATCCTGAAGGGCGAAGACAATTTGCAGTTCAATGGCCAGCCGCCATTCTTTGCCTACGCAGATATCTATCCGACAACTTACACCGGCTCGGGCCCGAGCGGTCTGCAAGATCCTTTCGCCTCAGCCGGCGCGGTGAATCCGTTCCCGTCAAAACCGCCGGCAAAGGATATCAACTTTGGGGATGCGGGCTATCTGCCGTTTGGCGGCGGCGCGATTTACCTGGTGGATCCGAACTTAAAGACACCTTACGTTTACCAGTACAACTTATCGATACAACAACAGCTGCCGTCGAGCATTGTGCTGGAGCTCGGGTACGTAGGCTATTCCGCGCACGGGCTTACCAGCCTGGTGGACGAAAATCCATTCCCGATCGGGGGTGGAGATCAGCGGATTTACGGACCGAACTACAGTTATCTCTACCAATTCCAGAACATCTCAAGAGCGAGTTATAACAGTCTGGAGGTGAATCTGACGCGGCGGTTCTCGAGCAGCACATTTGGCAGTAGTTTTTTCACAGTTGGGGAAACGTATGGGCACGAGATCGATAACGTTTCGGGATTCAGACAGCGTAATTCGGTAGTGCCGGCTTACGACCATGAGTTATTCCGCGCTTCGGGGGATACGGATGTGCGGAGTACGTTCGTCCTTTCGGGCGGATGGGATTTACCATTTGACAAATTGTGGGAGCGTGGTCCGAAACTGCTTACGCGCGGTTGGAGTCTTTACCCCATTCTGACGGTGCATAGCGGTTTTCCGATCGATGTATACGGAGGATTGAATACCACCACCAGCGATCCGGGACCTTCGGGAGCGGGTGATGCCGGTTTGGTGCATGCCGATCTGGTAGGAAACAACATTGGGTATCTTAGTCCGGGCACATCGCAGCAGTTGACGAATCCCAACAATTCGAATAGCACAAGCGTTGGAAATTATTGGTTCAACCCGGCGAATTTCAGCAACGCACGGCTGAACGCTCTGGACAGCGCCGGCCAGACGAATTTTTATCCATACGGCACGCTGGGAAGAAATAGCCTGCGCGGTCCTGGCCAGACGAACCTGGACCTATCGATTTCGAAGCACTTCATCATTCGGGAAGGAATGGATCTGGAGTTGCGCGGCGACGCCTTCAACGTGCTGAACCACACCCAGTTTCAGAATCCCGACACCACGATTACCGATTCGACCTTCGGCCAGATCTCCACAACCTATGATCCGCGGATCTTGCAGTTAGCTTTGCATTTGCGATTCTAGTCTGCCATGCCGCCATTCCTGGCGGCATTATGCCAGCTTCTAAGAAACCATCGCGCACAACGGACTCGTCGGAGGCGGCCAAGTCCGCTGAGTTTCTCTTTTGTTCTGTGCCGCCCCCGACGGCCTGTGCGCTCGAAAGCCGGCATGGCAGCCTGGAAAGGCCGCTCCACTTGCTCGGAACGCCTACTGGACGCCGGGGTGGACTACCAAGGAGCTTAGTTTGTTCAAGTGCAAAGTCCAGCTAGGCGGATCGACGGTCAGAAAGTTGCCCTGGTTGGCTGGACTTGCCTGGCCGAGAATGCCGGCGTAGAAGCCGCGCTTCAAGCCGATCGACCCGGGCAGAGTGATGGTCTTGTCGTCGCCCCGGTTGACCGCGACCAGGACGATCTCGCCCTGTTCGATGCGCTCGAACATCAGGATGTCCTTGTCGACATAGATGGTGACATAACGGCCGTTCCAGATGGCCGCACTTTTTTTGCGCAAATCCGCCAAGGCTCGGATGGTCTTGAACGCCGAGGTGGTTTCACTCCAGTGTTTCAGGCCGGGGCGGTTCCAGGGATCGTCATTGCCGGTATTGATGTATTCAGGCTCCGTGGGCTGGCCGTCATTGTAATGGGCGAGATACTGTTCATCGCCGTAGTAGATGATCGGGATTCCGCGAACCGTTTCGAGGAGAACACTCGCGAGATCCATGCGCTGCTCGCGTTCCGTTTCGTCGGTGACGCCCAGCTTGTTCAGGCGCACCATGGTTCGAATCTGATCGTGATTATCGATGAAGGTTCCCTGCCAGGTATCCCGCCCGTTAAACGCCCGGACGCGCTCGTGCAGGAAGTTATCAAGACCGAAGGCGTCGAGTTTTTGGGTAACATCTTCATGGTCGCCGCCTATGTACTGGTTAAGAGCAAAGGATAGCTGGAAATCGAGCAGGTTGACGCCAAAGACATTGTAATTGCTTTCGAATGCAAGGGACTTGGCATCGCCGACGCCGCCGTTCGACCACTCGCCCACGATGTAGGGAGCGGGGCGATGCAGGGAGGCAAGATAGTCGCGCATGTTTTTGGTGAAGTTCGCGATGAACTCGGGAAAGGGAAATTTGACGGCATCCAGGCGGTAATCGTCGACGCCGTTATCGATCCAGGTTTTGCCGGCTCCGATCAGATAATCGGCAACCGCCGGGTTGCGCTGGTTATAGCCGCTCAAATCGGCCAGCAGGCAGTGATGCAACTGCCAGTAACTCCAGTCGGAATCCGCCGGAGGCGCCGCCAGACAACGCGGATCGGACTGATAGTGCTTGTAGTAGCGGCTGTTATTCGAATAGTCGAAATCGTCCTGATAACTCTTTATAAAGGTCTTGTCGGAGGTGCTCGATTCGTAGAGCCGGCCGTCGACGTGATTGTCCAACGGATTGGAGTGGTTGAGCGTTATGTCCTGGATGTAGCGCATGCCGTTCTCATGCAACTGCGAGCTCAACTGGTTGACATCGGGCCAATCGCCAAAATGTTGATTGACGCGATAGTAGTTTTGAACCCAGTAGCCGTGATAACCGGTGCCATAGCCGGTCCCACCGACATAGGCTCTGACATTCTCCATGAGGGGAGTGAGCCAGACGGCAGATACACCCAAGTTATTCAGATAGTCGAGTTTCTCAATAACACCCTGGATGTCGCCACCCCAATACTTACGAAACTCCTCTTCCTCGGTGCAGGAGTCGACAAAGCAGTTGACGGTGTTAGTGGCCGAAGGAAAGAGGGGATCGACGTATGGGGCGTAGGGCTGATGAGGATGGAAGCGATCGGTAATGAGGAAATAGATCGTCCTGGAGCGATAGTCGGGGGGAGTCTGAGCCTGGAGGGAAGCGCCGGCAAGCGCCAACAATAAGAATGTGACTAGAGTTTTCATCATGGTTATTTAGTAGTTTTCGTGGATTCTGACCAGGCCGGCAAGCACGCCCACATAGGCGGTCTTGCCATCGGGGCCGAGATAGACGGAAGAATAGAAACTGTTATAAAGAATTCCAGTGCCGGCGAGGACTTTGTACACGGTTTTTCCGGTCTGAAAATCGATGGCAGTAAAGTACCAGGGGTCCGTGTAGGGTGCGTAACTAGGGCTCGCGTTCTTCGAGTAAGTGTATTCGAGGCCGGTAACTAAGGATGCCTGGGAGACGACGTTGGGTACGCTCTCCTCGTTGTTAGTCCAGACGGTGCGGCAGCTATCGTGATCTTCGTCGAGATCGATGCGGCTGATGCCCGGCACGGTGTAGGCCCCGAAAGCGGTCGAGAGAAGGTCGAGGAAGCCGTAATTATTTTCGACGGAAATGGAATGGTTGGTGGCAATGAGCGAGTTAAAGGTGTCGCTCGCGCCGGGCTGGAAAACTGGCTCGGAACAGACAAGGCGCGGCTTGTTGGTTTGGGCGGCGCGCCGGTAAACGTTGACGTGCATTTGGGGCTCGGCGTTGTCGGCAATAGTGACGAAGTGTTTGCCCATTAAAGTAGGCGTAGTGCCGGAGCCTTGTACTCGCTGACCGGGCTTAATCTCAGTGCCGCGATCGTATTCTTCCTGCCAGGTAACCATGGGGGTGCCATCGGCCGATGCATCGAAGCGATACAGCTGATGATCGGAGACGACGAAGACGCCGCCGCGCGAAGGATCCGGATCGACAGCAAACGATTTCGCGATGGCCTCGCCAGCGGGCAGAGTGTGGAGCGAGACAGCGCAACTGGCGCTATTTCGGGGGTCCGGGTTGACGGTGCCGACCATAGCGGGTTCCGCGACGGTGTCCGTGCCGCCGCTGGTGGTGAACCAGAGCAGCCCGTGAGCATCCGGGAAGGTGGAGAGGATAGACTGATCGCTCGGGATCATGGCAGGCAGATCATTCGCGCAAGTATGATCGATTACCAATCGCGGTTCGGTTGTGCTGTTGACCTGCTTGATCCTCCAGAGATCGCGGCTACGCGTCGGAATGACAGCTCTATCCAGCCGATCGAGGAAGAAGTAGCCGCCGGCCCCGAAGCCGCCGGTAGACCCGTTTTGGGGTAGAGCGAGCCGAGCCAGGATCTCGAGCGAAACGGGATCAAGCAAGTATAGAACCGGTCGCGCGCCGACACAGACAACCTCAATACGGCCCTGCTTATCGAAGGTGACTGTGCCACAGATGCCGGCGAGGAACGTAGAACTTACCGTTGGTGAGTGCCCGAGGGGCCCAGCCATCGGATAAGTGTCGCTTTGATAACCGTCAAGGTGTAGGCTGCTTTGCCCGTTGGGAGCCATGAACGGGCTCTGCGGTACGGGCCGCGCCGGGATAGTTTGGGGAACGGCAGGTGAGCCAATGTACTCCGGCACCGGCTGAGCAAAAGGCTGCTGCGGGATGGGTATGACTCGCCTAGCGGCATCTTGCGCGGGGGCGCCGACGGCCAGCAGCAGCACGGCGGAGACGGGTATAAAAAAGCGAGCAGATCGTATCATTTTGAATCCTCTATCCAACCTTGGGTTCTTAAGTTCCTGGTAATTTCCTTGGCGATGCCTTTGGCCATGCGACTGGTGTCGCCTTCCGTGCCTTGTTTCATTTCCGTGACGCCGCCGGCGGCAGCGGCCACGTCAGGAGCAGCGCCCGCGCCCATAGTTTCGGCCGCGCCAGGTTTTCGGGAACTCTGCGAGGTGGCTTTAAATTCCGTCAGCAGAGTGTTTTCGGCAGGCCGCTTAAGGTAGCACTCAACATGGGCCTCCACTTTCGAAGAGCCCGCGCCGAGGCCGATCGCCATGCGCCGGGCGCGATTTCCTTCATCGATGGTGAGAAAATCGCCCCGGACAGCCAGGCTGTTATCGGGCGGCAACTCACCGGTGACGCCCCTGGAGACAGGGATGCCGGTCTTTTGCAGATCCTTGATCAACGATTGCGAAAAATCGGCGGCGATTTTGTGGGCCAGATTGGTTTTATCCTCGTCCTCGGTTCCGCTCACGCGAGTGCGAACGCGATTCAGAGCGCCCTGATTGAGCCCCACTTCCTCGGGCGTGGTCGCAAAATCGTAGACCACAATGGAAGTTGGCTTAGCGAGCGGTGAATTGCCGGAATAGCTGTGGATCGGCTTGATTTGGACGCGCCCGGTACCGGGTGTTTGCGCGCCCGCCGCGCAGGCTAGCACGATGACGCCGACGAAAATTAGCGAGTCGCGGAAGCTTCTCTTCATATGGAATCCTTTCGGAGTAGGCCGCTTCCTCACGGTCGCGGTTCTGCAAGTAAGCGTTAGCGGCTTAGAGATGCACTTTGACGGTTGAAATCGTAAGAGTCGACGTTTACGACAAGGCCTTTTTGCGGAGCCGAAACCTTCATGCTCTTCATCATGTTGGGGCCGTCGGGAAGCGGCGAGTAATCCTGGGAAATGGTCATGGGGCCGCCCTCGTAATCGGTCTTGATATCGACGTGAGTGGCCAGGTGAGTGGACGGATTCAACAACATGACCATGGAATCCTGGGGTTTGATGATGCCGGTGGAGACGAGCCGGGTTGCGCCCGGTGTTTGGGAGATCTGCGCTTTTTTGACGGCTTCCATCATCTGCTGCGGCTGGTTATAGCTGCCGGCCAGCTGCATGATGTCCTTGACGTTTTCCTTGACGTTGGCGGCGACCCGGCCGCGTATGCCGCCTGACTGCTTCTGTTGCGGAGCGGAGATGGTTGTCCGCTGCATCTTTCCCGTTGAATCGAAGCGGACTTGATCGATCATCGGCTCGGACGGATTGCCCCTGCGGACCAGGGTGATGCGCTGCTTCCATTCGTAGTGCGTCATTTGTTTGGCGTTCATTGCCATGCCGAGCAAAATGGCGCGATTGCCCATGGGCATCTGGGCGAAGAGCGGGATCAGGGAGAGGGAGATGCCGGCGATAAGAAGGGAATAAAAGCTGGTGCGGAAGTTTTTCATAAGCGGAGCCGTCCTGAGGCAGCTTCGCAGGAATTGGAGCGGGCGCTAAGTGTAATACGGTATGAGGAGGATGGAAAATGTGGGGGCCACGCAAGTCACCGGGCGCAAAGACGCCATCAGTTCCGGGTGGCCCGCCTTCCAGGAGCGAAGGTACGAGCGAACTACTTCACTTGTTCGAGTGCCCCGGGCCCCTTGTAAACGTAGGCCTTTTCGGGGGCGACCAGAAACTCTTCCTCTCTTCTGTTGTTCGGATGGATTTTGAAGAACTTTCCGGAGGCAACTACCGTCCCGTAGTGGCCCGGTGCGACCAGTGTTCTCATCGCATCGACCCAATGGACACTATCGATGTAGTTATAGACGTGAAAGGTTACGTTATCTTTAGTGCCGTTAAAGATGACCGCGCTATTTACTCCCGCAGCGCCTATCAGGCTGCCGATGTCTTTGCGAGCCTGTTCGTAGAATTGATTGGCATCGATAGTAACGTTCGATTGTTTCTCTGCCATAAGTATTTCCTCTCGCGAGCCTTTATTGAGCACCGATTGAGTGCCCTGCCCTTCCGAGGTGAATAGTAGGTTCGTTAACGCCGACGCGCAATGCATATCATCGGAAATCGGCATGAAAAGCGGATGAATAGCTAAAGGTCTGGCATTGTTGGAAAAAGCCGGGGTGAAGCGTCGCATCACATGGGGTGTTATTGGGCGCTATAATTGCTTTTCCCAGGTGAGACTCTCCTGCAAAGTGTTCCGGTTCGACCGCAACGAGCTGGATCTGGGACGATATGAACTGCGTCGCGCGGGCAGGCGAATTCCGCTGTCGCGAATCCCGATGGAGTTCTTGATCTTACTTCTAGAGGAGCACGGCAATCTTGTTCCGCGGGAAAAGATCGCGGAGATTCTTTGGACAGAACCGGAGACCGTCGACGTGACGCAGGGAATCAACGCCGCGGTGAAGCGGATTCGAGCCGTGCTTAACGATGATGCAACAAAGCCGCGTTTCATTGAGACGGTTATCGGCAAAGGCTACCGCTTTATCGGAGATGTGCAAGAACTCGACGGCGCAACCGATTCGACTTCCATTGCCGGAGAACTGGGTATCGAGCCGCTTAACGCAACAGTGCCGAATACCCCGCGTGCGCACTCCTTTTGGTTCGGATGGATGATATTCGTCATCGTAGCCGCCGTCAGCGCCGCGGCTGCTTGGTACTGGAAGAGCCCACGCTTCGCGGGGAGTGAACCGGATTTTCGGCAAGTCACGACGCTAGTACCTGAAAACCGTGCGACAGCAGCGGCCATCTCTTCCGGCGGCCGACTAATCGTTTATGCAAACGTCGACGGCGTATTCATCCGAACGAAAAACGGCGACACGACTGCACTACGAGCGCCGCGTAACTTCGTAGTGGACCATCTTGCGTGGTTTAGCGGCGGGACCGAATTGCTAGCAAGTGGCTTCTCGAGTGTGAGCAATATCCCGGAAATCTGGGCGATCTACGTTACGGGCGCTCCGCCAAGATTGCTGCGTTCGCAAGCCCGAGACGGAAGCCCAGCTCCGGACGGAACCCAGATTGTATTCACCAACCAGAATCGGTCGGAAATTTGGAAAATGGGCGCGAGCGGCGAGGATGCGGTTCGCTTGGCGGGTCCCGCTCAGGACACATTCCCGCTGGTCTTCTGGGCGGCCGGCGGTCAACGAATCGCCTTCCAACGTCGACATTACGCACCAGAGCGCCGCCTTCCAGCGCTCTCCGGGACAACGGCGCAATTCGATATCTATTATGACCGCAGCTATGAATCGATCGACGCCGAATCGGGGAAGCTGTTAGCGAAGATGCCCGACATATGGATGGACTCGGCAGCTGCGCTGCCCGATGGCCGGCTACTATTCCTGCGCTGGAACCCGCCTGGCTCGGGGTCTGAGCAATTATGGGAGGTGAGGACAAATCCTTCAACGGGGGGCTTTCTCGATGCTCCTCGGGAGATTGCCGAACCGGTCGAAGAAAACGAGCGTTTAAAGATTACCGGCATGAGCGCGACCGCCGACGGTAAGCAGGTGTTGGTGTTAAGGGAATCAAACCAGAATGCGGTATTCACCGGCGACTTTAACTTTGCGATTGGCAAGCCCTCTATCCGCCATATGTGCAGATTGACACTGGATGACCGGACCAACTATCCACACGCGTGGACACGGGACAGCCGAGCGGTGATTTTCGAGTCTGACCGTAATGGGAACTATGACCTTTTTAAACAGAATATCGACAAGCGAGTACCCGAGTCGATAGTAGAGACGCCGTTTACCGAAGTATTGCCCCAACTTTCACCGGATGGCCGCTGGGTTCTCTATGACAGTCGTGCTCCCGACGCCAAGCAGATGGAACGCAAATTAATGCGCGTTCCGATAGACGGCGGTATCCCCGAGGAAGTTCCGATCGGAGGATGGCTGGATGAGTTTCGATGCGCGCTCGAAATCGGAAAACGTTGTGTCCTGAGAAACACTATCCAGGACGAGTCCTACATCTATTACGACCTCGACCCATATCGGGGCAAAGGGCGCGAGCTGGCTCGGACCAGCTGGGTGCCGGAATATGTGGCGGATTGGGACATTTCTCCTGACGGCACTCAAATTGCCATTCCAAATCATGATGCTCGCAACGCGCGTATTCGCGTCATCACCTTGCGGCAGGATTCGAGGGCTTCGAGCGAGCGTGAAGTTGTCCTGCCAGGCCGGAACAACTTGAGCGGCCTGAATTGGGCGGCTGACGGAAAGGGCTGGTTTGTTTCTGTCGAGACGACCGTTGGGAATCAACTACTGTACGTCTGGATGGATGGACGCTCTCAGCTGCTGGGTGATATTCAGGGTTGGGCGGTGCCGTCTCTCGATGGGCGGCGATTGGCGTTCCTCAATCGAATTATTGCTACAAATGCGTGGCTGATCGAGCGACATTGACTGCGCGAAATTTAAGCGCTTCCGGGTTAGATGCTCTACCGAACAGCGCTACGCGTCACCGCCAACTCTGCTAGGCGCTTTGACCTCAAACTGGAGGCTGCAAGCTCGCCTTCAAAGTCGAAGGCTTCTAACAGTAATACGGTATGAGGAGGATGAGGCAATCAGGTGGATATCGGAGCGTCTGTGGCAGCCCGATTCCGCCGACGTTCCTCCGCCTCAAGTGCGACAGCGAGCACGACCATCCCAACGGCCACGTACTCCAGGCTGCGAAGGCGAACCGCCGCCACGGCGTAACTGGCGCCCAGAACGGCCAGTAGCGCATACGCGACGCCACTCCCGGTCGAGAAGACCTGGCTGATGATGGCCAGTCCGCGCCGCCAGGTGAAAAGAGCGCCTATCACGAGCGCCGCAACAAGCAACGCCTGCCAACTCGGTGTCATCGGAATGTCAAAGACGGCATGGGCAATTATCGCCGGAATCAAGGATCGCGTCCAGGCGAATACGACTCCGAACCCGATCGCGGATAGGAGGAGGCCCACGATCATACCTGCGTTGTAGGCGCTCGGGATTTGATACTGCGTATGCGCGAAGGTAAAGAGGCAGGCGGTTCCAACGATCGCCGGTCCGTCTCCCCAATCCTCGGCCAGCCGCCGCTGACAGTAACCCCGAAAGAAGAGTTCCTCAACCACGGGAATGAGGGCCCAGCTCATAACAGCGGAAAACAGCCAAAATTGCCAGCGACGCCACGACATATCGAAGAAGGCCTGGCGCCACGGCACAGTCCCGGCGGGATGGAAGAAGTTCAACAGGCCGATGGTTAGCACGGGCCACTCTGACAAAGCGGCGGTACCGAGGCCTGCTAAAAGTAGCGTTGTCCAGGAGTGACCAGCGGTCGTCAGGCCATAGGCGGCCCGACCGCGTCGCCGATGCCACCCAGTTGATCGGGAGGATGAGCAAGAAATAACCGGCGTACTGGAACATCAGCAGGACGAACATCTGTCGTGACGCTGTAATCAGCGCAGCGCCCGTGATATGGACACTCAAGTTCTCAAGCGTATTCCTAACTGATACGCCGGAGAGCCGGACCAGTTGATTCGTCACGAGGCCGCCTGCCAGGTAGACGCCCAGTACTTCCAATACGGCGCTGGCACGTCGTTGCAGCTGGCCGTTCATCAGCGGGAGTATATCTCAACCCGGCAACATCCGGGAAGCGCGGCAAATGCCGGGATTCTTATTTCGCTGCCGGAGTGACTTTGAGGTTTCTGAAGCAGCCGTCAGAACCATTGCCTACCCACAAGCCCAGCCTACCGTTGTGCCGGTAGTCCAGCAAATCGATTTTTAGCGCGGATTTGGCTGCTCCATTTACGAAGGCGGATACGCTCTTACCTTGGACCACCAGCTTTACCTTTACCCACGATTCGGGCCTCGGCGCGGGACTCAATGCGGATTCGTATTTGCCGGGATACTGCTCGCGCAGATCGCTCCAGTCGTGCCCGGGCAAGGAAATGTATTGAATGGAGTGGCCTCGGCGGGAGGCTTCGGCGGCCTGGAAATTGAAAGGTCGCAAATAGACGGCATCGAATGTTTTGTTGTCCTCACCATGAAAGGCGATGCCTACGAAGCTCTGGCCTGGGAGATTCCTTCCTTTGATTTCGAGTTCTATGGTTCCCTTGGAGAATTCAACGCCGTCGACCCAGGCCACACCGTAATTGTCGCCGGAGTTCAGGCACAGAACCTCGGGCGCTCCGGACGTGGTTGGATTGAGCTTACGATTGAACAGCTCGATCTTATCGGACTTGGCGAGTGCTCCCAGGTTGTAGTCAGCGGCAAATGCCAGCGCCGGTAAGAGAGCGGCGGCAAACAGGGCGGCTGGCCAGCGCGGAATCATCTGGCCCAGTAAGGGCTGCAATCCCGAGAGGTAGCTTCCGTAATTGTTTTGATAAGAGCCGGCGTGGGTAGTAGATTTGCGGACCGGGCTTCGTCCATCACCACGATGTCGCGATCGGGCACGGACGCACCATGGTGAATGGAATCGGCCAAGTCCTGAAGCTGCAGCCGCTGTGAATCGTTTAGGATGGCCAGATTATGTTTGCGTATTTCGGCAGCGAAAGCGCCGATCTCCGCGCATGCCTCGCCGATAGGTTCGGCGACCTGGAAACAGCCGATTGGGTTGTGAGGAGGACCAGCCCTGCCAGGCCGACGAAAGAACAAAACAGCTCGGCTCATAGGAACAATTCTACTGCCGTTTAGAGTGGCGGTAACAGATGAGCTAAGCGGTTTTGACCTCAAACTGGACGCTGCAATGCTCGCCTTCGAAGTCAAAGGCTTCGGACAGCACTTCCGAGCCGTCCGTCACGCGGATGATGCTCACGCATAAGCGATATTGCGCGCCCGATCGCTTGGCCGGGACAGCCGCGACCGGCCGGAAAGACGGGACGTAGCCGCCTTTAGGCACGTCAATGACCACCTGATCGTGTTGCGTGTCGCGCTTGCGCTGGTAGTATTCGAGCAGCTTGTTTCTGAGCCGCCGCGCGTCATTGCGCACAATCGGGTCGAGGCCGGGCTCGAAGGACGGAGGGCGCTCGAAAACCAAAGTCGCGATGCCGTACTCACAGAGCTGGCTGGAGCGGCCGGCGAGTGTCTCGCCTACGATGAATTCGAGGAAACGCTTCATGCGCGGGGCGCGGGCGAAACCCTCGCTCAGTAAGATTCGCGAAAGCTGTTGCCGGATGGCTTCAGCCGGGACGGTGCCGGTCTGGGCGACGAGCAAAGCAGGTCCGGGCAACGAACGGGCACGGATGGGGAAGGCGATGGCGGGTTTCATCCTCGTGTGAAACAAAGTATTGACGGTTCGAACGGTTTCGAAAAGGTAAGAGCGGGAGTCCCGGAGGTGTGGAGCGGGGTATAACGGTTTTCTTACCTCAAATGGAATCAATGAGATGGCTTTTTGGGCCGCCTGCGCAGCCCCGGAGAGTTACTGCTGCGAGCCCGGCGCGTGCTTAAGGCGCATGGCGATGGTGTGCGCGTCGGAGGCCGCTTCGACAGCTTGCCTGGCGGAATCGGTAGTCGCCTTGAAGTTCTTCTGGGTATAGGCGGCCTCGGCCTGGTCGAGATAATTCTGCGCTTTGTCGAGCGTGCTGCCGGCCGCCTGGGCGGCGCCATCGGCGCGCGCGATCTGGACCGCGTTACGCCCCTGATAAAGGGTGCTGATGGCTTCGTATTTCTCCATGGAGACGCCTGGCTGATTCTTCATACGGGCCGAAGCCAACTGCGACGCCTGGATGTTCAACGTATATTGGCCGCGCGGGAGCAACTGATAGTTCGCCTTTACCTCCTCGGCTCGCCCGACGGTATCGGGCCGGACGGCGCTTTCGAGAATGACCACGTCGCTCGGAAACGGCACCGCGAAGTAGGGCTCGGCGGTGACCAGCAGGCCGAAGGTGGAGTAGGCGGAGGTGACGTGCATGCCGACTTTGTCGGAACCGTCGGGGATGACTTCACCGAGGTTGACGGCCTTGCCATCCGGGGTGATGGCCCAAAGTACATAGGTCAGAAATTCGGTTCCAAAAAGGGTGGGCGGCTTTACTTTTTTCAAGTTGAGATCGATTTTCGTATAACCGTTCTTGACCTCGACGGTGGCGCGGCCGTCGGCTTTCGGCATCAGCACGGTGCCTTTCATATCGACTTGCGTGGGGCCGGCGTGACGTTGGAAATTGACGGCGTCCAAGGCGCGTTGCACGACGGTGACACGGTAGATCGGCACGGTGTCATGGGAGGCGCCCGGCGGCGGAGTTTGGGCGATAGCAGTCCCCGCGGTACAAAGGAAGCAAGCAAGTGCGGTGGAAGGGATTAGCGAAAAAGATAAGCGCATAGTGAAAAGGGCGGTGGAAGCGGCTGTAGAAGCCGCAGTAGAACTCTAAGTTGTCCTCACTCTTATCCTCCCAGAGCGCGCTTTGAGAAAATTGCTCTGGCGGCCAAAAAGAAGGAGATTTCAAAAATGGAACTGAAGGAAATCGTCAAAGAGAAATATGGCGAGGCCGCGCGGCGCGTCACAAATGGCGGCAGCAATGGATGCTGCGGAGGCTCGGCGCTACTCGATGGGTGCTGCGATCCCATCACTTCGAATCTGTATGGGGTAGGCGAGGCGGGCCAGATACCGGAAGAAGCGCTGAAGGCGTCGCTCGGCTGCGGCAACCCTACTGCCCTGGCGCAGTTGAAGGCCGGTGACACGGTGCTCGACCTGGGTTCGGGCGGCGGCATCGATGTGCTGCTCTCGGCGCGGCGCGTGGGACCGGGCGGCAAGGCGTACGGTCTGGATATGACGGATG
Organism: Bryobacteraceae bacterium; assembly: GCA_965277555.1. Lineage (GTDB taxonomy): Bacteria > Acidobacteriota > Terriglobia > Bryobacterales > Bryobacteraceae > Bog-105. Next base: position 4,635,177 of record OZ255834.1, read on the forward strand.
ACATGCTCGCTCTGGCGCGCGAGAACCAGCGTAAGGCCGGCATACCGAACGTCGAATTTCTGAAAGGAGAGATCGAACACATTCCGCTGCCCGACAACAGCGTGGATGTGATCCTTTCGAATTGCGTGATCAACTTGTCGGGCGACAAGGACCAGGTGCTGCGCGAGGCGTTCCGGGTCCTGAAGCCGGGAGGCCGGTTCGCGGTGTCGGATGTGGTGGTGCGCGGAGACGTGCCCGCGGAAATTCGCCGCAACGTGGAGCTGTGGGTGGGCTGCGTGGCCGGTGCGATGCAGGATTTCGAATATATGGAGAAGCTGGCCCGGGCGGGTTTCGCGGCTATCGAGATGGAGCCGACACGCATTTACGAGATCGAAGACGCGCGTCAGTTTCTAACGGGGCAGGGCGTGGATGTCGATGCCATTGCGCCGAGCGTGGCGGGTAAGTTCATGGGGGCGTTCATACGCGCGAGCAAGCCTGTGGGCGTACACGGAATGTGAAAGAATAGCGCCATCGCCGCGGAGGTATGAAACAACCGCAGGAGGCACCGAATGACGCTGTGGAATGACTTTCGCTACGCCGCTCGCCAACTTGTCAAGAGTCCGGCCTTCACTGTCACGGTGTTAGCTACGCTCGGCCTGTGCATCGGCGCGAATACGGCGATTTATTCCATCGTCGACACGCTCTTTTTCAAACCGCTTCCCTATCCCGACCCCAGCCGCCTGGTTATGCTCGCCACGGTGTTCAGTAAAGGGGGCGCATTCGAGGTGGATACCAGTCAGGACGGGTTCGAGTGGGAGCTGGCGCGAGATCACGCATCGCTACTCGATAGCGCGGTTTACAGCAGCGCGGCCGGCGTCAACCTGGTCGCCGCTGGAAGGGTAGAGTACGTAATCAATCAGCGGGTCAGCGCGAATTATTTTCACGTGCTCGGGATCGAGCCGCTCATTGGCCGCGAATTCAGCCGCCAGGAAGATGTGAGCAACGGTCCCGCGCTCGCCATGCTCAGCTACGGTCTCTGGCGGCGCGTCTTTCACGGCGACGCGGCCATAGTGGGGCGTACCATCGATTTACGCGGCTCTCCGCATACCATTGTCGGCATCATGCCGCGCGGTTTTCGCAGCCTGCCGGCGGGCGCGGGCGACATTGGAACCAATGCGCCGGCGGATGTTTGGACGCCTTTGCGGCCCTCCCATTCCGGTGAGGGATCGGGTGACAATTACGGCGTCATCGGCCGCCTGAAGTCGGGCGCTAACGCCGCGCAGGCCAACGCTCAGCTCAACTCGATCATGCAGGAGTATTTCGCCGGCAGACACTTTCCAAGCGGCGCGTCAGCCGAAGAAAAAGTTCTTCCGCTTCAGGCCGGACTTACGTATGACCTGCGCTCGAGCGTTCACCTCATGTGGGGCGCGGTCTTGCTGGTTTTGCTCATTGGCTGCGTCAATATAGCCGGCATTCTGCTGGCCCGCTCCGGCACGCGTGCCCGGGAAATCGCCACGCGCATGGCGGTCGGTGCTGGGCGCGCGCGCGTGATTTCGCAACTGCTTGCCGAGGCGCTGTTGCTGGCGCTGCTTGGCGGCGCGCTAGGCCTGGGTTTGGGCTACATTGCGCTCGCCGGGCTGATGCGCCTCAATCCGGCTGAGTTCGACATGTTCGGTCCGATCCACCTCGATCTACGCGTGATGGCGATTATGCTCTCGATATCCGTTGCCACCAGCATCGTATTCGGACTGATTCCAGCTCTGGATGCGACGGCGGTGGACCTGCGGGCGGCTCTTACCGAAGGCGGCCGGGGTAGCGCAGGCAGCCGCAGGCAATGGAAGCGGCAGGTGTTGGTTTTCGCCGAAGTCGCGCTGGGCGTCATTCTGGTTGTAGCCGCCGGTCTTCTTATCCGCACATTCAGCAAGCTCGTTAACGCCAATCCCGGATTCGAGGCCAAGCACGTCATCACCGCGACTGCATCTCTCCAAGATGCGCGCTATGCCACGAGCCAGGCCGGCGACCGGCTCTTCCGCGAGAGCCTCGAGCGCATTCGCCAGATCCCGGGTGTGGAATCCGCCGCCGTGGCGTTAACTCCTCGCTATGGCCGGGCGCTCAATGACAGCGTCCAGGTCGTCGGTTCGGGCAAGAGCGGAGTCACCAATTGCACCTACGTTACGCCGGGCCTGTTCGAAACGCTTCATATGCGCTTGCTGCGAGGCCGTTTCTTCGGCAATGCCGATAACTCTGTCGGCGAACCCGTCGCGATTGTGAATGAACGTTTCGTGACGCGCTTTCTGGGCGAGCGAGGCGATCCACTCGGCAGGTCTATCCGGATCGAAAACAAAGTGTGGCGGATCGTCGGCGTGGTGAACAACGTTCAGGTGAAGATGGGTTGGGGCGGCGCCGGGCCGGTCGATCAATTCGCTGGTGTTTACGTTCCGGCCGCTCAGTTTCCGGATGGCATTTTCGCGATGGCGAATGTTTGGTTTTCGCCGGCCTGGATTGTGAGGACGCGCGGGGATATTCCGTCGGTGGCGGCGGCCATGCGCCGGGCGCTCGAAGCCGTCGATCCGCAGCTACCTTTTTCCTCGTTCTTGAGCATGGCGGAAGTGCGCGGCGCATCGTTGAAACAGCAGCGTTACCAGGCGACGCTCTTCTCGGCGCTGGCGTTGCTCGCCGTTCTGCTGGTCGCCCTTGGCGTTTACGGTCTCATCGCCTACTCAGTTGCGCAACGCACTCGCGAGATGGGTATTCGTCTGGCGCTCGGCGCTACGTCGAAACAGGTCGTGCACGCGGCCGTTCTGCCGGGTATCGTCCTTTCACTCGCTGGAATCGTTTGCGGCAGCGTGTTGGCGCTCTTCGCGACGCGGCTTCTAAAAAGCTTGCTGTGGGGCGTCAGCGACTCCGATCCTCTGACGTTTATTTCCGTAGCGATTTTGTTGATATTCGTCGCGGCCGTCGCAAGCGCGCTGCCGGCTTTACGCCTCACTCGTTTAGACCCGGCGCAAACCTTGCGCGACCAGTAACTAGCCGTTGAAACGAAGGTCTTGACTAAGACATCTAGCGCGCGCTGCTATCTCCCGGCGGTGCTCCGCTCCCGGGCCGGCTGTTGATAGTACGAAACGGCACGATGCAGAGCCAGCAGAATTTGATCGAGCTGAACCTGATCGTCCGCCTGAATGACCACTTTTGCCATGGGCTTTACCGGATCGTTGCGAAATGCCAGTGCTGGGCCGGTACTTTGGGCTGGTCTGGCGGTATCGCGCGGGTTCTGATTGGAGCGGGTGGGGAGCGCGGGCGGCTGGCGCCGGGCGGCGCTGAAGCTACGCCCACAAGCCTCACAGCTATAGGGCCAGAACCCCATGGAGGCTTTGCAGTTGTCCCAAAGACCTCGGCGTCGCGATCGGCAAACCTCGTCGCTCTTGCAGTGGGGGCAGTTCATGATCTACACCAAGCTCTTCGGCTTTTTGTGTTCGGAACTTTAGCTCGGCCTTCATGGGCGTGCCCTCTTTCAAAGATGAAGCCCAAACTGGTTCAGCATGGCGTGCTGGCCAGAGCGTGTGACGGAGAGGGCCCTGGTGTCGAGATCCCTGCTTACCCAGTTTTTCTTAAGCGTAAGTTTCAGAAGGGCTGCTCCCATCGCGCCACCAACATGCGATCGCCGCTCGCTCCAATCGAGACAAGCAAAGGCGAAGCGACGCCGCAGAGCAAGGGTTTCTGCGACGTCCAGACCTAGCGCGTCGAACATCTTGGCCCCCTTCGGCGTGAGTTCGTAAGCAATTCCGCTGTCGCGCGCACCAGCCGCCGAAAGCCAGCCGAGCGCAATCAATCGATCGTGGAGCAACACGCCCAGCTTGCCGGCAATGTGGTCGTAGCAGGTGCGCGCGGTAACCAGCCGGTCCGGTGTGCTTGGGACGAATTTTCTGTCATGACGGCCAGCGAGGACGCTCAGGCCTTCGAGAGCCACGGCGACATCTGTTCCTTCCAGTCTGTAATAACGGTGTTTACCCTGGACCAATACCCGGACGAGGCGCTCCGCCTTAAGTCTGTTCAAGTGTACGCTCGCGGTGGAGGGACTCACGTCGGCGACAATCGCCAGCTCGGTGCTGGTTCGCGCGCGGTTATCCATGAGGCAAAAGAGCATGCGCGCTCGCGCGGGCTCACCGATCGCAGCGGCCACTCTACTGACCGCTTCCTCGTTACCGCCAGTCTCGACATCCATACTTTGATGCTAGACGAATTGTTGAGATCTTCGGGGCTGTATATTTGCCAGTAATGACTATGGAGATCGCGGTTCTGGTGCTGCTCCTGATAAGCGCAAATTTAGAGCACGAATAAAAAAAGACGACCGAAGTTCATTTTGCTGTCGATTTCGCCGCGCCTCGTTCGATCCACCCGTAGAAGAAAGGAAACACCATGACAACCGCAACGCTGAAAGAACCAGCCACATCCGAGCAAATCGAAAAAGACAAATCCGTCATTTCGCTCTTTATTCAGAGCGCCGCCCAGGCGCGTTACGACAAAAAAGTCCGGGCCATCGCCTCCACCTACGCGCCCGGCGCGGCAATCTTCAGTCTCGCCCCGCCGCTTGTGCACCATGGAATCGATATTACGGAGACGCAGGCGTGGCTCGATAGCTGGGACGGCCCTATCGAGATCGAACCGCGCGATTTCCAGATCACCGTCGCCGGAAATAATGCCTTTTGCCATGGTTTCATGCGCATGACTGGAAACAAAATGGGAGTCGACCAGCCGGTCAGTTTCTGGATGCGCGAAACCCTCTGCCTACAGCGTGACGGAGACACCTGGCAAATCGTCCATGAACACACATCGGTTCCCTTTTACATGGACAGCAGCCTGCGCCCAGCATTCGATTTGAATCCATAACAGAAGGCGCGCGATGGAACTGAAGAAATATTTCTTGGAACAACTTGAGGGGGAAGGCGCTGCATCACGTAAGGTGATCGAACGTGTTCCCGAAGGAGGCAATACCTGGAAGCCGCACGAAAGATCGATGGAGCTGGGCTATCTGGCCGCACTTGTCGCCAGCATGCCTGGATGGCTGGCGATGATGATCGAGTATGACGAAGTCGATCTGAATGGTAACGGCAAGAAGTTTCGAACCCAGGCCGTTGAAACTCAAGCTGAGTTGTCCTCCATGCTGGAGGAAGGTATCGAGGTGGCACGCAACGCTCTGGAGAAGACGACGGAGGAACACCTGCTGAGATTCTGGAGATTGAAATGGGGGCGACCAGCTTCTTTCAGAGGGGCCACGCTATGCCGCGATCTCTGATGGGGCTTTCAGTCACATGGCTCACCATCGCGGCCAGCTGACAGTCTATTTGCGCCTGAATGAAGCAAAGGTGCCGGCAATCTACGGCCCGAGTGCGGATGAGCCGCACTAAAAGTATCGACAGCCTCTTTGACCATCGATGCGTCAGAATGTCTCGGAACGAAGTCGTGCATATCGCAGGAACTCGGTGACGGTTTTCCGGGACCTGACTTACTCAAAAGATGAAGAAGGAGAAACAACATGTCCGATCGCAAGCTGCTTCCCGGGAAGTTCGTATGGTTCGAGCACGTTTCGAACGACTCCCGGAAAGCGCAGGAGTTTTACGGCGAGGTGCTTGGGTGGAAGGTTAAGCCTTTCCCGATGGGCGATGTCGCCTGCGAGATGATTCTTGCCGGCGACACATGGGACTCAATGATTGGAGGTTATACAGCGCCCGCAGGCGACCACCAAGCAGCGCGCTGGATCGCGACCGTTTCGGTGGAGAATGTCGATGTGGCCACGAATGCGGCCGTCGCGAACGGCGGTAAGATGCTCGACGCCCCGGCGGATCTTCCAAGTGTTGGCCGCAAGGCCCGCATCGCCGATCCGCAAGGTGCTGAGCTTGGCCTGCTCACGGACGCCAGAGCCGACAAACCGGACGCACTGGCGGTGGCCGACGGTTGGCTCTGGAACGAACTGCATACTACCGACCCGATGGAGGCGCTCTCGTTCTACGAAAAGGTCGTCGGATTCTCGCACCGCTCGATGGAAATGGGGCCGGGGCAGATGTACCACGTGTTGTCAAAGGATGGAGTCGATCGCGGCGGCGTGACGGGCCACCTGGCGGCCGGCATTCCGCCGCACTGGCTACCTTACGTCGCCGTAGACGATGTTGACGCGATGGCCGCTCGCGCGGACAAGTTAGGCGCGAGAATTCCGGTGAGCCCGCAAGACATTCCGGGCATCGGCCGATTTGCTGTGCTGGAGGATCCGACGGGCGCGGTTCTGGCCGTTATGAAGCCGCTGCCGAGAGAGCAAAAAGCATAGTGAGTGTTGGGCGGACGCTCACTCTCCCCGGTGAATTGATTAGCATGGCTGAGACCCCGCAGGCCACAGAAAACGATGGCCTGCGCCACCCAGCTACTACTCGTCGCAAATGCGAGAGGCCGCTTGCTGAGGCGCGGTTCAGAATCAGCATCTAGCGTCTTCAGTCGGTTGCAGAACCACGACCGTAAGGGAGTGTATCCGAAGTGGCATTTTGCGATGAGAAGTAGCTATAAAAGACCTCTTTGCGGCAGTGTACTAGTGACTGGGCTATGGCAGGTCCGCTTTATCGATCGGCAGCAGGTTGACCGCCGCGGCGATTTCGCCCAGTGCCTGACCGGCCGTACTTTTTACTGCGTCCAGATCGTCCAGCGGCAGCGAAACGCGATTCACGTAGAGCGCAAAGGACACGTGTTGCCCATTGGCAGTGGTGGTGTATCCGGCCAGTCCCTTGCCGGTCAGCATCAGTCTGTGATTGAGCTTGTCGACTGCTCCGAAGGTTCCGGTTTTCGCGAAGACATGACCGGCTGCCGGCGAGTTTACTTGAATATCGAACAAACTTCCGTCGCGGCCGAGAATCGGGAGCGCCTTTTTGAAAATGCCAAAGTTGTTCTGCCTCGCCATGTAGGCGAGAAAATGAACCATGAAGTCCGGCGTGAAGAAAGCGGATTCGGCGCCCCCGGCGCCGTCTGCCTGTGACGCCCCGCTAAGATCGAGCCCCGCTGTCTGGAGCAAATTATGCTCCTGGTTGAACCCGGCTTGCTCTATGTCGGTCTTCGCCTTCGCCGCAACCGCGCCCAAAATGAAGGGCATCATGCTGGCATGTAGATTCTGGCTGACCTTGAGCGTCACTTTAATCTCTTCCGATAGCGGCGGCGAGACATGCTCCGCGACTACGTTCTCGGGAGTGTAGTCGCGGGCCTCGGCCGCGAAATCGATCTTCTCGTCGGGCCGAGGAGCACGGGCTTCGATGCCTTTCTCGCGGAGCGCCTGCACCAGCACGGTCTCTGCAAAGCGGCTCGGCTGGGCGACCGGGTAAGAGAAGAGAATGGGCGCGCTGCCGAGAGGCGCGGAACCGGTGACCGTCACAGTGTATGTGCCGTCCGGATTGGCCTTCTCGGCTGGATCGTCCATCTTGACGAGACCGCCCGGTTTGGTTGTCTTGATCTGATTGACTACCTTGACGTAGCTGCTTTCAGGCGAGATCGTCAGCCTTGCGGGCGAGCCCTCGGCCGTCCCCGGCGCGACCGTGACATCGAGCACGTTGTCGTTCACCGCAATGGGCGAAATCACTACGCCCGTGCCCAACTCCCGTTCGCCTTCCGGGAAGAGGCTCACATCCACCAGCACTCGCCCGGTCACATGTTTTATCCCCTTGCCGGCGATCTGCGCGGCAAACTGGCGGATCACAGCCAAGGGGTCGCCCGGCACCGTCTTGGTATCTTTGCTGCCGCCGTAGCTGTGGTCCTCATTCTCGAAGGCGAGCGTGCCGTCCGGTTGAATGCGGTTTGAGAGATTCGGGTCGCCGCTCGCCACGAGGACCAAATCACCAGGCAGCGTTCCTTGGGAATCTACGGCGCCCGTCTCATAAACCCTGGTGTGAAACCGAAACTGCGGCCCCAGGATCTGGAGCGCGCTGCCTTCGGTCAGCAGTTTGGTCGTCGAGCCTGGAGTAAATAGTTTGTCGGCGTTCAACCGAAAGAGCGGCTCTTGCTTGTCGAGCGAAAATACTTCAAGGCCAAACTCGGAATGCCGATACTCCGGCCGGTGCCGGATCGATTGCACTTTTTCCGAAAAGCTACTTCCTTGCGCCGGTAATTGTGTGTTGTTCGCCGCGAAAAGTAAAAGCGCGGCCGCGAGACTCTTCTTCAGTTGACGGCTCCGTCCTTTCCGAATTTCAACTATAGGCGATTGGGGGCTCCCGCAGGCCACAGAAAACGATGGCCTGCGCCACCCAGCTATATAAGTTCTCTCTGCGCAACGCCACTAATCGGTGAGGAACGCGGTCGTTTTAATTCCCGATATTTCGAACGTCCGCCGGCACCTTGCTTCCTTACAAGCGACTTTGTCGTCCAGCAGAACCATGTAACTGGCTGCCTTGATAAATTTCGCCCGGTCTCTCTCGTCGGCATTTTTCGGGAGCCGGTCGATCTTGCGCCGAACGAGCCATCGCAGATCATAAGTGTTGGCGGCCCTGCAATATGAGCAGGTCAGAGTCGTGGGCTTGGTGGCTTGTGATTCACGATAGAATGCGCGTTCATCCATTGAAGTTTATCCTCATGTTCGCTTGTTTCAGTTATTTGTAAAGCGGAAATTGGATACTGCTATTTCGTCATTGCCAGGCACGTAGAATCCTACTTTGTCCTGCGTGAAGTCGCGTCCGTCGCTTGGCACCGAACCCATGTCGATCCAATCGCCTCCAGTCGTCTTGATGCGCGCTCCTATCGAATCCGGCTTTACCGACAGACTTACCTGCACCCATTCGTCGGAGTTAGCGTCGAAGGGCACTCGCTTGATCTCTATGGACTTGCCGTCTTTCATTTCGCGAACGGTGGCGTGCTTTCCATCAAGCGAAAACAGGACGTAATTCTCGCTATTCTCGTAGCCGGCATACCATTGCAATTTGTCGTGCTTCAGGAAGCCGCCGATTTTACTGTGTGCCTGGAAGGAATAGTGGCCGGAGCTCTTCGGAGTGTTGTAGTGCACAAAACCGCCGCCTCTTCGCACCTGCTCACCCGGCAGATCGAGAGGCTTCGCGACCGGCGCGGCCTTCTCCTCCGGAGTGGGAGTTGTGGCAGGCTGCTCGGTAGCAGTCTTTGCGTTTTGAGCTTTTTCGAGAGTTGAATCGCCGCCCGAGATCATTACCGTCTTTCCGCCCTGGAAAGCGCGCTCGAACTTCTTTGGAATAGATCCTGGTAACCCAAGCTCCACGCTATGATCGCCGCTGGTCAGGTTTCCGGCCGTTGCGATTCCATCAGAACCGACTGTGGCTACCTGGGCTTTATCCACTGAGACCACCGTGCCTGGCGTAGCATCCCGGATTTCAAGTGAAGCCAGATTCTGGATCGGTTGCAGGTCGAACGACAACTCAGATTCTTCACCTTTTTTGACATCCACGCTTTGCGGAGGCGGATCGACAAAACCGTCCTTGTGCACCTTGATCACGTAGCCGCCAACCTTCAGCGGTATGCGGATCTGGCCATGATCGGTAGTGCGGCGGTATGGTTTATCGTCGATGAAAATGCTGACGCCGTCCTGCTGGGTGAGCACGGTGACGGTGCCCGCGTTAGGGTCAGACTTAACGTAAACGGTTAAAACCGGCGCAGCCGAGTAAGTCAGCACGAAACGCTGCCGGTCGTTGGCTTGCGCGACTTGCAGCTCGTGATCCGTGTTGCCAAGATTATCGAGCGCTAAACCGTCGGGCCCGGCTTGCCCCGCCGGCTTCCCGTCGAGCGCAATATCCGGCTGCTGCACGCTGGTCAGCAAGTGGCCCTGACCATTCTGCGCGGAAATGGTAACCGCCATGGCATTGCTGGCCGTTACCGGACCGGTAACCTGCGGAGCCGCGCCATTGGCGACGTCAAAGCTGAATTCGGCCGTCCCGCTTCGGCCGGCTACTTTCATCGAGTGCCGCCCTGGTTCGAGATGGTCCAGATTCAATTCGCCGTCCTTCAGGTCCTGCGGCTCGCCGTCATCAATCGAAACTGTTCCCGGGATCAGGTCGGTGTAGAGCCGGACGACCGGAGCACTCGATCGAGTGGCGTCGGTCGCCTTGGCGTTCTGGACCGGCACTTTTGTTTGATCGGTAGATTGGGCCGCGGGCTTGGGAGCAGGCGGCTCCAGGTTGATCCGCCTGGCGGCCTGGATGAGATAGAAAAATACGATACAGATAGCCGCTGTCAGAACCATCGCCAGGATGGTCGCGCGCCGCCAGCTTATGCTCTCGGGGTGCTCTGGCGTGTCGGACGTTTCCTCTTCAACCGCTTCCACCGGCCTTGGATGGTGATTCGTCCGACCGAATAATTCTTCTTCGGATCCGCTATTACCCGTTCTCGTGCGCAGATCGCGCGCGCGTTGGATAACTTCTTCCTGCGTTTCAGCCACTACCAGCTGAATATCGAAATCGCCCGAATGAATGCGGCGGAGTTCCTGCACCCGGTCGAAATAAACGCGCAGTTGTTTTAGCGAATTTGACGCGCGCGCTTCGTTTTGGATCTGCTTCAACTCATCCAACGAAGGCGCCGAGTGCCCGAAGCGATCCACTTATAAGTAAAGCTCTCCACTAGAATTATATCGAGATCTCAACTACTTACTCTGCACGACGAGCGTAATTAAGCTCATAAAAATGGCGGTATTCGCCGCTTTTTATGCGCTTTACCCAGTCTTGGTGGGCGCGATACCAGTCGACTGTTGCGATCAGGCCGCTATCGAAGTCAACTTTGGGCTCCCAACCGGTCTCCCCGGTCAGCTTGGCGTTAGTCAGGGCATAGCGCCGATCATGCCCGGGTCGGTCGGCTACTCGCGTCAACAGCGATTCCGATTTGCCGGTCGCTTTCAGGATGCCGTGGACTACATCCAGATTCGGAAGCGAGCAATTGCCCCCAATGTTATAGACTTCGCCCGGACGACCGTTTTCAAGCACGGAGCGGATTGCACGGCAATGATCTTCAACGTAAAGCCAGTCGCGGATTTGCTGGCCGTCCCCATAGATGGGCAGGGGTTTGTCTTCGAGCGCGTTCGAAATCATCAGCGGAATCAGTTTTTCCGGAAACTGGTAAGGCCCGTAATTGTTCGATGCACGAGTCACCGAAACGTTCAGCTTGTAGGTCGTGAAGTAGGAAAGCGCCAGCAGATCCGAGCCGGCTTTGGAGGCGGAATAGGGACTGCTGGCGCGCAGCGGATAGTTTTCGTCGGCTTCATGCGGCGCGTCGATGCTCCCGTAAACTTCGTCAGTCGAAACGTGCACGAAGCGCGCCAGCTTGTGTTTGCGGGCAGCTTCGAGCAGCGTGAAGGTTCCGTTGAAGTTGGTTTGGATGACCGGCTCGGGCGAATGAATGCTGCGGTCGACGTGCGATTCGGCGGCAAAATGAACAACGGCGTCCGGCGCTTCCATGGCGAACAAATTCTCGACGGCCGCGGCATCCGCGATATCGGCCTGCACGAAGCTGTAGCCCGGATGGGTTCGAACCGGCTGCAAGTTTTCGAGATTGCCGGCGTAAGTGAGTTTGTCCAGGTTGACCACCTGGTCGGCCCAGTTTTCGAGCAAAGCCATGCGCACGAACGAGGAACCGATGAAGCCCGCGCCGCCCGTCACCACTAACTTCATTTATGCTGTAACTCCCAGTCGTAGGCGATAGAAGGATCGCTATGCGCGATGCGCCCTTCATCTTTCGGGTCGTAATTGCGATTTGTAATGTAAACCAGAACCGAGGGCTGCTCGCCGATGACTTTGTACCCGTGCGCGACACCGGGCGGAATAAATAACTGCCAGGGGCGCAGCGCCCCCACATAGAAAGTGTTTTTCGCGCCGTAGGTTTTAGAGCTTCGCCTCAAATCAACCAGCGCCACCTGCAGCAGCCCCGCCGCCGGCACCCAGTAATCCGTCTGAAAGCGATGGAAGTGGAAGGCTTTGATGATGCCAGGATAATTGAGCGCGGCGGAAACCTGTGAAGTGGCCGCGGGGAAATCCGCCACCATGCCTTGCCCAAGGCGCGCTACTTCCAGAAAATAGCCGCGATCATCCGGCCAAACGGGAAATGGTCTTACTTCAACCCCGTCGATCAAGTCGCTGCTTGAGGGCGAAAGAATAACCTTCCCGATACCGGCTTCCGCGGTGGGAACTTCGATCTCGACACCGGATTCAAGCACGCCCAACGCCACGGAACTCACTGGTGCTCGGCTCCCGCAGTTGCCAGCGCCGGTTCCTTTTTGGTCTGGCTGTCGTAGACGAGATTGGCCGCCCGAATCAGGGAATCGAAGGTTCCGGCATCCGTCCACCAGCCTTCCAGATGATTGAAGGTCATCGTTCCCTCCTGAATGTAGGCATTGTTGACGTCGGTAATCTCGAGTTCGCCGCGCGCCGAGGGCTTGAGCGTGCGCGTCTTGTCGAAAACCGTCTGGTCATACATATAAATTCCGGTCACTGCGTAGTTCGATTTTGGTTTGGCCGGTTTCTCTTCAATCGAAACGATGCGCTTGCCCGCAACCTCGGCCACGCCGAAGCGCTCCGCGTCATGCACCTGTTTGAGAAGAACTTTGGCGCCGCGTTCCTGCTGCTTGAAATCGTCCACCGCATGCTTGATGGAGCGCTCGATTATGTTGTCTCCCAGCACCACGCAGACCTTGTTGCCTTCGGCAAAATGCTCTGCCAGGGCGAGCGCTTCGGCGATGCCGCCTTCGCCTTCCTGGTAGGCATAGTTCATGTGCTTCAGGCCGAACTCTTTTCCGTTGCCCAGCAGACGCAAAAAGTCGCCTGCGTTTCTGCCGCCCGTTACCACGAGAACGTCCTGGATGCCGGCTTCGACAAGCGTTTCAATCGGATAGTAGATCATCGGCTTGTTGAAAATCGGCAACAGGTGTTTATTGGTGATTTTCGTCAGAGGCAGGAGACGGCTGCCGGTTCCGCCGGCGAGGACAATACCCTTCATAACGTAGCCATGCTACCAAGTTGGTCAAACAAGACGGCCAACCTGCCAAGCCTCAATCGAGCTTCAAGGTCGATTGCGGATCCGGTTGCGCGGCACGGCGGGCGTTTCCTTTCACTCGCCGCACGATCAGCCGCAATACTAATAGGAGGATGGCTGCGGCGATAGCGCCACGGCGGTAAAACGTAGATGGTTCCGAGCTGTTTAGCCCGAGAATCAGCAGGACTGTCACGACCAGCGCGGCGACCGCGCTCCAAATCGTCATCGACGAGCGAAAGGGCCGGCGCTCGCGGCTGGCTTCCTTCTCGTGCTTGTTCAAGATGGTGGCCTCTCTCTCCAGGTTACTGCAACCGGGCAGGCGCTGGAATCTCTCCGCTAACAAGAATTTAGCGGCAATTCATCGGTTTGTAACCTTTTTGTCATCTACTTTCGGTTACTCTGCTGGTGAGGCATTTACAAATGCGAAAAGTAGCGTTAATCGAAGACGACGCCGATCTGTACGCCCTGGTGAAGTACAACCTGGAAAAAGAAGGATTCGCCGTCGTGGGCGCCCAGAGCGGGCGCGGAGTTCTCGATCTGTTCCGGCGCGAACGGCCGGACCTGATTCTGCTCGACATCATGCTGCCGGATTCGGACGGCCTCGACATTTGCAAGGGTATTCGACAACACTCCGAACTGGCGCACATTCCGGTCATTTTTCTGACGGCGCGCGCCTCAGAGACCGATCGTATCGTGGGGCTCGAACTCGGGGCTAACGATTATATTGTCAAGCCGTTCTTTGTTCGCGAACTGATCGCGCGCGTCAAGATACAGTTTCGCGGGCAAGCAACGGCCAGCAGAGTTCTCAAGGCCGCCTCCCTTGAACTTGATCGGAGCAGCTGCGAGGTGCGCCTGGACGGGGCTTCGCTCACGCTGACCGCCACCGAGTTCCGGCTTCTTGAATTCCTGATGAGCCGTCCGGGCGTGGTGTTCAGCCGGGAACAGCTTCTGGATGCGGTTTGGGGTCATGACCGCGCGGTTACCGATCGAACGGTGGATGTCTACATACTGCGGCTGCGGCAGAAAATCGAGTCCGATCCGGCCAATCCATTGTTCATCCGCTCGGTGCGCGGTTTCGGATATAGTTTCAACAACAACGTCCAGCAACAGGAAGAAGTGGAGCAGATGCGCACGGCCGCAGTCTAGTCGGCCGGCGAATTCTACTTAGTCAACGCTAGAATAGGTCCTTTCATGAGGCCGGTTCTAGTTCTTTCCTTTTGCGCGGCCGTGCCGTTGTGCAGTGGCGCGCAATATGTGAATATGCGCGGATTCCTGGCCAGGGACATCGCGAACGAATCGAAAATCGAGCAGCAGGCGCGAGCGATTCCAGATCCGAAGCACTTGCGGAGCTATCTGGAATTCATGGCAGGCGAGCCGCACAATGCCGGTTCGGCTCGTTCGAAAGAGCTGGCCGAATACCTGGCTGCGACGATGCGTGATTGGGGTTTGGAGGCGTATGTCGAGGAGTTCGAGGCGCTCATGCCGTTTCCGACTACGCGCCAGGTGGAAGTCCTCGGTCCGAAACCTTACACCGCCAAGCTGAGGGAGCCGGCGGTACCACAAGATCCGACGAGCGGCGAGGCGGATGAGTTGCCGACCTATAACGCTTACGGCGCAAGCGGCGACGTGAGGGGCGAGGTGGTTTACGCCAACTTCGGTTTGCCGGCCGATTATCTGTGGCTGGAGCGGCGGGGGATTAGCGTCAAGGGCAAGATCGTGATCACGCGCTATGGCAGAAGCTGGCGCGGCATTAAACCGAAGCTGGCCGCCGAGCATGGAGCGATCGCTTGTCTGATCTATTCGGACCCGCACGAGGACGGCTACTACGAGGGCGATGTTTATCCAACCGGACCGATGCGACCGCCCGATGGCGTGCAGCGGGGCAGTGTGTTGGACATGCCGCTTTATCCAGGCGATCCGCTGACGCCGGGGTGGGCTTCGGAGAAAGGCGCGCGGCGCTTGCCGATGGCGGAAGCGAAATCGCTGGTGAAGATCCCGGTGATGCCGCTCTCCTACGCCGATGCGCAGCCGATACTGGCGCAATTGACCGGGCCGCTTGTGCCGCGCGCCTGGCGCGGCGCGCTGCCCATTACGTATCACGCCGGTCCGGGCGCGACCGAGGTCCACATGAAGACCGACTATGACTGGACGACGAAACCGCTCTTCGATGTAATCGCGACGATTCCCGGCTCCGACACACCGGACCGTTGGGTGATGGCCGGTAACCATCACGACGCCTGGGTGAACGGAGCCGACGATCCAGTATCGGGCGTGGCGGCCCTGCTCGAAACGGCGCGCGCGTTGGCCAGTTTGAAGAAGCAAGGCTGGCGACCGAAAAGAACGATCAAGATAGCGTTCTGGGATGGGGAAGAATTCGGCTTGCTCGGATCGACGGAATGGGCCGAGAAACACGAACTGGAGCTGAAGGAGAAAGCGGTCGCGTATTTGAATTCGGATAATACCGGCAAGGGCTGGATTCGGATCGGCGGATCGCACACGCTCGAATCGTTTGCCGCGCAGGTGGCGTCTTCGGTGGCCCAACCGGGAACCGACGGTAGTCTGCTCGACGCCGCGATACGGCATCCGGCGGAGCCCGACGCGGACGAAGAAGCGGGGCCGACGCGCGCGGAGAAACCTTTTCAGATTGCGGCTTTGGGCGCAGGGTCCGATTATGTTGCCTTTCTTGACCATCTCGGAATAGCGAGCATGAACGAGGGATTCAGCGGCCAAAGCAGAGGCGGCGTTTATCACTCGGCTTACGACTCGATTTACTGGTACACACATTTCTCGGACAGCACGTTTGCTGACGGGCAGGCGCTGGCGCGCTACACGACGACGGCGCTGCTGCGGCTGGCGGATGCGTCGGTGCTGCCGTTCGAGTTCGTGCGCTTTGCCGATACGGTCGACGGATACCTGGACGATATCGAAAAAGAGGCGCAGCGCGAAGGCGAGCCGCTCGATCTGACTGTTTTACGGCAGCAGGTAAACGCGCTGCGAGATAGCGGCGAGCGCTACAACACGCTGCTCGAGAGCGTAACCAAACGAACTTCGCTGGACCCGGGCCGCGCGAACGCGCTGAACCAGGCGTTGCTGCGGACCGAGCGGGTGCTGACTCGCGAGGAGGGTCTGCCCAACCGGCCGTGGTACAAGAACCAGATCTATGCGCCGGGTTTTTACACCGGCTACGCGGTGAAAACCATTCCTGGGGTGCGCGAGGCGGTGGATAGCAGAGACTGGGGACTCGCGCAAAGGGAAGAGCGAATCGTGGGGCAGTGCCTGGCCGAGATGAACCAGGCGGTGAATGAAGCGGTGGGCGATTTGTCCGGTATGTAAGGGAATATCATTCGGCTCGTAACGCTTCGATGGGGTCGACCGAGGCGGCGCGCAGGGCGGGGATGATGGCGGCCACTAGAGCGACGGCGATGAGGACTGCGAGAACCGTGCCGAAGGTAAAGACGTTAAAGATCGAGACGTGGTAGAGCAGGCCGGCGGCGAACTTCAGGGCGAAGAGCAGGACGACGCTGCCGAGAAGCAGGCCGGAGGCTAGCAGCCGCAAGGCGTCGGATAAAATCATGCCGACGACTGTGCGGCGCTGAGCGCCCAGAGCGAGGCGGACGCCGATTTCCGGGCGGCGCTGGGCCACGCTCGACGACAAAAGGCCGTAGAGACCGAGGGCGCTTAGCAACAACGCAAGTAAGCCGAAGAAATTGCTCATCACAGTAATGAGCCGCTGGCTGCCGAGCGCGGCGTCCATCTGCTCGCGCAAAGTGACAAATAAGACCAGCGGCATGCTGGGCACAAGCTCTTCGAG
Organism: Bryobacteraceae bacterium; assembly: GCA_965277555.1. Taxonomy (GTDB): domain Bacteria; phylum Acidobacteriota; class Terriglobia; order Bryobacterales; family Bryobacteraceae; genus Bog-105. Next base: position 4,651,966 of record OZ255834.1, read on the forward strand.
CGCCTTCCGGTACGCTTCTACGGCTGACTTTTTCTGGTCCGAGTTGATCAGGAAGACCAGGCCGCCGTTGACAGCGGTGTTGCTGAGCGGGAGGTAGAGAGTGCGTGGAGGCGCATCGCGCAAGCTACCGAACTTGGCGTCCGCGGCGATTCCGATGATGCGGCAACTGATCAGCGGGGAGGCAAAGTTCTGGTCCGAAGTTCTGACAAACTGCCCGAGCGCCTGTTGGTGCGGGAAGAGATAGTTCGCCGCGGCCCGGTTCAGCAGGCAGACGTTCGGCTGGCGCTCGGCTGGAGTGAACTCTCGTCCGGAAAGCAGTTGGATGCCAATGGCGCGAAAGTAACCGGAGCCGACTTCGTTGTAGGGCATGTGGGAATCGATGTGCCTCTCAGAAGGATTGCCGACGGCCTCGACACGAGCGGCGGGTTGGGTGCCGGTCATGGGAGTGAGCCACGTAACCGCAGCCGCGCGAATGCCGGGCATCTGTTCGATGCGATTGACCATCTCCTGGTAGAGATGCAGTTTGGCCTCGTCCTTTTGCGGAAGGAGTTGAAAAGGGGGTGTCTGAATTGTGACGCGATCGAGGTCGAAGCCGGTACGCTCGGCGCGGAGGTGAACCAAGCTTTGCGAAAGCAGCGCCGCCAGCGTGACCAGCACGAGCGAGAGCGCCACCTGCACGGGGACGAACACCTTGCCCGCGAATTGCCTGGTTCGGCCGGCAGCAGTTCTGGATTTGAGTAGATAGCCGGGGTCCGCCGCGCCGACGCGCCAGGCAGGAATCATGCCGAAAGCAAAGGTAACGAAGATGGTGAAGGCCGCGCCAGCCAGAAAGATCACGCCGCCTGGTTGCACGGAAATGGGCTCGCTCATGTTGGGATCGCGGAAGAACTGGAGCAGAAGGTTGCTGCCTCGCCAGGCGGCGAGCGATCCGAGCAGCGCGCTGATGAGGGCGAGGACGAAACTTTCGGTGAGGTACTGCCGGATCAGGCGCCAGCGTGCCGCTCCGATGGCGGTTCGCACGGCGAATTCGTGGCGGCGCGAATAGACCTTCGACACCATCAGCCCGGCTACGTTGACGCAGCATAACAGGAGAACGACGGCAACCAGGGATTGCATCAGGTAAAGCGGTTCGGAGTAGACGTGTCCGAAGTAGCTGGGAAATCCAGCGCGGGCCGATGCGATTTGCAGGCTCGCTCTTTGGTAATAAGTCAATTGCTGGAGATGCAGCGGGATAAATTCGCGGAGCAGGCGCGCCTGGTAGCGAGCGATCTCGCGGTTTGCGTCCGCGATGGAGACACCGGGTCTCAAACGGCCGATGGCAGCACACTTGAATGAGGTGGATGGTGAATCGATGTCGCCTTCGCCATAGAGCTGCGACTCGAAGCGCAAGGGTAGATAGAGATTGTTATTGAAGCCGGACCAAAGACCATGGAAGTTGGGCGGCGCGACTCCGACGACGGTGGCCGGGATACCGGAGAGTTCCAGTTGTTTACCGAGGATATGAGGGTCGCCCGCGAAGCGATCGTGCCAGAACCCATAGTCGAGAACGACGGGCCAGCCGTCGGCAGGTCCGCCGCGCACATCGTCGGAGGAGTTCAGGAGGCGGCCGATATACGCGTGAAGGTGCAAGAGGCGAAACGCATCGCCGCCGGCAAATTCAGCTGAGGATATGCGTTCCGCGCCCGACTGATCGCGCAGTGTGATCTGACTTCCGTCCCAGGCTGCCAGATCTTCGAAAGAATGCTGCTGATTGCGATATGCCTCGAACATCCGATAGGGCAGCCCGGAGCCTTCGAAGTTAGCTTTGGATGCGGCGCTCTTCAGGCTGACGCGGGCTAGTCTGTCCGGATGATCGACGGGCAGGCTGCGCAACAGCAGGCCGTAGAGGACCGCAAAGATGGCGGTGTTGGCTCCGATGCCGAGCGCCAAAGTCAGAATCGCGGTAACGCAGAAGACGGGCTCTTTGCGCATGGCGCGCAGCGCGAAGACGAAGTCCTGGTAGCAGCTTTCGAGAAGGGTGACGAATTCGCCATCGCGAATGGCTTCGATAATGCCGACGGGACGGCCGAGAAGCAGGCGTGCGCGACGCTGAGCTTCCGCGCGAGCAATGCCGAGCGCTTCATTGTCTTCGGTTTGCATTTGCAGGTGCAGATGGAGCTCTTCTTCGATATCGGAATCGGCGCGGAAGTGAACGAGCTTGTTGCGGAGCTTGCTAATGAAGTGCTGCCAAAGCTGTTTCATCGAAGCGCCTCCGGTGGCAGGAGCCGAGTATGATCGCCGGGGATCACGTCGAGAATACGAATAGCACGAAAGGTGTGCTTCCAGTGCAGGATGAGGAATGGATTTGTACGCGGGCAGAGGAAGAGGTCTTGGCGCAGAATGCACCAGGGGTCTTGCGGGGGAGGGGCGGCGCTCTCGACGCCGAAGGCCTGGATATCGCTGGCGACACCGTGCTCGAAGGGAATGGTGAGCCCGAAGGGCGGACGGGTGGGAAGACGGGCGTCGCAATCGATGGTGCGCACGTATTCGCGGATGGACATGGAAAGAGCGCGCCGGCCGCGAGGCTCGAAGCGGTAGCGTGCGATGGCCAGGGAACCGGAGAAACCTGCCAGGCAGTCGCGGTCGCGCTGGCCACTCCGCGAAAGGCAGAAGTGCTGTTGAGCGGAAGTCTGGTTGAAGCGCAAGCTGTTGGCGGAGAGACTATCGTGAAACTCGACTTGCAGGTGCAGGTCACCCTCTGGCAGGGCGAAGTGAAAAGCAGTATCGGGGGGCGCCGACTTTGCTTTTGCGAGCGAGACGCCGAGCGCGGCGGCGGCGCGGAAGAGAAATCGTCTGTTCATCGGCGGCATCGTGTTCATAGTAGTTAATCTACCTGTCGAAAGACTATCATAATTTGCTACCATCTTCAACGGACAAACGAATGGCTAGAAAAGAAGCGAAGCGCGATCTGCTGCAAGGGACGCTCGACATGATGGTGATGCGAACGCTGCTGGCGGGAGCGGCGAACGGCTACGAAATCGCGAAGGCGATCGAACGGTTATCGGACGAGGTGTTGCAGGTGGATCATGGGTCGCTCTATCCGGCGCTGCACCGGCTGGAGAAGAACGGGCAGATCAACGGAAGTTGGGAAATCTCCTCGACCAACCGGCGGGCGCGATTTTACCGGCTGACGCCGGCGGGGAAGAAGCGGCTGGTGGAGGAGCGGTCGAACTGGGAACAGATGGCGGCGGCGGTGACCAGGGTGATGCGGACTAGCTGAGTGCAGGTGAGGCGGACTGGTCGGCGGGGTTGAAAAACAAGCCAAGCGTCGGGTGAGTCCCGACGCGGCAGGCAAAGTGCCCAATGTCGTTGACTTAAGCATGAGCGTGACAAACCGGATGCCGCCCAAGCGTTGCGAAATGCTTGAAACAGAGCAGGAAGCGTCAGCGACCGTAAATTTGCAGCCATCCAAAAACCCTTAAGTCAACGACATTGGGCAAAGTGCCCGCGCCACCTCTGGCGCGATGCGTTCCATTCGAATTGGGAACAGATGGCGGCGTCGGGGTTTGGTCGTCATTCGGTCCTCAGGACGTCGGCTGGGCGAAGGCGGGTGACGCGGAGCGCGGGATAGAGCGCGGCGAGAAGCGCGACGACGAAGAAGAGGGCGGGGGCGAGCAGGAACGAAAGCGGGTCGAACGGATGAACGCCGTAGAGGAGACTGGCGGCAGCGCGGGTGATGGCGAGCGTGGCGAGTAAGCCGATGACAATGCCGATGCCCGAGAAGCGAGCGGCCTGACTGAGGACGAGACCGATTAAATTGCAGCGGGTAGCGCCGAGAGCCATGCGAATCGCAAACTCGGGCTTGCGCTGAGCGGCCTGATAGGAGATGACGCTATAGATGCCGGCGGCCGCGATGATAAAGGCAAGCGCGGCGAAGACCGAGAGCACGCAAGCGAGCAGACGAGGCTGAGAGCGGGCATCGATGAGCAGGTCTTCGAGCGTTTGAACATCGGTTGCCGGTTGATCGCGATCCTGCTTTGCGATGGCGGCTTGTAATTCGTCGGCGAGCGCTGCGCCGGTGTTGTCTGAAAGAACCAGGAGGTTCATCCGGGGCGCGGGCAGTTGAGCGAAAGGAACATCGAGCTCCGGTTGAGCGGCGCTCGATAGGCTCACATTCTTTACATCTCCGACGATGCCGACGATTTGCCAGGGCACGGGCATTTTGCCGAGCCAGACGCGTTTGCCGAGCGGCTCCTGGCCGGGAAAGAAATGGCGCGCGAAGGCGCGATTGACGACGGCCACGTGGAGCTTAGCGGGCGTGTCGGACGGGGTAAAGAAGCGGCCGCGCAGCATAGGGACGCGGAGCACCTCCAGATAAGCGGGGCTGAGAGACTGGACGGCGGCGAGTTCGCGTTGCGAGGCGGGTAGCGGGAGCTGACCTTCGGCAAGGACATGAGCGAGGCGAGATTCGTTGAGCGGGAGGGCGGAGGAAAGAGCGGCCGAACGAACTCCGGGAAGGGCGCGCAGGCGAACGAGAAGTTGGGAGAAGAAGTTGGTGATCTGCTCGGGCGTGGTGTAGCGATTTTGCGGCAGGGCCACGCTCATGCTGAGGACGCCATTCGGATTGAACCCCAGGGGTTGATTTTTGAGGCGGACGAAACCGTGGGCGAGCAGCCCGGCGCAGACCAGGAGAGTGACCGATATGGCGATTTGCGCGATGACTAGGAGGCGGCGCGCGCCGAGGGAGCGGCGACTCGATCGGCGGAGGATGCCGCTGAGGTTGGAATCGGCAAACTGAAGGGCGGGGGCCAAGCCGCAGAGGAGGCCGGTGAGGGCCGCGAGGGCAAAGCTGAAAGCCGGGACGCGCCAACCGAAGCCGGTGAGTTGTGCGAGGCGCGGGGCGATGCCGGAGAGCAGGCCGGCGCAGAGATTTCTGGCCGCCAGACTCAAGGCCACGCCGACGAGGCCACCAAGAAAAGCGAGTAAAAGGCTTTCGGCCACGAGTTGGACGACGACATGGCGGCGGGTTGCGCCGAGCGCGATGCGGATGGCCATTTCTTTACGCCGGTCGAGGGCGCGGGCCAGGGAGACGCCAGCGATATTGGCGCAAGCGATGAGGAGAAACAGGAAGACGGTTCCCGCGAGCAGAAGGAGCAGCGGTCGAGAATTGGCGGTTAGTTTTTCGGCCAGCGGCACTACTTCGAGGGCGCGTTTGGGGTCGGCGTCGGGGGAGGCGCGCAGGAAAGTTTGGTGACGTGTGGCCAGCGCGGCCTGGGCGCGCGGCAGGGAAACGGCGGGTGCAAGGCGGCCGATGGCGTTTAGATAGCAAGCGCCGGCTTCGACCTGCTGAGGCGTGAGGGCGCTGATATTGGCCGGGCGGGAGGCCCAGAGTTCGGCGCGCGTACCTAGCAGATCGAACTCAAAGGCGTTTGGAAGGATGCCGATGACGGTGTAGGGAAGGCTATCGAGGATCAGTTGTTGCCCGACGATATGCGGGTCAGAAGCAAAGCGCTGACGCCAGAGATGCGCGCCGATGAGAACGCTCGGGTTGGCGGAAGGGGTGTCATCGGCGGGCGTAAAGGCGCGCCCGAGGATCGGTTTGACGCCCAGAACGGAGAAGAAATTTGCCGAGACGCGGGCGGCTTCGAGACGCACGGGGTTGGCGCGCCCAGTGAGGGTGACGTCATCACTGGCATAAGCGGCGATACCGGTTAGAGCTTGCTCGGTTTGACGTAATGCCTTGAAGTGGGCGTAGGAGAGGCAACCCGGAAGATTGGTTTGGGACGGCTGGCGGGCGGTGATGTGAACCAGCTTGGCGGGTTCGGAGTAGGGAAGCGGTTTAAACAGGACGGCATCGAGGAGCAGGAACACAGTGGTGTTCGCGCCGATGCCGAGAGCGAAAACGGCAATCGCGAGCGCGCTGAAACCGGGACTGGTGGCGCAGCGGCGGGCAGCCGATTTGCCGGCTTGGAGGAGCGCCGACACAAAGGCAAACGCGTGCCGCGGCGCGGTATCAAAACTGTCATTGTGGGAGGTTGGCAGGGGACAGAACACCTGCTGCCAGAGCGCTCCGAAAGCCTGGACAGGCCGGGAAGACGAAAGGTGCAATCTAATAAAATCCCGGGTTGAGCTAATTTTTATGTATTAATGCAAATGTTACCTGGTATGAGAGTTTTTTACAAGGTAAATTTTATGAATTCATCATTTAGGCGGCTTTGGAGAGCTCATTCGGGCTCGAGTCGGGGTCGGTTTCGGGAAGGTTGGGGGTATTTGAAAATTCGAAGCCAACTAGCCGCTCGCTGGCGGTCGCGGTGCTTCCCCTACGCCCTGGCATACCGGAGCGCCAAACGCACGATTACATCCGATACGGCACTACTTCCTTATTCGCAGCGCTGGATGTGGCGACCGGTAAAGTCATCGGCGCTTGCCATCGCAGGCATCGCCACCAAGAATTTCTCCGATTCCTGGAGCGGATCGATGCACACATTGGCGCCGACCAACACGTGCATCTTGTGATGGATAATTACGGCGCGCATAAAGTCGGTAAGGTTTGGCGCTGGTTTGCGAATCACCCCAACTATTACGTGCACTTCACGCCCACCTCAGCCAGTTGGCTGAATCAGGTGGAACGCTTCTTCGCCGCGCTCACCACCAAGCGCATTCGCCGCGGCACCTTCCCCAGCGCGCGCCACTTAGAAAAAGCTATCCATGACTATCTGGCTAACTACAATCAAGACTGTAAGCCTTTCCTTTGGACGGCTGACGCCGATCTTATTCTCGGGAAAGTCCGCCATTTCTGTGAAGCGAACTTCTAACTCACGACACTAGCGAAAGCCACGCATGAAGAGAGTAGTCATTCTGGGCCGGCGGCAGCGGCAAATCGCCCTTAGCGCGGCAGCTTGAGAGCGGCTGGACGTTCCTGTGATTCGTTTGGACGCACTGTACTGGGAGTCTGGCTGGAAGGCGCTCACGATCAAGGAGTTTCGCGCGCCTGAGCGAGGCGATGGCCGGTGATAAGTGGACAACAGACGGCAATTAATTGAACGGAGGATAGAGCAACGCAGGGCATTCCGGGCATTCCGGCACGCTCACCGCGATTCCAAATTTCGCGCTCCCGCACCGGAAATCTTCAGTCTTCCTGATCCCGAAACACCGGCTCTTTCCCCGCCAGCATTAACCGCTCGTCAAGCGCCGCCTTCACCAGTTCCTCTTCCATCTCCGAAAGACCCTTCGCATCTTTCTCCACCCGGCTCAGCAAGCCCTTCATCCGTCCGCGCGAAAGATCCGTCGGCAGCACTAGCGCATAGGCGAACAGAGCATCCGAGCGCAGCTCTTCGTCCGCGAAAAACTTCCGCAGCCGCTCCATTTCCGTCTTGATGCCGTAGTAGCCCACGCCCCAAATTGCTCCGCGCTGCACTTCCACATCGTCATCGTCCAGATGCTTTGCAGGGAATTCCGAGGAATTCCGGGACGCTCACCATGACTCCGAATCCGGGCTCCTACAAGGAATCCGCAGTCTTCCTGATCCCGGAAGATACGCTCGCACCGCTGACTCAGGGGCGTAGGCCTGCGCCGCGGCGTCTTTGCCTTGGCCGAAACGCGCCTAGCCTATCAGCTTTCTCATCCAGGAGAGACCGCAGCTCCGAAACTATTGCGTAGTGTTGGCGGAGATCCCGCTATGTATTGCGGCGCTTCCGCCAAATAACCAGCCCGGCGAACATCGGAAGAGTCAGCGCCATTAACCAAAAGCTGGCAGGCTCAGGTGTCGCGCTTGCCCTTACGAGAAAGCCGCCCACGATCGGCGGGGGCTGCTGGCCCGGTGCGAATTGAATCAATTCTGAGATCACACGGGCTTGGTCCTGGGCCGCTTCGCCTAGAGCCGCACTTTGGTAGTCCGCGCCAGCGACATTGATGAATCCTTGCGCCGTGTTAGGCGAAATTGCGAAGCCATAGAATCCGTTTGAGATGGTGGCCATGAATCCCGGAGCCGGTAGGGTGATTGGCCCGGGAATGGTCTCACCGAGGAACGAGATCAAATTCTTTACTCCGGGCACGTCTGCCGTCGTGAAACTTCCACTCAAATCCGTCACTCCGGCATCGGTCGCCAATTGTTCGAATTGGGCGACGGTAGCGACGCGGAAGCCGTCCTGCGTCACAAAAGACGACGATAGAATTTGGTTGAATGTCAGACCTTGCGGCGCGGATGGCGCGAGGAATTCCAGGTTCTGATTAGTGTCGATGGTCAGATCACCAGGCTTCGTTAAGGTACCTCTTAGGAGCGTTCCGCCGAATGCTGGGGTGAGGATGGACGCAACGCTAACCGCTGCCATAAACAAGCACGTATGGTATTTCACAGTTAGTAATTCTCTCCTGTGGTGGTGTTCGGATTAAGACGATTAAATGTTACGGATTGGATACGTCTCGCATCGTACTGGAAGTACCAATCAAGGCTAGGATGCCGTCAAGTCATAAAAAACTGGGGGTCGCGCTGCATTTAATCGTGGAGTTTGCGCGCGGGGGAGAGGTTTATAGCATTCGTGGACCGGAACCGACGTATGGCACCTAACTCGCGGACTAAGTTCGTCGTGCGATTTGTCTTTGATTCAAGGACATTAGTTACGATTTAAGGCATATGACGTTTGGATCAAATCGAGGAAGAGCATTGAAAACAGGTAAAGTCCACTCTGCGATTTAAGTGCGGCGCGACAACAGGCCCAAACGCGACAACTGCTCATGAAAGCGGCCAGACGGTGCTGTTTGGAGCGAATCTCCGGAAGCGGAACGAACGAGCCTGCCTAAAATTGTAGCTGCTGGGCAGGCGGGTAGGCACGAAACAATCTCCCTTCGTCTTACTCTTCTGCTGTCGTTTTTCCTTGATTGAGGTACTTTACGAGACGAGTCACCTGCACTGTGAGTTGATGCCCCCGGTCGTAGTGCACCAAGCCACGGTCGCGTAATTTACCCATAGTCACGCTTACGTGCGGCCGCGTCATAGCCGCCATGCGCGCAAGTTCATCATGTCCTACAGGCAGCTTTATGTCAATATCCGGATTTGAACCTACTAAGCGTCGCGATTCAACGAGCTGTAACAACAGTCTCCCCAGCCGCGCTTCTGCTCCACGATGCGAGAGAACTTCAATTCGGCGCTCGGCGTCTGATAGTTGCTTGCAGAAGGTAAAAGTAAAAGCGCAGAGCGCATCGGCATCGTCTTGCAGGTAGCTCATGAAATCGTTGAAGGCAATCTCCAGGATCTCGGAATCGACAACCGCCTGCGCACAGTTTTGTCGTGGCCTGTCTCGCTCTGTGCAGAAACAAAGTTCGCCGAAGGGTTCGCCTGGTTGTATAACCCTGAGAATGACTTCACAGCCAGCCTCGTCGTTCGTCATGATTAGGACTTGTCCTCGTTCCAGGAAGTAGAGGCGATGATCCCTGGTGTCGGATGTCCACACGAAAGAGCCCTTCCGATACTTACGCCCATGGCCGATAGCGTGATCACGGGGCAACTGTTCGAAAGTGATGCCAGTTAGTGTCCTGCAATCCCGATGTTCAGGCAGTCGTGGAGTCGTCATAAGAAATAAGAAAACGGAGATGTCCTGCTAGTCCATGGTAAGTCTAACCACGATATGCGAACGTTCGTGTACAAACGTCGCTTAGCTCTTGTCCCCTCTTCCGTTGCAGTTGCGTAACACTCACGAACCGAACGTACAAACGAAAGAAATGGAAAGTGACGTTTGTGCGCGAACGTACGATTGTCGGCCAGCGCCTCTACAATCGAATTGCTTTAACGCGCTCTCAACGAGTTTGAGACTGGGTCGCTTGGCTGATGCCCCGATACCAGAAGGCCGCGGAGGAAAACAATGATAAAGACAAAACCAGCCGGATTAGAGACGGACACATCTTTCAAATCACTGCCGAAGTCAAGTCCTAGCAGAGATATCTTTCAGATTATTGCCAGACCCGTTCTGAGATACGGACTGGTCCTCGTAATCGCCTGGATCGGAGCCATGAAGTTTACCGATTACGAAGCGAAGGGCATTCAACCTTTAGTGGCTCACAGCCCCCTGATGAGTTGGATGTATCAGTTGCTAAGCGTCACTGCGTTCTCGAAACTGCTGGGGGTGGTTGAACTCGTGATCGCGGCGCTGATTGCATCGCGTTCTCTTTCGGCGCGAGCGTGCGAGGTGGGTAGCGGGCTGGCCGTCGTGATGTTTCTTGTCACACTCACATTCCTGTTCTCGACACCCGGTTGGGAGCCCAGCTTAGGCGGATTTCCGGCGTTGTCCGCTGGTGTCGGGCAGTTCTTGCTTAAAGATGTCGTGTTGTTAGGAGCGGCTCTGTGGTCTTTTGCGGAGTCACGGCAAGCGTCACGTCTTGCTTTTTGAAGCCAAGGATCACAGCTATGGGGAACCGCTGAACTTATTCGGTCCAGCGAAGTTATTAGATCTGATCTTTAAGGAGAGAAAAGAAATGAGAAAGAACTTGAGGAAACTTACTATAAGCGCCATTGCCGTGTTCGCATTCGCGGGACTCACTATGGACGCTCACGGCCAATCAGTGGACGGGAAAGGCCAATCGAACGAGAAACCTGGCGCGGTCTTCGCAATGACCAATATAGCGGCCGGCAATCAGATCGTCGTCTTCAGCAGAGCCGCTGATGGGACGTTGACGGCGGTCGGCCAAGTCCCGACCGGCGGTAGCGGAAAGGGGGACGATTTCGATACGCAGGGTGGTCTTGTGCTGCGTGACAACCATCGCTTCCTGTATGCCTGCAACGCGGGAAGCAACGACATCAGCGTGTTTGCCGTGGACGGAACCCGGTTAACGCTTACTCAGAAGATATTTTCACAAGGCGTGGTCCCGGAGAGTCTGACATTCCATGGCAATCTGATGTATGTCCTCCACGGTTCAGTGGCATTCAATGATATATCCGGCTTCACCGTCGCGCCCAACGGTACTCTGACGCCGTTGCCAAATTCCACGCGGCCCTTGAGCTCTCCCATTGCAGTCCCTGGCGTTATACAGTTTAGCCCTGATGGCCGTCTGCTCGTGGTGACGCTCAAGGCCGCACAGGTTGGCGCGGACCCGGGGCCGTTCGTGATCGACACCTTTACCGTCGGACAAGATGAGCTGCCAAGCGATGCCCGGCCGCAACCCTCTTACGGTCAACGTCCTTTTGCCGCCACCTTTCGCAAGAACGGCGTACTGATCGTCGCCGAGTCTCACAACCCTTTTCCTAACCAGGCAGCAGTATCTTCATACAATGTGAATTCCACCAACGGCGACATCGACGTAATCACCGGATCGGAGCGAAACGGGCAGACGGATTCCTGCTGGGTGCTGCTTTCCAAAGACGAGCGTTACGCCTACACAGCGAATTTTGCCAGCGGCACCGTTTCCAGCTTTCGCGTCCAACCCAATGGCATTGTCGAGTTGATTGACGGCACAGCCGCTGTTCTGGGCGTCACCAGCGAGCCAACGGACATACGTCTCAGCCAGGATGGCCGTTTCTTCTATGTGCTGCTCAGAGGCACCGGCAAGGTCGCCGCTTTCCGTGTAGAGGAAAATGCGAGCCTCACGCCGCTGAACGTCGTGAGCGGGGGGCTTCCGGTCAACACCGGCGCTTCAGGCCTCGCGGCTTACTAGAGTAGATCTACTCCCAAGGGGCGCGGCATGGCCACTCAGTGCTTGCGCCCTCTTCAGCCTTGAAAGGGTGACTTCTTAGCTTTTCCCGGCGCAGGTCCTCCGAAAAGGTTGGCAACTTTTGGAGAACACGAATAGGATGCAAACGCGGCTCGAAGCCGCCGATAAGGAATCAAAATGAGTCAAGAACAGAATATTGAGACACTGAAGCGATTCAGCGACGCGGTGAACAGCGACGAGTTGCAGGAACTAAGGCAACTAGTCGCCCCAGGCGTTGTGGAGCATGATCCTGTGCCCGGGCAAGAATCGACTCCGCAAGGATACGTCTGGTTCTTTGAGCAGTTTCGCGCTTCTTTCCCGGATTTGAATTTGAATGTCAATCATATGGTGGCAGACGAAGATAACGTCGCTCTTGCCTATACCATTACGGGCACTCATAAGGGTGAATTCCAAGGCGTTCCTGCTACAGGCAAACGAATAAAGGCGCGTGGCCTGGAGATTTGCCGGTTCGAAGACGGCAAGATAGCGGAGCGCTGGGGAAGCTCGGATGTGCTGGGGATCATGCAGCAGCTGGAGGGGCCAGCCTAGAATCGCTGGCCCCCCTTCACGGCAGATGAAAGCCATTTACATTCGCGATCTCGGGGTTATCGGAGATGGTCGCACGGCGCTGGTCACGCGTGACGTGAGCATCGTGTGGTATTGCCCCGGCCGCCGCCGTTATGGGCCGGCCCAGCCGCTTGCTGTTCTGCCGAACATGCGCCAAGCCGGAGCAAGCAAGCTCGCGGAGAATAGCGTGTTCGAACTCGGCACGCATGCCTGCCATGGCTCGGCCAGTCGATGCCGCTTAATTGCTGTGCGGGTATGTCGAACCAATACAGGTCAGCCCCCGCGCTCGAATCTTCAGTCTTCCTGATCCCGAAACACCGGCTCTTTCCCTGCCAGCATCAACCGCTCATCGAGCGCCGCCTTCACCAGTTCCTCTTCCATCTCCGAAAGACCCTTTGCGTCTTTCTCCACCCGGCTCAGCAAGCCCTTCATTCGTCCGCGCGAAAGATCGGTCGGCAGCACCAGCGCATAGGCGAACAGCGCATCCGAGCGCAGCTCTTCGTCCGCAAAAAACTTCCGCAGCCGCTCCATTTCCGTCTTGATGCCGTAGTAACCCACTCCCCAAATCGCTCCACGCTGCACTTCCACGTCGTCGTCGTCCAGATGCTTGGCGAAGTAATCCCGAAAGCTCGGATGCATCGAGCGCCACATCGCTTCCAGCGCCTTCGCCCGGCCTTCCGGCTCGTTATAAAGCTCGCCGATCGCCTTCCGCACTTCGTTGCGGTCCGCTTCCGGAGCCAGCCCGACCACCAATCCTCCGCGCTCCCCCGCTGAAACTTGCGGCTTCCGCAAAGCAGCCAGCATCGCTTCCACCACTTCGATCTGCTCTGTCGAATTGATCAGCGCTTCCCAGGCGCGCGACCGCACTTCCACCGCGCTGTCTTTCTGCGCCAGTTCGAGCATCTTCCGGCGCTGCTCCGCGCTCAAATCCTGATTGAAAAACGAGTGCGCCGCCGCCGCCCGTACCCCGGCCACCGGATGCCCCAGCAGCGCGACCCGATCGTCTTCGTCGAGTAAGTCGAGCGGCAGTTCGTCCGTCTCCGGATACAACGCCCAGATATCGAACGGCTCCGTCTCCTCGCTTTTCGCCGCCGGCTGCTTGGATTTCAAGGCCGCCATCGTCTCCACGACTTCTTTCTTTAACTCCGTCTCGCTCGAACCCAGTTCCGCCGCCGCTCTCTCAATCGCCGGAACCGCTGCCGCGTCGCCGTAAATCCCCAACATCAAAAGCGTGTCTGAAAAATCGTATGTCAGCCGCTCCATCAATAAGCGCAGAATGCGTTCGTCCCGTACATGCAGGCTCACCAGAATGAACGCTACGTCGCCGGCTTGCGATTCTTCCAGATCGCCATACAGCGCCAGCAGCGGCTCGAGCGCCGGCCGACCTATCTCCGCCAGAGCCTCCACCGCTTCGTCCGGTACATTCTCCGGATCTTCTTTGATGTAAGCCACCAGAAACGGCACCGCATCGGCGGTATTCCAGTAGCGAAACAGCGCAATCAGCTCGGGCGCAAGATCCACCACGTCTTCGCTGCGATCCCGTTGCGCAAAAGCGCGCACCGCCGGCAGCGCTTCTTGCGGCCTGTCGAGCAGCGCCCGCAAAAAACGATGATCCAGTCCGAGGTGCCCGCGCGCTGCCGCGTCCAGCACCTCGGCCGGAGTTACCTGCTTTAGTTTGTCCGGATCGGGAAACAATTCGCCTACTGCTCAGGCTCTACGATCACGTTCACGTCCACCGAAACATCCCGGTACAGACGTACCGGAACCTTGTGTTCGCCCACCGTGCGAATCGGCTCGTCGAGCTGAATCTTGCGCCGCTCGATGTGGAAGTTCTGCGCTTCGAGCGCGTCCGCGATATCCTTGGCCGTCACCGAACCGAACAAGTGATTGTTCTCGCCCACCCTATGCCGCAGCGTAACCGTTACGTTCGACATGAGTTGCGCCAGGCTCTCGGCGTCGCCCTGTACTTTCGCCTCGCGCCGCACGTGAGCTTCTTTTTCCTGTTCGACGATCTTTTTATTGGACTCAGTCGCGAGCACCGCCAGCCGCTTCGGCAGCAGGAAGTTCCGCGCGTAGCCGTCCGCCACCTTCACGAGCGCGCCCCGCGAACCCACCTTTTCCAGGTCTTCTCTTAGAATGACTTCCATAATTCCCCCCTCAGACCCGCGAAGCGAAAGGCAGCAGCGCGATATTGCGCGCCTGCTTGATCGCCTGGCTCAAGCGCTTTTGATGCGGTGTGCACACGCCCGAAATCCGCCGCGGCGTAATCTTCCCACGCTCTGAAATGAAGCTTGCGAGCAGCTTGGCTTCCTTGTAATTGATGTCGTCGACTTTGTCCACGCAGAATCGGCATACTTTCTTCCGCCGGAAATACTGCTTCTTGCCCGTGGCAATCGCTTTGTCGCCGCCTGTCGGCCGCTGTGACGCCGCAATGGGGCGTCCTCCTCTTTGTTCTGCCATGATGTTTCTCCCCGTCCCTTATTCCGTCGGTGTCTCTGGATTCGGCGCGCTAGTTGCAGGAGCCCCCGGCGTTCCCGGAGCTCCCGGCACGGGCGCCGGCGACTCGTGCGGCAACAATGGCGATGTCACCGCCGCCGGCATCGGTGCTGGCGGTGGCTTGCGCGCGGCTCGCTTTTCGCGCGCCTTCTTCCGCTTTTCGATCCGCTTCAGCTTTTCGTCGATCCGAACCGTCAGAAATTTGATGACCAGGTCCGCCACCCGCAAACGCCGCTCGATTTCCTTTACGGTCTCCGGTCCGGCATTGAACTGCAGCAGAATATACTGCCCTTCGTTGTACTTCAAAAGCCGGTAAGCGAGCTTCCTGACCCCCCACTTCTCCGTCTTCTCGAGCGTCCCACCCGCCTGGGTGATCACGTTCTTCAGTTGCTCGATCAGCGGATCCACTTCTTCTTCCGTGGCGTCCGGCCGAACAATAAACAGCTCCTCGTAAATTCTCATTCTTCCTCTTCTTGTATGCCTCGAGCGCGGCGGTTATAAATCGCCATGGCCTTTTCGGCGCCTTCGGCAACGATGGCTTCGACGGCGTCCGCGGTATAAGACACCACCTCCCCCACCTCGCTGCGCAGTTCCCGCTCCCAGGGAGCCAGAACATATTCCGCTGCATCTAACGGGCGATTGGGATGTATACCCACCCGCACCCGCGTAAAGACCTCCGTCTTCAACGCAGCGATAATCGACTTGACACCGTTGTGCCCAGCCGCCGAACCGTTCTTCTTGATCCGCAGCGCGGTCCAAGGTAGATCCAGTTCGTCGTACACCACGATCAACTCGCGGCTCGTCAGGTTCCGGTACTTCAATATCGAAGCTACCGCGCTGCCTGACAAATTCATGAAGGTCTGCGGTTTCACCAGGACGACGCTTTTGCCCCGGATCTGCCCGCCGCCCGTCAGCGCCGAGTTTTCCCGCTTCGCGACGCTTGCCTGCAACCGTCGCGCCAGCTCATCGATTACCAGGAATCCGACGTTGTGCGGCGTCGCTTCGTATTCCCGCCCGGGATTGCCCAAACCGGCAATGCAATAGGTGCGCCCGAGCGAATCGTCTGCCGCCTTACCATCCTCCACAGCTCGGAAAACTTCGCTCTACTTCTTCTTCGCCGGAGCTTCCGCCGCCGGCTCTTCTTCCTTCTTGCCCTTCTTCGCTACTTCCGGCTCCGCCGCGGCAGGAGTTGCCTCGGCTTCCGCCGCCGGCGTCTCTTCCGCCTTGATCGAGATAACGTGCGTAATGACCGCGTCCGGCAAAGTGATCAGCTTCATCGATCCTTCCATCGGAATATCCGCCGCGCGAATATTCTGCCCAATCATCAGCTCGCTCACGTTCACCACAAACTGCTCCGGAATCTCCTCCGGCAAACACTCGATTTCGATCTCGCGCGTCACCACGTCCTGAATTCCGCCCTGCAGCTTTACGCCCTTCGGATCGCCTTGCGTAATTACCGGCACCTTTACCGTGATGCGCTTGCTCAGGTCGATTCTCTTCAGGTCCACGTGCAGCAGCGAATCCTTGATCGGATCGTATTGCCAGTCGACAATCATCACCGGCGTCGCGTCCCCATTTACGCCCAGGTTGAAAATGGTGTTGTGACCCGTTTTGCTGTTCAGGATTCTGGTCAACAGCTTCGGGTCGACCCCGACCGCCATTGCTCCCGCCGGACCGCCATAGACCACCGCCGGCATCGATCCCTTCGCGCGTAAGCGCCGTGCTTCATTCTTCCCGCGCAAGTCGCGTGACTCCGCGGTGACCGTTATATCTTTCCTCATCCTTCACCTCTCTCCGGAACGGTGGCCCTCGGGCTCCGGTCTCCGGCTTTGATGTACCCGCTCAGTATTCAATTTCGACCGGGCTTCTAGATCTGTCTGAACCGCGCACGTCAGTAAGCGGCCCTTTCCATTTGCTACCAAAACTCTAAATAAATAACGTACTCACCGATCCGCCTTCGTGGATCGATTGAATCGCTCTCGCTAACAATGATCCCACCGACAAGGTCCGGATCTTCGCGCATCCCTTCGCCTTCTCGGAAAGTGGAATCGAATTGCTCACCACCAGTTCCTTCAGCGCCGAATCGCAAATCCGCTCCACCGCCGGCCCCGATAACACCGCGTGTGTCGCGCAAGCCGTTACGCCCGTCGCTCCCTGGCTCAGCAGCGCTTCAACGCCCTTTACCAGCGTCCCGGCTGTGTCTACCAAGTCATCCACTATCAGGCAGTGCTTGCCGCGCACCTCTCCGATAATGTTCATCACTTCCGCCACGTTCGCGTCCGTACGCCGCTTGTCGATAATCGCCAGCGGCGCATTCAGGTATTTCGCGAACGATCGCGCCCGTTCCACGCCTCCTGCGTCCGGCGAAACCACAATCATTTCGCCCGGCTCGAATTTCTTCGCAAAATAATCGACCATCACCGGCGCGGAAAATAAATGATCTACCGGAATATCGAAGAATCCCTGTATTTGAGCGGCGTGCAGATCGAGCGCCAATACCCGGCTCGCTCCCGCTCTTTCGATCAGACCGGCGACCAGTTTCGCCGAAATCGGCATGCGCGGACGGTCCTTGCGGTCCTGTCTGGCATACCCATAATAGGGTAACACTGGCGTGATGCGTTCCGCGCTCGCCCGCTTCAACGCGTCGATCATCAAAAGCAGCTCCATCAGGTGGTGGTCCACCGGCGTCGATGTGGGCTGCACCACGAAAACGTCCGCCCCGCGTACGTTCTCTTGAATCTGCAGGTGCGTTTCTCCGTCGGCGAAGCGCTTGATCATAGCGTTCGCCACCGGGCAGTCCAGCGCCTCGCAGATCTCTTCCGTCAGGGGCCGGTTCGCGGTGCCGCTAAAGACTTTGAAGTCCGTAAACAGTGCTCGGGCTGGTTTGGGCGCGGACATCCTTTGTTCTCTCCTTTAAAGTCTTTATGACTCGACAAAACAGCTTGCTTCAGCCGCCGGCCCCAGAGCTCGGCGCCAAATTTGCCGGTAACTCCGTCGCGAAACGAAACGCGCGGCTAAGGCCGTTCCGGCCGGAAACTTTGCCGCCGCCGCTGCCGCCTTAGAGGCCTCGGGAAACACCCCGAATACCGCCGAACCACTCCCCGTCATCAACGCCAGGCTCGCGCCCAGCCTCTGCAATTTCCGCTTAATTTGCACAAGCTCGGCGTGCTGCCCGAAGACAACCTTTTCGAAGTCATTTCTCAAGGGGAGTTGCTCCAGACGACCCTCGGCCAGTGACCAGGCAATCGTCTGAAACTCTCTCAGAATAGGCGAGTCGGCCTGCGAAGTCAACGCGTTCGTAACATCTCTGCCCAGGGCCTGGTAGGCCCCCGGTGTTGAAACGTGAATGCCGCTCGAAACTACTAGCACTGGCTGCTGTTTTAGGTCCGCCAGCGGATAGAGTTCCTCGCCTTTCCCAAACCCGATCGCTGTCCCGCCATGCAGGAAAAAGGGCACGTCGCTGCCTAACTTTTCGGCCAGGCTTAGTAGTTCCGCCCGGGCCAGCCGTCGTCCGGCCAGCGCCGGGAGCGCGATCAGAACCGCCGCCGCATTACTCGACCCGCCGCCTAACCCGGCGCCCATGGGAATCCGCTTCAAAAGTACCAAACGAACTGCCGCCCTGATCCGTAGCTGATCCAATACCAACCGGGCCGCCCGAAGAACCAGATTGTCCGCAATGTCGATAGAACTACTTAGGTCGATCTGAGTTCGTTTGGTAAAGTCGAGCTCGATCTCGAGTTCGTCCCGTAAGCTGATGGTTTGAAAGATCGTTCGCAGTTCGTGGAAGCCGTCGGTTCGTTTATGCAAAACCCGCAGGTCGAGGTTCAATTTGGCAAACGACGGTACCTTGACCCTCACAATCAGTACTGCAGCAGCGAGAAAACGTCGTACTCCGACAGCTTCTGCCGCCCGTTCAGAAAAGTAAGCTCGATCACGAATCCCAATCCCACTACTTTGCCGTCGAGCTGCCGCACCAGGCTCGCCACCGCCGCCGCCGTCCCGCCGGTCGCCAGCACGTCATCGATAATCAGCACGTTTTGCCCGGGCGTTACCGCGTCCGCGTGAACCTCTAATTGGTCCTTCCCGTACTCCAGCTCGTACTCCACGCTGCGTACCGTGTGGGGCAGCTTCTTCGGCTTGCGCACAGGAATGAACCCCGCGCCGAGCGCGAGCGCCATCGCCGGCG
Organism: Bryobacteraceae bacterium; assembly: GCA_965277555.1. GTDB lineage: Bacteria > Acidobacteriota > Terriglobia > Bryobacterales > Bryobacteraceae > Bog-105. Next base: position 4,670,873 of record OZ255834.1, read on the forward strand.
CAAAAAAGTAGCCGCGCGCCTCGATCCCGACCACTAAGTCGATCGACAATCCACGGTAATGCGCGCTCAGCGCATCCACAGTTTCGCGAAAGCCGCCTTTATCTTTCAAAAGCGTCGTAATGTCGTAAAAATTGATCCCAGGCTTCGGAAAATCGGGCACTTCCCGGATTAGCGCCTTCAGGCTATTTTGAGCGGGAGCGGAGAGGCTGGCTTTAGCGGACACGCCGCTGATTTTAGCAGGCAGCGCCTGTTACCCTCGTAGCCGTACGCATGAAGTTGCACAAGCAGATCCTTCGCCTGGTCCTCTGCGCGCTTTTCCTGATCGCCGCGCTAAACAGCGCAGAACGCCCGGCCCTGCTAATGATCTCGGTCGACGGCATGCGCCCGGATTACGTGACGAAAGCGGCGGAGCACGGCCTTGAAATCCCCACTTTGCTCGCGTTGGTCAAGAACGGAACATACGCCAGCGGCGTGCGCGGCGTTCTGCCGACTATCACGTATCCCAGCCACACCACGCTTCTCACCGGCGTCTGGCCGGTCCGCCACGGCATTTATAACAACACCACCTTCGATCCGCTTCGCAAAAATATGGGCGGCTGGTATTGGTACAGCCAGGATGTTCGCGTTCCCACGCTCTGGCAAGCGGCCGCGAAGGCCGGATTGGTCGTAGGAAGCGTGAGCTGGCCGGTCAGCGTCACCGCGCCTGGAGTCAAATACCTCATTCCCGAGTACTGGCGCGCCGCTACTCCCGACGATCTCAAACTTCTCAGCGCCCTATCCACGCGCGGCCTCTTCGCGCATCTCGCCGAAAAACTGGGCCCCTACATCACCGACATCGCCCAAGCCTTACCTGGCGACCGGCAGCGCACCCGCTACGCCACGGCCATCATTAAGGAAGACAAGCCCGACTTTATGACGGTCCATCTGGCTGCCCTTGACCACACCGAACACGGCACCGGCCCGTTTAGCCCACAGTCGAATGCGACTCTAGAGGAACTCGACGGCATGATTGAAACGATGGCCGATGCGATGCATTCCGTTCACCCGAATGCGGCCCTCTGCGTCGTCTCTGATCATGGCTTCACCCGTGTCGATCACCACCTCCACCTGCTTCAGGCCTTCGTAAATGCACATCTGATCGAAGTGGACCCCAAAACTACATCGTGGCCCGAGCCCCGCGTGCTGAGCTGGACGGCCAGTCCCTGGATCGACGGCGGTTCGGCCGCCATCATCCTGAAAGATCCTAACGACCAGGGCACCCGCACCCAGGTGCGGCAACTCCTCGATCAGCTCGCGGCCGATCCGGCCAATGGCATCGACGGAATTCTCGATAAACAAGCTATTGCAGCCCTGGGCGGCACAAGCGAAGCCACCTTTTGGGTCAACATGAAATCGAATTACGCTCTCGACAATGCGCTTCGCGAGCCACTCGCCGTTGAGACCAAAGTCTCGGGCACGCATGGCTATTCGCCCAACAATCCCGACGTGCTCGCCTCGTTTTTTATCGCCGGTCCGGGCATTCGAAGCGGCCGCGACCTGGGCCAGATCGACATGCGCTCCATTGCGCCTACTTTGGCCCGCTATCTCGGCACCAGCCTGCCCAGCGCCGACCTGCCGCCACTCGATCTCGGTAAATCCGAATAACATGCCTGTCGACGTGCTTATCTTTGGCGCTCATCCGGACGACGTCGAGTGGGGCGCGGGCGGCATCGTGCTTCTGCTCCAGGAAAAAGGCATTTCTTTTGCCCTCATCGATCTCACCAGAGGCGAAATGGGTTCGCGCGGAACGCCGGCCGAACGGCAGAAAGAAGCCGAGCGCGCCGCCAATTTCCTGGGAGGCGTCCCGCGGGAGAATCTCGCTCTTGCCGATTGCGGCCTGATAGATAAGCCCGACCATCGCATGTTGGTGGCCGACCTGGTGCGGCGTTACCGGCCATCCCTTGTGCTAGCTCCCTATTGGGAGGATCGTCACCCCGATCACGCCGCCGCCGGCCAGATGGTCCGCAACTCCCGTTTATTTTGCACGCTGAAGAAATCCGGCTCCCCCCATCCGCCGCACAAGCCGAAAGCGTTTCTCTATTTTCTGCTGCATCACTACACCAAACCTTCTTTCGTGGTCGATGTTTCCGATGTCTATCAACGCAAGCTCGAGCTGCTTCGCCTCCATGAATCGCAGTTCGGCAAGACCGCCGAGCAGTTCGGGGTTGTTTCGCAGGGGCACGGAGATTATCTCTTCGCCCTCGAATCGCGCGATCGTTTCTTCGGCTCGCTTATCGGCAAGCGTCACGGTGAAGCTTTGGTGAGCGAGCAGCCTATCGCTCTCTCTAACCTGAGTGACCTGCTGACTTTGCTCTGAACTATTGTTTTCCAATAGGAGCCGTGCTAGGCTTCCATTGGGTCCCAATATGAGGTCCAATATGAGATTTGGGCGCGCATTTCTGCTTCGACTCGCCTCGATGCTCCACCCCCAACGCCGCGAGCGCGAACTGTCCGAGGAAATCGAATCGAACCTTGAACTGCACATCGAAAGCAACATGCGCGCGGGGTTGCCGTCCGAAGAGGCCCGGCGCCTGGCGCTGCTGAAGCTAGGCGGTGTTGCCGCCGCCAGAGATCGTTACCGTGACCGCGCCGGTCTTCCCGCTCTCGAAGCTCTTTTCGGCGACCTCCGCTATGCCCTGCGCGCGCTGCTCAAGAATCCCGGATTCGCTTTCGTGGCCGTGCTTACCTTGGGTCTCGGAATCGGCGCGAATACCGCCATTTTCAGCGTTGTGCGCGCCGTTCTCCTGCGCCCTCTGCCCTACGCGCAACCAGAGCGCCTCGTCCAGATCACCGAAACGAACCCGCTGATGCATTGGACCAATACCCCGGCCGCACCAGCCAACTTCGCCGATTGGCAGAAGCGCAACACGGTTTTCACAGGCATTGCCGCCTATCAAAAAGGTCCAGCATTTGTTTCGGGCAGCGGCGACCCGCAGCGCCTCGAAGCCGTCCGCTGCACCGGCAATTTGTTTCGGGTGCTCGGTGTTCACGCGCTGCTCGGCCGCACTTTCAAAGACGAGGAGACCTTCGAAGGCAAAGATCGTGTGGCAATTCTCAGCTTCGATCTCTGGCAATCCCTCTTCGCCGCCGATCCCAATATCCTCGGCCGCAATATCGTTCTCTCGGGCCGATCGTTCTCCGTCGTCGGCGTCATGCCGCGCTCCTTCTTTTTCCCCAATCACGATATCCGGCTTTATATTCCGCTCGGCGTCCCGCCCCGCTTCTTTGTGGAAAACAGGCGGCCGCACAGTCTCGACACCATTGGCCGCCTGCGCCGGGGAATCTCGCTCGGAGCAGCTCGCGGGCAGATGCAGAGCATCGCGTCACAGCTTGAACGGACGTACCCCGAAACCAACATAAAAATGGGTGTCCGGCTCGAAGAATTCCATGACACTTTGGCTTCGGCGGATCGTCCTGCGCTGCTGCTGCTTGTCGCTGCCGTGTGCGCACTTTTTCTGATCGTCTGCTCGAATGTCGCGAATCTGCAATTGGGCCGCGCGGCCGCCCGTTCGCGCGAGATCTCGATCCGTCATGCGCTCGGCGCAAGCCGGTTCCGTCTCGCGCGACAGATTCTTACCGAAAGCCTGCTTCTATCGGTGCTGGGCGGCGCGTTGGGCCTTCTTCTGGCATGCGTCACCGGCACTTTTGTGTTGCGTTTTGCGCCCTCCGCGGTGCCGCCTTTCGCCGATCTGCGCGTCGATTCCCGGGTGGTTGTCTTCGATATCGCCATTGCGCTCGCCGCGCCGCTCCTCTTCGGTATCGTTCCCGCCTTGAGCTTGTCGCGATCCGAAAATTTGCGCGATCGCAGCGAAATCGGCGAGCGAGGCGGCACTCGCGCGCGCAGCCTGCTCGTCATCTGCGAAATCGCGCTTTCCGTCGTCCTGGTGGCCGCGGCCGGGCTGCTCATGCGCAGCCTGATCGGCCTCGAACAAGTAAAGAGCGGTTTCGAGCCCAGCCACGCCATCACGTTCAGCCTGGTTCTTCCCGAAGCGCGCTACCCGCGGGATCCGCAGGTTGTCCAGACGTTTCAAACCATCGAAAATCGTTTGCGCACACTGCCCGCGGTGCAAGCCGTGGGCGGAGCCACCAGCCTCGCTTTGCACGGCTTCCTCTATACCGCGGGCGCGACGCCAGAAGGACTTGCGCCAGGCGACTACAAGCGCGAGCTGCGCCACGATTCGGTGACGCCGGATTATTTCCGCGCCATCGGGGCGCGCCTCGTTGCCGGCCGCTTCTTCAATCGCTTCGATACCGCGGCAAGCCCGCAGGTCACTATCGTCAACGCATCATTGGAGAAGCATTACTTCCCCGGCCAAAGCGCTCTCGGCAAGCGGATCAAGTTCGGCCGGCCCGCGGATTCGGAAAAAGATGCTCCCTGGGTAACCGTCGTAGGCGTGGTTGCCGACATCAAGCAGGATGGTCTCGATAAGCCGGTTCAGCCGGAAGCCTTTTCTCCCCTCAGCCAGAACGCGCAGAATGGCTTGTCCTTCGTGCTACGCGGCTCGGGAAACTCAAACGCCCTGCTGGCAGAGGCGCGCCGCCGCATTCACTCTCTCGACAATCAACTTGTGCTGACCGACGTACTCTCCTTGCGTGACCTGGTCCGCGATTCCGTCGGCGGCCAGCGCGTCCGCACTTCTCTCCTGTCAGGGTTCGCCATAATCGCGCTCTTTCTTGCCGCCCTAGGTGTCTATGGCGTGCTCGCCTATTCCGTAACGCAGAGAGTCAAGGAAATCGGCATTCGCCTTGCGCTTGGAGCATCTCGCCGCCAACTCTTCCAGATGATTCTGCGCGATGGCATGCGCCCTGTTCTTTGGGGATCGCTGCTCGGCCTGCTTTGCTCTTTTATCGTTACCAGGTTCCTCAAAGCGCTTCTCTTCGGCATTGCTCCTACCGACCCGCTTACCTACGCCTCCACCATCGCGGTATTGCTGGCAATCGCGTTCTGCGCCTGCACTCTGCCGGCGGCCAAGGCGATCAGGGTTGACCCGCTGATCTCTCTCCGGGACCAGTAGGGGGCCACTAACGCGCGTCAGTGAATAGCCGCTAAAATGCGCTGCGCCGGCTCGAAGTTGGGATTCAGCCGCACAGCCGTATGCAGTTCCACGCGCGCCTCTTCGGTGCGCCCCAGGCGTGCCAGCGCCGCCCCTAGACTGGTGTGTAAAGCGACATCGTCCGGCCGGTAAGGCAGCGCTTCCCGATAGCGCTCGGCGGCTTGCTGGTTGTCGCCGGATTTCGCCAACTCGTCACCCCAGGCGAACAGTACGTCACCTAAATGATCGGCCGCTTTTGGATAATCGGGGCGCTCGGCCAACACCTGCTTAAAATCGCCCACCGAAGCCGCCAGCTCGCTGTTCTCCGCTTCCACGCTCGCCAGATTAAAACGCGCGTCGGTAAACTTCGGGTCGATCGCGAGCGCCCGGTGAAACTGCTGCTCCGCTTCGGGAAGCTTCGAAGCCGTGTAATACGCCACTCCCAACTCCACCGGCCCCAACACACTATCCGGGTTCGCACGCGCCGCCTTCTCCAGATAAGGAATCGCGCCTGCCGCGTCTCCTTTGGTCAGCAGAACGTCCCCCATGTTGTAGTTCGCCGCAAAATCATTCGGATACTTCTTCAACCGGTCTTCCACAATGGCCGCCTGCAGCACTTCACGCCGGTCACCTTCGCCCACCGGCAACACTTGCAGCCAGAGATGCCCCATCTCATCTGTCGAAGTGATCCCCGCGCGTACCTCCTTCGGCGGGCTGCTCGGATTGCGCACGTTATCGCTCGAATTGTCATAGTGGTAGCGCATCGAAACGACCGTGCCCTTGGGCAGAAACATCGGCTGCTTCAACACGAACACACCCTGCCAACTCAAGTCCCAATCGGGAATGCGGATGATCCACTTGCGTGAGCCATCGGGCAACGTGGCGTAGCCTTCCATCAGCGTGGCCAGGTAATGGGCGTGCGGGTAAACGGCAAGCACGTTCAGGTCTTCCGGCACTCGAAAATCGTCGCTATCGAGAAAATCGTGCTCACCCGCTTTGATGTCGAGCGAACTATCGTGCTCCAGCTGCACCAGCATCGGGTATTTGGTCTGTGGCTTGTCGGTGAAGTAGATGCCGATCTCCGGATCGATCACCTCCGGCCGGCCGGTCGGGCGCAGGTGAACATTGAGCACCAGATCCATGCCAGGCGTGGCGCGCCAGGCCATCCCGTCGGGCTCGACCACCGGCCGGCTGCCCGGCTTCCACGAAAGAAAATGGCCGTCGGGATCGAAAGTCGTCTCTTCCACCGTCAGATCCATGCCGGGAAATCCGATGCCCGCTTCTTTTTCCTGCCGCCGCGCCGAACCCGAGCGATCAATGATCACATTCGCGTGATGAAATACTTTGGCATTGCCGGGCCTGACTTCGATGGCCCGCACCCAGCGCTGCGTTTTCACCGGAACCGGCATGATGAAGTTCCAGAAAATCTCGCTACCGCCCGCCGGCATGTTGAACGGGTGCGTTACTCGCAAAACCATATCCGGCTTGCCAAGCTGCCACTCCGAGCTGTAGTGCGGCGCGGCCGGTTCCTGCTTCGCTGACCCCTCCTGCGCTCCTTGCCGCACCCACTCGCCGATCAGCGCAATCTCTTTGTCGGTGAGCCGGCGTTCTTCTTCGAAATCACCATAGCCGTGCTCAGGCAGCCACGGCGGCATGAAGCGGCGCCTCGTCACATTCGCGATCTGCGAAGCATGGCGCTTGGCGTCTGTATACGAGAGCAGCGAGAAGGGACCCGATTCGCCCGGCCGATGGCAGGGGGTGCAGTTCTGGTAAACGATGGGAGCGATATCGCGCGCAAAGGTGACGTTTCGCTGGGCAGCCGGCAGGGAGGCAGCAAGCAACACGCCGAGAAACACGCTGAGCAACAAGCCGAGCAGCGCGCCTGCGATGCCCGAGAAACGAAACGTCATGAAGACCCTGAGCTCTTTATCCTAGCGCGAAGCCGTTAGGCCAGAAAAATCAGCATGGCCGGCGTGCCCACGGGCACGTATTGGCCGGTGAAAATCAGGTCGCCGGTCGCCCGGTTGACCTGGAAAACAGCTACTGCATCGCTTCTCTGATTACACGTGTAAAGAAACCTGCCGCTTGGATCGAGCGTGAAGCTTCTCGGATAGTCGCCCCGCGTCCAGGTCTCGCCATCGTACGTTAATGAACCATCTTTTCCGACCGAGAACCGCGCGATGCTGTCATGCAGGCGATTGGCCGCATAGACAAACCTGCCGTCAGGCGAGACCACCACTTCGGAGGTAAAACTCGTCCCGGCAAAGCCCTTGGGCAGCGTCGAGAGCGTCTGCTTCAACGACAGCCGCCCATCCTGCTCGCGGTACTCGAACAGGACGATGGTCGAGCTCTCCTCGCCCAGCAGATACAGCCAGCGCCCGTTTGGATGAAAAGCAAAATGGCGCGGCCCGTCGCCGGACGGTAAGCCGACCGATGGCGGATCGTTCGGCGATAGTTGACCTTTCTGCGCATCGAACTTCCACACATAGAGTTTGTCTAAACCCAGGTCGGTGGAGAGGACGAACTTTCCGGAAGGGTCGGCGCGAATCATGTGCGCGTGGGGATGGTCGTGGCCACTATTCGCAAAACTTCCAGGCGGCGCGCTGGCCGCGTGCCGCGAACCTGTGCTTCCATGATCGTGAATGACCTGATCGTGAATGACCTGCTTCACCGCCCCGAGCGCGCCGTCGGAGCGAATCGCGAGCACAGCTAGAGTGCCGCCCGCGTAATTGGCCACCAGCACGAACTTTCCCGAGGGATGCACGCTCAAGTGCGCCGGCCCTGCGCCCTGGGAACTGACAGTGTTCAGCAGCTTCAGGCGGCCGCCGCGGAGATCGAGCGCGTAGGAGCTCACGGAACCAGTTGGGAAAGCAGTTGGGAAAGCAGTTGGCTTACCCTGAAACCCAGCCGTTTCGTTAGCGGAATATAAAAATTTGCGCGAAGGGTGAAGCGCCAGCCAGGAGGGATTCGACTTGTTCTCGAAGACCGCGCGCTGCTTGAGTGCTCCGCTCCGCGCATCCATCTCAAACAGATAAATTCCTTGCCCGTTGCCTTTGCTGCCTTCCGCCCCTTGCGGCGAACTGTAGGTGCCCAAGTAGGCGAGAACCGGCGCCGATGATTGCGCCTGCTGCGCCAAAGCGAAAGGAACGGCCGCGCCGCTCAACAGTAGAGAGCGGCGGGTCCTTTGCCCGCTCGTTAACGATGACATGAAATTTGAGTCTCTCACCCGTGCCCGATAAATCTCTCAAACAAAAGTCGCAAACAAAAGTCTTGCAATCGTGTGCTCTAGTGCATTACCATCTACTAAAACCGAGTTAGTTTAGCGCTCCAAAAAAATATTTCACATCGGCTTGGGCGGTCGAAGCGTGCGCCGCCGGAGGCGTACTGCGTCTCCAATCCTGTTGTTACTCAGAGGTGAGGGAAAATGTTTTCTTCAGCGGTCAGGGCTACTGTGCAACAACGAAAAGCTCTCAGAATAATTCCGATACTGCTCGGTCTGGCGCTCCTGCTCGGCCTTCATTCGAATGCCTACGGCCAGGTCCTGTACGGGTCGATTCTCGGAACTGTTACAGATCCAAGCGGCGCGGTGATACCGAACTCCGCCATTACGGTAACGGATACGGCCACGGGCCAGACACGCTCCGATAAGAGCGACGCCAGCGGACGTTACAGCCTTACCAACCTGCTCCCCGGCACCTACAGTGTCACCGCGGTAACAAGCGGCTTTCGCCAATTCGAGAAGACGAACGTCGTGGTTGCGGCGAACGTGGTGACGCGCGTCGATTTGCAGCTGCAAGTCGGTGAGGCCTCCGAGAAGGTGAACGTCTCCGCCCAGGCGGTGGAACTGCAGACCGACAAAGCGGATACCCATACCGAAATCACAGGCGAGAACGTGGTAAACCTGCCCATAGGTGGAAACCGGAATTACCAGACGCTGATCAATCTCACGCCCGGCGCAACGCCGGCTCAGTTCATCAATTCGCTCACCGACAATCCCGGCATGCCGTTGAACACGCACATCAACGGCGGCGCAGGCCAGACCAATGTGACTACAATCGACGGAGCGGAAAGCGTGAATGTGTGGCTGCCGCAATACAGCGGCTACACGCCGCCGGCGGAAACGATCGCCGCTGTCAATGTCACCACCACAGCGGGTGACGCGGATCAAGGGCTAGCCGGCTCCTCGTCCATCACCGTGATTACCAAGTCGGGAACGAATCAGATCCATGGCAGCGCCTATATTTTTCACAACGACCAGCACCTGAACGCGCGCAATTTCTTCCTGGGGCCCGGAACCGATAAACCGGTCGGCATCTACAACAACTACGGCGCAACTCTTGGCGGCCCCATCAAGAAAGACAAGCTGTTTTACTTCGTCAGCTTCGACGGAACAACTCAGAAGGCCAGCGCCAACGGGCTCTATACCGTGCCCACGGCGGATCAACGGGCGGGAAATTTCTCGGCTTACGGCACCGACATCTATAATCCGTTCACAGGAAATAGCGCCGGCGGCGGCCGTTCGCTTTTCGCCGGTGGCGTCATCCCCAGCCAATACATTAGTCCGGCAGCTTTAAAAATCCAGAGTTACTTCCCGGCTCCCAATCTGGCTGGCCAAACCAATAACTATGCAGCCTCTGCCAGCCCGGCCATCAATCGCTTCCAATACGATACGAAGGTCAATTGGAACCGCACCGATAAGCATACGATCTTTGTGAAATACGACAATATGTTTGCCACCTCGGGCGGGGAGGGCATTTTCGGCGCTGCGGGCGGCCCGGCGCCCGGTTCCGATCCCGGTAAAGGACGCACAAGCACGCAGGTCGCCTCCATCGGACACACCTATGTGTTTTCTCCAACGCTAGTCCTGGATGGGAACGTTGGCTATCAGCGCATGGACCAGACGGTTTTAGGAACAGATTTCGGTAGCAACTATTCAAGTACGCTCGGCATACCGGGATTAAATGGCTCAGACATTCGGGATAGCGGCTTCCCCAACGTCGCGTTTGGTAGTTTCTTCAGCAGCCCGGTTACCGGCACCACCTTCGGGGTGCCGAACTGGATGCCGCTCTACCGTACGGACGAGAACTACACAGGGGACTCATCCATCGCTTGGACCAAAGGAGCTCACGAACTACGTTTTGGGTTCAATATGGTCCGCTTCCATCTGAACCACTGGCAGCCGGAATTGAGTCCAGGCGGCCCGCGCGGCTACTTCGATTTTAACGGCCAGATCACGACCAACAACGTGGCAGGCAATTCCTCCTCGGCGCCGAACCAATACAACGCTTATGCACAGTTCCTGCTCGGGCTTTCCGACAATACACAGAAGGGCGAGCAGTACATCCTGATGACTGGGCGCGAGTGGCAGTTCGGCTGGTTTGCCCAGGATCGCTGGCAGGTTTCGAAAAAACTCACGGTCTCGATGGGTGTGCGCTATGAATATTACCCGCTTATGACGCGCTGCTGCGGCAAAGGCATCGAACGATACGATCCGGCTAACAATGACGTTTACCTAGGTGGCCGCGGCGATGTGCCCGTCAATGCAGGTATCAGCGTCAGCAGCAAGCTGTTCGCGCCGAGAGTCGGGCTAGCTTATCGCATCGACGAGAAGACCGTAGTACGAGCCGGTTACGGAATAAACTTCGATCCGCTGCCCTTTTCCCGCCCTTTGCGTGGCTTTTATCCGTTGACGATCAACAATAACTATACGGCTCTGAATAGCTTCTCGGTTGCGAACATCGGCCCGAACCAGAACCAGTTTATCCCCAGCACGCTAGCCAACGGCATCCCACCGGTTGTAGGCCCGGACCTTTCGACGGGTATTGTGCCGTTAGATCCGACGGCGACGGAGCGCAGCCCCAACAGCTTTATTCATCGCGGCTACATTCAGTCCTACAATTTCACACTGGAGCGGCAGCTCCCTGGCGCCATCGTGGCCTCCGCGGCCTACGTCGGGCAGCACACCGTACATCAGCTCGCCGATTACGACATCAATACTGGGTTTCCAGGTTCGGGAACGGCGCTGCTGCCGCAGGCGGCAACCTTCGGCAGAACGGTGCCCACCCAAATGTGGGATGGCTACCTGAGCTCCGAGTACAACTCCTTGCAGGTGGCTTTCAATAAGCAGTTCTCTAGCGGCCTGATGCTCAAGGGCGCTTATACCTGGTCGCATGCCATTGACTACGCGGACGACGACGGCTGGCAGGGTACCGACTGGAATTGGGGTCCGGTGTTCCAGCGCAATCGAGCGTCGGCCGGCTTCGATCAGCGTCAAGTCTTTCAACTCGGTTGGGTGTATGATTTGCCCTTCGGCCGGGCAAGAAATATGTGAACAGCGGTATAGCATCGAAGGTACTCGGCGGTTGGCAATTTAGCGGAGTTGAATCGTGCTACACGGGGACGCCGATGACGATCGGCGCCAGCGGCTCGTCGCTCAACGCGCCCGACAATCTTCAAACAGCCAACCAGACCATGGCGAGTGTGCCATTTATCGGTGGCATCGGCCCGGGCGCATACTACTACAATCCGGCCGCTTTCGCTCCGGTCACCACGCAAACATTCGGTAGTACGGGGCGCAACACGCTGGCGGGCCCGGGCGTTTGGAACACGGACATGAGTATCTCGCGTATTTTCCCAATCCGGGAGAATCTGAAGTTCGAGTTCCGCACTGAGTTCTACAACCTGCCAAATACCTCTCACTTCAACGCTCCCGACACAGGTAGCGTGAGCGATAGTAATTTCATGCAGATCACCAGTTCCTACGGCGAGCGCAATATCCGCTTTGCCGGGCGGCTCAGCTGGTAAATATGAAGTAGTGCGGAAGTTCGAAGAGTATAAAAGGCGGCTCCTCTGCGGAGTCGCCTTTTTTCTATTTGCAGCTTGTGCCTGCGCGCAGAGTGAAGACCTGGCCGAACAGTCGCACCAAGCCAAAGACTTCATGGCGCAAGGGCGCTTCGAAGAGGCCATCCCGATCTATCGACATTTGGTCTCGGCCGTCCCCGGCAATCGGGGATTGCTCTTGAATCTGGGCTTAGCCGAAGAGATGGCTGGGCATCCGCGGAAAGCGGTACCGCAATTCGAAGCGGTACTGAAGCTGCAACCGGAAAACGTTCCGGCGCTCACGTCGCTCGGTATGGCGGAGTTACAGATGAACGAGCCGCGCGCCGCTGTGGCGCCGCTTGAAAAGCTGCTCCGTCTGGAGCCCGACAATCACAACGCGCGCGGCATGCTGGCGGGCGCTTATCTGAGTTTGAATCGATCGGCCGAATCGGCTGTGGAATATCGCAAACTGACCAGCGCGGATGCCGCCGATCCGAAGGCCTGGTATGGGCTCGGCAAGGCCTATGAAACGCTCGCCGCGCATACCTTCAGCCAGCTTTCGAAGCAAGCGCCCGAGTCGCCTTACGTGGCTGCGCTGCTGGCGGATTCGCGGTTGCAGCGCAAGCAATACCGGAGCGCGTTCTTCTTCTATCGCCAGGCGCAAACGAAGCTGCCGGAGTTGCCGGGGCTCCATGCCGGACTGGCCAAGGTTTACCAGGACACCGGCCATGCCAATTGGGCCACCGAGGAGAAACAGCTCGAAGCGAAAACGTCGAATGCGGGATGCAAAACGCAGGGGACGGAATGCGATTTTCTGAAAGGCAATCTGCTGGCGTCCGCGCACGGTAGCGAGTCGCCGGCGAACCTGTTCTGGGCCACCAAAGCTTACAACCAACTGGCCATCGATGCCTTCGATCGTTTGGGGCAATTACCGGATTCGGTTGAGATTCATGCGCTCAAAGCGGAGATCCTGCACGGCCACGGCCAGGATGCCGAAGCGGCGGCCGAGTGGCGCGCGGCGCTGGCTCTCTCACCCGGCAATCCACAGCTTGAAACGGAGCTTGCGAGTTCCCTGTTTGCGGCCCACAAGTATGACGAAGTGATGCCGCTCATCCAAAAGTTATTGGCGCAGCAGAGCAATGCACCCGATTTGAACTTCATGCTCGGCGAAAGCCTGTGGCGCACCGAGCAGCCGGAAAAAGCGGTCCCCTACTTGACCAAAGCCTTGCAGGTGGACCCCGGGCTGTTGCCGGCGCACGCCGCTTTAGGCATGGTCTACGCGCTGCTGAACAAAAATAGCGAGGCGGTTCCGCACCTGGAAAAAGCGGTCAGCCTGGACGATGACGGCAGCCTGCATTACAGCCTCGCGCGCGCGTACCAGGCAGCCGGCGAATCCGAGCAGGCGAAGAAGGCGATGCAGGAATACCAGCAGATTAAGCAGAAGAATCAGCAGATCGACGAGCAACTGGCGAAAGAAGCTGAGATTGTCGCGCCGGCTTCGCGGTAGTGGAGTGTCCAATAAATAGGTGGACAGCGAAGGTATGTGTACCGGGCCAAAAGCGACACCGCAAGCGGCTCGGGAATCTGAATCCATGTTCATCCGTGTTCATCGGCGGCCCATTACGTTGAAGTACCGTTCTCCACCACGACTTCGCAAGATGAATTGGCCGCTGATGAACACCGATAAACGCAGATGAACCGATTGTCCACTTATTTTCCGGACACCACACCAGTGTTCCCGCGGCGCATTCTTCAGCGCAGCGCCTGCGCGATTGCCTTTTCCGCCAGCGGAGCCATGATGGCGTAACCGGCCGGCGTAGGATGAACCCCATCTTTACTGAGGCCGGGCCGCATCGCTCCCTTGCTGTCGGCGAGGGCCGAAAAGTAGTCCAGGTAAACCACGTTTTCCCGCGCGGCATAATTCTTGAGCCACGCGTTCAAGGCGGCGATTTTATCGACCGGCTGAACTTCCGGCCGCCACGGATAGGCAAAAGCCGGCGTCACGGAAGACAAAACCACGCGAATGGCATTCTGCTTCGCGATCGAGACCATGGAGCGAAAATTATTCTCGGTATCGGTGAGCGACATGGGTCCGGTATTGCCCGCGATGTCGTTGGTGGCGGCGAGAATGACTACTACTTTCGGCTGGAGCGCTACCACATCGGGCCAGAAGCGAACCAGCATTTGCGGAGTGGTTTGACCGCTGATGCCGCGGTTCACGTAAGGCTTGCCCGGGAAGAAAGTGGTGCCGGGGCTGCGTCCCCAGCCGTCTGTGATCGAATCGCCCATGAAGACGACGCGGTTCTCGCCCGGCTTGGGCGGACCGAGCTTCTCATTCGCCTCGCGATAGCGCGCCAGGTCGGGCCAATCGCGCAATTGGCTTTGCATGCGCGCCAGATCCGTATCGGCGGCGGTCGCGGGATACGGAATACTCATAGATAGAAGCGCGGCCAAAAGCGTAAGTCCGCCCGTCAGAGTAGTTCTCATCGATTCTCCTTTTACACTGAAAAAGGTTAGCGCACCGGCGATCGCTTTCCAGCTCGCCTCGATTTTGCGTGTTTTTCGTCGTGCCTTTGCGCCCTGGCGCGAGACGTTCACGGAAACTTCGTCGCGGCCTCCACGTCAGAGATTGGAGATATGCGGCAAACGGGGCATAATGAAGGGTAAATATATGAAAGCTGTTGTTTTAGCGGTACTAGGTTTTTCCTCCCTGTGTCTGGCGGCCGATACGCCGAAGGTCATCGACCAGATTGTGGCGAAGGTGAACGGCGATATCGTCAGCCAGGATGAGATTGAGCGCTACAGCAAGGAAATGAATGCGCAACTGAAGGCGCAGGGGGCCACCGGCGAGCAATACCGCGAGGAACTGGCGAGCCACGAAAAGAATATTCTGCGCGACCGCATCGACGAACTGCTGCTTATCCAGCAGGGCAAGGAACTCAACATCAACGTCGATTCGGAGGTGAGCAAGTACATGGCAAACCTCCAGCGCCAATCGGGCATTGTAGACACCGATAAATTTCACGACTACATCCGGCAGAATGCCGGCATGTCCTATGAAGATTTTTCGAGCGAAGCGAAGAACCAGATGCTGACGCGGGAGGTGATCGGGCAGGAGGTCGGGCGGCACATCAACATTACCGACAAGGAAATTCAGGACTATTACGACGCGCATAAGAAGGACTTCATACGGGATGAAAAAGTTTTTCTGAGCGAGATTCTGATATCGACGGAGAGCAAAAATGCGGCGGGGATAGCGGCCGCGGAAAAGAAGGCACAGAACATCTCGCAGGAGGCGGCGCGCGGCGAGCGGTTTACGGATCTGGCGCGGGATAATTCGGACGCGGCGACCTCGAAGGATGGCGGATTTCTGGGGAGTTACAAGCAAGGCGAGCTAAGCTCAGCCATCGAAGCAGCGGTATGGACGAGACCGAAGGGGTATGTCTCGAAACCGATCAAGCTGCCGACCGGCTACGACGTCTTTCGGGTAGACGATCACACTAAGAAGGGTCTCGCGCCGTTGGCGGACGTAAGGTCAGACATCGAGCAGCAACTCTATGGGCCGAAGATGCAGCCGAAGGTGCGCGAATATCTGACGGATCTGCGCAAACAAGCATTCCTGCAGATCAAGCCGGGTTTCTTAGACACGGGCGCGTCGCCTGGCCAGGATACTAAGTGGCAGGAAGTGGCGCAACTGAAGCCGGAAACAGTCACCAAGGCCGAGGTAGAACAGAAGACCAGGCACAAGCGCCTGCTTGGTTTGATCCCGATTCCCGGCACGGAGACCACGGTCACAGGAAAGAGCAGTTCGCGCTAGATGAAGTCTCCCCTGGTGAACACGCTCGTTCCCAACGAGGCGGTGACAGCCCAGTTCCTCGTGCTTTCGAAAGAGATACGGCAGAAGAAGACCGGCGAACCGTATCTTTCGCTACATCTGGCGGACCGAACGGGCGAGATCGAAGCGAAGATGTGGGACAACGTGGCGGAAGTGATGGACACTTTCGAGCGCGATCACTTCGTGAAGGTGAAGGGCCTGCCCCAGCTTTACAATAATCGCTCGCAGTTCACCATTCACCGGCTGCGGCGGCTGGAAGATCATGAGGTTGAATTTTCGGATTATTTCCCGTGCTCGGAACGCAATCCGGCGGAGATGTTCGAAGAATTGCGCGGTGTGATCGCGGGCATCGGGAATGCGCATCTGCGCGCTTTACTCGAAACGATTTTCGCGGATGAGAAGCTGACCGAACTTTACAAGTTTGCGCCGGCCGCCAAGAGTATTCATCACGCGTGCCGAAGCGGATTGCTGGAACACGTGCTCTCGCTTTGCACGCTGGGTAAACTCACGGCGGCGCATTATCCGGAGGTGGATTTGGATCTCCTGTTGACGGGCGTCATTCTGCACGATATCGGCAAGGTGGAGGAGCTTTCCTATGCGCGCAGTTTCGGTTACAGCGCGGAAGGGCAATTGCTGGGGCACATCGTGCTTGGGCTGCGAATGGTCGGGAGCAAACTGGACGCTATGGCGGACTTTCCGCCGCGGCTGCGCACGCTGCTCGAACACCTGATTATCAGCCATCACGGCGAGCTGGAGTTTGGGTCGCCGAAGGTGCCGCTCTTTCCGGAAGCGATGCTGCTGCACCATCTGGACAATCTGGATTCGAAGATGAATGCCATGCGCACGGTGCTGAACCGGGACGCGCAGAGCGAAGGCGAATTCACCAACTGGATACCGTCGCTCGAACGGTCGATCTTGCGCAAAGAGCGCTATCTGAATGGCGAAGCCGCGCCGAAGGTTGTGGCGACTGCAGAGCCCGAGCCCGTAGAAGCCGCGCCGCCTGCGCCTGAGCCTGTGCCCGCACCTGCTGTGGCGCAGACACCCAAGGCCCCGGCTGAAAAACCGCCTGTCCTGGAACGCAAACCGGAGCCGCCGCGGCACCCGATGAACACTTTGTTTGGCGACAAATTGCAGGCTGTTCTGAGTGAGCGGGAGTAGGATTGCCGACTCCTCCACAAATATGAAAATCAAGCGGGCTTTGCTGATTGGACTTGCGGTGGCGTCGTTTGCAACCGGCGCGGAACGAACGCATTGGGTGGTCACCTGGGGCGCCAGCCCTGCGCCGCAGCGTGATCCGGCCCAGATGCGCGACGAAAAGCTCAGCTATGACAACCAAACGTTGCGCGAAATAGTACATGCGAGCGTGGGCGGCGATCTGGTGCGCATCCGGCTTTCGAATGCCTATGGGACGGAGAGCGTTGCGGTAGGGACGGCGCATATAGCGTTGAGCGACAAAGAGGGAAAAATCGTCGCCAGCTCGGATCACGCGCTTACCTTCAGCGGGCGATCCACAGTTACCATTCCGCCCAACGCGACAGTAGTGAGCGATCCGGTCAAGCTGGCTGTGCCGGTGGGAGGCGATGTGGCGGTGAGCCTGTTTTTGCCGCGACCAACCATGGGCGCGGGCCTTCACTACGCGGCCCAGCAGACAGCCTACATCGGGCCGGGCGATCTCACGGGCGCGACCGCCATGCCGGCTGGCGACACGATTGAATCCTGGGTCTTTTTGAGCGATCTGGATGTGGCTGCGCCGGACGGGGCGTCGACTTTGGCGGCGTTTGGGGATTCTATCACCGACGGCGCGCATTCGAAAGTCGACGCGAATCATCGCTGGCCGAATTTTCTCGCCAATCGTCTGGCGGCGCGGGGCGGCCCAAGAGAGGTAGGGGTGCTCGACGCGGGGATCGGCGGGAACAGGCTCCTGCACGATGCGAAAAGCAACATCCGATTCGGCGTGAATGGACTGGCGCGCTTCGACCGCGACGTGCTCGCGCAGCCGGGGCTGAAGTATGTGATTGTGCTCGAGGGAATCAACGATCTGGGACACGCCGGGACGTCCGCGCCGCTATCGGAGACAGTAAGCGCGCAAGATCTCATTGCCGGGCTTGAACAGCTGGCTCAGCGCGCGCATGAAAACGGCAGCAAGATTTTCGGGGCGACGCTGACTCCGTTCGAAGGCGCGGGCGGCGGCTACTTCACGCCTGAAAAAGAAGTGAAGCGCAAAGCGATCAACGCGTGGATTCGCACGACAAAAGCTTTCGACGGCGTGATCGATTTCGATAAGGCAGTGCGCGACCCCAAGCATCATGACGCGATGTCGGCGGCGTACGACAGCGGTGACCATCTGCACCCGAACGACGCCGGTTATAAGACCATGGCGGCAGCGGTGGATTTGGCGATGTTCAAGTGAGCGGCCTGATCGAAAATCGGGTAACAAATTTCTAAAAAAATATAAACTGCTTCAAATGAGCAAGATGCGGTGGTTCGCGCAGGTCGGGCGAACTGCCCGCAGGCGGATGCTGAACACGGCAGTAGAAGAAACGCTGCCGATTCAAGGAGGCCCGACTCTTGAGTGTAGTCCTTGCTTACAAAAATTTCGCGGCGAACCGCAACATCAGCCACATAGGCCTGGGCGTTGCCGCTATCAACACGGCGAAGGTTCTTTGCCATGAAGGAATAAAGACGGAAGTATGGCCGGTTCTAAGCGCGAACGACCTGCGCGAGAAGCTGACCGCCACCCCCGCCAAACACGTGATCATTGCAGCGCCCTGGATACCAACCGTCGAGTTGCAGGCGCTTTCCTGCCAGTTTCCAAACACGCAGTTCGCGGTGAACTGTCATTCGAACGTCGGCTTTCTACAAGCAGACCGCAACGGCGTGAAGCTGATGCGCGAAACCATGGAGCTCGAACTAGGCACGTGGAACGTGCATCTGGCCGGGAACAGCCGCCGGTTCTGCGAATGGGTGCGTTCGGCATTCGGCGCCCCGTGCGCGTATCTGCCGAACCTGTATTACTTGCATGGGCATCCCGCGCGTCAGCTTGGCTGGCGGGGCGGTACGCTGCGGATCGGCGTATTCGGCGCAACGCGGCCGCTCAAGAACCTCATGAGCGCGGCGGGGGCGGCAATGGAAATTGCGCGACACATGCGTGCTCCTCTTGAGCTCTGGCTTTCGGCCGGAAGAGCGGAGGGCGGCGGCGAGACCGTGCTGGCGGCGGTGAAAGAAATGCTGGGCGGTCTGCCTGGCGTCGAGTTGCGCTTGAACGGCTGGCAATCCTGGCCGAGCTTTCGCAAGACGATCGCCCACATGAACCTGCTGCTGCAGCCGAGCTACACCGAATCGTTCAACATGGTGACGGCGGACGGGGTGGCGGAAGGCGTGCCTTCTGTCGTATCGAGCGCGGTCGATTGGGCGCCGGACGATTGGAAGGCCGATGTCGACAATGTGCTCGATATCGCGCGCGTGGGACGGCGTTTACTGCACGACGAGCGGGCAGCGGAAGAGGGCCGATGGGCGCTCGAACGCTATGTCGCCGATGGCCTGCATGCCTATCGACATTTCCTGGCTATTCGATAAGCATGCAATCGCCGTACGAGAAGAAGCGGTAATGGGCTCGTACGGCGTGTTCGTAGGCCGCGAGCGTGAGCTCGTGGCCTGCGAAGGCCGAGACTAGCATCAGCAAGCTCGATTCAGGCAGATGAAAATTGGTGAGCAGCGCGCCCGTTCCGCGAAAATGAAATCCCGGATAGATGAAGAGATTGGTTTCGCCGCGGCCGGCGTGAAGATGGCCGTCAAGTAGCGCCGACTCGATGGTTCGAACGCTAGTGGTGCCGACACAAAGAAGGCGCGCGGCGCGGCGCATGGTCTCGCAATCGACTTCTTTCAATTCGAAACTCTCCTCGTGCAGCACGATATCGGGAACTTTCTCGGCGCGCAAAGGAGCAAACGTACCTAAGCCGACGTGCAGAGTGACGTAGGCAATTTCGGCACCCGCGGAGCGGCATTTGTCTAGCATCTCCGGTGTGAAGTGCAGCCCGGCGGTGGGCGCGGCTACAGATCCGCTCTTTTGCGCGAAGACAGTTTGGTAACGCTCGCGATCGCTGGGCGTCGGTCTGCGATGGATGTAGGGCGGAAGAGGCGTCTCGCCGATCGCTTCGAGAATTTCCCTTATGGCCGAGGTGGCGCAAAAGCGAATGGTGCGTTCGCCGAACTCTTCTTCGGAGAGAATTTCGGCGCTGAACTCTTGCGTGAAAAGAATGCGATCGCCCGGTCGCGCGCGCTTCGCTGGCTTGGCCAGCGCCTTCCACGTTAGTTCCTGTTCGTCCAAGGGACGGACGAGGAAAACTTCGACTGCCGCTCCAGTCGGGTGATTGCGTCGCCCGTGCAGGCGAGCCGGAAAGACGCGCGTGTTGTTCAAGACCAGGCAGTCGCCCGCTCGTATATATTTGCTCAAGTTGCGGAATTCTTCGTCGTGGAAGGAATTGGTGGGGCGCGACACCACCAACATGCGCGAATTGCCGCGCTCGGCGGGTGGCTCCTGGGCGATGAGTTCTTCCGGAAGTCGATAATAAAAGTCGGAAACTTGCAAACTCTTATTTTAGGAATCGAGAGTTCCTGCGACGAAACGGCGGCAGCGGTAGTCGCCGACGGCCGGCAGATTCTCTCGAGCGCTGTGGCGTCGCAGCTGGCAACGCACGCGAAATATGGCGGCGTGGTGCCGGAACTGGCTTCGCGCGAACACCTGCGCGCGATTGTGCCGGTGGTGCGGCAGGCTTTGGCGGAGGCCGCCATCGGGCTCGGTGATTTGAGGGCTGTGGCGGTTACTTCTGGGCCGGGCTTGGTCGGTTCGCTGCTGGTGGGCGTGACTTACGCCAAGGCGCTTTGTTATGCGCGCGGGCTGCGGTTGATCGCGGTGAACCATGTTGAAGGGCACATTCATTCGGTGCTGCTGGAGCATGCGGATATTCGGTTCCCCGCGCTGGCACTCGTAGTGAGCGGCGGCCACACGCATCTTTTCGAAGTACCGACGTTGGGCTCGTACCGGCTGCTCGGCAAGACGAGAGACGATGCCGCCGGCGAAGCATATGACAAAGTAGCCAAACTGCTTGGCTATGGCTATCCAGGCGGCCCGGTGATCGATAAGCTGGCTTCGTTCGGCAATCCGAAAGCCGTGAAGTTTACGCTGGCCAGGATGAAAGGCAACGAGCTCGATTTCAGTTTCAGCGGATTGAAGACGGCGGTGCTGCGCTGGACAGAACAGCACGAGATGACGGACGAGATCGCGCGCCGCAAACAGATCCGCCAGGCTGGCGTGGGAGAGTGGAGGGCAGCAACGCCGCAGCGAACGCTCGATCTGCTGGCGAGTTTTCAGCAAGCGGTAATCCGCGAACTGCTGGGGCACGCTCTGGCCGCGGCCGAACGGATCGGGGCGGAATCGATTCTGGTAGCAGGCGGCGTCGCCTCGAACGCCGGTTTGCGGCGTCAGGCAGAAGAAGCGCGCGGCTTCCGGTTTTACTTTCCATCGGCGGCGCTATCCACCGATAATGCCGTCATGATTGCGGCAGCGGCGTTTCCTAAATTCGAGCGATGCGACTTTGCCGGTTTCGATTTGAAGGTAAAAGCCGGCTTGATGCTAGCTTGAGCATATGGGTCCTAACGCTCCAGGCGAGCAACCGAAGCTGCCGATTGCCGGCGTGCAGAATATTATTGCGGTCGGCTCGGGGAAAGGCGGTGTAGGTAAGAGTACGGTAGCCGTAAACCTGGCGATCAGCCTCTCGAAGTTAGGGCACGCCGTCGGTTTGCTCGACGCCGATGTCTATGGCCCCAACGTGCCGCTGATGATGGGCCTGCGGGACACCCCGCATGCGATCGGACAGAGAATTCAGCCGCTGCAGGCGCACGGCGTGCGAGTGATGTCGATGGCGCTCTTGAACCCGGGCGATAAGCCGCTCGTGTGGCGCGGACCGATGCTGAATAGCGTGATCCAGCAGTTTTTGCGAAATGTCGATTGGGGCGAACTCGATTACCTGGTGATCGATCTACCGCCGGGCACGGGCGACGTGCAGCTCACGCTAATTCAGACTACGCCCCTGACGGGCGCGGTGGTGGTGACGACGCCCTCCGACGTGGCGCTCGAAGACGCGCGCAAAGCAGTGAATATGTTCGAGCAGGTGCGCGAGCCGGTGCTGGGCATTGTAGAAAACATGAGCTATCTGGAACACGGCGGCGAGCGGCTCTATGTCTTCGGGAAGGGTGGCGGAGCGAGGACGGCGGAGTTCATGAGAGTGCCGTTGCTGGCGGAGATTCCGCTCGATCCGCGAACGCGCGAGATGGGCGACAGCGGCCAGCCGATCGCGACATTGAAGGAACCGAATGCGCAGGTAGAGATCTTCGAGAAGTTGGCGCGCACCGTGATCGAGAAGGCGGAGGCGACCAAGCAGCGAGCGCGACCTACGATTACGGTGGCGGATTAGCCTTGGGCTCAAGAACCTCGGGCGACGCGGACGCTTTCGTCCGGTTCGGTCAGGATCGTCTGCACCGTCGCCATCGTCATCATCAGGGTCATCGGCTGCAGCGGAGATTGCACGAAGCCACGGGATAGATAGAATTGCCTGGCCGGGTCGTGCAGCGCGTGGACCAGTATGGCGAACACGCCGGCATCGCGGGCGATGTTGATGGAGCGCAGCATGGCGTCGCGCAGCAGTCCGCTTCCCAGGCCTTGGTTGTGATACTTACGATGGACAGCTAGGCGGCCGAGCAGCAGCGCAGGCAAAGGGTCGGGCATATTACGGCGCATGGGTTTCGGTGCCGTCTCGTGGCCGATAGCTCCGGCTGACAGGCTGTAGTAGCCGATGACGATTTTGTCCGCGCCGAGAACGAAGCAGCGCGAAGCCCCGCCGGCGCTGTTCTTGAGCGCGCGCTTTCGCAGCCATTCGTCGAGGGCCGGTTCGCCGCTGTCGAATTCCGCGAGATTGTGGTCGGACGCAATAGGTTCCGGCGGCGTGAGTGTGCCCGCGTTCATTTCTCCCAGGGTGCTTTGGTCTTCAGCAGCCGACGCAACTTGTCGGTCGGCGGCAGCGGATTATCGAGCAGCGCTTGGAAGTTGGCGAAAGTGTCTGCGTCGACGGTGAAAAACGTCTGGCTGAGCAGTACGTCCTCCGCTTCCCGGCAGGAAGCATCGAGCATGAAGTCCGAGCGAGTCCGGCCTTGCCGTTCGGCAGCCCGATCGATCAGGTCGCGTTGCCGCGCTTTGGCGCGGATATTGATAGAAACTTGTTCCAATGCGGGTTGGGCGTGGGGCATTGCGTCTCCTTGCTGTGTATATACTAACTATACTCTCTGTATGGATAAAAACAACACAAGTTGGCTAAGATTTATCCGACCGAATCAGCGGATCGGCGTTGGGGGTTTGGCACGCAAATCGAAACTCCGCTCGTTTAGGGTCAATACTGTTCACTTAAAGATCCTGATCCGCTTGGAGCAGTCGATTCTGAGGGTGCGCAGCGACTGGCGTGGCCGCAGTGGGTAGTTGCTCATTTTTCGCTTTACCCCGCGAGGGTTGAGGCGATTGCGACTGGAGCTAACCCGCTCTTGCAGGATCTCCTGGAGCACGGCTTCATGAAAGGCTTTTTTCAGCCGAGGGGGAATAGCGACGAAGCGAGGCATGCGCCGTTGGACGACGCGCACGGAATGAACGAAGGAGAGCCGGTCCGGGTCCTCATCGGCTTCGAGCGCAGCTTCATGCATCAATCCTCGAATGGCAAAGTGCGCCATCAGCAAGCCGTAGAACCCTTGTTTGACGAGTTCGGGCGTTTTGCTGCGTAACACAATCTGGGCGCCCCGCAAATGGGTTTTCAACTCATCCAGCGCAGTTTCTATTTCCCAGCGCTCGTGGTACAGTGCCGCCAGTTCTTGGGCGGGAGCCTGTTTAGGATCCAGAATGGTGGTGATCAGGCGATACACTAGCTCGGCATCCGGTACGTCTTTCAGGTAATAATCGATCACTCGCACGACAATCGCCTTACGCCGATTCCGGCGATCGGAAATACAAAGGTAAAGGCGGCTGAGATACGACCCATCCGGCAAGCGCCGCTCGATCTCCAGTCGCGCATTCTGGCGCGCGCGCCACAGTAAATCCGCTCCGGTCTGAGCCGCTGCCTGCCACAGTCGGTAGCCCGGGAAGAAACGGTCGGCCAGACACAGCATGCCCTTTTGCAAAGCCGGTATTACCTGCCGAGCCAGCGTGATCTCATCGGTGGCATACGGCGCCATCCGCGCGGCCCACAGCACGTGTGTTCCGTTCTCTAATAGCCCGACAAAGCGGAGTTTGGGAAAGGCACTCGCTCCGCGACTCGCGCCAGGCCTGCCAAAAGCCGCTTCGTTCTCCGCGGTATCGGCCACATCCAGCGTGCTGCCGTCTAGGCTGACCAGCCGCCAGTCGCGATACCAAGCACCCTTCGTCCGGCGCTCGGCAATCGGAACAACCACCGCTTCATACAACTGCTTCACCGGCTCCACGCCCAAACGACTGCGCGCTTGCGAGATGCCCGACTTGCCCGCCACCCTCAGCCCCGCCGACGGGTCCAGCAGCCACTGCACTCCTTCTAACAAACAGCGCAGCACCTCGCGATACGAGGACCGCATGTACAAGGCCAAAGCGATCACGTAGTACACCACCACGTGCGCCGGTAAATCGCGTTCTCGTACGCTTGCGCGGCCAGTCTTCTCCAACACGCCGCGCACCCTCTCCAATGGGAAAAACTTGGCGATCACTCCCAGGCTGATGTAGTCGGTGATACGACTCCCAGCCGGCAACGTGGCGATTGTTCGGGCCATTCCGCAGTCTCCTATCTTAAAAACAGAATACCGCAGAAATGTTCTTTAAGTGAACAGTATTGGGGTTAGGGTAAGTTCGTCTGGGCCATCCCAACGCAGGTGTATTGTTTTTGGAGCGTGTTTCAGCCGGTAACCGGCTGCCTTTCCCTGGCTCGAAACGATCACCAGAACAAAACGCTCGTTAGATACCGAGCCTTCGAAGTCGCTGTTGAATGGATCGGCGTATTCCCAGTCATAGAGTTTCTCGAGGAAGGCCACGTTCCGGCTGTCAGGCGACCATGCCAGATCAGACAAAAACGTGTGGACGTTCTGGTAAGTGGAAAACCAGGAATGTGCAAACCAGGAACGCCTGGCTTTTTTCGGATAGACCACCCGCCCATTTAGCTGCAGCCTGTAGCTGCCGCCTTCGGGAGTGACGAAGCGCTGCGAAACTGTGGTACTCGCGAGAAGGCTGTGGTCAGGCGACCAAACTGGCGGGAAAGGTCGGTCCAGCGACGCCGGCAAGAAAAGCAGGAAGAGTGCCAGCCCCGCTTGCGTCATCCCCTCAGCCTAGTCTGTGGCCTGGTCGGTTTGCAGTTTCGAACCGGTGCTCCACTCGGTAAACGGGCGAATAGGCGTGACCAGATTGTCGCGCTCGCGCCAACTACCCCGCAGATAGTCACGATTCATAGCCGCGATGACTTCTAGCGGAATTTCCTTGGGACACACGCCGGTGCATTCGCCGATGTTGGTGCAGCCGCCGAAGCCTTCGGTATTCATTTGCGTAACCATGCGCACGGCGCGTAGATCCTGCTCCGGTTTGCCCTGCGGCAGAATGCCGAGATGGGCAATCTTAGCTCCGGTAAACAGCGCAGCCGAGGCATTCGGGCAGGCGGCCACGCAGGCCCCGCAGCCGATGCAGGCGGCGGCGTCCATCGACCGATCAGCCGATTCTTTCGAGACCGGGATGGCGTTGCCGTCAGGAGCGCTACCGGTCGAGACGGAGATGTAGCCGCCCGACGAAATGATCCGATCGAAGGAGCGGCGGTCGACGACCAGATCTTTGATAAGCGGAAAAGGCCGCGCGCGCCAGGGCTCGAGAGTGAGCGTTTCACCGTCTTTGAAGTGGCGCATGGTCAACTGGCAAACGGTAGTAGCGGGAAGCGGGCCGTGTGCAATGCCATTAATCATGAAGCCGCAGGAGCCGCAGATACCTTCGCGGCAATCGTGCTCGAAGGCGACAGGTTCCTCGCCGCGCTCGACCAAATGCTCGTTTAACACATCGAGGCATTCGAGCATGGACATGTCCGGGTCGACATTCTCGACCGGATAGCTGACAAAATTGCCCGAAGCTTTCCGGCCAAGTTGACGCCAGATTTTCAGCGTGACGCGCATCTACTTGTAGCTCCTCTGGCTCGGATGGACGTATTCGAACTCGAGCGGCTCCTTGAAAAGCTCGGGGTAATTTCCGTACCCGCTATAAGCCCAGGCGGCGACATGGGAGTAATGTTCGTCGTCGCGCTTTGCTTCACCTTCTTCAGTCTGGTACTCTTCGCGGAAATGGCCGCCGGCCGATTCGTTGCGCTCGCGGGCATCGATGCACATGAGTTCCGCGAGCTCGAAGAAGTCGGCGACACGCCCGGCCTTTTCCAGACTTTGATTCAGGTCTTCCGCGGAGCCGACGACCTTAACGTTCTGCCAGTATTCTTCGCGCAACTCGCGGATCTGGTCGATCGCGGTTTCGAGTCCCTCGGCGGTGCGCGACATGCCACAGTAGTCCCAGACGATTTTGCCGAGTTGGCGGTGGAAAGAGTCTACAGTTCTTTTACCGTTGATCGATAAGAGTTTTTGGATGGTTTGTTGGACGCAGGCGACGGCGTTGCGAATTTCAGGATCGCCGGCATCGATCTTTGACAACTTATTGGTCGCGAGGTAATCGCCGACGGTGTAGGGAGTAACGAAGTAGCCATCCGAGAGGCCCTGCATGAGAGCGCTTGCGCCAAGGCGGTTTGCACCGTGGTCGGAGAAATTGGCCTCTCCGATGACGAACAGGCCGGGAATGGTGCTCATCAGGTTGTAATCGACCCAGAGGCCGCCCATGGTGTAGTGGATAGCCGGGTAGATGCGCATGGGAACGCGATAGGGATCGTCGTCGGTGATGCGCTGGTACATATCGAAGAGATTGCCGTAGCGCTCTTCGACGGTTTTGCGGCCAAGGCGCTTGATGGATTCGCCGAAATCAAGGTAGACGCCGAGGCCGGTCTTGCCGACTCCGCGGCCTTCGTCGCAGACATATTTCGCATTGCGGGAGGCGACGTCGCGCGGAACCAGATTGCCGAAACTGGGATAGCGTCGCTCGAGATAATAATCGCGCTCGGCTTCGGGGACCTGGTCCGGCGGCCGGGTGTCACCTTTCTTGAGGGGGACCCAAATGCGGCCATCGTTGCGCAGAGATTCGCTCATCAGCGTCAGCTTGGATTGGTAGTCGCCGGAAACGGGAATGCAGGTGGGGTGGATTTGGGTAAAGCAGGGATTGGCGAAGAGCGCGCCGCGTTTGTGCGCGCGCCAGCAAGCGGTGACGTTCGAGCCTTTTGCGTTGGTGGATAGAAAAAAGACGTTCCCGTAGCCACCGGTGCCGAGGATGACGGCGTCGGCGAGGTGAGTATCGATTTCACCTGTAACCAGATTGCGGGTGACGATGCCGCGCGCCCGGCCATCGATGACGATAAGATCTAGCATCTCGGTGCGGGCATACATGGTGACCGTGCCGGCCTGAATCTGGCGCTCGAGCGCCTGGTACGCACCAAGCAGCAGCTGTTGGCCGGTCTGGCCCCGGGCATAGAACGTGCGGGAAACCTGCGCGCCGCCGAATGATCGATTGGTCAGCGTGCCGCCATATTCGCGGGCAAACGGGACGCCCTGGGCAACGCATTGATCGATGATGTGGACGCTGATCTGGGCAAGTCGATAGACGTTCGCTTCGCGGGCACGGAAATCGCCGCCTTTGACCGTGTCATAGAAGAGTCGATAAACGCTATCGCCGTCATTTTGGTAATTCTTAGCGGCGTTGATGCCGCCCTGCGCTGCGATCGAGTGGGCACGGCGCGGCGAATCCTGGAAGCAGAAGCATTTGACGTGGTAGCCGAGTTCGCCGAGCGTGGCGGCGGCCGATCCGCCGGCCAGTCCCGAACCGACCACAATGATGGAATGGCGGCGCTTGTTGGCTGGATTGACGAGCTTCAAATCGAACCGCGCTTTATCCCATTTCTCCTGAATGGGACCGGAAGGAATTCTGGCGTCGAGTTCCATTTACTTGACCAGCCCTAACAGGACGCTGAGGGGAATCGAAACATAGCCGACGACGATGACGATGGCGAGAGCCGCGGCGGCCTTCTTCAGAAGAGGCGTGTGACGCGGATGATTCAGGCCCAGAGACTGAAACATGCTCCAAGCCCCGTGCCTGATGTGCAGGCCAAGCAAAACCATGCAGACGATGTACCAGGCGGAAACCCACCAGACCTGGAAGCCCTCAACCAGGTTGCGGTAAACGTCGCCTTCGACGAACGGACCGCCCGGATGAATGTAGCCGGCGGTGAGATGTAGCAAGTGAAAGATGATGAAGGCGAGGACGATGGGTCCGCTCCAATACATTGTTCGCGAGGCATAGGAGGAGTTCATATTCTTGCGGCTGGCGTAGCCGGTAGGACGCGCGGCGGTCTTGCGCAGCGCCAGCCTAATGGATGACCAAATATGCAGGAGGACGGCAAAAAGTAGAATGATGCGTGCACCCCAAAGAGCTTCAGGAAAGCGGCGTAGGGCCGCGCCGTAGAAGTTTAGTTGCTCGGGCCCCTCGAACACCTGCAGGTTGCCGATCATGTGAAAGATGACAAACAGAAAAAGGATCAGGCCAGTAACCGCCATGATCGCTTTTTGCCCATTGGTGGAATCCCAAAAGCGCACAGGGCGGATCTCGCGCGTGCCAACGACAGAAGTAGCCATTTATTCGGTTGCTGAGCCCCACAGCTGAAGCGATAAGCCGGTACTAAAAATCGGCCGGAGACGCTCTTGGGGACTATGTCCAATCTTTCTTTCAGGTTAGCGCAGGGCCGGGTGCCGGATGAGAGTTAAAGTCCTCGACCCAAACTGCCGATCTGAAAGGCAGGATGACACTGCTGGCTGTCAGGCAAGAACTTTCTGGTTGCAAGCGCCGGATGTGCGGCTGGCGACTGACTGTTGCGTTGCTGACTACGCTGCTGATTATTTCTTCGACTTCTCGCGCGAACGCCGCTTTGAATCCGAGCCTTGCCATTTCGCAGTTCATTCACCAGTCCTGGCAGACCGCTCAGGGCCTGCCGCAAAACTCAGTTCTCTCGCTGGGTCAGACACCGGATGGATATATATGGATGGGAACGGAAGAAGGGCTGGTCCGGTTCGACGGCATTCGATTTACGGTATTCGACAAAAACACGGCCGGGCTGAAGAACAATATGGTGCTCGCGCTGTTGGTGGATCACCGCCACGATTTATGGCTGGGGACGTACGGTGGAGGCATCGCGCGCTTGCAGAACGGAAAGTTCAAATCCTATACCACCGCCAACGGGCTGCCCTCCAACCAGATCAGGGCGCTTTGCGAGGACCATAACGGCGGCATCTGGATTGCCACCGACGGCGCGGGACTGGTGCGCTTTCAGGACGGAAAGTTTCGCGTATTCACAAAGAAAGACGGGTTGGTAGATAACGACGTTTTCTCTATTGTGGAAGACAAGGCGGGTGCGCTCTGGATCGGCACGCACACCGGACTGAGCCGATTCGAAGGCGGCCGCTTTGCGACCTTCAAAACTGGAAGCGGTCCAGGCGATTTTGTTCGTGCGCTCTTGGCCGATGCCGACGGAACAATGTGGGCGGGCACGAACGACGGACTGTTACGCATATCGGAGGCCGGCCTTCGCCGCTTTAGCGTGCGGGATGGCCTTTCGAGCAACACGGTTTTCTCGCTGCGGAAAGACAGCGCGGGCAGTCTGTGGATTGGAACAACCAACGGTCTGAACAGGCTGGCGAACGACCAATTCAACCGCTTCACCGAGAAGGACGGGTTGAGCGGCAAGGATGTATGGACGATTCTGGACGACAAAGAGGGAACGCTTTGGGTGGGGACTGGGGGTGGAGGTCTGAACGCTTTCAAAGCGGGGATCTTCACCGGGATGGCCAAGGAAAACGGACTGGTTAGCGATCTCATACTGGCTACCTTTCAAGACCGTAGCGGCGGAATTTGGCTGGGCTCCGATCAGGGTTTGATGAACCTCAAGGATGGCAGAGTCACGACCTACACCACGCAGCAGGGATTGCCGGACAACTTTGTGTTCTCGGTCGCGCAGGATAGAAGCGGAACGATGTGGATAGGCACGCGGCGGGGTCTGGCGCGGCTGAGAGACGGCAAAATCACGATCGTCAGCGCGATCGCCAAAGTCTTCGTGCTGTGTACCTATATAGATCGAAGCGGTGATCTTTGGGTGGGAACACGCAACGGACTGAGCCACTTCGTGAACGGAAACGTGCGGACGTATACAACCAGGGACGGACTCTCTAACGATAACGTGGTCGCAATGTTTGAGGATGGGAAAGGAGTGCTCTGGGTAGGCACTGGAGGGGGCGGCCTTGACCGCCTCGAAGCTGGCCGGTTCACCTCGTTTACCACCAAAAACGGCCTGGGGAGCGATGTGGTCTGGTCGATTTGCGGAGAGCCGGATGGGACGTTATGGCTCGGTACGAGCGGCGGCGGCCTGACGCGGTTTCGCGCAGGCAGGTTTACGGTATACGGCAGAGCGGCAGGTCTTTATGATGACACGGTGCTGGCCATCCTCGACGATCATGTGGGCAATCTCTGGCTGAGCTCGAACAAGGGCGTGTTCAATGTGAAGAAATCCGAGCTCGAAGATTTTGCCGCCGGGCGTCTCAGCCGGATCAGATCCACTAATTTTGGGGCGGCGGATGGGATGCGGTCAGCGGAATGCAATGGAGGATTTCAGCCGGCAGCATTGCAGTCACAGGATGGCCGTCTCCGGTTCCCTACAATGAAAGGCTTTAGCGCGGTCGACCCTCGCGCGGTGAAGGAGCGGCACATCCCGCAGCCGGTGCTGGAGCGCGTTCTAGTCAACGGAAAAGATGTGCCGATCGACGGCCCGGTGCTTGTACCTCCAGGCAAGGGACAGCTTGAATTCCAATTCACCGCGCCAAGTTCGTTCGCGCCACAGAAGATCGAATTCCGTTACATGCTGGCGGGTTTTGACAAGGATTGGAGTGAAGCGGGAGCCAGGCGAACGGCGTATTACACCAATATCGCGCCGGGTGAATATCGTTTCGAGGTCGAGGCCGGCAGGAGTGGGAGCTGGAGTAACGCGCAGGCAGGCCTACTCTTAACCTTAAGCCCACATTACTACCAGACCAAGCTGTTTTCCTGTTTCGTGATTTTCTCCGGATTGGCTTTGGGCTGGGTTGCTTACCGAATGCGAGTGCGGCAGCTCACGCTGCGCGAGCACAAGCTCCGAATGCTGGTGGATGAGCGTACGGCGGCTCTTCGGAAAAGCGAACAGGATCTGCGGCAATCGCATGACGAATTGGAACTAAGGGTGGAGGAGCGGACTAAAGCGCTGGTGCTTTCGAATCGAGCACTGGAAGACGAGATTGCTTTCCGACTTCACACCGAGCAGGAATTGATTCTGGCTAAAGAAGCAGCTGAGTCGGCCAGCCGGGCCAAGAGTGAGTTTTTGGCGAACATGAGTCATGAGATTCGCACACCCATCAACGGCATACTCGGCATGACAGATATCACGCTGAGCACCGCCCTAAAGCCCGACCAACGGGAGTACCTGGAAATCGTCAAGTTTTCGGCCGACTCGCTGCTGGCAATCGTGAATGACATTCTGGATTTTTCGAAAATCGAAGCCAAGCGGCTGACGCTCGACAAGACCGGTTTCTGCTTACGCGACTCAATCCAGGAACTGGTGCATTCGCTCTCGATCCGAGCCCGTCAGAAGGGCGTTAAGCTTCTCTCAAATATCGACCACAATGTACCGGAGGACGTGGTGGGAGACCCGCTTCGTCTTCGGCAGGTGTTGTTGAACCTACTCGACAATGCTCTTAAATTCACCAGTGAAGGGTCGGTTTCGCTGGCAGTCAACGTGGACTCCTCCTCTGATCACGAAGATCTGGTGCGCTTCAGGGTCACGGATACAGGGATTGGCATTTCGGCGGAAAAACAGAAAACAATCTTCGAGGCTTTCTCGCAGGCAGATACATCTTCGACCCGCCGCTACGGTGGGACAGGTTTGGGGCTGACGATCTCCTCGCAGCTGACCCAGATGATGGGCGGCCGTCTCTGGGTGGAGAGCGAATTCGGGCAGGGAAGCACCTTTCAGTTCACTGCGCGGCTTGCCAGGCCCGCAAAGCGCTTGGAAATGGCGATCACAGAGCCGATGGCAGCTTGAAACAAGAAGGGCAGGAGACCGCAACCCTTCCGGGTATTTTCCGTCCAATAAGGCAACGGGCAACGCAGGCACATCGACCGATTCGTGTCCTTCCGTTATACTTTTAATGAAACCTTCCGGTAATACTTTCGATGAATAGCCGTTTGAAATGGACAATAGTCAGTAGCTCGACGTTGATTGTGACGCTACTTCTGCTCGGGGCGAAGAGCGGACGCGAGGTGGCCAGTGACGATGTCTACGGCCATTTGAAGGTCTACACCGAAGTTCTCGAGCGCATCAAGTTGGAATATGTGGAAGAGCCCGACATTAAGAGTGTCACGTTGGGCGCCATTAATGGGTTGTTGGAATCGGTCGATCCCTTTGCCAGTTACCTGAACCCGGATCAGTACCGGCAATACGAAAAGGGACAAGATACGACCAAGGCCGGCGTGGGAGTCATACTGGCCAAGCGATATGGGTACGTAGCAGTGGTCGACGTCGTTCCGGGTTCCCCGGCAGATAAGGCCAATATCTCGAGCGGCGACCTGATCGAGACTATCAACAACGTAGCCACCAGGGACATGCCATTGGCTTATGCGGAAGAACTGTTGCGCGGTAATCCGAACTCGACCGTTGAAATGACGGTGCTGCGTCTGCGGGATCGTGACCCGCAGAAGGTGACGCTGACCCGGACTGATGTCGCTATACCCGCCGTCGCAGGGAAGCTGATGCCGGACGGCGTGGGATACCTCCATGTCACGAGTCTCGCCGGCAACCACCTCCAGGAAGCGAAGAATAAACTGCAGGAGTTGAAAAAGGACGGGGCAAAGTACGTTGTGCTCGATCTTCGGCACTGTTCAACTGGCGAGCAGGAAAACGGAGTAGCGCTAGCAAATCTTTTCCTCGATCGCGGGGAGATTACATATTTGCAGGGCCAAAAGGTGCAGAAGAAGGTGTTCGATGCTAATCCGACGGATGAGTTGTGGAAGGGGCCCCTGGTGGTCATCACGGATAGGGCGACGGCGGGCGGCTCCGAGATAGCCGCGGCTGCCCTGCTCGACGACAAGCGGGCCCAGGTGGTTGGAGAGCGCAGTTACGGGGACGCAAGCCTCCGCCGAACAATTCAGATGGACGACGGCGGAGCGGTCATACTGTCGGTAGCGAAATACTATTCTCCCCTGGGCAAGGCGATTCAGGATACGGGAGTAGTTCCGACCGTGCAAGTAGCGGAAAACGACAATTCACCGGAATACGACCAGGACGGCAACCCTATTCCCGGCACCGCTCCTAAGAACACGGAGGACAATCTGCTGAAACAATCGATCGAGCTGGTTACGGGCAAGACGACGATCGCACAGCTCAACAACCAGATGAATGGACCGATTGTTACGGCTGATGGGCAGCATCCGATTATCGAGAAGAGTCCGCGGGAACCTTAAGAGGGAACTCGACGACAGAGATTTATGCCTACTTACGAATATAGGTGCGAGAAATGCGGTGAGTTGTTCGAAGTCCGGCAGAAATTTGCGGACGAACCACTGACGAGCCACGAAAAATGCGGCGGCCGGGTAGATCGCCTGCTCTCCGCTCCAGCGTTCCAGTTCAAAGGCAGCGGTTGGTACGTGAACGACTACGCAAAAGGCGGCAATTCGGGCAGCGGATCGAACAAATCGGATTCGTCTGAAAAGCCGGCTAAGAAGGATTCGAGTGATTCCGGTTCGTCCAACTCGAGTTCGACCAGTGAGAAGAGCAGCACATCTGGCGAAAAGAAGTCCGCTTAGCGGATCCGCTTAATATCCGCGCCGATAGCAGTCAGCTTTTGCTCGATTTGTTCGTAGCCGCGATCTATGTGATAGACACGGTCGATGACGGACATGCCGCGGGCGATCAGGGCGGCAAGTACCAGGGAGGCGCTGGCGCGCAGATCCGAGGCGATCACTTGGGCACCTGTTAGAAAGGCCTCGCCGGCGACGATCGCGCGACGTCCTTCAATGCGTATATTGGCTCCCATACGAGCGAGTTCCTGGGTGTGCATGAAGCGGTTCTCGAAAATAGTCTCGGTAACGAAGCTGATGCCATGGGCCAAGGCCATCCAGGCCATGTATTGCGCTTGCAAATCGGTGGCAAATCCAGGATATTCTTCGGTAGTTACGTCGACGGGATTAGGTCGGCCGCCGGCCTTGACACGCAAAGCAGTGGGCCCTTCCTCGGTAATTTCGGCGCCCGCCTGACGCATTCTGACGGTTAAAGCCGCGACATGTTCGGGACAGCAGTCCCGCAACAGAACATTGCCCTGCGTGATGGCCGCCGCTAGCATGAACGTGCCCGCTTCGATGCGGTCAGGGATGATGGTGTGCTCGGCGCCGTGCAAACGCTCGACGCCTTGAACGGTGATCGTTGAAGTTCCGGCGCCTTCAATTTTGGCGCCCATGGCGCTCAGGAGAGCGGCCAAATCCTTGACTTCCGGCTCGCGGGCGGCGTTTCCGATACGGGTTTCACCGCGCGCGAGCACGGCCGCCATGAGGATGTCCTCGGTTCCGGTTACGGTGATGCGATCGAAATGAATCTGGCCGCCGCGCAAGCCGTCGGGCGCTTTTGCCTCCACATAACCATGGGTCTGTTCGATGGTCGCCCCGAGCTGCTCGAGAGCTGAGACGTGCAGATTGATGGGCCGCGATCCGATCGCGCAGCCGCCGGGCATAGAGACCCGAGCACGTCCCGTGCGTGCGACTAGCGGACCCAAAACTAAGCTCGACGCGCGCATTGTCTTCACGACTTCATAAGGTGCTTCGGGACGATCCAGGGTCTTTGCTTCCACAGACACCAAGTCCTGCTTTGGCGTGACTTTCGCTCCCGTGTAGCCGAGCAGGCTCTGCATGGTGGCGATGTCCTTCACCCGCGGCACGCGGTGCAAGAGTACCGGTTCCGCCGTCAGCAAACAGGCGGCCAGCACGGGTAAGGCGGCATTCTTCGCTCCGCTGACGGCGACTTCGCCATGCAGGGGATTTCCGCCCTTTATTTCGAAATTATCCATGTGTCAGTTAGTGCTCCAGGTGTCAGTTAGTGCTCCAGAAGAGAGCGCCTATTCGCCGAGAGCTTCGCGCAAACGCCCACTCGCGTGCAGCAGCAAAGTTTCGGCATCGGGACGGTTGACGCGGCGTTTATGCATGACTATCGCAGTACGCACGGAACCACTCTCTGCCAGGAGGCGCGAAGCTTCATCATACGACACGCCGGCGATCTGGGAGATGATGCGACGTGCCCGATCTGCCAGTTTGCCATTGCTCGGCTGCACGTTGACCATAAGATTGCCGTACACATAGCCCAGCCTGATCATGACGCCGGTGCTCAACATGTTCAGGACAAGCTTGGTGGCAGTGCCGGCGCGCATGCGGGTGGAGCCGGTGACGATCTCGGGCCCTGGCGTGGGAGTGACCGCAACGTCGCATACCATGGATACTTCGGAATGTGGGGTGCAACTCAACCCCACCGTGAGAGCTCCTAAGGACCGGCCGAGGGCGAGACCACCAAGAACATAGGGGGTGCGGCCACTTGCCGCGATACCTACCAAGGCGTCCGAGCCGGTAAATCCGTGAGCGGCGAGATCGCGCTTACCGGCCTCGGGATCATCTTCCGCCCGCTCGACTGAGGTTCGCAGGGCGCGATCGCCGCCCGCGATGATGCCCTGCACCAGTTCGGGCGCTGTCTGATAAGTGGGCGGGCACTCGGAAGCGTCCAGCACGCCGAGCCGCCCGGAGGTTCCCGCGCCTAAGTAGAAAAGCCTGCCACCCTGGCGTAGACGGTTGGCTATTCCATCGACAGCTTGGGCGATGTGGGGCAGTTCCCGTTCTACCGCGAAGGCGACTTCCCGGTCAGCCGCGTTGATAATTCCGAGCATCTCGGTAGTCGACAGTGAGTCGATGGCGAGGGAAGACGAGTTTTGCTGCTCGGTAAGAAGATCCTGGGGCATGAAAGAGTATAGGGCTTCAGAAACGCAATTCGGGCCGAAGAGCTACTCACCCTCCGGCCCGAATTGTCTACTTAGAAAGCGGCGGCGGCGTATTTATGCGCTAAACGAACTGCCGCAACCACAGGTCGACTTCACCTGTGGATTGTTAAACTTGAAGCCTGAACCTTCAAGCGTCTCAACGTAATCCACTTCGGCTCCATCCAGATAGATCATGCTGGCTTGATCGACGAAAACACTCAGATCGCCAAAACGGTAGGTCTTATCGAGCATATTCGGCTGAGTCTCAAATGCCATCGAGTAGCTAAAACCCGAACAGCCTCCGCCAACCACGGAAATCCGCAGACCAGCTGGCTTCGGCTCCTGCATGTTCAAGATTTCATGGACCTTACCTACGGCGGTCTCGGTTAATTGAATCATTGGCTAATTTCTCCTGAATTCCTGAGGGCTGTCCTTAGTTTACAGCCTATTGCCTCATTGGATGCAATAAGAAATGGTCCTGTTGCGAATCGAGGAGAGAACTCTGAAAGGTTTTTGCAACCAGCTCAAACAGAACTGCGTCCGAAACGTCATATGAACGGGCTGACAGCTAGCCTTCCATTCCCCGCCGTCGTCGGGGAACCGACCCGGGCGAAGACTAAATTGGACCACCGAACCACCGACGAGGCGGCGCTCGTCCGGCGTGTACAGGCAAAGGACGAGCTCGCTTTTCGCGAGATCGTCGAGCGCTATCAGGCCAAGGTCTTCTCCATCATTTACGGGATTCTGCGCAATCGCAACGATGCTGAGGATATCGCGCAGCAGGTGTTCGCCAAGATCTATTTCTCCATCAAGAACTTCGATTTTAGAAGTTCGCTTTTGACCTGGATTTATAAGATCACGGTCAACGAATGTTACGACTACCTGCGCAAGAAGCGGGTACGCAAGCTGGTCTATGAGAGTGATTTTTCCTCCGACGACACCTTGCGGATGGAAAACTCCGAGCCCGCCACCGATCAGGCTCCGCCGGTCGATCACAGGCTGGCGCAACATGACCTGATTTTAAAGCTCCTGGCAAAGTTATCGGAAGAAGACCGGTCGCTTATTCTGCTCAAAGAAGTGGAAGGGCATTCGGTGGAGGAGCTTTCCGAAATGACCGGAATGAACGAGAACACCATTAAGGTGAAGCTGTTCCGAGCAAGGCAGAAGTTGTTGAAAGCGGCACAAAGATTGGAAAGAGCGCCCCTCTTGCCTTCGTTTTAGGGTTTTTGCTTTAGAGTAGGGGTGTAGTAGATTTAGAGAAAGCGGACATTTAGATCCGCCAGCGTTGGGTAAGTTTTGAGGGAATTATGCATGGGCCCGTGCGCGATAAATTAGAGGAACTGCTACAGGCAGACTCCGGTCAAGTGGGGTTGACGGAGCATCTGGCGGCCTGCGGCGAATGCTCGTCGGAGCTAACCGGTATGCGATTGCACGCCGCGCAGCTAACCTCCCTTCGCGCCGCTGAAGTTTCAGAGCCGACGGCGGGATTCTATGCGCGCGTACTGCAGCGCATAGAAGAGTGCGAGGTGGATTCGTTCTGGTCCTTCTTCCTGGACACGACCATGAACAGGCGTTTGGCGGTTGCGTCTTTGACGATTGCGCTCGCGCTTGGTGGTTATGTGGCGTTGCAGCAGAACAGCGGTCGAGGGATGGCAACGAGCAGTCTGGTTGCATTGAACGCCGGGGTGCATTATGATGCTCCCGTCATGGGCACACCCGCCCAGCAGCGAGATGCAGTGCTTGAAAACTTCGCCGAACACCATCTGGTTGACGAGCAAGGACAAATAAGATAGCCACTCCCGCGTCCATTCCGCGATCCATGCTGCGGCACCGCGACGTCACTTGGTCGAACCCAAGGGTGTTGTCCACGCTGGCGCTAATATTCTTCTGTGGAGCGGCATTCGGTGCGGTACTGGCCGGCATGTACGTTCATTCTCGCCTCGCCTTGCATGCTCCAACGCCTTCCGCCATCGAGCGCGCCCGTCACGTCGGTCTCGGAAATCTGAAGACTCAGTTGAACCTGACGCCTACCCAGGAGCAGGTCATCATGAAGATACTCGATGATTACGGCAAATACTACCAAAACATCGAGGACGAGCGGGAAGATGTGGCGGAGGACGGGAGGCGCCGAATCTTGAACGTTTTAACGCCGGAACAGAGAGCCAGCTTCAACAGGATGATCGGTCAGACAGGGCATTAAGTCCCGGGGGGACTGTGCCTGCCGGTTGCTGAGGTTAGCCTGATTCGCCGGACGATTTTTTGTGGCAGCAGGGGCCCTCTTCCTGCATTTTTTTCTCGACCGCCGCCATAAGCCTGCTGTGAATATCTTTTGGTACTGGCTGTGCCTCCAGGCCCTTGAACACTTTCAGAGTCTTAGCGGTGGTGTCATACACCACCCAGCAGTTGGGACACTCAGTGACATGCTTTTGGAGCGCGACACGCATCTCGGGATCGAGAGTCTCGTCGAGATATTCGTTTAACTCGAGCAAAAATTGCTTACAGGTAAGCAAAGGCGTCATCTCCCTTACGCTTGAACTGCCGTGTCAGCTTTTCGCGAAGCTGCAACCTAGCTCGAAGCAATCTACTTTTAACTGCCGAAATGGACAAACCTAAAGCCTCTGCTGTTTCTTCTATTGACAGTTCTTCGATGTCACGAAGAACGAAAACGGTGCGGTAGGCTGGCTTCAAACTTTGCACGGCCTGATCGAGCAACTCCGCCAGCTCTTCTCTCGAGTAAGTCTCTTCCGGATTTTCATCCCAGACGGCGATCTCGCGCGCTACTTCGTCTTCGCCCGTGTCAATGGGTTCGTCGAGCGGCACGGTTCGATCGGAGCGCCGCTTGCGCAGCTTCATCAAGGCTTCATTCACCGCGATGCGGACAATCCAGGTGTAGAACTTGGAATTACCCTGGAAATCGTCGAGATGCGTATAAGCCTTTAGAAAAGCCTCCTGGAGAACATCTTCCGCGTCATCGTCATTCTGGGTGATCTGCTTGGCCATGCGGAATACCCGACGGTCATAGTGCTGGACCAACTCGGAAAAGGCCGCAGCGTCGCCGGCTTTGGCACGAGCGACCAACGCGGATTCATCGAAAGCGGGAGTGGTAAAAGAGCTACTCAAGCGAAACGGTATCAACCAGTTTAGCAACGCCGGTTAAGTCTACGGCCGAAAGCTCTTGCTTCCTTCGGGGCGAGCTTCCGAAGTGATTGCGCGCCTGTTCTGATACGCTCGGAATTAACCCAATTAAGAATGAGCAGTTCGATCACCGTTACCTTACCTGACGGGAGCCGTCAGGCGGTTGCCGCGGGCACGCGGCCGCTGGATGTGGCCCAATCCATCAGTCCCCGACTCGCGTCCGACGCTATTGTGGCGCGCGTGAATGGCGAACTTTTCGACCTGACACGGCCGCTCGAGGCAGACGCGCAACTGGAGATACTCACCCCAAAGAATCCGGAAGCGCTCCAGGTTTACCGGCATTCCACGGCTCACCTGCTGGCCGCGTCGGTGCTCGAACTGTTTCCGGAGACGCAGCTCGGCATTGGGCCCCCCACCGACAGCGGCTTCTATTACGATTTCGAGCGCGCCGCCAAGTTCACGATGGAGGATCTCGAAAAGATTGAAGCGCGCATGCGCGAGATCCAGGCGCGTAACCTTCCATTTGAACGCGAACTTACGCCCAAGCCCATTGGCCTCGAGAAGTATCGCAACGATTGGATGAAGCACGAGCTGATCGAAGAGCGCGCCGGAGACATATTTTCCGAATACACGCTAGGGCCGAACTTCATCGATTTTTGCCGCGGGCCGCACGTGCCGTCTACCGAAAAGCTGAAGGCCTTTAAGCTGCTCTCGATCGCTGGGGCTTACTGGAAAGGCAGCGAAAAAAATCCGCAGCTGCAGCGTATCTACGGCACGGCTTTTTTTACCAGGAAGGAACTCGAAGAGTATCTGAACCGGCTGGAAGAAGCGAAGAAACGCGATCACCGGCGGATCGGGAAAGAACTCGAGTTGTTTGCGGTGAATGAATTAGTCGGCGCTGGATTACCGCTCTGGCTGCCGAAGGGCGCGGCGGTGCGCAGGGTGCTGGAAGACTACATCGTGGACAAAGAGCGCAGGTCCGGGTACCAGCACGTTTACACGCCGGACCTGGCCAAGATCGAACTGTATCAACGCTCCGGGCACTGGGAGCATTACCACGAAGACATGTTCCCTCCCATGGACCTCGAGACCGAGCAAATGGTTTTGCGGCCCATGAACTGTCCGCACCACATTCTGATTTACAAAGCGAAGATGCATAGCTACCGCGATCTGCCGGTGCGTATTGCCGAGTTGGGCACAATGTATCGTTATGAGCGCTCCGGCGTGCTCAGTGGATTGAGCCGGGTGCGCTGCATGACTCTCAATGACGCGCACATCTTCTGCACGCCCGAGCAGATAAAGGAAGAATTCACGGGCGTTATGCGGCTGGTCGAGAGCGCCTACCGCGATCTGGGAATTACGCAATACAGCTATCGACTTTCGCTGGGCGACAGAACCAATACCGAAAAATACGTCGCCAACGATGAGATGTGGACGCTGGCCGAGCGCGTGCTCCGCGAGGCAATGGACTCCCTCGGCTTACCTTACACGGAAGCGCCCGGCGAAGCAGCCTTCTACGGGCCCAAACTCGATATCCAACTGGCCGATGTGATGGGTCACGAAGAGACTTACTCAACGATACAAATCGATTTCCATCTGCCCAACCAGTTCGATCTTTCCTACATCGGCGCCGACGGCCAGCATAGCCGCCCGGTGATGATTCATCGCGCCATCGTGAGCACCATGGAGCGGATGATTTCTTATCTAATCGAGCTCTACGGAGGCCGGTTTCCGGTTTGGCTGGCGCCCGTGCAAGCCGTGGTATTGCCTATTACCGATCGACAAAATGACTATGCGCGGCAGGCATTCGAGAAGCTGATCGACGCCGGATTTAGAGCCGAGCTCGACCACCGCAACGAGAAAGTCAATCTGAAGATTCGCGAAGCGCAACTGCAGAAAGTTCCCTACATGTTGGTGGTCGGCGAACGCGAGGCGCAAGCCGGCCAGGTCTCGGTGCGGAATGGCAAGACCGGCGATCAGGGAGTGATCGGGTTAGACGAGTTTATGCGGCGTCTGGCGGATACGGTTGCTTCCAAGAATCTGACGGAATGAGCTATTTGGCCGAGTATTCCGGCGCGACTGTAACTCGATTGCGCACGCGGATAAGGCCCCCTTGGACTAATTCAAAGCGGCCGTCGCGCCAACGCATACTACGGCTTAAGTAACTGGCTATCCAGACTGCAAACCCAAGCAGGTCGCGCAAGGGAGCGAGCCAGGGTCTGGCGAGACAGGCTGGATCGCGCGTGATGCCCCAACCAATTGCGTAACCTTCAATCAGCCGATTGAGAATCGTCAGCAGAAGAAGCTCCAGACCAATTGCCGGACGACCCAGCAAGCAAGCGCCCAAAAAACCGAGCAAACCGTAGGGAACAGCGAATATGAAGAGAGTTCCGAAGTGACCTTTGGGGCGGGAATGCCGGGTGCCGGTTGCCCAACGAACTTGGCGTTGCCACATTTTACGGAAAGTCATGGGAGGAACAACGTGCGAGATTATGTGCCGCGAAAGGACGACATTGAAGCCCCGCGCGGCAATCCTGTTGCCGATGACGAAATCATTCGAAAAGTAATGGCCTAAGACTCCGAATCCCCCGATGGAATCGAGCGCCTCACGGCGCAGCGCAATGGTAGGCCCGAGACCGAATTTCATGCCTTCGAGCAAGTTGGCGACCAACACTCCGGCAGTCATCTCGACGCTCATCCCCACGGCATCTAGCGCCGACCAGAGACCGCCGGCATTGAGTCCGCGATAGACACAGGTAAGCATACCGTTACCGCCATTGCAGAGCGCCGGCACAATCTCCGCCAGATACATCCGATCTACTTCGACGTCACTATCGCTGGTCACCAGGATGTCATGGCGAGCAGCTTCCGCCATGCGCCAAAAGGAGTGGGCCGGCGGATTGGGCCATGGTGGCTCTCCCGTGATCAATATT
Source organism: Bryobacteraceae bacterium (assembly GCA_965277555.1). Lineage (GTDB taxonomy): Bacteria > Acidobacteriota > Terriglobia > Bryobacterales > Bryobacteraceae > Bog-105. The sequence goes on from OZ255834.1 coordinate 4,712,932, forward strand.
CGCGAATGAACATGCGGATATCTGGCGCAGACTTTCCGGGCGACTGGCAGTGCGGCATCGTCCGGGTGATCGACGGCGAAGAGAAGCTCGACATCGCCCGTATAATCCTGCACAAAAAAACTTTCGAGGTTACGCTCCAGCTGAACTTCGTTTCCGTGCAGCGGCTTCAGAATCGATACGGCTGGTAATCGAAATCCTGAGAGCGCATCCGCTTCCCTGCGTTGATGCGCGGCTTGGCGCCGAAACTTGACCATCCCCATCAGCGCCAACAGCAGGTAAATGGTAGAAGAAAGGGCTCCTAAAATCGACAGGCCGAACAACAAAGACCCAAGCGGAATCATCGAATTACTCGCTCGGCGGTGTGGCCCACGCGATCGCTCCGCCGCAACTCCGCGCTATGTTGGCAAAGGTTGGCCGGCAATTGACTTAGAGACACAGATGTCTCTCGAGTCTGAAAAATTTCCATGATCTCCCCTAGACGTGTAACTATATTCTCTCATTTCACGCCACTGGGGATATTCTTAGTAAGTTATTGTTAGCAGGCGTTGGATTGCCCGAGCGCCATCCGCGAAACGTCGACAGCGAAATCGGAACGATCACAGAAGATCACTTGCGAACCGTGTGCTGAGAAGCGAAAGGGCATCTCTCGCAGGTCGTGTAGGGCTACTCGGACGGGACCCTGCTTCTCGGGCTCACAATAAAGGAGCAGAAAGCCACCGGTTCCCGCGCCCAGGAGTTTGCCACCGGAAGCACCCGCCGCGACCCCCCGGCGATACGCGTCATCGACGGACGGCGTTGAGATACCATCGGCCAGCGCGCGCTTGAGCTGCCAGTTTTTATCCAGCAGATGGCCGCACCACGCGAATTCGCCTGCGGCGAGCGCGCGCTGGAACTCCCCAGCGAGCTCGACCATCGCGGCCACCCGGCGGGCCGCCGCGGGGGCAGCCATGTTAGCCGATTGCTGGCTGAGGATCGTTGCGGCGGATCGTTCCTGCCCCACATAAAACAGGAGCAATCGGCTCTCGAAATCGCGAAGTAGCCGATCCTCCATGACGATCGGCTGCACATCCACAGAATTATCGCGATCAAACCGCAAGTAATTTAAACCGCCAAAAGCGGAGGCGTATTGGTCCTGCTTCCCTATCGGCTCTCCGAGCCGATCAATCTCCACGTCGCAAGCGGCCGCTGCCAAGTTTTCCGGCGACGGAGAACGACCGCAATGCGCTTCGAGGGCGTGTAGCAAACCCACCGTGAACGCGCTGCTCGAGCCTAATCCGCTGCCCGCCGGGACGTCGGCGAAGCTTGCGATCTCCATTCCCCTGGGTATCTGCTGTCTGGTCAGGCACTCGCGCACGATCGGATGTTGAATGTCTTCGACGCGATCCACATCTTCCACACGTGAGTACTTCAGGCGAATCTTGGAGTTGAAGAAAGGGTGAATCACCAGATACATGTATTTGTTTATCGTCGTGCTTACGACCGCGCCGCCAAAACGCCGGTAGTATGCCGGTAGGTCGCTGCCTCCTCCGACGAAACTTATACGGAACGGGCTTCGTACGACTAACATTTCGGGCACACCGATCTCGTGAAGTAAGCGGCCCGCAGGTGCTTTTCTAACGCCGCGAATCCGTTGGGCGTCCCCATGTCGTAAAACGTCTTTTCTGTTCGCCAGGTACACATCTGACGCGCCTCGATCAACTTCGGGAAGACTTCCTGTTCAAGCGAACACGCTCTCAATTCGGGAATAAGCGCGAGGGCCGATTTTTTTAACGCGAGCACGCCCGCATCGACGTGATCGCCTGCCGCTTGCTGTTTGCTGTATTCCAAAACAATGCCGGCGGAGTCGAGCACCAGATTGCCCGGAACCTGGGCATTGAGAGTGGGGCAGGCCGCCACCATGGCAACTGTTCGACTTTGCCGGAACTGCGCCACCAGGGCTGCATAGTCGATGTCTAGCAGCGTGTCGCCGTTGACAACTAGGAATTCTTCCTCTAGTAATTGTGCCGCGTGCTTTAAAGCCCCACCAGTGCCGAGCGGGTGCGCCTCGTAGGAATAGGCAATCTCGGTGCCATCGGTGATTGATTTGCCCAGGTACTCTTCGATGACCTCGCCAAGGTATCCGACCAAGAGGACGAAACGCCGTATGCCGTTTGCTTTGAGAAGTTCGATCTGGTAATCGAGGAATGGGCGACCGCACACGTGGAGCATCGGCTTCGGCACAGTCTCTGTAAGCGGACGCATACGCGTTCCCAGACCTCCGGCCAAAACAGCTGCCTGTATCAACGTGCCCTCGCTGTAGGATAACCCGCAGCGGACTCAGTCTGATTTTTGGCTGTCGCTTTTCTCTGCTTTGGGCTTCTTCTCGAGTTCGAGTGCTTCCCGCTCTTCGCCATCCCGCACATTGTTCATGGCGAAATAACCTTCAAGCGTCGCATTCGAATCGACCGCGTCTTCTAGACTTCGGGCCTCGTGCTCCGCCTGGTGCGGCTTCTCCACCAAATTCTCCGGTTTGTCGTGTTCTTCTTGACCTGGCATTCTGTATGATTTGACTAGCCTTTTGGGCAAATGTTTCCCGCCGGCTTGTTAATGCAAAGGCGGCTCTTTTTCACCCAGCATTGCCAGAATCGTCTGCTGCTTCATTTTTTGTGCCCAGGCTTGTGGTGGGGCCCACGGTTCCGCGTCCGGTTCTTCTATGGAAGCGCCGCGCGAGATCAAAAGCTCGGCCAGTTTCTCTCTCCGCCAACGGCAAGCCGAGCCTAACGGCGTTGATTTGAGCACGTCATCACGCATGTCGAGCTTCGCTCCGTAATCGATCAACATGGCGGCAAAGCGCGCCCGGTCTTCCTCGCTCAGGCCGCCGTGGTGAGCCGCCGCGAAGTGCAGCGAGGTTTGGCCGAAGCGCGAGACGTTTGGATCCACCCCATGTCGCAGCAGTGCCGCCATGCATCGGAAGGAGCCATCGTTGTTCGTTTTGTCGCCTGCGCCGCGTATCGGTTGGATCAAGATCCAGTGCCACTTGGGGTCGTTTGCCGGCCAGTTCAATCGCGGGAGCGCCAGCTCGAAAATGGCCGCCCATCCGTGATCCGCCGCCGACCAAGCTAACTCGCTCGCTAGCTCCTCGCTCGTCCTCGCCCGCATGGCCACTCATCCAATCAATCGCATCGCGAAGCTTCTGCCTCACAACTGGGCTTCCGCCCAAGCTTAACCACCCGCACACTTAATCCGAGCTAAGCGCCCGTCCATGGTGATTCTCGGACGTTTACGAAGTATTGGTCGCTGTTCACCGGGGCTGTGGGCTCACGTCGACATTCGCAACACGTTCTTGTGCCGTAGGAGATTTTTTCGGATCTCCGATTCCGTTCGCCCGAATGCCGTCATCGCATTAAGAAGTAACCATCTGCTGGCCGATGACGCCTTCGCAGAGATTGGATGACCATGCTGCATTTGACCAGTGTTCCTGAAGAGCTAAGCTCGCTTACGCGAAAGCTGTGGAGGCTTGACATGAGAAAGCAATTCGGAAAGGATCCGAGCCATGGGTTCAACGCCGTGCGTCTCTCGATGGTCTTCGATAACGAGATTGCCCAAAGCGACGTTCTGCGTGGCTTTCTTGCTCTGCTATTTCTTCTATCAACCTCCGTGTGCGTGATGGCGCAGAGCGCGACCGCGGCCGCCACGGTTTCTTCGCCGGATCAACGGCTTCAGATACAGTTCGCAACCATTCGCGATGGCCAGCCAGCCGATGCGAGCGGAACACTGATTTACAGCGTGAAGTATCGCGGCAAGTCCCTTGTGGACAATTCCGGGCTTAGCCTGGACCTGGAAGGACAGCCGCCGCTTGGTGCCGATGTGCGCCTTGCCCAAACTATCCCAGGCTCCGGCGTGGACGATTACGCGATGATGGCAGGCAAAACGAGCCACGTGCACGACGCCTACAACAGCGCTACGCTTACGCTAACAGAGCCAAACGCGCCGGGACGCACGATGATGGTGGAGGCACGCGCCTACAACGACGCCGTTGCTTTCCGCTATATCGTTCCACCGCAAGCGGCTCTCAGCAGCTATCGTCTGAAGCAGGAGCACACCGAGTTCAGCATCAGCAAAGATGCGCCTTCATGGGCTCTCTACTTGCCCAACTTCCAGTCGGCGTATGAAAGTGAATATCTTCATCTCAATGTCAGCGCGTTCAACGATCAAGGAGGCATCCCGAACCATGCGTTGATTGGCCTGCCATTGCTGATGCACGTTCCGGGCGCCGCCTGGATGGCGATCATGAACGCAGGGATTCAAGGGGACGCCAAGATGTACCTGACGAATCCCTCCGACCGGTCGAAGGCGGGCTCTCGAACCCGGTTGGAATCTGTGCTCTCGCCGCGCGTTGACAACTCTGGCCTTGCCATCATCGGCACGTTGCCGCATCAGTCTGCGTGGCATGTTCTCCTGGTGGGAGATGAACCCGGCCGTCTGATTGAATCCAATGTTATCGATGACCTTAACCCACCTGTGGCGATCAAAGATACAAGCTGGATTCACGCGGGCAAGGCATCCTGGAATTGGTGGAACGGGGACGTGGGTCCAAACGATAGGCCAGACGACGCCACTCCGCGCGCCAGGTTTTCACCTATGACCACGGACAAGATGAAGTACTATGTCGACTTCGCCGCGCAATCCGGATTTCCATACGCGCTGATGGATGCGGGGTGGTCAATGGTAGATAAAGCGGCACCCATCGTGCAGGGCGGCGGCAATTCGGATATCACAAAAATGAACGGGCGTGTGGATATTCCGGCGTTAGTGCAGTATGGAGCCCCCAAAGGAGTCAAAATCTGGATCTGGATACACCACAGGCCGGCTTCCCAGCAGATGGACATGGCCTTTCCGCTATACGAAAAGTGGGGCGTTGCCGGGGTAAAGATCGACTTTATTCAGCGCGATGATCAGCAGGGTATCGAGTTTTATTACAAGGTCGCGCAGCTTGCCGCCGAGCACCACCTGCTGGTCGACTTTCACGGCGCGACTCCGCCCTGGGGACTTGATCGCACCTACCCCAATGTGCTCGGGTATGAGGCCATCATGGGTATGGAATACTCCAAGTGGAGCGGGCGAGACAACCCGATTCATCGCACCACGCTTCCTTTTACGCGGCTGTTGGCCGGTCCCATGGACTATACCCCGGGTGGATTCCGCAATGCGACGCAAGCCGAATTCGTTGCGCGTGGGAGGTTTCCCATGGTCCTGGGCACGCGCGCCCAACAACTGGCGTTGTACGTAGTAGATTTTGTACCGATTCAGATGGTCTCGGATGCGCCTTCGGCATACGCAAATCAGCCCGCGTTTCAGTTCATCAAAGACGTGCCAGTCACGTGGGACGAAACACATGTTCTCGATGGCTTTCCCGCAAAGTACGTAACCATCGCACGGCGGAAAGGTCAGAATTGGTATCTCGGCAGTATTACGAATTGGGATGCGCGCGATGTGAATCTCCCGCTCAGCTTTCTTGGCGATGGCCAATACACCGCCGAGATTTACCAGGATGCAAACGACGCGAATCAAAATCCACAGCACGTTTCGATTGAGAAAAAGATTGTCCGCCAGCACGACACCCTTACTCTGCATCTGGCCGAAGGCGGCGGTTGCGCCGTAAGGTTTGTGCGGAAGTAATCCGAGAAGGACGCTGGGGGACGCGGCTGCAAATCGCCGATTTCAACCTTGGCGTCTCTTTCACCTCACTCGATGTTAGCGCTCGTTTCCCCGCCGTCTCTGTCAAGCAAAGATCGACCGCAATTCAATTAGTAAAGTTCTACAGCCAAAAAAGCAGCTAAGAACGCAAGTGCGCCATCAGACTATTCTATTGAGACTCACGAGCGTGAATAGCTGTCGGATTGTAAGGAAACCCTGGAATGACGAATCCGGTTTTTTCCAGAGGTTCTATATAGCCCGACGGCCGGCTAAGTTTTACGATCTTGTAGTCCAAGTGGCCATCATCCGGGCAGGTTCCAAATGCTGTCCGTTTTTTGCGGCGGCGGCAAGGTCTTCGAAGATCCCGAGTCGGTTCATCCGTCGCTCGGTCAGGTGCTGGCTCGCACACTGGGCGTTCCACTGTTTCAAGAGCAACTGCTGCGCATGGCCATGATTGTCGCGAGCTTCTCGGGTCACGAAGCCGAAGAGTTACGCCGTGCGATGGGATTTAAGCGGAGCGAAAAGCGCATGCAAGACGTGGAAGCAAAGATGCGCACCGGCAATACAAAGAATCAAATTGTACCGGAGGTGCAAGAGCGCATCATCCAGTCGATTACCTCCTTCGCGCTGTATGGCTTCCGGGAGTCCCATGCAGCCAGTTTTGTTCTGCTTGCCTACACGCGTGCTTACCTCAAATGCCGCTATCTGGCCGCCTTTACAGTCTGCGTCCTTAACAATCAGCCGATGGGCTGTTATAGTGCTGCCACGCTCGCGAAAGACGCGCAGCGGCATGGGCAACGCTTTAACCGGTCGATGTTCTCCATTCGAGCACCTCTGCAGCTGTCGCGCTGCCGTTAAATCGCGGATTGGTGAGTAGGACGTGCGTTTGCGGCTCTTAAATCGGCGGACAACTCATTGTGTACGTCGGCTAAATCGCGGACAGACCGGGTTCGCTGTGAGGCTAAGAAAAACGTTGCGAGCATTTAAATCGAAGGCTTGTTTTCGAGTCCTACTCGCATCCTTCCACTTGCCTTACCGCAATCCAAAAGGGCTCTGCGAGAGGTTCGGGCCACGATTCGGACGCGGTCACGAGGGTTTTCCAAATCCCAACTCTCGACGCGCGACTGAATCATCTTTCTCGTCTCCTCCAATGTCAGAGGTTGCATAATAAGCGGGGCAACGAGTCTAGCCACATTAGCTCCATCGACGAACGCCTGCTTCGCCCAACTCGGGTAGCCGTAAGCCCGCGCCACAAACCGCTGCGCGTCACTGAGTGCAAAGACCGCCGGATCGACTCTGTGCTCGAACTGCCGCACCTTGGCGACGGCTGCGGGGTGACCCTCCCGATATTGCTTCAGCAGATCTTTCGCTCGTTTACGGAGTTGCTCCAGGTTCGGTTGCTCGGGCAACCGGCGCGCTGGATAAAGTTGTGGAACGTTCGCGGACATGACGATCTCCCTTCGTGTGTGGCCCCGGCGTCCGCGTGACGGGGCAGAAAGAAGATTCGTCTGACTACAAAGAAGAGCAACTATCGGGAGGCTCAGCCTTTCCCGGCGGACACAGAGACGCCTGACGCGCCAAACCCGATTTTAACGCCAGCGGACACTCCTTGACATCTTAGGAGTCACTGCTGTATTCTTCTCCTAAAGTGAATAGGAAAAAAGATCAGGCCGAACTTCTGCAGGGCACGCTCGACCTGCTCGTCTTGAAGGCTGTCTCGCTCGGCAAATTGCACGGTTACGGGATTCTTCTACGGATTGAGCAGATCTCCGGCAGCGCGCTGTCTATCGAACAGGGTGCGCTGTATCCGGCTCTTTATCGCCTGGAGCGTCAAGGTCTGCTTGAGACCGAATGGGGTACATCGGACAACAACCGGCGCGCAAAGTATTACACCCTTACCAAATCAGGGCGTCTCCGCCTGCAAAAAGAACAGGAGAGCTGGGACCGTCTCGTGCGCGCCATCACGACAGCTCTCAAAGTCAAGACGGCGGAAGCTTAAACATGTTCCGGCTTCTGCATTGGCGATCCCTCTTCCGGCGCAGGCGGTTCGAGACAGAAATGAAGGAAGAATTCGCCTTCCACCGTGCCGCCCGAATCGAAGACCTCCGGGAGCGGGGTTTTTCTCGTGAGGAGGCCGAACGCCGCGCTCACCTCGAATTCGGCGGAACGGAAGCTCACAGCGAAGCCTGCCGCGAAGCACATCGTCTTCACTGGCTCGACGAATTGAGCCGGGACATCCGCTATTTCTTTCGAACCGCCCGCAAAAACCCGGGTTTCGCGGCGACCGCGATTCTCTCGCTTGCTTTGGGCATCGGCATGAATGCCGCTGTCTTCAGCATTTTCGAAGCACTTCTCCTCCGGCCCTTACCGGTGGCGCACCCGGGTGGGTTGACCTTCGTCGAAGCCAAGACCGGCTCCTCTTTTTCCTTTCCCGACTACCGCGAATTCCGCGACAGCAACTCCAGTTTTAGCGGACTCGCCGGCTACCGCATCGAGCCCATGGATCTGGAAAATCGACAAAGCCCGGAAAGAATCTGGGGCTATCTCGCGACCGGCAATTACTTCGATGTGCTTGGAGTCAAGCCTGCCCTGGGACGGTTTTTCCATCAGCAGGACGATCAGCGCCCCGGAGCCAGTCCCTACGCGGTGCTGAGCTACAACTCATGGCGCGCCCGCTTTGCCTCCGACCCGCTCATCGTGGGGCGAAAAGTACGCATCGATGGCCTTTCCTACACCATCCTGGGCGTCGCGCCGCGCGACTTTCACGGCACGGAGTTGTTTTATTGGCCGGAAATCTGGGTCCCGATGATGATGCAGCCTCACATCGACGCGGGCAATGGATGGCTCGACAACCGCTTTACCTGGGATACGCTCATCTTCGGGCGCCTGAAATCCGGAGTGACCGCGGCCCAAGCCACCGAGGATCTCGACCGGACCGCGAATGAACTCGCGCGCCGCTTTCCGGACTCCGATCACGGGCTCGAAATGAAGCTTTCAAAGCTCGGCTTCATGGGCGCGGCACTGCGCGGCTCCGTGCGCCTGTTCTTGGGCGGATTGCTCCTCCTGGTCGCTCTTGTGCTCTTAACCGCTTGCCTCAATCTGGCGGGTCTGCTATTGGCACGCTCCTCCGATCGCCAACGGGAGATGGCGATTCGCTCCTCGATCGGCGCGAGTAGCGGCCGCATCATGCGCCAGGTCTTGACGGAATCGGTCATTCTTTCGTTCCTGGGCGGCCTGTTCGGGCTTACACTTGCCACGCTCCTCTGCCGGCTGCTCAGTCAATGGCGAGCTCCCATCGATTTGCCCATCCAGCTCGACGTAAACCCCGATTGGCGCGTCTTCCTCTTTGCCGGAGCGGTCTCTCTCATCACCGGCCTTCTGTTCGGTTTGATGCCGGCTTTGCAGCTGTCGAAAACCGATCTTAGCGGCGTCTTGAAGGGCGCCGTCGCCACTTCGGTCTTCAAGCCGCGTCTAAGCTTCGCCTTGCGGGATCTGCTGGTCACCGCCGAAGTCGCTCTCTGCTTCGTCTTGGTCTTCGCGTCGCTTCTTTCGATTCGCGGTCTTCGCAATGTGCTCCACATGCCGCTGGGGTTCGACCCCGAAAACGTCACGGTGGCCTCTTTCGATGTCAGTTTGCCCGCTTACAACGAAGCGCAAGGCAACGCTTTCCGCTCTCAAGTTCTGGATCGAGTAAGAGAGTTGCCTGGCGTCACTTCGGCTGCCTTCGCCAATTCGCTTCCGCTCAGCATGGATCAATCGACCACCGGCGTGCAGTCTGAAAACCAGGCGGCCAGTCGCGGGCGCGAAGCAAAAAGGGCGAACTATTATCAGATCTCGCCGGGGTTGCTCGCTGCTCTTCGCATCCGTCTGCTGAACGGGCGCGATTTCGACCGCCACGATACCCAACGCTCCGCGCCGGTGGCGATTGTCAACCGAACTTTCACCAGCCGCATCATGCATACCGATCAGCCGGTGGGAAAAACTTTCCGTTTCGGTTTCGGCGAAGGACGCCGCATTCGGGTAGTTGGCCTGGTTGAAGACGGCAAGTACGTCAGCCTTACAGAAGCGCCGCGTCCGGTGGTTTTCTGGCCGATCGAACAGCAATACAACGGCACGACGACGCTTGTTGTCAGAACTCGACGCCCTTCCGCCGAGGTCGTGAGCGATATTCGTCGCCTGGTTTCGGCCATGGACAATCGCTTGCCCATTTACGGAGCCGGCAACCTGAAGGATATGCTTGGCTTTGCGCTGTTCCCCATGCATGCGGCCGCGCTTGCTCTCAGTGCTTTCGGTCTTCTGGCCATTGCCTTGGCTGTCACCGGCATTCACGGCCTGGTCGCCTACGCGGTTTCGCGCAGAACGCGGGAGATCGGCATTCGCATTGCCGTGGGCGCGCGCTCTGCCGAAATACTACGCTTCCTGCTCACTCGGATGATTGTGCTCGTTTCGTTTGGAATTGCCATCGGGCTGGTTCTCTCGATGGCTGCCGGCAAAGCGCTTGCCTTCGTTGTCTATGGAGCCGCACCGCGTGATCCTTTTCTCCTCGCGGTTGTTTGCCTGAGCTTATTGTCAGCGGTCGCCCTCTCTTGTTGGAGACCGGCCGCTCGCGCCCTGCGTATCGATCCGGCGAGCGCGCTCCGATGCGAATGATCGAGCAAACGCGCTGGCGGATGCTGCCAGCAAACAGGCTAGCTGGCGCGAGGTAGTTGCAAGTTATTCGATGCCACTTCGGCCGGTTTGCGCATCTGTGCTTCGGCCTCGAAAAAACGTGAGAATCGCGGCGGTTCCGGCGCTCCCGACGCAAGCTGCCGCTGGACTGCCTTCAGGTAGCGTCGAAGCGTATCAGGGCGAGCGGACTTGCGTATGTGGACCATCTGCAGGTCCAGAAGCAACTCCATTTCCCACTGGGTGAACGTATTGCGACGCACGGTGCCGGCAATCAATTGCTGTATAAGCAGAAAAAAAGAGGCCCACTGAGGGCTCTGTAAGGGAATTTCGGTCACGAGATGGAGTGCTTTGGCAAGCCCAAAAATCTAAGAATATTCTGCAATCTGCGAGCCTGAATCGCCACTTTAACGATGGAGAACAGTGCCGCCACTTCCCGCCATCGAGTTTCCCGGCTCCGGCTTTGCCCTCGCGCTGCTCGTTTTGCCGGGCATTTGGCCGCTGGTTTTGGGCAGCCTCGCGATCCTGCTTCTGCTCAGCGGCTTGGATGATTGCATTCCTTTATTCGTTTTCCTGGCTGGGAGCCTGGGAAACCTGCTCCGCCGGGGACGACGGAAGAACGAAGGCGCGATCAAAGAAGCAATCGAAGGCGACCGGACGAAGGAGCGGCGCATTGCGATATTCGTGCCTTGCTGGCATGAATCCGCGGTCATTGGCAACATGGTGCGCCACAACCTGTCCGCCATCCGCTACCGTAATTTCGACTTCTTCTTGGGTGTGTATCCGAATGACGAGGATACCGTTAGAGTGGCCGAGCAACTGGCGAGCGAGTTTACGAATGTACATGTGGCGCGCTGCCCGAATCCTGGCCCTACTTCAAAAGCGGATTGCCTGAATGGGGTTTACGCGGGCATGGAACTGCTGGAGGACGAATGCGGCGCGCGCTTCGACACGGTGGTCTTGCACGATGCGGAAGATCTGATTCATCCGCAGGCTCTGGCGCTCATCGATCGCGAGCGAGCCAATTACGAAATGGTGCAGATTCCCGTCCTGCCGCTCAAGACGGGGTTTGGGGATGTGACGCATGGCGTCTACTGCGACGAGTTTGCGGAATATCAGACAATCGACATGCGCGCGCGGCAAATGAGCCGTTCCTTTGTTCCGTCCAACGGGGTGGGGACCGGTTTTGCGCGCGAAGTGTTGGAGAGGCTGGCCGGTGAGCGGAATTATCGGGTCTTCGATCCGGACAGTCTCACCGAAGATTACGAGATCGGTGTTCATATTCACGCCATGGGTTACCGGCAGTGTTTCGCTCCGCTCGCGCGGGGCGCGCAGGATTTCGTGGCTACCAGGGAGTTTTTCCCTCGTTCGGTGCGTACCGCCATCCGTCAACGGACGCGCTGGATCACCGGCATAGCTTTACAGTGTTGGGAAAGACAAGGCTGGCAGGGATCTTGGCGAACCCGCTATTGGTTTTGGCGCGACCGCAAGGGGTTGATCACGAATCCGCTGAGCGTGCTGGCGAACGCATTATTTATTGCGGGCATACTTGACTACCCGCTAAGCGCGCTGCTACATCGGCCGTGGCTGTTCGAGATCAAGAACCCGACGGTAGAAGCGTTATGTGCTTCGACGCTGGCGCTGCAATGCATCCGGTTGACGGTGCGCGCGGTCTGCGTCGGGCGCATTTTTGGAACAGCGGCAGCTTTGGGGGTTCCGTTACGATCGTTTCACGCCAACTTGATCAACTGCAGCGCGGCCGTTAGGGCAGTGCGCGACTACGTTTCGGCGCGCCGTCAGAAAAGCACTCTGGCCTGGCAGAAAACCGAGCACGCGTATCCCAACCGCGAGACTTTGCACGGACAGAGGCGCGAATTGGTGGATATTTTAGCCGGCTGCGGCTATGTCTCTGAAGAACATTTGGCCGAAGCGCAAGCCGAGCTGGCTGGCGGATCGGCGCTCGATCTGCTACTGCTTGCCAGGGGGCTGATCAGCGAAGAAAAGCTGTGCCAGGCATTGAGCCTGCAATCGGGTTTAGCGCCGGCGCGCATCAATCCGGGCGAGTTAAACACGCAAGTTGTGCGCGGGCTACCTACGCGTTTTGAGAAGCGCTACGGCCTGCTGCCATTTGGCGTGAAGTCGGGAAAACTGCTTGTGGCGAGCGCCGCCGTTCCGCCACCCGATGCCTCGGCCGCGTTGAAAAAACTCACGGATCTGCCGGTGGAAATTCAGCTTGTCACGCAGAGCACGTACCAAAAGCTACGCGGACTGCTGTGAAGCCGCTAGGGCGTCCGCGTCGGTGACACGTAAGCCTCTGACGCGGCTGGGTGGCGCGGGCCATCGTTTTCTGTGGCCTGCGGGATCCTCACCCATGCTAATCAATTCACCGCGACACAACACTCGTTGCGGCAGGCGTTCCGCTCTTTTGCACTTGCGATGGATCGAATAGGTCGATGGGTGAGAACTGCACAATTTTCCACTTCTTTTTTTCGCGGACGAAACGCGCATTAATTTCGGCTGAGCGCTGATTGTTATAGTTGCTTCCCGCGCTGCTGAGCGTGATCGCCCATTTGATCGTAACGAGCGATTGGCTGGCGGAATCTTCTTCGGCGGTTACGTCCACTTCATTTACGATCGAGAAGGAAGCGGTCAAGCCCGTGAAGAAGTCTCTGAGCTTGTCATAGTTCTGGTAGGACTTCGAAAAGGGAGACATAGCCTCCGCTGGATTGTCGGCTGTCAAGGAGGTGGCAATATTACTCAACTGCGAACGAATGTCGGCCGCCTGGTCGGCCTGCAAATTCTCGGCGCTGGCGAGCAATAGCCCGGCGGCCATCAGGCCAAAGACGCGGCGCGACAATCCTTCAGGTCCGATAACTGCCATTGATTTGAATGTAGCCCTCGGTCAAATCGCAAGTAAAGAAGCGCGCCTGGGATTTGCCGGCCCCGTTGAGCACGATACGAATGCGAACTTCCGATTCGTCCAATTTGGCTTTTAGCTCGGACTCGTCGAAATCCGCCGCCAGCCCTCCCTTGCATACGGCAATGCGCTGCAGGAAGATATCGATTTTGCGCGGATCGAAGGCAACGCCCGAATAGCCGGCGGCGCAAAGAATGCGGCCCCAATTAGGGTCACTGCCGGCGACAGCTGTCTTGACAAGCGGCGAGTTGGCGACTGAGCGCGCTACTTTGCGGGCATCGTCATCCGAGCGGAATCCGAGAGCGCGCACGATGACGAGTTTGCGCGCGCCTTCGCCATCGGCGGCAATCTGCTCGGCCAACTGTTCCATCACCCAGGTAATCACTTCGGCCAAAACCTTGCGCTCTTTCTGGTCTGGCTTTACTTTGGATCCGCCATTGGCCAGCAGCGCAACCATGTCATTGGTCGATGTATCCCCATCGACGGTAAGCGAATTGTAAGAACGCTCATTGGCGTTTACCAGAATCTCGCGTAGAGAGCGCGCTTCGACGGCGGCATCGGTCATCACGAAGCCCAGAGTGGTGGCCATGTTGGGATGAATCATGCCGGAGCCTTTGGTCATTCCGGCGACGCGCACCATGCCCTGACGGAACTGCACTTCTTCGGAGGAGACCTTCAAGCGAGTATCGGTGGTGAGAATAGCGCGCGCCACCGCCTCGAAATTGTCAGGCGAGAGCTTGGCGGCCAACGCCGGCAGAGGATCCGTCAGCCGCTTGCTGTCGAGTTCGACGCCGATTACACCTGTCGACGCGGGCAGCACACGCTGTGTTTTGGTCTTGAGCACCTTCGCTGCCGCCTTGCAGGAAGCGAGGGCAACCTTATCGCCGGTGCGCGTCGCGCAGTTGGCGTTTCCGGCGTTGATGAGCAATGCCGTAACAATGCCTTTGCTCGCTTTGAGATTTTCACGCGCGAGACGCACAGGCGCTGCCTGCACGACATTCTGAGTAAACAGAGCGGCGGCTTGCGCGGGCGTATCGGAAACAATTAAGGCCAGATCGTCCTGCTGCTGCTTACGAATTCCCGCGTAAGTAGCGGCATAGCGATAGCCAAGGGGAAGGTTCAAAGTGGTTCTCCGAGCAATTCGTTTTCGGCCGGCCGGTAGCCATTCAGGAAAGCCTCGGCGCTCATGCGTGCTTTGCCGGCGGGTTGCAATTCAAAGATTTCGAGCGCGCTATGATTTCCGCAGCCGACGAGCAGCCGGTGTTTTTCCGTTTTGATCGAGCCCTGCGTCCCGCCGCCTTCTGCGGCTGGGCGCGCGCGCTGAATGGATAATTGCGCGCCGCGAAAAGTTGTGTAAGCGCCGGGCCAGGGGGTAAATCCGCGCAGCCGATTGTAGGTCTCTTGGGCAGGGCGAGACCAATCGATCAGGCCGTCTTCTTTCTTCAGAATTGGAGCTAGCGTAGCCTGCGAATCGTCTTGTTTCTCACGTTGCGCCGTCCCGGCAGCGATTTGAGCGATGGTTTTGAGCAGAAGTTCCGCGCCCGTCGGAGCCAGCCGCGCGCTCAGTTCCGGAGCCGACTCGTCCGGCGAAATCGCGAGCCTTCGATTCAGCAGCATATCTCCGGTATCGAGACCGGCATCGATCTGCATGATGGTGACACCCGTTTCCATTTCACCACTCGCGATGGCCCACTGAATCGGAGCGGCTCCCCGATACTTCGGGAGCAGGGAAGCATGCACGTTGAGAATGCCATGCGGCGGCAGGTCGATAATGTTTTGCGGGATAATCTGGCCGTAACCGACGACCACCATAAGATCGGTCGCGAAACTCTCCAATAGCTCGGGATTGGGCGCGCGCCGTACGCGCTCGGGCTGGTAGATCGCGATGCCCAGATCTTTTGCGGCCAGTTTCACTGGCGATTCGGCCAGCTTGTTCCCGCGCCCCTTGGGACGATCCGGCTGCGTGAAAACAGCCATTACCTCATGCCGCGACGCGAGCGCCCTCAGCGAGGGAACGGCAAACTCGGGCGTACCGAGAAAAACGATCCGCATCGCAGCAGCGCGCTTAAGCCCACTCGCCGTTTTTTTGCAGCTTTTTGATCTTGCGGCGGATGATATCGCGCTTTAGGGCGCTCAGGTGGTTAATGAAAAGAATGCCATTCAGGTGATCGATCTCGTGTTCGAAGGCGCGCGCGAGAAGTTCCTCGCCGGTCAATTCCATCTCCTCGCCTTTTTCGTTTTGCGCCCGAATGGTCACCTTGTTGGCGCGTGTCACCGGCTCGCGAAAGCCGGGAATACTCAGGCATCCTTCTTCGCCCGTCTGTTTGCCGTCGCGAGAAGTGACTTCGGGATTGATGATCACCAGTTTCTTCGTTTCGTCTTCGCCGACAGTGATGTCGATCACCGAGATTCGCTTGCCGGCTCCTATTTGAGGCGCAGCCAGGCCAACGCCTTTAGCCGCGTACATGGTTTCCCACATGTCCCCAATCAACTGCTCCAGTTCGGGCGTGTCAAACTCCGTTACGGGTTCGGCGGCCTGCTCCAGCAGGGGCTCACCGTACTTCAAAATTGTTCTAACCATCGATTGATAAAATCCGCGAGAAAAAACCCGCGGCCAAAAATCCGACTAACAAAATTCTAAAAACTTTTTACTTGCGCCAGGTAAGCGTCGTAGTTGCGTTTGGTCTCACCGATCGAATCGCCGCCGAACTTCTCGAGAAATGCCGAGGTGAGCGTTATAGCCACCATCGCTTCGCCGATCACGCCCGCTGCCGGCACTACCGCAACGTCGCTACGCTCGTAAGCCGCCAGGGCCGGGTCCCGCGTCGGCAGATCGACCGATTCCAGAGGGCGGCGCAGCGTCGAGATGGGCTTGAGAAAGCCTCGCACAACCACGTCTTGACCATTGGTAATGCCACCTTCCAAACCGCCCGCGCGATTCGAACCCCGGCTGAACTCCCGCTCGCCTTTATCGTAATGTATGGTGTCTTGTACAGTTGAGCCATACGACATGGCGCCCTCTTCGGCGAAGCCTATCTCCGCGCCCTTCACGGCCTGAATGGACACGATCGCTTGCGCCAGACGGCCGTCCAGTCGCGTGTCCCAGGCGATATGTGAACCTAGACCCGGCGGAACCCCATGCGCCACTACTTCAAAGATGCCGCCAATGGTGTCGCCAGTGCGGTACGCGTGATCGACCGCCTCCTTCATACGGGTTTCGGTCTCCGCATCGACGCAGCCTAGCAGTACCTCATTGCGAGCGCTGAGCGCCGCAATTTCTTTCCAGGCCGCCGGGCGTTCGAGTCGCACCGGCCCAACTCCCACCACGTGGCTTAACACTTGGATATCGAACTGCTTCAAAAACGTCTTGGCCAGAGCCCCGACCGCTACGCGCGCCGTTGTCTCGCGCGCACTGGCGCGTTCCAGGATATAGCGCGCATCGTCGAAATTGTATTTCAATACGCCGGCAAGATCGGCGTGTCCGGGGCGCGGCCTGGTTACTGGCTTGGTCTTGGCCGCCTCGGCACTCGTCGCAAAGATGGGAAGAATGTCTGCCCAGTTCTTCCAATCCTTGTTCTCGATCAGAATCGCAATAGGTGAGCCGATAGTGAGCGAATGACGGACCCCGGAGACCAGACGCACCTGATCCGTTTCGATTTTCATGCGGCCGCCGCGCCCATAACCCTGCTGACGACGCCACAGTTGCCGGTTCAAAAAGTCGAGACACACCGGTACGCCAGCGGGAATACCGGTAAGTGTGGCGACCAGGAATTCACCGTGCGACTCCCCGGCCGTTTCGAATCGAAGCATCGGAAGATTTTATGGTAACGAACAGGTAAATCCGTTCACGGCGCTGACTGGCCGAACGGCGCGGCGGAACGGAGAAGGAAAATCGCATGGGATAATCCAGGCAAGGCGGAAGATCTTTGCACGCTTCAACAGATTCCGGCCAGAGCCGGGTGAGGAAGACCATAAAAGCAGCATCAAGGCGCAGCAGCCTGGTTCTGCTGGTCGAAAATTCTGCCTTCACATTGGCGGCGGTTTTCGGCGGGATCATTCTTCTCCTGCTACTCGGAACGCAGATCCTGAACTGGCCGTGGCTGGTTGTTTTAGGCGCGCTGGGCGCGGTGGTGACGTTAACGCGCGCGCGCGGACGGATACTCAGCCGCTATCGCGTGGCGCAGATCGTCGACCGACGGCTCGCCCTGAACGATTCACTTTCGACAGCTTGGTTCCTGCTCGAAGACTCAACGTCCCATGAAGTCCCGTTCGCTCAGGAGCAGATACAGCGCGCGGAGGAAATCGCGCCCAGTGTGCAGCCGGCTAAGGTCTTTCCATTTGTCTGGCGCAGAACATGGGTGCTGGCAGGAGCGTTCGGCGCCGTCGCTTTTGGTCTGTTTGCCCTTCGATATCTAGTGCTTAGCCGTCTGGACTTCAAACAAGCGTTGATTGCGAATCCTTTGTCATTTCCGGCCGAAGTACTTGAGTATTTGCGAAAGCCCTCGCCGGTTCCGGGTCCTGGTCGGACAACGCTCAACGCAACGAACACAATTCCCGAGCGGGCTTTTGACTCAAAGCAGAGCGAGCAGAACGTGGATGATAGGGCATCCGGGGAAGCGCCGGGTAAAGCCGGTGAGAGTAGTAACAAACTTTCCGCCGATGACGGTAAATTGCCTGATCGGACTACGCAGACAGCCGGCTCGACAGAGCGGAAAACAGATTCGCAACCGGGTCTGGGCGGCGACAAAAATGGACAGCCTGGCGGGAAATCCCCTGACGCGCATCCGTCTCCAAACCCCCAATCTCCGAACGAAGCCAGACAGGAAGGGAATCGTCAGCCTTCCGGCCTGATGGATCGCATGAAAGAGGCGCTTTCCGGCTTGATGGCTAAGATGAGCCCGCAGACAGCGAACCAAAATGACAGCCAGCATGGCAAGCAGGAATCGAAGCCTGGCCAGCAAAATTCACAGAACGGTTCGAGGAATCCTCAACCCGGGCAGAATCCGCAAAACTCCCAGCAAAGCGAAGCACAAGGCCAGCAGCAGAACGCACAGGGTCAGCAGGCCGCGCAAGCCTCCGAGAAAGCGCCTATTTCACAAAGCCACAGTTCGGATGAAAGCGCCAGTAGTAAAGGCGCGGACGCACAGTCGGGCATTGGGCGTCAGGATGGCGAGAAAACTCTCAAAGAGGCGGAGCAGTTGCGCGCCATGGGAAAACTGGATGAGATCATCGGCAAGCGTTCTTCGAGTCTAACCGGCGATATGACGGTAGAGACACATTCCAGTCATGAACAGCTGCGGACGCAATACTCGGGTCGGATCGGACACCACGCGGATCTAGGCGGCGAGATCAATCGTGACGAAGTACCGGTCGCGCTTCAGCAGTACGTTCGCGACTACATGGAAGAAGTACGCAAGCAGGCGAACGATCAGCCCTGAGCGGCAGAACGCGCGGAAGGATAACTACACAAATGGAAGAACAGCTAGTCGGTACAGTGACTCACGGTCAATTTAAAGCCGAGGTATTTAGCGCAAGCATGCCTGGAGAGTTCAAAGTGGTCTATCAGGATCCCGCTGGCAAAACGCTCGAAGAAGCGCCCCTCACCGGCATCAGCAGCTATAAACAGCGCGAGCAGGAGATTCATGATAGGCTGCGTGTGTTCGCCGAAGGCGGTGAGCCGATGGATACGCCCGATCAGGGCGACGCAGGAGAGTATTAACCTGGCGCGGTTCCCTGCCGGCAAAAGCTCGTTAGGGCTTGCCATTGGCAAACGCAGGTACATTCGACGTCAGCTTGCGCGAAAGAAACTCGCGCAATAGGTTCTCCACCGCGCCGCTCCCCATCATGATCAACCCATTGCGAAACGTCAGGCTGGCACTCCGGTCTCCGGGCGCCCGGTAGAGATTCGAAATACCGGATGCCGCGAAGTTGCCAAGCACCTGGGAATAGTTCGGTTGAAGTTTCCCATTGTCTCCCCGGCAGATGAACGTTGAAGCAATCGCATAGAATGCACGCGACCGGACGCTTCCGGAGCCCCGGTAAAAGTAGCGCGGGTCCTGGTGCAAGATGCTCGGCAGAATCGCGCGGCTCACTATCTTGCCGATCGTGGCATCGGCATACGCCGCTCCAAAGCGCTTCGCATAACCTTCGGCGCCTTGGCCGTATCCCGGAAACGTGTTGTGCTTCTGCTCCACACCGGCCAGACCGGCTGCTACCAGAAAGGAGACAGGATCTAACGTCGACCGGAGCGTCAGCTTGAACTTCAGCTTGGGCGTCATCGGCGCGGCATCCCAGATGTAACTGACGTAATAGTTGGGCAGGACGCCCAGCACCCGCTGCTTTTCCTGTTCCTGCACTTGCGCCTGCGCCACTTGGTCGAGGGTCGCCGCAACCTGAACAGTGGTGCTTGTGGTGGGAACCCGCGTTCCGATTATGGGCAGTTCACGGTCCTCACCCGCGGCCAGCACCAACTCTTCCGAGAGCGCCGGTTCAAGACCCGCCGTGGCGGCAATCTTCACCCGATAAGTGCCGGGGGCTAACCCGTCAAATGTGAACGCGCCCTTGCTATTGGCGTTCGCTACCTGTTCCACGATATCGTTCGGTCCGAGAAGCGTCACCTTTACATCCGGCATGACCGCCCCGTGCGCGTCTCGAACCGTTCCCGAGATACTGGCCGATGACTGCGGCTGGGCGGATTGGGTAGCAGCTGTGCTCTGCCCAAACAGCAGAGCTTGGCCAAGCAGAACAAGACGAAAGACGAGAGCAAGGAAGGGAACCGCGACCGGACCATCGCTTCTTCGCCGGAATGGATAGAGTGCCAAGACTATATGCACCACTGTAAGCTTAATGCCAATCTTCTGAAAATTCCATGAAAGGTGTCCGACCGTGCGCCGATCCCGGCCTGACTAGCGGTCGTCGTCGTCCTCGTCGCGAAAACTGCTTCCAGTACGGCTCGTCGGATACGGCGTTCCTTTCATACCTTGCCAGAGAACGTGATTGAATTTGGCCGCATCCACCCGATCTTCGCCGCTGAAGTCGAATCCTTTAGTCACACGGGCCCAATAAGCGGAGTCTTGCGACACGGGGACCGCGCCTCGGGATTGGGCAGCCGCGCGCTCGGCCCCGCTTAGCGGAAGTTTCGTCTTGGCGAGCACGCCAGAGGGCCGCGCGTCGAACGACCAATCCTGCTGATTCAGGTCGAAGGCATCGGTCATGGGCCGCGCGGTGGCGGTGTTCAGATTGAGGTGGTCCAGACCGAGTACGTCTTCTATCGTCCGCACCATGCTGACAGTCGTGTAGAAAGTCGAAACAACCACGCCGTGCCTCACGTACGGGCCCACCACATAGGCGGTGGTGCGATGAGCATCCACATGGTCCGGCCCATCCTGCGCATCGTCCTCGATCGCGAAAATCAGCGTATTTTCCTTGTAAGGGCTGTGCGCCACCCGATCGATCAGTCGCGCTACCGCATAATCGTTGTCCGCCTGCTGCGTCTCCGGCGTATTCACGCCCGAGATGGCCTTTTCGAAATCGCCCATATGATCCTCTTGCAATTGAACGATCTCGAAAGCCGGCAGATTGGAGTGGCGAACATACCCATCGAACTCGCGCTCCCATTCCGCCTCTCGATAGAAATCCGGATAGCCCGGATCGAAGCCTTTAAAATAAGGATCGCCAAATTTATAGAGCTCGGCATTGGAAGGCCTGGAAAGCACCACATGCGCCTTGAACGGGTACGGCTCGCGCGGCGCATCGAGGTTCATGTCGCTCATACAGCCGTATTCCCGAAAGTCTAGCCCCGCCCGCAGAACGGCGTCCCATAGATAGCCTTTGCCGCGCGGCGTCCCGTCGGGTCCGTCCGGCTCCGCGACATTGATCGCGCCCGGCAGCAGGTCCGGATCGGAAGGTGTCTTAGGATTCGCCGCCTGCCTCTCCTTCGCCGTCGCTAGTCCGACGTTCAGGTCGCGATTCATGCCCTCGTATTCGTAATTCGTCCCGCGATTCGCATAGTTCAGGATGACGGCCTTGACCCCGAAGTCGGATTCGCGCCCGGAAGTGCTCCACGGCCAACCGTCCCCGCTCACTTCGCCCGAGTCGTAAAAATTGTCGAAGTCGACAAAGTTCGCCGCCACGCTATGCAAGTTGGGCGTAATTTTTTCGCCGAACATGGTCAGCTTCGGATCGCCGTTTCCCTTTCCCAAGTCGCCCAGAACCTGGTCGTATGTCCGGTTTTCCTTGATGATGTAAATCACGTGCTTGATGCGCGCGTGCAGTCCCGCCATGGTAGCTCTATCGCGCTCGTCCTGCCGCGCGTCGAAGGCGTTATTGCGTGCCACCAGTTGCGTCATGCGGTTGAGCGCCGCGCCCGTCGGCACCGGCATAGTCAAAAATCCCGCCTTCTCCAATTGCAGAATGTAAGAATTCCGAGCCAGAATGACATCCGGCCCCGGCTTCATATTGTCTTTCTTCTTTACCGGTTCCTTCTGGTCCGGGTTCGGACCCGGCATGCTCTTCCCATTCACCACATAAAGCGTTTTGCCGTCGCGACTGGCCGATACCGCGTTCGGATACCAGCCGGTCGGCAACAGGCCGATTACTTCCGACGGTTTTCCCGCTTGCGCGAGGCGCACAATCGCCACCGAATTCGAGCCGCCGTTCGTAATAAACAGAGTCTTCTCGTCATGTGAAAGCGTCACGTCGTTCGGTGCGCTTCCGCGGTAAGCCCGCACGTTGCCGATCAGTTCGCGCGGCCCGGTGGTTACAATTTTTTCCAGAATGCGGTTCGTTTGCGTGTCGATAACGCTCACGGCGTCGCTGTTGTCCGCAGCCACGAACAAACGTGAGCCGTCGTGATTGAGCGTCATCTTGTTCGGGTTACCGGCCACTTTGATTCGCGCTTTGACAGAGGGCGTTGCACCCAGCCGCAGAACCACTACTTCGCGGTCTCTGAGGCAGGAAACATAAGCCGTCCCATTCGACTTCACCGCTACCCAGAACGGATATTCGCCGCCTGGAACACCCGCCTGTCTAGGGTCGATTTTGCCGGGCCGAAGATCGATCTCGTTTGTGACCTTGCGCGAGATTAGGTCGATGACAGAAACCGAATCGTTATAGACGTTTGCGACCAGCGCCGTTTTGCCGTCGGGTGTCGCGCCAACGCCGCCCGCCGCCAGCGGTTCTTTGCCCACGAAAAAACCAAGCCCCGACTTGTGTCCTAACTTGATAGGCTCGCCCTCTTCGCTCCACTTACCGCCGCCACCAAGCGCGAAGGTGTGCAGATTGTCATCCGTGCCCCCCGAGACATAAAAGCGCCTGCCGGAGGGCGCGAAGGCAATGCCCGCAAACGTATTCGGAACTTTCAACACTTGCGTTTTCCGCGCCGCGCCCTGCGCGATGTCGTAGACGAAAACGTACTCGTCCGAAGCATCGGCGATCGGCTTTCCGTCTTCGCCGTTCAACCGGTTGAACC
Organism: Bryobacteraceae bacterium; assembly: GCA_965277555.1. Taxonomy (GTDB): domain Bacteria; phylum Acidobacteriota; class Terriglobia; order Bryobacterales; family Bryobacteraceae; genus Bog-105. The sequence continues at coordinate 4,735,659 of OZ255834.1, forward strand.
CGCTGGTGAGAATCAAAAGAGTCTTACCATCCGGGCTGAGCGCGGTGCTCATCGCCTGGCCCGCCACATACTGCGGATAATCCCGCAGCCCTGGATTCAATAGCTCGAAATGCGCGCCCGGCGCAGCTTCCGGGGTAATGCGTTTGCCGGTGGGGAGATGTGAGCTTTGTTCATTATTGGAAGCGCCTTGGAAGGCCCGCGCGCTCGCGGAACCTACTAATAAAAGGATCAGCATCGCAACGGATGCACGCAAATTTATCCGATAAGTACCCATGAACTCGAAGCGGAGCGATTGAAAAACACTTTACCTTACCACTCGACCCGCGCGCCCACCTGCCCCGTCCGGCTCCCCCCAAAATCCGCGCCGCGCGCGCTCGTGATTTGACCGACGCTCGCGTCAGTGATTGCCAGTACAGGATCGGCCAGGTTCGTATGATTCAGGACGTTCGTGAACGAGCCTTCGATCTTGATTCGCACTCGCTCAGTTACCGAAAAGTATTTCGCCAGGCCGGCATTCAGGTTGACCGTGCCCGGCCCCACCAGCATGGCGGACCCGGCGTTGCCGAAACGTCCGATGGGCGCGCCATACTGTGGAGCGGAGCCAATCAGGCACGCCGTTCCCGGTTGCCAGTTCGGTGTCGCCGGACAAGTGTAAGCCCCCAAGTTGAACCAGTCGTTACGATTCGGATTGCTCAAATTCGGATTGGTCGTGATGTCCGGCGCCTGGTCCCGGCCGATAATGCCCGACCCGGTGCCCGAGGGGTCGCCGCCATCAAAATAAGGGCTCAGGTAAGGGCCGCTCTGCCACAAGAAAATCGAGCTGAGCTGCCACCCCCCGATCACTCCATCGATGAAACGATTCATATTGCTGCCCAACGCGCGCCCGCGACCGATCGGTAAATCGTAAATCGCCGTCGTGATCCAGCGATGCTTGCGCGTGCCGAAAACATTCCCGTATTCATGCTTCAGATCGTATAGGTCCAGCGTGCGCGATCCGGAGTTTTCGCCTGCGAAGGATGTGCCATAGGTGTTGTTGTCACTTCCTTCGGTGTAACCCTGATTGTCGGCCAGGTTCTTCGCAAAGGTGTAAGTGGTATCGAAGGTCAGGCCCGCGTTAGTCCTGTGCTTCACTTCCACCTGCGCGGATTGATAGTTCGCGGTAGCGCCGTTCGCGCGCGTATTCACCGTGCCCCAGTTTGGAAACGGCCGGCTGCTGAGCGGTTGATCCGTGTAAAACTCGGTCGAATAAGTCGATTGATTCAGGTTGGGCGACCACACCAGCTGCCGTGTGTTCATGGCGATATAAGACAGCCGCAGGCCCGTCTGGAAACCGAGATCGCGATCGAACGAAACGTCCCACTGCATCGAGTATGGGTCTTTCCAATTGATCTGGTTGGCCGTTCCGAAGTAAGCATTTCCGAAATCCGCGATCGTTCCTACGCCCGGCAGTTGCGTCTCCGGCCATTGGAAGATCGGCTTGCCGTTCGAGATGTTGTTGTAGGTGCGCGTGTTCGATTGCAGAGTTCCGGTTAGCGCGTAGTAAATCGAGCCCAGAACTTCCGTATTGAAGACGCCGAAGCCTCCGCGCACAACGGTCTTGTCATCGTTGAATGGCCGGTAGGCGAAACCGAAGCGCGGCACAAATCGCTTGGGAGCGGTGCGCAGCGAGTTCGGCAGTCCGGCCTGGCTGGCCGACAGCACCGGTGTACAAGGAGCGCCATTCGCCGAGGGCCCGACATTGCTGCCAAGCATCGGGCATGCGTTGAAGCTCTGCAGAAACTCAGGCGCAAGCGTCGATGCCGCGCCATTCGGATAAATCACCGCGCCCGATTTCGCCACGCTCGGGTCGAAGTTCCCGATGTTCCCATTGGCGTCCATATACCCTGGATGGAACTCGAAGCGCAGTCCGTATTCCAAGGTCAATTTAGGGCTCACGCGGAACGAGTCTTGTATATAAGCGTTGTAATGGTTGCTGCGGCCGTCGTTATCGTTCTTCACATTGTCGACATCGGTGTTGATAGGCAATCCGAGCAGGAAATCGCCCACCGAGTTGCCCGAGAAAGTGCCGTTGAAGCTGTAGCCGCCGTAATTGTCGCCCGAGATGAAGCCGAGCGGCGATACGGCCCGTATGTATCGATAGTCGAAGCCGACCTTCACGGTGTGCCGTCCCTTATTCCAGGTCACATTGTCGGTCGCCTGGTAGGTGTCGCTGCGGGTGGTCGAATCGGCTCGACCGGTATTTAATTCCTGGTAATCGGTGATCGCGACATCGGGCAGTCCGTTGAACGGAAATGTCGGCCCAATGCCGACCAGGCCCAGGCTGTTGGTAAACGCTCGGCCGTCGAAGGGCAAGCTGACCGACGTCGTCCGCAGAGTGAAACCAAAACGCGCCTCATTGAGCAAGTTCGGCCTGATCGCATAGTTATAAGCCGCCACCAGCAGTTTGTAATTGTCCGGATTGCTCTCGCTCGGCACCAGCAGGTTTTGCGGACTGAATTGGCTGATGTTCTTCCAGGTCCAGCGCGCAAATACCGATTGATTCGAGCTAATGTATTGATCGCCGCGAATATCGTACTGGTCCGACGAGTAATCGTTCTGCCGGTTATCGATGTAATTCGCGCTGTGCGCTTTGCTTAAATCGCCGGCGTTTGGCAGCGGATACAGGGCCAGGAATTTGTTTGCCACCGGGCTGATGCGATTCGCCGGAATCGTGTCATTCGCGAATGGCTGGCCGGTCGTCGGATCGATAACCGTCACGCCTTCCGCATTGAAGTCGCCGTTACGCTCGGCTTGCGTCGGAACCTCGTTTTGAATCGTTGCTTGCCGTGGATAGCGGAAGCCCTCATAAGTTCCATAGAAGAACGTCTTGTCATGTCCGTTGTATAAACGCGGAATCACCACTGGTCCGCCCGCGCTCACCCCGAAATCGTTCGCCACCAGTTGCGTCTTCGTCTGCTGTCCATAGGCCAACGCATTCAGCGCTCTATTTTGCGAATACCAGAACAGATCGCCATGAAATTGATTGGTTCCGCTCTTCGAAATCGTCGTGATATCGCCCACCTGCCCATATTCGGCCTCATTGCCTACCCCTTGCACCTTGATCTCCGCCAGTGATTCGGTGGAGGGAAACGCGTTGGTGAGCGGTTGATTTCCAGTGACATCGGTCGTCGATATTCCATCGAGCGAGTACTGAGTCTGCGACGGGATGCCGCCTTGAATGGAAAAATTGCCGCTATCGTCCGCTTGTACACCCGGCAGGATCTGGATCAGTTGGTACGGACTCGTGTTGCCATTGGCCCGGATGTTCGCCGGCAAATTCAAGAGCGCTTTCGGGTCGAAGCTGGCCTGAATAGTCTGACTGTCGGTGGCGATGACGCCCGCTTCGGCATCGTTCACTGTCACGGTTTGCTGAGCCTTCCCGATCCGCAGCGTCGCGTTGACGCGCAGCGTCTGCCGCGCGATCAGCGATAAGTCCGTCGCATCGAACGTATCGAATCCCGTGCTGGCGATAGTCACCCGGTAATGCGCCGGCAGCAGATTTTCCCCGTCGAAATCGCCGTTGCCGTTCGTCTTCAGCTCCCGGCTCGTATTCTCATCCGTGTTCGTTATAGTCACAGTCGCGTTCCCGACCGGTGCTCCCGAACTATCGGTAACGGTACCCACGATGACTCCGTACGTGGATTGAGCATGTAGGGCTATCGGCAGAACTGCCAGACAAGCAGCCGCGAGGCACACCCCGATCAGACGTCGCATGTTGCAAACCCCCTTAGGAAACGAACTCTGAGTGAGAAAGTTTAGGCTAGCAGAAAAATATTACTGTCGTATTACGAGGAGAGCCTTCCTGGTACCCCTAAGTAGAAAACGATATACTAGCCTCTGGGTTTAGTTCATGCACATGATCTGGAACGATATCCGTTTCGCTTTCCGGCTGATGCGACGCAGTCCCGGCTTTACCACCGTCGCCATGCTCTCATTGGCGCTCGCAATTGGCGCGAATACCGCGATCTTCAGTTTGTTCTACACGATTGTCCTGCGTGCATTGCCGGTCGCACATCCCGAGCAGCTCGTGGAGTTCCTGCAAAATCATCCCGATCAGCCTCGTTCATCGTCCTACTGGGAATGGGAAAGCTACCAGCTTTTCCGCGATCATAATCGTGTTTTCTCGGCCATAACTGGCATGTCCTTCGACAATCTCGCCCCAGTCCGCATCCCGGGCGTCGAGACCGAAACTTTAATCGAGGAAAATGCGCTAGGAAGTTACTTTCACGTGCTCGGACTAAAACCCGCAATTGGCCGGTTCTTCGGTCTCGAAGACGTTCCGGCAAGCGGGATTGGAGATGTGGTGGTCGTAAGTTGGTCTTACTGGAACAGCCGGTTCAATCGTAGCCCGGCGATTCTCGGTAAGCGAATCTTCGTGGATGACAAGCCGAAAACCATCATCGGCGTCGCGCCGCGAACTTATACAGGGCCGCGAGTGGGATCTCGCACCGATATCTGGGCACCCCAGGAACATAGCAGTCTCACCATGTTGGCGCGCCTGAGGCCAGGCGTGACACTCGCGCGGGCGCAAGCTGAAATGTCTGTCCTCTACCGGCTTGTGCTCGAGCGGCGTGCCTCCCAAAGCAAGAACCGGCAGGTTGGAGAAACCACCTTGCAAGTGGAGCCGGGCGGCAACGGTCTGGTGAATGTGCGCGCTCAGTATGGCAAGCCGCTGGTGTTTCTGATGATCGTGGTTGGCTTGCTCCTTTTGCTCGCGTGCATCAATCTGGCCAGCATGCTGCTGGCGCGCTCAGTAGGACGACAGCGCGAGATCGCCATCCGCGTAGGATTGGGCGCGCGCCGCGCCAACCTGGCAAGTCAAATGTTAACCGAATCGGTGCTGCTTTCCTTTGCGGGCGCGCTCTTGGGCATTCTGTTTGCCTATCTTCTAACAGGCGTCCTGGTGCGGATCATGGCCAGCGGCCGCGCGTTCGAGCACATCGAGATTCACGTCCAACCCGATCTTCACCTGCTGCTCTTCGCCACGGGAATCGCGCTACTCACAGGCTTGCTGTTCGGGCTCGCGCCCGCATGGCACGCCTTTCGCTTCGCGCCGGCATCTAACTTTCGGCAGATCGGAAAGGGCGGCGACACGCGTTTTCTGGAGCCTGTTTGGAAAAGGGCTCGTGACCGCGCAGGTGGCGCTATCGATTTTCCTGGTGGCCGCTGCCGCCATCTTTTTGAATCATCTGTCGCGCCTGCGAAATTTCGATCTCGGTTTTCGCAGCGATCATGTGCTTCTGGTAACGCTCGATCCGACTTACAGTGGATACAAGCCAGAGCAGCTCTCGGCGTTCTATCAGGCTTTGCTGACTCGCCTCAAAGCTCTTCCAGGCGTGCGTTCGGCCTCGATTAGCGGTTGTACGCCCCTAGAAGGCTGTGGAACTCCAGGCCGTTACATGTTTGCGGAAGGACGTGTAGAACGGCCTGAGGATCGGCGCAGGTCGGCTGTGACGTTTGTGGCGCCTCGATATTTCGAAACGTTGGGGATTCCGCTCGTCGCAGGACATGATTTCACATTTCAAGATGCGGGTCGATCTCGTGTGGCGATCATCAACCAAGCGATGGCGCGGCGCTACTTCCCTGGCATCGATCCCATCGGCAAGCACATCACGGTCGATAAGCATTCGAAACCTTCGCACGCCTACCATTGGACCGATTCCCACCAGCAGCTCTTCGCCAACTTCAGCCGCTACAAAACCGCCGCCGAGCGCCGCGAGCGCGCCCTCGACAACGCCGCCAACCTCGAACGCCGCTGGCTCGACCGCAACGATAAGGAGGCCACCGATCACTTCAAAACCCATCAGTGCGTCACCGTTTCCGTCGTCGATGGCCAATGCCTCACCGATTACCTCCCGCCCAACGATTTCCTGGTCAAAAAAATGGCGGCCCGCGAGAAGCCGCCCGTCTTCTTCAATCGCGTCCTGCACTTCCTGCATGGTGTCCCGCCCGAATACAGTTGGGCGCGCCCCAACGAAGTCCAGAAAGTCAGCGAACAGTTCGCCATCCAGAAAATGTTCTATGAGGATTGGCTCGACATTCTTAAACAGGAAGCCGCCGCCGGTACCGGCCACATCGGCCCCATCGGCCACCTCTACCGCCAAAAGGAGGCACAATAAGCAAGCACTCGTGGAGCGGCCCTCCTGGGCTGCCATGCCGGCTTTCCAGCCGGCATCAAAATGCTAGCAATAGAGCAGGAAGCGTCAGAAGCCGTGAAAAAATGCCTCGTAACAATTTGTGAAGGAAATGATTTGGGCCGATACTGAAGAGATGAGCGAGCAGGCGCGGTTGTTGAAGTTGCCAAGGAACAAGGACGGGGAGCAGGAGGAAGCAGCCGAGCGTGGGCCCGTCAAGCTGCGCCGCATCGATCGCCAACAGAAAACGATGGCGATCATCGATGTGGAGGAGTTGATTCCGGCGGACCACAAGGCGCGGGCGATCTGGCATTTGGCGAGGACGTTGGATCTGAGCGGGTTTGCCGAAAGCTTGTGTGGCGAGGAAGGCGGCGCAGGACGGCCGGCGTGGGATCCGCGTTTGCTAGTGAGTGTGTGGGTGTACAGTTACAGCGAACAAGTCAGCTCGGCGCGCGAGATCGAGCGCCTGATGGAGTACGAGCCGGGGTTGCAATGGTTAAGCGGCTTGCAGGTGATCAACCACCACACGTTATCCGATTTTCGGGTACAACATCGGGCGGCGCTGGACGAGATGTTTAGCCGATTGTTGGCGTTGCTGGAAAGCGCCGGGCTGATCGGTTTAGAGCGTCTGATGGTTGATGGGACGAAGATTCGCGCGCAGGCGGGGAGCGATTCGCTGCGGCGGCGGGCGACGATCGACCGGCGGCTCGAGCAGGCGCGCGAGGTGGTGCGGCAGATGGGAGATCCGCACGAGGCGCAGCGGCCGGCCCGACGGGAAGCCGCTCAGCGGCGTGCGGCGCGGGAACAAGTCGAGCGGCTGGAAAAGGCACTGAGCGAACTGGCCAGCATCGAAAACAGCAAGCATAGCCGGCAAGACAAGCAGTCGGCGCGCGCCAGTGTGAGCGATCCGGAAGCGCGCGTGATGAAAGATGGCCAGGGCGGGTTTGCTCCCAGCTATAACGTGCAAGTCAGCACCGAGGCCAGTCACAAAAGTGATTGTGGAAGTGGCCGTAACCCAAGCGGCGAGCGACAGCGGGCAATTGCTGCCGGCCATGGATCGCATCGAGGCTACCCTGGGACGCAGACTAGAGCAAGTCGTGGCCGATGGCGGTTACACCAATCGTGCCAGCATTCTAGGAATGAGCGAACGAGGCATCGATTTCATTGGTTCTCTGGGCAGCCCAAAGGGGCGGCGAGAAGCACGCCTGGAGGCCAGCGGGATAGCGGCGGATTTCGGCGCTTCTGCTTTTGTGGTGTTAGAAGGCCGGAACGCGTTGCGCTGTCCGGCCGGGCAGGAGTTGCCGTACCTGCGCCAGAACCGCCAGGACCATTTCGCGTATCGGCAATATCGAGCCTCCGATCAGGCTTGCGGCGACTGTGTCCATCGGCCACACTGCAGCCCGAGCGGGCGCGGCCGAACGGTGTCGCTGCCTGAGGAAAAGCCGGAAGTGGTGGCCTTTACCGCGAAGATGGCGACCCCGCAAGCGCAGCGGATCTACCGGCAACGAGGTGCCACGGCGGAATTTCCGCATGCCTGGATCAAGGATAAAATCGGGCTCCGCAAATTTCGCCTTCGCGGTTTGGCCAAAGTCGGCGTGGAGGCCCTATGGGCTTGTCTGACGTATAACATCCTGCAATGGATGCGCCTTTGTTGGCGGCCGCTGCTCGCTTCCCCTACGGAAGCTTAAGACAGTCCCTTCGGGACGGTCCCATCCAAAAGGGAAACTTCCTTCTCGGCAGTCTTCGGGCCTGGCGAGCGCTAACACTGTTGGACAACTAACTCTCATCCGCTACACCGTTTCGAAACACTTTTGAGCGGCAACCTCGAAAGTTGACTCGCTTTTTCGGCCCATGGATGATTCTTTCACGGCTTCTCAGCGACCCTAAACTTGCAACTTACGCCACCACTTCAACCATGCGCCGCCCGCTTACCCCTGCTCTGCTTGGTCTCTTGCGCTGCCTCGCTCTTTGCCGCCGCTTTAGCCGCCGGCTTCCTCGGCAGTTCGCCCAGGCTTTTCTGCAGCGCCTGCATCAGGTCGATCACCGGAGCCCGTTTCTTCGGCGCGGTCTCTTCCACCGTCTGGCCTTCGCGCTTGGCTTCGATCATCTGTTTGAGGCGCCCCTGATACTCGTCGTGATACTTCTCGGGGTCGAAATCGGTCGCCAAGCCCTCTACCAGCCGCTCGGCCAGTTCGACTTCCTGCGGTTTAACAGCCACGTTCAAATCGCGGCGAAACTCCGGCACCTCGCGCACTTCCTCCGGATAGAACATCGTATGCAGCAGCAGCCCGTCCGAATGAGGTCGAATGACCACCGTGAACTCGCGCTGGTGCATGGCGATTTTGGCAATCGCGCTATACCCCGATTTGCGCATCGTTTCGAGAAGCAGATGGTAAGCCTTCTTGCCCGCCTCTTCGGGAACCATGAAATAGGAAGCGTCGAAATAGATCGGATCGATTCCCTCCGCCTTGACGAATTCGAGGATCTCCATGTTGTCGCTCGAAGCTGGGGCGACACTTTTGATGTCTTCGTCATTCACGATCACGTACTGGTCCTTTTCGGCTTCGAAGCCTTTGACCAGTTCGTTTCGTTCTATGACCCGCTCGCAGCGCGGACAGAAGGTTTGCTGTTTGATCCGGCTTCCGCAGACGCCGTGGATTTGGTTGAAGCTGACCCGCTCGGTACGGGCGGCCGCGAAAAGACGCACCGGAATCGTAATCAGGCCGAAGGTGATATATCCCTTCCAGACGGTTGCAGCCACGTTTTCCTCCCTCAAACCGTAGAAACGGCGGAGTATCTAAAACAATACCGTTTCGGAATGTCGTTTTGCAAGGCGGTACCGTCCGTCGGGCCGGTTTAGCAACGTGTTTTGGGGCCTATGGGATGACCACCACCGGGGGCCGCCAGAAGACACTTTCTTGCCCTCCGAGGGCGAGAATTGTAAGGTGGAATACGTCCCGGCGCCGTTGTACGACGGGAATCGACGGCTTCTTTCCTTCGAGTCGGTAGACGGTGGTCTTGAACCAAGATTGCTTACTTAGTAAACTTAGTATTATATGGCTCGACAGGATTCGTTTCAAGGCTCTATTCCGCTGCTGGTTTTGAAGATTCTGGCGCGGCGGGGAGCGCTGCATGGGTATGGGCTCACCACGCATATCGAACAGATGTCGCAGGATGTTTTGCGAGTGGAAGAAGGGTCGTTGTATCCGGCTTTGCATCGCATGGAGGAGGCGGGATTGATTAAGGCGCGCTGGGCGACTACCGAGAACAACCGGCGCGCCCGCATGTATGAGATTACGCGAACGGGGATGAAGGAACTCGAGCAGGAAGAGAGCCGGTGGCGCACGATCTCGAGCGCGATCGGCAGAGTGTTGCGGGAGGCGTAGGGGCATTTATGTCGCGTTATATATCGCGCTTGGTTTCAGTGTTTCGGCGTGAGAGTTTGGACCGGGAGATTGCCGCCGAGCAGGAGTTCCATCTTTTCGCGCGCACGGAAGAATACGTAGCAGCGGGCATGGAGCCCGAGGAAGCGGCGCGGCGTGCACGGATCGAATTTGGCAACCGGGGTCGAGCGCGCGAGGAAAGCCGGGACGCCAAGCTGTTCGGGTGGCTGGAATCGGCGGTGCAGGATTTGTATTACGGTGCGCGGACCCTGCTCAAAGCGCGCTCGTTCGCGGCGATTGCGATTCTTACGCTGGCGTTGGGCATCGGGGCGAACACGGCCATTTTCTCGGTGGTGAACGGCGTGCTGCTGAATCCACTGCCCTACCGTGACGCGAGCCGGATCATCGCGCTCTTCGAGAAAATACCGAACTTCGAGAACGGCTCGATTTCGTATCCGAACTTTCTCGACTGGCAGCGCATGAACCACAGCTTCTCGGCGCTGGCCGCCTATCGTTCGTTAACATTCAACCTCGCTGGCGACGGCGAGTCGGAACACCTGCGGGGCGAAATGATCTCGGCGGGATTTTTCGAAGTACTGGGTGTGAATCCGTTGCTGGGCCGAACGTTCAATCGGGAGGAAGATCGGCTGGGCGCGAATCCGACGGCCATGATCTCGGAGGGCTTGTGGAGACGCAAGTTCGGCGCAACGCGCAACATCGTCGGGCACCGGCTGAATGTGGACGGCGTGGGGCGAACGGTGATTGGCGTGGTACCGGCGAGCTTCCGGCTGCGCATGCAGAATTTTCACAAGGCGAACGATGTTTACACGCCGATAGGCGAGTTTAATGAGCCGCACTTTTATGCGGATCGCGGCACCCCGTGGGGGATGGACGTGATCGGGCGGCTGAAGCCGGGCGTAACGCTCGGACAGGCGCGCGATGACATGGAGCGCGTGTCGCGGCAACTCACGGCGGCCTATCCGGCTTTAGACAGCAACCAGAAAGCAAACCTGATTCCGTTAAAGGAAGAGATGGTGGGCAATATGCGTCCGCTGCTGCTGCTGCTGTTGGGCGCGGTGGGGCTGGTGCTGTTGATCGCCTGCGTGAACGTGGCAAACCTGCTGCTGGCGCGCTCCACGTCGCGCCAACGCGAGTTTGCGATCCGGCTGGCGGTGGGCGCCGGACAGATGCGGATTGTGCGCCAATTGTTGACTGAGAGCGTCTTGCTGGCGGTGCTCGGTGGCGGCCTGGGTCTGCTGCTCGCGAAGTTCGTGACAGCGGCCGCAATTGCGGCGGTCCCACAGACTTTGCCGCGCGCCGAAGAGATCGGGCTCGATTGGCGCGTGCTGCTCTTTACGGCGCTGCTATCGCTGGCGGCGGGGCTGGTGTTCGGCCTCGCACCGGCCCTGCAGACACGGCGCGCGAATTTGGGCGCCGCGCTCAAGGAAAGTGGCCGCTCACTGGCGGGAAAGCGCAGCCGCGCCCAACGCATTTTTGTGGTGCTCGAAATGGCCATGGCGCTGGTGCTGCTGGTGGGTGCCGGGCTCATGGTGCGGACTTTGTTTGTGCTGTTGAGAGTCGATCCGGGATTCGATCCGCGCGGCGTGATGACCTTCGACGTCTCGCTGCCGGCCGCGCTCAAGCAGGAGAGTCCGGCGGCGATTCGCGCTTTTTTCCGGCAGATGCAGGATAAGGTCGCTTCCGCGCCGGGCGTCGAAGCGGCATCGCTTAGCTGGGGCGCTTCTCCGATGGAAGGCGATAGCGAACGGTATTTTGGGATCGTGGGCCGCCCGAAACCGGCGCATTTAACCGACCTGCCGATGGCAATCGCATATGTGGTGCAACCGGAGTACCGGAAGACGCTGCGGATAGCGCTCAAACGTGGCCGTTTTCTGGCCGATGGGGATAGCGACCACGCGGCTGCCGTGGTGGTGATCGATGAGACGCTGGCTGAAAAGTATTTCGCCGGACAGGACCTGATCGGCCAATATCTGGACATGAACAACGATTCAATGGCACGCGAGAAGGTACCTAATCCGCGCATTGTGGGCGTGGTTGGGCACGTCAACCAGTGGGGACTGGATTCGGATTTGACGAATCCACTGCGCGCGCAGCTGTTTTTGCCGGTCGCGCAGGTGCGAGACATCGGCGGCTTAGCGCAGGCAGCGACGGTGTACGCGCGCGGCAAGCGTGGGATCACGCCGAGCTTTACGATGCTGCGCGAGCGTCTTCGGCAATTGAATGCCGCTCTGGTCGCGTTCGACGGCCAGCCGATGGAGCAGGTGGTTTTGGGATCGATCGCAAACAAACGTTTCAGCATGGCGCTGCTCGGAGTTTTTGCCGCGCTGGCGCTGCTGCTGGCGAGCATAGGGATTTACGGCGTTCTGTCCTATCTGGTCGGACAGCGCACGCAGGAGATCGGCCTGCGCATGGCGCTCGGAGCGGGCCGTCCGGATGTGCTGCGCATGATTTTGAAAGACGGTGCGCGCATGACGCTCACCGGCATCGCGATCGGCGTGCCGGCGGCGCTGGCGCTTACGCAGCTTATGTCGAGCATGCTGTTCGGCGTGAAGCCAACCGACCCGCTGACGTTTGTGCTGGTCGCTTTTGCGCTTTGCTCGATTGCCCTGCTTGCCTGTATTATTCCGGCACGCCGAGCCATGAAGCTCGATCCGATGATTGCGTTGCGAAATGAGTGAGCGGGAAGGAGTTTAGAGGGCGGTGATGGATTGAACGAACAAGACGCCCCCGATGGCGGTAAGGCCGAGGTAGACGTATTTTAAAAAGGCGTCTCCGCGTAGGCGGTGGTTGATGGCCCGACCGAGGAAGATGGCGGGCAGGGTAACCAGCAGCGAGAGAAAGTAGTAGTGAGTGACGGCAGGCACCCAGAGTCCGGCCAACCAGTAACCGGCCATGCCGATGATGCTGGCGGGCAGGAAATAGCCTTGCAGCGTGGCGCGGAAGTGTTGGGCCGACCAGCGGCGCATGGCGCCATAGATGACTAGGGGAGGCCCATTCATGCCGTAGGCGCCCCCCAGCACGCCCGCGCAGAAGCCGCAGGCTAACAGCCACGGCCGGCTATCGCGGCGCAGTTCGAGCGGCGCGCGGCCGGTCGATTTGCCGAGGAGAGACCAGACCGAGAAGGCAATGATGATCACGGCCAGCGAGGCTTTGACCAGTCTTTGATGGCTGTTGGTTAGAAGCAGCAGACCGAGCGGGATACCGAAGAGGGTCGAGAGCACGAGCCAGGCGGTGCTGCGCACATGGATCTTGCTCCAATCCTGCACGACGACGATACCGGCGACGGTGATCGAGACGAGCACGGCAAGCGGGGCGGCCACCTCCAGGGGGATGCAGAGGGCGAGCAGCGGAACGGCCACCAGGGCCTCCCCAAAGCCGAAGACGGACCGGACGAGCGTGGCGGCAAAGAGGATCGATAAGACGCGTAGAGTAGTGGGGTCGATTGCCATAGAGGGCTAGGGTAAAGCCATGGGTTTGGATGCTGTTTCTATCTTAGAAGACTTCATGGCTTTTTCAGAATGCGGCGGCAGACTGCGGTTAAGGAGAAACACTCATGAAGACATTTGCTGTCTGCGCGCTAGGGGTTGCATGCAGCTTGGGTTACGTGGCCGCGGATACGAAGATTAAAGTAGAGCAACTGCCACCTGCAGTGCGCAGCGCGATGCAGGAGCAGACCAAAGGCGCAACCGTTCTTGGCGCGAGCAAAGAGCGGGAGAACGGGCGCATGACCTACGAAGTGGAAACCAGGCGGGATGGGAAAGGGCGCGACTTGACGTTCGCGGCGGATGGATCGCTACTGGAAGTCGAGCAGGAAGTGGATCTGGAGAGCGTCCCCGGACCGGCGAAGGAGGCGCTCCGAAAGCGGGCAGCCGGAGAAAAGATCGAGAAAGTGGAATCGGTCACGCAAGGGTCAACCGTTAGTTACGAAGCCGAGGTGAGGGCTATGAGCGGGAAAAGCCGGGAAGTAGCAGTGAACGCGGACGGCAGCGCGCGCAAAGAAGACTGAAGGCCACCCGTATCTTTTGAGCTGCCTTCTGGTACCTGTCAGGGAAGGCCGAAAACGGAGTGATCAGCGATGAGGAGTTTCGGGCAATCTTCTGGCAGCATAAGGACGCTATTTATCGTTTTGCCTGGCGCTTGACTGCTTCGCCCGAGGCAGCGGAAGACATCGCTCAGGATGTCTTCCCGACATTCTTACGCGGAGCGGGCGCGTCCGGCCGCGGGCACGCCGAATTGCGATCTTTTCTGCTGGGCATTGCGCGCAATTTGGCGTTGAAGCGCTGGCGAAATGAAAGGCGCTGGAGCTCCTTCGAAGAAGAGCAATTCCGCGCCGAGCCCCTAGACTTGAACGGGTTCGAGGCGTGGGAAGCAGTGGCTTCGGCGCTGGAACGACTGCCGCCGCTACAGCGCGAAGTATTGATCCTGGCGGCCTACGAAGGGCTGACGCTGCAGGAGATGGCGCGCGTCACCGGCGCGGAACTCGGCACCGTGAAGGCGCGCCTGCATCGGGCGCGCGAAAACATGAAGCGGCTGCTCGAGCCGCTCAAAGCAAAGGGATTGAGGAGAGCCGAACAAAATGGAACCGCTGAGCGATAAGGAGCTCGACGACCTGTTGCGAGACTGGCGCGCGCCGGATGCGCCCCAGGCGTTGGAGGACAGATTATTTGCCGAATCCGGCAAACAGGCATGGTGGTGGTGGCTGGTAAGCGGCACGATTCGCGTGCCGGCACCGGTGGGGTTGCTGGCAATGTTTGTCTTTGTCGCGCTGGCTGTTCTCGCCTGGCATAAACCGGAGACGCAGCCGAAGAATCGTGCAGTGACACTGTCCGATTTTCGGCCGGTGAAGCGATTGGAACCGAGAATTATCAGGAGTAATTATGAAGACCGTTAGCGTGGTTTTGTTTCTGTTGGCCGCACGCGGAATTTTCGCGCAGGGCTTTTCCGCGGACTTGCCAAGCGTAAACGCAAGGATAGTGATTCGAGAGAAGCTCGAGCCGGTGACGCCGCCGATGGAAGACTTATCGTCGGGGATTGAGAGTGGGCCGGGCACAAGCGGAAGAACGGCGCGACACACGCTAATCGACTCGGCGCGGCATCTGTATTTTGGGTACGACGTGGCGGTAGATCGCCTGAACGCGGATAGCTTTCGGGTGACTTTCAGCGCCTTGGACGCGTCACCCGACGCCTTGAAGCTGCCCGATCCGGCCGCTTGGAGCAGGATACCTTCGCCGGGTTTTCCCTTGCCCCAGGTCATTCACGTGGCCGACACGATGATGATCGATTTGTTCGAGAATCCGGCTACCGGCCAGAAGATAGTTGACTATGTGCATCTCGAAGACACCGTGCCCTGCAATGGCGAAGCGGCTTGCCTGGTAAAGCTGACAGACAAGTTAGGGCAAGACCTGGCGGCCCGGGTGGCGGAGATCGCGAGTAAGCGGAGTAGTGCCCAGGCAGCGGCGCTCGTACAATCGCAGCAATCTTGGGAGCAGTACAAGCAGGATGCTTGCGGCGCACTGACAAACCCGACGCAGCAGGTGAATTGCGCAATGACGCTAACACTTAGCCGGCTAGGGGACTTGAAGAAGATCTATTAGCCAGCAAGAGAAGGGAGGTAGGTCAGGGTATGGTAGATGGGCAACCTGATGAACTTTCCATTTCTGGTTCTGACTATTTCTTTTGTGTGTCTCTGGGCGGCGGCCCAGATAGGAGCGGCCCTGCAACGGCGGTACCGGTCGCTCGAGGCTTAGGAGCGGGACGATTTTGGACTGATACTGGGCGCTACCCTGACGCTGCTTGGCCTGATTCTCGGGTTTCGTTTTTCGATGGCAATCAGCCGCTACGATCAGCGCAAGAACTACGAGGAGGCGGAGGCGAATGCAATCGGCACCGAGTATGTGAGGGCAGACTTGCTGTCCGGTGGAAACGCCGCCGAGGTGCGCACGCTGCTGACCCAGTACCTGGAGCAGCGTATTTTGTTCTACAACACGCGAGGCGTGCGGGAGATTCAGCAAATCGATAAAGGCACGACGCAGCTGCAAAGCGAATTGTGGTCGGCCGTGAAGGCGCCTGCTTTGGCGCAGCCGACGCCGGTGATGGCGCTTGTTGTCTCCGGAATGAACGACGTGTTGAATTCGCAGGGGTATACGCAGGCGGCGTGGTGGAACCGCATTCCGATCGAGGCTCGGGCGCTGATGGCCGCTATTGCGGTCTGCGCCAACTTGTTACTGGGCTTCGGCGTGCGGCGGGTGCGAACGCGCGGATTGCTGCTTATCGTGCTGCCGCTGGTAGTTTCCGTTTCGTTCTGCCTGATCGCGGACATAGACAGTCCACGCGGCGGCTTTGTGTGCGTACGACCGCAGAATCTGCTGAGCCTGTCGCATTCGCTGTACTCCTAAACCAAGCAACGCAGTAGGGCTTGACAACCTGACCAGCTAGATGCTATTTTTCTAGCAGGATGCGGTTTTCACAGCAGCAGCTGAGCCGGCGAGAGCGGCAGATCATGGATGTCCTCTACCGCCGGGGAAGGGCAACCTCCGCGGAGGTACACGCGGATCTGCCGGATGCGCCGAGTTACTCCGCGGTACGTGCGATGCTGCGCGTGCTCGAAGAGAAGAAGCACGTGCGGCACGAAGAGAAGAACTTGCGCTACGTATTTATACCGGTTGTCGCGCGGGAGAAAGCGAGGCGTTCGGCCGCGGCGCATCTCTTAGACACGTTTTTCGATGGCTCGGCGGAAGACGCTGTGGCGACGCTGTTGGATGTTTCCGAGCGGGAGTTATCGGACGAGGATTTCGATCGATTGGCGGCCCTGATCGAGAAGGCTCGCAAGGAAGGGCGTTGATGAACTGGGCACTGGTGGCGGAGCTTTTGATTCGATCGACGGTGGTGCTCGTGGCGTGCGAAGCGCTGCGGCGATTGGTGGCGAGGCCGGATGCGGCTCAGCGTTACCGGATCGGATTGGTTGGATTCGCCATGCTGGCGACGTTGCCGCTACTTTCGGCGGTGTTGCCGCCGATGCACCTTCCGCTTGGCAACTGGCTGCACCGGGAAGGGATAGTAACGGTTGTAACGGGATCGATGGTCGCGACGCGCGCGGCGAGTGGCCACGGAGCGGGCGCGCGCTTCGACTGGCCGTTCGTGATCTGGTGCCTGGGCGTGGCGCCGGGCTTGGGATGGCTGATAGCCGGGAAAGCAGCAATCTGGAGGCTGGCGCGGAAGGCGGAGAGTTTGCGCGAAGAGCAGTTTCTGAAGTTGGTGGAAGAGACGCGCCACGCGATGGGTCTGCGGCACGCGCCGGAGGTGCTGATTTTCAAGGGAGCGATGCTGCCGGTGACATTTGGAATCTTGCGGCCGCGAATCTTGTTACCGGCCGAATCCGCGCGTTGGACCGAAGTTCGATGGCGGGTGGTTTTGCTGCATGAGCTAGCGCACATCAAGCGGCGAGACGTGGCGGGGCAGCTATTGGCAAACGTGGCGAGCGTCTTGTGGTGGTTTCAGCCGCTGGCATGGCGCGCGCGGCGCAGGCTTAGACAGGAGAGCGAGCGTGCGTGTGACGCACAAGCGGTGGCGTTAGGCATTCGCGCATCGGAGTATGCGGCGGAACTGGTCGCGATCGCGCGCGGATCGAGATGGCGCGGGGCAACGTCCGGCGCGGCGATCAGCATGGCCAGCGGGCGATTAGAGGGACGCGTCCAGGCAATACTTTCGCAGAAGGGTGGGGCGAGACGGACGCGCGCGCTGCCCGGAATTTTGGCGCTGGTGCTCTGCGGGACAGCAGCGTCGGCAATCGATGTAGGAGGTTCACCAATGAAACGAACAATTCTTTCGGGTCTGCTGGCTTCGGCAGGCCTATCGGCGGCAACGCTCGGGGGATCGATCATGGATCAGAGCGGCGCGGCAGTAGCGGACGCAAAGATTGTGCTGAGCAATCCGGACACGGCCGTGCAGCAGGAAATGGCATCGGCCCCGGATGGGAAATTTTCATTCGAAAGTTTACCGGCGGGTCAGTATATTTTGCGGATTGACAAGGCGGGCTACGCGGCGGTCTTTCGCGAGTTCACGCTGGACGCGAATGCGAAAGTGGAGCGCGGGATGACGATGAATCTGGAATCCGCGCAGAAACCGATTCAGGTAAAAGGCGAGGTAGCGGGCGCAAACCTGATTGTGCGGCCGCATCCGGAATATCCAGCGGCGGCAAAGGCGGCGGGCGCGCAAGGCACTGTTGTCCTGAAAACGGTAATCGAGAAAAACGGTATCCCGGGTGAAATCACGCTGGTCTCTTCGCCGAACACGGATTTGACGGAGGCGGCGATCAACGCGGTACGGCAATGGCGTTACCGTCCCACGCTGTTGAACGGCCAACCGGTGGCCGTGGAGACAGATGTCTTTGTGAACTTTACCTTGAGCAAATAGGCGGCTGAAGGCTAACCGATTCCCGCGACCGCGCGCCTCACCTTCAAGGAACCAGGCGGCTTCGAGCTGATGGATTGTACTTTCGAAGGGTCGTAGGAATCGGTGTGGCCGTTTGAGCAGGTGAGCTCATGAGGGATTCCGTTCGAGTGGTTGTCGTTCGATTTAGGCGGCAGCGGAACGAAAACCTGATCGCCGCAAACCTTACATTCACAAGTACCGTATTCCTGTGCCATAGAGTGTTCGTCGGTTGAGTCGATTGTTTGCACTTGGCTTGGCATTTAACGCTTATGCTCGCTCGATGGAGGCACGATGCCCTTTAAGCGCATGTAGACGGTGAGAATGGAGTACTGCTCGGTATCGTGATTGACCAAGCCGGCGAGAGCACCCAGTTTGGTTCTGTCTCCGCGCGGTGATTTAACGATCTGGGAGGCATTGCTATCGGTCAGAGAATCGAAGACTTTGTCGCATAGATCGAAGGACTGCTTCAGGGCCGAGACAATGGCTGCTTTGTTATCCAACTTGGGCAAGGCGGAGGGCGCGCTCCCGGACATTGCACCGCAGGCATGCATTTGCGAAGTGACTACATGTTCGAGGACTTCGGAGAGGGTGCGCACTTCGGGGGTCGGTTTGAAAGCGTAATCTTCCTCGGGCACTTTTTCAGCGGTGCGCATGAGATTGGTTTTTTCCGAAGCATACATCTGCTTAATGTCAGTGCTCAGGGTTTGAGCGGAAAGCAGAGGCGACAAAACGAGAATGGCGGCAATCGGGAAACAGGTCGGTTTCACTTGAGGGTGATCCTCCTTTGAGAGGCACGAGCTTTTGCTATTCTAGCTGACTCGGAAAGCATAAATTGGGATCGCGCGGTGTCGACCCTAGAGCGCTAGGTGAGATTTTTTGAGAGCGAACAGAATTGAGAAATCGCGCAAAGTCAGCCGGCGGCGGCGCGCTCTACGTCCTCGCGGGCCGCCGCCGGGAGCAGTTGCCAGATCGTTTCGACAGCTGTTTTTGCTTCCCGCTGCAGGGAACGCACAAGGGTCTCGGTATCGACATCGCCCGCTGCTTCCGCAATGTTGGCAAGAGCTTCGTAGAGCGCTACTTCGCTGCTTTCGATGGCATACATTTTGATGAAGTTTTCGGTAGTGTGGCTTTTAACGTGCGCGGCGTGGGCGGTTTTGGGCGAGAGACTGAACAGATGATCGAGCAAGCTTTTAGCGGCTACCGGCGCAACGCCCAAACTTTCAGCGCGGGCGACTAATTGCTCATGGCGGCGGTGGAGACGAGCGGCATGTTCAAGGAAAATGCGTTGGCGCTCGCCCGCATGGGCCTCATCGGCAAATGCGCGCAACTGCGTTTCAAAATTCCTGGCGGCTGAGACCGCCTCTTGCAGATAGCGCGCGACGACCTGGACGCTGCTTTCACTCATGGTTTCGCTGATTCGTTTGGCTGACTCGTTTAGCTGACTCAGCGGCTCAGGCCGCGAGCGGGATTGTTGGCCCATGGCTGCGCCTGGTAGGTCCACTTGCGGGTCGAGTAATCACTGAAGGTGAGGAGGATCATGATGAAAAGCCACACCAGACCGGCGATAACAAACAACCTGGTAAGGGTGGTGACGTAGCGAACACCCATGAAGATCCAGACCACAAGCGATGCTTTCGTGACGGCAATGAGCAGGGCGACAACGATGTTCCACTCGCCTACGTCAACATACGACGCGGCGCTGGTAAGACCGGTAAGAACGATCAGGGAAGCCCAAACGATAACTAGTGTTCTGACTTTAGGAATCGGTGCGAGATGTGCGCTCATCCTCGGTGTCCAATCAAATAGAGTAAGGGGAACAGGAAGATCCAGACGATGTCGACGAAGTGCCAGTAGAGACCGATCATCTCGACGGGGGAGAAATAGTTCTCGGTGAAAACACCGCGTTTGGCCTGAATCAACAGGAATGTGAGCAGACCGAGGCCGACAATCATGTGAAGGGCGTGCATGCCGGTCATGGCGAAATAGAGAAAGAAGAAAATTTGCGCATGTTGGGCGTAATAGGCTGGCTCATAGTGGAAGCCGAAGCCAGGGACGAGATGCTCCACCCACTTGTTGTGGTACTCGACTCCCTTCAAGATGAGGAAGATGGTACCGAAGATCATCGTGAGGATTAGAAACCGGATGAGCTCTTTGCGTTTGCTAAGCTGAGCGGCACGGACGCCTAGAGCCATGGTCAAACTGCTGCAGATCAGAACGGCCGTGTTGCTACCGCCGAGAACCACGTCCATGAATCTGCTGGTGCTGGCGAAAGCGCCTGGATACAAATCGCGGTAGATCGCATAGCTGGCGAACATTCCACCGAAGAAAAGAACTTCGGTAATCAGGAAGGTCCACATGCCGAGCACTGACGCTTCCATCTGCTGTTCCGCCGTCGCAAAATGATGGCGGAGATGAGTTGCTACTGCCGTGGGTTCATCGTGAACTTCAGGCACAAGTGTTTCAGCCAACGATCTCCTCCAGTTCCCCGTAATTGTAGGCTTCTTCAGTCACAACGGGGGTAGTGTCGAAATTAAAAGTGGTCGGAGGAGAAGGGATCTTCCACTCCAAACCGGTTGCATGCCAAGGATTGGGACCGGCTTTCTTGCCGTACTTCAAGGACCAAAGGAAATAGACCATGGGGATCAGGTACCCGATCCCGAGGATGGAAGCTCCGGCGGTCGAGAGTACGTTGAGCGCCTGGAATTCCGGGGGATAGGCGTGGTAGCGGCGCGGCATGCCGAGATAGCCGAGAATGAACTGCGGGAAGAAAGTGAGATTGAAGCCGATGAAAATGATGAGGGCAGCGAATCTGCCCCAGGCTTCGGGGTACATGCGGCCCGTAATTTTGGGCCACCAGAAATGCAGGCCGCCCATGAAGGCCATGACCATTCCGCCGACCATGACGTAGTGGAAATGGGCCACCACGAAGTAGGTTCCGTGGGTGGCGACGTCCATGCCCAGCGAAGCCAGATACAAGCCCGTTAGGCCGCCGATGGTAAAGAGTCCAATGAAGCCGAAGGCGTAAAGCATGGGCGTGTCGAAGGAGACCGAACCTTTGTACATGGTGGCGGTCCAGTTGAAAATTTTGATGGCGGAGGGAACGGCAACCATGAAGCTCAGGAAAGAAAAGGCGATGCTGATGTAGACGCTCTCACCGGTGACGAACATATGGTGGCCCCAGACTACGAAGCTCAAAACCGCAATGGCCATGCTCGAAAAGGCGACGAAGTTGTACCCGAAGACGCGCTTCTGCGAGAAGCAGGCAACAAGCTCGCTGATCACGCCCATGCCGGGCAGAATCATGATGTACACTGCCGGATGCGAATAAAACCAGAAAAGGTGCTGGAAGAGAATCGGATCGCCTCCGATGTTCGGATCGAAGATTCCGACATGGGCTATGCGCTCAAACGCCAGCAGCAGCATGGTGATTGCCAGCACCGGAGTGCCGAGGACCTGGATAAGGCCGGTTGCATAATTAGACCAGACGAAGAGCGGAAGACGCCCCCAAGTCATGCCGGGCGCGCGCATTTTGTGTACTGTAACGATGAAATTGAGGCCGGTCAGAATGGAAGAGAAGCCGGCCATAAAAACTCCGAAGACAGCGGAGAGCACATAGGAATTTGAATACGTGCTGCTGTACGGGGCGTAAAAAGTCCAGCCTGTGTCGACGCCACCCCGAATCACCGCGAACAGGGTCCAACAGGCGCCGATGACGTAGAGGTACCAACTTAATAGGTTGATGCGGGGAAATGCCAGGTCCTTTGCGCCTACCATGATGGGTATGAGAAAATTCGCGAGCGTCGCGGGTATGGACGGCACCAGGAAGAAGAACACCATGACGATACCGTGCATGGAGAATAGGCGGTTGTATGTTTCGGCCGAGAAGATACCTTGCGGTTCGAGAAGATTGATGCGGAAAAGCACGGCCATGGTTCCGCCGACAAAGAACATCAAGGTGATCGAGATCAGGTAGAGCAGGGAAATCCGTTTGTGATCGGTGGTGAACAACCAACTCTTCCAGCCGTGTTCGACGTTGAGGTAATTCACCTCGGGTGCCGAGATCTCTGGAGTGCCGTGTACTTGTGCAATAGTTGCCATGTTGCTTTTCCTTACTGTTGGTTTACCTTTTGAGCAGGCATTTTGCCCGAGGCAGAGGGAGCGAGAACCACAGGCTCCTGCTGGCTGCCCTGCTGGGATGCGGGTCCGGTGGGCGAAAGGGACTTAATATAAGCAATCAACTGAATCACGTTTTCTTCACTCAACTGCCCCTTAAAGGGAGGCATGATGTTTGCCTGAAATCCGGCTGCGATTTTCGCATTGGGATCGAGAATCGACTCTCTGATGTAGGCATCGTCAGCGGTCACAGTGCTCCCATCGGTCAATTGCACCTGCTTGTTATAGAGGCCGCGCAGATTCGGGCATCGCCCTTGTTGATCGAGCAGGTGGCAAGTGGAACAGCCGTTTTGCACAAAGAGTTGCTGCCCTTTCACGGCCAGATCACCGCCGCCGCCGCCGCCGCTAGCCCAGTTCGCGTATTCGCGCGGTTCCATCACGTCCACCCAACCGATCATACTGGCGTGTGAATTGCCGCAGTATTCGGTGCAGAAGAGATGATAGCGGCCGGCTTTGGTAGCAGTAAACCAGAGGGTGTCATAGTGGCCCGGGACCACGTCATGCCGGACGCGGAAAGCCGGGATGGAGAAGCTGTGGATGACATCTTCGGAGGCCATGGTGAGCTTGACCGGTTGGCCGACGGGCACATGCAGCTCATTGATCTCGCGCATCCCGTCCGGATATTGAATCTTCCACATCCACTGCTTGCCGGTTACGAAGACTTCCATGGCGTCCTTGGGCGGAGCATTGGCGGCGAAGAAAATCTTTGCGCCCCACCAGAACATGATGAGCATGATCAGGAAGGGAAGAATAGACCAGGTGAGCTCCAGCTTGGTAGAGCCTTCGATCTGAACGGCCCGGACGCCAGGACGTCTTCTATATTTCCATGCGAAGACAATGACGCCGACGAAGATCAGCACCGTCATAACGGCGGAAACGATCGTCAAGAACCAATAGAGCGAATCGATCGGCCCGGCCTGCTGGGAGGCTGCTACCGGGAAAAGCTGCAAATCGGCGAAGAGCAAGGTGTTAGCCCACACGTTGAGCCTCTTTCCACGCAGCGCGCGCTTTCTTGTGCTTGTCGTCTCGCATGAGGTAGTAAACGAGTGCTCCGAGGCATAGCAAGGTAAGGCCGGCGGCCCATTTCAACAACTTGACGATGGCGAGGGAATAGCGGCCTTGCGAAGGATCGTAGTGAAAACAGAAGAGCAGAACATAATCGACCGGAGAGCCGATTTTATGCTGCGAAGCATCGACCAGCCCCATGCGGAGGTCCGCCGGAGCATAGTTGATGCCGTAAAAATAACGGGACACTTTGCCATCGGGCGTGGCGACCATGATGCCGCCAGCGTGAACGAACTGAGTGGTCTTTTGATCGTAGCGATAGTGGAAACCGACGGCATCGGTGAGAGCGGATATGGATTGCTGGTCGCCGGTGAGGAAATGCCAACCGGCGTCATATCCGGGGCGGTTTCCAAACTCCGCTTTGTATTTCATTTTGGTGAGCGCGGCATCGTGCGGCGTGTCTTTGGGATCGAAGCTGACGACCACGACGTTGTAATCGGTGCCTGGCACGAGAGAAACACGTTTAAGGCTGGTAGCCATCTCATGAAGGCTCATGGGGCACAGGCTCGGGCAATTGAAGTAGACGAGCGACAGGACGACCGGCTTGCCTTGAAAGTATTTCCAGAGCGACACGGGGTGGTTCGATTCGTCGTGGAAGACGAGATTGAGCGGCACCGGCGCATTGAGTTTCTGCTGGAGGTTTACACCGTTTGTGATCTTAGGACGCGCGTACTGCGCGCTGAGCAAGCCAGCGCCAGCGAGCAGCATCGCCGATATAACAAACGTCTTACTGCGCATGCTTCTGTATTTCTCCTTGGATAGCCGGCTGCTGATATTGCGGTGGCATGTCGGCCAGCGATTTTGCAAAACCTCGGCCGCCGCCGCCCGGGGTAGTTAAGCCGAGCGGCGCGTTGGGTTCGATCTTCAATTGAGGGACGACGGCGCTCATGGCATCGTTGATCGGAACATGATAATGACCCTCGGCATCTTTGCCGGACATATTGAGCACCTGATCTTCATGAGCACGCATTTGCGGAAGGTCTTCCCACGGCTCTACCTGCAATTGGGGAGCGGGGGGGACGATACGCGCGGGCGCTAGCGGACTGGGGGCTTCTCCAGTGGGATTGCGCGCCTGAATGTATTTCTGAATGCCAATGGTAAGGGCGAAGACGAAGACCAGGGTGAGCCCGATGACAGTTAAGGAGCCAATGACAAGGCCGGCTTTGGCGTCGACATTTTCATAGTTCGTTCCAGCGTGCCCGAGAACCGGCTCGGTATGCTTCGGTCGTTCGGAATGAACCAGTTCGTTGGGCTTTTGGGGAGAGGCGTCGTGGCTCATAACGCCGCCTCCGGGATCGGCGAGCTTACTCGCGAATCATGTAGCGGCAGCAAGGGGCGCCGGCGCAATTGCCCCAGGAAAACATAGACCCAGATGCCGCCCAATCCGAAGAACGCCGCAAAATCCGTCCAGTAAATTGCGAACCCGTGACTGGTATGGAGCAACGAGCTATTGCTGGCACTGCGGAAGCTGGGGGCCACAATCCAAAAGAGGTCGATAATCCGGGCCACCAAGAGCCAGATCGCAACCTTGATCAAGCGCCGCGGATCGCGCTTACGGGCTTGCGAAAGAAGCGCCAGAAACGGAATCGCGAACATGGAAAGAGCTGTTACCAGCGCCAGCCATTTCCAGAATCCCTGTACGCGGTCGAGGTACCACACCAATTCCTGCGGAAGATTCGCGGGCCACACAATAATCAGTTGCGACGCGCTCAGGTACGTCCAAAAGATCACAAAGGCAAACATCATGTTGCCGAGGTCGTGCAAAATCTTGGCGTTGATGCGTCCGCCAAACCGGTCGCCGCGCGAAGTCAGAATCATCACCAGCAGGGTGAGCGCAAAGCTTTGCACGATATCGCCGATCAGAATCATCGCGCCGTAGACGGTGGAGAAAAACTGCGTATCCACGGAGAGAATCCAATCGATGTAAGCGAAAGTGGCCGTCAGGCTGAAGATGAGCAGTCCAGGCGCGCTGAACGCTCTCATGCGCTCGCGCAGCGTGGGATCGGCCGTTCGGTCCTGCTCATCCGACATGCGGTTGAGGCGCAATCCCCAGAAGAGCCATATCGCAAAGTAAATAAATATGCGAACGATAAAGAACGGGATGTTCAGGTAAGGCTGCTTATGACGCAAAACAGCGTTGTGCGCCACCAGGTCCGGATGGGTCCATGGGTAAAGGTCTTTCAAGCCAAACAACAAGATAATTACGAAAATGAATACCAGCGGCAGCGTGCGCATCTGCGCCTCGAGAAACCGCCTGGCCGTAACGCCCCAATTTCCGCCAGTCGTGTTGTTTAGCAGCAGAATGAGAAGGCCGCCGAAGGTAAAGCCGCTCCAATAGATAAAGGCGAACAGATACGACTGAAAGAACTCAGCCCGATTGGCAAAAAATCCCGCCACACAAAGCAGTAGCCCGAGTCCGCCGACTACGCCGGAAATGCGCTCTATGCTGGCCGCCTTCGGGCCAAGTCTGATATCTGGTACGGGAATAGCTTCCACGTGTCCGTGACTGCTCACTTCATTCCTCCAGCAGGGCCGCCGCCTGATGTCTTAGCGACGGCAGGGCCGCCACGGGTGGTAATTCCGAATCGTTCCGCTACTTGCGGCGGAGCATTCTGGCTCAACTGCAGAGCCCGTATATAAGCCGCGATGCGCCACCGGTCATCCGGCGCCACGCGCGAGGCGTAACTGTACATTGCGCCGTAGCCATTCGTCATGACGTCGAAAAAATGGCCGACAGGCGCATTGACGAGCCGTGGCTCCAGGTAACTCGGCGGCTGCCGCAGGCCGCGGCTTACTACCATGCCGTGTCCATTACCGAGCCGGCCATGACAGGGAGAGCAATAGATATCGAAGCGCTCCTGACCGCGGAGAACGTCGCCGTGCGAGATTTTAATCGGGAAATAGTCGATGTCCTGGCCGTTGCTTTTGCCGGTATAGCGAGCCTGATCGATGCGCAACTGGCCGCGCGCGACCGTGTCCGGAATAGTTGGACGCTCAGAGCGGCCGTCGCCGAAAAAGTTGGTCGCGGCAAGAGGCTTGTAGCGCGGCTCATTGTGCATGTCCTGCCGGCAAGCGACGGTTGTCAGGAGTGTCGCGCCTAGCAAAGCGAGTCCGAGGTGTTGAGGGAAGTGCGAAAAAACCTTGGGGACACGCCCGCCTTTCTCAAAACCGAGCCATTTGCGCACCCCAGCCCGCAGTGTCCCCGATTTTTCCGCTACCAAGGCGAGGACAGTTTTAGGCGGGTACAAGCGACACCTCTTTCCCTCCCAGGCCGCGCAAAAAGTCGAGCGTATCCTCGACCCGAAATTTAGGATCGGAAGATTCGATGCAGAGAAAAAATTTATCCACCGATGCCCTCTCGAAGGCTGGCACATTGAAAACCGGATGATAGGGTTTCGGCAATCCGTTCATGGCAAACATGCTGATCATGGCAGTAAGCGCCGAGAAGAGAATCATGCATTCGAAAGTGATTGGTATGTAAGAAGGCCAGCTATTCAAAGGCCGGCCGCCGACGTTGTGGGGATAGGCGATTACGGTGATCCACTCGAGCAAACTGAAGCCGAAGATGGCCCCGCAGATGCCGCCGATCAAAACGCAGAAGGCAACTTTGTTCCGCTTATAGCCGATGGCTTCGGCCAAGCCTTCGACCGGAAGCGGAGCGTAGGCGTCCATGCGGCGGAAACCCTCGGCGTAGGCGCGTTCGCAGGCGGCTAGCAGCTCTTCCGGTGTATCGAATTCCACCATCGCCCCGTGGACCTCAGGCAGTGGGTTGAGTTGGACGTGACTCATCGGGCCTCCGTCAATTCACGCCGCTCATGCGTCTCGTGATGAACCACTTCGCGCACCTCGAAGATCGAGATGGACGGCAACATGCGAACAAAGAGGAAGATCAAGAGCATGAAGAAGCCGAGCGTTCCGGCATAAGTGCCCCAGTCCCATTTGGTGGGAATGTACATGCCCCAGGAAGACGGCAAGAAATCGCGGTGCAGACTGGTGACCACGATCTCGAAGCGCTCCAGCCACATGCCGCAATTCACAACGATGGAAATAATCCAGACCAGAATAATGTTCTGACGGACTCGCTTCGACCAGAGCGCCTGCGGAATTAAAATGTTGCAGAGAATCAGCAGCGCGTATGTAACTGCATAGGGTCCCGTAATACGGTTCCAATACATGAAACTCTCATATTTGTCGCCGCTGTACCAGGAAAAGAAAGCCTCCATGGAATAGCCGTACGCCACGATAAGCCCGGTGCCGAGCATCAATTTCGCCGCGGCATCGATGTGCCGCATAGTGATGAGGTCGCGCATGTTGTACCAGGCGCGCAGCGGAATGATAAGAGTCAGCACCATGGCGAAGCCGGAGTAAATGGCGCCCGCTACAAAGTAAGGCGGGAAGATGGTGGTGTGCCAGCCGGGCAGGATGCTGATGGCGAAATCGAAGCTGACGATGGTGTGAACCGAAAGCACCAGGGGCGTGGCGAGGCCAGCCAGCAATAAATAAGCTTTCTGATAGCGATGCCAGTGAATCGCGGAGCCGCGCCAGCCAAGCGACAGAAAACCGTAAATCTTCTTTTGCCACATGTGAGGCGCTATGTCGCGCATGGTCGCGAGGTCGGGGACCAGCCCGATGTACCAAAAGACCAGCGAGACGGTGCCGTAAGTGGAAACGGCGAAGACGTCCCACTCGAGCGGACTTCGGGGCTGCGGCCAAAGCCACATGGAATTCGGATACGGGAACAGCCAATAGGCGAGCCAAGGACGGCCCAGATGCAGGATGGGGAACATGCCGGCGCAAGCGACGGCAAAGAGCGTCATGGCTTCGGAGAAGCGGTTGATGGAAGTTCGCCAGTCCTGCCGCAAGAGAAACAGAACGGCGGAAATAAGAGTGCCGGCGTGGCCGATACCGATCCACCAGACAAAGTTGATGATGGCGAAGCCCCAGCCGATGGGAATGTTGACGCCCCAGATGCCGACGCCCTTGGTGAAGAGCACAAAGAGGCACAGCATGAGGAGGTTGACGAAGCAGAAGGCAATGAACGCTCCGACGAGCCATTTCTTGGGCGATTTTTTGAGGGGAAGGTAGACTACCCCCGCGATGCTGTCGCTTACGGAGCCGTAAGTGTGCCCCGGTCCGAGGATGCGGTCCGGGCCGGGATCGGGAACTAGCTCTGCTGGTAACTCAAACTTCTCTGTTGCCACGCTGACCTCTTAGCGCCTCATTGGGATTTCGCACATAACCGAGATACTGCGTACGGGGGCGAGTATTCAAATCGTCCAGGAGTCCATATTTTCGCTGTAGTTGTTGCGATTTCGTTACCTGGCTGTTCTTATCGTTCAAGTTGCCGAAGGTGATTGCCTGGGTGGGGCAGACCTGCTGACAAGCGGTCAAAATCTCTCCATCGCGAACGAAGCGGCCTTCCTTATCCGCATTGATCTTGGCTTCCTGGATGCGCTGGACGCAGTAGGAACATTTTTCCATGACGCCGCGGCTGCGGACAGTGACGTCCGGGTTGCGGACACCATAGAGGCTCTGCGTATTCCAGTCTGAATACAGATAGAAGTTGAAACGGCGCACTTTATAGGGGCAGTTATTCGAACAATAGCGGGTGCCGACGCAGCGGTTGTAGACCATCTCGTTCAAGCCCTCGTTACTGTGGACGGTAGCGGCCACCGGGCAGACGAGTTCGCAGGGTGCGTTCTCACAGTGCATGCAGGGAACGGGTTGGTTATACATGACCGGCTCATCGAGGTCGCCGCTATAGTAGCGATCGACGCGAATCCAATGCATGTGGCGGCCGCGCGCCACCTGATCCTTGCCGACCACGGCGATGTTGTTCTCAGCCACGCAGGCGACGATACAAGCGCTGCAACCCGTGCAGATATTGAGGTCGATCGTCATCGCCCATTTGTAGCCTTCGTAATTCCAGTGAACGTCTTTGTAGAGGCTTTCAGTTCGAGGGAGCGCCTTTTCCTCCATCGTTGGGAAATCGGGATGCGCGCGGAACTCGGCGAGATCGGCGGCGCGCACCGGATCGCGGCCGGCCATGGTCTGGGTTTCCTGAATATTGGCGATGCGGTACTGTTCGCCGGTCTTCTGCATCGCGCCCGCAGCCGCGTAGGGTGTAGTCGCATCCTGAATAACGAAGGCGTTATAGCCGATCTTGTTGCCGACACGTCCGGAGCCTTCGCGCCCGTAGCCGAAATTCACGGTGACAGAATCTTCCGCGTGACCGGGTAGAATCCAGGCCGGCCCCGTGGTGCTCTTGCCGTTGACGGTAACGCGCAGCATGTCACCTTTTTCAACTTTCAACTGGCCGGCGTTCTTGGGACTGATGGAAACGACGTTGTCCCACGTCATTTTGCTCTGCGGCTTCGGGCATTCCTGAAGCCAGCCGTTGTTGGAGTAAGTGCCGTCGGCGATGGTTGGATCGGGCCTGAAAACGACTTCGAGACCGCCTACTGGCTGCTGCTCGATCGCCGGTAGAGCGGCGGCGTTGCCCTTGATTGTGCCAATGGCAGAACCATCCACCCAGCCGTTATGCAGGGACGTCTGCCAGAACGTGTCGAAGTCGCCGGTTTTTGATTGCGCCTGCCAGTACGCTTTGACAATTTCATGGCTGTTCTGATCCGGTTTGCCGAGCAGAATCGAAAGGACTTCATGGGCGGATTTCCCGTCGTAGAGCGGTTCGATCAAGGGCTGCTGGATGGTGGTGGTGCCGTCGAAGGCGCGCGCATCCGACCAGGTTTCAAGGTAGTGGGCTTCGTTAACGTGCCAGTGGCACCAGCGCGAAGTTTCGTCGAAGAACTGGCCGAGCCGCACGACGAGACGCGCTTTGCGCATGGCGGCCAGAAAATTCAGCGAGGCAGGCGCCGTGTAAACGGGATTCTGGCTGAAGATAACCAGCGTCTCGACGTGGCCGTTATTCAGATCGTCTACCAGCTCGTTGAGAGAGTGCGTGTTTTCCGGCTCGACGCCCTCAAGAATGTTCACGGTCTGACCGACGTTGCCGAGCGCGACGTTGAGTGCGTAGGCAGCCAGATGAACGCTCTCCGGCTGAAACTCGCCGGGAACGATCAGGGAGCGGCCTTTACTATTCTGGAGGTCCTGCACGACGGCACTCAGCCAGGCAGGATTCGAGCCAGCCGTGGCGGGCGCGCTAACACCGCACGCGTTGGCCAATTGATAAGCAATGGTGGGGACGGCGCTGCTCTTTACCGCGAAACGATGGTCGGCGAGCGAGCCGCTCACGGACGGAGCGGATTCGATGGCATAGAGGCGGCACGGATTCTCGCCATTATCCACGCCGCGCCGTTTGGCAAACTGGCGCGCGTACTTGAGGGCGGCCGGGCCGCAGTTTAGAAAGTCGCTTTCCAGGCTGACAATGACGTCGGCTTTGGAGAAATCGTAAGAGAGGAAGGCGTTTCGACCGGCAATTTTGCTGGCCGCGCTCGCGATGGCCGGGTTTACGGTTGGATCGGAGACATACCACTTGGCCGAAGGCATCTGGCTCGAGAGCGACTTCATCTGGTCGATGAAAGTCGGCGAGGTCATTGGACCGGTGAGGATCGCCAGGCCTTCGCCTTTGCGCGTGGCAAGATTCTGGGCTTCTGTGCTGAATGCTCCGGTGAAGCTGCCCCAGGTAGCCATGCGGCCGGCATTGAGGACCATTTCAGAGCGGTCGGGATCGTAGAGATTGAGAACCGATGCCTGTTCGAAAATAGTGGTTGCGCCCAGGCTGGCCGGGTGATCCTGATTGCCTTCGATTTTGGTGGGCCGATTGAGATGGCTTTCGACTAACAGACCGCGCGCGTAGCCACCGGTGGTCATGGCAGTCGCATAGAAGAGGGGAACGCCGGGGATGACGTTTTCCGGCTGCCGGACGTAAGGAACGATCAGCTCTTTTGGCTGTTTGGTGCAGGCAGCGGCGCTAGCCATAGCCAGCGACGCAGCCATCACTTTGAGCAGGTTGCGGCGATCGACGCCTTGCGGGATTTGGCCCGATAGCCCCGGGAACTCCTGTTCTACATACTCGCGGAGGTCTTCCGATTCGGCGGCTTCTTCGAGCGTCCGCCAGAATTGCGGTCCTCGGCCAGCCGCCAGTTTTTCGCGCAGCGTCTCAATGTTGACAGCCTTGCGGCGCGGCGGCTCTAACAGCGATTCGAGCGAGATGAGGCCGCCGTTCTTCGCGCCCGCCTGACCGTGTTCGGGATGCGGGTGCGGGTGTGGGTGCGAATGCTCGCCCTCAGTTGAGTTGTGCGTAAAGTCTTTCATCGGTGGCAAGTGACGCAGTCGGTCAAAGACTGAACGTGGTACTCCTTCACAAGCTGGCGGCCCAATTCCGCCTGATTAGATGGGTATTTGTAATCAATGTTGAAAACCTCAGAGCGCGGCCGGACATAGCGCGCCGGATCGCGATGGCAGTTAATACACCAATTCATGTAGAGCGTGTTGACGCGGTACATAAGGGGCATCTCGTTGACCTGTCCATGGCATGTGGAGCAGCCGATGCCCTTGTTGATGTGAATACTGTGATTGAAGTAGACGAAGTCCGGGAGATCGTGCACGCGGGTCCAGGCGATTGACTTGCCGCTCGCCCAACTATCGCGGATCGGTTGCGTGATGTTGACGTTGTTCCAGATCTGCGAGTGGCAGGACATACAGGTCTCGGTGGGCGGCAAGCCGGCATAGTGTGAAGTCTCTACGCCGGTATGGCAGTAGCGGCAATCGATTCCGTCGTCCTTAACATGGTGCTTGTGGCTGAACATGATGGGCTGTTCGGGGGCTTGGTGCACCGTGGTGATCCACGGCCCGCGGTCCATGATGTAGGCGAACGCCAGCGTGCAACCGGCTAGAAGAACTACGACCGCCAGAGAGACTTTAGCGATTGTATTCGAGCTGGGTCGAAAGAGTTGTGCCATAAGGAGCTTTGCTACTCGGGCGGATGCCGGAATTCACATCCACCAAGAGCAGAGTATATAACGACTGGTTTTAGAAAACTTGCGCTTTGGCAATAATACTTCCGGTTGGGCAATAAAATCCAGGGCAAAGTGAAGCTCAGATGACAGCATAGCGGCCGGCCGCGGTCTTATCTGTCATGAGCATCGACCGCGAAGTGGAGACGAACGTCCCCCAGCGGATGGACCGTCTTCCGTGGAGCCGCTGGCACATGAGAATGGTGATGGCGCTGGGGATCACCTGGATGCTGGACGGTTTGGAAGTTACTCTGGCCGGCTCACTGGCAAGTATTTTGAAGAATAAGCAGGCGCTGGGCCTGACGGATGTGCAGGTAGGAGCGAGCGCGACGGGTTACCTGGCGGGGGCGGTGATGGGCGCTCTGCTATTTGGCTGGCTTACGGATCGGTTCGGCCGCAGGAAACTTTTTCTGGTTACCCTCTCGACGTATTTACTCGCGACGGCGGCGACCGCGTTTTCGTGGAGCTTTGGCAGTTTTCTGTTATTCAGGATTTTGACCGGTACCGGGATCGGCGGTGAATACGCGGCCATTAACTCGGCTGTCGATGAACTTGTTCCGAAAAAAGTACGCGGCAACGTGGACCTGGTGATCAACGCGACGTTCTGGATTGGGGCGGCTCTCGGTTCGGCCGGCACGATGTTGCTGTTGAATTCGCGCGCGGTTTCGCCGACGTTCGGGTGGCGTTATGCATTTGGAATCGGCGCGCTGCTCGGCATCTTCATTTTGTTTCTGCGGCTCAGGGTGCCGGAGAGTCCACGCTGGCTCATGTTACGGGGCAGAGAAGAAGAAGCCAACAAGATAGTCGATGACATCGAGCGGCAAGTCAGCGCCCACAAGGGTAAGCTTCCGGAGCCCGATGGCCGTTTGAAGATCAAAGCGCGCGCATTTACGCCCTTGAAAGATGTTTGGAATGCAATGGTGCGCGCGGAGCCGAAGCGCTCCATCCTGGGACTTGTTCTAATGGTGGCGCAATCGTTTTTCTATAACGCTGTATTTTTTACTTATGGGTTAGTGCTAACTCAGTTTTTCAAAGTAAGTGACCGTCAAGTGCCGCTGCATCTGCTGCCTTTGGCGCTCGGCAACTTTCTCGGGCCACTTATACTCGGCCGGTTTTTCGATACGATCGGACGCAAAAAGATGATTACCGCGACCTATGGCGTTTCCGGGTTATTGCTGATTGGATCGTCGATCATGTTTCAGCAGAATGGCTTGAGCGCTCTCGGACAAGGCCTTTGGTTCACGGCTATCTTTTTTGTCGCGTCTTCCGCGGCCAGCGCCGCTTACTTGACGGTAAGTGAGATTTTTCCACTGGAGATTCGCGCCTTTGCCATTTCGATTTTTTATGCCTTAGGTACGTTGGCGGGAGGGGTAGCCGCGCCGACTTTGTTTGCGCGGCTGATCGCGAGTCACTCGCGGACTTATCTTTTCTTTGGCTACTTACTGGGCGCGGTGCTGATGCTGGCGGGCGGAGTTACAGAGTGGAAGTTTGGTGTCGATGCCGAGGGACAATCGCTCGAATCCATTTCTAAGCCCATTCAGAGCACGTGAAGGAACGGCATGGCAAACTGGGGAAGTTTGCCATGCCGCGGCCGGAGGGAGACAGCAGGGCCGGTTATTCCGTTACGCTTCTTTGCCTGCGCAGGAAGAGAGCCGACGCCAGCAGACCTAAGCTCATCAAGCCGAACATGCCGGGTTCGGGCGCTCCCGCGGCGGCCGGCTGATTGAAGAAAGCGAAGTGCGAAACGCTGTCCGCGGAACCGTAGTTCGATTGTGAGTAGTACGTGTAAGTGTCATTCTTTCCTACCAGACCAAAGGCCCCGCCCGGGTCGAAGCTGTAGAGTCCGTCGGTCGAGTTCGGGTCCAGCCAGTTAACAGTGGTCGGATTGGAGAGTAGATACCAGCCGAATACGTTCTTAGCATCGGTAATTTGCATGGCGATATTGAGTACCACTTCCCCGCTGGCGGTGAAGGTGACGTTATTGGCAGAGCCGGTTGACGTCTTATTCGACGCCAGATACTTTGCGCCGGCATCGAGGGCCGCGCCCCCGTTGCAGGTCCCGCCGCCATAGATGCAGTATCCAACGTTGTCTTGCGGACCATCGAGCGAAGCATGATTCCAGAAAGGAGTTCCGCTGGTGCCAAGTGTCGGCTCAGTAAACCATTTCGCGGAGGAATGTAACTCCAGATTGCTGGCCTTGAGCGAGAAAACTACGTCGTTATAGTCGTAGTCCAGGCCGTTCCAATCTTCCAATCCGCCAAAATAGGTGCTGCCGAACATAGGTGTCGTCAGCAACGCGGCGAGGCCTAAGAGCGCCCACTTAGTCAATCTCATTTATCCTCCGAAGCATTTGTCCAAAGCCAGGCAAAGCCAAGCGACGCAGCGGCGAAAGGATCGCACGAAGAGTGCTGTCGTCAGTCGAAGGATACGATCGCGGAGGGTGTGAGGTAAAGAACTAAGGGTCTTGGTACTTAGCTTCCCAAGTAGGCGTGTTTGAAGCGAAAGAGAGTGGTCGAGTTAGTACTGCCCTTACGGGCTAGATCTCGTTCCGCCGCCCTCAGCCGAGATACTTTTCCTGCAAGATTTTGCAGTGATGAAGCTCGTGCCCGGCGCTTGTGAAGGCGATGCCCCGTACGCTCAAATCCCAGTTGCTGATGTGGCCCCGGCGCGCCCAGGCGTCCGCCGGAAGACTTCGTAATAAGGCCAGCGTCGATTGCCTTACCGCTTGTAGTTCGCCGAGCAAATCTTCCAGCTTGCGTTCGTTGGAGGAGGCAGCGGCGACGTAATCGTCCTGTTCGAATCCGGGCAGTGCCGTCGTGTCGCGGCGCGCGAGGCGCAACGCGCGACAGGAAAGAATGCGCTCGGTATCGGCCAGATGCCCGACGGTCTCTTTGACAGTCCATTTGCCGGGCGCATAGCGGAACGTAGAGGAGCGATCTTCACCGACCGAGCGTGCTAAAGCAAGCGTCTTCCCGATCTGGTCGGACAGCGCGGCGAGCACGTCCGACCCGGGCACTAAATCCACGTAAGCTTTGGCGTGAGGCGCAATCTCAGAAAGTTCGGGGCGCCTGTTGTTTTCGCTCATACGCCTACCTTAGCAGCGCCGCCGCTCAGCTTTACAGCGCCGCCGCTTGCCTTAACGAGCGCCGCGCGCCAGGGCGGATTGAGCAGCAAAATCCGCCGGTGTGTCGGGCAATCCTCGTCATGGGCGTCGGCAAGATAGCCAGTACTGAGCAGAAATTCACGCACGATTTCGCCGCCCGTGAAAACGAAGGTTTGCTTGAATAATTTTTTCCAGGTTTCGAGGTCCGCCGGGTGGGTCGCGTCCAGCCACTGGGCGAAAGAGCCGTATTGAAGCGCTAGTTGCATGACGACCCGAGCATTTGTAATCGCCGCTTCGATTTTGAGTCGATTGCGAATGATGGAGGAATCTTGCAAGAGCCGCGCTCGGTCGTGATCGCCGAAAGCAGCAACCCGCGCGACATCGAAGCCCGCATAGGCGGCGCGAAAACCGGCGCGCTTCTTGAGAATGGTTAACCAGGAGAGCCCGGCCTGATTAATTTCGAGGATCAGGCGCTCGAAGAGGGCGGAATCGCCGCGGATAGGAAAGCCGTACTCGCTATCGTGATAAACGCGATGGTGCGGATCGGCAGCGGGATCTCTCACTAACTGGCAATAGGTCATGGGAGCCAAAGCGCGGAAACGCGGGCTGAGGGGCTAATTAGGATTGCCTCCGCCGGCATAATTGCGCAGAGTCAGCACGCGGCTGCGAAGAATATCCACATTGGCGAGTTCAATGATTACGCCGGCCGATGTGCCTTGCGTCCGTGACCAGGGCCCCGCTTGAAATTTCTTTTCGGCGTCTCTGAAGGCGAGCCACTGGCGCTGTGAGGCGCGCAACAGCTCGCGCGATGCGGGGTCGAGAGTCTTCAGCAGCTTCTGATACGCCTTGTTCAATTCGCTGTCCCAGGCCGAGAAGGCTTTGCCGGCGCAATCGATCTGCCCGACCGTGCTCGCGCCGGAGGGGCTATCGAGACAGGTAGAAAGCGCTTTATCGATTGGATCCTTAGTGTCCTGCGCGCGCAAACCGATCGTACTGCCAAGAATGAGGAGCGACAGAAAAATGATTTTTGCTGACATGACGAAAAAGGTGTATCTCATCCCGTTCTAAATCCCGCTTGTCCCAAGCCTACTGCATTTGTGCCCGAATCAAGCGATACTCCTCCATATGAAGCTTGCGTTCACGGCGGGACTATTGGGCGGCTGCGTTTGGTTGCTGTCTGCCGCTCATCCGGTCGGTCACCAGGGAGACTGGCCGTACTACGGCCGTGACCCCGGGGGCCAACGCTTTTCACCGCTCACCATCATCAACCGTTCGAACGTCGCGAAGGTGAAACTCGCTTGGACGTTTCGCACCGGCGACGCTTACCAGCCGAAAGATAGCAAGCCGACCGCGTTTGAAACCACACCACTCTACATCGACGGCGTGCTCTATATCGGGACGCCTTTGGGCCGCGTGATGGCGCTTGATCCGGTTAGCGGAAAAGAGCGCTGGGCTTACGATCCGCACATCGATAAAGATAAGGGTTATGGCGACTATTCGCAGCGCGGCGTCGCTTCCTGGGCTCCGAAAAGAGGCGGTGGCCGGCGTATCTTCATGGCGACGATTGATGCCCGCCTGATCGCGCTCGATGCCGCCACCGGAAAGCCCTGCGCGGAATTCGGAGACAACGGGATTATCAACCTGCGACACGGTTTGCGCATCGCGCCCCGCGGGTTTGCCGATTATGAGGAGACTTCGCCGCCGGCAATTGTGGGCAACACGCTTGTAGTGGGCTCGGGTATCCAGGACAACAGCTGGACGGATGAGCCAAGCGGCGAGGTGCGCGGCTTCGATGTGCTGACAGGCAAATTGAAATGGAGTTGGGATCCGATTCCACAGAGCGCGGAGGATCCCGCGGCGCGCACGTGGAAGAACGGCAGCGCCAGGAAAACGGGCGCGGCGAATGCCTGGTCGGTGATTGCGGCCGACCCGGTTCATAACGTGGTGTTCGTCCCCACGGGCAGCGCCAGCCCCGATTATTATGGCGGCGAGCGGCTTGGGGATAACCTCTATGCCAATTCGATCGTGGCGCTACACGCCGACACAGGTAAGGTCATGTGGGCCTTCCAAACCGTGCATCACGATCTCTGGGATTACGACGTGGCGACGCCGCCGCTGCTGTTCGAACTGCACAAAGACGGCGAGGAAATTCCGGCGATCGTGGTTGGCTCGAAAACGGGAAACCTTTTTATTCTCAATCGAGAGACCGGCAAGCCCATATTCGGCGTGGAAGAACGTGCGGTTCCGAAGAGCGATGTGCCGGGCGAGACGGCTTCTCCCACGCAGCCGTTTCCAGTGAAGCCGGCGCCGCTGACACCGCAAACGATGACAGCAGCCGATGCCTGGGGCGTGGATGACGCCGACCGCAAATGGTGCCGCGACGAAATCAGCCAGTTGCGAACGGAGGGAATCTTCACGCCCCCTTCGGTGAAAGGCACGCTGGCGATTCCTGGCAACATTGGTGGCCAGAACTGGGGAGGCATGGCTTACGACCCCAATGCCAATCTGCTGATCGTTCCGGACAATCATCTGGCGGCTGAAGTAAAACTGATTCCGCGCTCCGATTTCGAGAGCACCCGCGCTTCGGGCAGAAAGCTCAACGGAGATTGGGAATTCGCGCCGCAGCACGGAACGCCGTATGGCATGATGCGCCGCTTTCTGCTCAGCCCGAAAGGACTGCCCTGCACGCCGCCGCCATGGGGCACATTGCTGGCTATCGACCCGAGCACGGGCGATAAGAAATGGGAAGTTCCGCTCGGCCGGATGGACTTGGGGAAAAATCGGCCGGCAGCGCCTCGCGAGTGGGGATCGGTTGTGCTGGGCGGCCCCATTGCCACCGCTGGAGGGCTGGTTTTCGCCGCCGGCACACTTGAGAACGCGATTTACGCATTCGACGTCGAAACCGGCAAGCAGCTCTGGCGCGGCGAACTGCCGACGAGCGCCCGCGCCACGCCCATGACTTTCGAGGGGCCGGATGCACAGCAGTATGTGGTGGTCGCGGCAGGCAGCCACCAGCCGGCTGGATCACACCCTTTGGGGGATTATGTGGTCGCCTTCGCCCTGCAAAAAAATAGCGCGCCCGGCCGACAATGAAACGGTGAGTAGATTCGTTGCCGGAGTGCATCCGGTCCGGGAAGCGCTGCGCGCGCAACGCCCGCTCGATAAGATCCTGATCGCGAAAGGTGCATCGGGGCCGCGCATCCAGGAGATTATCGAGCTGGCGCGTGCGGCCGCAGTGCCGGTACGCTTTGAGACGCGCGAGGCGCTTGACCGCGCAACCAAAGGCATTGCGCATCAGAACGTAGTGGCGTTCGGCTCAGCCCACACCTACTCCGAGCTGGAGCCTCTGCTCGAAGGCGCGAAACTGCTGGTGGTTTTAGATGGCGTGGAGGACCCGCATAATTTAGGAGCGATCGTCCGAACCGCGCACGCGGCGGGCGCTAGCGCGGTGGTGGTGCCGGAACGCAGGGCCGCGCCGCTCACTGAAACCGTCGACCGGGCGGCTGCCGGAGCGCTCGAATATTTACCGGTAGCGCGCGTAACCAACATCAGTCAAACGCTCGAGAAGCTCAAGCAGCGCGGCTTCTGGATTTACGGTCTGGATGAGCGCGGGACGGAACTCTACCACCAGGTTTCCTACAGCTCGCCAACCGTTTTGGTGCTCGGCGGGGAAGGGAAGGGTCTGCACCAGAATGTGCAGAAGCACTGCGACATTCTGGTGCGCATCCCGATGGCGGGTGCTGTCTCCTCGCTGAATGTCTCGGTGGCCGCTGGAGTTGTTTTGTTCGAGTGGCGCCATCGTTCGGCTTAAGGGCTACCGGGCGGTAAGCGCCAGCACAAGCGTTTCCATGATCACGCGGTCGTCGCGATAGCCTTCGCGAAATTTCTTGTCGGTTTCGTAGATGGCGGCCAGAGCTCCGGCCAAACGATCCTTCGTGAACGCGCCGGCGGTAGCGATCACCTGCTCGGCCCGATCGCGCCACATGCGGACCCCTAATTTCGCAAAAAAAGCCTGGGCCTGCTGCGTGGTGGTAACTTTCGCTTCTTTGGCCGCCAGGGCGAGTCGAAATTGCGTGCTTAGAAAAGTAAGAGCGAGCGGCAGATACTCACCTTCCCTCAGCAGAATGTCCAGCGAGCGCAGCGCCCCGCCCCGGTCTCCTTTCCCTAGAGAGTTGACCAGGGCGAAGATAGTTGTCTGGGCCGCGTTCGGGACCAGCGTCCGCAAATCCTCCAGTGTGACTGCGCGCTGGTCGCCGACAAACAAAGAAAGCTTCTCGATCTCGGAAGCCAGGCGGTTCGCGTCGCCGGCAGTCGCGTCGAGCAAGCTAGCAAGCTCCGCGCCTGCCAGTTTCAATTTGTACTTTCTAGCGAGCTCCTGGGCCAGAAAACGACTGGATTCAGGAGTGTATAGACGAAACTCGACAATCGCCGGAATGGCGGAATAGAACTTCTGCACGCGCTCGATCTTCGGGCGGTCGTCTCCATTGAAGTCGTAACGGCTACATTCGAAAACCACCACCGTGCCCGGAGTCGGGGATTTCAGATAGTCCGTCAGACCGCCTTCCGGAGACTTCTCGCCGTCGTCTTCCGATTCGCTTGCCGCCACCAGTCTGCGCGGCAGCGCCAGTTCCGCGCTCGTCACCCAAACCACGCGCTCGGCGGCAAACAAAGACATGGAACGCGCGTCGTCGAGCGCGTTCGAAAGCGGCGTTTCATCCAGATCTATGCTGCTGAGCCCCTCTGTTTTTGCTTCGCCCGGCAAGACGCGTTCGATCAAGGCGTCTTTACACACGCGCCTTTGATATCCTTCCTGCCCTAGAAAAAGAT
This sequence comes from Bryobacteraceae bacterium, assembly GCA_965277555.1. GTDB lineage: Bacteria > Acidobacteriota > Terriglobia > Bryobacterales > Bryobacteraceae > Bog-105. The sequence goes on from OZ255834.1 coordinate 4,775,809, forward strand.
ACGCGGGCGCGGGCGGTTGCTTCGCGATCTTGGCGAGAAATTGCTCCGGCGTCATGCGTTAGAAATTCTCTACCACCGAACTCACCAGGTCGCGCGCCACATCCTTGCTAAGCCGGTCGAGCGCGGGTCCACTCTCATTGAAAAACTGGTGCGGATCCACCGCCAGCTCGTAATCTTCCCGAACGCCCCAATTGGCGCGCGACCAGAGAACTTTACCCGTTCGCTGATCGATCAGTTTGGCGGATAGGACTAGCACCACCTGCACGCTGGTCGCCTTGCCCGATGCGGGATCGTAGATGGTCGGAGAGGCAAAAGCCGAAGTGATGGTGCCGTTCAGGATGGCGTCGGCATCGGCCGGATTGTTGACGATGACGAACCGCGTTCGGGCGCTGAATTCGCGCCCAATCTCGCGCGGTAATTGATCGGTCAACGTGTAGCGGGTAGTCAAAGTTGTAAACGGAGGAATATCGATTGTACGGATATTCTTGGGCATGAGGTCGGCTTTTGCGCCCACGTGATAGCCGCACGAAAGAGCCGCGGCCGAAGCGAGGCCCACCAGCCAAAGAGCGCTTCGCCTGATCACGGCCGCTGCTCTTTCAGCCGGGCTAGTAGATCGGCGGTTGCATCGGCCGTTAAGCGAAGATTGTCACCGACCATCCAGATCCAGGCCGCCCGGCCGTTATTCCGATCCACCCGGATGTCGCCCGCTACCAGGCCGCTTTGATTGGCGGCTCCCACGTTATCGGGCGGCTCGACGCTCGAGTCACGCACTTCGATCTGCGCCGAGGCGAGTGCTTCGCCGACCTCTTGCGCGTCGATAGCCGTTTCGAACTCGACCCACAGCGAAATACTGTAGCCGTGAAAGACCGGCGCTGCAATGACCCGGAGCGAAGGCATCGGAACAGATTTAAGGCTGCGTTCCGTGCTGAAGACGGTGGCCAGATCGCGCTCGATGCGCTGCTCTACCGCCGAGAGTTTTTGAGGAGCATCCTCGCCGAACCGGGAGAGCATATTGAAACTCAGTTGCGCGTCGAAGAGTTCTTTTTTTGGCGGCTTGAAGGAAAGCAGACTGGTGGTCTGCTCATGCAGTTCTGAAATCCCGCGCCGGCCTTGCTCGCTGGCAGGCTCAAAAATATGCGCCAGCACCTGCCGGATTTTCCGGTACTGCGCGAGCCGTCTCAAGCTGACCGCGAGCGCGCTCGCCGCCGGATGGGCAACGATAAAAAGCCAGTTGTTCGCAGCGTTAAAGTCAGTGACCAGCGGCGCGACGATGCGCGCTTCCGGTTGATGCTCGAGTTGGCCGGTGCAATCTATCACCGGGGGATGGCCGCCGGCCGCTTTGGCCAAATCGTAGGTCTTCTGCGCGCCTGCCAACGAGCCGGCTACGACCACCGCTCTCGCGTCGCCGACGGTGCGTTCTTCGAGAGGCTCAATATACACCGCCTCGCCTTCCGCCTCGCCGAAATTTCCTTCCCCTGTGGCGGCAAAACTAAGCAGGGTGGCGCCGGCCAAACGGCTCTCTAAGACCTCCGCAACTTCTTTACCGAGCAGCGTTTCACCGCCGACCAGGGCGACTTTCAAATTCGTATTGGTATTCGTTTTAGCCAACTTGATGCTCCGGATAAGAGGCGCTCGGACGCGCCCGTCGATAACGTCTCACGAATCCGCCGATCCGGATCACGATCCCGCTAAGTACGTAAGTGCTTGCCGCCGCCAATAGAAAGGGCTGCGCCCATTCCCAGATCAGAAAGGCCACGCCGCCCAGAATCAACACGATCAACGGAGTGCGCGGCTGCATCACGCTGATCTGCTTGAAGCTGGGATAACGCCAGGTGCTCACCATGAGAAGCCCCGTCATACCCACCAGCACAAGCCAGAAGATGGAGAAGGCCAACGAGCGGACCGGCGACGGGTCGAAGAACACAACGGAAGCCACGATACCGGCCGCCGCGGGACTTGGCATGCCGACAAAGTATTTGCGGTCCGGGCGTCCTGGATTCTTCGGTACGGGATTGGTCTGTACATTGAAGCGCGCCAACCGCACCGCACCGCATAGTAAATAGACAAAAACCACCAGATAGCCGGCGCGCATGAGGTGGCTCTCAAGCGCGCTCCCTGGAGGCAGCGACACGTAGCGCACGCCCCACACGAAGGCCAGCATCGCGGGTGCGATGCCGAACGTGATGAAGTCAGCCAGCGAATCCAACTCGCGTCCAAAATCGCTTGTGGTGTTGGTGAGGCGGGCGATGCGTCCATCGAGCCCGTCGAAGAAAATGGCGAAACCCAGCGCCTTAGCCGCGAGCGAAAAATGCTGGTTCATGCCGAAGTCGCCGCCTGCCGCGGAAATTGCGCCCTGGAACGATTGGACAAGCGCGAGGAAGCCTAGAAAAATGTTGCCGCTGGTAAATAACGTCGGCAACACATACGCCGCTCGCCGGGGCCTCTTCTTCGGCGGGAGCGGGGAAGGCACGGCCGGATCGTAGTTCGTCAGGGGGCCTCCCCGGCCGACCATTTAGCCACAATGCTCGTTCCCGCCGCTACTTTTTCGCCTACCCGCACTGCCGTCGTCCACTCGGCCCCGTAGATCAAGTCGACGCGCGAACCGAATTTGATGTAGCCGATTCGTTCCGCCTGCGCCACCGGATCGCCCGCCTGCTTGTAGCACACGATCCTACGCGCAATCAGACCGGCGATCTGCCGGCAGATGACGCGCGTCGCCTGTCCCTCTACAATCAGCGTGTTCTGTTCGTTCTCAGCCGAAGCCGCTTCGTGTCCGGCATTGAGAAACTTTCCCTTCTGGTAGACCACGGCCGTGACCTTTCCTGGAATGGGCGCGCGATTCACGTGTACGTTGAAAATATTCAAAAAAATACTAACCCGCGTTTCCCCGTTGCCGATATCTTTGACGGCCACCACCTTGCCATCCGCCGGTGCGACCATCAGCTTTCCAGCCGGAGCCACGCGCTCCGGGTCACGAAAAAAATACAGGCAGAACGCGGCCAACACGTACATCGGAACCCCGAGCCAAACATTCAGAAAATAGGACAAGGCAAGGCCGGCTAACGTGACGCCACAAGCATAATAAATGCCATCCCGAATGATACGCAAAGTACCATTTTGTCATGAGCATGTTTGTCGTGAGCTCGACCTCTGGCCCGAAGGAGCCCAGTGAAGCGGGGCTAACCTTGCTGGTCTACCCATCAGCGGTAATCTTGCGTAATGCGCCCCCTTCGGTATTCCATCAACGTCACACTGGACGGGTGCTGCGATCATCGTGTAATAACGCCGGACGAGGACTTGCATCGTCACGCGGCCGAGAACTTCGACCAGGCCGATGCCCTCCTCTTTGGCCGGGTGACTTACGAAATGATGGAGGCAGCGTTCCGGCCGCCGGTGCGGACGGGAGAGAGGCCTGACTGGATGGAGCCCTTCGCCCGGAAGATCGACGCGGCAAAGAAGTACGTCGTCTCGAGCACCTTGGACCGGGTCGATTGGAACGCGGAGCTCGTGCGCGCGGAGCTCGTGCGCGGGGATCTAGGGAAGGCCGTTCAGCAGCTCAAGCGAGAGCCGGGTAAGGGCATGCTCGTGGGAGGCGTGAAGCTCCCGCTGGCGTTGGCGGAGCTGGGATTGATCGATGAGTACGAGTTCGTGGTGCAGCCCAGGCTAGCGGGCCACGGCCCGACGTTGTTCGCGGGTCTATCAAAGCATGTCGACTTGAGGCTCGTGAGCCGGCTGGAGTTCAGCTCGGGGGCCGTGGCGATGCGGTATGAGCCGAGAAGATAGCCATCGGGTGGGCCGATACAGTGGAAAGATTCCGATCCCCACCCGCCGCATCATCCCCAGTAACGTTGTCTCTGCCACGTGCCATCAGAAGCCGTAAAAGAGGCGCTGAGCGAGCAACTCGGGCAAGCCGGCTTTCTTGATCTCTTCGGCCGTCGCGTGCACCGGATAGGCAACGCGCCTCAGAAAAACTACTTTTTGATCCGAATCGTACAGCGCGTACGCGGCCCGCGGATCGCCGTCTCTCGGTTGGCCGACTGACCCCGGATTGACTAAGTACACCACGTCCGGCTCGAGTTCGATCGCCACCTCCGTCTCCTTCTTCGGAACAGCCGCCGCCGCGCCGAGCCGTCGCTGCTTGGAGAAAAAAACACCTTGCAAATGAGTATGGCCAAAAAACCCCAGCGGCAGTTCCATGCTCTCGAAAGCGGGCGTGGCATCGCGCACCCCGCTGAGGTATTCGTCCTCATCGCGCGGCGAGCCATGCCAGATGTGAAAGTGTTCCAGTTTGGCCGGTCCCTTCGGCAGTGCGCGCAAATAGTCAAGCTGGTCACTGCTTAGCTCGGCCATAGTCCAACGAGCGGCCACCTGCGCTACTTCGTTGAACCATTCCAGGTTCTCGACACCGGCGACTACTTTGTCGTGATTGCCTCTGACTACCGCCTGGCAATGCTCTCTAGTCCAATCGACTACCGCCTGCGGAGCGGCATTGTAGCCGACCAGGTCCCCGCAGCAAACCACCTGATCGTATTTGCCCTCCGCCTCCATCAGCACCGCCTCCAGAGCATGCCGGTTCGCGTGAGAGTCACTAATGATGAGAAAACGCACTACTTGAAAGTCTCTCGCCGGACGGCCGGCTAGCTCCTGCGCAGACTGGCGGCGAAAGAGCGGTAAGAACCCCTAGTGATGTCTTCGAGCAGACCCAATTCTTCTTGCGGCTGCCAGCCGAGTTCGGCTCTCGCCCGGGCGCTCGAAGCCCGATTCGCGTGCTCGAAGAAGGCCGTCGTAAAGTGGCCCCACAGTTCTTCCACTTCCGCGCGCGATTTGCTTTTCACCGGAACGCCGACTGCCTCGCCGATCGCTTCCGCCAACTGGCGCGCCGTGATGTCCGTCTGGCTTGTGCAGTTGAAGACCGAGCCGGCGGGAGCCTTCTCCGCTGCCAGCAAATAGCAGCGGGCCGCATCGTCGACATGCACTGCCGAAGTTTGTTTGGTTCCTTCCCCGATGTAGGCCGAGACGTCCCGGTCGGCCGCCAATCGCATAAGCATGGGAATAAACGTGCTGCCACCGCGCCCGTAAACATAGGGTGGAAGCCGTAACGCGCTCACTCGAACGCCTTCATCGGCCAGAGCCAGCGCCGCGCGCTCGGAATGAACGCGATCTTTCAAAACAAAGCTATCGCTGGTGGGAGCCCACTCGTCTGTCTCGCCTCCGTCCCGAGCGGGCTCTACAAAGGCCGTCGCGGACGTCATAACCAGCGGCTTATTCGATTTACCCAACGCCTTCGCTAAAGCTTTCATGGCTTTGTGATCTGTCGATAGGATCTCGTCGTAGTTTGCATTCCAATCGTGGATAAAAGCCACGTGAAAGACGACGTCGAACTCGGCGATTTGGCTTTCCAGGCCGTCTAAACTCAGCAGGTCGCCCAGCATAGGCGTCACGCCCAGGCGGTGCAATACTGCGCGCGAAGTTTCGCTTCTGCATAGTCCCACTACGCTGTGTCCCGCGCGCATCGCGTGCTCCGCCAAGACCTGACCGATGTAACCGCTGGCGCCTGTCAAAAATATCCGCATGCTCTTTCCTTCACTCGATTGGACCGACAACCGTCAAGATTAGCTCATAAATTTTTCTGGCCACGCCTACCGGCGCAAGGAGAGCTGCATCCTCCGGGTACAATGCAAAGCGATGTCGCTTGTTGTTATTGGATCCGTTGCCTACGATGGCATCGAGACCCCACATGGAAAACGGGAACGTACGCTCGGTGGCGCTTGCACGTATATAGCGCTCAGCGCGAGCTACTTTACCAAAGCTTCGATTGTCGGGGTAGTCGGCGAGGATTTCGCCAGCGAGGACCGCGCGCTACTGGCGGGGAAAGGGGTGGATCTCGAAGGCCTCGAACAGGTGCCCGGCAAGACCTTTTTCTGGTCCGGCGTCTACTCGGAAGACATGAACGACCGCACCACCTTGCGCACCGATCTGAACGTCTTCGCCGAATTTCAGCCTAAGCTGCCGCCCTCCTACGCGTCGCAGCCCTATCTCTTCCTCGGCAACATTCAGCCGACGCTTCAGAAGAACGTGCAGCAACAAATGCCGAGCCTGCGCTTCGTCGGCGGCGACACCATGAACTTCTGGATCAGCGATTTCCGCGACCAGTTGCTGGCCGCCATCAAGCACTGGGATTTCCTGCTGATTAACGATAGCGAAGCGCGCATGCTCTCGGGCGAAAATAATCTGCGCCGCGCCGCCCAGAAAATCCTCGACTTCGGTCCAAACACCCTGGTCATCAAACGCGGCGAATACGGCGCAATGCTGGTGCGGCGCGATTCTCTCTTTATGGTTCCCGGTTATTTACTCGAAGACGTTTTTGATCCAACCGGGGCGGGGGATTGCTTCGCCGGCGGTTTTGTCGGCTATCTGGCGGAGCGCCAATTCGATCTGCGCAACGGCAACTTCGATCTGCACGAATTGCACCGCGCCGTCATCTACGGCTCCGTGATGGGCAGCTTCTGTTGCGAGCAATTCGGCGTCGAGCGTTTTAAGACGCTGACCCGCCAAGAGGTCGACCAACGGTTTGACGAGTTCCGCCGCTTCACCGCTTTCTAATTCCAAGCGCCTTGCAAAGGCAGCCCTGGAGATTACGGCCCTGGAAGTCGCGATAGTGGTCTGCTGTCTCACTATGCTCGTCTGCTCGGCCGCCTGGTGGTGTTTTGAAAACGGCTACATTCTCTACTACGGAGATGCCGTCTCGCACCTGAACATCAGCCGGAGCCTTATCGATTCTCGGACACCGGGCTACGATCAGCTCGGCACCGTTTGGCTTCCCGTTCTGCATGTCATTTGTCTACCGTTCGTAAGCAATGACTGGCTTTGGTCCACCGGACTGGCCGGTACGCTGCCCGTAGCCGCCTGCTTTGTCATAGCGGGCACTTGCTTTTACGCAGTCGCGCGTCATTCGTACGGCGACGTCACAGCGGCCGCGCTCGCCCTGGCTTGCTTTGCGCTCAATCCGAACGTGCTCTATCTGGCCGCGATTCCCATGACGGAAGTGGTCTTTCTAGCCGCGCTTTCGGTTGCCATGCTCGCCGTCATGCGCTTCCGGGTGACCCGGCAACGTCGCTGGATTGTCCTCGCCGTGGCGGCTTCCTGGGTCTTGAGCCTGACCCGCTATGACGGCTGGTTCCTCATCCCGTTCTTAGCCTTCTGGTTGGCCGCTCTTGCGGCGCGCAAGAAATTACGTCTCTTTACGCTGGTGGGGGCAGCCGTGTCCCTTGCGCCGCTTTATTGGATAGCGCATAACTGGTGGGAGACAGGAAACGCTTTAGACTTTTACAACGGCCCGTATTCCCCCCTCGCCATCCAGGGATTCAAAACCTATCCTGGTTATCACGATTGGGTCGCGGCCTTCCATTATTACTCGAAGACAGGCGAACTCTGCGCCGGCTTGCCGCTCATTCTGCTCGGGATCGCGGGCGCGTTGGTCGCTTACCGCCGCGGCGCGCTACAACCCATTCTATTTTTGTTGCTGACACCCCTGTTTTATGTCTGGAGCATGCATTCCTCCGGCGGCACGCCTATTCACATTCCTCCGCTCTGGCCATTTACGTACTACAACAGCCGCTATGGCATCGCTTTCGTGCCGCTCTGCGCATTGGCCGCCGGTGCGCTGGCATTGATCGTGCCACCGCGCTGGAGGAAATTCTCCTTGCTCGCTGTTTTGTTCGCCATCGGACCCTGGCTGCTGCATCCCTCCCGCCAAAATTGGATCTGCTGGAAGGAATCGGAAGTGAACTCCCTCGACCGCCGCGCCTGGACGGTAGCCGGTGCGCGGTTCTTGCAAGCAAACTACCGGACCGGGCAAGGGATTTTATCTTCCACCGGCGACGTCGATGGCATCTATTGCCGCGCGCGCATCCATCTCGCTGAGACAATCAACATTGGAAATGGCCCCTGGTGGTTTCTTGCTACCAAGCGTCCCGATCTTTTTCATCCCTGCCTGTGGTCGGTAACCCAGGCGGCCGACACACTCGCCACTTCACTTGCACGCAGTCGAGCGCCGTACCGAACCGTGCTGTCGGTTAAAACGAGTAAGTACAGCCCGGACTTGCATATCCTCAAAAGGAGCGCTCCATAAAGGGAAAGATCATGACGGAAATTCCATTCACGAAGCTGCACGGGAACGAAAATGACTTTCTGCTCACCTGGTCGACTGACCTGCCGAACGCCGCCGATCTGCCTCAGATGGCGCGCCGGATCTGCGCTCGGAATACCGGCATCGGCGCGGATGGCTGGATGGTTGTCGAGCGACATGCCAATGGCCTGAGCACACGCTTGTTCAACTCGGATGGAAGTGAGGCCGAGATCTCCGGTAATGGCACCCGCTGCGCAGCCGCATTGGCGCTCAGGCAAGTGGACCCGAGCCTTAAATGCGTGGCCATCACAACCGCAGCCGGTACGAAATGCTTGCGTGTGATTTCGCGGGAAGTCAACCGTTACCGCTTCGAAATGGATATGGGCGAGCCCAAGGTCGAGGAACTCCGAGCCACGTTATTGCTCGCCGGCAAAAGCTTCGATGCCACGGTGCTCAATGTGGGGAATCCGCAATGCGCCATTTTTGTCGACCGCCTACCCGAAAATTGGCTGGCAGCCGCGCGCGAAGCCGAGCGCGATGCCCGTTTTCCCCAGCGGACAAACGTGTCCTTCGTGCGCCCCATCGGTCGGCACGCCCTCGATGTCGTCTTCTTCGAGCGGGGTGCCGGCGAGACCAGAAGTTCCGGCACCGGTTCCACGGGAGCCGCCGTCGCTGCTATTCTCAGGGGTGTATCCGAGAGCCCGGTTGAGATAAAAACGCTCGCCGGAAGTCTCCATCTCAGATGGGATGAAAGCGTCTTCCTGACCGGAGACGCGGAAGTGATTGGTGAAGGGAGATTCTTTCTTGAGCTCTGAAATTCTTCAGAAGCCAGCCGAGCAGGTGAGTGCAGTCGATCGATTGCGAGAACGCATTTCGACCAAGAAAGCGCGCGTTGGCGTGCTAGGGCTCGGCTACGTGGGTTTGCCCCTGGCCGTCGAATTCGCGCGCGCCGGCTTCGAAGTGATCGGCATCGATGTTCAGCAGGGGAAAGTAGATCAATTCAACAGCGGGCACTCCTACATCAAGGATGTTCCCGACGATGTGTTTACACCCCTGGTGAAGAGCGGCAAGCTGCGCGCCACCAGCGATTTCTCCGTCATCGAAGAACTCGACACCATCGACATCTGCGTGCCCACACCTCTGCGTAAGACCAAAGACCCGGACATGAGCTTCGTGGTTTCCGCTACCGAGGCCATCGCCGAGCACATTCATCCCGGGCTGCTCGTCATGCTGGAATCGACTACCTATCCGGGTACCACCGACGAGTTAGTCTTGCCGAAGCTAACGGCCGGCGGTCTCGAAGTAGGCAAGGATTTCTTCTTGTGTTTTTCTCCCGAGCGCGTCGATCCCGGTAACCCCAAGTTTCAGACCTCCAACATTCCGAAGGTCGTCGGCGGCATCACCGCAAACTGCACCGAAATGGGTGCGCTTTTTTACAAGCAGGCGCTCGAAACCGTGGTGCCAGTGAGTTCCACCCGCGTTGCCGAGATGGTCAAGCTGCTCGAGAATACGTTTCGCATGATCAACATCGGCCTGGTAAACGAAATGGCGCTGATGTGCGATCGCATGAACATCGACGTCTGGGAAGTGATCGACGCCGCCGCCACCAAGCCCTTTGGCTTCATGCCGTTTTATCCCGGGCCCGGATTGGGTGGCCATTGCATCCCGATCGACCCCTTCTATCTTTCCTGGAAGAGCAAGGAAGCCGGCATCGAGGCGCGCTTTATTGAACTCGCCGGTTATATCAACGGCCGCATGCCCGAGTTTGTGGTCGAGAAGATTCAGCACGCGCTGAACGACGCTTCTAAGCCGGTTCGCGGATCGCATATTCACGTCATCGGCGCGGCTTACAAACGCGACATCGATGACGTGCGCGAATCACCCGCGCTTGACATTATTCTGCTCCTGCAGCGCATGGGCGCCAAAGTCACGTTCTCCGATCCCTTCGTCCATCGGATTCGGATCAACGACAGCCAGCTTGAATCGCAAGACATGCTCCCGGCGGTCGCGTCTGCCGATTGCGTCGTGATCGTCACCGACCATACCGGTGTCGACTATCGAGCCGTGGTCGATAGCGCCAGGTTAATTGTCGACACGCGCCACGCTTTAAAAGGTATAAAGTCTGAAAAGATCGTGAAGTTGTAACGCAAAGCCGAAGAGCGCGTCTGTTTCCAGGTGCGTGCCGCCGTCTGCCTCCTAGCTGCTACTCTGGCCACGCCACAGGTCCCTACCATCCGCGTGCCGGTACGGCTGGTTAACGTGCCGACTCTGGTTTTCTCGCAGCAAGGCCAACTGATAGCGGGGCTCGAAAAAAAAGACTTTCAGGTGCTGGATAACGGCCGGCCGCAAGCCTTCCGGCTCGATTCGGATTCGCCGCGCTATTCCATTGCCGTGCTCGTTCAGGCGAGCCAAAGCGTGCGCGCCTACCTGCCTTTCATCGACAAAGTAGGCAGCACGCTCGAAAACTCAATTCAAGCCGAGACCGGCGAAGCCGCCGTGATCGAGTATGAAGAAGACATAAACGTTTTGAAGCCTTTCGGAAGCGGCGACGTGGAAGCGTCTATTCAGCGCATCGCGGTAGGCGGCGAAAAAGCTCGTTTGTTTGACGCCGGTATGGAAGCCATCCGGCTCTTAGCGGCGCGGCCGGCCGCCCGGTCCAGAATTCTCCTCATCATCGGGCAGCCCTACGATAGCGGCAGTTCCGGCAAATTATCGAGCCTGGTCGATGCCATCGCGCGCGAAGGCGTCTCGGTTTTCACGTTGACCTTGCCCATGTTCGGCAAGAATTTTATTTCGGATACCTTTTCGCTACAAGGTCTGCCCGACGATTTTTGGAAAGGCGGCTACGTCGCAAGCGTCGAACTGACCAAGATGGGACCTGCACTGAAGCGCAGCGCCAAGGCGAAGACCAGCCGCGATCCTTTCTCGCTTCTGTCGGCCCAAACCGGTGGCATGATGATCCACTTTCGCAAGCAGAATCAACTCGAAAATGCCTTGATCGCCCTCGGCGGCGCCCTACATACGGCTTACATTCTGAGTTACTCACCTGCGCCGCTTACGCCCGGTTACCACGCAATTACAGTGAAAGTAGATGTGCCGGACGCAACCACACACGCGCGCTTGGGGTACGAATTAGCGTTGAAGTAATATGAAAACAGATAATTCAGGAGCCCTTCAAGAACATTTGTTTAGCTGAGTGGGGCGGGCCATTGTTTTCTGTAGCCTGCGGGAGCCTCGCTAGGTGATCCTCGATTCATAGGCGCTAGTTGCCATCGTGCTGGAAGAGCCGGAATTCCCATTCTTTATAAACCAGATCGCGTCCGCCTCGACAAAAATTGATGAGTACCGCTTTGCACTCGTGGAGCGGCCCTCCTGGACTGCCATGCCGACAGGAATGGCGGCAGCAACATTGGGTCTTGAGCCCACACACTCTACTCATTCCGCAACGCCACCGCCGGATCCACTCGTGCCGCGTGCCGCGCCGGCAGTATAATCGCCATCGCAGCCACGCAGCACAGCAAAAGCGTTACTTCTCCCAGCACCAGCGGATCACTAGGCCGAATTTCGTACAGCAAATTCGCCAGCCATCGCGCCAGTCCAAAGGTCGCACAAACGCCAATCATTACCCCGCCAAGAATCGGGCCGCCTCCTTGCCGCGCTACCAGTAAAAACACATCCCGCGCCTGCGCTCCGATCGCCAGCCTGATTCCAAACTCCGCCGTGCGCTGCGAAACCAGTTGCGTCAGAACGCCATGCAGTCCCACTGCGGCGAGCAAAATCGCAGTCACTGCAAACACTCCAACTAAAATTGCCCGGAACCGCGCGAACGAGAGCAGGCGCGACAACTCACTCTCCATGCTATCCAGCTCGTCGCTCCGTGGAATTCGACCGTCCGTAGCCGCCAGCGCAGCTTCCACTTTCCTGCCAACTTTGCCGTCGCGTGTTCTGACCAAAAGCGAAACCTGCTCCGTCGGCGCTTGCACGATGGGCCGGTAGAGCATCGGGTTTGCCTGCCAGCTCATCTCATGCATCAGACTGCTGTGCTTCGTGTCCCCTACAATGCCAACCACCGTCGCCCACGGGTTCTCATGCGCTTCATCGTGCAGTCGCACCTGTTTACCCAGCGCGTTTTCTCCAGGAAAATATTCGCGCGCCAGCATCTCGTTCACGATTGCAACCGGTTGCCCTCCGGCTCGATCTCGCTCGTCGAAATCGCGACCCCGCAGTAAAGGCGTCTTCAGCGCCGCAAAAAATCCCGGACTGATCGACGCGCTGCCCACGTCGCCGGTTTCGGAATGCGTCGTGTTCCCCCTTCCGCCAATCTCGAGCACGTCGAAGCCGCCTCCATACAGAGGAAGTTCGGAGCTGAACGCCACTTTCCCCTCCGCTGGCGATTGATGGAGCCGATCGAGAAGCACCTGATAGAAACGAACCTTGGCGCTGTCGTCGGGATACCGATCCGAAGGAAGATGCAAGCCGGTGAATTGTAGATGGTGCGGATCGAAGCCGAGCGATGCCGTCGCCATACGGAACAGGCTCATCGCCAAAAGACCCGCTCCCGCCAGCAAAACCACCGAAAGCGCCATCTCCACCGTCACCAGCGCGCGCGCCAGTGCTTGCCGGTTTAGCTGTTGGCCGGCGCTTCGACCCGCCGCCTTCAGCGCCTCGTTCACATTCACCCGCGAACCTCGGACCGCCGGCAACAGACCGAACACAAAAACCGTCACTAACGTCAGCACGCCGCTGAAAACCAGCACCGGCAGATTCATACGAACCTCTGATCCAACCGGCAGCTCGATCGGATTCGCATGGTTGAAATAAACGATCGCCCCCCAGGCAATCGCCACGCCCACGCTTGCTCCCAGCAAAGCAAGCGCCAGCGACTCCGTTAAAAGCTGCCGCACCAGGCGCGTTTTCCCGCAGCCCAAAGCGGCCCGCACCGCCAGTTCCCGTTCCCGCGTCAGCGAGCGCCCCAGCAGCAGATTTGCCACGTTCAAGCACGCAATCAACAGCACGAAAAGAACCGCCCCCGCCGCCAGCCCAATCGTTTTCTGCAGCGTTCGCCCGGCGAGAAATGTAAACTCATCCTGCAGATAGAATGTCGCCGGCACAATATACCGCTCTTTGCCGTCGCCCTGGTGAAGCGTGCGGTGAAGCGCCGCTGCTTCGCTTTGCGCTTGCTCGAGCGTTACTCCCGGTTTCAGCCGCGCAAAGGTGCCCACGACCAGTTTTTCGCGCGCCGGTTTCAGGTTCGGGCCCGCCAGAATCCAGAGCTCGGTCTGCCTCGGATAAAAACTGAAGGAGCGCGGCATGACTCCTACTACCGTGCACGCCTGGTCATCGAGCGTCAAGGCGCTCCCTACTACGCCAGCCTTCGCCGCCAGCTTGTCTTGCCAGAACCGGTGTGAGAGAACCACCGCGCAAGGGAGCCGTTCGTCGGCCGCTCGGAAGGTCCGTCCGAGCGCGGCCTCCACTCCGAGCGTTTCGAAAAATGACTCGCTCGCCGCCACCGCCATAATCGTTTTCGCCCGTTTGCCGTCCGTCCAGATCCGACCCGGCCCCCACGCCCACGTTGCCGCGGAAACACTGCTGAAGCTCCTCCCATACCGCTTGAACTGCTCGAAGTCCGCGTAGCTCGCGAAAATAGGAGCCGTATTCTTTCCGCGCGTCGTCCGGTCCCAGATCACCACCAGGCGCTGCGGATCGCGATACGGTAGCGGCCGCAGCAGCGTGCCGTCCAAGATGCTGAAGACCGCCGTGTTCGCTCCGATCCCGAGCGCCAGCATCAGCGCAGCCGCCAGCGTGAAGCCAGGATTCTTCGCCAGCATGCGTCCCGCATACCGCAGATCCTGCAACAATGCGTCCAGCCAGCGCCAGCTCCACGTTTCGCGGCTTAGTTCGCGCAACTGCGTCTCGTTCCCAAACTGCCGCCGCGCCGCTTCTGCCGCGCTCCTGCTATCCACATTTGCTTCCCGCAATCGCTCCGCGCGCAGCTCCTGGTGCAGACGAACCTCTTCCGCCAACTCTTCGTCGAAGCGCTCACGCCGGAAGCGAAAAAGCAGCTTGCGCCACACGCCCTTCATCTTCTTGGCTCCCTACACCGGCTGTAAGATACGGCCGATCGCCTGCGAGACCCGCCTGTATTGACTGATCTCGCGCTCGAGCTGCTTGCGCCCGCTAGCCGTCAACCGGTAATAGCGCGCGCGCCGGTTTTCCTCCGTCCGTCCCCATTCGCCCGCGATCCAGCCTTGCAGCAGCATCCGTTGCAGCGCCGGGTAAAGCGACCCTTCTTCCACTTGCAGGACTTCCTCAGTGCGCTCTTGAATGTGGCTCGCAATTTCGAAGCCGTGCATCTCCTTGCGCCCTGCCAGTGTCTGCAGGATCAACATGTCGAGAGTACCTTGCGGAATTGGGTCGCGGTCGAATCGTGGAGGCATTACATAGTTATTCTATGTCATGCCCCATCGGTGTCGACGCCCACAACAGAAAGACCCTCTGGAATCTTGAAAATTTCCGGGTCGGGCTCTTCGAATGAGATCTTCTTAACCTGCCAGATGACCAAGCCAAATTCGGTCGGCTTCACGTCTTTCAGCACAATCCCATATTCATCATTTGTCCAGAGTTCGCCCGCGTCGTTACCCGCGTCGTTACCCACGTCGTTCAAACCGTCTTTCGAGTTTGAAAGCTGCACTTTGCTGCAAACAATGTCCGCAATTGTTGCCTCTCCGATTCTCATGCCTGGGTAGTTCTGAAAACCCCAAAGAGCCGGTGATCCGTCAAGCGAAACTGGCATGATAAGAGCCAGCTTCTGCGCATGAAGAAGAATCACAAGCTTCTTTCCCTCGGCATCGCGGATTGAGTCATAGCTTTGCAGATTGGTTCGAACCGAGCCTGCTCGATTTCGGTACATCTCAGTGACCCAGTTCTCTTGCTCCAGCCCTTCTACACGGCCGCTCCTCTCGAAAGTCGCGTGAAATGGCTTCGCCTTCAGCACGCCGCCAATACCCGCGCGCGGTTGGCTCTGCTGCTGGCCTTCTGTCAATTCGTCTCCGCCTCTTCCGCTCCCGCATCCATGCCCATCTGAGACAACCGGTAGCGCAAAGCGTTGCGCGTCAGGCCCAGCAGACGCGCCGCCTGGCTCTTGTTGCCATTCGCCCGCCGCAGCGCCTCCCGGATCATCATCTGCTCCCAATGCTCCAGCGTTTCTCCTTCTGGCAAGAGCGGCTGCTGCTGCGCCGATGCTACGGCAACACTGTTCCGGGGTGCTTCCAACCGCACGTCGGCCGCGTCCAGGCGCTCTCCGGACGCCAGCACCAGGCTCCGCTCGATCGTATTTTCGAGCTCCCTCACATTGCCCGGCCAAAGATGCGCCACCAAGCGATCCATCGCGGCGGGGCTGATTTCTTTCACCGTAGATCCAAGGTCGCCTGACAACTTCCTCACGAAATACATAGCCAGAAACGGAATGTCTTCCTTCCGCTCGCGCAGCGGCGGCACGTTAATCGGCACCACGTTCAGCCGGTAATAAAGGTCTTCGCGAAAACGCCCCTGTTCGAGCGCCGCCCGCAAATCCACATTGGTGGCCGCCACCACCCTTACGTCCACGTTGCGCGTCATGTTCGAACCCAGGCGTTCGAATTGCCGCTCCTGCAGAATGCGCAGCAGCTTCACCTGAATATGCGGCGGCACGTCTCCGATTTCATCCAGAAAAGCCGTCCCTTTATCCGATTGCTCGAAGCGCCCCGGCTTGCTCGTCGCCGCCCCCGTAAACGCGCCCTTTTCATATCCGAAGAGCTCGCTCTCCATCAAATTCTCCGGCAGCGCGGTGCAATTGATCTTGACGAACGGATGGTTCTTACGCGGCGAGTGTTGATGAATCGCCCGCGCGATCATGTCTTTCCCGACTCCGCTCTCACCCGCTATCAGCACCGTTGCCCGCGTTGGCGCCACCCGCTCTACCGTGTGGAAAATCTCGCGCATCCCCGCGCTGCGCCCGATGATGTTGTCGAATTGATAGCGCTCATCCAACTGCTCGCGCAAGCGCTGATTCTCGTTCCGCAGCGATTGCACCGCCATCACCTTACCCACCACCGTGGTCAGGTGATCGAGCGAGAACGGTTTTTGCAAAAAATCAGCTGCCCCCAGCCGCATGGCGCCCACCGCTGCTTCCACCGATCCGTGCGCCGTCATCACAATCACCGCCGCTCCCACTCCCCGCGCGTGCAGCTCAGCGATAAACTGAAGACCATCCATGCCCGGTAGCCGCAAGTCAGTCAACACCAGGTCGGCTACCGTCGCCAGTGCCAGCGCCTGTTCCGCTGACGGCGCGCCATCCACCTCGTATCCGCCCGATTCGAGCTCCAGCTGTATAACCCGCCGCAGCTTCTCCTCGTCCTCAACCACCAATATTCTTCCGGCCATATGTGTAGAAAGGCTAAGACCCTAAGTGAAACTGCTCAAAGACTTCGTTTTCGTTTGCGCGTTTTTTCTGTCTTCGGCCATTCTGCGCGCGGCCACCACGCCCAACGCTTCCTTGCTCGTGCTTTCTAAAGGTGATCATACGCTTGCCATCGTGGACCCTTCGACATTCAAAGTAGTGGCTCGCATGCCCGTCGGAGAAGATCCGCATGAAGTGATCGCTTCAGCCGATGGCAAATTCGCCTACGCTTCCAATTATGGAGGGGGCGCTTACAACACCATCGCCGTGCTCGATCTGATCCACCAGAAGGCGCTGCCTTCCATCGACCTCGGCCCCTTGCGCGGGCCCCACGGCCTCACCTTCGTGGGCGGTAAATTGTGGTTCACCGCCGAGGCCGCCAAGGCCATCGGCCGCTACGCTCCCCAAGAGCGAAAAGTCGATTGGATCATGGGCACCGGCCAAAACAGAACCCACATGCTCTTCGTCTTCGAAGATCAGAAACGCATCGTCACCACCAACGTCAGTTCCGCCACCGTGAGCATCATCGACAAGCTTCCGCCCGGACGCGGCTTCGGCCCCGGCGGTCCTCACCCGCCGCCCCCTCCAACGGGACATCGGCCCATGGGACCACCCGGCGGCGATTGGAACGAAACCGTCGTCTCCGTCGGCAAAGGCTCGGAAGGTTTCGACATTTCCCGCGACGGCAAAGAAGCCTGGGTGGCCAACGCCGGCGATGGCACCGTTTCTATCGTCGATCTAACCACCAAGAACGTCACGCAAACGCTATCGCCAAATGTCATGGGAGCCAATCGCCTGAAATTTACTCCCGATGCATCGCGCGTCCTGATCTCGTCCTTAAGCAATTCGAGCTTGGTGATTCTCGATGCCGCCACTCATCAAGTAATCAAGCGGCTCCCGATCGGCCACGGCGCTGCCGGCATCGAAATGAATCCCGATGGATCGCGCGCCTACGTTTCCTGCACTCCCGACAACTACGTCGCCGTCATAGACCTGCATTCGCTCACGGTAGTCGGTCACATAAACGCCGGCGACGGCCCGGATGGTCTTGCCTGGGCGGTCCAGCGCTGATGCTTTATGCGATCGCTAATGACTTCATTGCGGTCTCTGCATCCGGCAGCAAGGCGCTTCACCGATCCTTTTCATCCGTTTGTCGGGAATAAACCGTACTGGATAGAGGCGGCCACCAATAGAACCGAATTGCCAAAGCAGCACTAGCGTCAGAGCTCGAATTCCTCTTACAATGCCAACAACGGGTCGAACGCGCGAAATGCGCTTTTGACCAAAGCGGCTAATCGTGGCCCTCTCGGAGGGATTCATGGTCTACCGCTCGGAGGAATTTTTGTCGGAGTCTCTTCAACCACCTTTTGAGCCCATTGCTCTTTTGAGAAACGCGCGCAAGCTCGCTCGCCAAATGCGCGCGGCTTCGGATCTAAAGCCAATCCGCGTCGCCATTCTCGGCGGCGCGACCAGCCAGGAAATCGCCGCTTTCCTAGATCTCTTTTTGTTAGAGAAAGGCTTTTCACCGCTTTTCTGGCACTCGGAATACGGAAAATATTGGGAAGACGCGGTGCTGCACACCACGCAAGTTGCCGAGTTCCAGCCCGACCTCGTCTATGTCCATACCGGCATTCGAAATGTGCAATCATGGCCATCGATTGGCGCCGGCGAAGCAGAAGTGCTCGCGCATGTCGATCGCGAAATCGAGCGGTTCACTCAGATCTGGCAGTCCCTCAATGCCAAAGTCTCCTGCACGATCCTGCAGAACAATTTCGAATTTCCTGATGTGCGCATTCTCGGCAACCTCGAGGCCCAAAATGTCGCCGGTTCCATTCGCTATGTGACGCAGCTTAATGCCAGGCTTGCGGCCGAGGCGCGCGACCGCTCGTACTTGCTGATCAACGACATCCACTATCTGGCCGCGCAGGTCGGCCTCGACAAATGGCACGACCCAAGCCGCTGGTTCAGTTATAAACTCCCGACTTCACCGGATGGTAGCGTCGCGAGCGCCTTCAGCCTTGCGTCCCTGATCGCCGCGCGTTATGGCCTCGGCAAAAAAGTCTTGGTACTCGACCTCGACAACACCATCTGGGGCGGCGTCATCGGCGATGATGGCGTCGATCGCATCTCGATCGGGAACGAGACCGCGCAGGCCGAAGCGTATACGGCCTTCCAGAAGTATTGCCTTGCGCTAAAAAATCGCGGCGTTGTCCTGGCGGTTTGTTCCAAGAACAATGAAGCCGTTGCTCTCAGCGGTTTCGAGCACCCCGATTCGATTCTCAAACTCACCGACATTGCCTGCTTCAAAGCGAATTGGGAGCCGAAGCACGAGAACCTCAAAGCCATCGCCCATGAATTGAATTTAGGTCTCGATAGCTTTGTTTTCGTCGACGACAACCCCGCCGAGCGCGCGCTTGTCTCCGCCCAACTGCCCGTGGTCGCAGTCCCGAACGTGGGTAGCGATGTCTCTGAATACGCGCGCATTATCGACCACCACCGATTCTTCGAGCCTCTCGCCATCTCGGCCGAAGATCTAAAGCGTGGCGATCAGTACCAGGCCAATGCCGAGCGGGCCAAAAGTCAATCCGTTTTCGCAACCTACGATGAGTACCTGAAATCGCTCGAGATGGTAGCCGAAGTCGGCCCGTTTACGCCCACCTACCTCGATCGAATCACTCAGCTCACCAACAAAACGAATCAATTCAATCTCACCACCCGCCGCTATTCCTTCGCCGAAATCAGCCGGATTGCGAACGATCCGAACCACGTCACCCTTTACGTCCGGCTGTCCGACAAATTCGGCGATCATGGGCTGATCTCCGTTGTGATCGGCCGGCGGGAAGAAGACACCCTCTATGTCGAGCTATGGCTGATGAGCTGCCGCGTTCTCAAACGCGATGTCGAGTTGCTTGTCCTGGATGAACTTGTGCATGCGGCGCGCGCTCTCGGCCTTACTTACATCCACGGCTTGTTTCTTCGCACTCCCAAGAACAGCATGGTGGCGGATCACTACCAGACCCTCGGCTTTGCTTCGCTCGATGCCGGACCCGAACGCTCGGAATGGCTTCTGAATATTAGCCAATATCAAGAGAGAAATAGGAACATTACCCTCAATGAATCAACAAGAAGTTCTAGACAAACTGCAACCAGTGTTTCGTGACGTGCTCGACGACGGCTCTTTGACGGTGACTCGCAACTCTAACGCGGCTAACGTCCAGAATTGGGATTCGCTCGCGCACATCAACTTGATCTCGGCCGTCGAGCACGATTTCAAAGTCAAGTTCGCCTTGGGCGAGCTGCAGGATCTCAAGAACGTCGGCGATCTTGTCGATCTGATTCTCAAAAAGAACGGTTCGGCTTCCCGCTGATTCGGCTAGACGACCAGTCGTGCTCTTTAACTCGTTCCTCTTCATCCTCTGCTTCCCCATAGCGGCTGCTGTGTACGCACTCCTGCGCTTGTACGCGGGTCGCGTCAGCAGCCAGGTTTGGCTGCTCGCTATGTCGCTGGCCTTCTATTCTTTCGGTAAGCTGCATGAACTGCCTTACCTGGCCGGCAGCATCTTGTTCAATTGGGCCGTGGCCAGGAAAATCGCGGGACCTGACGAAACTCGGCCGCGGCGAAAACGCTGGTTGGTATTCGCCCTCACAGCGAACATCGTTTACTTAAGCCTCTTTAAATACATCAATCTCTTCCTACGCACGCTTGCGCCTGTTCTGCATCTCCATTTCGCTTTGCCTAATTGGGGGTTCCCATTGGGCATCAGCTTCTTCACGTTAATGCAGGTCATGTATCTGGTCGATTGCTACGAGCAGTTGATTCCGGCCAGCAGTCTCTTCGATCATGCGACTTTTGTCGCCTTTTTCCCCTACGTAATTGCTGGTCCTTTGTCGCGCGCTCGCTCGATCGTGCCGCAGTTGCGCGCCGTCGATGGGCCGCCCGCGATGGAGAACGTCGCTCGCGGCTTCGCGCTCTTCACCATCGGCCTCTGCAAGAAAGCCGTCTTTGCCGATGCCCTGGTGCGCGTCGCCGATGTCGGTTTCGCCGATCCCTTACACGTCTCTTCTCTCGAAGCCTGGATCAGCGTAGTCGCCTATTCGCTCCAGATCTATTTCGATTTCAGCGGCTACACCGATATGGCCGTCGGCGTTGCCAAGATGCTCGGATTTACCATCCCCATCAACTTCAACGTCCCCTATATCTCCAAATCGATAATCGAGTTTTGGCAGCGCTGGCACATCAGCCTTTCGAATTTCATCACCACCTATCTCTATACTCCGATCCTGCGTTCCTTCGGCGGCCGCGCCACTCTCGCCAAATCTGCTGTCGCGACCATCCTCGCCATGACCATCTCCGGCCTCTGGCACGGTCCCTCCTGGACCTATGTCGTTTGGGGACTCTGCCACGGCGCCGCGCTCGCCATCAATCAGTACTGGCGCAAAAAGTTGAAGATTCGATTGCCACGCGCGCTCGGCTGGCTCCTGACCTTCTTCTTTGTCGTCTTGGCCGAGATTTTCTTCCGCGCTCCCAGCCTGGCCATCGCGTTTCAGCTCTTTTCCAGGCTCCTCCCTCTTCATGGCCTGCGCGCTGCTTTCGATACGTCAAACTTCGTCGTATCCGTCGAAGCGCTCGCCTACATGCTGCCCGCGCTGGCCTCCATACCCTTCGCCTTCTTCGGTCCGGCCTCTCAGGATTATGTGGAAACTCTCAAACCATCCATGCGCTACTCCGTCCTCTATGCCTCTCTTTTCGTCGTAGGGTTGCTCTTGCTGAATTCGGTGGTCGCAAAGGAGTTCATTTACTTTGGCTTCTAATTCAACCCTGACCGCTCCAGCCACCCAATACGAACCGCTACCTCGAGCCGCGGACGTACCTGCGGCGGAGACCAGCCTCACCTACGGTCGCTGGCTGCTCCTGACCTTCGCCTGGATTATCTGCCTCGTTGCGGCTACAGCCTGGGTAAACTGGCGCGCGGACGTCCTCGGTCTGTTTGGCCGGCCCGATGTGCGCCGATATTCGCTCGACCGCTATTCGAACTACGCCATGAGCTATCGCTTCATCCCCGGCCACTTCGATGGACTGCTGCTCGGAAACTCGCTCACCACGAACTGGGATACCTCGCTCATTCCCGGCTACCGGGTCTTTAATTGTTCGATGCGAGGCGCCAACTTCTCCGAAGAAGATCTAATCGCCCGGAACGTGCTTGTGCACAGCCATCCGAAAATGCTCATCATCCTGCTTCATCCTAGCTTTACTTCGAGCGATGGCCGCTTGACGCCCTATATGACGCCGCAGGAATATTGGAGCTCGCTTGGATCGCTCCAGATGCTCACCATCTACTCGCAGATGGCTATGGAAAAAATCGCCGGCCCGAACACTACGCGCTGGACCTTCGAGCACCGCGCATTTCCGTTCGGCGGCGAGAATTTTCGCATTCCCCGACGCGACGGGCAGGTAGCCGAACCGGTCCAGGAATTCCACGTTGATGCCGGCGCCGAAAAGGAGCTGGTCGCGCTCGTCCAAACCGCTCACCATCGAGGCATCCAGCTCTATTTCCTGATTCCGCCCACCTATGCCGAGCGCTGGCAGATTGACGGGCCGAAAATCAAGGCTTACTACCGCCGAATGTTGGCGCTCGCCTCGCCTCAGGATCATGTCATCGACCTCAACGACGGCGCGTTGCACCAAATAACCGAAAACCATCTGGATTTCCCGGATTACACTCACCTCAGCCTCTCCGCTGCCCGGCAGGCCTCCGCAGTCATGGCTCAGCGTATCGCCTCCACTGAGCACACCCTTTCAGCCTCTCGCTAACCCGCTCCCCGCGGCAGCACCACCTCAAACCGCGTCCCCCTGCCCACTTCGCTCCGCACGTCGATACGGCCGCCATGTTCGTCCACTATCTTCGTTACCAGCGCCAGTCCAAGCCCCACCCCTTTCGGCTTGGTCGTGAAAAACGGGTTGAAAACGCTCTCCAAGTTTTGTGGCGCGATACCCTCGCCCTGGTCGCTCACAAAAATCTTCACGCTCCTCTCGTCCGCCTCGGCAAGTAACTCAACCTCCTGCCCCGCCGCGCTCGCCTGGATTGCGTTTTGCACTAAATTCGAGATCGCCACTCGTAACAGGTCGCGATCGAATGCGAAAACAACTTCTTCTTCCCGCATCGTGAGCGCCACCCCGCGCTCCCTTGCCAGCGCGCCCTCTTGTCGCTCTATATCTTTCAGCAGCAAACCCAAATCCGCTTCCACCGGATGGATTTGCAAAGGCCGCGCGAAATCGAGAAAGCTCGAAATCAGGCCGTTCATGCGTTCCACTTCCGTCCCGATATAACCGGCCATCTCGTCCTGCAACTCCGGTCTCCGCTTGGCTGCCGGTTTCATCAGCATCTCAGCCGAAGCTTTGATTGTCCCCAGCGGATTCCGCAGCTCATGCGCTAAACCGGCCGTCAACTGGCCCAAAGCAGCCAGTCTCTCGCTCCGCCGAAGCGACGCTTGCGCCTCTCTTAACTCTCGATTGGTTGCCGCCAATCGCGCCGCCGCTTCCTCGGTTCGCTCAATCTCCTCGCGTTTCGCCTTTGCCTGCTGATACACCAGAAATGCCACAATCGCCCAAAAACAAACGTGCAAACCCATGATTTGCACATAGTCCGGCGGCGGCTCCCAAGTCGAATAATCGACAAAGATGGGCAGCAGAAAAGCAAAGTACGCCGCAATCGCGATCCCCGTAACGAACATCACTCCCGGCAGCTCGAACAGCGTCGCGGCGGAAACCACCGGGATCAGGAAAATCGCATAATAATTGCTTTCGATCCCATGCGTCCATCCCACCAACAGGTAACTCAGGATCAACTTAAGCGCCACCGATGCTATTTGCCCACGCCTCGATGCAAACAGCTTCCAGCGCGGCTCAAATATCTGAAAGGCCCCAATCAAAACCAGTAAGATGCGCTGGTTATAATTGGTCTCGGGGGCGGTAAAAATTAAGGTCGCTACAAACAGCAGCCAGGCGAAATCCTGCGGCTGAAAACGCGCTGCGATGCGCCACCCTTGCCGTTTTCCTCTCGTCTCCGTCTCGTCACTCATCCCATTCTCATTTCGCCAGACGCGCCAGCAGCGGGCCCAGCAGCGCCATCAACAGCACGTAGGCCGCCGAAAGCGGTCCGAGCACCGGCTCCAGGCCTACTCCCAAGCCCGCAATCACAATGGAAAACTCGCCGCGCGCCACCAGCGCTGTTCCCGCCCATACTCTTCTATGACGGTCGACGTCGCTTTTTCGCGTCGCCCAATACCCGGTGGCAATTTTGCTAAGCGCGCTTACCACCGCCAGGCCGCCCGCCACCGGAAGCTGTCGCGGCAGAGTTGCCGGATCGATCTGCAGCCCGAAAAAGAAGAAGAACGTCGCGGCGAAAAGATCGCGCAGCGGAGCAAACAGCCGGTGCGATTGCTCGGCGATTGGACCCGAAACCGCAATCCCCACCAGAAACGCTCCGATCGCCGCCGACACCTGAAATCTCTGCGTCACGCCCGCCACCAGCAGCACCGTTCCCAGAATCGTCAGCAAAATAATTTCGTCCGATTCATGCGCCGCAAACCGGCTGATCGTTTGTCCATAGCGAATGGCAATGAACAGCACCACAAAAACCACCGCCACCGCCAGGCACACCGAAACCGCCATGGCTGCCGGTGTGCCACCC
This sequence comes from Bryobacteraceae bacterium, assembly GCA_965277555.1. Taxonomy (GTDB): domain Bacteria; phylum Acidobacteriota; class Terriglobia; order Bryobacterales; family Bryobacteraceae; genus Bog-105. Next base: position 4,800,065 of record OZ255834.1, read on the forward strand.
GCCAACAGCGCGCCTACTAACGGCAGGTAAACGGCCATCGCCAGATCCTCCAGCACCAGCACGGAAAGAACCGCGGCTGTTGCCGGATGATTGAGCCTCCCCAACTCGCCTAAAACTTTGGCGATAATTCCAGACGAGGAAATATACGTCACGCCCCCCAACAACACCGCCGGCAGAATCTTCCAGCCAAGCAGCAGCCCCGTCACAAAGCCCGGCGGAAAGTTCAGCAGAAGATCCACCACGCCGGCCGGAAACCCAACTCGCAGATGCGCCGCCAATTGCTGCCCGCTATACTCCAATCCCAACATGAACAACAGCAGCAGCACGCCGATCTCTGCCCCTACATGAATAAAAGTCTCCGTCAGGTGTAGTGGCGCAAGGCCGCCGTTGCCGAAGGCCAGCCCTGCCAGCAAGTAGAGTGGGATCGCCGAAAAGCCCCAGCGATTCGCGATCCGCGCTAGAAATGCCAGCCCGATAATCGCGCAGCCCAGTTCGACAAATAAAAACGCTGAATCTCCTGTTGCGCCCTGCATGATCTAGTGTGGCGCAGGCCATCGTTTTCTGTGGCCGGAGCTTCGCGACACGCTCAACCAGTCACGATCGTAAGCTCGTCCGGCTTCAGTCCTGCCGATGCCGCGCTCAACCGAATCTGCCCGGCATGGCGTGTAGACTGCACGATCGCCAGGCACAAGCCATGAAAAGTCTTGCGCCGGCTTCCTTTGAAATTCTCATGGCTTTGCGGATCGCCATTATCTAACCCGATCAATTTCCCATCTCCCTGCAGCTCGAAAGCAATTTCGTTTTCTGCGTCGGGAGCCACGCGGCCTTTGTCATCCACAATTTGCGCGGTAACGTGAACCACATCCCGCTGATCGGCTTTCATCCTCTGCCGGTCAGCGCTCAGCACGATCGCCGCCGCCTCATCGGCCGTTGTTATCTCAACTTCCGTTACCACGTGTCCGCCCTTCGTCCCCACTGCCCGTATCGTGCCCGGCTCGTAAGGAACATCCCAGGCCAGATGCAAGTCGTTCGTTGTACGCCAGGCGCGAGCGCGCGCCGGATACGTTCCGTATTTCTTCTCCATCCCGAGCCGCGGAAACTCATATCCCTTCGTGCCCACCGTCTTGCCGTTCAGAAACAGTTCCACTGTGTCGCAGTTGGTGTAACACACCACCGGAATAAATTGACCCTCGCGGCCCTTCCAATTCCAGTGCGGAAAAACATGCAGCACGGGCTTTTCTATCCATTGACTTTGATAAAAATAAACTCCGTCTTTCTTGAATCCGCAGGTGTCCAAAATTCCGGAACTCGAGCTCCGCGAAGGCCAGCGCGCTTCTCCTAAATAGTCGATGCCAGCCCACATGAAATCGCCGGAAACGTAATCGTAATCCCGCACGAACTTCCAACGCTGCTCCGTATCGAGCGCGGAATTGCTCTGATACCCAAACGCCCGCGGCGGCGCGTCCGTAAACAACCATCGATAGTCGCCGCGTATCCCACCCATGCCGGAACTCTCGGTGCCGATCATTCGTCTCTCCGGATGCGCCTGCCGGTCGATGCTGTAATACTTTTCTCTCCGGTCGCGCCAACGGTCGACGTAGTTATACCCCACCACATCGAGCGCCTCCAGAAACTCTTGCGGCGTCGCTTTTGGTTCCGCCGCAATCTGATCGCAAGCCGCTGTCACAGGTCGCGTCGGGTCCTCGCGATGAAAAAGTTCTACTAGCTCCCGCGCTGTCTGTACGCCTCCCGGATGCGTCTGGTCGGGAATCTCGTTCCCCGCGCTCCACACAACCACGCTCGGGTGATTGCGATCGCGCCGCACAAAGTCCGATACATCGCGCTCATGCCATTCGTCGAAATACAACGAATATCCATATGGACCGATTTGGCCCTTGCCCACCCGCCACTCGTCGAAAGCCTCGTTCATCACGACGAATCCCATCCTGTCGCACAAATCCAAAAACTCCGGCGCAGGCGGATTGTGAGTGCCGCGGATCGCGTTGCACCCCATCTCTTTCAAAATTTCAAATCGCCGCTCCCAAACTCGTTCCGGAACCGCCGCGCCAACCGATCCCGCCGCATGATGAACGCATACGCCGTTGAGTTTTACCCGCTCCCCGTTCAGCAGAAATCCACGGTCTGCATCGAACACGGCCTCGCGCACGCCGAACGGCGTCTCATACTCGTCCATCACCTTGCCGCCTACCCGCAGCGTCGAGCGCATCGTATAAAGATGCGGAGCGTCTATGCTCCAGAGCACCGGGTTGCTTAGCTGAATATCTTGCGAGAACTCGTAGCCGTCGCCGCGCGAAACTTCCTGCGTTGTCTCACCGACGCCGACAGACTGCCCACCGGCATCGAGCATCTCGCTGCGTAAAGTACAGATCTGCGCGCTTGGCAGATCGTTTTGAACGCGCGTTTGCACCCGCACGCTGGCCGCATCCTTCGAAATGCGCGGCGTAGTCACAAACGTTCCGTTTTGCGCAACACGGATCTTATTCGTGACGATCAGCCACGTATGCCGGTAAATCCCCGATCCGGAATACCAGCGCGAATTGGGCTGCCGGGAGTTATCCACCCGCACCGCAAGCACATTGGTTCCGTTCTGTAACTGCGGCGTTAAGTCGTAAGCAAAAGTGATGTAGCCGTACGGTCGCTTTCCTAAGTACTGCCCATTGATCCAGACTTCGCTGTTCTGATAAACGCCGTCGAATTGAATGGTCACTTTCCGGTCACGGTGCGCCTCTGGCGCGCGGAATCGTTTTCGGTACCAGCCAATACCCGTCGGCAGATACCCGCCCGGCCCGGCTGTCGGTTCGCTTTCCGCAAACGGCCCTTCGATGCTCCAGTCATGCGGCAAATCCACAGCGCGCCACGTCGCGTCCTGAAAACCAGGCGTCTGCGCGCCGGGCACATCGCCCTTGAAAAACTTCCAATCGAAATCGAAAGATTCGCGCAGTCGGCTTCCTGACCCAGCAGCGTCGGCTTCCCTTGCGGTCTGCCCACCGGGTGGCATAGCGAGCGCACTCGCTCCCAACGCCGAGAGAAGCAGGCTGCGTCTCGCCATCGACCTGTCAGAATTGTTGTTCAAAGCTGGCCCTTCCTCAGACCAAACTCTATCAATCCAGTAATCCGGCGCGTCGCTCCATCTTCATCCCCAAAAGTCTTTGTTCTTGAACTTTCGGTGGAAACCGTGCAGTATCCTCTCCGTCCAGGTTCCAAACGGCTGGTCGGTCGTGATGTAGGTCCACACAGCGCCGCGCTCCTTGAACTCTTCGCCTCCTCCGGATTCCGCTTCCGCAAGCCGTCGCTCGATCTCTCGCGGTATGGCCGCTTCCAATTCAGGGAACCACTGGTCCACTTTTTTCAAATACTCGTGATGTGGGTTTCGGCCGCCCAACGAGAGCAATGGAACACCAGAGCGCAAATCCGCCACCCGGGCCAGATAGTCCGCCCACAAATCATCGAGAGTTCGCAAAGTTATCCTCCGCTCAAGCTCGGAGCCGCAAGGCGCGCTGCCCTCCAGGATCTTTTGGCGATATGTCTGCAGCCGGTGCCGCTGTCCTTCGATGGGTATTTCGTACCGCTGAAGAAAAATTCGCAGATCCAGGTTCTGCCCCTCCACCAGCCTCTGCAAACCGTCCGGGTCTCTGCTATATCTTGGGTTCAGATCCCCGTATTTCCTCATGAGATCGTCTTCGAGCGACACGAAGAACCGCGAGCAGCCTGGATCACCTTGACGTCCAGCCCGGCCTCGGAGCTGGTTATCGATTCGGCTGCTCTCATGCTTATTCGTGCCGATCACATATAAACCTCCGAGCGCCGCGACTCCCTCTCCCAGCTCGATGTCCGTTCCGCGGCCCGCCATATTTGTCGAGATCGTCACCGCGCCCAATTGGCCTGCTTGCCCGATGATCGCCGCTTCCAATTCATCATTCTTCGCGTTCAGCACATGGTGCGGAATTTCCCGGAGCGAGCGGCTTAGTTGCTCCGATTCGGCCACGCTCGCGGTCCCCACCAGCACCGGTTGACCCCTCGCGTGTACCCTTCGAATCTCCGCGAGAACAGCGGCTCCCTTCTCCGCCTTCGACGCGAACACCAAATCAGGGTGATCGACCCGAATCATCGGTCGATTGGTCGGCAGCACCTCCACATCCAGCAGGTACATCGTTTTAAACTCAACCTCCGAGCTGGTAGCGGTTCCCGTCATGCCGCAGATCCGCGGATAGAGCGCCGCCAGATGCTGTAGAGTGATCGATCCTAGAATCATTCCTTGAAGCTTCGTCGCGACGCCTTCTTTTGTTTCAATCGCGGTATGCAGACCGCCCGGCCAGCGTCGATCTTGCGCCGTTCTACCTTTGAACTCGTCCACCATCTCGACCACGCCGTTTTTCACGACATAATCCACATCGCGATGCAGAAGAGCGTGAGCGTGCAAAGCATCCTGAACCGCGCTGAGCACCCGCAGATTTCCTTCCTCATAAAGATTGCCGCAGCCTGTCGCGTTCTCTACCACGCGCACGCCCTCATCAGTGAGCCCGACGTTCCGGCCGCTCGTATCCACCGTGTAATGCCATTCGCTCCGCAGAGTACGCACCAACTCGTTCGCCACAAATGCCAATCCACTCTCGTCATTGCTACCGCCTGCTATTACCAAAGGAATGCGAGCTTCATCGATCAGAATGGAGTCGATCTCGTCGATCACCGCCGCGTTAAACGGACGATGTACTCGTTCACTCAGTTGCAGCGCCAGTTGGTCGCGAAGAAAGTCGAAGCCGATTTCGTTGGCCGTGGCGTATGTAACATCGCAGGCGTAGGCCGCGCGTCTTTGGTCCGGGGTCATACCCTGCTGCACGTAAGCGACTGAGAGCCCGAGATGGCGATAAATCCCGCCCATCCAGCAAGCGTCACGCCGCGCGAGATAGTCATTCGCGGTAATTACATGCACGCCTCTCCCTTCGCGCGCGTACCATGCCACGGCCGGAACAGCCGCCAGTGTTTTGCCTTCGCCGGTCTGCATTTCGGCGATGCTTCCGCGCGCTAGAGCGAGCCCGCCCCGCAACTGCACGTCGAACATGTGCTGTCCCAGCGAGCGCGCCACGATCACCGCTGTAACAGCGAACAATGGAAGTAAACTGTCCGTACCCTTCGCGAACGCGTGCAATTCGTCGTCAGTCAAGCGCTCGAATTCCAGTCGAATCTCGTTGATCTGCCGGATATTGGAGGCGTGACGGCGCGAAGGCGGGAAAATAGTGTCCAAAAGTGGGCGCATCGCACTCCCTTCTCGAGAACATTAGCGCTTCTTCTTGCGAGCAGAAAATGGGCAACGGCATCTAACTCTTATAAACTTGTTTTCGTTGCTCTCGGCCCGAGATGCGGTAGCGAATTTGGACGCGACCCTATTCAGGCAAACCAGGAGCGGAATTAACAGGAGGAATGATGCTTCACTCGACAGCCGTCCGTCTCATCGCCGTATCGGTGCTCGCCTTTCTGATGGCTAAATCCGACGCGCAGCCTGCCCCGCCCGAAGTCTCGAAAGATCTCAGGATCGTCTTGCCCGATGTCGAAGGCGGCGCGGCTGTGTTGTTTGTTACTCCGGAAGGTAAGTCGCTCTTGATCGACACCGGCTGGCCACCCGGCATCGGCGGCCCGCGCGCCGCCCCCGGCGCACCACCCCCGCCTCCCATGCCGTCGAGCGCCGACCGCATCGCCGCCGCCGCCGCATCGCTCGGCATCAAGAAAATCGACTACCTCATCATGACTCATTACCACGTGGATCATGTCGGCGGCGTTCAGTCGCTGCTTGCCAAGCTTCCAGTCGGCGTCTTTATCGATCATGGTCCCAACCGCGAAGTGCCTCCGCCCAACGCAACGCCCCGCCAGCTCGCTTTTGCCACCGCCACGTTTTATCCCAAATGGGTTGCGGCTTATCAGGGCCACGAACATATCACGGCTCAGGTCGGCCAGAAGCTCGACATCGGCTCCCTCCATCTTCAGTTCGTCACCAGTGACGGACATGTGCCTTCTGCGCCCCTCCCCGGCGCGGGCCAGCCCAATCCGCTCTGCGCTGGCGTGCCGCAGCTGGATCGCAACGGCGGCGAGGAGAATGTCCGCTCGGTCGGCACGCTCATTACCTTCGGCCACACACGCATCCTCGACCTGGGTGACCTCACCTGGAACAAGGAACTTGAATTGCTCTGCCCCATCAACAAAATCGGTAAGGTCGATGTCTATTTTGTCACCGGCCACGGCATGAATCTTTCGAGCAGCCCGCCCACCGGCGCATTCGATCCCCTCGTCGCGGTCATGCAGAACGGCCCGACCAAAGGTGGCGACGCGGCCGTCATCAAGACCGTGAACGGCTACCCCGATCTCAAGGGCTTCTGGCGTCTCCACTATTCGGTGCGCTATCCCGACCTGAACGGCGATCCCAATTACATCGCCAATCTGAACGCGGCCCCCGACCAGGGATATTCGCTCGGCCTCAACATCACCCCCGCCGGCAATATCACCGTCACCAACAGCCGTAATCAGTTCAGCCAGACCTATAAAGCGCGCGCCGCACTCCCCGCATCCCTGTCGAATCGACCTCAGTCGCGGCCGTTGTATTCTTTCTAGACAAGGGAGTGCTCTCGCAAACTGGTTGAGATTGAACCTCGGTTAAAAGGAACAATCTCGCATTGCTCGTTTCCGGCTTCAATCTCAGCCACGTTCGCCGAGCCCGCCGATTTTACTTGTCCCCGGTCTTCAAGGAAAGCTCATTCCCGTGATCCACCGGAATGTCGACCGGCGTCGCCAAAGCGTCGCCGATCCGGATGTCCACCAAATCCGCCAGCCCCACCGCCTCCAGGTTTTGACGAGCTCTTTCTGCCTTCAAAAGTTCATACTCGGTCGCGATCACCTTGCCACCCGCGCTATCTCGCAGCGCCGCGGCTAACCCCAACACTGTTCACTTAACAATCCCAATCCGCTTTGGAGCAGTCGATTCGGCGAGTGCGCTGCGGCTTGCGTGGGCGCAAGGGATAATTGCTCATTTTCCGCTTGACGCCGCGTGGGTTGAGGCGATTGCGACTGGAACTGACTCGCTCCTGGAGGATCTCCTGGAGCACGGCTTCATGAAAGGCTTTTCTTTGCCGAGGGGGGAATAGCGGCAAAGCGGGGCATGCGGCGTTGGACGACGCGTACAGAATGAACAAAAGAGAGCCGATCCGGATCCTCAGCGGCTTCGAGCGCGGCTTCGTGCATCAATCCTCGGATAGCGAAGTGCGCCATCAGCAAGCCGTAGAATTCTTGTTTCACGAGTTCGGGCGTTTTGCTCCGCAACACAATCTGGGCGCCGCGTAAGTGGGTTTTCAGTTCATCCAGTGCGGTTTCTATTTCCCAGCGCTCGTGATACAACGCCGCCAGTTCTTTGGCGGGGGCCTGTCTGGGATCCAGCATGGTGGTAATCAGGCGATACACCGGTTCCGCCTCCGGCATATCTTTCAGGCGGTAGTCGATGGCTCGCACAACGATCGCCTGGCGCTGATTTCGGCGATCGGAGGTGGAAGCGTAGATACGGCTCAGATACGACCCGTCCGGCAAGCGCCGATCGATCTCCAAGCGGGCATTCTGGCGAGTACGCCACAGCAAATCGGCTCCGGTCTTGGCCGCCGTTTGCCAGAGTTGGTAACTCGGAAAGAAGCGATCTGCGAGGCACAGCATGCCTTTTTGCAAGGCGGGCACCACCTGCTGAGCCAGCGTGATCTCATCGGTAGCATAAGCTGCCATCTGGGCGGCCCACAGCACGTGCGTTCCGTTCTCCAGCAGCCCCACAAAGCGGATCTTGGGAAACGCGCTAGAGCCCCGGCTGGCGCCTGGCCTCCCGTACGCCTCTTCATTCTCGGCGCTATCGGCCACATCCAGCGTGCTGCCGTCCAGACTTATCAACCGCCAGGTGCGATACCAAGCTCCCTTCGTCCGGCGCTCGGCAATCGGCACCACCACCCCTTCCTACAACTCCTTCACCGGCTGCGCGCCCAAACGACTGCGCGCTTGTGAGATGCCCGACTTGCCCGCTACTTTCACCGCCGCAGACGGTCCAGCAGCCACTGCACTCCCTCCAACAAACAGCGCAGCACCTCGCGATACGAGGACCGCATATACAGCGCTAAGGCGATGACGTAGTACACCACCACGTGCGCCGGTAAATCCCGTTCCCGTACGCTCGCGCGGCCTGTCTTCTCTAACACATCGCGCACTTTCTCCACTGGGAAAAACTTGGCGATCACTCCCAGGCTGATGTAGTCGCTGATGCGACTGCCAGCCGGCAACGTAGCAACTGTTCGCGCCATTCTGCAGCCTCCTCTAAAAACACAATACCGCAGAAATGTTCGTTAAGTGAACAGTATTGCGGCTAGCCCCAGGTTCGGAGGGGCGCTGAGATAAGAATTGAAGGGCGAACCCGGGGCTGGTGCCAGTTTGGTGATTTTTCCGTTTCTCCAGGTGGACAGGCCGGGTTGTGTAAAAATCCAGATCGTACCGGAGCTGTCCTCATCAATACGCACCACATGATTGTTGGGCAAGCCTTCATTCACGGTGTAAGCGGTGAAAGTGCCATGGAAATAACGAATAACGCCGCCCTGCCAGGTAGCGGCCCACAAGGCGCCTTCGTGATCGACCAGCAGACCGAACGCCGCGAAGTTCGTGCTTTTAAGCTCCGGAGTGTTGGCGCGGTCAAACACTTTAAGCTGAAGCCCGTCAAAGCGCAGGAGCCCGCCAGAAGTAATCAGCCACAGAAACCCCTCTGGGGTTTGCTGTATCCCTAACGTCCAGTTGCTGGGCAGGCCGTGTTCCACCGTCCAGGAATCAAAACGATACTCCGAGGTACCAGTGCTGTGGGCCAGAGACAGAGAGCAGGCAAGAACAAGGAGTAATTGGGAGGAGCGGAAGAGAAAGGCTCGCGGCAAAGACACGGTGAAGGAACGATTGTACCCGCTCGCTTAGATCAAAGGTCTAGTACTGCACATCGCGGAAGCACGAGCAGAGTAGCCGGCGTAGAAGTCCTCCGCCGGAAGCCTTGCTCTCCTAAAGCGCGTGAGACAGGATCATCTCTGGCGGGTACTCGCGGAGGGTTGACCGGTCATCTCGAGATCCGAAAACAAGTCACTTTGACGTGTAACGCGCTACGCTTCAATCTCCGTAACGCCGACTACGCGGACAGGTGGTTGCCGGACCCTGGCGCGTTTCTTGGGGCTCGTCAGAAAAACCGCTCTGCGTGTGAGCCAAGTCACCCGACGAGATGCTTATCTCACGTCGCGTCCGGACCATACGTTCGATTCTGGCTACGGCTTTGTGAGTCCGAGCAGCTTTGCGAGTTGGGTGTCGAGCATCCTTGCAGGAAGGAGTCTGGGCAGAGTCCAGTTCTTGAAACGTTGCGGAACGACGGCGTAGCGTGCCTTCGGTTGCGCCGAGCTGAGTGCCACGTGGACGGCTTCGCCTAGACGCTCAGGGGATAAGCCGTTATGACGTGCTTCGGCGACTATGAACTTCTGGAATTTCTGCACTGCCTCCCAATACTCGGTCTGCCTGAACTCACTCAGATCTTCTTTTTCGCCCTTGTCGTACATCGCCGTGTTCACGGTGCCCGGTTCAATGATCACGACGTCGATGCCAAATACCATCAGTTCTCGCCGCAGCGCGTCCGACATTCCTTCAAGACCAGATTTGGAGGCGCTATAAGCACCGAGAAACGGGATAGCAACTCTTGCGCCGCTAGAGCTGATGTTCACGATTCGGCCGGTCGGACCGCGCCTCTTCTTATCCGTTCCCAAAAGAGGAGCGAACGCTTGGATTACGACAAGCGGGGAGATCATGTTGACATCCAACTGCCGCCGGTACTCGCTAGGCCTCAGATAAAGCAATGGCCCACCCACCACAATTCCTGCATTGTTCACCAGGCCAACCAGATTCCTGTCCCCTATCATAGAGCCGACCTTCCGGGCAGCTTGATGCACAGCGTCGGCGTCCGTAATGTCCATCAGGAGAGGCACGAAGCGGTCACCGAACTCTCTTTGCAAACGATCGGCGTCGGCCTGCTTGCGTACGGAACCGAACACGCGAAATCCCTTTGAAACGAGCACCTTTGTGGTTCCCCAGCCAATTCCGGTGGAGACCCCGGTCACCACGACATCTTTGTTGTTCGCCACGCATTTCTCCTAAGATGATCACTGTCCATCTTACTCATGTCCACTGTACACTTATGTGTTGCGAGTGTCAAGGTGTACAGTGTTACTCATGTCTTACCCGTCGAAAACAGACCGCCAGGCTATCCTTTCGGCCGCGGTGAAGGATCTGGCTCGAAGAGGCATCCGCGACTTGTCGTTACGGAATCTCGCGACCTCCCTCGACCTGGCGCCTAATGCAATCTATCGTTACTTTTCCGATCGCTCAGCACTGGAAGCCGCGCTAGCAAACGAAGCCGCCCGACAACTGGAACTGGTATTGAGGAAGGCAGCCGACCGGTCCGAACCGGTTACGACAATCCGCAACATGTCATCTGCTTACCTAAAGTTCGCAAGGAACAACCGTTACCTCTACGAGGTGATGATGAGTCTTCATGCGCCGGAGCACGATGCGACCTTCCGCCAAAGCCTCTGGACGTTCACCGTCGAGCAGGTGCAACGAATTGCCGGGTCGGACGGAGCTGCGCAGGCATCTATCGCACTTTGGGCGTTCCTCCATGGAGCCGTGGCATTAGAAGCCGCTCAAGTATTCGGCGAGAGCAAACCCGCAAGCGGCCTTGAATTCGGGCTCAACGCGTGGCTAATGGCTGTCTCTACACGTGGGGAGCCAATGGAGGCACTCCGCATCAAGCCCACCAAGAAGGCCGCCAATAAGAAAGTGTCTGCGCGTGACCCAGACTTCGGTTAGAGTTCCCCAATCTCTTTTCTTAACGCGACTAGCTTTTGACTCGTACCTCAAGGTAGTTGGTTTGCTAAACGCAGCGTTACTGTTTGCGGAAGCAGCCGCTGGCTCACACGGGAGGGTGACAGGACATCGTCAGTTCGATCGCTGCGGGTTTGTGAAAAAATCTGGGGACACGCCTGCTTTGGTGGAAATTACCGAGTGTGGACGGATGCTAGCCCGGAGTGTCCCCAATTTTTTCACAATCGCTGCGCTCATGGCTTCCGAAAACGACTGCGCGTCTGAGTTCGGCGCTGATCGCGAGCGGTGACGCGCACTTATTTATGACGCTATGTTTAGATCAGGCCGGTAGGATTGGCGGGAAATGGATTCCGAAGAAACAACAGGGCAGTATGCAGAGCAATTTTCGCAGAAGTTCGAGTTCGCATTGAGCCGGACCGATTATGAGCGAGTTTTGCGATGGTTTCTTATCTGGAGGCACAAATGGAAGCGGGTACTTTATCCGCTTATTTTCTTGTTGGGTCTGGTGCTGCTGGTTGAAGTCGAAATGATGGGCCGCTACGCCATTGAGGTGCCCTGGTTCATTTACCTGTGTCCGGTAATCACGTTCGGACTTCCCATCTACACGCTCTGGTTCGTACCATTTTGGGCTGCCCGTTCCATTTTTCGCTCGTTAAACTCTACGCAAGTCAGCTGTGTCATTTCGGAGTCTGGTCTCGAAAGCGCTGGACTTTATTTCAGCGGCCATATAGAGTGGCCGGCGTAAGGGCGCTAGAAGAGCTGAAGGATTATTTTGTCTTCTCCTTGCAGGGACGCGCGTTCGCGATTCTGCCGAAGCGGGTGGTGGGGGAAGAATCGCAGCAGAGACTTCGGAATTCGGTGGCCTCCTGGTTAGCCGGTAGTCGGATTGCTAAGCCGCAGTGAGTAGGCTGACCTAGAAAGGTTCGGGTGGTACCAAGGGGCTGGCACTCAAACCGAACTGCTGCCAAAGTGGAAGGCCCCAAACAATTTTTGCGAAAATGTCGTTAGACTGGAGTGACTAGGCGTTCGGCAAGTCCCTAGGGAGAATGAAACGTCTAATGAGTGACTGAAGTTTAAAGAGGTTAGTCGACCTGGTTTGTCGATAAGAAACAGCGAGGCTGCTTATGGACATAGTTGGTGATCGGAAATTCGTGGAAGTACCGGGCGGCAGGACGCACGAACTGCCGCCGCTGCTGGTGAAGACTGCGCCGGATGTAAAGCGCGTCGACAAGATGGTGGGGTTGGCGGCGGACATCATCGAACAGGAAGATATGATCGCGCCCGTTCTAGGAGATGCGCTTGCCTCGGAAGAGATGATGGAACGGCGCAAGATGGATCTGGCGCTGAACCTGGTGGATCAATACCTGGGACTGTTGAGCCACTGGCACTGGGGCGATGCGGTGGTCGAGTGGATTCGGCAATGCGAGATCACGTTCGGAACTCGCCTGGAATTACGCAACTTGCTGCGCAGCGATGTATGGCCGCATGCCGGACGTAGTAGCTTTGTGACTTTGCTGGAAGACAAGGCCGTCAAGACGAAGGGCGTACAGTTGGATAAAGCGGTCGGTTTGCGACTGGCGTTTCGCCAGATGCCGCCGATTCGGTGCTGCTCCGACCAGTTCCTATTTTATTTGAACAACTCGGTTGCGAAGACGGCTTATCACACATGGTTAAACATGACGCCGAACCCGATTTCGTCGCTCCCGCCGGAGCGATTTCAGTTCGACGTGGTGAATATGTCGCTCGAAGTTCACTGAGGAGCAATACGGTTAACGCCCGTGAGGGCGATCCACGCTACTGGACTGGATGGGCGCTCTCGGCTGCAAGAGTGCTACTCGTGGCGCAGCGTTTCCTTTCACAGGCCACAAAAGACGATGGCCTGCGCCACTCGAGTGGATGTTATTCGTAGCGCAGAGAAACTAGAGGATCTACTTGCGCGGCTCGGCGGGCGGGAAGGTAACAGGCAACAAGCACGACAATCAGCATCAGCGCCGAAACCAGAGCATACGTAACCGGATCGGCGGTGCTCACGCCATAGACGAGATTGGCGAGAGTGCGACGAAGGGCAAAAGACGCTGCGATTCCGCAAGCCAACCCCGTCAAGGCGAGCTTTAGTCCGTAACGAACAAAAAGTAGCAGCATCTGCTCTCGGCGGGCACCGAGCGCCATGCGGATTCCGATCTCGCGGGTTCGTTGTGCCACCGACCATGACATCACGCCGAAGATTCCCACGAGTGCCAGCGCTAAAGCAAGAATGGCGAAGGTGGCCAAGAGGCTCATCGTCCAGCGCCTCGCGAGCGAAGATTCGGCGGCGATCTGGTCCATCGAGCGCACGTCGGAAATGGCCAACTCCGGGTTAGCCGAACGAAGCGTTTCTTGGACGACACGCTTCAGCTGTAACGGGTGGCCGCTTGTCTTGATAACGATGTATTGGGCGGTGATGCTCGGATAGTAGAGATCGAAGCTGGGCTCCGAATCTAAACCGAATTGCTTGACGTCGCCGATTACACCCACAATGGTGGTCCAAGTTGGACTCGGTCCCCATGGGCCGTTAATGAACTTCAGGCCCACGGGATTTCTTTGCGGCCAGAAACGTTTGGCCATCGTCTGGTTGATGATGACCACCGGCTGATTTAAATCGCGCTCGTTGAATGTGCGGCCGGCTTGCAACGGGATTTCCATGGCTTTGAAGTAACCGGGGCTAACCGTTCTAATTTGGCCGGCCGGCAGCGCTTCCGGATTGATGAGAGGACTGCCGGGAACATTGAAGCGCGATGTGTTGGCGCGATCGGCGATTAAGGGCAGCGTATTCGACGCGGCGACGCGCTGAACTCCCGGCAGCGGCAGAAGTTTTTGTTGTATGAGGCGGAACAAGAGGTCGGGCTTTTGAGACGGCGGGGCAAGAACGCGCAGCGTAAGAACGCCCTTGGGGTTGAAGCCCGGATTTGCGTCCATCAGGAGAAGGAAGCTCTTGGCCAGGATTGCCGCGCCGATGACAAGCATCATGGTGAGGGCGATTTCAAAAACTACCAGCGCGGAGCGCGCAGCCATGCCGCTGCTTGTCATTGCGCCTGATTTCATGATGGCCTGGGTGTCAGTACGAAGGGATTGAATGGCGGGAGCGAGGCCAAAGAAGATGCCGGTGAGCAAGGATATCGCCAGAAGAAAGAGAAGGACGCTTGGATCGAGATAGGAGCGCGCCGGAAACGCCAATTTCAGCGCAACATCCGCCACAACTAAACCAGCGATTCCTCCGAGAAGAGACAGAATGAGACTTTCGGTCAGCAATTGACGAACAATGCGCAAAGCGCCAGCGCCTACGGCCGAGCGCACCGCAATCTCTTTGGTTCTGGCGGAACCGCGCGCCAAAAATAAGCTCGCGATGTTGGCGCATGCTATCAGCAGTAAGAAGGACGCGGCGCAAAGCAATAACAGGAGAGGGGGGCGAACGTTCTCGGTAAGGTCCTGTTGAAGGCCGCTGACGCGAATTCCCCAGCCTGTGCTGGTCTTCGAGTTTTGCCTGGCAAGCTGCCGCGACAACATAATCAAATGCGAGCGGACCTGCTTTTCATTACTGCCGGGCCGCAATCTTGCGACAAAGCCGAGTGCGTGGCGAACCGGGTTCGTCAGCTCATCGCCAAGTAGAGGACCGTTGGGCAGCCAGAGATCGGCCCAAGCCGGGAAGCGGCCGACGTCGGGTATTACTCCGACGATGGTTAACTCTTTATCTTTGAAACGCGCAGTTTTCCCAATGGCCTTCGGGTCGGCCGCAAAGCGAGTTTGCCACAGGTGTTCAGCTATGAGAACAGACCATGGATCTTCAGTAGCGCGGAATCGACGGCCGACAAGCGGTGAAATTCCCAACATCGGAAATAAATTTGTAGAGACGAAGTCAGCGTGCACCGCGACCGGTTCCGAGCCGGGTGTAGACAGATTGCCGTCCAGCGGTACGTAACGATACCAAGCTGTTTGGTCAAACAGGCGCTGCTGCATTTGCCAAGCGTGAAGTTCGGCAGGGGAGATGCCTACCTTGGAAAACTGAGGCAGAAAGGTATCCCAAACCGCCAGAAGCCTCGAAGGGTCACGAAAGGGGAGAGGCTTCAGGAGCGTGGCGTTGACAATGCCAAAGACCGCTGTATTTACGCCGATTCCAAGCGCGAGCACAAGCAGAATAAAAGCGGAAAATGCCTTATTTCGCCAAATGCCTCGAAGGGCGTAGCGGGAATCCTGAAGCAAATCTTCCGCGAATCGGATGCCACGCTCATCGCGGCAGGCTTCGCGTGTTTGCTCTGTGCCTCCGAGTGCCGATTTCGCGCGCTGGCGAGCCTCTCCGGAAGGCATCCCTGAGCGCACATTTTTTTCAGCCTCGCGTTCTAGATGAAAGCGCAGTTCTTCGTCCAACTCGGTCTCAAACTTTTCGCGCCGAAGGAGCGCTTTCAGTCTGTAAAGGAGATCGTGAAGCACAATGCCCTCTACGCCAGGTCAAGCACGTATCCGACGGCCGTTGTCAGCCTGCGCCAGGTTTCGGTTTCCTTTTGGAGTTGTTTCGTCCCCTGGCGGGTCAATTTGTAGTACTTTGCTTGCCGATTATTTTCAGTTTTTGCCCAGGTTGCCTTCAGCCACCCACGACGCTCCAGGCGATGAAGGGCAGGATAGAGCGAGCCTTGCTGGACGGTCAGAGCCATGCGCGAGATTTGCTGGAGCCGCTCTGAGATAGCCCAGCCATGGAGAGGTTCCAGTTCGAGCGCTTTGAGGATTAGGAGGTCAAGGGTACCTTGCGGTAAGTCGAGACGCTGCATGATATTTGCCCCCTCGCTTCTACACAAGAGATGATAGCAGCAATTTGTAGAAGCAGCAGGGCGGCCATGCGCCATTATTCGCAGTAGCCGGTGATGTGCCGAAAATTATGTAGTCGTAGGAGATGAGAGCGCCCTAGGTATCGACGCTCGATATCTAGCCGGTCGGAAGGCGGAGTGGGTGTCCATCAGTGCTCCTTTGTTCGGGGAAAATTGTACGTTGGATTCAATCACTTCGCTCTTTGAGAGTCCGCTTCCTCACGGGATTGTGAAAAACTCTTGGAACACGCCTGCTTTTGTGGAAATTACCGAGTGTGGACGGATGCTAGCCCGGAGTGTCCCCGATTTTCACGCTTCCTGACGGTCGCGGTTCTGCTTTGCGCAGAATTTTTAGGATGGCGGGCCCGTAGCGGTTTACAAAGGCTGGGCCGATGCCCGATATGGCCAGGAGGTCGTCTTCGGTTGCGGGCCGGTCTGCCGCAATGTTGCGCAGCATGTTATCGCTCGCGATACGAAAGGCGGGCAGCTTTTTGCTCCTGGCTTCGGCCAGACGCCAGGCGCGAAGCGCCGCCATGGTGGCTTCGTCTACTTCAATCGGGACAGTTTCAGACTTCGTTTTAGGGAAGCGCGCGGCTTTGCGCTTGTTTGCTTTTTGCTCCTTCTCGCGTATTTGCAAGGTGAATGTATCACCTGGTTCGAGAGCAGAGCCTTCGCGGGTGAGCTGAGCGGTGCGATACGGAATTTCTTTGCCGTCCTTCTCAAAGACCGCTTCTTTCAGCAGAACAAGTCCGGCGCGGGCCATGGCGGCCAGCAGCTCTTCGAAGGCGTCACGGTTAAGTTCGCCGCCGTGGCAGAGTTCGCTGTGCAGCCGACCGGTGGCTCTTGGCATTCCGCCGTGCAGGCTTTCGATGAGTTTACCGGCGACGCTGTTCTCTTTGGAAGTGGAGTCGCGAAATTGTTGCGCGATGCATTGGTCCGGGGCGCAGAAATCGCATAATCCGCACCAGGAGCGGGTATCGCCGCGATCTCCGAAATAGCGGACTAGAGCCGCCATCCTGCACTGGTTAGAAGCAGCGTAACGCAGCATCAGTTCAAGCTGCACCGATCTCTGTTCGCTTTGGCTGACATAGGAATCACGCCATTTTGCGGAACCGCGGAGAACGTTTTCATCGGGATCGATCACGGCGCCGCCATGCACCCAGAGTTTGTCGAGCGCGGTATCGAAGAGATCGGGGTCCAGGCGGGCGGCTTTCTGTAGATCGTCTTTGTGAACGGGCTGTCCGGCGCGGAGCAGTTTGAAGATCGCGTCGAGAATTTCCGCTTCAGGATAGTCGCGATCGAAGAAGAAATCGTGTCTGCGCCGATCCGCGTAGGAGTGCATGAGAATGGCGCGGCTCGGTTCGCCATCGCGTCCGGCACGGCCAATTTCCTGGTAGTAAGCTTCGGTGCTGCCGGGCAGAGCGGTGTGGATGACGGTGCGCACGTTCGGTTTGTCGATACCCATACCGAAGGCGATGGTGGCGACAATGACGTCGAGGTTGCCGCACAGGAAGCGCTCCTGAACATGCTGGCGGTTTTGCGAGGAGAGGCCCGCATGATAAGGCTCGCTTGGGAAGGTGCCATTTAAAGTGGCGGCTAAGGATTCGCTTTCTTTGCGGCTCGGCACGTAGAGTATGGCTGGGCGATGCAGCGGATCGCGGAGAATCTCGAGCGCGGTTTCGGGGCGAGCGGATGGGGGAACTTCAACCACTTCGATGGCGATGTTTTCACGGCGGAAACCTTGGATGGATTTGAGAGGCGCGCTGAGGCCAAGCTGCTGGACGATATCGTTCTGAACGACGGGAGTTGCCGTCGCGGTGAGCGCGATGACGGGAGCGGGCCGCAGCATGGGCAGATAGCGCTGGAGCATGCGGTAATCGGGCCGGAAGTCATGCCCCCATTGCGATATGCAGTGGGCTTCATCGACGGCGACCAAACAAGGTTTGTGTTTGGCAAGAAATTCGGGGAAGCCGGGAACGGAAAAACGTTCGGGTGCGATGAAGAGGAATTGGAGCGCACCGTCGCGATAGGCGAGCGCGGCCTCACGGGATGCCTGTCGACCGCGCCCGGAATGGATGCGATCAGCGCGCAATCCGTTGGCTACGAGCTTGGCAACCTGATCTTCCATCAACGCGATGAGGGGGCTGATGACAAGGGCGGGGCCAGCCAAAGCGACGGTGGGAAGTTGATAGCAGAGGGACTTGCCGGAGCCGGTGGGCATGACGACGAGCACGTCCTGGCCAGCGCAAACAGCCCGGCAAACGGTTTCCTGACCAGACCGGAAACTGGAGAAGCCAAAGGTCTGCGACAGGATGCTATACAAATTGTCGGACGGTACGGAAACCATTCTGCGGATTCATCACCAGGATAATCGGCAAGGCGCAAATACAGGCTCAGGTCGGATGGACGAATCGAGGTCTCTACGGCTTGGGCAATTTAGTGGATAATCTATTTTATTTAGCAAAGTAACCGAACAGACCATGAACACATTAAAATGCTTCCTTCTGGCTTTTTTGATCACGAGCCAGATGGCCGCGCAGAATCAAGCGGCCGTCAGCCAATTTTTTGAAGGCAAGCAGGTGATCGTCAAAATGGACATGCCTGGAACGCAACAGGGCGTGGACATATATCCGCAGCGGCCGCAAACGCTCGACGTGAAGAGCTATGGCAACCGGCTCAAGAAATTCGGGACGTCTTTGCGTAACGGCGACACCGTTGTGATTACCAAAGTGAAGGTGAAGGACAACAACGTCGAGTTTCAGCTGGGCGGGGGCGGTTATGGGACGGCTTTCGACGATACCGATTCTTCAGTCCACTACACGCCGGCAGATAAGAGCAATCGCGAGAAGGAGCTGCAAAATCAGTTGAATGCGGAGACCGATCCCGACCGGCGGCGTTCGCTGCAGCGAGAACTGGATGACGTCAGGTCTCAGCGTGAACGACAAGACAGACGCGATCAAGCAAGGGCCGAGGACGCGGCGGATTCGAAAAAGCAGAGGATTGCCGTCAATCGGCAACAGGGCGGATCAAGGTTCAACATTCGTTTCGACGCGAAGCGGGACATCGAGGCATTGACACCTGAGGTGATAATGGCGGCGCTGACTCAGTATGTAGAGTTTCCACCGGCTAGTTTCGGGGGCGGAGGGAGCGCGCATGCGGCTGCTGAGCCGCCGGCTGCGCCCGGTAATCCCTCTGGACCGCCGCCGCGACCTCAGGCTGTGGCCGCCGATCCGGCGAAGGATCTGCAGAAAGGGATGAGCCTGGAGCGAGTGGAGGCGATCTTTGGACAGCCCATAGAAACGCATGATAACTCGCATGATGGCATGAAGGTGATGTCTTACACGTTTCAGAGCAAAGAACAGACGATGAAGGGCGACTTTGTAAATGGAGTGCTGGTGCAATATACGGTGTCTTCGCGTTGACTTTTGCTACCTGGCGGCAAGGTTCCATTCTTCTTCACCGCGTTGCAGGAGCGCGGGGCGATCTTCGGGCAGTATCCAGCGTTCCTTAACGAGCAGGTCGATCGCGCGACTGTAGCGGTCTAGATAGTCCTGGCGGCTCGAGTAACGTTCGGCAATCGATTTGCGGGGGTCACCGGACTTTTTGCGGTCGGCGGCTGTTTTTGGAAAAGGCAGATAAGATCCTTCGAAGGGGAGGCGCTGGTCGGGCGCGCCGATAGAGGGATCGCGCAGATTCCAACCGGTGTAGGTGGCCAGCGGGACGGCTATTTCGGGCAGATGAATGCCATCGCGATCATTGCCGTCCGCATCGACGCGCGGGACGAGGACCGGGAAGGGCTGACCGACTTTTGGCGGCTGCCAACTAAGAATACCGGCGCGCCAATTCGGGCCGAAATCGAGACGATCCGCGCGATTGGCGGTACGGGGCAGTTCTACACCGGGGATGGCGGGGAAGTTATAGTTCTGGAGTGTGAGCAGGTTGCGGTCGGCGATTTTTGGATAGCTGCTCTCGGGCGGAGCTTGATTGATTCGCACCCAATCATCCATGTTGGCGATCATGGCACGCCAGAAATATTTGACGGGCAGAGGAGACTCGGGTTCCTGTCCGTCGAGATCGCCTTTGCCTTTGGCGGGCGGAAAGGGGCCTGAGAAATGTTGGAGTCCGGTGAAGTGGTAGACACGGACGTTGGGTGAGATGGCGGCATCGCGTTGGCCATCCGGGCTGCTGTGAATGAGCGATGCGACGCGACCCCAATATTCGTAGGAGGTGTTCGAGAAAAAGATTTTCGGAAGGACATTTTCCGACGTGGCGCGGTCGAGCAGGCCGCCGTGTGCGCCGGTGAGCGGATCGGTTTCGGGAAGACCGGTGAAGGGGAAAATGTCTGTAGGGAAGAAGATGGAAGAGGTGGGTTCGGAATCGCGCGACGGCTGTGCGAAACGATAATTGAAGCTGCCTCGGCCGGCGCCGGCGACATGGGCGAGCACGCCATCGAGAGAAATTCTGCCTTGCTCGTCCGCGTTGAAGCCTTGATAGAGAAAATCGCGGAGGAAGCGGCCGTTTTGGGAGATGCCTTCGCCATAGACACGCGCGACGGGCACGATGCTGGAATCGTGCTTTGCGTAGGAAGCAAAATCGCGCATGGCGGCGAAACCGAGGCCGGCGACGACGGGATCGGCAACGACGTAAACATATTCGTAGATTTTGCCCTTTTGAAAACCTCCGTTGAGGTGAATGAAACGATTGTTCGGTTGTAGCTGGCCGTTTACGGTTTGCGCGAACTGCCATTGGGAGCGCGGAATGGAAGTGCGTTCGGCGTTTCCAGAGTCGCGGACAGTAAGCGTATTACGCGGGTCATGTGGATCGCTCACCGGATATTCGGTGCCCCCGATGTGACCGGTGATGAGATGGCCGAGCGGAATCTCCGGCATGACTTGCGAAGGCATGAGGTCGCCGCGCAACAAGCCGTGGATGGTTTGGCCATGCTCCTTGGCGATCGGGGCGTAGAGATGAAGCGCATCTTCGCCCGGCGCGTCCCACTGCCAGCCGAGAGCGGCATAGCTGTAACCGTTGCGAAGCAGCCAGGCGTCACCGGCGCTATGGCTTACGTCCGAATCGCCTCCGTCCACGAGCCTGACAATAGCGGCGTGGCCTCGATTGGGATTTTCGAGCAGTAGAGAACCGTTTCCTCTGGCGGCATCTTTTGGGCGAATGACGATGAAGTCGGCTGAGAAGGCAACTGCCTGGCGATCGAGGTTTACGGCATTCGCCAGATCGACGATGCGGCTGTTGTGCGGATTGTTGATGGATACGGAGAAATAGATGTGGCCCGCGATGCGCTCGTACTGGCCTGCGTTGCCGAATGTGCGGCCGTTTAGCACATCCTGCTTCGATGCGATCTCGACGCGAGTAACCTTGCCGCAGAGCAGGAAACTAGCCGGGAAAAGCAGCAGTAGCGGCAGGCACGCGCGGATGTTCGGTGGCATGGGCGAAAGGATAGCAGAACGGGCCGTGTATATTGCAGGACGGAGGCGCATTACCGAATGACACGCTATCTGCTCCTGCTGGCGCTACCCATGATTGCCTGCGCAAGAAGCGGCTACACAGCCGAAAAGATCAATGACAACGGGGTGGAAGTTATTCGCCTGACGGACAAAGCGCATGGAGTGGAAGCCTCGATAGCGCCGACGGTGGGTAATCGCGTTTATGCGATTAAGGTCCACGGACAAAACCTGCTTTACTTTCCGCTGGCGGATGCGGCGGCTTTGAAAAGCGCCGGCGGAAAGGTGTTCAATGGTATTCCGTTTCTTGCTCCCTGGGCGAATCGCATGGCAGGGGACGGTTTTTGGGCAAATGGTAAGCGCTATCCGTTCAATTCCGATGTTGGCTCGGTGCACGTGGATGCGAAGGGAATTGCGATACACGGAATGCTGACGGCGTCGCCGCTCTGGGAGGTGACGGCGCTGAAGGCGGATGGCAAATCGGCTTACGTGACAAGCCGCCTCGATTTCTGGAAGCACCCGGAATTGATGGCCAACTGGCCGTTTGCGCATGAGTATGAGATCACTTATCGGCTGGCAGAGGGTGTCGTTGAAGTAAGGACGAGAGTGGTGAACTTAAGCGCCGAGCCGATGCCGATGTCGTTGGGCTTCCATCCTTACTTCAACATTCCAGGAGTGGCGCGCGCGGAAGAGACAGCCCACATACCGGCCCGCATGCATATAGAAACGGATGACGAACTGGTGGCGACGGGTAAGATGACGGCGAATACGCTGCCGGATCAGGTCTCACTGAAGGACCACACGTTCGATGACGGCTTCACCGGCCTGGTGCGTGATAGCGAGGGTCATGCGACGTTTTCGGTGGAAGCAGGAGCGAAAAAAATCGAGGTGGTTTATGGGCCGAAGTACCAGGTGGGCGTTGTCTATGCGCCTCCCCGGCAGAATTACATTTGCTTTGAGCCAATGACGGCGATTACGAATGGGGTGAATTTGGCGCATGAGGGTAAGTATGCGGAGTTGCAAATGATATCTCCAGGCGCAAGTTGGCAGGAAAGCTTCTGGATACACTTCAGCGGGTTTTAAAGCGCGTGATATGTTACCCATCGATGCGCTGCAAATTCTTATTCGCGATCACAGAACTGCTCTGTTTGTTGCTGGTACCAGCAGCGCACGCGCAAACGGGCGAGGTAACGGTAGAGCGGGGCGTGAAGGTGGCGATGCGGGACGGCGTAGTGCTGCGCGCGGATATTTACCGGCCGAAAAAAGAAGGTAAATTCCCAGTTCTTCTACAGAGGACGCCATACAACAAGGTGGGTGGGGTGTCTTTCGGTTATCGCGCGGCCGCGGCGGGATATGTGGTGATCGTACAGGACGTTCGAGGGCGGTATAGCTCGGAGGGCGATTGGTATCCGTTCCGATATGAGTCGCAGGATGGCTATGACACGGTGGAGTGGGCGGCCCGGTTGCCTTACTCAGACGGCAAGGTGGGTATGTGGGGCGGCTCTTACGTGGGCGCGACACAGATGCTTACCGCGATTACGCATCCGCCGCACTTGGCCGGCATCTGCCCGGTGGTGACGGCCAGCAATTATCACAGTAACTGGACTTATCAGGGTGGGGCATTCGAGCAATGGTTCAACGAGTCGTGGACATCGGGGCTGGCGCAGGATACATTGAACCGCGAAGTGGAAGGTCATACCGATGCGATGCAGGGCGTCGGGAAGCTGCCGCTGACATCCTTTCCGTTGTTCAATCTTGCGGGTAGCTCGCTCGGGCTGCAAACGCCGGGCACACTTGCACCGTATTTTCTTGACTGGCTGGCTCATCCCAATTTTGACGAGTATTGGAAGCGCTGGTCGATCGAAGACCATTATTCCGACATTACCGTTCCGGCGCTGCATACGACGGCCTGGTACGACCTGTTCCAAGGAGGCTCGCTGCGCAACTACGAAGGGATTAAGAAATATGGAGGAAGCGAAGCAGCGAGGCGAGGGCAACATTTGCTGATCATTATCGGAGGGCATGCCGGCAGTGGACGTAAGATCGGGGATGTTGACTTTGGGCCAGCCGCGGCGGAATTCAGCGAAGAAGAAACGACATTGGCTTGGTACGACTATCTTTTCAAGGGCGCTCAGAACCAGTTCGCGCACAAGCCGGTGCGCATCTTTGTCATGGGTACGAACCAGTGGCGAGACGAAGAGGCGTGGCCACCCGCGAGCGCGCATGAGACGGAGTACTACTTGCATTCGACGGCCGGCGCCAATTCCCTGCGCGGGGATGGCGCATTGTCCACGGAGAAGCCGGGCTCGGGTGAGATAGCCGACCACTACGTCTATGATCCGGCAAACCCGGTGCCTACCATTGGCGGCCCTTTGTGTTGCGACGGAGTTCACTTGCCTGGCGGCCCCAAAGATCAACGGCCGAACGAGTCGCGAGAGGATGTGCTTGTCTACTCGACGCCAGCACTTACGCGCGATTTGGAAGTCAGCGGGCACGTTACCCTAGGGCTCTATGCCAAGTCATCGGCGGTCAATACAGACTACACGGCGAAGCTGGTGGATGTATGGCCGAACGGCTTCGCTCAGAATTTGACGGAAGGAATTCTGCGCGCGAGCTATCGGGAGTCGCAGGAGGCTCCCGAACTACTGAACCCAGGGCAGATTTACAAGCTGGCGATCGATGTCTGGTCGACCAGCAATGTTTTTCGCGCCGGGCACAAGATCAGGCTGGAGGTAAGCAGCAGTAATTTTCCGCGCTTCGATCGCAATCTGAATACCGGGCGAAGCG
Source organism: Bryobacteraceae bacterium (assembly GCA_965277555.1). GTDB lineage: Bacteria > Acidobacteriota > Terriglobia > Bryobacterales > Bryobacteraceae > Bog-105. The sequence continues at coordinate 4,824,075 of OZ255834.1, forward strand.
GCGCGGATGACACGCATTGGGTATCGGCAACCAACACGATTCTGCACGATGCGGAGCATCCATCCGAGTTGGCTCTGCCAGTTGTTGACGGAGGAGAAAAATGAGCGATAACGCGACAGGATTCGGGGGTATCGGAAACGTAACACCGACGGTCGGCCTGGTCGAAATGGCGATGGCGTATGCGCGCAGCCGAGTGGTGTGCGCGGCGGCACGGTTGGAGATAGCGGACGCGCTGGCCGATGGCAAATCGACTGTAGCGGAAATAGCGGAGACTTGCGGGGCGAATGCGGACGCGCTGTATCGTTTGTTGCGGACGCTGGCGAGTCTTGGGATTGTGTCAGAAGTAGAGCCGGGCAGATTCGTTTTGACCGCTTTCGGCGAACCGCTGCGGAAGAATCATGCGCAATCGGTGTGGCCGGCGGTGATCTTCTGGGCCGACTTGCTGGCCGATAGCTGGTCTTACCTGACAGAGTGCGTGCGCAGTGGTGAGACGGCATCGCAGGTGATGCAAGGCCAGGGAATCGCGTCGAAGTGGTCGAAAGATCCGAATGCGGGAGCAATTTTCCGGGCGGTGATGGGAACAGCACCGGCGGAGGACTACATGCCGATCGCGCAGCGCTGCAATCTGGAGGGCCGCCAAACCGTAGCGGATCTTGGCGGCGGTGGCGGCGCTTTGATCAGCGCTATTCTCAAGGCCAATCCAGAGGTAAGCGGTGTGCTGGTGGATCGACCGGCGGCTATCGAGGCTGCGACGGGGCGCTTCGACGCGGAAGGACTCTCAACGCGATGCCGTCTGATGAGTGGGGACTTGATTGAGAGCGTTCCGAGTGGTGCGGAAGTTTACGCGATGAAACACGTGCTGCACGGATACGCGGACGATGTCGCGGAGAAGATTTTGAAGAATTGCCGTGAAGTGATGCCATCGGGCGGGCTGCTGCTGATTATCGAGTTCGTACTGCCGGATGTAGTCGCCGGGGCCGATCGCAATCTGGAAAGCCGCTTCATGAGCGACCTCAATATGCTTGCCGTGACTGGCGGAAGAGAACGGAGTAGCGCAGAGTGGAAACGGTTGTTGGAGAGAGCCGGCTTTGAAATGCTTCGCATTGTTCCCGTAGGCGATGGCAAAAGTACATGGATTGAAGAAGTGTCGGTCATTGAGGCGAAACCTGAGGCAAAACGGGGAGGCGAAACGGCGTGAGTAACAGGCAGTGCGCCGGCAGAAGCGTTTGCAGCTGATGCCGGCGCGGCGATTCTATCGGCCGACGAGGGTATTGCCAGGTTGTGATTCGAGCACCTGCTCTTCGGCTTCGCGCCAATCTTGTTCGGCGGATCCGGCCGGGCAACCGCGCCGTTCCCAAAGAGCATAAGCGAGTTGTTGAATCGTTTCTGTGACGCGCTCCTCCGAAACCGGAGGGATTGCGGGTTTCGCTTTATCGGTGACTGCCTTTGTCTGTTCGTTCTTCTGCGCTACGAGTGCTTGCGACATAGCTGTGGAAGCCATGGGTGTTTTCTCCTTTGAGCAAGTTTCCCGGAGGACGGGGGAGGGAGTCCTGAAGTTTCAGTACGACAACATCAGGTGAGCGCAATTATAGCGCTAAACGGTAACTTCGCGCGGAACATTATTGCCGGGTGGTGGAAAAGTTGGTGGGACTTTGCGGAATGGCTTCGCCGTCGCAGCGCGGATCGGAGCCTGCAAAATTGACGTCTCTGCGATCGTCGTGCATGACCGCTTCCCCTTGTCCGACGGTGTAGGAGAACGGCTCCAGAAGTTTAATCACGTGTCCGCGCCGGGTTAAATCAGCCTGCACGGCGACAGGAATACGGGATTCCATTTCGACGTCGCAGCCTTCGAAGGTCGGTTTGGTGAAGCGCGCGGCTTCGAGCGCGGCCTGAATGTTCATTCCGAAATCGACGACATTGGCAACGAATTGGGCGTGCGCCTGGGCCTGATTCCAACCACCCATAATGCCGAAGCCCATGTGCAGGTCACCTTTCTGCATGAAGGCGGGGATGATGGTGTGAAGCGGGCGCTTATGACCGGCGATGGAGTTAGGCAAGCCAGGAGTCAGTTCGAAGCCCGCGCCGCGATTCTGAAAAGAGAAGCCCAAGCCGGGAGCGACCATGCCGGTGCCATAGCCACCGTAGTTGCTCTGAATGAGAGAGACGATGTTTCCGTCTTTGTCGATGGTCGACATGTAGATGGTTTCATGGCCGCGGGCGTTCAATTTTTCGCTGATCTCGGAGGGAACGACCTGACAAGCGGCATGGTCCATTTGAATCAGCTTGGCGCGCTGGGCAGCCAACTCTTTGGAAAGCATCTGTTTCACGGGGATGGGCGTGAAGCGAGGGTCACCGACGTAATGGATCATATCGGCGTAGGCTAACTTCTTGGCTTCAATCATGACGTGCAGCGCGTTGGCCGAGTTCTGTCCATAGCTCGCGATCGGGAAATGCTCCATGATGTTGAGCATGGAAAGCGCGGCGATGCCTTGCCCGTTCGGGGGAAGTTCGTAAACTGTCCAGCCGCGATAGCTGGTGGAAATCGGCTCGACCCACTCGGGCTGGAAATCGGCGAAGTCTTCGATGGTGTGGGTACCGCCTTGCGCCTGAAGAAACTTGACCATTACTGCGGTGAGCGGGCCGTTATAGAAGGCGTCGCGGCCATGTTGGGCAACCTGGCGGAGCGAATTTGCCAAAGCGGGATTTTTGAAAGTATCGCCGACGCCGGGGCGGACACCGCCGGGCATATAGGTCTCCTGATAACCGGGCTGTTTGAGAAAGACTTTACTGATCCAGTAGCGCGCGTTTTTCTCGGCCAGAGGAAAGCCGTTTTGCGCGTAGAAAATCGCCGGCTGTAGCAGCTTAGCGAGCGGCATCGTGCCAAAACGCTTCTGCATGGCGTCCCAACCGGCGACACAGCCGGGAATGGTAATCGTATGAACGCTGATTGGATCGAGTTTGCCGGTGACGTTGTGGGCTTTCAGATAATCGATGGTGAGAGCTTTCGGCGCCCAGCCGCTGGAATTGAGGCCATAGAGCTTGCCGGTTTTCGCCTCATAGTAAATGGCGAACAGATCGCCGCCCATGCCGTTGACATAAGGCTGGGTGACGCCCATGACGGCATTGGCCGCAATGGCGGCGTCGATGGCATTGCCGCCCGCCTCGAGCACCTTGGCGCCAGCGTCCGAAGCAAGGAACTGCGGGGCGGCTACGATGCCGAACCTGGTCACCACCATGGAACGGCCCTGATCGGGGCTGGAAGAGAACTGTTGGCCGGCAACGACGGTCAGAGCGACGGCAAAGAGGAGACCTAAGATCTTCATGAGTCGTTAAGACTTAATCTTACGGCCACGAGTAACAGATCGGAGTAGAAAAAGTGACTGTGAAAGGTTTCACAGGTCAGAGTGACAGAAGTTTGCCGGGCTTAATCGGAAGTTCCCGGACCCGTTTTCCGGTGGCATGATAGATGGCGTTTGCGATTGCGGCGGCGACGCCAGTGATGCCGATCTCGCCCAAACCTTTGGCACCGAGCGCGCTACCACGGCTGTCGTCTTCCTCTACAAGCAGAGCTTCGAGCGACGGCACGTCGGAATGGGTTGGCACCAAAGCTTCCGCCAGGTTGGAATTGATCCAAGTACCGTCCCTTGCATCCATGACGGTTTCTTCCAGCAGCGCGTGGCCGATGCCCCAAACCATTCCGCCGAGCAGTTGGCTACGCGCCGTGAGCGGGTTGATAATGCGGCCGCAGGCAAAAGCGCCAACCATTTTCCGGACGCGCACCTGGCCGGACTCGGGATCCACCAACACCTTCACAAATTGGGCTCCGAATGCCGATCGGCCGTAGCGGCTGCGTCCGAAAGTTCGGCCGGCGATCGCTTTCTCGCTGAAAGAACGTTTAGGGTGACGGTTGAGTAGCTCGGTAACGGACTCCCCTATGGACGGGTTTTTGGCGAGATACAATCGACCGCCGCACATTTGAATTTCGCGCAAACGGGAACGATAAAGAGGAGAGGCCTTATCCGTGCTCGCCCGTAAAAGCAAACTGCGACGCAACTTGTGGGCGGCCCCCTGAATGGCTGATCCCACGCTTAGCGTAGTGGAGGATCCGGCGGTAATGAAGGCGAATGGGAGATCCGTGTCACCGAATTGGAAGTGAACTTTTTCGACTGGCAATCCAAGAGATTCGGCGGCGACTTGCGTTAACGCGGTAATGGCGCCCTGGCCGATTTCATGGGCCGCACTTTCCACCAGGGCTTCGCCATTTGGGCGGAGCGAGACACGTGCAACCGAAGGAAACTGATTGGTGAGATACATGGCGGTGGCCATGCCGAAGCCGATTTGCAGGCCACCTTCTTGCATAGAGGCAGGGCGCGGATCGCGATTTTTCCACCAGCCGATCCGGTCGCCAGCCAGTTGATAGCAGTCTCTTAATGATTTGCTCGACCATTCATGGCCGGTTGCGGGATCGACTTCGGCGTAATTGCGCAGCCGCAGTTCAACCGGGTCGATAGCAGCCGCCTCCGCCAGTTCGTCCATGGCGCATTCGACACTGAAGAGGCCGGGGGCCGCGCCGGGGGCCCTCATCCAACCCGGCGCGTTGGTCGCGAGCCGCACCACTTTATGCGAGGTCTTGAGATGCTCGCAGGCGTAGAGATGCGGAGTCAATTCGCCGGCGGGCTCGATAAACGCGCCCACTTCGGAGTTTTGAATGACCGAATCGTGCAGCATGGCCGAGAGTCTGCCGTCACTCGAGGCGCCAATTCTCACGCGCTGCAGAAGGGCCGAGCGATAAGGCATTAAAGCGTAGCTCTGTTCGCGCGTTAAGACCACTTTCACGGGCGAGCCGGTCGCTTTCGCCGCCATGGCCGCCAATAGCAGACCGGGGCCGGTGGCTTTGCTGCCAAAGGCGCCACCTATTAAGGGTGCGATCACCCGAATCTTTGAGCCGATATTCAGCCCCGCGGCAGCCTGCGGGAGCAGACGCAGTTTGGTATCGCGCGGCCCAAAACCAAATGCCTGGCCGAGCGAAGTTGCATCGCCGTTGACAAACTGTGTGGAACTCCAAGCGGTCAGTCGCCCTTCATCCCACGCCGCAATGCTTGCTCCTGGTTCGATGGGGTTGTGGTGGGCCGAGGCCGTTGCATACGTAAAGTCAAGTTGCAGAGCCGAGCGCGTGAGCGCCCGCTCAGGATGACCACGCTTCGTGCTGCCTGGCTCACCGGCCGCTACTTTTTTGGCAATAGTCGCGTGGGGAATGTTATCCGGGAACGACAATGACGGTGGGCTCGAAGGCGGCTGATAGCGAGCCGTTATCAGTGACACCGCGTGCTGCGCTTCAATTAACGTATCGGCTACCACTAGCGCAATAGGCTGACCATCGTAGTAGAGAACATCATTCTGGAGCGGAAGAAAGAAATCGAGCTCACTTCCGGTCAGCGTCTTAACGGGCTTCAGCCGTGGGGCGTTTAAATGGGTCAGCACCGTGTGAACGCCCTTCGACTGTTCGGCCGCAGTGGTCTCTAATCCGATGACGCGGCCGCCTGCGCATCTGCTCTGAAACACGGCCGCGTGGAGTAGCTTGGTGGGAACGTCTGAAAGTTCGAGATCGCCCGTATAGCGGGCGCGGCCTGTCACCTTGTCTCGCCCCTCGATGCGGTGATGAACGACGTGGTCGTTTTCGGTACGGCGCAGCGACGGAGCGGTGGCTAAGAGCTTCACTCGGGTTGGATGCGCGCGAAGAGTTCCGGTGTCCAGAACTTCGTCCGGTACATTAACCGGGCAACCGGGATATTCCTCTTTGCGTCAAGTACTGGTATGAGTTATCGTTTTTTGGGCGCGTTATTTTTTGCGCTCGGGTTAACCTCGCTGCCCGCTTACGGGCAGCTTTTTTCGCTGGGTATCAAGGCTGGAATTCCGTTGAATGATGTCTACGTCAACGGCGGCAGCGGCGATCTTTCCGGAATTACGAACCGCTTCATCATTGGACCCGAGGCCGAACTGAGACTTCCGTTCCATCTCGGCGTCGAAGTAGATGCCCTCTATCGGCACTATAGTCTGGGTGGCAGCGGCACAAGTGAATGGGACTTTCCCATTTTGCTGAAATATAACTTTAAAGGTGTTCCGTTATTGCATCCGTTTGTGGATGCGGGCGCAATCTTCAATCATGTTTCGAACATAAATCTGGTGACGGCGAATCAATCCTCGGCGGCCCTGGCTGTGGGTGGAGGTCTGGACGTCCATGCGCTTCTCCTGCACGTTACGCCGGAGATCCGCTACATTCACTGGGGAAGCGCCAACTACAATTTTGCAGCGCTTGGGTCACAGCTTGCTTCCAACCAGAATCAGGTGCAGTTCCTGGTTGGGTTCACGTTTTAAGAAATCGATTAGTGTTGAGCGCCCTGTCCTGATGATTTCAACACTATCACCAAGCTCCAATCGCCGCGCTCATGGCTCTGATTCGGCTATCGGAGATCCGGGCGCAGCAACCAATGCGATTGACTTAAGGGATTTCCAAGTAGGTGCAAATTTACGGTCGCTGACGCTTCCTGCTCTGTTTCAAGCCGGTTGTCACGCTCATGCTTAGGTAAACGACATTGGGCGACGCGACCGGAGCACTGGGATCGCATGTTTAAGAGATCCGGGTCGGTCTTAGTGTCTGACAGCCTCGAAGCCGTCGCATCCGCTGACCGCTGTTACTTTCAAGTGAAGCGGAGCATGCTTGGGGTGACCGCAGTCATCCACAAAATCTTCTTTAGCTTCTTTTGAAGACCGGATGTGAGTAAGAACACTGGCGAGTTGGGCACCTGAATGAGCTTCTCCAAAATGAGTGCAAAGGCCGCATTGGCCGTCTTGAACGTGCAGCATTTCTAATCTCCTCTACCAATAGAGTGCGCGCCGGAGGGATTGGTGTCAATGGAAAGCGGGGCTAAGTAGTTGAAACAAACCGGACTTCAATGGTCCGTGATGGAGCCGGAAACAGCTATTTGCAACTCATTCGCCGTTCAGCGAAAAGCGGTAACCGACGCGCGATTCAGTCAGCAGATGGCGGGGGTGCGATGGATCGGCTTCGATCTTCTTGCGAATCTGGTTTGCGAAGACGTGCAAATACTCGATCTCATTGCCGTAATCGGGACCCCAAACGGCTTGCAGCAGCCGGCTGTGAGGAATGGTGACATCGGGGTGAGTGGCCAGGTAGAGCAGCATGTCGAATTCTTTGGGCGTAAAGCGAACGTCAACGCCATCCACGGAAACGTGGCGAGTATTCCGATTCAACTCCACATTGTCGAATGCGATGACGGGAGAGCCCGATGCCTCGGCCAAGGGCACTCGGCGCAAGTTTGCGCGAATACGCGCCAAAAGCTCTGGCATGCTGAAGGGTTTGGATACGTAGTCGTCCGCGCCGGCATCGAGCGCCGCGACTTTGTCGGCTTCGGCATTGCGCACGGTCAGCATGATAATTGCAATTTCGGAAGTGCGGCGGATTTCATAACAAGCTTCGAGGCCGCTCATGCCGGGCATGTTGACATCCAGCAGCAGCAGATCGAACCTTTCCTGCCTTAATTTTTCGAATGCCTCGGTGGCCGACCGGGCGTCAACTACTACGTAATCCTCGGTGGTCAGGGCAGTTTTCATCACGCGCCGGATCTGCGGCTCATCGTCGACGATAAGAATTTTTCCGCTCATGAAGTTGTTTGTTTTTCTCCTGTTACTTTGTGGGGTTGCAAGGACACGCTCACCGGCAGCGTGAAGGAGAATACGACGCTCTTTTCCGGTTCACTTTCAACCCACATGCGACCGCCCTGCGCCTGTATGATCTCGCGACTAATGTTCAGCCCCAATCCGGTTCCAGGAACGCGGTTTCTGGCTTCGCGCCCGCGATAAAACTTATCGAATAGAAAAGCTTGTTCCGATTTAGAAATGGAAGGGCCTTCGTTTGTCACACTCAGTAACACAAACTGCGGATCGACAGTTCTCGCGTCCACCTGCACCGGCGTCCCGGGCGGCGAGTATTTGAGAGCGTTGTTCAGGATCTGACGAAGGGCCAGCGCGCTCAGCTTGCTATCTATGTCGACCAAGGGTAACGACGGGTCTATCGTAACGGCGAGTTCGCGCCCTTCGAGCAGCGGCCGGAGTTCACCCGCTATCGAGTAAATCAAAGGCTCCACTGAGCAAGGTACGCGATGCAGGCGCACGGGGCCGCTGCCGATGCGCGCCAACTCGATGGAATCGCTCACCAGTTTCGTCATGCGGTCTGCTTCTTCGTCGATCACGGTCAGCAGTTCTGCCTGGACCTGGTCCTGCACGCGCCGGGCGAGCAGCGTGGTAGTAGCGGCCTTCACAGATGTCAGCGGGGTTTTGAATTCGTGGGCCAGAGCGTCCAGGAGTGTCGATTTGAGATGCTCATTTTGCTTTGCCGCTTCGAGTAAATGAGCGGTCTGCTGAGCCTTGGCTCGTTCGAGAGCAATGGCCACAAGTTGCGCGATCGCCTGTAAAGCAACTTCCGACACGCTTTGTGTACCGCTCACGCCAATGCTTCCGAGGCTGCCCTGGCCGAGCCGGACCGGCACAACTAACTGCTGCTTACCAGTATCGCGCCAGGTTTCGCCAGAAGCCGCTACCCGCCGTAAGAGGGGCTCCGGAACACCCTCGCCTTGGGACACCTGGCGCACGCGGTCCGCAGCCGAGTCATAGAACGAAACATTCTGCAAGTCAAAGGATTGCGAAAGCTGTTGGGCAATATGATTGCTAAGAGGACGCTCATTGTCACCCAACATGAGCGCTCGGCTAAAGTTGTACATTCGCCGGACCTCGTCTTCGCGAGCCTGCGCCTCTTCTGCTTTGCGTTTGGCGCTCGATGAGAGCTGGCTGGCGGTAATCGCCGTGGCCAGAAAAGCGAACAAGGCTACCCAGTTTTGTGGATCGGCAATGGTTAGCGTACCGACCGGCGGGAGAAAGAAAAAGTTGTAGGCCAGTACACTACCGAGCGAAGCAATGATCGATTCCCCGAGGCCGACTCGAGTAGCCAGAGCGAGCACGAGCAGTAGGAAGGTGAAGGCGGCTGTTGCGCTGTTGACATGAACCACTCGGTAGTCGATCCAAACGAGTAAGGCGACGGCGCATAGCGCTCCAATGGAGCCGAGCAACAACCGGAAGGGATTCGCCTTCTTACTTTGACCTCCGGACCGATCCCAATCCTGGGAATCGGCACCGCTTAGATCAGCTCTTTGCATGTAATTGAGCCCAAGACCGTCCGCCGTTCCGGAGTTTACCAGTTGCCCTGCTTCCCTCCAAACCACCAGAGCAAACCAAGTGTCGCTGTGTTTTGCGATTTGGTCAGCAAGTTGGGGGTGTTTGTCAGGAAGAACGGTTGGTTGGTAAAGTCGCGACGGAATTCGACTCGTGCTTGGAAGCCGTCGGTAACTTGGTAGACGCCGGTGATCGTAGCGTCTTTCAGGTCTTGCGAAATCCCGCTGAACAGGCCACCATGATCTTTCAGGTATTCAAACCGCGCATTCAGCGCGAAAGCATCAGTCAATTGCCGGTGTAAGTAGCCGGCGCCCCCGTAAACCGCGGAAGGCGCGGAGTTAGAAGCAACCCGATTGATTACGTAATCTCCTTCAATTGCGGTGGTCCATTTCGGTCCTAAATTGAAGCTTGCATAGGAGTCGAAAATATTAAGCCGTCCATCGTGCGCTGTGGTGACAGGCATGACGGATAGTCCTGGCTGAGTAGGCAGAATCGGCAGGCCAGGGTTGAGATCCGGCACAACGTCGCGCTGCTCTTGCCCCTCGTAATAGTTGAGGTTCCAACTGATATTCTTATTGGGTTTGACCGTGACGATCGCGGCCTGACTTTTGAAACCGTTGAAATCCTCGGTTTGATTCGCGCCGTTGACTAACCAGTATTGAAGCGCCAATTTATTATTCACGTTGTAAGTTGCGCGTAAGCCCTCATGATAAAAGGGTAGAAAGTTGAAGTAGTAAGAACGAGAGTAGTTAAATTGGTCCTTGGTGTAGCTACCTTCATAACCGAGAGAGCTCGCAAACTTTCCGAAATCCACCTGCAAACCGCTGCCGACAGGGAGGACATAGGAGCCATAGGCCTGAAATATGTTGCGGTAAACCTGGGGACGAGGCTCGTTTTGCGCGCCGCCTTGCAGGGTTTCTGTATCTTCGCCGAACATCAAATCCAGCCGGTAGCCAAGGCGACGGCCCGCCGAAGGGTCTGGAGCACGTTCCACGACGACGCCTACTTGATTGAGAGTGAAATTGTTCGACAGAACGTCGTTAGCGCGCAGCAGGTTGACCCGGCCCACAGGATGATCGAAATTATAGCCATAGTAGCCGTCCAAGTCGAAGTTAATGGTCGTTCCGTCGCTAAAAGCCAGCGGGCTGGACGCCGCGGCAGTTGTGGTTGAGACTATGGGTTGCGCTGGGTTGCCGACAGACGGAGAAGTGGCTGCCGCCGGGGTTGGGTTGGGGGCTGACGCGACCACCGCGGTTGGCGAAACAGGTTGTTCGCCCAATTTCTTTTCGAGCGCGGATACCCGCGCCTGCAGTTCATCCAACCGCTGTAGAAGCAGCCGTTCGCGAGGCGTAAGCGCGTTGGAATCCTCCTTCGGCGCGGCAGATGATTCCGTGGCAGGCGTGCTTTGGGCGGCGCTACAAAACGACGGCGGGAAAGCCGCCGCCCCAAGAAGACACAACGACAGCATTGTCTGGTGGAGACACATTTTGTTCAGTACGAGCTTTCTGAGGGGTTATTTCTTGACCGGAGACCGCGTATCTAGCGCGAGGTTGAGTTTCAGCACATTGACCCTCGGCTCGCCCCATAGGCCGAATGTTGGATCTTCCGTTAAGGAAGCGACGAGGTGCTCGATGCTTGCCGGGTCGACCCCACGAGCCTGAGCTACTCGCGCCAATTGCGCGTCTGCGTTCGCAACGCTTATGTCCGGATCTAAACCGCTGGCAGACGCGGTGACCGCATCGGCTGGTATTGACCCGTGGAACGCTGGATTTTCCTTGCGGAATAACTCAGCCGAGGCCTTGGTGCGGTCGAATAGTTTCTGGCTGGTGGGTCCGAGGTTGGAGCCGCCCGAAGCGGTTGCATCGTAACCGTCAGTGCCGGCCGCGGACGGACGTCCATGGAAGTATTCCGGCCTGGTGAAACTCTGCCCGATCAACGATGACCCGATGACCTGTCCGTCTTTTCGAATCATGCTTCCATCCGCCTGATGCTTGAACAAGACTTGACACAAACCGGTAACTACGCCGGGATAAATCATCCCGGTGAGAACGGTAAGCAGCAAGGTCATTCGAAGCGCGGGCAAAAGTTGTGCGAACATAATTTTCTCCTCGGCTACGCCAACTTCAACCAAGTCAGCAATTGGTCGATTATCCAGATACCGGGGAAGGGAGCCAGGATGCCCCCCAACCCATAGATCAAAATGTTTCTGCGCAAGAGAGCGGCTGCGCCGAGCGTCCTGTATTTCACTCCGCGCAGCGCGAGCGGCACCAGCGCGATGATGATCAACGCGTTGAAGATGACGGCGGCTAACACGGCGCTGCGCGGGTTGTGCAGATGCATGATGTTAAAGCGCGCCAGAGCGGGATAGGTTGCCATGAACATGGCCGGGATGATGGCGAAATATTTGGCGACGTCGTTGGCAATGGAAAACGTTGTGAGCGCGCCGCGTGTAATCAAAAGCTGTTTTCCGATGGCAACAATTTCGATTAGCTTGGTCGGATTGCTATCGAGATCGACCATGTTGCCGGCTTCTTTGGCGGCCATGGTGCCGGTATTCATAGCCACACCGACATCTGCTTGCGCGAGCGCGGGCGCGTCGTTCGTACCGTCACCAGTCATCGCGACGAGCCGGCCCTCAGCTTGTTCTTTCTTGATGTAAGCGAGCTTGTCGGCGGGCGTGGCCTGGGCTAGAAAATCGTCTACTCCGGCTTCGGTTGCAATGGCGGCCGCGGTCAGAGGATTATCGCCGGTGATCATTACCGAGCGGATACCCATGCGCCGTAGCTGGAACATGCGCTCCTTCATGCCGCCCTTGACGATGTCTTTCAAGTGAATGACGCCGAGCGCACGCGAGCCTTCCGCCACCGCCAATGGGGTTCCTCCGCCGCGCGAAATGCGATCGGAAATTTCGTCGAAGTTGCCTGGAAGCGAGCCGCCGAGTTCCTTTACGAAGCTAGCCACGGCGCCGCTTGCACCTTTGCGGAAACTGCGTCCATCGATATCCACGCCACTCATGCGCGTGTAGGCGGAAAACGGGATGAAGTTGGCTTCCAGTTCCGCCACGTCGCGACCGCGCAAACCATACTTTTCTTTAGCCAACACGACCACCGAACGGCCTTCGGGGGTTTCATCGGCCAAGCTGGAGAGCTGAGCCGCGTCAGCCAATTCTTCGGGCGTGACACCTTCGAAAGGTATAAATTCAACCGCCTGGCGGTTGCCCAAAGTGACGGTGCCGGTTTTATCGAGTAAGAGCGTGTTGACGTCGCCGGACGCTTCCACTGCCTTGCCGCTCATGGCGAGCACGTTGTCCTGCATGACGCGATCCATGCCGGCGATGCCGATCGAGGAAAGCAAGCCACCAATCGTGGTGGGGATCAGGCAGACCAGCAGGGAAACGAGAACTGCTACGGTGGGGACGGACCCGGAACCGGCCGAACGGATGGCGTAAAGAGCGAAGGGATGGAGCGTGGCCACGGCCAGCAGAAAAATAAGGGTCAAACCGGCGATCAGAATATTTAGCGCAATTTCGTTGGGGGTCTTCTGGCGTTCCGCGCCTTCGACCAAAGCGATCATTCGATCGAGGAAGGTCTCTCCCGGGTTTGAAGTGATTCGGACCCGAATCTGATCCGAGAGAACTTTTGTGCCACCGGTGACGGCGCTTCGGTCGCCTCCGGATTCACGGATCACAGGCGCGCTTTCGCCCGTGATGACCGATTCATCGATAGTGGCGATTCCTTCAATGACTTCGCCATCGCCTGGAATCAAGTCGCCGGTCTCGGCGACCACGATGTCTCCTGAGCGTAGTTTAGAGGCCGGTATGTTTTCGATTTTGCCGTTTACCAGGCGCTTCGCGCTGGCGTCGGTTTTTGTTTTACGCAGGCTGTCTGCTTGCGCTTTGCCGCGCGCCTCCGCCATGGCTTCGGCGAAATTTGCAAACAGAACGGTGAACCAAAGCCAGAGGGCGATCTGAGTTTCGAATCCGACTCCCTGGACACCGGTGAAGAGATCTCTGAACAGAAAAACCGTTACCAGCGCGGCCCCTACTTCGACCACGAAAATGACGGGATTCTTCCACAGCGTGCGCGGATTCAACTTGACGAAGGAATCGCGCACCGCGCGCCGCACAATTTCGCCATCGAACAAAGGACGGGCGCGACGGAGCTTCGGCGGAAGAAGAGAAGTAGAACTCGAAGTAGTTTCTACAGGTGCGGGATTTTGAATCATTGTTGCCATGACCTAGCTCCAGAGCGGAAAGAGAACGATGGAGAATAGCTTGCCGCTATCCATCAGAAAATGTTCGACGATGGGTCCTAACGCGAGCGCGGGGAAGAAGGTCAGGGCACCCACCAGAATGACCGTTCCTACCAGCAAGCCAACAAAGAGGGGACCATGCGTGGGCAAAGTGCCACTGGTGGAAGCAATTTTTTTCTTCTTGGCCAAGCTGCCGGCAGCGGCCAATAACGGAATCAGGAATAGAAAACGGCCCATCAACATGGCCAGACCCATGGTCAGGTTGTACCAGGGCGTGTTGGTGTTGATGCCGGCAAAGGCGCTGCCGTTGTTGCCAGTCGCGCTGGTATAGGCATAAAGATCTTCGCTGAAGCCGTGCGCGCCGGAGTTACTGAAATTTGCCGTCGGCGGCCCTGGTGGGTTCCAGTAACTGTGAGCAATGGCCTGCCCGTTAGCTCCTTTACCGGGCGCGTCGAAGTGAATAACCGAGCTGATTGCGGAGAACACAAGAATGCTGAATGCAGTGGCAATGAGCGCCAACATGGCCATTTTGACTTCTTTGCCTTCGATCTTCTTTCCTACATATTCGGGCGTTCGTCCGACCATTAATCCGGCGATGAAGACCGCCACAATAGCGTAGAGCAGGATGCCGTAGAGTCCGGCGCCCACGCCTCCGAAGATTACTTCGCCCGTTTGAATGTTGAAAAGCGGGACCAGCCCTCCGAGCGGCGTATAACTATCGTGCATGCTATTGACGGCTCCGCAACTGGCATCGGTGGTTACGGTGGCAAAGAGCGCGGAAGCGGCTATGCCGAAACGCTCTTCCTTACCCTCCATGTTTCCGCCGGGCTGTAGCGCGGTGGCGTTTCTTTCGATGCCAATTTTGTCCATGGTGGGGTTGCCGTTACTCTCCGCCCAATAGCAGGCAAAAGCTCCGACCAGAAACATGACGGAGCAGGCGGCAAAAACCGCCCAGCCTTGACGGCGATCTTTCACCATTTCGCCAAATGTGAAGGTCAGGCCGGCGGGAATCGCGAAGATCAAGATGATTTGCAACAGATTCGTGAGGGGCGTCGGGTTCTCAAATGGATGCGCCGAATTGGCTCCAAAGAAGCCGCCTCCGTTCGTTCCAAGCATCTTGATTGCCTCCTGGGAAGCTACCGGCCCTTGCGCGATCACCTGTTTAGCGCCTTCGAGCGTCTTTACGGTTGTATAAGGCTCAAGGTTTTGGATAACGCCCTGCGAGCACATGATTAGCGCAACCACAATCGACAAGGGGAGCAGTACGTAGAGAACTGCACGCGTAAGGTCAACCCAGAAATTACCAAGGTTGTCCGCTTTCTGGCGCGCGAAACCGCGTACTAAGGCGATCGCAACGGCTATGCCCGCCGCCGCCGAAGCAAAATTCTGTACCGTCAAGGCAGCCATCTGGACCAGATAGCTTAAAGTACTCTCGCCCGAATAAGATTGCCAGTTTGTATTTGTGAGAAAACTGACGGCGGTGTTGAAGGCCAGATCGGGCGGCACATTCGCCTTTCCGAAACCTTGCGGGTTAAAGGGGAGAACTCCCTGGAGCCGCTGCAGTAAGTAGACGAAAAGGAAACTGAAGATACTGAACGCCAAGAGGGAGGCGGTGTATTTCGTCCAGCGCTGCTCCACTTTCTCATCCACGCCGACCAGTTTGTAAACCAGGTTTTCGAGCGGACGAATGACCGGATGCAGGAACGTGCGATGCCCCTCGAATAAGCGGGCCATGAAGAGGCCTACCGGTTTAGCCAGGGCCAAGATGACCAAGAAGAAAATAACTATCTGTGCAATTCCCGCAATTGTCATGACTAACTTCCCTTAGAACTTCTCGGGCTTAAGAAGCGCGTAAATCAAGTACCCGAAAAGGAAAACCGTGGCTATTCCGCCGATGATGTAATCCATAATGCTGCTCCTGCTGGCTGGATTTCTAGAGACGGTCGCAGGCCTTTGTGAAGGCCCAACAGCCAACGAAAAACAGAACCGCAACCAATGAGTAAAGAATGTCCGCCATTGCTATCCTTCGGGGCTCTTGCCCCAATGCATCTTTACTTTAAGGTTTGGGATCTAAAGAATGGCTAAAGATCGCCTAAGGATCTACTTTAGATGCCTTAAAACTGTCCAGGTTAACGCGCCAGGGCTGAAAATTTGACACTGTGTTGAATAGAGTGGAAAGAGGCCATGCCTGCTGAAAAGAAACTCACTCCAGACCAGCTGCTACGTCACGTGGAAGCGGAGGCGGAGAATGCTGCTCGCGGCCGGCTGAAGGTTTTCCTAGGTTATGCCGGCGGAGTGGGTAAGAGCTTCCGGATGTTCGACGAGGGACGCCGCCGCCGGGAGCGCGGGCAGGACGTGGTTGTAGGTGCGATACAGCCACGCAACTCACCTGAGACGGTTGCTCTGCTGCAGCACCTCGAAATTTTGCCTCTTCGTCTGCTTAATGACGTGCCTGTGATCGATGTGCGGGCCATACTCCGAAGGCGTCCGCAGGTCTGCTTGATCGATGGCCTGGCCCACGATAATCCTCCGGAAGCAGAGAACGCCTTTCGCTGGCAGGATGTGGAGTTGCTGCTGAACGCGGGCATTTCAGTCATCACGACCATTAACCTGGAGTTTGTAGCGGAACGGCAGAAGCAGGTCGAGGAAATTCGCGGGAAGACAGCGAGCGCGAGCGTTCCGGAGGCGTTTCTGCGGAAGGCGGACGAGGTCGTGATTGTGGATGCGCCGCCCAACTTTGCCGCCAACTGGCAGCGACAGCGTTCGGTGGACTCTTCGCTCCAGAGTATAGAGAAGAAGCTATCGCAACTCCGTGAAATTGCACTTCTGCTGGCGGCCGATGTGGTCGATAGCCAGTTGGAGGCCTATTTGCAGGGGCAAGGCGTGGCCAGCTCCTGGGGGACACAAGAGCGGCTGCTTGTTTGCCTGACACCCAAAAGCGATGCAGCCCGAATGATTCACCGCGCGTACCTTACCTGCCAGCGCTTTCATGGCGCTCTCTTCGCGGCCCACGTGCGCGGCCGGACGCTCGATTCCGAAAGCCAAGCCGCGCTCGATAGAAATTTTAAAATTGCGCGCGAAGCCAAAGCGGAAGTAGTGCTGCTCGATGGCGACGACGAAGTCACTACGATCATCGACTTCGCCCGGCGAGAGCGCATTACTCAAATCTATATCGGACACAGCCCTGTTCCCGAATGGCGGGCCCGCTTTACGCGTACAATAGCCGACCGCCTCATACAGGCTTCGGAGGGGATCGATGTCAAGCTCTTCCCTTGACGAATCCGTGTGGAAAGGCGAGGAGCATCCGGCAAAGGGCAAGCTGAAGATCTACCTGGGGTATGCAGCGGGAGTGGGTAAGACATATCAGATGCTCGAAGAGGCTCACATTCTCGCGCTGAGCGGGGTGGACGTGGTGGTGGGATACTTCGAGCCGCATGACCGGCCCGATACAACTGCTTTACTGACCGGCTTGAAAATTATTCCCTGCCGACAGGTCGAGTATCGGGGTATTCTGTTTTCGGAGATGGACGCGGATGCGATAGCGAGACGCCATCCGCAAGTGGCGCTGGTGGATGAGTTTCCGCATTCCAATGTGCCTGGCGTAGAGCGCGCCAAACGCTGGGAAGACGTTCTCTATTTACTTGAAAACGGCATCGATGTCTGGACCACGATGAATGTTCAGCATCTGGAAAGCCTGAACGACGACGTGTACCAGATGTCGGGAGTGCGCATCCGCGAAACGATTCCGGATTGGGTCGTTCAGCAGGCATCGGAAGTGGTCATGGTCGATCTAGCTCCGCGCGCATTGCTGAACAGGCTCGATCGGGGTGCAATCTATCACGGCGAGAAGGCGGAAAGCGCCAAGAAAAACTTCTTTAAAGAATCGACGCTTGTCGGGTTGCGCGAATTCGCTCTTCGCGAAACGGCTTTCGAAGTGGAATCCCGGCACAACCCGGTTGCGGCGAACGAGGCCGCAACGCAAACGCAACCGGTCGAGACATCCGATGTGGGCCAGCCCTCGAGAGTCGAGCGGGTGCTCGTGTTGCTGACGCCTGATCCTTCTACCGCTGCGCTTGTGCGCCGTGGCAAACGAGTCGCCGATTACCTGAAAGCGGAATGCATCGCCGTCGTGATTTGCGCCAAAGGGGATCTCAGCTTGCTGCCCGCAGTCGAACGGCAGGCGATGGAGAAGCATCTCAAGTTTGCGCGTAACCTCCATGTGCGCGCGCAGATTCTAGCGGGTGACGATGTAGCCGGTGAGCTGGCTGCTTTTGCCCATCGGAGTGGGGTCACCCAGATCTACCTGTCACGTCAAAAGAGAGGCTGGGTCTCGTCTTTCAGGCGCGGGCTCATTCATCGCATCATCCGGCTGGCCGGCGACATCGAGATAACCGTCGTGGCGCAGCGCGCTCCTTGATTGTTTTGCGTTTAGAACTGCACCTGCTGCGTTCCCTGATAGGCGGTGATCATCCAGTAGGCGAAGCCGCCGTCCTTTGCGCGAATGATCGCATTCTCGGGGACGGGACGCCCTTCGAGCTTGTCTTGGTAGGCGCGAACCAAGGCAAGCGTGCGCGGTACATCGAGCAGCCAGTCTCCGGCGGTGTAGAAGTTGCGCCATTTGCCGTAATCGGCGGCTTCGAATGCGGCCTCTATGGCCGCGCCTTCGACCAGGGCTTTGTTGAGGGCTGACATCTTTTCTTGCTTTGAGGCAGCAAGTGCCGCTTCCGCCACCGCTTCGAGCAGGCGGTTTGAATGTTCATGAATCGCGAGCTGCGTCAACACGTGGGCCTGGAAGAAGGGCAAGCGGTCGGGCGGCACGAGTTTCTTAGACTCTGTGGCCAGATCAGAGGCTTTTCTCCAGCGACCATCGGCCTCTCGACAGTCGCTCAGCATGGCCTGGCTAATTGCGGCGACGTTCGGATAATCATGGGTAAGCTGGCTACCCAGCTTAACGGGCGAGCCGACGTCGCCTGTAACCAGATGCAGCAGGATTCGCAGCGCGGCGGTTTGGTAAAAGTTATCCTGCATCACGGCATCTTCTTTTTCGCCGTAACGCGCCGGAGCTTGCGCGTAGGCTTGATAGTAAGCTGCGACGGAATCGGCCGCGGCCTTGCCGAGCTCTTCCTGGGACCATTTGTGGAGATATAAGCTCGGCGCGTCCGGACGCTGCCATGGTTCCGGATTCCAAGCCAGTTCCATAACGGCCCGCGTTGTCATGACCACTGGACGCAAATTCGAGGTATTGACCAGGAGAAACTGCGTGGCTCCCGCCTTCACTGCGCGGCCTAGCTCCCGTTGAATTCGCTCGATGGGCAGCATTTCGGTGTAGTGATTGGAGAAGTAGTCGAACATGGCTGTGTGGTAATAGATGCCTTGTCCGGCAGCGATCTGGCCCTTGTCTTCGATCAATCCGTGTCCATTGTCCGGCCAGACCAAGGTAACGCCCGGAGGGACTTTCAAGAATCCTTCGTGAATGAATTGCGCGGCTTCGCGCCAGGCATTGAGGACGATCTCCGAATTGCCTCTTAGCTGTTTGGCTATCTCCATCTCCTTATCGATCGCCGCGCGAATTATCTTTGCCCGGCCTTCGTCGGTGGTGGGAGCATTCTTGTCGACAAACCAGAACGGGTAATCGTTTTGTCCACGATATCCGACGCTGCAGATCACCTCCGCGCCGTGCGGATATTGGTTCAAAGCCCGACGCATGGCGGATTCGAGGAGTTGCGGCGCGAAAGAAAACGAGTAAGGTTGATTTTTCGGCCAACGATAAGTATCGAGTCCGAGCACATTGACGTGATGCTGCGTGACGACGAGGCCCCGGTCGACAGCCGCTTTGATCTGAGGTTCGTAGGGGAAAATCCAGGTGCCTGGGACCACCATGTTCCCTTTCAAGCGGAGCAGCGCTTCGTAAACATGGTCCCAAGTGTCGAGGCTAATGCCCGTGCCGTCTTTGGCGCCCGGCGTCCATCCGGTAAACAGATCCTCGTCATTCAGAAACCAGCCGCGGTAACGGAAGCGCGGGGCGGCAGACGCGTGCAGTTCGCTTGGTAATTCGATTCGGCTGCGGTGTTCTGGTTGATGGTCGGTCCACCAGTAAAGCGGATCAATCCCCAGGAATTGCTGGGAAAACTGATAGATCGCGTAGATCGCGCCGCGCATATCGGAGCCCGTCAGCACGATCGCGTCCGAGGCGCGCGCGGGAGCCGATGGCCTGGAAACGTTCTGTATAAGCAATCGTTCCCACCCGGAGGGCCGCGTTACTCCGTTTGGCAATGGGCCGCTGAATGCAACCCAAAGGGTGGTTCCGGAGACGGAGGCGGGATCGTTCACGATGCGCGCTGGTTTTCCGAAGACCGCTTTCCAATCGGACGCCAGATCGTTTACTGCTTTCTGAATTGGCAGGGGCTCATGAGCGTCAACGAAGATAGTTGTCCTCGCATCGACTAGCACGCGCGCCGAGGCCAGCGGCGTGAACAAAGCGGCGACAAACACCGGCCAGATCAGGCGGAGGAGCCGCAAGGCCTTGTGAGTTCTATTCAT
The DNA here is from genome assembly GCA_965277555.1 of Bryobacteraceae bacterium. GTDB lineage: Bacteria > Acidobacteriota > Terriglobia > Bryobacterales > Bryobacteraceae > Bog-105. The sequence goes on from OZ255834.1 coordinate 4,844,112, forward strand.
CCTGTTGTCGTCCCCAAATGAGCAGTAAAGTTCGACTCCCAAACTAACTCCTAGAGGTGGATGTGTCAAGCAACGTTCCTGGGTAGCGTTCAATGAACAAAGACGTATTTGTGCGGGCTTGACAGGGCACCCAATCGAGCATATAGTTCTACACACGTACAAAATGCGCTCGCCAGATTTAGGGCACCCCGCTGTGGCGTCGAGCGAAACCGCTCGCCGAATCAATCGCCGCATTGTGCTGAATCTCATAAGCGGACGTCAGCCCGTTTCGCGAGCTGAAATCGCGCGCCTTTCCGGTCTGCAGCGCAGCACGGTCTCGTTGATCAGCGAGCAGTTGATTGCGGATCGCTGGATCGTCGAAGGTCCCACAGGCCATGTGCCTAGAGGCCGGCGTCCCACGTTCCTGCGCCTCAACGAGCAGCGGGCCATCATCTGTATCGACATTCGCCCGCTTCGCACAACAGTAGCCATTGCGGACGTCAATGGGAGGTTCCACTCGCAGGACGTCAGCGCAACTCCCTCAGACCCGGCAGTTTCGATCAAGGACTTAGCACGCCGGATTTCCCGCTTGCGTAAGGCTCATCGGGGCATTGCGTTCGAGGGAATCGGAATCAGCTTGCCAGGACGCATCGATAGTGTTTCGCAGAAACTCACATTCGCGCCAAATCTTGGTTGGGCGCCGGTCGACCTGAAGTCGGCTCTCGAGCCAAAGGTCGGTTTGTGCGTGGAGTTAGAAAACGCGGCCAATGCCTGTGCGCTTGCCGAGATGTGGTTCGGCCGCCTGGGCGACGTGACCGATCTGGTTGCCGTGACTGTTTCAGAAGGGATCGGAACGGGAATTATTTCGCATTCGAAGCTCATCCGAGGCCGGAACGGCATGGCCGGCGAATTCGGCCACGTGCCGCTTGAGTCCGATGGACCGGTTTGTGGCTGCGGCAATCGCGGCTGCTGGGAAGTCCTTGCTTCCAATCGAGCGGCCGTACGATATTACGCCAGGGCAACACAAAAAAAGAAGCGAGCTACCTTCCAGGAAATCTTGAAACTGGCCGATTCGGGAGACGCTCACGCCGTCGAGGCACTCGACATGATGGCTGTTCAACTCGCCCGCGGCATGCGTATGCTCGTCGCGGCGTTAGCTCCGGAAGTAATTGTCGTTATCGGAGAACTTACCGCCGCCTGGCACAGATTCAAAACGGTGCTCGAAAGAGAAATCCAGGAACAAGCTCTCTCCAGAACTCCGCCCGTTTTGATTCCGGGCCAGGATGGAGTGCTGGCACGGCTGCGCGGCGCTGCCGCTTTGGTGCTTTATAAAAGTTTTGGAGTGTCTTCCTCTGAGTTAGCTGTCTGAATTCGTTCGTCAGGAGATGTTCATGTCAACTTCCGGAGCCTTGTTGCTCTTGCAAAAGAAAATCAGTTACCTGCCGCGGTCTTCTTCGCTTTACTTGCTTGCGGTCATCGCAATGTTCTGGCTTATCGCGCCGACAGTATATGGGCAAGCGGTGGCCAATGCATCGGTGACGGGCCAGATCCTCGATCCAACGGGCGCGGCCGTGGTTGGGGCTAAGGTGAAGATGATCGAAACAGATAAAGGGATCTCGCACGATGGCGCGACGGATGCCGGGGGCCGCTATACCCTCCCCAACCTGCCGGTGGGACCGTATCGGCTGGAGGTATCAGCGGCCGGCTTCAAGACCTTCGTGCAATCCGGCATCGTGCTCCAGGTGGGTGATAATCCGGAACTCAATGCCAAGCTTCAGGTAGGCGCGATTACCGAAAACGTGGAGGTATCGGCAGGTGCGGCCATGGTGCAGGCCGAACAGACATCGGTCTCGCAAGTGATCAACCAGAAGAGCATTGTGGAGCTTCCCTTGAACGGGCGGCAGCCAACTCAACTGGTGCTGATCTCCGGAGCCTCAGTGGTGGCACCGGCGGGAGATATGAGCGGCAGCAAAAACTATTTCAGCTCCGGCACGATCTCTGTTGGTGGCGGTCAGGCGAACGGGACGAACTATCTTCTCGACGGGGGCGACAACCTGGACACGATGACCAATGTCAATCTGCCCTTTCCTTTTCCGGATGCGCTACAGGAGTTCAGCGTGGACACGAGCGCGCTTCCGGCGCGTAACGGAACGCAGCCGGGCGGCCTGGTCAATATAGTCACCAAATCCGGCACGAACTCGTATCATGGCGATCTCTTCGAGTTCCTGCGCAATGGAGATCTGAATGCGCGCAACGCATTCTCGATCGCGCAAGACACGCTCAAGCGCAATCAATTCGGAGGAACCATCGGCGGCAAAATTATCCGCGACAAGTTATTTTTCTTCGGCGGATATCAGGGCACCCGGATCGTTTCGGTGCCGCCGAATTCGATTGCGTATGTTCCCACTCCGCTTGAACTTGCTGGAAACTTCAGTGTGCAGGCGTCCGCTGCCTGTCAATCGAGCGGGAAAGCGAAAACGCTCATCAACCCCGTGACGGGAAAGCAGTTTGTCGGAAATCAGATTCCGGTCTCGCTGTTCGACCCGGCTGCTCTCAAATTGACAGGTTATCTCCCGGCCAGCGCCAACCAATGCGGCCAGGTAACGTATGCGATACCGACCATCCAAAATGAAGATCAGGGAATCGGCCGCATCGACTGGGTGCAGAGCTCGAAGCACGCTCTCTTCGGCCGCTACTTCATCACCAAATACCGCAATCCGGCGTTCTTTAACCCGACAAATATTTTAGTGACGCAAAATCCCGGACTCAATCAGGGCGCCCAATCGTTTACCCTCGGCGACACCTATAGTATTAGCGCCACCACGCTCAACTCTTTCCATGCGACTTTCACGCGCCGAACCGATGTACGCTCGGCAGCCGCCGATCAAATTAATGCGACCGATCTGGGCGTGAACATTTACACCTATGTGCCCAACGATCTTCGGGTGACCGTTAATAATGACTTCGCCGTGGGCTGCGGAACTTGCTCGCCGGGGCACTTCAACGTGAACACGTTCCAATTTGCCGACGATATAGATGTGATCAAAGGGCGCAACCACTACAGTTTTGGAGTCGATTTTATCCGTTCGCAGAACAACATTGTCGCCGGCTATCTACAGAATGGAAACTTCACCTTCAACGGGCAGGGCACGGGGGACGCGATGGCGGATTTCCTCACCGGAACGATCGGGGCGTTCAACCAGAGCCGTCCGCAACTACCTTCCATGCGCGAGAGCATTCCAGCGCTCTACGCGCAGGACGTGATTCACGTCACCTCGCACCTTACGGTGAGCGCCGGACTGCGTTGGGAGCCGCTACTTTTCCCACAGGATTATTTCAAGCGCGGGGCAAGTTTTTCGATGGGTAATTTCCTGGCGGGCATTCACAGCAAGGTTTATCCCAATGCGCCGGCGGGCGCGCTCTATTATGGCGACCCCGGCCTTCCTCCAGGTTTTTCCAAAGACACTCTGACCAATTTCTCTCCGCGGCTTGGGGTTTCCTGGGATCCGCGCGGCGACGGACGACAGATCCTGCGCGCCGGCGCGGCCATCATGTACGATTCGAGCGAACTGTATGCCACGCAGCGTGTTCAATCCAATCCGCCCTTTGTCAACGAAATCGATTTAGCCACCAGCAAGCTTAACGGCTTCTCTAATCCCTGGACTACCGGCTATAACTACCCCGGCGGCAATCCGTTTCCACCTTCTTCCGCTTTCTTCCCGCAATACGCTCTCTGGATCGTGTTGCCGCAGCAGGTCAAACCCACCAATCTCACGCAGTGGAACGTCAGCTATCAGCGACAGATCGGCAGCAGTTGGCTGGCTTCGGTGAGCTACCTAGGCAATAAGACCACGCATCTTTGGACAGGCCAGGAGCTTAATCCGGCGCTCTACAACCCCACGGTTTGCGCGGCGATTGCCTGCACCACCTCTACCACCAATCAGCGCAAAACGCTGGAGCAGATCAATTACGCGCAGGGCCAATATTACGGCAATGTCGACCAGCTCGATGATGGAGTAAACGCCAGCTACAATGCGCTGCTCGCCTCCGTCAATAAACGCCTCGGCCATGGCATTACATTCCTAGCCAACTACACCTGGTCGCACTGCGTAAGCGATCAGGATTTCGGCGGCGACATTACGGGGCCTGGATTCATGAACCCGAGCAGTCTGGCGCAGGACCGCGGTGACTGCAATTTCGATATACGCCACGTCTTCAATGCGTCACTTGTCGCGACCAGTCCGGTAAGAGGCCGCGGGTTCGTTGCGCATTTGCTCGGAAATTGGCAGCTTGCGCCTATCATTCGCGCGCTCAGCGGCGCGCCGCTCACAGTGGTCACGGGAACCGACAATTCACGCAGCGGCGTGGCTCTCGATCGGCCCAATCTAACCGGCAGCGTCGATCCTTACGCATCCGGATCGGGCCCACTGCAGTTTCTGACCGCCAAGGCGTTTACCGCTAATGCCATCGGCACCTTTGGCAACCTCGGACGCGACACCCTGCGCGCTCCGGGACAACTCTACGTCGATCTCGCGCTCAGTCGCATCTTCGCGATACACGAATCCGTCCGGCTGGAAGTTCGCGGCGAGGCTTTCAACGCCATCAATCGTGTCAACTATGTTGCTTCGCCCACGACCAACGCAGGCATACCAGCGATCGCGACCGGCGGCATCAACTTGAATTTGAGCTCTTCTTCTTTCGGCCGGATTACCAGCGCCGGTGACCCGCGCATTTTTCAAGTGGCGATGAAACTATACTTTTGAACCCGAGAGCGCTCGGCAGCACAAACATGCTCGAATAAATAGAGACAGCCATGTCCTGTCAGCAAGCCTTTCGAAACTGCACGCTCCTGCTGCTGCTTGCTTCTCCCTCGTTTGCCCAATCTCTCGACGCGCAAGGGCTTCTCGATCGGATACGCACACAGGTGGCAGCCACCGTGGAACGCGCGCCTCACTACACCTGCGTGGAGAGCATCGAGCGCCATTGGTATGCCAATCGCCGGCCCGCTCGGCCGGGTTGCAACACGGATCGGCCCCCTGAAATCGTTGCCCGCAACCTGGTGCGCAGCGACAGGCTACGCCTGGATGTCGGGGTGGTGGACGGCCAGGAAATCTTCTCTTGGCAGGGCGCCCGGAAATTCCGCACGGACGATATCGATGAACTCGTCACAGGCGGCCCTATCAGTTCCGGCAGTTATGCTTCGTTTCTTTCGAGCATCTTTCTCGAAGGCATCGCAAAAGTGGATTACCTGGGTTTGCGTGCAGAAGGCAGTAAGCAACTGGCCGCATTCGGATACTCCGTTCCGATCGGCCAAAGCAAATTTCAAACGGAGACACGTGATGGCAAGCAGGTGATGGGTTATCACGGACAATTTCTGGCGGATAGCAGCACTGGGGACTTGGAAGAGCTCGATGTGATCACGGATGACATGCCAGCCGCGGCCTGGGTCTGCGGTTTCAGTTCCGAGGCTCACTACAAGAGCACGCTGCTGGGAAATCGAACGTTTCAGCTACCCACTAATGTCACCATGACCGTGCTCGATGTCAATCACGAGCACACGCAGACATTTACGCAATACCAGGCGTGTCGCGAATTCGTCGGCCAATCTACCTTGAGCTTCGAGGGCGCTCCCAATACATCCGCGGCCCAGACGCCGGCGGCGGCACGCAGTCTTCCCGCGGGCCTGGCGCTCAAAATCCGTCTGGAATCGCTTATCGATCCGCTCACCGCGTGGGCCGGCGATCCGATCGAGGGACAACTGGTAAACGACATTCGGGACGCGCAAAACTCAGTGCTTATACCACGCGGCGCGGATGTATACGGCCGTCTATTGCGCTTTGAAACGTGGGTCAAGCCCGCCAATTTCTACACCGGCGCTTTGACTTTTGAACGCCTGCGTTGGCAGGGCCAGGACTACTCGCTGCATCTCAAGGCGGTCAGTACTCCGGTTTATGTCTCGCCTGGCGGCGCGCTGTTGCAGCGCCGCGTCCCACTTGCCAACCCGGCGTTCTCGGATGATCTCTCGGCCGCGCGCTTCCGCGTGAACAGCAAGCGCGAGAAATTGAAAGACGTCACGACATACTGGGTCACGGAATAAGGCAGCTTCGGGGCCGGAGAGCGTGGGCGAATGTTAACATGATGGGTTGTCAGGCTCCGGGCTTCGTGCAATGGGCGGTCGTAAACCCCGCCAGGTCCGGAAGGAAGCAACGGTAGCGGTTTAGCTTGTGTGCCGCGGATCACCCGGGGTCTGACAAACTCTCCTGTTTTAGAAATTCAATCCATGTACCAGGTGATTGCGAGGAAGTACCGTCCACAAAGCTTCGCCGAGCTGATAGGCCAGGAACACGTTCAAAAAACACTGAGTAATGCGATAGAGAGCCGGCGGATCGCGCATGGCTACATCTTTTCGGGCCAGCGGGGAACGGGGAAGACAACGGTCGCGCGCATCCTGGCGCGCTGTTTAAATTGCATTCACGGTCCAACGGCGAAACCCTGCGGAGTTTGTTCGAGCTGCACAGAGATCAGCGCCGGCAACTCAGTGGATGTGATTGAGATCGACGCAGCATCGAACCGCGGCATCAACGAGATGCGGGAAATCCGCGAGAACGTCCGCTATCGGCCAGCGCGCGACCGCTACAAAGTTTTCATCGTCGATGAAGCGCACCAAATTACTAAGGAAGCCTTCAACGCGCTACTGAAGACGCTGGAAGAACCGCCGGAGTGGGTGGTTTTTATCCTGTGCACGACAGAAGCCGCGGAGATTCCGACGACGATCGCTTCACGCTGCCAACACTTCACTTTTCGCTCGGTCGATTTCGGCGAAATTGTGAAGCGCATGAAGTACATCGTGGAGCAGGAGGGCATCGAAGCGAGCGACGAAGTGCTATCGGTAGTTGCGCAAGCCGGGGAGGGAAGCGTGCGGGATTCGCTTTCCGCGCTTGACCAGGCGATTGCGTGTTGCGGCAGCACGCTGGAGGTTGAGCAGATCCGGGCGCTGCTCGGTATGTTCGGGACGGAGTCGCTGCAGGCGGTGGCTGACGCCGTGGAGCAAAAAGACGGGGCGAAGATGCTCGCCATTGTTCAGGAATTAGAAAGCAATGGGCAGAGTTTGCAGCATTTCTCCCGGGAGCTTTCGCGATACTGGCGGAACTTGTTGGTGGCGCGGATCTCTGGTAAGACAACACGCCTGATCGCAGCTTCCGATAGGGAACAGGAAGTGTTACTGCAAGTGGCACAGCAATTTAGCGAGGAGGATCTCACTCGATACCTCAATTTGACGCTAGATCTCTACAAAAACTTGCAGTATTCTTTGCAGCCTCGGCTGCATCTGGAGTTAGGATTGATCAAACTCGCACAGGCCGGCAAGCTGCAATCGATTGAGGAGGCACTGGCGGGGCTGGGTGGCAGCCAACCCGTCGCGCCGCCGAATGCGCCGAAAGCGGTACGCAGCGCCGAGGTGCGCTCACCGGCCTGGCAGTCACCCAAATTAGCGCCTACCGGGAAGACGACGCCTTCGAGCGAGACGTTGGCTGGAGCGGCGCCGAATACCGAGAAGACGGTCGAGCGGGCACTCCCGGCCGAAGAAAAGCCGGCGGCGGCTGCGGCGAGCGGTGACCTCAAGAACGATCTATATCAGGCGCTGGTCAAAGCGGGATTGAATTTCACGGCGGATGCGGTGCAGCAGTCGGAGATCATGCTACGGAATGGAGAGCTGCTGATCCGCGCGCCGAAGCGATTACTTCTCTCCTTGAAAGAACCGAAGCTGAAGGGCTTGGCCTCAGAGCTCGCAGGCAAGCAAGTGAGTATCCGAACAGAAGCGGGCGAAACTTTGCCGGCGACCGCGCCGGTGGCTAATTCGCAGGTGAGCAGCGTGGAGCACACCGAAGTGAGGGAGCGCGCATTGGCGCATCCGGGCGTCAGGCGATTTCAGGAATTATTTCCGGACGCGCAGATTCGGACCATACGCAACTTGACCGAGTAAGGGCCAGGAGAATCGGCGACGGGAAGACAGCATGCGACATTTGAAGGAGCAGTCGCTGTACAAGCGGGAAGAATAGGAGACGCTATGAAAATGCCGGGCAACATGCAATCGATGATGAAGCAAGCGCAGCAGATGCAGGAAAAACTGCAAGAGCAGATCGCGGCGATTCGCGTGGAGGGCTCGGCGGGAGGCGGCATGGTGAGCGTTAAGATGGACGGGCAAAAAAACGTGTTGGGCGTTCGAATCGATCCGGAAGTGGCGGGCGATGTAGAGATGCTACAAGACATGGTGCTGGCCGCTTTTAACGATGCTGCGAAGAAGGTGGATGGCGAGGCGCAATCGAAGATGGGCGGCATGTTAGGCGGTCTTGGCCTGCCGCCAGGACTTTTTTAGTTCCAGTGCATGCCAGACTTTGCAGAGCCTCTTGCGCGGCTGATCCAAGAATGTAAGCGGCTGCCCGGCATCGGGCAGAAGTCCGCGCAGCGGATTGCGTTTCACCTGCTGCGCGCGCCTAGGGAAGATGCGGCCAATCTGGCGCAAGCGGTGCTGGATGTAAAAGATAAGCTGGGCATTTGCGGCCAGTGCAACAACATCAGCGACGGGGAGCTGTGCTCTTTTTGCCGTGATCCGCACCGGGAGCACGGGCAGATCTGCGTAGTGGAAGAGCCGCACAATATTCTGCCGATCGAAACGACGCGGAGCTTTCGCGGCTTGTACCATGTGCTGCACGGAGCGATTTCGCCGCTGCGCGGAATAGGGCCGGAACAATTGCGCATTAAGAGTTTGGTAGATCGCCTGCATGATACAGAGATCCGGGAGATCATCCTGGCAACGAACCCGACGGTGGAAGGGGAAGCAACAGCGGTTTATCTTTCACGATTACTAAAGCCGCTGGGGCCGCGGGTAACGCGCATAGCCATGGGGATACCGGTGGGAAGCGATCTGGAGTTTGCGGACGAGGTGACAATGTCCCGCTCGCTCGAAAACCGGAGAGAGATGTGACGGGCGGCGTTTGCGGCGCTAACGATCGGCCGCAGGTTTGAGCCGCGAGGCAACAACTTCGGGCAGGATTGCGCCGCTGACGAAAGTATTCGATCGGATGAGAAGCTCAAAGAAACGCGGCGACCCTTCGGGATCGACGCCGATGGAGCGCAGAGTTTGCTCGAAACGCGCGCGGTCGGCAACCAGCTCACCGGCGGCGGCAGTCGATTGGGCGGTTGTTCCGGCAATCAACAGGGTGGCCGAAGCATCGGAATCTTTAGGCAGAAAGACGAGGCGCGCATAGGTTCGATTGAGTCGAATATCGTCGTCGGTCGGATAGCGCGACGATTCGCCGGCGAGCGGCGCCTGGTTGCGGAAGACTATGCGGCCATCGGGCTCCAGATCGCAGCGAAAATTCAACTTTTCTTCGTAGAGTTGGGCCCATGGATTACTGATCGGACTGCCGATGAGAACTATGCTCTTGTCTTTGAAATCCGCCAGCTGAACTTCGTGCCCTGAGCGAAGGGCGATGTGCTGAGCGTATTGGGCATTGCTGCGCATGATAAGACCGGCAATCGCCATCTCGCGCCCGTCAGTGAACTCGTAGCGGTTCCAATTGCGTATCAAATTGGAGAACTCGGTGTTGGCAAGGTCAGGATAACTTCTAGCCATGTAGTCATCCAGACTGATGCGGCGATGAGCCAGCGATGAAATCTGCAGGAACCCTGTGTCGCTGGTAATGATGAGCGAATCGCGGCCAGTGGTGAACAAGGCCGAGAACGGTAGAACGGGCTTGACGATCCCAAGCTGCGCGCGCAGGTCGCCGTCGGCAGCATGCCAGTAGAGGGCGGAGGCCGCCGCAATAGTCGCGAGCAGGGCCAGGGCGATGCACAAGGTTCGATAATTCGATGGCGCCTTCACCTGCGCCGTAACCGCGCCGGCCGGAAGCACTTCGGTTGCGACGACGCTGGCGACCGGCGGCGCCGGAAGCGTGTTGGGCGCTGTCTGCGCCGTTCGCGTTTCGAAAGCCAGCGCGTAACCACCTTTCGGCATAGCGGCGATCAGCGGCTCGTCTTTGCCTTCGGTTGCAAAGTACGTCTCGAGCCGCCGGCGGAGATTGCGGGCTTCCGCGCGCACGATACTGTCCTGGGCGCCCTGAAACTCGGGCCGCCGGCCAAAAACCCGCTCGGCTATCACCTGCTCGCGCACATCGTCAAGCCGGTTCGCCAGCGTGCAGTTGGCTGCGTAGAGCAGAAAGTCGCGCAGCCGGGGCGATTTCTGGAAAAGCTCGCTGGCCGCGATCCGCTGAATCAGCAGTTGTTTTCGTTCGACCTCACTCCCGATCATCGCCGCTTGAAGTCCGTTACTCACAAAAGCATTTCATCCTACCATCCGGTTTGACGGTCAAATCACCTGCTGAATAGAAAAATTTCACGGTCAATTCACCTATTCAAATACACGCCTGGCGTTTACAGTGCTGAATAACGTCTTCGTTGAGGTTTAGTTATGTCATCTACATCCATCGCCAAGCCGGCTGCTCGCGCGGCCTCGCTGCTTCTGGTTCTTGCTGTGTCGGCTGTTTTTGCGCAGGAATTTCGCGCCACCCTGACGGGCGAAGTAACGGACCCGTCGGGCGCAACGGTGGGGCAGGCGCAAGTACTGGCGGTAAACCGGGACACGCAGCAGAACTATCCGGCGACCACAACCGATAAAGGTGTTTACTTCATCCCTTATGTACTGCCGGGAACGTATACGGTGACGGTGACCGCGCCGGGGTTCAAGAAACAGGTACAGGACAACGTGGTGCTGCAAGCGGGCAAGTCGACTGGCTTGAACATTGCCCTGGCGCTGGGCACGGCGACGCAAACGGTGCAGGTGACGAGCGCGCCGCCGCTGATCGAGACGGCAAACGGCTCGGGGGGCACCATCTTGACGCAGCGGGCACTGGAAAACCTGCCTCTGAACGGGCGGCAGATCTATACGCTGGTAGGCACGACGCCGGGCTCGCAGTTTCTTCAGACTCAGTTTGGCGCAGGCGGATATTCGGGCACGCGCGCCTGGGACGTTTCGAATAACTATACGCTTGGCGGAGGTGTACAGGGCTATCAGCAGTTCACTTTAGACGGCACGAATATCACGATGCAGGCGCACGGGTCGCAGGGTACCTGGGAGATGGCTCCGAATGTCGATGCGCTGCAGGAAGTCAACGTGATGACGACGACTTACGACGCGCGCTATGGACGCACGGGCGGCGGCACGGTGAACATGGTGACCAAGGCGGGCACGAACGAATACCACGGGGATTTGTATGAATACCTGGAGAACGGCGCGCTGAACGCCAACAATTTCGAGAACAACCTGAATGGGATTGCCCGGCAGAATCTGCACCAGCATCAGTTCGGCGGCACGTTTGGCGGCCCCGTGAAGAAAGACAAGGTTTTCTTCTTTGGCAGTTTCGAGGGATACATAGAAAACATTCCGTTTACAACGCTCGCAAGCGTCCCGCCGGCGTATTTGCGGCCGAATGGAGGAGGAGTGAATTTCACGCAGTCCGGTTATATGGTGTACGATCCGCAGACTACCGTCTGCAATTCGCCGGGCGGGGTCATTGGCAACTGCCCAGGCAACAATTATGCGAGGACGGTCTTTCCGAATAATACGATTCCTGCGAGCCGCATCAATCCGATCGGCGCGGCGATCACGAACCTTTATCCACTGCCCAATACCGGGAGCAACAGCACGCAGAATAATTACACCGCGAATGTGCCGGACAAGTATCGCTACTGGCAACCGATGGGGCGCGTCGATTACGATCTGAACGACAAGACCCGCATGTACAGCATGTTCGCGTTCCAGCACGGCACGGAGTTCCGCAACTCGAGCGGCTTCCCGTCGCCGGCCGAGAATGGAAACATCAATCAGATGCGCCAATCGCTGGTGGCCAGCCAGGACGCGACGCATATTTTCTCGCCGACTCTGCTTGCCGACTTCAAGTTGTCGTTTTCACGGTACATCCAGGTTGCGCCGGGTGGAGATTTGACATCGACGGTGACACCGCAATCGATCGACCTGAATATGCCGAAGGTTCCAACGACGACGCTTTCGTTGCTTCCGGAAATCAACGAGAACAACAATAACTGCTGCTATTATCCGCAAGCCGTTGGCAATAGCACCGGCACGGACGTTTTCACTACCACGACCTTCGATAACGATTGGACCAAGACGCTCAACAAGCACACGATTCACTTTGGGGGTGAAGTCGCCGAGTTCCAATACGGCAATCCGAATACCGTCGGACATGCCAATGGACAATTTCAATTCGAGAGCTCAAACACGCAGTACAACCCACTGCAGAGAAACACGCTACCGGGAATCAACGACGGCTTTATTGTGGGGGACATGCTGCTTGGGGATCCATCCAGCGGCTCAGTGGATTACAACACGACGACGGCGCAAAGCTTTCCCTTCTGGAACTTGTATTTGCAGGACGACTGGAAGGTAACGAAGAACCTGACGCTTAACATCGGTCTGCGCTATGACCTGCAGGCCGGGCTGCGGGAGCGATATAACCGGTTGAATCGCGGGATGTGCTTCACTTGCGTCAATCCGCTTACCAACGATCCGACTTACCAGGCGAACTTAGTTAAAGATGGACCGGCATTACGGGCGGCCGGCATCGATCCGGCCTCGCTTTCCACTGTGTATGGCGGGTTCACTTTCCCCGGGGTGAACGGCAATAACAAGGATGCCTACAACACGGACTGGACCAACATAGAACCGCGTCTCGGCTTTGCTTATGCAGTTGGCCCGAAAACGGTGATTCGCGGCGGTTATGGTATTTTCTATTCGGTCGGGCTGGAAGGCGGCAGCGACATCGGGTTCAGCATCCCGACTCCCTATATCGCGTCGACAAATGGTGGCGTCACGCCGTCGGGTTACTTCGCAAGCGGCAACCCTTTTCCCACCGGCGTTCAGACGCCGCCCGGCAACTCGCTGGGTCTGCTGACCGCGCTGGGAGACGGTGCATCTATCGACTTCCCAGGGCGGCGCATCCCGCGATCGCAAGAGTTCTCCTTCGGTTTTCAGCGGGAGCTGCCGGGGCAGATCGTTTTGGATGCGCGTTACGTCGGGAATTATACGGATCGCCTGCGCGTTTTTGTCTGGGACAACGGAACGGCAACGCTAGATCAGTTGAACCAGGCGGTGGCTAGTCCCTCGCTGTTTAATGAGCAGTTGCCGAACCCATATTACGGAGTACCGGCTATTCCGCAGAGCTCGACGTGCGGATCGAACAAGACGATCTCGCGCGTCACGCTCCTGCTGCCTTTGTCGCAATACTGCGGATTGATTGGGCAATACAACGATCCGCTGGGAAGGCAAGCGTACAATGGCCTGGAAGTGAAGTTGAACAAGCGGCTGAGCGCCGGATTGGATTTCCAACTTTCCTATACCTACTCAAAGACGATGGGCGCCACCGGGTATCAGAATGGGTGGCCGTATCAGGATGCGGACCTGAAGTATGAGATCGCGGGTCAGGATCGGACGAATATTCTGTCGGTGACCGGCGAGTGGGAACTGCCGGTAGGCAAGGGCAGACGATTTCTTTCGGGCGCGAATGGCGTGGTGAACGCGTTCGTGGGCGGATGGAGCGCGAACTTTATCATTTCGGCGCAAAACGGCACACCGGTGACACCCAATACCAGTTACTACTACGACTGCAATCACAGCTATACGCCGGACGGCGGCCCCAAGCTGAATAACTACATTTACAACGATTACAGCAGCGGGAATCCGCTGGGCTGTTACTCCAGCATTCCGCAGTACGGGAACAAGAACTTGCCAGACCGGATCTCGACGCTGCGCAATCCGAGCCTGGTGAATTTGGATCTCGGTGTGCATAAAGACTTCGCGATCACCGAGAAGTACCGTCTGCAGTTGCGCGGCGAGGCTTTGAACCTGACGAATTCGGTGCTCTTTCCTGGACCCGATACCAATCCGAGCGACGGGCCGCCTACGGCTCAATCGAACGGAACGTACACCGGGTATGGAACGGTAAATCTGGTGGAACAGAACTTCCCGCGGATTGTCCAGTTGTCGCTGAAGTTGCTGTTTTGAACGATGGGGCCGGGATTGGAAATTTACGGTCGCTGACGCTTCCTGCTCGGAGTGACGGAAGTCCGCGCGAGGGCCGGAATGGAACCTAAACAAATCTCGAAACTGAGCAGGAAGCGTCAGCGACCGTAAAGCGACAACAGAACGGAAATTGCCGAAGAAACGAGAGCGACACGTTAGGTCTGGCACTTCTTTCGTGTGGTTGCGCTGGCTTATTTATCGACGTTTTCTTCCTATGGGACGCATCTGCCAGGATCGGAAAAGGGTTGGATGGATGCTCGGCATAACGTTGCTGGAAGCCCACTGCCCCGGCCCGATGCGAACAAAGAGCGCTATTGGCAGTCGCGACTGAATGAGTGCCCTTTTGTATTGGAAGAACAGGCACGAGAGCTTGCGCTGCAGGCCATATTGGAGGTCTGTGAATATCGCGACTGGATTGTACACGCCGTTCAGGTCCGCACAACTCACGTTCACGCGGTAATTGGCGGTGAAGCTTCGCCGGAGCGTATGCTTCAGGCCTTCAAGGCTTATGCTACTCGTGCTTTCCGTGCGGAGAGTAACGCTATTGCGCGACGCCGTTATTGGGCACATCACGGAAGTACTCGATACCTTTGGAATGAAGTGAGTCTTCGGGCAGCTGTCTATTACGTTTTGGAAGGTCAAGGGATCAGGATGGCGCATTATTGTCGCGTGGCAGAATGAAGGTGCTGGTGTTGCCCGGATCATGTTTACTCCACAGCCCACAACCGTATATGACGCCGTAATTGTTGGGTCGGGAGCCACAGGAGGGTGGGCGGCAAAGCGGCTGACCGAAGCCGGCATGCAGGTGGCTTTAATCGAAGCCGGACGGCGTATCCAACCGAGCGAGTTTACCGAACACAAACCATCCTGGCAGCTTCCTTACTTAGGGCACTCGCCGATTGTGCCCGAGACGCGGCCCATCCAGAGTACCTGCCCCTCCTGCACCGAATACAACTACAAGTGGTTCGTCAACGATCACGAAAATCCATACACGCAGGAGAAGCCGTTTACCTGGATTCGCATGCGCGTACTGGGTGGACGATCGCTCAGTTGGGGACGGCAATCGTATCGCATGAGCGATCTGGATTTCAAAGCGGCTTCCCGGGACGGCTACGGCGAGAACTGGCCGATCAGTTACGCGGAGCTTTCGCCTTACTACGATTTGGTGGAAGAGTACATCGGCGTCAGCGGGCAGCGCGAAGGCTTGCCGCAACTTCCGGACGGACAGTTTCTTCCGCCCATGAAGTTCACTTGCGGCGAAGAACTTTTCAAAAAACAAGTGGAGCAAAAGCTGGGGCGGCGCGTGACGATCGGGCGCACGGCGATTTTGACCAAGCCACATAATGGGCGGCCGGCTTGCCACTATTGCGGGCCGTGCTTTCGCGGCTGCATCACGAAATCGTATTTCAACAGTCCGGCAACAACTTTGGCGGATGCGGAAGCGACTAGGCGGCTCAAGATTGTCACCGATGCGACGGCGGCGCGAGTTTTGATGAAGGACGGGAAAGCGTCCGGCATCGCGTATGTGGATACGAACGACCGCACCCTGCATGAGGTGCGCGGGAAGTTGGTGATGCTGTGCGCGTCATCGCTCGAATCGGTCCGGCTGCTGCTGAATTCCGATATTGCGAACTCGAGCGGCGTGCTGGGGCACTACGTTCTGGACAACATGTTTCGCGGCGGGGCCGATGGTTTTCTCCCGGCGGGCAAGGCAGCGGCTTGGAATGGCGCGCCGGCGCGGCCGAATGGAATTTACATTCCGCGTTTCCGCAACGTGACGGAAAAAGAGACAAACGGTTTTATTCGCGGCTATGGCTATCAGGGCGGCTGTACGCCATCGTTCGATTTCGCGGCTGCTGGCCTGGGTTCTACCTATAAAGAGGCGGTGCGGGACGGCCATTGGGGGATGCGGCTCAACCTGTATGCCGAATGCCTGGCGCGCAAAGAAAATCACGTAGAGATCGACGGCGCGCGCACGGATGCGTGGGGCGTGCCGATTCTTCGGATGGACATGTCGTGGAGCGACAACGAACTCAATATGTTTGCCGACGCGCAGCATGAGGCGATGGCCATGTTGAAGGCGGCCGGAGCGGGAAATATCAAGCTATATGACGAACGCTCGAAACCAGGCGCGGCGATTCATGAGACGGGCGGCGCGCGCATGGGAAATGACAAACGAACGAGCGTGTTGAATCGCTATAACCAGGCGCACGATGTGGAAAATTTGTTCGTGACGGACGGTGCCTGTTTTGTTTCGAACGGCTGCCAGAATCCGACGTTGACCATGATGGCGGTTACCGTGCGCGCCTGCGATTACATTACGCACGAGTACGCGAAGAAGCTGGTATGAGCGCCCGGCGAGAGTTGCGCGTGGCGCTGCTCGGACAGGGCTTCATGGGCAAGGCGCACTCGAATGCGTATGCGCAGGTGGGGCGGTTTTTCGACGTTCCCTTTCGAATACGGATGAGCGTGCTTTGCGGGCGCGACGCGGCAGAGCTCGCAAAATCGGCGCAAGCCTGGGGTTGGAACGAGACGGCGACAGATTGGCTCGAAGTAGTCGCGCGACCCGATATCGATTTGGTTGACATTGCATTGCCGAATCATTTGCATGCGGAAGCGGCCATGGCAGCGGCCCGAGCAGGGAAGATCGTGCTGTGCGAGAAGCCGCTGGCGAATTCGCTGGTAGAAGCGCGCGCAATGGTCGAAGCCGCGCAACGCGTGCCGACGATGGTGTGGTTTAACTACCGGCGCGTGCCGGCGGTGGCTTATGCCAAACAATTGATCGAGGAAGGGAAACTGGGCGAAGTCTTTCATTACCGCGCCAGCTACCAGCAGCAATGGGGCACGGATACTAAGCGTCCGGTGAACTGGAAAATGGACCCGCGGCAGGCCGGGCATGGGGTCGTCGGAGATCTGCTTTCACACGTTGTCGATTTGGCGCTATATTTGAACGGCCCGATTGAGCAGATCACCGCCTTGAGCCGGGTATTTGCGCCGGGGCGCAAGGTGGAAGATGCCGTGGCTTCGCTGGTGACGTTCGCCAACGGCAGCATGGGAACACTTGAAGCGACGCGCTTTGGAGTGGGTGCGTTGAATAGGAACGTTTTTGAGATACAGGGCGCAAAGGGTATGCTGCGCTTTAACCTGGAAGATCTGAACCGGCTCGACTATTTCGATGCGACCGAACCAACAGGGCTACAAGGCGTGAAGAGCTTGCTGGTGACGGACCCGCAGCAGCCCTATGGAAAGAATTTCTGGCGTCCGGGGCACATCATCGGTTATGAGCACACGTTTATCGCGGCGCTGGCCGATTTTCTTTCGAGCCTGAATCGCGATGAGGAGTTTCATCCAAACTTCGCGGATGCGCTGCGCGTGCAGGAAGTGCTCGAGGCGGTTTTGCAGTCGGCGCAGGCGCGCAGTTGGGAGGTTATTCCGGCATGAGTTTATCGAGACGAGCATTTACCGCGGGCCTGGCGATCGCGCCGCTGGGAAACGCTCAAGAATCACCGGCCCCGCAACGCGCTTCGACCGAGACAAAACCAGCTCAGCAAGAAGCGCCGCGTTTTTTCGATCGGCATCAGTTCGAGACAGTCGATGTCATTGCGGAGTTGATCATTCCAAGGACAGACACTCCGGGCGCGCGGCAAGCCCGGGTTGCCGAGTACCTGGATCGCATTTTGGACGAGTCTCCCGAAGCGGCGCGCATGAAATTCATGGATGGGCTCTGGTGGCTGGATGGCTATTGCCTGCGCTTGGAAGCCAAGCCCTTCAAAGACGTCGCGCCCGATCGGCAGATGCAAATTCTGACACGGCTCTATACGGCTGACGAGCCCGATCTCGCGCCCGGGCGCGAGTTTGTTGGGTTGGCGAAGACCTGGACCGCCAAGATCTACTATTCAACCCAAATCGGGCAGCAGGAATTGAACAAAGGCGGACGTGTTCCGGCGAGCTACGCGCCTGCCAACTGCACTTGATCGCTTATTTGAGCCACTGATAGCTGATAAAGACGAGGCGCTTGCCGTCGGGCGACCAGGGATCCGCGCCAAGCGTGCCACCAGCCGGCAGTTTGGCGATGACTCTCTTTTTCTTCGTCGCGGTGTCGGTAACGGTTAGCAACGTGTCCGGGCGTGCTCCCGAGAGAAGGGCCGTTTGCGTATGCGCGGCGCTCGGAGAGTTTTCGGCTGCAGGAGTGAACGGTTCAGGAGTGCCGCCTTTTACCGGAATGCGCTGCGGCTGGCCGCTTGTACGGAAGATCAGAAACGCGCCATCTTCGCTCCAGGACGGAGAGTCGATGACCTGCTCGGTTACGTAGGTCACCCGAGAGTCGGTGGACTCGACGGCTATCGTTTCCAAAGTGCTGTAGCGGGCTGTCGCGTGGCTCATCTTTGTGCTTAAATCGACGTTCGAAAAGGCAGCCTTCTGCACTGCGTCTTTGTTGTGCGCGCAGACGCCGATGCCGATATAGAAAGGTGATTTCAGCTTGACGCGCGTGGAGCCGCCGGCAAACTGCATGTCCTGATCGCTCGAACCGATCCAGAGATAAAAGAGATCGCCGCGCTTTTCGATGCGCAGCCTCTTGGGTCCGGAGACGCTGGATTCCACTTCGTGAGTGACCGCTCCTTTTTCGTCGCGAAACTGGAGCGAAGTTAGGCCATCGCCGTGGCGCGCAGCGTCGGCGTAAGCGGAATCGGCGTCCAGGCTTTGGCGAATCATGAGCACGCCTTTGCGATGGTTGTCTCCGCCTTCGCCGAGCAGCGAGATGTCGGCGGCGAGGCTGATGTTCTTAGCCGACACTTTCTTCCAAACGAAATGAAAATCGTCTTTGGCAAACCACATGTTCTCGCCGCTGCCGGTGAGCGTGTAGGTTCTGGACGACGCGTCGTATTCCGCCGAACCCGCATGGAGCAACTCCCCTATGTCGTTGCTGCCCTGGAAATCGCCGACCGAAGGCGCGGCCGAGAGGGTCAGCAGGCAGACGCCGGCGAGCGCAGTTAAAGAGAGCAGCTTCATTTGGATGAGGCCGTAAGCATCGGCGAGCAGCAGGGAGTTTGAACCGGTTTGAACTCCATCATCTCTACTCGCGTGAGATCCGGATCGTAGAGGTTCAATTGCCATTTACCGTCGCGACCGATTTTCGGCTGCTCCGGGGGTTTGTAACCACGGCTTAGAATTTTGTGATAGACGGGTTGAATGCTTTTAACGCCGAGCGCCAGGTGATTCATCACGCCGCGTGTTTTGACGCTGGGATTGGTCACCCCGAGCATGTACTCGAGCCAATCGCTGCCATCGGGGACGCGCATATCCACCCAACTCACCTGGTTGTCTTTCATGCCGCCATACCACATCACCTGGAAGCCGAGAATGTCTTTGTAGAGATGGTCTTCGGCGGCTCGGTCATGCACCACGAAACCGGCATGAATCATGTGATCCGAGACGCGCGTATTGGGAAGAAGCGTGCCGTCTTTACTCTCGTGCAGCGAGCCGGGCATGTACTGCACGAACTCGATGCGGCGCCCTTCCGGATCGTCGATCATGAAGCTGAGGTTCTTGTCTAAGCCCGGCTTTAAGGAGGCGGGAACTTTGATGCCTTTACTGGCCAGGTAATCGCGCAGTTTACGCGCATCGGTTGTTTCGAAAGCGACATGCGAGAGGCGGTCTTGCGAATCACCCTTAAGGCCGGGATAGATCTCGATGTACTGATGGTCGTTGACCTTGTAGTAGTTGAGCATCAATCCGTCGGTCGGTTTGTCGAGACTGAAATGCGCGAGTCCAAGCACGTGGCCATAGAATTCATCGGCCTTAACGATGTCGCTGACGAAGAGGCCGACGTGCGCGAGGCCTATAATGGGCGGCCGTTCGACCGTGGCGGGAGCGGCCAGATCCTTGCGAGCGACGAAGCAGCCCATCACGGCTACAGCTGCGAGGGTAATTGTAAGTTTTAGTTTGCTCATGTATCAGAACAGCAGTTTTAAGGCTAGCTGGATGTCTCTGGGCGTGTTCACCTGATCTGAGATTACGCCAGCCTGGGGAGAACCGATGACGGTGTTGGGCGCGTCGAACTGCGGATGGTTCAAGATATTGAAGACTTCGGCCCTGAATTGCAGATGCAAGCGCTCGCGAATCGGGATTTCCTTGAATAGAGACATGTCTAGCTGGAGTGCGCCGGGAGCGCGCAGGTAAGGCAGAAGGCGCCCGCTATTGCCGTAAGTAAATGGCGCGGGAAGTGGGAATGAGTTGATATCGAAGTAATCGTTTACGCGGCTGGAGACGGAGCCAGAGGTATAGATCGGGCCGCCATTGTAGTTCGGCCGCTGAACGTTGCTCGCCCAGCCGTAAGCACCGTAGTTATAGAGCGTGTTGGTCTCAGTTGTCAAACCGAGGGGTTGGCCGCTGTGGATGTTGAAGATGCCGTTTAACTGCCAGCCGCCGAGGATGGCACTCGACCAGCCGCCATGATTCAGGAACGCTTTGCCTCTGCCAAACGGGAGTTGCCAGTTGCCGTTGATGGCGAGGTAATTGGGCGTATCGAAACTGGCGACGGCGCGGTCGGCGCGGCGATTGTTGGCGTCCTGAATTGCGCCCGCGCTGAAAGTTTCGCCGGGGAATCCTTCGTAGGTATCGGATGGCAGAACGTCGTCGATCAGCTTCGAATAGGTGTAGGAGAGAAGCATGCCGACGCCGTGCGAGAAGCGGCGCTCCAATTTGACCTGCAAAGAATGGTAGATGGAGTTGCCGTAGGAGTTGGTCTCGGCTGTCACTTCTTCAAACTGCGGGAAGGGGCGCAGCAGTTGGCCTTGCTGAATAGTGGAGGCGCTTAACGGTCCGCTGCCGATGAGCCCAAAGTAGGGATTGGGAACCAGGTTGAGCAGCGCGTTTCCCATGGATAGATATTGATCCGGCAACTGATCGTAGTTGAGCGGGCTGTACAGGTGAACACCGTGGCTGCCGGCATAGGCGGCCGTTAACAGGAATGAGCCGGGGAGCGTTTGTTCGATGCCGAAGTTCCACTGTTCGGCGTAGAGACTCTGGCGGCCGCGATCCATGGTCTCTATCGTTTGTCCGAGCAGCGTGAGCAATCCCTGGCTGCTTCCAGGAGCCAGTTGAAAGCCGTTGGGAAAGGGATTGCTGAGTAAAGAAACGGGAGTGATGCCGTTGACCGTGCTGATCCAATTTGTGCTGGCGGAGAAACCTGTGTAAGGCGACATGTTGCCGGCGAAGGCTGCGCCGTTGATGGGGCCGAAGAAGATGCCGAAGCCGCCGCGGACGACGGTTTTCTGGGTGGGAGCGTAGGCGAAGCCAAAGCGCGGCGCAAAGTCGAGGCGATTGTCCTGGAATTGCGCGCGCGGCACGCCGTTCACTCCGGGGAACTGTAGGCCGCCGGTGAAAGTCAGTCCATCGGCCATGGTCTGGGTGGTTCCATCCCAACTATTGATACGGTTGTGCTTTTCTTTCCAGGGTGCGTTGAAATCGTAGCGCAGGCCCAGGTTCAGGGTCAGCTTGGACGACACTTTCCAATCGTCCTGGAGGTAGAAGCCGTAGCTGTGATAACCGACAAATTCGCCCGGGGAACTGCTCTGAATGCTGCCGTTGTCGCCGGTCCCAAAGAGAAAAGAAGCGAAGCCGACGCCGGAAGCGGCGCTGGCGGCCACCGGGTTAGGGCCCTGGGTGAAGTCGGAAGAGAAGGCGTAGTTGTTCGAAGCGGGCTGCTGGCGCTGCGTCCAACGATTGTAAAACCAGTCGCCACCAATTTTGAGGGTGTGCGCGCCCATCACTTTTGTCATGTTGGCGTATTCCGAAAAAGTGTCGTAAGACTGGCTGGTGTATTGGCAATTGCCGATGAAGCCGCCGCCGGCATCGGGCACATTGATGGTCGCGCCCATGCCGCTAACCGTCACGCTGGGAAAACAAGGTGTGAGACCGACGTTATTGAAATACGATGGAAAACCGAGTTGGGTGGGGTCGAAACCGAGGGCCGGATTCTGACGGCCAAGCCAATAGTGCAGGACGCTCGAGTTCAGCTCGATAACGGTGGTCGGATTGACTACGTAATTGTAGTTGGCGGTGGCTTCCTGGTTGTGAGAAATATCGGTGCCGTCGGTTGGCTGGCTATAGGCAAAATTCGGACTGCCATTGCCGTAAACATCGGGACGGTCGACCGTGCCGGTGTTTTGCGACCACCGCACGAAGATCTTCTGGTTGTCGGTAATTTTCTGGTCGACGCGCAGCGAGAAGGTGTTCTCATTGAGCGGAGCCGACATATTGGTGGTGAAATTATTTGCGCCGGTGAGGGCGTTGCCTGCGGTATTGGGCAATGGCAGGTAGGGCAGCAGCGCGGCGGAGACCGGATTGATCTGCGCGGCGGTCATTCGATTGCCGGGAACCGGAGTGCGGGTGTATTGGCCGTTCGAAAGCTGGTGCGTCGAGTTTGGATCGTAAACAGTGATTTGCTGGCCGGACTGGTTGAAGGTTTGCGAGAAGTCGCCCGCGCGCTGCAAAGCGGTGGGCATGGTTCCGGTGGTGGTGTAGGAGCGGACCCAGCGCAGACCCTCGTAGGCGAAGAAGAAGAAAGTCTTGTTGCGGCCGTCGTAGACTTTCGGAATATAGACGGGACCGCCGAAACTTGCGCCGAACTGGTTGAAGCGGATGGGTGAAATGGGTTCGCCGGCTGAATTTGCAAAGAAATCGTTGGCGTCGAAATAGTTGTTGCGGACGAAATCGTAGACACTCCCGTGGACCTGGTTCGTGCCGCCCTTAGTGACGACATTGATCACGCCGCCGGCCGTGTTGCCGAATTCGGCAGGGACGTTGTTGGTCTGCACTTTGTATTCCTGCACGAGATCGATCGGCGGATAGATGCCGGGGCCGTTAAAACCGGCATTCGAGTTCCAACCGCCGTCGAGCAGGAACATGCTGACGTTGACGCGTGAGCCGTTTATCGAGAGGAACTGGTCATTGTAGTTGCCGTAGGCGAGTTGGGTGAAGAGGTTCGGAGCACGCACGCCCGGAACCAGCGCCGCGAAGCCGTAGCTATTGCGCCCGTTGATAGGCAGGTC
Source organism: Bryobacteraceae bacterium (assembly GCA_965277555.1). GTDB lineage: Bacteria > Acidobacteriota > Terriglobia > Bryobacterales > Bryobacteraceae > Bog-105. The sequence goes on from OZ255834.1 coordinate 4,867,239, forward strand.
GACAATGCTGGTGTTACCCAGAACAGTTCCGAGCGAAGAGGTGGCGGCTTCGATTTGCGGGCCGGTTTCCGTGACGGTAATGGTTTGGGTGGATTCGCCGACTTTGAGCGCGACGTTTTGAGCTACTGTTTGGCCGACGTTGAGCTGGATTCGATTGACCACGAAGCTTTGGAAGCCCTGCATGGTCACTTCGAATTTGTAGACGGCGGGGGGCAGCAGCGGAAAGGTGTAATTGCCGAGGTTATTGGTCCTGGTTGTCCGGGCTTCACTGGTGGCGGAATTCGTCACGGAGACGGTGGCACCCACCACGCTGGCCTGACTGGGGTCGGTGACGGTGCCCGTAATCGATCCGGTTGCGGTCTGAGCGAAGGATGAAGTGCAGAAGGAGAGAGTAAGCGCGAGAACGAGGCAGATCGGGAATAGGTTGTTGAGTCGCGGCATGGCGCCTTTCCTGGACTTGACGGGCTGCAACAGCAAGACTAAGGCGAGAGAAGCCGTGAAGGAAGCATTTAAACGTCAGGTAACGGTTACGAAACGTTCAGTTTGCGCGCTTTTATTCGATTAGCGGCGAGCCCTGGATGACTTGGTGGGTTTCGTATTCCCAGTTGAGGGCGAGATTGTGATCGAGGCCGCAGCGAACGACGACTTGATAGGCGCTTGGAAAAGTTTTATAGCCTTGTTGCCGGAGTTTGGCCTGCAAGACGTGCAGTGCTTCCGGGGAGCGAAAGAATTCGAGCGCGGCTTGCGGACCGGCGGAAGTGATGCCGGAGAAGATTATGGTTTGAGCGTGGCCTGTGCCAGCGGCTTGGCTGGGCAAGATGGTGATTAATCCGTAGGCCGACGTCAGCATGCCAAGTTCGTCGTGAGTCGGCCGGAAAATACGTCTTGCTCCGTGTCCGGGCACTCCATCGCTGACCACTTCTTCGCGCTTGATGGGATCGTAATGAACGGAGAAAGGCGTGTTCATGAGGAAGCGGGCAGCGAGCGGGCTGTAATTAGGTGAGCCGATGAGGACGACGTTGCGGCCGCGAAGGGCGAAGGCTCGCAAATTGGATTCGGGAAAGATTTGGGGTAGGGAGCGAGCTTGCGACAGGAGTTGGAGAGCGGAAGTGGCAGCAAGCGAATCGCCGAAGAGGAAGACGTCTTGAGTGGTGTGCATGTAGAGCTTGCCGCCGCCATCGAGCATTTGCAGGCCGCTGTACCAGGAGGCGACCTCGGCGGGCGCGGGAAGAAGATCCGGGCGGTTTGCGGGAAGCTGGTTGTCTTTGTAGGAGTGGAGCAGCATGGCAGGCGGGGTAGCGACACAAATCTCAACGGGAGCACCGGGGTTTAGCATGTCGCCCCAGGCCTGGCGCAGGACCGGATCGATAGTGACGGGCCGGCCCGAGGATTGTCTAAGCAGAACGAACCCGCTACACAGCAAGACAGCGGCAGTGGCTGCACCAAGCAGGAAAGATCGCCTGGCGGTTGGGCGGATAAGCGTCGGCGCGCCGGCCTGTAGGGGAATGGCGACGGGAATTTGTGGCGGGGCGGAGGGGGAATGCGTTGAGAAATGCGGATTGTATGCGCCTTTGGGCACATCGATGCGGATTTCGGCTGTAGGGTCTTCTAATTCATAATATTCCTGCAATTTCTGGCGCAAGGCGTGCGCGCGCGTGCGCACCGAAGAGTCGCCAACGGGCGAATAATCAGCCGGGCGGTGCAGAGCTTCGACGGCAATCAGATATTCGTTGATCTCTTCTGCCCGGCCGGCGATATCTTTCTCACAAATGTATTCAAGAAAGCGCTTGAGCTGATCGGAGCGGGAGAAGGTCTGGCTGTGGAGAACGCGCTCCATGGCAAGCCGCTTATCGGCGGCGCTAATTTCAACGCACGGGAGGCTGGTCAACGCGAGTTCCTCACTTTAGGACAGGATTATCACAATGGAGGGCGACTGAGGCGGACGGGGCTGACGGCCAGACCATTGGCGTCGACGATCCCCGGAACGTCAGTGCTTTCGAAGGTATTCAGGTCCAAGCGGGTGACTGAGCCGGGACGATGGGGAACGCCTGGCGGCAGCATGGCAGGCGGTACCAGGACATTCGAGATCCAGATGGTGTTGGGCCCGGCTGGAACGAGCAAGAGAGGACTGCCGGTGGCAACGCGATGCAGCACGCCACCAGTGGAGGCGTCAATAACCAGAACGACACCGTCCAAGACGGCCGGCGCAAAGAGAAAACGACCATCGAGTGAAGCGGCTGGATAGAAAATCTGACGCACTCCGAGATGCGAGTAACGTTTGAGAACGGTTAGATCGCGAGGGTTGAGCAGTTCCAACTCGCCGATGCCAGAGACAATCAACGCGGAGCGATCGGCGGTGAAGGCGAGACCGCGCGGAGAGGCGGACTGATGCCGGGCTTCGACTTTGCCGGTAGCGGGATCGAGACGCGAAATTTCTCCCGTGGTGGAGAAGGCGAAGAGCGCCGCGCCATCGGCCGAAAAGATGAAGTTGTGAACCTTGGGCGGTAGCGGGAAGGTGCGCTTGACCGCGCCCGATGAGGCATCGAAGACGATCATGGCCTCGCCTACCTCGGCGTTGGTAAAGAGTTCGGATTCAGCAGGTGGCCTAAGTTTCAGGCCATGAGGCGCGGCGAGATCGCCGGGCAATTGGAAACGCTGCCGCTCCCTGGCGTGGGCAACATCGATGACAGAGATGGTTTTGCCGGCGACGCCGATTTTGTGGTTCACCTCGAGCAGCCCGAAGTTCGACACGTAGGCGGTTTGCCCTTTTACCGAGACAACGATCTCATGCGGCATGTTGCCGACGGGAATGTCGCTGCGGATTTCGGGCTTATCGGCATCGAAGGCCATGACTTTGCCGGGGCCTTCCTGCACAACCAGGACAGTCGAACTTTGCGCCATGCAGCCGAAGAATAGCAGGGCGCTCAGAGTGACGCTTTTGCGAGTAAAATGCATTTTGGAAGGTTAGAGGTAAGATCTATTTAATCTGATCGAGCTTTAGGAGTTCTAAGCACGTGCGCAGCGTTTTGACGTTATTGGCTCTCAGTGGAGCTACTCTGTTCGCTCAATCGGTGGGGCGAATTTCCGGGAGTGTGACGGACCCGAGCGGAGCGATTGTGCCGACGGCAACAGTGACCTGCGCGAACGGGCAGACGAGCGCGAGCCGGGCGTCGAAGACAAACCAGGACGGAATTTTTTCTTTCCCGGATCTGCCTATCGGGAACTACTCGCTGAAGGTGGAAGCGCAAGGTTTCGAAACGCAGGAACAGCAAGGCATCACGCTGTTGACGGGGCAGAGCCTGGAGTTCAAGATTGCGCTGCAGGTGGGCAGCGCGTCGCAAACGGTGGAGGTAACGACGGGAGCCCCACTCATCCAGACAGACTCATCGAGCATACAGACGTCGGTGAACGAGAAGCAGATGCAGGATCTGCCGCTAAACGGGCGGAATGCTCTGCAACTTACTGCGTTGACGCCGGGGACAGTGCTGACGAATGTGGGCACGGAATCGGGACAGCAGGACAACACGGGGTTGTCGGTGAACGGCTTGCGGGCGACGCAGAACAATTTCACGCTAGACGGCACGATGTATACAAATCGGTTTTTCGATTCGGTGCCGACGATGCCGAATCCGGATGCGCTGCAGGAGTTTACGATTCAATCGTCCAATTACAGCGCGGAGCATGGCGGGGCAGGGGCGCTCGTGCAGTTATCGACGCGTTCAGGGACGAATGAGATTCACGGGACGGCTTTTGAATTTTTGCGGAACACGGCATTGAACGGACGAAACTTTTTCAATTTGAAGAAGCCGCCGTTCAAGTTGAACCAGTTCGGCGGCACCGCGGGCGGCCCGATCATCAAGAACAAAACGTTTTTCTTTTTCTCAGCACAGGACACGCAACGGCGGTCCGCGCCTAGTCCGATTTCAATTACGACGCCCACCGCAGCCGAGCGAAGCGGAAACTTTTCGGCGCTTCCGGAGAAGATCATCGACCCTACGACGGGTGCGCAGTTTCCGGGAAACCTGATTCCCACGGCTCGATTCAACCCAATATCGGTGAAGATTGCGGACGCGTTTATTCCGTTCCCGAACAGCGGGACGCAGTATATTTCTTCTGCAAATCAGAATCTGGACGACACGCAATATCTGGCGAAGGTAGACCAGGTGTTTTCAGAGAAGGATCATCTGAGCGTGCGCTACTTTTATGACGAGAACAATTTTCAGCGGCCGTTCAATGCGCCAAACGGATTTTACGCGGAGAATCTGTTCCGGAACCAATCGCTTACTCTAAATGAAACGCACGTATTCGATCCGAGCTTGACGGCGACGTTCTATGCAAGCGCCGAGCGATTCGCGCGGACGCAAATACCGGAGGCGCCTGGCCTGCAGACACTCCAAAGTTTTGGGCAACAAGTTCCGCTGGGCACGTCCGTCCCGGTTTTTCCAGGCATACGGGTTAACGTATCTGGCTTTGTGAACGTGTTTTCGGGCGGCGCGCTGCGGCAAGATCCGACGACCTTCGAATACCGGGCGCAAGCGGTAAAAATCTGGGGCGCGCACAGCATCAACTTCGGAGCAGGGTTCGAGAGGAGCCGGATCGATGCAAACGATTACTCCTACACGCCTGGAGACAACACGTTCAATGGACAAGTGACCGGCTCGGCGCTAACGGATTTTTATCTGGGATACGAATCGCAGTTTTACCAGGACAACGGACGGACGTTTTATTTGCGGGAAGACCGGCCATCGCTCTACCTGCAGGACGATTGGAAGGTGAGCCGGGAGTTTACGCTGAATCTGGGCGTGCGCTGGGAGCCGTGGCTGCCGCCGATCGATTTGAATAACTCGCTGACGGCGTTTGTGCCGGGCGTGCAATCGACAGTTGCGCCAAATGCGCCGCGCGGTTTGCTGTATCCGGGCGACGCGGGTATTTCGCAATCGGTGTTCAAGCAGAACTGGAAGGATTTTGCGCCGCGTGTAGGATTTGCGTGGAATGTGGGCGGCAACCAGAAAACGGTGGTGCGCGCGGCCTATGGGATTTTCTACAGCTTTCCGGAAGGATTGTTGTATCAACGGACGGACGCGACGCAGCCGACGAACTTATACCTGAGTATTCCGGCTCCGCAGAGCTTCACCAATCCGTATTTAGGGTATCCCGGCGGCACGCCCTTTCCGCGAAACCATATCGGGCAGAGCGAATTTGCGAGCTACAACTTTCTGACGCCGGTTTCGGGTGGAATGCTAGATCCCGCTTCGCGCGTAGGCTACACGCAGAACTGGAACTTTACACTGGAGCACCAATTGACCGATAAGACAACGATCTCGGTGGCGTATATCGGGAATCATGCGGTGAACGTGATGGGGTCGAGGCAGTTTAACCCGGCGATTTACGGGCCCGGAGCGACGGTCGCAAATGAAAATTCGCGGCGGCTTTTTCCGGGATTGGGAGCGGTCGAATTGGCGAGCTCTTACGTTTACGAAGAAACGAACTCGCTGCAGGTAAATTTCACCCGGCGCGTGAGCCGGGGATTGACGCTGCTTTCGAATTTCACTTGGGGTAAGACGATCGACGACACATCGAGCGGGACAGAGGGTAACACGGGGCCGCCGAATCCTGGCAATTTCCAAAGCGCGCGCGGACCCGCGGATTTCGATCAGCAGTATCGCTGGGTATCGTCGCTGGTCTATAACTTACCGCATTTGAACGTCACCGGGTTTCGCAACGCGCTGTTGAATGATTGGCAGGTGAATGCGATTTCGAGTCTGTATAGCGGCCTGCCGTTTACGGTGTTGAGCGGTACCGATCGTTCGCTTTCCGGAATTGGCAATGATTACGCAGACGTTGTGGGAGATGCGGCGCGGCCGAATGGGGTGGGACAGGTGCAGGAGTTTTTCAACACGCTCGCCTTTGTTCCCGCGATTAAGGGAACGTTTGGAAATGTGGGGCGGAGCAGTTTACGTGGACCAGGGTTCTTCGATGTGGATGCCTCGCTCTTTAAGAACTTTTTGCTTACCGAGCGGTGGCATCTGCAGTTTCGCGCCGAGGCGTTCAATCTGGAGAACCGGGCCAATTTTCAGAACCCGAATTCTACGGTTTCGAGCGGCGTCACCTTTGGAAGGATTACCGCGGCGAACGATCCCCGAGTTTTGCAGTTTGCTTTGAAGTTGATGTTTTAGTGGGTGGAGAAGAATAATACCCGTCGGACAAGCGCTGCTAATCTTCTATGCCGCTTTTCGCTCCGCCGCTCGGCTGTCGATTTTCGCTACCCGCACGGATTTTGCTATCCCAAAAAACTTAAGAATTTTGATCTGAATCCAGGATAGATCGAACTCATACCACATCAGTCCGTGCCGTGCCGAAGTAGGATGCGCATGGTGGTTGTTGTGCCAGCCTTCTCCCGAGGTGATGAGGGCGATGAGCCAGTTGTTGCGTGAGCCATCGAGGGTATCGAACCGGCGGCTGCCCCACATGTGCGTGGCGGAGTTCACCAGCCAAGTGCAGTGCAGGCCAACAACGACCCGGAGACAGATCCCCCACAGCACAAATTGGACACCGCCGATCGTGAAGAGCAGGCCGGCCAGCACGATCATGGGAACCCAGTGATAACGGTCGAGCCAGACGTAGAAGCGCTTTTTCGCCAGGTCGGGCGCATACTTCGACATCAGCAAAGTGTCGCCAGTCGTGTTCTTTCCGACCAGCAGCCAACCCATGTGCGCCCACCATGCGCCATCGCGTGGCGAGTGCGGATCGCCGGAGCGATCGGATTTCTGATGATGGATTCGATGCGTCGCCACCCAGAAAATCGGGCCACCTTCGAGCGTCAGCGTGCCGCAGACCGCAAAGAAATACTCGAGAGCCAAAGGCACTTGGTATGACCGGTGCGTATGCAGCCGATGGTAGCCCATGCTGATGCCAAGGCCGGTACACATCCAATAAAGGAAGAGCGCGATTGCAAAGGCAGGCCAACTGAACATGAATAACGCCGCTACCGCTCCGAGGTGAAAAAGACCGAATGCGATGCAATTGGTCCAGTTTATCTTTTTAGGATCGGATAGGTCGGCCGGGGTCGTGCTCACGGGAGGGCTCGCTGACTACTGCATTTTTAAGCTACCAAGGATTTCGTCTGCCTTCGGTAATACTTCTGTAATTGGAATAAGGATTTCGCCAACAGCGGTTACATGGAGCGATCCGGCCGGCGATTGAGCTGAAAAACTTGAGATAAACGAGGAAACAATGGTAAAGTTGCAGACTGACACTTGGGCCAAGAGTCCGGTGAACGAGGAGGTCAAAGGTTGAAACAATTGACATCAATCACAGCAACGTTCGGGACCTCCCTATGCGGCCCTAGTTCGCGCCGGTCGTAACACCGAAACCCTTTCCACGCCGCCGCCCACCCGTAAACGATAATCTTCGAGGACGACGAGAGACCGGCGTCTCCGCTAAACCAGGGCAAATTGCGCCAGCCCCGGTCGTAGTGCCTGCCGCCAACGACGAGATCCGGCGCCCAACTACTGCAACCACGAAACGCAAGATCGTCTTCGATTTCGAAGACGAATGACGCCTCAGGAGAAAGGAGAACCATGATGGCGAACAACAATATATTCGAATTCGCAAAAGGACTGCCGCCTTGGGTCATCCTGAGCTTCGGAGTCGTTACCGGCAGCCTGCGAACGGCCTGGTCGTTCATTTACGAGCACACGATCGGCTATGCCATGACACGGGTCAGCCTTTCCCTGACAGTTGAGGACGTGGAACATAAAGAGGCTTATCTTTGGCTGAGCCACTGGGTGGAAAACAACCTGCGCAATCGGCGAATCAACTCACTCCTGCTCCGAAAGCATGGGGATGACGATGACGGCCCGTCGAAAGATGAGCCACAGTTCCGGCTCATCCCGGAGTACGGCGCCTACTACCTGAAGTACAAGAAGCGGCTGATGGTAATTGAGCACCGCAAAGACAGCCAGCCGAATATGACACGGGCGCGGCCTACACACTATATGCGCCTGCAGATCTGGTTTGCTTGGGATCGGAACATTATTCTCGACATCATTCGGGAATCCAAAGCTGCCTATGAGGAGGCACAGCCGATCACGGTTGAGTGCTTCCGGACAGATCAGTACGGAGATTGGAGCGAGAAAACTATTCCGCCTCGGGCCTTGAAGTCCGTCTATCACCCTGAGGGGCTGATCCGGGATCTGATCGGAGACGTTCAGACCTATCTGGACTCGAAGAAGATCTATGCGGATCTGGGCATCCCGTATCGGCGAGGGTACCTGCTGGCCGGGCCGCCCGGCACCGGTAAGTCGACCTTAATTCTGGCTGTCGCTTCGCACTTCCAGCTGCCGATCTATTCGGTGCCGCTGCGAGGGACCGAGCTGACTGGTGAGCGGCTGTCCCAGTTGTTGTCGAACTGCCGGAAGCCATCACTGATCGCGCTCGAAGATGTCGATTGTCTGAAGGTCGCGACCTCCCGAACGTCGAAGTCAAGCGAAGGTCTGACCATGGCTGATCTCTTGAACGTGATCGACGGAATCGGAGCAAGTGAGGAGCGGGTACTTTTCATGACCTCCAATCATCCGGAGATGCTCGATGCTGCGCTGACACGAGCCGGTCGAGTGGATCGGAAGTTCTACATCGATTACGCACGGGATGAGGAGCTCCAGAGCTTCCATAGGCGGATCGCTCAATATTACTCAGTGCAGCCCTGGCCAGAGTTCCGGGCCGCGCTCCCGGAACGGGCCACGATTGCGGACGCCCAGGCGCTCGCTTTCCAAAGGGGAACAATGATTAAGCTTCGACTTAGTTGATCTCTATGTGCCCAGAATTTCTTGGCGCGGCCCAGCGTGGCGAACGCCCCATGCTACGGGATGCATACTGATTTCATGGATTCTGAAATCGCGAAGCTGTTCCTCTCTCATTCGGAAAAGAAACTACAGCAAATGGCCGGCTACATCGAGTCGTGCCTGGCACGGCTGACTGATGATCAGATTTGGGGTCGCACCGGTCGTCACGAAAACTCGATTGGAAATGATTCTTCATCTCTGCGGTAACGTGCGCCAATGGCTCGCTGCGGGAGTCGGCGGCGAACGGGACATTCGGGACCGCGATAGCGAATTCTCTTCGACTGGCGGAAGCGGCGCTGCCGAGTTGACCTCGCAACTACGCCAGACAGTAGATCATGCGGTGGAGATCCTCGATGGCGTATCGGCGGAGCGCCTGCTCGATGAGATCAATCCCCAAAGCGGTCCCGTTTCAGTGTTGGAGGCGATCTATCACGTGGTAGGACATTTCCAACAGCACACGGGCCAAATCATCTTTGCGACCAAAATCTACACTGGCGAAGACCTGGGGCTATACAGACCGTGAGCTGCCCGCTCGCGCCAGGAGCGTGCCTCAAAGTTCAAAGGCGCACTATCAATTCGCCGCGCTTTCGTAATACTTCAGAATGACAGCGCCTGGCGCGTCGGGAATCGCGACGGGTAAGCCTTTCCCCATGAGATCCCGGCCCGATAGCCGAAGCTTTTTGAGCGAATCTAAATTCTCCACGATATAGTTCGCGCCTTCTTTTAAGTGGCGAAGGTGGAAAGTGGCCGAACCAAAGGCGCTTTTGCCGCGACGAAATGCCTGAATGACGCCGGCTTCCCCACCAGTGCTGCCCCATTGCCAAGCCATCCAGGTAGTTTCGTCGTCGCTATATTCCGTAAGCGGGAAGAAATCGCCGTCATAGTAGCGCGCGACCTGACGCCACTGGGAAAGTAGCTTGAGTTGACGTTTGAGTAAGTCGCCCTGAAGCTTCGGGTCAGGACCGATGCCAATCGCGGGAGTCATCTCACTACGGAACGTATAGGGGTCGAGCGAACCGGCGCTCGTCCCGAAGTAAGGCACCCAGAGCGCGAGCCCGTAGGTCTGCATTTGCATGGGAGCCGCCCCATACGGATAGTCGCTGCGCCAGAGCGGTACGGCCCGGCGCAGCGTTTCGAGATCGAGCCTTCTGCCGCCTGAGGCGCAGGTATCGATCAGCAGATTCGGGAAGCGCTTTCTTAATTCATCGAAGAACGCGAGATAGCCTTCGACGTGCTGTATTTCCGAGATGCCCTGGCGATCGGGCGCGTCATTCGCCTGCCAACGTGATAGCGGTTCGAAGTTGAAGTCCTGGCGGTAGACGTCGAGGCCCTGTTGCGATATGAACCAGCTGATGCGGTCGACCAGCCACTGCCAGGCGTCCTTGTTTCCCAAGAACAGGAGCTCGTCTTGACCGGGCGGACCGATGAGCCATTCGGGGTGATGCGTGGCAAGCCATGTTCCCGCGCTGACGCGTTCCGGCTCAAACCACAAAATCGACTTCACGCCGTGTTCGTGACCCAGATCGGTGATCGGTTTCAGCCCATGCGGAAAGCGGGTCCGGTCAATCTCCCACGTGCCTACTCTAGACCAGTTCTTCTGGTAGGCATACCATCCGGCGTCCATCCACCAGTGATCGATCGGTATGCCGCGATTGAGCATGCCCATCATGAACTTCTTTTGGTTCTCTTCATTGGCCTCTTGCATCTCGATGGTGAAATGAGCGCTGCCGGCCGAAATTTGAGGAGGCGGAAGTTTGCCACCTGGCCGCGGCAAGTTATGTTCGATCATCCACTGGCGCCAAATGTTCTGGCCATCCGTCCAATCGCCCGCCCAGAACTGAATGACCACTAATGGAGTTCGTACTTCTTCGCCCGGCATGAGCCGGAAGCGGGTCGAACTCTGGCCACCTGACAAATGGACGCTTTGCGCTTGTTCGCGTGAGATATCGAGATCCCATTGGCCGGGCCAACCAATTGCCGCGATGATTCCACGGTGCAGCCACGCCAGGTTGAAGTACGGCATATCGCCGTCAGAGGGGCGGCCGCCTTTTGCCGAATAGTGTTGCTTGTCGCCCGAAGCCAGTGCGTCAACGAGCGGCTCGAAGTCGGTGGCCATAGCCATACTTCCTTTCGAGTGATGCACGGCGACGCGCGCTTCGTTCCCACGCTCGAATTCGGCATCTAAGGGCCTGATGTTCTGGATGATTCCCGACGGAGAAGATGAGTTGTTCTTGAAGTAGAGTGTCCATTCCACTGAAGGAAAGTCGTCGTAGGCGATGGCGACCCCGCGCACGCTAAGAGCAGAGACGGGATCGAGGTAGCGGAAGGTGTACTCGCTCCGTTTGGAGTCAAGCCGACGTTGTGCGCGTTCGACTTGCCAAGCCGGCAGCAATGCAGAAGATGATCTGCCATCAAGCTGAAACGAGAAGGGAGGTTGAAGGGAATCTTCACGTGGCAAAGGCCCGATCTGCAGTTCCGAAAGCGGCTGGATTGCGCCGCTGGTCAAGGTAAGCCTGGCATTCGCCCAGTCGGCCTGATCCCACTCACTCTGGTAGGTTGGTGACCGGACGCCAACCGCCTCCAGCCGAATAGAGAATTGATGCGTCCCGTGTAGATCCAAATTCAATGGAATGCCCGGCAGACCCTCGTGTAAGACGGGTGAATGATAGAGAATTCTTTCGCCGATTAGCACTGAAGCAACAACACTGCCGCGTCCACTGTTCGAGTAATAGCCAACATCGTTGCTATCGACTCCAAGAATCGCCTGAAACCGGCTCGCTCCCGAAGGCACCTGAATTTGGATCTCACCTTTCGCGCGCATCGCGATGCCATCGCTGAAGGTTTCACCCGCAATCAGAAATGGATGGCCGTCAATAGTCTTGCGATCGAATGCGCCGGGCTTCAGAAGGAGCAGCAGATTCGATTGCGCGGGCAACGGTTCCGCGCGAGCGGCGAATTTAGCTTCCGCCCATCGGTGAATGGCCTCGGTTTCAACTGTCTGCGAATCTGCTCCGATGACGTGCGAAACACAGATCAGCCATAGCAGGACTTGGAGCAGCGGAAGCAATGCTCTCACACGGGAGCGCGCTAGTTGCATTCGATTGTTGTCATACTACCGAATCGTTTAGAGAGTCACGGGTTGCCTTGAGGATTCAGCTGGCGGAGCGCCGCCGGGTTCGGAAGATACAATTTTGAGGCATGCAGCGCTCTTTTACATACCTGGTTATCCTTTGCTGTTCTTTTGCCTGTAGCGCTGACTGGCTGACCTATGGGCACGACCCGCAGCGTACCGGTTACAACCCGTCAGAGACTGCGTTATCGCCTGCAAACGTTGGTAAGCTGAGCCTGCAATGGGTGAGTCAGCTCGACAATGCGCCAGTTGCGCTCAGCGCGCTGACGACGCCGCTTCTTGCCGACAACATCCCGACCAGCGCTGGCCTAAAGACACTGGTGTTTGTAGCCGGCAGCTCCAATACCTTCTTTGCAGTCGATGCCGCTGATGGAAAAGTAATCTGGAACCGTACGTTGACGAGTCTTGCGGCACCGAAGGAAGACCCGTTCTACCTTTGTCCGAATACGCCTAACGCCACGCCCGTCATCGATAAGGAGCATCAAATCGTTTACACCATCGGGGTGGATGGGCGCCTTTATGGGCTTGACCTGGCCACAGGTACCGTGAAATTTGGGCCCTTCGCGTTTATCCCGGCGTTTGCAAAGGCGTGGAGCTTGAACCTCCACGACGGGATGGTTTACACAACCACCTCTCAAGCCTGCGGTGGCGATCGATCCGGCATTTACGCGATGCGCGTTTCAGACCCAATGCATATCGAGTCGCGCGAACTGCTGGTTCGCCGCGGCTTTGGAGGAGGCATGTGGCTGCGCGGCGGCACCTTAATCGATCCGGACGGAACTGTGTTTGTTTCAACAGGTGACGGTGCATTTGATCCGGCGGCCGGCGATTACAGCAACACCTATCTGGCTGCGACGGCCGATCTTACGAGCGTTCGTGACTACTTCTCGCCACCGAACTGGAAGGAGATCAGCAAGCTCGATCTGGATTTGCCAGCGGGCGGTCTCGTGGAGTTCACTTACCAAGGAAAGCGCGTTCTGGCAGGCGGAGGCAAAGAATCTGTTGTGTATCTGCTCGACGCCGAAAACCTCGGCGGCAGCAATCATCAAACGGCGCTCTACACGTCGCCCGTTTTAGCGAATGAAGGACGGGCACTTGAAGAGAAAGGGATGTGGGGCGCCCCGGCAGCTTGGACCTTGAGCGATGCAAAAGGCGGCCAGACGTGGCTGTACTTTCCTGTCTGGGGAGGCCTGGCAGGGACAGCTCCGCATTTTCCAATTACCAATGGGGAGACGCCGCACGGAAGTATTCTCGCGTTCAAAGTCGTCACATCGGCCAGCGGGGCGACTAATCTGGAACCAGGCTGGATTTCAGGCGACATGAATCTACCCGACGCTCCGGTAATTGCCAACGGAGTTCTGTTTGCGTTGGCAACCGGAGAAAACCCGCGCCAGGATCATATCCTTGGCAAAACGCATTTCAAGAGCATGGAGGATTGGAGGCATAACTTGCTGACAACGGCTGAACGTTCCTCCGGCACGCGTGCGGCTGTTCTGGTAGCGCTCGATGCCAGAACCGGCAGGCTTCTGTATCAAAGCGGAGATGCAATGAAAAGTTGGGTACACTTCGCCGGTCTTGCGGTTAGCGGCGGACGTGTGTTTGCGGTGGACCACGAATCGCGCTTGTACTGCTTCGGACTCCATGGTGACAAGGCAGGAAAGAACTAAAGTGCGACCCTCCCCACCGCATTCGGCGCGCGCGGCTAGTCTCCCGGCGGTGTAAACTTCTTCGGTGAACACGCTCTTGCTATGACTCTTCTCACTCGTTCCACTCCCCTTTTTCTAGTTGGCGCTTTGTGTTTCTTACTCGCGCAGGAGGGGCCAGCTCCCACGTGGCAGAAGACAGTGCCGCCGGCATCGAATGATTACGCGCTAGGTACGGACTCGCTTCCGAAAGCGGGCGTTCCGGCCGGCAAGACCTTCGAATTCACAATGAGCGATCCGAAGATCTTTCCTGGAACGCGCCGCACGATCTCGGTTTATGTTCCGGCGGAGTATCGCGCTGAGAAACCGGCATGCGTTTATGTCGGTTTGGACGGTCTTGGGTTTCATGCGGCAACAGTGTTCGACAATCTGATCGCGCAACATGCCATGCCGGTGACGATCGGGATCGGCGTATCGCCAGGGACAGTCGAATCGGCACAGGCGCCGGAGGATCCACGTTTTGATCGTAGTTTCGAATTCGATAGCCTGAACGATCGTCTGGCGCGTTTTCTATTGGAAGATGTCTTTCCGGCGGTAGAACAGCATCGGACCCCGGACGGCCATTCGATCATGCTTTCGAAGAACGGTAACGATCGCATGATCGGCGGCGGGAGCACCGGCGGCATTGGGGCGTTTACGGTTGCCTGGCAGAGGCCAGACGAGTTCCAGCGAGTGTTCACCGCGATCGGGACGTTTGTGGGCATGCGCGGCGGCGAAGGCTATTACGTATTGGTTCGCAAAACAGAGCCGAAGCCCCTGCGCATCTTCATGGAGGACGGTGCGCATGACGAATGGCCCGGCGGCCCCGAGATGGGTGACTGGTGGATGTCGAACCAGACAATGGAGCGGGCGCTTGAATTTGCGGGCTACGACCTACGGCACATTTGGGGAGTCGGAACGCACAGTGACAAGCAAGCGTCGGCGGTTTTTCCGGACGCGATGCGCTGGCTCTGGCGAGATTGGCCGAGCCCGATCAAAGCAAAGGAGCCCGGCAATCCAGTGCTGCAAGACATTCTGCGAGCGGGCGACGGATGGCAAGTGGCGGCCGAAAATTGCGCGGCCGTCCAGTCTTTGGCGGCCGATGCCCAAGGGCGCATTTTGCTGGCCGGTGTCGGCAGCCAGAGGGCGGCGGTTCCACTCGGGGAGGGTAAAGGCGAACCTTGCCCAACGAGCGAACGGACGGTGTTTGCAGTCGGCCCCGACGGCCATGTAAATTCGGCGCCAGCAATCGAAAAAGCTCTTGGTGGTAAACGCAAAGTGCAGGGCTTAACTATCCGTGGTAACCGGGATGTGTATGTTACGGCCGATAGCGACGGAGAGGGCGAAGTTTGGCTGATCCGCGCTGGCGGTGAGAAGAAATTGCTCGATAAAGGATTGCACGATCCTTCCGGTATCGTGTTTTCTCCGGACGGATTGTGGTTGATGGTCATCGAGAGGCGATCGGGAATTGGCTACAGCTATCGCGTGCAACAGGATGGCACTCTCAATGCGCGCGAGCCGTTTTTTCGTTTTGTAGTTCCCGGAGCATCCGGAAGCGGTGGTGCGGCGGAAGCCTGGATGGACCAGGCGGGGCGACCGTATGTAGCTACCAGCATGGGCGTGCAGGTTTTCGATCGCAACGGAAGGGTTACGGCCATTTTGCCTCTGCCGAATCACGCGCCGGCTACGGCGCTGGCATTTGGAGGAGCAGATTTCAAGACGCTGTATGTGGCCGGCGGCGGAAGAGTTTATTGCCGCAAGTTGCGCATGGCGGGAGCACCGCCTTGGGCGAAACCAAGCAAGCTTCCTTCGTGGGGTGCGGGATAGAATCGAAGCGGCCGGAGTGTAAAGGAAAGCGGTCGACCTATGTTGCGATATTTATTTGGCTTCCTGTTCTTGAGCCTGTTTTGTTCGGCGGCACATAATCCAGGAGAGCAGTCTCAAAAAAGCGCGCTAACGCCGGAGCCGGCCCGATCTATAACGCTAAGAGTGGTCGCTACGGGTGCGGGCGGCAAGCCGGTAACGGATTTGACTGACGACGATTTCAGCGTTTCTGACGATGGAGCCAAAAAAATTACCTCTCTGCACTTGAACCAGGACCACGGGCCGGCAGCTCTGACGATGCTCTTCGATCTATTGAATCTCAACATGGGCGCGCGCGGGGTTTTGTGGCAGCAGATCAAGCAGGCCGCGCCAGAGATGCCCGCCAGCGATGCTTTCTATCTGTACCTGTTGGTAAAGGATGGCAGCTTGTATCCCGTGCATGGGTTGCCCGCTTTGCTGGCTGGCTCTCAGGCGAATAATCCATCCTGGCTGCACAACATTGGACCTTTGATGGACAAGGCCATGGATAAAGTGAATCAATTAAGACCGACCGATCTGGCGGTCGACATTTATCTGCGATTTCAAGCGACCTATCGAGCTTTGGATCAAATGCGCGCGCTGATGAGCGCGGTGCGCGGACACAAGGAATTGATTTGGTCGACTTATGGAGTGCCAAGTTCTATTTTGATGGCAGATCACGAATGGTTCGACTGCACACCGTTGCTGCGGGAGCTCGCGTCGCGATTTAATGACTCGGATATTTCGGTGTATACAGTCGATCCAGGTATGAATCTGGAGCGTGGGCAGCTGAACCGGGACTCGCTGGACATTCTGACCAGACTCACGGGCGGCCGTACGTTTGGGACGAGCGATCTTCGTGCCGCGGCTGTCCAGGCGGTGGCTGACGCCCGGACAAATTATTCGCTTACTTATACGCCACCGGCGAAGAACTGGAACGGCAAATTTCACAAGATAAAGCTTACCTGTAAACGGAAAGGCGTTCGTATACAGGCGCAAGAGGGGTACATAGCTGCTCCCGAATAAAGCAAAAAATGCCAACGCAGCCGCCACGCTTCCGATTACAATAAGTGAGTCATGAGCTCGGAAAAAGCACTGGAGAACCTACTGGCGGGCGTGCGCCGGTTTCGGAAGGATATCTATCTTAAACATAAGGAGCGCTATGAACAAGCCGCGCGCGAGCCGCAGCGACCTCACACGCTGTTTATTACGTGCGCGGATTCCCGCATCGATCCGGAACTTCTGACGCAGTCGGGGCCGGGCGACATTTTCGTCACACGCAATATCGGCAATCTGGTGCCCGCTTATGGACAGATGCTGGGCGCAGTTTCGGCGGTTATAGAATATGCAGTGCAGGCGCTTGAAGTGAGTTTGATTGTGATCTGTGGACATAGCGATTGCGGCGCCATGAAGGGACTGCTGAATCGCAAACAATTAGGATCGATGCCCACGGTCAACACCTGGCTGCAAAGCGCCGAAGCCGCGTTGAGCGTAGTAGAAGCTCGGAACAGCTCGGGCGAGGAAAGCGAACGGCTCAATCAGCTGATTGAAGAAAATGTGTTGCTGCAGCTAAACCATTTGCGCACGCACCCGTCGGTGGCCGGAAAAATTGCGCAGAAGAAGCTGGCGGTTTCTGGCTGGGTGTATGACATCGGACACGGACACGTGAAGATGTTCGACAGTGCCGCGAGCAAATTCGTTCAAATCGACGAGCCAGATAGCGAAACTTCGTTTAGAAGCGCGCATCCGGCCGCCCACTAGTGGCCTTTCGCACGGAAAACGTTATCCACAAGTAACCTGCATACCAGGGGACTGGCGAGCATTCCGCGCCGTTTGCGGAATCCGCTGCCTGTCCCCTGCTTTGCCCCGCCCACAAAGGTGCGAACGGTCTCTTTGCGAAACTCCACTAGGCCGCGGTCGCCGCAAATTGCGTTCGCCTGGTGCGTCAGAAACAACTCGCGAAAACAGCGCTGACGCTTCGTGGTCGCGCCGGGCGGACCTGTCGCGCCGCTCATTATAGCTGTCGGGAAAGCCTCCGAACGCGCAAGCGATTTAGCCGTAACAAATCGGGCAGTCACTTCATCGTAGAAGCGATGGAATTTCGTCGTCTCGGTAATTCAGGTCTTAAAGTTCCCGTTCTCAGTTTCGGCACCGGCACATTTGGGGGTGGCAATGAATTCTTCCAGGCATGGGGGTCTACCGGAGTGCCGGAAGCAACTCGCCTGGTAGATGTTTGCCTCGAAGCGGGGCTGAATCTCTTTGACACCGCCGATGTATATTCGGGCGGTTTGGCGGAAGAGATTCTGGGCAAGGCGATCGCGGGCCGGCGTGACCAGGTATTGGTTGCGACCAAGGCGTCTTTCGCTACGGGATCGGGGCCGAACGATCGCGGTAACTCCCGGCACCACCTGGTACAAGCCTGCGAGCGGAGTCTGCGAAGGCTCGGCACGGATTATATCGACATTTACCAGATGCACGGCTTTGATGCGCTGTCGCCGGCGGAAGAAACGTTGAGCACGCTCGAAACGCTGGTGACGAGCGGAAAGGTGCGCTACATCGGGTGCTCGAATTTCTCGGGGTGGCATCTGATGAAATCTTTGGCTACGTCTGAGCGCTATGGCTGGCCGCGCTATGTGGCGCATCAGGCCTATTATTCTTTGA
Source organism: Bryobacteraceae bacterium (assembly GCA_965277555.1). Taxonomy (GTDB): domain Bacteria; phylum Acidobacteriota; class Terriglobia; order Bryobacterales; family Bryobacteraceae; genus Bog-105. The sequence goes on from OZ255834.1 coordinate 4,885,397, forward strand.
TCGGGCGCGACTACGAGTGGGAACTGATGCCGCTGGCGATGGAGGAGAAAGTTGGAACTCTGGTGTGGAGTCCGCTTGGGTGGGGAAGACTCACCGGGAAGATTCGTCGCGGGCAGCCGCTGCCCGAAACCAGCCGCTTACCGAAAACGGCGCAGAGCGGACCCCCGGTTCCCGATGAGCATGTTTTTAAAGTTGTAGACGCGATCGACGAGATTGCGAAAGAGACCGGCAAAAGCGTTCCGCAGATTGCACTCAACTGGCTGTTACAGCGGCCGACGGTATCTTCCGTGATTATCGGAGCGCGCAACGAAGAGCAGTTGCGTCAGAATCTGGGCGCAGTAGGCTGGAGTCTTTCAGCAGAGCAAGTGGCGAAGCTCGACGCCGCGAGTGCCGTGACGGTGCCCTATCCGTATTGGCACCAGCGGAAGGAAGCGGCAGAGCGTATTCCGTTACCCGTTTGATCGACGAACATTTCTGACGGCCACACACACGTGCCGCTCGTGTCGAGCAGTTTATGCGGCTTGAATCGCCGGTTCATGGAAAAGGCGCATCACTTGGCCGCTGGTAAGCGCCAGTGAGGCATAGCTCCTGCCAGCGTCGTCACTAAACTCGATCTCATATACTTCAGGGCTGAGACTCTCAACCACCGTACCGACTTGGCCACGACGCAATTTCTTGGCCGGGAGGTCCTCCAGAAGCGCGACCACCGAGAGTATTTGAAGTTCTGCCATTTCGAACCTACTCCGATAGTACATAACAGGTCGTCAGTCTGGGAAACTTTCGTTTTGCCGCACAATCCAGCCGCTGCGGACCATGGCTCTCCGAGCTTCTTTGGTACAAACAAAATCGACAATGTAGCGGTAGCCATATTGATCAGCTTCGCCAGGAATCGCCTCGCAATCTCGAGCGGCGGCAAGGAGTTGTTCCCTCAGAAAATCCGTATCTGCTGGCATGATCCCCAGAGCCGACGAAAATACACGAGCTTTGTGACGGCCCCGTGAATGTGACGGATTGAGACAGTAGTCTCGCAGCGTATTCGCGTCAACAACGGCGCGTTCTGCTCCAGGTAACGTCATCTAGAATGAGGGAACAGGATGGACTCTACCGTTTATTCGGCTTTGCCGCCGGGGTTGGGTATGAAGTTCGGCGGAGTCGTTTCGTCGGCAAACCGCCAGGCGGATAAGTAGGCGAGGCGCAGAATTTTCTGCATCTTCACGTAGTCGATTTTATCGGCGGTATCGGTGACGTGATGATAGTCCGGATGGAAGCCCGTAAACCACCAAAAGGCTGGGACGTTGTGCAGGACGAACGGGAACTGGTCGCTGCGAAAGAAGACATTCAGCGCGGATTCGTGGTCGAAGCGATAGTCGAGAGTTAAGCCCACGTAGCGATTTTCCTTCTGCACGGTTTGGTTGTAATCCGGGCTATACGTTGCGCCGATGAGATTCAAGCGGTTGGTCGTATCGGCCGGAATGTCGATCAGACCGTTGGTTTGATTACTCGGCTTCTCATCGCGCCCGATCATGTCGAAATTGATCATGGCTCGAGTGGTGGCGAGCGGCCGCAACGGGTGAGCGGCCATGTAAAACGCGCCAAGTAGTCCGCGCTCTTCGGCGGCGAACACGACAAACAGAATAGACCGCTTCGGTTTCGTCGGATTCGCTGCGAAAGCGTGCGCCAGCTCGACGACGCCAACTGTTCCCGAGCCGTTATCGTCTGCCCCATGCCAGATTTGATCGAGGCTCATGCCGTCGTGATCGTGATGGGCGCTGATCAGAATCGTTTCTTGCGCAAGTTTGGGATCTGAACCTTCGAGCAAGCCGACTGCGTTGTGACTGACGCCCGAGCGAGTAAAGTGGTTGCGGAAATGAATGGTGACTTCGGTATCGGGCAAGGCTCTAGATTGCGTCTTGAGATCCCGGTCAATGTTGGTTTGCAGTTCGGATGGGGTTGCACCGGCGTTGGCCATCAGTTCTTTCGCGATCGCGTCCGAGATGACTGCCGAGGGAATATGTAGCTGGTCATCGGCGAGGGACTGATTGGGGAGCGGAATCGCGCGGGCGGTGGTTCCACCGATGCGGGCCATGCGCTCCTGATTGGATGGGTGTTTGCGATTCGGTTCGGCAACAATCAGCACTCCCACGGCTCCATGCGCCTGCGCGTTGAGCACTTTGACGCGCGTAGTGGCGTAGCGGGTGTTACCGGTACCGTTGAAGATTGAGCCCGGATCTGTCTCTTGGGGCTCGTGATCGAAGATAAGAACGATCTTGCCCTGGGCATCGACGCCTCGATAGTCGTCATAGTTAAGTTCAGGAGCGGTGATGCCGAAACCGGCGAAGACGACAGGCGCGGTGACATCGACGTCACGAGGAAAAGCGCCGTAAGCCTGCGGGAATTTCCATTCTTCGGTAGCTGCGCCGCGCTTCAGAGCCACGTAGCTTGTGGTGCGATCGGCGCGATATTCGATGAGCGGGACAGCCTGCAAATAGCTGCCGGCGGCAGGCGCGTTGAGGCCGGCCTTGGCGAATTCGGAAGCGACCCAGTCGGCGGCAGCATCGTCTCCAGGCTGCAGCGACATGCGGCCCTCAAGCGCATCGGAAGCTATAAAGCCCAGATTGGCTTTCAGATCTTTTTCCGTAATGGATTGGTAGCCCGTGGCGATATTTTGCGGGACTTGCTGGCCCCAGATGCAAAGTGTGAAGAAGAAGCTGAAGCAAACGGAAAAACCAGAAAATCGCATTCCTAAGAATATAGCGAGAAGTGACGGGAAGCATAATTGGCGATAGGATGGCCGCATGGGCATCGCGCAAATACTCGGTGGATACCAGGAACGGATCGTTACTTTGCATGCGGCAGCTTCTCAGCTGAGAGTGGGTCAAGTGGCGGCGTTAGCGATCATGAGCGTGGCGATCGTCGCGATTCTTGTGCTGGCATTCTTTTCGGTCGCGCGCCGGTCGGTTCCGCTGTCTTGTTGTCTCCTGCCTGTTCCAATTGCGGTCTACAGCGGTTTAGCTGGCAAAAGACGTAACGCGGCGCTTCTGCAAACCCTGCGGCTCGAATCTTACTACCATCGCGGGATTGATCGCGTAGAAGGTAGATGGGCAGGCTCAGGCGTGCGTGGAGACGAATTTGCGCGGCCAGGGCACTCCTTTGAAAAAGACTTGCACCTATTTGGCCAAGGGTCTCTTTTCGAACTGCTTTGCACCGTGACGACCGATGTGGGGCGGCGACGCCTGGCCGATACCCTGCTGGAACCGCCGACTTTGAACGACGTGCTGGACCGCCAGCCCGCCGTGCGAGAACTTCAAGACAAACTGGAGTTACTCGATCGGATTCACACGCTGGGCACATTTTCATTCGAGGATTCAAGATCAAGCGCACTTACAGAGTGGCTCGAAGGGCCTCTGGTAACGGCTTGTGCATTTACGCGTCGGCTCGCGTTGGGTACGTCAACCTGTCTGGCTATTCTGGTGCTGCTGGGCTTCGATTCCGTGCTCGCCTGGAGCACGCTCGTTTTCTGGATAGGCGGAGTGCTGGCGCTGCATGGCGTCTTCGGAATGATTTATCGCAAGCAGCTCCTGGCTTCGATGCCGACGATTCGGCCGGTGAAGATGGAGATCGGGGTATTGCGGCAAGGGTTGGGCTTGCTGCAAGTAGAGGAGTTCGACTGTGCGCTGCTTAGGCGATTGGCAGCCTCTTCGAGAAGGGGCGATCCTCAGGTCTGTTTGCGCCAATTAGAACGCCTCATGGGAGCGCTCATCGAGCGGGACAAGGAGTGGTTCTACGGTATTTCGCCCGCTTGCTTGATCGGAACGCAATTGTTTTGGGCAATTGGGAAATGGAAGCAGAAACACGCGAACGCACTGCGCGATTGGCTCGGTGCCTGGGGCGAGCTTGAAGCTTTGATTGCGTTGGCGACTTACGCTTACGAGCATCCGGGAAACAGTTTTCCGCGGCTGTCGGCGGATCAAACGATGTTCGAGGCGAAAAGCATTGCGCATCCTTTGCTACCCGCTGCAAAGTGCGTCCGCAACGATGTCTCGCTCAACGAGAAGACCAGATTCTACGTAATAAGCGGCTCAAATATAGCCGGGAAGAGCACCTTGCTGCGCGCCCTTGGGCTGAATGCGGTTTTAGCATACGCCGGAGCGCCGGTATGCGTCGAAGAAATGACCCTATCGATGTTCTCCCTTTGCGCTTCGATCTCCATTGAGGATTCTTTGCTGCTTGGGAAATCAAAGTTTCTGGCGGAAATGGATCGTTTGAAGGCAGGACTGAACATGAACGGCAACGTACTTTTCCTGATCGATGAAATACTCGGCGGGACTAATTCGAGAGACAGGAGAATCGCCGCGGAAGCGATCGTTCGGGCGCTGGTTGAACGGGGCGCCGTGGGCGCGTTCACCACGCATGATCTCGCGCTCTCGGAACTGGCGGAGTTGCCGGGTCTGGATGGGACAAATGTGCATATGGGATCGCGGAACGGTTCCGACCCAATGGATTTCGATTATTTACTTAAGCCGGGAGTGATTAAGGAATCGAGTGCGCTGGCAATTGCACGGTTGGCCGGAATTTCGGTCTAGCCACCACGCTTGACAAATGGGAACATCCGGCGCAATACTTTCCTAGACGTCTAGGAAAGAGCGCCATGCTTCGCAGACTCATCAATCTGTTCCGCCCGCAAAGCGTGGCGGATGAGATTCGGGAAGAGCTCGAGTTTCATCGCAGCCAGACTAGTGGTTCGTTTGGCAATGTCACCAGCATTCAGGAGCGGACACACGAGGCGAGCACTATTGTGTGGCTGGAGACGCTGTGGCAAGACGCGCGGATCGCGGTCCGGCTCTTGCGGCGCACACCCGCGTTAAGCGGTATTGCGCTGCTTTCGATTGCTTTGAGCGTGGGGGCGACGGCGGTGGTGTTTGCGGCGATCAAAGCGGTGCTGCTGAATCCGCTGCCGTACTCGCGAGTCGGGGAATTGGTGCAATTGCGAAGCGACGATAATCTCGCGGGGCCTTCGCAGAGCGACTGGGTTTCTTGGCCCGATACAGAAGAGATCGCGCGCCGGACACGAACCTTGGCTTCGGTCGGGGTTTATGGGAATGCCGTCTTCGATTTGGGCGGCGGCCCGGCAACTCCGCCGGAGGCGCTGTATGGCTTGCATGTCACGGCCAGCCTGTTTCCGACGTTGGGCGTTTCGCCGATGATCGGGCGCAATATTCTGCCCGAGGAAGATCAGTTGGGCCATGCCAATGAGATGATCCTGAGCTACGGATTATGGAAGCGCAGGTTCAATGGGAATAAAAACGTCGTGGGTAAAACGGTCCGGGTAAACGGGCGCGATTGTCTGGTAATCGGAGTGATGCCGGCCGATTTCGATTTTCCGTTGCACAGGCAGGTGACGCGCTCGCCCACGCCCTATGTGCAGTTTTGGGCTCCGATGCGAATTACTCCGATTAGTCCCGAGGGAGCGTTCGGCGCAGTGGCTCGGCTGCGGCCCGGTGTTTCACTGGCGGAAGCGCAGCAGGATTTAGCTTCAATAAATGCGACGCTGGTGCGCGAATTTCCGAAGACGAACCGGGGCCGCACGCTGCGACTGGCTCCGTTGTGGGACCGCCTGGTGGGAAGAGCTCGCAGCGGGCTGTGGTTTTTGATGGCTGCGGCCGCGATGTTCCTCCTGATTGGTTGCGCGAACGTAGCCAATCTGCTGCTGGCGCGAGGATTTGCGCGGCAGCGCGAAATAGCTGTGCGGATGGCGATTGGGGCGGGGCGTTTGCGGATCGTGCGGCAGCTGCTGACAGAAAGCTGCCTGCTGGCATTACTGGGCGGGTTAGGAGGCTACCTATTCACGTTGGCGGCATGGAAGATTCTGCCTGCGGTGGCTCCAGTGAGTATTCCGCGCTTGGCTGCGGCGCGTGCGGATTGGACGGTTCTAGTATTCGCACTTGCGGTTGCGCTACTCAACGGCATTCTGTTCGGGATCGCGCCGGCGCTGCGGTCGGCGCGTGGACAGCGGGGTGCAGCTGTGGGAAGACGGGACGGCCTGCGCGCGTCGCTGGTCATGGCGGAGATAGCGATTACGGTGGTGCTGGTGCTGGTGGGTGGACAGTTACTCGCGAGTTTCGTGCGCGTCATGGAGACCGATCCGGGATTCGAAGCTAAGCGAGTGCTGGCGTCGGTGGTGCTGCCGGCGCACGAGCGATATAAGACGCCCGAACAGCGGGCGACGGTGTACCGAAAGTTTCTAGAAGCCGTGCGAGCGATTCCGGGAGTGGAGAGCGCGGGGACCGTGGACGCGCTGCCGTTCAGCGGCGAAAATCACGGCGGGTTTATCGATCTGGGATCGAAGGGACAACTGGTGTCCGAAATAGACGTGGTGGGCGGAGATTACCTGCAGACGTTGGGCGTGCGACTGGAAGCGGGACGCTGGTTTCGCGAAGACGAGATGAAGGAAGGGAACAAGAGTGCCATCATCAACGACGCATTGGCGCGGCGTCTGTGGCCGCACGGCAACGCGCTGGGCCGACAGATCTGTGTCTGCTCAGCGGAGCAACCGAACAACTGGAAGCGAGTGATCGGAGTAGTGAGCGGTGTGCGGCACGCGGATCTTGATGCAGGGCCCGGTTTCAGCATGTATCTGGCAGGGGGCGCTCTGGAGGAGGCGGCGTTCCTGGTGGTGAAAACCGATCGACCGGCGGGAGAGATGGAAGCGGCGATCCGGCGGGCGGTTGCCGGGGTCGATCCGGATCAACCGGTTTTGCTAAGCGCGTCGCTACAAGGATTGATAGATGACTCGTTGTCGGCGCGGCGATTTATCTTGAATCTGCTGGCGGTCACGGCTGGGTTGGCGCTGCTTCTTTCGGCGGCCGGTGTGTATGGGGTGACGCTGTATACGACGTCGCGCAGAACGCAGGAGATCGGACTGCGCATGGCGTTGGGCGCGACTCCGGGTCGAGTGCAGGCGATGGTTTTCCGGCAGGGTTTTCTGAGCGTGGCTGCGGGGCTGGCGATTGGGCTGGCATTAGCGGCGATGCTGATGCGTACGCTGCGAGGCGTGTTGGCAGGGCTGGCGGACGCGAACCTGCTGAGCTTTTGGATAGCGGCTGGTCTTGTTTCGCTAATAGCGGCGACGGCTTGCTGGCTGCCGGCGCGGCGCGCGACACGGATCGACCCGATGTCGGCTTTGCGACAGGATTGATCGAGGCTTTTACTCGCTGCGTAGAGCCTCGGCGGGAGAAATGCTGGCGGCGCGGCGGGCAGGCAGCAGCGCGGCGCCCAAGCCGATCACGAGCAGCAGGAACGCCGCGGCCAGATAGGACGGCAGATCGGTTGGCTTGACTTGATAGAGGAAGCTGGCGACCGTCCGGCTGGCAGCAAAGGCCAGGGCGAGGCCAACTAGCAGTCCGGCTCCGATGAAAATGGAGCCTTGGCGGAAGATCATGCTGAGGATCGAAGCACGGGAGGCGCCGAGGGCGACGCGGACGCCAATTTCCCGGCGGCGCTGGCTGACGAGCTGCGAGAGAACGCCGTAGAGTCCGACAACGACCATCAGGACGGCGAGGGCGGCGAAGGAGCCGATCAGATAGACGCCGAGACGCTGATTGAAGTTTGCGCTGTCCACTGTCTTCCGCATGGTTTGTAAGTTGTCGATGGCGAAGCCCGGCGCCATCTGATGGAAGACGGAGCGAACTTCGCGGCTTATATCGAAGCGGGTGCGCGTTCGAATGATGTAGCTGGTGGCGGAAGTTAAAAAGAGGGGATAAAAGAGCGAGGCAGGCGGTATCTGGCGGTAGGAAAAGACGATTTCAGGCTTAGGTTGGCGCGGATTGCTTTTCTGGACGGCGTCCGCCATGACGCCGACGATGGTGTAGGGCTGCACCATACCGGTGTCTTTGCCGCCCATGTCGAGCTGTCGACCGATGGGATCACGGTTGGGGAGATATTGCCGAACGAACTGCTGGTTCACGACCGCGACGAAGCGACGATTTTCGGTGTCGGAATCTGCGATGGGGCGGCCACGAAGCAAGGGCGTCGCCATGGCTTGCAGGTAACCGCCGCTCATGACGCGGACGAAGGCATGGTTTTCTTTTCGTTCGGCGAGTGTTTTCGGCGGCTCGTTTTTGAAAGTAAAGCTGGTCTCGATATCGACGCCATCGAAGGGAATGGAGGAAGCGAGAGCAGCCTGTTCGACGCCGGGCAAGGCACGCAAGCGTTCAAGGATAGGCAGATAAAGGCGAGTCGCAATGCCGATATTTTGAGGGGATTTGGAGTAGTTGCCGAGGTAACCGCTGGAAGTGGGAGGCGTGGCGGCGAAGGTGGTGATGTCGGCTACCTGGAAGCCGAGGGCGCGGTGTTCGAGGTTGTAAAGAGTGTGGAAGAGGAGCGAGCAGCCGACCAGCAGGATGGCGGCGATGGCGACTTCGGACAAAACGAGTCCGGCGGCCATGCGGGTGCGGCCGGCTTTTTGGCTGACGCCGCGGCCCGCGCCGCGCAGGACGGCCTGTGGTTCGGTGCGCATGGCGAAAAGCGCGGGAATAACGGCGGATAACAATGTGGCGAGAGTGGCAAAGCCGATGAGCGCGCCCATGACTTCCCAACGCAGGTGGATTTCGTCGGCGCGCGGGATCATATCGGCGGGCAGAAGTTTCAAGAGCTGCAGAATGCCCCAGGCGAGGCCGAGGCCGGCGAATGCACCGAGAAAGCTGAGGAGGGAACTTTCGACGAGCAACTCGCGCACTAAACGCCATTTGGAAGCGCCGAGCGCGGAGCGGACGGCAAGCTCGTGATGACGAGCCAGGCAGCGGCTCAACTGCAGATTGGCAACGTTGACGCAGGCGATGAGGAGCACGAGAGCGAGCGCGGCGGCGAGCGCGAGGAAGACGGGGCGGATATCGCCGGTTACGTTCTGGCGATAGGGGCGCAGGGAAAAGTGAAGGTTAGCAGCGTCATCGGGATCGGACTTGCTAATGTCCGCGGCGATGGTGGAGAGTTCGGCTTGCGCCTGGCCGGGCGTAACGCCTGGCTGGAGGCGGGCGATGCCGGAATAGGGAGTGAAGCCTCTGTGTTTCATTTCGCCGGTGAGGATGGAGGGCAGCCAGACCCCTTTGGCAGCGTCCGCGCCTTCCTCTTCGGGGAAGGCGAAGCGGGCCGGCATGACGCCGATGACGGTGTGCGGGAGGTCGCCGATGAGTACTTGCCGGCCAACGATGTTGGGATCGGCCGCGAAGTCCTGACGCCAGACATTTTCGCTGAGCAGAACGGTAGGCGAAGCTCCATCGGAGCAATCGGCGTCGGTGAAGCCGCGGCCCATCAGGGGAGCCGCATCGAGCAGCCTGAGGACGTTGCAAGTGAGCTTTGCACCGAGGACGGTTTCGCCGCTCTGCTTGCCTTGCAATATGGCGACATCGCCGACATAGCCGCCGGCCTCCGCGAGAGTTTTCGAATGGCGGCTGAGGTCGAGTAAATTGAGCCAGGAAGTTGCGCCGATTTCACCGGATTGGCGGCCTTCGCCGATGCTGATGAGTCGGCCGCTGTCTTTATAGGGCAACGGGCGCAGGAGGACGCTATCGATGGCGGTGAACATGGCGGTATTTGCGCCGATGCCGAGGGCAAGGGTCAGGACAGCGGCTATGGCGAAGCCCGGAGCTTTCAGCGGTTGACGGAGAGCGTAGTTTGTCATTCGGTGCGGAGGGCTTTCATGGGGTCGATGGAGGCGGCGCGACGGGCCGGAATGACAGTGGCGAACAAAGCGCAAATGCCAAGAGAGAGCGTGGCGACGGATAAGGCCAGCGGGTCCCAGATCTGGACCTGATAGAGCTGGGCGGAGAGAAGGCGGCCAGCTCCGATCGCGATGGGAATACCGATCAACAGGCCGATGGCGACTTGCAGAAAAGCGCCGCGCAGGACGAGACGGGTGACGCTGAGGCGGTCCGCGCCAAGTGCCATGCGGACACCGATCTCGCTGGTACGGCGGGCGACAGTGTAGGCAGTGACGCCGTAGAGTCCGACGGCGGCCAGGAGTAAGGCGACGATGCCAAACAAGCCGGTGAGTTGCGCGACGGCGCGTTGCTGATCGAAGTTCAGGTCGACTTGCTGCTGGAGCGTCTGGATTTTGAGAACGGCGAGGTCGGGATCGATATCGCTGAATGTTTTGCGAATTTGGGGCTCGAGTTTTCCTGTGTCTCCATGCACGAGCAGCAAGGCGCTTTCGATGAAGTGAGAGCTGGTCTCGCCCTGTTGGAGCAAATCGTTTTTGTAATGGATGTGCTGGAGCAGCGGGAGGAAGAACATGGCGTTGGCAGGCTTCTCCGGGTCCTGGTATTTGGCATCGCGGACTACGCCGACGATTTCGAAGGTGCCGGCATATTCTATGAGGTCAAAACCGAAGTGCTGGCCGATGGGGTCGTGCTTGGGAAAGAATCGGCGCACAAACGCCTGATTGACAACGGCGACGGGGCGTGTGTTGGAGGTGTCCCGCGGGGAGAGCAGGCGGCCGCGCAAGAGCGACTGGCCGAGAGTTGCGAAGTAGTTCGGAGTGACGAGATCGTAAGAGGCGCTGGTACTTTCATTTAAAGCAGGTTGTGGACGGCCTTCAACGACGATGCCGTCGCTCCGGTTATCGGTAAATGGAGTGTAGAGCGCGAGGCTGGCGCGTTCGACGTCGGGCAAGCGGGAGAGACGGTCTTCGAGCCGACGGTAAAGCGCGTCGAGTTTTTCGGGCGAGTAGCTGGCGAGCGGCTTTTCGATCAGAATGCTGAGACGGCCGTCGGTTGGGTAGCCAAAATCCTGATGTTCGAGATTGTTGAGGCTATGGGTAAGAAGCGCCGCGCCGGCGAGCAGCACGACAGAGAGGGCGGCCTGGGCAATGAGCAGCGCGCGTTGCGGCAGCGAGGCAGCAGCGCCAGTACTGCGGTTAAGACCGCGCAAGGCTTCGACGGGATCGGAGTTGGAGGTGAACCAAGCGGGAGCGGTACCGAAGAGGATACCGGTGAGAACTGAAAGTCCGGTAGCAAAGGCGAGAATGGGCAGCGAGGGGCTTACATCGATAGGAACAAAGTGCGCACTCCCAAAGGCCATGACGAGGATGGCGCGCGCTCCGAGATAGGCGAGGGCGACTCCGGCAGCGCCGCCGAGTAAGCCGAGCAGAATGCTTTCGGTGAGCGATTGGCGAATGAGTTGGGAACGGGATGCTCCGAGCGCAAGGCGGAGCGACGCATTGCCACGGCGGGCCATGCCGCGCGCCAGCAGCAGGTTGGCGATATTGGCGCAGGCGATCAATAGGACTAAGCCGCAGACGGTGAGAAGGATATTCAGGCTGGCGTGGTAATTGGCCTGCATTGTCCCGACACCCGCGCCGGCGGGAACGACCTTGATGTTCTGTTTGGGAAGATCATGCTGAATTTGCGGCATGAATTGCGCGGGGAAGCCGCTCTCGGTCGTTAGCCAGCGGCGCAGAAGAGCGGTGAAGCGCGTCGACATGCCGCTCACGCTCGTGCCGGGTTTAAGCCGTCCGATGATGCGCAGCCAATTGGTAGTGGGAGTGCGGAGCAGCGAGTTGGCTGCATTGACCATGGGCTCCTGTTGGAGCGGAACCCAAAGTTCGGGTGGGTCGCTGCGCAAGGTATCGCCGAAAAATCCGGGCGGCGCAATGCCGATCACGGTGAAGGGATGACCTTCCACGATGAACACGGAGCCGATGACGGATGGATCTGAACCGTAGTTTTGCTGCCAGGCACGATAGCTGAGCACAGCGACGGGCGTGGCGGAAGCGCGATCGTCGGCCGAAGTGAAGACGCGGCCGGCGAAGGAGCCGATACCGAACATGGAGAAGTAATTTCCGGTGACAAATTCGCCGCGCAGAGGTTTGGCAACTAAATCGGTGGTGCCGCGGCGCACGCTGAAGTGGGGAGCGCTGGCTTCAAAGGCGGCCAGCTGATCGAATTCGGGCGCGGCGGCTTTGAAGTTCTGATAAAGGGCATAGGAGAAGAGGCTCCAATTGTCCTGTAGGCCGCCTTCGACGCAGCAATCCTGACCCGCTCCGATACGGTAGAGGCTGGCCGGGTCGGCAACCGGCAGAGAGCGCAGCAGGATGGCATGGACCAGCGAGAAGATAGCCGTGGTCGCGCCGATGCCGAGGGCTAGAGTGACGATCGCGGTCGCGGCGAATACCGGCGACAGGCGGAACTGACGCAGTGCGTAGCGTATGTCGGCGAAGAGTGCCTGGAGGATCAGCATAGCTGGTTTATGTTGCACGTGAGGGGCAATCGGAAGTCCGCTTACTGACGTGCGCGGTTCCGAATCGATTTCGAGTCTGCTTGCTGACGGGAGTATGAAAAAATCTTGGGGACACGCCTGCTATTTTGCCGAGCTGAGATTGGCCATCGACACCAGCCCGGAGTGTCCCCGATTTTTTCGGTGTTCGTGTTTGAACGCTCATGGGGTTAACGGTGGCGTCCGAAGCCGTGGCCGAAACCACGCGAACCGCCGAAGCGGCGGCCGGACTGAGGGCTGGCTCCGAAACCGAAACGATGGCCGCTTTTTTCAGAAACAGACGGGCTGCGGCGCGGCTCGTTGTGGGCTTCACTAAAACCACCGTGGGAGCCATAGGCGGAACTGCGGAAACCACCGGATTGAACGTAGCGGCTGCTGGCATAGGTGCTCTGGGTGAAGCTGCCATGGGTGCCATATTTGGGCGGGCTGGCCGGGGTCGGCCGACCGTAGTAGGTGCGGCCGATCTGCTGGGCGGAACGGTAGCCGCGATACTCGTCGAAGAGCACCGGATGGTAGGAGTGGTTCCACAGGAGCTCGCGCAGCACCAGATATTGCGGCAGCCAGGTCCAGACGCTGTTACCGCCGTCGTGAGCCCAGTAGCCGTATTGATTCGAGCCTTGGGCCTCTGTCGCCATGTAGGCGAAGCCGGCGGGTTGGGGCGTGGTGATGGCTTCGGAATCGAAGAGGCCAGCATCTTTGTGGGCGAGCGACATGCCGATGTCGTTTTCGACCGACTGGAAGGCGGGTTCGGAGACGGGTAACCATTGCTCGGAGCTGGAAGTTTCCGCTTGCTTGGCGGCGACATCGGTGAGGTGAGAGCGAACGGTCTTGATGCGCTCGCGATAGAGGAGGTCGCCCTGGTCGCGGTCTTTATCTAGATCGACCAGGATCTTGTCCCAGGAGTCGTAGAGCTGGCCGCTTAAAGCGCGCAGATTGTCTGACTCGGTGTCTATGTCGTGGGCATCGGCGGAAAGCGTGTCGCTCGCTTCGATGAGGGTGGCGAGTTGCGGGTCGGCGATGGTGTTAGCGGCCGCGGCCTGGCGCGCGTCCGCGGTGTTATCCCAGAGCGTTTGGGCGGATTTCGGAATAGCGCGCAGGTTGTTGAGACGGGTTTCGAGGAAATCCTGCTTGGCGGGCCAATCGTGTTCGGCTTGCTCGACGGTTTTCGCGAGTGGCGCGAAATCGGCTGTGTGGACGGATTGGTACTGTTGCTGGAGCTGCGCGAGGTGGGCGGGAAGATCGCGGCGAAAGTCGACCCAGCAGGCGGCACCGGCAATGGCTGTTTGCGCTTGCTTTGTGGCGGCGCGGCGCAGAGTTCGTTCTTTGGTAAGCAGGCGTTCGGCTTCACTGCGCAGTTCGGCGCGATTGCGCCCGGCGAGTTCGTTTAAATCACGATCGGTTTCTTCAGCGGTGCGGAGGGTATCGCTGGCGTTTTGAAACTCGGCGGTCCAGCGGCCGGGCGCCGGCGTGTTTGAGAAGAGAGCCGGATCGGCGGAAACCTCCCGATTGACGGTTTGCTCGGCGCGTTGGATTTCCTGCGCGGCGTTTTGGAGTCGATCATGCTCGTCGGCGATGTCGCGGCGCAGCTCGGGAGAAAGACCGGCAATGCAAGCCGCGAGAAAGAGCAGAGGAGCGAGGAGCAAAGTAAACTTTGCGGGTTTCATCAGGCACTCCGATAGACGGTGACATCGGCCGAATCGAGCTGCGTCCAGATGGAAGCAGTGAAGGGCTCGCCTTGGAACTTGCGGATGCTCAGGAAGCGCTTGGAATCCTGCTCCTGAAACTGCCAGCAATAGAAGCCGCGGCCGGCGACCGCGCCCCAGGTAAACAAGCCTATTTCGCGACTGAAGCGATAGAGCCAGAACTTGCCGTTGTAATCGAAGAAATCGGAGGGATTCTGGCGGCTGTCGATTTGGGCGAGATCGTCTTCGCTGAGGCCGAGCTCGTCGAGCGTGAGGGTGCGCCCGTCGAAATAGCCAAGAACGTTGAGGGCATCGTCCTGGTGGACTTCGAGATAGACGCGATGGTCGCGCCATGCGCCGCTCAGTTCGATCCAGCGGCGATTGCCGGCCTCGAATCCGTCGCGCCGGTCGACGGTGAAATCGAGATCGCTGAAGTCGGGGGCAGCGCCGGAAACGGAAATGGCGTCGCCTACCCGCGCGTCACTGACTTTGAGGCTCGCGAGGTCTTCTGGTGGGGCTGCTGGCCGGTGATCGAAGAACATAAAGCGTTATCGGGAGTTGGGGGAAGGGAGTTCTTTGGGTAGTTCGACTTTGGGAGGACGTGGCGAGCTACCGAGGCGCTCGCGCTTGAGCGCTTCGAGCTCGGCATCAACGGTATGGCCCTGGAGTTTGGCGAACTCGTTTTCAAGGCCCGAATCGCTGCCTGCGCTGGCGAGCTGATCGAAGGCTTTGGCGGTGGCCTCTTCTTTCGCGACGGACTCTTCGAAGTGCGAGAGCTGGGCGAAGGCGTTGTCGGCTTTACCTACGCCGGCCAGAGCTTCCGAGACTTTGCGTTGGGCGAGGGCGGCGTTCTTGCGTGCGACGAGCGTAGTGGCGGTGCGCTCGCCTTCTTCGATCTTGTGCTTCAGATCGGAGACCTGGGTCTTAAGGGAGTCGCTGGCCTGGCGCGCGGATTCGATGGCGGCTTGCAGGGAGGCTACTTGTTTATCGCTCTCAGATTTTTTGGCGAGTGCTTTCTTGGCGAGATCTTCGTTGCCGGAGTCGAGCGCCAAGTTGGCCCGATCTTTCCACTCCTGGGATTGCCGGACGTATTTCTGATATTCGGCGTCGAGGCGATTGTAGTTGCTCATGGCCATGGCGGACGACTGAACGACTTTGTTGAGTTCGGTTCGCATGTCGGCCACGGTTTGGCGAACGGTGCTGGCGAAGGTGGCGTCTTCGACCGCGCCCATGCCCTGATTCGCCTGGCCGCGCGCGACGCGGCCTGCTCGATTGAAGATGTCTGAAAAGAAACCCATGTTTATTCCTCTTTTGTTATCGAAAGCGCTTGGGACGAGTGTCCAACGGCCCTTAATTTTGTGGAGTCGTAATTGGTGAAGCGGACTGTCAGTCTGCAATGGCGTTGATTTAACGGGTTTTTAGGTAGTTTCAAATTTACGGTCGCTGACGCTTCCTGCTCTGTTTCAATCATTTCGCAACGCTTGGGCGGCATCCGGTTTTTCCGCTCCACGGGTGCAAAGCATTCGCATCCGTGCCCGCGCCACTTTGCGGATTGACTGGGAGGCTTCACTGTAGATCCTCACCAATAAGATCGCGCGCGTGTACGACGTCGGCCAGAAGGAAGCTGACGCAGGAGAGAATGTCGTCTTCATCGTCGGGTCCGAGTTGCTGGAGCTTGCAGAAATTGTTGAGAGTGATCGCGACCTGGCCATCCGGAGCAGCGTAAAGCTGGAAATGCGAGGTCGAGATACCGTTATCGGCGGCGAGCATTTTACGCATCAGCGGCGGAGTGATTTTGCTCGAAGGCGTGGTCATGCAGACTAGCGATAAAAAGAGGATGTCGCCTTCGAGAACAGCGCGCAAGGCGATGCCGCTTTCGACCTCCTGAATGCGAAGTACATTGTCGTCTAATTCGCTGACTGAGTAGCGTTTTCCGGCGAGGAGTTCGTGAATCTGGCCGAGGTAAGAGGTTGTTGGCGCCATATGTGTCCCTGAGGAGATACGCAGGAAGGGGGTGTTTTGTTCGAAAACAAACAGGGAAGGCCAGGTTCGAGCTCGGCTGCGGTTTTTTGAGGAACGAAGCCAGTTTCCTCGGCGGCCGGCTGCTCGGCGACGATTTTTTGAGGAACGAAGCCACGTTCCTTTTGGAGTTTGGCGAGCGAGGCGAGAGTTTTGTGGAAGCTGCGCTCGGCGGAATTGGCGGCGCGCTGGACCAGAGTCATGAGGCCGTTATCGATCCGCTCGCTCAGCTTGTCTGGATCCCAGGCGACGGCTTCGAGGTGGCGGAAGCGGCGCATGCGCCAGAAGCTTTGGGCGAGTTCGTCGACCAGGATCTCTTCGGTGGTGTTGGCGGGCTGATGCTCGCGGCGTAAGGTGGCGCGTAGCTCGTCGAATTCGGCGGGATTTTCGCCTGGGACGATGAGGTCTTTAGAATAGAGGCCGTGACGGAAGGCGTTGCGGGAGGAACGGGCTTTCCCCGCGCTTGTCTTCGGACCGGTGGAGAGGGCTGCGTTAGCGCGATTGATATCGGCGCGCAGAGCACCGGTGCGGTGAACGCGGTCGCGCATGGCGTCGGCTTGGGCGATGAGTTCGGGGCCGAATTCGGCGAGAATTTCGGGCGAGACCGAGGATTCGACCCGCGGCGTTGCCGGAGGGTTAGAGTGGCGGTCGTTTTTCTTCTGGCGACGCTCCTCGGCGCGGCGGCGGGTACGAAGTTCACGGTTGGTCATGGGTGCGGGCTCCTCACGAGAATTTTTGGCTCGGGCGATGTGACGGTAGCAGGGGCGAGGGGCGAGATAGGGGCGGCAGGGGTTAAGCGATTGAGGATACTCAGGAAAAATAAAGTTGGCTGGTTTGTGACCCAGTTTGTGCCCGCGGGAGCAACTGCTCCATACTCTTCGTTATGGAACACCTGGCAAGGCAAGGGGCTACTCCCCATAAGCGCTAACTTAAGGATTGCGGTTTTTGGTAGACTGTATACCTTATGGAAAATGCGGCGGACGAAGACTGGGAGGTGCTGACGAGTTTGTTCCCGGATGGGTGGAAGGAAGAAGCGGCACGCACCGGTGCGGTCGAAAGGTTGCGTGGGTTCTCGTCTGCCGAAACGCTCCTGCGGACGTTGTTACTGCATGTAGGCAGCGGCTTTTCTTTGCGCGAGACAGCGCTGCGCGCAAAGTTAGCGGATTGGGCCAATGTTTCCGATGTGTCGCTGTTAAAGCGACTGCGCAATAGTGAGCCGTGGTTGCGGGTGCTTTGTGTGCATCTGATGGCCGAGAGTGGCGTGGGATCACCTTCCGGAAATGCGCCTAGTACTAACTTGCAATAGTTAACGTACTTATACATACTAGGGGCATGCGCCAGCCCGTGGCAATCATTGACCTGACCGAGGAGGAACGTGGGAGGCTCGAACAATGGACTCGTCGCGGCAAGAGCGAGCAGCGGTTGGTGGAACGGGCCAAGATTATCTTGTTGGCCAACGAAGGCCGAACCAACCAGCAGATTGCCGATACCCTGAAAACCCGCACGGCGCGTGTTTCGAAGTGGCGGCAACGCTTCGGGACCAATCGCCTGGTGGGTTTGAATGACGCCGGGCGTTCCGGCAAGCCCGCGATTTATGACCTGAGCACAGAGAAACGAGTGCTGGCGTTGCTCGATCAACCGCCGCCCAAAGGCTACTCGCAGTGGAATGGCCCGCTGTTGGCGGAAGCTCTGCCGGATGTGAGCAAAGACCAAGTCTGGCGCATTCTGCGGCGCCATAGTATCTGCTTGCAGCGGCGCCGCAGTTGGTGCATCAGCACGGATCCGGAGTTTGGCCCCAAGGCTGCCGACGTGGTGGGGCTCTATCTGAACCCGCCGGAGAAAGCGCTGGTGATCGCCGTAGATGAGAAACCGTCCATTCAGGCGTTGGAACGGGCGCAAGGCTATTTGCGTCTGCCAGACGGCAAAGCGGTTAACGGATTCAGTCACTGCTACAAGCGCCACGGCACGACGACACTGTTTGCGGCACTAGAGATCAGCACGGGACAGGTGAAAGCGGCGCACTATAGCCGCAGACGCCGGCGCGAGTTCCTGGACTTCATGAACGAGGTCGTGGCAGCGCATCCGGACCGTGAGATCCATATCGTGTTGGACAACCTGAACACGCACAAGCCGAAGGAGGACCGCTGGCTGAAGCGGCACCCCCACGTGTATTTGCACTTCACTCCAACTTATTCCTCCTGGCTCAACCAAGTCGAATGCTGGTTCAGTATCCTGAGCCGACAAGCGCTCCGCGGCGCAAGCTTTACTTCTCCTAAGCAACTGCGGCAAGCCATCGACGACTTCGTCTCAGCCTACAACGAAAGGGCCGCTCCCTTCGAATGGAAAAAGGCTGTTGTCTTCCCCTCAAAACCCAAACTCAAGTACTCTGACTTATGCAAGTAGATACTAGAATTCGGATTGTTGATGGAACCATCGTCAAGGAACCGGGGAAGACGGGTAGCCAATGGCGGATTCTTTATACGATCCGGTTGCCGGAGTTGGAATGCGACTTTTTCGAGGTCACGGCCGCCGAAGGCGGCGGCAATGGAGAATCCCTGACCCGAATTCCGGCGCAGAATGGAGAACTAATTCTGGGTGACGCGATCTACGGTGGATTGCCAGGCGTGCTGGCGATGAAGCAGAAAGGGGCCGACGTTTTGATCCGAGTCAACCCGACCACGTTCGCGGCGTATGGCCCAGGCGTGCGGCGATTCGATCTGCTACGGCGCGTCACGAAACCTATAACCGCCGGGAAGGTGCGCGAGTGGAGGGTGTGGCTGCGCGGCAGCGGCAGCGAGGAAGTGGCGGGACGTCTGTGCGTCATTCGAAAAAGCGAAGAAGCCATCCAGCGGGCGCAACGGCGGTTGCGCCGCAAGGAATCCAAAAAGCAAACCAAACTAAAGCCGGAGACCTTTGAATTTGCCCGCTATGTCATGGTCTTCACTACCTATGAGCAGGGCACGGCCGCACAGGTTTTGCAGTGGTATCGGATGCGGTGGCAAATAGAACTGGTTTTCAAGCGGTTAAAGTCCCTGCTGCGCCTGGGCCATCTACCCAAGTACGACGCACGCAGTTCGAGGGCTTGGCTCTATGGAAAACTCCTGATCGCTCTGCTCACGCAAAAATTGATCCGCATGGGTCGCGATATTTCCCCCTGGGGCTACCCTCTGCCGGAGTTCGCACGCCAGCCCCTGGCGTGAATTCTTTTTCGCCCTTCACTAAATCCAGCGGGCCATAGAACCTTTTCTCACTCTCCAAGAGACTTTGGATCGTTGGCCCGAGATCGAATGTGATTTGGCTGAATCAACTAGGAAGAGGAAATTACAGGACCTCTTCCTGACTTAACGCCTTGAGACCGCCGATTCCGCTGTTCTTAGTAGTCCCTCGCTACTTTCCGGACCGTTGTATTGCAAGCACAGCGCGAACGGCCCAACCTCCGGATCGCCGACGACTCGGGACCAATTGGACACCACAGTTTTTGGGGCAAGTCTACAATAGCGCCGCTTCTTCGTGCATAGCTACGGAACCGCGATTTGCTGAAGGAGTGGCTTAGATGTTTTGTAGCTCGGACCTCTTTCGTTTACTGCGTGCCGTAGGCGCGCAGAAAAGCGCTGACGGCAATCTCGATTCTGTGTGCTTTCTCTCTGCGGCCTAATTTGCTGATGCCGAGTGCCGCCCGAAGCCGGGGTAATCCCACAATGCTGTCGATAAACTGCTCGGCTGCGACTTCTGTATCCGGTATCGTGAGCCGCCCTTGCTCTGTTAGCCGGGAAAGGTAGCCGGCCAGAAAACGCGAGATCTTAGCGACGCCATTCTCGTAATACATCTTTCCTAATTCAGGAAATCGCTGTGATTCGAGGGTAACCACACGATAAGTTGCCAGTAGCTGATCGGACAGAACTATCGTGAGCATTCGATCTGCAAAGCTTGTCAGAGCTTCCTCCAAAGATAAATCGGGGCTCATGAACTCCGCCAGGTCCGTTTTGAGGGCCTGCACCTGCATGCTCATAACCGCCATGAGCAATGCCTGTTTTGTCGGAAATCGGCTGTAAAAGCTGCGTTTCGACGTTTTGGCACGTTTAGCCATCTCGTCGACTGTCGCACCGTCAAATCCCCGTTCTGAGAACACTTGCCATGCGACATGCAGTATTTCGTCCACGCGCGCGTCATCGAGGCGGGAATTGATTTCACGAGAGGCATCGGAAATCTTCTTGCGGGCTGCCACTTTTTGAAGATAGCAGAATCGAAGGATTAGTTGGTACGGTGTGGTACCGTACCATATCTAGATAAGATTTCGCTCAAAGAAAGGAATAATCGAATGAACCTACCCCTTGAAGAGGCTCGCTCCGCCGAAAACACTCGGCTCCAGGCAATGGTCGCTAAGGACATTCCCACGCTTCTCAATCTGCTGGACGATGAACTAATCTACGTCCACTCCACTGGCCGGAGTCTGACGAAAACCGATTACATTTCTCACGTCGAGGACAAGGGTTTTGCTTACTTATCCATTGAGAGCTCGCCGGACAAGTCGATCATCCGAAATGGAACGGCCATCCTGGTCGAGCGTGTATCCGCGTCCATGCGCCTCCCAAGCCGGGAGGATCCAGTGCATGCCAAGCTTGCGGTTCTTACGGTATGGCGTTCCTCCAGCACGGGGTGGAAGCTGCTGTCGTCGATTTCAAGTCCTGTAAAGGAATCGGGCAACTAGAGGAAGCAGAGGTCTTATGAACACTCAATCCTACCGCCAAAAATTCGTCGCTGGCGCTCTGACGGCTGTTCCCATCTGCGCCTTTGTCCTCTTGAACGCGCTCACTACACTGCGCACAGCGCTTGTTGGAACCGTTGTCATAGCCGTATCGGTGTTGGCGCTTCAAATGATCCGGCGCCAGCCTCTGCTCCACGCCATTATTGGCTGCGCCATCGCGGTCTTGGGCGGTGTCATCGCAGCAGTTACCGGAGAAGCACGCGGATTCTTTCTTCTCTCGACCATCGTGCCGGTTGTCATCGCGCTCATCTGTCTCGTATCCGTGGCCATGCGCAGACCATTGGCTGGGCTCCTTCTAAACAACCTTGCGGGCGGTGCAACTGGCTGGCACCGGATGGTGCGCCTGCGGCGTATTTACAATCTCGCGACTCTCGCTTGTGCCGCCGTCAATATCCTCACGGCGTTTCTGCAAATAGTCTTCTATACGCATAACTGGACGGTTTTGCTGGCGGCCGTTCACATTGGTACTGGACCCATCTTTGCCGTCATCGTCGGAATTACCATTGCTATCGCCCGCCATCACACGAACAGGATTTCCAACATATGAAAGTCATCATAATAGGAGCAGGGATTGGAGGAAGCTGCCTGGCGCACGGTCTCGTCAGAAGCGGAATCGAAGTAAAAGTTTACGAACGAGGTGCAAGGCATCTCCTGGGTCTGCCGGGATATGGGATTCACATCAACCCCTTTGGCCAACAGGCCATGCGGGAATGCCTTCCAGGCACAAACTGGAGTCGCTTCCAGTCGAAGGCGATTGCCATTGGCGGCCACAACCGGTTCTTTGATGAGAGGCTCAGAGTTTTAGCGGATGTGGTCGGATCGCACACCATGGACGGCCGGCTCATTCAGGAAAACCGGCTGTCCATAAGCCGCAGCGAACTTCGGGAAATTCTTCTCGACGGCCTTTCGGACACGGAAACCGGCCGCCTTGTCATTCAATGGGAAAAGACATTTGAACGTTACGAGAATCTGCCGGATGGCAGCGTGCGCGCACACTTCTCGGACGGATCTCACGATAGCGCGGATGTTTTGGTGGGAGCGGACGCCAGTAATTCCCGTGTGCGCAAGCAATACGTGCCACATGTAGAGCGTATTAGCGCCGGTGTATCGTTGATTGTCGGCAGGACCAGGCTTTCTAACATTGACTCTGCCTCTTTTCCAGCAGTGCTGCTGGACGGATCGCCAAATACGTTGATACCGGAAGCCCCGGAATCCATATTTGTTTCCGTCTGGCGAGCGCCGGTTGACACGAACGTAGAGCCCTCGCAGGCAAACATTGACTACTACGCAGTATGGGCGTACATCGCCGCTGAGAATGGCTTTCCGGCCGATATCGGGAAATTTTCTCAGCAGCAGCTTCTCGCGCTCGCCCTCAAACAGTCGGCAGGGTTCGACAAAAGGCTCCAGACTCTGATGAAGATGTGCGAAGTGGATAGCGTATCTCTAGTTCCGCTACGAACAATGCCGCGGCTGCCATTCTGGACACCCAGCACCGTCACCTTATTGGGAGATTCCATTCACAACATGACGCCCATGGCCGGAATCGGCGCCAACACAGCTCTCCGCGACGCCCGGCTCCTACGAAACGCCCTGTCCCAGGCGAATACAAACGGAACTAGTGTGGTATCCGCAATCGGAAACTATGAAAACCAAATGCGGATTTACGCTAACGATGCTGTCGTGCTTTCGCTTCGTAATGCGCAGAATGCTGTCAGCGAAAGCAAGTTCAAGAGGGGCGTTTTCCGAACGTCACTTTGGGCCGTTGAGCGATTTCCCTTGCTCAAGCGGGTGATGTTTCCGCCTGGACGATAACCGCGTCTGCCCAAAATGAAGTTAGACGCCGTTGGCGATGAAACAATTTTTCTACAATCTTCTGCTTGGTTTCGAATCGAAAATACGCCATGATCGGAAAACTGGAAGTGGCAATCCACATTTCTGGTTTGTTGTTGTAACGCGCGCCATCCGGAAATAATCCCGCTGTTCCCGGCGATTTAAGTGGCGTATCGGCCAAGTCCAAAAGAGCCCAATCCAACAGATTCCTTAAGTTAGCGCTTATGGGGCTACTCCCCAACTGATATCTGAGCTAACAGCCAACCGCGTGCGAGACGCCAGTCACGAGTCACAGTCTCTACGGAGATCCTGAGCGCGGCCGCTGTTTCCTCGATGCTAAGGCCGCCGAAGTAGCGAAGTTCCACGATGCGGGCCGCGCGGGGATTTAGTTCCTGTAACTCCGTGAGCGCGTCGTCCAAGGCGACGAGACGGCTGTCCTTTGACTGACTGAGGTCAAGGACATCGTCAACGTTGATTCGCTCGAGGCCGGCACCATGTTTGTTGGTGGAGCGCTTGCGTGCGGCGTCTACCAAAATGCGACGCATAATTTGGGCGCAAGCGGCAAAGAAATGGGCTCTGCCTTTCCAGTCCACCTGTCGAACATCGATCAATTTGAGGTAGACCTCATGGACAAGGGCGGTGGCATCGAGTGTATTTCCATTGCGTTCTCTTTTTGCGAAACCGGCAGCCATGCGGCGCAGCTCTTTGTAAATACGCGGAGTGAGAGCATCCAGCGCGGCCGGGCTCCCATGGGCCCAATCGAGAAGAAGTTGAGTGGTATCAGATGCTTCAGGCTTCACAAAGGCGCAAGCACATAATATCGCGAAAAAAAATGTTGGGCGGCGGTAACGGTTTTGACCAGGAAATCTCGCGATGTAGGTCAGGAGGAGATAGTGCAGGCCGACCATGACAGGGGTGGTGCGGCGGCGGAAGCTTCCGATCAAGCGGCGGCTTTGGCCGAATGCGTTCCGCCCTAGGACTCAACTCTCTTAGATCGCCGCGGAGGGAACTGGCAAAACGGCGCTTTTCGATATCGCAAATACAAATCATCACACGAAAAAGGAAACATTATGTCTACGACAGTGAATTACAACATCAAATACGATCAAACCGATAGCGGCCTGAATGGAGCAGCGAATTTGGGAAACTCGCCCAACCATATCGCAATGGCCAGAAACAAAAGCGGCCTGTTAGAGATTTTCTTTGCTGGAACCGACAATGGCCTTTACCATATCCGCCAAGTCAATGGTTACACCTGGGAGGGCTTGGGTAGCTTCGAAGGAAGTACGGCTCAGCAGGTAGCCGCGGCTTCCGATGCAAACGGGTTACTGGCCCTGTTCTACATAGGGACCGACAACCACCTGTACATTACTCAGCAGCTGAGTCCTGACCAGAACGAATGGAGTTCAGGGGAGCCACTGTCAGGAGCGAGCGCCAAAAGTATTACAGTGGGCAAAAATGCCGATGGACACCTCGAAGTCTTTTATGTCGGCACTAACGATGACCTTTATCATAATTGGCAGACCTCTCCCGGAGGTGGCCAGTGGGCGGGTGAAATGCGTCTCGGAGGGGCGAGCGCTAAGCAGGTAACAGTCGTATCAAACGCGGATGGCCGGCTGGAGGCCTTCTATGTGGGCACGAACAACGATCTTTATCACGCCGCTGAGGTTACGGCTAATGACAGCAGCAAATGGACGGCTGAACAGCAGTTGTCCGGGGCGAGTGCGAATCAGGTAGCGGTAGCAAGAAACCAGAATGGTCGACTGCAAGTCGTTTATTTTGGGACGAACAAAGACATCTATTCCAACATGCAAATCAGTGCGAACAGTGCCAGTTGGGTAGGCGAGACACTTGTCTCCGGTGGCATCGGCGGCACGGATCAAGTCGGCAATACGCAGCAGATCGTGCTCGGTGCAAACAATAGCGGCGCGCTGGAGCTGTTTTATGTGGCGGCCAGCACCGCTCTGCACCACAACGTACAGACGGGCCCGAACGGAGCCTGGGTAGGTGAGGCGCGCGTCGAGAGCCAGGATTTCGTCAAGGAAGTCGCCATGGCTAACAACGCGGATAGCAGCTTGGCGATCGCCTATATCTCGCAGGTAGTAGTAACGAATGGAGGCGGGGGCGGCAACCCTCCGGTCAATCCCCAGAGGCATTAAGAGTGATCTGAAAGATCGCGATTCAAGTAGTTAGTTAACAAGGTGTGTAACCCAGAATGTGGAAAATTCCCCACATTCTGGGCTTAGAGCATCTCGCGTGCGGCAATTCCTAAGCTACAATCAGTTCCGTGACGCGGGAACGCTGGCGGCAATTGGAGGAGTTGTACCAGGCCGCGCTAGAGCTTGTTCCAGAAGAACGCAAGGCACTGCTGGAGAGCGCTGACCCGGAGTTGCGCGCGACAGTCGTCTCTGTTTTCGCTCAAGAAAATAATCCCGAAGCGCACAGTTTTTCGTTGGATCGGCCTGCTTGGGAAGGGCATGAGAGCCTGCTTGAAAGGATTTCGGCAGTCAGTGCCGGCACGCAACTGGGACCCTACCGAATAGAACAGCAGATCGGAAGTGGGGGCATGGGAGAGGTGTTCCGCGCTACCGACACTCGTCTCAATCGAACAGTTGCGATCAAGATTTCAGCGGTGCAATTTAGCGAGCGCTTCGAGCGTGAGGCAAGGGCGATTGCCACGCTGAACCACGCGAATATCGCAACTCTGTATGACGTCGGCTCCAGTGGCTCTGGTCTTAGCTATCTGGTTCTGGAATATATCGAAGGTCCAACTTTGGCGCATCTTATTGCCAGAGGACCTATTGAACAGTCGGAGGTTCGGCGTATTGCCCTTGAAGCGGCCGAGGCGATTGAAGCAGCGCACGATAAGGGAATTGTTCACCGGGACTTGAAGCCGGCGAATATCAAACTGGGCGAGGGTAACACCGTAAAGATTCTTGATTTTGGTTTGGCGAAGGCGATGAATGAAGGCCCGGGAGCGCTTCGGGGCGACACGACACAACGGGGAGTCATTGTAGGAACTCCTTCGTATATGTCTCCGGAGCAGGCGCTGGGTGGCGCGGCGGACCGGCGTTCCGATATCTGGTCGTTCGGGGCAGTGGTGGGTGAGATGCTGGCTGGCAAGCGCCTGTTTCCAGGAAACACCACGAGCGAGATTCTGGCGTCCGTTGTTCGCGGCGAGCCGGATTTATCGGGTATTCCGGCCAAGTGGCTGCCGCTACTGAACCGATGCCTGACCAAAGATGTAAGCCGCCGATTGCAGGCGATCGGCGAGGCACGGATAGCGCTTGAAGATGGTTTTGCGGCAAAGGCCGATCACAAAAAGGGCGGAATTCCGTGGGTACTCGCGCTCGCGGCGACATTGGCTCTGGTTGTGACTACTGTTTGGATTATTCAGACCCGCAGGCCGATTGTTGACAACCCGCTCACAAACGCGACCTTCACGCCCTTGATCGACTACCAGGGCAACGAGACAGACGCCTCGATTTCGCCGGATGGAAAGTTTGTGGCGTTCATGTCAGATCGCGGCGGAGTATCTCACGTTTGGGTGGATCGAATCGGGGTGGGTGGACCAATTGACCTTACGCCAGGCTCCGAAGATCAGCGCGGACCGCTGCGCAGTATCGGATTCTCAAATGACGGCGCGGAAATCTGGTTGGCGGGAACTGAAACGCGACGGCTACAGATGTTGCCTCTGCTCGGTGGCAAGCCACGTTTTTTTCTGAACGATAAAGCGGTAAATCTGACTTGGTCTCCTGATGGCTCGAAGGTGGCGTACCACACCCGCGACCCGGGCGACCCGATCTTCATTGCCGATAACGATGGCTCGAATGGGCGCCAAATCTTTCGCGACCTCCCCGACCAACACAACCATTACCTTGCCTGGGGCGCGGATGGCAATTGGATCTATTTTGTGCATGGCACTCCAGCAACGTTTGAGACAGACTTATGGCGGATTTCAGCCGCTGGTGGGGAACCTGAACGTCTTACTTCGCAAAACAGCGAAATGAGAGATCCAACACCCTTACGGCAGGGAGTGGTCCTCTATATAGCAAGAGAGCGCGACCGCGAGGGCCCTTGGCTTTGGTGTTACGACCTCGCGCGGAAAGTTTCGCACCGAATCGCATTTGGACTGGAGCAATATACTTCGCTGTCCGCTTCGAGCGATGGCCGGCATTTGGCTGTCACGATTGCTAACCCCACGGTCCGCCTTTGGAGCATCCCGATCCGCGGCTCAATTGTCACCGAGGCTGATGTGAAACCGTTCGCGACGGACTCAAGACGCGCCTTAGCGCCTCGTTTCCGAAGGGACGCCTTGTATTTTCTATCGTCGGTTGGCGCTGGCGACAAATTGTGGAGAAGGGAAGGAGATCGATCCAGCGAGGTTTGGGGAACCGCGCAGGGCTTAACAGAGCCAGCAGCTGTCTCGCCGGACGGTAGTCGCATCGCCGTGGTGACCCGTCAAAGCGGCAAACGCCGGCTGCGGCTGATATCGGCGGACGGAACCGACTCGAGCGAAATCGCGCCGAAGTTGGATGTTGAAGGTTCGGCAGATTGGTCGCCCGATGGACGCTGGATTGTAACGGGTGGCAATGATGGAAAAGGCAAAGGATTGTTCAAAATTCCGACAGGCGGCGGATTCCCGGTTCGACTCACCAGAACGATTGGACGAAACCCGGTGTGGTCACCCAATGGATCGTTGATTGCGTACTCCGGACCAAATATATTTACCTTGGAGCCCATTTTGCTTATTCGTCCTGACGGTACTCAGGTGAAGGTTCCGGAGATTCGCACGCACCGCGCAGGGGAGCGTTTGCGGTTTATGCCGGATGGACGCAGCCTGGTTTATATGAAGGCGCGCGAGGCGACACCCTGGCAGGATTTTTGGCTTCTCGATCTGACGAACATGAAAACGCGCCGCCTTAGCGAGCTAAGGGATCGAGCGACGATGCGGACGTTTGACGTTACACCGGACGGGAAGCAAATTGTTTTCGACCGAGAGCGAGAGAACTCCGCGGTCGTCTTGATTGACATGCATGGCGAGCAATAGGGCTGCGGGGCGGAAGTTGAGCGTACCGGACGCTAGCCCGGCATGTCCCCGGCGGGGTCTGTGATTGCGTCCAAGGTTGTGACTACCCCGTGGGCGGAGGCGTCGGAGTTTACGTTGCGGGTATCTTGCCGAGGAGCTGCTCGATCCGTTCGAGCTGCTGTTTCTCATAGGCGTCCGCGCCCGGTCCGTTGAAGTACGGGTGGGCCTTATCGGCCCACTGCCGAGCGGCCGCATATTGACCTCGGTCAAAGGCGAGCCGGGCTTCCGCCACGTCCACATTACCGGCCAAGCCGGGGTTGCCCATGAAGTGGCCGGTGAGGGCGATATTCATGGATTTCAGGAGCTTTTCGCTCTCGTTCAGGGAGCGTGGATCCTGGCGCGAACTTTCAAAGCTGGAAAGGATGCATTCGCTTAAAGCGAAAGCGGAGCCGCCTATAAACGCCTCGCTGGTGCCAGGCACGTGAGTTTCTCGCAATGCCTCGCGCGCATGGTCCATGCCGGAAGAGAAGCGGCCGGCTCTGCATTCGGAAGTGGCGGCGTCGACAAGCGTACCGACCCTGAATAATTGATCGGAAGGCGGGGCCGCCCGGTGAACGGCCAGATCGTCGCGAGTAGCGGCCGCATAGTCTTGAAGTTCGCCCTCCGCGGCCGCGCGGGTGGCGAGGGTTTGCAGGGTCATGTTATTGGCAGGTCCGAGTTGGGCAAAGAAGTGTGGATAGTTTCGACTGGTTTCGGCGATGGCGTCTTTGAATTTGCCAGCGATCAAAAGAGCTTCCTGGTAGTTCAGTTCGGGAAATAACAAGGCTGGCGATTCCGGGCCGTCCAAGCGAAGCACGGACTGAATCATGGCGCTGGCGGTTTTCTCCGCGGCGGGTCCGTTGCCAGTTCTGAGGTAAAGGTAACAGAGCCGCTGTCTCAACATCAAAATCGCTCGCGGGCTGGCAGCGGGAGCTCTCGCGGCAACCGTAAGCGCCGCATTGAGAATTGGGATGCCCTGCTCTGGGTGCGCGCCGCTACCCATTAAGCCCGCTTGGGTGGCGGCAAACCAGGCGCGGACGTCAGGTTTGGGGTCAGGCAGGGCTTTTACAAGGTTTTTCGTTTGGGCGAAGCTGCTGGTTGCCAGGGCGAGCGAACCAGGCTGCATGCCGCGGATGTCGGCCGATTCGCGTTTGAGGTCGGCGACGATAGCGCTTTGCGACTGCGCGCCTTCGGCGCGGCGGAAGCAGCGGGCGGCCAGCAGGTACTGTTGGCGCGCTGGCGGGAACTGAGAGCGATTGTTAAGAGCATCGGCAATGGTCTCGTGCAGACGACCTGCGATGTCAGGCTGATTCCGGAAGCGGCGATCGATCTGAGCGGCGGCGGCATCAAGGGCCTGCAGGAGCGTTTGCTGGGCAGGCAATCCGGAGAGCGGGTCGCCTTGCTCGAGAACGTCATGCGAGAGGAAACCGTAGATAGCGGAAGCAGTTTGCGTTTGAAGCTCTGCCGTATTTCGGGCATTGACAGCGCGGATGTAGAACCAGATGCTGGCGCAGAGGCCGAGCGTTAGAGCGCAAATAGTGGCAATGATCCAGGGCTGCCGCACGCGCTGGGCGGCCAGCAACTCCTGCGCGCGCCGGTGATCCGCAAGCTCTTTGGCGCGGGCGAGTTGTTCTTCGCGGCGAGCCTCGATAGCGCGGAGGCGGAGCGACAGGTCGGCGGCATTTGGGATGCGCGCTTTCGGGTCGACATTGGCGGCGTCGGCGATGTCCTGTTGGAGCAATGGGTCGGGAATTCTGCTGCGCCAGCCGGGGGAGGGAGTTTCGAGAAAGTCGCCGCAGGCAACCTGGTAGAGCATGATGCCGAGGGCGTAGACGTCGGCCGAAACGCTGGGAGCGGCGCCGGCGGCCAATTCGGGGGCGCGATACATCACTGTTCCCAAGGGCGAGGCAGTTTGCGAGCCGGTATGGACCGTCTGGTGGTAGGTAATTTGCAGGTCGCGCAGGCGCTGTGGGCGACTCAGGCTGGCGATACCGAAATCGGAAATTCTGATTTTCCAACCGACGCCTGCGACGGGGGGCGACAAGACGAGAATGTTACCGGGCTTCAAATCGTTGTGCAGGACGCCGAGGGAGTGGGCGGCGGCGACTGCGTCGGCGATCTCGGCGACAAGAGAGATGCGGCTGGCGAGATCGAAGGCGGCGAACTCAGGCGAGCTCCCCCACTCAAGCAGGTTCTGCCCACAATAATCGGAGCGTATAAAGAACGGCGTCTGCTCGAGCTGCCAGTGGGCGACTCTGACGAAGCGATCGTCGTCCGCCAAGTCATGCCGCAGAAGGCGGGAAACGGCTACTTCTCGCTGGAGGGCGCGCAGGCGGATGCCGTCGGTAGCGAACTTGAAAACGCTCTGTTCGCGGGTCGAGTGCTCACAAAGCCAGACCAGGGCGGGGGTGCCGAAGCCGAGCGGTTTGACGGCCTTCCAAAGAGGATAGCCGGGGATGGGAGCGCCGGGTTGGAGATGGAAAGGGGGCGGCGCATTATGGGTCGGAGATTCCGAATACGGCGTCGCTGACGGGGTATGTAGAGACGATCGGCATGGCGGGGGTGCATCGCGTGGTGGCGCGCAATGCGCAGACGCTGACGGGGCTGGACGTGCTGGAGCAGCAGGGTTTTGCGGAACTGAAGGGCAAGCGGTTGGGGCTGATTACGAATCAGACGGGCATCGACCGGCAGGGGAGCCGGAATGTGGACCAGATGCTGGCAGCGGGAGTGCGCGTGGTGAAACTATTTTCGCCGGAGCACGGGATCAATGGCAGCGAAGATCAGGCCGACATAGGCAACAGCAAAGACGAGAAGACGGGGCTGCCGGTGGTGAGTTTATACCGGCCGCACGAGCGGCGGCTGACGGCGGAGCAGATGGCGGGAACGGACGCGATTGTGTTCGATATCCAGGATGTGGGGGCGCGGTTTTGGACGTATTCCTGCACGATGTTGTATGCGTTAGAAGGGGCGGCGCGGGCGCACAAGCCATTTTATGTGCTGGACCGGCCGAATCCGATTACCGGAACGCATGTAGAAGGGCCGGTGCTCGAAAAGCAATTCGATTCGTTTGTGGGGTGCTTCGATCTACCGCTGCGACATGGGATGACGTTCGGCGAAATAGCCAGCATGGCGAACGCGGAAGAGCATTGGGGGGCGGATCTGCATGTGGTCAAGATGAGCGATTGGCAGCGCGGGGATTGGTTCGACGCAACGAACCTGCCGTGGGTCAATCCGTCGCCGAATATGCGCAGCCTGAATGCGGCACTGCTGTATCCGGGACTGGCGATGCTGGAGGCGAATACCAACTATTCAGTAGGGCGCGGCACGGACGCTCCGTTCGAGCAGATCGGGGCGGACTGGATCGACGGTTCAATGCTGGCGCAGGTAATCAACGCGCGGATGATTCCGGGGGTGAGGTTGTATCCGACACGGTTCAAGCCGACGGCGTCGAATTTCGCGGGTAAGGAGATCTCAGGGGTGCGTTTTGTGATTACGGACCGGGAGGCGTTCGACAGTACGCGACTGGGAATCGAGCTGGCGGTGGCGCTCGAGAAGCTGTATCCGGGCAAGCTCGATTTCGAAAAATGCCGGTTTCTGATAGCGAACAGCAAGGTGCTGGCGGGGTTTAAAGAGGGCCACGATGCCGGGTCTATCTGGGCGGAAGCGGAGAAAGAAGCGGCTCAGTTCGATGAGAGAAGACGGCAGTATTTGTTGTATTGAGGGTGAAAAATCAGCTAAGCGTCGGGAAAGGAAAAGCGCCCTTCAGATTTAGGGTCGCTGAGAAGCCGTGAAAGAATCATCCATGGGCCGAAAAAGCGAGTCAACTTTCGAGGTTGCCGCTCAAAAGTGTTTCGAAACGGTGTAGCGGATGAGAGTTAGTTGTCCAACAGTGTTAGCGCTCGCCAGGCCCGAAGACTGCCGAGAAGGAAGTTTCCCTTTTGGATGGGACCGTCCCGAAGGGACTGTCTTAAGCTTCCGTAGGGGAAGCGAGCAGCGGCCGCCAACAAAGGCGCATCCATTGCAGGATGTTATACGTCAGACAAGCCCATAGGGCCTCCACGCCGACTTTGGCCAAACCGCGAAGGCGAAATTTGCGGAGCCCGATTTTATCCTTGATCCAGGCATGCGGAAATTCCGCCGTGGCACCTCGTTGCCGGTAGATCCGCTGCGCTTGCGGGGTCGCCATCTTCGCGGTAAAGGCCACCACTTCCGGCTTTTCCTCAGGCAGCGACACCGTTCGGCCGCGCCCGCTCGGGCTGCAGTGTGGCCGATGGACACAGTCGCCGCAAGCCTGATCGGAGGCTCGATATTGCCGATACACGAAATGGTCCTGGCGGTTCTGGCGCAGGTACGGCAACTCCTGCCCGGCCGGACAGCGCAACGCGTTCCGGCCTTCTAACACCACAAAAGCAGAAGCGCCGAAATCCGCCGCTATCCCGCTGGCCTCCAGGCGTGCTTCTCGCCGCCCCTTTGGGCTGCCCAGAGAACCAATGAAATCGATGCCTCGTTCGCTCATTCCTAGAATGCTGGCACGATTGGTGTAAC
This sequence comes from Bryobacteraceae bacterium, assembly GCA_965277555.1. Taxonomy (GTDB): domain Bacteria; phylum Acidobacteriota; class Terriglobia; order Bryobacterales; family Bryobacteraceae; genus Bog-105. The sequence goes on from OZ255834.1 coordinate 4,917,573, forward strand.
CGCCATCGGCCACGACTTGCTCTAGTCTGCGTCCCAGGGTAGCCTCGATGCGATCCATGGCCGGCAGCAATTGCCCGCTGTCGCTCGCCGCTTGGGTTACGGCCACTTCCACAATCACTTTTGTGACTGGCCTCGGTGCTGACTTGCACGTTATAGCTGGGAGCAAACCCGCCCTGGCCATCTTTCATCACGCGCGCTTCCGGATCGCTCACACTGGCGCGCGCCGACTGCTTGTCTTGCCGGCTATGCTTGCTGTTTTCGATGCTGGCCAGTTCGCTCAGTGCCTTTTCCAGCCGCTCGACTTGTTCCCGCGCCGCACGCCGCTGAGCGGCTTCCCGTCGGGCCGGCCGCTGCGCCTCGTGCGGATCTCCCATCTGCCGCACCACCTCGCGCGCCTGCTCGAGCCGCCGGTCGATCGTCGCCCGCCGCCGCAGCGAATCGCTCCCCGCCTGCGCGCGAATCTTCGTCCCATCAACCATCAGACGCTCTAAACCGATCAGCCCGGCGCTTTCCAGCAACGCCAACAATCGGCTAAACATCTCGTCCAGCGCCGCCCGATGTTGTACCCGAAAATCGGATAACGTGTGGTGGTTGATCACCTGCAAGCCGCTTAACCATTGCAACCCCGGCTCGTACTCCATCAGGCGCTCGATCTCGCGCGCCGAGCTGACTTGTTCGCTGTAACTGTACACCCACACACTCACTAGCAAACGCGGATCCCACGCCGGCCGTCCTGCGCCGCCTTCCTCGCCACACAAGCTTTCGGCAAACCCGCTCAGATCCAACGTCCTCGCCAAATGCCAGATCGCCCGCGCCTTGTGGTCCGCCGGAATCAACTCCTCCACATCGATGATCGCCATCGTTTTCTGTTGGCGATCGATGCGGCGCAGCTTGACGGGCCCACGCTCGGCTGCTTCCTCCTGCTCCCCGTCCTTGTTCCTTGGCAACTTCAACAACCGCGCCTGCTCGCTCATCTCTTCAGTATCGGCCCAAATCATTTCCTTCACAAATTGTTACGAGGCATTTTTTCACGGCTTCTGACGCTTCCTGCTCTGACTTGGCTTCGGCTTTCCGGTAATAGGCGACGCCGTCGCGCTCTTCGATAAACGTTACGCGGTCGCCGATGTGAGCGCGCTCTTCGGCGGATTGTCCCAGGATGCGGACGGTGGCGCGGCCGCCGGCGGCGAGATCGATAATGGCCAGCTGGTAAGGCGCGTCGGATGCGAATTGCGGCGGTGGCGCGTGGACGATGGTTTCGGTGTAGACGATGCCATCCGTGTAAGCAGGGTTCGGCATGATCTTAAGCGGCCTCCAGAATCGTGACTACACAAGTAGCGCCGGAGCCGCCAAGATTTTGCGCGAGACCAATGCGATGACGCGCTACCTGGCGCTCTCCTGCTTCGCCGCGCAGCTGGGTGACCAGATCGCAAATCTGTCCGACGCCGGTTGCCCCGACCGGATGGCCTTTCGATTTGAGTCCGCCGCTGGTGTTGATGGGTATGCGGCCGGTGATAGCGGTGCAGCCGGCGGCGGCGAACGGACCGCCGTCGCCTTTCTCGACAAACCCCAGATCTTCGCTGGCGATGATTTCAGCGATAGTGAAGCAATCGTGCAGTTCCGCCAACTCAATGTCATGCGCGGCCAGGCCGGCCAGGCGGTACGCTTTCGCGCCGGCGGCTTTGACGGCCGGAAAAACGGTGATGTCGGCTTTACTATCGAGGGCGACGTGGTCGGAAGTCTGCGCCACGGCGAGCACGCGGGCAAACCGGGGATTGAAGTCCTTGGCGAGATCGAGGGGAACGATAACGACGGCGGCGGCGCCATCGCTAATTAGAGAGCAGTCGTAGACGGTCAAGGGCTCGGAAATCGGTTTACCGGCGAGCGCCTGTTCGAGAGTGATTACTTTGCGCATATGGGCGAGCGGGTTTTTTGCTCCATTGGCGTGGTTCTTTACCGCAACCGCGGCGAGGTGTTCACGCGTCGTGCCGTATTGGTGCATATGCCGGCTGGCAATCATTCCGAAGAGGGCGGGGAAGGTGGCTCCGGCGCGGCCCTCGGTGGACATGTCGCCGGCAGCGGCCAGAATTTCTGTGACGCGCGGAGTGGTTTGCGAGGTCATTTTTTCGACGCCGGCCGCGACGACGACATCATAGATGCCGGCGGCGACGCTCTGCCAGGCGTGAAAAAAGGCGGCGCCGCTCGATGCGCAGGCATCTTCGAAACGGGTGCATGGGATGCCCTCAAAGCCGGCGGCGGTAGCCACATAGGGCGCCAGATGGTTTTGGCCGACAAACGAGGGGCCGGCAAAGTTTCCCAGATAGAAAGCTTCGACCGAGGAGGCAGGCGTGTGGCCGTCCGCTAAAGCGTGTTCGATGGCTTCGACGGCCAGAGAACGGAGATTGCGATCGGGGAATGCGCCGAACGCAGTTTTACCTATGCCGATCACCGCGACAGGTCTCATATACTCTAAAATAGCGTCGATGGCAGGGCGGTATTGCACGTTTTCGTTAGCGGCTCGTCATTCCTTTTTAAGGGAATGGACCGGTTATCTAGCGATTGCGCAGCCGTTTTGTCAACGGCGGGCTATTTCAGGCGGGAGGGTGGCGTGAGCGACGCGTTACCGCCTCTTTCCGATTCGCAGCTACATTCGGGCGAAGAATCGCAGACACAGTTCATCCAACAGAATCTGCGGCGTATTTTTCTGCTGATTTACCGCATTGTGGGGAATGTAGACGATGCACAGGATCTGACGCAGGAGACTTTCATCAAGGCATTGCAGCGCAAGGGTCAATTGAAGGATATGGAGCGGGCGGGGCATTGGCTGTCGCGCATCGCGGCGAACACGGCGATCGATTTTCTGCGACGCAGGAAAAAACTTTCGTTTACCGATGTGAGCCAACTGGCTGGTTTTGCCACGCCGGGGGCCGATCCGGAGCAGTCGGTTTTACGGGGCGAGCGAAAGCTGCACCTGGATGGCGGCCTGGCTGTTTTGACGGAGCGCGAACGGATGGCGCTGCTGCTGCGCGATGTGGAAGATATTCCGGCGGACCAGGTTGCCAAGCACATGAATTGCTCGATGGCGACGGTGCGCTCGCATATAGCGAACGCGCGCACGAAGTTCAAGCGCTACCTGGAAGAAGGGAAGCCGTAGTGGTTTCGTTTAGCAGAATGCGTAGCGCTCACCCGATTCCGGAGATGCTGGCTCTTTACTCGCGGGGAGATCTGCCGCTGCTGGCGCGGCTGCGGATGAAAGCTCATCTGGTGGAGTGCGCAAGCTGCGAGCAGCAGGCCGCGCGCTTCGCGTCTTCGATACGCGAGCTGAAGCGGGAAGCCGCCACCGAGACGTTGACCGCTTACGAGGCGGTGGCGGATTGGAACAGCTTAGAGCGGGAAATGCTGGGGAACATCGTGGTGGGCGTGGCGGCCGCGCGGTGTATCGAAAAAGTGGGCCGCAAGCGAGTTTGGCTCCCGCGGGTGGCGCTGGGGGCGGGTCTGAGCGTCCTGTTTGTGGCCGGATGGCTGACTCACATTCCGCCGGAGCAAAGCAGCCATCTCAGCGCTTCGCTATCGCGCCTGATGGGCCTGAGCCAGAGGCCAAAGCTGACGAATTTTCTGGAAGCTACTCCGAGCGGGATTGCGGTGCGCTCGCAAGGCGTGACGTTGACGATTCTGCACCCCTCGACTGCGCTGGTTTCGCTTTCCGGCAATTCCTCCGTAGAGGCCCGCTACATCGATGAAGATACGGGACAAGTGACGATCACAAACGTGTATGGGCAGTAGCGCTACGAAACGGCTGCTGCGATCGCTGTTGGTTTTTTGTCTGGCGCCGGCGGGGCTTTTGGCGGCGGATGGCGGGGGCCGCTGGCTGGATGTGCAGTTCCCGCACGACTCGCCGGTTCTGCCCATCGACCTGAGCCTGCAGGAGCCGTCGCCGACGACCGCGAGAGTGCGCGGAGCGTCGATCGTGATCGATTTGCACGCGTCGCTGCTGTTGCGCAATACGGGGACGAAACCGATCTCGGGTTTAACGCTGATGGTAGAGGCTCCGGACCTGACGCCCTCGGGCCGGGGGTCGGTGACGATTCCGAGCCTGCACGCGGAGCCGGGCGACGTTTTCCCCGTGCGGATCGACATGCAGCTTTTGCGGCCGCTCAGCATGGGGCAAAGCAAGGGCGCGATGATGCAGGTGTCGCTCGATTGCGCTTTGTTCTCGGATTTGTCGGCTTACGGGCCGGATAAGCTTGGTTCGCGCCGGATGCTGATGGTGTATGAACTGGAGGCGCGGCGGGATCGACGTTATCTGGCGAAGCTGCTCGATGACGGACGGCTGGCCGAACTGCGTGAGGAGTTGAATTTTGGCTTGCAAAGTTTCGGGCCGCCACAACTCAGTCTGGAGCTTTTGCGGCGGCCGGAGTATAGCGGCCGCAGAGAGCAGCCGGTTCCGGTGGGAGCAGTCGCATTTGCGAGTTCGCCCATAAAGCCGCTGGGCGGAGACGCGGAAATTTCGGGGAACGAGGTAAGGACGTCGCGCCTGGAACTGCGCAATACTTCAGGGAAGACGATTAAGAATTTCGACGTCGGGTGGATTGTGCGCGACGATCGCGGGCGAGATTTCCTGGCAGGCTCGGTTCCGTCGGCGACGCAACTGGGACCGGTACAGACGGCCAATATGACGGAGCCGGGGACGCTGCGTTTGACGCATCCGAGCGGACAGCCGATGGTGGTGGACGCGCTGCTCGCGTTTGTGAACAATGTGGAATTTTCGGACGGGAAGCTATGGATTCCGACGCGGTCGGATATCAGCGAGGCGACGAGCGATCCGATTTTGCGGCGCGCGCTGGCGTCGTCGCCGGAACAGCAGCGTCTGGCGGAAATCTACCGGCGCAAGGGAATGAGCGGGCTGCAGGCGGAGCTCAAAAGGTTTCCCTGATGATTCGGCGGATGGAAGCGGTTAGCTTGATACACTGGACATGATCGGGGCGTGGCTCAGCCTGGCTAGAGCGCCTGGTTCGGGACCAGGAGGCCGGAGGTTCGAATCCTCTCGCCCCGACCAATATAAGTTAGTGATTCCATTAACTTCTTTGCGGTTCTTCTGCTCATCTGCAACAACACCCGGTTGGTCACTATACCTAGAACTATGCCCACCCTGAGCCTCGCGCGCCCGCTGCATCGAGGCACGAACCGTGTCCGCCTGAGGATGAACGTAACGCCGGGTCATGCTGAAGTCGCTGTGCCCGGCGAGGTAAGCGAGAGTGTACGGGTCCATATGAGCGGCCCAGCGGGTCAAGCAAGTGTGGCGAAAAGTGTACAGGATGAATGGAGCAATCTTCGCGATCTTGCATACGCGCCTGTGTTGCTTCTTGAGGCTGGATTTTTCGATGTGCCCGCTTTTCGTCGGTGCGGGAAAGACCCAGCCCTCGACCAGCTTTGCGCGGCGCGCTTCCAGGATCTCCTCAACTCTGGGACTGGCGGGAACCGTCCGACGAGCGCTCTTAGTCTTTCCGTAGAGCACGTGAATTGAGCCGGCATGCACCTCCCCGAACTCGAGACGGAAGGCCTCATCCGGCCTAAGCGCGCAGTCCACCAGCAACGTGGCGAGATCGCGGAGCAGGAACGGGTCCTTTGGTTCAATCGGTTCCTGGCCGCGCTTGGCCCGAATGCCATTCAGCGCGCGAAAGTATTTGGCGTCAATTGTCTCGCCGAGTCGCTGAGCAGACGCCAGGTAACGCGACTCCTCGGTTCCAGAGAGCACTCGATCCCGATGAACTTCGCCGGAGAGCATCTCGACTTTGGGAAGCCGCTTGTCAACCCGCCCCCATTCCACCGCGAGCTTCAGCATCCTGCGGAGAACTTCAAGTTCGCGATTGATGCTGGATACCTGAAGACCGGCAGCCCGGCGGCGCTTGATGAACGCAGCTATCTTGTCAGACGTGATTGTGTCAACAGGCGCGATTCCAAGAGGGTGGAAGGCAATCAGATTCTTCGTCCCATTTCGGTAGTATTCAAGCGTCTTTGGCTTCTCCGCTGAGCGCGCTTCCACGAAAGGCAGGAAATCGCCCTCTGCGAACTCGGCCAAGGTTGGAATCGTGGACCGCTCACGTATCCCTACTTCACCTTTCGCGAGCTTGGCTTTGTGGGCGGACTCCATTTGTTCGGCAGTTCGTTTATTCTGCTGTTTTGTGCTCGTCCGAATTTGCCTGCCGTTCCAAACGAACTTATACCACCAGTTCTTTGAACCTTTTTGCTTATACACCGCCATCGGTTCACCTCACGCTAAATGCGTTTCGGCCTGAGCTTAAGGGCTCGTTGCCGACTCGTCCAGTATCGCCAACCGCTCGCTCCGCTTCAGAGGCTTGCTTTCCGTTAGGCTGCCTGAGATCACTTGCTGGCAACCCGACGACCCACGATTCAAGGTCGTCGGGGCGATACCGGACAAGCGATCCAACCTTCACAAAAATCGGCCCACGTTTTTCTAGCCGCCACCGACGCACAGAGGCCAGACTTACTTGTAAACGTTCTGCTACATCAGCTTCGGTAAGTAGAGTCGACATATCACCTCACGAAGCGTTTCGCGGCATCCCGTTCGCCGCATGAGTATAGGGAAGGTGCGAAGCCGGTTGGTGGCTCCGCACCGGACCCCGCCAACGATCTTGGAAACGACGCTCCGCTGCTTCCAGACGATCAAGCGCGTCGAGGAGCTGCATTCCCGCCTCTCTAAGCTGTTCGCTCCGTTCCTTGGCCGACTCCGGCGCTCTAATCGCGAAGCGGATACGATCAGTGGCGACTCTTGCCTGATACGCCATCTCGAACTCGCCCAGCGAAGGTCGCGATTGAGCGTCCGCTTCAACCATGGCCACGAATTCCTGAAGAATCTCTGATTTCATCATTCCTCTTTCCCTCCCTAGTTACTTGCTGACGCTGTCCCAAACGCTTCTTTGCCGTAACGTCTTGCCACCCATCGGCAACGGTTGCGGATCGGGTTGCATCGGCTCGTATGGACCGTCAAACAGAATGTCGCGGTTGACCCGAACCGTGAACTTGTACCCCACTGGAACCTTGATCGTCGGCTGCACATTCAGGTTGCGACGCGTGATTTGCGCTCCTGTTTGGCTCAACTCCTGACCGACCGCACTGGAAGCTGCCTCACCAGGAGTCGGATAGGCAAGAACGCTCTGATTGCGCCGTTGAGAAATTTCGAAAGCGGCAGTGAACAGGCTCGTCAGTGCGGCGAAACCGACCATCCGCGTGTAATGCCGGTCAACTTTGTCGCGCAGCCCGGCATTTCCGTGGGAATCGAGTCCGACCATTCCGTTCAAGTCGATCGAAGAGGCATCCGGGAAAATGATACGGCTCCATGCAACCTGCACTCCGTCTTGGCCGTAAGCCACGCGCGAGTCGTATTTGCCGACCAGCCGTGATCCCTGGGGAAGAAGTAGGTACTGACCCGTGGCGGTATCGTAAACGCTGGCCGTCACCAAAGCTTTCAGTTCACCTGGCAGATCGGAGTTGAGGCTCTGCTCAAGCACGGCCGGAATCTCCCAGCCAGCTTTGATTTCAAACCTCGATAGGGGCGCGCCCCGCGTGTTATCGAGGTAATCCTTCCGCTGGTGACTGTGAGCGGACGCAAGGAACGACTCCTTGTGGGTCTGCATATTCTGGGTGTCGTATTCGGATTCGATTGAACTTGCAGCGCGGTTCGAATCGCTTGCGCTGAGTCCCTTCGATTGATCTCCACCATGGTTGAGTGCGTTCATCAGCGCAAGACCGTCTGCGCTCGACCGACTGCCAGCAAAGACGTCCGGAAAAGAGGATTGCCCGGCGGAACTTCGGATGCCGGTGGGAGCAATGCGCGCTTCCTGTTCGCGAGCGTATGCGGCTGCGAGCCTTTGCTCTTCGGGAGTCCCTTCATGTTCCGTCAAAGACCGAACGATAGCCTGCGCCGGATACGCCGGGGCTTGCCGAATCAGAAGTCGTTCCTGTGGAAGTCCATCACAAGGTTGTCCCGTCTGCGGGTTGAACCGATACGGCTGCCCCGTTTGGGGATTAGAGCCGCAGGAAGTTGGAGTTCTTTCAAGATTCGGAGCTCCGGGAATTTGAAGCTCGGCCACGTTCTTCCGGATTATTGGGCCCGACCCGTTGTGAATTCCGTTCGTGAACTCGTTGCCAGCTTGAGTTGCGGGCCCGACGTTTTTAGGCAAGCCGGCATCGCGGGCGGCGGCTTGTGCCTTTTGTGTTCGCCGGTATCCTCCATAGGCGAATGCGAGTAGGAGCCCAATGACGACCAGCAGTATTGCCATGCCGGCGCGCTTACTAATGCGAACAGCTTTCCGGGGAGTGGGATTAAGGTCCAAGCCGCGTGGAGCATCTACACCTATGCCTGGGGTCGCTGTCGGATTTGGATTATTAGCCCTTGCGTTCGCCACGACTGATCTCCACTTTTTGTGCTTTCTTGCCAGCGCCGAGCAGAAGGTTTGCACGATCGAAGAGCCGATCGACAATGTAGATCTGATCGCGTACCCGGTAGTTAGTCATTTCTCCCTTACCGTCAGCCCCGAGCACAACGAGCACTGGGGCTTCGCGATGGCGGATATCGTCCGGCATTTGAATGTAAGTCTTGGCCCCGTCATCGAAAACTCGGAGCGGCCGAATGTGTTCATTACCGCCTTTTACGATGTATGAGAAGTTAATTTTTTCAACGGCGATCACCGCAGGCATAACCTCTGCCGGGTGCTTCTCTTGTTTTGCCATTGCCCTTTGTTCGGCCAGCTGCTGCTGCCATTTGCCGTTGCGATCGTCATCCGGGTAGGCAAAGGCGATCCTAGCGACATACTCCTCGGGTTTTGAGATCAGTCGCAAATAGTAGGCGCGCCGGTCGGTGGTGACCAGTAGGTTTGTATCAAGGCCGGGAACTTGAGGTTTAAGGACGATAACCGCCGTCGCTTGATCCCCTGTTCCGTACTGGGCCGGAGAAATATTCCAACGGACGGAGTCTCCGATTTGAGGCTCGCCGACGATCTTCTCGCCAGCCTGCAACTCAATCATGCAGACGCGCAGGGGAGCGCAGACTACTGTCGGCAATCCGGCCCCGAAAGAGTAGAGTACGCGCCCATCACTGCCCGCGGCTGGCGGATTCTTCTCGCCACGCCACCGTTCGCTGACTCGCACCGCCTCCAATTCGGTCGCACTCAGGGGTACGTCAGTTTTGGGGCGGTAGTCTTTGGGCACCTTGTCGTTATCGGGCTTTTGGATCGGACCGATCCTGACCGGGGTCACAGAATCCGATCTTCCGGCGACGGGGGCCGCCATCTCAGGCGGCTGCAGAACTTGCGAAACACTGGGTTCGGCTTCAGCCGAATTGCGGGCTGGCGGCTCCCTCTTCACTTCCAACGATGGTTGTTGTCCAAATAGTGCAGCCACCGCGTTGAACGTAACTACAAATTCGAAAAGTCGCACGATCATTCCTCCTAAAGAACTCTTGCCCAACTTGCATTGGTGATGTACAAGCCAACCGGATTCACGCGAGCCTGGCGTTCATCTTGTGGCGGATTAATAACGACCGAGAACGAACCTTTCCAACGATCCGTTGCTTTCACAGCACCGTAGAGGTCGCGCGTGGTCTCAACCCACTCGACTTCGTAAGTGCGATCACTCGTTGGAAGCACAGAGTTTACTTCGACCGAAACGGTTTCCGTTTGGGCGCGCTTCGAAGGTGGATTAGACCGGTAGAAGTCGCTGATGAATGTCTGGGCAGCAGTACCGTTTCCGATCTCCGCGTAAACGCGATCAATCGCGCGTCTTTGCGTGACACCGTCTGTGGTGACAAGCCGAAGATTCTCTACCCAAGTGAAGATGCTTGCCCGTTTCAGCCGATCATCGTTTACTGAAGCTTGCTCTGCAATCCCGGAAGCCACCGGCCTGCTGAGACTATCGACGAGAACGACGAAAGGGACCACGTGCGAACGCACGGACAGCCATACAACACCCGACGTGGCAACGAAAGCGACGAGGCCAGAGAGGAACGCCATCGTGCGCCAATTCTTCGCTCTCGTGATCTGATCTCCATATCTTTCGTCCCACTCTCGTCGAGCAGAGAGATACGGGTTGTACTCTTCTACCGCCGGAATCGACTGATTCTGTTTGGATTTAAGTCCAAGCTTCATGAATGCGCCTCCTCCTATTCGTTGTGATCAATCGGCATCCGCGGCGGTGTGGCGTGCGGGGCCGCGTCAGAAGGAAGCGAAGGCATCCGCCTCCTCAGCCTCTGAATACCTTCCGTGATATTCCGGGACGAGCGAGGAGTTCGTGGCCGGCTTACATCAGGCGGATTTTGGACTACAGAGCTTCCTATGCTTGCCGTCGACCCTAAATCCGCACCTCCTGATGGCGCATGCTGACCATCCGAGCCGCCATCGCCGGACGGCGATGCGAACCCTTTCGCCGGTCTCTCCGTTTCGAAACCCGAGCCGCTCAAGGGCTCTCCTCCCAGGGAACTAAGCGAAGATGAACCGGAGCGAGTGGACGGAGGGTCTGGTTGCCGCTGCGCTCCGCTGCTTGCAGTGGTTTCACCTCTCGATGTCGGTGGAGGCGCTGACGATCCACCGCCGCTCGCACCGCCCGACGCCGCTGAACTGACGCCGGCAACTGCGTTTGTAACGCTACTCGATCCCGAGCTCCCTGCAGATGCTGCCGATCCAACCCCCGCGAGCGCCGCCGCGCCGCCAGCAATCGCGCCAATACCTGCTGCGGCGGCTGACGCTACCGTTACTCCCGCGCTGGCCACCATGACACCGGCCGAAATTAAGTCGCCACCGGTCAGAGCAGGTGACCCGCCCAATACTGCCGCAAAGAGTTTTGGAATTTGCCAACAAAGCATCATGAAAATCAAGGCAGCACCCATCACATCGAACGCCGACATATATGGATGCGGTGCAGTTGCCACGCCCTGAACTTCGGCTAACCAACCGTTGCCGAGACCCATACCGGCAGAGATTAGGCAGTACAGGAGAAGAATCTTGACCCCGATTGCCACAGCTAACCCGATATACCGCTCCACGTATGGGGCGGTCCACCGACTGCCACCAAATCCGAGAAAGATGAAGCCAACGGATACGACGAGGTAACTCTCAACTACCGTAACGACGAAGTTGATCGTTATAACTATGTACGAGAGGACGATCAGGAGTGCGGCGAGCACCATCGAGATCGAAGTACCTGGATTGGTCAAAAATCCTGCGCTGGTAGCGGCATCGACCAGTGCAGCCGCGATTGTCAGTCCTTGGGCGAAGATGTCGCCGGGTGAGAGGGTCACGGGAACACCGGCCGCAGTGGCACCGATCTGGTTGAAGCTGTCGATTATCGCGGGAATCCACACGCTTCCATTGAGAAGCAGCATGTAGAACGCGCCGATCCACATGATCTTTCGGACGAGGGCTGAAGTCCAACTCTGAAGGTCGGCCTTTTCGAGCAACATAACCGCAGCACTCCAGGCGAACTCAATCACCGCGAGCACTCCGAATAGCGCGTTGGCGTACACCCAGACGTTTGTTGTCCATAGTTGCCGCGCTTGGCGATATTGAGCCAGAATGTCGGTAGGAACGGTCGTCGTGAAGTTCTGGGCGAAAACTGTTCCTGCGCTAACCGTGATAGCCGCAAAGAGCAGTAGCCACCGTGCGCACTTCCTGGCGTGGTTACGTATCGATTGAGAGTTCACACAATTCTCCTGAGTAACGCGCAGAGCGCGCTAAATTGGCCACTTGGCAAATGGTTTAGCTAATGAATGCCGGGTTGAAACTTCCGCCCGTCGCCGTGAGCGGGTACTGCGCGCAGCGATGCAACATTCCGGGAAGCTGTGCAGATTCTGCCTTCGGTCGTCTGCTGCCACTGAGCATCAGCCTTTGGCCGGACATCCCGGCACATCTGTTCTATCTCGTGAGATAGCTGCGAACGCGGACCCAACCAAGACTGAATAGTTTCGACGGATGAACCCGACACGTTTCCGGACCCGGACTGTTCGAGTGCGTCCACAATCAGGCTTTGATGTTGCTGCCGCGAACAATTGGTCATGACGAGTGAGAACAGCATATATGTGCTTCCGACAAAAGCTAGTCGTTTAGCCATGATCAGCTCCTCTTTTAATGAAGTCCTGGTTGGAAAAGTCGTCCGTCGCCTTGGGCTGGGGCGCTCGAGAAGTACCAAACGGCCCCGCCCTCATCGGAAGCTTGTCGCTGAATCACATAGCCCTGGTAAGCTGCCTTGCTTGTCATGTCCTCAAGCTGAAGCTCGCGAAGCTTTTGCAACTGCGCAACCTGCTCGGCTGCCATCTGACCCGCTAAATTGATCGAGTCATTTCGGTTCAGTAGATTCGACGACGTGAGCGTTCTGATGACATTAAGTATTCCTTGCTCCGTCGAAAGCAGTTTCCCTTGAACACCGCTGCCACGAAGTATGCCCTGGGTTGTTGCGAGGCTAGTCGCGGCCCAAACAGCGTATTTACTTGCGTACGAACCCGGCGGCGGTGATCCGACTCCGTTCCCAAGCGACTGATACCCGGGATATGTCTGGGCGAACAATACGTCCTGGTTTCCTAACGAATAAGCGAGTGCGCGACCCCCTTGAACTACCGTTGCGAGCTGGTTCAGATCGGCCGCGACGTTCGTAAGTGTTGCCGGGCCTCCATGGGCGGTGTTTAAGACTGCGTTCGCGAGTTGCTGAGCCTGGATCGCGTACTGCAGAACCTGTTTCGCATATTCAAGATCTTGGGTAAGCGAGGTCGAGCAGTTCGTACAAACGACGACACCGCCGCCAATCTGTGCCAACCCACGCTCTGGACGGAGCGCACAAGTAAGAATGAAAACCGACACCGCTAACTTGCCTTTGAAATTCATAAATCTTCCTTTCGCCTACTATGAAATCCGCTCCATATCTCTCAAGTAGTCAGCCCAATTCGAGAGGCCTTTGAGAGACAACCAATGCGAGCGCCAAGAATCCGGGAACTGCTCCATCACCGTTTCCGCAAGCTGGCGTTCCTCGCGCCCGTTCACTCCGACCCATGAAAGGGCTACTCTTCCAACTCCGAGATCCACGAGCCGACGCCCGAGCTTGCTGACGATGTAGTAGTGCTGTTTGGGAACGCTGACCTGAAGGATGTCAAGCTCCCGCTCGTTCAATCCGACTCGCTCGTAGAAACTTCGAGAACCGGGATTCTTCGATTCCGCGTTGGGTAACAGGATCTTCGTCGGGCAGTTTTCCAGAACCACATCGGCGATATCAGAGTTCGCTATGTCGCTGATCTGCTGCGTCGCCATGACCACCACCGCATTTTTGCGGCGCATCGTCTTGAGCCAGTCGCGCAAGCGATTTCGAAACAAGCCGTGTTGCAGATACGACCACGCCTCATCGAGAAGAATGAGCGTGGGTGAATCGTCAAGCCGCTGCTCAATGCGGCGAAAAAGATAAAGCAGGACCGGGATTACAGCCTTGTCGTCAAGCTGCATGAGGTTCTCAGTTTCGAAGCTTAGGAAACGTCCGCTACCGAGCATGTCATGATCCGCGTCCAGCAGTGGTCCCATTGGCCCCATCACCGTGAAGTGTTGGAGGGCGTCTCTGATTTCCATGTCTTGCACGTTGGCTGATAGCTCTGTCAGGGTTCCCCGACCGTGCCACACGATTAGCGCGCGACTACAATTTCCGGTTTAACAATATCCGGCTTCGGGAGTTCGACGGTTCGCATTTGACGCTACCGGGGATGACCCGATCGTCGCTCCGAGACAACGATCTAGCGGCGCATCAGAAAAATGCGGTGTGGCGCATTCTCGAAGGCGGCAGCCCTCTTTTGGCCCACGTCGTGGGCGCGGGCAAGACTTGGACAATGACTGCCGCCGCCATGGAGTTGCGCCGATTAGAGCTTGCCAAAAAACCCATGTTCGTCGTACCAAACCATCTGGTTGATCAGTGGGGTGCGGCGTTCCTGAAGTTGTACCCGCAAGCAAACTTGTTTGTGGCGGGTAAGGATCAGTTCTCGACGGGCAACCGCCAGCAAGCAATGGCTCGCATTGCGACAGGCAACTTCGATGCAGTAATCGTGTCGCATAAGTCCTTTGAGCTTCTACCTGTCTCTGACCAATACTTCAATCGCTTCGTTGAGAAGCAGGTGTCGGAACTCGACGCGGAAATAGGGACAGCGAAGGAAGGGAAAGACGACAATCGCCGAATTGTGAAGGAGCTTGAAAAGGCAAAGAAGCGACTAATCGTGCGGCTCAAGAAGCGCGCGGACCGCGAATCAAAAGATCGTACTTTGACATTCGAAGAGTTAGGAATCGACCAGCTATTCGTCGACGAGGCGGATTTATACAAGAACCTCGCGTATGTAACGAAGATGACCCGCATCGCCGGGCTACCAAATTCCGATAGCAATCGCGCGTTCGACATGTTTCTGAAGATCCGCTACCTGCAAGAACAGAAGGACGGCCGCGGCGTGGTCTTCGCTACGGGCACACCGATATCGAATAGCTTGGCGGAAATGTACACCACGCTCCGTTATCTCGCTCCTCAAATGCTTTCCGAGCGAGACGTGGGTCCCTTTGACTCGTGGGCTGCAAACTTTGCGGAGGCCGTGACCTCGCTTGAACTATCGCCCGACGGGTCGGGATACCGAATGCATACCCGTTTCGCAAAATTCATCAATTTGCCCGAGCTATTACAGATGTTCCGAACGGTTGCAGATGTCCAAACTGCCGACATGCTGAAACTCCCCACGCCCGCATTGCAGAATGGTCGGCCCGCGATTGAAGCGGTACCGGCGAGTCCGGAATTGAAGTCTTTTATCCGCACCTTAACTGAGCGTGCCGAGAAATTGCGGAAAGAGCGTGTGGACCCGGCAGTCGACAACATGCTGAAGATCACCGGCGAGGGGAGAAAGGCGGCGCTCGATTTGCGTTTAGTGGGAATTGAAGCCGAGCCGATCACTGAGACGAAGGTCGACCGGGCTGTGGCTCGAGTAGCTAGCACTTGGGAACGCACAAAGGCGGATCGGTCTACTCAACTGATCTTCAGTGATCTCTCGACGCCAGATCCGGAAAAATTCAACGTTTATGAGGAGATCCGCTCGAAGTTGATCCTCGCCGGCGTTCCGGAGCGCGAGATCGCCTTTATTCACGACGCCGAAACCGACACCGCGAAGAAGCAGCTCTTCGATTCGGTCAATGCCGGTCGCGTCCGAATCCTGCTCGGATCGACTGAAAAAATGGGTGCCGGGACGAACGTGCAAAACCGGCTTGTCGCGCTGCACCACCTTGACGCCCCGTGGCGCCCGCGCGACATCGAGCAGCGGGAGGGCCGCATACTGCGTCAGGGTAACGAGAACAAGGAAGTCCAGATCGTCCGCTACGTTACTGAAGGCTCTTTCGACGCGTATATGTGGCAGACACTGGAGACGAAAGCCCGTTTCATTCAGCAGGTTATGCGCGGCGAAACGTCCTTGCGCTCGGCAGAGGATCTGGAAACAACAGCGCTGACCTATGCGGAGATTAAGGCAATCGCATCGGGCAACCCCGCCGTCGTAGAGAAGATCAAGACTGACACGGAAATTCGGAAGCTTGACCAGCTCCGCGCCGTTCACGCGAATCAGCAGCGCCGCATCCGGTGGGAGATCAGAGACTTGCCACGGCAAATTGCCGAGGCCCATCAGCATTTAGCTCAGATCCAGTCCGACATCTCGACTCGCGACTTGAACAGTTCGGGAGACTTCGAGATGAGGGTTGGGAACGGGCTCTTCTCGGGCAAGGGCGCCCGCGAAGATTCGGCCAATGCTTTGCTCCGGTCGATCCTGTCATGGCGCGACGATGAGACACTCCAGTCCCGCGGCTTCTTTCGTGGCTTTGACATTCTGAGCCAGGGGAAGAGTTCTGCGCTGGGTCTGATCGAGGGCGATCAGCGCCTCCCCGATCTATTTCTTCGCGGCGAAGCCATGTACTCTGCCAATCTGAACGCGGCTAACCCGATCGGAACAATCCAGAGCATCGAGCACGCTTTGCGGAATTTGGACAAGCTCGGGGTTGAACAGCAGGGCCGAGTTTCGCGAATCGAGAAGGAACTCGCCGACTACCAATTGCAAGTTGACCGGCCATTCGAACATGAGCAGCGGCTGAAGGACCTCCTCGTCAGGCAATTGGAACTCAACGACTTTCTTGACTTGGGTAAAGGAGATCAGCAGGCGCTTGATTCCGTTCCGGAAACGGATGAAGGAAGGCCAACACAAACGATTGCAATCGAAAGTATCCCTCCAACGATCGGGGAGGTTGCGCGATCGTATATGCGAAATTCCTGCGCCACGATCAAAGAACTTCCAATTGTGGAGCGTCAACCGCCGGTCGGCGGAACGGTCTCAGGGAAGGCTGTGGCAAAAACGGATACCCACGTGGCCATCGCGACCGCCGCGAACAGCTTCGTCGTCCTTGAAACGAACGAATCATTGTCGAAAGTACCGCTTGGCGAGAGGGTCGGAGTGAGAATGCAACAGGGCCGCGCGTTTGTGGAGCAAGGAGTTTCTCGTGGACGCTGAGGTTGAAAAACGCGGGTCAAGGAACCCTTAGGGAGTAAGGCATCGCGCTTTTGCCGACTCTCGGGCATTTCACGAAGTGGTGTGGCGCAAACGCGAATGAAGCTCGGGGGCTAAGCCGGACGATCTCAACCGAAATAACGACAGCATTTGTGTTGACAATTTGGATTGTCGCTGCAATAATGGAGCCGGTGTGATCCCGGCTCTCGACCCGTCTACCGGCGCTCTCCCGCTTGGTGATCATCGGGCAACACTAAAAGAAATAGGAAGCCGGTTCGGGTTCACTCCACGGCGACGTTGGCTTCTAAATGGCTTGCGGAATGCCGTCGGCGCATTTTGGTCGGCTGGTATCGAGGATATTTTTATCGACGGAAGCTTCTGCACCGAGAAGCCTGATCCGGGCGATGTGGACGGATACTGGGTCGAGCCTGACGAGGGTGTATACGATCGGATCGATCCTTATTGGATTGACTTTCAAATGGTTCTCGTTCCGCATGTTCGGAAACGGAAGTGGCGAATGTGGGCAGATCACGGCGTGGAGTTCTTCATCCATCCCACAATGCAAGCCGCTCCTGCCATCGGTTTCCCGCAGTTCTTCCGGCAAGATCGCGACGGTAAACCCAAAGGCATAATTCAGGTGGTCAGGTCGAACTCATCATGATTAAAAGCGACGCGCAGAGAGAACGGACAGAGGCGCAAGTGGAAGGCTTTCGCCAGGCCATCGCCAAAGTCGACCAAGAGATGACCGGCAAGCGCGCCGCAGCTGTTCGCGGTAGTTACGAAGGGATGGTCCAGCAGCTCGAAGGCGAAATTCGCGAATACGACGAACTGAAGTCAGGCGATCTGACTCTTCCGAACGTCGAGCGACTGGACCAGATCGCGCCCTTTGTCACAAAGATGCGGATTGCCAAGAATGTTTCCCAAACTGAACTTGCGCGAAGGCTCGGAGTCAGTAAACAGGTCATCAGCCGATACGAAGAGACGGGATATCAAACGGTTGCAGTCGTCCGGTTACAGGAAATACTCGACGCGATCGGAGTCAAGGCGATGGTCACCTTGAGCGCCTAACATTTCGCCAACTCCGCCCGGTCGGTTAAGTCCCCGAAGCCGATAGGATCGACGCGGTTAACTGCGCTAAGTCCGCGGAAATGACGTAGTCGATCTTCTTGAAGAGAACGACAATCCCCGCATTGATACGGAAAGCCGTTCAATGACGGCGCAAGTTGCTCAAGAATGCAACCGAGATTCACTGCGCGTGCCAGTAGTTGCGAGCTATCGCTCATTCGCTTCTCGCGGTTTTTGAGATCGACGCGTCTCTGACGGATGTCGTCTCGCAATTGCGCATAAAGGGCTTCCGCCTCAGGCGGCAATTCATCCAGATAAAAAAGCTGGGCCTCGGCCAGCGGAATGGGCTCATCGCAGCATGGGCACTGGGCGTAGAATTCCCGGCCTTTTAACATCGCAATGACGGATTGGGCAAAGGCTTTGATATTGATCGGATACCGCTTCGGCTATGGTCGGACCAGTGCTGCGCAATTGTCAACAAACCGTGATGGCGAGGCAGCGCTTGCGGCCCCGGAATCGATTTCGAAAAAACCCGGATTGAACCGGCTCCAATCGAACGGATGACGCACGACGGTCCGGTGCTCGGGAGCACGCAGATCCAGGTCAACGACCTGATGAAGGGTGCCACCATGCAGCAGGCGCAGAATCTCCGCTAACCCAAGACACGAAGCGACGGCGCCCACGAAAGGTGCGCCGACGGCCTTTCCAGCCAGAAGCGTGACGCCACAACGATCAAGGATGTTCTCCTTTTCCAACTGCTCGTAAGCCGGCTTGCTTATGACCTCTTCCGGCGTCTCTTCTCCGCTCCACAACTCCGTGGCAGGCCGTGGGCCGGGCAGCGTGTGCAGTCGCATGGCCCGAAAGTCCCGGTGTCCGCGTCCCAGCCCTGTTTCGATTACAAGATCAAAACCGACACTGTCTAAAGCCCGGCGCGCCAGCGCATTGTCCACGCCGCAAAGAGCGATCCCCGGCTCGTCGTCCTGCCGCCTAAAGTCTGCGCCAAACCGCCTTTCAACGATGCTTGTTCGAAAGCCGCGGCGATCCGCCCAAGCGGCCATCTCTCGTGTTTTCTTTGTCCCGACCATCCTTAGATCGGTTAATATGGACGTGCTTTGGCTCGCGGGAGTAATCGTATCGATGTCCTGAAGGGTCAGACAAAGTCGGATCTCCTCTCGATAGGGCATTAAGCCCAATCCCCACAGGAAACCCTGGCCCAAATGGCCGAGCCCAATCAACCATAAGCGCGACGGCAGATATCGCAGAATAGGTTCCTCTTCTGGCTTTGAAACCCAATCGGCGCGTTCAGGCTGCCACAAAGAGAGACCCACTGTTCGTCTGCCGAACTGCGCCGCACCGCTCCGGAGATGGGAGAAGGCTTCATTAATCGCCAGCGCTGCAGCAAGCATCGGGCTCAACGCCATCGTGTTAGGTTCCGGCGCAGGAGCTTCGCAATAGGCTGGCATAATCCCGCCCCTCCAGCCACGGAACACGGTCCTGACGTTGAAGCGAGTTCCGCGCAGCTTCTGTCGCTCTCCCACCGTGATCAGCGGATCGTCCACCCCCACCGCCCCGACATGCCCTCCCAACTGTATTACCGCGTTGTCGAGCATCGCGCCCAGCGGTAGTGGCACACGAAGAGGTACATTCGGCGGGCATGATACGTAAACGCCACCCAAGAAAACCCGGCGCCCGAGCGCGATCGCAGTGAGGAGAGCTGCTTGATAGGCCTCTTCACATGCGTGTTCGGCGTCGATCTCTACTGCGATCCGGAAGCTCTTGAACATAGCCTCTCCTTCGGCGATCGTCGCCACGCTGCCGCTGTCGATGGCTTCCTTTATGAGGCGATGCAAGCTTTCAGCAGTTGAGTACATAGTTAAAGTCCTATATAAAGAAATCGCTCCCGCTCGCGTGATGGAACGTTGCGCCATTGCTTGCTGCCCCGGTATTCGTACATGCCGAGATCCCGCCGCCGCACCGCCTTGCGCGCGAACTCCGGCACGATGAGCGCGATGTGGCCGGCCTTCGAAATCATTGGGTGCGCGCGATCCGAGGTGCTCTGACCAGAACTTGCCGGATGAACATGGACATCCGCCACGACGGCGAGCCCGCGTTTCTGGCAGAGAGTCCAGAGCTCATCGAAATAGCGGCCATCGAAACAAACAATGCCGGAATCGAGACAATGCGGATCGAGATCGTCGTAAAGAACGAAATCGGTAATCCTGGCCCGGTCTCCGCTCCGCGCCCCCAGCAGGAAGGCTCCGCTCTCCCGAGTTTCGTTTCGACCACGCTCCCGCAGCTGCGCGAGAAGTCGCTCCCACAATCTGGGTGGCACGGAGAGCCTATGCCGCGGCGCGATGAGGCGGCGCATAGTCGCCTGAATTGAAAAGTTCATGAACAAGCTCCAGATATTGAACGATGCCGTCTGATGGCCGCCAGATCTTCGAGGGCATTTCCGTACGCCAGTTTTCATGGCCCGCAATAGCCTCGCGATCACACGGAAGGTAGAGGACCGCGCCTCCCTTCCAATCTCTACGAAATACACAGCCGAGGCGTCCGCCCTGGCTCCATGGCCAACGGTCGAATGGGAGCATGCGATTGCCCTGAATGTCCCAGAGCCCGGCTGTTGGTGGTGAGTGCGGGTAACCGGCGCAGTTAAACCGGAGCACGTACTCCAGCTGATCTCTCGCGGTGACTCCGAGATAGACCATCGGCCAGGCCGTGCCGACGAGACGCCACCTTTTTTCGGCTGCCCCGAGGCGGAACCGACCCTTGTCGATGTCCGCCTCGAACGCGCGCTGATCGGGGCTGCTCACCGGTTTGCTCCCGAGGGGTAACCATTGACGCGCTGATCCGGTACGAGGGAGAAATGCAGCTTGCATTCGGGACAGGCGGCCAACGCGCCGATGTGCGTGCTCGGCGCTGGCCGTTCATGCGTTCCCGCGATCTGAAGGACGTGTTCGCCAGCTTCGGCTTCGCTCATGTGAAACTTGTGGACTGCGGCCCACTGCTTCACCCGGCCAACCGTCGCGCTCGGCGCGAACTCATGATGCACGGTCTCGTTGTTGAACGTAACCGCCACCTTGATTCGGTGACAGAGATGCACATGCGCTTTGACGCCGGCGTGTCCAGCATGGCCGACGATGATGACAGCTTCGGCGATCGGCTCATCGGTATCTTCGAGGAAAAGCAGGGTTTCGATCGGTAGCCCGTGCTTTTCGATCAAGCGGTTTCTAAGGGTGCCGAACGTATCCTGCGAGTCGATTTCGATATGATCGATTTCGCGTACGCCCTCGCCCTGGTAAAAAACGTCAATGGTGGTCATAATTAACTCCTTCGGGGGCGGTCGTTGCATTCGGCTCTCGCCGCTTACCGTCCTACTGGCTTAATAACCTGGGAAGGGCAAACCCGGAAAGCGCGCTGCGCGGTTTACTTTTCGGTGGGTTCAAGCTTGCCGCCGGGTACTGCGGCGCATATGAAGAAGTGCGGGCATCGCGGGCAACTCACCGCATCCGGCGCTGCAGGAAAGGCGCCGGTCGCAATGCTCTGAACTATGGACTCGCTTTTCAACCTTCGGTTACCGAGCTTCTTCGAACTGATCTCGACCGACTCCGTGATTCCATCTGTGAGGTGCACGGCTTCCATTGCGAAACCCTCTCCGAAGTTTGCCTGACCCGCCAGATGGTACAGGGTATAGGTCAACCGGTCATACTCGTCGCTGCGCTTCTTGCCTGTGTGGATACGCCGCAAGATCACCGTTCCGTCGGGGAGGTCGGCACGCTCACTCGGCTGGACCCAGACCCGACCGGTCGAAAAGTCGATCGCCAGTGGTTCCGCATTCCGAAAACTCCGGTTGGCCCCCGACTTAAGAAGCGTGAAAATCAAGCGGCTGGCAAGACTTCGATAGTCTCCGGCAAACGCATGATCGGTCGGCCCGTCCTCCTTCCAGATCGCTTCAAATTGCGCCTCGGCCTCAGCTAACGTGGGCTCGGCTGTATTGCGTGACTCCGCGAGCCATTTCATAAAGGAGTAGAGGCAGTCATGGGTCCGCGTAAATGCTGTTGGCTTACGAGCGTTACCGAGACCAAGGATATGCGTGTAGAAGAATCGGAGCGGGCACTTCTCGTAAAGCGACAGCATCGGCTCCGTGAGCTCGGCGAGGGCCGATGGTGGGACGGGCCTCAATTTAGTCTCTACTTTGGACACGTTAATTACCGCCGGATTCGAGACCACGGCCGAGAGCGCAGGAGGTACCCATTGAAGGTACGGCGATGGCTTTCGCCTGTTGCCTGACAGCCTCAGAAACGAGCGCGCGCGCGAGCAAGCAACAAAGAACAGGCACTCTTCCTCATGCGTTTGTGATGCCTTCGCCTCCTCGGTGGCGGTCAAGCCTTCTGCCCCTTCGATCATTCCGGTCGGTGCGGGACAGCGCGGCGGCCGGTAGTAGATGGGAAAGCTCGCCGCCGTCAGGCTCGGGACATGAACGGCTTCGAACTCAAGCCCCTTACTGCCATGCACCGTCATCAACCGAACCGCATTCAGGTGGAGGGCGCCCGCGGGAACCTGGCGTAAGTCGCGTTCCTCGGCGAGCAAGACCATTTGGCGCACCCGATCGAGCGTCCGCTGAATGGGATGCCCTCCCATCATCGGGCTGCGTTCGCGGACGAAATTGAGGAACTGCCAGACCGCGACACCCCGCATCTGATCCGCGACATCACATTTGGAAGCCAGTTCGCGAACCATATCCGACCGATCCAAAAGATACTGCGCAAGATAGTCCCAGGCCGAGGTTGATGCCGTTAACCCGTCGAGATCCGCCGCCAATCGTGAGAAGCCTTGTGCGCCGGACGCCGAGATCCCGGGCACGGTGCTAAGTTCCGGCAATGAAACCAAGGCCCGGCCAGTCTTTGTCCGCAGATGATTGGTGGCGAGCCTGACATCCTGGAGCGATAGGCCATACCTCGGCATCGTCCCGATCCGCGCCAAGCCATCACCGAACCGGTCCACGGCCAGCGTAAGAAGAGCAAGCAGGTCACGAATCTCTTCACGCTCGAACAGGCTCCCGAGATGAAGAACGGGAATACCGCGATCCTCAAGGGCCGCTGCAATTTCATTCAGACGTCTGTTGCTGCGACACAGCACCGCCTGATCCCGCAGACGCACGCCGCTGGCTTCCAGTTCGCGAATCGTGGCCGCGATTCCCGCGTCCTCATCCTCCGGATCGTCAAAATACCGGAGCTGGATCGAACTTGGCTCGGGTCCGCGATCCGATTTGAAGGCCAGTGGCAGCATCCCTTCGGAAGCGCCCATGCGAGGCGCCATAACCACCAGCGACCTGACGATTTCGTCCGTCGAACGATAATTTACTCCCAACTGATCGGCCTTTGCATCCGGATACTCGGTTGCGAAGGCCATCATGTTGCTCGATGACGCGCCGCGAAACCGATAGATCGACTGACGCGCGTCTCCCACCACCCAGAGCCGTGCGCTGTCTCCGGACATCGCGCGCAGGAACCGGCCGCTCGCCCGATTGACGTCCTGATACTCATCAACCAGAATGTGCCGATGCCTTAACTGCACGGCCGCCCGTATGTCCGAGTCAGATTCCAGCAGCAGCGTCGGGCGCATGATCAAATCGCCGAAATCAACCGCGCCGCGCTCAACGATCGCTTTCTGGTATGCCTCGTAGACTTGCGCGACCTCACGCGCCTTGTCGCCTGCCGTTCGGGTTTCCTCATCCGGCGCCGCAGCCATCTTCTCCGCCAGCGCGCGGTAGCGAACATGGTCGGTCATCTCATCTTTCGCCCGGGATATCGCTGCGACGATGTCGCGCAGGACCATAGCCGGGTCCCAAAGATTGCGGTAATGGACGAGCGGCAGAGTCGGGAGAATCTCCTCCAGAACTTCAATGGCATCGCTGCGATCGAACAGTGATGGGTCGGGCGACAGACCCAGCCGGTCGTGATAGCGGCGGACCATGTCGAGCCCGAAGGCGTGGAAGGTTCCGATCCAGATGCGGGCCGCGGCATCCGGCGCCGAAACGGCGAGGCGCTCCGCCAGCTCTCCGGCCGCGCGATTTGAAAAGGTCAGGATCAGGATCGACGGCGGATCGACGCCCTGGTCGAGAAGCGAACGGACCCTCATTTCCAGAGTTCGCGTTTTACCGGTGCCAGGTCCGGCCTGCAACTGGAAAGCAGTGCCGCGATGCAGCGCCGCCGTTTGTTGTGACGGATCATCGCGTGAAGAGCCTTTCGTCTTCGGCTCTTCAGCGTCGGTGGGGATTGGCATCAGGAGAGAGTCAAACATCTGCTGACGCACGAGGTTTCTGTTTAAACCGGTTTTCGTGACAAGAACCGCCGCCCCGGCCTGCTCTTCCATGTAAAGCCGCCGTGCTGTCCGGCGCGGCAACAGAAACTCCCGTGCAAAGACGTTCGCTTGAAGCTCCCGCCGCTCATGAGCACCGTAGTCCTCCACTCTTTGAAGGCCAACCGGCGCGGATTCGGTAGAGCGCGATACATCAATATCGTCGGCGGAGCACTCAGCCCTCGTCGCGTGGACATAGACATGCCCGAGTTCATGAGCCACGAGCTGCGCCGTCTCGCCATCATCAGCCACACTTTCGCAGACAATGACGTCCATCTGCTCGTCGTACAGCGCACGAGCGCCTTTCAGCGCCGCATGCCCCTTTTCAAGAAATGTCAGTTCTATCTCTCGTTTTGCGACAGCCGCCTTTACCAAGTCGAGTGGACGTAAGGGATCGACACCGCCAGCTACGAGTTCCTCGTGCAATACAGCAGCTGTGCGTCGAATTGGCTCGAACGAATCCATCCCTGTGCCTATAAAGAAAGAAGATATTTCTGCTGCTCTTCGGTCAGGTCCGACTGCTTCACAGCTTGTTCGAATGAGATCTGCGGCCCCTGCTGAGGCTTGTCATCGGCCTTGAACAGTTGTGTTGCCATCGCCTCTGACTGACTCGCGAAATGCGCTGCTACAAGTTCGATCGGTGCCCGGAGTTCTGCCGCAACCGCGCCTACAAATCCGTTGCTTATCGTGGCAGGGTCGATTTGCTGGTCACGCAGCATAAGGGCGAAAACTGTGTTGCAGTGTAGCCCCTCGGTAAAGGATCGGATGTCGCTTCGGCTCAGTCCCGTGAAGGGGTTCTGCACAGAAGCAGTCGAGGCGCGCGTCAGACGTCCTTGTGACTGCCGAACCGCGAATAGCTGATTGCTGAAACGCGCCATCGCTCGCGAGACCGCCGGACTCATTGCCGCCTCGATCGGGGCCGGCTCTTTGTCGCCCCGCAGGGTGTCCAACGCGATATCGACCGCGAGGTCCGTCAGCGCTTCAGCGTACTCCGGATACTTACGGGCAAACTCATCGAGAACCGCGGCATCCGGTACCACGCTGGCCAGCGAAAATTCATAAAGAACATCGTCAAGCGGTCTCGGAGATTCCTTCAGTTTCATCGAACTTCTCCTCTTCCAAACGCAGATATTCAGCAAGTTTCTTCATTGCTCTGCCAAGGCGGTTACGGACCGTCTTTGGTGTCACGCCACAAATCGCCGCGATTGAGGGCTTCGCCGGGTCAACGGACTCTTCCGGCAAACCCACGTAGAACCGCAACACGACCACCTTTTGCTCGTCTGCGGGCAACCTGCTTATCGCATCGCTGAGCTCTTCCGAAAGCTGCCCTCGCCCTTCAAACCAAGGCCTCAGAATGTCACCCGACATCGTCGTCAGAACTTCCTCATCCGTACGATCGTCGTCAGGGTCATCCCGCGCAGGTATCTCAACGAGATCCTTGCGCCGGCGACGCTCCCGCCGGACATAGCCGAGGTAAAAAGTCTTGAAAGCCGCGTTGAACCGGCATTCAAAGAAGTCGAGCGGGCTCAGGGGATTAGTCAAATCGGCCGCAAACAGCACGGCGAATTCGCTGAGAATGTCCTCAATGATGTTCTCCGCATCCGGAAATTCTTCACGTTGTATTTTGCCCCTCAATGTCGCCTCACAGCGAGGCAACAGAAAAGGCAGGATCGTTGTCATTGCCGTGCCGTCGCCCCGGCGCCCCGCGTCGCGAATCAGGTAAACCAAACATTCTGACGGCAAATACTGTCCGGATTCCCGGTTCCTGATCTCAGCCTGCCGCACGACTGCATCAAGATTCTGGCCCTGCAACTCATCAATGGTCCTCTCGACCGGCGACGGACGTTTGTAGAGAACCCCCTGTTTGTCCTTCTTCGTCAGCGGTCGAGCCATAATCCTCCTGCCGTCGGCCGTTACATACCAAACATCCGTGCCCCGCACCAACCTAATGAACTTTGAGCGGATAATCCGGAAAGCGTAAGAATACTTTTTTTGTAATCGTCCCTGCCCGTGTAATTTCTATAGCTTGGCGGGACCGCTACTCATAAGGGCCAAGTTGAACGTCTTCCACTGGCCAGACGAAGGGCGGCACAAAGTTGTTGAGCATGCTATTCCTTTACTCGACCAGTGCCTTGAAAACTGCGTCGGTAGCGTCCTTGTAGAATTCGATGCTGATCCGAGTCCACAATTCATCCGGCAGATCATTGAGCTGTCGCCGCGCCGCGACCGGCATCAGCAAGGTCTGCGCCTGTTTATCAATCGCGAGTTCGGCAATTCGAACCGCATTCGGAATCATCTCGATTGAGCCGCCGAGATTAAGCGAGCCGACAATGATGGTGCCGCCACGGGTGTTCTTGCCTAGCAATGAACCACACAAAGCCACCAGCGCCGGTAGCCCAATGCCCGAGCCCGTCTTGTCGGCATCCATCGCGCGCATTTGAATCGAGAACTCATGCTCCCGAGGGTCGCGGTCCCCGACCAGTTCCTTCGCCCGCGTGTACAGATTCTGTTCACCAACCCGTACACTTTCCCTGAACGCGGCGGGCGGCGGCTGATTCAGGATCTTCACGCCGCTACCCGGCCCAGACGTCACCTCCAGGCGGTATAGTCCTTCGCCTGCCTCGGGAGTTCCTGTGCTTGCCGCCCACACCTGGCCGGGGGGCAGCGGGTCCGACTCAATGGCTTCGTCACTGTGAAGCTCGGGTGTCGAGACGAACTGCTCAACGCCATCGATCCCCAGGGTGTAACTGAAATGCGTATTCCGGAACTCGCTCTTGAAACAACGTTTCTGTTGCTCCTTGATGCGACGCCGCGATTCCAACGCCAGCCGAACCACCCACTCCAAATCCTCGTCCGGAACCGCCATCTCAGGCTTCGGGAACAGCAACTTCAGAAGCCCGCTGACCGTTTTGTTTACCGCTTCAATATCACGCCCGCTGAGAGCGCCGCCGAGAAAAACGCGCCCCTGCATTGTATTGACTCGACTCCCGGACCGCAGTTTGCTCCAGCATTCTGAAAGGAAATCGCTCACTAACCCGAAGTGATCGGTCAGGTTTTCCGCCGGGCTCAACTTCGGGAAGTCCCATCCCGGCGCGAACGCGTGCAGGCGGTCCATGAAGGCCGTGTCGTTTCGCATCTCCGGGGGCAACGGACTCAGAAGGTGACCGATCCGCTGCTGTTGCTGCACATCAACATCGAAGTTACCGACCATCACGATGCCGCCTTCAGCTCGAATGTTCTCCTTGCCGCGGCTGAACTGGCCGCTGGCCATGTAGCCCTTCATGATGTTGACTCCGTCCTTCTGATCGAAGGAAATTCCGGAGATCTCGTCGAAGCAGACCACGTCGTACTGGCAAACCAAACCTCTCTGGCCAGTCGCGTTGTTTACGAACATTTTGGCGACGGTCGCCTTGCCGCCGGATATCAGATGAGAGTAGGGCGAAATCTGCTGGAACAGATGGCTCTTGCCGGTGCCTCGTGGCCCAAGCTCGACCAGGTTGTAGTTCCGTTCCACGAACGCAACCATGCGGAGGAGCACCACCCGTTTCGCGCGCTCATCCAGACTTGCGGGTTCAAGCCCGATTGAGCGGATGAGCAGGTCGGTCCATTCCTGCGTATTAAACTTCTCCCGTCCGCGCGCCAAGATATCCAGAACGTCCGACTTCGACATCTGGATCGGCCGGAGGCTTTCAATACTGAACGGCCTGCCACCATTTTCCTGCGCAACAATGCCGTCGTAAGCTACCGTGACCTCAGCGTAAAAGCCATCCGTCAACATGCGCTCGTTTTCGCGCACCAGGTCGTCGGCGATCCGCACGTCCCGAACCGCAAGGCTCGGCAACTCGGCGACGTAGCAATCGTTCTTGGTGTCCAGACGGGCGCGAACAATGTCGATCAGTTTGACAGAGCCGTGCTCTTTTGCGCGCGCCTTAAACAGCTCTTCTTCGCCCGTGCGTATCGTGCGGTCGCGGAGCTGCTTCTCCACGATCTGGAGGCCCTCGGCGATTTCCTGCTCATCCGTGCTGGCGCAATATCGACCAAGCAGGAACTCCACCACATAGGTCGGAACCGGATACTGACGGGAATATTTTCGCACCAGATCCTTGCGGACAAGATAGCCGTCGAAAGCCGAAGCTCCCAATCGATCCAGTTGGTCCATCGTTACGCTCATGCTGTTTCTCCCACGCATGTGGTCTGATACGCGACCACTTTTCCGCCCGGTTCCAGCACCACGACGGAAGCCGCTGCTCCCTCGTATTTGTCATCGACCACAGCCAAGCTGACCTCGCCACTCGCGCCTACAGCCTTTGGCGCCGCCACGATGCTTGTCGATGCCTGCTTCCAACTCGTCCGGAGATCGATTTGTAGGCTAGGGTCATTACCCTCGATGCGAACTTTGCATCTCATACCCCGCCACTGAATCGATTGGATAGAGGCAAAGCTTTCCTCCGCGCCCCGTTCAACCAATAGATCCGGAACGACACACTCTTGCGGACTTACGCCACCGTGCGTATATCGCTCCCCGGCACGGAAACAAGCTATGCCCGGAGGCGACACGATTCGCACGTTCTCATTCCAATGCCATGGAAGTGTCGGCACAGACACTTCCGATGAACCTTTGACCACAGCGCATCGAGCCCACTTCGTGGCCGTTAGGTAGACCGCCAGGTCCACCTTCGGGAAACCTTCCGGCAACAGCAGCCATCCGTGATCCGTGACCACTCGAACGCGCCGCCAGCCCGAATCGAGGAGGCTCACAACCCGATCGGCGATCTTTTCGATCTCGCTCGAAAGCTGATAAACCAATTCCGACTGGAGGCTATGTCCGATGCTGTCGATCAACCCGCACTCGGTCCAACCGCCAGCTTCGGTACCGGCTGGAATTCGGGTTTCATCGAAATCCAGCGTCTCAACGCCGTGTGCAGCCATTCGCTCTCGTAAGAGAGGTGCGGTAGCCGACTTCAGTCCGGTCGCCGTTTCGATGAGCGGTGTGAAATCCTCGCCATTCGAAGCCTTGATTTCCAAAGCGATTGTCGTCGCTGCTGGCTTTGCGGTGGCTGTCACGGTGGGCAGGGGTGCTAGCCGGTGCCGGAGCTTTGCTGAGAGCGACCGCGACTCCAAAACTTCAGCCAATCGACCGCACAGGTCAAATCGCAGTCCATCAACGAACAAAAGGCACGTGTCCTTTTCGCCCTTGACCGAGCCGACGGCCTTTCGTGCCTCCGCAGGCTGTTTGTAAAGCAGATCCTGGAAATGCCTGCTGGATGCGTCCAACCAAGGCTCATAGATTGTCGAGACAATTCGCGCGACCACTCCCGCGTCCGCTGTGTTCCGGAAGTGTGCCAACGCCTCCATCGCCGCCCAATCACAACGCCACCCACCATCTGCATAGGCCGAAGCTACTGAACTGATTGTTGCCCCGCCCAACACTGATTGCGAGAGCTTAGACAATCGCGTGAGCGGCAAAAGGGCGAAGGCCCAAGGACTACTTCCCATGCGCGCCCACACCCACTCCCGCCGGGCCCCGTGCTTTTGTTCCAATTCGACGACGCGCTTACTGGCGCTCGATTGCGGAAGTTTCGCCGCAGATTCCAATTGCTTCCGAAGCTCAGTCTCATCATCATCATTAACGCGGGGGTTCCGCGAGGGATCGAGGCTGAGCAATCCCTGTGCCCCGAAAGAAGGCTCACTGAGGAGTTTTGCAATTCCGGGATAGAGCTGAGGTGCCTCGCAGAACCGCCTCCAAACCGGTTCCAAGGGAGCTTCCCCGCGAAGCAATCCAGCGGCAACGCCGGATGCGCCTACTGATTCGGGATCAATCTTGAACTCGGATTTGCATAGATTACGAAACGACTCCCAACGGCCAGCCTGCGCGGCCGCTTCAAACAATTGGGGTCCATTCAGCCAACGCAGCAGGTCGCGAACCGGGTCGCTGACGGACAATTTGTCGAAGTCATCCGCGTCCAGCCTTCGCCCGCGCAACATGTTCGCGTCAATGTCGGCGAGGATCGGTAGAACTCGAAGAAACGCCTCCTCAGTGCGCCGGTCTCGCGCGACGTCGAGGCTCAGCCCTTCATCTGAAACTAGAAACGCCTGCACGGTCCAATCGTGCCCGTTGGATTGATGCCACACTCGGCCCCGGTACTGAAGCTCAATAAGCGGTTGCGTTCGCGAGGGACAATCGCCAGCGGCTCTCAACTCCTGCCTGCCGACGTGGGGTAGATAGAGAATTGGCGTCTCTCCTGCGGGAGGAGCCTCTGGAAGCGCCCGATCTACGATGCACTTCAGCCAGATCGCAGGTCCTGTTCGGGAGGCAGGATCGTAGGTGCCCAGCGTGAAAAACGTCGGCAGGACCGCGCGCAATTGCGGAATCAATGGCAACCACTGTCCGTCGGCGTCGGTCCAGAGCACCGCGGCCGGTGCAGACGTGCCCTCCGGTACCTTCAGAGCACCCGCGAGCGAGGCCAGCAGCCGTTCCAGGAGTCTCACTTCTTCCTCCGCTCTCGTGCTGCACGCTTCTCGTCGAGGCTTAGGTGGATGTCATTGTTTCGATCGGTGGAATCAGCGCACCACGGAAAATCATCCTTATCTCGTAGTGGGTCTTTCCCGCGGTCCTTACCGTACTTGACGTTGGGCGTTATGCGAAGAATCGATGAATCCTTCCGCGCGGGCCGATAGGGCTGTGCTGTGAGCCACGGTCTCAGATTCAAACGAACCCCGTCGTTCAGATCCGGTTCCCATCCGATCGCCTGCTCGTGGATTGACTTCCATCGAACGAAGAGATCGTAAGGCGGCTCACCCAGAAGAATTTTTTCCAACTCCCGCTGTAGATGGAGTGCTGCTGACAACCGGGCGTCCGCGCCATCAACTCCCGATGCGACCTCGGCATTCTGTCGTGTAATCCAATCTCCCAGAACCGTGTAAATTAGCTTTTCAAGAGTCTTCCGCCCCTCCCCACCCGGTGCTGCTAATCTGTGGTAGTTTACAAGCGCATGAAATCCGTCTTTGCGCCCGTCCCACACGTGCCAAATGAAGGGGCGGTTATCAAAAAGGTCACAGTGCTCAGCAAAAAATTCATCCCGCAACCAAAATTCGAGCGATTCGCTGTCACCCAGAAGCTCGGCAAGTTTAGCCGCCGACCATTTCGAACCAAAAGCACTCGCAAGAAGTGCTCGTAATCGGTCTGCGGCTGGCGCTTCGCCAAGCAGTGAGCTCATGCAAACAATACCGTCTGTATCAGCATGAGCATCGAGACCGTCACATTCTAGGGCCGAACAATCCAGACAAGTCGATCCTGTCTGCCGGGGCCACCGATAGCCAAGTAGCCGCGCTATTCCGACCTGAAGCGGGGTAGTGGAAAGGTACGGATTTCCGTCAAAAAGCCACTGGGTTGCTTCGATCGAAGTGGGCCTCGGGAGGCCACTTGGGAACTCGGCCGAGGCAATCCCTTTCCAGTGCACTCTGTCAAAGGCGACTTTAACCAATGTCTTGCATGTGACCTTGATGGACTGATCGATGTCTTTTAGAGCTTTCCTAAATACTGGAGAGGCGACGAACGCCCACATGCCTGGAAGATCAGATTCATTCTCGGGTATCACGACCGAAGCATTCTCGTCGAAAGCCTGGCCCATATAGAGGGTGCATGGCAGATCGCCCATCTGACCAATCAGGAGCCCGGCCTTTCCCCATTCAGCAACGCCCGCCTTCCATTTGCCGCTAGAGTATCCTTCTGCTTCCTTCGCACGCATCAGCCCAGCAAGAGCGCCGTGGCCTTCTTCCCAACGCAGAATAAAGCTGCACCCACCGAAGAATTGAGTTCTCGCTGGTGTTGACTGCTGCAGCACCCAACCATCATTAACCTTTGGCAATTCCCAAAAACAGGCCGAGAATCGCGGTGAATCAAACGTGCCCTGCCCGTGAGAGGCATGAGCATATTTCTGAAGTAATTCAAGCTTATGTGCCGTTGACAGCACAATGCGGGCGTCGGCGTTACTCCTCTGCGCCGCTTGGCTTACTGTGAGTATTGGGCTTGTGCGAAGCTTATTTGCCTTGTCGGCTGGAGTTTGCTCTTCACCGACATCAACCGCGCAAAACTCGTCCTCGAACGAGCACACTTGATTGGTGACAGCCAACAGAATGACTGTGACGACCTCGCCGCCAATCGTTTCAAAAGCACGAGGCCCGAGCCTCGCCATTAGGTCCCACCGCGAATCGGCAATGATTCGCTCACGGAACATACGATAACTTGTCAGGTAAAGCCAGTTCTGGGTTGTTACGAGCGCGGCCGTCCCCGCCTTTGAACAAAAACGCAGACATCGATCGAGAAAGCAAGTCGCCAAGTCAGCCTTCGCGTCGGAGTGGAATTCTTCGCAGTAGTTCGCCAGCACCGAATCCTGCTTTCCGCGACCAAGATATGGAACATTGGTGGCTACCAGCGTGAACTGGCCGGCAAGTACGCGAAAGGCCGAGACTACTCCTTGGGCCGCAATCGCGAGCTCTCTCGTTTCATCAGTCGCCTGTTCATTGCGCAATGCTTCTTCAAGCAGTGGGAAAACCGATTCCGCGCCCGATGCGTAAACATTCGCCTGCAACCGTCCAGGGTCAATCAAGCTGCCTAGAGTGGGCGCATCCCGGAAAAGAGAGTACAAGCGTTTCATCTCCTCTCGGGCCTTGCCATCCTCACCGGCCAGCTTCACCCAATCTGCTTCAGAAGCGTTGATACCCTGCCCGGAGCAAGCCAAATTTAGGGGACGCAATGCGCAGTGGGCACCGATCAGCCTCCACGCCGTCAACGCGAGATTGAACGCTGCTATCTGGCTGCATCGGAGATCAAGTTCGAGACCAAAAAGATTCTCTTGAAGTGCAGCTTTCGTCGCATCGGCTAAAGAAAGGCCCTCTTCTTCCGCGCGCATCCGAGCCAAGATAGGTAGGGCGAATATAAGAAAGTGACCACTTCCCATACAAGGGTCCAGCACACGCAAATGACGCGCCGTTTTGGGCCATTGATCAAAGCCGCCCGCAGCCGGCACCCCGTCCTCATTCATTCGAAGATAGGTCCACTCGTAATTAGGAAGCTCGACGCTCTTGCCCTCCCGGCGCCGTTTGGAGATCCACCAGGCACCCAGAGTGTTGTGCAGGAGGAAGAGGACCATGTAGTCCTCAGTGAATAACTGGGTCAGAGGCGCCAGTTCATCAGCGCCGATCTTGACTTCTGACTTGTTGACCACGTCTTTTTCATCGCGCTGCCAGAACTGGTAGACCCAACCCAGACTGTCCTCGGCGGTGAATATCTCGGTCGGCAATGCCGCCAGTTTTTCTTCCAATTTCTGGCGTGTCTCTGGCGGAAAAACCAAACCGAGGACTGGGTCGTCCGGATGGAAGACCTCGAGTAGCATGCGTTCCGCGAACGAGGCCGCGATAGACAGCCAGTCAGCATTCTGCCCGCGGGCCAGTTCCTTTACCTCTGCCAACGATATCGGCTCACCGTAATCCGGATGGATAAGAAGGTTGTTCTCCGCCAGGAAACGCGCGAAAAGCATCCGATGCCAATGCTCATACGCGCAAGCTTGCTTGAGTCGAGGGATTTCCTGCACCCGATTCACGCCCAGCTTGTCTCCGAGTTGTTTGCCGTGGGCCCGCAACTTTTCACGGAGAGCCTTCTCCTCGGTTGTCATCGCTGGCCATGATTCAGAATGGTGAACCGCAAGTTGCTTAAGAGCCTGTTCAGCGCCAGCCTCCGCAATTCGGCGCGCGTCGGCCACCACGTTTTCCAGCGTTCTGCGAAGATCCTTCGATAGTGTTGGCATGGGCTCTCCTACTGAACCTGGACGGGGCCAATTTTCAATGCGCCAAGCAATTTGATACGCTGCCCAGCCAGCCAGTTGTCGAGATCGCTCTCATTTCTCAGAACGATCTTTTCAACCGGAACGAACTGGACCTTTGGCTCCAAAAGCTGGGCTGCCTTGTTCAGAGCGTTCGTGACCCGGTTAGGTACAGCCTCCGCTTCTGTTCTTCTGGCATCCAAGTTTTTTAAATCGAGCGCAGCCACAAGTGCCGTGTCGCTACCTAGCTCGGGCTTCGACGGAGCGATCAACGAGACTTCACCCAAGATGCGCGTCTGATCACCGGGGGAAAGCTTCTGCCATGTCAAGCTCGCGTTCAGAACTTCGATAGCATTTCTATACGCCTTCTCGTGGTTCTCCTGCGCGGTGTTCACCGCACTGCGGAGAATATCGGCGAGTGCCGCACGGATCGGTGCAACAGGATCGGAAATCTCCAGGAGTAAACGGTTCGCGCAAACAGCGTTGGCTTGGGCGATGCACGTATCAGCCTCAGCGAGCCCTTTCGCATGCTTCGCCATCTGCTCCAGGGTTTGCCAGGCGGGGCGTCGTTTGGCGATCAGATCTCGCGTCTTTTTCCACTCGGAGATCTTTGCCTTCAGGTCCGTTTCCTTGCTCTTTATGGCGACCAGTTGCTCGTTGCCGACCAGCTTACGGATATCCTCAATGTCGGTGGCGGCCGGTGGGGAAGGCAGAGGCGCTGCGCCGCCAGCTTCACCGGCTAGCACGATAAGGGCTTTGAGGAAATCCGGAGCCTTCGCGGCCTCCTCCGTACTGTTGCAACCAATATCGAGCAACTTGAAGAGCGCCCGGATGGCTATCCTTTCCGGCACGGAGAGTGTGGTTTTCTCGACCCGAAATTCCGTTTTCGGCACCTTGGCCTGGTCGAGCTGCCCCGGAATAACCGCAACTCCATTCAATGTGGCGGTCACGTGCTGACTTCGGTGCAATGCGATCATCGCTGCGTCTACAGCGTCGCGAGGCCAGCCGAAGGGACTAGTTTCCAAGTCTTTGCGGACCTGCGTGCCGGTCTTGCCAGAGCTAATTATAGTCAGAACTTGCTGGCAAACAGGGTGCTGTTCGATCGGCCCCTCGTACTTGAGTGGCGAGAAAGGTTGGTCCGCGCCGTCACGCGCTCGTTTGATCGCCGCCTCCCATGCCGAGGCCGCAAAATCGGCTTCCTTGAAGCGGGGGAAAAGACGAACCAGTGAAGCTTCGGCACCGGTTTTGAGCTTTTCTTCCAATGTGAGCTGCAGAAGTTCATTGCCGCCGCCCTGGAAGACCTTGGCGCCCGCAACGATTTCCAAAACAAGATCTTTGCGCTGTTTTTCGGCCAATTGCCGTCGGCTCTCCATGCTCTGCTTGGCAAGTTGCCCTGCCTCACCAGACGGCACACCCTTCGCATTGACCGTCTGCTCCGCAGCCTGTTCGGTCGAAATAGCGTTCAGCAACTCGTCGCGCGACTTTCGCGGTACGAACATATAGAGGAGAGGACTGCTTACGCCGGCCGCCCGTGCCGCCGCAATCATCTCCTTCTCAGATCCGGAGAAACCGTCCCGGACCCAAACGGGTATGGTTTCGCCGTTGGCCGTTGGCGGATCTTGCGTCCGGTGCAATGTCAGCGACCGCGCTTCTTTTGCCGCACCATGTAGTAACTTCAGGCTTCTGACAATGCGGTCAATTTCCGCGCCGAGCAGGCGATCCCGTTGTTCGTCGAAATTAGCCGTGTTGTTTTTGAGCTTGGCCTCGCGCTGGCGGAACTCGAAGTCCCAGTTGCGGCCCTCTTCCGTCTGAATGCGAAACTCGTCGCCCACGGGCATGAGAACGCCTTCGTCGGCGAGCTGGTCGAGCAGGGTTGATGTCGTGCTACGGAGCTTGCCGTTATCCGCCTTAAGGTCATCGACCAAGAGGTCAGCGATGTGCTCCCCGCAAGCGCGGACGCCAATTGAAGCCGCTTCCTCAGTCGGCAGTTGACCGATAAGGAATACCAGGCCGCAGATTCGCTGCCGGAGACGGCCCTCATACGTACCATCGGAGGCGAGGCCTAAGATTCGCTCGTTGATCTCTCGCGGGAGCGCGCCCGTCGTGACCATCTCGGGGGCAAGCGCCTCATAAAGGTCGTCCCCAGGAATGATGCTGCCGAGCGGTTTCTTCGCTAGCCGTGCGATGCAGTCATAGATGATCCGTAGTTGAGATCGCAACTGGCTCTGCGTGCCGGCCGTGTCGACCTGGCGAAAGCACTGCTCCCAGAAGCGTCGCCGCACCGGCAGCAAGGGATAGTCCTGCACGATGACAGCCTTGTCTTCCATGCGCTCGCCGATCTTCGTCCCGGCCAGTTGGCGCGAAACCTCACCCGCGTGCGTATCAAGAAGCTCAGCGATCTTGCCCAAGGCGGCGGGTTGCTTGCGAAGCAGAACTTTCCGCGTGACGGTTTCAACGTCGGCGTCCGAAAGCTGGATACGGATAGTGAAGCGATCCAGCAGTTTATGCAGCAGTTTTATACCAGTGAGAGCCGACTGACCGGCGCACACCAGCATGACCTGACTATCGAGCTGCTTCTGGATTGCTTCTGCAATCTCCGTGATGAGTGTCGATCTGGTCTCGGAGTCCCCTATGTACTGCTGCACTTCGTCGAGAATCAGAATGGTACAGGGGACCTGACCGTCACGCCCAGCGCGCTTCAACACCCGCTTAAACATGGTGAGGAACTCGTCGGTGGTCAGGTCTGATGACTTGAGAGGGAATTGGGTTTTGATGGTATCCCGGGCGGCAGCTTCGCTAACTGCGAAATTCGGATCGCACTTCAGAATCGCCTTCGCGATCAGTGGACTAACGTAGAGATTGTTGAGCTCGCTCTCCCATTTCTTCCCTGCGGCCTCAATGCTCGATTTCACGTCGGCGAGGTATTTATTGTCTTCGAGCCAAAGATGGAACTGAGCCTGAGGATACTGGTGCGGCAATCCAACGGCGCGGAGTAGGATGCTCAGAACGCTCAGTCGCACATTCTCCGTAGTGCCTGAGGGGAGCGTGCCGGCCGCCGCAAGCAAGCCGCCAGATCTCCTTCCGGCAACGTCGAGTTCTCGCAGCAGGTCGCGCACCTCATCCGGAAGCTCAGGGACCAGACTCCGCGCGGTGGCGCCGTCCGCAAATTCCGTGTCCGACCACAGGTTCGCGAGCATTTTCAGTAAGTGCGACTTGCCGCTGCCGAAAAAGCCGCTCACCCAGGCAGATTTCTGGTGTGTCTGGCTTCGGCTGGCAAGGAAAGAAGAGAGGATCTTTACGATTCCCTCCACGTACTGTCCCTCGCAAACAAATGTCGATAGCTCGCCGCGGAGCTCCTTGCTGACGTTTTCATCAGCAGCCTCGTTCGTAATACGCGCCTGGCCGTTGTTGACGAGCGCCTGCTGCGATGGATCGCGAAGAAGAATGTCTTTGATCAGCATTAGTAAGCTCCGGAAGAATGTAAAGTAATTGGGACCGCCAGGTAGTTCCAACCGTCACGGGCGTCCAGCAGACGGTAATTGTTTTGGTCGTACGTGCCAGGAAAGAACACTGCTAAGCGGCCTTTGATGGCCGGTTCGAGAAGTTTCAGGACGCTGGAAACTCGGGTAAATCCAAAAAGTGCGCCAACGCCGAACACAGCAACAACGGAACTTTTTGTGACGTCGTCCCGATCCAGAACACTCTTGATCCGGGCAGCGACAAACTCCGCGAATTCGACCTCCAGCTTCATCTGAAGATCGTCCGGTGATTCGAAGTACGCGTCCCGGTACTCCTCCGAGGCCATCCACGTGGCAAAGCAGTCCGCGACATCGACCTCAAACCATTCGTGACGCTCGTCACGCGTCGCCATCGCGAATGCTTCCTTCCGGGCCATCAAGGAGCGTTCCAGCTCCTTGTCATAGACGATCATGATGACGCGCTGAGCACCCGCGACAGTCTGTTGCCAGGGCAGGCCGATGTGCTGTTTGTATTTTTCAGCGAGTTGCTCTATGCGTCCCATCTATTGCCTCCCTCGTCCGTCAATTGAAGCGTAAGGGTCAAGGCGCTCCACACTCAATTCGAAAATGCCGCCCGCCATCTTCAGGTCCAGAAGCCCCATCCGTTTAGCGGCCGTAGCCATTTCCATCGCTAATGAGGTATCGCAATCGAGCACCTTCAGCCAGCCACTCGAAAGGGCATCCTCGCCCTGGAAGCCGGCCGTCGTTGCGAGATAGAGAGCACAAGCGACAGTTGGTGGCGTCGGTTGGACGATACGGCGAAACTTAAAAGTGCGTCCCTCCAGATGACCGGATTGGGACCATGAACTCGCCGCGTTCCGGACTACCTTGTCGAGCGTGGACTCGTTCAGCCGTTCACCGGTGAACTTCTCCAACGCCGCGCGCACAGCTGCCCTGTTGAATTCGCTGTCCTTCGCCATCGCAATAATCGGTTGCGCGGTGGCCATTAAGAGAGGGTCACGGGTCAGGCCGGCGAGAATCGCGAGCAGCGGTCTGCCCGGAGCATCCATCTCCCAAAGCCGACGCAAGATGCGGAACACGGGCAACGCCGGGTCGAGGGCGTAAAGTTCCCGGAGATGCTGAAGGGAATGACGGCGTGTAGCCGAAGTTTGTTTGCCGAGACAGTTATCGTCCACGATCGCGGTTGCGTATTCCGCCGGTTTCGCCGACGCCGGAACGGCTGCGAGCATGGCCTCCAGGTCCTCCACCATGATGGTGCGGCTGGTATGCGTGCCGACGTGTCCGAAGCGAAAACCTGCCTCCACTGCCGCCTTACGCCCTAACCCCTGCGGGAAAAATGCCAGTCGTGCTTCGGTCATCGACTTATGCTTTCACTCCATTAGTCTTCAGTTCAAGTATTTGCCGGTCGAGATTCTCAACTTCTTTGGCCAGGTCAGAGCGCATCCGACATGCGCGATCAGCGATCTTCTCGCCGTTGTTCTTTATCGTTTCTGCCCAGGTCTTGATTTGATCGAGGTGGTCCAGCTGCTTCTCGACACAGCGTGTCGCCAGGTCAATTGATTTCACCACGTGCTCTGTTTCCAGCGACTCGTGACTCTCACGAATTACGAGAGCGCGGGCGACGCTGAATGCAGCCTTCACGAACAGATCACTGTCTGGGTCTTCGGCGTCCCAAACGATAACCAGGTCACTGCCGTACCGGGCGAACGATTGTAGGGTGTCCGGTGCCGTGTTCCGGCTGAACACGAAGACGCCGACCTGTGCCTGCCGATTCTTGCGGGCTTCTTCGATTTCGCTCAGCGCGCGGCGGAGGTCGTAGCTCTTGTCTTCCTTTGCTTCCCATACGACCCGCGCGTTAGGTGCCGCGCTGTCAGGCCCGAGAATCGAGACGAAATCACCGGTCTTGCAGTTCTTGATTGCTCCGGCAGTGCAGCCGGTGGGAACGTATGGATCGTTGAGTCTCTGCGCCTCTGCCGCGATAACCAGGCCAAGCTGGTCTTCGAAAGCATGGCCGTGTTGAGTTGAACGGGCCGCTTCCTCTTTTCGAGCCTGGAGTGAGGCAAGCGTCGTCCGGACTTCAGTTTGAAAATCGCCGTTGCTCCGAACGAGCCCGTCGATAGTGGAGAGCAGTTCGCGCTTCAACCGGGATAGCGCAGATGTTTCGTCATCGAGCGTCAGGTTCTTGTCGATCTGTTGTCTGGTGTCGATCAGCATCCGCGAAAGCCGGCTGAATGCAGAATGCGCGTTATCCGTCGAGAACTCATCGGACATCGCTTTTTGAGCAGTTTCAACCTTGGCAACCAGACGGGAAAGAGCGGAATCGGGTTTGTCCAGTGAAAACTCCCCAACAAGCGAGTCCACCTGTAGCTTGAGATCTGTCGTGAGCGTGCCATTGTGGGCGGTGAGTTCGTCGATAAGCCGCGAAAGCGCCGAACCTTTGTTGTCGAGTGAGAATTGAAGCAGAATCTGTTCCTGCTGCTCGGTCAAAACGGATTCGAGCATCCGCTCAATCTGTGCCTTCAGGCCGTTGGAGTCTGTCGGCGACAGGAGCCTGAAAATCGCACTTCCGTCACCAAGGTGCGCCGCCAGTGCGCGCGCCAGAGTGGAGTTTTCGGGTCCCAGATGATTGCGAAGTGCGCGATCAAGATCCCCGTCGTTCTTGAGAAGCGCCTCGATGCGCTGCGGAAGAGCGCCGGTAGTCGGGTCGA
The DNA here is from genome assembly GCA_965277555.1 of Bryobacteraceae bacterium. Lineage (GTDB taxonomy): Bacteria > Acidobacteriota > Terriglobia > Bryobacterales > Bryobacteraceae > Bog-105. The sequence continues at coordinate 4,957,561 of OZ255834.1, forward strand.
AATATTGGCGCAATGCTCCGGATAAATCGGCGGTGAGCGCGGTTCCACGGGTCGCAAGAAGCTCTCCCAACCCGGCGAGTAGTTCCTGGGAAGCTTCCCGCACAGCGACGGCGTCGAGTTCGCCGGAGGCTTGTCGAATCGCCAGAGCACCCAGCCGCAGGGCACCTAATGCATACTTCTCCCGCGGGGTGCCACCTGAATATTTCTCCAGTTCGGAGACAAGTTCGGGATCGACCACTTCCAAATTGATGAATAGGCTCGTTTCACGGGTCCTGGTCGCAGCACCGGTGTGTTTAGGATCAGTCAGTTCCAATGGAATATTCATACTCCTCTTTTCTACCCCATAGCCTACCGGCAAACTTGCCGGTTACTGGGTGCGCTCAACCCTTTTCTCTGTTTTTCAACGGATCAAAGTAGAGAGTCAACAACTTTTTTTCTGCACCGGCAAACTTGCCGGTATAAATTTCTAGAAGCGGTTTTCGAAGGCTCTACATTGAAGCAAAAGTCGTTGCGAGCCTGACACGTTCAATGGAAACAGTGACCTTCGCTCGAGAATAGCGGCTAATTCGCGACACTCGAAAAGTTTCGAAAGGATTTCGCCCTTAGTTCAAGAACACACTCGGGCACAAATAAACTGAGAGAAGGAGGAGATAACGGCCCGAGTCCACACCTGAAAACAGAAGCGGGAGCGACGAACAGCCGAACAGGGATAGTCGCGCTCTGCGTTTGCGTTGGGGAGCCTTGATCTCGTTAATCAATCAGCTATCTAGTTGGAGGACAGCAACCAGGGAAGATGGGATCTTCGGACTTCCTGAACCTGCGCGGCACGAACTTGCCGCAATCGACCTTGCCCACTACTGTGCCAGGTTGACGACGGGTTGCGCGCGGATTAGGGCTGTCCGCGCAACGCTGAATGTTCGGAATCCCGTCCGCCAACTCCCTTGGTGTTAGAGCAATGATGTCCAATTATTGGAGAGGTCCGCTGTGGCGTTTAGAAAGATTCATGGAACGGAGGCTCAGAACTCCCTTGCAAACCACTATGCCCAATACTATGCCCACACTGTGCATAGAAGCGTCGCTCTCCATTACTACCTGCGCGGGAGGACGTCGATGTAACCCATAGAAACATAAGCAGAAGTAGCAACTCTGAGCAACAGCGAGTAACCGTGATTACTCTTCATCATCGCTAGACCCCTCTGGTTCGGGACCAGGAGGCCGGAGGTTCGAATCCTCTCGCCCCGACCAATTTCGACGGTGAGTTTCCCGCCGAGACTGCTCTCTTGACTCAGAAGACCTTTTGCGTCTATTGTAAGCAGAATTGGGACAATAGAGCTGAAGTACGAGGCCGGACGCCATGAAGACCACCTCCAATGACGCCGATGTTGTTCATATGCCCCCCGAATTGCTCGCGGAAGCGCGACAAGCGGCGAGCGAGGAGCATCGTCTCGCCGACGAGTTGGTAAGCGATGCTGTGCGGCGCTATCTGCAGAAGCGCAAGCAAGAATTGCCTCGCCACACCGCGGAGCCTCAAAAGAAGAAACGGTTGTCCGAACTATTTGCTCCGCTGCGTGGCCTGGATTTAGATTTCAGCCGCAATCCGTCCACCGGACGGCCCGTGGACTTGTGAGTAGTTTTCTTCTCGATACCAATATACCTTCTGAATTTCGCAATCCTCGACCGGAGCCACTTGTGGTTCAATGGGTCGATTCAGTAGCGGAGGATTCCGTTTTCATAAGCGTCGTTACGCTTGGGGAACTTCGCAAAGGCTGCGAACTGCTCGCTGCTGGCAAGCGACGAAAGGAACTGGAGCATTGGCTTGAAGTGGAGGTCAAAGAGTGGTTTGCCGGTCGTATTCTGCCGGTTACGGAAGCAATTGCGGAGCGCTGGGGAAGATTGGAAGCCCAACGTCAACGCCTTGGGTTCCCGCTCAATACTGCGGATGGACAGATCGCCGCAACCGCCCAGCATCACGGCCTCAGCCTGGTCACGCGCAATGTGAAAGATTTTTCTGATCTCGGCGTCACCATATTCAATCAATGGAACGACGCTGTATGAGTGAAACTCCGCGTGCGGCCGAGCCGGTCCATCATGGGCGGTGCTACACGTAGTAATGGCGATCACTCCTCCTCATCACCAGACCTCTCTGGTTCGGGACCAGGAGGCCGGAGGTTCGAATCCTCTCGCCCCGACCAGTTCTTGCTCGTATTCGGGAGCGAAACGCGGGCGATCAAGTGGCTAACTTGGAATTTCAAATAGACATCCCCAACGAGATCGCCTCCAAATTTTCGGAACAGCCTGGCGGAATCGATCGCGCCACGTTAGAGGCGCTCGCTCTTGAAGAACTACGATCCGGGCGGCTCACGGAGCATCAAGCGCGATCGATGCTGGGTATCGCAAGGCGTTATGAGGTGCGGGCGAACGCGCGGCTATTCAACTTGCCCAGTCGGAAACAGAAGCACTGCTGCTGATAGATGACGCGGAGGGACAAAAACAGGCGGATCGGTTGGGCCTTGCGAACATCGGGACGCTTGGCGTGCTGCGGTTGGCCGCCGTGGAGGGGCTTGTCGAACCTTGCAAGGCTGAGGTCGGCAATGTTTTTGTCGAAGCGTAAATAGGTTGTACACTTTAGCGCATGAAGACTCTGAACATGAGCGATTTTCGGGAGCAATGTTTGCAGTTAATGGACGGCGGTTTACCTCCGGGTGGCATTCTGGTCACCAAACGCGGTATTCCGGTGGCCAAACTTACGCCTGTCCCTCGCTCGTGTTCCGAGCTGATTGGGAGTATGAAGGACGTTGTGTCGAATCCGAAGGACGATCTGTTTTCGACTGGAGCTGCTTGGGATGCTGAATTTCGAGGGAAACGTTACGCCGCGCGAGAACGTTCTCACCGCAGATCCTGAGTAGAGTATGGCCATGGAAAGACATCGGAACGGGCTTGTTTTTATAGCGGTTCTGTTGCTGGGGGCGGTGAGTGCAGGTGCGCAAAACGCTCCTAAGGCGAGTTTGCCGCCGCTGCCCGCTCCGCTGGCCGTGCCGACGCCTGGGCCGAAAACCGATGGGCCGTATGCTCCGACAGCGATCCTGCCTGGGGGAGTGGTGATTCCAATTTATCCGGCTGGCTCGCCATTCCTCAACAAAGCCCGTGTTGCCGAGCCTGAAAAATACAACATGAGCAAAACGGTGCCGGGCCGGATCAACAGCATCGTCAATATTCACAATCCTTCGATCGAATTTCATCCTGTGGATAGCAGCCTGAACACAGGAGCGGCGGTGATTCTGGTAGCAGGCGGCGGGCACAGGACGCTGAATGTCGGCAGCGAGGCGGCTGACTTCGTGCCGTTTTTCTACAACTACGGCGTGAACACGGTCATCCTGCGCAATCGACTGCGCAGCGACGGCTATAATCCGCAGACAGATGCCGTGAACGATATTCTGCAGGCGATCCGGCTGGTACGGGCGTATGCGCCGCAGTGGAAGCTCGATCCGAACAAGATCGGGGTAATGGGATTCTCGGCGGGCGCGGAGTTAACTGCTTCGGCAGCGGTCTTCTTCAAGAGCTTCGACGAACAGAACAACAAGAGCGGCGATTTTTTGGCGGGAATCACTTCGCGCCCGGACTTTGCGGGTGTCATTTACCCGGGACCGTCGCCGTTCGCGCCCAATCGTACGCCTCCGCCGATTCCGCGTAATGTTCCGCCGTCGTTTGTGGTGTGTGGCGGCTCGGGAGACAAGGTGCATGCGGTTTGGGCGATGCAATACTTTGGCGCGATGCTGGCGATGGGCGTGCCGAATATCGAAATGCACATTTATGGGAACGGGCGACATCCGGGGGAGCCCTTGCCTGACGGCAGCCACATGAGCGGAGGTTTGACAGATCGCCGCGACACGCCTTTTGGAACCTGGCAATACCGATTCATCGACTGGTTCCGCGATCTCGGGTTTCTGCAAAAGCCGGGGGTGGAGACGAAAGCGGCCAGGGATATTGCGGTTTTTATGAGCCAACCTGCGACGGCAGCGGGTTCGGGCGGTTAGCGGAGAAGGCTCCCGCAGGCCACGGAAAACGATGGCCTGCGCCATTGACTTGAGGGATTCTCAGGTAGTTGCAAATTTACGGTCGCTAACGCTTCCTGCTCTGTTGCAAATGCTCTGATTACACTGAAGTTGCATGTTCAAGAGACTTTTGAGAGTTTCTCTGTGCTGCTGCGTGGTGGTAGCGGGCAGAGGGTGGGCGCAGTCGCCCGGATCGGGCGCGCAAACGTCGGCAGGCGGCGTCGACCTGGGCGCGATCGACAAAGCCGTGGATCCCTGCACGGATTTCTATCAATACGCCTGTGGAACTTGGATGAAGAAGAATCCGATTCCGGCGGATGAAAGCAGATGGGGCCGGTTCAACGAGTTGATGGAACGAAACGAGACGATCCTGCGCGGCATTCTGGAAGATGCCGAAAAAAACGAGGGGCGCTCGGCTATCGACCAGAAGATTGGCGGCTTCTATCAATCGTGCATGAACGAGCCTCAGATCGAGCAGCTCGGAAGCACGCCGCTTTCGGCCGAATTGGACCGCATTGCGCACGTGAGCGATGGGCAGCAGTTGCTGGCCGAGGTGGCGCGCTTGCAGCAGAAGCAGATCGATGTATTTTTTACCTTTTCGTCAGCCCCAGATTTGAAGAACGCAAAAATGAGCCTGGCGGATCTCGATCAGGGAGGCCTAGGGTTGCCGGAGAAAGACTACTACTTCCGCAGCGACCCCAAGTCAGTGGAGATTCGGAAAAAGTATGTGGCGTCGATCGCAAAGATGTTCGTTTTGACCGGAGTGTCCGCAAGCGAAGCCAGTCGAAAGGCCGCGATCGTGATGTCGGTCGAAACAGAGCTGGCAAAAGCGTCGCTCGATGTGACGAGCCGGCGCGACCCACAGAAGCTTTTTCATGAGATGCCGAAGACACAGTTGGCGCGCCTGAGCCCGAATTTCGACTTCAACGAATTCTTTACGGAGGTAAAGACGCCGCAGTTTACGACGGTGAACGTAGAGGTCCCTGCTTTCCTCACGGCTTTCAGCCAAATAGTGAACTCGCGTCCGATGACCGACCTGCAGGATTATCTCGCCTGGCATTTTCTGAACGATAGCGCTACGTTGCTGGCGAAGAACTTCGTTGACGAGCACTTCGATTTCTACGGCCGGACGCTATTGGGCACCAAGCAGCTGAAGCCGCGCTGGAAACGGTGCGTATCGGCCACGGACGCGGAACTTGGCGACGCGCTCGGGCGAAAGTATGTTGAGAAGACATTCGGAGAGCAGGGGAAGGCGCGCACCTTACAGATGGTGAACGAGATCGAGGGCGAGATGGCGAAGGATCTTCAATCGTTGACCTGGATGAGTCCGGAAACAAAGCGGCAGGCGATCATTAAGTTGCACGCGGTTACCAACAAAATCGGCTATCCGGACAAGTGGCGGGATTATTCGGCGGTCAAAATTGTGCCGGACGATTACTTCGGGAACGCGTACCGGGCGCGCGAGTTTGAATACCGGCGTCAATTGAACAAGATTGGCAAACCGGTAGATCGGAGCGAGTGGGAGATGACGCCGCCGACGGTGAATGCCTACTACGACCCCACGCAGAACAACATCAATTTTCCGGCTGGGATACTGCAGCCGCCTTTTTACTCGAACAAAGCGGACGACGCGGTGAACTACGGCGCGATCGGGGCGGTGGTGGGACACGAGCTTACGCACGGATTCGACGATGAGGGGCGGCAGTTCGACGCCGACGGGAATCTGAAGGACTGGTGGCAAAAGGCGGACGAGGAGCGTTTTAACAAGCTGGCCGATTGCACGGTTAACGAATACGGAAGCTTCAGTCCGATCCATGGCGTGGAACTCAACGGGCGCCTGACGCTAGGCGAAAACACGGCTGACAATGGCGGAATTCGCTTGGCGTACATGGCCCTGATGGACGATCTGGCGCGCAAGAGCGTTCCGGTTTCGGAGAAGAAGGACGGCTATACGGAGGCGCAGGAGTTTTTCATCGGCTTTGCGCAGGATTGGTGTGAAAATGTGACTCCGGAAACGGCGCGTTTCCTGGCGCAAACCGATCCGCACGCGCCGGGTAAATTCCGCGCTAATGGCGTGGTGAAGAATATGCCGGAGTTCGATCATGCTTTTGGCTGCAAGGCGGGCAATCCGATGTATGTAGCAAACGGCGTAGGTTGCCGGGTTTGGTGAATTGGTTTGGTTTGAATGGATATGGAAGATCAAAACGATAATCCGCTTTTGACGGAGCGATTGCCTATTCAGTTCGATCGGGTACGGGCCGGGCATGTGGAACCTGCCGTTCGGGTGTTATTGGAGCAGATGAAACATCGGCGGGGAGACCTGGGCGACTCGAACCGACAGCGCACTTACGAAAATGTGCTGGTCCCGCTCGACAGCATGACAGAGCCGCTCGATTTCGCGATGTCGGTTGTGCGGCATTTGGAATCGGTAGCTACTTATCCGGAGTTACGCGCGGCGTACAACGCCGTTCAGGAGCGGGTGAGCCAGTTTTACACGTCGATTCCGCTGAATGAGAAGCTCTGGAATGCAATTAAGGCGGTAAAAGAGGGCAGCGGCGCGGGCGATCTCTCGCCAGTGAAGAATCGCTTCCTGCAAAAGACGGTGAGCGGTTTCCGGCGGGCGGGCGCGGATCTAAACGCGGATGGGAAGGGACGCTTGGAGGAGCTGGATGTGGCTCTTACCAAGGTGACCACTAAGTTCTCGCAGAACGTGCTCGACGCAACGAATGCTTTCGAGCTGATCGTTTCGGAACCGGGCAGACTTGCCGGGCTGCCCGAGTCCGCGCTGATGGCCGCTCGCGAAAGCGCCAGGGTGAAGGGCAGGGAAGGCTGGCGGCTCACGTTGCAGGCGCCGAGCTATATGGCGGCGATCACTTATCTGGATGATCGAGCGCTGCGCGAGGAGCTATGGACGGCATCGAATCACCGCGCGACGGCCGGCGAACTGGACAATCGCAGTTTGATCGTCGATATTCTGCGGTTGCGCCGCGAGAAGGCCCGGCTTCTCGGCTACCGCGATTTTGCGGATCTGGTGCTCGAAGAGCGCATGGCTCATACGGGCGCGGAAGCGCAGAACTTTCTCGAAGATCTGTATGGCAAGACAGAGCCTTTCTTCGAGCGCGAAAACCAGAAGCTGGCGGAATTGGGCAGGGAACTCGGCTACCAGGAAATCGAACCCTGGGATGTGGCCTACCTGTCTGAAAAACAGCGGCGGGCGCTCTATGACTTCGACGAGGAGGAACTGCGTCCGTATTTTGAGCTGGACCGGGTAGTGGGCGGCATGTTCGACATCTTCAGCCGGCTGCTTGCGATCCAGGTCATCGAGGAACCCGGTATACCGGCTTGGGATGCGGCGGTGAAATATTACCGGATCGAAGATGCTGCGTCCGGGGAGTTGTTGGGTGGATTCTACACGGACTGGTTCCCGCGAGAAAACAAGCGCGGAGGCGCTTGGATGGACGCGCTGGTCACCGGAAATCCGGAGGAGCGGAGGCCGCATGTGGGTCTCATTTCCGGCAACCTGACACCGCCGGTGGGAGATTTGCCGGCGCTGCTCACCCACCGCGAAGTGGAGACAATTTTCCACGAATTCGGCCACCTGCTGCACCACAACCTGAGCCGGGTGCCGGTGCGAACTTTGGCCGGGACGAGTGTTCCGTGGGACTTTGTGGAGCTTCCTTCGCAGATCATGGAGAACTGGACGATGGAACAGGAAGCGCTCCACTTATTCGCGCGCCACTATAAAACCGGGGAATCCATTCCGGAGGCGCTATTTGAAAAGATGAAGCTGGCGCGCACCTTTCGCAGCGCGAACATGCAAATGCGCCAAATCGGTCTGGGGATGGTGGATCTGAAACTGCATCGCGAGTTCGACCCGAACGCGGGCGAAGATGTGATGGCCTTTGCGCGCGAAGTGCTTGCGCAATTCGGGCCGGCTCGCTTACCGGCGGATTACGGCATGATCGCGAGCTTTACTCACCTGTTTGCCAGCCCGGTGGCGTATGGCGCGGGTTACTACTCGTACAAATGGGCCGAGGTTCTGGATGCCGATGCATTTACGCGTTTCCGGCGGGAAGGCATCTTCAATGCTGAAACGGGAAGGGATTATCGGCGTCACATTCTCGAACGGGGAAACAGTGAAGAACCGGTTCAACTCTATCGCGGATTTATGGGTCGGGACCCGGATGCGAAAGCGCTGTTGGAGAGACTCGGGTTATTGGAAGAAGTGGTTGCTTAGTTAATATGGCTGGTCCAATCGCTAAAGCGCCTTCCAACACGGCGGAAGCGCATCGGGATTGTCTGCGAGAGATTGAGGCGTTGCGGCGCGAGGTCGAAGAGAATGCGGAAGCGGCGCGCGCGGCTCGGGAAGAGTTGCAGTTCTTCGTTTACGCGGCCAGCCACGATCTTCAGCAGCCGCTGCGAGCCATCGGGACGCATGCGCAACTGTTGCAGCGGGAGTATCCGACGGACGAGCGGGCGCGCGAATTCATCAGCGTTATCATAGACGGCGCAGGCCAGATGAACGGATTGATCCGCGACTTGCTCAATTACTCGCGCACGGGGAATGTAGCCCAGCCTACTACGCTGAAGCTGACCGCTCCTCTGCAATGGGCGCTGTTCAATCTAGCGGGCGCGATCCAGGAAGCCGGCGCGCGGATCACCACTGGCGAGATGCCGGAAGCGGTGGCCGATGAGAAGCAGATGGTTACCGTTTTCGAACACCTGCTATCGAATTCGATCCGTTACCGCGGCAGCGAACCGCTTAGCGTGGAAATTGCGAGTGAGAGTGGAGATGACTTCCACACCATATCGGTGCACGACAACGGGGTGGGAATCAAGACGGAGTATCACGAAAAAGTATTCGAGCCGTTCAAGCGGCTGCACGCGAAAAACATTCCGGGCAGCGGGCTAGGCTTAAGTATTTGCCGCAAAATCGTTCGGGCCCACCACGGCAAGATTTGGGTGGAGAGCGACGGAGAGCACGGCTCGATCGTGAAGTTTACGGTTCCTGCGTGATGGCGCGGGGTGCTGGTGCAACCTGGGCACGGTGGTGCATTTCAACCAGCGGCGTGCCGGGCGGTAATTCGTAAGTCTTTCTTTTTTAACTATTTATAGATTGGAAGATGGCGTGTATATACCGTGTCCGCAGTATGTTACGCGACGCCATCACGATGCTGGTAGCTTTTGCGGTCACCTTATTCGCGCTCGACCCCACGGTGAGCGCGCAAACGGGTTGGCCGACGGTCGCGCAATCGCAGGCTGCACAAGATTCCAATCCGGCGCAGGACCCAGCGCAGGCGCAGCCGGATAGCGACGGGCAAAGTACGCCGCAGCAGGATGCGGCCGCGGACGAGCAGCACGCGATTGCGCGGCTAAGCGTGGCGCAAGGCGATGTGAACGTGAGTCGCGGGGACAGCAACGGAGAGCTTAGCGCAGCGGCGGTAAACGCGCCTCTTGCAACACAAGACCATTTGCAGACTTCCGATGGATCGCGGGCCGAAGTGGAACTCGATTCGGCCAACCTGGTACGGCTCGCGCCGAACACGGAACTGGGTTTCGCAGACCTGGAATATCGGCGGTATCAGCTGCAGTTGGGGGCGGGGACGATCATCTTCCGCGTCTTGCGTAATTCGTCGGCCCAGGTGGAAGTGGATACTCCGAGCGTCGGTTTCCGGCCGCTCAGCGAAGGCGAGTTCCTTCTTTCGGTGCTATCGGACGGGACGACTCAAATCACCGCGCGCTCCGGACAAGGGGAGATTTTCGGACCGCGCGGTTCGCAGCAGTTACCGGCGGCCCAGACGCTGGTGATACGAGGGAATCCGAGCGATCCGGAATTTCGCGAGGACCCGGAGGTTGCGCGCGGCCAGTTCGACGAGTGGAGTGAGCAGCGCGACAGCCAGCTACTCGGTTCGCAGAGCTACCGCTACGTGAGCCAGGACATTCCGGGCGCGGACGATCTGGATCAGTACGGGAACTGGGTTCCTTCGCAATATGGACAGGTGTGGGCTCCGCAATCGGAGCCGGCCGGCTGGTCGCCGTATAGCACGGGCGAGTGGGCATGGCAGGGTTACTACGGTTGGACCTGGGTCGATTCCGCTCCCTGGGGTTGGGCGCCGTATCACTACGGGCGCTGGTTCAACAATGGCGGTTATGGCTGGTGCTGGTGGCCTGGGGCGGTTCGTTCCTCTTACTTTTGGAGTCCCGCGCTGGTCGGCTTCTTCGGCTGGGGAGGTTTCGGCCTGGGGCTGGCGCTGGGCGGACTTGGCTGGGTTGCTCTTGCCCCGTTTGAGGGCCTTCATCGCTGGTGGGGACCGGGCTGGTACAGGCGCGGATGGGGCGCTTATGGACGCGGTTTCCCGGCATACGGCCGCTTCGCGAGGAACGTGGACGTAGCGCGCATGTACCGCAACGCGGCCTTTCGAGGCGGCGCGATGACGGCCAGGTATAACGGATTCGGCGGCCCGAACCAGCGGTTCGCCGCGGCAACTCACGGGCAGTTGATGAACGCCAGTTCCTTCCGCGGGGGCCGCATGCCGATCACTCCGACGCGTGAGAGTTATCACTTCTCGGCACGATCGGCCGCCAGTAATCCGAGACTTACGTCGGCCGCGAATCAGCGGTTCTTTCGAGGTTCGCAGTTTGGGGCACGATCTTACGGCGGTGTTCAAAACAATGCGAGCGGTTTTGGGACGCCCCGCGGCATGTCGTCGAACAGGTCGCAAGGCTATGCTGCTCGCGACGGCGGTGGACAGACCAACCGGCAGTCCAGCGGCGGGTGGCAGCGCTTTGGCGATCCGGGAAACACAGGAGCGCTGCGGCAAAGTTTTACAGGCGGGTCGGAACGGAGCGGGTGGCACACGTTCGGGCAGCCGCAGCGGGCGCCTGGCCATTCGTCCTACTCAGGCGGCCAAGGGAATTCTAACCAGTACCGCTATAACGGTGGGAACTCGCCCGGTCGCTCTTCTTCACCCAGCTATTCGGGCCAACGTTATAGCGCGCCTCGTTATAATGCGCCAAGTTATAGTGCTCCGCAACAGCACTACAGTGCTCCGCAACAGCATTATAGTGCGCCGCAACAGCACTATAGCGCGCCACAGCAGCATTATAGTGCGCCACAGCAGCATTACAGTGCGCCGCAACAGCACTATAGCGCGCCACATTACAGTGCGCCATCGACTCACTCGTTCGGCGGTGGCGAGTCATACCACGGCGGCGGGAGCAGCCACCCCAGCGGGGGCGGCCACAGCGGAGGTGGCGGGAACCATGGCGGAGGTGGCGGCCACAGCGGTGGCGGCCATCATTAGGATCTAACGACAGGATCTAACGATTTCCCTCAGCCGCTCCGGCTCACCTGACAGGGCTGGAGCGGCATTTTTTTTCTCGTTGCACGTCAGCGCAAACGTAATCGGGGTCACTACACCAAACGTCAAAAATCGTACGCTCAGTCTTGCTTATTCAGTGTCGCTGGGATCTGGCGCCATCCATCCGGGTGTATCGAGGCCCTCGGGCAAAATGCCAATCAGCGTCGTAAGGTGCATCTCCATGTTTTCGAGTTGGGCGGTTCCGATCTGCTTTTCCCAGCGACCGCGCAATTCGTCAAAAATGGCTTCGCCTGTTCGTAAGACCTCGAAACCGAGCGCAGTGACCCGAAGGCGCTTTCGGCGCGCATCGACGGGATCGGCGTCCCGTGCGACGTATCCCCGCTCCTGAAGCACTGTAATCGTCTTAGCGGCCGCCTGCTTTGAGACCGAGAGGCGTCGCCCTAGTGCCGAAGCGTTGTCTGCGCCTGCGGCAATGGCTCGCATCGCAAACTCATGAACAGGACGCACGTCGGTGTAGCCGCGATTTGCCAGTTCTTCAATCGCAGCATCGACCAGCGAGCGAAAGCCCCCTAGGAGAAGATGAGCGAGATTCGTGCCGGAACCACCCATAGTAAGAGAGTAGAGGAGGAGGAGCGAGTAGCAGAGGACAACAAAGTTGTCTATGCCAGGAGGAGCTTATGCAAGTCGCGCCAAAAGGTTCCACTTTCCCACGGATTACGCATCATGAAGTCGAATTAAACGGAACAAGGTTGCATTATGTCTCCGCGGGAGACCATGGTTCTCCTGTTCTGTTGGTGCATGGATTTCCGGAAACGTGGTGGACGTTTCGAGAGCTGATTCCACTGCTCGCAGCAAGCCACCGGGTCTTTGCGGTCGATTTACGTGGCTTTGGTGACTCTGGCAATGGGCCGGGCGACTATGACAGCAAGACTTCGGCCGAAGACCTTCATCTCCTCATTGCTCACCTCAACGTAGGACCGGTCCATCTCACAGGGCAGGACATTAGCGGAGCAACCGTGTTTCGGCTCGCCACGACTCAACCGAAGGATGTGCTCAGCTTCACTGCAATCGAGATGAGCCTGCCGGGTTTCGGCCTAGAAATGCTGGCTGATGTCACCCACGGCGGAGCTTGGCACATCGGCGTTCTCGCCGCGCCCGGCATACCTGAGATGCTCCTTGCTGGCCGTGAACGTGAGTTTCTTGCAAAGTATGCCTTTCCGTCCATGAGCGCGAATCCGGCGAAAATCAGGGATGCCGATATCAACGAATTTGTGCGCGCGTACTCACGCCGGGACGGCTGGCGTGGAGCCGTTGGCCTGTATCAATCAATGTTGAAGGAAGGTTCCGAGATCAAAGCGCTGGCCGAGACACGTGGACTGAAGGCACCGGTGCTCGCGATTGGAGCAGGTGGTGGTTCCTCTACGTCCGACACGATGTCGCAGGCTACTGCGAGCGAAGTGCGCTCAGTGATGCTTGAGGGCGTAGGTCACTACGCGGCAATGGAGGCTCCGGACAGATTGGCGAACGCCATTCTTGGATTCATCAAAAGCGTCGACGCCATATAACGCGGGCGCACCGGACAAGCGAGCTTTTGTTGGCGATCAAAGTCATATTGCCCTGGGAGCGGAAAGCGCGCCGCCTCCAGAAAATCGGCCTGTATCTCGACATGGGCGTGCCACATGTGGTCGAGGTCGACTATAGCAAGCGGCTTGTCCGGTGCACACATGGGAGGCGGACTCGGTGGCTGTCTATCGAGAGGTCGATGAAATGACGTTTGCCGTTTCGAGCCGCGGTGAGCGAGATCTTGCCATTCTCGATTAGGCTTTCGGGACAGCGAAACTGAGGAGCTCTTCCTTACGGGGCGCTCTCGCAAGTTTCGGGCGATTGAGAAAGTCGCCAAGCGAAAACTTGACTATCTGAATGAAGCCCAAGCTTTGTCGGATTTGCGAGTCCCGCCGGGAAATTGCCTAGAGGAGTGTAGCAAAGAGATCGTTCGCACCTTTGTGGGCGGGGCAAAGCAGGGGACAGGCGTCGGATTCCGCAAACGGCGCGGAATGCTCGCCAGTCCCCTGGTTTGCAGGTTATTTGTCTACCACTAGGAGGAAAGGCTTTATGAGTATTGAGAGGCCCGCGGGCGGCTGGAACATCAAACGGATAACAACTCGTCCCGGGGAAATACTACGGGAAGAGTTTCTGAAGCCGATGGGACTATCGGTCAACAAGCTCGCTCTCGACTTGAACGTGCCGGTTAGCCGGATCAATGAAATCGTTCACGAACGTCGCAGCATTACAGCTGATACAGCACTTCGGCTCAGCTTGTATTTCCGTATGAGTGCCGAGTTTTGGATGAACTTACAGGCTTCCTATCTCCCCCGTAATGTCGTCCTCGAGTGGCATCGGATGTCCGCCGTTGCTATTTGATTGGCGGCGGGCTCGTCCAATGCTCTTGCGCAACCGCGTCCGGCCATGCCGAGCCTAATGGTGACAAAATAGACCAAGTCTCCGCGAGCTTGCCATCCGCGATCCGGTAGGACTGCAAGCCTGCCTGGGTATGCACTTCGCGAGTCTTCGGATCAGTCCATTTGAACTCGAAGCGAAACCAGGCGCGGTCACCTTCGAAGGAATGATCGTACACGACCACGCGTATACCTGGCCGCTCCTCCCGAATGTTTGCGATCTCCGCCGCATATGCCTCCCGCGTGACCGTCCGGTTTCCCTTTTGGTCATGCCGGATGTAGGTTGGCTCCACGCAACTGGGAATCAAGTCGTATCGGCCTTCATGCCAAACCTTTTCCCATCGATCGAATAGGCCAATCATCTCTTTGTCGTGTGACACCACAGCAGTCCTTCCCGCTTGTGTTTTAGCTGAAACTGGAGTTTTGTCACTGGCGGGTGAGGCATTACAACCTGATCCCAAAAGCGCAACCAAAAGTAAAAGACGGGCGCCGCGGTTCATACGTCTCGATCTAACACCTGTCTACGAATAGCACACATCAATGTATGTCCCCGTGCTTTGTCAAGTACGTTATTAGTAAGCGGAAAAGCCTGCTCTGGCCAGGCCACGCTGGGCTTCGGGATTCTTCATGAAGGTTTCCCATACAAACCCGGTGCGCAGGTTTTCGGCCATCAGCATAGTGATGCCAGTATCGATGGCTATCACATCGGTGTCGTACCACTTCGTCAACGGATTGAAGGCGTTCACCAAGCCGTATTGGCTCCAAGTTCCGGCACCATAGCGGGCGCGAATCGTTTTCAACACACGAAGGGTTTGGGCCGGCATGAAAGGCAAGGAGCCACCGGTGGCGCTCGGCACAACCGTTCCATCGATAGGCCCGGTTTCGGGCGGCCCACCCCAGACCACGTAGCCATGCACGGAATCGGACGCCGTGATGCCCCAAAGATCCTCGCTGTAATCGGGAAATCGCTTGCTCAGTTCGATGCAAAATCGGCGATGGACCTCGGTGGCGATAATCGAGTTTTTGAAGTAGTCGATGTACTCGTCCTGCTTACCGCGGAAATCGAACCAGGCCTGCGAGTATTGATGCACAAACAGCGGCGCGAAGGAGCCGATATAGCGCAGCCCCTCATATTCGAACGTAAGCCGTTTCCACGCGCGCCAGGTCTCTAACGGCAGTGGATAGCGCGCGGACCCGAGACCGAGTAGGTACATCATCATCAATTCGCTGTAGTAATCCCAGCGGTAGGGGAGGAAGCCCGATTCGGGGGACCAGCCATGCGGCAGGAGAGTGGTGTCCTCGGACAACCAGGTCCACTCGACGCGGTCGAAGATGTCGGAGGCCAGGCGATAGACTTGCGGGCTGCGAAAGTGCTCGCGGCAGGTGAGGACGCCGCAAAGGAGCAGGGCAGTGTCTATGGAGGAAATTTCAGAATCCCAAATCCTTTCGCCCGTGCTTGCGTTGGCGAAGTGATAGAAGAAGCCGCGATGATTGACCATCCTTTCCCACAGGAAGCGCAACGTGGTGATGACCCGTTCGCGAGCGTCTGTCAAGGAGACATAGCCGCGCTGCTCGCCAATGCACAAAGCGGTCAATCCGAAACCGGTGGCGGCGATGCTGGCCACGATGGAGTGATCGGGCTGGCGTACGTTGCAGCGGTCTTTGACTAAGCCGGTCTGAGGATTCGCCTGCTCCCAGAAGAACTGAAAGTTGGCCTTTTCCATCTCTTCCAGGAACTGATCGTCTTCCTTCGCCAGATTGGCGGCGGAGAATTCCGGGGAAAAGTCGGGCGCCGGGAGTGACTGTCCGAAACCCTTGGCTAGTGGCAGGCAGGCCATCACCGGCAGAGAGCGCAACAGTCTTCGGCGGGAGACCTGATTAAGCTGAATATTTGGGTTCACGGAATTCAAGAGAGACAGATGACCGGAAAACAGAGAGTCGCAGTTTGGGGAACCGCAGCGTTAAGCGTAAGCATTGTGATTGGGGGCTTACTCTTCATTATTCGACACCGGCCTCCGGGTAAGCCTATCGTTCTTACCGGGGTGGTTCTCACGCGGGACAGCGATCCACGCAAACAATTGCCTATCGGCGACGCGGAGATAACTGCAACTACGGCACTTACTACGATTAATACGACGTCGGATGCCTCCGGTTATTTCCATCTGACGGTACCTCCGCAAGAGGGCAAGCTGGAGGCGCCCGAACTGAATTTCAGGCGATTGGGCTACCTGCCATTCAACGTTCCGGTAGCGACCGGCGACCAGCTCTATTTGATTTACATGACCCCTATTCCGCGTAGAGCGGCCGTTCCCGAGAGCCGAAAAGAATCCGCGCTTACTAAATCCACGGTACGTGTTCGCTATTCGGAAAAAGCGGCCGTCACAACGAATACGGAAAGCTTAGTCAAGACATTCGAAGTCGTGAATAAGGGAAATATTCCGTGCGGGAAGCAGGATACCTGCTCGCCGGACGGGAAATGGAAGGCTAAAATTGGCTCCTTTACGATTGAAGGCCAAGGCCGCGAGTTTCGGAACGTCCGGCTGTCGTGTATTGGGGGCCCGTGCCCGTTTACGAAAGTGGAAACGCAAGACTTGCTGGATGACGGACATAACCTCAAAATCTCGGTTTTGAACTGGTCGGATACCACGACTTTTCTGCTCGAAGCAGAGGTGACGCAAACCATACAAACGGATGTAATCCGGCAGTCCTATCCGGCTATTTTCGGTTCGAGCATGAATTTCACCTTGCCCGCGACGGCGGAGGGGCCAAGCGTGGAAGCGGAGCTGAACGGACAAGATATAGTTTTTCCGCTGGGGCCGGATCTGATCGTGTCCTGGGGAGTTTGTACTGTGAAGATCGGCGCGGATCGAACGAAGCTATTTCGGTGCGATTTGAATCCTGGGTATGAGTTTAAGTAGCGTCCGATAACGTGTATTATGTAAACTAGCTGGCCGCTATGATGCCCAAATAAAAGCGGCAGTTAGTTGGCCTCGGATTCACAAGTCAGCAGGCGCTGCTCTGTTTTGCTGACAGCGCCAAAATCCATATCGTTCAGGGTCTGGAGACAGGTACTGGTCTTGTGCCTTTTACCAAACTGATCGTCATAGAGGATGCAGCCGACAACGTAGAGCGCTCCGTCAGAATGCAATCGCGCAATGTTTCCAAGTTCCGTTCCCGGAACTCCAATCTTTTGGCCGGGGAATATGAGGTATCCCCCTTGAAGGTCAGAATCTTTCCGCTTAGTGTAATGTTTCGCAGCGTCCTCACAGGTTTCGGCAAACGCTTTGGCGAGTGTATGCTTGTTCG
This sequence comes from Bryobacteraceae bacterium, assembly GCA_965277555.1. Classification (GTDB taxonomy): domain Bacteria; phylum Acidobacteriota; class Terriglobia; order Bryobacterales; family Bryobacteraceae; genus Bog-105. The sequence continues at coordinate 4,974,697 of OZ255834.1, forward strand.
CGGTCTCAAAATCTTCGACGACATCAAGCGCGATACCCGGCCCGAAGTTTTGGATCAGGAACGCCCATTGCGCTTCGTAGTTTTGAGATTTCGGGTCTATCAGAAAATGAGTGAGTATTGGAACTGGCTGATCAGAAATACCCATCCAGGATCGCTTGTCGCGAAACAGCGAGTCGTTGGCGATGGCAATTACCACTCAAAAGGACCTGAGTCCAAAAAGTAGCTTTCTCTACCCAATGGATCGCCCGACCAGGTTCTTTTATAGCTGCTTGATCTTGGCTGGAATTCCTCTGGCCGGATCTCGTCACTTCTCGTTTTTGTTCGGGGATCGGCTTTATCGATTCAGTGGAAGGCAATGCTTGATTTGCGGCGTCATCGGGTGGGCTTTGTCCATTCTATTTATCTGGCATGGGCGATGGCCGCTAAATCGGGATTAGTCAAGTATATTTGTACCACCAACTTCCGGGGTCGGAAGCCGCATCGCGGTTTTCACTCAGCTGAGCTAAATTGGCAGTGACATGATCGTCACGGTACAGCAAGCAAAGACGAACCTCTCTAAGCTGCTCGAAAAGGCCGAACAGGGGCAAGAAATTATCATCGCGCGGGGTGCGGAACCGGCGGTTCGCTTAGTGCCAGTCCGAAAAGTGAGAATGGCGGACCGGAAGCCTGGCGCTCTTAAAGGCAGTTTCCGCTTGGGGAAGGCCTTCTTTGAGCCGCTCTCACAAGAAGAGTTGGCGACTTGGGAATAAATTGGCCGGCATCCATGCGGGCGCCGTTTCCGCCCTTAGCTGCGGCGACTACGCTAGTCTTGCGTACATGGACCGAGTTGAGGAGATTGAGGCGGCCATAAACGACCTTCCGCCGGAAGATTTCCAGCGAATCGCAAACTGGTTTCGTGAGCGCGATCAATCGCTGTGGGACCAGCAGCTGGACCGAGATGCTGTCGACGGAAAGCTCGATTTTCTTTTCAACGAAGTCGAGACAGACACGCGCTACGGGAAGATCTGAGCCCTCGGTCTGGCCGCAAAACCCGCATCTTCCAGATATAATTGTGTTCGGGAATGTGCGGCATCGCTGGTCTTATTTCGGACAGGAGTCCGAACGAACTCTCCGAGCGGGTCCAGGTCATGATAGATGCCCTGGCGCATCGCGGTCCTGACAGCGCCGGTTTAGAGGTGTGGCGTGGAGCCGCGCTGGGACACCGACGGCTTGCCATTCTCGATTTGAGCCCGGGCGGCCACCAGCCCATGCTCACGGAAGACCGGTCCGTCGGACTGGTATTCAACGGTTGCATTTATAATTACCTGGAACTTAAACGAGAACTTGAAGCTGAGGGATGTAAGTTCAAGTCCTCGTGCGACACCGAAGTTTTGCTACATGGCTACCGGGCCTGGGGTGTCTCCCGACTGACGCGCCGTTTGCAGGGCATGTTTGCCTTCGGGATATGGGACACCGGGACGGGAACACTTTCCCTGGTGCGAGACCGCTTGGGCGTGAAACCGCTGCTGTATGCGCCGCTCAGCGACGGTATTGCCTTCGCCTCGACAGCTGGCGCGCTGCATAAATCGGGCTTTACCGACGAGCTAGATCCTGAAGCAATACTTGAAGTTCTAGAATTTGGCTGGCCTACCGATAACCGCTGCATTTATCAAGGCCTGGAGAAGCTGGGTCCGGGGACCATCCTCACTTGGCAAAACGGAAAGATTGAAACTGAGACGTACTGGCGAGCCGATCAGGTGCCTGTCCGGCGGCTCAGTTTCGAGCAGGCGGTGGAGGAAACGGAGGCCCTGCTGCTCGATGCCGTTCGTCTTCGCCTGATTGCCGACGTACCGGTGGGCGCGCTGCTCAGCGGCGGGATCGATTCGGCATTGGTGTGTTGGGCATTGACGCGCCTGAATTCGAGTGTCCGGGCTTTTACGGTGGGAACGCCGGGCGAGGCCTCGGATGAGACGGCGGCGGCGGTTGAGACGGCGCAAAAGCTCGGCATCGATCACGAGGTGGTGGAGCTGTCTCGGGACCATCCGGTATCGATCGACAGCCTGACGGCAGCCTATAGCGAACCGTTCGCTTGCACGTCGGCGTTGGGTATGTTGCAGGTTTCGGCGGCGGTTCGACCGCACGCCAAGGTGCTCTTGACCGGCGACGGGGGCGACGATTTTTTCCTGGGGTATCCGTATCACAAGCATATGGCGGTGGCGCAACGCATCGCCCGTTCCCTACCGGCGATCGCAGCGCCCGCCTGGAGAGCGATCAGGCCCACGATCCACTCCGTGACCGGCTTGCGGCGTCCGAAACATTTGATGGATTACGCGACCGGCGGACTGGGGGCGGTGACGCGAACGCACGACGGTCTTCCCTACTTCGAGCAGGAAAATCTGCTCGGCAAACGCCTGCAAAACCGGACAATTGCGAGCCGGCGCATCCGGCCGTCTTTCCAATCGGCAAAGAACTTGTTGAACGACCTGGTGCAATACGACCTGAAGACGGTTTTCCGGGGCGAATATCTACCCAAAGTGGATGGCACGACTTTGTATTGCGGCATTGAGGCGCGCTCGCCGTTTCTGGATTACCGGATGGCCGAGCTGGCGCTCTCGATACCGAGCGAGGTTCGGCTGCATGGAGGGAAGTTAAAGGCGATCCTGCGCGAGTTGGCGCGGAGACATCTGGGAGAGGGAGTGGCCAATCGTCCCAAGCGCGGCTTCACGATTCCGGCGGAACGTTGGTTGGCGACGCGCTGGCGAAGCAACCTGGAAAAGCTGGGTGCGCACTCGCTGGTTGTCGAGCAGGGGTGGATCGAAGGGGAGCGATTGCGCTCGGTAGTGGCCGAAGCGACTGCCAAGGAGTACGTTCCGAAACAGATCTGGCACTTGCTGGTGCTGGAACAATGGCTGGCGGATTCGTCGCGCGCGACACCTTTAGAGTTCGCCTCCTCTTCCGACGCCGAGCTGGTATGACGCCGCGGATTCTCGCGATCGTAGAGGCCAAGACAGTCACCGGGCCGGCCAAGAACCTGATCCGCTTTGCCTCGGAGAATCGGGACCGGCTCGATTTTCACTTTGTCACGTATGCCCGAGCGAAGTCGGAGACGGAAGCGAAAGAGCATACCAACGTTTTTATAGATGCTGTGCGCAAGGCCGGCATTCCGATTTCGGTGTTGTGGGAGCGGGGCCGATTCGACAGAAACGTTCTCGGTCAACTACTCGCCTCGATCCGTTCGCTGGAGCCGCAATACGTGCAGACGCACTCCGTGAAGAGCCATTTTCTGCTCTCGCGGATACGGAAAGCGATCGGGGCTCCGTGGATTGCGTTTCACCACGGCTACACGGATGAGGACTTGAAGATGCGGCTGTTCAATCGAATGGATCGGCTGAGCCTGCCGAAAGCCGCGGCGGTGGTGACGGTTTGCGAAGCGTTCGCGCGCGATCTCGAGCGCTACGGCATAGCGCGCCGGCGGATACATGTGCTGCACAATTCGCTCGATCCAGCCTGGGCACAGCGGGCGGGGTTAACAGATGAAGCCTCGGCCGTTCGAGCAAGCCTGCCCGACGGCGGTAAAGCGCCTGTGCTGCTCTGCGTGGGACGTTTCTCAAAGGAAAAAGGCCACGCCGTTTTGATAGAAGCGTTGCAACGGCAAAAGCCCGGTTCGTTTTCGGCTTTGCTGATCGGTGACGGACCGCTGCGCAAGAGCGTCGAAGAGCAGGTTCGAAGCAGCCATCTGGAGTCATCGGTGGTCTTCGTGGGACAGATGCGCGATGTTCGGGGCTACTTCGCGGCAGCCGATATGTTTATCCTGCCTTCGCTATCCGAAGGATCTCCCAACGTGCTGCTGGAAGCGATGTCGGCCGGGGTGCCGATTGTGGCTACAGACGTGGGCGGCGTCGCGGAAATCGTTTCGAATAATGAGACCGCGTTGATCGTGCCGGGAGGTCAGGCAGTTCCGCTGGCGGCCGCTATCGAACGGCTGCTCGAAGATAATGTTCTTGCGCGGGAACTCGCGGCGCGCGCCCGGCAGCGGCTAGCCGAGCACTTTACGCCGGGCAATTACGATGCGCGGTTGTTCGCGATTTACGAAACGGTCGCTGAAACCGCGAGGCAATCCGCATCGCCGAGCTTCAGTTTAAGCGCTTGAGTTGGCGTCCCTGCTTAAGCGCTTGAGTTGCCGTCCCTGCCGGCGAGATTTAAGGCCAGAGCGTGCGGCCTACATCAGAACGCCGTTGACCAGTTGTACCGGCTCGGGCAAGTTCCCTTCCCCCAAGGCCTGACGCAGGTTGATTTCGATGGTTCGCGAAAGAGCGGTCATCGGAACGTCGTAGGGCTGATTTTCGAAGGGATCTTCTAAATTCTTTCCAATCCGGTTCAAGACGAGAAAAGCGAAACTCACCACCAGGGTCACGACCGGAGTAAAGAGGCCGACCTGATCGACAATGACGAACGGGAGGATGACGCAGTAGACCTTTATCAAGAGTTCCGGATAGTAGTCGTATTGCCTGGGAAGCGGAGTATTCTTGATGCGCTCGCAAGCGCCCAAGACGTTTGAAAGGTCGCTCATCGTCTGGTCGATACGGTGCATGTGTAACTCGCCGAGAACGTGTTGATCGACGGCGGTGGTCACCTGCTGGCCCATCAGCTGAAGCAGGGCCGCCGGGACATTCTGTTGATTGGCTAATGCCTGCATAGTCGGCTCGTCGAGGAATGGTCGGATGTCATTCCAGGGCTGCTGTCGCCGCAGGGCACAGCGAGTGGCGTGCACAAACGCGATCTGGCGATAGACAAAGGACGCGGAGAAGGCGTTCGAAGCCATTTGCAGCATCTCACTCCCGGAGCGGCGCGGAAACGAGATGGCTTGGCGCGCAATCGAACGTGAGTTATTCACCATGGCGCCCCATAACGTGCGGGCTTCCCACCAGCGCGCGTAGGCTGAGTTGGTGCGAAAGGCGAGCAAGATACTCAGAGCCGCGCCTAAAATGCCGACCGCCATTTCCGGGATGGTGATCGGGCGCAGGAGATGTTTATACAGATCGAGGAGTACGCTGACAACCGACAGCAGACACAACACGGCGAGCAGCTTTCCGACCTGCTTCAGAATGCGTGGCCAATAGGGATAATTCGAGACGACCATTGCTTTAAGCCAGGCTCTCCTGAACGCGCTTTTCTAAACGTTAAACGAGAATAGCAAAGCGTTCGACGAGTTTGCCGTTGACGCGCGCCGGGCTTGCCGCATCGATATAATCTTCAGGGGAATCGAGTTGTGAGCTAAGAAATGGCGAAGGGCGAGCGGTCGAATTTTTTTGAGCAGAGGCATACGGGGCGGAAACCGTTCAGAACCGGTCAGTGGAAAACCGGGAGACCTGATGTCCGCCGCCATTGCGTTTAAGCGCGGCCCAAAGAAGTTCGTGCACTTTCGAGGCAAGTCCAGTCACGAACACCAGCACGAACACCAAACTGGCAGCCACCTCCCCCGAGATTATCTGCCTGCTCGGCGTTCGCGCCGGATCTCTATTAGGTTTAGCCGATATGCGGTGGGAACACCAGCGGTTAGAGGATCGGAAAATAGTTTTTCAACATGTTTTATCTCGTGGCATAGCTGGCAGATACGGGGCACGTCCTGTGCGCAAGATGTGGATAAAACAAGGACAGGCAGTTTTGTTGAAGCGGTTTTGTTGGTGAATAGATGAATAGCTCAGAGACAAAAAAGACGATTGGCAAAAAGGCCGCTGACGGCGCGGTGGTTGAGTTGCGGTACCAAGATACGATTCAGTCGGTTGACGATTTGGTCGATCCGGTGGAAGCAGGCGAATTTCTCGCACCCGGCTTCATCGATCTTCAGGTCAATGGTTTTGGCGGCGTCGATTATAACGATCCGGGCACGCGAGCCGATGCTTTGTCGGAATCGATTCAGAAGATGTTTACGACAGGCGTGACGCGATTTTTTGCAACCGTGATCACCGGTTCGGAAGAGCGCATGGCCGGTTCCATGCGCAACCTGGCGCGAGCCAAGGAAGAATTTGCGCGCAACGGGCTGCCGGAAGCACAGGCCATGGAGGCGTTTCACATCGAAGGCCCGCACATATCGCCGGAGGACGGACCGCGCGGCGCGCACCCGCTCGAACACATTCGCGCGCCTGATTTGGAAGAGTTCAAACGCTGGCAGGAGGCTGCAAACGGGAATATCCGCCTGGTGACGGTGTCCCCGGAATGGCCCGAAACACCTCAATATATAGAAGCGCTAGTGCGGTCGGGAGTGGTGGTCAGCGTCGGGCACACCAAGGCGAGTCGTGAACAGATCGAGGCCGCGGTCAGCGCGGGAGCAACCATGTCGACTCATCTGGGCAACGCCGCTCACGCCACACTGCCAAAAACGCAGAATTATATTTGGGATCAGTTGGCGGAGGACAGACTTGCCGCCTGCTTCATTGTAGATGGGATACACATACCTGAATCGTTCTTCCGTGCCGCGCTGCAGGCGAAAGGCGCCGAGCGGTCGATATTGGTGACCGATGCGGTGATGCCGGCCATGTGTCAGCCAGGTCTTTACCGCCTTGGCCAGGTGGACGTGATGCTGCGCGAGAACGGGAGCGTGGTTCTGAAGAGCGACGGGCAAAGGCTGGCGGGCTCCACTTTGCGCATGGATCAGGCGGTAGAAAGAAGCCTTCGCTGGTCCGGGCTTTCGTTGGCTGCCGCACTTGCTTTAGGCACCACAAACGCGGCGCGGATCGGCCGGATAGCAGGACGGCAACGCGGCCTCGTGCCGGGAGAAAAGGCCGATCTGATACGCTTCCGGTGGGACCATGCAGCGCGCTCGCTGGTTGTGCAGGAAACCATAGTGGTGGGTATTTCTGTCTATAACGCGTGAGCATTGGACGATAAACTGCGACGCGACCGATGCGGTCCACTCAGCATCCTTTGAGCAGAGCATCATACGAAACAAGAAAGAGAAAACTATGGCATTCACATTACCGCCGCTTCCCTACCCTGAGGACGCGCTAGAACCGCACATCGATAAGATGACCATGCAGATTCATCACGACAAGCACCACGGCGCTTATGTCACGAATTTGAACAAGGCGCTGGAGCAGGCGCCGGACTTGCAGAACAAGTCGATCGAAGAATTACTAGCAAATAACCTCTCGGCGGTGCCGGAAGCAATCAAGACAGCCGTTCGAAACAATGGCGGCGGGCACGCAAATCATTCCCTCTTCTGGACGCTGCTTTCTAAAAATGGAGGCGGAGCGCCCAAAGGCAACATTGAAAGCGCAATTAGCTCCACATTCGGTAGTTTCGACAGCTTCAAGGAAAAGTTCAATGCAGCGGCCACGAGCCGTTTCGGTTCAGGTTGGGCCTGGCTGGTAAAGGATGGTAGCGGTAAGCTCGACATTATTTCCACGGCGAATCAGGACAGTCCGTTGATGGAGGGCAAGAAACCCGTTCTCGGCCTGGACGTTTGGGAGCATTCTTATTATTTGAAATACCAGAATCGGCGTCCCGAATATATCGCGGCGTGGTGGAACGTGGTGAATTGGGAAGAAGTGAATAAGCAGTTGAAATAGCTTCGACGCAACGTTTGAATCGAGGCCGCACAATTCTGTTCGGCCTCGGCCATCACGGGGTATCAAGGCCTAATTCTCTGAAACGCCGCCGCGTATCGGGCAGCGAGAGATGCTGGATGGCAGTGAAACCGATATCGGCTGCAATGTCGACAAACATGGCTCGATCGTCCACATAGATGGCCTCGGCGGCAGTTAGCTGAGCTAAATCGAGCGCCAGTTGCCAGATGTCACGGTCCGGCTTTCGCATGTGCACGAAATGGGAGACGACCATGAAATCTGAAAGCTCGCGGAGCTTGAATTTGCCGACCCTGTGTTCTGTGATTCCCTCTCCTTCGTTGCTGATGAGACCAAGCTTAAGCTCGTTGGCGACTTTTATAAGGCGGAAAAAATCGATGTTCTCGGGCCATGCCACGGACTGGGCGTAGGCCAGATCTCGAATCTCTTCGGGCGTAAAATCCCGGGGAGAAGCGAAGAAAACCCGACGAAGATATTGTTCGAATGTCATGTAGCCGCGCTCGTAGCTATCGAACATCAGCCGGTGTCTATTTGCAATTTCGTCCAGATCTAGCGCAAAGTGGCGGCAAACCGTTTCACGAACGGTGTTGTCCCAGCCGTTGGTGCCCAGCACGCCGCCGATATCGCTGAGAAGAATTTTGAACTTACCTTGCGACATAAGCAATTAGGGTCGCATGAATGGCAAAAGAAACAGCCTGCGATATGTTTCCATGAAAAGAGGGACGCCGACTTACTACACGTATGCCCGTTTCCATCAAAGACATCGCCCGGCTGGCGGGTGTTTCGCATTCCACCGTGTCGCGCGCGCTTCATCACAGTCCGCTCATTCCAGCCCGGACGGCCGAGCGCATACGAAAGATAGCGCAGCGAGAAGGTTACACGCCGAGCGCAGTGGGTCGCGGTCTGGTGACGAACAAGACCGAGGCGATCGGAGTGGTGGTGACTTCGATCGCCGATCCGTTTAATGGCGAAGTGGTGGCGGGTATCGAGGAACTTGCGAACGAGCACGGATACACGGTGATTCTGGCGACCTCGCAAGCAGATCCGCGGCGGGAAGTCGCGGTAGTGCGCAGCTTTCAAGGACGAAGAGTGGACGGCATTCTGGTGGCTTCATCCCGCGTTGGAGCGCTCCATGAGCCTCTGCTGGCGGAATTGCAAATCCCGATTGTCCTCTTGAACAACCAACACCCGAGCGCTTTCGCGCATTCCGTTCGATTCGATAACGAAGAGGGCGCTTATCAGGCGACCCGGCACCTGGTCGAACTCGGGCACGCCAGAATCGCCTATCTGGGCGATGAACTTGGCTTGTACTCGGATGAGGAGCGCTTTGCCGGCTTCCGCCGAATGATGGCGGAGAGTGGTGTGCCAGTGGAGGAACCGTTAGTGGTGCGCGGCAATGGAAAAACGGAAGGCGCGCGCGAGGCAGCTCGAAAATTACTCCTGGCGGCGGAAAGACCCACAGCGATCTTCTGCTATAACGACATGTCCGCCTTGGGCGTTCTTTACGAGGCTGCCGCGCATGGTTTGCAAGTGCCCAACGATGTCTCCGTCACGGGGTTTGACGACATCTTTTTCGCGCGGTATCTCAGGCCGTCTCTGACCACAGTCCGTCAGCCAATGAAGGAAATGGGACGCAAGGCGATGGAGCTTCTGCTAGCGCTGCTTCGAAAAGAAGACGCGGCAAAGACAATTCTGGTAGCGGGCGAGCTGGTTGTTCGAGATTCCACGTCGAGCCCCGGCGTCGCGGTTCACCAAGCGATCTTGTCAGGAAAAAACTCGGCCACCAGATCTTCGTAGTAGGGCCGAATCTCATTCCAATCGGGTCGCGTCGCGCCTTTGGAATACAAGTCGTAGGGGTTGAACTTGCGCACCCAGCCAAACATTTCTTCGTCCCGCGCGTTCATCAGATGGCGATAGGCATGATGCTTATGCGCCGCGTAGAACGAATGGTAGCGCAGCATGTACTGCGACTCCTCGGGCAGGTAGTTCCGGGTAACAGTGTAGATGTATTCGTCGTGGCCCCAGGAGAGATCGACTTTGTCCAAACCGCAATTCGGTTGGTAGATACCGCATTTCGTCTGATAGGCCGGGTTCTTGCTATCGGGATTGGCCGCAAAAAACTCGGGGAAAACGATTTGGTCGGAATAAGCGCAGCCTCCCGGAAAGGTATCGCCCACCACCGCCCACTGCGGCTCACCGTAAAGGCAGAGAACCTTGCCAAGATCGTGAACTAAACCAGTAAGAACGAACCAGCGCGGATGGCCATCTTTGCGAATAGCTTCTGACGTCTGCAGAAGATGTTCGATCTGGGTAAGATCCGTGTCAGGGTCGCTATCGTCTACCAGCGTATTCAGATACTCGGCCATTTCCCAGATACTTTTCTTGCCGCGCTGAAGACCGCAGTACTCCTCTTTTTTACCGCGAATGAAGTCGAGCGTTTGAAATTCGTGATTCTGACGATAGAATTCCGTGACGTTCGGATTGGCATCCTGCGCGTAGTTGCGAAACTGCTCTTCGGTCTTCCCTTCCTGGTAGCGCGTGGCGATGAAATCATCCCACTCGTCCAGTTCGCGGAGGGGCTGCTGCGTTTCCAAAACGGCTCCCATGGGGCACGCTCCTAGTACTATTATGCACACGTGTGCAGCCGATGGCAAGTAAGATCTTTCCGGGTTGTTACTTTCCGGTGGCATATGATGGTCGCAAAGGTTAGCGACGCTGGAAGTGGAGATCCGGGCGAGTGCTCAGTTCTTCTTCACTTCTTCCCTCCGCAAGAAAAAAATATCAATCCATGAATGTTGTAATACGCGCCCGCAGGCGCATCTCCACTCAGTCTTTTATCCTGCTTATCATTTCTGCTTTACTTGGCTGCGCGGTCTTTGGACAGGGCACCGGGGCAAGCCTCAGCGGAAGTGTTACCGACTCCAACGGCGGCCTTCTTCCGCAGGCTCAGCTCACCATTCAAAACCTCGACACCAACCTGACGCGCGTGATCACCAGCAATGGCAGCGGACAGTATACGGTGGCGCCGCTTCCTCCCGGGCGCTACAGTGTCACGGCCGAGAAAACAGGCTTCAAGCGCGAAGTTCGCAGCGGCATTGTGCTAACGGTAGGTCAAGCTGCTACGTTAAACATTTCTCTCTCGATCGGCGATGCCAAGCAAGTAGTGAACGTGGAGGCCAACGCAGAACTGATCAATGCCACTTCGGCCGAGATCAGCCAGGTGGTGGGAGAGCAAGCCGTAAAAGCCTTGCCGCTCAACGGACGCGATCCCTCGACGTTGGTATTCCTGTCGCCGGGCATTACAAATGTGCTCAACACCGGCGCGGGAACACAACAGAATGAGACGACTTTTCCGACGGAAACCGGAGCATCCGCGGGCGGCGGCCGTCAAGGCAGCACCTATTATCTGTTGGACGGCGTGCCGAATATCGACACTTACCTGCTGCTGGCGGCGCCTTTTCCAAATGCAGACGCCACCCAGGAATTTCGAGTAATCTCGAATAACTTCGACGCCCATTACGGCTTTGCGCCGGGTGCCGTGGTCAGCATCGAGAGTAAATCGGGTTCCAATCAGTTTCACGGGGGAGCATTCGAGTTTCTGCGCAACGGGGATTTGAATGCGGGAAACTTCTTCACTCACATCGTGGATCCGCTGAAGCAGAATCAGTTCGGCGGCTACCTGGGTGGCCCCATCATTAAGCAGAAGCTTTTTTTCTTCGGTAACTACCAAGCGACGCGCGCCGCGAACACGCCTTCGACGAACGTGACTTACACGCCGACGCCCGCGATGCTGAACGGCGATTTCAGCGCGGTACCGCAAACTCTGGGCGGCCCTTTCCAGACCATTAATGGAAAACGCAACCAGGTGAACCCGGCGCTCTTCAGTCCAGCCTCTTTAAGAATGGCGGAGACGGCTCTACCAGTGGGCCAGGTCGCCTCCAGCGGCCAGGTCAACTACGTGGGCGCGCCGGTCGATTTCAATTACAACGAGGGCACCGGCCGGATCGATTGGAACCCTTCGGAATCGCAGCGCTTGTCGTTCCGCAACTTTATTCAGTTTTACAACCAGCCCGAAGCGGCCACCCCCGGCGACATTCTCGCGCTGACAACGAACAAGATCGGCAAGTATTACAACGAAGCGGTGAATCATACCTGGACGATCAGCCCGACAATGGTCAATCAGCTTTCGCTGTTCTGGACCGAGATGTTCGTCTCGAATGGCGGCACGAGTCTCGACAACCAGGGCAACGCCTTCTGCCTTTCGAAGTACATCGACGTGCAGGAAAAGGGCTGCTATATGGAAGGGCCGAGTGTCTCGAATGCATTCGGCTTAAGTTACACGGAACCGACGAGCGAAATGCGCAAAACGTATGGGCTCTCCGATAATCTTTCGCGCACCATCGGCAACCACACGGTTTCGGCCGGCGTTAACGCCTGGCACCAGTTTGCGCAAGAGGACACGAACTACCCGATCAATCCAATCTTTTCCTTCAACGGCAACTACACCGGATTCGGGTTGGCGGATTTCCTGCTGGGCGACGTGGGGCAGTTTACCCAGGGCGCCGGAGAAATCGCCAGCGTGAGCGGTTGGCAAATCGGCGTCTACGGGCAGGATCAATGGAAGGTAAAGCCGAATCTGACGTTAACGCTAGGCTTGCGCTGGGACCCGAATCTGCCGCCAGCCGCATACGGCGGACGCGGTTCGGCCTTTCATCCCGGACAGCAGAGCGCTGCCTTCCCGAATGCGCCTCTGGGCATGGTCTTTCCTGGTGACCCAGGTGTCGATGACGCGCTCATGCCGACTTCCTACAAATATTTCGAACCCCGCATCGGGATCGCTTACCAGCCGAAGTCGCTGCCCCACACCTCGATTCGGGGAGGCTTCGGGATTTTTACCGCGCCACTGCCCTACTCGGCCTACAACCACACTGCCGACATTTCACCGTTCAGCCCGACCTACCAGTTGAACGGCACGCCGGCTAATCCGATCTCTTTTCAAAACCCATGGGCGAACTTTCCCGGGACGGGGAATACCAGTCCGTTTCCGCCGTTTGCTTCGCTCAATTTCAAACCCGCGCAGAACTCAACTTTCCCGCTGCCAGTGCAACTGGGGGCGCTCTTCTCGCCTGACTTTCGCCTGGGCATGACGCAAAGCTGGAATTTATCCATCGATCAACAGCTCGGGTCCACCTGGGCTCTGCACGGCGCTTATGTCGGAAGCGAGTCGTATCATCAGGCGCTCATTCTCGATCAAAATCCGGGCATTGATAGCCAGCGGGTTTTCTATCCGGACTTCAGCGGCATTTTGACCGACACGAGCGTGGGAACAGCCTCTTATAACGCCCTGCAACTTGGAGTTGAGAAGCGTTTTTCGCACGGCTTGCAATTTCAATCGAACTATACCTATTCGAAGACCATCGACACGGCTTCCACGGGTAATATCTCGTTCGCGGGCTCGCTACCCGATCCCGGAAATCTCGCATTCAGCCGCGGCCTTTCCGACTTGAATTTCCCTTACATCTGGATCACCAATTTTTCTTACACAACGCCAGCCTTAAGAAACTGGAACCCGTTTGTTCGCGAGATCTTGGGGGAGTGGGGTGTGAGCGGGATCTGGACCATGCAAGCGGGACGGCCTTTCGGTATTTCCGGCGGCAACGGCAACAACAACTCTGGCGATCTTGAGTACGGCGATCGGGCCGATTTGACTGGCCAGCCAATCACGGTGCAACAAGGCAGCGAACAGCAGTGGTTGAATCAATACTTCAACACCGCGGCCTTTACCGCGAATGCCGTGGACACATTTGGCACGAGCGGCCGCAACATTCTTCGCGGTCCGCGTTATGACTCCATCGACTTGGCTTTTCTCAAGAATTGGACGGTGCGTGAGCGGTACGGCGTGCAGTTCCGTTGGGAAATGTTCAATGCGCTAAACCATGCGAGCTTCAGCACGCCAGTCAACGACCCGACCAGCTCGAACTTCGGCCAGATCACGAGCGTGGGGCCCATTCCAGCCCGCGTCATGCAAGGTGCGTTGAAGTTTACATTTTGATTGTTGGGTGCAAACCGCGCTTTCCGCGGCTTGCACCTGGTACGCGCGCTAATCGAACCGAAGTCATCTACCGGCTGCTCCTGCGGAGGTCCGTTGCCCGCTAATCGGCAAGACCATCAACTGACTGAGCGCCTCGTCTTCGCCAAGCACGATAAAGCGACCACCTTCAGACGCAGCCACGGTCGCGATCTGAAAGCCGCGCCACGGGATTCCTTGCTCGATTCCCGGAGCAACCATGGGACACATAGGATTTCCAAAATCCTTAAAGCCGCTGTCCGCTTGATAGGTAAAAACATGCGTGTACCCCGGACGGCCGCCCGTAACGCCGTACAGCACTCCGTCATGCCCGAAAACAATGCCCTTCATGCGAAGCATCATGGATGGTTTGCCAAGATTCACGATTTTGCCATCGGCCGGATTCAGAGTAAATAGTTGGCCGTCGGCTGCATTGGCCCCGTAGATAGTTCCGTCTGGGGCAATCGCCCAGGCATCCGCGCGCGCCAGCCCGCGGTGACCGGAGACGCTGGGCAGCGCATTCCTTCGAATTTCGATTCGCTTGGTAACCGGATCGAAGCGGAACAATCCGCCAAGCGGGCAACTGCCATACACGCGGCCGGCGCGATCGATTACTAAGCGGCGGCTTAAATATTCCTCTGGCGCGAGAAGGTAGTCTGAAAGGTCTTTTAAAGCAGCATCGTTCGGCGCGGTTTCGCTATAAATTGTTACCTTTCGATCGGGCAGGTGAAAGGTGAAGAAGCGGCCCGACGGATAAGTAAGTCCGTAAAGCATGTCCCGTTTGGCATCGGCCGCTACGGTGAAGACGCCTTCGCCGAGAATTGGTATGCCGGCATCCTGGACGGCGAGATGTCGGCCTTGCACCACAACGCGAATCAGATGGCCGCTCGCCTTCTCGGCTTGCGGAATCGTACCGGCGTAAAGCGCGCCGTCCGGGCCGCGCGCGAAACCGCCCGGAATCGATCGCTGGCCGGTTACCGCTTCATCGAGTGGAAAGATCATCTCAAGCTCGCGTTTGGAGAGAGAAGCCGCAAACAGATACGGGCTGAGGCCGGCCTCGGCGGACGTACCGCCGATCGCATAATCGCCAGCTATTTCCAAAGACGTAATGGCATTGCGATACATCGGCAAACGCGGCCACGGAGAATTTTCGAGAGACACTTCAATCGCGTAAGCGCCAGGAGGCTCGTAGGTTTGGGCGGCTACCGGAGCGACAATGAGCAAAAGCGCGCAGACAGCGGAAAGCAATTTGCTCATGGCAGATCCTTTTTGGGTTTGAGCTTCTCGGGATTGAGAATGATTAGAAAAGGACGGTTTCCGCCTGACTCGCCAAACTTGGCAAGAGACGGGTCGTCGCGGCGGCCGGCGAAATAGAGGTTGCCGTCCCGGTCCTTCACATCGGACCCAGTCGCCTCCGTCAAAACAGTTAAGGGATAAGAAGCGAGGATACGCTTCTTGCGCGTTTGCGGATCGAACTCCATGAGAGTCGTACCCGGCAGCCTTCCGGCATGAGATCCATGTCCGCCGATGAAATAGTAGAGCTTTCCGTTCCTGTGGAAGGCAAGGTTCGGGCAGTAATAAATGTATGGGGGTCGGGCTGAATCGTCATAAATGCCTCCCAGGTCCTCTACCCGTCCGATCCCGTGCTGTCGCGGATGGAAGGCCAGCATCTTGGCGCCATAAGTGATGAGGTAGATCGTATCCGAATTCGCATCGGATGCCCAGGCGGTAATGCCGGTAATGATGTCCTCCCCCGGCGTGCCCGGAAAGGCAGGAAGGCTGTCTCGATTGAACACGAGTTTCTTCGTGTCGTGTTCATACTTGATCAGACGCTGCCTCCAGTCCACGTAATAAATATTCGCCCATTTATCCGTGAAGATGACACGCGGAACGTGGCCGCTTCCCACTCGCCCCAGATCCGTGAATTGGTTGCTTGAAGCGTTATAAACAAGTAGGTGGACTTGCGGATAAGAGACTGCGAAAAGCGTTCCGTCGATACGATCAACGGCAATGTCCTTCAAGCCCTCGTAGGGCAGAGCCATGCCGAGATTGGAGAGCCGCTGCCGCCGAGGATCCCAGCGGAAGAAGAAGCCGCCTCCGTAGCCTGCAGGATGTTCTTTGAAATCTTCTTCCCGACTCTCGCCACCATCGGTGCCGAAGTACATCGCCCCGTCCGGCCCCTCCACAATTTGAGTGTGGATTTTCCCTTGCCATTCAAAGGAGCGCAGATGGCCCATCTCGGCAATGAATCCGCAGAGGCGAAGCTTTTGCGTGGCGACATCGTACTCAAAGAGACCCTGGCGGTCATGATGGTTCGTGACGCCGATGTAGACCTTGTTGTAGCGCGAGCTGTATCCGATCGAGCCCCACGAAGAATCGGCCTGGGGGAAGTCGGGATATGGCAAGAAGCGTACGTTCTTCGCGCCCGTCTCGAACCCTACGGCGCTCGCGCTGGTAAGCAGCGAAAGAAAGAATAGACTGGCAATTGTTTTCATTTGAGGCCGCAATTGTTCGCGGGCGACTTATCCGAATCAGAAGTTAAGCCTTGCCGCGTACTGTAGAGTTCGACCCGTGTTCATCTGGCTTTGATCCACCTGCCCGAATGTTGAATTGCCGATGGAGGTATTCGGTGGTGAAAACATGATGCTGTTTGTCAGGTTATAGGCTTCCATCCGAAACTGGATTTTCCATCTCTCGGTAATCGAGAAAGTCTTTCCGAGGCTGGCGTCGATGTCCCAATTGTTTGGTCCGTAAATACCGGGAAAATTTCTGACAGGCGCTTGCGCGGAGTAGGGCGGCAGAGTTTCGAACGCGGTCGGATTAAAAGCGTAACCGGCAGGAACGTTTTGAGATGGATCGCCAATCTGCGCAAATCCGCTACCGAAATTGAGTTGCGCGCCGGCATTATACGTGAAGGTGGAACTCAGGGTCCATCCGCCCAACACTCCATCGAGAAGACGATTTGCGCTCGCCATCATCATGCGGCCCCGGCCGAACGGCAGATCGTAGACGCCGGATATGACCACGCGGTGCCGTGCATAGGGAGATCCAGTGCTGTCGGACCAGGCGGCTGTTCGGTTGTAAAGATAATATCCGCTGGAAGCATCCGAGCCAGCGGTTGGAAACCAGGTTTGCCATTCGCGGTTATACAGGTACGAACCGAGTAACGTGAGGCCGCCCGAGTATTGCCGTTGTAACTGTACTTCGAAGTTTCTTACTACATCTCCCTCGAGAGGCAGGCTTCCCTCTGTAATTTGCCCGTATTGAGGATAGGGCGCGAGTAACTGACTTACTTTAACGGTTTTCTGGTTGCGGAGCGCCCCGAACTGTGAGGGTGTCAGGTAACCGTAGAAAGGATTCGCAATGGATTTGATAAATTGGCTGCCCGTCGCGGGATTGTAATAGAGCGCTGGATTCGGCGAGTTCAGCGGGAAACTGTTGTCCAAATAGGTGTTCGAGTCTATGTTGCGCCCGTTGATGCCGATGAAGCTCACATCCAGGCGGAATTGGCCAGGCAGTTGCCGCTCCAGGGTGGCATTGAAGCGATCTAAGGAGCCATCCTGATAATTCGGGTCGCGGACATAGCTGCCGTTAGTAAATGTGCCGCCGAGATTTGTGTTTACGCCGAGAGTCTTGCCGGTAGGCGGTTGAAGCAGATTGTCGCTGGGATATGGATTCGATAGCTTGGTCTGGGGTATTCCGTTTTGAGAAGCCTGTATGGGAGTCGTTGGACTAGCCGGTGAAGTTCGGGTTGGTCAGCAGGCCATTGAAGACCTGTGAGTTCAGCATCAGGTTACGTCCCCAGCCGAGCTGCAGCACCGTCTTACTGTTTAACTGGATAGCCGCGCCGATACGCGGCGCGAAGTTGAAGATCGGCGCATGAAAGGGCGAACGGTTCGAGTTGTCGGCGAAGATGTATTGACCGTTCGGGGCGGGTATGGCATTGCTTGCGCCCAGATATTGCTTTCGCAGCGCGATATCCTGCGCCGTATAGGGCGGCGGATTCTTGACCAGCGTAGGATTCGGCGCGTCCAGCCGCAGCAGGCTCAGATAACGGTTTTGTGCGTCCACCGGCGCGCTTTCGTATTCATAACGTAATCCTACATTCAACGTGATTCGCCGGCTCAGCTTGTAGTCATCTTGAACATAGCCGCCGTAATAATGCAGTGAGATATTTGCGGGTGGAGTATAACCGGCATGCGAAGTATCATCCGGCGCGCCCAGCAGGAAGCTCGCATAGGGGTCGCCGCTGACCGTAACATCGGGTGAGTTGAAGGTATTAGCGGTGGTCGCGCTGTAGAAGTTAAATGCCAATTGCTGCGGATAAGAGAGAGTTACCGCCGAGTAACGCGTGTCAAGCCCGACTTTTATGTTGTGAGCGCCCCAGGTTTTTGCCAATTTGGCGTTGTAGTTGTAGCTATGCGGCTCCTGGAAGTAGAGGCTTCCCAAGCCGAATGGCGCCTGGGAACTGGCATTCGACCCAATATTGAGGGTGGGAAAGTAATAGCTGCCGCTGTACTGGCTTAAATATGGTTGATACCAGGGATTGTTCGGCCATAAACTGGCGAGACCGTTCGCGCCGATATTATTTTGCGGCGCGGCGGCGTTGTCATTGAAGGCCGCGTAGCTAAAGCGGAAATCGCCCACCATGGTCGGATTGAAGGTGTAAGTCACGTCCCCGGCCACGTTGCGGGACCACATTTCGCCGCCCTGACCGTTCGCCGCTGCCGGCGAGTTGATGCCCGTATAATCGGGCAGCACATTGGTTGCATCGAATTCGCTATAGCGGCCGAAGATTTTGAGCTTATCGCTGACGTCCCAATCGGTGCGGTCCGAAACGTTCCAATACTTCGTTTGCAAAGCAGTTGTGGTCTGGAAATTGTTGGCACCGGCAATGTTTGTGGGCGCATGATTCGGCTGCCAAATATCGTCCTGCATGATCTTTTGCGACGTTGGGTCGATCATCGATGCAGGGATTTTATTGTTCGGGAAAGGAGCGCGAATCACCGCGCCCGTCGTGGGATTGTACTGCGTCGTATAAGGATTGTAGATGGTTCTTAGACCGCCGTGAATGTTCAGCGATTGGGAATAATCGCCCGTTCGTTCGAGAGCGGTCGGGAGCGTGAGCAACCCACCATAAGGCTCGTACGGCACCGTCTGACGCCAACCCTCGTAACTGCCGAAGGTGAACAATTTGTTCTTTTTAATTGGGCCGCCCATCGCGCCGCCCCAGATGCTGTTGCGCTGGAGACTTGGGCTGTGCTGCAAGCCGTTCGAGGCGGCGTCGATCGCGGGATTGCGGCCGTAGTAGAAGCCCACTCCATGAATTTCGTTTGTACCCTGTTTGGTCGATATATTCGTAACGCCGCCCGCTGAATGGCCGTACTCCGCGTCGATCGCTAACTGCTCGACCACCACGTTCTGGGTAGCATCCATCGTCGGCGTATATGATCCCTTGGGTCCGATCTGTACCGGAGAACCATCGATCAATACATCGTTCGCCCTCGACGTCCGGCCGCCGAAATCCAACTCCGACGCTTGCCACATATGGAACGGCGTGGCGGACGCCGGGTAGTTGTTCTGCACCGCCGGATCGAGCAACACCAGTTCGAATGGGCTCCGATCGAGGACTGGCAGATTTGCAATTTGTTCTTGCGTGATCGTCAGGCTCTTGGAGCTGGTGTTCAACTGTAGCTCCACCGAATCTGCTTTCACCACCACGGATTGCGACACCGCGCCCGGCTGAAGCGTCAAATTGACAGTCACGTCACCGGCGGTTTCCACCCGAACGTTCTCCGCGACTTCCTTGCTGAAGCCGCGCATCTCAGCCGCCACTCGATAGGTTCCGGGTTCCACCAGCGGAAAGCGGTACTCGCCGTTCGTACCCGAAGGACGAGTTTTCGAGACGCCGGTCTTCACGTTCAGGAGCGTTACCTGGGCCCCGGCGACCGAAGAATTACTCGAATCGGTAACCAGGCCTTCTACCGTCGCGCGGTAATCTTGGGCCAGGCAAAGCGCCAAAAACAGCGGCGCGGACATTAAAAGAAGAGCTACTTTGCGTATCATTCTTTACTCACCCCCAATGCGAGAAAGATCAGGCTGGCTTCCCTGAACCTATTGTCAGCATTCCTGCCGGATTGGAAGCAGTCTCGCAGGCTCCGCCGCCGGAGCGCAAGAAAGTTAACCGTAAGTACACAGGTAAGCAGACGTAAGTTGTCCCTCGTAAGTATTTGACAGCCATGGGTTCTCGCGGCTAGCCCGCATTCCCCGCTCCTCTGCGTTTTGCGTTTATTCTGGAAGGGCGATGTTTCTCTGGCGGCTTGATAGGCTGGATCTTTGCTTTTATGGATGCTTTGCATTCTGAGCTGATTACGCGCTGTTCACCTCTGGATCCTCGTTGGCAACTCGTGCAGCGAGTAGCCGCCAGTCAGTTTTTCTCCAAGGGCCCGAAATTGCGGGCGTTTCTCCTTTACATCTGTGAAAACTCACTACTCGGGAAACCTGAAAATCTAACGGCTCAATTGATCGGAACACGCGTATTCGGGCGTGAGCCGGACTACATTCCGAGTGAAGACAACATTGTCCGAGTCGAAGCTCGGGAGCTGCGGAAGCGTTTGGCGGCATACTTTGCCACCGAAGGTCGCGATGGGCCGCTTGTGATCGACATCCCCAAAGGCAGCTACTCACCCGTCTTCCTGCCTCGGGAAGCAGAGTCGAAAACGCCGCCCGTAGCGACCGAACGGAAGGAGGCGAACGGCGCCGCACACCGACGGAGAGGTTGGCTCGTTCCGCTCCTCGCGGGCGCCCTGGCAATTGCCATCGGTATTATTGCCTGGCAGGCGCTCGATTCACCTATCCGCCAACAGCGGAATGTCTTTCTGGCGGCTTTACAACAATCCACCTCTCCTTCGGGAAACTTTTCCATTTACAAAGATCTGCTTGGGCCACTGGGCGTCAATCCCGGACGGGATGCCCTTCTGGTCTTAAGCAATCCGCGCATTATCACGTACTTCGTGTCTAAGTTGCCATCCGACTCGAGCGACAGTCCAGACCTCAGCATCGCGGTGCCCAAGGAATTAAAGAACACTCTTGCACCGGCCCTTAAACCGTCGGATGGAGAACTCCCCTATCTGTTTCTTCATGTCACGCGCGAGAGCTATACGGGCATCGGCGAGGCTGTGGCTGCCTTCCAACTCGGGCGGCTGATGGAACTGCTTGGCCGCCGCGTGCACCTGACGCAAGGCCGATTTCTGAATTGGGATCACGTCGAAAAGCAGGATCTCATTCTGCTCGGCGGTCCCCACAGCAACGATTGGAGTTACGAAAAAGATGCCAAACCCAATTTTGTTATCGGCGCGGATTCGATTGTGAACTCGCACCCGTTGCCGGGGGAACAGCCAGTCTATCGGGGCGATCATTCCGTCGATTACGCGCTCATACAAAAGCTCAAGACTCCTTACGACTTTGAAACCTTGCTCTTAGCCGGTCTGTCGAGCGCCGGCACGGCTGCCGCGGGCGAGTTCTTATCAAATCCAAATAAGATGGACGCCGTCTACAATACGCTGCGTGCTTCGACTGCCGGAAAGAGCTTTCCTACCGATTGGGAAGTTCTCATCAGCGTTGCCGTGCGAGACGCCCTTCCACTTGAGACATCGGTCGTCGCGATTCGACCTGGGCCCGCGCGCGTGCGCAAATAGTTTTCGCACGTTCGAACCATCTACGCAAGATCGGGAATGATGTAAGGCGCGCGATAGCTTGGATGCGCCAAAGCATTTGCCTGCTGCTCGTCGAAGTGTCCTCGCTGTGGATCGAATTTCAATTTCTGGCCGCCGAGGCGATAGCTGATGTTCGCCAGATGGCACAGGTCGGCGCTCTGCACGCCGATCTCGACATCGGCGTGCAGATCCTGATACTTCCGGCTTCGGATTGCAGCCAGGAAATTGGCAAGATGAGGCGGGAACGGATCCTCCTTTGCCTCTTCCGACTGAACCAGCTTCGCCGGATCGCCTTTGTAGATGCGATAGCGCTTGCCATCGAGCGACATCCAGCCGTCGTTTCCGTAGAAGAGGTCGCCAATCGTATTGCCGTTCGAATCTGTCTCAAGGCCGCCTTCTCCACCGGTCTGAATGCCGCGGACTTCAAACACAAGCTCCTTGTCTCCGTAATCGAAGCGCGCCAGAAGTGTATTTGGCGTCTCCTGGTCGTCGTCATATAAATACTTACTGCCGCTGGCGACAACCGAGGTGGGAAGTCCGACGCCCAGTCCCCAGCGCGCGATATCCATTTCATGCACGCCCTGGTTCCCGATATCGCCGTTGCCGGTATCCCAGAACCAATGCCAGTTGTAAAGGAAGTGATTCTTGCTGAACGGAATCATAGGCGCGGGCCCACGAAATTTATCCCAATCTACGCCCGCCGGCACGGGCTCATCAGGCGTGTGGCCGATCGATTTGCGCCGCTTGTAGCACAAGCCTTTCGCCATATAAACCCGCCCGATGACGCCATCCTGTAGCAGTTGTACCGCCCGAATTTTATGCGCGGCGCTTCTGCCTTGCGAGCCCACTTGCACCATGCGCCCATACTTGCGCGCGGCGGCGATCATCTGCACGCCTTCATATGGATCGTGGCAGGCGGGTTTTTCTATGTACACATCTTTGCCCGCCTGGCAGGCCCAGACGGTGGCGAGCGCATGCCAGTGATTCGGCAGCGGCATCGAAACAGCGTTCACTTCTTTGTCAGCGAACACCGCGCGCATATCTTTGTAGCCTTTCGGCATGTCGCCAGTCAGCTTCTTTACCAGCGCCTGGCTTCGCTCGAGATTCGCCTGGTCCACATCGCACAGCGCGTAAATGCGCGCATCCGGTTGCTTGGCGTATCCGTGAATATGCGCCTGGCCCCGGCTACCGACGCCCACGATCGCGATGTTGATCCGGTCATTACTGCCCCACGCGCGCCCGGCCGCCAACGCGGAAAACGCCGATGCCTGGAGGAAAGTCCTGCGAGTTGCCGATTCCATTCTGTATCTAAATCTCCTTCTCGAGTCCTAAGAGCACTGTACCCCTATGGCGCCTCTGCGTAGGAGCGATATCGCGCCGCCAGTTGAGCAGGCGAAAGTTTTCCATCGTAGATTAATACCCGATACTCGAAGCTGATCGATTGGCCTTCCGGAACGGTCCAGCTGCCGTCCTTATCCGGGTCTTTGGTGAATTCGCGAGCGCCGAAGGGATTAGCCGCTAGCAGTCCATAGGCGCGGGCATGCCAGGTGGTTGGGTGGCGGAAGCTTTTGGGATTGTCGAAAACCACTATGCCCACCGGCTTTCCAGCAGCTGTACCGGAATAATCGACCCAATCGGCCGGCTTGCCCCAGATCGCCGCCTCTCCTTCCGCGCCATGCGAATTGATCATATGATCGTTGGGCGCGCTCAGATTCTTACTCAATCTGACTGCGAAGCTGCCTTCTTTGGTGTCGCCGAACGTGACCGGTCCGTGACTCGCCAGCACCACAAATTTGCAATCGATAATGCGCGCGTCGTCATCTCCGCGGAAAACGAATGTTTGGATTTCCTCGGCGATGACCCGGCCGCTCGGAGCTAATAAGTTGAATTGAGCTTTGAGCGACCCCTTATCCGAGCCTCCATTCGCAGCTTCCAACTTCGTAAACGACATTCGTCCATAGGCTTCGCGCGACGAGCCATGATAGTACTTGTCGAAAGACTGCTCGGCCCAGAAGTTCAATCCGTCAATATCGCCATGGCCGAAGTAAAGCGGCCGCTGGTGCGGTTCAAAAGAGGCGGTCTTCTGGTCGGCCGCCGTGACGGTATTCGAAACGGGAAAATCCCTCGTTATCACGATGCCGGAGGCAGTCCGCAGCGGCATCAGATAAGGCTTCGCCACGGCTGCGTCGAAATGATAGGTCGTGAATGGTTTTCCGCCGATCGTTACGTCGACGGCGTTTCCGCTGCGCTTTAGCTGGAAAGGCGCCGCCGCAAGCGCGGACAAAACGCACCCGATTGCGACAGCCAGTTTGAGCGGTCTGTGCCGTTTCGCTATTCGTTTGGCATTCATCGTTTTCAGAAGTGTTTTAGAATCGAAGGAGTCCGCTCATGGGCGCGTAGCTCAGTTGGTTAGAGCGCCTGCTTCACACGCAGGAGGTCACAGGTTCGAGTCCTGTCGCGCCCACCAGTTTCTTCCTAACTGCCTCTTTCTCGTTTAGCGCGGTTTAATTTTGCCGAAGCATGTGCGAGCCTCATTCACCGGACACCAAATCTTAGCGTCGCATGTGTCGAGCGAAGATCATTGATCCGGAGTGCTGGGCGTCATCGAACCTCGTCTGATCTCGGGGCGGGTTCAGCGGACTCGAGAAGCCATGCGCCGCGACCGGCGATTGCAGTCGGACAGGCTCTTACCCGGCGTTGCGGCGCTGTCGAAACGTCAATCAGGCGGGCCTGATCAGGAGCGGAAATGAAAGTTCGGCGCCCGCGTCTTGCGTAGGTATTGCGCTTCAATTAGGCCGCCCCTGATCAGGAGCGGAAATCGAATTCCGAAAAGCGAGGGGGTACCCCCGGATTCGCTTCAATTAGGCCGCCCCTGATCAGGAGCGGAAATAACCAAGACGGACGTTAAGAAAACCATCCAAGCTCTGCTTCAATTAGGCCGCCCCTGATCAGGAGGGGAAATGATAGACAGCGCAAGACTACCGGACGCTGCGAAGGTGTCGCTTCAATTAGGCCGCCCCTGATCAGGAGCGGAAATCTCGGTCATATCGAACACCCAGGTAGCGTCGGCGGTCGGGCTTCAATTAGGCCGCCCCTGATCAGGAGGGGAAATGATAGACAGCGCAAGACTACCGGACGCTGCGAAGGTGTCGCTTCAATTAGGCCGCCCCTGATCAGGAGCGGAAATGAGAACTAACTCCAAAATTGTTTCTATCTGCTGCTCCGCTTCAATTAGGCCGCCCCTGATCAGGAGCGGAAATGGATCTTTTTAAGACGATTCACCAATTGTTAGACAAGGCTTCAATTAGGCCGCCCCTGATCAGGAGCGGAAATGCTTCCAACTATCGTGATCCGCGAAGGTTACGAAGCGCTTCAATTAGGCCGCCCCTGATCAGGAGCGGAAATGACGGTACAGCTCTTAACGGAGAGCACTTCGTTATTGCTTCAATTAGGCCGCCCCTGATCAGGAGCGGAAATGGATAATCCGTCGGTCCGATGTTGTATTTGTTGCAGAGCTTCAATTAGGCCGCCCCTGATCAGGAGCGGAAATGGATGGAGTTGGCCCGGCGCTCGAACAGGTATTTCAGCTTCAATTAGGCCGCCCCTGATCAGGAGCGGAAATTCGCGCAGTTTGCGGAGTAGCCGATGGAAGCCTGTCGGCTTCAATTAGGCCGCCCCTGATCAGGAGCGGAAATAATGAGTTAGAGATAATCAAAAGCTCGGCTGGAGTGCTTCAATTAGGCCGCCCCTGATCAGGAGCGGAAATTTCGCTGGCGGCGTAATAGGGCGGCCCGCTGCAATGCTTCAATTAGGCCGCCCCTGATCAGGAGCGGAAATGTTTTTTCCGTGGATGGTCGCCTTGATGGCGGGCGCTTCAATTAGGCCGCCCCTGATCAGGAGCGGAAATTGTGAGTCGACTTCCGCTCGGGTGCAGGCCATGTGGCTTCAATTAGGCCGCCCCTGATCAGGAGCGGAAATCGGGCCGCTCGCGGTCTATTTCTAGCTGCTCTTTTTGCTTCAATTAGGCCGCCCCTGATCAGGAGCGGAAATCGCCTGTATCGCGCGTTCGATATCGAACGCTTGCGGCTTCAATTAGGCCGCCCCTGATCAGGAGCGGAAATGATGGGTCTTGAGTGAGGGCGTTTCCCCTTTGCTTTGCTTCAATTAGGCCGCCCCTGATCAGGAGCGGAAATTACACATTGCAGGACTTCGCCAAACAGGAGAATGCCGCTTCAATTAGGCCGCCCCTGATCAGGAGCGGAAATGTGGCAACGCAACCAGTATCCAGGGAAACGTCATCGCTTCAATTAGGCCGCCCCTGATCAGGAGCGGAAATTCACCGTCAATTCTCTACCGAACCGCTTCTACAACGATATGCTTCAATTAGGCCGCCCCTGATCAGGAGCGGAAATGGCCAGTTCGCTGGCGTCGGTTCGATCCAAGGTTCGCGGCTTCAATTAGGCCGCCCCTGATCAGGAGCGGAAATAGCACTCCGCCTAAGCTATTCGGTTGTCAATGATCTAGCCGGTCAAACGCGAGTGATCCCGCGCCGCCTTCCAAATCCACCCTAGTACAAACTTCACCCCTCGCCGATCTACCACGGTATCAACTACCTGCGCGGCGCGAGCGGTCTCCGGCTTTTTCGCGTCGTCTCACCCCTCGCGGCGCTTACCGCGTCACGAAAACAGGATATGCCGAAATCTCGCCCTCGATCACCCTCGCCAGCAGCCTGACCTGAATTTCCAGCAGCCGCCGGTAGCTGACACGATACTCAAACAGTGGATGCGTCACCAGCGAATCCATCCTCAATTCATACGCGCGGAAAAACCCTTTCCTTCCCGCCGGCGTCAGCCCCACCGATGCACCCGCACGCACGAAATCCCTCTCCGTGACCATTCTTGTATTTATTGCGCTCAGAACCGCCGAATCCGCAATCAACGGTCGAAATGGCTCCATCAAGTCCAGAGCCAAACCTGGACGCCCGTGTCGTAACTGGTGATAAAACCCCATATACGGGTCGAAACCCACCGCATAACAGGCAATCGTCAGATCCTTGGCTAACACACTGTACGCCAGTGAAAGCAGCGCATTCACCGGATCGCGCGGGGGGCGCCGGTTTCGCCCCGCGAAATCGAACGAGAATCCTACCGCCCCCGATTCCGCCTCCTCGCTCGGTTTGACCATGCCCGCAAATTCCTCGAAATACAACCGTGCCGCAGAGCCTTCGAATCCCAACAACGACTCCAGATTCTCTGCCCGCTCAGCCCGTTCCGCCAGTGTCTTCATCCCGCTGAGCGCCGGCTTCTTCGGCTCGATATGGTTCCGCTGCAGCATCGTTCGCTGATTGCGAATCTTACCCGCTACCAGCGCCCGCGTGAGCGAGAGGGGAAACCACTCCGAATCCGCCAGACGAAATTGCGCCCGCCGCAAAGCAACGTTTTTTGTGTTTAGACCTGTCGTGATTCCATAAAAATAACCGCCCATCGAGAAATACGATACCGGCACACCCGCCTCGCACAGCGACTGCACGGCCTGTGTCGAAATCTGGATGTTGCCCAGCAAATTCACTTGGCAGACCTCGCCGATCCGCACCTCCTGCACGGTTTTGTCCTTGTCTTTCACCTGCAGCACCTCGCCCGATTTACCGACTCTGAACCCCTGCGTGTTCAGATAGAGCGGCTTCAGATCGTCGCGCGGCGTCATCAGTTGCCGGATTTGCGCCTGAACTCCCTCGCTGCCGGGTGGTTTACGCACTGGCGCGTTCGAGGAACCATCGAACAGTCCCAACTGTGCCGCTCCGCTTAGATCGATTGCGTTTAACCGATTCGTCTCATCCGGCAAGCAGATCGTGTTCAGCGAGCAGCCGGGGCACTTCGGCGAATCGACCAGCGGCGGCGGTATCTCGCCGTAGGTAGCAAGATCCCAGGCGCGCGCCACAGCCTCTTCCGCCTCGGCGACCAGCGCGGAATCCACAGGTACCCGCACCCGCTGCCGCGTTTTCTGATAAAAGACGACTGCCTCGTCGCACTTGTACCCGTTCTCCCGAAGCACAATGGCCTGAAGCGCAATCTGCACGCGGTCGGCGGGCCACATCTCGATGCCGTCCTTTCCTTCGCGTGGCGCTCCGTGTTTGTAGTCGACGGGGGTCGCGGCGGTTCCTTCCGCTTCGACCAGATCGAGCTTCGCAATCACTCGCAGCCGTTCGCTTGAAAGCGTGACGGAGCGTGCGTGGATCTTCTCTTCCGCCGCGCCCGCCTCCGGCAACTCCGAGGGACGCGCATCCACGCGCTTATGTTGAGCCGATCCTTCGAGCGTATCGGCGCTTTCCCGAAACACGCCTTCCACCCATTCGTAGAAGAACAGGCGCGGGCAGTAAACGAATTCGTTGACCATGCGCGCCGGAAGGTAATCGGGCGTAGCAGCCCGCAATGCGACTCGATTTACTTTCGAGTCCGGATTGGGAAGTGGCAATGCGCCCATACGAAATGTACCCTCAAACGATAAAACACGGTGCGTCGACCGCGGAATACGGCAGACCGAGCGCCGTAATCACTCGCTCTCCACGGCCCTCCGCGGGCCCCAAATGAACGAACAGAACCTGATCCTCATCGTGTTTGATGAGACGGGCGAGTTCGACCCGGCAGCGAACCAGGTCGCGCGGCGTGAACTGGCATTCGAACACCGAGTACTGCAGATGATCGCCGAACCCGCGCATGGTCTTGAAAACCTTGCGCAAGCGCTTGTCATCGCAGATGTCGTAGCAAACCAGATAGGACTGTCGCATTTATTTGCGCACCAGAATAGCCCGGAATACCCCCAGCCCGTAGTGCGCCGAATCTCCCACAATCAGCGGACCTTGAAACTCTTCCGCAAAATACACTCGCAGATAGTACCCTGGCCCCACATGCAGCTGACGGTCGCCGCCCGCACGGCGCTCCCGGCGCATCTCAGCTGTTTCATGTAGCTTGACCCAAGGCGCGTCGTCCCTGATTCTCTCCACTCGGATGGGACGGACGCCCCAGACTTTTTCGATCAGCCTGCCGCATATATTCTCCGGTTCCTCCTCTGGCCGCGATTTTCCATTCGACCTTTGCGCGTGCCGGTTATGCGGGCGCACGAAAGGTGTCACACTCTCCCAAACCCGCGCTCTCGCCTCGAAATGCTTCGGCAGAGCCGTGCTGAGCGGCAATGGAACCACTTGCACGGTCCAGCCTTCCCTTTCGCTCGTCCATGGAATTGGCTTGCCTGCTGAAAGCATCATCGCCTCGATTTCGTCTTTTCGAAATCGTTCGCCTCTTCTCCAGACGATGAGCCTCGAAGGGCTCTTTCGTTCTTCAACCGGCCACAGCAAAAAGAACGCGTGCTCATGCGCTCCGCGCAGCGGTCGCCCCCGATCCGCCTTTCCTGATAGCAATCGCCGCGATGCAGCATCTCCCGCAAACTCACGTAGGATTCGCCCCCGGAACCGTTCCGTCACCTTGATCCAGAGTGGGATCGGGGGCAGCACATGCCCTCCCAACGCGAACTGCACGTGCGGGACAGGCTCGAACTTAGCCGGTTCTGTTCTCATCTGTATCGGCTCGGGCTCGGGTCGACGGTAAAATACCCACTCTGTCCCAGGAGGAACAGGCGCTCCGTTCAACGGCGCTTTATCCGAATCTCCGAGCAGCGCACCGAAATTCAGTTCCGATCCCGCGGCGAAACAAAGAACCGGGGCATTCCCCCCGCTTAGGGCTGGTCGGCAATTGGGCTTCTCATAGCGATTTGAAAGCGTCAAGAAAGTCCGGCTTTCGGCGCGCCCGAAGTACGTCATTCTCGCGAGCAATTGCGCCAAAAGATCTCGATCCCTACCGCTCAAGTCCATTTCCGCCCATTGCCAGATGATTGGCTGTTTCGGGTCGACTACGAAATACCCATCGGGGAATAAAGTCGTTTCCGCCCTTTTTACGGCACCTGTACCGGCCCCGGCGGGTGTCCATTCCATCGTCCTCGTTGGCTGGTATTGCTTCAGAGTCGTTCCCTTGATTGCAGGCGGCAAATAATACTCTGGCCTTTCTGCTGCGAGTCTCCGAAGCAGGCGCTCCACTGCTCCTTCATCTCGGTCCCCCATTTCCCGGCTGTATTGGAACCAGCGCGCTGCCAGCGCCCGCAGCAGACGCCAAGGCGATGGCGGCCACTCTCCAAAGCCATCCGCAAAAGGGTTCTCACGCCAACGTGTCGCATGAAATCTTCCTTGCGGAAAGAACTGCTCGATTGCTAGCGGCATCAATCGCGCTCGCTTTCTACACCTTCTGGTTTTGCGTCGCCCTTGCCTTTCTTTTCTTTTGGCGACTCTGGCCGATAAAGTTCCGAAGCTGGATAGAAAACCTTCGTGGGTGAGTCTTGAAACTGATCTGCGCATTCATCGATTCGGGTTCTTATATCTACCTTCGGTGCTTCGATTTCCTGATCATCCAGTTGCCATGCCACATTGCCCTTCAGTTTCAGGTGACACCCACTGCGAAACCGGAAAGGCTGTCCAGTTATTTCAAGTACCTTCCAGAGCGCAAGCTCCAATAACAGAAGCTTGCTTTTCTCGGGCAATCCAACGTCTTCTCGCCCATACGAGCGGATCAGTCCCAGGTCGATGGTAAAAGTGGACACGATCCGTTCTGCCGTCTCCTCATCAACGGAAAAGATCGGCTGCCCGGACAAAGTCTTGCCCAGCCGGTCGAACTTCACTCCAGAGCTGAGGACGCGTTTAGCCCGGTGCCCCTCATGATGCGCCGTTAGCACTCTGCTGATCTTGATCTCTTCACGTGCAAAGAGTAGCCCGTGGACGAGTGAATTCGGATCATACTGGAAAACGGTTTTGTAGATTGTCGGCCAGGAATCTGGATAGAAAAAATATTTTTTATCCTTCGTGAGTTCCTTGATCTGCATCTTTTCTCTCATAACATCGCGGAAGTTCTTCTCGCCCAGCGTCCCTTTCAGAAAGTAGTCCGATGCCAGGCGATGCCCTTCCGTAAACGTCGTGCAAACCACTCGCTCCGAATCACCGTCCCGCGTCACGCATGCGACATAGGGAAGCCCTGCCAGATCCTCATGTAGTTCAACCGATTCGCCGCCCTCCAGACACACCGTCTCCAAGTGATTTGCCATACTTGCCGCACTGTCGATGATGCAGACTTCTTCTGTCGATCCATCCCCGGCGGGTGCTTTGTATATAACGTGGCCAATCTCCGGGAACCCCGCGGGTTGGAAGCGCTTCATTCCCCCTAATGGCTCAAGCTCCGCCGTTAACGCCAAGCAATGCTTCTTGCTTCTCAAGATCTCTAATGTAGTCACAGTTGTCCTCTCTTGGTCTGAATTACCCACCGCTGGAACGTCGTTCGGGTAACCGCCCGCTCCACCGGAATCAGCAAACATGCGACGATCCGTTCACCCGGAACGGAAATGTTTTCTGGCGGCTTCACAACGCTAATACCGCAACTTCTATAAACCCGCTCCGCTATCGCAAAAGCCTGCTGCCACAGTCCACCTCGAATCGCCTTCACCAGCGCACGCCCCCGCGTCGCATCGGGGCTGATTGAATCCGCGCTTTTTCTCAGCCGGATCGAACGGGCCATAATGAGCGGACGGAAATAGCCTTGAAGTAGGAACTCCGGCGAAGCGGGCGGTAACTGTGCCGTCTGCCCTTCGCCTGCCGTTCGCCAGTCAATGAGCGAAAAAGAGGGTAGCAGGCTGGTTATCTCGCCGGCGCCTATGTCGCCCCTTGCGAACATATTGAGTGCCTCTGGCGAACAGAACTGTCTGCCTCGTAGTGGCGGCACTGAAGCGCCTCCGTCCGCCGGTTCCGCGTCGATCAACCTCCGCTCCAACACGTCCGCGAGTAAGCGAATGGGATCGCCGCCGTGCCATACCACGGATGCCGGGCGCGGATCGGCAAACATTTCATGGCGAGCCTTCTCTACCCGATTTAGACCGAAGATATTGTGCCGTAAGCCATACTCAGCCGGCAGAAGACTGGAGATCGCTCGGGCAATCTCCACCTCCGGACCAAGAGCGTCCGCCCAGGCGCAATCGAATAGCGCCGGCGGCAACTTGGATATGGCCTTCCCCGACCGCCAATTCTGATTCTGGTCGACACGGCGCTGGGTCTCCCCTATCGTCAGCAGCAGTTCCCGCCATCGCTCAGGTAATCGTCTCTGCGCGAGACGTATTAGCGCTTGCTCCACAGGAGCTCGCAATCCGTAAAATACGGAGTTTTGCTTTGTGGATTTGTCCCGTGGCAGGGCGTCTACCCAATCCGCAATCCGAATAGTCGCTCTGTTTAGCAAGTCGCCGGAAAGCACGAGCGCGCTTCCGGCCCCGATGGCTTCATAAGTTTTGGCGCTTGTCGTTTGCCGCAAACTAAATCGCTCGAAGCGCACGAGTCCAGCCTGGACTCCGGATGTTTGCGCCGCCGCTGCGAAATCGAATGGCGCCCGCGCAGCCCGCCTGCCGACTCGCGCCTGTCCTCGTTGAAGAAGCGCTTTCAATTCTAGAATGGTCGCGGGCTTGTTCCAAACGGGTGCCCAGAATTCCGAGCGCTCGCTGTCCATCTCGCCCGCAGTCTGCGGAGCCGCAGGCTCACTCATGAATGGGAACGTCGCATAACGCGCCGCTCTCGCGCTTAACCGCTTTCCCGAGCCGCCCCGGAGCAGAACTGCTCCCTCCAGGGCCAGAAGATACGACCACGGCGATAACTGCCCTTCCCGAGCCGCACTGTAGCCGCTATTGAAAGTTTTGTTTGCATTCGCGAACCAGGTTCCAGTGGAGGGCAGGTCCGGCAGTTCCATAGGAGGCTTGCCATTTGTTGAAAAGCCGAACAACGAATAGCTCAGCCATTCTTTCGAATCTGGTTGCCTGACGAACTCTCCGCAGACTTCCGAAACTCTGGAAAAATCTCTCTTTCCAACATTGCCTCCGGTCCCGAGAATGTCGTTATAGACGTTTGAATCCTTTTTCGCTACGATATGGGCATCCAAAAGCCTCACGCGCACAAGACTTGGCTCCCAGGACCTCAGTTTCGCGATCTCTTTTGAGCTGCCTTTCCACCAACGTTCATATTTGGTGGGACGCCATTCGCTCAAAAGAAACTCGCAAAGCGCCTGCCGGGTTAGGCCCGCGGATCCCACGACGAATTGATCCTCAAACCATAGGCCGCGGAAGTCAGTCCACTTCTGACTGCACGCTCGCATCAGGCCCAGTGACGCCAGATAGTTTCCGAGACTATCGAGCCGCAGGCCTCCCAGTCGAATTGCTTGAAGCATCTCAGTCGGCATTGCTCCCCCTTTTCCAATCGCGCGAAGCACGGCCATCCGCGGCGACAATCAACGCCTCGAGAAATGCTAGGCGGAACGGACCGAGAGCCGGTGCCTGTCCGCCGTTGCTGTCTTCCGAACCCAGCAAGCTGGCTACCAACGCTGCCCAACTCGGGCCCGTCACCTGCATCTGCCCCGACGCCGGATCGTATTGGCCGGAGCCGGAGAAATCCAGCAAATCGCAGTTGATCTCCGTACGCTTGTCTATGAATCCTGGTAATTCCAGCGCGTGGTCCTCGGCTTCGCGAAGTGACTTCACTCCGTATGTTCCGAGTGTTGTCCGTACCTTCCCGTGATGGCAGGCGATCAGGTAGACAACAAGTTCATTCCAGCCGGCCAAGCCTCGCCGGAAGAGTTGCGCTGCGTAGAGTGCGCTCACCTCCTCGTGTCGCAACCCAGGCCGGAATGTTCCGCTCTTCGCCGGGAACTTGGCCCAGATTCCCGCGCGGTACTTGCCCTTTGATCTTTCAACCGCTTGCTTCACGGCCGCCTGCCATGCAGGGAGCGCTTTGCCTATGTCGTGCCATCGCGCCGCCAGAACCAACGGTTCCGCCAATGATCGGTCCAGTGACAAGCTCTTGCAAATCTCCCGAGCCGCCGCATCTGCGTCGTCCAGGTGCGAGCCGAGTGCGCGCCAGCCGCCTTCGCTTAGGCTGGAATCATCTGTCTTGTTTGAATCGTTATGAGGTTGTTCGGGCGGTTCGGCCTCGGTCGGACGATCCTGCTCCGCACCCGTCCACCCCAATTCAGCGGAATATCCGCCGCTGGATGCTGCGCAAAGCAGCGACATTCCTGGCACAAGTTCCTGCGCGGCGCGCGGCTCCCAGTGACCCGTCTCATCGTTCCACTCCCAAAACAAATGTCCTTTGGAACGGAATTCCTTCGCTTCGGTAATCGGTACCGAGCAGAGTTCCCAGGCCTCCAACTCCTCCTGCTTTAGATCGCCATTCGGATTCTTCTTGAAGCCCCGCCAGCCGATATACACGTCCCGCTCATCGGAATCGCGAATGTACTCCGATATGTCTGTAAATCCACCGGCGAGATCCTTGTCCGTCGAATAGAGACCAAGAAAGTCATCCTGCCGGATCACAAATGTCTGCTTCTCCCGCGCTGGCAATTCAATTTGCGCAAGAGAAGCTGGACCAACATCCTCCAGCAGCTTGATTCGCTCGCGGGATGCTTTCATGTCGTCGGCAGTGTATGGGTGGGGATCCTTGACGTCGACCCACATTGCTTGCGCTGCCATCTCTTCTCCTGTGCGATTTAATCGGCCAAACCGCTGCACCATACTGGCCCAAGGCGCAAGCTCTGTAATCATCGTTTGCGCCGAAACATCGATTCCCGCTTCCACTACCTGAGTGGCTATGACGATCAAGCCGTGCGGATACATCTCATTTTTTTTCGAATTCGGGCGCAGCGCCTCATCCGCCTCGATCAGCTGCTCCATCTTTACTTTCCGATCACACGGCCGGAACCGCGAATGGATCAAGAGAATTGCCGGGGAACCCGCTCGCGATATTTCTTTCTTTTTCTTCTTCAACATCTGCGGCGGTTCTGCAAGGCTTCGATAGAGATCTCGCGCCGCTCTCACTTTGTTAACGACGGCAATCGTCAGGCGCCCCTGATGCGCAGCGCGCGCCATCTCGCCGTTCAACAGCTTCGTTTGGCGCAGCGGCTTTTTCGCGGTGTACTTAATTCCCAGGTCTTCGATTAACGCCTGGGTGTTCACGGGCATAAGATCGGGCGGCTTCACGAAATCCACGGTCGTCAGCCATTCCGGCTCGACAGTCGCGGACATCCACCAAGTGAAGACCGGCGATGCGACGCCAAACATTACCCGGAACTGCTCTAATTGGGCAAACGTCGTCGTTGCGGGGCCCATCAATTGGACTTCGTCCACCACCCACAGAGCGGAGTTATGCAGCAGTCCGAACGCCACCGGCCATCGGAAACGGCTCATTGCATAGCCCCGGTTTAACGCCGCGCTGAGCAGAATGTCAACCGTACCGACGAGAATTGTCGGACGTTCCGGCTCTTCCGTCCATTTGCGATTACGCTGTCGCAATTCAGGATGTTCGCCCAGCAACTCGATCAACGCGACTCTATCCGAGAAGCCAAGCCTTTCGATCCAAGACTCAATGCGGCGAACGGTCTGTGACACCAGTGCTCGCATGGGGCTGAAGATAATCAGCCTCTTCGGTGTATTGCTGGGATCGGTGTGTGTTTTCCAAAGCCAAGGCCCGATCGCGGCATCCGTTTTGCCGCCCCCAGTCGGCACCCGAATCACTCGGCTGCAAAGCGGCTCCTCGCCAAGCTCAACTTGATAACGAAACGGATTGTGGCCAGTGGCTTGGGAAAAAAAGTCGCGGAATGCCATTACGCTCTCTCCAGCATGGACAAAGAACAGCCGTCAAACTGTCTGAGGAAAGTGATACGCTCACGACTAGCTCCGGTCGAGAGCGGTATTTGGGGGTATGGCCGTGCTACGAAGGCTTCCCAATGCGATGCACGCACTTTCTCTTTTGTATCGAATTCCTCGTCTTATTCCCACCACTACTCGCCGTGCGTCTCGCCTACCGATTCACGCCTCTCTTTCAACCGTCCGCGAAAGAAACTCAGTGCAAAAGGAATTTCGCTAGGATAAGCGGCGCACCAGGCGACAATCCGCTCCAGCTTGATCGTGTCGTCCTGAATGGCGCTGATCTCCATCAACTCGGCCTCCACCGTCTCGGCATCTCGTTTCATTTGCTTGTTTGTTCCGTTGCCAGCCGCAAAACTTTTCCAGGCAAAGCTTTCGTCATCTTACCGTGATCAATCGCCGTAACCCCATTCACCAGAACATACTGCATGCCGACGGAAAGCTGGTTCGGTTTCTCGAAAGTAGCCAGATCGCGGATGGTTTGCGGATCGAATACGACGACGTCCGCCCACATGCCTTGCTTCAGAACTCCGCGATCGGTCAAACGCATACGCTGCGCCGGTAACGCGCTGAATTTGCGGATCGCCTCCTGCAAGCTGAGCAACTTGTCTTCCCGCACATACTTGCGCAAGATATGCGGAAAGGTGCCATAAGCGCGCGGATGCGGATGCTCCCGCCCCAGTATCCCTTCCGGAGAGGTTCCTTGCGAGTCGTTATCCACCGAGACCCACGGCTGCTTTAAGGCCAACGCCACATCGCTTTCCGACATCCCGAAGACCGCCACGGACATGCCAGGATCTGCAATCAGAAGATCGAAAATCGTATCGATAGGATCTTTGCCCTGCTCCTTCGCGATTTCAGCGATCGTCTTGCCCTGCAGCGGGAGCAGCTTGGGATTGGTGACAACGCTGACCAGGATCGCTTCGGGTCCGGGAATCTCCTGCCATTCGTTGTCCCAGCCGGTGCTGTCATGCAGCATTTGATTGCGAATGCGTTCCCGCATAGCGGGTTGTTTCAAGCGTTCGATCATTTTGGCGTCGCCGCCATCGTGCACCCAAGGCGGAACAAACGCCGAAAAAGAGTTGAACCAGGCGGTGTATGCGTAGGTATCCGCTTCGACGTCGATTCCCGAGTGCCGGGCCGCATCGATGCGTTCGACAATCTCGGGCATGCGTCCCCAATTCGGCTTGCCCGCCGCCTTCAGATGCCAGATCTCAACGGGAATATTCGCTTCACGGCCAATGCGAAACGTCTCGTCCAGGGCCTTGTCGATGGCATCGCCTTCGCTGCGCATGTGCGTCGCGTAAATGCCACCGAATTTCGCCGCTTCGCCGGCCAGCGCGATCAGCTCATCCGTGCTGGCGTAAGGAGCGGGCGCGTATTGCAGCGCGCTCGAGAGACCTCTCGCTCCCTCGCGCATCGATTCCCGCACCAGCGCTTTCATCCGCGCCAACTCCGCGGGAGTTGGCGCGCGGTTGTTCTCGCCAATCACTACCCGCCGCACTTGCGTTGCGCCCACGTAGCTCGCCAGATTGATGCCCATGCCGCGCTGCTCGATAGTCGCGAAGTATTGGCGGAAGCTGAGCCACTTTGCTTTGATACCGTATCCGCTGAAGCCAGCCGCGTCGGCCGCGAAGAGCCGCGGTGTCGTGGGAGCCACCGAATTCCCTTCCCCGGTGATCTCAGTAGTGATGCCCTGAAAAATCTTCGATGGCAGGCTCGGATCGACCATGATCGAGATCTCCGATTGCCCAAGCATGTCGATAAAACCGGGAGCGACGATCAGGCCCCGCGCATCGATCACTTTGCGCGCGGGCACATGACTCAGGTCGCCTATGCGCGCAATACGCCCGTCGAGAATTCCAACGTCGCCCGAATACCAGGGTGAGCCGCTGCCGTCGATGATGTGGCCGTTGCGGATAACAACGTCTAGTTCCTGCGCGCGGGCCACAAAGGCCGCCGCGAGAATCAGGCTCACGCCCAATAAACATTTAAGCGAGTAGCGCAACGGGCAACGGCTTACTGATTGCCCGAAGGCGGCTGTTGCGAAAGCGTGGCGACGTTATCGCTGTTCACCACGAACGAACCCGTATCCACAAACATTGGATAAGGAGAGAAGACATTCTGCGCCCAATTGCCGGCTAGCGGCTTGGCCGGATGCAGATGAATGTCACCGAGCAATTTCGCTCCGTAGTATGCCATCGTATACGGTTTCTGCGCGATCGTTGCCGAGATGACACCCTTCTTGATCCATTCCACTGTGCCTGGATCGGTGTCCATGGCCAAAATCTTAACTTTCCCGCCCATGTTCTCGCGATTTGTCACGTCCGCTACCGCCGGGCAAGCCAGAGCCTCCAGGCAGATGAACGCATCCACTTTGGCTTTCGCGTCCAGAAGTTTCTTGGCGGAGTCAAACGCTATGTCGGAATTGCCGTTCATGTCGACCACCTGCATTACTTGGATATCGGTGTGATCGGAGAAGGCCGCTTGATAACCGGCCAGCCGGTCTTTCAAATTGTTCTGCCCGGCGATGGTGTAGATCACCACTTTGCCTTTTCCGTTTAGGAGTTTGGCCGCGAGCTTTCCGCCCGTCATGCCGGCGTTGAAATTATCGGTCCCGACAAAGAAGATGCGCTTGCTGTCGGGCGCGTCGGAATCGATGGTAATCACGGGGATTCCTTCATCCACGGCGGCGTTGATATCCGTGCCGAGTAAGTTTACGTCCGATACAGAAACGAGAATGCCAGCGGGCTTTTCCGCTACCGCTCGTCGGAACGCGTCATGTTCGCCTTGCGGGTCGTGACCGTCGGGCCCCTGGATCTCCGACTTGACTTTCATTTCCGCGGCGGCGCGGTATAAACCTTGCAGCGCGGTTTGCCAATATGCAATTTTGGTGTTGTCGGCTACCAGAATGTATTTTTCCGACGGCTCGTGGCCTCCCCCCGCGCATCCATTTAGCAGAATCAGAGCGGCCGAGACCAGGGCCGGAGTTAGAAATCGCCCAGCATTTCGCATTTTCTATACCTTGCGCGAAAGTTTACCATGTCGCGCGGCCGGTTTTTTAGGCCGAACCTCTGTTGGCAGTCGTGCGATAATCACGCGCCAATTGCCTCCAGCCGGAAGAAAACCGCGGCCAGCGGAGGCAGGTCGATCGTCAGCGAATAATGCCTCCCATGCGCTGGCACCGGTACCGTTTCCACTCCCCCGAAGTTGCCTCTTCCAGTACCTCCATACTGTTTTGCGTCTGTGTTCATCAATTCCCGCCAAAATCCTTTTTCCGAAACACCGATCCGATAGTTCGCGCGCGCAACGGGACTGAAGTTGCAGATAATGGCAATCTCCTCCCTGTTGTCTCTGCCCTTGCGCAGAAAGCTGAGCACGTTCTTGTCAGCATCATGAACGTCGATCCATTCGAAGCTGGAAGGTGAACTTTCAGAAGTGTGCAGCGCAGGCTCGTTTCGGTAAAGGTGGTTCAAATCGCCGACCAGCAGACGCACCGCCGCATGGGAATCGAGATCCAAAAGGTTCCAATCGAGACTTTCATCATGATTCCATTCCTTCCACTGCCCAAATTCGCTTCCCATGAAGAGCAGTTTCTTGCCCGGCTGCGCGTACATATACGCCAGCAGGAGCCGCAGATTAGCCAGTTTGTGCCAGGCGTCGCCGGGCATCTTGGAAGCCAGAGAGCCCTTTCCATGAACGGCTTCATCATGCGATAAAGGCAGAACGAAATGTTCGTTGAAGGCATAGACCAGGCGGAACGTGAGTTCGTGATGATGGTATTTGCGATAGAGCGGGTCCTGTGCCATGTATTGCAACGTGTCGTGCATCCAGCCCATGTCCCACTTCAAGCCGAATCCCAGGCCGCCTATGTAAGTAGGCTTTGAGACCATCGGCCACGCGGTCGATTCCTCGGCCATGGTCTGCACATCGGAGTGATGCCGGTAGACATCTTCGTTCATGCGCCTCAGGAAGCCGATCGCGTCCAGGTTTTCGCGGCCGCCATATTCGTTCGGGATCCATTCGCCCGGCTTGCGTGAATAGTCGAGATACAGCATGGATGCCACGCCATCCACCCGCAGGCCATCGGCGTGATATCGATCGAGCCAAAACAGCGCGCTGCTCAGCAGAAAACTCCGCACCTGTCCGCGCCCGTAGTTGAAGATGAAGGTTTTCCAATCGGGCTGAAAACCGCGGCGAGGATCTGCATATTCATATTCATGCTCGCCGTCGAAATTGCCCAGGGCATGCTCATCTTGCGGGAAGTGCGACGGAACCCAATCGAGGATGACTCCGATGCCTTGCTGGTGAAATTCGTCGATCAACTGCATGAATTCCTGCGGCGTGCCATGACGGCTGGTAGGGGCGAAGTATCCAGTTACCTGATAACCCCAGGAACCGTAAAAAGGATGCTCCATCACCGGCATGAATTCCACATGAGTAAAGCCCATCTCCTTCACATAAGGAATCAGCTGGGCGGCCAGTTCGAGATAACTCAGGTCATGGCGCCATGAGCCCAGATGAACTTCATAGATCGCAAGCGGCGCTTGCAGACTATTGGCGTCGCGGCGACCGGACATCCAGTCTTTGTCGCCCCATTCGTAATCGAGGTCCCAGACTACGGACGAATTCTCCGGCGGCTG
This sequence comes from Bryobacteraceae bacterium, assembly GCA_965277555.1. Classification (GTDB taxonomy): domain Bacteria; phylum Acidobacteriota; class Terriglobia; order Bryobacterales; family Bryobacteraceae; genus Bog-105. Next base: position 5,014,448 of record OZ255834.1, read on the forward strand.
ATCGTGGAAGAAGCCGAATGGGTCCGCTTTGTCGACCGCGGACCCGCGTTCGGGCTCGATATGGTATTTGTATCGAGCTCCCGGCCGCGCTCCAGGAACGAAGCCATGCCAGATACCACCCTCACTTAAGGCGAGCGGTGAGGCTTCTTTTGCGCCAATCGTTGAAGCTGCCAACAACCGAAACCGAGCGGGCATTTGGCGCCCAGACTTTGAATTCGACGCCATTCCGCTTCAGATGAGATCCGAAGATGTCGGCCAGCTTGAGATGGGTTCCCTCCTGGAACGAGTAAAGGTCATCTTCACTGATACCCATGCTCGTGGCAGCCATTTTTTGCTGGGTGTTTACTAGCCCATCAGGCTCAGAATGCCACGTAACGGAATCTCCAGCCATTCAGGGCGATTATTCAACTCATACGCTGCCTCATACAGCGCTTTCTGCAACAGGAATGCATCCAGCAAAATGCGTCTCTCCTGCCAATTGCCCGGCACGAAATTGAGGTCTCGCGCTTGCTCGAAGTAGGCTTTGAGGTAAGTTGAGCTGACCACTGCATTCCAGGCCGCTGCCCAACCTTCGACAACCACTCGAGTTTCTGGATCGGACGGTACCCCAGGCACCTGCCCGAAGAGGGCGGCAAACGCCGCGTATTGAAATGAGCGAATCATGCCGGCGACGTCGCGCAGCGCGAGGGCTTTGGCGCGCCTTTCGGCTAACGGCCGCGCGGGCTCGCCTTCGAAGTCGATGATCATGAAATCCTGGCCCGTGTAAAGAACCTGGCCCAGATGATAATCGCCGTGATGACGAATGCGAACGGCGCTGATGGGGCGATCTTTGACGGCCGCGAAACGCTCGCTTACCAAATGCTCCATGCGCAACAGGCTGCCTGCGTGCTCGGCGACGGTGCCGTGTAGAACGGCCCGTTTGCGCCGCAGCAGTTCGAAGGCGATGTCGGCCTGAGCGATGAAATCTCCGTAAAGCTGGTCGCCGTGCTCGGACGTGAACGCTTCTGGTTCGAAGTCTGGGCCGCCGTTCGGATCGGCCAGTGCGGCGTGCATCTCAGCCGTTCGTTTTCCTAGCAGCGCAGCCGATTCCAGATACGGGCCGATCAACGTGCGGAGTTTCTGAGGAATTTCTTGCCCGATCAGGGCGAGCGGGTGTTCGGTCGAAAGCGTGGGCGGCTCGCGTTTGCTCGATAAGGCGCGCTCGAAAAAAGCTTGCAGGCAGTCTAAGGTGTACTTCCAGGCATCGCCCTTGTTGGGCACGAATTGTTGCAGGATTCCAGCGCCGTAAGGATTTTCGGCCCCGTTTTCGTGATACTCCAGCGTGCCGAGCACAGCGGGCGTGTGCTTGAACCGCCGCGACGTAAGAAACCTGCCGATCTCGACATCCGGATTGATGCCCGATTCGAGTTTGCGAAAGAGTTTCAGAATGTAGTTGTCGCGATAAATGATCGACGTATTGCTTTGCTCGGCGCGCGAGACGAAGCTCTCCAGTTTCGGCGGCGCGGCAGGACTGAAGTTGTCGGCCAAGCCAACGGTCCGCGCGGCGAGGAGCGTACCATTTCGCCCAACGAGCTTCTCTTCGAAGACGATTGCTTTCAAGAGCGCGTCCCGGAAAGATCCATTGTCTAAGGCGCTGTAGAGAACGGTCTCTTCGCCGTTGTCGAAAGTTAAACGAGCGACCACTTCTTCCGGCTCGGCATCGGCGGCCGCTTGCGATACCGGCAGAATGTAGTCGTCGCTCTCGCCATCCGTATAGCGGATCTTCAGAATGAGGAGCTGGGCGTCGGTCGATGGCAAAGGCAGAGCGTCCGCGACGTCGATGCGGACGATAGTTCTGGTCTTAGCGCGATACCAGCGCCGGCCCGCAATATAGGCGGGCAACATGTTCCCGAGCTGGGCGGCCGCGATCTCGTCGAGCGGGTTGCTTACGGTGCGCTTCATAAGAAGTATTCGAAATCGTTTTCAACGCGCAGCCGCCGCCGTATCTGCAAAATATGTCCGGGCTGGCTGTCCGGGCGCAGCTCGACGTAATTTCTCCGGCCATTCCAGACGTAACGCGCGCCGTTGAGAAGATCGTTCGCTTGATAAGGTCGATCTTCTTCGATGCCGAGTTTGTCGAGCGGCAGGTCGAGGAAGCCCGCCTGCGTGTGATGCGGGTCGAGGTTGGCAATCATCAACATGAGATTGCTGCCGTCGAGCGCGCTCTTGCTGTAGCACAGCAGCTGCTCGTTATCCACGGGATGGAACTCGAGCGTGCGGTCGGTCTGAAGAGCAGGATTCGCATGACGGATCTTATTCACCGCCGCAATGAACTCGCGCAGGCTATCCGACCGCTGTAAGTCCCATTCCCGGATCTGGTACTTCTCGGAATCAAGATATTCTTCGCCGCCCTGGCGCAGCGGCCGCCCTTCTAGTAATTCGAAAGCCGGCCCATAGATCCCGTAATTCGCGCCCAGCGTGGAAGCGAGAAAGAAGCGAATCAGAAAAGCGGCACGGCTGCCGATTTGCAAAAACTCGGTGAGGATATCCGGCGTATTGGGCCACTGATTCGGGCGGAAGAAATCCCGCACCGGCGTTTGCGTGAGCTCGGTTAGATATTCCGTGAGTTCTCTCTTTGCGTTGCGCCACGGGAAATAGGTGTACGACTGGCTGAAGCCGAGCTTGGCCAGACGGTACATAATTTTCGGCCGCGTGAACGCCTCCGAGAGAAAGAGAACGTCCGGGCCATCTTTCTTGATCTCGGTGATGGCCCACTCCCAGAACGGAAACGCTTTAGTATGTGGATTGTCCACCCGGAAAACGCGCACGCCCTGCTCCATCCAAAACGTAAAGACGCTCTTCAACTCTTCCCAAAGCGGCTTCCATTTCGATGTTTCAAAGTCGAACGGATAGATGTCCTGATATTTCTTCGGCGGGTTCTCCGCATATTGAATCGTGCCGTCCGGGCGCTTGCGAAACCACTCCTCGTGCTCGGCGACGTAGGGGTGATCGGGCGAGACTTGAAAGGCGATATCGAGCGCGAGCGCGATCCCGAACTCTTCGGCGCGCCGCACCAGGCGCCGGAACTCTTCGAGCGTGCCGAGCGCGGGATGAATCGATTTGTGGCCGCCCTCGATGCCCCCTATGGCCCAGGGGCTGCCTACATCGTCAGGCTCAGCGACAACGGAGTTGTTCTTGCCCTTGCGAAACTTAATGCCGATCGGGTGAATGGGTGGTAGATAAAGCACGTCGAAACCCATTTCGGCGACATAAGGCAGCCGTGCTTCGCAATCGGCGAACGTGCCGTGCTTGCCTGCTTCGGGCGCGGCGGAGCGGGGGAAAAGTTCGTACCAGGAACTGAAACGCGCGCGGATTGGATCGACCACGATCGACAGCTCGCGTTCATGCACGGTGGCGAAGCGGCGATCGGGATAACGGCGCATGACTTGGTTCAATTCGTCGTCACTAGCCACCGCGCGTCGCGCCTCCATGCCGCGCTCGTTGCGGAGCAAGCGGGCGTGCTTAAGCAGTAAGGAACGGTCTGGATCTTTGGCGCGCTCGGCGCATTGCTCGATATGCTCTGCTCCGATCAGGTAATCGACGGGCGCGTCGCTTTCGGCCGCGATACGCTTACGCAGATCGCGCAGCCAGGTTTCCCAGTGATCGACCCACGCTTCGATTGTGTAGCGGTAGCGGCCGAGTTGATTTACCGGAAAATCGCCGCGCCAGCGATCGTTTACCAGCGCGCCGAGTGGACGCTCCTGCCAAATCCCGGTACTTTCATGGCGGAATTTAAGAATCGCGGAGATGGAATCATGGCCATCGGTGAAGATATCGGCCTCGACTTCAACAATATCGCCGATGCTGCGTTTAGCTGGAAATCTGCCCCCATCGACTTGCGGAGAAATACTCTCTATAACGACCCGACGACGCCCTTCCGTAGGCATGCCGGAAGCTTGCTCTTCAGTTTCTGTCATTGCTGATGGGACAAAAGTATGGGCCATGTGGTTACTTACGTTCGCCGGCTAAGCTGCGATAAAGATCGATGGTTTGATCGGCAATGGCTGACCAGCTGAATGTTTGCTCGACGCGCTTCCTGCCCGCCTGCCCGAAACGGCGGCATTTTTCCGGATCGGCAAGCAACTCGGAAAGGCGCGTGGCTAGATCGCGCGCGAACCGGTCCGGCTCACTGGCGAAACCCGTCGCCGCATCCTGCTCAAACGGCACCAGGTAGCCTGTTTCGCCATCGACCACGACTTCTTTGATGCCGCCGGTGGCGCTCGCAACAACCGGCGCGCCGCACGCCATGGCTTCGAGATTAATGATGCCGAACGGCTCGTAAACCGACGGGCAGCAGAAGACCGTCGCGCGGCTATAAAGCTCGATGACTTCCGGCTTAGTCACCATCTTTTCAATCCACAGCACCCGCGGATTGTGAGCGCGCGCCTCTTCCACTTTCTGGCGCATTTCATCGGCGATTTCCGGCGTGTCGGGCGCGCCTGCGCACAGCACAACCTGCGTTTGCGGCGGAAGGTAGCGTATCGCGTCAACCAGATGCGTAACGCCCTTCTGTCGCGTGATTCGCCCGACAAACAAGACGAACGGCGAGTTCTTATCGACGCCGTACTTGTCGAGCGCGCCAGTCGATTGCTTGCGCTGGTATTCCTCGAGATCGATGCCGTTGTAGATAACGTGGATACGTTCAGCCCTTATGTCCGGATAGGAGCGGAGAATGTCCTCTTTTGTGCCATTCGAGACCGCGATAACCGCATCGGCGTCCAGGATGGCGGTGCGCTCCATCCAGGAACTCATAGCGTAACCGCTGCCGAGCTGCTCTGCTTTCCAGGCGCGCAAAGGTTCCAGGCTGTGCGTGGTCAGAACGAACGGCACGTTGTAAAGTTTCTTGGCCAGGAAGCCGGCCATGGACACGTACCAGGTGTGCGTGTGGACGATATCCACGCCTGTAAGCGCCTTGATTTGCGTCAGATTAAGGCTCAAAGCCTCAAGAGCCGCTTTGAATTTGCCCTCCGTACCGGTCGAAATCTCACTCCAGGGCTCCGCGCCGCGTACATGAAGCTTCCCTAGATCCGCCTCCTGATCGCCCCAGCAGTGGACTTCCACTTCGATTTTCCTGGCCAGTTCCCGACTCAGATACTCAACGTGTACGCCAGCGCCGCCGTAAACATTGGGGGGGTATTCGCGGGTAAACAGGGCTGCTCGCAAAGATTCCTCCAGTGACTGAAGTCAAAGTATCACGTGAGGATTTTAAAAGCGCCCAGTCGAAACGTTAGCGGTGGCCGCCGCCATGCCCGCCGCCATGACCGCCAGCGAAGCCCGCGTGCCCGCCACCGAATCCGCCTGCCCGGCCATAGCTTGACGCATAACCGCCACCACGGTAACCGCCAGATCCGCCTCGATACCCGTACCCCGCGCGAGGGCCATAGCCGCCACGGTACCCATATCCGCCGCGATAGCCATAGCCACCTCTATAGCCGTACCCGTACCCCGCTCGATAGCCGTACCCCCGATAATAGGGCCGGTATCCCCAACCGTATCCGCCGCCCCAATATCCTGCATACGGAGAGAAACCGTAGGCGTAGGGATAACCGCAGGAATAGGAGTAAGCGTATGGCCCACAGGCATATGGATACCCATAGCCGGCATACGGGTAAGCTGGATACGGATACCCAGGCCCAACCGCCACTCCAAAGCCAAACACGCCCGCCTTGGCGGGAGTGGGTCCAAGCACCATTCCAAGCGCCACGACGAGAGCCGCCAATCCAACTTTCTTGAGCATCTTGCTTGCCCCCTATGTACATAGACGCGCGAAATCGCCGATTCGATGCTGTCCTTCCTCCCCGGCAGCGTAGAGTCAAATAGTTAGGAAGAATGTTGAGCCAAGTCAATCACTGGATCGAAATCATCGGCACTGCCATAGATGCCCTCCTCCTGCTGCGCATCCTGCAGCTCAAACTGCATCGCACCTACGTCTTCATCACTCTGGCGTGCGTCTTGAGCCTCTTCTTCGACGGCGTCATGCTCTGGTTCCACTCCGACTCCCCCGAGTTCGGCCGCATCTTCATCTATTCACGCTTCCTCTACGCCTTCGTCTTTCCAGCCGCCGCCTACGATGTCTGGGAAGAAGCCAAAGCGCACGTCGCCCGCATCCGTCGGTTAGCCATCTTCCGTCTCGTTTCGAGCCTGATCATCGCCGCTATCCTCGGCCTCATCATCACGGGATTTGCCAGCGGCCAGGACAGCAGCGACGAAGCCCTCTACGCTACTTTCGGCGTCATCCTCTGGGCCGCCTCCACCACGGCCAGCCTCGCCTTTCTCTGGTCGATGCACCGCCTCACGCGCGCTCAAAAGATTGAACTCCCCAGCAACACCGCTGTTTGGCTGCTTTTCTACCAACTCACGCTCGCCGGCGAGGTGGTCGCCTGCTTCCTGATCATCATCAATCAGCAGTTCAGTCCGTTCGTCAGCACCGCCCTCGATGTTTCCCTTGGCCTTTACGAGATCCTCGTCACCCTGTGGTGTATCTGGAAGCTGCGCGCCCTCCCTTCCGGAACTTCCCCGACTCCCGTGAAGGCCTGAAATACTTTAAGCCCATCCTTCGCAGCCGCTCATCCCAAAAATGCCGCATGAGCACCAAAAAAGAAAATCGCTGCTGGCCTGGCTATGAGCCCGTACCCGGTAAAGAGCAACATAGCCAGGGTAGTTGCCGCCCAAAAGCCGAGTCGAAATCCACCCCGGCCGAGAAAAAATTCAAGGCGAAACGCAAACAGCAGCTAGATCAATGGCAGAAGGATCACCCTGGTAAGCGCCGCCAAGCCGCTGAGCACTTAAGCGCGCCCAAAACGGCCAGCCGCAAAAAAGCCGCCACCCCCAAACCTGGCCGCCCGAAAACAGCTTCAAAACGCGCCGCTAAGCCCAACCGTCCCGCCAAAAAACAAGCCGCCTGAATCTCGTTCGGCCAGCAAGTTAAAATAGAATTCGCGCCCGAATTTCTGGGACAATGCCCGAAAATGCGCTCGTAAATTCATCTTTCTGGCTCCATGCTCCAATTCACCCAACCCGAATGAAAGTTGTCATCCTGTGCGGCGGGCTCGGTACCCGCATGCGTGAAGAAACCGAGTTCCGGCCTAAGCCGCTCGTCGACGTCGGCGGCCGCCCCATCCTCTGGCACATCATGAAATCGTACGCGCATTACGGCTTCCGTGATTTCGTGCTCTGCCTCGGCTATCGCGGCAACATGATCAAAGAGTACTTTCTCAACTACGAGGCGATGAATAACGACGTCACCATCTGCCTCGGCAAGAAAGCGCGCGTGCAGTACAACGACGATCACGAGGAGCAGGATTTCGTCGTCACGCTAGCCGAAACAGGCGCTGAATCCATGACCGGGGGCCGTCTCCGCCGCGTCGCCAAATACCTGCGCGAGGAAGAGCGCTTCATGGTTACCTATGGCGACGGCGTCAGCGATGTCGATATCGACAAACTACTCGCTTTTCACAAAAGCCACGGCAAACTTGCTACCGTCACTACCTTCCGCCCTGTCTCGCGCTTCGGCATCCTCGATATCAATAAAGCCAACCAGGTCAAAAACTTCATCGAAAAACCCAAATCCGATGCCTGGGCCAGCGCCGGTTTCTTCGTCTTCGAACGAAAAGTACTCGACTACCTCGACGGCGACCACACCATCCTCGAACGCGAACCGCTCGAGCGGCTGGCCGCGCAAGGCGAGCTCATGGCTTACCACCACGACGGCTTCTTTTACGCCATGGACACCTACCGCGAATATCAGGCCCTAAACGAACTCTGGAAGTCGGGCGAGGCGCCCTGGAAAAAATGGGCATGACCTCCACCCTTTGGCAGGACCGCCCCACGCTAGTCACCGGCGCCACCGGCCTTGTCGGTAGTTGGCTCGTCCGCGGCCTGGTCGAAGCCGGCGCCGACGTCGTTTGCCTTGTCCGCGACTGGGTTCCGGGCAGCGAAGTCGTGCGCAGCAAGCTGCTCGACCAGGTCAAAGTCGTGCGCGGCGATATCTGCGACCGCGCAATCCTCGAACGCACGCTCGGCGAATATGAGGTCAACACCGTCTTCCACCTCGCCGCCCAAACCATCGTCGGCATCGCTAACCGCAACCCGATCTCGACCTTCGAAAGCAACATCGAGGGCACCTGGAACGTCCTCGAAGCCGCGCGCCGCTCCCCGCTCGTCAAAGCCATCGTCGTCGCGTCTTCTGACAAAGCCTACGGCGACCAGGAAAAGTTGCCCTACTCCGAAGACACGCCGCTCGAAGGCCGCCACCCCTACGACGTCAGTAAGTCCTGCGCCGATCTCATCACGCAAACCTATGGCAAAACCTATGGCTTGCCAGTGGCCGTCACGCGCTGCGGAAACTTCTACGGCGGCGGCGATCTCAATTGGAACCGCATCGTTCCCGGCACCATCCGCTCCGTCCTGCGCGGCGACCGCCCGCTCATCCGCTCCGATGGCCAGTTCGTGCGCGATTATTTCTATGTCGAAGATGGCGCAGCCTGCTACATGCTCTTAGCCGAGAAGTTGCTCCAGGAAAGCGATCGCCTGCGCGGCCAGGCCTTCAATTTCTCGAATGAGATTCAGGTCACCGTCACCGAACTCGTGAATATGCTTCTCCAAAAGATGGATTCTTCGCTGAAGCCCGACATCCGCAATGAAGCCTCGAACGAGATCCGCCATCAATATCTCAGCGCCGAGCGTGCCCGCACCCAGCTAGCCTGGCGTCCGCTCTTTACGCTCGACGAAGGCCTTACGCGCACCATCTCCTGGTATCGCGAATTTCTCGAAGGAGCAGCCCGATGAGCTCGCAAGAAGAGCTACGCAACAAAATTCTCGACCTCGTTAGCGAGTACCACGGCCAAGCTTTCGCCGCCCGCGCGTTTGTCGCTGGAGAAAGCCCGGTCCCGGTTTCCGGCCGGGTCTTCGATGCCGAAGACATGCGCTCGCTCGTCGATTCCTCGCTCGATTTCTGGCTCACCACCGGCCGCTTCGCCGCTCAGTTCGAAAAACAGTTCGCCCGCTGGTTCGGCGTTCGCACCGCCACGCTGGTCAACTCCGGCTCCTCGGCCGACCTGCTCGCCGTCACTGCCCTAACCTCTCCCAAGTTAGGCGACCGCCGCCTCAAACCGGGCGACGAAGTCATCACCGTTGCCGCCGGCTTCCCCACCACCGTCAATCCCATCATCCAGAACGGCCTCATTCCCGTTTTCGTCGACGAGCACATTCCGACCTACAACATCGACACCAGCAAACTCGAAGAAGCCCGCTCCGAGCGCACCCGTGCCGTCGTCATTGCCCACACCCTCGGCAATCCCTTCAATCTCGCCGCCGTCACCGAGTTCGTCAAAAAATACGATCTGTGGCTGGTCGAAGATTGCTGCGACGCCGTCGGCGCTACCTACAACGGCCAAAAAGTCGGGACTTTCGGCGATCTCGCTACCGTCAGCTTCTATCCCGCGCATCACATCACGATGGGCGAAGGCGGCTGCGTCCTGGCCGAAAAACCGCTACTCAAAACTCTCGTCGAATCCTTCCGCGATTGGGGCCGCGACTGCTGGTGCGAGCCCGGCAAAGAAAATACCTGCGGGAAACGCTTCGACTGGCAGCTAGGCGACCTCCCCTGCGGTTACGATCATAAATACACCTACTCGCACATCGGTTACAACCTCAAAATGACCGATATGCAGGCCGCCGTCGGCGTCTCTCAGCTTAAAAAACTGCCCGCGTTCATTGAGAGACGCCGCGCCAATTTCAACGCTCTGCGCGCCGGCCTCAAGGATCTCGAAGAGTTCTTCATCCTGCCCGAAGCCACCCCCAATTCCGAACCCAGCTGGTTTGGTTTCCCCATCGCCGTGCGTCCAGGCGCGCCCTTCAATCGCAATCAGGCCATCGCCTTTCTCGAAAATCGCAAGATCGCCACCCGGCTGCTGTTCGCCGGTAACCTGCTGCGCCAGCCCGCTTACCAGAACATCCAGCATCGCGTGGTAGGCTCTCTCGAAAACACCGACTTCATCATGAACCAGGTTTTCTGGGTCGGTGTCTACCCCGGGATCAACCCGGATATGCTGAGCTACATGCTCGACGTTTTTCACAAACTGCCCGTCGAGCAGCTGGTCGCCCTTTAGTCAGTGATACTACTCCCCAAAGTCAGCGTTACGAAATGCTTGAAACAGAGCAGGAAGCGTCAGCGACCGTAAATTTGCAACTACCTAAACGTCAGGACTCATCCCGACGCTTTGCCGGTTTTTGGATCATGCGGGTGGTGGGGCAGACGCTTTAGCGCAAGACCATCGTTTTTCGTGGTCTGTCGGAAACGCTCAGAGCCACGAGCGCAGCGATCGGACGGCCGGAGCAAGCGGCCAGTCGATCTCCGATTCAACCGTCGAAACGCAGCGCCTCCCCATCGATCTCGCTCAGGTGTGCTTCGTACCAGTCGTAAAGTTCCCCTACCGCTTGCTCGATCGGCGTAAACGCAAATCCGCCCATCTCTGCGAGCATCCGCGCATTATCGCCACTGTATTCCGGCGCGAAGCCTTCCTGCGCCACACGAATCTCTGCATTCTTTCCCGAAATTTCCGCTACCATCCGCGCCAGCGAAAGAATCTCGTTCGTTTCGCCGCGGCATACGTTGTAAGTTCTTTGTCTTGGCTGGTGCTCAATAAACCACGCCATCAATTTCGCCAGATCCTCTACATATAAGTAATCGAATCTCACGTTCTGGCGCAAAACAATTGGTAGCCCGAACAAAGCCCGGCAAATCGCATTCGAGATAAATCGCACGTCCCATGCCTCATACTTCCCGAATACGCCAAATAGCCGCAGGTTGTAGATATTGCCGCCAGCTGCTTCCGTAAATTGCGCCGCGATGTACTTGGCAAAGGCATAATCGTCCGTCGGCACGTAGGTATCGAACAGCTCTTCCGACATGCGCGGCACGCGCACGCCGAACTCCGCGCCCGAACCCAGGTGCAGCATCTTCCCGTAAAGATGCCGATTCCGCGCGAAATTGAAAAACATCCGGCAGTTGTTCTTGCATAAGTCCCGCGCGGTCGTCTTGCGATTCGAACGGCCCGTCGCCGAATGAACCACCACGTCGAAGCGCTCGCCCGCCAGATAATCGCGTACCGCCGCGTCATTCAACAGGTCGAGTTCCTGACGTGACGGCGCGCTGACTTCGTACGTTCCCGCCAGCGATTCGGCCAGGTTCCTGCCGATAAAGCCCGACGCGCCCGTGACGAGCACCTTCAAAGGCACGCTACTCTTCAACCGGCGGAATAATCATGTTGGCCAGGAACTCTTCGCGCGGCAGATAGGGCCACAGGTCTTCGAGCGGCTTCGACACAAACCGCCCATCCGGCAGCTGCATGGATTGCAGCCGCGGCCCGCGCACCTCTTCCTTGATCACCCGCACATCCACCACCACCGGACCCGGCATCTCCAAAACTTTCCGAATATCGCCGCGCAAATCGTTCTGGTTCTCGATCACGTAAGACGCGATCCCATAGGAAGCCGCAATCTTGCTCAAATCGGGCACCGACAAGCCCGTCGACCGGTCTCCGCCCATGAACGTATTCCCAAACCAGGCAAACTGCGAGGCCCGGATCGAAGCGTATCCGTCGTTATTCAGAACAAAAAACTTCAGTGGCAAATTCAGTCGCGCCACCGTTTCCAGCTCTTGAATATTGAACTGAAAACCGCCATCGCCATCCACGCAGATAGTTCTTCTGCGATCCTTCGCCAGGCTTACCGCAATGCTCGCCGGCAATCCGAATCCCATAGAGCCCAACCCCGCCGTATGATACACACGCTGCCCGGCGCGCGTCGGATAGCTGAAAATAAAAATCTCGATCCCGCTACCTGAACTGCCCGAAACCACGCAGTCTTCCGGCGTCACCTCCTGGCTCAAAACTTCCGCCAGATGAAAAATGCTTACCGGACTATCCCATTTCCGGTGTTCTTCCGTAATCAGCGGATAGCGCTGCTGCCAGTCCGCCACGCGCGCTCGCCACGCCGATTGATCGCGCGGCTTCACCTTCTCTTTTTGCGCCAGCAACTCACGCAAAAATGCTCCCGCATCCGCCTGCACCTTACAGTCGAGCGCTCCTTCGAGCTTCGCGATCTCCGCCGCGTCCACATCCACCATCGCCTTCCAGGCCGCCCGCGCCAGATTCTTGGGCGCAAACCCGGTCAGCGGATTATCCATCCTTGCGCCCAGAATCAGCAGAAAATCGCAGTTCTGAATCGCGAAATTCGCCCCACGCGCCGCCAGCGATCCCGGCCGCCCCGCAAATAGCGGATCGTCGCTCGAAACCAGATCGCTCGCTACCCAGGTCGCCGCCGTCGGAATTTGCAGCAGCTTCATCGCCGCGCGTAACTCCGGCACGGCGCGCGACAGCCGGACGCCATTGCCGATCATCAACAGCGGACGTTCCGCGCGATTGAATCTCTCGAGCACCGCCCCCACGAACGGCTTCAGATCGGTTTCCAGTTTCGACTCCCCCAGTTCGCCCGGGTCGAAGCCGCGCATCGTCTCCACCTCGAGCGGCGCGGACTGCACATCGAGCGGCATATCTAGCCACACCGGACCCGGCCGTCCTATGCGCGCCAGGTAGACCGCCTTCTCCAGGTGATACCGGATATCCTGCGGTTCTAACACCGTGACCGCATACTTTGTCAACGGCTTGACGATCGAAATAATATCCACTTCCTGCGGGCCAAGCTGCCGCACCCCGATCGGCCGCCCGTCCGGGTGAAACATCCGGTCGGCGCGCTTTACCTGTCCCGAAATAAAGAGCACCGGCGTCGAGTCGAGCCACGCCCCCGCCAGCCCCGTTATGGCATTCGTTCCGCCCGGTCCCGTGGTGACCAGAGCGCAACCCAGGTTGTCGCTCGCCTTGGCATAGTTCTCCGCGCAGATGGCGCTCGCCTGTTCATGCGAATTGCAGACGAACTCGATGCGCTTTTCTCTCGCTAATGCCTCATTCAGGTGCATCGCGCCGCCGCCCACAACCACAAACACATGCTTTACGCCCTGGTCGGCGACAAATTGAAAGATGTAATCCGATACCTTCATTTATCAGTGCGGAAAGTCCGCCCGGACCTCCCGCCCTTCACTATAGCTATGCCGCCTTTCTCCCCCAGCCCTTCGCCCGCGCCCGCCACAAACCCGCCATAAGAAATCCGCCACCCACCAAAGCCATCGACGCCGGTTCCGGAGCCGGCGATTGGTAGGGCGGCAGAGTGCCATCGAATAAGGCATCGTGTACTTCACCCGTTGGGCCAATCTGCGCGGCGATAAAATTGCCATCCATCTGGCTAGTGCCGCTCAAGTAGGCGTTTGGCGCGAGAATGCTCGCCGAAAACTGTCCGTTTACCGTAACCGCCGTCGCACCGGCAAAGTTAAACAGGATGCGATCGTTTGCTGTGTCGTCCCCGGAATGCTGCACGCCCATGTAGTACAGCGCCGAAGCGATGGTCGCCTGCGAGCCCGTCACATTTACGATCACGGTCGCACCATTCGGTGTAACGATATCGAGCGGCCGATTCACATTGCCCAGTTGCGCCGCCGTAATCGTGAACACATCGAGTTTGTCATCGCTACCGTATAGCTCTAGGAAGGACGGATTGTTCGCGTCTTGGGCTACGCCCACGCTGCCGTTTGCCGCTAGCTGCCCCAACTGCCCGCTATAGCTCTCTAAATAGCTGCGGAGCGCATCGAAATCGACACCCGCCCCGCCGCTCGTCACGCGCGTGCCGCCGTCGTTGAAGTTGATGTTTCCATTGCCGCCGGGCGCGTACACATTCCCGTTAGCGTTAATGTTGAAGCTTTCGCCCGCATTGAAGCCGGCCGCTGAAAGCAGCACGTAATTATTGGGTGACGAATAGGCGTCCTCGATATGCGAACCCACCGTCGTGCCGGTCCCCACCATATTCGCCGCCGCTATTCGCCCCGTCACGTCCGCCGATGTATTCACGTTACCCGCCAGCGTGCTGCTTCCTATCGCCAGCAAATTGAAGGCGGAGGCCTGTCCGAGCGGGTCCGCTTGACACAGTAGCGCCGCGGCCATCACGCCGCATACGCCTAAAGCTGCTCTTAGAATGCTCATGGTTTCTCCGCAAGAACGTTTCACCACCGGTGAACTCCCGTTCACCCGCTGGTAAGAACGTTATCGGCAGAATTGCCAGAGATAAGAGCCGCTCCCGAATCGAACGGTACTAGTGGCCCTGTCGCACGGCAAACCAGGGGACCGGCGAGCATTCCGCGCCGTTTGCGGAATCCGATGCCTCTCCCCTGCTTTGCCCCGCCCGCAAAGGCGCTAAGCTCTCTTTGCGACACTCCATTAGGCAAACGAGCGCGGGAGGGTAAGGAGTTTCAAGCGTTTTAGTACCAAGCCCACGCGAGTTCCCTCCCCCCTTCTTACTTCATCTGCGACCCGGCCGCCGCATTGCCATCGGCTTTGTCATACTCTTCCAGCCACTTAAGTTCTTCCCGCACTTTTATATACCCGTGCCACGGATTCTTGCCTAGCCCATGCCCTTCGCCCGGAAATATAAGCAGCCGGTGAGGAATCTGCAAAGCATCCAACGCACGTTCGAGCAGATAATCCTGTGACGCGCTCACCCGTACATCGTCCGCCCCCATCACTTCGTGCACTGGCGTCTTAACCTTATTCATTTGGAACAGCGCCGCTTCGCTGGTATAAATCTGCGGGTCCTGCCAGGGCAAGCCGCCCAAATACCAGGCGTCGTCAAACGTCAAGTCGTCGTTACCCCAGTTCGAGGCATGTTCCACCGCGCCCGCGCCCGTCACCGCGCAACGAAAACGCGTGGTTTGCGTAATCAGCCAGTCGGTCATGTAGCCGCCGTAGCTGTAGCCGCCGATCGTCAGGTGTGCCGGATCTGCCGCCCCGTCCGCCACCAGCGCGTCCACTCCCGCCAGGATGTCGCGCCCTGGAGCCGAAACAATGTGTGGTGAAATCGCCGTCATGAAGCTGTCTCCATAGCCGGTCGACCCCCGGTAATTCGGCTGGAACACCAGCCACCCCTTCGTCGCCGCCAGCAGCGCCCAGCTATACCAGTCCGCTCCGAATCGATCCCCGTCCGCATCCGCCGGGCCTCCATGAATCAGCGTGAACATAGGCAGATGCCGCTCGCCGAATTTACCGGGCGGATACAGCAGCACGCCTTCCACCGTCTTACCGTCGTAGGTCTTCCAGCGATAAGTCTTCATGCGCGGCAAATCCCGCTCGCTGAAAAGCGTATTCAGATGCGTGATCTGTTGCGGCGAGCTCAAATGCGCCGCATCGCTCGCGAAGAATAGCTCCGTCCCCTCATCCACTGTCGAATGTTCGAACAGCACGGGACTGCCCTGCTCCGCCGTCGCCAGTCCCCCATATGTTCCACTCGCCTGGCTGATCTTTGCCGCATTCTTAGTGAGCGAATAAACCTGCACTTCGGTCCCCAGTTGACCCAGGCCCAGCACGCTCCCGTCCGGCGTCAGCGCGTAATCCGTCCATGAACCGCCAAACTCTTTCCCCAACCGCCGGGTTTCGCCGCTCTTTACATCGAGCGCGTACAAGCGCCCCTGCGCATCTCTGTATTTGCCCTCCAGGCTGCCGCTCGCCGCGAACACCCCAAAGTAAAGCTCTCGTCCATCTCGGCTCCAATTTAGCTGCCGTTCGAGCGCCTCGTTGTGCGTGATCTGCCTGGTCGCGCCGCCCGTGTTCAAATCGGCCAAGTAAATTTCATAGGCGTCCGGATGTTCCAACCGCCCCGAGATTGAATTTGTCAAAAACGCAACTTCGTTTCCATCGGGCGCCGGCGCGATCTCGCCGATCGCGTATTTGCTCCGGGCGATCACCTTCGCTCCGGCCGGAATATCGGCCGCCTCTTCGTGCTTATCCGGCTTGTCTTCGGAACTCTGCGCCTCGATCGCCATCGGTCGAGCATTCGGCGTCGCACCCTTTGTGCTCACTTCCAAAAGCAAGTCGCCGCGCTCGTCCGCGCGCCACCGCTCGACATCTTTCCATGCGTGGTGCTTCGCTTCCTGCGCCTCTTTCGAAAGCGGTTCCTCCGCGCTGAACAAAATTCCCGCCCCATCGCGCGTCCAGGCAAAACTATGTACCTTCAGCGGCTCGTTGTAAAGCGGGAACGCCTCGCCGCCGGCAATGTCGATCATCCAGACCCGGCCGACTTCCGTTTTACTCTCCCCGTTCTCACCCGTTGTCTCCAGAGGCCGGTCCGATATAAACGCAATCCGCTTCCCATCCGTCGACCACTGCGGGTCGCTGTCATGTCCCGATTGCGTCAGCGGCAGCAATCCCTCACGTCCCTCGCGCCACAGCCACAGATCCTCGCGAAAACGGTTGTGCTTCCAATCCGCTCGGGATGTTACAAATACCGCTGCCCTGCCATCCGGCGATAACTTGGCCGAGCGGATCTCTATCGAGCTAAACAGATCGTCCAGCGATAGCGGCGGCGGTTTGCTTTGCGCGCCGGCTAGCGACAACCCAGCCAGCAGACCCGCCAAACACCTGCCCATTCCACCAGTCAAATATTTCCCCCGTGTGGCGCAGGCACTCTTGCCCACAGAGCACGAAGCGTCAGCGACCGTAAATTGGCAACCATCCAAAATCCTTCAGTCAATGACATTGAGTGTCGCATCTTCACCTGCCGCGTCGCGTCACTCATCCCAGCTGCTTTCGATATCGCTGGCACGATCCGCCAGCCATCTGTTCTTTGAGCGCTCTGTACGATGTGAATAGCATGCGCAAAGCTACAGCACACCGGGCCGCCGATACGGTCGGCCAAGATCCGCAACTAAGTCGCCGCGGCATTTTCGAGCGAACCTCAGCCGCTCTGGCCGCCGCCGCGACCCTGACTTCCGCGCTTCCCGCCGATGCCGCCGCGCAAAATCACAACTCGCCTAACGAAACCGATCCCGGCCCGCAAAACAAGCCCCTGGCCGCCGAGAACCCCGATTCTGTCTGGCCTCCCGATACCGATCACGGCAACGTCAAGCCGTTCAAATACTCCTTCGCGCTTTCGCGCAAACGCATCGAGAGCGGTGGCTGGACCCGTCAGGTCAGCGTTCGCGACCTGCCTATTGCCAAAGATATGGCCGGCGTCGAAATGCGTCTCACCGCCGGGGGTGTTCGCGAACTTCATTGGCACGTCGAAGCCGAGTGGTCCATCATGCTCGAGGGCTCTGCCCGCATCACCGCTGTCGATCAGCAGGGCCGGAGTTTCGTCAGCGACGTCGCCCAAGGCGACTTGTGGCTCTTCCCGCCAGGCATCCCTCACTCCATTCAGGGTCTCGGACCCGATGGCTGCCGCTTCCTGCTCGTCTTCAACGACGGCAACTTCGATGAGTTCCACACTTTCCTGCTTACTGATTGGCTGGCCCACACGCCGAAGGAAGTCCTCGCCAAAAACTTCAACGTCCCGGCATCCGCCTTCGACAAAGTTCCCACCAAAGAGCTCTTCATCTTCCAGGCCGCTCTCCCCGGCGATCTCAAAGCCGAGCAGACGCAGGCCTCGCAAGGCACCGGCGCCGTTGCCAGGAGTTTCCACTTCAAGGCCAGCGCCATGCCGTCAACGAAAGTCACCCCCGGCGGCGAAGTGAAAATTATCGATTCAAAGATCTTCCCCGTCACTCCCATTTCCGCCGCCATCGTCACTCTCAAACCCGGAGGCCTGCGCGAACTGCATTGGCATCCGAACGCCGATGAGTGGCAGTACTACATCGGCGGTAAAGGCCGCATGACGGTTTTCATTGCCGGCTCCGATGCCCGCACCATGGATTTCGAAGCGGGCGACGTCGGCTACATCCCCATCTCCAATCCGCACTACATCGAGAACACCGGCCACACCGACCTGATCTTTCTCGAGATGTTCAAGAACGCGCATTACGAAGACATCTCGCTCGCCGAATGGATGGCCCACACTCCGCGTCAACTGATGAACCAGCATTTGCAAGTCGGTATGCAGATGCTCGATGACATCCCGAAGCAGGAAATGATCGTCACCTCCGCCTAACCTTCGCAAGAGCCAGGCGCGCTCGCTATCCGGCCCGTTCTCCCAACCTCCAACCCGTCTCCCCGATCCCTTCGCCCAGGCTAGCCACTCGGGCCGCAAGTATCGGCTGGCTGAGCCCGCTTTCATCTGGCTCCATATTGATGGACTAGCGACAGCCACAGACCGATCGTTTCCGCGTCCCTCGCAGGGTCAACTGCCTTCTCCATCACAGCCGTCTGCACCAGGATCAGTTTCGATTGCGGGTCCACGAAGATCCGCTGCCCGTTCGCGCCGATCAAGGCAAACATCCGCCTCTCTCCCGGAAAGATCCACACCTGATAGCCATAGCCGAAAAACGGCGTCGATTCACCAGGCAAAAGCTGCGCGTCGGACTTCTTCACGCTCGTCGCCTCCGCCAACCATTGCCGCGCGATCAATTGCGTTCCGTTCCATGCGCCGTCATTAGTCAGCAGCCTTGCAAAACGCGCATAGTCGCGCAGCGTAGCGTTAAAACAGCAAAACGGCGTCTCTTGGCCTGAGGCATCCATCGTCCACGTCGCCTTTGCTGCCGTGCCGATCTTCCGCCAGATTCTTTCCTGCAGATACTTCGCTAGCGTCACGCCTGTGGCGCGCCCTACGATCAGCCCCAATACTTCCGAATCCGCCGCCGAATACTGGAAGCGCGTGCCCTCCGGAACAGCCTGCTTGCAATCTCGTGTGAGCATCGCAAGAGTGATTTTCCCTTCCGCCGATTCGTCTGCCTTGCACGCCACTCCCGAAGACATGTGCAGTAAGTCCCGCACCGTAACCCTGCCATAATTTGAGCCCTTCAGCTCGCTTACATACTTCGCCGCCACATCGTTTACCGAGCCGATCGCGTGTTCAGAGATCGCAATTCCCGCCAGCATGCCCACAATCGTCTTCACCATCGATTGCGAAGTGAATCGCTCCTCTGGAGTACGCCCGTATTGATAGCCTTCGAACAGAATCCGGTCATCCTGCGCAATCAGCAGACCCGTAATCGGCAAGTGAGCCAGGTAATCCTTCAGCGCGTAACGGTTGCCTGCGTGCGCGTATGTTATTTCCGTAGCCGTCGCGGGGCGTTCGAACTTCCACGCCTTTGAGTCAGGCAGCACCGTCTGCGCGGGGAAAACACTATCGAAGTGGCTGAATGACCCAACCATGTACTTCTTTTCGAAAGCGTTTTCCATTGAGCCGACCGGATACTTTTCGGCCGCTCCATAAGCCGCGGCGTCCGGCCCGTCAGGTGACAACACCGGCCCTTGCGCCGAACAGGGCAAGCTCCCGGCAATCAGCAACAAACTCGCCGCCATACGGAAGCGAAGGCCCTTACACAACATGTTTTTCTCCCTCCCGCTGCCATCATGCCTAGGCGTAGTTGTTGCTGTCAAAGACAACTTATGCTCTAGTTGAGACAAAGGAGATCTGATCTCGTGGATCTGCGTTTGCTCGAATACTTCGTCGCCGTGGCGGAACTCGAGCATGTCGGCAAAGCTGCCCGCCGCCTTCACATCTCTCAGTCGCCATTGAGTCGGCAGATCCGCCACTTGGAGAACGAGCTCCAACTCGAATTATTCGTCCGCGAACGGCAGCGCATCCGCTTGACTGAATCCGGGCGCTGGCTGCTAAACCAGGCGCAAGGGCTGCTCGCTCACTTTGACAAGCTGCGCGCCGAAGCTGAGCAGCGCTCACGCGGCCAGATCGGTACGCTCTCTGTGGCCTTCACGAGCGCCGCCATGTGGAGCGGGATGTTGCCGAAGCTTCTGCGACGTTTTCAAGCGAAGTTCCCCGCCGCAACCGTAGAGCTGCATCATATGCGGTCGTCCGCGCAGCTTGAAGCAGTTCGTTCCGGACGCGCGGATATCGGTTTCGTCTCCTCGCTCCCGGCAAGTAGCGCGCTGGCGGTAACCTGCGTCTCCGACGACCCTGTCCTGCTGGTCATCCCCGCCAACCATCCGCTCTCCCGCAAACGCAAGATTGCCCCCGGCGATCTCCACGGCGTCCGCTGGATTCTTCTCTCCGAATCCATGTCGCCGCGGAAATATGACCGCTTCTTTGCCGCCTGCCTCACCGCCGGTTTCACGCCTCAGGTCGTCCAACACGTCGCTGAGCCTGTCACGCTCTTGGCTCTAGTCGAAAGCGGCTTGGGCATCGGCCTGATCCGCGGCAGCGCGCGCAATTATGCTCCCCGCTCATTGACCTTTCGGGCTCTCCCATGGTTCGCCTTCACCTCCCGGACGTACATGATCCAACCAGCTAACGGACGCCAACCGCTGGCCGAAACATTCGCCGCTCTCGTCCCCAGAATCGATGTCAGCTCTTGAGCGGCTTCACCTTCCCCACCGGCCGCAACGTGTCGAAGAATACATCGATGCCGATCGGTCTCCCATCCGGCCGGTCCTTCTCGAAGCTCTTCCCGAGGGGAACAATCAAACCGTCCGAGCCGCTCACCGGCGGCAGCCAGAAAGCCTCGGTAAGCGCCGTCGGTATGCGCAGCACACGCAGATAAAAGCTGCCGCCCTGCACTTGTGGCATCCCATCGAGCGCCTTCGTCGCCGCGTAGATTTTCTTTGCCGGAGCCCCGTAGCGCAGACTCGACAGCGTAGGCGGCAGCGACGCACTCACCTCGCCCGCCACCACATCGCCCTTCGCATTGGTGGCAAAATAACGCCACGCCACCAGCTTGGCGGCTTGATTCAGATCGGGATGCTGCGCCGCCTCTTGTACACCGAACAAATAAATGGGCTGGGCATGGGGATCGATCTCGAGCCCTGCCGCCGCGCGTCCCAGCCGCGCCAGATGCGCCAGTCCCCGCTCGAACTCGAGCTTCCGCTCCACGGACGAACTCGTTGGAAGTATCGGCATAAACGCTCTCCTCTTATGGCTGTCCAATCATGTAGGTATCGCTCCACGAACCCGCTTCCAGATACGCGGAAACAAACTGATCGTAAGGTACGGTCGAATCCTCGTAGTACGGATCCGACACATCCACCCACTTCTCCCCCGACGCCTCGATCGCATATCCGCTGAGGATCACGAAATGGCCCGCGTCCGGGTCTCCGCCATACCATTGGATACGCGCCCCGACCGGCCGCCCCGCGTCGATCTCCGCCCGCACCGCCGCAAACTTCAATACCTTACCCAGCAGTAACTGGTTCTTCAAAGTAGCGGGCAGAATCGCATTCACCGCGCTCAAAGCGTCGTCGAGCGCTTTGAACTGGTCGCACGCCTCTACCTCCGGACAGCAGTTAGCGATCCCCGTGACTTTCTGCGCCACCTGGCACTGCTGCAGATCCTTCGTCGGCTGGTAATAGCGTCCAATCGTCGTCGCCACCGCCGCCCAGCACCAGTTGATTTCTACTTGCGTTTCGATTGTGAACTTACTTGGCATCGTGTTCCTCCGGCTTCTCAGGACAACACAAGAAAATAAATGGACCGATGATCGTGATCGGACCACCTCCAGCTATCGAGGCGCTCCCACCCTTCCCACGATCATCCGGGCCGCCACCTTTGCCCCGGTCGTCCGGCCCCCCACCCTGTCCGGAAGCGCTCACTGGCATTGTTCCGCTTTCTTGGGAAGTAGCTCCGAGCGCATTCTGCACCACGGGGGCGCCAGGCTTTACCGGCGCTGTTTCGCTTCCATCCTCAATGGATTGCGTGATCGCAAGACCGCCTTTTTCGAACGTGATTGTGTAGTTGACTAACATAAAACCTCAGTTCCTATGGGCTCCTAACAACTGTTGAAAGCGAGGATCGGCATGTAAATCCGCCATATCCGGCCAGCGGTCAATATCGGAGATGACTCCCAGAGGCGCTTTTGCCAAAATCGAGAGCGTCTCGTCCCGATGGCCCAACGCTTCATATGTACTCGCGGCGGCCCAAAGGACATCGGCGTCGGCGGGCTCTTCTCTAACGGCCTGCGCAACTTCAAGTACTGCCCTTTGTTGATCGCTCCGTTGGGCGCACAGAAAGGCCATTCTCGCCCGCACCAAAGCATCGCCGGGATTGTTGACCAGCTCCGATTCTGCCAAAACTAAACCCCGCCGGTACGCCCGCGCTGACTCGCGCCGGAGATTGAGTCTTCGATACGTCGTCCCCAAATTCATCCACCATGTGTATTTCTCTTGCCCTAAACTGAGGGCTCGAATAATAGAAGAAGCTGCTTCCCTGTTTTTCCCTTCGTACATCAAGAGGACTCCCAGCTTGTGGAATGCAACCGCAGTTGGAGCGGAACGGATGCAGTCGCGGATCTCCCTCTCTGCCAATCCGAAATTCCCTGCATCTTGATAAGCCGCGGTCAACTTGTAACGCAGCTCTGGGTTGCCCGGAGCCAAACGGAGCGCTTCTCGAAACTGGGCGATAGCTTCCGCATAGCTCGCTCTTTCGAAGTAGCACTCTCCCAAATCCCGGAAATTCCGGAATTGGCGTGAATCAATTTGCACCGCCGTGCGAAATTTAGCGAGCGCGGCACTAGGCTGCCTGTTGCGCTCATACGCCTCACCCAATCGACGATAACCATCCCCGTTGCTTGGATCTTCTTCAATTGCTCTGGTGTATTCGCCAATTGCCGGCGAATAAAAGCCCGCATCCGACTTCAACAATCCCGCAATCCGATGCACTTCCGGCAGATCCGGGTTTCGAAGTTGCGCCTCCCGCACTGCCTCGGTACTCCGATCCAACCACAATTTGTCATTCGTCCCGGCATACTCAAACCAATCCGCCTCCGCCAAACCCGCCAACGGCAGCGCCGAATCCGGATCCTCCTTCTCCGCCCGCCCAAACCGTTTCAGCGCCTCATCGAGCGTAGTGTCCTGCCGCAGCGCCGCCAACCCCGCCGCATAATCCTCCCGCGCCTCATCCTTCACGCTGGCCCCATGCTTCGGCGGCGCCAAATGCAGCGTCTCCGTCACCACGCCCGCTAAAGCCGCCGCCGCATACCGCACTTCCTCCGGCTTGTACTCCGCCTCCCACTCGCGCGCATCCACGCCTGACCGCAAATCCGTCACATATGCATGAAGTTTGATCGTCTTGCCCGTGCGCTCCACCTCGGCCCGCAGCGCGTGGCTCGCCCCCAGCAGCACGCGCGCTTCCTCCGGCGAATTCACCCGATTGCGAATGCCGTTATCCAAAGGTATAAAGCGAAAGCGCGTATGTGGCGTGCCTTTCAGTTGCGTCAACTCGCTCGCGGTACTGTGTAGCAGCTTTTGCGAAAGTGATGCGCTACCCGGCGCGCTCGTAAACGGCAGCAGCGCCAGGCGCGCACTTTCCGCCGGCGCAGTCGCGCGCTCGTACGTAATCACCCCGGACGCCACCGCCACCAACCCCGCCACTGCCGCCAACCGCAGCCGCTTCAGCTTTTGCGAAGGCCCCAGAGCCGCCGCCACCTCCACCGCGCTCGCGTATCTCCGCCCCGGCTCCGCATCCAGGCAGCGCGCGATGATCCGGCTCCATTTCCCCCTCCCCGCCGGCGGTTTCAAAAACAGCCGTTCCCCGAGAGCCATCGTCGAGGAAGCCAGCCCCAACTGTCCGGGCAGCTGGCCCGAACGAATCTCCCACAGCAAAACGCCCACCGCATAGACATCCGATGCCAGCGAAGGTTTTCCGCCCTTCCACAGTTCGGGAGCCATATACGCCGGCGTGCCGCCCAGCAGCGCCGCCGCCGAATCCGCCGTCCGCGCTAAACCGAAATCCGTGATCACCGCCCGCACCCCTCCCTGCGCGTCGCCCGTCAGAATCACGTTATTCGATTTCAGATCCCCATGCACCACGCGGTTGCGATGCGCTTCCGCCAGCCCGGAACAAAGCTGGCGCGCGATCGTTTCCGCTTTGTCGTGTCCCAGCGAAACATGCGCCAGCCGCTCAGCCAGCGTCTCCCCTTCCAGAAACTCCATGCTGATAAAATCCACTTCGCCATCCGCCGTCGAAGCCGTGTGGATCTCGAAAATCTTGCACACGTTCGGATGACTGATCTCGCGCGCGTTGCGCACCTCCGGCGGCAGTTGCTGTCCAAACCCCGCCTGCGCGCACTTGAGCGCCACCCGCCGGTCGAGCTTCTCGTCATGCGCTTCCCAAACGATCCCCATCCCGCCGCGCGCCACTTCGCGCACCACCCGAAATCGGTTGATCAGCACCTGCCCCGCTTCGAAAGCCGGTCGCGCTTCTTCTCCCGGCCGCAGCGGATCCACCAGAAAGCCCTGCATCCGCTTTTCCCACACCACGTAGTTCCACGCTTCCGCGAACAAGCCCGTGTCCCCGCCGCACACTCCTCGCAGATAAGCCTCGCGCTCGTTTTCGGGGCGGGTCAGCGCCTCCTCCACCAGCGTCAACGCATGATCGTTATTGCGGGATCTGTTCTCCATGATTCGGCCCCAGATGACTCGGCTCCAGCCGTTCGAACAGCCAGCGCCGTGCCTCGTGCCACATGCGCTGCAAGCTGCGTAGCTTCACCCCAAGCACGTCAGCGGCCTCTTCGTCGTTTAACCCCAGAAAAAATTTCAGCTCCACCACCTGGCACCATTCCGCATGGGTCGCTTCGAGCTCGTCCAACAGCCTCCCCACCGTTATCCCCAGGTCCACTTGCGCGCTCCGTCCCGGCACCAGCTGCTCCAGCTTCGTCAGCCTCACCATCTCCGCGTCCGGTCGCGCCCGCGCCAGGTCGATCAGGTAGTGCCGCATCGCTCTACCTGCTATAGCGAAAAAATGTTGTCGGGACTGCCAATCGCGATTCTTCGCCGCAACCAGCCGGATATAAATCTGGTCCACCAGCTCCGTCGCCTGCAGCCCGCCGCCCTTGCGCTCGCCTTTCATGCGATACTGCGCCAGCCGCCGCAAGTCGCCTTGCACCAGCTCGAAAAGTTCGCTCTCCGCGTCCGCGCTTCCTTCTCCCCACGCGCGCAACAGATGCGTGATGTCGCCGGCCTCGTCTGACATGTATGCCGCCTGGTGGGAATCAACTATAACACGCCGCAACGCAAATTTTTCGTTCTTTCCTTGGCGGGATATTTCCACTCTCCACGCTCTCTCCAGTGAGGCGATTGAACATCGCTCTGGAGGAAACCATGAAACTCTCTCTCTTTTCGGCAGCTCTCGCAGCCGCCCTGCTCAGCGCCACCGGCTTTGCGCAAACCAACATCGCCACCGCTCATATCCCGTTCGCCTTTCAGGTTGGCGAAACCACCCTGCCCGCCGGCAACTATATGGTGCAGGATTCTAACAACGTCCTGCGAGTCTTTGCGCGTGGCGGCAGCGGCGTCTTCCGCCTCACCATGAATGCCTATCGCGATCACAAAACCCCGGATGCGCGCATGGTCTTCAAACGCTACGGCGGCGCATACTACCTGACCGACATCTGGAATGCCGGCGCTACCGACGGCTTTACCCTCGTCCCGGGCAAGCGCCAGAAAACTCTCGCCATACGCTTCCCCACGGTCGCGATGGCGGACGTCAGGCTGGTGTCAGCCACGCACTAGTGGACAGGCCATGTTACCAGCCATACTTGCAAGGTAACCTTGCAAGTATGGCTGTCCGTGTTGTATCCTGAAGTTGCCTTGCCGCGAAAGCCCCTGGAAAGCGCCGCCCTCGACTTCATCCACGCCATCGGCCTGCTCGTCCGCCGCGTGCGCGCCGCCTCCGCCTCCCAGGAACTTTCCCTCACCGAGGCCGCCGTCCTTTCCCGCCTCGCCAGGGATGGCCCCGCCACCACCGCCGATCTCGCCCGCGCCGAAAGCATGAAACCACAGTCCATGGGATCCACCATCGCGGCGCTCGAGGAAATCGGCCTGGTCGAACGCAAGCCGCATCCCACCGACGGCCGCCAAATGCATATCGCCCTCTCCGCCAAAGGCGTCGCCGTGCGCAAAAGCGCCAAGGATGCCAAAGAGACCTGGCTCGCGCAGGCCATCGCTCAGCTTGACGAACGGGATCGCGAAACACTCTTCAAAGCCGGCAAAATCATCAGGCGTCTGGTGGAGATGTGAGCGTCAGCCAGTTCTCTCATGCCTGGCGCGCTCTCCGCCATCGCAACTTCAAGCTGTTCTTCACCGGCCAGAGCATCTCGCTGATCGGCAACTGGATGACCCGCCTCGCCACTAGCTGGCTGGTCTACCAGTTGACTCATTCGGCCCTGCTGCTGGGCGTCGTCGGCTTCGCCGGCCAGATTGTTTCCTTTCTCCTCGGCCCCTTCGCCGGCGTCTGGGTCGAACGCCTCGATCGCCGCAAGCTCCTCATCTGGACACAAGCCGCCGCCGCCCTCCAGTCACTCGCCTTGGCCGCGCTCACTCTCGCCCACCTCATCACGCTTTGGGAGATCATCGCGCTCGCCGCTTTGCAGGGCTTGATCAATGCCTTCGATATGCCTGGCCGCCAATCCTTTCTCGTGCAGATGGTCGAAGATCGTAACGACCTCAGTAACGCCATCGCCATCAACTCCTCCATGGCCAACGGCGCGCGCCTGATCGGGCCCGCCATCGCCGGCCTGGTCATCGCCGCCTTCGGCGAAGGTTGGTGTTTCCTGCTCGATGGCCTCAGTTACTTTGCCGTTATCGCATCCTTGCTACTCATGCGCATCCAGCCGCTCAACATCCACCGCGCGAACGCCAGCATGCTCGAACAGATTCGCGAAGGTTGGGATTACGTCCGCGCCTTTCGCCCCATCCGCACCATCCTGCTGCTCTTTGCGCTGATCAGCCTGATGGGTTACTCCTATACCGTGCTTCTGCCGGTCTTCGCTGGCCAGGTCTTGCATGGCGGCGCGGCTACCCTCGGCTGGCTCACCGGAGCGTCCGGCCTCGGCGCGCTCGTCTCGGCCCTCTCTCTTACCCTCCGCAAGTCGGTCGCCGGCCTGACCCGCATGCTGCGCATCGCGGCTGCCATGCTCGGCTGCGCCCTCATTCTCTTCGGCCTGTCGCACGCTCTATGGCTGTCGCTTGTCCTGCTTGTCTTCGCCGGCTTCGGCATGATCCAGACTGCCTCCGCCAGCAACACCATCATCCAGTCGCTGGTGACCGATGACAAACGCGCCCGCGTGATGGGCTACTACACCATGGCCTTCTTCGGCGCGGCCCCGTTCGGAAGCCTGTTCGCCGGCGCGCTCGCTCACCGCATCGGAGCCCCTCACACCGTCATCGTTACCGGCGCCTTCTGCGTCGCCGGCGCCCTCTGGTTCACCCTCCAACTGCCCAAAGTCGATGCCGCCGTTGACCCCATCTATCAGCAGATGGGTCTGCTGCCTGCCACCGATACAGCGCCCACTCTCCCTTAACTGAAAGGAACAACCCACCATGCACTGGTACGTCTATCTCGCCTGCTTCTTCGCCGGAATGTTTCTCGCCAATGCCGCGCCTCATTTCATATACGGCGTCGCCGGCGACCCCTTCCCGAGCCCGTTCGCTCACCCTCCCGGAAAAGGATTGTCCTCGCCTCTGGTGAACGTTCTCTGGGCGCTCTTCAACCTGCTTGTCGCTTACCTCCTGTTCCGGGTCGGCAACGTTTCGAGCGGAGACGTCTCCGCCCTCATCGTTTTCTTCGCCGGCATCGCCGTCATGAGCACCCTGGCCAGCGTTCAATTTGCCAAAAAACACGCCCCCATCGAAACCAAACCGCACGCGTAAAGCAAGCCCATTCCTGATTTCTCACCCGCTCGAAGGAAACACCCATGCCTCTTACAAAAATCGATACCGTCCCCGCCCTGGTCGTGATTGACCTGCAAAAATTCGTGCTCACGATGCCAGCCGCGCACCCCATCCGCGAGATCGTCGATCGCACCGCCCGACTGGCGCGCGCTTTTCGGAAACGAGGTCTGGCCGTCGTTCTGGTCAACGTAACCGGCGGAGCTCCCGGCCGCACCGATCCCGGCCGTCCCAATTTCCCGCGCCCCGAAGGTTGGACCGAACTTCTTCCCGAGCTGGAGCAACATCCTGACGATCTTTTGGTCAGCAAACAGCGGCCCGGCGCCTTCCTCGGCACCTCTTTGGACGAAACCTTGCGCCAGCGCGGCGTAACCCAAATCTTCCTCACTGGCGTCGCAACCAGTCTCGGCGTTGAATCCACCGCCCGTAGCGCCTACGATCTCGGCTACCACGTCGTGCTGGTCACAGACGCCATGACAGACCGCGACCCCGACGCCCATCGTCATAGCGTCCAGAAGATCTTTCCCCGCCTCGGCGAAACCACCACCACCGAAAGCGTCTTAAATTCTCTGTAGGATATCTTCTGACTGATACTCTTCATCTTTGCTGTTGTTTAGTGCTTCAAGAAGATGAAGCAGTAGGGCGAGCAGGATTCAATTCGAAACGACGGTCATGAAGCATCCTCTATTAGCAACACCTGTTCGGCGCGCGCCGCTTTCTGTAAATCCCGATCCAGGGTCGCCAGCGGCAGCCCCATGCGCTGCGCGAGTTCGAGATAAGCAGCGTCGTAAATCGTGAGCCGGTGTTTCGTGGCCACCTGAATCACGCTATTCCACACGGCGGGAGCGTGCGGCGGCTGGATGCGGATCGCGAGCGCGGAGAGATCGCTGGAAAACCGTGTCACGCGATCCAGATCATCCGCTTTCGGCGGACGGCCATCACCAGGCCGTTCATGACTTCGATAGGCCAGTGGCCCGGTACAACTACTTCTTCCCCGCCCCGTAACCGGTCCAGCAATGCTTCTGTCCAGGGTGTAGCTTCTTCGGCGAAGCACCACGGGAGCGCCGCGGAAGCGTCCGTGATGAAAACGGGCATCAGTATTTACGGCCCTCTTTGATGAGGTCTCGAATCTTCAAGCCGCCAAGCGTGACGCCCTTACGCAACTCGCGGATGTCATCCACCGCCTGCTCGGGGGTCAAGGGACCGGGACCGAGGCGCGTCCACTTCGATACTTCCCGCTCCTGTGCTTGCTGTTGAAGAATCTGTTCGATGTAGGATTCGACCGACAGGCCGGCAGCTTTTGCTTGTTGGGCGAGCTGGTCGGGGACCGAGACGGTAATGGTCATGAAACCACGCTAGCAGCTTTCGTGTGCGAGTCGCCAACATCGGATAATGGGCATCGCCGTCGATCAGAACCAAGCTAGCTTTCAACCCTCCACCGTTCCCGACTCGCCTCTGACCTGAAGGCGTCGCGGTTATAATCACAGGCTATAAAAACGTAATGACAACGACGCGCAACGCCGCGCAAAACACGTTGCTCGATCGCACCATCATTCCACTAAACAAAAAGGCCTATGCTGCTTTTTGTCGCTCTCCTCGATGCTCCCGCGAAACCGAACGAGCGCCTGCGCAAATCGCTGCAAACTCCTGCTCTTTGGGAGTAGTCGTTGGGTCGGTCCGCGCCCGTCCTGCTGACCGGACATCACAAGCTAGACAACTTCAATTGCGGTGAGTCGTCGCTGGACGAATGGCTGAAAAAGCGCGCTCGGGCCAATCAGGCCGGTGGGGCTAGCCGCGTTTTCGTGGCCTGTGAGGGCAATCTGCTAGCGGGGTATTACTTGCTGTCGTCGTCCTGCATCACGAATGCCATCGCACCTGGGCCGCTTCCGTCGAAACATGCCTGATCCCGTCCCCGCGGTCCTGCTCGGGCGCTTGGCGGTCGACCAGTCTTGGCAGACGAAAGGAATGGGTCGTCCCCTGTTCCGTGATGCGGCCATGCGAGTATCACGGGCCGCGCAGGCCATCGGCGCTCGCGGCATCGTCGTGCATGCCATTTCTGACGATGCCCGGAAGTTCTAGTCACGCTACAAGACATACGCGCCGCTCTCGGCTGAGTGATCCTCTGAGGTGGCGCAGGCCATCGTTTTTTGTGGCCTGCGGGAACGTCGGCCGCTCTGGGAGCGCTTGGCTTCGCGACCACAGTCAGAGAGCCATGAGCGAAGCGATTGGATTGGCAAGAGCCAGCACTTCACGACCCAGCGTTTGACAAATTTGCGCATCCGCGACGCCACGAAACACAAATATCACGTCTTCGCGTCGATGAGAAAACTCGGCAGGCCCTTAATCAAGCGAACGGTTTCGACGCTCACCCGAACCACTTGACCGACCAGCCGCACAATATAGCCGGGGTCCTCTTCGCGGTTCGGGTCCGACTCGCCTTTCACCTGATACTGATCGACAATCCACTCCACCGCCGATTTCGATCCGAGCTTGTACTCGAACGCTTCCATCGGAATTCCGCCCAGCGTAAGCGACTCGTTGACTTGTATCGCCGTTCGATCCTTACTGAGCTTCATCTTGGTCACATGTTCGGAAAAAGGAACGTCTTTCCGCTCGATGTATTCGAGCGGCCAGGGCTCGATCGACTCGTAGCCGAGGTGCAGACCGGCGAGTTCCTTCCCGGCGCTGGCAAAGGCAGCGAAATCCGGCGCGAACGGAATGCGCGGTAGCTCGCGCTTCAGGTTATCGGCGTAGCGTTCGCGGTAAACCGGATGATGCAGGATGGCGTAGATGTAATGAAAGATGTCTTCTTTGGTTATGGAGTCGTCCGAGTACTGCTTGCGGAACTGCGTTAGGGCGGAATCGTTTACGTGGGAGACTGGGAAGCACTGAGTCTTTTCGAATGCGAAGTCGCGCGATAGGATCGTCTCAGCGATGAAGGTTCCGAACTCCTTGCGATTGCCAATGCCCGGAACGGCGATAACGCGCCCGGAGATACTCGGCCATTGATAGACGCGCTCGTTTACCAGCCGTTCGAAATAGAGCAACTTTTTCGTGAAGGGACGGTAGAGCGATTGCACGATCCTGTCCTCGTCGAAAGTAAGAATTGTTCCGCGTGCCGCCGCGGCCTTAAGCGTTTCGCTCCACTTGATGTGATCTGGCCAGTTTGCATCGGGATCTACCCTGTGGCGATAGACCTCGGCATTATAATCCGTCATGAAGCCTTTCATCCGCTCGGCCAGCTTGCCTCGATCCCAGTCGTAAACGACTTCGTCCCTGTTTGTGCCGACCCCCAGCGAACGGATATCAAAGAGCTCGCGAATCGAAGTGTAGGCCGAATATTCCTCGGCATTTTGAGGGAGCAGCCAACTAAATTCGGTATCAGGTGTGAGCGCGCGCCACGGAATGTTGCGGTTGGCGAGAAAATCCAATTTCTCGCGCCTTCGCCAAGTCTCCGGCACTCGGTAATAGCGAAGTTGTTTCCGGGCGCCACGTTTTCTAACGGCAAGTGTTATTCCAACACCTACCTGAATGCCGAAGACATTGTGAGTCGTTCCGGAGAGCTTCGGATTACGCCGCACATTTCCATGTAAGTCGAGATGGAAAATTTGTTCGAAGTCTTCGGCCAGATGTTTGCGCATTCCGTCGAAAGCGTGCTGGTCTATGAAACCGTTGTTCGACACGAAGCAGACAATGCCGTCGCGATTATCGAGCCGGTCGGTTGCCCATCGGAAGAACTTTACGTATGCGTCGTCCAACTTGCTTTTGCTGCTCGCCTTCGAATCCCTCCCGTAAGTGTCACGCACTCGATTGTCCACAATCTCGTGCGGCCTGTTTTGGTTATTGTCGTTCTCGCTTTTTTGCCCCACGTTGTAAGGCGGATTTCCAATAATCACCGTAACCGCGGCTTTCTTTTCACGATCCACTCGCTCCGTATTGGCCGGCGTGAACAAGCCGAACTGCCGCGCTTCCTGCATATCGAGCGTATCCACGAAGCACAGGCCATTAAACGATTCGTAGCTGCGCATGCGCTCGTAATAAGCGTGCTCGATATTCAGACTCGAAACGTAATAGGGCAGCAGCATCACTTCATTGGCAAACAGCCGGTTGCGGTAAGCGTCGGACAGAGCTTTACCGGGAATGCGCTCTATCAAATTCACAATGAAGTTGCCCGTGCCCGTGCAAGGATCGAGAATCACCACTTCCGGCGACGAAAGCGTATAGCCGAAATGTTCCTTCAACGCTTCCTCGACCGAGTTGCACATGAAATCGACGATCTCGCGCGGCGTGTAAACAATGCCGTGCGTATCGGCAACGTCCGGCGAGAAGCGCTGGAAGAATTGCTCGTAAACGGAGTTTAGAAAGTCCTGTTTTTCGGTGAAGTGGCCCAGGTTCGCACCTTCGCGCTCGATCGCGCGGTAATAAGGATCGAGCCGCTTTAAAAACTCGGAGGTGGAAAAACTGGTGGAACCGAGCGCCTCAATGACCTTTTGGATTTGGGCGGCAATGACATTGCGATGAGTGAAATCCGGATTTTGAAAGAGATTGCGCATCAGCCGCTCGGTGAGCAGGTGCTGAATGAGCATCTCGTCGACCATGTGATCCGA
Organism: Bryobacteraceae bacterium; assembly: GCA_965277555.1. Taxonomy (GTDB): domain Bacteria; phylum Acidobacteriota; class Terriglobia; order Bryobacterales; family Bryobacteraceae; genus Bog-105. The sequence goes on from OZ255834.1 coordinate 5,046,741, forward strand.
AAGCTCGGGATTCAGCGACTGCCGGCAGAGCGTAACAAACTCGCCAAAGGCTTGCTTGAAGCGGAAATTTTTCTTGTGAGCCTCGGCGATGTGCTCAGAAAGCGACTGAGCGAGATCGGGAATGCGGCTCTTGAACTCTTCCATCGCGCGCTTGAATTCACGCTCGTGCGCTTCATCGTGAGAGAGGAAACGGCTCAGGAGTTCGGCAATCTTGACCGGTTCGCGCAGCGCAAACTCACCGGCCTCGGCGCGGTCCTGATAAAGCACCGCCGTCCGGGTATCTTCGAAAACCGTATTGCCGCTCGGATAGCCGGCGCGCAGCTTCTTCTGGATCTCCGCCGCCAGCTTGTCCGAAGTGTCTTTCGCCTCCCACCAGCCGCGCTTGATGCGGACCTCGTCCCGTACCGTGCCGTCGGGAACAATGCGCCGTCCTCCGATAGACATGGAGAGCTCCGGCACCAAAGTCCAGCCCCGCTTGCGGGCCGCTTTGTCCAGCAGATTCTGAAACGGGCCCTTCAAGCCGAGTTCGTGGCTAACCTGCTGACCCTCCAGATGCCGAATATCCGTCAAATACGTCTTGACGATCGGATCGTTAGGACTCACCTCAAACATCGGATGTAAAGCATCTTACCAGCCGGAATCGTTGTTCGTCCCAGCCACAAAAATCTTCCGCCGTATCTACAACCACTTACGGCGCCTACAGCACCGTCCAACCACCCGCCCTTTCTACCCTCATAACAACCTATGCAGCTGGGGTGGCGCAGGCCATCGTTTTTTCTGGCCTGTGGATACTTCGGCCGCTTTAGGAGAGATTGGCTTCGTTTCGCAAAAAGGGCACCCAGCCTGGAAAGGAGTTCGTTTGGAAAAAGTTCAACAAGCGCTGGCTTCGTTTTTACAACTTGGCTTCGTTCCGCAAAAACCATCCGAAGTGGCGCAGGCCATCGTATTTTGTGGCCTGCGGGAACGTCAGCCGCGTCGGGAGCCCTTGGCTTCGTTCCGAAAAAGGCACCCAGCCTGGAAAGGAGTTCGTTTGGTAAAAGCTCAACGAGCAATGGCTTCGTTTCGCAAAAAACCAGCGGGTGGCGCAGGCCATCGTATTTTGTGGCCTGCGGATACGTCAGCCGCGTTGGGAGCCCTTGGCTTCGTTCCGCCAAAAAAGGCACTCAGCCCGCAAAGGAGTTCGTTTGGAAAAAAGACCCAACGAGCAATGGCTTCGTTTCGCAAAACAGCTTCGTTCCTCCACCTTCTCCTCCTCTTCGCCCCACACCCCTACCCGCTTCCACCGTTTTGCTATGCTGGCGTTTCAAACGACTTCCCCGCCCTCCTCGCACTCCCCGGATGGCCTCAAGTACGAATCTCCCCGTATGAATCTATTCGATCTCACCAGAAAGTTGATCGACATTGAATCCATCACGCCCAACGAGCGTGAAGTCGGCGACTATCTCTGGAACCACCTCCACGATCTCGCCGCCCGCTTCGACGGTCAACTCGAGCGCATGGCCGTCGAGCCGCACCGTGACAACCTCTTTATCCGTTTCGGCGACCCCACCGTCGTTCTCTCCACCCATATGGATACCGTCCCGCCCTTCCTTCCCTCGCGCGAAGACGAAACCTATATATGGGGACGCGGCGCTTGCGATACCAAAGGCCTCATCGCCTCCATGATCACCGCCGTTACCGAACTGCTTACGGAGGGAAAGCGCAACTTCGGCCTGCTCTTCGTCGTGGGCGAAGAACGCAATAGCGCCGGCGCTCTGACCGCCGCTCAAAATCCGCGCGGTAGCAAGTTCCTCATCAACGGCGAGCCCACCGAAAGCAAACTGGCTCTCGGATCGAAAGGCGCTCTGCGTTACCAGATCGTTGCCCGCGGTCGCATGGCCCACTCCGCCTATCCCGAGCTCGGCGAATCCGCCATCGAAAAGCTCCTCGAAGCCCTCAATCGCATTCGCCAGATCAAGCTCCCCGTCGACCCCCTGCTCGGTCCGAGCACCCTCAACATCGGCATCATCGAAGGCGGCTGCGCGCCAAACGTGATTCCCGACAGCGCTCGCGCCGAAATCTTAGTCCGCGTCGTCGGCGACGTCACCGAACTCCGTAAAAAGATCGAGCAGGCCGCCGCTCCCGAAGCCACCGCCGAAGAGATCCTCCTGATTCCGGCCGTTCATCTCGGTTCACTCGACGGTTTTGAAACCACCGTCGTCGCCTTCACCACCGACATTCCCGCCTTCGCCGGCAAGTGGGGCGAACCCTATCTGATCGGCCCCGGCAGCATCCACGTCGCGCACACTTCCGAAGAGCGCATTCCGAAAAACGAGCTCGCGCAATCCGTCAACCTATATAAGCAGCTCGTGGAGCGGCTTTCACGCTAATATGAAAACCATCGAAGTTGGCATCTTGGGCGCTACTGGCATGGTGGGCCAGCACTTCATCCGCTTTTTACAGGGACATCCCTGGTTCAAACTCACCTGGTTGGGCGCAAGCGATCGTTCCGCCGGCAAAAAGCTCTCCGCTGCCACCGCCTGGCGGCTCGATGGCGACATGCCCGAAGCAGCCGCCGAAATCATCGTCTCCGATTCGAAGCCCGACCACGCTCCGCAACTCGTTTTCTCCGCCATGGACGCCTCCGTTGCCACCGAAATCGAGCAGGCCTTCGCCCAAGCCGGTCACATCGTCGTCTCCAACTCGCGCAATCACCGCATGGAGTCCGACGTCCCTCTGCTCGTTCCCGAAATCAACCCCGGCCATCTCGCCCTGATCCCCCAGCAGCGCAAAAATCGCGGTTGGAAAGGCTTGATCGTCACCAATCCCAACTGTTCAACCATCACTTTAACTCTTGCCCTGGCCCCACTTATGCAGTTCGGTATCGAACGCATCGTCGCCGCCACCATGCAAGCTGTTTCGGGTGCCGGTTACCCCGGCGTCCCCTCGCTCGACATCCTGGCCAATGTCGTTCCCTTCATCGGTGCCGAAGAAGAAAAAATGCAGCAGGAGACGCAGAAAATCTTGGGCGCTGTCTCGGACGGAGCCGCCGTCCCGCTCCCCGCCCGCATGAGCGCGCACTGCAATCGCGTGCCGGTCGTCGACGGCCACACCGTTGTCACGTCCGTCGGCTTCTCTTCGAAGCCCACGCTGGAGCAAGCGCGCCAGGCCATCGAAAACTTTCGTGGTCTTCCGCAAGAACGCAAGCTGCCAAGCGCTCCCGCGCACCCGCTCATCTATCTGGCCGATCAGGATCGCCCGCAACCGCGCCGCGATGCCGGCCGCGAAAACGGCATGGTCGTCTTTGTCGGTCGCTTGCGCTACTGCCCGGTACTCGATCTCAAGTTCGTCGCCTGCGGTCATAACACCATTCGCGGCGCGGCCGGCGCGGCCGTTCTGAACGCCGAACTCATGCTCTCGGAAGGTTTAATCGGTTAGGACGCGCCTATGATTGTCATGAAGTTCGGCGGCTCGTCGGTCGAATCGCGCGAAGCCATCGCGCGCGTCACAACCATTGTCGACCGTCATCGGGAGCGCCACCCGATCGTCGTCGTCTCCGCGATCGGCAAGACCACCAATAAGCTCCTCGAAATCGCTCGTGAGGCCGCTCGCGGCAGACGCGAACAGGCGCTCTCGCTCGTCGATCGGCTTCGGCTCGACCATCTACATATCGGCCTGGCGCTCGCCGGCTCTGAAACCGCCGCCCTTGAACGCTACATTCGCGCCCACTTCGAGTGGCTCGAAGAACTCGCCAAAGGTTTGTCTGTCGTCGGCGAGCTTTCCTTGCGCTCCATGGACACTATCGCCAGCGCCGGGGAACGCCTCTCTAGCCTCGTCGTCAGCTTTGCCTTTCGCGCCGCCGGTATCCCCACACAGCATGTCGATGCCCGCAAGGTCCTCTTTACCGACGACCGCTTTACCGAAGCCCGCCCGCTCTTCCCGCAAACCTACGCCGCGCTTCGCGAGATCGTCGAACCCGCCGCCCAGGATTCCGTCGTCGTCATGGGCGGCTTCATTGCCTCAACCCTCGACGGACAAACCACCACGCTCGGTCGCGGCGGTTCGGATTACTCGGCTGCCATCGTCGGAGCCGGCCTCGGAGCCGAAGAAATTCAAATCTGGACCGATGTCGATGGCATGCTTAGCGCCGATCCTCGCATCGTCCCCGGAGGCCGCCGCGTCAAAAGCCTCTCCTTCGCCGAAGCCGCCGAAATGGCCTATTTCGGCGCGAAAGTTCTGCATCCCGCTACCATCATGCCCGCTGTTGAAAAAAATATCCCGGTCGTCATTCTCAACTCTCGCCGCCCCGATGTCGAAGGCACCAGAATCACTGCCGTCGCCGCGCCCTGCAAGAACGCCGTCAAGTCCATCTCCTGCAAGCAAGGCATCACCATCGTGAACGTACGCTCCACCCGCATGCTGCTCGCGCACGGTTTCCTGCGCCGCATCTTCGAACTCTTCGACCGCTTCGAAACCAGCGTCGATATGGTCTCTACCTCCGAAGTCAGCGTTTCTCTCACGCTCGATAACTCCGAAAATCTGCAAGCCATCTGCCAGGAACTCGAGAAATTTGCCGATGTCACCACCGAAGAGAATCAATCGCTCGTCTGTCTGGTCGGCGAAAACATCCGCCATACGCCCGGAATCGCCGGCCGCGCCTTCAAAGTATTGCGCGATCTGAATATTCGCATGATCTCCCAGGGTGCATCCCTGCTCAACCTCGGTTTCGTCATCGCCGATGCCGACCTCAAACAGGCGGTCTCTGCTTTGCATCGCGAGTTCTTCACCGAACTCGATCCTTCGGTGTTTGATTAAGGTGTTCGATTGAGGCGTCATGGCTAACAAGAAATTGGCAATCGTCGGCTACGGCAAGATGGGGAAACTCATCGACCAACTGGCGCCTGAATATGACTTCGACGTCGTAGCCCGCATTACCCGCGAGCAACCCTTTAGAGACTTCGATGTCGCCATCGAGTTTTCTCGTCCCGAAGCGGCCGCCGGCAATTTAATGCGCTTGGCAGAAGCGCGCATACCCGTTGTGTGCGGCGCCACCGGCTGGCTCAACGAGTTGCCCGCCGTTACCGCGGCCATCGTTAAAAACCAGAGCGCGCTCGTCTGGAGCCCGAACTTTTCCATCGGAGTCGCGATTTTTCGCCGCCTGACCTCGCTCGCCGCCGAGTTGTTCGCGAAGGAAGCCGAATACGGCGCTTGGGCCTGGGAAATCCATCACGACGCCAAAAAAGATGCTCCTTCCGGAACTCTGCTGCAATTGGTCGAAGCCATGCGAGCGCATGGCTTTGAACGGCCAATAGACGTCAGCGCAAGCCGCGCCGGCAAACACCCCGGCACTCACGAAATTGGCTTCGATTCCGCCGCCGACACCATTACTCTGCGCCACGCTGCCCGCAGCCGCGAAGGCTTCGCGCGCGGCGCGTTGAAATCGGCGAATTGGATCATCGGCCGCCAGGGCGTCTACACTTTCGACGATGTCCTGTTCGGTGAAGACCATGACCAATAGACTGGAAGGAGGAGACAACATGTTTACCGGTTGCGGCACGGCGCTCGTTACGCCATTTCGGCCCGATCTCTCGCTAGATGAACCGACCCTGCGCGCGCTCGTCCGCCGCCAGATCGACGCCGGTGTCGATTTCCTCTGCCCGTGCGGCACCACCGGCGAAAGCCCAACCCTCACCCACGATGAGCATCTGCGCGTCGTCGAGATCACCGTCGAAGAAGCCGCCAAGCGCGTGCCTGTCCTGGCCGGCGCGGGCGGCTACAACACCCGCGAAGTGATCCATCTCACCGCCGAGTTGAAGAAACTCGGCGTCTCGGGAGTTCTGTCCGTCACTCCGTACTACAACAAACCGACTCAGGAAGGTCTCTATCAGCACTATCGCGCCATTGCCGAATCGACGTCGCTGCCCATCGTCGTTTACAGCGTGCAGAGCCGCACCAGCGTCAACGTCGAGCCGGCCACCATAGTTCGTTTGGCGGAAATCCCGAACATCGTCGGCCTCAAGGAAGCTTCGGGCAACATTTCGCAAATGGCCAGCATTCTGGCGCGCGTGCCGGAATCCTTTGCCGTGCTTTCCGGCGACGACGCCGTCACGCTCCCGCTAATTTCCTTGGGCGGTCAAGGCGTCATCTCCGTCGCCAGCAACGAAATTCCGGGCGACTTCGCCAAGCTCACTCATTTGGCTTTGAACGGTGATTTCGCCGGCGCGCGACGCCTGCAGAAAAGATTCCAGCCCCTGCTCGAAATCAACTTCGTCGAGACCAGCCCCGGACCGGTCAAATTTGCCATGGCGCGCATGGGACTGCTCGAGCCCGTCTGGCGCTTACCGCTGGTCGCGCCGCAGAAGGAATCACAGCAAAAGATCGAAGCCGTGCTCGAAAACGCCGGTCTTCTCTCCGGAGTGCGTGCTTGAGGGCAGACCGCATCGAACAGCTTTTCGAGGAGAAACCCGAACAATATTCCGACGACGACAAGCAGCTCTTCGAGGAATTTCGCGAGCAGTTGAATCGCGGAAAGATTCGTGCCGCCCAGCCCGATTCCACGCAACCGACCGGCTGGCGCGTCAACGCCTGGGTCAAGAAAGGCATCCTGCTCGGCTTTCGCATTGGCGGAATCGTCAGCATGGGCGGCCAGTTCTTTGACAAATCGACTTATCCGCTGCGCGCAATCTCGCCTGACCAACGAGTGCGCGTGGTGCCCGGCGGCTCCAGCCTGCGCGATGGCTGCTACGTCGGACCGGGCGTCACCTGCATGCCCCCGATGTATATCAACGTCGGTGCCTATGTCGACGAAGGCAGCATGATCGATTCCCATGCCCTGGTCGGCAGCTGCGCGCAGATCGGCCGGAACTGCCACATCTCGGCCGCTTCGCAGATCGGCGGCGTTCTCGAACCGGTAGGCGCTCTACCTGTGGTCGTCGAAGACGACGTGCTGGTAGGCGGCAATTGCGGCATCTACGAAGGCACGGTAGTTAAGCAGCGCGCCGTCTTAGGCTCGGGCGCGATCCTCAATCGCTCGACACCCGTTTACGATCTGGTGCGCGGCTTGGTTCATCGCGCAACCGACGAAGCGCCGCTGGTCATTCCGGAAAATGCCGTCGTCGTGGCCGGATCGCGCAATGTGCACGCGGGGATTGGCCGCGAGTGGGGCATTTCGCTCTACACGCCGATCATCGTGAAGTACCGCGATGCGAAGACCGAAACCAAGATTCAGCTGGAAGATTTACTGCGCGGTTGAAGGATCTGGGTTACTAACTGGGTCGCCGAGTTCCGCGAAGATATTGGCGAGATAGCCTTGCGTCTCGGCCGGGTACTGCGATGGATCGAGCTGGTCGGCCCGCGTCGCGCCAGCGTTGTAAGCAACCAGCGCCAGCCGCAGGTCGCCGTTGTACTTTTTTAGAAGCCGCTTCAGGAAAGCCGCTCCCGCCTGGACGTTCTGCTCGGGATCGAATGGATCGACGACGTGCAGTTGGGCGGCGGTAGCCGGCATCAGCTGCATGAGCCCTTGCGCGCCTTTGACCGAAACCGCGCACGGCTTAAAGCCCGATTCCTGCCGCATGACCGCTCGCACCAGCTGCGGGGCAAGCTCTTGTTTCTTGGCTGCCGCCGCAATCAGCGACTCGACCTCGTCCGCATCGAGGCTCGGGCAGTCGCTCACCGCCAGCGGCGGCAGCGGAGTGAGGAACTCGAAATCCGAGATCGTGGCGTCCGCTTTGATTCCGAGCTGTTGCCGCAAAGCCTGGCGCTGCTGCCGGATCGACTCCCGTTGCAGGTCGAGCGCGGAAAGTTGTTTAACCGGCGGCGCGGACCAGATCAGTGTGGCCGTTCCGAGCGCCAAGGCAAGAAGCTTATGGTTCACCGTTTCATCAACTTAGTCGATTAGCCGGCGCTAAGTTCTCAGGCCGCCGCGCCTTCGGCTTTCGCGCCGCGGAACGACTCTTCCATTTCCTTGAAGGAGGGGCGAACATCAGCCGGAATCGACCGCCGCGAGAACTCGACCGCCAGAATGGGCGCCGCTCCGCGAAAGAACGCAATCAAGCCCGTCCGCAGCGAATGGTAATACTGAGACTCGGCGTCGTTCAATTTGGTGATACTGGCCGCCAGCGGAGAAAGAAAGCCGTAGCACAACAGAATGCCTAGGAATGTTCCGACCAGCGCCGCCGCGACTTTCTTGCCGATCTCTTCCGGCGGTCCGCCTAGCGAGCCCATCGTGATCACGACGCCGAGTACGGCTGCCACGATGCCTAATCCGGGAAGCGCATCCGCCACCGTCGTCAAAGCGTTGACAGGCACGTTCACTTCTTTGTGGTGAACTTCCAAATCGAGCTCGATCATCTGATCCAGATCGAAATGCGAGACCGTTCCACTCATGCCCGTGCGCACCGTGTCGCAAATGAAGTGCAGCACGTGATGGTCTTTCAATACTTCGGGGTAAGCCTTAAAAAGCTCGCTGTTCTCCGGTTCCTCGATATCGGTTTCAAGGCTCGAAATGCCGCCCTTGCGGCCTTTCTTAAAGAGGTCGTTTAGCATTTTCAGCGTCTTCAGGTATCGGTCTTTGTTGTATTTGCTCGAAGACAACACACCTAACAGCGCCTTAAAGATCTTGATGATGACAGGCAACGGATTCGCAATCAACAGTGTGCCGATAGCCGCGCCTCCGATGATGATCAGCTCGGCGGGTTGAATCAGTACGCGCAAATTTCCGTGCTCCATCAGGTAGCCACCCAGGATGGCGCCAATAACAGCAACAATTCCGATGATTGAAAACATGGTCCGGTCAGTTCCTCAAGGAATCTATCGGCCTGTGCGCGGTCGGGCTGTAGGGGACGCCGCGATAAATCTTGCCCTTTGTTTTCTCAATATAAGTTGTTTTTCGCCCGATATGAGTTCGGAGGTTGTTTTGAGCAATAGCGATCCATACCAGGCTTACGTAGAAGGCAGCGTCTTCAGTGGAAACCCCTTGAACATGGTGATTGCCCTATACGAAGGAACGATCGATGCCGTGCGGCGGGCGCGCGGGTGCCTGGCGAACGGTGACGTTTGGGGGCGGTCGAAGGCGATAAACAAGTCGGTGGAACTCCTGACAGAGCTGCTGGTGTCACTCGACCACCAGCAAGGTGGAGAGATCAGCGCCAACCTGAAACGTCTTTATAGCTATATGCAGTGCAGGCTGCTCGACGCCCATGCGCGGAAGGCGGAAGCGCCGATGCTCGAAACAGAGCGGCTCCTCAACACGATGCTCGAAGGATGGCGGGGAGCCGGGGAGAAGTTCGATAGGGTTTCGTTTTCTCATGGCTCGGAGACAGAGGCACGCTCGACGGAATCAATCGGACACTACGGCTTGTTCAGCGAGGAGACGGCGGAGTTGGCTGGCTGCGTATCGGAAGTATTCTGACCCGAGCCTTTATCCATGGCGCGTTCAATGGTCTTGGCCAAGCCGATGCCTCCGCCGCTCGCCAGCGCGTTCGCCAGTTGCGATTGGGCCATGTCCATGGCCGAGTCTTCGCCGGAATCTTCGCCGCTTCCCAGCCAACCGTCAGAACCGTCGGCACGAGCGGATTTGAGCATCTCGCCAATCAAGAGCGACTCGAAATCCTGGGCGGCTTTGTGGAGACGGGAAGAATTCGGCGGTGCGGTGCTGCCGGCGATATCGGAAGTGAGTAGCGGAACGCTGGCACTTAAAGACATAGATCAGATTACTTCCAGTTCGGCGTCCAGAGCGCCGGCGGCCCGCAGGCTTTCAAGGATAGAGATCACATCACGCGTTGTCGAGCCAATCGCGGCCAGAGACTTGACCAATTCCTCGACCGTCGCGCCCTCCTTTAACACCACGTTGCGGGTCTTGTCATTTTTTACACCGACACTCACCTCGGGCACTACGGAACCGGGTCCTGAACTGAAGGGGCCGGTCGGAACCGGAACCAGGTTGGTTTGGATCTGCACGGTAAGGTTGCCATGCATGATGGCGACTGGCGCAATACGAACGTCATTTCCCAGAATGACTGTTCCCGTGCGCTCGTTGATCACAACCTTCGCGATCTCGTCGGGCTCGACCGTGAGGCGCTCGAGTTCCGCAATAAACTCGATAGGACGATTCGCGAAAGCAGGCGGCAAATTAACCGTGACCAGACTGGAATTCTCGGCGCGCGCGCTCGAACTGAAGCGATGATTGATAGCCTCCGACACTCTGGCCGCCGTCGTAAAATCGGCCTCTTTGAGCTGCAGCTTAACAACATTCCCCAGCGGCACGGAGGGAGCAAGGCGCTCGACTGACACGCCATTCGGTATTCGTCCCACCGTTGGATGATTGACCGTTTGCGAATTGGCCGAGGATCTGCCGGCAATGAAGCCGCCGGTGATCAAAGGTCCTTGTACGGTTGCATAGACCTGTCCATTGATACCGCGCAAAGTGGTGAGCACCAGGATACCGCCTTGCAGGTTGGTGGCGTCCCCGATGGCCGCAATGGTGGCATCGATGGTGGTGCCGGGCTGAGCGTACGGCGGCAACGTCGCTGTCACAATAACGGCGGCGGTGTTCTTGACAGTAATGAGAGTCGGGGATACGCTCACGCCCATGCGCAGCAGGAGATTGGTCAGGCTCTGCGCCGAAAAGAGCGTCTGCTGGCGATCTCCCGTGCCGTTTAGTCCGACTACCAGGCCGTAACCAACAAGTTGGTTGGTACGGACACCTTCAATGGTCACGAGATCTTTCAGCCGGATCCCCGGCTCAAAGGGCTGCGCCGTGACGGGAGGCCTCGACGGTTGGGTAGCCGGCGGTGGAGCAGGCGATGGAGCAGGCGCCTGCTGGGCCGCGCCCACAAAAGCCAGGTTGACAAACAACAGTAAGAAGACGGAATGCCGCATGACCATATCAGAACGGGAGAAGTCCGAGCAGAATACGATAAAGAATATTGGGGCGCCGGATCGCGTCGTTTACGACTCCGCGTCCGTTAATTTTTAACTCAAGTTGGGCGATACTGCCGGACTGCACGGTATTGCCATTCGAGAGATCGGCCGGCCGCACGACTCCACGCACGGTAATTACCTGGTTTTCGGAGTTAACGAGCGTCGTCTTCGATCCTTCGATCACCAGATAGCCATTGGGCAGGACGTCAGCAACGCGCGCGGTCAAGGTAGCGGTCAGCGTGGAGGTGCGCGATGTAGTGCCATCGCCTGTTAGCGCCTGCGTGGAGTTCATGTTTAACAAGTTGGCGAATCTGCCGGCGGCGGAAAGCGCACCAGCGGCGGAGGTAATGGCGGCATTGGCATTGCTCGCGCGAGAAGTCTTTGTTTGTCCTGTTGCCACAGCCGAAGCCTGCTCACTCACAACAATCGTTACGATGTCGTCGACACTGCGCGCGCGCACGTCCACCGCCAAATCCGCCATTGTGGCCGCCGAAGCCCATAGCGAACCAGGGCTTTCGGTAGGCGCGGAAGCCGCGCGGCGATGCGCGGCTTCAACGTATTGATCGAGCGGCGAATCCTGCTGCGGCGGCGGCTTCTTCTTATTAGGCTTTTGGGCGCTCATCACATTTGCCAGCAACAGGCAGAGCGCAAAAACAAAACATCGACTCATGATTTCTTGGCTTCCACAACCAGGCCGAACTGGCCTCCGGGCACGACCACCACTACGCCCTTATCTTCCACACGCGCATGGAATGTGCGTCCGCTTCTTGGATTCTTCACGGAGATGATCTGCCCCTTTCGGCCGTCGTCTTCGGCGACTCCCTGCACATCGAGGCGAGCCGCGCCGGTTTGCACAATGGCGTCGACCATCTCGCCGCGATTGACCTCGCGAGGAGTTTCGAGCATGTCCTCCATGAGGGGAGCGCCGGCTTGCAGGGGACGGCGCAGCAGAAGTCCTTCTATTTCGGACGGTTTCACAACATACCTGTCACGGCTGACCGGACCTTCATAGGTTTCGAGTTTCAGCTGATCCAGGCGCAGAGTATCGCCCTCGCGGAGATCGGCCGCGGCGATGACGTGCTGCTCTTTGACTCTTACGAAAGCGCGCGCCCAGATGGGGAACTTCCTGGTGCCGGCATAAAGCACATAGCCGCGCCACACCGACGGATTATCCAAGCTGGTGATGAGACCGGAGAGAGGAAAGACCACTTCGCCTTCGGGCGCGGGCATGAGGCTGCTCTCGATAATTTCGATGCCGGGATTACGGTCGGCCAAGGCTAACTGCATCGCCGAGGCCATTCTTGCGCGATCCGGAACGGCCAGCTTCCAAGCAAAGCAGACGTCTTGCGATATCTCAGCCGTTAAATGATCGGCGAGGGCGATGCGCTTTAACTCGGGGGCACGAAAGGTCCGCTGCTGGCCAGGCGCGGGCGACAAGCCGATGCGCGCATCGGGCGAGATGCCGACAAGAGCGGGCACGGCTGCCGCCAGATCCCGGCCGAAGATAGAATCGGCATGGATCAGCGAGCAGGTTAGCGGTTGAATGACAGCGAGCAGAAGAGCCAGCATTATTGTGTGACTTGGTTGACCTGCTGATACATCTCGTCGGCCGCTTTGACGACGCGCGAGTTCGCTTCGTAGGCGCGTTGGCTTTGAATGAGGTTGACAAATTCTCCGACGACGTCGACATTCGATTGCTCGGTGTAGCCCTGCATGAGGGAACCGAGGCCGTCGGTTCCACCGGGTGTGCCGACCTGGGGATCGCCCGAAGCGTCGGTGGCGGTGTAAAGCGTGTTGCCGATGGCGTTGAGGCCGGCCGGATTTTGGAAGTTAGCCAGCTGAATCTGGCCCGCTTTTTGGGCAGCAGTCTGGTTCACCAGCGTGTAGCTTACGGTGCCGTCCTGCGCGATGGTGATGCTTTGCGCGGTGGCTGGGATGGTGATCTGCGGTTCGAGCGAATTGCCGTTCGAATCGACCAGATTGCCGTTGCGGTCGAGCGCGAAATTGCCAGAGCGGGTGTAGGCCAAATCTCCGGAAGGCTGCCTGATCTGGAAGAATCCCTTGCCTTGAATCACGATATCAAGGGGATTGTTGGTTTGGGCAAACGCACCCTGAGTAAAGATGATCTCGTTCGACGCAGCCCTGGTTCCCAGACCGAGCTGCAGGCCCGCGGGAACGGTCGTCTGCTGGCCGGCAGCCGCTCCGGGCTGGATCATATTCTGGTAAATCAAGTCCTCGAACTGGGCGCGGCGCATTTTGTAGCCAGTGGTATTGGCGTTGGCCAGATTGTTGGCGATGTTATCGACGTTGAGCTGCTGGGCGGTCATGCCGCTGGCTGCGCTATAGAGTGCACGTATCATAATTTTGTTTTGATGGTTGAGAAAATATCGATTAAGATCCGACCTTGGCGACTGTTTCGATTGCCTGCCGATCCATGTCGGTGCCGATTTTGACGGCATGCTGCAGCATTTCAAAGTGCCGCATGACGGAAATCATTTTGGCCGCGGCGTCGGCGGGCGCGGCGTTAGAAGATTCGGTTTTGCCCTGGTAGACCTGGGCGCTCGAAGCGACGATCGGATTGACGGTCGCATCGGGATTCTGAAAGTATGCTCCGGCGCTGCGCGACAGTAGCGACGCATCTTTAAAATCGGCGAGCTCGAGTTGCCCCACCGAGTTGCCATCCTGCAGGACTTGGCCGTCCGCGCTCACTTGTATGGGGCTCGAAGACTGCGATTGGAGCGTCTGGTTTCCGGTGAGGCGAACCGGATAGCCCTCGGCCGACACCAATTGACCCTTGGGGGAAAAGTGGAAGCTGCCGCTGCGCGTATAGAGCGGGCCGGCGGGCCCATTTACGGTAAAGAAGCCTGTGCCCGAGAGCGCAAGATCGGTAGGGCTTCCGGTGTTGAGGAGAGTGCCTTGCGCAAAGTCCGTCCACTGTTTCTGGATTAGCGGCGACTCACCGACACTGGGATTAAACTGATCGTCGGCTTCGGGCGCGAGATAAGTGCTGTAGAATTCGCGGTCCGCTTTAAAGCCGGTAGTGGATGCGTTGGCCAGGTTGTTGGCGAGCATATCGAAAGAATCCATCGTCGCTTGTAGTCCGTTAGCGGCGGCTGCGGTAAGGGGGTCCATGCCGCTAAGCGTTTAAGCAAGCCGGCTGCCATATGAATAAATACTCTAATGATGGGCATTTTGGGCGATAAGTGAAGTAAAGATGAGCGGACGGGATGGGTCAACCGTCGAGATTCTGCCACCGGGAGACTGTTGTCGATCAGTTTCTTGACAGAGTCGCTGCCCTTAGTTTCGCGATAGTGGGCGAACGAGGGGCTTTCGATGAGTTGGCCCGTGCCGTGCAATGACGCCGGAGAGTGACGGCATCTTCAGTAACGGCTGGTTTCGTTCCTGCTTCGTACAGCACTCCGCTGGCGTCGCAGAGTCGTCCTGTCCAGAGACAAGACGAGAGTTCGAGCGAGGATTTCGGCCAAACCTTTCGCCAGCATCTATCCAGTCAGGTGAGTGCCAGTCAGGAGAGTGCGGACACAAAATCGTCCGCAAAAGATCAGGCTGCGGTAAAGAGCTCACAGCCTAAGCTTCCAGCCAGCTTCCCCGGACTAACGACAACTTCATTGAACGTTCCGCCGAAAGCGCCGGTGGTCGCGCCGGTTGTAACGGCCAATGCAACTCCGGCCGGCACGAGCGATCCGGCTGAAGCGAACAGCGATGCGGAGCAGCCTTCGGAGGCGCCGAAAAGCGCTCAGCCGACTGACGCAAAGAGCGAGAACCCGAGTGAAGCATCTACGCCGCGGAGTTCGACGGCGGCTGCCGGCGAGCCAGTTCCTACGTCGACGGCCGCCTTGAGCCCAATTTTAAAGCCGGCCGCGCCAGCCGCGAGCGTACCGCCGGAAACGACAAAGACGAAAGCCGGCAACACGACGCAACGGCAATCTGCCGGCGCGAACACTTCGACCGGTGTGAGGCAAGATATACGCAAGAGTTCGCCGCGCAGTCAGGCAAGTCCAGATACTAGCACTGCCGACACCGTCCAACTTTCTGTTGCCGGGCAGCAAGCGATAGTCGCTCCAGTAGCCGGTAACGACTGGAAAAACCAGGATTCGCCCGCGCCGCCCGAAGAAGCGACCGCAAGGAAAACACCAGAAGCGAATCAAGTAGATTCGCTGAGCGGCAGCGGCAACTCGACTCGGGTGTCGGGGGATCTGGCGATTGCGATGCGAATCAGCGCGCCGGGGAGCGAAAGCAGTGTTGCGCAGAATCCAATGGATAGCAGCCCGAGCTTAACTGTTGCGAACGCAAGCGGACTGCACAGCCAGGCGCAAGCGGTCGCCGCCACATCGAGGGCAGTACAAGCGCACGAAGCTGGAGCGGGGCAACCAATGACAGCGGCCCTCACTCCACAGAGAGGCAACTCGGCTCAAGCGCAAGCGGCGGGCAAAACAGAAGAGCCGAGCGCGACACACGCTACCGATTTCGAAGCGGAGTTCAGCACAGAGTTCAACAAGGCCAGCAGCGCACCGGTGCGCGGCGCGCACGTGCAGATCACCGGAGCAGACGACCAGCGAGTCGACATCCGGCTGCAGGAGCGCGGCGGCGTGATGTCTGTCACCGTACGATCGGGCGACGCCGGCCTGACAAGGACACTGCAGGATCATACTCCGGAACTGACCGCGCGCCTGTCGACAGAACATTTTCAAACCGAGCTCTGGACACCGGGCGCGAGCAAAGCGTCGCAGCAGTTCACCAATAACAACGGCAGCAACAGTGGTGGGAGTTCGCAGAACCAAGCGGGCGCGAACTCCGGCCAGCAACAGTCAAATCAGCGTCAGAACAGCAAGCAAAATCAGCAGCCCAACTGGGTCGACGATTTCGAAAACAACCCCACAGCATTTACCAAAAGGATAGAGTACACATGGCAGCAGTAGGCAGCATTCTTCCAAACACTGATTCCGGCAGTTCCTCCGGCACGTCTCCAAGCAGTTCGACAGCAACCGATCCGCTAGCGAATGAATCGACTTTTCTTACGCTGCTTGTCTCGCAGTTGAAGAATCAAAACCCGGATAGCCCCATGGACGGGACGACGTTCGTCACGCAGCTGGCGCAATTCAGCGATCTCGAGCAGAATCTCGCGATGCGGCAAGATCTGGATTCGCTGAGCAGCAAATACGCGCCCGTGCCGACAACGACCGCGGATGGCTCGAGCGGAACAGGTAGCGACGGTTCTGCTAGCGGCAGTTCAGGCGCGTCGGGCAGCTCGTCGGGAACTCCGCAGACGCAATCTTAAAAGAAAGATCAGAAAGAGGAATTCTTAACATGTCAAGCACATTTTCTATTGCACTCTCCGCATTGCAGGCGTCTTCGGAAGCGATCAACACGACCGGAAACAATTTGGCAAACTTAAACACCGATGGCTTTAAGGGAAGCACTGTGTCCTTTAAAGATCTATTCGGCGAAACGCTGGGGGCGAATAACTCGTTCCAGGTGGGATTAGGGGTTGGAGTACCGATTAGCGACACAGTCTACAGTCAGGGGCCGATACAGACGAGCCAATCGTCCTATGCGGCGGCCATTCAGGGGAATGGGTTTTTTCTGGTAAACAGTGCCGCCAACCAGCAGCTGTTTACGCGCGACGGCAACTTCACTGTGGATCCCACGGGTGTTTTGAAAACGCAGACGGGAGAGACGGTGCAAGGTTGGACGGCAACATCTTCCGGGATCAATACAACCGGCGCGCCCAGCGACATCGTACTGCCGATGGGCGCGGTCCTGCCGCCAAAGGCGACGCAGAACCTCTCGCTGGCGGTCAACCTGAATGCGGCGACGAGTGTAGGATCAGCAGATGCGAGCTATCCGGTGCCAATACAGGTTGTGGACAGCTTAGGCAACCAGCATACGCTCACGTTTAACTTCACGAAGAGCGCAGCGAATACCTGGAATTACGACGTGACAGTGCCCGGAAGCGACGTCACGGGGGGCACGGCGGGTACGCAGCAATCGATATTGAGTGCTCCCGGCTCAATCTCGTTCGACTCAGCGGGGAACATGGTCGCGAGCGGCGGAACGGCTCCGGTGGCGCTGTCTTTGAACAATCTGACGGACGGGGCGAGTAATCTAAGTATCAACTGGAACCGTTTCAGCAGCGCCGGCCAAGGGCAGATCACGCAGTATGCGCAGGCTTCCACCGAATCCACGTCACAGGACGGCACGCAGGCAGGACAGTTGAGCGGCGTGGGCATCCAGAACGGCGGCCAGATCGTTGCTACTTTCTCGAACGGGCAGCAGAAGGTCGAAGGGCAATTGGCTCTGGCGTCCATACAGAATCCGGACTCGCTTACTAACGTCGGCAACAACAACTACGCAGCCACCAGCAACACAGCCACGCCTTCGGTGGGACTTCCGCAGACAGGCAGCCGTGGGCAAATTGAGGGCGGCGCGCTCGAAGGCTCGAATGTCGACATGGCGACGCAGTTTACGAATCTGATTGTTTATCAGAGTTCTTACCAAGCCGCCTCTAGGGTAATCACGACGGCCAATCAGATGACGCAGGATCTGTTGCAAGTCATTCATTAATAATCGTTGACGTTGCTAGCGGAGTGTCGCAAAGAGACCGTTAGCACTTTCGTGGGCGGGGCAAAGCAGGGGACAGGCAGCGGATTCCGCAAACGGCGCGGAATGCACGGCAAGTCCCCTGGTTTGCGGGTTATTTGTGGACAGTAAAGTTTTCAGTGCGAGAGGTCACTACAGCCACCCACTGGGAAGCACTCAGGAATACCATTTATAAAGCATGCGGAAGAGCATCTTGATGGCTGGGTTCATCCTGTTGAGTGTCGCGGCAGGGCGCGGTTGGGCGCAGATGGCAAGCGCGCCCACCCCCTTGCAGCCTTTTACGGACGAAGTACGCGAGGTCGAAAGAGCCTTGAACTTCTACGGCCAGCCATTATCTTCCGAGGATCAGGCGACGATCAATGAAGCGTTCGGCCTTTCGGATGCGGGCGCGGCAGTCGCCATGGCGGAAAAGGTCCTGGACAAACATGTCCTGGCCGAAGTAACCATCAGCGCCGAAAGCAGGGTGGATGCAAAGCGTGGCGAGGCTGCCCCGGACTTGATCCAGGATGGAACGCGCTTGTTTCTGGTCAAGGTGCGGAATCAGGCGGGTGTTACTGCTCCTCTAGAAGTAGAGAGCCCAAATAGCGGGCCAGTATCGATTCCATCGACCGGCAGCCCATCTCCGGCGAGCAGGCTCACGATGAGCGATGTGCGGGAACGTTGGGCTGAAATCTCGCTTCTATCGAGAAAGCTTTCGCCGCCGGGTTGGGGGTTCGCTCCCACGGTGCAGCGCCTGTCAGGCTTGCCGCTCGAATATCGTATCCTTCTTGTCTACAGCCGGGATGCCGGCACCCGATCCGCTACGCTGGCCTTCAACGTGGGGCAAGGCACGCAGGACCTGGGATTCCTGAATGAGGTCAAAGTCGTATGCAAGATTGCGGCGTCAAGATCAATTCCACTGGAAATCAGCGATGACAACGGCACTCCCACCACGGCTTCCCTGCTCTTCCGCGACACTATGGGCCGCGTCTATCCGAATCCCATCAAGCGCCTCGCGCCCGACTTCTATTTTCAGCCCCAAGTCTACCGGCATAGCGGCGAGACAATCTCGCTCCCCACGGGCAGCTACGAAGTAACTTACACCGGCGGCCCGGAATATATTTTAGAGACCAAACATTTCAGCGTGAACGGGCAAGAGCCGGACAAGCTGGCTTTGCATCTCCAGCGCTGGATCGATCCCGCGAAATTCGGCTGGTACTCAGGCGACAATCATATCCATCCGGCCGGCTGTTCCCACTATGAAAATCCAACCGAGGGGGTAACACCCGAGGACATGTTCCGGCAAACCATCGGTGAACATCTGAACGTGGGCGCCAGCTTGATTTGGGGACCTTGCTTCTACTCGCAGGAGCAGTTTTTTCGCGGCCGCGCGGATCAGCCCATGTCCACTTCGCGATGCCTTTTGCATTACGATCTGGAAGTTTCCGGCTTCCCGTCGAGTCATGCCGGACACCTTGTGCTGCTAGACCTCAAACATCTTACCTATCCAAACACAAAACGGATTGAGGACTGGCCTACCTGGGATTTGCCTATTTTGCGCTGGGCGAAATCGCAGGATGCAACGGTCGGGTTCGCGCACTCCGGTTGGGGCCTGAAGGTGGATGGGACAGATTTGCCTAACTACCAGGTGCCAGGTTTCGATAGCATCGGCGCAAATGAATACATCGTGGATGTAACTTACCCGAATACAGTGGATTTCATTTCGGCGGGCGATACTCCTTATGTTTGGGAATTGAGTATCTGGTACCACACGCTGAACGTCGGATTCCGCACCAAGTTATCCGGTGAAACGGATTTCCCCTGCATCGACGATCGCAGAGTAGGGGAAGGGCGCACTTACGCGAGACTTACACAGCCGCTGACTTACGCGAAGTATATAGAAGCCGTGCATAATGGAGCTTCTTATGTTTCCGACGGGCGCAGTCACCTGATGGACGTGACAGTGAACGGACAGTCATTAGGGGCGCGGGATAGCGAGGTAAAGCTTGCTACTCCCGGATCGGTTCATTTGAGCGTGAACGCGGCGGCCTATCTCGATCCGACGCCTCGTACGGCTCCGTCCGATAGGTACAGTCAGGTAGGAAGCCCCGCTGCGCCCGGCCAGTTGATCGAGGCGTTGCCTTACGATGAAAAGCCGTATTGGGACATCGAGAGGGCGCGGATCGGAGATACGCGCAAGGTGCCGGTCGAAGTAATCGTCAACGGTGAGGCGGTGGCGCGGCATGAGATCGTGGCCGATGGCGTCCCCCGCAAGTTAGATTTCGATGTGCCGATCAGGAAGAGTAGCTGGATCGCCGTGCGAATCTTGCCCTCCTCGCATTCGAATGCCATGTTTGTGATTGTCGGCGGACGTCCGATCCGCGCCTCGCGGCGCAGCGCGGAATGGTGCCTGGCGGGAGTCAATCAGTGCTGGACGCAGAAGTCGCCGCTTTATTCGCCCAGCGAGCTTCCGGCGGCACGCGAAGCGTACGAACATGCGCGGGAAGTTTACCGGAAATTGGCCGGCGAATGCCAGCGCGCGGATTCGGGCAACGCTGTCAAAAATCCGACGCACACTTCGAGGTAACGTCAAAATCCTGACGTTCGCTTTCGCCACCGCTCACGTGAATTCAACAACTTAGGGCTGGCACGCGAATTGCTCTAGACGCTGTACCATCCCCATGCTCGATCCGACTTCCGCGAGTCTTGAGAGATTTCTCACGCTCGTTAGCGAACGCCAGCGCCTGGTTGCTTCGAACATCGCCAACGCCGATACGCCAGGCTACAAAACCAAAGACATCGACTTCAATAACGAACTACTGAATTCGTTGAATCCTTCGCAACCGATGGTCGAAGAGGTGTCCGGCCTGATTACCAAGAACGACGGCAACAATGTCGATCTGGATCGGGAGGCGCGCCTGCTGTCGGAGAATGCGCTGCGCTTCAACATTGCCTCTAACTTGCTGCGCGGCAATCTGAAGACCATGCGGATGGCGATTGAAGGAAACAGCTCGTCCTCATGAGTCTCTTCTCCGATTTGTCTGTCAGCGCGTCCGGCATGTCGGCCGAACGGCAGCGCGCGCAGGTCCTGGTGGAAAACCTGGCCAACGCGGACACCACCAGAACGGCTGAGGGCGGCCCTTACCGCCGCAAAGACGTGGTCTTTGAGACGCAGGATGTCACATCTCCGTTTTCATCCTTCCTGGACTCGACGACCGCCACCGGAGCGGGAGGAGTGGGCATCAGCGAGGTGGTTGAAGACACCAGCGAGCCCGACCGGCGCTACCTGCCGGGCCATCCGGACGCCGACAAGGATGGTTATGTGGCCTTTCCGAAGGTGAATCCGGCTGAAGATATGGTCGATCTTCTGGGCGCTTCGCGTTCCTATCAAGCAAATATCTCGGCCATTGCGGCCGTCAAGGACATGATCCAACGGTCGATCGACCTCTTTCGTTAAAACGCATGTCGCTTCCCATCACCCCTATTACCGCGCCATCGCTGATTGGCACAATCGATAAAGTCGCCACCGCTCCAGCCGCGGGCAATTCTTTTCAGAATGTCCTTTCCTCGGCAATTAAAAACGTGGAGGCCTCCGCTTCGGCGGCCGACGCAGCCGCGCAGAATTTCATTTCAGGCGGCACACAAGAGCTCCACTCGGTCGCCCTGGCATCGGAAAGCGCGGGTCTCGACTTCGAATTGTTTACCCAGGTGCGAAATAAAGTAGTCTCCGCGTACGAAGAGATTATGAAGATGCAAGTCTGACCAGACTTTAGCGCGCCATGGAACAATTTCAAAAAATATTCCGCTCGCTTTCAATTGCGCAGCGCATCGGTATTGTCGTCGCTGTTCTCCTCTGCGTGTTCGGCCTCACGAGCTTCGTTCACTGGCGGCATGAGAGCGATTTCCGTTCTCTTTTCGCCGCCATGCCTCCCGAGGATGCCGCCGCGATCGTGCAGAAACTGAAAGAATCCGGCGTCGAGCATCGCCTGGCCGATAACGGCACCACCGTGCTTGTGCCCACTGACAAGGTGGATGAACTGCGTTTGGAAATGGCCGCCGCAGGCCTTCCCAGATCCGGCCGCATCGGCTTCGAGCTTTTCGACAAAACCAATCTCGGCATCACTGACTTCACCGAGCATGTCAATTATCGGCGGGCGCTCGAAGGCGAGCTGGAAAGATCGATTCGCTCGCTTAGCGAAGTGGAGCAGGCGCGTATCCACATCAGTTTCCCCAAAGATTCTGTCTTCCTCGATTCCCGCGAGCCCGCAAAAGCGAGCGTCCTGCTGAGCTTGCGTCCTGGGGCGCGCCTGAGCGAATCGAACGTGGCCGCTATTACCAATCTGGTGGCGAGCGCGGTGGAAGGTCTGAGCCCGGAATTTGTGTCGGTGGTGGACATGCGAGGCGATCTGCTCAGCCGTCCGAAGAAATCGTCGCCTGACTCGCCCGATGGCTCCGATGCCGCTCTCGAGTATAAGCACCAGCTCGAAAAGGATCTTTTCGCAAAGGTTCAATCTACTCTCTCGCCTCTGCTGGGTGACGATCACTTCCGGATTGGCATTTCGGCCGATTGCGATTTCAGCACCACCGAGCAAACCGATGAGACGTACGACCCCACCCGCTCGGTGATGAGCAATTCGCAGAAGTCGGAGGATCTGTCTTCCAAGCCTGATTCGGCCGGCGTCCCGGGGACACCCTCAAACCTGCCTCGGCCCACGTCGCGGCCCACCAGCAGCGGATCGAGTATCTCCAGACGAACCGAGAGTACCGCCTACGAAACGTCCAGAAGCGTGCGGCAAGTGAAACTTCCGAGAGGCACGCTCAAGCGGCTCTCGGCTTCCATCCTGATCGATCAGGAAGTCAAGTGGCAAGGTACGGGTTCGCATGCCAAGCGCGTGGTGGTACCGGTCGATCCGGAAAAAATCAAAGCCATTCATGACATCGTCGCCGGCATTATCGGACTGACGCCTACGCGGGGCGATCAACTCATCGTGGAAAGCCTTCCCTTTCATCAGGACTTCGACACTGAGCCAGTCGGTGAGAGTGCGCCCACTAAACCGGTCGCGCCAGCCGACCAGTTACATCAACTGATGGGCAATAAGAAGATCTTGATTGGAGTTGGTAGCGCATTCGCACTGTTAGTCGGGTTGGTGGTTTTCACATTGATGCGCAAGAAGAAAGGCGCCAAAGTCGCGCAGTCGCCGGCTCGTTTGGCGGCGGGGGAGACCATGGAAAAAACCGCTTCGAGCAAAGAACTAGCGGGGGGAACGGCTGAAAAGGCGCTCGCGTCCGCGGACCGGGCGGCTCTGCAAACACCCGATATCGGCTTGCAGGTGGAGAGTTTGCGGCAAAATGTGCGGGAAAGCGTCAGCCGCGATCCGGTGATTGCAGCGGGCGTGATCCGCACCTGGATCGCGGAAGCAGAAAGCTAAGCGATCCGCCATGGCATGCAAAATCGCGGAGGATTCCGCCGCCGTTCAGCCAGTCGTCTGGGCTGCTATTCCAAGGTTGGCATCCCGGCCGGGTTCGCCCGCGCCATGGACTCCCGCTCGCAATGGGAACGCTCTCGAGATCGCCGCTTCGGCCGAATCCGAGCGCGTCAGACAAGCCGAGCTTGCGCAAAGCCGGCAGGCCGCTTTCGAAGAAGGTTTGAAGAAAGGCAGAGAAGATGCCTTAGCCGAGATCAAGAACGCCAACGACCGTTTAGCGAATACGCTGAAAGACCTGCTGGTCTTGAAGCGGCGCATGCGCAGCGAAGCGGAAGGGGACGTGGTCAAGTTGTCGCTGGCGATCGGCCGGCGCATTCTGCACCGCGAGTTGAGCGCCGATCCGGAATCCATTCAGGGAATTGTCTATGCGGCCCTGCAGAAACTGCAAAACCGCGAAATATCGAGCGTGCGCGTCTGCCCGGCGGCACTGGAACCGGTGCGATTTGCACTGGAGAAAGCCGGCTTGTCGCAGGCGACCAGGATTATACCGGACCCCAAGCTGAGAAATGGCGACCTGTTCTTTGAAACCACTTTCGGCGAACTGGATGCTTCGGTTGAAACGCAACTGCAAGAGATCGAGCGCGGTTTCGCCGACCGTTTAGGCCTGTTATCTTGACCCAAATGTTAGCCCAGGAAGACCGTCTCGACCTCTCCCGCCTGGCGGCAGAACTCCCTCGCTATGACCTCTTACGCTGGCGCGGCACGGTCAAAGAAGTGACCGGCTTGCTGATCGAGTCGCAAGGGCCAGCCACCGCGGTGGGCAGCTTTTGCGAAATTCGCACCAGCGCGGGCAGAACCGTTCGTACGCAAGTGGCGGGGTTCCGGAACGGGCGTATCTTATCGATTCCACTGGAAGAAGTAGAAGGGTTGCAGCCGGGCGACTCGATTTACGCGCGCTCGGGCGATGCCCAGGTACGGGTTGGGCCGGATCTGCTGGGCCGCGTACTCGACGGATTCGGTAAGCCCATGGATGGCGGGCCGCCGATCACCGGTACCGAAAGCTATGGACTGTTTGCCGAATCGCCGGGGCCGATGCAGCGCGAGCATATCAACCAGCCGCTGGCCACGGGCATACGCGCCATCGATAGCCTGCTGCCTTGCGGTCTCGGACAGCGCATCGGCATCTTCGGCGGGAGCGGCGTCGGCAAAAGCACTTTGCTCGGCGCTATGTCGGGCCAGAACTCCGCCGATGTGACGGTGATCGCGCTAATCGGCGAGCGTAATCGCGAAGTACGCCAGTTTATCGAGCATGAACTTGGACCGGAAGGGCGCGCGCGCTCGGTGGTGGTTGTGGCGACTTCCGACCGGCCGGCGCCGCTGCGCGTGCGCGCCTGCTTCGTGGCGATCGCGGTAGCCGAATATTTCCGCGACCAGGGCAAGAACGTGCTGCTGGTGATGGATTCGGTGACACGCCTCGCCATGGCGCAACGCGAGATCGGTCTCGCCGCCGGTGAGCCTCCGAGTCAGAAGGGCTATACGCCTTCGGTGTTCGCTATTATGCCCAAAATTTTCGAGCGCGCGGGCGCCTTTCGCCAGGGCAGCATCACCGGATTCTTCACGGTGCTGGTGGAAGGCGACGATCAAAACGAACCCATAGCGGACGCTGTTCGAAGCATCCTCGACGGCCACATTGTGCTTTCCCGTGAACTGGGTTCGGCTGGCCATTATCCGGCGATCGATGTGCTTTCTTCGGTCTCGCGCGTCGCCTCGCAGGTGGCCCAGCAAAACCATCTCAAATCCGCCCAGAAACTGCGCCAGGCGCTCTCCTGCTACCGCCAGGCGGAAGACTTGATCCAGCTCGGCGCTTATGTGTCCGGATCAAATCCCAAACTCGACGCCAGCATCCGTTCGCGAGAGCAGATCCTTACTTTCCTGCGCCAGGACGCAAGGGAAAAAGCCGGCTTCGACCGCACCCTGCAATCGCTGAACGAACTGGCCGCCGCACTTTAGAATTCCATGCGAGTTGAAAACAGAAGATGGCGCAGCAGCCGCGACACGGGCGGAGTCGTCATTGGTGGAGCGGACTTTCAGTCTGCAATGCCGCCATTCCTGGCGGCATTATGCCGGCTCGAAAGCCGGCATGGCAGCCCAGAAGGGCCGCTCCACAAGTGTACAAAGCGTTCGCATGCAGGAAAACTAAGTGACATTGGGCAAGAATGCCCGCGCCACCCTGGCGATTCTTCCACAAGACTATGACCAGTTTTAAATTCCGCCTCGACGCTGTGCTGCGCCTCCGGCAAATGCAGGCCGAAGCCGAGACCGCCAGGCTTCAGGAGCTACTCGCCCAAAGCCGCGCGTTGCAAAAGGCGCTGCTGGCCGCCCAGGACGAGCGTCTCGCTGCGGCCTCCTTCGTGCATGAAAACAAAGATGTGAAAACCGTCGACCTGCGCGCACTCTCTTCCTTTATGCTCGGGCTCGAAGCGCGCTCCAAAACGCTTACCGACGCCATTGCCCGAGTCGAACAGCAGATCCTCCAGCAGAGGAAACGCCTGCTGAAGGCCCAGCAAGCGGCTCGCGCGCTCGACAAACTGCGCGCTAAACGCTTGACGGAGTGGAAGTTAGCCTCTGACCGCGAAATCGAAGCCACGGCCCAAGAACTTTGGCTCTTCGCCCACACTAAGAACATAGAAGCTTCAAATTCTGGTTAGTCGCTAAACAATAAATGATAGAGACTGATTTCGTTTCCTGGCGGAGGTTCCTCATTGGGGAGAGCCGCCCGATGCTGGAGATCTGCGATATCGTTCACCTGGTCGCTCCCAAACGGTGTACGGTTCTCATTAGCGGAGAAACAGGTACCGGCAAGGAAGTGATTGCGCGCGCTATCCATGCGGCGAGCAACCGTTCGGCGTTCTCCATGGTTTCGGTTAACTGTACTGCCCTGCCCTCCAACCTGATCGAAACCGAACTTTTCGGACACGCCAAGGGGGCCTTCACCGGCGCCCAGACCAGCCGCATCGGGCGCTTCGAGCAGGCCCACCGGGGGACTATTTTTCTCGACGAAATCGGCGACTTGCCGCTCGACGCTCAGGCCAAACTTCTGCGGGTGCTTCAGGAACGCGAGTTCGAACGTGTGGGGAGTTCGGAAACCGTGCGCGTGGATGTGCGCGTGGTTGCCGCTTCGAATGTCGATCTGGAAAGCGCGGCGCGCGAGCGCAGGTTCCGCGAAGATCTCTACTACCGCCTCAACGTTGTCCCCATCCACATGCCGCCGCTACGCGAAAGGCGCAGCGACATTCCGCTACTGCTGGCATATTTTCTCGAAAAAATTAGCGCCGCCGAAGACGCGCCCGTCAAGCAGATCAGCGGCGAAGCCGTCGATTACCTTCAAAAGCTCGAGTGGCCCGGCAATGTACGCCAGCTTGAACACGCTGTCCATATGGCCTTCGCGCTCAGCGGCGATCGGCCGGTCCTATACCGCCGTGACTTCGAGCTTCGTTCGCGCGGCAGCGCCGTTCCGGTCGATCTGCCAGAGACTCCTTTGCTTCGCGTGCCCGCCGCGGGGCTGGACTTTGACGAAGTAGTCGATCAGTTGGAGCGTTCGCTTATCGAGCAGGCTTTGACTCTCGCCAATGGCAATAAGAGCCAGGCGGCCGACCTGCTGCGGATCAAACGAACTACTCTCCTCGCCAAGTTAAAGGCTTTCGAAGAACCCGCGCTTGCCGTAGCCTGTTGAAAACAAAACGCTGGCTAAGATGTTCAGATGCCCCCGTTCTGGCAGGACGTTCGCCAGGTCCTCAAACTAGCTGTCCCGGTTGCGCTCGGCGAACTCGGCTGGATGGCCATGACAACCGTCGATACGATCATGATCGGCCGGCTCGGACCCGCCTCCATCGGAGCCATCGGGATCGGCAGCGCCGCGTTCTATTCGTTTGCGATTTTCGGGATGGGCTTGCTTTTAGGGCTTGACACCCTGGTGGCGCAGGCCTATGGTGCCGGGAATCGCGAGGATTGCCACCGCTCACTCACCCAAGGCGTCTATCTCGCCATTGGACTAACCTTCCCGCTGATGATCCTGTTCGCGCTCATGCCGCCCATGTTCCAGTGGGTGGGAATTGTGGAACCGGTGAGGTCTCTGGCAGGCGTCTTCATTCGAACGCTCAACCTCAGCACGCTTCCGCTTCTGCTTTATGCCGCCTTTCGGCGTTACCTGCAGGCCATGGGCCATGTACGGCCTGTCATGTTTGTGCTGATAAGCGCGAATGTTATAAATTGGCTCTTCAATTGGCTGCTCATCGAAGGCCATTGGGGCTTCCCCGCCTTGGGCGTGGCTGGATCGGCGCTTTCCACCTGCTTTGCCCGCGTCTACATGGCCGGATCGCTCGCATTTTTCATCTGGTGGTTCGAGCGTGGGCTGCGACCGGGTTTCCGCAATCTTATGCAGCGGCCCGAGCGCACCCGGCTACGGCGATTGCTCAACCTTGGCCTACCCGCAGCCACGCAAATTTTGCTCGAAGTGGCCGCTTTCGGAGCGGCGGCCGTGCTTGCCGGAAGACTTAATCCCATCGCTCTCGCCGCTCACCAGATCGCTATCAATTGCGCCTCGCTGAGCTTCATGGTGCCGCTTGGTATCGCCTCGGCGGCCGCCGTCGCGGTGGGCCAGGCGCTCGGCCGCGGCGAACTGCGGCGCGCCCGTAGGAACGGATGGATTGCCATCGGTCTAGGCTGTTGTTTTATGCTCTGCTCGGCGCTCGCGTTCGTGCTCATCCCGCGGCTTATTCTGAACGTCTACACGCACGATCGAGCCGTGCTGTTCACGGGCGCTGGTCTGCTGGCGATCGCGGCTCTCTTCCAGTTGTTCGATGGCATCCAAACCATCGCGACCGGAGCTCTGCGCGGCTTAGGCGAAACCCGCGGCCCCATGCTGGTCAATTTCGCGGGCTATTGGATCCTGGGCCTGCCGGTCGGGTATGCCCTCTGCTTCCACTTCGGTCTCGGTATCTACGGACTCTGGTGGGGTCTCACGTTAGCGCTGGTGGTGATCGCCTTGACGCTGCTCTGGCTCTGGAGAAAACGAACGTTTTCTCCAGTTTTGTAAGTTCAGTCCTCAGAAAATAAACTTGGCGCCCAGTTGGATGATGCGCGGATCCCAAACCGAAGTGATCTTGCCGAAGTTAGCGTCGGTCTTAGTTACATCCACGCCGTTGAACTGGGTGTGATTGAAGGTGTTGTAAGTCTCGCCGCGGAACTCGAGGTGCATGCCTTCGCGGCCCGGAATGGCAAATGACTTGAATAGCGCTACGTTCCAGTTGTCGCGCCCCGGGCCTATGATCGAGTTCCTGGCAGCAGTTCCGAACTGGAGCGGCGCCGGCGCGGCGAAGGAAGCGGTGCTGAACCAGGCGTCAACATTCTGCGGGTAGGCGATAGGCGACACGACGTTGGGCCGGCTGGTGGTGCCTCCGCCCAGCCCGAGGTTGTCATATCCGAGCCCGGGCCGCTATATGCTGAAGCTGCATTTCGCGGAATCTTACTGGGGAGCGGACCAAGTTGGAGGCGGGGGTGAGGGAAGCCGTCTGTTCGATGTCTCCTGCAACGGCGTCGCACTGCTGCGCAATTCGACATGTATCGCGAAGCCGGTGCCAATCGGCAGATCGCTAAGACTTTCGAAGGGCTGACGCCGAATGCGCAAGGAACGCTGCTGCTTTCCTTTACGCCGGTAAAGAATTATGCAAGCGTAGCGGCCGTCGAAGTAATCGACCAATCGAATTAAGGGACAAGCTTTATTTCGGCCTCAGTACTCGTGGAGCATGAGCGTGACAACCGGATTCTGCCCAGGCGTTGTGAAATGCCTGAAACAGAGCAGGAAGCGTCAGCGACCATAAATTTGCAACCATCCAAAACCCTTAAGTCGATCGCATTGCAGACTGAAAGTCCGCTCCACCAAGTCGACCTGTGCGCTTTCGGATCGTCCGGCGCGCCTAACATTCCAACCATGTGGACTCATGCGCTCTCCTCATTCCCGCAGCGCTACATTCGGATCTAACTGCATCGCCCGTCGCGCCGGTATGAAACCCGCCGCCACAGCCGTCAGCAGTAGTACCGCCGAAACTGCCGCCAGTGTAGCCGGATCGTGTCCCGTCACTCCATAAAGCATTCCGCCAATCAATTTCGCGGCAGCCAATCCGCCCAACACGCCCGCCAAAATTCCGATCAGTGCCAGCGTCAACGTCTCCTTTAACACCATGCCTAATACCGCGCGCCGCTGCGCCCCGATCGCCATCCGAATCGCTATCTCCCGCGAGCGCCGCGTCACGTTGTACGACATCAAGCCATATAATCCAATCGCCGCCAGCAGCAATCCCAAAAAGCCAAAGAACGAGGAGAGCATTGTCGTCACGCGCTCCCGCAGCAATGAACGATCGATCCACTGCTCCACCGTGCCGAACGAGCTCACATACTCGTGCCCCATCCCGTCCACCGCTCGCCGAACTGCGGGCGCCATTGTCAACGGCGCAGTTCTCGTTTGAACTAAGATATCCGACCACCCTGCGTAATCTCCATACTGCACAGCGGCCAAATAGAGCATCGGCTGCTTCCGCTTCCGCACGTCGTACCAACTTACATCCGACACCACGCCGACAATCTCCCGATCCCGCCACTCAGGGTGAGTCGTCACGTCGATATGCCGCCCGATCGCATCGCCCCGCGGGAACAATTCGCGCGCCAGCTTCTCGCTGACGATGGCCACGGGCTGACCCTTTTCGTCATCGCTCCAGCGGAAACTACGCCCGCGCAGCAACTCGATTCCCAAGGTACGGAACGCGCCAGGCATCACCAGTCCTAGATCCGTCAAGTGGTCGTTCGGCAAGCCGCCCGCGCGCACTCGCTCGATCCACTCCATACCCCCTCCCGGAGCGCCGTGGACAATTCCCACCGATGTCACTCCCGGCAGTGACGCGACCTGCTCCGTAAGTTCCCGGTAATAATTTGCCCAGGCAAGATGCTGATATCCTCCTGGCTTCGGAAAGAGTCCCGCCGTCAAAATACCCTGCGTCCGGAACCCCGGCTGTGCCGCGTGCAGCTTGTTCAAGCTACGAACAAAAAGCCCTGCGCTGGCCAGCAGCATTAACGACAAGGCAACTTGCGCCACAATCAGCGCTTTGCCCAGGAGCCCTGTGCCGCTTGCTACACTCCTCGTGCCCTGCTGTGCCGCTCCATGTGCGTCACTGCGCAGCGCTCGCCACGCCGGCGCCAACCCGAACAACACTCCCGTCAAAATCGCCAGCCCGGCAGTGAATCCAAACACCCGCCAGTCCGGGGACAAGTTGAGCTCCGCAGGAACGATAAAAATCTGTCCAAGCACAAAGTTGGCCAACGCGCTGCTGCCCCAACTGGCCAATGCAAATCCACCCAGCGCACCGGCGAGCGAAAGCAGCAAACTCTCCGTCAACATCTGCCGCGCCAGTCTTCCCCGCCCGGCGCCCAACGCCACGCGCACTTCCAACTCGTGGCCGCGCGCCGCTGCCCGCGCCAGCAGCAGGCCTGCCAGATTTACGCACGCCAACAGTAAAACCGCGGCCGCAATCGCCAGCAGCATCGTAAGCGGTTTCGCGAATTGCGTTCGAAAATACGATGCGCCTTTCGCTCCAGACTCCACTCGCAAGATGAGCCTTAAAACATGGTTCATCTCGACGGTCGTACCATTCAGAGGCGTCATCGTCTGCCGGATACCCGGCCAGAGCGCGTCGAGTTGGGCGCGCGCCTGTCGCAGCGTCACGCCAGGCTTCAATCGCCCCGCCGCCTCCAGCCACAACGCATCCCGCCTCTCCAAATGTTTGCGCACATCCACCGGTGCGGCCACCAGCAGCGGCGCGGCCGTCAACGGTATCATCACTTCCGGCGGATCATCCGCGCTCACGCCGCGAAACCCTTTCCCCGTCACGCCCACAATCGTGAACGGGACGCCTTCGATCTTCATGGTCTTGCCGATTGCATCGCGCGCTCCGCCATAGTGCCGCTGCCAGAATCCGTACCCGAGCACCGCCACTTGCAGTGCAGACCGCCCGCTCAGGTTCACATCTTCCGGCCGCAGCAGACGGCCCACCACCGGCACGGCTCCCAACTCGCTCTGATAGTTTCCGGTAATTGCCCAGATGTCTCCGCGGGAAAGGACGCCGTCCGTCTCCACGTTGTCGACCGCGTCGCCCGACCACGCCAACATGCTCGAAAAGACTTTCTGCTGCCGCGCGATCTCTTCAAACATCGGCAGCGAGAGCCCAGTGAACGGGTCATCCGCCTGGTGCGCGCCCACTCGAACCAATTGCTCCGGATGCGGTACCGGCAAATCCCGCAGAACCACCGCATTGAGCAGTGAGAACAAGGCCGTGTTCGCTCCCACACCCAACGCCAGCGTTAAAAGCGCAACCAACGTCACCGCGCGATTCTTGCGCAGTGTTCGCCAGGCAAAACGCACGTCCTGTATCGTCGTCTCGCACCACATGGCCAGGTCCATTTCGCGTGTCTCCTCTTTCAGAACCGTCGAGTTACCGAAACGCCGCCGCGCGTCCCGCTCCGCCTGTTCCGGCTGCATACCGTCCCGCACATTCGCCTGCGTCCGCATGCCGATGTGAAAGCGCAGCTCATCCTCGATCTCCGCATCGAGTTTTCCGCTCTGGAAAAGTGCCTTCACTCTGCGAATCAGCCCCATAATCTCCCTCCTGTCAAGCCCGGCCGGGCGCGAAACGCAGCACCGCCGCCACCGCATCCGTCAGTTCCCGCCAGCTTTGCTCCTCCGCTGCTAACTGTTTCCGCCCTTTGGCGGAAATCCGGTAAAAGCGCGCCCGCCGATTGTTCTCCGAAGCTCCCCACTCCGCGATAATCCAGCCCTCCTGCTCCATCCTGTGCAATGCCGGATAGAGCGACCCTTCCTCCACCCGCAGCACTTCGTTCGAAATCTCCTGGATGTGCAGCGTAATCCCCCAGCCATGCATCGGGCCGCCTTCGAGCGACTTCAAAACCAGCAAAGCCAGCGTGCCGCGTAAGATGTCGTTTTTATGCTTAGCCATTCCTATAGCTAACTATAGAGCATTTTGGTTGGAGTGGTAACGGTCGTCGAATTGTTTGTACACTGGTCCACAATGCCGATCCGCGGGAGAATCACGACCGCCGCGCTCGTCCTCTTGACGTGCCCGCTCCTGCAGGCCCAAATCCCCGCTGCGGCCATCGCTCCAATAAAAAAAAAAGAGTTTCAACTTACCGGCGCCAATTCCGGATGGGCATGGGGCGCGGAACAAGACACGGAACTTCCGTCTTTAGCGTCTTGTCGGTGACAAACTTGTCGCGGCCGTGTTGCCGGAACATCTCAGCCAGGAAGTCTCGTATCCGGGCGCATCCTTTCTGGATGCTGAAAACGGATTCATCGTATGGACCCAGAACCAACACTGGGATCAAACCACCGACGCGAGCCAATTCACCCTGGTCTCGGCCGAGACAAAGGACGGGGCCAAGTCTTGGCAGGTGCACCGCCAGTCTGTCAGCGGCCCGTTCCCGTACGGCGGCGTCCACGAAATGCAATTCGAAAACAGCCGCGTCGGGCATTTGATTTTGGGGGTAGGCGCGGGCGCGGGCCAGACGTTTAAAGGGCTGTTTGTCACCCATAACGGTGGTCAAAGCTGGGACCGCGATACATCGTCGGATTCCATAGTAGGGAATGAAAACGCGCCCGTTCACATGCTCTTTCTTTCAAAGACCGATGGCTGGATACTAAGGGGATTGAGCCATGGACAGCCGCCCCCGAACATCCTGTTATTTCACACCACCAGTGATGGAAACGAATGGCATCGTTTAGACAAGTTCGTTCCACCTTCCGCGTGTCATCCCGACTGTTGGCTCTTCGATGTGAGCACTCTTTTTGTAAATTCGACTTACCCCCGGCGAAGCATTCTTCTCGGCTCTTTATGAATACAATCGCCAAAACATACAGGTGTTGTATCGAACACGCGACGGAGGATCGAGTTGGTCCGGACCGGCGAAATTGGCCGCTCCTGGATTTGCCAAGTTTGCCGATTTTCGCTTTGGCTTCGCGCAGGACGAAACGCAAGTTTTCTTGACCAGCGACGCTGGCCGCACCTGGTCAAGGAATTCAGCGCTATCGAGAATAATCGACCAGTACAAGTACGCACAGGTTGTGAAGGTAACGCGGAAGAATAGTAGCGTCTGGGCTCTGATAACGGATCTGGATGGCTCGAATGACAGGAGCGCCCTTCTCGTTTCCGAAGACGATGGAAAAAGCTGGCGCTTTACGGATCACTGAGCACTCTTACCAATCGATTTGTTCGAAGATAGCGCGTAGGCGTTTTCCTTTTGCCGCGTTCACCATCTCCACGAATGCCACCCGACCTTCGAGATGTGACCGAAAGGCTGGATGACGGTCACGGTTCTGGCTCTCCGGCCCGAATCGAGCGCAGTTGGTCAAGATCGCTTTCAGGCGGTCGAAATCGGTCCGAATTAAATTGGCTCGCTGATTGACCACCAGGCCAGCCAGCTGCTGCCGGACGCCTTGGCGCAGAATGCGAGTCTTATGGTGATTCGCCCGAAAGCCCTCTTCGAGCAAGATGGCCGCTACGGATGTCGCAAAGCGCTCGACTACCTTCTCAAATTTCGCGTCACCGGAAAACGCGAGGTCGTCGGCATAGCGTGTGTACTGCGCCCCTATCGATTTCGCCAACCCGCTCAGGCGGCAATCTATGCGAAAAGCGCAGATATTGGCGAGCGCTGGCGAGGTTGGCGCGCCTTGCGGCAGGTGCGGTCTCGCATAACGAGAGCGCGCCTCCCGGAGCTCCCGCGAATCGACATCTATCTCGGCGTGACTCCAGACATCTTGTGGAACAGCGTTGGTGCAAATGCCTCCCAGTGCGTCCGCGACACGCTCCGGATAGCCGAGCATGCGAAATACCGTCTGGACTCGCGCGCCGCTGAGAGAAACAAAAAACTCTAGCAGGTCCATTCGCAAGACAATCCGCCGACCCACGTGCGGAGCGACAAACGTCTTGATAGAGCGGCCTTTGATAAATCCATGCGCGGCCGCATGCGGCGGAATCTTCTCGAGAATGCCCGCCAGAATCTCCCGTTGTACTTTTTTGAGGCGGCGTTTCGGCGCTTCGATCAATCGGATCCCGCCGGATCGCTTCCGCCAGATCCGATAGTGATAGTGCGCGAGGCGCGCATTTTGACTCTTGTATCCAAGCCCCTTCAAGTCGGCGAACCAATCTAAGTCACCGTATTCAAGCCACAGCCAATCCGCCAGGGCTCCGAGAGACTCAATCGCCGGAAGTTCCCACTTTTGAGCCGCAGGCACGGGCTGCATACGCTGCGGCTCGGCCATATAGTGCGCGACAGTAAGCTCTTCGGAATGTCTTACCAGCGCGCGTTCGAAGGCTGAATCGCGCAAAATCAGACGAGCAACGTCCCGCTGCCTCGGATGGATCTTGCCGGCGAGACTCGCCACATAACGCCTGGCAAGCGGGCGCAGCCATCGCCAGTTGCGGCCCAGCGTTTGGCTTCCACGATCGATGATTTCGTCTAGCTTCTGTTCGCCGGCTAGAAAAGCCCTGGCCAGCGCGCTCGCCAAAATCCGGTTCGGCATCGCTAACAAGCGGTGGAATACTCCAACCAGTCTAACTTTGCGTGAGACTATCTGCGCGGTCGCGCAGTGCCTCTCACGCGACGAAATGTCAGTCTTTAGCGTTCCCCTGGGGTAGCCCCAGAGAGGTCAAACCGAACCCGAGAGCCCGATCGAACCGGAGCTTGGAGCATTCCTCCGCGAAAAGTAGAATAGCAGCACAAGGCCGCAACCCGGCAACGCCCTTTACCCGCGATCGACGCGCGCCGCGTAGCACCCGGCATTCGCAAAATGAACGTGAATGTAAGCCGCGGCAGGATTTGCAAACATGGCCTCGAGCCCGGCTTCCAAAACCTTTCCCTCTACCACCTCGGCCGCCACCAGCATCCCTGTTTGATCGAAAGCCCGCAGCGAGAGCGTCCGCGAGCGAAGCATTGCGGGCACTTCATTCACTTTCAACTCTGGCTGAATCGCACGCGAGCGAACAAAAACGGCATGACTCGCCTGGTAGGGCGTGTCGGCGCTCTGATGCTGATAATTCACCAGCAGAACTTCCTCGCCTATTTCTGCGTCCGCGAGGCTCACGCGGCACGGAAAACCAGGCTTCTTGGTAGCGATCATTCGCCTGGCGCGCAGCGAGGCAAGTTCTTCGGCAGACAAACCGAATAAGTGTTCGAATCGCGATTGTGGTAATGAGCTTATCTGAAATGGCATGGATCAGTCCTGTCCATCAAGGTAAGCTCTTTCGTCCGCGATCGATATCCGTTTCTTGCGGTCAAATTCTACCGTGCGCGGCGGGCTCAATGGCTTGAGGAGTAGTCTTACCTACGAATAACCAGGCGAGCGCGCCTAAAGCGCATAGAAAGGCGGCCACAAGAAAGGAAGCGCTCCAACCGAAATGGCTGGCAATAGCAGGCGTAGCGGAAGCGGTCAGCGCGCCGCCGAGTTGGCCGCCCATATTCATCAGGCCCGAAACCGAACCGGCAGACTTGCCGCCAATATCCGCGCTGACAGACCAGAAGGAACTCTGCGAGAGATAGAGCGCGCCTGCGCCGCCCGCGAGCACAACACTGGCGAGTTGCGGACTCGCGACTTGGGTACCCAGCGCAATGAATACAGCCGCCAAGCCGATTCCGACCACAGCAATGCCACCGCGACCGACCCGACTGCCGAAACGCTTCGTCAGGCGGTCACTGATGTAACCGCCAACGGTAGAGCCGACTGCCATCGCGATAAACGGCAGCATGGTGTAGTAAGCGCTTTGGCGGAGATTCAAGCCGCGGACTTCGCTGAGATAGATAAAGAACCAGCTGAAGAAAATTTGAGCGGCGTAACCATAGGCGAAATAACTGAAAGTGACCGCCCAGATGTCGCGATTGCGCAGAATGATAGCCCAAGGAACACGCTCAGACCGGCTATCGAGTGAGGCCCGCGGAATACCGCTCTCTATGCGCTGCTTTTCTTCTTCGGAGATCCAGGGATGCTGATGCGGAGTGTCGCGCGACAGCACAAACCAGACCGCGCCCGCGATGAGACCGAGAGCCGCGCTCACCAGGAAAGCGGAGCGCCATCCATAATTGACCATTAAATAGACGATCAGCGGGGACGTAACGCCTGAACCGAACCCGACGCCGGCAAAGATGAAGCCGTTGGCAATGCCGCGCTCCGAGCTAGGTATCCAAGAAGCGACCACACAATTCGACGCCGGATAGACGACCGCTTCGCCGATGCCTAAACAGAAACGCGTCGCGATCAGCAGCCACAGCAGACCCCCCATACCGGCGGGCAGAATCGTGATGGCCGCGGTAAAGACACCCCACCAGAGGACGCCGGCGGTGATGGCAAAGCGCGGGCCAAAGCGATCCGCAAAGCGTCCGGCAGGCGCTTGAAAAAAAGCGTAGCCGAGGAGGAACGAGCTAAAGACCCAACCAAGCTGAATATTGGTGAGATGAAATTCCTGGGCGATGGATTTGCCGGCGATGGAAATGTTGACGCGATCCAGATAAGCGATGGCGCTGATCAGGAAAATCCAGAAAATGAGGGCCCATCTCAGCTGTCCATTAAACTGTCGCAGCACGCCTCCTTAGACTCAAGCTTAAAAAGCATATCAGCAGCTTCCACGGGGCTTTTACGAGTGCTGCCTGGCGAGATATTCGAGTCATACAAGGTATGAGCACAGAATCGAGTTCCGCGAGCAGACAGCCCGTTGCCAAGGCGAGCGCGCTGGCCGACGGACAAATGATGGAGGTTGAGCAAGGCGAACAGAAGATTCTGCTGGCTCGCGTGGACGGCATCATTTACGCGGTCGAAGGAAAGTGTCCGCATTATGGAGCCTCGTTAGCAGAGGGAGTGCTGTGCGGAGATCGCGTCGTGTGTCCGTGGCACAAGGCGTGTTTTCGTGTAACGGATGGGGCGCTGCTCGAGCCGCCGGCGCTGGACGCCCTGCGGCAATACCAGGTAAGCGTTGAGGATGATCGGATTTATATTGCTCCGCAAGAGGCGGAGCGAGCGGCCAAGAAAACGGCGGTTACCGATAAGCAGCATTGCGTAATACTTGGCGCGGGAGCAGCGGGTGTTGCGGCGGCCGAAGCGCTTCGGGACAATGGCTTCGCGGGACGGATCACGCTGATCACAGCGGAATCGGACGCGCCTTGCGACCGCACCAAGCTCAGCAAAGAATTTCTTTCGGGAAACGCGACGGCGGACGAGCTGCCGCTCCATCCGGAAAGTTTTTACGAAGAGCGCACGATCGAGCGCTTACATAAGAACGCGACCGCGGTGGAAGTTAGTCAGCACCGTGTGACTTTTGAAGACGGCGCGCAGCTCGTTTCCGATTCGTTGCTGCTCGCGACCGGCAGCAGACCACGCCGGCTGCAAGTTCCGGGTTCGGATCTGGGTAACGTGTTCGTGCTGCGATCCGAGCGCGATGCGGAGACGATTCTGGCGAACTCACAGCCTGGCGTGCGGGCGGTCATCGTTGGCGGAAGTTTTATCGCGCTCGAAGCTGCTTCTTGTTTTGGGATCCGCAAAA
Source organism: Bryobacteraceae bacterium (assembly GCA_965277555.1). Classification (GTDB taxonomy): domain Bacteria; phylum Acidobacteriota; class Terriglobia; order Bryobacterales; family Bryobacteraceae; genus Bog-105. The sequence goes on from OZ255834.1 coordinate 5,084,311, forward strand.
TCCCAACGACAGTGGTCATGCCGGAAAACGTGCCGTTTGAAAAGAAGCTCGGCGCGGAGGTCGGGCGCGCCTTCCTGAATTTTCATCAGGCGCATGGAATCGAGTTCCGCCTGCAAGCGGAGATCGACCGCTTCGAGGGCACAGGCATTGTACGTGAAGTTCTGCTGCGCTCGGGCGAGCGCTTGCCGGCGGACGTGGTCGTGATCGGTGTGGGAGTGCAGCCGGCAACGGAGATGTTTCTCGATTTGCCGAAGCGCGCAGACGGCGGGATTGTGGTGGATCGTTTTCTGCGGGCGGCTCCGGGAGTGTATGCGGCGGGCGATATTGCGGTGTTTCCCGAGAACATCACTGGCGTGCAGGCCCGCATCGAGCACTGGCGCGTGGCGGAACAACAAGGCCGAGTAGCGGGCGCGAATATGGCGGGTGGTGAGCAGCCTTACGAAGGCGTGCCTTATTTCTGGACCAATCACTTCGGCACGCGCTTCGACTACGTAGGACACGCGGAGAAGTGGCAGGAAACGATCATACAAGGCGATCTGAAGAAACCGGAATTCATCGCATTTTACGTGGTGGATGGGGAGATAAAAGCAGCGGCGGCTTGCCAGCGCGACCGTGAGATTGCTGCGTTGCATGAGCTGATGCGCCTGCGGCAAGTGCCAACGCCCGAAGCTATTCGGCGTGGGGTTGACTTGGTGGCGGAGTTAGGAAGCTGCCGACGCGCGCCGCATATATAGGTGGGCGGATGGATTCATTTTTCCAGTCGAAAAGAAACTCCGCCGCCGGACCGCAGATACGGCCCTGACACGGACCCATGCCGCAGCGCGTGTGCAGCTTGGCAGCGCGGAAGGAGGGAAATTCTTCGAGGCGGCCGCGCGGCACGTCTTCGCAGCGGCATATGAAGGTATCCGCTTGCGGCAGATTCTTAAGCTCGGCGCGCAGGGCGAATGCCTGGTCTAAGGAACAAGCGAACGCGCGAGCAGCCGCGCGTTTCTGGAAAAGCTGAGCGGCTTCATCCGAACGATCGACCGCGGTTAAGCCGGCGATTTCTCCTTCGAGCAATGAGAGATCGACACCGCCGACGCCGGTCGCTTCACCAGCGCAAAAGATGTTCGGCTGCGAGGTGCGCTGCCACTCGTCGACCGCCACGGCATTGCCGTTCCGCCGGCAGCCCAGCAGATCGGCCAATTCGGTATTGGGACAAAGTCCGAAGGCAATGCCGGCCAAATCGCAGCTTTCTTTCCAAGTGCAATTTCCCTGGCGAATGCGCAGGGCTTCCAAGCGGGAGTCTCCTTCGGCAGCTTCGACCCAGCAATCGAAGTGATAAGGGATGCTGAACAGCGAGAGTTGCAGAGCGGCGGCTTGGGCAAGCTTGCCTGGATAACGAACCAGGCGCGAGGCAAACTTCATTAGCGAGCCGCGCGAGGCCTGCTCGGCAATGAGAGTGATGCGCGCGCCCTTTTTGCGTAAGTGAGCGGCAACGGCCAGCAGCAAAGGACCGCTGCCGGCGAGAACGATTCTTTTGCCTTTGACTGGCAGACCGGATTTGGCGAGCGCCTGTAAACCGCCTACTCCGAAGATGCCGGGCAAGGTCCAGTTAGGGAATGGAAGATAGAGTTCGCGCGCGCCGGTAGCGAGAATGAGTTTGTCGAAATGAAGTTCAAGAACGGTTTCCGGTGTTTCGACGAGCAGCGAGTGAGCGGCGGCATCGGCCGAGATGACTTGCGCATTCGAAATCGTATGAATTGGGGTGGCATGGAAGCGGCGGAGCCAGGCCGCGGCTTGACGATTGCGGGGTGCTTGGTTTGAGCCGCGCCAGATCTGGCCGCCCGGACTCGAGTTATCGTCGAGTACGGTCACGCTGGCTCCGGCTCCCGAGGCGCGCGCGGCGGCAGCGATACCGGCAGGACCGGCGCCCACGACGATCACGTTTGGAGTCATGTGGTTTCTACCCGCATGTTTTCCACAACGGCGATCTGGCAGCTGCGGCAGTTTGCTTTTCCATCGATGGTGACGCGGCATTCGAAGCAGATGCCCATGCCGCAGACCGGCGCGCGAGGCTCTCCGGTGACAGAGGTGCGAAACGTCCAATGATTCGCGAGGAGGATCGCAGCGGCTACGCTTATGCCTGGGGGGACCTGGATGCTTTCGCCGTTGATCTGGACGGCGACGGTTTCAGGCATGCAGCGCGAAGCTCCTCAAAGGCTGATAAGGAGCACGCGGGATCTCGGAATCTCTACCGAGGATTTCGTCGGTGAGCAGGCGCGCGGTGGCGAGCGAGGTCGAAATACCGAGACCTTCGTGACCGGTGGCCAGGTAGACATGTTGGTAGCCAGGACAAAGGCCGATGAGCGGAAGTTTGTCAGGCGTGGCGGCGCGGAAGCCGGTCCAGGTGCGTATCGCGGAGAGATCGCGCAGGCCGGGCATATACTCGACGGCACGCGCGAGCATGCGTTGAAGGATTTGCTGTTCGGTTGCGGCATCCGCAGTGCCGAACTGGCGCGACGAGCCGATCAGAATCTGACCGGTGATTCTGGGTTGCGCGTTGAAGGCCACGGAATCGGCAGTGGTCGAATGAGCGCTTTTTAAGTAGCCCAGCTCGATGAGTTGATGACGCAGGAAACCAGGGTAATGATCGGTGATGAGCAAATGCCCTTTGCGAGGATGGACCTCTATTGCGGGGACTAGCTCCCGGATATTCACGCCGGTGGCGAGAACGATGGCATCGGCCGAGATCGATTCGCCGTGCTGAGTCACCACGGCCGTATTGGAAATCGACTGGGCGGATGTGCCGAAGTACAAAGCGCCGCCAGCGGCAAGCGCGCAATCGACGAGATAGCGCGCGGCACAGGGCGGATAACAGACGCTATCGGCTGGCATGCGGAGCGCGCCTGCAAGACCGGGGCGTAAATTAGGCTCGGCGGCGGCAAGCTGATGCGAATCGAGAATTTCTACTGGAAAACCGCGCTCGGTGTAGAAGCGAAATTTGCGTTCGACTTCGGCAAACTCTTGTTCATCGGCCGCGACCCAGAGGGATCCGCAGGGAAGATATTCGGCATCGGGTGGAAGTTCAGCGGAGAGTTCGCGCCAGAGCCGCTGCGAAAGACTAGTTAAAGCGAACTGCGGTTCGGAATCGTCCATGACGGCGAGATGGCCCATGCCGGCGGCTGTCGCGCCGCCGCCGACGTGATCGCTCGCTTCGCAAATAGCGACTCGCAAGCCGGCAGCGGCAAGCTCGCGCGCGCACGCCGCGCCCACGATACCCGCGCCTACAATTACCGCGTCAAAGCAAAGAGAGCTCACTCGAAACTAGCGTATTCTATGGCTTGGCGACCAGCAAACGAATCCGGATCATCGACTCGCATACCGGAGGGGAACCGACGCGCGTGGTAATTCGCGGTGGTCCGCTTCTCGGCAATGGGCCGCTCAGCGAGCGCTTGGAGGTGTTCCGAAGCGAATACGATCCATTTCGTTCGGCCATCGTGAACGAGCCGCGGGGTTCGGATGCGGTAGTAGGGGCGCTGCTTTGCGGGCCGGTTGACAAATCGTGCGCGACGGGCGTGATTTTCTTCAACAACGTGGGTTACCTCGGGATGTGCGGGCACGGCACGATCGGGCTGATTGTTACGTTGGCGCACCTCGGCAAGATAGACCCGGGCGTGCATCGTATCGAGACGCCGGTGGGAGTAGTCGAGGCGCGGCTTCACGGCAGCGGTGGAGTCACGGTGAGCAATGTGGCGAGCTACCGTCTGGCGGCAGACGCGGAAGTACACGTGGAAGGTTACGGAACGGTGAAGGGCGATGTGGCGTGGGGCGGCAACTGGTTTTTCTTAAGCACCGAGTGCCCCATCGAAATCAAACTCGAAAATTTAACAGCGCTGACTCAGTTTGCCTGGAACATCCGGCGCGCGTTGGCGGCAAGCGGCATTACCGGCAAAGACGGCGCTGAGATCGATCACATAGAACTCATGGGGCCGCCAACGAACAACCGGGCAAATGGCCGGAACTTTGTGCTGTGTCCCGGCGGGAGTTACGATCGTTCGCCGTGCGGCACAGGCACTAGCGCAAAACTCGCTTGTCTGCACGCCGCAGGCAAGCTGGGTGAGGGGGACATCTGGGTGCAGGAGAGCATCACGGGTAGTTTGTTCGAGGGCTCGATAACAGTGCGGGACGGTATCGTCTATCCACAAATTAAGGGATCGGCATTCGTCACCGGCGAAGCTGAGCTGATTCTGGATGACCGCGATCCGCTGAAGTGGGGCATCCGGTAGCGACTTATTTCTTATTCTTATTCTCCGGCCGGGCGACAATCAGGTCGTTTTCAACAGTAAAGGCACCCGGCACAGATCGCGACTGCATTTCAGCAATCGCCAGATCGCCCGACGTATCGACGACACCGACGAGGCGAATATTGCCGTTCTTCACAATGATGTGAATGGCGTGCCATCCGATCGGAGGATCGTTCGTAATGCCGATATAAGCGCGCATGGGCGAAATGAACCGGCCACGGCCGCGATTATTCGTGTAGCGCTGTAGCCAGGTATTCCGGTAAACATATGCGTACGTAAGGGCACGGATGCGGTCATCGTTCTGCGACACAGGAAGTACTTCGATCTCATTGATGACTTCCTTGACGCCTTCGACGCGTTTGACGACGTTTTCGCAGCCGGATTTGAGAGTGGGCCGGGAGGCTTCGCCGCGCAGAATGACGGTGCTGTCGCCTTTAATGGCAAAGTTGATGTTGTCGAAGACGCCGTACTGCGGCAAGGTGACAATCTGTTTGTAAACATCGGCTGCAATGCGCTGGACTTGCAAGGCGGCCGGAGAGTTGCTGTTGTCTTTGAGCGGAGCATTCTTGGATTGAGCCGCAGCGGGCAGTGCGGAAGCCATCAGAGTAGCGCAGAGTACTGCCAGTTTGCCTTTGAAGAAGAACATGAAATCACCCCAATGCGGTATTCTATCTACATTCAGGACGGTCTGACCATAACCTCGGCGCGATTCATCGCGCCAAACAAAAAGATCTAAGCACAGCCAGACAATATCTAAAGTCAAGCTGTCTCGCTTACGAGAATTTGCTTTACGGAATTTCGCATGAAGCCATACCTTTACTCACTCCTCTTATTCACCTCGATCGCGGGTCTAGCGCTAGGCGATCAGGTAACACTAAAAAACGGCGACGTGGTTAGCGGCCAGATCGAGAAAAAAGACGGGGCCACGCTAACAATCAAGACAGAGTTCATGGGAGAAGTCACTATTCCGTGGGACGCGGTGACGGCAGTCAAATCGGATAACCCACTCTACGTAAAACTACCGTCCGGCGCGGAGGTCCAGGGAAAAGTCAGTACGGACAACCAGCAGGTACAAGTGGCAACACCATCGGCAACGCAGACTGCGCCGATCGGACAGGTGGCAACGATCAGAAATGCCGCTGAAGAGGCCAAGTACGAACGCTTTCTCCACCCGAGCTGGCTCGATCTCTGGGCAGGTTACGCCGATGTGGGATTCTCCATCGCGCGCGGCAATGCCCACACCGATACGCTGACCACGGCGTTCAACGCGGTGCGCGCGACCACTAACGACAAGACCACGCTGTTCTTCAACCAGGTCTACTCCACAGGCACTATCGGACCGGTGACGGGGCCAACGGCCAACAATGCTATCGGCGGCGTTTCCTACAATCACGACATTACCCCGCGCTGGTTCTGGAACCTGCTGAACACGGATGAATATGACACGTTTCAAGGACTGAATTTCCGGTTTGTAGGTGGAGGCGGCGTAGGCTACCACGCTATTAAAACCAGCCGGACGATGCTGGATCTATTGGTTGGAGGCGACTATTCGCATTCCTCCTTCATAGACGGCACAGTGAGGAACCTAGGTGAAATTTACGTGGGAGACGATTTCAGCCACAAGATCACCGGGATCACATCGATTACCGAGACGCTGCGTTTCTTTGAAGCGCCTTCGGCGGGAGAATACCGGGTGCTCTTCAATACGGGCATAGCGACCACCATTCACAAATGGCTGGCGTGGCAGATCGGCGTGACCGATACATACCTGAGCAATCCGATTCTGGGTCGCAAGGGGAACGACCTTTTGTTGACTACGGGGTTGCGCGCCACCTTCGCGCGCTAAGTCGAGCAGGGCGTTATGATGGTGCTCGTTTATGGGCACCATACCGCAAGATAAGCAGATTGCGTTAGTCGACCGATTGACTCAGGCGTGCGGCGGCAGTTACTCGCCAGAGGTTCGGAGACGATATTTCATCACCGGGCCGCAGTGGGCGCCGGCGTATGAAGGGCAAGCGGTCTTTCATGCGCCCGTCCGGCCTCCGATTACGTTTGAGCGAGTCATCGAAGAGTACGGCAAGATGGGCGTGGGTTACTGGTGCACGCATGACACCGATGTGATCCCGACCGACGATCTCTTCACGCCGAAGCAGGACGATATTGTGGCGCGCATTAAAAGCGCGCTCGAGAAGCACGGGCTGAAATGCTCGATGGTGACAACCGAAACGTTTCACCATGCGGTCTGGGCGGCGGGGCCGGCGGCGGAATCGCCTGACGTGCGCGCTTACTCACAGCGGCGCCTGGAAAATACAGTCGGCATAGGCCACGAGCTGGGCGCGCAGTTCTGCGTTTATTGGCCCGGCTCGCTTGGCTATTACATCCAGGGCGTCATCGACGAAATGCAAACGCTGCGCTGGTATGCGGAGAGCATCAACGCGGCTTGCGAAGCCGATATCCAGCTTGCCAAGAAGTACAACCGGCCGACGTTAAAACATTGCATGGAAGCAAAGCCGTTCGAGCCGCAAGGGGAGATTCTGCTGCCGACGTCGGACGCGATGCTGGCTTTTATTTCCTCCGGGCTGCTTAGCCATCCGGACATGGTGGGCTTAAATCCGGAGTATCTACACGAACTGATGTGGGGGGGAGCGCCACGCGCGGCATTGGCCCGAGCGCTGCTGTGCAAGAAGCTTTTTCACTTCGACATCAATGACGGATACCGGCTGAAGCATGACGTGGATATTGCCATCGGGCTGGTCAATCCGTTTGACTGGCTGAACGTGCTGGTTCTTTTTCGGGCACATGACTACAACGGGCCATTCAATCTCGATTACAAGCCGCCGCGAACGACCAGCCAGCACGCGGTATTTTCAATGAGCCTGCCGACACAGATCGATCGCTTCATCACGCTGTGGGAGATGGCGGGCGAGGTGTTGTCCGATCCGATTATCAAAGAAGCGACTGACGCGCTGAAGGCAGGGGGCGCAGGCGCTGACCCGAAGGATGTGCAATCCGTCGTCGCGGCGAACCGAGAGCTACTCTCCCTGCATGAGCTGATTGGGCATCGGCTGTTCCAGATTCTAATTGGGGCGCATCGAGGGCGAACGTATAGTCTTTGAGCTTTTGGCACTGGAGGCGCGCGCGGGAGGCCAGAATTTTGCCGAACGAACTGAGCAAGGGTTCGGTGGGTTGGGAAGACACTCCACAACAAAGAGCACAGGCGAAAACGCCTGCTCACACGGGCTGGAGCGTTCCCGGCGAGGTTGACAGGGTCGAAAACCAGCCAAGCGTCGGGATGAGTCCCGACGCGGCAGGCAAAAGTGCCCAATGTCATTGACTTAAGGGATTTTTTAGGTAGTTGCAAATTTACGGTCGCTGACGCTTCCTGCTCTGTTTCCAGCATTTCGCAACAGTTGTCCGGCTCATCCTCAAGGAAATGCCGGCTCGAAAGCCGGCATAGCAGCCCAGAAGGGCCGCTCCACGGGGGGCAAAACATTCGGGGCAAAGTGCTCGCGCCACCACTGGTGACAGATTTTGTGGATTTATTTTCTGGATTTGTTTGCAGTGAGATAGGGCCGATAGGGGTGGCTGTTTCGAACGGGCGGTTGGGCATACTGGGGCGAAATGTCAGACCGAGGTGGGCCGAAGACTCCTGAGGGGAAGGAGAAGTCGAGCCGGAATTCGACCAGCCATGGATTGCGCGCGACACGTGTGTTGATTCTGGCCGGCGAATCGCAGGACGACTACGACGAGATACGCGAAGGTTGGCTGGCGACTTACGAGCCGGAGAATTTTCACGAGAGGTCGTTGGTCGAGCAATTGATTCTGAACCATTGGATGATGCAGCGGGCGAACCGGCGTTTGCTCGAAGCGGAGGCGGCTCTGGTGGGTAGCGAGGAGACTCGTTATGCGGACGGTTGGACGCCGGCGCAGGAGCACACGCTCGACCTGGTGCAGCGCTATAAGACAACGCACGAGCGGGCGTTTTATCGCTCGCTGAATGCGGTGGAAAGTTTACGGAAGGACATCTTGCGCAACGAACTACTCAAGAACAAGCTGATCGAAACGAAGGACAAGCGGATCAAGGACTTGGAAGCGGATCTGGCGAAGCGGCCGCCAGCGCCCGAAGCGATGCCGGAAGCCAAGGAGAAAGCCGTCGCGCTTCCGTTGACGCGCGCGCAGCAGGTGTTTGGCAGGCAGAAATCGAAGAAGAAGCAGAAGAAGGCTGTGATTTCGTGGCTGGAGTTGATCGAGAAAGAGAAAGAGTTGGGGACGGGGCATCTTCTGCCGTGTGACGGGAATTTGCCACGGGCTCGTGTAGTCGCGCACAACGGGCAGCCAGACGCCCTGTGCGCTCGAGAACGGGGTGGGTGCGAGTGTCCGACTTGTTCGCACAATCGGGCGATTCTGGAGGCTCGGGCGGCGTAACTAGTGGGCAGCTCAGGCGGCGGCGCTGGCGGCGGAACTCGCTTGATTCAGGCGTTCGATGTCGGCCGGGCTCAGTTTCAGGTCGGTCGCCGCGGTCAGGTCCTTAAGCTGATCGAGAGTGGTGGCGCTGGCGATTGGGGCGGTGATGCTGGGCCGCGCCATGAGCCACGCCAGGGCCACCTGCGCGGGTTTGGCCTGAAGTTCCCGCGCCGTTTCATCGAGGGCTCGCAGGATGCGGTGGCCGCGATCGTTCAAATAACGCTTGACCTTGCCACCACGCGCTTTATTGCCGAGGTCTGCTTCGGTGCGATACTTACCCGTCAAGAAGCCGGCGGCGAGAGAAAAGTACGGAATGACACCAAGAGCGTTCTTCTCGCAAAGCGTCTCCAAGCCTGCTTCGAATCCGGCCCGGTCGTATAAGTTATATTCCGGCTGCAGACACTCATAGCGCGGCAACCCATGCTTTTGAGCTGCATCGAGCGCCGCCCGCAGACGTTCGGCGGAGTAATTCGATGCGCCGATTACGCGCACCTTTCCCTGCTTGATGAGCTCGGCATATGCATCCAAGGTTTCTTCGAGCGGAGTGTGCTCATCATCGCGGTGAGATTGATAAAGATCGATGCGATCGGTCTGCAAGCGTTTGAGCGAGTTCTCCGCGGCCTGCTGAATATAGGTCTTGGAAAGGCCTTTCCTATCAGGCGCCATCTCCATGCCGACTTTGGTGGCAATCACGACTTTGCCGCGCTTCCCACTACGCTTCAACCAGTTGCCGATGATGGTTTCCGAATCGCCGCCCTTGTTGCCGGGGACCCACACGGAATAGACATCGGCGGTGTCGATGAAATTGCCTCCGGCGTCGACAAAGGCATCCAACAAGCGGAATGAGGTGGCTTCGTCCGCCGTCCATCCGAAAACGTTTCCGCCGAGGCAGAGAGGCGAAACCTCCAGTTCGGATCTTCCAAGTCTTCGTTTTTGCATAGTCCCAGTGGCTTGGATGCGCGCACACCTGCCAGACGACGCAGGGAACTTACGCGGCCGGAAGGTCGATCCAGATGGATTTATCGATCGGCTATCTTGAACGAAAGGATCATTTACCGTTTGAAAAGTTATCTTCGTTTTCTTCCCGCAGCCGCTTTGGCGACCCTCCTGCTGCCCATTTTGACGAACGCGCAGGGCCGCGTTTTGCCTCCACTCAAGCGGCAGCCCACTCCGCAGAAAGTGGTCGACGCGCACATGGCGGCGTTCAGCTCGTGCAATTGGTCGAGACTGATGGAGCAGTTTCCCGATAACGTGGAGTTCTTTTCCCCGAACGGAGTGGTTGTGCGCGGCCGGAAAGCATTGGGAGAAATGTTCGCGAAAGTGGTTGCGCCGCCAGCGCAGGGAGGAACCTGCGGGCTCAAGATCACAGCCGAGCATGTGCTGGTGGTTGGTGACACGATCAACGTGCAATGGGTGGCGGAAGCTCCGTTTTTGGAAGAGCCATATCGCGGGGCGGATGCCTATGAGACGCATGATGGGCTGATGGCGGCGCAAGTCACCACTTTCGATGCGGCGGCGCTGAAGATGAAGCGGGTGGTGAAGCGTTAAAGGTGGGTGCCGCAAGAGACCGTTTACGCTTTTGTGGGTGGGGCAAAGCAGGGGACAGGCGTCGGATTCCGCAAACGGCGCGGAATGCTCGGGGCCACTAGACCATGTTAAGTAAATACAGGGTGAGCACAATGACGAGGATCAGGCCCAGCCCGCCTGAGGGATAGTAGCCCCAACCGCGTGAGTAAGGCCAGGAGGGGAAAGCGCCGATTACCAGCAGCAGAATGACCAGAAGAAGAATGAGACTCATATATGGAGTGACTGCTGAAAATTAGCAAAGTTAACAGGATTTCAGTATGCACAGCGGTTCAGTACTACTACGCCAGCGGCGTTCGGCAGGCCTAGGGATTTCAGGTGGGTGCACATTTACGGTCGCTGACGCTTCCTGCTCTGTTTTAAGTCCGCTTGGCTTCAGTAGGCGGCTAGAGCCATTGGGGCAGAGGCGGTAGACGCGGGGCAAGCAAGACCCAGGTGCGCGAAGATTTGTTGCGTCACCTCGTCCACTGGCTGGCTGGCGGAGATGCGGTGGTAGTTAGCACCCTGGTAATAACGGACAAGATCGGCGGAATTGCTGTCGTGCAGCCGTAAGCGCTCGCGAATGACTTCCGGGCGATCATCCATGCGGGGGACGAGCAAGGACCGATCGGTTCGACAAAGAAGCGGGGACTTGAGTGTGGAATTGTCCGCGCTGTAGATACGCCCGCAGGTGGGACACTGGCGGCGTCTTTTTAAGCGATAGATCAGTTCGTCGCCCGAAACACAAAAATCGAGGACAGCGGGCGCGGTGTTGGCTGCGCCGGCAAGAAACCGGTCGAGGAAACGAGCCTGATTCACGGTGCGCGGAAATCCATCGAGGATGCAGCCACGCTGACAGTCCCGAGCGCCTAGTCTTACCTGCACCAATTCATTCATGTGCTCGTCGGCGAGGAGAGAGCCGGAGTGCAAAACCGCCTGGAGCGTTTTTCCGAGTTGGGAGCCGGATTGACTTTCGCGGCGTAGCATTTCGCCAGTCGAGATGGAGGGTAATTCGAGGACAGAGGAAAGACGGGCAGCCTGCGTGCCTTTGCCTGAGCCGGGCGGCCCTAATAGAACGATTACTCTGAGCGGCGTGTACATCGTGGTACCTTTCTGCTTGCCCTCCGGTTCCCCGAAGACCTCTCTAGTTTCCCGGAGACCTCTCCAGTTTCCCGGAGACGGCTGATGTTTTCAAATTAGGTAGTCCGTTGCGGACCAGGTGTCCGAACCATGCGGCACGAGCGGCCAAGGTCATTTTACGGTCGCTGACGCTTCCTGCTCTGTTTCAAGCATTTCTCGACACCTGCCAAAATGAAGAGAGAGAGCCCGTTTTCCTCCCAGCGCTGCCAAAAAGAAAAAGGAAATAAATGGACAAGCTTGCGCAGAACATTCAAGAGGCGTTTCTAAACAACGCCAGGAAAGACAGAACTTTCCTGACGATCTATCTGATGAGCGGAGTGAAGTTGTCGGGAAGGATCAAGAGCTTCGACAAGTATTCGGTGATTCTGGAATCGAACAATCAGGAGCAGCTTATTTTTAAGCACGCCATCTCGACGGTGGTGGTTTCGAGGCCCTTGCATGCGCCCGTTGCCGCGAGTTCGCCTGGCGCGACGAGCCCCGGTACGCCACTCGCTAGCGGAGAGAATGTCGAAAGCGAACCTTAGTGCAAGCGCCTGAAGAACGAACGATGGTGGTGGGAGTACACCTGGCCAGCCGTCCAGCAAATTCCAATTTGACTGTTTCGGCGCTGGACACGCAGGAATCGCTGGCAGAGCTGCAAACACTCGCCGAGAGCGCGGGGGCGAAAGTTGTGGACCGGATCACGCAAGTGCGGCCGGCGCTCGATTCGGCAACGTTAATCGGCTCGGGGAAGGTGGAGGAGATCAAGGCGCGCGTGGGCACGGACAAGATCGAGACGGTGGTCTTCGATCAGGAATTGACGCCGACGCAACTGCGCAACCTGGAGCGGCGATTAGAAGTTAAAGTAATTGATCGAACGCAGCTGATTCTGGACATATTCGCGCGTCGCGCGCGCACGAGCGAAGGACAGTTGCAGGTGGAGCTGGCCCAATTGAACTACCTGCTGCCGCGGCTGGCGGGGCGCGGGACGCAGATGTCGCGGCTGGGGGGTGGAATCGGAACGCGCGGGCCTGGTGAAACACAGCTGGAAACGGACCGGCGGCGAATCGGGAAACGAATCGCCAAACTGAAGACGGATATCGAGCGGGTACGAGCAACCAGAGGCGTGCAAAGATCGCAGCGCCAGGCGGTTCCGTTGTCGACGGTCAGCCTGGTGGGGTATACGAATGCGGGGAAATCCACGCTTTTCAACCGGCTGACGGGAGCCGGAGTGTTGGCCGACGCCAAGATGTTCGCAACGCTCGATCCGATTGTTCGCCAGATTCGCCTGCCTTCGCAGCGCCGGGTGCTGGTGAGCGATACGGTGGGTTTTATCCGTAATTTACCGACGACGCTGGTGGATGCATTCCGGGCTACGTTGGAAGAGGTGACGGCGGCGGCGCTGCTGCTGCACGTGGTCGACATCAGCTCGCCGAATGTGGAAGAGCAGGCCGCACATGTCCTCAAAGTTCTGGGTGAGATTGGCGCGGAAACCACGCCGCAACTGCTGGTGTTGAATAAGAGTGACCGCCTTGCGTCGTCCGATCAACGGCAGGACTTGCAAACGTTGACGCATCGCCTGTTGGGAGAGACGGCGCGTCAAAACGCGACGGAAGCCGTGTTGATCTCGGCCCAAGAGGGCGCGGGAGTAGCGGAACTGCTGGCCAAAATAGACGGGCAACTGGTTCAGGATCCGGTCTCGCGGCACTGCTTTCAACTGCCGCTCGGGGAAGGGCGTTCCCTTCACCTATTGCATGAGAGAGCAGCGGTTATCTCGCAGCAATACAAGGAAGAATACTGCGAGGTGGTGGCCGATGTACCGGAGTCGATTTTATCGAAGCTGGCGGAATTCGCGATCGGCTGAGCCCTTTGGCTCGACGGAACAACCCATATACTGCTTGCGTATTCCCTTGCGTGAATTTATGAATATATCGCCGGTTGCAAGACTCATTCCGATTAGCGCGCTGCTGCTTACTTTGGGCGCCTGCCAGTTCGATACGACGCCTGCCGGCCCGACACGCGAGACTTCGATTCACCTGGACAGGGGAAGCGCGGAGCGGGCGAATATCACGCTGGACATGGCGGCGGGAGAAATGAACGTGCGCGGCGGGGCGAGCCAACTGATCGACGGGCGATTCGAGTTCAACGTTCCGGCGTGGGAGCCGAAGGTGAATAGTTCGAACAATGGCTCGCATGCCGAAGTGACGATCAGCCAGCCGAACAACGCGCACTTAGGTGGCAACCGGCATTATGTGTGGGACTTGCAATTGAACAATCAATTGCTGACGGACCTGACGGTTCACTGCGGCGCGGGGCAGGCGAAGCTCGATTTAGGCGATTTGGATTTGCGCAGCGTGGAAGTGCACATGGGGGCTGGGCAGGTGGATCTCGATTTACGCGGCAAGCCGACACATGATTACCAGGTGGAAGTCTCCGGCGGGGTGGGACAAGCGACGGTACGCTTGCCGGAGGGCGTGGGCATCTGGGCGGAAGCGCATGGGGGATTGGGCAGCATCACGGTGACGGGCCTGGATAAGAAAGAAGATCATTGGGAAAACAATCTCTATGACAAGGCGAAGGTCAATGTGCGGCTGAAGGTGGAAGGCGGCATCGGAGAGATTCGGATTATTGCTTAGGGGAGCGGAAAAATAGGGGACACGCCTGTGCTTGTTAAGGCGAAAGTTGGACGGATGCTAGCCCGGAGTGTCCCCAATTTTTCCGCAGGCGACACTTCTACGGGTTGAGCAGGAAGTGGTTGACTTCGGGGCGGCTGGGGATGGAGGTTTGGGCTCCGTGGCGGGTGACGGAAAGGGCGCCGGCGGCGTTGGCGAATCTGGCGGCTTCGGAGGGGCTTCGTCCTTCGGCGAGAGCGACCGCAAAGGCTCCGTTAAAGGCGTCACCGGCAGCGGTCGAATCGACTGCTTTGACGGAGAAGCCCGGGATGCGGCGAGTGCCCTGCGCATCGGCCATGACAACGCCCAGGTGACCGAGCTTCAGAATAACGGTGGAGGGACCTAGCGCGACCAACTGCCGGGCCGCCTCTTCTGCCTGCTGATAGTCTTCGATGACGTTATCTGAACCCAACAGCAAAGCTGCTTCCGTCTGATTCGGCGTGAGGAAATCAACCAGTCTCAGAATTTCGGCGGGAAGCGTTTGAGCGGGGGCGGGATCGAGAATCGTGATTGCGCCGCGGCGGCGAGCTATTTCGAGGGCGAGTTTGGTGGAGGCGAGGGGCACTTCGAGTTGGGTAAGCAAGACGGAGCCGGGCGGAAGCGTTTGCAGCCGGCGTGCGACATCTTCGGGGCTTAGCCGCGCATTCGCGCCGGGCGAAATAATGATGACGTTTTCGCCGGTGGGCAGAACCAGAATGGAGGCGGTTCCGGAGGCACCCGACGATACTTCGACGGGAGCCGTGTCTACACCGGCTTGACGCAGGTTCTCGATCAGCAGCGAGCCGAAAGAATCGGAACCCACGCGACCGAGCATTTGCACGCTGCCGCCGAGCAGGGCGGCCGCATAAGCCTGGTTGGCGCCTTTGCCGCCGGGGACGATGGCGAGGTCGCTGCCCACCACCGTTTCGCCGGGACGCGGAAAGCGCTCGACACGCTGAACGAGATCCGCATTCAAGCTACCTACTACGACAATCTGCATTCGATATTGTGCTCTATAGCCATTATCATGATCGAAACCGGGTTGAGAGACAAAGTGGTTATTGTGACGGGGGCGGCGAACGGAATTGGCAAAGCTACCGCCGAGCGCTTCGCGGCGGAAGGATGCCGGGTGGAATCGTGGGATGTGAAAGCAGGCGAGGCGGAGAGCGGCGGCCTGTTTCAGACGGTGGATGTGAGTGACGCCGCTTCGGTGGAAGCAGCGGTAACGGAAGTGGTCAAGCGGTGGGGAGCGCCCTACGTGCTGGTCAACAACGCGGGGATTCTGCGCGACGGCCAGCTGGTGAAATACAAAGACGGCGCACTTGCGGGCGTGCTGAGCGACGAGCAGTTCGATGCGGTGGTCTCGATCAATCTAAAAGGGGTGTTCACGTGCACGCGCGCGGTGACACCGCACATGATCGCGGGCGGCGGCGGGGTGATTCTCAGCGCGTCGAGCGTGGTTGGACTGTATGGCAACTTCGGCCAGACGAACTATGTGGCGGCGAAGGCAGGGGTGATCGGGATGACGAAGGTGTGGGCGCGCGAATTAGGGCGATACAGGATTCGGGTGAATGCAGTCGCACCGGGGTATATCGCGACGGACATGATCCGCTCGGTGCCCGAGAAGATTCGCCAGACCATGCAGGATCATACGCCCATTGGACGGCTGGGGGAAGCGGCTGATATTGCGAATGCCTATCTTTGGCTGGCGTCGGATGCGGCGTCGTTCGTCAGCGGAACGGTGCTGAGCGTAGATGGCGGCGCGGTAACGGGAACTTAAATCTGCGAAAACGAAGCCGGCTTGAGGATGAGATTCGACACGTTCGAAACGATCGATTCGTAGTTAAACTTGCTCGAATTCGTGAGTTTTTTCCAGGCTGGATCTGTCAGGAATGCCTTCCATTTGGCATCGAGCTCGGAGAGATCGGGGAAGCTGAGCATATATGTCAGATTAGGCAGGCGCGAGCCGATGAGAGTGTCTCCATAGAAGACCGGCCAGAAGCCGGCTTTCTCAAAGACGGCGAACTCGCCGCTGTGGAACATTTCGACTTTCACGCGATGATCGTGGTTGGTAGGGCTTTCATAGGTACGCAACTGGAAAACGCGCGCGCCATGCTGAGCGGTAACGGGCGGGACGGTGAGTTTGGGATGACCGGCAAAGGCAATCATGAGGGAACTTTCGACGCGCTCATAGGGCGGTTCTTTGGCGGGCGCTTTGAGAAAGGCTTCGCCGGCGCGCTGGTATTCGTCATCCTGCGCGAGATGGAGCTCAGCGGTGACCAGCGTCTCCACGGAACTGGCGGGAATCAAGACGTAGGTGGCGGGTGTTTCGGGGCCCAAGTAGAGCTCGAACACACCGATGGGATTCATGCCGAGCCGGTTCAAAGCCGGGATGAGCGCCTCGGCCAGAAAGCTGCTTGTCAGTTTCTGCTGCGGACCGTTCAGCAGGTGATAGCGGCGTAGTTCGTAATACTGGCGGGCGGGCGTTTCCGCCGACTGAAGCGCGGAGGGAAGCGCGGCGGCGGCCGATGCGGCGAGGGACGAAGTAAGGAAGCGGCGTCTTTGCATGTCTCATTCACATTACGGCATGGGCGGGATGGGCGGCAAAGGGTGCAGCGCTTTGGAAGCGAGCCAAGCGTGCCGGAAACGCTGGATCTCGGGTGTGACGCTCTGGCCGGCCCTTTCGAAGGTGACGATCTCGAGCGTGGGATTTTCGCCGAGCAGCAGGTCGCAGGTTGTCTGCCGACCGCGCGATTCGACCTGCAAGCGCACGGTTTCGCCGGGTTTGTGTTTCGCCAGCCAGGCGGTCAAGTCGGCGGAAGTTTTCATCTGCTTACCGTTCCAGCGAAGAATGCGGTCGCCGATATCGAGGCCGGCATTATAGAGAGGCGAAGCGCGCAGGGTGTTGCTGGCGATGGTGACACTATCTTCGGAGAACTCGAGTTTGCTGCCGCCGAGCCAAGCTGTATCGGGCCGCTCCTTTCTGAGCAGGAGACCGGCCGGCGGCAGGAGCGCCGCGAAATCGATCGGTTCGAGGCCATAGATGTGGCGCTTAAACATGTCCCGGGCAAAGGGCGGGTTGGTCACCTCGCCGAGTGTCTGTTGAAGGTCTTGTAACGTATAGGGCTTGTCGATATCGGGATGCTCGCGCCACATGGCACGCATCCAATCGTCCAACGTTTTGCCCGGAAATTGCTCTCGGATGGCCAAATCGAAGCCGAGGGCGAGCGCCTGCCCGTAGGTGTAATAGGAGATGAAAGTATTGGCGAAATTGGTGGGATCGATAGAGCGGGCGGCATCGACGAAAGGTGCCATGCGGCTCATCTCGACGACAGTGTGGACGTTTCGACCGGGCGCGGTGAGCACCGTGTCGACGGCGGAGGCCATTCTTTCGGCGAAGCGATCGAGCGAGGAAAAGCGGGCGGATGCGGCGGACATTCCAGGAATGAAAGAACTCGTGGGCGACGGTGCCGATGTCGCGCGCCGAATCGGTGCGCAGGTCTGTGGGGCCGGTAATGACGGTGGAGTCGCGATGCTCCATGCCGTCGAAATTCGCCCAGGGAAGGTAATCGATGAGAAAGGTATAGGCACCGGTGTCGTATTTCGGGAAGGAGCCGAAAACGCCTTCCTCTTCGAGGACGACGGCCTTGCACATCACGGCGAAAGCGGCGGCTTCAGCGTCGGTGCCGAGGTGGTGAAGGGCGACGCGAAAGGTGGAGTTTTCGATCTGCCACTCGGGTTCGGCGTGCGCGCTCAACTCGACCGGACTATCCATGAGCTGTTCGAGATTCGGGGCGGACCACCAGCCATCGGGCTGCTGGGCGAGTTCGCTGGCGACGCGCCAATTGGAGCCGGCGGGGATTTCGAAATGCAGAGAGGCCGGGGAGTTTTTGAAAGCAGGCGACCAAACGAGCGTGGCGGGCAGATTGAGATGAGCATGAGTGGAATCGATGGCGGCATAGGTACCATCGACGCGATCGCCATACAAGGTATATTCGACGACCACGGTGGCGTGTTGGCCGGGGATGGTCCAGCCGTAAGGATCCGGCTGCTCGACGGCGAGCGGATGACGCGCTTCGTCGAAGGCGCTTACGTGATAAACGTTCTTGGCGAACTCGTGCAACGCATAGCGGCCGGGCGACGAGCGGCTCATGCGCAACTCGAAGGGAGAATCGGTTATGCCGGAGAAGGTAGCGCGGATCTCGGCTTCATGGTGAACGGCGTTAGGGAAGCGCAGTTCGTATTTTACGGATTTCTGAGCCAGTAGTGGAGTGGATGCGAGGAGCAGAGCAAAGACGATTTTCGAAAAGGGGCACCTGTCGTTTCAGGGTACGGCAGAGGGGGTTGTGGTTAGTTATGGGGTTGTGAAAAATGCCGACGCCCAGGTTTTTGGGTGGTTGCAACTTTACGGTCGCTAACGCTTCCTGCTCTGTTGCAAGCATTTTCGAACGCTTAGGCGGCTTAAGTAAACGACACGGCAGGCACGAGTGCCCAATGCCATTGACTTAAGGGATCTTTAGTTAGTTGCAAATTTACGGTCGCTAACGCTTCCTGCTCTGTTTCAAGCATTTTCGAACGCTTAGGCGGCTTGAGTAAACGACATTGGGCACGAGTGCCGCGCCACGGTTAAAGGGCGAGGTCTCCGTGGTAGAGCATGTCTTTCAAGCGGAACTTCTTGACCACGGTGAGCGAACCGAAGCGCATTTGGAAGGTAACTTCCTTGTCGCTGGTGGTGATGGCGTTGGCGCGTGGAAAGAAGATATGGACGGTACCGGTGGCGTTGTCGAGCTTGGCGTCATCGGCGCGAATGCCGGGTTTGCCATGCGGAAAAAGCATCGAATAGCGCATGAGGCCTTCGAGCATCTGCTCCGGATTACGCGCGTCTTCCATTTCATCGCTGCTGCTGGTAGCGAGCGTGGCTGGACGTCCGTATCGTCCGGCGGGCAACAAACCGATGACCGTTATGATGTAGTCTTTGCGAAGCTGGTCAGGCGTATAGGCGACGGCGGGATGAGAGCGCTCGAGCGCTTGCCTCACAGGTAGGGCGCTATCCCAACGTACCGTTACATCGAGTGTTGGGGGACCATTGCGGTTGACGCGGCTTACCCCGCCATCCCAGCGGCCGTCTGTTGAGCCGTTGTGCGGGCTCTGCATACCGGCTTGCGGAGTGTCGATGGCAGGGGGAGGAGGAGGCGTGTTATCTTCGGCGAGCGCGAAAGAGGCGCCGGCGGATTGCGCCCACGGAGAATCTGCCAGCACGCGCTCGACATCGCGGGACGTCCAGTCCTTGGCGTCACCGGTCTTCCAGGGTTGCGTGGAAGCCCACAGCCAAGCGACCGAAAGAATAAAGACGGTTGCGATTTTCATCATGGGACAGACCTCTCGAGAGATCCTGAGACGAGCCGCTCAAGTCAGTCAGTTGGCCGGCACTCTACAGTATTCCTCATTTTAACGTGACCTTTCAGCAACATATCCGCCAGTTTTGTCGTCATTCGATTGTAGTGGCCTCAGAGTATAGCGGCCGCTCAGCTCATATTTTGGGCCGCTGACGCGCTTAAGCCGACCGATCAGGGGGAGGAGGGCGGTCAGACACAGTAAGCTGAATGACAAGATCGCCAACCCTCAGATTTTTTATCGGGCTGCTTATCACGCTGGGAGCGGTGACCGGGCTTTCTTCTTACTCGCTTTACAGGCTACATGAAGTGCGCAAGGCGGAGCTCAACATCATCGACCTGAGCCGCCATGATTCGCTTCAGCTCTTGCGCGTGCAGAATGACCTGAACTCGATTGGCCTGAGATTGAGAGACATGTCAACTGACCTGGACGAATCGCGGTTGGCGCACTATCGGCGGGAATTCGAGTTGCTGCGCCAGGATCTGAGCCGGGCGCTGAAGTACGAGTCGAGGTTGGTGCCGGTTACGGGGCGCGTCGATCAGGCGATGGAGATGTCGGCCACGCTGCGCAGATTCTGGGACAGCTCGGACGCAGTGTTTGCAGCGGCTGCCGCCGGGCACAAATATACAGCCAGAAACCTGGCGGTGGCCAGTTTGTCTCCGCAACAATCGAAGTTATCGGCCCTAGTCTCTGGGCTGCTGGAGCGCAACAACAACGCGGAGGAAGAAGCGGACAAAAGGATTTCGGACATTTACGAGGGGGCGGAGAAAGATATTTATCTTTTCCTGGCAGGAACCATGCTTGGCATAGCCGCCACCAGTCTTTATTTGATTTATTGGAACCGGAAATTCTTCTGGCAGCTGGAATCGCTGTCGCGGCAGAGGAGAGTGCTGGCAGCGCGGCTGATCAGCGTACAGGAAGAAGTGCTGCGCTCCGTTTCGCGTGAATTGCATGATGAATTCGGCCAAATTTTGACGGCGGTGGGAGCGATGCTGGCGCGCGCCGAGAGGAAGGGCTTGCCGCCGGATTCGCCGTTTCGTACCGAGCTAAGCGAGGTGCGGGAGATAACGCATGGCACGTTGGAGAAAATCCGCAGCCTTTCGCAGATGCTGCATCCGGCGGTGATCGATGACTATGGTTTGGCCAAGGCGGTGGAGTGGTACGTGGAAGTTTTCCAGCGGCAGACGGGCATAGAAACCAGCGCTGAAATCACTGGGCTGCCGATACGGGTGACGGGCCAGCCTGCCATCCATTGCTTTCGCATCGTGCAGGAGGCTTTGAATAATGCGGCGAAGCATTCGGGCAGCAAACGCGCCAAAGTGACGATGGTGTTTGGGGCCACGGAATTGAAAGTGAGCATTAGCGATTTCGGACGCGGCGTGCCGCACGCCAAGAAGCGCCAGGGGAACGGATTGGGGTTGATCGCGATGCGCGAACGGGCGGAGCTGATCCACGGCAAGCTGGAAATTTCAACATCGCCCGAAACAGGAACGACGGTTTCTGTTTCGATGCCATTGAAACAAGACGATTCGACGTCTGAAGAACTAGAAGACGAAAAGAGAGAAGAGGTATTTTCGCGACAACATGAGTGAAGGAATCAGTGTTTTACTTGCAGACGATCACAGTCTGGTCAGGCGGGGCTTCCGCCGCATTTTAGAAGACGACGAGGGGATGAAAGTCGTCGGGGAGGCAAGCAATGGGGTGGAGGCGATACGTATGTCGTATGAGCTGAAGCCGAACGTGGTTGTGATGGATTTATCCATGCCTGAACTGGACGGCGTCCAGGCCACAAAAGAAATCGTGAAGCATCTGCCTGAGACGGCTGTGCTTGTGCTGAGCATGCATTCGGACGACAATTACGTGCGCAATGCGCTCGATGCGGGAGCCAAGGGTTATCTTCTGAAGAATGCGATCGACGTGGACCTGGTGGGTGCGATTCGTTCGGTGGCGGAAGGGCAGCGCGTTATTGGAGCCGGGCTGAAATACGTCGCTCAAGAGCAAGACGACGAGCTCACCAAGCTGACGGCGAGAGAGAAACAGGTTCTGCAACTCATCGCGCAGGGCAATTCGAACAAAGACATTGCGCGCTTGCTGGAGCTAAGTGTAAATACGGTATCGGTGCACCGCGCCAACTTAATGGAGAAGATGAATATTCACCGCACCGCCGAGCTGGTGCTGTTTGCGATTCGGAAAGGTTTGGTGGCGCCGCAGTAAATGACGGAGGGTTTAAGGTCGGGAAAAAAATTAGGGACACGCCTGCGTTTGTCAGTGCGGCAGGAGGTGCGGAGTTCACCCCGGAGTGTCCCCAATTTTTTGGCACGAGTGCGGTAAGCGCGGTTACTGGACTCGTTTGGCGATCTTGGCGTCGGCGGCGGCCTTTTTCTGAGCCTGCATTTCCTTGGCCTTGGCGAACTTCTTCTGGAACCGGTCGACGCGGCCTTCGGTGTCTATCAATTTCTGCCGTCCTGTAAAGAACGGGTGGCAGCTGGCGCAAATTTCCACGCGTAGATCGCCGCGATGGGTGGAGCGGGTGCGGAACTGAGATCCGCAGGCGCAAATAACGTTAACTTCCTCGTAGGAAGGGTGAATTCCTGCTTTCATTGTCTTAGGGGCCTTTCCGAAAACGGCGGGTAATCTTTAACTTAACATGTCGATTAAGATGCAGAACCCCGCCGGCACCGCTATTGGATGCCGGCGGGGCCTCATTTTACTCTAGCCACGTTACGCGCGACGGGCGGCCGGTCCACAGGAACAGCGGCCTCGACACTGAACGAAACCTGAACGTACGAACGGCGACTTTAAGAGTCGGCCACCTCGCGCGGGGATTGTATGCTACAGTCACTACCAGAATTCATTCGACTGGACCACCTCCTTTCTCAGTGATACTTCGATTTTAAAATCAAGTTGCCGAGTCTGTCAACGCGTCCGAGCGAAGAAAAATCGCTGAATTAAAATCAAACTTCTGCATGGCAACAGCGCGCGTCTGGCTCAGCGGCTTTCTTTTGCTCGGCATTCTGCTTGGGCTATTGGGATCGCTGGTAGTAGCTTGGCATTATTACATCGATGTTGAGCCGCAACTAATCGGCTTGCACTTCCTATGCCTGAACGCCGGTTACGTGATGGCAGCGGCGGGCGCACAGAAACTGTTGCATCGCATCTCGGCAAAAACGCTCGCAGTGGGGGCGTGCGCGATCGCCTGCGGCAGCCTGACCGCGCTCTTCTTCGTTGCGCCTCCGGTGGCCGCGGCGTGGAGGCTGGGGGCGCTGGCAGTTATGGGGCTGGGCGCGGGCGGCCTGGGCACAGCGCTGCTCTACGCCTGCGAGCCGTACTTCGAGGAACAGCCGGCGGCGGCCGTCAACCGGGCGGGGATCTTGTTCGGTTCGGGGTGCCTGCTGGCGACGATCATCGTGGGGACTACCTTTTACTTCGGTTTGTTCCAGCTCGAAACGGCTCTGCTGGCTATTTTTCCGCTCGTCTTTTTTCTGACTTACGCCGCCACGGCGAACTCCGCGCTGCAGGGCCGCGCGCTCGAACAAGAGCGTTTGCGTGAGACGCTGAGGGATCTGCGCAGCGTCGCCACCGTTCTTTTCAGCCTGCTGCTGTTCGTGCAGTTCGGCAATGAATGGGCCATCGCGGGGTGGCTACCGCTGTTCCTGATCCATCGTCTGGGAGCAAATCCCGGGCTTGCGATCGGCGTGCTGGCCATCTATTTTCTGGCCTTGATGTTGGGGCGCGTGCTGGCGCAAAGGCTGCTGCCGCGTCTCAATCAGCGCAAGTTTCTGGTGAGCAGCATAGCGGCGGCGATGTGCGGCTTCCTGCTGCTGAGTTTGAGTTGGTCGCTCGCGATCGCGACGCTTGCGGTGGTGATTGTGGGTCTCGGCTTTGCGCCGATCTATCCGCTGATCGCCGGGCGTCTGGATCACCGCTTCTCGTATCACCCGGGCTTCTACAACGGAACGATTTCGATCGCCATTACGGGCGCCATGAGCGCGCCGTGGCTGCTCGGTTTCGTGGACGCGTCGCTCGGAATGTCTTATGTGATGCTGCTACCGGCGCTCGGCTCGATCGTGGTCCTGATACTTTCGCTCCTGCTGATGTTCGAAGCGCATCTAATGCATGACGCAGCGGCTATTCGGACGCGGTCGGCCAAAGCTGGAAGCGGATCTTAGGCAGCGCGGCCTTTCACCCATGCTGGTTGAGTTTCACGAATCCGGAATTTATTTGCCGGCAATCGATCTGTGGCTGGACAACACGGAGCCTTGCGGCGGCACATGGATCTCACATGGACACAGCGATCACGCGCGCGGCTGTCACGGCCGGGTGATGGGAACCCCCGCGACGCTGTGTTTCTATCGAATGCGGCTCTGGCTGGCGGAAGGGCAGGGGGTGCCCGAAATGCTGCCTCTCGAATTCGGTGAGAGCAGGGAGTGGAACGGCGCCAGGCTGACGGCTTTCCCGGCCAGTCACATATTGGGCGCGGCGCAATTGCTGATCGAGCACGGTGGCGAGCGGTTGCTGTATACGGGCGACATCAAGCTGCGGACTCCGCTCTGCGGGGAAACGACCAGGCCGATTGCGTGTGACCGGCTGATCATTGAATCTACGTTCGGCTTGCCGATCTACCAACTTCTTAGCCGCGAAGAGGCAATCCGAAGCATTGTGCGTTTCGCGGAAGCGTGCCTAGCCGAGGGAACGAGCCCTGCCTTTATCGGATATCCGCTAGGGCGTGGACAGGAGATTGTGCATGTTCTCTGCGAGGCAGGTATCCGCACGGCGGTGCATGGCGCCATTGCCAAGTTCATTCCGGTTTATGAAGAGCATGGCTACCGCTTCCCGGGTTGGGAGCCATACGATGCGAAGACGACCGCAGGGAAGGCGCTGGTGGTTGTTCCCACACATGGCAGCGTGCTTGAAGCAAGTGGCAAAAAAGTTCGGCTAGCCTACGTCTCCGGCTGGGCTGCGCTGGCCAATGCGCGCGCCCGCAGTGGAGCCGAAGAGCTTATCCCCTATTCGGATCACGCGGACTTCGCCGAGTTGCTGCAACTTGTGGAAGGGTCGGGGGCGCGACATGTGGACGTAGTTCACGGGTACACGGCCCCCTTTGCGCATATACTTCGCCAGCGCGGCTACTCGGCGGCCGCGCCGCAGCGAGCTGGAGATAGAAGCAACGTCGAGGCGGAAGGCTGATGGATGGGTTAGCCCTGGTTTGCGAGCAAATCGCAAGCTATGCCAGCAAATTGAAGAAGAGCCATCTTCTGGGCGACTATCTGCGCGGCTTGAATGACGAAGACTTCGGGCTGGCCATCCAGTTTCTGAGCGTAGGTCCGGTAGCGGAGGGCGCACGCAACTACCATCTTTTCGCGAGCGATGAAAAACCGAGGCTCTCGATCGGCGGAAGCATCGTGCGCGAGGCGCTGCGGTCGGTGGTGGAATGGGATAAAGAGATACTCAGTGTCTGTTACGCGGAAGTGGGCGACTCCGGGGAAACGATCGGCCTGCTGCTCAAAGGAAAGACGGCCAACGAAGCGTTATCGCTCGAAGCGGCGAATCGCCTTTACCAGGAGCTGTTCCGCGCCGGAACAACGGCTCGCAAACGCGAAGTGCTGAGCACGACCTTCCGCCGGTATCAACCGCTGACGCTCAAGTATTTCATCAAGATCATGACGCGGGGCCTGCGGATCGGGCTGATGGAACGCATGTTGGAAGACGCGGTGGCGCTGGCCTGCGATGTTCCGAACGCGGCGATTCGCGATGCTAATAACCGGCTGGGAGACCTGGCGGCCGTGGGGCTTGCGGCGCGCCGCGGAGAGCTGGCGACGATCGGCGCCAGACTCTTTCACCCGATGGATTTCATGCTGGCGAAAGCGCTGGAGCGTCTGGAAGACCTGGCGCAGCCGTCCGATTGGATCATAGAAGACAAGTACGACGGCATTCGTTCGCAGATACACTTCGAATGCGGCCACGTAAGAATCTTCAGCCGCGGCATGGAGGACGTGACGCATGCGTTTCCGGAAATCGTCGAAGCGGTTGCCAAACTGCCGGCCAACGGTTTGTTGGACGGCGAAATCCTGGCCTGGCGAGATGGCCGCGCGCTCAATTTCAATGTTCTGCAGCAGCGCATCGCGCGGAAGAATGTGCGCGCCACTCTGCTAATCGATGCGCCGGTGGTTTTCATGGCTTATGATTTGCTTTTCCGCGGCGACCAGCTCCTGCTTAGTTGTCCGTTCGAAGAGCGGCGGGCGATGCTCGAGCAAGTCGTTGCCGGTTGTGGCCCGGCGCTTCTGCTTTCCCGGCAGTTTGAGGCCGCGACTTGCGACGAAGTGGACCGCTTATTTGCCGACGCCCGAACGCGCGGAAACGAAGGCCTGCTGCTGAAACGCAAGGGAAGTCTCTACGAACCCGGCAAGCGCAGCGGCGCGTGGGAGAAGCTGAAGCGCCCTTACGGCACGCTGGATGTTGTCATTACGGCGGCCGAGCAAGGCAGCGGACGACGGGCCATTGTTTTTTCCGATTACACTTTCGCGGTGCGCTCCGGGGACGGCTTCCTGAACGTCGGGAAAGCTTACTCGGGTTTGACCGACTCAGAGGTCAAGGAATTGACGAAAGTCTTGCGCGCCGCCTCCACGGATCGCTTCGGCCCAACCATGTTGGTTCGGCCGGCGGTGGTCTTAGAGGTAGCGTTCGACGGCGTCCAGAAAAGCGCCCGACATAAAAGCGGGTTCGCGCTGCGCTTCCCGAGAGTCCTGCGTTGGCGACGAGATAAAGAACCGGGAGACTGCGATGACCTCGCGCGTGTCGAAGCCCTCTACCAAGCCTCGCTCCAATAGACGGCGCGATCCGCAAGCCGCTATCCTGCGCGGCTTGCATCCGTTGCTGGGCGAGTGGTTCAGCGAGCAGTATGCCAGCTTGAGCGAAGCGCAATTGCAGGCATTGCCTCACACGCTGGCGGGTGAAAACACGCTGATCCTTGCGCCTACCGGTAGCGGTAAGACGCTGGCGGCTTTCCTTTCCGTTCTTTCGAAGCTGGCTGAAAAAGCGAGTAGCGGGAAGCTTGCGAACTCGGTTTCCGCCATCTACGTTTCGCCGTTGAAAGCGCTTGACAACGACATCCATCGCAATCTGACGCCGGCGCTCGATTTCTTGAACGCGCGGCTGCCGATCGGCCAGCAGATACGCATGGAGGTGCGTACCGGCGACACGGCTCTGGCGCAGCGCGGGCGCCAGAATCGGCGGCGCCCTCACCTGCTGCTCACGACTCCTGAAAGCCTGAGCTCGATCCTCTCGCAAAAAGCGTGGCGCGAACTCGGCTTCGATCCCTCGACGGTAGTGGTCGACGAGATCCACTCGTTCGCTGAAAACAAGCGCGGTTCGTTGCTTGCGCTGTGTCTCGAACGGCTGGAACATCGGGTCGGACGTCCGTTGCAGCGCATCGGCATATCGGCAACCGCGTGGCCCGTTTCGGCTATTCAGCGCCTGCTTTGCGGCGCGCGCTCCTGCGCCATCGCGCAGGCTGTTTTTCGAAAGGTGCATCGGCTGGAGATCGTGGCGCCGGCCGCTGGCGTTTGGCTTCCGCCCGCGGGCTACAATCCGTATCGCATTGCCGCAACCGTTGCGGAAGTGGTAGAGCAAGCGCAATGCAGCCTGATTTTTCTTACTACCCGTTCGGCCGTCGAGCGGCTTGGGCTGGCGCTGAAAATTTTGCTGCCTGATTTAGAAGAGCGCATCGCGGTGCATCACGGCTCGGTGGATCGCGAGACGCGGCAAAGCATAGAGGATGGCCTGAAGACGGGTTACTGGCGCGCGGTGGTGGCTTCGAGCAGCCTCGAAATGGGTGTCGATTTCGCAAGCGTCGACCAGGTTCTATTGATCGGCGCCCCGCGTGGCGTGAGCCGGGCGCTACAGAGGCTCGGACGCAGCGGCCACCAGGTGAACGGCATCGCGCAAGGCGTTCTGATCCCCTTGAGTCTTCCCGATCTGGTGGAGTGCGTGGCTCTTCGTGAAGCCTCGCGCGAAGGACGCCTCGACGCGCTGCGTGTTCCCGAGGCTCCGCTCGACGTGCTGGCGCAAGTGGTGCTCGGCATGAGCATTGAAGGCGAATGGCGGCTCGACGATGCATACAAATTGATAAAAAAAGCGGGACCTTATGACTCGCTGCTCCGGTCTGATTTCGATGACATTGTGCGCTATCTGAGCGGTGAGGGCAAGGTGCTCGGCTCTTACGGGACTTACGGCAAAATCGAGCTGCTTGGCGACAAGTTTCGCGTGGCCGATAGCAAGACTGCCCGCAGTTACTATCTAAATCTGGGCGTGATCAGCTCCGATTACGAGATGAAGGTGGTCTCGAATCGATATCGCCATATGGGCGCGGTAGAGGAGGCATTCATCGCGTCGCTGCAGCCGAATGAGGCCTTTGTTATGGGAGGCAAGCCGGTGCGCGTGAAACATGTGCAAGGCAACACGGCGGTGGTCGAACCAGCGCAGGGCGAGCAGGTTAAAACGCCGCGCTGGATGGGCAACAAAATGCCCCTGACGGCGCAGCTTGCGCAGGAAGAACTGAAGCTGCGGCGCGAACTGCGAACGGCCTGGATCGATGGCGGCGCACCTGCGTGTATCGAATACCTGCGCGAAGTACATGCAGTGGACGCAAACGTGGCCGCGCGCGTCGTGGGATTTTTGGCGCGTCATTGCAATGCTATGCCGATTCCGACCGATTCGCCGGTACTGGTAGAGCGCATAGTGAATGGGCGCAATATGCTGCTGGTGATTCATGTAGTAGCGGGCCGTGCCGTCAATCGATCGCTCGCCTGGGTGGCGGGAGCGCGTATTTCGCAGGGACGGAGCGTGGTCGCTAATTTCGACGATCATAGCTTGCTGCTGTCGCTCGATTCGCGTCTCAAAGTGACTGCCGATATGCTGCAAGAAGCGTTCCATCCAGCGAATTTTCTGGACGATCTGCGGGCCGCGCTCGCCACTACGGAGACGCTCGGCACCAGCTTCCGCCGGATCGCCGAAATCGGCCAGCTGCTGCCGCGACGGACTCTGCGCGGGAACGTCTCCGCCCGCGCGGCTACGTGGAACGGCAGCCTACTCTACAAGACCTTGCTCGAATACGAACCCCATCATCCGCTGGTACGGGAAACTGTCCGCGAAGTCTTGCAAGACCAATGCGACGCACCGCGCGCTCTTGAGTTAGCCGAACAAATCTACAACGCACCGCTTGAAATTTACGACTTGCCGCGCCCTTCGCCTTTTGCGTTGCCGCTTTTCGCGGCCTTCAATCGTGAAGTGCTGGTCGCGCCCGATCCTGAGCGCGCATTGGATGATTTGGTGGCAGCGCTTTATGGGGAATGGGAAGGTCCGGAGGCGGGGTAACGCAGCGAATTACACGGGAGGGTTACACGATATCGTCAGTCCAATCGCTGCGGGTTTGTGAAAAAATCTGGGGACATGCCTGCTTTGGTGGACATTACCGAGTGTGGACGGATGCTAGCCCGGAGTGTCCCCAATTTTTTCACAAACCCTGCGCTCATGGCTCCGAAAAGAACCTCAGAGGTGGGGTAAAGGCGATTCCTTTATAGGCCACGTTTAGGTACGGCCTTCGAGAGCAATAAGGCGAAGCCTAAACTCGGTTATCTGACGCTCCAGCTCGCCCAGACGCTGCGTTGTCGAACTATCTATGTTACTGGTGTCAGCCTCAAGCTTGCGGAAGCGCACGCCGGCCGAAGAATTGTAGTCCGCGAAGCCCCGAAGCAGTTCCGTTTGCATGTCGCGCGTGCGCTCGTCCACATACTCCCGGAGCTGGTTTGCCGTCTGATCTACATGCTCCCGGAGCTGGTTCGCCGTCCGATCCACATACTCCTGGATCTGGTTTACAACTTGGTTTACAACCTGGTTCACAACCTGGTTCACAACCTGGTTCACAACTTGTTTTGTAACCTGATCCGCCATGGCGGCGAGGTCTGCTTTGGTCGCGGGCGTTTGGTCATTCATAGGTGCGATATGCCAGGCTAAGGCACACTTTTAGTGTACGCGTAAATCTTTTCCGGACAAAGTACTGGGCTCGGCTGACCGAACGATATACTCGCAACGAATGAGTCGGCGATATCTTGCATTGGATCTCGGCGCGGAGAGTGGGCGCGCCATGCTTGCCCATCTTGACAAGCACCGGGTGGAGCTTACCGAAGTACACCGGTTTCCCAACATCCCGGTGCGTCTTCCGAGCGGCCTGTATTGGGATTCGCTGCGACTCTTCCATGAGATGTGTGAAGGCATTCGGGCCGCTTGTTCGCAGGCCGACGAACTGGATGGCATCGGCGTCGATACCTGGGGCGTAGATTTTGGCCTGCTTGCCGGTAACGGTTGTCTCCTGGAAAATCCCCGACACTATCGCGACGCGCGCAACGTGGGCCTCTCCAAGCAGGTCTTCGCGGCTGTTCCGCGCGAAGAAATCTTTCGCCAGACCGGCATCCAGTTCATGGACATCAATTCGCTCTTTCAACTGTATGCCGTCCATCGGGAGTCTCCGGAATTGCTGAAGATCGCGGCCAAGCTGCTGTTCATGCCGGACCTGTTCAATTTCTTTCTGACGGGCACTTCGGCTTCCGAAAGGACGATCGCCAGCACGTCCCAGTTTTACGATCCGCGGCGCCGCGCTTTCGCCACCGACATGCTGCGCCAACTCGGAATACAAGCAGGTTTTCTGGCCGAACTGCTCGACCCCGGCACGGCGCTCGGGCCCGTTCTCCCGCCGATAGCCGAGCATTGCGGCCTTAAACATGAGACGCCGGTCTTTACGGTCGGTTCGCACGACACGGCTTCGGCTGTGGCGGCGGTACCCGCGACGCGCGACGATCAATGGTGTTTCATCAGCTCCGGTACCTGGTCGCTGCTGGGAGTCGAGCTGGAGCAGCCACTGATCAATGACGCTTCGCTCGCAGCCAATTACACCAACGAGGTGGGCGTTGGAGACACTATTCGCTTTCTGAAAAATATTCCCGGGTTGTGGGTTTTGCAGGAATGCCGGCGCGCCTGGAATCGGCAGGGCCTGGAACTTTCTTATGCGCAACTGCTGGAACAGGCGGCCGCAGCCAAACACTCGGAAACAGTACTCGATCTCGACCAATTCGTGGCGCCGGGAGACTATCCGCAGCGCATTCGCGAATACGCATCGGCCAGCGGGCAGGAGGTGCCGCAAGATCCGGGCGCGATTACGCGCGTGATTCTCTTCAGCCTGGCAAAACGTTATAAGCAGGTGCTCGAATCACTGGAACAACTAACCGGAAAGACGCTGGCGGTCATCCATATAGTAGGCGGCGGCTCGCGCAATCGTTTACTAAATCAGCTGACCGCCGACGTCACGGGGCGGCGCGTGGTGGCGGGACCCGCCGAAGCCACGGCCGCCGGCAACGCACTTACGCAAGCGATGGGGACGGGCGAAATTGCATCGCTCGAAGAGCTGCGAGCGATCGTCCGCCACTCCTTCGAAGTCGAAGAATTCAGACCGGCTGCGATTTGATCGATTTACCGCGTGTGCCCGTGGCGTACGAAGAACTGCTGCTTATCCATCGAGGGATCGACCGCTACATCGAAAAAACCGACCATCATCTCGGCCCACGTCTGGTCACCCCAGGTCACCGCCGAATCCGGATCGGGATTGTGCGGGTTGTTTTTCGAATTGTCGAAGGTGGCCACAGCTTGCAGAATCGTTCCGGCTTTTAAGGGGAGCGGCTCCGCCAAGCGATAGCTTAACTGCCAGAAAAAATCATAGTGCGGTATGCGCAGCAACGTTTGCACCCGTCCACGCGGCTGGATGATGTTGTATTCGAAACTTTTTCCGCGCAGGTGCATGTGCGGAAAAAAGCTGAGCAGCAGCGCGTCGTTCGGCAGCGTGCCATGCACCTCGACGCGATGATCGGGATCTCCTGGCGGAATCAAAAACGTACTGTTGGTCAATTGCAGGGTAAGCACGCGTTTGGTGGGCGGCTGCTTCGAAAACACCAGACCGATGCTGGTGCGATCTTCCATCGGGTGTCCGTGCGTGGTGTAGTGCATCTGCAAAACGATATCGGAACCGGCCGGCACCAGCTTGGCGAAGCCGGCCGGCCACTGGTCGGGCGAGCTGCCCGGCGCGTACACGAGTAAAACATCGCTGGTTGTCCACATGGCATCGTGCCGCAACGCCGGAGTAGCCAGATCGTCCGCGCTGAAAGCTTTTCCCAGTGGAGCTCCGCGCAGCCAGCGGGATTGCGGGTCGCGTATATACGCCACGGCATGATGGACGACCATCCTATTGCTGGGCCGAATCTCGGACATCCTGACCCAATGGTCTGTTTTGAAGCCTGTCGGAATAATGATGTATTGATAAGGCACGTCTCCCGATGCGGGAAGGCGCTTTGCTTCGGGCATCTGTAACACCAGGTCGGGCTTCCCAATGTTCCAGCCGCTTGCCCAGTGAACGGGCGGCGGCGCATCGTGACTGTTGCCCTCCGGCGCGTTCGCGTCCGCCCAAGCGGCGAGTGTTGCAATCTGAGTGTCGCTCAAAGAAGGATTATTCGCGAAATGTCCGCAACAGGGATCGGCAAACCAGGGCGGCATGGTTTTCGCGCTCGCTACTTTCGCGATCGGGCGCGCAAATGGTTTTGTCTGCCGGTAGGTCTCCAGCGGCATGGGCGCGATCTCGCCCGGACGGTGACAGCTCTGGCAACGCTCCTGAAGAATGGGGAGGACATCGCGATAGAAAGTAGGGGTCGGCTTTTGGCTTGTTTGGGCGCGCGCGGCGGAACAAGTGAGCAGCGCAACTAATGCCAAACAGGCTGGCAGGCTAGCGCAGCCAGAATGGCTTCGCGCTGTAGAACTCGGCGGGCATGCTCGGCCAGCGCGCTTCGCGTTTTTGCTTAAAAGCTTCGCGGCCTTCCTTGAAATCTCCACTCTCCATCAGCTTCACACGAAGCTCGGCGGCCAGTTCGCCGGCTTCACTCCACGATTTGTCACTGCTCTCGCGCGAGTACTGCATGCCCAGTTGCAGCGCCATAGGGCTCGCCTTTGCCAAACGCCTAGCCCTGGCTTGCGCGCGGTCTTCTACTTCGGTTCCCGGCAGGACGCGATGCACCAATCCCCACTCGCGCGCCTGCAGAGCGTTGAAAGATCTGCCCGAAAGACTGAGCGCTAATGTTCTGCGCGGACCGATGGCCGCGCTGATCGACCGGTAGACCAGAAAGGGCCATAAGCCCACCTGGATCTCCGGCAATCCGAAGACCGCGCCCTCGCCGGCAAACACCACGTGGCACTGCGCGACTAAACCTAATCCGCCGCCCAAGGCGGCCCCGTTGACCGAAGCGACGATGGGTTTTAACGATCGGCCGCCAAGGCTGAATAACTCCTCATGCAAATCCGCCAACTCAGTCTGATCCGTCGAAGCCGCTTCATCCAGATCCATGCCCGCGCAGAAAACCGAACCGGTCGAGGTGATCAGAATGCACGCGATGTCTTCGCGCTTTTGCGCCTCCACGACTGCGCTTATAATTCCGGTACACATCTCCCGGTTTAAAGCATTGCGCTTCTCCGGGCGGTTCAGCGTGACGTGCAAAATGCGATGTAAGCTCGATACCAGTAAGCTCATTGGGAACTCCTGATCTCCTCGAAAGCCAGTAATTGAATCGGCAGATGTTCCGTCCGGTGGCTTGAGCAAGCCGCGCGGAAGGCAAAGTCGAGGACGTGGCGCGTCTCCTTTGGATCGATGATGGCGTCGCAGTGCCCGCGCGCGGCGGCATACTTTGCATCGAGCCACTGCTCATAATCGGCTCGCGTGCGCGCGATCTTCTTCTGCAACTCGTCCGGCGGCGGCTGGCCCGCGGCTTTCAATTTTTCGAGTTCCGGACCATAGATCGCCTGGACCGCCGAATCGCCTTCCATAACGCCGATGCGGGCGGTTGGCCAGCTAAAGGTAAAGTTAGGATCGAAACCCTGACCCGCCATCGCGTAATACCCTGCCCCACTCGCATGATTTACGGTCAGCACGATTTTCGGTACCGTTGCGCAGGCCATGGTTTCCACCATCTCGGCACCCGCTCGAATGATCCCGGCGGTTTCCGCTTCCACTCCCACCATGAATCCCGAAACATCCTGCACGTAGAGCAAAGGCAAACTGTTTCGCTGCGCGTTCTCCACAAAGTAAGCAACCTTGCGAGCCGATTCCGCATAGACGATACCGCCGATGCGCGGTCCGGAATGCGTCTTCAGGAAACCTCGGCGGTTGGCAATTACGCCGATGCTTCGTCCGTTCAAGCGCGCCGTCGCGCACAGAAACTCGGGGGCATAATCCGCTTGAAACTCCAACTTTTCGCCGGCGTCGAGAATTCGATCGAGCAGGTCTTCGATGCGATATGGCAGCCGATGATCCGGCGGCAGGACGTCGTAGAGGCCTTCAGGATTCTCTGTCGGCGGGTTCCCGCTCGCGGCCGCTGGCGGCGACGGCATCTGCCGGAATTGCTGGCGGATCATTTGCAGGCAGGCCGCATCGTCCGCAACTTTGTAGTGAGCGACTCCGCTAACGTGGGTATGCATGGAAGCGCCGCCGAGGGTTTCGGCATCCGTGATCTGTCCGACTGCGCCTTTGACCAGGTTCGGTCCGCCCAAACCCATAAAGCTGACTTTCTCCGCCATAATGATCGTGTCGCTCAAGGCGGGCAGATAAGCGCCGCCGGCGATGCAAGGTCCCATGACTGCTGAAATCTGCGGAATGTGCAGGCGTCGTCGCATGAGCGAGTTGTAATAGAAGATACGCGCCGCGCCATACTGTCCCGGGAAGATGCCATCCTGCAGGGGAAGATTCACACCCGCAGAATCTACCAGGTATATGATCGGGATGCGATTGCGCATGGCGATCTCCTGCGCGCGCAAAATCTTGGTGATGGTTTCCGGCCACCATGCGCCCGCTTTCACGGTTGCATCGTTCGCGACAATAACCGCGGACCTTGCTTCGATGGATGCCAAGCCGGTAACCACTCCGGCGGCAGGCGCTTGCCCTTCGTAACGGTCATAGGCGATTAACAGACCGATTTCGAGGAAAGAAGTACCGGGGTCGATCAGCTGAGCGATCCGCTCCCGCGCGGTAAGCTTGCCATCGGCATGCTGCTTGGCAATTCTTTTTTCGCCTCCACCTTGCTGAAGGCGCTGCTCCAACTCGCGCAGTTCTCTAGTCTGCTCGCGGAGATCACGCGCAAAACCGTTCATTGATTAGCTCTTCTTAACAGTTTCAGAATTACTGTCAAGCTAGTAAGCACCTGCTAGTCTAACAGTCATGTTCGGGCTGGACGACAAGGCACTTCGGATTACCTGGACGGTATTCCTATTCTGTCTGCTGCTCGCCATTGTCTATGCGATCCGACAAACTCTGCTGCTGTTTGCCGCCGCGATTTTTGTGGCCTACATGCTTTCGCCGATCGTCGGGCTCATACAGCGCTTCCTGCCCCAAAAGCGACGCGCTGTCGCGCTGGCCGTCGTTTATGTCCTGCTGATCGGGGTGATCGTCGGCATCGGCTTCGCTCTTATTCCGCAACTTGTTTCGCAAGCCTCCGATCTCGTGAGTCGATTACCTTCGTTGCTAGGCAGGGCAAAGTTAGCCACCATTCCTCTTCCCCAATGGCTTGAACCGGTCCGCGCTCAGGTATTGTCCGCCGCCAGCCGCCAGGCCAACAGTCTCGAAGCCAGCGTGATGCCATTTCTCCAGCGCGCTGGGACACGCCTGATCTCGGGCGTCGGCTTGCTCTTGCCTATCATCCTTTTGCCTATCCTCGCTTTCTTCTTTCTTAAGGATGGCACTCGCATCACGCGCTCGCTCGTCGGCACGCTGGAAGAAAAGCAGGATCGCAACCTTGTTCGCGAGATCCTGAACCAGATCCACGATGTCTTGAAAAATTACATCCGAGCGCTCGTCATCCTCGCTCTCATCACCTTCGCGGTGTATTCACTCTTCCTCCGGCTGGTGGGCATCCAGTACGAACTTTTGCTGGCCGGTTTAGCTGCTTTACTTGAGTTCATTCCAGTGATCGGCCCGGCTGTAGCGCTGGTTGTCATTGTAATTGTCTCTGTGGTCACCGGCTCCGGCTCCACCCTCTGGTTTGTCATTTTCTGGGGCGTCTACCGGGTCTTCCAGGATTACATTGTGAATCCGTACCTGATGAAAGCGGGTCTCGAGCTGCATCCCCTGCTTGTGCTGTTCGGCGTTTTGGCGGGCGAGCAGATCGGCGGCGTGCCGGGCATGTTCTTCTCCGTTCCGGTAATCGCCATGCTCAAAGTGATCTATACCAATCTGCGGACGTCCTATGAAACCCGCGAACTCAGCGCGGCCTGAAGGCGAGCGCGCGGTGCCGGTTATGGGCGTCCAGCTTATAATCGGGGTTCCATTTCCCGCATGGCCGGTTCTTCCTCTTTGGATTGGTTCCCTCTCTGGCTCAGCTTGCGTGTGGCCGCTATTTCCACGCTTCTGGTTCTAACGCTCGGCACGTTTCTTGCCTATCTGCTCTCGCACAAGAACTTCCGCGGGAAGAGTCTGCTCGATACAGTTATCACGTTGCCGCTCGTTCTGCCGCCAACGGTGCTGGGCTACTATCTGCTGGTGGTGCTCGGGCGCGCCTCGCCGTTTGGGCACGTCTATGAGTCTCTATTCGGCCAGCCGCTTGTGTTTACCTGGCAGGCGGCGGTGGTGGCGGCTTTCATTCACTCCGCCCCTATTTACATCAAAGCAGCATCGGCGGTGCTCGAAGGCATCGATTACCGCTACGAATGGGCGGCCCGCAGCCTGGGTGCTTCGGAGTGGCGCACCTTCTGGCGTATCACTCTGCCGCTGGCGCGGCGCGGCATTGCGTCACTTGCCACGCTCAGCTTCGCTCGCTCGCTGGGAGATTTCGGGGCAACTCTCATGGTGGCCGGCAACATCCCGGGACAAACGCAGACTCTCTCCATCGCGATCTATGATGCGGTCGAATCCGGCAATGGACGCCTAGCACGCATTCTGGTTTTAATTGTCTCCGTTTTCGCGTTGGCTCTGCTCTGGCCCGCGAATTACGCCTCTCGCTCCAAAACCTTACGGGACGCCCGATGATCCTTTGGCCAGCATGAGCCGCATCGACGCGCGTATCGTGAAGCATCTACCGGCGGTCAAAGAGACTCCGGCTTTCGAGCTCAATGTTCACCTGCGCATAGATGCCGGAATCACGGTTATGGTGGGGCCGAGCGGCGCGGGTAAAACGCTCATCCTCGATTCCATTGGCGGTTTTGTGCGTCCGGATGAAGGCCGCATCCTAGTAGATGACCAAATCTATTTCGACGCTCCATCGAAGCTGCATCTTCCGCCCGAGCGACGCCGCTGCGGCTACATCTTCCAGGATCACGCCCTCTTCCCGCACATGACGGTCCGGCAAAATCTTCGCTTTGCAGCTGAGACGCCGCACTCGCGCGCCGGCCGCCTGAATCTGCATCGCCGCATCAATGAGCTTTTGGAAAGTTTCGATTTGGGGAACCTGGGCGACCGCAAACCCGCTCAACTCTCCGGGGGCCAGCAGCAGCGCGCGGCGCTTGCCAGAATCCTCATCACGCAGCCAGCCGTTCTTCTGCTCGATGAACCTTCACGCGGACTGGATGCAAGCCTGCGCCAATCCTTCCATGAACTTCTTCGCTCGCTGCGTGAACGCCTGGAGGCGCCTGTCCTGCTGGTCAGCCACGACATCGGAGAGTGTTTCGAATTGGCCGACTCCGTGGTTGTAATCGAAAAGGGGCGGGTACTGCAGGAAGGCGCGAGCGAAATGGTGTTCGCCAGGCCCGTCAGCGTTGGCGTGGCCAGCCTGCTTGGCATCTACAACATCGTGCCGGCTGAAATTCAGGCACTGGACCCGGTCGCCAATTCGAGCCGCCTGCGCGTGCTGAACCAGGAGATTGACGGACCTTATTTACCAGGCCATCTGATCGGCGATACCGGCCACCTTTGTATCCGCCGGTCCGAGCTGAAGCTTGTTCCGCCCAGCCAATCGAATGGGAATCGACGCCTGTCGCTGCGTCTGGAAGCAGTGCAACCTTCCCCGTATGGCCTGCGCCTAGATTTAGAACACAAGTTTCGCTTACTGGTTCGGGAGTCCGAGTTTGAGATTTTCCGTGACGCGGAACGTCTCACCCTGGAGGTTCCTCCCTCGGCTCTTTCGTTTACCGCATAATGAAACGCTATTACATTACCGATCGCAAGTCCGTGGGCGGATTTGCGCCTCTGCTGGAAGTCATTCGCGACCAAATGCACCTGGGCGTCGACTTCATACAAATTCGGGAGAAAGACATCTCGGCGCGCGAGCTGTTTGAGTTCACGCTGGCAGTGCTGGAAGTTCGCCAGACGGAAATACACGCGCCGTCGCAAACCAAAATCCTGGTAAATACCCGGGCCGATGTGGCTCTCGCCACCGGAGCGGACGGAGTGCACCTTCCCTCCGGCGCGCCGCGCGAGACTTTACCCGGCCTGCTTATCGCACGTTCCTGCCACACGCTCGAACAGATTCGATCGAGTAATGCCAGCTTCGTTACGTTCGGACCTGTTTTCGATTCGCCAGGGAAAGGCAAGCCGGTGGGCCTGACGGCTTTGCAGTCGGCCACTGGATTTGCGGTACCGGTCTTCGCCCTGGGCGGCGTCAACTGGGACAATGCCGCTCAGTGCGTGAACGCAGGCGCGACCGGTATCGCGGGCATCAGGCTTTTTCAAGAGCCGGAACTCTGAAAAATGTTCTTCGCTAATGGACGTGCGTTAATGGGATACAGATGCAGACTGGCGCGCACTCATTTCCCGGAATGAGGCGAAATTGTTTTTATTTAGCGGCGATCCTGCTCTTGTCAACACTCTTTTTGACATCGCTGCCAGCGCAAACGCCCGCCCAACCCGGGCAGTTGCCGCCGTCTAACGCGCGGAAAGAGCAACCGGACGTGCCCGATGCCTTGCGGCTCCCGAACACCGTATCGGCCCCACCCCTCACAATCGCGGACAAGTTCGACTATCGCGTGGTCCAGACGCTCGGCATTCGCGGCCTGATCGGCGCGGCTATCGGGGCATCGATCGGTCAGGGGACGGGCGTTCCTTACTCGTGGGGCGGTGGAGTCGAGGGCTTCGCGAAACGCTATGTTTCCGGTTTTGGCGGTAACATTTCCAGGCAGACTTTTGCGTTCGCTCTGGAATCGGGCCTGCATGAAGATTCCCGCTACTTCCCCTCCGAAGGGGAACCGCTCCATACCCGCTTCCTGAATGCGCTGAAGCAGGTGGTGGTTTGCAAAACGGATTCCGGCCACTCCTCCATTGCCTTTGCGCGAATCATCAGCGCTTTCGCGGCCGGCCAACTGGTCAACGCGTGGCAGCCGCCGGCCAACGCCACCGTCGGCGACGGCTTCAAAAGAGGCGGCTTCAGTTTAGGCGGAGACTTCGCCTATAACCTTGCCCAGGAATTCTTTCGCTTTACGCGCCCCCGTTCGATCCGCCACCGCCACTAAACGCGGAATTCGTCAGGCGGCCTGCCTAAACTGAAGCTGTGTTTATTCACCTTTTACTGCTGGCCGCTGCTTTCATCGCTGGGATGATCAACTCGGTCGCGGGTGGCGGGAGTTTTCTTACTTTTCCCGCGCTGGTCTTCTCAGGCGTGCCGGCCGTAGCCGCTAACGCCACCAATACCGTAGCCATGCTGCCGAGCGCGTTCGCCAGCACGTTTTCTTATCGCGGCGACATCGGCCGCCTGCGAAATGAGCGAGTAAAACTTTGGCTTGTGGTCAGTTTGCTAGGAGGCATCACCGGCTCGCTTCTTCTCTTATCGACGCCTGAGACAGCGTTCCGTCAGATCGTGCCCTGGCTCTTACTTCTGGCCACGTTCCTGTTCGCTTTCGGCAATCGACTGAGTATCGCTTTGCGAGGAGTTCTGCACGGCAGCCAGCTTCCGCTCTTGCTGCTGCTCTTCCCCATAACGGTTTATGGCGGCTATTTCGGTGGGGGAGGTGGAATTATGGTGCTCGCCGCCTTCCGTCTTTATGGTCTCTCGGATATTCACGCCATGAACGGAGTGAAGACGCTGCTCATGGGAACGCTCAATGCCCTCGCGTCTTTCATCTTTGTAATAGCTCACAAAGTACATTGGACGCCTGCGTTACTCATGATGGGCGCGGGCATCCTGGGAGGCTATATAGGACCGATATTGGCGCGGCGATTGCCGCCCGCGTTTATTCGCAAATTAGTGATCGCGGTTGGCGTGCTCATGACCGGCTGGTTTTTCTATATTTCGCCCAGGTAAGCAGTAGACGGACTCAACCATCTACCAGGAAGTCTTCGTCTTGAGTCTCGTTTTAATTGGCAATGTACTCAGCGATGACTTCATCGATCACATTCCCGGAACTGCAGCAGAAATATCCCCGTGCCCACAAATGTCGTCCCCAAAACTGCTTCTTCAGATGCGGAAATTCCGCCAATAAATGATGAGCGGTCTTCCCCTTCAACCACTGCAACAACCGGCTGATCGTTACTTGCGGTGGTATCGAAAGAAACAAATGCACATGGTCCTTGGCTACGTGCCCTTTCATGATTTAATTTCGTGTTGCCCGCAAATATCGCGGATCAAGTCCCGCACTCGTACCGCGACGTCTCCCGGCAAGGCGGGCCGCC
Organism: Bryobacteraceae bacterium; assembly: GCA_965277555.1. Taxonomy (GTDB): domain Bacteria; phylum Acidobacteriota; class Terriglobia; order Bryobacterales; family Bryobacteraceae; genus Bog-105. Next base: position 5,124,459 of record OZ255834.1, read on the forward strand.
GGTACTTCGTAATCCACACCAGATGCAAGTGGATCTCGAATATCGCGTGCGCGCCCCGTCGATAGTCCGGCATTCCCTCAGCTTATCCGCGGCGCGCTTGCTGAAGCCGTCGCCTCAAGGCGAGGGCTTCAACCCTCCCAGACTGAGACAGTGATGACGGAAAGTGCGTCGAGCGGCGATGCAAGGGAAGGCATCTCGGCTTTTCTAGACAAACGTGCGCCTTGCTGGCCAGGCAAATAGACGTGTAAGATATAGATGTCTACACGTAGACATCTATATCTATGGCCAAAACCGATCATCTCCAGGGTTCGCTCGAAATTCTCGTGCTTAAGATACTCCGGCGCGGGCCGAATAACGGTTACGCGATCTCCGCGCAAATCGAACAGGCGTCCGACGAAGTGCTGCGGGTGGAGGAAGGGTCGCTCTATCCGGCGCTGCATCGGATGACGGAAGGAGGTTTGCTCAAAGCGGAGTGGCAATTTTCCGAGACCGGGCGGCGAGCTCGATTTTATTCGTTGACAGCCAAAGGAAGGAAACGTTTGGAGGAAGAAGAGAAGCGTTGGCGCTCCGTTACGGCAGCGGTGGCGAAGGTTCTCAGAACAGTGTAGGGGCGCAACATGAGCTGGTGGAGCAGACTGGTCCGAACGATTCGTCCGGAACGTCACGATGCCGAAATAGAAGAAGAATTGGCCTATCACCTAGCGATGCATGAGCAGGATGGCGTGGACTCTCGCGCCGCGCGAATTCGGCTGGGGAATCCATCACGGGTGAGGGAAGAGACACGAGCGCAAGGCATGCTCACCTGGTTGGAATCGTTAGTGCGAGACGTTCGTTACGGGTTACGGCAACTAAGAAAAACGCGGACCGTGACGCTGGTGGTGGTTCTCATTCTGGCTTTGGGAATCGGAGCGACTTCGGCGATTTTCAGCCTGGTGGAAGTTGCGCTGCTGAAGCCGCTGCCGGTGAAAGATCCACAGTCGCTAATATTGCTCAATTGGACGAATCACGGTTGGCCGGAGGCGTTGTGCACTTCTCTAACGGGAGATTTCAATGGCGACCCAACCGGTCAAATGCAGGGTTCGTCGATTGCGCCGAGAATCTATCGTCGACTCGCGAAACTGCAGAGCGGTTTCAGCTCGCTGATTGGTTTTTCGGATGTATACACGGCGGGCGTGGCCGTGCGAGGAAGGCCAGCCGAACAGCTAAGCTTGCAGTATGTCAGCGCTGATTTTTTTAGTGGGTTAGGCGTTTCGCCGCGATTGGGACGAAGCTTTTCGACGGCCGACGATCGGGTCGGGCAAGCAGTTTTGGTCATTATCAGCGAACGATTTTGGCAAAAGGCATTTGGAGGCAGGGGGGACGTCCTGGGCCAAACAGTGCGCGTGAATAATGTGCCGGTCGAAATCATCGGGGTTGCGCCGGCAGGTTTTTTCGGCGTGAAGATCGGCGAGTGGGAAGATATGTGGGCTCCGCTGGCCGCGCAGGTGCCGCTGAACCCGCGGGTGAGGCTCGATCGATCTTTGGGTGAGACGGACGGCTACTGGTGGGTTCGCATGCTGGCGCGCCGGAAGCCGGCGGTAAGCGAAGGGCAGGCGATGCAACAGTTGTCGGCGGTCTTTCAACGGCTGGTTGTGCCGGGGGGTCTGCACGTCGATTCCGCAAAGATTCCCAAGCTCGTTGCTTCGCCCGGTAGCCGCGGTTTCGATCCGGTCGGAAAGGACGAGACACGGGCGCTATGGATCGTGCTGCTGCTGGTTAGCCTGATTCTACTCATCGTATGTGCGAATGTGGCAAACCTGCTGTTATCGCGGGCGGTCGCGAGACAACGCGAGTCGGCGGTTTGCCTGGCGCTGGGAGCGGGACGAATCCGTTTGTTCCGCAAGTATTCGATCGAGAGTTTCACGCTGGCGGCAAGCGGAGGAATCGCCGGACTGTTTTTGAGCGATCTGCTGGTTCACGCGATCGAATACTTTGTACGGGCCGAGCTTGATATCGGCGATTTCGATTTGCACATCGATCCGCATGTCTTACTTTTTACGCTGCTGGTATCGTTGCTCACAGCTCTGCTGTTCGGTCTGGCACCCACCTGGCAGCTTTCACGCGCCAACATACACGATGCTTTGAAGGCAACCACCCGCAATATCGCTGTCGGACGCCAGACACTGCCTCGTATCCTGGTGGCGATCCAGATTGGCTTGAGTTTTACCGTGTTGATTGCCGCCGGGCTGCTCAACCGGTCACTCACAAATCTCAAAGCGGTGAACATCGGGTTCGAGCGAGGGAATCTGGTTTACGCGTCGGTGCATCCCTGGAACGCGGGGTACAAACCGGAGCAGGTGAGCCAGTATGTCGACCGCTTGCGCGCGAGGCTGGCTGCTATTCCGGGCGTTTCGAGAGTAGCGCTTATACAGGAGCGACCCTTGTCGGGCAACGGGAATATGACGACGGTCAATATTGCGGGGCAGGCTTATCGCCAGGATGGCACGCATACAGTGATGATCAACGAGGTCAGCGACGGTTTGTTTGAAACGCTGGGAATACCGCTGGTGGCGGGCCGACGATTCGAGCCAGCGGATATGCAGCCCAAATCCGAAGCGGTGATTGTCGATCAATTGTTTGTGGAACATTTCTATCCGCACCAGGATCCGCTCGGGCGGCAGTTCGGCACAGGGCCGCATCCGACGGAAATTTACCGCATCGTAGGAGTTGTAAAGAACAGCCGCTATAACACACTGCGCAAAGCAAGCGAACCAACGATGTTCCTGCCGTTATCGGTAGCCAGCGAGCCCGGATCAGCAGTTCATTTTGTAATGCGCGCCGCGATCGACGCGAAACAGTTGGCGGGAGCTATCCGAAAGATTGCGGCAGGTATCGATCCGAGCGTGCCGGTGGTGGAGATCGAAACGCAGACGGCGCTGATCGATCATCTTCTGCTTTTCGAACGGCTGCTCACTTTTTTGGCGGACGTTTTCGGAGCACTCGCGTTAACGTTATCGGCGATCGGTTTAATCGGCTTGCTCGCTTACACGGTGGCTCGGCGAACGAGCGAAATTGGCGTGAGGATTGCTCTAGGAGCATCGAAGGGAGACGTGATTCAATTGATATTGAAGGATGCCATGAGCATGTTTCTGGTAGGGATCGCCTTCGGGCTGCCGGGCGCATTCTTCGTGGGGCAGTTGTTGAAACGCACGCTATTTAATTTGCCAGTGGCCGATCCGATTACGGCGGTGTTTTCGTTGGTAATACTGGCTGCCATCGCGGCGGTTTCGAGTTTCGTACCCGCCTGGCGCGCCGCGCGCATCGATCCGATGACGGCGCTGAGGGAAGAATAGATCGAAGACGTGTCTATCAAAACAACAGCGGAGTTCGAAGGGTTGCGGCACATTGGGCGTATTGTCAGGTCTGCTTTGGATCGGATGGCGGAGAGAGTAAAGCCCGGCGTCACCACCGAGGAATTAGAGCACGTAGGAGCAAAGACGCTGGCGGAATTCGGAGCCGAATCCTCGCCGCCGAAAGTTTATGGATTTCCAGGCGCGGTGTGCATTAGCGTCAACGAACAGGCCATTCACGGCATTCCGGGGAAGCGCATCTTGCAAGCGGGCGACCTGGTGAAGCTGGATCTCACGGCGGAGAAGAACGGTTTTGTGGCCGATGCGGCGGTAACTGTCGCAGTCGGGGAAGTGACGGCTGAGGCAAGGAGCCTGACGCGTTGTGCGCGGAATGCGTTTGAACGGGGTGCACAAGCGGCTGTAGCGGGAAATCGCCTTTACGATATCGGGCACGCGGTGGAACGCGAAGTCCGCAGCTCGGGTTTTAGCGTGATGCGGGAATTGTGCGGGCATGGCGTGGGTCGGACGATTCACGAAGAGCCTAGCGTACCGAATTTTTTCGACAAACGTTTTCGGAGCCGCCTTACCGAGAGGTTGGTGATCACTATTGAGCCGATCATCGCCGCGGGGTCGGGCCGCGGGCGGTTATTGAGCGATGGCTGGACGATCGACACCGCGGATGGCACGCTGTCCGCACATTATGAACATACGATTGTGGTGACGAAAACGGAGCCGATTGTGCTGACTGCGTTGTGAAAACCGGGTTCCGCTTACTGGCGTACGCGGTTCTGTAAGTCGTCGGCTAATCCGGATACATGGATGGATACGCCTGCTTCATTTCGCTGGCTGTTTCGAGAGCAGTCCCGATCTGCACCAGTTCGCCTTTACCGATGCCGGGGCAGCTTTTCGACTCCTCCTTCCAGGCGGCACGATTTTCAACCAATTCGGGCCAGAAGGGATAGAGGCGGCACTGCGTCGGTTTAGCCGGATGAATGGAACAGCCTTCCCTGGTCAGGAAATGGCACTGCGAGTCAAGAGGCTTGCGCAGCCGCAGCAGCGTTGGGTAGCGAATGACGTATTGCGCTTCGAATGCCTCGCTGGTAACGCCTAGATAAGCGGCCGCGCGGGTCAGATCGTCTTCGCTGAGATAGACAAAGCCGCGAACCTCGCAGCAGCGGGTACAACCGCGTTGGCACTCGAAGCGCATGAACTACTTCATTCTAAGTCGCGCCGGTAAGCGCCGTTGTTAAAGGTGCTCCAGGCGCTGAAGCCGTGTTTCTCCTGGTAGAGCCGGTAGGCGACGTCGATGTTCGTTTTGCAATCCAAAAGGTCGCGTAAATTTACTCCGGGGCGCTTCAGGTGCACCGTATTGATTTGAAAGTAGCCCCAGTCGAGGGTGCCATCCGGATTGTAGTGGTAAACCTCGCACTTGCCCTGCGGATTCTCGGCGCGTTGAATGGCAAGCGCGATGCGGCAATCCGGTCCGAATTTCCTGCACGTGTATTGCTGGTAAGCGGTGAGCGAATGATCCTGGTCGAGACGCGCCTGGAGGGCGTCCGGAGTTTCGATGCGGCGGCTTACCACGAGCGGCGATTGAAAGCGCACGCGAACGGGAGATTGAAGGCCAAAGGTGTAGCGCGCGTGTATGGTCGCGACCAGCCAGACGGTGAGTGCGCCCAATATGAGCGCCGCGCCGCTGAGAGTGGCTCGTCCTGGGGTGGACGCGCCGAGGCCAGCCATTTTGGACTTGGGTCGGCGGTTGGAAGTGTACCCTCCCGCGGAGCGTCGGAAGAAAGAGGTGTCTAACGAAACTCGGGCCATCCGGTGTCAGTTTACCTTTCTTCGCACCGGGTTAATCTGGATAGACTTTCTTCTGTGAAGTCGACACCACTTTTACGGAAAAGCGGAATGCGCTCAGGTTTAGTGTGTTTGTTGGCGTTAGTTCCGGTGACGGCTATGTTCATCGGATGCGGCAGAACGCCTAAAAATGACGGACTAAAAATCCTTTACGGCACGAACGGAATCCAGCGGCTCAGTTTTAACGGGGTAGTTCTAGAGGATCTGAACCAGTACCCATCGGATGCGTTTCACATCTGGCATATCAAAGCAGTTGGCCTCGGAGGCAAGGTCTTAACGGATCGGCAGTACGGCTGGGGCGAGGTAAACAACGGGCGCGCCTGGGATGCGGCGAATCATAGCTGGCTCTACTCCTTCATTTGGGGCTCAATCGGATTGAGGTTTAGCCAGAAGGGGAACACGCTGGCCATGGATGTCACCGAAAAGAACAACGCCGATTCGGCAATCACGCTCAAAGGCGTTACTATCTACCCTTTCGTTTTGCATTTTCCGGAGCTGCCGAGCGGTTTCGGAGATCCAGCCTTCGAGCACCTGGCTGCCAACACGAGCGACCCGGCGCCGGTAGCCGATTACGGACAAGGGCAGGTATCGGCGATAGCGGAGTCAGGCGAGAAGCCGCTTTATCGAGGATTTGAACCGGCTGGGAATGGCAACAACTACTTTCCGATTATCAGCAGCACGGCGATGGACAGCATGTCGGCGGCTTACCCGCGCTTGGACCGTCCGGTTGCTCCCGGGGAGAGCGACACGTTCACGGTATCGCTGCGCTTCGCGGATTCGGCGTCGGAAGGCCAGTGAGTCGTCACTCTTTTGCTTCCGCCAAGCCCACGATGTGCTTGTCGGAATTCTGCACAAAGACGATCACTCGGGTGGGACTCGACCCCATGTTGGCGTCGGGCGTGACATCCAACTCCTTCGAGAAAGGCTGGCCAGCGGCTAGCTTGCCTATTTTGCGGAACGAATAAGCAACCGCCACATGCTCGAGTTCCTGCCCGGAATTTTCGCCGCGCAAGACTTTCGATTGCGTATGGTCCGCCGCTAGAACGAGGTAAATATCTCCGCGCGCGGAGACAGCGGCCGAGGGAGCGATCGACACCTGGACTTGCGTTCGAGCGTCATCCTTCCGGGCTGATAAATTTACCGGCACCTTACTTTGTTGAAGCGATGCCACGACGGCTTTTTTTACGGCCGGCCAACTGCTGCCCAGGGCCTGGCGCGAGCCATCTATCACGATCTGCGGCGTGTAGATCTCCGGGATGCCAAGTTTCGAGGCATATTCTTCCTGGCGCTGACTGATCACAGCCGAGGAAAACGGATCGCGCCAGCCAAGACGATTCCAGTAATCGACATGTTCGCTGAGCACAATCAAATCAACGCCGCTGACAGGTTGCTTCTGGTCCAATGCCATGAGCAACTGGTCGGCGGGAGGGCAGCTCGAGCAGCCTTCGGAGGTGAACAGTTCGAGAAGCACCGGAACGCGCGTGGACGGGATTTCTTGTGAGGAGTCTGGGGCGGAGCAGAGCGCGAAAGGCGCGGCCATGCAAGCAGCAACGAGGAGGTTGACGGCGAATCGTAAGGAAATCATCGTTATACAGTTCGGTACCATCGAACAGACAGTCACGGTGGAAGCAGCCAGAGTAAATTAACAGAGATCGCGTGACTTTTTCTTATCTGCTTCAGTATTACCTAAGTTGGGGCTCAATGGCGTGATGGGTGAACCTACATCATCCGAGCCAAAGCCCCCGGCGGAGGAGTTGGAGTCGCTCATGGGGCGGTATCAGCAGGCCGAGACTCCGGCGGCGGCCGCGCTGATCGATAGAATCAGTCCGCAGGTTTTCAGCTTCTTCCTTTCGCAGGTGCGGGATCGGTCGCGGGCGGAAGATCTACTGCAGGATTTCTGGCTACGGGTTCACAATGCAAGACGAACCTATCGGTCCGGAGAGCCGGTTCTGCCATGGATTTTTGCGATTGCGCGGCGCGTTCAGATCGACGATTACCGGCGTAGAAGCCGAATTTCGAGGCATGAGTTTCCGAGCGAGCAACTGCCCCAAACCGCCGCTCAGAGATCCGAGGCAATGTCTATATACGAGGTGGAAGACTTGCTGAAGAGTCTTCCGGACGGGCAGCGCGAAGCGGTGTTGCTGCTCAAAGTGGTGGGTCTTAGTCTGGAAGAAACGGCGCGCGCAACTGGAACGAGCGTGGGAGCGGTAAAGCAGAAAGCGCATCGCGCCTACGAAACATTGCGCAAACTGTTCGGCGGTGTGTCATGACTTGGAACGACATAAAAACCAGCCTATCGGAGACTCCGCAGCCGGAACGACTGGCGCGCATCCGCGAGCGGATCACGGCGACGATCAAGCCGGTGCGCCCGCTACCATCGGACGGCCGGATGTTTGCCTTTGGCTTGCTGCTGTTTGTTGCGTTCTCGATGCTGCTGGCGATTCCGGTCGGCTATGTGGGGTTTCACCGCTTGAACGAACTGCAGCGAGTTTGCTACTACCTGGCGATTCTGATTGCGGCTGCCCTTTACTGCCTGGCAACTGTGAACGGAATGGTGCCGGGTTCGAGACAACGGGTTCGCCCCGCCCTGCTCGTAGTTTCGTGCCTGGTTCTGCTGCCGCTAGTGACTGCGGCGCTCTTCTGGAATTTCGATCTGACTCATTTCGTCAGACGGGGCATCCCATGTTTAGGGCTGGGAGTGATTTGCGCCGTCATCACCGGGGCAATAGGTTACTGGTTCGTCAGACGGGGTTACGCCAGTTCTCCGGCGAAGTTAGGCGCGACCCTGGGCGGCTTGGCCGGACTCACCGGCGTGGGTGTACTCGCGCTCGCTTGCCCGATTCAAAGCGCGGCACATATTGTCGTCTGGCATTTGGGCGCTATTTTGATCGCTTGTTTGGCGGGAGCGGCAGTCGGAGCTATCGCGCGTCGACGGCGTTTGTCGACGCGGGGACAGTACCAGTAGTTCCGCGAGGAAGCCAAAAAAGAGTGCTGAAGTTGGACGGTGCGCATCCTTCTAGGTGGCGCCCGGGAAATTCTCCGGCGGACGCCAGAGGGAAGGAACCTGAATGAAAGCTTTATCAGCACTATTGTTCGCGTGCGCGGGACTGATGATCTCCGTGTCGCCGATGCGAGCGGACTTTGTTTCGACGACTACATTGACGCCTGGAGCGGACGGCGCCAGCAACTCAAATGGCAGTGGAATGGCAACTGTCGATTACAGCACCATGAATAACGACTTCACGTATACGCTCTCCTGGGCGAATTTGACGGGAGACGCGACGATGGCTCACATCCACTTTGGCGCTCCCGGAGTAAGCGGGCCCATTGTTGTTCCATTTTTCATGAGCACCATGCCGGGAACGAACATGATCAGCGGTACGCTTACACAAGCGGACGTAACCCCGGCCGATGGAATCAGTACTATCGCGGAAGTCGCACAGGCCATCGAAATGGGTAACGCGTATGTGAACATTCACACCGCCGAGTATCCAAACGGCGAACTGCGCGGACAACTGGCGGTCTCTTCAACGGCAACACCGGAACCGGCTACTACCGGCCTGATGCTGCTGGCTGGTTTAGCCGGAGCAGTAATGGTTTTCCGCCAGCGTAAATTAGCACGAGTCTCTAATTAGTTCTTGTCGGGCAAGATCCTATAGGCCGGTTGGTGACGGGATTGTGAAAAAATCTGGGGACACGCCTGCTTTTGTGAAAGTTAACAAGTGTAGACGGATGCTAATCCGGAGTGTCCCCGAATTTTTTCCACAATCCCGACGCACGCGGCTTCGCCAGGCTTCTCCTCTGAAATACTAATCGAGTGAGTCTCGATTCCAACCTGGTAGCCCTCGACATAGGTACGTCGAGCGTGCGGTCGCTTCTTTTCGACGGACATTTCTCAAATTATCCAGGCTTAGGTCTGCAGAAAAAGTATGACTTCACGACCAGACCGGGCGGCAGCGTGGAAGTCGATCCGGATGCGCTGGTGCAGTTAACGTTCGGGTGCCTGGACGCGCTGCATGAACAGATGGTCCACCGAAATTTGAAGGCTGCCGGTGTCGGGATTAGCGCTTTCTGGCATTGCTTCGTAGGAATCGACAAGGATGGGAAGCCGACCAGCCCGGTAGTGCATCTGTTCGACACGCGATCGGGGCGGCAGATGGAGCAGTTGACGAACATCTTCGAGCCGGCTTGGCTGCATGCGATTACGGGTTGCACGGTACACACGAGTTACTGGCCGGCAAAATTGCTTTGGTTTAAAGAGATGCACCCCGAGGAATTTGCCGTGACACGGCGTTGGATCTCGGTGGGCGAGTATCTGCTGATGAGATTGACGGGTGGGGGCGCCGAATCGATCTCGATGGTTTCGGCGAGCGGCATCTGGGACCAACGAAAAGAAGATTACTGCGAGGAGTTGCTGGACGTTCTCGGGATTGGCCGCGATCAGTTGGCGCCAGTGGAGACGCTTGATGAGCCGCGCTGCGAGCTGACTGCCGAGCTCGCAGGGCGCTGGCCGCTCTTTAAGGGCATTCCGTGGTATCCGGCGTATGGTGATGGCGCTTGTAACAGCATCGGCAGCGGCTGTTCAACACCGCAACGTTTCGCTTTGATGGTGGGGACGAGCGGCGCGATGCGAGTGGTGATCAAAGAGAGCCGGGTGACCATACCGGCTGGCATCTGGTGTTACCGGGTGAATCGCGAGCGCTTCATTTTGGGGGGCGCGGTTTCCAATGGCGGGGAAGTTTTTCGATGGGCGACGCGCACGCTGCAATTGCCCGCGGACGCCGAAGAGCAGATCGCACAGCGCGAGCCTGGCATACACGGTCTGACGATGCTGCCGTATTTTGCGGGTGAGCGCTCTCCTTACTGGCGTCCGGACTTGCGCGCCACGATCGCGGGGATGAGTCTGGCGACCAAGCCGATCGATATCTTGCAAGCCTGTCTGGAGAGTGTTTCGTTGCGCTTCAAGCAGATCTACATGCTGCTAAGGCGGCCGTTCGACGCGCCCGAGCAGGTGATCGCTTCGGGCGGCGCGTTGCTGCGGTCGAAGGTCTGGAAACAGATGATGAGCGATAGCCTGGGGCACTCGATTGTGGAGTGCCTGGTGGGCGAGGCATCGAGCCGCGGCGCGGCTATGATTGCCGCGGAGCAGATGGGATTGTTAAGCGATTTGGACGAAGTTCCGCTCGAGTTGGGCGCGACCATTACGCCGAAGGAGGAACATGTGGCTGGTTACGAACGAATGTTCGGGCTTGACGCGCACTTGTTCGATGCATTGTACGGTGCGCATTCGGTGTTTGAGCCACCCGAGCACGCGACACCACTCGGGAATACGGCGGCACCGTTCTCGACGGCCTAGTAGAAGGAGCGAACGAGCCAACCAGGCGCTAATCGCAATACTGTTCACTTAAAGAACATTTCTGCGGTATTCTGTTTTTAAGACAGGAGACTGCGGAATGGCCCGAACAATCGCCACGTTGCCGGCTGGGAGTCGTATCACCGACTACATCAGCCTGGGAGTGATCGCTAAGTTTTTCCCATTGGAGAGGGTGCGCGGCGTGTTGGAGAAGACTGGGCGCGCAAGCGTACGAGAACGCGATTTACCGGCGCACGTGGTGGTGTACTACGTGATCGCTTTGGCCTTGTACATGCGGTCCTCGTATCGCGAGGTGCTGCGCTGTTTGTTAGAAGGAGTGCAGTGGCTGCTGGACCCGTCGGCGGGGCTGAGGGTGGCGGGCAAGTCGGGCATCTCGCAAGCGCGCAGTCGTTTGGGCGTGGAGCCGGTGAAGCAGTTGTATGAAGCGGTGGTTGTTCCGATTGCCGAGCGCCGGACGAAGGGCGCTTGGTATCGCGACTGGCGGCTGGTCAGCCTAGACGGCAGCACGCTGGATGTGGCCGATACCGCGGAGAACGAAGCGGCTTTTGGCAGGCCTGGCGCGAGTCGCGGAGCGAGTGCCTTTCCCAAACTCCGCTTTGTCGGGCTATTAGAGAACGGAACACACGTGCTGTGGGCCGCGCGGATGGCGCCGTATGCCACCGATGAGATCACGCTGGCTCGGCAGGTAATACCGGCTTTGCAAAAGGGCATGCTGTGTCTGGCCGACCGTTTCTTCCCGGGCTACCGACTGTGGCAGGCAGCGGCTCAGACCGGAGCGGATTTACTGTGGCGCGCGCGCCAGAATGCGCGACTGGAGATCGGGCGGCGCTTGCCGGATGGGTCGTATCTCAGCCGCCTTTACCTTTGTATTTCCGATCGCCGGAATCGGCGTAAGGCGATTGTCGTGCGAGTGATCGATTATTACCTGAAAGACGTACCGGATGCCGAGCTAGTGTATCGCCTGATCACCACCATTCTGGATCCTAAACAGGCTCCCGCCCAAGAACTGGCGGCACTGTACCACGAGCGCTGGGAAATAGAAACTGCGCTGGATGAGTTGAAAACCCATTTGCGGGGCGCCCAGATTGTGTTACGCAGCAAAACGCCCGAACTCGTCAAACAAGGGTTCTACGGCTTGCTGATGGCGCACTTTGCCATTCGAGGATTGATGCATGAAGCTGCGCTCGAAGCCGATGAGGACCCGGACCGGCTCTCCTTCGTTCATTCCGTGCGCGTCGTCCAACGGCGCATGCCTCGCTTCGTCGCTATTCCCCCCTCGGCTGAAAAAAGCCTTTCATGAAGCCGTGCTCCAGGAGATCCTGCAAGAGCGGGTTAGCTCCAGTCGCAATCGCCTCAACCCTCGCGGGGTAAAGCGAAAAATGAGCAACTACCCACTGCGGCCACGCCAGTCGCTGCGCACCCTCAGAATCGACTGCTCCAAGCGAATCAGGATCTTTAAGTGAACAGTATTGGCGCTAATCGAAGTTCGTCAGAAAACGCTTCCTTAACGGTCGGGTCCAGAAAAAAGTTACAGAACCGTGACGACCTTTGGCTAATCGTGTCGCAGTGCCACCATCGGACCTACGCGAACAGCGCGGCGCACTGGCACATAGGAAGCGAGCAGCGCGACGGCGATGATCGTCCAACCGCCGAAGATCAGCGGCCCCGCGCTATCGAGCTTCAAATCCGGAACAAGGCTCAAAACCAGCGACCGGCTCAAGAATACCAGCAACGCCCCGGCTATCAGGCCGCCGCACACCATTCCCAGCGCGTCGCGCAATATCAGGCTGCTCACGTCACTGGCGGTTGCTCCAAGCGCCATGCGAATGCCGACTTCGTTCGTCCGGCGCGCCACCGTATAGGCCAGCAGTCCGTAGAGTCCGATGCCGGCGAGCGCCGCGCCCAATACTCCAAAGAATTGCGACAGAGTGGCGATGAGACGTTCGGGAACAATGTTCGAGTCCACTTGTTCGGCGAGTGTTGTGACCCTGGTGACGGGTACGGTCTTCAAGAGATCGCGCACGATCCGGCGTACTGTTCCGGAGAGCGCAGCTGGATTGACCGCGGTGCGCAGTTCGAATTGATCCATCAACTGATTTTCCTGGAACATATTGAAATACACGGTGGGATACGGCGGCTGGCGAAGCTCGAAGGCCTTGACATCTCCGACCAATCCCACAATTTCGTAAGGCTGGTCGCTGCCGAACCACCCAGGGAGCTCGTATTCGATTTCTTCGAGGCGCTTGGAGGCGCGTTTGAGGAACCAGTGGGCGCGGGCGAGGTCTTCGACCAGGGCGCGGGTGAGCTGGTTGTCGGGGCGGTAATGGTCGAACCAGCCCTGGACGACGAATTCGAATTCGGCGGGATCTTCGTCGCGCAGGATGGTTTTTTGGGAGCAGCAGCCGTGCTTGATAGCGTTCTGGCTGGAAGTGGCTTTCCCTGACTGCGTGCGTGGTCCGGGGGAGCGGTTGGGTGAAGAATTTTCTAGAAGAGAATCGGACATGGGCGCGTTTCCTGCGATGAGTGTGCGGGAGGGGCGTACGGGGTGAGCGCGCGGATGAAGGGTAAGGCGCTGATGGCGGGCGAGATAGAAGTTTTGGGTTTTTTGTGAATGAGAATGGCAGGGGGAAATTTCGAAACGAACTACTTCATGAAACCAGCCACTCGTATTGAGCGTCGGTCAGTGGCACCACTGACAGGCGGCCCTGGCTGACGAGGGGAGAATCGGCAAACAGTTTGTGGGCCTTGATGGAAGAGAGGGTGCGGGGTTCGCTCAGCGGCTTGCCGGCTTTGATCCTCACGAGCGGGGTTTTCGGATTGGCGGCATCTACGCTCACTACTTCGGCCGTACCTACTGCCTGCCGCTGGTCGCCGGTATGGTAGATGACCAGCTTATCGCCTGGCTTCATCTGGTGCAGATGCTTGACAGCGGTGGGGTTGGTCACCCCATCCCATACGGTTTCCTTGTCACGCTGGAGATGGGCGAAAGAGTAAACCTCCGGCTCGGACTTCAACAGGTAGTTCATCTACCGGAACTAGTGATGGCCGCCACCACCGCTACCGGCGGGAGACCCGCCGCCAGCATGACCACCGCCACCGGCGCTTGCGCCAGAGAAGCCGCCGGCGTGACCTCCGCCGGAATAGCCACCGCCGCTGAACCCACCGTGGGATGCGGAGGCGCCGGCAGCGGCATGGCTTGCGCCGCCGAATCCAGCAGCCGCACGGCCAGCCGGAACCGCCATTCCGCTACCCGTCCGGAAACCCGACGAGGAATAGCTTCGCAGGGATTGAGCCCGCGCGGCCTGGTTTGCCATGGGAGAAGAGATCCGTCCGCCGAGGGCCGGAGGACGAACGGGATTGACCGGAACAGCGGCCCTGGCCACCGTGCCGCCACCACCGGCGGTGGGCACTCCACGGCGGCCCCAGCCGCCGCCACCGTAGACCGGAGCGTAGATCACGGGGGCGTAACCAACCGTTCCCGGACTGTAGAAGCCATAGCCGAAGGGGCTGTAGTAAGCACCTGCTCCGGGCAGCCAGGAATAACTATTGAAGCCCGAGTTCCACATCCAGCCGGCGTTTGAAAAACCGCTAAAGCCGTAGCCGCCCCACACGCCGCCATAGCTGGAGGCATTTACGTCTTTCGAAGCCTGGTAACTGGAGGCCGCATTGTACTCGGAACGCACGTTACTCCAGGCGTAGAGGTCGTCTTCTTTCTTGGCATCGAACTTTTTCGGTTTGGCGGCTTCGCCGAGAAGCACCTCGTGGCCTTTGCCCAGTTCGGTCTTGCGGCTATCGAAGTAAACGACGGTTTTGCCTTCGAGCACGGACGCGGTGGCGCCGGCGCCAGCCGTGAACTTATAGAGGCCATTGCGGTCGATGACAGCCGAGCCGCCGCCATCTACTACGGTGACCTGGTTATCCTTAACAATGTCGTCGGCTTCGACCATCGCCTCGCCTGACTTGACTTCAAGCTGCGTATCGGTCAGCGACGCCGAGATCATGCGCACCTGCGTGTTGCTTCCCAAGCGGAGAAAGACTCCGGGAGATAAGAGCACCTCAGCCTTGCCGATATCGGTGGATATCGTGTCGTTCGCATTGACGAAAGTAGCCTTCAGATTGTGCGGCGAAATCGGACGGCCATTCAAAAATGCATTGCCCTCCACATAATTCACCGCGCCGGCTTTAGCCGATATGGTGTAATTCTGCGGCATGGCGCAGACGGCTGTGAAAAGGAACCCGGTCAGGATCTTCGCGGCAGCCGGCCAAGAGCGTTTCATAAAGAGACTCCTTCCCCCTCATAAGGGACGTAAAACACTCCGCTACTACAAATGGTGCAGTGGCGTACTCGTGGCTTCATTGTACGCCTGTTTGATCCAGGTGGTATCCAGCAATCGTGCCATTTGTGTAAAAACCTTGCGGTACAATTGCCCGGACGGAGTTACCGCGTTGACACTCAGGGCCATCGACTATGTAAGTCTCATCATCTACTTTGCGTTCGTCCTAGGTATCGGATGGCTGGCTAAGCGCAAAATTTCCACCAGCGAAGACTTCCTGACTTCCGGTCGCTCGGTGCCGGTCTGGATTACGAGCCTAGCCTTCATCGCGGCTAATCTGGGGGCGCAGGAAATGATCGGCATGTGCGCCTCGGGCGCAAAGTACGGCTTGATGACGGCCCAATTCTACTGGCTGGGCGCGGTGCCCGCGATGATCTTTGTCGGGCTGTTCATGATGCCGTTCTACTACGGGAGCAAGGCGCGCAGCGTTCCCGAATACCTGAAATTGCGCTTCGACGAAAAAACGCGCGGCCTGAACGCCATCACTTTCGCGATCATGACGATTTTCTCGTCCGGGATCAGCATGTATGCGCTGGGGCTGCTGTTCGAGCTGGTTCTCGGGTGGAACTTCACCAATTCGGTGCTTCTTTCGGCGGCTATCGTGCTGATCTATACCTTATTGGGCGGCCTTACGAGCGCGATCTACAACGAGGTGGTGCAATTCTTTCTGATTATTCTTGGCTTTGCTCCGCTATCCATTCTGGCGGTGGAGAAAGCCGGCGGCTGGAGCGGCATGAAGGCGCGCCTGCAGCCGGTGATGTTGCACACCTGGCGCTATTCGGTTCATGCCGACCAAAACCCGATGGGGATAAGCCTCTTCGTACTGGTAGCCGGGCTTGGCTTCGTGCTCTCGTTCGGCTACTGGTGTACCAACTTCCTGGTTATTCAGCGCGCGCTGGCGGCGGAAACCATACACGGCTCCCGCCAGACGCCGCTGATCGCCGCGTTCCCAAAGATTTTCATGCCGTTTGTGGTGATATTGCCGGGGATCGCGGCGGTCGCGCTGATGAGCATGGCGGGCGGCTATACGATTCCTCTAAAAGCCACGGGCGGCTATAACTATGACCTGGTGCTGACGACTCTGATGGCGAAGCTCTATCCCTCCGGCATGCTGGGGATCGGTCTTACGGCGCTGATGGCCTCCTTCATGTCGGGGATGGCGGGCAACGTGACGGCCTTCAACACGGTTTTCACCTACGACATTTACCAGAGCTACATTAAGCGCAACGCACCCGACAGCCATTACCTTTGGATCGGCCGGGTGACCACGGTGGCCGGGGTGGTGCTTTCGATCGCGACTGCTTACCTCGCCACCGCATTCAACAACATCATGGATTTCCTGCAGCTGGTGTTCGCCTTCGTGAACGCGCCTCTGTTTGCTACTTTCCTGCTGGGAATGTTTTGGAAACGGACCACCAGCAACGGCGCGTTTTGGGGTCTGTTGACTGGGTTGATCGGCGGCGGCCTCACGCTTGGCCTGACGGTCGCCGAGGGGAAGGGGGGATGGATTGCGCCGGTCCATCAATTTTCGTCGGCGATGGCGCAAAACTTCTGGATCGCGATTATCTCCTGGTGCTCGTGCCTGGTGGTTACGGTGGTGGTCACGCTGTTCACCGAACCGAAGCCGGAAAGTGAGCTGCACAACCTGGTGTACGGTATCACAGACCTCCCGCGCGAGGAAGGCGTGGCGTGGTACAAGCGGCCGGGTCCGCTGGCCATCGCGGTAATTGTGGTGCTGGTCATTGTCAATCTGATTTATTGGTAAGAGCTGATGAACGATTTACGCCGTCCGACCGGGTATCTGTTTTCGCTATTGGGATTGATCTTGCTCGGCTACGGCCTGTTCAGTCCGGAAGTGCGCGCGCCGCTCGATGCGGAGATCAATGTCAATCTCTGGTGCGGCCTGGCGATATTGGTGTTCGGAGGAATTCTGCTTTGGCTCTCGTTCCGGGCGAAATCGTAAGTCTCTTTCGGCAGAAGTTCGGCGGCGCGGCGAATCCGGAGATCTATCGGGCACCGGGGCGCGTGAACCTGATCGGGGAGCATACCGATTACAACCTTGGGTTTGTGTTTCCGATCGCGCTCGATATGGCTTGTTATATCGCGATCGCGCCGGCGAGTCACGGCAAGCTGCGGGTGTATTCGCGCGACACCGCGTCCGAGTTTGCGCTGCCGATCCACGAAGTCGCCGAGGCAAAGCCGCTGGGGGTGTGGAGCGATTATGTTTTGGGAGTGGCGCGCGAGATGGCGCGGGCGGCGGTGCCGCTGGAGGCTTGCGATCTTTATGTAGCGAGCGAAGTGCCGGCGGGTTCGGGCTTGAGTTCCTCGGCGGCGATCGAAGTGGCGACGGCGTTTGCGCTGCTTGGCTCGCGGCGGCTCGGGGCGAAGGAAATCGCGCAGCTCGGGCAACGAGCGGAGTGCCAATTCGTGGGGATGCCTTGCGGCGTGATGGACCAATACGCATCGGTATTCGGGCGCAAGGGCGCGGCCCTTCAGATCGATTGCCGCAGCCTGACGCATGAGTATGTAGAACTGCCGCACGATGTGCGCATCCTGGCGGTGAATTCGCTGGTAAAGCATGAACTGGGGACGTCTGCTTACCGGCACCGGGTGGCCGAATGCGCGGAGGCGGTCGAGATTATTCAGAAGAGCTATCCGGAAGTAGAGAGTTTGCGCGACGTGACGCCGGAGATGTTCGGAGAAGTGGAAGAAGCGCTGCCGGATGTGCCGCGGCGGCGCGCGCGCCATATTATTTCGGATTCGGGGCGGGTGCTCGAACTCGGGAAGGCGGCGCAGGCTCACGACCTTGGGGCCATGGGCCAACTTTTTGTGGCGTCGCAGCGCAGCATGCAATATGACTACGAGATCACCTGCGAGGAGATCGATTTTCTGGTCGATCGGGCGATCGCGATTCCGGGGGTTTACGGGGCACGCATGACGGGCGGCGGGTTCGGCGGATGCACGGTGAATCTGGTTGCGCCGGAGGCTGTGCCTAACTTCCGCGCGACGCTTAGCGCGGCTTATGAAGAGCGCTTCGGCATTCATCCGGTTTTTTATGATTGCGAACCGGCGGAGGGAGCGGGGAGGGTTTGAGGGGTGGTGGCAGGGTGAAAAACCAAGCGTCGGGATGAGTCCCGACATGGCAGGCAAAAGTGCCTGCGCCATTGACTTAAGAGGTTTTTAGGTAGTTGCAAATTTACGGTCGCTGACGCTTCCTGCTCTGTTTCAAGCATTACGCAACGCTTGGGCGGCGGGCTCATGCTTGAGTAAATGCCGGCTTCTAAAGCCGGCCTAGCAGCCCAGAAGGGCCGCTCCACGGGTGCAAAGCATTTGGGCAAAAGTGCCTGCGCCACCAACGGCTAAGTTCACGCTTATGGGAGCGTGTCCTCAAATCCATGCGACCATGACGGAACGATGGACAGACCGGAATCCTCTTCAGCGGCTGACCATGGCCTGCGTCGTCAACTGCGCTTGCGCGATTTGGTTCTCGCGCAGATCCTCTGCGTTGTGGGTAGCTCTTGGGTAGGCGTTGCCGGCAGCCTGGGGAAAGCTCAGACTCTAACCTGGATAGCCGCCATGCTGCTCTTTTACGTTCCCATGGGCGCTTCGGTGATCGGACTCAATCGCGCCATGCCACTCGAAGGAGGCCTGTATGTTTGGGCGCGCCACGCATTCGGGAATCTTGGCGGATTTCTTACGGCCTGGAATCTGTGGGTCTATGGAATCGCCGTCACTGCCACCATTCTCTATGCGACTCCGACCGAAATGGCTTACTTGATCGGACCCTCCGCCGCCTGGATTCCTGAAGATCACGTGGCCTCGCTGGCTGTGGTGACGATCGCGATCGCTGCCGTGACCATCTTTGCCCTGCGCGGCCTGGAATTCGGGAAGTGGGTGCACAACCTGGGGGGCATTGCCATACTCATCGTCTATGCGGGGCTGATTCTTCTTCCGGTTTGGGCGCTCTCGCAACGCAGCCTCATGCCTGGCCATTGGACACCCTTTTCGGCCGCGCTTCCGCCTCGGAATCTGCGTTCTCTCGCGCTCTTTGGCCAAATGCTTTTCGGAGCGCTCTGCGGACTTGAGTACATAGCCATTCTGGCTGGAGAAAGCAGGCAGCCGGCCCGCAGTATCGCTCAATCGGTCTGGCTCTCCTCGCCCATCATCTGCGCGATGTTTATCTTAGGCACCAGTTCCGTGGTGGCCCTTGTTCCCCACGCCAGGATCGATTTCATCGCGCCGATTCCTCAAACGCTGCGCATCGTGCTTGGTAATACGGGTCCAGGCAGCGCGCTGGCGGTCGCCGCTATTGCTTTGCTCGAGCTCCGTCTGCTCGGCGCAGCCAGCTACATCTTCGCCGGAGTCACTCGCCTGCCGATGGTCGCGGGTTGGGACAATCTCGTCCCCGCTTGGTTCACGCGCTTCCACCCTAACTGGAGAACTCCCGCGAACTCGATCCTTTGCACCGCGGCGCTGGTCTTCACCCTGGTCATCTTGGCGAACCTGGGCGTCCACGCGCAAGAAGCCTTCCAGCTTTTGACCAACGCCAGCCTCACTCACTATGAAATCGCCTATCTGGTAATGTTTGCCATTCCCCTGGTGGGAACACTGGCCGTCAGGCGCTCGTTCCCTAGATGGCTCAGGTACACCTCGGTTGTGGGCTTCTGCTCCACGGCTTTCAGCCTGCTCGTCTCCGCTTATCCGTTCGTCAATGTGGTGAGCGCGCGGGTCTATGCGGCAAAAATACTGGGCGCGACCATTCTCAGTAATCTTATTGGGTTCGGCTTCTATTGGCTGCGGACGAGATGCGGAGCCGGCAGCAGAACACCTCTTTTCGCATCGGAGAACTCCACCAGTGAATCGTAGGCGCTTGCCACATTCGCGATCGACGATCAGCTGGCTTATCGTGCCGGAACTGTTCCCGCGCTCTACTTCGAGGCCGCCTTTTAGGGATTTTCAGGTAGTTGTAACCTTATGGTCGCTGACGCTTCCTGCTCTGTTTAAGCCTTTTGTAAGGCTTGGGCGGCAGGCTATCCTTAAAAAGACAGGAGCGCCTTTATGAACCAATATCCGTACCAGCAGCCCGCTTCCGCGTGGGAGAAACTCACCGGCTCTACGGCCCTTACCGGGCAGCAGGCCGCCGTTATCAAACAAATGTACCTGCTGTTCGGATTGAGCGTGTTCAGCGCGCTGGCCGGCGGCTATATAGGGGCGACGTCCTATACACTGGCGCGGTTTTTCTCGGGCTGGCTCGGCTGGATTGCGGCGCTGGTGCTGCTGAACGTGGTTCCTTATATTGCGCTGGCGGCGCGGCACAATCCGGTTTTGGGCGTGAGCGCGCTGGTGGGCGACGGGTTTCTTTCCGGCATCGCGATTTCGCCGCTGCTGTGGATCGCGCGCACGACGGCTCCAGTGCTGATCCTGGTGGCGCTGGGCATTTCGGCGTTCGTGTTTATCGGCGTGACCGTTTATGTGATGGCGTCGGGGCGCACGTTCTCCGCGCCACGGGGTTTGATGGCCGGCATCTTCTTTTCCTTGATAGGCGTCATGATTTTGAATGGTTTTCTGGATATCGGGATGCTTGGGATGCTGATCGGCTTCGGCATCGGCGTGCTTGGCGTCTGCATTCTGGTTTACTCGACCAGCAACGTGCTGCGCTCGCCGGGCGCGGACAGCCCGATTCCCGGCGCGCTTATGCTGTTTGCCGGGGTGTTCAATGTGTTCGTTGCGACGTTGAGTATTCTGCTGCGGTTGATGGGCGGGGGCCGGGATTAGCTGGCGCTGCCTGGCCAAGCACATGCTTAAGTGCCGAATTGGCGTAGATGATGATCCAGATGTTTGTAGGCTAATATCGCCCATTCCGCTGGAGTCATCGGCCCGAAGAAGCTGTGCGGGTGCCTGGTGCATCCGGCCGGCCCGGCCGCGGAGAAACGCTCTGTCAAGCGCAGCAGCCGCAGCCTTTCGAGTGCAAACTCCCGTTCGCCGGTCACGATCAAGCTTTTATCCGACGGCATATTGCGGCGAACCGGCTGTTCATTCAAAATAGTTCGCTTGGCAAAACGCCCGAAGAGGCGACCGAGCAAATTGCGTGGCGGAGATTTCAGCCCCTCCGCCATCTGCATCCATTCGGAGCAATGCGCCAGCATTTGCGCGACATTCATCTTGCCCCACTGCCGCTCGCTCTCCGGGCGCAACTTCGCCATCCGCTGCTTCAATTCCTCCAATGCCGACGGTTCAAAGAGACTCTTCATGTGAATAGATCGAACGAGCGGCCCTAGGATCGACAGCTTGGTGAAAATTTAGCGTAAACCAAGCCGCGGAAGGAGGTCACGTCTTCTATTTGTGGCTTAGCAGGACAGAGATAGTGGCTACGTCCGTGAAGACCGTATCGCCAGCGAACTTAAGACTCTCAAGCGATCGCTCCGCGGCGTCTGCATGACCTGCGCCACAAGCGTCGGTCACAAGTACGGGGATAAAGCCAAGGTCGGCGGCGTGACGGAGCGACGGCTCGATACCCACTTCCAGCGCCACGCCTACGACGGCGACGGAAATAATCCCGCAGTCCCGGAGTGCAATCGTCAACGGGTTACCTTCGAAAGCTGACATGGTTATACGATCAAAGACCGCTTCGGTGGGACGTGCGGCAAGTTCGGGGACCAGCTGAAAGCCAGGTGAATCAGGCCGGAAAATAGTTTGGACAAGTTCGGGGGACGCAACGCGCTGCCAAGCCATCGCCGTGCGTAGCTGCGCGACCCCGGCCATTTCCTTCGGTAGCGTCATGTAGCGCGAGAAGAAGACGCGGAACCCGCCTTGGCGCGCCGCGGAGATTACCTCGGTCACTTTACCGACGATCTCGGGGCCATTCTTAATCTGCGCCACCACTCCGATCTGCATGTCGTAGACGAGAACAGCCATCGTGCGCGGATCGCACATTTCAGGGAGTGTCCGCGGAATATTCAACCCAAATGCGCGGTGCATGGCGTTCGATCAGCGGCTCTGGATCGTTCCGGTGCGATCGTACGGTTGTGCAATGTCCACGGAGTCTTTCATGAGACTCTCGATCGGCAATGGGGCTTGCAGCGGGATATAGAACCACTCCAGGTAGCCGGCCTTAGACATAGGAAACTCAGCAACATACTTCTGGGCCTGCTCAACGCTATCCAATTCGAAAACAATAATAACGCCCGGTTCGTCCGCGCGAGCATAATTCTCCCGAACGATTCCTGCCTTCCAAAGCCGCCAGACGTTGGAGACTTCCTCGGGCAAAAGGGGTTGGACGGTCTCCATGGTTATACCGGGTCTGAAGCGATCGTATGCGATGATCTTCAATTCGTTACTGCTCCTGATTACGGGCTCTGATTGCTTGGGCAGATTCAGTATGCGGCAGCTTAGCGAGCCCGGCAAGTAGGCACTTTTTGGTGACCTACTCCCAGTATGCTTCCGTTATGCGCGCGAACGAATGTCCCGTTAAGTTGACGGTCGATTTGATCGGAGGTAAGTGGAAGACGCTCATTCTCTATTATTTGAAACGCGGCCCTCAAAGAACGGGCGTTCTGCAGCAGCAAATTGAGGGAGTAAGTAAGAAGATGTTGACGCAACAACTAAGAGAATTGGAGCGAGACGGTTTGATTCACAGGAAAGATTACGCGGAGAGGCCGCCTAGAGTCGAATATGCACTAACTCGACACGGCGAAACGCTCAAACCCATTCTGGGGCTGATGGCCGCGTGGGGAGCACGGCATCGCGCGAAGTAGGCGCGCAACACGCCGCCGGTTTCCTGAATCTTAGCCGCCGATCGAATACATGGGTCGCTGGGGTGGAACGAAGGTGGCGCGGTTGATTTCGTGGCCGGCCCATTTTTGCCAGACGGTGGAGCGGATGGCGGTTTCGAGCGCTTGCGGATCGCCTTTTAGCAGATGCCGGATGGCGGTTTCTTGGCGGGCAAAGAGGCAGTAGCGCAGATGGCCGTCGGCGGTGAGGCGCAGCCGATTGCAGTTCATGCAGAAGGGGCGGCTGACGGAGGCGATGAAGCCGATGCGGTCGCCGTTGGCGAAGCGATACTCGGTGGCGGGGGCGCGCGGATCGGCATCGGGAACGGCGGTCAGCGGGCCGAACTCGCGGCTGATGGTTTCGAGCATTCGATCGGCGGTGAGAACGCGGTCGAGCGACCAGATGTGCTGGGCATCGAGCGGCATGAACTCGATGAAGCGCGGCTCCATGCCACGCTCGCGAGCATAACGGACGAGTGGAATCAGATCCGGTTCCGAGATGCCGGGCATGGCGACGGCGTTGAGCTTGATGGAGGTGAATCCTGCGTCGAGAGCGGCGTCCAGGCCGGCTAGTACGCGGTTCAGGTCGTCGCGGCGGGTGAGCTGGCGGAAGCGTTCGCGGTCGAGGGTATCCAAATGGACGTTGAGGCGGCGCAGGCCGGCGGCGAAAAGCGGGCGCGCAAATTTGCCCAGCAGAACAGCGTTGGTGGTGAGCGCGAGATCTTCTAAGCCAGCCACTTCGCTTAGACGGGCAACTAGTTCGGGCAGCTTCGGCCGCAGCAGGGGCTCGCCGCCGGTGAGACGCAATTTGCGAAAGCCGAGCGGGGCGGCGGTTTCGACAAAACGGAGGATTTCATCGAAAGTGAGTAGCTCGGAGGTGGGTTGAAAAACTGCCCCGGTTTCCGGCATGCAATAAAAGCAGCGGATGTTGCAGCGATCGGTGACGCTGATGCGCAGATCGGAGTGCACGCGGCCGTAGGTATCGACCACGTCGCCGGCGATGGGCGGCAAGGGGAACGAGGCGGGACCAAGCTGGACGAGTTGACTCACTATTTGACGGCTAACATGCGCTCGATGGGGAGGCGCGCGCGCTCGATCAAGTCAGGGGAAAGTTCGATGCGCGGTTCGAGAGTGTCGAGACAAGCGCGTAGCTTTTCGAGGGTATTCATTTTCATGTAGGGGCACTCACTACAATTGCAGTTCTCGTTGGCGACAAAGTAAAACTGCTTGCCGGGGCTGAGTTTCTCGAGCGAATAGCGCACGCCGCTCTCGGTCATGACGATAAATTCTTGCGCGCTTTGCGCGGTACACCAATCGATGATGGCGGAAGTGGAGCCGATGAAGTCGGCCATACGCAAGACGTCGCTGGGGCATTCGGGGTGAGCGGCCACCAGGGCGTTGGGATGCTCGGCGCGGGCGGCGGACAGGCGGCGCGCCGGAAAGGTGGCGTGGACGATGCAAGCGCCCTGCCAGATCTCCATATTCTTGCGCCCGGTTTGCGATTTGACGTAGTTGCCGAGGTTAATGTCGGGCAGAAAGAGAATGGGCTTGCCGGCGGGAATGGAATTGACGATGGCAACAGCGTTACGAGAGGTGCACAGAATGTCGCTCTCGGCTTTTACTTCGACCGAGGTGTTGATATAGCTGACAACGACGTGCTCGGGATGCTTGCGGCGGAAGGCACGCACGCCTTCGGCGGGGCAGCTATCGACCAGGCTGCAGCCGGCATGAATATCGGGCAGAATGACGGCGCGGGTGGGGTTCAAGACCTTGGCGGTCTCCGCCATGAAACGGACACCGCAGAAGGCGATGACTTCGCCATCGAACTTCTGGGCGACGCGGGCGAGTTCGAGGCTATCGCCGATGTGATCGGCCACTTCCTGGATCTCGGCATCCTGATAGTGGTGCGCCAGGATAGTGGCCCGGCGCTGTTGTTTGAGGTCGGTAATCTCGTCGGCAAGAGTCGGGGAGGCAATCATGGGGAAAAGGCCTGCTAGTTAGATGGTAGCGGGAAGCGGATGGGTGCGTCAGAGTGGGGAGTGCGCAATGGTGAGTCAAAGGCGGAGAGACGTGAATCGTTAAAGTTGAGCCTGGATGTCGATTTTCGTGAAGTTCTTTGAATTCGCGGGTGAACTTGGACTTTTTGCGACGCTGGCGGCACGGCGAGTCATGCGGCGGCCGTTCGAGTTCAAGATGATCCTGCGGCAGATTGAGGAGGTGGGGTGGAAGTCGCTTCCGTTGCTGATGGCATCGGGGTTTGCGGTGGGATTGGTGTTGACGCTGCACACGCGCAGTACGCTGATACGTTTCGGGGCCGAGTCGATGATTCCCACCGTGCAATCGCTGGCGTTTTTCAACGAGATCGGTCCCTTGGTGGCCGGTCTGCTGGTAGCCGGGCGAGTGGGTGCGGGCATCGGCGCGGAACTGGCAAATATGCGGGTGACCGAACAAATTGACGCGATCGAGGTGCTGTCGATCGACTCGTTCAAGCTACTGGTAATTCCACGCATTCTCGCTTGCATGGTGGCGCTCCCGATCCTGACGGTCTTCATGGATTCCGCCGGACTGCTGGGCGGCTACATAGTCGAACACGGGATTTCGCATCTTTCCTTCCAGCTCTACCTGGTGCGAGCTTTCAGCCAGATTAGCTGGGCGACTTTCATCCCGCCGACTCTAAAGACGACGGTCTTCGGTTTTATTATCGGCCTGGTCTCATCGTATTTCGGCTTCACCACCAATGAAGGGGCAAGCGGAGTCGGCCGGGCTTCGACCAATAGCGTGGTGGTTTCTTCGCTGCTTATCATCGTGGCCGACGTGCTGCTTGTCAAAATGATTTTCTTTGTTTTTCCGAACACGGCCATATGAGCGCGGAGACGCGTCCGGCCATATCGTTCGAAAAGGTGTCGAAGGCATTCGGTAAACTGCGCGTCCTCGAAGATGTTTCGTTCGACGTTGCTCCCGGGGGAGCTTTATGCATTCTGGGACGAAGCGGGACGGGGAAAAGCGTAACTCTGAAGCTGATGATCGGGTTGCTGAAGCCCGACGCGGGTGAGATTTGCATCGAGGGCGAGAACATTGTCGGGATGGATGAAGACGGACTCAGCGGGGTACGGCGCAAGATGGGCTTTCTGTTCCAGAGCGCGGCGCTATTTGATTCTTTTTCGCTCAACGACAATCTGGCGGTGCCGCTGCAGCGGTTCAAAACAAAGTCGCCGCAGGAGATCGACGCGCTGGTACAGCAAACGCTCGATGAAGTCGGCTTAGGGAAAGACCGCTATAAAATGCCGGTGGAGCTTTCGGGCGGGATGCGCAAGCGGGCGGGACTTGCGCGCGCGCTGGTTCTCGAACCGAGCATCCTGCTGGTAGATGAGCCAAGCAGCGGACTGGACCGGGTGACGGCGTCGGAGATAGACGATCTGCTGCTCAGCCTGAAGGAAAAGAATAAAACGACTATGGTGATTGTGACGCACGATATTCACGGCGCGCGCCGGGTTGGGGATCGACTGGCTGTTTTAGATCAAGGTAGGCTGGCTGCCATCGGCAAGCCCGAAGAGTTAAAAGAAAGCAGCAATAAGCTGGTAAGAGCTCTGGTTACGGAAGGAGATTGAGATGAAAATTCGTACTTGGGCCATCGGCGCTTTCATCGTTCTGGGCCTGGGACTTTTCACCGCCATCCTCTTCCTGATTGGCAGCCGGCAAAAGGCCTTCAGCAGGCATCTGGAGGTGTATACGGAATTTGCCAATCTGGGCGGGCTGACCAATGGAGCCAAGGTGCAGGTTTCGGGGCTGGATGCCGGACAGGTGAAGAAGATTTATATTCCGAAGGATCCAGCGGGCAGGTTCAGGCTGGAGCTGGAGGTGGAGGAGAAGGTACACGGAATGATACGGAAGGATTCCGTGGCATCGATCGAAACGGAGGGCGTGGTCGGCGATAAATTTGTGTTGATCAAGAAAGGCACCGAGCAGGCTGCAGAAGTGCGCAACGGCGCGACGCTAAAGAGCAAGGAGCCGTTCGATTTAACGGCTCTGATGGAGAACGGCTCGGGGCTGCTGAATGACGTGCATGGCAGCGTGAACGACCTTCGCGGGCGGCTGGACAAGGCGCTCGATTCGATCACGGTGACGGTGAATCACGCCGACGGACTGGTGAACGGGGTGAAGCCGGACATTAGGCAGATCGCGAGAAACGGGACGCAGATCACCAACCAGATAAACACGCTGGTAGCCGATCTTAACGCCGGCAAGGGGCCGGCCGGCCTGCTTCTGAAAGACGAAGCCACCCGGCAGCAGCTGCAGGCGACGCTCACAAACGTGCAAGCAGCTTCGGCGAATCTGAATCAGGTGGCAGGGCGGGCGAATGACACGATGGCGGATTTCCAATCGCGGAAATTAGTGGCCAGGATGCAGGCAACGCTCGAAAACGTGCAATCGCTCTCGCGGGAATTGGATACGACGTTCAAACAGGCGCTGGCGCAAGACAGCATCGGTCAGGACGGGGCGGCGAACCTGCGGCAGACGCTCTCAAGCCTGAACCGCAGCACGACGAATCTGGCGGAAGATACGGAAGCGCTGAAACACAACTTTTTCCTGCGCGGCTTCTTCAAACGGCGCGGCTTCTACAACCTCGATCAGCTGACAAGGCCGGAGTATGTGCAGGCGCTGGCGCGGCAAAAGGACGCGGGAACGCGGGTGTGGCTGCCGGCGGCGAGCCTGTTGGCGGATAACGGAAGCGGGCAGGCAGAATTGTCGCCAGGCGGGCGGCAGTTGATCGACAGCGAACTGGCGCCGATGGTGGATTCGCTGCCGCGAGACATCCTTGTTTTCGAAGGCTACGCGGCGGCTGGTTCGCCGGCTGAGCAGTACGTGCAATCGAGGAAGCGCGCCGATCTGGTGCGGCGTTATGTGGAAGCGCATTTTCACCTGAGACATAGCGATCTGGGGATTGTGGCGATGCGCGACGATCCGCCGAAGAGCGCGGACCGGAGTAGTTGGGATGGGGCGGCGATTATGTTGATGAAGGCGGAGAAGTAAGGGTTGGGGGTGGACACCCCCTTAAGCGCGCTAACTTAGGCGTCGGTGGCGCGGACACTCGTGTCTGCCGTCTCGACAATCGTGTCGAGACGCTTTTGCCGGCTTGCGCTGGACCACTGGTAATCCTCGGCTCGTTCCACCAGCCTGCCTTTACGGGATTGTTTTCAATGTACGCGGTAACGCGCGCATACTCCCGCTCAACGCGCACCCAACGATCGTAAGATTCAGCCTGCCAGAATGGCTCGCCCGTGCGGCCCAGCATCCGGTTTGCCTCCCGGGCGCTGAAGCCTTTCAACGATTGCAGCAGACGGCTGGGATGCACCTTGGGCAGCAATAGAACGTGTGGGCATCACCACAAAGGCCGCTAACTCGTAGTGAACCAGTGCTACACCTTTGTGTAGACACTGCACGACCACTTGGGCAATCTCTTGCCGGCGGAGAAAGAATGGTCCAGTAGAGGCTTGATCCAAATATCCATCCATCCAAACGAAAGCCTTCCCGGCCGAAAACTTTCCCGGCGGCGGATATCTGCTGTGAGGAAGACTACCATGCAAATGCCAGGTTACAAAGAGCCACCGGTCCTGCGGGTAAGCATGGGGGGAGGCGGCGGCGAGAGAAGACCATACAGGTACTGTGGCCGCATGGGCCAGCAACTCTTAGGCGGACGAGCGCCGAGACGATTCTCGGCGCGGCAGACACGAGTGTCCGCGCCACCAAAGAAGCTTGGTTAGAACTGGAAGCGGCCGGAGACTACCAGCACGCGGCCGGAGACGGCCGATCCCTGGAACGAGCCATAGGCGCTGGTGGGCGGGGTGGCGGTGGCGGAGATCGTGCCGAAGCTGCTCGGCGAGGCGATATCGGCGTTGGGGTTCTGGAAGTTCGGATGATTCATGACGTTGTAGGCGCTGGCGCCGAACTGGAACCGGTAATTTTCCTTGATGGTGAAGTTCTTAAACAACGAGAAATCGATATCCGAGTAGTGCGGGCCATAGAGCGAATTGCGGCCGACGTTGCCGAAAGCGCCTTCGGTGGCGCTCTGCAGAAATTGCGAAGAGCTGTAGCACGGAGTATTGACAGCGGAGGCTCCGCAAGTGGTGGACAGAGGGCCGAGGGTGGTGGCTAACGCGTAGGTATTGGCGGTCGGGATATTGGCTACGTTGGTGCCGGCCACGGCGCTCGCCAGATTGCTATCGATGATGCTGAAGGGCGTGCCGGTACGCCAGTAGAACTTACCGGAGACGGTCCAATTGCCGAGCACATTTCCAAGGATCTTGTTATTGAATTTCCAGGGAGTGTCCCAGATGAAATCGGCGGTGAAGTTGTGGCGGATGTCGTAATCGGCGTTGCCGTAGCTGGCTTGCGCGTAGGGGCTGGGAAGCAGCGAGAGGCTGCAGCCGGAGCAACTGGAGTAATACTCGCCCGCGCCGCCGTTCGAGAGGGTGTCGAGGGCATGACTCCAGGTGTAGCCGGCCTCGCCCTGGAAGCCGTAGGCGAAGGTATGACGATACTGCACAGAGACACCGTCGTAGTTCGAAATGCCGCCGTTACTGAGCTGATTGACGCCGGCGAAGCGGCCGTCGGGCGCGTTGGCGGGCAGTCCGGCAAAGGCGGTGCCGTAAGTGGGCTGCACGAAGGCATTGGCCCAGCCATTTTGAATGAGCAAGTTATAGCCGTGATTGCCGCTATAGGTGGCAACCAGGACGTCTTTCGTGCCAATCGGCTGCTGGAGTTCGAAGCTCCACTCGAGGTAGCTGGGGGTCAGCAGCTTGGAAGGCACGGAAGTATAGGTGAACGGACTGAAACCGCCGGGGATAGAAGAATTGAGCTGAGCGAGGTTCTGGCCGTTGAAGAAGCCGGTTTTGAAGGCATTGAACTGGTTCTGGGCGGCGGCAGCGGCAGTGGTGGGACTGGTGGCCAGGCCGACCGTCGAGCCGTCGGCAATGTCGGCGGTGAAAGGAAAGGGAGGATTATTGAAGATCTGCGAGACGAGACCGGTGGGAGACAGATCGGAGAAGAGCCCGATGCCGCCGCGAAGCACGGTGCCGCGGGTACCTTTCGGACTCCAGACGAGTCCCAGGCGCGGGTCAGGAACGACGGAATCGACGTTATAGTAAGCGTGCGTCAAGCCGTTGCGGATGGAGGAATTATAGGGAGTGTCGATGTTGCTCTGGGCCGCGGTGGCAGCAAACGGCTGGTTCAGCAACGAAAAGCAGTTGTCGAGACAAGAAGGATTGGCGGTGCGGTCGAAGCGAATGCCAAGCGTCAGTTTTAGATTGGAGCGGACGGCCCATTCGTCCTGGGCGTACATACCGATGTTGTAAACGCGAATATGGGCGTCGAGCAGAGGGCCGAACTTCTGCTGATAAAAGCTGGTGCCGAGATTGCTAGAACCGGTGACGCCGTTGGCGAAATCGGAGAGATCGGCAAACTCATAGCCACCGATGGTGTTCTCCTGGTAGTTGAAGTCGGTGATGCGGTTTTTGCGGAAATTTACTCCGAATTTGAGGGTGTGATTGCCTACGGTCTTGGAGAGGTCGTCGATGATTTGACCTTGGCCCACGTTGCGTCCCTGCGGATAATTCAGCCAATTGACGCCGGTGTCATAGAAGCCCGCGTTGGTGACTCCGCCCGAGCCGCCGATGTGGAAGAAGGTGGGGAAAGTGCTTTGAGCATCGGTGATGCTCGCGGGCCCGAATTTCGCGCTGTACCAGAGTATCGAGATGATGAAGTTGTTGACGGTGGTGGGCGAGATCACGTAGGTGTGATTGATCTGGCCCTCGTACTGCGGTTGAATACTCTGGGTGTCGAGGCTGGGCGAGAGAAGGTTGGTGCCGGTGGGCTGAAAACCGTGATCGCCCTTGAAACGGAAGAAGACTTTCTGCTTGTCGTTGATGTTCCAATCGACGCGGTGGGTCTCGAGCCATTCCTTATTGGTGTTGAGACCGCTGGCGCCATAGGCGTTGGCGCAACTGGCCGCGCCGACACCGAACATGCCGCCGCCGAGCGAGCTTGGGATGGCGGTACCGGCCAGCGAGCCGCAACCGAGATTGCCTGTGGAATCCTGCAGCGGACCTGAGCCAGTGGTGACGGCTGGCGCATTCTTCGCGCCGGGCGCGTTGTTGTAAACACCGAATGCCTGGCTGTAGAGTGAAGCCTGCGCGCCGCCCACGTTCTGCAGAATGTAGTTCTGTAGAAGCTGCGAGGGAACGACTACCGTATGAACGCTGGGGAGAGTGTAATAGAGCCCTTCGCTATCGGAATAAAAGAATAATTTATTTTTGATGATAGGACCGCCGATATCGGCACCCCACTGGCGGGAAACAGCGTAGGGGCGCGCAACGCCTTGCTGATTGGCGAAGAAATCGTTGGCGTTCATCAGGTGGTTATTGAAATTGAAGTTCAGGTCGCCGTGAAGAGCGTTGGCTCCGCTTTTGGTGACGTAATTGACTTGCGCGCCCGCGCCGCGGCCATATTGAACGCTATAGCCGTTCTGCACGACGGCCGCGTCGGTGATTTCGTTCTGGCCTAGGAGAAGGTTACTTGCGCCCGAGTTGTTCAAGTTCAGGTAGGCGTCATTGTAATCGTTGCCATTAATCGTAAATAGATTCGAAGTACCCGGCAAACCGTGCGAGCTGAAGTTGCCGTAGCCGGCGCCGGTGCTGACGGCAATGCCGGGAACGGTGAAGGCGACGGTGGTGAGGTCGCCGCCGGGTGCGGGGAGCTCGAGAATTTGTTTCGTGTTGAAGGTGGCGGTCTGGTTAGCGTTTTCGGTATCGACGCCGGTACCGGTGGCCGAGACTTCGACAATTTGCTGGGTGGACTGAACCTTGGCGATCAGGTTGACGGCGGACGCGCGGCCGACCTGAACAGTGACCTTCGTTAAATCGGAGGACAGGCCGGTGGACGCGGCTTGCACCGTGTAATTACCTGGCTTTAAGAGAGAAAAGTGATAGGCGCCGTCGGAGTTGGCGGTTTGAGTGACGGTCCCCCCGGAATCGAGGTTTTTCAAGCTGACGTTGGCGCCGGCAACGATGGCTCCGGAGCCGTCTTCCACGGTTCCGCTGACGTCGCCGGTGGTGACCGACTGGCCGAACAAGGAGGCGGCAGCGAGCAGGGCGAAAGTTACGAGAGCGGCAGGCCGCCGGACGCGATTAGCCGCGCTAGCGAGCGGCGAAAGGATAGATCCAAATTTTGGCATGCAATTCCTGAGAAAATAATGTGTTCGGGGTTACTTACAGGCAATTTTGCCGCCACTTTGTAAACGAAACGAAACAAAGGGTTAATTGATTGGAATTCTGTGGATAGAGGAATTTTGGGGGGTAGGAGTATACCGGAAATGGGATGGGGGTAGGGAGAGTGCCGAGGCGGCAGGCACAATGTCGTTTACTTTGGGCGGTTACAAGTTACGGTCGCTGACGCTTCCTGCTCTGTTTCAAGCATTTCGCACATCTGGATGCCGGCTGGAAAGCCGGCATGGCAGCCCAGAAGGGCAGCCCAGAAGGGCCGCTCCACGAGTGTGCAAAGCAGGCCACGAAAGGCGATGGCCTGCCCCACCCAACTACATAAGTTTTGCTTAGAAGATTACTTTCAGAGTCAAGACCAGGCTGCGAGGGTTGCTCGAGAAGGCTTGCGTCGGGTCTCCGAAAACTGTACTGGTCGGGCGGTAGAAGACCGCCTGAGTTCCGCTGGTTGAGCCGTTGGGGGCGATATCGTTCAGATACCCTCCCGTATACTGCGAGTGGTTCAAAACATTGAAAGCGCGCACGGAGAACTGAACAATTGTGCGTTCCGTGATATTGATATTCTTCGCGGCAGTGATGTCTATATTGTCAATCGGTTCCAGCATAGTGGTGTTGCGGCCGGCGGTTGCGAGCGCACCGCTGGGAGTAGCGACGTATTTGGCCTGTGGGTTGTTCACGACATAGCCGACCGTGAGGGCAGCGGTCTGGGCTGACGTGAGGTTGGTGGGGCAGGCAGGAGCAGTCGGGCCCGAGCAGACGGCGGTAGTACCGGAACCGAT
Organism: Bryobacteraceae bacterium; assembly: GCA_965277555.1. Taxonomy (GTDB): domain Bacteria; phylum Acidobacteriota; class Terriglobia; order Bryobacterales; family Bryobacteraceae; genus Bog-105. The sequence goes on from OZ255834.1 coordinate 5,157,173, forward strand.
GGTGGAAATGCCACCATTCGGGTTCACAATAGCGCGGTCGGGGGCGGAGTCACCGTTCAGATTGGAATCGAGTCCGCTTTGTACGGTGTAGAGAGTTCCGGTCTGAAAGGTATAGATTGGCGCGAACTCCCAGTTGCCGACCAAGTTCTTGAGGAACCAGTTGGAGTGCTTGAAGTAAGGCAAGTCGTAGACCACGTCGAATGTGAAGCGATTGCGGTGATCGAGCGCCGAGCTAGAGCGATCGGCCCTTAGATCCTGAGAGTTTTGGGGCCGGCGCGGGGTGGAGTAGGTGCTGAATACGTCGGCTGTCGAGTCGTCGATGGCGTGGCTCCAGGTGTAAGCACCTTGGAACAGGAGTCCATTGCTGAAGCGACGGGTCAGCGTATTGGCCCAGCCGTGATAGACGGAGTTGCCCCAAGGCATGTAGGCGGTAATAGGAGAAGTAAAGCCGTTTGCCAGATAAGCGGGAACCGTGTCGCCGCCTGCGGAGTAAGCATTCTGGAGCGTACCCAGATTGTTGGTCACCGAGTTGACCGTAGCGGCGCTCGGCTGCGTCCAGAAGACGGGTAGAGCGTTGGCGGCAGTAACTACGGGCTGACGGTTGAGCTGCGTCTGAACGTCCAGGTCAGTGCCGCGAGTGCCGATGTACTGGGTATCTAAAACGTAGTGGCCGGCAAATTCGTGCTGGATGCCGAAGTTCCATTGGTAGGATTTCGGCCGTTGAACGGGCGGAACGTAGCCCGCCGTTTTCGCTCGCGCCTGCGCGGGCGTGAAGTTGGCACTTGGGCCGGTGGCCGGTAAGCCGCCGCTAGCCAGGAAATTGCTTCCGCCCAAACCTGTCACATCTTGCGTCGTCGAGAGCTGCGGCGGCAGGGTCAGCAGTCCTAGATTGTCGTAGAGAACATCGTAATTGATTCCGAAGCCGGCGCGTATGGAGGTTTTGCCGCTGGTTCCCGGCGAATACGCCAAGCCGATGCGAGGCATGATGTTATCGGTCTGGGGTGACGGAGCATTGAAGTTGATCAACCCGGGCACGCTCGAGAGGGCGTTCAATGACTGCTCCTGCTCTCCGGCAGGAACAGTCTGATATTCGTACCTGACGCCCAGATTAACGGTCAAGTTCGGCAGAATTTTCCAGTTGTCGTTTGCATAGCCGCCGAACAGCCAGCGATTGCCCCAGTAGATCGGGTTGCCGGCGGAGCGCTGGGCAAGATAGTCCGGCTGAAAGTCGAGCAGGTAATCGCTCAAGAAGTTATATTCGTAATCGCCGCGCGAGCGCTGCGTAAAGGCCTGCGGCGAAATATTGCGCTGACCGTCGAAACCGAACTTCAGGTTGTGTGCTCCTTTAGTCAAGCTCAGATTGTCGGTGAGCTGGTAGGTGTTCTGGTAGGTAAACTGGGGAGCATTCGGGTCCGGCCCAAGCTGGACCGCATTTAGCTCATTGAAAATGAGATTCGGGAACTGGTCTAATCCCGGGAAAGTCTGGTTTCCTACTCCGTAATTCTGCGTGTAGCGATTGAAGCCAAATCGGAACTCGTTGACGAGGCTGGGCGTAAAATTGTGGTACTCCGAAAAGGTTGCCAAATAGTAGTTGGCGGGCACATTCGTAAAGAAAGCAGGGAGGTTGGCGGCAGTATCGACAAATCCGGTACGGTTTAGTACGTAGCGCCCTCTCATTGAATCTTTATCGGACAGGTTGTAATCGACCGAGGCTACTCCCGATTCGTAATTGGCGAAGTTAGGAGTGGCGATGGAGATTTGCCCCAGCTCGATGGGAACTCCGATCGGGTTGGGCAGCTTGTATTGAGGGCCGGCAGACCTGGTGCTGAGAAGAGGATAGCCGTTTTGAAAAGTCGAGGCGGGAAGAGCCGATGGGGCCGTGCCCAGGTATTGCTTCAAAATGCCGAGATTGGTTGGATTGACGCCCGGGTTGGCGGCAATCGTGTTGTAGCCAGCCGCAGTTGGCGCATAAATTAAACCTGCGGAGCCGGCTTGGCCGACCGGATTATATTCATAGTCGACGAAGAAGAACAACTTGTTGTGGATGATAGGGCCGCCGACATTTCCGCCAAAGCGGTTATTGTCGAAACGGGGATGGAGCGGGGTGCCGTCAATGGAGGCCAGATTGTCCGCAGCGTTCAAATTGCGGTTTTGAAAGTACTCGTAGAGCATGCCGTGGAATTGGTTGGTACCGCTTTTTACCACGGTGTTGTACTGGCCGCCCGAGGAATGCCCGAACTCCGGCGAATACTGGTTTTGCAGCGTGCTGAACTCGCCCACGGCGTCGTTGGGGACGCTGACCAGCGGGCCTGTTACGGAACCGCTATTGTTATCGATACCTTCGATGGTGAAGTTGTTGTTGCGGGGCCGCTGGCCAGCAACTGACGGCCCACTGCCCGCGCCCACGGATCCGCTGCTCGCTACACCCGCATTCAGCAAAGCCAGGTTCAGCACTCCGCTGCCGGTTGCGGTGCTTGGCAACTCGGAAACCTGGCGGGCTTCGAAGCTGTTCTGAATCTGGGCCGTGGTGGTGTCGATGGCGACTGCCGATTCGGTGACTTCGACGGTTGTCGCCGACTGGCCGACTGCCAGCTTCACGTTCGTGGTTACCGTTTGGTTCAACTGAACATTGATGCCTTTTATTTGCGATTTCACAAAGCCGGAGGCGTCGACCGTGAGGCTATACGTGCCGACGAGGAGGTTTTCGAAACGGTAGTCGCCCGCGGAAGTCGAGGTGACTGTGCTTTCTACTCCGGTGGCGTCGTTCTTGGCGACCACGGTTGCGCCGGGCACGGTGGCGCCAGACGGATCGTAGACGGTTCCCGTGATGTTTCCACTGGTGAGCTGGGGAAAGGCCGGCGCGCTCAAAAGGAGCAGCGCGGAGAAAAGCATTCCCAACCGTAACTTCAAAAAATCCATTCAAGTTCCCCCAGGAGGGCGTCCTTGCTCCGCGAAAACTCCGAAAGGCGGGCACGGGCGCAGCCTCAATATTCTTCTGATTGCGTCGAAGCCTTTAACGCAATTGGAATGCCATCTTTCGGGGAACTACAAACCATTGAAAAGAATCATCAAGGAGAGGTCATGGACGACAAAAAAGTATTACTTCTCAGAGATAACCAAGGGCGAAGCTTCCAATATCCAAATCTCGGCTTCATTAAAGCTAGGGTTTTTTCAAAGGATGAGTTTACGATCAGAGAAAAAAGAGGGAACACTCCTTGCGCTCAACAACGCGCCGAGTTGCGGAGTTCAGCCCGGAGTGTTCCCCATTTTTTGGATCAAAACGTCAGCTTTAACGCCAGCTGTAAATTGCGTCGATCATAAGTAGCTCCGGTGCAGCCCTTGCAGGCGGTAACGGAGGAGTTCCCGCCGTCGCCCGGCGTGACGTTCGATACATCCGCGCTGCTGCCGACGGTGTATAAATTCGCATGGTTCACGATGTTAAAGGCTTCGGCGCGGAACTGCAACCCGATTCTCTCCGTCAGGGTGAAGTTCTTATATAAGCCAGCATCCAGATCCCAGAAGCCAGGCGTGCGAAACGCATTTCGGCCGGTCATATTGGCGGGGAAGCCCGGCAGATCGGAATAGAGGTACGTCGGGTTGGTGTAGTGGTCTACCGAGCTGTCGGCAAACGTCAGGTAGTTGAAAGAATTGGGCGCTCCGTTCGAAAGAGGATTGCCGTTGGCGGCGCCCGACACCGGCTGCAAGAAGGCGGCGCGCGGATAAACAAAGCTGGCATTGGAGCCGTCGAAAATGCTATATGGCGAACCGGTGCGGGCGGTAAACAGGGGAGCCAGTTCCCAGCCGCCGAGGATTTGATGCAGCACACCCTTCCCGCTCTTGAAAGCCGGAATCTCCCATACAGCTGAAATGGTCACGCGCTGCCGGATATCGAAATCCGCGCTGCCTTTATCGAGCATCGGGTTGTAAGGATCCAGATAACCGGTATCGAAGACACCGTTATTGGTGAAGAAACCGTCCGCGTCCGAGAAGGTGCTGCTCAGGTTATCCAGGGCATGCGACCAGGTGTAAGCGGCGGTCATGGTTACGCCACTGTGGCCGATGTCGCGCAGATTCGCGTGCAGGTTTAGACCGTTGTAGTTGGAATAGCCCCGATCGCCACGCCGGTTGATACCGCCATATTGACTATTTAGGAAACTGCCGCAATCGCCCGCCGCAGCAGTGCAGGGATCGCCCAGGAAAACGTTGCCATAGCCCGGGCGGTTCAGCACCTGAATGTCGTAAAGATGAACGCCGCGCGAGCCGGTATAATCGAGGCCCAACATGAAGTTGTTGGTTACCTGCCTGTCCAGCGATACGCTCCAGAAGTGGTCATAGGCGGTTCGGATGTTTGAGTCTACGTTGCGCAGGCTGGCAGAAGGGAGCGTCAAAGTGCCAGTCGACTTGCCGAAGGGTCCGAGATTGGAAGCGGAAATCGGAATCTCGCCGGGGTAGTTGGTGGAGTTGGAGGTGACCTGCACGGTCTCATAATTCGGCGGATTCTGAATCACATTGAAAGTAACGTTGCCGAAGTTCCGCTCATACCCGATGCCATAGCCTCCGCGGAGCGAGGTTTTGCCGTCGCCCATGACGTCCCAGGCAAAGCCGAGCCGGGGAGCGAAGTTATTGGTCTGGGGTTTCCAAAGCGCGCCCTGCGTGCTGTTGGGCGCCAGAACCACCTGTCCTTGGCGGATACCCAGAGGAGTATCGATCTGGGTGGAGGGATCGTAAAAGTTCGAATCGAGCAGCGGATTCTTGTTATGCTGCACGCCGTAATATTCCCAACGAACCCCAATGTTCACCGTGAAGCGCGGCTTCACTTTCCAGGCGTCCTGCACATAAGCGGCGCCCTCGCGATAGCGGTTACTGCGGCTGAAGTTGGGCGAACCGAGCGGGTAGCTAACGGTGTCGCCCGGGAATTTTCCTTGCGGATAAATCGCCGCCTGGAACTGGTAGACGGTTCCGGCCAGCAACTGAGCTACCGATGTGCCCGTACTGCCGGTCCCTTTATCGAGGTAATAACCACCATCCTGATAAGCGCCGAATGTGCGGTTGTCGCGCGAGTAATCGAAGCTGCCGCCGAAGCGAATGCTGTGCTTGCCGCGCGACCAGCTCAGGTCTTCATAGAGCTGAACGAAGTTTTGCGGGCCGCCAAACGGGATGCTTGCGCCCGGAGTGGACGGATTGTAGCCGGGGAAAAGGACATTGCTATTGAAGAGTTGAGTCACTCCGGTGTTACCCGTAAATAGCGTCGGGACGTTGCCGCCGGCTGCGCCGAAGGGCTGCAGATCGTTTAGCCGGTTAAAAACCGCTTTCGATTGGGATACGAACGAGGGAGAAAAAGCATGAACGGCCGAGAGGAGGATGTTGTTGTTGAAGTCGGTCTCACCGGTGTCATACCCCTGATAGGGACTGGCAGATGCGAATCCGGCGAAGTAATTGATACTTTGCAGGGCGTAGCGCGCGTACAACTGTGTTCGATCGGTGGCATTGTAATCCACGCGCGCAACCGTCGAGTATTGGTTCTGGGGAGATCCGCCGCCAGCGTCGCCGTCTACCAGATAAGACACTTTTTGAAACAGTGGAAGAGTTGGATTGGCGCTCCCGAAAGCCGCGCAGGCCGCGTTGGTGCCGCAAATACTCGGGGTGTTGGCATAAGAGTAGTTGGCCAGTACGCCGTCATTCGACTTGAGCTTGCCCGAGGCGGCGAAGAACTGTTGCACGCCGGGGGCCGCATCCGCGATCAAGCCGGCGGTTGGCACTACCGCAGTATCCGTGGCCGCGCTGCGAATGCGCGTCCACTCGGTGCTGCTGAAGAAAAACAGCTTATCTTTCTTGATGGGACCGCCCACGGAATAGCCGAACTGATTTCGAGTAAAAACGGAAACGGGGATACCGTTGGCGTTGTTGTCGAAGGTGTTAGAAGAGAGTGACGATACGCGATTGAACTCGTAGGCAGTGCCATGAAAAGCGTTCGTACCGGATTTGGTGACCACGTTAACGATGCCGCCGCCCGCGCGGCCGAATTCGGCTGTAAAGTTATTCGTCAAGACGCTGAACTCCTGCACGGAATCGAGCGGAACCGATTGGCCGACGCCGGCGCCAAACTCGTCATTGTTCGCCGCGCCGTCCAGCAGGACGTTCGTGGAGGCTTCCCGTTGACCGTTAATCGCAAAACCGACTCCGCGGCCGCCAACCGCAGCGTCCGAAACGTTGCCCGAAAGCGCGACCAGCGCATAGGGATTGCGCGTCAAGGTCGGCAATTCGCGCAACTGCGTCTGAGAAACGTTGGTGCTCAGCGTCTGGGTCTCGGTGTTGATCGGCGTGGTGGTCTCGGTCACTTCGACGGTTGTGCCTGTCTGCCCCACTTGGAGCTTGGCGTCGACGCCAACCTTCGCGCCAACCGTTAGCACCACCTGCTGCTGGAACTTGGCAAAGCCAGATGCTTGGGCGGTCAAGACATATTGCCCCGGCAAGAGGTTTGTCACCGTGAAATCGCCGGCTCCAGAAGTGTTGGTTGTGCGCTCCGCGCCCGTGGCAACATTCTTGACCGAAATTGAAGCGCCAGGAACGGTGGCTCCTGACGGATCAGTGACCGTCCCCGCGACTGTGCCAGTCTCGGTCTGGGACCACGTCAGGGCGACGACGCTCACGAGCAGGAACAGAATGGAAAAAACACGCGACTCGATGGATTGCTTCACGCTAAACAGATCCCCTTAATGTCCGGCCTTGGACTAATGCATAGTCCAAAACCATCTGTGGAATTTTCCTAACCGGTTGCAATTATCCGGCCATACAGTTAAAGCATTAGTGTCAACGCTTTCTCCTAGGAAATTACTGATTATAATAGTCATCCATCCAGCCGTTCCCATAAGTGGAATGCAGGCTTGGTTTCCGCGACTTGCGTGAACTCAAGTCTAAAAGAAGATTTTGGCGGAGAACTGGAAGCGGCGGGCTACGCCGTTGGCCCAGGAGCCGCCGGCGCTTGGGCCGTAGATGCCGCCGTCGCCGGCGAGGCAGGTGGATTTGCCGAAGCTGCCTGAGCTGACGTTGGTGACGAGGCAATCGAAGTTGGGATGGTTGAGGACGTTGACGGCGTCGGCGCGGACTTGCATGTTAACGCGCTCGGTGAGTTTGAAGGTTTTCGAAAGGGCGGCGTCGAAGCCGTTGAACCAAGGGCCGCGGAAGACGTTGCGGCCGATCCCGTAGCGGATTGTGCCGCCGGCTGGATTGACAAACAGGGTGTTCGGGGTCGAGACGCCGTTGGTCGAATTGCAGGCCGCGATGGAGGTGGCGCTCGATTTATTGCCGGCGAAGCCGCAGCCGATGGGGTTGTTGTCCCGGAAGATGCCGTCGGCCGGGCTGTAGCTGGAATAGGCGCTGCCGTTGCCGACATAGGCCGGATGGTCATTATTGACACCATCTAGGTTGTAGTCGCCGCCGATATTTTCGGGGACACCGTTGGCGTCGACGTAATCACCGGCGAAGGTGCCAGTGCCGTTATAGACCTCGATGGGATGGCCCGAATAGCCCTGATAGAAGCCCGACATCTGCCATCCACCGAGGACCTGGCCGATAATGCCTTTCTTGTCTCTGAGGAAAGGCAGCTGGTAGACGAAGTTGGCTTTGGCGGAGCTGGTGTGGTCGAATCCGCCGGGGCCATACTCGTTCTGGTTGTTGCTGTTGGTCACGAAGTAATAAGGCGAGCTGTAGGTTCCCTGGGTGGTTTCGCCGGAGAACAGATCGGATCCAAAATCGAGCAGCTTCGACCAGGTATAGCTGAGCTGGAACTGCAAACCGTTGCTAAAGCGCTTTTGCAGTTCGGTGACGAGCGCGTTGTAGTTGGAGCTGCCGTTATTGGCGCGGTAATTGAAGCCGTTATAGAGGGGATTGGGAAAGTTGGGGGAGAGATTCGCGTTGTAGGCATCGCCTTCGTAGCGATTCAAATCCATGAGGTTGGGCAAGTGGCGGCCGAGCGAGCCCTGATAGCCGACGCGCGCCAGGAGATTGGTTTGGATCTGGTGCTCGATAGTGAAATTAAAGTTCTGGGAAGAGGAATCTTTGAGCGCGACGTCCATGGTGCGCAGCGAAACGCGTCCGGGTCCGACGGCGGGATTGTAAGCCGCGCCGATCGAGGATGGATTTGCGTAATAAACGAGGTCTCCGCTGGTGGCGTAGTGATCTACCAGCGCGTAGAAGGGCGGGTTCCAGGCGCCGTTTGACCAGACGTTGTCGAAGATGCGGTCATAGAAAATTCCGTAGGCTCCGCGCACCGAAGTCTTGCCATTGCCGGTTACGTCCCAGGCGAAGCCGGCGCGTGGGGCGAAATCGTGGTAGTTGGGCTGCCACATCTGGTCGACCTGGCCGACGAGGGCATTGGCGATACAGTTGACCGAGAGGCAGCTCAAGTTGGTGAACTGGGAAATCAGGTTGTTGACCTCGGTGGGGGCGCCGTAGTGCTCCCAGCGCAGACCGAGGTTGAGGGTTAAGCGCGGGCTGATCTTCCAATCGTCGTTGACAAAGACGGCGCTGTCTTGCGTGATGTAGTGGCGGTAGGCATTGGCCTTGGCGCCGGTGCGGGGGTCGATCGAGATCTCCTGCGAATAGGGAAAGTCGTTCTGGAAATTGCTGAGTGTTTGCGTGGTGCTGCTCAGATTTCCGATGGTGCCGTCGGGACCCTGGGCAAAAGCGGGGATCGGGCCGCCGGTGGTGTTGGAGAACTCATAGTAGCCGTTGCCGCCCAGATCCCAGTTGCGGTAGACGTTGCCGTATTGCCAACTGCCGCCGAACTTGAACGAGTGCTTGCCGAAGGTCCAACCGAGGTTGTCCTGGACCTGCCAGCGGTCCTGGGTAAAGGCCTCGATGGTGGCTTCGGAGTTCGCGCCGATGTCGAAGCCGAGGCCGCCGTAATTCTTGCCATCGATATAGATCTCGGGACTGGAGAACTGGCCGTTGGTGCCCTCGAAGAAATCGGAGAAGTGGCGATTCTGAGCGGCGGTGAATTCATTCACCAGAGTGGGACTGAAGGTGTGGGTCTCGACCAGGCCGATGTTGTGATAGTTCTCCACGTCGCTCGAAGGGACGGGCGTGGCGGTGGCACTCGAATAGTTCGCTCCATAAGCATCGGTATTGATATAGCGCTGGACGTTGGCCGTGACGCTCAGCCGGTCGCTCGAACTGAAGTTCTGGTCGATACGGAAGGCATAGGTGTTCTGAGTGGTGGGAATGGCATCGAAGACGTTGAGGCAGCCGATGTGGCCCACCGCGGCGGGATTGTTTACCGCCTCGGCCGCGCACAGCGAGTTGGATGTCGCCAACGGATTCTGTTTGAGAATGGCCGAAGCGATGGGGCCCGCGCCGCTCGACATGGCGGTTAGTTCGGCGGGCGTCGGGACGGGAATCTGGAGGTTTGCGCCGGTGCGCGTGTCGTAGCGATCGAAGGCAAACATGAAGAACGTTTTGTCTTTACCGTTGTAGATTTTGGGCAGGATGACGGGGCCATCGACTTCGCCGCCGAACTGGTTGCGGATGAACTTGGGCTTGGCGATGCCGTCGCGGTCGGAGAAGAAGTCGTTGGAGCTGATGCTGCGGTCGCGATGGAATTCGTAGGCAGAACCGTGGAGGCTGTTGGTGCCGGACTTCTGGACCGCGCTGACGATAGCGCCCGCGCCGCGCCCATACTCGGCACTGAAGCTGTTGGTCAAAATGCTGAACTCGGCGACCGATTCGAGGGGCGGGGTGACGTTGAATGAGCCCTCGCCGAAGTTATCGTTATTGTCGGCGCCGTTGAGAAGATAGGCGGTTCCCGATTCGCGCGCGCCGCCGGAGGCCGGTCCGAAGTTCATGCCCTGCGAAACCTGCGGCGCCAGAAACGCCAGATTGAAAACGTTGCGGGTTAGCAGAGGAGTGGCGTCCACGGTACGCAGATTGACCGTGGTCGCGAGTTCCGAGGTTGCGGTCTGGACGATGGAGGATTGCGAGCTCACTTCGACGGCGGTCGAGGAACTGGCTACGTCGAGTTTTACGTTGGCCGGAACGGTTTGACTGGCATCGACTGAAATATGCTTGATTTCGTTTTTGGCGAAGCCGGCGCTCTCGACGTCGAGCGTATAGGTGCCGGGGGGCACGAGCGGAAAGCGATAACTGCCGCTCGAACCGGTCTCGGCGGTCTGTTTGACCGAAGTTCCTTCGTTCATGAGGGTCACATGCGCGCCTGGGACGGCGGCTCCGGAGGCATCGGTAACGCTACCCGTCACGACGCCTTGGACGCTCTGCGCAAAGATGGGGGCGGTGAGGACCGCACCTGTCAAAAAAACGAGGGCTATCTGGCTCAGCCCACGTGAATACACCTCTGGTAAACGCATTCTTCTTCCCCTTTTATGAAGCATGAACGCCAGGTTAACGTGACTGGACGATAGGCCTTTTATGGTAGCCGAAGAATAGAGGAAATGGGTAGAGGAATATTTAGATTTTTTTGGGTGGGGGGGACACGCTAGCCCAATGTCATTGACCTAAGGATTTTTGGGTGGTTGCAAATTTACGGTCGCTGACGCTTCCTGCTCCGTTTGAGACATTTCTATGCCGGCATGGCAGCCCAGTACGGCCAACGTCACCTTACTTTTTGAGGCATGTTCGTAGATCCAGCATTCGATAGGCTTTATGTTCTTTAACCGATGGCCTGAAAGTCCGAGGGGCGTCAGGAGCGCCGGGAAGCGTCGAGACGATTCTCGACGCGGCAGCCACGAGTGGCCGCGCCACGGTCACAGCTAAGTGATATCGCCGGGGCAGAGGAAGCCTGGGAATTTTAGCGGGCGGCTAGCAGGGCGCGGAGATGGCGGGCGCGCTCCGGGGAGCGGAGCTGGCGAAGGGCTTTGGCTTCGATCTGGCGGATGCGCTCGCGGGTGACGTCGAACTCCTGGCCGATCTCTTCGAGCGTATGTTCGCGCTCGCAGCCGATACCGAAACGCAGGCGGATTACTTTTTCTTCCTTGGGGGAAAGAGTCTTGAGTATGTTGGCGGTTTCGTCGCGGACGTTCGAATCGATGACGGCGTCGACGGGGGAGCCGACCCAGCGGTCCTCGATGAGGTCGCCGAGCGCGGATTCGCCATCGCGGCCGACGGGCGTTTCGAGGGAAACGGGATCGCGCGAAATGGTTTTCAGCTTCTGGACTTTTTCAACCGGGATATCCATCCGGCGGCTGATTTCGTCGTTGGTGGGGACACGGCCGAGCTCCTTTTCAAGCTCGCGGGTGGCGCGCAGAAACTTGTTCATACTCTCATTCATATGAACGGGAATACGAATGGTGCGGGATTGATCGGCGATGGCGCGTGTGATGGCCTGGCGAATCCACCAGGTGGCGTAGGTAGAGAACTTGTAGCCGCGGCGGTATTCGAACTTATCGGCGGCGCGCATCAGGCCGATGTTGCCTTCCTGAATGAGATCGAGTAAGTGGAGGCCGCGGTTGACGTACTTTTTGGCGACAGAGACGACGAGTCGAAGGTTGGCTTCGACCAAATCTTTTTTGGCGCGCTCGGCTTCGACCTCGCCATGCCGGATGACAGACAGGCTGTGGCGCAAATCGGGCAGACTGGCGCCGACCTCGCCCTCTTTGCGTTTAAGATCTTTCTTCAGTTCCTTGAAGCGGAGTTGGGCGGCGGCGGCGGTGCGTCCCTCGAGTTTGCGTGTCTCGCTATCGAGCAAAGACATCTCGTCGGCATTCGCCTCGATGGCGCGGACGAATTCTTTCCAACGCGCCAGATTGAAGGGAACGGCGCGCAAAGATTTCGAGAGTTCTACTTTGGCGCGAACTATTTTACCGGCCCATTTCTTGCGGAGCTTTTTGTTGATGGAAGGCACGGCGGCGTGCTTCTCGATGGTCTGGTGGAGCTTTTTGTCGGCGGCGAGATAAGCAAAAAAGAGCTCGCTGATTTCGCTGCGCCGCTTGAGGTCGGCCGGACTGCCTTCTTCGATGTCGGAAGGTCCGAAATCGACGTAGCTGTCGACGTCTTCGGCTCCCTTGCGTACCAGCTCGCCAAATTCGAGCACCATTCCCTGAATGAGCGGGGAGCGGCTGATGGCTTTCTGCATACGCAGCTTGCCACGCTCCATCTTGCGCGCCAGGGTCACTTCGCCCTCGCGCGTGAGGAGCGGAACCGATCCCATTTCGCGCAGGTAGACGCGCACCGGGTCGTCCGTGTAGATAGACTCTTCTACCGGCTGGGCACCGTGAAATTCTTCGTCCTGAACTTCCTCAGGGTGGAAAAAATTCGCCTCTTCGTCGAAAGGGAGGCCTAGCGGCTCACGTCCCTCAGCCAAATATTGATCTTCGAATTGATCCACTTACTTCATCACCTCTACTTGCAAACCCAAAGCCCCCTTCAAAAACTCAAACGGAAATAACACTAATACATCCCTCAAAAATTCGACTTACCTCCGACCGGATTGCGGACGCGCGCCGTCCGGGGATCCCCACCTCTTTTCCCCAAACGCTGAGACCGAAAACGCTCAGACAGGGAGACGGGCACGGCGGGACACAGATATCGATTGAGTGTTGATTGCGCGACATGATTGTACCCGATCTTAAGCGAAAAGTTAATACTTTATTATGAAGATGTTCGGCAAAGTGATTGGTTACACAAAAGATATCGGCCGAACGAAGGTCACGGGCGGGAGCGCGCGTGCCGTCCGGCTCCGCCACTCGCCTCGGGGCAGCCGACCCTCAATGTTTAGACTTTCCGATGGAGCATTACGTCCTTAAGCTCTCCGAAAAATTCCTCAATATCCTGAAAATCGCGGTAAACGGAGGCGAAGCGGACATAGGCAATCTTATCGAGGGCCCGTAAGCGCTCCATCAAACGCTCTCCTATGGCGGTGGTAGACAGTTCCCGTTCGGCGGTTTCCGATACCTCGGCTTCGACTTCGTTGACAAGGCCCGCCAAGCTGCCCATACTAACTGGGCGTTTTTCGCACGCCCGAAGTAACCCATTAAGAACTTTCTGCCGATCGAAGCTTTCCCTGCTCCCGTCTTTTTTGATGACCATATAGGGCACTTCGTCGCAACGTTCGTAGGTGGTAAAGCGCCTTTCGCAGGCGAGGCACTGACGGCGGCGGCGGATGGAGTCGCCCTCCTTGCTTTCGCGGGAATCGATGACTTTGTCTTCGCGGTGACCGCAAAACGGGCAGATCATGATATTTCAGTATCGGCGGGGTGAAGAAATTTGGGGGGACACGGCAGAGTGGAGTTGATCGGACAGGGCAAAGCAGGGGACAGGCAGCGGATTCCGCAAACGGCGCGGAATGCTCGCCAGTCCCCTGGTTTGCAGGTTAGTTGTGGACAGTAGCGTTTTCCGTGCGACAGGCCTGTTGTGGGGATTGAACTTCCGGGGTACCAACTTCGTAACATACAGTACGAGCCTATGCGGATAGTATCTGCGACGAGTTAGCTTTTCCCCCGCTGCGGCTTTACACGAAACACCCTATGTCAGCCGCTGTCTTAACACCAGTTTCGTTAAACTTAAATATTCCTTTCCGGAAGGAAGTCTCACCGGTCAAAGTAGCGCGACCATTGGATGCCGAATCAAATTTGATTGCGCGATGCCTGGGTGGGGAGCAAGGCGCATGGGAAGAGCTTGTCCAACTACACACCAAGCGTGTGTATGCGATTTGCTACCGGTTTACCAATAGAGATAGCGAAGCGCAGGACCTGACGCAGGAAGTATTTCTGCGGATCTTCCGGACGCTCGGGAGTTTCCGGGCGGGGGAAGGGTCGTTCACGGTTTGGCTGACACGATTGACGCGTAACCTGCTGGTCGACCACTATCGCCGGAGCAAGCAGGAGCGGATCACCGATGGCATCGAGGACAAGCTGACGGTGCTCGAAGAGAAGATGGCGCAACATTCGCGCACCGATGGGCTGCTGGCGGGGCGGGAGGCTGGGGAACTGTTGCAGGCGGCCTTGCAGAAGCTGTCACCGGAACTGCGGGAAGCGGTTATTCTGCGCGATTTACAGGAGATGGAATACCGGGAAATAGCGCGCTCGCTGGATGTGCCGGAGGGCACAGTGAAATCGCGGCTGAACCGGGGCCGGGCGGAACTGGCGCGCGTGCTGCGCCGCAACAAGGTGACGGTATAGGTTTTTGAGCGGAATGGCTGTTATGAACTGCGCGGAGTTTGAGGGCATCCTGGCGGACTACCTGGACGGTAGCCTCAGCGATGCCGAACGCGCGGCGGTTGAGGAACACACGGCGGCGTGCGCGGGTTGCCGCGAGTTCATGGCGGACGTAACAGGCGGGATTCAGTTTCTAAAGCGGCAGGACGCTATTCAGCCCCCTGATGAGTTGATCACGCGCATCGCTTACCTGACGCCGAGGGGACCGACGCGGGACCCTTTTGAGCGCCAGAGCCTGCTGGGACGCTGGAAGCAGCGATGGCTGACGCCGGTGCTGCAGCCGCGACTGGCGATGAGCATGGCGATGACGATTCTTTCGTTCGCGATGCTGGTGCGCTGCACGGGGGTGCAGGTGCAACGCATCCGGCCGGCGGACCTGAGTCCGGTGCGGGTGTGGGACGGAGTGGAAGACAAAGCCTTGCGGGTGAAGGATCAGGTCTTCAAGTACTACGACAATCTGCGAATTGTGTACGAAGTGGAGACTCACCTGAGGGATCTGGAGGAGCCGAGCGCGGCGCCTCCGGCGGCTCCCTTGGGGACGGCGGGGAAGAGCTCGGACAAGAGTGGGAGCGCCCAGCCCGGCACTCGGAGCGGCACGCGGACCGGCACTCGGACTAACCAGGGAAACAAACCATGAACTGCTATCTACATCCGGAGACACCGGCGGCGGCTTATTGCCGCACTTGCGGCCGCCCCTTGTGCGCGCTTTGCCAGCGGCCGGCCGAGGGCACGGTCTACTGCCAGGACCACGCGCCGGCAGCCGGTTATGCGAACAGGCCTGGCCAAGGCTATGGGAACGCGGCTTACGCGCCGGCAGGCGCTACCGGACCGGCGGATAATCCTTATTTCCAGCAGCCCGGCGTACCCGCGCCGGTGAGAACTTCGCCCGGGCTGGCGTTCATTCTGGGCTTCATCCCAGGGGTGGGAGCGATCTACAACGGGCAATACCTCAAGGGCCTGGTGCATGCGCTGGTGTTCGGTTTGCTGGTGACGTTGATCGACAATACGCCCGGTCCGGCGGAACCGCTGATCGGTATTCTGCTGACGGTGTTTATCTTTTATATGCCGTTCGAGGCGTATCACACGGCGAAGAAGCGCGAAATGGGAGTGCATCCGGACGAATGGTCGAGCATTCTGCCGCGCGGGCGCCCTCTGGGGCGGGCTCCGGTGGGACCGATCGTGCTGATCGCGATCGGGGTGCTGTATTTGCTGAATTCTCTCGATCTGATCGATTTCCGGCAGATAGGGCGTTTCTGGCCGGTCATATTGATTGTGGTGGGCGCGTATATGTTGTATTCGCGGCTGGCGCCGGGCGAGCCGGTGCCGCCGCCGGCCGCGCCACCGGGCCCCTCGGCGTACCCCGAGGCGCAAGCTCGTCCGGCGCCGAACGACTTTATGGGAAGCGGGCATGAATAATCGTGGGGCGCTGTTCGCGCAAGCGGCGCGCGGACCCGTGCTTCTGATCGTGATCGGCACGCTGTTCGCGCTGCAGCAAGCGGGCATTCTGGCGTTCTCGCGGAGCTGGCCGCTGATCATCATCGCGATCGGCGTGATGAAACTTATCGAGCGGCTGCTGGTTAAGCCGGGCGCGCCGAGTGCCGCGCCGGGCGCAGGCGCGGACACACCGTGGAACAACGCGCAGCAGGCACCGCCGCCCGGGGCACCGCCTTTTCGAGGCCCGTACCAATGAGACCGCGCGGCTCGATTACCGGTCCGCTGGTAATTATTTTCCTGGGCATGATTTTTCTGCTGCACGCCGTTTCGCCGGATTTCCCGCTGATCGACTGGCTCGGGCAGTACTGGCCTTACCTGCTGATCGCGTGGGGCGCGATCGCGTTGCTCGAAGTGGCTGTACGGGCGCTCGGGCGCGGTCCTATTCCCGCGAACGGGGTGTCGGGAGGCGCCTGGCTGGTGGTGATCCTGGTGTGCCTCTTCGGATTCACTTTCTTCCAGATCCGGCGGCCGGACGCATGGTGGCAAAACACGGATTGGGGGCGCGGCGTGGATGACGCCTTTGGCGAAGCGCACCAGTATTCGGTCAACACGACGCAGAAGCGGGTCGGAGCGGCGCCGCACATTATTATCGAGAACTTTCGGGGCGATGCCAAGGTGGTCGGGGTGGACGGGGTGATGCTGACGGTGTCGGGGCATAAGACGGTACATGCGCTCAAGGACAGCCTGGCGGACAAGACGGATGCCGAAACTCCGGTGGATGTATCGGTGGATGGGGACAGGGTGACGATTCACTGCCATCAGAACCACGCAGCCTACCGCACGTCGGTAACGACCAATCTGGATTTGTCAGTTCCCAAGAATGCAAGTCTGGAGATCGAGGGCTCGTCCGGCGATTTAGACGTCTCTTCGCTCGGCGGGGATTTAGCGCTGCACAGCGGGAACGCGGGGGTGCGTCTGCAGGATATAGGCGGGAACATCGGAGTCGAGACGCGACGCAGTGACCTGATCCGCTGCACCAATGTCAAAGGCAGCGTCGAGCTGCGCGGTCACGGCTCGGATGTCGAGCTCAATCATGTCCAGGGCCAGGTGACGATCGATGGCGATTACACAGGCACGCTTTCGCTGCGCGGTCTGGATAAAGCGGCGCGCGTGCAAAACTCGCGCACGAACTTGCAGGTGGAGCAAGTAGCGGGCGAGATCCGCCTGGATCGCGGCAGCCTGAGCGTTCAGAATGCGCAGGGTCCGCTGCGCGTGAATGCTCATTTAACGGACGTGAGCGTGGACAGCGTGACGAATGCTATCGAAATCTCGGTGGATCGGGGGGACATCGATCTGAAGCCTGGCCGCTTGCCACTGAGCAGCATCCACGTGCATTCGGGAGCAGGTAATATCGAACTCGCGCTGCCGCCCGCGGCGGCCTTCTCGCTCAGCGCCAATACGGACCGGGGCCAGGTTGAAAACGATTTTGGCGACGGGCTCAAAGAGGAAACAAGCGGGCGGGGCGCGCGCCTGGAGGGTTCGGTGGGGTCGGGGCCGAATGTCGAGCTTGCGACCGGGCGCGGCATGATTACCGTGCGCAAAGGGACCGATACCGCGACTAGTTCGGTAGCGTTGCTTAGCAGGCGGAATTTTTAGCTTTTTAGTGGCATGGCGGGGTCGAAAAACCAGCCAAGTAACGATAATGGCCAGCAGCGGCCGCGAGGATCGCACCAATTATGGGAGCGCGCACGCGCGGGCAGCGGGAGGTGCTGCCCGCCAGTCACGAAAGTTACGAAGCCGGGACGAGACTCCACTTTTGGTTGTCGTTGCCCGAACAAGTCCATTGCTGCACCACAGCGCCGTCGCTTTTTGAAATGGCTCGCACATCGAGACATTTACCGCTGCTGGTGGCGACGAAGGAGTAGTAGCCATCGCTGGTTTTCTTCATCGTCCAGATCTCATTGGAACCGCCCCAGTAGGGCCACTGCTGGACAATCGTGCCATTCCCCAGAGCGGAAGGGCCGCCGCTCACATCGAGTTGTAATCCGCTACTGCGGACCGTGATTTTGTATCCGCCGCTCACCGCAGTGAGCTGGAACTCCTGGTTGGTACCGCCGACGCAGGCCCATTGCTGGGTGTGATCGCCTTCGAAGGTGGCGGAAGGCCCACCGGTCAGGTCGAGACACTTGCCGCTGTTCTTCGAGACGAGGTTTACCCAGCCGCTGGCAGAGTTGTTGCCCGAGGGCGCGCCGGCCTGCGCGGAGTTGACGTTGACCATCAGGCTCGATTCGTCGACGGCCTCGAAATCGGCGCCCACCACTTTGGTGAGTTGATGCATTTCGTCGTCGTTCCAGCGCGGGTCCCCAACACCGGCAATGTGCCAGGAGGTGCCGTTATCGGCCAGGAGCATGCCGTAAGTCTTCAAGGCCTGCAGAATCACCTGGACGTGGGGCGGGAAGCTGCTGATATCGTAGTCGGCTTTGAGGCGAAAGCGCTGGCCGAATTGCGGATATTGAGCTCCGCTGAGGCTGGAAGCAGCATGACGCGCTGGCCAGATGTAGGAGTTGCGGGTTTGAGGCGCGGTGAAAGCGATGGCGTGATCGATATGTCCTGAGATCACCTCGTCATAACGGACCAGACCCGGAAGCATGGGAAAGCCGGCGGCGTCAGCGGAAGTCCAGCCGTTTGGGCGGAGCGCGTTTGAGTTTAGATTGAAAATCGCGCCCGATCCCGCATACCAGGAGCCGTTACTCAACTTCTGTAGTTCGAACAGTTCGTAAAGGACGCAGTTGGTGGTATCGACGATTATGGCGTGAGCGTCGCTGCCGGATTCGATGGCCACGTTCGAAGGAATTGGGTACGGGCCGGGATCGCTCTGGTATTTGAAGCCGAGGGAGAGCTTCGGCTGACTGCCATTGACGAGCGTGTAGGGAATTCCGCCGCCGGCGCCGTAGTCGGGATGCAGAGGGTCGCTTGTCCCGATGGTGCTGACGTAAGTGGCCGAATGGGCGTCGACCGGAAGTTTATCGATGGGGGTGTTCCAGACGTTGTTTGAAGGAAAAACTTGGCAGCCTCCGATGGTCGGCTCTTGAGCAAGGACCATGAGTGGAGTGGCGGCCAGGATGGCGAGGGAGAGTAGGCGTTGAATAATAGGCTCCTGAAGTTTCGCGGCGGAGAGTGGAAGCTCTGCGGCAGGACTGAGGCCGAGCAAAGTGACGAAACCGCAAACTACTCAGGAATAGTATCATCTATTTTGCTTATCGCACACATTTATTTTATGTGACTATTAGCAGGTATTATCGAAAGGCGCCGAGGGACCGGCTTTCGGGTAGGCGGCAACAGTAAAAACGTGTGTCTACTGTGAGTCTACTAGTGCAGTCTCGCAAAGCGACCGTTAGCACTTTTGTGGGTGGGGTAAAGCAGGAGACAGGCAGCGGATTCCGCAAACGGCGAGGAATGCTCGGCAAGTTCCGTGGTCATTATCCTGTGTTATGTTCAAGGCCATGAAGCTACCCCCGCGCATCGAGGCAAAGGCGGACGTGATGATGGGTAAGCCCTGTGTCAAAGGAACTCGGATTCCGGTTTACTTACTTCTGCAAAAGATGGGAGCAGGAGAAACCATTGAACAGCTTTTGTCTTCCTATCCGCAACTAAAGGCAGACGATTTGAAAGCCTGCCTTCAATATGCCGCGGCTTTGGCTGGCGAAGAGGTTGTCCTCGCTGAAGCGTGAAGTTCTTGTTGGATGAAAATCTGTCGCACCGACATGCCGCCTGGCTGCGCATACTGGGCTATGACGCGGTGGCAGTTGCTGAACTGGGATTGTCGGGCGCCAGCGATTCGATAGTCCGCTCGACTGCAATAGGCGCCCATGCGGATTCTTATCACGCTCGATGCAGACTTCGGCAACATTCTTCGCTATCCGGCTGACGTTACACCAGGGGTTATTTGGCTCAGACTCCACCCTCCAGCAGAAGAGGCCATCTCGGAAGCTCTGAGTCGAATGCTTCGAAGTTTGAGCGATCAAGACCTGACTGGAAAGCTCGTGGTGATCGACGATGACAAGATCCGAGTGCGTGGATAATGCGTTTTCGTTCATAGCGGAGTGTGGCAAAGAGAGCGTTAGCACCTTTGATGACGGGGCAAAGCAGGGGACAGGCATCGGATTCCGCAAACGGCGCGGAATGCACGGCAAGTCCCCTGGTTTGCGGGTTACTTATGCACAATAACGTTTTCAGCGCAACAGGCCACTAGCGGCCTAGTTCGGCGAGATCGAACTCGCGCTCGAGTTGGCGGAGAACGCCATCACTGATGCGTCCCTGGGTGCGAAAGCGCAGGGCGGTCTCGCGCTCGACGTTTAAGAGATCCTGGGCGACTTGGCGGTATTTGGCCAGATAGTCGGCGGTTTCGCCTTTTTTGTCCCGATCGTCGTTACTTTGAACTTCGTTGAGCCTGGTGCGGTAATGAGAGGCCAGGTGATCGTAGACTTTGGACCACTCGGGCAGATCGTCCTTGCGGGCCGCCTCCAGATGGGCCAGAGCGGCTTTGAGCACGGCGGCGCGCGCCTTGCATTCTTCTTTGTCGGAGTCGCCGGATTCGGCCAGGCCGAGGAAGCGGATCAGCAAAGGCAGGGTGAGGCCCTGGAGAACGAGGGTGATGAGGATGACGCAAAAAGCGAGGAAAACAATGAGATTGCGCTGCGGGAAAGGAGTGCCATCGGAGAGGGTGATGGGCAGAGAGAGCGCGGCGGCGAGGGCGATGACGCCGCGCATGCCGGTCCAGCCGACGACAAAGAGCTGGCGGACGGGCGGCCACTCGAGGGAATGGTGGAAGAGGCGACGGCGGACCCAGGTGGCGAGATAAGCGCCGGGAAAAACCCAGACAAGGCGGAGCAGAATCAGGAAGCCGGTGAAGAGCGCGCCTTTCAGGAGGAGAGACGGAAGGCTGAGCCGGTCGATACCGGAGAGAATCGAAGGAAGCTGGAGCCCGATGAGGATGAAGGTGAGACCGTTGAGCGCGAAGTTGAGCGACTCCCAGACGGCACTGGCCTGAAGCCGTGTTGTGGGGGAAAAGAACTCGGGGCTGCGCCGGCTGAGAAAGAGGCCGCAGGCGACGACGGCGAGAACGCCCGAAGAGTGCAGATACTCGGCGGCCAAGTAGGTTCCGTAGGGAATCAGCAGGCTGAGCACGATTTCAAGGGAAGCGTATTCGAGACGGCGCTCAAACCGATCGGCCACAAAAGCGACCAGCAGGCCGACTCCGATGCCGCCGAAGGTAAGCCAAGTGAGCCTGAGGAAACCGCTAGCGACGGAAGGGGTCTGGCCGCTGAGGAGCAGGGCGATGGCGAATTCGAGAGCGAGCAAACCGGTGGCGTCATTGAGAAGGCTCTCGCCTTCGAGAACATCGACGATGCGGCCGGGCAAGCCGATCTGATTGGCGATGCTGGTGGCGGCGATCGCATCGGTGGTGGCAACGACCGCGCCGAGCACAAAACCGAGACGCCAATCGAAGCCGGCAAAGAGATGCGGAGTCAGGACGGAGACGCCCCAAACGGTAAAGCTGACCAAGCCGAAAGCGAGCAGGGCGATACTGACGAGGTTGAAACGAAACTCGCGCCAGGAGGTGTGCCAGGCCGCGTGATAGAGCAGTGGAGGCAAGACGACGAGAAAGACAATATCGGGAGTCAAGGTGACTCGCGGGATGCCGGGAATGAAGCTGAGCAGGAGGCCGCCGACCACCAGCACGATGGGATACGGAGTTTTGAGACCGCGCGCGAGAAGGGCAAAAACGACCACCAAAGCGAGCAGCAAGAGAAAAACGGTCTCCAACTGGTGGATGCCGGAGGCGGCTACGGAAAGAAGAGCAATCGAGGGATTACCCAAAAGCTGCATGGCGACACGATAGCATCCACACGGGTTCTAAACATGGTCAGATGGAAGCATGGATCTTGGAACATTGGGCTTTGCGATGGGATCGGCGTGGCTATCCGGGATCAATCTATACGTGACGGTGCTGACGCTCGGGCTGCTACAGCGCTTCCACGTGGCGCATCTGCCGGGGGACTTGAGTTATCTGGGACATACCTGGGTGCTGGTAGTGGCGGGCGTGATGTATGCGATGCAGTTTGTGGCGGACAAGATACCGGCGGTGGATTCGGTTTGGGACATGATCCACACGTTCATTCGCGTACCGGCGGGCGCGATTCTGGCGGCTACCGCCTTCGCGCATTTCGATCCGAGCGTGCGCCTGGTGGCACTGCTGCTGGGCGGCGGTATTGCTTTGAGTTCGCATGGAACGAAGACGGCCACGCGGCTGGCGGCGAATGCGTCCCCTGAACCGTTTTCGAATGTCGGGCTGAGCTTGTTGGGAGATGCGGTGACGCTTGGCGGAACGCTCCTGATGGCGATTCATCCGGCCGTGCTGATCGGGATTGTGATTTTGGCGGTCATTCTTTCGGTGCTGCTTTTCCGCTGGGTGCTGCGTGCGTTGAGGCGAGTGTTTAACCGGCGTCCGGCGGCTTCGCTGGGTTAGTGACAAGCCTGCGTTGAGAGGCGGAGTTGTGCCCCGATTCTAATCCTCTCAAAGGCAGCTCTCGCTAGCCCGGAGTGTTCCCGATTTTTTCCGAGCCCGCAGCCCTCGCGCACGCGAACCCATCTCCGTCGGGACACGCCTCCGAATTCATGAGGTGAAATAGCGACAAAAGATTATGGTTTAATCCCGCAAATCATGATAGTTTTTTGCACGGAGGTTTTAAATCCAATGAAATTGTTTTGGATCGGATTGTTTTTGACGTGGGGCAGCACTTGCTTGCTGGCCGACTCGCTCGTATGTACGGCCGGAGGCGGACCAAACATCGTGCCCTGCAGTTCTTCTCCTCTGCAAATCACCGCTCAGTTTCCTACTCTCGACATTGCGGGGAACACGATAAGTGTAAATCCCGAACTAAGCTTCGGGGTCGGAACGGCAACGCTCCCCCAACTGAATGTGTCGGTAGCGGGCACCATTAACGACACGCTGGCCCTCCCGAACTCCCCGGCAGGTGATGTTTTGAAAGTAAGTGCTGGCTATGGCTTTGACCAGAACGAGGTTAACGCCACGTCTTCGTTTGCATTCCAGATTGGACCGGGCAACGCCAGTTCCCCGGAAATCAATTTGAATCGGCAATGCAGCCGCCTGCATATTGCCCGCCGGGAGGAACCGGTGGTTGCAGCTTCGAGGGAACGCTGCCTGCCTCCGCATTTTCCTTCCTTGCAATCCAGGCTTCCGCATCGCTCACAGCCAACATAAATAGCATTCCCGACCGCGGAGTCATTAGCGAGGGCCTTTTTACGTTCTCCCGCTTTAAGGCAGACGGCGTAACGCCCGATCCGTTTACACCGACTCCGGAACCGGCCTCTTTCCTGCTCGCAGCAGCCGGACTCGCCTTGTGCGCCGGCTACGCATATCGCCGCCGGTTTGCATTCCAAGAACGCTAGGACCAATCCGAACGCCTTGGTCGTTTCGGGCCGGACTGGATCAGTCAAGGGGTTTCAACAAATCGCTTTATAGCTCATTTGTGACCGTATTTTTGGACCGTTGCTGACGGGTTGGGGAAAAAATCTGGGGACACGCCTGCTTGGGTGGACATTACCGAGTGTGGACGGATGCTAGCCCGGAGTGTCCCCAATTTTTTCACAATCGTTAAAAGCGCACATTACGTTTCTTGCGCCTGAGGGTTGGCTTTTGCCGTCTGAAGAGTGTGCGCATTCTTTTGTTTAGCGGCAAGGGCGGGGTCGGGAAAACGAGCGTGGCGGCGGCGACGGCGGTCCGGCTGGCGGAATCCGGGCGGCGAACCCTCGCTATCAGCGTGGACCCGGCGCATAGCCTTTCCGATGCTTTCGATCTGGGAGGCGCGCTGTTTCACGGCCGAACGGCGGAGCCGCTCAAATTAGCCGAGCGCCTTTTCATCCAAGAAGTAAACATCAATTACGAGTTCAAACATTATTGGGGAGCCATTTCGACTTACATCACTTCGGTGCTGCGCACGAGCGGGCTCGAAAGCGTGGAAGCGGAAGAGATGGCGATCTTCCCGGGGATGGAAGAGCTGAGCGCGATGATGTACGTCAATCAATACCGGAAGAGCGGCGAGTTCGACGTGGTGGTGCTCGATTGCGCGCCGACGGCGGAATCGCTGCGCTTTATCAGCCTGCCGACCACGCTCGACTGGTACATGAAGCACATCTTCGGATTCCAGCGAAGCATGCTGAAGGCGGTGCGACCGCTGGCGAACCGGATCGCGCCGGTGGAGCTTCCGCCGGACAGTTATTTTCGCAATGTGCAGGACTTGTTTCAGAAGATCGAAGGCATCGATTTGATCCTGGAAGATGCGGCGGTGACGAGCGTGCGGCTGGTGACGAATCCGGAAAAGATGGTGCTGCGCGAGACGCAGCGCGCGTTTGTGTATTTCTCACTGTATGGCTTGACAGTGGACCGGATCGTGGTGAACCGGGTGATTCCGGACGCGGTGCGAGATGAGTTTTTCGAGAATTGGCGCGCTTCGCAGCGTAAGACGCTAGGTGAGATCGAGCAGTATTTTGCTCCGGTAGCGATCCAGCAGGTGCCGCTGTTTCCGCACGAGATTTTGGGGTATGAGCGGCTGCGCGAGTTTGCGCGGAGCCTCTATGCGGAGACAGAAGACGCAGCGGCCGTGACGCGGTCTTCGGCGCCGTTTTCCTTCGCGCGCGAAGGCGACCATTATGAAGTGCGGTTGGACCTGCCTTTCGCCGAGAAGCCGGAAGTGGGTTTGTTCAAGAAAGAAGACGAGCTTGTGATCGAGATCGGAACGGTGCGGCGGCACGTGGGTCTGCCGACCACGATGTCCGCGCTGCAACCGACGAAAGCGAGGCTGGATGGGCGTAAGCTGGTAGTGGAGATGAGATAGCAGCCATGAGCGAAGCACAAGAGCCTGGAACTGGATCGCAAACGAATAAGGCCCACGTCGACTGGTTTTGCGACTGGGTACGGGAAGGCGCGGAGCGCACGGCTGAGATGTTCACCCCACCGGCTTCCGCGGGCAAGCACTTTCGAGAAGCCCGGATCGAATTCCTGCGCGGCGTGCGCGAGTTGATCGACCATCGAATCGACCGGTTGTCGCGCCACGGCGGCAACAAAGGGACGCGCGTAGTCGTCGAGTAGCTTCGGCTAGAGCGATCGGCGCTTGCGAAAGAAAGCGGCCGCCGCAAGTCCACTAAGCGTCAGAACGATGGAGGCGGGCTCCGGTATGGGTGACGCGTCGAAGCTGGTTGCGATTGTCCCCGGGCCGCTCACGAGCGGCGTACCGCTGGTAGAGCCGAGGGTTGCTCCCTGAAATATCTCGGTAGCGACACCATTCAACTCCACGGTTAGAAAACCCGCCGAATCCGGAGCACTGACGGTAAAGACCGGGTCAGTAGTTCCCGTCGACAAATTGTAGCTGGTGAACCAGGCGAGCGCGGGGCTGGTGGCATCCGCGACCGAATAATTGATGGAGGAATCGGTAAACGGGGCGGAACCCAAGCTGAAAACGGTGAGAGCGAGCGTATCGATGGGAGATTGAAAGGGCTCGCCGAGCGGACCCATGCCGCTGCCGGTCATAGCTTGAGAAGGATCGGAGGAGAAGGTTCCAGTAGCTAAATAATCGCCTCCGCTGGTATTGGTCAATTCGAAGTTGAAGTTGTAGAGGATGTCGGCCGCGCGCGCCTGCTGAGACGCCGCCAGTAAAAGCCCTGCCAGAAATCCGGCGCAAATAATTTTGTGTGAGAAGCGCATGTTTTTTCCTTTATCGATTGGCGGCGACTGCCTGAGTGGCCGCAGTGGGATTGGTGCCCGGTCGTGGGTTGAAGTCCGCGGGAATCTTGGTGACAATGCCGTGCGCCAGATCGACCGGAGTAATACCGAGCGCGGAGCATCCGTAGCCGGTGGTGGTGGGGAGTGTCAGAACCAGAGATTCCGGAATCTCCGCGTAACTCGCAGGCAGTGGCGCGGCGTTTCCGCTGAGCCGGGATGGGCTGAAGGCGTCGAGCAGATCGCTCAGACCGGAAGCCGGGCCGTCTTCAGGACCTAAGCCGGTTTGTCCTAAACGCCGCTCACCCAGGATGAAGCCGAGACGTTCGTCCGGCAAGGTAGCGAGGGGCGGCAGATTGAAGATGGTGTTGATCAAACGAATGGCCGAAACCTGCGTTCCGTATTGTTTCGAGATGTAGTTGGTCTTGCTGAAGGGAGAGATCACGATCAGCGGGACGCGCGGGCCATCGGTGGTGACGGAGCCGTCCGGGCCGATGGTGCGCACGGGGGGCCGCACGTGATCGTAGTCGCCTTCGGAATCGTCATAGGTGATGACGATGGCGGATTCCGCCCAGTAAGGACTGGCGGCGATGCGATTGATGCCCTCGGCGACGAGCGCTTCACTGATCTGCGCGTCGGAGTAAGCGGGGTGATCATCATCGCCCAGGAAGTTTTTCTGCACGGTGGGATCGGGGTTGCCGGGCCTGAGATTGAAGATGTTGGTAAAGCCGCCTTTTACCCAGAAGACGCCGCCCTTGGCAGGCAACTGATGCTGCTCGACGGCATGGAAGAAGTCGCCCAGGCCGTGCAAATTTCGGGTCATGTTGGGGTTATTGGCGACATAACCGAAGTACTGCGGGCCATCGTGATGGGTAATGTAAGAGGCGTGCGAGCCATTGGCGGTGACGGGTCCGGAGGTCGCATCGGTCGATTCGAGATCGAAGCCTT
Source organism: Bryobacteraceae bacterium (assembly GCA_965277555.1). Lineage (GTDB taxonomy): Bacteria > Acidobacteriota > Terriglobia > Bryobacterales > Bryobacteraceae > Bog-105. The sequence goes on from OZ255834.1 coordinate 5,183,519, forward strand.
CCTGGTACCAGCCGAAGGGGACGGAGGGCAGATTGAGATTGGAGATGAACTTGACGTCGTCGGCTACATCGGCCAGGTCGGTGTCCGGATCGCGGTCGCTCATGGTTGCGCCGGAGAGTTCACCGCCCATTAACGTCAACGGCAGCGAGGCGAAAGTCAGATTCATTTGCGGCGTGGCCGAGGGAGGATTGGCGGGAAGCTTTTCCGAGGGAGGGGTGGTGTCGAGCTGCGAACCCCAGAACGGGTCGGAATCGTTCGAGACGGGGACGCCTTGCCCAGCATTGCCGTTGCCCATATACGCTTCATCGGGGTGCAGCGCCCACTGCGTTTGCCCGGTCTGGCCGGCGATGATGGCGATGTTGCCCGGCGTGGAAGGGCCGGTGAAGTTCTGGAACATGTGATCGAAGAGAGTGAAGCGGTTAGCGTAGCGCCAGAGTAGGGGCACGGTATCGCAGTCTTCGTAAGCCATGGTGAGTTCGCCGTATTGTTTGGCCTTCAAAGTGGGGCTCGAGCCGGCGGTGGTATATTTGCCTTCTTCTACTTCGGCATAGCGATTCATTTGCGGAACCCGGCCCTCGAGATGCATTTTGCCGACCATGAGGGCGTGCGAGTGATCGACGTCATCGGTGTCGGCGGCATATTCTTTTGGCCCGATACGGAACGGGCTGATCTCGGATTGCGTGCCATCCACATTGGTGATCGGCTGCACAAAGCCAGGGGTTTGCGACGCGGGAGAGGTAAAGAGGCCTTCAGCTCCCGGATAAGTGCCGAAATAGGAATCGAACGAGCGGTTTTCCTGGTAGAAGACAAAGACGTACTTGACCTTCTCGCGCAGTAACTGAATGAGCTGCTGGCGCGGAATCTGCGGCTCGCTCGATGGCGCAATATAGTAGTGCTGAATAGCTTGCTGGTTAGTGTTTGGCTGCTGGGCGCGCATGGGCGCGGCTAGCTGCAAGGTCATCAACAGAGCCAGACCGGTCTGTGGGCAAGTCGAAATTCGCATGGGCATTCAGCTCTCCTCTCGCGATCGAATCTACTATCTACTTCGCTGTTCGGATTTTGGCGACGCTTCTATTGGCGGATAGCGATTCGTAAACACTCTCATCGGGAGGCTATCATTCCTGCGTTACTTAGCCGTGAATTCCTGGTACTTTCGTTGAGGGAGTAGCAAAAAAGGGGAGTCGGAGCCGAGAGGGTCGAAAAACCAGCCCAGCGCGGGGATGAATCCCGACGCGGCAGGCGAAAGTGTCCAGCGCCATTGACTTAAGCGATTTTTAGGTAATTTCAACTTTACGGTCGCTGACCCTTCCTGCTCTGTTGCAAGTAAACGAACAGTGGGCAAAAGTGCTCGCGCCACGTCTGCGGCCGTTTTTCATGAAGTTTCACGGGGCGCCAGGCGGGGTGCGGGGAATTCGCTTGTTCGCGCGCTTCGTTTCTGTAATCCTAGCTTCTGAGTTGGGCACATTTTCGTCTGCAGCGCCCGTGGAGAATGACCATGCCGTGTAACCCAGAGATCTTACGCAATGTTCCGCTATTTGCCATGCTGGACGACGAAGAAGCCGCCGTCCTGGCGAGCCAGGTGGAGGTAAAAACGTTCGCTCCCCGGCAGCGCATCTACAAAATTGGCGATCCAGGCGGCCGGGCTTATGTACTCGTCTCGGGCAGCGTGCGGATTACGACGGTCGACGAAGACCATCAGGATGTAGTGGTGGATCAGCCGGCCTTGGGGGAGTTTTTCGGGTTTGCCTCCATGCTCGATCAGACGGAGCATCAAACTAGCGCGGTGGCAATCGAGGAAAGTGTCTGCATTGAAGTGGACCGGAACGATATCGTGGTCCTGCTGACGAAGAAGCCGCACGCGGGAATGGATATGCTGGCGGTGCTTGGCCGCCAATTTCATGCCGCGCAGAAACTGGTGCGCCTGCGGGCCATGCGAAACCCGAACGAAGTCATCGAGGAGAAAGCGACCGTCGGCGAGAATGTAGCCGATTCAGTGGCCAAGTTTGGCGGCTCGTGGGCTTTCATTATTTCGTTCGGCGTTGTATTGGTTGCCTATACGATTGCGAATGTCAGCTTGGGGCGCGCCGCCTGGGATCCGTATCCGTTTATCCTGCTGAACTTGTTTCTTTCGATGTTGGCGGCGATTCAAGCGCCGGTCATTATGATGAGCCAAAATCGCCAGGACAAAAAAGACAGACTGCGCGGGGAACTCGATTATGACGTGAACCGGCGCTCGGAAACGGAGATTCAGGGTTTGGCGCAGAAGCTCAATTCGTTGGGGGACAAGCTGGGCGATATGGAAGAGCTCTTGCGCCGCACGCTGCCGGGTAGCGAGACGCATTCGCGGTTGTACTGAAGAATGGGGAGTTCGGCACTCCTTTCGCGGCGGTCTGAAAGTCATATACTTGGAGCCGACGGGAATCCGCCACTTTGTCGTGAAGGGAATAATCCTCGATGTTTGCAAATTTGCTTGGCGCGACGTCGCTGCTTTTCATTGGCTTTTCGCTTGCACCCGTTAATCCCGCAACTCCCAACCCGCCGCCGCAGGCAGAGGGTTACAAGTTGGTTTTCTTCGGTGATTTCACGAATTTCAGCCTGAGCCCCGATGACTATAGCCGGCACTATTGGTGGTATCCGGGCATCTGGTTCGAATCGAAGACACCGCTGCCGGCTACCATGACCGCGCACGATTCGGTGGTCGACCTGATGTGGACGCGTAATAGCGGGATGGATGATACCAGCATCGAAGGATGCGCCAAAGACGCCAGCACGTGTCACACATACCGCTATGGCTATTTCGAGGCGCGGATGAAATGGGATTACACGAATGGAGCGTGGCCGGCTTTCTGGATGTTGCCGAAACAAGGCGTAGGCGGAGCCGAACAGCATACCGGTGAAATCGATATCTTCGAGGGACAGGGCAACGATCCCAACGGATACTACGGGACGCTCCACGAATGGAATGGCCAAACGCAGCTCTGGACAAATAGCCCGAATAATCGTTACGCGCTGCCTGCTTCTAATAACTTTGCGAGCTGGCACATCTATGGCGCGTTGTGGGTCCCGGGGAAATAACCTGGTACTTCGATAATGTTGCGGTCGGTTCTTCGAAGACAACGGCCATCTTTAATGAGCAGGACTTTTTTCTAGTTCTGGGCAGCCAGGAAGGCGCGAACTGGTCCTCGGGTGATTTAACCGGCGTGACTGCAAATTCAATCAACCTGTATGCGGATTGGGTACGCGTTTGGCAGAAGAAGTGATGGGATGACCGAATCACGATCGCCTAAAAGGTGTTACACAAGCTCCGAAATTAGAGTTACTCTTGGGTTGGGAGCAGGTACATCCCGGGAGTTCGTTTCATGACATGGCATTGCGCGGTCTTTTTGCTGGCGGCCGGAAGCGCGTTCGCGCAGCAGTTACCTCGGCAGCCACACGGCGTTCCGGCACGGTCCACTCCCGGTGACTACCGGACACATATACAGGTGAATGGAATCACTTACGCCGCGTCAGTTATCCCGCAGTCGGAGGTAAAGCGCATCTTTGCTTTCGACATCAGCAAGAATTACGTAGTCTTCGAAGTCGCGGTTTACCCGGGTAACGCGAACGCCGTGCTCGATCCGGATGGCTTCGTGGTCCGCGTGCCTCGCAGCCTCGATCTCGAGCGCAGCGCCGATTCCATGACAGTCGCGTCGGTTGTCCAGCAGGAAAATCTTCCGAAGCCGCCGCCGAGGGTCGGTCCGGTGTCTGCTTCCACGGAAGTCGGATACGAGTCGGAGACGGATCCATACTCCGGCCGGCGTGTGCACGGGACCTATACGGATACGCAAGTTGGGATTACCGCAGGCGGCGATCCGGGACCGCCGCCATTGCCGGGACCGGGAGGATATCCGCAGGACCGTCGTTTATTGGAGAATCAACTCTGGGATAAGAGCCTGCCGGCAGGCCAGATCCGGCGACCGACCGCCGGGTATCTCTACTTCCCTGTCTCGCTGATCAAGAAGAAATCGAACGGCCTATACCAGCTGCAATATCTTGCTCCGCAGGACTCCAATTCCTCCCAAATCGTAGCGCCGCAAAAGGTCGAATTGTCAGTCCCTGTGAAGAACAAGTAAGGCGGGCATGATAGGGAAGGATCGATAGCCTGCGAATCTGTAATACGAAAAAGCCGCCGGCCTGGGCGGAGAGAAACTAACAGGCATGAGCGATCTGCTCTCTGAGATTCGCCACGCTTTTAGGCAAATCGCACAGAGGAAGATTTCCAGCAGCGTGATTGTGGCGCTGATCGCGCTGGGGATTGGAGCGAACACGCTTCTGTTCAGCTTCGTGGACGGAATTCTACTGAAGAGCTTGCCGGTTCGCGACGCGCACAACCTTTTTCAGATCGAGAAGAATCATGAGAAGCAGATTCGGCCGGATCCGATTCTGATCTACCCTGAATACCAGGCTCTACAGCGAAGCAAAGTTTTCGAATCACTGTACGGCGTGTGCCTGCTTGGCTTGCAGCCGCTGGCGTCGGGCGATGAGCAACGGCTCATCACGGTAGATTCAGTTTCGACCAATTTCTTTGCGGGTCTGGGTATCCGGCCGAAACTGGGCCGTGTATTCACATCGGGCGACGCGACTGCGGGCTCCCTACCGGCCGTTGTCAGCTACCGATTCTGGAGGAGCGAGTGGGGCGGCAACCGGGATGTGCTGGGGCGTACGATTCGCATCAAAGATCATCCGTTTACGATCGCCGGCGTGCTTCCGCGGGAGTTTCATGGCCTGGATCCTGAATCGCAAGCGGATGTAACAGTGCCGCTCAGCGCCGGACCGCTGATTCTCGGGATGCCACTCCAGAATGAACAGATCAATGCTTACGTTCGGCTGACGCGCGGCATGAACTTTGCTACAGCTCGAGGCGAGACGGAACCGATTTTGAAGCAAGCGATCAAAGAATTCTTCAGCAGCTTCCGGCCACCAGCACCGGCGGCGGCTCTGAAGCGATTTTTGGAGTTCCGAATTAGCTTTCTGCCGCTCGAACATGGCACATCGCGTTTGGGCGGACTCTTTTCAAAGGCGATTTTCCTGCTGGCAGGCGGAGTGGTGGTGTTGCTCTTCGTCGTGTGCTTTAACGTCGGCGGATTGTTGCTCACGAGGGCGCAGGCGCGGCGTAAAGAAATAGCCATTCGGCTCGCGCTGGGAGCAAGCAAGTGGCAGATTTTGCGTCAGCTGTCGATCGAAACCATTCTGCTTAGCGGTCTCGGAGCCCTTCTCGGTGTTTGCGTGGCCTATGCGCTTGCGCCGACGTTGGTCTCCTTGCTTCCGGTGCTGCGCGACGACGTGAGCCAGCTGGTGCTTCGGCCTGCCATCGACCTTTCCCCCGACTGGCGGGTTCTTACCTTCGTCGTGGCGACGTGCCTGGTGAGCGGACTCCTGTTCGGCTTGGCGCCCGCTTTAGCGACAGTAAGAGTGGATCTGAATTCGGCATTGAAGACCGGCGGAGCACCGGTCTTCGGTTTACACTTACCGGCCGCGCGCGTTCTGCTTGGCTTGCAAGTGGTGCTGCCAGTGGCTCTGGTGAGCGCGTCGGGGCTGATGATTCGCACCTATTGGAATCTGCTGCACACGCAGCCGGGCTTTGACGTGAACCACGTTGTTTCTTTTCGTATCGATCCGGCAGCGGCGGGTTTGAAGGACCGCCAATTGGCAGCTTTCTATAAGCGGCTTGAGGAAAAGGTGCGCTCTCTTCCGCTGGTCCAGAGTGCAGGCCTTGTTTCCCGAGTGTTAATGCGGGGCAAAGGTCTTGGGACAACCTCGTCCCAACCGGAAAAACGCTGCCGCCCCGCACGTTTCTGAACACTAGCGTGAATGTAGTTTCACCGGGTTACTTTGACGCCATGGCCATGCGGTTGATGGAAGGACGCAACCTTCGGTTTTCGGATGGAGATGGAACAAAGCCGCCATTTGCAGTAGTTGTCGACGAAGCTTTCGCCCACGCCTTCTTTCCTGGACAGGATGTCATTGGGCGCACGTTTGCAAACGGAACAGACGGGCGCGTGCCGCCCGCGTTCCGGATTGTGGGACTCGTATCGAGCGCCAAGTACCGCTCTTTGCGGGAGGTTCCGCCGCCTACCTTTTATAGCCTTCCATATTGGCTCAGCGGTACCACGGGCATGCTCAATCTAAACGTTCGGGCTTACGGCGATCCGGTTTCAGTCGTCGGCGAGGTGCGTCGAGCGATCAAAGAGATGAACTCGCGCGTTCCGATTGTTGAAGTAACAACCATGAAGCAGGAGGTGCGCAACTCGCTTTGGCAAGAGCGCCTGCTACTGCTCATGACCGTATTCTTCGGCGCGGCGGGACTGCTGCTGGCGAGTATTGGGCTTTATGGGGCATTGGCGCAAGCGGTTGCGCAGAGCAAGCGGGATATAGGCATCCGCATGGCTTTGGGAGCACGGGTGCGCCACATCATTAAGGCCGTCGGTTGGCCACAATTCGTCACTGTCAGCGTGGCTGCTGTTTGCGGCTTTGCCGTGAGCAGCTTTGCGTTACGGCTTGCCGGACCTTTTCTATACAAGGTTTCGCGTTTCGATCCGATCTCCTATGGGTTCGCGATTGTACTGATTGCAGTGGTAGCTTTGCTGGCAGCCCTGGCTCCGATATTGCGCGCGACGAGGATAGACCCGGCCGCTGTGTTGAGAAGCGAGTAAGTTCGCGTTACTCTTCGAGATGACGGTCGACGATTTTGCTGCTGACGGCTTGTGGGTCGACCTGGTATTTGCCTTCCTGGACAAGCTGGCGAAGTTCCGCGACGCGGTTCTCTCTACTATCGGCGGCTGTCACAGCGACGCCGCCCACTGAATCGCCCTCTTGTGAGCCGGAATTCGCTTGAAGAAGTTGCCGCGCCGGGGCTGGGACAGCCGACCGGCTAGTGACATTCGGCAGATACGAGTAGCCTTCACTGATTCTCACGCGCGCTCCTTTCGGCTTTATCCGACCTCTTTCAAAGCCTAACAACATATCGATCTTAACGTGCGGGATTTTAGGTAATTTGCCGCGACGCTAAGGTTCAGGCGAAGAATTGCCGAAGGATCTGGTGAGCGCCCGTCCAGGGCGCACCCGAGGTCCTGATGATTGCCGCTGCCCGAACCAAATCCAGAGATGAATTGATTCTCGAACACTTGCCGCAAGTAAAGCTCATCGCCCGGCGCATCCATAAAGGACTGCCGGCGTCGGTGGCCTTGGACGACTTGATTTCGACAGGCATCATCGGGCTCATCGCGGCCATCGATCACTACGATAGCCGGCATGACGTCAAGCTCAAAACGTATGCCGAATACAAGATTCGCGGAGCTATTTTGGACGGACTACGCGTGCTCGACTGGGCTCCCAGGCTGAAAAGAAGGCGCGCCAGACTGATCGAAGGCGCGGTTTCCAATTTGGAACAGCAAAATCAGCGTCCTCCGAGCGAAGAAGAAGTGGCCGCACACTTGGGCTTAGCTGTAAACGAGTATCAGGATTGGGTGGCGGAGACGCGGGGATTGACGCTGGGCAGCCTGGAAGCGGTGAAGTCGGAAGAAGATGGGCGCGATCTGCTGCGCTTTGTGGCGGGTTCGGACGAGGAATGGCCTAGCGCGCTCTTCGAACGAGCCGAGTTAGAGGATCTTTTGAAGGAAGGAATCAAGAAGATATCCGGAGTGGAACGAACGGTAATCAGCCTCTACTTCTACGAAGAAATGACGCTACGCGAGATCGCGAAGATCATGGAGCTTCATGAGAGCCGGATTTCGCAGTTAAAGTCGCAGGCCATTCTGCGGCTGCGGTCGCACTTGCAGGAATTGCGCCCGAGACCGATGCCGAGTGTTTACGATAATTATTCGGCGAGAGGAATGGAAAAAGTGCGGGTTTTGTGATCCCGTACAACTTCGATTGAGATGCTCTTGGCCGGTTGGTGGCGGGTACGGAGATAGGAGATCAAATCGCGCGGCCCGGAGATACTTCTGGTGTCGATCTCAGTGATCACGTCTCCTGCTTTCAGGCCGGCTTTATCGGCGACGTAGCCCTTCTCGACGCGGCGGATCAGAATCCCGCTTTCCACGCCGAAGTACTGCGCTATCTGGGAATCGATCGGCTCACACTCGATGCCTAGGGCGAAATTATCCCAGAGCATCAGCATTCTCGGAATATCGGGAACATTCCAGGCCTGAAGAGTAGACATGGGAGCCGGGGAGTCGGCGGATTTGGCGGCTCCTGCAGATAAAACAGCGATGGTGGTTTTCGTTTTTCCATCGCGCCAATACTCGATTTTGACTTTCCGGTCGGGCGGAGTCTCGCCGACCAAACGTCCCAGTTGGGGACCGCTCAGGATCTCTTCCCCGTTGTAGGTGAGAAGGACATCGCCGGCTTGAATTCCGGCGCGAGCGGCAGGACTGTTTTCTTCTACCGTACGAACTTCGACGCCACGCGGCTCACCGAGTTTCAGCGCGCTGGCGCGATCGGCGTTGATATCGGTCAAACCGACCCCGAGATGGCTGCCGGAGGGATAGAACTGCACCTGTTCGAAATGCCATCCGCCGGCCTGCTGCAAATTGGATTGGGCGTAGAAGGAGCCGCAGAGAAGCAGCACTCCGCCGATGAGCGCGATGGGCCAAGCGAGACGCATGGGCTTAGTAAGTGTCCATGGGCGCGTTGATGGAATGCAAAAGCTGCAAGCAGCGCTCACGCACATAGTCGTCGTTTTCGGAGCGCGCCAGGTTTTGCAGAGTGTTGGCTAGTTCCGGGCTAAGTTGCGGGGGCTGGTTGACGGGAGCGAGTACATCGATGGCTTCGGAGCGAACGGCCGGGTCCGAATCATGCTCGAGCACGGAGCGTAAGACGGCACGGGTAGCGGGATCGTCAGAGAACTGACCCACGGCCTCCAGCGCTTTGAGGCGGACGGCGGCGTTCGGGTCATGCTCGATGCGGCCGAGCAGCGCGTCGCGCACGTCGGCGCCGCTTTGTTGGCCGAGCATTTCGACGGAATCGACGCGAATGCCCGGATCGGAAGGATCCTGGATGGCAACGAGCAGCCACTGCCTGACATTTTGATCGTTGGGACTGCCGACGACTTCGCGCTGATTGGTCTGATCGAGCAGAATGCGAACGTGGCCTGAGCCATCGGGCTGAATATCGCGAATGTGGGTAGACGGATTGACCAAGCCAGCTTGACTGATGGCCAAATCGGGCAGAGAGCGGTAGTGTTCGAGAAAACGGCTGCCAGCAAAACCGAGGAATACCAGAAACGAGGCAGCAGCCAGTTGGTAGGACCAGGGCGTGGCGGAAATGCGCAGCGCGGCGGGCCAACTCCAGGTGCGTTTGCGGATGGGGTTTCCGGCGGCGCTTTCGGCGGTTATGGCATTGCGCAGATCCTGACGGCACTTGGCCAGAAAATCGAGGGAAATATCGCGTTGCTCGGAAGTGGCGGAGGTGTGCCAGGTCTTTTCGCGCGCCAGCGCCTGCTGACAGAAAGCGCAGCCGGACAAATGGCTTTCGACGGCTTCTTCGGAAGCAAAGTCGAGCTCGCCATAGAGATAGAGCGAGAATCGAAGCTGAACGTCGTGGCAAGTCATACGAAATCGCCTAATGCCGCGCGCATCTTCTGCGTGGCTCGAAAGAGACAGTTTTTGGCGGCTTCCTCGGTGACGCCGAGGGATTCGCCGATGGCGCGCAGACGCAGGCCCTGGTAATGACGCATCTCGAAAACGAGACGCTCGCGGGGGGAGAGGCTGCCGAGGACCTCCTGAATGCGGTTATTGACCTCGGTGCTCATGAGCTGACGCTGGGGATCGACGTCGGCGCGGCGTTCCGGGATCATCTGGAGCCGGTCGACTTCGCCGGAGGCGGTTTCAATCGAACCAGCTTCTTCCTTGCGGACCTTGCGCTTGCGGATCTGGTCGAGACAGAGATTGGCGACGATCCGGTAGAGCCAGGTGGAGAAGGCGGAGTCGAAGCGGAAGTCAGGGAGCTTTTTATAGACGCGCAGGAAGGCGTCCTGATAGACGTCCCTGGCGTCCTCTTCCGAATGCAGGAGGTTGTAGGCCATCCGGAGGACGTTGGCATCGTAGGAGCGCACCAACTGCTCAAAGGCGGCGCCGTCGCCGCGTTGGGCAGCACGAATCAGGGATTTTTCGTCGGTCCGCTCGGTTGCGCCGGCCACGGCTAATGTTCCAATTGCTTCCGCTCGCATCTCCACCACATCGATAGGACGCGCGAAGTTGGAAACGGTCTTGCCGAAGGCGGGCGGGGGCGGCGAGAGGGCTTTTTACCGAACGAACCAGGATCAGGTCTCAACCAGCTAACTCTATTTCTATCAATCGTTTAGCCGGATCCAGGCTGGCAATACGAAACGAACGCACCTCGCCGGCGCGGGCCATTGGCTTCGTTTTTTCATTTTCGGCACCCTGCTTCCAGCGGGCGGCGAGCATGGCACCGAGGGAACCGATATCGGAGGTCCGAGAGGTGTCGCTGGCGGGCGCGGCCTCTTCCTGGGGTTTGAGATCGCAACTGGCAATGACGCCTTCTCCGAGTTCGACTTTGGCGCGCTTGCCGTGTACTTCGACGAGACGGCCGCTGACGGTCTCGCCCGGATGGTGTTCGGAAATGAAATGGTCGATGGTGGTGGGTTCCAGCTGCTTCATGCCGACGCGGAGGCGGCGCTTTTCCCGATCGATATCGAGGACAAGGGCGCGGATCGTTTGACCTTTGGCGAGTTTCTCGCGGGGATGATCGAGGCGTTTTTCGTGGGTGATATCGGAAATATGAACCATCGCTTCAATTCCCTCCCCTAACTCTATGAAAGCACCGAACTGAGTGATATTTCCGACAACTCCCTCGACAGTCGAGCCAACGGGGAATTTTTCGGCGACGGTATCCCAAGGATCGCCGAGAGCTTGTTTGTAGCCAAGGCCGATGCGCCGCTCCTCGGGATTGATCTGGAGAATGACAGCGTCGACGCGATCGCCCACTTTGAGCAGATCGCCGGGTTTGCGGACGCGCTTGTTCCAGGAGAGTTCGGAGACATGGACCAGGCCGTCGACGCCAGGCAGGAGTTCGACAAAGGCGCCGAAATCGGCGAGGCGGGAAACGGTGCCTGAGACGCGGTCGCCGACATGGAAAGTGCGGGAGGCGATGCTCCAGGGATCTTCCTGGAGCTGTTTCAAGCCGAGGGAGATTTTGTGGCTGTTGGGATCGATTTTGAGAATTTTGACTTCGAGTTCGTCGCCGACGTTGACAAGATCGGCGGCTTTGGCGACGCGGGTGTAGGCCATGTCGACGACGTGCAGGAGTCCGTCAACACCACCGAGATCGATGAAGGCGCCGAAATCCATGAGACTACGCACGCGGCCGCGGACGAGGGCACCTTCTTTAAGATCGGAGAAGGCTTCCTGACGGCGTTTGGCCTGTTCCTCTTCAAGAACGACGCGGCGGTCGACAACGACGTCTTCTTTTTCGGTATCGAGCTTACTGATCCGGCACTGAATTTCCTGACCGACGAGCGCAGGCATGTCGGCCATTTCGCGAACACCGCTGCGGGAAGCGGGCATAAACGCGCGCACGCCGATATCGACGCGGAAGCCGCCTTTCACTTGTTCGGCCACTAGACCGGCGATGTTTTGCTTCTGGTCGAAAGCGGTTTGAAGGCCGGTCCAATCTTTGGGCCGCTCGACTTTGACGGTGGAGAGTTCGTAGAGGCCTTCCTCGTTGCGGGGACCGACGGAGACGGAGATGGGGGCGCCGACTTGCGGATCGCCCGACTCGGTTTCGAGCCATTTGGCGAGCGGCAGAATGCCTTCGATTTTGCGGCCTACGTCGACCAAGATACCGTCGGCGCGAACGGAGACGATGGTTCCGGAGACAGTTGCACCGGCGGGCGACTCGGGATGCTGGCGCTCGAAAGTGGAGAGGATATCGCCGAAATCGGAGTCTTCGCGCGGGGATTCTTCGGAGGGAACAGGCGAATCGAAGTTAGTGTTACTCATGACTGCGGAATACGCTTATTCTGGCATAGCGGGCGGGGCCGGTTGAGAGGTTCAGACCGAGGGTAAGAGTGGGATGGGACCGGGCCTGGTGCTGAACGTCAACTTTTATGAAGCGCTTCGCAATGCCAACCGAGCCGTAGCGGCCGGCCCAGGCGCCCGCCACTCAGGAATGCGCACCGATCAGCCCAAGTTGTTTGCCGATCATCTTGTCCAGGGCTCTCTTGGGGAGCAGTCTTGGAAGCGTCCAATTCTTAAAGCGTTGCGGCACGACTGCGTAGCGAGTGCGCGGACGGGACGTCGTGAGAGCAAGATAGACTGCGTTGCCTAAGCGCTCCGGCGCAAGCCCGCTTCTCCCCTCCGCAAGGATGTACTTGCGAAACTGTTCCAATATGTTCTTGTAATCCGTTTTTTCGTACGCGCTCAAATCCTCCGCTTCGCCTTTGTCCCACATTGCGGTTACAACGGATCCGGGGCCGACCACGATGACATCGATCCCGTAAAGCATCAGTTCGCGGCGCAGTGTTTCGGACATTCCTTCAAGGCCAAATTTGGAGGCCACATATGCTCCTAAGAACGGGAGACCAATCTTGCCGCCCGTCGAGCTGATATTGACGATCCGCCCAGCAGGACCCTTTCTGCCGCGATCTGTCCCCAGCAAAGGAGCAAAGGCCTGGGTTACTGAAAGCGGAGCAATCAAATTTACCTCGAGTTGCCGTCGGTAGTCCTCTAAGCGCAGGTGGAGAAGAGGGCCGGCGACAGCGACACCCGCATTGTTGACCAGCCCGGCCAGCGTCGTGGAGCCAAGTTGGTCCCTTACCTGAGCTGCAGCCCGACGCACGGCATCCAAGTCTGTTACATCCATGATCAGCGGCTGGAAGCCGCTGCCAAACTCTTGTAGAAGACGATGGGCATCGTCTTCTTTTCGAACGCTGCCGAACACGCGAAATCCCCTGGAAAGGAGCACCTTTGTGATGCCCCACCCGATTCCTGTAGAAACTCCCGTCACTACAGCACTTTTCTGCTCCGCCATATCGTTCCTCCTTAGCTCGCCATGGTGTACATAGCACATCTTTTAACATGTCCAGCGTACACCTTCAGCAATCTCGTGTCAAGATGTACAGTGTTCTGGTATGCCTTACCCATCGAAAACAGATCGACAAGCCATTCTCGAGGCAGCTTTAGAACAACTCGCTCGCGATGGGATTCGAGGCGTGTCCTTGCGCGGCCTGGCCGCATCCCTAGGCGTCGCCCCGAACGCGCTCTATCGCTACTTCGCAGACCGGGCGGCTCTGGAGGCTGCTATGAGCGCGGAAAGCGCTCGTCGGCTCAAATCCGTTCTCAAGCTGGCGGCGCACAAGAAGGGACCAGTGGATGCAGTTCGCAGAATGGCGCTGGCATATATTCGTTTCGCTCGCGAGAATCCTCATCTCTACGAGTTGCTGATGGCGCCTTCCACTCCCTCCGAGGAGGATGCCGAGTCCCATAACGACTTATGGAACTTCGTCGTCGATCGAGTGGCCCTCATCACCACGCAATTCCGCGCGCGCGAGGGAGCGGTGGCTCTTTGGGCTCTGCTGCATGGGATAGTGGCGCTCGAAGCCGCCCAGGTGTTTGGAGAGAAAAAACCCTTCAGTGGGTTTCAGTTCGGACTGGATGCATGGCTGACAGCCGCCAGCGCGTTGAGGAGCGGGCCTCGCGGCCAGAGAAGACCCGCCAGTTTGGCGAAGCGATAGACATTCACACAGCGCGCCAAGAAGGGCTTTGGAATAGGTTACGACGTGTCGCAGGATTGGGCGCACTCGCTGCGAGCAGCTTCAGCGCGGCTCTCTACCCGCCACGCAGACCGCCACGAACCAGCGGCCGGCACATCGGATCGGCGCGCAATCGACGATCAGTATCTAAAACAGACTCGAATTTGAGCTTGGCGAATCGCGGAGCAGAGTCGGGCGGGGTCCTCTTGCCAGCCGGAGCGATCGCGCGCGGCATAGAGACCCGCTCGGCGATACCAGTCGTTGGACTAGGGCGCACGTTTTTCGTAGTGAGGTTCTCGTCGACGGTCATGTCAGTTCCGTTTTGGCAGGGATGGGGGCTTTTCGCCCTTTGCCAAACGGAATGAGACATACAAAACAGTTTTATAGTTACTTTCCCGATAGTTACTTTCCTTTAAGTAGGCTTGAATCCGCGGCAGTAGCAACAATGGTAAGAGAAAGAACCCACGAGTATCAGCGGCGGTCAAGCATCGTTATGATTTCGCGGATTCCTCAGAGAGGCGTATTACTACGTGAAGTCTCGAAATTCATCGAACGTTATCGCTTTTGTCCTTGCCTAGGCGGCGGTCCGGATCTAGAATTTGGCTAGGAACGAGTAAGTGCCTGCTACGTATCCAGTCCGCAAGCGAGAATCAAGCGGCCTATGCGCTTGCGGACGCGACTCCAGGCAAATGATTTGTATCCGGCTGCGAAGCGCTTCATCCAAGTCTTCGCAGTGGCGGATCCGGCGTTGACCGGATCCTCAAGTTTCAGCTGTGCTGCAAATCGTGCGGCGCGTTGAGCGGCTCAGCAGACAGCTGGTTTGAGACGGTATTCGGCTTCCGCATTTCGGCTTGAGAGCTATGTTTTGCGGCTCTCAGCGAAACGGTTGTTAACCGTGTGCGGAGGTCAATGTCAACGTATTCATGACAGACCCCTCCCGGGGTATGTGTCCTTCACGACTGGAAGTAGGTATGGAGGAAAAAATGGAAATTCCAAATTGGGGAAAGTATTCTTTGGCTGCGGCCGCGCTTGTTGTCCCGATGCTGATCGGGCAGAGCAATCCGGGGGCGGTCACTAGCCCCTACGCGTCGACCTATTTCAGCGTTTCGGCGCCGTCACGCCCCATTGTCTACTCAACAAACTCTTTCACCGCGGCCGCTGCGGTCCCCGTCTCCCCCCCGACCCCTCCGTTCTATGGCGCCCCGGCTGCGCCCTATCCGGCGTTGCCTGTAAGTCCCCCTCTTCCTGTCCCGTTAGCCGGGCGCTTCGGAACGGCAGCCCTGGCGGCAACGGGCAGTGAATCCGGAGGCGCCGTCGTGGCGGGCGGAGAAAACGCGACAGGCACTTGTCTGCCCGCAGCCGCCATATTCGACGAGGAACAGGACCAGTGGGTGTCGCTGCCGCAGATGCCGGAGGCGCGCGCCCATGCCGGCGTCATCAAAGCGGACGACAACAATCTCTACGTCATCGGCGGGGACGACTGCCACGGAACCGTTTTCAACACCGTCGAGCGCTTCGATGGAACACAGTGGGAAATCCTGGGTTCCGGGCTGAACATCGCGCGCACCGGACTCGCCGTGGTCGAAGGGAATAACGGCAACGTCTATGCCATCGGCGGCACCGATTCGAACGGCAGCCCGCTCAATTCGGTGGAGGTCTATCAGCCTACCGCGGCGAACCCCACCTGGCAGCCGGCCGCGGCCAACCTGCAAACGGCGCGCGCCTATCTCGGCGCGGTCGTCGGCTTCGACAACACAATTTATGCAGTGGGCGGCATGGGCGAAAGCGGCAACGGCCTAGCTTCCATCGAAGCGCTGCCCTCCAGCCGCGCGCAGTGGCAGGTGATCGGAGCCTTGCACGAAGCTCGCGGCAAGGCCGGCGTCGTGCTGGACGAAGGCGGCCGGATCACGGCGGTCGGTGGCCAGAACGGATCGAATCTCCTCCGCTCCGTCGAGATTTACGATCCCACCACCAATCAGTCGACCGATAACGCCAATTCTCTCAGCGCCGGCTTAGCCGATCCGTCGGTTACCTTCGGCGAAGACGGCAACATCCTGGTCTCGGGCGGATTGGCCAGCGCGGGTCCCACCGCCACGGCGGAAGAACTCGATCTACCCGCGCGCGGCGCTCACTCCATCACGCTTTATTTGCACGGCGCAACCGAACCCACTATCGACGGCAGTTTGGCTATGGATCGCAATCTGCCGCCGGCTAATTCGAGTGTGGGCTCCGTCCTGAACTTGGGCCAGTCAACCTCCTGGGTCAGCGATCCCACTTTCACCGGATCGTTCGGTTCCGGCGCCTCGGCTGTGGTTACCCAAGCCTGCACGGCGTCACTCAGCGTGGCGCCCACTTACACCTTGTCTGCCGCCAGCCTGGACGATGATTCCGAGCAAGTGCTGGGTACGGCAACACCCCTGCTGGGCTTGTGTCTTGGCACATCGTCGGTCACCATTCCGCTGCCGGCGATCAACTTGCAGAACCGGGCGCTGAAACTCAGCATCTCGAACGGCGTCGGTGTGAATTTGAACCTGTCGGGCGCAGGCAACACGCTGCAGATTACCAATTTCGCCGGCGAACCGTAGCGCGCTTCCTTCGGCGAAAGGCTGGCCGATGCCGCCCGGCTAAAACTCCGGGCGGCTTCTTTTCCCATGCGTTTCGCTCCCGGAGTCCAAACCTATGGCAGCACCGGCCACTCAACAACATCGCGCACCGCTCAGCGCCCCGCAGCCCGGCGGCCAGTCTCCGCGGTGGCGGCGCGCTCTTCTGCCGAATCTCGCCAGTATCGCCGCCGTGACGGCATTGTTCTGCACGCTCTTCCTTTATCACGGCTACCGCGATCTGTTTCGCGACACCGATACCGGCCGCCACATTCAGACCGGCGAGCAGATCCTCGAGACCGGCCGCGTTCCTTACACGGACGGCAATTCGTTCAGCCGCCCGGGCTATCCCTTCTTCGATTGGGAATGGTTGGCGGATGTCGCGATGGCGGGTGTTCAGCGCGCCGCCGGACTCAGCGGCATCGCGCTCTTCTATGGCGCCGCTTTCGCGTTCTGCGTCTGGCTCTGGATGAGCCTCACCTGGCAGGTGAACGGCAACGTGCTTGTGGCGGCGGCCCTGCTGGTGCCTATGCTTGCCGGTATCCAACTGCACCTGCTGGCGCGCCCCCACCTGCTGAGCTGGATTTTGCTGCTCGCGACCGTGCTGTTTTTCGAAAAGCTGAAAGCTCCGCTGGGCTGGCGCCAGGGCCTGCAGATTTTTCTACTCACGCTGGTCTGGGCCAACCTGCATGCGAGTTTCTTTCTGGCCATCGTCATCGGCTGTATCTACACTTTCGCTGCCTTTGTCTCGCCACGCATCTGGAGCGAGTCGCGCGCCATCGCCGCGCGGGGCGCCGCTCAAGCCACGCTGCTGGCCTTCGCCGCCACCTTCTTCAATCCTTACAGCTGGCACCTCTACGCGCACCTGATCGAATTCCTGCGCGACCACACGCTGTTCGACAGCATCTCGGAATATCGCAGCTACGATTTTCATGCGCCGGGCAGCGGTTTTGTGATCGGAGTTTTAGCCTGCGCCGCCGCTGCCGCAGCGCTCGCGTTTACCCAGAAGAAACTGGCGGCGGCGCTGCTCTGCCTGTTATTTTTCACCCAGGCCCTGCGTACCGTGCGCATGATTCCGCTGGCGGCGCTGGTCGTGCTCCCGCTCGCAAACGGCATCTTCAGCGAGGCGCTGCGATCCGCCGCAGGCTTGCGTCCCGCGCTCAGCCGCTGGCGAGCCGGCCTGCTGCAATTCGACGCGCAGGTCCGGCAAACCGACAGCCGCGCGCTCGGCTGGTTGCCAACCCTGCTCGCCCTCGTGCTGGCCGGCCTGCTGCTGCGCTTACCCGCCATCTCCGCACAAACAGGATTCGCCGCCGAGCTATTGCCGGACAAGCTGGCGCGCCTGATCGACCATCTTCCCGCCAACGCCCGTCTCTTTTCCACCGATGGCCTTGGCAGCTATCTCATCTATCGCTTTGGCGGCCGCCGCAAGGTCTTTTTCGACGGGCGCGGCGATTTTTACGGCCCCGCATTTTTCGCCCAGTACGGGCAGATGGTGCAGCTCGCGCCCGGCTGGAAACGCCTTTGGAACCGCTGGCGTTTCAGCGACGCGCTGCTGCCGGCCGGATCCGGCCTGATCGGCGAACTTGAAAAACAGCAATGGACTTCCTTGTATCACGACGCGCGCTACACCCTCCTGCGCGCGCCGGAACGGCCGCCGTTGCGCATGCCGCGGGTGATTGAAAGATGACACCGGCTGCCTCCCTTCCCGTCGCACCGCCGCCTGCGCCCATCCACACGCCCCAACGGCGCCGGCTCTTCGTCTTATTAACCGCTGCCGCGCTGCTGCTGGCCCTCGCCCTGCGCATCGGCGTGAGTATCCGCTACACCGGCATGGATTGGCCCGACGAGATTTTTCAAACCATCGAGCCGGCTCATCACCTGGTCTACGGCAACTGGGTGAAGACCTGGGAATTTCAACGCGGCGCGCGTTCCTGGGTCTTCCCCGCCGCGCTCAGCCTCGTCATGCGCGCCACCGCGTGGCTGGGCGCGGGTTCCGCCGGCTACCTGCTCGGCATTCGAATCGTTCTCTCGCTGCTTTCCCTGCTACCGCTGTGCTTCGTCGTCCGCTGGGCCTGGCGCCAGCGAGGCTGGCCGGCCGCGCTGATCGCGCTGGCTCTCTCGGCCACCTGGTATCAGCTGGTCTACTATGCGCCGAAGGCCCTGAGCGAAATGGTCGCGGGGGATTTTCTGCTGCCCGGACTCTACTTCGGATTCTTCGCCGGCGGGAAGAACGAAGCGCAGCGCACCCGCCTGCTGGTCGCCGGCCTTTTTTGCGGTCTCGCGCTCGCGTTGCGCATGCAGCTCGCGCCGGTCGTCCTGCTCGCCTTCCTCTGGTTTGCGCGAGTGGACTGGAAGCGGCGATCGCTCTGGCTCCTGCTCGGCGCCGCCCTGCCGCTGCTGCTGTTCGGCATGGTGGATGCCCTCACCTGGTCGTACCCGTTCCAATCCTACATCGAAAATTTCCGCGCCAACGCCGGCATGTTTCGGCACAATCCGTTTGGCACAGAACCGGTCTACTGGTACTTCCGTGAGCTGCTCAAGAGCCTGAGCGTCCTCACGATCTTCGTTCTCGCCGGGATCTGGGAGGCCCCGTTCCTCGGCTGGATCGTGCTTGCCCTGCTGCTGCCGCACTCGTTCGTCCCGCACAAAGAGCTTCGTTTCCTCACGCCGATTCTGCCGGCACTCGTGCTGCTGGCCAGCCTGGGCCTGGCCCGCGTTTCCGCCATGGCGAGCTCCGGTAGAGGCCGGCCGCCGCGCCTCTATCTGCTCGTGACGGTGAGTTGTCTGTTCTGCTTTCTGCTATCCGCCGCTCTCGGCAAAAACTTTCCGCGCTGGCAAGCAGACAGCGGGAGCCTGAGCGCCTTTCAAACGCTCAGCCAGGATTCGACTGCCTGCGGCGTCGCCATCGTTCCCAAGCATTGGGAGCCGTACGGCGGCTACTCTTACCTGCATCGAAAGATTCCCATTTACGTGTTTTCGAACTGGCGCGACGCCTGGTCGGCCCGGGCCAGCTTCAACACGCTGGCCAGCTATGAAGCGCTGCCCACCGCCTTCACCGATTTTTCCCTGCTGCGTTGTTCCGGCGGCGTGTGTCTCTATCGCCGCCCGGGAGACTGCCAACCAACCACCACCTTTGAAATCAATCACGTGCTTGGAGGTCACCGATGAGTATTGCCAGCCTGCCGTTCGACTACGCCGAGGAGCTGCTTCCCTCCTGGCTCCCCTATGCTCTTCCCGGCATCCCCCTCGACGGACGCCTGCAATTCTCGCTCGTCCTGCCAACCTACCAGGAGGCTGCCAACATCTTGGCCGTCCTCGACCGCACCACTGCCGCGCTCGATGCCATCAGCGGTTTGCATTACGAAGTCATCGTGGTCGATGACGACAGCCCGGATGGCACCTGGCGCCTCGCGCTCGCACGAAGCTATGTTCATCCCTCGGTGCGCGTCGTCCGGCGTCGCGGCGAGCGCGGCCTGGCCACCGCGGTGTTTCGCGGCTGGCAGTTCGCCCGCGGCGACGTGCTGGGCGTGATGGATGCCGACCTGCAACATCCGCCGGAACTGATTGCGAAACTGCTGTCGGCCATCGAGCAGGGCGCGGACCTCGCGATCGGCAGCCGCCATGTCCCGGGCGGCGGCGTGAGTCACTGGAGGTGGTCGCGGCGCTTGATTTCACGCGCCGCGCAATTTGTCGGACTGCTCCTGCTGCCGAACGTCCTCAACCGCGTGCGCGATCCCATGAGTGGCTGTTTCCTGCTCAAAAGATCGCTGCTGGCCGGCGTGGAAACTCGCCCGCTCGGCTACAAAATCCTGCTGGAAGTGCTGGCCCGCACCCGGCCCCGCAGTATTCAAGAGGTCGGTTATATCTTCGAGGAGCGCCCGCAAGGCGAGAGCAAGGTGGCCTTCGTTGTCTACACGGAATATCTGCGGCAATTGTGGCAACTACGATCCGCGCGCGAGTAGACGGATACATCGATCGCTCCTCCCAATGCGCGTCTTTGTACGGCTCACCCCTCTATGGAAGTAGCGATATCGAAAGCGGCTGGTACGCGTGTCGCGATGAGTCGCGACACGGCAGGCAAAAGTGCCCAATGCCATTGACTTACGGGTTTTGGGATGGTTGCAAGATTACGGTCGCTGACGCTTCCTGCTCTGTTCGAAGCATTTCGCAACGCTTGGCTGGTATCCAGTTGTCACTCATGCTTAAGTAAACGACATTGGGGAAAGTGTCCGCGCCACCATTTGGCTTCAGTCAATGACTATGGTGCGGCTGTTAGATATTTCCGCCCGATCTCGGCGGCCATGTAAGCGGCATGTCCCGTGCTCGTGAATCGCGCTTTTCGAGCGCGGCGTTAGGCGAGGACGGCGACGAACCAACGGCCGGCGTGGAGCAGGGAGCCGCCGGAGAGTTCAGCGAGGAGTTGATCGGGAGCGAAGTAGCGCTTGTAGACGGTATGCTCGGAACCATCTTTGAGGAGGCGCTGCTGCACTTCTTCGGAGGGCACGCCGGGGCGACGCGCCGAATCGACAATGAGTAAGCCGGGGGCAATGCGGCGGGCTTCGGTAAGAAAGGCGCGGCGTTCGGGCTGGTGCAAGTGCCCGTAGAAATGTCCGGCCATGACGCAATCGAAGGAACGGTCGCGAAAAGGCAGCTGTAAGGCATCGCCGAGGACAAACTGCGCGTGAGAAGAGCGGTCGCGAGCAACGCGCAGCATGGAGAGGCTTTGGTCCAAGCCGATGGTAGGGCAGGCGAGATGTTGGGTGAGAAAGCCGGTGCCGCAGGCGACGTCTAGAACGGTATTGAATTTGAGGTTCGCGATTACGGAGCAAAGCTGGGCAAGCTCGTCTTGCCAGCCGGGGCGGTCGCGCGCGGCGTAGAGACCCGCGCCGCGATACCAGTCATCGTATTCGGGGGCGCGGTTTTCGTAGTAGAGTTTTTCGTCGGCGGTCATGTCAGTTCCGTTTTAGCAGGGGCAAAGCAGGGGACAGGCAGCGGATTCCGCAAACGGCGTGGAATGCTCGACAAGTCCCCTGGTTTGCGGTTCCGGGTAGAGCTTTCGCGTTATAATCCTTCCGGGCAAGTTACGTCCAATGGAAGAACAAATCTTCGCCGACTCAAGCTCCCGCCAGAACCTGGACCATTTATTCAGCATTGCCTACGAAGAACTGCGAAAGCTGGCGGCTAGCGTAAAGCGGCGCGATGGAAGTGTAACTCTCAATCCGACTGCGCTAGTAAACGAAGTCTGGTTAAAACTCGCCAAAGAGAATTCTCCAGCACCGCAATCTTCTTTGCATTTTAAACGCATTGCGGCGCGTGCCATGCGTCAGGTCTTGATCGACGCGTCCAGGCGGCGCGGGGCCCGAAAGCGCCTGTGGGGGCTCGAAGTGCCATCGGTCTTGCTGGACAGCGTGCCGGCCGGCGAGATTTTCGCCGCCGCCGAACTGTTAGCTCTGGATACCGCTCTCAAGGAGCTTTCTAAGATCAATGAAAGGCAGGCGTCGATCGTGGAATTGCGCTTTTTCGGAGGCCTGGATGTTGCTGAAACGGCCACCCTGCTGAACGTTTCCGAGGCAACCATCATGCGCGAGTGGCGTGTGGCGCGCGCGTGGCTCGAACACGTCTTACGCCGCACCGGCTAACAAAATCTTACGCGGAGTTCTTTTCCGGAGCCTTCCTATATGGATACCGATCGCTGGAGTCGCTTGCAGGACCTCTTTCATCGCGCCGCCGATCTTCCTCCGGCGGATCGCCAAACGTTTGTCGACGTGGAGTGCGCTCACGACGCCGCTCTGCGCGACGAATTACTTTCCCTACTTGCTGTCGACTCCGCCCCCGGCGGCCTGCTCGATCAGGGCCTGGCGCAGGTCGCGCACGCCGTCTTCGAGACCTCCCAGCCAGATGCCCTGCCTCTCAATCTCGATCTCTCTCCCTACCGTCTTCTGCGCGTTCTCGGGGAAGGCGGCATGGGCATTGTCTACCTGGCGGAACGCCCAGACCTGCAAAACCTGGTTGCCATCAAACTGTTACGCGATGCCCACCTTTCCTCTGCCCGGCGCGAGCGTTTCGCCACCGAGCAGCGCATCCTCGCGCAGCTATCTCATCCCGCGATTGCTCGCCTGTACGATGCCAAGACGCTGGGGGACGGAACACCCTGCTTCGTCATGGAGTATGTGGAAGGGCTGCCTCTCACCGAATACTGCCAGCTTCACCAATCCTCTATTCCCGAGCGCCTCAAGCTTCTGCGCGCCGTCTGCGAAGCCGTTCAATACGCACACGCTCACGCCTTGATCCATCGGGATCTGAAACCGTCTAACATTCTGGTCAAGTCCGACGGGTCGGTGCGCCTGCTCGACTTCGGCATCGCCAAACAGCTCGATTCCCCCGGCACAGCCGATCACACCCTCACCGGCCTCCGGCTCATGACTCCCGCCTACGCCGCTCCCGAGCAGATAAAAGGGAATCAGGCCGGTATTCGCACCGACGTTTACTCTCTCGGCGTCATCCTCTATGAACTGATCGCGGGCCAGCCTCCTTTCGATCTCTCCACGCGCACGCCCGGCGAAGCCGAACTCATCATTTTGAATGAGCAGCCCGCCAAGCCTTCTACAACGGCTCAAGCTGCTGGCCGGAACAAGCCTGAATCCGGGAAGGTCGATTGGGACGATCTTGACGTTCTATGCCGGGTCGCGATGCACAAGGAGCCGGACCGGCGCTACCCATCGGTGGAAGCGCTGATGCGAGACATCGATCACTACTTACAAGGCGAACCGCTTGAAGCGCGGCCCGACAGCCTGACCTACAAAACCGGCAAGTTCTTGCGCAGAAATCGGCGCCCCGTGCTGGCCGCTTCGCTGTTCTTCTTCACCCTTGTCGGCGTTATCACCTTTTTTGTGGTTCATCTCGCCCGGGCCAAAAATCAGGCACTCGCTCAAGCCGCTAAATCTAAACGGATCGAACACTTCATGCTCCATTTGTTCGATGGCGACCGGAGCGACAGCCAAAGCGGGCCCTCCAGCGAGCTCCGCGCCACCGACGTTCTGGACCGGGGCGCGCGCGAAGCGGAACGTCTTAAGGGCGTACCTCAAGTTCAGGCCGAGCTCTACCAAACCTTGGGCGATCTTTATGAAAAGCTCGGTAACTTCGACCGCGCCGATCGGCTGTTGCGGTCCGCTTTGACAGCGCGCCTGGCAATCTTTGGAAAGCAAAGCACACCGGTTGCCGAGACGATGGTCACTCTGGCCAACCTGGAATCCGAACAATCCAAGCTCCCGGAGGCGCTGCCTCTCGCCCGCGAGGGGGTGTCCATCGATTCCAAATTGCTGCCACCGAATGACCCTACTCTGGCTCGAGACCGGATACAGCTTGGTAGAGTCCTCGCCCGGGGCGAAAAATACGTAGAGGCTCGCCGTGTCCTCAATACCGCCATCGAACCTTTGTCGCGCCCGGGCGCTCCGGCGTCCGATCTGGCCATGGCTCTCGATTCACTTGCGGAAATCAACATAGAGGACGGCCAATTCGCTCTCGCTCGTTCTGAATTGAAGAGTGCCCTGGCCATAGAACGCCGCACTTACGGCGATTCTCACGTGGCCGTGGGCATGGAACTGATCAATCTGGGTTCGCTCGAAATGCAACTGCAAAACTTTGCGGAGTCGGAACGCGACTATCGCCAGGGCCTCGAAATCGCGCGCTCCTGGTTTGGGGAGAACAACGTGAACGTCGCCTCCGCGTCGATGCTTTTGGGACAGGTATTGCTCAAAGAGGGCCGGCAAACCGAGGCTAAACCTTATCTGAAAACGGCCTTACAGATACAGGAAAAAATGTATGGCGAGAACAACCGCTTTGTGGCCGTCAACCTGAATGCCTTAGCCATCGCGGCGCAGCGTGAAGGCAAATCGGAAGAGGCGGAGGCCTACTTCAACCGCGTGCTCGCTATCGAAGGCTCTCTCCACGGCGGCAAAAGTCCAACCGCGGCGATTTGCCTAATGAATCTTGCCGACCTCTATAGAGGCCGTGTGCAATACGTTCGCGCCGAAGAGTTTAACAGAAGGGCTTTGGAGGTTGCCGAACAGGTTCTACCGCCCGATCACCTTTACTCCGGGGCCATTCAGCTCAGTCTCGGTAAGACTCTTTTCCTCGAGAAACGCTATCGTGCTGCTCAGCCCTACT
Organism: Bryobacteraceae bacterium; assembly: GCA_965277555.1. Lineage (GTDB taxonomy): Bacteria > Acidobacteriota > Terriglobia > Bryobacterales > Bryobacteraceae > Bog-105. Next base: position 5,208,038 of record OZ255834.1, read on the forward strand.
TGCAGGCTGCCTACTCAATCCTGCAGAAGCAGGGAAATCCCAACATGCCAACGTTTCAGGAAGCGCGCCGCTTTCTTGCCTCGAATTACCTCGCGCTGGGGCAGCCTACGGCCGCCCGCGAGTTGCAAGCAAAGCTTACCCCAGCGCTTCCAGTCGCAAAATAGCGCGCTTACCTGGTCTCGGCAGAGCATCTCGACAGAATTGTCTGACAGCCTTTTCCGCTTTTTCCCGCATTGTTAGCGACGCCTGCTCCACCGGCAGGCGCCTGCTCAATCGGAGGAAAGCAAAATGACGTTTACAGGATGTGATGTTCAGAACGGGTGCGCGGCAGATTCGCCAACGAGGGCATGTTGCCGGCTCGCCCGCGCAATATTCGCCTTAGTGATGGTTGCCACCTTTTCAGCCGCGCTTTCGGCCCAGACGTTCGCTCCCATTCCCGCGCTCTCATTCGAGAAACCTTTCGCGGGCGCTAATCCACTGCCGCAGACGCTGACTCTTGCGAGCACTGGCGCGAACTTCAATGTCGACGTCGCGGCCTCCACTTCGTCGGGCGGCAACTGGTTACAAGTGTCGCCGCAGGGTACGAATTGCTGCGTGACTCCGGAGTCCGTTACCGTGCTCGTGAATGCCCCATCGTCACTGGCGGCCGGCACCTACACAGGTCAGATCGTCTTTACTGCTTATGGCCGCTCCGGTGTAACACTGACGGTACCGGTCACTCTGAAAATACAGCCTGCGAGCTCACCATTCTTCGATAACCTGCCGGGTCAAATGAGTTTTTCGTTCAAGGTAGATGGAGCGAGCCCACCGATCGAATCCATGCAGATTCGCAACGCCGGTGCCGGCTCGTTAAGCTGGACCGCTACGGCGAGCACCGCCGACGGCGGGAATTGGTTGAATGTGCCGGTTAAAGCGGGAACCGCTCCGTCGACTGTCTCGGTCGGGGTGGACGTTGCCGCGCTTCCCGGGGCGGGCAAAGTCGCGGGCAATTTCACCGGCTTGCTGCATTTTCAGAGCGCCACGGGAGCCGCTACTGTTCCGGTAAGCGTGACCGTCGGCCAGAGCGTCTTCGAACAAATAAATCCGATCCAATTCACCAAGCCGTATACCGGCGACAATCCGCTTCCACAAACTCTGCTGATTGCCAGCACCGGAAGCGACTTCAACTTTAACGTCTCCGCGTACACCGCTAATGGGGGCAACTGGCTCCAAGTCTCTCCAGTGGGTACTAACTGTTGCGTTACTCCGGAATCCATCACGATTACGGTTAACGCCGACGCAGCAATCAAAGCGGGGACCTACACCGGTCAAGTTGTCATCACAGAATACGCCGGGAATGGAATGGCGATGACCGTTCCCGTGACTTTGACGGTAGCCTCTCCTAACCAGGACTTCTTCGACAACTTGCCCGGCCAATTGAGCTTCTCACTGGGGACAAAACAAGCGTCTGTGCCCGCACAGCCCATCCAAATTCGAAATGCCGGCGCGGGGGCTCTAGCCTGGACCGCGTCTGCGAGCACTGCCGACGGAGGGCAGTGGCTGACGGTCTCCCCAGGTGCCGGTAACGCTCCTTCCACGCTTTCGGTTAGCATCAGCAAGGCCAATCTTCCATACAACGGACTGGTGGCGGGGAACTTTACCGGCCAGGTTACTCTGCGAACTGCCGGTTCCGCCACTACCATCCCGGTCAGCGTGGCGGTGGGCGACGACGTCTTTGAACAGGTAAACGCGATCAATTTCACGCAACCTTTCGCGGGCGCCAATCCACTGCCGCAAACGCTGACAGTATCGAGCACGGGCAGTCCTTTTAACTTCAACGTCGCGGCGTACACCGCCACTGGAGGCGATTGGCTGCAGGTCTCTCCTTTCGGCACTAATTGCTGTGTCACTCCCGAATCGATTACGGTTAGCGTCAACCCATCCGAACCTCTGGAAGCCGGAACCTACACGGGGCAAATCGTTTTTACGCAATACGCAGGACACGGCATGGCGATGACTGTTCCGGTCACATTAACTGTCAGCTCGTCCGGGCCGTCCTTTGACAGTCTGCCAGGCCACCTGAGCTTCTTCTTCAAGACAGGCGGCAACGCACCACCGAATCAACCCCTGCAGATTCGCAACGCCGGCTCAGGCTCGCTCGCCTGGAGCCTAACCTCCAGCACGGCCGACGGAGGTAATTGGCTGACTGAATCAGCAGCTAGCGGAACGGCTCCTAACGGTATTTCCATCGGGATAAATAAAGCCGCTTTGCCGAATGGCGGCTCGGTCGCGGGCACCTTCAATGGGCAGATTGCTCTGCATTCGGCAAGCGAAACAGTAACCATCCCGGTCACCGTGGTTATCGGCGAAACTGTCTTCGAACAAGTCAACGCCTTAAATTTCACGATGCCGTACGCTGGCGGAAATCCTCTGCCACAGACGATTACAATCCCGAGCACCGGAACCAATTTCAATTTCAATGTCGCTGCCTTTAGCGCCACCGGCGGCGACTGGCTCCAGGTTTCCCCAGCGGGCGTGAATTGTTGTGTCACTCCGGAATCCCTTACTGTGAGCGTTAACCCGTCTGACCCGCTGGAACCAGGCACCTACACCGGTCAAGTGGTGATCACAGAATACAGCGGCCACGGCATGGCCATGACCGTGCCTGTCACGCTGACGGTTGCGCCGCCCAATCGCGCATTCTTCGACAACGTGCAAGGGCAGCTTAGCTTCTCATTCCAGCCGAACGGCGCGATTCCGCCCGCGCAAAATATCAGGATTCGCAATGCAGGTTCAGGCTCGTTGGCTTGGACGGCCTCCGCCAGCACGGCCGATGGAGCCAAATGGCTCACGCTGTCTTCCGCCAGCGGCACTGCTCCTTTTGCTCTGTCGGTCGGCATTCTAAAATCCGCATTGCCCGGCGACGGACAGGTGCCCGGAATCTTCACGGGCCAGGTGGTTTTACGCGCGGCCGGCGATATCGTAACCGTGCCTGTCAGCGTCGTAATCGGCGCTTCCGTCTTCGACCAAATTGCCCCGCTTACCTTCACCAAAGCGCCAGGAGGCAGCAACCCGCCTGCTCAATCCGTTACGATAGCGAGCACGCAAGCCAACTTCAACGTCAGTGTGGCAGCTTTCACGGCCCAAGGCGGCGACTGGTTGCTGGTGACCCCGTACGGCACGAACTGTTGCGTTACTCCGGAATCGATTTCGGTGTCCGTCAATCCAGCGGCCACACTGCCGGCTGGAGTATATACGGGTGAGGTGGTGGTCACGCAATACTCCGGACACGGCATGGCGATGACGATCCCGATCTATCTAAACATCGGCTCCGGTCTCTCGCAGACGGCAACATCCGTGCTGTCTTCGCTTAATCCGTCCGGTGCCGGCCAGGCGGTCACCTTCACGGCGAACGTCAGCGGTTCCGGTAGCGGTATATCGGGCAACGTTACATTTCGAGACGGAGCCGCTGTTCTCGCAACCACTTCTCTCGTAAACCGCGCTGCCTCCTTCACGACTTCCTCTCTGGCGGCCGGCACGCACTCGATTACCGCCAGTTACTCCGGTAACTCCAGCAACTCGGCGAGCACTTCTCCCACGTTCGTCCAAACGGTACAATCATCCGGTCCGGCCGGCGTGGCTACTGCTACCGCGCTCACCTCTTCCCTGCGGCCTTCCATTGCCGGACAGTCGCTCACGTTTGTCGCCAAGGTCAGCGCTTCCGGCAAAGCAGTTCCGGGCAGCGTCACTTTCAAGAACGGCAGCGTCTCGCTCACTACGGCAACTCTTGTCAATGGTTCTGCTTCTTATACGACGACTCTGTTGCCCAGCGGCAGCCACTCCATCACGGCCATTTACAGCGGCGGCAACGGCTACGCTGCCAGCACATCTTCGCCCGTCGCTCAACAGGTCTTGCTCGCGACGGCCACGGTACTGACGTCATCCGCCAATCCGTCGGCGTCGGGCCAATTCGTCAGCTTTACTGCGACGGTCAATGTGCCGGCTACCGGACTCAATGGATATGTGACCTTCTTCAGCGGAACCATTCCGCTTAGCACCGTTCCTTTAAACGGGCGCACCGCTACTCTTGTTACGTCTCGCCTGGTCACTGGCCCGCATTCCCTCAGCGCCTTCTATAGTGGAAATGCGGTTTACGCAGGCAGTCTCTCTGCCGCTCTGAGTCAGATCGTTAAATAGAGCGGCGGCTGATAAAGGGGGCTGTACGTGTTTGTAGGTGCAGCCCTTTGTCTGTTAGGCACTCAGCAGATAAGTCGCCGCTGGTGAGTCTGGCAACTGATCGCTCGGCTGTTATATCGCGTTGACTCGAGGTATGAGATTGAACGTCATTTTATTGTGTTCATGCGTGCTACTGCTTGAGCAGCTCGGCATGAGCTAAACGCAGGGTCGTTCCTGTTTGCGGAAACAACCGCTTGCTCACACGGGAGCGACAAATATCGTCAGTCCAATCGCTGCGCTCATGGCTCCGAAAAGCCAGTCAGAGGCGAGGTATAAGGCGATTTCCGGGACGGCGGGCGCGTCCCAGTCGGCGCCGATCCCGAGCCGTGATGGAAGGGGTTCGACGCGCAATTATTAATGATGTCCTGTTTAGCTCAGACGACTTAGATATTTCCGCGCTCGACGATGCGGATCATCGTATTCGGGGGCGCGATTCATTTCCGCGGTTCTAAGTGCCGGAGCCGCAGAGAGAATAGCCCACACAGACCGACAGCTAGTAACAGAAATGCGGACGGCTCCGGTGTTGTAGCGGGCGGAGTCGGGGTGGGTCCGTCGGCTGCGTACATTGCAACCTGTTGGCTCGTCAAAGCATTCGAGTAAATCTACACGTTGGCTAGATCGCCTGCCAGGCATTCGCTGTATGGGTCAAACTGGCGACCGAGTCGAGTATTGTCACCACCCGGAGTCGAGTTAATCGCGAAACCCCGCGTGGCGGCGAGGTCGCCATCAACATAGAAGAAGGAATTTGAAGCAGATGCATTCACAACGAAAACATAACTGTGGAACATGCCATCGGTTGGGAACAAGGCGGATGTCTGCCACTTGTCGGTGACACGGATGCCTTCTGGGGATGCTGCGTCATGACCGATATAGAAACCGACAGGCGAAAAAGTGGCACCTTGCGAGATGAATTCTACAAGGCCGGCTGTCGGCGTAGTTTACCTGCCTGTCGGGTGAGGAGGTAGACCAGAAAGGTTACGAGCCAAAAATCCTAAGTAAATCCGGGTGCAGTTGGCGGAACTGATGTCGGATACGAGCTTGCATTCAGGCGATCCGTCGGGTTTACCATTGTGAGGCAAACACAAACTTAGTCAAATGTTTGTTGCACGCGTTCTAAAACAGCTAGGGGGCGTCCTGCTCTTGTTGCCGGCCGGGGTTAGCGTCCATTGCAAATACAGGCACGTTCGCGTTCGATGTGCACCCTGGAACCTATACGCTGCATGCCGATGGCTATAACATTCTTCCTTACGTACGGGCCCCCATCACGCTCGATGCTGGAGCTCAGGTAAAGGTAGTGGTGCAGCCGGTGTTGCACGCTCCTTCAGACCACCGGCATCCCGGATCCAATTAGTTTGCAGGCGTACGACGCTATGCTTTCTTTCGGGTTTCAGCCGTTTATAGCGACTTGTCACTTTGTGTAACAAAACAAAGCTGTGTTGGGGTAGGGGCAAGTGTCGCGATGAGTCGCGACACGGCAGGCAATCTTGCCCAATGCCATTGACTTAAGGGTTTTGGATGGTTGCAAATTTACGTTCGCTGACGCTTCCTGCTCTGTTTCAAGCATTTCGCAACGCCTGGGCGGGATCCGGTTTGTCACGCTCATGGTTAAGTCAACGACATTGGGCAAGATTGCCCGCGCCACCCATGCCGCGACATGTTAGATATTGCCGCGCCCGATCTCGGCGGCCATGTAATCCGTCGCCCGCCACACCAGCGCCAGGATCGTTAAGGTCGGATTCTTTTCGGACGCAGTGGTGAACGCCGAGCCATCCACTACAAAGACGTTCTTTACATCGTGCATCTGACAAAATCCGTTCAGCGCCGATAGCTTCGGGTCCGTGCCCATGCGGCATGTGCCGTGCTCGTGAATCGCGCTTCCGTTCGGCTCCAGGTGACCGCGCTCGAAGGGCACGATCTCGGCTTTCGCGGCGTGCAGAATCTCGAGCATGGTGTTGTACATGTCTTCGGCCATCAGTCGCTCGTTGTCGCCGGTGGCATAGGAAATGCGAGCTATGGGAACGCCATATCTGTCGAGCGGGGAGCCCTGTACCGTGATGCGGTTATCGGGCCGGGGCAGTGTTTCGCCGAACGGGTGCACGGCGAGCAGCGCCGGATAACGCTCCTTCACCGCTTTCTTAAAATCCACGCCAAAGCCCGGCACGCTCTTCGCATACGTTAAATCCGTTTGCGCGCCGGTATACCAGAATTGGCAGCCAAAGCCTCGAATGTAGTCGCGCTTGCGACCGTCCCGATGGTTAAAGCGCGGCATATACATATGCGCTCCGCCGATGCCATCGTCGTTATAGACTTTGCCGCCTATCAGGTCGGGCGCGAAGGCGCGCATAGTGAACAGAATCTGCTCGGACAGGTATCGGCCGATCACATCCGACGAATTGCCGAGCCCATTCGGGTAGCGCGGCGAACTGGAATTGAGCAGCAGGCGCGTCGAATCCACGCAGGAAGCGGCCACGACGACTCGCTTGGCCATAATCTTGTGCTCTTCACCGGTCTGGCGGTCAAAATACTGCACGCCATTCGCGAGGCCTTTGTCATCCACCAGAATGCGCGCGGCGACCGCGTTATCGACGATGCGCAATTTGCCGGTCTTCAGAGCCGGCTCGAGCAGGTAATCCGACGAATTGAAGAACGCGCCGACATCGCAGCCGTTGCCGCATGCGCCGCAATAGTGGCATTTGGTGTGTCCGTTGTGATCGCGCGTCAAAACGGCCCGGCGTATAGGAACGATACCGATCCCGAGACTGTTGGCGGCGCGCTTCATGATGATTTCGCCGCAGCGCAGAGGCGGCGGAGGGAGAAAATAGCGGCTCCCGGGAAGCGAATCGCTGTCGTCGTCGCCGCCGCATACACCGATGAGCTGATCTACCTGGTCGTAGTAAGGCGCAACGTCCTTGTAGCGGATCGGCCACGGAATTCCCCAGCCATCGCGTTCCGCGCTGGCGAAATCGAGATCGGCATAACGCAGACTCACCCGGCCCCAGACGTTGGTCTTGCCGCCGCGGCCCCACACGCGGGTCAGCGAGAAATTCTGTCCCAGCGGAGTAATGTATGGCTGCTCGGCCGGATCGAGCAAAATCTGGGGTGGCTTCTGGCCGGCATCGAGCCGCTGCTGCCACTCCCAGGGCTTCACATGGGTCCAGAATTCAGCGCGGCCGAACTTGCGTCCGGCGTCGAGCATGGTCACGTTGACGCCCTGGCGGGTCAGGTTCCAGGCGGCCATGCCGCCGGCGGCACCGCTCCCGACCACCACTACTTCGTGCACTTCGGGACCGGTTTGGATCTGCATCTTACGCTTGATGCCCCGTATGATCGCAGCCGGGAAAGCTCGCGAGGTAGGTGTTTCCGTGCCAGCCCAATTCCGTCTTCAGGCCAGCCTCGGTCTTGTAGTATGCCTCGACGGTCATATCTTTGACTAACGTGAAGAACTGGCCGAGCGGCGATTCATTTTCAAGGCTCAAGGGCGTGAGCAATTCAACCTGCTGCTCTTCGCTGAGCGCGACGAACTCTTTGCCGTAACTACCCTGCGCCTTGGTATTCAGATCGGCGATTCCGGCGCGGTAAGTGGGACCGAGCAGCGGAGAGGCGAAAATCGCTTTATCAATTAATAGAGCGACGCCGGCATCTTTTGCGCCCGGCGTATCGGTTCGCGGGATGATGCGCTCGCTCAAAGCCTCGACCACCTGCAGTTCGGCGGGCTGGAAAAATGTGGGCTTGGATGGAGTGGGCGTTTGGAGAGTCGGGCCGGTGTGCAGGTGTCCCGGCTGGTCTCCCAGTTCCCTGGTCTGCTGGACCGCCGCGGCAGCCGGAATGGCGGCGGGGACAATGGCAAATAATCGGAGCGCGTCTCTGCGAGTGCTCATGACAAAATCCACGAATAGTATATCTTCGATCCGTCGAATCAGGTGTTATGCGCCTTGCTAACCTGTCGTTCGAACTTCTGCAATGCTCCGCGGTAAAGCTCACGATCCTCCGCCAGAGACTCCAACAGCTTTTTGCCCACTTCGTCCCCCGCGTGCATCCAACTCAGATCGTCACGCAGATCCGCCGAAGGGTTCTCGCAAGATACTGCTCCATCCGAAAGATCGATGCCAATCTCACCGGCTCTCATTCTCAGGAGCTGCCAGCTTTCCTCCATCTGCTCGACGATGCCGACAAATAAGAACCTGTCGAGAACCTGCTGCGCGAGCTTAAGTCGTCGCCTCTTATAGCGGTGGTCCGAATACTTATACGCCCGAGCGTCCAGCGCCACGTGGCGCGCGAAAAAATTCGTTGTGTAATTGTCGCGGAAATTGACAAATACATCGCGCCCTCCGTTCAGTATCCAGCGCGCGCATTCCCGCACCGACAGGCTCGGCATCTCAGGCGGAAGATGTTTGAGCAGGATCGGATCCCGGATCGCCGCATAGTGCTTCTTTGTGAATGTGATGTATGAGATGAATTGTTCGACAGGATCCCTCAGGAGAGTCACATAGTGCATACGCCGCCCACCAAGTTCGCGCGGAAATCTCCGCACAGAGTGCGAACTGAGCGCTTTTATCGATTCCGGGCGCACGAACTCGGCGAGATCCGAATCGTCCAGAGCAAAAGTGGTGTGCTCGAAGTACAACGGCAGATGACCCGGCCCCAATATTTCATCCAGAGCCCTCCGTATTGAAGTCCCACCACACTTCGGTACGTGTATATGCATCAACAGCGGCGCGCCGCTCACTACGCTCCCGCCTTCACTGCCTCTTCCGCATGCAGTTCCTGCAAACTCCACACGCGCACCGGATCTCTGCGCCGGGCGGCTACTGCTTCGGCCGTTGCCCTGGCTCCGCTCATGGTCGTAATGCAGGGCGTCCGGTAGGTGACGGCGTTGCGGCGGATGGTTTGCTCATCCGGGAAGGAATGGCTGCCCGTGGTGGTGTAAATAATCAGGTTCAGCTTTCCGGCCTTCAGTAAATCTACCGCATTGGGCCGACCTTCGTTGACCTTGAACACGGTCTTCGCAGTCAGCCCGGCCGCCTTCAGAGCCGCCGCCGTGCCGCGCGTAGCAAACAATTCGAAGCCGAGCTCGCGAAACTTCTTCGCCACTTCCACCGCAGCCGGTTTGTCCCGGTCATTGACGCTGATAAACAAAGCGCCTTCATCCGGAATGGGCGTTCCGGCGGCCAGTTGCGCCTTAGAGAACGCTTCCCCGAAACTCTGCCCGACGCCCATGACTTCGCCGGTCGAGCGCATTTCGGGCCCGAGCGCCGGATCCACGCCGGGAAACTTGGCAAACGGAAACACCGGGCTTTTGACGAAAAAGCTCGGCACAGCGAGCGTTCCGTTTACCACACCCTTGGTCAGCGCTTTGAAATCTTGCACCTTCTTGCCCAGCATCAAACCTACCGCGATCCTGGCAAGCGGCACACCGGTCGCCTTGCTGACAAAGGGCACGGTGCGCGATGCCCGCGGATTGACTTCGAGCACGTACACTTTGCCATCTTTGAGCGCATACTGCGTGTTCATCAAGCCGATCACGTTGAGCGCGCGCGCGAGCTTGGTTGTGTACTCTTCGATGGTCTGGATGGCCTTCGCGCCCAGACCGATCGCCGGCAGCACGCACGAACTGTCTCCGGAATGCACACCCGCTTCTTCGATGTGCTCCATAATGCCGGCCACCAGCACGTTCTCGCCGTCGCACAGCGCGTCCACATCCACTTCGGTGGCGTCTTCGAGAAAGCGGTCGATCAGCACGGGCCGCTTCACCGAAAAATGCGTTGCCTCGTGCATGTAGCGGCGCACCGTGTCTTCGTCGTAGGCGATCACCATGGCACGGCCGCCGAGCACGTAACTTGGGCGGACTAGCACCGGAAAGCCAAGTTCACGCGCAATGGCGCACGCTTCTTCGACGCTGGTCGCGGAGCCATGCGCGGGCGATGGAATTGCCAGCTCATCGAGCAGTTTGCCGAACAGTTTCCGATCTTCCGCCAAGTCGATGTTGCTCGGGTCGGTTCCGATGATCGGCAGACCGGCTCGCTTCAGGGGCATGGCGAGGTTGAGCGGGGTCTGGCCGCCGAACTGAACGATCAATCCGTCGGGCCGTTCGACGTCATAGATGTTGAGCACTTCCTCCTGCGTCAGCGGCTCGAAGTAGAGGCGGTCGCTGGTGTCGTAATCGGTAGAGACGGTTTCCGGGTTGCAATTCACCATGATCGATTCGCAGCCGAAATCCTGCAGCGCGAAGGAAGCGTGGCAGCAGGCGTAATCGAATTCGATTCCCTGCCCGATCCGGTTCGGACCGCTGCCGAGAATCATTACTTTCTTGCGATCGGTGGGCGCGGCCTCGTCTTCCGATTCGTAGCTCGAATACATGTAGGGCGTAAAACTTTCGAACTCGGCTGCGCAGGTATCCACGCGGTTGAACACGGCTTGGACGCCGAGGTTCTTGCGCGCCGTGCGCACTTCGAGCGGTTCTACTCCCATCGCCTCCGCGATCTGCCGGTCACCCAAGCCGTCGCGCTTCAGCTTGCGAAACTCCTTGGACGTCAGCGACGCAAGTTGCCGGCCCTTGAGCGACTCTTCGAGTGCCACCACTTCGCTCACCTGGCGCAGAAACCAGCGGTCGATGTTGGTCATCTCGAACACCTGCTCGACGGTGTAGCCTTGGGCAAAAGCGAATCGAATGTAATCGAGTCGATCCGGATTCGGGGTGATGAGGCGCTTGGCAATTAGCGAGGGGTCGAGGGTCTGGCCGCTGGTGGATTTGCCCGTTTCGAGACTGCGCAAGCCCTTGCCGAGCGCCTGCTTGAAGGTGCGGCCGATGGCCATCACCTCGCCCACCGACTTCATCTGGGTCCCGAGCACTGGTTCGGCGCCGGGAAACTTTTCGAACTGCCAGCGCGGAATCTTCACGACTACGTAATCGATCGTCGGCTCGAAACAAGCGGGGGTGGCGCGCGTGATGTCGTTCTGAATTTCGTCGAGGCGGTAGCCCACGGCGAGCTTGGCAGCGATTTTTGCAATGGGGAAGCCGGTCGCCTTCGAAGCGAGCGCCGAGCTGCGTGATACGCGTGGATTCATCTCGACAATCACCATGCGCCCGTTCTCTGGGTTGATGGCAAACTGCACGTTCGATCCGCCGGTATCGACGCCGATCTCATTCAGACAGCGCAGCGCGGCGTCGCGCATCATCTGGTATTCGCGATCGGTCAAGGTCTGGGCGGGAGCGACGGTAATCGAATCGCCGGTATGCACGCCCATGGGGTCGAAATTCTCGATCGAGCAGACGATGATGCCGTTGCCCGCCATATCGCGCATGACTTCGAGCTCGTACTCTTTCCAACCGAGCACGCTCTCTTCGACCAGCACTTCATGCACCGGCGAGAGATCGATTCCGCGCGCCAAAACCTCCGCCAGTTCTTCCCGGTTGTAGGCAATGCCGCCGCCCGTGCCGCCCATCGTAAAGCTTGGCCGCAGAATAATCGGATAGCCAATGCGCTCGGCAAAATCGAGGCCGTCTTCGAGATTGTTGACCAGCTGCGATTGCGTCATATCCAAGCCGATCTTGCGCATCGCATCTTTGAAGAGCAGGCGGTCTTCGGCCTTCTTGATGGCGTCGATATCGGCGCCGATTAATTCGACGCCGTATTCCTCGAGCACGCCCGCTTCGGCCAGTTCGACCGCGAGATTCAGCGCAGTCTGGCCGCCTACGGTCGAAAGGACCGCATCGGGGCGCTCCTTGCGGATCACTTCGGCGGCAAACAGCAGGCTCAACGGCTCGACATACGTGCAATTCGCCAGCTCCGGATCCGTCATGATGGTGGCCGGATTCGAATTGATCAGAACAACTTCGTAGCCCTCCTGGCGCAGCGCCTTGCAGGCCTGAACGCCTGAGTAATCGAACTCGCAGGCCTGCCCGATCACGATCGGGCCCGAGCCGATAATCAGAATTCGCTTGAGGTCGGTTCGCTTGGGCATGTCAGCTCTTGCGCTCCTTCATCGCCTTGGCAAAATCCCCGAAGAGATAATGCGAATCGTGCGGCCCGGGCGCAGCCTCCGGGTGGTACTGCACGCAAAACACCGGCTCGCTCTTATGGCGGAACCCTTCGAGCGTGTGGTCATTCAGATTGACGTGCGTAATCTCCACATCGGAATCGCGCAGCGTTTCCGGATCGACGCAGAAGCCGTGATTCTGCGAGGTAATCTCGACCTTGCCCGTCTGCTTGTTCAAGACCGGGTGGTTTGCGCCATGATGCCCGAACTTCAGCTTGTAAGTTTTGCCGCCGAGCGCGAGCCCAAGCACCTGGTGACCGAGGCAGATACCGAAGACGGGTACTTTGCCGATCAATTGCTTTACTTCACGTGCCTGCTGTTCGAGCGGCTCCGGATCGCCCGGGCCGTTCGAAAGAAACACGCCATCCGGCTTCAAGGCGAGCACATCGGCGGCGGAAGCATTCGCGGGCACCACCGTGAGACGCGATCCAATCTGAACTAAGTGCCGCAAAATATTGCGCTTGATGCCGTAGTCGTAAGCCACCACGTGAAACTGCTCATCGGCAGCGGCGGCCGCCTTGTCGGAAGCCGAGACGGCGGCGATCCCTTCGGTCCAGCCATAGCTTTCAGCCGTCGAAACGCGAGAGACGAGGTTCTGTCCGGCCATGGAGGGGGCGTTGCGCGCGGCGCGCACCAGTTCGTCGCGATCGTGCTCACCGACCGCAATGATGCCGCGGAGGGCGCCGCGCTCGCGCAGAATCCGCACCAGCTTGCGCGTATCGACTTCGGCAATTACCGGAATCCCGTATTTCGCGAGAAAGTGCTCGGCTTTGCCGTCCGAGCGCCAGTTGCTCGCCACGGGCGAAATCTCGCGCGCCACCAATCCTTCGATATAGGGCGCGTTTGCCTCGCAATCGGCTTCATTCGCGCCATAGTTTCCAATTTGCGGATTGGTTAAAACAACGATCTGTCCGCAATAGGAGGGATCGGTGAATATTTCCTGATATCCCGTGATGGCGGTATTGAACACGACCTCGCCGGTGCGTTTGACAGGCGCACCAAAGCTCGTGCCCTCGAAGACTGTTCCGTCCTCCAGGGCGAGAACTGCTTGCTCCAACCAGTTGGCTCCTATTCAGGTGTTGAGACGCCGCAGAACTTCGCGGCTGATCGGTGGGCCGATCACTTTATTGAAACACGTTTGCCCTGCCGGATTCAACGAGCAGTCCGTTCTGGAAGACCCTTAAGGTTTTGAATCGCCTTGGCGTCTCCTTCGCTCGTGCCATCCTCGAAAGTCGCCGCCGCCAACTCCCAACCCAGCAGGTCCTCTTTGGTTAAGGCCTGGCCTGGTTTGCGGGCGGCTACCGATCTCACGCGCAACTTCATCTCGCCAAAGACACCGGCGCCGAATCCCGCCGAGCCTTGTTCGAACCATTGACTCTTTTTGCGAAAGTAATAGGCGGCCAACTTTTTAGAAGACCGATTCTGCAAAAGAAAATCGCATTCGGCGCCTTGTTTGGAATCGAGGATGCCAACTAGGGCCAACGACTGGGTGTCATTCTTGACCACGCTTGGGTCGGCGGCGCACCTGGCGGTCAACTCGATCACGCGCATGGAGATTGCCGGCAGTCCATAGAGTTCGTCTTTCGAAACGAAAACCGGACTGGTGGGCGAGACCGTGAACTCCCCGATGGGAGAGCGGTACTGGTTTTCGCGCGGGCCGCGGGCCAGTTCCAGGCGCACCGTAATGCCGTTCTCACCGCTCCAAGCCCGCGCTACGAGCGAGCGCTGCCCATCCTGAACGGCAGCCGATGAAAACTGGACCGCACTGAAGCTGGCCGCGTTCGTGATCTCCACGTCGGCTATGTCTTTCCCGTTGCTGCTGAAAACGATGAGCGGCGTCCGGGATTGGCTGAGTAAGTTCGCCGGAAAGGAAATGAGGAGCGCGGCCGTGAGCCCACGGATGGCTTTCGGTCGCCGCATGATCGCCAGTCTATCTAAGAACGGTCAGCGATGCTTCCTCGCGGGGCAGAGGGGCTGGAGTCCTCGGGTCTGCTTTGCGCTGCGGAACTTGCAGGTCGGGCAGAGGCTTAGCTTGAAAGAGACGCCGGCAGGGTTTGGCCAGCATGCGCGCCCAGAAACGGGCGCGACTTTGGCGGGCGCTGTCGGTGGCGATGCCGGTTCCGGCATACATTTGCCGGTAGAGTTTCGAGACGAACACGAAGGCGAGGCGAGCGCGCATGGATTTGACGCAGTTCGAGCGTTTCCAGATGGAGGCCACGCTGTAAAAAGAGTCCCAGACATGCTGCGTGCGATCACTGATTTCGTGGCTGCTCATCGAAGGATGGGGCGTGAACATCTTGGGTCTTTCGGCGGTAGGAATGAGCCAGTAGCGGGTGAGCGGAATGCCGTTGACATTGGCTCCCTCTTTCGCTTGCGACTTTTCCCAGCGCTCGAAATCGACCGTTCCCGGAAACGGGGTCAGCATTACGAACTGGGCAAACGTTATACCCGCCCGCTGCGCCAGTTCGGCCGTCGCGTCGAAGGTATCCGGGCGGTCGGTGGGCAAACCGAAGATGAACGAACCGAGCACATGAACGCCATGTTCGCGGAAAGTTTTCAGGCGCTCGACCAAGCTGTCGCCGGAGCAATTGAAGTCTTTGAAGACAGCTTTCAGACCTTCGGGCGTGACGGCCTCGACCCCCACCAGGGCGCCTTTGATACGCGCTTTTTGCATAGCGTCCAGAAACTCGGTGTCTTCCGCCGCCTCCATCGTGATTTGGGTATAGAAAACCATATCGGATGGCAGTTCCGCCAACCGCGCCATGAGTTCGAATCTCTCCTTCCGGATCGCCTGAAGTTCGTTTACCTTCGGCTGATTGTTCTGGCGTTCGGCCAATTTGAGGTCGGTCAAGGTGACGGGATAGAAGTTATCGTCAGCGAGCGCGATAAAGCGAAAGCCCTTGCGGCGCAGCGCGACGATCTCGCCGATCACGCCGTCCGAGGCGCGCTGCCTGGGCTTCTGACCGTCGGTGCGCCACACCGAGCAGAAGGAACAATGCTTGGGGCAGCCGCGCAACGTCTGCACGGACGCCCACATGTAGCTTTCCTCCGGGAGCAAATCCCAGCGCGCGGGCACAAACTTATCTGCATCGATCCTTCCACCCTCGTAAATCGAGGCTGGGCTGCCGTTCAAACAAGCACGCAACACTTGTGCCCAAACTACATCGCCATCGCCCTTGACGACGGAGTGGGCTTTGCCTAATTCGAGCGCTTCTTCCGGGTACAACGTTGCGTGGATACCGCCGAAAATCACCCAAGCCCCGCGCTCGCGCGCGATGCGGCCGATTTCGTAACCGCGCAGCGCGTTTCCGGTATGGATGCCGATGCCGACTACGTCACCGGGCTCGACGTGCGCGGGGTCGAGCTGCTCCAGGGTTTCGTCACAGATCTTCGCATCCCCGAAGGAGGCCGGGGTGCCTGCCGCCAGCACAAAGAGCCAGCGGGGAGTGATCACAGCCGTTCCAAACGACTTGTCACTGGGATTAACCAGATGAACTTTCAAGGTTCAACCTTTCCGTGTCCTCGAAAATATGCCTACGTTACCTAGTAGGTTGATGAATGCCTCGCTGACAGTCGAGGAACACGCTCGGTCGAAAGCGAAAAAGGTGAATCAGACAACAGTCTATCAATCGCTTTCAGAAAAACTACTGGCGTGCATTTACGGAGCCCTACAAGGAGGCAAAAAGCCCTTGTTTCTTCGGTAAACTGGCCGGATGTCTCACCTTCTTGGCCATGCTGCCCGGCTCCTCTGCATTTCTTTTCTTGCGACACAAGCGGTGGTTGGGCAGGAGCAGCCGAAATTCGTGCCGGAAGACGAGTTGCCGATGAGCGCGAGTCAGGTGGCCCAAGCGGCCGGCTTCCAGCCTTACTTCGACTGGTTGAAGAAGGAAGCGGCGGCCCCGGGGCAACCTTTACGGGAGGTGCTGGTTCGCCAGCAACTGCTGCTGCAGGTGACTGCGGCATCGCTGCAAGTGGATGCGGCATCGGGCCAGATCGACGCGGAGATTGCCGACATCAAAGAGCTTCAAAACTACCTGGAGGCGAGGCGCGAGCGCCAAATCAACCTGCTGAATCTGGCCAGCCTGGCAGTGGGTGGAAGCCTGGGAACGGCGAGCGCCACTCTCGGGCTTGCCGGGGAGGGCAAAGCCTCCAACATAACGGGCGTTCTGGCTGGTGGCGTGATCACGACACTTTCGGTGATCGGTCTGCGGCGCAAACGAGGCGAGTCACAGCAACTGCAAGTGCCTTCGAATATGCTGGCCAACCTGTTCGGGCGCCCGGTTGTTCCGAACAACGCCTATCCGCCGATCGTGGAAGCTTTTATGAAATCCGTTTCGCCGAATGAGAAGGAGGGATTGACGCGGCAACAACGGCTAATCCAAAGCTGGATAAAGGTGAAGCGCATTCCGAACCCGGATTCGGCGGCGGGCAAGGAGAAAATTCTGCGCCTCACGAGTAGCCCGGCCGAGGAGCGCAAGCTGTCGATCGGCGACTTGAATGACCGGCAGGCTATGCTGTACGACTTTCGCGCGAAACTCCTTTTTTTGAAGAGAGACCTGGCGGTGTTGCTGGCCAACGTGCCGAAGAGCGCGGCGCTGGCGAATCTCGATTTGACGCATCCGTAGGGTGAAGCGCGGGTCCAATCGCTTCCGCTCATGGGTCTGAGCATACCGGCCAGAGAAGTCCGCTTCCTCAGCTCAAACCGTAGGCGAAAACGCTTACTCCACGCAGAGTGAAAAGCAGTTATCGGGCTCGTGGAGCGGGCCTTCGGCCCAATGTCACTTAATTTTGAGGCATGTTCGCAAATTAAACATTCGACAATCTTTATGTTCTTTAACCGTGATGGTGCGAAGGGCGTCAGGACGGCCGGGAAAGCGTCGAGACGATTCTCGACGCGGCAGCCACGAGTGGCCGCGCCACGATTACAGCTAAGTGATATCAAGAAGTTACAAGATTTTCCAAACGGTCGCGGTTCTGACTTTACCAGACGCGGCAGCCGTTCTCCTTCATCATGGGTTGGCCGGGCGAGCAGGCGAAGGCTTTGCCGAATTCGGGTACGTTCTCGATGACACCGATGACGCGGAATTCGCCGGGGGAGTGGGGATCTGTGCGAACGCTGTTGCGGCGATATTCGGGGCGCGCGTTTTCACACCAGATTTGCGCGTAGCCGAGGAAGAAGCGCTGCTCGGGAGTGTAGCCTTCGAGTTTGTTTTTGTCGACCGTGCCGTTCTCGAGAGCGCCGAGGAGAGCCATGTAGGCCAGGCGGATGCCGGCATTATCGGCGCCGTTTTCACCGAGCGTAAGGCGGCCATTGAGGTTGGCATCGGGGACGGGCTTGAATTGCGAGTATTCGTCGACTAAGCAATCGGCGCGTTTCTTGAATTCTTCTTCGTCCTTTTTCTGCCACCAATCGCGCAGGTTGCCATCGGCATCGAATTGTCGGCCCTGATCGTCGAAGCCATGGGTAAGTTCATGACCGATGACGGCGCCGATGCCGCCGAAGTTCACCGCCATATCGGACTGACTGCTGTAGAAGGGCGGCTGGAGAATGCCGGCGGGGAAGTTGATGTTGTTCTGGAGCGGGCTGTAATAGGCGTTTACAGTGGGCGGCGTCATGCCGAATTCGGAACGATCGACTGGCTTGCCGATCTTGTTCAGGTTGCGATGAGTTTCGAAGTCGCGGGCGTTACGGACATTTGAGACTAAGTTGTTATCGGCGATGGAGACGCTCGAGTAGTCGCGCCAGCGGTCGGGGTATCCGATTTTGTTGGTGACGCCTTTGAGCTTGACGAGAGCCTGCTGTTTGGTGGTTTCGCTCATCCAGGTAAGGGAGTCGATGTCTTTCGCCATTTGCTTCTCGATGATGTTGACGAGCTGCTGGGTTTTTTCCTTGGATTGACCGGCAAAGGCCTTAGCGACATATTTCTGACCGAGAGCTTCGCCGAGCGAAGCATCGGTAGAGACGACGCAGCGCTTCCAGCGAGGTTGTAACTCGCGGGCACCGGTGAGCGTGCGCAGGTAGAAGTCGAAGTTTGCGTCGACGAAGGGTTTGCTCAAGTCGGGAGCATAGGCGGAGACGTAGTGCCAGAGCAGGTAGGTTTTCAGATCGTCGAGAGAAGTGGAGGCGAGGGTGTTGTTCAAACTTTTGAAGAAGTCGGGAACGGAGACATTGAGCGTTTGGAAGGAAGGAGCGCCGCGGGCGGAAAAGTAAGACTTGAAATCGAAATCGGGGGTGAGCGACTGGAGGGCGGACAGGGGCATTTTGTGGTGGGTAAGCTTGGGATCGCGGCGTGCGACGCGGTCGAGAGATGCAGTGGCCAAATCGGTTTCGATCTTGAGAACGGCCTTCGCGCCCAGGTCTGCCTGAGCCAGAGGTTGGCCGATCAGCTGAAGGATTTTCGAAACATGCTGGAGGTACTCGTCGCGGATCTTTTGATCTTTTGCGCCGATGTAATAGCTCTTGTCGGGCAGACCCAGTCCGCCCTGGTCGACGTCGGCGGTGGTCATTTTGGAGTTATCGGGATCGGGCTCGGAGCGGAAGGTAAAGAAAGACGTGACACCCTGATTTTGCAGCCTGGCCACTTCGGCGGCCAAGTTGGTTTTAGCGGGAAGAGCAAGTATGCGGTCGATGCCAGGCTTGATGGGATTGTCGCCGGCTTTCTCGACGGCGGACTCGTCCATGCAGGCCGAGTAGAAAGCGCCGATTTTCTGATCGATGGGAGAGCGCGACTGGTTCTTGGCCGAGTCTTCGAGGATAGAGCGCAGGATCTCCTGGTTTCGATTCTGGAGTTCGTTGAAGCGGCCCCAACGTGGGTAAGCGGGTGGGACCGGGTTGGACTTGATCCAGTTACCGCAGGCGTATTGGTAGAAATTCTGACACGGGTCAGCGGTTTTGTCGATGGCGTTCAGATCGACGCCGCCGGCGGGGGCAGGGGTTTGCGCGACAGCAAGCGGCGCGACTAAAACAAGAAGGGCAGTTATAGCTCCAAAGCGAAAGAACTGCAAGTAGCTCGGCATGTAATAAGGAGTAACAAATGTCATTGGGGCAGCCTGGGTTTTCGACGAACGAACCAGACAATTAGAGCCACAAGGATGAGAACTCCCGTGGCGATTAAGGCGTACTTATGGAAGGAAGCGGAGGTCTGTTGCCAGCGATCGCCGAAGATGTATCCGAAGGAGAGAAACACGGCGACCCAGAGGGCAGCGCCTAAGTAGGCGAAGAGGGCAAAGGCGGGATACGGAAGGTCCGTGGTGCCGGCTACCAATGCGCTGAAGTGGCGGACGCCGGGAATAAAGTAGCCGACGGTGAGGAGCCAGCTTCCGAAGCGCTCGAAGAGACCGTGAATGCGATCGAGGCGCTCCGGAGTGAGATGGATGGAGCGGCCATAGCGGTGAATGAGCTTTTGACCGAAGGAACGCCCGAGATAGTAGCTGAGCGAGATGCCACAAACGCTGCCTCCGAAGCCGGCGAGAAAGGTGAGAAGAGGCTGGAGCTTGCCTTTCCAAATGAGATAGCCGCAGAAGACAAGGAGGGTTTCATCTGGGACGGGGAGGCCGACGATGCCCAGGACGAGCAGGCCGAAGAGGCAGGGGTAGCCGTATTGCGAGATCCATGCGAAGACAGAATCCGAAAAGAGAGCATCCATGGGGTTTAGCAGTCCAGAGAATAGCAGCCGGCGTGGGCTGCAAATTGTTGCGATACGATTCCGGTATGGCGCAGGCAAATGGTGAGCTGTTCGAAGTGAAGTGTCCGTGTTGCGGAGCGAGTCTGCAAATAGACAGCGAGCTGCAATTGGTGATCAACCATAAGGAAGCGGAACGGAAGCCGATGATCGAAGACCTGCAGAGCGCGGTAGAGCAGCTCAAAGGAGACGCGGCTCGGCGCAATGAGGCGTTTGAAAAGAGTTTTGCGTCGCATCGGAGCAGCGATAAGGTTCGGGAGAAGCGTTTCGAGGAACTGCTGAAGCAGGCGAAGGAAGACACGACGAGCGCACCACCGAAACGGCCATTCGATTTGGATTAGGTTTTCAGGCGGGGGGTGCTCTGGAAATGGGAGAGCAGCGGGAGATGTGATATTGTCTGTTCACTCATCGTAATTTGGAGCAGCCCCGCGTCGAGGAGGTCTTCATGCGAGCCGTCCCGTTTTTGCTTTTTGCCAGCCTATCAGCCGCCGTGCTGATGGCACAGACGACCAACAACCAATCGATCCTGGGCGCCGTTCAGGATTCAACCGGCGCCATCGTCTCGAATGCGACGGTGAGTGTCACCAATGAGGAGACCGCGCTTACCCGCTCCGCGTCTTCCAATGCGGACGGCAATTACGTCATATCGGACTTGCCGATCGGCTTTTACACGATTTCCGCCAGCGCCCCCGGCTTCAAGAAATTTGTGGTCACCAGGGTGGAACTGACTGTTGGCCAGCGGGCCACTGTGAACGTTTCTCTGCAAGTCGGCGACGTGAACGAATCGGTGACGGTGAAGGCCGATGCGGTGCGCGTGGAATCGAGCACCGGTGAGATCAGTAATTTGATCACCGGGACGCAGGCGACGCAGATTCAATTGAACGGACGTAATTTTCCGCAGCTTCTGCAGCTTCTTCCTGGCGTTTCCACTACTTACAGCAGCGGCTTTGGCCTCTTCGGGGGGTACGGCGTCAATAACTCCGGCCAGTCTATTAACGGCAGCCGTACGGATACGTTTTCGTGGTATCTCGACGGCGCGGATAATAAAGATAACGGCGGCGGCGGCAACAATTTCATCAATATCAATCCCGATGCTATCGCCGAGTTTCGCGTCCTGATGTCGAATTACAGCGCGGAATATGGCGGCAGTTCCGGCGCGGTGATCAACATCGCCGTGAAGAGCGGCACCAGGGACTTTCACGGCATTGGCTACGAGTTCTTCCGCAACGACGCCATTCAAGCGCGCGCGTTTAACGCCCCCACGATACCCGAATTGCGCTTCAATAACTTTGGATGGAACGTCGGCGGCCCCATTTACATTCCGAAATACTTCAACAAAGACCGAAGCAAGCTATTTTTCTTCGTTGGAGAAGATTTCAAGCGGCTGCGGCAGGGCGCGTCGAATACCTGGACAGTGCCCACGGCGGCCGAGCGCGGCGGAAACTTCTCCGCGCTGCCGCTTTCCCAATGGCCCAAAGATCCGCTGACCGGAGTCGTTTTTCAGAACGGGATCATTCCGAGCACTCGTTGGAGTACCAACTCTATCCGGCTGCTCGATAACTACCCGCTGCCTAACTTCTCGGGATCTGGCGGTAACTATGTATTCAATACCGTGTCGCCGCTGAATACGAATGAGTATCTTTACAAAGTAGACTACAACATCAGCAACAAGAATCAGCTATCTTTTCATTACTTTCGCGACTATTATACATCTACTCAGGATTTGACTCAGCTCATTCAATACAACCGCGATATTCCAGGAACCAACACCAGTCTTCAGTGGACTTACGTGCCTAACCCCACGACGGTCAACATTGCGCAGTTCAGCTTCACGGGAAACGTCATCTTCGAGAAAACCGGCATTGCGGCCAACCCTCTCTTTATCCATGACTACACGCGGGCCGGAGAGGGCCTGACGTATCCGACAATCTATAATGCCTCGGACGCGATTCCCAGTTTTCAGATCGCGAATCTTACCAGCCTGACAGCTACGCCGCTCAACTTTAATAATTTCAATAGGCTTTTCGACTGGAAAGACGATTTTTCCAAGATACTCGGCAATCACAATCTCAAGACGGGAATCCTGGTCATGCGGAGCCGGAAAAATCAGGATAATGTGCCCGCAATCAACGGCACGTTTGTGTTCAATACCACTTCGCGTCCGATCGGCGCTCTCGGCACGACCGGTAATGCGATCGGCGACGCTCTGCTCGGCAACTTCTACTCGTATACGGAAGCCAGCAGCACACGGCAGGGTTGGTACCGTTTTTCTCAGGTGGAGCCCTATGTGGAGGACGATTGGAAGCTTACCGATCGTCTGACGGTGAATCTGGGTCTGCGTTGGGCATACATGCAGCCCCAGTACAGCGCTCTCAACAACACAACGGCCTTTCTTCCGCAATATTTCAATCGCGCACAGGCCGAACAAATCAATCCGAAGACCGGGGCGATTATCTCGGGCAGCGGGATTCCCTACAACGGCCTGGTGCTCGGTGGGGATAGCTTCCCGCAAACGGCCATATCGCGCATTCCGGGCATCACGACCGATCCGGCCGTTCTCGCTCTTTTTCATGGCCTGCCAAAAGGAACCGCCTACACCGACTGGAATACGTGGCAGCCACGACTGGGCTTCGCCTATGACCTCACCGGCCACCAAAGCACCATCCTACGCGGCGGTTACGGCATCTTCTACGAACGTGTGGAAGGCAACTTCATCTTCAGCGCCGTCAATAATCCGCCCTTTGTGCAGCAAGTTCTCATATACAACGGCAATGTCGAGAACCCGGCTAGCGGGGCGGTGCAAAACTTTCCCAGTACGATCAACAATTCTCATTATCTCGATATGCGGGTTCCGCGCACGATGAACTGGAGCCTGGGCGTTCAGCAGAAGATCGGCCGCGACAGCATCCTCGAAGTAAATTACGTTGGATCGAGCGCCGCCAATCTCTCTTATCAGCAGGATACAAATCAACTGCTGCCCGGAACGCTACAGGCCAATCCGGGTATCAATGTCAATGCGCTGCGGCCCTTTCCCGGTTATGCCGATATCTATCAATACAACACCGGCAGTAACTTCATCTATAACTCGCTGCAGGTGCAGTTTCGGAAACAGTTCAATCAGGGGGGCTTGATCAACGCGGCTTATACCTGGTCGAAGGCCAGAACCGATGCCAATGGCTTCAATTACCAACCGGAGAATAGCTATAACTTGCGAGGGGATTGGGGTCCGTCCAGTTACAATCGGAATCAGATTCTGGTGATCAGCTACGTCTATCCGCTGCCGTTTTGGCTGAATGGGAGCAACTGGTACCAGAAAGTTCTCGGCGGGTGGCAGGTTTCCGGCGTCACGACTATTCAATCCGGGCTGCCGATCAACGTCACCATTCCGAACGATCAAGCTGGAATCGGCATCAGCGGCAGCCAGCGTCCTAACCTGGCCGGTGACGCTCTCCTCTCGACCACGAGAACGCAGTATCTAAACCCTGCCGCTTTTGCCATACCGGCGGCCGGCACATTCGGCAACCTGGGAGCATTCGCCATCTTTGCTCCGAACTTCAATAACTGGGACGCTTCGCTACAGAAATCCTTTCCTATTACAGAGCGCGTGAAAGCGAACTTCCGCGCTGAGCTTTATAACTTTCCTAATCACCTTTCTTATACGTCGATCTCGACTTCGGTGGGAAGTACTAACTTCGGACAAGTTACCGGGGCTACGGATCCGCGTACGTTGCAGTTGGCGTTGCGAGTTAGTTTTTAGTCGTTTGAGGTTGGTGGATTGGGGACATGGCAGAGTCGACAAACCAGCCAAGCGTCGGGATGAGTCCCGACGCGGCAGGCAAAAGTGCCTGCGCCACTAGCTGCGTCTTTTGTTCATGAAGTTTCACGGGCCGCTAAAGACGATGGTCTTTCCCCACCGGGAGAGATAGCTCTTCGAAAAGGCGACTACCTGGGCGCGGGCGCAGATGTCGGGGGGATCGGGGTCGATGACTCCTGTGCCGAGGAAGTAGCGGAAGCGGCGCCAAGTCAGCGGGGCGTGGTCGCGCTCTTCGACAAAAAGCAGTTCGAGCGATTCGGCATCGCAATGCAAGACATCGAAGCGGATGCAGGAGCGAGTTTCGGAGGCGGGAAAGTGGGTGCAAGTTCCGCGCGAATAGCCGTGATTGCAGCAGCCAAAGCGCAATTCAGGCGGTGCGTGGAGCGGTTCGGCGGCATGACACAAGCCGTCGTATTCGTCTAAGAGCGGCAAGCGGACATGCGGGTATTCCGGATCGGCGGCTACCCCTTGCGGCTCGAAGAACGGGCACGGCATCAAGTTCAGTATAGGGTCAAGACTACTGCGATGGCGGCGTGGTGGTTGGAAACGTCGCGGTGTTGACGTGCGAGGGATCGTCGCGGAGTTTGAGGAACAGCGTGTTGTTCGCCGGATGAGGAACTTTCAGCGCGGAATCGATGAAGCCTTCGGGGACGAGCACCGGTTGCGCGAAGGAAGCATCGGCGGCTAGCGAGTCGAGCAGAAAGAGATTTGCGCCTTTGAGAGTGCATGGCTGGCTGGAATCCGGCGGGCACTCGATGCTCTGAAGCGTGGGCAGGCGAACTAGAGTAGCGAGCGGTTGCCAATCGCCGTGCTCGCCGCGCTCGTCGACGGGCCGAAGTTGCAGAGGGCCGAAGGCGGAGGGGCCGAATTCTTTTGCTGGATCGAAGCGCGCGACAACGATATGCGGATCCTGCAGGGTGAGACGGCCGTTATCCATGTCGAGCAGGGCGTGGAAGGCAGAGTCGGCGGTGGAAATTTCGATTTTTTCGCTGCGAGCGAAGGTAGCGGGAATATCGGACCTCAGGGAGAAGGAGAGTTGGGCATCTTCGGGAAGTTCCTCCTGGTTCCCCAGGTGAATGAGAGATCCCTGGGAGGCTGGGCCGAGCTCGACGGCTTTGTTCAAGAGAGTGACGCGCGGGCGAGGCGCGCCAACGGGGGCGGTGACGTTGACGCTGCGGCCATCAGCCAGGTTGACTTGCGCCTCCAGTTTCTCGCCTGAGTGGAGGGCGGCAAGCGAGGCGTTCGCAGACGTGGCGAGACGCAAGACATTTCCGCCGGCGGAAGTATCGTCGGGCTGGGGCGAGAAACGGATGCCCTTCAACTCGACACTTTCGACCTGGCCGAGATTGGTTCCGTGAAGGGTTCCATAGTTATCGCCGGGAATGAGGGCGAACTCTTTGAAGTGCCCGAGCTCGCCGTAAACACGAAGCGAAATGGCGGCCAGATTTTTGACGCCAGCTTCTTTGACTTGTAGAGTGACGGGGCCACCCGACTTGGTGCTCTCGGCGGGAAGAGTGACTTCGAGCTGGTCGGGCCTAGCGATTTTCCATTGCACCTTAAGCTCCTTGCCCTGCTGGTTCTTGAGCGAGACGTTGTCGACACAAGCGGCTTCGGGCGATTCGAGATGCAAAGTATGGACGTTGCCGGCGCTGAGCTCGGAGCTTTCGGAGGAGGGAACGGTCCATTTGGCATCACGCGCGAAGTGCAATTGGTATTGGGGGCCGGTAAAGGAATCGAAGCCCCAAATGCCGTGCAATGTGGCCTGGAGGGTGGTACCGGGTGGGGCGTCGAGTTTGGCCGCGCGCAGCCGAGCGGAGTCGAATACGAAGCCACCCTGGGAGGCGTCAGCGTTCACCGGAAGATCGACAGTTTTGCCGGCTTTGGTTTCGACCTGGAGTTTCATATCGTGAGCCAAGTCGCTCGAAAAGACAAGGGGCGCGCCCTGGGCGGACAACACGACAGGATTTCGTTCGACACAAGAGGTGGATGCATCGTCGACGAGCCGAAGGGGCGGGGCTTCTTCTTTCTGAATGGCGGGCAGCGCAACGAGGATGACCGACTTGGGGTTGTGGAAAGAGGGCGGATTATTTAACTTGAGTTCGAGAGTGTCGTTTTTTGGATGGCTGAGCGCGGGGATGTATTGATACTGAGCAGTATGGAGGCTATCGAGGATGCGGCCGACATCCATGATCGCGCCGATGTAAGGGCTGAAATAGCCGAGACCAGCTTGAGGCGTATAGGCGAGCTGGCCGACCAGATCCGAAGGAGAGCCGGTGGTCAGGGCGCCCACGATCGACTGGCTATGGCCATCGTTCAAAACCAGGTCACCGCCTTTTTGGGTGAGGCAGCCGGCCTGTTCTTCGACCGGCTTCTTGAAGCAATCGTCATCGAGATGGATGTTGAGGCTGCGGGCGAGCAGGATGGAAGTGGCGTGTACTTTGGCGGGGTCGGTATCGGCGATCTTGCGCATGGCGGCGAGGTAGGTGTCGAGGCGGGAACGATCGAGGCTGGCCTGGTTGAGATCCTGGACCGCACGGACGAATGCGCCGGGTCTGCCGCGGACGGCGGAGCGGAGAGTGTTGAAGTCGCCGGTGGTTTCGGGAGCGAGGAAGACGATGGCTTGCTCGGCATCATCCGGGACGACGACGAAGATGCCCTCTTCGCGAACTTTCTTCGACCAGCATTCGGCGCGGGTGAACCATTTTTCCGGGGAGGGATTGGTGGAGCCTCTGAGAAAAGTGACAACCAGGAGATAGTGAGCCGACTGATCTTTCGGTAATTCGGGATGAACCCAGATCCGATCCCCGGGCCGGAGGTTGGGGACTTGAGAAATGGGGAGCGTTTTGCCTGCACGATTCACTTTGACGCCGATGGCGGGGCCGGTTAAATCGAACAAGGCGGTATCCGGCGTGGCAAGCCGGGCGGAGCAGAGGATCAGGAAAGCAACGAAATAAGTACGCACTCTCATTCAGGATAAAAGGAACGTTACGCCGGGGCAGCCCTTCCCTGGGAGTGAAGGAGTTGAGAGGAAAGTCTCAGGCGGTGGGTGCAAATTTATGAGCGCTGACGCTTCCTGCTCTGGTCGAAGCATGTCGCAAACGCATGGGGAGCGCCACCGACTGCATCTCGCGCCATACTACTTTTATGTCCGACCTGGGGCGCGAGACTCGTAGCGCAATTCTTACGCTGCTGAGGAGCCCGGCTGCTAGCGCGGTGGCAGTTTTGACGCTGGCGCTGGGCATCGGGGCTAACACAGCGATTTTCAGTTTGTTGAATGCGGTGGTTTTGAGAACTTTGCCGGTGCCTCATCCGGAGCAACTGGTGGCTGTAAGGACCACCATTGCCGATAATACAAACGGCGCGGAGCCGCTTTCGCTGCCCATGTTCGAAGAAATGAGCCGGCGGCAGAGTGTGTTTTCAGCGATGTTCGCTTGCAGCAGCGGAGCGATCAGCAACTTCGAGGCGAATGGCAGGCACTTTACGGCAGCCCTGGCGGCGGTTTCGGGCGACTACTACCGGGCGATGGGGATTGCGCCGCTGGTGGGGCGATTTATCGAGCGAGGCGATGTGGCGCTAGAGGCGGGAACATCGAACGCGGTCGCGGTGGTGAGCTATCGGGTGTGGCGCGGCTGGTATCAGGGCGATGCGAATATCATCGGCCGGACGATTCGGATCGGGATTCATCCGTTCACGATCATCGGCGTGGAGCCGGAAGGCTATTCCGGGTTGACTATCGATGGTTCGACAGATGTCACAGTGCCGCTGTTCGGGCCGCAAGAGACGGGCCCGCAAGATTTGCGCGGCCGGCATCTTCTCTGGCTAACAGTTTATGGGCGCATCAGACCGGGATTGACGTTCGCGCAAGCACGTTCCGGGCTGGTTACGGTGTGGCCCCAAATTCTCGAAGCGACGATGCCACCGGAATACGCGGGCGAGCACCGGACGCGCTATTTCGCTCGGCGGCTGAGCGTGGAATCGGCCGCGACCGGCGAATCGTTTCTGCGAAAGCGCTTTGCCTATTCGCTAGACGTGCTGCTGGGGCTGGTGGGCGCGGTGCTGCTGATCGCCTGTTTAAATTTGGCCAATGTTTCGCTGGCTCGGGCGGCGGCCCGGCAGCATGAGACGGGCGTGCGCGTGGCTCTGGGCGCGGGCCGGTGGGACCTGATGCGGCAGCCGTTGATAGAAAGTCTTCTCTTGTCGGTGGCGGGCGCTTTGCTCGGTTTAGGGCTGGCATATTGGGCAAGCGCGGCGCTGTTACGAATCGTCTGGACGGGGCTCGTGAAAACCACGCTGAGCGCGTCGCCGGATTGGCGCGTGCTGGTGTTTACTTCGTGTGTGACGGTGGGAACGGCGCTGCTATTTGCGCTGGTGCCAGCGTGGCATATGGCGCGCACACGTCCCATTGAGGCGCTGGGGCAACAAACGCGCTCGGTCCGGGGAGGATCGAGCTTGCCGGGTAAGGCGCTACTGGTGACGCAATTGGCTTTATCACTGGTGCTGGTTATGGGAGCGCTGCTATTTGGCCAGACATTGAAGCAACTGCATTCGGTGGACGTGGGGTACAGGCGAGACCATTTCCTCACGGTGCTGCTTTTCCCGCAGCCGGGGCATAGCAGGATGCAGAATTCAGCGGGCTACTACCTGGAATTGGCTGCCAAGCTGAAGCGCATACCGGGAGTGGAAGCGGTGAGCTTTTCAGGCAACGGGCCGGCGAACGAGTTCGAGTTTTGGAATCCTGTGCGCGCCTCTCTGGCGCAGGCCCCAGCTTTAACGATGGAGGATTTTGTGGGCCCCGATTTCTTTGCCGTGGCCGGCATGCACGTGCTGAGCGGGCGCGAGTTTAACTGGCAAGACGGTACGGCAGGACGGGAGGTGGCGATTATTAGCCAGCGTCTCGCCGAGCGGCTCTTCGGACAGGAAGATGCCATCGGGCGGACGTTTTATACGGGCCCTATTGCTTTGGCTCAAAAGCTGAGGATAGTGGGCGTGGTCAACAGCGCGAGTCTCTGGAAGGTGGAGACCGCTCATCCCATGGCGATTTACCAGCCGATGGCAAAAACTTTCACGGATGGCGACCCGCTGGTGGATATTCGGACGACGGTCGATCCGCGCAGTGTTAAAACGGCGGCAGAGAGGGTAGTCGCGTCTTTGGGACATCAGTATTCGCTGCGCACGATGACGGTGGAAGAGCGGCTGGACAGTTACATCACGGTACAGCGCGTAACGGCGATGCTGGCGGCTTTTTTCGGTGCAGTCGCGCTGCTCATTGCCGCGATCGGGGTTTATGGTTTGATGTCGTTCCACGTGGCGCGGCGCACGGCGGACCTGGGCATTCGAATGGCCTTGGGAGCGCAGCGGGAGCAAGTTTTGTGGATGGTGCTGCGGGAAGTTTTGTGGCTGGGGGCGATAGGATGCGCGCTGGGGTTGGGGGGAAGTTTGTTTTTTGGAAGATATATCGGCAGTATTTTGTTCGGGGTGTCGGTGGCCGATCCGACGATGCTGGCGGCGGCAATGCTGACGTTGTTGGTTGTGGCGATGTTTGCAGGTTTTCTGCCGGCGCGGCGGGCGGCGTCGGTCGACCCGATGAGGGCGCTGCGGGTGGAGTGAAGTACGCGGGTGACGCTGACGCGCGTCAGCGGCGGGTGATTTCCGAGGTCGCAAAGGGATTGAAGTTCGTCCGGTAATCGAAGTAATCGACGCCTTCAGCGCGCTTCAAGAAGTTGACCACGGCGTAAGTCGCGGGCGTCATCAGGGTTTCGTAAACGACTTTAATCAAGTATCCCGAGATGATCAGGTTGAGGATGACGCCGGTGGAACGGGTTCCATAGAAAGCGGCGAACATGACGACGGTGGTGTCGACTGCCTGGCCGACGATAGTCGAGCCGATGGTGCGCGTCCACAAGTGACGGCCTTTGGTGAGCAGCTTGAGTTTGGCGAGGGTGAAAGAATTCGCGAACTCGCCGCACCAGTAAGCGAGTAAGCTCGCAAACACAATGCGGCCAACCGGTTTAAAGACAGTTTCGAAACCCGCCTGGTCTTTAAATTCGGGCGCGGGCGGGATGATGACCGCAACATAACTGATGGCGACCAGAATGAACGAGGCGAAGAAACCGTACCAGATGGCTCGGCGGGAGGCGCTGTAGCCGTATACCTCGGTAAAGATATCCCCGAAAATATACGTGATCGGAAAGAGCATCTGGGCTGCGCTGATGCGCAGAGGGCCGAGGGCGAAGAATTTAGGGGCAACGATATTCGAGACCAGCAGTACGGTCACAAACAAAGTAATGAATGTATCCAGGTATTTGTACTGACGTCCGCTTGCGAGCAGACCGCTTAAACCGACGCCAGAATTCGGAACCGGCGCCGTCTCTTGTATCTTCAGATCTTGCTCCAGAAGCGGAAGCTGTTGAAATGCTTCCCGTTATAATCGGATGGTGTTTCGTGCCGCAGCGACTGTCCTGCTAACCATGGTATTACTCGCAGGTTGCCGTGCCAGCATTCAAAACAAAGAAAAGGTACAGGAAGCGATTGTGCAGAGGCTTCAGGCGAGCTCGGGGCTAGATCTGAAGAATCTGGATGTAACGACTACTGCGGTGAGTTACGAGAAAAATTTGGCTTATGCCACGGTAGCGTTTCATCCTAAGGACGATCCCAGTATTACGAACGGCATGACGATGAAGTACACGTTGGAAGATCGGGGCGGCAAATGGGTGGTGATCAACGTGGCCGACTCGCAAGGCCATGGACTGGCTGGTCATGGGGCGGCGGGCGCGGACCAACTGCCGGCCGGACACCCGCCGGTGGCACCGGGAGCTACCGCGCCGAACGGACAGACCCGATGAAAACAGTGGCTGTATTGGGAGGCGGACCTGCCGGGGCGACCGCCGCCGAGAGGCTGGCGCGGGGCGGTCTTAAAACCATCATCATCGACGAGAAACTTGCCTGGGAGAAGCCCTGCGGAGGCGGCATTACTTACAAAGCCTATTCGCAGTATCCGTATCTGATCGAAAACGATACGCCTAAGCGATTCGTTACGAATACGCTCATTGCGGCGCCTAAGTCGGGGACTTTTACGATGGCGCTAACGCGGCCGCTGCTGATCTATTCGCGGATCGATTTTAACGGGCTGTTGCTGGAGCGGGCAGAAGCAGCGGGCGCGGAAATCGCCCAGGAGCGCGTTCTGGGATTGGAGCGGGGGTCCGATTCGTGGCGTATTCGCACGAGATCGGGACGCATCGACGCGGATTATTGCGTGATTGCGACAGGGGCGCGGAATCCGCTACGCGATGTGGGTACGCAGTACACGGCGAAAGACACGATGTACGCGCTCGGCTACTGGGTTCCGACCGAGCAATGTCACATCGATATTCAATTTCTGCCGAATCTGGAAGGTTACATTTGGGTTTTTCCGCGAGCGGGACATCTTTCGGTGGGGATCTGCGGGAAGGGTGAATCGGCGCAGTGTCTGCGCGCGCGCCTGGAACGCTACATGGAAGAGAAAGGCATCAGGCGCAAAGACGCGAAGTTTTACGGCCACATGCTGCCGGCGCTCGAATCGAGCGGATGGCGCAACAACCGGCTGGCGGGCGACGGCTGGCTGGCGGTGGGAGATGCGGGCGGCCTGGTGGATCCGATTACCGGGGAAGGACTTTATTACGCGGTGCGCTCGGGGGATCTTGCGAGCCAAGTGCTGCTCAGCGAGGCGGCTCCTGAAAAGGCGGCAGAGACCTATCGGCAGCTCATCACGCGCGATTTCGGCACGGATTTGACATACGGGGCTGGACTGGCGAAGCGGCTGTTCTGCGGAGCGATCTGCTTCGGCGCGGTGCCCACGCGGATGATCGATTTCATGAAACGCAGCCCGAAGTTCTGCGAGATCATGCAGGACCTGTTTGCAGGCACGCAACCTTATCTGGACCTGAAAACCCGCCTTTTGCGCAACGTGAACACGACGCTGCACGAGATCCTGATGAGCTTTCTTTTCCGGAAGCTGATCCTCGGCGAAACGCGGGTATGAAAGTGGGGCAGTCGGAGCTTCTCTTCGCGCGCGCGAAAGAAAGCATCCCGGGGGGCGTAAACTCGCCGGTACGGGCGTTCCGGGGCGTGGGTGGGACGCCGCTGTTCATCGCGCGCGGCGACGGGGCGTATCTGTACGACGTCGACGGCAACGAATACATCGATTACATCGGCTCGTGGGGGCCGCATATTCTGGGGCACCGTCCGGCGCATGTGATACAGGCGCTGACATCGGTGCTCGATTTGGGCACCAGCTTCGGCGCGCCCACGGGCCGCGAAGTGGAGCTAGCCGAACTGATCATCGACGCGGTGCCTTCGGTAGAAATGGTTCGGTTGGTGAATTCGGGTACGGAAGCGTGCATGAGCGCGATTCGGGTGGCGCGGGGCTTCACTGGCCGCGACCTGACGATCAAGTTCGAAGGCTGTTATCACGGGCATGTGGACTCGCTGTTAGTTAAGGCGGGGTCAGGCGTGGCTACGCTTAGCCTGCCGGATACAGTTGGCGTGCCGCGCGCGTTCTCTGACACGACGATCGCGCTGCCGTTCAACGATCTCGGGGCGGTGGAAGAGGCTTTTAAGAAGCAGGGGGATAGCATTGCGAGCGTAATCGTCGAGCCAGTGGCCGGGAATATGGGCTGCGTTGTGCCCGCACCAGGATTCCTAGAAGGGCTGCGCCGGCTTACCGAAGAGTATGGGGCGCTGCTGATCTTCGATGAAGTTATGACGGGCTTCCGCCTGAGCCGGGGCGGCGCGCAACAGCTCTTCGGGATCCGGCCCGACATGACGACGATGGGTAAAATTATCGGCGGCGGTCTGCCTCTGGCGGCGTATGGCGGGCGGAAAGATGTGATGAGCAAAGTAGCGCCGGCGGGACCGGTTTACCAGGCTGGCACGCTTTCGGGAAATCCGCTGGCGGTCACGGCCGGGATCGCCATGCTGAGGTGGCTCGAAGAGCATCCGGAAGTTTACGACTTGCTGGAGGAATCGTCGGCTCAACTGGCGGCCGCGGCTCCGGAAGGCGCATGTGTCAATCGGGTGGGATCGATGCTCACGTTTTTCTTTCAAGCGGGACCGGTAAGAAATTATGAAGACGCAAAGCGATCCGACACGGCGGTCTTCGGACGCTTCTTCCATCATCTGCTGGAGCACGGCATCTACTTTCCGCCTTCGCAGTTCGAAGCGGCATTTGTTTCTGCCGCGCTGACGGCGGCCGATTTGTCTAAGACCACCGCTGCTTGCCGTGAGTTCCGAGCCTAAACGCGTTCTGGTTACCGGCGCGGCCAAACGAATCGGCCGGGTACTGGCTCTGGAACTGTCGCGGCGCGGGTTCGAGGTGGCGATTCACTACAACGCTTCACGCGGCGAAGCGGAGCAGGTGGCGCGCGATTGCAACGATGCCCCACTGTTTCAGGCAGACCTCTCGAAAGTGGAAGAAATCCGGCGGCTCTTTGGCGAAGTGCGCGACCAGTTTGGACCGCTCGATTGCCTGGTCAACAATGCGGCGCGCTTCAGCCGCATATCCGCGCTCGAGATTACGGAAGCCGATTGGGATTTTATCCACAGCGTGAACCTGAAGGCGACGTTCTTCTGCTGCCAGGAAGCGGCTCGGCAAATGCAGGAAATTGGCGCGGGGCGCATCGTCAATATCAGTTCGCTCGGCGGCCTTCGGCCCTGGGCCAGTCACGTTCACTATTGCGCCTCCAAAGCAGGCGTCATTATGTTGACCGAAGCTCTGTCCAAGGCGCTCGCTCCCAAAATCAGCGTGAACTCGGTGGCGCCCGGGGTGATCGCTTTCAACGACATCGATGAGCGCGTGCAAGGGATGATCGACGCCACTCCGATGCGCAAATCAGGGAGCGCGGAAGATGTGGCCGACGCGGTGTACTTCTTTCTGACCGCGCCGGATTTCATCACGGGACAGATTCTGGCGGTGGACGGCGGTTTGAGCCAGCGTTGACAAGGGATTCGCGGCCGTGGGGGTGTGAATTGCGGTCCAATCGCGCTGCGGAAGGTGTGAAAAAATCTGGGGAAACGCCTGCTTTTATCGAAATTGAAAAGAGGCCGACAGATGCCAGCCCGGAGTGTCCCCGGTTTTTTCACAGGGGTGCCGGACGCGGAGTTTGTTACTTTCGAAGAGAGGTATATCTCTTTCATGCAGATCTCTTTTAAGCAGATCTTCTTCACGCAGATCTTCCGCGCGCCGCGAATTTACCTTGCCCTGTTTGGCGTGTTGGCAATAGCCGCGCCGAATGACTCCAATGTAAAGAATGTCGTTACAGGAGATGCTGCTTTTCACGGCTTCCAAGGAGAGAAGCCCGGAGTTTACCGAAAGATTACGGTCGCGGATCTGCCGAAGCCGTATGCGACGAAAGGCGTTTCGAATAGTCCGAGTGTTGTTCCGCGGCCATCTGACGCGTGGCCGAAAGCGCCGCAGGGATTCAAGGTGGAGCTCTATCAGGCCGATTTGACGGGCCCGAGGGAGATACGGACGGCTCCGAACGGAGACATGGTGGTTGCGGAGACCGATGGCGGCACGATCGAGATCTATCGCGGCATTACCAAGGACGGCAAGCCTGAGCAGAAATCGACGTTTGCGACGGGGCTGCACAATCCGTTTGGCCTTGCGTTCTACCCGGTGGGCAAGAATCCGCAGTGGCTTTACATCGGGAACACGGATTCGGTGGTACGTTTTCCGTATCACAACGGCGATCTGAAAGCGACAGGAGCATCGCAGACCATTATTCCGGTGCTGCCGCGGGGCGGACATTCGACTCGCGATGTGGTGTTCTCACCCGATAGCAGCAAGATGTTCGTGGCGGTAGGATCGGGCTCGAATGTGGACGATCCGGATACGCACCCCAAGGAATTTCATCGCGCGAACATTCTCGAGTACACGCCGGAAGGCAAGTTTGTCAGCGTATATGGGGCCGGCATTCGCAATCCAGTGGGTCTGGCAATCAATCCACTGACGAAGCAGCTTTGGTGTTCGGTTAACGAGCGTGACATGCTCGGCGACAATCTTGTTCCGGACTATATTACGTCCGTCAAAGAAGGCGGTTTCTATGGATGGCCCTGGTATTACATGGGAGACCATCAAGACCCCCGACTGGAAGGCAAGCACCCTGAACTGGCGAACAAAGTGATCGTGCCGGACGTGCTCTTGCAGCCACACAATGCTTCGCTAGAGATGACTTTCTATGAAGGCAAGCAATTCCCGAAAGCATACTTGGGCGACATTTTTGCGGGCGAGCACGGATCCTGGAACAAGGCGGATCGCGCTGGGTACGAAGTGATCCGGGTGCCGCTGGTCAATGGCCATGCGAGTGGCGTTTACGAAGATTTCCTAACTGGTTTTGTGACTCCGGATGGGCAGGTTTGGGGGCGTCCGGTGGGCGTTGCAGTGGCGCCGGATGGATCGCTGATGGTTACCGACGACGGTTCGAAGTCGATCTGGCGGGTGAGCTACACTGGGCGCAGCCAGAGCGCAGCGCATGGCCAGTGAGGGTTTCTACATGCCGCCACGTGGAGCGGCTCGCGCGCACAGACTTCATCAGCGAATTGGCGTCGTAGGTCTATTTGCCATCCTCTGCGCATTTACGCTGACGACTTGGGATGGCGGAGAAATTGCTCCGCTTATTCTTTCCGGCCTGCTGTTCCTTGTGGCGGCAGTCTTCTACAGTTGGCCGCGGAATGAAAAGATTACTTTCAGTTTGCCCGGCATCTGTCTGCTGGCGATGACTGCCTACGGAATCGTGCAGACGCTCTTCTTTCCGCAGAAGATTCTGTCTTACGGTTGGACGGGCGTTCTGTTTTGGTTTGCGGCGGCGATTATCGTGTGTCTTGCGGCGCAAATATTCAGGTTGCCGCGGCGGGCGAGTGAATTTCGCCTCTACTTTATTATCTTCGGCACGGCTGTTTGCGTGCTTGATTTACTTCAGCAGGCTTCGCAAACCAATAAGTATTTCTGGCTTATTCCGAGCCGCTATTATGCGATCTTCGGCCCGTTCGCTTACTGGAATAACTTTGCCGAATTTGTAGAGCTTTTGCTGCCGGTCACTTTGTGGAAGGGGCTAGGTGGGCGCAAACCGGGGGTGCCGTACATTCTGGCGGCGGCCGTGCAGATTGGCGCGGTAGTCGCTTCGGGTTCGCGAGCAGGCACGGTTCTGATCCTGGTCGAGCTGATCGCTTTGATTTGTCTCGCGTTCGGGCGAAACCGAAATAAAGCTCTTCTTCTTGGGGCATCGCTCGCGATCATGCTAAGCGTAGTTTTTGTCTATGCGGCGGGCTTCGAAACGCTGATCTCCAAACTCCAGCAAAACGATCTGCTGGCTGTGCGCCGGAATATCGACAAATCTTCGCTGGCGATGATTCGAAGCCGGCCGCTGGCCGGATGGGGGCTCGATACCTATGTGCCTGTGTATCGCATGTTTGCGCGCTACGATGACGGAACGTACGTCAACCGGGCGCACAATGACTGGCTCGAATGGGCGTGCGACGGGGGAGTTTTTTTCTCGGGAGTGATGCTGGCGATTCTGCTTTGGAGCATACGGCCGGCGATTCGGTCCGGGTGGGGTCTCGGGCTGATTGCCTGTTGCCTGCACGCGCTGGTCGATTATCCGTTTGCACGCTTTGGCGTGTGCGGGTGGTATTTTTGCCTGCTCGGAATGTTGGCTGCGGCAAAGTTTCAGCAACGAGCGCAAGATTATCTGAATGCAAAAACAGCCACCGCGGCGCTGGGCTTGCGTGCTGCCTCCAACCCGCTGTGAAAGGCGCGTTCATCGCTGTCTGTATGGCGGGCTTTCTCTTTGCAGTCGAGGGGCAAAGCGGATCTTCGACTACAACCGTCGCCCCGCAATTTAATGTCGTGCGCGCTTTAAAGGGGGGCCGCTCCGAACCGCATCTACGGTCGATTCGGGTGATGACCTGGAACGTCGACCATGGCGCGGAACTCGACAGAATCGCGACGGAAATGAAGGCGAATCCGGTGGATCTTTGCCTGCTGCAAGAGGTGGATTGGGATACGGCGCGCGCTGGAGAGCAAGATGTAGCCGCGGAACTCGCGCGGCGGCTCGGGCTTAACGGATCTTATGGGATTGAATTCGAGGAGCTCAGCCAGGAGCGCGGGAAGGCAGCCTATATCGGCCAGGCAACCTTGACGCGCCTGCCGATCAAGAGCTCGCGTGTTTTAAGGTTCGAGCACCAATCCGGATTTTGGAAGCCCCGCAGCTGGATACCTTCCTCCATGCCGCTCATGCAGCGCCGCCTGGGGGATCGAATCGCGCTTGTTAGTGAGCTCGAATTCTCGGGCAAGCTGCTGGTCGTTTATAACGCTCATTTAGAAAGTCGAAGCGCTGGACGTATTCAGGATCACCAACTCGGAGAAATGATCAATGACTCCCGTCGTTATCCTTCCGGGACGGCGATCATTCTGGGAGGTGACCTGAACACAAAATACTTGCCCTCCATCTTTCTGCACCAACTGGAGGCAAACGGCTTTCGAAGCGCTTTGGGCGAGCACATCGAACGTACGCACAAAATCGCCATGGCGCTCGACTGGATTTTTGCGAAGGGGCCTGTTCGGCTTAGTAATGGGTCTGTGCGCCGGAATAGCAAAGGTTCTGACCACTACCCGGTTTACGGCACTCTCGAACCGGCGAGCTAAGATTTCGAGAGCCGATGCAGTCTCTGATTCTTTGTTATTCGAAAGCGGATGAAGCGACGGCTTTCGAGCTGGCAAATTTTATCGAAGTGAATTGTCCCTCGCCCGCGCTGCATACGCCGGTGGTTTTCGATTCCGGGGACGAACTTCTGGAGTCGGTGGACCAGGCACTTTCGGCCGATATCGCCGTTGTGCTGCTATCGCCCTCGGCGGTCCCGGTGGTGTGGCGGCGCGAAGAGTGGGAAGCTGTTTTCGTCAAGCAAGCGGCCGAACTACAGACGGCGCTTGTCTTTCTGCTTGTTCGCCCTTGCAAATTCCCGGAAGTACTGCGCCGCCGAAACTCGTTTTTCGATTCATCTGCCTACCAGTTGGATGGATTTCGCGGAGTCAGGCGATGGCTCTTGAAGAACAATCCGCTGGCTCAGGCGCAAAAGGCAGAACTGCCACCGCGCGTTCGCGGGTTGAGCAATGTATCCGAGGAGCTCGACCGGCTCGAGCGGCTGCTGGTCGATAAGCCGGGAGTGGCGCGTGACATCCCAGGCTCGGTCGCTCTCGAATTTGCGCACGCTCACGAAGAGGACTTCGAGGGCGTGTTCTGGGTCGATTGCGCGATGAGAAGTTTAACCGGAGTTCTGGGTCATACCGGTGGGCTGCTCGGTTTGCAGTTACTGGGGCCGGCGGAGCAAAACCAAAATGAATTAAAAGGTTTTTGCGCAGGCCGGCGGCTGCTCCTGGTGTTTGAGGATCTAGCGGAAACCGATTGGGAAGCGGTCACCTTCGGGGGTAGCTCTTCGGTCCTCTTCACGCTTCGCAATGCGCAGCGAGCCGTGCGGCCTTTAGAAGACTTGCTGGAGCTTTTTGGCCGTGGTGATGAACGGTTTCACCTCGACGCTCTAGGAGAAGCACAAACTCATCTGGAAGCGCTCAGCAAGGATCCATCCGGCAACGGATCGCCGGCGCTGAATCGGCTCGGCGCAGGCATGTTTTCCCTATTGCATAAACACGGGCGTTGGGCAGAGGCGGATGAGGTGCTTGGTTTTCTGATCGAAGATGCGTACGCGAATGGAGATTCCGCCGCGCTACGCCTGTGGGAATGGGAAAGAACGTGGATTCGCGGATCGTGGGGAGAAGCGTCTAAGCCACGCACGCGGCTTGGCGGCGACCCGCAACCGCCGGAGCAACTTGGTTTGTTTTAGATGAAGCTTGGTAGGCCGCTTGCTTACGGGACTGTGAAAAAAACTGGGGACACGCCTGCGTTTGGGGAAGTTAATGAGTGTGGACGGATGCTAGCCCGGAGTGTCCCCAATTTTTTCACGATCCCTGCGCTCATGGCTCCGAAAATACCGTGACCGGCTTAACTGTTCTCGGCGGCTGCGGAAGTTTCGCGGCGGGTGCCGGCCAGGCGTTCTTTCAGCTCCTTGCTGGCGCGAAAGGCCGCCTTCCGGCTGGCTGGAATCTCGATAGGTTCTCCCGTCCCAGGATTTCGGCCGGTACGCGCCTTTGTCTCCTTAGCCTCGAAGATACCGAGCCCGCGCATTTCCACTTTCTCGCCGGCGGCCAAAGCGCCGGTGGTTTTCTCTACGATGGCTTCGTAAACCCGTTCCACATCGGTTCTCGATTGGCCGGTTGCGCTGGCTACGTGTTCGATTAGCTGTTGTTTAGTCATTGCTGTCAGCATAAACCCACGCCAACTTCCAAATTCAGGGCGCCCAACGTTACGCTTAGGAATTGGATCTCCAAACTCCGCTGCAGTATGTGAAGGGAATCGGGCCGGCGCGGGCAGAAATGCTGGCCGGCAAAGGCCTGGCCACGGTAGAGGATCTTCTCTACTACGCGCCTTTTCGCTACGAAGACCGGAGCAACACCAAAGCAATCGCGCAGCTTGCGCCGGGGGAGAAGGCGGGGGTGACGGCGTGGGTGGCTTCAGCGAAACTTTCGGGGTTTAGACGCCGCTCGCTGGGACTGTTCGAGGTGAATTTCGAAGATGCGAGCGGGGCGGTTCTGCTGGGCCGCTGGTTCCATGGAGAGCGCTACCGCGACAGCCTGGTTCCGGGAGCGCGCGTTGCATTGTTCGGCAAAGTGGAGCTCGATCACGGACGGGCGCAGCGTTTGATGGTGCAGCCCGAGGTAGAACTGCTAACTAGTGAAGACGCACACGAAGAGACGCTGCACAGCGGGCGCATCGTGGCCGTTTATGAAGCCGCATCGAAGGTTTCGACGCGTGTTTTCCGCAGCCTGCTGGATCGAGTGTTGAAAAGCGTGGAACTACCGGAAGATGCGCTGCCAGCGAGCGTACGCGCGCGGCTCGAACTACCGGATCTCGCCAGCGCGATACGCGAAGTACACGCGCCTGCGCCGGAAAGCAGCCTGCAACTGCTCAACGAATTTCGCACTCCGGCGCAAGTGAGGTTGATCTTCGACGAATTCTTCTGGCTGGAATGCGGGCTCGCTTTGAAGAAATGCAGATCGCGGCAGGCCACGGGGCTTGCTTTCGAGGTTACGGCGCGCGCCCGCGAGCAGATCAAGACAATGCTGCCTTTCAAGCCGACGGCGGCGCAACGGCGCGTGATGCAGGAGATTGCGAACGATATGAAAGCGAGCCAGCCGATGAACCGGCTGCTGCAAGGCGACGTGGGCAGCGGGAAGACGATCGTAGCCGCGCAGGCGGCCGCTATCGCGATCGAAAACGGTTACCAGGTGGCGGTGCTCGCGCCTACCGAGATTCTCGCGGTTCAGCATTTCAGTTATTTTCAAAGACTGATGCAGAAGCTCGGTTATGTAGTGGCTTCACTGACCGGTTCGCTGACCGGTCGCGAGAAGCAGAAGGTGAAGCAGTTGATCGCCGAGGGGTTCATAAAGGTTGTGGTGGGAACGCATGCGCTTTTGCAGGAAGACGTGTCGTTTGCCAAGCTCGGCCTGGCAATCGTCGACGAGCAGCATCGCTTCGGCGTTCGCCAGCGACTCGAATTGTTCAAGAAGGGCGCGCAGCCCGACGTACTCGTGATGACCGCGACACCGATTCCGCGTACTCTCGCGCTGACGCTTTACGGCGATCTGGACGTCTCATCTATCGATCAGCTACCGCCCGGCCGGAAACCGATCCAGACGCGCCACGTGGCTCAATCGGCGGTGGAAGGCGTTTATAGTTTCCTGGCGCAGCAGGTCAAAGCAGGGCGGCAGGCTTATGTGGTGTATCCGCTGGTGGAAGAAACCGAGACCAGCGCGGACACGAAAGCCGCGGAAAAGATGTATGTGCACCTGGCGCGCACGGTCTTTCCGGCTTTGCGGGTCGGCCTCTTGCATGGCAAGCTAAGCGCTGAAGAGAAAGACGGTGCGATGCAACGCTTTCAAAGGGGGGAAACCGACATTCTTGTGGCCACCACCGTGATTGAAGTCGGCGTCGATGTGCCGAACGCTTCGGTTATGGTCATCGAGGATGCGGAACGCTTCGGGCTGGCGCAGTTGCATCAATTGCGCGGCCGGGTGGGACGCGGCCCACACCAGAGCTATTGCATTCTGGTGACGGGCAAGCTGAACGACATGGCGCGTGAACGAATCAGGACGCTGGTCGATTCGAATGACGGCTTCTATATTGCGGAGATGGATATGAAGCTGCGGGGGCCGGGCGAGTTCTTCGGAACGAAGCAATCCGGCATTCCGGGGCTGCGGCTGGCGGATCTGCTGCGCGATGGCGAGATTCTCGAAGTGGCGCGCTCGGAGGCTAAACGCCTGATCGAAACAACGGGCAACAGCGAAGAAGTGCGCGCGGTGAACCGCTACGTTCAGGAGCACTGGCAGCGGCGCTACGGGCTTGTGCTGGTGGGTTAGGCATGCGCGTGATTGGAGGCCGATTCCGCAGCCGGCGGTTGAAAACAGTTCCCGGTTTGAATGTGCGCCCGACTCCGGATCGCTTGCGGGAAGCGCTTTTCAGCATTCTTTCTCCACGGCTTGCTGGAGCAACCTTCATCGACGCCTATGCCGGCAGCGGGGCGGTGGGCATCGAAGCGCTGAGTCGCGGAGCAGGGCGCGTGATCCTGATTGAGCGCAACGCGGACGCAATTGCTGTCATACGTGACAACCTGGCGACACTCGACATCCGGGAGGAGGCGACAATTTTGCGCGGCCGGGCGGCACAATTGCTGAAAGACCATCCGGCGGATATTGTGTTTCTCGATCCACCTTATGATCGCGAGAGCGAGTATACCGAATCGCTGCTGTCGCTGGCGGCCATGCAAAGCCCCTTGGTAATCGCGCAACATGCGTCGCGGCTGGTTCTCGAAGACTGCTACGGTTCGCTCAAGAAAACGCGCGTTTTGAAACAAGGAGATAATGTGCTAAGTTTTTTCGCTTATGAGTTGCGCATAAGCGGGGATATCGCCGACGAGAGGCCGGACGTAAGTTAGGAAGCCGGGGGCGACGTTGTTCGCTGGGGCGCTTTGCCATTCGGGAGGCAGGAGGCGTTCGGCGAATGCGACCTTCTCCAGATCTACCAGCTTGGTCGAGACCGAATAAGGCGAGTCGGAATTGCGCGTTAGCCCGATCATCTTGCCGGTCTCACCCGCCAGGGCGGCCTGGACCGCAGCCGCGCCGCACAGACGCGCTTCGCGCCGATCGGTGGACGAAATCGTGAGCGAACTCGACCGGCCCAATAGCCCCGGCTTTTCGCTGCGCGTTCGGATCTTTAATTTTTGCGAGACGAGGATGGCCAACCGATGTGCCAGATTCATGGCGAGGCTGCCGCGCGAGCCGGAACGCGTGTCGGCCCCGAATGGCTCGCCATGCTCGTCCAACTGCCCTTCGCAGACCGCCACGACGCAGCGATTGAGACGCCGGAAGACGGATTCGATGTCGGCGCACAGCTTGTCTAGCGAAAGCTTTTGCTCGGGGAAGTAGATCAAGTGAGGGGGATCATCCTCTGCGTGGCGCGCGAGCGCGGTGGCGGCTACGATCCAGCCTGCATTTCGGCCAAGGACCTCGACAAATTCAACCTGCCCCGGAAGCGCGCGATTATCCATGCCGATATCGCGCAGCGCGCAGGCGAAGAAGCGCGCGGTAGAACCATAGCCGGGCGTATGGTCGGTCTCTAGCAGATCGTTATCGATGGTTTTGGGTATGCCGATGACATGCAGTTCGTAGCCGGCGCTTTGCGCCAAGCGATCGATCTGGCGGGCGGTTCCCATGGAGCCGTTGCCGCCGGTGTAGAAGAGATAGCGGGCGTTGCGCGTTCGACAGACAGCAAGCACGCGTTCGAAGTCGGCTGAAGCAACTTCCCGACGCGACGTTCCGAGCGCGGAAGCGGGCGACTGAGCGACGCTCGCGATGAGCTCGGGGGGCTGGCGAAAGAGATCGAAAAAATCTTGCGCGAGAATACCATCCATGCCGAAGCGGGCTCCGTAGAGCGCGGTGATGGCCGGATGGCGGCGCGCCTCTTCGACAACTCCGAGAAGGCTGGCGTTGATAACCGGCGTGGGTCCGCCGCTGTGCGCGAGTATGGCGGCGCCTTCACTCCTCATGAATTCGCACGCCCTGCACGACGCGAGTGATGGTTCCATCCGGGCTGGGGTCATCGGGATTGAGCCCGGCCTGCAGGCTTAAGTGGTAGGCCAGGAATTGCGGGAAGATCATCTCGAAGGGCCCGCGCAGAAAATCGGGGAGATCGGGCGCATTCGCCGGGACAAGTTCGAGGGGCATGGGATTTTCGAGACTCACCGGCG
This sequence comes from Bryobacteraceae bacterium, assembly GCA_965277555.1. GTDB lineage: Bacteria > Acidobacteriota > Terriglobia > Bryobacterales > Bryobacteraceae > Bog-105. The sequence continues at coordinate 5,251,175 of OZ255834.1, forward strand.
TAATGGCGACGATGCGGCCAAGTTTTTTGCGGTTTAGTTCCGTGATCAAATCCTCTTCATAGCGACGCCGGCGCGCGTCGGCGGAAAGCAAACACAACACCAGCGCGCTCTTGCGCAGGAAGCTCATGGGTCCGTGGCGTAAGCCGAGAAATGTCTCGGCCAGCGCCATCGATTTGCCTGCTGTCATCTCCAAAATCTTGAGCGCGGCTTCGCGGGCGATCGGGTAGAGAGGGCCGGAGCCAAGCACAACCACGCGGCTTGCGCCTTTGCGCGCAAGCTCACGCGCAAATTGTTCGAGACCGCTCATCTGGCGTTCCGCCAGTCGCGAAATCTTAGCGATTTTGGCTCGCAAAACCGATCCGTGACGCAGGCACATTCCGGCCAACGCCAGATTGGTGAAGGAGCCTGTCATCGCCAGGCCGCTGTCATTGGTGCGTGGATCGAGAACGATGGCTTTCACACCTTTGATTTGAGCTAGCGCGCCGTGCCGGTTGCAGGTAATAGCGAATTGCGGGCTGCGCGGGAAGCGTCGCGCAATGAGTTGGGCAACGGCAACGCTCTCCGGACTATCGCCCGAGCGAGCGATGGAAATCAGGCTGTTTTCCGGCGCGAACTGCGTTTCGGCTAAGAGTAAATCGGTTGTGGGCAGGGCGCGCGAGCCCGGCCAAGACTCAGCGATAGCCGAGGCCGCGTAGGCAGAACTGCCAGCTCCGCTGATGACGGGGAGTGCGGATTTTCGAGAGAGGCTCGCGCTTTGATGGCTGACGATCTCAAGGGTGGTAGGCCAAAGTTCCGGCTGCTGGCGAATCTCACCCAAGGTGATCTCGCCGCGCGTGGCGATGCCCGATTCATTTTTCATCGCGCGAACCCAATTTCCCAGCGCACGGGCGCTTCGACGCCTGCGAAGGCGAGGGTCAATGCATCTCCCTCGACGCGATGTTCTAGCGCGATCTTGCGGCCAGCGGACTCGGCGGAAAGCTGCTTGAGGCGCCACACTGGCGGGACGAAGAACGCGAGGCGATAGGTCTCGCCGGGCACAGTGTTGGAGATGCCGCGAAGGACCTGTCGCGAAGCATCCCAGTTCAGATCTTCGATGGAGTAAGCTCCGGTGATATGCCGCGAGTTGCCGATCAACTGAGGCCTTGGCATCAGGGGGTGGATGAGCAGCACGCGGGTATCATGCGGCGCGATATCGAGATCGATGCGGTCGCGAAAAACGCCCAGCGGTTTCTGGTTCCAGTAATCGTAAATCACGTAATTGGCGGCAGCGGAGAGGCCGAGCTTATCAGCAAAAGACAGCTCTTTGTGAAGCGGCTGGCTGCGCCAGTCGGTGAGCCCGACGACGTCATAAACTCCCGAAGCGGCGTTCACTTTCAAGTCCAGAACTTCAGGGTAATTGTGGATATAGAAATCCGGCTGCTCGTGTTTGAATTTGTCCCAGGTCATATCGGTGCCGCGGCTGAATAGATCGATCGGCAGGATAGGCATAGTCGGCAAGGACATCTTCAAGAGATTGACGCGCTCCGGGGGGAGTTCGGGAAGAACGCTCGACAGCGGGTAGACGACGCCGCTGAGCGCCACCATGGTTACCAAGGTTCGGGCTTCGGGAAGGGTGGTGCCGAATCCGCGGAGAGGCTTCTCGCGCGTTTCGGCAACCTGCAGGAAGGTCGGGTTGCGCTTGAGTTTCGCATCGGTCGCCGTCATGTACGGGCCGATGTCCATTCCCTCCCCCGGCATCACATAGATCGCCAGATGGTTCAGAAAGGCGTTGGCGTTGATGGAGCTGAACAGCGGGTACATGCCCTGCCAACTGTTGTAGACATCATCGCCATTGAAGTAAGAATCGAAGTAGCCGATACCGTTCAGAGGCGTACCGGCGGGGCAGCCTTCTATGAAAACTTCGGGGCCCACAACGCCACGAATCAGCTTGAGACGGTTGCGGTAGACAAGCAGCGGGTCGGCGGCGGGGTCATAGAGCCTTGCGCGGTCGACGGCCGGTACGTATTTCGGAAAGGCATGCTCGCCATCGAACTTGTAATACTCGAATCCCCAGTTGTCCAGAGTTGTAAAGAGCTTTTTGAGAAAAGTCATGACAGCGGGATTGGTGGAGTCGAGCGCAGGGGTTTTGTAATCGAGAATCAGCTTCCCCTGTTTATCGTGGACGTACCAATCGGGATGCTCTTTCACCGCCCCGGCGTAGGCATTGGGAACCAGCCAGATACCGGCGCGCAGCCCTTGGGATTTGATGTGGGCGGTCAGCCATTGAGGACCGTGCGGGAATTGAGTGCGATCCCAGTTCTCAATCCAGTAATGTTCACCGGCTTTGCCGCGATCGTAGCCGTCATCGAGTTGGACGTATTCGAAACCGTACGGCTTGAGATGATCGGCCAGCCAGTCGGCGTTACGGACGATGTCGTTTTCGGTGACCTCAGCGTAGTAGCTGGTCCAACTGGACCACACCATCGGTGCTTTCTTGAAGTAGGAATCGTCGAAGGGTGTGTAGTAGGGGACGCCGAGAGTCTTCGTAAAATAATCCGGAAGCACGCGAATCAGGGCATTCCCAGGGACCGGAATCGCTAAATCGAGCAAGTCCTGGTTGTGAGGATTGCGCTGCATTATTGTTTGCATATCGAAGGCGATAGCGGTATCGCTCCGGCGGTCGAAAAGACTGTGAAAAGCATTGCCGGAGACTTGGCCGAGCGCAAAATACATAACTTCCGGATTACGGCCTGGGAGGAAGGAAGGATTGCGCGTTTCGGAGCCATCGTAGCCGTTCGCCACTTCCCGCGTGCCGGTCCAATTGACGGGTGCGCCTTCGGAATCGAGTGTTCGGGCGACTATTCGATCCTTTGTGGCGGGCGCGGTTGCGGTGATCAGAGCCTGGTCCGAGGTGGAAGAAATCTTAAGGGTGTTGGCCAGGATTTCAAATGTCCATTGAGTCAGCGGGGCGGTTGTTCGAATGCGCAAGACGTTTGGATTTAGTTTCTCGGGCGACCAGTTCTTAAGCGGTATCGGCTTTTGTTCCTGACGAAGATTCAGCCGGACATTATCGAGCAGGAGGCCGAGACGGGAGTGTTCAATGCGCAGGATGCTGTGCGCGGAATCGGCAGTGATTTGCCAATCGTCCGACTGTATCGAGATGCTCTCGGCCGGTAGCTGGCGGGCGGCGATCAGGGTAAGGATCGCCAGGGTGAAGAGCGCTGGCATTCGCGGGGCCGAAGGGACGATCCGCGGAGAGCGGAGACGCGAGGAAGACATGGGGATTCTATCGTCTCAGATCGGCTATGAATGTGTTGCCTTCGCACCCGCGCCCGACGGCTGCGAAGATAGGGATACTTCGTCACCGAGGAGTTCATTTAAAATGCCCCGCTGGATGGTCATGACCGCGCTCTCAACGTTTTTATTCGGGGTGAACGCGGCGTTCATCGAGGTACCGGAAAAGTTTGTTCATCCGCCTTTTCCGACGACTCTGGGTTATATTGTCTGGTCCTTAACGATGGCGTTGTGCGCGGGATTCGTGCTGAGCCGGGTCAATTGGAAAGTAGAGACGAGCAGGCGTGCGTTACTTTACGGGGCCGGCGTGGGGCTGTCTGGCGCGGGTGGGCAGATTTTGTGTTTCGCGGCGTTACGCGACGGACCGGCTTACATCATCATTCCGATTGCTTCGCTCTATCCGATGGTAACCGTGATTCTGGCGATCTTGTACTTGCGCGAGCGTCTTAGCCGGGTAGCGGCGACCGGAGTCGTCTGCGCCATTGTGGCGATTGTTCTTCTCTCGGCCGGAGAGCCTGATGCAAGCCCGGTACACGGTTGGAAATGGCTGCTGTTCTGTGTTCTTACACTTCTGTTGTGGGGCGTGCAGGCGTTGCTGATCAAAGTCTCGGCCGGCTCGCTTAGCGAAGAGAGCCTCTTCTTCTACATGACTTGCGCGGCAGTGCTGCTGGCTCCGTGCGCTCTGCTGATGACCGATTTCTCGCAGCGCTTCAATTGGGGATTGAAAGGTCCGTGGCTGACGGCACTCATTCAACTGCCGAATGCAGTGGCGGCGTTGCTGCAGATTTATGCATATCGCGAGGGGAAGGTAGCGATTGTCGCGCCGATCATTGCGCTTTACCCGCTGGTTACGATTGTGCTCTCGCTGTTTATTTATCATCGCTTGCCGGATTTAGAAACATGTTTGGGAATGATCCTGGCGTTGGCGGCCATTTACCTGATTGCGCGGGTGGAGGCGGCAAAACCGGAGGATGTCACGAAGCCGTTAGCCGTTTGATAAATGCGGACGGAGCGAATTGTTGTCTGATACTCTACTTCCGCGTGGAATACAGCCGAGAACTGCCTCCGTCCGCTTTTCCCCTTATGAATGCTCCGCGCTTCGATGTAGCCGTCGCCTCTGACATGAGCGTGGATCTTATTCTCACAGGGAACGTGCGCCCTCGGTTTGGCCAGGTCGAACAGATCATAGATGACTATCAATTGGAACTCGGAGGCTCGGCTAACATCTTTGCGTGCCAAATGGCGAAATTGGGCGCGCGAACAGCTGTGCTTGGGAGGATCGGCGCGGATGCGTTTGGTGAGCTTGCGCTCAAACGGCTTCAGGAATGCGGTGTTGACTGCTCGCTGGTGCAGGTGGATACAAGTTTGCGAACGGGACTCGGGGTAACACTGGCGGAGCCATCCGATCGAGCCATCCTGACTTTCGAGGGGAGCATTACGGCGGTTCTGGCGGAGGATCTTCCGAAACAACCGGCGGAACTTTGCCAGCACTGGCATATAGCCAGCTTTTACCTGATGAAGCAGCTATGCGCCGCATGGGGCGATTTCCTGCAGCGGGCAAAGAAGGCAGGCGTGACGACTTCGCTCGACCCGAATTGGGATCCGGCAAATCGCTGGGAAGGTGTGCAAGAGATTCTTCCATTGATCGACGTGTTTCTGCCGAACGAAGCGGAAGCAGCCGCGCTGACGGGCGAACTGGACGCGCTGGCGGCGGCGCGCGCGCTTTCGAAAGCGGGTCCGATAGTGGTAGTTAAACGCGGCGACCGGGGCGCTTCGGCGGTGCATGGCGATGAGGTTTGGGAACTCGATCTAGCGCATTCGACAGAAGAGCCGATTTACGCGGTGGACACGGTGGGCGCAGGGGATAATTTCGATGCGGGTTTTCTGCGGGCCTGGATGCTTGGCGTCGACATAAAGGAATGCCTGGAGTTGGGGCACCGGTGCGCGGTGGCGAGTCTACGGGCCGCCGGCGGCATCGAAGGGCAGCTTATTGGCGCGCGTTAGCGGTATAGTTCGATACACGAGGCAATTCAAAACAGGAGAGACAATGAGCGAACTGACATCTACCGCGGCAGCGCCGGTGGTCGATCGCGTTGCCGTCAATTCCGCCCCGATCGTGCCGACGCTGCAACGCAATATCGCGGTGGATGCATACCGTGGATTGGTGATGCTTCTGATGATGGGAGAAGTGTTGCAATTTGCGCGCGTGTCGCTTGCGCTGCCGGGCAATTGGTTCTGGGCGATTCTGGCCTTCAATCAAACGCACACGGAATGGTTCGGCTGCTCGCTGCACGACACGATTCAGCCAGGGTTTTCGTTTCTGGTCGGGGTAGCGCTGCCGTATTCGATCGGCGCGCGCATGCGCAAGGGCGCTACATTCGGGAAGCTCTTCGTGCACGCTTTGTGGCGCTCGGTGATTCTGGTTGCGCTTGGAGTTTTCCTGCGTTCGATCGACCACACGCAGACGTATTTCACTTTTGAAGATACGTTATCGCAGATCGGGTTCGGTTATCCGTTTCTGTTTCTGCTTGGCTTTCGTCCGCCGCGCTGGCAGTGGTGGGCGCTGGGCGCGATTCTTACGGGGTATTGGCTGGCCTGGGCACTCTATCCGGCGCCCGGTCCCGGATTCAATTATCCGGCGGTGGGCGTGCCGATGCATTGGCCACACAACTTCAGCGGCTTTGCGTCGCATTGGAATAAGAACAGCAATTTGGGGAATGCCTTCGACCAATGGTTTCTAAATCTGTTCCCACGGGCAAAGCCATTCGTCTACAACGATGGCGGCTATTTGACGCTGAGCTTTATTCCGACGCTTGGAACGATGATTCTGGGACTAGCTGCGGGCCGTTGGTTTCGGGCTTTCTCACCCAAGATTCCGGTGAGGCGATTCGTGACGGCAGGTGTTATCGGCATCGCAGCCGGGCTGCTGCTCCATTACACGGGTATCTGCCCGATCGTGAAGCGTATCTGGACGCCGGCGTGGGTGCTATTTAGCGGCGGCATCTGCTTCCTCTTTCTGGCAGCTTTCAGCTGGATCATCGATGTAAAGGGTTATAGGAAGTGGTCGTTCCCGCTGGTAGTGGTAGGCATGAATTCGATTGCCGCCTACCTGATCGCGCATATGTTCGAAGACTTCATCACAAGTTCATTCCGGACCAACGTGAGCGACAAAGTGTTCCTGATTTTCGGGGCCGCATACCAGCCGCTGTTATTGGGCGCGGCAGTGCTTTTGACCTATTGGGCCATCCTGTATTGGATGTACCGGCGCAAGTTGTTTCTGAAAGTCTAGATGGGGAAGCTGATCAACAGCCCGGAACGCGTCATCACGGAGATGGTGGATGGGCTGGTGGCACTCTATCCGGGCTTGCTACGACTGGCCGGGAAAAACGTTCTTTTCAGGTCAGACGTCGAGGCGACGCGCGACCGCCAAGTGGCGCTGATTTCGGGTGGCGGCAGCGGCCACGAACCGGCGCATGCGGGCTACATCGGACAAGGCATGCTGAGCGCGGCGGTGGCAGGGGAAGTTTTTACGTCACCGAGCGTGGATGCGGTGCTGGCGGCGATTCGGACGGTGGCGGGCGACCTGGGGGTACTGCTGATCGTCAAGAACTACACCGGGGATCGCTTGAACTTCGGACTGGCTTCCGAAATGGCTCGGGCGGAGGGAATACTGGTGGGAACGGTTATCGTGGCCGACGACGTGGCGCTGGCGCAATCGCAGGAGCATGCCGGACGGCGGGGATTGGCGGGCACGGTGCTGGTGCATAAGATTGCGGGCGCGGCGGCGGCGGAGGGCAAAGATCTTCCGCAGGTGGCGTCCATCGCGCAGGCGGCCGCTGAACAGGTAGCCACCATGGGCGTGGCGCTTTCGGCCGGCATTGCTCCCGGGGCAGATAAAGCAAGCTTCAGGCTCGACGGCGAGGTAGAACTGGGTCTGGGCATACATGGCGAGCCGGGTGTTCGCCGGATACCGATCAGAAGAGCCGATTCACTAGTCGATGAACTGTTGAACAATATCGTCGGGGCGTTGCGGCTTCGTCCCGGAGAACGCATTGTGGCGCTTATCAATAATCTCGGCGCTACTACGGCGATGGAACTGGCGATCGTCGGGCGCAGGGCGTTGTCGGTGCTTTGCGCGCGCGGTTTCCAGGTAGAGCGGCTTTATTCCGGAACCTTCGTTTCTTCGCTCGACATGGCGGGAGTTTCCATTTCGCTACTGAGAGTGGACGATGAACGGCTGCGCTGGCTGGACGCCGGCACTTCGGCTCCGGCGTGGCCGAATGCAACAAAGCAGCGACCGCGGCCAGTTGCGGACAGGACAATCGACTGGGGAGAAGAGACTGTTGAGCAAGAGGAGCAAGCTCCGCGGACGGAGGTTGGCAGAAGGACGCAAAAAGCGATTATGGCGGCCTGCGATGCGCTCATCGGGGCGGAGGAATTTCTCACTCGAATGGATCAAGCTGTCGGGGACGGGGACCTAGGCCACAACATGGCGCGGGCCGCGAGGGATATTGAGGAACATCTCTCGGCCTTTCGCTTCGACGACGCGCCCGCCGTGCTCAAGACGCTGGGCATTAAGCTGCAGAAGAGCCTGGGCGGCTCTTCGGGTCCGCTCTACAGCGCTCTGCTATTGCGAGCGGGGAGCGCGCTCGAAGCCAGCGAGAGTAGCGGCTCAGACCAGTGGGCGGCGGCGATCCTGGAGGGATGTGGAGCGATAAGCGAGTTGGGGGGAGCGCGTTTGGGAGACCGCACAATGCTCGATGCCCTGCTGCCTTTTGCCCATGCGCTGGGCGAGCAATTTGCGGCCAGCTACCCGTTGGAGCGGGCGCTGCCGGCGGCGGTAGAAGCTGCGAAAAGAGGAGCTGAACACACTGCACAAATGGTAGCTCGCGTGGGACGTTCGAGTTACCTCGGAGAGAGATCTATCGGCTTTCCAGATCCCGGCGCATGCGCAGTTGCGATTTGGTTGGAGGCCGTTGTTTCCGCGGTTGTGAAAAAATAGCGCCGGTCCAATCGCTTTCGCTCATGGCTCTGAAAAACACCGTCAACACCGGACGTGCTGATTGCGGGATCGATTTTTTCCAGAGAAGCGCGCTCCCTCACGGGATTGTGAAAAAATCCAACGCTGGGAAAACCGACGATGAAAGCTAGGCGTGAGGGAAGCTCGTCATTACAGAGTACATGGTTGCGCAAAGTATGTTTCGGCACGCCACGCCTGCCCAAGTTTTCTTTAGAACTGACCAACCGCCCTGAATTCGTCTCCGCGAGGGCACAAGGACGAGGGGAAAAGGCCTAGCATGATCGGGAAGCTACTGCGCGACCGCCGGTCGGACGCGGATCCACTGCTTGACGTTGTAAGCCAAGGCGATCCACAGCGCTTCGGTACCCGCCTTCAGCAACCCACGTACCGAAAATTGCCTCAGCTTTTGCACTCCCTTGATCCACAGATGCGGAAACTCGGCAATCTCACAACGCTTCCGATAAAGCGTCTTCACCGCTCGACGTTTCATACGTGCCAGATAGTCGCTCATCGCTTTACTTTCTACCGGTAACTCCACACGCCGCGGCCCAGCGCGATAGCCGCAACACTGTTTGAGGAACTGGCAACTCTTGCAATCCTTAGCTTGGGCTTGAAAGATTGTTTTGACTACGCCGTGATGTTTCTTTTGTCCGATCGTCACCAAGGTGTTGCCATCCGGGCACAACAACTCTTGGCCACGCCCCTGCCGCTGAAAGGCAGTGGCTGCAAACTCTTTCGCAATCCCGGCGCGAGCGCACGCCCCGGCTTGCCGCGAGGCATCGTCTTTCCACGGCGCAATCAGTTCCACCTTCCGCTCGGCCGTTTGCTCCACGTTGGCGCGCGTGGCATACCCGTTGTCGGCGATGATCGTCCGCGGAGTCGCCAAGCCACTCTGCTCGATCTGCTCCAGCGCCGGTATCAGTCGATGCAGATCGTTACGATCGCCCGTCAATCCAACCGCTACGATCAGGCGCGATTGCGCTTCGCTGGTGACCTGCATGTTGTAGCCGGGATGGAAGCCACCGTCGTTGTCTTTCATCTTGCTCTTCGCCGCTTGCGCCTTCATTTTGGTTCCATCTTGCAGCAGGGTCTCCAGATTCACCACTCCGGCTTTCTCCAGCATCGCCAGAAACTCAATGAATAGCTTCTCCAGAGCCTCCCGGTGCCCCACCCGAAAATCCGCCAGCGTGTGATAGTTCACCTCTTGGCCTGCCGCTAGCCAGCGCAGCCCCGGTTCCTGCGACATCATCCGTTCAATCGACCGTGCCGAGGCCACGCCCATTGTGTAGCCATACCCCCAGATGCTCACCAGCAGGTGTGGCGGCCAACAGGGCCGGCCCGCTTCGCCCTCCCGTGTTTTGCAGTCTTTGGCAAACTGTTCCAGATTGAGCTTCCCGGCCAGTTCCCAGATCACTCGCGCCGGGTGGTTCGCCTCGATCAGAATCTCGTAATCCAATACTTGAAAACTGGTTTGCGAGCGGTCGATCGGTTTGTACTTGATCTTGCCGACGAGCGGCTCATCGCTACTCACTCTTCTAGCCTAAATCCACTTCCAACATCTTGTTCCCTAAATGTTCCTGATATTTTTTCACACTCCCTCACGCGCGCGGTTCTGTTGGGCGCTATTGCAGCTTCCTGACCTGGGCTGTGGGAGGGTGATTCAAGACAAACTTCTGTGGCGTGATGTTACCGATATTGAGTTTTAGATCGGTCACCTTGAGCACAACTTCGTAGCCGTCCTTCGGCCGCTGGATATCGATGGTGGAAGGGAAAGGTACACCGGCGTGATCCGCCCAATCGGTGTACCGGGTTTCGCTCAAAATGTCGCCTGCCATATCGAACGTCTTTTGCTTTGTGATCTGGAGCGTATAGCGGTCGAAATAGACGTTGCGAACGGGAAAGTATTGATCGCCGTTGTGGCCGATCATCATTAAGATATAGACGGCTTTGGTCTCATCGGTATCGTCTTCGGAGAACGTAATGTCCTGGTTTGCCTGGGGCGGCCGGATGAGCAGAGCCGTTAAGAAGGCTGCGGGCCGGAGATTCTCAAGCTTGTTCTTCGAGGTGGCGGGAGCGTCGTTGAGACCTTCGATAAATTGATTTTTCAATGGAATCCACACGCGAAACTCATTGCCTTGTGAAACCATGTCGAAAGCAGTGCTGTGAATCACCGGATCGAGGCCGACCACGCGAATGTTATCGGGCTTGAGAAAGAGAATGAAGCCGCTGATCGTTGGATAGTCGGTCACCTGACCGCCGTATAAGCTGCCAACCGAGGGCGACATGTCGGTCTTCATGGTGAAGGATTGAATCGGATCGGCGACCTGATGAATTTTTTCGATCAACTGTTCTTTGGTAGCGGTGAGCATAGGTTTCGGGACCCGCTGGCCCTGAGGTTTCACCACTCGCCTTCGAACGAAACATCCAGATGATAGAGAACATAGAAGGAGAACGGCCCCAAAAAGCTCGCGCTTGGAGCGCAAGAGGTACATGCTTGAAGTTTAGTAGACGACTGTAAGGCGCACGATGCTGACACAAAAGAAGTAGCGTCTTCCGCTATCGTGGGATTCGATCTCCCATGATGACTGAACTTACTATCGAATACTCCGAAGCGCGCCGCGCCATAGACAGTATTTTTCAAGAGGCGAAAAAAAGAGGTAAAGCAGGCGTGGCAGCCGTTTGTGACGGGCACGGCGAGTTGATTGCCCTGGCTCGGATGGACGGCGCTGCTCTTTCCTCGATCACGATCGCGACGAATAAGGCTTACAGCGCGGCGCGGGAACGAAAGCCCAGCCAAGAAATCGGCACGGCTTCGCGAGCTCGCGAAAACGGATTCGACATCGGCTACTTTGGCGACCCCAAATTCACGGGCTGGGGCGGCGGCATCCCGGTTTGGAAAAAGGGAAAAGTGATTGGAGCAGTTGCCGTGAGCGGTTTGCCGGAAGCCGAAGACATGGAATTAGCGGAGATAGGAGTGGCTACGATCCTGGAAGATTCTTAACTTCAGGAAGCGTTTTTTCCTGCGCGAATCTCGGAGAGGAGTGGCGGCACCACAGGACTGACGTTATGGAAGCATAAATCCTCTTAGGGGGTATAAGGCTTCAGAAGGAGTACCGCCATTCGTTCCTCAATCCCTTTCCTGTTACTGGCTGCTGCGTCTGTGAGTTTTGCTCAAACACCGACGTTTGCAGGTTGCAATATTCTTCCAGCAAACAACGTCTGGAACACACGGGTCGACAATCTTCCAGTCGATCCAAACTCTGCCGCGTACATTCAATCGATGGACGCTACGAATCCTAAGCTACATCCGGACTTCGGTTATGGAACGCTGTTGACAGGCGGAATGCCGTACAATCTGGTTCCTGGCACGCAGCCGAAAGTACCGGTGAGCTTTTACTATAACGGTGATCCGGGGCCTTACCCGATCCCTTCGAACGTGCTGATCGAAGGTGGATCCGATCACCATGCCGTTCTGATTGACACGACCAACTGCGTGCTGTATGAGCTCTTCAATCTCTCCGCCCATTCGACAGGCTGGCAGGCGGGCTCCGGGGCTATCTACCCGCTGAACTCGAATGCACTGCGTCCGGCCGGGTGGACGTCGGCGGATGCGGCCGGTTTGCCCATTTTCCCAGGGGAGGTTCGCTATGACGAAGTGGCATCCGGGCATATCAATCATGCTCTCCGAATCACGGTGGATCATACGCGCAACACCTACATATGGCCAGCGCGGCACTACGCCTCTTCCCTGACGGGCATGCAATATCCGCCGATGGGGCAACGTTTTCGCCTCAAGGCAAGCTATGACATGAGTAAGTTTCCGGCGCCAGTACAAGTTATCCTACAGGCGGCGAAGACCTACGGTTTGATTATCGCGGACAACGGGACCTCGTGGCATTTAACCGGCATTGGCGATCCGCGCTGGAACGACGATACGATGCATACGCTGACACAAGTTACCGGCGATAACTTCGAAGCGGTCAACGAATCGGGTTTGATGATGGACCCGAATTCGGCCGAGGTTCAAGGGACACCCGCACCGACAGTTCCGACGGGTTGGGTGAATGTGATTTCAGAGAACAGTGGCAAGTGTCTGGATATGACAGGCGGCCCCTCCGCCACATGGCAGACAGATCCGGCTCAGCAATGGACCTGCCTAGGCAACGCGCAAACGAATCAACAGTTCCAGTTCACGCCGGTGACAGGAGGATACGAGATCACGGCCAAGAACAGCGGGTTAGCTCTACAGCCGACGGGAGGAACATCGGCGGTGAGCGGCTCGGTAATCGAGCAGTGGCCGTACGAAGCGCAGTCTTATCAAATCTGGACGGTAACGCCAACATCGGACGGTTATTACTCGATCAGCTCCAAAGCCGGTTCCTGCATGGATGTGAGAGCGGTCTCAAAGTCGAACGGGGCAGCCGTTCAGCAATGGACATGCTCAGGGCAGCCTAACCAGAAGTGGAGCCTGGTGGCTGTGCCTTAAGCTGTTGTCAATGAATGCCAGTGAAATGCCCCTCCCTTTACGGGAGGGGCATTTTTTCTTTTGGCACGGATTCTAAAACGAAAGCAGGCGGTTTGTTACTCGAAGGGGGCGCGACGCGCCGGCGTCTTGCACCGACCCACCCGCCCAGGAAAGCGCCGCAAAACCCAGCTAATTGAGATGCCACGGGACCGATGTTTGCGCGGTCGACTCCGATCGATACGGCACAGAACCCCACAAAACTTAAGCCGGCTACTTTAAGGATTTTCGAATTTTTCGGGGCCACTGCTCCGATTGTAAGCAGTCAAGTAAAATTAACGGTCTATCCAGACGGCTGCTCCGCCGGGGGGTACATCGCGCGACCCGACTAGAATTTGTGGATTCGCGCCAGCGGGTATACGTTCGGGACGGCTGGCAAAGTTGGTCGCAACCCAGAAACCATCACGCCAATCGACCAGGAAGTTGGGATCGAGGTCGGCAGGCTCGACGCCGGCCGCTTGATAGATGTCATGCAGAAGAGCGCGCTCGAGTTCGCCGTCGAGAGTATCCACGCCAATGTAGGTGACTGTTCCCTTCCCCAGCTTGCGGATGGTTACGGCAGCCCGGCCGGCGTAGAACTGGTCGCCGTATTTGGCCAGGACTTCGGTTCCCGTATCGGGTTCCAGCACATCGCCCCAGGATCCCCAGACATAACTTTTCCCATCGGCGATGACTTGCCCGTTGACGCCCTTCGGCAGCACATCGTAGAAGGAGATTTTCGCACCGATCAAAGGATAGATGGGGGACGCCCAGAGGGCCTCCCAGAGATGCCCGCGCATATCTTTCTGTCCGGTGCGGCAAGTCAGGATCAGGTGGCCGCCATTCGTTACGTAAGTTTTGAAGCGCGCAATCAGTTCATCGTCTACCAGCTGATAAGCCGGAGCGACAACGAACGGGTAATGGCTGAAGTCACGCTCGGGAGTGATGACGTCAACGGGCGCCATTATGCTCTTGAGAGCGCGATAGTATTTCATCCAGTGGTCGACGGTATCCCAGCGCGAAGTCTGGGGATGATTTGAAATGTCCCAGCGATTGTCATAGTGAATCAGGAAAGCGGTGCGTCGGGCTGCGTAGGAGCGCGGTTCGCGAGCATTGGCGTTGTAATGCTTACGCAATTCGAGCATGTCGCGGGCGGCCTCGGCATATTCGCGACCGCCCGGGGAAGGCGTCACGCCGTCCGGCTCCACCAGCCCTTTGTGATAGAGCTCGGAGTTAAAAAGAGGCTGGCGATAGCGATAGGTGCAGACTAATCTTGCGCCGGCACCGAAAGCGCGCAGAATCCACATGTGAATGGCACCGGGAAGCGGCCAGGGATTCACGTCACCCCAGTTGACCTGGCCGGGCTGCAGTTCCATGGGTCCCGAGAGCCCGTTGAAGGAACGCATGAAATCGTGCATAAACGACATTTGTTCGGCGCTGCCCAGGCGAAAGCCAAGCGGCCCTTCATTTAGCTCGCCGTGCACCGGATAATGTGTCCAGCTGAAGACATCGAGGGTCTTGGCTGAGAGCGACGGATCGACGTCTTCGTGCAAAGTCATAAAGTTGGTGGTGATCCACTGGTTGGTGGAATACTTGCGAAGCACGGTTGCCTGCATATTGATGTAGCCGGCAGCTTCGTGGGCAAACCAGCGCTTGAAATCGAGCATGGCGTGCGGGCTCGGGTCGGCCACCAAAGTGTCGGGATTTGGAATATTGATTTGCTCGAAGTTCTGATACATCTCCGACCAGAATGCGCCGCCCCAATCGGTGTTGAGGCGGTCGATGGTGCCATACTTTTCGCGCAGCCATTCGTGAAAGCGCGCGGTAGCGGCTCGCGAATAAGAAAAGTGTCTACCGTAATGGCTGAGCTCATTATCGATTTGCCAGCCCCAGACGCGCCGATCATTGCCGAATTTTCTGGCGAGTTCGGTGTCGATTTTAGTTACATAGTCGCGGTAAACGGGCGAGCTCCAATCGGCCTGCTCACGGCTGCCATGCTCCATGGTGCGGCCTTGCGCATCTACCATCAGAATCTCCGGGTGTTCGCGTTCGAGCCAGATGGGGGGTGTTGCGCTCGGCGTGCAGAGAATGACTTTGAGGCCATTGGCCGCCGCCAGCGAGACGGCTTTTTCGAGCCAATCGAACTGGTAGTTTCCTTCCTGCGGTTCCATGAAATACCAGGCGAACTCGCCCATATGAACGTATTCCATCCCGAGCTTGTGGATGTTCTCCATGTCGCGCGCCCACTGTTTTTCCGGCCAAGCTTCCGGATAGTAGTAGACACCGATGGTGAGCATGTCTTTCTTTGGAAACCAATCCGGATTCGGCGCTGGCAGGGCTGGCAAGACAGCCAGCGCTAACACTAACAGGCAGGGCGATACGATTCGCATGTACCCGAACATTTAATCATTTCGGGAAGCAGGGTTATTTTTTGGAAACTAAGCTCGCGGCTCGGAGAGCCTGCTCTTTAGCGCGCCGAAGTTCCGCCACGCCATCGGAGAGCGGGTAAAATTCCATAGCCACCCTGCGGTTATACTTCAGCTCGACCAGCTTTCGGTAGATGTTGTCGTAGTTGATTTCGCCGGTGCCTGGAATGTGCCGGCCCGGGACATCGGCTATGTGAACCAAGCCGGTGTAATCGATATTCTTTTCGAGCTTTTCAATCAGATTCCCTTCGGCGATCTGCTCGTGATAGAAATCGTAAAGCAGACGTACCTGTGGATGATCGACTGCTCGAATGATCTCGAAACCTTCTGCTACCGAGGTCAGGTAATACTTGGGGTTTTCTTCCGGATCGATATTTTCGAGCAATAGGCGCATGGGCTCGCCATTGATTTGCTTGCCTTCGACCAAGGCGGCGGCTTGCTTGAATCCTTCAATGCAGCTTTTGTGCTGTTCTTCGCGCGGCATACCGGGAACGACGTTGCCGGACATGACGATAACAGCCGGACAACCTAGACGCTGCATGACGGGCAGTTCATTCCGCACGTCCGCCAGCAGAGCGTCGCGTTGATTCGGATTACCGACCCCATGCGGCAAACCGGCCGTGACATCGAAGGTGATGCCTAGCTGTTTTTGTTTTGCGAGCGCCTTGGTCCAGTCGCCGCTCGACCACTTGCGGTACTCGCCGACCAGCTCGACGTTTTTGTACCCCGCCTCTGCGACTCGCTCCAGACGCTCTTCGAAGGGCAGTTTTGTAAAGACGGTCCAGAGCATCACGGAGAGCCCATATGGGGCGGCAGAGTCAGGGGGTTGCGCGGAAGCTTGGGACGAAACGGCCGAGCCGAACGCCAGGCCGCCGAGATTCTTCGCGAAGGCTCTTCTATCCATCGATTTAGTTAATCACGCCCCAGATCAGGGCGTGTAGCGTGACTTCGTCTTCCGTTCGTACCAAGCCGAAAAGCGAGGCGGGTCGTGGCAGGGCATAATCGCTTAGCCGCAAGGTCGCGTCGGCATCGATTTGGAGGCGATCTCTCTTCAGTGCGCCAAAGCCGAGATTGGCTTTAAGCTGTCGTTCGATTCCTCGAAATTGCATGGCTAGCTCCACCACGAATCCGCGCAAAGGCTTGGCACTGAAGTGGCGCGATTCAATCAATAATGCGGGATGCTTGTCGGCCTGCAATGCTTTCTCGACAATATCGCGAGCCAACTCGTGGTGGCGGCGTGCTTTCTCGGCCGCGCCGCGGCAGGCGAGGCTGCTGACTTCGATGCTCAGGTTCAAGACCGACTCGAGCGGTTCTTCAGGATCATAAATCAGTGCGCCGCTGTACTGTTCGAATACGAGCAGGTGCTTTCTTTTGACGAGCCCAGTCTCTCGAATCTCGATAGCAAGCGTCGAGTCAGGCGAAGGTGATATCTTGTAAACCGTATGGTGTGCGGGCATCGAGAGAGACCTGAAACCCGTTAAGACGCAGAGATAGCCGGAAAGGTTCAATCGAGCTGAATGTTGGATTTAAAATTCCTCGATCTGGGAAATCTGCTGCTCGGAGTGGCGCTTCTGTTCGGCACTCTGATCATCGTCTTCGAGTCCATGGAGCGGAGACGGGAAAGCAGGCGTGAGCGTACCTTGCTCGACGCAATCGAAGCGGAGTATCAGGCTTACTATCGGATGGGGCGGCTTTAGTCCTGGCGCAGAGCAATCATCGGGTCGAGACCGGCGGCACGACGCGCGGGTAAAAGGCATGCCGCAACAGCCACCGTGGTCAGCAAGAGGGCAGTTCCGAGATAGATGGCAGGTGCGTGCGGCTCTACCTGATAAAGCTGGTTCGCCAAGACCTGCATCAAGAACCATGCACTAATCAGACCGAGTATGACGCCGCATACCGCAAGGCGAAAAGCGCGCCCTAAAACCAAAGTGAGCATTTGGTTCGGACGCGCCCCGAGCGCCATTCGGACGCCGAAATCGTGGGTCTGCTGCACCACGATGTAATTGAAGACCCCGTACACGCCGGCCATAGCCAGAGCCAGGGCGAGGCCTGCAAAGGCGCTCAAGAGAACAACTGTAAACCGATCGGAAGAAGCCGATTGGGAGACTACCTGCGACATAGTACGGAAATCGCTAATGGCGATGTCAGGGTCACGGGCGGTCACGATGCGGCGGATGGGCTCGATCAAAGACGACAGATTGCCTTCGGCGCGTAGCATGAAGTGCATATCCGCGGCGGCCGACTGAGCGAAGGGAAAGTACATGATTGGTTCAGGCGGCTGCTGTAGCGTGAACGTACGGATGGGCGCAACTATCCCTACGATCTCGCGATCGACGAATTTCGGCTTCCCTTCATAGATCAGCAGGTGCTTGCCGAGCGCATTTTCGTGAGGGAAATACCTGGCGGCAAAAAGCGCATCTACGACCATGACTCGCTGGCTAAGCGGCTGGTCGCTTTCGATAAAAGAACGCCCGCGGAGCAGCGCAATCCGCATCACTTGGAAATAGCCGGGCGTAATCATGCGGAACTGTGCGTCGTTCTTCTGGTAACTCGGTGTTTGCGGCTGACCGGGAGCAGAGAAAAAAGTGTCATTGGGCTCGTCGTTCATGGGCATTTCGCTAATTCCACCGACGGCTTCCAAGCCGGGTAACTTGCGTACTTGCTCGGTAATGCCAGAGAGAAAGGCGTTGCGAGCCGCCGGGTCTTTATAAGTATCGGAGGGTAGAAGAATGGAACTTGTCAGCACATGCTGCGGATTGAAGCCGGGCGGGGCGTGCGAAATTTTCCAGAAGCTTTCGATGAGCAATCCTGCCGCGATCAGCAAGCAGAGCGCCAGGGCGGTTTGTGAAACGATCAGGATAGAGCCGAAGAGTTTGCGGCGCCGGGAGAGTCCGGTTCGAGCGCTTTCAACAAGAGCGCGGTTAGGAGCAGACTGGGTAGCGAGCCAGCCGGGCAGCAGGCCGAACACGACGGTTGTAAGGAGAAGGAGAGCCGCGGCAAAGAGCAGCACGTGCCAATCGAGCCGTACCTCGTCAAGCCGGGGCATGGTTTGGGGGCCGAGGGTGCGGAAACTCACTATCGCGAAGTGGGCCAGCAACAGAGCTGGAGGCATGGCGAGCGAAGCCAACAAGAAATTCTCGACAAGTAGTTGATGCAATAACCTGCGGCGGCCGGCACCCACGGCGATACGGGTGGCGAGTTCTCTCTGGCGCGCTGTGTTGCGTGCGAGCAGCAGGTTGGCGATATTGACGCAGGCAATCAGCAGAACGAAAACAGCCGCGCCAAACAGGATCAGAATGACCGGCCGCGAATTGCCAACCATTACTTCCTGCAACGGCCGTAACAGAAGACTTTGTCCTTTATTGGAATCCGGGTAAAGAAGAGCCAGGCGCGCCGCAATCCGATCCACATCGGCCTGTGCGCGAGCCACCGAAACACCGGGCTTCAATAATCCGATCGGGCGAAGAAAGTGGCTCACCCGGCGCTGCATTCCCGGATTCAGCATGGGAGCCGGAAACCAGAAATCAGCCCAGCGCGGATACGCAAACGAAGGTGGGGCAATTCCGACAATGGTCATGGAGGAACCGTTCACCCTCGCCTGCTTGCCAAGGATGGCCGGATCGCCGCCGTAGGCTTGCTTCCAAAAGCGATAGCTTAGGATGACGCTGTGTGGCTGCTGAAACTGCTCATCGGCCGGATGGAAGACTCTACCTAGCAACGGCTTGACGCCCAGCGCCTCAAAAAAGCCGGTGTTCGTCATTGCTCCCTGCAGCAGGTCGACGTGATCTTTGAAGCGCCAGTTTTGGATGGATCCGAAGGGCGAGAAGGCGCCGAGATGTTCGAAACTCTTGTTCTCGGCGCGAAAGTCCACGAAGTCAGGCGGCGAGACTGCTCCCTTTCCGCCGTTCCCCTCGAACTGGCCCCAGGCCCAAACCAGCCGATTGGCATGCTTGAAGGGCAGAGGATTCAGCAGAACAGCGTTCACTACGCTGAAGATCGCCGTGGTCGCCCCGATTGCGAGCGCGAGGGTGAGCACGGCAATCGAAGTAAAGCCGGGAGCCCGGCTCAGAGTACGCGCGCCGTAACGCAAATCCTGCCAGAGGTTATCGAGCCACAGGGAGCGGCGTTTTTCATAGAATCTCTCTTCGGCAAGCATGCGATTACCAAAGGCGCGCCGGGCATCCGCCATGGCTGCTTCGGGAGGCACTCCGGCCGCGCGCAGACGCTCTGCCTCGATTGCCAGATGCGCCTGGATCTCCGCCGAGAAGTCGCTGTGGGCACGTTTGCGACGCCGGAACATGCGCTTCAGCCTTCGCTCGTCTCGGGGCCTAGGACGCGCCCGATGGCCCCAGCCAGTTTGCGCCAGCGGCCGGTCTCGCTTACTAGTTGCTTTCTGCCGTCTTTGGTAAGCGTGTAAAAGCGCGCTTTGCGATTATTTGACGAAATGCCCCACTTCGCCGAAATCCAGCCCTGCTCTTCCAGACGCTGCAGCGCGGGGTAAAGAGCGCCATGTTCCACCAGCAGCACGTCTTCCGATTGCTCTTGAATGGCCCGGGCGATTCCCTGGCCGTGTTGCGAGCCGAATACCAGAGTGCGCAGTATCAGAAGATCGAGCGTGCCCTGCAGGAGAGCCAGGCGTTCTTTTTCTTCACGGGTTGACATTTAACCCGAGCATAAGCCCGAACGGGTAAATTGTCAACCTGAGGTGATTTTATTATTGTTGCTGCTGTTGCTGGGCGTGCACCAGTTCGGCTTCCTGATCTTTCGCCAGGAAACGCGACCACTCCTGGTCGGCCGCGAATTCCTGATCCGGCGGAAGCACAGCCTCTGAGGGTGTGACGCGCACGCGCACCTGTAGTTCGGTATCAGCTCTGCCCTTCATGGTGCCGACCGTGGGGGGAACATCCGCATAATCTCGCCCGATGGCGGTACGAATATGCCGTTCCCCGGCAAGCAACTTATTGGTCGGATCTAAGCCGATCCAGCCCAAGCCTGGCAATAAGGCTTCCACCCAAGCATGGGTTGCTCCTTCCGCCGAGCGATCCTCGTGAGCGGAATCGTGGTGAAGGTAGCCGCTGACATATCGGGCCGGAATTCGTATGTTGCGCAGCAGGGCAATCATGATGTGCGCGAAATCCTGGCAGACCCCCTGACGCATGCGCAGCGCTTCTTCGATCGGCGAATCCACGGAAGTGCTTTGCTTGACATAAGAAAAATTCTCGTAGAGTTCATCATTCAGGCGTCGGACCAGTTGCAGCGGATCTTCCGTGTTACGGCTATTGACCTTGAGTTCGCGCGCGAACTCCTCCAGTTCCGCGGAGGTTCTCGCGAAATGGCTGGGCATCAACATATCCCAGTAATCTTCCCTCTCTATCAAGCGATCGAGCTCGCCCCAAGCGCCGTTATCTAAGGATAGGGGCAGCTCATCCGGCGCATCGACATCGACCAGGGCGTCTGCAATGATGGTGAGCTGGCTATGGGGTTCAGGTATGTCGAAATGATGAACCATGTTGCCGATGTGATCCGTATAGGAAAAGATTCGCGAGCGGGGGCTTACGGAGAGCTGAAAGGTGAAGCAGCGCTGCATGTTCTCGCTGCGCGGATGCATGCGCACTTCCATGTTGCTCTGCCACACGGGGCGGCTGTAGCGATAGCGAGTGAAATGTCGGATGGCGTAGAACATTAGGCTTCGAAAGCTGATTCTACCGGGTACTCTATGTATACTTCGTGAAGCGCGGCGTGCAGGCTGTGGCACTGCTCGATAATGCTTCGCAAAAAACGCTGGAAATCTCTCGACATAATGTCGTCGATCTGCGCATAAGCCAGCGAAGAGCGCAGCCGGCCGATGATTTTCTCGATTCCCGCGCCTTTTCTGGTGGATGACGATCTTGCAATGGCCTCGAGCGAGCCCTGCATTTCTTCGGCGGAGAACCGAACCGTGTACGGAAATTCCGGGTTCAGGAGAAGAAACTCGGCGACCCGCTCCGGCTTCAAGTCCGCCGTGTAGACCTTGCAGTACGCTTCAAAAGCCGAGCAACTCGCCAAAAGTCCGACCCAATCGAGGTCATCGGCTCCGCTAGACGCGCAGAATACGGCGTCCAACAAGACCGGTAGCGCGGAGGCCCGTTCCATATAGCGTCCTAGACGGATAAACTGCCACGCTTCGCCGTGATTCATGGTGGCGTGCGTCACGCCATGGAAATTGTGCGATCCTTCCCGAATGGTCCGGATGAATCGCTGCGGCTCAGAGCGTAAGGCAATGTTCGAGCTGGATTGGGTGACTTCGTGGTAAAGCTGGTTGAGCCGTTCCCACATCTCCGAACTGATCTGCTCACGAACCTGGCTGGCATTCTCGCGCGCGATTCTCATACAGGAAACGATCGACGACCGATTGTCCTCATCGGAAATCAACTTGATCATCGCGCTGAGAGGATCTAACTCCGATGCCCCAACGCCCAGGCCAAGGGTCGCAGTAATCCTTTGCCAACGCTGCTCGGTGGATACCTTGGAAGGATTGAGCATCAGGTTATAATTGGCGTCCAGCACGCGCGCACTGTGGTCCGCCCGCTCGAAATAGCGGCTCATCCAATACAAACTGTCAGCTACGCGGGAAAGCATCGCTCACCTCTTCGATGGCCGAGCCGCGGACAAAGTGGACATTAATTTTGTAGAATCCACGTATCTTTCGAGCCGCCCCCCTGCGAGGAATTGACCACTAGCGAACCCTTCTGTAGCGCGACTCGCGTTAAACCTCCAGGCACAATCGTGACTTTCTCGCCAAACAAGACGTAAGGCCGCAGATCGACGTGGCGGGGCTCGATGCGGCTATCCTCTATGAAACAAGGAGCCGTCGAAAGCGCAAGGGTCGGTTGAGCTATATAGTTTCTTGGATCGCACAGAATCCGGGTTCTGAATTCGTCGCGCTCCTCGGCCGCGCTATGTGGACCGATCAACATTCCGTATCCGCCTGATTCACCGACCGCTTTGACGACGTATTGGTGGAGATTTCCGCAGACGTGCTCGCGCGCCGAGCGGTCCGTCATCAAGAGCGTTTCGACATTATTCAGAATCGGATCTTCGCCCAGATAGTACTTGATAATTTTCGGCACATACGCGTAGATCGCTTTGTCATCGGCAACACCGGTGCCGAGCGCGTTTGCCAGCACCACATTTCCTGCCCGATAGGCGTTGAAGATTCCCGCCGAACCGAGCGCCGAATCGGGGCGGAACGCAAGTGGATCCAGAAAGTCGTCATCCACGCGGCGATAGATCACATCGACGCGCTGGAGCCCGGAAGTAGTACGCATGTAGACAAAGTTGTCGTGCACCACGAGGTCGCGCCCTTCCACCATCTCTATCCCCATCTGACGAGCCAGGTAGGTGTGTTCGAAGTAAGCCGAATTGTAAACGCCGGGCGTCAGCAAAACGATGGTCGGATTCGATCTTCCCTCGGGCGCGAGCGAGCGCAACGTGGCCAGCAGCGCCTGGCTATAATGCTCGATCGGTTTGACGCCGTACTTGCGAAACATGGTGGGGAAGATCTGCTTCATCACCTTTCGGCTGGTCAGCATGTAAGAAACGCCGCTCGGCACCCGCAGATTGTCCTCAAGCACAACGAATTCGCCACTGGGCATGCGGATCAGATCCGTCCCGCAGACGCTCACATAAACGTTGCGCGGCACCTTCACGCCACGCATCTGGCGGCGAAAGTGTTTGCAGGTGTAGATGACTTCGCCTGGAATTACTCCGTCTTTGAGGATCTTGCGCTCATGGTAGATGTCTTTCAGGAACAGATTGAGGGCGGTAATGCGCTGCGTCAAGCCGCGCTCAATCGTCTCCCATTCCGCGCAAGGAATGATGCGGGGCAGCAGATCATGAGGGAAGATGCGCTCCTTTCCCTCCGTTCTACCGTAAACAGTAAACGTAATCCCCTGGTTAAAGAAGGAAACATCAGCTTCCTGCTTGAAACGACGGAGTTCTTGGGCGGGTAAACTCAGCAGGCGAGAAAACAGCGACCGGTAGTGGGACCGTGGGCGTCCATTCGCGCGGAACATCTCATCGTAAGCCTCGCTTAACCGGTAGTCTGAAAAGGGTTCGGGTATGCCGCGTTGAGCGATGGATGAAGGAGTCGCCATATTTCACGAACGATCGCGAGTCCGGAAACTCTTCACACTTGGAATCGAACCGGGTGTTGGATATGTCGAGTATATCGTCTGCGCCTAGTTGGTTTGCCAGGCGCGCAGCCGTGGTGCGCCAAGATTTTCAAAGCGCCTCGAGCGGCGGGGGCTTGCGGAAATCGATTTCAGGCAGCTGTTCGACGGCCCGCCGCAACGACTGTTCCCAGGAAGAATGGATGACCATGAGATCGTTGTCAGAGGCGGCGAAGCGCCTATATTGCTCCAACGCAAAGCTATCTTTGCGATAAAGCAGGATCTCGATAGGCGGCCCAACGGTCACGTTCGAACGAATGGTGGCATCGAAGGAAAGAAGCGCATATTTAGCGGCTACCTCAAGGGACGTTGCCGCCTCGATTCCGCGGTCGAGAATCGGTCTGCCGTACTTGCACTCGCCTAGTTGCAAATAAGGCGAATCTTCGGTGGCTCGTAAAGGATTGCCCTGCGGGTAAATCAGATAGAGGCCCGGCGCCTCTCCTTTTACCTGCCCACCCAGCAGCAGATGCACGTTGAAGTTGAATTGATCGCGCTCCAAGGACGCACGGTCAATATCTGAGATTCGCCGGACGCAATCGCCCACTATGCGCGCGGCGCTATACAACGAATTGGCGCGCGCCAGTCCCTGACCGCTATCGAAATCGCTACGCAGCAGTGTAGTGACCGACTGGCTGATGGACAGACTCCCGCTACAAAGGAGAATGAACACCCGTTCGCCGGGCTGCGCGAAATAGTGCATCTTCCTGCACACGTTTACCTGATCGAACCCGGCATTCGTTCGCGAATCCGACGCCATCACCAAGCCGTCGTCCGTGACAATGCCCAGACAATATGTCATTTGCCTCCCGGAGATTTGCCCCGTTGCCCTATTGTGCCAAGTTCACTCTGTGGAAAATTATTTTGGCGTCTTCGTTACACTGGCGGGATACGCTGATGGAACCCAAGTCGGTTCCGTGCCGGGTCTGCAGATCAGCAGCGCTTAGCCCTTATTCACTGGAGCCAGAAACAAGTATGCTGATTCGCCTTGGTTACGATATTCGCTTTGAAACTCCGTGCGCGGTTCCCATCGTGGCGCTGTTGAATGTGCATCCATCGCGTGACGGAGATCTCCAGGAACCGGACGAACTTCGGGTTGAGCCGGCGATAAAGGTGGATCAGTATTTGGACAGCTTCGGTAATCGCTGCTCGCGTTTCCTAGCGCCGCCGGGCGCTATCCGTTTGCGGAATTCAACTCTGATCAAGGATTCAGGTGAACCGGACACGCAAAACTTTTATGCCCGCGAAATTCCGGTAGAGGACTTGCCGCCGGACACGCTGCGCTTCCTCCTCGCGAGCCGTTACTGCGAAGTAGACCTTCTCTCCAACGTGGCGACAGAACTCTTCGGCCATATCATGCCCGGCTATGGCCGCGTGCAGGCAGTCTGCGATTGGGTGTATCAGAAAGTCAAGTTCGGCTACAGCTTTGCCCGCTCCACCAAAACGGCGCTCGACGTCTACACGGAGCGCTTGGGTGTATGCCGCGACTTTCAGCACCTCGCCGTCACTTTCTGCCGGGCGCTGAACATCCCGGCGCGATACGTAACTGGGTATTTAGGGGACATCGGCGTTACCGTAGCGCCTTCTCCCATGGATTTCAGCGCCTGGTTCGAGGCTTATCTCGAAGATCGTTGGTGGACTTTCGACGCCCGGCACAATCGGCCACGCATCGGACGCGTGCTGATGGCCACCGGACGCGATGCCGCTGACGTCGCTATCACCACTTCTTTCGGAATGGCCAATCTAACTCAGTTCAGCGTAGTGACGGATGAAGTCAGTTCCGCCGTCGCGGCATCTTAAGGTTTAGACCACTATCTGGCCGGTCTGTTTGGCATCATATCCGGCAAGACGCTCCAGCTTGCCTCGCAACTTCGCCCGGTTCAGCAGGTCAGCCAAGGACTGGCCAATCTTGCTTTTAAGGAATTTGACCGGCATTACCAAATCAAAGCGTTCGCTGCGCAGCGGGACAAAACCGAGCCCGTAGCAGCGCGCGGCAGAGCGCGTGGCCAAGCAGCAGTCCGCCCAGCCGCTTGCGACGCCGAAAGCGGCCGGCAAGTGCCCGTGAACCTCACGTTCGTAGCCCTTAATACGCGAACTCTGAATGCCCTGACGGTTGATTTCCCGATCGAGCTGAGCCCGGCTTCCCGAACCTCTTTCGCGATTGACGATCGTTACGGCGCCGGAAGCCAAGTCGGCAATCGAGCGAATCCTCTTGGGATTACCTGTCTGGATCACCAGCCCGCTTTCCCATTGCGCAAAGGTAAGGGCGCGGACGCCCCCTCTTGGAAATGCTTGCCTGATGGCGCCCAGGTTGAATTCCTCGCTCTCCCGATCAGGCAAATGGGTCCCCGCGATATCTACTTTCCCTTGCGCTAACCAAGCGAGGGCCTTCCTACTTGAAACAGGAATCGGCACGACGGCCACCCCGAGCGAATGAGCCTCTTCGGCAAGCAAAGACAAAGCCGGGTCACACCCCGCAACAAGAATCTCCGCTCGCCCGCCGCTCTGCCGATCGCCTGGCAGCATTCCGATTCGCACCCGGCGTCCCACTTGTTTTTGGACGATGCCGTCTACTTCAGGCAAGAAGCTGAAGGCGGTCTGGACCGGTAGCGCCAACTTCCGCTTTCCTGTCCCGCATAACCGCACCATTCCCCCTCCAACGGACCGAGGCCGCTGGTCGGAAAGCCATTCGGCTTCTACCGTAACCGGCGTACCTGCCTCGTCCTCCTCCAGACAAAACAGATCTTCGACCGTAACATCGAGTGCTCTTGCAAGTTTCAGCGCTACTACTGTATTTGGCAGAAAACTTCCGTCTTCTATGGCGTAGATCGTCTGACGACTTACGTCTGTTTTTCGCGCGAGTTCCGCAACTGCCATGCCGCGCTCCGCACGCGCCGCACTCAGGGCTACGCGCGGAACTTTCAGGCGTTTTGGCGCTGTCATCTATCCTGGATATTAGTCTTGCACAGATTACATATGAGAACGTTCCTCAGCATGTTCGCTCTATTGGCTTTTTCCCTTTCTTGTTTTGCTCAGGAAACCGCCGGCCTATCCGGCATCGTGACCGATCCTACGGGCGCGACGGCAAGCGGCGTCAAAATCACGCTGACCAATAGCGAATCCGGCGCCCAACGCCAAACCGTTACCGACTCTTCGGGCCATTACGCCTTCGTTCAACTCACGCCGGCCAGCTATCAAATCGCCGCCGAAAAAGCCGGCTTTAAAGTTTCGCAGCAGAACGGGATTTCACTTACCGCCAGTCAGTCCGCACAAGTCAATCTAACGCTGTCCCTAGGTCCGGTGTCGGAGCGAGTCGTGGTAAACGGAGCCGCGCCGATTGTGGCTCCGGTTCTCGACCAGGCAGCCGGTCTGGTAGATGGCGCTCAGGTTCGCGATTTGCCGCTGAACGGCCGCAGTTACGATCAGCTGCTTACTCTCAATCCGGGCGTCGCAAACTATTCTTACGAGAAGAACAACAACACGCCGGGGATCTCCAATTCCGCGATCGGCAACATGTTCGCGGTATCAGGCCGTCGTCCGCAGGAAAATCTGTTTCTGATCGATGGGATTGAATACACCGGCTCAGCCGAGATCAATATGACTCCTAGCGGCACTAGCGGGGAGTTGCTCGGCGTCGACGCAATTCGCGAATTTAACGTGCTCACCGACTACTATTCCGCCGAATACGGCAAGCGCCCAGGCGCGCAAGTTCTTATCGTCGACCGCTCGGGCAGCAATGACTTTCATGGGTCGGCTTATGAATTCCTGCGCAATAGCTGGTTCGACGCACGAAATTTCTATGACCAAAAATCGGTGCCGCAGTTCCAGCGAAATCAGTTCGGCGGTTCTCTCGGCGGGGCGGTGGTCCCGAACCATACGTTTCTTTTCGGAGACTATGAAGGGTTTCGCCAAAACCTCCACTTGAGCGACGTCACGCTGGTGCCCAATAACAACGCTCGGGCAGGCATTCTGCCGAGTGGCCAGCAGATCGCGCTTTCGCCGCGTGTCCAACAACTTCTTACTTTATGGCCCGTCGAAAGTCCCAATTCTCCGCTCAACAGCGGCGGCATCGCGGAGGCCTTCAGCACTCCGTTGCAAACGATACGCGAAGACTTTGGCACCACGCGGCTGGATCAGATCCTATCGAAAAACGACACTCTGGCAGCGAGCTACACAGTGGATGACAGCGCGGACAATACGCCGACCGCCAATCCTTTTGCGCTGGATGTCGAGAGTTTGCGCGAGCAGGTGGCAACACTTCGCGAAACTCACGTCTTTTCACCGAACCTGCTGAATACGGTTGCGGTCGGGTTTTCGCGCGCGAGCTATTTTTATACCGGCGAATCGAGCGTCGACGTTCCCGGGTTCGTGGGAGATAACCAGATCGGGGCCATTGTTATCGGCGGCAGCGCTACCCCGAACACCTCCAGCTCCATTACGATGGCGGGCAGCAATAACGGCAGTCATCTTTTCGCCACCCGCAATCTTTTCACGGGTCAGGATCAAGTCTCTATTGTGAAAGGGATTCATCAGATCAGCGCGGGCGTGTGGTTCCAACGCGTGCAATCGAACGACGAGCTCGCCCTCGGTCAATACGGGCAGGCTACCTTCTCGACACTTACCAGCTTCCTGGAAGGCAACGTCACCACGTTCACCGCCGTGCCTTCGCCGACGCCGCTCGGTTGGCGATCTCTGGAAGGTGCCGGCTTTGTGGAAGATGAAATGCGCCTCTCGCCTCATTTCACGCTCTCTCTCGGATTGCGGGATGAATTCACCACAGGCTGGAACGAGGTAACCGGTCGCGCTTCCACTTTCATTTATGGTCCAAATGGAGTGCTTCAAACCAGCCCACGTATCTCGTCGTCGGCCTTCACGGTGAACCGCGCGAAATTCCTGCCGCAGCCGCGAGTCGGCTTTGCCTGGGACCCCGCTGGACTCAGCAAAACGGTAATTCGGGGCGGTTTCGGTCTGTATAACGACCTGCAAGACGGGCTCAGCTACCGACTGGATCAAAACGCGCCCTTCAACACCAGCATCACGTTGCCCAACATTCCACTCTCGAGCTTCCCCATTTTTCCCGGCCAGATTCCCACGACATCGAAGATTGCCCCTGCTGGAATCCAACAGGATCTCTACACACCCACGGTGGCGTCGTGGACTTTGAAGATTCAGCAAGAACTCACGCCGAACACCTCGCTCTCGGTCGGGTACGTCGGTTCACATGGCTATCACGAAACGCTGAGCGCCGATTTGAACCAGCCTTTCGCGACGATCTGCCCAGCTTCGCCGTGTCCGGCGAGCTATCCGGCGGGAACTATTTACAATCGGCCGAGCGGTCCATTGGCGAATCCCGCGCTCGCCAGCACCTGGACATGGATCTCGGGCGGAACTACCTCCTTCAACGCAATGGAAGTCGATCTTCGTCATCGTTTCACCAGCGGGCTCGATTTCCGCACGTCTTATACCTGGTCGAAGTCGCTCGATAACGGCGACACTTTGAATGCCAGCGCCTCCGCCAACGCGCCTGGCCTGGCGCAAAACTCGCAAGACTTGCGGAATGACTGGGGGCCTTCCACCTTCGACGTTCGTCAAGTACTCGCCGTGAGCGCCATTTACGAGCTTCCCTTCGGGCCAAGCAAACGCTGGCTGCCGGATGTCCATGGGGTAGCCAAGTTTCTGATCGCGGGCTGGTCAGTGAACGGCATTGAGAGCTACAACAGCGGCTTTCCGTTTACGCCGCAGCTTAGCTTCAATCCATCGAACAATGGCAACACCACGAACCCTGTGCGCCCATCCTTCAATCCTGATTTTTCAGGGCCGATTATCACGGGCAATCCAAATCAATACTTCAATCCGAATGCCTTCATTGTCGCGCCGAATGGCACCTATGGCAACGTCGGGCGCAATCCTTTCACCGGACCCGGTCTAACAACCCTGGACGTTTCGCTGATGAAAACCACGCGGCTGAGCGAGCGTCTCTCGCTGCAATTGCGTGGCGAGGCTTTCAACGTACTGAATCACGCCAACTTCAACACACCGAACCTGATCGTCTTCTCGTCGGCGACCGCAGCGCCTTCCGGATCGGCCGGAGTCATCACCAGCACGGCGACCAGCTCACGTCAAATCCAGGTCGCTGCCAAGCTCATCTGGTGAGTCGTTCTACTGCGCGGCAGCGGGTTCGCGCAGGATTGTCTTGACCGGGTCTGACAGCTTGTCAGCGCCCGCCATCAAGAAGCTAATCTGCCACATTTCTTTGGTTGAAAGCGCTTTGCCGAAGCCGGGCATTCCGGAAAGCCGTATACCGTGATCGACCTTCCAGTATGTTTCGCCAGGAGGATCGTCCGTCACGCCTTTGCCGTGGAGCAGTTCGGGCGGCTTCGGAAACATTCCCTTAGCGATTGCGCTCCGCGGTTGATCCATCAAGCCGTGGCACACGGCGCAGTGCTGGCGGTAAAGATGCGCGCCGTTCTCAAAATCCGCTTCGGCCGGCTGGAACGGAGGATTCCTCGGCTTCTCTTTATCGATCCTGGCATTAAGCGCCATGTGCGCCAACGAAGCTTCAAAGGGCATAGGAGGCGCATCGGCCGCGGCCGGGGCGTATCCAAACCGAAAATAAAAATATACCGGCAGTATGACTAGTAAAAGTCCAACGACAAATCCAAATACGAATCGCATGTCTTTCCAAGATAAGCTTTTCGACGCGCCACTTCGTACAATACAGTCGTGAAAATTGGAATGGTCGGACTTGGCTTCATGGGCGCAACCCATTTGGCCGCATACAGCAAGATTCCGGATCTGGCGGTCTTCGGAGTTTCTACCCAGAGTAATCGCAGCTTGGCGGACCACCTTGCCAATGCCGGCGGCAATCTCAATCGCCCCCCCACTCAGTTTGACTTTGCGGGCGTCCGCCAATTCACGCATTGGCGTGAGCTCGTACTCGACCCCGGCTGCGACATCATCGATATTTGCCTTCCCACCGATCTGCACGCTGAAATCGCGGTCACGGCGCTCACCGCCGGGAAACATGTGCTTTGCGAAAAGCCGATGGCCCTCGCCGCCGCTGACTGCGATCGCATAATCTCAACAGCGAAAGAACACAATCGAATCTTAATGATTGCGCACGTTCTGCGCTTCTGGCCCGAGTACCTGGTTTTGCGTGATTTCGCCGAAGCGCACCGGGGAAATCTTCGTTCGGCGCGCTTCGTACGAACCTGTGGCTTGCCCGATTGGAGCAGTTGGCTACCTGTGGAAGCCCGCAGCGGGGGCGCGGTTGTCGATCTGCTGGTCCATGACATCGACCAGGCGCTGATGCTCTTTGGGTGGCCGGAACGCGTCATTGCCGCTCCTCTTGGCAACATTGACGCTCTAAAAGCTGAACTCAACTATCCGGATGGTTTGAACGTGCAGATCGAAGGTGGCTGGCTTTCTCCGGAGACGCCATTCTCGATGGATTTTGAAGCGCGCGCCGATCACGCGCTGCTCGAACTCACTCCGGACGGCTTGTTTCTTGACGATAAAACGGGCCGTCAAAAAGTCCAATTGCCGGAGGGCGACGCCTACGATGCAGAGCTTGGTTACTTCATCGATTGCTGCCGCAGCGGCAAACAACCGGATCTTTGCCCGCCGCAACAATCTGCCGAGGCGGTTAAGCTGGCATTGTTGCTGAAAACATCGCGAGCCAACGGAGGAGAACCAATTAAATGCTCGGTCTAAACGACCTCGAAATCGGATTGATGTTCTGGGCGGAGGAGAACGCCCAGCAGACATTGGAAAAGGTAAAACAATTCGGCGTACGCGCCGGCCAACTGGGCTTTCCAGGCGATCTGCCCTTGGAGGGCGCCGCTCAAAGGTGGGACAAAGCTCTGACGGAGGAGCGATTCACAGCTGTTACAGCCGTCTGCAGCTACGTTGGCGAAGACTACGCAGATATTCCGACCGTCCAGCGAACGGTCGGCCTAGTGCCCGAAAATTTCCGCGCCGAACGGATCGCCCGTACCAAGGCCGTCTCCGACGTCGCGAGCAAGCTTGGCATCGATAGCGTGGCTTGTCACATCGGTTTCATCTCGCACGATTTCGGGAGCGCCAGCTACGCCGCCATTCGCGAAGTTACCAAGGATATCTGCGACCACTGCGGCAAGAACGGTCAATCGTTCACTCTCGAAACCGGACAGGAACCCGCGAAGGTGCTTCTGCAATTCATTGAAGACGTCAAGCGCCCTAATCTAAAGATCAACTTCGACCCTGCGAATATGATCCTCTACGGGACGGGTGACCCCGTCGAAGCGCTGGGCGTGCTCGGCAAGCATGTCGTCTCCGTGCATTGCAAAGATGGCGATTGGCCGCCTGTCGATAAGCCCGAGGCGCTGGGGGTCGAAAAGCCGCTCGGCGAGGGAAACGTGGATCTTCCGGCCTTCCTTGCCAAGTTGAAAGAGATCGGCTATCGCGGTTTGCTGACGGTCGAGCGGGAGGAACAGGACCAGACACGGCGTTCCGCCGATATTCGCAAGGCAATTACGCTGCTAAAGAAACTAACTGCCCCAGCCGCCGCCGCCGGGCGTCTCAATGCGTAAAATTGTTCCGGCCTCCACACGCTGGTTGCACTTACCTGGTAATTCGGATTCACTTTCATTGGCGATTAGCGTGCTTCGTCCCTTTGCTCCGTCGCAGCCGCCCTGCAAGCCATATGGCGCGAACACCCGACGATCGGAGAGAATCGTTAGCTGCGCAGGATAAAGAAGTTCAATCTCGCGCACCAGCCCGTCGCCGCCGCGATACTTGCCCGGGCCGCCCGAGTTGGCTCGATACCCATAACGGCGAACGCGAAATGGATAGGCAAACTCCAGAGCCTCTATCGGGGTATTAAGAGAGTTTGTCATATGCGTATGCACGCCCGAGACGCCGTCCGCATACGGCCGCGCACCGCCGCCGCCGGCGACCGTTTCATAGTACGCATAGGCTTGCCCGTTCCGGCCGTCTATACCGCCTATGGTCAGATTATTCATGGTGCCGGAACTGGCCGCGGGGATCCGCTCGGGAAGAATTTGGGCAAACGCTCGCAGCAGAACGTCAACAATACGCTGCGAAGTCTCCACATTGCCACCTGCCACGGCCGCTGGCGGTTTCGCATCGACCACTGAGCCACTCCGCGTCACGAGTTCGACTGGGCGCATCAACCCACCGGTGGATGGCGCATTATCGGGAAGCAAGCAGCGGATGATGTAAAAAACAGCGGAGTAGGTGATCGCTCGAACCGCATTCAGGCTACCCTCCACCTGCGCGTCGGAGGCGGTAAAATTGACCTGCAAACTACCCGCTTTCGGTCTAGTACTCACTGTCACCGCGATCTTTACGGGCGCGTCTTTGATGCCGTCATTATCCAGATAATCTTCCGCGCTGAACTCGCCCTCGGGCAAACGTTCCAGTTCGGCGCGCGTCAGTCTTTCCGAATAATCAAGCAACGCCCCGGTGACCTCTTCCAAACGAGACATGCCGTACTTCGCGGCAAGTTCTTCAAGCCGCTCGACTCCTATACGGCAGGCGCCAATCTGCGCTGTGAGATCGCCTTCCCGCTCGCTTGGCGTGCGCACATTATTCAGGATCAGTCGCAGCAATGGCTCATTCAGCACGCCACGCGCCATCAGCTTGACAGGCGGAATGCGCACGCCTTCCTGCCAGATCTCGCGGCACAAACCCATCGATCCCGGATACATACCGCCTACATCCGCGTGGTGTGCCCGGTTTGCCACGTAGAAGCCTGCCGCGTCGCGTTTGTCCACAAAAACCGGCATCACCAAGGTAATGTCCGGCAAGTGCGTGCCGCCGTCATACGGATCATTGAGTATCGCAATATCGCCTGCCTCCAGTTTCAGCGCGTCGAGTGCCGCGCGCACGCTCATCGGCATCGATCCCAAATGCACCGGCATATCGTCACCCATCGCGATCACGTTTCCGCGCGCATCGAAGACCGCGCTCGAATAATCGCGCCGCTCTTTGATGTTGGGCGAAAATGCCGTGCGGCGCAGGGCGATTCCCATCTCTTCAGCAATGGAATGAAACGCATTGCTGAAAATTGCCAGCTCAATTGGATCGATCACGGGTTCACCTCCACAATCAAATTACTTTCGGCGTCCACGTGCGCGCCGGCAAGGGGCGGAACAAAAGTTGTCGCGCTATATTCGACGATGACCGCCGGCCCTTCTACACGCGCGCCCGAAGCAAGGCGGCTACGATCATAGACCTTCCCTTCGCGCCATTCGCCATCACAGTAAATGGGCCGCTGTTTGACGAACGCTTGCTCGGCGCTGCCGCTCGTCCGCTTCGACGGATTTATCTCCAAGGTATTCGAGCGCGCGACGATTCGCACACGTGCATTGACGACTTCCAACTGCCGCCCGCGGTCTGCATATCCGTAACGCTTCTTATGCAGTTGGTGAAACTGCTCTGTAAATTCATTCGACCATGCGACCGCCAATTCATAGCCTTGTCCGGCGTAACGCACGTGGAGGCTCCGCACGGCCGCACCGTGGATACCCTCCACCGCCATTTCGCGCCGGGCTGTCTCCTCCATCTCACCGAAATGTCGCTCTATTGCGTCATCGTTCGGCCGCAGCATAATCGTCCGTGAATAATCCCGAATGATGTCGGAGACAAGAATTCCGTACGCCGACAGCGCTCCCGGGAGCATCGGTATCATCACTTGGGATATGCGCAGAGCGCGGGCCAACGCGACCGCGTGCAAAGGGCCCGCTCCCCCGAAACTGACCAACAGAAATTCACGTGGATCGTGACCTTGTTCTACTGAAATGCGTCGCAGGGCTTTTTCCATGTGGGAATCAACCACTCGGACTATGCCTTCCGCAAACTGCTCCACTGTTTCGAGCGCGCCCTTCAACTCCGCAAAGCGCCCCCATGCGCGCTTCGCATCCAGCTGCATGCCGCCAGCCAGAAATGCGTCCGCTTCCAACCTTCCGAGTAGCAGGTTCGCATCTGTGACCGTGGGTAGGGCGCCGCGTCCGCAGCAGATGGGTCCTGGTTCGGCTCCGGCTGACTCTGGTCCTACGCGGAGCGCGCCGCCTGGATCGAAACGGGCAATCGAGCCACCACCCGCGCCGACCGTGTGTATGTTCAACATCGGCACGGCCACCGGCATGCCCAAAACGATGGATTCCCTGGTCGTTGCCAAACCTGCTTCGATGTCAACGAGCGCGACATCGGTGGAAGTTCCTCCCATATCGAAGCTCAATATCCGCTTGTAACCAGCGTTCCTGGCAACTGTTGTCGCGCCCACCACGCCGCCGGCCGGACCGGAAAGTATAGTTCGCACGGGCTCACGCGCCGCGAGGGCAGCGGATATAATTCCGCCAGAAGATTGCATCACCTGCAATCGCGCGCCTTGAGACTGCAGGACGGCGTCGATTCGTTCGATGTAGCGCTGCATCCTGGGCGTGAGATAAGCATTTATCAACACTGTCGACCCGCGCTCATACTCGCGAAACTCGGGCAGAATCTCATGCGCCACTGAGACAGGCAGCCCAAGCTTGCGTAGAGCTTTTGCCGCAGCCTCTTCGTTAGCCGGATTCACGAACGAGAACAGTAGCGAGAGCGCAATCGCCTCCGGACGCGCCGCCAGCAGGCGCTTCGTTAACAAAGCAAGCTCCTCGTCCCGAACAGAACGCAAAACGCTTCCATCGCTTGCGATCCGCTCCGTGACGCCGAACCGCAGTTCTGATGGTGCTAGATCCGCCTCCTTGGCCCAGGAAAGGTCGTAGAGTTTAGTCCGCGCCTGCCTTCCAATCGCAATTGTGTCTTCAAAGCCGCTGGTGGTTACGAACGCCACGCGCGCGCCCTTACGCTCGAGCAACGCGTTCGTGCCGACCGTTGTTCCGTGCCGCACTTCCGTTATCCCATCGCCGAGCGATCTGACTGCCTCAATCAGCGCCTCGCCAGGATCAGCCGGCGTGGAGGGAATTTTTAAAATTCCGACCCCCTGCTCGCCCTCATAGACGCAGTCTGTAAACGTGCCGCCCGTATCGATTGCAATTCGCATCGTTTCTTCCAGTCCATTCTTGCAACTGCTCTTCGGCCTGCAATGCTAAATAGGAAGAGAGCTAATTCTGAATATGGATATCGATGCCTCGAAAATGGAAGCCGCGCGGCGTAGCGTGGAATTTGTCAAGGACGGGATGGTGGTCGGCCTGGGCTCCGGCACCACGGCTACTCAATTCATTCGCTTGCTCGGTGAACGCGTCGGGCACGGTTTAAAGATTCGGGGCATCGCCTCATCGCTCGCCAGCGAGAAGCTTGCCGAATCGCTCGGCATCCCCATAACAGATTTTCGCTCGACGCCGCACATCGATGTGGCCATCGACGGGGCCGACGAAGTTGGTCCCGGCCTCGCTTTGATCAAAGGCGGCGGCGGGGCGTTGTTGCGCGAGAAAATCGTCGCCAGCGCGTCAAGCGAGTTTATAGTCGTAGCAGATGCCCGTAAGCGTGTCGCTCATCTCGGCCATTTTCCGCTTCCCGTGGAGGTGATTCAGATGGCTTCGCCCCTAGTGGAGCGCAAATTGGCTGCCCTCGGTGTCAAACCCACTCTGAGGCGCACGGCCACCGGTGAACCGTTCATCACAGACGAAGGCAACGTTCTTCTCGATTGCGCGTGCGGCGAAATTGACGACCCCGAGCGACTGGCGGCTGCCATTCGCAGCATCGTCGGCGTGGTCGAGCACGGCTTATTCCTGAGGATGGCGTCGATAGCCATCATCGCGGATAACGATTCGATAACCGAGCTACGACCTTGATTGGCGCAGGTGAGGCGACTTCAGAAAATAATGCGCCCGGTTAATTGCATTGATCGGGGCCCGGCGCCCTCCGCAGTCTGTAACGACGTAATCTGCCCGAATGCCGGTACACCCACCGTGAGATTGCCCGGGACCGCATAGTTGGGATGGTTAAAAAGGTTCGCCACTTGCGCTCCAAACTGAATGTGAACCCGCTCCGTGACCGGGATCTGTTTCAACAGAGACAAGGAAACCACCTGGCTTCCGGGCCCTACCACGTCCCCTTGTGAGGCGTCGCCAAACCGCCCAATGTTGTTGCCTGGATCTGCGTACGCGGATTGGCTAATCCATGCGCCAATTGATTGTCCTGTATAGGGCGAAACGCCCGAAACCCTGTCTGCGCGTCCCCCGTTTGCGTTGAACAGGTTGTAGCCGGTCCCGGACGGGTCGCTGTTGGTCGTGACCGTCATAAAAGGCCCGCTTTGAAACACGCAGACACCGCTCAACTCCCAACCGCCAACCATCCGATCGACTATCCCGTTGCTGCTGTTCAAGAACTGCCTTCCCTTACCGAAAGGCAGTTCGTACAGGAAAGTGGCCAGCACACGATTACGGCGCGTATAGGGGACGTTTCCGTAGTCGAGACCAGGGTTGTAAGGATCGCTCAAGGTATTACCCAGCGCCGCGAACGAAGCCGCGGATGCGGTCGCAGCTCCGTTGGTATTCGCAAGATTGCGCGAATACACGTAGCTAACTTCGAACTGAAGGTTACTGGTGCGCTTGTGGACGGCGATCGTACCCGCATTGTAATTCCCGTAGCCGATGGATTCCTGCGAGAGGATGTCAGCCATTAGGGGGAAGGGCGCAGTCGACGAGAGTGCGTTGTAACCCAAAGTGTTCGGTCGAAGCTGGTCTATGTTCGCGACTGACGCCAGGTTGGTCGAGTGATTGCCGTCGTAGGACGCGCGCAGCCCCACTCCTCTCCCCAAATCGCGCTCGATCGTCAGATTCCATTCCTGTACGTAGGGATCTTTGTAGTGCAGATTGGAAGCCAGGTCAAAGAACTGAGTGCCGGGCTGCGAAATATTCGACGGGAAAGAATATGGAAGACTATACACCGGCTTTCCGTTCGCAGCGACGGAATTCGCGAACGTGCCCACGTTGCTCGATTCGACAGCCCAACCGTCTATTGCGCCAGCCGCTAAAAGCGCCTCTATAAACTTTCCATAGCCACCGCGAATGACCGTTTTATTGTCTCCGAACACACGCCAGGCGAATCCGACGCGCGGAGCAAAGTCAGTCCAGTTAGAAAAACGCAAATTGGAAGGAACACCCAGTTGCGCAGCAGTGAATATGGGCGTCGGAGCGATCGCTTCTACGAACCCGGGATTTAGAATCGCATAGGTCTTTTGTAAAGGCAAAATGACAGCGCCGTTTACTGTTTGACCGTCCTGAACGCTTGTGTAATTAGGGTCAAAATTAGCAAGGTTGTCATTATGATCATGGAAAGACGGGTGATACTCCCAGCGGAGCCCAAAGTTGAGCGTCAGATTCGGCGTAACTTTCCAGTCGTCCTGCCCGAAGAAAGCGTAATGGTAAGCATACGCGTACGTGTCCGGGTTAATCACTGTTGCGATAGTGGTGGAATCCGGATAACCGAGTAGGAAAGAGGCCAGCGGAGTGCCCGCTCCGTTGCCCAGCAGATCGCTGATGGCCGACCCATTGAACTGATATGACCCCATTCGATAATCGCTAAACACCTGCGTGTGCAGGCTGCTCAACTTGCGAATATCGCCGCCGAACTTCAAGGTGTGTTTGTCCTTGGTGTAAGTCAGCGTATCTAGCACCTGGCTGGTTCCTTCTTTCTTGATCAGGTACGACGTCGGGCTATGAATACCGATGAATCCCGCGATACTGATTGTCGGCACAACATCTCCCGGAGGAAGCGGGCCCGGCAAATCAGTTAAGCCTAACTCATCGGCTGCATCTTGAGATGTTACTCCAAAGGTTACATTCCGATGAATCCTGGTGAAGCCGCCGCGTATTTCGTTTACGATGCTTGGCGTAATTACCCAGTTGTGCGCCATTGTTAAAGCGTTATAAATTTCCGGCTTTGACGTGGAACCGAGCAACTCCGATCCGGGATTGCCCGAGCTATCCTTTGCATAGTCGAGAATGCGCCGGTTCTTATAAGTGTAGCGGGCGTAGACCATTTGATTGGGTGTAATCACCTGGTCTATGCGCACATCGCCCTGCGCGCTATTGATTGGTACATTGAACGACGCCAAGTAGTTGTTCGCGACTCCATTGATGTTTCCATAATTGGGCAGCGGATAGAACGAATTAAGCACTCTTTGAGAATAGGGATTGATCTGGCTGGCGGGAATGATGTTGCCCGGGTAACCGGTCAAAGGATCCGAATACGCCGATAGATTGCCGCTGCGCATCGCCGCCGTTGGAACACTTTCCACTACGTTGTATTGCTTAGGTAGCCGCAGGGCCTCGAAACTGCCGAAAAAGAAGGTTTTGTCGTGCCCATTGTAGATATGCGGAATGATCACCGGGCCGCCCAAGTACAGCCCGAAGTCATTCATTTTAATTGTGGGCGTGGAGTGGCTGAACGTATCCGACGCATTCATGTCGCTGTTCTGAAAATTCTCGAACGCCCCTCCATGAAATTGATTCGTGCCCGATTTCGAGACGGTCGTGATGTCGGCCACACCGCCGTACTCGGCGGGATTCATCGTTTCGCCGATCTTGATCTCCTCGATTGCGTTAAACGAGGGGAACAACTCGCCGAGCGCGCCCATCGTGCCCGGACCAACCGAACTAATGCCGTCGATCGTAATCGAGAGCTGAGATGGCGTCGCCCCCGCTACGGAAATGTTGCCGGCCGAATCGCTCTGCACTCCGGGTTGCGCTGTTAGAGTCGAAAAAGCGCTAGTTGAACCCGTCGAGCGTGTCGTGATAGCGACCGGCAAATTCGTCAGTTCCAGACTTCCCTTTGAGACCGACACATTAGAGGCGTCCGTCTGAACCACTGCGCCTGCGCTCGACTCCACGTTCACTGTCTGCTTCTGAGTGGCCAACGTGAGATCGGTATCTAGCCGCTTGGTCTCCCGGGCGCTCAATTGGAAAGGCGAAAACTCAACCTCTTGAAATCCCACGGCCTCAATGGTCACCTTATACGTCCCAACATCCAGATTCACGAACTGGTAGGTTCCTGTCTGATCTGTCAGAGTTGATTTGGCCAAGCTCGTCCCTTGGTTGACGATTTCCACTTTTGCGTTCGGCACCACTGCTCCCGAAGCCTCTTTCACAGTTCCGAGGACTGTTCCGAAGGTGGATTGCGCGTTCGCGCCCGCAACCGCACAAAGCAAGAGAATTGCACCCTTAGCCAACCTAAATGACATCACTGCGAGTCTCCTTCACTGGTTAAAGCGATGAATGAAATGCTGTTTGTAAGTGGATCGACGAGGATTGGACAACTTATGTCAGCAAGACGAGGCTGCGGATACACTTTCGATTGCTACTCGATGGCGGCCATCAATACCGGCTTTTATCGGGCGGCTATTTGTGCCGATGGTGGCGGAAGAACAATCATGCCAGACATGGTGACGTCGTCACCCAGGTTGACCGTCTTCTTCAGCTTCAGCGTTGAAGCGTCGTATACGAAAATCTGGAAGCCTGCACCAAAGATCAAAAGATCTTTTCCGTCGTATGAGCTCGAAAAGTAGAACCGGCTGTTACAAGCGAAGTCCTCTCGCGCCTCGAGCGCTTTTTTCGGGATGTCGAAGCTCCAAAACTGACAGCTTTTGTCACCGTGCTCGCCGAAGCTCGCCACGGCGTAGCCTATTTTGCGATCCGCCGACAATCGAATGTTGGACATTCCGCCTTCTTCGCTCTTGCCGGGAACGGTGGTGCCTATCGGCTCGAAGTCGAACGTTCTCGTGTTCAGATTGAATTTTGCCAATCCGAAAATTCGGCGGTGTACATAGGGGTCCTCGGTTTGAAAAAGCGCCGTCACGGAGTCGGGCGAGTCATGAGGATCGATCTCGGGTATAAAGTTCACCCGCGACATTCCCGGATAGGTCGGCTTCTCTAAGTTAATCTCTTTTTCCAGTTTCAGGGTATCGGTGCTGAAAATGAGCACGGACTCCCCGAATAAGTAAAGGCTCTTGCCATCCGGCGAGACACGGAAGGACATGCCGAACGAATCCGGTTTTTTATCCTTTGGGAAAGGTTCCGAGCGCACGACCTTATGCGATGTAAGGTCTATTACCGCAAGCTTATCCTCGCCAATGTCCCATCGATCGATTTTCTTCGTGTAGGTTGCGGTCATCGTGTATACGTAGCGCCCCGAAGGATCGACCGCCATGCTCGTTGGACGCAGCCGGGTGGCCGGTGTATCCATCTGCCACGAATCCACCACCTCGCCCTTCTCCAGATCGAGTATTTCGATCCCCGAGTATTCGCTCGTCATCACCAACAGATGCTTTTTGTCAGGCATCAAGAGCATCTCACGCGGGAGGCCGGTCTTCAGCTTGATTCGTTTGGTAATTGCATAAGTCGAGTCATTGATTGTAAGAACTTCTCCCTGGTAATCGCCCAGGTAAATAGCGGCTTGCAAAGGCCATGCCATCAAGACAAGTAGTAGAGCGTAAGCAGTGATCTTCATTTACTCTCCTCGCCTGAACGACGCCGCTACGGAAACACCACATCGAGATTACGCCAGTCTTGTGTCGCGGCCGCGCATTTCTTCGACCAATCCGGATAACGGTTCAGATGGTCCGGCACCTGTGCAGGCCAGAAGCAGTCTGCGTAACAATCGTAAAGATCGCGCTCTGAAGGCTGACATAACCCTGCGGTACCGCCCGCCGAATCCACCTCCCATCCCGGATAGAAGGCGAGACTGCAGCCTACCGGGTAATGGGGCTGCTTGGCTGGGTCCGCCTTGCCGTTCTGCAGACCAAAAACATCGTTTTCGTGCGCCGCGGTCTGCGCTTCCATGCGGCTGGCCTTTGCGTTAATTGCTTTCAGGTGCTTCATGTTTTTCCCTACTTACCTAAAGTTGTCACTGCCTTGC
The DNA here is from genome assembly GCA_965277555.1 of Bryobacteraceae bacterium. Taxonomy (GTDB): domain Bacteria; phylum Acidobacteriota; class Terriglobia; order Bryobacterales; family Bryobacteraceae; genus Bog-105. Next base: position 5,292,464 of record OZ255834.1, read on the forward strand.
CGGCGATCTCCGGCGTATCAAAACGGAGGAAGTCCGGTATCGCCACCACCAGGTAGCTCTTTGCTTCTATGGGTGCGGAGACCTCTTTGCCTGCATATTTCGCGACTACCCAAACGTCCCCGATGTTATCCGCTGAAAATTTCCGCTGCGGGTTGGGTCCATCGCCGCTTGGCGTGAATAGACCGTTTGAATCGATATACCCAACGAACTCCTTATCGTTATCGTTGTTATGTGAGATGAACTCCTCAATGGACCACTTAACTGGCACCGGCCCTAGATCGATATCGTCCGGTGTATTAGGCCGCCCATCCAGGCCGTTCGAGTAAGCATGCGCTTCGTACTGGACGAAGCCCTTTTTGGCGACCGTCCCGCCTACGTGCGCCAGAGCGGTTTCCGCATTGATCTTGATGTATTCGATCCGGTCATAGACACTGAAAGCATCGGGCGCAACATGTCCACGAACAGCAATGCTGCGCTTGCCCGCAAGTACGTTCGGCTCGACTTCCGCGATCAGGCTGATGGCTGTGGGAGTGATCGATACCACCTTGCTAACCACGACCCCGGCCCCTAAGTGAATGTCGGAGACCTTCAGATCGGACGGGAAATGTTCTCCGTAAATCTTCAGCGGTAGGTCCTTGGCACCCGCATGAAGCGAGTCCGCATCCGCGCCAAGTACCGTCATATCGCGGCTCTCGCGTTGCGCGGAGACCGAGAAACCAAACTCTTCGTATGCGCCCCAAAACCAGCGCCCTTCAAGGTTGGCTTGGTCTGGCGAAACCGTCATGACCTCCCGCAACATGCCAAGCTTGTCGGATTTCGCCGCTCCGCGCCACTCGTATCCCGTGTAAATAAATGACTTGCCCGGTAATGCCAGCTTCGATCCATCACGCGCGCTAATCAAGTTCGCTTGCGTGCTGAATTCCCCGGCAGACACTCGGGCAATAGACATCTCGCCGAAATATTTGCCTTTGCCCGGAGCGCTCGCAGTGATCAGCCATTTACCGCTCAGGTCAGGATCCGTCATCTGCGTTCGCCAGTTCGACCAGGCAGATGAATAAAGGCCATAGTTCTTGCTGAGGTAATCGACCGCCACGTCAACCGGTTCCTCTTTCTTTGCGCTTGCGTCGTCAGGGTTCTCATGCCCGCGCGCTGAAAAGGCAACAAACTGGCTCAATGGGAAATATCCGATGTGCATGTTTTTCAGGAGATGCCATTCGGCCGCGCTGCGACGCCACGTCTCAGGGCGCGCGAAGGCATGGCAGGACGCGCAGGCGTGCCTTACGGTCGGGTTAGGAACAGCTTCGGTCTGCGGGTCAGTCATCTCCAGATACCACCGGACTGGCTGCGCTTCTGCCGGGGCCAAACCGTGGTCGTTGGCTAGATACCGAACTATCTGGTGAGCCTCGTCAGGCCCGAGCTTCAGCCCATTCAACTCAACCATTCTCTTGATCGCTTCCTGCCAGCCTTCGGGCGTGGTCCGAATCCAGGAGATGCGGGTTAGATTGCCATTCGAATCCGCCTGATGACAGCCTCCGCATTTTTCAATCGTCGTACGATCGGTTACCGGAATGCCCTTCTCCGTTTCTTTTGTCGGATCCCGCGGAGAGGACTCCTGACAAAAGCTGCCGGATACCGTGGTTAAGAAAATAGCGAAAGATAATAGTAGTCGCGTGCGCATTCAGCTGCCTTGCTGGCCTTAAAGACCGGACCGGAAGAGGCAACTATCGTGACTGGGACGTTGCTAAAGATGCGCCTTGGCGATCTTCCAATTGCGGATACGACACTATACAACAGAAGGAGAAGCAAGAGCAACTATGGTTTCATAAACAGGCGTTTTGACCAGGGTTCTTATTCGGGCATAGCGCCCGAATTCAGCTCGACCCGAATGCGTATTCGTCCCGCGGACTTCCCGTTCACCTTCGAGTCAATGGCTATCGTCTTCCAGCCCGATGTCTGAGCCGACCCCGTTTTCACTTCGAGAGGCAACGTGGCCATCTGATGCGCGCTAATGACGATGCTGGTAGGAAGCGGCCGTCTAAACGTCCAGCCTTCCGGCAGGTCCGTTGAGAGATCGAACGCGACATTCTGCTTTGTCGGATTCTCCACTACGACGGGGATTACCAGCGGGCTGCCATACTTCGCCATCATCTCCGGACGCACCAAGGTGGAGAGATGCTCGATGCCATGAGCCTGCCAGAATTGTCGGTAAAAGAGCCAAGCGCCGCCTAATTCGATCAATGGCTCGCTCGCTTGGCGGGCAACAAACCCCGGGGCACGATGGTATGGAATACCCTCCGGTTCGACGCCCTCAAAGATATCCCCGCCGACACTCGAACTGATGTACGACTTTCCGAATACGAACCGAACCGGTTGTTCGAAATATTGCAGATCATTCTTTGCCAGCGCTAAGCGCGCCATCTGACCGGTATCGCCTTGGGTCAAATGAAAGGCGCACTCTTCGGCTGCCAGCCGGGCGTACATTACATGCTTGGCTGGAGATCTATCGGTAGACGAGTAGGCCGGCCCCTTACGCTTTAGGAACTCGGTGTGAGCAGCATCGCTGACATAGTAAAGTTTTTCGGCCTGCCATGGGCGCAGACCTTCCGTCAGATTGTTGATATCCTCGCGGTTTCTTGGCGCGGCCAATTGTTCCGGGAAAACGGTAGGATCTCCAGCCGAATCGAATGCCTCTGTGGCAATCACTCCCGCTGCCTGATGGTCGCCGTGATTTTCGCCTGCCACCCAATCCGGTAGCCAGGTCACCATAACCGACGGTCTGGTGAGCCGCACCAGCCTGACCAGGCGCTCTAAGGAGTCTCCATGATCCCAGGTCTCGAGCGAATCGAGCACGACTTGACCGGGCGTATCGAGACCATTCAGAAACCAAACGTGAGTCACGCCAAAGTGCGCCAGGGCTTGCCGTGCTTCGATGTCACGCACCGCGCCCAGCGACGCCGCCTGCTCCTGCCCCTCGTCATTACCGCCGCCATTGCCGCGCGTCCCAAAAACAACCGCGACGCGTTTCTTTTCATCGAATATCGCGCGTGCCAGGTAAGCGCCGATCTCCGTCTCATCGTCAGGGTGCGCCACCACCAGCAGCAGATCCGCTTTAAAACGCGCATCCGGTGGCGGATTTACACTTGCATCCGCGCAGAACAGCAACGGGCCGCTCGCAAAAACACACAACAATCCAGCAAATAAACGTTTAATCATTTTTTAAGCAACACAGCGCTTTAAGCCGAGAAAAAGGGTTACTCGAAATTATAGCTGCCGGGGGGGAGGGGCTAATGGGCGGCGCTTAACGGCTGTTCGCCGGCGTGCTTTGGCGGCCGGCGCATAATAAACGGCAGGGGGACCAGGCACAAAACGATCGCGCTCATCACCCAAAAGCTATTCTCGAAGCTGAGCGCACTGGCCTGGGCTTGTACCGTCTGATAAGCCATTGCCATCGCCTTCTCCGTTGCGGTCACGGCATCGTATCCGTTCGACATAAAAAGAGCCTTCAGGCCGGCAATAAACTGCTGAAAGTTCGCACTGCCGTTGTTCGCATGAGCGGCGAAGACCTTTTGATGTATCTGATTCTGGCGTGCGAGAAAAGTGGTGAGCAAGGATGTGCCGATGGCACCTCCGATGTTGCGCGCAAAGTTCGACATGCCTGAGACCTGATTGTTCTTCTCCCGCGGAACGCCAACGTAGTTCAGCGTGCTGATCGGAACAAAGATCAGCGGTAAGAACATGACTTGTATCATGCGCAGAATGACAATCGTTCGGAAATCGATTCCCAGATAGATGACAGTCATCATGTGGAGCGTAATGGCAGTGCCCAGGAAGCCCGTCGCGACCAGTAAGCGCGGATCTATTTTGGACGAAGTGAGCCGCCCCGCGACCGGCATCATAAACATGAGGACCAGGCCGCCGGGAGATAGCGCCCAGCCGGCGCGCTCAGCCGTGTAACCCAAGCTGTTCTGCAAAAACTCGGGAATAAGAACGGTCGAACCGAATAACACAATTCCCAGCACAAAGGAAAAGAAAACAGCCGTGCCGAAATTTCGGTTCTTCAGCAGGCGAACGTCCACAATCGGGTTGTCGTGGTACCACTCCCAAAGGAAGAACGCGACCAGCACCGGAATGGCAACACAAAACATGGCGGTGATGAAAGGCGAGCCGAACCAGTCTTTCTCCTGACCTTTATCCATCATCACCTGGAAGGAGGCCACGCCAAGCACAATGAGGCCCAAACCGATATAGTCGATCTTGACGCCGGCACGCTTCTCTTCCTTGAGCCAGGGTGGATCTTCTACCAGGCGATTTGTCAGAAAAAGCGAGAGCAAGCCAATGGGGAGGTTGATAAAGAAAATCCAGTGCCAGCTATAGTTGTCTGTAATCCAGCCGCCGAGCGTGGGGCCGATAGCGGGAGCGACCACCACCGCCATGCCGTACATCGCAAACGCCATGCCGCGCTTTTCCGGAGGAAACGTGTCGGCCAAGATCGCCTGCTCGGAAGGCTGTAAACCGCCGCCACCCGCGCCTTGCAGCACCCGGGCCATGATCAGCATGGGTAGACTGGCTGCAATGCCGCACAGAAGAGAACAGCAGGTGAATAAAGCGACGCAAAGCATATAGAAGCGCTTGCGGCCGATTACGGTTGAAAGCCAGCCCGAAATCGGCAAAATGATCGCGCTCGAAACCAGGTAGCTGGTAAGAACCCAGGTCGCTTCTTCGTAGCTTGCGCCGAGCGAACCCGCGATATGCGGCAAGGCCACATTCGCGATCGAGGAATCGAGCACTTCCATAAAGGTGGCGAGCGTCACCGTCATGGCAACGATCCATGGATTGTGCAACGGCTTCCAGTTGCCGTGAGGGATGGTTGACGCAGCGGGCAAGTTCAGTCTCCTATTCGGACGTCCGGCTCTACCGACATGCCGGGGCGCAGGCGCTGCATGCCCTGCTGATTCGGCTTAAACCTGATCCGCACCGGAATGCGCTGCACGACTTTGACGAAATTTCCGGTTGCATTCTCAGGCGGCAGAACGCTCGCCACGGCGCCGGTGGAGGCACCGATGTTTTCAACTGACCCTTCGAAATCTCTTTTGAGCGCGTCTACGTGTATCGTCACGGACTGGGCAGGCCTGATGTTTTTCAGCTGCGTTTCCTTGAAATTGGCAGTGACCCAGATATCGCCAATCTGAGCGATCTGAAATAGCTGCTGACCGGCCGCGATATGGCTTCCCATTTCCGCCGACCTTCGCATGACGATCCCGGCCACGGGAGCGGTAATCCGGCAATAGCTAAGCTTCAATTTGGCTTGTTCTACCTGAGCACCTGCGTTCTGCGCGCTCGCCTGCTCCGACTTCAATGTCGCCTGCCGGATCGCAACCTGGCGCGGCGCATTGCTTTGATACTGGTCAAGCCTGCTCTGCGCCTGCAGCAGCTGCGCCCGCCGTTGATCCACAATCTGCGCCGCCGATTGCAAGCCGGCCTGGTTAGCCAGAACGGTGGCGGCTTGCGCCTTGGCGGCCGCCACAATCTGGTCATACTCCTGCTGAGAAACTTCTTCTTTCGCGATAAGCAGTCTGTAGCGATCGAGATCGGCTTGCGCGCGCGCGTTGTTAGCTTCCGATTCGGTCAGCTTCGCGGCCGAAGATTGGCGGTCGTGCTGAGCCGCCGAGAGCGCGGCTTGCGCATTAGCCACTTCGGCATTTCCTGTTGAAATGTTGGTGGTGTTTTCCAGCCGCGTGATCGGAACATTGGGCACCTGCGCGAAAACCATGCTCTTGGCCTGCGCCAACTGCGCCAACGCCTGGTCGAGCGCGACTTTGAAATCGCTTTCATCCAAATCGACCAGCGGGTCGCCGACTTTCACCGTCTGATTGTCATCTACGTAGACCTTCGTGATCATCCCATCGACGCGGGCGCTGATCGGGTTCAAATGGGCGTCTACCTGCGCGTCGTCGGTCGACTCAAAGTGCCTTGCGTGCAGCCAGTAAAGTAAACCAGCCACCCCCAGCACGATTAAGACCAGGAAGAAAATGAGGAAGGCCCTGCGTCGTCCGCGTGTCGCGCTCGGTTTGCCCGGTTGGGCGGCTCCAGGCGTCTGCGGGTCTGTCGCTTGCTTGCCAGTGCTCGGTTCCTGCACTTGCTCCTCTGTTGTCATGGCTGACCCCCCTTTAACAAATCCGGCAAATCCGCTTCCGCCTCTCCGGTGGCCCGGGCTAAGCTCAAGCGCGCCAAATCGAAGGAGAAGAGACTCGAAATGTAATCGTTTTCGGCGCTTGCCACCTGTTCCTGCGCTTGCACAACTTCTACCGTTGTGGCAACTCCCGCTGCGAAGCGGTCGCGCGATTCAGAAAGCGTTTCATTGGCATAGCTTCGATTGCTTTCGGAAAGACGCACCTGGCCGGAAGCCGTCCGAAGTTCTATCAAAGCGTTCCGCACTTGTTGCTCCACCTGCGCCCGCTCATCGGCCAGCTCCGCCTGGCGTTGGTGCAGGGTACTCTCGGCTGCCTGCACATCGCCTCGCACTCGGCCGCCCTGCCAAATGGGCACATTGACGGAGCCGGTCACCGCAAAGACGCCATGCGCATTCGCCGGATTCGGACCAAGCACGCCGTAATCGCCATTCAATGTCACGGAGGGGAGACGTTCCGCATGGGCCGCCGAAAGCGCCTGCTCGGCAGCTCGCACCTGTGCTTCACTTGCTTGCAGGTCCGACCGCCGCTTCTCGGCCGCCGCAATTTCCGTCCCCTCGGCTGGAGTCGGGGTGTCTCGAAACGCCAGCGGCTCGGAGAGTACTAACTCGCGATCTTGCGGCAGGCCAATTACTCGCGCCAGCATGATTCTCTGCTTCTCCAAATCGGCCTGTAAAGAACTGAGCCTCTGCTCCTGCGTTTGCAACTCCACTAGCGAACGCATCACATCTATCTTGGCGTTTGTTCCCGCCGACTTTCTAACCACCGCCTGGTTGTAAACCGCTCTCGCGTTCTCCACCTGAGCGCGCTGCGAAGTAACCCGAGCCGTGTCGGCAACGGTTTGCAAGTAGGTGCCGCCCACCGCCAGCACTACCAGCTCGCGCGCATCTTTTGCCGAGAGTATCGATGCGTGTTCACTTTCCTTGCTCGCCTTCCAGTTGCGCCTCTGGACGGCATCGTAAACGGATTGGCTGAGCGTGCCTTGCAACTGAGAATAGCTGAACGGGCCCACCACCGACGGAATCGAGAAGTTCAATCCCGGCGGCAGCTTAAATTGAAAGCCATAAGCGGCCAGATTCACCTGCGTTACTGTCTCGCTCGCATTGGCGGCGATACTGGGCAGCAGCGCGCTCAATGCTTGTATTCGCTCGGCGCGCGCCGCCCGGACGGAATTATCAGCCGAGATAGCGCCGAGGTTCGCCTTGAGACCGAACTGTAGGGCCTGGGCCAGCGAAAGAGTAATCGGGCTACCCGGAACGTTCCCGGCTGGAACGCTGCCGCTGTAGTCTCCGCTGACCTGAATGGAGCTATTCACCGTCGCCACCCCGCTGCCAGGCGCGGCGGATTGCTGGGCTCCGACCGAGCCCGATTGCGCCGTGCGTCCAGATGCCGGCAATTGCGTTGCCCGGCTCGACCCCGCAGCCCCGCCGGCGGCGGTAGGCGCCTGCCCGCGCAACACAAACGCCCCGGTCATCACAAAAATCAGCAGCGATCTTTGGGCGCGCCACGCACGCCGATTTCGGACGTTAATGCCTGACGAAGATCTCACCTTTTACCTATGTGGCGTTCAATAATAAAACATCTTAGCAAATACATACACGCATGTATGCTTTTTGCGCGCGATTGTATATAATTATTTTGTCCGATGCCACGCGCCGCTTCTTCCGCTACTCCTGCAAAAAAAGCCGCGCCGAAACGCCTTGCCTCCAGGCCCATCTTAAATAAACACCAGCAAAAGACGGTGTCGACCAAGCGCAAACTGCATCTGGCGGCGTTGCGAATTTTTGCTCGCGATGGCTTCGAGGCGGCCCGTATCGATGACATCGCCGCCGAGGCCGGTTACACGCGTGGGGCATTCTACGCCCACTTCCAGTCGAAGGAAGATCTCTTTTTTGCCATGCTCGAATATGAGTCGCAGCGCTATCTCGAGCGAATCAGGAAAACCCTGGAGACCTGCCAAACCGACGAATGCCGCGTTCAAACGCTGCGCGAATCTTACGTCCGACGCGCTGGTGACCGTCAGTGGTCGATTTTGATTCTCGAATTCAAACTATATGCCTTAAGACACCCCAAACTGCGAGCGAAGCTAGCGGAACTACACCGCAGCATTCGCGAGAAGATCAGGCTGGAAGGATTCGACTGGATGCAATGCACTCCCAGGATCGAGGAAACGTTGAAAGTCACGCTGCAGGCCGTTCTCAACAGCTTGGTGCTCGAGAGCGCCTACGACTCCTCGACTCTGCCGGAAAGCAAAGTCAAAACGATTCTCCGCGAAGTTTTCGATTTTTTTCTGGCAGCAGCATCGAAGCGGGATTCAGCGCGGCGGGCTACTGAACACTAACATTCGCGGAAGATCGTTGTGTTTTCCATGAGGGAATAACCCCTGACTGCGCGCTGTCCCCAGCACGCTCACCGCGGTGGCTAAGCTATCTGCCTCGATGCCGCGGCGTGCGACGACGGTCACTGTGGTCTCACGCGTCAGTCCCATGCCGGTGGTTGGGTCGATGATATGGGAGTAGCGAACACCGGCCACGTCGAGGTGCTGCTCCGAGGAACCGGACGTAGAAACCGCCTCATTGGTTAAGAGCAGTATACGAGTAAATGGGGCATGGGCCGCATCGACCGAATCGACACCGATTTTCCACCCAGCGTGGCCCGGCGGTGAATCGCTGAAGGCAAGATCGCCGCTGGCCGCAACCAAAGCGCTTTTTATACCGCAATGTGTGATAACCAGAAGAGCCTCGTCGGCTGCGTAGCCCTTTGCAATCGCGCCCACATCCAACTGCATCCCGGATTCATCGAGTTCCACTGTGTGCCGACTGTAATCGAGATGAAGCTTGCGATAGCCGCATTTGGCTTTGGCTTGCTCGATAGTGGTCGGGTCCGGTAATTTATGACGTTTGCGAGCCTCGCGCCAGAGATGAGTTAGCGGTCCGATCGTGATGTCGAAAGCACCGTCCGTCTTTCCGGATAGGTCTTGAGATGCGTCGACAACACGAAACAAATCTTTACTCACGTGAACCGGATGCCGGACGGCACTCGTCGAAAGGCGGTCCAGTTCACTGTCCGGTTTGTAGTCGGAAAGAGTTTGATCCAGCTCGGCTATGCGCGCAAAAGCAGCCTGAAAAGCATGCTTGGCCTGCGCTTCGTTGTCAGCATACAGCTCGATGCGGAAGAGCGTGCCCATATGCGGCTCGACTGCTTCATACGGATGTAGCGTGATAGCTAGCAGCAAAAGAAGGCTACTGCTCGTCATGCTCCACGCCATTGTTCCAATAATGGAACATATCGTCCGCGCTAGGAACTTTGGTGGGGCGAATCAGGCGAAAACCAAGCCACTGCGCGTCCGTTTCGTACCAGATGCTTTTCGGCAACTGTGGATCCTGCTGCTTCCAGGAGGCATCGGACCCCACGCGCGCGATACAAGTGACGGCGGCCGCAGGGTCGTTCCAGGAACCGCCACGCACGGTGATCGGATAAGGCTGCGTCGGCCTTACCCACGGGTCCACTTGATCACCCGCTTTGTACGGAGCGTATTGATCGAGCGTCCACTCCATCACGTTCCCGAGCATATCGAACAGACCGAGGGCATTCGGTTTCTTGGTTTCTACTTTCTGGTACTTGCCGCCGCTATCCGCCGAATACCAGGCGTAGTCGTTCAAAGGCGATGGAGTCGAATCGGAACCGGCACGGCAAGCGTATTCCCACTCGGCCTCGGTAGGCAATCGATAGAACTCGCCAGTTTTTGCGCTCAGCCACTCGGCGTACTTGTTCGCTGCGTGCTGAGTCATGCTAATGGCGGGAAAACCGTTGATGCCCATGCCAAAGCTCATCTCGACATAGGGACGCGTCGGGCGGCTTACTCCGTCGACGAGGTCGTCTTTATGCGCGATTTCGCCGCCCTGGTTGGCGAACATGAAGAGGCGATATTCGTCCCAGGTCACCTCGTGCGCCTGCATCCAGAAGGCAGGGACACTGACTTTGTGCGGTGGCTCTTCGTCTTTCTTTGCATCCGAGCCCATGGTGAACGTTCCGGCCGGAATCGCCAACATGTCGTAGGAAACGGTCGTATTCGGGATGGTGATTTTGTAGTCTTTTGTTCCGGCGGGATTCTTTTGGTTACCGAGAATGCGTTCGCGAATCTGTTTCACGTCGGCCATCTCGCGACCCTGCGAGCCCCCTGCTGCTTGAGGAGGAGCGGGTTGAGTAGCAGCAGCTTTGAGCACAACATCGGTCGGCCACGGCGCGCCTTGTGCGATCCAACGGCGAATCAACTGGATTTGGTCAGCGGCCAGCTTCTGCCCCGGCGGCATCGAACCCTGCGCGACCGCGATATAAAACGGACTCTTATCCGGTTCGCCCGGCGCAATAAATTTCTCAGTCAATACATCCTGGCGCGATGCTACAGTCATGTGCGATCCAGCGCCATGACAACCAAGACAATTCTTCTCAAGGACGGGAGCGACGTCGCTGCGAAAATCGATCTTCGTGTTCGATTGCGAAAACAGGGGCGTCACGGCGCCGCACATCAGAGCCACGGCGAACCGGTGTTTGGCTCTCATCTTGCTTCTCAGGACAACTTTGTTATACCCGGCTCGGCGCGTGGACGCACCGGCAGGCTGCCATCCCAGCTCAAAGTGTCGGGAAAGAGCTTCTCCTGTGAATTGAGCGCCTGATCCCACGTCACTTCCTGGCCCGTATAAGCAGCCATGCGGCCCATCATCGCGAGCATTGTACTCGTGGCGTGGCGCTTGCCGTTGTTTACCGGTTTATGCTGTCGGATAGAGGCGAAGAAAACGTCGTGCTCGCGCTGGTACATGTCGTACTTTTGCCCACTCCACGTCCAGTTAGTCTTGCCTTCAATGCGCGGAACCGGCGAGCGCCCCATCGTGCAAGTCCCGTCCGCGCCCATGATGTAATCGGCATTCTCGTTATAGCAATTGTCGATTTGCCGATTGGCGAGCATGGCGCGCACGCCATTCGGATATAAATAATTGACCTCGAAATGGTCGTAGATGTTACCGCCCTCGGCCGGAATGACGCGTCCTCCTACCGCCACGCAACTCGTTGGCGGTTGATCGTCCATCATCCAGGCAATCTTGTCGGCGCTGTGCACCGCCTGCTCCACGATGCTGTCGCCGCAGAGCCAGACGAAGTTATACCAGTTCATGATCTGCCACTCGGTATCGCTAATCCCGGCCGGGCGGGTGCTGGCGGCAGGCATCGGTTTCACCGGGCTGGTGTAGTACGTCGCATAGTAGGAGATCACCTTGCCAATTGCGCCATCGTGAACCTGTTTGAAGGTTTCGACAATCATGTCGTTATAGCGCCAGCAAAACCCTGACACGAGCGACAAATTCTTGCTGGCGGCCTTTTCCGCGGATTCGAGTACGGAGCGAACGCCCGGCGCATCCGTAGCCGCTGGCTTCTCGGCAAAAATGTGCTTGTTCGCCTCCACCGCCGCCGCCAAATGGAGCGAGTGAAAACCGGGCGGCGGAGCAATCAGCACGACGTCGATACCCGACGCGAGCACTTTTTGATACGCGTCGAGTCCCACGAACTGGTTGGCCTTCTCTACCTTGACTCGCGGAGCAATTTTCGAGATCCGGCCCAACTCTTCAAGCGACGCGTCGATCTTGGGCTGGAAAACATCGGCAACCGCAGTCAGTTCCGCCAGATCGTCGGCGTGCAAAGCCTGGTTGGCGGCACCAGTGCCGCGGCCGCCGCAGCCGATCAATCCTACTTTCAGCGCATTGGTAACGGTTTGCGCGGATATTATGGCGGGAAAACCGACGGTTAGGGCCGCTCCGGCTGTCGTTTTGAGGAAGTCACGGCGATCAGGTGCTGTCTGTTGTTTATCCATGGGCTGATACTAGAAGCTTGCGAGTGATACTTTAACAGACTATTCTATGACCCGTCGACTTTTTATGGAATCCGCGGCAATCCTTGCCACCCCTGCTTTCGCTCAGGGACGATTGCCGATACACGAAGCTGTGGAATACAGTATGCTGCCCGAAAGCGCGAGCATACAGGAAAGATTTCAGATGGCGCGCGACGCGGGGTTCGAACGAATCGAGTGTCCAACCACGCCCGACCAGTCGCAGGCGGAGGCCATGAAGAAGGCCGCGGAGAAGGCCGGCATAAAGATTCATTCAGTAATGAACATGGATCATTGGAAGTATCCGTTGTCATCGGCCGATTCGGCGGTGGTGGAGAAGACCCTGAACGGCGCGCGCACATCATTGCGCAACGCGCACTTCTGGGGCGCAGATACGGTATTGATCGTCCCCGGCGTGGTCGATGCGCATAACTCCTATCGCGATGTCTACCGGCGCTCGCAGGAAAGCATTCGCAAGCTGATTCCATTGGCCGAAGAACTGCAGGTCATCATCGCGCTCGAAGAAGTCTGGAATAAGTTTCTACTCAGCCCCATCGAGTTCGCCACCTACATCGACCAGTTCCAAACGCCCTGGGTTCGAGCGTATTTCGATGTCGGCAACGTCGTCTTATACGGCTATCCACAAGACTGGATCAGGACGCTGGGTAAGCGTATCGTAAAGCTGCACATTAAGGATTTTACTTTCCGGCATGTGCCCGGCACTGAAAAAATGACTGCCGATTGGGTCAATTTGCTGGAGGGAGATATCAATTGGAAAGCCGTGTACGATGCACTGAAGGACATCGATTTTCACGGAACCGCGACCACCGAGCTAGCCGGCGGCGATGAGAAGTATCTACGCGAAGTTCATAAGCGTCTGACCATGATTCTGGACGGCACAGCTACTTCCATGGCCCGGAGTTGAACCGCTTACAGATTGAGTTCGATATGCGTTTTATTGGAAGGTAATTGGAAGGTAAACAGATGTCTACAAAAATTTCCGGCAGACCGAGCCGGCGAACTTTTGCGGCCACGCTGGCTGGCACGGCAGGCGCTGCGCCGCTATTCGGACGGCAGAGTAGCGCGCTCCCCGCACCCTCCCCGCCGAGGCGCGACGGGTTACCACCCGAAACTCCGCCCTTCGGTGAAATGATCGTCTTCGAAGGAAAAAGCGCGCCGGCCAAGATCAACGCCTTTGCTATGACGGAAGTGCGCCTTCTGCCTGGCGTTTATAAAGACTCGCAAGACGCAAATCTGGCTTATTTGAAACGCTTAGATGCGGAGCGACTGCTGCATAACTTTCGCGTAAACGCTGCCCTGCCCTCTTCGGCGAAGCCGCTTGGCGGTTGGGAAAAGCCGGATTGCGAATTGCGCGGCCACTTTGTGGGGCACTATTTGTCAGCCTGCGCGCTCATGTACTCGTCTACCGGCGATGAATCTTTAAAATCTAAATCCGACGCAATGGTAGCGGAAATGGCCAAGTGCCAAGCGAAGCTCGGCGGGGGATATTTGAGCGCATTTCCCACTGAATTTTTTGACCGCCTGGATGCCCGGCAGAAAGTCTGGGCCCCATTTTATACGCTGCACAAAATCATGGCCGGCATGTACGACCTGCACGAACATTGTGGAAACCAACAGGCGCTCCAAGTCCTCGAAGGCATGGCGAAGTGGACAGACGATTGGATTGCGCCGAAGTCTGAGCCGCACATGCAGGATATCCTCGAAACCGAATACGGCGGCATGAATGAGGTACTTTACAACCTGGCGGCGGCAACTGGGAATAACCACTATGCTGTAGTCGGCGACCGCTTCACCAAGAAGAGATTTTTCAATCCGCTTGCGCTGCGTCGCGATGAACTGCGCGGGTTGCATGTAAACACCCACATTCCGCAGGTAATCGGCGCCGCTCGCCGTTACGAAATTAGCAGTGACCCGCGTTTCCAGGATACCGCTGACTTTTTCTGGTGGGAAGTAACTACCGCGCGCTCCTATGTGACCGGCGGAACGAGTAACGACGAACACTGGTTGGTGGAACCTCGTCATCTGGGAGCCGAGTTGAAGAAAAGCTCCGATACGACCGAGTGCTGCTGCGCCTACAACATGCTGAAATTGACCCGGCACCTCTACCGCTGGACGGGCGATCCACGTTATTTCGACTATTACGAGAGGACCTTACTGAACCACCGAATTGCAGCGATCAACCGCGAAACCGGCGCGACGCAATATTACCTCTCGATCGTGCCAGGTGCGTGGAAGACTTTCAATACAGAAAACGACTCCTTTTGGTGCTGCACCGGCACGGGCGTAGAGGAGTTTTCAAAGTTAAACGACAGCATTTACTTCCACGATCGCGAGGGGCTCTATGTGAACCTGTTCATTCCTTCGGAATTAAGGTGGAAAGAGAGAAATGTGATCGTGAGGCAGGAAACCACATTCCCCGATTCGACCTCGACGACTCTGCTCATTCAAACGCCAACGCCGCTACGCATGCCGCTGCATATTCGCGTTCCGTACTGGGTAGGACCGGACACCTGGGTAAAAGTAAATGGACGCGTAATTGACGCCACTCCCAGTCCTGCAAGCTACTTTACGCTTACCAGGACGTGGCATGATGGCGACCGCGTCGAAGTGAATTTGCCGATGTACCTTCATGTCGAACAAATGCCGGACGAGCCTAGCACACAGGCTTTCCTCTACGGACCCCTGGTGCTTGCCGGCAAACTCGGCAGGCAAGATCTAACGGTTGCCACCACAATCGGACTGGAAGGACCAGAAGTCCGCAAGCATCCAATTCGAATACCGAGCCTTCATGCGAACGCTGGCGACGTAAACACCTTGTTGAAGGCTAGTCCAACTAAGAATCTGACATTCGAAACCTTGGGGCAACCCGATAAATTGACGTTCGTGCCGTTTGCCCGGTTGTTCGACGACCGCTACTCCGTTTACTGGACCGTCGCGTAGAAGAAGGATGACGATGAACTGGAAAGGCGTGATACCCGCTATCACCACGAGCTTTGACGCGAAGTACCGCATTGACCACGACTTCATGGCGGAACACAGCGAGTGGCTACTAGAGAATGGTTCCTCGGGAATTGTCGCGCTAGGCTCGCTTGGAGAGGGCGCGACACTCGCCTTCGAAGAAAAACTCACAGTTCTTCGCCGCCTGAAGACCTCCTTAGGAGACCGGACGCCGCTTGTAGCCGCCATATCTGCCCTTTCTACGGCGGAGGCAGTCATGCTGGCAAAAAATGCAGCCGACCTTGGATGCGATGGCCTGATGGTGCTTCCTCCCTACGTCTATCAAGGCGACTGGCGCGAGATGAAAGCGCACGTAGGCGCTATCTTCGAAGCCACTCCGCTCTCCTCAATGCTTTACAACAACCCCGTCGCCTATGGCACCGATTTCGCGCCAGAGCAAATTGTGGAACTGGCCGCTGAACATGAGAATCTACATTCGGTCAAAGAGTCGAGTGCCGACGCGCGCAGAGTATCGAGTATTCGGGCACTACTCGGAGATCGCCTGAAGATCTTAGTCGGCGTAGACGACGCGATTGTCGAAGCGGCCGCCGTGGGAGCCGTTGGCTGGATTGCGGGTCTTGCCAACGCGTTACCTCGGGAATCGGTGGAGCTCTTCAATTTGGCGACGAATGGCGAGCAACAAAAGGCCTTTGAGCTTTACCGCTGGTTTCTTCCGCTGCTGCGTATGGATACGGTTGTGAAATTCGTGCAGCTTATCAAGCTCGTACAATCGGAAAACGGCATGGGCAATAGCCGCGTGCGTCCTCCAAGGCTCGAACTAGTGGGACAAGAACTCGAAAAGACCCGCGCCGTGATCCAGGATGCGTTGGCTCATAGGCCGCGGCAGTACATAAGCCGGCCACTCTCGCGCGCGACATAAGCACACTTACTTTTCGTCGGGCAGCCCGAAGCAGTAGAGTACGCTGTCATACGTGCCAATGTAGACTCGGCCGTTGGCGACAGACAGTCCGCTGAAATGGTTGAACGATTTGATTTGATCGCCGCTCGAATATAACTCTTTTCCGGTTTCGGCGTCCAGCGCGTACAGCGTGGCGTGAGTCGAATGCCTGATGCGCTCGGGGCTGTAATCGTATAACCCGCGCTCCGCATACGCCTGCTCGGTGTTTTCCCCGTTCCCATACGCGAAGACGATTCCGTTCGCAACCACCGGCGGCTCGGCCCGATTCATATCGCGCGACATCCACGCAGGGACAAGATGAAAGGAACCGCTCTTTTCTTCGAGCTTGAACGCCACTTCCGCGCCATGCTGCACCGGCCCGTAAGTGACAGGCACCTGAGCCTGGAAGGCGGATGTAACCGGCCCCCAGAAAGGCGTCAATATCCAGCGCGTGTTCGCCGAATCCTGCCAAGTCGCCATGGAACCCCAAATACCGGCGGAGGCAAAGTTCACTTCTGCGTTGCACATCAGCGGACTCTGATCGAGCGGCGTCTGATGATCGTCTCCGCCCGACGCCCTGGTATCGAGCAGATAAACGCGGCATTCCTTGCTACCGGTGGCCATCAGCTCCCTGTCTTTGTAATTGAAGATGGCGGGAGTTACTTGCATATCGAGGTCCCGTTTACTCAGCCAGGACCAGTTTCTGGGCTCGAACCAATCGCTCAACTGCAGTTGATTCCCTTCCACTTTCGCGCCTACCAAACCGTTGCCAAAAACGCGATTTTCAGGGTCATAGACCCCGTCACCCGTAGGAGCCCAAGCCGTCCCCGTGGAATCGATGGCCGCGCCCTGCCTGCCCCACATGCCGCCACTTCTGGGGTTGAAAGTCATCACTTTTCGGTTGGGATCTTTGATATCTATCGCCCACATCTGGTTCGGACTGCCGTTACAGCTTTGCGACGTCGTGGTGAAGATCACGCCATGCCACATGTTGAGCGCGTAAGCTTTCGCATTGCCGAAACTAAACTTCACCGGGGGCGCAACATCTTCTCCATCAGCGACATTCAGCGAGTGCAGTTCTCCATTGCCGGCAAGCGCGTAGACAATCCGCTTACCTGTCGCGTCCGCCGGACCGATGATGGGAGTCGCCGTTTGGCCGCCGGGGCACAACGGGTCTCCCAACTCCAGACCGCGGCCTTCCCGGACCGGTGGATATTCGAAGTGCTTATGCCAGATCAGTCTCCCGGTTTCGACATCGATTGCATATAGGTTATCGGAGATTCCGGCGTCAATGGCAATCTGCTTCACGCCATTCGGAGTCGGAAGATGGTCGACAATCAAAGGCGGGAACAGAGAATGCATCTCGCGCGGTTGATTATCTAGCTTGATCTTCCAAAGGATCTTCAGATTCCCGACCGATGCCGGCGTCAGGATGTGCTCGTCCTTTTGCCAGTTCTCTCGCCGAGGCCCTCCGCCATCGGTCGGCCAATCGGCGCACTCGGCCAGGGTCAGTCCTGCGAGCAGCAGGCAAATCAATGTTCGGATCACAGATTCTTCCTTCGTCTCACGTGCCTCATTGCTCTGTCAGCTGCGGCTGTCCTCTCATAAATCCGAAGCAGTAGACGGTGTCGTCGTGCGTCGAGAAGTACACACGGCCGTTCGCCACTGCCAAGCCGCCGGAATGCGAGTAGCCGGTAACCGTGTTCCCAGTGGAATAGAGCTCTTTGCCGGTAAGGGCATCGAGCGCATACAGCGTCGCATGGCCCGCGAGTGCCTCCGCTTCCGAGAGCGTATAAGGCTGACCGTTTTTCTTCGCGACGCGCGGCGTCAGGCCGGTAGACAGCGCAAAAATTATTTGATTGGCGATCACAACGGGTGCGGGTGATTCAACATTGCGCGAAATCCACAGCGGTTCGAGAGCAGGTTTTTCAAGCGCCCCGTCCATCTTGAACGCCACAATACTGCCGGTCACAGGAGTGCCGGCCCTATCAGGCACCTTCGCCGCGCGCTTTGGACGTCCAACCAGCGGAGCGTAAATCCAGCGGGTTTGTGTATCGACATCGTGCCAGCTCGAGAAACTGCCGCGCAGGCCGCTGCCGTCATAAGCCTTCTCACGGACCGCTACAGGTTCCGACGCGAACAGCGGAGTCTGATGGTCCGCTCCGCCCAGCGACCTCGAATCGAGCAGGTAAACACGCCCATCGCGGCCGCCCGCGACGACCAAATCCTGACCTTTCCCGGAGACCACCATGGGCGCGATGCCTGGGCTTGCAAAAGCCTCTTTGCCGGGCGATTTGCCGCCAGGCGAGAAATAGTCTTTGACTCGCAAATCCCTCGGCGTTAAAGCGAGAATCGTGTCATGCAAATCCTCTACGGCATCTCCCGGTCGATACATCGTTTGCACATAGACGGTCCCGTCATTCCCGATAGCAGTGCCACCAACCCCGGCAAAACCGCCACCCTGGGGCACGAATGACGTGACTTTCTTTTCACTACTGAGCAAGTCGATAGCGAAGAGGGCATTTTGATAGCCATCGCAATGATCGGCCGTGGTTGCGTAAACAACATTGCGCCAGATGTTGAGGCTCGTTACCTTCGCATTCGGCGGTACGAACTGAAGGGGCGCCAGGAGATTCTCGCCGGTAGAGCTGTTTATTACATGCAGATAACCGTCGCTGCTGACTGCGTAAACGGCGGCAAGCTGACTTAACGTTGTAGGCCGCAGCGGGTACAAGGTCTGAAAGAGCGGAGGAAAATACGGCGACGGGCGCTTTGGGCGCACGCCGGGAGCAGCGGGCAAGCGACTGGCAAGAGCGGCGAAGTGCATGGACGACGAACTGCTGCCTTCCATCATTACCGGCGCGGTCAATCCGCCTGGACAAACCGCAGTGGAGGTTTGACTTTGCGGTTTATCTGCATGATAAGCGAGGCTAGTCTCCCAGAGAGGCTTGTTCAGATCGGCGTCGACGGAGAAAACTTTGTCCGAACTGGCGCCGAAAATCAACATCTCTTTGAAGCCTCGATACGTGATGAGATTCCCGTCGACGATCGGCGAAGTTAAAGATTCGAGGCCTCGAGAGCGATTATCTACCCGATATTTGTAAAGCAAGCCGAGAGTGCCGATGTTGCTCCTGGTAATCAAATGCTCTGACTTGGCCCAGCCGTTGCGCTCGGGATTTCCGCTCTGCATCGGCCAGTCGGAAGCAAGAATTAAAAGGCTCGTCAGGGTAGCTAGAGACGCTACGAGCAGGGATTTTCGCATGTGCCGATAGCTTGCGAGTGGCGTCTAGTGCCTTTCGACGAAGTGTTTCCGAACAGGCGCGGACGTTTCGCTTTGGATCGAGTATATCAATGCTTTCTTTCGAGGCCTTTGAAAAGATCAGAAAACAATACGTGATTTTTCGCTTTGGAGTTTTTGGAAATCGAGTCCGGGAACCTTCTTCAAGTCGTTCATGGATTTAAACTCTCCAACCTCAGAACGGTACTTCAGCAGGGCGGCAGCTTGCGACCTTCTCATGAGAAGAGTGGTCTGCAAATCGATGGAAGTGGCTTTATTGATATTGATCGGGCCGGGAATTTCGCGGCCGAAATTCTTTGAGAGGTAAGCGAGAATGGCTTCGAATTCGTCATCGGAACCTTGCGCGCCTAACTTAACCATTTTAGTGATTGTTTCTTCCCAAGCCGAACGGGTCTGGTGAAGCGTCGCTGCGCGTTCCGGCGAGTGGCATCTTCCACACACTCGAATGGTGGCTGCCCGACCCGGCCCTGGAGGCAGATCTGCGCGCATGGCGGGCGCCAACAACAAAGCGATACTCGGCGCGCAAAGAAGGCGCGGCAACATCGATTCTTTTCGATTACTCATATTCCGAATTGAGGCAGGTCGCTAACCGTCATTATCCCCAATTGGAGTTGGGGGTTTCTGCCGAACGAACTAGGGGAATAGCCGCGGATAAACGCGGATAGCAAGTTTTCGATATTTATTTTCTGGCTTTGTTTGTATCGAGATAGGACCAGTTGGAGTGCCTGTCTCGAAGGGGTGGTTGGTCACACTGGGGCGAAATGTCAGACCGAGGTGGGCCGAAGACGACGGAAGGTAAAAAGCGGTCGAGCCGGAATTCGACTACGCATGGCTTGCGGGCGACGCGTGTTTTGATTTTGGCCGATGAATCGCAGGACGACTACGACGAGACGCGCGACGGCTGGTTGACGACTTACGAGCCGGCGAATTATCACGAGACGCGGCTGGTGGATCAGTTGATTCTGAACGACTGGCTGCTGCAGCGGGCCAATCGGCGTTTGCTCGAGACGGAAGTGACGTTGGTGGGGAAGGAAGAGACTTGCCAGCCGGCCAATTGGACGGCCGAGCAGGAACACAAGCTCGACTTGGTGCAGCGTTACAAAACTACGCTCGAGCGGGCGTTCTATCGCTCACTGAATGCGGTCGAGGGATTGAGGAAGGACATCTTGCGCAACGAATTACTGAGAGACAAGCTGATCGAAAAGAAAGACAAGAAGATCGAGAATTTGGAAAGAGAACTGGCAACGCGGCCGCCGGCGCCTGAAGTGAAGCCGGAAGCCGAAGCCGTTAAGGCGCCTCTGACGAAAGCGCAGACGGTGTTTGGGGGGCAGAGGTCGAAGCAGGTCGGAGCCACCTGGCACGAAGATGGCAGACCAGAAAAGACGATGGTCTGCCCCACGTTGCCACGGCCGGAAGAGCGCGGTGGGTGCGAGTTTCCGACTTGCTCGCACAACCGGTCGAATCAGAGGTCAGGCTAGAAAGTTTTCAGTCGAATGTTGCGCGTTTCCATTTTCATGGCAGCGCCCGGAAGCCGATGCAGTTGAATACCGATCTCGCCTTCCATCTTTCGATTCGCTGTGTCGTCGTCGATGAGAACGCTCATCACATGTCCGTTAATCAATTGGATCAGAATATTTTCGCGCGCAATGACGCGAATATCGTTCCAATCGCCGTCTTTGATGAAGCTTCGCAACTCCGCGTTCTCTCCCACCGATCCGATGGAGCCGGGCTTCTGACCATCGGGAATCATTGCGATCTGCCCGCGCAGAGCAAGAAAACCCCGTCCGCGTTCCTCATAAACCTGGCCCGTGTACTGTTGCTTCAAATCGATGTCCGCTTGGTAGCCTTTCATGACCCACTTCGCGACTTGAGGGAGTTCAACGCTTCGATATTGGATTCCGCTGTTGCCGTCCTTCACGCCGGTAAGGCGGTATTCCGCCTCGAATTCGAAATTCGCTGGCTGGCCCCCCTTCCAGATACAGAAAGTGTTCTGTTTCGGCTGATGAGTCAAAGTCGATTGACCGACAATCGCGCCGTCTTCCACTCGCCAGAAGTCGGGATCGCAGTCCCAACCCTGCAAGGTCTTGCCATCGAAGATAGGTTGGAATCCCTCTTCTTTAAGCGGCTCGACGGGCGATTTTTGCGCCGCGTGAGCGCAAAATCCAAGCAACAATAAGGCGCAGAGTGAACTTCCCACCGCCACTTTCGATTTCTTCAACACTCAATCACTATATTTCATCCCGGCCAAGCGAGCCTTCCGTTCCTACAAGAGCTTGTCTAATGTGATTGGTAGATGGCGCAGGCGTTTACCCGTTGCGTGGTAAACAGCGTTCGCGACGGCGGCGGCGCATCCGGTAACACCGATCTCACCAATGCCGTGCGCGCCGAGCGGCGTGTGAGGGTCCGGGATGTCGAGAAAGTACGTCTCGATTTTCGGAATGTCGGCATTCACCGGAACGTGATATTCGGCGAGACTTGGATTCATGATCCGGCCGCTGCGTTCGTCGAAAAACGCTTCCTCTGTGAGAGCCATGCCGATACCCATAATAATGCCGCCCATAAATTGAGAGCGCGCCGTCTTCGGATTCAGAATGCGGCCGGTGTCAAAAGCGCCCACCCAGCGAGAGACGCGCGTTTCGCCGGTTTGCTCGTTGACGCGAATCTCGCAGAACTGGGCGCCGTACGAACCCATGGAGTATTTCATCATTTCAAACGCTTGTCCCGATTGCGCGTCCGCTTCAATGAAATCCCGCTTCATCCGTGAAAGAATGGCGGCGTAGGTTTCGCCGGTCTCGCGCTTGTCCTTCCTAAACAACCCGCTGTCACATGCCCGGATATCATCGAAATGCGAGTCCGCAAGCGACGAACTCTTGTCCTTCTTAGCGAGAGCAAGCACTTCGCGCTGCAGCTTTTCACAGGCTTCCTGGATCGCGAGCGCGATGCTTACGGTTTGATTCGAGCCGCCTGCTACCGGGGCTTGCGGCAAGTTGGTATCACCGTATTCAAAACGCACCTTTCCCATGGGCAGCCCCAACCGCTCGGCTGCATGCTGAGTCTGCACGGTCGCGATGCCCATGCCCATCTCCTGCGCGCCGCTTTGCACCACTGCCGTGCCGTCCGCATTGAGTCGCACCTTCGCCGCGGCCGGAAATCGATAGGC
This sequence comes from Bryobacteraceae bacterium, assembly GCA_965277555.1. Taxonomy (GTDB): domain Bacteria; phylum Acidobacteriota; class Terriglobia; order Bryobacterales; family Bryobacteraceae; genus Bog-105. Next base: position 5,314,904 of record OZ255834.1, read on the forward strand.
GGGATAGTAAGCGGTTGCCACGCCTTGGCCAATGAGCCATTTCCCATCCCGTAGGGAACGAGGCTGTACGGGACGATTCCCCCAACCAAACTTTTCAGCGCCCAGCCGGTAGGCTTCTTTCAGGTTGCGCGTCGAGAATTCTGTCCCCTTCGCCGGGTCTCGATCCGGATCGTTCCGCAATCGGAGTTCCACCGGATCCATGCCCATCTCGTACGCAAGTTCATCCATCGCCGACTCGAGCGCGAACGTCCCGATCGATTCGCCAGGCGCCCGCATGAAAGTGTTCGCCGTGGTATCGAGCGTCATTACGCGTTGGCTAACGAACAGATTCTCAGTCGCATATAAGTGCCGCGCCGGAAAAGAAAATTGTTCCGGGAAGTCGTTGGTCGTCGAAGTGGCCGTAACCCCCGTGTGAATCAACGAAGTGAGCTTGCCGCTTTCGTCCGCCCCGAGCGCCACTCTTTGCTCGGAGGGTGTACGTCCACCGATCAAGCGGAACACTCCTTCACGCGATAACACCAGCTTCACCGGTCGATCCACCACTTTTGCCGCCAGCACGCACAGCTGCACATGACCCCACATTGAGCCTTTTCCGCCAAAGCCTCCGCCCACGAAGGGGGCTAGGACGCGCACATTTTCTTTCTTCAACGAGAACATTTTGGCAAGTGAATCGGCCACGCCCCGGACAAATTGGCTCGCATCGTAGACCGTAAGCCTGTCCCCATTCCAAACCGCTGTCGTGGCATGGAGTTCAATGGCGTTGTGGTTGTAGCGCGGGGTGGTGTAACGGTGATCGGCTTTAAACTTCGCGCTGCTGAGCGCACCCTCCGCATCCCCCCGAATGACCTCCGTGTCCTCCCCCATAACGTTCTTCGGAACTACAGCGTCAGCCTTGCCTTCTTCAAAGGACAATTTGGCCGATTCTTGCTCGTACTCGACCGTTATGAGCGAGGCTGCTTGCTCCGCGCGTTCGAGCGTATCCGCTACAATCAAGGCGACTGGTTGCCCGTTCCAGAAGATCTTATCAGTGTTTAGGACGTTGGCATTACTGCCTGCGGCATCGCTTCCGCCCGTCGGACTGAAGAGCGGAGGATCCTTCATCTTGGGCGCATTAAGATGCGTGATGACGGAGACTACGCCTGGGGCTTCTTCTGCCTTGCCCACATCGATACTCTTGATCGTCCCTTTGGCGATCGTGCTATAGGCGAGCGAAGCGTAGACCAATTTATCGAGCGGAAACTCGGCGGTAAAGGTTGCGGCGCCGGTAACCTTATCGCGTCCGTCCACGCGGTCCACCGGCTTGCCGATGAGACGGTCGGCCTCGCTCAGCTGATCGCGATCACGGTCAGGAACAAATTGTACGACCGCCTCGGTCACTTTGGAAATAATGCTCATTGGGCTACCTTCTTTGTTGCGAGTTCCGTAAGGACGCTAACCAGGGTTCGCTTTGTTAATTCGATTTTGAACGCGTTGTGCCGATACGGTTTTGCCGCCTCGAGTTCGAGTTCTGCTGCGCGTTCAAACGTCTGTTCGACGGCCGCTTTGCCGGTCATGTATTGTTCGGCCAGGGAGGCGCGCCATGGCTTAGGCGCCACTCCGCCAAGCGCCAGTCGAACCTGCTTGATACATCCGCCCTCCACCTCTAACGCCGCCGCCACGGAAACCAGGGCAAACGCGTAGCTTGCGCGGTCGCGGACTTTTCGATATATGGATCGACGCGCAAATGGAAGCGCCGGCAGATCCACGGAGGTCACCATTTCGTCTGGTTTGAGGTTCGTCTCGTGATTGGGTGCGTCGCCCGGCAGCCGATGGAAATCCACCAGCGGTACACTGCGCTGGCCGCCCTTTCCACTCACTTGGACGATGGCATCGAGCGCCGCCATTGCCACGCACATATCGGAAGGGTGCGTCGCAATGCATTCCGGAGATGCCCCGAGAATCGCATGGATGCGATTGAATCCGTCGATGGCATCGCAACCGCTGCCTGGCACCCGTTTATTGCAGCGCGCAGCGCTGTCGTAGAAATAATAACAACGCGTTCGCTGCATGAGATTGCCGCCAGTCGTCGCCATATTCCGCAACTGCGCTGAAGCGCCCATCAGGATGGCTTGCGCGAGCACTGGAAACCGTTCACGGATCGTTCGATGGGCGGCCAAATGACTGTTCCGAACCAGCGCTCCCACACGCACCGCGCCGTTCGGCAATTCTTCAATGTCGGCGAGCGAAAGGCGCGTAATATCAACCAGCGTGTCCGGCTGCTCAATGTTTTCACGCATCAAGTCGATCAGGTTCGTTCCGCCCCCGAGGAACTTTGCGCTGCTGTTTTGCCACAAGAGACTTAGCGCCGATTGCTGGTCATCCGCGCGCTCATACGAAAAATTCTTCACTTGGTGATTTCCTCGAAAGCTTCGCGGATCGCATCCGTGATCCCGATGTAAGCACCGCAGCGGCAAAGATTTCCGCTCATGCGTTCCTTTATCTCGGCCTCAGAAAAATCGATGTCTTCGTCCGTCATCTCTTCGGTAACCGCGCTCGGCGATCCACTCTGGAACTCACTGATCATGCCCGCAGCCGAGCAAATCTGTCCGGGTGTGCAGTACCCGCACTGAAAGCCGTCGTGTTCGATGAAAGCACTTTGCAGAGGATGTAATCCATCTGCGTTCGCCAATCCTTCGATGGTAGTAATTTTGCGGCCCTCATACTGAATTGCCAGGGCGAAACATGAGTTGATGCGCTCACCATCCACCAGCACCGTACATGCGCCGCAGGCTCCTTGATTACAGCCCTTCTTTGTGCCGGTCAGACCAATGTTTTCACGTAATGCGTCAAGCAATGAGACGCGCGCTTCGATCTGAAGATGGTAATTCCTGCCATTAATGTTTAAGGCCACGGAACGCGCGGCGAGAGGCGAATCCATATGCAATGTAACCCCTCACGATGGTACCGCGGCGAAGCGGTTTCGCTGCCTTCGTGCCTGACATCACGCCGATCTTCTGGTCCGACCGGGCGACCGAAACTCTTGTGCGGACAGGACACAAACGCCCGTCTCGCAAAGGCTTTTAATGGCTTGGTTCGAACCTGGAGCCACCCGCCAGGATCGAACTGGCGACCTGCTGATTACGAATCAGCCGCTCTACCAACTGAGCTAGGGTGGCCCATTCTTCTGAGTGTATCCCAACCACCCTCTTTCTCTGTACTCTGCCGCTATGCTGAAAAAGAGAGCTGCCTTGCCCGAACTTCCCGAAGTCGAAACTGTTGTCCGCTCCGTTGCTCCGCACATCGTGGGCCGAAAGATACTGACCGTCAGCCTGACCTCCACGCAAGTTACTCGCGGAAATCGCGCCAACACGGTGGCCGGCTTGGTCGGTAGCAAGGTCTTAGCTGTTCGACGTCATGGCAAGCAGATCCTTGTGCAGCTCGATCGCGGTCTGCTTTACATCCACCTCGGCATGACCGGAAATTTGCTCTGGGACGCCGCGCCCGGCAAGTATTCGCGAGCCGTTTTCGAGCTCGACGGCGGCACTCTCGTCTACAACGATGTGCGCCAGTTTGGCCGAGTCGAATTCTTCGCCGAACTACCTCCGCAGCTCTCTCGCGTCGGACCTGATGCTCTCGAAATCGACTTCGCTACTTTTTTCACCCGCCTCCGAAAGCGAAAGGGGCCCATTAAGCCTTTACTGCTGAACCAAACTCTTCTGAGCGGAGTTGGGAATATCTATGCCGATGAAGCGCTATTCGCAGCGCGCATTCACCCGCGAACTCCGGCTCGACGCATCTCCCAAAAACGCGCCGCGGATCTGCTCGCGAGAATCGTTGAAGTATTGCAGTTGTCCATCGAGCACCGCGGTTCGACCATCTCCAATCACATGGACGCGTGCGGCGAGCCCGGCCGCTTTCAGCAAATGCACGCGGTTTACGGACGAGCCGGCGAGCCTTGTCCCTGCTGCGGCTCATCGATAAAGCGAATCGTGCTCGGCCAGAGAGGCACGCATTATTGCGGCCGATGCCAGCGCGCCTGAGGCACCGGCTGCTCGCTTTCAGTCTCAACCGTTTGCCTGATTGTGTCGGCTAATTCAGCTATGCTTCTCATTGCTTTGACATTGTGCACGCGCACAATCTGGCTGCCATGCAAGATACAAGCCGTCACGGCAGCCGCCGTCGCCATGTCCAGATCGACATCTTCTTCTTTTTTCAGAAAGGATTTGCGCGAAGGTCCGATCGCGATCGGCAGATCGAATACCTGGAGCATCTGCAAGTTCGCGATAATCTCCGCGTTCTGTTCGCGCCGTTTGCCGAACCCCAGTCCGGGATCTATGGCAAGCTGGTGCTTCTGAACGCCGGCCTGCCGCGCCCGGTGCACCGCGGCCTCCAGATCAATCGTCAGAGACCGCATTAGATTTTTCATGGGAGCCAGCTTCGCCCAGGTCTCGGGTGTGCCGCGCATATGATTGATGATCAGCCCCGCGTCGTACTTGGTGACAACCTTTGAAATCTGCAAATCGAGCAGCAATCCGGAAGGATCGTTGATGACTTCCGCGCCGTGCTCGAGCGCTTTCTCAGCCACTCCCGATTTATAAGTGTCCACCGAAATTGGAACGCTCAATTTCCCCCGGAGCCGCTTTAGTACTGGAATCAAGCGCCGCAGTTCCTCTGCCTCCGAAATACGCTGCGCACCAGGGCGAGTGGATTCAGCCCCGATGTCGATCATGTCCGCGCCCTCTTCCTCCAATTCGATAGCGCGCGCGAAGGCGCGGTCCGGATCGGCATACTGCCCGCCATCGGAGAAGGAGTCCGGCGTTACATTCAGGATGCCCATCAAGAGCGTACGATCCCCAAGCACAATTTCGCGCTGCTTCAATTTCCACAGAGAACGTTTATTCATCTACTAACATGAGTGTGCCAGACCAAGCCTTTGGCAAGAAGCCTAGCAGCATCGGGATAAGAGCAGTTCGCGCGGATTACGGGGCCGGCTGGAGGCCTTCCGACCGAATGTTCCACCGGCCATCTTTGGGGAAGCCGGGAGCGGCGCCGGAGGAGCCATCCCAGCCGGCGGCCATGGTAGCGACGGCATAGAGCAGGCCGCCGTTTCCGGGCAGGTAGAGCGGGAGGATACCCGGCTGGCCGGCATTGAGGCCGTCCGCGAGGTAGCGGTTCTTGGGAGTTGGCAGTAAAAGCGCATCGACCGCTTTTTGAGGCTGGCCGAGTCTGGCGGCGGTCATAGCAAGGACGGGATAATCCCAGCCCCAAGTAGATTTCCAGTGCCAGCGCGCGAGGACATCGTCGAGGGTGCGTTGCATGGTTTGTGAATCAACGAGCGGGGTCTTCGGGAGCATGCCGAAGGCGCACAGCATGGAGGGGTGATCGTCGTAGACGGTAAAGGGTTCGACGGCGATGGCGGTATAGAGACCATTACGGATGGGTGCCGGCGAGAGCCCCTGTAGCACCCTATCCCAGAAAGGTTCGCGCGGCATGCCGAGGCGCTCACGCCAACGCTGGGCGGTGGAGAGACCCCAATGCCAGTAGGCAAGTTCGAAGGTCGGATCGATGACGCGGGCACAGATTTTTTGGTAGCTCTCCTGGGCCGGAATGAGGGGAGGCCCGAGCACGTAGCGACGAACCGAATCGTCCCAAGCAGCGTAAGAAGCCATGAATGCGGCGGTTTCAAAAACTATCTCGCGATAAGTATCGAGCGTGTGGCGAGCGGGCTGGGAACGATAGAGCAGCTCGGAATAATAGATGGGGTGAGGTTGCTGCCATATGAGGAAGACGCCGATATCGCTGGGGGTTTCGCGGCCGTCGGGGCCGATCTCTTTGGGCCAGCGCGCGCCAAGATAGCCTTGCCGGCGTGCGGTTTCGCGCGCGTGGGGAAGAATTTTTCGATACCAGGGCAAGCTACGCTCGAGTAGGGCTGGCCGGCCCCACAGGACGAAATGCGCGGCGTGCCACCAGTGCATTTCGAGGTGAGACTTTCCAAACCAGCTGTTGGTTACCAGACCGGTTTCCTGCGGAGGCATGGAGCCGGCGCAATTGATGGCGGTGAGATATTGCGACAGCACGACGCGGCGTTCGAGCTCCGGGGCGCGCGGATCGCTAGAGCCGGAAAAGTCGATGGCTCCGCCTAGCGCCCAGAACCGCGGCCAGTAAGCAGCAGCAGCGGAGCGCACCCCGAAGGCGGGAAGCGGAGGCTCGACGGGCCGGCGCGGCGAGAACTCGATGGCGAGTTCAAGTTGCGAGGCGGGACCGGGTGACAAATGGAAGTGGTGCGGTTCGACTTCGCGGAGAGCCGCGCCGCGGGACCAAACCGCATTTGACCAGTAAGTAGTGCCATCCAAGATGGACTCGAAGAGCGCGCCACGATCGCCCGTAACAACTTTGGTTTGGTATTTGTCTGGCGAATTCCAATCGTAGCCAAGGGCCCATGAGGTAGAGGCGTAGGGAAACGCGATGAGGAGCGCGAGGCGGCGGTCGGAGAGCAGCGGCGACGTAATGCGGATGCCTAAGAGGTCGCGCTCGGGGTGGCACGAGGTTTCGACGCGAACGGGGCTTCCAAGGAGCTCGAAGCGGCTATCGATGCAGCCGTGCCAGAGATCGAGTTGCTGGTGGATGGCGGAAATCCGATCAAGGGTAAGAGCCTCTTTTTGGCCCGGAGCCAGGACCAAGCCGATGCGGGCCAGATGGATGCGCTGAGGATTTTCGCGTAGCCAGGTAGCGGCTTTGACGACGCGCTCGGGCACGCCCGCGGGAGCGGCGCCGAACTCATTGATGCCCACTGGATAAGAGACCATGCGCCCGTGAGAAGCATAGTCTTTCATCACTTCACTGAGTTGATAATTATTGGAATTGGGGAAGGTGTGCCACGCCCACTGGGCCATAGTGCCAAGGGGCATGCCGCGGCGGTAGTCCTCGGCGAAAGTTTGTAAGCCGGTGATGTCGACGGCGAAAGCGAACTCGCCATTACCGACTTGCAGCGCCGAAGCGACATCGGGGGCGGTGAGGGTCGGGTTGTGGCGCGTGACAATTTGCCGGCGGTCGAGGAGTTTTTCGCTGCGCGCGAGCGGCTCGAGCAGAGCCGCGGCAGTGGTGGCGAGAACAGCCTGGCGTCTGGTGATGACAGAGGACATTCTTCAGCATAGGAGGTATGGGATTTTGCGGTAACGAGAAGCTAGGGCGATAGTCTTTTAGCTGGAAGTCAAAAAAGATCGGGAGACAACAATGACACTGGCAGAAGCGCGCAAGGTGACAGCGGCGGCCGAGAAAAAAGCGCAAGAGATCGGTCAGCCGATGAATATCGCGGTGGTGGATGAAGGCGGGAATCTGGTCTCGCACGTGCGGATGGACGGCGCGTGGTTGGGGAGCATCGACATTTCGATTAACAAGGCATTCACATCGCGGGCCTTCGACATATCGACCAAAGATCTGGCGCAGCACTCGCAGTCTGGCGGACAGTTTTTCGGCATACATGCTTCGAACGGCGGGCGTATCATGATCTTCGCCGGAGGGATTCCATTGAAGGCGAACGGAAAAGTGGTGGGCGCGATTGGAGTAAGCGGCGGCAGCGGCGACCAGGACCACTCGGTGGCAGAAGCTGGCGCTGGGGCCTTTTGATTTAGAGGCTGAGAAAAGATTCAATTAAAGGAGAAAAGCTATGGCAGAAAATCGTGGAGTGGCTTATGTCGGCACAGGGAAAGTGGAAGTCAAGAAGATCGATTACCCGAAGCTCGAACACAACGGAAGGAAACTGCCGCATGCGGTGATTCTGAAATTGGTGGCGACCAATATTTGCGGGAGCGATCAGCACATGGTGCGGGGACGGACGACCGCGCCGTCAGGGATGATCCTGGGCCATGAGATTACGGGCGAGATTGTGGAGAAGGGGGACGACGTCGAATTCAACAACGTAGGAGATTTGGTATCGACGCCTTTCAACATCGCCTGCGGACGGTGCCGAAACTGCAAAGAGGGAAAGACAGGAATCTGCCTGAATGTCAATCCGGCGCGACCGGGCGGGGCCTATGGGTATGTAGATATGGGTGGCTGGGTCGGGGGGCAAGCGGATTATGTATTAGTTCCCTACGCGGATTTCAATCTGTTGAATTTTCCCGACAAGGCACAGGCAATGGCGAAGATCCGGGACTTGACACTGCTCTCTGATATTTTCCCGACCGGGTATCACGGAGCCGTGACGGCGGGAGTGGGGCCGGGATCGACGGTGTACGTAGCGGGAGCGGGCCCGGTGGGGCTGGCGTGCGCGGAGTCGTGCCGGCTGCTGGGGGCGGCGGTGGTGATCGTGGGCGACATGAACAAGGAACGACTGAAGCAGGCGCACAGCTTTGGATGCGAGACGGTGGACTTGCAGAAAGACGCTTCGCTTTCAGACCAGATTGCGCAGATTTTGAAAGTCCCTGAAGTCGATTCAGCAGTGGACTGCGTGGGCTTCGAGGCAAGAGCACATGGGGCGGACGGAGCGGAAGCGCCCGCAACGGTGCTGAACTCCCTGATGACGGTAGCGCGCGCGGGCGGCGGAGTTGGCATACCAGGCTTATATGTGACAGACGACCCGGGGAGTAAAGACGAGAAAGCGAAGAGCGGCGTGCTCGGAATCCGCATTGGCCTGGGTTGGGCGAAATCGCATACGTTCGCGACCGGGCAGTGTCCGGTGATGCGTTATAACCGCCAATTGATGATGGCAATTTTGCATGAGAAGGCGCATCCGGCGAAGGCAGTCAACGTGGAAGTGATCGGACTGGAAGACGCTCCAAAGGGATATGTCGATTTCGACAATGGCGCGGCGAAAAAGTTTGTTTTAGATCCGCACGGGCTTATTAAAAAAGCCGCGTAGTAAGCAGGCTTGGGACGGCGGCGCTTTGGGGTATGTGGTGAGCGCCGTCCAGGCAGGTCGCCGAGGCAATCGGCCGGTGAATCATCGGCAGGGTTGAGGTAGCTACGAGTTCGCGCTTTGTGGTCAAATGAGCGGACAAGATGGTAACCGAAACCGGCGTAGGCGACCTGATTCGCGGATGGAGCAAGTTGACACTTGCCGAACGAATAAAGGCCTTCAATGAGCTGCCAAGAGGATTAACAGACAATGTATTTCTCTCGCTGGGCACGCTCGACCAGTTGGAATTAGTAGAGAATCTGCCGGAGAACGAGCAGCGAATCTGGCTGCGGCTTTTGCCACCGGACGATGCGGCGGACCTGTTGCAACTGGTAGGCGAGCCCCAGCGGCATAAGCTGCTGGCGGAATTAGACGAGACAACGCGCAAAGAGGTCAATGCGCTACTCGCCTACAAGGAAGACGTAGCCGGCGGACTGATGAGTCCGCGCTTCGCACGGGTGCGCCCGGACATGACCGTAGATGAGGCGATCATTTATCTACGGCGGCAAGCGCCAAGCGTGGACATCCTTTATTACGCCTATGTCCTGGACGACGAGCAGCGCCTGCTCGGGGTGCTGAGTTTCCGGGAGCTTTTCGCGGCGGAGGGAACGAAACCAATAGACGAGGTGATGCGCAAGGGCTATACCGTAGCGACGGAGGAGATGGATCAGGAGGCGGTGGCGCGGCTGTTCAGCAAGCTGCGCGTGCTGGCAATTCCGGTGGTGGACAAGAGCGGGCGCATGATGGGCATTGTGACGGTGGACGACATTGTAGACGTGGTGGAGCAGGAGGCGAGCGAAGACATTCAGAAGGCGGGCGGCTTGGAGGCATTAGATGCGCCGTATATGCGGATCGGATTCTGGAGCATGGTTCGGAAGCGCGCGGGCTGGCTGACCATACTATTTCTGGGCGAGATGCTGACGGCGACGGCAATGGGACACTTCGAGGGTGAAATTGCGCGAGCAGTGGTGCTGGCGCTATTCGTGCCACTGATCATCAGCAGCGGGGGGAACTCGGGTTCGCAGGCGACGACGCTGGTGATCCGGGCGATGGCGCTAGGCGAGATCGGATTGCGGGACTGGTGGAAGATCGTAAGGCGGGAACTTCCAACCGGTTTGGTGCTGGGGGGCATTCTGGCAGTGATCGGATTCGGTCGCATCTTGCTTTGGCAAGGGATCTGGCACACGTATGGCGAACATTATTTTCTGGTGGCGCTGACAGTAGCGTTCAGTCTGGTGGGCGTGGTGCTCTTCGGGACGCTGGCAGGCTCGATGTTGCCGTTTATTCTGCGCATGGCGCGCCTGGATCCGGCGAGCGCATCGGCTCCGTTTGTGGCAACCTTGGTGGATGTGAGCGGGCTAGTGATTTATTTTACAGTGGCGAGAGTTCTGTTGAGCAGCACTCTTTTGAAGTAAAAGCGCGAAGGTATTTACAAACCGTTAAAAAAAACCGCGGCAAATTAAAGTAAACGGACGCTCCGGGGTCACCGTCTTATTAGACAAATGACAAAGTGGGCGGCCAGCATAGCGCTTTGCACGGCGGCCATGGCATGCGCTCACTCGAGCACCGCTAGTGGCAGCGATGCCATGCGAGCGATTCTGGCGAGGCCCATCGCCAGCGGCTCGCGCATTCTGGCGAACGATCCAGAGCGCTTCCAGACAAGTGACCGGGATGGCAACGGCGCTTCGCTTACCCGCCGCAAACGAAGGTCGCGCCTGGAGTGTTGTTCCGGTGCGACGGTGGCTGCGGACGTATTGCAGGCATTCGCCGTGGAAGCGGTAGCGCTTTCTCACAGGGCTGCCAGGTATGGCAGCGGCGATTATCTCTCCTCGGGACGATCGCCACCGGTTCTCGCATCCTAAAGACTCTTGAAGAATCTGCGCCCCAGTTTTGCAACTGCGGCGTTTAGAAATTTAAACAGCGCGACGATTGTTCCGAGTTGGTAAAAGGACGACGGCGCGAAGAACTTTCCTTTAAGGAGCGAGACATGTTGAACAGTTCAGACTCGCGTACGTCGCGAGTTGTAGAAATGCGTAGGCCTTCGGAGCCGGCGGCAAAGCACTTCAGTATCAGCCAAGCGGGGCAGAGATCGCTTCCAGATTTGTTAGCGGGGCTGCGATCGGAGATGGACGGACTGGCGATCAGGCTGGCGCGCGAGCATGGCGTGGCAAGCCAGGCGACGGTGAGGGCAGAGCAGATTTCGCACGCGATTCAACGCCTGGAATGGGTGCTGGAGCGGAATGGGGAGGATCCTTCGGCCAGTTGAGGGGAAAAGATGGTTTTTTGACGTCAGGAGCGCGCCTTCCATAGCAGCAGCGCTGCGGCCGATCAAATGTTCTATATTTGAGTACGATTGACCAATCTGCCCAATCTGCTGACGCTGGTGCGTATATTCCTGGTGCCACTGCTAGTGGCGGCGCTGGTGCAGCACAATCTGGCCGTGCATTGGGACGGCAAGCTGATTATAGCTAACGATTTCTTTGCACTGTTAATTTTTCTAGCATCGGCGCTGACAGATCTGCTGGATGGCTATCTGGCGCGGCGCTGGAAGCAGGTCACTACCGTCGGAACGCTGCTCGATCCAGTGGCGGACAAGCTGCTGATTTCAGCCGCGCTGATTTCGCTGGTAGAAATCCGGCTGCTGCCCGGCTGGATGGTAATTCTGATTATCAGCCGAGAATTTGCAGTTTCCGGTTTACGAAGCATCGCGGCGGCCGAAGGATTCACGGTCAAGGCGAGTGAGCTAGGTAAATCGAAGATGATCCTGCAGGTGGTTGGCGTGGCTTTGGTGATGCTTTCGATTCGCTGGTCTGGGCTGCGGCCGTTTGCGCTGGCGGCGATGTGGGCGGTGGTAGTGTTCGGGCTGGCATCGGCGGTGGATTATTTCCGGAAGTTCTGGCGCAAGGTAGACATGAGCATCAAGCTGCGGCGGCGGAACGAACTGATCGCGCTTGAACGGCAGAAGCGGCGACTCCAGCGCGGGGTCAAGAGCCAGGAAGCGGCAGCACAACCAAAGGCAGCTTCAATGCGGCAGTCTGGTTGAGGTCGAGCCAGGAGACACGGGTGGGGGAGCGCAACACTTCGTAGTTGTTCTTGGTGAAGAGAACGGTTTTCACCTGACCGCGTGCGCCGAGGGCTCCGAGAGGTTTGCCGTTGAAGACAACTTTGACGACGCCGGCGTTTCGGGTCATGACACGCGCTGTGCGATGTCCTTCGAGAAACTTGGTCTCGGAACGTTCAAGGATGCCGTCGAACGATAGCTTCCCATCGGCCGTAATGGAGAGCCAGGCAGGTTCGGTAGCGGAGAGCTCGAGCGTAAAGCCGTTCGGATTGCTGGAGCTAGGGGGGGATGAAGCATCGTTAGAAACGGCGCCTGGATTGATTGCCGGAAGAGAGCCAGCGGCAGCTACTTTCTGCCAAGCGGCGGGGAGGTGGAGTTTGGCATTCTGCCACATCGCGTAGACACCCGAGCAGGCAATAAGCACGACGGCGAGAGAAGTTATCGAGCGGACCAAGCGAGGCGACTTGCGGCGGCCGATCTGTAAGGCCGCGACTTTGGGAGGTTGGATGCTGCCTTGGCCAGGCATGGAGGGAACTGGGATACCATCAGCTACGACAGAGACTGCCTCGGCGACCTCGGCGTAATTGAGCTCCACATCGTCGGCGAATTGCCTGACGAAACTCCGATAGAAAAAGGCAGAACTGACGCAGTTTAAATCGTCAGCTTCAAGAGCCTCCAGAATTCTCACAGAAATTCGGGTGCTCGCGTTTACCTGGTAGAGGGTGCGATGCTGCGCTTCGCGCGCAAGACGGAGTTTCTGTCCGACAGACTGCATAAATACCTAACAGAAGAATTTCGGGTGCACGGCTATAATACTACAGTTGCAACACCTAGTTTTGTGCCAATCTCAATGCTAACCAATCGCCGTAGAATTGAGGATCTCGAGTGCGTGCGCTGGTCTCGGCTGGGGATAGTAGGACTGGCGGCAGTGCTGCTGACAGCCAGTGCACAAGCGCGGACCGCAGAGAAGTTCGACGGAGCGGCGGCTCTGAGGTACACGCGGCGATCAGTGAGTTTTGGGGAACGGCCGGCCGGATCGGAGGCGCTGGCGCAAGCTCGTGACTGGATTGTCTCGGAACTGAAACCGCTGGGCGGAGAGCTGTCGCTCGACAAATTCACCGGGCAAACACCGAATGGGCCAATTCCGATGGTCAACGTTATTTTGAAGTTTCCAGGGACATCAGGCAAGAGCGTGGTGGTGACGGGGCACTACGACACCAAGCGGATTCCTATGGTGCGCTTTGTAGGAGCGAATGATGCGGGATCTTCGACCGGATTCCTGATCGAGTTCGCGAAAGTGGCGGCGGGGATGAAGCACACAGACGATCTGGTGATCGTGTTCTTCGACGGAGAAGAAGCGCTGGGCGAATGGACGGACGCGGACAGCCGTTATGGAAGTCGGCACCTGGTAACACAGTGGGCATCAGAGGGCGCGCTGGCGCGTATCAGGGCGCTGATCAACGTGGACATGATCGGCGACAAGGATCTGGATATCGCGAATGACGGGAATTCTTCGGGTTCTCTAAGGGCGGACGTTCGCAAGATCGCGGATCAGTTGGGTGATGCGAAATATTTTCGCAAGGATGAGGGCGACATCGACGACGATCACAAACCATTTACCGACTCAGGAGTGAATGCGATCGACATTATCGACCTGGACTACGGGCCGAATGGATCCTACTGGCACACGGCACAAGACACGATGGACAAGCTGAGCACGCATAGTTTGCAAGTGGTAGGCGACGTGGTGACACAGCTAGTAAAAGAACTGGAGCAGCAGGGCTCGTAAGTCGTTCGGCAAGTACGCTTATTTGCCGGAAATAACCACGGGTTTGCCGGGATTGAGTTCGGCCTGAAAGACCGGCTTGAGCGAAGCTACGTCGATGGGACCGTTGTAGCGCTGGCCGTTGATGAAGATAGTTGGGGTACCTTCTACACCCGCATGATCGCCATCCTGAACGTCGCGGACGACGGTTTCGCGGACAGCGCTCGAATCGAGATCTTCCTGGAAGCGTTTCATATCCAGACCGTTCGTAGCGGCTAGGGACAGGATGGTGGCGCGCGAAAGGTCGTCATGGTGAGCAAAGAGGGCGTCATGCATGGCCCAAAATTGGCCCTGCTTCTGAGCGGCGATGGCGGCGGCAGCGGCAAGATCGGCGTGAGCGTGCATTTCGAGCGGATATTGCTTGAAGATGAGCTTGACTTGACTGGGATAGGCCTTGAGCAGAGCGCGAATCTCAGGCACGGCGGCGACGCAATACGGGCACTGAAAGTCGGAAAACTCGACGATGGTGATGGGTGCGTTGGCCGGCCCGGTGGAGGGGGAGCCAGCGACCGGGATTTTCACCGGATCATCCAGGAGTTTGGGCTGTTGAATGTGGCCCCACTTGGAAGCGATAGCGGCGGCCTTGGCTTCTTCTTCAGTCTTGCCGTGGAGAACGGCGTCAACCACAGCCGCGGCCATGCCGGTGCTGTAGGAGCAACTAGGATCGACCATGCGGCATTCGGCGAGCCGCATGTTGCAACCGCAGGAGCAACCTTCGCTCCGCAAGACCTTTAAGACGCTCGTCTTCTGCGCTGCCGAGAGATGGCTAAAATCGACCCCGGGGAGCGAATCGGCGGTCTTCCAAGCCTGAGCGATGAGGCAAGCAGAAGCGAGCACGTACACGCCAGCGCCAACGACACTGCGCCGGACCAGATTGTTCATAGTTTCATTGTAGAGGGTTAAAGAAGGAAGGAGGCAGGGCTGCGAAGGTCACAATGAGGTATGAAGATTGGCTTTATCGGGCTGGGGAAAATGGGCACAGGAATGGTTCGCAATCTCTTGAAGGCGGGCCACGCGACGACGGTTTACAACCGGAGCCGCGACAAGGCGGAGCCACTCGGGGCAGAGGGCGCATCCGTGGCAGCGAGTGCGGCAGATGCGGCCAGTGGCGCAGAGGCGGTGTTCACGATGCTTTCCGACGACGCAGCTTTGGAGGAAGTTGTGTTCGGCGATAAGGGATTAGCATCCGGCCTGGCGAAGGGGGCGACCCATATCTCTTCGAGCACCATTAGCGTTTCGTTAGCGCGGAAACTGGCGGAAGAACATGCGGTACGGCAGCAGACGATGGTTAGCGCACCGGTGTTCGGGCGGCCGGATGCAGCCGAGGCAAGAAAACTGATTGTACTGCTATCAGGCGAGGAGAAGGCTAGAGAGCGATGCCGTCCGCTGGCTGAGGCGCTGGGGCGGCGCACTTTCGAGATCGGCGTGGAGCCCTGGCAGGCGAACGCAGTTAAGCTATGCGGGAATTTTATGATCGCGAGCATGCTCGAGTCTTTTGGGGAAGCCTTCGCGGTAATGCGGAAAGCGGGGATCGACGAGCATCAATTTCTCGAGGCGATGGTCGAACTGTTCGGGTCGCCGATGTACAAGAACTATGGGACAACGATGGTCGACTGGAAGTTCGAGCCAGCCGGTTTTGCGTTGAAGTTGGGACTGAAGGACGTGCGGCAACTGGTGGAACTGGCTGGCGAAATGGGCGCGCCGATGCCTTTCGCGAGTGTTATGCGCGACCACTTTGTTTCGGCCATGGCGCACGGGCAGGAACAGCTTGACTGGTCGAGCGTAAGCCTTGTGGCAGCCCGCAGAGCAGGTTTGGAGCAGTAACTAATGGGGGTTCAGCTGGAGAATCTGGTGAGGACCCACTGCTTGCTGTTCTTGTTGTAGACGAAGGAGATGCTGGCATCGAACTCCTTCGGGCTGGGTCGAGCCCCGCACATAACGATGTGATCGAGATCGATGGCGGCGGGGTGGCCGCTCTGGTCGGGCAGTTCGATGTGGTAGTCGCAGGCGGGATTTTGCCGTCTGACGTACTTAAGCCAATCCTGGGCTTTGTTGTTGTAGTGCAGGAGTTCGCCGGCCTGCTGAGGACTGAGAGGCGGGGTGGTTGCTTTGGGGGGAGGCCCACAGGAGACAAATAAGAGGAGCAATCCGGCGCAAGCGTATCTCATTTCAGACATGGTAATACGGCGCTCAATTCGGGGGCGTCTGCTTAGCGCGGAAGAGTCGCAGGGCAAGGTGGCCGAAGAGATCGCGGGCGCGCGAATCTCTGAGAAACATAGTCTCAAGGAGCCGAATGGAGGCCGGGGTTTGCCAGGCTGGGTCGCGCTGCTTGCGGCGTTCGACGATGCCGGTGAGGGTTTCACGAGGCTTAGTGCGGAAGTCATCCAGCAAAGCAGTTTGATGAACGCAAGAGATCGTGCAGAACGGGGCGCAGCCTTTGGGACGGCTCCCTTCACGAACGAGATCTTCGGAAGTATAAGCCGCAAGCGGAATGGCGGGCGTGCCGCGCTGCTGCGAGCAGTAGTGAACAAGACCTTGCTCGCAAATATACAAGAAGCGGCCGCCTGCGGGGCAGTGCCACGGGTTGGGGAGACCGCGGATTGTATTTTGCTGAAAGGCATCGAGATGGGCAAAAGAGAACAGACCGGTACCAAGGCCGAGTATCCGATCATAGACAGTGCGTTGGCGATCTTGCAGCGGAGCCAACTGGCCGCTGCCATCATGCAGAATGCCGATGGTACTGTTGAAGCCGAGCTCACGGGCCCGGGCGGCGATAGTGTAGGCGTCTTCGGGCAGCTTGATTTCACTACCGAGCACGGAGTTGATGGTGACGTCGAAATCGGCATAGCGGGCGAGCCATTGCAGTTTCTGATCGAGCACTTTAAGGCTTTTCTTCGACACGTCGTCGGGCTGCACGTTATCAATGCTGATTTGCAGGTAGTCGAGGCCGGCGGAATTGAGGCGCTTGATGCGATCAGGAACAAGGAAGTAGCCGTTGGTGATGAGGGTGGCGATCGCACCGGTCTGGCGAACGCGCTCGATCAGCAGATCTAGATCGGGATGGAGAGTCGGTTCACCGCCGCTGAAGGTGATGATGCTGGTACCGAGTTGGCCAAGCTTGTCGATGCGGCGTAGCATCTCGTCGGTGGGCACGGGAAGCGAGTCCTTATCGAACTCATTGCAATAGGTGCAGGCGAGATTGCATCGGCGCATGGGGATGATCTGCGCGAGTACGGGATGGTGAGGGGAGGCCATGGCGCGTACGAACATCTGGGCCTCGCGCCAACGCCGATTGATTTTGAGAGTAGCCCGCATGGTTCTATTTAGACCACACTGGTTAGAGCGCGCCAGGCGACGGAATGATTCGCTTTCGAGCGGCTTGGCATAATCACGAAGCATGCGCCAAGACGCTGATTTCTTCGAAGAAGCAGAGCTCGATCTTATTTATATGGCGCGGACGCTGCGCAACGCGCTTAAACTGGAGAATCTTCTTACTGAGGCAGGGATCGATTATTTAGTAGAGACGGGGATCTACACGATGGGGATTCTGATCAAGCGTGATTTGACAGGAGCGTTCTTTTATGTTGCCCCCGAGGATAAGGAACGGGCGATAGCGGTACTGCTGGAGAATCGGTACAAGCCCTACGCAGCTAAATAACACGAGGAGTTATCGCAGGGGGAAGGTCACGGTGTTGCTGGTGAGGCCATTTTGGGTGACCTTCAGGTGAGCTTCGGTTTGCGAAGACAAGCCGGTGGGGACGACAAGCTGGACCTCGTAGACACCGATTGCGCCGGATAGCAGTTTAGCGGAAAGGACTTGCGCGGACTGCCCGTCCACCTGAGCAGTTACCGGAACGAGGACGGGAGCAGAAGAAGAATTTGCATTGTTGTCGCCAATCGATCCGAGACCAGTGGCCCAGACAGCGACGATCTCACCGGGCTTGGCTGGACTTTCTTCGGTAACAGGAGCGCCGCTCGGAGTATTGCCGGCCGGATGGAGGAGAATGCCTCCACGCGGTTCCTTGCCGCTGAAAGCAAACAGACCCGGGCTCGCCGGAACCAACCTCACGGCGATGGGCGTAGAGACGGAGACTGCGCCGCCCGGGTGTTCGGTACGCAGGTAGACACTGGCCGCGCTCCGGTTTCCCACGTCGTAGGGAATCTGGGCCTGCACCTCGTTCGGCGAGATGGCAAGCAGGGGCAAAGCTTCGCCGTCAAAAATAAGTTCTGAGCCACCCAAGATTTTGGGCAACGGCTCTGAACTGGCCGGGTCGACAGATTCCTCGGATTCGCTCAACGCCCTTCCCGAGACCGAAACCAGTGTACCGGGGGCCAAAGGCACGCTGGCGAGGCTGGCTGAGTTGACGGCCGCGTTCGGGGCAAGCTCGATGTCACCTGGCGAGAAAACGAGGATGCGGCGATTGGGTGCGTCGGCAACAAACAGGTTGGTTCCGTCGGACGCCATGGCAGTAGGAGTGGAGATGGTATCGGGCGTGGGCGAGGGACTGGCGGCCACAGACGTGGCATCCGGCTGGCCAAGGACGACGTCGGCGGCCTGGCTGCCGGAGAGCGGCAAAGAATTCCAGACGAGCACCCGATGGAGGGCAGCATCGCCGACGAACAAGCGTTTGCCATCGAGGGCGACCGAGACAGGTTGCAGCAAAGTCGCCGGACCGATGACAGAAGGGTCGCCGCTGGTTCCGAGAATGACATCTGGACCGCTATCCGGTCGCGGCTGGGACGCGTCACGCCAGATGAGAACCCGATGATTTCTGGTATCCGCAATGGCGACTGTTTTGTCCCAGACGCTCACGACCGCCACGCCCGGCATGACGGATTGGTTCGCGACAGCGGTGGGGGAGAACCCGCAAAGGCCACAACCGCTCGACTGGCGGCCGGCAAAATCATCGCGCACGTCAGGGATTTGAGAAAGATCGAAGGTGAGGGTGTGGTGGGATGCATCGGAAGCGTACAAACGGCCTTGTGAAACGACGAGCGAAGTGACATTGACTCCGCGTTCCTGGGAGGTGAAGGAGGATTGTCCGAGAACGGCACGGGCGGCTTGACCCGTATGAAATTCGGCCGCAAAGAGGGAGGCATTCAGGAGCAGCAAAATGGCGGTCCGGCAAATCATTCGCTCTTCTCCCTCCCACGCGCTCGCGCGATCTACTTATTTCTTCTTTCGCCGCCGGTACTTAGCAGTTACCCGCGTGGCAATGCCGCCGCGAGCGGCGAAATCACCCAATACCATGGCCTCGACGGGATCCGTTGCTTTGACGACATCGGCCAGAACACGGTTGACTACGTTTTCTTGAAAGATGCCGAGATTCCTATATGCCAGAGTGTACATCTTCAGAGACTTAAGTTCCAGACAGCTTTTGTCAGGTATATAAATCAGGCGAAGAGTGCCATGATCCGGCAGACCGGTTTTGGGGCAGACAGAGGTGAACTCCGGCATCTCGATCTCGATTTCGTAATCGCTGAATTGGTTAGGCCAAGTTTCGATGAGCGGCAGTTCGGCGCGGACGCCGGCCTCGGCATGTTCGTCTGTGTACTGGCGTTTGTTCTTCATTTTGCCGTTAATTTTTGAGCAAGAAGATCGAGGAATAAGCCGACATCGGTGACGACCCCGAGCGCGTGGCCCGTTCCGCGGTCAGCAACTTTGGTGGGAACGGCCGGGTTGATGTCGACGCAAACAACTTTTACCCACGCGGGAAGCATGTTGCCGGCGGCAATGGAATGGAGCATGGAGCTAAGGCAAAGGACGACCCCCGCGCCGCGAAGCTGGGTCGCATAAGCATCCTGGGCCTCGTTCATATCGGTGAGTACCCCAGGCAGAGGTCCATCGTCGCGCAGGCTGCCCGCCAGAACGAAAGGCACATTTGCCTTGACGCACTCATACATCACGCCGGACGAAAGGCGGCCGGTATCGACTGCGGCTTTGATGCTACCGGCACGAAAGACGGCATTGATGGCGCGCATATGATTGCGATGGCCATGTTCCTCCTGCCGCCCATCGGATGTTCTAACGCCCAATGAGGTTCCGAGGAGAGCAGCTTCGATGTCGTGAACGGCGAGTGCATTGCCTGCGAGAACGGCATCTATCCAGCCGTTTCGAATGAGACGGCCGAAGGGAGCGCCGCCGCCGGTGTGGACAACCACGGGTCCTGCCACCGCAACGATTTTCTTGCCTTCTTTTCTCACCTGGCGCATCATGGCGGCGGTTTGCCCGACGGCCGTCTCCACTTGCCGTTCAGAGGAGATCTCGTTGCTCATGAAAGCGAAGGATTGACGATCGCGCTCCTTCGCTTCAGGCACAACCCGGATGCCTTTCATACCAACGACGATCTTGTCACCGGCCTTCACATCGCGCAAGCGCGTGCAAACCGCAGTACTCCCGGAGACGACGATGGTTGCATCCATGCGCTGATTTTGCGCTTCGAGCCATTGGCCGCAGTGACGAACCAGGGTGCGCTGGTTGGTAGTCGAATAAAAATCTTCTGGCGCGCAACAATCGCGCTCGGCGGACTTCAACTCGGCTTCGCCAGATTCGGCCAGCGAGCACCCCAAGCCGATTAACTGGACGATCATGGTATCCAATTCGTCGGCCGAAGCAGCCTCTATGCGCAGACGAAGGCGGGAGGGATCGCTATTGGTGCGGCCAATCGAAAACTGCTCGACTTCGAAGCGGCCGCCGAATTCAACGACTGTATCGAAGATCTGCTCCATGATGTGCGAATCGACAAGGTGTCCTTGCGCTTCAACCACATCGGACACCAAGCCTGCGCCCTTTGCTGCCAGATCTGCCATGTTAAGGATGAGAGAGGAGAAGGGGCAGACCTTCCTTGCTGGTGTAGCTCGGGCGGTAGCGATCCTTGTTGTACATGTGCTCAACGTCCAGGTGGCGGGGCCCATCTTTGGAATCGGGAATCGAAACCATGGCAAATTTTCCTTCGGAAATGGACGCCATGACGCCGTGCTTTTGGGAAGTGATGGCGTCGTAGGCCATGGTGCCGAAGGTCGTCGCAACCATGGTGTCGAGAAAATCGGGCGCGCCGCTTCGCAGGTCGTAGGTCAGATCGCTGACGACAGTTTCGGCACCGGTGCGTTTAATCACTTCGTCGCTGAAGGCTTCGGCAACGCTGAACTTTTTGCGGTGGCCGAAGGCGTCTGCCTCGCCGTATTCTTTGGTCTGGTAACCCTCCCACTTGGCTCCTTCGGAAAGAATGACGAGGGCATAATTGCTCGGATTGTTCTTTTTGTCAGTCATGAGCAAATCAATCATGTGTTCGAGATTGAACTTGTACTCGGGTATGCCGCAGCGAATGGAGGTAACGTAGGCGGTGTAGAGAGCAGTGTAGCCGGCGTCGCGGCCGAACACGCGGAAAATGCCGAGACGTTCATGCGAGCCGACAGTGGTGCGCTGACGTTGAATAGCGTCCATCGCGCGCGAGACGGCGGTCGAAAATCCGATGCAATATTCGGTATTCCGGACGTCGTTATCCATCGTCTTCGGAATACCGATGACCTTGAAACCTGCCTTGTCGAGTATGGCCGCGTAGCTGAGCGTATCGTCGCCGCCAATTGCAACCAGATGGTCGATTTCCAAGCGGTCTAGGTTCGCAAGGACACGCTTGGTGATGTCAAATGTTTTAACCCCATCCTTGCCGACGGAGGACGGAAAATCAGCTGGATTGAGAAAATCAGGGACTTTCTTTGTCTTCGACGGGTTGGTGCGGCTGGTATGAAGAAAGGTTCCACCCGTGCGATCGATGCGTCGCGTGTTCTCGCGCGTGAGTGGCAAAACGAATCTCTGGATACTCGCCGGATCGTCAAAATTGAGATCCGTCAAACCTTTCCATCCAAGCCGAATTCCAGTTACGTCGTGACCGTCCGAAGTGGCTCGGTAAACAACGTTCTTGATGACTGCATTGAGGCCGGGCACATCTCCACCGCCCGTCAGAATGCCGATTTTTTTACCGGACATGACTCTCCTGCTGAATCGTTCTTAATTGTATCTTTGCGCGCGAAAAATTTGATGCACAACTGTCACAATCGCATGACAGACAAGCAAGCGCGCGATTTCGAAAAAAGGTCAGACCCACCAGGGGGCGGCTGGTTGTTCGCGAATTACGATTTCGTTGAGAAACTCAGCAGCCTTGGTGAGACCCTCGTCAGGGGACATCAGGGTGTCTTCATGCTCGATCGAAAGGACGTAATCGTAGTTGTACATGCGAAGGGTCGAGATGAATTCCTTCCACCAGCCATATGGATGACCGTAGCCGCAGGAACGAAAGATCCAGGCGCGATTGCGCTCGTCCGTGTACTTTTTTGTATCAAGGACGCCGGTCTTCGGGAGATTCCATTCGTAGATCTGGGTATCTTTGGCATGCACGTGGAAGATGGCATCGCCTAGCACGCGGACCGCTTTGATGGGATCGATGCTCTGCCAGAACATATGGCTCGGGTCATAGTTGCAGCCAATGTTATCCCCAGCGATGGAGCGCAGCTTGAGCATGGTTTCGGGACTGTAGACAACAAAGCCGGGATGCATTTCAATAGCGATTTTGACGCCATGCTCACGAGCGAACTTGGCATGTTTGATCCAGTAAGGAGTGACTTTCTTCTCCCATTGCCAGGCAAGGACATCGAGATATTCCGGGGGCCACGGACAGGTGACCCAATTCGGATATTTAGCTGAATCGCTATCGCCCGGACAGCCGGAAAAATCGATCACCACCGGCACGCCGAGTTTGGCCGCGAGTTCGACTGTACGCTTGCTGGTATCGGCGTAAGCTTTGGCGGTGGCGGCATTCGGATGGAGAGGATTTCCGTGGCAGCTAAGCGCACTGATCGAAAACCCGTTGTCATCGAGCTTGGTCTTAAAGTCTTTTAGCTCGGTTTTGTTCTTGAGCATCGACAAGGGACAATGCGGGTCTCCAGGATAATTGCCCGTGCCGAGTTCGACCGTGTTGATGTTCAGTTTTTTGAGCTTTTCAAATACCTTCTCAAGCGGAAACTCAGATAACAGTGCGGTAAAACATCCAACTCTCATCAGCGAAAGAGTATCACAGAGAAAGCTTTGACTAGCCAAAAGTCTTGGCGACGGGGAAACATCTCCAGGCGAGCCAAGCCACCGCGGCAAGCCACCCGAGCGCGGCTTTATATTCTTCGTTGCGATAGTAGAGCGGCCAGGAAAACGGCTTACGATTCGCGATGGTTCGAACGCTTGGAACAAATCGGTTGACTTGGCGGGCGTAACTCGCGTAGAGCGGGAAAATTTCGCGGAGATGTTGCTCCTCCAGTTCGACGGCGGGCAAGTAAACCAAAAAGAATACCACCACGAAAAGAAGGACCAGCCAAAAATTGCGCGCTGCGAGCACGACCCCGAGAGCGGCTACCAGAGTGCCAACATAGAGCGGATTGCGAATATACGCGTAAGGGCCGGAGGTAGCGAGATCCTTGTCTTTGGCCAAGTGACCGGAGGCCCAACTTCTGAGCGCAAGACCGAGCAACGAAACCGGCAAACCGATAGTCATTGATTTGCGCGAAGGATTGGCAAGAAAGGCAAAAGTAGCGAGGAGGACGAAGCCGCCGGCTACGCGCAAGCGCTGCACGAAATCGGCGTATGGCTTAGGAAACCAATAGCGCGGCGCATTCACGAGTCGCGCACCGCCGTTTGAATACCCTGTTTTTCGCTAGACAAGGAATGGAGCAAGGCTTGGAGGACCTGTTCGAAAGAGAGGCCCGCCATGCTTGGATGAATCAGACGTCCGCGTTTGTAGGTGGTGGTGACATCCGGCTGACGCAAGACGGCCATGGGACTGCGGAAGGGTCCGGTCTGCCCGGGGTCGGTTGGACCGAAGAGTGCAACGCCCGGTTTCTTGAGAGCAGCCGCGAGGTGAAGAGGGCCGCTATCGACGCCCACAATTGCGGCGGCGTGGCGCGTGGCATAAATTAAGCCGGCAAGGGAGGAACAGTGTACGAAGACGTGTTTGAGAGAGGCCATGTCGCGCGCGCGCTCGTGGGAAACATTCACAACCAGTTGCAGACCCTCTTTGCGCAGGGCTTCGGCCAAACGATCATAGAGATGAGCGGGCCACTGCTTACTTTTCCAACCGGCAAATGGGCTGGCTAGAACATAGGGCCCCGACGGCAAGTCTCCTTCGGCCACGCCCGCTGGTATCCAACTTTCTTCCGTGCAGACACTCGCCCCAGCCGACTGAACCAACTGCAGATTCCGTTCGATGCGATGGGGACCGGTGACGTAAATACGGTCCGTGTAGAGCATCGAGGCCAAAGGCTCGCGGGCAATGGTTTTGTCGAAGCCGAAGAACTTAGTAGTCCCGGCCATTCTTCCCACGAAAGCGGATTTGAGCAGGCCCTGCATATCGACGGCAGTTTCGGGGCGAAGCAATCGCAGCGTTCGCCTGAGATCCCAGAAGGCGCTAACGGTGGTGCGATCAAAAGAAACGATCTCGTCGACATGAGGGTTGCCCGCCAGCAGAGGAAGCCACTTATGTCCAACAAGCCAGACAAGGCGTTTACGCGGGAAGCTCAACTTGAGGCTCGCAACGGCGGGAAGGGCGTGCAGAATATCTCCCATGGCTCCGAGGCGGATGACGAGAATGGTTTGGGAATCGGCAGATTGATCGGGCATCAGGTCCGCCCTCACGTGAAAATCTCCGCGGAGTGTTGACGGCGCAAAATGAACTCGATGAACTCCGCTGAACGGCGCTCCTCGCCTTGCCGATCATGATGAATGCAGACATTGGGCAGGCCTGAGCAGATTGCCGTGAGATGCTTGTCGTCTGCAATCACGACCGCGTCGACTTGGCGCAGAGCGGCTACCAAAGCAGCGCGCGCCTCCACCGCAATGAGAGTGGCGGAATCCGGAAGCACGACGGCGAGTATCATCCGCCCTTTTTCCGCAAAGACGCTCAAGCGCTCGGCTTGCACCTGAGTGAGGGGATCAAATAAGCCGGTAATGGCGGCCCACTCGCCTTGCAAGAGAAGCGCCGGCAGATTTTCGATTTTCACTATTTTTTCGCGAGTATCCATTTGTAGTATTCTGCTCTATCGTCTTTCGTCAATCGCGACGAGAGTCAAAGCCGCCTGGGCGACACGCGAAGCTTGGACGCCAGTCATGCACCGATGATCGATAGGACATTCGCGAAGGAGGCAGGGGCTGCACTCTACTGGCTCGCGTATGATTCGGCTACGCGCGCCGGTCGGGCCAGTGGCCTGGTCATCGGTTGCACCGAAGACGGCAACGGTCGGAACACCGAGCGCGGAGGCGATGTGCATGGGGCCGGAATCGTTGGTAAGAAAAAGATCGCAGGCCGCCGCCAGTTCGATGAATTCGGGGAGACTAGTCCCGCCGGCAAAATTCAGGCAGGGAACGCCAGCGGCCTCTACCTGTTCGCGCACGATTTCGCAGATGGGCAATTCCTCTCTGGAGCCGAAGACGGCGACCGAGTAAGACCGTTCGCGCGCCACTTCGATGGCTGCCTGGGCGAAACGCTCGGGCAACCAGCGCTTTGCCCCGCCATAGGCCGCTCCTGGACTGACTCCGATGACAGCACCGTGTAGAGCGACGTCGGCAAACCTCTTGCGCCCTTCGGCGACAGCGGCCGCCGCGCCGGACAGGCGAATCGCATCGGAAGCGGCATAGGCTGGAATCAGTTTTGCGCGCTTTAAAAGCTCAAGATAGTAAAAGCGCTGGTGAGCGGGTGTCTCGCCGGGCGCCGGAGTCGGCACGGCATGAGTTAGCAGAGGCGATCGGCCGTCGCGGGCGTAGCCGACGCGAACGGGAATACGCGCCAGCCAGGCCAGCGCGGCCGCTTCAAAGGCGTTCGGAAAGAGGATGGCACAATCGAATTCCCTATGACGGAGCTGCGCAGCCAGCCGCCGCTTAGCGCGCAGGCCGCGGGCACTTCGCGGGGCTTCGTAGGGAAGGAGCTCATCGCAGAAAGGCTCACGGCCGTAAAGGCCAGCCACCCACGGGCGGGCCAGAATCGAAATATACGCGGACGGATATTGCGAGCGCAGCGCTTGCAGAGCCGGAACGGCCATCACGGCGTCGCCCACCCAGTTTGTGGCGCGCACAAGTATGTTGTTAAAGGGCTTAGGAAGAACTGAGCACCCAGCCGAGGCGATGGCCCGCCCGGTGGCGTTTGCGGTTGAGTGCCCGATCGGTTCCATCGTTAAAATGTAGGTTGATGGCGAAATTTTACAGCCGCGTCGAACTGATCGCCGAGCGCCATATCTGGAAAACGCAAAGCAAGAAAGTCGTTTTTACGAACGGCTGTTATGACATCCTTCATCCCGGGCACGTTCGTCTGCTCGAACGAGCCCGTTCCCTGGGGGATCTTCTCATTCTCGCACTCAACACCGACAGCAGTGTACAGCGGCTGAAGGGTCCTTCGCGGCCATTTTTCGATCAAAGCACCAGAGCAGGTCTCGCGCTGCACTTGGAGGCGGTGGATGCGGTGACGCTTTTCGATGAAGACACTCCTCGGGGGCTAATCGCGGAACTCTTGCCCGATGTGCTGGTAAAGGGAGCGGACTGGGCACATTTCATCGCAGGCCGCGAAGAAGTGGAAGCGGCAGGCGGCCAAGTATATGCGCTTCCGCTAGAGCCAGGCTACTCAACGACCGACATCGCCGCGAAAATTCTTGTGGCGCAATGAGCCGCGGCCGGGAACAGCACATATGACCCATCCCGCTACCCGAGATCTCCTTCAAAGCGCAACGCGGCAGGCGGAGTTCCAGCTGCTTCTGCAGCAACTCACACGCGGTGAGCACGGACCGTTTGCAATATCGGGCCTCGTTACGACCGCAAAGGCGCTCTACCTGGTGCTGCTTTACCAGGCGATCGAGAAGCCGCTCGTGGTGGTGGTAGATGGAAACAAACAGGCGGAGACTCTGCTCGAAACGCTGGAAGTATTTTTCGAGATCTTCTTCGAGGGACGCGACCTGCCGTCGCCGTTACTAATCCCGGCTTTAGATGTACTTCCGCATCAGCGGCTTTCACCACACAACGAGATTTCGGAGAAACGCGCGGTCGGGTTATGGCGTTTGTCGACCCAACGCATTCCGATCACGATCGTGCCGTTGGCCTCCGCTCTCCTGCGCACAGAGCCGGGAAGTTTTTATCGCCAACTGGCGCTGAACCTGCGGGTTGGCGAGGAGATGGCGTTAGAAGATCTGATGCAGCACCTGGAGAGCATCGGGTATCAGAAGCGCGAGCCTGTCGAAATGGTGGGCGAATATTCGATGCGCGGGGGCATTTTCGATGTTTTTCCAGCAGAAGCGGCGCGGCCGGTTCGGCTCGAATTTTTCGGCGACGAGATCGAATCGATCCGACAATTCGACGTGGAATCGCAGCGGTCCGTTCTCAAAATAAACGCGGTCACTTTGCTGCCCCTGGCCGAATATCCTCAATCGCGGTCTTTGCTGCGGGAACTAGCGGAGGCGGCAGATGCGTTGGAGATCGACCTTACAAATCCGGGAGAAGTTTTCCCCGGTTGGGAATTCCTGACACCGCTCGTCAGACCCCGCGCGCATACAATTCTTTCGTTGACACCGGAAGCGCTGGTGGTGCTCGATGAGCCAAATGCAATCGAATCGGCCGCCGATCGGTTTTGGCAAAGATTGGAGCATCCGGACAGGCCGGCTCCGATTGAACCCGAGAAAAATTTTGTTCGCTGGGACGAGCTGTACGCCGGTTTTGCGAATCGTACACAGATCTCCCTGATGGAACTCGATCTGTTCGGCGACAAAGGCTCGCCCGAGAACGCGCAGCGCTTTCACATCTCGACACGGCCGTCGCTCACGTTCAAAGGCAACATGACGGTAGCGGTGTCCGAAGCGCAGAACTTGATCCGGTCAGGCTTCCGCGTGGCGTTTTTTGCGGCAGCGACGGGTGAACTGGAGCGGCTTGCGGATGTGTTGCAGGAATACTCAATTCCTTACCAGCTTGGGCTGGAATCGACCGGCGGAATGCGGCCGTCGCTCGCCGAGCGCGCCTACCATGCCGGCAGCGTGGCCAGTGCCTACCTGATCAAGGGATCGATCCGGCGGGGCGCCGTGCTTCTCGATTCAGAGTTGGCGATTCTCGGTTCCGAGGATCTTTTCGAAACATCGGATCTGATCAGCCGGCAACCAACCAAATCGCAGCTGGCCGCATTTGCCGCCGACGTTGCAGATCTGAAGCCAGGCGATTTTGTGGTACACGCGACGCACGGCGTGGGCCAGTTTCTGGGCATTCGCGAAATCGCACAGGGTGACCAGAAGGGTGATTTCATGCTGCTTGAATACGCAGGCGAATCGAAACTTTACGTTCCACTCACGCGCTTAGACCTGGTGCAGAAATACCGCGGGGCAGGCGAAGCGAAGCCGCATCTCGATCGGCTGGGCGGCGCAACGTGGGAAAAAACCAAATCGCGTGTCAAAGCAAAGATGCGCGATATGGCTGACGAGTTGCTGAAGCTTTATGCGCAACGCCGTATGAGCAAGGGCTTTTCGTTCTCACCAGACAGTAACTGGCAGCGCGAGTTCGAGGATTCTTTCGAGTACTCCGCAACCAAGGACCAGCTGAACGCGATGGGACAGATCAAAGGAGACATGGAGAGCGAGCAGCCGATGGACCGTCTGTTGTGCGGAGACGTGGGCTTCGGAAAGACCGAAGTAGCGATGCGCTCCGCCTTTAAAGCTTTAGGCGATGGCAAACAGGTGGCGGTGTTAGCCCCCACCACGGTGCTCTCCTTTCAACA
This sequence comes from Bryobacteraceae bacterium, assembly GCA_965277555.1. Lineage (GTDB taxonomy): Bacteria > Acidobacteriota > Terriglobia > Bryobacterales > Bryobacteraceae > Bog-105. The sequence goes on from OZ255834.1 coordinate 5,343,442, forward strand.
TTTCGAAACATTCAAGCGGCGGTTTGCTTCTTTTCCGGTGCGCGTGGAACTGGTTAGCAGATTCCGCTCGGCCAAAGAGACGAAGGTGGTGCTGGAAGAATTGGCGGCCGGCAAGGTAGATGTGCTGATCGGAACGCACCGGCTGCTTTCGAAGGACGTGGAATTCTCCGATCTGGGGCTGTTGATTGTGGATGAGGAGCAGCGTTTTGGCGTGCGGCACAAGGAGCGTCTGAAACAACTGAGGCATAACGTCGATGTGCTTACCATGAGCGCGACACCGATCCCCAGGACGCTGCACATGTCGCTGCTCGGGCTGCGCGACATGTCCCTGATAGAGACGCCGCCGAAGGATCGCTTATCGATCAACACGGTGGTGGCGCATTTCAACGCGGACCTGATCAAGACGGCGATCGAACAAGAACTTGCGCGACAAGGACAAGTGTATTTCGTGCATAACCGGGTGGATACGATCTTCATGCGCGCGGCCTTTGTGCAGGAGTTGATACCGCAGGCGCGCATCGGAGTCGGGCACGGGCAGATGGGGGAGAGCGAGTTGGAGAAAGTGCTGCTGGGCTTCATGCGGCATGAGTATGACGTCTTCGTTTGTACAACCATCGTAGAGAACGGGCTGGACATTCCGCTGGCAAACACGATTTTAATCGAGAATGCGGAGCGATACGGCTTGAGTGAGCTTTATCAGTTGCGGGGACGCGTGGGACGCTCCAACCGCCGCGCCTATTCGTATTTACTAGTGCCGGCCGATACGCAGTTGAGCGAAGTGGCGCGCAAACGGCTCGCGGCATTAAAGGAGTTCAGCGATCTGGGGGCCGGTTTCAAAATTGCGGCCCTGGACCTGGAACTGCGGGGGGCAGGCAACCTGCTGGGCGGCGAGCAGCATGGCCACATCGAAGCGGTCGGCTATGACACGTATGTCCGGCTGCTGGAAGAAAGCGTACGCGAGTTGAAGGGCGAAGAGGTTCCGCTGGAGATACACGCCACGTTGAACCTGGGCCTTGAGATTCGTATACCCACCACCTACATTGCCGACGAAGCGCAGCGACTGCGCTCATACAAGCGCATCGCGGACGCGAACAACGAGGAACGCGGCCAGCGGATTGTGGATGAATTAGCCGATCGCTACGGACCGCCTCCGGAGGAGGTCAGGACGCTGGTGCGGTTCTCCTTGCTCAAGAGCGTGGCGGAGCGCGCGGGGGTTGAGTCCGTTGATCGAAGACAAGGACTCGTGAATATCAAATTCCATCAGCAGTCAAAGATCGATCCTTTCCGGTTGATGGGATTGGTGCGCCAGACGGCAGGAGCGCAATTCACGCCTGCGGGAGTGTTGAAGTTACCGCTGGGAACTGCTGAGAGCCCGGCGGAAATGCTCGACGAGCTTCGCAAAACGCTTCTGGAATTGACGGCAGAGGCTCCGGTAGCGGCCGGTTAGGTAACTTCTTGGAGCTTGGCCTCTGAAAGCAACTACGCGGGAAGATTCGTGGCGCCCATCAGAAACCGGTCGATGTGATGAGCGGCCTGCCGTCCTTCCGCGATGGCCCAGACCACAAGAGATTGTCCGCGACGCGAATCACCGGCTGAGAAGACGCCCGGTACAGACGTCATGAAAGCCGCATTGGCATCTAGATTCCCACGGCTATCGAGCGAGAGCGGCAGTTGCTCAAGTAAGCCTTTGCGGGCCGGTCCGGAGAAGCCGATGGCGATTAGGATGAGATCGGCATCGAGATAAAACTCGCTATCGGGAACGCGTTCGAGAGCCGGCTTCGGGCCAACCCGAACGCAGTGCAGTTTTTTGAGGTTGCCGTGATCGTCGCCGCTGAAGTGCGTGGTCAAGACGCTCCACTCGCGGAAACCGCCTTCCTCATGCGCGGCCTCGACGCGCAATTGCAGCGGCCACATGGGCCATGGTGTACTCTGATGCCTGTCTTCGGGTGGCATCGCGTGAATTTGCAGTTGATGGACGGAAGCTGCCTTCTGACGATGGGCTGTACCCAGGCAATCGGCGCCCGTGTCGCCGCCGCCGATGATGATGACGCGCTTGCCGGTGGCGAGGATTTCTTCACTGCCGGCGACGCGGTCACCGGCTCCGCGCTTGTTTTGCTGCGTCAGATAATCCATCGCGAAGTGGATGCCTTTAAGCTCGCGGCCGGGGATGGGCATGTCGCGGTGGGCTTCGGCCCCAACGGCCAGCAGTACCGCGTCATGAGCGCGCACGAGTTCTTCGGCCGGCGTATCGATCCCGACATGCACGTTGGCGCGGAATTCGATGCCTTCGGCGCGCATTTGATCGAGACGCCGATCGACGACCCATTTCTCCATTTTGAAATCGGGGATGCCATAGCGGAGAAGGCCGCCGATACGATCTTCTTTTTCGAGGACAGTGACGAAGTGACCGGCGCGATTGAGTTGTTGCGCGGCGGCCATACCAGCCGGACCCGAGCCGACGATGGCTACGCGCTTGCCAGTGCGGCGACGCGGAGGTTCGGGCAGGAGCCAGCCCTCATCGAAAGCACGGTCGGCGATTTGCTGCTCGACGACGCGAATGGCGACCGGCTTATCGTTGATGCCGAGGACGCAAGAAGCTTCGCACGGCGCGGGGCAGATACGGCCGGTGAACTCCGGAAAATTGTTGGTGGCGTGTAAGGAGCGGCTGGCTTCGCGCCATCGATCTTTCCAGACCAGATCGTTCCAATCGGGGATGAGATTGTGCACCGGGCAACCGGTGTGACAGAAGGGCACGCCGCAATCCATGCAGCGGCCGGCCTGCTGCTTGACGTGGTTGGACGGAAAGTCTTGATAAACCTCAAACCAATCATTGGCGCGTTCGGAAACCGGTCTTCTGGTGGGTGTTTCGCGCGTGTGCTCGAGAAACCCAGTAACTTTACCCATGCCGCTAGCCCGCCCGCTCCGCCACGACGGCTTGCGCGCGCGCTGCCAAGGGAATGGGTTGCCTGGCCTGGTCTTGCCTGGCTTGGTCTTGCCTGGCCTGGTCTTGCTTGGCCTGCTCTGGGGGTTTTGCCAGCTTGAGCACGCGCTTATATTCGTGCGGTAGAACCTTCACGAAGTTCTTCAAGCTTTCCGTCCAATGCTCGAGGAGACGCGACGCGAGCGGGCTACCGGTATAGGCGAGATGTTTGCGAATGAGATTTTCGAGCAGTAGAATGTCTTCCCTTTCGAATAAGGGATCGAGGTCAACGCCGGCGGAATTGCAGCGCACTCGGACGAACTCGCCAGTGGGATCGAAGACATAGGCCAAGCCGCCGCTCATGCCGGCGGCGAAGTTGCGTCCGGTGCGGCCGAGCACGACAACGGTGCCGTTGGTCATGTATTCGCAGGCATGATCGCCGACGCCCTCGACGACGGCGGTGGCGCCCGAGTTACGGACGGCGAAGCGCTCGCCAGCCACGCCATTGAAGTAAGCTTCGCCGCTGGTTGCTCCGTAAAGAACGGTATTGCCGACCAGGATGTTTTCTTCAGGAGCGAAGCGCGAAGATTTCGGTGGATGGACGACGATCCTGCCGCCTGACAGACCCTTGCCTGTGTAGTCATTGGCATCGCCCTCCAGCAGCAGAGAGATGCCTTTGGCGAGAAACGCGCCAAAACTCTGTCCGGCGGAACCGGTAAGACAGATACGAATGGTGTCATCGGGAAGGCCCTTCGAGCCGTGGCGGCGAACAACCGCGCCGCTCAGCATGGCGCCTACCGTGCGATGGACGTTGCGAATCGGCATATCGAACTGCACCGGCTTGGCCTGCTCGATGGCGTCGCTCGCTTGTTCGAGGAGCTTGTGGTCGAGCGCTTCCTGCAAGCCGTGATCCTGCGCTATCAGGCAGCGGCGGCCGACGCGGCCCGGAACCTGGGGATTGTAAAGAATAGCCGAAAAATCCAAGCCGCGCGCCTTCCAGTGCTCGATAGCGCTGCGCATTTCGAGCATGTCCACGCGGCCGATCATTTCATTGACAGTGCGGAAGCCGAGTTTCGCCATCCACTCACGCACTTCCTGCGCGATGAAGAAGAAAAAATTGATAACGTGTTCGGGCGCGCCGTCGAACTTCTTGCGGAGTTCGGGATTCTGGGTGGCAATGCCGACCGGGCAGGTATTGAGATGGCACTTGCGCATCATGATGCAGCCGAGCGCCACGAGCGGCGCGGTGGAGAAACCGAATTCTTCCGCGCCTAGAAGAGCGGCAATCACAACGTCGCGGCCGGTCTGGAGTTTACCATCCACCTGGACGCGAATGCGGCTACGCAGATCGTTCATGACGAGTACCTGCTGCGTTTCGGCCAAGCCGAGTTCCCAAGGAATGCCGGCGTGCTTGATGGAGGTTAAAGGCGCGGCGCCGGTCCCGCCATCGTAGCCGCTAATCAGCACCACATCGGCATGGGCCTTCGAGACGCCGGCCGCAACCGTGCCGACACCGGCTTCGGAAACAAGTTTTACGGAAATTCGGGCTCTCGGGTTGACATTCTTCAGGTCGTAGATCAATTGCGAGAGATCTTCGATGGAATAGATGTCATGATGCGGCGGAGGGGAAATGAGTCCGACGCCGGGGATCGAGTGGCGCACGCGGGCGATTACACCATCCACTTTGTGGCCGGGCAGTTGACCGCCTTCACCGGGCTTTGCGCCCTGTGCGATTTTGATCTGCAACTCTTCCGCGTTGATGAGATAGTGCGTGGTTACACCGAAGCGTCCAGAGGCGACCTGTTTGATGGCGCTGCGTTTCGAATCTCCGTTGGGCAGAGGGATAAAGCGAGCCTCGTCTTCCCCGCCCTCCCCGGTATTCGAGCGCGCGCCGATGCGGTTGGCCGCGATGGCCAGGGTTTCGTGGGCTTCCGCGCTGATGGAGCCGAACGACATGGCGCCGCTGGCAAAACGCTTGACGATTTCGCTGGCCGGTTCCACTTCTTCGAGCGGGATCGGACGCGGGATCGTCTTGAGCTGCATCAGCCCACGCAGCGTGTAGAAATTCTCATTTTGTTCGTCAGTAAGCTTCGAATACTCCTGAAAATCGGCATAACTCTGCTGGCGAACCGAATGCCGGAGCTTACTGACGGAAACGGGATTGAGGAGATGGCGCTCGCCGGTGATTCGATACTGATAATCGCCGCCGGTCGCGAGTTCTGTTTCGGCTCCGGAAACGGGCCGGAAGGCGAACTCGTGCTTGGCGACCGCTTCCTGAGCCAAGACGTCCAAGCCGACGCCTTCAATGCGGGAAGAGGTGCCGGTGAAATACTGCTCGACGAGCTTCTTATTCAGACCGACCGCCTCGAAGACCTGCGCGCCACGATAGCTCTGCAGAGTGGAGATGCCCATCTTGGAAAAGACCTTGAGCAGACCCTTATTCACCGCCTTGATGTAGTTGTTGAGGGCGGCCTCAGGCGTTAAGCCGTTCGGCAAGTTGCCGTCCGTTGCGAGTTCCTCGACGGTTTCGAGAGCAAGATAGGGATTAATGGCGCTTGCGCCGTAGCCGATCAGCAGGCAGTAATGCATCACCTCTCGGGGCTCACCCGATTCGATAATCAGGGCAACTCCCATGCGCGTTCCTTCGCGCACCAAATGGTTATGCACGGCAGTGAGCGCCAGCAGAGAAGGAATCGGGGCGAAGTCTTCGTCGACGCCACGGTCCGAGAGAATGAGCAGCGTATAGCCGGCCTTGATGGCGAGCGACGCACGCCGGCAGAGTCCATCCAGGGCGCGTTTCAAGCCGTTCTCGCCTTCCTGCGCGCTGAAAGTGGTGGGCAGGGTGGAGGCCAACAAGTCTCCGAGCGAGACGCGACGCAGCTTTTCAAGATCGCGGTTGGTCAGAACCGGATGCGGCATTTTCAGCGTGTGGCAGTTCTGCGGACTTTCGTCGAGAATGTTGCGTTCGACACCGATGTAGCTGTTCAACGACATGACCAGTTCTTCGCGAATCGGGTCGATGGGGGGGTTCGTGACCTGCGCAAACAATTGCTTGAAGTAGTGGAAGAGCGATTGCGGCTTATCGGAGAGACAGGCGAGCGGCGTATCGAGGCCCATGGAGCCGATGGCTTCCTGTCCATCCGCGGCCATGGGGTTCAGCAACAGGCGAATGTCTTCATCGGTGTAGCCGAAACAACGCTGACGCATGAGGACGGTCTCATGGTCGGAGCTCTGCACGCGGTTGGGCTCGGGAAGAGCGTCGAGATTGATCTGGTTTGCTTTCAACCACTCGCCGTAAGGCTGACGCGCGGCGAGCTGATGCTTGATCTCTTCATCGGGAACGATGCGGCCCTGAGCGAGATCGACCAGCAACATCTTGCCGGGCTGCAGGCGTCCTTTGTATTCGATTTCTTCCGGCGCAAACGGAAGCACACCGGTTTCCGAAGCCATGACCAGCAGTCCGTCACGCGTGATGAGATAACGTGCCGGGCGCAATCCGTTGCGGTCGAGAGTTGCGCCGATAACGCGGCCGTCGGTAAAGGCGACAGCCGCCGGACCGTCCCAAGGCTCCATGAGAGAAGCGTGGTACTCGTAAAACGCGCGCTTCTCCGGGGACATGGTTGTGTCCGCATCCCACGCTTCGGGAATTAACATGGCCATCACGTGCGGCAACGAGCGTCCGGCCATGGTCAACAATTCGACGGCATTATCGAGCGCTGCCGAGTCGCTGATATGCGGCTGAATGAAGGGGAACAGCTTAGCGATGTCGTCGAATTGAGGCGAGGACATCATGGATTGGCGCGCATTCATCCAGTTGACATTGCCGCGCACGGTGTTGATTTCGCCGTTGTGACAGAGATAGCGGAACGGATGGGCGAGCTGCCAGGTGGGAAAAGTATTGGTCGAGAATCGCTGATGGACGAGGCAGAGGGCGCTCTTGGTTTCCGGATCGAGTAGCTCGTTATAAAATTCGCCGATCTGGTGAGCGAGCAGCAGGCCCTTATAGATGATGGTGCGAGAAGAGAAAGAGGGAAGGTAGAAGAAATTCTTGTCGCGCACGTCGGGCGACGCGGCTACCTGAGCTTCGGCGCGCTTGCGAACGACGAAAAGCTTGCGCTCGAATTCTTCGGCGGCCATGCCGATGGGGCAGCCCACGAAGAACTGTTCTATATAGGGTTGGGAAGCGCGGGCGACGCGGCCGATGGCGTCTCCTTCGACGGGCATGTCGCGCCAGCCGAGAACGATGAGGCCCTCGTCGCGCGAAATTCTTTCGAGCAAGCCTTCGCAGTAGAGACGCTGTTGGCGCTCGACAGGAAAGAAGCACATGGCGACGCCGTATTCGCCGGCGGGCGGTAGAGCGAAGCCGCAGCTGACGGTTTCGCGCGCAAAAAAAGCGTGAGGAATTTGAATCAGGATTCCGGCGCCGTCGCCTGTTTCGGAGTCGCATCCACAGGCGCCGCGATGAGCCAGGTTCTGCAGGATCTCAAGGCCTTTCAGCACGATTTCGTGCGAGGCCTCGCCTTGAATGTTTACGACGAAGCCAAGACCACAGGCATCGTGCTCGAAAGCGGGATCATAAAGGCCGCGTGGGGTGGGAAGTTGATTGATAGTGCCGGACGGATACACTTCTCGCTCCTCTGCTGACATGGAGAGATGAGCTTCAAGTATAACGACGCAACAACTATGAGTCAAATCGAAACTGCGATTTGTCAATATCGAATTTCCTTATGATACAGTTGGCTGGTTGTGACCCTGGCGAATCTCTGTCTGATCCGCGATGTAGCGCACCTTCGCAGCATCAGTAAGGCGGCGCAGGCGAATGAAGTCAGTCAGTCGGCGGCCAGCCAGACGCTGACGGATCTCGAGCGGGAGATCGGTGTCACGCTCTTCGATCGCTCGACGCGGCCTCTCGCGATCACTCCAGCGGGGAAAGTTTATCTTGAATTTTGCCGCGATGTTTTGCGCCGTCAGGAAGAGCTGCAAATCGACTTAGACGCGCTACGTAAGAAGGTAAACGGAGTGGCGCGGTTGGCTGCGATCTACTCGGTGGGTTTGTCGGAGATGTCGGAGATAGAAGCCGGTTTTCGCGCGCGCTTTCCGGAAGCGGAGCTGGAAATTTCATACCTGAGGCCAGAGCGGGTTTGGGAAGCGGTGGAGCGCGATAGAGCAGATCTCGGGTTGATGAGCTATGCGGAATCGTCGCGCGAAATCATTGCGCTGCCCTGGCGGAACGAGGAGATGGTAGTGGCAGTGGCGCCGCAGCACCGACTGGCTGGGCGCAAAGCGGTCGCGGTGGCTGAGTTGGGCGGCGAGGCTTTTATCGGATTCGACGACAATCTTCCCATTCAAGACCACATCGAGCGTTACCTTCGTGAACATAAGGTTAATGTAGAGATGGCTCTACATTTCGACAATCTCCAGATGATCAAAGAGGCAGTGGCGCATAACGCGGGTATCAGCATGCTTCCCAGACGCGTGCTTTTCGATGACGCGAAGGCAGGGCGACTGGTGGCGCTACCGCTTGAGCCGGCGGAATTATTTCGCCCGCTGCACATTATTCACCGGCGGCGGCGCGTTTTCAGCGCAGTGATCAGCGGCTTGCTGGCATTGCTGAGAGAGGAAGACCGTTCGCATGCTGCGTGAATTGGACGACAGGCTCTTAGGGTCTAAATAGAAAATTTTCATGGCCGACTTATATATCGGGCAGCGGCAAAAGCGCGGCAGTCTGCTGTTGATCGTGCTAGTGCTGCTTGCTCTGCTGCTTTGCTCGCGCTACATAGCCGAGAGCGTAATTGCGTATTCGTGGTGGTCCGAGATGCATCAACTCGATACCTGGATCAACCTGCTGATCTATGGAACGGGTCCGCTGGCTCTGGCGGCTATTTTATTGTTTGCCGCTTTTTTTACCGCGTTCCAAACCGGCTTTCACAAAGGACAGAGCGATCAACCGCTGTTCGGAGTTCTGAAACGAAGCCTTGTCAGCCGAATAGCCTTACTCGTTTTTGCGCTTTTCGCGGTGTTTATTGCGAATGCGACGGTAAGCAGCTGGACGGTCGTGCGCTTCTTCGGAGGCCTTCGCTTACCGGCGTCCGCAGGCGAGTATATCGACCCGATTTTCAAGAAGCCGCTACATTTCTATTTCTTCAGCCTGCCGTTTTACAACCTGTTGCTGCAGCTGGTGCTGGTAGGCGCGGTCTTGACGCTCCTGATCTATTGGGCGGCGATGAATGTGGATCAATTGACGCAGCGGCTGCCGACGATGCCAGGCGCGGCTGGATCGTTCCGCTTCGACACGATCGATTTTCGGCGAACCTTCGACGCGCGTTTTGTGCGGATCATCGCCGCTGTCTTTCTAATCGCTCTGGCGATCAAGATTTACTTCGATCGCTACACGTTGCTGCTCGACGACCATGGGCAATATCTGGTAGGAGTCGACTGGATCTCCGACCACATGGTGATTCCGCTGCAATGGATGCTCATACTGGGCGCGCTGGCCGCCGCGGGTTTGGTGATGGCGCGACGCGGGAAGCTGGCGCTGCTGCTGTTGCTGCTGCTACCGGTTCGCTTTCTTCTTCCATCGATAGTTTCCGCTTTGTATGTGCGGCCGAACGAGCTGGCACTCGAGAAGCCCTACATACAGCACCACATCGATGCGACGCGCTCGGCCTACGGTCTCAACGATCGAGTGAAAGAGGCCAATTTGGAAGCGAGCGCGGAGACGCCGATCGATTACGGGAAGCATCAGGCGGTGCTCGATAACGTGCGGCTGTGGGACTGGCGAGCGTTCCACGACACGATTTCGCAGATCCAACCGCTGCGGCCCTACGTCTACATGGACACCGACGTAGACCGCTACACGATCGATGGCCGTTTGCGGCAAGTATTGATCTCTCCGCGCGAATTCGATACGCGCCAACTCGGCGCGGCGAGCGACCGCTGGGTCAATACACACCTGATGTATACCCACGGCTACGGAATCGTCATGGCGGAAGCAAACCGCATTACGCCGGATGGCCTGCCCGTGCTTTTTATCAAGGACGCGCCGCCCGTTGTCACCGCAAAAACGCTGAAGTTTACGCAGCCGGAGATTTACTATAGCGAGGTCGATGATGAGCCGGTATACGTCGACACGGCGCAGCAGGAGTTTAATTATCCGTCGGGGGCGGAAAGCAAGTACACCAACTATGCGGGGACGGGAGGATTTCCGATCTCTTCGTTTTTCATGCGGCTGGCGGCAGCCATTTATTATGGCGATCCGAATGTGGTTTTGACCTCGTATTTGACTGGCCACAGCCGGATGATGATTCACCGGCCCATTCTGAATCGTTTGCACAGGCTGGCGGGATTTCTTTCCTGGGATTCCGATCCATATATCGTTTTGACAGACAGCGGGCGCCTGGTATGGATGATCGATGGCTATATGTCATCAGATGCTCATCCTTATTCGCGTGAATTGACGATCGGCGGCGACGAGGGCGTGAATGTCAACTACATGCGCAATTCGGTGAAGGCGACCATAGATGCCTACAGCGGCGAGACCAATCTTTACGTTTTCGATCCAAAGGATGTCCTGATCCAGGCATACGAACGCCTCTTTCCAACCTTGCTCAAACCGGTTTCCGAGATGCCAGCCGATCTGCGGCGTCATGCGCGTTATCCCGAGACTTTGTTCAGCGCGCAGGCCGAGATCTACCGGACTTTTCACATGCAGGATCCGGAGGCTTTCTACAATCGGGCGGATCTATGGGATCTGGCAAAAACGGCGGGACACCAGGGCGAAGGCGCGTCGTCCGTCTCACCCACTTATGTGGTGGCGGCACTGCCCGGCAGCGATACTCCGGAGTTCATGTTGATTACCACGTTCACGCCGGCGAACAAGGACAATTTGATTGGCGTGATGTATGCACGCTGCGATGGCGAGCACCTGGGTGAACTGCGGTTTGAGCAGCTTTCAAAACAGAACATCATCTACGGTCCGATGCAGATAGATGCGCGGATCAACCAGGACCAGACGATATCGAAAGATCTCTCGCTCTGGAACCAGCAGGGTTCGCAGGTTTTGCGGGGGCAAACGCTGGTGCTGCCGATCGACAAGAGCTTTCTTTATGTCGAACCGATTTACATACAGGCTTCGCAGACAAGCATGCCGCAATTGAAGAAAGTTGCGCTGGCGATGGGGAACCGGCTGGCTTATGCCAACACTTATGAAGAAGCGCTGGCCGAGTTAATTCAACAGATAGGCGGCAATCCCGCCGGCCTGCCTGTGAACGGCGAGCAGCCAAGCGAACCCGTATACGCTTCAAATGCCGCTGTGCCGGCGACTGGCGCGCAGCCGAGCAGCCAGGCAATCGCGACACTCCGACAAATCAAAGATCACCTGCAGCGTTATCGCGAGTTAAGCGCGCAAGGCAAATGGGCGGACGCCGGTAAGGAATTGGACGAGATTCAGCAGCTTGTACAGAAATGAATGGGCTGGGGGAACAATCGGGCCGAAGACCGGTGTAAGGGCTAATGTAAGGGCCGCGCTGCGGAGTCCAATCGGGTTAGGATCGCTTATCCTACCTGGATTCTGCGTTCTTCACCTGATGCTCAAAATGAGGGTTGATAGGTTGCAAAGCGGCAATGTTTGACCGCTGTTGCTCGCTGGCCTTCAGATCCGCGTACATCTTTGCCAAATCATAGTTGAACTGCGCGGCATACGCCTCGCGTTCCTTCCGGACTTCCTCGACAATCTCATCTTTATGCGTCATTCCTGTTCTCCCAACAATTCTTCGGGAGTGCAGATTGACGGAAGTTCAAACCCTTGACTCCGCACCAACCGTGCTGCTGCCCGTGTGATTTCCGCATTTGCTATATGACGGCAGTTCCAAGTAAGCAGATATTCACAGCCGTAGGCCGTCGCGACTGCGATATGTAGCGCATCACCGGCTGCCTTTTTGGGAATCGGTCCCGCGACGACCAAGCTCTCCGCTAATTCCAGTATCCCGCTTGTGAGGGCCAGAACGGGGATCGTAGCAAGTAGCCGCAGTCGTCTTTTTGCCAGCAACTCGTCACCGGTCCTGGCTTCCTTTAAGACCGGCTCCGAGATGTATAGATCGAAGTCCCCCGGCGGTTTTCCCACCATCCCCGTGTGACCTCTTGGTGCGCGGCTGTCACCAGATCACGGCTTTGCCGCGCGACCAGGTAGCTGGGAATCGTCGTCTCGATGTAAACCTTCCCTCTCATCCAAATTTTCCGCTTCGTTCCACTTCCGATCCATTCACGGCGCAGTCTAAGATGTGCGATTGCGAAAACGCGAATACAGGTAAGACGCGCCTAGCAACAAAATCCCCAGTAAGACAAAGGCAGAGATCCGGTAGAAGCGATTGAGCTGCCACACATCCCAAGCGTAAAGCTTCAAGATCACCATCGCGAGAAGAACAAGCCCAAGAGCGCGCTCCAAGAACGATTTCCGTAGCATGCCATAAAGCAATCCGGCGATACCGTAAATCGCGAGTAGCAGCGATTCGAGGGCGCTGACGAAGCTCGATCGGTTTTCGGCGGAACTGTTGGCGGACCCGAAGAGCGCTACCAAACGAATAGCGGCCAGCAGCAGGCAGGCATGACCGGTGAGATACGCGAAGGCGGCCAACTGCGGCCGATTCCGCGCGACGCGCGAGCCGGCAAAATGGGCGATTGCCAACACCAGAAGCGACAGGGCAAACGAGACGGGATGCTTGGAGTAAAGCAGAACTCCGGCGGAGAGAACGGTGAGCGCGGCCAATCCCGGTATGAGAATCGGCCACTCCTGGCGGATGGCAATGGCTAATGCAGTGATGTTAAGAAACAACAGGTAAAGCAGATCGAACCACCAGGCCGTCGCCGAATTGTGAAGAAGCATTGGCGTTAGAAGCGCGCCCACAAAGCCGAGCGCGGCTATGGCGAGACTGGCATAACGAAAAGACAAGAAAACGGCAACGGCGGAGACCAGTACCAGCAGAGCCCAACCGGCTAGCGGAACGATGAGATCGTAATAGGCGAAACAGGCGTAGAGAGAGACGTAGATCACCGCCAGACCGCAGCCGGTAATGCCTTGGATGAAGACACTCTGGTCAAGCGCCGGAGTGCGACGCTGGCGATGCCGCATCCATTCGGAGGCCGCGAGCATCGCCAATCCGACGATGACGCCGATAGTAACGCGTCCTTCAGCGCCGATCCATTTGTTATCGGCCGCATATTTGAAGAAGAAAATGATGCCGATGGCAAGCGTGAGCGCGCCAGCACGGTTGACTAGAGTTAGTCCAAAGCGCGATTCGAACTTGGAGCTGGTTTGGAGCGGGGGTAGACTACGCGGAATGGCGGCCTGGGGCTGCCCTTCGCGACTTGATAGCAGCGTCTCCAGAAAGGATACGCGAGCCGCCAGATCGGAGACTGCTTCGCGTATTTGCCGCAGCTCGTCAGGCGAGGATGGCGTCGAGGGGTTCGGTGGCGGCAATCTCATCTCTCCCATAACGCCGCGCTACATAATTATCCAATATGTCCCGAAATTCGGCCACAATGCAATCGCCACGAAGCGTAGTAGATAACTTTCCGTCTACGTAAACCGGAGCTACCGGTGTCTCGAAGGTACCCGGCAGCGAGATGCCGATATTGGCGTGCTTCGATTCGCCTGGGCCGTTAACGATACAGCCCATCACCGCTACCTTCATCTCTTCGACGCCTGAATACTTTTCGCGCCAGATCGGCATCTGCTCGCGCAAATACGTCTGGATCTGATCGGCCATGTCCTGGAAAAAGGTGCTGGTGGTGCGGCCGCAACCGGGGCAGGCGGCCACCTGCGGCGTGAAGCTTCGCAGATCGAGCGCCTGCAATATCTGCTGGCTGACGATGACTTCATCCGTACGATCGCCGTTCGGCAGAGGCGTGAGCGAAGCGCGAATGGTGTCGCCCAAGCCTTGCTGCAGGAGAACAGAGATCGCCGCGGTGGTCGCGACAATGCCTTTCGAACCGAGCCCGGCTTCAGTCAAACCAAGATGGAGCGGATAATCGCAACGCGCTGCCATCATCTGGTAAACCGCAACCAAATCCTGGACGTTGCTTACTTTGGCGCTCAGGATAATACGGTCGTGCGCCAAGCCGTATTTTTCGGCATTCTGGGCGCTGCGGATTGCGCTTTCGACAATCGCCCGGCGCGTTACTTCCATTGCGTCGAGCGGTTCGGGCAGGCGCGAATTGTCGTCCATCATCTGCGTTAGCAGGACCGAATCGAGCGAGCCCCAATTGACTCCGACACGTACCGGGCGATCATATTCGATGGCCGCCTCGATCATCACGCGAAAATTGTCGTCCTGTTTTCGACCGATATTGACGTTGCCCGGATTGATGCGGTATTTGGCCAGCGCGCGCGCACAAGCCGGAAACTTTTTCAAAAGAAGATGTCCGTTGTAGTGGAAGTCGCCGATGATGGGTACGTTGATGCCAAACTGGCGCAGGGTGTCGACGATGACGGGAACGGCCTGGGCTGCCTCGTCGGTGTTCACGGTCACGCGAACCAGTTCCGAGCCGGCGCGCGCCAACTGCATAACCTGATTAACGGTCGCGCTGCTATCGGCGGTATCCGTATTTGTCATGGACTGCACGACGATCGGGTGCGAGCCGCCGACGGTAACCCCTCCGATATTGACAGCGACCGATTTCCGGCGCGGTGAAGCAGCCATCTATAGAACCTCCAAAACTCCTTGAAACTCACTTTCATTGTAGCAACGCGAGTGGCTGTAAGTTGCTGTGAACGTTATCTTTCTCGATTACGGCTGCGTTACTATCAAGACGGCGCCCGGAAAAAGAATTAGAGCCATGCCGCCCGATAACAAAGCTCTGGACCGTGAGTTCACCACGATGAGTGGAGTTGCGATCGACGCCGAGTATGGGCCGCGCAATCTGCGGGATTTTGAAGCGGAGCGGGATTTAGGAGAACCCGGAAAGTTTCCTTACACGCGCGGAATCCATCGCGAGATGTATCGCTCCAGGCTTTGGACGATGCGGCAGTTTTCGGGTTTTGGGACGCCCGAACAGACCAACAAACGTTACCGTTATCTTCTTGAGCAAGGACAAACGGGCTTATCGGTTGCATTCGATCTACCCACGTTGATGGGCTACGACGCGGACCATGCGATGAGCGCGGGCGAGGTCGGCAGGTGCGGCGTTTCGATCTGCTCACTCGAGGACATGGAAACGCTCTTCAGCGGCATTCCGCTCGCGGCCACCTCGGTTTCAATGACGATCAATTCGCCTGCCGCGGTGATTTGGGCCATGTTCCTGGCGGCGGCGGAGAAGCAGGGCGTCGAGTGGCCGCAAGTGGCGGGCACTCTGCAGAACGACATTCTGAAAGAGTACATCGCACAGAAGGAATATATTTATCCGCCCAAACCTTCCATGCGGCTGGTGACTGACACGATCGAATTTGCCGCTCGTCAAACGCCGAAGTTCAATCCGATCTCGATCAGCGGGTACCACATTCGCGAAGCCGGGTCGACAGCCGTGCAAGAGCTTGCGTTCACGTTGCGCGACGGCATCGAGTATGTGGATTGGGCTTTGGAGCGCGGCCTCGCGGTTGACGAATTTGCTCCGCGCTTAAGCTTCTTCTTCAACTCGCAGAGCGATTTTTTCGAGGAGATTGCCAAATTTCGCGCTGCCCGGAAGATCTGGGCGCATGTCATGCGCGACCGGTATGGCGCGCGCGATGAGCGGAGCCTGAAGTTGCGCTTTCACGCGCAGACGGCCGGTTGCTCCTTGACCTGGCAGCAGCCGAACAATAACATCATGCGCACGGCGTGGCAAGCCATGGCGGCGGTACTGGGCGGCGCGCAGTCCTTGCATACCAACTCGCTCGACGAAGCCTATGCGCTACCGAGCGAGCAAGCCGTTACCATTGCTTTGCGCACGCAGCAGATTCTGGCGCATGAAACCGGGATCGTGAATACGCCCGATCCATTGGGGGGTTCCTACTTCGTCGAACAGCTCACCCTGCAAACCGAGGCGGCCGCCCAAGACTACATCCGGCGAATCGATGAGATGGGTGGCATGATTCCCGCCATTGACGCCGGTTTTCCACAGAAAGAAATTGCCGCGGCTAGCTATCGTTATCAGCGCGAAGTCGAGACCGGTGAAAGGGTAATCGTCGGCGCGAATCGTTTCCAAACGGAAGATCAGCCGATCGATCTTCTGGAAATCGATGCCGCCGCTGAACATGAACAGATTAAAAAAGTCGCTACACTGCGCTCCCAAAGACGAAATGAGCTTGTGCAAAGCGCCTTGGACAAGCTCAGCCACACGGCCGAAGGAGATGAAAATACCATGCCTTCGATTCTGGATGCAGTGCGCGCCTACGCCACGCTCGGTGAAATATGCGACGCCCTGAAGAAAGTATTCGGCACTTACACTGAAACAAGTCACCTATAGTTTTCAGTCTTATTAAAGAGAATGCGGATTGGGCAAGGAGAAATTTCAAATGAAGATAAGGTCGAACAACGGAGTAGTTGGCGCTATTTTGATCGGAGCGGGCGTCGGTTTGACGGCCGCCGGACTGGTTTTGGTCATTCCCGCCTGCATGAACTGGTCGGCCGGCCTGATGGAACAAGCGTTTCGCAGAGGACGGGAGGGCGTGGAGACGGCCGCAGCCTCGCTCGGAGAATTTACGGGCCGCGCTCAAAATCGCTTCGGAGAAGCTGCCAAGGCGGCGAAAGCGGGCACCGCCAAGGCCGCCGGAGCCGTCGAGACAACGGCCCGCCATCTTCGGGAGTACAGTTCTTAAGCAAGGATTGATACTTATGCCAACTCCTGAGAAAAACCCGAAGCCGGCAGAGAAACCGACCGAAGGTGACGTTCGAAAGACGGAGCAGGAAGAGCAGAACGTGGATCGCGACGGGCGCGAGCGACAGCCGAATCAGCATAGTGACCGAAAGGGCTGAGCGGCTTTGCGCCGGGCGCCGGTTACTAGGGCGCTCTCGGCCAGAAGGTAATCATGCGGGTGCGCCGCCGAAGCCGATCTCGTTTGCCTCAGGATCACAATAGGTGATCTTGCGCATGCCGTTCGAATAGGTCTCCCGCTTCGCGGGGTCAAGTCCACGATCAGCGATCTGTGCGATGAGCACATCAAGATCCCCGACGAAGAGCGTGAGCATGGCGTGGCCGGCATTTTCGGGTTGCTGCACAATGAACAAGTACCGATGTTCCGCGAGTTCCCAAACGGCCTCTGTGTCGTGGGGAAAAAATGTAGGTGGGGAGCCCAGCAGCGCTCATACCATTTCAGCCCTGTCGCGTAGTCGGCGACCGGAATTCCCGCAAACAGGTCGAGACTTTTCGTCTGAATCATGCTGACTGTACCCGGAATAGGGGTACTATACACCGCGGGTGACGGCGCGAGCAAACTCTTTTTTGAGGCTTACCTGGGCGGAGGATTCGGCGCCGCACGGATGCGACCGGAGCGCCGACTCAGCGGGCGCAAGCCCAACAGCCGTTCTCGCGCGGCTAATGGAATGACAGAATGGAAGCAATGGCTACTAATCGCGTCGACATCCTGAAGCAGATGCTCGTCCAAGATCCCCAAAATACTTTTGCGAAATACGGCTTGGCGATGGAGTACGCTAACACGGGCCAACTGGATCAGGCCGTGGGTGAGTATGAATCGCTTTTAGGAACCGACCCGGGTTACGTCGCTGCGTACTACCACGGCGGCCAGGCACTCGAAAAACTCGGCCGAATCGAAGACGCGCGAGCCATGTATGAACGCGGCATGGAGGCCTCCACCCAAAAGGGCGATCTGCACACCCGCTCCGAGCTTGAGGCGGCGTTGAGCCTACTTCCTGTCTGACGGGCGACGCCTGGCATGAATCTTCGCGGTTGGGACGAGAAATACCGTCTACGCGGTCCGGACTCTCGAGATCTGGACTCTGGCGCTAATCCGCTACTCGTCGAGACAGCCGGCACTCTGAAGCCCGGCAACGCTCTCGATCTGGCGAGCGGCACGGGGCGCAATGCCCTCTGGCTTGCTATTCACAACTGGAGCGTAACGGCGGTTGACGGGGCCCCGTCTGCAATTGAAACACTGCGCGAGGTTGCACGCGAAAGGAACTTGTTGATCGACGCTCGAATCGCCGATTTGAAGAGTTCCGATTACTCGATCGAACCGAACGCTTTCGATCTGGTTGTTATTTGCTTCTACTTACAGCGCGAGTTATTTGAAGCTGCCAAAGCGGGAGTGAAGCCCGGTGGCACTCTACTCGCCATCGTTCACATAACCGAAGGCGTCGAAAAGCCCACGGAGAGCCGGTTGCGTCCCGGTGAGCTCATTACCCATTTCAAACGCTGGCAAATCCTCCACAGCTACGAAGGCGCATCCCGCGACCCGGCACATCGGAGGGCGGCAGCCGAAATCGTAGCGAAAAGATCACCGCGTGAAACCGACGCGTCAGCGATTTAAGCTTTCGTGAACAATATCGGTCATGACCGACGCGGAGACATTGGGGTACCCGGCCGGCAAGTAGCTACTTGAGTACACCGGATAAAAAGAGCCGTTGATGTTCTCCATTATCCAAACAACACCCGTCCCCGGCCGGTAGAGCAACAGATGATCCGAGTGGCCAGTACTGTTGTAGTCAAAGCCAATCATTTGGTCCACACTCGATCTTAAATCGAAACCACCGATACCTGTCCAACTATTGAGCTGAGAACTGTAGCTCGACTGAAAGATAGGCTCGAAGAACGTCGGGGACACCACCGGGCCGGCAAATTGTAAGATCCAGGCCAAGCCGGTCCCGGGGCGAAAGACGATTAAATGATCCAGCTTGCCCGTGCTGCTGTAGTCGAAAGGAATCATTTGGTCTGCCGTCGAGCCCAGATCGAAACCGCCAATACCCGATGTCGAAAGGTAGAGGCTGTTGAAGGAACTTGTATCGCCAATGATGAACGACGCCAAGTGTGCGCCCGGCCGATAGCCAATAAGATCGTTCGCCCCTGTCTCATTTGGCATGTTAAAGGGAATCAGCCGGTCGGCTGGAGATGTCAAGTCGAATTTACCGAGGCCGCCGCCGTTATAGCCTGAGATGAATGTCGGTGTAAAGCCGCCGGTTATGGGTATCGTATTATTTAAGACAAACGCCACGCCGGTACCGGGGCGGTAAAAGATCATAGAATTATAGGTTCCACCGCCCGACGCATCGTAAGCAAAGCCTATATCACTGGTAGACATCAGATCGAAACCGCCGATCCCGCTGCCGCTCGCGTAGATAGGCGAAAATGTACCGCCGTTATTGGCCAGAATGTAAATCACCCCAGCGCCGGGCCGGTAACAGACCAGATGATCCAGGTGCCCGTTGCTGTTGTAATCCAGCGGAAAAATGCGGTCGTTCGGAGACATTAAGTCATAACCGCCAATCCCGTTCCCGGAGGCGTACACCGGCACAAATGATCCATTGTTATTGGCAACAATCCAAATGGTCCCAGTTCCGGGTCGATATAGCACTAAGTGGTCCGCTTTGCCCGAACTGTTATAGTCGAACGCAAAGACCTGATCGGCTGGAGATGCTAAATCATAGCCTCCGATGCCGTAGACTGGAGCGCTTTGTTGTGCCAGAACGACCATCGTCGAGAGGCAAAAAGCCAAAAAGATCAACCGCACAAAACAGGAATAGTAGGTGCTAACTCTTGGCCGCATAGTTTTAACTCGCCGAGAGTACCATGAACAACGCACCCGTATCAACTAACCAAGACAGTTTTTTAGTACTAGAACTGTCGCTAGCATTCAACCGAACGTCGCCACCAACAAAGTCATATCGTCATGCTGCGGCGCATTGCCCGTGAATTCATCGGCGGCACGAAAGATTTCGCGCAGCAACTCGTCAGCCGTTCCCCGGCTGCTAAGTTCAGCAGTTGAAATCATACGTTCTTCCCCCCATTCCTCGTCGTCCATGGTCATAGCTTCGCTGATGCCGTCGGTATAAGCGAGCAGCGAATCGCCGCAACTTAGTGTTACCGTCGCTTCCACGTAAGATAGATTCGGAAGCGAGCCGACTACCGGGCCGCCGGCATCGAGCCGGATGCAACCCTTTGGTGAACAGCGCAGCAGGACGGGCGGATTGTGGCCGGCGTTCACATAGGTGAGCGTTCGGTCGGCAGGCTTATAAATCGCGAAGAAGAAAGTCGCGTAACGATTGACAGCGGATGCCTCGTAGACCAGTTGATTCATTTTCTGCATCAGCTCGGCAAGGTCGGTGGGGCCGACCAGAGTCATGGTTCGCAGGCAGGCGCGGAGACCGGCCATTAATAGCGCGGCGGGAATTCCCTTGCCCGATACGTCGCCGATAGCCAATCCAAGCCGGCCATCGGCTAACTCGAAGGCATCGTAGTAATCTCCGCCCACGCCTTGTGCCGGACGGCAGAAGCCCGCCAGACTTATACCTGGGATAGCGGGCATTTGCTGCGGAAACAATCGTTCCTGTACTTCGTGCGCAATTTCGATCTCACGATCGGCGCGCGCGCGCAGAGCCGCTTCATTGGCCAGCGAGTGCGCCAACTCCGTTATTTCGAGCGCCAGTCCGGTTTGCGTAGCGACCGCCTGCAAGACACGCAGGTCTGTCGGTGTATAGGCCTCCTCCGATCTTTTAGGGCCGAGGGCCATGACGCCTAGCAGGCGGTCCCTTCCAGGCAGGGGAAGAAGCACTTCCGCATCTAAGCGATCCAGCACCGACCGTTCCTCCGGTCCGGCGCGGCTCAGCCACTCGGCGGGACGATCCCGATAGACGGTCGCGGGACGACTTGTCAGAGCCAAATTTTCAACGGTCGCGGAATGCTCGGAGAAGAATGCCGGGCCGGCGATCGGATACCCCAAGGCGTGCTGAAGATGAAACGTGTCGCTCCCGCGCAGCCAGACGGCAACCTTCGGCACGTGCAGAACTTCCGAGATGCGGCGCGATACCGTGTCGAGCAACGGACCTTTTTCCGTTAATTTGCGGGCGTGTTCGGAGAGTTCGCTGAGGACGATCTCTGCGTTGTACGCCTCGCGGAAAAACTTTCTGTCGAGCCATCTTTGTAGCCGGTTGCTCAAGCTGTTGCTTCCTATGAATGCCCAAAACAGCAGCGCGATCACCGTTGCGACAAGAAATAGGTTCACGGTTTGATGCTGCTTCTGCTGGATCATGGGGACAATGAAGCGCAGAACAAGGAATGCCGTGACCAAGATCAGCAAGATGTTCAACGTCGCCTGCGCGAGCAGGTATTTCGTTCCCATGCGCAATAAAACCCGCAGCTCCATGGCGCGCTGTACCACCATTACGTAGGCCAAGGTCAAAGGGAAAAGGACGAGAAAAGGGGTGGAAAGCTCGAACAGCCGGCCATGGTGCGGATCGTACCCTAGGCGTGGCAGCACGCCGAAGATGATCAAAATGGGTCCGAGCGAGAGCGCACTCCCTAAGGCGAGCACGCGCAACCGCCGCCGCGCATCGGGAGTAGAGGCGGAGCGTAGTTTGTCAAAGATCGCGACCAGGTACACGATGATGCAAAGCGTGCCGCCCCAGCCGAAGAGTTGGTCGATCCAAACCTTGGTGGAAATCCAGCGCGCGCTAAGACGGTAAGCCGCAAAGCCGTGCAGATAATAAAAGCCGCCGTAATAGACCATCCCGCAAAGTTGCGTCGAAAGCAGCAGCCATTTGAGCCAAGGCAGCCGGCGGTCGATGCGCGAGCGCTCCGGGAAAAACAGACCGAACCAGAGTAGCGCCGGCATTCCCGAGCCGTTGGCCACCAGTTCCCACAAGAGAGCTACTTAATAGTATGTTCCGCCCCACCACCCGGGCTGAATGTTGCCGAACGCCACTTCGGGGAAAGTAAGCAGTAAGAGAACCAGCCAGGCATTCGGATCGGCCGGTCGCGCGGCGACTACCCAATAGCCTGCCAGCAGGCAGGTCAGCGACACCGTCACGATCAGAACCAAGTAAGTAGTGGTTCCGAAATCCCACGGCGGTTTCTGGAGCTGCGGCAGCTGGAGAGTCACGCTTTTCAAGGCCGATGACGCCGCCCGCACGGTCACCTGAAGACGATCGCCGGGCTTGGCACGACGCCAGTAGCCGGTCATCTGGAAATCGCCCGTGAACTGCGCGCCGTTGAAGCGCTCAAGGACGTCGCCGCTGACTAAGCCGGCCGCCTGACCCTCCTTTGTGACATCCCTAAGGATTCTCTCGTCTTTTAATTGGAACGGCATGTCTACGTGTCGCTCGCTGCGCAATCGCTGATCGGCTATAGCCGCCACGCCCAACACGTAATAGCTGAGGCTGATGGCGATCCAGACGAAGAGAAGCACATAAAGAACACGTGGAGCGCGCCGCGTCATTTAGTGCTTGTAGATTACTCCATCCTTCATCACAAAGGTGACTTTTTCGACGACGCTGATGTCCTGAATGGGATTGCCGGGAACGGCCACAATATCCGCGAAGTAGCCGGGCTTTAGTTCGCCAATCTGCCCGTCCCACCCAAGCAGCTTCGCGCCGTTGAGCAAATCCGCCTGCAACACTTGCAGCGGCTTCATCCCGTACTGCGCCATCAAAACAAACTCGCGCGCTTGCGTGCCATGCGGGAAAGGACCTACATCCGAACCAACTGCCATCGGCACTCCGGCCGCTAGTTGCTTGCGGAACTCCCGCGCATGAAAGTCGAGCATCTCGCGCTCGCGCTTCGCGGCAGCCGGCGACGCGGCATGATCCGCAAAATATTCCGCGATGACGAAGGTCGGTACTGCCGGAATCTGCTTCTCGCGCATGATCCGCATCGTCTCGTCGCTGAGTTGATAGGCGTGGTCGACCGATTCCACGCCGGCTTTAGCCGCGTAATTCGTTCCGGGCTCGCCGGTGGCATGCACGGCCACGCGCTTACCCACGCGCGCGGCTTCGTGGACCGCTACTCGAAGCTCAGCCTCGCTGAATTGATATGGCGTTGAGAACCGGCCGTCCTCCAGGCGATCGCGGCCCGTTTCGTACATTTTGACGAAGTCCGAGCCAAGCTTGAACTGCTCGCGAATCGCTTCCACGATCTCGTCAGGATTGTTGGCATAAGTGGCGTTAGAGAGAACGTGCTGCGCCGGATTGAAGTGAATAGCGTCCTCGTGACCGCCAAGGATATCGATCGCATTGCCACTGATGCGCATTCGCGGACCGGGGACGAGCCCTCTGTCAATGGCGTTGCGCACAGCGGTGTCGGCCGCTCCAGCGCCTTCCGTCCCCATGTCGCGTTCTGCCGTGAAGCCGGCCATCAAATCATCGCGGGCGGCAAGCACGGCAAGAATCGTACGCTGTGGAACCGATTCTTCGACCGTCTGCAGATCCTCGGCTCCCGGATGGAGAAATAGATGAACGTGCGCATCGATCAGTCCCGGCATCAGAGTTGCGTCGCCCAGATCGATCACCTTCGCCCCGGCCGGATGCGTCACGCTCTTGCCTGCTTCTTTTATGTACTCTCCTTCGACCAGAACCTCGCCTGGCGCGACGATGCTGCCCGACGCGATGTCGAGCAGCCGCGCTGCGTGCAGCACAATAGGCGTTTGCGAGACTGTTTGCGCGTACAGGGTTGAGGCAAGAATAGCCAGAAACCAAAGTCTTCGCATAGCGAGCTTATTGAACAGCGTCCACCAGCTTCGCCACGCCGGGGGCAATCGGCAACAACAAATCTCCAATCCGTTTGTAGGTGTATTGTGCAACGGTTGTTTTTGCATGATCCTTCCAGCTGGTTGAAGCTTGCGCCTTGCCATCCAGATAGGTTAACGATTCCAATCCTGTCCGGCACAGTTCTTTGAGCCCATCCGCCACAGGAATATCCTCGATGAGTAAAGAATTCTGTTGGCCCATGGCGCGTACTTCGAGTGCCGCCTCCGACCATTGAGTAAGCTTCCGGCGGAGGTCTTCGCTGTTGCGCTGGGCTTGCGGAGCAGCTAGAAAACGGTCCACCGCATCGCGAAACTCGCGCGCGGCATTGCTCTCGGGCGCAATCGAATCGACCAGCCGATTCAGCGGAACGAAATGCGTGTAGGTCTCGGCATTGCGCGAGTAGCCTTTCGTCGGTTCGAGCAGCGAAGCAAATGTGTCCAACGGCTGGTACGGCATGGCGCCGGCAAGCCTTTGACGATTTAATTCCAGATTCGACCGCTGCTTCAAACCAAGCCACTCCAGCCAATTGTTCGTAACGTACAACCGGCGATACATAGAATCGACGTCGGTGACCGATTCCGGCGACCAAAATCTCTCCGCGATAGCAGCCAAACGAGGCCAAAGCTTGGCATCCAGAATTTCCGGATCGGCCAGCTCATCCCACATCGCTGCCTCTCCACCCAGAATCAGTTTGGCTTGCTCTGGCGTCAAACCGGAGGGCGTGCCGGGCTGCGGTTGATCGGGTTTTTCAGGCCGAGTTTCGCCGCCATGGCCGGGAGCCGGAGGCGGAGTCTTCATGGGATCGATCGAATAATGATACGAAGCTGGATACATCAGGTCCAGATAGTATCCAGCCGAGAGGATGCCTTGAAATCCTTCGCGCGCGCCCGCCCACAGCGAGGGCTGCCCGCGCCAGGATTGCACCACAATCGATTTCGGCAAGTCCGGCTGCAGTATCTCGTCCCAGCCTTCCATGTGCTTGTGATGCTTTGTCACAATTTTCAGCAAGCGTTGGTTGAAGTACGTGTGTAGCGCTTTCGCATTTGCGAGATTGTGCTTGCGCATGAATGCCCGGATGCGCGGGTTCTCATTCCATTCCTTCGGGTTCACTTCATCGCCCCCGATGTGAAAGTACTCATCCGGGAACAGCTTTGCCATCTCACCGATAAATCCATTTAGAAAGCGATACGTGTATTCCTCGGTCGGATCGATCAGGTCGGTCGAAGTATCGAAGTTACGCGTGATCTCGAACGATCCCGAACGGCTTCCCAGGCGAGGATAGCCGACCAGCCAGCTTGTAGCATGGCCCGGCATATCGAATTCCGGTACAATCCTGATTCCTCGGTCACGCGCGTAGGCGATGATCTCGCGTATCTGCGCCTGGGTATAGTACACGCCATCGGAGCCATACTTTTGCAAGCGCGGATACCGTTTGCTCTCGACCCGGAATCCTTCGTCATCGGAGAGATGCAGATGCAGAACGTTGAGCTTGACAGCAGCCATGCCGTCGAGAGTCCGCTCGACTTCATCCTCCGGCATGAAATGCCGTGCGACATCGAGCGACAATCCCCGCCATGGAAAACGTGGCCCGTCATGAATCGTCACAGCGGGAATAGAAAAGCCGGCCGTACCCGAGCCGTTCACAGCCTTGTTCTGCTCCACTAGTTCCAGCAGCGTATCGATGCCGCGCAGAACGCCTAATGGCTTATCCGCGGAGAGCCGCACGTGGTTATTTCCAACTTCGAGCGAATACCGCTCATCGTCCCCCAGCCGCTGCGGCGCACGGTGGTCCTTTTGCTCCACAACGATGCTCACCGTGGCGCTCTGATCCTGGTTTAGAACGTGACGTGCTACCGGGATACCCGTCTGTCGCTTCAGCCTTAAAAACAATTGATTCACTGCTGAGGTGACGCGTGCGTCTTTCGAACCCTCGCCGGATAGGGCAACACTAAACGAAATATCTACTCTGACCGAACCATTCCCAAGCGTGACATTCGCCGGCCACGGCATCAACGTCAGACTTTGCGTATCGGGCGGCCCTTGCGCGAAAATAAGCGAGCCGAAAAGAAGGAAGGGCAGTAATCGAGTCAAGCCATTAGATTAGCGGAGCCTTCTGTAGCTCACGGCCGCGGCACGGTTGCGCTAGTCGTCGTCGAAACGCCATTCGGAAAACGGAGAGACCTCAAGATCCCAACGCCTCTATGCCAGTCGAATGCGTATTGCAGCGTCAAAGAAGTCGTCACAAAGACATAGTGATTGACTGCGGCGATCTGATCGGGCACCACTTTATTCTGGAAATAGAAGACTTCGACTTGGGGCGCAAACGTAAGATTGCCCCAGACCGGAATCTTCAGAGCCAGAGTGGCATCTTCGTAGAACCGCGTGTTGTAAGTCGTATCGTCCGCGAGCTTGTCGAATATTTCGCCGTAACTGTCTGCTACAAGCTGCAGGTTGTTGCGCCATAGCGGCACAACCGTGTGAAAATCGGCAAACCAGCCTGCCACCTGCTGCGTCTGTAGATGCGGAATGATTTTGCTCCGATTTGGTAAAAAGAGCGTCGGTCGCAACACAGTTGCTCAAGGACAATCCCTGCGCGAGCGGGCATTCGAGCGGCACATCCCTCGCCAGATCCTGCAAGGAATAACTGTAAGGAATGTCGACATTCGCTCCATACTCGCGTCCCGCTTCGAACCAGCTCTGGTCATTCTGTATACGGGCGCCGAGCCGGGTCATAACCAGATAGTTTTTTGCAAGAGTGAAGTTGGTCAGAGTTGTCACATTGTTCGGGCAAGGAAGCACGCCGCACGCGAGTGGAGCGGCAAACTGCTGAAACGGAGTAGTCGCTTGTGTCAGCAGGTTCTCCGAAGCAAGAAGGCGAATGGGAAATCGCTCGGTTAGCGGCTTTGTGAGGATCCCCGCCTCGCCGCGCAGTAAGTTGGTGCCCAACGTCAATTGGTACTGGCCGAAGTTTCCGTTACTGATGGAATTCCGAACCGCCAGACGCGCATATTTCATTTCCGCAGAGGCGTAGAAATCGACGAAACGGGGAAATGAATATCCGCCTCTTGCCCGGGCCCATAGACTTAGCTGCGAAGACTCTGGCGTCGATAGCTGCGAGAAGCTGTTATTGCCGGTGAAATTGCCGGGCAACGTCTGATCGGCGCCTTTAATGAAATTCAAGTTGTAGCCAAGAGAGACGTTCTGCAGAGTAAACCACCAGAGTCCCCGACGTTCCACCACGTTTTCCGGAACCTTTGTTTTGCGCGCCAGAAAAGTGGTCGCATTGGGTTGCGGCTGCAGCGGCTGAGTGGCCCAGCGGCGAAATACGAGCCAAGCCGTTACTCCACGGCTGGTATCGAACGGTCGCTGCCGAATAGCAGCGAAGTAGTTCGCCGCCGGTATTTGATCGGATTGGCAAGAGCCAGCCGTAAAGCTGGGTGGCAGATCCTGACAGGCGAGACCAGTCAAACGGTTCAAGCTGCCCAACGATACCAGCCGCACTACCGGTTGCACGGCTTCCGTCGACAACTCGGGATAGCCAGTGTTGCCGAACGCAAGATAGTCGGTCATCGCCACCCCGTACAGTTTGTTGTTGTCCACCACCTGCCCGCGGATGGTGGGTAAACCGGATCGGGGATCAGCCGCAATGCCGAGCGAGCTCAAGCCGCGTCCTCTTTCTACCTCGATGGAGAGATCATCTTGGTCCTGCTTGTCGAAGGCAGCCGATTCCGCCAGAATCTTCTTGAGCGTTGATCCTTTTACCGGGACGCAAAACGCGAAGTCACCTTTCCAGAGCGTTTCATCGAGCAACTGCTGCGGTGTCGCGTGAAAGTCACTGGGCCAATACTCGGCCGCCCGGTCGAATCCGCCAAATATGTCGCGGTGCTGCAATAGGGCGATGTCGGATCCGCAAAACTCCTGCATCGATTTCAACGCCAGCTGCTCGTAGGCTTTCTTGTCAGCCGGTTGCGCCGCCGCATGCGCTACTTCCGCGTTTAGAGCGCATGTCAGGCAAGGCTCTTCGGAGCGGTGGGGAACCGACGAATCATAGACCCGGTTTGCTAGAAATCGCTTAACGTCGCCTTCCGCATAGTAATCGGCGCGCCTCAGATTCGTGCTCAAAGCGTTCTCTCGATTGGTATCGAATGCAATCCCCGGCGTTAACAGTTGGGGCGTGCCTTGGCTCTCTTCCAGACTCGTGTTCTCATTCCCGGTGGCGTGCTCCTGATCCGGTTGCGCGATGACGATATCGAACACCTTCAACTTCGACGCAAGCTGGGAGGCCTTGTAATAGGGCATCTGCGCCAGCAAGATCTTGTGCCGTCCTCGGCAGTTCGCGTCTGAGTTGCACAAGCTTAGTAGTTGCCGCAACGCTTCCAACGGATCGGTAATTTGCGCGCTCGTATCGAAACGTTCATCGGCGTTCTTCCAAACGTCGCTGAGCTGGCCGATGTATCCCACTAGGCTCGGATCGAGTGCGCCAAAGATGACCGCTCCATTTGTGTCGGAGGGTACGAAATAAGGTGTGGGCGTGGGTCCCCAGTCATTGGGTCGGTATTGGAAGAAGGGATACTGAACACTGAATAGCTGGCAGTGAACCTTCTGCTCTCCCTTTTTCAAGTAAGAGATGCAAAGGGCGTGATTGCTGCCTGGATCGAGCGACTCATAAGCTGGTAGGAAATTCTGAGACGGCTCGGCCGGAAGGTGAAAGCGAAAGCGTAACGGTGCGTCCGGCTCAGCCGGCAAAGCTCTACATCGGCTTCCTTTGTCAGACGGCAGATCAAACTCTTTCGGGTTGTCGGGATTCGCCGGACAGTCGTCGACGCTTATCCGCGACGCGTCGCCCTGTACTCCAACATCTTTGAGCCACGGTAGGACGGTCGATGGCAGGTCGAACGCTATTGCCGAATCGCTTTCGAGCGCCTCTCGCATGCGCCCGGGCAATTCGCCGTCGGGAAGCCGCGGCGTTTGATTGCGGACCACAGAGCGGATCACAAGATTCGCCGCCAGCATCTGCACAGGTTGGTACACTGCGTTGCCCGACCGCGCCAGGAATCTGGCGATTTCGCGCAGGTGTTCGGGCCCGTAGTAAAAATCCTGTTGCCCGGGCACTACCGCGTTGAAACCCATCAAGCGGAGAAAGCAGCCGACGTTATCGGATGAAATATGGCCTTCCCGGTCGGCAAGAACATCCTTAGAGATCATCTGGCGGTAGTGCGCGGTGCCGGGAGTTTTGTTCCGCACAGTGCGGGCCAGCAGTTCCGGAGCAAAGTTCTCGCCCATGGCTACCAACTCTTGTTTGTCGGAGTGCATCTGGGCGAGCGTTCGCTGGAATAGCTCGACCTGCGGAGGTAAAGGCGTGTTTCCTAAATCCGGACATCCGCGATCGGTACTTGCCTGTACATCCGGATACCGAAAATAACCGAACAGCTTGCCCGTATAGATGATGGAGTAATCAGGTTGGGCATGCGGTGGCGGCCCCCAGGTCTGGCCGAAAGCTCCGCTAACAAGAATTCCTGAGAAGAGAATGGAAGAGAAAAGACGGCTCAAACTTAAAACGGGCTCTTCCCCTGAGCGGCGGCGGTCAAGCCGATGGCGAGCGCGGCGGCGGCGGTGATTCCGATCAGCCAGACCATAATGTGCTGATCGGACGGCAGCCTTCTATGACCCGGGGCGGCGCCGGTTTGCGCGGGACTGGCCGCGCTCTGTTGAAACGAAACCCTTGTGCCGGAGACCACGCGCGTGAGCATCGCTCCGCCATCGGTGACATTCAGGCTGCCTCCGATAGACGCAATCTCCACCGTTTTACTCGTGACACGCACGGCCGCTTGAGCGCCGGGTTCGTTTCCCCGGATCTGAAGCCGTCCTGCGTCGATCGTAAAGCCTCGGAAGTTTCCGACGTGAGCCGAACCTTCTTCCAGTACCATGTGGTCGCTAAAAACGGTACCGGCCGACTGCGGAGACAGCCGCAGACTAACGCCATTTTCGAGACTTACGTCGCTTGGAGCTGAAGCCGTTTCCAGTTGAGTGCCCTCCAGCAGCGGAGCGCCGCCGTTGGAGGTGCCGATCGCGGGAGCCGCTCCAAAACAGGAGACAGCCCAAAGAACGGCCGCAGTCAGAAGAATGTGCCTTCTCATGGATACCATTTAGTAGACCACGCTTGGGCTAGCGGTAGCCAGCGGCTTGTAGCTCAAACAGCTCGGCGTATTTTCCGCCCAGCGCGACCAGTTGCCGGTGGGAGCCCTGTTCCACAATTTTCCCGTTTTCGAGAACCAGGATCCGGTCGGCCATGCGCACTGTGGAAAATCGATGGGAAATCAGGATAGCCATCTTGCCGGCGGTCAGGTCGACGAAGCGCTGGTAGACTTCGAACTCGGCGCGCGCGTCGAGGCTGGCGGTTGGTTCGTCGAGAATCAGAATTTGGGCGTCCCGCATGTAGGCGCGAGCGAGGGAGATTTTCTGCCACTGGCCGGTCGACAAGTCGACGCCGCCCTCGAAGCGCCGCCCGAGCATTTGCTGGTAGGCGAGGGGCAATTTCTCAACCACGCCGGCCGCCAGGCTCTTTTCTGCCGAACGAACTACCCGCTCCTGGTTATCGACCTCGTCGATCCGGCCAAAGCCGATATTTTGAAAGGCGAGCGCGTCATAGCGCATATAGTCTTGAAAAATAACGCCTATCTCGTGGCGCAGGTCCTCGACTTTGTAATCGCGCAGGTCGACTCCGTCTAGCAAAATTCGTCCCTGTGTGGGATCGTACAGACGAGCCAGAAGCTTCACGAGAGTGGTTTTGCCAGCTCCGTTCTCCCCTACAAGTGCAATTTTTTCCTCAGGATAGAAGCGGAAGTTAATGTGTTCTAGCACATTCTGCGAGGACCCGGCGTAGGCGAACGACACATTTGAAAATTCGAACCCATCGCGAATTGGGCGTGGGGCCGGAAGGGCGTCAGGGTCCGATCGGATCGCTGGCTTCGTTTCGAAAAATTCGAAGAGGTCCTTGATGAAAAGAGCCTGTTCGGAGATGCCGACCAAACCGGAAACCAAACTTTCCATGATGCTGCGAGCGCGAGAGAACGCCCCGACAAGCAGAGTAAGGTCACCAACAGTCAGAGCGCCGGTCAGAGCGCGCAGGATAATCAAGGCATAGGCGATGTAGTAGGAGCCGGTGGGAACGAGATTGAGCAAAGTCCCGTGCCATGCCCGATGAACCGCCAAGTGCTTGTTCTCGGCGTAAAAACGTTCAAAGAGCGCTCGCGAGCGGTCGATTAGGTATTTGCCTATGCCAAAGATCTTGACCTCTTTGGCGCTCTCGTTACTGGCTCCTAAATAGCGGAGGTAATCCAGTTCACGCCGCTCGGGAGTGTAGCGGTAGAGCATAGAGTAGTTGAGTAAAGCAAAGCGAGTCTCGCCCAGAAAGACAGGGACGGTCGCAGCGGCTAAGAGGAGCAGCAGCCAGGGATAGTAGAAAAGCACTGCCGAAAGCAAAGAGACTAGAGTGAGAAGCTGTTGCGCCATGCCAGCAAGGCCGGCCAGCATTCCCAGCCGCGCAGTGGTTTGCCTTCGAGCCCGCTCCATTTTGTCGTAGAAAACAGGATCTTCAAACGACACCAGATCGAGCGAAGCGGCATGCTCCATCAGCCGAATGCTGACGTAATTTGTAAACCGGTCGCCTAGCAGGCTGTCGACCAGCGAGACAAAGCGCCCCAACGTATCGGAGCCCACGGCCAACAGCAGTTCGAGAATAAGAAGCTTCCAAATATCGGAGCGGTGATAGGGCTGATGGCGGATGGCGCGCACGACCAGATCGACGATCAGCTTGGAGACCCATAGCGTGGCCAGGGGAAAAAAGGCGGAGATACAGCGTAGAAGCAGCGTAGAAACGGTCAAGGAGCGACTGGTGTCCCAGACCATCTTCAAGAGCGGCGGGACGTTGCGCAGGGCGTCCAAACGCTGACGCCAAGTCTGTGGGGCGTCGGACGACTTTGGCGGAGGCGGCCTCATGCAGGTTGTTAGATGCCAGCTAAGTAAAAGAAAATGCTCATTCTTTGGGAATGAGCATTCTTCTTCCTGTTACCAGGCCCCTGGTCGTGCCAGGGGTTACGTTTGATGGGAGAATCAGATTCGATGGCTTCGCAACCATCAAAACCTGTTTGTGATTGGAGTTTAGGGCGAGCGGAAGGTGAAGTCAAGGCCATTTTTCCTGGATCGCACGGCGGAGCGA
The DNA here is from genome assembly GCA_965277555.1 of Bryobacteraceae bacterium. Taxonomy (GTDB): domain Bacteria; phylum Acidobacteriota; class Terriglobia; order Bryobacterales; family Bryobacteraceae; genus Bog-105. The sequence goes on from OZ255834.1 coordinate 5,375,243, forward strand.
TAAGTACCGTTCTACAAACCATTTACGGGGAAAGATGTTTTTCCAGCGGCGGCGGTCAAAGCCTTGCAAGGGCGGAAAAATGGCCCTCCCCATGCGGACTAAGTCTATTTTCTTCAATAAGATGCACGATTTCCAAGGGGCTTGACCGGAGGCTCGGGGAGTTGAATTTCCGCTCACAGGGGGGTTGACTTGATACTCTGAAAGCCATATTTCCATCGTGCAAAGATGATCCGAATGTCGCTTTCCCGGAGGTTCGCCAACGTGCAATGCAGAGGCTGGATTTCGGCGCTTGTTTTGCTAGCCTCAAGCTCCTATGGCCAAACAGCAGGAGGACCTACTTTTAGCAAAGATGTAGCGCTCATTTTTTGCAGGCGCACTGCCAGACTTGCCACCGTCCCGGAGAAGCCGGACCATTTTCCATGTTGACGTACGAACAGACTCGCCCCTGGGCAGCGGCGATGAAAGAGGCGGTGCAGACGGGTAAGATGCCACCCTGGTTTGCCGATCCGCACTATGGCAAATTCAGCAATGCGAACGTGCTCAAACCGAGCGACGTGGAAACGATTGCCGCGTGGGCAAACGCGAAAGCCCCGCAGGGCAATCCGAAAGACATGCCGCCGCCTGTCCATTGGGTAGAAGGATGGCAGATCGGCAAACCGGATCTCGTTTTGCAATTGCCGCTGCCCTACGACATACCGGCGTCGGGCGTGATCGTTTATCAGCACATCATTGTGCCGACGCATTTCACCCATGACGTGTGGGTACAGGCTGCCGAAGTACGGCCGACGGACCGCGCGGTGGTGCACCATATCATTGCTTTTGTGCGTGAGCCGCAATCGAATTGGTTTCGCGGCGAAAAATCGGGTGTCTTCTTTATCGCTCCTCAGGTAAAAACCAAAGAGCAGCCGGATACGAGCGCGCTGCCGAGCGATTTTCTAGTTGGGTATGCACCCGGACAACCGGCGGAGATTTTGCGCCCGGGTCAGGCGAAGCTCATCAAGGCTGGTTCGGATATTGTGTTCCAGGTTCACTACACACCGAATGGTAAAGCGACGCGAGACCAGACCAAGCTAGGGATCGTGTTCGCGAAAGAGCCGCCCAAAGAACGCGTGCTCACGCTTTCGGCGACCAACGGCACATTCAAAATTCCGCCGGGCGATCCGGCTTATCGAGTGGATTCCAGCTTCGAAGTGGGAACGCAGGTTTATCTCTCGGGACTGCATCCGCACATGCACGGGCGCGGCAAAGACTTTCTCTATAAGTTGGTCTATCCAACAAAGGAGTCGCAAATCATTCTGAGCGTGCCGCATTACAACTGGCATTGGCAGAACTGGTACACGCTGGAGCAGCCGATCCTGCTGCCCAAAGGGACGCGAATCGAATGCGTGGCGCATTTCGATAATTCGGCGAACAACCCGGACAACGCAGATCCTAGTAAGACGGTCGCCTGGGGCGAACAGAGCTGGGATGAAATGATGGTGGGTTTCTTCAATCTGGTGTTTGACGCAAAAACACCTGTACAGGATCTGTTTGCGAAAAAGCATCTCGCCGCCATCGCAAGCCGATGAGCGATCCGCGCCGCCCGAAAAACCGTGTCGTGTCGCGGTGAATTGATTAGCATGGCTGAGGCTCCTACAGGCCACAGAAAACGATGGCCTGCGCCACCCAGCAGCATAAGTTCTCTCTGCGACAGGTTACCAGCGGCCAAACAATTCTGGTTGTTTCATCTTTCGACGTCTGAGCGGGCGACGCTGATCGCGACATTTTCGGGCTGGATGCTCGACGGCATGGACGTGATGATCTACAGCTTCGTGATTCCGAGTTTAATCGCGTTGTGGCACATTACCACCGGGCAGGCAGGTTTGCTTGGTACGTCAACGCTGATTCTCTCAGCGTTGGGAGGTTGGATGGCCGGCCTGGCGGCGGATCGTTATGGGCGCGTCCGAATATTGCAGATCAGCATCGCCTGGTTTGCCGTCTTCACTTTTCTGAGTGGATTCACTCACTCTTTTTACCAGCTACTGGCGGCTCGCAGCCTGCAAGGTTTGGGATTCGGAGGAGAGTGGGCAGTGGGGTCGGTCCTAATGGGTGAGGCCATTCGGCCGCAACATCGCGGGAGAGCGGTCGGCACCGTTCAGTCCGGATGGGCAATCGGTTGGGCGATGGCGACTCTCAGCTATGTAGCCTTCTTCTCTTGGCTGCCGATCGATTTCGCCTGGCGAGCCATGTTCTGGATCGGCATACTCCCGGCGCTGCTGGTCCTTTATATAAGGAAGCACGTTCCCGAACCACAAGTCTTTTTGCGAGTTCAGCGAGCGAATGGCCAAACTAGTGGCGTGTCTCGGGAAAAACATTGGCGCCTTGGTGGTCGGGGCAAAGCAGGGGACAGGCTTCGGATTCCGCAAACGGCGCGGAATGCTCGCCAGTCCCCTGGTTTGCAGGTTAATTCGAAGACAGCACCGTTTTCAGTGCGACAGACCAATAGCTGGCTCGCGATTTTCCGGCCTGGTCTGCTGCGCACTACCGCGCTCTGCTCACTGCTGTCGCTCGGGGCGCAAGGTGGCTATTACGCGATCATGACTTGGCTGCCGCTGTTTCTGAAGAATTCACGGAGGCTTTCGCTGCTCGATGCAGGCGGCCACCTGGCTGTCGTCATTGGCGGCGCGTTCGCGGGCTATCTGGTGAGCGCCGATCTCACGGACCGCATGGGGCGGCGTCCCACGCTGATTCTTTTTGCCTTGGGCGCCCTGCTTACTGTGTGGAGCTACGCATTGCTCCCGATCAGCGCCTCGGCGGTTTTTCTGCTCGGCTTTCCACTCGGCTTTTTTTCGTCGGGCAGCTTCAGTCCGCTCGGCTCGCTTTTTACAGAGCTCTTCCCGACTAGCGTGCGGGCCTCGGGCCAAGGCTTTGTCTATAACTTAGGGCGCGCGGTGGGCGCGCTTTTTCCGGCACTGGTCGGTTATGCCAGTGCCCGGCTTTCGTTAGGTCATGCGATCGCGGCTTTTGCCCTGGGAGCTTATGCGCTGATGGCGCTCGGCGCTTTTCTATTGCCGGAGACCCGGCGCGCGGTGCTCTCTTAGTTGCATAGCGGCTAGGGTTTGGCAGCCGGTTCTCTTGTCAAGCTAGGGGAGTAACTGCTACACTCCTAGGCAGACTAGGCCACTGCACCGAACTAAACATCATGGGCAAAACCGCCGAATTACTCCCGGGTACACTCGACATGCTGATTCTTAAAGCCGTGTCATTAAAATCGCTGCATGGATACGGAGTCCTGGTCCGTATCCGGCAGATTTCAGGCGACGCGCTCGAGATTCCGCAGGGATCTTTATATCCGGCGCTCTACCGGCTGGAGCACCAGGGTCTGATCGCCGCGGAGTGGGGCCAAAGCGAAAACAATCGCCGAGCAAAGTACTATACGCTAACTCGCGCAGGCCGCCGACGCCTGCGCGAGGAAACCGCAGGCTGGAACCGTCTGACCGCCGCCATTGGGTCGGCCTTGAATACAACATCCGAGGAGGTGTGATGTGTATCACCGTATTCGTTCTCTGCTCCAAGCGCTCACCTCGCGGCGTGAATTTGAAGATGATATGGCAGAGGAGCTACGCTTCCACATTGAACATTACGCCGAAGATCTGGTAGGCTCCGGCGTGCAACCAGACGAAGCATATCGGCGGGCTCGCATGGAATTCAGAGGTCTTAACAGCGTAAAAGAGACTTGCCGTGAAGCGCGCGGGCTTCGCCTGTTCGACGAAATTAGCAGGGATCTGCGCTATGCCGCGCGGTGGCTGAGAAAGACGCCGGCATTCACGCTAACGGCTCTTCTGACTCTCGCGCTCTGTCTCGGTGCAAACCTTACGATCTTCGCAGTGATCGATGCAATTCTGGTTCGCCCGCTGCCATTTCCCGAATCCGCCCGGCTGGTAACTGTATTCAATACGTATCCGAAAGCGGGCGTGGAGCGCGATGGGTCTTCGATAACCAATTACTATGAGCGGCGTAACGCAATTCGAGCCTTTCGTTCGTTGTCGATTTACCGTTATGGAAGCGCGATTGTCGGAAAGCCAGGCTCGACAAGGCGCGAACCGATCACACAAGTGTCATCTGAGTTTTTCCGAACGCTGGAACTCGGTCCAGCCATCGGGCGCGTATTTACCGACGCGGAGTTAACGAGTCAAACGAATCACGTCGTTATTCTTACCGACGACTATTGGCGGCAGCATCTGAACGCGGATCCCCATGTGATCGGGCGGAAGGTCTGGATTGACAGTTTCCCCGAAACGGTCATCGGTGTCTTGCCTGCCGGCTTCCATTTTCTTTCCTCCCAAGCGCAGCTGTACTTGCCACTTGCTTCTCGCCCGGAGGAGCGCACAACGCAGCGACGGCACTCCGGCGGGAATGTTATCCAAATGATTGGGCGGCTGAATCCCAGCGCAACTGTGGCAGAGGCACAGGCGCAAATCGACGCGCAGAATGCAGCCTTGGAGAGAGACGATCCTCAAGCCAAAATGATCGCCGATGCCGGGTTTCGTTCTCTTGTAGTGTCACTTCATGCCGATGAGGTGGCAGCGATTCGTCCGGTCCTGTTGTTGTTGCAAGCCGGCGTGCTTGCGCTTCTACTGATCGGCATAGTGAACCTTACGAACCTGCTGCTTATTCGGACAAACGGCCGATTGAAGGAGCTGGCGGTCAGGCAGGCGCTAGGAGCGAGCCGGCGTTACATTGTGACCGAGGTGTTGGTGGAAACCGTGCTGCTGACTTCGGTGGGAGGGATATTGGCGCTGTTGGTCGCCGCTGCGGGAATTCGCCTCGTGGCCGCGCTGGGCGCGGATCGATTGCCTCTCGGGGCATACATCGCCTTCGATGCCCGATTGGCGACGGCCGCTCTAGTCGCCGCCATTATCCTCGGCGCATTACTCGCCGCGCCGATAGCGTGGTTCAGTCTGCGGCCGCATCCAGCTGGCGGGCTGCAATCGGAGTCTCGCGGCGGAACAGCAGGCCGGGCGGCGCAAGCTGTACGTCATAGTTTTGTTGTCGCGCAGATTGCCTTGGCAGTTGTACTGCTAGCCGGGGCAGGTCTGCTCGGGCTCAGTCTGAAGCGCGCGATGGCCGTCTCGCCTGGGTTCGAATCGGATCACACGATCACGGGGCAAATCTCGTTGGTGGGAAGCCGGTATCCGTCACCCTGGGCCGCACTGGGGTTCGTTGAGAGGTTGAGGGACGAACTTGATCATCGGCCGGGAGTGTGGTCGGTAGGCGTGGCCAACAATATTCCTTTCAGCGGCGAAAACGGCAAGAGCGCCGCCACGGTAGAGGGCCGTGTTCTCCGGCCCGGAGAATCGCCGCGCGGCTACTACTCCTACGGCGTCGCCGGCGACTACTTTCAAGCCATGGGATTGCCGCTGCGAGCGGGCCGATTTCTTAGCACAGCCGATGCGCGCCGGAAGGCGCGGCTCTGTGTAGTGGACGAGGATTTTGCCCGCTACAACTGGCCGCAGACAAGCGCTTTAGGCCGTCGTCTGTTCGATGGCTCTGAATCCGGCCCTGGTAGCGAGGCGTTCACCGTAGTGGGCGTTGTCGGAAGCGTAAAGCAAGCCGGTCTGACCGACGACACGGCACAAGGCGCGGTGTATTATCCGTATATTTATCGTCCGAACAGCAACATCTTTGTGGTCGTACGCGGCAGCGCGGGGCCCGAGTCTCTGAAACTAGGGCTGAAAAGTGCGGCCAAGCAGATAGACCCGAACCTGGCGGTTAATGGGATCCAATCGATGGAGGATAGAATTGCGGCCAGCCTGGTTGGGCGCCGCTCCGCGGCGCTGCTCGGCGGCATTTTTTCAGCGATCGCTCTACTTCTCGTCTGCATCGGCACTTACGGCGTTTTGAGCTTCGCGGTGACGCAACGCCGGCGCGAGATCGGTGTTCGCATGGCGTTAGGAGCGCAACCCAAAGACATTGGCCGCCAATTCTTTCTGGTCGCTTTACGCATATTGACGCTCGGCACGGCGGTTGGCATCGCGGGAGCGTGGCTAACGGGGCGTCTGATGCAGGCGGCTCTATTCCATGTGCCCGCGCACGATTCGACGATACTCCTGGGCGCGGCCAGTCTTATCGCGGCGGCGTCGCTCACCGCCTGTTTGCTGCCAACGCGGCGCGCTGCCCGAACATCGCCGATGCAGGTTCTGGCGGATGACTAGGTCCGACTTAGCTGCGCTTAGTTGTCGGCTGGTGGTGGTCAGCGAGCAGAAGTCAATCTCCGGTGAGGTGCAGGGCGATCGCGGACTCTTCGGCATCGAGAGAGTTCCGTAGCGTCCAAATTAGACGCGCATGCAGGCATAGATCAGCCCGGATGTCAGGGCAGATAGTAATGCGCTGAAATAAATAGTATTTTCAAGAGCATGTAAAGTAGGATATTCCGCGTTGGCGGCGGCTCGCTGTTGCAGGTACGCGAGTGCCATCGGTGCATTGCTCTCAGAGCGCAGGCGGTGATCGCGTGACCCAGCGAAAGCCGGCCACTTAATTAGGAAGCAGACAGCGCGGCATCAACCTTTCGTGATCTCGCTTCCTCGATTTCATGGAGTTTGCGAACTATGTCACAACGCTGTTTTCCGCTGCTATCGATCATACGCGTCGCGCTAACCGCGGCGGTCGCGTTGCACTTTTCAAGCGAAATCAATGGCCAGGAGCTGCGGGTGAAAGCGCCGACACCTCGGCTGCAAGCCGCGCTCCAACGGGATCTGGACGCCTATCTGAAAGAGCGCTCGACGAAGGAGCACCTCTCCGCACTCTCGATTGCAGTAAGTCCGGGAAGAGATCAGCCGACCATCAATGTCACGTCGGGGACGGCGCGCTACGACGCAGGACCCCGTGTGACACCGAGCGACCTCTATCAAATTGGAAGCAACACGAAGGCATTTACAGCGGTCGCAATCCTACAACTCGAGGCGCAGGGTCGCTTATCGATCGAAGCCCCGATAGGCGACTACCTTCCACAATATCCGGCTTACCGCAAGCTTACGCTCAGACAGCTTTTGAATATGACTAGCGGTCTCGAGTCGTACGACAACCTGGCGGATTGGGAGCGATCGTATGCCAAGAATCCGACGGCGAATGTTTCCGCGGACGCACTGATTCGGCTGGTGTATCCAAAGATCAAGTACCCGCCCGGCACGAAATATCATTATTCGAACACCGGATATCTGCTGGCGCAAGAAATCGTGGGCGCGAGAAGCAAGAGTAAGAGCTACGAAAAAGAAATTGCGCGTATCATCGCAAGCGTTGGGCTCAAGAACACCTTCTACGCATCGGACGTATATCCTCCAGAAACAGCACGCCGCGTGGTCGCGGGCTACTACGAAAACGATGATGCGGGCTTCGGTAGGTTTCTCGGGAAGGACATGAGCGGTTACAGTCTCTCCTGGGCGCAAGGGGCAGGCGCCATGGTCTCAACGCCGCAAGATCTGGCAATATGGGCACGGGCGCTTTATCGAGGTACGACGCTGCTGCCAGCCAAACAGAAGAAAGAACTGATGAGCCTGATCTCGGTGAAGACCGCGAAACCGCTGGCAGCGCCTACGGCGGAAGACCCAGCGGGGTTCGGTCTTGGCGTCGCGGAGCGCCTGGACCCGAAGCTCGGCACGTTTTGGTTCTATCAAGGGGAAACGTTGGGTTTTCGCGCCGCTCATTTGTTCTTCCCGAAATCGGATCTAGTGGTTTGTCTTTTCGCAAATAGCCGCCCGGTCGAAGCGAATAGCGAGCTTCAGTCGCTTTTCGCGACCATTGACGCGAGCATCAAGGCCGCGGGCAAATAGCGGTGATAACAGGCGGCCCGCAATGGCGCGTAACTCGCTGCCGTCTGAGAGGCATTAGGCAGGGGCGAAAAACCAGCCAGGCGGCGGGATGAGTCCCGACGCCAATTTGATGACTTAAGGGATTTTTGGATGGTTGCAAATTTACGGTCGCTAACGCTTCCTGCTCTGTTGCTAGCATTTCGCAACGCTTGGGGGCACCCGTTGTCACACTCATGCTCAAAAATGCCGGCTCGAAAGCCGGCATGGCAGCCCAGGAGGGCCGCTCCACGAGTGCACGGCAAGCGACGATCAATCGCCGGTGAGATGAAGCGTGGTCATGGCTTCTTCGGCATCGAGCGTTCCGTAGCGTCGACGATAAACGCGCATACACGCGTACATCAGGCCGGCCGCCAAGGCTAAAGCCGATAGCAAGACGCTGAAATAAATAATATTTCTGAGCAGCAAATACATCGGTTTGATCGGGCTCGGGGGAGGCACGTCGTTCCAGGTGATTTTCGCTTCATATTGGACGCGGCTCAAGAGCGTGTCGCTTTCTTCCTGGGTGGCGGGCGGCAACACAATAGCCAGCAGGACTCCCGAGCGTTTGACGTAGACATTGGGAAGCCGCTTCAGATCGGCCGCGTGGAGGCGCGCCATTTCGGGCGTGGCATAGTCGAAGATCGCGAGGCGGACGGGCTTATCACCGGGCTTGAGCTGGTATGCGACCACCTGCGCCTCCGCCCCATCCTCGAAGCCGAGCTTCGAGGTGCTGAGTTCAGGAACGAACGCATTGGCCGACTCCGGTCCTAAAACATAACGCGCCGAGTTGGGCACCATTCCCTGTTGAGGAAGAAACGACAAAATGGCGGGCAGCGCGCTACCTCGCTTGTCGGGCAACACCTTTAGCGTTTCGGCGACCTGCGCTTTGGTGGGTGCGCCGCCAGCGAAGACAATCACATAGTTGTCATCGGAGAGGACAGTGCGCTTTTCATCCTGATTACAGAAGGGAGCGAGATCGCAAGTGTGTCCATCATGAGAACGCTGCCACTCCCAAGCGGCCAGCGCGCCGGTCAGATCTTTCAGCTGATAGGTGGTAACGGACAACTTGCCGTGTTGGGCGGTTTGGGTGTGAAGGAGGCCGAATTCCTGCCACAGGGCTTGATCGCCGGCCCAAAGCGCAAACGATAAATATAGAAAAGTGGCGAGTGCTTTGAAGGCTAGGCCGCCGCACCGTGGCATTTTTTGTATTTCTTTCCGCTGCCACATGGGCAGAGATCGTTCCGGCCGACTTTCGGTCCCTTATTGTTGGACACCGGCGGCGATTGCCCAGTTCCATTGCTGCCGGTAAGCTGGAGTTCGGCAAGCTCGCGATCTTTCTTGCGCTGAATGTTGCGCGTTAGATCGATGACCGATTTCTGCGCTTCGCGTTTTTGCGCTTCAAGCCGTTCTGCTTCCAGGCGCTTCGCTTCGGGCGAGGCCGGAGAAAGATCCGCATCGGCGGTTTCACCGCCTTCGAAAATTTCTTCTTCCTCGCCGTCTTCCAACTCCGGATAGGGCAGCGGAGGCTCACCCATGCCGGTTTCAATGCGCATGAAGTAGAGGAACTTGATGGTCTCATCTTCGATCCGGTCCATCATGTCCTGGAACATGTCGAAGGATTCCTTCTTGTACTCGATGAGCGGATCCTTCTGGCCGTAGCCGCGGAGACCGATGCCTTCCTTCAGGTGATCCATGGAAAGCAGGTGATCTTTCCATTGGTTATCGACCACGTTGAGCATGATGATGCGCTCCGCCTGACGCATATTATCCGGGCCGATCATGCGCTCTTTCTCGTCGTAGCGCTCGGCGAGCAGGTCGTTTGTTTTGGTTTCTATCTCGGCGCGGCTCAGGCCCTCGAGCTCGCTCATTTCGAGCTTGGCGCCGAACTGGTTGAGCACCGAGGTCTGGAGACTGACCAGATCGTATTGGTCATAGCGGGCGTTCTCGGCGCAGAACTGATCGACGAAGCCGGCGATAATGCCGCGCACGATATCCATCATGCGCTCTTTCTGGTTCTCGCCTTCGAGAAGCTGGCGGCGCATGCTGTAAACAGCGTGGCGCTGCTTGTTCATGACGTCGTCATATTCGAGGACGTGTTTGCGCGAGGCAAAATGCTGGGCTTCGACGGCTTCCTGAGCGGAAGCGATGCGCCGGGTGATGAGCTTCGATTCGATGGGCACATCCTCTTCCATGCCGAGCCGCAGCATCAGATTCTGCATACGCTCGCCGCCGAAGATACGCAGCAGGTCGTCCTGCAAGGACAGATAAAAGCGCGAACTGCCAGGGTCGCCCTGTCGTCCGGCGCGCCCGCGTAGCTGGTTATCGATGCGCCTCGATTCGTGACGCTCGGTGGCGAGAATGTGCAGGCCGCCCAAATCGATTACTTCCTGACGCTCCTTTTCGATTTCATTCTTGATATCGGTTTTGATCTGCTCGAGTTCCGCGGGCGGAAGAACTTCCGGCGATTTCCCGACCTTCTTCAAGCGATCTTCGAGCAGAAAATCCGGATTACCGCCCAGAAGAATGTCGGTGCCGCGGCCGGCCATGTTAGTCGAGACGGTCACCGCGCCCTTGCGTCCGGCTTGCGCAACGATGTGGGCTTCGCGCTCGTGATTCTTGGCGTTCAGCACTTCATGCCTGACGCCCATCTTGCGCAGAATGCCGGCCAGCTTCTCCGATTTCTCGACCGAGATTGTGCCGACCAGCACGGGCTGTCCGTTCTCGTGCGCTTCTTTAATGCCCTTGGCGGCGTTGCGGAATTTCTCTTCCTCGGTGCGGTAAACGACATCCGGATTTTCGAGGCGGATCAGAGGACGATTCGTTGGGATTTGCGTGACTTCGAGGTTATAGATCTTGCTGAACTCCGCCGCCTCGGTATCGGCGGTACCGGTCATGCCGGAGAGCTTTTTGTACATGCGGAAGAAGTTCTGGAAGGTAATGCTCGCCATGGTCTGCGTTTCGCGCTCGATCTTGACGCCTTCCTTGGCTTCGACGGCCTGGTGGAGACCGTCGCTCCAGCGCCGCCCGGGCATCAGGCGGCCGGTGAACTCATCGACGATGATGACCTGACCATCCTGCACGACGTAATCGCGATCCGGCAGGTAGAGAATGTGCGCGCGCAGCGATTGCTGTACGTGGTGGTTCATCTCTATGTTCGCGGGGTCATAGAGATTGCCGGTGTCAAGCAGCTTTTCGACCTTCAACACGCCGTCTTCGGTGAGGGCGACGCTGCGATGTTTCTCATCGACGGTAAAGTCGCCGGTGGTGTAGGATTGGCCGGGTTCTTTGCCTTCGATCACTTCGCCGCGCTCGAGAGCCGGGATGATGCGGTTTACGCGGTAATACTTGTCGGTCGACTCCTCGCTCGGCCCGGCGATGATCAGCGGAGTGCGGGCTTCGTCGATCAGGATGGAATCGACCTCATCAACAATGGCGAAGTTAAAATCACGCTGGACGTAGTCTTCCAGGCGAAACTTCATGTTGTCACGCAAGTAATCGAAGCCGAACTCGTTGTTGGTGCCGTAGGTAATATCGGAATAGTAGGCGGCGCGGCGTTCGCGATCGTCGAGGTCATGCACGATAGTCCCGACTTGAAGACCGAGCGAGCTGTGGACTCGGCCCATCCATTCGGAATCGCGGCGCGCCAGATAATCGTTGACGGTGACGACGTGGACGCCTTTGCCTTCGAGCGCGTTCAGATAACTGGGGAGCGTGGCGACCAGTGTTTTCCCTTCACCGGTCTTCATTTCCGCGATGCGGCCGCGGTGCAGGGTGATGCCGCCGATCAGCTGGACGTCGAAGTGGCGCATTTTGACGACGCGCCAAGCGGCCTCGCGGCAAACCGCAAAGGCTTCCATAAGAATGTCGTCGAGTGTGGCCCCGTTGGCTAAGCGCTGTTTGAAATCCTGTGTCTTGGCGGCTAATTCGGCGTCGGACAGTTTCTGCAGTTCGGGCTCGAGATCGTTGATCGCCGCGACCATCGGGCGGATGCGCTTAATTTCGCGGTCATGTTTCGTGCCAAATACCTTGGCGAGCGTACCTTCGAGCATATTTGAGAGAGCGTACTACCAGTGTAACTGGAGTAGTGGGTTTGGGGGTTCGGTTGGGATATTTTGATGGGGGAAGCGGCTGGGCTGCAGGTGGCGTGCGGATTGCCTTACTCTTCGCGCATGACTTTGGATGGATCGACGGCCAGCGCGCGCATGGCAGGAACGGCGGACGCCGCAATGCCGAGCAGGGCCATGGTGAGCACCGCGCCGCCCACGACCAGGGGATCCCGTGGATTCGCCTGATAGACGATGTGGGCCAGCAGGCGGCTGGCGGCGATTCCGGCGAGCAGCCCGAGCGCCGATCCGACGCCGAGCAGGATCATGGGCCGTCCCACTGCCGCGCTCATCACCTGCGATGCGCGCGCGCCCAATGCCACGCGGATGCCCAATTCCTTCCGCCGCTTGCTTACGCTGTAGGCTGCCATACCGGCGATGCCCGTCACCGCCAGCATGGCGGCGAGCAGGCCCATGACGCCCAATGCCACGGTGGCCGCCCGCGCCGGGAATAGCGCGTCCTCCAGCGAATCGGGCCAGCTCTGCACGGTGATTGGCGCATTCCACGCGATGCCGCTTAAGGTGCGCGTGAGCGAAGCCGCCAATTCGCCAGGCGCCCGGGGCGACCGAACCACTAGAATCGTTTCGCTTTGCTCGGTTTGTGACAGCGATAGATATACGGCAGGCTGCGGCGACTCTGTCAGGTCGTGGTACTTGCCGTCCTGCATCACGCCGACCACTTGCGTCAGGTTGCCCGCCACAAGGAAGCGCTGTCTAAGGGCCGGCATTACGCCCGGCGACACTTCGCGGGAAGACGATTCACCCCACATACGGCGCGCGAAGGTCTGATTCACGATCGCCACATGGGGCGTTTTTGCGGTGTCATGCCAGGAGACATCCCGCCCGGCGAGCAGGCGAGTGCCGGCAGCGTCCAAATAGCCGGGCGACACCTGATAGACGTAGGCGGCGAGCGCGGAATTGTTCAGCTTGAACTCGGTCGTCCCGGGCCGGAAAATCGGAATGCCATGTATTCCGCCTGTCATTGGCGTGCGGTTCACTGTACCCGCCGCGGTCACGCCTGGGATGCTCCGCACCGCCTCAATCGCCGCTTTCTGTTTCTCGACCGTAACGTCGATTCCTTGTCCCATCTGGCTCAGATCCAAATCGGCCAACATGGCGCCCCGGGGCTGGATGCCGAGCGGGGTATGGAGCGCGCGCTCCATGCCACGAGCCGCTACCAGTGAAGACGTCACGAGCAGCGTGCAGATTGCGATTTGCAGACCTAATAACAGGTCGCGTAGGGCAAATCGACGCAGGTGCATGGAATCGGCTGGTCCGCTCTTCATGGCTTGCAAGGGACTGCTCTGCCATGCCCGGCACGCTGGAACCATCCCAAAAAGCAGCGCACTTCCGAGCGTGAATGCCAAACCTGCCAGGTAGACACGCGCATCCACACTGGCGGCCAGACGCGCTTCGGCCGCCGGTGGCCAACGGTTCAGCATCCCGAGCAGCAGCTCCGCAGCGACTACTCCGGCTGCGCCGCCCATGAGCGATAGGAGCACTGCTTCTGTCAGCAGTTGCCTCGCGAGGCGCCAGCGGCTCGATCCAAGCGCGGACCGGAGCGCCAATTCCCGGCTGCGATCCGCCGCGCGCGCCGCAAACAGACTTGCCAGGTTTGCGCAGGCCGCGCCGAGCACCAGGAGCGCGAGCACGGTCACGCTGTAAAGAAACCCGCGAATGACATCGCCCTCGTCTCCGATGAGACCTGGATGGATGAGGCGCAGCGACTGTCCGTCGTCGGTCTGTGGATACTCCTTGGCCAGCTCGGCTGCAATTGCATCCAGATTTTCCGTCGCTTGCCGCGGCGTCACGCCCGGCTTCAGTCTGCCAAACACCGTGACAGCCATGGCCGTCCGACTGTGCAGGTAACCCGACCCAACCTGCTCCGCATTCACCATTGGCATCCAATAGTCGGGCCACACGAACCGTTCCGTGCCGTGGAAGCGCGCCGATGTCACGCCAAGCACCGTAAACGGATGCTGGTTGAGTTCCACCGTTGTTCCGATTATGCTTGGATCGGCTTGAAACGCGCTTCGCCACAGGCCATCGCTCAGCACGAGATAGGGCGCTGAATCCGGGCCGTGTTCGTCCAGCGCATGGAAGAACCGCCCTACTTCGGGCTGCACGCCCAGGAGATCGAAATAATTGCCGGTGACTTTATCGCCATGGACGTTCATCGCCGCGTTGCGCCAAGTCAAGCGTGCAATGGAGTAGGCATTAAGCGCGGCCATTGCGCTGAAAGTGGTGTTGCGCCGCTGAAAATCCTCACAAACGCGGGATACGAGGTAGTCAGCAGGCGTCCGGTCATCCAACGCTTGTGGCGAATCTGATACAGGCTTTGTGGATCTTTCACATCGAGCGGGTGCAGCAGGACGGCATTCAGCACTCCGAAGACGACGACGTTGGCCCCAATGCCCAACATGAGAGTGAGTAAGACCACGACCGTGAAGCCGGGAGACTTCCGGAGCACGCGCAGGGCATAACGAACATCTAGCAGCAGGTTCTCCGCAACCATAGAGTTACTAACAAGAGAATGCCATAGCTCCAGTGGGGAAGCAACAGGTGGTGGCGACGGCTTACGCAATCAAAGGCGAGCAGAAAACATGGCCTTCGCGAACAGCTTCGACGGCTGCCGGCAATTCTTTGAGCACAGCCTGTTTCAAGATGTAGCCCTTTGCGCCGCGCTGAAAGGCCTGCTCGACATACTGCCGGCCGGCGTGTTGGCTGACAAATATGATAGGCAATTCCGGCATTTGGGAAGAAAGTAAGTTGGCCGCCGGGAAACCACCCATCACCGGCATGGACACGTCGAGTAAAATGAGATCGGGACGGAGCTTGCCAGCCGCTTCCACTCCATCGCGCCCATCCGCCGCCTCGCCGATTACTTCACATTCGAGGCCTTCTACCAGCGACCTCAAAAGCGAGCGGATCTCGGGGGAATCATCGACAATCAGTACTCGCATCTCGGTAGATCCTGAATTCAACTGTCCTCCCAGGCAAGCAATGCTTCTATACAATTTGGCACAACGGTCAGGTCCAAGGGCACTCGCAGTGTCACTAGCAAGGTAAGGGTTACTACGAAAAAATACAGCCTGAATCGAGGTGTGTCATAACTTGGCTCATCGGCCATGGCAAAGCGAAACAATTCCACATCGAAGAGGCAAGAAATCTTTCGAGGCTTCCCAGTGCAGGGCATGAAGTTCCTGCGCGATCTGAAAGAGAACAACGACCGTGACTGGTTCCGCGAAAGAAAACATCGCTACGAAAGCGACGTGGAGCAGCCGATGGCGGCGCTTGTGATTGAAGCGGGTGAACGGTGCCGCAAAAAAGGACTGATGCTCGCGGCAAAAGATAGAAATCCGGTGATGCGCGTTTATCGCGACATCCGCTTCAGCGCGGACAAACGGCCGTTCAAGTCGCATGTAGGCGCGAGCTTACGTCCGGTGCGATCAAAGACGGCGCAGGGTGAAATCTACGTGCATATATCTCCCAGCGAGTCGTTCGTCGCAGCGGGTTACTGGATGCCGGAACGCCATTTTCTACGCGTCTGGCGGGAAGCGATGACGGCACATCCTGAGCGATTTCTAAGAGTGGTCAAATTGCTCACGAAGGCCGATCTGCAACTTAGCCGGGAGAACAGCCTGACGCGGCTTCCGCGCGGCTACGACAACTATGCGGAAAGCGAAATCGCGGAACTGCTCAAGTTGACTTCGTTTGTGACAACGCAGGCCATTTCGGCGAAGGAGCGGCAGTCGGCCGGGCTGGTCGACGTAGTGGCTGAGTTCGCGCTTGCCAATAAACCGCTGCTTGAATTCGGCTGGAATTTAGAGTATGTCCCGCAGCGTGATATTCTCGACGAGCGCTAAGTATGCTTACACCAACTGCTTAAAGAGTTGCTCCAGCTTCGCTGCCGCATCGTTGCACAAACCACTATGCACGGGCGAGACCTGAATCATGGCGCTGCGGGGCGCGACGAGCCAGTGAAATCGCTCACGCCTGGATAAACGCGATATAGGGCCGGCGCTTTGGTCGCCTTGGCAGATCTTCGCAATTCCCTCAAGGTGCGAACGAACGAGCTCTGCATCCACCTCTGGCCAGAGCGCTTGCAGTTGTTCGTTGCGCGCCTGCACGCGCGCCGCGAGAAAATCCTGCTTAAGGCACAGTAGAATCACCCCCGCATTCAGAAACTCCTCGCGCTCGACGCGGGGCACAATCCGCAGCACGGCGTAGTCAAACGAGTGCAAGGTGAGCACGGACGGCTTCCTCCACAAAGTTCGCCGCGGCTTCCAGCCGTCGCGCTAGAAATCGCACGTAGGCCTCCGGTTTGACAGGCTCGCCGGTTGCTCCTACCAAACTCTCAAGCCAGACGCCGGGCACCAGGTTCACGACACTCGTAATGACATCTATTGTCAACAAGGGGCGCAACGCGGCATTGGCTTCCGCGATCCGGCTGGCCCATGGCAGGAGGACATGTTGACCGATGGGCGCGAACTTAGACTCCGCTAACTTTTCCGCAGTCCGCCAGTTGTGATGGAAATACAACGCCGCTCCATGATCTATGAAGTAGAGAGACCGGTGCCAGCAAAGCAAGTTGGGATTGCGCGCCGT
Source organism: Bryobacteraceae bacterium (assembly GCA_965277555.1). Classification (GTDB taxonomy): domain Bacteria; phylum Acidobacteriota; class Terriglobia; order Bryobacterales; family Bryobacteraceae; genus Bog-105. The sequence continues at coordinate 5,391,780 of OZ255834.1, forward strand.
CCGGTCTACATTCATCACGAAAGCATCGAACCATACTGCTTTAGAGGCTAAATCCGGCTCAACGCGATCGCCGGCCGCGACGTCGAAGGTGATCGAGCCGGGCAGATAATCGAGGGCCACGTTGATTCCCAGGCTCGCGTTCAGAAGGTCGCGGATCTCCTCGTCCGGTTCATTGCGCCCGAGCGCTTCCTCTACTTCCACCAAGACAAGCTCCGGTACGTTCAAGCCGAGGACGCGACCGATCTCGCCGGCGATCAGTTCGGCGACCAACGCCAGCGGCCTTTGCCCCGCTCCGCGAAACTTGAGGACATACAAGCCGAGATCGTCCGCTTCGACGATGGCGGGCAGCGAGCCGCCTTCGCGAAGCGGCGTCACATAGCGAGTGGCGCGAACGGTCCGCAGCATTTCTACGGCAAGTTTAACTTGCGTGTTCATCTGTAACTTGTCGGATAGAATGAGGCATAAATGCCTGCCTCGATCTCGACTGCTCCATCCCTTTCATGCGCACCGTTTTAATTTGCCATCACGACGATGCGCTCAATCGCTTCGGGATGGCGCGCTGGTTGGCTTCGTTTTCGGATCTTACAGGAGTGGTGGTCATTCGCGAAGAAGGCGGGCGAATGCGCGCGCGTATCCGACGCGAGATTAAACGGATCGGGCTGCTTCGGTTTCTGGATGTTCTCGCATTCCGCTTCTATTACAAGTTGAGACTTGCCGCCAAAGACGCCGAGACAGAGCGTCACATGCTGCAGCAGATCGAAGCGCGTTTTCCGCCGTCGAAAGCTCCCGAACTTGTTACGGCCAGCCCAAATTCGGCTGAGAGCCAGCAGTTTATTCGGGAGGGTGCGCCGGATATGATGATCGCGCGCTGCAAGACGTTGCTGAGCGAGCGGATATTTTCGATTCCGCGCATCGGCACCTTCGTCATGCACCCCGGCGTCTGCCCGGAATACCGGAATGCGCATGGCTGCTTTTGGGCGCTCACGCGGCGCGACTTCGAGCGCGTCGGGATGACGCTGCTGCGTATCGATAAGGGGGTCGATACGGGCCCAGTGTTCGGCTACTTCACGTATCCCTACGATGAGCGCAACGAATCGCATATCATCATTCAACACCGTGTAGTATTCGACAATTTGGAGGCCATTCGCACCAAGCTGGAAGAGATTGCGCGCGCTGAGGCCACACCTATTTCGACCGAGGGGCGCGATTCGGCAGCCTGGGGACAACCTTGGCTGACGCGGTATTTAGCATGGAAGCGCAGCGCCGCGGCCACATCGCGATGAAGGCCATCACGCTGCTCTATCACGACGTCATCGAAGCGGGGAGAGCCGCCGAAAGCGGTTTCAGCAGCGCGGATGCCGATCTTTACAAGCTGAGAACCGCGGACTTCGAGCGTCATTTGGATGCGATAGGGAAAACCGGTCGTACAGCGAGACTGACTGTTGCGGAGCTTCTTGCTCATCCTGAGCGGCAGCAGGAGGTTCCCATTTTCTTGAGCTTCGACGATGGCGGCGCAAGCGCTTTGGCTACGGCGGACCTACTCGACGGGCGCGGCTGGAAGGGTCATTTTTTTATTACCACCGACTTCATTGACTCAGCTGCTTTTGTGACCTCTCATGGCATTCGCGATTTGCACGCGCGCGGACACATTGTGGGCTCGCACTCCTGTTCGCATCCTGCCCGCATCTCCTACTTGACCGACGCAGAGCTCGGACGCGAATGGCGGCAGAGCGTTCAGAAACTTGAGGAGATCCTGGGCGCGAAGATCGAGACTGCTTCGGTTCCGGGCGGGTTCTATACAAGACGCGTGGCTGAGTTCGCTTCTCGCGCCGGGATTCGCGCGCTTTTCAATTCGGAGCCAGTGACAGGCGTTTCCCAGGTAGAAAGCTGCCTGTTGATCGGGCGCTTTGGGTTGCAGCGCGATTCTCCGCCTGAGCTGGCAGCCCGCTTTGCCAAGGGTGACGGGTTGACACTATGGCGTGAGGCAGCGTTCTGGAACGCCAAAAAACTGGTCAAGGCGGTGGGTGGGGAACGCTGGCTGGCCTTTCGCAAATGGTGGCTGGCCCGCTGACCAAGGCTTTCCGAATCAAAATGATCAACGATCTCTGGTACAAGAACGCCATCATCTACTGCCTGGGCGTCAGCACATTCTCAGATTCCGACGGCGACGGCATAGGCGATTTCAAAGGCCTCATGCGACGCCTCGATTATTTGCAGGGTTTTGGAATAACGGCCATCTGGCTCATGCCATTTCAGCCATCGCCCGGTCGTGACGACGGCTACGATATCGCCGATTATTACGGGGTCGACTCGCGCTACGGCACGCTTGGGGATTTCGTCGAGTTCACTCACGCCTGTAAGCAGCGCGGCTTACGCGTACTGATTGACCTGGTGGTCAATCACACGTCGGACGAGCATCCGTGGTTTAAAGAAGCGCGCGCCGATCCCGACTCCAAGTATCGCGACTGGTACGTATGGTCTAAGAAAAAGCCGCCGCACGCCAAGGACGGCATTGTTTTTCCGGGTGTTCAGAAATCGACCTGGACTTATGACGAGGCGGCAAGACTGTGGTATTTCCATCGCTTCTATAAATTTCAGCCCGACCTGAACACGGCAAATCTGGAGGTGCAAGCTGAAATCCTAAAAGTGATGGGCTTCTGGCTGCAGCTCGGAGTCTCGGGTTTTCGCATGGACGCCGTGCCGTTTGTCATCGCGAAGAAAGGCGCCGATGCGCCACAACAGCCGGTTGAACACTACGAGATGTTACGCGAGCTGAGAGAATTCGTCAGTTGGCGGGAGGGCGAATCGATCATCCTGGCAGAGGCCAACGTGGTTGCCAAGACCGATATGCAGTATTTCGGGGACACAGGCGAGCGGCTGCACATGATGTTCAATTTTCAGGTGAATCAGAATATGTTTTACGCGCTGGCGACAGCGGACAGCCGCCCGTTGGCGCACGCGCTGAAGACGACCAAACCACGTCCGGCGACCGCGCAGTGGGGCCAATTCCTGCGCAACCATGACGAACTGGATCTGGGGCGGCTCAGCGACGAACAAAGAAAAGCTGTCTTCTCGATCTTCGCGCCGGAGCCGGACATGCAGCTCTATCAGCGGGGAATTCGCCGACGCCTGGCGCCTATGCTGCAGGGCGATCGTAGACGCCTGGAACTTGCCTACAGCCTGATGATGACTTTGCCTGGCACGCCGGTGATTCGCTATGGCGATGAGATCGGCATGGGCGATAATCTTCATCTTCCGGAACGGCAATGCGCGCGCACGCCCATGCAATGGTCGACCGAGCCGCAAGGTGGATTCACCAGCAGCGAGAAGCCGATTTTGCCGGTGATTAGCGGCGGCGCTTACGGCTACGAACGTCTGAACGTAGCCGAGCAGCGGCGTGACCCGAACTCCCTGCTGAACTGGATGGAGCGCATTATTCGCATGCGCAAGGAAGTGGCGGAAATCGGCTGGGGCGATTTCGCCATTCTCCGCACTGGCACGCCGGAGGTACTCGCCATCCGCTACGACTGGCGTAATAATTCAGTGCTCGTCATTCATAATTTCAGCGCTACTCCGCTTGAGATCAAGCTGAACGCGGGTCTCGACGATGGAAAGGGTCGCTGGCTCATCAACGTTTTGTCGGACGACCACAGCGTTGCGGATCAAACCGGGAAGCACTCCATTTTTCTCGAAGCGTACGGCTATCGTTGGTATCGGGTCGGCGGCTTGAATTACGTCGAGCGGCGCAGCGACGTTTGAGGTAGTTTCGGGGACCGGTAGCGGTCGCAGCGAAGTTAGCGGGATGGTGTCGCTACACGGACTCGAGGAACGCTCGTCCCGTTGCCGCGCCGTTCGTCAACGAAGCGAACCATCCATCACAAATCACAATACACAGAACCAATTTTTCTGGAGAATGGCTTCATGAAAACAAAGAATGCGCAGTACTTGACTTGCCAAATCGCCGGCTGGGGCGCATACAGTTTCGGAGCCGGGTTATCGACTGGCGTGATGGCAAATGGATGGCGACGCAGCGTGGTAATCGGCTATCTGTTCTTTTTCCCATACAGTATGGGCCTGACGCATCTGCTTCGTGCCGAGATTCATCGTCGCAATTGGAACAGTCTCTCGCTAGCGCGGGCGCTTATGCGGCTGGTGCCCGCGAGCATTCTCATAGCGGCGGTACAGAGTGTGCTAGTTGTTGGCGTCTACACAGCGATCGAAGGAAACCTCGGCGAATGGAGTCAAATATCCTCCGTCGCATATATGTTCATAGGCTTATCGGTGATCGACACGATCTGGACGATTCTCTATCTGGCGATTACGACCTTTCGTCATTCGCGTGAAGTGCAGCGTCGCGAGATGCAGATGAAGCTGGCCCTGAGCAACGCGGAACTACGCGCGCTGGAAGCCCAAGTAAACCCTCACTTTCTCTTTAACTGCCTTAACTCAATCCGGGGCATGATCCGCGAGGATCCCACGCAGGCACAGGACATGATCACCCGGTTGGCCAACATCCTGCGCTATGGCTTGCAAAAAGACCGGCACCATACGGTTCCGCTCGTGACCGAGGTAGAAGCGGTTTCCGACTATCTGGCCCTGGAGTCGATCCGCTTTGAAGATCGGTTGCGTGTGCATCTGGAGATTGACGACACGGTTCGGCAAATCGCAGTCCCTCCTATGATTCTGCAAACCCTTGTGGAGAATGCGATTAAGCATGGTATTGAAGATGTCCCCTCTGGCGGCGATCTCTTTGTTCGAGCGAGCCTCGATCGCAATGTTTTGCGGATTGAAGTAGAGAACACCGGAAATCTGAGCGATCCTCGACCGGGCTCTACACAGATCGGGTTAACAAACGCACGGGAGCGTCTCCGTATCCTCTACGGTGAACGCGCCAGCCTACAAGTGGAGTCGCCTAGCGAAGGTCGTGTGACTGCTACAATCCTGATGCCAATGATGGCCGGTGCCTGAGCACGATCATGCCGTCGCTTCCGGTATGCGTAGGTCGTTCAGTTCTTCTGCTCATCGCATGGGGGATACGTTCCAATGCGTCTGTACAAACCTCCGCAATTAACAGCCCGTCCGATTCTGAAACTTACTAAAAACTTCCGCTCGGTCGGCTCATTTGTCCAAGGCCGATCTCAGCGGTGCTGCGAGCTTGGTTCCCGGCTACAAAGTCGCAGGCCTGGTTTTTCGCTACACCTAGTGAAACTTTTGTAAAAAACTAACCCGGCGCCTGCGGCTAGAAGCGGCCTGAGGCCAACCACAAGATGAAAGCGTTAATCATCGACGATGAGCGAATGGCGCGGCAGGAGTTGCGGCGATTACTTGCCGCGCATCCGGAGATCGAAATCGCCGGAGACGCTCGTAGCGCCGAGGAGGCATTGAATCTGATTGGCCAGCTGGACCCCGACGTCCTGTTTCTCGACATACATATGCCTGGAATGAGCGGCTTTGATCTTCTGGAAAAACTGGACAATATACCCCAGGTGATCTTCACGACGGCTTACGATGAGTACGCATTAAAGGCTTTCGACGTAAGTGCGCTCGATTACCTGGTAAAACCGGTGGCTCCGGCTCGATTGGCCGCAGCTGTAGCTAAGCTTCGTCCACGTATGCTCCGGGCGCGTCTAGAGCAAGTGTTCGTCAAAGATGGAGAACGCTGCTGGCTCGTGCGCGTGATGGACATTTTTCTGCTGGAGTCAGAAGGGAATCTTACCCGTTTGCACTTCGCGAATGAGCGAGCGCTGATTCCACGTTCCTTGGCGGCTTTGCAGGAACGGCTGGATCCCGATGTTTTCTTTAGAGCGGGACGCAGGTACATCGTAAACCTGAAATGGGTGCGGCGCGTCGAACTTGGGGTCGGCGGCAATCTGTTAGTAACTCTACATGGCGGAACAACGGTGGAAATGTCGCGCCGTCAGTCGGCCCGTTTCCGGGAAGTGCTAAGCCTCTGATCCTTAAGTTGAGTGATCTCAACCCTGCGATCGCGGAAGGTACTATCCTTATCGCTTCCCAATTGCCATTTAATCGCTCAGCAAAGGTCGTCCGCACAAGCGCTCCAGCACGCCCACCGGAGCATTCTCCGGGTGCGCCAGGGACGCTCGCGCCACGATAAAAGTCTGTTCGAGCGCGTGCTGTCCGGAATGAACGGAGTGAGGCAGCACGTCAGTGAAGGTTAGCCAAGTCGATCCCGGAGGGAAGTCGAAGCGATATTTTGGGCAGTTCTCCTGAAAGTCCGCGTTCCGCTTTAAGTACTCGTGGAAGTGGAGCATGAAGCGGTCATAGGCGGAGCGCGGCACCACCGGCACGCCCATTCCTTTGAGGAGGCGGGTGGATTGCCCGAGCAGCCTTCCCCCGGTAGAACCCGAAGACGCGGCGATGGAATTCAATCCGGCCTCCCGCGCATATTTTTCCGCCAGCAAGGGAAACGGATCGGTGGTTACCCAATTGCGCGTCTTAGATGGATGAATATTCGTAAAGACGCGCAAAATCAAATCGCCATTTGTGGGCCGCGAGGGGAAGGCATCGGTGTGCAAGAGATCGTTGCGCTTGTTGAGGGGCAGATTGCGCCCCTCTTCTTCGAGCGGGCGGAAACTCGCATAATCCATTTTCCAGGCGGACGCATATTCTGGCAATAATTCGCTCGTGAAGCGCGCTACCGCCTCCGAGTACTCGCGCATCACACCGAGCAGACGATCGGCTTGGCCGTTTTCGCTATCGACTCCTGTCACCTTGTCGCTGGCCGGACGGTATGCAATGTTTTTGTGTACCGCGCCGCCGACAAAATTCAAGCCGCGCAAGAACTCCCGCGACTGTTCCGGCAGAGTGAAAGGTGTTTTCGGAAAATAAAGAACGTTACCGGCTTCCAGGTCCGCGCGATAATCTTTGCGAGCCGCGGCCGGCCACGCGCCGATTGTAATAAACTCCATAGACCATTAGATTAGCTTTTTGGAGATTATTCCGGACCGATCAGCGCGCGGAATCGATGTACGGGCGAGGGCATTGGCGAACTCGCTCCTTTCACGCTTTTCCAAAGGATTTCGTTTAGCTGAGCCATGGGAGCTTCGTCCAATTCCTTGAAGTCCATTTTCAGGCTGGCGCGTGCACCGTAGGACTGGAGCGTGTTCTTGGCATCAAGATCGATTTCCGGCTGAATGACGCTGAACGGCTTGAGATCCACCGTAGTGCCGAAGGAAGCGTACATCGGCGTGGCGGCGGCATCGTACTGGCTCATTGGCGGCAAGCCCAGCAGGAGTTCCATGGAGCGGACCATGGAACTGGTGGAGTATTGCGTGCTATCGACGATGCCGCGCTTCACGTAAGGGCTAATTACCAGCCCCGCAGTGCGCCGCGCATCCACATGATCCGGGCCGTCCTGGGCATCGTCTTCAATGATAAAGATCGCTGTTGTCGCCCAATATTTGCTGTGCGTCACGCGATCGACCAGCTCGCCGACCGCATAATCATTACTCGCCACCATGGCGCGCGGCGTATATGCACCGGGAGTGGTGCCTTTGGTGTGATTCTCGGGGAGGCTCATCACGATGTAATTCGGCAGCCGCTTGTCCGGATCAGGGTTATCGATGTTTTTTTCGTAATCATCAAAGTCAGCGAGAAAGATTTTCATGTCTTCCGGGTCGCGCGCTTGCAAGTTGTTTCTGAATGTCTTGGAGACATGCCCGTAAAGCGCGTCTACTCCAGGGGCGGCTTGCATGGTGGTTCCGTCACTGGCGCGCGCCGCATATTCGCCGTAACTACGGTAAGTCAATCCCTTCCGGCGCGCCAAGTCCCAAAGATGTCCGGCTGCGGGAATGTAAGCGCGCGATGGCTTCGCGTCACTGAAACCGGCGTAGGTCGGGGGCCACAGCCGCTCATTGAAATCGGTCGCGTAAGCCGAATTCGACCAGGAGTGCCCGTCTACGCTGACCTCGCCATCGCAATACAAGTTATCCAGCAGCACGAACTCGTTAGCGAGCGCATGCTGATTCGGCGTGACTTTGCCGCCGAAGATGGCCAGGCGCGCATCGCCGTTCCCTTTTGCAAGATCTCCGAAAACCTGATCATAGGTGCGATTTTCCTTAATGATGTAGATCACGTGCTGTATAGGAGATCCCGCGCCGACCACGCTTGGAATTACCGACGGCGTTTTCGGAGCGCGCGCCTCTTCGAGCTGCGAATCGCGGTAAGGCGAGTTCGCCATGACTTGTCTCGTATACGCCGGCAGTTTTTTGCGAAGGCTGGTTACGTTGACAAACTCGATGCTGCCCTTTTGCAGCGTCTTCACGGTCTCGTCGCCGCTATATTTCGAGGCCAGCGGACTGGTTGGCCCGCGCACATCCGCGTGCCCGGCTTCCCCCTTGCTCGTTCCCACAAACAATTCATTCCCATCTCTCGAAAGCGCCAGCGCGGAAGGATACCATCCGGTCGGAATAAATCCGAGCACGTCGCTATGCTTCGTATTGGCAATGTCGATCACGGCAACGTCGTTGTTGTCGGCGTTGGCGACGTAGAGTAGGTGTCGTGCCTGGTCGATGGTCAAGGCGTCGGGCGTCGAACCCTCCGGGGCCTGCGGCGTGAGAGTGGTCGAGATCACTTCCGTTTTGCGCAGCGTTTTCGTATCAACTACATGAATCGTGTTGTCGTTCGAGCAAGCGACAAACAGCCGCCCGTCACTCGACAGCTTCATATCGTTTGGATTCGAACCGACAAGGATAGTGCGAATTACGTGGTTCTGTTCCGGATCGATTACGCTGACGCTGCTACTCGCCCAATTGGAGACAAACAAACGTTTACCATCAGGGGTGAAGACGAGTTCGTAAGGGTTTACGTCAACCGGTATGCGGGTTAGTAACTGGCGCGTCTTGGTATCGAACACCACAACGTTACTCGGCTCCGGACCGGTGCCGCGATTGGCGGCGTAAAGCAGGTCTTTTTTGGGATGGTATGCCAAGCCCGACCACCAGACTTTGCTCTTGTCGATCGTCTCGTCGAGTTGGCCCGTAGGGTTCTCGCTGAGCTTGCCGTTGGCGTAGGAGAATTCGTAGATCGGAGCGAGCGAACCCCGAACGTTCTTTTTGCCGTTCGCGTTACCACCAGAAACGTAGAGGGTCTTGCCGTCCGGCGACCACGCCATGCCAAGCCAGGTCGTCTTCACTTTGATTCTTTGAAGCGCTTCTTCGGACTTCTGGTCCGCGACAACTAAACCGTGCGGATTGTAGCCCGAATGCGAGGCGATCAATACACGGTTATCCGGTGAAGTAACGATCTTCAGAACCATGTCTTCGGTCGGAATTCTATGGCTGGGAGGCGTAATCATCCAACCATTGGGTAGAGCATAACCATCCGGCGTCGCATGTGGAAGCTGCGCGGATAGTGCGGTCATGGCAAACGCCAGTCCGGCGGCCATAGCGACATAAAGAGCAGGTCGACATCTCATCTTCTTCAGAGTAAGAAGAAACAGGGTTCCGGGTGATGTCAATCGTATGAATAAACCGTTCCTTCATGTCGCAGTGCGACGTCGGGCTCGACGCGGGCGGCCTTAAACGCGGAAATATATGCCGCTACGTATGCGCTTGAAACATTGAAGCCGGGGCTGCGTTCTAACACGTGAGCTGGCTGAACTCGGGTCGTCTGGAGATCGAAAGCGCTTGCGACGAGTGTCGCCGCGGTGAGTCGCGACAAGGCAGGCATGAGTACCCAATGTCCCTGAATTTTGTGGAGTTGTCACTGGTGGAGCGGGCTTTCAGTCTGCAATGCCGCCATCCTGGCGGCATTAATGCCGGCTTCTAGGAAACCATCGCGCACAACGGACTCGTCGGAGGCGGCCAAGTCCGCTGAGTTTCTCTTTTGTTCTGTGCCGCCCCCGACGGCCTGTGCGCTCGAAAGCCGGCATAGCAGCCCAGAAGGGCCGCTCCACGGGTACAAAGCATTCGCATCCAGGAAAACTAAGTGCCCCAGCCACGCTCACGGATATTGATAACCATGAATACTGTAGCGCTTCGTAACCGGCGGGCGACTATCCTCTAATGCCGAGGCTACGCCGGCCTTCTGGCTCGTGGGTACGCTCTGGTCGCTGATGGCGGCCGGAGCGGAAACGGACAATCGCTTTAGCTTCCTGGAGCAGCGGATGCCGAAGGGCCTTGGTCCGTCGACTCACCGGCATCCGCTGGCAGTCGAGGGATTTTACCTGCTTGAGGGTCGAATGAGTTTCCACGTAAAAGGCAAAACTATTTCAGCAGGACCAAGCACGGCCGTTCACGTGCCGCGCTTGATGCCGCATACCTTCAGCGTCGAAACGGAAGAGGTTCGCGCGCTGAACTTCTATTCTCCGTCAGGATCAGAGATGATCATTACCTGCCTCGGACGCCCAGCAGGAGAACGCCGGCGCCCGACGATGGAAGAAGGGCCGCCGCCCGCAACCCCGGTTGAGACCCGTACGCTCAAGACGCTCGCCGAACTGTACGGCACAGAGGGGGTGACCGCGCTTCCTTTCAGCGGTCCGTCAACGGAGGAGTTGACCAGGACGGAGGCCGGTCCATGGACAGCCGGTGCGTTCCACATGTCTACGGCCGTGGATACTCCGGCGCTTGAGGCCTTCGGCATTAGCTGGCGCTGCCTGATGACGGCGGCCAATACTGCGGGAGCGTACGACCTTTTCGAAATAGACGCGCCGGCAGGCGCGGCCATGCCGCAGCGTGTAAACAGCGCGGATGAAGCGCTCTACATCTTAGAAGGCAGCGTGATGATTAAGGCGGAAGACCGGCAGGCGAAGCTCAATGCCGGTGGTTTTGCATACATCCCTGCCGGCATCGTAGCTGATTGGGGTAGCGCCGGCGAACGTTGTCGCGCGCTAGTATTTCATCTGCCCGGCGGCTTCGACCAGGCGCTCACCATAGCTGACGCCAACAACGAACATGCGCGAGCGGCGCTGGAAGCAAGGGGAAACAGATTCATCTGATCGCCGAACAAGAGAAGTTTGCGCACCTATTTAAGATCCGTTTTGCCTGTCCCACGCGCGGCCGTAAAGCCAAATGGATAAGGCCCAGGCAGCAATACAGGGAACTATAATTCGCCACCCTAGCGTGGCAACGGCATTACCGGCCGCGAATAGAGCGGCAATCTGCATCACGCCGTCAGGGAATAAAACTCCGGAAGTGAACCTCCAACGAAGTTGAGGGATGGGGGTGGTAACCGAGCGGTAATGCCCAATCGCCAGAACAGCCACGGCCGCCGTTAAGCCGCTCCCCACTTGTAAGGGTGCAACCAGCAAAGCAGTCAAAACAAGGAACGCCAAATCTTTGGCCAGCAGAATTTGCCAACCTCGAATCGGCATTTGCCGATATCGTTCCGCGCCTGAACCGTCAATCCCGAGCAGCACCTGAGCCTCGGTACTCAGCGCCAGCACAACCACCAGCGACAGGATGCGCGGCGCGGCCGGGTCGAGCGGCTTACCGGAAAACCGATACAACAGCGCGCACAACGTCAGCAGCAGCGCAACGTAGGGATCGAGCGTCCGAAGCATTTCGCGCCAGTGCAAACGCATTAGAGCGCCCATCGTTCCCGACGGCGCAGGGATGCGCAGCCGGGTTTTCCATAAGGGCTGAATGTGTATCCGCTTCGCGGCCTGTGTAGCGATCAGCAGTATGGCTGCACACCCAACGAGCAGACCGCCTGCGCGCCAGCCTGTTCTGAAAAGCAGAACGAGCGCCGCCCAGCTGATCGGGCTCAACGCGAAAGAGCCGATTCGGATCGCTCTCCACTGGCGTTGGCTGACCGGCCACAGCGCACGGCGCTCTGCGGGAATTTTCTGCATCGGGTCGCCCGAAAGCGGAAGCAGCAGCACGAATGCCAGGATCGCCAGAAAGAACTCCGCGCTCTCGGGTTGCAGCGCGACGAAGATCAGAAACAGAAAGAGATTCTGCCCGAAGATCGAGCCGAACGACCGCACATCCCGCCAGGAGGCGAGCGCGATCGCTTTCAGAATGGCTAGGATACGTGAGCTCCCAACCAGTCGAGCTCTTCCATTTCAGCTGGTTCGATCAGCTCGAAGTAAAGCTGCTCCAGATTTGGTGGCAGACCTTCGTTTGTCGAATCATGTGCGATCCTGCCCTGCTTGATCATCACTACCTGATCTGCCACGCGATCCACTAGCGAAAGAATGTGCGAGGTCAGAAGAATGGTCACGCCCTTGCGAGCAATGGAGCGCAGCTGTGCCCGAATTGTTTCAGCCGTCACCGGATCGATGCCTTCAAACGGCTCATCGAGAAACAGCGCTCGGGGATTGGGCAGAAGCGCCATTGCAAGCGACGTTTTCTTCTTCATGCCGTAGGAACACTGCTGGATAAAAGTGTCTCTGCCGTCTTCCAACCGCAGAATGCGCAGCAACTGCGCCGCTCTAGAGCGGAGAATCGGCGCGGTAATCCGATATACCGCTCCGGTCAACTCCAGATGCTCCTGTACCGTGAGAGCGTCGAACAGCGCCAGGCTCTCGGGAACCACTCCCACAATTTCTTTCAACGCCGCGTCGCTGGCTGGCAGGCCGCATACGGTAACAGCGCCGCTCGTCACCGGTGTCAGCCCTGTGAGCATCTTGACGAGGGTTGATTTCCCTGCCCCGTTCGGTCCCAATAGCGCGCAGATGGTTCCGGTCGAAACTTCGAACGATGCTTCGTCGACCGCCGCGAAGTCAGCATAGCGCTTTGTTAGATTTTCACAAGAGATCAAAATTGAACCGTACCCTGTATGCTCTGCTGATTTGCTGCGCCCTGCTGCCGTCGAAGCCACTGGTGGCCCAGGATCGCCTGCCTGAGGGGCCAGGCAAGGACACCGTCGAGCGGATGTGCACGCAGTGCCATCCAATCGATGTTGTCATTTCCTCGAAACGAACCGCCGAGGGTTGGAAGCGCACGGTGGCGGACATGGTGGCCCGCGGCGCGCAAGGAACTCCCGCTGAGATTCAAACCGTCACTGCATATCTCTTCGCTCATTTTGGTGAAATCTCAAGTTCAAAAGTAAACCAGCCAATAAATCCGCCTGCGCCGCGAGACGAACTTTCGATACCCGACTTGACCGCCGCGCAGCAAGCCCGTGTCATTCCGCTCGAAGACGAATGGCCCTCCTATGGTTATGATCCAGGCGGCACGCGCTACTCTCCGCTCCAGCAAATCAACCGGCGCAATGTCGCGCAGCTTCGACGCGCCTGGACTTTCCATCTCGGCGCAACGGGCTCGGAGGCAACACCGCTGGTCATCGACAGCATTATGTACGTAACCGCTTCGGATGGCATCTATGCGATCGTACCCGAGACGGGCAAGCTGCTCTGGAAGTATGCATCGACTTCCGTCGCTCGGCGCGGCCTGGCTTATTGGCCGGGCGACAAATTGGCTCACCCGCGCGTCTTTTGCGGCGTCGAGAAGGGAAAGCTGCTCGCGCTCGACGTCACCACGGGCAAGCCCGCTTATGGTTTTGCCGACGAAGGTTTCCTCGATCTCAGACAGGGCGTCACCGGCAAATTTCCGAACGCTCCTTTCTTTCTGATGTCCCCACCCGCTATCTATCACAACATCGTGATCACCGGTGGAAACAACAACGAACCTGCGCCCAGCCGAGGCGCTTACGGAGATGTGCGCGGTTGGGACGCGCACTCGGGAAAACTGCTTTGGACCTTTCACACCGTGCCGCGCACGGGCGAGCCCGGCAACCAGACCTGGTCGGCGGGCGCTTGGGAAAACCGCTCCGGTACGAATGTCTGGGGCTTCATGACCGTCGATGAGCTGCACGGCCTGGTCTTCCTGCCCGTTGGCTCGCCCACCTACGACATGTATGGAGCGGATCGCCCGGGGAACGGACTCTACGGAAATTCGCTGGTAGCTCTGGATGCCGCCACCGGAAAGTTGAAGTGGTTCCACCAACTCGTACATCATGATCTCTGGGACTACGATGTAGCCGCGCCGCCGGCGCTTATCGACGTCGTACGCCACGGGCGCCGTATTCCGGCTGTCGCGCAGATCACCAAAATGGGCATGCTGTTTGTCTTCAATCGGGCCGATGGCACTCCCATCTTCGGCATGGAGGAACGCGCTGTTCCACGCAGCACCGTTCCGGGGGAGCAATCTTCGCCGACTCAACCTTTTCCGCTCAAGCCGCCGCCTCTCGCCCGCCTGAGCTTCGATCCGCAACACGACTTCTATTCGCTTACTCCCGATCATGCGGCGTTCTGCAGAGCTCTGTTTGAGAAGAATAAAATGTTCACCGACGGGCCCTTCACTCCCATGCCAGTCGATGGCAATGCCCTGACCTTTCCCAGCACTCTAGGCGGTGGAAACTGGGGCGGCGTTTGCTTTAATCCGGCACTCGGTCTCATTTTCGTCAACATCATGAATCTCGGGCAGTGGGGTCATATGGAACAAAGCGTCGATCCCGCCACCGGTCAGCGGACTTTTGTTCGAACCGCGCCTATCGGCGGCCAGTATGCCCGTTTTTGGGACCCGTCTAACCACATTCCCTGCCAGAATCCTCCCTTCGGCGAGTTGCTGGCGGTCAACATCAATAGCGGTGACATCGCCTGGAAAGTTCCTCTCGGTTTCGTGGAAGAGCTCGCTCAAAAAGGCTTTGCTCACACCGGAACGCTGAATCTTGGCGGCAGTATCGCGACAGCAGCGGATCTGACGTTCATAGCAGCCACGAAAGATAGCCGCATCCGGGCCTTCGATTCGCGAACGGGCGCGGAGTTGTGGGCGGCGCGCCTCGAAGCGCCCGCTTACTCCGTGCCCGTGACTTACCTGGGCAGGAATGGCCGGCAATACGTCGCGGTCGTCGCAGGTGGGGCAGGCTTCTGGCAGAGCCCGAGCAGCAACAGCCTGATCGCTTTTGCCCTGCCGCGCAAATGATCGCGCTAGGCCTGCGCCCATTGCTGCTTCAAATATTGAAGGGCGCGGCTCAACGCAGCTTCCGGATTGTCCGTCGCGTGCGACTCGATCGTCAGCCATCCCGCGTAACCCCATTTCTTGAGGGCGCGAAATCCGGGCCGATAATCAAAGGGCAGCGAGCCAGGTTCAGTCCGCTTCAGTCCATCCGCCAGGTGGACGTAGCCGGTCAAATTGCCGACGTTCGTCAGGGTGGCAGCGATGTTTTTCTCCTCAATCTGCATATGATAAAAATCGCTCAGCAGCTTGAATCCCGGCGCGCCGATTTGTTGAATCAACTCCGCTCCATACTCCTGCGTGTTCAGAAAATGCGTCTCCTTGCGATTGCATGGCTCCAAAAGCAGCATGACTCCGCTGCGCGCGACATCCGGAGCCAACTGCTTCAACTCCGCGATTAGCAGTTTCGCTTCCACTTCGCATGCGCTCATCACGGGCCAGAGATCCGGAAATTTGTTCGCTCCGAAAACTGGTACTTCGATCACCGCCGCCGCACCCAGCTTGCGCGCCTTTTCGAGTTGTTGCCGATCGGTCTCGATGGCTTGTTTGCGCTTCTCGGAGTCGAGGTTGAGAAGTTGTATGGAGCCAACTACCGCGCTCACCGCGATGCCGGTTCCAGCGAGCTGTTGTTCGATCGCTTCGAGCGGCTGCACGGTCCATTCGTCGCCGAGTTCGATGCCGTCAAAACCTAACCGCTTCAGGAGCAGCGCTCGCTCGCGCAACGTCAGTGCCGATGGAAACGGCGTGCGGACACCAAACTTCACTTCGCTGGAGCTTTCCGCCTTTAGTGACCCCAGCGCGAGTGCCCCAGCCAGCCACTCCCGCCTATCCAGTCTCTGCATGCCGCTTCTCCACAATGACATGATGTTCACGTATATGCGCCGGTATCGAACCGCAATCGTTTTCCTTTTCTTGTCTTTTCTCGACGCTCGCGCGGACGCGCAGGACACGCAATACCGGCCTAAGAACCAGTTGATTCCGGCTCCGGGCTGCCTGACTTTGAAAGCCGCATGGGAAGACAATTCCATGGCCTGCCCACCCAACACTCACGAAGCATGGCTCAAAGATCTCACGCACTGGCGGAACGAGCGCCGGATACGGATCGGCTACGATGGGGCGCGCTACGACATGCCGGCGTTGCGCTGGACACAGAGCAGCTTCATCCAACCGCAGATGATGGTACAGGATCGCTATTTCTACGATACTGTCACCGGCAAGTACACGGTTGACCGCTATCTGGACGATCTCGACAAACGCTACGGCGGCATCGATGCCGTGCTGATCTGGCCAACGTATCCAAACATGGGCATCGACAACCGCAACCAGCAGGACATGATTCGTTCGATGCCCGGTGGCCTCACCGGCGTGAAGCAGATGATCGCCGATTTTCATCGGCACGGTGTCCGCGTGCTCTTCCCCATGATGATGTGGGATCAGGGTACGCGCGATCCCGGGCAGCCTTGGCCCCAAGCCATCGCCGAGGTCATGAAAGAAATCGACGCCGACGGCATTAACGGCGATACTCAGGACGGCGTGCCGCTCGCCTTCTCTCTGGCGGCCGACCGAGTTGGCCATCCGCTGGCATTCGAGCCGGAAGGCAGTCCGTCCGACGAAGCGCTTGCCTGGAATGTCCTCACTTGGGGCCAATACGGGAATCAGTTCGGCTTCGTCCCAGGGGTCGACCGCTTTCGCTGGCTCGAACCGCGCCACATGGTCAACATCTCCGACCGCTGGAACCGCAGCAAGACCGACGACCTGCAATACGCTTTCTTCAACGGGGAAGGTTGGGAAAGCTGGGAAAACATCTGGGGGATTTGGAACGGCGTGACGCCGCGTGATGCCGAAGCAACCCGGCGCGTCGCTACTATCGAGCGCGCCGTTGCGCCTTTCTTCGTGAGCCAGGATTGGGAACCGCTCTTTCCGATGGATCGGTACGGTGTCTACGCGAGCCGCTGGCCTCTCGGCGAACAAACTGTCTGGACCATCGTCAATCGGAATGAATATGACATCGATGGCCGGCAGATGTCGCTTCCCGCGAAAGAGAGTATGCGCTACTTCGATCTTTACCACGGCGTGGAGTTGACCGCGCGGCGCGAAGGCGATAACGTAATCCTCTCCTTTCCTCTCGAAGCGCACGGTTTCGGAACTATTCTCGCGATCCCTGGGAAGCCCGACCAACTTACAAGCCAACTGCTCGGCCGCATGAAAACGATGACCGCCAGGCCGCTGTCCGCTTACTCCAGCGACTGGAAACGGCTCCCGCAACAGCTTGTCGAAAGCAAGAATGGACGGCCGCGAGCTTCCGAGCTTGCAAACATGATAAAGATTCCTGGCGGTGACTACGTTTTTAGAGTCCAGGGCATCGAAATCGAAGGCTCTGACGATATTGGCGTCGATGTTCAATATCCGTGGGAAGATATGCCGCGCCGTTTTCACGAACATCGTCTTCAGGTAAAGCCGTTCTACATCGATAAGTACCCGGTTACAAATCGCCAGTTCAAACAGTTTCTCGCCGCTACCCATTACCATCCGCGCGACGGCGGAAATTTTTTGCGCGATTGGAGCGGCGACGACTACCCCGCTGGCTGGGACAACAAGCCCGTCACCTGGGTCGGTTTAGAAGACGCTCGCGCCTACGCCGCCTGGGCCGGCAAGCGTCTGCCGCATGAATGGGAGTGGCAGTTTGCGGCCCAGGGAACCGACGGCCGCGCCTATCCTTGGGGGAACGCCTGGCAGGCTGATGCTGTGCCGGTCGCCGACCAAGGCCGAACCTTGCGCGGACCCGACAAGGTAGACGCTCATCCCGCGGGCGCGAGTCCCTTCGGCGTTATGGATATGGTTGGCAACGTTTGGCAGTGGACCGACGAATACGTCGACGAGCACACCCGCGGCGGTATCCTGCGCGGCGGCAGCAATTATCAGCCGCAAGGTTCGATGTGGTATTTTCCGCAAGCTTATCGCAACGACCAGCACGGGAAGCTTCTTCTGATGGCGCCCAGCTACGACCGCGCCGCCACGCTCGGCTTTCGTTGTGCGGCCGACGGCGAATAACCGGCCGCTTCCGGGACACGAACCAAGAAACTTGCTGTTAATTGAAGTCAGCGCTGGCGCGCGCTTTGTCTTTGTAGGATAAGCGGTAGGCGCGACGATCGGCGGCTTCGGCAAAGCGGCGCTTTTCTTCGTCGGTCTCAGCCGTCAACTGAGGTAAGACCACGCGATTGCCGGATTGGTCCAATGCCACGAATGTCAGGTAGGCGGAGGAAGTGTGGCGCAAGCTGGGAGATTGCAGGTTTTCGACCCAGACCTTGACGCCCACCTCCATCGATGTTCGAAAGACGCGGTTGACCTGTGACTTAAGGCGGACGAGTTCGCCGATTCGAATCGGGTGGAGAAAGGTCATCTGATCGATGGAAGCAGTGACAACGGCGCAGCGGGCATGGCGCATGGCTGCGATTGCACCGCAAAGATCTACTAAGTGCATGACATGGCCGCCAAGCATGTTCCCGAGCGTATTGGCGTCATTCGGCAAACAAATTTCGGCATAGTCGGACTGTGTCTCGCGAACGGTGCGGAGCGTTTCTTTACTGCCTGGATCCACTAGCATTCCTATTCAACGATAGCGGAGTGGACGCTTGTTCAGAATCGCCAGGGCGGCCACGCATCGTAGCCTGGAAGTGTGGCGGAGCCGGTTGGGAGAAACAATCTCGCGTCTTTGATCGCCGACTTCGAACGTCACGGGTCGCAGGTCGCAATCGTCTCTCCGCGCGGATTGCGCCATGTGGAGACGACTTATCAGGAACTCGCGACCCTGGCGCGCCGCTTTGCCGGAGAACTCGTCGAACGAAAGATCGAGAAAGGCGAGAGGGTCCTGATTTGGGGTGAAAACAGCAGCCAATGGGTGGCCGCTTTCTTTGGATGTGTACTGCGCGGCGTGCTGGCCGTTCCGCTCGACACGGCAGGTGCCAAAGACTTTGCGCTGCGGGTCGTCGCCGAAGTATCTCCCCGCCTGATTGTCGCCGAGAAGGACAAGCTGCGGGATGCACGCTTCGAAACCGAGACGCTCATTCTGGAAGATCTCGCGCAGACCCTCACTCAGGAAGCAGCTGGCGCGATCGACAATCTTGCGCCTGACGATCCGCTGCAGATTGTTTTCACGTCCGGCACAACGGGCGATCCGAAGGGTGTGGTTCACACGCATGGAAACGTGCTGGCGAGTCTTGCTCCCATCGAGATGGAGATGGGAAAGTACTTAAAGTATGAACGCCCTTTTCATCCGATTCGAATTCTGCACACGCTGCCGTTGAGTCACGTCTTTGGCCAGTTTATGGGGCTCTGGGTTCCTCCGCTGATGGCGGCGGAGGTTCATTACCAGTCGCGCTTAGTGGCCGCCGAGTTAGCCGCGCAGATCCGTCGGGAACGAATTTCGGTGCTGGCCGCGGTGCCGCGTGTGCTTGCTCTGCTGCAGGAGTTTTTGCTGGCGCAGGTTCCGGCTTTGGACGGACGCGTCGTGGGCGCTCAGCGTTGGAGCGCATTGCGCCGATGGTGGCATTTCCGCGACGTGCATCGGCTGCTCGGGTGGAAATTCTGGGCACTCGTTTGCGGCGGGGCATCGCTGCCGGCCGATGGCGAAAAGTTCTGGAGGGCGCTCGGCTTGGTGGTGGTGCAGGGTTATGGAATGACGGAGACCACGGCGCTGGTGAGCCTCAACCATCCATTCCGTCCCGTGCAAGGCTCGATCGGACAGGTGCTGCCCGGACGCGAGGTAAAGCTCGGCGACGACGGCGAAGTGATGGTCCGCGGCGAAACGACGTCCAACGCAGTTTGGCATGGCGGCCGGCTGCAACGCAATGAGGGCGAATGGCTGCCGACGGGCGACCTGGCGGATTTTGACGCGCAGGGAAATCTGCGTTTTCGCGGGCGCAAGAAGGATTTGATTGTCACCTCTTCGGGGCTCAATATTCATCCGGAAGACTTGGAAGCGGCCTTGAGCAGACAGAAAGGAATACGGGCCGCCGCGGTGATCGAAACAGATGCCGGGCAGGGGCCGGAACCCCTCTCGGTAATAGTCGCGGAATCGCGGGCAGAGGCGAGCGAAGCAGTTGCGAAGGCCAACGGAGAACTCGCGGATTTTCAGCAGATCCGGCGTTGGATGGTCTGGCCGGAACCCGATCTGCCACGCACTTCGACTGGTAAGATCTTGCGACGCGAGATTGCCAGACGAGTGAAAGACGGCGACGTCTCGCCGGCTTTAGGCAACAACGACGCTTCGGAGCTGAACCTGGATAGCCTCGGGCGCGTGCAACTACAGGCACAACTCGAGCAGCAGTACGGCGTTTCCTTAGACGATGCCGCTTTGCAGAATGTGAAGACGGAGGGAGACCTGCAACAACTGGTGCGCCAGTCGCCGGCCGCCCCGCCGGGCAAACGGGAGCTTAACACCTATCCGCATTGGCCCTGGAATCCGGTTCAGCAGATTATTCGCGGACTTTTCCTCGAGTGGATTGCGATGCCGATAGTTCGTTTCCTGGCTAAGCCGAGGGTTAAGAGAGAAGCGCGGAGATGGCCTGCTTCTCCGATGCTGATTGTGGCGAACCATATTACTTCTTACGATGCGGCTTTCATATTGTTCGCTCTGCCGGGAGCAATCCGACGCAGAGTCTCCATCGCGATGTCGGGTGAGATGCTGCTCGATTTTCGGCGCGGACGGAATCAAGGGCACTGGTTTCTGAATCTGGTTGCTCCGGCCGCCTACTTTCTGATGACCGCGCTGTTCAATGTTTTTCCACTGCCACAGCGCAGTGGATTCACGCGCAGCTTCCGGCACGCCGGCGAGGCTATCGATCGTGGATACAGCGTGCTTGTTTTTCCGGAAGGGCGCCGGTCGGACGACGGCTCCCCGCAACCTTTCAAATCCGGCGCAGGCCTGCTTTGGAAAGAGTTGCGCACGCCGGCGCTTCCGGTACTGTTGTCCGGTCTGGGCGAACTCAAGGCGGGGCATGGGCGCTGGTTCCGGTCGGGTAAAATCGAGGTAACGGTGGGGCCTATCCTCTCACTCGATGATGATCGTTCTCCGGAACAGCTAGCAGAAGACCTGCGCGAGGCTGTGTTTTATAAGCGGTTTACGACACCGTAATTATAGTGCGCTGAAGACGGCGCGCAGATTCATAGAAAAGGACATAAGAGATTGGCTGAAACGAAGAAAAGCCGTGTCAGGGAAGGTTTGCCTCATCCACGGGGCGCATCTTGGGATGGCAAAGGAACGAATTTTGCTTTGTTCTCCGCGCACGCGACGAAGGTAGAAGTTTGCCTCTTTGATCCAACTGGCAAGAAAGAAACCGAGCGAGTGGCGTTGCCGGAATATACCAATCAGATTTGGCACGGCTATCTGCCCGATGTCACACCAGGAACCATCTATGGCTATCGGGTGCATGGACCTTATGAGCCGAAGGAAGGTCACCGCTTCAATCCCAACAAGCTACTGCTCGATCCATACGCCGGTGCTCACTGTGGCGAATTAAAGTGGAACGCCGCCATCTTCGGTTACAAGATGGAATCGGGAGATGACACGACTTTCGACGAGCGCGATAGCGCGCCGTTCATGCCGAAGTGTACAGTCGTCGATCCAGAATTCACATGGCAGGGAGAGCGGGTAACGCGCAAGCCTGTTCCTTGGGATGAGACGGTTATTTATGAAACGCATGTGAAGGGCTTTACCAAGTTGCATCCGGCGGTGCCCAAAGAGTTACGCGGCACCTACGCGGGCCTTGGCACGAAGGAAGTACTTGACTACATCAAGTCTTTGGGAGTGACCAGCGTTGAGCTACTTCCGATCCATACGTTTATCAACGATAATCATCTGCTCGAGAAAAAGTTAACGAACTATTGGGGCTATAACACGATCGGCTTTTTCGCGCCCGATCCGCGCTATGCGGCGAAGCGGACAGATATCCTTCGCGAGTTCAAGGAAATGGTGGCGAAGCTTCACGACGCGGGGCTGGAAGTCATTTTGGACGTGGTTTACAACCACACCGCGGAGGGAAACGAAAAAGGCCCGACGCTCTCCTTCAAAGGCATCGATAACACCAGCTACTATCGCCTGCTACCCGACCAAAAGCGTTTTTATATAAACGATACGGGCACTGGCAACACAGTCAATCTAAGCCATCCTCGCGTGATCCAAATGGTGACCGATAGTTTGCGCTACTGGGTGGAACAGACGAACGTAGATGGTTTCCGCTTCGATTTAGGGACCATTCTCGCGCGCGAGCCGAACGGTTTCGACAATCAAAGCGGCTTTTTGAAAGCAGTCAGCCAGGACCCGGTGTTGGGAATGGTCAAGCTGATAGCCGAACCTTGGGATTGCGGGCCCGGGGGGTACCAGGTGGGAGGTTTTCCTCCCGGGTGGGCCGAGTGGAATGACAAGTTTCGAGATACAGTACGCGATTTCTGGCGAGGAGAAGCTCCGGCGTCCGCGTTGACGGAAAGGATGTGCGCTTCCGGCGGCGTGTTCCATCATCAAGGGCGGCGTCCCTGGGCTTGCGTCAATTTCGTGACTGCCCATGACGGCTTCACACTGAACGATGTTGTCACGTACAACGACAAGCATAACGACGCGAACGGTGAAAACAACAAGGACGGCAGTTCCGACAACCGGTCGTGGAACTGCGGGGCAGAAGGACCGACGGACGATCCGAAAATCAAAGAACTTCGCGCACGCGAGATTCGGAACATACTGGCTACTCTTTTGCTGTCACAGGGCACTCCCATGCTGCTGGCAGGAGATGAATTCGGCCGAACGCAAGAAGGCAATAACAACGCGTATTGTCAGGACAATAAAATTAGCTGGCTGAACTGGGATCTTCATGCAAAGGGGAAATCGCTGGTGGAGTTCGTCAAGAAGCTGACCGGCCTTCGTCATAGATATCCTGTTTTGCGTCGCAATCTATTTCTAACCGGCGAATACAACGAGGAGCTTGGCTTAAAAGACGTCACCTGGATCAATGCCAACGGCAGCGAGATGGAGGATGATCAGTGGGGTGACCACGGCATGCGCTGTTTTGGCATGCTGCTTGATGGACGCGCCCAGACGACGGGCATCCGGCAGCGCGGCAGAGAAGCCACGCTGCTCATGGTCATCAATGAACATAGTGACGTCGTGAAGTTCCAATTACCGGATTCGCCGGATGGCAAACAATGGTCGCTACTGATTGACACCAACGATCCGGAAGCGAAAAACCAGGCTCAGGTTTTCAAGATCGGACATCAATACGACATTACGCCGCGATCCTTGCGGCTTTTCGCTTTGGAGTGCGCTTAGGGCTCGGACGAAGCTTTCGAGGGATCTGTCACAACCTCGACAACACGATAGCCCGGGGCGAGAGCCTCGTCAATAAAGGCTAGGTTGGGGGGACGCCATGCGTGATCGTTCCGAAAACGAATAGCGACGCTATTCGCGATGGAGGCAGTCTTATTGATGGACCTCCTCCTCGGCGGTCCGCATAGCAAGCTCCACGAGTCATGCAGTTTGGTAAGCGCATAACGGAGATCGAGCGGGATAGTGTACCTGGATTGCAAGCTGGGATCGATTTGTAATCCAAGCGCGGCAGCCTTGCCGATGATCCAGCTCAAGGGAATATCGGACAAACTCTGGTCCTGAATGAGATCATCCGATTCCGCGCCGCCAACGTCGCCATGCGCGCCGCAGAACCATACCTGTTCCAGATTCTGACCCGGAGCAGGCGAAGAACTCCAAAGCGTTGGAGGAAATTCACACCTCATTTCGTCGATGGCCAGCGCCTGGTATGCGTTTAAAACATCGGGATGGAGGGCAGTGTCGAGGAAGCCGTATAACAAAGGGTCGACGCCGCCGTAGATTGCGGGTATACCGAGGGAGCCGACCGTGTCCCAAACTCCAATCATGGTAATTTTGGCGCAGAAAAGGTGGCAACTCGACAGCCTCTGGAGTATTTGGGCGCGGTCGTCTTTATCGCGATACGCCTGGAAGGCAGTGTTTACAAGATCGTCTGTGAAGCCTCCGAGGGGCAGACCGCAAGCGGCAATCATGCCGGCCAGACTGCGGACTGTGTAGGCTCCACGGCTGAACCCGAACAGGAAGATCGAATCGCCGGCCTCATAGACGTGGGCGATCTTGGTGTAACCGTCTTTGATTTTCTGCCAGAGGCCATTGCCGAATGCGCCCCCGAGAACCTTAGTAATCGGATTGCCATCCGAACCAACTCCGTCGTCATAGAAAGGAATCTGCTCCGAACTGACGAGCAGAGATTTATAGAGCTTATATACGTTGGTGGGCTGGTGAGACGTTTCCCAGGTCCCATCGGCGCAAAAAACGATACGCTTATTCATAAAACCAATCGATGTGTCAAATCGGATGCCTGAGAGGTCTTTCAGGACGTGGTCGAGACGATGCGCTCGCCGGTGGCGGCTACACGGGCGTCCACAGCAGCAGCGCTGGCGGCGATTGCGGCCGCTGCCGGCATGGCAAGTTGTCGTTCCTCGCGCTGCTGGTCGTCTTTGGATGCGGCGATCGAACGCAAACGAAGAAGCGTTTGTAGCGTACCGTACCAGAAAGGCGCGCCGAGCGTCAGGAGAAATGCCGAAAGCAGAATGCCGAGAATTTTCATGGCGGCGTTGTTTCTGGACCAGCGATGGATCCAATCCGCCGAGCTCAATGGAACTCCTACCAGATTGTTGGTCATGAGGTCGTGAACATTCTGCATTTCAGTTCCGCTGAAGCGCAAGCTTTCGTTTGCTTCGTGTTCGACGTGGCGCGCCTCATCGACCATTGAACTCCGCAAGGCATCGTCGCTCGATAGCCGGCTTATCAGACTGGCCGTATCGAGTTGGATCAGCAGCGCGAGCGTCAGAGCGGCCCCGAACGTTACGGAGCGGGCATGTTGCGTAAAACGGTCGGAGACGCGATCCATCGTTTGATCGAACCACAAATTGATCTTTGCCAGAAAGACGCTGCTTACCTGCTTCAGCAAGGCAATGCGGAGCCGGGCGCTGGTAGTGAGCTCCGGATGCGAGAGTTCGAGTTGTAAAGCGAGAGCATCGACGTTCTTGATTTTGAGGGCGAGTTCCTGTTCGATCTGCTCGGCCGGACCGTCGGGGCAAACTCCGGAAATCACAAGCGCTCTTTGCAGCGCAGCTCTCGCATCCGGGCGAAGAGTTTGCGGGCCGCTTCCAGCGGCCAATTCCAGCAGCAGCCTCGATAGCTCTTCGCGGTGTATCACGCTGCCGAGTCGCCCGGGATCGGTTCGAATCAAAGGGTGCAACAGGACAGTCTGAGCAATCTGGGCCGCCAAGGGCCGGCCGATGTTCGGCTCGATCTGCCGAAGAATATCTGTCAGGCCTTGCAAGAGGTGCTTCCCCCGGCTATTCAGCAGCATGGTAATCATCTGCGTGGCGACCGTCACGATCATACTCATCAACAGCATGATCACGGCCAATCCGATAAGTACGTCGAGTGTTTTGAGCATACAGTGTCTGCCGGTGATGCGATTCTTTCAAGTCTCCATTTAGAAGTCAACGCTCGCCGCGAAACTGTGCAAAGAACGAACGCCTGGATGTTATGTGAGTTGGAAGAAGTCGGAAATGTTGAACGTAGTCGGCGGAAACGGTGAAGGCAAGTGGATCTTGTCGCCCACATCAAGCACAGAAGGAGAGCCGGCTTTCGTATGGACGGTGACAGAATGCGATCTGAGATCCACGTTCCACACCGCGAGACTGCCGCCCTTCAGATACAACTCTGTCTTCGACTCGACATTCTTCATACGGTTTGCCGGCGAGAGCACTTCGACAGCTAACATTGGCGCGCCGCAAGGGTAAGTCGCGGATTCACGAGCTTCGCGCCAGACTTCCCAAGACACAACGAACACGTCGGGCGATGGCATAGAGAAAAGATCTTTCATCTCCATGTTGCACCGGGAGCCAACTTTGAACGTCGCGCCAAGGCTTTTTTTCAGAAGTTCCAGCACGTTTTCGACAATATCGTGGTGAAGCGGTTTCGGATCGGGCGACAGGACAATTTCTCCTTGAATCAATTCGGCCCGGTAACCCTCCGGCGCTTCGAAGTTGAGGAATTGTTCTACTGTGATCGGAGGTATAACGGCAGCGGCCATTTACAAGATCTCTGATCGATTTTAGCTTGTTCACAAGCCCAAGCTCCGGCTTAGACTATAGTCGCGAGTCCGTTCTGCGCGACCTCTTCAAAGGCTAAAGGCAAGCTAACCAGAAACACGCAACCGCCACCGGGTCTCGATTGCAGCTCAATGGCGGCATTGTGCTGTTGGACGATAGTTTGCGCAATCGACAAGCCCAACCCATAACCGCCGGACTCGCGATTTCTCGAAGGATCTACTCGAAAGAATCTCTGGAAAACCTGGCCTCTCATTTCTTCCGGGATACCGATCCCATTATCTTCGACGCGCAACGTGACACAGCCCTCCGCCCGCTCCACACCCACCAGAACGAACCCTTGCGCAGGAGTGTATTTGATGGCGTTATCCAATAAAATAAGTAGCATTCTGCGTAGATCGGACGAGCTGCCGAGTACGTTGAGCGGGCATTCCGGCATTTGTTTGGTTAACGCAATGCCCTTAGCCGAAGCAAGCGCGCCAAGATCCTGACAAGCGTCGTTTACGATTTCCTGGAGCAGCACAATCTCCGGTTCGTTAGTTACGGCGGCAACATCGGCGCGCGCGAGAAACAGCAGATCGCCGATCAGGCGAGTCATGTCTTCGGACTCTTTCTGTATTCGTTCGAGTGCGCTGCGATACTCGTATTCCGAACGGTTTCTCCGGAGCGCATTTTCGGCAGCCAGACGAATAATGGCAACCGGTGTGCGCAATTCATGGGAGGCGTCGGCGGTAAAACGGGAGATTCTCGAAACGGCTGTCGCGAGCCGTTCGAGCATGGCGTTCCAGGTCTCGGTCAAGCGTTGAAGCTCGTCATTTGTTTTGGGAACGACCAGGCGCTCCGAGAGATTGTCTAAACCGATTGTGCGGGCGCGCTCGGTGATTTTGTCGACCGGCCGCAAGGCGCGTCTGCTCAGCAGATAGCCACCGCCGGCGGCGCACAGGACAAACAGAGGAACGGCCAGCACAAGCAGCCACCCGAGAAGCTCAATTGCTCTGCCCGTGGAGGCAGACGAGATGGCAAGAAACGCCCAGTAGTTGCCTTCTCGGAGCCGAATCGGGCGTGCCACGGCCAAATACGTTCGGCCGCGCCAGCGAATTTTCACGGGTCTGGCAGAACCGGCGAACGCCTCGAACTTCGCAAACCGGTCGGGGCCGCCAGGGGCGCTGGTATAGATCGCCTTGCCGGCGTTGTCATAGACCACGAGAATATGATCGTTGGGCCACGATTGAGAGTATTCGATCGTCTCGCGGACGAGATCGACATCGTGATCCTGGTCTTCGATCCTCAAATATTCGTCGAAGCCGCGCGCCTGATTGAGAAGACTAGCCTCGAGATCGGCGATCAGCGTATGGCGAAGCGCCAGCCAAACGGTAAGACTGAAGAGAACCAGGCCAAGCGAGAGAACCGCGGTGTACCAGACCGTGAGACGCGTGCGCACGGAAAGATCGCGTTTCAATTGGTCGGCCCTTGCAAGCAGTAACCGATGCCCCGTACGGTACGGATCAACTTTGGCGTCTCCGGTATTTCAATCTTATTGCGCAGCAAACGGATGAATACATCGAGCGTATTCTCCTCGATTTCGGCGTCGAAGCCCCAGATGCTCTCGACAATCGAGGAGCGCGACAGGACGCGGCCTTTGTGCCGCATGAGTAACTCGAGAAGGCTGTATTCGCGAGGTGTCAAAGTGATTTGCCTGCCGCCTCGGGTGACTTCGCGGGTGGCGGTGTCAAGAGTCAGATTTCCGGCAGACAAACAGATGGCTTGGGGAATCTGGCCGCGGCGGCTGACGGCCCGAACCCGAGCGAGAAAAACATCGAGCGAAAAAGGCTTGGTCAAATAGTCGTCGGCACCGCCGTCGAGCGCGCGCACGATATCGGCGGGCGAATCGCGCGCCGTTAGAACGAGTAACGGTGTTTGGATGTGGGATCGACGCAACTGCCGAGCCACTTCGAACCCATCTTTCCTGGGCAGCATTAAATCCAAAACGATCAGGTCAAATGAGCTGCTCTCGGCAAAATCCAACGCCTGTTGCCCATCGGCCGCAAGCGTCACGTGATGCCCTTCGTCGGAGAGCGCGGATTGCAAGAGTTCTGCCATGGCCGGCTCGTCTTCCACCGCCAATATATGCATACTCGGTAACATCGTAGCTCTCCAGCCTGAAGACTGGCTGAAGGGCCGGGCTCAGCCGGGAGTCCGACGCGCCCGCTATTCCCATTTCAGCGCGGCCACCGGATCGATGCGGGCGGCGCGCAGAGCCGGAACGAGTACCGCAAATAACGAAACTGTTGCTAGCAGCAGAATTACCGCCAAATAGGTCGCCAGATCGTGCGAGGAGACGCCGTTGGCATTGGTGGCGGCAAAACGCATCACTACGAAGCTGGTGGCCATGCCCAACACGAGCCCCACGACGACCAATTTGAACGTGTCGGCAATCACCTGCAGTACCACCTCGGCCGGCCGCGCGCCGACGGCGATGCGGATTCCAATGTCGCGTGTACGCTGCGCGACGGCGTGCGCGGTGACGCTGTAGAGACCGATAGTGGCGAGAATCAGGGCGAGGCCACTGAAAGAGGCCAGCAGAAACGCGGCCAGGCGCTGCGGCGCGAGCGACGTCTCGATCAACTCTTCGCCGGTGCGAATGCCGAACAGCGGAACATGCGGCGCCAGAGCGTCCCATCGCTCACGAAGAGCGGTTAAGACTGGCGCGCTCCCGGGACGTGTTCGCAGGAGCAAATTCGTCTCCGGGAACGGAGATTGAAAGGCCGCCAAGTAGAAGTAGGGCTGCGCTTGCTCCCATACCGAGTTATATTTCGAGTCATGCGCCATGCCAACCACCGTGTAAGCGAGTTGGCCACTCGTGTTGGCACCTACCAGGATGGTTCGGCCGACGGGGTCGGCGTTGGGCCATAGGCGCCGGGCCATGGTTTCATTGACTATGGCAACTTTCGGGGAGTTTGCATCGTCGCGCGGAGTGAATTCCCTGCCCCGCAAGAGCGCGATGCCCAGCGTCCGCAAGAAGCCGGGGCCCACGATATTGTGATCGATTGAGAGTTGCGATTTGTTATCAAGAGTGGCGACCTGGACGGCCGCTGGTATGCCGCCGAGAGGTGGATTGTAGGCGACCGTCGCAGACTCGATGCCGGGAATCGCGGAGATCTGCTGCAGGGCGTGTTGGAGAAAAACCGTGCGGCGCTGCTCGGAGTATTGCTGGCCAGTCAAGTCGAAGGACATGGTGAGCAGGCCGCCGCTGCGGAAGCCTGCATCGATTGCATAGGCTTTGAGCAGGCTACGAACGAAGAGACCGCCGCCAACAAGCAAGATCATGGAGAAGGCGACTTGCACTACGATCAGTGAACTGCGCAAAAGGAAATGCCCGGAGGTTGCCGCATTACCAGCGGATTCCTTTAGCACGGGCACGATATCGGGCTGAGTGGTTTGCAAAGCGGGAGCGAGTCCGAACAGAACGGTGGTAACAAGCGATAGAGCTAAACAGAAAAAGAAGATGCGCGGCTCGATATTCAGGTTCAGCGCAAGCGGCAAACCGAAGGCGGTTGGAAAGTGCAGCAAAACAGCCTGCAAACACCTGGCAACGGCGAGCGATAGCAGGAAGCTGCCCAAAGTAAGCAGTGAGTTCTCGGTCAGCAGTTGCCTTAAAAGACGCGCGCGGGAAGCACCCACGGCCAGGCGAATGGAGATTTCGCGGCGGCGGCCGATAGCTCTTCCGAGAAGCAGGTTCGAGACGTTGGTACAGGCGAGCAGGAGGAGCAGACCCGCGGCCACGGCGAAGAGCGACACGGCACGCGTGATCTTCGAGCGGTAAGCAGGCCAGAATTTAGAATGGCTGGCGGAGAAAGCGAGCGCGGAAATATGACGATTGCTGGACGGGTCGGCGACGGCAAGATTAGCGGCCAGTACTTGCAATTCAGCTTGGGCCCGCGACACCGTAATATCCGGCCGAAGACGGCCGAGCGTCAAGAGAAAACGCATATTGCGCGAGCGAAGCACGCCGAGCTGCCGGAAGCGAGGCAGCACGAGTTCGATGGAATTCAAAGGAATCCAGATCCGCGGGGGATCGCTCCAATTCAGGTTGACGCCGCGATAACGGGCGGGCACAATGCCGATGACGGTGAAGGGATGGTTTTCGATGAGGATGCCGCGGCCGATGACGGCGTGACTGCCTTGAAAGCGGGCGCGCCAGAGATTCTCGCTGATGAGCGCATTCGGCACGCCGGCCGAGACGTTGTCCCCGGCGAGGAATTTTCTGCCTGTAAGGGGCGCAAGATCGAGCGTCGAGAAATAGCCTGGCGTAACGGCTTCGACGGGCACATGATCGGTATGGTCACCGATACTCAGGTTCAGCTCGACTCGCACGTAGGCTGAGAGGTTTTGGAAGGACTTCGAGCCGCGGACAAAGCTCTGGTAATCCGGGTAGGATGTGGAAAGATACTTCGACGTTTTTGTGTCGTAACTGTAGACAGCCACCAGCTGCCGCGGCTTGGTCACGGGCAGCGGACGTAGTAAGGCATCGTCGATCACGCTGAAGATGGCGGTATTGGCACCGATACCGAGCGCGAGGGTCAGCACGGCCGCTGCCGCGAAGCCCGGGTTGCGCAACAGGTTGCGAACTCCAAAGCGACAATCGGCGGCGAAGGCGGCGAGGAACATCAGCTCCAAGGCTCGCGCACTTTGCTGGCGAGCCGGCGATCGAGATAAGTAGCGGCGCTAATGAGAGCGAGATGGGTCAGTGCCTGCGGATAATTGCCGAGATGTTCGCCGCTGGCGCTCAACTCTTCGGCATACAGGCCAAGATGATTTCCGTAGCCGATCATCTTTTCGAAGTATAGGCGGGCTTTGTCGAGCTGGTGCGAGCGCGCCAGCGCTTCGATGAACCAGAACGAGCAGGCGGTAAAGCTCCCCTCAACGCTGTGCAAGCCGTCGACATCCGTGCCGGAACGATAACGCTTCACCAAGGTGTCGACGGTCAAATCACGCTCGATCATGTCTAACGTCGACATCCAGCGCCGGTCCGTGGGGCTAATGAAGCGCAGCAGCGGCATCAGGAGAGTAGAAGCATCGACTTCTTTGCTGCCTTTGGACTGCACGAACGCGCCGAGTTCTTCATCCCAAAAATTCTGGTGGATGTCGCGCACGATAGCGTCGCGGACTTCCTCCATCCAGGCATACGGGCCGGCAAGCGAGCGCTTCTGGCCCAAACGCAGAGCGCGATCGAAAGCAACCCAGCACATGAGGCGGGAATGGAGGAACTCTCTGCGTCCGCCGCGGACCTCCCAAATGCCTTCGTCAGCGTCGCACCAGTGCTTCGCGAGCCATTGAAGAATCTGCTTGAGGTGTTCCCAGCCTTCGTAGGAGATACCGTCACTGTATTTGTTCGAAAGATAGATGGCGTCGAACATTTCGCCGTAAATATCGAGCTGCAGCTGTCCATAAGCTTTGTTGCCGATGCGGACCGGACGCGAATTGCGATAACCGGCAAGATGATCGAGCTCGATTTCAGGCAGTTCGACGCGGCCGTCGACGCCATACATGACCTGCAGAGGGCCGCCATCGGATTCGAAACGCAGGCGGTTCCTGAGCCAGCGATTAAAACGGTTGCCTTCTTCTACATAACCGAGGCGCATGATGGCGTAGAGCGAGAAGGAAGCATCGCGCAGCCAGGTGTAGCGATAGTCCCAGTTACGTTCGCCGCCAATGGCTTCAGGAAGGCCGAAAGTGGGCGCGGCAATGAGCGAGCCGTGTTCGCGGCTGGTGAGAAGTTTCAGGGCCAGCGCGGAACGGTTGACCATTTCACGCCAGCGCCCCGCATAGCGCGATTGAGAAGCCCAATCGCGCCAGAATTGACACGTTTCTTGAAACTGCCGTTCGAATGCGGCTTCGGAAGCAGGAGAATCAGGGCCAGCGCAGGCGGTGCCGAAGACAAAGCGCGCGCTTTCACCTGCTTTCAGCGTGAACTCGGCGTGGACATCTCCATCCTGAATCTGCAAGGGAACACTGCTGTGCAGAAAAACCGGCTGCGCACCCTCAAATTCGGGAGTGAAGAGGATGCCGGTTTCACGGCTCTCAGCCCGGTGAGTAGAGCGCGCGTAGTTGAAGCGCGGACGGCAACAGAGACAAATCGGAATTTCGCCATTGATCACGCGAATATGACGGACAATGCAATTAGCCGAGGTCGATTCATCGACGGGCATGAAATCGGTCAGCTCGACAATGCCGTTATCCGAAAGAAAACGTGTCAACAGGACGTTAGTTTCAGGCAGATACAGTTGCTTAGTATTGTTGCCATCCTGCTTAGGATAGACGGGAAAAAAACCACCCTTTTCGAGATCGAGCAGGCGCACGAAGACACTCGGCGAATCGAATTCAGGAAAGCAAAAGAAATCGATAGAGCCGGCCATGCTGACCAGCGCGGCGGAACGCATATTGCCAATGAGACCGTAATTTTGAATGGGGTGAAAATCCATGTGCGCGCACAGCAACCAGAGCTAAACAAAAGCGGCGCCGCTCGAACGGTGCCGCCTCTGTGTCAATTTTAGAACTGTTGCTTTCGCGACACCCGGAGCACCGTGTCGGGTGAATTAGTCCGTTTCGTTGAATACTGGAGAGTAGTGACGTGCTCCGATAGGGTGATTCTCGAGACAAACCTGCCGTTGAAGCTGGTGGGCAGAGGCAAGGTACGCGATATCTACGATGCCGGCGAAACGTTGTTGTTTGTAGCGTCGGATCGTATTTCAGCCTTCGACTGCATTCTGGGCAGCGGGATTCCGTGCAAGGGGAAAGTGCTGACCCAGATGTCGCTGTTCTGGTTTGAGTTTTTGCGAGGCACGATTCGATCGCATCTGGCGAGCGCTGACGTGAGCGAGTATCCGGCGGAGCTTGGGACCGCCCGGGAATGGCTGGCGGGGCGCTCGATGCTTGTAAAGAAGGCGCGCATGATTCCGGTGGAATGCGTCGCGAGGGGATACCTGGCCGGTTCCGGATGGAAGGAGTATCGGGCAACCGGCGAGGTTTGCGGCGTGGCGCTTCCGAAGGATTTGAGAGAGGGGGACCGGCTGCCGGAGCCGATTTTTACCCCAGCTTCGAAAGCGCAAAGTGGGCATGACGAGAACGTGCCATTCAGCAGCGTGGTACGGCAAGTGGGCGCGGACCTGGCCGGCAAGCTTCGTGACTTGACGCTCGATATTTATCGACAAGCGGCGCAATACGCGCAGGAGCGTGGAATCATCTTGGCGGATACGAAGTTCGAGTTTGGTTTTGAAGGAGACGAACTGCTGCTGGCCGACGAGGTGCTAACGCCAGACTCGTCACGCTTTTGGCCAGCCGATAGCTATCAACCGGGTGTCGCGCAGCATTCCTTCGACAAACAATATGTGCGCGACTATCTGGAGACGCTCGATTGGGACAAAAAACCGCCAGCCCCGGCGTTGCCGCCAGAGATCGTAGAAAAGACCAGCGAGAAATATCAAGAGGCTTACCGGCGTATCACCGGCCGTGCATTGGACGTCTAAGAATGGGTTCAGAAAACGGGGAGCAATGTCTTTAAACTGGTTCGACATTTTGCTGTTGATCATGATCCTGCTGTCGGCGGTGGCGGGCCTCAAATCGGGTTTCGCCCGGGTAGTGGTTGGGCTGATCGCGACGGTGGCTGGCTTGCTGCTTGGATTTTGGTGCTACCGGATTGTCGGGGCGACACTCGCGCCTTATGTAAGCACGACGGCACTGGCGGATATTCTTCGTTTCCTGATCATCTTTTTCGGCATATTGATTGCTGGAGCACTCATCGCGGCTTTGCTGGCAAACATTTTTCGCTGGATCGGGCTCTCCTGGTTCGATCATTTTCTGGGCGGATTGGCAGGCTTTGCGCGCGGCATCCTGATGGTGGCGGCGATCTCGGCCATTCTGGTGGCTTTTGTGCCATCGCCGGTGCCGGGTTTTGTAACGGGCTCAAGGATCTTGCCGTATGCCAGTCATGTGGCGGCCGCCTTGGCGGAAACCGCACCCAAGGACTTGAAAGACTCTTTTTTTCAGGAGTGGCAGAACTTGAAGCAGTTCTGGGGGAAGAAACAGGAAGCGGAAATCAGGAGTTAGGATTGGCGGCGGTCATTTAAGGCGATACCGAAGGCCGCCAGAGCGCACAGTTCACCGGCTGCGAAGAGGAGCCAGTGAAAGGGATGAGGATATCCGCCGTGCGCGGTGTTGCGGAAATCGGCGATGAAGGACGCGAATATAAGGCCACCGCCAACGGCAATGCCGATCCATTGGAGCAGATGAATTCGTAATGGCCTGCCCTGCCCTTCCCGCCACAAGACGACACTACCGCCGAGAATCATCGCAGCCGATACCAAAACGGGCGCAAGAACAGGGCCGACCCAAGGGACAGGAAGAAGGAAGAGAATGTCCCAAGTGAAGAAAGAAGCGGGCCAGGCAAGCAGGAGTTTGAGCCAAAGATAAAACGTGATGTCCCAGATGCCGAAGCAGAATAGAAAAGCGGCCAGCCACGCGCGGAAACTGCGAGTAAGAGCAAGCGCAACTCCGGCCAGCATCAGGAGCGTGGCGAACTCGCGGGCAAGTTCTATTTTGAGCCGCCTGGTATGCTCGATGCCCAAAGTTTGCAATTGGCTGAGCGAAAGAAGCGGGAAGAGTTCCGTGGCCGGCGAAGCAGGATAGAAGTGCAGGCGTAGCGGCGCGTAGATGCCGCGCAAATAGGACACGACGGCGGCTTCCAGATAGCCGAATGCCGCGCTAAACAGCACCAGGCCGGCAATCATGCGCCACCAGTCAGATTTCGCGGACATACTTCAGCTTAAAGAATCAGCCGGAGCCGATGGTCGAAAATAAAAGTTGCTTATTATTCTTGACCTCGACGGCACTTTGATCGATTCGAGCCGCGATCTCGCCATTTCGACTAACGCCACGCGTGAACAGTTTGGTTTGACGCCGCTCCCCCAGGAGACGATCAACTCTTACGTCGGCAACGGGGCGGCGGTGCTGGTGCGCAGGGCGATGGGAGTAGAAGCCAGCGACGAAAACGTGGCCCACGCACTCGCTTACTTCTTGGAGTACTACCGGACACATGCGCTCGAGCATACTCGGCTGTACGAGGGCATTCGCGAAATGATAGAAGAGATGGCCGCGCAAGGACATCGGCTTGCCGTGCTGACCAACAAACCGCGGAAGATCAGTTTCGATATTCTTGAGGCTCTCTGGATAGAGCATTTCTTCTTCCTTGTTTACGGTGGCGACTCGCTGGTAAATAAGAAGCCAGATCCGGAGGGCATCTTGCGGATCGCGCAAGAAGCGGGTTGCGCTCTCGGGCAGACTTTGATGGTGGGGGATAGCAGGGTAGATATCGAAACGGCGCGAAACGCGGGTGTGCGGAGCTGCGGCGTGGCCTGGGGATTTCAACCGGAGACATTCCCCGAAAGCGTGCCGGATTTTCTAATCGAGCGACCAGACGAGTTATTTGCGGTGATCGACAAGCTGGATGAGCACGGGAACTTGTCTTTGAAGCCTGGTGTCTGAACAAGTAACAAACGGGCAGTAACTTAGGACAGCCCGGAATCACGATCGTCACTCTCGAAGTAAGCCCGAAAGGAAGGGTCACTATGTTCAGCCAGACTTTTGTGGACGGCGCGCGGCATACGAATAAGCCGTACACTATTTTCCTCTCAACTCTTATGCAGGTGAGCGCGGTCTGCGCGCTCATTCTGGGATCCATTCTTTACACGCGGTCACTGCCGGAGACACAGCTGAAGGCTTTCCTGATCGCTCCGCCGCCTCCGCCGGCCGTGGTGAAGCCGGCAACGCGGTCAGAGACGCGAACGCGCGCTACGGCACGGCTGTTCGAGGCCACGAAACTGGTCGCTCCTGCGGCTATACCCAAAACGATTCCATCGGTTGTCGGCGCTCCGAGCGCGCCTGACCTCGGGAGCGGCGGCGATGCGCCCGATCCGGCATCCTTCCCGAATTTCTCGTTATTCGCTTCGACTGAACCGGCTTCGCCCCCACCCATACCGAAGCCTGCCAAGCCAAATGTGGGCGCGGTAAGAGTCGGTGGATCCGTGGCCGAGGCGAATATTGTAAAGAAAATTCAGCCGGTCTATCCTGCGCTCGCTAAAGCAGCGCGCGTGCAGGGTGAAGTGGAGTTTACCGCGGTAATCAGCAAGGAAGGCAGAGTGGAAAACTTGCAACTGGTACGAGGCCATCCGTTGCTCGTGAATGCGGCGAAGAGCGCTATTTTGCAATGGCGGTATCGCCCGACGCTGTTGAACGGCAAGCCGATGGAGGTAATGACGACGATCACGGTGAAGTTCATGCTCGCGCCATAGAAGTGCGTTGACAAACTCCGGTTTCCGGAAAAACACGGCTCCTAAATTCGTGTATTTGCGCAGCAGATTTCCCTAACACCGCGCTCACCAAACTCATAGACTTTGCCGCATGTGAGAATTGGGGGAATGCGCGTACTGTTTCGGACGTTCCTATTTCTGCTGTTGAGCGCGTTTGGCTACTGTCAGCAAACGCGTTGGACAGTAGAGACAGCGAACCAGTGGTACGCCAAAGAGCCCTGGCTGGTAGGCAGCAATTTTCTTCCAGCTTATGCAGCGAACGAACTCGAAATGTGGCAGGCGGATACCTTCGATGCCAAGCGAATCGATCTCGAACTGGGATGGGCCCAGAGTCTGGGAATGAACACCATGCGCGTCTTCCTGCACGATCTGCTTTGGGAACAGGACCGCGCGGGATTCGAGCACCGGATCGACATATTCCTCGGCATCTGCGCCAAGCATCACATTAAGCCGCTCTTTGTTTTATTCGATTCCTGCTGGGACCCCTTTCCGAAGCTCGGGAAGCAAGCCGCGCCGCGGCCGGGCGTTCACAACTCGCGGTGGGTACAGAGTCCCGGGGCGGCGGCATTGCAGGACCCTTCGCAATACCCGCGATTGGAGCAGTATGTAAAGGGAGTAATCGGCGCATTTTCGAAGGACGACCGGATTTTGGGATGGGATGTTTGGAATGAGCCGGATAACCAAAACGGATCGAGCTACGGGAAACTGGAACCAAAGAACAAGATCCAGCTGGTGTTACGGCTTCTGCCGAAAGTTTTCGAGTGGGCGCGCTCGGCGGACCCGACGCAGCCGTTGACGAGCGGGATCTGGCACGAAGATCCGGGTACGCCCGATCGCCTGTCGCCGATGGCGCAAGTTCAGCTGGATTCGTCGGACATCGTGTCGTTCCATAACTACGATCCAGCGGCTAAGTTCGAGCAGGAAGTGAAATGGCTCGAAACCTATCGACGACCCATCTTATGCACCGAGTATATGGCGCGTCCAAAGGGCAGTACTTTCGAGACCATTCTGCCCATCGCCAAGGAGTTCAAAGTAGGCGTTATCAACTGGGGCTTTGTAGCGGGAAAATCGCAGACTTACCTGCCTTGGGATTCCTGGCAGAGGCCGTATGTGGATCGCAAGCCTAGAGTTTGGTTCCACGACATCTTCCACCAAGACGGTAGTCCATATAGCGAGGCGGAAGTCACGTTTATCCGCGGGATGACGGCCAGGAAATCCGAGTAGAGTTACTTATGGATCCTTATGAAGTGGAACTTATCGACGCTTACTGGCGTGCTTGTAACTATCTTTGCGCCGGCATGATTTATCTGCGGGACAATCCTCTACTCCGGGAGCCGCTTAAAACGGAGCACATCAAGAAGCGGTTACTGGGGCACTGGGGTTCGGATCCTGGGCAGACTTTTGTCTGGGTCCATCTCAACCGGCTGATCAAGAAGTATGACCTGGACATGATTTACATTTCAGGTCCGGGGCATGGGGCGCCAGCGGTTTTAGCGAACTGCTATCTGGAAGGACATTACTCGGAGATTTATCCAGACAAGAGCGAGGATGAAGAAGGGCTGAAGAAGTTTCTCAGGCAGTTTTCGTTTCCGGGTGGGATCGGCAGTCATTGCACGCCTGAGACTCCGGGTTCAATCCATGAGGGTGGCGAACTGGGTTATAGCCTTTCGCACGGATTTGGGGCAGCCTTCGACAATCCGGATTTGATCGTCAGCGTAGTGGTGGGAGACGGGGAAGCGGAAACGGGACCGCTCGCTACCTCGTGGCATTCGAATAAGTTTCTCAATCCGGCGCGCGATGGGGCGGTGCTGCCGATTCTGCATTTGAACGGCTACAAGATTGCTAACCCGACGATTCTGGCACGCATTTCCGGGGAAGAACTGGAGCAGTTGTTTCGGGGCTATGGATGGACGCCGTACTTAGTCGAAGGCGACGATCCGGCGACGTTGCACGGCAAGATGGCATCGACGCTCGAACGATGCATTGAGGAGATCCGTTCTGTTCAAACAGGCGTCCGAAAGAGCGGTAAGGCGGAACGAGCCCGCTGGCCGATGGTAATTCTGCGGACGCCCAAGGGCTGGACGGGGCCCAAAGAGGTGGACGGCCACAAAGTGGAAGGCTCCTGGCGGGCCCACCAGGTCCCGATTTTGGACGTTAAGAAGCCGGAACATCTAGCTGAACTCGAAGCATGGATGCGGAGC
The DNA here is from genome assembly GCA_965277555.1 of Bryobacteraceae bacterium. GTDB lineage: Bacteria > Acidobacteriota > Terriglobia > Bryobacterales > Bryobacteraceae > Bog-105. The sequence continues at coordinate 5,430,423 of OZ255834.1, forward strand.
TATAAACCTGAGGAACTCTTCGATGAGAGTGGGCGGCTGAGAGCGGAGTTGAGAGAGTTGCCGCCCAAGGGCGACCGGCGTATCAGCGCCAACCCGCACGCGAATGGAGGATTGCTGCGGCAGCCTTTGAAGCTGCCTGATTTCCGCGATTACGCGGTGTCCTTCGGGAGGCCGGGAACGGTGGAAGTACCGCCTACCGATGTGCTCGCTCACTTTCTGGCTGAGGTCATGCGGCGGAACATGACGAATTTCCGCGTGTTCGGTCCCGACGAGACGGCTTCTAATAAGCTACAGGCAATTTACGAAGCGTCGAAGAAAACGTGGCTCGCCGAGTATAAGCCGGAAGACGCGGACGGTGGAGAGCTAGCGCTGGATGGCCGCGTGATGGAGATGTTGAGCGAACACACGCTAGAGGGGTGGCTGGAAGGTTACGTTTTGACAGGCCGGCATGGATTTTTTTCGACCTATGAGGCTTTCGTGCATGTGATCGATTCGATGTTCAACCAACATGCGAAGTGGCTGGAGAAAGCGAAGCTCGATCTGCCGTGGCGGGCCCCCATCTCGTCGGTCAATCTGCTCATTACCTCGCTGGTGTGGCGGCAGGATCATAACGGCTTTACGCATCAGGATCCCGGATTCCTGGACGTGGTTACAAATAAGAGCGCGACTGTTACGCGCATCTATCTGCCGCCCGATGCAAATTGCCTGCTGAGCGTGGCGAACCACTGTCTGCGCAGCGTTGATTATGTAAATGTCATTGTGGCGGATAAGCAGCCGCATCTGCAATACCTGGATATGGATGCGGCGATCAAGCACTGCACGAAAGGCATCGGGATATGGGAGTGGGCCAGCACGGACCAAGGCCAGGAACCGGACGTGGTGGTGGCGAGCGCGGGTGACATTACAACGATGGAGGCGCTGGCGGCGGTAGCGATTTTGCGCGAGAAAATCCCGGATCTGAAGATTCGTTTCGTGAACGTGGTAGATCTTTTCAAGTTGCAGCCCGACACGCAACATCCGCATGGGTTGCCGGATCGCGATTTCGACACGCTGTTTACGACGGACAGACCGGTGATTTTCAACTTCCACGCTTATCCCTGGTTGATTCACAAGCTGGCCTATAAGCGGTCTAACCACGACAATATGCACGTGCGCGGTTACAAAGAAAAAGGAAACATCAATACGCCACTGGAACTGGCTATCGAGAATCAGGTTGACCGATTTAACATTGCGATCGATGTGATCGACCGCGTGCCGCGATTGCGGGCGGCTGCGGCGCATGTGAAAGAGTGGCTGAAGAACGAGATTATCGATAGTGTTAACTATGCGCATGAGAACGGGATAGATCGGCCGGAATTTATGGATTGGAAGTGGCCGTATTGAGCCGCTGATGATTGTTCTCGCCTTAAATTGCGGATCGTCTTCGCTTAAGTTTGGACTTTATTCCGCGGACAGGCTTACCTGCGAAGGAGAGGCCGAGGAGATCGGCAAAGGGAACTCTCGCTTTCCCGATCACAAAGCCGCGCTGGCTTACGCTTTCGATGTGCTGGCACGAGACGGACAGACAAAGTACGATGCGGTAGGACATCGCTTTGTGCATGGCGGCCCGAGTTTGCGGGAACATCGGCTACTTACTCCGGAAGTTACGAAGCTACTGGAAGCGGCCATTGAATACGCTCCTTTACATATGCCGGCCGCATTGGCCGTGCTGAAAGCGGTGGAGCAGACGTTGCCAGGCGTTCCGCAGGCGATTTGTCTGGATACGGCGTTTCACCGGCATATGCCGGACGTGAGCAAAACGTACGCACTGCCGGTGGCAATCCGCCACCTGGGAGTGGAGCGATACGGCTTTCATGGCCTTTCGCTCGAATCGATCTTGGCGCAACTCGAACCGGTACCGAAGCGAATGGTAGTAGCGCATCTGGGCAACGGGGCGAGCGTGACGGCTATTCGGGACGGAGTTTCCATAGATACGTCGATGGGACTGACGCCGACCGGTGGAGTGATGATGGGCACGCGCTGCGGCGATCTCGATCCGGGCCTGGTCGTGTATTTGTTGCGGCACGGATATCAGCAGGCAAAACAACTGGAAGACGTTTTCGATCACCGGTCAGGCTTACTGGGTGTTTCCGAATTGGGTAGCGATGTGCGGGAACTTATTCGGCGGCGCGCAAACGAAGCAAACGCGGATCTCGCGTTGCGTATGTTTTGTTATCAGGTTAGGAAGACGATTGCGAGCATGGCGGCGGCGCTGGGCGGGATCGATATGCTGGTTTTTACGGGCGGCATCGGGGAACATGCGGGTGAGTTGCGGGAGGAGATTTGCAGCGAGCTGTTTTTTTTGGGGAAGTTCGAAGTGAGAGTGTTGCCGTCCAAAGAGGATGAGCAGATTGCCAGGACTACGGCGTTTTTAGTTTCTCGCAAAGACGCCAAGACACAAAGATTATAAGCTTGCATCGTCAGGGCCATTGCACGGATTCGTAAACGACTGGGGTTGGCCGCTGACGCTCTGCTTGTAGACCTCGGCGGCCGAGTTCGTAGGCCATGATCGTCTCATAGACGGATTCGAGCAAGCCCGATCCGAGCGTGGTGCGAATGCGGAACGCGGCGTCGACAGTCTCTTTCGATAAGGCGTTCTCCGTCATGCGGGCTTTGCGCCTGCGTCTTTGCGAGAAACTATGCGTAAGCCGGTTCGGGCTCTTCGGCGGCGCTGAAGTAGACACAGTCAGGATGGTGGAAAACAAGCGCGGAGACACTGGCTTCGGGTTCCATCATAAAACCCTCGGTAAGTTGGACGCCGATCTGTTCGGGCTCGAGCAGGCTCCAAAGCTTGCTCTGGTCTTCGAGGTTCGGGCACGCCGGGTAGCCAAAGCTGTATCGCTTACCGCGATAACGCGAGGTGAAGCGCTCCTGCATCGTCATCGAAGGCGGATCGGGGAAGCCCCACTCCTCGCGTAGACGGCGATGCAGCCACTCTGCGGCCGCTTCCGCAGTTTCGATGGCCAGAGCCTGCATCGCATGGGCTTCCAGATAATCGCCCCGCGCCTTGGCATCCTGCGAATGATCGAGCACGCCCTCGCCGGCGCTCACAACGAACAAAGCGATGTGGTCGCGACGCCCGGCTTGCGGATCGAGCGCATAATCGCTCAGGCATAAGCCGTCCGATTTGGCCTGTCGCCCGAAATGGAAAGTTTCGATTGGTTCGTTTGCGCCCGGCACGAAGAGATGAAGACTGTTGCCGGCGCGCTCGGCTTCGAGAAATCTCCACACGGCGCGCACCTTCATGAAGCTCAACGCTTTTTCCTTCACGCCTTCGACGAAGTGAAAAAGTTCGAGCGCCTTCGGATCGCGTTCGGCGAGTAGCTTTTCGAAGTTCCCCTTAAAGCCCAGATGTCGGCCGTAGAGCATGAAGGGATTGATGTAGCTCCAGACTTCGGCGAGGTTGGGGATTGTTCTGGCTTTACGCTCGGTGTAGGGCGCTGGGGGAATAGGGATGTCGATGTGAACTTTGGGGCTGCGGAATTCGCTGGAAGGAATAATTACCGCTTCGCGAACGATGCTTTCGATGGGCGCATCGGAAAAGACGTGGCGCCTGAGCACATCCGCGCGGATAGCGGGATCGGTGATCTCATTCATCAGCCGGAGGCCGGTCATGGCGTCTTTCGCGTAGAAAGTCGGCGCGCCATAGCTAGGGCCAATTTTGGTTTTGGTGAACTTTTCGGATAATGCCGCGCCGCCGACCAGAAGCGGAATGTTAATGCCGGCATCTTTGAAATCGCCGGCCGTGGTGACCATCTGCTGGGCACTTTTGACGAGCAAGCCGGAGAGGCCGATGGCGTCCGGCTGGTGCTGGTGATAAGCCTTGATCAAATCGTCTGGCGGGACTTTGATGCCAAGATTGACAACTGTGTAGCCGTTGTTACTCAGAATGATCTCCACCAGGTTCTTGCCGATGTCGTGGACGTCACCCTTAACCGTGGCGAGAACGATTTTGCCGCGCGCGGCTGAATCGGCCTTCTCCATAAACTGCTCGAGATGGCTGACTGCTGCTTTCATGGCTTCGGCGGATTGCAAGACTTCCGCAACGATGAGCTCATTGTTATTGAAGAGGCGACCGACTTCGGACATGCCGGCCATCAGCGGGCCGTTGATGATTTCCAGCGGCGATGCCCCTTCCGCTCGCTTGCGGTCGAGATCGGGGATAAGGCCGTCTTTAGTGCCTTCGATGATGTAGTTAGCAAGGCGCTCGTCGAGCGGAAGGTCAGCGGTCTTCTTTTTCTGTCGGGCGGTTGCGCCGCGGAAATGTTCGGAGATGGCGGCGATGTGGTGCTGGTTAATTTCCGCTTTTTGCTCACGCGACTGCATTCTCCAGTCACCAGGTTGATTTCCGGTCGGCGTGTTGAACAGGAGGGTTTCGGCTAACTTGCGTTCTGCTTCGGGAATCGAGGCGAAGCGCTCCAGCTTTTCAGAGTTGACGATAGCCAGATCTAGCCCCGCCTTGGTGCAGTGGTAGAGGAAGACGGAGTTGACTACTTCGCGAGCGGTAGCGGGCAGTCCGAAAGAGATATTTGAGATGCCGAGAATTGTTTTGACGTGTGGAATCTGCTGCTTGATGAGTCGGATCGCCTCGATGGTTTCGACAGCCCCTCCGATGTAGTTCTCATCGCCCGTCGCGCACGGAAAGACGAGCGGATCGATGATGATGTCTTCCGCGGCAATGCCGTATTTGAAAGTGAGGAGGTCTACGGAGCGCTGGGCGACGGCTAGTTTTCGCTCGCGCGTAAAAGCTTGCGCCTGGAGCGGGTCTTCATCGATGCAACCGACAACCAAGGCCGCGCCGTACTCGCGGGCGATGGGGCAGATGCGCTCGAATTTTTCCTCGCCATCTTCCAGGTTGATGGAATTAATGATGCTCTTGCCCTGGCAGTAAGTAAGCGAAAGCTCGACCGAGCGCGGATCGGTGGTATCGATCATGATAGGCGCTTTGATTTTCCGGATCAGCTTTTCATAGAAGTACGGAATGTCCGAGAACTCGTCGCGATCGCTCGTCTGGAGGCAGACGTCGACCACGTGGGCGCCGTTGCGGATCTGGCGGCGTGCGATTTCAGTGGCTTCTTCCCACTTTTCCTCGCCGATCATGTTTTTGAAGAGACGCGAGCCGATAACGTTGGTGCGTTCGCCGACGATGAGCGGTCGATTGCTGTCGTCTGCCTCAACCACTTCGATGCCGGAAAAGTAAGTGCGGTGGCCGGACGATTTAACGGCGCGCGGTTTTTTGCCCGCGGCCATCTCGGCGATGGCGCGAATGTGATCGGGGCGCGTGCCGCAGCAGCCGCCGACGATGTTCAACCAGCCATGGTCGACAAAGCGCTCGATTTGCGAAGCAAGGCTTTGCGGTGTTTCGAGATACTGGCCCGTTTCGGCATCCGGCAGACCGGCATTGGGATAGCAGGAGATGCGCGTGGTGGAGAGCTCATGGAGCGAACGGATGTGGTCGGTCATGAACTCGGGGCCAGTGGCGCAATTGAGTCCTATGGAGAGCAGGTTGGCGTGTGAGATCGAGGTGTAGAGAGCATCGGCGGTCTGGCCGCCGAGCATGGTGCCGGTCGCTTCGATGGTACCGGAGACCATGACGGGGATGCTGTAGCCGAGTTCCTTGCCCAGGCGATCGATAGCCAGTAGGCCGGCCTTAATGTTGCGCGTATCCTGGCAGGTTTCGAGCAGTAGGATGTCAACCCCGCCTTCCACTAAAGCCTTCGATTGATCGTAGTAATTGGCGATCAACTCGGGGAAAGTCACGCCGCCGGTGACGGTGATGGCCTTCGTAGTGGGCCCCATCGAGCCGGCGACAAAGCGCGGCCGATCGGATTGAGCCACTTCATCCGCTGCCTGGCGCGCTAATCGCGCGGCGGTGAAGTTCAATTCGTAAGACTTGTCCTGCAGCGCGTATTCGCCGAGGACAATCTTGGTCGAGCCGAAGCTGTTGGTCTCCACAATATCGGAACCGGCCGAATAGTAAGCACGGTGGACGTCCAGAATGACATCGGGACGCGTGAGCACCAGGTTTTCGTTGCAGCCTTCGAGGTCCGGGCCGCCGAAGTCGTCGGCTGTCAGATGCCTGTCCTGCAGCATGGTTCCCATCGCTCCATCGAGGACGAGAACACGTGAGGTTAGGGCATCTTCGAGAGCCTGGCGACGAAGCTCGCGGCTTTCCTGGGTGTGAAACGACATTTGGGGGCTAGTTTTATTGTAACTAGCGTTCCGATGGCCGCCGATTGCTTAGGCGGGCTTCTGAGGCGGCGGCGCGGGCACGGGGGTAGGTTTTTCTACCTGGTCTTGGGGGGGACGTGGGCCACGGCCAGGGGTCGGGGTGGGTGTGCTGGACATATTTTTTATTCTCCTCGATTTTGCTTTAGCAATTCAAGAACTGTTTAGCGGGATGTCTGGCGGGTGAAGAGCATGACGTCGGAATAATTTTGCACGCGGATGCAGGCCAGATGACTGGCGTCGCGCGACCAGGCGAACATGAGAATGCTTTGATCCTCGAATTGAGTTAGTTTTTCGGGTGGGCCGCCGCCCAGGGGTATCCGCCACAGATTGGACGTGCCGTTGGCATCAGTGATGGAACTGGTCAGGGAATCGCCTTTCGGCGACCAGCGGAAGGGTAACGAAGCGTTTGGTAATTCGCGCGGAGGCTGGCCATTTGGCTTAAACGGAATTATGGCGACCGTCCAGTGATCGGGCTGTTTTTGAATCTGGCAGGCGATCCACTTTCCGTCGGGAGAAATCTGGGGATTGTCGGCCGATAGAGTTCCCAGAGGAGCGGGAGTGCCGCCCGCGATCGGGATCTTGTACAGCAGCCGATAGGTAGATGAAGAGGAGGTGTAGACGATCCAACGGCCATCGGGAGAGACAGTTGGGGAATTGTCGTAATTGGAGCCGAAGGTGAGTTGGAGATAGCGGTTCGTGTGACGGTCATAGCGCCAGATATGGAAGCCGCCGGAGCGGTTGGAAGAGTAAACAAAGAATCGTCCACCGGGAACCGGTTCAGCCTGCTGTTCGAGAAAAGGCTCGGCGGTGAGTGCGGACTCGGTGAGATCAGCGGTTTGAAAGACGGCGAGGTTTGGGAAGCCGGTGCGACGGGAATTGACCAAGAGATGAGTGGAATCGAGCCAGTCGAGGGTAGCGCTATCCTGCACGTCGGAGAAAGCGCTGTGGCCATGGTTTAGATCATTGGGCGCGGAGAGCCAAAGGGTGGCGCGTGGATCGACTTTGACAACGGCGAGGTGTTTGCCGTCAGCAGTGGCCGATACGCTGCTGTAGCCGCTGAGGTCTTTGGTGAGGTCTCGGGAGAGGTCGCGCGGCACGGCGAACTCACGCAGCTGTGAGCGGCTCTTGCCTTCTGTACGGGAGGAACCGGTCAGGAAGATCGATCGGCCACCGTTCTGCCAGGCGAGCTGGCCGATGCCGCTCCGGGCCGGGAAGCGCTTGACGATTCGGCCAGCCGGGAGCGAAAGCAGAGTCAGTTGCACCTGAGAGGAGGGGATGGAATTGTTGCGGGTAATAGCGGCGATTTGGTCGCCCCGGGGCGACCAGGCGATGTGCGCCATGAGCGTAACAGCGGAGGAAGAAAAGAGGGGCGTGGATTGGTCAGTATCTGTGCGAGCGATTTGAATGGTGTTTTGGGTGGCGGTGAGGCTTCCCTCAACAGGTGCCCAACGCACGAAGGCGAAGCGGTCGCCAGTAGGGGAGAAGGTAACCGGTCCGTCAATATCTTCGAGAAGCGGGGTACTGGAGCGTTCGCCGACAACGGGCACGCTGAAGAGCTTGCCAACCAGGGTAGCTGGATCTACTTCGACTTCATAGATGGAGCGACTGTCGGAGAGAAAGTGATGCCACGGTATTCGATGCGGCGGCTGGAAATTCTGAGTTCGTCGGACGGCTGGTCGACTTGTTTGAGGTGTAGGGACTGCATGCCCTGGGAATCACCGATGACGAAGGCGAGATATTTCCCATCCGGGGAGAGAGTAGCGAGAAGTGTTCGACCGTTAAAAGTGATTTGCTTGACAGAATCGACGAGGAACCAGTTGGGCTGGGTAAAGCGATCCTTGCCGCCCAGAGCCCACCACCACGCAGCTATCGAGATCACAACCAAGCTAAGCAGGACGGCGGACAGCCAAAGTCGGCGATCAGGCCCAGTGGCCCTCACTCTAGCCGGACCGTGACGAGCGCTCGAAATACCGAGCCGCTCGAGATCGAGGAGCATTTCTTCGGCCGACTGGTAGCGCCTGGCCGGATCTTTGAGCAGGGCGCGCGTAACGATACGGCCGACGCCGGCGGGGAGCGAGGCGAGATTGGGGAGAGCCGGCGCGGGATGGTCAAGAATGGCGACAATCACGTGACTATCCGTCTCGCCCGCGAACGGCCGCCGATGGACCAGCATTTCGTAAAGCAGAACACCCAGACTCCAGAGATCGGTGCGCGCATCGACTCGGTCCCCGCGCGCCTGTTCGGGAGACATGTAGTCGACAGTGCCCACCACCGACCCGGCTTGACTCAGACCGGAGGGAGACTCGCCGGCAACTTTGGCAAGGCCGAAATCGATGACCTTGACATAGCCATCGGGGCGCACCATGACGTTAGCGGGCTTGAGATCGCGGTGGACAACCCCCGCGGAGTGAGCCGCCAGTAGAGCCGAGGCAATCTGAATAGCAATGCGGATCGCCATGTCGGGATCGACCGTGCCACGCTGGATGGCGCCCCGCAGCGTGATGCCTTCCACAAACTCGCTGGCGATGAAGAGTTCGTTGGCGACCTCGCCAATCTCATAGATGGTGAGGATATTCGGATGATTTAAGGCCGAAGCGGCGCGTGCTTCCTGTTCGAGACGCTGGAGCGCGGCGGGGTCGGCCAGCAAGCGGTGCGGCAGGAATTTAAGCGCGGAATGACGTCCAAGCCGCGTATCGAGAGCAAGATAGACGTGACCCATGCCGCCGGCTCCGAGACTGCGTAGAATGCGGTAGGCGCCCAACTGTTTGCCTTCCCGCGGATCGCTAGGGACGATGGTTTCGGCGGATGCGCGAGTCCCCGGGGCAAGATCCGGCTTACTGAGACGCAGCAGCCGCTTGGTGATTTCGTCACGCAATCCTCGCATGGGACAAAGGAGGCTTCGGGGAAAGCAAATCCCTTAAGTCTTCCGATTGTCGCTCAGTTTAAGGATACCGGGCTTAGGCTTTCAGGTGAAGGCTGTTGTGAATCGCGTAAAGGGCTAATTCCAGCCGGTCGGAGACGCCGAGCTTATCGAAGACATTGTGCAGATGGTTCTTGACGGTCTGCTCCGTAATAAACATTTTTTCGGCGATTTCTTTGTTTTTGTAGCCTTGGGCGATAAGGATGATGATTTCGCGCTCGCGCTGGCTGAGCTGAGCGCGCTCTCGGGGGGCTTTGCCGTTGGGCGCGGCCGGCGAGGGCTGGCCATCGGAAGGCGAAGAGAACTTCCGCATGACGGCGGCGGTGGTGTTCGAATCCAGCCAGATTTCCCCGGCATGCACCTTCACGATGCTCTTTTCGATCAGAGAGGTGGGAACGTCCTTGTGGACAATGCCGGAACAGCCCAGCTTCATGGCTTCCACGAACTCTTCCCGATTGTCGGCGGTGGCGAACAGGATCACCCGCGATTTGGGCGCACGGGTCTGTATGCTACGTAATACCGTGAGGCCATCGACGCGCGGAAGTTTAAGGTCCATGAGGACCACATCCGGCTCCAGAAGAACCGTTCTTTCGATCGCATCCATGCCGTCGGTTGCCTCCCCGACCACCTCGATAACAGGGTGGTTTTCGAAGAGTTTACGAAGACCTTCGATGACAATCGGCTGACTGTCGGCGATCAAAACGCGGATAGGTACTGTGGACATCCCATCTTCTTCAAGCTCTGTCACGTATGCAACGACTCCCTTAGTAGTACGTTGGTACCGGTACGAGCGGACTTAAAAAACTGCTGATTAAGGATTATAGTGCTAACCACGGCAAATTATCTTTTATTTTCGTCCGATGTGCGCAATTTTGCCGCGCCACGGGAGTTGCTAAGCAATCCGGGGGCCTTTAGCGGCGGCGTGGATTTCCGTCTTTCTACAATGGTGCTATGTCTAAATTGTCGATACGGGATCTGGATCTAGCCAGAAAAATAGCTTTTATCCGCGTTGACTTTAATGTCCCGCTGAGCCCGGACGGAAAAGAAATCACCAGTGATAAGCGCATCCGGGCGTCGCTGCCGACCATTCAATATGCGATCGAGCACGCGGCGGGGGTGGTGCTAGCGAGTCATCTGGGTCGGCCCAAAGGCAAAAAGAGGCCGGAGATGAGCCTTGCCCCGGTAGCGGCCCGCTTATCCGAATTATTAGGTAAGCAGGTCACAATGGCGCCGGATAGCGTGGGGGAGCGGGTGGCGGAGCTGAAGCCGGGGCCGGGCGAGATCCTGCTGCTCGAAAATTTGAGGTTCCACCCGGAGGAGGAAGCGAACGATCCGGAATACGCGCGTCAACTGGCGTCCTTGGCCGACCTGTATATAAATGATGCGTTCGGGTCGGCGCACCGGGCGCATGCTTCGACGGTCGGGATCGTCTCGTTCCTGCCGCTTTCGGCGGCCGGACTGTTAATGGACAAGGAAATCGAGTGGCTGACGCGCGTGACGCAGAATCCGGATCGGCCTTGCGTGGCGTTGTTGGGCGGGGCGAAGGTGTCGGACAAGATCGAGGTCATCCACAACCTGATCAAAGTAGTAGGTAAATTGCTGATCGGCGGCGCGATGGCTTATACCTTCCTGCGCGCGAAAGACCAGGAGACGGGCAAATCCTTGGTAGAGCCAGACAAGATAGAGCTGGCGCGCCAACTGCTGAGGGATCATCCGGACAAACTGGTGCTGCCGGTGGACCATGTCGTAGTGCGGGAAGTGAAGGCCGGAGCGGCCAATCAGGTCGTGACGGAGATTGGGCCGGATCAGATTGCTGTCGATATCGGGCCGAAGACGATCGAAGAGTTTGCGAAACAGATTAAGTCCGCGAAGACGGTGATCTGGAACGGGCCGATGGGTATTTTCGAAATGCCGCCGTTCAACCGGGGCACAGTGGAGCTGGCCAAAGCGGTGGCGGGTTCGGGCGCTGTGTCGGTGGTAGGCGGCGGCGATTCGGAGAAGGCGATCAAAAGCGCGGGTGTGTCGGACGACATAACGCACGTCTCGACTGGCGGCGGAGCTTCGCTCGAGTTTTTATCCGGCCTGGAATTGCCAGGCGTGGCGGCGCTAACGGATAAGGCGAGTTAAGCGCCGGAATTACTCAGGCCGGGACATAGATGGGGGAGCGGCTTCGGGCGCGCTTCCCCAAGTCTTGTTGGGTGCAGGTCCCATAGTCAGGACCAGCTTTGCGCCATTGGCAATATCCGAATGGCTGAACCAGGGCTTCGCGAGTGGTTTGCCGTTGAGCGTGGCCGACTGGATGTAGATGTTTTTCGGTGAATTGCCCCGCGCCTCGATAACGAAGTCTTTGCCGTTACCCAAATGGACAGTCGCCTCATTGAAGAGCGGACTGCCCAAGGCGTAGACGGGCTCGGCCGGATCGACGGTATAAAAGCCTAGCGCGCTGAGAACATACCAGGAGGACGTGGAGCCCTGATCGTCCATGCCGGGGAGCCTAAGCCGTAGCGGTCGCTGCCGTAGAGCTCGGTCAATATCCGGCGGATGAGTGCCTGCGTCTTCCAGGGAGCGCCGCCCCAATCGTAGTAGTAAGCGGATTGTTGGTCGGGCTGATTGCCTTGGACGTATTGGCCTATGACGCCCGTGCAATCGCGGCAGATGCCCTTCGGATGATAGGGAATAGTGAAAAACTGGTCGAGTTTGGCTTCGAATTTCTCGCGACCGCCGAGCAGGTTAATGAGTCCCTGGACATCGTGCGGCACGAGCCACAGGGTCGACCAGCCAGACGCCTCTTTCATCATGAAATTGTAGTAGGGCTCCTGCGGATAAAAGGGCGAAATCCAGTGCCCGTCGGCGGTGCGATTAAACTTTTGACGCGATGAATGGAGGTTGACTTATTTCGATAAGCCGGAATGAGCGGCGAAGGCGCGCGATTGAGGCTGAGTAGCGACGGAGAAGCAAAATAGCGCGCCCCGGCCGGGTTCGGACTCTACCCAGATCTCGCCCTTATAGCGTTCGACAATCTTGCGGCACAAGGTCAGTCCGATACCGGTGGCCGTATCGTCGTGACCGGGTGTGAGGCGTCTGAATAAGCCGAAAATTGTGTCTTGATGCTTGGGATCGATCCCGACCCCGTTATCGCGCACGCAAATGGCCGGCCCGTTTTGGGTTTGACACGTAAAGACCAGAATTTCCGGAGCAATGCCGGAGCGGTGATAGACGATAGCATTCTCAATCAAGTTTTCGAGAACCGCGGCCAGGTCATCCTCGGCCATCTGCAAGGGCGGTAATTCTTGCACGCGTACGACAGTTCCGGTTTCCTCGATCAAAGGCTGTAACTTTTGACAAACTTTTTCGGCGACCGCGCGAGTATCGAGCTGCCGCGCGAGAGGCTCTTCGCGGCTGACGCCGGTATATTGCAACAAGTCGGACAACAAGAGCTCCACACGCTTGGCACTAGAGAGCACGAAAGACAAATAACGGGCAGAACTTTCCTCTAACCGGGAGCCGATTTGCTGCTGCAAAAGCTCGGTGTAAATACTCAAATGCCGTACCGGCTCGCGCAAATCATGTGAGGCGGAAAAGGCAATCTGTTCCAACTCCGCGTGAGCGCGTTTCAATTCGGCGTTGGCCTCCAAAAGTTTCTGATTGTTGCGCGCCAATTCCCGCAGGAGGAAGATACGATCAAAGGCAACCGCGGCCTGATCGGCGATGGCCTGTTGTATTTCTACCTCCTCGGAATCAAAAGCCGGTTTGCGGCGCGTGCCGAAGGAAAGAGTACCGAGCAGCTTGCCGCCCGTCTGCAGCGGATAACAGCAGAAGGCATCAATGCCGGCCTCCCGCAAGAAGGCGGTGTAAGGATCGTTCGATTGAGAAATGGCTTCGTGTTTAATGCAACAGCGCTGCTGGGCGGCAAGTCCGCAGACGCCTTCGCCGAAGCTAAGGGTCTTAATCCCGGAATGCAGCTCGTTGGGAAGACCGCCGAGAAAGACGGCCTCCAACCCCTTCCCATTTACGAGGTAGGAGAAGCAGAGATCGACGCTGGTGTGAGATGAGATTCGTTCGAAGAGGCTGCCAAGCAAACGTTCGGGATCGTTGAATTGCAGCAGATCGGTAGCGACGCCGGCTAACAGTTCTCCATCATTAACTTTTGGTTTTGAACTCAATCGCGACCCCGTTCCGACAAAAGGAAGCAACCGAATTAAAACTTCCTTATTATTTGGAGGTCGGGCAGGTGAAAAAGGTGACACTCAGGTCGCTAATGCCGTCGCACTCGATTTGCACCAGCGACAATGGCGGCGCATGCGGCGGCGAATAAAGCAGCGCGCAACAACCGACTTTTTCTCCCGTCCGATCGAGCGCGGCTGCCAGCCACGTGTTCAGGACGGACGCCCCGGCCGATCAGCCGCCCCATCAGGCTTTGGAATCCGGGCACCCGCGTGATCGTCTTCAGCTGCCACGGAACGGGGATAGGGCCGTCGTTTTGGAAGAGAACCGCCATCGCGCGATGCGCCCGCACTTGCAAAAACTGGGTGGCTCGCGTGGGAAACTCCCTACGTTTCTGGACTTCCGCTAACAGGGTCATTGTTACTCGTCCCTCACGCAAGGGGTCGGCGAGCAGGTTCGCGGTAGCGACAGCATCCTGAATGGCCAGGTTGATGCCGACACCGCCGGCCGGAGACATGGCATGCGCGGCGTCGCCGATGCAAAGCAGACCGGGCCGATACCAGCGAGTAAGGCGATTGATCTGCACCGACAAAAGTTTTACTTGCTGCCAATCCTGCAGCTCTTCGACGCGCCGGCCGAGGTAAGGCGCAATGCGCAATAAGACCTGGTGGAAGGCTGGCAGCCCGGCTTGGCGGATCTTCTCGAACGAGCCTTTTCTAATAATGAGACCCGCCTGAAAATAATCGTCGCGATTGATCAGGATCAAAACCTTGCCGTAATTGATGTTGCCGAAGAGTTGCTCGGGGTCGCTGCCGGTGCGGCTGATGCGGAACCAAAGCACGTCGATGGGAACGCCGAACTCGCGCACCTGGAGGCCGGCCGCCTGGCGGCTAATGGCATGACGTCCGTCGCACCCGATGACCAGGTCCGCCTCGATCTCGCTTGTTCCTTCCGGCGTGCGCACTTTGACTCCAGTGATATGGTCGCCAACCGTAGTGAGATCGATAGCCTCATTTTCCATTCGCAGATCGAAGGATGGGTATCGTTTCGCCTGCTCGGCAAGGAAGTTGAGGAGATCCCATTGAGGCATCAGCGCGACAAATTTGCAGACCGTCGGAAGGTGTCTGAAATCGGCGGCCTGGAAGGCGAAGTCGCCGAGCACGCCGCCAACGGAAGTCAGCTGCTGATGAGGAATTTTCAGGAAGCCATCGAGCAAATCCAATTCGCGGAGGACTTCGAGGGTGGAGGGGTGGACGGTGTCGCCGCGAAAATCGCGGAAGAAATCCTTGTGTTTTTCAAGGACGGTGACGTGGACGCCTTTACGGGCCAGCAGCAAAGCGAGCATCATGCCGGCCGGGCCGCCGCCTACCACGCAGCAAGTGGTGTGGGAATTCGAATTCGGCATATGGCCGAGTGTACGATGCTCATAAAGAAAGGAATGGCCGCCGGTGAAAACAGATGAAAACGGATAGGCAGCTGAGGTGTAAGCTCTAAGGCCGAGGGTATGCACGACGAACCTGTTCAAACGACGGTGGACGACCGCAGCCCGCGCAAGCGTCGCGTATGGGCTCTACTGGGCGTCATCCTGGCCCTCGCGTGGCCCTTTCGAACCCTGCTCTTTGAAAGAAGGAATCATCTTTTAAGCAGCAATGACGACATCCGCACGATCATCGCGGAATGGCTGGTCGTCCTGGTGCTTGCTTGGATTGCTTTCGGTCTGCAACGAAAGCGCCCGGAGTTCTTCGGCTTACGGATGTTCGGCTGGCGCGACTTTCTCTACATGCTCGGCGCACTGGTTGGCGTGTTTGTGCTTAGTGCAGCACTGAGCGCCTTTGTGACTGCGCCGAAAGTGAATCTTCATCAATTTACGGCTACGCCGGTTGCCTTGCGCGTGCTCCTGGTGTTGACGGCGGCGATCTGCGAAGAGTTTATCTATCGCGGGTTCGCGATCGAGCAGATTGGCGAACTTACCGGCAGCCGCTGGCTGGGCGCCTTTCTATCGTTGTTCTTCTTTGGATTGGGCCACATCGGGCTTTATGGCTTCTCCACTGCATTGCTGATTCCTACCAGTGTCGGGCTGATGATCACGCTGCTGTATATGTTTCGCCGGAACCTTCCCATTTGCATGCTGATGCACGGAATCATGGATACGTTGTTTGTCATCGTAATCCCGGCATTATTGAAGGCTCGTTAGCGGTGCTTCCGTAGTTGCTGCCGCATATAATCAACAGGGCTCACGTGAATTCGTTATTGGGCGGCTTATCTCTCGTGCTCTTGTCGGCAGGACTTTCAATGGCAGCAGACTCGAACATTATTCCACTATGGCCGAAAGGCGCGCCTGGCGAGAAGGCAACCTCGCAACCCGAGAGAGATATGACAACGGCCAAGGACGGCATGGTGGCGGGAAAGCCCGTCGTCCGGCTAGGCAATGTCACCGAGCCATCCATCACGCTCTACCGTCCTTCGAAAGCCACGGATAAGGGAACGGCGGTGGTCGTTTTTCCTGGCGGAGGATATCGGATCTTAGCCATCGATCTGGAAGGAACGGAAATCTGTCACTGGCTGAATTCGATCGGGATCACGGCGGTGCTCTTAAAGTATCGGGTGCCGGAACCAGCCGGTATGCCGCGCTACGCCGAACCGCTCGAGGATGCGCAGCGGGCGGTAGGTCTAGTGCGTTCGCATGCACGCGAGTGGAAGCTCGATCCGAATCGCATCGGCGTGCTGGGCTTCTCGGCCGGCGGCCATCTGGCGGCCGTGCTGGGTACGGATTTCGCAAAACGCGCGTACCCCGCGGTCGATCAAGCGGACGGCGTCAGCTGTCGCCCGGATTTCACGGTGTTGATCTATCCGGCGTACTTGTCGGTAAAAGATCAGGGAGAACAGCTTGCGCCGGAAGCCGCGCCTAGTGCCCGCACACCGCCTACCTTCATCGCGCAGGCGGAAGACGATCATGTTTTTGTCGATGGGACGCTACTCTATTTTCGGGCTCTGCGCCACGCCGGTATTCCGGCGGAGATGCACATCTTTCCGAATGGAGGACACGGCTACGGAATGCGGCCATCGAAAGCGCGCGTGACAGGTTGGCCGGTGCTGGCGGAGGCTTGGATGCGCTCGCTTGGTCTTCTCGATCCGATTACGTCGCCAGCCGCGCAGTGAAGCTTCTCAGGACCATCGACGCTGCGCATCTGGCGCAGGAAATCGACCATCACACGCTTGCAGGCTTCGGGCTGATCGGTGGTTAACAGGTGGCCAGCGTCGGATATGACGTGGAACTGCGCGCCCGGAATACGCACCGCGACCGTTTTTCCGTTCTCGGGCGGAATGAGGCGATCACGATCGCCATGGATGACCAGGGTTGGCACCCGAATAGCGGGCAGGCGCAGATAGGAACTCCAAAGCAGAAGGCCGCTGAACTGATTGAGAAAGCCTTTGTAGCACCACTGGCTGCCGCACTGGACATCGAGGTCTTCATGAATGCGCTCGAGTGGAGTGGAAGGCGAATAGAGCAGAGGAACGAGAGCTAATTCCCTTTCGCGGCGCTGGTCCTGACCCCAGCGAATGCCGCGCGGACGCACAAAACGCGGCCAGCGGGCCAGCAATCCGCCGTGACTGGTGCAGGCGAGCAGCAGGCTTCGTACCTTCGATGGGAAGCGCAAAGCGAGTTCCTGGGCGATCATGCCGCCCATGGAAGCGCCGATCACGTGCGCGCTCTGTACTCCAGCGGCATCGAGGACGGCCACCGCATCGCGGGCCATCTGACGCATAGTATAGGGACCGTTGGGAACCGTGCTGCGGCCGACGCCACGGTTGTCGTAAAGGATCACGCGGCAGCGACTGGCGAGCGTCGGTAGCACGCGATACCACATCTCGTGGGTAAAGCTGAGACCCATGATGAGCAGCACCGGTGGCCCGGACCCCTGTTCCGTCCAATATATTTTGGCCCCGTCACATAGCGCGTAAGCCATGCTACCGCACCACCATATGTTGCGGTTTCGAAAGAAAAGAACACAACTTGCGGGGTGGTAGTACCTTTACAATCGACGGGCCAAGCAGTACGATAGAGGCACCCCCGAGAATAGAGATAAGGGAGGTTTGCCCCGGTTGCTGAAACTTAAGCGCGTCGAAATTCATGGCTTCAAATCCTTTTACAACCGCACCGAAATGAAGTTCAACGGCAGCGGGATTGCTGCCGTGGTGGGTCCGAACGGTTGTGGAAAATCGAATTTAAGCGATGCCATCAGTTGGGTGTTGGGGGAGCAGTCCGCCAAGACCCTGCGCGGAGCCCGGATGGAAGATGTGATCTTCGCTGGGACGCGGGATAAGAAGGCGCTCGGGATGGCTTCGGTCACAATGACGCTGGTGCCGGACCAGGAAGCTCTGGCGGCCTCGCGGATGCCCGTGGCGGCTGTTGAAACGAATGATGTGGACCCCACCACTAAAGAAGACGTTGGCGGGGAGCAAACAGATTCTCACGATCTTGAAACAATTGGCGAGGAGCCGTTGCTCGCTCCCCTGACAGCGCAAGTTATCAAGAGCGCCGAGCGGGTAGGCGAAATTACCATCACACGGCGGCTTTACCGGTCGGGCGAAAGCGAATACCTGATCAACAGCAAGCAGGCGCGTTTGCGCGATATTCAGGATCTTTTCCTGGGCACCGGCTTGGGTCCGGAGAGCTACGCCATTATCGAGCAGGGACGTATTGGCCAGATTCTGAGCAATCGGCCACAGGATCGCCGCGGCCTGATTGAGGAAGCTGCCGGAATCACCAAATTCAAGACTCGCAAACGGCTGGCGGAGTCGAAACTGGAGAGCGCGAAGCAGAATTTAGCGCGCGTGTTCGACATTCTGGAAGAAGTGACGCGGCAGGCGAATTCGCTGAAACGCCAGGCGGCGAAAACAAAGCGTTACGGCGAACTCAAGGGTGAAGCAACCGGGTATCTGCGGCAGCTGCTGGCGGCCAAATTTCGCGTGCTGGAACGCGAGATGGCGAAGATCGCGATCGAACTGAATCTGGCGACTGCCGAGCTGCAAAATGCGCAGGCGGCGATCGAGGAGCGGGAGGCCGAGCAGGAGAAAGCGCTCGGCAGATCTTATGCCACCGAAGGCGAGCTGACGGAGACGCGCAAGATACTGGCCGACCTCAAAATCGAGGCGGAGCGGACGCGCGGGCGGCTGGAATATCAGACAAAGCAAATTGAGCAGATCACGCAGGCGGTAAGTTCGGGCGGTCACGAAGTGGAAGCCCTGCACCGGCAACAGGAAGAACGGAGCACCGAATTAGAGGCGCAAAGCGCGGAACTGGCCGGGCTTGAGGAAGGCTACCAACTCGCACAGCAAGAGCTGGCCGCTAAAGCTACCGAGCGGCAGAGCGCGCACGACAGATTGAACGGCGCGGAGCGAGGATTGGAGGCCGGGCGGCAGAATGTGCTGCGCCTGCTGAGCGTATCGTCGAGCTTGAAGAATCGGATTACGCAGCTGGAGGCGGAGCTCGCGTCTTCGGATCGCGATGTCGAGCGGTCACGACAGGAGGATCGCCAGGCGCAGGCCGACTTGGGGCGCATACAACAGGCGAAAGCGCAGATTTCCGAGCAGTTGGGCGCGCGCCAGACCGAACTGGTTTCCGTACAGGACCAGCGCCGCATGGTAGAGGGCGAACTGGGCCAGCGGAAAGCGCAGCTGAACGAAAGCCGCGCGCAACTGGATCGCCTGATGGCGGAGGTCTCGCGCGTGAAGGCGCGCAAAGACTCGCTCGAGGAAGTCATTCAGCATCGCAGCTACACGACCGAGACGGTGAAGCGGTTATTTACGGCGGTGGAACGCGGCAAGACAGACAGCTTTCAGCCGGTAGGAGTGATGGCCGACTTCCTGGAAGTAGATCCGCAACTCGAGAAGGCGACCGAGGAGTTCCTGCATGAAGAGCTCGAATACGTAGTGGTGAGGAACTGGAGCGAAGGCGAGCGCGGCATCGAGCTGATGCGCGGGGATCTGAACGGACGAGGAACGTTCCTGGTGGAGGATGCCGGCAGCGCGTCGGCGCCGGGGGAGGATGTGCCGCGACCGCCGATCGAAAATGGATCGCTGACGAAATTGACGGATGCGCTGCGCTGGACCAATGGGCTGTCGGAGATACCGGTCGAGCAGTTGCCGCGCATAGCCAATTCTTACGTGGCGAGCGAGCGGGCAGTGGCGCGGGAGCTGGCGACGCAATTTCCGCATTGCTGGTTCTTGACGACGGATGGCGTGAATTATCACGGGCAGGCGGTGAGCGGCGGCAAGAAATCGGGCGCGGGACCGTTGGCTTTGAAGCGCGAGCTGCGAGACATTCTCAAGATCGAGGAAGCGAAGCAGGCGGAGTTGAAGGATGCGCGGGCGCGCTTCGCGGAGCTCGAACGGGAGATCGGCGGATTGAGCGAAGAACTCGATCGGCTGCGCGGGCAGCAACAAGCGCAGGAGAAAGATGTTCTCGCGCTCGATCATGAAACGCGCAAGCTGGCGGAGGAGCTGGGGAGGGTGCAAGCGCGGCTTTCGCGGGCGCGCCTGGAGCTCGACCGGATTGCGCGCGATCGGGTGCAGCTGGAGCAGAACCTGGTTCTCGACCGGGAGAAGCTCAGCGGAAACGAACAAGCGCGGGCACAGGAAGAAGCGGCACTCGAAGCCGGACGGCAACAGCTTGCGGGATTCCAGGATGAGCTGGCGCAACTGACCGAAGAACATGCGGCCAAGCGAGCGGATCTGGCGGCGATCGAGGAACGGCGCAGGTCGCTCTCTAATAGCCGCGCTCGACTGGAGCAGCAGGTGCGCGATGTGATCAACCGGCGCGCGCACATAGAAGCGGAGAGCGAACGCCTGGCGGTGGAAAAGACGCATTTGGCGGCCAGCAACTCGGAACTGCACGCCAAGACCGGGGAACTGCAGATCGCCATACAAGACACTGAAGGAACAGTCGGCCAGTTGGCGCAACACGAAGCGGAACTACGGCAGGCGCTGGCCGCAGCCGAAGAGGAGCTGAAACGTCTGCGCGCGACGGCGCAAGCGCACCAGGAGAGACGCTCTGCGCAACAGGTGGAATTGGCGCGCGCCGAGTCTCAGCTCAAACATCTGGAAGAAACGTGCGCTCAGGAACTGGGGACCAATCTGGCCCAGTTGGCCGGTAGTCTGGAGAGGCTGGCGGACGAGAGCGAACTAAGCGACGTTGAAAGCCAGTACACAGAAGTCCGGCGGAAAATAGAAGCGCTCGGGCCGGTGAATCCCACGGCGCTCGAAGAGTTTGAAGAGGCTCAGCAGCGGCAGGAATTCCTATCGGCGCAGCGACAGGATTTGCTTGACTCGATTCGCGACATTGAGAAGGCGATTCACGAAATCGACAACGAATCGCGGCGGCGGTTTGGTGAAGCCTTTCACGCGATCAATGCCAATTTCAAAGAAATGTTCAGCACGCTTTTTGGCGGCGGAACAGGCGAGATGCGGTTGACCGATGAGGACAATCTGGCGGAATCGGGGATCGATATCGTAGCGTCCCCTCCGGGCAAGCGGCTGCAGAGCGTGCTGCTGCTTTCGGGTGGCGAAAAGGCGATGACGGCCATGGCGCTGCTGATGGCGATCTTCCAATTCACACCCAGCCCGTTTTGTATTCTGGACGAAATCGACGCACCGCTCGACGAGCCCAACATCGAGCGCCTGACACGCCTCTTGCGGGCCATGTCGGAAGAGACGCAGTTTATCGTGATTACGCACGCCAAGCGCACCATGGAGGCGGCGCAATCTCTCTATGGCGTCACCATGCAGGAGCCGGGCGTATCGAAGCTGGTTTCCGTGAGATTCGCCTCGGAGGGCGACGGCGAATTGCCAAGACCTTCTAAACGGGAGAAGCTGGCGGCGGCGGTTTGAACGTAGCGGCACACCCGGCAAAAAGGGTGGCAGCGCGCCCCAAGTATGACGCGCTGCCTATCGACGCTATGAGCGGGTATCCTCGCAGGCGAACTTTAGCAAGCCTCCGTAACTCGCTAACTGCCTTACGAGCAGCCTGACTATTGCAGTTATCGTTCCGTCCCTAAACGCTGCTGCAAGTACTTGAAAAGAAAAGTGACTTCTCGGCCGTTGCAGGAACGTCATAGCACAAATGGATAATCGGGGCGCGTGACCGGTTAAAGTGGTTAACAACTGGATAACGGCGTCGCGGAACGACGACTGGGTCAAAGACGCACCAAGAACGCCGGAGCTTTTCAATTTCATGGCATTACTGATCGGCACGCGGATGGAGGACGGGATAGCGGTTCTCGAGCTGGAGGGCGCATTGACGCTTGGGCCATCGCTGGTCTCGCTCCGAAACGCGGCCAGGGATGTGCTGTCGAAAGCGAAGTTGACGGGCATAATACTCGATGTACAGCGGGTCACTTCAGTCGATAGCTCCGGACTGGGCGAGCTGACCATCATCTACAGTTCGGCCAGCCGGCACAAATGCCCCATGCGCCTGGTTGGGGTAAGTTCGAGCCTGCAGAAGATGTTGAAGATGACACATCTGGATGCCGTTCTCGCGTCAGCCGACGGCGTCCTAACGGCTAAGCACCAGATCAAAAGCTCCTGATCAACGAAATCCCCGCGCTAATACGCGGAAATCGAGCTCACCTTCGCCGCCTCTAATGGGGGTATCCCCAGGTTGGCGATTCTCAGGCTAGCGATTCTATGGCGGCAGTCTTTCGAGCGATCTTCGGCTATTTTTTTCTGGTGTTTATGGTGAGGATCGTCGGCAGACGTCCCGGCAAGCAGCTTGCGCCATTTGAATTCGTACTGATCTTTTTTATTGGCGGAGTCACCCTGACACCGATGGTGGGCAATGATCGATCGCTCACGAATGCGCTTTGTCAAATTGTCACAGTAGCCGCCATGCACTATCTGATTGCGTGGTTGAAGCAGCGTTACCCGTGCTTCGGGCGTCTGGCCGACGGCACTCCCCTGGTTTTGTTCGACCGCGGGCAGGAGCGAACGGAGATCCTGAACAAGATGCGAATTCAACATGCGGACGTGGCGGCGATGGCGCGTGATCAGGGTCTGATGAGTTTCGACCAAATCGACTATGCCGTGCTCGAGCGTAACGGCGAAATCGTCGTCATTCCCGCGACCAGCAAGGAGTAAGACACCCGAATCCCATGACGCCCAATGCGACGCAGCCGGTAAGCGATAGTGTTCCGAAGATCAATGATGAGTTAGCCGTTGGCGAGGACCTTGCGTTTCAGCGCCGATGGTGGCGCTTTGAAAATGCGGTCTGGGCACTCTTCGCCGTGATAATCGTTCTGGACCTGCTCGGAGCATTCGGGCGCGGGCCGCTGGCGAATGCGGAGGAGCGCTCGGGCGACGGCGCGCTCTCTGTGCAATACGAGCGCGTGGAGCGGTTCAGCACGCCCTCCATCATGACGATTCACTTCGAGCCTTCCGCGATCCACGACGGCAAGGTGCAATTGTGGATGAGCAACGCGCTCCTGAAACCGCTGGGCAATCAACGCATCATTCCGCAGCCGGCAAGTTCCAAGGTGGATGCGGGCGGAGTGGCTTACACATTCGATGCCGGTCGCGCGCCCGCTTCGGTTGATTTCGCGCTCGAGCCGGCGAAACCGGGACTATACCATCTCGCGATGCGCATACCCGGTTCACAAGAGCTCGTTTTGAAGATCTTCGTGATGCCATAAAGCGATATGTACACCATTGTTCACGCCATCATCGGCTACTTCTTCCTGTTACTTGCGGTGCGGATTCTGAGCCGGAGGCCGGAAGCCCAGATGACGCTGTTTGAATTCGTTATTGTTTTTCTGCTGGGCGGAATTATCATTCTTTCGACGGTGGGGAACGATCGGTCGGAGACGAACAGTGTCTGCGCCGTCCTGACGGTGGGGTTGATGCACCGGCTGGTCTCGGCACTCAAACAGCGCTTCCCATGGGTCCAAGCAGTGGTTGACGGTAAACCGCTGGTGTTGCTCAAAGACGGCCAATGGCAGACACAAGCGATGGGAAGAATGCGCATTCAGGATACCGACGTGATGGCGGCCGGACGCCAAAAGGGAATTAGGAACTTAAACGAGATCAAGTACGCCGTACTCGAACGAAACGGAGCGATAACGATCATTCGCGGAGAAGAGTAAACGACATCGCTAAGCTGGGACTTATAGCGTATGACTCTGCACGGCGAAAACATCATTGGGCGAGAACGCTCGGCTTCCGGGCAAAAGACCTTTCAGAGCTACAATCCGCGAAACGGATCGCATGCGGGAACGCAATTTCACGAGGCCGAGCAGGCCGAAGTTGCCAAAGCGGCGGAGCTTGCGTCGGCAGCCGCGGTTGGGCTACAGGAGTTAAGCGCGGAGGAAATGGCGGCCTTTCTCGAAGCGATTCGCGAAGAGATTCTGGCACTGGGCGACGAGCTGATTCAAACAGCCGACGAGGAGTCGGCGCTCGGGTTGGACCGTCTGCGCGGCGAACGCGACCGCACGGTGAATCAGATCAAGCTTTTTGCGGACATCGTGCGGGAGGGTTCCTGGGTGGATGCGCGCATCGATACTCCACAGCCGGATCGGAAGCCGCTTCCTAAGCCGGATTTGCGGCGCATGCTGCAACCGATCGGACCGGTGGCGGTGTTTGGAGCGAGTAACTTTCCACTGGCGTTTTCGGTGGCCGGCGGCGATACGGCATCTGCTTTTGCGGCGCGCAATCCGGTAATCGTCAAGGCGCATCCGGCGCATCCCGCGACTTCGGAGCTGGTGGGAGGCGCGATCGCGAGAGCTGTCGAGAAGAGATCGCTGCCGGACGGAACTTTTTCGCTGCTGCATGGTCTCAGCCCCGAGGTAAGCATCGCGCTGGTCACGCACCCCGAGATAAAGGCGGTGGGCTTTACGGGCTCGCTGCGGGCTGGAAGAGCGCTCTTCGATGCGGCGGCGAAACGGTCCGAGCCGATTCCGGTGTTCTCGGAGATGGGCAGCGTCAACCCGGTATTTCTCTTACCGAGCGCAACTTCCAGCAGTCCAGCGAGCGCGGCGGAAGCACTGTATCGCTCGGTAACGATGGGCGTGGGGCAGTTCTGCACCTGTCCGGGGTTGGTATTCGGCTCGCACGGTGACGGGCTAAGCGCTTTCATCGATGCATTGAACAAACAGTTCGAACAAGGCGCGCCCGGCACCATGCTGAACGCTTCGATTGCCAAAGGGTACGCGGAGGCTTTCAATAAAGTATCGAAGATTGTAGGCGTGCAAACCAAGATGTCGGCGAAAGAAGCCCAGCAGGAACGAACCGAGGGGCGGCCGGGATTGGTCATCGGCGATGCCCAGACGTGGCTGCGCAACCGCGAACTACGCGAAGAAGTGTTTGGCCCTTCTACAGTGGTGGTTCAATGCACTTCGGAGGCGCAAGAACTCGAATGCGCGCGCCAGCTCGAAGGCAGTCTTACCGCGACGGTACACGGCACGCCGGAGGAACTGGCGCAGCGGCGGGAGTTGATCGGCGTCCTTGCCAGGAAGGCGGGCCGTCTTATCTTCAATGGCTATCCCACTGGCGTCGAAGTTGGCTACGCCATGCAGCACGGCGGCCCATATCCGGCTACCACCGATCCAAGGTTCACCTCTGTCGGGGCAACTGCCATCTACCGCTTTGCGCGTCCGGTTTGCTACCAAAATTTCCCGGATGGGACTTTGCCGATGGAACTTCAGAATGCGAACCCGCGTGGCATCTGGCGCCTGATCGACGGAAAACTGGCTAAAGAAGCGCTCCCGAGTCGCCCTTAAAGGTTCGATCAGCCTGCCGCCAAGGATGTAAGCGGCGGGAGCGATTCGTCAGGCATGTAGCCGACAAACTTATCCAGCAGAACGTTCCCCTTGTACTCGATCTCTTTATGAATGCCGGCCGACGACGTGTAGTAAGCGAAGACAGTAGAGTTTTTCAATTGGCCGAAGAATTTTTCCGGTTGGGTCATCTTGCGGTGAGCAGCAGCGTCGGTGTCTTTGTTCGAATGCCTTGCTTCTTCGCGCGCCGCCATTTTTTGCAGAAGCGCCGTCTGCTGCTCCTTGGAAGTTTGGAGAAAAGGCTTGCCGTACATGGATTGCGACATGCTTTCGACGGACGCGAGCCCCTCTCTCCAGGAACTCTTATCCTCCGGCAGAAAAGCTTCGGCAACCGATTTATCCAGATACACCGCCACACCGGCATCGTGCGCGCCGGGTGAATGATCGTCGGCCGGAATAACGAGTTCGGTCAACGCATCGAGCAGCGCGAATTCGTCTTTGGTAAAGAAGAGAGGAGCGCCCGGATCGGGAGCAGGTAGGGCCAGCGGAGCCGCCACGCTCGCAATAGACAGAAGTTTGAGTAGATCACGCCGATTGAATTCGGAGCTCATCAGATCTCTCCTTTGTGAAGCTGGTCCGCCAGATAATCGCAGGAGCGCCAGCACAGCGCCATGATTGTCCAGGTGGGATTTTGACAAGAGGCGTTCACGTGCGTGCTGCCATCCACTACAAAAAGATTTTTGACGTCATGAAACTGCTGGAATTGATTGACGACGGAGGTCTTCGGATCGCTGCCCATGCGCGATGTTCCTAACTCGTGGATGGACCAGCCCTCGGTCAGCATTTTGCTCGAAGAGGACATGATCTCGAATTTAGCCGCCTCAAACATTTCACGGCCCGTGCGCGCCATGTCTTCGCACATCTTGCGCTCATTCTCGCCAAACTTGTAATTGAACTTCAGGACAGGAATGCCCCACGCGTCTTTGACATCCGGGTCGACAGCAACTTCGTTTTCGTAACGCGCCAGCACTTCACCGAAGCCGCCGATATCGATCGTGGCGCCGGCCATGCGCCGCGCGTTTCTCTTATATTCCTCGCCGAAGCCAGGTGTGTCGAAGACGCTGCCGGGAACCATGCCGCAGCCGCTGCCACCCTCGAAACCGTAGCCGCGAATAAAATCGGGCGCTTTGCTCGCTTTATCGAGATTGCGGAAACGCGGAATGTAGAAACCTCCAGGTCGGCCATCGTCGAGCGTGCGCGGCTTCCCAACCAACTCAGGCATGAAGCCGGCGACGGAAGGTCCCATGACGTGCTCACAGAAGTTGTGGCCGGCGTGACCGCTGGAATTTCCGACGCCGTTTGGATAGGTAGTCGATTTGGAAAGCAGAATCAAGCGGGCCGATTCCAGAGTGGAAGCCGCCAGCAGCACGGTCTTGGCTTTCACCCGGTAATCCTTCTGCGTCTCGCTGTCCTTGAACGCCACACCAGTGGCCTTGCCCGTGTTCTTATCTACCGTTACTTCATAAACGGTGGAATTCGGCCGCATGGTGAGATTTCCCGTGTCATACGCGGGACGGATAAGGCCTGTGGGCGAATCGAACGCCGCATGGATGTCACAACCGCCAACGTGTCGATTGCAAGCGCCGCGGCCATAACAGCGGCTGCGATATTTATTGTGTTTCAGGCCATCCGTAGTGACCCCGGCGCGATACGGAGTGAGCGTGCGATCCATCCCTTTCAGCACGTTCCGCATATGCAGCTCCGAGTAAGTCAGTTTGACGGGACGCTGAAACTTACCGTCGGGTAACCACGACAGGCCTTCCGGAAAACCGGAGACTCCCAGATAGTCATCCACCCGATCGTAATAAGGTTCGATATCGGCATAGCTGATCGGCCAATTTTCGCCGTAGCCATCATGATCTTTTGCTTTGAAATCGTAGTCCGATAAGCGCAGGGCAAGCCGTCCCCAGATGGTCGTCTTCCCGCCCACCACGCGCGCGCGCACCCAGGCATACTTGGTTCCGGTGAACGGATTTTGCTTTTCGTCCACCACCAGCGTCTTGCTGTAATCGGTCCCGCTCCAGCCCTGCACGTAGGAAGTGACCTTCTGATAGGGCGAGTTCTGGGCGTAGGGAAGCGAACGGAAGTTGTATTCAGCCGCCGTCAAAGCGTGGTAATCGGGCGGCATCTGGCCGCGCCGCGGATGATCGTACGGCCACTCCATCGAATGAAGAATCTTGCCCGTATCCTGGTACTTGCCAGCTTCTAGTAGAAGAACTTTGAGGCCGTGCGAGGTAAGAACGTGCACCGCCATGCCGCCAGCAGCGCCGGAACCCACCACCACCGCGTCATACGTTGTGTTCAAATCGACTTCGGGATTGGGGGAAGGAAATTGTAGGAGCATCTATCGCCTGACACTTGAATTGTAGTCTTTCGTCGACCCGAATGTTAGACTCCGGCGCTTCGACGAAGGTTAGGCTTGCGCGCACGAACCGCCTCCCATTGGTTTGTTCGTCGCGCATAGAATGAGTACTGAGGATAAACATGGAAAACGAAAGCAACAACGGTGCGTTCATCGCATGGTTCGCAGGAGGTTTGCTTTTAGGCGCGGCGGCGGCCTTGTTGATTGCTCCCCAATCGGGGGCGCGCACCAGGCGCAAGATTAAGGGACAAGCCGAAAAGGGGCGCAGAAGTATTCTCGAATCGAGTCAGGATATAGTCGCGCGCGGACGCGAACTTTATGAGCGCGGGCGCGAGATCGCCGAAGAAACCGCCGAGCTCTTCGAACGCGGGCGCAAGATCGCCGAGAAAACCATCGAGGATCGCCTCTAGCAACCTGTCCGGCGCATCCAAAAGAGAGGTCCCGCACATCATGTCTGCCGCCACCTTACCGTCTATTCTTCCGGCTTTCGCGAACGAGCCTTACACGGACTTCAGCAAACCACAGGGTAGCGAAGCGGCCCGGGATGCCCTCGCCCGGGTTCGTGCTGAATTCGGCAAAGAGTACGATCTCCTGATCGCGGGGGAAAAACGCCGCTCGCGCGAGAAACTTCAATCGCTCAATCCGTCCAAACCATCGGAAATCGTCGGCCTTCACCAGAAAGGCTCCGAGCAGGATGCGCGCGACGCGGTCGAAGCGGCTTACTCCTATTTTCCAACCTGGGCGGCAGCCCCGGTCGAACAGCGCGCCGAATGCCTGCTGCGGCTGGCGGGCATTATCCGCGATCGCAAATACGAGTTTGACGCCTGGCTCGTCGTGGAAGCCGGTAAGAGTTGGGCCGAAGCGGAAGCCGATGTCTCCGAGGCCATCGATTTTTGCGAGTTTTACGCCAGGCAAGCGCTGAAGCTGGCGAAGCCCGATCCGCTCGTGCAGCTTTCCGGCGAGCGCGACGAAATGGTTTATCTTCCGCTTGGCGTCGGCATTGTGATTCCCCCTTGGAATTTCCCACTCGCCATTCTCTTGGGCATGACAACCGCCGCCTTAGTCACCGGCAACACAGTGGTAATCAAGCCTTCGAGCGATACGCCCACCATCGCGGCGAAATTTGCCGAAGCACTGCTCGAAGCCGGCATTCCGAAACAAGCTTTTTCCCTGTTGACCGGTAGCGGCGCGGCCATCGGCGATGTTCTGGTCTCTCATCCCAAGACGCGCTTCATTTCTTTTACCGGCTCGCGCGATGTCGGGCTTCGCATCAACGAACTGGCCGCCAAAACGCCCAAAGGCCAGCGCTGGATTAAGCGTGTGGTAGCCGAGATGGGTGGCAAAGACGCCATCGTCGTTGACCAGGACTACGATTTGGATCAGGCCGTGCTCGCTGTCCTCTATTCCGCCTTCGGTTACCAGGGACAGAAGTGCTCCGCCTGTTCGCGCGCCATCGTGCATGAAGCTATCTACGATGAATTCCTCGACAAACTGAAGGCTAAAACCGAGACGCTGACCATCGGTTCCTCCGATGAACTCGGAAACTACATGGGTCCGGTGATTAACGCGCGCGCCAAGGAAAGCATTCTCAAATACATCGAGACTGGCAAGCAGGAAGGCCGTCTGCTGACGGGTGGCGAAGCGCCGGAAGGCGAGGGCTACTTCGTAAAGCCGACCGTCATTGCCGATATCGATCCCAAAGCGCGTATCTTCCAGGAAGAAATTTTCGGCCCGGTTCTCGCGGTGACTAAAGCGAAGGATTTCAACCAGGCATTGGAGTTCGCCAACGATTCCGAATACGGCCTTACGGGGGCAGTTTTCACAAGCGATCCAGCCAAGATCGAAAAGGCCAAGCGCCACTTCTTCGTGGGCAATCTCTACATCAACCGGAAATGCACGGGCGCGATGGTGGGAGCTCACCCGTTCGGCGGCTTCAATATGTCCGGCACCGATTCGAAGGCCGGCGGCCCGGACTATCTTCTGCAATTCGTCCAGGCCAAATCGATTGCCGAAAAGATAACTTAGCCGCTCGAACCTACGCTTATAGAACCGCGCACGTGACGGATTGTGAAAAAATTCGATCTCGCAATATCACCCATGCACCGGAAATCGCCTGTAGCTCGTTTACAACGCTGGTTTTCAGAGCCATGAGCGAAAGCGATTGGACCGGCGCTATTGTTTCACAAACCCATAAGTAAGCTTTCCCTGTATACTATGAATACCCCGATGCGAAGGGGACCAACTAGTCACAACTCCAGGGTCGAACACGATCGACACGACGAACGGGAACCGCGAGGTTCCCGTTTCGTTTTTCAATCGCCCCTGCTTCCAACATGAAACTCGCCAGCCGCGTTAGCCGGCTCAAAATAGAATCCGCCTTCGACGTCCTCCTTCGGGCTCGCGCGCTCGAGGCACAAGGGCAGCACATCATTCATCTGGAAATCGGCGAGCCGGATTTCGCCACCCCTCAACCGATCGTCGCTGCCGCCAAAGAAGCTCTTGACGAAGGCTGGACCCACTATGGGCCGCCGCAAGGACTGCCGGAACTGCGCGCAGCAGTCGCAAAATACGTCTCGAAAACCCGCAACGTAACCGTACCGCCGGAGCGCGTCTGCATCGTACCGGGCGCGAAGCCGATCATCTTCTTCCCCATGCTCGCCTTAGTCGAAGCGGGCGACGAGGTCATGTATCCCGATCCCGGCTTCCCGATTTATCGTTCGATGATCGATTTTGTCGAAGCTAAAGGCGTCCCCCTCCCTTTGCGCGAAGAGCGAAATTTTTCGCTCGATCTCGACTTTGTTAAAGACCACCTGACCGATCGCACCAAGCTCATCATCCTGAACTCGCCCGAGAACCCAACCGGCGGTATCATTCCCGAACACGACATCCGTCAACTCGCTGAACTCATCCGCGATCGCGATGTGATGATTCTCTCCGATGAGATCTATTCGCGCATCTGCTACGACGGCCAACCCTTCTCCATCGCGAGCGTTCCCGGCATGCTCGATAAGACGATCGTCATGGATGGCTTCTCGAAAAGTTATGCCATGACGGGCTGGCGCTTGGGCTATGGCGTTGTACCCGATTGGCTGGTGGATCCCATGAACAAGCTGATGACGAACGCCAACACCTGCGCGGCCAGCTTCGTGCAGCGCGCCGCCATCGTTGGACTCGACGGTCCTCAAACCGAAGTGGAAAATATGATCCGCGAGTTCCACCGCCGCCGCGACATGTTCTGCCCTGCCCTGAATGAAATTCCCGGCTTCCGCTGCTCTATGCCGAGCGGCGCTTTCTACGCCTTCGCCAATATTCAACAAACCGGTCTCTCTTCGAAGCAAATGGAAGACCTTCTACTTAACGAAGCGGGTGTGGCCTGCCTCGACGGTGCTGCGTTTGGAGCGTGTGGCGACGGCTACCTGCGCCTCAGCTATGCGAATTCCTTTGAGAACCTGCAAGAGGCGCTACGGCGGATCGAAAAGATTTCCCACCGCTGGGCAAGGTAAAAACGCGCATGGAAACCGGGCTGAAGGATCGAGTCGCGATAGTAGCTGGCGCGAGCCAGGGAATTGGCCGCGCCACGGCTCTGGCGTTGGCAGGCGAGGGAGCGCATCTTGCCTTGTGCGCGCGCAATATGGAGGCACTCGAGCAGCTTGCGGCAGACGCCCGGAATCGATTTGGCGTTCAAGTACACATCGCCGCTTTCGACGTGCGCGATAGCCACGCCACCCAGGAATTCGTCGCTGAAGTCGCCCGCATTTTCGACCGGATCGACGTTTGCGTGCCGAATGCCGGCGGCCCTCCCGCCAAAGAGTTCCTGGACACCACCGACAGCGATTGGGACAGCGCCTTCCAGCTGAACCTGAGAAGCGCGACCGTGCTCGCCCGCGCCGTTATTCCGCATATGCAAAAACGCCGTTGGGGCCGAATTATTACCATCAGCTCCATTACCGTGCGGCAGCCCCAGTCGCAGCTGGTGCTATCGAATGCGATTCGCACCGGCATCCTCGGCCTGGTGCGCAGCCTCGCCAACGATTTCGGCAAAGACGGCATTCTGGTCAACAATGTCGGTCCGGGCTACACGGCCACCGATCGTTTGCTGGCGCTATCGGCCAAACGGGCATCGTCGTCAGGCGAAAGCCAAGAGCAGATCAACCAATCCTGGATCGACCAGATTCCAGTAGGACGGCTGGGTAAACCTGAAGAAGTGGCGGATGCAATCGTCTGGCTCGCCTCCGAGCGCGCATCGTTTGTAACCGGTCAAACGATACTTGTCGACGGCGGCATGTATAAAGGGATCTGAGAATTCACACCGCGAGGAGATTAGCTATGTCGGAAGCCAAGGAAGCGAAAGCAAAACACATTCAATGGAATAACGTGCCTCTAGAGACGCTGAATCCGCTGCTGGACCGGCAAATCGTAGTCGGCGATCAGATCATGGTCGCGCGCGTTCTCCTCAAAAAAGGCTGCGTTGTTCCCATGCATCAGCACCACAATGAGCAAGTGACTTACGTGGAAAAAGGGGCGCTACACTTCAACGTTAGCGGCGAGGAGATCACGGTGCGTTCCGGCGAGTTTCTTTGTATTCCGCCCAATGCTCCTCACACGGCCACCGCGCTTGAGGATACCGTCGACGTGGATCTATTTACGCCGCCGCGCGAAGACTGGCTCAATAAGACAGACCAGTATCTGAGAAAGTAAATGGCTGCTTCGCGAGCAAGATCTCATTCGAGCAAAAAGATTCTAAACAGGAAAGAAAGGCTGGAGCGCGGGCGTTATGCCCGCCGTCATGTGGGCCGCGCTGACCTGGCTACCCTAAACCCCGCTAAACGGCAATTCGACCCCATAGAACTCGTGCTCAAAGCCTCGGCTGCAGGTCGCGTCGCGAGCTTGCTGCCGGCAAAATATTCCCGCATGTCGGTTTCGCCCTTCGCTTTTTTCCGCGGGGCTGTCTCTATCATGGCCGCCGACCTTGGCAGCCAGGGGCATACCGACCTTTTCGTGCAGCTTTGCGGCGATGCTCACGTACAAAATCTGGGATCGTTCGAAACAGCAGACGGCCGCATTGCATTCGACATCAATGATTTCGACGAGACCATCGAAGGGCCTTGGGAATGGGATGTCAAACGCATGGCCGCGAGCATCGTGCTCGCCGGTTTGGAATCCGATCACAACCAATCCAAGTGCTCCGGAGCGGTGGAGGACTTCGCTCGCTGCTATGCCTCGACCATCGAGGATTTGGCCGAACAGCCAACACTGGTCGCGGCACGTCACGTGATCCATCGCCTACGCAAGGCCCAAGCTACCTCTGCCGCGCTCGCCCAGGCGCAAAGAGCGCAGCCCCTCGATCTGCTCGAGAAATACACTGAGCCAGGTGCGCGCGGAACTTTCCATTTCCGAGATCTGAAGCCCGTTCTATGGCGTTTGACCGGCAGCGGAAAGCAGGCGGTGATCGATGCGCTTCCGGCCTACCGAGAATCGCTACCACCGGAACGTCTTCACCTGTTCGACTTCTTCAAGCCGCTCGATGTCGCCTTCAAAGTGGTGGGAACCGGCAGCGTAGGTCTGCGCGATTACGTCGTCCTGATGGAGGGAAACGGGAAAATGGACCCTCTCTTTTTACAGGTCAAACAGGAAGTCGCTTCGGCTTACGCTCCCTATCTCAAGACTGCCGGCCATGCGCATGAGGGTCAGCGCGTCGTTCAAGGGCAACACAAAATTCAGCCGATCTCCGACCTTCTGCTCGGCTGGACGCGCATCGAACAAAGGGATTATCTCGTACGTCAGCTGAACGACCACAAAGGCAGCGTGGATCTGGAGACACTGCGCGGCGACGGCCTGAACACGCTTGCCGCCATTGCCGGAGAGTTACTTGCGCGCGGCCATGCCAGGTCCGGCGACGCGCTGGCCATCAAAGGATACATCGGCAACCCCGCAAGAGTAATCAAATCGATCGTCAGCTACGGAACAGAGTACGCTGAACTCACGCTTGCCGACTTCGAGCAGTTCCAAAAAGCTGTCAAGCAGCAGCGCATCAAAGTAGCGGCCTGAGAGTTATAACCTGTTTACAGGAGGATTGAGATATGAGACTGAAAATTGCCCTGGTTACTTTTCTGGCTCTGGCAAGCGTCTGTCTTCTGCTTGCCGACGTCAAAACCGATTACGACCATAAAGCGGACTTTGCGAAATACCACACTTATTCGTGGATCAAAGTAAAGACAGAAGACCCGCTGTGGGTCGATAGGATCAAGAGCGCCGTAGACTCGCAACTTGTGGCCAAGGGTTGGCAGCAGGTCCCCGAGGGTGGCGATACCGACGTGGCAGCCTATGGCTCGACTCACCATGTAGAGACATTGCAGACCTGGTACAACGGAGTTGGCGGCGGCTGGCGGTGGCGAGGATTTAACAATGGGATGTCGACCACCACTGTACAGAAGACGCCTGTTGGTACTCTGATGGTCGATGTCTTCGATGGAAACAACAAACAACTGATTTGGCGCGGCGTCTCGAGTGACACTCTCGCCGGTAATCCCGACAAGAACATCAAGAAGCTGAACAAGAACGTGGAGTCCATGTTCAAGAAGTTTCCTCCGTCTTCCAAGGGCTGAGCTCCCCACCAGTGGCCTGTCGCACGGAATACGTTACTACCCACAAGTAAATGCAAACCAGGGGACTTGCCGTGCATTCCGCGCTGTTTGCGGAATCCGATGCCTGTCCCCTGCTTTGCCCCACCCACAAAGCTGCGGACGGTCTCTTGGCCACACTCCGCTAGCGCATTATAAAAAAATCCCAGGGCCGCAAGAAGCTTGGCGGCCCCGGGCTCCTCCCCGAAATATAAGTCGTGCGACGTTACTTCTTAGCGGAGGTGTCGGTCGTCGATTTGCTGTTCTGGCTCTTGTGCTTCTTATGAGCCTTCTTGGTTGCGGTTTTGTTCTGGCTGGCGGTGGTCGCGGTGTTTTGCGTCTTGGTAGCTGCGCTGGGAGCGGCCATCAGGAAAGGAACCGCTGCCACTGTTAGCAGGGTAGATGTTAATAGTTTTTTCATTGTCTTTTCTCCTTCAACTAGTGGCGGACCGTTCTTGACTGCCGCTCACAGTTTTACTTTGCCTGTTCTTCCGAGTTCGCGCCATCGCTGCGATAAGTGAAAAAATATCCCGTATTTCCGGGATAGCTACCGCGATGAATTAATGAAAGAATCGTCATCGTGGCGCAAACCAGCGTAGTTACCCGAACACATCTTCAGAGAACTCTTTTGCTGGGTCTATGCGTCTCTGGTTTGTTAGTCCTGTCCGCGCTCTTCGTCGCGTTTCGAAGTATCCATCAGATCAACAACATTACCGGCATCTTTGCCGATCGCCAAGCGCTTGCCAAAGACGCCATAGACGAAATCGAACGGCAACAGGTGCGATTAAACGAGCGCTGGGTTCAGCTGGCGCGCAAGGATATGGTGCGCCGGGAAGAGATTCTCGATCAGATTCAGCAGAACCGCGAGCAGATGAGTAGCGCGCTCGAATCCGCCTACGAACAGGCCGAACTCTTGCGCGAAAGCATCTATCAGGCCGGCCACGGCCTTCTGCGTTGGGCCGTCTGGCTGTTCGCGGTCTGCGTAGCGCTTTCTCTGCTCTGCGCCAGCTGGGTGGCGCGCGCCTCGGCGGCTCTCTTCAAACGGCTCGAATTGCAAACCAGCGAGCTGACGCGCCTGCAATATGCTTTTCTCGAATCGCAGGAAGATGTGGCGCGCCGCTTCTCCCATGAATTGCATGATGAGCTCGGCCAATCGCTCACTGCGATCAAAGCTAACCTGTCGGCGCTTCGCCGCCAACCAGATTCCGCCAAGGTAGAAGACTGTATGACGCTCGTCGATGGCGCGATCCAGGATGTTCGGGAGATGTCCCAGCTCCTGCGGCCCACCATCCTCGACGACTTCGGCCTCGACGCGGCGCTGCGCGCGCTTGCCGAAAGTTTTGGGCAGCGAACCCGGATCAAGGTGGATTATCGCAGCGACATCGAAAGCCTGCGGCTCAGAGACGAAGCCGAAACGCATATCTTCCGCATCGCCCAGGAAGCGCTCACCAACGTGGCGCGCCATTCGGCTGCCACTCAGGTTTCGCTCGAATTGCACTCCGATAAGCGCGAAGTACATCTTACCGTAAGAGACAATGGCCGAGGGTCTCAAACCACCGATCGGCCAGGTAAACACGGCTTAGGGCTGGCCGGCATGCAAACGCGAGCCCAGGGTTGCGGAGGCGAGCTCATTGTCAAATCCGAAGCGGGCCGCGGTTTTACCGTTGCGGTAACCTGTCCGGTGAACGCGGCCACAAGTTGACTACTTCCACCATTAAAATCCTACTCGCCGATGACCATACCATCGTGCGCCAGGGCCTGAAACTCATCCTTTCTTCCCAGTCCGATCTGCAAGTGATCGGCGAAGCCGCAAACGGGCGCGAAGTGGTGGAGCTCGCCGAAAAGCTTCGCCCGGATCTGGTTCTGCTCGATGTCGCCATGCCCGAGATCAACGGTATCGAAGCCACCCGCCGCATGATGGAAGCCAACCCTCGCCTGCGCATCCTGGTTTTGAGCATGCATAAAGAAGCAGTGTATGTGCGCGAGATTCTCAAGGCCGGCGCGCGCGGCTATCTGCTAAAGGATGTCATCGATACCGAACTGCTGAATGCTGTTCGCTCGGTGGCGCGCGGCGACGGCTACATCAGTCCGGCAGTCTCCGGCGCATTGCTAAGCGATTATCGTCAGAACGTCACCGACCCCGCCGATCTCCTCACCAAACGCGAGCGCGAGGTGCTTCAACTCATCGCCGAAGGCAAGACCAACAAAGAGGTAGCTACCAAGCTGAATCTGAGTGTCTACACCGTCGATTCGCATCGCGGCAAAATTATGGAAAAGCTGAACCTGCACAGCACCGGCGAACTCGTGCGTTTTGCGATTAAGCACGGTCTGGCCGACTAGCGGCCTGTCGGGCTGAAAACGTTACTGTCGACAACTAACCTGCAAAGCAGGGGACTTGCCGAGCATTCCGCGCCGTTTGCGGAATCCGAAGCCTGTCCCCTGCTTTGCCCCGCCCACAAAGGCACTAACGTTTTTTCCGCAACACGCCGACTAGCTCTGTGGAGTCGCGCTCCATTCCGCTTTCCTGGAATGGCTCTAAAATGAAACTGGACTTGTATATGAACTGGTCTAAATTCGAGTTGGCAATGACGGACCCGGAGTTTCAGGGTGGCTCGCCCGTGTTCAAAGACGACCCGCGCATGCCAGTTCAAACAGTACTCGACAATCTTGACGACGGCATGACACCGGAGCAGATTGCGAAGGCATGGCGTATCGAGTTGCGCCTGGTCGCGAGCGTAAAACAATTCGCCGAAAGCCAGAGACTTGCGCATCCTGTTCGATAGAAATATTCCGGATCAGATCCGCCGCTATCTGTCGAGGCACACGACAATCACCACCACAGAAAAGGGTTGGAACCGCCTAACGAATGGCGATCTTCTTAAAGCGGCCGAAGCAGAGAACTTTGACCTCTTATTGACGGCGGACCAAAGCCTTCCATACCAGCAAAATCTGCGCGGTCGTTCCATCGCGCTTGTCGTGCTGGGAACAAACGAGCTATCTTTGCTCGAAGCGCAACCAGACCGGCTCGTGCAGGCAGTCGATTCCGCAACAGCAGGAAGCTATTAGTTCGTTGAATACACGCCATCTCGAAAGCGAGTTCCACCCCGAACAAATAAATCATTCATTCGCGCGATGCCGGACAAAATCTGCCATGCCGCTATGCCGCGGCGAATTTTCTTTTGCGCAGTTCGTCGAATCCCACCGCCGCAATAATTACCGCGCCGATGGTAACCTGCTGCCAGTAAGGGTTGATCCCGAGCAAGTCGCTGCCGTTTGAGAGAAGCCCCATGATAAACGCGCCGATGAGCGTGCCGATCACGCTACCTTCGCCGCCGGTGAGACTGCCCCCTCCGATAACGACCGCGGCAATCGCTTCCAGTTCATAACCCTGGCCGGCGGTCGGCTGCCCGGTCATTAAACGAGAAGCTTCCACCATGCCGGCCAGACCCGCCAGCAGGCCGGCAATGGCATAGACCGCGGTGAGCACTCGATTGATCGGCACGCCCGCGTAGAAAGCCGCGCTCGTGTTGCTGCCGATCGCGAAAGAGTAGCGCCCGAGCTTGGTATTTTCGAGCAGGAAGTGCATAGCCACCGCGCAGGCCGCGAGCAGCCACAGCGAAAACGGAATTCCCAAGAGATTACCGTCGCCCAGGAACGAGAAGCTGTCTGGGATTTCATGCACCGGTAGCCCTTTCGAGACAACCAGCGCCAGTCCGCGATAAGCGCCCAGCGTACCGAGCGTGACTATGAAGGGGGCAATCTTCAAGCGCGTGATCATTAGCCCGTTTAAGACGCCGCACGCCAATCCCGCCAGGGTGCCCGCCAGGATCGCGAGCGGGATGGGTAATCCGGCTTTGATCGTCATCGTGCCGAACAGCCCGGCCACGGCGAGAATGGAACCGACCGAAAGGTCGATACCACCGCTCACAATGACCAGCGTCATGCCAAGCGCCATGATGTTGATCACGGCGGTCTGCCGCGCCACGCTCGCCAGGTTTATGGCCGTCAGAAAATGCGGCGTCGCGATCGTCAGCGCGATACACAAAACAACCAAAGTCAGGAACGGAAGAAGCTTCTGAATGTTTTTCACTGTGCAATCTCCGCCGCCGAGGTTGCTCCGGATGGCGCGGCCAGCCGCATGATCTGCTCCTGGGTCGCATGGCGCGGCAGTTCGCCGCTGAGCCGGCCTTCCCGCATCACCAGAATTCGATCCGCCACTTGCACGAGTTCAGGCAGCTCGGAACTCACCATCAACACGGCCGCCCCGGAACGCGCCAGTTGGTCCATTTGTTCGAAGACATCCTGTTTGGCGCCGATATCGATGCCGCGCGTCGGCTCATCGAAGAGAAAGACGCGCGCGCCGCGCGCCATCCACTTCGCGATCACCACTTTCTGCTGGTTGCCGCCGCTCATGCGTCCGGCCAATTGCTTCGGCGAGTCGGCTTTGATGCGCAGCCTGCGGCCGTAATCCTCCGCCAGCGCGAATTCCTGCTGCTTATGCAAGACGCCCCAACGCGCATAGCGACCAAGATCCGGCAGCGTGATGTTATAAGTGATGGGCAGCTTCAACGCGAGTCCATCGCGCTGCCGGTCTTCCGGGATCAGAGCGACACCAGCCGCGGCCGCATTCTGCGGCGACGTGATCGATGGCTTTTTTCCAGCTATTTCAATCGTTCCCGCTTCCGGGCGGTCGACACCGAACAACATCCTGCAAAGTTCTGTCCGGCCCGCACCCATCAGCCCGGCCAAGCCGACGATCTCGCCCGCGCGAATTTCAAAGCTCACATCGCGCACAAAGCCGCGTGACAATCCGGCGACCTTGATCAGTAAGTCTCCGGGCGCAACCGGCTCGCGGCTGTAAGTCGCGTTAACGGCGCGGCCCACCATGTACTGAATAAGCTGCTCGCGAGTGAGATTCGCCAACTCTCCGCTGAATACAGTCGCGCCGTCGCGCAGCACGGTGACCCGATCGCCCAGCGAGCGCAGTTCTTCCAGGCGGTGGGTGATGTAGATGACCCCGGCTCCGCGCTCGCGAAACTGACGGACGATCCGGAACACCTCGCGCGTTTCCGTTTCCGATAGAGAAGAGGTCGGCTCATCGAAAATCAGCAAACTCGAGCCCAGCGAAATGGCTCGGCAAATCTCCACCAACTGCCTTCCCGCCGGACTCAGCGTTCGCACCAGCGCATCGGCATCCAGTTTGAAGCCGTTCGCCGCAATCAGCGACTGAGCACGCGTGGAAATCACGTTGCGGCGCACCCAACCTGATTTAGCGGTCACTTCCCTGCCCAGAAAAATGTTCTCGGCAACCGAAAGATGAGGCGCAAGCAAAGATTCCTGATGCACCATTGCAATCCCCTGCGACGCCGCGTCGGAGGGATTTTTGAAAGAGACGGACTCGCCCTTCCAGAGCATCTCTCCGCCGTCGCGCCCATGCATTCCGGCAACGATGCGCATGAGGGTCGATTTGCCCGCGCCATTCTCGCCCATCAGCAGGTGCACTTCGCCTTCCCGCACCTCCAGGTTGGCGTCACGGAGAGCACGAATTCCGCCGAAGCTCTTCGTTACACTTCGCAATGTCAGCAGCAATTGAGAAGTTTATACCAGCAGCTCGTTTGACTTACTTCGCGGGCGCCAGAATCTCATCCAAACGGTCAGGCGCGCCGTCTACGCGCTCCAGTTTCGGATAACGCAAGCCGCCGTGATAATCGAGGTCGAAGCTTTGATACTCGTTACCACGCTTCATCATGAGCTTGATGGGATCTTTGCCGTGCTCGGCTACCACTAACGCGCTGTTGAGCTTTTCTTTGGTATAGGCTTCGCCGTTTACGGCAATCAGTTTCATGTCGGGCGTAATTCCGGCCTTGAATGCCACGCCGTCCCACCAGACGTTGTCCAGCTCGCCGTCATCTTTGACAGATAGGCCGATGGAGGTAGAGTAACTCGTTCCGTGTAGCGGCATCTTTTCGTCTTTTAGCCAGGCCGGCGGCGTATCGCTGTAAGCCAACCGATAGCCACCCTGCGTAATGCCGTTCTCCGGCGTGCGCGGAGCCAAATCGTAGACGCGCTCGTGCAAGAACTTCGCCCAGTCATACGGTTGAACTGTGTTCAACGCCTTCACCAGATCGTCGAAGTTGTAAGTATGCGTAATGTAGCTGCCGTTGTCGATCCCGAAGAAGAGTTTGGCAAAATCATCCAGCGATTTCTTGCCGCCGCTCATTTCGCGAATCTTGGTGTCGGCGTCGAGCCAGATCAGCATCCCTTCGGTGTAGTAATCTTCCGGGCGCTGCCAGCTCACCCAGGTCACCGGCGAACGCTGAGAGACAGTCGGTTGATTGGTCGTATCCACCATGGGCCGCCAGTTCCGCCCGGGGCTGACGTCGAAGTTCGCAGCGACTCGCGCGATCAAGTCGTGTGTCTGCTCGTCCGTTCGCAGACCGGAGCGCGCGGTCAGCACGTATCCGAAGTATTGCGTCATGCCCTCGTAGACCCATAAGAGGTCATCTTGCATGGGCACGTTGAAATTCGGCGTCCACAAGTCTGCCGGGCGGCGGAACTTTCCGTTCCAGGAGTGCGTGTATTCGTGCGCCAGCAGATCGCGGCCCGCGACTCCCGCCTTCCAGTCAGTGAAGTAATTGGCTTTCGTGCCATCTTCACTCGACTGATGATGCTCCAGCCCGACGCCGCCCACGGTATCGCTCAGCAGGAAAAGGAATTCGTAATGACTATAGTGGTGCGACGCATAGAGCTTCGCCGCCTGTTCGGCGAGCTTGCGATGTAGATCCAGTTCCTCCGGAGTAATCGCCAGATCGGAAGGCGAATCGGCGAATACATTCAGATAGACGCGGTTGGTCGCGTCCGTCGAAAGATCCTCGCGCTTATAGTTCACTCCGGCGTAGAGCGGCGAATCGACCAGCGTGTTGAGCGTCGTTTTTTTGAAATGAACCACGCCGCCGTCCTCGGAGTCTTTTTCGAGCGCAGTTGCAAACTTCCAGCCGTCCGGCAGCTTGATGCTCGGATCGAATTCGACACGGCGCGAAAAATAGCCTGCCGGATAGAGCAATACGGTGTTCCAGGCCAGATCTAAAATCTTCGAGGAAAACGAAATGCGGCCTTCTTTGCCGCGCAGCGGCGCCAGGTATTGAAAGTCCACTTCGAGAGAAGTGACGCCCGATGGAACCTGGATGTGAAAAGCGTAAACGTTGACGCGGTCGCGCACCCAGGTGATTGCCGCGCCATTTGCTTTCACATAGAGGCCGGCAATCTTAGAAATTGGGCCCGTGGGTGAGTGGTTGCCGGGAATCCACTCCGGATAAAGGAGCGTCAGCTCGCCCTGGCGCGCCGGAATTGTCTCGTGCACGCTGAAAAGCCTGCGCTCGAGGTCGGTCGCGTCAACCAGCAGTTTGAGCGCGCCCGCCGGATAGGGCACATCGCGCGGCGCGACGATTGGCGGCGGCAGAAGCACGGGTTGCGGGCCCGGCGACTCCTGCGAATAAACCGAAGCAGCGAGAAGGAACGCCGCGCACAACGATGTGATGGAAAATTTGAGGCGCAATAACCTGAGTCTAACTTGCTCTATTTCACCGTGATCGGCACGGAACCTTCATACTGATCCCAGGCCAGCGTCAACTTGGTCTTGTTCGAGCCTTCCTTGGAAAACGTGTACTTCAGCGTCTCAACGGGAGAAGAAGGTTTGCTCATATCCATCTTCACGCGGCCCAGATCCTGGTCTTTGTTGTAAGTGAGACCCCATTGGCCGGTCTGTTTATTGATAATCAGCACCCAATGATCGACGTCCTCGAGCGAAACATAAAGAGTGTAATCGCCTTTTGGGACCGAGAGATCTCCAATTTCAAGATCCGCATCCGTGTGAAAGGCAGTAGCGGGATTTGCTCCCGCGCGCCACACCGGATAGTTTCGATCGTGCGAGATCCGGCCGCCGGGGCCGAAAATTTTACGGCCATGGACGGCAGGCGCGTTGTAGTCGATGGTAATTTTCTTGCCATCAACATCGACCGACGCTTGCGCTTTCGGACTATCGAGCGCATAAGCGCCCGCCGCGGCCAACAGAAGACCGGCTGCCGCTATCCACAAAGGTTTCATTATTGTTCTCCTTCGTCATCTTATCTCGGATACGGATGGCCTCGTAGCGTGGTGAACGCGCGATAGATCTGCTCGGCCAACATGGCGCGCGCCAGCTCGTGCGGAAAGGTCATGGCGGAAAGCGAAAGAAGTAAGTCGGCGCGCGGCTTCCACTCGGCAGGCAGGCCATCGTGCCCTCCGATCAGGAAGACGATTTCCTGACCGGTGCGCTCCCCTTCCGCCATCATCTTTATGAAATCCGTCGAAGCTAGTGCGCGTCCCGAAGGATCGAGGAGGATTTTGCGTGCGGACCCGTGTTTTGCGAACAGGTCGAAGCGCTCGGGATCAATCTCGCGCATTTCACAAGCCGCATATCTGCTGGAACGCTTAATGAACTCGGCGGCAATGGCATTCGCGTGCGCGTCGCGCGGTTTGCCGATAAAGTAAAGGAAAACCTTCATGCGCTCTTACTATCCAAGCATGCTGCCCCGCCTCGATGTACTCTCGAAAGAAGCCGCGCTTAGCGTGCGCAGCCTCAGCCGCGAGCGCGCCTTCACGGCGCTTTGCATAATCTTGCTGGCGCTGGGCATCGGCTTCACGTCGGCCGTCTTCACGCTGCTGTGGCAGGCCGTCTACGCGCAACTGCCCATCCCGGACCCCACGCACATTTTCGCCTTTCACTCGAACGTGACTCACGTAGGCCGCTCGCAGAGCGACGCGATGGCCGAAACCGTGAGTCTACCGACGTATCGCTATCTTGCCTCTCACTTGAAAGTTGGCAGCATTGTCGCGCGGCACGGAGAACTGCTGAACATGGAAACACCCGGCGGCCCACAGCACTTGCTGGCCGATTTCGTGTCCGATAATTTCTTCGATATACTCGGGATCAAGGCGATTATCGGCCGCACGATCTCCGCTCGTACCGGCGATCGTTTTACGGCTGTTCTTTCTTATGACTTCTGGCAGGAGGCTTACGGCGGGGAAGCGAGCGCCTGGAACAGCGTGTTGCGCGTCAACGGCCTGCCGTTCCGCATCATTGGAGTTGCGCCGCCGGCCTTTCGAGGGCTGGTGGGCGGACAAGCACCGAAACTGTATCTGCCGTTGAACGTTTACGCAGAATTGAATCCGGGCTGGAAGAGCGATAACGATTGGAGCGTCCGCTGGTTGAACCCTTTCATTCGCATCCCCGCGACCACTTCGCGCGACGCAGCCGAGGCTGAATTGCAGCCTGTGTACCGCGCCGCGGCGCGCGAGGAACTCGCTCTTCA
Source organism: Bryobacteraceae bacterium (assembly GCA_965277555.1). Taxonomy (GTDB): domain Bacteria; phylum Acidobacteriota; class Terriglobia; order Bryobacterales; family Bryobacteraceae; genus Bog-105. The sequence goes on from OZ255834.1 coordinate 5,473,934, forward strand.
ACCGATCCAATCGGACGACTATCTGAAGGAGCTGGCGCACGAACATATGTCGCTGGTGCCGGCGGCGCGCGGAGCGGATGCGGCGCTGAGCGATTGGCGTGAACCGCTGCGCATCTTGCAGTGGATGACTCTCGCGGTCTTGTTGCTGGCGGCGATCAACATTGCCGGGCTGATGCTCGTGCGGGCAGTTAAGCAGAAGCATGAAATGCTGATTCGGTATGCGGTGGGCGCGACGCGAGCCGCCGTCATGCGGCTACATTTCATCCAGACGCTGGCTCTCGCGCTGGCCGGAGGCTTGCTTGGTCTCTGGATTGCGCGCTGGGGCGCTCGTTTATTAGCGCATCTCGCAGGCTTCGATGCCCGTGGCGCATTGGTTTATCAACCGCACGGCTGGACACTGGCACTGCACTGGTCGATTGCGCTGGTCACCGGGCTATCGGTCGGGCTTTTACCCGCCTGGCAAACGGCCCGGATCGATATCTCGGCCGGGCTCAACGAAGAATCGCTCACCCACTCCGCCACTCGCTCGCAAGCCTTCGTGCGCAGGTCTTTGGCTGCCGCACAAATCGCTTTGTCGATGGTGCTTGCGATTGCGGCCGGGTTGTTTGCCAAATCGCTGCACAAACTGGTGAGTGTGCCGGTCGGCTTCGATCCCGGGCACCTGACGGTTTTTTCCATCGATCCCAAACTGGCGCATTCGACTGTGCAAAGCGCAGAACTACTGTGGGGAAATCTGCAACAACGCCTGGCGCAATTACCCGAAGTTACTAAAGTCAGCTACGGGACGGGCGGACCGTTTCCGCAAGGCGCCGATTCCGCCGTCATCATTCCGGGAACCACAGCGGCGGCGATCGCAAAACATCAAAACGGGTTGCGCAGCTTGATCGGTCCGGGGTATTTCAGGACGTTCGCCATTCCGCTGGTGGCCGGCCGCGAGTTCGACGAACGCGATCGCGCGAATGCTCCGAACGTGTTGATCATTAACCAGGCCCTGGCGCATAGACTTTTCGGCGCGGCCGATCCGCTCGGCCAAACGGTGACGATGTTTAACGGACTCGATCCGAACTGGCTGGCCAGGGTGGTTGGCGTGGTGGCGGATTCGCGGCAGTCGTGGAAGCGGGCGGCGGGATCGCTAATTTACACTCCGGCGCTGCAGGCCAAAAGCGCAACGGAGATGACTTACTATGTGCGTACCCGCGGGGCGGCGCTATCCGAGCAGACGATTCGCCGGATCGTCGGCCAGGAAGCACCCGGCATTGCGCCTTCCGATATTGCGACGATGCAAAGTCGAATGGCGGAGTTTGCCGCTTCCGAGCGCGCCATGGCGGTTCTGGTGGGCGCGTTCGCTGCTCTCGCGCTGGCAATTGCGGCGGTCGGCATCTACGGGGTAATCGCGTACGGAGCTTCCTTACGCACGGCGGAGTTTGGCATTCGCGTCTCGGTGGGCGCTCGACCCACGGACATACTGCGGCTTGTTCTGCGTGAAGTCGTCGTCATTTTAGTGGCTGGATTTGTGCTGGCCGCGCCGCTGGGTTATTTCGGATTCGCGCTCATTCGGCATCAACTGGGTGCGATTTCATTGAGCGAACCGGGCATCTACGCGGGAGCGATTCTGCTGCTGACGCTTTGCACGCTCGCAGCGGCCCTGATTCCGGCGCGCCGGGCCACGCGGCTAAGCGTGCACGGGGCGCTGCGGCACGGGTAGTGCGTCATGCCTCTTCTGCTCAAAGATCCCGATGATTTCCTGAAGGTCTTCCTGCAGCTTCGTTCAGCAGTCTTGGTCTCGTCGCGCATGCCTGCCAAAGTATTCAGGCCCGGCTACGGGAACTATCGACTCCTTGACTTCGATCTCTTCAGCAGTACGGAGTTCGGGGGTATGTTGAAAATCTTAGTGGAGCACAGCAACGATCAAAAGCTTCACCTTGTGGTTGTGGATCCCGACCCTCGGGATTATTTCTTTACGAACTTTGGGCATTTTGGCGCTTTAGAAATTTCGCGCGATGATGCCGCCGTTCAGTACTGCTTCGAGTTGGAAAGCAGCCCACCAAACTCGCCGGCGGACTCGCTGAAAGAAATCGCGGCGTTGCTGGTGTGGGCTCCTCCGTCTTTACGTTGGCTCATCTGGGCGGAACGGAATCCGGAAATGATGATTCTTGCCTACCAAGGTGAGTTTGCAGGACCGTCCGCCGACGTTCTTGCTCTATCGGGAATGACTTTATTTAGTGCGGAGGATGCCTTGGACACAAGTGCTCCTGCGTGGCGCGATCGTAGCGCAAGAGACAGCTTTGCCCGCGAACTGCTTGCAAATTACAGTGCCGGGCAGCCCTGGCAGGACCCCGCCGTGATCAGGGCTCTTCGAGTGGCGCGCCAGCTGATTGCGGGTAGTATAGGGACTATCGAGGCATGCAGAGAACTTTCCTCCCTGCGTTACAGCCTCGGCGACGACCTCGAAAGCATCTTCCTGACGTTTGCCGCCATCGATAGCGAAACAGACCATCTGCCCGTGGGTCGTTGCCGGAGCGAGTGGAATCCTGATGCCTTGGCGCTTAAAGACCTGGAGATTACTCGCGCTGAAGAGTTATATAGCGAGAAGGCACGCGAAGCCTGCTATGAGCTCATCGACCATCTCCGCCCATTGGCAGATTCGTAGTGGGTCCGTATCGGTTTGCAGCTCGATCTTCCATTTAGAAGATTTGATCGAGAACAGAATCGACTTCCGCCGAAAGAGTTTCCACTCGCACGATGCGGCCTTTTGCGATGCTCACGCCGTCAATGTCTTTGGCAGATCTTGCGAGCTTGGCAAATTCGTTGGGCGGCAAGCAATAGAAGGTTCGGCACGGTCTAGAGCCGCAAGAGCAGCGGCCGTAAATACGCAGTTCCGGAATCTGATCGGCCAACCGGCGATGCCCTCCCTTTTGAAGATCCTGTGCGAGCTGTCTGACCAGCCCAGGTAGTACATCGGCGAGCAGCACGAAAGGAGCGGGGCTCATTGGTCTTTTCCGACTTTCGCATTCCTTGCGGCGAGCCATTCTTTGGACTGGGCGCTGACCAGATCGACCAGGTTCCCGAGCGCGAGGTTGACGTCGAGCATATGTAATCCCCAACCGGGCAAGCTGGCCTGGGCGGCGGCTAAGGCTGCGCTGACTCTCCTGCTGGCTGCTCCTTCGCCCACGGTAATTGCCAGGAAGGAGTGATCGGGAGTAAGCGCGCACTTCGCCGACAAAAGGCCGGGGTTTTCGACGAAGGTGGTTCCGAACATGCGAGCCACATCTCCGATGGCGGGGAAGTCCGCGTTGAGTGTTCCTTCGCCGGTCAGTTCAGCGGGATTGACGCAAGCATACGTCGAGCCTTTATGCGAAGCCGCACCGAAGATGGCGTCCGGGGCGGGCGGATCGGTCGCCAAATAAGTCGAATAGGCAACGACACAGCCGGTCTGCTTCCCGGTTGCGCAGAGCGGGATGTGTTGGAAAGTACCGCCCACCATGCGCCCGGCGGGAACCTCGATGTCTGTTCCCGGAAGGATGGCGGAGATCAGCCGCGCCTGCTCGGGCTTGCCATCGATTTCCTGTGCGATCAAACGCGCTAAGATTTTCGAGCCCTGGCTGTGCCCGATCAGGACCACGCCGCGCCCATGATTGTCGTGCGCGAGATAGCTGTTCCAGGCAGCGAGTACGTCGCCGTAAGCCAGCGCGGGATCGATGCCGGTGCGATTGCCATGCATCGCCTGGCGCAAGGCCGTTAGGGTCACCTGGCGATACAGGGGCGCATACAGCCGGCACACTCCGCCGAAGCGCGCAAATTGGTGCCGCGCGGCGCGCTCTTGCTCCGGGCCGGCGGTCATGTCGCTGTTCATGGTTGATTCGCGCGAGACGGTCGGATAGACGTAGAAGCAGTCGATGGGCGCGTTGGGGTCGAGTCGATAGGTTCGTTGGGACGTTATGCCGTCGGCCGCGATGACGGTGGCGGTTAAAACGGTCGAGCAGGCGTCTGCCCTACCCGGGCGGCAAAGCCAGTTGTTGGGATTTTGATAGTCGTTCCGCGCACCGGGGCTGGTCAGAAAAAGAAGAGCGAGAAGGATCGCGCGCATTCCTTTATTTTGCGCCCGGATGTTCGGCGAGGGCGGAGCGCCGCGCTAAAGTAAGCTACTTAGTAATCGTGCATAAGACGGACGGCGGGAATTCTTATTGCTGGCTCGTTTGCTTGTTGGCGTTGCCTATCGCAATCCTGGCCGCGGCGCCGGTATCCCGCCTGACGTTGCCATTCGGAACGGCAAAGAGGCTTATGTCACCCGACGGCTCGCGGGTTCTCTATGGCGAGCCTTTCCGGCGCGGCGTGAATAAATTCCCGGAGCTCTGGATCGAAGACATTCGCACCGGCCGGCGCGCCAGGCTGCTCGAGATAAGCAGCACCATCGAGGCCCAATGGTCGCCCCACGGCAGCGCTTTTTCGGTTAACGATCACCGAGCGAGCGATTCGGCACTTTGCTACATCTACGACGCCGTTACGCTTGGGCGGATCGATATTGCGCAGCGGATTTACCAGACAGATCGCGCCAGCGAGCGTTTTGCGAATGCGCATACCTACTTCGTGGTCGAGAGGTGGGAAGGCGTAAAAAGCGTCCTCGTGCGTTTATACGGACACACGGATTATGCGCCGGTGGTTTGCTTCGATCTTGGCTATCGCGTAAGCCGCGCTGGCGTGGTGCGTAAGCTTTCGGAACACGTCGCCCCTGTAACGGACCGATTCTGCGAACAGAAGTAGATCCGGACGGGCTGGGGGAAATACTGATAGAATCGCACTGCAAATCGCAAGAAGGGATACAAAGAAATGCCGATACCTACCGAGAACGTGGGATCTCTCCCGCGGCCTGCCAAGTTGCAGGCTGCACTGGCTGATTACGACAAAGGCAAAATTACACATGAGCAGTTGACACACGAACAGGATGCAGCGTGCCGCGATTCGATTGAGCGGATGGAAGCGACCGGCTCGCCGATTGTTTCCGATGGCGAGCAGCGAGCTTCGAGTTTCGCGACGTATCCGCTGGCGGACACGCTGGCCGGGAAAGGGCTGGCCGATAATCTGGCGGGAGACGGGCAGTATTTTGCTGTCTTCGCGGACGGACATCACCGGCAACTGCCGCGCCTGACACGGGGACCGTTTCACTACAAGACCTTCGCGGCGGATTACCTGAAAGAAGCCAAGAAGATCGCGAAGAAGCCGCTGAAACAAGCAGTGATCGCGCCTTCGATGCTGGCGCTGCTTTATCCGCTTGATGGACAGGTGGAGGGCTATCCGCGCGAAAAGTTCCTGGAAGATTTGTGCAACGAATGCGCGAAAGACATCCGGCAATGTTTCGCCGCGGGCGCGTCGCGCGTTTCGATCGATTTCACGGAGGGCAGGCTGGCTTGCCGGAACGATCCGGGCAATCCATGGACGGGGCGCGGCATGCTGCAGCACTTCATCGAGTTGAACAATCGGGTGATCGATCGTTTTTCGGCGGAGGAACGAAAGAATATCGGAATTCACACTTGCCCGGGCGGCGATTGCGATTCCACGCACAGCGCGGATGTGGATTATGCCGAACTTTTGCCGAGCATGTTCAAGATGAACGCCGGGTACTTTCTCATGCAACTGGCGAGCGAGAAGGACAAGGAGCATGTCTACAAGCTGATCGGGAAGCATAGCCGCGAGGACGCGAATGGCGTGAAGCAGATTTGCTTTATCGGCGTGATCGATCCGCTGAATCCGAAAGTAGAGACGCCGGAGGAAGTGAGCGCGGAGCTCGTGGCGGCGGCGAAACACATTCCGAAGGAGCGGTTAGGTTCAACCGACGATTGCGGTTTTTCGCCTTTCAGCATTGACAAAAAGCCGAAGCACGGGTCGCCGGATGCGGCACGGGATATTGCTTTTCAGAAAATATCGGCCCGGGTCAAGGGGACAGCGATGGCTTCGGAAAAGCTTGGGATTTAAAGTCCACCTGGAATCTTCGCCTCGCTGAGAAGCGCGGGCTCATTTTTCCGAACGAACTGGGGGGTTGGGGACACTCCTGCGGGTCGGATTTTGCAAAGCCCAAAAAGCAGGCGTGTCCCCCAATCCACCCCCGGCACGTACCATCCTTTCAAACTCCCGGAGCTACTATTCTTGTGTGGAGTCCGCCAGGGCCCCGACTTGTCCTGCTACCGGACACGCCCATCGGGTGGGTTGCGTTGTCTTCCTCCTTTCGATCATCTTTCTTAGCGCCTGTTCCGTTACCCATAAACCGGAGGAGACCCGCTCTGTCACTGCCTTATTATGGTTGCCCGAGTCCAACAAACTGGATCGGCGTCTCGCCCGCGATTTCTCCAGGCAAACCGGCATCTCTGTCCGCATCGTTCCCGGCTCGGAGTCCGCCCAGCAGCGTCTCTACCAGGAACAATCCCTCCTCGCAAGCGGCTCGAGCGGCATCGATGTCTTCCAGATAGACACCATCTGGCCTTCCACCGTCGGCCGGTACATGTCCGATCTGACCGCTGTTCTGCGCGACCAATTGCCCGACGAAGTGCCTCAGATGATCGAGAACGCTACCGTCAAAGGCCGTCTGATCGCAGCTCCCTTTTACGTCGACTATGGTCTGCTCTACTACCGCACCGATCTGTTGAAGATGTACGGCTTCTCCCACCCGCCCCGCACCTGGGACGAACTCGAAACCCAGGCTGCCGCATCCAGCGTGGAGAACGGTTGCGCGGCAAACCCGGCTTCTGGGGCTTCGTCTGGCAAGGCGCGGATTACGAAGGCCTTGCTTGCGATGCACTGGAATGGCAGGCATCGCAAGGTGGCGGCCAGCCCCTCGAAGCGAACCATACCGTCGACGTGAACAATCCAGCGGCCATCCGCGCCTTCTCCCGCGCTCGCGGTTGGATTGGAACCATTTCACCTCCGGGCGTAGTCGCTTATCTTGAGGAGGACGCGCGCAATGTCTGGGAAGGCGGCGGCGCCGCTTTCATGCGCAACTGGAGCTATGCGTACCCACTGGCTGAACAATCTCCCGAAGTTCGCAATCGTTTCTCCGTTGCTCCCATGCCGGTCGGCGCAAACCCCCAGTCGAGCGTTCTCGGAGGCTGGTACCTCGGAATCTCGCGACGCACCCGCCATCAGGCCGAGGCGATTGCCTTCGTAAAATATATGGTCAGCCAGCAGGTCCAACGGCAGAGAGCCATCGAGGGCGCATTTCTCCCGACTCTGAATTCCCTCTACCACGACGCCGCAGTCCTCAAGGCCGATCCCTTCGTGGCCTCCATCTCGAGCGTCGCCAATCGCATCATCCGCCGCCCCGCCTATTTACTCGGCGCGCAGTACGCGCCCGCTTCGCAGATCTACGCGCACGGTGTTCACCTGATCCTCACCGGCCAGATCAGCAGCCAGGACGAAGCCGCTCGCATGGAGGCCGCCCTCATGCGTCTTACCGGTTTCGCTGGGCGACCATCCACGCCGCTCGGCCCGCCTGTTGGGAAAAAACGGTGAGTATTGGACTTCGACTCACTCTTTCCTTCGCCACCGTCGCCTTCATCATCATCTGCGGCGCGGCCGTTACCGGCTGGGAATTCGCGCATGTCTTGCGCAATAGCCGAGCCCTTGCCTCCATCGATGACGAAGTCTTGGCCGTCTATAGGGTGCGCGCCGATATGGATGGCATCCGCCACCGGCTCGACGACGTCTCCCAAGCTAAAGATGCCGCCCTTTTCAAAATCACCGCCCGCCAGCAGCGGCTCGAATTTTCCGAAGACGTCGAACACACGCTCGATTCTTTTCGCAACAGCCGCATCGCGATGCCGCAGAACTTAGGTGTCCTGCGCGACACTGTCGATGACCAGTTAGACGCCATGCAGCGCCTGGCCGACGCCCAGGATTGGCTCGCCGTTCGCTTGCGCCTCGATAACCAGATGGACGAGATTCTCGATAGCGTTCGCGAAATGGTCGAGCGCGTGAACTCCGAAGTAAGCGCGCAGCGCATCCTCCTGCTCGACGAAATCAGAACCAGCCAGCAATCCGCCCAACTTATCTTCCTCATCACCGCGTTCGCCTCGCTGCTCATCGCGCTAGCTCTCGGCTTGAACGTAACGCGCGGCATCGTCACCCCCTTGCGCCAGTTGAAGTTGGTCGCTCAACAATTCGCGGTCGGCCGCTTCGACGTCAAGATCCAACCCGATTCGAACAATGAGCTTGGAGAAGTCAGTCGCGCCTTCGGCCTCGCCGGTCAGCGTCTCAACGCCTCTTACCTCGAATTGAAGCGTTCCAACGAAGCCCTCGAACAGTTTGCTTACGCCGCCAGTCACGATTTGCAGGAACCTCTGCGCACCATGTCCACCTTTTCTGAATTGCTCAAGCGGCGGCACGTTCAGGAGCTTTCCCCCGATGCGCGGCTCCATCTCTCGCGCATTACCGATGCCGCCGCCCACATGCGCCAACTCGTGGCCGGTGTCCTTGAGTATTCCCGTCTCGCCGCCTCCGCCGGTCAGCAGGAAGAAAACGTCGAAACTGAGGAGATCGTCGATCTCGTCCTCGACAACTTACAGGCCGTGCGCGAGCAAGCCGCGGCCGTCGTCACCCGCGACCATTTGCCCGCCGTGCTCGGCGCTCGCTTACAGCTCATTCAGCTCTTTCAAAACCTGATCAGCAACGCCATCAAATATCGTCGCGACGATGTCCCCCCCGAAATTCACATCTCCGCCAAACCGGAATCCGGCATGTGGAAATTCTGCGTCGCCGATAACGGCATTGGTATCGATAGCCAGCATCACGCCCGCATCTTTGGAATGTTCAAGCGGTTGGATCGCGGCACCAGAGGCGGCGTCGGCCTCGGACTCGCCATCTGCAAACAAATCGTCGAAGCCCACGGCGGCCAGATCTCGATTGCTTCCCACATCGGCCAGGGCTCCCGCTTCTACTTCACTTTGAAAAACGCCACCCAGCCCGACCGCAGATCCCGCTTAAACAACCTCAAATCCAAGCGCTCCGCCGCCCGCGCCGCATCTAAGCCTCGCACCAAATCCACCACCGAACCGACAACCTTTTCGTCGTAATTAGCTTCGCTGCGCCCACGCAAACCATCGTGCCAAATCCCGCTTACTATAAGCCGCGCCCATGTTAGACTTGCTTAAACTTTTATGAAGCTTGCCGCTCTTCTAACCTTGCTACCCCTTCTCGGTTCAGCTGGTTCCCTTCCGAACCCTGGAGGCTATTACAACTCCACAGCTTGGGTTCAAGAGGTTCAGCAGTTCTATCCAGGCGCCATAATCACGCCCGTGAATGGTGGCTCAGCAACGCCGACAATCAGCGTCACCAAGGTTCATTACGATCCCTCCGCGAGTGGGAGGATTGCGACGACGATAACTCCTGTATCTCTCAATGGCGGTTCATTCTCCATGACGTTGAATGGAATCGCTGGCGGCGGATATGACTGGGGTTCGATCGACGTCGATCAAAACATACTCGCGTTTGCTGCGGATGTGAAAGTACTGCCCACCACCCGTACAAGTTTTGCACTTGCCGGATTTGATATTCCTTCGCCGGGTTACGACGCCCCGGTCAGCTATGACGGCAGTTTCAACGGGTTTTTCGGCTTCCTGTACGATGGGCCTCCTTCTTCTGGATTTGAGCTCAACGCCGGTGGGCTGGGTGCATACAGTACTAGTAACAAGTCCCAGTCGTATCGTTACTCATAAACGACAGAAGACGTCATTGTTATGTGGCACGATATCGGGAGTTGGTCTCGCTCACCACAGAGCAGCGTGAAGAACTGAAGCGTTGGGCGCAATCGCGCACGTTACCGGCGGGAGATGTGTTTCGAGCGCGGCTGATTCTGGCGTTGGCCGATGGGATGACGTATGGTGCGATCAAGCAGAGTTTGCAAACAACCGCACCAACGATTTCGCGTTGGAAGCAACGATTCCAAGAGTGGGGCATCGACGGCTTGGAGCCTCAGCATAAAGGCAGCCGGCCAAGGACGGCGACGCCGACGGTACAAGCCAAGGTGTGCCGGAAGGTGCAGCAAAAGCCGAATGACGGCAGCACCCACTGGTCGGTTCGCAGGTTGGCCGCCGAGATGGGTGTAAGCAAGTCCAGCGTGCACCGCATCTTGTCGCAAGCCCGGCTTCAGCCGCATCGGCTGGAGCGGTACATGGCGAGTAACGATCCGGATTTCGAAACGAAAGCAGCCGACATCATCGGGCTGTATTTGGAGCCGCCGCAGTACGCAGCGGTTTTCTGCGTCGACGAGAAGACGGCGATTCAGGCTTTGGATCGCCTCGACCCAGTGCTTCCGCTTTCGCCCGGGCGAGCGGAACGACACGGCTTCGAATACTACCGGCATGGAACGCTCTCGTTGTATGCGGCCCTCGATGTGAAGACCGGCAAGGTGCAGGGCAAGACTGCGAAACGCCACACCAGCAGCGAATTCATCACCTTTCTATCGGAACTGGTGAGCCGCGCACGTTGGGCTAAAGAGATTCACATTGTCCTCGATAATCTGTCGGCGCACAAGACCGAAGCAGTCCAGGATTTCCTGGCCGAGCATCCCAAGGTCCGCTTTCACTTCACACCGACTTACTCGTCCTGGTTGAACCAAATTGAACTCTGGTTTGCCAAAATCCAGCGCGACCTGCTGGCCCGCGGAATCTTCACATCGGTGGCGGACTTATCTCGGAAGATTCGCAAATACATTCGCGCCTACGCCAAAGTCGCAAGGCCGTTCCGCTGGTCCTATTCCGATCCCTCCAGAAGAATCATTGCTAATCCTATGACTGGGACGGCTTACTAGTGTCGTGTCCCAGATAATACTTGACATATAGTCGGAGTCGACGTACGCTGGGGCATGCCCAATCCGGCACCCGCGCTTGCCCTGAGCGCCGGTCAGAAAGCGGGGCTTGAGGGGTTGGTTCGGAGTGGCAGCACTCCGCAGAAGGTGGCCCTGCGCTGCCGCTTGCTGCTTCTCGCTCACCAGGGTGTTGCGAATCGATCCATCGCGGAGCAGTTGGAGCTTTCGCGTCCCACTATTCTTGCCTTGCGCGAGGCCTTCGCAAAAGATGGGTTAGCCGCCGTTACAGGCATTCGCAAGCGACACCGCCGAGGCAGCGTGTTGACGCCGGAGCTGGAGCGGAAGATCGTCGATACCACGATAAAGACCCGCCCCGGCGACGGCAGCACGCACTGGAGTGTGCGAATGCTGGCAAGGCAGTTAAAGGTCTCCCGAAGCATCGTTCACCGGGTCTGGCAGCGTCACGACGTGCAGCCGCATCGGGTGGAGAAGTTCAAATTGTCCAACGATCCCCACTTTGAGGAAAAGGTCAGGGATGTTGTTGGCCTGTATTTGAATCCGCCCGAACGCGCCCTGGTGTTGTGCGTGGATGAGAAGAGCCAGATTCAGGCGCTGGATCGCACTGCTCCTATTCTCCCGCTACGCCCCGGCCTGCCGGAGCGTCAAACGCACGACTATAAACGCCCTGGCACAACCACTCTGTTCGCCGCGTTCAATATTCTCAACGGCAAAGTGATTGGTACTTGTCAGGATCGCCACCGCAGCCGCGAATTTATAAGGTTCCTCAACCATCTGGAAGCGCAACTGCCCGCCGATCAGGAAGTGCATCTCATCATGGACAATTACTGCACTCACAAAAGCGCAGAGGTGCAGCGCTGGTTGAAGCCGAAGAAGCGGAGGAGATTCCATTTCCATTTCACTCCCACCAGCGGTTCGTGGCTGAACCAGGTAGAACGGTTTTTTGCCCTGATCACCGGACGGATGATTCGCCGAGGAACCTTCCACAGCACCGAAGAACTGGAAAAGGCCATTTACAAGTGGCTGGCCACCTGGAACGGTGAACCCTCCCCGTTTGTCTGGAAAGCCTCGGCCGATGTCATTCTCGACAAGGTCCGGCGCTGTAAAGAATTATCCGAGACAGGAGACTAGTGCGTCTTTCACCATAAGCCACATATTAGTCGCTGTCATGCCCGGAGCCGTCGCCGCGCCGGAGCCAGCAACATGGCTTCTGTTACTAACTGGAGCTCGCCTGTTCGGAATGCTGGCGCTGTTCCACCGCCTGCAGCGCATCGGCTTAGGCTCTTGCACCAAATCCACCACGGAAACGATAGGCTAGTCCTGACGTGGGGCAAGCCATCGTTTTTGTGGCCTGCCATTCAAGACGCTGCGTCCATCTCTTCCCAGGGACCGCAAGGAAGATCCACGATCTCCTGCGGCGATTCTTTCGCCTATTCCTCCGATAAAGTAAAGCGTTAACGTAAGCCTCGTGAAAGGCCGGCGTCGTTGCCGTCTGGGCCGCCACGATCAAGCCAAAAACTATTTACTGCCAAAACTCGCAGCATCATACTTTTCTCCCTACGCTCCCGCGACCATGTATCGTTTGGCGCTTAACGCCAGGAAATAAAGCGCGGCCAGCACGGAAACGTAGAAGCCCGCCCCTAAGCTCACGTGTTCCATGAACGTATGTAGAAACTGATCCGTCGCCGTTCTGCCGAAAAAGCCGCCCGCCCCACGCGCGGCTGACAGTATGTTGTTCCGTACCACCGCGAACACCATAACCATCAACGCAGCCGGCAAAACTCCACCCAGAATCGTCTTCTTATCCTGCCAAAAGTAGGAGAGCAGCGGTCCCGCCAGCGCCAGTAGCGCCAGCACCCCAAAATTCTAGCCGACGGGTAATTGCCCGGACCCATGCCGGTCAAGTTGCCTGTTGCGTGCGATTCATTCGCGTATCCAAGCAGCCGCCAGAAAGTGACGTCCACGCCCTCCGCCCCCGCGCCCATCGAGACTGTGCTTAAGAGAAACCAGCCGGCCGCTAAAGCCAGCCACGCAATGACGGTGCCGGTCCCGAAGCGAGCGAACGTCTTTCGGGTCAACTCGCCACCCTGCCGCTTCACTCCTTCGAGCGTCTGATTGGCCTGCTCCCTCGCTAGCTGTCCTTCCGAAACGGCCAACACCGCTTCCGGCGCGCCCTGGGCATCGAACTGCACGTCCACCGGCATGCCCGTTCGCGGAGGTACCTCCGATCTCCACATGCCTTCCAACACGAACGAGTATTGTTTGCCTTCTATCGTCAACAATCCGGGACCCGCATTCGTGTCCCGCAAAATACGTCCTCTTTTAGTCATCGGTCTTCCCTCCCTTTAGCTCTTGGCTTCCTCTACCGTGCCCGTCTGCAGGTCCCGTGACGCACGTGCCCATCTCTTGGCCCCCAGAATGCCCAGCGCTAGTAAACCTGCGCCCGATAAAGTCAGCGAGACCGGCTCAGGTGTCGGCGTCGGAGATCCCGTCCCGTACGTCAAACCCCAAAACAACGCGTTGTCGCTCGGGCTGACCTGCGTGATCACAAAATCTGAAATCGTATCGTTCGCGAATGCCGCCGGAAGCGTAAACTCCCGCATATCCAAACGCTGGCCGAGACCGTTATCGAACCACGGGACTGTGCTGCCCGAGATCGTGTCCGTAAAAACGTTTTGGTTGTAATCTCGGGTATCCACGCCGCCGATCGATTGATACGTAACCGCGGCCCCATTCGTCGCTTTGAAGGTTACGTCGTACTCGTTTATCCCCGCCGTCCCGAATCCATTGTTCAGCAAAGCGTAAAACGTTCTCGTCCCGCTCGCATCTAACTTAACGTCGAGTTGAGTACCGGGCGAATTGAGTGGAGCCGACCAGTTCCCGACAATTCCTCCAAAGAGCGCAATGTCGAACGGGATACCGGTATTTTGATTCCCATCCCTTATGCCGGTAGGAAATGTTGCTGGATTGAACTGGACATTCGAATTCGCGTACGCCGAAACGTTTACCGTTGTCAGACTATCGGCCAACCCCGAAATAGCCGTGCATGTCCCAATCAGAAATGCTGCAAGTATCGCTAGTGTCCTGAGCGATAAATACGAAACATAAGTATTGAAGGGGCCTCCTATTGTTGTATGCGTACTGGACGTCCCAAGAAGCCACTGGAGATCAGTGAGGAAGAGCGGGAGAAATTGAGCCTAATCGCTCGTCGGCCGAAGTCGTTGCAGGCGATGGCGACGCGCGCCCGGATGGTACTCGGTTGTGAAGAAGGGATGAGTAATTCGGAAGTGGCTCGAAAGCTGCACGTCACGAGCGCAACGGTGGGCAAGTGGCGAAAGCGATTTCTGGAGTTCGGGCTGGATGGCTTGCTGGATGAGCCGCGCGTCGGCGCGCCGCGAAAAATCAGCGATCGCGACATAGAAGAAGTGGTGACGAAAACATTGGAATCGAAGCCCGCGAACAGCACGCACTGGAGCACTCGGCTCATGGCCCAAGAGACCGGTCTCACGCAGAACGCCATCGTGCGCATCTGGCATACGTTCGGATTGCAGCCGCATCGAGTGGAGAACTTCAAGTTTTCCAAAGACCCACAATTCGTAGAGAAGGTGCGCGACATTGTGGGCCTGTATTTAAACCCTCCGGACCGCGCCATGGTGCTGTGCGTCGATGAAAAAAGCCAGGTCCAGGCGCTGAACCGGACCGAACCGATTCTGCCGCTGGCGCCGGGCGTTCCCGAGCGGCAGTCGCACGATTACGAGCGACATGGAGTAACGTCTTTGTTTGCGGCCCTGGATGTGGCTTCCGGAGTCACCATCAGCAATTGCTACCGGCGTCACCGGCATCAGGAATTTATCCGCTTTCTGAACGAGATCGAGGCCAATCTTCCCGGCGGCTTCGACGTGCATTTGGTCATGGATAACTACGGTACGCACAAGGTCGCGAAAGTCAAAAGCTGGCTAACGAAGCATCCGCGCTACCACGTTCACTTCACCCCAACGAGCGCCAGTTGGCTCAACCTCGTCGAGCGGCTCTTCGCAGAGCTTACCCAACGCTGTGTCCGACGCGGCAGCCATACTGCTATTCGGATCCTGGAGAAAGCCATGCTCGACTACCTCGACCGGCGTAACCAAAATCCCAAACCTTTCGTCTGGACCGCCGATGCCGATCTCATCCTCGGCAAGGTCGAAAGACTTTGTAAACGTATTTCCCGCTCAGCACACTAGCTTCATCGCCTTCTTTCTCCTTCGTAACTTCGTCCGGCCTGTGGCAGAACAGCTCTACCGTAACCGGCCACGGCCAGACGAAGCTTGAAGCAGAAAAAAGAGTTCTGAAGAAAGTTGAAGACGGACCATGCAGACAGCGCCGCTGGCGTTTCCCTGGATGCGAATACACGGAAATTAACTGATCGGCGGTGCTTGGGACCAGTGTCGCTTACTTAGGCATGAGCGTGACACAATCGGATGCCGCGCAAGCGTTGCGAACTGCTCGAAACAGAGCAGGAAGCGTCAGAAGCCGTGAAAAAATGCCTCGTAACAATTTGTGAAGGAAATGATTTGGGCCGATACTGAAGAGATGAGCGAGCAGGCGCGGTTGTTGAAGTTGCCAAGGAACAAGGACGGGGAGCAGGAGGAAGCAGCCGAGCGTGGGCCCGTCAAGCTGCGCCGCATCGATCGCCAACAGAAAACGATGGCGATCATCGATGTGGAGGAGTTGATTCCGGCGGACCACAAGGCGCGGGCGATCTGGCATTTGGCGAGGACGTTGGATCTGAGCGGGTTTGCCGAAAGCTTGTGTGGCGAGGAAGGCGGCGCAGGACGGCCGGCGTGGGATCCGCGTTTGCTAGTGAGTGTGTGGGTGTACAGTTACAGCGAACAAGTCAGCTCGGCGCGCGAGATCGAGCGCCTGATGGAGTACGAGCCGGGGTTGCAATGGTTAAGCGGCTTGCAGGTGATCAACCACCACACGTTATCCGATTTTCGGGTACAACATCGGGCGGCGCTGGACGAGATGTTTAGCCGATTGTTGGCGTTGCTGGAAAGCGCCGGGCTGATCGGTTTAGAGCGTCTGATGGTTGATGGGACGAAGATTCGCGCGCAGGCGGGGAGCGATTCGCTGCGGCGGCGGGCGACGATCGACCGGCGGCTCGAGCAGGCGCGCGAGGTGGTGCGGCAGATGGGAGATCCGCACGAGGCGCAGCGGCCGGCCCGACGGGAAGCCGCTCAGCGGCGTGCGGCGCGGGAACAAGTCGAGCGGCTGGAAAAGGCACTGAGCGAACTGGCCAGCATCGAAAACAGCAAGCATAGCCGGCAAGACAAGCAGTCGGCGCGCGCCAGTGTGAGCGATCCGGAAGCGCGCGTGATGAAAGATGGCCAGGGCGGGTTTGCTCCCAGCTATAACGTGCAAGTCAGCACCGAGGCCAGTCACAAAAGTGATTGTGGAAGTGGCCGTAACCCAAGCGGCGAGCGACAGCGGGCAATTGCTGCCGGCCATGGATCGCATCGAGGCTACCCTGGGACGCAGACTAGAGCAAGTCGTGGCCGATGGCGGTTACACCAATCGTGCCAGCATTCTAGGAATGAGCGAACGAGGCATCGATTTCATTGGTTCTCTGGGCAGCCCAAAGGGGCGGCGAGAAGCACGCCTGGAGGCCAGCGGGATAGCGGCGGATTTCGGCGCTTCTGCTTTTGTGGTGTTAGAAGGCCGGAACGCGTTGCGCTGTCCGGCCGGGCAGGAGTTGCCGTACCTGCGCCAGAACCGCCAGGACCATTTCGTGTATCGGCAATATCGAGCCTCCGATCAGGCTTGCGGCGACTGTGTCCATCGGCCACACTGCAGCCCGAGCGGGCGCGGCCGAACGGTGTCGCTGCCTGAGGAAAAGCCGGAAGTGGTGGCCTTTACCGCGAAGATGGCGACCCCGCAAGCGCAGCGGATCTACCGGCAACGAGGTGCCACGGCGGAATTTCCGCATGCCTGGATCAAGGATAAAATCGGGCTCCGCAAATTTCGCCTTCGCGGTTTGGCCAAAGTCGGCGTGGAGGCCCTATGGGCTTGTCTGACGTATAACATCCTGCAATGGATGCGCCTTTGTTGGCGGCCGCTGCTCGCTTCCCCTACGGAAGCTTAAGACAGTCCCTTCGGGACGGTCCCATCCAAAAGGGAAACTTCCTTCTCGGCAGTCTTCGGGCCTGGCGAGCGCTAACACTGTTGGACAACTAACTCTCATCCGCTACACCGTTTCGAAACACTTTTGAGCGGCAACCTCGAAAGTTGACTCGCTTTTTCGGCCCATGGATGATTCTTTCACGGCTTCTCAGCGACCCTAAACTTGCAACGGCCCTAGTGGCGCAGGCCATCGTTTTTTGTGGCCTGTGAGGTCCAGAGCTCTACTGAGGCCCCTGAGGCGTAGACGGTTGGCTCGTCGCGCCCGGATCCGTCGACGTATCCCCGCCATCCGACGGACGCCGCTTCAGCTTGGGCCGATCGTTCTCATCGTCCGACGACTTCTTCGAAGGATCCGTCTCGTCCTCGATAGGCGTCGTCGAGTTCGGGTTCTTGCGCAACGTCGGCTTGTTCGGATCGTCGCTCGTTTTGTCCGGGCGGCGTTGATTCTCGAGCATGGCCAGCCGAAGCTTAACGTCATTAAACTCCGACGTTGTTACCACGTACTCCGGACGCGGCTTCAACCCGGCGATCTCTTTCTGCGATTTCGCAATTCGGTCGTCTGTCGGCGGATGCGTCGAAAACAGCTTCGACATGGTGCCCGGTTTGCGCTTTTCTAACGTCTCGATCTTTTCGAAAAAGTCAACAAAAGCCGTCGGATCGTATCCCGCCTTATACATGTACTGAATGCCCAGATAGTCGGCTTCCGATTCGAAAGTCCGCGAAAACTTGAGGAACGAAACCGGAATGATCAGACCGGATGCCTCGTAAATACCGTAAGCGGCCGCTCCGCCCATGAAAATGAGCGGGATTGTCGCAAGCTGCGCGATCTCACCCCGCGTCGCCTGGCGCGTTCCGTGTCTAGCTGCCACGTGGGCGATTTCGTGCGCCATCACGCCCGCCAGTTCCGCTTCCGTGTCCGCTTTCAGGATCAATCCCGACTGCACAAAAAAGAATCCGCCCGGCAGCGCAAAGGCGTTCACCGTCGGGTCTTCGATCACCTTGATGGTAAACGGCACCTTAGCGTCCGAGTTGCGAACCAGGTTCTGGCCGATGCGATTGATGTACTCCGAGACCACCGGGTCGTTAATAACCTTCGATTGCCGTTCCACCTGCTGCGCCATCGATTTGCCTAGCGCAATCTCTTTCTCCAGCGAATAGAAGTTGACCTTACCCGCGACGTTCCGATCGCCGATCGCATCCGGATCGCTCTTGTCGTTCTTCTCCTTGTCGGCCGAGAAGGCAGGCGGAACCGCCAGCATAAGCGCCAGCACAACACTTACAGAGGATCTGACTAGAACCAGTCGCCGCATGGGTTTCAACCTTTACTACAGTATAGAGCGAAAATCATCGACCGCGGGTGGCGCGGACGATCGTTTTTTTGTCGTCTGCGTCCTGCTCAGACTCCTAGGCACTTAACGTATGCTCGAAAGAATGGGTTTCCAAAATGTTGCGCAGCCGGTCGACCAGCGCCCAACATCGCTGCACAAAACATTCCAGGAACACTTTCCAGTCACCAAGCGGCTCATTTACCTGAATCACGCCGCGGTCGCCCCGCTTTGCCGCCCCGCCGCCGACGCCATGAAAAACCTGGCCGACGATGCCTGTCTCTTCGGCTCGTTGCATTACAACGACTGGCTCGAAGCCTATACCGGACTGCGCGCCAGCGCCGCTCAACTTATCCATTCCTCGCCCGACGAAATCGCCATCGTAAAGAACACCTCGGAAGGTATCGCCACCGTGGCCGCTGGATTGAGTTGGAGCCCGGGCGACCGCGTCATCGCTTTCCGCGAAGAATTCCCCGCGAATTACTATCCGTGGCAGCGTTTGGAGAGCCGGGGCGTCGAGATTACCTGGCTTTCGATTTACGCTCCGCTCGAGGAGATCGCGCAAGCGCTGCCCGGCGCGCGGCTGCTCGCCATCAGCTATGTCAATTACCTCAGCGGCTATCGAGTCGACCTCACGGAAATCGGCAAGCTCTGCCGCCAGCAGGGCTGTTTCTTCTTCGTCGATGCCATTCAAGGCATGGGCGTCCTGCCCATCGACGTCGAAGCCGCTCACATAGACGCCTTGGCGGCCGATGGCCACAAATGGATGCTCGGACCCGAAGGCAACGGCATTCTCTACGTTCGCCGAAGTCGGCTCGACGAAATCGAGCCGGTCGAATTCGGCTGGACCAATCCCGCTAATTTCAACGATTACAGCTCGCGCGACATGACCTTGCGCCCCGACGCCGGACGCTACGAATGCGGCACTCTGAACACCGTCGGCTGCTTTGGGCATCGCGCCGCGCTCGACCTGCTGCTCGATGCCGGTATCGAAAATATTGCCCACGACGTGCTCGATCTGGCGGCCCAGATCGAAGCCGGCGTTTTGCTGAAAGGCTACCAGGTCATGCGCCAGAGAACGCCCGCGACCGGTTCCGGCATCGTGAGCTTCCGCCATCCGGACCTCGACTGCCGCAAAATCGTGAGCGATCTGAAGCAGCAGGGGATCACCGCCGCGCCCCGCCAAGGATGGGTGCGCCTTTCCCCCCACTTCTACATCAGCCCGGAAAACATCGAATCCCTGCTCCGGGTCTTACCCTCCGCAAAATGAATACTCACGGCACGCAGGGAATGGGGGCATACAAAATCGCCTGCAACTCGTTTACGACGCTGCTTTTCAGAGCCATGAGCGAAGCGATTGGACCGGCGCTTTTTTTTCACAAACCCTTTACCAAGCACAGGCCTGTCCCCTATTTTTTCGCCTTGTTGCTACTCACCTTCACCCAAACTTCGTTTGCCTTCCAATCACCGGACTTTCTGACCAAAGCTTGGCCGGCCCAATGGATCACCGTTCCCGGCGTTCCTCCGGAAGCTTACGGTGTCTATCATTTCCGGAAAACGTTCGACTTGCCGGCCAAACCGGAACACTTCGTGGTTTACGTCTCGGGCGACAACCGGTTCCAGCTATTCGTCAACGGTGAACGCGTCTCCTACGGTCCCGCCCGCGGCGATCTCAGCCACTGGCGTTACCAAACCGTCGACCTTGCGCCCCAGCTCCACGCGGGCAGCAACCTCTTAGCCGCCGTCGTTTGGAATGACGGTCCGGATCGTGCCGTCGCCCAGATCACCAATCGAACCGGCTTCCTTCTGCAGGCGGCCGAACCCGAGAATGCCGCGGTCAATACCGGCCCGTCCTGGAAGTGCCTGCCAGACAGAGCATACACTCCGCAGCCTTGGCCGAAGGATCAGGTGACCGGCTATTACGCTCTGGCGCCCAATGAGCATCTCGATGGGCGGCTTTATCCCTGGGGTTGGGAGTTGGCCTCCTTTTCAGATGCCGCCTGGCTGCCTGCCGAAACCATCGGTCACGCCGCTCCCCGCTATGCGCAGGACGGTCCGAATCGCTGGATGCTGGTCGCGAGCAACATCCCTCCCGAAGAGCAAAAACCCGAACGCCTGGTTGCCATCCGCCAGGCCGAGGGCATCCAGCCGTCCGACGGATTCTTAAAAGGTGCCGCGCCCCTCGTCATCCCGGCCGGTACCACCGCCACGCTGTTGCTCGATCAGAGCTACTTGACCACAGCCTACCCCGAAATCGAGTTCAGCGGGGGCAAGGACGCCACCGTAAATCTTCGTTACGCCGAAACGCTCTATGTTTCGAAAGGACCGCGCGGCACCGTCAAGGGAAACCGTAATGACGTGGAGGGTAAGCAGTTCTACGGTCCTTCCGACACGTTCATCGGCGATGGTGGCGCTCACCGCATCTACCGTCCGCTCTTCTGGCGGACTTACCGCTACCTCGAATTGGATGTCAAAACCGCCGCCGCGCCCCTCACCCTCGACGATCTGCGCGCGACCTTCACCGGTTACCCGTTCAAACGCCAGGCCACCTTCGCGGTCAACGACCAAAGCACGAACCAGGAGTTCCAGCGAATTCTGGATACCGGCTGGCGCACGGCGCGTCTGTGCGCGCACGAAACCTACATGGATTGCCCCTTCTATGAGCAGCTCCAATATGGCGGCGACGCCCGCATTCAGATGCTGATCTCGCTCTATATGACAGGCGATGCGCGCCTCATGAAGAACGGAATCGGTCTGCTCAATTCATCCCGCACCGCCGAAGGCGCCACTTACAGCCGCGCGCCTTCCTACCTCCAGCAATACATCCCGCCCTTCTCTCTCTGGTGGATCGGCATGGTTCATGACTACTGGATGTATGTGGACGATCCGGAGTTCGTCAAGCAGATGATGCCTGGGGTGCACGCCGTCCTCGCGTTTTACGCGCGCTACCAGCAGGACAACGCCTCGCTCAATCGCATGCCCTGGTGGAACTTTGTCGATTGGGTCAAGCAGTGGCGCGGCGGCGTTCCGCCAGCCAACGCCGATGGCGCTTCCGCTGCCGCGCTCGATTTGCAGCTCCTCCTGGCCTACCAATGGGCGACGGATCTCGAAAACTCGTTCGGCAGCAGAGCCTTGGCCGGCGAATACCAGGCGGCGGCCCAGCGTTTGAAAGCCACCGTCCTCGCGACCGATTGGGACCCGCGCATGGGATTGTTTGCCGATCAGCCCGAACACCGCACCTACTCGCAGCAGGTCAACACGCTGGCCGTCCTGGCTAACGTCGCGCCGCCGGAGCAGGCTCGCCAGATTGTCGAAAAGATGATCGCTGCTCCCGACCTCGCCCAGTCCTCCATCTATTTCCGCGCCTATACGAACGCCGTCTTGCGCCAGGTCGGTCTGGGCGATAAGTATGTCGACATGCTCGGCCCTTGGCGCGATATGCTGGCCAACGGCCTGACCACCTGGGCGGAGTGGGACGCCCCAGATACCCGTTCCGACTGCCATGCCTGGGGCGCCAGCCCGAACTTCGAGCTGCTGCGCACCGTGGCCGGGATCGAATCCATGGCCCCTGGTTTCAAGCAGGTCCGCATCGCCCCTAATCCCGGCTCTTTCCAGGAAATTTCAGCGCGTATGCCCCATCCGCAAGGCGCAGTCGAAGTGAAGTTGACTCACGCCCGCAAGTTGACAGCCGAGGTGGAACTGCCGCCCGGCGTGACGGGTGAATTCGACTGGGCCGGAGCGCGTCACGCGCTGCACGGCGGCCGGAACCATCTCGAAATCCCCTGACCTGCTTCCAGTCAAACTAGTGCGGCGCAACTCGGCCGAGTGCAAGCTGTGTGGGTCAGCTTCTATCGAAAATTATCCGCCATCATGATGTCGCTCGCTCTCTCCCGCTCTAAGGTCACATAGAGAATGCAACGACCGTCGTACGAGACGGGAAATGAGGGCCCGTTTTCATTAATGTAGGTGTTCTTTGGCAGTCTGGAAAGTGTCGTTGTTCGATCCGAAATATAAGGATCGATGGCACTGGCCGCCACTTATACCGATCTTTCCACCGGAGTCCGCGTGAAGGATAAATCTTAAAGCGCCCTAACGCGACGACATCGGTGCAAGCCATGTGAAGGCTTCGCTTTTCGTTCGAATAGTTCAAAAGACAAACAAGAAAAGGCGAGAAGACATCATCATGTCGTGCTTAACTCGGACCTTCTTTTTGCCAGAACACCTGCCATCGGTTATCTGGCAATCAATGGCACGGCAGCTTCGCCCGGCTTGTAAAGCAGACGGATCGCTAGTGTCCCGGTTCAGCGTGAAATGGAAGGCGAGCGCATTCCGTTAGTGTATTCCGCCCTACGGGCGGGGATTTTGAAGGCATCGGGGCCTACCAATCCGATATAATTTCGGGAGGAGCGCGGAAGCGGAACTTCCTCACTTACTCCGGTCATCGTCTTGATGAGCCCACCAGGTTATCCCTCGGCATGGTAGCTTCCCAGCAGTGCCTGCTTCCGTTTCACCCGGCAAAGTTATTGTAGCTCCGAAAAGCAAGTAGGGCATTCGTTTTTTATGCCGCCTGTCGGCGCAGCTGGCGCTGCCGGCGTGCCTCCTCCAACTTGCGGTCCCGCGCAGCGTGGATCGCCTTCTGCCGGGCCGCCAGCATGTCCGCTGGGGTGACAAATCCGATCGCGCTATGCAGCCGCACCGTATTGTAGTGATCGACGTAACGTCGGATCAGCCGCTGGGCATCCTCGTGCGTCAGCGGTGTTCCGGGCCGGATACATTCTCCTTTGAGCGATGGATGCCAGCGCTCGATTTTTCCGTTGGATTGCGGATAGTAAGGCGACGTTCTCACGTGCGTCATTCCGGAGATGCGGATAAACTCTTTGAAGTCTCTGGCGAGGAACTGCGGGCCGTTATCGGAGATGATCCGCGGTCTGGCTCCGGATACTTTTCCTTGGCTGCTTGGAGAATGATTTCGATGTCGGCTTCCGTCATCGACTCGCGCACATCCCAATGCACGATCGAGCGGCTATAGCCATCCAGCACGCTGCACAGATAGTAAAACGTTCCGGCGAGGTTGAGATAGGAAACATCGATGTGCCAATGCTGGTGTGGCTGCGACGGCTGCTCGAACCCCGTTCCTTTCCTGGTCGGTTTTCCGTTCCATTTCCGCAGCAGTCCCGCCTGACTCAGCACGCGCCACACGCTGGACGGGCTGACCGCCACCACATCGGCGTCCAGCATCATGAAGGCCAAGCGCCGATATCCTTCCAGCGGATTCTTTAAATGAAACTCGAGGATCGCCTGCTTCTCCCAGTCCTCCAGCCAAAATCGCGGGGAACCCAGCCGTTGTGCTCATTCACTCGCCCGTAGCGCTCGCGCCAATCGTAGAACTTGCTCGCCGTCACGCCCAGCCATCCCACGAACCGCTGAGAGAAGGATCGTATCGAGATTCGCCCGGAGCAGTCGTTCGCACGTATGCGATCTGAGCGATGCCATTCTCACCGAGCGGGACTCCGCAGTGGGGATAGGCACACCTGAAAGCTGAACGCTTCAACACCTCAAGTTGCTTAGCTTGCACAATTTGTAAATGCCGAGTTGTTGGTCGTGCGCCCCGCGTTCGACTTTTTCCCTGGCCCGGGTGGGAATATCCTGCTGACGACTGTTTGGGCTCCGGTGATAAAAGCGCAGTCGAATCGTCCGCGAGGATTTCCCGGTAGTATCCCAATTTTTGTGTAAGTCGCTATTCTCCGGGTTATTCCTTTCTTTGAATAGTAAACGCTTTTCTTCCTAATTTGCTGACGGAAGCCGGAGCGCCGTAGGCGCGGAGGCTTTCGTCAGCGGCCGGTCCTCGCCGTCGCAGCCTCGATGCGGTCGCCCCACAGCAGCAGGAAGTGATTCAACGAGGTGCGCCAGTTCGGCGCGGCGCGCCAGCGTTGCGTGATATTGCGCAGCGCTAGATATAGCAGCTTGAGTGCGGACTCCTCGCTCGGAAACGAAGCCCGTGTCTTAATCACCTTGCGCAGAGTCATGTGCAGCGATTCCACGACGTTCGTGGTGTAGATTGCCCGCCGTATCTCATCCGGATACGCGAACTGCGGGCTGATGCCGCCCCAGTGTCGCCGCCACAGCTTCCCAATCGCCGCATACTTGCTGTTCCAGCGTTCTTCGAAGTTCCCGAGTGCCGCCATGCCGGCTTCCTCGGTCGGCGCACGGTAAATGCTGCGTAGATCCTCGGCCGCGGCCTTGCGCTCCTTCCAGTTCACATACGCCAGGCTGTTCCGCACCATGTGCACAATGCAAAGCTGCACTTCGGTACGCGGATACACTGTTGCGATCGCTTCCGGGAAGCCTTTCAGCCCATCTACGCACGCAATCAGGATGTCCGCTACTCCACGATTGCGAATCTCGGTCAAGATCTGCAGCCACAGCTTGGCTCCTTCCGTGGCACTGGTCCATAGCCCCAGCACCTCTTTAGCGCCCTCGACCGTGACGCCGACGGCCACGAACACCGCCCGGTTCTCCACTCGCCCCTCATGCCGCATCTTGATCACCAACGCGTCCAGATACACGATCGTGTAGAGCGGTTCCAGCGGACGGCTTTGCCACACGCGCACTTCGTCCATCACTTCTTCGGTGACCTGGCTGATCGGCGTCGCGCTGACGTCGACACCGTAAATCTCGCGCAAGTGTGCCTCAATGTCGCGCGTGCTCATGCCGCGCGCATACATCGAAATAATCTTGTCGTCGAATCCGGTCCAACGACGCTCGTGCTTGGGCAGAATCTGCGCCTCGAAGCTCCCGTTCCGGTCCCGTGGCACGGCGATCTCGACCCGACCAAAATCGCCCTGCACCCGCTTCCGGCTCTTGCCGTTGCGGTTGTTGCCGCTGCCGCGACCCTCTGCCTGCCCCTTCTCGTAGCCCAGGTGATGCGTCAACTCGGCATTCATAGCCCGTTCCAGCAACGCCTTGGTCAACTGCTTGAGCAACCCGTTTGGACCCGCGATCTGCTCCGTCGTCTTGCCTCGCAGCAACTCATCCAACGCTGCGTTCAACCCTACATTCTCTTCTTCCATTCGCTCTCCTTTATTCTCGGAGAACGCTTCTTACACAAAATGTTCTACACCCTCGATTTCCCAGAGAAGTAACTGATCATTTGCGTCCAGTTCAACAGCTTCGCCACGTCCCCCCATTCGGACAACAACTCGCTCTAGCAGATGATTGACCGCCGGATCTTCACGCCTCCTAGCGACTAGCAGCTGTAAAGCGTAAAGCATACCCTCATTCACGTCGAAGCGATCCGATTGCGGCAGGTAACTAACCAGAGCCCACCTTGTCTGCGCAGCGCATCTGACGAAAGCCTTTGGCAAGGGATCGGCCTGTCCGTAGCGCTGGAGTTGTCTGGCACCTGCTGGCGTCACTGACAATAGTTTGTTCCGCGCACGCTGGGCTTCACGAATCGAATTGAGAGCTCCCTCGTCTGCGGCGCTCTGCACAATGTGCTCTTTTCCAATTGGGCCGGTAACCCCACTGGTGATCGAGAGAAAATCGTTGTGGGAGAAAAACTGCAACGCCCCGTCTTTATGCAACCCGAAAGTTAATTCGATGTCACTTACCGGCACGATGCTTGCTATCGGTTTAGAAGCGTCCTGTCTACCCAGGGTTCTAAGCAACTCGAGATTCAAATCTTCTGCAGCAGTAGATGCACGGATCACCGACTTCCATCGCTCCAGGTAGCTTTCTTTTGGTCTGAAAAGCGAAATAAGATCGACATCACTTCGCTGAGGTTCGAATTGGCTCCCGTCCCTGTGAATCACGCTTCCAAAGACGAAGGCATCTGCAAAGCTTGTGTTAGCCAACCACTTGGCAACTGCGGAACAAAGTTGATCAGCCCATGTCGTCATCTATTCTTACCCGCCGGACGAGGCTAGTACGGATATATTGATATATATGCTACAGGAGCGCACAGGAGGCACTTCAGGGTGGCGCGGTCGAAGACTTCGGCGCGTGTAGTTAGCCGTAAAACCTCGGCGGTCCCACGTTCTCTAAAACCGAAACGGCCACGGATGGCCCTATGGATATGTTGTACTACACGGATGTTGTGGCATTCGCAACTCGATCACCAACATTCGTAACTAATACGGAGACATATACCCAAGCCCCTATTCAGTACGCTCGCTCTTACCACCGGCTTGCAACCTTCCTCCATTTCGGCATCGAGCACCTCCTGCAACGTCTGCTCGATGATTGTCTTCAGCAGATCCCTTGCTCGGCTATATCTGCCGCAACTCCTCTGCCGTTATGCATCTCTTCTTGCTATCCCGCTTCGGGCCATCTGGTCCTTTCCTTTCTTCAGCCGTTGACCGAATCGAAAGGTCCAGTGTGACCCACCCATTTTGCAGAACTATTGAAGCTTAACGATTCGGCGCTCCCCCTGTCGCCCGGCAAAGTCGAGCGTCATGGACTCGAGAACTATAGTGTCGAGCAGGGCTGTTACTCTTCAAGAATGCCGGCTCCATCGCGCTTGCGCACTTTTCCTTGCACGTTCGCGTTTCTCTTCTAGGCTAACCGTGTCCCAGTAGTTCCGGGACACCTGCCCCATTGTCCGGCGAAAGACTTCCGATTGCCCTGGGCTCTTGATATTCCTGTTTAGGGCGGAGTTTCGGATTTGTGATTCCCGCATCAGCGCATCGAGGCCTTTGCTCAGCGCCTCGTATCTCGAAAGCCCACATTCCTTTGCCACGCGGATCAGCTTTTTGTAGAAGGACTGGGTCGCTTCCAGCCACACAGGGCGCCGGTGGTCGTCCGTTTGATCAATACGCTTTCCCTGGGCTGATAGTGATCCAGTCGCGGGAGGTTCGCCGCGTCCTGAGCGAAGGCGCTTATTATTCTTCATCGGCGGCCCTCCTTAACTCTTCTTCAAGGTCCTCAATTGTCGGAAGGCTGCCTTTCAGAGTTACTGGAAGAGCTTCCGCCAACCTGTATTCCGAGATGCCAATCGGAGTTGTCGAATTCCAGAGAGCGTACTCCGCCACGACTTGGTCTTTTGTCTTGCAAATGATTAGGCCGATACTCGGTCGATCATCCGGGTGCCGAAGGAAGTCGTCCACTGCCGCCAGATAAAAGTTCATTTTGCCGGCGAACTCAGGCTCGAATGCCTTTGCCTTCAGATCAATCACAACAAAACAGCGCAGCTTCAAATGGTAGAAGAGGAGATCGAGAAAGAACTCGCGGTCTCCAACCTCCAACCGATATTGACTGGCCACAAATGCAAAGCCGACACCCAATTCGAGAAGGAAGCTCTTCAAGTGTGCGAGCAAACCCTTTTCCAGCTCTCGCTCCCGCGCATCTTCGGCGAGCATCAGGAAATCGAACGTGTACGGATCTTTGGTGATCTCCTGTGCCAGATCAGAGTGCGGCGCTGCTGGAAGGGTCTTCTGGAAATTGGTGACCGCAGCTCCTGAGCGCTTCTGCAATCCGGTCTCGATCTGGTGGACCAGCAAGTTCCGGCTCCAGCCGTGTTGGATGCTGGCTTTGGCGTACCAAACCCGGTCCGGCTCGGCGGCAAGCTTCTCGATCAGGGTTAAATTGTGGTACCAAGTGATTTGTGCAAGGACCGCTTGCACAAATTCCTCGTTAGGCCATGCCTCAGCGAAAGCCCGCATGTACTTGAGGTTTCTAGGCGAGAAGCCTTTCATTTCAGGAAAGGCCCGTTTCAGATCTGCCGCCAGGCGGTCAATGACCTTAGCACCCCATTGTTCCCGCTCCTGGCGAACGAGGATGTCTCGGCCGATCCGCCAATACAAAAGCACCAATTCGCGGTTGACCGAAACAGATGCTCGCAACTGCGATTCGCGGATGCGCTGCTTGAGTTCCCGCAGCAGCTCGGGGTAGGTGTCGGGTAGTGATTGTGATTTGGCCATCTGAGTCAATTCGTCTCCCGGATG
This sequence comes from Bryobacteraceae bacterium, assembly GCA_965277555.1. GTDB lineage: Bacteria > Acidobacteriota > Terriglobia > Bryobacterales > Bryobacteraceae > Bog-105. The sequence continues at coordinate 5,502,172 of OZ255834.1, forward strand.
TACGTTTCCGTTGATCCGGAAGACCTCTCGCCCACCAGTACGGCAGCCGCTCGATTTACTTCTAAATTGTTCCATCGTTGTTGATATGAGCCGGGCACTCCGGCCAGAGCACACGAATGGACTCCAACCAGCCATCGAGCTTCTCCCGAAAGCGCCGTGGTCGTGCATACTCAATCGAACCAATCTGCCTTGCCAAGCCGTAGGTTCCGAAGAGCGGAATGCTTTCTTGGCCCTTGGCTAGAAAACAGCGATACGAAAGCCACATAAAGAGGTCGAGCACAGCTGGCGATCCTGCCAGGACTTTCACCGCTTCCAGATCGGCCGGAATCGGATGCGCGCTGATCTCTCGGTAGAATTCATCACTGAGCACGATCACGTTCTCGAGCTGATCGGAAATCGGGTATTGCTCCGGATCACGGCTGTACCAGATCCGGGCTTCATTGAAGAAGCTGAAGCGCGATCGCTGAACGACCCTGGCCGTTCCGCTAAGTGCATCGGTTCCGAAGAAAATCGTTGCTCCGAAAATTCGCTCGAAGGCAGCCACCAAACGCCGATATTACTTGCCACCTTTGTGCATCCCGAACGTCTCCAGCATCTCAGCCGCAGTTCGAAAGCGAATGGTCTGACTCTGCTGGCGCACCGCAAGCGTCGCAAGGTAAATCGGCACGACACGGTCTTGCCCGAACGGGAGACCGTAGTTGGGATGACCGGTCACCTGCAGCACGAAGTTGCCGTTGCGGCGCTCATACATCATCTGGTTCTTCGGCGGCTTCCGGACCGGCAACCCGCATAAGACAAAAGGCCGCGAACTAAACCCCACGTTCTGCTTTCCCTCCTCTCGCTTCAGCCGTACCATACAACTCCCTTTGGCTTGCCGGAGCTTCTGTTTCGAAACGACCAGCTCCGGGGCCAATCGTTTCAGAGCGACCCCGGCGGACTCCATGCCTTCATTACCGTCATTGCTAACCCCAGACACACGTCGGGCGTTTGCGTTTTGCAACCCTCACCTCGCGTCAGCGCCGAACCGGGTTCAGCGCGCGTTGGCGAGTGTTTTGGAATTGATTCCTTGCTGTTTTCGAGAGCTTAAAACATCCCCCGGCTTCAGGAATGCGTTTAATGCGTTAAGCCGGGGTTCGCACGAAAATGAGGAAACTCCAGGAATCTCTATGCGCAGGGGTGATCTCCATGGACGCCGTTGTCGTTTATTTAAAAACGATACTCGTATTCCCAAGCTGGACGTCGCGGGTTCGATCCCCGTCTCCCGCTCCATGTTTTCAATGACTTAGCGGAGGAGACCCCGATTTGCTACCCGTCTTAACGCATTAATCGCATTCCTGGACGTTGTAAGTCGCTGACTTTACAGACCTTCGATAAGGGGAATGCCAGCCTGTTGAGCTGGCCACTCATCAGGATTCCTCTGCATCTCACTTTCTGATGTAGTGTCATGAACACCGAAAGGCGGTCATAGGTGATCGCCGAGCCATGAACTGTCCCTTTAGGCAAATCTCAGCGTCGGCAACGTCAAAAATGAGGCGCAAACGCGTCTCCGATTCATGAGACGATCAGCGTTGACCTGACAACGATATTGCCGAACACGCTAAAGTTTTCCTCGCAATCAGAACCTCTGCTCTTCGGCGGGCAATGCCGGCGAAACTCCAGTCACCGCGAAACTTTATCTATCATTCGCCATTCTGCCCCCTTCTAACCTTCATCTTTGCGAGTGAAATCCCCCAAGTGCCCGGATTGTTTCACTTCAGAAGAGCCGCGCCTTCGTAACGAGTTCAACGGCAAAGCTAAGTTGATTCCGGTGGCGAAAAGTTGAGTCCACGATGCCGAAAGAAGCTGGAGCCGTGAAATCTCCTCTAATCTCCGGTCGCACCTCCAGCCACGCCTTGGGAGCGAGGGTTACGCCCAAGGTTGCTTCGCCATAATTGCCTGGAATTGCTGTACGGATTCCTTGTGGATCGGAAAACCATTCCAAACGAGTATGAACCGACGCAATCTCGTTGAGCTTCAAGGCCGTGATGATAAACGCACCTTTAGTAGCCGAAGGATGATGAGCGTTACCCGGGTCGTCTGCTTCGACGGAGTAATGTGCCTGAAAGATTTCTGTAACCCGCTTGGACCAAACCTGGCGAAGCTGCAGCTCCAAGAGCGTCTGCCACCCTCCGGCATGGCTCTTCGTCGCAGCCAATGGCCTCGGGCCGGAGTATAGGGTTGCGATGAATTGCTGCTTCCGATTTCCCTCCGGGTGATACAACACTCTTCCGATGTAGCTCGGAGCACGTCCTCTTAATTCAAACACCGTGCCATAGCCCATCACCGTGCCCACCACCACATCAAGCGTTGGATTGGCGTGGAGCGTGGCAAGCAAGGCCGTTCCGCCCGTCTCATCGTGTATCCAGAAATAGCCTCTCGAATATAGCTGTTGATATGGCGCCAGTCCGGTTTCTGCTCCGGTCGGTAAATTGATGCGCCCAACGGTCCAGTCAATGCCTCGCGAGAATAGAACGGGCGTGTGCAGCAGAAAGTATGCCTGGCGAAAATCTGTTCCCCACCGCGGCCCTTGAGGCCCGAAAAAGTTGAGTGGACGGAGCAGTGCTGCATCGGATCCGGCGTAGAAGTCTGCACGGAAACCCCAGGACAAGCCCTCAGTGGTTGACCGTTCTACCGTCAACCAAGCGGCGTTCAACATCGCTTGGTTGCTGAACCGGTCGGGAGTCGGGGCTTCTGCCACCAGCCCACCGGCGTTCCCAATCGACATGAATCCGCCATCCAACCATCCGAAGGAGCAGATTCTGTGTTGGACAGCCCAATTGATGGGCCGCAGGTTACTGGACAGCAGAGCTTTTTGATCCTCCGGAAAAAGGCTGCTCATAAACGGCTTACGGTCCGAGCCGGAATCGTCCCTGCCTGTCATTTGCTGGGTCTTTTTCGCTTCACAGCTACCGGTCTGTCCGAAACAGGCAGAACAACAGAGTGCAATCAGCGCACCGGCATTAATCCGAGACAACATGGTGACGCTATTTGTGCGTTAAGAAACTCGAGCCGAGCAGCGAAATGCCATTCCAAGCGATCTGCACTCCGATACACATCAAGATGAAAGCGATCACTCGCAAAACGCCGTGGACAGTAGAAGGCGAGACCGCTTTGATCAATCTCGGTGCATAGCCGTAACACAGATAGACCGAGCCGCTCAAAATCACAACGGCGAGAACGATTCCGGCATGAGTCGCTGCGCTTCCAGCCAAGCTCTTCATCGAGGCGTGCGCGCTCAGTGTGAGCATCACGACCAAAGTTCCAGGACCAGCCGTGACAGGAAAAGTGAAAGGATAAAAGATCTTTCCTTCCAAGTCATTGTCTTCGGTGGAACCACTTCCTGCAATTTCTTTGTGCTTGTTCCGAGCCTCTGCGCTAGCGTCCTTCTCAAACAAGAGAGACCAGGCCGTGGCGGCAATAACAAGGCCTCCGGTTACCTGCACAATCGGAAGAGAGATGCCGAAAAAGCTCAGCAGGAGCGATCCCAGGAATTCGATGACGATCAGGAATCCAATCGTTGCGATCGCAATCCTCCGCGCAAGCCGTCTATAAACGGCCGCAGATTCATCGCCAACTAATCCCAGAAAGACGAGCGCGGACCCGATCGGATTGACGAGAGGTAACAGAGCTGTCAGCGCTAACAGGAAGGATTCCCAGAGTTGCATGGACATAACCACCTTCACAGCTGCGTGCCCTCAGCGAAACCTTTTAACTCTCAGCCTCGAGGCCATCTTTTTCATCAGCTCATCGACTGAAGAAATCGATAGAAAGCTGCCCCTGCTTTTTGGGATTGCCACGCACACTCTACGCGTTCACCATAAACTGAGAACTCTATGAACAATCGCCCCATAGCGGATTACGCGGTGTTGTCCGATTGCCACTCCGCCGCGCTGGTCAGTTCGATAGGCTCGGTAGACTGGCTCTGTTTTCCGGACTTCGACTCACAATCCGTCTTCGGCCGGTTGCTCGATGCGGGCGCCGGACATTGGTCGATTCTGCCGCGTCAAGCGACCAATACGAGTCGGCGGTACGTCGAAAACACTATGGTGTTGGAAACCACCTTTGTGACGGTCAGCGGCACAGCTGTTCTTACCGAGGCGATGGCTTTGGGAGCACACGAGCGCGGTCACGAAATCGGCCGTGGCGCTCCCCATTGTCTGCTCAGATCCATCGCCTGCATCGCCGGCAATGTGCAGATCGATCTTGAATACGCTCCGCGGCCTGAATATGGACTTGTGTTTCCACTTCTACGTTCTATGGCAGGTGGAATCTACTGTCGCGGAGGAGTAGGCGTTCTGCTGCTCTCTTCGCCGGCGGAACTGGAAGTGTCCGAAAATGCTGCCAGGCTAAGCTTCGCCCTCATAGAAGGACAGGTGCGTCATTTCGCACTTCAGCACCATTCGGAGTTGGCAACCCCACCTGCTGTTTGGACGCAGCAGCAGATTGCGGAACGTTGCGCCGATACGCACGAGGCTTGGCGCAGTTGGTCTCAATTGCATCAGAACTATCGAGGTCCATGGCGAGACATGGTTGCACACAGTGGACGCGTGCTGCAGGCTCTCACCTACTATCCCACGGGAGCAATTGTCGCCGCAGCCACTACCTCCTTGCCGGAAGCAATTGGCGGCGATAGAAATTGGGATTATCGCTTTACGTGGGTACGGGACTCCAGCTTCACTCTGGAGGCGCTCTGGGTTGCGGCTTGTCCCGACGAAGCGCAGAAATTCTTCGGCTTCCTTGCGGACGTCGCACTGACAAAAGTTCGCACGGGCGCAGATCTGCAAATCATGTTCGGTATTCGCGGTGAGCATGATCTTACTGAGCGTACGCTGCCACACCTGAGCGGATGGCGAAACAGCAGCCCCGTCCGGGTTGGGAACGGCGCTTGGAATCAGCGCCAGCTTGATGTCTATGGCGAGTTGACGAACGCAGTATATCTTCTGAGGGACGAAATCCGAGATCTGGACCAGACCACCCGGGAGTTCCTAATCAGAACGATTGACGCGGCTGCCTCACGCTGGGATCAAAAGGACCAGGGAATCTGGGAGATGCGCGGCGAACCTGGTCATTTTCTCTACTCCAAGCTCATGTGTTGGGTTGCCCTGGATCGAGGCATCCGGCTGTCGGAGATGTTACAGGCTCAAGATAGGACGGCACAATGGCAATTGGTTTGTGATCGGATTCGTGCAGCAATCCTCGAAAACGGATGGAGTGAGAAGGCCGGCGCATTCACACAGGCCTTCGGCTCCGATGACTTGGACGCCTCGGCTCTAATGATCTCAATCGTCGGCTTTCTTCCTGGCGACGACCCCAGGGTACTCTCGACAATTGACGCAATCGCAAAGGATCTTACGGATGAACACGGGCTTGTATATCGCTATCTAGCCAAGGATGGGCTTACCGGCAAGGAAGGCTCCTTTCTGTTATGCACGTTCTGGCTTGCTCAAGCCCAGGCTCTAGCAGGGCAGGTCAACCGCTCGAAAGAAACGTTTTCAAAAGCCGTTTCTTTTGCGAATGACGTTGGCCTACTGGCAGAGGAAATCCTCCCAGAGACGCGCGAACTCCTCGGCAATTTTCCGCAGGCGTTCAGTCATATCGGATTGATAAATGCCGCGTGGGCGATCTCACAAAGGGAAAACGCGCTTGACTCTTCTGGCGGTTAACTAAATCATCCTGAGAAGAGATGGCCAATCGAAAACGAAAGCGGGGCATCGGATAGACAGACGCGGTGCGACGCTGCTCTCAATCCTTGCTCAGTCCAGACGAATGACGACAGGAAATTTATAGAGAAGCCGGCGCTTCCAAACGGTTTGCCCGCGGGTCCGGTCAGCAGACCATTGCTAATTGCATCCGCCGTCCATTCGTACAGATTGGCGTACGACATCGGGTTGTAATCCAAAGCAATTGTCGGGATGCCAGCCAAAGTGTTGTTGGGGCGGTGGCCGTCAGCCAGATCGGCAGAAAGACCATCGACACGTACCAAGCCGGGCGGCCGGAACTGAAGCGGTTGGACTGCCATCATTTTCCGTGCAGCCGGCTGGCCTCATCTTCATTTAGATGTCGGTGCGCTTCCTGCCGTTGCGCAGTCCTCGTATAGTCCAGAACCCGGATCAGTCCTCGACCAATTCGCAATTTAAAACGGTTCGAGAGTCGCCTTGGCTAAGATTCGCCGAGGGCCGTCGGTAAGCAGGACGGTTCTGTTGTTTGCCGGATCAAGTCCGGGTGGCAGGGCTAATTTTTCGTGTCCGCCAACTACAACGTCGCCCAGAACCTTCGCTTGTGCTAACGATTCAGTAGGGCCGAGGGCCACCGTGAAAGAGCTGGCGGCCTTGCTCTCCAGGTTCGACATCTCGAGCTGAAGCTCGTTACCGTTCTTCAGGATATTCACTCGGCCATGCGTCGCGCCTGCGTCACCCGCACCATGTAGACTCCCGGTAAACAGGGGCTGGATTCCGGCAATCCCCGGAGGCGCCGATTGACTCACCTGCGTGTTAATAAAGAGCAGCTCCGGCCGAAAGAGCCACCACAACACAACTGCAACTAAGATCGCCGCAAGGGTAATTAAGGTTCGATGTTTCCGCCAAAAGGAGACGGCGCCGGTTCCTCTCATTTTGACGGCCTACTTTTCAAGGGGGGCCGTTCCGAAGTTCGCGTTGTACCGTTCACAGTAAATGGAAACTGCCTTGAACTTATTCAGATCGGTGCCATCCGGAATCGAATAGTTCTGGTCACCCTGGTTGCCCTTCAGCTGGCCAAGCTCGACGCGCTCCAAATTCTTATTGAGGAAATTGTCGTTATCTTGCGCATCCGTAGCGGCGATCAGAATCACGTGCACGTTCGGTCCGTTGGAAGTCTTGAAGTTAGTCAGCCGCAGCGTTTCTTTTCCGTTCACGGAATAGATCGTGGCACGCCCGGAGGTTTGGTGCGCTGCTCCATGAAACGTGCCCGTTGCCACAATGTCACCGTTCTGAGCCCAGACGGGGCTGGTTTGTAGAATGACGGCTGCCGCCGCAATTGCGAATCCTTTGACGAAGTTCATAATCTCCTTTGTTGCTCGGCCTCGTTCTGCGAGGCCTCTGCGTGAGCTTTTGTTTTGGGATGTGCTCACGTTTAAATTTTGGCCTTTTTCGGAATTAGTCGATACGCTAAATCCAACAGCCGGAACACTATCTTTTTGTTTAGGTATGCGATCCCGACGCTCTCAGCGCATCAGGCTCCTGCTGCTCGCTGCGTGACTCAGTTTGCGGGCTCAGTTCGAGGAAATTCACGAGATCCTTACTGAATAGCAAGTCGAGCGACCAATCCAGCGCGACTCGAACCTTCTTTTCGAAGCGAGGCAACTTGCTCAGGTAAATGGTCCGCCACAAGAACCAGGCGGCAAACCCGGAAAAGTTGAATCCAAATATGTTCGCTACTCCCGTCCTCCGGCCGATTGCCGCGAGCAAACCCAAAGTAGAAAACGAGAATCGCGTTTTCCTTCCGCCGCGGACGGCGGCGTATACATTCTTGGCCACCGTCTTCCCTTGACGGACTGCATGCTGCGCTGTCGGCGGATAGGGGCGTCCGGTCTTGCGATCGAAAATGGACGCACAATCTCCGAGCGCCCAGACACCCGGCCATTCCGGCACCTCCAGAAAGCCATTCGTCATAACGCGGCCACCATCCAACCGGCAGGGAAGCTGAGCGATAAGAGTATTCGGCGACGTTCCGGCTGCCCAGATTACGGTTTGAGCTTCAATACACGAGCCATCGCTCAAACGAACCTGGTTCTCGCCTACTTGAAGCACCTTCGTATCGAGCCGGACCTCAACCCCGCGCTGTGCCAGTTTCTTCTGCGCATACACGCCCAGCTTTGGTCCTAATTCGGGCAGAATCACCTTTCCGGGATGCACTAAAACGACTCGGATGGAATCCTGAATCAGGTGCGGATAAAAACGAATCGAGTCACGCAGGAAATCGTTGACGGCCGCCACAGTTTCTGTGCCCGCAAAACCTCCACCGGCCGCCACCACGGTTAAAAGACTGGATCGAGACGGCGCCGCACACTCGAAATCTGCCTGCTCCAGAAGATCGATTAAGCGACTTCTCAGACGCATGGCGTCGCTCAACGATTTGATGGTAAGCGCACGATCCTTAAGTCCGGGCAAGCCAAAGAAGTTTGTCGTCGATCCCAAAGCGAGCACCAGATAGTCGTATTGAAGTTGGTGAGAGTGTCTTGTGGGACCGTGCACCACTGTCACCTGCTTTGAAGGCAAGTCGATGTGTTTGACTTCGCCGTTAATGAACCGCACGTGTTTTAAGAGTTTCCGCAGCGGGTTGACAACGTGCGTCATATCGAGATCGCTTGCCGCTACTTCGTGAAGCATAGGCGTAAATAGCGAGAAGTTTTCCCGATTCACTAACGTGACCCGCACGCCCGGCTCGCGAGCCAGCGTCTTCTCGAGACCGAGTGCCGTATAGAGGCCGCCAAACCCTCCGCCTAGAATTAGTACGCGCTTCTCCACGTTTGTGCTCACTGTTTCACCTCGGAAAACGCAGGCTTGACTGTCCTCACCGAACCGGCCCGGATCAACATCTCGTGCCCATCCGGATCGTGGATCGTAAATCCCTTTACGCCGGCTTTCGCGAGTGGCCGCAAGTCTTCCAACGGCCCCTGCATCGCTTTCGCCTCGAGATGAATTCTTGTCTCGCGGAGATCGCCGGCGATGATGGTCGTGTCTTCATGCCAGAGGTCATTCGCCAACGTTGCAGGCGGGAACGGCCTTCCATCGCGAGGCGCAAGGTAGTCAAGCAACTCGATTCCCGGACCGTCCGAAGCTCGCAGGCTGGTGATACGTACTCGCGAGCCCGCGACCTGGTTCAGATGCTCTTGCTCGTCGCCGTAATTCAGGCTTTCGCCTACAATATGAAATCCAAGCGCGCGATAAAAGCCAACGCTGCTATTGGTGTCCTGTACGACGATAGCCGTATGATCGATTCCAAGAAACAGCCGCTTGCCGTGCTGCTGCCAGCGCGGATCGCCTTTGCCCGGCGGAAAAGAAATCAGCTCTAAGGGATGCCCATCCGGGTCGCGAAAATAGAACGCCTTGATGCCCGCCGCACTCTTATTCCACTTGGGTAGTGTTTGCGGTCCATCCGATATTTCCCGGACTTTGCTTTTGCGCACCCCTGCATAGGCGCTGTCCATGTCTCGAACGACAATTGCGAGGTGCTGGAACCACTCGTCGTCGCTGCGCGAGTCCGCGGGGTATTTGCGCCCCTTCGGAGTTACGAATTGGATGAGCTGAATTTGTTCGGTGCCTAAATGCAGGTTTGCCAGACGCACGTCTGCATTAGCAATGCCGGTAAGCTTGTCAAAGGAGCGAAAGCTTCCCTGCTGTTCTCGATCCTTCTTAAAGCAGAGAACATCGGTGTAAAACTCGACAGACCTTTCGAGGTTCGAGACGGTAATAGAGATCGGTCCGACCGCTGTCCGTCCCGTTTGTGCGTGCAGAGTGGCGACGCACAATGCCAGTAGTGCAAGCGTTGGCATGTGACGCCCACAAAAGATGCAGCGCTTATCGTTGTCGTGATACAGTTTCGCGCACGCCCGCATAGGCAAATGAAACAGATGCTTGCGAGCTTCAACAGCCAGAAGCATTCCCAATATCGGCCCCGCGAAATAGATCCATAATTCCTGCCAGAAACCCGCCGGAACGGCCGAGGCGAAGGTACGAGCAGGATTCATACTCATGCCCGACAGAGGCGCTTCGAATGTGATGAACAGCGCGACGAGCGCCCCGGTAAAGAAGCCTGTGTACTTCGCAAGGCGTGGCTTGTTCGTTACGAATAGTACAGTCGACATAAGCAAAAAGGAAATAAAGATTTCTGCAATCAGAGCCCACCAGGGTCCCTTCGCACCCGGTCGTGTAGCGACATAGCTGATCGGTGGCATGCGAAACAGGCCTTTTAGGAGCCAAGAGATGAACAACACACCGGCGATGCCGCCCAGGAATTGCCCAACGGCATAAAAAAGGAAGTCCGGCGTCTTGACCTTCCCGAGCCGCCAAAAAATTAGCGTGACGGCAGGATTGAAATGGGCGCCGGACTGGCGTCCCCAGGGTGAGTAAACGAGCGCGATCGAAGTAAGACCCATAGCTATCCCGACTAGAGCGCGTCGCGGCAATTCTGACGGTATCCATTTGTGAATCGGCGAGACCGGACTTTGAATCAGCGTCGTGAAGATCCCGGCCGAAATCATAAACAGGCCGAGCTCCGCAGCTTCCATCAGGTATTCGGGCCAATGGTCGCGCAAGGGGCGCGCCAGGCTGCCTACCCTAACCACCAGTCGAAAAACCCGGATACAACGTCATGCCGCCGTCAACGTAAATGCTCGCTCCGGTAATGTAGTCGGCTTGGTCGGAAGCGAGGAAGACTGCAACCCTGCCAATGTCCTCCGGCTCGCCGATGCGCTGATACGGGATCAGCGTCAGCAGCGACCGGTAAGCTTCAGGAGTGTCCCAAGCCGCCGTGTTGATTGGGGTTCGAATCGCACCCGGACAGATGCTATTGATCCGTATCCGGAGAGGCGCTAATTCCTGCGCCATGCTCTTCATCAGCAACATCACCCCGCCCTTCGATGCCGCATAGTTTGCGTGGCCGCCCCACGGAATCACCTCATGCACCGAGCTTATGCAGATGATCTTCCCGGCCGCCACCGAAACTTCAGGCCTTATGCCACGCCGTTTGAATTCGCGGACCGCTTCCCTGGCGCAGAGAAATTGCCCGGTCAGGTTGATTCCAATCACGGTATTCCACTGCTGAAGGGTCATCCGATCGAAGGGAGAGTCCTGCTGGAGGCCCGCGTTGCTCACCAGGATGTCGATCGTTCCGAACTCGCCGAACATCCTCTTGAACATTCCCTGAACCTGAACTTCCTGAGAGACATCCGCTTCTAGGGCGATCGCATTGCTCCCGCCGCTCGAAATGGTTTCCACCACCTCCCGCGCGGAATCCTCTCCGCGCACGTAATTCACAGCCACATCAGCTCCGGCTTCACCGAGCGCGATTGCCACGGCTTTACCGATGCCGGAATTCGCTCCCGTTACGAGAGCTTTTTGCCCCTTCAGCAACTTCGGAATAGCCTGCTTCGGCAGTACCGGTGCATCAAGAATCGTTTGATCAATCATGAAGGTTCTCCTGTAACTTCTGTTAACGTTGAAACGGCAGAGCCGGCAGTGTCGCGCGGATGCATGAGCTTGGCAATCAGGGCCGTCCAGCCGGTTTGATGGGAAGCGCCCAATCCACGGCCCGTATCGCCATGGAAGTACTCATAGAAAAGTAAATAGTTCTCAAAGTGGGGATCGCGCAGCCTTCCATCGCCGCCAAACACCGGGCGCAAGCCTTTTTCATTTTTCAAGAACAGTTTCATCAGCCTGTGGCTCAGTTCCCTGGCGACGTCGTCGATCGTTCTATAATTTCCCGAACCGGTTGGGCATTCGATCTTGAAATCGTCGCCGTAATAGTGATGGAACTTCTGGAGAGATTCCACGATCAGGAAATTGACCGGAAACCAAATAGGTCCGCGCCAGTTCGAATTGCCTCCGAACAGCCCCGAGTTCGATTCGGCGGGCTCATACCGCACCGACATGGTTTGGCCATTCCAATGACATTCGTACGGATTCGCCAGATGCGCGCGCGAAACGGCTCGCACACCATAGTCGGAGAGGAATTCGGATTCATCGAGCATCCTGCGAAGCAGCAGCTTCATACGATGTCCACGCAGCAGGGATAGCAGCTTCCGCTCACCGGATCCCGCGATATTCCAACGGGAAACCAGCGACGCCAGGTCCGGCCGGTTTCTTAAAAGCCAATCGAGACGTTTCTTGAAATCGGGAACGTTGTCGAGCAGCTCGGGATCGAGCGTCTCGACGGCAAACAGTGGAATGAGTCCTACCATCGACCGAATCTTCAGAGGTACAGTCTGCCCATCCGGCAGATTCAAAGCATCGTAGAAAAACCCGTCGGCCTCATTCCACAGCCCCATACCCACATCGCCCATGTTGTTCATCGCCTGCGCGATGCCAAGAAAGTGCTCGAAAAACGTAGTCGCGATATCCTCAAACACTGGGTTGTGTTGGGCCAGCTCGAGCGCAATCCGCATCAAGTTCAGGCTGTACATAGCCATCCAACTCGTGCCATCCGCCTGATCGATGTAGCCGCCCGTTGGAAGCGGAGCACTTCGGTCAAAAACGCCGATGTTATCCAGCCCCAGAAAGCCGCCTTGAAAAATGTTGCGCCCGCCGGCATCTTTTCGATTTACCCACCAGGCGAAGTTGAGCATCAGTTTGTGGAACACCCGCTCGAGGAAAGCCAAATCTCCCGGATCATCCGGCTGTTGCTCGCGCCGCTGTTTCCGGTCTATTTGAAATACCCGCCAGGCGGCCCAGCCGTGGACCGGCGGATTCACATCGCCGAAATTCCATTCATAGGCGGGCAGCTGCCCGTTGGCGTGCATGTACCATTCACGTGTGATCAATACCAGCTGCTGTTTCGCAAAATCCGGATCCACCATGGCGAGTCCCACTGCGTGAAAAGCAAGATCCCACGCCGCATACCACGGGTATTCCCACTTGTCCGGCATCGAGATGACGTCCATATTGTTCAAGTGGGTCCATTCTGAATTCCTCCCGTGCCGGCGGTTTACCGGAGGCGCCGGCTGGCCTGCATCGCCCTCCAGCCATCGAGGGACGTCATAGTGAAAGAACTGCTTGCTCCAAATCATCCCCGCCAGCGCCTGGCGTTGAATATTGCGGCACTCGATATCGCTCAACCCGTTTTGAATCCCTGCGTAAAACTCGTCCGCTTCCCGCCGGCGCAAGGCAACGACCTGATCGAAGCTCGCAAGAGGGTCTTTGCAAGCGGCCCGGCATAGACAAACTCGCAAAATGGTCTCGCCGCCTGCCGGAATGGACATCCGGTAACAGGCCGCCGCCTTTGTGCCGGTATTCGCGGCATTCGCTCTGTCTAAGCGACCCTGGACAATGGCCGCATGAAATGCGTCTTTGTAGTAGCCGCTCCCATTTATGTAGCCGTATAGACGCTGGGTATTGGTCTCATTCTCGGTGAATAACAATTCCGGCGAGCCGCCTGCGTAGAACCCGTACTCCCCGAGCGTTTCATGGCTGATGCTAACGGAGCCGTCCGCCACTGCGCGGAGCTCGGGCTTTGCACCGCTGCCACCCCAAGACCAGCTATTTCGGAACCAGATTTGAGGCAGGGCCACGATCTTTGCTTCCTCCGGACCCCGGTTGCAGATCGTGATCCGCATCATGATGTCTTCGGGTGTCGCTTTCGCGTACTCGACGAATACGTCGAAGTAACGGTTCTCGTCGAATGCATCGGTATCTATCAGTTCAAATTCGGGCTGGCTTCTGTCGCGTCGGCGATTTTCCTCAATGAGCCACGTATAGGGAAACGGGCGCTGCGGATATTTGTAAAGCATCTTCAAATAAGAGTGCGTGGGTGTCGCGTCCAGGTAGTAATAGACCTCTTTAACGTCTTCACCGTGATTGCCTTCGCCATTCGTTAACCCGAAGAGACGCTCTTTGAGGATGGGGTCGCGGCCGTTCCATAGCGCCAAAGCAACGCACAGCCGCTGCTCCTCATCGCAGATCCCCCCTATGCCGTCTTCGCCCCAGCGGTAGGCGCGACTCCTTGCGTGATCGTGGCTGAAATAATCCCAGGCGGCTCCGTTTTCGCTATAGTCCTCGCGAACCGTTCCCCACTGGCGCTCGCTCAAATAGGGCCCCCAAAGACGCCAATCCGCCGCACCGCCCACCATCTCCTTGACGCGGCTCTTTTCGGCGTTGGCCGTCATCCCCGCGAGACCGTTTCTGCCGTGTTATCCGCAGCGGCATGAACGCTTGCCTGCAGGCGCTCCTTCAGGTGATCGCCGACTCGCAGCGCGTTCGCTATTACTGTCAGAGAGGGATTCACAGCCCCGGCAGAGACAAAGAAACTCGCATCCACGACATACAAGTTGTCGAGATCGTGCGCCTTGCAGTTCTCGTCTAGTGCGGACGTCTTCGGATCGCGGCCGAAGCGCACCGTGCCGTTCTGGTGAGCAACGCCGGCCAGAGGAATTCTCTGCCCGACGTAAAGGTTTTGACAGAAAAGCCCTGGATGATAACCGGCATGCGTTCCCATCATGTTGTGCAGCTTGGCAATCAGTCGCTTATGTGCTTCGTCGTTGTTCGGCTGGTAGGAAAGGACGATTTCTCCATCGCGATTCACTGTGACGCGGTTTTCCGGGTCCGGTAGATCTTCGGTGGTCAGCCAGAAATCCAACGAGTGAGCTGCCATTTCGTTCAAAGTGAACCCTGGCGTAATCCGCGGAGCTCCGGCTCTTAAAGTCTCTCCGTCCAGTTTTCCTACGAACGAAATATGGCCCATCGGATAGGGCCAGTCGCTCGTCGCGAAATAGAAATCATTCAGCGAAAGTGTTTTCTGGAAAATGGTGGGATTCGGCGCCTTTGAAATCGCCATTTGTACTGAGTTGACGTGGCCCATGTAATGCCGCCCGACAACATCCGAGCTGTTTGCCAGCCCGTCAGGATGTTTATCGCTCCAGGAGCGCAGCAGCAACGCCGCAGAGTTGATAGCTCCGCACGAGAGCACCACGATGCCGGCCGAATACTCTTCCATTGCTCCGTTTCGCTTGACGATCACCTTCGAGACTTCCCGGCCGGAAGGCGACGTTTCGAGCCGCTCAACAAATGCGTTCGTCAAGAGAGTGACGTTGGGGTGCTTTAAAGCTGGTTCTACCGCTAAGACTTCAGCATCCGACTTCGCATGGATTAGGCAAGGAAAGCCGTCGCAGGTATTGCAACGGATGCATGGACTGGTGTGACGGTTCTTCTCATCCAGCATTACGCCGAGCGGTGTGTGGAAAGGCTTTAGACCTTCATTGCCAAAATGATCACTCAGCTCCTGGATACGTGGCTCGTGGCCGACAGCGGGAAACGGAAACGGCGAGCTGGCCGAAGGTTCCGTAGGATCCTCCCCTCGCTCGCCGTGCACATGATACAGGCGCTCGGCTTCCGTGTAGTACGGCTCCAGATCGTCGTATGCGATCGGCCACGCCGGGGAGATTCCGCCGTAATGCTTGATTTCGCCGAAATCTTCTCTGCGAAGCCGGAACAATGCCGCACCGTAGAACTTTGTGTTCCCGCCCACGTAGTAGTTGGTGTGCGGATGAAGATCGTTGCCGTCGCGATCCTTCCAGTGCTCCGTTGTTTGATATTTTCCTTCTAAATTGACGAGCTTCGGATTCCAGTTGTCCTTTTCGCGTGGCACGTAATCGCCGCGTTCCAGCAGCAAGATGCGCTTGCCTGTCGGGGCCACGCGATAGGCCAGAGTGCCGCCGCCGGCGCCGCTGCCGATGATGATCACATCAAAGTTCCTGTCGTCGAGCATCAAACTCCTCTTTTCTCCGAACTTTTCGCCTTACGCTTCCAGAGTCCTCTTCTTTCGCATCAGCCACCCCGCTAAATCGAACAGCAGGAGAGCCGCATTTTTCTTCAGGTTGTGTGCTGGGTCCACGCCGGTTCTTGTTGAAGTTGGATCGCTGCCATCTGAAGCAGCGCATGTATCCGGCTCTCTTCGATGCCAAGGATTTGCGCGCACGAAGTAATCGGATAGCCCAACAGCATGCACAAAATAAAGCAGATGCGCGGAGATCGCTCGATCTGGACGACGGGCCACAGCCCGGGCTGAAGCATGGATTGAACTGATATGGCTCGAATCGCTTTGGCCTGACCGCTAACGCGTGGTCCCGATGAAGGCTTATGCAGTTCTTCGACGCTTCGTATCACGACGGCTTTCTCCCAAACGGCGCGCGTATTCCTTCCAGGTGGCTGGGAAAGGTCGAGATTTTCGATGCTTTCAATCAGTGCCTTCTCTGCTATCTGCGAGTCCGCCGAGAGCAGCAGAGCGGTTTGAAACAATCGGTTGCAGTTTTTCTCTAGGAAATCTCTCCATTCCCGTTCGTAGCCGGTGATCCCTGGCTGGGTCTGCGATGGATTTCCGTTGGAAGATTGCATTTATACTCTTACTCTGTTCCCCCGCCTTCGTCGGCTGCCACGTCAAACCTGACGGTCTGAGTGCTCGGGTTTTTCTCAGGTGCGGCCTCGGTCCGAATCGCTTGTCGCTTGAGGAACACGCGCACAACAGGCCCGGGGTCAAGCGCCCCGCCCGAAGAATGTGCGAGTTCCTCTGCTGCATGGCGGAACGCAGCCGGGCCTTGTGCGCTTCGAACAGGGATAATGCATAAAGGCAAACAGTCGGCCATGGTAAAGGATCTTGAAAACACTCGCGGTGAAGGGGAACTGATCCACCAGATCTGCGCCGGGCAGAAAGATCTATTTCAGACGCTGATTGAGCCCTATGAGCGCACCGTTTTTTCTATCGCGTACTCCGTTTTGAACAATGCCGCGGATGCTGAAGAAATCGCGCAAGAGGTGTTCCTGAAAGCGTTTAGGGGCTTGGCAAACTTCCGCGCTGAGGCCAAGTTCAGCACCTGGCTGATCCAGATCACCTTGAATGAAGCGCGCGGGCGTTTGCGCCGTAAGAGTCCGCATCTGTGCCAGACGCCCGACGAAGGCGTCGCGAGCGAGGCTGGCGATTATGTGTCCAGGGATCTGGCCGATTGGCGCGAGATCCCCAGCGAAGCGCTGGCGCGTAAGGAACTGAAAGACACGATCGAGCGGACGCTTCAGTCTCTTCAGCCAATCTATCGAGAGGTTTTGGTTCTTCGCGATCTGCAACATTTAAGCACCGCGGAAACCGCCGAGGCGTTAGGCGTTTCAGACGAGTTAGTAAAGACACGGCTCCGGCGGGCCAGGCTACAGATGCGCGAAGCGCTCGCACCGGGGTACGATGGAAGATGGACGGCCGAATCGAAGGAGTATAAGAGCGTTCGACCGTGGTGATTCGGGCACGCTCAGTAGGTCTATGGAAACCGCAGTCGTCGAAATCAGTTGCCTCGAGGTTTGGCGGCAAATCTCGAACTACATTGAGGGAGAGGTCGAACCCCAACTCAAGGCTCGGATGGAGCGCCACCTACAAAACTGCAAACATTGCACAGCGGTTCTCGAGGGCACAAAAAACACCGTTCGCTTATTGGCCGATGGTGACTGGTATCCGCTGCCCGCTGGATTCGGTGAACGCCTCTTTCAACGGCTTTCCTCGGAGTATTGCGGAGACAACACCTAGCTCTCCTCGAAGTGCTGACCGCCTGGCCCCGGCCGCATCTGCTGAATCAGTTCCGGCGTCTGATCGGCATTATCCAGAAACAGGACGATTTGCCAGACGCGGTTTGCGTTACGCTTCCAGACTTCTACGTACCGGGTGCTCCTCACCTCGATTGACCCGTTCGCTTTCGACCGGCGCTTCAGGTGGTGCCATCCGTGTTCGACTGCTATATCTCCAGAAACGGTGATGTCGATGATAACCGGGGTCAGTTCAACCTCGTGCTCGCAAAATAATTTCTCTAATCTCATTCGCCGCATGCTCTTAGCGTCGACGTTCCAGAAGCTCGACTGCCCCTCGCTCATATCGGTGAAGCTATCGGCAAAAACTGCAAGAACTCGTTCTACGTCGCCGTCGTTGTAACCCTCGCGGAATTCGGTTTTGGCTAGATTAATAGCATACTCATCGTCCAAAGCATAACCTCCTGAACATACTGAATCCTAGCCAGCACTGAATTAATATCACGGTCTTGTCACCTTTTCCGATTTTCTGACTCTCACGCGAGTGGAACGGATGCTTGTACGGCAAACACGACTTCCCACTGAACGCGCAATGGCTTCACCCAGTACCATACGAATCTTGATTGTGGAAGATCACCCCGTCTTTCGCGAGGGCCTGAACATGAT
Source organism: Bryobacteraceae bacterium (assembly GCA_965277555.1). Taxonomy (GTDB): domain Bacteria; phylum Acidobacteriota; class Terriglobia; order Bryobacterales; family Bryobacteraceae; genus Bog-105. The sequence goes on from OZ255834.1 coordinate 5,520,126, forward strand.
CATCGCTTCTCAATCGGACATGACAGTGGTGGCGCAAGCTGCGACCTCTTTCGACGCAATTGCAGAATTTCGGCGGCACAAACCCGATATTACGCTTATGGATCAAAGACTCCCGGGAGCGAATGGTACAGATGCCCTGATCACTATCCGCGGAGAGTTCCCACTCGCTCGTGTCATCATGCTGACCACCTCCGATGGAGATCTGGTGATTCAGCGCGCCCTACGCGCAGGAGCCGCGGCTTACATTCTGAAGAGCGCCCCAAAGAATGAACTGCTAAAGGCGATTCGCGCTGTTCATAGCGGCCAAAAGCACATTCCTTCGGAAATTGCTTGCCGGCTCGCAGAGTACCTGACCGAAGACGATCTCACGCCGCGCGAAATCGATGTGTTATGTCTCATTCGCGACGGCCATCGCAACAAGGAGATAGCTCATCGCCTCTCCATCGCCGAGACCACGGTCAATTTCCATACCAGGAATCTGATGGATAAGTTGAGAGCCAATGACAGAACACACGCTGTTGCAATCGCGATAAATAGAGGATTGTTTGAGCTTTGATCCAGCCTTTCACCTAAAGGCCGGTCCATAAGACTTTCAACTTTCACCTGTAGAGAACCGCAGGAAAATCTCTGCAGCATCTAACGTTGCCGAGACGCCCTGCCGGACGTAACTTGGGTAGCGGCACAGGTGTGCTCGGTCCGTTGAACCATCTCCGAGACTATGAAAGCTTTACGCGCAGTCTCTTTACTTGCAGCGCTAATCTGCCTCTTTCCAGGCGGGGCGCGAGCACTCGACCCCTCAAGAGATATCTCGCAGTACGCGCATAGCGCGTGGCGAATACAGGACGGAGTATTTAGCGGGACGCCAACCGCAATCACGCAGACCAAGGATGGATATCTCTGGATCGGAACCGTCAACGGCCTGTTCCGTTTCGATGGAGTTCGGTTTAGTCGTTGGAGTCCCGATGGACAGCAGCTGTTGTCTGCAAGCATCTATGCCCTTTTAGGAGCTCGGGACGGGAGCCTATGGATCGGTACCGGAGAGGGACTTTTTCAGTGGACTCACCAAGACTTTATTCACTATCCGGCCGCAATCGCGCGCATCAATTGCATTCTCGAAGACCGAAAAGGGCAAATCTGGATCGCTCGCTCGAGAATTCGCGACTGGTCCGGCGCCATTTGTCAGGCTGCAAGCGGGCGCCTCAAATGCTACGGTAAAGCGGACGGCATCCCTACACCTTATGCCGTTGCACTAGCGGAAGATCCCGCGGGAAATCTCTGGATTGCCGGCTCCAGCATGCTTGTGCGTTGGCGCCCGGGTTCATCTGAAACATATCATGTAAACGGCCTTCAGCGCTCCGAAGGACTAGCTGGCATCGAAGGGATCGCAGCTGCTTCCGATAATTCTCTTTGGGTCGGCCTGGAACGAGCAGGCCTTGGGCTAGGATTGCAACAGTTGGTCGAAGGTGTATGGAAGCCATTCATCGCACCGGCTTTGGACGGCACCACGCTTGAAGTCACAACATTGTTTTCAGACCGCGACAATGCACTCTGGGTTGGAACTCAAAGCCAGGGGATCTATCGCATCCAGAGCGGCAAGATCGATCGGTTTGAAAGTGCAGACGGCCTGTCGAGTGACAGTATTTTCGATTTTTACCAGGATCATGAAGGGGATATATGGGTCGCAACTTCTAAAGGAATTGACAGCTTTCGCAATCTATCGGTTGCCAGTTTTTCAAAACGAGAGGGCTTATATTCTGATGAAGTTAGCTCTGTGCTCGCTTCCCGGGATGGTACGATCTGGATCGGTACCGCCGGCGCCCTCGATTCCATTCGCTCGGGAAAAGTGTCTTCCATCCGGGCACAGAATGGCTTGCCGGGCCGAAGAGTGACGTCATTGCTCGAAGATCATACCGGCCTCCTCTGGGTTGGCGTGGACAAGGGGCTTTTCGTTTGTCGACAGGGTCGTTTTGACGCTATTCTCAAGGCGAATGGTCAACCGACGGGCATCTTAACCGGAATCATCGAGGATACAAATGGAGATATTTGGGCCAAGAGTTCATCAATACCCGAGTCGTTGATCCGACTGCATCAACGCAAAGTAATTCAAGAGTTCGCAACCCCACCATTGGCTCGATCATTCGCTATAGCGGCCGATCCAGGCGGAGGTATCTGGCTAATCCCTCCTGGTGGAAAAGTACTGGCTCGGTTCCGCGATGGCCATCTTCAACTTGTGTCGGAGATAGAACGCGAAAAAACTGGCGTAATCGACCAAGTTCTTATCGGCTATGACGGATTCATTTGGGGGGCAGCGAGGAAAGCGCTCGTTGGCTGGAAAAAAGGAATTCTGCAGACCCTTACGATGCGCAACGGGCTCCCCTGCGATGGCGTCTATTCACTGGTCTCAGACGGTCAGCATGCTCTTTGGCTTTATACGCCTTGCGGTCTCATCAGAGTCGCGCAGGTGGATCTAGAAAAGTGGTGGAAAGCCCCCGATATCAAAGTAAGCGTCCGGGTTTTCGGATCGTCCGAGGGGGTGCAAGCGGCCCAGGCTACATTTGAACCGGCCGCGGCACGGTCCGCCGATGGAAGACTGTGGTTCGTCAACGACAGCGTTTTGCAGATGATAGACCCGAGCCATTTGGAAGATAATCCGCTACCACCGCCCGTCCATGTAGAGCAACTTACTGCGGATGGAAAGAATTATCCATCGAGCGGCACAATCCATCTTCCACCGCTCACGCGCGATATCGAGATCAACTATACTGCGCTGAGTTTTGTCATGCCGCAGCAGGTTCGATTCCGCTACCAACTCGAAGGACAGAATCCGGCTTGGCAGGAAGCCGGTGGCCGTCGCTCGGTCTTTTACATGAATCTCAGTCCGGCACACTACAAGTTCCATGTTATTGCGTGCAACAACGATGGAGTCTGGAACGAACGAGGGGCGTGGCTCGATTTTACAATTCCGCCGGCTTGGTATCAGACTGGTTGGTTCAAGGCCGGTTATACTCTTGTCGCTTTCGCATTGTGCTATCTGTTCTATCGGCTCAGAATGCAGCAAGTATCCGCTTCCTTACGACTTCGCTTTGACGAACGGCTGGAAGAGCGGACTCGCCTTGCTCGCGACTTGCATGACACGCTCATTCAGACCATTCAGGGTGGCAAGCTGGTCGCGGATCAAGCACGGGAAGGACCTTCCGATCTGGCGCGGCTACAGAACGCGGTCGACCTACTCTCGGAGTGGCTTGCGCGAGCAATCATGGAGGGACGAGCCGCCCTGGCAACTCTCAGAACTTCGACTACAGAGGGCAATGATCTCGCCGAGGCGTTGCGCCGCGCCGGCGACGATTGCCGGATAAACAACTCAATTCAAGTTTGGCTGTCCTCGCGCGGCGAAAGCAAGGACATGCACCCCATCGCCAGGGACGAAGTCTATCGCATCGGATATGAAGCTATCCAGAATGCATGCGTGCATTCGGGCGGAACTCAAATAAGCGTCGAGCTCGAGTACAACCAAGATCTACGTTTGCTTGTTCGCGACAACGGACACGGCATGGAGGAGCAGATCGTAAGATTTGGCAAAGCCGGCCATTTCGGGTTGCAAGGCATGCGCGAGCGAGCGCTCCGAATCGGAGGGAAATTGACGCTTGTTAGTTCCCAACAAGGCACGGAGATTTCGCTCGTTGTGCCCGGAAACACGATTTTCAAAGCGCCTTTGAAACGAAAGCCGCACTGACTTTCCCCTGCAGAAGAAGACAGGGCCTGTGCCGTCAATTATGAGGGCGCACCCAGGGGAATCCACCGCCAGAATAACTCTTAGGTGAACCCGGTGAACGACAAGTCAAGCCAACATAGAGTAACGCGACGCACTGCCCTGGGAATTGGCGCAGGGTTCATGCTTCCGCTTGCGGGACAGTGCAATTCATGTGCGACTAATCGAGCGCCACGCGACTTCGAGCTGTTTGTGTTTACGGCGCCGAAAACGGATCAGCTGGTCATCGCCGTAACCTTCATCCAGGAAAACGGTCGCCTCATGCGCCGGCGGGACCCCGAATTTGAAGTGCGCCTCCATACGAATAGAGAGAGCTGGGCAATATCGGGACCGCGGCCGCAGAGTGGCGCGATTTCACAATCTCTCAATGGCCGCACCTTTGCGGGACGGATATCAGGGCGCGCTGCATGTGCCCCAGCAAAGTACAACGCGGTCGTGCTTGAGGCTTCTCTCGACGTCCTGTGTAAAGGAGAAACCTCGCAAGTGTGGGCAGAGATCTTAGGTGAAGATGGATCGCGTTTCAGAGTCGGCCATCCCTTCACCGCTAAGATTCTGGCTCGCGACCCGGTTTTGTCAAAGATGTATCACGCCGCTTCACCGGAACAGGATCGTGTTCTTTTTGCCGACCTCTTCGCTGAACGCCTGGCGGCAATGGCCGCTGCTGGGGGCAGCACCGCCGATCCAGATTCTCATGGACGCCGCTTAGCAGCTCTCTTGTTGCCGGACGTAATATCGTATCGACCGGAGCTCCCGGCCGGTTTTACTTTTGCGTGCCGGAATGGGCGTCATCCGGTCGATGAGACGGCCGCGATTGTCAGGACGGTTCTGAAGGGTGCAGTTACTCAGCCAGTGGCCGCGATGCCGTTCCGGCTGTGCGAGGAGTTTCCGTATTTCTTGCCACCAGCCATTTCGGCGTAGTCAGCTCACTGCATAACAAATTTGAGAGGTTTTGTTTATGTCCCACCATTTCGACACTCCTACGGCCCAGGAAGACCCACGCATCAACGTTTGCGACTTCTACCTGTTTTGCGGCCGTCCCGGCAAGACCGTAATGGCCCTGACCGTGAATCCAAACGCCGGCATTTCCGCCCCGGATACCTTCCGCGAGGAGGGGCTTTATGCTTTCCGTTTCGATCTCAATGGAGATGCCCGGGAGGAAGTAACATTCAAAGTTCAGTTCGGTGACGTGACTCATGCCGACGGCGATGAGCACAAACACGTACAGAGCTTTAAAGTGAAGCGGGCGGCAGGAAAGGCGGCTCTGCGCGGCGACGAAGGCGAGATGATTGTCGAAGGTCAAACCGGTCAGATCGCAAAAAACGAAAAAGATGTTAGGGTTTATGCCGGTTTGGCGCCCGACCTGTTTGCGGGCGACGGTGTAGCGATTATTCGCTTCATAAAAACTCTGTGGGCGGAGAACCGGTTCGATCCAGCCGCCTTCGGTGGTCGCAAGAACATCTTCGCCAACCAGAATGTTACGGCGATCGTTCTTGAGGTTCCCACGGCATCGATCGGTCATGGTTTAGTGCACAGCTGGGCCACCGCTTCACTTTGTGGACATGCGCCGGAAGTGCAAGTTTCGCGATGGGGTCTCCCGCTCATCACGCACATGTTCCTGTCGGATCCGTCCAATAAGAACCTGAGAGAGGATTACAACCGGGCCGTGCCGTCGGAGGACGCCGAGCGTTTTGCTCCGCACATCGGCAAGTTCGCCGAGAAAATGACGGCACTCGCCGGCTCTGCCGCCAGTCCTGCCGATTACGGAAAGCAGCTGACCGCGAGGCTTTGCCCAACGAATCTGCCCTATGAGCTGGATTCACCAGCCGCCTTCGATTTCGCAGGTTTCAACGGACGGAGACTCACCGACGACGTCATGGACGTGATGTTGTCACTCGCCACCAATACCGCTCTCGGCGACGGCGTAGCGCCGGACAAGCACCGCACCCGCAGCGAGTTTCCTTACTTTGGCGAACCCTATTCGAAAGCCGAGCAGGTCGGCGTGCCCCCGGACCCAAGGCTTCCCAAGAAGTAACAGTGAAGTTGCCATGAAACGGATCTATACCCTCTTAGCCGGCGCGCTGGCCCTCGCCTCCTGGGCTGTTTCGCCACCTGGGCCGGTGATTGCTCGCGCGCACTTTAACCAGGACGGAAGCGTCAGTCTGCCAGTCGGATATCGCCACTGGTCGCACGTCGGAACCAGTTTGAAGACGAGCGGAATCAATGTTCTGGATCTGTCGCCCATCAAGACCCCGGAACTGCTGCACGCCTACATCGAGCCATCTGCTCTGGCTATCTTCGAGACCATTGCTAAATGGCCAGATGGCGCCCAAATTGTCAAGGAATACAGCACCATCCGCACGGGTGAAGGCTGCGATCCTCAAACGCACCTTTGCGAGACCTCATTCGGCAAAGGCATTTATGAGGCGCAGTATGACGGCCTCGCTCTGATGGTCAAAGATTCGAAGCGTTTTCCTGATGCACCCGGTCACTGGGGTTACTTCACTTTTGGTCATAAGTCGCCGCCTTATGACAGCGCTGCTCACCTTCTTTCAATGAACCGCTGCGAATTCTGTCACCAAAAACTCGCTTCCGACACCGACTATGTTGTGTCCCGTTCGCACATCGGTCTCGCAGCCAAGGTTCCCGAGTAAGACTTAGCAGCTACTTACCAATCATTCCGAACACTTTCGGTTGGTGCGTCACACCATTCAGCGCGTGCGCGGGTATCCTGGCGCGCTCGCGTTTGCTCCGCGTCGCTGACCGTTGCCCGATAGTTCTGTGATGCTCGCATGCTTTCCAGTCTCGCTCTGATTTTGGGAGCGTGCCCTCTGCGCCCATCTGGACTCTCCCAGCGCACGGCGTACACGTTTTCTCTGCCATGAAACAGGTCACGAAGAAGAGGCAGTTTCTCGGCGATTGTCAGGGTCGAGCCAGGAGACCTTATGCAGGGACCGACCGGAATCGCGAAGCCGTCGGTTTTCCTCCTTCACCCGACCGAGTTCGTCATGCATGTTGCTCGCTCGCGCGGACCAACGTTTCTACAAATTCACTGAAGCGCTGTTGTATGTCGGATACTGTTCTAATCTGGAAGTCAAGGTCTCGCGCCAAGGCTGCCAATTCCGGACCCCGCTCAGGCCGAATTGTCGTGTTTGGCGGAAAGTCGTGAGTGGCTCGTTCTTCGAAGACGCGGCGGACTGTGGTTCCCGTTTCCGAGTAGTTTAGCTCACCGAGCATCTCGATCAGCAGAATGTCCAGAATGTCGCGTGCTCGCGCGGCAGAAAAAGGCCCGGTGCAAGCGTGCAGCTTTTGTGCGACTTGGTCGGCCAGTTTCAAGCATCGAACTGGCGAGACAAGGGGAATCCCCAATTCTGCAAGACCATGAACTCGCGGTGCGATCAGATCGATATTTTCGAGCTTGGCTGGCCCGAGGTCGACGTCGATAGTCTGCCACGAGCGCGTCTTGTACTGAAGCGCCACTTGAACCCGGATCGTATCAGCCTGGTCGATGTTACGGGTTGGAGCTTTGACGCGAAACGTGAACTGATCGAAGCCGAGGTTCAGAGCTGCGGACAGCGTTTGAAGCCGGTTGGCCCGCGTGGCATCGATGCCGAGGTCGAGGTCCTTTGTAGCTCGGGCCCTTTGTGCAAAACGCAGCTCCATAGAGACGCCCCCTTTTAAGTGATAGGCGCCCAGAATACCTTCAGCAAGGGCTCTCTCCAGAAGGCCACAGAGCGCGAGAAAAGACACCCAACGCCGCAATCGCTCTTGATCGATCCCCTGCTCTCTTGCAACACGTGCCAGGGTCTTTTCGAGGCGCTCCGGTGGCCCAGGTCTGGAAGTCATGCGTCATTGGCCCCGTCGTGGTCGCGCAAATCTCGAAAGTGCGAATCGACCTTGCGGCGGAGTCGCCTTGCTTCGGACTCTTCGATGAATCCTTCACGGCGCGCCTCCAAAATCGCTTGACGAATCAAGTCAATCCTGACACCTGAGCTGAGTAGATCGTGGACGGTCGTGCTTATGCTTGTTACCGGTATACCTTCGTGTATGCGGATGTCGCCGTCTATGAGTGAATTCCTGTGCACAACGACTCCCTTTGGCTGTTGCCGCCGAAGCCGGGCAGAGTTGGGCACAGTCAGATGAATAAGGTCGGGGTTAGCGTCCGAGATCCCATACACGTTGAGCGCTGTCAGGTGCGATATGGCAACTGCTTCGGGTCCCCGGTTAGCTCTTGCCCAAAGCACTGCCTCAAGGTACTGAGAAAACCGGCCGGGCGGAAAATGCGGGATGCGATACACGCCGCGGGAGGTCCGTTCGAGGCGCCCGCGTTGCGCGAGTCGTGCTAAGACTGAGTCGGTGAAGCCGGACTCTCGCGCCTGCTCCGCCGTCACCAGCCCGTCATGCTCTTCTGCGATGGTCATCAGTTCATCGAAGCGCGACCGGGCCATGTCAATATCATTCCATAATGGAACTATATTGACAAGGCACCAGCGGCGCAGTACGCCTTCAGCTGAGTTTTACATTTCGGTTTGTCACGCACCGTATTGTTCGCGACAAGCCGTGCCCCCGCCGATGACGTCTATACCCCCGCTCTAAGAATGCCGGCTCCATCGCGCTTGCGCACTCCCCTGGCCCGCTCGCGCTTTTCTTCCGGGCTGACAGTCGCCCAATAATTCCGCGAGACTTGCCCCATGGTCCTACGGAACACTTCTGACTGGCCGGGGCTTTTAATATTTCTGTTCAAGGTGGAAGTTCGTATCTGTATTTCCCGGAGCAAGGCATCGAGGCCCTTGCTGAGCGCTTCGTAGCGCGATAGTTCGCATTCCTTTGCAATCCGGTTCAGCTTCTTGTAAAACGAGTCGGTTGCATCGAGCCAAACAGGCCGCCTCGCGTCATCCTTATCTTTCTCCTTTTTCCTAGTTCGCTCTCCTGGAAACGATCCCCGCACGATTTCGCCGCTGGGCGGAATCATCGAGGCCTCTGCTCGCCGATCACCGCGTAGGCATGATCCACGACCAAGCTCATCCGATCGCCGCTGATTTGGGCCGGGCACTCCGGCCAGAGCACGCGGATGGAGTCCAGCCAGCCGTCGAGCTTCTCCCGACAGCGGCGGGAGCGCGCATATTCGATTGATCCAATCTGGCTCGCTAGACCATGCGGCCCAAACAGAGGAACGTTCTCTTTCCCCTTTGCCATAAAGCAGCGGTACGAAAGCCACATGAACAAGTCCAACACAGCAGGTGTTCCCGCCAGTACTTTGATCGTTTCCAGATCCGCCGGGATCGGGTGCGCCGTTATCTCTCGATAGAATTCGTCGCTTAGCCCCAATACTGTTCACTTAAAGATCCTGATTCGCTTGGAGCAGTCGATTCTGAGGGTGCGCAGCGACTGGCGTGGCCGCAGTGGGTAGTTGCTCATTTTTCGCTTTACCCCGCGAGGGTTGAGGCGATTGCGACTGGAGCTAACCCGCTCTTGCAGGATCTCCTGGAGCACGGCTTCATGAAAGGCTTTTTTCAGCCGAGGGGGGAATAGCGACGAAGCGAGGCATGCGCCGTTGGACGACGCGCACGGAATGAACGAAGGAGAGCCGGTCCGGGTCCTCATCGGCTTCGAGCGCAGCTTCATGCATCAATCCTCGAATGGCAAAGTGCGCCATCAGCAAGCCGTAGAACCCTTGTTTGACGAGTTCGGGCGTTTTGCTGCGTAACACAATCTGGGCGCCCCGCAAATGGGTTTTCAACTCATCCAGCGCAGTTTCTATTTCCCAGCGCTCGTGGTACAGTGCCGCCAGTTCTTGGGCGGGAGCCTGTTTAGGATCCAGAATGGTGGTGATCAGGCGATACACTAGCTCGGCATCCGGTACGTCTTTCAGGTAATAATCGATCACTCGCACGACAATCGCCTTACGCCGATTCCGGCGATCGGAAATACAAAGGTAAAGGCGGCTGAGATACGACCCATCCGGCAAGCGCCGCTCGATCTCCAGTCGCGCATTCTGGCGCGCGCGCCACAGTAAATCCGCTCCGGTCTGAGCCGCTGCCTGCCACAGTCGGTAGCCCGGGAAGAAACGGTCGGCCAGACACAGCATGCCCTTTTGCAAAGCCGGTATTACCTGCCGAGCCAGCGTGATCTCATCGGTGGCATACGGCGCCATCCGCGCGGCCCACAGCACGTGTGTTCCGTTCTCTAATAGCCCGACAAAGCGGAGTTTGGGAAAGGCACTCGCTCCGCGACTCGCGCCAGGCCTGCCAAAAGCCGCTTCGTTCTCCGCGGTATCGGCCACATCCAGCGTGCTGCCGTCTAGGCTGACCAGCCGCCAGTCGCGATACCAAGCACCCTTCGTCCGGCGCTCGGCAATCGGAACAACCACCGCTTCATACAACTGCTTCACCGGCTCCACGCCCAAACGACTGCGCGCTTGCGAGATGCCCGACTTGCCCGCCACCCTCAGCCCCGCCGACGGGTCCAGCAGCCACTGCACTCCTTCTAACAAACAGCGCAGCACCTCGCGATACGAGGACCGCATGTACAAGGCCAAAGCGATCACGTAGTACACCACCACGTGCGCCGGTAAATCGCGTTCTCGTACGCTTGCGCGCCCAGTCTTCTCCAACACGCCGCGCACCCTCTCCAATGGGAAAAACTTAGCGATCACTCCCAGGCTGATGTAGTCGGTGATACGACTCCCAGCCGGCAACGTGGCGATTGTTCGGGCCATTCCGCAGTCTCCTGTCTTAAAAACAGAATACCGCAGAAATGTTCTTTAAGTGAACAGTATTGCCGCTAGACCATGCGGCCCAAACAGAGGAACGTTCTCTTTCCCCTTTGCCATAAAGCAGCGATACGAAAGCCACATGAACAAGTCCAACACAGCAGGTGTTCCCGCCAGTACTTTGATCGCTTCCAGATCCGCCGGGATCGGGTGCGCCGTTATCTCTCGATAGAATTCGTCGCTTAGCACAATCACGTTCTCGAACTGATCGGAGACTGGATATTGCTCGGGATCGCGGCTGTACCAGATCTGGGCCTCATTGAAGAAGCTGAACCGCGAGCGTTGGACGACCCTTGCTGTCCCGCCAAGCGTGTCCGTTCCAAAGAAAATCGTCGCTCCGAAGATGCGCTCGAAAGCCGCGACGAACCGACGATACTCCTTCCCGCCTTTGTGCATGCCGAACGTTTCCAGCATCTCGGCAGCCGTGCGGAACCTGATTGTTTGGCTTTGCTGCCGGACAGCCAATGTCGCCAAATAGATGGGAACGACACGATCCTGTCCGAAAGGTAAGCCATAGTTCGGATGCCCCGTGATCTGCAGAACGAATTGCCATTGCGGCGCTCGTAGAGCATTTCGCCTTTCGGCGGCTTCCGCACCGGTAGACCACAAAGGACGAATGGCCTCGAACTGAATCCCACGTTCTGTTTTCCTTCCTGGCGCTTGAGCCGTACGATACAACTACCTTCGGCTTGCCGCAGTTTCTGTTTCGAACCACCAGCTGCGGCGCCATTCGCTTCAGAGCCGAACCGGCGGACTCCATGCCGCCGCTTTCGCTTTTGCCAAGCCCGAACACAGCTCGGGCGCTTGCGTTCTGCAACCTTCACCTCGCGTGAGCGCTGAACCCAAGTTCGGCGCGCGTTGGGCAAGTGATTTCGAAACGATTCCTTGGTGGTTTTCGAGAGCTAAAGCATCCCCGGCTTCAGGAATGCGATTAATGCGTTAAGCCGGGCTTCGCAGCAAACTGAGGAAACTCCATGGATCTCTATGCACTGGGTTAACCGCCATGAACGCCGTTGTCCTTTATTTACAATCGACGATCGTATTCCCAAGCTGGACGTCGCGGGTTCGATCCCCGTCTCCCGCTCCATGTTTTCAATAACTTGGGAAGAATCGGAAAACAAGCGTTACTCCGTTTTCTTTCGAGACATCACCTGAACCGCGGTTTTCACTACTGGATCACCTCGGACTCCAGCTTCGCGACCGCTTCGCACATCTGCTCCAGGTCGCTTCGAGAATACATTTCCATACTGGCGCCAAGACCGTGCCCGCGCTGATCGGCGGAGACCTTGTCGTCAATTTTGAATTTGCGTGACATGCTGGCGTTTGTGCGCCGAAGCACCTGGAATGTCGCCCATTCCAAACCGATGGTCGCCAGCTTCGGTTCGAGAGAACGCAACCATACGTTTGCGCGATCCAGCGGCGTATTTCGTTCCGAAGCGAACAGGTAACCGTTCGGCGTCCTGTCAAGAATCATCGTCTTCCATAGCGCCAGTTCCCTCGCTGTACCCGGTGACAGACCGATCTTCCTGGCAGTGTTCTTCCCCTTTCTTCCTTTCGGAGTGTCGAGTTTGCCCTTATAAACCCGCTGTTCAATTGAGATCGAGGTCTCATGGAAGTGGCGGAGCTGAAGAGCAAGAATTTCCCCCGGCCGCATGCCTTCAAACACCGCAAGCCGGAAGATCAGCCGCTCCCGAAGCTCCAGCACTTTCAGGGCGGCACGGATTTGTTCTGGCGTTAACACCAGCTTTTGCGCTTGTGGTCTACAGGTTCCCGTGAACAGTGCCGCGGCGGGATTGAAGTCAACCAGACCGTCGCTCACAGCCATCTTGAAGATCGAATTGAGATCCCAACGCAAGTGATCCACAATAGAACGGGATTTGTCGAGGCCAATTCGGTCAATGACCTCTTGCATTTGTTCCCGAGTGATTTGTTTCAGCTGCCGAGTGCCGAAGGCGGGTACCAGGTGAGCCGTGATCCTCGGTTCAGTAGTCATGCGCGTGGACTCCTTCCATTTCCGGCGCATAACCAAGAGGAAAACTTCCTCCACGTAGACTTTGAATGTGTAGACTGGCTTTTCGGGAAAACCCGAATCTACATTGAACGGTTTCAGGATGACCGCAAGCCGCGCTTCTGCTTCGCTCTTCAGCATGTCGGCGCATCGACCGATCACCTTTGAGCGCTTGGCCCCATCCTGCCACCATTGCGCTACCCATACCTTGTTTCGCCCGTGCTTTCGGGAACGGACGCTTCCTTTCTGAAAACGCTTTCGACGCATTAGAAATACCTTTCTTGCGTCCAAGGCGATGCTTTCTGACATGCTCATCTTACCGGGCCTTGTTTGCTTCCATCCACTCGTCGACCCATGCGCGACGGGCGACTTTGCGACGGCCAAGCGGCAAGTGCATCAAGCGGGTAAGTCCCCGAACCTTGCCCTGCATCACGTTTGCAACATGTGCCTTCGAGCAGCGCAACAAGCGTGCCATTTCTTTGATGGTCAGGATGTCTTTGGAATCTTCCATGTTCTCCTCTCATTCCGCAAGTGCTAACAAGCGGTGTTCGTGACAGGTAGGCTGAATGAGTTTCAGAAAAACCGTCGGCACCAAAAAACGCGGTGGTAGCGAATGCGATTAAGTTTTCACCTGGAAGGGTCAACCAGTAACGTCAGGGCCGCCGCCTCTGCGAATGCGCGGAAATCGCGATCTCGCGTCAATAGCGGTATGCCGGCATCGAGGCAGCTTTGAGCAATGAGTGCATCGCCTAAGCGTGCTTTGCGCTGCTTTGCCAGGACCTTGCCGCGAAGTGCGCCGGCACGTTCCCAGAACCCAGGCTGGACCTCAACAAGTGGCAAATCGGAGAGAGTTTTCGAAACCTCAGAGGAGATTCCTGGATCGCTCAGCAACTCCGTAAGAACGGGAGGAGCCATGAGAACCTGCCGGTCTTTAAGCGCCCGGTCAAGTAGCTCGACGTCTTCACCCCGCTCACCATGAAAAAACGCAATCCAGGTACTCGTGTCGGCTGCAATCATCGATCGACTTTAAGGTCGGCCGACGTACGAGTGAAGCGAACCTTGCCGCGAAATCCTCGCAGCTTTGCATACGTCTGCGAGGCGGCGACGAGTTGTAAACCCGTACGAACTGTCTGGGTAATACCCGTGCCGCTTGCCCGTTGCGCCTTATCGAGCAGTTCAGGCGGTATTTCAACGGTGATCTTACGCGCTCTCTCCATCACATTGCTAATAATACCGTACTCTGCACCAGTCTCAGGTATGGTCACATGTCGTCACCACGATGAACCTCTTTCCGTGACTGACGAGCCGAGCAAGGCAAAACAAGATCGGCCGGCATTCTAGGGGCGCTCAAAGGCGTAGCCCAGGAGACCTGTGAAGGTTCAGAAATGCAAGGCTTCCACAAAGAGCATTGGAAATCCGGCAAGCTGTTCGTTATTCCGCGGTCAGAATAATCCACGGGTTTCTAGGGGCGCTTTTTGCGGCCATTTCACGGGACCTTGCGGGCGGTTATGCGGGACACTGCGGGCGTCTTCCTTATATACCTGTAATTACCTGAATATATATACCGGTAGTAGTCGCGCCCGAAGTGTGGATTCTGTGGAAAAGCTGGTTTTAGCCGCCCGCGCATGGCGCGGAAAACGAGCGCGGCGTTCTAATCGTTGGTCGCGCTGATCTTGGATGAGCGGAAGAGCTTTGCCCAAACCTTCAGGATCTGAGATTGCAGGGTGGGAATCCGAGTGTCGCGTGCCCAGTAGTCGTTTGCGACGCCTACCAAAACGTCAGGCTCGTGCAGAAACGCTTTGAGCAGCGGCCATGTGAGGAATTGCTCGTAGCAGATCACGATGGCCGCGCGATTTTTACCGATGGTCAGGACTGACGGGCCGAGCATACGCAGCGGCACACTCGAACGATGGACAGGATTCCACATTCCGAGCGGCACGGGGATGTGCTGCAGAAAGGTCCCGTTCTGAGCACCTCGGACGACGATTCCATTTTTGTATCCGGACTTGCCGGGGATATCGAAAGTCGTTCCGACCAAAATCGTTTTCCCGCTCGCCGCGATTGCGTCCAGGGTTGGCTGCCAAAATAGGTCCGTTGCTTCCGTCCAGCGAGGGACGGCCGTTTCGGGGAACACGATCACCCGCGCCTTCGAGCGCAATGCTGCCTGCTGAATAAACTCGGCCGCTTGGAACTCATCTTCGGCGGAAACGCTGTTCAGACCCAGCCCTCCGAAATGCGTGCTGACGGCCTGCCAACCGGAAGGCGGCTTCGGATCGCCGGAGTATACGAGATTGCACGAGAACGCAATGACCGCAATTGATAATCCAGCGAGGGCTGGACGGACGCAGAGGGCGGCAATCGACACCAAAGTCGCGGCCAAACCGAGCCAACCCGTTCCGGGAAAAAGCAGTCCGGCGGCTGTCAGCGGTGATGCAACCCCGGTAATCCCGAGTGGCGGAGGTACGCTCATGAGGACAGCGGCGACGGATCGGAGCGGTAAAGCCCGGCGGCTCGCACTCCACATCAGCGCGTAGGGTACGCAGAGGAGCGCCTCACCCATGAGCCAAAGGGCGATGCCGTCGAACAACCCGGCTCCCGCTCCGAAGAACGTTTTCACTCCGGGAATCACAAGGTAGATCGCCCCGGCGTAGTATGCGAATGCAACGGCAGCTGCCTGCGCCCGTTTTCGTTGCCGGAGTGCCCATGCC
This sequence comes from Bryobacteraceae bacterium, assembly GCA_965277555.1. Lineage (GTDB taxonomy): Bacteria > Acidobacteriota > Terriglobia > Bryobacterales > Bryobacteraceae > Bog-105. The sequence continues at coordinate 5,535,380 of OZ255834.1, forward strand.
GGTACAGCGATGCTCGCGATAAACATCACCGGCCAGAAGCTTATGGCTAAGCCGATTGCGGCTGCGAGTAGAGCCCCTGAAACGGACCTACGATCTATTGCGATACGCACAACGGTCGAAGGTGGTGCAAAATCGCGGTCTGTTGAATTGGGCCGAAGTAGCGGCTGTCGAAACTGTGCGTGTTGAATGACGACGCCACCCAGAGGCTGCCGCCGCGAACAGGATACGCGCCAACCGGCCATGCCTGAATGGGGCGGCCCGCCGAATCGCTGTGCAGTGCAGCCGTGTGTGGGACTAGTTCGCCGTTCACGGCAATGCCGCCATCAGAAACGTTGACAACGTCTCCGGGTTCCGCGGCGACGGGTTTAAGAAGCGGTTTGGCTCCGTCTGGACAGCCGAAGCGCGAGCGCTCACGATAGCCCCGCTCGCGCGAAAGTGTTCCGAATGGCTCTGGCGGACAGAACTCAACCAAACGGGCCTTTGAATCATCGCTGATGAGACAGAGCCCGATGGGGACCGAGTTGGTCAAATTCAGACGCACACCAGCCGCCCCAGCCGCGAGGATGATTACCGCCGGAAGAACCACAGAGCCGAGTGCAAGCACGCACTTTCTCCTGTTCGGAATCGCCGGAGTCTCCTACAAAACCGCCCAAGCATCCACTTCCTCCTTCTCTTGCGTGTTCTCTTGCGTGTTCTCTTGCGTGTTCTCTTGCGAATCAGCTTCTTCTTCGGCGGTAACGCGACGGTTCTTCGCGATCACGTGCGCATGCTGAACGACGACTTCGTACACAGTTCGTTGCGAGCCGTCCTTCGGCGTAAACGTGCGCTGCTGGAGCGTGCCAACCACATCGAGGTTGTCGCCCTTCTCATACGATTGAGCCATGCCGGCGAGATCGCCATAGAAAGCGAGACTGAACCAGTTGGTGTGTTTCACCGGGTCGTTATTTTGCGTGTACTCGTACGTCTGCCCTAAACGTGCATTGGCGACCGGTGTTCCGGATGGCAAGTACCGGACCTCCGGCTTTGCGGATAAATAGCCTGCCAGTTCGATTCGGTTTCGTTGCATGTCGTGCTCCTATTTGCCGCGAGTTAACTCTTCGAGGAACGCCTGTGCGATCGCACTCATGCGGCCCTGAGTGGGTGGCAGCGCGTCGAGCGCTTCTGGGCTGCTGATTACGTTCAATGTGCGGCGCTCTTCGCGTTGCGGGACCACCGTGCCGTTCTCAACTGCTATGAAGTCGGCTGGCGGCGGAATATCCTCGTTCTTAAGTTCTGGATCGGCGAAGTACAGCATCTGCGTGCCTAGTATTGGGTAGTGGCCAGATACGAAAATCAGCATCTGGCCCGGCGCTAGGATTTGCTCGGCATCTCCGTTGCCCTGTTTGCGGGCAGGTGTCAGGCGTAAAATCTCATCGGGCGTCAGCAGAGGAGGCTCAACGTGGTCGACGCTGGCGTTAATGTGATTCATGATCGGCGAGAGCCGAGAGCCGGAGAAGTTGAACGAGGCCTTTTGAATTGTCTTGGTACCAGTCATTTTTGAGAGCACTTCGGCGGTTTCGAGTTGGTTCGGCGCATATGCGGCGCGAACGTGACAGTTTAAAACGATGCTTTCGTTCATCCCGTACTGGTCCAGAATCTGCCGGATATCTTGCGTGATCAGATAAGCTTTGAGACCATACCCGGCCATGTAGCTGAGCGCGTCCGCAAACAGTTCCATACGTTTGAGTGATGGAAACTCGTCTATCAAGAACAGCAGCCGGTACCGAGTCTTCTTCTGCGCCCAACCTTGGAAGTCCATCTTCTCTGTGAGCCGGTGGACGATCATGGTGAAAATCAACCGGATCAGGGGACGCAAACGAATCTTGTCCGACGGCGGCACAACCAAGTACAGAGAAACCGGTTTGTCGGCGTTCACGAGGTCGTTGATGCTGAAATCGCTGGCGGCGGTGTTCCTTGCAACCAAAGGGTCGCTATAGAGCGTTAAGGCAGTCTTTGCCGTACTGAGGACACCCGAAAAGTCCTTATTTTCTTTGTCGAGCATTTCCTGCACTTTTTCTCGTACGACAGGGTGCGTGGCGGTTCGCTCTCCGTCTGGCGTTTGACAATTGTGCATGTGGCCGGGATCATGCATATAGCTTTCGAGACCCTTAAGCGTGTCGCGAAAGCTCATGCCGGGCTTGGTAAAGACTCGCGCGAGATCCGCGAGTGACGCCGCACGTTTCTCAGCAGCGGCGGCGTAGCAGACGTGAAGAATCATGCCGGTCGCGATAGATGCGGCGGCATCCTGCCAGTACCGTTCTTGCGGGCTATCTTCACCGGTGCGAACGATCATGTCGGCCACGTTCTGCGCGTCGGATACATCGCGTGGGGTGAACAAACGAATCTCGGCAAGCGGGTTGAAGCGAGAAGATGCTCCCATCTCAACCGGCGAGAACTTGAAGCAGAGGTGACCTTGCTTACGGCGGAATCCGGCGGTTTTGGCCCAATTCTCGCCTTTGATGTCGTAGACGACGGCGGATTCCGACCAGGCGAGCAGAGTCGGGATAACGAGGCCGACGCCTTTGCCGGAACGGGTCGGTGCAAACGCGAGGATGTGCTCGGGGCCGTTGTGACGCAGATAGTGGAGATGACTTGTGCCCGGATCGAGCCAGCCGCCGACGTAAGCTCCTTGCCTCGAATCGAGCAGTCCAGTTGCCTTCACGTCCTCTGCGGTGGCCCAGCGAGCGGAGCCTTGCAGATCTTCGGCATTTTTGGACAACGCCTTCGTGCGCCGGAGATCGAGCAGGTAGAACATCCCAATAGCGAGCCCGCATCCAGCCATAACGATCAGTTCGGCAATCTGAACCGGTCCTCGGATTCGGATGTTTTCGGAGCCCGTGTATCGCAGGACCCACATGGCCCAGGCAAACGGCTGATAGATGGCGATGTGAGCGATGCGATACAGCGGATTCCCCAGTGCGCGTTGATAGCCGAAGCGGTAGGCAGCGTACTGTGTGGCGGCTATGTTGGATGCGAAGAGGACGGCGAAGCCGGTTAGCATCGCCGTCCAGTTTTAACCGCCGATGTAGCCGGGATCGGGCGGTGTGCGGTAAAGAGAAGTTCGCGAGATCATCGGGCCAACTCCTTTGAACGAGACCTGGCCTGCATCTCCTTAACGTGCGCTCCGTCTTTCGAATACTTGACGAGCACGTTCTCTCCCGGTTGGGGAATTCGAGAGAGCATGTGTTTCATGTGCGCCACGGCTGACTCGCCGTTCAGGCGTTGAACGACGTGAAGGTCGGTCTGGCCGATAATTTCGCCTTGGTAAATGCCGCTGTCCGTCTGGGCGACGAAGGTTTTCGCGGCGTCACCCATTGATTGCTTGCTGATCATTTGAGCCTCTGAAAACAAGTTCCGGAGACTTTGGACTTGCTTGCCGGGGTGACCCGATTTTGCGGCGGAGACGTCAACCGAGCTCCGGTGATCCGTCACTGAGTGCTTGTCGTGAACGTTGACAGTTCCGGTTTGGGGTTCGTACTGGGCTGTGTGGCGGCTCGTCTCGCGGAACTTGCTTTCCAGTTCGGCGAACTGTTTTCCAAACTGCTTCAGGTCGGCGGAATTCGCCAATTGAAGCCCGCGGTCATCAGTGGTTTTGTTGCCGTTCTCTCGCAAGCTTCCCTTGCCATCGAGGCGCATGCATGAGACATACTGGCCGTCTGCGTAGATGGACTGGACGATGCCAAGCGTCTCGGGTTCTTTCTTCGGTTTGCCTCCGTAATGGTATGGCTCAAACGCGACGATCTTGTCGCCCGATTTGAAACGCGGCGGGTTCGCCGGTTGGGACGCTTCTTCGGTTACCGTGTCGATCGCGCTGTCTTTGACGGCGGCTTCAGCGCGTTGAAGGTCCTCGGTCTCGCGCTCAAAAGCGGACAAGGCATTTTGCCGGGCTGCGGTGGTCGTCTCGGGCGGTTCGGTCGCGAGTTGCTCCTCGGCAATCCCTTTCTCCAACTCCAACGCGAGCAGAAAGTCGGCTGCGCGGTTTGCGTCTTTGGCGGCCCGGAAGATTTCGTTCCTTGTCATTGCGAAGTGCGTTGATCCATGAGCCCACGTATGCGGCGTGTTGCTCAGGATCGTGGGGGATGCCTCGCTCGGCGGCAAGGAAGACGCTGGCGACTTCAGCGCGAAGTTCTTCCTGTGCGTAGTTACTGTCTCCAAACCGGTAGCTCTCGTTTAGCGTGGGTCGGTTCAGCCGGGACGGATGTCCGGTCCAGTGCGACAGTTCGTGCAGCGCGGTTCCGTAATAGTCACCTGCGGTTTTGAACGCCGTCTGCGGCGGAAGATGAATGCTATCTGTACGGCGGCTGTAAAAGGCGCGGTCGTTTTGATCATGCTTGATCGTCGCGCCGGAGTTGCGAAGGATGTTTTCTCCTGCCTCGACTACGTTGAACTCAGGGCGCTGCTTCGTTTCATGGGGCGGGACTCCTTCGATCTGCTGGGCATTGAAGACGGTGTAAACGCGGTGAATGATCCGGCGCTCGTCATCGGCCTTACCGTTCTCTTCGGAATTCCCGCCAGCGCTGCCAGTGCGAGTCTTCGGAAACTTCGCCGAATCCGGAAATTCCCAATATTCGATTTGTGTTCCTTTTTCGCCCTTCCGTACCTGCCAGCCTTGCTCTGCCGCCTGCTTATACGTCAACCAGCGCGGGCCTTCGTAGCCCCTTATTGCCGGGACGGACATGAGGTGGATCGCGTTGCCGCCTCTGTACGGTTTGTCCGTATTGGGGTTGTTCGGCATTTCGAGCTTGCCCGCTTCCCACAGCTTCTGCCATGGCGCAGTGCCTTGCTCAAGCATGCGGATGATGTTGTCTGTGACCTCCTGACGGAAGTCGCGCTTCGGAGTGGAGCCGTTCTCCTCTGGCATGGCGGTTAGCTCCTCCGCTCGGCGGCATCGGCCTCAGCGTCATCGAAGTCGGTTCGAAGGCTTCTGTTTCGAATCCTGAACCTTCGAGTGGTTCTCCATCAAGTTCGTCAAGTGCATCAAAGATCAGCTTTTGTTCTTGTGTCATGAGCTCTCCTGAGAGGGCAAGAGCGCCCTCTCAGGTAAAGCGGCTCGGAAATCCATGCGGGACATGCACCTTAACCCGCTTCCGAAGGCCTGGATGAAGATTATTCGAGGAAGAACTGAAAGAACTCACATTCCTGTCGATAAGAACGAAAGGATGGTGGCGACTTCGGTCGTTCGCGCCAAGCCGTTACTGCATGTTAAGAACGAGAAAATTCAAGGTAGCTCTAATTACCACATTCATGATTGCGGGTTGCTGCCTCCTCTTTGATGCCGGGCTGAAAACGGCATTCGGAGTTTTGCTGGTGGGATCTGCGGTTGCCTTTGGAATTGGTGGCAGGTCGGCTGTTCGCGACCCGGAAGCCTCGTGGTCTGAAGCTCGGGATGAATGCAACCGCAGGTCCAACGGCAGATTGATGTTTTGCATTGGCTGTGGAGCGAGCAATTTAAGGCACGCCACGTTCTGCCGGAACTGCGGCGAAGAAGTTCAGTCCATTGCAGCGCAAAACCCTGAACCCGGCAAGACAGAAGTGTGCTCAGAAAACCCAAAGCCCACTATGAATGATTTATCGGAAGAGTTGGAGGATCAAACACCGATAGAGGTTCAGGCAGACCATGTGCAGGAGACGGCAAGTTCCGAAGGTGGGCTACCCGTTAGCCATGTCGAGTGGTCCGAGAATCGCCGCGAGTATGCCGGGTTATTCCAAAGATTGCTGGCGTACTTGTGTGACCTCACAGTCGTTTATTTTATTCTCTTCGCCGCTGAACTGTTTTGGGGGTTCGCCGAAGGTTTTGGCCTGATGCACAGGCACATCACCGAAGATGAACGGTGGGGTTGTCCCCTGGCGTGAGACAAACAGTTAAGAGAGTGTTACCGTTCGATGATAAATTGTTCCGTTCGATCCGGCAATGGTTTTATGCTGAGGATGCCGGTGAAGCGGAGACGGGCAATGCTGGCGAGCATCCCGATCGAGGAATAGCCGGTCGGAACTCGTCGCGGACGATGGGCAGGGCGTGCACCTCCCGTCACGTTCTATAACCTGGCTACGGGGCCGACCAACGGGAGGCGGTACCCGCCCCGGGTTTACCAGCAGGAATGACACATCGGAGCGATAGATTCCGCCATGCCTTAGAAAACGCATTTCGAGGGCGCCCTCATTTTTCATATGGCCACCTGCTGTTGAGAAGGAGCAAGCAAAAAGGAACGTTCGAACTCGATCGACGGGCGATAGCCCAGGGCCGAGTGAAGGCGCTTGCCATTGTAGATTTTCTCGATGAAGCGGTCGATCAAGGATCGAGCCTCGGTCAGATCGCGGTATTGCTGGCGGTAGACCTCTTCGTATTTCAGAGTCTTCATAAATGATTCGCAGGTGGCGTTGTCGTAAGGATTTCTGCTGCGGCTCATGCTGATCTGCACGCCGTTCTCTTTGAGTAAATTTGTGTTGTCGTGCGAGGCGTATTGAAACGTCCCGGTCCGAATGATGCATCAGTCCGGCAGAGGGTGTTCGGCGTCGGAGAGCCATTTCGAGAGCCGCGATCGTCAGATCGTCCTCGAGATGGCGATCCAAAGCCCAGCCGATGACTCGGCGTGAGAAGGCATCCAATACTACAGCCAGGTAAACGAACTCGGTCTCCAGCCGAATATAAGTGATATCTGCGATCCACAATTGGTCGAGGCCGGTCAGCTGCATGCTCCCGGCCAGATTGGGATATACATGCAAGCCGTGATTCGAATTGGTCGTCACTACGAATTTCCGGCGGCGCAGACAGAGTAAGTTGTCCTCACGCATGAGGCGCCCTACCCGCTTGTGGTTCGCTTTCCAGCCGCGCCGCTTCAACTCCGCCGTGACGCGCGGGCGTCCATAGCAAGGGAATTCGAGAGCAATGCGTTGGATGGCATCGCGCAGATCCACGTCCTGATCTGCCGGCTCGTCTTGCGGATCGAACCGGTATAAACCGGCCCGGCTGACCCGCCCAGCTCGCACATCCGCAGCAAGCTCATCTCGACACCTTGCCGGCTTTGGCTTTGGATGTACCGGTAAAGCGCGGCTTTCCAGACAATGCCTGCAGCATCCGCTGTTCTTCGATGCGCTGCAAGCACCCCTTCAAAAAATCAATCTCCAGCGCCTGCTGTCCGACTTTGCGCTCCAGGTGAGCCACTTGGGTCTCGTCCCAGCGCCGCTTCCCCATACCAGGAAACGCGTAGCCAGGCCCATGGCGAAATTCCTTTCGCCACCGGTGCAGCAGATTCGGGCTGATTTCGAAGGCCCGGGCCACCTCAGCGGCCGACGACCCCATATCCAGCTGCTGAATCGCAGCCAGCTTCATTTCCTTTGTGAACTTCCGTCGAGACAATTCCATAAGTCAAATTCTCCATTCGATGATTTTTGACTCTTAACTGGAGCCTGTCGGAGAAAACATTTCCTGTGTGCACCTGAGCGGGGCGTGGATCGGCAGTTTTAGTCGGACGTGCGCGTAGGTTAAAGGTCGTTAATGAAGCATTCTAAAGCAACGCTATGGCGGGCCAATCGGTCGTAAAGCGAGGAAATTCGCTTACGCGATCCGCTCTCATGGGGTCACTTGCCGCCACCGATACCGGAAGAGCTTCAGCAGATTGTGGGTAGTGCTGATGATCCGCCACTCGGCACGGACGCGACTCAGGCCGCGCATGCAAAGCGCCGGAAGCCGCGCGTGTCTTTGATGTAGCCGATCACCGGTTCGACGATGGCTTGACGCATCCGGTACAGCCCGCGGCCGGTCTCCGTGCCTAGCTCAGCACGCATCTGTTGCGCCAGTGGATTGTTGGCCAGCTGTCGCGGTTGGCCGGTTTTCAGCGCTGCAGATCCATCAGGAGGAACAAGCACCCGCGCGCCACTGTGGATCGCTTTTTGTACTATTTCGGTGTCCCAGTAGCCGGCATCAGCGATAACCACTGCGGGCCGTTGCCCGGCATTGCGCTCGGCGCTTTCCATCATCGCTGATAGCTGACCGCGATCTAATACGTCCTGCGTCACTTCCGCCGCTACGATTACCTGCGTTTCCGCATCCACCGCCAGTTGCGCATTGTAGCCCTGCACAATACAGCCTCGCCCGTTGTCGTGCATCTGCCGTGAATCGAGGTCAGTGAGATTCTGAGCACGCGAGGGGCAGCCCGCATTACGCAGCGCCCGGTAATATCGCTTTCTCTCTTTGTGGCATTCCTTTGTGCGCAGCAACGGCTCTTCTCCCTTGCGTGGCCGTCCACATTTTCCACGGCTGGACCACTCCTGCTGTGCCTCTGCCAGCCGTTGCTGTGCTTCCTGTTCCAGTTCGCGTTTGGCTTGTTCGAGCCGCTTTAGCCGGCTCTGCGCCTGAGCCAGTTCCGCTGGTAACTCATCGCATCGCTGTTGTCCGACTCGTCCTTCGGCTTCATCCATTTCACATGCCTGCCGAAGCATCTCTTCGACTTGTTGTTTCCAATACTGCTCCTGCTCATTCAATTTTCCGTAGCTCATCGATTTGTGCCCGCTCGCGTTGGCTTGCAATTTCGTGCCGTCGATCGCCACATGCCCCAACTTCACCAGTCCTGCCCTTTGACACAACTGCAGCGCCTGCACAAACAATCGCCCCAGGCTTTCCAAATGCTGCTGCCGAAAACTCGCGATCGTGTCGTGATCAGGATGCTGATCAGCCGCCAGGTAGCGAAATGCCACGTTGTCGTATGTGGCCTGCTCAATGCGCCGTGAACTAGACTCCCCAATCGCGTAGCCGTAGAGCAATAGCCGCGTCAGCATCTCCGGATGGTAGGCTGCCAGCCCGCGTCCATCCTTCCGTTCATAGCACTCATAGATCTCGCTCAAGTCGAGGTGCTGAACCACCTCTGCCACAAACCGCGCCAGATGATGCTCCGGCAGCCAATCGTGCAAGCTCGGCGCCAGCAGAAATGGTTGGTCCAGCGAGCAGGTGCGGAATTGCTTATTCATTCTGCCTCTCAGTGTAAGCAGAGATGAACATTGTCAATGGAAAATGTTTAATCTATCTCCGACTGGCTCACAGTTGTCTCAAAATGGGGGACAAGTCCAGTTAATCAACGGCGGTATACCTCGATAGACCGAGCTATTGAACGTCGTGCAATGCCCGGAGTGCAGGATAATTCGAAGCTCTTGCACGTCTCGATCGATCGGGAACTGTTAAACAGATCTTCAACGGCCGGCTTTCACGAACGGACCCTGTACTCGCGGCTGGTCGTGCTTCAAAAGATGGGACTTGCTGACCAGCTAAACCACAGCGACTGGGGAGTGCGCGTGGACCTTCCGGCCGTTCTTCGCGCTATGCAGTTGGCTTCGGATCGGCAAAAGGTGCTTGCCTCTAAGGGGGTTCTACTCTCGGACGAGCGCCTACGGTTGAATGTTCTCGATTTTCGAAATACACCGGAAGTGCAAGGTCGAGTTCTGGTCCATGGCGAGGAGGAACATAGCAACGCTGCCGGTCGCCATTATCTGCTGTTGGAAAGAACAGACGCACAGGTTCATCTGATCTTCTATACGCCGGGGATGGAGGATGCACGAAGCAGGGGTAAGCTGAAGCCCAATAGCTTCGTTCGGCTGCAGAAGAAATTTGTTGCCGGCCAAGGCAGCGTGAAGATTGAAGATTATGGCAGCGCCGATCTAGTTCTGAAGAACCAGGCGCTCATGGGTAGGACCGCCCGATCTCTGCTTATGCGAGGGACCATCCCAATGAAGAAGGCTGGGGTGGGTGGCTCGGGCGCTATCAAGCTGCAGTTCGTAGGACTGCTTCAGAGCCCCGCAATCGGAGCTCTAGCCACACCAGCGAGCGATGATCGAGTCACGCTGGGCGACTCGCAAGGTCGGGAATCGGGAGACTAATCGACCACCGCCATGATCATAAACACTGCGCCGAGTCACTCCAGATAGAGTCATAGCGTTACCCGCGATCTATCCGGCAACGAAATCGAAAATTCCCTACGCCTTTCTAGCAGCGATGAGACACGCTTACCTGAAGATCTAAAGCCAGAATGCGCGCCATTCTAAATCGATATGGACCGCCCGAAAGTGCAGCTGCAAAGGACTGTCATCGCGGTCAGAAAATACGCGCTTTCGTGTGATTGCACGGGTTGGCAATTTGCCGTTAGGCATCATTCTCTGCGCTGGTAAGAACACCGAACAAATCGAACTGCTGGAATTAGATGCAGCCGGTATCCACGTAGCCGAATACCTCTCGGTGTTGCCCGTCGCCGATCTACAGGCCGCTGCTTGAAATTACCGCTTGACGAGTAACGGGTCTCAATCATTGATTCCAGTCCGCAGGCGTCCCGCCGCAAGCCGGCATAAAAAGGACGATCGGTTGTCATAGCTTCGGGATCACGAATTCTTTGAAAAACGGTGGTCGCCTCCATATTCTTCCGCATGGTATACGCAAACGACCGGTGCATGCTGCGTTCATGGCTGGCGCTCCCGAAGCTATTACGACCCGAGATGGTGATACGCACGCCTCTCAGCAGTTGACAGATCCATCGCGTAATGCCGCTTTAATCGCAAATCCCGTTCCCCCAATCATGCGCGTGGCTTCCAGCACGTACGCGATGAATTCATGTCGAGCAAATATAAACGATGTTGAGAGATAGCGCTTGAGCTCGTCAAACTTCTCGGGATCGTGATGAAAATAATGACCGTTGATCCACAGATCGCCTAGCAGCTCCGGGGCCGGTCACCTGGAGTCAGCGCGGTCTAATACATTATTGCGACGTACGCTGGTAGAGCAAAGCTTGCGTCCTTCAATAGCACGGTTTGTTACTGAAAGGATAATCATCTTCCAGAGAGAGGATGCCCGTAAGTTCGTAGAAAGTTAGCGACTCTCAACCTGAAGGCGTGATAGCCTTCAGGAAATTTTCTGCCAAGAAAAAAGGAGAGAGTCGCTAATGAAGAGACGGTATCAGATCGAGAAACAGCGGGCGGTGAACGAGTTTCGTCAGCTCGCTACAAAAGAGAACCCGACGGTTCAGATGACGCTGCCGATGGCCGAGGTTGTCGGGCTGCTGCAGCAGGTGTGGGACACCTGTTAAGGGAAGCCGGTTTGTCTTTGATGAGCTTGGTGATGGAGAAGGAGGTGCATCACCTGGCCGGCGAACGAAACCAGCAGCACGAGGGGCGGCGCGCCCATCGCTGGGGTCGGGAAGATGGCTACTGCGTGATCGATGGGCAGAAAGTGCCGATTTAGAAAACGCGGCTGCGGACCAAAGATAAGCGCGAACAACGACGAGGGAGTTATGAGTTGTTTCAGCGCAGCGGGCCTTTGCAGCAAGGAGTCTGGGACAAGATGATGCGCGGGCTCTCGACTCGAAACTATGGGGCGGTGGTGAAAGAGTTCAGCAACGCCTACGGAATCGAAAAATCGGCGGTGAGCGAGAACTTCATCGAGGCGAGCCGTGAAAAGGTGAAGCAGTTGATGGAGCGCCCGCTCGGCGAACTACCGCTGTGTACGGTATTGATCGACGGCACTCCTTTCAAGGATCGGCAAATGATCGTGGCATTGGGCATCGGCTGTGATGGGCGCAAAACGGTGCTGGGACTGCGCGAAGGAGCGACCGAGAATACAACCGTAGTGGGAGCGCTGTTGAGCGATCTGCTGGAGCGCGGATTGGATTTCAGCACGCCACGGCTGTATGTTTTGATGGCGGCAAGGCATTGCACGCGGCGGTCCGTCGGCACGCGGGTGAGGCAGCCTCCATCCAACGCTGCCAGGTTCACAAGAAACGCAACGTCGTAGATCACTTGCCCGAAGAGCATAAGCCGATGTCAGAAGAAAACTGCAAAACGCCTATGCCATGGTCGATTATGCCGATGCTAAGCGAGCGTTGGAGCGCCTGCATCACGAGCTGATGCACCCGAATCCGAGTGCCGCTCGCAGCTTGCAAGAAGGTCTTGCAGAAACGCTCACCGTCCATCAGTTGCGGGTGCCGGATCAACTTCGTCGTACCTTGTCCTGTACCAATGTCATCGAATCGGCATTCTCGATCGTCGAGACCGTCTGCCGTAATGTAAAACGCTGGCGAAAGGGCGATCAAATCGAACGCTGGGTAGGCTCCGGCTTGCTCGTTGCCGAGCAGCAATTTCGAAACGTCATCGGCTATCGTCAGATCCCGTTGCTGTTATCCGCAATGGCCAACGCGGTCTCGCAAAAACCGGTTGCTAGAAAAGCCGCAATCGCGTAGTCTATGAATTCGAGAGTCGCTAATTTTCAACGGAAAAGCGGACATCCTCTCCAGAGACGCTGGATACTCACTGTCTCCTTGATCCGAGCGTGTACACTGAATGACACGTCGGGTGGAGACGTTGCCTTGATCGAGCTGTCACGCGACGAGCTGAAGACACTCCGGGAGAATGGCGAATTCGTCTTGTCCAGAGGCCGCCTGGCAAGTGACGGCTCCGCGGTCCTGGTGAAAGCGCCAACCTCGGAGCATCCCGCACCCGCCAGTGTTCGCCGGCTCGAGCACGCTTACGCTCTGCGAGATGCGCTTGATCCTGACTGGGCAGCACGACCCATGGCGCTCGTGCAGGACCATGAGCGGGTAGTGCTCCTCTTAGAGGATCCGGGCGGCGAGATCCTCGAGCGATTTCTGGGACGCTGCCGCGAGCTTACCGAGTTTCTGCGCATCGCCATCGGTCTCGCGATGGCGATTAGTCGACTTCACGCCCGGGGCCTCATTCACAAAGACATAAAACCCTCTAATGTTCTGGTTAATTCGGCCACTGGCGAAGTCTGGCTGACAGGCTTTGGTATCGCTTCACGGCTTCCCCGGGAGCGTCAATCACCCGAGCCGCCCGAGTTCATTGCGGGAACGCTCGCCTACATGGCGCCGGAGCAGACAGGCCGGATGAATCGTTCGATCGATTCCCGGAGCGATCTGTACTCCTTTGGCATGACGCTGTACGAGACGCTGACCGGCGGTCTTCCGTTCGTTGCTTCCGATCCCATGGAATGGGTGCACTGCCACATTGCAAGACAGCCGGCGCCCCCCGGCGAGCGGTTGAAGAACATTCCGGACCCCGTCTCGGCAATTATTATGAAGTTGCTCGCCAAGACTGCTGAGGAGCGCTACCAGACAGCGGCCGGCGCTGAGAGCGATCTGCGGCGCTGCCTCGCCGAATGGGAAACTCGGCGCCGCATCGATGAATTCCCGCTTGGCGAGCATGACACCCCGGACCGGCTGCTAATTCCCGAAAAATTATACGGACGAGCACACGAGATCGAAACCCTGCTCGCCTCCTTTGACCGGATCGTGGCCGGCGGCAGCCCGGAGCTGATGCTTGTTTCCGGATACTCCGGTGTCGGCAAATCCTCTGTCGTGAATGAGCTCCATAAACGGCTTGTTCCACCTCGGGGCCTTTTTGCAGCGGGCAAGTTCGATCAGTACAAGCGCGATATCCCTTATGCCACGCTCGGGCAAGCTTTTCAAAGCCTGATCCGGCCGCTGCTAAGTAAGAGCGAAGCCGAACTGAGCAAATGGCGCGATGCCATTCGCGAGGCATTAGGTCCGAGCGGACAGCTGATGGTGGATCTAGTTCCGAAATTAAAGCTGATCATAGGAGAACAGCCGCCAGTCCCGCCACTTCCATCACAGGACGCGCAACGCCGCTTCCAACTCGTGTTCCGGCGATTCATCGGCGTATTTGCACGGCCCGAGCATCCGCTTGCGTTGTTCCTCGACGATTTGCAATGGCTCGACGCGGCCACGCTCGATGTGCTTGAGGATCTGTTAACCGAGCCGGACGTGCAGCACTTGATATTGATCGGAGCCTACCGGGACAACGAAGTCAATTCCGCCCACCCGCTAACGCGAAAGCTCGAAGCGATCCGGCATTTGGGAGGAACAGTGAATGAGATCGAGCTTGCACCGCTCACTCGTGAAGACCTGGAACAGTTGATTACTGACGCTTTTCACTGCGAACCGGAGCGCGCCGTCCCGTTGGCGCAACTGATCCACGATAAGACAGCCGGCAATCCGTTTTTCGCCATTCAGTTTATTTATGCGCTTGCCGAGGAGGGTTTGCTCACTTTCGATCATCGCCATGCGCGCTGGCACTGGGACCTAAATCGCATTCACGCCAAGGGCTACACCGATAACGTAGTGGGTCTAATGATTGGGAAATTGAACCGCCTGCCCGTAGCGACCCAGAGTGCATTACAGCAGCTCGCTTGCCTGGGAAACAGGGCGGAGTTCTCACTATTAGCGATGGTCAATGAGAACGCAAACGACAAAGTGCACGATGACCTACGGGAAGCAGTCCGCGCGAGCCTCGTCCTGCATTCCGAACATGCGTATCAGTTTTTTCATGATCGTGTCCAGGAGGCCGCGTATTCGCTGATACCGGAAAGCCAGCGGGCGGCCATGCACCTTCGAATCGGCAATTTGCTCGCCAAAGGGACCGCGCCGGCGGAAATCGGAGAGAAGATCTTCGAGATCGTCAATCAGCTCAACCGTGGCTCTGAATTGATCGACGCTCCTGACGAACGTGAGCGGGTCGTCGAATTAAATTTGATCGCGGGCCGGCGTGCTAAAAGCTCCACGGCGTATAGCTCCGCGCTTTCTTTTCTAACCGCTGGCCGAGCCTTGCTGACAGAACGGAGCTGGGACGACAACTTCGAGCTCATCTTCTCTATCGAATACGAAATAGCTGAGTGCGAGTTGCTGACCGCGGACATGATGGCGGCCGAAAATCGCCTTTCGATGTTGGCTCACCGTGCTCAAAGCCGTCACGATATCGCTCGTGTCACCCGTTTGCGCCTCACGCTTTACACCACCTTAGGCCGGAGCGAGCGCGCCATCGAGGTGTGCCTTGAATACCTGCGGCGCGGCGGCACAAATTGGTCGCCGCGTCCGACTAGCGACGAAGTGCGGCGTGAATACGATCGAATCTGGTCCCAGATTGGAAGCCGGCAAATCGAGGAGCTCATCGACTTGCCCCTGATGACCGAACCCGACGTGCTCGACGCTCTGGACGTCCTGGCCGAGATCGTGACACCGGCTTTGTTTTTCGACGAGAACCTGTCTTCACTCGTAGTTTGCCGCATGGTGAATCTGAGCCTCGAATATGGCCACAGCGACGGTTCATGCTTCGCCTATGTATGGTTTGCCGTCATAGTCGGGCCGCGTTTCGGCAATTACAAAGCTGGATTTTACTTCGGTCGGCTTGGTTATGAACTGGTCGAAAAACGCGGTTTGAAGCGTTATGAGGCCAGAACCTGTATGTGTTTCGGAAATATCGTCCTGCCATGGTCGAGGCATGCCCGGGAAGGCCGCCCGCTGCTGCGGCGCGCCTTCGATGCCGCCAACCAGATTGGCGATCTCACCTTTGCGGCCTATACCTGCAACCAGTTGATCACGAACTTTTTAACAGTGGGAGATCCCCTCGCTGAGGTGCAGCCGGAAGCGGAGAATGGTCTCGCGTTCGCCCGGAAAGCGCGCTTCGGCCTTGTTGTTGACATCATCGTCGTGCAGCTTGAGTTGATCCGCAGCCTCCGTGGTTTGACTCCGAAATTCGGCTGCCTCAACGATCGCGAATTTGACGAGCTGGAATTCGAGCGCCATTTGGCAAGTGACCCGGTTTTCGGACTGCCCGAGCTCTGGTATTGGACTAGAAAGCTGCAAGCGCGTTTCTTTGCCATGGACTTCACGTCCGCCGCCGATGCATCGTCGAAGGCGCAACAATTGCTTTGGACATCACCATCGGATTTCGAAACAGCGGAATTTTGCTTTTATGGCGCGCTCTCCCACGCGGCGTGTTGGGATTCGGAATCTCCCGACCGAAGACAACAGCATTTCGAGATTTTGGCAAATCACCACCGGCAGCTTGCAGTGTGGGCCGAGAACTGCCCTGAGAATTTTGAAACCCGAGCTGCGCTGGTGGGCGCGGAGATCGCGCGCATAGAAGGCTGCGCCCTCGATGCCGAGCAGCTTTACGAGCAAGCCATCCGCTCCGCCCGCGCTAACGGATTTGTCCATAATGAGGCGCTTGCAAGCGAACTCGCGGCGCGCTTCTACGCAGCGCGTGGCTTCGAGAGGATTGCGCGCGCCTATTTGCAGCACGCCCGTTACTGCTATCAGCGTTGGGGCGCCGATGGCAAGGTACGGCAACTCGATCAGTTATACCCACGCCTCGAGGAGGAGTCGGGGCCCGGCGCGACGAGCACCATCATGGCGCCAGTCGGTGAGCTGGATCTCACCACCGTTATCAAAGTCTCGCAAGCCGTATCGGGCGAGATCGTCCTGGAGAAACTGATCGATCTGCTGATGCGCACCGCGATTGAGCACGCGGGTGCTGAGCGAGGTCTGTTGATTCTTCCGCAGGGTGACGAGCTGCGCATAGAGGCAGAAGCCACAACCAGCGGAAACAAGGTCGTCGTGCGTTTGCACCAGGCGTCCGTCGCCGCCGCCGCGCTTCCGGAGTCGATGGCCCGTTATGTTGTGCGCACCCATGAGACCGTGATTTTCGACGATGCCGCGACAGCCCAGAATACGCTAGCCGCGGATTCGTATATCCATCGGCACCATGCTCGTTCTATTCTCTGTTTGCCGCTGATTAACCAAGCCAAACTCATCGGTGTGCTCTACCTCGAAAACAACTTGACCCCGCGCGTCTTTACTCCGACCAGAATCGCACTGCTGAAAGTGCTTGCGTCGCAAGCCGCGATCTCGTTGGAGAACACACGGCTTTATCGCGATCTCGAAGAACGCGAAGCGAAGATCAGGGAGCTGAAGGATCAGCTCTATAGAGAAAATCTGGCGCTGCGCGACGAAGTCGATCGTGCTTCGATGTTCGAGGAAATCGTTGGTACCTCGAAAGCAATACAACCAGTGCTTTCGCGCATCGGCAAAGTTGCTCCGACCGACTCCACGGTTTTCATCACTGGAGAGACCGGCACTGGAAAGGAACTCATCGCACGCGCTGTTCACAAACGGTCACAGCGGCGTGGGCGCGCCTTCGTGAGCGTGAATTGCTCGGCATTTGCACCGTCGCTAGTTTTTTCGGAGTTATTTGGCCATGAGGCGGGAGCTTTTACAGGCGCCACGCAGCGCAGGCTTGGCCGGTTCGAGCTGGCCGACGGCGGGACGATTTTCTTGGATGAAGTTGGCGAGCTTCCGCCGGACACCCAGGTCTCACTTTTAAGAGTGCTACAGGAACGACAATTTGAGCGTGTCGGCGGCACGCAGTCCATCCGTGTAGACGTCAGAGTTATTGCTGCGACGAATCGCGATCTGAAAGCCGCGACGGGAGATGGAACCTTTCGCCTGGACCTTTTCTATCGGCTGAATGTCTTCCCCATCGAAGTGCCGCCGCTGCGGGAGCGTAGAGACGATATCTTGATGTTGGTTGAATATTTTGTGCAACGGTACGCGAACCGGGCCAGTAAAAATATCCGCTCGATCGACAAGAAGACGCTCGATCTCTTTCAGTCCTACCACTGGCCAGGCAACATCCGGGAATTGCAGAACGTGATTGAAAGATCGGTGATCGTGAGCTCCGGCGATATTTTTTCGGTGGACGAATCCTGGCTCTCCAAAGAATCGTCTCAACCGGCGTCTCAGGTCCGAGCGGCGCCTTTCAAAGGCGAGCAGCGTGGAGAACGAGAAATGATCGAGGAGGCGCTGGCCGAGAGCAGGGGCCGAGTCTCCGGGCCAATCGGGGCGGCAGCCAAGCTTCGCATTCCGCCGTCTACTCTCGAGTCGAGAATCAAAGCGCTAAAGATTCGCAAGAACGAATTCAAATTCGGTTGAAGCTTGTTCACAGCGATTTGCTCACGAAAACTCCGAGATTCGCGAAAGTCGCGAATTTCACGAAGTAAAAACGTCTTCCTTTCTCAATTGGTCTTTTGTTTTCTTCGAGATCCGAACGGCACGCGATTTGCTCTTTAACGGTTGAACGCGGCCGGTAGTAGGGGCAAGAGGTGACCGCCGCTGAAAAGAGGAAGGAAAATGCCGAAGCTTTCGTTAGTAGATCTCACCAGGCCGGGAAAGTGGATGAGACTGCCACCTAGGCCGTGAAAACCTCAGGGGCCGTTGTCGTACAAAAACCCGAGATCCATAAGACATCCCGGCTACGCCGAAAAAGCTTAAGCCCAAATTTACGATGAGCTTCAGAATCGACCGAGCCGTCGAGGAGGGAGACCGTCTGATCTTGCGCGTCAGTGGCCGGATTGAGGCAGAGCACGTAAGCACGTTAAGGGAATTGCTGGGACGGGAAAAAGGCGGAGTCGTCATCGATCTACGGGAGGTCATTCTGGTGGATCGCGAAGTGGTGAGTTTTCTCGCCGTTAGCGAAAACAACGGAATAGAACTCAGGAACTGTCCGGCGTACATACGCGAGTGGGTCGATCGAGAGAAGCTTCGTATGGGTACGGAGCATCAGGCGTGAACTTGTGAGCAGGAAGAAGTAGCGAGAGAAAAAAGAATCTGAAGGGAGCGATGTCATGGGTTTACAGAATTCAATTCGAATTCTGATCGTTGAAGATCATCCTGTTTTCCGAGAAGGTTTGAACATGATCATCGCTTCTCAAACAGATATGGAAGTAGTCGCCGAAGCCGGGACGTTTTCTGAAGCAATAGCCGAATTTCGCTGTCATCAGCCTGACATCACCCTTATGGATCAGAAACTGCCCGACAACACTGGGACAGATGCACTAATCGCAATTCGGCAAGAATTCCCTAGCGCGCGAATTATAATCCTGACAAGCGCGGATGGAGATTTGATAATACGGCGTGGGCTCCGCGCGGGCGCTTTTGCCTGTCTGCTCAAAAGGGTGCCGAAGAACGAACTGTTAAAGGTCATCCGTTCCGTTCACTTCGGCCAGAAGTACATCCCGGTGGATGTAGCGGGTCGTCTTGCGGAATACCTGAGTGAAGACGAACTGACCGCTCGAGAAATGGATGTCCTGCAGTTGCTACGAGATGGTAATCGGAACAAGCAAATTGCCTTCCTATTATCCATTGCCGAGACTACCGTCAATTTTCATATCAAGAATTTAGTGAGCAAACTGAGGGCTAATGATCGGGCGCACGCGGTCGCAATCGCAATCCGCAGAGGTCTGTTGGAGGTTTGACAGCGCGACTGGGAAGGTCACCTCATCACTGCGCCACCGTCAAGCAGCACAACACTCAATACCGCGAGTCTTGCCGATCACCTTCTTAAGAGGCGACGAACGTATTTCGTACTTCTCACTGTGACGACTGTCGGTACACCTCAGACGGTGACCGCAGAAGAACTGCGCTTGGAATGCATGTTCCCGATGACCCGGCCAGCCCCAAGACCCAAAGGCAAACGATGAGTTTCACCGGCGAGCCCTAGGCGCGCCGAGCTTCTTCGAGTGCCATCGTATCGAGATACTGACGGTGACGCCAGATCTTTCCTTCCCGAACATCCCATACATGGGCGTATGGAAGATCGGCGCGTTTGTGCGTTGCGCGGTGAACGCAAGCAAAACGGCCCAGAGAGACGACAGTTGAACCGTCTACAAGAAACTCGGACGGCGCCGGCGAAAAACTTTCCCACTCCTGCATAAGCGGAGCGAACACCTTCTTCATGACCTCAGCAGGCCCCTTCTCCTGAACGTTGAAGTCGACAACCGAGATCCATTCGATGTCGGAGGTCATTAGTTCGACCATCTTGCCGGTGTCACCTGCTGCAATTGCGGAGTAGAACGTACGCACAGTTTCGACTGGGGTTGTCATTTGATTCTCCTTTGCTTTCACTTCAGAATGCCCTTCAACCAATTGCGCTGGCCGGGGGTGTTGACTGCTCTCCGACAAGCTTCCTTACTGGAGCCAACCTTGGATGGGAGTGGGGAAGTAGATCAATTGCCTGACTCGCTTGATTCTGCAATTCTCAACATCCCAGGCATGTGCAAATGCAAAATCCTTTTGCTCGCCCGTTGGTCCGTCGATCGTTGTCAGAGTGCCTAGCCAAACGACTTTGCCACTCTCCTCTCGGAATCGGATGGGAGAGGGAGCGAAACTTGCCCCTTCTTCAAGAAATGGAAAGATGACGCATTGCGTTACGTCTATTAATCCTCGGCCCTTGAGCTGAAACGTCCATCCTTTGCTGTAGCGTTCAGCCTAAGTCGGCGCGACGAAGAACAATAGGAACTCCAAGTCGTCCTTGTCTGGCTGATCCCATGGCAGAACGTTGATCCATTCAATTCCGTCCGACCATGCCGCGTCATCGAGCACTACCGTTGACTCCTTTTGTGAAGATCCATTCATGCCGCCACCTTCTTCGCGAAGAACGCGCTGGGCAGGCCGACGAATAGAGCGTGGCTGATGACGCCGTTGGCCAACGCCGCAGTCGTGATCTGGCCGGGAGCGACCGCGGTCAGCGGCAACATCACCAGGTTCATCACCGCCCACACGGCAGCGCCGTACAGCAGTCCCAGGAGCACCCACTGCGTACGCAACACAGCGACGCGTCGGCTCGCAAGGATATAGATCGTTGCGACTACCAGCGCGATGGCGAAATGCACGACGAGGCCAAGTCCCGCGCTTGCAAGCCCGCCCGAGAAGGACCGTGCGCCCAGCAGACTGCTCGCGATGTACTGCAGCACCTGGATCGGGTTTTGGCCGTGCAGGCCGCGGAAGACTACGCCATCGGCTGCATCGAGCGCTCCAACCATCAGCGTGGCATAGAGGATGGCGCGAGGGACGGGCAACGCGCGCGCTGCCGGCTGCGGCTCACTCCCACGGGTCGGGTTCAGGGCAGAGGCGGTCATTTGCCCGCCTCTGTCTTCTGCTCTTTTCCTAGAAATCCGATGATCTTGCCTGCGACGAGTTCGCTGTGCTCTTCCAGCAGGAAGTGGCCACCGTCGATCAGGTGCAGTTCCGCTTTGGGCAGGTCGCGCAGGAACGCCTGCGCTCCCGGCACGGTGAAGAAGGGATCGTTCTGCCCCCACACGATGAGCGTGCGCGGCTGGTGCTTGCGGAAATATTCGTGCCACGCGTCGTAGAGCGCCACGTTCGTGGTGTAGTTGTGAAGGAGGTCGAGTTGAATGGCGTCATTGCCGGGTCGGTCCAGCAGCGCCTGGTCGAAGGTGTAGCCGTCCGGGCTCACGGCCGCCGCGTTTTTCGCACCATGCGTGTACTGGAAAATCGTCGTTTGCTTGGTCAGCAGCGTACGCGGCGCCTTCTCCGTCTCCTCGTTACGAGTCGCCCAGAAAGGCTGCAGCGGCTCGAATGCGGCGCTGATGCCTTCCACGTAGGCATTGCCGTTCTGCACGACGATGCCTTCGATCGCTTCCGGATGACGCGAGGCAATGCGGAAACCGACGGGCGCGCCGTAATCCTGCACGTAGATGCTGAACTTCTTCAGGCCCAGTGTTGTGAAGAGCAGCTCCTCAATCTGCGCGGTGATGCTGTCGAAAGTGTATCGACAATCGGTCGCCGCGGGAGCATCGCTGTAGCCGAAGCCGAGGTAGTCAGGCGCGACAACGTGGAAGTGGCTGGCGAGCTGCGGGATCAGTTCCCGGAACATGTGCGACGACGACGGAAAGCCATGAAGCAGAACGATCGTCGGATTCATGATCGAGCCAGCCTCGCGGTAGAAGATCTTGTGGCCCTGGATGGTGGCATGCTTGTACGTAGTCATGTGGTTCTCCTTGTTGTCAATCCGATTGTTTGCACGCGAGCTCCTTCGTTTACGAAGAGCTTCGCGGTAGCCAGACCGATCCCGGAGGTGCCACCGGTGATCACGGCCTTTTTCCCTTGCAGTTTGTTCATTTCGAATTAATCCTTCTATGCAAGTCGCTTACTGTGAGCAACTACTCTATATGTTTATTTTTAGGGCTAGCAACGATCGAACGTAACGCATAAACCACAGGACGTTACCCCTGATTTTCTGCAGGAACAGCAATCGTCCGAGGCCTGAGGAGCCAGCGGCTCTCCACGGCCGAATTCCAAACCTGAAGGAAAACACAGTCTCCGAACTGTCGCGTTTGACATGGTTGCCATCGGAAAGAAGCGGCAAGGTAGGAGTATGCTCCTCGAGCGCGCAATGAATCATGAGCATGCATGGAAAAACTTCTTGCAGGTAAATTGCAGTTCGATGTTTCAAACCGCTCTTCTGCTATCGGCAAACGCACGCGCGGCAGAAGCGGCACTGGCAGATAGTATCGACGACCTCGACCTTTCAAGTCCGCCTGAAAACGATAGCCTCGCGATTTGGGAAAGAGCGGTAATGAAGCGCAGCATCGGAGCGCGCGAATCCGCTTCGCCCGCAGGAGCCTCGATGGCTCGATCCATGCTTCAACCTGGCCTCCGAACTGTTATCGGGATCGAACGACGTCCACGCATCTGCTTCGTTTTACATGTATTGCTTGGCTATAAGGCTGTGTTCTGCGCACAAATGCTTGGCACGGCGGAGAGCGAAATAGGAATCCTCCTGCAGAGGGCATTCACCCAGCTTTGCGGCACCATAGTACCTACCTGAACAAAAGTACAGGGCTGCGGCTGTCAGTTTCGAGTGGTGATGAAGCCGGGAAAAGGGGCAAATTGATGATATGAGCGCGCTTCCAAATGAAACTCATGAGCCTCTACGCAACGGCAGAGGATCGCGGTCGAACAAGCCCCAATGTTCGAGTGTGAAGGATACGTGGGTATTTCTGGGGTCATCGGCAATACGTTCGGAGCCTCAGCGCCACTCAATGCGTCACTGCGAGTGTTCAGCTTTGAACCGGACAGGGTCACGGCAGTAGCGAAAGGCCTCCCCGGGCAAGTCGTGAGAATGCAATGTCTTCCCTTGTTAGTTATTTCAAAAAAAGTCGAGCTTCGATTCTCGACCAGAGGAAAACGACAGGCGCAAGCCCGCGCAAACAAGTTTTGATTCTTGGCGGCGGTTTCGGTGGTCTCTACACCGCCCTGGGCCTGGAAAAGACGCTGGCTCGGGAGAGCGATGTTCAGGTCACGTTAATCAATCGGGAGAACCACTCGCTGTTCACGCCTATGCTCCATGAGGTCGCGGCAAGCGATCTCGACACGACACACATTGTCAATCCGTTGCGGAAGCTCTTAAAACACGTGCAGTTTTTCAACGGTGAGGTGAAGAATATCGACCTGCCTTCCAAGCAGGTGACCGTCGTACACGGTCCAGAGCGTCACGCTCATCAATTTCACTACGACTATCTGGTGATTGCCCTGGGATCGACGACAAACTTTTTTGGCTTGCCGGGACTCGAGCGCCGTGCGCTGACCATTAAGTCACTGAGCGACGCAATTTACTTAAGAAATAGCCGTCCCTCTTTCTTCGCACGCAGGAATCGCGGCAGGAGAAACCTTGCCGGTTTCTACCTGCAACCCTCATCCAGCCACCGGCCTCCGCATGCCGGCTGCGCGGCAGGACGACGTTCTCCCTTCGGCATCCAAGCACCGAATCGGGGCCAAGTCATAAATTGTGGCACACCGGTAGTGACACTAATAGCGGTGTCTAGGTATCTAACTGTTGAGGCAGGCGATTCTCGCTCACTTCAAATAACAACAGGAGATCGGTATGGCATCGACAGCTCAGCGAAATGATTCGCGTCCGATTCACCATCGGATGCGATGGCTTACTCATTCTGCCAAGGAGCGCCGCTGCTGAATGGGTATTGGACATGCCCTCTTATCGGTTTTCCAATTGCACACTTCGCCTGAAAGGTAGCCGTATGAATACACTTCCACAAAACGCAACGATCGTCCTGGTACATGCTGCATGGGCGGACGCTTCTTCTTGGACCGCTATCATTGGTCCGTTGCTGAAAGCGGGTGTCAAAGTAATCTCTGCGCAGATTCCGATGACTTCTCTTTCTGATGACGTAGCGGCTTTACAATTGACGCTCGAAAGGGCAAATACGGGACCAATTCTCCTAGTGGCCCATTCTTATTCCGGCGCGGTCATTACCGCGCTCAGCGGCGACGCCCGCGTTCGTGGACTCGTGTACATCGCAGCGATGCCACCGGCTGAAGGGGAGACCGTGGGAGAGCTTTTCTTTAAGGAGCCGCCCCATGAAAAGGCACCGCATTTGGAGCCGGACTCTCATGGATTCCTCTGGATGTCTGAGACGGGGATGCAGAACGCAGTGGCGCACTGTGCCACCGCAGAAAAAGTGGCCATCATGACGGCGACGCAAAAACCAATCTCCATGAAGTGTCTCGGGGAAGCAACCACAAGACCAGCCTGGAAGACCAGGCCTTCGTGGTATCTCCTGGCCGAGGATGATCGGATGTTCAGTCCGAAAACCCAACGTTTCGTGGCCGACCGTATGGGTGCCGACGTTCGTTCATACAGTGTCGATCACTCTCCTCAAATTACAGAGCCGGAGTTAGTTGTTAATTTCATTTTGGAAGCAGCAAGTGCAACGCTTTCGCGGTAATCGGGAGCCTGTGGCGGAGTTTGGCCGGAACATCAGTCATACCCTTGCTACACAACTTGCCACCAAACACGCGCGTGTACAAGGATGCTTGCGATGTCTGACACGACCCAGACGACTCTTACGCCTCCGTTCACATACGAAACCGCCGTAGAAAAAGTCCGCAGAGCGGAAGATGGATGGAATTCGCGCACACCGGAAAGGGTGTGCCTGGCATATGCCGTAGACAGCGTTTGGCGGAATCGATCAGAGTTTGTCACCGGAAGAGACAACATCAGAGGGTTTCTTCAGCGCAAGTGGAGCAAGGAACTGGATTACCGCCTCATCAAAGAGCTATGGGCGTTTGGCGAGAATCGAATAGCTGTACGGTTTGCCTATGAATGGCACGATGAAGCGGGCGATTGGTATCGCTCCTATGGCAATGAAAACTGGGAATTTGCTATTGGCGGATTGATGAGCCATCGTCATGCGTCCATCAATGACTTGGCGATCCAGGGATCGGACCGGCTCTTTCATTGGCCGCTTGGCCCGCGTCCGAAAGAGCATCCGGGTCTGAGCGATCTCGGACTGTAAACCGTCAGACCGCAGGAAAGTCGTTCGACAGGTGAACAGGTCATGGTCTGCTGTTTCCCTCAACTCTACGCTGCCGGGCTTGGTAAGCGGCGACTTTGACCTTGTTTCCACAGAGCCTCATGCTGCACCACCGTCGAGCGTTCTTCTTACTCACATCGAAGAAGTGTACGACACAGCCTTCGCACTTGCGCACTCTGTCTGATTCTGTGTCCGTCAATAGCCTGTCCGTATGGTGCAGCAGAGCAGCCCATAGAGTGTCGGCCACGGAGGTTCCATCGACCTGCCTGCTCTGTACCTTCCGGTTCTTTGCAGTGACTGCTTTGCGTATGGGATGCGCGTACAGGCGCGCATTCAAATCCGCAAGAAAGGGAACGGTAGGCTGGGTGCCTTCTTCCAGTTGTAGAACGGCCCCGCGCAACGTCTCACGAAAGATCAAAAGTCGACGAAGGAATATTCTTGCTTTCGTTTCATCACTCCAGTCCTTGAGTTTGCCCTTTATCTCAGGTGTGGACGCAAGACCCGATGCGAGCAACCAACGCACGAGTGCCGTTGTGTCCGTCAACATCTCTTGTTCCTGGTCGCCTGCCACGAGCTTCGTGTTGAGCAAGTCTAAGACGACCTGATTGCCTACCAACAAAAAACCATCTTTCCAGTCTTGTGAAGATTCCGTCATAACCTTACTCCAAACTGACACCACTGATGAATCTTTTTATGGTGTTGTTGTGTCTAAGGATTCATAGCGGGTGCTTTGGTGTACCCGCAGATTCTGAACCGCGATAAAGGGGAACTCATGGCATCTACCACGCAGCAAAGGACTCACTCTTGACGAAATATCGAACAGCGACCGTGAACGGACGCAAAGTATTCTATCGGGAGGCTGGCGATCCGGCTTCTCCTACCATTGTGTTGCTGCATGGACTTCCGACCAGCAGCCAGATGTTCCGCGAACTCATCTCGGCGCTTTCGGACCGTTTTCACCTGATTGCTCCTGATTACATAGGCTTTGGTCATTCTGAGGCCCCATCAAGAAATGATTTTAAGTACACCTTCGACAATCTCACAGCGCATGTGCGTGGTTTGCTCGACCAGCTTGGTCTCACCTCGTACATCCTCTACATGCAAGATTACGGCGGCCCGGTAGGCTACCGTCTCTTTACGGAAAAGCCGGAGCAGGTCAAGGGGTTCATCATTCAGAACGCCAATGCCTACATGGAAGGCGTTGGGGATGCTCCCAAGAGAGTGCTGCTGCCGCTATGGGAGAACCGCACGCCGGAGACTGAAAAGCCAGCGCGCGAGTTCGTCAGCTTGGAAGGAACGAAGTTCCACTGGCTGGTGGGCGCGAAAAACCCAGAGGCCATCAACCCGGACAACTGGGTGCTCGACCAGGCGTTGCTGGACCGGCCCGGCGTGCAGGACTACCAGGTTGACCTGCTGGAGAACTACAAATCCAACATCGCCCTCTATCCCGAATGGCAGGCCGCCTTCCATACGCACCAGCCGAAGACGCTCATCGTATGGGGCAAGGAGGATCCGTTCTTTATCCCGCCTGGAGCGGAGGCATATCTGCGCGACCTGCCGGAAGCCAAGCTCGTTTGGTTGGACGCCGGACACTTTGTGCTCGATGAGAATGTGGACACCGTCGCGGAAGAGATCAAGACTGTTTTTTCTCGCTGGGTATCTCGCCCTTCCGAGTGAAACAAAATGAAAACCGCTGCTGCGTGAGAGGAATATATGCGACGGCTCATTGACAAGCGTGTGCTCGTCACCGGTTCGGGACGAGGAATCGGCGCGGCCATTGCACGCCGTTTTGCTGAGGAAGGCGCTCGTGTTTATCTCACAGCACGAGGCAAAGAGGAGTTGACGACAACTCGTGACGAATTGCGTTCGCTGACATCGGAGGTGCAAGCCACAGTCCTGGATCTTACTGAGCATGATGCCGCCAAGCAGCTTGCTTTCGAAGTGGAGCGAGCGTGGGGCGGCCTCGACATTCTCGTTACCAATGCGGGCGCTGCGCCGCAGGGCGGCTTTCTGGAATTAAGCGACGACGATTGGGCGGTAGGCTTCGGATTGAAGCTCTTTGCGAACCTGCGGATTATCAAGCAGACTTGGCCGTTGTTGAAAGAGGCGAAGGGTCATTTGGTAATGATTGGCGGCGGTACGGCACGCACGCCGGAGCGGCGCCTCTCTCTTGTATCCGCAGTCAACGGGGGCATCGCGGCCCTCTCTAAGTCTGTTGCGGAGCAGGGGCTACTGGACGGCATCCACGTCAACCTGGTCCAGCCCGGCACGATCCAAACCTCGCGCCGCAAGAAATTGATGCAGAAGCTCGCCGCGCAGGAAGGCATGGACTACACCGATTATCTTCTGGAAGCTCCGCGACGCCTCAAGATTACCCGCCTTGGCGAACCCTCCGATGTTGCCGAACTGGTCGCCTTTCTCTCGACGGAAGAGACGAGATGGATTCACGGAGCCATCATTGATGTCGATGGCGGCCAGAACAAAGGAGTATAGATGCGCAAACTTCCATATTTTCTCGCAGCTCTGCTTGGCGTCATGCCGTTAGGGTTGAAAAGTGTTACAGCGCGCGCTTCAACGAGTGAAAAGGGGAACGATATGTCGACCACGACGATTCGCTATCGCACGGTTCAGGTTGATGGTCTATCCATCTTCTATCGAGAAGCTGGTCCAAAGGACGCACCGACGATCCTTCTGTTGCACGGCTTTCCATCCTCTTCCCGGATGTTCAATCCGCTCTTTGAACGTCTCTCCACAAAATATCATCTGGTCGCTCCCGACTATCCGGGATTCGGTCACAGTGACCACCCGGACCCGGCTTCATTTGCTTATACCTTCGACCACATCACCACGGTGATGAATGATTTTGTCACGACGATTGGCCTGTCGAAGTACAGCTTGTACTTGCAGGATTACGGTGGCCCGGTTGGATTTCGGCTGGCGATTTCCCATCCGGAGCGCGTAGAAAGCATCATTGTCCAGAACGCGGTAGCGCATGAGGACGGTCTTGGACCGCTGTGGGCAACGCGCCGGGCATTTTGGGCAAATCGCTCTGCGCACGAGGCCGCATTTCGTGCCAGCTTCTTATCACTTAAGACGACCAGGCAGCGTCACGTTGGCAATGATCCTGACATCTCGCGCTATGATCCTGATCTTTGGATGGACGAGTTCTCCTTCTTAAGTCAGCCTGGCGAGGCGCAGATACAGAGCGACCTGTTCTATGACTATCGAACGAATGTCGCCTTGTATCCCGCATGGCAAGCATGGCTCCGTAACCGACAACCGCGCCTGCTCGTGCTCTGGGGCAAGTACGATCCTTCGTTCCAGGTAGCAGAGGCCGCTGCTGATAAGCGTGACGTAAAAAACGCAGAAGTATTCATTCTTGATTCAGGTCACTTCGCTCTGGATACAGACTCTGCCAAGATTGCGACAGCAATCGAGGGTTTCCTTGCGCGTTAGCGAATTGCTTTTGAAACTATAACGCCCCTTAATGCGCTTCCGAGAATGACCACACCTTTTTTGTATGCAGAGCACGACGCTGGAAGGAGCAAGCAAAGCATCATGTCCACAGGCCAGAACGGATCAAGTCCAAACCTATTGCATTTTCACGTATGCAAACACTGTGCGGATTCCGGGCGATGTGAATAGGGCGTTCCGATAAATTCTGACTAAAGATTCCGGGGATGTGAATAAAGATTCCGGCTGGAAGGCCGGATCGGAAAACGTTATTCAGATGCCGGAATGATTTTCTAAAGAGAGTTTCATCTGGGCGGCGACGCTGGACAACCAGGGACGGAAGTTCCTCCATTGAACGTGGAGGAGATTTCGCGGCCCAAGAAAAGGTGTCCATGCGGAAGATTAAAGAGATACTTCGCCTCCGATACGATCTCGGCCTTCGGCAGGATCAGATCGCTCGGAGCTGCAACATCGGTCACTCGACGGTGCATCGCTATTTGGCGCGGTTCGCCGCCGCCGAGGCAAGCTGGCCGCTACCCGCCGAGTGCGACGAGACGTGTCTGGAGAAACTGCTGTTCCCCACGCGGCGCGGGCGTCGGGCGGGCCGCGAGAATCGCCCCGCTCCCGATTTTGTAGCACTGCACAGGCAGTTTCAGAAGCACAAACATCTTACCCTTCAGTTGCTCTGGGAGGAGTACCGTGCCCAGGAACCGGAAGGCTATGGATACAGTCGCTTCTGCGAGTTGGACAGCGCTTGGAAGGGCACGCAGGATGTTGTTTTGCGCCAGGAGCATCGAGCCGGCGAAAAGCTGTTCGTGGACTGGGCCGGAGCCAAGATTCCGGTTCACCATCGGAAAGCCGGCGAGATTGATTCCGCCTCGCTGTTCGTAGCGGTGATGGGTGCATCGAACTACACGTTCGTCCATGCCACGCGGAACCAGGATCTGCGCCGTTGGATCGACTGTCACGTGCGCACCTTCGAGTTCATGGAGGGGTTCCCCAGTTAGCTAGCACACGCGCCTACAGAACCCATTAACAAGGAGGAATCCCCGTCGAAACTTCGAACACGCTGGCGAACTGCCATTGAGAAAGTCCAGACAGATTTGCTGAATCTCACAGGCCTACATCGCGCCTGAAAGTGTTCCTTGAATTATCCGGTCGGTTAGGGCTGCTGGCGGAAATTTAGATCGATGATTTGGCCAAGGAAGCTTGCAGCATAAAGGCCAAAGTCGGGTACTCCCTTTGCGCTGGCAACAGGACCCATGAAAATGATAGAGCCAGCGGCTCTCCACGCCCGATTTTCAAACCTGAAGGAAAACACAGTCACCGAACTGTCGCGTTTGACATGGTTGCCATCGGAAAGAAGCGGCAAGGTAGGAGTATGCTCCTCGAGCGCGCAATGAATCATGAGCATGCATGGAAAAACTTCTTGCAGGTAAATTGCAATTCGATGTTTCAAACCGCTCTTCTGCTATCGGCAAACGCACGCGCGGCAGAAGTGGCACTGGCAGATAGTATCGACGACCTCGACCTTTCAAGTCCGCCTGAAAACGATAGCCTCGCGATTTGGGAAAGAGCGGTAATGAAGCGCAGCATCGGAGCGCGCGAATCCGCTTCGCCCGCAGGAGCCTCGATGGCTCGATCCATGCTTTAACCTGGCCTCCGAACTGTTATCGGGATCGAACGACGTCCACGCATCTGCTTTGTTTTACATGTACTACTTGGCTATAAGGCCGTGTTCTGCGCACAAATGCTTGGCATGAGTTCGATGCTTAGACTTAGACTTGGCCCACTGTGATGCTCACATTTGGCCTACCTAGAAAAACCTGGATGACACGATTCCGGGTTGGACAGGAGAGAGACTACCAACCCTGAGGCTATGGATGTCGAACTCGGCCATAAATTCGCATCGAATCACAAATCCACCGTTTGGACGCCCATCGCCAAGTGAGGCGAAAGCACCTCTCGCAACATAATGCGTGCTCGAAAAAGGCGCGCCTTTAGCGCCGGAGTCGTCAGACCAAGCACTATGGCGGCTTGCTCCGTGGATAGCTGCTCGATATCGCGTAGCACCAGCACTACCCGATATTTGGATGGTAACTGCCTCAGTCCGCTTTCCACCAGCTTGTGCCTCTCGGCTTGAGAGTACAACCTTTCTGGGTCGGCGTCCCATGCCCGAAGCTCGCGCGGGCGAAACTCTGTCTCCCCTAGCCCTTCGTCAACACACTCCCAGCGACTTTCTTCTCGCAACCATTGCAGAGCCGTGTTGCTGGCGATACTCGTCAGCCACGTGGAGAATTTCGAGCGGCCCTGAAAACTGCCAATGTGCTCGAAGGCCTTCAGAAAAGTTTCTTGCATCACATCCTTTGCCTGCTCGACGTTACCGATGATAGCTATCAGCCGCCGATAGACTCGGCGGCTGTGAAGGCCGACCAACTCTTCAAACGACGCTAAGTCACCGTTTTGGACTCTTGCTACCAAGTGGGCGTCCGGGTCAATTTGAATAAAGTCACGAGGACGTTCCGCGCCGCCCGTCCAGTGCGGTTCGTTCGGATCGGTTACAACTCCGGCATCCGAAACGGCAATGGTTCCTTGCATCTTGTGTTTTATAACTCCGGCGGTCTGAGGCGCGCACTGCGCACTACGAAATGCATAAGACTCCTCACTTCGTTTACGAAGAGCTTCGCGGTAGCCAGACCGATCCCGGAGGTACCACCGGTGATCACGGCCTTTTTCCCTTGCAGTTTGTTCATTTCGAATTAATCCTTCTATGCAAGTCGCTCACTGGGAGCAACTACTGTATATTTTTATTTTTAGGGCTAACAACGATCGAACGTAACGCATAAACCACAGGACGTTACCCCTGATTTTCTGCAGGAACAGCAATCGTCCGGGGCCTGAGGAGCCAGCGGCTCTCCACGGCCGAATTCCAAACCTGAAGGAAAACACAGTCACCGAACTGTCGCGTTTGACATGGTTGCCATCGGAAAGAAGCGGCAAGGTAGGAGTATGCTCCTCGAGCGCGCAATGAATCATGAGCATGCATGGAAAAACTTCTTGCAGGTAAATTGCAATTCGATGTTTCAAACCGCTCTTCTGCTATCGGCAAACGCACGCGCGGCAGAAGTGGCACTGGCAGATAGTATCGACGACCTCGACCTTTCAAGTCCGCCTGAAAACCATAGCCTCGCGATTTGGGAAAGAGCGGTAATGAAGCGCAGCATCGGAGCGCGCGAATCCGCTTCGCCCGCAGGAGCCTCGATGGCTCGATCCATGCTTCAACCTGGCCTCCGAACTGTTATCGGGATCGAACGACGTCTACGCATCTGCTTTGTTTTACATGTACTGCTTGGCTATAAGGCCGCGTTCTGCGCACAGATGCTTGGCACTGCGGAGAGCGAAATAGGAATCCTCCTGCAGAGGGCATTCACCCAGCTTTGCGGCACCATAGTACCTACCTGAACAAAAGTACAGGGCTGCGGCTGTCAGTTTCGAGTGGTGATGAAGCGGGGAAAACGGCAAATTGATGATATGAGCGCGCTTCCAAATGAAACTCATGAGCCTCTAGCGGAAGCCTGCGGCGAGAAAGCGATGGAGAACCACCTTCCCGCCGTTTATCTGGCCACGCGCGGCAAGACCGCCTGGAGCGTTGCGGGCCGGCACACTGGGCTTATCAATCTGCCCCTAACACCGCAGCGCGAACGCAACGGCAGAGGATCGCGGTCGAACAAGCCTCAACGTTCGAGTGGGAAGGATACGTGGGTATTTCTGGGGTCATCGGCATGAATGCGTTCGGAGCCTCAGCGCCACTCAATGCGTCACCGCGAGAGTTCGGCTTTGAACCGGACAGGGGCCCGGCGGTAGCGAAAGACCTCCCGGGCAAGTCGTGAGAAATGCAATGTCTTCCATTGTTAGTTATTTCAAAACAAGTCGAGCTTCGATCCCCGACCAGAGGAAAACCATAGGCGCAAGCCCGCGCAAACAAGTTTTGATTCTTGGCGGCGGTTTCGGTGGTCTCTACACCGCCCTGGGCCTGGAAAAGACGCTGGCTCGGGAGAGCGATGTTCAGGTCACGTTAATCAATCGGGAGAACTACTCGCTGTTCACGCCTATGCTCCATGAGGTCGCGGCAAGCGATCTCGACACGACACACATTGTCAATCCGTTGCCGAAGCTCTTAAAACACGTGCAGTTTTTCAACGGCGAGGTGAAGAATATCGACCTGCCTTCCAAGCAGGTGACCGTCGTACACGGTCCAGAGCGTCACGCTCATCAATTTCACTACGACTATCTGGCGATGGCCTTGGGATCGACGACAAATGTTTTTGGCTTGCCGGGGCTCGAGCGCCGTGCGCTGACCATTAAGTCACTGAGCGACGCAATTTACTTAAGAAATAGCCTGATAGATCTCTTAGAGCAAGCGGACTCGGAGTGTGCGTTTGCATCCCGGCCCAGCCTCTTAACTGTGGTAGTCGCCGGCGCAGGATTTGCGGGCACTGAAACCGTAGCAAGCGTCAACGATTTTCTGCGCGAAACGGTTCGCTTTTATCCGCATCTTACCGTGGATCTGATCCGAGTGGTTCTCGTTCATCCGAGTAGCGTGATTCTACCGGAGTTAGGACCGAAGCTGGGCAAATACGCGCAAAAGAAACTGGCAAAGCGCCAGGTTGAGATCCGGCTCAATACGAAGGTGCTCCAAGTGGATGAGAACGGGGTTCAGTTCAGCGATGGCTCGCGCATTGCGAGTCAAACCGTAATCTGGACAGCGGGAACATCGCCAAATGCTCTTGTCGCCGAGCTTCCGTGCCAATTGGACCGGGGCCGAATCGTAACGAATGGTTATTTAGAGGTACCAGGCTGGCCGGGCGTTTGGGCGTTGGGCGATTGCGCGTCCACTTTGGACCGCAAGACCGGGCGTCCTATCCACCGACAGCTCAGCACGCGCTACGTCAGGGGAAAACGGCTGCCAGGAACGTCTATGCCGCCGTGCAGGGCGGCTCAAAAACGCCATTCTCATTCTCCACGCTGGGTTTGCTGGCGGCGATAGGCCGCCGAACCGGAGTAGCCAACATACTTGGAGTCAACTTCTCCGGCTTTGTTGCCTGGTTCCTGTGGCGGACCATCTATCTGAGCAAATTGCCCCGCTTTGAAAAGAAGGTCCGGGTGGCATTGGATTGGACTCTCGACCTGCTATTCACAAAGGATCTCGTGCAATTCCTCGATCTGCGCCCCTCAACTTTCTCGCATGTCGAAGAGGAAGAGCACGGTGTGAGAGTGAAATCCGGCTCACGCACCTGAAGAAAACCACAGCGCTCCAACTGTCGGATTGGCGTGGCGACCACGTCGAAACCTCAGCAAAGTAAGAGATGTGAGTAGGCTTTCAAGCCCAGACTCATACGCTCTTTCGCAGAGCGAGGCAAAACAAAAGGAGAGTCAAATGGTTAGAACCTTCGTAACATAGTTACGCTGGTTATTGGAGTTGTCGCTGCTGCGACTGCACAGACCACCGCGACCGGAACACTCATGGCTCAAGCGTCGGCGCCGAGCGCGTCAACGCCGGCCGCTCCGGGAAATGGTTCTATCATAGTGCAAACTCACAAACGTGCCCAACCGCAAGTTCCCGACCTGGAAAGAGCAGAGGATCCAAATTTCAATGAAGCGCAAGGCCCCGGACCAGGTCCGATCGGCCCTGGTCCAGGTTGTAATGTATTTCCTGCGGCGGCCAATATCGGAACGACAGTAAGCCTGTCGGTATTTTGGTCCGCCTCCATCTACTGATAACCCCAGTCTTGTGGGACCAGAACAACTTTTGAAGTCCGGCACTGTTGATGCCGCGAGTGGAACGGTTACAATTCCTCTCTACCCCGGCTACATGGCCAGCACTAAGCAAAAGGTTTGGTACATTTTGACGGACGTAGACGATCAAGGCGTGGCTGCCGAGCTTGGACTAAATTACTCCGCAAAGCTTACCTACGGTGCTGGCGGCGCGAGAACGGCGAACTTTGATAAAGACAACAACCTGATTTCGATAAAGGCACTGTTGATTTCAGCCGGGTGCGCAAGATTGTTCCGGGTCCATCAGGTTCAGAGTTTCCGCCGCTCTCCGCACAGCCAGGCTCCGTCGGCGATAAACACTACAGCCCTTTGGTTCGTGTCTTAAACGACGGCGGAACGATTTATAATGCGTCTATCGTGGCTTTCGGGGTCGACGCAAATCAGATCGACTTTCCAAACGGAAATGTCGATCATAGCAAAGTGCACGACGAAGTCGTAGCCATCAACCCAGTTAATATGACCGTCACGCTAAATCTGATCAACGGATTTAGCTTCGGTCGCCCGCTTTGGTATCTGTCGATGGATGCGAGTACACCGTTAGCGGCAGCCATCGAACACAATACGTACGCTCCACTGCAAGCGACTCTCCCGTTGGGGAACGACGACAGTTTCTCGAGCCCTATCGAGCGAATCTTCATCGCGACGAACGGTACGGAACAGGCTGTGACAATCCGCAGAGACTGGGGCTTTCCGCAGACCTGGCCGACGGACACCGCCCAGACAATGCCCTCGGCGGAATTCCAACACTCGCGCTGGACTATAGTCCGAATCTGAGACGCCAATCTCTATGAATGGACGCCCGATGCAGTCAGTAAGGGCTATCGCGAACAGCTGCGAGAGGAATTTCAGATTCTCACTTTTGTAAATGACGGGCTGTTGACAGGCCCGGGCGGTAAGCCCTTCGGCAGTGCCGGATTTTCTATTAACTGCCCTATCGTCATTCGCCTGGACTGAGTGGGGCCGCGTAAGTGGCATTGGAAGAAATCGGAATCCTCCAGTGCCCTCCACATCAATTTAGCCATCAAAAGGCGAGATCGGCCGTCTATCCCAAAAATGAGTTCTGATACGAGGTATATCGGTCCGCACGGTGATGTAACTCCCCGTTTGAGTTCGAGGTGGCGGTCGTCCACCTCGATACGACAGATAGAACGGCCTTCTATCTCAAACGGCGAGATGGATGCTACTCACAAAGGATCTCGTGCAATTCCTCGATCTGCCCCCCCCCTCAACCGTTTCGCACACCAAAGAGGACGAGCACAATGTGGAAGCAACTTCCGACTCGCACACCTGAAGAAAACCACAGTACTCCAACTGTAGGATTTGGCGAAGTGGTCGCCTCGGAAACAGACCAAAGTGAGAGATGTGAGTAGGCTTCAGGCGCACACTCATAAGCTCTTTAGCAGAGCGAGACCAAAACGCAAAAGGAAAGTTATGAACTTGATTAAAAACTTCGCGATCGCTGCGGGCGCCGCCAGTCTGCTAACTGGCGCTGTTCTTGCCCAAGGCGGCAACATGGTGGCTACCGGCAATTTCCACGGCGCAGCGCACAAGACATCGGGTCGTGCCACCCTTTATTCGGTTAACGGAAAAGAAACGCTCCGCCTCACTAACTTTAAGACGTCCAATGGACCGGACGTACACGTGGTGCTGATCGCGGCAAGCGATGCGCAAGACAATGAAAACTTTCTCGACAAAAGCGTGGAACGTGTCGAACTCGGCAAGCTCAAGGGCAACGAAGGCGACCAGGACTACGCGGTACCGTCTGGAACGGATCTGTCCAAGTTTAAGGCGGTGTCCATCTACTGCGAGCGTTTCAACGCAAATTTCGGAACCGCTCCTTTGGAGAAATGAGCGCGGCAGGGGAAAAGGATCGGCATGGTCAGCAGCGCAAACCGGCTCTCGCTTTGGCGTAAGTACCGCACCCTAATTACTTGTTTAGCACTGCTGGTGCTTGCTTGTTTCTGGCGGCTATTTCGTCCGGAGCGGTTGTTTATTAACACGCGCGTAAACGAAGTGGCGCCCAGTGGAATCGCCGCGCTACAGCCTGTGTTCACTGGCGAGTTGCATGCGGTCGGCGGTGCGGCCGCGACGCACGGCAGAGTGAATATCTTTAAAGAGGGCAGTAGCCTGCAACTCCAAATCTCCAATTTAGAGAGTAAGGCAGGACCCTCGTTTACCGTAGCGCTCGCAGCCGAAGCTGGATCAGCATCGGGCGACACTAATCTCGGTTCTGTTACAGCCTCGGGCAATGAAAAGCTGGCAATACCGACTGGCCTTGATCCGGGCAGCGACAGAACGGTCTTGTTGATCGATGCATCGCATCAGGTCGTCGCAAAAGCGGCTCTTGAGCCTTTCTAGGGCCGTGCTCCAAAGCGATGAATCAGGTAACTTACCAATGGCGCATGTAAATAAGGCCTATAGAATCGAATGTGCGGAGATCTGGGGAGGAGTCGAGAACATTGGTGCAGACCTTCGCACCAACGGCGTTCAAGTCAGCATTTATAGCCACTCGTGTGATGGTGCGGCGGGCGGAGACATCTACTACTTCTCGGTCTGCAATCACGATGTCCTTACCCGAATTCTTCTGGCGGATCTACAGGGGCATGGAATAGAAGTGACGCAGCTCAGTCGTTGGATTTACGACATTCTACGCGAAAACATCGACAATCCGGATGGACGCTCGGTGTTTGCCTCGCTGAATGCTGTCTTGCATGAGCAGGGAGTGAAGGCTATTACCACCGCTCTTCTGGCGACGTTCTCCGCAGCGGACTTCACGCTTCGTTTCTCTAATGCCGGTCACTCCCCTGCGCTTATCAAGGCCTTCGATCTAAGCACGTGTGAGCCGCTGTCGCTGGTGGCGACAACGGAACAGGCGAATTTGCCGCTGGGCGTGTTGGAAGCCACGGGTTACGACGAAGGAGTCATTCATCTGAGGCGTGGCGACCGTTTGATCTTCTATACGGATGGGGTCACCGAGTGCCCGTCTCCGCAGGAGGAGGAGTTTGGAGAGGAGCGATTACGCGAGACCCTTATAGAGGATTCCAATGCCAACATTACGGTCGCCCGGGATCGCCTGCTCACTGCTCTTGTTCGGCACGCGGAGGGCAACCTTACGCACGACGACACGACATTCATGCTCGTCGAAGCACTTTGAAGGAATAGCTTATCGGATAAATTGGTTCTAAAATCAGATAGCCGCGTCCGGTGAGCTTAATGGGGCCGTCTTGTGTGATGGTGAGGGTGCGCAGGCTATCGAGATCGAGATTGGTGAGGACCATTCTTCAATATTGCTTATCATGTCCTTCAATACTTTTGAACTTGTCTTACCCCCTTCACACTCATACGCTGGAGGGGTAGCGTTTCAGGGGGAGAGCACATGCCTTTTGTTCGGATCTCACTTCACAAGGGAAGGCCTGCGGATTACCTTCGCGCCATCGCTAATGGAGTCCACGAAGCCTTGGTTGACACCTTCGATACCCCACCGAATCGGGGCCAAGTCGTAAATTGTTTCACACCGGTAGTGAAACTAATAGCGGTGTCTAGGTATCTAACTGTTGAGGCCGGCGGTTCTCGCCCACTTCAAATGGCAACAGGAGATCGGTATGGCATCGACAGCTCAGCGAAATGATTCGCGTCCGATTCACCATCGGATGCAATGGCTTACTCATTCTGCCAAGGAGCGCCGCTGCTGAATGGGTATTGGACATGCCCTCTTATCGGTTTTCCAATTGCACACTTCGCCTGAAAGGTAGCCGTATGAATACGCTTCCACAAAACGCAACGATCGTCCTGGTGCATGCTGCATGGGCGGACGCTTCTTCTTGGACCGCTATCATTGGTCCGTTGCTGAAAGCGGTGTCAAAGTAATCTCTGCGCAGATTCCGATGACTTCTCTTTCTGATGACGTAGCAGCTTTACAATTGACGCTCGAAAGGGCAAATACGGGACCAATTCTTCTAGTGGCCCATTCTTATTCCGGCGCAGTCATTACCGCGCTCAGCGGCGACGCCCGCGTTCGTGGAATCGTGTACATCGCGGCGATGCCACCGGCTGAAGGGGAGACCGTGGGAGAGCTTTTCTTTAAGGAGCCGCCTCATGAAAAGGCACCGCCTTTGGAGCCGGACTCTCATGGATTTCTCTGGATTCTGAGACGGGGATGCAGAACGCAGTGGCGCACTGTGCCACCGCAAAAAGAGCGTAAGCATCACATGAACACCGTCGAAGCGCCGATTCGCGATTAGCCTGCGAAGAGAGAGTTAGTTTGTATGCAGCGCCCAGCGATGGGGCAGCAGTCCATCGAGTTGCTGGATTGAATGCGACGGAATACGTGCAAGCACGTCGCGGAACCAGGCGAAGGGGTCAACGCCGTTCAGCTCGCAAGAACTCACGAAGCTGCGCAGAATCGCCATGATCCTGCCGCCGCGATCGCTGCCGAGGAAGGTCCAGTTGTTGCGTCCGACGGCAATGCCGCGTAACGACCTTTCGGTACGGTTGTTATCTATCGCCAGATCGCCGTCTTCGAGATAGCGCGTAAGCGCCAGCCAGTTCTTCAGAATGTAGGCAACCTGCATCGCTCTTGGGCAGCAGTACCGGCTGGATGCGCAGTAAGTACGCATGCGGTTCCTCGATGACCGGCCGCGCGGCTGCATCGCGCAACAAACGCAAGCCTTCGCCACAAATGCCGGACTGGCGCGCCCGTTTCTCGACTGCGTACAGTTGTCCGATATAGACCAGAATCGCGCCCCTGCGCGACGCGTCGGTGTCGCGGGCCTGAAACACGTGCCGCCGCGCGTGCGCCCAACAACCCACTTCGACGAGTTCGCGTTTTAAATCGAGAAAGAACTTGTCGTAAGCCGGATAGGCATCTAATTGTAAGTAGCCCTTGTAAGTGGAAAGGAACTTCTCCGGTCCAGCGCGCTCTCGCGTTGGCGTGTAATCGTAAATCACCGCCGGATGTTCCCAGTCACCTACATACGGCCAGAACCTGCCTTTGCGCGTATGCGGCAGCGCCCGGTCGAGAACCTTCACCGGCGTGTCGTCTGTGCCGACGACCTTCGAGGCGAGCACAAACGATTTCATGCGCTTATACAACGGCGCCAGCAGCTCGGCAGTTTGCCGCAACCACCCGCACAGCGTCTGATCCGCGAGTTCCACGCCGAAGCGCCGGAACATTTTCGCTTGCCGGTGTACCAGCAGGTGATCGGCCACTTTGCTGACGATTACCTGTGCCAACACGCTCGCCGATGCCGTGCTCTTCTCAATCGGTTGCGGCGGCTTGGTGGCCGTGCGCACCGTGCAGGAGCAGGCGTACTTCTGGCAAGCGTCCTCGATCACCAGCATCTGTGCCGGAAGGTATTCGTAGCGTTCGCTGACTTCTTCCCCGATGTGCCGCAGCGGCTCCTGGCAGCTTCTGCACTGTTTATCGGCTTCTGCAAGGTCGTGCACAATGCGCTCGCGCTTGAGATGCTTGGGCAGCGCTTGTCTGCCGCGCGGCTTGGCGCCTGCGCCTGAGCTTGCCGCCGCCGGTGGATCGCCGGAATCTTGATCTTGTTTCTGTTCTTCCGGCTTGCTTTCCTGTGCCGCCTGAATCCCAAGCTCTTGCGCAAACAGCCGCAGTTGATCCGCGCTCAGTTGCTCGCTGCGGGTGCGCGATCGTGCGGCAATCAACTGCTGCACTAAGCGGTTGGTCTTATCTAACTGACATGTCAGGTCGACGATCATGTCGAGCAGCACTTCCGGGTCTCGTGGCAGGCTGCTCTTATCGACTGGCACTAAGTTGATTGTAAGTTGTTTGCCGATCCCAGCCAACAATAAAATGCACGCCGTACGCAATATTTATGCGGCTTGGAACGGCTCCCGGCGATAACGTTTCCGGCGCTTGGCTTGACTTAGATCGATGCCGCTCAATAACGCACTTAACTCTTGTGCGCTGACTTCGCAGTGTTGCCCGCCGGCTTTTCCGAAAGGCATTGCATACGTGCCTTCTTCGAGACGCTTCGACCAGATCGCAAACCCGTCGCGATCCCAATACAGAATCTTCACCCGGTCACGCTGCCGGTTCGAGAACACGAACAAGTGCCCAGCGAGCGCATCCAGTTGCATCACGCTCGCCACCATGCCTTGCAGCCCGTCGAAGCTGCGCCGCATATCGCACGGCGCGGTGCATAGATACACGCGCACACTGGCCGGCGACGATATCACTGCGCCAGTGCCCGCACCGCTCGCAACACCGCGCTCAGCGCCGCTTCCTCGCACGGAATCCGCAACCGCTCGCCACCGGCTAATATCAACTCGGCCATGAGATCGCCGGACTCCAGCCGCTCTGGTTTTGTTTGCACCAGTGCGAAACTCACGGTCTGCGATTCTCGCTTCAGTTGCTGCCGCCACGCGTAGAAACTGTGTTCCCCGATGCCGTGCTCTTTGCAATAGGCACGTACCGATTGCCCGCTCGCTTCCTGCGCCGATACGCGCTCGCACCAACAATCCCGCACCTCTTGTTGTTTCGCTATGCACCCACTATCCCGCCTCCCACATCGCCGCGCCAGTGGTGTTCATTTGATGCTTACCGGAAATTGGCGAGACTCATCTCGACGGCGCGGCCGTCCTGCTACCCATAAACGACCCGCCGCCCGAACCATTGCCTGTAAACGGGTTTGGGCTCGCCTACATCCATTCGCAGCCGAGCGGTCCGGGACTGGATGACTATCATTTCCGTGCACCGGTGAAGCACATTCAATCCGTCGACTTCCTCACACGCCCGGCTTGGTGCCTGACTGCGACCGTGCTACGGCTAAATGATGGCGCAGACAACATCGACATCGCCCTCTATGTTCTCGACGACAAAGTACGCGAAGGTCAAAGCCCTGCGTCGGCGCAGATGTTGCAGGGGCCCTTTGGCTTCGGGGCACGGCTTTTCGAGTTGACGGGTAAACGCGGCAGAAGGTCTTATCGGAGGTTTCGACCCCACGAGTCGGGATTTTTCGTTCACGAATTTGAGAGCCGCCCCCAAAATCCCGGGCCGTTCAGGTTGCCCCAGATGGTTAGTCTGGGCCAGTCTGCCTTTGTCCGATGATCTCTGCCAGCAGGTCTTTCATTTTGCCGGTAATGCGGTCGGCGATTTGATCTGCAAGCTCTTCAAAATCTAGCTGTCCCAAGGGTAGTCTGCGGCTCGGGATGCAGATAGGACTAATGTCTTTCTGCTCTGTGTATTGCGTATCCTCAATCAGTTGCTCCCGCAATTCGGTTAGCAGAGCATCGACGTCGGGATCAGATTCGCGCAGTGCCTCAATTCGCTGGACACCGTAACAAACTGTCGAATGATCACGGCCGTTGTAGAAACGGCCGATCACGGAAGTGCTCCAGCGACC
This sequence comes from Bryobacteraceae bacterium, assembly GCA_965277555.1. GTDB lineage: Bacteria > Acidobacteriota > Terriglobia > Bryobacterales > Bryobacteraceae > Bog-105. The sequence continues at coordinate 5,577,053 of OZ255834.1, forward strand.
GACTCGTGCTGCCAAATACATGGCCACTTGCCGATTGAAGCATGCTGGCTGCGCGTTGCCGAGGGTTCGAGTGGCACCGAGCTTGGCGGAAACAAGCGCATCGATTTCAGCCAAACTGATCCGCTTCTGCGATAGCGGTTCCGGTGCGAAGGAAGGTGATGCCATGCTACTCTCCTCTTCCCGTCAGCGCCGCGGCTGGGCGGATCAGAAGATAGTCTCCGGCTTTAGAAATGCGAGCGGGGCATTCGGGCCACATCGCTCTGATGACATCGAGCCAGCCCTGGAGCTTTTCCCGGAATTTGCGAGGACGCGCGTATTCCACATTGCCCAGCTGAGCTGCCAAGCCGAGGGCACCGAAGATGGGAACAGATTCCTCTGACTTCGCGGCGAAACATCGGTACGAGAGCCACATGAACAGATCAAGGACCGCTGGTCAAGAAGCAAGTGTTCGGACAGCGTCCAGATCTGTCGGGATCGGGTGCGCCGTGATCTCCTGATAAAACTCGTTGCTGAGAACAATTACGTTCTCGAACTCATCGGACAGCACCGGTTGATCTGGACGCTTGTTGTACCAGAGCTGCGCCTCCCGCAAGAAGTTGAAAGCGGGAGTGCTGCACCATTCGTGCTGGACCTCGGAGCTGATCAGTGCCGAAGAAAATTGTCGCACCGAAGATGCGCTCAAAGGCTCCGACCAGGCGGCGATATTCCGCGCCGCCTTTGTGCATACCGAAAATTTCGAGCATCTCACCGCCGCTCCGGAAACGAATCGTCTGGCTCTTCTGTTGGACCGCGAGCGTTGCCAGGAAGATTGGAACAATACGGTCCTGTCCGAATGGCACTCCGAATTTTGGATGCCCGGTAATCTGCAGGACGAACTGTCCGTTGCGCTTCTCATAGATAAGCCGCCCCGGTGGAAGAGCTCGCACCGGTAGGCCGCACAACACGAACGGTCGTGAGGCAAAGTAGAGTTCCTGAGTCCGCCGTTCCCGGTTGGCTTTTTCAAGGTGAATTTTCTTGGCCTTGCCGAGATGCTGTTTTGAGACAATGAGCTCGCGGTGGGTCCGGCCAATAATGGCAGCGGCTTTCTCGAACCCAATATGAGGTGAGCCGTTCTGGTTGATGATTTCGGTGTTGAGAGACAAACGAAACGCCTTTCGTAGGCCGCCCGGAAGCGGCGAGTTGTGCGTTTCGAAAGGAAGTCGTCCAGGCCATTTGGAGCCGTTCTCGCAGAAGCAAACGCCGTTGCTCCGTTTACTCCATTAAGGGCCGGTTTGCGGAATTATCGCGAAACTCAGTGGATGCTAGTTGTCAAGAAGCAGACCCTTGGACGTGTAAGTTGTTTATTATTAACTTCCATCCAAGTTCCCAAGCTGGACGTCGCCGGTTCGAGCCCGGTCTCCCGCTCCATGTTTTGAATAACTTGGGAAGAATCAATCATTCTCAGGTTTAGTTCGATTAGTTCGTTAACGGTTTTAGCTCCCGATTCACCTCGCGGAGCCCGCTAGGAGAGCGTTGCAGCGCTCTCCTAGCAAATCTCAGATTCCCTCGCTAGCCTCAGTTCAAAGAGCCTCATCGAGTAATCCCCGCGCCGTTCATCGTATGAACGGCTGTTTCCAACAGTCGAACGGCTGCGAGCTTCTGTTCGAAAGTCGCCACCGCATACTCGTTCTCGTTCACGTCGACGGTGTTATCATCTGTGCCGATCTGGTGTGAGCGTCCACGCCCACCTTTTTTGACCAGGTTGCGTACGTTCGTCGCATTACCTGGAACGTCGCCCAATGCAAACAAATAGGCTCGAGCTTGGGCTTCATGTTACGGGTCCATACGTTATCCCGCCTAAGCGGCTTGCCGTTTTCGGACGGAAACAGCCAAGACTCAGGATCAGTTTCGATAGCCTGCTCCGTCCACATCTGGAGCAGCAACTTGGTGCCGATACTGAGGGCGACCTGACGTTTCGAGCGGTCATTCTTCGGGTCGCCAAGCTTCCCCTTATGAACTCTCCGCCGAACCCACACGCAGTCGTCCTCGACATCACCGACCCTAAGAGCCAAGATTTCGCCTGGCCGCATTCCCTCCCATGTCGCTAGCCGTGCAATGATCTGTTCCCTCAAATTCAGGACCTGAACCATGGCCGACGACTCGGATGGCGTAAGTACCTTCTTCTCACGGCACGGCTTGGTTTCAAGTGGCCGGAACAGAGACGCCGCCGGGTTCCGGTTAACGACTCCCTCCGCCAGAGCCAACGCAAAGATCGAGCGCAGCCGGAAACGGAGATGGTCAACAACGCTGCGACCGCAACTCTTTGCGGTCCGATCCAAGAAGTCCTGCAGTGCCTCACACGTGATGTTGCGAAGCACATCCTCAGCAAAGCCTCGGATCAGGTGATAGCGTATCTGAGGAATCTCAGTATCCGCCGTTGAGTCCTTCCACTTGCGTTGGAAGACCGGGATATAGACGTGCTCAACAAACTGAGCGAATGTTGTTGGGGTGTTTTCTTTCCGCTCGGCACGCTCGTTGATCGGCTTCAGGATCTCCTGCAGCATTGATTCTGCAGCGATCTTCGTGATCTTCAAACAGAGACCGAGTTCTTTCGTCTTGTGACCTCCTTCTTCTCGCCACTGGGCGAGCCAGTACTTCTTTCCGTTCCGTTTACGGGTCGTTACTCTTCCCCGCTGGAATCGCTGTCGACGCATTTCATGCCTCTTTCCTGCGTCTATGGCGACCATTCCTGATTCGAGCGATGTTAGCATTTCGTCCGGTACGACTGGAGCCAATCGGACAGCCACTCGCGGCGAACGAGCTTCCGACGGCCCATCACGAAATGGGGCAGAGCCGGTAAGCCAAGCACTTTTCCGTTCATCACGTTCGAGACGTGATTACGAGAGCAGCGGAGGATAGCGGCGACCTCATTGATCGTCAAGACCTCCCGTGGTTGGTCATTAGCCGCCGACGGAACAAGGTCACGCACGGTCAAGATTGGTGCTCCGTGCGGCGGGATGGAAGGGTGCGCATTTGTCTGCACTTTGATACTCACCTGTGTGGATTGAGCGCATATGCGCTCTGCCGATAGAGAGTCAACTAAAAAGGAAAATCCGGGTTTTTGGACCCCGTGATTTTTTCGAGCACGGGACTTTAGGTGCGCCCCCGACTCGGACGGCTCTGATTCGCTGCTCTGGATAGCAACTCGTGACGTGCGGACCGGTGGAACGTGGAATAATCCACGGGACTTTAGGTGCTCCGAATCCCGGAAAGAGCACGGGACCTTAGGTACGCTCCTGCGGGACTTTAGGTGCGGTTCCTTATTATTACTCCTGTAGATCAGGAAGAATCCCGTAGTAGCTAGTAAGCCGTCCCAGTCATAGGATTAGCAATGATTCTTCTGGAGGGATCGGAATAGGACCAGCGGAACGGCCTTGCGACTTTGGCGTAGGCGCGAATGTATTTGCGAATCTTCCGAGATAAGTCCGCCACCGATGTGAAGATTCCGCGGGCCAGCAGGTCGCGCTGGATTTTGGCAAACCAGAGTTCAATTTGGTTCAACCAGGACGAGTAAGTCGGTGTGAAGTGAAAGCGGACCTTGGGATGCTCGGCCAGGAAATCCTGGACTGCTTCGGTCTTGTGCGCCGACAGATTATCGAGGACAATGTGAATCTCTTTAGCCCAACGTGCGCGGCTCACCAGTTCCGATAGAAAGGTGATGAATTCGCTGCTGGTGTGGCGTTTCGCAGTCTTGCCCTGCACCTTGCCGGTCTTCACATCGAGGGCCGCATACAACGAGAGCGTTCCATGCCGGTAGTATTCGAAGCCGTGTCGTTCCGCTCGCCCGGGCGAAAGCGGAAGCACTGGGTCGAGGCGATCCAAAGCCTGAATCGCCGTCTTCTCGTCGACGCAGAAAACCGCTGCGTACTGCGGCGGCTCCAAATACAGCCCGATGATGTCGGCTGCTTTCGTTTCGAAATCCGGATCGTTACTCGCCATGTACCGCTCCAGCCGATGCGGCTGAAGCCGGGCTTGCGACAAGATGCGGTGCACGCTGGACTTGCTTACACCCATCTCGGCGGCCAACCTGCGAACCGACCAGTGGGTGCTGCCGTCATTCGGCTTTTGCTGCACCTTCCGGCACACCTTGGCTTGTACCGTCGGCGTCGCCGTCCTCGGCCGGCTGCCTTTATGCTGAGGCTCCAAGCCGTCGATGCCCCACTCTTGGAATCGTTGCTTCCAACGCGAAATCGTTGGTGCGGTTGTTTGCAAACTCTGCTTGATCGCACCATACGTCATCCCATCGGCCAACGCCAGAATCAGCCGCGCTCGAAACACATCTCCCGCCGGTAACGTGCGCGATTGCGCCCAACGCTTCAGTTCTTCACGCTGCTCTGTGGTGAGCGAGACCAACTCCCGATATCGTGCCACATAACAATGACGTCTTCTGTCGTTTATGAGTAACGATACGACTGGGACTTGTTACTAGTGTAGTGCGTCAATGAAGTAGACACTTATTGTGGGGGCGGCAAGTCTGTCTTACTAGGAGACAGAGAGATGCGGGTAGCTCGTTGCATTGTGTTGACTGAGGAGCAAAGAGCCAAGCTAACGGCATATGGGCGAGGGCGTTTGGTGGCCAAGCGTGTCGTAGAACGGGCGCGTATCGTTTTGCAAGCCGCCGAGGGCAAGCAGGACTGTGAGATAGCAACGGGCCTTCGGATTGGGCGGCGTACCGTTGCACGCTGGCGGGCACGCTTTTTGGAGCTCGGCGTGAGAGGGATCGAGAAGGATGCTGCGCGGCCCGGCAGAATGCGCACGATTGATTCGGAGGAAATCGTGCGCAAGACGACGCAAGAAAAGCCCCGCAACGCACTGGAGTACCCGAACGATGGCCCGTGCACTGGGTATCAGCGAGGCTAGCGTGCGGCGAGTATGGCAAGCACACGGGCTGAAACCACATTTGGTGGAAACGTTCAAGGTCAGCCGGGATCCGCACTTCGTCGAGAAGTTGGAAGATATCGTTGGACTGTATCTCAACCCGCCTCAGCAGGCCATCGTGTTTTCAGTGGACGAGAAAAGTCAGATTCAAGCGCTGGACCGGACTCAGCCGAGTTTGCCGCTGAAGAAAGGACGCGGCGCAACCTTGACCCACGATTACAAGCGCCACGGAAACACCACCTTGTTTGCGGCTTTAAATACGCTAACAGGTACAGTGCTCAGCCAGTGCCGTTCCCGCCATACACGCTGGACGTGTGTCCCGGTACCGCGACCAGCCAGAAAACAGAGCCAAACTGCGCGCTGAGCAACCCTTCCGGCGATTCTATATCACCGAAAAACCAAAAACCATTCCTTTCTCAAGGCTTGCCCGTACCAGAGGCAACCACCTCTGGGATGTTCGGGACGATTGAACACCCATAGCCTGCCGCGTCCGCCGCAAACGCGGGCGCCTTCCTTCAAACGTCTCTATCCGCAGTGACCCGGCGCTCCGCTTCCCGCTATAACCCGGCCTTCCTGCGCCGAGTCACTCCAGATAGAGTCATAGCGTTACCCGCGGTCTATGCCACGAATGTACGAGTTCACTTCGTTGGACCGGTCTGTATGCAGGGGCTAACTCCGATCAGGCTCTGATTATCGAGGCGTAGTTCGTTTATCATCATCTAGCAATTCCAGACGGATGGGACAGCTCAGCAGGTAAGTACTGGCCGTTACTGCGATCAACTCTGAGAAATGAACTGTGAGCAGTGCTCGACGGCCGGCATTTTAGGTCCAATTAGTCCTGAATCGAAATACGTCTACGCCCAAAAACAAGGGCATCAACGGACCACGCTCCGGGGCCGATGAGCGAAAGCCCTAACGCAATAGCAGCAGCTAGAATGTGCGCGCCAAGGTCTTCCACGTGCGCGACGGAAATCCAGAGCTCTAGCAACGACACAAGCACGCCAGCAATTGGTGTCCAAAGGCCGGCGAAAAGCAGTATCCCCATGGCTGCTGCGCTGACTTCAGGGATTGCGTGATTAACATCTGCCGATCCCGAAAGGATTTTCACTGAATCGTAGATGAGGAATGCCGAGACGGCTAGCCGGAGAAGCAGCAGTCCTTTCCCAGGCAAGCCATTCGCAAACGTTGAGAACAGCCGCTGCAGAGTAACCCTTCTTAAATCTATGGAATCGAAGAGGAAAGGCAAACCCCCAAGCGAGGTTCCCGGATCACTCTTTCGAGTGACTTCAAACGCTCGCTCGAGGCAATGATGCCGAATCTCCCGTGCGCTCAAGCGGCAGCGGAATGGCCGAAGCAATCAAGCCGAGACTGCGTGTGAGCTCCCATAGCCCTTTCTCTCGACCGCAAAGAATCATCTCACGATCACTGTGTAATAACTCTGCAACATCATCAACATGTAGCCCTTCAAAGACAGTCAGCAAAAGCGCACATCGCGAGAAAACGCCGACCGTTAATACAGCCTCCTCAAATTGGGCTTGGCTTATGTAGGGACTGATGGACCAGTTCGCGAGGGGCAGAGAACTTCGATCTGACGGTTGCAGTTCAATCTGCTGCGCGGAGGCAGTGACTTCGTCCTGTATCGCCGCTAAGGCCCTCGTAACGACTCTTCTCCTGACAGCCCGGAGTGTTTCAGGCGAAAAAATCAGCTCAAATCCATTTTTTGTATCGAGTACTTCCATGGTTACCTTAAAGCTCAGTTCGGAGCGCGCCGTCAGGAGAAAAGCGATCCAATAGAGATTGCTGGCTAGGCACAATACTGTTCACTTAAAGAACATTTCTGCGGTATTCTGTTTTTAAGATAGGAGACTGCGGAATGGCCCGAACAATCGCCACGTTGCCGGCTGGGAGTCGTATCACCGACTACATCAGCCTGGGAGTGATCGCTAAGTTTTTCCCATTGGAGAGGGTGCGCGGCGTGTTGGAGAAGACTGGGCGCGCAAGCGTACGAGAACGCGATTTACCGGCGCACGTGGTGGTGTACTACGTGATCGCTTTGGCCTTGTACATGCGGTCCTCGTATCGCGAGGTGCTGCGCTGTTTGTTAGAAGGAGTGCAGTGGCTGCTGGACCCGTCGGCGGGGCTGAGGGTGGCGGGCAAGTCGGGCATCTCGCAAGCGCGCAGTCGTTTGGGCGTGGAGCCGGTGAAGCAGTTGTATGAAGCGGTGGTTGTTCCGATTGCCGAGCGCCGGACGAAGGGTGCTTGGTATCGCGACTGGCGGCTGGTCAGCCTAGACGGCAGCACGCTGGATGTGGCCGATACCGCGGAGAACGAAGCGGCTTTTGGCAGGCCTGGCGCGAGTCGCGGAGCGAGTGCCTTTCCCAAACTCCGCTTTGTCGGGCTATTAGAGAACGGAACACACGTGCTGTGGGCCGCGCGGATGGCGCCGTATGCCACCGATGAGATCACGCTGGCTCGGCAGGTAATACCGGCTTTGCAAAAGGGCATGCTGTGTCTGGCCGACCGTTTCTTCCCGGGCTACCGACTGTGGCAGGCAGCGGCTCAGACCGGAGCGGATTTACTGTGGCGCGCGCGCCAGAATGCGCGACTGGAGATCGAGCGGCGCTTGCCGGATGGGTCCTATCTCAGCCGCCTTTACCTTTGTATTTCCGATCGCCGGAATCGGCGTAAGGCGATTGTCGTGCGAGTGATCGATTATTACCTGAAAGACGTACCGGATGCCGAGCTAGTGTCCTGAGCGATAAATACGAAACATAAGTATTGAAGGGGCCTCCTATTGTTGTATGCGTACTGGACGTCCCAAGAAGCCACTGGAGATCAGTGAGGAAGAGCGGGAGAAATTGAGCCTAATCGCTCGTCGGCCGAAGTCGTTGCAGGCGATGGCGACGCGCGCCCGGATGGTACTCGGTTGTGAAGAAGGGATGAGTAATTCGGAAGTGGCTCGAAAGCTGCACGTCACGAGCGCAACGGTGGGCAAGTGGCGAAAGCGATTTCTGGAGTTCGGGCTGGATGGCTTGCTGGATGAGCCGCGCGTCGGCGCGCCGCGAAAAATCAGCGATCGCGACATAGAAGAAGTGGTGACGAAAACATTGGAATCGAAGCCCGCGAACAGCACGCACTGGAGCACTCGGCTCATGGCCCAAGAGACCGGTCTCACGCAGAACGCCATCGTGCGCATCTGGCATACGTTCGGATTGCAGCCGCATCGAGTGGAGAACTTCAAGTTTTCCAAAGACCCACAATTCGTAGAGAAGGTGCGCGACATTGTGGGCCTGTATTTAAACCCTCCGGACCGCGCCATGGTGCTGTGCGTCGATGAAAAAAGCCAGGTCCAGGCGCTGAACCGGACCGAACCGATTCTGCCGCTGGCGCCGGGCGTTCCCGAGCGGCAGTCGCACGATTACGAGCGACATGGAGTAACGTCTTTGTTTGCGGCCCTGGATGTGGCTTCCGGAGTCACCATCAGCAATTGCTACCGGCGTCACCGGCATCAGGAATTTATCCGCTTTCTGAACGAGATCGAGGCCAATCTTCCCGGCGGCTTCGACGTGCATTTGGTCATGGATAACTACGGTACGCACAAGGTCGCGAAAGTCAAAAGCTGGCTAACGAAGCATCCGCGCTACCACGTTCACTTCACCCCAACGAGCGCCAGTTGGCTCAACCTCGTCGAGCGGCTCTTCGCAGAGCTTACCCAACGCTGTGTCCGACGCGGCAGCCATACTGCTATTCGGATCCTGGAGAAAGCCATGCTCGACTACCTCGACCGGCGTAACCAAAATCCCAAACCTTTCGTCTGGACCGCCGATGCCGATCTCATCCTCGGCAAGGTCGAAAGACTTTGTAAACGTATTTCCCGCTCAGCACACTAGTGTATCGCCTGATCACCACCATTCTGGATCCTAAACAGGCTCCCGCCCAAGAACTGGCGGCACTGTACCACGAGCGCTGGGAAATAGAAACTGCGCTGGATGAGTTGAAAACCCATTTGCGGGGCGCCCAGATTGTGTTACGCAGCAAAACGCCCGAACTCGTCAAACAAGGGTTCTACGGCTTGCTGATGGCGCACTTTGCCATTCGAGGATTGATGCATGAAGCTGCGCTCGAAGCCGATGAGGACCCGGACCGGCTCTCCTTCGTTCATTCCGTGCGCGTCGTCCAACGGCGCATGCCTCGCTTCGTCGCTATTCCCCCCTCGGCTGAAAAAAGCCTTTCATGAAGCCGTGCTCCAGGAGATCCTGCAAGAGCGGGTTAGCTCCAGTCGCAATCGCCTCAACCCTCGCGGGGTAAAGCGAAAAATGAGCAACTACCCACTGCGGCCACGCCAGTCGCTGCGCACCCTCAGAATCGACTGCTCCAAGCGAATCAGGATCTTTAAGTGAACAGTATTGGGTCTAGTCTCCTGTCTCGGATAATTCTTTACAGCGCCGGACCTTGTCGAGAATGACATCGGCCGAGGCTTTCCAGACAAACGGGGAGGGTTCACCGTTCCAGCCACTTGTAAATGGCCTTTTCCAGTTCTTCGGTGCTGTGGAAGGTTCCTCGGCGAATCATCCGTCCGGTGATCAGGGCAAAAAACCGTTCTACCTGGTTCAGCCACGAACCGCTGGTGGGAGTGAAATGGAAATGGAATCTCCTCCGCTTCTTCGGCTTCAACCAGCGCTGCACCTCTGCGCTTTTGTGAGTGCAGTAATTGTCCATGATGAGATGCACTTCCTGATCGGCGGGCAGTTGCGCTTCCAGATGGTTGAGGAACCTTATAAATTCGCGGCTGCGGTGGCGATCCTGACAAGTACCAATCACTTTGCCGTTGAGAATATTGAACGCGGCGAACAGAGTGGTTGTGCCAGGGCGTTTATAGTCGTGCGTTTGACGCTCCGGCAGGCCGGGGCGTAGCGGGAGAATAGGAGCAGTGCGATCCAGCGCCTGAATCTGGCTCTTCTCATCCACGCACAACACCAGGGCGCGTTCGGGCGGATTCAAATACAGGCCAACAACATCCCTGACCTTTTCCTCAAAGTGGGGATCGTTGGACAATTTGAACTTCTCCACCCGATGCGGCTGCACGTCGTGACGCTGCCAGACCCGGTGAACGATGCTTCGGGAGACCTTTAACTGCCTTGCCAGCATTCGCACACTCCAGTGCGTGCTGCCGTCGCCGGGGCGGGTCTTTATCGTGGTATCGACGATCTTCCGCTCCAGCTCCGGCGTCAACACGCTGCCTCGGCGGTGTCGTGATTTCGGTACTCTGATTTGGTCCGGTTCGGCATTTTGTTTTGGCGCACCCTCTAAACGAACGGATACTCTGATGCGGGCAGCAGCCCGCGGCGGAGGAACTCGTTGGATTGGAGAGCGAAGGTGGAGTTGTTCGAAGAGATCCGCAGAGAGTACGAGTTCGGCGTCGGCACGATTGCCGGAGTTGCCAAAAAGCTTGGAGTGCATCGGCGCATGGTGCGCGAAGCGGTCGGCAACGCGATTCCGCAGTTACGGAAGAAGACCGAGCGTCCACGCTATAAGTTGTCGCCGGTGGCCGGCTTCATCGACCAGATTTTGGAGTTAGATCGGAAGGCTCCGCGCAAGCAGCGGCATACCGCGCACCGCATCTGGAAGCGGATCTGTACGGAGCTTCCGAACAATACGGTGTGCGAACGCACGGTGCGGCTATATGTGCATGAGCGAAAGATTGCTCTGGGTCTGGTCGTTCATGAGACCTTCGTGCCGCAGAGCTATCCATGGGGCGTGGAAGCGCAAGTGGATTGGTACGAAGCCTATGCGGATCTGTCTGGCCAACGAACGAAGCTGCAGGTGTTTGCCATGCGCAGCATGGCAAGCGGAGCGGCTTTTCATTGTGCGTTTCTTCACGCCACGCAGCAAGCTTTCCTTGAAGCGCATGAACTGGCGTTCGCATTCTTCTGCGGCGTATTCCGCAAACTTCGGTATGACAATCTCACTTCGGCAGTGAAGAAGATCTTGCGGGGATATCGCCGCGAAGAGACAGCGCGATTCGTTGCCTTCCGATCTCACTGGCGTTTTGAAAGCGAGTTCTGCACGCCGGCTGAAGCACACGAAAAGGGTGGTGTGGAAGGAGAGGCCGGCTATTTTCGTCGGAATCACTGGGTACCGGTGCCCCACGCAGTGGATGTTGCTGGATTAAACCGAGACTTACTCCAGAGTTGTCATCAGGATGAGCAACGCCGGATCGAAGGTCGGGATCAAAGCATCGGCGCCGCCGTACTGATCGAGCGCGACCATTTGCTGCCGCTGGTGAAAGAGGGCGTGGACTTAGCACAAACCAGCTTTCCGACGGTCAACAGTTTGGGCTGCGTAAAAGTGCTAACCAACTCTTACTCGGTGCCGCTGAAGGCTGGAACGCAAGTGCAGGCAAAGATTTATGCGAGCACGGTGGAACTTTGGCACTGCGGCTGTTGCGTAGCGCGACATGAACGCTGTTACAGCCGACAACAACAAGTGCTGGATCTCGAACATTATCTGGACGTTCTCTCTCGAAAACCCGGCGCGATGGCTGGCTCACGGCCCTTAGAGCAGCAGCGCTGCGCCGGTTTGTGGCCCGAGTGTTTCGACCAGATCTGGCAAGCTTTGATGATCCGCCACGGCAAACAGACCGGCACCAGACAGATGATCGATCTGCTGAAGATGGCGAAAGAGGTGGGCCGCGATCGTCTACGGCAAGCCATCGAGACTGCCTTGGAAACAGGCTGCACCGATGCAGCTGCCGTGCAACATCTGATTCATGCGAGCGATCTCAGCCGTCCCGTTTGCGAGGTGATGGATATCGGTTTACTCGAACGCTATCGGCGACCGTTACCCGTTATGAACGAATACGATCAGCTGCTGTCGATGGGTGGCACGAGATGAACAGCCAGATGACACAACTGCAAGACGCCACGATCACTCAGCATTGCAAAGTGTTGCGGATGCCCACCATGGCTTCTCAGTTCAGTACGCTAGCGGAGCAAGCAATCCGAGAGAAGAAGACGCACCTTGGATACCTGGACGCCTTGCTCACAGTAGAGATTGAAGAACGCGAGAAGAACACGATTGGCCGGCGGATCAAGGAAGCCCGATTACCCCGAGTCAAGACACTAGAGGAGTTCAACTTTGCCCAGTCTCCGCAAGTGGATGCCGCCAAGCTGCGCGACTTGGCTGAGGGCGGCTATATTGATCGAGCCGAACCGGTCTTGTTAATCGGTGATTGTGGCACGGGCAAAACCCATCTTTTAACCGGGCTGTGTGTGGCCGCTTGCCGCCAGAAGCGGCGGGTTCGCTTCACCACCGCCGCCGCATTGGTCAATGAACTGGTGGAGGCAAAACACCAACTGCAGCTTCGCCGCGTGATGGCCCGCTGGAGCCGCTACGATCTGATCGCGATCGATGAAGTAGGTTACGTCCCGTTGGCCGAAGTAGGTGCGGAGTTTCTGTTTCAAGTCATCGCAGAACGCGCAGAAAGAACCGGCGTCATCGTCACCACAAACCTGCCGTTTTCCGAATGGACGCAAGTCATTCCTAACGCTCGCCTTTGTAAAGCCTTACTGGATCGAATCACCGACCGGGCGCACATCTTAGAAACCGGCACCGAATCATATCGCTTCCGGCGTACGCTCGAACGGCAAAAGAAAGGGGCGAAAACAAACGAGAAGTAAGCCGTGGAAATGACGGTCCGTGGAAACCATGGAAAGCCAAACCCAGGCTTTCCACCCTTCCCACCGCCCTTGTAAATCCCGCAAAACCAGCGGGATTCACACATTCCCACCGCCTGACGACGATTGCTTTCTCATTTACCCGGAACATGAAGATTAGCTCCGGAAACCATTAACTTAGGGTGGGCCAAAATAAAATGCCGAACTGGACCAATTTCAGTTGCCAAAGGCATGTCGCTTGCGAATGCCTGTAACGGCGGCTAACCCATCTTTTGCGAAGGCCTCGCGCAAGGCAAGAATAGCGGGACGCGAAAGCTCCAACTGCTCCGCGATGGATCGATTCGCAACACCCTGGTGAGCGAGAAGCAGCAAGCGGCAGCGCAGGGCCACCTTCTGCGGAGTGCTGCCACTCCGAACCAACCCCTCAAGCCCCGCTTTCTGACCGGCGCTCAGGGCAAGCGCGGGTGCCGGATTGGGCATGCCCCAGCGTACGTCGACTCCGACTATATGTCAAGTATTATCTGGGACAGGACACTAGCCCATAAGCATCTTCGACTGTATACATTCACTTTCTCCTCGTATTCCGGTCAAGTTTGATAACTGCCACGGCTGGCTCGATATCAGTTTGGGCGAGTTTGCCTGCCGTCACAATCCGCAATGGAGTCTACCGAATCACTCAATAGTGGCTTAATCGAAGACCGCGAATATGATCTGAACCTGTTTACAGGTGAATGATCCCGCGCTTAATACCGATCATTGCGGCGTGGGTACGGTCGTTTGCATGCAGTTTTGACAAAATATTCTTCACCCGACTCTTGATCGTTTCCTCAGTAACTTGTAGCCGCGCAGCGATTTCTTTATTCGCATGCCCGGCAGCGATCAACCGAAGTACGTCGATTTCCCGCGATGTAAGAGTTTCTTCTCCGGAATGCTCAGCGACTTCGGCAGCTAGCGAAGGAGAGATCGTCTTCTTCCCCGCGTAGACGGCGCGAATCGTCTCTAATAATTCGGTGTGCAGGAGATTTTTCAATAGGTACGCACGAGCGCCGACTTCCATTGCGCGCGCAACCTGCACGTCGCCAGAGTAGGTAGTCAGAACAATGATGCGAGCCTCAGGAGTTGTTTCGCGAATCGCGATAATGGCTTCAATCCCGTTCTTATCCGGCATCTGTAAGTCCATCAAAGTGATGTCCGGAACATACGCTCGAAATTTCTCGATACCTTCGCGCCCGGTACAAGCCTGCGCAACCAATTCCATGTCGCGCTGACCATCAATCAGAGCTGCGATCCCGTCGCGAAGAAGGGGATGGTCATCGACAACAAGGATGCGAATGACTGGCTGGTTTGTGCCTGAGTGTGACTCAGGAAAAAGTGTTTGTCCCATCAGGCACTTGGCCCTTCTTCATTCTTCAGTGTGCTCGAACCTGGATTCCTGGAACTTTCGTAAGCGACCTTTGCCGGTAGCGTCAATTCGACCTCGGTACCGCGGCTAACCTCACTCCATACTTCCAGCGTCCCCCCAATCGCTCTGGCGCGCTCACGTATGCCGGGCAGACCCCAGTGTCCCTCGCGACCGCCTGGCGCGAGAAAATCCGGGTCCATACCGATTCCGTCGTCGCGAATTCGCAGTCGAAGCACCCGATGGCCATAACTGAGGTCCAATTCTATATGGCTGGCGCGGGCGTGGCGGAACGCGTTTGCCAAGGCTTCTCTTCCTATCCCATGGAGGTTGGCCCGAAGACCCATTTGCAGCGGTCGCGGTGCGCCCTCCACCAGCACGCGGAACGTTACCGGCGCTCTGCCGTTTTCCGTCGCCGCTTGCTCGAGTGCCAGTTCCCGCCCTACTGATGTGAGACTTTCGACCACATCGCGGCTGTACGCGCCAGCGCCTCGCAACTCCTGGACCGCATCCCGCCCTTCCGTAATCGCCTGAGCAGCAAGGTCAATCGCGGTCTGGAGAGAGTGGCTTGCCTTTACAGGCTCTTCGGGCAGCATGTTCTGAACAGCTTGAAAGCGAAGCATGAGTCCATGAAAGCTCTGCAGCAATGTATCGTGCAAGTCTCGCGCGATGCGAGTGCGTTCGTTCACTCGCTCCTCCAGGCGCACATTGAATTGCTCCGCAATCTGCCTCAGCCTCCATCTGTAGGCGCCTGCCAGAAGTAGAGCGATGGCCAGGACTGCACTCCCGCGAAACCAGGTTGTCTCATAAACCTGTGGATCTTGCGTCACTTTATACGCGATCCCAACCGGGTCCCAAATGCCATCGTTGTTACAGGCGCGCACGTGAAAGAAGTGGCTGCCTGTCGGAATGTTTGTATACACGGCGGTCAGAGAGCTGTTCGCATCCAACCAAACCGCGTCGGTTCCATCCATGCGGTATTGGAATCTAATTTTCTGTGGCGACTTAAGAGAAATGGCATCGAAATGAATTTCCGTGTGGTGGGTACCCGGAGGCAAGGCCAGCTCCCGGCCGGCAATTTGCTGTGTCCGGCCCACTGTTACCTCCGAGACGAAAATCCTCGGCTTACCGCTGACCGGGCGCAATCGTCCCAAGTCCAACTCGGCCAGACCCCGTACTGTTGCAACCCATAGTTTTCCATCGCGGGTGAGCGCCATGTTCGGAGTTCCGACGCTGCACTGCGTGGAGTTCATGCCATCAGCGATACCGAAAGAGGTGTAATCGACAGGCAATTCTTTTTGGTGTTCCGCCTCTTTCAACGCCGTCAGTGCAAATCGAAAAAGTCCATTCCCACTGCTGAACCATAAGTCTTGACCGGCCGGGATCAAATCGAACAGTTCCAGCTGTTGATTCACGGGAACGAATCGATCCCCGTTCCAGCGGTCGATTCCGCGCGGCGCATCCATCACATATAGATCCCCCGCCGAGCTCTCCGCGAAGTTGATGGCGCGCGGATCCAGGATCTCGCTGTCCGTTGGCACAGGCGCGAAGCGTTCCCCCATCATGCGACCGATGCCGTGGCTTGTTCCTGCCCAGATACGGTCCGACCGGTCCTGATAGACCGCGAGTACGCGTGTGCTCGAGAGACCGTCCTCCACCGTGTAGTTACGGAAGCTTCCATTCACCATGTGACTTACGCCTCCATCTGTGGCGATCCACAGTGAACCATCTTTCGCGGCTTGAATACCTCGCACAACATCGCCGCCCAAACCGTCGCGCTTCGTAAATTGAATGAAGTGGTTATCCGTAAAGCGAAACAGTCCGCCTCCCCAGGTGCCAAGCCAGAGATTGTCTTTGTTGTCTTCCGCTAACGACCAGACACAGGAATTCAAGAGGCCGTCTTTTTCGTCATAGGCACGGAATCGCTGATTCGCGTAAACGGATACGCCGCCGCAATTCGTGCCCACCCACAAGCTGCCATCGTGTCGCGACAGCACGGTCATGGGGATGTTGCTGGGCAACCCGTCCCGGGTGGTAAACATGTGGACTGACCGGTCCTTGAAACGAAGCAAGCCCTCTCCATTTGTGCCGGCCCAAAGGTCACCATCGCGATCGCTATAGATATCGCGAACCGAACTCCGGACCAACGGTTCCGGTATTCTGCCGGAGACCCGGTACAGGCATCTTGCAAACTGTACCCACATGGTGCCCTGATCATCCTCATAGGCATGTTCTGCTCTCAACACATTGTGTTCCGACCGTGGAGCATTCCCCGAATGCGGATCGATCGGGAATTGTTCGATTTTGTCGTCTTCGCGTCGTGCCAGCCCTGCCAGTGTGCAGAACCACCTTGCTCCGTGCCTGTCTTCAAAGACGTCGAAGATTTGATCGGCCTTCACATCTAATTGCGCGGCGAGCGCTCCATTTTTCCCGAGATGGGCGCCATCCCACTCAACGAACCCTTGCTGTGTAAGGACGAGAAGATGGCCGTCGGCCGCCTTCTCGATGCGATTGATAAACACGCCAGGCAAAACAGATTCGAAACGGCTATTTTTGAAGCGGTAGAGTCCGCCTTCGGTGCCTACCCACAACGAGCCGTCCGATCCAAACCGCAGACAACTGATTTCATCACTCGAACCTGCCGCCGGATGAAAAAAAACAATCGAAGCCTGGTCGAGGACATCCAGAGCCGCGCGCGGTATACGTGCCAGGCCGGCGCCAGTACCAACCCAGAGGGCGCCGTCCGGCCCCTCGATAAGAGCTCTCACACTGCCTTGCGTTCGCTGCGGCTGGCGAAGCTCAATTGCAATAAATCTTCTTCCATTGAAGCGGACCAGGCCGGCATCGGTGCCCACCCAAAGGAACCCGTTGCGTGTTTGAACCGTCGCATTGACGACGTTCGAGGGAAGCCCGTCTTCCACCGTGAAATCCGTCCGTATGTACTCACTGGTGGCCGATTTGGGGTCGAGCGCCATCCCTGACGTGGCGATCGCCGCGAGCAATGCAGCTAAACGGATCAGCGCGAGATGGGTCCGGAGGCGGCCGAGCATATTCAATCGTGCCAGGTACAAGGTTAGAGCAAATGCATTTTGTGGCCGGTCCTCGCAACCAAGTATCAGACAGATGGATTCGATCGGTCTCGGTCGGCGAGGACTTTTTTTAAACCCTCTATCGAGTGAACGGAAAGGCTCTAAACAGGGTTTGCATCCCGGCCGATTTAGCGCAGGATGAGGTTGAGGCAAGTGAGGCCTGAGTCGGAAGGGATTCGACCACAAGCACACCGAGGAAGTCTTCTCCTCCCATTCAAAACATAAAGGAGCTTATATGAACAAAGACGTAAACATTCTCTTAGTACACGGCGCGTGGGCAGATGGCTCATGCTGGAGCAAAGTCCTTCTTCTGCTGAAAGAAGGAGGGTACAAAGTGACGGCCGCACAGATCCCGCTCACGTCTCTCGAAGACGATATTGCGGTGACTCAGCGATTGCTGTCCGCGCAGAAGGAGCCCACCGTTCTGGTTGGCCACTCCTACGGGGGCGCCGTCATCACAGGTGCCGCCAATGCCGCGTCGCCGGTGAAAGCTCTTGTCTACATTACCGCTTTTGGCCTGGATGAAGGGGAGAGCCTTGCTTCGTTGAGCAAGCAAGGACCGGCTTCTGCCGGCTCAGCGGCAATCGAAGCGGACGACAAGGGCTATCTCTGGATCAATCGCGAGAAATTCCACCGCTCGTTCGCAGCCGACGCTACCAGCGATGAGGCATACATCATGGCGGCGGTACAGAAACCTCTCAACTTAGCTGGCTTCGGCGGTGCGGAAGGCAAACCTGCCTGGAAGACAATTCCGTCCTGGTATCTGGTTTGTACGGACGACCAGATGATTCCTCCTCCAGCACAGGAATTTATGGCAAAGAGAATGAACGCCACAGTACGATCTGTGGGCTCCAGCCATGCACCCTTCATGTCTCAGCCGCAAGCGGTAGCCGACATGATCGCTCTTGCAGTCGAAGCGGTGGTCGTGGCTCCCGAATTAGTAGCCAAGTAACGGTTGCACTAATGAACAACAAACCACGCATATTAGTGATGGGAGCGACAGGACAGGTTGGGAGGACTGTCGCATCCCTGCTCTCGAAAAATCACACTTTGGAGACCGTAGCCGGTGTTCGTAATCTCTCCAAAGCCGCAGAACTCGGCATCCCTCTTGTGTATCTGGACCTTGACAGGTTTGAGACTTTCGCGCCGGCTCTTGAAGACGTTGACCGGATCTTTATGGCGACCGGCTACACAGTGGACATGTTACGGCAGAGTAAAGACCTTGTGAACGCAGCAAAGAAGGCAGGAGTAGCCCAGATCGTTCATCTAGGTGCCTGCGGCGATGACGATACCCATGTTGCTCACTATGGCTGGCATCAATTCGTTGAGCGTTACATCGAGTGGTCGGGCATAACTTTCACTCATTTACGTCCGGAGATTTTTATGCAGAACCTTCTCGGGTACGGCGGCGAAAGTTATGTCAAGCAAGGCGTCATCCGGCACTATGTGGGCGATGCGCGGCTCAGTTGGGTTGACTGCGACGACATTGCGGCTGTCGCTGCGGTCTGCTTAGCTGATCCGGAACGTCACGCAGGTCAAACCTACCGGCTCGGGTACGAGGCCAAAAGTTTCCACCAGGTTGCGGAGACTTTCACCGAGGCACTAGGGCAGCCCTTCTCTTATGAGCCTCGGCCGCCGTCGGAATTCCTTCAGAACGTTCTTGCAGCGGGCGCAGAACCTGCCTATATGAAATGCGTCTTCGAGAGCTACTCCGATTTGACCAACGGCAAAGATATCGGAGCTGATGAGGTATTCGAGAACTTCACACACCTTACTGGAGGCCGCCCGCGAACCATCGCCGATTTCGCACTCAGAAACTCAGAACGCTTTCGTTACCAGTTGAATGCGATTGACCGAACGTTTCAAACCGAAAACCGCGCTCGGATGGAAACCTAGCCGTGACTCGAAATAAAGCGGAGGAGAACAAGCGGTTTGTTCTAGAAGCCTTTGACACGCTTTTCAACAAGCGCGACTACGACGCCGCAAGACGATTCTGGTCTGCCGATTACATACAGCACAGTGCTCACATTCCTGCGGGACGGGACGGCCTGATCGACCTGACCAGGTCACTTCCGAGCACACTTCGACACGAGCCTGGAATCGTCGTGACAGAAGGCGACTACGTCATCCTGCACGGACGCTTCTCGGGTCATGGGCTGCCCCGGAGTTGGATTGTGGCGGACATCGTACTCGTCAAGAGTGGTCTGTTGACGGAGCATTGGGACGTCATTCAGGACGAAGCAACGGCAGCGGAGTCGAAGAGTGGCCTTCCCATGTTTGGTCCGGCGTTCGCTTCAGGAAAGCAACCACAGTGAGTGCAACGGAGCCGACCGCGAACACAGCGCAATCCTTGCCGCGTGCAACTACCGGCGGGATGATGCTCTTGCAGCCGTTCGTTCTGGGCGATCTCAAACTCTCAAACAGAATGGTCATGGCTCCGTTGACCCGGATGCGCGCCCCGCTCCCAAGTGCGGTCCCGAATGAGCTCATGCGCGAGTACTACGTTCAGCGCGCAACTGCAGGACTGATTGTCACCGAAGGTACCTTCGTTAGTGAACAGGCCCGGGGCTGGTTTGGTGCTCCGGGAATCTATACCGAATTGCAGAGGAAGGGTTGGCAGAACATAACGGACGCGGTGCACAGGTTAGGCGGACACATATTCGCACAGCTGTGGCACCAAGGCTCGGTTTCCAGTCCCGAATTAATAGGTAATGGCCGCTTACCCTGGAGCGCATCGGCTGTAAATCCAGAACAGTTGGTTCATCTCGGTTACGGAAAGACCGAAATGTCGGGCGTTCCTGCCGAGATGACGCTGGAAGATATCCGGCAAACGATCGCCGAGTTCCGTCACGCTTCTCGAGTTGCGCGTGACGCTGGATTTGATGGAGTGCAACTCCAGGCTGGCTTTGTGTACCTCTTCCAGCAGTTCTTGCAAGAAAACTTGAACAAGCGAACCGATCGATATGGCGGCTCGATTGAGAATCGCGCCCGCCTGCTCTTTGACGTTTTGGAAGCGGTTATGGAGGTGTGGCCGAGTCAGCGGATCGCCGTGAAAGCCGGCCCAATGATGTCGGAGCGCGGTGGCTTCCGTTCGTTACCGTCTACCTTGCCGACGACCGAATATGTGTATCGGCAGTTGAGCGGCTATCAGATATCGCACGTTATGTTGATGCGCCAACTGGCAGACCTCAGAGGAACTCCGCTGGAAAGCCTTCAGGGCGACAGGGTGCTGGACCACCTTCGCAAGTTCTACAGCGGGAATTTGATCCTTAATGCTGATATCTCACCGGATCACGGCGAGCAACTGCTCCAGCGAGGCTTTGGCGAATTGGTCGCTTTCGGTCGGCTATTCATAGCAAATCCTGATTTGGTTGCACGTGTCCACACCGAAGGTCCTTTCAACCCGCAGCGACCGGAAGGTTACTACGGAGACACGGCGGAAGGCTACACGGATTATCCGGCAATGACCCAACTCGAAACCGAGGTGATTCATGGATGAATACGATCCCGTTGGGACCGTCGCATTCTTCCGTGAGCGCCATCGTGTTGAAACCGCGACCACGCTTCGGGTACTTGCGGCTTTGCCCGCCGGCAGCCTACTCTTCGCACCGCATCCGCAATCTTCCTCCACAGGCGACACAGCGTGGACAATTGTACGTTGCCTACATGTGTGCGTTGACCTGCTTCGGTCATCTACAGCAGCACTGTCTCGTGAACCGCACCCAGAGCATAGGAGTCTCATTGCCGAGTTCAGTACCTGGTCTGGTCTACTCGCCGAAGGCCTCCTCGACTTGGAGCAACAGGACTGGGTAGCCGATCGCAACGTGACCTCAAACGGAGAGGTCATTCTGACTCAACCGCTGGGACAGATCTTGTGGTTCTTTCACTTCGATTCGATTCATCATCGAGGTCAGCTATCAACTTATTTGCGGCCGCTCGGAGCGATGGTTCCTTCTATCTACGGGGCCATCCGGCGATGAGCCGCGACCGCGGCCCTGAACACGGTCTGCGAAATTCATCAAGAAATTAAAAGGAGAAAAGTTATGCATTTGACGGGGAATACAATTTTCATTACCGGCGGAGGCTCCGGTATCGGCAGAGCTCTGGCGGAGCAACTGCATCAGCGAGGGAACAAGGTAATTGTCGGCGGACGCCGCAAGGAACATCTCGCCAAGACCATCCAATCAAGTCCCGGGATGGAGTCCCTGGAAATGGACGTCAGCAGTCGCCAGAGCGTGGCGGAAGCTACCCAATACCTCATCGCAAACTACCCGACGTTGAACGTTCTGATCAATAACGCCGGCATTATGCAGATTGACAATGCCGCTACGGCGATCGATGAAGACTTGCTCGTGTCCACAGTTGAGACTAATCTTGTCGGCACTATTCGGCTTACGGGCTCGCTCATCGAGCACCTGAAGACGCGACCCTCAGCCACGGTCATGATTGTTTCTTCCGTACTCGGTTTCACGCCCATGGCGATGACCTCGATCTACTGTTCAACAAAGGCGGCGTTGCACTCGTATGCACAGTCGCTCCGGTTCAAGTTGAGAAACACCCCGGTACGCGTGCTCGAAGTAATCCCGCCATGGGTTCGAACTGAATTACTGAACAGCACGGAAGAGCCTCGAGCAATGCCACTCGAACAATTCATCGAAGGCACGATGGCAGCTTTGGAAACGGATGCGAACGAAATTATGGTCCCTCGAGCGGCCTACCTGCGAAGTCAGGTGGGAATCAACGAAGCCAGCTTCGTACAATCCTTCAACGAAGAACTAGAGCCAGCGCCGGTTCTGGTTTGATTCGAGTTCGTCGATACAGATAAGCGCACAAAGAGAGAGAACAGCAATGAATGAACTTTTACAGAGTGCGGTCACCGCACATGGTGGACTGAAGCGATGGCACGAGGTAAGCACAATCAAGGTCGCAGCTTCCATTACTGGAGCTATCTGGTTCGTCAAGAGCCAAGGCGACTATCTCAAAAACATCGTCATGACCTTGGAGACAAGAAATGAGAGGATGATCACTGACTTTCCCGGACAGGACAAGCGCTTCGTCTTCCAGCCTCCGAAACTGACGATGGAGCACACCGACGGAACAACCATCCAGGTCCGCGAAGATTCAGAGAAATCCTTCGTAGGGCAGGTCCGCGAAACACCCTGGGACGATCTGCAGGTCGCTTACTTTCAGGGCGAAGCGTTGTGGACATATCTCACCACGCCCTTTCTCTACACCTACGAAGGCTTTACCACCAAAGAGATCTCTCCCATCCAGGTCGATAACGAAACGTGGAGACGCCTTCACGTCACTTTTCCCGAATCTGTCAAGAGCCACACCCGGGAGCAGATCTCTTGCTTCGGTCCCGATGGCCTCCTGCGCCGGCATGATTACACGGTCGATATTCTGGGCGGCGCTACGGGCCTCAACTATGCCTCGCAATATCGAAACGTGAATGGCATCGTGTTCCCCACGAAGCGGCGCATCTACGCCTACGAGGGGGACTACAAGCTCGTGCCGGAGCCGTTGCTGGTCTCTATTGACATGGCCGAAATCACAACTTCTTAAACCGACACGCACAGAAAGAAGGCTTCTCATGTCCTCTCCGTCCTTGTTCACACCCTTGAAGATTGGTCATCTCGAGTGTCCGAATCGCATTGTCATGGCTCCCTTGACTCGCATGCGAGCTGGTGGTCGCCATGTTCCAACCGCGCTGAACGTTGAGTATTACGCTCAGCGCGCATCAGCGGGATTGATTATCACCGAAGGTACGGCCATCAGCCCCGAAGCGCACGGCTATCCACAAGCTCCCGGAATCTACACGCCGGAGCAGATCGCCGGCTGGCAGCAAGTCACCGAAGCTGTCCACTTTCGCGGCGGCCGCATCATCATGCAGCTTCAGCACAGCGGGCGGAATTCCCATTCGTCTTTTATGCCCGACGGCGGCCCTCCTTTTGCCCCGAGTGCCGTTCCATCAAACCTCCCCGGCTTCACTGCCGACTTCCGTCAGGTTCCGATTGAAACTCCGCGCGCACTGACCACCGAACAAGTTAAAACAATCATTGAAGACTTTCATCGAGCATCTGTCAACGCACAGGAAGCCGGCTTTGACGGGGTGGAGATTCAGGCTGCAAACAGTCATTTGATCGATCAGTTCCTTGAAAACGGGACTAACTTGCGAACGGATGAGTACGGCGGCTCCCTAGAGGGCCGCCTTCGCTTCCTGCTCGAGGTCGTTGATCACATGTGCGCAGGTATTCCGAAGCTTACTGTTGGAGTCCGGCTCTCGCCATTCGGCCAGTATGGCGGCATCTACGACAGCCAGCCTCTGGAATTGTTCACGTCCGTCATTGAAGACCTCAGCCGCCGCGGAATCACCTACCTTCATTTGGTTGAAGGGCGCGCCTCAGAGATTGGCCTTGATGAGCATCTCAATGAAAACGCTTCAAATAATGCCCAGCTATTCCGCCCCAAGTTCGACGGACCGCTCATTACCGCCGGTGCGTTCACTCCGCAGACGGCGGCGACCACAGTTGAAGACCGCCATGCGGACGCCGTTGCGTTCGGCCGCATGTTCATCGCCAACTCGGACCTCGTTGCCCGCATCCGCCGCGGATTACCATTGAACGCCTACGATAGGTCGACTTTTTATGGTGGCGGCGAACACGGGTACACCGATTATCCGGTTTTCGACAGCTTCGCTCAGAAAATAGCTATCGCCGTATGAAACATCTGGAACTTGGACCGGCAAAGCAATCGTTCATCGGAGTTTGGCGGCTTGAGAGCTACACAGAGGCTTCCAATCCCCCATCTTGCGAACCGCCGTTTGGTGCGGACGCAAGCGGTATTCTCATCTACACAGGGGATGGTTGGGTGTCGGCGCAACTCACCATCCCGAATCGCCAATTACCAGGTTCGGGTGCTGAGGATTCCGCGACATGCGGCCAGTCTGAAGATTTAGGGAGTGGATACCTGGCCTACTGTGGCCGCTATCACTTGGACCTCGAACATAGCGAGGTGATTCATGTTCCCGAAGTTGCCTCTCTGCTGGGATTGGTTAAGCAGCCTCAACGGCGCCGTTTTGTCTTCGTCGCCGAAGACCGACTGCAGCTGACAGCTGAAAGTGTATTGGTGGATGGTAAGGCGCTCAGCACACATGTCACTTGGCGTCGCTCTATTCCGTCTTTTTATGAGAGTGAGGCAGCTGTTGACTGAGAGCGAAGTTATAGCCGTACACAGAAATGGGTTCTACAAAGCCCTTCTATCCCAGGACTACACCGCACTCTCGGAGCTGTATCTCGATGATTATCTGTTGGTTCGACCGAACGGCTCAGTGTTGAACAAGCAGCAGGTCCTCGATGATCTCAGCGAAACAGGCCTGCAGTTCACGGCCATAGATCTCATCGCCGAGAAGGTGCGCGTTTACGGCGACAACGCAATCATCACCGGGGAAAGCCGAACGGAGTTTGTTCGAGACGGCAACCTGGGTACGAATCGATTTTTCATGACAGCTATTTATATTCAAACTGGAGGCGGCCCGAAGTTGGCGCATTTCCAAAGCACACCGTGCGCCGCAGCTTCTGGGTCTTGAAGCAGTCCCAAGATGGTGGTACCGAAATCATTCCGCCTTACAAAACCTCCTACCTTTTCGCCCAGTGTTTATCGACCCTGCACTTCGTGCTCGCAATGCCCACAATATAGGGTCGTAAAACACAACGCCCTTGCGCGATCCGAGTGCTTCCGCAAGGGACTGAGATGTTTCACGCCGAAGCAACGGAAATAAAACTACTCAGGTCATGCAGCGCCGCCTGGAGTTGCACGTTCTGCCCGTAAAGCGTCCTGTCATAGCACCAGTCGACATTGAGGTCTGGAACCATGCCGGTTCCGTCCAGGCGTTCCCATCCAACTCACGTAAGCTCCAGTGGGAATCACTAACGTGAAGCCGTGCCCGATATCGAAGCCGCGATGCGATACGAGCCGACCCGGTGTTGGCATTCCCACCACGTTTACAAGGCCGCGTTCTTGTCCGAACAAGGCGACCATTTCGGCGGCGCAGTTTGTGTGCTCGTTTACGAGGATTGCGATGCGTCCATGAAAGCGTTGCGGGGCCAATCCTTCGGTTTCAAGCACCACTGACTTCTTACGCGCGTAGCGAAGGGCGAGCAGCGGGATTTCCCATTTGCTTTTGGGAATGCGATTGAATCTCGGCAGCCGCTCTTTATCGTAGCTGGATTCAGCGAGCTTACGGTCGAGGCTATTGCGCCTTATTCCGGTTCCGGCGGCGCATGGCGTGACACAGGCGGAAACTGGAACAACTGCAGCAAGGAAGAAGTTAAACGGCGGTTGAAGAACGGACAGATAAGGCTGCTGATCTGTACGGATGCGGCGGGCGAAGGCTTGAACATGCAGTTCGCTGGCGTAGTTGTAAACTACGATCTTCCCTGGAATCCCATGAAGGTGGAGCAGCGGATCGGCCGCATCGACCGGCTCGGTCAGAAGCACCCGCGAATCCGTGTGCTGAACTTCGCTTACAAAGGAACCGTTGAGGAAGACGTGTTTTTCACGATCGGTGAAAGAATAAACCTCTTCAGGGCATCGTGGGCCGGTTGCAGCCGATTCTGTCCCGTCTGCCGAAACAGATCGAGAATGTGACGCTAACGAACCGCGAGCAGCGCGAAGCGGCGCGCCAGCGGTTCATTTCAGAACTCATGCACGAGGTGGATGAGGCGGAGACCACCGGGTTTGACCTTGACGCGACGGCCGCTGACAGCCTTGAACCCCCAGTATTACCGGACCCGGCACTTACGCTCCGGGATTTTGATTCGATTCTCAGCCGGGGCGATACGTGTCCATCCGGGTGTGAAGTGGGGCCGCTCGACCCGGTATCGTATGAGGCGTCCGTTCCCGGTCATTTCAGAACCCGTGCAACGACGGACGGCGAGGTATTCGAGTACTCGTCGGATAACCAGCAACTCTTCTCGCCGGGCGGTGAGACGTTCGACGCATTTGCAGCCGTTCCGGAACCGTCTGGGACGGGTGACGGCGTCGCATGGTTGGTGCATGAAAATGATACGGAACAGTTCGTTCTTCAGACCGAGCACGGACCCGATCAGGTGAGGACCGCAGCGGAGCTGCTTAGTGCTTTGGAACACGTCGGCCCACCGGCTGCTTGTCCGCATGAGAAGTCGAGCGCAATGCGAGTGTCGTTGATCGCCTAATTCGATTGCGGTTGGGAAGCATTCAAACTGTATCGAGATTATGCCAGGTGCGTCCCGTCGATTCCGTAACAAGGACCGAATAGCTGCGTCCCGTTTTTACAGAAGCCTTCTTGGCGGAATCCAGAACCTGCTTTCTGGTCAAATTACCGCTTCGATCGTATTTGGCCGTCGGAAGATGATATGTGATTCTTTCGTCCGAAACGATGGTTCTCGAAAACCCCTCCTTCTCCATTGCGGCGTGCAGCGTTTCGTAGTCATCGTCATTCGCGTAGTGAAGTTCCACGCGTGTTGTGAAGGTTGCCATACTTGGGCTATTCTCCAGAGTTATTTATTTGGCCTGATGATTCGCGCTGCGCGGCGAACCGCTTCCTCGCCAGTCTTTCCGGTTTCTTCCCTCATTCGACCGAGTGTGGCATTCAGCGAAAACTGGGGGATCGGGAGGGGCAGGTTTTTGTTCAACGTGTCGGCACGTTTCTGCCGTATTTCACCAGTTTTCGGTGAGTGTTAGTCACGATGACGGCCGTCAAGACCTGGTTGTTTCAAGATAGTATTCCTCACTGCGTGAAATCTGGGTGCAACAGATGGTGCCTGCGGCTGGATCTTGGGATACGAGCAACAAATCCGCACCGACGCTTGTCAACGTTCCGCCAGTGCGCTTTCCGATGCCTCGCGCCACGCCGGTGATTAGTGCAACTCTGCTCTTCAGTGACTGTCCCACCCTAAACCTCTGCGTCATCGGTTTCCCAAGGTGCTGCATTCCTACAAAGTAATCTACTGATCGACCGTGATCGTCACCGTCTGCATGGTCGCATTCGGCGTTTCTGGGTCGGCCACAGCATACAACGTATGTACGCCGGGGGTTTCCGGGCGGAAGGAAGCGCTAACGCTATATACCTCGCCTGGCGGAACGATTGGAACGTCCTGAACCTCAAAGGGCTTCGTTCCAGCCGCGGGATCGCCATCGTAGAAAGCGATCACCTGCGAGCCCCTTTTATTGCTCAAATTGTGCAGGCTAGCCGAAACCGTGACTCTTGCATTCGCCGCCACGTGCTCCGGAGTATCGGCGATGCTCTCCAGTACAATGCTGGCGGCCGTTTGCGGGGCCGTTTGCGCAACCTTCGTAGCAGCAATCTGGCCGCTTGCCGCAGCGTTATCCGCGGAATCGATATACAGCGGGGTGTGCGCGCCGTACAGACCGACGTTGTTGCTATGCGCTTCCGTCTTCACTTCAGAGATCTGCGACCAGGTTCCCGGAATGGTCGTCAAGCCGTGATCCGCTACCTCCGCGCCCAACTTTCCCGCTGGATCCTCGTACCAGGCCACCACCCAGAACGCTACGTAGACTTTGCCGTCCCGTGTTTGCTCAAACTGCCGGGGATCGAACGCGGCGCTCGCCAGCGCCCAATTCGGTTCTGTGGGCTTTGACTTGAACCCGGGAATCGGCGGGAGGCTGACGCCACCAATGCGAAAGGCGTTGCCGGTGAGATGGCGACGAGGCGCTGCCGTGTCCACTAACTGGCCGTAAAAATCGACACGCACTCGACCTTGCGGAGGTACATCGACGAGGCTGTAGTTATAGACGCGCGCTCGCAGCTCTACTGGTTGGTCAACTCCTGTCTCCTGCCGCTGCGGACCCATTCCGTCGGCCCCTGTCGGAGTAATGTATAAACCTTTCATCCAATAGAACTCCTGCGTGATCGGGTCTTCCTGCGAATTTTTTGCATTGAAGGTCACGTCTCCGCTGTTGCTGTTCCAGCTCCACCGTGCCGGATGATTGAGCGCAATATCCGGCTTGCCGTACGCTTCCGTCCAGAAGGACGGGATTCGCTGGTTTTGCGGATTTAAATTCGCCAGGAACCCGCTCAATAAGGGTGCGTTGGTCTGTAGATCCGCGGCATCTCCGTCCGGCGCAATTACAACTGGGCGTTCTGGTGGAGCTACCGGCGCGTGATTAGCGTAAACGAAACCCGAAAAGAAGTAACCATAGTTGTTCGCGATAGTGCTGCTGAATCGCGGTTTGTCCACCTTCAGGCCGTTGTTGCTCGTCAACGAAATGGTAGAGTCCTCGAGAGTTTCGAGCCCGGTACTACGATTAAAGTTACTGCTGAAATCGATCGTGGCCTGAGCTATGCCGTCAGCGCCAATCGTCGCAGAGCTCGTGAATGTATGGTCGTGAGTAGTAAGTGTTTTGGCGCCCACCGAAACATCTTTGGTAGATTCTTTGGTCCAATTTGTCTCATAGCTGGATTCCGTGGTATCTATGCCACGCCAGGCGGGGTTTGCCGTCAATAAGTCTGCGCTGGGTTGTATTCGTTCGAAGAGCGCCACGCTCCAGGGATAAGAGAAGATATTGCCTGGCTCGTCTATCGGCTGATACCAGTCCTGCGTGGTAGCGTCAACATCGAACACCGTGATCTCGTCTGGCCCGGAATATTCGACGTAAGCCTGAGTTTTGTCACCCTCCGCGCATGACGGCGTGCTCCCTGGACAGACCTTTAGCCCGATAATCGGATAAGTCCAGACATTGAGGCGCTCGCGCGTGAAGAATAAGTGATCGGCAAAGCCCGTTGTCGAACTTAAAGAATCCGTCGCCGAGCCGTATTTGCTGTCCGAGGTGGCTACTTCGTTGTCGTATGAGTTCTTAACGGCATACTGATAACTGGCCGAGAAGCTTGTGGCGGATGTATCACCTAAGACAAGCGAAGCTCCACCTCCGATATCGCTGGCATATCCGTAGCTAGTGGTGTTCTTGCGTACCGTATTCGTTCCTTTTTCATTGCTGGAAGAAAAACTGGTTTGGAAGCTTCCTGGAAGAACGCTAATGTTGACGTCGCACGGCTGAGTGACGTTTTCGCAGTTTGGAAATACGCCTGCGCGATATGGCCTTACATAGTCTATGTGCATGGGAGGAAGCGATAGCACAACATCGGGTCGAAGCTGATCCTCAACGGTGATTTTGATCGGATTTCCTAACCCGATCGAGCGGGCTTGCAAGTCTCCCGCAAGCAAGGGAATAGACTGAAAGTTCAGATCGCCGTTGGTGTGAATTT
This sequence comes from Bryobacteraceae bacterium, assembly GCA_965277555.1. Lineage (GTDB taxonomy): Bacteria > Acidobacteriota > Terriglobia > Bryobacterales > Bryobacteraceae > Bog-105. The sequence goes on from OZ255834.1 coordinate 5,606,399, forward strand.
TAATCGCTTTATAATAATCTCCCAAACTGTACTGCGATATGGGATCCTGGGCGATGCTGACCTGGTCACCGCCGGGCGTGGACTTGATTTCCACGTTGTAGATTTGCAGAGTGGATTTGCCAGTGCCTATGCCCAACGTACTGTCGAAACCGAAACCGGCTAACACGGCGATTTGTTGCCCCAGGGTGGGCCGTCCGTTGGCCACGCGATCGAAGTTTCCGATTGCGAAGTTCAAGACTCTGGACAGGTGTTGAGTGTTCGGGAAGCCGAGCGTAATCACCGGCTTTCCATTGAAGCTGATGACCCGAAAGTAACTGACGGGATCGTGCTTCCGGCTGCCTGATCCCGAACCAAAAACGTGGTAGCTACGATTGTTGTCCGTTATTTGTACAACCTGATCGAACTTCGAGTTAGGATCGAGATGCCCGGTCTGCAGCATGACCCTCTCGTTCTGCTCGATGGTGTAATCGACCCGATTCCTCACTGTTGCCTGAACCGATTTGTTGAAGTCCAGCAACTCCAAACTTACGGTCCGACGTGTACTGTGGCCGGGAAAACCGGTTTTTCCAAACAGCAGTTGGTCTTGAGTTGTGCTGTAGAAATGTCCGACGGCCAGGTTTTCGGCCCGGTCGCTGGCACGGGGCGGGGATGCCGTCGACTTCCATTGTCCGATGCGCGAGGCTTCCAGCGTGTCGGTATTCACCGAGAATAGGTAGATGTCGCCATCGGGCGCGGAGACGATTTGTGCAATTTCATTGCGCCCGCGCCCGCTGAAATCACCAACCGCGTTGCGCTGTTCGGCGCGATTTGCCTTGGTCAAAGGACCCATCCGGATACCTTTGTTGGGATTGTTAGGGTCTATCGCGGAGAGGACGCGGACCCCGCTCACCGAGCCAATAACTACGTCATCGTAACCATCGCCCGTTAAATCTCCTGTGGACAGAGAAGTCGCGAAGTTGTCGCTATCGGTGACCGAAAGCGAGAAGGACTTCTTGGTTCGCGGATCGTACGCAATAACTTTGTCGCTTGTTGTGTAGACCAGCGTCTCGCCTGACCCCGCGAACATGTGAGCGAGCACCTCTCCTCGAGAAACGGGGTTGCCTAAGCTGGCGAAAGCGGTATCGGGCGCACTTTGTTGACGCGTGACGTTTGAATTGTTCGTATCGAGCAGCCTGCTTCCAAAAACGATGTCATCGACCGTCAGCAACGTATGCTGGCCCTGCAGAATATCCGCCAACTCTCCGAAGTCGGGTGACGAGACCGATCTTTGCCCCCAGCCTGTTTGAACCGACAAAAGCAAAGTCACAAAGAACGGCCCGAATAGCAGTAATGGTCTCGTAGCGAAGTGATTCTTGCTCATCTTGTACTCTCCTCAGATGTCCATCAAGGCGTCCTGCAAACAGCCATATACTTCTCAAGCGAGAGCATGCGGTCAAAAACTGCCACCAACGGGGAAAAAGTTTACGGCTTCGGCGAGGGCTGTGCTCGATCAGCGGTCGTAACTCCAAACATTGCTGGTCAGGTCGTCGCGAATGGCGGCAACATACTTTCCGTCATTCGAGAAAACTCCATAGTTATGGATGCTGTCGTTCTCAAGCAGGTGTGCGTGCAAATGAATGTCTATGAAATAAAGCGCGGAAAGGCGAGATGGATCGAGATAGAGTGGCGGGAGGCCCATTTGAGTAGCTGACGACTTATCGAAACTGCTCCAGGCAAGCCATTCTTTGCTGGCAGGGCCCGGATTCATGCCGGAGATGGCGTCTATATCGGTGGCTCGCCGAGCTGCTTGCCATCGTTTGGATGGATCCGGATCTAGCTGCAGCTCGATAAAGCGACCAGCATGCGCCGGATCCGGAATGGCAGCCTGGCTGCCATCTGCGGAAAGCGCCCAGCGTCCCAGACCTGCCAGAGCAAAGCCGGTTCGCCCGAGCTCTCGTCCCTTTCCCTTTACAGGGTCGAGTCCATAATAAGTTTGCTGGCCATTGTGAGTAGTGCGCAACACGCAGACGTGACCATGACCGGGCTTGGCGCATCGAAATTCATCCAGCGGTTCGCCTAGCGGCACCTGCACGATCGGTCCGCCGTCGGCCGGGACGCGCATTAGCCGCAAATCCGTGAAGCCAGCGTCTTGGGTGTTTCTGGCTGACATGAACAGGATCCACTTACCGTCTGGCGTGAGTTGCGGATAATAATTTTGCCGCGCCGACGAGGCTAACAGCTCGGGCTCCCGCCTGGTTCGGTTCTGTTGAAAGATCTCGAAGCGGCCGTTCCGGTCGGATTCAAAGATCACCGATTGATTGTCGGCGCTCCAGGCATGCGGAAAGTTATAGCTCTCTTCGAACGTCAACCGGCGCGGCAAGCCAAACGAGGGCTCGGGTTTGCTTTGCCACTTGGCCGTATAGGTATAGGCGGTGCTCTTGGTGCGAAGCATAAGCAGCTCCCGGCCATCCGGGGAGCCGGTCAAATTAGAAAGCGCCTGATCCGAGAAGTGGGAAACCTGGTTCGGGGCAAAAGCCAATTGTCCGGTTTTCGAGTTCCTCGGTAAAGACCAGACGTTAAACCCCTCACTTTTGCGTGCAAAATCCTGACGTAAAAAGAGGAAGTCGCCTTCCGAAGTGAAGAAACCAGAGGTGAAGTATAACGGACCGATCGCCGCGCTCGGATGACCAGCATCCGAACCTACCATGACCAAGTCACTCGCTTCGCAGAAGTCAGGGTTGACGGTCACATCGGGTTGGTCCGCGCCACGTCGACAATGCGAAAGCCGATGAAACCAGAGTTCCTTATTATCTGCGCCCCAGAAAAGGGCGGCTACATAAATGCCGCGAGGCGCCTGCATGAGCAGGCGTGCCGGTCCGCCAGGACTTGCTCCCACCCAGACCTGGCGAGCCTCATTAAGCCAGGCAATCTGCCGTCCGTGTGATACAGCAGCCAGCTGCACGTCATCGGAGAGCCGCCGCGGCGAATGCGAGTCGAGTGGGATCCGCCAGGCTTCAAACCTTCCATCCGCCGCGCCAACCGCAAGTAAATTCTGCTCGTTGAGAAACAACAGTTGGTAGCAGGTCAGGCGTTCAGGCCCGGTCAATTCACGAACTGCACGCGTGAGATTATCGCGGGCGAAGAATCCGCCATCGATCGTCGCATAGACGAGCTGGGACCCATTTGGGGAAAGAGCCGCCGCCGTGACGTCGTGGCCGCTGGTGTAGCGAGTAATCTGCTCAAAGCGCGGCGACGGGTGCTCTTTCGCGCTACGGAACCGATACACTCCGATCAATACGGCTAGCAAAAGACATACCAACAGAGCGAAGATAAGTCGTTTATGCGAAGGAGCTTCAAGATCTGCGAGAATCCGCTCCAGCTCTGGTGCGGTGGGACGCGCCGACGGATCTGTGCTGCGCATTCGACGGAGGACTGGATGTTTCCAGGAGCCGGCTTCTTCAAGAAGCAGCGCCAGTGAGTAGATGTCGCTGGCCACCGTAACAGGTTGAGCCGCTTTTTGTTCTGGCGACATGTAGCGAACCGTACCCACGGGCAGGTGACTATTTCCGTGCGCCGCGGCCTGGTCGCGAATGTTTTCCGCCAGGCTGAAATCAAGAATCTTGACAAAGTCATCCGGCTCGCGGACCATTACGTTTTCGGGCTTAACGTCACGGTGAACGATGCCTTTCTGGTGAGCGGCAGCCAGAGCACTCGCCAATTGCCGCGCAATGTGAATCAAGCGCCGGGTTGAGAGGCGCCCGGTTTTCAGAAGCTTGCGCAGCGACTGTCCTTCCACCAACTCCATCGCGATCGCAAGGCCCCAGGGTGTCTGGATCAACTCGTAAACGGCAACGATGTTCGGGTGGTTGAGACGGGAGGCCAGACGTGCTTCCGAAATGACTTGCGATGCGGCCGCATTGCCGGCCCCCACGACAGTCGGCAGGAACTTCAAAGCGACGACGCGCCGCAGTTCCCGATCCTCGGCTGAATACACCTCGCCCATCCCACCCTGGCCGATCCGCTCGAGCAGGGTGTAGCGTCCGACAGTATCGCCCACCCGGCGGTCCGGCGCTGCCGGAAGAAGCGGTTCGATTGCAAGCTCTTCGAAGATCGCGATGACCTGGCCCTCGACTTCGGGATCGACCGTGGCACCGTGCACATATTCGCGTTGCGTCCGGGAATCCAGATCGCCGGCGGTTTCGCACAGGATCCAAGCGGCGCGCCACTGCTCGTCAGTCAAAATCTATCCCTCGGGCTGGCATGGTGGAGAATGAGAGTCTAGCCAAAGAGGAGGCTTGAATTCGCTCATAACTTGTAAGCGAGTGCAGAGCTGCCTGGAGTGCCAAGGACCGGTGATTTTCCTTCCGCTTACAATCTTTCGCGTAGCCACTGTTTACAGAAGGCCCAGTTCCGCGCCACCGTCCGCGGCGCAATTTGCAATCGGTTAGCGATCGCTTCCACCGACTCGCCTTCGAATACCTTCATTTCTACAATGCTGCGAAGGCGCGGGTTGATTTCCGCCAGCTTTTCCAAAATATTGTCAATTTCCTGTAATGTCGCACCCCCGCCATCTTCTGTCAGTTCAAATTGCGCGATGTCAATCTTAGCGACCCGTTGCGACAACAAACGAGAGTGATCGATCAGCAGATGGCGCATCACATGTGCCGCCAAGTGTAAGAAGTGATCCCGTTCTGAGCAGTCGCCGGTTTCCGGGGCCGGGAGCGATTTGACCTTTACCAATTGCAGGTACAGTTCGTTCACGAGGAGAGAGGGTTGCCAGGAGTGCTGACTGCCCTCGGCATTGATCTTGATCGCCGCCAAACGCCGCAGTTCCGGATAGAGAAGGGAAAACAGTTGGTCCGCCGCTTCGCGATCTCCCGAGCGGAAGCGGGCCATTAGGCTAGCAATAGTCGTCGAGGTTTGTTGGGAAGGCACCCGTAGACCAGTATTTTAGCTGTAATCCGAGCGACAAAGCGTCCGTTTGACCAAGTTCCAGGCATCCCGAGTTCGCGGCAAGAAATATTTTTCGTTCAGGGTGGCAGTGTTTGCGGCGGTCGTCTCGCTTCAGAGGTGAAGCTTCGCCACAGCAAAACAAGGAGATTCAATATGTCAGATTCCAGGACGGTGTCCCGCCGCGGTTTCACCCGCGCTTTGCTCGCCTCGCCGGCAGTGCCCGCAATTGTCTCCGCTACAGGGTATGCGGCTGCTCAGGACAATACACAACCAGCCGGCGACGCCGACGAATTATTTGCGGAGTTAGATCAGAAGATACGCCTGGGGATGAAGGAGTTTGCCATCCCAGGCGCAGCGGTAGGAGTGATCTACAACGGCCAGGAGTTTGTGCGCGGCTATGGTGTGACCGATGTAAACGGTGGAAGGCAAGTTGACGCGAATACCGCCTTTCTCACTGCGTCCATCTCCAAGCCGGTTACCGGGACGGCGGCGATGCGCCTGGTGGAACTGGGTAAATTGGACCTCGACGCGCCGGTGACGACGTACATCAAAGATTTCCAAGCGCCTGTGGGAGCCGAGGGCGTCACGGTGCGGCAACTACTGAACCACTCGGCGGGCTGGGACGGGGATGATCAGTTTGATACCGGTGAGGGTGACGATGCCCTGGCCAAGTATGTCGACGCGATTCATCGTCTCTTGCCCCAGCAGACCCCCGTAGGCCTGACGTTCGCGTATAACAACGCCGCGATCGGCGTGGCCGGGCGAGTGATCGAAAAGGTTACCGGCGAAACGTTTGAATCCAGTGTGCAAAGTTTGGTTTTGGACCCGCTCGGGATGACTCGGAGTTCATACTTCCTAAGCCAGCTTGGGAAAGGAAACGTGGCGATGCCGCATGCTGTGAAAAATGGCGTGGCGGTTGCGATGCCGGAGTGGCTCTTTGTACCGCGTGATCAAAATCCGTTCGGCGGACTCATTTCGAGCGCGGCCGATCTACTTTCGTTCGCCCGCTTTCACCTTGGCAATGGCCGGGCGGCGAACGGGAAACGTGTGATGAGTGAGGTGGCGCTGCGATCCATGTGGTCACAACCGGGACCGGGCGGCACGCTCCTCGTTGACCTGAAGGGGATGGGCGTGGCATGGTCTATACGTCCCACCATCGAAGGCGTATCTGTAGTGGAACACGCCGGTGACTGGTTCGGGTACCACCCGTTCTTGATGACGGTCCCGGAGAAGCAGTTTACGATGGTGCTGCTAAACAACTCGGACGGCGGTACCCAACTGCGCAGTCAGATATTTATTTACGATTGGGCGCTCGAGCGTTTCGCCGGCGTGCACAACCTGCCAGCCGCCCCGCAAGCCCTCAGCGCATCCGAACTAGCTCAATATGAGGGAGGCTACCTCCGGCAGTATGTTGACCGGGCGGGCAACATACGCAAACTTGTGGCTGAGCTCAGGGCGACAGATGGCGGACTGGAGTTGACGATTCTGGGTGCGCCCGAGGGGGAATCCAGTTCCATGCTCCGCTTCTATCGTTACGACGGTGTTGTCGATCCTCTTGGAAACCATGCGGATTTCCTGCGCGAGGCCAACGGGCGCATAAAGTGGTTCCGGCAGGGCCGACTTTACGCACGTCAAGCGTAGCCGGGTGATCGATAGCAGTACGCAGTCCTCATCGTTCACGTATCGACTTATGCTTCAAAAGCGCACAGGCCGCCTGGGAGCCCTCTGGGCACGGCACCAAACGAAAGAGGAACTTCGGCGGACTTGGGCGCGGGTCGCGAGTCCGTTGTGCGCGCGAGTTCCTCAGATGCCCAATCTGTATAGCAGGGTTCAACCTTGTTCGCTCGCCGTTCTTACCGCAGCTCTGTCTGCTATCAGCCTGGCGTTCGGGCGAGCACAGGAACCACAGTCCGACAGAATATGCCACAACGAGCAATTTTGCTGGGCGCCCCCGACGGTCCGCGACGCTGTTTTTTCCCTGAAAACCGACTGCTCCTTAGTCGGGCCGTTTGCGGGCAGCTACGAGCAGGGCTGGGGACTCGAATACGATTCGCCTGACAACACACTTTGGCTCACGCGCGGCAAGGGCTTTCGTAACCAGCTTGTTCAAACGGCTCTTGGCTACCGGGTCAATGGCGAGGCGCATGCCGCCGCGCCTTGGTACGTAACGCTGGAAGGATCTGGTGAGAAGCGGCAGCTCCGCATCGCCGCTTACGCGCCGGGAGAATCGGAACCACAACTGATCGGTGTGTTCGCCCAGATAAAAAGCCTGACGATTTCCTGCCCGAATGCCGTGACGGAAGAGAAGCTGCAATCGGCCATTCCGGAGCTGGAGCGCATTGCTCAGACTGCGATCGCGGATGGCCGCACGCCTGGCTTGGCAATCGGGATCGTGTACAAAGGCAGAGTTGTTTACCTGAACGGCTTTGGCCTTCGGGAAGTGGGCAAACCGGATTTGGTCGATGCGGATACGGTCTTCCAGTTGGCTTCGGTGTCAAAGCCCATATCCTCGGCTGTTGTCGCATCTTTGGTAAGTGACGGCGTCGTGAAGTGGGACGACCGGATGATCCAACTCGATCCCGAGTTCCGGTTTTTCGATCCGGCGGCGACCTCGAAGGTGACCCTTGCAGATCTTTTCTCGCATCGCAGCGGGCTGCCTAGCGCGGCGGGCGACGATTTGGAAAGAGTCGGCTACAACCAAAGCACGATCCTGAAACGGTTGCGTTTCTTACCGCCGGCCTATGCTTTCCGCGGCGGATTTGAATATAGCAATTTCGGTTTGACGAATGCGGCGGTTGTCGCGAGCGACGTGGCCGGGGAACGGTGGCCGATGCTGGCCCAGCAACGGCTTTTTGAACCCTTGGGCATGACCCAGACGAGCATGCGTTACCAAGACTTTGTGGCGCGCGCGAACCGGGCGCATCTGCACATACTGGTGAACAATCGATGGACCCCTTTGCTGACCAGGGATGACGATGCCGGGGCGCCGGCCGGAGGTGCAAGCTCGAGCATGCGCGATCTGGCTCAATGGCTACTGTTTGAACTTGCCGACGGACAGTTTGAAGGCAAGCAGCTTGTGAACAAACAGGCGATAAAGATCAGGCGTACGCCCCAAGCCGTTGTGTCTCCCGCGAACGGCGATACGGCGGGCTCCTATTACGGCTTCGGTTGGAACGTGGGGTATCTGGAAGATGGAGTGTCAGTCGCTAACCATTCAGGGGCTTTCCCGGAAGGCGCTTCAACTACAGTTACCCTGCTTTCTTCCCAGGATCTGGGAATTGCCGTGCTCGGAAACGCCGCTCCAACAGGCGTTCCGGAATCCCTGGCCAACAGCTTTTTGGATTTGGCGCGCTATGGTTATTTAACGCGCGACTGGTTTGCGCTGTTCAAAAGCATATTTGCTCGAGATTCTGCTTTCTACGACGAATTGAAGAAGCAATACTCGCATCCCCCGGTTCCAAACCGGCCGCCGCTCGATTTCAGCGCCTATGTCGGTATTTATCGAAATGACTACGTCGGCAAGGTAAAGGTATCTGTGGAGAACGGAGCCTTGGCGTTGACACGCGGCATGAAGCAGACACCCGTTCCCTTACGGCATTGGGATGGCAACACCTTCTTGTCGTACACATTCCAGGCGCATCCTGACGTCCCGCTTGGCGTCGAATTCACGGTCGATGCGGATGGCAAAGCCTCAGAAGTCAGGCTCCAGGAGTTCGAGTTTAACGGAAGCGCAGTGGGTACAGTTACCAGGATCAGGGGCGGACAGTAAACTTTCACCCGATTAAGCCGATCGTAGCCTTTGGGGTGACCATCTATCGCGTCACGAGATCTCCTTGCGGCCCGCGCCACCGCTATAGCGGCAATCTCCGCAGAGGCTCACTCACAAGCAGGCGCGTGCCGCCCAGCGGCTCGCTCAAAACGACGCCATCAGCGCCTATCATTCTTCTTTCATTCCTCGCACGAAATGGGTGCAGTGAGCAGGCCACCGCCGTGAAGAAATCGAGATCATTCTGCGTGTCGAGCAGGTTTGCATGCTTTCCCCCGCTGGTATTCGTCACCAACTGCCCCCCGACAGCAACTCACACCCCCGCTATCTATGGACTCAACCGTTTGCATGAAGCCCATTCAACTGAGACTTCACCTCACTCTCAAAAACTAATTTGGACACCAGTGAGTTCGAATCAACGGTCGTCTAAGGCGAACTCGTATATGAGCCAGTCGTCCTTTTGTAAATCGAGCAGTACACGCACGGCTGCCACTCGAACCTTCTCGTCCTCGTCATGCACCAGCGGCTTCACGGCCTCGGCTGCAGAGGTTCCCAGTCTGACCAAAGCCTGCGCAGAGATTGCCCGTACTAGCCAGTCGTCCGATCGTAAAAAGCCGATCAGGTCTGGAATGGCTCCCTCCCTTTCTGTCTGGGCGAGTTTGAGGATACAAGCGCGGCGGACCGCGGGAATAGTTTCGCTGGCCAGAAATCTTCTCCATTCCAGCCCGGCAGGACTGGCTAAGACCGCGGCCTCCCTTATTACTGGATTGGGATCGTCTAGAAATTCCAGAGATAAAGCGCTTACAGATTCCGGACTGAGCCTGGCTGTAGCATCCCCAAGGCTCTCAACCCCTCAACCCGCACCTCCAGCGAGTTGCTCCGCAGTGTCCCCGGAATGAGTCCGCCGATCATGGCGCCGTACTCTTTGCTGCCCCACTCGAGCAGCCAAAGCTGGTTACTCTCATTGAGCTCGCTCCACGCCATCGCAAGCCCTTTCCAGGCCGCTTCGCCTTGTGCTTTCAGCCGAATCTGCGCTTCGCTTTGAAAAGGTCCGTCGAGTTCGGCCATCCAGAGCCCGGATGTACTCTGGAAGTCAGGGGGTTTGCCGGCGGTCTCCTCTTCAGAGAGCAGGCCGATGCGTAACGTTGCGGCGTCCGTCAAGAATGGCGAGTTTACGAGCAAAGGCGCCACGGCGCGCGCCCGCCAAGGATTCTCATTCTGCAGCAGCAGAGGGAGGAACTGCCAACACAGTAGCGTCAGGTCGACGGCGCTTGCCAGGTAAGTGCCGGCCCGGAAGAGCATTTGCGGAGACTCCTCGTTGGCCAGCAAATCCAGGAAGAACTCCGTGACACGTGGATTCCGGAACGCCGACAAAGTGCCTACCCAACTCATCCACTCGACCGTCTCCGAGACACCGGCCGCCTGCGTGAGCAAAATGTCAATGATGTCCCGGCTTTGGTAGGCACCCAAAGCCAGCGCTTCCTGCGGTTGCAGTTGTATTGCCTTCAGCGCCCCTAATCGACTCCCCATCTCACCCGAGCTTAGAGCCCGGTAGAGGTCGCCGATGCTGCGAACGCGGCCCGGCGGCTCAGGCTCCTCTTGGGCTGGCGAGAAGCCGCTGCCGGCCGCGTTTTCAAAAAAATCAGCCTCGTGACTCATGACCAGTTTGAAACAGTGAGCCAATATTCGGTTTTACCGAAGGTTACACCCCCGTCCATTACCAGATAGAACAGGTTGGAGTAGCCACTAGCTGGTCCCGCAGACTTCCACCAAACGAGCAGGGTGTTTTCATTGCTGGCAGGATTGAAGCGGTATATAACCTTGGCGGACGGTGAAAGAACAACCATGTCAATACCAGCGCCGAACAGCACCACATTGCTGCCGCGGCGCAGTTCCCGCCGCTCATCGTACAGGGAGAAAGTGACCGGGATACCAGCATCAAAAGTTTCTCCGGGTACTACCGGAAAGGACACATAAATGGTCGCAGCTGCGATCGAGGCGTCGCTACCGGCGGTGATAGAAGAACCGCCTTTAACTGGATTCCAAAGCGGCCCAATTCCGGAAGACGTACTCCGCCGGTTGAGACTCAAGATACGGTTTCTTACGGTAACAGGAGCGCTGACTTGTAACGCGGAGCACGCCGGCTGCACGGCTTGCGGTATGGAAGCGTCTATGATGTACGCCTGGTCTGGCGAAGTAGTCGAGGGGGAGATCGGGGCGGAAGAGTCGTTTGCTTCTCCCGGTACCAAGGCTACATTCGGGAACTTAAAGGTGAAAGAAGCGGATCTCGTGTTCCGAGCAAGCACTACCGAAGTGGGGAATCCATCTACCGACGGGGTGATCTGCAAGCTGATGGCAACGTCGGGATCAGTCCAGGTTTCATCGACGGAAATCGTTCCCGTAAACGGAATCCCCCCCACGACAGTGTTCGGCGGAACATCAAAGTTACTCAGAGACTCGCTGATACAGGCAAGACTCATCGCAGCAACCAGAACGCAGTTTCCCTCAAATTGCGTGGCAACATTACTATGGATCTGAGTTTCCCCTAACTGCCTGCCAAGTAGATGCACCAGGTCCAAGGTCGCCGTCGTTACCTGCACGCTGAAGAACTTTAGGATCGCCAGCTTGAAGAACATCCCAATACCAACGTTCCAGGAGCTCGAATAAGTAACGTTGGTCTGGAAGGTGGTTGGATTACTGGTGAAAGGAAGTCCGGTCGCTACCGCTGTGTAATCGCCGACATACTTAAGATCGGAGTATGTTTGTTTCGAGTTGGGGCCCTGGCCGCCCACTACCGTGAAACTGTCCAATCCCAATTTCACCGGCATGGAGATCTCTATCACCGGCCCCATTTCTATCTTGCCCTGGACCGCCTTCATCAAAGCGATCAGTCCGCCAAGACCAGGCGTATTTTTGATTACGTCGAACGGGATGCTATATCGGGGAGTTGCCGAGAGTGAGGTAACGCCCGGACCCAGAGTGCCAAAGGAATTACTATAGAACTTGAACGATTGTGCCAGCTTAGAGTCGAGATAGCCGGAGAGTTTCTTGGACGTTCCCTGATTTATATAGCCCTGGTCTGCTCCCTTACCCAACAGGTACTGGATGAGCTCAATTAAAAGCTTGAGGATATCGATCTCGAATTTAAACTGGAGATCGAAGGCGGTTTTCCAGCTTAACTGCCATGGTCGCGCCCAGTAGATCGGAATGTAGACTTGCTGTAGAACGCGCACCCCGAAGCCAACGACAGCGCCCATGAAGATTCCGGCGATCATCTGTTGGTCAGATCCCAGGTTGACCTCAACTACCCCGCTTCCATATGCACCGCTATTACTCAGGGTGACGGTGGCCTCCGGAAATAGAAAGGCGACGGCCGGCCCTAGAACTCCCAAAAATATCTCGTAATAACTTGATGCTGTAAGCCGAACGGCGAGAAGGGTGGCGGCGTCGTTGAACAGTTCGGCAGAGCGGCTCGTGACCGAAACGCCTGCCCGGGCCACAAAAACATCGGGATAGAGTGGCAGTCCGTCGGCGAGATCGAGTGGGTTGGACGTACCGATCGGTAACGGGTGATTGCTTATCAGAATGGTCGCTCCTGTATCGAGAATGATTTAGTGGATAAGAGCATGCTGTCCTTCCGGCTTATGTTGGTATCCCTACGATCAGGGAGGTCAGTATATTCTCTGGTTTGCTTGGGTCGGCATCGGTTGACCGCAAAAACTCCGCGGCGAAAGCCACCCTTCCGCCGACCCCGACTTGTGCTGGATGATAACCTTGATTTATCTCGGTAATTTTTAGTCCGTCGACCAGGTCGCCGCTTTGCAGAATGATCGTCTCCGTGGAGCCTTCGGATTTTTTCAGCCGGGAAGTTCCATCGCTGAGCAATTCCACGAAGAAAGTGATTCGAGCCTCGCTGCTGACCACCGGGCCACCTAGCGCGACGACATAGGGGACGTCGTCCGCTTGCAGTCCGCCGCGCCGCAACCGCTCGCCGGCGGTGGCCACCAGCGTTTGAATTCCGCTGGCCGTTAAGGTGGTAAGCCGATGGTTTTCGAATGCGCCTTCGTCGTCAATGAATTTTCTGTCGTGCGTTACTAGCGCGGCAAAGCCATCCACGCCTACTCTTGGGCCAATGATGCTGGCGCCAAGAATCACCTCCCCACTCCTCTGCAGCGTGGTGCTCAATAGGTGAGGCTCTGCTGCCTGCATCCGGCGGAACGGAGAACTGATCCGCCCCAGCACCACCGCACTTCCGGGCCGAGTGTTCACCTGGTCTACCCGTCTCGCGCTCACCTGCGCAATATAGTGATCCCGGCAGACGTCTATTAGACCGAAGTTCTCAATCATGGCCGTGGTGCCCGGCAACATCTCGCCCGACCGCAGGAGCAAAGTGGACGCTCCCGAAGCCGACACGCGAACCAGCAGCTGCGAACCGACAAAATTCGCGCGCGGATTTCGCCCGGCGGAAAGCGCGCCGGACGAATTGACCGACGTCGAGATTGGCGCTTCCACATTCGTTGTGGCGGCGGCAGGAAATGTCACCACATCGTCATCGTCGAGCGCGACATCGCCGAAGTTCCCTCCATACAAGCTCCCATCGGGCGCTTCGTCTCCGAAACGGGCAACCTTGCTGAACCTATTGGGACTGGCGGTATACAGGTAGACTCCCGGGACGCTTTTCAAGGGGAGACTCTCGCTCTCGGTGTCATCCACGGAAATCGTTGTGGCATAGTTGCCCTTCGCATTGGCCGCCCCTGTTCCGATGGTGCCGACCATGATCGGAAGCTGATCGGGAGGAACACCAATCACGTCCAGAGGTTTGCCGCTTATTAAAATCGGCTGGGGATAGCTCAAAGTGGGCGGTGTCGTCGACGAATTCACATTTGCTCGGAACACGGCGGGCAATTGCGGCGAGACTAATGTGCTGAGCGGGAAATACGTTTACAAAGTCTTTCGACCTTGCCGAGGATGAGATCGGCATCGGCGGTCCAGACGAAAGGTTTGGGATTTTGGTTACGCCGGTCGAGGTAGTCGAGCATGGCTTTCTCCAGGATCCGAATAGCAGTATGGCTGCCGCGTCGGACACAGCGTTGGGTAAGCTCTGCGAAGAGCCGCTCGACGAGGTTGAGCCAACTGGCGCTCGTTGGGGTGAAGTGAACGTGGTAGCGCGGATGCTTCGTTAGCCAGCTTTTGACTTTCGCGACCTTGTGCGTACCGTAGTTATCCATGACCAAATGCACGTCGAAGCCGCCGGGAAGATTGGCCTCGATCTCGTTCAGAAAGCGGATAAATTCCTGATGCCGGTGACGCCGGTAGCAATTGCTGATGGTGACTCCGGAAGCCACATCCAGGGCCGCAAACAAAGACGTTACTCCATGTCGCTCGTAATCGTGCGACTGCCGCTCGGGAACGCCCGGCGCCAGCGGCAGAATCGGTTCGGTCCGGTTCAGCGCCTGGACCTGGCTTTTTTCATCGACGCACAGCACCATGGCGCGGTCCGGAGGGTTTAAATACAGGCCCACAATGTCGCGCACCTTCTCTACGAATTGTGGGTCTTTGGAAAACTTGAAGTTCTCCACTCGATGCGGCTGCAATCCGAACGTATGCCAGATGCGCACGATGGCGTTCTGCGTGAGACCGGTCTCTTGGGCCATGAGCCGAGTGCTCCAGTGCGTGCTGTTCGCGGGCTTCGATTCCAATGTTTTCGTCACCACTTCTTCTATGTCGCGATCGCTGATTTTTCGCGGCGCGCCGACGCGCGGCTCATCCAGCAAGCCATCCAGCCCGAACTCCAGAAATCGCTTTCGCCACTTGCCCACCGTTGCGCTCGTGACGTGCAGCTTTCGAGCCACTTCCGAATTACTCATCCCTTCTTCACAACCGAGTACCATCCGGGCGCGCGTCGCCATCGCCTGCAACGACTTCGGCCGACGAGCGATTAGGCTCAATTTCTCCCGCTCTTCCTCACTGATCTCCAGTGGCTTCTTGGGACGTCCAGTACGCATACAACAATAGGAGGCCCCTTCAATACTTATGTTTCGTATTTATCGCTCAGGACACTAGCGTTTTACCGTGAAAGTAAATCACGTCGCGCTGCGGATCGTCGCCGCTCGAGCTGTAGTTTCCCATCATCACCCCAGGAATGAGGCCGCCGACGTACAGGTTCTGCACCATCGGGTCTATCGTGAGGACACGATAAAATTTGTAGTCGTTGGGAATGCCGCTTTGTCCGAACGCGGTTCCGACAGCACCGCCGCCGCCCACTGCCACACCTCCCATCGCGATTCCGAGCTTGCGCAGGAAATCGCGTCTGGACCTGTCGAAGTCTGCTGGACGCGACTTATTAAGATCCTCTGGGTCTTGATCTTGGCTCATAGTTTCCTTCCTTTCCTGCTGAACGATGTCACGCCGATTGTGAGGCGTGACGACAACCTATTCAGATATCTACAACACCGCGGAGTAGAGTCTAACATGAACTGGCACTTATGTAGCCCTAGACCTACTTACTAAATTCTCTCGTTTACACTAAGTCATCGTATGCATTGACGATATGTAAAAAGTATTCCCTTGATACCAACAAAGCGTTTCTTTGTGAAGCGGCGCAAAGTAAAGTAACTTTGATACTTGCGCCGCTCTGTCTTGTCATGCGGTACGACACTTGTTATTTCTTAAAGCGCAATCAACCAGCTTATTGGCCTTGCAACATGCGGCCGCGCGCCTCGGACCTAAGGAGCGTGTGCGTACCTTTCTATCGGCCGGTTACGGTGAAGGTAGCGGTGGCTTTTCGGGTGAGCGCACCGGAGACGCCGGTGAAGGTGATTGTGTAGGTACCGGGCGTGGTGTTCTTCGGGAAGAAGATGCCGGAGACCGCGTAGGCCTGACCGTTGACGTGTACCTGTTGCGGGAAATCCACGCAGTACGAGCCGGTTGGTCCGCCCGAGCAGGTAAGGGTCACGTTGCCGTTGAATCCGTTTGCGGACTTAAGCGAGAGGAGAAAGCCGGCAATCCGGCCGCGGGGAATGGTTTCCTGAGGCGGCAGCGGAGTCAGGGTGAACTGCGGACCTGCCGTCACAGTTACCACGTCGGTATTCGACGTCGCGGCGGTGAAGTTGCTATCCCCGCCGTACCGGGCCGACAAGCTGTCTTGCCCGACCGGTAGAGCGCTGGTGGTCAAACTCGCTTGTCCCACGCCGTTGAGCGTACCCATGCCCAACACCGCGCTACCGTTGTAGAACGTCACTGGTTCGCCGGTCGTATGTAAGGAGCCCGAAGAGTACACACTGAGCCCAGCCGTCAGCGTGACGGGTTGGCCGGCCGGGACAGTGCTCGGATTTACAGTGAGCGCGAGCGACGGGGAGAGCGGGAAGGCAAGCAACCCAATACTAGTAGACGTGCTCGGCTGGTGAAATGAGTCGCCGGCGTATTGGGCCGCTACCTGGTGCGTCCCCATGCCGGTCACCACCCTCTCGCTTAGTGTGGCGTTGGCGGTTTGCGTCAGGTTGTTCAGCAGCACGCTCACGTTGCTACTTGCGGCATTCGCCGTCACCAGATCGGGAACACCATCTCCGTTGAAATCGCCCACCGCGACAGAGTAGGGGCTGGACCCCACACCCGGTGTCGACTCACTGGTAAAAGTGCCATCGCCCAGACCCTGCAGCACGCTCACAGTTCCCCCGTTAAGCGCGACAGCCAGATCGGGAATGCCATCCAAGTTGAAATCACCGACCGCTACAAAGTTCGGGTTGAATCCCACCTCCAAGGTCGGCTTGCCGGTAAAGGTGCCATCGCCCAGACCCTGCAGCACGCTCACAGTAGTGTCTTCACTATTCGCGACGGCCAGATCGGGAATGCCATCTCCGTTGAAATCACCCACCGCTACAGAGGTCGGGTAGGATCCCACCTTCAACGTCGGCTTGCTGGTAAAGGTGCCATCGCCCTGGCCCAGCAGCACGCTCACGGTCGCGCCGGCGAGATTCGCGACGGCGAGATCGGGAATGCCATCCCCGTTGAAATCACCCACCGCCAGGGAGTCCGGGTTGAACCCCACACCCGGTGTCGACTTACTGGTAAAGGTGCCATCGCCCTGGCCCAGCAGCACGCTCACGGTCGCCCTGTTGAAATTCGCGGCGGCGAGATCGGGAATGCCATCCCCGTTGAAATCACCCACCGCCACGACGTACGGCGAGTCTACTACTTCCAGCGTTGCCGAGCTAAAGGTGCCATCGCCCTTGCCCAGCAGCACGCCCACAGTATTGCCGCCGAGATTCGCGACGGCGAGATCGGGAATGCCATCCCCGTTGAAATCACCCACTGCTACACAGTTCGGGAAGGATCCCACCTCCAACGTCGGCTGGCTGGTAAAGGTGCCATCCCCCTGGCCCAGCAGCACGCTTACAGTATTGTCTTCACTATTCGCGACGGCCAGATCGGGAATGCCATCTCCGTTGAAATCACCCACCGCCACGGAGGATGGATTGCTGCCCACTCCGTAAGTCAGCTGGGGTTGGAAGGCCAGGCTCGCAGTGGCGGCTCCCAGCGTCGCACTTCCGAGCAGGTTGCTATTTGTTTGGTCGGTAAAGGAGACTGCGCCCGTGGCCGCCAGTCTCCCGGTGCTGGTCACCGTTCCCGTCAAGGCGTACTCGACTACGTTGTTCGAGGAGTTCGCATAGCCGACCTCCGTTATCGCAGTTGTGGTCGGCACCATGCCGGTGACCGTTACGGTCTGGGCAGCCGAACTACTCTTAGCGGCGGTTGTGGTTCCGGCAAATGTCGCCGTAATCGGATGGTCGCCCAGTCCTGGAACGATCTTCAGGGACGCTGTCTCGCTGCTGCTCACAATCTGGGCTGAGCCGAGCACGGTCTTGCCGTCCTGAAAGGTCACCAGGCCGGTCGCAACCGGCACATTGTTCGACCCATTCACCACGGCAGTCAGCATGACCGCCGTTTTTGCCGCCACGGAAGCAGACGACAGCGTGAGCGTCGTCGTGGTCACCGTTTGGGCTTGCAGGCCCGCCACGCCGCAGACGGTAAGCAACAGGCTACCCAGCAGCAAGACGGGAGAGGAAATCGGAGCGGATCGATTCTTCGAGTAAAGCGAAAGGCGATTCATAGTTGTCTCCGATCGCAAGTATCGAGGAGCAATCGAGGCTTTGGGAGTTAGAAGGGGTAAACTGGGGGAGTTAAAAAGGTAAAACAGGAGGTGTAATTCTGCCGATACCCCTGGCGCTTGGCCCTTTTTCCTTGTCGCGCCGCATGGATCAGGTTTCTCGCCTGGATTTTCGTACGATCGAGAGAGACGCCACTAACAATTTTTGATGGGTAATTACATTTAGTCGGGTCGATTGTGGCACGGTTGCCAAAGACATCTTTCATCAGCGCGGCATTGCCGCGGATCAGCTTCCTCCCGCGAACGAGAAGTTCTTACCGATTGATGAAACAGCGGAAGCGCATCGTGCGACACAAGTCGGCAATGACTTCGGCGCTGTCTCGCCGGGCCTGGTGCAAAACACCACCGATCTGCTCTTTCGCGACCTTTGGTTGCGCCCTGCCCTTGCGCCTCGTGACCGTGAGCGCGTTGATCGCTGCCGGCCAGGTCGCGCAGGTCACTTATCACCTGAATCGTGCAATGGATAACGGGTTGACTCAGGTTCAGGCCTCCGAAGTCCTGACACATATTGCCTTTTACTCCGGGTGGCCGTGCGCGTTCTCTGCGCTACCAGTGGTGAAGGCCGTGTTCGAGAAGCGGCCGAAGTAGAAAGCGAATGTGGAGAAGCAAATGATTGCATGGCAGCAAGAGGAATCGGAGCAAAGCGCGATCCATCGAGTATGATCGGGTTTTTCCACAACAAAGCCACGCTCCGTTCCCCCGGCTAATCGGGCCGCTTGGCGGGCGCCGGTTTAATTCGAAGCACCTCTTTCGCATTTACGTGCTCGAATTCCATCGGGAAGCTTTTGCCGGCGTAGTAAGCGGGCCACTGATCCTTGTAATGCTTGGACGCGACGTGTCCGGATTCGCCGGTGGTGAGACTCTGCACCGATTTGTCCCAGTCCCCGAGGTCCGCCACCATGCGCTCCGATGGTCCCAGTGTGGGCGTAGTCTGCTTCACCGTAGTGCTCGAACCGCTCATCGGTATCGGCCCGATATCGAAGTAACCCGAAACTAGCGGCAACTCCTTGCCAATAGGATGCGCAAACTTCCACATCAGCAGATGGCCCCATTTCCATTTTGCGAGGGGGCTTCCCTGCTGCCTTCGACCTTCCTGCAGAGCACCGCTCAAGTTGCTCAGCAGCCAGCTATCCCAATCGTTTCTCTCCACCCACCCAGCGGGCCGGCTGCTCAGCAAGTCCTGAATGACGGCAGGCCTCGGCAAAATAGTTGGCACTCGCTTCTCCGCTTCAGCCAGTCGCGGCTTGCTGTTGCTCTCGGGGCGGCCGCCGGTTTTCTCGGCCGAGGCTTGCGGTTGGCCGTGCAGCACATTTTCCAGTGAAGCCTGCGCGCGCGCCGGCAGTAAGGCCGAAACCAAAGCCGTGGCCAAACGGTTATTGAGCAGTTGCGTAATCATGGGGGCTGCCTCGTCTTTGTCCATTTGGCCATTCCACCCGCGCAACACGTCCGCCGCCTCACGTAACAGAGGGTCGCGAGTGCCTTTGTGATTGAACGCTTCCAGCGCTTGTTTTGCCAGAAAGCTGTCATAGGCAGAATAAACATCCTTCTGCAAGGCGAGCATGTCGTTTACCGAGAACTTCTGCTCGGCTTTTAATCGGGCCCGGATCTGCCGGATGCGGTATCGGTCATGGTAACTGCCATCCACTCGATAGGGATAGCCGGGCGGAAACGGATTCTGATTCGCCGTCGCCACGATTCCCGAATCCGGATTAAAAAAACTCGGCAGCTGTTCGAAGGGAATGTAGCCGTCCCATTCGAAATTGCCGGAAGCACCGTCGAGCGGCACATCTCCGTCGAAGTCGCGGCGGATGGGAAATCGGCCGGTCGCCTGGTAGCCGATGTTGCCGACGCGATCGGCATAGACGAAATTTTGCCCGGGTCCCCAGAAGCCGCGGAGCGCTGCGCGAAACTGGTCCCAGTTCTGCGCTCGATCCAACGCGAAAAAAGGAAAATCGAAGCCATCCGTCGCCGACCAGCGCATGGTATACGCTTTGCCGCCGGCTTCAAGCAGCACCGGTCCGTGGCGCGTCACCCAAATATCGACAGCCACCGGTTTCTGGCCCTTCACCCCGATCATCTGCCGATCGAGTTGCGCCTGTTCCACTTTGCCTTTGAAGAGATAACGGCCGCTGGTCTCGTCTAACCGCTCCCCGTAAAGATCCATTACGTCGGCCTGAACATTTGTGAGACCCCACGCAATTTGCGCGTTGTGGCCCGTAATCACGCAAGGCACGCCGGGCAGCGATGCTCCGGAAACGTCCAACCCCGGCGCCTTGAGCTGCACCAAATACCAGGTTGGCGGAATGCCGTAGGCAAGATGCGGGTCGTTGGCGAGCATCGGTTTTCCATCGATTGTGTGCGCCCCGGAAACCGCCCAGGCGTTCGAACCTGGACTGACATAACCTCCTTGTAAGGCCGGAAATAAAGCTTGCGCTTTGCTCAAATCGCTGGTGCTCTTGAAAAGCGCTCCTTTGTCGAATTCGAATTTCGCCGTGTCCGTCAAGTCGCGAAACATCACCAAACCGATGACTAGCGAATCAGGTAGCGTCCAGGGCTGCGGATCGTACTCATGTCCAGGAAGCGAGAACTCAAGCGGGTAATCGCCGCGATGTGTATCGATATAGTAATTCACTCCGCGCGCATACTCGACAAGGGCGGCCCGTTCATCCGCCGGCAGTCCAGCCGCCTCTGCCTCGGCAATCTCGCGCATCCGCATCCGGCGCGCCTGTTCGTCGGAGGCGAGCGCCGCCGGCCCAAAAACCTCCGCCAGCTCGCCGGAGCCGAACCTGCGCAGGGTATCCATCTGCCACAATCGATCTTGAGCCGTCACAAAGCCCTGCAGGAAAATGGCATCCTGCCAGGAAGAGGCTTCGATGTGAGGAATTCCGCGCTCATCCCGCTCTACGGTCGCGGGTCCGTTGACGGGGGCCGCGAGTTCGCCCGATGTCTTCGGGAGCGGTCGATAGGCGTACCAATACACACCCGCCGCCACAATCAGAAGGAGAAGTGCGACGCTTACGTTGATGATGCGCACCGCGCGAGATAGCACGGACCGATTTTACTCTGCCGCCGTCACCTCCACCGTTACCGGCAATCCCTGAAAGCTGATGGCCTTGCGATTCGTCATTCTGGTATTAATCCTCGCGGCTAACGCTTTTTTCGCCGCCGCCGAGGTGGCACTCGTCTCCGTCCGCCAATCCCGCCTCAATGAATTAGCGCAAGCCGGGCATCCCGGGGCGCAAAGCGCGCTCAATCTACTCGCCAACCCCGGACGGCTCCTTTCGGTCACCCAGGTGGGTGTTACATTGGCCAGTCTGGGCGTGGGTTGGGCCGGAGAAAACACACTCTACGGTCTTCTGCGCGAGGCTCTTGACCCGCTCCACATCCATGCTCCGGCCGCGCTTGTGCATGGTCTCGCCTTTGGCTTGGCTTTTTTGCTCATTAGCTACTGCCACGTCGTGATCGGCGAGGTAGTTCCCAAAAATCTCGCCATTCATAAAGCCGACCGCCTCGCCGTCTTGGTTGCGCCCGTGCTGCTCGTCTTCTATCGAATCTCGCAGCCTTTCGTGTACATCATCGAGCGCACCGCCGCCCTCATCCTGCGAGGCCTCGGGATATCCGGCAGCCGCATGCACGGCGGACACACGGCCGAGGAGTTGAAGTACATCATCCGGGCGGTTCGCCTGGAAGGACGTCTTCAAGAATTTGAAGAAGACGCCATCCAGAATCTCATCGAACTCTCCGAGTACAACACGCGCGAGATCATGACTTCCCGCAACAACATCGTCTCCCTACCCGTCGATGCCGATCTCGAAACTGTACTCTCCGTGATGTCGAGACACCAGTTCACCCGCATGCCCGTCTTCGACGGACGTCCGGAACAAATCATAGGCATCGTTCACTACAAAGATCTGCTGCCCGTCTGGGAGGAGCGTCGTTTCGCCTATGAGCAGCGCCGGCCCTCGCGCCCGTTCCGCCTGCGCCGCTTCGTTCGTAAGCCGCTGGTTGTTCCGGAGACCAAGCCCTTGAACCAGTTAATCGGCGAGTTTCGTATGAATCATACGCACATGGCGCTGGTGGTCGACGAGTTCGGCACCATAACGGGCCTCGTTACGCTCGATGACGTTCTAACACAGATCTTCGGCGACATCGGCGATGAACATGATGTTATTACGCCCATCATTCCCCGCCCCGGCGAGATATTGCAGCTCGAAGGCAGTACGACAATTCGTGACCTGGAAACTCGTTACGACATCGTACTCCCGGCCGAGGCGGGCTTCGAGACGCTGGCCGGTTTTCTGCTCTATCAATTCGGCCGCATCCCGCGAGTCAACAATTCGATTGCTTACGATGGACGCCGCTTTACAGTCTCTCAAATGGACCGCAATCGAATCGCCACCGTCCTGATCGAAAAATTGGAAAACGATCCTGCGCCCTCACCGACGCATGTCAGCTAACCGCAACAGCCCAACTCGACCACACGGAGATCGGCGCGCCTACTTTGCGCTGGCAGCCGTCTGCGTGATCTGGGGCACCACGTACCTTGCAATCCGCATCGCGCTGGAGAGCCTGCCCCCGTTTCACCTGATTGCCCTCCGTTATCTTCTCTCCGGAAGCATTTTGCTGGGCGCTGCCAAGATCGGCGGCTTCCGTTTGCCCCGCGGTCGCGAACTCTGGTACACGGCGCTCTGCGGCGTCATATGCATCGGGGTCGGCAACGGTTTCCTCACGCTCGCCGAACTGCTGATCCCGAGCGGACTCGCTGCTCTGTTCTACACCACCGCGCCCTTCTGGATGGTGGGCATGGATGCGCTTCTGCCCGGCGGCAGGCGCCCGCTTCTTTCCACCGTCGCCGGGCTCTTCGCGGGCCTGCTCGGTGTCGCTTTTCTGGTGCTGCCGGCCGCTCGCCGCGAAGGTTTCGGCGGTCATACCTTTTCCGGTTTCCTGCTCCTCGAATTGAGCGCCATCGGCTGGGTGCTCGGCGCTCTTCTACAAAAGCGCGTGCGCACCCGAGCGTTGCCCTTCGTCAGCGGAGCCGTTCAGCAATTGGCCGCGGGTCTCGGGATGCTTCTGCCCGCGGCGGTCTTTGAAAAAATGCCGCACGCGATTTTCCTACGCTCTGAACTCGCCGTCCTTTACCTGATATGCTTCGGGTCCATCATCGGCTTCAGTTCCTTCATCTACTCGATGACTCATCTGCCGGTAGCCGTCGTTTCGATTTATACGTTTGTGAACCCCGTCGTGGCCATCCTGCTCGGCTGGCTAGTCTTTCGCGAGCCCTTCGGCACCCATGAACTTATCGCCATGCTCATTATCTTTCTCGGCATCGCGCTCGTGCGCTGGAGCGAAGCCAACCGCAGCAAGACCGTCATCGTGCCCGCCGCGGACGAAGCCGGAATCATCAGCGATTAACTCTAAGAATCGTCAGTCCATATAGGACGGCGGCGTAATTCCTTTGGATCGCAAGTACATCTCCGCGGAAGCGCGATGGTGCGCCGCGTGTTCGAGCATCGCAATCAGCGTAGTCAGGCCATTCGTCGAGTCGTCATGCATTTTGTAAGTCTTCTCGATCTGCTCCGACGTCAGCTTCGAAACCTGATCGATCGCTTTGTCATAAGAATCCTTGACAAAGCTGACCACGTCTGCCTTGCTCATGCTCTTCGGATTGCCCGGATTTGGTTTCTCTCCCGTGAACACCGACAGAAAATAGCTCAGCGATTGCCCGATGTGGACCATCTGCTTGGAAAAGCTCATCTGGGCTGGAGTCATCTTGTAGTCGTAATCGGCCGCGGGCATGGCTTCCGCCACCTTGACTGTAAAGTCGCGCGAATTTTTCAGCCGGCTCACAATCGTATCCCGCAGGAAGTCCTGCTGCTGCGCAAACATCGGCGCGGCTAGCACCGCGCCCAGCAGAGTCATTACCGCTAATGCCTTTTTCATATGTACTTACCCCCGATTTAGTCTACTGCAAGAAGCTATGTCTTCGCTCATCCACACAGATTTGGCTATACTCTTCTTACTCCATTTATGCCGCGCCATTTGTTCATCGCTCTCGGCTGCATTCTCTTTCTAGCGGTCTCCGGGCCTGACGATCGCGCGGTCACCGATCCTCACTCGATTCGCTCCTTGGCGAATCCGTCAGCCGGACCCGTGGCCATTGACGATCTCTTCTTCTCGCGTACCGTAAGCGGTCCCGCCTGGTCTCCAGACGGCCAGGAGATCGTTTTCACCACCAACCTGACAGGCCGCAATAATCTCTGGAAGGTTGCCTCCGGCGGAGGCTGGCCTCTCCAGCTTTCCGCTTCCGACGACCGTCAGTCGTCCGCCGTCTGGTCTCCCGACGGCAAGTCCATTGTCTTCCAGCAGGATCACGGCGGTGGCGAAATCTACGACCTGTTCTCAATACCTTCAGCTGGCGGCGAAGCCGTCAACTTGACAAAAACTAGCGACATATCCGAAACCTCGCCCAATTTCTCGCCCGACGGCCACTCGCTCGCTCTCTCTTATAAGCCGAAAACTTCGCCCGTACCCGACGTTGCGGTGCTCGATCTCGCCACTCACCAGATCCGTAATCTGACCAACGAGAAAACCAAAGATCATCCCTGGTCCATAGCCGCCTGGAGTACCGACGGCAAGTATCTCTATGCGAACCGCGTCTATGTCGGCGGCACCGATGGCGATGTCTATCGGATAGACGTGGCCTCCGGCACGCTCGATAATCTGACGTCTCATAAGGGACAAATCGTTTACGCCGCTTCCTCTCTTTCGCAGGACGGCCGCACCCTGGCGGTAACTTCGAATAAGTCAGGATTTGACAACGTCTACTTACTGGACACAGCGAGTAAGAAGGTCACCCCCGTAACCGACACGCAATGGGACGCCATGTCGGGCAATTTCGCTCCCAAAGGAAATCGGTTCACTTATATTCTGAATAAGGACGGGCGCACGGGAGTGTTTCTCGCGTCGCCCGGCTCGACCCAGACCGACCCGATTGAATTCCCCGAAGGCCTCACGTTTCCCGCAGGCGACCCCACTCCTTTTTCGCCAGACGGCAAGAACCTGATCGTCTCGCACCAGAGTTCACGCCGTCCTTCCGATCTTTGGATCTACGATCTCGATTCCAAACACGCGAGGCAGTTGACGTTTTCGGCCATTGCCGGCCTGAACCCGGCAAATCTGCCCGCATCGCAGCTGGTGCATTACAAGAGCTTCGACGGCAAAATCATCAGCGCACTCCTCTGGATGCCGTTCAATTTGCAGCCAAACGGCAGCGCGCCCGGCATCGTCCTTCCGCATGGCGGCCCAACCGGCCAAACCGTCGATTCGTTCAATCGCGAGGCCGCGGCGCTCGCGTCTCGGGGTTACGTCTGTATTGCGCCTAATGTGCGCGGCTCCACCGGCTATGGCATGGCGTTCGAGAAAGCCAACACCAAGGATCTTGGCGGCGGCGATTTGCAGGATGAAATCTACGCGGCACACCTGCTGGTCGATACCGGCTATGTCAATTCCAAGAAGATCGGCATCACGGGCGGTTCCTACGGCGGCTACATGACGCTAATGGCCATCGGCAAAGCGCCCGATGTGTGGGCCGCCGCCGTCGAGGAGTACGGCATCATCGACTGGATGACCATGCTTCAGCACGAAGATCCTTTTCTCCAGGAATATGAGAAGTCTCTGCTTGGCGATCCAGTGAAGGATCGGCAGGTCTATGAAAACGATTCACCCATCAAGTATCTCCGCAACGCCAAAGCGCCATTACTGGTGTTACAAGGCGATAACGATATCCGCGTCCCCAAGGAAGAAGCTGAGCAGGTGGTGGACATTCTGAAGAAGGCGGGTCGCACGGTAGACGCGCATTATTATCCCAACGAGGGGCACGGCTTTGCTAAGCGCGAAAATCAGGTGGACTCTATCAACCGCACCATCGCCTGGTTCGATAAATACCTGAAGTAAGCGGCGCCCGTCGTGCTGACAAGCCGTGAGAAAATCACTTCGCAGGCCGAAGGCCTACTCTACCAGGTCGATAACTGCTTTTCACTCTTTGTGGAGTAGGCGTTTCGCCTGCGTTTTGCCGCGCGCGGTTCTGTAACGCTTTCCGAACCGCGACCGTAAGGAAGCGTTTCTAACGAAGCTCAATAACTCCAGCTCAAGCTAACGGCTTTATCCTCGGACATAAAATCTGGCGAAATAACCGGCGTTAGCAACTTCGATCGAAATTTACCCGAGTGCTCACGGTGCATCCGCTGCGTATGCACAACATACCGCCCGATGAAAAATCCGATCGCTGCTCCTACAAATACGTCCGATGTGAAGTGCTCCTCGGCCAGCACTCTCGATGTGCTGATGAGCGTGGCATATCCGTAACTGAGTATCGGCACCCACTTGTGGTCCCCATATTCATCCGCGATTACCGACGCGATCGCCCAGGCTTGCGTCGAGTGGCCTGAATAAAAAGAAGCGCCGCCTTTTTCAAAGTGTCCCCCGCCATCCCCATCTCTGGGCCTCTGCCGGCGGGCGATCACCTTAACCACGTTGACCGTAATATCGGCATCGATCAAAGCTTCCAGACTCTCCGCGCCCGTGTCGCGCAGCTTGTCGTCATGCGAGACCCAACCTAACGCGAATAACGCCCCAGCGGCTGGGAAAACCGAATACCATTGGCCGGCCCGCGAAGCGTCGGCTCCAAAAGTCGAGGAGGGCCCGGTCATGGGCAAGGCGCGTGCGATCGGGTGGTCCGCAACCAACAGCTCCGCCGTGATAGCGCCCGTGATCAGCCACCATTTGGCATTCGAGCGCTTGATATGGAATGGGCTGGTCCAGATTGCCTTCTGGTCCTGAAGTACGTTGCTCCCCAGTTGCTTCAGAAAGTCTTTGTTAGTGCCGTTTGCCCCATAAACGTTCGCGTCACGGGAATCCGGCGCGCTTTGCGTAGTCGGAGAAGAAGGAGTCTGCGAAGCCTGCTCATCCTGCGGGCTGAATGCCTGTGCCTGGAAGGCTCCGCAGACCAGCAAGATTAGCGCGGAAAACGGGGTGAAAAACAAGCTGGCGCGCATGACTGCTCACAGCCTTACGCGCCAATCTGTAGAAAACCTGAAAATCTACCCTGGTAGTTTAACGATCCACCTTACCGGTCGATCGTGGCCATCATGCGCTCGTTATAGCGAGGGCCGGCAACCGATTCGGGTGCCAGCGCCTTATTTAAGGTCGTCATCTCACCCGATGTCAATGTCAGCTCCGCCGCGGCAACGTTCTCTTCCAGGTAAGTTCGGCGCTTCGTGCCGGGGATAGGCACAATGTCATCTCCTTTGTGCAGCAGCCACGCCAGCGCGATCTGCCCCGGCTTGGCTTTCTTCTGCCTGGCCAATTCTTCCACCAGCGACGCTGCTCGCATGTTCGCTTCGAAGTTTTCCCCCTGAAAGCGAGGATCGCCTCGTCGGAAGTCTCCTTCCGGATAGTCCTCCGCCCGTTTCGCAGTGCCGGTCAGAAAGCCGCGCCCGAGCGGACTGAACGGCACCAGGCCGATTCCCAGTTCGCGCAGCAACGGTATGATAACCGGCTCCAGATTGCGCTCCCACAGAGAATATTCACTTTGCAAAGCGCTCACCGGATACGTACCATGCGCGCGCCGGATCGTCTTTTCACCCGCTTCCGAGAGACCGAAATAGCGCACCTTTCCCGCTCTCACCAGATCGCCCACTGCGCCCGCCACCTCTTCGATGGGCACGTTGGGATCGACCCGGTGCTGATAGAAAAGATCGATCCGGTCCGTGCCCAAACGCCGCAGAGAAGCCTCCGCCACTTCCCGGATATGCGCCGGCCGGCTGTCGGTACCGATGATCTTCCCGTCTTCGATGCGAAAGCCGAACTTGGTCGCGATAATCGCGCTGTCGCGCCGCCCCTGCAACGCGCGCCCCACCAATTCCTCGTTGATAAACGGCCCATAGACTTCGGCCGTATCTAAAAAGTTCAATCCCAGATCGAGCGCCCGCTGAATGGTGGCGATCGATTCCTGCTCATCGGCCGGCCCATAAGACTGGCTCATGCCCATGCACCCCAGTCCGAGCGCGGAAACCTCTAACCCTTGTTTTCCTAACGTTCTTTTCGATAACATGTCGTTCCTCCTTTGAATTGAATCTCTCTCCAGCCCTTAGCGTTTCCCGCCCATGACCACCGAGCTTCCGCTCGGCCTAACAAACAAATTCGGCTTTAGCGGCACATTCTGCATCACTTTCGAAATGTCTATTTCCTGCGTTCTAACACCAGGTTCGGTGCTGCTATGCACAATCTGGAACGGCAGCTTCACGCCATCCACAGGTTGATAATCCCCAAAATCCGTTACGTGCTTGAAATAGGCCGACACCACTCCAGTCTCGTCGATGCGGGTCAGCAAATGCGTCGCGGCGTCGAAATAGAACTTCGTCGCTCCCAAATCGTTGGGCGCCACCAGCACGTCCATTTTGCGCCCATCCAGCGTCTCGGGCGGCCCCGCGGCCACATCCGAATAAAGCTGCTGCAGATGCGCATAGCGGTCTGGATTCGCATCCATCAAGAGCGGCTGCTCCAGTCCCTTCGAGAGCTTCGTTACCTTCTTCTTAGTCGAGAGCATCCACCCGCTACCCCCGTCCCACGCCAGCCGCTTCTTGCCCTCGATCAACAGCACTTTGTTCGGCTTCTGCCAGTAATAGGTCAGCTTCGCCCCATGATGCTGCCTGGCCGCGACCTCGCGCGTGTCGATGCGCTCTAATGCAGCCATCCCGCCCAAAGCCTGCACATACGCCTGCATTACTTCTCCCGGTGATTTTCCAGCCTTGGTATCGGCTCCTCGTCCCACGTAGGGAACACCGGCCAGCATACCCGCCATCAAAACTAGTTTCAGCATGATTGGTTAACAGATTCGGGCCCGCATTCCGCCCTCCCTTCAAGTTTCCACCACGCCCGCTTTTCAATTGCCAAAAAAATCTGCTACGTTCGATACACTCCACCGCGTCCTTTACAATAGGAGTATCAGTCCATATGACAGTGCTTGAGTCTTTGAAGAAATACAGTATCGTCGTAGCGGATACCGGCGATTTTCAGGCTATCGAACGCCTTAAACCTCAGGACGCGACGACTAACCCTTCCCTGCTCCTGGCGGCCTCCCAGCGTCAGGAGTACCATCACCTTGTCGAAGAGGCCATCGAACACGCTGATAAAGAAGGCGGCAACCAAAAAAAACAGTCGGAAGCTTTCATGGACCGGCTCTTCGTTAGCTTTGGACGCGAAATCCTCAAGGTCATTCCCGGCCGCGTGTCGACCGAAGTCGACGCTTCGCTCAGCTTCGATATACAAGGAACGCTGAACAAAGCCCGCCACCTGATTTCCTTGTACGAAGAAGATAAAATCGGCCGCGAGCGCATTCTTATCAAAGTCGCCAGCACCTGGGAAGGCATCAAGGCGGCCGAACAATTGGAGAAGGAAGGTATTCACTGCAACCTCACTCTCCTGTTCAGCTTCGCCCAGGCAGTTGCCTGCGCCGAGGCGGGTGTCACTCTCATTTCGCCTTTTGTCGGACGCATTTATGACTACTACAAGAAAGAAAACGGCGGCAAAGACATCCCGATCGAGCAAGACCCCGGCGTCGAGAGTGTCACGCGCATTTACAACTATTTCAAGAAATACGGTTACAAGACGCAGGTTATGGGCGCGAGCTTTCGTAAGGTGGAACAGATTACGCATCTCGCCGGTTGCGATCTGCTTACCATCAGCCCCGATCTGCTCGAGAAAATGCAGCAGACGCAAGGCGAGATCAAGGCCGCTCTCACTCCTGAACAGGCCAAAACCAGCAAAGACGAGAAGCTGCATCTCGACGAGAAGAGCTTCCGCTGGATGCACAATGAAGATGCCATGGGCACCGATAAACTCGCCGAGGGCATCCGCAAGTTCAACGCCGATGCGCGCAAGCTCGAGCAGTACGCCCGCAGCCAAGTCAGCGAAAAGGTAGGCGCGTAAGCGAATTTCAGGGCGGCGGCTGCGCGCTGCTGCCCTTCAGCTTTCTCACCACTTGCCCTTTCAATCCCGCCAGCCTCTTCGCTAATAATTCATTGTTTCTCGGATCTCGTGAACTCGGCGCAATCTCAAGCAGCGGCTCCAGGACGAATCTTCTCTCCAACATGCGCGGATGCGGCACTGCCAACTTCGCCGTGTTAAAAACGACCGCTCCAAACAGCAAAATGTCCATATCGATGACCCGCGGCCCGCGTG
The DNA here is from genome assembly GCA_965277555.1 of Bryobacteraceae bacterium. Lineage (GTDB taxonomy): Bacteria > Acidobacteriota > Terriglobia > Bryobacterales > Bryobacteraceae > Bog-105. The sequence goes on from OZ255834.1 coordinate 5,636,503, forward strand.
GCGCGACGCCTATCCGCACGCGCCCCATTTCACGCTCCACGCGCTGCAAAACCGCCAGCAGTTGCAGCGGAAAATAGCTCGTCTCGCAGGCAACCACCATATTCAGGAACCACGGTTGATCCGTCACGTCCCGCGGCTCGGTCTCGTAGATCGAAGAGCGCGCAAGCATCCGCACGTGTTCTCGCTCCAGCGCTCCCATCGCCTGCTCCAAATTTTGCCGTCTGTCGCCCAGGTTCGACCCCAGCGAAAGATAAACCTGCCTGGCCGGCATCAGAAAAGCGGGTTCTGCGTGCTGCCCGCGAAACGGACTTTGCGCGCCACGCCGAAATACTCGAAAGCCCGTTCCGTGGCAATCCGTCCGCGCGGCGTGCGGTCCAAAAAACCCAATTGCATCAGGTAAGGCTCGTAAACTTCCTCAATCGTATCCGTCTGCTCATCGATCGAAGCCCCAATCGTGCTCAACCCCACCGGGCCGCCGCCATACTTCACCATCACCGTCAGCATGATCTTCTGGTCCACCGAATCGAGCCCATAGCGATCCACCTTCAGCAGATCGAGCGCCGCCTCCGCGACGTCCGAATCGATATGACCCTCCGCCCGTACCTGCGCATAATCGCGCACCCGCCGCAACAAGCGGTTCGCAATCCGGGGAGTGCCCCGCCCGCGCCGCGCAATCTCGCGCGCCGCATCTCGCGTAATCCGTACGTCGAGCAGCCGCGCCGAGCGTTCCACAATCCCACCCAGCGTCTCTTCGTCATATGGCTCCAGTCGCAGCACGATGCCGAAACGCCCCAGCAGTGGCGCGCTCAGCAGTCCTTGCTTGGTCGTCGCGCCCACCGCCGTGAAGCGCGGCAGCGGCAGCGAGTGTGTCCGCGCGCCCGGCCCGGTCCCCACCAGAATGTCTAAGCGAAAATCTTCGAGCGCCGCATACAGAATCTCTTCAATATCCGGCATCAGCCGATGGATCTCGTCTATGAAGAAGACCTGACGCTCCCGCACGCTGCTCAAGATCCCCGTCAAATCCAGTTTCTTCTGCAGCACCGGTCCCGCCGTCTGGTCGAACGTCACGCCCAATTCGTGCGCGATGATTCCCGCCAGCGTCGTCTTCCCCAAACCCGGCGGCCCGCACAGCAGCACGTGGTCCATCGCCTCGCCGCGCTGCTTGGCCGCTTCGATGGCAATCGAAAGCAGTTCGCGCGCATGCGGCTGCCCGGCGAAATCGTCCAGCCTCGTCGGCCGCAGCGCCGCTTCGAACTCGCGCTCCTCTTCCTGCGATTTCCGGGAAACTAAGCCTTCCTCGCCCATCCGCTTCCCAAGTTAGCGTACCCGTCTTACGGAACGGTCCGCTGGGCGCCCAACGCCGCGCGTGACGACGGGTGTCAGCTTCGAGCTCGGTTGCGTTTCCCGCTTCCTGTTGATCGCGCGACTATTCGGGCAAACTGACGATCAGCCACTCCTCACAGTTTCCCTTTCGGCCTTCAACTCGATCGCTTCTGAGCCGTAGATTCCACAATATGAAGATCGGTTCGGCACACGCCGCAAGCGATAACCCGCGGCGCGCATCAGGCCGTTGGCCATATCGCTTGCCACATTAACGCACTTGCGCCATAGCCGCACGAAAAAACGGCTCGAAGTCCGTCGGCGCTCCACGTTCATTTACTTTCCGCACCGCAGTCTCGGCGGCCGCCCGCGAGCACCCCAGGTTCTGCAAAGCCGAAAGTACATCCTGCTCGAGCGCGCTAAACGCCGGACCTGCCGCCTCCGCTATCGCCGGCGCGCCGGCCACGTGAATCGCCGCCAGCTTGTCTTTCAACTCCAGGACAATCCGCTCAGCCGTTTTCTTCCCGACGCCCGGTATCCGTACCAGTCGCCCGACGTCGCCCGTTCGGATCGCCCCAATCAAATCCACCGTCGGCAGCCCCGAAAGCACGGTTATTCCCAGCTTCGGACCGATCCCGCTCACCGAAATCAGCTTCTCGAAGACAGCTTTCTCTTCCGGTGTGGCAAATCCGAACAGCACCAGTGCGTCCTCACGCACATGTGTGTGGATGCGTAACGCTACCGCTGCGCCTTCGCCAGGCAGAGTAGTGTAGGTCGAAATGGGTATTTGCACTTCGTACCCCACGCCGCCCGCTTCGACTAAGATTTCATTCGGATGCTTTTCGAGCAAACTCCCGCGCAAAAACCCAATCATGTGTGGAGCGGGCTTTCTAGGCTGCTATGCCGGTTTTCGAGCCGGCATGAAAGCCAACAAACCCGCCAACCCCAGCAAAACCAGCAGCATACTTGCGGGCTCTGGCGTCGCGGTCACCGCTACATCATCCAGCGAAAAGAAAAAATTAGCGTCTTCCGCCAGAAAATCCAACTGCGTCGCGCTGGCCGCGGCGGTAAACAGAAACGAGCCGTCGAGTGTCCACGGCGCGCTCGTGACATTCGATTGCAGCGAAGCGTCAATCCTGCTGCCCCCGATCTCGGCAAAGAAAACATTGTCCGGTCTCACGGTCGCACTCGGAAAATATGCCGTGTAATAGCGCAGCGAGTACCGTTGCCCTAGCTTGGTCGATAACATCTGCCGGAGATCGGTGTAGTTTGTATTTCCCGCCGCGACCGACCCGTACCCGGCCAGAAACGCCCCGTAGGTTCCGCTGTGCGCATCGAACGTGTCTACCCCGACGCCTGTCGTATCTCCCAGCACCGTCCATCCACTCAGATCGCCCGTCTCGAAACCGCAGTTCATCACTAAATTGCCGGGGGTCGCGCAAACAGCAGCCGCTCTCACCTGGCTGCTTCCCAAGAACAAAGCCGAACTTAAACCCACAAAGAAAATTAATTTGTTCATAAAAGGATTGGGGGCGGAGATCGATCTCCGCCCCACTATTCTATATGTCTTCTCGGAGATTATGTTTAGGTAATCAGTTACCTGAGCCCGGAACCGGCCAACTTGTAACAAAGTTATACACGTCGATCGTGCCCAAACCGGTTGCAAAATCCCAGCCCATGCCGGCCTTATACGCCGGTTGGTAAGTGCTATTTGACGTCGAGAGCACTCCAGTCGTCAAACCGTCCAGGTAGCAGTTGATGGTGCCGCTGCAGTTGACGGCTGTGTCGCCCACCGTCACGTCATGGAAAATGCATTTAGCGCTTTTGTTCCCCGGGGTCGAGTTACAAGCCGCGCTTCCGGTGGAACCATATTCTCCGCGCGCCATCGCATAATACGTCGGGTTCGGGTTACCCACGCGGTCCCCGATTTTTTGATTCACCAGCGCCTGCACGCCTGCCATAATCGGCGCGGCGAAGGAGGTTCCGCCGCTCCCGTAGAAATTCCCCGATACGCAAGATAGCCCCGCCTTCGAGTAGCAGACCATGTAGGAGTGGTTCCATCTCCCGGCCGCCGCGAACAACGACACATCTGGCAAATCTCTCGCATTGTCGTCCGGCACTCCTACCGCCGACTGCCACTCTGGCTTGGCGTACACCTTGCTCGGTCCACCGCCCGCCGCGGTCGTCACCCGGTATAGCCGGCTCGCCGCATACGTGCTGTTACAGAATCCGTTGCTCCCGTAACTTGTGGCGTATCCGTAGTAATTGGATAACAGCGCGCTCGCGCAACTCTGATTCCAGGGGATCTCAGGAATATACGATTTGGCCGACTGCATGAAGACCGAATCGGTAGTGTTCCAGTAGTTGTTCACCGCGTTGTAATAGGTATCGCTGAAATCAGTCCCGCCGACCGAGACGTTGAAAGGCGTCGAGGCAAGTCCGTTGACATTGATACCGTTGGTTGCCACATTGGCCTGCCTGTCGACCGTATTCGAATCCGCGCCGGAGTCGCCCGACGCCACAAACAGCGATACGCCTTCCACCGCGGCCTGTTGATACAGATCCTGGAGGAACGCGTTCTCGGTTGCTCCCTGTTGGTCTTCCGCCAGCTGGTAGCTCAAACTCATAATCGGCGGCGGCGCGGCAGATCCGTTCAACAAATTGACGAGCGCCACCAGCGCGCCTATCTGGGTGTCTACGTCCGCGCAGGAAGCAAGCTCAATATTCGCGTTTGGCGCGGCCGCGCTCGCCCACTCCGCGTCGATGGTCGCTTCAAAATCGTCCGGGTTGTCGCCGGGATTCGCGCATGTCATCGAGCCGCTCGGATGCACTTCCGTGTAGGTGCCGCCCGCATAGGGTCGAGCCAGCCCGAATTGCTTGCGGAACTGCGCCCAGTCTGCGTTATTGAACAGATTGCTCCGCTCGAGCACGACGATCGTTTGTCCCGCGCCGGTGTATCCCGCCTGGAACGCCGGTCTAAAATCGTAAACCGTTTGGAGATCCTGCGCGCCTACATATCTCCCAACGCCTACCGTGTTCGCCGGCTCGCCAATTGCGGGCGCCCGCGAACTTGCCGCCGCCGGCTCCGTATGTGCCGCCGTGGGCATGAAATTATTCATCTTTACTACGCCCGTTACCGCATCCGCCAGCGCTGCCGGTATCTGTGGATTCGTCACATTCGCAAAATGCGCCACTCCGTTCACATTCAAATTGTGAATGCTGGTGTGAAACGCCTTCTCGACCTGGGCCGCCGTGCCCGAAAACGAAATGACGTTCCGGCCCACCGTGAACGCGTCTACGCTTAAACCACTTTCGCTCAACCAGCTCGTAATCGCCGCGACGTCCGCCTGCCCCAGGCCAAACTGTTCGCCGTATTGCTTAGCCGTGAGCCATTTGTGGTAGTTCGGCGAGCTCGGATCGGAAACCTGCTCGGTGTATTTATCGAGCGTCGCCTGTTGTTCGCTCGATCTCTTCAAATGCAGCATCAGATGCAGCGGAAGCTCGGGAGATACCGCCCCGCGATCGTTGGCCGCGGTCACAGCAGGATGAACATTTCCTGCCAGGGTGACAAGCTTCTGCCCGTTCACGCTCTCGGTAATCAGGCTGGGTGCATGCGATATTTGTTGTGCCCCAGCGATCAAGGAAGTCAACAATAGAATTAAGCCGGATTTTACTGCCATACCTGAAATCCTTGTGGGATCTCACGCAGAAAGATCGCGACTTTTTCTTCGCAATTATGGGCAACGACGCGCCCTTCAAAACGCCAGCTTCAAACTCAACTGAATGTTTCGTGGCGGATAGGCTCCCGATACGGTCCCGAAATTCGAGTTCGTGACAACAGTGTTCAAACCTGAATAGTTCGTGATGTTGAAGAGGTTGAAGAAATCGCCCTGGAGCTTCAAGTCGAACCGCTCAGTCAGGGCAAAGTGTTTGCCGAGCGACAGATCGTAGCTCTGCAGATTGGGTCCCAGCACGATTCCTGTTCCGGAATTTCCATACTCGGCGGTGGGCGCGGCGTTGAACGCTGCTGTGTTGATCCAGGCATTCGGATTCGGCGAGGCGACCAGCAATGCGCCGCCCAGATACTCCGCGCGGCGCGTCCCTTCCGGCGTCGAACCGGTAATGGTGTTGTAGCCGCCGGTTTGCAAGCGGATTACGCCGCTCAGTTGCCAGCCGCCCGCCACGCTGCGCACGAGCCCATTCGTGTTCATCAGACGCGGCAGCTGCCAGACGAATGTTCCCGTGAAAGCATGACGCCGGTCGAAACTCGTCGGGCCGTAATTGAAGTGGCGGTTCTGATAATCCTCTAAGTTGTCGCCCTCGCCGCTCGAATCGCCCAGCGACTTCGACCAGGTGTACCCGGCCGTCATCGTCACCGCTCCGGCCCGCTTCGACAGATAGACCTCAAGCGCGTTGTAGTTGGAAGTCGAGTCGCTCAGATATTGTTGGATCGACGTGTATCCCAGATAGGGTACGTAGGCATTCGGCGAGGCGCTCGGGTTCGCGGCCACCAGCCCCAAGTTTGGGTAGTTGATGTTCGGGTCGCGCAGCAGGTGCCGCCCCAGATTGCCCACATACGTGGTCTCGAGCAGCATCGAACGCGGCAGCTCCCGCTGGACGCCGAAACTGAACTGCTGCACCGCCGAAAACTTGAGCGCCGGGTTGATGGCCGAGATGCTGCCGTTGGGCGACGCGCCTACCGCGCCTCCCGCAATGTTCGAAAGGTTTCCGTTGTCATATTCGGCCACCTGCAGAATGGGCGGGAGGTTCACCTGGCTGAAGGTCACGTTTCCTTCCGGCCGGTCATAGAAAATTCCGTAGCCGCCGCGTATTACTGTCTTCTGATCCGGTGAATAGGCAAATCCGAAGCGCGGACCAAAGGCATTCTCCGCGTTGTACAAGCCGCGCGGCGCGCCGGTCGGAATCACGTTGAACAAACCGCCGCCCGATCCTGGCACCCGCCCTTGCTGGTTCTTCGGTACTCCGCCGGCCGCCGCAATCAAACCGTTGTAAATGTTACCCGAGCTCGGCACCACGGTGCCCTTGCTCGTGACCTGAACAGCTTGCGCCGGATTGTAGAGAGCCGGCACGAAATTCGCCATGTTGTTCGCCTGGGTATACATGGGGGCCATGTATTGGTAGCGCAGCCCGATCTCGATGCTCAGCTTCGAGGTGACCTTCCAGCTGTCCTGCACAAAAGCTTCCGGCTGCGTAAACCGGAAAAAGCCCACCGGGTCGGAACTGGCCTCGGTATAACTCTTGAAGTTACCCAGCAGGGCATCTGCCAGTGCATTGTCAGTCGAGTTCGGGGTCCCATTCGGATTGAAGGTCAACGAGCCTGTGTAGGGCGGCCGGCCGTTCTGATCGACGCGGTCGCGTATGATTTCGACACCGGCTCGCAGCACGTGTCCGCCAATTGTGTAGGACACCGTATCGGCCGCCTGTATATCGGTCGAGGGAGAGAGCAGCGCAAAACTCGGGCCGGCCCAACCGGCAAAATTGTTGATGCTGACGTTCGGTATCCCGTTGTCGTATTCGCCGCCGTTGAACAGCTGCGAGAATTGAAAGCCGTAAGTACTGCGCTCCCAGGTATCGCCATAGGGCGGGATATGCTGCGATGCCCAGCTAGCGTTGATTCGCGCCTGGTTCACCAGGTGGGGCGTGGGCAGCCAGGTCTCGGCCAGCAAAAAGCTCTCGCCGGGCCGCATGCGCAGCGTCGGCGTGGTCGGTAGCGCCGATCCCGAAAATGTTCCGAACGGATCGACGAGCTGGTTGTAATCCTGAATCCAACGCCCGTAAAGCTGATTCTTGTCGCTCAGGTTGTAATCCAGACGCACAATGTCTTCCCGGAAGTTGAATGGGTTGTTCGGCGCAAGCGTCAGGTTGTTGGCCGTGGGCGTATCGTTGAACGACAAACCCTGGCTCGACATCAAGCGATAGACATTGGCCAGCGCCTGACCGTCCGGGGTGATACGGGAAGCAATGTTGTTGCCGGGTATGGGCGCGTGCGTCGTCGGATCGATGAGCGCCTTCTGTCCGGCGAAGTTCCCGTTGAGCTCCGCCGAATCCGGTACCGTCACACGCGTCGGCGTGGCCTCCTGCCGCAGGCGCTTCCACTCTTCTCCTACAAAGAAAAACAGCTTGTTCTTCTTGAGGGGGCCCCCCAAGGTGTAGCCGAAATCGTTAAAGCGCAATTCCGTCTTCTTGGCCGCAAAGAAATTGCGGGCGTCCAGAGTGTCGTTGCGGAAATACTCAAACGCCGATCCGTGGAAATCGTTGGTGCCGTTCTTCGTCACCACGTTGAATGCCGGCCCGGACATCCGTCCATATTCGGCATCGAAATTCGACGTCTGCAGCTTTACTTCCTGGATGAACTCCGCGCTCACGTTATTCATGAGGCTGGTGTTGCTGCCGGCCACCTGGTTATAGGCTCCGTCGACTGTCAGGTTGTTTGTGTCAGGCCTGTTTCCGTTGATCGTCTGGTTGCCCGACGACAAGCTGGTCGTCACGCTGAACTGATCGGGATTCGTCACCACCGCGCCGGGCACCAGGGTCATCAGCTGGATGTAATTGCGCCCGTTCAAGGCCAGGTTCGCCACCTGCTTGGTGTCGATTACGCGCGACAACTCACCCGACGTCGTGTTCAGCAACTCGCCGGCCGCCGAGACCTGTACGGTTTGGGTGACATCGCCGAGCTGCAGATTGAAATTGATCGTGATGCGCGCGTCGGCGGCGATCGCCACACCCGCGTGCTCTTCGCGCCGGAAACCCTGCTGATTGACCTCCACCGTGTAGGTCCCGATCGGGAGTTCGGTGGCTGTATAAAAGCCGTTGCTGTCCGAGGTCACGCTGCGGGTAGCCTGCGTGTCCTGATTCTTTATGGTCACGGCCGCCCCGGCCACCACCGCGCCACCCGGGTCTTTCACGGTCCCCGAGATGCGCCCGAAACTCGTCTGCGCCCAAGCTGGCGCTGCCAACGCCCCTATCGCCACACACGCAAAAAGAAACCGGATTAACCGCGGCATAATTCCCCACCCCTTTTTTGCAAAACCCTTCACTTATATCACCGATGTTAATCGGCTAGGGAACGGTGAGGTCGAAAGCATTGCTTCCCCTGGGGATTGGAAATTTCAAATCGGAGCTAAAGGCTCGCTGGAGAAGAGCACTTAAGGCCGCGTTACCGCACCACCTCGTGTTTCACAGGCACGGCAACGCGCGACAAGAACTTGAGCCTTATTGCTCGATCATTGCTTCCTTTAAGTGTTTCGCACAAGCTTCCGCTGCGGTTTGGCGCCCATGCAAGCTGTTCTTCTTGTTAACAGCGTAGGCGAACACAACCTGATTGGTCTTCAGCTGCACCAACTTGACACTTGCCTGTTCGTCTGAGTGAATTTGCCCGGTGAAAGCAATTTTTGCCCAGCCGGCTTTCTGTTGGTCCGAAACTCCGGAAAGCTCGTAATCGGCTTTCGCTTTGTCAGTGACAACTACGACCGGGACTTTTTTCTTCTCGAGGGCAGCTGTCAAATAGGTATCAAATCCATCTGCTGCCTCCACGTAAATCTTGGATCCAGGAGCAACGCTTCGTGTAGGCGCTCCCGCCAGGGCCGCTAGCGAAACGGTAGCGGCCAACATTATTCTGTTTAATAACTTCAACGGACAACTCCAAACCAGTATTCTTATCCGAACCCTCTTCACATAAAGCAGAGGGAAACGGACAATGAGTTGTCCTGGGGAGCCTCTAAAACTCTCAAGTAAGCCGTCTTGTGCACGTGGCAAGCGGGTACCGCGACGTCCCTGCTTGTTAGGCTTGTTCTGATGAAAACCTTCGCCGGAATCGCTCTACTGCTTACGTGGGCGCTTTTCGCCGGCCCGGCGCAAGCTCAGCAGCTATTCGACGGCAAGGACCTCGACGGCTGGGCGCGCATCCCGCGTCACCCCGGCGCGCCGCCCGACCAGCAGCCCGGTTTCAAAGTAGAGAACGGCCTGCTCGTCTCGCTTCCCGACGCGCCCGAAGACGATCTCTGGTATACGCGGAAGAAGATCGGTAACGCTACCCTACGCGTCGTCTACAAGGTCTCCGCGCCAGCGGCCAACTCCGGTGTCTTCATCCGCATCCCGTACCCGCCGAAATCCGAAGACGACGCGATCGACCACGGCATCGAAGTCCAAATCGACGAGTCGGGTGACGACTGGCACTGTACCGGTGTTCTCTATTCGATGACCAAAGCCAAGGCGCGTCCTTACCAACCGGCCGGCCGATGGAACACGCTGTTGATCACCCTGCGAGGCGCGCGCACGATGGTGCATCTGAATGGCGTGCTGGTAACCGATTACGATGGCGTGTCACCGGTACCACCGAAAAAGGGGCGCTACGAGCCGGAGCGCGGACGGCGCCCGGATAGCGGCTACATCGCGCTCCAGCATCACGGCGGCGCGGCTACGGTCTGGTTCCGGGAAGTCGCTCTGGTTCCGGCGAGATAGCGGCCTAGCATGGCCCGGCGCCGCTTCTTCACGCCTGCGCCGCATCGCGGCGAAACCGAACTGACGGGGGCCGAGGCCGAGCATCTCACCCGTGTCCTGCGTGTCGAGGCGGGCCAGCGTTTCGAACTCTCGGACAATCAAAATCTTTATCTGGCCGAGGTTGCGACCGCCAGTAAATCGCTGGTCGTGTTCCGCATACTCGAACGGCTTCCGCCTCCGGCGGCGGTTTCGCCTATTACGCTGCTGCCCGCGCTTTTCAAATTCGACCGGTTCGAGTGGCTCATCGAAAAAGCGACGGAACTGAATGTCACGGTGATTCAGCCATGGGAAGCCACGCGCACGGAAAGCGGGCTTGCCCAGGCTTCGGCAAAGCGCCTGGCGCGCTGGCAGAAGATCGCCCTCGAAGCAAGCCAGCAATGCCGACGAGCGCGCTTGCCCCGCATCGAGGCAACGATTGCCATGTCCGCTGCGCTGCGGACCGAGGCCGCCGTCCGGCTACTGCTCGACGAGGACAGTGCCGCATCCCCGGTTTCGCAGGTGCTGCCGGCGGAGAACCCCGCGACGGCCGCGTTATTGCTCGGTCCGGAAGGCGGCTTCACCGATTCGGAACGAGCGGAAGCGTTAGCCGCCGGCTGGCAACCCTGTTCCTTAGGTCCCACCATCTTGCGAGCTGAAACCGCGGCTGTGGCTGCCTTGGCTGTCGTGCGGTCGAGGCTTGGTTTTAGGGGGTGAGCGTAGCGCTCGACGATGAGGATTTGGGGGTTTTGCCGAACGAACTGGGGAGGGGCGGCAGGCAGGAGTGCCCAATGTCGTTGACTTAAGGGATTTTTGGGTAGTTGCAAGTTTACGGTCGCTGACGCTTCCTGCTCTGTTTCAAGCATTTCGCAACACTCGGCGGCAGGCTCGTGTTTGAGTAAATGCCGGCTCGAAAGCCGGCATAGCAGCCCAGAAGGGCCGCTCCACGGGTGCAAAGCATTTGGGCAAAAGTGGCCGCGCCACCACTGGTGACGGATTTGGTGAATTTATTTTGGGGGTTTGTTTGTATTGAGATAGGGCGGATGGGGGTGCTTGTTTCGAACGGGTGGTTGGGCATACTGGGGCGAAATGGCAGAGCGCGGCGGGCCGAAGACTCCTCAGGGGAAGGAGAACTCGAGCCGGAATTCGACGAGGCATGGCTTGCGGGCGACACGCGTGCTGATTCTGGCGGGCGAATCGCAGGACGACTACGACGAGACGCGCGAAGGTTGGCTGGCGACTTACGAGCCGGAGAATTTTCACGAGAGGTCGCTGGTCGAGCAATTGATTCTGAACCATTGGATGATGCAGCGGGCGAACCGGCGTTTGCTCGAAGCGGAGGCGGCTCTGGTGGGTAGCGAGGAGACTCGTTATGCGGACGGTTGGACGCCGGCGCAGGAGCACACGCTCGATCTGGTGCAGCGCTACAAGACGACACACGAGCGGGCGTTTTATCGCTCGCTGAACGCGGTGGAAAGTTTACGGAAGGACATCTTGCGCAACGAAATGCTGAGAGACAAGCTGCTCGAAAAGAGAGACAAGCGGATTAAGGACTTGGAAGCGGATCTGGCAAAGCGGCCGCCGGCGCCGGACGTTACGCCGGAAGCGAAGGAGAAGGCCGTTGCGCCACCGTTGACGCGCGCGCAGCAGGTGTTTGGCGGGCAGAAGTCGAAAAAGAAGCAGAAAAAGATCGTGATTTTGGATCAGTGGGTCGAAATCGAAATCCTGCCGAACGGGAAGACGTTTACGGCGCTGAGTCCTTCGAACGAGATTCTGATTCAGGATGGGCAGAAGAAGTGGCCGCCGCCGGAGATGGTGTATCGGCGCATGCATTTTGTGAACGGCGTCCCGCCGGAGTATTACTGGACGACGAGCAACGAATCGATTCGAAAGACGGGCGGGATGGGGATTCAGCGCATGACGACCGATACCTGGTTGGAGTTGATCGAGAAAGAGAAAGAGTTGGGCACGGGGCATCTGCTGCCGTGCGGCGGGAATTTGCCGCGGCCGGAAGAAAGGGGTGGGTGCGATTGTCCGACTTGCTCGCAGAATCGGGCGATTTTGGAAGCTCGGGCGGCGTAGTTAGGTGCGTTGTTTCCGGTTTGCCCGTCATCCGCCCCGAGTAAGCGCTATTCGGGAGTGATCTCTCAGGCTCCGCGTCGCGCTCGTGCTTCAGCGTTGCAAAAAGGATCCGCTATTTTAGACAAGGTGACGCCTTGTAGATTAGACACATGGCGCTCAAACGGATGGACAACGTAGGAATCGTCGTCGATGACCTCGGAGGGACGATCGATTTCTTTCGCGAGCTCGGCCTCGAGCTCGAAGGGCGGGCAACGATCGAAGGAGAATGGGCGGGGCGTGTCACTGGACTGGGCGATCAGCGCGTCGAGATTGCCATGATGCGGACGCCGGACGGCCACGGCCGGCTCGAGCTCTCCCGATTCCTCACGCCGCCTGCCGTCGCGGATCACCGCAACGACCCGGTGAACGCTCTAGGCTACCTCCGTGTCATGTTCGCCGTTGACGACATCGACGAGACGCTTGAAAGACTCCGCAAGTGCGGCGCACAGCTCGTAGGCGAAGTCGTCCAGTACAAAGACGCGTATCGGCTTTGCTACATCCGCGGGCCTGAAGGGCTTCTCATCGGACTCGCCCAAGAACTCAGCTGAGCGCAATACGAAAACATGACGAAGAGCGCACCAATGTCAGTGAGCGCGTCTCACAAAGGGTCCTTTGTGCGACACGACGTGGGCGCCTGATTTTGTTCCGCGACGCCCTCCCGCCGTTTCCCTATGTAGTCCCGCCGCTTTCAGCTCCCGAGTTGTCGAACATCCGGACATTAGGATCCGCCAAACTCGATTACGAGGCACCGCCCGGCTGAACACCGACTTGGAGAACGGAGGACTTTTCGCGTCGCTGAGGGCTGGAAAGACGTCTGGTACTTCAGCATCGCGATTAGCATCCGCACAAGTCTATCGGCAAGACCGCGCAGTGCTACTGCCGCGTTAGGTCACTTTTTAATCAGCTCAACTACCGGATTCCCCTTAATTTTGTGCTCCGTGTTCATCGTCAAAGTAATCATTCCAGAAGCGGATACGATGCCGGTGACGTAGAGCCGTACTCTGTCCGCCCCGGTTGCTTCCAGTTCGTGCTGCGCCCACTCGATTGCACTCTCGTGATCAGCGAATGACTTAGCATGAATCGACCACGCTACTCCGGGGAAGCGTGGATGATTATCCATAATGCAATGGAGCTCATACCAAAGCTTGTTACCGCTCTTTCCCTCATTCAGCGCGTCGATTAACTTCGGCAGAGCGTCGGCCGTTCCTTGATTTCCAGCGGCAAACCGTTCGATAAGAGCAGCGCGCTTGCTTGCGTCTTGCTCGGCTAAAATAGTCCACGCCTTCTTTTCCCAAGAGTGATCCATGCGTGTCAGTCCGAATCTTGGACGCGAGCTTATCACGAGCTGAGCCGTTACACATTCGGTCGGCTCGGGGTAGCGACGCATCGGATTCCGCAAACGGCGCGGAATGCTCGGCAAGTCCCCTCATCCCGAAGTGTCTGCAACTGGCGATCTTCCGGCGTGACAATTGGCTCTGCTATTGCCTGCATTGACAGCCCCACGCAGGGCTCGGTTGCCCTCCCAAATCTATCCAAGTAAGCTGAATCGAGATAGAGGTGCAATGCTCGACCCACAGACATGGTTCATGGGAACTGCCTTATTGTCGGGCGCGATCGAAGGCGGCAAATGGCTCGCGGGCGCGGCTGCCAGCGGCTTAGTTGGGAACTCATTCCACGCCGCGGTTCTCCGCGCGGTCCCTGACATTCAGAAGTGGTACCGAGGGGAGGGACAACCCGCCAATCACCACATCCAACGTGCTCTGCGGAAGGCCTATCTAGGAGCCACCCGGCAACTACTTGAATCTGCGCGGAGTGAGGTTGCCCCGGCGTCCAGGAGGCGGATCGATGAGGACTCTTCAGCCTGGTGCAAGCAGGCATTGTACTGGGTGAAAGCGCAAGCGAAGCTGCTGAAAGATGAACGGTATAAACCGCCTAACCCGCCGGGGCCGTGGGAGCCAGCGCACGTGATGGAGCCCAAGACCCTGGATGGCGAGGCCGCGGTGACCTCACTGCGCAACCTCCTTACAGGCATGCTGCTAGAGGAATGGAAAGAGGGAGGTCTGCGCACACCGCCCGAACCCGTAACAGATGCGCTCACCCGGGGCTGGACTCAGGTTAATGCCGCAGCATCTGGGGAGCGAATACATTGGTTCGAGTTAATCAGCCTCTATTTCGCGCAAGAGATTAAGACTGTTCCGCAAGTTCAAACAATTTTCCAAGCCGAGACGCTTGCCAAGATACTGATTGAGCTGCGAGCATTTCGGGAAGAATCGGCAGAGTTACGTTCGCGCGGCACGCAGCGTCCCTTTTTCGCTCCTACCGCGCCGGCCTACTTCCTGGGTCGTGAGCAGGAGTTGAACACTCTGCGCAGATTGCTGGCGGACGACGGGGCGGTCGTTCCCCTCCTCGGAATGCCGGGGCTCGGGAAGACGAGTCTCGCGAACGTATTCGCCCATCGGCAGCAGAACGATTTTGACGGAGTCTTTTGGATCAATTGCGCCGGCCAGTTGCTCTCGGCGTGTGCCGTCGAGCTAGCGAGCCAACTCGGGGTCAGGCCAGAAGGCGAACCGCAGTCTCAGTTGCGCGAGATCCGGCATCTCTGCGCGGAGCGCCACTACCTCCTGGTTCTTGACAATGTTGAGTCGAACGAGATCCGCGATCTTATACCGGGCGGCCGCTGTGCCGTTCTTATCACCACTCGCCGCGCAGGCCTTGCCTTTTTGGCAAGTTACCCTGCACCAGAGCTGAATCTGTTCACGCCAGAGGAGTGCCTCGCCTCATTCCGCCGATATCTTCCGGAGGGCGAAGTGAGCGCCAACGAAGCTGCGTTTCTGCAATTGGGTGAGCAGCTCGGCAGACTTCCCCTGGGCATCAGTGTCGCGGCGGGACTACTGCAGAAAAAGGATCCGCGCTATACGCTACCTCGCCTGCTCACCCAATTGAAGCCAAACAAGCTCGCTCACGGCGAGTTGGACATCAGCGCTCTACTGAGCGCCGCGATAGCAAGCGCAACTCAGGACGCGCGCCGGTTGCTGTCAGCGATGGCCGTCTGCGCGCCCTCCCATTTCCGTCTCGCTCTCGCCTTAGAGGTCGCCGAAATGGAGGAAGAGACTGGATTCGATGCTCTGGACGACCTGCGCTCGCGGTCTCTGGTAGAGCTCTACGATCGCGAAAAGCTCCACTTTCGTTTGCACTCACTGATCAGAGCCGAAGTTGGCGGGGATGCCACGTTGGAGCAGCGCCACGCCGAGGCGGTTGCGCGTCAGTTCGAGCGCTGGGAAGAATCCTGGGAGGAATGTGAAGAAGACTTGGACGATTGGCGGCTGGCGCTTACTTGGGCTGCTCACAGGGTATCCTCAGCCACTGAACGAACAGAGCTACTTTCCGCATTGGCCTTCACCGGTTTCTTTTTCGCGTTTCGCCGGGGACTGCTAGCGGATGGGCTCCGGGCAATGAAGGCGGTAGAAAGCGCTTGCGAGGAGTTGGGGGACCGCGCCGGGCTGCAGTACAGCTACGGCAATCAGGCCGTGATCCTGCATAACTGGGGAAAGCTGGAAGAGGCGATGGCTCTCCACAAAAAGGAAGAAGCCATTTGCCTGGAGTTGGGGAACCGCGCCGGCCTGCAGGCGAGCTACGGCAATCAGGCCTTGATCCTGCAGGCCTGGGGAAAGCTGGAAGAGGCAATGGCTCTGCACAAAAAGCAAGAAGCCATTTGCCTGGAGTTGGGGGACCGCGCGGGGCTGCAGTGCGGCTACGGCAATCAGGCCGTGATCCTGCGGCACTGGGGAAAGCTGGAAGAGGCGGTGGCTCTGCACAAAAAGCAAGAAGCCATTTGCCTGGAGTTGGGGGACCGCGCGGGGCTGCAGCGCGGCTACGGCAATCAGGCCTTGATCCTGCAGGCCTGGGGAAAGCTGGAAGACGCGATGGCTCTGCACAAAAAGGAAGAAGCCATTTGCCTGGAGTTGGGGGACCGCGCCGGGCTGCAGCGCAGCTTCGGCGGTCAGGCCTTGATCCTGCAGGACTGGGGAAAGCTGGAAGACGCGATGGCTCTGCACAAAAAGGAAGAAGCCATTTGCCTGGAGTTGGGGGACCGCGCCGGGCTGCAGGCGAGCTACGGCAACCAGGCCTTGATCCTGCGGGCCTGGGGAAAGCTGGAAGAGGCGATGGCTCTTCACAAAAAGAAAGAAGCCATTTGCCTGGAGTTGGGCGACCGCGCCGGGCTGCAGGTCAGCTACGGCAATCAGGGCTTGATCCTGCGGGCTTGGGGAAAGCTGGAAGAGGCGATGGCTCTTTTCAAAAAACAAGAAGCCATTTGCCTGGAGTTGGGAGACCGCGCTGGGCTGCAGGCGAGCTACGGCAATCAGGCCTTGATCCTGAGGGCGTGGGGAAAGCTGGAAGAGGCTATGGCTCTTTTCAAAAAGCAAGAAGCCATTTGCCTGGAGTTGGGGCTGCGTGCGAGCTTGGGCATCAGTCTTCGAAATCAATCGATTCTTCTGGCGGCCTGGGGCCAGCATGACGAAGCTGCGCGTCTATGGCAGGAGGCCGAAGGGATCGAAGTCGCGATGCGGCAGAGCCACGCAACCACTGCTTAGGGCAAGATTGGGTCAGCAATTTGGCTTCGCCGCCGATCATCCGGCTCTACAGTGTGTAGATCTTGGGCTGGCAATGAGATGCCTAGTGGAGTTTCGCAAAGAGGCCGTTAGCGCCTTTGTGGGCGGGGCAAAGCAGGGGACAGGCTTCGGATTCCGCAGACGGCGCGGAATGCTCGGCGAGTCCCCTGGTTTGCAGGTTACTTCTGGACGATAACGTTTTCCGTGCGACAGGCCACTCGAGCGTCGGCCGTTGCAGCTCGGGCGGCTTAGGGGCGCGCTCGACTAACAATACACGTACAGAAATGCTGTACAATACCGGAAGGATCTCCGATGGCGACGGAAACAACTTATACGAGCCTCCGTGAAAACCTGGCTAGCGTTCTGGATCGAGTTGTCGACCAGCAGGAAACTGTGATCGTTCGACGCAGAGGCGCCCGTGATGTTGCTCTGGTTCCCGCTAGCGAACTCGCCGGACTGATTGAGACTGCTCATTTGCTGCGGTCTCCGCAGAATGCACGCCGCTTGCTTGCGGCGCTACGGCGCTCAGAGCAGAGGAAACAGAAGCCGGCAACGGTAGAGGCACTGCGGCGGCAAGTGCTAGGTGAAACGAGAAGCTAAACGAGCAGCTATCTTCCAGCCCGAGTTCCGGGAGGACCTGAGGTTTTGGGTAAAATCCGACCGGAAGACCGCTCTCAGAGTGCTAGAGCTGGTGGAGGCAGTAATGGGCGATCCATTCCAGGGCATAGGGAAACCTGAGCCTCTTCGCTATATTCTTGCGGGTTGTTGGTCACGCCGGATTACGCAAGAACATCGATTGGTGTACCGGGTTAGTGACGAAGCTGTAGATTTTCTTCAGGGCCGGTATCATTATTAACCGGGCGAGTATCGCAAAGAGACCGTTAGCGCTTTTGTGGGTGGGGCAAAGCAGGGGACAGGCGTCGGATTCCGCAAACGGCGCGGAATGCACGGCGAGTCCCCTGGTTTGCAGGTTACCTGCGACAGGCATCTGGTTGACCGACACGATGCCAAACTTGATGGGCGATGTCAAAGCTCTTTGGGTAAGATGACGGCCTGTACCGGTCTGCTTCCGACGGGGAACATGGTGAAAAGGGAGGCCGCCGCCTTGCCGCGCATGATGGCCGCGTTGGCGATGCGCTGCTGGATGGGAGTGATGTGAATCACCGCCATGTCGCCCGAGCCTTCGTTCAGGATCAGCGCGTATTGGTTGTCGGGCGTGATGGCGACAAAGGAAGGGTTCTGCCCGACTTCGACAATTCCGATCATCTTGCGGCTGTTGATATCGAGAATGCAAACGTCGGAACCGCCCGCGCTGGCCACAAACAGGTAGGCCGGATTCGCGGAGCAGGACATGGTTCCCGGATCGCGGCCACCCAGCACCGTCTGCTCTATCTCGAGCGGCAATTGATAGGGGAAAGCAATGGCGATGCCGTCCATGCCTTTGCCTGAAACGAACAACTGACCGCCATCGGAGTTAAAGCAGAGGTTTTGGGGCTGCATGGCGATTGCCAGGTCGACAATCACGTCTAAGTTCGGCACGTCGAGAGCCGTCAGCGCCTGCGCTTCATAGTTGGCAACCATGAGCAGCTTGCCGTCGTGGCGAAACCTGACATCGCCGAGCGGGCCGCCGAGTTCCCGGCGGGTCTGTTGGCCGGTTTTTCTATCGACGAACTCGACGCCGCCGCGCGGACCAGTTGCGATGGCTACCGCGCCCACGCTCGAAACATCCATGGCGGTGGGCGGGGCGGAAAGCTTCCATCGCCTGGTCACCTTTAACGATTTCGCTTCCGCCTCGATCAGCTGTTGGGCGTGACCGGCGATGGCCAATAGGTAGCGGCCGTCGCCGGTCACCTGGAGCGCCGAAAGTTGGTCTGCGAAGCGGCCGGAAGCGACCCGCTCAAAGCCCGCTCCCACAGCATGCACACTACCTGTTTCGGGCGTCAATACATAGCTGCGGCCGGTGTGCGCCGTGGCGCAAACTGAAGCGGGCGCCGCGCCCACGGGAATCTGCTTGAGCAGCCTAAAATCTTCCAGGTCAACGAGCGAAATGCTGGGTTCACCGGCAGTCGCAATCAGGGCATAGCCCGGAAATCCGGCTCCGTTTTTGCGTCCGCAGCCGCTCCAGAGGGCCATGCCGCCGAGCGCCAACCACTCGCGCCGGGTTATGGGAGACAAAACGCAACCATCTGAAAAGAATACATTTGGGCTAGCGGCCCGCCAGGAAGCTGGGCCCGCTCATCCTTATGTTACCCTCGGAATTTGTCTTCCTTCGGGTAGCAGCCGTCCATCCATGAATTTCAGGTCTGTTTTCAGCCTCATCTCGTCAGATCTTGCCATCGATTTGGGAACCGCCAACACGCTCGTCTACGCCAAGAGCAAAGGCATCGTGGTCAACGAGCCGTCTATCGTGGCTATCAATAAGAACAACGGCGAGATCGAAGCGGTGGGTAAAGAAGCCAAGGAGATGGTGGGACGAACGCCGGGCAATATCGTCGCCATCCGTCCGATGAAAGACGGCGTGATCGCCGATTTCAAAGTCACCGAGCGGATGCTGAACTACTTCATCCTGAAGGCGCACGGCCGCAAGATGCTGGTGCATCCGCGCATCGTGATAGGGGTTCCGAGCGAAATCACGCAAGTGGAAAAACGGGCGGTCAGCGAATCGGCGTATCGGGCGAAAGCGAGCGAGGTGCATCTGGTGGAGCAGGCGATGGTGGCGGCCATCGGCGCGGGCCTGCCGATCACCGAGCCTTCGGGCAACATGATTGTGGATATTGGCGGCGGGACGACGGATGTGGCGGTGATTTCGCTTTCGGGCATCGTTTACTCGCGCTCGGTACGCGTGGCCGGCAATGAAATGGACGACGCCATCATGAGCTATCTGAAGCGGAAATACAACCTGCTGATCGGCGAGCGCACGGCGGAGCAGATCAAAATCCAGATCGGCTCGGCGTATCCGCTCGACCGGCCACTCACGATGGAAATAAAGGGCCGCAACCTGATAGAAGGCGTTCCCAAAACGGTGACGGTGGAGGACGGGGAAATACGCGAGGCGCTGTCGGATTGCGTGGCGACGATTCTGAATGCGATCCGGGTGGCGCTGGAGCGCACGCCACCGGAACTCAGCGCGGACATCAGCGATAAGGGAATCGTGCTTACGGGTGGGGGGGCGATGATCAAGAATCTCGACCGGCGCATTCGCGAAGAGACCGGACTGCCGGTTTCGATTGCGGAAGATCCGCTCGCCTCGGTGGTATTGGGCACGGGGAAGATGCTGACCGACTTCAAACTTTTGCGGCGGATCGCGATCGAATAAGAAGAGCGCTGGCAGGCTGGCCGTCGTCCCTTTAAAGTAGAAACAGGAAGACGAAACGGGTAACACATGGAAGCTCTGCTGAGCCGCTTTCGCAACCTTACGGTTTTGCTGGTGGCGGTGGTGGCCCAATTGTTGTATTTGGGTTACCAGGTCAAGACGAATCGCGATGAGCGTCTGATCCGGGTTTGGGCGGTGACGGCGGTGACGCCCATGGCCGGGATCGTAGAAGCGGTGCGCCATAACACGATCGGGTTTATGCAGGATTACTTCATCCTGCTCGACGTGCGGGAGCAGAATCGCAAGTTGAAGGCGACGAACGACCGGCTGCAGATGGAGAACATCTACTACCGCAATCAGCTGACGACGGCTGAAAATGCGCGCGCGCTGGTGAAATTCCAGACGCAGATCCCGTCGAAGACAATCGCCGCGCGGGTGATCGGCAACAGCACGGTGGCATCGGCGAAGGCGGTCTTCATCGATCGGGGCTCGACGAGCGGCGTGGAGAGCGGGATGGCGGTGGTGACGCCGGACGGAATCGTGGGGAAAATCGTGGCGGTCTACCCGCTGGTATCGCAGGTTCTGCTGGTGACGGATCCGACCTTTAAGGTGGGGGTGGAATCGCAGCGCGGCCATGTGCATGGGGTACTCGACTGCGGGAGCGGCAAATGCGTGGTGGAGCAGGTCCAGAACGAGGACAAAGTAACGAACGGAGAGTGGTTCTACACGTCGGGCGAGGACCGGATTTTCCCAAGAGGTTTTCCAGTGGGAGAAGTGATTTCGAGTCAATCGGGACAAGGGATGCGGGATGTGAAACTGAGCTTGAGCGGCGCGCCCGGAGGCGTGGAGGAAGTTCTGGTGGTGGTGGCAGGCGTGCACCAGGCCATTCCAAACACGCCGCCCGAAGAGGATCTGAGCGCGCGGACGTTGCCGCCGCCACCGCCCGAAGGCGGCAGCGACGCGCCGGCGACGGCTAAACCGCAGACCGAAGCAGACAAGATTCTGCAGAAATACAGCGCGCTGGGCAAGGAACAAGGCCACGTGTATGGCGGCTTAGGTTCGAGCATTCCAAACTTCAATAGCAAGGCAACGACGGCAAAGGCGGCGTCAACCACAGGGGCGCCGGCCACAGGGGCACCGGCGACGCCGACGGTTCTCGGGGCGCGACAGATGGGGAAGACGTCCACGGCGGTGAAGACACCCGCGGCGGCGGGGAAGACACCCGGGGCTGCGCCCAAGCCAGCAGCATCGTTTCCCTCGCAGGGCCCGGTTCTACCGTTGGGGGCGCCGCGCCCGAAACCGGCCGACCAGCAGAAGCCTCCAGCCTTACCGCCTGCTCCGCAATGAACGAGACCAGCGACCAGATACTGACGCCGGCGATCCGCGACAACTGGTTTCACCGCTTCCAGGTGGTCGCGCTGGCGGCGATTACGCTGGTCGCGATCATCGGCAAGTTCTATCTGCCGCGGCTGATTCCGCATACGGAGTGGCTGGAACTGCCGCTGCTGTTGACCATTTACTTCGGGCTGATGCGGCACAGCCCAATCGCTTCGCTCTTTTTCGGAGCCTTCGTGGGGCTGGCCGAGGATTCGCTTTCGCCGGCGAACATCCCGATCGGCATGTACGGGATCACGAAGACGCTGGTGGGTTACTTCGCGGCCTCAGTCAACCAGCGGTTCAATGTAGAGAGTTCGATTATCCGGCTGATTTTGTGCTTCTTCTTCTTTTTTTTCCATGCATTTTTCTACTGGCTGATGCGGCGGGCGCTGCTCGGGCAGATGATCCCGTTCGATCCGCAGGAAGTGTTTGTACATGGGGCGCTGAATAGCGTGGTGGCGCTGCCGTTGTTTTTGCTTTTAGACCGGATGAAACTCGCGGGAGGTTAGAGGAGGGAAATTTAGGGGCGCTGACGCTTCCTGCTCTGTTTCAAGTAAATGGCCAGCCCAGGAAAGCGTCGAGACGATTCTCGACGCGGCAGCCACGAGTGGCCGCGCCACGATCACAGCTAAGTGATATCAAGAAGTTACAAGGTTTTCGAGAAAAGTAAGTGAGATTGGCCCAGAAGGGCCGCTCCACCCTTGGGGTTTAGTGGTGCTTTTCGTTTTGGTTCGAGACGTCGGCAGCCATGCCTAGTTCGTGATTGGCTTCCGTCAGGAGCTGCTTGGCCTTCAAGGCGTGCTCGCCCAGATCGGAGTGGTTTGCTTTCTGGGCGTCACTGATTTTTTGAAAAGCTTGCTCAATCAATTGCTGGGCGGCCGCAAGATTCATATGGCGAGATGCGTGTACGCTGTCGGGGGGTGTCTGGGCCACGCCGATTGCCGCCGCCGAAATAACACAGGCCGCTGTGCCGATGAGTAGAAAGTTTTTCATATTCGTAATCCTCTTTGACTAGACTATCCCAAGCGGTTGCGCTCTTCAATTCTCGGTACAATAGTGGTTTCCGGAACCCCACGTGGCCTTAATTGAAAGCGAGCGCGAGCGGGACGAGCAGATCAGTCCTGAAGGGCTTCTGCGCGATGCCCCAAAAAAGTCTTTGGGCAAGATCGCGCTTTTCCAATATTTGACGGTGGCTGTGTTTGTTTTCCTGGTTTCCGGGTTTTGGAGACTACAGGTCCAGAACCCGGACGTGTATAGCGAAGCGGCCGAGCGAAACCGCATCAAGAGCACGCCTGTTCTGGCGGCCCGCGGCAAGATTCTCGATCGTGACGGACGGGTGATTGTGGACAACAAGGCGTCCTATTCACTGCTGCTCAATCGGGATCAAATCAAGCCGGAACATTTGCAACCGATCGCGGACGCTTTGCAGCTGGATTACGGCGAGCTGGCGGCAAAAGTGCGGCGCATGTCGTCGCGCCCGCAGATCATTATTAAAGACCAGCTATCGCGCGACGAGATGGCCTGGATCGAGTCGCACCAGGACGCGAATACGTATCCGGAGATGCAGGTGGTGCGCGCCTGGCGGCGGCAGTACCCGCAGGACGGTTTCGCCTCGCATGTGACTGGTTATGTGGGTGAAATCAGCGAGAGTGAACTCGATTTGCCGCAGTTCATGGATTATCACCAGGGCGACATTATCGGCAAAGACGGTCTGGAACGGGAGTACGATTCGACGCTGCGGGGCGTGGACGGGCAGCAGCGCGTACTAGTCGACAACATGGGCCGCGAGCGGCAGATGGAGAATGCGCAGGAGGCCGTTCCAGGGAAAGACCTGCGAACGTCGCTTGACCTGGATCTGCAATCGGTGGCGGAACTATCGATGGACGGGAAGCGCGGGTCGGTGGTGGCGCTCGATCCGCGGACCGGCGAAATTCTGGCCATGGTGAGCCGGCCGACTTTCGACGCCAACAAGTTTACCGGACGCATCAGCCGCAAGGATTGGGAGGAGCTGGCGGACGATCCGCACAAGCCGCTATTGAATCGCGCGATCCAGGCGCAGCTGGCGCCGGGTTCGACATTTAAGCCGATCATGGCGATTGCGGGGCTGGAATCGGGAGTGATCGACGATCGGACCGAATTCTACTGCCCCGGAGGCGCGTCTTTCTACGGCCACTATTATGCCTGCCATCAGAGGGGCGGCCATGGCGATATTTCGCTGCATCGCGCGATCGCCCAATCCTGCGATGTGTATTTCTATAACGTGGGCAACCGGCTGGGAATCGACCGCATTGCGCACTACGCAGACCTGGCGGGCGTGGGCCGGAAGACGGGCGTGGACCTGCCTAACGAAACGCAAGGGACGATGCCATCGACGAAGTGGAAGATGCGTGTTTCGCGCCAGCGGTGGTACGCAGGCGAGACGATCTCGGTAGCGATCGGGCAGGGGGCGGTGACGGTTTCGCCGCTGCAAATCGTGTCCGCGTTGGGCGGCTTGGGAGTGGGCGGTAAATGGTACAAGCCGCACCTGGTGCGCGACGAAGCGCCGGTGTTGCTGCGGCAGGGGAACTTCAACCGCGACAATCTGGAGCAGGTGGTTTCGGGGATGTGCGCGGTGGTGAATGAAAACGGCACCGGGCGCGCCGCCTATCTTCCGGACGTGAAGGTCTGCGGCAAAACCGGCACGGCTCAATTGGCGTCTAGCGAGCGCACCAAAGGCGCAAAGCTGGGAAATGCGCTGGCTAACAATACGTGGTTTGTCGCTTTCGCTCCAGCAAGTAAACCTGAAGTCGCGGTGGTGGCGCTCTTCGAGAATGGCGTGGAGAGCTATAACGCAGTACCGATCGTGCGCGACGTGATCAAGGCGTACTTCGACAAGAAAGCGCGAGAGAACAATGCGGCCATTCAGGATGCGGCGCTGCGGCGGGTAAGAAGCGAGGAGTTCTTTACGCTGCCGGCGATCGCGGCGCTCGGCGTGCCCCTTGGCGGGGGAACGATCCGGTAGTGATCTCCTATCGCTCGCTACGCGACCTCGATTGGCCGCTCATCATTGTCACGGTGGCGTTGTGCGGTCTGGGGGTGCTGCAGATTTATAGCGCAACCGTGGGCACGAAGTGGCAGGATGCCTGGTGGAAGCAGATCATCTGGGTAGTTAGCGGGCTGGTGATGATGTGGGTGATGGCCAGCATCGATTATCATGCGCTGCTCGAGCGGGTGTTTTACTTCTACATCGGTTCGGTGGCACTTCTGCTGGCGACTGCGTTCCTGGGCAATAAAGTTTTCGGGTCAACGCGCTGGATCAGGGTGGGCGGCTTTACGCTGCAGACATCTGAGTTCGTCAAGATCGTGCTGATCCTGTTAGTGGCGAAATATCTGACCGACCTCAAGGGCGAGCAGCTGGAGTGGAAAGACCTGGCCAAGCTGGCCGGGTATGTGGCGCTGCCCATGGTGCTGGTGATGAAAGAACCGGATCTGGGCACGTCGCTGACTTATCTGCCGATTTTGATTTGCGGGGTGCTGATGGCCGGCTTGCGCTGGAAATACCTGCTTATCATTACGAGCTTTCTGGTAGTCACATTGCCGATCGGGTATCATTTCCTTAAGCCGTATCAGAAGGACCGGTTGGTGAGTTTTATCTACCCCGACCGCGATCCGAAAGGAACCGGCTTTCAGGTGATCCAGTCACGAATCGCTGTAGGGAACGGCGGCATGTGGGGCCGCGGCGCAAAGGAAAGCTCACAGACGCATCTGGGCTTTTTGCCTGTGCCGCACACGGATTTCATCTTTTCATCGTTCGCCGAAGAACATGGGTTTGTAGGGATAGTGATCGCGCTGGTTCTGTATTTTCTTCTGATTATGCAAGTTGTGCAGAACGCGCAAACGGCTACCGACGTAGCAGGGCTGTATATCTGCATGGGCGTGGCCGCGCTTTTGTTGTTTCACGTGTTAGTGAATGTAGGCATGGTGGTGGGACGAATGCCGATTACCGGGATTCCGCTACCTCTGATGAGTTCGGGCGGATCGAACACGTGGTCTATTTTCCTGATGCTGGGTTTGGTAAACAGCGTCAGGCTGCGAAGGTTTGTAAACTGATGTCGGCCTTTTTCGAAGGGCCGGTTCGACAATATAAGAAAGTCGGGCTGAGGGAACAAAGAGTTCGGATTGCAGGCGAAATTTCGCTTCTTAGTAAGTGGATGTAAAAGGTAGGCGAAGCGCGGGTGTCTTAGAGTAACTCTCCACTCGCGAGCGGGAATAAGTTTATAGGCGGTTTCTCCGTGCGAGGCCGTTTAGCGCAGTGCAATTCTGGAGTTCTTTTCGCTTCCATGATCGGCCCGTTTGAGGCGGTGATCAATGAGTAAAGAACTGGTGATTGGCTCCAATCGCCACGAGACGAAAGTTGCGGTTCTCGAAGAGGACCAACTCGTCGAGGTGTACTTTCAACGGGCGAACGAGTATTCGCTGGCGGGAAGCATTCATAAGGGAAGAGTGACGCGCGTGCTACCGGGCATGCAATCGGCGTTCGTCGACCTTGGATTGGAACGGGACACGTTCCTGTATGTGTCGGATTTCTTCGAGGAGAATGAGGACATCGACACGGTGGCGGAGGAGAAGCCGAACCGGGGAGAGCGGCGGGAACGGAACGGCAACCGCGGGACTAATGGCACGGAGAGGCGGCCGATTGCAAGACCGGTGCTGGTGTCGCAGGAAGCGAGCCCGGTTGTGAACGAGCCGGCGGAAGTTCCGTCAGAGGCGGAGGCGAGCGGCGAGGAAGCGACGGGTTTGACGGCGCAGCCTCCGGCTCCCCTAGGGAATCGAGAGGGACCGAGCGCGGAGCAGCGCGGTGAGCGCGACTTTCGCGAAGGCGACCGGCGAGGACGAAGGTCGAGACGACGGCGGCAGCGCGGCCACGGCTTTCCGGAAAACAAATATGCTCAGCCGACGGGCGGGGCTCCCGAGCCTGTGGTCGCGCGCGTTCCAGAGCAGTCCGAAGAAGGGGCGGCGGAGGTCATTCTGCTGCCTGGAGAGTCGCTCGCGAAGTATCGCCAGGCGCCCTCGTCGCAGGGTGAGAGGAACGAACCGCAAGAACTGCACGCGGACGACGAGGCTTTTAGCGAGATTGAGCATGCAGGCGCGGAGCCGTTCGAGCAGGATGAGGAAGAGGACGAGAATTTAACCGACGAGGCCGAAGAACTCGCGCTGACGGACAAGATCTTTTCGCACCATGAGGATGAATCGGCAGAAGCGGAAGAAGAGAAGATTGAAGATGTCGAAAACGATATAGGGGAGCAGCCGGCGGGGAGCGAGAGCGTAACGGATGAGCGCGATGCGGCGGGCAGCGCGTTTGGAAGAGCGCGCGTGGCGGAACTGGAACCGGTTATTCCGGCGGAGAAAGTTGAGCCGAGCGACACGCCGCTTGCGAGCCAGCAACCGATCGCGCTCGATGAATACGAGGTTTTAGCGATCCAGGAGGGGCTCACCGGCGTAGACGAGCCGATGCTCGACGAGAGTGCCGGGCCAGGCGGATCACTGGCAAGTAAAGCCGAGATGGAGGCCTCCCCCGGGCCGAATGCGGGTACGGCGACGGCGGGCGAAGGTCAAGCGCAAACGGCTGTCGTGCGCGAGCAAGGCGACCGCTATCTGCACCGTGTTTCGCGGCGGATGCGCCGGCGGCGCGGTGGAAATCGTTCTCCGCAACAATCGAGATCGCCAGAAGGCAGAACACAGGAAAGCCGACCGCCAGAAAGCAGGACGCAACAAGCCGTGCCGCAAGAGGAGGGCGCGGAACCTGGGGTGCTGCCGGAAGCGGCCGGTATCGGGGCTGGAGCGGCAGCAGCGCTCGCGCCCGAAGTTCGAACCGAGATGCATCGCGAGCGACTGGAAGATCGGGCAGTCGAGAAGGCGGAGCGTGTTTATCCTTCTATCTCCGACTTACTGAAGCCGGGGCAAGAAATTATCGTTCAGATTGCCAAAGAGCCGCTGGGACAAAAGGGCGCGCGCATCACGTCGCACATTGCTCTGCCGGGCCGATATGTGGTGTTTATGCCGAGCGTGAATCACCTAGGCGTGTCGCGGAAGGTGGCCAGCGACGACGAACGCCAGCGGTTAAAACGTATTCTGCAGGCGCATCGGCCAGGTCCGACGGGTGGTTTCATCGTGCGTACGGCCGGCGAGGGCGTGCCCGAAGAAGAGATCGCGGCCGACATGAGCTTTCTTTACAATCTCTGGACCGACATTCGCCAGAGAGCGGAAAAAAAGCCGGCGCCGGCGTTGCTGCATTACGATCTGGATGTGGTGCAGCGCATTCTGCGCGACCAGGTCACGGACGAATTCAAGGCCATTTGGGTGGATAACGAAGATCTTTACGAGAATGTTGTCACGTTCATGCAGCGCTTCCAACCGGCGTTGGTGAGTCGCGTCAAAATGTACACGCGGCAGACTCCGATTTTCGACGCTTTCAACATAACCCAGGAACTCGAAAAAGCGCTGCGCCCGAAGGTATGGCTGAAATCGGGCGGCTACATCGTGATCAACCAGACGGAAGCGCTGGTGGCGATCGATATCAATACCGGTAAGTATGTGGGTAAGTCGAATCGACTGGAAGATACGATCGTCAAGACTAACACCGAGGCGGTGAAAGAGATCGTCCGGCAAATCCGGCTTCGGGATTTGGGTGGCATAATCGTGGTCGATTTCATCGACATGGACGAACGCAAGAACCGGCAGAAGGTGATGCAGGCGCTCGAAGAAGCGATGCGGGCCGACAAGGCTCCTTATAAGATTCTGCAATTCAACGATTTCGGCCTGGTGGCGATTACGCGCAAGCGCGTCAAACAAAGCCTGGAGCGGACGCTGTGCTCCCCTTGCCCGTATTGCGAAGCCGCCGGTTATGTGAAGAGCGTACAGACGGTTATCAGCGAAATACTGGTGGAGGCGCAAAAGATTTCGCGGGCGATCGAAGGGAAGGATGTGGTGTTGCGCGTGCATCCTGAAGTGGCCAAGGTGCTCAAGGCGAATAACAATCAATACCTGGAAGAACTCGAGGAGATTTTGAAGCTGCCAGTGCTGGTAACGGGCGATCCGACGCTGCATCATCAGAAGTTCGATCTGGGGTAGATATCTAGGGAAGAGCGCCGGGCTGGCCGAGCGCGGCCGGATGTTAAACTGAAGGGCGGTTTTCGGAGCAGCCTGCGCGCGCTGGCGCTTCGCAGAGAACTCAAACGGAGAGATGGCCGAGTGGTTGAAGGCGCACGCTTGGAAAGCGTGTTTAGGGGAAACTCTAACGTGGGTTCGAATCCCACTCTCTCCGCCATGCAGAATCAACAGGTTACGTGTGGCTTCGTGCAATATGGTGCAATATCGTACAATCTTCCACTCTCTCCGCTGTTTCCCCGCCTGGAATACCAACCAAGATTTTTGCGTTCCCAATGGCTACAGTTCTGGTAAGTTGTCCCCTGTCCAATTCGCCCACCGTCGATAAAGAGATGAAGTTGATCGACGGCCAAATGCAACGTTAAGCTCAGACTGAGGACCACCGATGAGAAAGATCGCCCTGCTTTCAATGCTGGTATTGGCGGCATGCGCCGAAGAAGCGCCGGCCTCGCTGTTGCAGCGCAACCCACTGCTACGCAGGTCGAATTCCAGAAGGCCCTTGAAGACGAGGGGAGAAAAGCAGACGCAGACCACAAAAAGCTCGAAGAAGAATGGCACTTTCATGAGGCGTGGCAACTCTGCGTCAACTATGACTGGCAATTGTCGCATTGCGACTTGATCAAGCGCAAATGGGATCAGATATTGGCCGATCAAAAGCGGCAACACGATGAGATGGAGAAGGCGGATAAGATCGCGGCAGAGAAAACCATCGCCATTGAAGCCGCAGAATTATCAAAGTCAAAGTCACACTAACCCCTGAAAGCAACACATGACCGACCTCAACGAAACCCTCCAGGATCGCGGCAACAAATATGGCGACTTCGCAGATCATGCTGCGATCACTCAGGCGTTGAAGGACATCATCACGGGAGCAATGCAGGAACGCGGGTTCTCTCGGTTCAGCCCGATGCACAAAGAAGCGCTGAGCATGATCGCGCACAAGATCGGACGCATCGTCAACGGAGATCCCAATCTTGCTGACAGCTGGCACGATATTGCCGGTTCCGCGAAGCTCGTTGAGGACCGCTTAACAAAGTCACCCTAACCCGGAGGCTAGTCATCGACGATTCCCCCTCGTGCGCGACAGTCTTAGTCTCCGCCGTAGCTCGTCTAAGAAATCCCGAGCATCTACCGCATCCTTCACATCCTCGTCGAATGTGGCAAGACGCTCTTCCAAAATCCGACGTGTCTCTTCATCTAATTCCGGCTCGTCCTCGGTCATATGGTCCTATTTTTTCCTACCTCGGCCACATCGTTAAAGACGACTGCGGCCTTAAGCCCTCAGAGGGCCGGGCTGCTACTTTCCGGGACCAATGCCTTCGAAGGTGGACAAACGATAATGAAAGATCGAATCGCGATACGTGTGGCATAACCTTTCTTCCCCAATAATCTGCATCCTCCTTCTAGGCCTCCTTGGTTACGTTGTATATATTCGAGAGCAGAAACGGAAGCAATGGCGCGCAACCGCCTACCAAGAAGGAATTGGTGACGAATATGATAGACAGTTGAGAAGACTGCTGGAACTCGAAAGGTTCAAACCAAAGGACGCTCCCGAAGGACCTGACCCTTACACAGAGGCGCTGGTCATTGCCCGTCTCGACAAAAGAATCATGGAAAAAAATCAACCTCCTTCTGTTGGCAGCACAATATTCAACATTTCGAATAACACAATATCCGGTCTTAATCTCGGCACCGTCATGGGCAACCTGAACGCGTCAGTGCAGATCCTGCAGACGCATGGGGACCAGGAGATCGCCGAGGCTATTGAAAGATTGACTAATGCCATAGGCAACTCAAAAGAGATTAGGGATGAAGATCGAAAAGAGCTGCTTGAGAATGTTGCCCAGATATCAAGAGAGGCTTCATCTGACCCAGCTCAGCGTAAACCAGGGGTGATAAAGGCCTGTTTCGCGTTACTCACATCATCTCTCTCGACAGCCAAGGAGCTGATTCCCCTGCTGCACGACGTGTACGAAAAACTCAAGACCGCAGGCATTATCAACTGGTGAGGTGCCGTAGTGCAATATCGTACAAGGCGCCACAGCAACTATGGCAAATATGGCTTGCCCGGCAAACGTATCTCTGTAACTATAGGCCTCTGTTCTCACAGATGGGAAACGAATCCCACTCTCTCCGCCAAGCTATTGATAATAGATTGAAACTTCATCGCTCGCGTCAAACCCATTTGGGTTTTAACTAACTCCCGCGGCTCAACTTGTCCCGGTTCAGCGTGAAATGGAAGGCGAGCGCATTCCGTTAGTGTAGATTCCGCCCTACGGGCGGGGATTTTGAAGGCATCGGGGTCTACCAATCCGATGTAATTTCGGGAGGAGCGCGGAAGCGGAACTTCCTCACTTACTCCGGTCATCGTCTTGATGAGCCCACCAAGTTATCCCTCGGCATGGTAGCTTCCCAGCAGTGCCTGCTTCCGTTTCACCCGGCAAAGTTATTGTAGCTCCGAAAAGCAAGTAGGGCATTCGTTTTTTATGCCGCCTGTCGGCGCAGCTGGCGCTGCCGGCGTGCCTCCTCCAACTTGCGGTCCCGCGCAGCGTGGATCGCCTTCTGCCGGGCCGCCAGCATGTCCGCTGGGGTGACAAATCCGATCGCGCTATGCAGCCGCACCGTATTGTAGTGATCGACGTAACGTCGGATCAGCCGCTGGGCATCCTCGTGCGTCAGCGGTGTTCCGGGCCGGATACATTCTCCTTTGAGCGATGGATGCCAGCGCTCGATTTTTCCGTTGGATTGCGGATAGTAAGGCGACGTTCTCACGTGCGTCATTCCGGAGATGCGGATAAACTCTTTGAAGTCTCTGGCGAGGAACTGCGGGCCGTTATCGGAGATGATCCGCGGTCTGGCTTCCGGATACTTTTCCTTGGCTGCTTGGAGAATGATTTCGATGTCGGCTTCCGTCATCGACTCGCGCACATCCCAATGCACGATCGAGCGGCTATAGCCATCCAGCACGCTGCACAGATAGTAAAACGTTCCGGCGAGGTTGAGATAGGAAACATCGATGTGCCAATGCTGGTGTGGCTGCGACGGCTGCTCGAACCCCGTTCCTTTCCTGGTCGGTTTTCCGTTCCATTTCCGCAGCAGTCCCGCCTGACTCAGCACGCGCCACACGCTGGACGGGCTGACCGCCACCACATCGGCGTCCAGCATCATGAAGGCCAAGCGCCGATATCCTTCCAGCGGATTCTTTAAATGAAACTCGAGGATCGCCTGCTTCTCCCAGTCCTCCAGCCAAAATCGCGGGGAACCCAGCCGTTGTGCTCATTCACTCGCCCGTAGCGCTCGCGCCAATCGTAGAACTTGCTCGCCGTCACGCCCAGCCATCCCACGAACCGCCCAGCCCCGATCTCGGTGGCCTCCGACCAGCGCCGGACGAAATCCACGATCTGGTCCCGCACATCATGCGCTACCCAGGCTCCGTTTAGAGTTCCCCAAACTCTTTTTTTAAAGCAATATGCTCCCCCATCAGCTCCGCCAAAACCTC
This sequence comes from Bryobacteraceae bacterium, assembly GCA_965277555.1. Classification (GTDB taxonomy): domain Bacteria; phylum Acidobacteriota; class Terriglobia; order Bryobacterales; family Bryobacteraceae; genus Bog-105. The sequence goes on from OZ255834.1 coordinate 5,668,385, forward strand.
GTCCTTGCGTTGCATCTTCTTCTCCAGGTACTCGATGCGTTCCTGTTCGGCCTGATGATCGGTGCCCCCTTTGATCTGAAAGGCCGCCGCTCCGTTCTCGAACAACTCTTTCTGCCAGCGATAGAAAACAGTTGGCTGCAGCCCCAACTCGTCACACAGCGTTGAAACCGCTGCGCCCTCAAGTAAATGCCGCCTCACAATGGCGACTTTCTCTTCTCCGCTGTAATGCTTCCGTGACCTCTTCATGCGTTCTCCCCGTTATCTTAACCGCGGAACGCTCTCTCCATTTCCAGCTGGGCCGGAACAAACTCCTCGAACTCTTGGCGGCACGCTTCAGTAAACTCCATGAGCGGTTGAAACGTGGTTCTCACGAGCGTTTCATTCATAATCGCTACCCGGCTGTCGAGCGGCGGCTGTTCATAGGTCTTGAACAGTCTCTGCGCCAGGTTCTCGGCGGCACGGCAAATTTTGTCGCTGGAGGTTAGCCGAATGCGTGCCAACACCGCATAAAAATTCAGGAGCTTCGCCGGGTCGGCTGACGTTCGATCCAGCGCATCGATAAACAGCGGTACGGCAATTTCAATGAACTTTCCGTAGAGCGCCGTGCGCTCGGTCAACTCTCGCGCCAAGCGTTCCCGTCGCGCCTGCAGTTGTTGCCCCACCATCGTGGCACCGAGCGAAGCCACACCGCCGACGATCGAACCGGTTAGTGCGGCCGTAGCGGCCGTAATCGCTGGGTCGATTGCCAAATTCGTAGCGTCCTTACGCGCTAAAGGCGCGCAGGAAGGTCTCCGTTGCTTCATCGGCGTACTTCCTTCGCTGGGTAGCCGTAAGGGTCTGCTCGACATTCAGGATTTGACGTAAAATCACGCGCGCAGTCACTAAGTACAGGAATTGTTGCGCCATGGTCAACGGGTCTTCCGGCCGCAGCAGTCCGCGCGCAATTTGCCTCTCCATGAAGGCCGCCAGGTCCGCCTCGCCTCGCTCATGGGTACATTTCCAGAATTGCTGGCCGAGTTCCGGAAAGCGCCGGAGTTCCGGAAGCACCACTAGCGTCAGGCTCCTGCTCCCATCCGACATCATGGCCGTCAAAAGCCGGAAACCGAAATCACGTAGACGCCGGTGCAACGGTCCGTGTTCTTCCAATATGTCGGAAAAAGGCCGCATGTGGGATTCCAGGTAATGCTCCAGGCAAGCCATAAAAAAATCTTGCTTACTTGCATAGCGCGAATACAGCGTCTCCTTGGAGGCGCCGGCGCGTCTCGCGATCTCGGCTAAACTCGCGCGCTCGTAACCGAATTCGACGAAAACCTCGATCGCGACGTCCCGCAATCGAGCGAATCTGCGCTCCACTTCGTGGGCGGGGGGGCGGCCGCCCTTCCCTTTTGAAACCCTATTGCCCTTAGGTTTTCTCTGCGTGGTGAAAGTACCTGCCATTCGGAGGCGAAGGAAAAGCCTGACTCTGCGTGGCTTTTCCCATCGGCAGCGTATCACGTGAATGCTTGGCAAGCAGACCAAAAGAGGACTCCGGAAATCGAAAACTAAACAACCGTACCACAAAGACCGGTTCTTGCCAAGACTGGGTACTCTCACTATTGTCAATTCCGGGAGCGCTTGCTACCATTCTCCAGAGAAATTAATCGTCCTCATGGGTACGATTATTTGAAGAAACTGGTGGACGTCCCGGCCAAATCCTTTTTGCGCCAGCCTGGACGTCGCGCTCCGATATGCCTGGCAAGCTTGCTCCGTATCGCCCTGTCAGCCCTGTTCTCGGTGACTGCCGGCGCGGCGCAACAAACCAGCGCACCCGAATTAACACTCAACAGTGCGATCGATCAGGCGCTACAGCACAACTCGTCGTTCAAGAACGACCGAGCTCGACACGGCGCGGGCGGCAAAGGATCTGGCAGCGAACGCCACCAAGCGCTTCGCCAATATTCAAGTCGCCGCTCTCGGCGGGCAACTGTTAACCAAACCCTACATCTCGTTTGCGCCGGGGTCACTAGGAAACTTCCCCGCCACCGGTCCTATTCCCGCGACCGATCAACCCATCTCCATCGCTCGCAAGCCGGTGGGCATCCTGTTCGCAAGCATTTCGCAGCCCCTCACGTCACAGTACCGGCTGCACATGATGTTGAAAGCGCTTTCGCTAGGGGTTGCGGCCAAACGCGCGGATGAACAGAAGCAGAAGCTGGACACCATCGACCAGGTGCGGCGCGCCTATTTCGAGGTGGCGAAGGCGCAGAGCGAATTAGATAGCGCCCGCTTGTCTCTGCCGTACTACCAGGAGTCGAAGCGCCTGGCCGATCAGAACTTCAAGACTGAAGCCGTCCTTCAATCAAAGGCACTCGAAGCGGAGGTGCAGCTGGAGAAAAATCAGGATGCCGTGAGCACAGCGGCCGATCAGCTTGCCACTGCCATGGAAAAGCTCAACGACCTGATGGGCCGCGACATCCACACCGAATTCCGGGTGTCCGATATGCAAACTTTGGACGGGGATTCCGAGACACGCGCCGCGCTCGAAACGCTCGCTTTGCAAAACAGGCCAGAGCTGAAAAAAGCCAAGCTGCAAGTTCGCCAGGCCGAATACGACGCCCGCGCCAAGAAAGCCGAATACATTCCCGAAGTCAGTCTGTCGTTCGACTATCTGAAGACCACCAATTTCGGCAACACTCTGCCGACCGACATTACAACGGCCGGTCTGCAACTCACCTGGGAACCGTGGGACTGGGGGCGGAAACGGCAGGAGCTGGCCGGTAAGCGGATACAGGAAGCGCAGGCGCAAATTGCCGTGCGAGAGACGGAGCGAAGCGTGCTTCTCGAAGTGAGTAGCGCGTGGCGGCAACTCAACAATGCACGGCGTCAGTTGAACCTGAGTGAGACGATGCAGCGGGCGGCGCGTGAAAAACTTCGCGAATCGCAAGAGCAGGCGCGCCGCGAACAAGTATTGACGCGCGATTTATTTTCGGCTCAATCCGATCTTGCCGCAGCCGATGGCCAACACCAGCAGGCGCCATCGGCCTTCTGGTCGGCGCGCGCGGATTTGAAAAAAGCCACGGGAGAAGAGTAATGCGTTCCATCATGGGAGTTTTCACGGTCGGCGTCATTCTCGTTGCGGCGGCCTGCGCAAAGAAGGAACAGCCGACCGCCGCCGTGCCGCCTATCCCAGTGAAGGTGGAGCCGGTTACCTTGCAAGACGTCCGGCAATCCTGGCGCTACTCAGGCGAGATACGCCCCGAGACCGAAGTCAAGCTGGCGTTCAAGCAAGGCGGATACGTCGCTTCGCTGTATCAGGTGCGGGGAGCGGACGGCCGTTTGCGCGATGTGCAGGTCGGCGATCACGTTCCTGGAGGCACCGTGCTCGCGCGGCTGCGGCGCAGCGACTATCAGGCCGCGCTCACCTCCGCCGATGGCCAGCAGACCGCATCGCAAGGGGCGCTCGCCGCCGCCCAGGCCGATCTTCAACAGGCGCAGGCCGATCAAATCAAGGCGAGCCTCGACTTCGAGCGCGCCCAGGCACTCTATGCCGCAAAAGCGATGACACGTCCCGATTACGACAGTGCCGTGGCGCAGCACGCCGCCGCGCTCGCCAAAGTGGACGCCGCGAAGAAGCAGATTGAAGGGCGCCAAGGCCAGCTCACGGCCGCTGGAGGAGAACTCGACACCGCGCAGATCGCTCTGCGTGATACCAACCTTACCGCGCCGCTGCCCGGCGTGATTACCTCAAAGGACGTGAATCCAGGAAGTCTGGTCGCGACCGGCTCCGCCGGGTTCACCATCGCCGATACGCGTGTCGTCAAGGTTCAATTCGGCGTCCCGGATGAGATGCTGGCGCGCTTCAAAATGGGATCATCGGTCCCGGTCCGGGTCGCCGCTTTAAACCCGCGGCCCATCAACGGGCGCATCACTGAAATTGCCGCCGCCGCCGACCGCGATTCGCGCGTCTTCAACATTCAGGTCAGCCTGCCGAATCGCGATCGGGCGTTGAAAGTCGGCATGATCGCGAGCGTCGAGATCGCCCAGCCCGGCGCCCAACAGCTGCCGCTGGTCCCGCTGGAAGCGTTGAGTGCCGCCGAATCCGGGGCGGCCCGTTTCTCCGTCTTCGTTGTGCGTGAGGAGAACGGCAAGCAGGTCGCTCAGTTGCGCAGCGTGCGGGCCGGCGAAACCGTCGGGCGCTTGATCGCCATCAGCGAAGGTTTGCTGCCCGGCGATCGCATCATCGTCACACGCACGAATCAACTCGTGGATGGCAGCGTCGTCCATGTGATCGACTGAAAAACCGCATGGAACAGCAATCCTACGATCTTCTCATCGCCAGGACACACAACCTGGCCCGCTTCTTTACCGAACAGCGCCAGGTCGCCTGGGTTTGTCTGGTTGTCGTTTTGGCATGGGGGCTTTACGGCGTGGCAAGTATGCCGCAGCGCAAAGATCCTGACATTCCTTCGCGCACGGCTATGGTCGTGGTTCCGTGGCCGGGCACCAAGCCGGAAGAGGTCGAGCAGCTGGTTGCGAAGAAAATCGAACAGGCCATCGCGCAAAATCAGTGGGCGACCGAAATCAAGAGCGTTTCGCGCACCGGCAACGCCACGGTTCAGTTCGACTTGGCCGAGAAGGGCGGATACGACGCCGACAAAGAACTCGACGACATCAAAATCAAGCTCGACGCGATTCACGATTTACCCAAGGGCGCCGGCCCGATCATGTACATCAAGGATTTCGGCGACACCTCCGCGTTAATGCTGACGGTGGCCAGCCCTCCGGCCGATCCGCGGGAGGTGGCCTGGCGCAGCGAGTTAATCGAAGCGCGCATCCGCGCGCTGCGTGCAGATTTAAAAGCCGGGAAGCCGCCGCGCGTCTCGGTGGTCGTCGCGTATCCAAGCTCCATCGACCCGGCGGAAGTCGTGCGCGCCGTCGCTCTCATCGCGCAGGCCATCACCGCGCAACATCTGGCCTCCGATGCAAGATTTTTTTCCGGAACAGGCTTTACAGGCGAGGATTTTGCAACCTCGTTGAGCGACGCGGACCTGCTCGCGAATGTCCACCGCCTCGTCGTGGAGAAGTTGCAGACCGATGAATTTCATCCGGACGCCTGGGCGGCCGCCGCCATCCGCGACCCGGCTCAAACCAGGGCCGCGCTCCAAGCTGTAGCCGGCGACAAATACTATCGCGATCTAGACGACTTCACCGACACCATTCAGCACAGCCTCAAAACGCTGCCGATCGTATCCAAAGTAGACCGCTCCGGCGTGCTCGATGAAACGATCCTACTTTCGTATTCGCAGGAGCGGTTGGCCCAATACCAGCTCAAGCCGGCGGATATTCCGAATGTAATCAGCAGCCGTAACTTGCCCGACTCCGGAGGCAAACTCAACCTGCCCGGGCGTGCCGTGGACGTCACCACCAGCGGCGAATTCAGCCGCGCCGGCGATCTGCGTGGTGTCATCGTCAAAGTGTCGCCCGGCGGCAGCCCCGTTTATTTGCGCGATTTGATCGGCATTACGCGCGGCTACACCACGCCTCCTTCATTCCTGAACCACTACACGAGACGCGACGCGAGCGGCCACTGGATCCGAAGCCGCGCCATCACGCTTTCCGTCCAGATGCGCAAAGGGCAGCAGATCAATGTATTCGGCCGGCAGGTTGACGCCAACCTCGCGGCCATCAAAAAGACGCTGCCGTCCGATCTGGTGCTGGCCAGAACCTCCGACCAGCCGCTGCAGGTCAAAGACAGCATCGATCTCTTCAGCCACAGCCTGATGGAAGCCCTGGTCCTTGTCGTGATCGTCGCCTGGATCGGCTTCTGGAGTTGGCGCACCGCGCTCCTCATGTTGGCAGCCATGCCCATTACGCTGGCCGTAACATTCGGCGTGATCCATATGCTCGGCATCGATTTGCAGCAGGTCTCCATCGCCTCGTTGATCATTGCGCTCGGGCTGTTGGTCGATGTACCCGTGGTATCTGGCGATGCCATCGAACGGGAATTGGCCGCCGGCAAACCTCGCCCGATCGCCGCCTGGCTCGGCCCAACCCGGCTTTTCAGAACCATGGCTTTCGCCACGCTGACCAACATCGTTTCTTATCTGCCGCTGCTTCTGCTGCCGGGCGATACGGGCAAATTTTTGTACAGCCTGCCGGTGGTCATCAGCGTGTCCCTCTTGTCGGCGCTGCTCGTCTCCATGACATTTGTGCCGCTCATCAGTTCGTTCCTCTTGCGAAGCAAGAAAGAACCGACCATCGAAGAACGTCGCGAACGCGGCTTCAGGGCTGGTATAACCGCACGGCGCGAAAAGCCATCCGCCATCGCAAATTGTGCTTTGCCTGTTCACTCATTCTGCTGGTGCTCGGCGGCATCGGCCTGTCGAATCTCAAGACGCAGTTCTTTCCCAAAGACCTTCAATACTTCTCGTATCTCGATGTGTGGCTGCCGAACGATGCTCCGTTAAGCGCTACCGGACAAGTCGCGCGCCAAGTGGAATCGATCGTGGAGCAAGTCGCGGCAGGTTACGGCAGAGCGCATGCGGAGAACGGGCATCCCAAAGAGACGTTGGTCTCCATGACCACGTTCCTCGGCGGCGGCGGACCGCGCTTCTGGAGCAGCGCTACGCCCGAAGACAAGCAGACCAACTACGCCCAGCTCGTCCTGCGGACCGAAGATAAGCATGACACCACCCACCTGTTAGACCTGCTGCAGCCCGCATTCGACAGACAGGTGAGCAATGCCACCATCGACACCCGCACACTCGAAACCGGCAAGCCGGTCGGCATCCCGGTGCAGGTCCGCGTATCGGGCTCGGATATTGCCACGCTGCGCGCCGAGGCCGACAAGCTGAAGCGGATTTTTCGCGAAAGTCCCTTCGCCACCAGAATCCGTGACGATTGGGGAGAGAGCACGCTGAAAACATCGGTCGATGTCGACGTCGATCGCGCCAATTTGGCAGGGGTCACCAATGCCGATGTTTCCGACGCCGTGAGCGGAGCGCTCACCGGGTTACAGGCCGGCGTGCTGCGCGAAGGGGACCGGCAGATTCCCATCCTGGGCCGCTTGCGCATGGAAGAGCGCGCCCAGCTATCCGATCTGCGCAGTCTCTACGTTTTCTCGAGCCAGCAGCCCGCCAGCGTGCCACTCGGACAGGTCGCTTCGCTCGCGTTAAAGCCCGAGATCCCGAAGATCCGAAGATTCGATCAATATCGCACTGTTACCGTTCAATGCTGGCCGCGCGCCGGCCACCTGGCTTCCGAAGTGATGGGCTCGGTAATGCCGAAACTGAAAACGTTTGAAGACCAGCTTCCCAACGGCTTCCTCTTCCGATTTGCCGGCGAATACAAAGAACAGACCAGCGGCTTCGGTGATCTCGTCACCGTCCTCATCATTTGTATTCTGGCCATCTACCTTGCGCTGCTCGCGCAATTTAAGCATGCGGTCAAGCCCTTGATCGTGTTCGCGGCCATTCCTTATGGCGTGGTCGGCGCGGTATTCGCGCTTTCTCTCATGGGTCAACCCTTTGGCTTCATGGCGTTTCTCGGTGTTATCAGCCTCATCGGCGTGATCGTGAGCCACATCATCGTGCTGTTCGAATTTATCGAAGAGCGGCGGGAAGAGGGTGAGGATCTGGAACTGGCGTTGATCGATGCGGGGATTCTACGCCTCCGCCCCGTGGTAATCACGGTGGCAGCAACCGTCATCGCGCTGTTTCCCCTGGCTGCGCACGGCGGAGGGCCGCGACATCGTTGGCCTGGATGAAGACGGCTTGTCAAAGGTCCGCCGTCATATGGGTTTCCTGTTTCAAAGCGCCGCCCTCTTCGATTCCTTCACCCTCAACGACAATCTCGCGCTGCCTCTCGATCGATTCAAGACGAAATCCAAAAACGAAATGGATGCTCACATTCAAAAGATCCTCGATCAGGTTGGTCTCGGCAACGATCGTAAAAAAATGCCGACCGAGTTGTCTGGCGGCATGCGCAAACGTGCTGGTCTCGCCCGCGCTCTCGTGCTCGAGCCGCGCATTCTATTGGTCGACGAACCAAGCAGCGGGCTTGACCGGGTCACCTCCGCCGAGATCGACAAGCTGCTGCTCAGCGTCAAGCAGAACAACAAAACCACCATGGTGATCGTCACTCACGACGTTGCCGGCGCGCGGCGCGTCGGAGACCGCCTGGCCGTCCTGAATGAAGGCCGCTTACTCGCCATCGGTAAGGCCGAGGAACTCGAGCACCACGAAAACGAATTAGTACGAGCTCTTGTCTCGGACAAGGAGTGATATGCCCTTTCAAACCTGGACCTTAGGTCTTTTTATTCTCCTTGGCTTGGGCCTCTTCGGCGGTCTTCTGTTTCTGATCGGCGACCGCCGGAGAGCCTTCAACAGGCATATTGAATTCCAGACCGATTTCTCGGACCTGAGCGGGCTGGTCGCCGGCGCCAAAGTGCAAGTTTCCGGTATCGACGCCGGCAAAATCAGGAAGATCGATATCCCCAAAAACGCGTCGCGGAAATTTCGTCTTGAGCTGGAAGTCGAAGAGAAAGTACACGGCATGATCCATCGGGATTCGGTTGTTTCGATTCAAACCCAAGGCGTCGTCGGCGACAAGCTGGTCATGATCAAACGGGGAAGCGACCGGTCGCCGCTGGCCCAGCCCGGCGACGTGCTGCCTAGTAAAGAGCCGCTCGATCTCAATGCGATGCTGGACCGTGCTTCGGGTTTGCTGAATGACGTGCATGGCAGCATCACGGACATTCGAGGCCGGCTGGATACAGCTCTTGACACAGTCACCACCACCGTCCATCATGCGGACGGTCTGATCGCCGGTGTCGGACCGGACATCAAAAACATCACGCGCGAGGGCAGTCAAATCACCGCGAACGCAAACATCCTCATGGCCGATGTGAAGGCCGGCAAGGGGCCCGCCGGCATGCTGCTCAGGGACGAGGCAACCCGCCAGGAGTTGCAGAATACCCTTTCCAATATTAAAGACGCGTCGGCTAACGTCGATCAGGCATCTTTCCATGCCAATCGAATCGTCGCTGACTTCGAGTCGCGCGATCTCATCGCCAAAGCGCAAGCCACTCTCGAAAATGTTCGCGCCGTTTCAGAGCAGTTGAATAGCACGCTCCAAGAGGCTTTGGCGCAAGACAACATCGGACAAAACGGCGCAGCTAATCTGCGCGAGACACTCTCGAACTTGAATCGCAGCACCGCCAATCTGGCCGACGACACCGAAGCCTTGAAGCACAATTTCTTATTGCGCGGTTTCTTCAAAAAAAGGGGTTTCTACGGCCTCGACCAGATCAATCCCGACGATTACCGGCAGGCCTGCGAGCGTCACGCGGAGCTTGGGCAGAGAGTATGGCTGGACGCGTCCGTGTTTGTTGCCGGAGCGGACGGGAAGGAAGAACTATCGGACGCGGGCCGGCGCGCGATCGACCAGGCCGTTTCCGCGCATCTGAATGAATTGCCCGGCCGCTTGATTGTCATCGAAGGCTACGCCGCCGGCAGCACGCCGCCCCGGCAATTTGTCTTGGCCCGGCAGCGGGCCAGCCTGATCCGCCGCTATCTCGAAACGCGCTACCATCTGCGGCACAGTGACCTGGGCATCGTGGCCTTGAACTCCACCCCGCCAATAAGCGTGGGGCGCCCCACCTGGGATGGCGCCGCTATCATGCTGCTCGAAGCGAAATCGAAGTAGCAGCACTTCGCAACGGTCCTCGGTTGTTGTGATACGTCCATCCGAATCGCTAACATTCATTTAGAAGGATTGAGAGCCGGGTGACTGACGAACCGGCGTCGAGTGCGAGGCAGAGGCTACCCTAAAGCCTCATTGATCTCGGTATGTCGCTTGAGTACTTCACTCAAAAGCGATGCAACGCAGACCTTCACGTCAGCCCGAGCATTTTAGTGATAGCGGCAGCTATCACGGTAGAAATGACGTCCGGCAAGTTTCCTGCTTGCAATCCGTGCATCTTCACGATGGTGTCTATCGTCGTACCGGAACATCAATTTCGTATCAATCCGTGCTAGCACGTGGACTGGCCTCCGCGCTAGCATGGGAAAAGAAAGATGACTTCGTTGACTATCGAGCTTCCAGACGAGCAGAAAGCAGCCCTGGCGGCGAAAGCGCTGGCGAGGGGGCTTTCCGCCGAACAGTATGCCCTGAAGGCGCTGGAGCATGATCTCGTGCCGGAGTGGCTTCAGAAATCGTGGGAAACCTCCAAAGAGGTCGGCCTCGACCAGCTTTCGGCGGAACAAATTGACGCGGAAATCTCGGCAGCCCGCAAGGGCCGCCACGAATCCCGGCTATAGCCGGGTTCATGATTCGCGTCGTCCTCGATACGAATGTCTTTGTTTCGGCGCTCCGGCGGCAGTTCTGAGGGATGAAGAATGCGCAGGCCGCCAAAACGGCGGAAGTCGCGAACACTGATCGTCAGCAATGGTAGCAATTCGAAATCCCGCTCCATCACGCGGGCGAGGCAGTCCGTCTCGGCGATGCTAAGCGCTTGGCTAATCGCGGCGTGCTGGGGATCGTCGCTCTTGCTGATGCGCAGTAGATGTTGCTGTCGAGCAGAGAGGCATCGCCCTCCAGCATCAGTCATGATCTCGGTACAGACTTTCGCGCGAGAATGCCTTGTCGGGCAGAATGGGGATCTTGTAGTCCCGGAATCGCGTCAGGCTTGGGCCGCTACACTCATCAGGAAGCCGCGACACAGCAGGCTAACTGCTTTCGCAGCAAGCGCACCATCCTTGGAGTCGCTCCCGCTTCGAGAACGGCTCGGGTTGCGCCGCCCATCGAGGAAAACAGAATAAGACTTGTGAACGGCAGGTCGGCGAATTTGGTGTTGGGGGCGGTTGCCAGCATCGAAGCCATGGCCGCTCGTGCTCGTTTCCCTGCCTTGTTTACGAGCGCTCTTTCTTCGAGCCCGACAGCGGTCGCGTAAAGTGCCATCGATATGTCAGAACGTTCCATCTTCGCGTCCACGAACGCTTCCACAACCCATTCAATCATGCTGGACAGCGGCCGACCGTGATTACGGCGACATGCGAGCTCCACCGCGCTCACGACCCGATGATGATGTTTTTTCAGAGCCGACAGGAGCAGAGATTGTTTGTTGGGAAAGTACTGATAAAGCGTGCCTACCGATACTCCAGCGCGCTCGGCAACACGAGTCGTCGTCAGGCGGTCGGGCCCCACCGCGAGTAAAACCCGAAAGGTGGCCTCATAAATGTCCTCCACGGTAACCGTGGAGCGCGCCTGCACGGGTGTTTTCCTTGGTTCCAGCGCGATCTGAGGCTGTGTACCCATATGCGAATTTTAAACCTGACTAATCCTTCATAGCATTATGCATAGAAGCCGGCAGCTATTCAAAAGGAGATTACTATGCGGGACAAGCCAGTCGCCCTGGTCACCGGGGCCAACAAAGGAATCGGTCTACAAATCGCAAAGGATCTGGCGGCACGCGGCTTCACCGTACTCGTCGGCTCGCGCAACCTCGAGCATGGCGAGACGGCCGCGAAGAGCGTTGGAGCAGATGCCCGCGGCCTTCAGCTCGACGTTACGAATCAGAGTTCCATCGGCGCCGCCGCCGAGCGCATCCGGAACGAGTTCGGCCGGCTCGACGTGCTGGTGAACAACGCGGCTGTCTCGCATGCGGGGAAGCCGGGCAGGCCGCTCGAGGAGATTGGGAAGTCGGGGCGCGCGAGCGTCGCGTCGCTCGACGAGGTACGCACAGTTTTCGAGACGAACGTATTCGGTGTCATCGCCGTCACGCAGGCGATGCTGCCACTTCTTCGTGAAGCGCCGGCGGGACGAATCGTCAACGTATCGAACTCCTCCGGCTCACTGACGATGAACGCCAACCCGGCCAATTCGCATCGCGCGATGTTCGGCGTCGTTTACAGCCCGTCGAAGACTGCCCTCAACGCGGTCACGCTCGCGTTTGCCTTGGAGCTCGAATCGACAGGCATCAAGGTCAACGCCGCGTGCCCGGGCTTCACCGCGACGGACCTCAACAACTTCGAGGGCACGCGCACGGTGGAACAGGCCGCGCGTGAGCCCGTGCGCCTTGCGCTCTTCGACGCGAACGGTCCGACGGGCACGTTCTCGAACGAGGACGGCCCGCTCCCCTGGTAATAAAAGGCCGATGCAAGCTAGCGCGCTCCAATGCCATTGACTTAAGGGTTTTTTGAACGGTCGCAAATTTACGGTCGCTGACGCTTCCTGCTCTGTTGCAAGCATTTCGCAACGCCTGGCTGGCATCCGGTTGTAACGCTCATGCTTAAGTAAACGACATTGAGCTAGCGGGCCTCGGCCATATGCGTGGCAAGCGAAACGACCACATCGAGCATGGAACGGGAGATCCCCAGCGGACTGCTCTGCCCTTTCGCCGATTCCGTCCTCGTTTTATTCAGCTGTTCCCGAGCCCGCGCCACGCGCTCCCCTAGTTGCCCGGATGCGGCGCTTGCGGCATCCGGATGCAGCCGGTCCTGGGACGACGCCATCAGCCTTAGTAGATCTTCGCTTTGCTTCACGTTTACTTCCGTGACGGATTCAAGCAATCGATTCGGTGAGAGAAGCCGATATTGCAGAAGCGCAACCTGCAGGAGAAAGTAAGTGCGCAGCAGGGGCTGCCACGTCCGAACCTGATTTCTCAAAGCGACTTTTGCTTCCCAGCCGGCGCCGAATTCAAAGATGACAGCGTCCGCTTCATTCCGGATTTGATCGAAGCTGTTGCTAATGGCCGCGCGGGCGGCGCGCGACCGGTTCACGCCAGTCCGCCGATCGTCCTGCACGAACTGCTTGTCGAACGATGCGAGGCGGCGAATATTGGCGACAAACGATTCCATCATCTCGCTGACTGCCCCCTTTGCCCAGATGCGGTCAAAGAGAAGCCACATGGCCAACAGACCCAGCAGGATTCCCATCACATCGTCGCGCGCGACTGCCAGGGAAATTTGCGGTCCGAACCCGCGCAGTTGCGTTACGTAGAAAGCGAAGGCGGTTTGGGCGCCGGCATACGAAAGCCGCGGACTCGCAGTGGCGATCCAGGAAGAAATGCCTGTTACCGCAACAAAGAGGAGCGTAAAACCGAAGATGCCATCGATGTGAGGCAGCACAAACACCTGGGAGGCCATTCCGAAACCGACTCCGCCCAAGAGCGCGCCGCTCACGCGAAGAAGCTGTTTCTGACGCGACGACCCCACGTTCGAAAGAGCGGTAATCATGCAGGTCGCGATCGATGTACTAAGGCCTCGCCATTCGATCGCGTTGTAGAGAAGGTAACAAGCGATGGCGGCGAGCGTACCTTTGAGCGCGAATCGGATATGCGCGGGGTCTGAAAAAGCGCCCTCTTTGAACAATCGATATCGTTGGCCGAAGTCAACGGCGGAAGGCAGCAAATCGGATAAGGAAAACGCGCCCGCGAATACCTGCCGTATGCGCGTGATGGTACGTTCGACCTCAAGCAGTAGAGGATTGGAAGAAGTATTTGGATCAGGTGAATCGAGGGCGGCCAAACCGGGCCGGTCGCTTTGCTTCAGCAGCTGTCTCAAATGATCCAGCCGGTCGGCCGCGGGTGTGAATCGGCCCTCCTCGTCGGCGCGAATTTGCGTATCGCCGACCGCGCTGGCCGAAATATCTACTAACCGTCCGACCAGCGCTACCACCGCGCTCATCTCAGCCACGTATTGGGAGCTTTGATTGGAGCGCGCCAGCAGGCGTCTCAGACTGGCAGTGCCAGTCATGGCGTACTGCGCAAGTTTTTGTCGCGTGGGTTCGTCTGCTTCGTTCTTGCTTGCCAGCGCGCGAAGCAAGCTCACGACATTTCGCAGCCGGTCGTCCAAACGATCGATAAGTTGGTCGCTCGGATGGATGCCCTGAGACACAAACTCGACGGCCACGGTGACGCCGGCGGCGGTGGCAACGGCAAGCGCAGTCCACAGAGTACCTTCGAGCAGCAACTCGGTATTGCCCGGAAAATCCCAAGCGCCGATGCTCGTAACGGCAAGAAACCCGAAAGCTGTTCCAGCACGGTACTCGGAGAGCGTGCTGATCAGGAAAAATGTCACGAACAACGTACCCGCTACCCAGACGAAGTGCAGAAAAGGATCGCCCGTCAAAACGGCAACACCCAAGAGCACGAAGACCAGCGAGCAGCCGACCGCCAGGATGGAGGTGAGCGCGCTTCTGAGCGTAGCCTCGGGCGAGTCTCGCGCAAACAACAAAGTGTAATAGGCGCCCAGGGCGGCTCCCGGGATGCGAAACGTCATGATCCAAAGCATCATGAGAGTGGCCGCAATCACCATGCGAGCGACAATCCAGCCACGCCCCGGAAAGGGCGCCAGTTCCTGAGCCAGATAGTTTCTAAACCATCGCCAACCGCCTTTCGAAACGTCGGGCAGAGGCTGTGCGATTGCCGCCATGTGGTTACTCCCGGGCGTCGGGCGCTGGTCCGCGAATGACGACGGCGGCGGTTTCACCGATGCGCAGAAGATCGTTCGAAGGATTCCTGATTCTGACTCGTACAGGATAGCGGGAGGCGAGGTGGACCCAGTTCAGCGTCCGTTGCGCGTCGGGCAAACCTGGAGCGAGCGTTCCCAAAATAGACGGGTCCAGAGTGACGCCGTAGCTTGTGCTATCGACGATGCCGTCGAAATGTTTGTCTTCTTTCGACATTACCCACACATCGGCCCACACGCCGGGGCGAATATTGCGCAACTGGTTCTCGCGAAAATTGGCGAGCACCCACCAATTGCGCGTGTCGATCAGGGTAAATAGCTGCTGCCCGACGTGCGCATAAGCGCCTGCCGAAATAATGAGATTGGTCACGCGCGCATCGAAGGGGGCATAGACGCGGCAATGATCGTAGTTGTATTGGGCGTTCCGCACGGCCGATGCCCGGCTCTCGCGTTGCGCCAGCAGCGGTTCGAGCAGATCGATGGCGTGTCTCGATTGAGTAGCCTGCGCATGACTCTCATCCAAAGACGCTTCCGCCTGACTTTGCTGGGCGAGCGTGGCCGTCAGGCGCGCTTCGGAGAGCCGAAGTTGCGCGTCGGCCTGGCGCACCGCTTCCTGGCGCGCTTTCGCAATGGAGCGCGCCTGATCCACCTGGTCGACCGTGACGAACTGTTTGGCCAGCAAAGGCTCCAGCCGATTCAGATTGTTGCTCGCATATTCAAATTCCGCCGTCGCCTGGCTGATTAAAGCCTGGGAATGATTGACGTCGGCGCGCGCCTGGCTGATGGTGGCTTCGGATTGCAAGACGTTCGCTTTAGCGGTGCGGGTTGCCGCATAGGCGGCCACCGCGGCGCTCGACTGCGATGCGATATGTCTTCTCTCGTTTGCGATCTGGCCTTCGAGCATCGCCTGCTGCGATTTAGCATTCTGCAGGGCGTAGAGGTAGGGTTTGTCGTCAATCACAAAGAGAAGCGTTCCTTGCTTGACGAATTCGTTATCCCGCACAGGCAGCTCTACGACTGGTCCTTCGACCAGCGGAGCCATTCCGATGAAGTTCGCAAAAACCTCGGCGGCATCGGTGCGCGGCTGAGTATCGTAGGAGTAAATGACCATTGCGCCGCTGACCGCCGCCGCCAGTACAACCAACACGGGAATCACGCGTGGTTTAAACTTGGGCGGTGTGGTCTGATTTCCGTCGGGCATCGTTTTCTCAGCTAAATAAAAGCAGCCAGAGTGTAAAGGAAAAAAAAGCCGCGAGACAAGGGTAGGTAACGATAAGGGGCTCCAAGCGGCCTTCTATTGCGAAGTGGCGCGCCAGAAGCCGCAAAATCACGGTGAGCACAATCGCAATCAAAACACAGAGCATCCAAGCCGGGAAATAGGAACCAAGTATGTTGAATGACGGCGCATGGACACATCCGGTGAGCGATAACGAACTACACAAAACGATAACTAACTTGGCCGACCGGCCGCGGCGAAACAATCGATTTGCGCTCTGGCTTGTCATGGTTTGGGTTGAGTGACCTGTTTAGACGCCCGGTCGCGCAGCAGATCGCCGGTCCGGTAGGCGAGATCGGCAAAGCTATTGAGCACCTGGGCGCGCGCCGAAACATCGGCCGAGCGAGCCTGCGCGAGTGAGCGCTGCGCCGAGAGGACATCCAGAATGTTTCGCACGCCATAGTTATAGGATTCGAGCGCGGCGGTGTAAGAAGTGCTGGAGGCGTTGAGCAGCGTGGCGGCAGCTTGCCGCTGGCGCAGAGCGGTCTTGGTATCGGAATAGGCGTGCCAGACTTCATCCGAAATTTGATCGCGGGTTGCTTGCACCTGCGCCTCGGCTCGCTTCTCAGTTGCTTTCGCCTCGGCCACTCCACTGCGCCGCCTACCGCCGTCGAATATCGTCCAGGTCAAGTTCAGCTGCGCGTTGTAGACAACGCCTTTGCCATATGTATCTGGGTAGGGCGGCTGATCTCCATAAGCTCTCAGATAGCCATATGCGCCTTGAAACGCCAGGTTCGGATAGTAAGCCGAGCGCGCCTCGCGAATGCCGGCTTCCGCGCCGCGCACCTCTTCCAGCCTTGCCAACAAGTCGGGCCGCTGCGCCAGGGCGCGCGTGATCAGCTCTTTTACCGGTTCCGCTATTCGATCCGGGACATGGAACGTATCGATATCTTCCACCTGAAAAACAGACGTCGGGGAGGCCATCAAGGCCGTTGCCAAATCGCCCGCGGCCACCTCTTCCGCGCCAATTGTCTGTTGCAGATCGTATTCGGCCTGCGCGCTGGCGCTCCGTGCCTCCAGCACATCCGGCAAGGTTGCTAAACCATTCTTCAGACGCGCTTGCGCCGCAGCTTCGATGGCGTTCGCATTTGCCAGATTCGCGTCGGCCGCTTTCCTTTGGCCGCGTGCGTTTAGCAGTTGGTAGAAGGAGGTCATAACCTGGTAAATAATGCGCCGGTGTGCGTCATTGAAGGAAAAATTAGCGGATAAGAGGTTGGCGCGTTCTCTGGCTACTCGGTCCAAGCGGGCACCGAAATCGAAAACCGTATAGTTCAGGGTCAAGCTTCCCTGCCCGAGCCCGAGTATCTGGTTGGCGAAGGCATTGAACAGCAACACGCCGGTTTGAGAGGTCTGGCCCAAGACGGCCGCGGCCAGCGTGGGATAGAGGTCGCTGCGCGCCACACCGAGCGCTCCGGCTTGTGCCTTGGCGGCTTGCCAGGTGACACGCGTCTCCGGGTTGTGCTGCTCGGCGAGATCGATCAGTTCGGGTAGTGTGTAAATTTTTTCCGGCGAGAACTCGAACTCACGCGCATACTTCTGTAAGTCCGCGCCCGGAGATTGCCCGGGAGGCGACGACCAAGGCCTCACTGCCGAAGACGGAGCGCTCTGAGCCACGCCTCTCTGGACGCACAAGGAAACAAAAATCGACGGAATTATAATTAGCGTGACTGGGCGAAAAGAGCGCGATCGACAAAACATGCCAGCGGGCGCGGCAGCCAGCCGATCGCTCGCCCGCCTGCCGTGCAACACAAAGTATAGCGATTGCGCAGGCTCAAGGTAAGCTGCCGTTGGTAAAGGAGCGACTGCTTAGCGAACGAAATCCATGCGCGAGCGCATCGCGCGTTCGAGATTCGCAATCGAATTCG
Source organism: Bryobacteraceae bacterium (assembly GCA_965277555.1). Lineage (GTDB taxonomy): Bacteria > Acidobacteriota > Terriglobia > Bryobacterales > Bryobacteraceae > Bog-105. Next base: position 5,685,973 of record OZ255834.1, read on the forward strand.
GACCGCTCGCCTCCAGCCGCTTATCCAGCCATCGCCATGCCCGCGCGAAGAATCCTTCTTCCGTTGCGTGCTTGATATTCCGCAGGTAATCGACCGCCGCTACCCTCATGCCGGCGTCCCGTCCCAAACGCTCGCTTAAGAACCACTTGTGCTCCTCGATCTCGCGCGAAAAGCGCGCGATTAAGCTCGCCGAAAGATGAATCCTCCGGTAAGGCGCAGGCGCCTCCGCCGCAACAGGAAGCATCGGCCACGCCGAATGCGAAACGCCGCGCACGATTCGTTGCGCATTCACCTGTGAGTGCATTGCCGGCGAATCGAGCCACGCATCGAGAACCATGCCTGCTCGTTCGACCGCCGTCTTTTTGCGGCGGTGCGCATTCGGTTCGGCCAGTCGAAGAATATTCTCGGCGTAATCGAGCGCGGCCACTTCGCTACCTACGTCGCGGCCGATCCGTTCGCTCAGCAACCATTTGTGTTCGGTAATCCCAGCCCAATTCTGCCGCACTTCACGCCGCGATAGACGCACGGCACTCACAGGCTGGCTTGCCTGCTGGGTTCGGAGCATTTGCGCACGCTGGGAAATAGATTCGAGTGTCTCTTCCGTCATAAACGGGAAGGGTATGCTTCGCATCATGGATAAATTCCTTTCAAATATCGACTGTGCACGCGACGGTGCGGATGGATGCTGACAGACAATCCTGCCGACGAGGAGGGTGGGGGGCTAGCTAACTATTCATCCAGTCACTTGCTTGGATGTAAGCTCACTATAGCAAGTTGCCCATGCGCGCGTAAACCTGTAATATCAGCATATGCGCGACTCCGTGTCCGAATCGCCCGTCCGCCCGGCTACGTCGAGTCGGCAGACCAAGCCAAAATACCAAAAACTGCTCGACACTCTGGCGGAGCAAATCCGGTCCGGCAAGTTTACCGGCGGCGATAAACTGCCGAGCGAAGCCGCTTTGGTCAAGAAGTTCGCTATTTCGCGGATCACCGTGGGGCGGGCGCTACGCGAGCTGCAACATCTTGGCCTGATAGAACGAGTGGCCGGATCGGGCTCCTTTGTGCGCCGCAAAGAAGAGGCTATCGAGCGCGCATTGCTCTTCGGCCTGCTGATACCCGATCTTGGCGAAACGGAAATCTTCGAACCGATTTGCAACGGCATCGCGAACGCACCGGAGGCCAGCGACCACGCGCTGTTATGGGGCCATTTCAACGGAGAACGCTCGCGCAAGGAAGAGCAGGCGCGCGACCTCTGCCGGCAGTATCTTGCGCGTGAGGTTTCGGGTGTATTCTTCGCTCCTCTCGAATTCGAACGCGATGCCGAGAAGACGAACCGGGCTATCCTGGCGGCTTTTCAGAATGCAAAGATTCCGGTAGTGCTGCTCGATCACCGCCCCGCGAAAGCCGCCGAAGCAAAGAGGCATGATCTGGTGGGCATCAATAATCGTCAGGCCGGGTATCTGGCCACGGAGCATCTGATTGGGCTGGGTGTCAAGCGAATCGGATTTCTTGGCTATCACGGATCGGCCTCTACCGTGGCGGCGCGCATGGCGGGATATGAGGCAGCTCTACACGACCACGGGCTGCCCTCGGCCGAAGCCAACATCGCCCTGCGAGATGAAGATCAAATCGCGCGCAAGGTGGACAATGGCGATATGCAGGGCTGGGTCTGCATCAACGATCGCGTCGCCGCCCAGCTCATGCAGAGCCTGATCGCGGCGCGCATTCGCATTCCGCAGGACGTTCGAATCGTGGGCATCGACGATGCCGGTTACGCCGGGTTGCTGCCCGTTCCCCTGACCACCGTACGCCAACCCTGCCGGACGATCGGCGAAGCAGCATTGGCCACGATGCTCGCCAGGATCAGGCGTCCAAACATGCCGGCGCGCGACTTTTTGCTGGATGGTGAACTTGTCGTGCGGCTCTCCTGCGGCGCCAGACAGGCCGGACAGGCGGCTTAACCCGCCTGACGGGAGAGCGAGGCGCGAGATCCTCCGTCACGGTGTTCATGCAGCGCCGCTGTCTCGACTGCCTCCCACGGCATCTCCAGCGGTATCGGAATACTGAAGAAAAAGGTTGCGCCGTGGTCAAGTTGAGACTCTGCCCAGATCCGGCCGCCATATCCCTCCACGATCCGTTTGCAAATCGCCAAACCGAGACCGGTGCCGGGAAAATCGCGGTTATTCAATCGCTTAAATAATCCGAATACCTGCTCGGCATAATCGGGATCGAATCCTATGCCGTTATCGTTGACCGATACCACGAACTCGTTCTGCCGGCGAAAGGCCTCTATCCTTACCAGCGGCGGTTCACTCCCTCGGTATTTCAAGGCGTTGCTAATCAGGTTCTGCAGCACCAGGCCGAGCTGAGCCGCGTTGTAAGAGACCACCGGTAACTGCTCTTTCGTTACCTTGCCCTTGGTCTCTTCGAGCGTCGCTTGAAAAAGAAGCAGCGTCTCATCCACGACGCGGTTCAGATCGACACATTCGCGATCTCGCTCCTGCGCCGGAATGCGCACGTAAATCAAAAGGTCCTCGAGGAGCGCCGTCATGTGCCGCGCCGCCGATTCAATGTAGCCCAGGTATTCGTCAGCCTGAGCATCGAAGGAACCTTTATAGCGCGTCGAGAGCATCTTTGAAAAGAGCGAAATCGTTCTGAGCGGCTCCTGGAGATCGTGGCTCGCGGCATAGGCGAATTGCCGCAAATCGTCGTTCAGCACGGTAAGTTCGCGGGCCCTCCGCGCCAACTCTTCCTCGGCTTGTTTCCGCTCCAATCGCTGGCGCGCCTCGGCCAGCGCTCGCCTCACCGCTGGCGCAAGGCGTTCCAGTTTCTGTTTCAGAACATAATCGGTAGCGCCGCGCTTCAAACTCTCGATAGCAACCTCTTCGCCGATCGCTCCCGAGAGAAACAAAAAAGGTACGTCCGGGCAAAATTCCTGCGCTATCGACAACGCGCTCTGGCCGTCGAAACCGGGCAGCGAAAAATCGGATAGGATCAAATCGGGGCAGCCGCGCTGAAGACTGGCGGCAAATGTCTCCCGCTCTTCCACTCTTTCGGCTGAATGGGCGACGCCAGCGGCCGTCAGTTCGGCTTCTGCTAACTCAGCATCCAAAGCACTGTCTTCCAACATCAGGATGCGGACGGTTTTCTCCATAGAAATGGATGGCATATTGCCACCTCTACATAAGTAATTAGTTTAACTGTTTGCCGGCTCCGAACCGGCCTTGGGCAGCGAAAAGAAGAAAGTTGCGCCTCTGTCTAACTCACCCTGAGCCCACACGCGGCCGCCATGGCGCGAGATGATGCGCTTGACGTTCGCCAGGCCGATGCCCGTTCCGGCGAAATCCTCCGCTCGATGCAGGCGTTGGAACACTCCGAAGAGCTTATCCGCATACGCTTGCTCAAAGCCGACGCCATTGTCTTTCACCCAGAAAACTTTTTCCGCGTCCTCTTCGCGCGCGCCGATCTCGATGATTGCCCGGTCCCGTTTGTTGCTGTACTTCAAGGCATTCTGCAGGAGGTTTTGCCAAACAAGCCGCAACAGGATACCGTCAGCCTGCGCGTCCGGCAGCGCGCCCACCTGCCAGGTAATCTTTCTTCCTTCTTGTTCGGCGCTCAGATCGTGCCGTGCCTCGGAGACAAGCGCGTTCATGTCCAGATTTCTTATCGTGAGCTTCGCGCGGCCCAGGCGAGAGAAGTTCAACAGATTCTCCACCAGTGTTCCGGCAAAGCCTGCCGCCTCTATGATGACATCTATATAGCGGGTGTCGTTGGCATCGAGCTTGGCCGTAGTAGACGACTTCAGCAGCTCCGAATAGCCAAGAATATGACGGAAAGGGGCGCGCAAATCGTGCGACACCGAATAGCTGAAAGCTTCCAGCTCTTTGTTCGAGCGCTGCAACTCCGCGCTCACCTCGGCCAGTTCCTCCGCCCTTTTCAGCACGATGCCCAGAATGGCATTACGCAGCTCGCCGGCAACTTCAATCTGCTCCAGATGCCACGGCAACGATCGCCCCCGGACCGTCTCTTTCCAGATTTCGAAAGACTTTCGAGGATGCAGGCGCTCGGGCACGCCGTCTAATTCCTGGACAGGCTTGCGCGGGTCGCCACTCCAATCCACCGTTCGCACCACTTCCGGTCGGAACCATAGAATGTAGCTTCGATAAAGCTTCGAAATGGAGATGGCCAGGAAGCCGCTCGCTACATCCCGCAGCGAATCGCCTCCAGGTATCAAAGCAGGCAGCCGATCGGTGCAGAAAACATCTTGCCGCCCTTGCGCGAGCAGCCAATCCGTAATCTTTAGAATCTCTGATTCTTCGGGACACGCGCCCAGACGAATGCAATCTCCCGAATGCACAATGGCAACGCCTTCGGCTTCTCCGAAACCTAATATCTCGTCCGGATGGTTTATCAAGCCATCGAGGAATTCGTCCTCCTGCGCCATGAATCCAAGTAAGCGCGTAGTCACGGAAGTCAGGCGAAAGCGTCGCTCGTATTTCTGGCGCTGCTCAGCTACCTCGAGTTGCGTCGAAACGGTCTGCGCGAGCAGATCGCAAGCGGTCTTGATTTCGAGCGAAAGAAACTTTGGCTTTCGATGATGACAAGCAATCAAGCCCCAAAGACGGCCGTCGTCTGTTAAGAGGGACATGGACATCGAGCTCCCCACGCCCATGTTCTTCAGGTATTCGATATGGACGGGGGAGACACTCCGCAGACTGACAAAACTCAAATTCAGCGGCCGTTCACGCGGAGATCTGCCCATCAACCCTACCGGCCGGTAGCGAACATCGGAAATCAGTCGCAGCCTGTTCAGTTCATAGAGCTTGCGCGCCTGCTGCGGGATGTCGGAGGCAGGAAACCAGAGGTGAAAGTAGGACGCATAGCTTTCGTCACGAGCCTCGCCGATGACCTGGCCATTCCAGGCATCGTCAAACCGGTAAACGAGCACCCGATCGAACGCGGTCAGGCGACGAACTTCCTGAGCCGCAAACCGGGCAATCGCTTCCACGCCCGATGCGGTCTTCAAACGACCCACGAGCGTGCTGACGATGGGATAGAGATGTTGGAATGACGCCGCCCCGGGAGAGTCGCTCGATTCCAGTTCGAGAATTAATTCACCTTCGAAGCGATGGGCCACCACATGGAAAAACCTTCTTTTAGAAGGAGCAGACACAGTCAGCAGGTACAGCGGTCCCCAAACCTGGCCCGCGTTGGTGTTCGAAGTGAGGTTCGATCGGCGCAAGGCAACCTCGATGTTGTGCCCAGACTCCAGCCCAAAAAGCTCCGTTAAGGTAGACCCCAGCACGCGCTCCGGGACGATCCCCAGCAGTTCCTCGGTATTCACGCTGGTTTCGAAGACACTGAACCGCGGCTCCTCGAGAACGAACAGGACGCCGTGCGGCTGAATGCTGCCGGGAATGTGGATGGGCTCGCGATCGCACGCGGTCAGATCCAGATTCTGTTCAGTTAAATCAAGCGCGGTTGCCATGCGGGTCTTTGAAACACAACTATCTGGAACACAACTATCTGGAACACAACCAGGCATGCATTAACCGGAAGGTCGCGCGCGCGGAGGCAACCGCCGCGTCTTCCGTTGCCTCGGGCAAATGTGCAATCAGTATGCCTTGAAACGCTTGCCACATACGGCCCACATCGCTTTTGTAACTGCCAAAGAAAGCGTACCCCTGTCCGTCAGAAAATCCGAGCTGCTTTTCCACGTGGCGGGCGATAAGCTGGCCGCCTAGAGTGGATCCTTCGGTGACATACAAGCTGCCGAGAAGTTCCGGAAGCGCGCGGCAGGAAGGCAAGTCGGTGCAAAGCTCCACGCGTTGCGTCTCGACGTCGAGGAAACGAAGGTCTGCTTCGAGCAGCGGTGTTTTAAGGCGTACCGCGCCGAATTCCGGAAGACCTCGCTCGATCTGCCCCGCGATCTTACTCTCCCAGGGTTGGAAGAACCCATAAAAGCGCGCCAGCAAACGACGGTATTGCAATCTGCTCAGGTCGTCGCGAATCAGGTTGAGGTCCGCTTCCAGCCGCTCGTGCTCGGTCCTGGTCTCGCTTCGGAGGCGCTTGAAGATAGAGCCGTCAACGCGGCGGGTCTTTTCCGTCTCAGGTGATTGCATTCCAGGCGATGAAAACGAAATCATCTTAATAGCCGCCCAATGGTCGCTTAGATTCGTGAGCGCGGTCGCCATGGATCGCGCTCGGCTAAGAAGCGGAACCGGCAGCTGTCAGCCGGCGAGAGCTTCCCACGGTCGGGCGTGGAAAACTACCAGCGGGAACCGCCGCGGCCGCGCGAGCTGTTGCCTCGGCCACCGCTTCCGCCGCCATTTCCTCCCCGTCCACCGCGGTTTCCAAAGCCTCCGGACGAACCACCCTGCGGTTTCGGCCGCGCTTCATTCACATTCATCGTGCGGCCATTCAGATCCGCGCCGTTCAGCTGCGAAATCGCAGTTTCCGCGTCGCGGCGCTCCGTCATTTCAACGAATGCGAAACCCCGCGGCTGACCGCTGTCGCGATCGGTGACGATATTGACTCTCTCCACGTTGCCGTATTGCGAAAATGCGGCCATTAGGTCTTCCTGGGTTGTCTTGAAACTGAGATTCCCAACAAAGATATTAGTCATGTCTTTCCTGTATGCAGTGAATTTGTCTTTGTACGGTTGCTCTAGGAACCAAAGGCTGTTGAAGCAGGAAGGCTATGGAGGTAGATGACTGCAAAGACGAATTCAGTTTACCAGAGAAACAGTAGCCGGGCGCGCCCAGTTCTTACTCGGCCGCGTGCCTGGAGGCGGTTCTGCTGCGGATCATCTGATAGCCCCAATAATATACGTTGTCACGCAGCAGGTAATTGCGCGTTTCCAAGATGACCCGCCGCGTAAGTCGGCTGAACTTGTTGCCAGGCGCACCCGGCGCGTCGTCGACGCTAGCCGGAGCTACGCATGGCCGAGCCACCAGAACCGCGATTCTCCCATCCGTAGCCGCTTTTCCGCTCTTATACGCTGGTGACTCCGCCGTTCCATCCAGGAAAATCGGCGTATCGGAACAGCCCGCGAAGCTCAGGTCCGTCGAAACTTTGTCTCGCTCCGGATCGATGTCGGTATCGATCTTATGCGTAAACGACATGGAGCGCAACTTGAATTTGACGCCCGTATCGTGCGTGGCCGCCCCGAGCCACACTTCCTGGCCATCGAAAATCCCCAGCTTCCAAAAACGAACGTGGTGGCGCTGAGTAATTGTATCGAGCGATTTTTCAAAAACCAGGTCCGGCTCCATCCCCTTATAGAGAAGCTTCGAAACAGGCGCGGCATCGTAGCCCCGCATCGAACTGAACGCTTCATACATGTGCGAAGAGTTCAGCAGCGACCGGTGATCCGCGATCTGCCACCCCGACACCGTGAACGCGGAAACGATCTCCTGACGCGACCCGAAAACAATAACGTTGAAAAGATCCGGAGCGGGTCGCCCGTCTCCAAAGGAAATAGGACCCAGTCTCTCCTTCACCCATCCCGACAATTCCTCCACTGCCTGAGCGGAATTTTCATCGGGGGCCGGGCTCACCTCCGTCTCGGGCGCGGATGCCGGCGGCATTCGCACGGTTAACTTCATGTCGGTGCCCGGCGGCAGGTAAATCTCCGGTTCCGGAAACGCCACAATGAAGCAGCGGACCGCAAACAGGCCGGCCGCGCCGATCGGCCCCATCGAATACTTTTCCCAAACTTGATTCGCCGCGCCAGTCAACCCGATCATCGATCTGAACACGATATTGGTGGATGGCTTGAACCAGAAACCATTCAGCAGATTTCCGGGATTGTTCGCCGCCAGGACACCTTTGATATGTCCCTTTTTACTAACTCGTTCGCGAGAATTATCGATGGAGAATAATTGCGCCGTGAGCGGAAACCGCCGCCCGCTCGGAGTTTCATACTCGTCGAAGCTTAGATCGAGCCCGGCACGCTCGTGAACTATGCCCAGGCCAACCTTGGTTGCCTTATGTACGCTCCCGTAGATCGTGCTGCCTTCCGGAATTTCGATGCGCCGGTCGATCTCCAATCCACGAATCACCACGCACCGGAAAGGGGTTCCCGCCCGCGACTTGTAACTGGTTAAGTAGTCCTGCAACCTGATCTCAAGCTTCGGCTGTAGCGGCACGGCGCTGAAGGCCAAAAGAGGCGTGAATAGCAAGGCCGGGAGCAGCCGAAAGCCGACCTTCATAAATTCACAACCCTGCAATAAACAGGAGAATACTTCTTGACCATGGAACCGTCAGTTCTCCGCCCCGGGGTACGTTCTCTTCGTTCGACTAACAAGCTTACCCGAAATTCTTCCAGAGAGTAAAGTTTGCAGGTCCTAGGCTCTCACGCCGAAGACTTTTTCGGCATACATCCGGCTCACGCGCAGATCCTCGGGCAGGGAACGGGTCACGCGCGTGTTCTCCCGGTAAGCCAGTTCGACCACGATGAAAGGCTTGGCGCTCCTGGCTTTCAGATACGCGGCGATTTCGCGGTAATCGATGTCACCCGGTTGAAACGCTTCCAGCCAAAGCTTGTTCTGTGCACTACGCGCGTGAATTTCACGCACCCTGCTGCCCGCTTCGCGCAGCAGGCTTAACGGGTCTTCGCCGCCTTGATGCACCCAATCGAGATCCAAACAGAGCGACACCAGTTTCGAGTCAGTATGCTGGAGCGTGTAGCGCCATTCGCGGGCGTGGCTCAACATCTCGGGCGTATGGTTGTGTACCCGCAATTGCAATCCGTTGTCTAAGAGAGTACGGCCTAGCCGGTCGAGCGATTTCGACTGAAACGCCAACTCCGCGTCGGTCTTCTCCACGCCTTCGCCTTTCGGGTTGGCGTTGAAGACCACCGCCTGGCAGCCAAAAGGCTGGCACTCTTTCCCGATGCGCAGCGCCGTCTCAATTGTCTGCTCGGCCAAAGAAGCTTCGTGCAGCGCGCCCCCGCTGTAAACCGACGGCATGCGCAATTCGTTCGAACGGATCAGGCCGAGCGTCGTCTCCTTCAGCTCCGGCGTCAGAAACTCGGCGTTCAATTCGATGTTGTGGAAGCCGGCCGCGCTGGCCGTCGGAATGACCTCCGGCAAAACGTCGCCCAGCTTCTTATGCTCTCGCTGCGCGTACTGCTGGAAGATATACGCTTCCACTCCCAAACGGGAGTGCTGGACGTTGTCGGCCGCATCGACGCCGTCAGCAAAGAGCAGCGAACCGGCGCTCGCCAGTAGAATCTCACGCCGGGTCATGCGCCGCGCATTCCCTGATAATGTTTTGAAAGCACGTCAATCTAAGTCAGAGAAGAGATCTGGTAAAGCAATGCGGATCGGAGAACGCGCAATTTCCAGGATTTCGCCTTCCGGTTCGCGAAAATCGCCGGCCGTGCAAACGTAGGCTCGACGTTTCACTGGATCCAGAACCCAAATATTGGGAACGCCAAATGCCCGATAGTCGTCCACGCGATCCTGCATGCTGCGCAGCGTGTCGTCCTTGGAAAGCACTTCGATGCAGAGTAGGGGGGGGCGAGTAAAGACGGCCTCGATCTCTTGCTCTCGCGATATTACACACACATCCGGAACACGGAAGCGGGTGGCGGAAACCTGGATGCGCTGCTCGGGGAGGACACGGATGTTCCATTCGCGTTGGCGGCGGCGCATCCAGGCTATGAGCGCGCCTCGCAAATTGCTGTGATCGTATTCACCCACGTTCCTTTCGACGAGTCGCCCTTCGAGCATCTCCTGATCGGGACGGTAGCTGGTCTTTAAATATTCACTTACCGAAACCAGGGCCGCGGTTGTCATCGGTGCTCCAGTTTCATTATGGCTGGGATTTGTAAACGGTGCAGGCCGGTCGTGGCGCATCGCCTGATAGTCTTTCAAGGGCACGCGCAAAACCATGTCGCCTGGCCGAAGGTGGGGCGGACGCTTTAGCGCAAAACCATCGTCTTCTGTATCCTGCCCGACCCCCGCCCTCAACAAAATGTATATGTCTAGCGCTACGCTGAAAGGAGCAAAAACGATGAGCGATCACGAATCCCGGATCACCGCCCTGGAGCATGCCCGCAAGGAACTCGAAGACGCCATGATCGTTATGGCCCATCTGGAGAAAGCGCAAGTGGAGCGGACGAAGGAACACGCTGCCTATCTCGCCAGCCACGAGGAAAGCCTACGCGACCACGACAGCCGCATGAAAGACCTGGACATCCGCATCGAAAGGCTTGTTTCCGCCATCGGCGAATGGATCCGGCGTCAGGACAACAACGGAAAGTAGTTAAGTTATTGGGCGGCCCCGTAGAGGATATCTCAACCCAAGAAAAAAATCGACAATATGCCTCCCGTTTCTCGTCGCTCCCTTGTATTTTCCAGTCTTGCTCTCGGGCTCTCCCAAACTATCCGCGCGAAAGATCGTCCGCTCCGCATCGGAGTCACCGACTGGAACCTCTATCTCGGCGCGAATCCGCAGGCCGTTGCGCTTGCCAGCCAACTCGGCTTCGACGCTGTGCAGATCTCTTTTGGACGTCACCTGGTCAACCAGAAGATGCCCGCCGACAATCCGGAGACCATCGAAAACTATCTCGCGGCATCGAGGAAATGGAAGCTGCCCATCGACGGCACGTGCGTCGACCGCCTGCACGACAACGGCTTGAAAAATGATCCGCTGGCCTTTCAATGGGTCAGGGATTCCATCCGGCTCACAAACAAACTCGGCGTCCAGGTGCTGTTGCTGCCGTTCTTCGGACCGCGCGCCATCGATAACCGCGGCGAGTTAGATCGAGTCGGCGACGCCCTGCGCGAACTTGCTCCCGAGGCTGAACGCGCCCAGGTCATTCTTGGTATCGAAGACACTATTTCGGCCGAAGACAACGTCCGCATCATGGATCGGTCTCGCTCGAACAATGTGAAGGTCTATTACGATGTGGGTAACTCCACCCAGAACGGTTTCGATGTCGTCAAGGAGATTCGCTGGCTGGGCAAAGATCGCATTTGCCAGATCCACCTGAAGGACAATCCTCACTTTTTAGGCGAAGGCAAGATCGACTTTAAGGCGGTCATCGAAGCGATCCATGACATCGGTTTCCCTGGTTATGCGAACCTCGAAACCGATGTGCCGAAAGCCAATCTGGATGCCGGGCTGCGAAGGAATCTCAAGTTCATCCGAACGCTTGTGTCGGAAGTGTATGGAGACTGATTATGTGGCCGGCTGGCAGACCGGGCACCAGTAGAGCTTCCGTCCGACAAACTCTTTCATCTCGATCTCGCTGCCGCACACGAAACAAGGCAGGCCGCGGCGGCGGTACACGTAATGCGTTTCACCGCGATGCGCTTTTCCTCTTTTGTGCGGCCGGTCGTTCGCTCGCGTGGTTACAATGCGCCTGTCCACCATGCCCGCGCGCATGAGCGCTTCCGCATCCCGCCATAGGCCGGCCAGCCGTTCTTCGGATACGGTGCTCCCGGCGTGAAACGGATGCAAGCGAGCGCGATACAGCAACTCGGCCCGATAGATATTGCCAATCCCCGCGATCACCGACTGATCCATTAGGAGCGCTCCGATCGGCGCGCGGCTCTTGCGAATCCGCTGAATCGCGACTCCGGCATCCGCGTCCGCGCGCAGCGGATCGGGCCCAATGCGCTCCACCAACTTCGCCCGCTCTTTCTGATCGAGCACATCGCACGCCGTCGGCCCTCTGAGCTCCAGCCAGTATTTCGCCGTCGAAATCCGTATGCGTAGGGCGCCTTTCGGCTCTGGAAAGGGCATCTCGCCCTCGCGGAATTTCCCATACAAACCGAGGTGGATGTGAAGCTGCCGGTTGCGCCCGAAATCGTAGAAGAGATGCTTCCCATATGCATCTACATGACGCAGCTTGCGCCTGTTCAACTGCCGTGCTCCGTTGGCGAATCGGCCGTTCGGAGCGGCCACTGTTAACGTCCGGTCCGCAAATAGCTCGCTGTGGCGCTCGGCATACCGATGTAACTCATTTCCCTCGGGCATGGCAGCAGGATCAACCCTGTCCAGCGCTATGCTTAGCGGCGTGCGGGCAGCCGTCGAAGCTTGCCCAGGCTACCCGGCCCTTCCATCCGAGTTCGCGCATCCCCTGCTCTGAAGACCAGTAGGCGTCCGCCATCCATTCCTTGACAGCTTCGAATTCGCCGTGCAGCGCTCCATCGCCGCGCGCTGCCGCGGTCAGGATTTCAGCCTGCTGCTCGGGCTTGAGATTCCGAAAGTTGTTTCCGTGATGCGCGCGCGCCTCGCGGTCGAATTGGGCGAGCGCATCCGTCATCTGCTGCTTTGTCTTTTTCGATTCGATCGATAGAACCAGGTCGATCAGGCGATTGCAAAAAGCGGCCGCGCTTCCCGGCACAATGCATTCACCTAAGCTAACCAGCGCTTCGTTCTGCTCACTCGTCAGAAAAGCAGGCTGCCAGACTGGCTCGCTCGCATTGTTCGCGGACCAGAGCGGTGGCGCCAAGGCGGCGACGCCGATCGTCTCGACGATGCGCGCCATCCAGTCCCGGCGGCTTAAGCTCTCGCGTTCAGGTAACATTCGCGGCACAATCTGCAACCATCATATCGGGCGAGTTACCGTAAGAGCAGTGGCCGCAACAAACTACGACGTTCTTGTGGTGGGCTCGGGCGCATCCGGCGGCTGGGCAGCGAAAGTTCTTTCCGAAAGCGGCTTGCGCGTCGCCGTTCTCGATTGCGGACGTCCGCAAAAAGACTCGAATTTCAACGAACACGAGCCGGTCTTCGATCTGAAATACCGGAACATCAAATTTCACGAGCCCGTCTCCGCCATCATTCGCCAGACGCGACCTATTCAGGGCCAGTGCTACGCCTGCACTGAATACAATTACCAGTGGTTCGCCAACGATCATGAAGAGCCCTACACCAAAGCCGAAGGCGTAGATTACAACTACTTTGGCCGGCTGCGTGTTACCGGCGGACGTACCAACGTGTGGGGCCGTCAGTGTTACCGGCTGAGCGATCTCGATTTCAAAGCCGCTTCGCACGATGGCTTCGGTCAGGATTGGCCGGTCAGCTATAAAGACGTCGCGCCTTATTACGACATTGTCGAGCGGTACGTCGGAATAACCGGCATGACCGAGGGCAACGATATCTTACCCGACGGTCAATATCTGCCGCCCATGGCCATGACCTGCGCCGAATGGAATATGCGCGATCTGGCCAAACGCAAGTTCGGCCGCACCTTAACTTTGGGGCGCTCGGCCAATCTCACCAAGCCGCTCAACGGCCGCGCCGCCTGCCACTACTGCGGACCGAGCGAGCGCGGCTGCATCGTCCACGCTTACTTCAACTCCAACTTCACAACACTGAAAGATGCGCTCGCCACCGGTAAGTGCGATCTCATTCCGAACGCGCGCGCCTACAAGGTTCTAGTGAACGGCGAGAATCGCGCCACCGGCATCCAGTACATCGATACCGTCACCCGCCAGCATAAAGAAATTCGCGCGCGCGTCGTCATCCTCTCCGCCTCAGCGCTTGAGTCGGCGCGCTTGCTGCTCAATTCGGCGACTCGCGAACACTCGAACGGTCTAGCCAATTCGAGCGGCGCGGTTGGCCACTACTACACCGATAGCCTGAAAGGCGGCGGCGCAAGCGGCACGGTGGCCGATCCGAAAAATCCGCCCGCTCTCTTCGGACCCAAACGGCCTAACGGCATTTACGTCGTGCGCTTCCGCAACATCCCGGGCGTTAAACCCACGCCAGGCTTTCTGCGCGGCTACGGCTTCCAGGGCGGCACCGGAACCGGCTTTGAAGCGAATGCGCCCGGGTTCGGCGAAGCTTACAAAAAGGCCGCCAAGGAACCTGTTGAAGATTTCACGTTCCTCGCTTACGGCGAAGCTCTGCCGCGCTTTGAAAACTACGTCGAGCTCGACCCGAAAGTGGTCGACACTTTCGGCATCCCCGTGCTCCGCATGAATGTACGCTGGGGCGATAACGAGCGCAATCTGGTCAAAGACGCCGGCAACCAGGCGGCCGAAATGCTGGCAGCCGCCGGCGTCAAAAACATCAAGGTTCACTCCGAAGTTCACCCGCCTGGCGACGCCAATCACGATGTCGGCACGGCGCGCATGGGCAGCGACCCCAAAACCTCGGCGCTCAATCAGTTCCAGCAAACCCACGACGTCAAGAATCTCTTCGTCATGGATGGCTCCTGTTTCAACTCACCAGGCTGCCAGAACCCCACCCTCACCATCATGGCCCTCACGGTCCGTTCCTGCGATTACCTCAAAGACGAACTCCGCAAGAGCAACATTTAGCCGAAATTCCTCAGAAACGCTCCCTTAGAAGCCGTGAAAGATTACGGAAACGAACGCTGGTGGCGAACACAAAGCGTGTAACGGGCGCTTTTTTATGGAAAGTACTTGGTAAAGGGAAGATCTGTCGTTGCGGGCTTTCTACCGCTGGAGCAAGCGCCATGAGCGCCTATGTCGCGCGCCAAGCCCATTTCTGGCAGGCGAGTGGAGCCCTTTTCGCTTCCCTTAACCGGCTAGCGGAGCAGCGGCCAGCTTCGGCCGCCAACTCAGTCGCAGCCATTGCATGACGTTGTAAGTCAACACGCCCCACAGAGCTTCCGTCGTGGCTTTCGCCAATCCCCGCAACCGAAATTTCCGGATGCCCAGTTTCTCCTTGATCCAACTGTTGGGAAACTCCGCCACCGCGCCGCGCTTCCTGTAGATTGTCTGGGCCTGCTCGGTTTTCATCTTTTCCCGGAAGGTGGCCACTGTCGCATTTTCAGTGATGCGAATCGATACCATTCGGCCTTTCTCGGGATGCTGAGGACAACAGCGTTTCTGAAACTCGCAACTGCCGCAGTCACTGGCCTGCGCTCGATACTGATGATAGGTTTCCTGGCACTTCTGACACTGCCGCACATAGCTGAGCGTCTTGCCCGCCGGACACTGCAGCGTTTTGTTTTCGGCTTGGATTTGAAAGCCAGACGGCCCAAAAGCCGAGTCGATGCCGGCCGCCTTTATCGAGGCCGCTTGCTTTACTTCCAGGGTGGGCAGCGACCCATAAAAATCGATCCCGTTGTAGTGCATCGTTTCGATCGAAGCGCGATTGGTGAAGCCCCCGTCCGCCAACACCTGCTGCGGATAGCTGCCTACGGTTGCCCGCACCTGCTCCCTGGCCGGCGGCAGCGAGCCACTGTCGCTGCTGCACTGCGTCACATGCAAGCCGACCACGATCTTGTGTTCGGCATCGGTGCTGATCTGCACGTTATAGCTGGGCGCGATGGCGTTGTCGCCGTGCTTCATCAGCCGTGCCTCCGGCTCGCTCAAACTCACGCGCGCTTGCTGGCGCTCCGGCTCGCTATCCTTGCCGGCACGGATCTGTTGCAACTGCTCGGCAGCCTGCTGCATGCGTTCGTTGCGTGCCTGCGCCACACGCCGCCGCGCGGCTGCCCGCCGCCCTTCCCCGATCGGTTCCTGCGCGGCTTCCCGGTCCAACTCCTCCACCATCTGCCGCGCCTGGACGATCTCTTTGGCTAACGTCGCTTCCCGCCGGAAACTATCGCTCCCGGCCTGCGCCCGCACCTTGGTGCCGTCGTGCGCCACGCACTCCAGCTTCACGAAGCCTTCCTGCGACAGCACCGCCAACAGTTCCGCCAGCAGTTTCTTCAACTCTTGCTGGTGCTCCGCCCGAAAGTCCGACAGCGTGTGATGGTTGACCTCCCCCAAGCCCGACAGCCACATCAGGCCCGGCTCATATTCCATCAACCGCTCGATCTCCCGCGCCGAGGTCACCTGTTCGCTATAGCAGTACAGCCACACGCTCAGCAGCAAGCGCGGGCTCCAAGCAGGCCGCCCCACTGCCCCTTCCCGGCTCCCGATCCCCGCCTCGAAGCACTTCAGGTCCAGTGCTCCGCTCAGGTCCCAAATGGCTCTCGCTTTGTGATCCGGCCCGACTAGTTCCTCCACAATCACGGTCCGCAAAAGACCCTGACTGCGATCAATCGGCTTCAGCTTGGGAAAGGTCGACTCGGGCGGCGCTTTTCCCTGTACCGGCTGCTCGGGAATCTCCAGCAGCGCCGGCTGTCGCTCGCACTTCATGCCTCCATTATCGACTCAAAACATTTGGGAAGTACAATGTTTTTTTGGTCTGATTTTTTCACGGCTTCTTACGCGCGCGGTTCAGAAAAAAGTTACAGAACCGCGCGCGTCAGGGATTGTGAAAACATTGGGGACACTCCGGGCTAGCGTCCGTTGACACTCGTTACTTTCCACAAAAGCAGGCGTGTCCCCGAATTTTTCATAATCCCTCACTCACGGGGGCGCTTCAGAAAATTACAGAACCGCGCGCGTGTCAGCAAGCGGACTGTTTGGCTAGAACCGCGCATTCAAGGCCGCTTCAACCACTTCTCGTACTCACGCGTGTGCCTCGATTCCAGGCTCACTTCCCTGCCCGCGATAAACATCTGCTTGATGTTTGTCTTGGCCTGAAGCGGATCGCCATCGGTCAGAATCAAGTCCGCCACTTTGCCTTTGTCGATCGAGCCCAGCCGGTCGCCTACTCCCAAAATCTCGGCACTATTGATCGTCAACGCCTTCAGCGCCTCTTCCGGCGGCAAGCCGAACGCCACCGCCTGCGCCGCTTCGAATGGCACGTTGCGCGCAAACTCGACATCGAACGTCCCAAAACAAATCTTTACACCCGCTTTGTAGAAATCATTCGGCAGCGTGTAAGGCGCATCGTATGGATCGTCGTCATGCTGCGGCAGTTCGAAGGTTTTTCCCAACACCACCGGTATATCGTGCGCTTTGAGCAGCGCGCCGGTATCCCCGATCTCGAGCGGATCGGCAATGATGATCTTCACCTTCTCTTTGTCGGCAAACGCCACCGCGTCCTTAATCGCTTTTTCCTTCTCGGCATGAATGAAAAGCGGCTGCTTGCCATCGATCACCGGCAGCATGGCTTCGAGTTTGATGTCGCGCCGGAAATCCGGACCGCCCGCCGCCTTCGCCTTCTCATATCTCCGCGCATCTTCGAAAAACTGGCCGACTTCCTTCAACCGCTCCTGGTAGTCTTTCTCCACCTGCTGATAGGTACGAGCGCCGCCCGGCACGAACGCCGCATATTGCGCCGGCACCATTCGAATCTGCGGGAAATCCATATCCATCACCGCGCTCGGCTTCACCGCCATCTCTTCCCAGGTCCATCCCTCCAGGTGCATCAACGCGCCTTGTCCTGTAATCACGCTCGCCGAAGCACTTCGCCCGAATCCGCCCCCGCCGCTACCCGGCAAGCTGATCACCGTGGTGATTCCGGACGCGCGCGTCACATCGATGTGCTCGCTTGACGGATTAAACGCGATCTCCGCCCGCAGTTCCGGATTGAACGTCCCGATTTCATCCAGATCCACCGTGTCGCGTAAAGACGAAATCTCCGATAAACCCACGTTCGTCGCCGCATTGATCATCCCCGGATACAATTGCAGCCCGTGCCCATCCACCACGCGCGTTCCACTAGGCACATGCACGCTCGTTCCGACCTCGGCGATTTTTCCATCCACCACCAGCACCGCGCCGTGCTCGATCACAGCCGCCGTCACCGGGTGCACCGTCACGTTGCGGATCACCACCGAGCCGTTATCGGCAGCCGACAACAGCACCGAGCAAAATATCAACCCAACAGCCGCCGCTCTCATTGCGCTGCCTCCATAGCCGTCTCGGGAGCGCTCTTCCCCGCCGCTTTCGCCGCCGCGTTTTCTTTCTGTTCCAGGTCCTTCTTCTTTTTCGCCAGCACCTCGCGCATCGCCAAATCTTTATCTCTATCGAAATATTCGTGACCGTCGATCCAAACCTTCAACACCTTCGAATAGTTATCCAACGGATCTTTGTCGAACAGCACCAGATCGCCCGATTTGCCCATCTCGATCGACCCCACCTGTTTGTCTATGCCAAGCTGCTTCGCCGGATTGATCGTCACCAATGCCAGAGCCTGCGTCCGGCTCAGGCCGCCGTAGCGCATCGATTTCGCCGCTTCCAGATTCAAATGCCGCTGCAACTCGTCGGAATCCGAGTTCACCGAAACCACCACGCCTTTGCGCGTCATGATCGCCGCGTTGTAAGGCGTGGCGTCGTACGCCTCGATCTTGTAGGACCACCAATCGCTGAACGTCGAAGCGCCCGCGCCGTGCGCCCGTATCTCGTCCGCTACTTTGTAGCCTTCAAGGACATGTTGCAGCGTCCTAATCTTGAATCCCATCTCGTCCGCCACCCGCAGCAGCATCAGGATTTCGTCCGAGCGGTAACAATGCGCGTGTACGTAGCGCTTCCCTTCGAGCACTTCCACCAACGGCTCCAACCGCAAATCTTTGCGCGGCGGAATCGGATGTTCGCCCTTCGCCGCCCGCGCCTCATACTCCTTCCATGTCGCCTGGTAATTCTTGGCTTCCGCGAAACTCTCGCGGATCACTTCCTCCACGCCCATGCGCGTTCCCGGATAGCGCCGCTCCGCCACGGGCCCTTGCGAGAAAAAGTTCTGCGACGGGTACCCCTGGCGCTTCGGATTCTCCCCCAGCGCAAATTTGATCCCAGGCGTTGCGCCCGCAAACAGCATCTCCTGTGCGCTTTTGCCCCACCGCAGCTTGACCACCACAGTCTGGCCGCCAATGGCGTTCGCGCTTCCATGCAGCACGTTCGAAACCGTCAACCCGCCCGCCAGCGCCCGGTAGATATTGATGTCGGTCGGATTGATGATGTCCTTCACGTTCACCATCGACGAATCGGATAGCGTTCCTTCGTTGATTCCGCCTTCAATCGCCGTGTGCGAGTGACAATCGATCAAACCGGGCGTCAGATATTTTCCGGTCCCGTCAATCACAACGCCACTCGTCGGGGCGCTCAGATTCTTGCCCACGGCGGCAATCTTGCCTTTCTCCACCAGCACGCTGCCGTTCTCGATCGTTCCCTTGGTCACGGTTAGCACCGTGGCATTCCGGATCAGCACCGTCTGGCTGAACCCTACGGCCGGCAGCCCCGCCAGCATCGAAATGAGAAACCATCGCATCAGTTCAGCCCTCCATCCAACGCATGAGGCGCAACGCCGCTCTTCGGCGCGGGTTTCTGCAAATCCTTCGGCGGCTCGAATAACGTTCCATCCACCAGCACATACTCGACCGTCGTTTTGTCATCGAATGCATCGCCCTTCATCACCACCAAATCGGCGATTTTCCCCTTTTCCACGCTGCCCATTCGATCGGCCACGCCATACATCTCGGCCACATTCAGCGTCAGCGCCTTTACTGCATCCTCGCGCGACAGCCCGGCATCGACCGCTTTCTTCAGCGCCTTCTTCAAATCCGGCGCGCTGTCTACTCCGTCCGAATAAAAGCCGAATCGCACGGCCGCCTTTGCCAGCATCCCGGGAACCGAGGGAGCCTGATCGCGCATCTCCAAATCGCGCAAATCCGGCTGCTCCGCCGGGTCCGTATTCTTCGGCTTCTCCGGCCACTTCAAACTCACCAGCACCGGCACATCGGCCTGCTTGATCTCGTCGATCGAGCGATATCCTTCGTGCAGCCCGTAAACGATGAACGGCTGCTTCAACTCTTTCCCGAAGCGCAAAACGCGATCGATCTGCTGCGATTCCTCAGCCGGAAAAAGCAAGCGCGGTGATTCGGCCAGCCCTTCCAGCGTGTGGTCGTATTCCGGCCGCTTGTTGCCCTGCGGATGAGCGTGGTAAATTTGCTTCGCCTGTTCGTATTGGCCAAGGTCGAGATAGAGCTGTCTGACGTAAGCGATGTTTCCCATCAGTGACGATGGAAAAGATCGGCCAAGCCCCCCGCCGCCGACACGAAAAAAAATCTGCTGCCCGATCGGCTGCGCTACCACCATGTCGCGCCCGCGCTCGCCAGCCAGGTTCACCACTGCTCCCAGGCCTTCTAGAATGCCGCGATTGGGAAAGGTCGCCGCTGCCGCGAATCCCGCCGCCCTGGCCGCTGCCAGCCGGCTATCTGTCGGACTGACCATGTCGGCCGCTCGTTCATAGGCGTAACTCTGCGGCCGATCTTCTGGGCCACGCACTCTCGGAGCCGGGGTCATTGGCGGAGCTGGCGCGGTGTTTCTACCCGCCGCCGTTGCCGGGCGCGCGGCCGGAATTCCCCACGTGCTCAGCCCGTCGATAAAGCCCGGATAGACGGTCAGTCCAGCGCCTTCGATCACCCAGGCATCCGCCGGAATCGCCAATCCTTCGCCCACGCCCTCGATCAATCCGTCGCGCACCAGCACGGTGCCTTTGGCAAGCTCCTGCCCGCTGACCGTCACCACACGGGCGTCTTTGATGGCAATCGCCGAAGGTGTTTCCGCCGCCCCCACCACTGCCCAAAACAGCAGCGCCGCTATCCCCAAATGCAGCCTTTTCCGTTTCATTCCACCTCAGTCACAACTCCGCAATAAAAAAGCCGATTGTGACACAGGTAGGCGCATTTTCTTAAATAACAGTTACTTACTGACCCTATAAATTCTTTCTTGCCGCGCCATCTCGCCCTGTTCCGCTCGCGCCCATGTTACTTTCCCGGCATGAAACAGCATCAAAACCGAAAGGAGGCCTCCGTCACGGATCCCCTCCTCAAAGACCTGCTGAAGCGGCAGCTCGCCGACTCCAAGCAAGCCAATCCCAAGGTCGCGGTCGGCTCAACCCCGCTCGCTCCTCCGGACCTGTACCAGGACGCCGGCGGCGGCTACAACCCGGACTTCACCTTTCCGCAAGAGTAGTCGGGAAAACGGGCAGGGGTTGTTCCCTGCCCTTTGTTTTGAGGCGCTTGTTCCACAGATCGCCGCCCAGCGAGGCGGCTAATTCGGAGTCGGACGCGTTGGGAAGTGGCTCGAACGTTTGACGTGACTTGTCCCGTGTTCAGTTAGCGGGGATTCATGCGACAGGATATGCGAGATGTCACCATCGATACCGGTACAAGCACTGCCCCCTGCTCCTGTAACGTCTCCTGCGATTGCCCCGGTTGCGGTAAATGAATTAGACAAAATACTTATTCAAGATCTCCTGACTGAACGCGCAAGGATTAGAACAGCAATTCACACGGATATCCGGGTTGTCGGAGTAGGCGTCGTTGCCCTAGTCGGTGTCGCCTGGAATGCCAAATTTGCGATTCCTGTGAACGATAAGATTGAGGACGCCATTTTACGGTCTGCTTCGTGGGTTCTCGTCCTCACATCGCTAGTCGTTCTTTCGTCTTTGTTTGTGCTGTACCTAAGCGCTTTGCTGAGGCAACTCAAGAGCGTAAACTCGAATTTGGCCGCGCGGCTTAAGACATATGACGAGTTTCTGGATGAAGACATTATGGTCGGTTGGGCGAGGGCCGGTGTCCTTTACAGTTTTCTTTTTCTAGCCTTGACTCTCCTTTGTCTAGGGGGCATTAGCAAATACAATCAAACTCTAGAAAAGTTGCAGCTTCAACACAAGATCAGCGAGCCGAATAGCCCAAGCAGTCAGATGCCCGCTACTCCCGCGTTTACCGGGTCGAAATCAAAGACGCCTAAGTGACCCACCTTTGCGAGCCACGAACTATCTCATCAGGCGTGAGCAATTCCATAGTTTCCAGCCTACGGGAAAGAGGGCCGAGCGGCAAAGGGCCAGGGCGGTTCCACGCTGAGGGGAAGAAAGTTGCTACACGAATTCAAGCCGCTTCAGTTTGATACGGTCCCGCCGGACCTGCGCAAGATCATACTGTGCCTGTTGGACGAGCCAGCCTTCCTCTGTTCCGCCGAAAACTTTGGAAAGGCGCACGGCCATTTCGGGGGATATGCCTCGCTTGCCGTTGACCAATTCCGAAAGCGTGTTGCGCGTGACGCCGAGAGCTTCGGCGGCGTCCGTAATGGTTAAGGCGAAAGGTTCGATGCACTGGCGCAAAACCAGCCCTCCGGGGTGCGGTGGGTTTTTCATAGTCAAGGGTCGTTCTCTCGGTCTAGTGATAATCGACATAATCAACATCCTCGGCGCGGCCTTCTGAAAAGCGGAAGACCATCCGCCAGTTGGCGCGTACCGTAACAGCCCAGAAGCCTTTCATTTGGCCCTTGAGCGAAAGCAGCCGGAAACCTGGCAATCCATATGGGCGACCGTGAGCGCCGCGTGAAGCGTCGCCAGAATATCCCGCAGCTTGACGGCATGTTCCGGGTTCACGCCGCTCGGGTCATCTTACTCAAAGAGCCGCTTTAGTTGCTTGTGGCGTATCGACTCAATCATCCGAAAGCGTAACCCGCCACGTGTCGCGTGGCAACCCATAATTGCAGCAGGGCAAAACTCACCTTTGGTGCAACGTGGCTATAGGGTATCGAACCAATTCGATGAAGTCTTAAAGTCCGTGGTGTTGAACGTATAGATGCTGCACGCCATTTGCAAGCATCGTTGCCGCAAGTTGCAAATCGAAAACGTCACCAACAGTCACGGGACGACGGCGAAGCAAGTCAAGCCAGCCTTCCACGGCTCGGGCGGGGGTGGGAAGCACGTGCAGAAAAGAGAGCAAGCCGCCAATCGCGGCGATAGCGTCAGCGGCCTTGCGTGGCTTCGCAACGCGCCGGGGCTTGGTGACGATGGAATAGAACTCGCACAGTATTTGCGAAGTGACGTAAAGCGTTGTTGCGGCCATTCGCCCTTCCTCGAGCAACTGGCGCGAGGCAAGATGCTGTGGGGCATCTGCATCTAGGGCATCAACGACAACATTCGCATCGACAATTCCCGGCTCAACCGACATCGTTGTAGATGTCGCGGCGGTGCAATGAGCCTATGGCCCCAAGGTGCCAGACAGGCAATTCAGGCGCGGGCCTGCGCGTGTAAATTTCATCGCCAAGCAGGCGCAAGGCGGCATCCTTCACCAAATGCTTGGGCTCAGTCCCGGTTTTAGTGGCGATCTGCGCAAGCTGCGCTTCCTGCTCGGGCGTGAAGTGCACTCCCAATACGGGAAAACCGGGTGTGAGGCAAGTTGCATGAAGGACCCTTTCTGAAACGTTCACTTGGACGTATAAAAGGGCAACTCGCCGACTCCAAGCAAGGCAATCCCAAGGTCGCGGTCGGCTCAACACCGCTCGCTCCTCCGGACCTGTACCAGGACGCCGGCGGCGGCTACAACCCGGACTTCACCTTTCCGCAGGAGTAGCCGGCAAAATGGGCAGGGGTTGTTCCCTGCCCATTGCTCTTGGCATTCACAAGCAATTTTCGATCGATTTGATTCCTATCAATGCGCCCTGTCAGCGGTGGCGAGGTCTCGATCCAGGGCCGCGCCGTCAAACGGGATCACGATGACCTTGCTACCGTGGCCGTCGCTGCCTGTTTCTTGCTCTTTGGGAACGTCGATCACCGCCAGTGTGACGGCTGCCACGTGGCCGTTCTCGATCAGAACACCGGGGCGCTCGAGTTTGTTCCAATGGTTCACAGTGCCGTCGGTGTATCTGATGAAGTTTGCACCCGGTTCATAGGCAAGCCCTTGAAATTTCCAGCGCATAATCCCGTCGCGAGAGATGAGATGGTATGCACGCCGGTCACCCCAATTGTTGACCAGGATGTGGTACCAACCGCCGCTAAACCAAATCACCGGATCTTCCAGCCGCCCCAGATTGTCCTGCGGCAAACCGGGCAGGCCGCGGTAGATGCTGTCGCCCTGGACGTCGTAAGGGCCGAGTATGTTGTCCTTGCTGATCAGGATTTGGCCAGACCGCTGTACAATCTCAAACCGGCCGTCGGGCCGTACGATGAGACTAACGTTTGAGCCGTGCCACGGCCGCCGATTCGGGCCTTGGAGAGGCTGCGTGTCCCCCGGGGAGCGTAGAGAGTGAAACTTTTCTTGATTGACCGAGATACCCCCGAGATAAGTCCACGGCCCGTCGATCAACGACGACGTAAATATGTCGCCGTTGCGCGTTTCACTGACCACGACGGCGTAACTGCCGTTCGGTAGTTGTAGGGCGGTCACATTGTGGCCCTTGCCAGCTTGATTATCCGGCCAGCACAGCCCCTGATCATGGTAGGGCCCCAGCGCGGATTCGCTGACCGCCTCCACTGCCTTGGAAGCAAACCAGCCGTTATGTCCCTCGGCTTGGTCCCAGCGGCTGGCGAACATCCGGTATTTGCCGTTCGGCCCCCGAAGGATCTTGCCATCCCAATAATCCCAATGCTTCATTGTGGTGTCCTCGAGGCCATTGCTGGGATCGCGAGGCCCCACCGTCGCCGCACCCCAGACTTCTTTGGAAAGCTTGCCAGACAAAGGGATCGGACGAAAATAGTCGATAAACGCCTTTGGGCCGACCCCCGCAGCCTGATTCGCCTGACAGTAACCCACCATGGGCAGGCAAATGCTCACTCCTAGGATCATGAAAATGAGTGATGCATATTTCTGACCATGCGGGGTGCGCGATATCAGGTCAGCACTACAGCGGTATCCGAAGTGTGTCATGAGCGAATACTAACCAAATATTGGATCGGCCACGGGAGAGCCTGTCGGACTGACCGGCGTTGCGGCACACCATTTAATCTGTTGTTGGTAAAGATCAGTTGTCCGGATCGTCATTCCGGGCGAAATGATCTCCAGGAGTAAACCGTTAGCTTGCGAATAGCCGCGGGCTGTCCTTCGAACGATAGGTCGGCGGTTCCATGCGGCAAGATTAGCCCAATCGAGCCGACGCTCGATCCGGCAGTCGGTAGCAGGGCCAGCGCGGTGTGAAGACCCGACGTACTCTTCACTCCGACTACTACAACCTGACGGGAAGTGTTTACGTACTCCAGTCGGGCAAACGTTGGACCCCACGTGGATCGAATTCCGGTGATTTGTGATCCATTGGCCGGATACTCAGCCGGCGCCTTGTCTTGACCATCGACGACTACCAGGGCAAGATCCTCCGCGGGCACGGAGAATTCCGTATCGGTCGTGGCGAGATCCCGCTGTCTCCAAACGTCGCGCACTGATTTCGGAGTACCATCCAAACCAAGCTTGTTCCAATCGACTTTCACTTGGGCGGAGCTGCCCGAGCGGTTCAGTATTGCGATTGCGCGCTTTCCGGCAGTCGCCATAGGCTTTACCCACAGCTGGACGCCAGGAGTCGGTTCATCGATTTTGATGGGTTGCAAACCGTCTGGATCGCTATGAATTGCCAGCGCCTCTCGGTTCTTTAACAGGGACAACGTTGTCGTCGAAAGCCGCGTCAGGTCGGAGCCCACCATCAGCGGAGCGCTCGAAATCACCCACAGCCCCATGTGGATCCGATCCATCGCGTCGGTCATGCCGCGCATACCCATCACCATCATGTCGAGGTCGTTGAAGTAGCCGCTGTGTTGCGCCTCCGGGTGCATTCCGTTGTCGAATGAGTCGAGCACGTTCTTCACAGTGATGACCCGTTTGTCGTGTTTCGCATCGTGCAGGCTCTCTACTACGGGTGGAATGATGTCGCCCCCCGTGCGCCAGATCGCGCTTTCGATGCCTCCCACCCCAGGAGCCCAGAACCAGGGATTCTGGCTGCCCCACTCGCAAATCGAGAAGTGCAATTGCCGCCCCGTCGTCTTTTCCGCGCGTTGAATCGCGCGGGCAATCTGAGCGTATTGGATCGCGCCGGAGAGCTTTTCCTTGGCGCCCCCGCACCAATCCACCTTCACGTAATCGAAGCCCCACTTGGAGAACTGAAGGAAATCTTGCTCGTAATGCCCCTCGCTGCCGGTACGCATGTACTTCGGCCCGGAGTCGGGGTACATGCTGCAGCCGTCCCTGCCTGCGTCGGTGTAGATCCCGGCCTTCAATCCCAAGTTGTGAATGTAACCGGCGATGTTGGCCATGTCGCCATCTTTCTGGCCAGACTGAAGGGCAGGCCACTGCTTAGGATTTACCACGATGTTGCCTCCCGCATCGCGCTCTCCCAGCCACCAACCTTCGTCGATGACAACATACTCGTAACCGGCTTCTTTCATGCCGTTCGAAGCCAGTGCTTTCGCCTGTTCTCGGATGATCCGGGAATTCACTATGTTGGCGAAACTGTTCCAGGAGTTCCATCCCGTGGGTGCAGCACAGAAGCACGCGGTTTCGAATAGGGCAAATAGGAATGCGAAACGCACAAACGCAACATACCACTAAGCCCGGTTGCCATGTGCGTTGGCGCACCGAAGCTCATCGGAGAGGCAGTCGGCGCCCCCGCTAGAGTCACCGCATAACGCGCCGCGAACTGCTGCTCGACTGTTTTTCGAACGACTTCGGACTCCTGTCTGCCATTTCGAAGAGCAGCCTCTTTCACCCACCGCCGCAGTTCGACGGATAACCATACGGTTATCCGATGGTCTTTCATCTTGTCTAACAATCTACCCAGTATGTCGTTCCAAAATCCAGCTGCGGTGGCGCAGGCCATCGTTTTCTGTGGCCTGCGTGAACCTCATCCATGTCACTAAGTGGCTCCCCCAACCAGAGTCTTAAGCCGGAGCGCGTCTCGTGGCGCATAGCCCGAATCGTCATTGTCGAAATAAACATAGACAGCGGCCAGTCTCTTACTCCACTCGTTTATCTTCGAGGCCCATTCTTGTAGCGATGCGTCACTGTAGCTACCCTGATACTTACCTCCCGGTCCGTGCAAACGCATGTAGCAAAAATCGGCTGTAACTTTGACGGGCGAGACAGAACCGGCCAAATCGAATATGCAATACGCCGCGTTGTGTTGGGCGAGCAACTCGTACGTTTGTGGCGTATTCCACGTCGCATCCCGAAACTCAAACGTGTAGCGGCGATACCGGGGAAGAAGCGCGAGGAAATCAGCCAGGCGACCCACATCCACTGCCCAGTTCGGCGGTAATTGAAAGAGGATAGGGCCGAGTTTGGGCGCAAGCACATCGACAGCCTCGAGGAAGCGGTTCAAGCCGTCCCGGGCATTCTTGAGCTTCTTCATGTGTGTTAGAAAGCGGCTGCCTTTAACCGCGAACTGAAAGCGGGGCGGCGTGGAGTCGCGCCAGGTCAACAGGCTGGTTTGAGCTGGAAGTTTATAGAAAGAGTTATTGAGTTCGACAGTGTCGAAGTGCTGCAGGTAGTGGGCCAGCATGTGGGAGGCGGGAAGCCCTGCCGGGTAGAAGTTCCCCAACCAATGCTTGTAATGCCAGCCCGACGTTCCGATCCGGATTTCGCTCACGTTTCGATTTAGCAGCGCTCCCCCGGCATGACAGTCTACTTGCTTTCGTTATTCGTTCCGTCAAGCGTATAGAAATCGTACTTGATCCGCCAGGTCGCCTTCTTCTTCGGCGGAATCTTCAACGAAATATAAACTTCCGGGCAAACGGTCGTCCGCACCGACCACAGAAATAACTTCGCAATCGGATGATCGCCCGTCTCGCGCACGCCTGCCTTCACGTTGCTGTTTTCCACCCGAATATCGTTGTCCGCGACATCGCTCCCGAAGCCCTCCAGGTAGCTCGCGACCGAATCCTTGTTGCCCTCCGCCAGCTCGCGAAGATAAACGATGTTATTCCCCTGAACCTCCGCGCCGCCCTTCAAATCGCTCGCCGCTTTCGGTTTGAACGGAAATTTAATAGAAAACGCCGGCCCGGTCGGCTGCCCGTCGATCACGTAAAAGTCATGATCGTAAACCTGCGTCTCGATCGTCCTTGTGCCCGTGTTCTTCAACGTGTGCTCCAGAATCAGTTCCGGCTTATCTTTCGCCAGCCGCACCTTCTTGCTGTACACATACGCATAACCGTCGACGCCCTTCAACTCCTGAATAAATTCGACCCGGTCTTTTTCCGGACGAACCACCCATACGCCCGTGCTGACAATCTTGTAGTTGCGCGTAAAGTCGTAAGGCTTGTCATCCGGCTTCTGCAAAACTCCCACGCCGATCTTGACGAACATGTCGCCCGGTTTCGCCTGCCCATAACCCAGCCCGCCATCCTCCGACCGAAACTCCTCCACCGGCCCAGTGATTGCGTCGTGCAGCGTGGGCTCGTACTTCGGAAACCACACTCCGAAATAGTTATGCTTCGCATAGTCTAAACGCGAAATCACCCCCGACCAGTCAAATCGGCCGCCCCGATAATATCCGTGCTCCGCATTCGGCAGGTATAGGTTCGCCTGAACGAGCCCGTTGCTGATCGTGGCGTGCGGAAAATTGGCGCCCTCCAGCGGCGAGCAAAGCAGTATCCCAATTCCCGCTAACGTCCATAAATGAAGTCTTCTCGTCTCCGCCATGTTGCAAACTCTCAATTCCTTGGTAGCTGTCGCTGACCAGCTTACTAGCAGGTGCTTGAATAACGGTGACTGGCTTTGTTTTCCCAAGCAGCCGTAAACCCCATATCGACAACGTGCTCGGCGTTGCGCGTGGAAAACATTGCCTGTCACCTGTTTTTCAACAACCATCCAGCCATTGCTACAATCGCAAGTGAACCGATTACTTGTCGAGAACTGCCACATCCTCACAGAGCCGCGCCTGTAAGCCAGCGGTTGCCCCACATGGAGGCTCCACCTCTTGTGCGGCATAGCCGGCTTCACGCACTCTAAATCCTCGCGCTCCGCCGGCATCGCCGCCGCCATCCAATCCATCGTTCATCGCGGCCCCGATCAGCAAGGCGTCTTCGAATCCGACTCCATCTCGCTAGGCGTCGCGCGCCTCCGTATCATCGATCTTGCCGCCGGCGATCAGCCTATTGTCTCTCCCGATGGCGACACCGTCATCGCTTTCAACGGCGAAATTTACAACCACCGAGAATTGCGCGCCGAACTCGAATCTCGCGGCCATCGCTTTCGTTCCGCCACCGACACCGAAACCGTTCTCGCCGCTTTTCTCGAATGGGATACCGAATGCTTCTCGCGCCTGCGCGGCATGTTCGCCCTCGCGCTTTGGACCGAATCATCGCGCCGCCTCATCCTCGCGCGTGATCGCCTCGGCATCAAGCCTCTCTACGTCGCTCAGCGCGCCGGCGAAATCTATTTCGGCTCCGAACTCAAAACCCTTTTCATCCATCCCGAAATCGAACGCACTCTTTCGCTGCCCGCGCTCGATTGTTACCTCACGCTCAATTACGTTCCTGGGCCCTGGTCGCTCGTCGAAGGTATCGAGAAGCTCTCGCCCGGTCACTGGCTCGAATGGCATGCCGGCAAAGTGCGCTCCCAGGCGTATTGGCGCCTGCCCGTCACCACCCCTCGCATCCTCACCTTTGAAGACGCCAAAGAAGAGCTCGACCATCTGCTCGCTCAATCCGTGCGCGAACATCTGCTTTCCGATGTCCCGCTCGGCGTCTGGTTGAGCGGCGGCCTCGATTCCTCCACCATCCTGCATTACGCCTCGCAGGCTTCCGACCAGCCGCTGCGCACCTACTCCATCTCTTTCGCCGGCCGCAGCTTCGATGAGAGCGAATACATTCGCCAGGTCGCCGCCCAGTACGGAACCGAGCACGAGCAATTCGATCTCAATCCCAATGAAGATCTCGCCGGCGCCATCGAGCAGTTCTCCACTTACTTCGACGAGCCCAATGCCGATGGTGGCGCGCTCCCCGTCTGGTTTCTTTCGAAGCTGACTAAACAGACCGCGACCGTCGCCTTTAGCGGCGAAGGCGCGGACGAGCTCTTCGCCGGCTATCTCACCCATCGCGCCAGTAACCTCGCCCGCTTCGCGCGCCAGTTGCCTGCTCCGGCTCTCGGCTTGGCCCAGGCCGCCGCGCAATTCCTTCCCGCCTCCGACGAAAAAATCAGCTTCGAGTACAAGCTCAAGCGCTTTCTCGCCGGCAGCCGCATGGACCCGCTGCGCGCTCATGTCTTCTGGAACGGAACTTTTTCCGACGAAGAAAAGAAGGCGCTCGTTCGCCCCGCGCTGCCCCACGCTCTCGATGCGCTCCTCAAAGATGCTTCCCGCTATGGCGACAGCTTGAGCGCGTATCTCTGGTTCGATCAGAAATTCTTCCTGCCCGATGACATCCTGATGAAGGTCGATCGCATGAGCATGGCTCACTCCGTCGAAGTCCGCCCTCCCTTCCTCGACCATCGCATCGTCGAATTTGCAGACTCCCTGCCGCCCCATTTCAAAATGCGCGGTTCGAAGCAGAAAGTCATTCTGCGCGAGTTGATGAAAAGCAAGCTTCCGCCCGCCGTCACCCGCCGCAAAAAAGTCGGTCTCGACTTCCCGGCACATGAATGGTTGCGCGGGCCCTTGCGTGAGTTACTCTTAGATACTCTGGCCAGTGCCGAGGCGCGCTACTCCGATGTCTTCCATTTCGATGCCATCCAGCGCTGCCTCGAAGCTCACATGAGCCGGCGCGCCAACCTCGGATACAATCTCTGGGGCTTGCTGATGTTGTTCCTCTGGATGGAAAGATGGCGGATACAGTTCGCACCCAAATCACACCCACAACCGGCCAGCGCCGCTCCCTTACTTACTTATATCTAGCGGTCATCCTCGTCGCCGCCGCGGTCTATCTCGCCTGCATCCTTTCGCCTCCTTCTTTAATGGACGATGTCGATGCCGTGCAGGCGCAGATCGCCCGCAACATGCTTTCCTCCGGCGATTGGGTCACTCCGCGCATTGACGGCATCATCTATCTCGAAAAAGCGCCCCTCATTTACTGGCTCATCGCCTTCAGCTACAAAATTTTCGGCGCTTCCGATTGGGTCGCTCGTCTGCCCGTCGCTCTTTCGTCCATCGGCCTCGCCTGGCTGACCGCCGCCTTCGGTGTCTGGGCCTTCGGCCGGCGCGTCGGTTTCTACTCGGGCATCGTGATGGCGACTTGCGTCGGCCTCTTCCTCTTCACCCGCATTCAGATCCCAGACGTCATGCAGACCTTCACCGTGGCGCTCGCCTTGTGGGCCTTCCTGCGCGTCATCGAAGACGACGAGCCCCACCCGCGCCTCTGGGCCTTTCTCCTGGCCGCAAGTCTCGGAACAGGCTTGCTCCTCAAAAGCCTCATCGGCGTCGTCTTCCCGCTCGGCGCGGCCGTCGTTTACTTACTCCTCACCCGCCGCCTCTTCGATCTTTCCGTCTGGAAACGCCTCCGCCCGTTCAGCGGCATGCTCATCATCCTCGCCATCGCCGCGCCCTGGCACATCCTCGCCACCCTTCACAATCCGCCTTACTTCGAATTCACCATGCGCAGCCTCCCCGGCCAATACCATGGCTTCTTCTGGTTCTTCTTCATCAACGAACAACTGCTGCGTTTCCTGAACCTGCGTTTCCCGCGCGATTACAACACCGTCCCGCGCCTCTATTTCTGGCTCTTTCATCTCGTCTGGCTATTTCCCTGGAGCGTCTACCTGCCCGCGCTGCTGAAGCTCCGCTACCGCGCCGCCGACCGCGCCGGCCGTACCCGTCTTCTTGCGCTTTGCTGGATCGGTTTCGTCCTGGTCTTCTTCACCTTCTCGACCACGCAAGAGTACTATTCGATGCCCTGCTACCCGGCCTTCGCGTTGCTTCTGGGCTCGGCCATGGCACTCGACAGCTCCTGGATCACACGTGCCACCAAAACGCTGGGCGTTATCACCGCCGTCTGCGCCATCGCCGCCTTCGGCATCTGGTTTTCCGTCCAACACTTTCCGACGCCCGGAGACATATCGGTCGCCCTCAGCCGCAATCCGAGCGCCTACACTCTCTCGCTAGGACACATGGAAGATTTAACGCTTCCCGCCTTTGCTTATCTACGTTTTCCCTTGCTGCTCGCGGCCCTGGCGTTTCTCTTAGGCGCTCTAGGGAACTTCTTTTACCGAGGCCGCCACGCATTCCTTGCTACGGCCCTCATGATGATCCTCTTTTTCCAGGCCGCGCGCCTCGCCCTGATCGTCTTCGATCCCTATTTGTCGTCCCGCGCCCTGGCCGATAAGCTCCTTCAATCGCCGCCCGGCAAGCTGATCGTCGATCATCATTACTACACTTACTCCTCCGTCTTCTTCTACACCAACCGCAGCGCGCTCCTGCTCAACGGCCGCATCGAAAACCTGATCTACGGCTCCTACGCCCCGGGCGCGCCCCACGTCTTCATCGACGACAACCAATGGAAACACCTCTGGCTGAACCCAAACCGCTGCTACCTGGTGATCGACGAATCCGCGATTAATCGGCTCAAGAAACTCGTAGACCCGGATAAACTCCACGTCCTGATCTCGAGCGGAGAGAAGTTACTTGTAAGCAACGAGCCTCTATAAAATATGCACGAGGACCGAACAAGAGGGATCTCCCGGATCTCCGCTATGATCGGAGGTATGGCTGTAGTCCACATGAGCGAAGCCGAGGTAGTCAAAGACATCGCTGCTGTACTGGCGCAGGTGCGGCAAAGGTAGCGAGATCGTAATCGAGCAAGGCAATCGTCCTGTGGCTGTTATCAAACCCTCGAAACCCGCAGGCCGCATGATCTCGGAAGTTATCGCAGATCTGAAAGCGCGTGGATCGGACGCCACCGTGGATGACGGATTTGCCCGCGATGTTGAGGAAGGAATCAAGGCCCACCAGCAGCCATGGAATCCGCCCTCCTGGGATTAGTCCTCCACTCCAGCGCCGTCATCGCCGCTGAACGTAAGAAGTAGCCGGTTCCAGAGTTCATCGGAGCAATCTTCCACACTCACGGCCCGCTGGATCTCTCGCTCTCGCCTGTTACCGTTGCTGAACTCGTACATGGTATCTATCGTTCGAAAAACAGCGGCGGGACCCGAGCAACGCTGCGTCCAGTACATCGAGGAGCTCGTGAGCCTGATTCCGGTTCATCCGGTTGCTATATATCTGCCCGGAACACGAACGAAACCGTTATCACCGATTGGGGATCGATGCGTTGTCAAACGCCTCTCGTGGGGAGTATCTTCTTCAGATCGCGGCGGCTGTGCAGCACCGCAACGATTTGCAGTGGTTTGGTTTCGGGCCGGTAGACAATCAGGTACAAATATACCGGGAAAAATCGCACTTCGGCAGAAGTCAGGTCACGCCGCCAGTGGCCGCCGTGCGGAAAATCGGCCAGCTAGACGAACTTGCGGCGAATGACGGATTCCACGCGGTCAGCGGTTTCCACGCTGCTTTCCTTCTTCAGATAGCGCCAGATCTCAACAAGATCGCGGGCTGCCTGCGGAGCAAGAATGTAGCGCCGCTTCATTCCGGCTGAGATTTCAGCCGTTGCAGATACCCCTCAAGCTCTTCTTCTGGGATGCCGCCGCCCCGTTCGAGTTCCTCGATGCCATCGCGAATCTTTGCATCCATCCTTTGCCGGTTTGCGATGAGCCATTCATCCTGCTCTCGGAGAACTTCCAAGGCTCGGTCAATCACGTCATCAGTGCTGTCGTACGCGCCGGAACTAATAGCTTCTGCAATGCGGTGTTCCTGTTCAGGATTGAGCTCGATTGTCATACTCGCCTTCTTGAGTCATTGTCCCGCAATTACGGGCCTACCTGAACCTGCCAAAACGGCGGACGGAATTTCCAATCGACGATCCAGCCAAAATCCGAACTACTCGCGCCTTTAGCCGCTTGAGACGGAGACAACCTGGAGCCGCTATGATCGAAGTTATGACCGTGCATGTGACGGAAGCCGAACTTGCTCGCGATGTTCGAGCCATATTAGCCAAGGTTCGCCAAGGCGTGGAGGTAGTGATTGAGCAAGACAGCCTTCCAGTGGCTGTTCTCAAAGCTCCTCAAGTGAAGGGCCGGCGAATCTCCGAGGTAATCGCCGCTCTCGAAGCTAGCGGAGCAAATGCGGTTGTCGATGAGGAGTTTGCACGGGATGTTGAAGCAGGAATCAACGCCCACCGCGAGCCATGGATTCCACCGTCCTGGGAGTAGTTCTCGATTCCAGCGTTTTAATCGGCGCCGAACGGGCGAAGCTCAAAACACCAGAAGTTATTAGAACGATTCGGTCCTCCATCGGAGACCTGAACATCGTCATCAACGCTTTAACTGTGGCGGAATTGGGCCATGGAATCTATCGAGCACAAAACCCTGAACGCAGCCAGCAGAGGCGACGCTTCCTGGATGAGCCCAAGTCGCAAATCCCAATCCATACGGTGACCGATGCCACAGCAGAGATCATCGCGCGGATTGGCGGTGAGCAAGCCGCTAAGGGTATTAACCTCCCGCTCGGTGACCTCATTATCGGAGCCTGCGCCCTTGAGCTTGGCTATGCCATCGGCACCGGTAACGTCCGTCACTTTAGCCGCATCCCCGGACTGCATATCATTCAGCTCTGAGCAGCACCTCTGGCCGCTCGGGCCCCGTCAAGGCGGGAACAAACCGGAACCTCGGCCTACTTCGAGCCCACCGGCGTTTCCATCTCGATCGCGCGCTCTCCATTTCGGCTCATCGCCGTCTTCCGCTCTGGCCCAGCCTGCTTCTTTTCCGGCTTGCGCTCATTACGCGCATTGCGCCAATTCACCTGCGGCATAAACGTCGATTCGTCCACCCGATCCTGATAACGCTGCGCCACGTTCATCAGCGAATCGAGCAGCGATTCCGATAAATAATGCGGCTGCAATCCCAGATCGATCAGCTTCGAATGCTTGGCATTGTAGTAATGGCTCTCCGCTTCCACGCGCGGCGTCGGCAGATATTCGATCCCTACCTTCAACCCGAGCTTCTTACCCGCTGTCTGCACCAGGTGGGCAATCTCGAGCACCGAGAACTGCTCGGTAAACTGGTTGTATACTCGGCACTCGCCTTGCGCGGCCGGATTCAGACACGCCAGTTCCACGCAGCGTACCGTATCCCGAATGTCCAGATAACCGCGCGTCTGACCGCCCTTCGCATAAACAGTTAGAGGATGGCCCACCGCCGCCTGTATGCAGAACCGGTTCAACACCGTCCCGAACACTTCGTCGTAGTCGAAGCGGTTGATCAGCGCTTCGTCCAGCGCGCTCTCGTCGGTCACCGTGCCGTAGACAACCCCCTGATTCAGATCTGTCGCCCGCAGACCCCAGATCCGGCACGCAAACATGATGTTGTGGCTGTCATGCACTTTCGAAAGGTGGTAAAACGAGCCCGGCTGTTTCGGATACGGCAGCACATCCTTCCGCCCGTTATGCTCGATCGCGATGTACCCTTCTTCGATGTCGATATTCGGCGTCCCGTACTCGCCCATCGTCCCCAGCTTCACCAGGTGGCAGTCCGGACAGAACTCGCGCATCGCGAATAGCAGGTTCAGTGTCCCCACCACATTATTCGTCTGCGTGAACACCGCGTGCTTGCGGTCGATCATCGAGTATGGAGCCGCCCGCTGCTCGGCGAAATGCACCACCGCCTGCGGCCGGAACGATTGGATCGCGGACGATAGAAACTCGTAATCCATCAAGTCCCCGGTAAACAGCTCGATCTCTTTGCCCGAGTGTTCGTTCCACGCTCGCAGCCGTTCCGGCATCGGCCGAATCGGTGTCAACGTCTGCACGCCCAGTTCGAAATCCCATAAGCGCC
The DNA here is from genome assembly GCA_965277555.1 of Bryobacteraceae bacterium. Lineage (GTDB taxonomy): Bacteria > Acidobacteriota > Terriglobia > Bryobacterales > Bryobacteraceae > Bog-105. Next base: position 5,721,326 of record OZ255834.1, read on the forward strand.
GGGCAAAGTTATCCACAATGCTGACCGTATGGCCCTTCGATGACAGATACAGGGCAGTAGCCCAGCCGCAATAGCCGTCTCCACCGAGCACACAGATTCTCATTCGCTCCAGTTACTCCTCGTTCGAATTTTCCCGAGACATGTTGCCTGAAAGGTCTCCCAGCTGACGCCCGCTTGGTTCCATTCGTTTCTCGACTCGCCGAACCCGCGCCTGCGCAAGAAGCCGAGCGCGTTAAGCTTAATTAGAAAGCGCGATTTTGTCCCTCCCTTAAAGGCGCGACTTCGCGCCAAAAGGGTTACGCCCCGCTTGCACCTTTATAACAAACAGCACTCTCTGCGAACCTACCTCATCCTCCTCTGGTTCATCGCCCTGCGAGCCTTCGGCAATCTGTCGCTTGCCTGGGGAGCGAGGCATCTCACCGATAATCTAGCCTTCAATCCGCTCGGCTACGCGCGCGCTATGCTGAACCCCTACATCGTTTTCGGTATCGCCATGCTCATGACCTCTCTCTTGGTGCGCATGGCCCTGTTCAGCGTGGCCGATCTCAGCTTCGTGCTGCCCATGACCGCCGTCGGCTATGTCGTCTCCGTTTTCTTAGGCAAAACGGTCTTGCACGAATACGTCAGCCCACTGCGCTGGACGGGAGCAATTTTGATCTTCGCCGCCATCGCTCTGGTCGGCTCCACACCCCAGAACACCACCGTTGCCGTCTCCGAACAAGACGTTCCGGAATCCGCCCCCAGCCTTCTTTGACGGGCCCCGCACCGCTTGGCTTTTTTTTGCAGCGGAAACTACCCATAGTTAGGGCCAAGTGGACCGCCCCGAAAACCCGTTACCTGAAGTTGTCAAGGCCAGTGCCCAAAAGAGAATTGTCGCGCGAACTGCGACCCACAATTGGGGATTACTCCTCCCGCAAAGTAAGCGCCGGGTCCGTTCGTGAAGCCCGTAGTCCGGGGGCGGCAGCCGCCAACAAAGCCGCCAAGAGCAAGACCGCCGGACAAACCACGAATGTAAGGGCATCGTGGCTGGTCACCCCGAAAAGCAAAGACCGCAAGAATCGGCTTAGCCCTAAAGCCGCTGCAACGCCCGCCGACGCGCCGGCCAATGACACTATCGCTGTCTCCTGAAGCACCATCCCGACCACTCTGCCAGCGCTTGCTCCCAACGCCATTCGGATTCCGATCTCGCGTCTACGCTGCGCCGCCCGATGCGAGATTACACCGTGCACACCGGCCACCCCTAATACCAAGCCGAGTCCCGCGAACAACGCCAGCAACCAGGCGGTGGATCGCTGATCCGCAACCGATTCGGACCGGATCCCTTTGAGCGACGTAATACCCGATACGACTACGTCGGGAAAGCGCTTCCGCACGGCGCTCACCAAAGCCGCTGCGCCTTGCGGCTGAGACGAATGGATGTACATAACCAACTGAATGCCTTGGGCCACTCGCGGTAAAGACTGTGCCAGCGGAACGTATTGCATCCCGTCTATCCACGGGGGGAATCCTGCCAACGAGTACTGCGCGACATCGGCCACCACTCCGATAATCGTGCGCCAGTCCGCGTCCGCCATCGGGCGAATGCGTTTGCCGATCGGGCTCTCATTCGGCCAGAAGCGCTTTGCCGTCGACTCGCTGATTAGCATCACTGGCAACGCCCCACGCCGGTCGGCGTCGCTGAAGACCCTGCCCGCGACTAGCGAAATGCCCAGTGCCCGAAAATACCCTGGTGTAACCGCACTTTGCCAAATCACATACGCGGGAGCCCCCGGCGGCTTTGGATGATCTTGAATCGCGACTGCGGTTGCGGAAATTTGTTTGTCCAGCGGGGCCGTATTCGACCAGTTGACACTCCGCACGCCCGGCAACTCTATTAGCGTCTGGTCCAACTCCTGCAGCAGTGCCCAACAGCGCTCCGGATTTGCGCATCGGCTTGGACCGGCCGAGATTCGGGCCGCTATGACGCCCGTCGCGTGAACACCTGAGTCGACGGTGGCAAAATGCCAAAGCGTACGGCCCATAAGCCCGGCGCCGATCAGTAGCGTTGTTGCCAGCGCCAATTCAATACCGATCAGCGCGAGCGAGGCGCCGGAAGTTCGCTTGGACGAGGTAACGGCCCTGCCGATTAGCGACTCGCGCCGTACCCGCAAAAGTTGCATCGCCGGCGCCACACTAAACAACAGGCAGGTGAGCAGCATGCTCAACCCCGCTACCACAGCTAGCGTTGGATCGGGGACGATCTCGTGAAGACGCGGCGTGTCCGTGGGAAGAAGCAGCGGCAACCCCTTCATGATGAGAGCGGCGGTCAGCAACCCCGCCGCCCCTCCCATTGCGACGAGGACAAGATTTTCGGTCATGAGTTGGCGCAACAGGCGGCTCCGCCGCGCGCCTAGCGCTTCGCGCATGGCGAATTCGCGCTCGCGCCTCATGGCGCGTGCCAGCAGTAGGTTGGCTACGTTGCCGCAAGCAATCAGCAGCAACAGCAAAGCGGCCGTCGACAGCGCAAATAACTTTGGCCGCACATCCTTGACGAGCGTTTCGCTCCAAGGAACCGCCCGGTCCACGGCAGGCATGCCGATGAACACGAGTTTGGTCGCGCCGCTCGTCGTGGAATCAGCCGACTGGACCAGTGTCTTAACCCTGGTAAACGAAAGCAAGAGCCCGGCGCATGCACGGGTCATCGTACAAGATGCGGGAGAAAACATGCCCGCTCCCGTAAGGCAAACCGTCCTAGTCCCAGGCCATAGTTCAACGCGACTGAGTATCCAGACACTTCTCGCCGGGCATCATGCTGATTTTCTTGGCTCCCTCACAGTCGAGGTGCAGGAGCCGGAGATCGCGATGAACATGGCAGTGGCGGCTCAGCTTACGCTGATCGGGCGGGGCAATCTCACGGGCCAATCCGCTGACGAAGAACTGATTATGCCGATGATGGGGGGCAGCTTGAAAGCGGTTGCGTCAAATCCTAGGACGATGATCGCGATTCAGAACTCCGGTATACAGTTGGCAGAGATAACGATTAGTTGCCTTGAGCACGGCAGCATCCATCAGAGCACTCTCACGATTCCGGCGAGTGGGATCCAATTCCTGCAGGGCTGTCAAAGCTTTACTGGCGATTTCACCTCAGCATTGCAGGCTTTGTCTACAAGCGCAACTAATTCACAGGAGGAGACAGATGCAGTGAACCTTCGGCGTGAATCGGGTATCGCGTATCAAGTAAGCTCTGAGTCTTCCGAATTGTCGGCTTTCGGTCTGGACACGTTCCTTGATGGCCAGCATTTTCATGCGGCACCCGTGATCTTCATCCCCCAAAGCGCATTCACATCACAGTCCACTGTCTTTGCCGGTATCCCCATTGGTGTTTATGATCCTTTACCCGGCATCGTTTTGAATCCCGAGTTAGCTCTCGCAAATTTCACAGGCGCAAGACACGAGGTAAAGGTAAGCGGCGTACGCAGTGAAACTCCGGCTGCTCCAAGAACACTGACATCCGTCGTGCTCGAGCCCTTCGAAGTGAGGCGTATTGAGGTGCCCTTTGGTTCTTCCAATGCCTCTGACATTGTATCGCTCATTGTCGATGCGGACGGTGTGCCCGGCACTGTCGTATCTAGCTTGATCGATCGCGACCGCTCAGGCGAAACATCGCTCGTTCCGTTACCGAAATTTCTTCACCATGCCAACAATGGAGGTGGACACCCGTGGAGTATCGAGTCGGGCACGTTTTCCAGTTTGGTCCTCTTCAACGCGAGCGCGAAGGCGCAACTCGTGAACCTAAATCTGGGTACGAATGGCATTGCGTGGCATGACATGATCACGATGAATGCCTACGAAACGCGGACGATGAGTCTGAGCGAGATCATCGAGAACGCCAACGAAGCTAACGCCGAGAAAAAGCATCCCAGCCCTGAAATCGCGGCGAAGCATGGCGAAATCAGTTGGTTTACGCCGGAGCGAGCGGATGTATTTGGCAGGGTTATAATTGCCCGGCAGCGAAACAGTGATAGAGCACTTGAAAGTTACAGTTGCGGATATAACATCGTCATGTGCGGATCTTATTTGGGGACTGCCACGGCGACATTTCCCGTCGGCGGGACTGGTACTCTGGGACCGATAGGCGCGCAGACCTGCACGGCGTATGATGCAAACGCCTGCTCGGGCGATCAATACCAAACCAGCGGAGGATACGCCTATTCCTGGAGTTCGAACAACACAAACATAGCTACCGTATCAGGCTCCAGCACGGAGCCCAGCGGCACTTTTCTAGGCAAGGCCGCGGGAACCGCAATCGGGCAAGGCGTCATTTCAAACGGTACAGGATGCTCGTTCGTAGCCGACGGAACGCTTAACGTCCAAGTACCGACCGCATCCCGGATCACCCAGAATATAAATAACCAACCAAGTGCCGGAACCCCATATTGCAAAGCTGCTGGGTATGGTGGGTGGCTAAGGATCGTGAATAAGATTGTAACTGACCAGAACCAGCACGACATAGTCATCGGCGGCCAGACACTGACGGAAAACCTAAGCTTCCCGGTGCCGAACGCCCTTGGAATTACTGGCGCAAAAACAGGAACTGCCATAACCAACGCGCAGGGCCAGTTTTCAGACACGTTCTATACGTGTACGAATGTATGTCCTGGCAGCACTGCTACACTCGCCGTCACCCAAAGTAGTTCAGACAGCCTGAATGGCAAAAATTACACACTCGCCAATAACTCACTTGTCTATAGTTGCTCGTCCGTCAAAATCAACGGTCAGTAGATAAGCAGATTGCATATGTCCAAAATGAAGTTAGGAATGCTCCTATTTGCACTCTCCTCAGTGAGGGCGCAGGAAGTGCCAACTGCCAATCTACAGAGGCAAACCATCTCTATTTCGGTTGACACGAATATTCTGCTTGCCTTGAGCAAGTTCGGAAGTGAGATGAGCATCCCGATTGGGGTTGTTCTCGAAACGAACAGCCCACATCGACTGTGTGAAGAGAATCGTCAAATCACCATTCGAGATATGCCGATATCAGACTTTTTAGATAAACTTCTAGTGTCCTGAGCGATAAATACGAAACATAAGTATTGAAGGGGCCTCCTATTGTTGTATGCGTACTGGACGTCCCAAGAAGCCACTGGAGATCAGTGAGGAAGAGCGGGAGAAATTGAGCCTAATCGCTCGTCGGCCGAAGTCGTTGCAGGCGATGGCGACGCGCGCCCGGATGGTACTCGGTTGTGAAGAAGGGATGAGTAATTCGGAAGTGGCTCGAAAGCTGCACGTCACGAGCGCAACGGTGGGCAAGTGGCGAAAGCGATTTCTGGAGTTCGGGCTGGATGGCTTGCTGGATGAGCCGCGCGTCGGCGCGCCGCGAAAAATCAGCGATCGCGACATAGAAGAAGTGGTGACGAAAACATTGGAATCGAAGCCCGCGAACAGCACGCACTGGAGCACTCGGCTCATGGCCCAAGAGACCGGTCTCACGCAGAACGCCATCGTGCGCATCTGGCATACGTTCGGATTGCAGCCGCATCGAGTGGAGAACTTCAAGTTTTCCAAAGACCCACAATTCGTAGAGAAGGTGCGCGACATTGTGGGCCTGTATTTAAACCCTCCGGACCGCGCCATGGTGCTGTGCGTCGATGAAAAAAGCCAGGTCCAGGCGCTGAACCGGACCGAACCGATTCTGCCGCTGGCGCCGGGCGTTCCCGAGCGGCAGTCGCACGATTACGAGCGACATGGAGTAACGTCTTTGTTTGCGGCCCTGGATGTGGCTTCCGGAGTCACCATCAGCAATTGCTACCGGCGTCACCGGCATCAGGAATTTATCCGCTTTCTGAACGAGATCGAGGCCAATCTTCCCGGCGGCTTCGACGTGCATTTGGTCATGGATAACTACGGTACGCACAAGGTCGCGAAAGTCAAAAGCTGGCTAACGAAGCATCCGCGCTACCACGTTCACTTCACCCCAACGAGCGCCAGTTGGCTCAACCTCGTCGAGCGGCTCTTCGCAGAGCTTACCCAACGCTGTGTCCGACGCGGCAGCCATACTGCTATTCGGATCCTGGAGAAAGCCATGCTCGACTACCTCGACCGGCGTAACCAAAATCCCAAACCTTTCGTCTGGACCGCCGATGCCGATCTCATCCTCGGCAAGGTCGAAAGACTTTGTAAACGTATTTCCCGCTCAGCACACTAGCGCACTCGAATTATGTTTGGTCCGTCGAGGATGGTGTGATTGTAGTCCGGTCGGCACACGTTACCAATCAGATAAACCGCGTGCTGAATATAAAAGTCGATGATTTTGGCGGCATTCCGACGACAATGCAAGGTCTCGGCATTTTCTTAAACTCCTGGATTTCTGGTCGGCTCCATCCAGAGGCCAAAGGGTATGGAGGAAGCATTATTGCTTCGCTGGACGCAGAGCATTTCCCTGAGCTCGAGGTACGCGATGCATCGGTTGAACAAATTCTTAATAAGATAGTCTCACTCGGAAGCAAAGGTATGTGGCTCTTTCAGTTGAACAAGGATTTTGAACGCAACAGGAATGTAAATCTTCACACTTACTCCTATAAGGACGACACCAATGCTCTGCAAGGGATTTGCAGCGCGATTAGCCACTGAACGCCAGGTCTTTCAAAAAACACAATTTGCTTTTAATCCAGTGTAAGCGTCCCATAAACCTTTCAATTACCCACAAGTTGTGAGCGGAGCAAGAAACCCAATTCGATATCAACCAAGCGCGACAGACCTCTCCAGATCACAGTATTCCCTGGTGGAGGATCACCGGTGCGGGCCAGATAGCAGCCCAATCGGGCGACCTTGACGAGATAGGCTGATAGGGAGTTAGCCCGGACTTCTCACCAAACATTCCCCTGATCGATTTTCAATTGGAGCAAACGTGTTTTGGAATGAGGGCTTGTGGGGGAGAGGGTTACTGCAATTTGTGCGCCTCGGGAGCAGAGGGGAACGGCCGGATACCCATTTTCGATCAAGTTTTGCGCTCTCATAGGCAAGGGGCTGCGCTTGACGTACACGCTTCCAGCGAAACTTTAGGTCGAGGCGGCTCTTTGCCTCAAGCGGTACTCATCAAGTTGGCATACACGCGAGCAAAGGTCTCGCGATATGGATACCCGGCAGCCAAAGATAGCGAGACTCGCCGCACGGTAACCCAGATTTGGGCTCCGATCTTGAGTAGCTTCAGCCGGATCGTCTGGCATTGGGCGTGGGCCATCTCCGTGCCTTTCAGAGCCAGCCGCCGCAAGCCTTGCAGCAGTTGATAGGCAAAGGTCGAAAAGTACAGCCGCGGTTGATTGCTCCGCATCAGTTCGGTTGAGGTGCGGTCGGCGAACAGGGCCAGTTGTTGTTCCTTAATGCGGTTCTCCATCGCGCTAAAGCGTGATTGCTTCGCAACCATTTCGCCCCGCGCACAATAAAGTTCCTCATACAGCGCCTGGGTTCGGAACTGCTCGGCATGCAAGGAGGTGACCACGAACCGCGGATTGGCTCCTTTTTCCAAATGCTCGGCCTTGGCGACTACGCGCCGGTCGCGCTGCCAGCTTGTGTGCGTTTTGTAGGAAAACTCGCTGAACACCCGCGCCGCTTTCTGGCTCTCCTCAAACTGCACCTTGGCTTCCTGCAACTGCCGCCCGATAATCTTCAGCAGTCGTTTGTTTTTGGCCAACCCAAACAAAAACTGAACCCGGTTCTCCTCGCACCAGCTCATGATCCCGTCACGGCTGAATCCACCATCGCCCCGCAAGATGATTTCGACTTCCGGCCACCTCTCGCGAATCTGCTGCACGATCCTCTTCACTTCGTCCAGAGCCCCAGCCGAGGCATCGATGTTGGAACTCCGCAGTCGCGCGCACAGTACGAACTCACCGCACAGGATGTATAACGGCAGATAACAATATTCCCGATAGTAGCCGTGAAAGAACCGTCCTTCCCGATTGCCGTGCACCGGGTCGTCGGTGGCATCCAGATCCAGCACGATTCGGCGGGGCGGCTGGTCGTAGGACTCCAGGAACAAATCCGTCAGGAGCTGGTCCAGGGCTTCCTCGCGGTAAACAATTTTCTTGTAGCGCGCCTTGGCATCGGCGTCTTTCGGAGTCAGCTCCAACCGGTTCAAGGTACTCTTGCCAGCGCCAGCCTTGCCCTGATCCTGCGCCCTTCGGCGATCCGTCCCCTTCGGCTCGGTCTTGCCCACCAATACCGCCATCAGCGGGTCCCCGCGCAACTGGTCATGATCGTTCAGATCTTCATAGCCCAGCGCCAGCCCACACACCCGTTGCGCTACCAGCTCGCCCACCGTGTGCTCAATCTTGTCCGCCCGGCGCAGATCGGTGAAACAGGACGCCAAGCGATCGGTCAAGCTCAGCCGTCGATCCACCTCGCGCAGCAACAAGCCACCCCGTCGGTGGTAATGTCGCCGCCATCGAACTGGGCGACCACTTCGCGGCGATACAGGCCAGCAAACTGGAAGCTCGATTGGGTACACTCTGTCATAGCAGAAGCCGTTGTCTCCTTGCCCGGAACATGTTGTTGTAAATATGTTTATGCCATGAAACGACGGCTTTTGCCAATCTTTGGTGAGAAATCCGGGCTAGACCCAATACTGTTCACTTAAAGATCCTGATTCGCTTGGAGCAGTCGATTCTGAGGGTGCGCAGCGACTGGCGTGGCCGCAGTGGGTAGTTGCTCATTTTTCGCTTTACCCCGCGAGGGTTGAGGCGATTGCGACTGGAGCTAACCCGCTCTTGCAGGATCTCCTGGAGCACGGCTTCATGAAAGGCTTTTTTCAGCCGAGGGGGGAATAGCGACGAAGCGAGGCATGCGCCGTTGGACGACGCGCACGGAATGAACGAAGGAGAGCCGGTCCGGGTCCTCATCGGCTTCGAGCGCAGCTTCATGCATCAATCCTCGAATGGCAAAGTGCGCCATCAGCAAGCCGTAGAACTCTTGTTTGACGAGTTCGGGCGTTTTGCTGCGTAACACAATCTGGGCGCCCCGCAAATGGGTTTTCAACTCATCCAGCGCAGTTTCTATTTCCCAGCGCTCGTGGTACAGTGCCGCCAGTTCTTGGGCGGGAGCCTGTTTAGGATCCAGAATGGTGGTGATCAGGCGATACACTAGCTCGGCATCCGGTACGTCTTTCAGGTAATAATCGATCACTCGCACGACAATCGCCTTACGCCGATTCCGGCGATCGGAAATACAAAGGTAAAGGCGGCTGAGATACGACCCATCCGGCAAGCGCCGCTCGATCTCCAGTCGCGCATTCTGGCGCGCGCGCCACAGTAAATCCGCTCCGGTCTGAGCCGCTGCCTGCCACAGTCGGTAGCCCGGGAAGAAACGGTCGGCCAGACACAGCATGCCCTTTTGCAAAGCCGGTATTACCTGCCGAGCCAGCGTGATCTCATCGGTGGCATACGGCGCCATCCGCGCGGCCCACAGCACGTGTGTTCCGTTCTCTAATAGCCCGACAAAGCGGAGTTTGGGAAAGGCACTCGCTCCGCGACTCGCGCCAGGCCTGCCAAAAGCCGCTTCGTTCTCCGCGGTATCGGCCACATCCAGCGTGCTGCCGTCTAGGCTGACCAGCCGCCAGTCGCGATACCAAGCACCCTTCGTCCGGCGCTCGGCAATCGGAACAACCACCGCTTCATACAACTGCTTCACCGGCTCCACGCCCAAACGACTGCGCGCTTGCGAGATGCCCGACTTGCCCGCCACCCTCAGCCCCGCCGACGGGTCCAGCAGCCACTGCACTCCTTCTAACAAACAGCGCAGCACCTCGCGATACGAGGACCGCATGTACAAGGCCAAAGCGATCACGTAGTACACCACCACGTGCGCCGGTAAATCGCGTTCTCGTACGCTTGCGCGCCCAGTCTTCTCCAACACGCCGCGCACCCTCTCCAATGGGAAAAACTTAGCGATCACTCCCAGGCTGATGTAGTCGGTGATACGACTCCCAGCCGGCAACGTGGCGATTGTTCGGGCCATTTCCGCAGTCTCCTGTCTTAAAAACAGAATATCGCAGAAATGTTCTTTAAGTGAACAGTATTGGTGCTAAGGCATTGCGCAGTGTGTTCGTTGGCGAGGCGATCCGCACATTTCAGCTCGAGGAAATCCAGCGCCCAGGGTGTTGGAGACCTCAAACACCGCACCGAGCACTTGCTCCGTCAACGAATTGAGGAATCCGTGTTCATCGGTGTTCATCAGCGGCCAATGTTTAGGTGCCCTTCTAAACCAATACCTCTCAGCGCGATAAGGAGCCGCCGATCGACGCTGATAAACACGGATATCGGGCGCCAGCGGGAAGGTGTAAGATTTCGAGAAGCTTCGCCAGGCAAACCGCGTGTCTTGCAAGAAATCTTCCAGCCATCCTACGCGGCGCTCGTCTCGACACTGCTCTTCGAGAGCGGCTTTCGATCCGAACAGACGCTTCGCGGCGGCTTGCGCCTCGACCTCAGTCATACCGGCGGAAATGTATTCCGCCTTTTGCTGCGCCAAATGGAATGCGAGCTCGCAGCTTAGTTCCTCGTCAAGGACTCTTCCGCGCCGCAAAGAGCGAATCCGAAGGCGCAGTCTCGCTAGCCAGAGCATGGCATCCCTCCTACCCACACCATGATTATCTACAATTATTGTAGATAATCATGGTGTTATTGCGCCCGTCGTCTTTTGCTTTTTTCTAGCCTCGCTTCGTGGGCTAAACTGATCCTTCGGACAGTGGCCAAAAAAACAACCTACCGCGACGCAGGCGTCAATATCGACGAAGCAGAACGCGCCGTTTCGCGCATCAAACGCTTCGCTTCTAAAACCCTTACCGCCGGCGTTCTCACCTCCATCGGCAGCTTCGGAGCGGGCTTCCAGCTGAAAGGCTGGCGCGATCCCGTCCTGGTGAGTTCGGCAGATGGCGTCGGCACCAAACTCAAGGTCGCGTTTGCCACCGGACGTCACGACACCGTTGGCGAAGACCTCGTCAATCACTGCGTGAACGACATCGCGGTGCAAGGCGCAACGCCGCTCTTCTTCCTCGACTACTTCGCCGTTGGCCGCCTCGACGCCGCCGTTTGCGCGACCGTCGTCGAAGGCATCGCGCGCGGCTGTAAGCGCAACGGCTGCGCCCTGATCGGTGGAGAAACCGCCGAAATGCCCGGCATGTACCAGCCTGGCGAGTATGACCTGGCGGGCTTCATCGTCGGCGCAGTCGAGCGCAAACACATGTTGACCGGTGAAAAAATCAAGCCCGGCGACCTGCTCCTCGGTCTGCCGTCTCAGGGCCTCCATACCAACGGGTATTCGCTCGCCCGTACACTACTCTTTGAGGCCGCGGGACACAAACCGAGCGCGAGACTCCCCCAGCTGGCCACCACCCTGGCCGACGAGCTCCTCAAAGTTCACAAATCCTATCTGAAGCCCATCCGGGCTCTGCACAAGCAGAATCTTCTCAAAGGCGCAGCTCACATCACCGGCGGCGGCCTGACCGATAACCTGCCCCGCATCCTGCCCAAAGGCTGCGCCGCCGAAATCCAGCTCGGCTCCTGGCCCAAACAGCCCATCTTCGATCTGCTCCAGAAAATCGGCAACATCCCCGAAGACGATCTTCGTCGCACCTTCAATCTCGGCATCGGCATGGTCTTTGCCGTATCGCCCAAAAAGCTGGACGCCGTCTCCCAAATTTTGGCCAAGCTCAAGGAACCCGCTTTCCCGATCGGCAAGGTAGTGAACCACCAATCCCGTAAGCGGCCGCGAGTCGTCTACCAGTGAGGCTGGGTATTCTTCTGTCCGGACGCGGCTCGAACTTCGAAGCCATCGCCCGCAACGTGCGAAACGAACTCCTCCCCTGCGAGATTGGCTTCGTTTTTTCAAATCAGCCGGATGCTCCCGGCCTGGCTCTAGCCCGCGACCTCGGACTACCCGCCGGATCCATTCCGTCTCGGGGCGTAGATAGAGCAACTTACGACATGCAAGTTGCTGCCTTACTCGAAGAAAATAAGATCGATTTGATCTGTTTGGCAGGCTACATGCGACTCCTTACCGCCGAGTTCGTTCGGCAATTTCCCAACCGAATTCTCAACATCCACCCGTCCCTCCTCCCCGCCTTCCCCGGCCTCGACGCGCAGTACCAGGCCCTGGCGCATGGCGTGAAGGTCTCGGGCTGTACCGTCCATCTGGTCGACGAGAACCTCGACAGCGGCCCTATCCTGCTTCAGGCGGCGGTCCCTGTTCACGACGACGATACCGTCGAGACCCTCTCGGCCCGCATCCTGCGCGAGGAGCACCGGATCTATTCGGAAGCGATAGCCTGGATGATCAAAGGCAACTACCGGCTCGAGGGCCGGCGCCTGCTTCAAACTTAAATGGAATTCCACCCGATCCTCAAACGATTCTTCGGCGCGTTGCTCGCCGTTATCCTGATCGCCTTTGCTTTCGTCTGGTTCTCCGGCGCTAGAACCACGCTGAAGCTGGTGCGGCCTGTTATGGCCATCGGCCCCACGACCACCGTGCTGGTCGAAGTAGACGCCCCGCACGGCGTCAAGGCCTTCTCCGCCGCCGTCGAGCAGAACGGAGAAACCCGGACCGTTTATCTGGACAGAACGAACACCAGACAGCGCGTGGGCGCCTACACCGTCTCGCTCGGCGAACAACAAGCCGCCGCGCTCAAGGAAGGGCCAGCCACGCTGATCCTGCGCGCCACATCGAACGATCTGCGCGGAGCCACCTCTGAGCTCAGGCAAGACGTCCAAGTGGTGCTACGGCCGCCTACCATCTCGGCAGACGGCTTTCAGCACTACATCAACCAGGGCGGCTCGGAACTGGTGACGCTCGAACTGGGCGGCAACTGGACCAGCGCCGGCGTCCGGGTAGCCAACTACTCCGCCGGTTCGTTCGCCATGCCCGGCCAGCCGGATTCGAGCAATCGCCGCTTCTCGTTGTTCCCGTTTCCCTGGGATGTTTCGCCCGACACCGTGCCGGTCGCCTTTGCCCGCAACGGCGCGGACGAAGAAGCCACCACCTCGTTTTGGACCAAGGTCTTCCCGAAGAAATTTCGTGAGAGCAACATCAACGTCACCGATCGCGACCTGCAGAAAGTGGTCGGCGAGCTCGATCCGAATGGAACGGGCAGCCTGCTCGATCGTTTCGTAAAGCTGAACCGCGATATGCGCCGGGCCAACGCGCAGCAAATCTATGAGCTGCGCAACAATACCGAGCACAAGATCCTCTGGTCGGGCGAGTTCGTTCCGGTGAAAGGCGCGCGCGAATCGTTCTTTGCGGATCGCCGCAGCTATTTCTACAAGGGCCGCAAATTCGACGAACAGGTACACCTCGGCTACGATCTCGCGCAGACCGCGAACTCGCCTGTGAAGGCGGCGAACTCAGGGAAAGTGATTTACGCGGATAGATTAGGCCTGTATGGCAATTGCGTGATCATCGACCACGGCTATTCTTTGCAAAGCCTCTACGGCCACATGAGCAGGCTCATGGTGAAGGTGGGGGACATGGTAGCGAAACAGCAGCAAATCGGGATCAGCGGGGCAACCGGCATGGCCTTTGGCGATCACGTGCACTTCAGCATGATGATCGCCGGTGTTCAAGTTGACCCGAAGGAATGGTGGGACGAGCACTGGATTCACGACCGCATTCTGAGCAAAATCGGGCCCGGCGCCAGCAAAGAAACCGCAGCGGCCGCCCCGGCGCCCGCGGTCCACAAACACCACGGGAAAGGCCACCGCTAAAAACAAGAAAAGCCCGGAAGCGGAGCTTCCGGGCTTTTTCTCGCACAAGATCTACTTGTCTTCTTCGCCGCCGCCGGTGCGCAATTCCTTCAATCGTTCTTCGCGTCGCGCGGCTCGGTCGGCCGCACGCTTGACCAGTTCGGAACCGACCAATTCCAACTTGGCGGTTTCCGCGCCGTCGCCTTTGCGCCATCCGATCTTCACGATCCGGGTATAACCGCCATTGCGCTGGTTAAACCTCGGGCCGAGCTTCTCGAACAGCTTCTCGACCGCTTCTTTCTTGACTAGAAAAGCCGCCGCCTGACGACGGGCATGCAGCGTGTCCTGCTTGGCCAGCGTGATCATTTTTTCGACGAGCGGTTTTGCGGCCTTCGCCTTGGGAACCGTGGTCGTGATGCGCTCTTCCTCGATCACATTCGTCACGAGACCGCGCAGCAGAGCGCGCCGGCCGCTGATGTCGCGTTTTAGTTTTACTCCAGCTTTGCGGTGCCGCATCGATTAATCGTCCAATCCAGCGTAGTCGCTGCCGTAATCGGAGGGGGACGCCGGCGGCGCGCTTCCCACTAAACGGCCCTGGCTATCGAACTTCATGCCGAACGAAAGTCCAAGACCCGAGAGGATCTCTTTAATTTCGTTGAGCGATTTGCGCCCGAAGTTCTTGGTGCGCAGCATTTCGGATTCGGATTTCTGAACCAGATCGCCGATCGTTTGGATATTCGCGTTCTTCAAGCAATTGTAAGAACGCACGCTGAGCTCGAGCTCTTCGACCGAGCGGTTCAGCACCTCGTTCATCTGATTGATGGCGCGCTCTGCCGGCTCTTCGGCGACTTCGGGAGTTTCCTCGAAGTTGATGAAGATCGTCATGTGATCTTTGAGCAGCTTGGCCGCTTGCCCGACGGCATCCTGCGGCGAAATCGCGCCGTTTGTCCAGACCTCGACCGTCAGCTTGTCGTAATCGGTGTTCTGACCGAGACGAGCCGCCTCGACGCCGTAGTTCACTTTACGCACGGGCGAGTGAACCGAATCGATCGGAATGTAGCCGATGGGCAGATCTTCGTCGTAGTTGCGATCGGCGGAAACATAGCCGCGGCCGCTCTTGATCCGCATCTCGATATCGAGCTTGCCGCCTTCGCCGATGGTTGCGATGTGCAGGTTGCGATCGAGCACTTCGACGTCCGCGTCCGTCTCGATCTGGCTGCTCATCACTTCGCCCGGAGCTTCCACATGCAGACGGGCAATCTTCATGCCTTCGCCCATCATCTTGAACGGAACCTGTTTAAGGTTCAGAATGATGTCGGTGGCATCTTCGACCACGCCCGGAATGGGGCTGAATTCGTGCGAGACGCCTTCGATGCGCACGCCGGTGATGGCGGCGCCTTCGATGGAGCTCAGCAGTACGCGACGGAGACCTGTGCCGATGGTGGACCCGAATCCACGCTCGAACGGTTGTGCGGTGAATTGGCCAAAACGCTCGGTCAGCGACTCGGTGTTTGCGACTAACCGTTTTGGCTTTTGGAATCCCTTAAACATATTTTGTTCAATCCTTACTTTGAGTACAACTCGACAATCAGCTGCTCGTTCAACTGAATCTGCACCAATTCCTCGCGCTTGGGCTGCTGTAAAACTCTGGCCCGAAGCGCATCCCGATCGACTTCCAGCCACGAAGGACTGGGCGCGTGCGCGGTGGCATCGCGCGCGCTTAAAATGCTGGTGTTGTTCCGGCTGCTTTCACGAATCTCGACGACATCGCCGGGCTTGACGGTAAAGGACGGAATGTTCACTTTGCGGCCATTCACCGTAACGTGTCCGTGTCGCACGACCTGACGACCCTGCGCGCGGCTGGTAGCCAATCCGATCCGGTAGATCACATTATCGAGCCGGCGCTCCAGCATAGAGAGCATGAGCTCGCCGGTGATGCCTTTTTGATTCACCGCCTTCTCGTAAAGGTTCCGGAACTGTCCTTCGAGAATGCGGTAGTAGCGGCGCGCCTTCTGCTTTTCGCGCAACTGCAGGCCATAGCCGACAATCTTCGCCTTCTTGTCTTTCCCGTGCTGTCCGGGCGCGAAGTTGCGCTTCTCGATGGCGCACTTTTCGGTGTGACAGCGCTCGCCTTTCAAAAACAACTTCATGCCCTCGCGCCGGCAGAGCCGGCAGACCGGGCCACTATAACGTGCCAAAAAACGCCTCCAAAATAAGACCTCCAAAAGCGCGCTGTTCGCGCTGGTCAGGTGCGGTTTACGGCCGGCAGGCCTTCGTCCCGCTTAAATTACGACTCGGCCGCTTCCTTACGGTCGCGGTTCAGTCCTTTAGACTCGCCGCTTTTTAGGCGGACGGCAGCCATTATGCGGAATCGGCGTCACGTCCTTGATGGAACGGACCTCAATCCCGGCGGTAGCAAGCGCGCGCACGGCCGATTCGCGTCCCGAGCCGGGACCGGCCACGCGCACTTCGACGGTCCGCAGACCGGATTCTTTCGCCTTGTTCGCGGCCGTCAACGAAGCCTGCTGGGCGGCAAACGGAGTGCCCTTGCGGGAACCGCGAAACCCGAGCGAACCCGAACTAGACCAGGCCAACACATTCCCCATCGGGTCGGTGAACGTAACGATCGTATTGTTGAACGAGGCCTGTACGTGCACGGTCCCGAAGGGAACGTTCTTCTTTTCTTTCTTCTTGAAAGATTTTTTCTTGGTGCTTTTTGCAGCAGCCTTCGCCATTAGGTTTTGCCCGTCGCCTTCTTCTTATTTGCCACAGTGCCTTTACGCGGTCCCTTGCGAGTGCGCGCATTGGTGTGAGTGCGCTGGCCACGCGCCGGCAGGCCGCGGCGGTGACGCAGGCCGCGGTACGACCCCATCTCCATCAGGCGCTTGACGTTCATCGAAACTTCTTTGCGCAGATCGCCTTCGATGGCGCCCTCGCCCTCGATCAGATTGCGAAGGTGGTTCACTTCCTCTTCGGACAACTCGCCGACCTTCTTCTCAGGATCCACCTGCGCCCGATGAAGAAGCGATAAAGAACGGGTGCGCCCGATCCCATAGATATAGGTCAGTCCGATAGCTGCCCGCTTCCGGGCTGGTAAATCAATACCTGCAATACGCGCCATAAAATCCTTTATCCTTGCCGCTGCTTATGCTTGGGGTTTGTGCAGATGACGCGTACCACTCCCTCGCGGTGAATCACCTTGCACTTATCACACAATTTTTTAACCGACGCCCGTACTTTCATAACGATTCCACTTACATTTGACCTTTCGTCAATAAAGCCAACACTCGACCGCGCGTCCGATCTTGCACCGATATAGCAACCCGCACCCGGTCTCCAATACGCAAACGCACAAAATTGGCACGTTGGGAGCTGTTGGAATGAGCAACCAATTGGTGCTCACCTTTTAGTTTGACACGAACCAACGCGCTTGGCAGCAACTCGACCACGATTCCCTCCGTGGTTCGTTCCTCCATGGCTCGTTCCTCCATGCTAATTAGGGACGGGACAAAACCCATGGACCGTTCTCCGTTACCGCCACCATATGCTCGAAATGAGCCGAATACGAGCCGTCCTTCGCAACGGCCGTCCAGCGGTCCGACAACACCCTGGTATCCGGCTTTCCGACGTTCACCATCGGCTCGATCGCCAACACCATACCGGGCTTCAGGCGAGGATTTTCGCCGCGCCGATCCACATAATTGGGGATTTGCGGTTCTTCGTGGAGCGAAGTCCCGATCCCATGCCCTACAAATTCGCGCACAATCGAAAAACCGTGCGAGGTCACATGCTTTTCGACTGTGCCACAAACGTCGAACAGGCGATTGCCGGAACGCACCCGGTCGATCGCCATTTCCAGGCTTTCTTCGGTAATCTTAAGCAGCCGTTTCACCGAGTCGTTCACTTCTCCGACCGCGACCGTAATGGCCGAGTCTCCGTAATAGCCGTCCAACTGAACTCCCGTATCGAGCGAAACGATATCGCCCGTTCTGAGCTTGCGGCGAATGGAAGGCATGCCATGCACAACCTCCTCATTTACCGACGCGCACAGCACATAGGGATACTTGGTTCCCGATGCCTGTGAAAAATACCCTTTGAACGCCGGTTTCGCACCCGCGTCCGAAATCATCCGCTCGGTGGCCAACTCCAAATCCTGAGTGGTCACGCCTTCTGTCACCAAAGCCTTCAGATCCTGCAAAATCCGGTAAACCAGCAAACCACTGCGCCGGAGCTTTTCCAATTCGACAGAGCTTCGACGCACAATCACCGCGTTCCGCTTCCCAAGGCCGGCTGCTCGTCCGAATGAAGCAGACCGGGCTCACTCAGCGAGCTGCGAATCTGCCGCAGAATGCTGTCGGGCGACGCATCGCCAGCCTGGACTTCGAACAGCGGAACCCCCGCTTGTCGAAAGAAATTAAGGATCGGAACCGTTTGGCGATCATACTCCTGTAAACGTTCCCGGATCACCGATTCCCTATCGTCTTCGCGAGTCACCAGTTGCGTCCCATCCAGATCACAAATTCCGGGAGTCCGGGGAGGATTCGTGGTTAGACTGTAAAGGGTTCCACAGACAGGACACTGCCGCCGACCGCTCAGGCGAGCTACGATCTTTTCGTAGTCGACCATCAAGTGTACCACAGCAGGCCGAAATCCATCGTCCGTTAGCAAGCTCAGAAGCACACCGGCCTGGTTAATAGTGCGCGGATAGCCGTCGAGGATCACACCGGCGCGCGCATCCGGCTCGTTGAGTCGTTTCTCGACCAGCTGGTTCACCAATTCGTTTGGAACGAGTTTGCCGGCTCGGATGAGCTCGCCGGCTTTCTCGCCGATCTCGTCGGCGAGCGCGATGTGCGTGCGCAGCATGTCGCCTGTCGAAATGTGCGGGATATTCAGACAATTGCGAAGCAGCTTGGCTTGCGTTCCTTTCCCGGAGCCTGGCGAGCCGAACAGGATGACCGCCAGGGCGGGATTGGATGGAGTGGACGATTGCAAAAGCGGAACCTAACTTGTAGAACTGCGGCGGCCGCGGATACGACCGGAGCGTGGCGTGAAGCCTTCGTAATGGCGCATGATCAGCTGCGCTTCGATCTGGTTGACCGTATCCATCGCGACTCCGACCACGATCAGCAACGAGGTTCCGCCGAAGAAAAAGTTGACGCCTAATCCGTCGAGCAGCCAGCGCGGGAAGTGCTCGTCGATGAAATTGCCAACCAGCGGCAGATGCTGCAGCCGAATCCCCTGGATCATGATCTGCGGAATGATCGAAAGGAGCGCCAGATACAAGCCCCCGACCACCGTGATTTTCGACAGAATCTTGTCCATATAATCGGCCGTATTCTTGCCGGGTCGGATGCCGGGAATGAAGCCGCCGTATTTGCGCATGTTGTCGGCCGCTTCGCTCGGGTTGAAGATAATCGAGACGTAGAAGAAGCAGAAGAAGACGATGAGCAGAATAAAGACGAGATAGTAGGTAGGCTCCGCACCGCCGAGCGAACCGAGCATGCTGCTCAGCCAGCGATTGCCTTTGACGACAGGAAACTGGAGCGCGGTCTGAGGCAGCGCGAGCAAGGAGGACGCAAAAATAATCGGGATGACACCGCCCGCATTGACTTTGAGCGGCAGGTGAGTGGATTGGCCGCCCATCATGCGGCGGCCAATCACGCGCTTGGCATACTGCACGGGGATGCGGCGCTCGCCGCGCTCCACCAGAACGATGAACGCCACCACCGCAACCATCAGCACCAGGATGATGACCATCTGCGGCACCGGCCATTGATGCGTGACGAAGGTATTCGTGTAGATGCTGGTGCAAGCGCTCGGCAGCCCGACAATAATGCCGACGAAAATGATCAGCGACATGCCGTTCCCGATACCGCGATCGGTAATCTGCTCACCGAGCCACATGATGAATGCCGACCCCGCCGTGAAGGTCAAAGTCGTCATGAAGAGAAACATGAAGCCGGGATTGAGAACGAAATTGCCGTCCGAATTCTGTAGCGCGAAGGCGATACCGATCGATTGAATGATGGCCAGCGCAACGGTGAGATAGCGAGTCCATTGCGTGATCTTGCGACGCCCTAGTTCGCCTTCTTTCTGCAGTTTGTCGAGCGTCGGAATAACGACCGTCAACAACTGCAGAATGATGGACGAGGTGATGTAGGGCGTTATACCGAGCGCGAAGATCGTCATGCGCCGGAGCATGCCGCCGCTGAACAAATCGAAGTACCCGAGGAAGCCGCCGGCCGCGTTGCGCGTGAAGAAAGCCTGAAAGCGATCAGTAGCGATTCCCGGAGTGGGAATGTAAGCGCCGATCCGATACACCGCGAGCAGAGCCAGGGTGAAGCCGACTCTGTTCCGGAGATCCTTGATCCGGAACATGTTCGCTAGAGCTTCGAAGAAGTTTTGCATGTTTCAATCGCACTCCACAGGAGCGCTAGTCTATTTGTTTTCCGTTTCGCGACTACCAGATTTCGTAGGCTTACGGACCGGTTTTTCGCCCGCGGCCGGCGCTTTTGGCCGTTCTATCACTTCCGCGCTGCCACCCGCCTTTTGAATTTTATCGAGCGCGGATTTAGAGTAGACATGCGCGTGGACCGTAATCTTGCGCGTCAACTCGCCGTTGCCGAGAATCTTGAGCCCGGCCTGGAGTTTCTTGATCAATCCGCTGGCTACCAGGGAATCCGGCGTAAAGGAGTCGCCTTCCAACTTCTCGAGCGCGCCGACGTTGAGGACGGCGTACTCTTTGTGAAAAATATTGGTGAATCCGCGCTTCGGCAAGCGGCGATGAAGCGGCATCTGGCCGCCTTCAAAGCCGCGCATTTTGCTATAGCCGGAGATGGATTTCGCGCCCTTTGCGCCACGGCCGGAATATTTGCCACGGCCGGTTCCCATACCCTGACCGAGGCGCCGTTTTTTGTGCTTCTGGCCCTTGGGAGGGCGAAGATTACTTAGGTTCATTTTTCGATCCTTCGCGCGATTCGCCGCTTGCTGACGCGCTCGGTTCCGTTACTATTTCGAGCAGGTGCGGCACCTTCTTCACCATGCCGCGGAAACCAGGCGTGTCCGGCCGCTCGACTACCCGATTGATTTTGTGAAGCCCGAGCGACCTCACGATGTTCTTGTGCTTTTGCGGCGTGCAGATCGTACTGCGCACCAGCTTAATTTTGATTTTTCCTTCGGTAGCCATTCCGTCTCCCTGTTTACCGCCGATTAGAGTTTCTCGACAGGCAGCCCGCGCATATCCGCAATCGCCGCCTTATCGCAAAGTTGCTCGAGCGCATCGATGGTCGCTTTCACTACATTGTGCGCGTTGTGCGAACCAAGCGACTTGGTCAACACGTTGGGAATTCCAACCGCCTGGATAACAGCGCGCACGGGGCCGCCCGCGATCACGCCGGTTCCGGCAGGGGCCGGCTTCAAGAGCACCAGACCGCTGCCGAAACGACCTAAAACGGGATGGCGAATCGTGGTTTCGAGCACGTTGACTTTGCGCAGATTCTTCTTAGCCGCTTCAATACCCTTCTTGATAGCCGAAGGCACTTCCTTGGCTTTGCCGGTGCCATAGCCAACTACTTTCGCGCCGGGATCGCCCACTACCACTAGCGCCGAAAAGCTCATGTTCTTACCGCCCTTGACCACTTTGGTTACGCGGTTGATACTGACGACCTGTTCCTTGAGGTTCAGGTTATGCGTGTCGATACGCTTGGCACTTCCATTTACTGGCATCGATCTTAAAACTCCAGGCCCGCTTCACGGGCTGCATCGGCCAGCGCCTTGACGCGGCCATGATAAAGATAACCGCCGCGGTCGAAAACCACTTTGCCGATGCCCTTCTCTTTGGCTCGCTCGGCTACCGCTTTGCCAATCTGTTTTGCGCCTTCTATGTTGCCGCCCTTGCCGCGCAGATCCTTCTCGGTGGAAGCCGCGGCTACCAGCGTGTGGCCGTGCCCATCGTCGATCACCTGGGCGTAAATATGGTTGACACTGCGGAACACGGCGAGGCGCGGCCGCTCCTGCGTTCCGGAGACGCGGCTCCGAATCCTGTGATGGATGCGCGTACGAATTGTTCTTCGAGAATCCCTGGCCATCTCTTACTTGCTCCCCGCTCCGGTCTTGCCGGCCTTCTTACGCAGCACTTCGCCCGTGTAACGGACACCTTTATTCTTGTACGGATCGGGCGGCCGCAGCGCGCGAATCTGCGAGGCCGTCTGGCCGACCACCTGCCGGTCATAGCCGGATAGAATCAAATGCGTTTGCCGATCGATCTTGAGGTCCACGCCGTTCGGCAGCAGAAATTCGATGGGATGCGAATAGCCGAGCGTGAAGATAGCGATCTTCCCTTTGACATCGGCGCGGTAACCGGTCCCGACGATGTCGAGCTCGCGGGTAAAACCGGTGGAAACACCCTGCACGGCGTTCGCCGTCAAGGCGCGCGTCAAGCCGTGCAAAGCCGCATACTTGTCGCTATCGCGCACCAGTTCGAGATGTCCGTCCTTCTGCTCGATCCGCACGCCGGCCGGAATTGGCACAGTGAGCTTCCCTTTGGGTCCTTCGACATCAATTTTGTCGCCGATACTAATTTTGACCCCTTTCGGCAGGGGAATTGGCTTCTTTCCTACTCGTGACATGTGTTCCTCGGCTCCCTACCAGATCTGGCAGAGAACTTCTCCGCCAACGCCTTCCTTGCGCGCGCTGCCCCCGGTCATGACGCCTTTCGGAGTGGTCAGAATGTTGATGCCGAGGCCGCCGAGAATGCGCGGGATTTCCTTGCTGCCGACATAGACCCTGCAACCCGGCCGCGAAACTCGCTCGATGCGCGAGATCACCGGCAGGTTCGCCGGCGTGTACTTCAGATAAAGGCGGATGAATTTCTTCGATCCCTCTTCGGTGAGTTTGTAATTGAGAATATAGCCCTCTTCCTTGAAGATGCGAGCCAATTCATTCTTCAGCCGCGACGCTGGAACGTCCACCTTTGCATGGCGGGCGATCAGCGCGTTGCGCACGCGCGTCAACATATCGGCAATGGGGTCTGCTGTCATCTAATTACCTTCAGCACCTTTCATTCCTTGAAATCTCCTTACCAGCTGGCTTTCGTCACGCCCGGGACTTCGCCCGCCAACGCAAACTTCCGGAAGCAGATCCGGCAGAGCGAAAACTTACGTAGAAAGCCGCGCGGCCGCCCGCAGTTCTTGCAGCGGTTACGCAAGCGCGTGGGGAATTTTGGAGTACGCCCGTCCTTGCGAGCTTGCGCCAACTCGGCGGATTTTCTTACTTCTTTCGCGATCTTTGCAGTTGTTGCCATCGATTGTCCTATTGGCGGAACGGCATGCCCATGTGACGGAGCAGCGCCAGTCCTTCGGCGTCCGATTTCGCCGTGGTTGTAATGGAAATGTTCATGCCTTTGGTTTTCTCCACCTTGTTGTAATCGATCTCGGGAAAGATCAGCTGATCTTTCAAACCGAGCGTAAAATTTCCGCGCCCGTCGAACGACTTCGAGGAGACACCCCGAAAATCGCGCACTCGCGGCAGAGCAACGTTCATCAAGCGGTCCAGAAACTCGTACATCCGATCGCCGCGCAGCGTCACCATGCAGCCGATAGCCATTCCTTCGCGCAGCTTAAACGCGGCAATGGACTTCTTGGCCTTGGTCACAACCGGCTTCTGGCCCGAGATGGCGCTCAACTCGTTGACCGCTCCATCCATCAATTTGCTGTTGCCGGTTGCTTCGCCCAGTCCAATATTGATCGACACTTTTTCGACCTTCGGCACGGCCATCGGATTAGAGTAATTGAAGTCCTTCTTGAGCGCCGCCACCACGCTCTTGGTGTAATGCTCGCGCAGACGAGCTTTTCCGCTCTGCGAACGCGGGGCCGCGGCTTTATCGGCGGCCGGTTTCGCCTCCGTTGAGGCGCCCTTGGCCGGACGCGGCTTCTTTTCGCCGGCTGCCGGTTTTGCGGCTGGTTTTTTTTCGCTTTCCTTCGCCATTTCCTTAATCCTTAGTTGCCCAATGTCGTTGGCCGATTTCCAAACGGCCGCAGTTGCTCTACTTCTTGTCGAGCGTCTCGCCGCCCTTACTGGCGATACGCGTTCGCCTGATCTTGCCGCTCGAGTTATCGATCTTGTAGCCGACCCGGGTCGGAATGCCGGCCGCGGTGAGCAACATGACATTCGAAACATCGATCGGCATGGGCTTCTCCGCCACGCCACCCTTGATCTGCTTCGAAGGGTTCGGGCGGGTGTGCCGCTTCACGATCATCACTCCATCGACGGTCACCTTGCGGGTGAAGCGGTCGACGTCGAGCACCTTGCCCGTCTTCCCTTTGTCGCGCCCCGCAATGACGCGCACCATGTCCTCTTTCTTGATTTTCAGGCGAACCGGCTTAAGCTCGCCGCGCTCCTGGCGCCGCTTATACGCAACTTTCGGCATAACTCTAAATAACCTCCGGAGCGAGCGAAACGATCTTCATAAAACGCTTGTCGCGCAGCTCGCGGGCGACCGGCCCGAAAACGCGCGTCCCGAGCGGTTCGCCGACTTCGTTGATCAGCACGGCCGCATTCGAATCGAAGCGAATGTAAGTGCCGTCCTTGCGCCGGGTCTCCTTGCGCATCCGGACCACTACACAGCGGACTACTTTGCCTTTCTTGATATTGGAATCGGGCGCAGCTTCTTTGACGCTCGCCGTAATGACATCGCCCAGGCCCGCGCGAAGCCCGAGGTCGCCGCCGCGCGGCAAGATGCACTGCAGCTTGCGCGCACCGCTGTTGTCGGCCACCTCCAAGATCGTTCGCATTCCAATCATGTTGTTTCTCCGTTAGCGCACCGCCCGCAAAAGGCGGCCGCGCTTACTTCCCTTTCTTAATCGTCTTCTTCTCGCGCGTATCGGCGCTCGCCGCCAATGCCGGATGCTCTACACCCACCTGCACCGCTTTACGCAAAATCGTGCCCAGTTCCCAACGCTTCAGCCGGCTCAGCGGACGGCACTCGATGATCCGAACCACATCGCCGAGCTGCGCGCTCTGCTGCTCATCGTGCGCGTAGAATTTCTTGCGCTTGTTCACGATCCGCTTATAGACCGGATGAGGCACGCGCCGAGTGACTTCGACCACGATCGTCTTCGCCATCTTGGTCGAAACGACTTCGCCGATTTTCTCGTTCTTGTGGCCCTGCTTCTCTGTTGTCTCGCCTGCTACTGCCGCCATGTTTGATCCGTTCCTACGTTCTCTTACTTTTTCTTCTTGCCGGAAACCTTTTTCGCGGCTACCGGCGCCGCAGTCTCGCCAGCGGCCCGCTTCTCGCTCATGATGGTTAGCAGGCGGGCGCGATCCTTCTTCAGATTGCGGTACTTCTTGAGACCTTCGGTCTGCCCCATTCCCATCTGGAAGCGCAGCCGGAACAACTGCTCCTGGCTATCCTGCGCCTGGCGCTCCACCTCGCCCAAATCCATGTTGCGAATTTTATTTGGCTTCATGTTCTTTTCATCCCGCGGCTCAACTGGCCTTGGTTCCTTCGGCAGCATGGGCGCGCGAAACAAACTTGGTCGGTACCGAGATCTTCGCCGCGGCCAAACGCATCGCCTGCGCCGCAACCGTCACCGGGACGCCTTCCATTTCGAACAGCATCTTGCCCGGCTTAACAACCGCCACCCACGCCTCGGGAGCGCCTTTGCCCTTACCCATGCGGGTTTCTGGCGGTTTCTTCGTAATCGGCTTATCCGGAAACACGCGAATCCAGACCTTGCCGCCACGCTTGATGAAACGAGTCATCGCGATGCGGGCCGCTTCGATCTGGCGATTGGTGACCCAGCCGCACTCAAGCGCCTTCAAACCGAACTCTCCAAATGAGAGCGTAGAACCGCGCCAGGCTTTGCCTGTCATACGACCGCGCTGCTGCTTGCGGAACTTGACTTTTTTCGGCATTAACATAGCAGTAATTTTCCTCGTGATCCCAGCGGCCGCAAACGGCTACTCGCTCGGAGTCTCTGTCCCTTCCGTAGTTGACGCAGGAGTTGACTGCGCCGGCTCCGCAGCCTCTGTCTGGCCCTCGCCAGTGGTGGTCGCGGGCTGCCCTTGTTTCCAGGATGGCGCTGGCGGCGCGGAAAGCGGCGGGATCAAGTGCGACGAACTTGCCGGCTTCGGCAGATCGCCCGGAACTTGCTGCATCACGGGGCCGGCCGGTTCCGCTACCTGTGTCAGCGGGCGGCGTTCCCGATCGTCGCGCCGACGCCGGCGCGGCTCCCCTTCATTGCGCAGCGAATTGCGGCGGTTGCCCGCTTCGAGCACTTCACCTTTATAGATCCAGACCTTCACGCCGATCACGCCATACGTGGTGTACGCCTGGCTAAAACCGTAATCGATATCGGCGCGCAGCGTGTGCAAGGGAAGCTGGCCCTGCAGATACCACTCGCTACGAGCGATTTCCGCGCCGTTCAAGCGGCCCGAGACACGAACCTTAATTCCTTTACAGCCGAAACGGAGCGCCGAATCGACCGCTTTGCGCATCGCGCGCCGGAAAGCGACGCGCTTTTCCAACTGCAAGGCAATCGACTCGGAAACCAACTGCGCGTCGAGTTCCGGCCGATGCACTTCCTGAATGTCGATGAAAACTTCGCGCTTGGTTTTCTTGGCGAGATCGCCTTTGAGCTTTTCGATCTCCGCGCCTTTACGGCCGATGATGATACCGGGCCGCGAAGTGCGAATCGTGATGCGAAGTTTGTTGCCCGGACGATCGACTTCAATGGAGCTGACGCCAGCCGCCTTGAGGCGCGTCAACAGGGACTCCTTCAGTTCGAGATCTTCGTGTAGCAGCCGCGAGTAGTCCTGTTTCGAGAACCAGCGCGAGCGCCAGGTTTTGGTAACGCCCAGACGAAAACCGTAGGGATGTACTTTCTGACCCACTTTAGTCCTTTTCCTGTTCTTCGGCGCGTTCGCCGAGCTTGACTACGATATGCGACATGCGCCGTTGATAACGGTAAGCGCGGCCCATCGGAGCCGGCCGGATGCGCTTGGTGCGCGGCCCTTCATTCACGTATGCTTCGTTGACGAAGAGACGATCGACATCCACGTCTTCCGACTTGTTCTCCGCGTTGGCGATCGCCGAACGCAGCACTTTCTCGACAGCCGGCGCAACCCGCTTGTTGACCGCGCCCAGCATGTTGATGGCATCGCCCGCCAATTGCCCGCGAATCATATCGATCACCAGCCGGGCTTTCTGGGGCGACACACGAAGGTAACGCGCTTCCGCCTGTGAAACGTTGTTGTCTCTTTGATCCATGGACGCTACCTGGTTCCCTTCTCGGTGGCTTTCGCGGCGTGGCCTTTGAAAGTACGGGTCGGCGAGAACTCACCGAGCTTGTGGCCGACCATGTTCTCGGTGACGTAAACGGGGATAAATTTCTTGCCGTTGTGCACCGCGAGCGTATGCCCGATGAAGTCGGGCACGATCGTCGAACGGCGCGACCAGGTCCTGACCACGGATTTCTGATTATTGGTGTTCAGCGTCTCCACCTTTTTAATCAGGTGGTCATCGGTGAACGGCCCTTTTTTTAGCGATCGACTCATCTATTCTTCCTTCGCTTACCGCTTCTTCGCCTTGCGCGTCACAATCCAACGATCCGTTCTCTTGTTATTGCGCGTTTTGAAACCGCGCGTCGGCTGGCCCCACGGGGTGACGGGATGACGTCCGCCCGAAGTCTTGCCTTCGCCGCCGCCGTGCGGGTGATCGACCGGGTTCATCGAAACGCCGCGATTATGCGGGCGCTTGCCCAACCAGCGCGACCGCCCTGCTTTGCCGAGCGAAACGTTCTCATGCTCGACGTTGCCGACTTGGCCGACGGTCGCCATGCACTCGACTTGCACACGGCGTATTTCACCCGAAGGCAGTTTCAATAGAGCGATTCCGCCCTCTTTCGATACCAGCTGCGCCTGCGCGCCGGCCGAGCGCGCCATCTGGCCGCCCTTGCCGGGCCGCAACTCGATGTTGTGCACCACCGTGCCGGCCGGAATATTTTTGAGCGGCAGCGCGTTGCCGATTAAAATATCGACTTCCGGGCCGGAACTCACCGTGCGCCCGACTTCAAGCCCCACAGGGCAGATAATGTAACGCTTCTCGCCGTCCGCATAGTGCAGCAGCGCGATACGGGCCGAACGATTCGGATCGTACTCGACAGCGGCTACCTTGGCCGGCACGGCCGTTTTGTCACGCTTGAAATCGATGACGCGGTAGGCCTGCTTCGCGCCGCCCCCGATGAAACGGCTCGACGTGCGCCCACGCGCGTCGCGGCCGCCCGAGCGTTTCTTTCCTTCGACCAGCGACTTTTCCGGGCGGTCTTTCGTGATCTCTTCCCGAGTCAGATAGGTTTGGAAGCGGCGTGTCGGTGTTACCGGCTTAAAACTCTTAATGGGCATCTTCGTTATATCTCCGCGTACTCGGGCACTTTTTGTCCCTTAGCCAGCCGCACATACGCCTTTTTCCAGTCGGACGCATAGCCGCTGAAACGGCCGCGGCGGCGCAGCTTGCCGGCGAAATTGGTGGTCCGAACGTCGGATACTTTCACGCGAAATACCGTCTCGACCGCCTGCTTAATTTCGATCTTATTCGCGTCCGGATGCACTTCGAAGCACAGTGTGCGCTCCTCTTCGCGCTTGGCATGGCCTTTTTCGGTGATGAGCGGCCGCCGAATCACATCGTATACGTTCATTTCGCCAATGCCTCCGAAAGCTTCTTCGCAGCGCCTTCGCTCAACAACACCTCTTGGAAGCGCAGTAAATCGTAGACACTTACATCCTTGGTCGGCACCAGCTTGACACCCGGCAAATTGCGCGAGGCGCGATCGAGGTTTACGTTCTCGCCTGCTTCGACCAGCAGTACCGTTTTCTTGGTTTGCAGCTTGCCGAGAACGGCCAACATGTTCTTCGTTTTGTGATCTGCCAACTCGAAGGCGCGGACAATGCGCAGTTCGCCGTCGCGCAGCTTGGCGGAGAGAGCCGAACGCAGCGCGCCCAGAACCATCTTGCGCGGCAGCTTGTATTCGTAGCTGCGCGGCTGCGGGCCGTGCACGGTACCGCCATGCCGCCAGAGCGGCGAGCGGATCGAACCCATGCGGGCGCGGCCGGTTCCCTTTTGTTTCCAAAGCTTCTTACCGGAGCCGGATACTTCGTGGCGCGTCTTGGTCGAGGCAGTTCCTGAGCGCCGCGCGGCGGTATATTGCCGGACCGCTTCGTACAGCAGCGCTTCGTTTACTTCGGCGCCAAACACCGCGTCCGAAAGCTCGATCGAGCCCACGGCCGTGTTGTTCAGATCAATAATGTCTACACTCGGCATTTTCGTTATTTACCTCTTCGCCCGGCGAACCATGACGTAGCCGCCGTTCGGTCCGGGGATCGCGCCTTTGACGGCGATCACGTTGTCGTCGGTATCCACGCTGACGATTTCCAGGTTGCGCACCGTCACCTGATCGGTTCCCATCTGGCCGCCCATGCGCATGCCAGGAAAAACACGCGAGGGAAAAGACGATCCGCCAATCGAACCAGGCGCGCGGTGAAACATCGAACCGTGCGTCGCGTCGCCTCCGCGAAAATGGTAGCGCTTCACGACGCCGGCAAAGCCGCGCCCCTTGCTGGTGCCGATTACGTCGACCACGTCCCTCGGCTTGAACTCTTCGGCCAGCACGCGGTCGCCTTGCTTGAGGTCGCCGGTGCCCTGGCCTAAATGAAACTCGTGCAAAAAGCGCACGCCGTCCGCGCCCGATTTCGCGAGATGCTTCGCCATCGGCTTGTTCGGCTTCTTCGCGTATTCGACCAGCCCTAATTGCACCGCATCGTAACCGTCGGTGGCCGGCGTCTTGCGCTGCGTGACCACGCATGGGCCCGCCTTCACGAGCGTGACAGGAACAACCTGCCCTTCCGCGTTGAAGACTTGCGTCATGCCGATCTTTTTGCCGAGAATTCCTGGACTCATGAGTATCTCTAACCTTAAAGTTGCTTACTTCTTGCCAAACGCCTTGATCTCCACATCCACGCCGGCGGGAAGATCGAGCTTCATCAAGGCATCCACTGTTTCCTGCGTCGGCTCGAGAATGTCGAGCAGCCGCTTATGCGTGCGGATTTCGAATTGTTCGCGCGACTTTTTATCCACGTGCGGCGAGCGTAGAACCGTGTAGCGATTCTTCAAGGTCGGCAGCGGAATAGGGCCGGCCACCGATGCGCCGGTACGCTTAGCCGTGTCCACAATGTCACCCGTCGATTGATCGAGGACACGATGGTCGTAGGCTTTCAGCCGGATGCGAATGCGTTCTTTCATTTGTGGGGCAGACGGCCGTTTCGAGCCGTCTGCCTACTCCTCTTCTTTAGCTCAAAATCTCCGTCACGGTACCCGCGCCGACAGTCCGTCCGCCCTCGCGAATCGCAAAACGCAATCCTTTGTCCATGGCCACCGGCGTAATCAGCTCCACTTCCACCGACACGTTGTCGCCCGGCATCACCATTTCCATGCCTTCCGGCAGCTTCGCCACACCCGTCACGTCCGTCGTCCGGAAGTAAAACTGCGGCCGATACCCATTGAAAAACGGCGTGTGCCGCCCGCCTTCTTCCTTCGACAACACGTACACTTCGCCCTTGAACTTCTTGTACGGCTTGATCGTCCCCGGCTTCGCGATCACCTGCCCGCGCTCCACATCGTTCTTTTCGATGCCGCGCAGCAGCAGTCCCACGTTATCCCCGGCGCGCCCTTCGTCCAACAACTTCTTGAACATCTCGACGCCCGTCACCACCGTCTTGCGCGTGTCCTGGAAACCGACGATCTCCATTTCCTCGCCCACCTTGCACTGCCCCTTCTCGATCCGGCCCGTCACCACCGTGCCCCGGCCCTGAATCGAAAAAATATCCTCGATCGGCATCAGAAACGGCTTGTCGATCGCCCGCTCCGGCACCGGGATGTACTCGTCCACCTTCGCCATCAGCTGGTCGACCGAGGCTTCCCACTTCGCTTCCCCGTTCAACGCCCCCAGCGCGCTCACCGGCACCACCGGCAGATCGTCGCCCGGAAACTGGTACTTCGACAGCAGCTCGCGTACTTCCAACTCCACCAGTTCGAGCAGCTCCGGATCGTCCACCATGTCGACCTTGTTCAAAGCCACCACGATGTACGGCACGCCCACCTGGCGCGCCAGCAGAATGTGCTCGCGCGTCTGCGGCATCGGCCCGTCGGTCGCCGCCACCACCAGAATCGCGCCATCCATCTGCGCCGCTCCGGTGATCATGTTCTTGATGTAATCCGCGTGCCCCGGGCAATCCACGTGCGCATAATGCCGGTTCGCCGTCTCATACTCCACGTGCGCCACCGCAATCGTGATCCCGCGCGCTTTTTCTTCCGGCGCGTTGTCGATCGAATCGAAGCTCCGAAACTTGTTCTTCGGATTGTGCTTCGCCAACGTCTTCGTGATCGCCGCCGTCAACGTCGTCTTCCCGTGATCGATGTGCCCGATCGTCCCGATATTTACGTGCGGCTTGCTCCGGTCAAATTTCTCTTTCGCCATGATTGTCCTCTCCTCGCCCCTACTTGGTGGCGACTCCGCCCTTATTGCGGTTGATAATCTCTTCTGCTAAATTCCGCGGCACTTCTTCGTACTGCCCGAAGTGCATGGTGAAGCTGCCACGGCCCTGGGTACGGGAGCGGAGCTCGGTGGCATAGCCGAACATCTCGGAGAGCGGCACCATCGCCTTGATGATGTGCGTGCCACCCGCGATTTCGGTACCCTCCAAGCGGCCGCGCCGCGAAATCAGGTCGCCATTCACCGAACCCATGTAATCTTCCGGCACCGTGACTTCGACCCGCATCACAGGCTCGAGCAACACCGGCTTCGCCCTGGCGGCAGCATCTTTGAAACAGATGGAACCGCAAATCTTAAAGGCCATTTCCGACGAATCGACGTCGTGGTAATCGCCATCGAAAACCGTTACCCGGATGTTGTTCAGCGGATAGCCCGCCAGGATTCCACCCTCGAGCGCTTCAACCACGCCCTTCTCGATGGCCGGAATGAATTCCTTCGGGATATTGCCGCCTTTGACTTCGTTCTCGAACTCAAAGTCCTTTTCCGGATCCGGTTCGACGCGCAGCTTGACGCGCGCATATTGGCCGCTGCCGCCGGTCTGTTTCTTATGCGTGTAATCGGCCTCGGCGCGCTGACGAATCGTCTCGCGGTAGGCCACCTGCGGCTTGCCGACATTCGCGCCCACGTTGAATTCGCGCTGCATGCGGTCGACGATGATCTCGAGATGCAGTTCGCCCATCCCAGCCAGAATGGTCTGCCCGGTTTCCGCATCGGTCGAGACGTGTAAGGTCGGGTCTTCGGTCGCCAGCTTGTTAATGGCGATGCCCAGCTTCTCCTGGTCCGCCTTCGTCTTCGGCTCGATGGCGAGCTGAATAACAGGCGCCGGAAAGACGATCGACTCGAGCAGAATCGGCTTGTCTTCGTCACAGATCGTATCGCCCGTGACCACCTGCCGCAAGCCGACAGCCGCGCAGATGTCGCCGGCCGCGATCTCCTGAATCTCCTCGCGCTTGTTGGCGTGCATCTTGACCAGCCGGCCAACACGCTCGCGCTTGCCTTTGCTGACGTTATAGATAGATTCGCCTGCGTTCAACTTGCCCGAATACACGCGAATAAAGCAAAGCTGCCCGACAAACGGGTCGGTCATGATCTTGAACACCAGCGCGGAAAACGGATCCGAATCGCTCGCTTTGCGCTCCAGCAGTTCCTCCGGATTGTCGACCGCCACGCCCTTGATCGGGGGTACATCGAGCGGCGAGGGCAGATAATCCACCACCGCGTCCAGCAGATTTTGCACGCCCTTGTTCTTGAACGAAGAGCCGCAGATTACCGGAAAGATCTTCTGCAGCATGGTCGCTTTGCGAATGCCGGCCCGCAGCTCGGCCTCGGTGATGGCCTGCCCTTCAATGTACTTTTCCATCAGCACATCGTCGGATTCCGAAACCGCTTCGATGAGCTGGTCGCGATATTCCTTGGCCTTCTCGACCAAGTCCGCCGGAATCTCCACATCGTCGTACTGCGCGCCCAGCGTTTCGTCGCGCCAGATGCGGGCATTCATCTTGACCAGATCGACGACGCCCTTAAATTGATCTTCCGCGCCCACCGGCAATTGAATCGGTACCGGACGCGCGCTTAGCCGATCGACAATCGTGTTGACCGAAAAATAAAAATCCGCGCCCACGCGGTCCATTTTGTTGATGAAGCAAATGCGCGGCACTTTGTACTTGTCCGCCTGGCGCCACACGGTTTCAGACTGCGGCTGCACACCGGCCACCGCGTCGAATACGGCACACGCACCGTCGAGCACGCGCAGACTGCGCTCTACCTCGGCCGTAAAATCCACGTGACCGGGCGTGTCGATGATGTTGATCGTGATGTCGTGCCATTGGCAGGTGGTCGCCGCGGAGGTAATGGTGATTCCACGCTCCTGCTCCTGCGCCATCCAATCCATGGTGGCCGTTCCCTCATGCACTTCGCCGATCTTGTGCGTACGGCCGGTGTAGTAGAGGATGCGTTCGGTCGTGGTGGTTTTACCGGCATCGATGTGCGCCATGATGCCGATGTTGCGCATTTTTTCTAACGGTACGGTGCGGGGCATATTCTTACTTCTAACTTCTGTCTTCTCGGGCTACCAGCGATAGTGCGCAAACGCCTTGTTGGCCTCCGCCATGCGATGCACATCGTCCTTTTTCTTTACCGCGCCTCCACGCATATTGGAAGCATCGTTCAACTCATTGGCCAGCTTGTCGGCCATGCTTTTATCGGGGCGATTGCGCGCGTTGGTGATAATCCAGCGCAGGGCCAGGCTGATACGGCGATTCTGTCCCACTTCGATCGGTACCTGGTAATTCGCTCCGCCCACGCGACGGGTTTTCACTTCGAGCACCGGCTTGACGTTCTCGACCGCTTTCTTGAACGCCTTCAGCGGATCGTCTTGCGAGCGCTCGCGCAGCGTCTCCATCGCCTGATAAAAAATCTTCTGAGCGGTGGTCTTCTTGCCGTCCCACATCATCGAATTCACGAACTTCTCGACAAGCGTCGAGTTGTACAACGGATCGGGTATGACTTCTCTCGGTTCGGGTCTTCTTCTACGCGGCATGCTCTACTATCCCCTTACTTCTTTCCTTTGGCCGGAGCGGCGGCGGCTCCACCCTTCGGACGCTTGGCTCCATACTTCGACCGGCTCTGCTTCCGGTTGGCCACGCCCGCCGTGTCGAGCGTTCCGCGCACTACGTGATACCGCACGCCGGGCAGATCCTTCACGCGGCCGCCGCGAATCAGCACAATCGAGTGCTCCTGCAGGTTATGCCCGACGCCGGGAATATAGGTTGTGACCTCGATGCCGTTGGTGAGGCGCACGCGCGCCACTTTGCGGAGAGCGGAGTTCGGTTTCTTCGGAGTAGTCGTGTAAACACGCGTACAAACCCCGCGCCGCTGCGGGCAAGCCTGCAGGGCGGGGCTAGCGGTTTTGTATCGCGTCGGCTTACGGCCTTTACGGACCAATTGGTTAAATGTCGGCATGCTTCACTCGAACGCGCAAGACGGTTCTCTCTCCAGTCATGCGCTACCTCTCCTTGCGTTGCCGCGCCAAACCGGGCTCAAAAACCCAGCCGACACCGCGCATCTGTTTTCTTCTCGGTTCTTAAACTCTTTTTAGCCCGCGCCGTAGGTACGAGCAAATCAAACTTGGATCTTTACAGCACCCGCAGGCTTGGGCTCTTCATACAATCTTGCCCAGCTGCTTCTTCTTGCCAGGAGGCCGATATAGCGTGTTCACCAGCCCCAAAACGCGAGGGTAACTACTTCGGGTAGTGGCCCATGCCGATTTCCAACGTCACTCACCTCTTAAAAATAGGAGGCAGCTTATTGGTCCAGCAGCGGGGCCCGACTTCCGGCCGGATACCTATCTTGAGCATTACCCGCCACAAACTCGGGTCCATCCTCTTCAGGCACGGTAGCACGGAGGCCGAAGAATCAACTCGCCAAACCCTTTTAGTGTACGCATCAGTACCAGCCCTGTCAACTGAATGGCATATATAGTGCCACCGATAAGGTCGCCTCTATTTCCATAGGCAAGTATTGTTGCAAGCTATCTACCAGCCACCAACGCGCTCACACTGGTCAAAAGCTGGCCCCAGCTGGCCGCCAGCTGCTCGATAGTTAAGCCCGGTCCCGGTTTTTGCCCTGAGGCCACAGGGGGCAAACGCAGGAGTGACCGGGCTCCATATAATGACTGCGAGTAAGGTTCCTGCTCGATCCCCTGGCTCCGCCATGTGGCCACAGGGATGGATTCGAGAGTAATCGAGCAGGAATATCAAAACCTAAAACACTTGCGTTGGTGGGTTTTGGAATCGGGCTAGTCAGCCGAAAGCCGAGTGGTCTTACGGCGCGACGACCGTAATTCAGCTATCACATCCAACCCGAGCGTAGCAGATTAACGGCCCCACTAACAGAAGAAACTAGAAAAAGTTCTACCGGACAACTCGCAATACACGGGTTTGTTGTGACCCGCTCGCCCCACGCATGACACTATTTCGTTCCAGTACTACTCTCAGTCTCGCGTCTGACCCAAAGATTGCACCCAAATCATCTAAAGTATCGATGTTGAGCTTCCCTGCTACCGATCGACTCAAAAAGTGTATGATGAGGCACTCAATTGCGCTGGCCTGCGCTGCGTTGCTTTTGGTTGTCCCGCCGCTTTCTCTCGCGGCACAGCGAAAGCCCAACGTCAATGGACGATACGTCGCCACGGCTTATTCGGTTACCGGCATCACGGCGTCGGGCGAATGGACACACCGTCACGTCATCGCGGCCGACCCCTCGATTCTTCCGATCGGCAGCCGCATTAAGCTGCGACGCGCCGGCAAGTATTCAGGCGAGTATGTAGTAGCCGACACGGGAACCAAGATCGTCGGCCGCAAGCTCGATATCTATCTTCCGAGTACGCCGGAATGCGTAAAGTTCGGCAAGAAGCCGGTGCGCGTGAAGATCATCGAGCTGGGCAACGGCACGCATGAGGCGGCCAAGGAAGCCGATCGGGCTGTGAAGAAGGACGTCGCCAAGGATATCGCCAAGGGCACCGTGGGCAATGCGGCTACTGAGAAAGATTGGGCCACCAAGGGCGCGGCAACCAAAGCCGCCGTGCTAAACGGTGCGTCGCCGGCAAACACCGCAGCAGCAGCAACAACATCCACTCGCCCGGCCGATTCAGCGCCCGCGCCTCAGTAAACCTCCCGCCTTTCAGAAGCTAAACTTCACGCCCAACTGCAGTACCCGGTTACCGTTACTCGCGGTCGAATTACCGCCGATGGTTCCGGTGATATAGCCGAAATTGGAAGAACCCAAAGTCGTCCCGGGATTGGCGAACTGAGGCGTATTGGTGATAGCGAATGCTTCTCCGCGAAGTTCTAAGCTGTATCTCTCGCGCACCGTAAACACCTTAAACAGCGAAGCATCCAGATTGAAAAAGCCGGGGCCGGTGAGGAAATTCCGTCCCGTGTTGCCGAAGACGCCGTTCCCTGTGGGAGCAGCGAAACTGGCGGCGCTAAACCAGGGACTGTTCGGTCCAACGCCATTCAAGATCTGCACCGGAGCGACTTGATTTACAGTTTGGGTGCTGCTCGGAGTATTCAAATTGTTCGTGCTGGGAGTGAGCGTCATGGGCGTCCCTGTCATCACCGTCAACACCCCGTTCAGCTTCCAGTTTCCAAACACATTTCCGACCAGCCCGGACTTCAGCCACTTCTTGCCAGGCCCAAACGGAAGATCGTACACATAACTTTGGACGAAGGTTTGGGTGCGGTCGAAATCGTTTCTCGCCCAATTGCGCCGCTGGTTAATATAAAAGTCTAAGACACCGTCGTCGCCCGACTGATAGCCCATGCCTTTTCCGTACGTGTAGGAAGTCGTCAGCGTCAAGCCGGTCCCGAATCGCCGGTTTAATTTGACCTGCACTGAGTTGTACATGGACGAGTATGGCGCAAACAACTCGGTAGTCGAGTTGGTCCGCTTAAAGGCCAGATACTCGGGCTGCCCGAGCGTTCCCGCGCCCGCGATGAAGCCGGCGTTGAGGTTGTACTGCACCTGCGACGTGCCCACGCCCTTATTGGCCACATACGCCACGTCGAGCGTTAAATGGAGCGGCAATTCCCGTTCGAGCGCAATGTTCCAGGATTCGACATACGGGTTCTTATAGTTCTGCGGGACTACATAGTAGGACTGGTTTGTGGGGGCGTTAGTAATGATTCCGTTCGGCGGAACAGTCGGCAAAACCGCGGCCGGGAAACCATTTTGGAAAGTTGCGATCTGTCCGGTATTCAGTACCGCCGGCGTGTAAGTGGTATTTGCGCCCGTCGGATTATAGGCGTTGTTCGCCCGTACGGGATAGTCAAAGGCATAGTTGTTATCCGGGTAGGGAGTGTAGCTGATGCCGAAGCCCGCGCGCAGAACCGTTTTCTCCGTCAATCGATAGGCAGCTCCAAAGCGAGGCGCGAAAAAATCGTAGTAAGTCTGGCGGCCGAGATCCGGATAGTTCAAACCGATTCCGGCAACCCGCAAAGAGTTGTCACTGGTGTCGTAATTCGAGAATCCACCAGCGAACTGCGGCGTAAACGGCGGATAGTATTCCCAACGCACACCCAGATCCAAAGTCAGCTTGGGAGTCGCCACCCATTTATCCTGCACGAAGCTAAAAAATTGCCAGGCGCGCACGGCCGGAAAGTAAGTAGCCAGATCGCGTCCGGCTTGACTTGGCACATCGAGCAGGAAGGCTGCCATGTTGTTGTAGTAAGTTGTCGCCGATTCTTTACCATTCACATTGAGCGCTGTCTGGCCCGCCGCGAAGGTATAGATGCCGCGCGGACTATATGTTTGCTCTTGCAACAACGCATCCCTTACCCGTCGCAGATCGCCGCCGAACTTAATGGTGTGATTTCCCAAAATTTTTGTCCAGATGTTGGAGACGTCGATGTTCGCTTCGGCCCGTGTCCATGGAATGCTGGCGGAGTAGCCGAGAATCGGGTTCGAATAAAACTGGCCGATGTTGATGCCCACCAACCCGCTGGTAATTTGACTCAAGTTGATTCCCGGAATTCCGATCGCCGTCGTTTGAGCCATCCCGTAATCGCTCGGCGTCGCTACGTTGTTGTAGTAGGCCACGCCAAAGCGAAACTCGCTGAGCAGGCTCGGCGAAAAGACGTGGTTGTAGTTGATGCCGCCGCTGTAAGTCCGCTGCACGCCGGAACCCTCGAACGCGCCATTCGCCGGCCCGCCCGCCAGCCCGAAAGCCGGCGCTTGGAAGATCTTCGGGTCGGCAAAACTTAGCCGCACGGACACACGGTCCGCCTCGTCCGGATCGTAATCCACCTTTGTGTCGAAGGATGTCGTGTCTTTGTGAAAAGGCAGGAGCGAAAAGTAGTTGTTCACACCTGTGGCGCTCGACACGTTCGGCGCGGGCAGTAAGGCAAGCAGCTTGGCGGAAATCGCGTTGATATCGGGCGTCGGTATCACGTTGCCCGGAAACTGTGCTCGCCCCGAGCCATCGGCATTCCCGCTGAACGGGTTATAGATAGCGGAAGTCGAAGCGCTCAAATTCCCCGCTGTCTGCGCCTGCGTGGGGACGGTGAACAAATTGGCGCTCGCTTCGTGGTCGGTGACGCGCAGAATGTCGCCGAAGTAGAACAGCTTATTCTTAATGATCGGGCCCCCAATGCCGCCGCCGAAGTAGTTATAGGTGATGTGCCCGGTACCCGGATTGAAAAAAGCCCGTGCGTTGAACTCGCTGTTTTGCAGAAACTCGTATACCGAGCCGTGAATGTCATTCGTGCCCGATTTCAGAATGACGTTTGTCACTGCTCCGCTCGCGCGTCCCAGTGTGGCGTCGAAATCGCTGGTCGAAACATCCACCGTCGCGATCGCCTCCAGTGGCGGAATCAGTATCTGTAGCAGCCCGGTCCGCTCATTGTCATCGATCCCCTCGATCTGATAGTTGTTCCCCATGCGCAGCTGCCCGTTGACTTCCGTCTGCAGCGAGCTCGACGCGTTGAAAAACGGCGAATGCTGAAAAGTCGCCCGCGTGGTACCCGGCACCAGATTCAACAGGCTCTGAAAATTACGATTCGTGCCGACCGGCAGATTGGCCATATCGGTTCTTGAAATATTTGTCTCTATCTCCGCGCTGTCGGTCTGCAGCGCCGGCGGCGCGGCTGTCACTTCGATCTGTTGGGTGATGTTCCCGGGCTGCAAGCGGACATCCACGCGAGCAGTGGCGTTGACCGCAACAGGTATATTCGACCGCAGCTCTCTTTTGAATCCCGCCACTTCCACCGACACCGAGTAGGTTCCTTCAGGAACTTCGGCGAATGTATAATTCCCGCTCGCGTTCGATTGCTGGGTTCTTGTAACCTCTGTCCCGAGGTTCGTCAAAACCACTTTCGCGTTGGCAATGGCTGCCCCGCTTTCGTCGTCCACCGTGCCCACCACCGACCCGGTCACCGCCTGGCCATACAGGCCAACGGTTGGCAGAAAAAGCACTGCTGCGCAGAGTGCATGCCAAACTCTCATCTGAAAACCCCGTCTTTCTTTGCAAACGATTATATGTCAAAGAAGACCTCAAAAATCGGGGACACTCCGGGCTAGCCTCCGTCCACCCTTGTTAACTTCCACAAAGACAGGCGCGTCCCCGGAATTTTCACAATCCCTCACGCGCGCGGTTTGGTAACTTCTTTCAGAACCGCGACCGTAAGGAAGCGTTTTCAGATGTACTTCTGAAACCAGCCGAGCATTTCGGCCCAGGCGTATTTGGCGGAAGCCTCGTGGTAACTGGGCCGGTAATCCGCATGGAACGCGTGGCCGGCTTGCGGGTAAACCACTATTTCCGTGCTCTCGGCTTTGCCGGCGAAGCTGAGTCCCTGGCGCATCTTCGCCACGTCCGAAAGCGGAATGCCTTCGTCCTGACCGCCGTAAAGTCCCAGGATGGAGCCGTGCAACTCGGCTACTATGTCGAGCGGCTGCTTCGGTTGCATTTCAGGGCTGCTATAAGCACCAGCGGCGAGTTTTCCATACCAGGCCGCACCCGCCTTTAACTTCGGCTGATGAGCCGCATACAACCAGACAATCCGGCCGCCCCAGCAAAACCCGACGATCCCCAGCCGCTCCGTATCTCCCTTCCCGCTTGCTTTGACATACTCGACGGTTGCGTCGAGATCGGCGAGTACCTGCCGGTCCGGAACCTTGCTGACTACCTTCTGGATGATCTCGCTCATGTCGCTGATTTCGGCTACGTTCCCCTGCCGCGCGTAGAGTTCCGGAGCAATCGCGAAATAGCCCTCTTTCCCAAGCCGGCGGCAGACGTCTTTTATATACTCATGGACGCCAAAAATCTCCTGAATCACCAGCAGCACAGGTGCCCTCGCGCTTTTCGCCGGCCGCGCATAGTACGCCGGCAGGGAGAATCCGTTCACGTCGATTTTGACGTCGTCCGCTTCCAGGCCCGTTGTGTCGGTAGAGATCGGATGCGCTGCCAGCGGACGAGTGGCCGCTGCGTAGCCTAGGGTTCGGTCTGGATTCACTTTCTTCGCCTCATTCCGTACTCAGGATAACGGACCGAGCCGGATCCGCTTCGACCGCAGGCCAAAAAAATATGGCTGATCGAGCGAACCCGATCAGCCTCTTTAGTTTGAGTTGGAGGAGAAGTCTAGAAACGCGACTCTGCATTCCGCCCGGAGAATCCTCTCTACGGGACCGCGCAGCCATCGCGCTATAAAAATTGGCTATGCAATTAAATTTTCTTCAGTATGAGTTAGATTTCAATTCTATGTCAAGAGATAAATAAAACTTTAGTTTGCCTGCACGCTCAAACGATTGAAAACAGACGTCATTCAGAGAGACAGAAACTCGGCCTTCCCCCACTAGTGTGGTGTGCGTCGAGAACCTCTGCTCCTGCCCTTCGCGGCGCTCGCCGCCGGCATTCTGCTGGCGCACTTTATCTACTTCCATCTGGCAGACCTGGCGATTCCGGCCCTGCTGATACTGGCCGCCATTGGCCTCGCATTTCTCACACCGCGAACGTCTACTATCCGGCTGGTAGCAGCCTGCCTGTGCATTGCGCTGGTTGGCATCGCCACGCAGATTGCTCACCGCCAGGGCCGCGCGCCCAAACTCGACGCGGAAGACGGAGAAGCCGTGCTACTAACCGGTTGCGTCACGAATCCGCCGGTCTTTTCGCCGCAACGAGAGCAGTTCACGCTCAACCTGACCCCCAAGGCCGCCGTGCGCGTCACCGTGAACCTCAAAACCGCCGCTATCCTGCCGCTCGATTACGGCCAAAAGGTGGAGGTGGCCGCCAAAGTCCGTTCGCCGCGTAATTTCCAAAACCCGGATTCCTTCGATTATGTGGGCTATCTGGCCGCCCAGCATATCTACTGGACCGGCTCCGTTTCTAACCCTGGCGACATCCGGGTGCTTCCAGGCGCGTGCGGGACGGCAGCCGTAGGTTGGCTCTATCGTGTGCGTACCTGGGCGCTCGAACGAATACGCCGGCTCTATCCGGATGATCCGCATACCGTCGCGCTTCTGCAAGCCACGCTGCTCGGCGAAACCAGTGGTGTCGATCGCCGCTGGACTAGCGATTTTCGAGTCACCGGCACCTACCACGCCTTGGTCATCTCCGGGCAGCATGTTTCGGTCCTTGCCTTCACCTTACTGCTCATCCTGCGTCTTCTGCGCTTCCGCCGCGTTCCCGCGCTCGGCGTGGCCACAATCGCCAGCTGGTTATATGCCTTCATTTCCGGCTTTAGCTCGCCGGTGGTAAGAGCCGCCGGCGGCTTTACCTTATTCCTGATCGCCAGCTATTTCTTTCGTCGGACCCGCATTCTGAACGTACTCGCAGTCGTCGGCATCGTCTACCTCGTTTTCGCTCCCGATCAGCTCTTCGATCCCAGTTTCCAGCTATCTTTCTTGTCGGCCGCAGCCATCGCCGCCTTCGCCATCCCGGTTATGGAGCGCATCACCGAGCCCATGCGAAGCGCGGTCAAACGCTTCGATCAAATCCGCTACGATCCGCAAGTCGCCGCCTCCGCCGCGCAATGGCGGGTCGAGCTTCGCCAGTTGGCCCGCACCATCCAGCTCTGCTTCCGGCTGTCGCCCAAGCTCTCGCAACTGCTCGTCACGCGCGGCACTTTGCTGGCAGCTTTCATGGCCGATGCCGTCATTGTTTCCGCCTGCGTTCAGTTCGGCCTCGCTCTGCCCATGATCAGCTATTTCCATCGCCTGTCGGTTACCGGCCTTTCCGCTAACATCATCATCATTCCGCTCCTGTCTTTGGTCGTTCCCTTGGGATTCGCCTGCATCCTGACCGGCTCCCACATGCTCGCTCTACTCACGAAGACTCTGCTGGTTTCGGCCGAATGGGTCGCGGGCTGGCACGCCGGTTTCGAGCCGGCCTGGCGCCTGGCCGCGTTGCCGCTCTGGCTGTGCGTGGCTTTCTCCGCATCACTCGTGCTGCTCGCCTGGAGTATTCGCAAAAAGCCTTTCCTGGTTACTCCCGCCCTGGTTTGCTCGCTGGCGCTCTTCTTCGTCGTCTGCCGGCAGCCCTGGAAGCCGCTGCTCTCTCCCGGCTATCTGGAATTGTCAGCCATCGATGTCAGCCAGGGCGACAGCCTTTTCCTCGCCTTTCCCGATGGCGAAACTATGCTGGTGGATGCCGGCGGCTTTCCCGGCGCTGAGCGCATGGTTCGTAAGCCGCAGCTCGACATGGGTGAGGATGTAGTGGCCCCTTATCTATGGAGCCGCCGCATTCGTCATCTCGACTATGCCGTCATCACCCATGGCCACTCCGACCACATGGGCGGCCTGCCGGCCATTCTCGACGATTTCCGCCCCAAGCAACTCTGGATCGGCGCCGAACCGCCCAGCGCCGAGTGGAAAAATGTCGTGCAGCATGCGCAAGCCGATCACGTTTCCATTCGGCCACTCACCCGTGCCTCGCAAACCATCCATCTGGGCGGAACCCAGATCCGGGTGCTCGCGCCCTCGCCCGATTACGTGCCCGGCGACACCGCCACCAACAACGATTCACTCGTGCTGGAAATTACCTTTCGTGGCCGCCGCCTGCTGCTTACCGGCGATGCCGAAAAAGCCGAGGAGAACGACATGCTGCAGAGCGGCCTGCTTCAGCCCGTGACTTTGCTCAAAGTCGGGCACCACGGCAGCAGAACCTCGTCGAGCGAAGATTTTCTAAGCGCGCTGAATCCCCGTTTTGCGCTCATCTCGGACGGCTACAAAAACCAGTTCCACCATCCGAACCCCGACGTACTCACACGCCTGGCCGAGCATCACGCGGCGATCTTCCGGACGGACCAGCGCGGCCTGATCACCTTTCGGACCGACGGCGAGCACGTCGAATTAACTACCTTCCACTAACCTGACTCCGATTCAGAAAGCCATAAAGAACCGCGCGCGTGAGCAAGCGGACCTCTCTGCTCCGGAAACCCCTATAGCTCGTTTACGACGCTGCTTTTCAGAGCCATGAGCGAAGCGATTGGACCAGCGCTATTTTTTTACAATCCCGTCAGCAAGCGGACCCGTGACAGACTTCCTTTAGCGAGCGCGATCTCTTGCAAAGAGCGTCGCCAGCAGCACCGCCAGCAGACCCACCGTAAACCACGGGAACCAGTTTCCCCAACGAGCATAAAGAGTCGCGTCATTCCGAACCGGAACAGTTGTCACGAGAGTGGCGAAATCGGCGGAGTTGCTGGCGGTTTGCGCGAGGACACGGCCGCGATTGTCGCTGAGTGTCAGCAGACCGTTTTTGGCGCTGCGCGCGAGGCTGAAGCCGCTCTCCACGCCGCGCATGATCGCCATACGGGAGTGCAGCCATCCATCGACGACAAAATCCCAAGCCGAGACGAGTTGCAGGCCGACGCCGCGGTTGCCGTATTGACGGCTAAGCGCGGGAAAATCCATGTCTTTGCAAATCGTGATTCCGCACTTACCGGCAGGCTCCCGCAGAACGGTGAGCGTTTTGCCGGGGAGCAAGTAGCTCTCGAAAGGCGGAAGCATGTGATGCTTTTCAAAGAGCGCTTCCAGATGACCGTCCGGGGCATAGATGCGGGATTCGTTGCGCTTGACTGTCGGGGTCCAGCGTTCGAGACCGGCTACCACGGTGACGCCGCCGGAGCGGGCAGCGTCGCCAAAGACAGTATCGAGCTGGCAGGCTTCCCGATTGTCGATGCGGGCGATCTTTTCGGGCAAAACCACAATTTTTGCGCCTTGGGCCGCTAACTGGCGGATGCCCGCGGCGTATTGGCCGAAGAGAGTGGCTCGGGCGGCGGCCGTTTTAGGAAAAAGATTTTGCGGAACGTCCGAAGCTATCAAACCGACAGTAACGCGCGGAACGGCCGTCGGGATGGCGCGCAGCCGCCACAGGCCGCCCAAAAAAGCGATGGCGAGAAGCACCATCACGCCGCCCGCGAGTGCTCGCTTTTTCCGTCTTGTTCCTTCCGGCGACAGCACGGCCGCCAGCGCGCTAGGAAATAGAAAAAGTAAGAAGCTGATGCCGAGCAGGCCCGTGAGCGAGGCGGTCTGAAGAATAGGCAGATCGTTCATCTGCGAATACGCGATGCTGCCGAAGGTGGAATGCGGGGAAAGAAGCT
The DNA here is from genome assembly GCA_965277555.1 of Bryobacteraceae bacterium. GTDB lineage: Bacteria > Acidobacteriota > Terriglobia > Bryobacterales > Bryobacteraceae > Bog-105. Next base: position 5,765,729 of record OZ255834.1, read on the forward strand.
GCAAGGCGAATTCGAAGCTGGCCCAGGCGGCGGCAAAGGCAAGAGCGCCCCGCGCGAGCGAACCGCGACGAACGAAGCCGCGCCAGAGAAGCACCGCCAGCGCGAAAACAACAGCCGGCGCGGCGGCCATCAGGAGAGCAGTCGCCACAGGCATTTGAATATATTGGCGAGCATACGTCCATTCGTTGCAAGCGCCGAGCATCCAGCCAGCGAAAGCGGCCACAAAGGCGGTCAGGAACGAAGCACGCGCGGCCAGCCACAGGACCGGAAGCGGAGCCCACCAGGTAAGCCACCAAACCGGATGGAGCCCAGTGCCGAACCAGAGCAACGCAGCGGAAGCTAAGATCGCCAGCAGCGCCAGAGCGGGAATTTTTCTATCGAGTTTTGAAGCCATTTACCATCCTTTCCGTCGCGCGCCGGCATAGCGCGCGAAATTCCTTTTCGGAGAGACTGAAACGTCCCGCGATATACAGCACAACATAACCATGCGCCAGCGCCCAGGACTGAAGCGCGAGTTCCCAGATATCGTCTTTCCGAAACTGCCGGCCGCGCATCCCTTCCGCGATGCAATCGGCCACCGGGTTGAGAGTGGGCGAGAAGCGCGCGCGGAAATCGCCGGGGAAACGGCGCGCGCCCGGCCTGGTCTCGGAAAAAACGTACTGGAAAACTTGCGGGTGGGCAAGGGCGTAGTCGATATAGCCCTCGGTAAGCTCGATTAAAATCCGGGCCGCGCTGCTGCGCGGAGGAGTCTTACGCTGGCGCCGCTCGATAAAGCTAAGCAGCTTTCCAAACTCCCGGTCCGTCACCGCCTGCAAAAGAGCTTCTCTGGAGGCGAAGTGATGATAGATCGCCATGGGAGTGATTTCCACCGCGGCGGCTACGCGGCGCATTGTAACGGCAGTTGGGCCTTCCTGCTCCAGGACCCGCAGGGCTGCGTCGGCGATCTTATCGATTGTTGCCCTATCCGCCATTTCTATACAGTGTATACCCCGTTCCCATACGCTGTATAGTGGTCGGCCGGCCCACGCGTTTTCGCCCGCGCTCTCTATAATGTGAACTTCTGAATCGGAATAATGCAAATCCTTCTGGCCGTCATCGTGCTGTTTTCGGTTGCTCTGACGGCTTTGAACCTATACCTCGCCTTGTTTGGACCCGACTTGACCTATCGGGTGGAGGGGCCGCCGCCGCATCAGCTGAATTCGGATTACTTTCAGAACCTGCTGTGCGCGCTCACGCAATCGCAAATGCAGAGCGGCAACCGGCTGGAAGTTCTGGTCAATGGAGACCGCTTCTACCCGGCCGAACTCGCGGCAATAAGCAAGGCGGAACGGTCGATCAACCTGGAAGCGTACATCTTTCATCGAAGCGAGATTGCGAGCAAGTTCGTGGAGGCGCTTACCGAGCGGGCCAGGGCCGGCGTGAAAGTCAAATTGACGCTCGACTACATAGGCAGTTTCCGCACGTTTCGAAGCTATTTCAAGGAACTGGAGGCGGCCGGAGGGCGCGTGGAATGGTATCACTCCTTGCGGCCCGATCTCTTGCTTCGCATCAACAATCGCACGCACCGAGAGCTACTGGTGATCGACGGGCGCGTCGCCTTCGTCGGCGGCGCGGGCATCGCGGACGAGTGGTATACAGGCGAAGGGAAGGATCCAAGATGGCGCGACACGGTGCTGCGTATCGAGGGCCCGGTAGTGGCCAGCGTGCAATCGGTATTTGCGCAAAACTGGCTGCGGGTGGCGGGCGAAATTCTGACGGGAGAGGACTTTTTCCGTTTTTCCGAGCCGGCCGGCGATTCGGCGGGACTGGTGGTGGGAAGCACTCCGGCGGCCGGATCGACCCCGGCGCGCATCCTTTTTCAAACCCTCATCGCTTCAGCCACGAAACAAATCTGCGTCAGCACGCCTTACTTCCTGCCGGACCGGAGCGCGCGGGAAGCGATTATCGCGGCCGTTCGCGATCGTGGCGTAGAGGTTAAAATCCTGACGCCCGGCCGGCGCTCGGATCAGATGATGACCCGCGCCTCAAGCCGCGAACTGTATGGGACGCTGCTGAAGCACGGCGTGGCGATCCACGAATATGAACCGGCGATGATCCACGTCAAGGCGATGATGGTGGATCACTGCTGGGCAGTCGTCGGATCGACGAATTTCGATTACCGCTCCTTCGATTTGAATGACGAGATCAACCTGGCGATCCTCGACGCCGCCATTACCAGTCAACTGGTAGCGGATTTCGAGCGCGACTTAGAGAACAGTCAACAGATTACCTACCAGTCTTGGCGGCGAAAAATGCGCTTCCGCATAGCGGATCGTATTCTGGCTTTGCTGGAAAGACAGGAATGACCAGGTTCCGGGCGGCCACTTACAACGTACACAAGTTTCGCGGGATGGACTGGCGAGTGAATCCGGAGCGCATTTTGTCCGTCATCGAAAAACTTGACGCCGACGTCATCGCGCTGCAGGAGGTCTTTGCGCCGCAGGCCGAATATCTGGCGGCCCGTTTGCAGATGCAACTCGCTTTCGGGGCGACCAAGGATGTTTCCGGCATCGCCTACGGCAATTCTCTGCTTAGCCGCTTGGCCATTACGGCCCAACGGAACCACACGCTGACAATCCGCGGCAGAGAGCCGCGCGCTTGTTTGCAAACGGAACTTGTAGCTGGCGCCGGCCGTTCCTTCGCCTTCTTCGCCGTTCACCTGGGCACCTCGTACACCGAGCGCAGAAAACAGGCGGCGCTGCTCCTTTCACCGGAAGTTCTGGCGCAACCGGCGGCGAAAGGGCGAAGGATGGTGGCGGGAGATTTCAATGAGTGGACGCGCGGGCTGGCCACGCGTATGTTGAGCGAACACCTGCAAAGCGCGGACCTTCGAACGCATATCCGCCGCAAGAAAACCTATCCAGGCATGCTGCCGCTGCTCCATCTGGATCACTTCTACTACGACGAAATGTTTCATCTGGCGGCGCTCCAGTTGCATAGAACAACCAGCACCCTGGCGGCATCGGACCATCTGCCGCTTACCGCCGACTTCGACCTGCGCTGAAATTCAAGAGCGAAATCTTTTCTGGGAAACGGTGTCAAAACAGGAGGAGAATCTATTTAATGAGTGACGTTTCAAGCGTACTGAATGAATTGATCGAGACCGCAAAAGATGGCGCGGAGGGGTTCAAAACAGCGGCGGACAAGGCAAAAGAGCCATCGTTAAAGACCTTGTTTTCAAAGTATTCCACACAGCGAGCGGCTTATGCCCAAGAGTTGCAAACGGCCGTGAGCGCGCTCGGAGAGAAGCCGGCGGAGCATGGCCACGTGACCGGGAGCTTGCATCGCGGCTGGATCAATCTGAAGGAAGCATTGTCGAAGAACGAGGATAAAGCGATCATCGACGAGGCAGAAGCAGGCGAAGACGCCGCCAAGAAAGCCTACGCGGAAGCTTTGCAGAAGACCTTACCGACCGACGTAAAGGCTCTTGTGCAGAAACAGAATACGGGTGTCTTAGAAGCGCATGGCGTGATTCGAGATTTGAAGCACAGCCGTCAATAAACCTGCCCCACTTACCCTCGAAGCTCCGGAATGGGAAATTCCCTTCCGGAGCATCCTCGCAAATTATTCCCCTTTTGCTCATCGACATCCTTAGCTGGCTTCGGAACCACTACCTGCACCGCTTCTCCTTCGACCAGCGAATCGGGAGGGTTATTCACCACAGACGCATCTCTGGGAAGTCCCGCCACCACCTCGACTGTCGCCCCGAAGTCCTTTCCGAGCGTAACGGGCAACATACGTATACGATTTGCTGAGTCGACGATGGGCACGCGCAAACCTTCCGAGCGGAAAATAAGTGCAGTGGACGGAACAATGAGAGTAGGATTGGCTGACTTCACCTTGAAGTGAACTTCCGCGTATGCGCCCGGGAAAAGAAGGCCGGTCGAGTTCACCACATCGACCTCTACATTGAGCGTTCTGGTAGTTGGATCGATGGATCGCGCCGTCCGCACAAGGGTCCCGGTGAAGCGCCGGCCCGGCAACTCCGGCAAAGTCAAATCACCTTTAATTCCCGGGACGGTGTCATGCGAATAAGCTTGGGGCACTTGAACGAAGACACGCAATTTGTCGACGGCGGCGATGTGAAACAGCTCGCGAGTCGGGCCGCCTGACGAACCAGAATCGATTAGCTGGCCGATATCGGTATTCCGTGTTGTAATGACGCCGTCGAACGGGACGTATACCTTTTCAAAGCCGACTAGTTGCTGGAGCCGCTGCACGTTCGCTTGCGCTGATTTGACCGCTGCACTTCTGGCTGCCGCGCCCTGCACCGCGTTATCGACATCCTGTTTTGCAACGGAGTCTGTCTTGAAAAGGTCCACGTAGCGGGTCGCGGTGATCTGAGCGAGCTGAAGGTTGGCCTGATCCGTCTGCAAATCTTCCTTGGCCTGTTGCAATTGCCGATCGACCTCGGGACTTTCAATATCGGCTAATAGCTGACCCTTGCGAACGCGCGCGCCGATATCGAAATACCAGTGGCGCAAGTAGCCGTTGGTCCGCGCGTAGATAGGAGCATCGATGAAAGCCTGGATGTTGCCGGGTAAAACGATTTCTTCAGCCGGAGCGGCCAGAGTGGGATGGACCACCGAAACCGTCGGCTCCGCCGAACGGGTTGTCTCTTCGCGCAGCGCCTGGCGAGCACGGAGCCGGGGTATAACGCCCAACGCAACGAGCGCGGCCACCGCCGCCAGGACCAACAACACACCGAAAATCGACTTTACACGAGCGTTTCCTTTACTCATGAAGCCTTCCGCCTGCCGTGCAGAAGACCGAAGAAGACAGGGACAAAGAAGAGAGTCGCAACCGTAGCGAAAGAAAGGCCGCCGATGACGGCACGGCCGAGGGGCGCGTTCTGCTCTCCCCCTTCGCCGAGCCCGAGAGACATAGGAAGCATGCCGATGGTCATGGCCAGGGCGGTCATGAGAACCGGCCGGAAACGTGTAAATCCAGCCAGCAGCGCGGCATCGTAGGCGCTATCTGCGTCGGGCAACTGCTCTTTTGCAAAACTCACTACCAGAATGCTGTTAGCGGTGGCGACGCCCATGCACATGATCGAGCCGGTGAGCGCGGGAACGCTGACCGTCGTGTGTGTAAGGAAGAGAAACCAGACAATCCCGGCAAGCGCGGCCGGCAAAGCGGAAATAATAATAAACGGATCGAGCCAGGATTGAAAGTTAATCACGATGAGCATGTAAACCAAAATGATCGAGAAAAGCAGGCCTGCAATGAGACCGGCGAAAGAAGAACGCATGGTGTCGATCTGGCCGCGCACAATCAGTCTTGAGCCTCTAGGAAGCAGCTTGTGGTCGCGAGCCATGATCGAATCAATCCGCCGGGAAACCGTGCCCAGATCGGTCCCGTCGATGGAACCATAGACATCGATCACCGGCGCGATATTGTAGTGCGAGACTGTTCCCAAGCCCTGGCCGCGCTGGATGGAAGCGACGCTATTCAGAATTTGCATTTGGGCGCCCGTGCCGGTGACTGGAATATTTCGAAGGTCCTGCAAAGAATCCATCTGGTACTGAGGCGTCTGAGCCGCGATGTTGTAGCTGACCCCGCTTTTGGGATTGAGCCAGAAGGTTGGCGACGTTTGAAAACTGCCGCTTAGCGCGACGAGAACGCTGGCGGCCACGTCACGCGCGCTGTAACCGACTAATTGAGATTTGGTGCGATCGATATTCACGAACAGCACCGGCTGATTGAACGGCTGCTGGATGCGAGTGTCTACCACGCCGGGGATGTATTTGACCTCCTGCAGCAAATGCTCCGCGAAGGCACGATTTCCATAGATATTCGGCCCGACGACTTGTAAATCGATAGGCGCCGGAAGACCGAAGTTCAGGATCTGGGTAACCATGTCGGAAGGCAGGAAATAGAAAGTAACTCCGGGGAAATGAGCCGGGAGTTCGGCTCGCAGGCGACGGACATAGCCTAGGGTCGGGTGATGGTGCTGCTCTTCGAGCGAGACTTGGATGTCGGCATCGGCCGGCCCGATAGCGCCGGAATTGCTGTAGGACGTATTGATCCCGCTATAGGGGAGGCCGATGTTGTCCAGGATGTTCGAGATCTCGGAAGCTGGAATGATGCCGCGGATATTTCGATCGATGCGGTCGCAAAGATCGGCTGTTTCTTCAATCCGGGTTCCGGTCTGGGCGCGCAGGTGAAGCTTGAATTGGCCGGCATCGATTTCCGGGAAGAAGTTCTCGCCTAGCCACGGGTAAAGACCCACCACGGATGCCGCGCAGGCTGCAAAAAAGCAAACCGTAAAGAGGACACGGTGATGTATGCACTTCTGGAGAAGCAGGCGGTAACGGCCGCGAACCTTTTCGAATGCGTTCTCGAATGCCTGCTGCATTCGCACAAAAGGATTGCGCTTATCGGCGTGCGCAACGGCTTCATGATGGGAGTGGCCTCTGAGCAAATACTTGGCGAGCGTGGGGACGATGGTTCGTGAAAGCACATAAGAAGCGAGCATCGCGAACGAGACGGCCTCCGCCAGCGGCACGAAAAGGTAACGCGCGACGCCGGTAAGAAAAAACATCGGCACGAAAACAATACAGATACTTAATGTCGAGACAAACGCGGGAATCGCGATCTGCGCGGCGCCGTCGAGAATGGCCTGTTCGATCTCTTTGCCCATCTCGAAGTTGCGGTTGATGTTTTCGATCTCGACGGTGGCGTCGTCGACCAGGATACCGACGGCCAGCGCAAGGCCGCCCAGCGTCATGATGTTGATGGTTTCGCCGAGCGCGCTGAGCATGAACAGGGAGCAAAGGATCGATAGAGGAATAGAGACGGCAATGATGAGCGTGCTGCGCCAACTGCCCAGAAAGACCAGAATCATGAAAGCGGTCAGGCAAGCTGCTATAAGCGCTTCTCGTAAAACTCCATCGATGGAAGCGCGCACGAAGATAGATTGATCGGCAACGGGTTTGACCCTGAGCTGAGGCGGCAGAGAAGCCATTACGGTGGGAAGCATCGCGCGAATTCCCGCCACGATATCGATGGTCGATTCGTTCCCTGACTTCAGCACCGACATGAGCGCCCCACGGATGCCGTCCGATCGGACAACGTTGGTCTGGGGCGGAAAGCCGTCTCTGACATGCGCCACATCTCTCACGTAGATGGTGGCGCCGTTAACCGAGCGAATAGGCAGATTGTTGAGCTCGGCAACAGTTTTGGGGCTGCCATTCAGTTCAACGTCGTACTCCAGGCTACCGATCTTCGATGTGCCCCCGGGAAGAATCAGGTTCTGATTGCCGATGGCGTTCACGACGTCGGATGGACCCAAACCCTTCGACTGCAAGGCCTGTGTATTCAGGTCCACTTGCACCTGGCGCTGTTTGCCGCCGTAGAGATTAGGAATAGCGGTACCGGGTACCGTGACAAGTTGGGGACGAACGAAATTCGCGCCTAGATCGTAGAGCTGCTGCTCGCTGATGCCCTGGCCCGACATCGCGAGTTGCAGAATCGGCACGGTGGAAGCGTTGTAGGTAATGATCAGCGGCGGGGTGGTGCCCTCCGGAAGCTGTTTGAGTTGTGTCTGCGAAATCGCAGTGACTTGAGCGATCGCGGAGTTAATGCTGGCGTGCGGCTGGAAAAAAATTTTGACGACCCCAATGCCATACATCGATTGCGACTCGATGTGCTCGATATTATTGACCGTCGTGGTGAGAGCGCGTTCGGTGACATAAACAATGCGCTCCGAGATGTCTTGCGCCGACATGCCGTCGTACTTCCAAATGACGCTGACAACGGGAATGTCGATGTTCGGAAATATATCCGTCGGCGTCCGTGAGATCACCACGGGCGCCAGGATGAAGAGCATTAGTGAAAGAACAACGAACGTGTACGGTCGTCGCAGCGCAAGGCGGACGATCCACATAGCAACTCCTAGGACTTAAAACGGCCAACATTTACTGCATTAGACTCTCGCGGTCGTTGGCTCAACCGGCAATCTTGGAGTGTCTGAAGATCTTTTTAGCTTAATTATCACGTATGGCGAACGCGGCCACAATAACATGCTTACGCAGGTTGCGCATTTGGAGCGGGCGTCTTCGCCGAGCGTCCCTTGCGCACCCATGTCGCAACGGAGATTACGCTTCCGATGAGGCAGATCACAGTGAATCCATACATGAAATACTTAAAGCCATCGGTGTTAGCGAAGCGAATGATGAGACGCCCGAACTTGATAGCGAGACCACCGAGTATTAGAAAGCGCACAGCACGAGTGAGCCCGACGGTAAGGAGAAGCCGAAGGCGAGGATAGCCTAGAGCGCTGTTGATGGCAATAACCATGGTGAAGGGGAAGGGGGGAGGAGCTAGCGACGCGGTGATTAAAGCCGTCCCGCCGTGTTGACTGATTTTCTTTTTCAGAAGAGCAAAGCGCTTTTCGCCAGCCACCTTCGTCACACCCTCCTCGCCAAGCTTCCGGGCAATCAGATCGAGCAAAAACACGCCGATCGCCGAACCGCAGGCCGCGGACAGGACGTAGATCAAGTAACCATTATGGTGCCGGGCAGTGAGGGCAACAACGAGAAGATCGTTTCCAAAGGGAAGGAAAAGGAAGGAGGAGTCGAAAATCCCCATCACCAAGGGCCCAAAGTATCCCAGGTGAAACAAGAAACGAAGTAGATGGTGAAAAAGGCTGGACAATCAGTTGAGTCGATCCAAATGGCGATCCCTAATCATTTCAGATACCGCGGCGCGCCGCAATGCTCTGTGTGATAACGTTTCTTTTTATCTGGAGGTTACATGAGGTTGATTCGACCGTTGCCGATGCTGGCGATCGGTTTTCTTTGCGCGAGCCCGTTCGGCGCGCTGAATTATCTGCAAGGCCAATCCTGGGCCGACAAAAAGCCGCCCAAGGAAATGGCGCATATTCTGGTGATTTCAGAAACCAAGGGGTTCGAGCACGATTCGGTCCCGGACGCCATGGGCACGATCTGGAAAATGGGCCACGACTCGCGACTCTGGGACGCAACGCTACGCACGGACACGGAACTGATCACCAAACAGGACACCAAGGACCGTAACCGGAAGGACCTGAACTACTTCGATGCGCTCGTTTTCGCCAGCACCACCGGCGAACTCGACCTGACAGACGATCAGAAGAAAGACATGATGTCGTTCATCAAGGACGATGGCAAAGGCTTCGTCGGCGTACACGCGGCCCTGGACACGAACTACAAATGGCCGGAGTATGGCGAGATGATCGGCGGTTGGTTCGACCAGCATCCCTGGTTTACCTTCAACGCTCCGATCATCAACGAGGACCCGAGTTTCCCGGCCGTACGGCATTTCCCGCACGAGTTTGTCAAGCATGATGAGATTTACCAACCCAAAGCCTGGTCGCGCGACAAGGTGAACGTTCTGCTTTCGCTCGACGCCTCCAAACTCGACTACAGCAACAATCCGCGCATTCACCGGCAGGATCACGACTTTGCCGTGGCCTGGTCGAAGATGTACGGCAAGGGTCGTGTCTTCTATTCGACGCTCGGCCACACGGAGGAATCCTGGGACGACCCGGATATCCAGAAGATGTACTTTGAAGCCATCAAATGGGTGCTCGGCATGACGGACGGAAGCACTACCCCGCACGCGAAACCGGCGGCTGAGCCTACGCAATAGTCAGCAGATCGGAGGACGACACACGCTTCAGCTGCCCACAGGCCGCATAGATATCTCTTCCCCGCGGCTTGCGGATGAAGCACGGGACAGAGCGGCGAACGATCTGCTGGAAGCTGTGAACGCGCTCCTCATCGGGTGTTCCAAAGGGAATGCCCGGGCCGGGATTTAACGCAATCAGGTTGATTTTGCAGTTCAGATGAGCGATGAGCCGCACCACCCGACGTGCGTCGCGATCGGAGTCGTTGACGTCTTTTAAAAGCACGTATTCGAAAGTCAACTTCTCCCAGGGTCGCAGCGGGTAACTCTTACAGGCCGCCATCAATTCGGAGAGATGGTATTTGCGGGTAATCGGCATCAGTTCCCGGCGCTGTTCCTCGGTCGAGGCGTTGAGAGAAATCGCGAGCTTGGGACGCACGGGCGCACGCCCAAGTTCCTCAATTTGAGGGACGATGCCCGACGTCGAAACGGTAATTCGCTTTTCGGAGAGGCCGACACCGCTTTTGTCGGTAAGCAGGCGTGTTGCCTTTAGGACGTTGGGCAAATTCAAGAGAGGCTCGCCCATACCCATCATGACGACGTTCATGCGCGCGCTTGAAACTTCTAAACTGTTTTCACGAGCTACGTAGAGCACCTGCGCGACGATCTCTCCCGCTGTAAGATTGCGCTCTAAGCCCATAAGCGCAGTCAGGCAAAAGCGACAGTCCACCGGACAGCCGACCTGACTCGAGATACAGATCGTGCTTCGTTCGCGCTCCGGCATGATAACTGCTTCTACCGTCCGGTTATCGGCCAAGCGGAGAAGATAGCGGCGTGTTCCATCGATCGAGTCGTAGCGATGCTCGGCTTCGGGAAGACCGAAGGTATTACTCGCAAATAATTGATCCCGAATAGTTTGTGGTAAATTGGTAATGTCCGACAAATTACCAACACGTTTCTTATATAGTGCGTCAAATAGTTGTCGGGCTCGGAAGCTGGGTTGAGAAGGTCCGAGCAGGATCCCGAGATCGGCCAAGTCCATCCCGACCAGCGCCTCGCCTTTGAGTGGTGGCAGCATCCAGTTCGAGTCTATCTTCCTGTTCGTTGAAAGGCTTCCTGTTCGTTGAAAGGTTAACGCAATGGTTTCTGTATCCCCTCTTGTCCGCGAAATCGAACGGGCTACTCTCTCGAATGGAATTCGCGTGGTAAGTGAAGTCATGCCCTATGTTCGATCCGTTTCGTTGGGCGTATGGATCGGCAGCGGCTCCCGAATCGAGCAGGGCCCTGAGAACGGCATTTCTCATTTCATCGAGCACATGGTCTTCAAGGGCACCAAAAATCGCTCGTCCGAAGAGATAGCTCGTTCGGTAGATTCGGTAGGCGGCGGATTAGATGCGTTCACCAGCAAGGAATTGGTAAGCTTCAACACCAAAACGCTGGACGAGCACTTACCTTTTGCATTCGATATCGTTTCCGATTTGGTTCGCAATCCCTTATTTCGAGAAGAAGATATCGAAAAGGAAAAAAGTGTAATTCTCGAGGAAATCAAAATGGAGGCAGACCAGCCGGAGTTTGTCTTACATGAGACTTTCATCAGTAACTTCTGGAAGGGTCATGGGCTTGGCAAGCCGATTCTGGGTACCAAAGAAACGGTCAAGAACTTTGGCAAGCCCATGCTATTCGATTTCTACGATCGCATTTACTCGCCGCGAAACATCTTGATCACGGCGGCGGGGAATCTGGAGCATCGTGACATCGTGAAGCTGGTGGAGGACAAGTTCGCCGACCTTGGTAAACGAGAGCGGCCCACGCTGGGCATACAACCAAAACCGTACGCTCCAATCATCCTGAAAAAGAAGGAATCGCTCGAGCAGGTACACATTGCGTTGGGCGTGCCTGCCTATCCGCTGGCGCATGTCGCGCGGTTTCCGCTCTATATTCTGAACACGGTGCTTGGCGGCGGCATGAGTTCGCGGCTTTTCCAGAACATTCGCGAGAAGCAGGGTCTGGCCTACGCGGTGTATTCGGAGCTGAACCTGTTTAGCGATACGGGCTGCTTTACTGTTTACGCCGGCACCGGTGTCGAAACGGCCAAGCAGGTAGTGAATTCAATTATCCACGAATTCCGGGTTTTCAAGAATGACCTGATCGGTCACGATGAACTGCGACGAGCCAAAGACCATTTGAAGGGTTCGCTTATGTTGAGTCTGGAATCGACGTCGAGCCGGATGTCGAACCTGGCCCGACAGGAACTTTACTTCGACCGCTTCCTGTCTCTGGATGAGATGTTGGAAAACATTGAGTCTGTGACCCGGGAGCAGGTGCAGGCGATTGCGGACGAGTTTTTTCGCACGGAGAATATCGCCCTGGCGATGCTTGGCAGGCTGAGCGATGTTTCCGTGACGCGCGAAGATCTGGCCTGTTAGCCGGCGCCGGCGCCTTTGGCGTTTAAGTTGTCGAGCTTCGCATCGAGAAAATCCAGCGAGCGCTGCAACTGCTCACGATATTTTGGATTGCTTGCCGCCGCCATATCCTGGAGGACACGTGCGCGAGAGAGTTCGATGCTTTCGCGCGCGCGTTCCGCTTCGATCTTTTCCGGGTTGATTAGAGGCTCTCTTGCTCGCGAGGCACGTTCCTGGGCGGATTCGATCTGCATCTCGACTTCTTTGCTTTCCCAGCCGCGCGCCATTAATCTAGCTTTACATAAGTTGTTATCCTGATGGCAGACCACGCCGCAAAAACCCCCTGGAAGGCGTCAGCCCGTTTTTAATGCCGCAGCTGTGCTACACCACCCCGCACGGAATTACCGTCACACGTACGAGCAGCAAAGTGCCTTACCGGCGCGGCTTGAAACACATCCTCAAGCAGCTCGATACGAGGCGCGGCGTTTATCTATCGTCCGGGTACGAATATCCGGAACGATATTCGCGGTGGGATGTGGCGAGCGTCTCGCCTCCGATCGAGATCGTCGGGCACGAGCGGAAGCTGACGATCCGGGCGCTCAACGAGCGAGGACAAATCCTGCTGAAGCTTCTCTGGCCACTGCTGGCAACGCGCCCGGCATGGGATGCCGAATTCAGCGATCCTCTGGCGATAGAGTTTGCGCTCTGGCCGCTCGCGGAGCGATTTTCGGAAGAAGAGCGAAGTAAGCAGCCTTCACCATTTTCGCTTCTGCGAACGCTGATCGAAGAATTCCGCGCCTCAGGCGATTCACGGCTGGCTTTATTAGGAGCGTTCGGCTACGATCTGCTTCTGCAGTTCGACCCGATCACGCTTCGGTTGCCGCGCAACGAAGTCAAGACTCTTCACCTGTTTCTATGCGACGAGATTTTCTTCATGGACCGCAAGAAGGAAGTGATAGAGCGGTTCCAATATGAGTTCTCGGGCGAACAAGGCACGACGAAAGGTTTGGAACGAAGGGGGCAGGAGATTTCCAAGCCGGCAGGCGCGACTGCCGGGAGCGACGAAATAGTCTCCGACCACGTTGCCGAGGAGTACATGGCGAAGGTGGAAACGGTCCGCGAGGGAATGCGCCAGGGCAACTATTACGAGGTGGTTCTGCGACAGACCTTTAGCGCTCCGTTTACGGCCAGCCCATCGGAACTCTTTCAACGCATCCAGAAATCGAGTCCTAGCCCCTATGAGTTCATTCTTCAAATGGGGGATGAGCAACTGGTGGGCGCGTCGCCGGAGATGTTCGTTCGGGTGGAAGGGGAAAAGGTCGAGACGTGCCCGATTGCCGGCACTGCCAGGCGTTCAGGCGATCCGCTACGCGATGCGGAAAGTATCCGCGAGTTACTGAACTCCGCCAAAGAGGAATCGGAGTTGACGATGTGCAGCGACGTGGATCGGAACGATAAGTCTCGTGTCTGCGTGCCCGGTTCGGTGAAAGTGATCGGCCGACGGCTGATCGAGTCGTACGCGGGTCTTTTCCATACGGTCGATCATGTCAAGGGAATCCTGCTGGACGGTTTCGATTCGCTGGACGCATTTCTGACGCATATGTGGGCGGTGACGATCATTGGCGCGCCGAAAAAGGCGGCCGCTCAGGCAATCGAAGATCTCGAAAAAGATGCGCGCGGATGGTACGGCGGCGCGGTTGGGATGATCGGGCTCAATGGCGACATCAACACCGGCATCACGATTCGTACGGTACACCTGAAAGAGGGTGTGGCGAAGTACGCGGCGGGAGCGACCTTGCTCTACGACTCCGATCCACGTTCGGAAAACGAAGAGTGCCGGTTGAAGGCAACTACCTTTTTTCGCGCGTTGCGCGCTGCCAGTAAGTTCCGCGAGGAGAGCCGGGAACCCAAGCGCGTCGGCGAAGGGATACGGCTGCTGCTGGTCGATAACGACGATTGTTTTATTCACACGCTGGCGAATTATGCGCGGCAGACGGGCGCCCTTGTTTCGACCTACCGATCGGCTGTTGCGCTCGATGTCATCGACTCGGAGCAACCGGATATCGTTCTGATTTCTCCGGGGCCCGCGCGGCCTTCGGATTTCGGCGTCCCAAAACTGGTGCAGGAGTTGGCAAGGCGCGGGATTCCGATTTTTGGTGTTTGTCTGGGGCTGCAGGGTATCGTCGAGGCGTTCGGCGGCGAGTTGGACGTGCTGGAGTATCCGATGCACGGCAAGGGATCTCTGGTTCACCATCAGGGCCGCGGCATCATGCGCGATCTGCCCTCTCCGTTCCGGGTGGGCCGGTACCACTCGCTTTATGCGAATCGCGAGGCGTTGCCGACGTGTCTGGAAATTACCGCTGAGTCCGATGACGGGATCATTATGGGAATTCGGCATCGCGATCTGCCCATTGAGGCTGTTCAATTTCACCCGGAATCGATTCTCACTCTGGAACGGGACTGCGGACTCCTGCTCATGGAGAACATGATTGATTCGCTGGCGCACGCGCGTGCTGTCGCGGAGAAGAGCTAAGGCACTTTGTCTTCAGGCTCGAGCATCGCCATTATCGGCGGAGGACTGGCTGGGCTCGCGACGGCGGTGGCGTTGGGCTCGACGGAAAGTCAAGTGAGCTTGTTCGAGGCTCGCCCGCAGCTTGGCGGACGCGCTACCTCGTATCCGCTCAACACGGCCGATGACACGAGCACCACGATCGATAATTGCCAGCACGTGCTTTTGCGCTGCTGCACGAATCTGATCGATTTTTACAAGCGCTTAGGTGTCGAGAACCGTATCCGCTTTTACCGCGAGTTCTACTGGATTGAGCCAGGCGGGCGGACCTCCAGCATGCGCCGCGGGCTTCTGCCTGCGCCGCTGCACTTTACCGAATCGTTTGCAAAATTGAAGTTCCTGTCTTTGGCGGACAAGGCGAGCGTGGCGAATGGCTTGCTGGCGGTCAAGTACGAATACGGGAAGCGCATCGATCTGGATCGCATTTCGATGCTCGACTGGCTGCGCGAGAAGAAGCAGACGCAGCGCGCTATCGATCGATTCTGGCAGCAGGTGTTAGTCAGCGCGATTAACGAAGATGTGGACAAAATGGCTGCCGCGCATGGCTTGCAGGTTTTCTACCTCGGTTTTCTGGCGAAGGCGAATGCTTATGAGATGGGCATTCCGGCGGTGCCGCTGGCGGCGCTTTATTCGGAGGAAGGCTGGTCGAACTATCCGAACGTCAAGATTGAGCAGCGCACAACGGTGAGGCAATTGTGTGTGCAAAATAATCGAGTGCAAGGCGTACTCCTGGGCGATGGTTCGATGCGCGCGGCTGACGCTTACGTGCTTGCGGTTCCGTTCGAGCGTGTCAAGGCGCTCGCGCCGGATTTGCCGCTCAATCTCTCGACTTTCACGCATGCGCCGATTACGGGCATTCATCTTTGGTTCGACCGGCCGGTTACCGAGCTGCCGCACGCTACTCTGCTCGACCGGACGATCCAGTGGATGTTCAACAAGGGCGAAGGGAAGCACATTCAGCTGGTGGTGAGCGCGTCGCGGAGTCTGACGGAAATGCCGCGCGGCGAGGTGATCGAACTGGCGCTGCGCGAATTGAAGGAGTTTTTCCCGAAGGCGGCGGCCGCGAAGCTCGAACGGGCGCACGTGGTGAAAGAAGTGCGCGCTACTTTCTCGGCTGCGCCGGGTCTGGAGGAGAAGCGGCCGGGGAATGCGACGGCGATCCCGAATCTGTTTCTAGCGGGAGACTGGACGAAATCGGGCTGGCCGGCCACCATGGAGGGCGCCGTGCGCAGCGGCTACCTGGCTGCCGAAGCGGTTTTGAAGTCGTTCGGGAGTTCGGGCCGGTTCGTGCAACCTGAGATCGGTTAGATTTTTGCCGAACGAACTGGGGAAGCAGGAAATGGCGCCGCGGATGAACACGGATAAACGCCGATAGCAGATTTTTGATATTTATTTTCCGGGTTTGTTTGCAGTGAGATAGGGCGGATGGGGGTGCTTGTTTCGAACGGGTGGTTGGGCATACTGGGGCGAAAAGCATGGCGGACGAGAACAAGCGCGGCGGGCCGAATACCCCCGAGGGCCGGGAGAAGTCGAGCTGGAATTCGACGACGCATGGGTTGCGGGCGAAGAAGGTGCGTTTGCTGGGCGACGAGACGCAGGACCAGTACGATGCGGTGGTCGAGGGGTGGAGCAAGCAGTTTGAGCCGGCCGATTACCAGGAAGAAAAGCTGGTCGAAACGCTGATTTTCAATGACTGGATGCACCAGCGGGCGCAGAGATGGCTGCTCGAGGGCGAGGCTTCGATGGTGGAGCGGTTTGGGGTCGATCCGCTGCACTGGACGGCCGAGCAGAGACACTCGCTGGATCTGGTGCAGCGGTATAAAACCACGGCGGAACGGGCGTTTTACCGTTCGTGGAGCGCGTTACAGGGTTTGCGGAAGGACATCATGCGAGAAAACGACAAAGACTTGAAAACGCTCTTTGAGAATCAGTGCTTGAAGATGGAGAAAAAGCACTTTGGCTGGAAAGATCTGCCGGAAAAGCCGGCGGAGGAAGTAAAGGCCGTCGCGCCTACTTTGACGAAGGCGCAGCAGGTGTTTGGCGGGCAGAAGTCGAAGAAGAAGCAGAAGAAGATCGTGATTTTGGATCAGTGGGTGGAGATCGAGATTCTGCCGAATGGGAAAACGTTTACCGCACTGAGTCCTTCGAACGAGATTCTGATTCAAGATGGGCAGAAGAAGTGGCCGCCGCCCGAAATGGTGTATCGGCGCATGCATTTTGTGAATGGCGTGCCGCCGGAGTACTACTGGACGACGAGCAACGAATCGATTCGAAAGACGGGTGGGATGGGTATTCAGCGCATGACCACTGACACCTGGCTGGAGTTGATCGAGAAAGAGAAAGAACTGGGGACCGGGCATCTTCTGCCTTGCGGCGGAAATTTGCCACGGCCGGAAGAACGCGGTGGGTGCGATTGTCCGACTTGTTCGCATAACAGGGAGATTCTGGAGGCTCGGGCGGCGTAACTGGTGGAGTGTCGCAAAGAGACCGTTCGCACCTTTGTGGGCGGGGCAAAGCAGGGGACAGGCAGCGGATCCGCAAACGGCGCGGAATGCACGGCAAGTCCCCTGGTTTGCGGGTTAGTTGCGGATAGTAATGTTTTCCGTGCGACAGGCCACTAGTCGATACGGCAACTGCTTATAGAGCGGAGCTACACGTGATGAGGGGATGAGTCGGCACCATCCTCCACTTCGTCACCATCTTCATGGTGAGATCCCGATCCAAGGCCAAGGCCGCCACTCATACCGCCGCCCATGCCCATGCCACCACCGCCGCCACCTTGGCGGCCTTCGGCTTTATCAGCCTTTTCGCGACCACCAGAGGCAGTGGGGCGCGCCGGGCCCTGTAGCGGAATCGCCAGATCGGACGGGATGGGATCCAGATCGAGCGCCTTGCGAATGAAGACACGCAGCGATACGACCAGTTCCTGGGTATGAACGAGCTTCCCGGCGGCAAGTTCGTGCGCGGCGCGCGCTGCCAGCCGGACCTGTTCCTCGGTGCCGAGCAGAATAATGTCGGACAAGTGATTTCGGTACTCTGATTTGGTCCGGTTCGGCATTTTGTTTTGGCGCACCCTCTAAACGAACGGATACTCTGATGCGGGCAGCAGCCCGCGGCGGAGGAACTCGTTGGATTGGAGAGCGAAGGTGGAGTTGTTCGAAGAGATCCGCAGAGAGTACGAGTTCGGCGTCGGCACGATTGCCGGAGTTGCCAAAAAGCTTGGAGTGCATCGGCGCATGGTGCGCGAAGCGGTCGGCAACGCGATTCCGCAGTTACGGAAGAAGACCGAGCGTCCACGCTATAAGTTGTCGCCGGTGGCCGGCTTCATCGACCAGATTTTGGAGTTAGATCGGAAGGCTCCGCGCAAGCAGCGGCATACCGCGCACCGCATCTGGAAGCGGATCTGTACGGAGCTTCCGAACAATACGGTGTGCGAACGCACGGTGCGGCTATATGTGCATGAGCGAAAGATTGCTCTGGGTCTGGTCGTTCATGAGACCTTCGTGCCGCAGAGCTATCCATGGGGCGTGGAAGCGCAAGTGGATTGGTACGAAGCCTATGCGGATCTGTCTGGCCAACGAACGAAGCTGCAGGTGTTTGCCATGCGCAGCATGGCAAGCGGAGCGGCTTTTCATTGTGCGTTTCTTCACGCCACGCAGCAAGCTTTCCTTGAAGCGCATGAACTGGCGTTCGCATTCTTCTGCGGCGTATTCCGCAAACTTCGGTATGACAATCTCACTTCGGCAGTGAAGAAGATCTTGCGGGGATATCGCCGCGAAGAGACAGCGCGATTCGTTGCCTTCCGATCTCACTGGCGTTTTGAAAGCGAGTTCTGCACGCCGGCTGAAGCACACGAAAAGGGTGGTGTGGAAGGAGAGGCCGGCTATTTTCGTCGGAATCACTGGGTACCGGTGCCCCACGCAGTGGATGTTGCTGGATTAAACCGAGACTTACTCCAGAGTTGTCATCAGGATGAGCAACGCCGGATCGAAGGTCGGGATCAAAGCATCGGCGCCGCCGTACTGATCGAGCGCGACCATTTGCTGCCGCTGGTGAAAGAGGGCGTGGACTTAGCACAAACCAGCTTTCCGACGGTCAACAGTTTGGGCTGCGTAAAAGTGCTAACCAACTCTTACTCGGTGCCGCTGAAGGCTGGAACGCAAGTGCAGGCAAAGATTTATGCGAGCACGGTGGAACTTTGGCACTGCGGCTGTTGCGTAGCGCGACATGAACGCTGTTACAGCCGACAACAACAAGTGCTGGATCTCGAACATTATCTGGACGTTCTCTCTCGAAAACCCGGCGCGATGGCTGGCTCACGGCCCTTAGAGCAGCAGCGCTGCGCCGGTTTGTGGCCCGAGTGTTTCGACCAGATCTGGCAAGCTTTGATGATCCGCCACGGCAAACAGACCGGCACCAGACAGATGATCGATCTGCTGAAGATGGCGAAAGAGGTGGGCCGCGATCGTCTACGGCAAGCCATCGAGACTGCCTTGGAAACAGGCTGCACCGATGCAGCTGCCGTGCAACATCTGATTCATGCGAGCGATCTCAGCCGTCCCGTTTGCGAGGTGATGGATATCGGTTTACTCGAACGCTATCGGCGACCGTTACCCGTTATGAACGAATACGATCAGCTGCTGTCGATGGGTGGCACGAGATGAACAGCCAGATGACACAACTGCAAGACGCCACGATCACTCAGCATTGCAAAGTGTTGCGGATGCCCACCATGGCTTCTCAGTTCAGTACGCTAGCGGAGCAAGCAATCCGAGAGAAGAAGACGCACCTTGGATACCTGGACGCCTTGCTCACAGTAGAGATTGAAGAACGCGAGAAGAACACGATTGGCCGGCGGATCAAGGAAGCCCGATTACCCCGAGTCAAGACACTAGAGGAGTTCAACTTTGCCCAGTCTCCGCAAGTGGATGCCGCCAAGCTGCGCGACTTGGCTGAGGGCGGCTATATTGATCGAGCCGAACCGGTCTTGTTAATCGGTGATTGTGGCACGGGCAAAACCCATCTTTTAACCGGGCTGTGTGTGGCCGCTTGCCGCCAGAAGCGGCGGGTTCGCTTCACCACCGCCGCCGCATTGGTCAATGAACTGGTGGAGGCAAAACACCAACTGCAGCTTCGCCGCGTGATGGCCCGCTGGAGCCGCTACGATCTGATCGCGATCGATGAAGTAGGTTACGTCCCGTTGGCCGAAGTAGGTGCGGAGTTTCTGTTTCAAGTCATCGCAGAACGCGCAGAAAGAACCGGCGTCATCGTCACCACAAACCTGCCGTTTTCCGAATGGACGCAAGTCATTCCTAACGCTCGCCTTTGTAAAGCCTTACTGGATCGAATCACCGACCGGGCGCACATCTTAGAAACCGGCACCGAATCATATCGCTTCCGGCGTACGCTCGAACGGCAAAAGAAAGGGGCGAAAACAAACGAGAAGTAAGCCGTGGAAATGACGGTCCGTGGAAACCATGGAAAGCCAAACCCAGGCTTTCCACCCTTCCCACCGCCCTTGTAAATCCCGCAAAACCAGCGGGATTCACACATTCCCACCGCCTGACGACGATTGCTTTCTCATTTACCCGGAACATGAAGATTAGCTCCGGAAACCATTAACTTAGGGTGGGCCAAAATAAAATGCCGAACTGGACCAATTTCAGTTGCCAAAGGCAACAAGGCCGCTTCGACCGCATCCCGGACCCGGCGTGCCCGATCCGAGCCCGGCGGATCAGCCACACCCAGATCCGATGGCTCCGATGAGGCGGCGGCCGGCGCCTCGGTGTGCCAACGCAGATCACGACGGTGAGTGGGATCGACGCTCAAGTCGCCGGTGAAAGACCCACCCAACGTTTTGTAGGCGGCGATCAGGGCGCGCAAACGCTCGTTGATCTGGCGATTCATACGCTCCCGGCGCTGCTGAATCGTGACCATCGTAAGCAGACGGATACCGACGCCGATCAGCGTAATGACCGCAAGGCTCAGAAGGGTGGTGATGAGCGCATGTATAGAGCTGAAATCGAGATTGCGCAACTTGACCTCCGCAGGAATTAGACCGGATGAATTCTTATCCTGGCTCGAACGTTGCCCGAACCTGCCGCTGCAACGAAGGCGGTGGCGGTCATCTTGTGTTCAGACCGTCTTCGCGACAAAGGGCGGCATAAGGAGGGAGAATATCGTCTTTCGATCCGGCTGCTGTAGCGATCCCCCTCAAGTTCTTTGAGAGCCGTACGAAAGCACTTACGCCGGATTTTCCTACCGTAACACTCGTCCGGGCGGCAATCAGGAGCATCCACTTACTTGCGACTCAGTTGAGCCGGTTGCGACAATTTCAGAGGACATCGCTCGTTCATAGTTTTATCCTTCTCGCACGCGAGGGGAACAACGCAGGGATGCGCTGAAGGGCTTCAACTTTGCGCGTTAAATGCGCCGATGGATCGAGGAGTGACTGCTTTGGGGCGGCTGACGACATGCGCGTTTAGCGTTACCTATTCGGCTGCGCTTGAATAAGGCTCATGACTTCAGCAACTTGCGATGACTTGCAGAGGATTGAACGCTGGTTCTTGCAACAGGCATTCGTCATAATCCTTGATGCCCATTTTGAGCCAATCTCACCGTAGCCGACTTTTCGTCAACTTGACCGCGAAGATGTGATCTCCTCGAAGACTTACAGCCCGCAGTCGCGATTGCACTCCTACGAGCTCGTAGGACACGTGGTGCATACCGCGCCATTGGGTCACCGTCGCTCCTGAGCCGAATTCTCTGCCCTCGTGGCGCCTTGGTGGAAGTGTCGTTCCGCACCGCTAAGAGTCGCGGCGAAACGCTTCGTTCCGTGCGAGCGAGGTTATCTCAGCTTTGTTTGAACAATAGCTTTAGCGCCCCCGAACAATGCAGAATGGCTGGATAGGTCGCCGCAAAAAACCAGAAAAAAGTATTCAGTCCCATGGCGTACCCGTTTAAGAGATGAAATAATACTCCGGATATCAAAATTGCTACGGCCAGCGATTTTGGAGCTAAGAGTACTATTAGAAATAAACTTTCCCAACTTATTACGATCCAAGAGATGACGAGCGACAGCCAGGCCGATTGTGACAGCAGGTTAGCTACAGCAACGTTCCCGTAGCTCTTCGTTGCGAAAATCCCTCTTAAATAGCTTCCATCGCGCCAGCCCTTCGTGCTCGCTTTAGCAACACCGGCTACGGTATAAGCTAAACATGCCTCAAGAGAGATGAACCAAAGAAATGCCTCTCTTCCTTGGTTCGTTCCAACAATCGTTTCAACTGCCAGTCCTGCATAAATGATGCACGCCAATTGGTCGGCGCCGTCCAACCCGTAACTCGTTCGCAAGACAAACAACCAGGATAGAAGCGCTGAGAACAACACGATCCACCCTGCAGACGCAAGTTCTGCCGAGCCGACCAGCATCATAAGAGCCAGTATGATTCTCAATGCAAGGAGCCAAAGGATGTGAGGATAGGATAGTGCAGAATTGAAGAGAGATCCAGTGGCTCCTTTTAATAGCCATTTCTGTCTTAGGCGTCCTACATCCCAACTCATCAGTCCCGCAGGCTTGAGGATGTCTCTATGCCAAAGGTATTCGGCAGAAGAGAGAACCGTGCCAAACGCCAATAATCGGATTACAGCAGTTATCGCCGCTTGTGGATCGATCATCTAAATCAAAGCGAGTGAAGATCTGAGAGGTAAATCGGCGTTACGTCTGGCAATGAACACACGTTCGTCGACCGCATGATTAGAAATTGGGTAAATTCAACAATCCCTTGTCGAGGCATACCAGATACATAATTGAGGAGGGTGATGTAAGGGATTGAGAAAGTCAACTCTGGGCCGGCGTGTGGTGAATGCTTTGCTAAGTCCGTGATTGCATCAAAAAGAGCCTTGTTGGTCCTTTTCCAAGGATTCCAAATCGAAGTTATTACCGAACGCTCTCGCAATAGCGCGACTTCTGTCCAACCCGTTACACTGTGGTCTTGTAGGTAATCGCGAAATAGTAAGTGGAAATCATGCTGCGAAGGATACGGAGCGAAGAAATTCCACTGTGGAATAATCGCAAATAGGTCGACTCTCCGTATCCTTTGCTTGAAACTCGGGGCATACACCAGCACAGATGCGGCAAACCAAGCGAAGAAGCAAGCTATTTCCAAGCACAATGCAAGTGATTTCCAGCCCAAATGTCCGGTCATCTCACAAGAAAGTTTGACAACACACGCTGCCTTAACGCCATTAGCTCTCGCGCAGATGCAGAAGGCCCTAGCTTCTCTATATCTGATTCTGAAAGATGTACTTCTTCCATTGCGGCCATGACGACGGTGATTGCGACCGCAATCTTCACGGCTCCTATGACCGTGACGGCCACAGCCCACCACGTCGTGTCACACCAGCCGTCAGGCGTAGCGATATTACCGGTTCGCTGGTCTGCTGGAACCATCTCTAAGGCTGCCTTCTCGGCGGTGGTTAACGAAGGGCCTGACCGTACGATTAACGCTTCGAGGGAATCTTCTGCTCCTTTCTTAAAATGCTCCACCATCGTGAATCCGTCGGCCGCAAGCTGGCCGCCGTTATACGCCAAGGGTATTGGAAAAAGATCTATACCCTTGGGCA
Organism: Bryobacteraceae bacterium; assembly: GCA_965277555.1. Classification (GTDB taxonomy): domain Bacteria; phylum Acidobacteriota; class Terriglobia; order Bryobacterales; family Bryobacteraceae; genus Bog-105. The sequence continues at coordinate 5,788,970 of OZ255834.1, forward strand.
GGAAAAAACCTCGGTTCAGCGCGGCTCCGCCATAGACAATATCGGCAAACACGGGTTCTCGGATCATTGACCTCACAAGATCAGTTTCCAATCCTAGATGGCTGCTTCCGATCTGCCTATCAATCTCGGTGGTCAGCTTCTGTATCTGTTCCGGACCTTTCGAGAAGGCCGAACGCACCTCATCGACCGCATTAGTTCCTTTTTTGCCGACGTAAACCGTGAGGGTTCCGGGAAGTGTGACTCGTTCCTTACCCGTTTGTCTTGGGGCGTCAATAACAGATAGCTTGGTCGTCCGATTGGAGCGATTCGCAATCTCCGAAAGCACAGAAGCAAATCTATTTTCCATTGTAGGCGTACTGACCTCCGACTAGCTTCTCGGCAGAGGGTGTAGTTGTATAAAATCGGTCCCTGTCCCCATATCGCCCGCCACGTCCTTCTGTTTGTGAAAACCAGAAAAGACCGGTTTGTACTGCCGTCTCTCAACTGCGCCCTTGCCAAGGTCAAAAATATACCAAATTGAAACGGCGGTTGCAACCGTGAATCTTCTTGGGAGTGGCGCGCCGATCAGCTTGGGCTAGCCTCTTGCTTAAGGCAGCATGCAGGTTGAGTCTGCTGATTCCCCGATTTTGGTCCGGGTTCCAGGTGGGCTTATAGACACATACATCTCGATGTGGCGCCGCTGTTTATCATTTAGCGATTCGGAAGGTGTGTATGAGTGCCGTTGAAGGAAAGAAGATCGCCATCGTCGGCGGGGGACCAAGCGGGCTGACATTGGCCCGATTGCTGCAGCAAAGAGGTGCGCAGATTTCAGTGTATGAGCGTGACCTGAGCCGGAGTGCGCGAGTTCAGGGCAGCGCATTAGACCTCCACGAGAACTCTGGACTGGCCGCGCTGGAAGCTGCCGGCTTGATCGATGCCTTCTGGGTCAACCACCGGCCTGACCTCGATCGTCTTCGCCTCGCCGATGCTTACGGAGCGATTCTTCACGATCATCCGCGTCGGATGTCTGGTGCCGGGAAGCGGCCGGAGATCGAGCGCGGACCGCTGCGCGATCTTCTGCTCGACTCGCTTCAACCCGGCACGGTGGAATGGGACTGCAAGCTCGAGTCGGCAGAGATGCAGGGCGAGCAGGTGCTATTACGTTTTGCGAGCGGAAAGACGGCACTGGCCGACATAGCCATCGGCAGCGACGGCGCGAACTCTCGCTTGCGTGAGCTGGTCACTCCCATCCGGCCGGAGTATGTCGGGGTGTCGCTCGTAGAGGGGCTCGTTCCTGCGGCAAAGCAGACCATACCGAAGTTGTGGGATCTCCTGGGTGGGTCAGCGTTAATCGCTCTGGGAGGCGAAAGAACGATCGGCATGGGAACCAAGCCTGAAGGCAGCGTGCTGATTTATGCGGGATTGAAGACGCATGACGGCACCGCGAGGCAGAGCTTCGAAGAGGCAAGCGGCCCGGACCAGCGAGTGGCATGGTTCCACGCAAACTTTGAGGGATGGAGTGAGCTGTGGGACCCGCTCTTCAGAGAAGCCGTGTCGATGGTCTGGCGTCCGCTACTTGTTTGCCCGTCGAATCAGCATTGGGAGCCGAAGCCCAACGTCACGTTGATCGGCGATGCAGCGCACGTAATGCCACCGTACGCAGGCGAAGGTGTGAACATGGCAATGCTCGACGCCTTGGTTCTGTCTAAGCTTCTCCTCAGCGAAGAGTCGTCCTCTGGCGCGATTGCAAGGTATGAGGCGGCTATGTTTGCTCGGATGCAGCACATGACGGCCGACACAATGGCAAACACAGAGATATTCTATGCGCCGGATGCCTCGGATCGTGTTGTGGCTTTGTTTCGCAGCTTCGGTGGAGCAGAGGCGGTGCCGCCCGCCTCGGAGGCATGACGCACGCCATTCGTCTCGGGAACGCGAGATCTGTCAAATCGCGTGTTAAGTCCCTATAGTCCCGTTGTGATCTGGTGCGGGTCGCGTGACTCAGGCCAACACCAAAAACGAGTGCTCAGTCGATCGAAGAAACGTTTCGACCTGCTCACATCTGCCTATCAAAAGCTCGGCGATATTGTGAGTTGAGCAATTTCCGAGTCGAATCCAGATTACTTTAGGAGGGTGGCCGTGCAGGAGGCTGCGATGGTGAAAATCCGCGTCTTTCGTCGCGATGGTGTAGCCGTGGTTTGCAGCGAATGCCCACACCTTGGGATCAGGAGCAGACTGCAGGTCGCACTCTCGACCGTGAGCCGTTTCAGGATAGGTTTCGGAGAGAATCTCTGTCAATGTTGGCGAGAGGTTCTCGTCCAGCAGAAGCTTCACGCAGGTATCGAGAAAAGACGCCGCTCACGGTCAGCCGCAAAGGCGAGGCATGCGCGCAGATCATCGTGAGTCAGGTCAGGAAAGTCGGCAAGGATCTCGGCTTCTGACATACCCGATGCGAGGTAATCGAGAACGTCGTAGACGGTGATGCGAAGGCCTCGAATGCATGGTTTGCCGCCCATCTTGTCGGGCTCTATTGTGATGATCTCCCGATAATTCATTCCGGTCTCAATTATACGGCTGGCGGCCCGTCGCGTAGATCGCTTCGTCAGAGAATTATTCTTGCAAACGCCATATGCGGATTATTCCCCAGAAGTTCCGTTCCAGTCTCGAATCGCGTATTCATCAGGCGGCGAGGGGGATGGGTAGTCAACGCATTTACGGCCGATACCTGGTTGGAGTTGGTTGAGGCGTCCTCTGCCTTGCAGTGGGGATCTGCCGAGGCCGGAAGAACGGCGGGTGCGATTGTCCCACTTGTTCGCATAACCGGGGGATTTTGGAGGCTCGGGCGGCGTAGAAGGAAAGGCGCAGAATGGAGACAGAGCCTCTGCTTCGCGCCGGATCTTCCTGAAAACATTTTGAGCACCGGCTCACGACTGGAGAGCTACCTATGGCAAAAAGCGATGTTGAAAAGGTTTTGACCGTGTTTGCCGGCATCAGCGCCGGGGATGTAGAGCTTGCCACCAAGTACATCGATCACAAACGGTTTGTGCAACACAATCCGTATGCAGCCGCCGGTGTGGAAGGACTGGCGCAGTTCATCAGCCAGTCGCCGCGTGACCAACTCCAACTGACCGTGGCGCGGGCATTCCAGGATGAAGCTTACGTCGTTATCCAGGCGAAGGGGCAGCGATCCGGACGAAACATTTTCTTCGACGTGTTCAGGTTTGAGGACGGCCTAGTTGTCGAGCACTGGGCCTTCTCCGCCATGGACGCTCCACCCAACGGGAGCGGGCACACCCAAATCGATGGACCGACTGAGGCGAAGCACCTGGCGGACACGGAGAGCAATAAGTCATTGCTGCGTAGTTACTACGAGATCTTTCACATCCGCGGGGACCATAGTCGAAGCGTGCAGTACTTTGCTGGAGATCTTATGATCCGGCACGAACCTGGGGTCCGCGATGGTGTCGCGGAGTTCCTCCGTGATGTAGAGGTGCTTATGCAACACCGGACCATCGATGAAATCAAGTTACTGTTGGGGCAGGGCGACTTTGTCTTTATCGCCGCCAAGGGGACCCATGAGGGCGAACCGTGCGTCTACGTCGACCTGTACTGCGTGGAGAACGAGAAGATTGTGGAGCATTGGGGCTTCCCTGAGACGGTTCCGCCGCAAGAGGAGTGGAAGAACGACAACGGCATGCTCTAGGTCATACCTAGTACCAAGTTGCGGAAATTAGCGTTAGGGTCTTGGCACACCAGAGTTTACGGTCGGCGAAAAAATAGGGGACACGCCTGCGTTTGTTAACGCTATAGGTATTGCGGAGTTCACCCCGGAGTGTCCCCCATTTTTTCGCGGGCTTTCTGTGGGCACGGGCCTCCGGCTGCATACGCCAATTTTTGCAAGTTGGTACTAGCAGCCTGCTTTCTGCCGGTAGAGGCTGGAGGTCTGACTTACTCTCCGCCGGCGAGTAGTCGCCAAGCTAATGACTCAAGTGCTAGCAGGCCGAACATGACCATCCAAGAAGCAGTCGCGCTCCTTCGAACACCGCGCATTGAGTGGACGCAGCCACAAGTCTGGTGCGATCTCGGATGCGGCGGGGGATTGTTCACGCTGACACTCGCCACCCTGCTCGCTCCCGGTAGCACCATCTACGCTGTTGACCAGAATCAGTCAGCACTGGGGAGAATCCCTGACGAACGCGACGGGGTAACCATTCGTAAAATCCTGGGCGATCTCAATAACGACAGCCTGCAGCTGCCAGCTGCTGACGGCATCCTGATGGCAAATGTTCTGCACTTCATTCCGGAGCAGGAGAATCTGCTCAAGCGGTTGCGACATGTAAGCGAGCGATTCTTGATTGTGGAATACGAACAAGGGCAAAGCAGTATATGGCGGCCTTATCCAGTGAGCTTCCGAAAACTGCGCGACTTATTTCATGCGGCTGGGGTGCAATCTGTGACGCAGATCAGCACCCGAAAGTCGCGCTTCGGTGGAACCATGTACGCTGCGCTGGTAGAAGCGGCGAGATTCCGCCGAAAGGAGAATCCTTCAACGACTCCTACGTAGACAGAAGCTGTTAGCGCTTTGAGGCACTGGACCGGCGGGATCGCTTAAAGATTGCGCTCTTCGGCAATCGCGGAACAGCCTGGACGCCCGCCCAAAGCGTTGCGATCGTTTGCTCGACCACGAGAGTCTGGTCAGGCAAGTCAGGCACAACCCCTTGGATGACCATGAGTGTGGCGAGGCCAAAGATCGTGTACCACCAGGTGTGGGCTACCACCATGTCATCCTTACTTGGCAATCCTTCATCCTTGGCAACATCGAAAAAGAGCTGCACGAAACGTCCGAACAAAGGCGCGCCAATGTCGTTGATGTATTGTCCAGCGCGGGTGCCGTTGCGGTTCTCAGGCCCGAAGAAGACGTTACGGAACTGCTGTGGATGGGCAGTGCAGAATTGAATCAAGCCGCGTGAAGTCGCAAAAAGACGCTCTTTCGGTGCAGGATGTTTAGCGGCAATCGCGTCGAAGTTCTGAATCAGCAGCCCGATCGTCTGGCTGCTCAACTCGGCAAGAATGTGCCCTTTGTCCGGAAAATGCTGGTAGATCACGGCGTGCGTATAACCGATCTCTTTAGCGATCGCACGAAGCGTCACGGCTTCGTAACCGCGATCGGCGAACATTTTACTTGCAGCCGCAAGGATTTCGGCCCGCAGCCTTTCCTTGCGCTCTACGCGGCGACTTGGTGATGTGGATGTCACTTCAAATAGTTTAGTCCCTTCCAGCGATATTTGCGACCGATTGTTGTAATATCACCACTGGTTATATTACAACCGATGAATGACCGAGGCGAACATTGCTGGGAACGCTTTCGGTGTTCACAATACGTAACCAACGAAGTATTTGCAACCAATGGTTAGCAAAAAGCCTCCAATCGTCAGGTCGCCGGATTTGAATGGGCGGCCATATACGAGGCAACAAGAAGGAGAATGCAATGAAAGTTCTAGTGATTGGAGCAGCGGGCAAGAGCGGAGGTGCGCTGGTAAATGAGGCGCTGGCGGCCGGACATACGGTGACAGCTTTCGTGCGCGGCGCCGCGCAGTACAAGAAGGCGAACGTCAGAGTTGTTGCGGGCGACGTGCTGGACGCGGCCGCGGTCGACGTTGCGGTCGCCGGACAGGATGCGGTGATCGACGCGCTGGGCGGCAAGACGCCGTGGAAAGTGACGACGATGGAAACGAGCGCGGCCCACAAGATTGTGGACGCGATGCGGCGCAATGGCGTGCGGCGATTGCTGAAGATTTCGGTGGTTGGTGCGGGCGAGAGCGTCAAGAACGCCGGCTTTTTCAACGAGCACCTGCTCATGCGGACGTTTCTGCGGGGTCTGCTGGTAGACAAGGCCGGCATGGAGGCCGAGATCGAAGGCAGCAACTTGGACTGGACGCTCGTGCGGCCGCCGATGTTGACCGACGGCGAGAAGACCGGCGTTGCCAGGGTGCTGAGCGCGGAGGGCGGCGAGAAGGCACACAAGATCGGGCGGGCCGATCTGGCGGCCTTCATGGTGCAGCAACTGGAAAGTAGCCGGTATGTGCGTCAGGCCGTGACAGTGACGACCACATAGTAAGTCCTCCGCGAGGAGGGCTTTCTACGATGCCATACGGTACCGTACGGCAGCAAGAACAACAAGGAGAAAACGAGCATGTATTTAGTCATGGGCATTACTGGAAAAGTTGGGGGCGCCACCGCGCGGCATCTACTGAAGCAAGGCAAACAGGTGCGAGCACTTGTGCGCAATCGCGAGAAAGCGGCGAAGTGGGCAGACCAAGGCGTGGAGTTGGTGGATGGAGACTGGAACGATGCGACAGCCATAGCGGCGGCGCTCAAAGGTGTTGAGGGCGCGTTTGTTATGTTGCCGGCTGTATGGGCACCCTCGCCTGATTACAGAGAAGCAAAGGGCGTGATTGCGAACTACGTCGAGGCGCTGACCAAGGCAGTGCCCCGGCGGGTGGTAGCGCTCTCGTCGATGGGCGCGAATAGAACAAGCGGGCTGGGGATGATCACGGCCTTATCACTTTTGGAGCAAGGTTTTCGCAGCCTGCCATCTCCGGTCGCATTTGTGCGCGCAGGCGGATTTTTCGAAAACTTTCTTTACGGCTTACAGGCCGGCCAAGGCGGAACACTACCGCTCTTTTACAGTCCTACAGACCGGAAATCGACAATGGTCGCGACAAACGACATCGGCGCAGAAGTAGCAAAGCTTCTGACCGGGCCGGCGTGGTCAGGGCATCGCGTCATCGAGCTAGGTTCGATGGTAAGCGCGGATGAAGTGGCCGGCCAATTGGGTGAAGTCCTAAAACGCGACGTAAAAGCCTTTGCCGTCCCGCGTGCGGGGTGGGCGGAAGCGTTCGAGCAGTTCGGCGTCCCGAAGGGCCACACTGGGCCTGCCGAGGAAATGTATGAGAGCGTGAACGCGGGATGGATGGACCTCGGAATCACGGGTACGGAGCACGTAGCGGGTGCGACGTCCGCACGCGATGTGTTTGCGGCTGCCCAGAACGCCGTCCAGGCGTAAGTCCGGGGCAAGCTGAATCAGCCCGGTTCCTTGGGAACTGGGCTGATCGTCCGCGACGCCCTGGCGCAGTCGCGTACAAGAGCCGACTTATTGCAGAACGATTTAAACCATTTACACCGCAAGAAGAGGATCGCTTTTAATATGAAAGCTGAACACACAATAGATAAACCCGCGCGGGCGGGTCGAGCAACTCAAATAGCCGCGATGGTAATAACCGGGCTTGTCGCCTTCATCTGGGTGTACTTCGGAAGGTTATATCTAACTCACGATCCCGACGAATGGAGGATCGCCAATCAGCAGCTCGGATACCCGCTCTACATCATCCCTCTGATTGGCGTGACCCACATCCTTGGTGGCGTGGGCCTCCTGATTCCCAATGTGCCTCGATTGACTGAGTGGGTTTATGCTGGTCTCGCGATCAATCTTTTACTCGTGTTCTATTCACAACTGAATGGCGGTGGCAGTACGTGGGATAAATTCGATCCGATTCTCGTCATGGCGTTCGTCTTTGCTTCGTATGTATTAAGACGCCGCATGCGCGCAAACAGGTGGTCGATATGAAGAACACGCTCGGCGGGCAGTTTTGCTTTTTCCAGGCACGTCGCGTAGGCCCAACGAGGGCCCGGCCCGCGCCCCAGTCGGCGATTCGTTATATGGGCCCGGGTGCCATGCCCAGCATCGGTTGGGACTCTGCGATCACGACGGATTTCGCGCTCACACTAGATTTTGCTCTCTATATTTTTTAGGGCGCGATAGCCAGCAATCTGCCTGGGGCGTTGAGGCGCTAGACGTTTGCGTCGGTTGAGTGACGAGGCAGGAGCAAGAGCTTGCCATGAGCCCTCTTGCTCATACTCATCTCAGCCGCCTCGCGCCAGTCTTCCAGGCCGAATGTGCGCGCCACGGGAATGGAGAAGCGTCCTTCGGCCGCAAGCTGCGCACATGGACCAAGCGCATCATAGCGATGAACGCCGCCCTTCTCCCGCCCCGTAGTGCGGACGCCGATCCCATCTTCGTCAAAATCGGAAAAACTCATCACACGGCGGGGATCACCGTCCACGATCTTGACGAGATCGGGCAGCACGCCCCTCACCTGGGCGGTGTGCAGAGCGAAATCGGGCGCTCCACCCGCGATCTCGCGGACCCTTTCAACCATTCCATCGCCGTAGGGCGTCACCTTCGCACCAAGTCCGCGCAACCGGCCGGCGAACGTTTCGCCGGTGGTTGCGATCACGTGCGCGCCGCGCAGCAATGCGATTTGAACGGCAGCGAATCCGGTCATTGTTCCGCCACCGTTGACGAGAATAGTTTGCCCCGCGGTCAAGCCGAGGAGGTCGATACTACGCGTCGCCGTCTCGACCGCCATCGGCAGCGCGGCCGCCTCGGTGAGATTCAAACCCTTCGGAACCGGCACAAAGATTTTCATGATGGCGTAGTCCGCGGCACCGGCCGTGGGTTGGCCCATGTAGTCGGGGACACCAAAGACGAGGTCCCCAATTCTGACGTTTGTCACGCCCTCGCCGAGGGCATCGATAATTCCGGAGACATCGAACCCAATACCGCGCGGGGGAGCAACGGGTAAAAAGCCGCGGCATACAGCCCAGTCGGCCGGGTTCAGTGCGCATGCATGGACCCGCACACGGACCTGACCGGGCCCTGGGCTGGGAATCACGGCTTGCTCCAGACGAAGCACGTCCATTGGCTCGCCATAGCTTTGAAGGTAAAGGGCTTTCATTGTTGTGGATTCAGGATTGCTCAAGTCTTCTCCGTTCGTTCGTGTTTGTTGTGGCGTGATGGGGTTTAACGAGCACCCCAATGCGGGCCATCGCTAAAATCAGTCAGTGACTGAGTTATGGTAAACGTCAGTGACTGACTAAATCCTACCACGTATCGTCAGTCACTGACAATAGGGTGATCCGATCCATGCCAAGAAATGGGAAGGAAGTACGTCGGCGTCTTCAGCTGGCCGCGTTGGAGCTATACCGGGACTGTGGGTATGAGCAGACCACAGCCGCCGAGATCGCCGCGAAGGCAGGCGTCACGGAACGCACCTTCTTCCGTCATTTTCCGGATAAGCGGGAGGTATTATTCGACGGCGATGCTGAATTTAGCCATGCCTTGAGGAGCGCAGTGCGTCTCGCCCCTCCAGCACTGGACGTCTGGAATACGTTGTTTTTCGCCTTTCGATCAGTGGAGCAGATGTTTGTTGAGAACCGCCCATTCTCTGAGCCCCGTCAACGCGTGATCGCCGGTAGCCCCGCACTACAGGAACGCGCGATGGCTAAAACCAGATCGGTGATCGCGGCATTGACTTCGACGCTTCAGGAGCGCGGCGTTCCTTATCGTGAGGCAAATCTAGCCGCACAGATCAGCATGGCTACACTCAGCCATGCCGTCGCGAAATGGTTCGCTGACGATTCGAGCGATCTGGGAGACCATATCCTCTGGGCGTTCCACGAGGTGCGCGATCTCTCCTCTTCCAGCTTGGAGCCAACACAGGGTAAAAAGGCAAACCGCAAGCGTCCCAAAAAAGCACGGTCTACCTCCCGTTGAACACCGCGCTGAGTCGCTATTCATTCTGACCTTGTGGAGATAAGTCCTGACAAGTCTCAGGTCAGTATCAGAAGTGATTCGGCACGAAACGTCATTTTAAACGTGATGCACTTCACGAAAGAGAGGCTATCAAACGAGGACATGAAGGATGCTCGCGAGAAAAGTTGACGCCCCTGTACCGCAGCAGATCGCGCTTTACGGCCAAGTGGCGGAGGCAAATAGAAATTGCGGGATGCTGGAAGTTTTGGGGACTGATCGGTCTTGGTGTATTTGGGCCGAGCAGAGGCTGAGAGTTCCGCTGGTAGTTTATTTTGCGGCAGCGATCATCACCGACGCCATGCGCCATCATGAGAGCCGCCACAGAATTCAACTCATTCAGAAATGCAATCGGGATCGAGAGACGAAGCAGGATAAGCATGAGCCATGCGCGCTTACGGTCCACGCTCTTCAACAGGAGAAACAGCGCAAGCGCCACAAAGATGCAGATGGTCTGAGCGTTGAAGTCTGCAACGCAGCGAGGAAAGATGGCATATCAAAGCTGGACCATCTAGCACTGCTAGGCTATATCTTAGCGAAAGTAGATATCTTTGTTCGCATTTAAGGGGATGACGTCATGATTGCCTTGGATCGCATGAAACACTGGATATGGTTCGCGGTAGCGGTGCTAATGCTCGTCGATGCGGTCGGATACACATTCGGAGCGATCGGCCCGATCCGGCGCGCTATGAACCCGTCCGAGCCGTACTGGCAGAAGCGACTTCTCTTGAATCTGATGCTCGCGAATCAAGGAATGTATCTCGCCGCAGCGGTCGCGATGGTTGGTGCAGTGATAAAAGCGTACCAGCAGCGTGGGGCGTTCGCGCTCTTCGGGCTGACGCTCGCGACCTGTGTCTACACGCTGGTAACTGTCCCGATTCTTACTCCACGCGACACCGCGCATGTGATCCCGCGATTGCTCGCGGCCGTGCTGATCGTCATCGGGTTCATCCTGACCTGAACGTTCCCAAGCGCATGAATTCTGACGAACCTGGACCTGAACCTTACTAATGCTCTGTTTGAGCGCGAGGACACGGCATCCAAACCCGAAGTCGGAGCTCCTGTTATGTACCCGCGGCGGAACCGGTTCAACACCAGCCTGCTCGAGGACGTGCATGGCGATCAATTCCTTGCCGCGGCGCATACAAGCCCGTGGCTCAACCCTGGGCCTTCCAGCACGCTGTGGCGCGCCTCCGTGCCCCGTCTTCAGCAAACTACGACGTACGTGAGCAGGAGGGCTGCGACGGCGAGGGCGGCTATGCGCGTGCGATGTCTCCTGTCCCAAATCCGACTTATTCGCTGCCAATCAGCAGCACCTTTCGCCACCCGAGTATTCAGTGGAACCAGAAAGAAGACCGATGCTATCGAAGTGAGAGCCCAGATCGCAGTCGCTGTAAGCAGAATGGCGCTCCCTGGGGTGTGCCAATCAAGCCAAGTCTTAATACCGAGAAGTAGGGTAGAGACCGGGTACCACACCGGCATCACCTTCCCAAGCACGAGAGCAAAACGGCTCAGCATCTTCAATTGCGCTTCGGGCTCGAGCCGCCACGCGGCAGGGTTCACAAAGGCAGATACAGAGAACTCAACGCCTACCAGAGTATGAACGGCGAAGAGGGTCGCTATGGCGATGAACAGGTGCATGAACAGGCTCCTTTTACTGCTTCGTACGAACGTTCACTGGATAGGTGACGAGGAAGTCAGTTTCCAGCATGATTGGGCGCCCGATCTTTACCGAAAGTGGCTTTAGGTCAGAGGTGACCCATCTCCGGCATAAGTAGAAGAGTCTCAACGCCTTCGATCTGTGCCACATCGAATCCGGCCATGTCTTGCTTGAACGCATCGCTTTGCATGTACTCACGTGTGACGGCCTCGGGATCAGCGTGCTCGCCGAAGCTTATGAGCGCAACCACGGTTCGCGGGCCCGAGGGAGCCGAAAAGAAGGCGTGCGTCTCCACGCCGAGGAGCTTAAGGCTTTTGACATGCAGTACCCAATGAGGCAGGTAAGCGGCAGCGGCCTCTTATGTTCGGAGACGATAGGTTCTGAGCTGAAACTTTCGCATACATTACTCCTTCCTGGTCAGTTTGCGGTGAGATCGTGATTCCTGTTCTCTTGTTATTCGGTCGTTAACTTAGAAGGCATGGATCAGCAAGAGGCCGGCGAAAAGCATCACTGCGCATGTCACGCCATGAACGGAGAAGGCTGTTGCTTTTCGGCCTCTCGACGAAAGGACGTTGGACATGTCGCCAAATGGGATGATGGCGAAAACCAGGAGAATAATGCCCACCGTCCGGCTGTTCGTTGTCAGCATCAAGGTCAGCACGGCCAAGCCAGACGCGACGTCCCGAATCCCTTTGAGACGAAGCCAGGCGAGAGTGTCAGCATCGGGTGCAGGCGGCTTAAGGCCAAAACCTCCCAGGATTCGCTCCGGAGCTGCGATGTAGAAACAACCAATCACCATGATCGCGACAGAGACGAGGACGGCCAGAGAAAGCGGAAGAGCGGCATGCATGTTATATCTCATTCGTAGAACAACTAGCAACGCTATTATAGACGCAAACCAAGTGACGAGGGATTCGAGCTGTTAAGTAATTTCTAGCGGCGCTATAATCCTTTCGGTGGCGACCAAACGTATCGAGGAACGAAAGTCGCGCGACAGGCAAGCTCGCCGGGCACAGATCATCAGCGCGGCTCGACAGATCGCGGAATCCGAAGGATGGCCCAACGTGACCGTGCGGCGGCTATCGGACGAGATCTCCTACAGCCAACCCGTCTTGTACTCCCACTTTGAGAACCGCAAGGGCATTGTCTCCGCGGTGGCCATCGAGGGTTTTCAGGAGCTGGGCTTGGCTTTGGAGAAGGCACGGCAACGGGGAAAGCGCGGAAATCCATTCGAAGCGGTTGCGAACGCCTATCTAGAGTTCGCCGCCGCCTCCCCCGCTCTGTACGAAGCGATGTTTTCACTCAGTCTGAGCGTACCTTTCGGGGATCCCGCCACCCCTCCAGAGTTGCGATTCGCGTTCTCCCAAATCTTGAAGCTCTTTTCTGAGCAGAGCACGAAATTCGAAATCCTATCGGAACTCTTCTGGGCGAACCTTCACGGCATAGCCGAGTTGACAAGAACCAAGCGATTTCCGCCTAAACGGCAGAAAGAACGCTTGCGGGTTCTGGTGGAAGTCTTCAGCTTTGCAATCGACAAGATGGCGTAGGTGCAGAAATCGCAATAACAGCGCTCGTGCCAGAGTGTCGCCCTGCAAGGATCATGTTGGAGACTCCGTTCGGGCCACATGGGTTAGGTATCGACAACTCGGCTTGTGTTCAGCGATTGTGGGCTAATGACGGGCAATGCGGAAACTGAGATTTATTGGTTGCGAATCTAGCGGTCTTAGCTAGGTAATCTGCTTTCGAGTTGAAGTGTAGTCGGTGTTGCGGAGATTGAAGATCTATTCGATCTTGCCGGTCCGCCTACTGGGCATTTCCTCTTATCTAAGGGCTGGGATTTCGGGCCTTCACCGTTCTGGAGAAGCAAACTACCATGCGAAGGATCGAGGCGAAGATTGGAATTGATCGGCCAAGTTGTCGACAAATACCGCGTTCTCAAGAAATTAGGGAGCGGCGGGATGGGCAGCGTTTATCAAGCCGAGGACACCCGACTCGGCCGTCAGGTCGCGCTTAAAATAGTGCGGGAGAATTCCCCGCTGGATGCAGAGTCTCTAGAGAGATTCCAGCGCGAAGTGCAGGCCGCTTCCCGGCTCAGTCATCCGTACATCTGCACGGTGTATGACGCCGGGGAAGATGGCGGTTTGCCGTTCCTTGCAATGGAGTTGCTGGATGGGCAAACATTGGCAGAGAAGATTAACTCCCGCCCGGTGCCGACCAAAGAGATTTTGTATCTCGGCATTCAGATAGCCGACGCTCTGGCGTACGCACACGAACAGGGCTTTGTGCACCGCGCCGTGAAGCCCTGCAGCGTCTTCGTCACGAGTCGCGGCGACGCGAAATTGTTGGATTTCGGAATTGCTAAAAAGCTACGTCCAGAGACGTCATTGGGCGCGACCACGATTTCCGCATCATTGACTTTTAACGGCAACGTTATAGGAACAATGCCGTACATGTCGCCCGAGCAGGTGCAAGGTAAGACGGTGGACGCGCGCACTGACATCTTTTCCCTGGGAGCCGTGCTGTATGAGATGGCAACCGGGCAAAACCCATTCGCCGGCGACTCTGTTGCAACAACCTTAGCCGAAATCATTCGCGGTGAGCCGCAACCGGCGCGGTTCCTAAACCCTGGGCTGCCGGATGAGCTGGAACGCATCATTGGCAAGGCGCTCGAGAAAGCTCCGGCGGACTGCTACCAGTCCGCCAAGGAGCTGATGGTCGATCCGCGTCGCCTGGTCAAACAACTCGCTGTAACGTCGCAAGCCAAACCAGTACCGAAAGGCTCGCCATGGCTCTCCAATAGCCGGGCAAACCTTCTGAGTTATGAAACGCTTGGGTCTTTGGGAATGGTCAGCGCTGCTATTGCCGTACCCATGACATCTGGACCTGTTTCCGGGCCGCTCGATTCGCAGCAGATCACTTTCGTCGCTGAGCCAAAGCAAGGACCGCTCTTCAGGGACGGGTCGCGGCTTCATTTCACCAACGGAGGAGTGCCATCCGAGATGGCGGTGAGCGGCGGGACGATTGCTCCCATGCGCGCCCTGGAATCGGGAATGCGGTTGATGGATATTTCCTCAGATGCCTCGGAAGTTCTGGTTCAAAAACCCGATCCGAACAACGACATTGGACGCGGATCTCTCTGGGTGAGTTCGACCCTGGGAGGGACACCGAGCCTTCTCGCCCGATGGCCGCGAGCTTTCAGTGACACTGCTGACGCAGGATGTCCGGCGGCTGTGGCGGCTTGCCAGTAGCGGAGGAGATGCGCACCCTCTGTCACTCGAGTGGCCGCCAGGAGCGAATCAGTGGTCAGGCGAATGTATCCCGACCGGCCGGCGCTTTGTCTTTTTGTCAGACTCGGAAGAGCGCCCGAATGTATACGAACTGGTTGCGCCGCGTTGGTTCGAGTTCTGGAAGAGACCCTCCGCCGTCCGCATCACGGGAAACCAGGTCGGCATTGGAGGGTTGGCGCCGTCACGCGATAGTAAAACTGGTTTCCTGCTGGGGACGTTGGACCAAGGTGCGATGGAGGTTTACAATCCGCAGGCCAAACAGTTTGAACCTTTCCTGCGTGGTCTTTCCGCGTTGGAATTCGTAATTTCGCCCGATCGGCAGTGGATGGCTTATACGGAGTACCCCACTGGCCATTTATGGCGTTGCAGATTGGACGGCAGCGAACCCTTGCAACTGACGCGGTCCTACGCTGTCATGCAGCAATGGTCTCCCGATTCAAAATCTCTGGTGTATTCCGACTGGCACAAGCTTTATCTGGTTTCAGCAGATGGCGGCGAGCCGGAGAAACTGATTCAAACGGGCGACAACGAAGTGGCACCCACATGGTTTCCAGACGGAAAATCTATTGCATTTAATCATTACAATTTCGCTGACGAGCCCTCGGGTATTTATGTTTTGGACCTAAGCAGCCGCAAGGTTTCCATGATGCCGGAAGCTGAACAATATTATGTGCCGTCGTTTTCACCCGACGGCAACTTTATGGTGGCCATGGCACATGCCCCGTCGCGCATGGTGCTTTACTCGGTGCAAACCAAGAAATGGCGAGATCTGAGGCGTTTCGATGTGCCTTGGGGTTACTGGATTTGGTCCAGCGACAGCAAATCGCTGTATATGGCTCTAGTGAACGCGCAAAGCGGAATTTACCGGCTCACCATCCCCAGCGCAAGATGGGACAAGGTCAGCGGACTCGAAGGTGTAATTGGCGCTCGTGCGCTGGATTCGTTTTTGAGCTTAACGACGGACGGACGGACGGCCATCATGAGCCACACAGGAGTCGGTCAGATCTATGCTCTTAAGTGGAAACAGTAAGTGAAGCGCGACCCCATGACGGGACGAGTGGTTGCGATACCCGACGCCAGTATTGGACAAATATGAGATTCGTTGCAAGCCAGAAGCGTCAAGGCAGTTGGATGCGATAGAGATTGCGGTGCATCGAGCTGTTCAAGTAGGCGTAACGAGAAGGATCGTTGCTGGGTATCGGCCAATCGCGGCTTACCAGTCGAGAGCCGGGAATGTCAAACGTTTGTGATTTTGGATTCAGACCGCCTTCTGGAAACTTTGGCAACTTTTCGCCGGGTGCAACCGGAATGGCAAGAGTTCTGCCAGGGTTGGATCCGGAAGCATGCTCCAGCGGAATGAAAAGCCACTTACCATTCGGCGACCAGGCGGGATAACATGGCATCCCACAGTAAACTTGGGGAGCATCTCCCCGTAAGGAAATTGCCGTCAGTTGCGGTTCCGCATGGGGAACCGCAACCGCGGTTAGGAGCCACCGGCGAGCGGGGGAGAGTTCGACGCTATCGAAAATGGGATACGGAATCACTCTCTGCGCACCCGAGCCGTCTTCATTGACGGATTCCAAATATTTTTTGCTGCCTTCCACACGAAAGAAGAAAAGCTTTCCCGGCGTTCCGAATCGGGGTGTCACAGCGCCCGGAACGGCAACCCTCCGCGGAGCAGATTTCTGGTCAAGCGACTCCGTGCACAATTCGGTAACGCCGGACGGCGAAGTGGTCGAATAAAGGACGCGCTTTCCGTCGAGCGAAATATTGTAGTCGTGCATCGCAACGCCCGGAAAGACAGCTTCCGATTTACCGGAGGCAACATTTACGCGCCAGAGCTCAGGCTGCGAATCGGCTTCCGGCCGGAAGAGATAATAGAGGAAGCGACCGTCATTGCTAAACGATGGCGGATACGCTTCACCCAACCTCCCACCGAGAATGTCTCCTTCCATCACCAATGGCCGATCCCCGCGGGGTTCGTGCAGCCACAGCGAGGTTTCACGCTTTCCCATGGACGTGATTAGCGAATGGCCTTCCGGTCCGACTGCCAGCCCCTCCTCTTCGAATGGTCCGGAAGTCAGTTGCTCTGGCGCGCCGTTTGGGTAGGCTTGGCGCCACAGATGAAATTTACCGTCTGTCTCTACCGTAAAATACATCCAAGACCCGTCTTTCGACCAGGCCGCAGCAGAGCAGACACCTTTTGGTCCAACGAGCCTAGCGGCGAAGAGGCCCTCCAAGGAAATAAGCCGGCAGCGACCCCATCCACCCTCGTCACCGCCCATCTGCAAGGCTAGTGCAACGCGATGATCGGGCGAGACATAGGAGTACATCGCCATCTCCTCTTCCTGGTCTGGAAAGTATAAATCGCGAAATTGCCGAGTGCTAAGTGTTCCCGTTACGACTCCCATGTGAAGGCCGGTGCGGAGGCGAGAAAAGAGGACTTGGTCCGGTCCCAGCCAGGTCAGCCCAGCGGCGTTTTCGAGCAATGGGTGCGACTCACCTCCAAGCACAGGCACCGTCTTGGTTTCGAATGTCTTTCCGTCGATGACGGTGTACGCAATCTCCGAACCGTCCGGCGAGAATGCCGGACCATATTTCCAGCGCAAGTCATTGGTGAGACGCTCCGCTTTACCGTTTGGCAGAATCTTGACGTAAAGCTGGTTGGAGGCAAAGAATCCGTCACCGCCGCGGAAGAAGGCCAGCATGCGGCCGTCGGGCGACAAGACTGGGCCGGAGGCGGAATCGGTGAAGTCCGTGAGCTGAATATAGCGGGAGTTCGCTATCGGAATGGCGCGAGGAGGCGGGCGCAGCGAGAGGTAGAGTGTTACCGCGACGCCTGCGAAGACCAGTGTAAGAATCGCCGCGGCAACAAACAAGGCTCCACGCCGCGCAAAAGGCGAAGGGACGGGGGCGGGAGTGGCGGAAAGCTTGATAGGCGAGGGCGATTCAACCGGAACCACTTTTGCGTTCCAGTCATCGACTGCCACGTCGGCGATGAAACGGTAGCCCTGTTTCGGTAAAGTCTCGATGTAGGTCGGGCTGCTCGCGTCATCGTCGAGCGCACGGCGGATCTGGCGAATGCAGTAATTCAGTCCCTGGTCGAACTCGACAAAGGTTGATCCGTTCCAAATATGATGGCGCAGTTCCTCGCGCGAAACCGTTTGGCCGCTTCGTTCGACCAGTAATTGTAGGATTCGCAGCGGCTGCGGCTGGATCTTGATAGGCTGGCTATCGCGCAGCAACTGAGACGTTTCGCAGTTCAGCTCAAAGTCCCCAAATCTGTGCCGCCGGTCCTGGCTGTTCTCACTCATCCGAGGCCGCCCATGCTTCGCTTAATGCAGTGTAGATCATTTTGAGGAAGATGCGTGGGGCGCGGGTTGTAGTCCGCAAGATCACTCGGAGTTCCGTATGTCACTGAAGGGCAGCGAGATGGACTTCCTCATGCGAGATGAGTAGCAACTCAGACACTGCTCACTTTGCGTCAAGAGGCTCCCGTGGCAATTTGGAAACCGGTCAGGCACATGGAGCGAACTTGCAGTAGCGTAATCAAGCACAAAGTTGGCACTTACAGGTTTCGGCCATTCCTGCACCGACAAATTGGAAAGTTGAGGGATTAGAGATGAAGATGAATTATAGAAACGTCGCAGCAGTACTTGGTGCACTGAGCATTGCTCTGCTCGCACAACCAAACTGCGCAGCTCAATGCGGAAGCGGAGCGTTAATAAAACCGCATGTCAGCTGGCATGGCGTCCCAAATGCCGGCGGATTGAGGCTCTTGCCGGCGGCGTTTCAAAATGACAATGGAAACGATGACCGGCCAGCATGGAAACCCTCGATCGTCGGTTTTTGGCACGTGGTGTTTACGGCCAAAACTTCTAATCGAGCAAGGATTCCCGACACTGCCATCGACAGTGCACTGGTAGTCTGGCACAGTGACGGAACCGAAATCATGAACTCCGGGCGGCCCGCGCAGGACGGCAACTTCTGCATGGGCGTTTGGGAACAGACTGGCCCCCGCAGCTACAAGCTGAATCACTTTGCACTCGGTAACAAGTTCGCTCCTGGAACCCCTGACGGCGTGGTCGGTGAGCCAGATGGGCCGACTCGATTTTTGGAGTCGGTAAGCGTGTCGGCTGATGGAAAACAATATTCGGGAACCTTCACGCTTATCGCTCATCAGCCGACCGGTGAAATCTATCAAACTTTTACCGGTGTAGTTACGGCGACGCGTATTACGCTCGACACTAAAGTCGCCGACATTCTCTGATCACCCACGTCGCAAACGGCGCTGGACGCTCGGCAAGCCGCCATTAGACACCAGCCGGGATTCGATCATTGGAAGTGTCAATGGTGGACAGGGAAGGATTCGAACCTTCGTACCTCGCAAGGAGGGACAGATTTACAGTCTGTTGGCTTTAACCACTCACCCACCTGTCCGAATGTAAAGCTGTGACGGAACGAGAATAACACAAAGAGAAAATCCGGCGATTCGGGTCAGGCGCGAGGTGGGCGCATCCGAACCGCCGGGTAATTTATGGCCAGCCGACCTACTGATGTTTCTTACGTCTTGCCATGATCAGACCGAGGCCGGCAAGTCCGGAACCGAATAAAAGTACACTGGCTGGTTCCGGCGAAGAAGGAAGCACCTGTGTGTAGTCGAAGGAGAGATCCTCCACTAAGTTGGTGGGGCTCTGAAGCGTGGTCGTACTCACGAATTTGCCGCTGGTATCGTACTCATCGAGTTGGCCATGAAAAATGTCGGAGACCCAGTAGTCTTTTCCGTCGAAAGCGATTCCACTCGCCCCGAAGCTGGTGGTGATCAAGCCGGTTTTCACGAGCGCTCCGTTGACGGTATAAACGTCGTAAGAGCTGGGGTTTCCGTATCCGCCGTCTGTTTCGTTTGAAACAAGATTGCCCTGCGCATATTCAAGACCGTCGCAATACCCGGTGCATTTGGAAAGAGAGAGGGTTTGCAGGAGAGATCCGCCCAAGCTGTACTTGTAAACATGATTTGTTCCGCTGTAGTCGCCAAGGAATAGATTCTTGCCGTCATAGGCCATGGTGGCTAGACCGGAAGCGCCGGAAACTGTGAAGAGAGCGCCCAAGTCCGAGCTGGTTTTGATGTTATAGGCATACACAGAAGGCGAACTCGCTTCGGTGTAATAAACGATGTCGCCAACCCGGACGACACCGCGACCATTGCCGCTCGCCATTTCTGGCGTGTCGATGGTGCTCATTAAGACTCCGGTATTAGCGTCATAAATCTGTATACCGGAACCACCCGCGTTATTGGCGTAAACGATAGAATCAGCGTTGCAAAAAGCAGCAGAAAGAAACAACAGTCCTGCCGCGAGAAAATAATGGGACGACGATTTCATAAGTAGAGTTCCTCCGTGTATCAAACTCGACAGAACTAAAGGTAATCCATTAATAGAGATATAAACAAGTCAACGCGGAGGCCCGAGTGGGCAAGAAGTACCTGATTTAGACTAGTAAGTACTAGAACTATTCCTGTCGCGAACACAGTTCCGCTTGGCGAGCATAATGGAGTCATGGAAGACGTTTTGACGATTGCGGGTCGTTCGTTTCGCTCAAGGCTTTTCGTCGGCACCGGGAAATATCGCAGCAAACATTTGATGGCGCGGTGCCACTCGGCATCTGAGACCGAGATGGTGACGCTGGCGGTGCGGCGAGTCAACCTGACAGACCGGTCGAAGGAATCGGAGCTCGACTTAATCGACCGTTCGAAGATTCATATTCTGCCGAACACCGCCGCCTGTTACACGGCCGAGGAGGCGGTGCGCACGGCCCGTCTGGCGCAGGAAGTCGGGCTATCGAATTGGATCAAGTTGGAAGTAATCGGCGATCAGAAAACCCTGTTTCCGGACAACGAAGGGCTGCTCGAAGCAACCAGGATTCTGGTGAAAGAGGGTTTCGTTGTGCTGCCGTACACGACCGATGACCTGGTAAACGCCCGAAAACTGATAGATGCCGGAGCTTCCGCCGTAATGCCGCTGGCGGCGCCGATCGGTTCCGGTCTGGGCATCCAGAATCTGACAAATCTGAAGATTCTGCGGGAAGCGATAACGGAAGTTCCGCTGATTGTGGATGCGGGGGTGGGAACAGCATCGGATGCGGCGGTGGCGATGGAGTTGGGCTATGACGGCGTGCTACTCAACACGGCCATCGCGGAAGCGGAAGACTCGGAGCGCATGGCGCGCGCGATGAAACTGGCGGTGGAGGCGGGGCGCTCGGCGTTTCTGGCGGGTCGAATGCCCAAGCGCGAATATGCGGTGGCCAGCAGTCCGCTTGTCGGAACCATTGCTTAAACAATGGGCGCTGCTCTTGCTGGCGGCGAGCGCTTATGGGGATACCGCGTACTATCAGCGGGTCTTTTTCGACAACAGCATCAATCGGGATGCTTATTACTACAGTGAAGGCCGGGCTTCCGCGCCCAGCCAGCTCGAATTGCTTGGCGATCGGTTGCCGGTAGACGGGGATCGGTTCCACACTGCGCCCAACGCGCTGCGCCTGCACTGGACTTCGGCCGCGCGAGGCGGGTGGACTGTGGCAGTCATTCTATATGAGTTTCGCGATCGTGAAGTGCTGTTCCCGGGCGATCGGCTCACCTTCTGGTGCTACACACCGAAAGGTTTGAAAGCGGACGACTGGCCGCGCATCACGCTTCACGACAACGCCAAGAATTTCTCCCGACCGCTGGCCGTCGCGAAGTCGATTCCGGCCGGCAAATGGACCAAGGTTGGTATTCCGCTCAAACAATTCGCCACCGCTTCGATTTACCCGTTTGACGGCCACAGACTCGATCGCATCCTGTTTTCACAGGGGACGGCTGACGGTAGCGGCCACACACTGCTTATCGATGACGTGCATGTCGAGCCGGCGCAGACCGAAGAAGAAAAGGCGCCCAGGCAGGTCACCGGCGTGGCGGCAAAAGGCTATGAGCGCCATGTCGATGTGAGCTGGAATGAGACGGAAGAAACGAACCTGGAACACTACGTCATTTACAGATCGTTGAATGGGGGCGGTTTTCGTCAGGTGGGAATTCAGGTTCCGGGCATTCATCGGTTTGCCGATTGGCTGGGGAAAACGGGTGAACACGCCGTGTATAGAGTGACGGCGGAAAACTGGGTGGGCGGCGCGTCCCGAGCGTCCAACGCCGAAAGCGCGGAGACTCACGCCATGAGCGATGACGAACTGCTCACAATGGTACAGGAGGCGTGCTTTCACTATTACTGGGAGGGCGCGGAGCCGCACTCGGGCATGACGCGCGAGGATCTTCCCGGTAACGATGACATCGTCGCCACGGGCGCGAGCGGTTTTGGAATCATGGCGCTGGTGGTGGGCGTCGACCGTAAATTCATTACGCGCGAGCAAGGCGTCGAGCGGCTGATCCAAATCGCCGGCTATCTTGCAAAAGCAGACCGGTATCACGGAGTTTGGCCGCATTTTACCGACGGCAAGAGGGGCCGGAGAATGCCGGTTTTCGGGCTTTTCGATAACGGCGCGGATCTGGTGGAAACATCTTTTCTGATGGAGGGGTTGCTTTCGACGCGCCAGTATTTCGATGCCCCTACTCCTCGGGAGAAGCTGCTGCGCGAGAAGATCACCGAGCTCTGGAAGGACGTCGACTGGGCGTGGTTTCGCAGAGCGCCTGACGGCGACGCGCTTTTCTGGCATTGGTCGCCCGAATACTCGTGGTACATCAATCATCGGCTCACCGGTTTCAACGAGACCATGATCACGTACCTGCTGGCAATTGCGTCGCCGACACACGGCGTGCCGGCGAATTTGTATTACACGGGCTGGGCGAGCGATCACTACGTCAACGGAGATACGTTTTACGGAATCAAGCTGAAGGTAGGAGTTGGCGAGGGCGGTCCCTTATTTTTCACTCAATATTCGTATATGGGCTTCGACCCGCGCGTTCGCGACCGGTTCACGGATTACTTCGATAACAACCGGAATCAAGCGCTGATTAACCGGGCATATTGTATTCGCAATCCTGAACATTTCAAGGGGTACGGAGCGGACTGCTGGGGCATTACGGCGGTAGACGGCCCGCAAGGTTACAACGCCTATGAGCCAAAGGTGGGCGGCAACGATGGGACGATTGCTCCCACAGGCGCGCTCGGAGCATTTCCATATACGCCCGAGGCATCTATGCTTGCGCTAAAGCATTTCTATCGCGATCTGGGCAGCGAATTGTGGGGCGAGTTCGGTTTTCGCGACGCCTTCAATTTGCAACACGGATGGTTCTCTGGAATTTATATGGGTCTTAACCAGGCTCCAATCGTCGTCATGATCGAAGACTATCGCACCGGTCTCGTCTGGAAGAAGTTCATGGCCGACCCGGAGATCCAGATTATGCGCCGGCGCGTTTTTGAAAAGTAGTTAAAAAAATAGCTAAGAAGTTTTCCGGCAAGCGGCCAGGCGATCCTTCACTTCCGGCATAGCCAGTACATTCAGCAGGTCGTCAGCGTAGCGTGGGTCAGTGGCATAGACAGACGCAATCTGCCGGAGGAATTTTGGTAGATCGCGTGCTTTCACGTACTGCTGCCACGCCGGAGCATACGCCCGATCCTGGGCGATAAGTAAAGCGTGCTTATCGAAGCAGGCAGCGAGGGAAGGAAAGGTGGCAAAGTTCGCCAGAAGCGGGGTGCGGACGCCTGCAATAACCTCGACGGTCTGAAGGCGCTGCACTCCATAACAACCGGCATAGGCTTTGATTCCGAAACAATTGTTCCCTGGCTGGTGCGCGCCCCAGCCACTTTCGAGCGCCCATTGAGAAATGGTCAGCTCGGCTGGGACCTTTGTCGCCGACTCGCAGCGAACCGAACTCGACGCCGCGTCATTGAGGCGGACCGATTGGGCAGAAGAAAGCATGGACATTGCGCCCATGAGTCTGGCGGACGGCCTCTCGCCCCGCGCTTACCGTGGCCGGTAAGCGGCTGAGAACAAAAACAGATAAACTTTTCGGCGCTTTTGTGACTGATCTTCTTCATGGGAGCGCGTTCTTCCTTGTCCCGGTTTGGGTTCGTTTTTTCAAAAGCAGGACTTGCAGGGCGTTGCGGACGTAACGCTCGTCGGTGAGCGGGAAGGTGAGCTCGTCGGGGAATTTGACCAGCGCCTGAAAGCGGGCGGCAAGCCGGCGAAAGATTTCGACGCGCGTGGCGGGCGGAAGGGCATCGCGGCGGAGTAAAGCGGCGAAGGCGAGCTGGGCCAGGTCGGGCGAAGTTTGGGCGCGCAGGCGTGCGGCGAGGTGAGGAACGTCGAGGAACGAGTTATATTTTTCGGGCTCGGCCAAGACCGCCAGATCGGGCAGGGAGAGCTGGCGCTTGCGGATGACGGCGGTATTTGAGACGAGATCGCCGAGGCGCTGATAGCGGCGGGTGAGTAGAACAGCGGCGCCGCCGACGAGGTAGAGGCCGGGAAGAGCATCGAGCGCGCGCAGCAGATTGCGCAGGGCGATTTGCGAAAACTGCAGGCGAAGTCCGGAGGCATCGACTACGCGCAAGCCGAGGGCGCGCTTACCGGGCGTTTGCCCGCGCCAGGTCCATTCGAAGAAAATGCCGTAGCCGATCCAGACGACGAAGTAAGCGAGCGTGGCGATGGCGAGCATGGCATCGGCGCTGAGGCTTCCGACGAGCTGCAGAAGTTTGCCGAGAATGCCGCAGGCGGTGAGGATGCAGAGCAGGTCGACGATCCAGGCGAGAAAGCGGCTGACGGGGCCGGCGAGTGGAAGCGCGAAAGAGACGCCTTCGGAGGTTTCGATGGCGAGCGATTTGCGGGCGAAGAGAGTGGGGGCTTTCACGCGCGGCTTCCCTGAATGCGGCCCACGCGGGAGAAGTAGAAAGCGAGCGCGGCGAGTTCGACCAGTCCGAAGGCAATCTTGAGGCTGTAAGGGAGCACCGGATAGTGGTATTGGGAGACGAAGGCTTCGACGAGGCCGGCCCAGACGAGCATGAGCGCGGAGCCGCCCACGAGCGTGAGGATATCGTGCGAGATGAGGCGCAGGCGGTGGTGGCGGCCTGCGGGATCGGACCAGCCGAAGAGAGCGGCGGCCAGTACAAAGGCGGCTTGCCCGGCGACGAGGATAGCGGGTATTTCGATCACCCCATGGGGAAGCAACCAGCCGAGTAGAAACGGCGTATAGCCGCTGTGGATGTAATCGACCGCGACCGCGCCTAGGGTGACGCCGTTATAGAAGAGGAGAACAGTGGAACCGATTCCCCACGTTGCGCCTAGCGCGAAGGTCAGAAGCGACACCTCCATGTTGTGCGTCATTAACTGAGCGGAGAAAGTGTCTCTGTGGGCGGCGAGGCGATCGGGATGAGCAGACTCCTCCTGCCTGACGCGCTCAGCGGGCGATTGGGCAAGAGAGGCGAAAGGCATGAGCACTGCTTTGGCATCGGGATCGAAAGCGATGGCGCCACCGCCGAAGAGGATGCCGGCGAGAGTGAGCGCTAGCGCGAATTGGAAAGCGCGCAGATGACGGCGAAAGGTTTGCGGGAAAGTGCGGCGCAGCCAGAAGAGCGGGTGAAAAGCAGCGGCGGCCGCGCGATTAGGGTGAGCTTCGGCATAGGCGCGCGCGACCAGGGCTTCGAGATACTCGCGGGTTTGCGGATCGGCGGAAAAGGTCGCGATACGGGCGAGAGCGGAAGCGGCCCGTCCATAGAGATATTCGAAGCGGGTGATTTGCGGCAGCGTAAGGCGTTGGAACCGATCCTGCTCGAGGCTCAAGAGCAGAGTGTCGAGCTCTTCCCAATACGGGCGTTCGACGGCAAGGAAGCGAGGCAAGTCGAGAATCACAGAAGCTGCCTCCGTTTGACATTTCGATAGCAGTTTACGAGATCGAGGGAAGCGGAAGCGGGCAGCAGAGAAGAGACACGAATGCCGAGATGGTTCAGCTTCTTTTCAAGATCTCTTTGCCGGGACCATTGGATATGACCGGCGAGGCGCTCTACGATCTGCTGACGACTTTGCGGCAAGTCGCCGGAGAAGAGCGGCTGAGCCGCATCGCTCGAGAGCGGATTGAGCGCGACGATATGACGCCGGGCGAGTAGGGGCGCGTTTTGGGCGAAGGTCTCGGCGAGAATGGGGTCGCTTAAATCGGTGAGAAAGAGGAGCAGGGCGCGGCGGCGCACGCGCAGTTGGAGAAAGGCGATGAGTTCGGCGAAATCCGGCGAGACACGGCTGGGCGCGAGATCGTAGATGGCGTCGCGACAGCGCGCGAAATGGCGCGCGCCGCGAGAGGCTGGGAGGAAGCGGTCAACATGATCGCTGAAGGTGAGCAAACCGAAGTTATCGCCTGCGTTTTCGACGGCGAGCGCCAAGGTAAGCGCGGCGGTGACGAACAACTCGGCGGCATTGCGGCGCGCGCTGAGGCGGGATGAATCGATGACGGCGTAAACGTCCTGGGTGCGCTCGATTTGAAAAACCTTGACGACGGGACGGCGGCGGCGGGCGGTGGCTTTCCAGGAGATTTCGTCGTATACGTCGCCCGCCGAGTATTCGCGAAGGCGCTCGAATTCGCGGCCGCGGCCCACCAGACGTTGCTGGCGCAAGCCGCCGGTGCGAGCGGCCAGAAGTAGTTTGGCAGCGGCGTCGCGCACCAGATCCGGGAAGACGCGGATTTCCGTTGCGAGCGGTTTGGGAGCGCCGATGCGCCACAACTTCCAGGGCGAGAGCGCGTTCACAGAGCAGCTTGCCAGGTGAAATGAGCCGCGTTCTTCGGGGGTGAAGGGGACGGAGATGTCCGGCGCGGCGCGCGATTCGATGAAGACCGGGGCAGCGGAGATTTGCGGAGGCACGGTGAGGGTCAAAGTGAGGCGGCCTGCTTGCGAAGCACCTGCGATGTGTAAGGGAAGAATAGCGGCTCTTCCTTTGAAGGCTTTCATTGAAGGAATGGCGGTTATGCGGAGCGGTTGCAGGCGGCGATGGGCGCGCACGGCATCGAAGATGGAAAGAGCGAGGCAGAGGAGCAGGAATAGCAGGCAGGGGAGCGCAGCGGCGGGGAAGAATCCCGGGAGCGCGCAGAACGGGAGTACGAGCAGCGCGGCGCACCAGAGGAGTTTTGTTGTGGGCGCGGTCATCCTTTTTTATCGCGGCACCGGCAGTTCGGCTGCGATCTGTTCGATGACTTCGGCCGGCGAGACACCCTCAACTTCGAACTCGGGGCGAAGAATGAGGCGATGTTCGAGAACAGGCCGGGCGAGAGAGCGTACATCGTCAGGCGTGACAAAGTCGCGGCCGCGCAGGGCGGCGTGGGCGCGGCTGGCGAGAAGCAGCGATTGGGTAGCGCGCGGACCGCCACCGAGCAATATGCCTTCATGCGAGCGCGTGGCGCGCACCAGATCGACTACATAGTGGATCAGTTCTTCGCGAGCGATTACGTTCGAGACGCAGGCGCGCAACGCGTCAATGCCACCGGTGAGCAAGGGTTCTACTCGGCCACTTTCGAGAGCGGCTTCCGGAGCGTCCGCGCCGAGCATCCTTTGCGCCAGCGAGAGTTCCTCCTCGCGCTCCGGCCAGGCGATGGGGATTTTAAGCATGAAGCGGTCTTTCTGGGCTTCGGGCAACGGGTAAGTACCTTCGAACTCGATGGGGTTCTGGGTGGCAAAGACAGTGAAATCGGGAGACAACGGAAGCGTTTCGCGATCGATACTTACCGAGCGCTCCTGCATGGCCTGGAGCAGCGCGGACTGGGTTTTGGCGGGCGCGCGATTGATTTCGTCGGCCAGCAGGAAAGTGGTGAAGACCGGGCCGGGAACGAGCGAAAACTCGTTGCGCTGCAGGTTGAAGACATTCGTTCCAGTGATATC
Organism: Bryobacteraceae bacterium; assembly: GCA_965277555.1. Classification (GTDB taxonomy): domain Bacteria; phylum Acidobacteriota; class Terriglobia; order Bryobacterales; family Bryobacteraceae; genus Bog-105. Next base: position 5,816,390 of record OZ255834.1, read on the forward strand.
GGCCGGCATCAGGTCAGGGGTGAACTGGATGCGGCCGAACGGGCAGCCGAGTACCCGCGCCAGCGTGCGGACGAGCAGCGTTTTGGCGACGCCGGGCACTCCTTCGAGCAGGGCATGCTGGCGGCAGAGGATGACGATCAGGGTTTGATCGACGGCGGCTTCCTGCCCAATAATGACTTTGGCTATTTCGGACTTGATGCGTTCGATGGAAGCGAGAAATGTATCTGGTGTGGCCGTCATGCGCGGATAGGCTTTCGTAGTGCGAGTTCTTCCTGGATGCGGCGGTAGGCGTCTACCGGCTCTTCGGAGGTTACTGCGTCGCGGCTCAGGAGGTGTTTTGGCTGGTAGCGGTTCCACTCATCGATGCAGAGCGGGATCAGGTCCGGGCTGGAGATGTTTTCAGCCAGCAACGATCCCAAGACGTCTCTCATAGAGGGCTGGGGCAGATTGCCGGGCTCTTGCACGAGCGGTGAAAAACGGATGGCCTGCTTCCAAATAAATAGGCCGGCGAGCAACAGAAGACCGGCTATGAGCCCTTGCAGACGATAGCGGCGAGCGAGACCGGCGACGCTGCCGGTTTCCTCGATACCGAGATGAGATTCATCGAAGATCACGCTGGCGTAAGGGCCGACGAGGACTGGAAGAATAGTTTGCCAGGGTGTTTCGCTGACGGGCTGGTTAGTGAAATGTTCCGCGTGCAGCAGAAACAGGACGACGCCAGCACCGAATTTCTTGCCGAGGAGCCCGGCCTCCTCGAATTGCCAGCCGTTCCCGGAATTCAGGCGCAGCGGGGAGGAGCCCGGTTCGATAGGAAGCCGCCATCGGTGCAGCAGCGGGGATTTATTGTTGGCAAGCTGCTTCCAGTCCAAAGGGTCGCCGGTTAAGACGATGGCGACGCGGTTACCGGCGCTCGCCAGACGTTCGAGGGTTGTGAGATTGGAGTCGGTCCACTGCAGAGCGGAAGCTGGAGTTATGCCGAGAAACAAGATGGCGGAGTTCTTAACGCGCAGCAGAGAGAGTGGCCGATAGTTACGCTCAACGGAGAGCTTGCCGGTGCCGGCGAGCGCGGCAAAGAGCAGCTTAGCGCCGTTCTTTTGCGCGTTCAGAGAAGAATAGGGCGGGTAGGAACGAGTTGAACTGAAACCGTCAAAATAGACGAGTCCGGCGCCGAAAACAACTAGGGAAAACACAACGGCAACGAGGTGGGGCGCGCGATTTTCAGACATGTTGGCGGATCGTCCTGGTATAACGTTCGGAAGCGTCCGTGAGTTCAAGAGTGGCTTGATGCAGGCCGTACCAGGCCTTTTCGTAATCGCGATTGGCGGCGGCGAACGCGCGCGATAGTTCGGGATCGGAGGCGCGTAGGCGGAGTTCGCGCTCATAGCTGCCGTTGGTTTTAGATTTCCGGAGGGCAACTAAATGGCGCGCGCCGAGGTAAGCGAGGTTCGAGAGATAGAGGGCGCGAATCGCGGCGCGGCCCTCGCCGGCGGCGAGATATTGGCGGGCGAGGCGCAGCCACTCTTCTTCGGGCAGATCGCTCGGCAGAATGTTGTCATCGCGCAGCGGATCGGGCGCTTCGGCGGCGGGAGCAATTTCCGCGACGGGCCTGAGGCTCGCGCGCCTGACGCGCAACAGGGCGAATGTCACGGCGAGAATCAACAGCGCGGCGAGTAAAACGAGAAGAACTGACAGGTGCGCTGGGGCACGTTTCCAGGCGGAGGCTTGGGGAGCGCTCTGGGGCTGGCGGAACAATAGTTTGCGCAGCCAGTCGGCGGCGGCGGAGAAGCCGGCGCGGATGCGGCGGGCGTTTTGGAGGAGACCTTGGAGAAGGTCCGCGATGCGGCCTTTGGCGCGCGGTTGGGCGGCGGCAGCGGAATGCCAGGCGAACTCTGGATTGTGTAGAGCGACACGCACGCCTTGAACAAGATCGGCATTCGTAAGGGTGCGGGGGGGATTCGATGGGCGTCCGGAAACGGCGGGAAGAAACAGCACCAGAAGACAAACACCGGCGACGGCGAGGCGGCTCAGTTGCAGCAGCAGGTCGCGACCGTCCGCGCGCGCTTCGGAGTAGAAGTAGCGGACAACAGAGAACGCTTGGAAGAGCGGATCGAGCAGGAACCAGGCGGCGGCTAGAACGATGGCCAGCAGGTTCAGATTGACGATGTTGTGGGCGTTGCGAGTCCAGGCATTTTCAAAACCGGTGAAGGTTTTGGCGAGTTCAGGGAGCAGCGCGGCGGCGGCAAACAAATTAAAGAGCAGGACAAGCGCGGCGAGGAGCAGGATCAGGAGAGCAATCCAGTAGCGGCCCGGATCGGACGAGGCGTGGCTCGACGCGCGATGAGCGACGGTTTTGAGAGTGGCGTCCGGTCGATTCGCTTCGATAGTGACGTTGCGGAAGAAGCTCGAAACCCAGCCGAGCGGAACGACGGAAACAATGGCCAGCGGAAAGACAATGAGCTTGCTGCTTTGAAAGACAAGCTGGAGGAAGAGGCATTGGCTAAAGGCGCTCCGCGCCGGCGTAGGATGTTCGCCGCCGATGCTCGCGAGGAGTAATCCGGCAAAGCGGGCTTTGGCGACGCTTGCCCAGATGAAGAGCAGGGCGAGCAGCAAGGACTCGACGAGACACCGGTCGGCTCGATAGCCAGTGAGCATGTCTTCGGCGAAGTAGAGAACGGCGAGCAGCCAGGGAACGACGCCGGCCAGATAGGTGAGCCATGCGCGCGCGGATTGGCTGGCTAGCAGAACGACGGCGTCTTCGAGCTGGTCGACGGCGCTGAGGTGCTTCATTTGAGGTTCCCTCCCGAAGCGGCGAGTGCGATCAGGATTTGCCCGCAGCCATAGAAGAAGACCCAGCCGAGCAGAATAGCCAGTAGCGACAGCGCCGATTTGGCGGTGAATTCCAAAATGCGAGGCGAGCGCTTGGGTCGCGCGGATGGCGCGGCGAGCGAAAGCTGAAGGCAGCGAGAGCAGACGAATTGGCCCTCATGCTCGGTGACGCATTCACGGCAGAAGTAGCGTTGGCAACGGGGACAGCGGCAGATGGCGTGGCGCGCGGGATGAAGCGAGCAGCGGACCTTGCTGATTGAACCCGGGCTGATTGAACCCGGGCTGATTGAACCCGGGCTAATGGGAGTCAGGTTGTCGATAAGCCGCCTCGACGAAAGGTTTGCCAGTTCAAGAGAACGAGGAGGAGGCCGCCGATACCGAGCAAAAGAGCCACCGTGGCGTCAAATTTCTGCAGAGCCTGCCAAACAGCAAGAGAGTCAATACGAATAGTCGAGACGCCTCTCTGCACAGAAAAGAGGCTGCCGAGAAGTATGCCAAGCCAAACCTCGAGACCGGTGAAGCAGAGCGCGGCCAGCAGCAGATTGCGCAAACTGCGCAAAGCGCGAATTTTGTGAACACGCAGCAAGGAAAAGACGATGGTGCCGCCCTGCCCGAGGGTGAGCAGAACATTGAAGAGGCGCATGGAAAACGTGCTAAGCGCGGGGGAAGGACCGTCGATGAAGTAGAAAGAGACGGTGGCATCGACCAGGCAGAGAAAAAATGCGCAGAGCGCTAGGTTGACGGCGAAGGCATAGGGAGTGGCGAAGCGTTTTGCTGGCAGGCCGAAGACGGGCGGTGGTTCGGCGGAGTCGCTGGTATCCGGTTGGGTGGGGGAACTATTTTCGCGGCGCGCGAGATGTTCCTGCCAGTGGGATTCGATCTCCGCGGGCAGAGCACCCTGCGCTTCGGCGATTCTCGCACGCAGGCGTTCAAGCGCGGGCGGAACGTTCCAGGTTCGAAGGAGGGCGGGCAGCTCTTCGCGGCTGACGGCGGTCTGAATGACGCAGCGGCAACTGAAGCGGAAGGAGACGATGGCGCGGTAAGTCACGAGCAGCAGCAACACAATGGCAGCGGGCAGCGCGACGGCCATCCATCTGCCGTGGCTTAACCAATTGCAGGCCAGGAGCAGCAAGAAACAGGAAAGAATCCAGGCGCCGAGACTGCCGGTACGCGCGCACTTTTGGACGATGATCGCTTCGATATCCCGGTAATAGAAGCGGCGGTAGCTTTCGACGAAGCGGTTACCGGCCACGGAGAGCACGTGGTCGGAGCCTTCCCAGAGACTGGCTTTACGAACGAAGCCGCGCAGCGTTCCGGGAAGACGGGTGTATGGGAAATCGGGAGACATTCTTAGTGCGGCTGAACACGGAAGGATCTGGTGCGCAGAGCCATGACAAAGCCGACGACCAGGAGAGCCACGAGACAGAGTTCGAGAGCAGCAAAACAAAGCGCAAGGACAAAGCGCCATTTGTTACGGGGGATGAGGCTCGAGGGAGCTTTCCAATAGCGGGCGGCCAGATAGACGACGAGCGGGGGCGTCAGGAAAATAGGGTAGAACAAAAGAACGGGCAGAGTGGAAATCGCGAGAGCGATGGAATCATAGAGGGTGCGCTCGCGCTCGAGCACCGGCGGACGTTTGCGCGGCGTATCCAGCCGCAGGCAGGCGGGGCACCAGACTTTGCCATCGAGTTCGACTTCGCACAGGGCGCAGAGGAAGCGGCCGCATTGATGGCACAACGCGACTGCGCGGCGGCTGGCGTGTTCGTAGCACGACCCCTCTTCGAGCGCCAAAGGATGATCGGGGGGGCCCGCGGCGTGACGGAAGAATGCAGGAAAGATCTCGATATCTAAAGGCGAGTAGCAGCTCGGACAGGTATTTCGCGTGCGGCTGGAGCGCAAGAACCAATCGGGAAGCGACCCGTTGCAGCTAGGGCAGAAGAGTTGCACAGCCTAAACTTTATGAAAGACGCGCGTGCCGCAGATGTAATCGTGGAGGGCGCGTTTTTCGGAATCGAAGGCGGCCATGATGTAGCCGATAAACAGGATAAGAGCGCTCAAATAGTGGGCGAAAAATCTGCCCAGAGCGCGGCCAACGCCGATGCGGAGACCGGATGGGGTTAGCACCTGGAGATTCATCACCATCTTGCCGGGAGTGGCGCTTTTCTGGCTCAAGAAGTAGACGTAATAGGAGCAGCCGATTGCCAGGTTCAGCAGATAATCCAGGCCCAGATAGCCGAGATGGGGCTGAGCGGGACGCCCTACTCTACCGGAAGCAGCAAGTTGACCGAACACCAACATGCTGACCGGGAACATCACGATCATCAGGATGATGGCATCTATCGTGATTGCCACAAATCGTCGCCAAAATCCGCCGTACTCGACGCCGGCGGCGGGCAACGCGCCTTCTTTCAATTGCTGCACATAACGGGGCTTGCAATCGGCGCAGACGGCGTTCGAGCCGAATCGAACGACGTCCTCGGGGGGAAAGGGCCGGCCGCACTCCGAGCAAAACAGACGGGCGGCGGCGGGCTCAGCAGGACTGGTTCCCATAGCAAATCTTTCGGTAAGGCTAACATGCCGGACGATCGATTGGCTATAGGCCGATCGCGGGAAAAGAGCCAAGAGGCAAGAGTATAATCTCTGCGGATCAACAAAACTGTCGGGACAATCGCGGAAAGAGTAGCTATGCCATTCGAAATCGAGAATTTGCCGGAAGCGACCAGGAGCGTGAAGGCCTTGCTGCGTAAGGCGCTGCCGCAATATGCCGAAGTGTTTCGCGAAGTGGAGAGCGAGATGCGGCACAAAGTGGATGAGATCGCGCGCGAACGCGCGGCCGGGCGCCCTGTGATTCCCACGCTGCAATATTCGGACGTGGCGGCTGGCAGCGTTTCGCCCGAACTGGTAAAGCAGGTGAAAGCGCGCGGGGCGTGCGTGATTCGCAAAACCTTCGAGCCCGAGCAAGCGAAAGCCTGGGACGATGGAATTGCAAAATACGTGGAAGAAAACCGGCTGGACGAAAAGCTGGCGAATGCGGCGGAGGATAAATATTTCGGGACGCTGGCGGCGGCCAAGCCGCAGATCTATGGAATTTACTGGTCGAAATCCCAGGTAGAGGCGAGGCAAGCGGAACAGCTTACGCGCGCCCGAGTTTTTTTAAACCGGCTGTGGCGCGCGCAAAGCGAAGGGCAGACGCATTTCGATCCGGAGCACGTTCCGGTCTACGCGGATCGCATTCGAAGGCGGCCCCCGGGATCGAGTTCGCTTGGTTTATCGCCGCACGTGGACGGCGGTTCGGTGGAGCGCTGGCTCGATGAGAATTTCCGGAATGTTTATCGCCACGTTTTCGCGGGACACTGGCGCGAGTACGACGCCTTCGATGCGGCCTGGCGGCCGGCTGCGCGCGAGGTGCCTTCGCCAGCGGTCTGCTCGATGTTCCGCACCTTTCAAGGCTGGACGGCGCTGACTCAGCAAGGGAAGGGCGACGGAACGCTGCAGTTGATTCCCATTGTGAACTCGATGGTCTATTTGCTATTGCGGGCTTTGCAGGACGACGTTCCGGACGATGAGTTATGCGGCGCTGAGCCAGGGCGCGCGCTCTCCGTTAAGCCCGAGTGGCACGGACTTTTGCTCGAAGGGCTTACGTCGATACCGCTGATGCAGCCGGGCGACACGGTTTTCTGGCATTCGGACGTGGTGCATGCAGTCGAAAACGAGCATCGCGGCCAGGGCTACAGCAACGTGATGTATATCGCCTCCACGCCCGAGTGCGCGAAGAACACCGCTTACCTTGCCAAGCAGGCGCCGGCATTTCTGGCAGGGAAAACGCCGCCCGATTTTGCTCCGGACGATTTCGAAGTCGATTTTCGCGGGCGCGGGACGGAAAAAGATTTGACCGCGTTGGGGCGGAGCCAGTTGGGGCTGGCCTGATGGATCTTGACGAGCAGCACAATCGATTGGTCATCGAACAGTTTACGCACCAGGCGAAGCCATTCGCGGATGCTCCGATTCATTCGGCAGCCGATTCGCTGGAGCTTCTGTTGACGACCGCTGGAGTGACCGAGGACGATGAAGCGCTGGATGTGGCGTGCGGCACGGGAATAGTGAGTTGCGCGCTAGCTCGGGTGGCGCGGCACGTGAAGGGGATCGATCTAGTGCCGGCGATGCTCGATCAGGCGAGGAAATTGCAGGCAGAAACGGGCTTGCGAAACGTGCGCTGGGAATTGGGCGACGTCGCTAAGCTGCCTTATATGGACGAGTCTTTCTCGCTGGTCATAACGCGCTACACATTCCATCATTTTGCGGATGCGCGGGCAGTCATGCGCGAGATGGCGCGAGTTTGCACGACCGGCGGCCGGGTCGTCATCGCGGATGTCACGCCGGAGGCAGCGAAGCGCAAAGCATTTGACGAGATGGAGAAGTTGCGGGATGTTTCGCACGCGAGCGCCTTCACTATCGACGAACTGAAGGAACTCGGCCAAAGCGACGGATTGACGCACAGGCGTAGTGCCTATTACGAGCTCGATACGGATCTCGATTCGCTCTTGCAGGCTTCGCATTCCGGACCCTCGGCCCAGGCGCAAGTCCGCGCGACGGTGCGAGCGGACGTTGGCGTCGATCGCATCGGCATCAAGGCGTATGAGCGGCAAGGAAAGCTGGGATTTCGTTTTCCGGTGTCTATTTTTGCCTGGAGCAAGTGAGAAACGCTCAGGCTAGATCGTCTGAATGAAGGTGGCCGTGAGGCTCAAGCGGCGTGACAGCGTGGTGGTGATGCTGGGCGCGAATGAGTCCGGTTTGTTCGAGCAGGCGACCGTTGTGGAGAACCGAGTATGGATCGCCTTCCGCGGCAACTGAGCCGTTCCGGAGCACGATGCAGCGGTCGGCGATGGCTTCGAGCGCGTTTAAGTCATGGGTTGCGGTGATGACCGTGCGGGCGCTCCCGGCCCAGGAGGCTAATAGCTCGACGATGCCATTCTGGCTCACGGGATCGAGCGCGGCGACGGGCTCGTCGAGAAGCAAAATTTCCGGCTCGGTCACCAGCACGGAAGCAAGCGCGACTCGTTTTTTCTCGCCGCTCGACAAACGATGAGGCGGCCGCTCGGCGAGAGACCGAATGCCCATGGCGGCAAGGGTTTCGTTCACTCGCTCACGAATTTTGTTTTTTGGCCAACCGAGTTGGAGCGGTCCGAAAGCGACTTCATCGAATACGCTGGCGTTGAAGAGTTGGACGTCGGGATTTTGAAAGACGATGCCGACGCGCCGGCGGAAAGCATAGAAAAAATCGGCTTGCTCGAGAAGCGCCGCAGTGAGTTCCTGCCCGAAGAAGCGGATACGGCCGTGGTTTGGAAAGGTCAGGGCAGCCAGGAGGCGCAGCAGGGTGGATTTACCGGAGCCGTTCGCGCCGAGCAGGGCAAGCCGTTCACCGGGTCTTACCTTGACAGCCAAATCCCGCAGCGCGGGCGTGCCTCCGTAGAAGTAACTGGCATTTTCGATCTCGAAGACAGGCGCGCTCGATTCGGCAATCATCGGCCGACCAAGATAGCTAGGGTAGCGATCGAGAGGAGAGCGGCCAGTTGAAGCCAATCGACGGCCCGCATGGCTAAATCGTCGAGCAGAAGGACTTCTCCGCGAAAGCCGCGCGCCTGCATGGCCAGGTGAATTTCACTACTAAGAGAGAAGCTCTTATCGAGCAGCACGCCGGCCATGGCAGAGGCGGATGATCGCTGATCGGCGGGTTCGAGTGGGCCGAGCAGGCGAGCGCGGCGCGATTCGAAGAGGTGGCTGGCGGTGTTTAAGAAAACGAAGAGGTAGCGGTAAGTCATTTCCAGGATAACGACGGCGGCGGGAGGAAGTCGCAGCCAGCGCAGAGAGCGCAGGAGGCGGTGCCAGGAGGTGGTGAGGATCAGGGCGAGAACGATGGTGGCCGCGGTTTCGGCGCGCAGCACGAGAAAAGCGGCGCTGGTGAGGCCGGCCCCGGTGACCGGCCACGCAAGCAGCGGAAGAATAGCAACCGCTCGACCCGGTGTTAAAAAGATGGCGGGCAGCGCGATCAAACCGGTGAAGCCGAGGACGGCCAGCCAAACGCGGCCGGCCACGGCCTGAAGCGGAATCTTTGAGAATAGGGCGAGCCCGATGCCGAACAGGAACAAGGCCAACAAAAGCCAGAGGTGGTGGACAGCAATGACAGCCAGCAGCAGCGCGCTGAAACCCACCAGCTTCACACGCGGATCGAGTCTTTGCAGCAGGCCTTGGGAGAGCGCGATGCTTTCGGCAAATACCGCTTCTTCCGATAGCCGCAAGAGAGAGTCGATTGTTTTCTCGATAAAGCTTTTGCGGATGCGCGCGGGGCGGCGAAGTTTGGCGACCAACCAGCTAGTGAAAGAAACCACCAGAATGATGGCTCCGACACCAAGCGCGGCGGAGACAAAGTAGCCGAAGCTGGAGCTGCGAACAAACGATGGGGAGTAATCGGAGACAGGCGCCGTCCACAGCAAGGAAAGGCGCGCCAGGCCGGAGGGGGCGCTGGCGGGAGGCATCCGATGGCCGGAGGCGGAAGCCATGCTCGCCCGAGCGGCCGGATTTTTGAAATCGGCGGCACGCCACTCTCCCCAGGCTTTGCCGGCAGCCAAGATGCCTAGGGGTGTGAGCACCAGGAAGAGAGCTACGATGAGCCAGAGCTTGCGAGCGGAAGGCCAGGTAAGCAGGCGGCCAGGCGCTTGCGACGCATAATCGAGATCGGGCGCATCGGGCGCGGTGGTGCGAAGGAGAGCCGGATCGACGCGCTGGAGATACGAAACTAGACCGGCAGAGAGAACAAGTTCCGCGAGTCCGGCGAAGGTGAGATGGCCGATCATCATGGCGGGAACGGCGATGCGCAGCGGATAGGGCGCGTAGAGGGGAACGCCCGATGCGTTGTGGAAGAGCAGAGGCTGGATGCCGAATTCGATACCGGCGCAGAGGGCGGCAAGATTGATAGCGGCATACCCGGCAACGCCGGCGGCAACTACACGCCTGGGTGCGGTCAGCGAAGCATGTCGCGCAATGATGCGATAGACCGCATAAGCAACCAGGGAGCCCACGATGGCCATGTTGAAACAATTCGCGCCGTAGGTAGTGATGCCTCCGTCGCCGAACAGCAGAGCTTGAATAAGAAGGGCCGTCGAGATGGCGAGAATCGAGACCCAGGGACCGAGGACAATGGACGCAATGCCCATGCCGACCGCGTGGCCGGTGGTTCCGCCGGGCAGCGGCAGATTGAACATCATGATGACGAACGAGAATGCGGAGAAGACGGAGAGCAGCGGAACAGCGCTCGTGGAGAGAACCCGCTTCACGCGACGCAGCGCTATGTACCAGAAGGGCGCAGCGGCAGCGTACAGGCCGGCACAAGTGGAAGGGCTGAGATAGCCATCGGGGATGTGCATAGGCGCAAAATCGCGTTAGCGGTGAAACCATTATCCTATTCGGGGTCAGACAGGGTGGCGGAGGCAGAAACTGCCTGGGCGGTTCAGCAGCGCTTCTAGTGGAGTGTCGCAAAGAGACCGATCGCACCTTTGTGGATGGGGCAAAGCAGGGGACAGGCAGCGGATTCCGCAAACGGCGCGAAATGCTCGCCAGTCCCCTGGTTTGCAGGTTACTTGTAGGTAGTAAGGTTCTCATTGCGACAACAGGCCACTAGAAACCGAACTGCAGACGCGCGGTCACGCCGCGCGAGAGAGCAATCGCGGTGCCGGAAAAAAGTCCGGCAAAATCGAGGACATTGATTTCATTCGTCAGGTTTGTGCCATCGATCTGAAAGCGTGCCGGATACTTTTCGTTCTTATTCAAGAGCACGCCGAGAGAAGCGTTGAGCGAACCGAGCGGGCGCGGGCGGTAATTGCCGAAGTTGATCCGATTGACGATATCGGCCCCATATTGGGCGAGCGCGTCCTGATAAGTGCCGGCGAAATCGATGGGCAGGCCGCTATCGTAGGTTCCACCGAAAGCCAGCCACAGCCGCGACGTAACGTCGAACTTAACGCGTAGCCTGACCGCGTTGCGCTCTTCCTGGGAAACGGGAAAGACGCTGCTGTTGGCGCTGATGGCTTGCGCCGCGTCATCGCCAATAAAAAGGCCGCCGGTAACCGGGAAATAGCCGTTGCCGCGAAGGTTGGTCCAACTCGCGTAGCCGGAGAACCGGCCCCAATGGGGCACATCGAGTTTGGTCTCGACGCCATAGATATTGGCCAGCGCAAAGGTGATAGGAAAACTGATCCCGGTATTCAACAGGAGATCGTCGTCCGGATAGTTGTGATACCTGCGCCAGAAGAAATTACTGTTCAGGCTAACGTGGCCGAAGAAGCCGCGGCCGAAGCCGGCTTGGTAGTAATTGCCGCGCGCGGGCTGAACCGGCAAACGCAGAACTTGATCGCTGAGGCTGGTGACGGCAGGGGAACTCGACACCAGAATATTTTCGAAGGCCGGAGTTTGAAAGACCCTGTCGTAAGCCGCGCGGAAGACAATCTGTGCTTTCGGCCAGTAAACGGCAACGCCGGCGCGCGGGCTCCAGCCTACTTGATTCACCACCAGATCGTAATGATCGAAGCGCAGGCCGCCGCTCAGCGTGACATTCTTCCAGTGCAGCGTATCCTGTCCAAACCCGGCTTGTTCGCGATCGGGCGCATGGCCATAAAAACGAAACGACGGTGGAGTATCGGGATCGAACTGGCTGGGATCGGTAATCACATAGTTCAACGATTCCTGAATCGACGCGTAATCCGACTCGCCGCCGAATTTAAAATCGTGCATACCGGCGTGGACGGAAACCGTACCCTTAACGTATTGCTCGTGGTAGCCGCGATCCTGACCGGCGATCATAGGCGTCGAGAGATCGTTCGACCAGAAACGGGCGGTTAAATCGCGTGACATGGCATGGAAATCGGCGAGCACGTTCGGCGAGAAGATGTGCTGGTAGGAAAGCTGAACAGCGCTCTCGAAGCTCTGGCGATCCTGGCGCTGGCCGGCCGCCTGCTGTATGTATTCGTTGGGCACCAGGAATTTGGATTGCTCGCGCCGCAGGATGACGGAGACGCGGTCCCGCTCAGTGATGTCGCGTTCGTATTGCGCCATGAAATCGGCCGTCGCGCCATGATTCGTGAAGTTCTGGGTAACGGGCGGATCCAGATAATGATCGGTGGTGGAACCGGCTGCGCTGAGCGTGAAGGTATTCTTGCCGAGACCGTATTGGGTCTGCAAATAGCCATTCAGCATGTTAAAGCTGCCGCCCGAGAGAATGGCGCGGCCGTGAAAACCCTGGCGCGTATCGCGCCGCGTTTCCACATCGATCACACCGCCCATTCTTCTGCCGTATTCGGCTGGAAAGCCCGCGGTGTAGATGCTCATCGACTGCACGCTGCCGGCGTCGAAATCGGGGACGAATGCCGCCGAGCGATTCTCGGTGAGCGGCATGCCATCGACTACATACTGCGTCTGATACTCCTCGGCGCGCGGATGCAGAATGCCGTTCGCTTCGAACATCCAGCCGGGCTCCTGGTTGATTAACTCGGCGAGCGAGCGGCCGGGCATGGAAGTGATGCGGTCCTGCAGAGTCGCGCCGCCAATTTGGTTCGCGCCGGACGGATCAGCCGGATTGATCAGGAGCGCATTATCGTTCACGTTAACGGTCGTCTTCACCTGTTCGAGTCCGAGTTTGACCGTAACTTCCTTGGGGATGGAAGAGCGGATCGCCACGATTTCGGAAGCGGGCGAGAAACCCTGGCGCACGGCCTTGATTGCGTAGAGGCCAAAGGGAAGCCGCTTGGCCGTGATACGACCTTCCGGGTTGGTATTCAATGTCTGCGAATACTCATTGGCTTTGCTGACGATTTGCGCGGTCCCCTGCACCGGGAGACCGCTCGTATCGGTCAGAGTCAGCCGCAGTTCGCCCATGTCGGCTTGCGCCAGTAGAACAACCGGTATCGATAAAAGACTTGCCAGCCTGGATATCCCCACTACAGTTGATATTCCGCTAGCTGCCGTTTTGTTCAGAATTTATCGCGTCGCCCGAAACATTGTAAAATCCGGAATAACCATAAAGAGCCGCATGTCCGCATCCTCTCTAAGTCGCGCATTGTCTTTCGCCGAATTGGGGGATCGGATTGCCGGTCGCCGCGAGCCATCGCAGCTGGAGGCCGAGGTCAGCGAGTTGTTCGAACAGATGCGGAACCCTGTGCTGCGCTATTTGCTGTCGCTGGGACTGCCGGTCGACGATGGCGAAGAGATTGTGCAAGAAGTCTTCCTTGCCTTGTTCCGGCACCTTCGACATGAGAAATCGCGCGCCAATCTGCCGGGCTGGATCTTTCGCGTGGCGCACAATCTGGGACTGAAGAGGCGAACCAGCAATGCGGTTCATTTGCAGCGGCACGGCGAGCGAGAGTATGACGCGTGCGATCTGCGGGCCGACCCGGCGCCCAACATCGAAGAGACGTTGTTGACCCGGCAAAAAGCGCAACGGCTGCGAGCCGCGCTCAGGACCATTCCGGAGCAGGATCGTTTCTGTCTCTATCTTCGCAGCGAAGGACTGCGCTACCGGGAAATAGCGGAAGTACTCGGGATCTCGTTGGGTGGGGTGGCGTTATCGCTGCAGCGCTCTCTGGAGCGGCTGCGTTCGGCAGAGGGGACAAGCGCATGAGGGAAAGCGGGAGTCATCCGACAGAACGGCAGCTTCTGATGGCCGCCGATGGCGAACTGCCCGCGCGCGACGCGGAAAAGGTTCGAACTCATCTGAACGCCTGCTGGGCGTGCCGGACGCGCATGGACGACCTGAATCGAACCGTCGCCGAGTTCGTTCATTTTCGTAATAGCGAATTGAACGAGCAATTGCCGCCGGCGGCAAAAGCGACTTTACAGCTCGAAGCCCGGCTGTCTTTACTCGCATCGGAACTCGATTCTGGAAAGATGTTGCGGCAAAGCGTCGCTACGCTCTCCCATCTGGCGTACGCCGCAACGGCGGCGCTCCTGGCGCTGGGCATCGCTTGGGTCACGGCGCGTGAATTTCGTCCTCAGAGCCATCGAAGCGCCGTGCCACAGGCGCGGCTGACGCCCGGGGATACAGTTTTCATGTCGAAGGCCGACGTGTGTACGAGCGCCCTCGAGAACGATCCCGCCGCCGTCCCTGCGTCACTGCGCCAAGCGGTCTTCCGCGAGTATGGAGTCTCGGAAGATCAACCGCGGGAATATGAACTCGACTACTTGATCACCCCCAAGCTGGGCGGCGCTACCAGCCTTCGCAATTTGTGGCCGGAACCATATTCGGCGCGTTGGAACGCGCGCGTGAAGGATCAGCTGGAGGATCGGCTGCACAGCATGGTGTGCCGAGGCGATATCGATCTCGCAACGGCCCAGCGCGACATCGCGACGGATTGGGTAGCCGCGTATCGCAAGTATTTCCATTCCAATCGTCCGGTTGAAGACCGGTAAGCTATTACAGATCAAATTTCGATATAGTACGGCAGTAATGCGCAATGCTCTTGCCGGATGCCTTCTGCTCGCTTGCCTGGGACGCGCTGAGGATGTTCGTCCGCGCATGGAGCAGATTATTCAATCGTACGTGAAAGACCAGAAATTCATGGGTTCGGTTCTGGTTGCCAAAGGCAATGAAGTCTTAGTCGATCGTGGCTACGGTTCGGCGGATCTGGAATGGAATATTGCCAACTCCCCAACGACGAAGTTCCGGCTCGGCTCGGTGACAAAACAATTCACGGCTGCCTGTATTTTGCTTCTACAGGAGCGCGGCAAGCTGCGGGTTGACGATCCGGTCAAGAAATACATGTCGAACGCGCCCGCGGCGTGGGACAAGATCACGATCTACCATCTGCTGACGCACACCTCGGGCATTCCGAATTTCACGAATTTCCCCGATTACCGGGAATCGGAAGCGAAAGCTACCACGCCTGAGAAACTGGTCGCGCGGTTTCTCAACAAGCCTCTCGATTTTGCGCCCGGAACAAAGTGGAGTTACAGCAATTCGGGATACGTGCTGCTCGGCTACCTGGTCGAAAAAATCAGCGGGAAAACATACCAACAGTTTGTGGAACAAAACATTTTCACTCCTCTTGGGATGAAGGATTCCGGTTATGATTCGAACTCCGCGATCATCCTGCATCGGGCGTCAGGCTACTCTCCCTCCGCGCACGGGCCCGTAAACGCGGGCTATATCGACATGACGATCCCGTTCTCGGCGGGGTCCCTGTATTCGACAACCGAAGATCTCCTGCGGTGGGAGCGCGGGCTTTTCGGTGGGAAAGTTTTGTCCGCCGCTTCGTTGAAGCAGATGACAACAGCTTTCAAAGAAAACTACGCTTTCGGCCTGGAAGTGCGAGAGGTGAACGGACGCCAGGAGATCGATCATGGCGGAGGCATCGAGGGTTTCAATACACACGTGGCTTACTGGCCGCAAGACCGCCTCACCATCGTCGTTCTAGGCAACCTGAACGGCATGGCTCCCGATGAGATTGCCGGTCAACTCGCCGCCATCGTGCATGGTGAAAGAGTGGTGTTGACGTCCGAGCGCAAGGAAATCACACTAGCGCCCGAAGTGCTGCGGCAATACGTGGGAGAGTACCAACTTGCGCCGGGCGCGACACTGAGCGTGACGCTCAACGGCCATCAATTGGAGACGCAGTTGACCGACCAACAAAAGATTCCCGTCTTTCCCGAGGCCCAGAACCGTTTCTTCCTGAAGGTGGTCGACGCGCAGCTCGAATTTACGAAAGATGCTTCCGGCAGGGTGACACAAGTGATTCTTCACCAGGGCGGCCGCGACATGCCGGCGCGCAAAGTGAAATAACAAACTGCCTTACTTCGCGGCTTCGAGCCTGAGCAGAACAACGCCATGGGGCGGAACGTCGGCCGAAAACTCACCGGCAAATCGGCCGCGATCGGCGTGCGCCCAGAGATCGCGAATGGTGAACGCTCCAGTCAATTTCAAATCCGAGTTGCGGGCGGTAACTTTGGCATCGGTTTCTCCCCGGTTGAAAAGGCCGACGGCCTCGGCGCCACCTGCAAGCGGGCGCGCCCAGACTTCGAGATCGCCATTCTTCGCGACGCGCGTGGCTTCTTTGCCAAGCGGGTCCTGATCGATCGCAACCACGTCTTTCTCCGTCAACATCGCGAGCGTGCCGGGAGAGATGCTACGCAGATCGTTGCCGGCGAGAAGCGGCGCAGCCAGCATACTCCAGAGACTCATATGCGTCCGGTCCTCAGTTTCCGTCAGACCGCCGTTTCCCACTTCGAGCATGTCCGGATCGTTCCAGTGTCCCGGTCCGGCGTATTGCGCTAAATCCAGCTGCAGATCGAAGCCGATGTGCGACATGGATTTCCAATTGTCTTGAATGTCGCCGGTCGTGCGCCAGGAATTGCCGCCAACGCTTGCGCCCCACTGCGCTCCGTGTAGAACTCCGTATTGGCAAAGACTGAAGAGAATGGGATGCCCGGAGGCCTGCAACGCCCGGCCCATTTTGGCATAAACGGCGGGCATGGAGTGATAATCGTACACCTGCGAAGCGCTGCACCAATCGTATTTGAGGTAATCGAATCCCCAGGAAGCATACGTTTTCGCGTCCTGCTCCTCATGCTGAAAGCTGCCTGCGAAGCCGCCGCAGGTTTTCGGCCCGGGCGAAGAGTAGATGCCGATTTTGAGACCTTTACTGTGAACGTAGTCGGCGAGCGCTTTCATGTTGGGGAATTTGGAATTACTCTGAATGTTGCCGTTCGCATCGCGGCCTGCCTCCCAGGTGTCATCGATGTTGATATAGGTGTATCCGGCCGCTTTCATGCCGTTGCTCGCCATGGCGTCGGCGGTTTCCCGGATCAGCTGATCGGTTACCTTATTGGCAAATTTG
Source organism: Bryobacteraceae bacterium (assembly GCA_965277555.1). Lineage (GTDB taxonomy): Bacteria > Acidobacteriota > Terriglobia > Bryobacterales > Bryobacteraceae > Bog-105. The sequence goes on from OZ255834.1 coordinate 5,833,093, forward strand.
TTCCAGCTGTTCCAGCCCATGGGCGGCGTTTTCGCCATGCCGTTGTAGGGAACAGGCTTGGCTTCCGGAAGCGAAATTTTCTTGGGCGGCTCGGGCATGGAGCCCGGCATCTCGGTGGAAACCTGCTTCAGATGCAGCTCGGGGCCTTTATGGTCCTGCCAACCGGGCATCTGGAGAAGAAGCGTATTGCCTTCCACGTGGCCCGTATAGCGGGAAGTTCGCTCCTCGCCGAAATTGTCGCGCACGATTGAAAAAGAAAGCGTGTCGCCGGAGACTTTTCCGTCGCGCAGCGGTTCGTAGCCGTTGTGCGTGAACATGTAGCCGGTTAGCGCGCTTCCTTCTGCTTTAAGGAAAAGCGAGGTTTCGCGCACGGTGCCATCTGCGTTGAAGGTCACGGTCCATTTGCCGGTAGGGCTGGCGGCAAAGACAGCTGGCGTGAGAAACGCGCTCACGACCAAAGCAAGAAGAGGCTTCATATGTTGAATAGAATTCTATCTCTGTGCGGGCCGGAAGGGAAGGAAATCGCTCTAGGGCTGCTTCTTCAACTGGTCAAAGATCTCGGCGACCGGGACGCTCACGTCAGGTCCGGCGGTCAGCACGTCGACCAGGCGAAAGAGTCCGTTGTCCGCTTTGTGGCATTCGTAGCCAGCCTCCTCTCGCGAGTCAATGACCCAGCAGTAAGGAGTTTCGAAGGGATGATATCTCTCGCGGCATTTTCTGAATAGGGAAGATAGCGTTTGATCTTGCGATGATGTTTCGACGACGAGGAACGCCGGCGCGACAAGATAGCCGTCGGAAAGCTTAGGCTCCGGAAGGGAGAAGGTAACGTCGGCGATGACTTTGTCTGGACCGTTCAGCATGGTCCACTCCGTCTCCAATGTTCCGCCGAGTCTTTGTTGCGCCGGCTCCAGAAGCGCCCGGACAAGACGCGCGGTCTGCGAATGTTTCTTCCTGCCCACAGACGCCTTCCTCAGCATGCGGCCGTCTAACAGCTCGTAGTATTCCGAATCCTCTTCAATTCGTACTTCCGGCGAAACAAGCTCGGTAGCCATGAAGTTACTCCTCCTACTGTTCTGTGTCAGGCGCGCAAGCCGTCGATGAATTTGTGAAGGCGATCGAGACCGCGTTCGAGCTCTTTCATCGAGGTCGCGTAGGAGATGCGAACGTGGTCGTTTGTGCCGAACGCTTCGCCGGGCACCACCGCCACATGCGCCTGCTCGAGCAGAGCAGTTGCGAATTGGAACGAGTTCTTCACGCGACCGCTTCCGTAGGCGATAGAGACATTCGGATAAGCATAAAAAGCGCCCTTGGGAGTGCCGATGGTAACGCCTGGAATTTCTCGCAGGCGCTTGACTACGAAATCGCGGCGGCGCCGATATTCAGCGAGCATTTCGCCGATCGATTCCTGCGGACCCTGCATGGCTTCGAGCGCGGCCTTCTGCGCGATGGAAGTCGGATTCGAAGTGGAATGGCTCTGGAGTTTGGTCATTGCGCCGATGAGCGGCGCGGGCGCAAGCGCAAATCCAATCCGCCAGCCTGTCATGGCATATGTTTTCGATAGCGAGCCGGCTACCACCACGGAATCCTTCGCTCCGGAAATTTCAGCAATTGAAAACGGCTCGCCGTCATAGACGAAGTGACAGTAGCACTCGTCGGTCATCAGATAGACGCCGCGCTTCGCTGTTACTTCCAAAATTTTGCGGAATTCGGCCTGCGGAATGACCGCGCCGCTCGGATTCGAAGGCGAATTGATGATGACGAGCTTGCTGCGCGGCGTAATGTGCTGCTCGATCGATTTCGCGGTCACTTCGAATCCGTTGTGTTCGTCGGTATCGGCAAAGACGCAAACGCCGCCCGCGTAATTGACCACGTCCTTGTAAGTCACCCAGTAAGGAACGGGGATGATGACTTCGTCGCCCGGATTGACCAGCGCCTGCACCAGGTTGAAGATGGCGTGCTTTCCGCCCACCGTCACCAGGCATTCGCTCGCGGCGTAGTTGGTGCCGAAGTCGGCCCGGTGGCGCTCGCAGATGGCGGCGCGCAACTCCGGAGTGCCGGCGGTGTTGGTGTATTTGGTAAAGTTGGCGTCGAGCGCGTCAATGGCCGCGCGCTTGATGTTGGCGGGAGTCGGAAAGTCCGGTTCACCGGCTCCGAAATCGACGACATCGGCGCCCTCGCGGCGCAGGCGGTCGGCGTCGGCGGCAACCTTCATGGTGGAGGAGACGCTGATGGTCGAGATACGTTCGGCTATTTCCGCGGTCGCTTGCATAATAGGTACTTCCAGGTTACCGTTTTCAGGAAAATTTTGCGCGCAGCGATCGTAGTACAAGCTCGGGCACAAACTGCGAAACGTCGCCTCCGAGCGTGATGATTTCTTTGATCATGCGGGAGCTGAGGAAGGAATATTCGGCAGCCGCCGGCAGGAAGATTGTTTCGGCGCGCGGATTCATGCGGCGATTCAGGTGCGCCATCTGCAGTTCGGCTTCGTAATCGGAGACGGCTCGAATGCCGCGCAGAATAGCATCGGCATTGCGGCGCGCGGTGTATTCCACCAGCAGGCCGCCAAAGGCATCCACTTGCACGTTGGGCAGTGAAACGGTTGCTTCCTCGATCATGGCGCGTCGCTCTTCGCTCGAGAAAAGCGGCTGTTTATTCGTGTTGGTGAGGACAGCTACTATAAGGTGATCGAAGAGCCGCGCGCCGCGTGTGATCAGATCGAGATGGCCGTTCGTCAGCGGATCGAATGATCCGGGGTAAATGGCGGTCGTTTGGCGATTTCCACTCTCAATCATTTACTGGACACACCGCCTGACAGGCAGGGGAAATTCGAGTTTAGCGGAGCGGGCTTCGCGAAGAGAATTCAAATGAATTTCGAAAACGTTATCGATTCGGGAAATCCCGGAATTTTTTCCGTGCGCACGCACGCTCCCGGCCCGGAGGGCTCGCTGCCGATCACACCCGAGATGTTGCTCGAGTTACCTTCCGGCAACCTGTTCGGCTTGACGCAAAACGCCGGCATGGGATGGGAACCGGCAGCTCTGCGCGGCAAAGAAGTTTTGATCTTGAGCACGCATGGCGGGGTGCGCGCTCCTGACGGGAAACCGATCGCGCTAGGCTTTCACACCGGGCACTGGGAAGTGGGCTTGCTGGTCGCGGAAGCCGCCCGCGAGTTAAAATCGCTGGCCGCTATTCCTTTTGCCGGTGCCTGTACCGACCCCTGCGATGGCCGCACGCAGGGCACGCCTGGCATGTTCGATTCCCTGCCCTATCGCAATGACGCCGCTATTGTGCTACGGCGGTTGATTCGTTCGCTTCCCACGCGTTCCGGCGTGATCGGCGTGGCCACCTGCGACAAAGGTTTGCCGGCCATGATGATGGCTCTCGCGGGCAGCGGCGATGCGGCCTGCGCGCTGATTCCGGGCGGAGTCACGTTGATGCCCGAACACGGTGAAGATGCTGGCAAGGTGCAAACGATCGGCGCGCGCTTTGCGCATCATAAAATTTCGCTCGAAGAAGCGGCGCTCGCCGGCTGTCGCGCCTGCGCATCGCCCGGCGGCGGATGTCAATTTCTAGGGACGGCGGCGACTTCCCAGGTGGTCGGCGAGGCGCTTGGACTCACTTTGACGCACGCCGCGCTTGCGCCCTCCGGCGAGCCGGTCTGGCTCGATATGGCGGGGCGTACCGCGCGTGCTCTGCTGCGCATGGTGGAACTCGGTCTGCGCGGCCGCGACATTCTGACGCGCAGTGCCATCGAAAACGCCATGGTCGTGCATGCGGCTTTTGGCGGATCGACGAATCTGTTGCTCCACATCCCGGCCATCGCGCACGCGGCAGGCGTCGAAAGACCGACGGTGGCGGATTGGAATCGAATCAATCGCAGCGTTCCGCGATTGGTAGACGCTCTGCCTAACGGCCCGCGCAACCATCCGACGGTCGAAGTCTTTCTGGCCGGCGGCGTCCCGGAGGTGATGCTGCATCTGCGGCGCGCCGGACTGCTGAATACAGACGCTTTGACAGTAGCTGGCGAAACGCTCAATGTGTCACTCGATTGGTGGGAGCATTCCGAGCGGCGCGCGCGCTTCCGCCAGAGGCTCCAAGAGCTCGATGGGATTGATCCGGATGACGTTATTCTTTCTCCGGATGGGGCGCGGGCGCGCGGCCTGACCTCTACCGTCTGCTTTCCCCATGGCAATCTTGCGCCGGAAGGTTCGGTGGTGAAGAGCACGTCGATCGATCCGGACGTAGTGGATGCGGATGGTGTTTATAGAAAGCGCGGGCCGGCACGCGTCTTTATCAGCGAACACGACGCCATCACCGCTATCAAATCGCAGGACATTCGCGAGGGCGATGTGATCGTGCTGATCTGCCGCGGACCCATGGGCTCCGGCATGGAAGAGACCTACCAAATCACGTCCGCGCTCAAGCATCTTCCGTTCGGCAAGCATGTGGCCGTGATTACCGATGCGCGCTTCAGCGGCGTCTCGACGGGCGCCTGCGTCGGGCATGTCTCGCCGGAAGCACTCGCCGGTGGTCCGGTGGGCAAGCTGCGGGATGGTGACACGGTCGAGATCGTCGTTGATCGAAACAAGTTGGAAGGGCAGGTGAACTTTATCGGTGAGGATGGCGAAACGTTCTCTGCCGAGGAAGGACAGCGGCGTTTGCTGAACCGCGCCGAGCGAGGCGATTTACGAGCGGACCCGCTGCTACCGGAAGACACACGACTCTGGGCCGCGCTCCAGCAGGCGAGCGGCGGAATCTGGGGCGGATGCGTTTACGATGCGAACGCGATTGTGCGGAAGTTGCGGAGTTAGCGCACAGGCTTAATGATGCGCTTGATATCGCGCGCGCCATGTAAGATTTGCTCGACATACACGTGCGATCCGATCAGACGATAGAAAACTACATAACTGCCGATCGGAACCGAACGGTATCCTTGTCGCATGTCGCTTCGATCCCGCCCAATGTAAGGATTCGCGCCTAATACCTTCAAGGTTTGGACAACTCGGTCGACGAATTTGTCGGCGGCTTGAGGACTATCTTCCGCAATAAACGCCCAAATGGTGTTCAGATCTCTACGAGCTCGCTGGGTAAGCTGATACTGAGCCACTAACGCGGACGCCGTTGTGCTTCAAGTTGCGTACGACCCTCCGCCTTCAGTTCTCCGGCAAGGGTGGCCAAAGTTTCGTCTGAATAGTTTCTAAATCGGCCGGCGGCCAAATCGTCCGCGCTTTCATCAAGACCCGCTAAAATTTCAGCGCGCTTCCGCTCTTCCTCTTCCCAGGATGTTAGAGCCTCCCGGATAGCTTCCTCAGCAGTCCTGTAGCGGCCTGCCCGGACACCCTCCTGCACGAAGGCCTGCTGCTCGGCTGTTAAGTGGATCTCCATGATGGTCAATATAAACCCGTTCGAATTTCCGGTCAATGTGCCCGCTTCAGCCAGCGACTAGCTTGTTCGCCTAGTGTCCTGAGCGATAAATACGAAACATAAGTATTGAAGGGGCCTCCTATTGTTGTATGCGTACTGGACGTCCCAAGAAGCCACTGGAGATCAGTGAGGAAGAGCGGGAGAAATTGAGCCTAATCGCTCGTCGGCCGAAGTCGTTGCAGGCGATGGCGACGCGCGCCCGGATGGTACTCGGTTGTGAAGAAGGGATGAGTAATTCGGAAGTGGCTCGAAAGCTGCACGTCACGAGCGCAACGGTGGGCAAGTGGCGAAAGCGATTTCTGGAGTTCGGGCTGGATGGCTTGCTGGATGAGCCGCGCGTCGGCGCGCCGCGAAAAATCAGCGATCGCGACATAGAAGAAGTGGTGACGAAAACATTGGAATCGAAGCCCGCGAACAGCACGCACTGGAGCACTCGGCTCATGGCCCAAGAGACCGGTCTCACGCAGAACGCCATCGTGCGCATCTGGCATACGTTCGGATTGCAGCCGCATCGAGTGGAGAACTTCAAGTTTTCCAAAGACCCACAATTCGTAGAGAAGGTGCGCGACATTGTGGGCCTGTATTTAAACCCTCCGGACCGCGCCATGGTGCTGTGCGTCGATGAAAAAAGCCAGGTCCAGGCGCTGAACCGGACCGAACCGATTCTGCCGCTGGCGCCGGGCGTTCCCGAGCGGCAGTCGCACGATTACGAGCGACATGGAGTAACGTCTTTGTTTGCGGCCCTGGATGTGGCTTCCGGAGTCACCATCAGCAATTGCTACCGGCGTCACCGGCATCAGGAATTTATCCGCTTTCTGAACGAGATCGAGGCCAATCTTCCCGGCGGCTTCGACGTGCATTTGGTCATGGATAACTACGGTACGCACAAGGTCGCGAAAGTCAAAAGCTGGCTAACGAAGCATCCGCGCTACCACGTTCACTTCACCCCAACGAGCGCCAGTTGGCTCAACCTCGTCGAGCGGCTCTTCGCAGAGCTTACCCAACGCTGTGTCCGACGCGGCAGCCATACTGCTATTCGGATCCTGGAGAAAGCCATGCTCGACTACCTCGACCGGCGTAACCAAAATCCCAAACCTTTCGTCTGGACCGCCGATGCCGATCTCATCCTCGGCAAGGTCGAAAGACTTTGTAAACGTATTTCCCGCTCAGCACACTAGGAGGACGCGCATTCAAGCAGTTGTTCCTTACCTAATTCCAGGAATTGTACAGCCTACTCTCTTGTAACTCGTCATCACTTCAAGGTACTCGAAAGCTCAGGGTGCGGCAACCGTGGCTCACGCGCCCCTACGGGTAAGGACTCCAGCTGCCGTCGCTCTGGTGCTTCTCTTGCTCTTCCCGCTTCTTCCGATCCTGCTCCGCCTTCGATTCGCCGCCTTTGAAGTAGAGATGCACGGTCACATTGTGCGTGGAGGCATCGGCCGTATAATCCGACCGCGTGTCGGCCAAATGATCGAAGATTCCTTCCTGTTGCACGCGCTTGAGGAAGAAATCCGGGTACTCCGGATTGAACGGATGCCCCTGCTTTTCTCCCCACAGCTTGGCGACCACAGGCTCGCTGGTAATGTCCAGTCCGCGAATGTCGAGCGTTTGGAAATTGTAAGTCGCTCCCGGCGTGACGTTATAGATCACGTTCACCGCGCGATTACTGTCGTCGGGTTGCGTCTCGGCGCTCACGCTGGCGTCTAGTAAACCGCGCCGCCGCATCTTGTGGACCAGCTCCAGCCGGAAATTATCCACTTGTTCGCTGTTAAAAACCTGGCCTGATTTAAACGGAATCGTGGAACGAATCTCATCCTCGTCCATGCCGGTGCCGCGGAAACGGATTGCGCCGTACTTGAATGACGGCCCGTCTTTAATTTCGACCTTCACGATCACGCCGAGATTCGTCTTCGCCGGCTCGGTCGTCACCTTCGGAAAGCTGACGGCGGCATAACCTTTGGCTGCATAGAGGGGCCGGATGGTGCCATCGAGAATCATCTTCAGCCGCATATCGGAAAGCGGCACTCCGATCGCCACCTGGTTCACAGCGCGCAGAATCGTTCCGGTATCCACCGCTTCGTTGCCTGAAACCTCTACTTGGGAAATCGTGGGCGCGGGCGTTTCGGGCGAAAACAATACCGTTAGCTGCTTCGGATCGTCATTCGAAATAGCAGCCCTTACTTTGCTCTGGCCGGCGCATTTTTCGACTGCCGCGGAATAGCGTTGCAGCACGCCTTCCGTGCCCGGAATACGCTCCGCGTAAAGATCGACGTGCTCGCGCAGGCAGGAACGCAGAGCATCTTCCGACATGCCGAGCCGCTCGAAGTGCATCGGGAAAAGCTGCTCGTTCTCAGCCACCTGGAAGGTTACATCGTAGTCCGGTGATGCGCCCCCGCTCACGCGGTACTCGTAGGCAACGTTGTTGAAGAGCTCGGTCGATTGCAACTTCTGGCGAGCCTTATCGAGGATCGCGCGATCCACTCGCTCGCCGTCCTTCAGGCCGGTTTCTTTCACAATATCGACCGAGGCATAGAGTTTATTTCCTTTGACCGTCACGCTGTGTAGGGGCCCTGGAGGAGGCTGCCTCTTGGCGGTCTTTTGGGGACTAGCCGAAGGATCCGACTGACCCGCGGCGCACAGTGCCGGTAACCAAAAAATCGCTATAGCGCAAAGAATCGAACGCATGGCTCTCTCTTTATGATACGTAGGAATGCGCTATTGCGGCGAATCGAACATCCTGCCTAATCAGTACGCATAGCGCGCAATTCCGGTTTCCTCCAAGCTGCCCTCGAAATCGGGCGAGTGCTCTGAAGTCCCTGTAAAATAAGGCCCGGATGGTAAACTTTAAACGAAAATGACTTACGATGTTGCCGTGATCGGCAGCGGCCCGGGCGGCTACTCTGCCGCCGTGCGAGCCGGCCAATACGGCTTGAAAACCACGCTGATCGAGCGCCAGTCAAGACTCGGAGGCACCTGCCTGCTGGTGGGCTGCATTCCCACTAAAGCCCTTCTGCACAGCGCCGATGTCTGGGATTATTTCAAAGATCCGGGCGCGCAGGGAATCGATTGCCAAGACCCGCGGCTGAATTACCCCAAGGTGCTCGATCGCAAGAACAAGATCGTCTCCAAACATTCCAAGGGCATCGAGTTCCTGATGCGCAAGAACAAAGTCGATGTGATCAAAGGCGATGCGCGTCTCCTCGGCGGCGGCCGCATTGAGGTAACCGGCGCGCAAGGCAAGCAAACGGTGGAAGCCAAGAACATCATTCTGGCTACGGGTTCGGAAGCGCGCATGCTGCCGGGCCTTGAGCCGGATCAAAATCTGATCCTGACCAATATCGAAATCCTGGACATCGAGTCGGTGCCGAAATCGATCGGCATCATTGGCGCGGGCGCGGTGGGCGTGGAGTTCGCTTCCATCTTCAATCGCTTCGGCTCCAAGGTGACGCTGCTCGAAATGCTGCCTCGTTTGGTGCCGGTGGAAGACGAAGAAATCTCGAATGAATTGGCGAAGCACTTCAAGAAGACCGGCATCCGAGTCGAGGCCGGCGCCAAAGCGGAAAACATCCGCAAGAACGCGCATAGCGTCAGTCTGACCGCCACTCTCGCCAACGGCAACAAAGAAGAGATGGAGTTCGATAAGCTGCTGGTGGCAGTCGGCCGCAAGCCCAACACGGAAAAGACCGGTCTCGAAAACACCAGGACCGAGCTCGATCGCGGCTTCGTCAAAGTGGATCCTTATCAGCGAACCGCCGAGCCAAATCTGTATGCGATCGGCGACATTGTCGCCGGGACACCTCAACTCGCGCATGTGGCGACTGCCGAGGGTATGGTAGCGGTTGCAACCATTGCCGGCAAGCCGATTCGCCCGATCAACCGCAATCGCATTCCAGGTGCTACCTACACCGATCCCGGCATCGGCAGCGTGGGCCTGAGTGAAGCGCAGGCGCGCGCGCAGGGCTTCAAAGTAAAGGTGGGTAAATTTCCTTTCGTCGGCAACAGCAAAGCCACCATCCTCGACAAGCACGAGGGCTTCGTCAAAGTGATCGCCGATGAGAATTTCGGCGAGATCCTGGGCGTCCATATCATCGGACCCGAGGCGTTCGAACTGATTGCCGAAGCGGTGACGGCGATGGAAGCGGAAGCGACGGTCGAAAGCATGATGTCGACGATCCACGCGCATCCCACTATTTATGAGGCGATCGGCGAGGCTTTCAACAACGTCTACGGACTGGCCATCAACGTCTGAGGAAATGCCGCGCGCTGGAGCGCTGAAAGACCCCACCATGAGAACGCTGGAACTGCTCGACCTCGGCCGCCTGCCTTACGCGCCAGCGCTCGCGGTGCAGCAGGAACTGGTGGCCCGGCGCAAACGCGGCGAGGGGCATGACACGCTTCTCTTTGTCGAGCATCCGCATGTCGTGACCATCGGGCGCAACGGCCAGCAGCAACACGTTCTGGCGAGCGAGGAAATTCTGGCGCGCTCGGGCATAGCCCTCTATGAGACCGACCGCGGCGGCGACGTGACGTATCATGGACCGGGCCAGGTGGTCGGCTACCCTATACTCGACTTGCAAGAATGGAAACGCGATGTCCATGCCTATTTCCATGGAGTGGAACAAGCTCTGATTGACGCTTTGGAAACCTTGGGCGCGCACGCCGAGCGTATCCCGCGGCGCGGCTATGAAGGGGTCTGGGTGAACGGCGCCAAAATAGCCGCTATTGGGATCCACATCAGCCGCTGGATTACGTCGCATGGCTTCGCGCTCAACGTGGAAACCGATTTGAGTTATTTCAAATATATTGTTCCTTGCGGATTGAGCAAGCCGGTGTGCTCGCTTCGTTCGCTTGGCCTGACGGTGGAGCGCGCGGCGGTGATGGACGCCATCGCCGGTTCGTTCGCGCAAGTATTCGGTTATCGGCTGGCAGCGGCGCAGCCCGTATTCGCTATTCCAACAGAACATACGCAGCTACAACACATGCAGGAGATTCGATGATTGACGTCGTAATGCCCCAGATGGGCGAGAGTATTACCGAAGGCACGCTGACGCGCTGGTTGAAAAAGCCGGGCGAAAAGATCGAGCGGGACGAGCCGCTGTTCGAGATATCGACTGATAAAGTCGATACCGAAATTCCCGCCCCGGCCGCCGGCGTTCTAAGCGAAGTACTCGTTGAGGAAGGCGCGACGGTCGCCATTAACTCGGTGGTAGCGCGTATCGGCGATAGCGCGTCAAAAGCAGCTGCGTCTGCTCCCGCTGCGGCTGCTCCTCCCCCGGCAGCCGCGCCGAGCCAGCCGGCGAAACCGAGCGAAGCGCCTAAGCCGCCCGCCACCGACGTCGGGCCTTCGGCAGCCGCGCCGACGCCTCCCCCGGAGCCTGCTTCCGCTTCGGCCGGACCCTACCCGATTGAGCCGCCGCCCGCCCAACAGCCGAGTGCGCCGCCCGCGCCCACCGCCCAATCCGATGGCGCGGAAGATCAGGGACCGCTCTCGCCGCTCGTGCGCAAGATGGCTCGCGAGTACAACATCGATCTCGCCCAGGTAAAAGGCACAGGCGCGGGCGGACGCATCACCAAGCAGGATGTCGAAGCACACATGTCTTCGCAGGCCGCGCGCACCTATGCGGCTCCGCCGGCGCAGCAGCCGTCTGCTCCGCCTCCCCCGCCGCAGGGTTCGGCCACGCAACCCACCGCGCCTGCCGCTGGCGCGCCGCTCCCACTAGCCGAATCCGCCAAAGTCCGCACCGAACCCATGAGCACCATGCGGCAGAAGATCGCCGAGCACATGGTTATGAGCAAGCGCACTTCGGCCCATGTCACCACCGTGCATCGCGTCGACATGACGAAAATCGCCAAACTGCGCGACAAATCGAAAGCCGAATTCCAGGCGCGTAACGGCTTCTCGCTTACCTTCCTGCCGTTCGTCACCGCCGCGTTGGCCGAAGCCATCCGCGCATTTCCCATCTTCAATGCTTCGATCGACGGCAAGAACATCGTTTATTACCGCGACATCAACATCGGCATCGCGGTGGCGCTTGACGGCGGTTTGATCGTGCCGGTGATTCGCAACGCCGATGAAAAGAACGTGGCCGGTCTCCAGCGCTCGATCGTCGATCTCGCCACCCGCGCCCGTTCCCGCCAACTCAAGCCTGACGAAGTGCAGGGCGGCACTTTTTCGATCACCAATTTCGGCAGCTTCGGTAGCATCTTCGCCACGCCGGTCATCAACCAGCCGCAAGTCGCCATTCTCGGCGTCGGCGCGGTCGAGAAGGTGCCTGCGGTTATCGAAGGAGACGCCATCGCCATCCGCTCGCAGGCCCACCTCGCTCTGACCTTCGACCACCGTTTAATCGATGGCGCGCTTGCCGACCAGTTTTGCCAAAAGGTAAAATCGGTGTTGGAAAACTGGTCAGCTAATATCCTTTAAGTCCGTTTGAACCGGTTGGAAGGGCTCGCCCCAGCGGGTCCTTTCGCTTAAACTTCTCCCTTCCAAAAAGCGCCACAATCGCCACGTGGCACCCCGTCCTTCTCGCTTTCACACACATCGGTTTACAGGCAGTTTTGCTGTACACTACCCCTGGAGGTGTGAAAACTACATTTTTCTATTGACGAAACGTTAACGCAGGTTTAATATTCCATTGGGCTGTTTAACTCTAAGTGATTTCATAAATCGAGAAAAGGGGTCCATGAATGACCTTCCAGGTCGGGGAAAAAGTGGTTTATCCAAACCACGGCGTTGGCACGATCGAAAACATCAGTTCCCGCGCCTTTGGCGCGCAGCAAGAGCGTTTTTACCTTTTGCGGCTGGCTCCGAGCAGTATGACCGTCATGGTGCCTTTCTCCCATGTCGGCGATCTCGGACTCAGAAAGGTCACCAAATGCAGCGAGATCAACCGGGTTTTGAGCTATCTTTCGGCCGGCCAGCCCCGCTGCGCGCAGGATTGGAAAGATCGCTTCAAAGAGAACTCAGACCGCATGAAGGGCGGCAGCCTGCTCGAAATCGCCGAAGTGTTTAAAGCGCTGGTCGCGATTCAAATGTCGAAGCCGCTCTCTTTCCGCGAGAAGAAGATGCTCGATCGCGCCCGCAGCATGCTGATTCTTGAAACGTCGGTGGCGAAGTCGGTCACCGAACCCGACGCCATCGGACTGATCGCGCGCGCGCTGGCCAAGTCCAGCCTGCTCATGCCCGCCGCGCTGTAGAGCAAATCGGGGACATCCGACGCGCAGGCGCGTCCCTCCACCGGTAACACCACAAAACCCGGACGGGGACACTCCGGGCTAGCGGGGGCTAGCGGCTAGCGTGCACCCAATGCGCAACGTCCATGCGCAGGCGTGTCCCCAAACCACCACACCCCCTTCTAATTTCAGCTGACGTGTCCCGGGCCGTTTTTCACCCACCCGTTATAATGGGGATGCCTCTTTTCTCTTTGGCGCTATCGTCTAACGGTTAGGACGGAGCCCTCTCAAGGCTTAAATAGGGGTTCGATTCCCCTTAGCGCTACCAACTCTCCCAGCAAGGTATCGGAACATCAGCAGCAGTCCGGCGCCGCCAACGAGCAGCGCCAAACTTCCCGGCTCCGGAGTGGCCGGCGTATCCGACAACACCACATTATCCAGGCTCTGAAAATCAAAGCCTATGAAGTAATCCGCGCGGATATCGAGCTGAGTCAGGGAGCCCAAACGGTCCGCATATCAGCCGCGGTCGCTGGCGCGCCGGATGCGAAATAGACTTGCCAGCCCGACGGTGACAACGGGATGCTGTAATGAGACCACACTTCGGTATTCGGCACGGGATAAGGAAGCGCGTGAACCAGAGTTTCACCGCCGCCGATTAACACCAAATCCGGCGCCGCCAAAGGATTGTAGATATCGATGCTATCCATCAGGTCGAAGGAAAGAGACCCGCCGTAATTGCCTGACTGGTTGCCGAGAAACTTTGCCGGCGCATTCCAGTATTCCGCCGCGTCGACCGGCGCGTCCCCGTCGGGGTCAACTGTGGTAATAAAGCCTCCGGGATTTCCGCCGGACGGAAGCCAGTCCGCCGGATAGACGTTGAGGATCGGGCCGGGCGGGTTCGTCAGCGTAAATGACACACTCAGCCAACCCTCATCCCCGGTGTCGAAGTTGCTTACTGTGCTGCCGTAGACGCACGTGGCGGCGATAAACACCAGGACGCTCAGCCGGACAAAACGTGGATTTTTCATGGCGGCGAGTATATGTCAGACATTTGGCTGCGTCAAACGCCAATGACAATTGCCAAGTATCTTGTATGACTTGCCTGGATGTTCCCAGATTTCTCGTTTCTTGGCTAAGCTTTTTGAGATCCGTTTCGATACGGGAGTTTCTTAATATTACTTTGCAATACTGTCCCGCTGTCAGAGCTCTCTCGCCGCATAAGCCAGCGCAGCCTTAATGTCCTTCGGTTGCGACCACGGATAGTCGCCCAGGATCTCGCTTTCGGGCGCTCCGGCCGCCAGCCAGCCCAGAATATCTGCTACGGTCGTGCGCGTCCCACGAATGATCGCTTGTCCGGAGCGCACACCGGCAACAACCGTTACGCGCTCAACAGGCGCATCTGCCGCGGCGATGCTCATCTCCCGATTATCCCGTTTCCGCCGCAATCAAACGCAACCGCGGATACGCCTCGCTCAGAGACTTCGGCACTTTCACCGGTGCCCCGCTAATCAGCGCGCGCAATTCGAGCGCGTTCACAGCCGCCTTCCCGATGTTGTGATTGTTGCCCACCACGTAGGTCTCCTTCGCGTCCCTGGCAATCTGCTTGGCCCTGTCCGCCCACGGGTCCAGTTCATCGGCAGTGTAAAGATGGTCATATCTCTCGCGCACGTCCGCCTTTGGCGAAAACCAATTCCGGTAATTGCGCCCATGCAGCCGTATGTAACCGACCGTCGAAGTAACATCCATCCGCGGTTTCACTGAACGATGAAACAACGGCTGATCGATATTACAGATACCGACCCCCAGCTCGCTGAGCAAGTTCAGGATCTCATCTTCTATCCAGCTGCTATGTCGAACTTCGATCACCAGCGGATACTCCCGAAAGCGCTTCTGCAAGCCGACCAGATACGTCCGGTTATCCGGCGAGTTTTTAAAGGACCAGGGAAACTGAATAAGTAGCGCGCCAAACCGCTTCGCTTCCACCAGCGGCTCTATCCCATCCTTGAAATCCTTCTCGTCGTTAGGCGCGGCATTGCGCTCATGCGTGAACGAATGAAAAAGCTTCGCCGTAAATTGAAAGGCATCGTTGCCTTCCACGCTCTCCGCCCACTTTCTAGCCGCCGTTGGTCGCGGCGCTCCGTAATACGAAGAGTTGATCTCGATCGTATCGAAAAATCCGGCTAAATAAGTAAGTTTGTCGAAGCCGCGCGGCCTGGGCTTCGCGGGGTAAACAATGTTCTCCCAGTCTTTATACGTCCAACCGGCAATACCGATGCGGATCACAATGGAATTGTAAACTCGTGCTGACAGTGCGCTCCACCCAAACGCCCGCCTCAAACAATAGCTCCGAATCGCAACCTGCCGCGCGCTGGCCCGCTGTCTTGGCTCTATTGGGCGTGGCAGCCCTCTACGCCGCGCTGCCCGACCGCCTCACCTTCGGCCCAGCCTGGCTGTTACTGGCGGTTATCATCCTGCTTCTCATCCCCACCGTGGCTGCCCGCAAAGCAGGCCGCTCCCGTCTGAATTTTGCTTTAGGCCTCACTCTCTCCGCCGTTATCACGGTCGCCATGATTTGGTCTCTCGCCCTGCTTATCGGCGGCATCCCCGATAAACGCGTCCCTCCCATGGAACTCCTGCGCTCCGCCATGGCTCTCTGGTTCAGCAACATTCTAGTTTTCGCTTCCTGGTATTGGCGTCTCGACGCCGGCGGCCCGCACCACCGCGACATGCGCCAATTCCATACAGACGGCGACTTCCTTTTCCCGCAGATGACACTGCCGCCGCACATCTCGGCCCCCTATCGGGCTTGGAAACCCGGCTTCGTCGATTACCTTTTTCTCGCCTTCAACACCAGCACCGCCTTCTCCCCCACCGACGTTCCGGTGCTCTCGCGCTGGGCCAAGGTCTTGATGATGATCCAAAGCGTCATCTCGCTCGGCACCATCGCCATCCTGGCCGCCCGCGCCATCAACGTTCTTTGAGAACTTAAATCATGCCATCCGAAGACATTCAAACGCTCGATTCCACGCTATTCGACGAATTGATCGCTCGCGCCGCCCAATCTCCGCGCCGGCGCATCAATCACAATTTCCACCGCGCCATGGAGGAAAACCCGCACCGCTTCCTCAACGTTCTGCTGCGCGGAACCTACATCGCGCCCCATCGCCACCTTGAGCCGCCCAAGAGCGAGTCGTTCGTCGTACTCGCCGGCGAAATTGCCTTCTTCACTTTTGACGATACC
Organism: Bryobacteraceae bacterium; assembly: GCA_965277555.1. Taxonomy (GTDB): domain Bacteria; phylum Acidobacteriota; class Terriglobia; order Bryobacterales; family Bryobacteraceae; genus Bog-105. Next base: position 5,848,931 of record OZ255834.1, read on the forward strand.
GGCCGCGTGGCTACCCACACGCTTCTCGGACAGGACCCGCTCGGTATCGACATCCAACCCGGCGTCTGGCACACGCTTGCTGTCCTCAGCGAGCATGCCGTCTGTTTCGAAGTCAAACCGGGGCCGTATTTGGCCGCGAACGATAAAGCCTTCGCGCCTTGGGCTCCCCGCGAAGGCGATCCCGCCGCGGCGCATTATCTTGCTTCGCTGCTGGCTCATACTTTTCATTAATTCCCAAGCTAACTTTTTCCTTGTACAATACGTAGTCGTGCTCAACTGGTACTCGTGGTATAAACAGCGATTAATTCGGATGGAGGCAATATGAAACGCTATTTAGCGGAAGTTGTCGGAACGTTCGTGCTGGTTTTTGGAGGCTGCGGCACCGCCGTGCTCGCCGGGGATAAAGTCGGCTATCTCGGCATCGCCCTCGCCTTCGGTCTTTCTCTTCTGATCATGGTCTACACGGTCGGGCCGATCTCGGGCTGTCACCTCAATCCTGCCGTCACCTTGGGTCTGTTTTTTTCTAAGAAGTTCGACGCCCGTCTTGTTCCTGGCTACATCATTGCCCAAATTATTGGGGCCATCCTCGCGAGCGCGCTGCTCCTGGCAATCGCGTCCGGCGGCCCAAACGGCTATGACCCCGCTATGGCGGGCTTCGCCGCCAACGGATTTGGCGCGCACTCGCCCGGTCACTACAACCTTCTGGCAGCCTTCCTCAGCGAGTTCATCCTGACTATGTTCCTGGTCCTGACCATCATCGGATCGACTGACATCAAGGCCCCTGCGGGCTTCGCCGGCATCGCTATCGGCCTGGCCCTTACCCTGATCCTTTTGGTCAGCATCCCCGTCACCAACGCCTCAGTCAATCCGGCGCGCAGCATCGGGCCGGCTCTCTTCGTCGGCGGTTGGGCCTTGCGTCAGTTGTGGCTGTTTATTGTGGCCCCTGTCTTGGGTGCCGCGCTCGCCGCCGGGATATACGCCGCCATGAAGTTCCCCGGCCTGCCAGTCACGGCTCGCGAGTCCCACAGCGCGTTGGAAAGTCATCAGAAAGAACGCGCGCGCGCAGCGTCGAATTAGTGTCCCGCAGGGCGGGTTCGTTGACATGCTAACCCGCGCTGCCCAGGACCGCAAACTCCGCGCACCTCCCGCCTCCAACTCATCTCCTGCCTCGTTCTAAGGAAAGCGCGCGCTTGTGCTACAGTCAAACGCTCGCGTCTAAAATCCTTTTCCAAGCGGCGCGAACAGCCAGAGGCCATGCCCGCCCTAACGCCCCCTGAGGCAGAAGATCCCCGCAAACTCTCTAGCCGCCATATTCTTGGCTTAGACGGACTGCGCGGGCTGGCCGTCCTGATTGTCATTCTGCATCACCTCTCCGACTATTTCCCACACGCCACCCCCATTCAACGCTTGCTCGTGAACGCCATGTATCCGGGCTGGTGCGGCGTGGACTTGTTTTTCGTTTTGTCCGGCTTCCTCATCACAGGCATCCTGCTCGACACGCGGGGATCGGCCAACTACTTTCGCGCCTTTTACGCCCGTCGCGCTCTCCGCATCTTTCCGTTGTATTACTTCGTCCTCACGACGATTCTTCTACTTGCCCATTTCTTTGTTCGTATGAATGATGTCCTCCCGGTGCCGCATGATCGCCCTTTCTACTTCGTCTACCTGAACAACTGGTGGCCGTTCCTCCGGGGCACATGGAACGCCAACATCATCGGACACTTTTGGAGTTTGGCAGTCGAGGAGCAGTTCTATCTCTTCTGGTCGGTCTGCGTATTCTTGATTCCCGCAAGCTATATCGGCCGTTCGTGTCTGCTCGGAATTGCCGTGGCCATCGCCATTCGTTTCGTTATCTACAGCCACGCCGGCTGGAATCGCGACATCGTGGAAAACACCTTCGCCAGGATGGATTCTCTGCTGGTAGGCGCATCCATCGCCACCCTCATCCGCCGTCCGCCTTCCCTGCGGCGGTGGAGCCGAACAATTTATCGCTCCGGCGCGCTCGCCGCCGTATTGGCAATCTACCTCCTGCTTGAGCCCGCCGCCTATTGGGCATCTCTGTGGCTCTACTCGCTGCTTGCCGTTGCTTTCGGCGCGCTCATTCTCCACGTCTTCGAGAGCGATGGCCGTCGCTCATTTGCGCAAAGAGCTCTGCTCCAACCCAACCTACGGCAGCTAGGCCGCTATAGCTACGGAATGTACATCTATCACGTCCCAATCCTGTGGGCGGAAAGCAAGCTTCTGCGCCATTTCGCCATCAGTGCGTGGTCGCTACTTGCCTTCGTACTCGCATCGTTCTTTTCTACCTACCTTGTGGCTAAACTCAGCTTCGAGCTCTTTGAGAGCCGGTTCCTCCGGCTGAAGCGCTATTTCCGAGCGGAGATCCCGAAAAAGACCGCTCGCCAGCTCTGCGATTAAGCCGCTATTTCTAAGGGCAAGCCCACTGCTCGGCCGGCGCTTCTGCTTCTTGACGAAATAACTGTATTTGTTCTATAATCTAATAGCTTGAGCAATTCTGCCCACTCTTCGGATAGTTCGAACTAAGTCGGATTCCGAATTTACTTTCTTAGAATCTGCTGACTTACTAAGTCAAAAGCAACTGGTTCGGTTCTTTTCGCGAAAATCTCTTTCTCACGCCGCTCTTCTTCGCCCAAAGCCCTACCATCGAAAGGACGGCAGCTATGCATTTCGCCTACGAGGGCTTTACACAGGATGGCGCCAACCGGCGTTTCCAATTTCGTGGCAAAGGCGACTCGGCCTTGATCGAAGTTTTTTGCATTGAGATCGACCTGCTGCTCTTTTCGCAGAATCGGGTCCCGGTTCAGGACGGTCCGCAATTCTGCCTTCAGCTCCTCGAAACCGCCTCTTCCTCGCAACCGAGCGGCTTAGATCGGCTTCGCAAATACAGCGTCGTCACTGAGGATTTTCGTCCCCTGCTCGTCGAACGGGCCCGAAAAATCGCCGAGCATGCGCGGAAATCCTCGCCCCGCAAGCCTTTTCGCAAGCCGTCCGTCGGCTCCAATCTTTTTCTGGGCGTACCGACGGTCGAGCGCTGACTTGACCTTTGCCCCCGGTCGCGCCCCCAATCAAAATCATAGGAGACAAGTTGTCAATTCGTAACGGAGATCGAGCGAGAGCCAATAAGCAGGCTAGAAAGCGGCGCGTGCGGCGTCAGGAACTGCGCCCTTTGCAAAGGCTCCTTGCTCCGGCGGCCACGCATCAAAGCGCGGAACCTCGGGCCGAGCCGCGGCCCAAAGTTAAAGAGGCGAAAGCCAACGAATCGGTATGACGATGCCCGATAGCCTGCCCGAACCCGCCAGCTTCCAGGAGAATGACTGGTTTTGGACGGCCAGCGGCAAAGCGGTCGGTTATCGCGAGAACGACGCTTTGTTCTCCTGCCGCGGCGAGCAGATAGGCGAGTTCCAAGGCGACGAAGTGTATGGCACGCTCGGGCTCTATCTTGGAGAGATTTCGTCGGGTGGCCGTCTGGTAACAAAGCTTCAGAAACTGAACTGGCGTCGCACGGGATTCGTTCCCTCGAACGGCGCGCCCTTGAATCCTCCGCACGATCTGGCCTCGCAACATCTTACGACCGGCTATAGGAATTTCAAAGCTCCGAACCACAAGCCCTAAAATTTCGCAACTGCTTTCATCAGGAGTAAACCGATGTCTCGAATCGAATTGACCGCGCCGCAAACCGTCGAGCGCGAGCAGATACTTATTGACCTGCATAGGCTCGGCCCCACCATTGCCGGCCATTGCAGAGAATGCCAGGCGCCCCTTTCTCTCGGGCTGCTGCATCGGGTCGTTAAATGGAAAACCGTCGAGACCAACGGTTATCGCCGTAATGAGCAGGATGGATATCTGTGCAAGAAACACGCCGCGCTGGCTTGAAAAGCGATCCCTCGCCGGAGAAGGACAAAATGAACGAAATCGAGAGCTTTTGGAACTGGAGCGGACACTACGTCGGCTACCGCCTCACCGATAGCCTGTTCTCTCAAAACGGACAGCAGCTCGGCTACTTCGCCGAAGGCGACGAAGTCTATGGCTGCAACGGCGAATACCTGGGCGAGATTCGCACGCGGGGGCGCCTGATTACCAACTTGCGAAAAAAAGCCTGGACCCGCCGCAGCATGGCGCCCAGTGTGCAAAGAAGCTCCCCCGGACACGCCAACGTCAGCCCCAAGGACATGCTCGCCGAGTTCGAAGACTTTCCGGTGCCACTCAGCAAATTCGCCTGACGTGGGAAACGTGGAGTGGACTCTCAGTCCGATGTCGTTTGCTTGAGCGTTACTTCGCGTAACTCTCTTCGCCGGGCCAGACTTCCACCGCTTCCCGCCCGCTCTTCGTCGCCTTGCGCGCATTGAAGCGGTCGAGATACAAGTAAATTACCGGCGTGATATAGAGAGTTAGTAGCTGCGAAACAATCAATCCGCCGACTACCGCGATTCCCAGCGGACGCCGTGCTTCGCCGCCCGCGCCAGTCCCGAAGGCGATCGGGAGGGTACCGAGCAGCGCCGCCATGGTCGTCATCATGATCGGCCGGAACCGTTGCAGGCAGCCTTCTAAAATCGCCTCTTCGGGCGACTTCCCTTCCTTGCGCTCCGCCTCCAGCGCGAAGTCGATCATCATGATTGCGTTCTTCTTCACGATGCCGATGAGCAGGATAATACCGACAAACGAGTAGAGATTGAGATCCTCCCCGAACAGCAGCAGCGTCAGTAGCGCGCCCAAACCCGCCGCCGGCAGCCCCGAAAGAATCGTGATCGGATGAATGAAGCTCTCATATAGAATGCCTAGTACAAGGTAGATCACGAGCACGGCGATCAGCAGCAGTATGCCCAGATCGCGCAGCGAGTTCTGGAACGCCGCGGCGGTCCCTTGATAGCTGAACGTCATCGTATCGGGCAAACCGATCTGGCTGGCAGCCGCGTCGATCAGTTTGGTTGCCTGGCTGAGCGATACTCCGGGCGCCACGTTGAACTGGAAATTCACCGCTGGCAATTGGCCGATGTGATTGACGCTCAGCGGCGCGACCGTTTGCTTCAAATCGGTCACCGCCGAAAGCGGCACCATCTTCCCGGTGGACGATCGAATGTACAAGTCCCGTAAAGCGCTGGGATCGCGCTGATATTGCGGCTCGACTTCCAAAATCACATCGTACTGATCGGAAGCGGCCGTGATGGTGGTGACTCGCCGGTTCCCATAGGCATCGTAGAGCGTGTTGGCAATGGCGTCGGGGTTGACGCCGAGCGACATCGCCAGGTTACGGTTGATATCCACGTCCAGGCGCGGCGTGGAGAGCCGCAGATCGCTATAGATATCCTTCAATTCTGGAATTGAGTGCAGTTTCGCCTCGAGCACCGGCGCCCACTTATAGAGTTCCTTGGTGTCGGCGTCCTGCAGCGCCACCGAATACTGGCTGCGCCCTTCGTTCTGTCCCAGAGTAATCAGCGGCGGCGATTGCAGGAACACCATCAGGCCCGGAATCTTCATGAACTCCTGTTCCAATTGCCCGATGATCTCGTTCACCTTCGGCCGATTTTTGTCTTCCTTGAGATCCGCAAACATGAATCCCTGGTTCTGGCTGGCGCTCGGGCCCGCTCCGACACCCGAACCGTAACTCGCAATCCACTTATTCTTCGCGAGGATATCGTTCACCTGCTTCTGCAGGCCCACCATCTTGTCGAAGGAAGTATCCTGTGAGGCTTCCGACCCCCCGAACATGAACCCCTGATCTACCGTCGGCATGAAACCCTTCGGCATGATGACGAATAAGTAAACCGTTGCCACAGTGAGCACGATGCTCGTCACTAGCGTCAACCTGCGGTGGCGCATCACCACTAGCAGCGTGCGCCGGTAGAAGTCGTTCAGCCAGATAAAGAACTTCTCAGAGGTCCGGTAAAACGCGCCTGTCGGATGGCTGTCATGCCGCAAAAACCGGCTGCACAGCATCGGAGTCAGCGTCAGCGAAATGAATCCGGAAATCAGCACCGCCACCGCGATGGTCACTGAAAACTCGCGCAGCAGCCGGCCGATGATTCCGCTCATGAAGAGCACGGGAATGAACACCGCAACTAGCGACACCGTCATCGAGACAATGGTGAAGCCCACTTCGCGCGCGCCCTCGATCGCCGCCTGCAATCGTCCCTTCCCCATCTCCATGTGGCGCACGATATTTTCGAGCATCACGATGGCATCGTCCACCACAAATCCCACCGAAAGCGTCATGGCCATCATCGACAGCATGTCGATCGTGAAGCCGAGCAACTTCATGGCGGCAAATGTGCCGAGCAGCGAGAGGGGAACTGCCAGGCTCGGAATCAGCGTGGCCGATACATTCCGCAGGAATACGAAAATTACGGCAATGACCAGTCCGATTGTCAGCAGCAGGGTAAATTTCACGTCCGAAATCGATTCGCGAATGTTCGTTGAATCGTCGAAAGCCTTGCCGATATCGATTCCCGCCGGCATGGATTCCTTCATAGTCGGGAGCAGCGCCTTTACCGAGTCCGCCACCGCCACCGTGTTCGCGCCGGGCTGCTTTTGCACCGCCAGCACGATGCTCGGTCTGCCGTTGATCCAGAAACGGGTCTTGTCGTTCGAGACGCTGTCGAGCACCTTGCCGAGTTGCCGCAAACGCAGCGGCGCTCCGTTTTTATAAGCAACGATCAACTCCGCAAACTGGGGAGCGGAGGTTAACTGGCTGTTCGATTGAACCGTATAACTCTTGCTGAAACCGTAAAGCGATCCCGCCGGTAGATTTGTGCTACCGCTCGCGAGCGCATTGCGCACCTGCTCCAGATCCACCTGGTATGCCGCCAGCTTCGCCGGATCGGCCTGCACTCGCACCGCGAACTTCTGCGCGCCGAACACTTCCACTTGCGAGACGCCGCCCACCATCGACATACGCCGCGCCATCGTCTGCTCGGCATATTGATCGAGCTGCGAAAGAGCCATTGTCTTTGAAGAAAGCGCGATGTAGAGAATCGGCTGCTCCGCCGGGTTCACCTTCGAATAGGAAGGCGGCGAAGGCATGTCGGTCGGCAGCAGACCTTGTGCCCGGGCGATCGCGGCTTGCACATCCTGCGCGGCGGCATCGATGTTCCGGCTCAGCTCGAACTGCAAAGTAATCGACGTCGATCCGAGCGAGCTCGAAGAGGACATGCTGTCGATGCCCGCAATGGTCGAAAACTGATTTTCGAGCGGCGTTGCTACCGACGAAGCCATGACATCGGGATTTGCGCCGGGCAGCGAAGCCGAAACTTCAATCGTCGGATACTCCACCACCGGCAAATTGCTGACCGGCAGCGAAAAATAGCTCAATAGGCCGAAACCCAGAATGCCGGCCATGATCAACGTGGTCGTGATGGCCCGGCGGATGAAAAAATCGGTAAAGTGCATAGAACGTCCTTACAGGCTGCCGCTTTGGCTATCGGCCGCGGCTGCGCTCCTGGTATCGGCAGCCTGACCCGTACCGGTCAGCACATGCACCTTCGCTCCGGGCATCAGCCGCATCTGTCCTTCCGAAATGACCATCTCGCCCGGCTCCAATCCGCTACCGATTACGGCCTGCTCGGCTTTCTTCTCAGGCTTGTAGTTTCTAAGAACGTTTACCGGCCGCATGGCCACTGTCTTATTGGCTGCATTCATCACCCACACGTACTTGCCCTGCGGACCGTTCTCGATCGTGCTACTCGGCACCAGGATGCGCCCATGCTCCAGGTTCAGCCGGGCGTCGACGTTTACAAACTGCCCCGGCCAGAGGGCATGTTTGGGATTCTCGAATTCCGCCTTCAGCTTGATCGCCCCGGTGGTCGTATCCACCGTGTTGTCGATGAATTTTAAGCGGCCTGTCATGCTCTGTCCATCGCTGTTTGTCGCCTCGATCATCAATGGGCGTTCGGCGTTGTATTTCTGCACTTCGGGCAGGACTTGTTCCGGAACGCCGAACGTTACATAAATCGGAGAGATCTGCAAAATCGTCACCAGCGCCACGTCATTATCTTTGATGAGGTTACCGGCCTTGACGCTGATGGCGCCGGCGCGCCCGGAGATCGGCGCGGTAATCTTCGTGTAACTAAGCTGCAGCTGTGTTTGCGCCAAGCGCGACTGATCCGACTTTCGCGCCGCGACATTGCTCTCCACCGCTGCCCGGTCCGCTTCGAGAGAAGCCAGCGCCGAGTCGTTGGTCGCCACGACCTGCTCGGTCTGTTCTTTCGAAAAAATGCCGTCTTTCGCCAGCGCCACGCCGCGCTCCGCCGCTGCCTGGGTTTGCTTGATGTTTGCCTGGTCTTTTACGACATTGGCGCGGGCCTGCTGCTCGAGCGCCGCGTCTTTAGCTAAGTCCGCCTTGATCTGCGTTATCTGCTCCTCTAAGGGCTCCGGATCGATCTCGAACAGCAGCTGCCCTTTCTCGACATTCTGGCCTTCACCGAACATTACCCGCAGAATCTGTCCGGCGACGCGCGATTTCACATCCACGCTGGCCATCGCCTCGACGTTCCCTACAGCCGAGACGGTGAGTGGGACATCCGTCGAGACAGCAGCTACCGCGCGTACAGGGACGGCCTGCATCATCATGGCGGCCATCGGATTCATTGCCTGCTGTTTCTTGCCGCAGGAAGACAATCCGGCAAGCGCAATCAGCAACATCAACTTAGAGGTTTTTGGATACACGAGTCCTACTTATTACTTGGAGGGGTAACTCCAATTTTGACACAGACACAACGAGCCCGTGGGTCACACCGTAATACGAGACGGACGGCGAAAGTGTTCCCGGAATTTCTCCCCATGGGACGCGCTCGTGCCATCCTGAAAATTTCATGACCATCACCGTACCCGGGCGGGTGAACCTGATCGGGGAGCACATCGACTACCACCATTTACCCGTTCTCCCGATTGCCATCGAGCGGCGCGTCTCTTTTTCCTTCGAGCCTCGTTCCGATCGCTCGATTCAGGCCGAATCTCAGGGCTACCCGCCACGCCGTTTTCCGCTCGACGCAGCCGACCCTTTCGCGCCGGGCGATTGGGGCAACTATCTCAAAGCCGCCGTTCAGCTGATCGGGCGGCGCTGGCCGCTCACCCGCGGTCTCGATCTTTCCATTCATTCCAACCTCCCGTTAGCAGCCGGCTTATCCTCGTCGTCGGCCCTGATGACAGGCGCGGCCCTTGCCCTGCTTTACGTCAATGACGTCGAGCCCAGCATCGAGGAGCTCATGCAACTCTTGCCCGAGGGCGAGCAGTTCGTCGGCACGCGTGGCGGCGGTATGGACCATGCCGCTGTACTGGCAGCGCAGGCCGGATGCGCGCTTCTCGTGCGTTTCGCTCCGTTTGAGTTCGAAGCGATTCCGATCCCGCAAGGCTGGGCTTTTCTGGTAGCCCACAGCCTCATCGTCGCCGAAAAATCCGGCGCGGCCAAGGCGGAATACAACGCGCGCCGCACTGACGGCCTCGACGCTCTGCAAAAGCTCGGCTTGGCAAGCTATCGCCAAGCGCTCGATCGTCCGCTGCCCTCGGCCAGCCAGTTGACCGGCTTTTCCGCCAACCAACGCGATGCTTTCGTGCATGTGACGTCCGAAGCCCAGCGAGTCGAATCCGCCGTCACCGCCCTCCGGAATAACCAAATCGAACACTTCGGCCAACTTCTTTCTTCCTCCCATGCGAGTCTGCGCGACCATTTGCGCGTTAGTCATCCGGCGCTCGACGAGTTGGTCGAATGCGCTCTCGCGGCTGGCGCCCTGGGAGCGCGTCTGACCGGCGCCGGCTTCGGCGGCTGCGCGGTTATCCTTTGTAGGACATCGAACAGAGAATCGGTGGCCGCAAAGCTCGTCAAGAGCTTCTATGCAGATCGCCCCGGCTTCAACCTTGCGAATCACCTGATCTTTGCCGAACCCTCGGACGGAGCGTTGTCCCGTGCCTGACGAGTTCGTTTCGCAAGCCGTCATCCTGGCCGCCGGGCGCGGGACCCGCATGGGCAACATGACGGAAGAAATTCCCAAGCCCATGCTGCCTATCCAAGGCCGCCCGATGCTCGAACACATTCTCGAACGGCTTCACAAGTCAGGCATTTCCCGTTTCCTGATCGTCATCGGCTATCACGGCGAGACCATCCGCCGGCATTTTGAAAAAACGAAGCCAAGCGGCTTCGAAATCGAGTTCAGTTGGCAAAATCCAGTCAATGGGACCGGCTCCGGCGCGCTTTTAGCACGGGAGTTCGCTCGGCAAGAACCGTTCCTGCTGAGTTTTGGCGATATCCTTTGCGATCCCGCCGAATACGTCCGCTCGAACCGTATTCTGTCCGACGACCCGGGCACGGCCGGCACCGTGGCTGTGAAAGCGGTCGGCGACCCGTGGCAGGGCGCGGCCGTTTACGAAGAGCAAGGGCGCATCACGCGCATCGTCGAGAAGCCACCCAGAGGCTCCTCCACCACCCGCTGGAACAGCGCCGGCTTTTATAGCTTCCGTCCGGTCATCTTCGATTACTTAAGCCGGCTGCGGCCGTCATCGCGCGGCGAATACGAGCTGACCTCCGGACTCGACAGCATGCTTGCCGATGGGCTCGACTTGCATATTTCGCCTATCGAAGGCCCGTGGCGCGACGTCGGCCGACCGGAAGATTTGATGGCTGCTAACGATATCGAAAGCGCCTGAGAAGAGGGTCGAGACGAGTCTCGACCCGGCAGGCACGAGTGCCCGCGCCACCTTTATTGGGAGACTTTCATCGAAAAGCAGCTTCACGCGGAATGGATGTCAGGCGGCCTTGTCGCGCAAATCCTGTTCGTATTCGGCGAAGAGTTTGGGGTCGAGATCCATGGCACGTAGTTCGATTTGCGCTTCTGAAAATTCGAACCCAAAGCGGGAAAGGTCGAAATCGCGGTAGGTGTCGTCGTGGACGGCGACGATGTACTTACGGGCGGCGGCATCGAGGCGTTCCTGGGTTTGGCGGCGGCGTGTCTCTTGCAGTTCAAGCAGGCGGGCGAGGTCTTTTTCGCGCATCCGGCGCAGGCGGTTTTCCTGAATGCTTAGGTTGTTGAGCTGGCGCTGATAGGTGAGAAGAATTTTGGAGTCGAGGAGACGCTTGCGCACGTCTTCCGGCTCGTTGACGAAGAGTTCGGCGAGTTCAAGGCGGCCGAGCGCGTAGATGCCGGTTTCGAGGCCCGGAATGCGCTGGAGACGCCACTCGGTGTCGGCGAGGGATTGGACCAAGCCCTCCTCTTCCTCGCCGGCCGGCGCGTAGCGTTTTACGATTTGGGCGAGGTGCACTGCATAGAGAGCGGCATCGTCGGAGGGCAGCAGGACGGTGTGGCCCGTTAATCCGGTTTTGACGGCATTCAAACAGGACTTGGATTTACCGGTTTCGGATTGAGGGCCGGTGCTGAGCTGCGCGTTGGCCTGGTTGGCGGCGATTTGACGGTCGCTGGTGGACTTCGACATGAAATGTTCTCCTCAAGAGGGAAATGGGCAGCCCGACGTTAGCATGTGCAAGCGCGGAAACGGATCGCGAGGGTGCGGCGAATCGGGTCTAAGTTATTGGCAGAGCGGGAATAATAATTATTTTGTTGGGTTGTGACTGGCTTGTGAGGAGATTCACTGGTGCATCTCGGCTCGATAGGCGCGCATCAACTGCCAAGGAGCAAAGAAATGTACTTGATCACCGGAGCCACCGGCAATACCGGCTCGGTAGTTGCAAAAGGCCTCTTAAAACAAGGCAAGAAAGTGCGTGTCGTCGCGCGCCATCAAGAAAAGCTGACAGAATTGGCGTCCCTCGGCGCGGAGACACTTATTGGCGATATTACTTCCCAAGAGGTTGCTAACAAGGCGTTTGCAGGCATCGAAGCGGCCTATGTAATGATCCCGCCGGCTATGACCGAGCCAGATTTTCGCGGCTATCAAAAAAAGCTTTCGGAAGTATACGGGTCTGCGCTGGAAGCAAACAGTTCGGTAAAGCATGTCGTCGTCCTCAGCAGCTTCGGTGCCGATAAAGACGCCAAGACTGGTCCTATACTGGGTCTGCATTTCCTCGAAGAGCGCCTCAAACAAATTAAGCCGCTGCACTCCCTCGCTCTCCGCGCCGGCTATTTCATGGAGAACACACTCGGACAAGCCGGTGTTATTCATCAAATGGGCGCGGTGGTCGGCCCACTCAAGCCGGATCTCGAAATCCCTCTCATTGCCAGCGTCGATATAGGGAACGCCGCGCTCAACGCTCTTCTGCAACTTAATTTCACGGGCCATCAAACTCACGATCTGCAGGGTCAACGCGATCTCACGTACCTTGAAATCACAGCCGTCATAGGTTCCGCCATCGGCAAGCCTGATCTGCAATACCAACTCATCTCGAGCGAGCAATTTGCTGGGTTCATGGAGCAAATGGGATCGTCAAAAAATGTCGCGGGGCTAATGGCCGAAATGGTAGATGCTCAAAACGCCGGTCATGTCCGCTCCCTGGAGCCGCGCTCCGCAAGCAGTACGACGCCCACACCCTTTGAGCAGTTTGTTGCCGAAACGTTTGTTCCCGCTTACAAGGCGTCTTCTAAAGCGTCTTCTAAAGGCGCTTGACGAGGCGCCGGGCACTAGCGAAATCAGCCCACCTGTCGAAGTGAGCGGCCACAGTAGCGGTCCAATCCAAGCAGGAACGGCTCATTGCTGGCTTGACCAGCTTGTTCGAGGAACGGCCCGAGCCTCAGGCATGCCAGATTAGCAAACGCCGCGCCGTATTTCGCGATCTATGAAGCCGCCGCGCGCCCAAGTTGCGGATGGGTCGTCATTCGTCGCGGATCGATCCGTTGAGGATGTGCGCAAACGGAACGAGACCTGCCTTCTGAAGAGTTTCGCGTGATGCGACGTTGGAGGGATTGCAGCGGGCACACGGGATGCTCCCGAGCGCGTACGCACAGCGTTTTAGTTCCTGGACCAGATACGACCCAAAACCGTGGCGCCTGAAGCGCTCGACAGTCTCCATGTAGATGTCGGCGTACGGCACGTTGTAGTGAAACATGAGGCCGCCAGTGGCTACGGTCGCGCCGTCCAGCCGAAGCTGGTATTCCGCGCCGCCTTGTCGCTGAGCGATGGCGTTCCAGGTCTCCTGATCAGACGTCAGCTGCTGAACGGTCGCGCCATTCGCCGGCAGCGCAGTAGTGATTGCGTCGCGAAAGACAATCTTCTCGCTCCAGATGTCGCGCGCGTATGTATGCAGCATCGCCGCCAGCAGGAGGTCGCTCGACTGGATCTCCATAAACCGTGCGTTGCTGGCCGTGAGCAGGGCCTCGAACAACTCGAATGCGTGTGCCCGGTGCTCGGGTAGCACGTAGAACTCGAAGATGGAGGGCTTGTCCTTCCAAGGGCCTGCCAAAGCGATCGAACCGAAGCCGGCGGTGACACCCTCGACACTTAACAGGTAGGTCACTGTCCAGCCATCACGCCGGTGAATCGAGTCGTGCACGATCTGGCCGTTCATCTCCTGGCGATAGCGAACGCGTAGTGGAAGGACCGTGTCTGCCGTCGAGGTTGTGGCCAAGGCAAGCATAGGGCGCTCAAGCACAGTCCAGCATAGACGTTGCTGCTGGTCGAAGGCAATGTCGCAACTTTATGGCGACATTATCATCTCCAAAAACCAAAAATTCGAACGTCGCACGTAACGACCGCGGGGAAGTATCGATGCTCACTTGTTCCCTGCCTTGTCGTCGAGACTGATAGACGAATAGTCAGTTCCGTGCGCCGGGCAGGAAGTTTGTTCTCTTTGTACACGATAACTATACAGTTTGTATATAAATCTGAAACACAACTTCGGGATTACGTGACCGGCCACGCGCAACCCGACATACATCTGTGTTAACCGCTATCGGTCAGACATTTCTTCCGTTTAGCTCTGGAGCGCTTCAAGAAGGCTAGATGTCCCTCAGGTTCGCGGTTCTGCTTAAAAAGACTTACGTTTAGCAGCGGTGTGGCTGGTTACTCCGGTTTAGACGGCGTTCAAGCAGGACTTCGATTTACCAGTCTCGGATTGGGGTCCGGTTCGAGCTGCGCGTTGGCCTGGTTGGCGGCGATTTTACGACCGCTGGTGGACTTCGACATGAAATGTTCTCCTCAAGAGGGAAATGGGCAGCCCGACGGTAGCATGGGCAAGCGCGGAAACGGATCGCGAGGGTGCAGCGAATCGGGTCTAAGTTATTGGCAGAGCGGGAATAATTATGTGAGTTATGCACCTGACAAAGCAGCGCCCGTACGTGCATGATAAGAGGTATGCCGGGGCTCCGTCAAAAGCACTTTCAAGACGAGGATGCGACGCGCGAATATCTGGAGAAGTTGCTCTGGAAGAACGGCCCGGTTTCCCGCATTGTGGCGTGTTGGAAGAGCACACCAAGCTAGAGCAGAAAGAAGGAACGGCCAGCCATGGGCGGAAAGGCCTTTAATCAGTGCAACGGTTGCCGTGGGCAATTCACAGTTACAATCGGCACGATCTTTGAGGACAGCCACGTCCCGCTCTACAAGTGGCTAAGGCGATTTACTTGATGTGTTCTTCCAAGAAGGGCATCAGCGCCTTGCAACTTCAGCGCAACTTGGAAATAGGCGGGTTCACCGTCACCACCAACACGGTTGAGAGCTATTTCTCACTCCTGAAGCGCAGCAACTACGGCGTATATCATCACTGGAGCCGCAAGTACCTAGCGCAATATTGCGCGGAAGTGGACTTCCGCTATAACGGTTGCAAAATCTCAGGCGACAAACTCACTATAAAGGCAATCAAGGCCACTGAAGGCAAGCGGTTGATGCTAAACCAGCCTCAAAACGTGGAATGGACCAAGCTAGGTAGCGCATCCAGCATTTCGGGTATGTTCCAGTAAATGCAGCTTTCGCTAAAACTAGCCAATCCCTCAAAAAGATAGCGTAACCCCCTTGCGCGGGCTTACCGTTCGGCAATATACTTAAGTTGTAAGTCGAATCTGAAACGGTGGACCGGTTTCCTTTTGATGAATAGACCGATCCACCTGATTGTGAGGTAAGCCTATGAGATAGGCTAGGGCCTGTAAGAAGGGGGCCTAATCCAGGAGCGTTTGGCACTCCACCTTCTTATTTTAACCACATGTGTCGCAAGAATGGAAGAGTATATGGAAACTTTAGGAAACGTGTCTCATTACAATGCTGTGATTGCTGACCTTAACGGAAAACGCAGCTACCATCAAAACGCTATTGCCGAGATCGATACCCTTATCTTAGGTATACAAAAGCATCTTACGAATGCCGCCAATGGACGTGTATCCGAAAACCCATCTGCGGTACACACCCTAAATCGTACTGTGGGCCTGTTCAGTCCGCTGAGCCTGAGGCGGGCTGCGCGGATCGTATTGTGGTTTTCCAAGGGGCCTATGAAGACGGGCGAAGTTGCGGCGAAATTATTGGCTGGCGGGTTTCATTCGGAAGCACGCAACTTTGCGGGAAATGTCTCCGCAACTTTCAGTGAAGACAAGAAAGCTGGGATCGTGCAAGTGTCAGATAGCGGCTGGATATTGACCGAGGCAGGAAAACAGGAAGTCCAAAAGTGGTTGGACGAACAACCCCCGGGAGCCAGCGAGGAATTCGAAAATGCCGCCTAGATCAGTGAACTGTGGTTATGAACGATTAAATATACGGGCGATGGCGGAATAGGTAGACCCTCTCGATTTGGAATCGAATGGAGCCCCTCTGATCAGGAACAAGCCCGTACGGGTTCGAATCCCGTGCGCCGCACTTCAGCTTTTAGTATGAACTGAATCATGAGGCGAATCAACCAGCTTCTATCACCGGCGCTACCCTTGGACGCGCTTGGCTGGTGAAGAAGACGCCGAAGAAGTTAAGGGTTTGTCAAATTCCTATGCCATCTAATATAGAAAAGCAGGTATATATTCAGTCCGCTACACACGAATACAGCTTCGAGATCACAGTGAAGCTAGACGAGGAAATCCCCAGCGAAAATCCCCAAGTGAGCATTCGTGGCGAATTTACAAAATTTGATGGCAACTGGGTAAGCGCTGATCTTGCGCTTCACGCTGTTCGCAATGATCCATACCCAATCTTGTGGATGAATAATAGGCAAGACGGGTATCGTTTTACGATGGAATCGGAATCGTCGATGCGCTTCAAAGCGACCAAACTGTAGCCGTGGAAGAAGCGGGATACTAGAGGTAATGCCCCATCCCGGTGACAAGGTCCACATCCCAATACCGTTTGAGGAAGCCATACAAGGGGTCCTGAAAGTGAAGCCCACTAAGGATATGCCACGACCCGGCGCAAGCGGACGAACTAAATCGCCATGCAAGCTATGTGGACAGTCGCCTTGTCAATGCAAAAGCATCCCACGCCGCAAGAGAGGCCGTGGCGCAAAGCGAAATTCAAAGAGCCGATAAGCACGGTTAAATATCCATCTCCCGCCCATCCCGGTCTATGTGGAAAACGGGGTTGCCAACCTCGGACACATAGACACTCACGTCGCCCTGTTTCGCCCGCACCTGCGCCGACTTCTTTGCGCTATCTAGGTTGGTCGAGAAAAGAGCGAATCGAGGCTCGTCCTCCTCATTAGCTTTTTTGTTGCCACGATGTATGCCATCATGCCTGTCGTTTAATTAGGCAACTAGAGCTTTGTCAAGTGCATAATTAACATAATGATTATTTTGTTGGGGGGTTTGACCGACAAAGCCTACGGCAGCAAAAAAAAGCGCGAACCTTGAGCGAAAATCGTCAGCATGCGGTGTGTATCGGATCGATTCCGAGTCTGTAACGACGTGACAACTTACAGTAAAGAATGGTGGTAAAGAATGAGGTTGTCCAGCTCGATCAGCAGTAAGGGGCAGGTGACGGTGCCTTTGGAAATTCGCGAACGTCTCGGACTGAAAACCGGAGATCGCGTTGAGTTCGTTATCGATGGTGAACGTACTCTGGTGCGACCGGCGCGAAATAGGGAAAATCCATTCCTACAGTACGTCGGCGCATTGTCGGTATTCAGCAGCGTTGATGAGGTTAACGAGTGGGTTGCTGAACTACGAGACGATGAATAAATGAGGACGGCAATCGATACCAATGTCATTTCGGCTCTTTGGTCGAAAGAGCATAGAGCGTATCGAGTCGGCGAATCGCTTGGTCAGGCTCAAACGGTTGGCGGTTTGGTGGTGTGCGGCGCTGTCTATGCGGAATTGGTCGCTCATCCGAAGGCAAGCCAGCTTTTTGTCGAGCGGTTCTTATCCGATGCCAGTGTTTCAGTTGATTTCGATATCACGGAAGAAATTTGGCAGGATGCGACCACCAGCTTCGCTGAATGCTCCCGGCGACGTCGTGCTGGTAGCGTCGATAATGGGCCGAGGCGACTGTTAGCCGATTTCATCGTAGGGTCGCACGCCTTGATACGCTGCGACCGGCTATTCACATTCGACAGACGCCGGTACGAAGTGGATTACCCGAAATTGTCTCTCTGGCTTTCGGAGTGACAACGCTGTTACCGAGATACCGACAGATAGTCTGAGCATCGCGGACGCGCTCGGCAAGGGCTTTCGAAGTTTCGGCCCTCAGCGAATTGAAATGTTGCCGGCGGGTTCACACCCGCTCCGAATCTCGGCCAGCACTTTGGAAATGGCGCGCACGACGAGATCCGGTTGTTCGCTGGGGATGTCATGACCTTCTTTCGGCGCTTCCCACAATTGAGCGCACGTCGAACGGCTCACAAGGTCGGTCTGCATCTCATGCCATGTTTTGTCGACCGATGGAAGGGCATTGGCCGGTCCGGACGATGGATGCGCATCCTTCGCGGTTGGTCGCTTGTGTTCAATTACAACCAGCGGTATACGAACGTGCCAGGCGAGGGTCTCGCCGGGGCGCAACTGTCCAAACAGACGGTACATGTCGTCATAGGTGTATCTTCCGCCCTGGGAAGCAAATTGTTTGCCGAGCTCCGGGGAAAGGGCAGTGTATCGATTCAGCTGCTCCTCATGAGAAGAATCGACCAGCACCAATCCCTGGACAAGCCGCGGGTAGCGCATCTGGAAAGCTCGCACGTAGATTCCGCCGAGAGAGTGCCCGACCAAAACATACGGGCCCGGTTCATGAGCATTCACCAGTAACTGGTGGAGATCGTCAACAATACCAGCCTCACTTTGCGGGCCGGTTGGCTTATCGCTCTTACCTAACCCAGCGCGATCATAACTGCAGACATGAGCGAACTTCTCGACCTGGGTTTGCACCTTCACAAAATTGGTGGAGTTTGCGCCTGCTCCCGCTTCGAGAATCACCGATGGGCCCGAGCCGCGGCCCGAGCAATTTATGTAGAGCTGGTGGTCTCCGGCCCGGACCATCTGTCCGCTGGCAGTCCCGGCCACGATGGCGCACAAGAGAGTTGCGGAAGAAATTGCCCAGAACAGAATGTGGGAAGCAAGGCTGGCGAGCATGTATGTAGCATACTACTCTAAAGAACCAGTGGCGTGTCGCGGAAAAAACATTTTGACCTTTGTGGGCGGGGCAAAGCAGGGGACAGGCATCGGATTCCGCAAACGGCGCGGAATGCTCGGCAAGTCGCCTGGTTTGCGGGTTACTTGTGGACAATAACGTTTTCAGCGCGACAGGCCACCAGGTTCCGAACCCGAGCGGTTGAAACGCGCGCAGGACCTTTGTGGGCGGGGCAAAGCAGGGGACAGGCATCGGATTCCGCAAACGGCGCGGAATGCTCGGCAAGTCCCCTGGTTTGCGGGTTACTCGTGGACAATAACGTTTTCAGCGCGACAGGCCACCAGCTTCCGAACGCGAGCGGTGGAAACGCACGCAGAGCTTTTGTGGCGGGGCAAAGCAGGGGACAGGCTTCGGATTCCGCAAACGGCGCGGAATGCTCGGCAAGTCCCCTGGTTTGCGGGTTACTTGTGGACAATAACGTTTTCAGCTCGACAGGCCTCCAGCTTCCGAACCCGAGCGGTTGAAACATGCGCAGAGCCCTTTGTGGTTGGGGTAAAGCAGGGGACAGGCTTCGGATTCCGCAGACGGCGCGGAATGCTCGGCAAGTCCCCTGGTTTGCGAGTTACTTGTGGACAATAACGTTTTCAGCTCGACAGGCCACCAGCTTCCGAACCCGAGCGGTTGAAACATGCGCAGAGCCTTGGTGGGGGCAAAGCAGGGGACAGGCGTCGGATTCCGCAGACGGCGCGGAATGCTCGGCAAGTCCCCTGGTTTGCGAGTTACTTGGGGGCAGTAGCTTTTTCAGTGCGACGGGGTACCAGGTTCCGAACCCTAGCGGTTGAAACGCGCGCAGACGAGTCTCATTGCGGGTTACTTGGGGGAGGATAACGGCTACTCGTGACGGAGGGCGGTCATGGGGTCCACTTGCGCGGCGCGGCGAGCGGGAAAGTAGCAGGCCAAGAGAGCTGCAACGATGAGACAAAGCGAGACAGCCACGAAGGTCAATGGGTCGGTCGCGCGGACGCCGTAGAGGAGGCGCGAGAAGCTCGATAGGGCTCTGGTGAGCGTCACGGCGGCGAAGGCTCCAATGGCTATGCCGATAAGGGCAAGTCGAAGACCCTGTCCAACCAGCATCCGCAGTACGTCCCACTTTGCTGCCCCGAGCGCCATGCGAATGCCGATCTCCGGTATGCGCTGAGCAGTCGAGTAGGAGATTACGCCGTAGATTCCGACCGTCGCGAGCAGCAACGCCAGCGCGGCGAATGCAACCAGCAGAATCATCGGAAAGCGTTGGCGCGCCATCGACCCCGCAAGCAATTCACGCATCGTACGGACGTTGTAGACGGGCTGGTCGCCGCTCGCTCCATACACAGCGCTCTTGATCGCGGGCAGCACAGCGGCAGGGTGGAGCGGAGTGCGCACGGTGAACGTGACCGCGTTGCGAAAGATGGGCAAACCCTCATCGGGGAGCTGATAGAAGGAGTAGTAAATCTGCGGTTTCTGGCCTCCCGAGCCGTCGACGCCATGCTGTTCGATGTGACCGACTATGCCTACGATCCGAGCGTCCACGGCGCCGGGCGCGCCCCAATGGGGAATCGTGATGGTCTGACCGAGAGCATCGCGTTGCGGGAAAAAGGCGCGCGCCATCACACTGTCGATGAGACACACCAGTTGCGAATGGATGGTGTCCGATTCAGTTAGAAAGCGGCCGCGAAGAAGCGGGATTTGCATGGTGCGGGGGTAATCGGGACCAGTCGGATAATAGGTTGCGCGGGGGATCTCGGCCATGGATGCGGGCTGGTGTCCTCCCAGCCAGAACGGGCCGGAATTGTCGCCACGGCTCATGGGCACGAGCGCTGTCAGATCGGCTGACTCTATGCCTGGAATCTCGCGGAGGCGCTCGGTGAGTTGCCGGTACGCGGTCCGGGTACCGGACGCTGTCTGGGTCACGGAAGGAGAAAGTCCAACCTGGAAGGTAATGACGTGCTGGGCTTCAAAGCCTGGATTCACGGCCCACAAGTTATGGATGGAGCGAAAGAGCAGTCCAGCGCCCGACAGCAGGACCAGCGCGAGCGCGATCTGCGCGATGGCGAGAACAGCTTGCGTGCGTCGATGGCCGGCGGTCGAACCACGGCCTCCTTCCCGGAGGCCAGTCTGCAGATCGGTATTGGCGTGTTTGAATGCCGGCACAAGGCCGAAGAGTATGCCCACCGCGGTTGAGACGCCAAGCGCGAAGAGCAGGACAGAAGCGTTTACGCCGATGTTGTCAATGCGCGGCAGACTGCCCGGCACCGCAGCCAGCACCGCTCCGAGCCCAAACTTTGCAACCACCAATCCCAGGACTCCGCCAGCCAACGCCAGAAGCACGCTTTCGGTAATCAATTGCTGGATGATCTGCCTTCGACTGGCGCCCAGCGCTCGCCGCACCGCAAATTCGCGCGTGCGTGCCGCCGAGCGCGCCAGCAACAGATTGGCCACGTTGGCGCAGGCGATGAGCAGAACGAAACCGACTGCTCCGAGCAGCAACAAAAGCATGCCGGCGACGTCGCCGACCAGTTCTTGCTTCAGCGGAATGATAGACGTTCCCTGCCCTTTCTCGGTGACGGGGTTGAGTTCGTCAATGTGCTCCTGCAGCGTATTCATTTCCGCTCGCGCCTCGCCAATGTTGACCGCAGGCGCCAGGCGTGCCAGACAGAGGATGGTGTGAACCGTACGATCGTTGTGGAAAAGTGGATCGGCGCGGCCTATCGGAGTGAAGATATCGGCCGGCAATTGTTCGAAACGAAAGGTGGACGGCAAAACGCCGACGATCGTATACCCAACGCCATTCAAGGTGATGGCTTTGCCTATAACTGTGGGGTTGCCGTAAAACCGTTCTTGCCATAGACGATGGCTGATCACCGCCGCGGGCATGCCGCCGACTCGATCTTCGTTGGCGGAAAAGGAATGCCCGAGAGCAAGGTTCACGCCGAGGGTGCTAAAGAAACCAGAAGAGACGTCGTAGCCGTTAACGTGCTCGGGTGAGCCGGGATCTGTCAGGTCGAAGCCGACGGGCCGAAAAGCGGACATCTGCTCGAAGGAGCGCGCGTCGCGCTGCCAATCGAGAAAGTCGGGATAGGAGAGGTAAGTCGGGTATTTGAGACTGCGATTGTAGAGCGCCACGATTAGCAGGCGGTTCGGGTCGCGATAGGGCAGCGGTTTCAAGACCACGCCGTCCAGCGCGCTGAAGATCGCGGTATTGGCGCCGATGCCCAAGGCTAGCGTTAAAATCGCGGCGGCAGCATAAGCGGGAGTCTTGCGCAGGGAACGGAAGGCGTAACGAAGATCGCGCAGAAAACGATTGATCGGCTCGAACGCCCTTTGGTCGCGGGATTCGTCCTTGGCCAATTCGATTCCGCCAAACTCGCGACGGGCGCGCAACTCGGCGTCTTCTCGAGTCAGTCCCTGCTGCATGTAATCGCTGACCTGGTTTTCCAGATGAGACTGAAACTCGGCGTGCATTTGCCGTTCCCAGCCGCGCCGCTTTAACCAAGAGCTCCATTTCATTTGTTCGGCTCCTCCTCACTCAGCGGTATCGAGAACCAGCGAAATGGCGTCACAGAGGCGCTGCCAGCCGGCCTTCTCGGCGTCCAACTGCCGGCGTCCGGTTTTGGTCAAGCTGTAGAATTTTGCGTTGCGGCCGCCTTCGGTGGTTTTCCAATCGGATTTAAGCCAGCCACGCTCTTCCAACCTGTAAAGCGCGGGGTAGAGAGATCCTTGGCGAATCTGGAGCGCGTCTCTCGAAAGCTGCTGGATGCGCTGAACAATGGCGTATCCGTGAATGGGCCGGAGCGCGGTTACCCTCAGAATCAACATGTCGAGTGTTCCTTGCAGGAGTTCGGCATCACGGGAGGGATTTTCCAGTTGTCTAGGCATTCGAGGTATCGAATATTAGTATACCTAGGATGCCTAGAGTCTTGTGGACCAAAGAGAAAACCGCCAGCTGGACTGGTATTAACTTGCAGAAATTGCCGTTAGGTTCTTAGCAGCAAAGTTTACGGTCGGCGAAAAAAATAGGGGACACGCCTGCGCTTCTAAACAGCGTTGGTGGAATGAACCCCTGAAGTGGAACACATCGAGAGGAGACACATTGAAAGCGAATGGAGTCAGGTGTGACAGGAAGAGTAGGGAAGTACAGTTTAGAGTTCCAGCAGACGGCGGTGGAACGCATGAAGACCTGCGGCAACGTAGCGGCGTTGGCGCGCGATTTGCGCGTGCGGCGGAAATGGTTGTACGAATGGCGAAGCAAGCTGGATCCGGAATGGGCGGAGCGAGGGAGCGGAGTCGAGGCGTTGCCGGCGGTGGAAGCCAGCGAACACTGGCGCCAGGTGCGGGAGTTAGAAGAAGAGATCCGGCGGCTGAAGCAGTTGGCGGGCCAGCAAGCACTGGATCTGCATTTTTTCAAAGCTGCCTGGCGCGAGATCGAGCAGCGGCGCCGAGCCAACAAAAGGCTCGGCGCAGCGCCCTCTACGCCGCCATCCGAAGCGTAGCGGAGCAGCCAGGCGAACAGCATGTGGAGCGGATGTGTTGGTTGGGCCAGGTAAGCCGTAGCGGCTACTATCGGCCGTGGCGCCGGAGCGTACCGGGGAGTGAGGAACTGGGGCTGCGAGAGAAGCTGCATGAGATCGTGTTCGCGCATCGCTTCTACGGGTATCGTCGCGTCACGGCGGCGCTGCGGCAAGCGGGCTGGCCGGTGAATCACAAGCGAGTGGCAGGCTTGCTGCGACAGGATGGATTGCAAGCGCTGCGCCCGAAACGCTGGGTGAAGACTACCCAGTCGAGTCATCGTTTCACGGTCTTTCCCAACCGCTTGCGGCAGGCGGAAGCGACTGGGCCGGACCAGATCTGGTTAGCCGATATCACCTACTTACGGACGCCCAGCGGGTTCGTTTATTTAGCGGTGGTGTTGGACGCCTGGTCCCGACGCGTGGTCGGTTGGGCTTTAGCCGAGAGCATGACGACCCAGTTAGTCAGCCGCGCCTTAGAGCAAGCCCTGGCCGAACGCCAGCCGGCGCCCACTTTGTTGCATCACTCCGACCGCGGCATACAGTATGCTTCGCAAGCCTACGTTCGCTTGCTCAGCCAGCACGGCCTGATTGGCAGCATGAGCCGGCTGGCCAATCCGTACGATAACGCGCGCTGCGAAAGTTTTTTCAAAACGCTTAAAAAAGAACAGGCTGAGCCCGCTTCCTTAAACGAATGGCTTGCACGCTTAGCTGCTTATCTGGATTACTACAATCGAACACGCTTGCATTCGGCCCTTCACTATCTGAGCCCGATGCGTTACGAACAGCGTCCTGGCCAAGCCCTCGGCGATCCCGCGAAGGGCAGAGAGGAGTTTTCTCAGGCATGAGGAAATCGAATCCTCCACTGGGCCTTTTCTCGATGGACGGAAGCGCTTCGAAAAGCCCCCTCCGCTCCCATCGTCGGACTGCGTTTCCGGCTCGCTATTCCTTGGCCACTTGCACTCCTGCAGCGCTCGCCTCCGTTTCGCCAGCCGCCCACCAGTCTGCTACCCTTTACTCCGTTTGTCGAGCTATACTCGGCCAACGGTCAACTGTCCCCTTTCCCTGTGTTCCACTTCAGGGGTTCACTCCACCCTGGTGCGTCGACAAGCACAGGCGTGTCCCCCATTTTTTTCGTCGAGATTGGGTTCGTTCCGCAAAAACGGGCAGCCCAGAAGGAGAGTTCGTTTGGTAAAAAGCACCGTTAGCGTCTGGGTTCGTTCCGCAAGAACCGGTTCCTCGCTCTTTCCAGCCCGGGTTCGTTCGGCAAAATGGCTTCGTTTTTCCGTTTTTGTTCTGGCGCTGGCGGCTTTCGCGCAGCCGCAAACGCCCGACGTACTGCAATATATCCAACAGACCTGGAAGGTTCTGACGCGCTCCAATCGAACCCTTCCGACGGCGGCCGTCGACCCGAAATTCCACCCCGATCCGGACGGACGTTGGCCGGTTTACATTCCTCTAACCGAGGATGTACACAAGGTCGAGCAGCAATTGAAGAGCGAAATACCGGAAGCCGGCCTCAAAACTATCGCCATCCGCCCGCTACCTGCCAACATCAACTCGATCACCGAACAGGGCTTGTTGTATCTGCCCCACCCCTACGTGGTGCCCGGCGGCCGCTTCAACGAGATGTACGGCTGGGACAGTTATTTCATCGAAGTCGGGCTGCTGCGGGATCACGATCTGGACCATGCCAAGGACATGGCGGATAACTTTCTGTATGAGGTCAAGAACTACGGCGGGAAAGTTCTGAACGCGAATCGCACCTACTACCTGGACCGCTCACAGCCTCCGTTCCTGACCGAAATGGTGTTGGATGTTTTCAACAAAACACATGACAAGCATTGGCTGGCCGATGCGCTGCCGCGGATCGAGCAGTATTACCGGCTATGGACCACGGAGCCGCATCTGACGCCTCAGACGGGCCTGGCGCGCTACTGGGATTTCGGCGAGGGCCCGGCGCCGGAAGTGGTTTCGGCGGAGCGCAACGCGCAGGGGCGGACGCACTACGAACTGGTGAAAGAGTATTACAAGACTCATCAGGTTACGGCTTATGACGTGAACCAATACTTTAACCGTGTAACGGACACTTTGACCCCGCTGTTTTATAAGGGCGACCGGTCGATGCGGGAATCGGGGTTCGATCCGTCGAACCGCTTCGGACCGTTCAACATCGACATCATCCATTACGATCCGGTGTGCCTCAATTCCCTGCTCTACCTGATGGAAACCCAGACCGCGGAGATCGCGGAGACGCTGGGACAACCGGATAAAGCCAAGGACTGGCGGAAGCGTGCCGAGGAGCGGGCGGCGCGCATGAACAAGCTGATGTGGGACGAGAAGGACGGCCTCTATTACGACTACGATTTCGTCACCAAGCAGGTGCGGCGCTATCCGTTTCTCACGACTTTCTATCCGTTATGGGCTGGGCTTGCCAGCAAGGAGCAGGCGGCGCGCGTGGAGAAGAATCTCCCGATGTTCGAGCGGGAAGGCGGATTGCAGACCAGCACGAACGTCAGCGGCAACCAATGGGACGCTCCATTCGGGTGGGCGCCGCTGCACCTGATCGCGGTGGATGGCTTACGCCGATACGGATACGCGGAAGATGCCGAACGGATTTCACTCGAATGGCTGTCGCTCATTCATCGCGATTACGTGCGGCGCGGATTCATCGTCGAGAAGTACGACGTGGTGCACGGCAGTTCGAACGTCGAGTCGCAGATTCACTTCGGATATAGCGCGAATCAGGCGGGGTTCGGCTGGACCAATGCCGTGTTTACAAAATTGTTCGATGAATTGACGCCCGCTGACCGGAACAGAGTGCTGGGCCGCTGATGAACTGGACAGTAAGGCGCGCGACCAGCGGCGACGCTGACTCCATCGCCAAAGTGCATTCGGAAAACTATCAAGCTACTTACAAAGGAATTCTTCCGGATTGCGCGGTCATCAGCATATCGGTGGAACAGCGCGCTGCGTTTTGGAAAGAGACAGTGAGTTCGAGCGAAGCGCTGCCGATTACGCTGGTGGGCTGCGAGGCGGACGGCAACATAGCGGGGTTTGTCTCCGGTGGAAAGGAGCGCACTGGCGAGTTGGAGTGCGACGGAGAGCTGTATGCCGTCTATCTGGCCGTTCATGCACAAAGGAGGCGCTTGGGAACCGCGTTGGTCGAGCAATTCGCAATGAACCTACGAGGGATGGGGTATCAAGCGATGGGCGTTTGCGTCTTGGAGGCAAATCCAAACAAGAAATTCTACGAGGCACTAGGAGGCCAGTTGGCCACCGCAAAGGAAATCGGGCGTGGCGGAGAAACGTTCGTAGAAGTCGCTTACGTTTGGGAGGATTTGGGTGGACTCCTTCTTTCCTTCAACTCGTTGGCAAAGTAAGAAGCGGCGATCAGAGTACCATAACCCAAAAAGCTTAGTACGCGGCCTAGCTTTCTGTTCGACGCGTGGCGCGCCGCCATCGAACCGCCATAGAGCAAAAGGGTGACGCCTTGAGCTAGTCCATGCATGGTTCCCAGCCGTCGCTCGGTCGGGTCGTACGTTTCCGCAAGGTCGGCAAGTCCACCGATAGAGGCAACGGTCGAAGCAACGAGGCCCAGTGTTAATGAGGCGTCGGCGGCCGGGACGAACTGCTCCTTACCGTTCACTTCGAGTATGTCAGAGACCAGGGTGACGGTCCAACTGCCGAACGGCACGTCCGTAATGGTTGGATGGCGCGTGTGGCCCAGCAGGCGGCTATTCACCAACGCATCTCTGGCCGCGTCGCCCACCTCGCCAACCGATTGGAGAGCACCGTTCAACATTGCATCCGACTTTTCGCCGAGCGGCTCTAACCATTCCTGGTTTGAAACGAATTTGATTACCGGATCTTTGCCCATATTTTGTAGACGTTTGTAGCCGCTATCTCGCAACCAAATAGTTTAGAACGAGCGCGCCGATTAAGCTTTGAGGATAAAGCGAAAGCGCATATCTTCTCCGAACCACTGGATGTAGTTTGTTCCCCAGCCGTTGTTGAAGAGGCTGAAGTGAATGCCTCTGCTGGGGTCGGGCTGCGCGTTCGAAAAGTAAATAGGGGATCGCTCGCCAATTGCCAGCAGCGGCGCATCGAGCGTTTCGATGGAGAACTCGCCCTGTTCGTCACGATAGCGGATGTCTCGGGAGACGGCGTGCATGTGCCGGTTGCCGCCACGCACCACATCGAACGGCGACACCGGCTGTTCCACTTTCGAGAGACTCCAGTTGCGCGGCTGCGGCGCGAGCGGGTTGAACGTCAGCCACATCGCTTCCGGCATTCGGTTTGCCCGTTTCGAGAACCAGGAGAAATTGCAATGAATCAGCGGCTCCGATTTAGGAAAGCGCAACTCGATATACATCTCGGCCGGCCAAGCGGTGACACTGGGAACAGACTCCCCGTCATGATCGATTTGTAGGCGCGCGACGAGACGATGCGCATTTTCCTCTTCGCCGGAAGAACAACTGGTCAGTTTTGTCGCCCAGGTGCGGCTCACTGCGCCGAATTTTTCGATGTTCGGCTTGCCAAAGTCCTTGGGCGCCCAATCGGTATGTACGGTGATGTAGCTGGCGAGGAAACGATCGTAGTCTTCTTTCGAGAGCATTTGATAGCTGAACAAAGCGAGCGGGTGCTTAGGGGATGCCCATTCGCGGTTGCCAGCCTTGCTGCGCAGGCGGATGATTGCACCCGTAGCCGGATCGAGTCCGACAGAATAATGCTCGGTTTCAAGTAGTGCCGATGGCTGATGCGTGTGGAGACCCGAAACGTCGGGAGCAGTTGGGCGCAAGCTCGCGACGCGTTCATTGGCTTCCGCACGAAGCGCGGTTGGAAGCGCCTGAACGCCGGCTTCGATATCGTCGCGCTTTTCCACCCAGCTGCTGGCAACCACCTTGTATTTAGGATGATCGAGCATCTGCACCAAGGCATCGGGCGTGTAGTGATCGAAATCGAGCCAGGTTTTGGTATCGGTTCCCCAGGTATGCTCAGGAGCTAAAGAAAAACGGGAGAGAAAAGCGAGATCGACCTCGTCCCCTATTTTGAATTTGTTCTGGTTGAGCCACTCGCCGCGCAAGCGAAGCAATTCGCGATAACGAGCGAGCTTCACCGGATCGCTTGACACGCCATAGATCCAGGTATCGCCGATCTCCTGCGTCACGACGGGAAAATTTTGTTTGAAAGGCTCGACGGCATGGGCGATCTCAGTAAGATTGGAAGCCTGAATTTTTGCGTTCGGAAACTGACGCCTTAAATCCGCGTAAATCTTCGCAATTTCCTGAGGAGTGTGCGGGCCGCTGTTGTCATTGCGAACTTCAATGTCGATGGCCAGATCCGATTCCGGCAAGGTGACCACACCGCCATAATCGCGATGGTAGAGCATGATGATGGAGGCGCCGCCGAGTTCTTTCCAGACGAAGGCGCCCGGCACATCGGGCGCAGTGCTGGCGGCATTCACGCCGATATCGAGCAGCGTGACTCCGTGCTCGGCAAGCGGCGCGACGAGTCCGCGTGAATGGCCCGGAACGTCAGTCATTTTGGCCCCGGTAGTTTGGCGACCGAACCGCCGGTCGAGCGACTTGGAAAAGCCAATTGTCCCTGCAATGATGGAACGATCGAGGAGTTCGGTCTGCCAGTTGAAGGGCAGCGCGTGCCACGCGATGTCTCCTTTCGAAATCGCCTGCTCCATGCGCTTGCGGTTGTCGGGGCTGGCCTGTTCGAGATGTTGATAGAGAAGCCAGGAGCCGGTCGTCCAAACGTAGCGATCTTCCCCGGATTGGCGTTGGGTCCGGGCGATCTCGATGGCTTGCGGAAAGTATTGCTCGAAATACTTGTTGATGACGGCCGCCTGCGTGTCGATGAAACCAGCATCGAAATGGCATTTGAACATGATTAGGACACGCTTGACTCGCGGGTTTGGCCTCGGAGTGAGACTTTGGGCTGCGTGAGCGAGAGCTCCGGAAGTGGCTACGAACGAGGAGACGAACTGACGCCGATTCATACGTGTTCAATTTAGCGCCTATGCGATCGCGCGGCTCGCGAGCGCGCGAGCCGCCGAATCGAGTGACGTACTACTGAACGAGAGTGTAGGTGATTTGATCGTACGGCAACTTGGCGTCAACGCCATTCTGCGTGAAGCTCACGATGTTGATCGTATTGCCAACCTGGCTGATGCCGAATAGGGTGTTGCCGTGCCATTGAGCAATATTACAGGCGCCACCACCAACTCCATAGCTGAAGGCATTCGAGGTTAGGCCGGCTTGCTCGATGCGAGCAGCGAAAGGGCTGTTTGCAATGGCGCCAACGTACCAGGTGCCACTCGCCGGGTAGGTGCAGCCCCCCGCGCCGCCGGGAGTACTGATCGTCCACTCCGTCGCTCCGCCGAGTAGAACGCTGGGGCCGCTGACTTCAATGTAATCTGCCCGGATTGGATATCGCTCGGACCCACATACTTGCCGGGCCGGAAATTGGATGGGATGGGGATGGGTGAGAGCAAGGATTGAGGATATCCGCCAGCGAGAGTAAAAACGCATGAGGAACTTACATCGAACTGCAAGGTCAAGTTGTGATAAGAGACAACACGGGTGGAAGAAACGACCGGTACGCGCGTTAGGACAAGCGAGTTCCCAGAACCGGTGATGGTTGATATTGAAATTCGGGACCGGGCGCAGGAGCGGTGGTGGAGACCGACGACGCCGTGTCTTCGTTCTGGGCGGGTAGCAAGCGAAGAAGAGATAACAGCAAAGGCAATGGCAGCTGCTATCGATCGAACGGACGAATAGCTGGACATGTTTTTGAAACCCCTTTTTTCAGTGAAGAACCCATTTCAGTTTGGCCTTCAACTAGGAATTGCGCAAAGGGAAGAGGAAAACCGTCAACAGAGTAGATACTGTTTAAATGAATCGACAAATTCTGACGGTGGTCCTGGCATGCCTAACGGCAGTTGCGGGTTGTGCGCAAACAGAATCGGGAAAGCCAGGCGACGCAGCCCTTCGGGAACTGGTGGGCAAGTACGTGCAGGCGCGCAACAGCAAGGACGCGGAAGCAACGCGTTCGCTCTTCACGCCGGATGCGGACCAACTGGTCTCGACGGGCGAGTGGCGCAAGGGAATAGACGCGCTGGTAAAAGGCGCGATGGCCAGTTCGCATAAAGAAGCAGCCAAGAGTTCGATCACTATAAAAGCGATCCGGTTCATCGAACCCGATGTAGCGATTGTCGACGGACGCTACGAAACGGTTACAGCCGCGAACGAAGCAACCAGGAAGATGTGGACGACATTGCTTATGAAACGAATAGCATCCGGGTGGCGCATTGCCGCGATTCGAAACATGCTGCCCGCGCCGAACACGCATTGAGGAACGTGACTATCAATTCATCTGGCGAACAGGCTTGCCATCGAGCCACGCCAACATACTCTCTACCGTGTCGCGATAGAAAAGGCGGTAAGTGTCTTCGGTAACGTAGCCGATATGCGGCGTGGTGAGAACGTTTTCGAGCGATCGGAATGGATGGTCCGCAGGCAGAGGCTCGGTATCGAAGACATCCAACGCAGCGCCGGCGATGACTTTTCTTTTCAAAACATCGATCAGCGACGCTTCGTCCACCAGCGGCCCGCGCGAAGTGTTGACCAGAAGAGCGGTCGGCTTCATCAGGGCCAGCTCGGGTGCGCCGACAATGCCTTTCGATCTTTCACTAAGTACCAAGTGCATGGTGACGATATCGGACTGTTCGAAAAGCTGTTGCTTTGAGACCAGGTGAGCGCCGTGTTGGACGGCCTTGGCTGTCGTGAGATTGGTACTCCAGGCGACGACGTTCATTTCGAAAGCATGGGCATATTTCGCGATCGTCGCGCCGAGTCTACCCAGGCCGACAATGCCGAGAGTGCGCCCCTTCAGATCGCCGCCGATCATGGTTTGCCAGCCGCCCCGGCGCACGGATAAATGCTCTGCTGCGACATGCTTGACAGCGGCCAAAATAAGCGCCCAAGTGAGTTCCGCGGCGCCGTGGCCAAGGTAGCCAGTGCCGCAGACTATGATGCCGCGCTCTTTGGCGGCTTCCACATCGATAGACGCGTTGCGCATGGCCGTCGAAACGATCAGCTTCAGGTTGGGTAGCCGTGCGAGTAAGGGGCGCTGCAAGGGCGTGCGTTCCCGCATGACGCACAGGACGTCAAAAGGCGCAAAGCGCGCCGCAACTGCATCCGGTTCCGAGAGGTGATCGCGGAAGACGGTTACCTCGGCACGGCTTTGTACGGCCGACCAATCTGCCATTTGCAATGCAACGCCCTGGTAATCGTCGAGGATCGCTATTTTTGAGGATGACATGCCGCTTAACTGGACGCGAATACGGGCAGGATGATGTCGCAGGTATCGCAGCGGCGAGTAGAGACAATGGAAAGAGCGAATGGCTGAATCTCGAATTACTCCAAGAACGCAGGATTTTGCTGCCTGGTATCAAGACGTGGTGCTCCAAGGCGACATGGCGGAGCCCGCCGAAATCGTGAAGGGCTGCATGGTGATCAAGCCGAACGGCTACGCAGTCTGGGAGGCTCTCCAGCGCGAGTTCGACGACCGGTTTAAAGAGACAGGGCACCAGAATGTCTACTTCCCGCTGCTGATTCCGCAGAGCTTTTTGCACAAGGAGGCGGAGCACGTCGAGGGGTTCTCGCCGGAACTCGCGGTGGTGACGATTGCGGGCGGCAAGGAACTGGAAGAACCGTATGTGATACGGCCTACTTCGGAGACGATTATCGGGCACTTCTTTGCGCGTTGGATTCAAAGCTGGCGCGATCTGCCGGTATTGATGAATCAATGGGCCAACGTGGTTCGCTGGGAGTTGCGCACCAGAATGTTTCTGCGGACGAGCGAATTTCTGTGGCAGGAAGGCCATACCGCGCACAGCTCGCATGAAGAAGCCGTGGAGGAGGTGCTGCGCATTCTGGACATTTACGCCGAGGTGGCGGAGAGCGTGATGGCGATGCCGGTGATCAAGGGAATGAAGACGGCAGGCGAAAAGTTCGCCGGCGCGCTGCGCAGTTACTCCATCGAGGCGATGATGCAGAACGGGTTGGCGCTGCAGGCGGGCACGAGCCACGATCTGGGGCAGAACTTCGGACGGGCCTTTAACGTGCAGTTCCAGACCAAAGAAAGCAAGCTCGATTATGTCTGGCAGACCAGTTGGGGCGTGAGTACGCGCTTGATCGGCAGCCTGATCATGACGCACTCAGACGACAAAGGGTTGATACTGCCGCCGAAGGTTGCGCCATTCAAGGCGGTGCTGGTGCCGATTTACCGCAAGGAAGAAGAGCGCGGGCCGGTGCTCGAAGCGGCGAAAAAAATAGCGAAAGAACTCAAGATCAAGCTGGATGATCGCGAGGGCCAGACACCGGGCGCCAAATTTTTCCATTGGGAGCGGCGCGGCGTGCCGGTAGTGATGGAGCTGGGACCGCGCGATCTGGCGGCCGGAAACGTAGTGGTGAAGCGGCGTGACACAGGCGCAAAGGAGGTGGTGGCGCAGACGGCGGTGGCGAGCAAACTGGAAGCAACTTTAAAGGAGATGCAGCGGAGTTTGTACGACGCGGCAAAGTCGCGCTTGACCGAGAATTGCGTGCTGGCCGATTCGATCGAACAGATAGAAGAAATATTGCGGGATGTGACGGCCGAGAAGGGCGGCGGCAAATTTGTGCTGGCACACTTAAAGGACGACCCGCGATGCGAGGCGCGCTTAAAAGAATTCAAAGCAACCATACGCTGCATTCCGATGGTGGACGAATGGGGCGGCGGGGGTAAATGCGCGGTTACCGGCGA
Source organism: Bryobacteraceae bacterium (assembly GCA_965277555.1). Classification (GTDB taxonomy): domain Bacteria; phylum Acidobacteriota; class Terriglobia; order Bryobacterales; family Bryobacteraceae; genus Bog-105. Next base: position 5,881,702 of record OZ255834.1, read on the forward strand.
ACCAGTAGCGCAGCGAGTAGTGGTCGCTAAAGCATACTGACGCGAGTAAAGCTAAAGCGCGGCGTTGAAAGCGGACGGCTCCGGTTTTTCGTCGTCGTGTTTCTGTTGATCTTCCAAGCAAAAGGGTGTCCAGGGAACGGCTTCAAGGCGCTTGGGTTCGATGGGCCGGCCACACTCGACGCAGACGCCATAATTGCCGGCCTGGATACGTTCGAGCGCGGCGCGGACGGCGGCCAGGGTGTCGGAAGCCATGGAGGTCTCAGCAGCAGCGGCGGCTTTGGTTTGCGAGGAAGTGACCGCATCAATCGGGTCTTCGACTTCGGCGCTCTGGGCGTCTTTTACGTTTGCTTCAAACCTGTCTATCTCCGCGATCAAATCCTGCTCTTTAGCGAGCAGCGCTTTCTTGAAATGAGCGATATCGATTGCCATAGGGTTATCGCTGTCTGGACAACGCCAGGCGGCGGAACGTTGCGCTCGGTTTGCAAGCGGAGCAAAGAAGGACCGAAAGCGCGGAGGCGATTCGGTCCTCTCAATGCGAAACCATCACGTTTCAGAGGCGAGCCGAAGCCGCAGCGGACGCGCGGGGTTGATCGGCGGTTTCTTCCGCTTCGATGTGGGCGAACATCTGGGCGCGATGCAGGTAGTAATAGACGCAGAGGAGCGTCAGCATGAAGAGCGCCAGAATCACCATGCCGAGAGCGAATTGCTCAAGGCGGCGGATAGGCAGGGCGGCCTGATGCTCATCCTGGCTGACGATGACAACCCAGTTGAGATTGGGGAAATGCTGTTTAAGCCCAGTGCTGGCGAAACCGATGATATAGGGAGCGCGTTCCAGATCCGCCCGCACCCAACCGGTTTGGGTACCTTGATTGGAGCCGAGAGCATCGTGCACGTAGTCGAATCCTTCCGATTTGATACGAGCAAAAACGTCGGCGTTCGGACCGCTGACAATGTTGCCATCGTCGCTGATGAGGGCCGCTCGCGCGCCACTCCCAATCTGGTCCTGGCGGAAGGGAGCGAGAAGGTCCGAAATGTTGACGGCGGCATTCAACACGCCAATCGTCTGGCCGGCCTGGTCAGTAACGGGGACGCCGACATCCACATAGTAAGACTTGGTAAATGCATCGTCGACAATTTCGCCGATCTTGGGCGAACCCTGGCCATTGTTGTAAACCGCCTGCCAGTGAGCGTCCTGGGCGTAAGAAACTTGCGAGGGGCGCTGCGAGGAAGCAACAACATCGCCGTTCGCATTGGTAGCCACGATGGAGAGAAAACGCGGATCGAGGGATTTATGCTGGTGCAGTATTTGGGACGCGTTTTGATCGAGCGCGCCCTTTGTCTTCGATTGGCCCGCTACCGCGCTCACGACGGAGGGGTTGCTTGCCATTTCACCGACATCGGTGACGCGCTCGCGGACAGCTTGCGTCACCTGACTGGCGTACAGCATGGCCATTGCCTTGAAGTTCGATCCCACCGAGTTATCGAGCGACTTATCGCTGCTTTGAGTGAGAACAAGGCCAATCACACTGAGCGGCACAATGATGATCACTAAGGCAAGTAAAAGCTTAGTGATGGAAACGCGAACCTCCAACCGATCCATGGACATGTCAGACCTCCTTTCGGTCGACTTCGAAAGCAGCCATGTTCCAAGTCGCGGCTCGACGTTCGTTATACGCGTTCGCCAGTCGTGCTCGGCCTACGTGGCCGCTCACGTCTAGATCATACTCCAAATGCAGGACGCAAGGTAGTGTTATTCGGGCGGGGTGTACATTGAGAACACGCGAAAAAAAGGCGGCCCCTTGCGGGAGCCGCCTTGCTTACGTATTGGGTTCTATGTTAAATCTCTTCGGGAACACTAAGAGCCTCTTCGGCTCCGAGATCTTCCGAAAGACCGCCGGTGTAAATGCCAGGAGTATCGTCCGAATAGTCGGCCAGACCGTCGGCGAACGAGACTTCCTGTTCGGGTACAGCCTCCTCTTCCACGATATCCTCGCCGGCAATCTTCACGCGCCGATAGTATTCCATGCCGGTTCCGGCTGGAATCAAACGCCCCATGATGACGTTTTCCTTCAGGCCGCGGAGATAATCGACCTTGCCGTTGATAGCGGCTTCGGTCAGGACGCGGGTGGTTTCCTGGAAGCTAGCGGCGGAGATGAATGAATCGGTGGAGAGAGACGCCTTCGTGATACCAAGCAGAATCGGTTTGCCCGTTGCGGGGCGACCCTCTGCTTCGATCACACGGGTGTTCTCCTCGCGGAACTTGAACTTATCGACGACTTCCTCAGGCAGGAACTCGGTATCGCCGATGTCCTCGATCCGAACCCAGCGCATCATCTGGCGAGAGATGACTTCCAGGTGTTTGTCATTGATGTTGACGCCCTGCAGACGATAGACTTCCTGGATTTCATTGACCAGGTACTTCTGCAGTTCCTTTTCGCCCAGCACGGCCAGGATGTCATGCGGATTGCGCGGACCATCCATCAAAGGATCGCCCGAATGGACACGCTCACCTTCCTGGACATTGATGTGAACACCGCGTGGGATGGCGTATTCCTTCTGCACGCCGTCATCACCGGTGATATACAGCTTACGCATACCCTTGGTGACTTCGCCGTACTTCACAACGCCGTTAATTTCGGCGATGATTGCTGTTTCGCGCGGTTTACGAGCTTCAAATAGCTCAACTACGCGCGGCAAACCGCCGGTGATGTCTTTGGTCTTGGTAGTAGCGCGCGGGATCTTGGCAATAACATCTCCCGCATGCAGCTGTTCTCCGTCCGACACCATAAGGTGCGCATGGGTCGGCATGAGGTAGCGTTTTTCTTCGGAACGGCCGCCACCCTCCGGCCGCATGATCACGGTCGGGAAGCGCTTCTCATCGGTAGACTCGGTGACCACAACCTGCATGTTGCCGGTGATTTCGTCCACCTGCTCCTGCGTGGTTACGCCATCGATCAGATCCTTAAAGTGAATGGCGCCGCTGACCTCAGTCAGAATCGAGAAGGTATAGGGATCCCATTCAAGAAGAATCTGATTGGCTTTTACCGGGGCGTTATCCTCGACGTTGATTTTTGCGCCGTAGACAACGGGGTAACGCTCGCGCTCACGGTTCTTGTCATCGACGATGATCAAAATACCGTTGCGGTTCATGGCGATCAGCTCGCCCTTATTGTTGCGAACCGTATTGACGTTGCTGAAGCGAACGAAACCGTCGCTCTTAGCGTCCTGGGTAGACTGCTCGCTCACACGAGTGGCAGCGCCGCCGATGTGGAAGGTACGCATGGTGAGCTGCGTCCCAGGCTCACCGATCGATTGAGCGGAGATGATACCGACCGCTTCGCCACGTTCGACCATGCGGCCAGTCGCGAGGTTGCGGCCATAGCAGAGCCGGCACACGCCGCGTTTCGATTCGCAAGTCAAGACAGAGCGAATCTTCACGCGCTCGATGCCAGCACCCTGAATCGCGCTGGCGAGTTCTTCGGTGATCTCCTGATTGACGCGAACAATGACGTTGTTCTCGTAGTCGCGTTGATCTTCGAGCGCCACACGACCGACAATGCGGTCGCGCAAGGGCTCGATGATTTCGCCCGATTCGATGATCGGTTCGACATAGATGCCGTCCGTAGTGCCGCAATCGTCCTCGGTGATGATGACGTCTTGCGCCACGTCGCAGAGACGCCGCGTCAGATAGCCGGAATCGGCCGTTTTGAGAGCCGTATCGGCCAGACCTTTACGCGCGCCGTGAGTCGAGATGAAGTACTGCAGCACATCCAGACCTTCGCGGAAGTTGGCGGTAATCGGCTGCTCGATGATTTCGCCGGAAGGCTTAGCCATCAAGCCGCGCATACCGGAAAGCTGGCGAATCTGCTGCTTCGAACCGCGAGCACCGGAATCCGCCATGATGTAAATCGGATTGAGAATACGGCCGGTGCGGTCGTCCTCTTCCAGATTCTTGAAAAGTTTGTCCGAGATCGCTTCGGTCACCTTCGACCAGATTTCGATGATCTTGTTGTAGCGCTCGGACTGCGTGATCGCGCCCTCTTGATACTGCTGCTGGACTTCGATCACCTGCTTTTCGGCGTCGTGAACGAGACCGGCTTTTTCCTCGGGTACAACCATGTCGTCGATACCGATCGAAATGCCGGCGCGGGTGGCATAGAGGAACCCAAGCTTCTTGACTTCATCGAGCATCTGAACGGTGACTTGCAGACCGAACTTCAGATAGCAGTACTGCACCAGCTGCCCGTCGCCTTTCTTTTTCAGAAGACCGTTGATGAACGGCATTTCCTTCGGAAGAACGTCGTTGAGGATCACGCGGCCGACCGTCGTGTCCATATACTGCTTGTTGAACTCGATCGGCTCGGTGTACATGATGTTCTGGTTATCGAACGCCTTAGTAAGATCGATCACCTTGCCGGTGTAACGGAGTTTGATCGCCGTAAGCGTCTCGACTTCGCCCATTTCGAGAGCGATCAGCACATCCTCCATCGAAGCGAAAGTGCGGCCAGAACCCTTGGCGGTGGGGCGCATCTTAGTCAGGTAGTAAAGACCAAGAACCATGTCCTGCGTAGGAACAGCAATAGGCGCGCCGTGCGCAGGAGACAGGATGTTGTTCGAAGCAAGCATCAGCGTAGTCGCTTCGATTTGCGCTTCGGGCGAGAGCGGAATGTGGACGGCCATCTGATCGCCGTCGAAATCGGCATTGAAGGCGGTACAAGTCAGCGGATGAAGCTTGATGGCTTTGCCTTCGACGAGAGTCGGTTCGAATGCCTGAATGCCGAGCCGGTGCAGCGTAGGCGCGCGATTCAACAGAATGGGGTGGTCCTTGATGACTTCTTCGAGGATGTCCCAAACGACCGGGTCCTGCTGTTCGACGAGTTCTTTGGCCTGCTTAATGGTGGTGCAATGACCGCGCTGTTCGAGGCGATGGTAGATAAAAGGCTTGAAGAGCTCAAGCGCCATCTTTTTCGGCAGACCGCATTGATGTAACTTCAGCTCGGGGCCGACAACAATAACGGAGCGGCCGGAGTAATCGACACGCTTGCCGAGCAGGTTCTGGCGGAAGCGGCCCTGCTTGCCCTTGAGCGTATCGGAGAGCGACTTGAGCGGCCGGTTGTTTGCGCCACGCAGAACGCGGCCGCGGCGGCCGTTGTCGAAGAGAGCGTCGACAGCTTCCTGCAACATGCGCTTTTCATTGCGCACGATGACGTCGGGAGCATGCAGCTCCATCAGCTTCTTCAAGCGGTTATTGCGATTGATGACTCGGCGGTAGAGATCGTTGAGATCGGAGGTGGCAAAGCGACCACCATCGAGCGGAACGAGCGGACGAAGCTCCGGCGGAATGACCGGAATGACGTCGAGGATCATCCACTCGGGCTTATTGCCCGACTTGCGGAAACTCTCGACGACGCGCAGGCGCTTAGCGTATTTCAGCTTTTTCTGCGCGGACGTTTCGGTCTTCATTTTCTCGCGAATTTCCTGCGAGAGTCCCTCGATATCGATCTTCTTAAGAAGTTCTTTGACGCCTTCGGCGCCCATCATGGCGACGAATTTGCCGGGGAACTCCTGGTCGAGTTGACGCTTGCGCTCGTCGCTGATTACCTCGCCCTGGTTCAAGCCGGTGGCTTCGCCGGGATCGATGATGACGAATGCTTCGTAGTAGAGGACGCGCTCCAGCTCACGCAAGGTGATGTCGAGCAGGTAGCCTATGCGGCTCGGCAGCCCTTTGAAAAACCAGACGTGGGAGGAGGAACTGGCGAGTTCGATGTGACCGAGCCGCTCACGGCGCACGCGGGACAAAGTAACTTCCACACCGCACTTGTCGCAGATTACTCCACGATGCTTCATGCGTTTGTACTTACCGCAGAGGCATTCCCAATCGGCTACGGGACCGAAGATGCGGGCGCAAAATAATCCGTCGCGTTCGGGTTTGAAAGTGCGGTAATTAATAGTCTCCGGCTTGGTCACTTCGCCATGTGACCAGCTCCGAATTTTCTCGGGAGCAGCCAGACTGATTCGAATCGAATCGAAGTCGGCTATGAGATTAGCTCTATCGTACGGAGAGGATCGATACATGAATAGTCCTTAGTTTCCTAATCCAGAAAACGAGCCCGTTTCCGACTTTCGCGAATGGGATGCTGGGGCTCGAAAATGCGCATCCCGCCCGCGATATGTCATTCTAGTCCGCGGCGTGCGCCATATCCTGCATCTCGTGAGCCGTTTTCATCAGCTCAACATCGAGGCAGAGACTCTGCAGCTCGCGAATCAATACGTTAAACGATTCAGGTACGCCGGGCTCGGCCGCGGCCTCGCCTTTGACGATCGCTTCGTAGATTTTCGCGCGACCGTACACGTCATCCGATTTTGCCGTCAACAGTTCCTGGAGAATGTAAGCAGCACCATACGCCTCAAGCGCCCAAACTTCCATTTCACCGAAGCGCTGTCCGCCGAACTGCGCCTTGCCGCCAAGCGGCTGCTGAGTAATTAGCGAGTAGGGTCCAATGGACCGAGCGTGGATCTTATCGTCGACCAGATGGCTCAGCTTCAGCATGTAAATGTAGCCAACCGTGACCGGCTGCTCGAATTGCGCGCCTGTCATGCCGTCATGCAGATCGATCTTGCCCGAACTGGGGAGACCGGCTTCGGCCAGACGAGCCTTGATGTCCTTTTCCGCCGCGCCGTCGAATACCGGCGTTGCAAAATGGAGACCAAGTTTTTCCGCTGCCCAACCCAAGTGCGTTTCAAGAATCTGGCCGACGTTCATACGAGACGGCACGCCAAGCGGATTCAGCACAATCTCGACCGGGGTTCCATCCGGCAGATATGGCATATCCTCTTCCGGCACGATGCGGGCGATGACACCCTTATTTCCGTGACGGCCGGCCATTTTGTCGCCGACCGACAACTTGCGCTTCATCGCGATGTAAACCTTGACGAGCTTGATGACGCCCGGAGGCAGCTCATCGCCCTTGCGGAGTTTCGCGATTTTCTCCTCGGTGATCTTTTCGAGCACCGCGATCTGGCGCGAGGTCATTTCTTCGATCTCGTCGATCTGTTCGTTGAGGCGCACATCCTTGGTGTTGAGCCTCATACGCTTCAGATCGCGAGCCCGCAGCTTCTCGAGCACGTCGCGGCCGAGTGGCAGATCCTTCGAAAGCAGTTTTTTGTTGGTCTTTTCGTCGTGAAGATCGGCAACCAGCTCTTTGCCTCTTAGCAACTCTTCCAGACGTTTCGCGCGCTCGTCGCTGAGAATGCGTTTCTCATCTTCGAGGTTACGGTGTAAGCGTTCTTCCTGCTGCTGCAGGATAAGCTTGGAACGCTCATCGAGCTCTGCGCCCTTGCGGGAGAAGACCTTGCAATCGACGATGGTTCCTTCGATTCCCGGCGGACAATAAAGCGACGCATCCTTTACATCGCCAGCCTTTTCACCGAATATCGCACGCAGCAGTTTCTCTTCCGGCGTGAGCTGCGTCTCGCCTTTGGGCGTCACTTTGCCTACCAGAATGTCGCCCGGTCTAACCGTTGCACCAATTCGGATGATGCCGCTCTCGTCGAGATTCCGCAGGAAAGACTCGGCGATATTCGGAATATCGCGCGTGATCTCCTCGGGCCCGAGCTTGGTATCGCGCGCCTCGATCTCGAACTCTTCGATATGGATCGAGGTATAGTAATCGTCCTTGACGAGCTTTTCGCTCACAACGATAGCGTCTTCGAAGTTGTAGCCGCGCCAGGGCATGAAGGCCACGAGCACATTACGGCCCAAGGCCAGTTCGCCAGCTTCGGTACATGGACCATCGGCCAGCACGTCGCCCTTCTTGACCTTCTGGCCTTGATGGACAATCGGTTTCTGGCTGATGCAAGTGTTCTGGTTGGAGCGCTTGAATTTGGTCAGCTGATAAATGTCGGCGCCAACCTCGCGCGACATCTGCCCCTCATGCGCGCCACCTTCGACACGCACGATAATACGTTCGCTATCGACCGAATCGACCACGCCGGCGCGTTTGCAGATGACGACCGCGCCGGAATCGCGCGCCGTAACGCGCTCCATACCGGTGCCCACATACGGAGCTTCCGCGCGCAGCAGCGGCACTGCCTGGCGTTGCATGTTCGAACCCATCAATGCGCGATTGGCATCGTCGTTTTCGAGGAACGGGATCAAGCTGGCGGCCACGGAGACGAGCTGTTTCGGACTGACGTCCATGTACTCGATCTCATCGCGGTGCTTCAGGACGAAGTTACCCGCTTGCCGCGCATTGACCAGATCGTCTACGATTCGGCTTTTCTCGTCGATCGCGACGTTTGCCTGGGCAATGATGTACTTGTCTTCTTCCCAGGCCGACAGGTAATCCGAATAAGCTTCGAATTCGACAACCTGTTTTTTGCCCTGCAACGCATTGTTGGTGGCATCGAGTTCATCCCGGGAAATGACCTGTCCGACCTTGTAGTCCGCGCCGCCGGGATTGAGGATCTTTACCTCGTCGACTAGCGAGCCGTCGCGCACACGGCGATACGGGCTCTCAATGAAGCCGTATTCGTTAATGCGGGCGAAACAGGAAAGCGAAGAAATCAGGCCTATATTCGGACCTTCCGGCGTTTCAATCGGACAGATTCGACCATAGTGAGTGGGATGCACGTCGCGCACTTCGAAGCCAGCGCGTTCGCGCGACAGGCCGCCCGGTCCAAGCGCCGAGAGACGCCGCTTGTGCGTGATCTCGGAAAGCGGGTTGGTTTGATCCATGAATTGCGAAAGCTGGCTCGACCCGAAAAATTCGCGGATGGCCGCCATCACAGGCTTCGCATTCACCAGGTCATGCGGCATCGCGGTCGACATTTCCTGATAAACCGACATCTTCTCTTTGATCGCCCGCTCCATGCGAACCAGGCCGATGCGGAACTGATTCTCGAGCAGTTCGCCCACCGCGCGCACGCGGCGATTGCCGAGATGGTCGATATCGTCCACCACGCCAATACCGCGGCGCAGCTTGAGCAGATAAAGGATGGTATCTATGAAGTCTTTTTGATCGAGCGTGCGCTTATCGAGCGGCGTTGCATCGGCCCGGTCGTGCAGCTTGATGTTGAACTTCATCCGGCCGACGCGCGAGAAATCGTACTTGCGCGGATCGAAGAACATTCCCTGGAAAAGCTGCGTGGCGGTATCGAGCGTTGGCGGATCGCCGGGGCGAAGCTTGCGGTAGATCTCAAGCAGGGCGTCGTTCTGGCTCTTGACGGCGTCCTTGCGCAGAGTAGCTGAAATCACGTTACCGGCTTCATCGCGGTCCGGGAAAAAGATCTCGAAATTCTCGATGCCGGCATCCGCCAGTTTGCCGATCGCCGTTGAGGTCAATTCGTGATTCGCCTCGATCAACACCTCGCCCGTCGACATGTCGATTACATCGCTCGCTACGTAAGCGCCTTCCAAATCGTTCGAGGCAACTTCAACCTGCTCGATCTTCGCTTTCTGAATCTCGCGGAATACCGAGTTGGTGATTTTGCGCCCTTGCGCGACCACCTGTTCGCCCTTCGCTGTAATGGCATGGGAAAGCTTCATGCCGACCAAACTCTCGTTGACGCCCCAGAACAACTTGCTGTCCTTAAGCGAGATGGTCGAGAGCTTGTAAAACGCGCGGATGATATCGGAGTCGGTCTTCAGGCCGAGCGCGCGCAGAAACACCGTGCCATAAAACTTACGCTTGCGGTCGATCCGAACATAGAGCAGGTTCTTGTTGTCATACTCGAACTCGACCCAGCTTCCGCGATAGGGAATGATCTTGCCGAGGAAATATCCCTGCGTCTGAACGCGCTCGAAGAAGACACCCGGCGAACGGTGCAACTGCGACACGATAACGCGTTCGGTGCCATTGATGATGAACGTTCCGTTTTCCGTCATCAACGGAATTTCCCCGAAGAATACTTCCTGCTCTTTAATGTCGCGAACGGTCTTGTTGCCGGTCTCGGCGTCTTTATCGTAGACGGTCAGGCGGATCGTGACTTTGAGCGGCGCAGCATACGTCATGCCGCGCTCTTCGCACTCGGGCACATCGTATTTTAATTGCAGCGCCACCGGATCTCCGCAGCGGTTGCAGAAAGTAACGATGTTCTTGTTGAACGTCCCGCATTTGTGACACAGGACGTCGCCGGCATGGAACGGGTCGGTGCGAATCTCCGCGCCGCAGTTCGGATTGCGGCAAATGGTACGAAGATGATGCAGCCCCTTCAGATTGCCGCACTTGCACTCCCAATTGCCGATCGAATAATCGACGAACTCGAGTTGGCTCAAGCCGCGAAAATCGGAGATGGGGAAAACGGAGCTGAATACGCTTTGCAGACCTGCATCGTCCCGCTCCTTGGGTAGCAGATCCATTTGCAGGAATCGCTCATAGGAGCGCTTCTGCACTTCGATTAAATTCGGGATGGGTATCGAAGTTTTGATCTTCGAAAAATCAACTCTCTCGCGGAGAGAACCATTTGCAACGTTGGGCATCTACGCTTGTCCTTTAGGAAACAATGACTTGAGTGACGACATCAGCAACACTCGGACGGTATGGACGAGCCTCCAGGAAGCTGCGACCATTCAACGGCTAGCCACAAAAGCTAACCAAGCAATCGACTAATGCATTTCGGAAGGCAGCCACAACAAGGCACTGTGCCCGAAATGAAAAATCTGCGAGAAAAAACGAAGGCGAAAAGAACACTGTTCTTGGAGATCTCCGAAGAGATTTTGGGAACGTTTTTGAGTCTGTAATCAACGAAGGTAAAGACCTAATAGCCAAAAAAGAAACCCGGGCACGCCAAAGCCCCGCCGATCTACCTGAGATCGCGGGAAAACTTAGAGATCTGAACTAGTCAATGTTATGCTGGGCCGCCCCGGCTCTACGTCAGATTAATAGTAACACATTCCGGCCAGCCGTGCATCTCTCTAGGCAATAGCCGAAAACCAAACATCCAAACGGGCGGGCGTCCAAGTGCATGAGCACTCGGCTCCCCACCCGATTGTATGGGATGCCTTACTTTACTTCCACTGTCGCGCCAGCATCGACAAACTTCTTCTTGATCGACTCGGCTTCATCTTTGTTGACGCCTTCTTTAATGGGTTTGGGCGCGCCATCGACCAGATCCTTGGCTTCTTTCAGGCCCAGGCTGGTCACTTCACGCACGGCTTTAATGACGTTGATCTTGTTGGCGCCGGCCGCAGTCAACACAACCGTAAACTCGGTCTTTTCTTCGGCCGGGGCAGCAGCCGCCGCGCCGCCGGCAGCCGGGGCCGCAGCAGCCACCGAAGCCGCAGCCGCCGAAACGCCCAGTTTCTCCTCAAGAACCTTCACCAGTTGGGAAGCCTCTAACAGGGTCAAGCCCTGAATCTGCTCTGCAATTGCGCTAATATCCGCCATTTTCCTTTTCCTGTTCCCTTATCGATATCGTAAATTCGAGTCCATCAGCGGATACCCGCTGCCTCATCCCTAGCCGCCCGCCAGACCGAAGCCAGACGCGGGCCAGCAAAATCATTGCTGAAATTTGTTTTCCTTCGTCGCTTGATCGAGCACGACAGCCAGATTCCGTCCCACACCATTGATGGAAGTGACCAGACGGGTGGCTGTGGCATTGATCAAAAACAGCAGCTTGGCGTAAAGCTCTTCCTTCGGGGGCATAGTGGCCAGTTCGCCGATTGCCCTGAGGTCGACCACCCGGCCTTCCACCATACCGGCCTTGAAAGTAAACGCTGCGTTGTCTTTGGAGTATTTGGTGAGAGCCTTTGCCAGCGCAACCGGGTCCTTGGTCGTGTAGGCCAACGACGTCATGCCTTTCAAGTCACCCAAAAGGTCGTTGGCAGGGGTTCCCTCGCTCGCCTTCGCCGCCAAATTATTCTTGATAACGCGGTAATCGCCGCCAGCCTCACGAACCGTCTTGCGCAGCTGAAAATCCTGACTAACAGTCATCTTTTCATAGCTTGCGACAAACATATTCTGATTCTCGGCGATGGTTTTTTTCAGTGCTTCGAGATCTTTTTTCTTTTCGTCTTTGTTCTTCATCTCGCCCTTTCCGCCTAGGCTATCTTAGCGTTGAATGCCGTTACGTCTAAAGGAACGCCCGGGCTCATGGTCGAGCAAAGCGTGGCGCTTTTTACGTACTTACCCTTAGCGGCCGAGGGCTTGGCCCGTATGACTGCCTGGATTAAACTATTCGTGTTCTCAAGCAACTTTTCGCTATCGAAACTGACCTTGCCGACCGGCGCGTGAATAACGCCGGTCTTATCGACGCGAAACTCCACCTTGCCGGCCTTGATCTCACCGATCGCGGTGCGCACATCGGTGGTCACAGTACCGGTTTTCGGATTCGGCATCAGACCGCGCGGGCCCAGCACTTTGCCAAGGCGACCCACCGAGCGCATCATATCGGGCGTCGCAATCACAGCATCGTAATCGGTCCAGTTTTCACCCTGGATGCGGGTCACCATATCCTCGCCGCCCACAAAATCCGCGCCCGCTTCCTGTGCTTCCCGGATTTTATCGCCGGAAGCAATCACGAGTACGCGCTTCGCCTTGCCCAATCCATTGGGCAGCACAACAGTACCGCGCACCATCTGGTCGGCATGCTTCGGATCGACACCCAGGCGCATGTGCACCTCGACGGTCTCGTCGAATTTTGAAAACTTGATCTTTTGTACTAGTGGAACGGCTTCGGATAGCTGATAGGGTTTCGCCTCTATCTGCTTAGCCGCAGCCTCGTACTTCTTACCGGGCTTTTGACTCATAAATTGAATGGTCCAAACGGCCCAGGCGGATAATACACGCCTTTGCCTCCCAAGTTGGCTGGAAACCTTTTGTAGGATAGCACAAGGCTTCGATCAAGCCTGGTTCTATTGGGAGGGGTTCAACCGAGAGGTTCAGCGGATTTGCGAAAAAGGCAGCGGGCCCAGGATCACGTTGCTGATATTGGCGACGATTTCCGCATCTTTCAACTCAGGCTGACCGCTCAACTGCTTCCACTCGGGATCGCTAATGAACTTGCTCCAGAGCTGGTCACGCGCGGCCAGGTTGTCGTAGGAAAGCATATATTTGAGGTTCGGTTGTTTCGGCCCGACAAGTGTCTCCCCGAAAAACACCGGCCGAAATCCCAGGCGCTCAAAAATCTTCGCCTCGCCGGTATTGAACATCCCGACTTTCCTCGCCAGCGTGACGAAAGATTGCGATTCGTAAGTCCGTAGCTCGAACACGCGAGGTGGCTTTCCGGCAGCGGGCAGAATAGTCGGCTGCGGCATCACATCGAAGCTCCGCAACAAGCTGCTTTCCGCACGCACAAACGGCAGACCCGGCCCGGCGCTGAGCTTATCGAGCTCTTGCGAGTGTGCGGCATCCATCTTCACTTTGTCGAGCACTTCCTGCATCGCCGCGAGCGACGCATATTCGGTTAGGGTCACGAGCGAGGGGCTTTCCGGTCCGATCACGGTCGAGAAAGCGCCCGCCAATTTCGCGCCGGCTTTCGAAAGGGCGGGCGCCAAACCGTTTTGCAGGTATTCGGAAACACGCGCGCTTTGATGTTCGGAAGTGTTATGAAGATGCCACACCTTCAATTCCAGATAAGCCGAACCTTCGCCCGCGCGCGCCTCTCCGCTCATGCTGTTTTCCGCACCCGTAAGAACAGCCGTTCCGAGGCCGACAAGCAAGTGACGACGATCCATACCGACGACTTTAGCAAGCGGCTTCGCGGATCGAGTAGCCTGCGACTACGCGGATCGAGTAGCCTGCGGCTACGAACCCTCACGCATCGCCTGAATCAAAGCTTCCATGTGGTCCAGATATCGCTCGAAGGCCTTTCTGCCTGGGGCGGTCAGACGGTATTCCGTTCGAGGCATACGTCCTTCGAAGCTCTTCGTGCACTCCACGTAGCGCGCTTCTTCCAGCCGGCGGGCGTGTACGCTCAGATTGCCATCGGTGGTTTGAAGAAGTTTCTTGAGTTCGTTGAAGGTGAGAGATTCATTCACCGCCAGCGCGCTGACAATACCAAGCCGCATGCGTTCGTGAATAATCCGATCGAGATGAGGCAGCGAATTCTCGAGCGTTCCGGGTTCGCCCGGGGCGGAGGATTTATCAAGATGTGCTTTCGATTCCACCGTGTCCGCTGTGCCAGCGGCAGCGCGCGCCATAGCCGGTCTAGCCACCGTGCCTCCTTGCGATCGCTACTCCAAAAACAATGTGCAGCAATCCAAAACCGAAGATCAAAAACAAATTGCCCCATTCAACCGGCGCAGCCAGCGAAATGGCGCCCAACAACATAAAACACAGGCCCATCACGGGCACGATGCGCACCGAAAAGGCGCCTCCGGTGACCACGGCCGCGCCATAAAGCAAAAGCCACAATCCAGGCAGCACGCCGATGTCGCCTGTCCGGAACAGCACTGCGGTAAGTACCGCACCGGCAGCCAGCGGTGGGACAAAACTAAGCAAAGCTCGCCGCGCCGCCTGCGACCGGAGCGACAAGGCCAGACGCTTAGATTTCAGACGGACGGCAATAAACGAGAGCAGGAGGGCGATGCCCGATTCGGCTAACCAGACGAAGAAGGCCCGATACTCAGTCAAGGATGCCGCCAAACCGCCGGCAGCCAGCGCGCTGCAGCCGATGACCACACCGCCCCATCCGGGAACCGCCGTGAAAGACCCGGCGCGCTCCATCGTAGCGCGTATGAACCGCAGATTATGGGCGGCACGCCGGTCGATCGGGACCGGCTCCTTAAGGAGCCTGGCCCGCTGCGCAAAGGCCATAAGCCCCAGTATAGCCGAGAAGAAGTGCTTTACCGGGCAAAGATTGCGCGAACACGCCTGCGTGTGGAGAATGGATCAATACACTCATATCTGGTTGTCCCTTCAGCCCGTCGTTGAATCGAACATGCAAACGGAATCCCGTCCAGGGCCGTGCCCTCGGCCAGTCGTCGGGTTGATTGCAGATGATCGGAGAAACAGTTGCGGGACTCATGGAAGCGGATCGATCTTTCAGTGCTCAAAACCCTAGCCGGATACCGGCCACGGCCCATCGCGGCGGGGTTCGAAAACCGTTTTCATAGTAGTCCTGATTGAGAGCATTCGAAACCCGGAAGTAAAAGCGAGCCGATGTGCGCTCGCTGAATTTCGTCGTGTAGCCGCCCGCGATACCTAGCTGACGGGGACCAGCGAACTGATAGGCGTAGCCATTTAGCGGGAAAAGATAATCGCTGGCGCCTTCGAAATCCATGCTGAGATCGATGTGTTGGCCGATCTGCTGGAGCGCCACAATCTTTATGGCGTTGGGCTCGATGCGCACGCTTTGTAGAGGCGAGATGGGAGTGCCAGTGTAGTATTGCGAAGTTCTGTCACGCGCATTGGTATAGGTGTACGACGCAGTGACAGTGGTCTTCGCCGTGGGTCTGAACTCGCCGCTTAGTTCGGCGCCGCGCGCGATGCCGCCACCGGTGTTGTAATAGCCCGCGCTTCGGCCGTAAGGATCGATGTAATCAGGAGGAAAGGCGAGAAACCCGATAACTTGCTGGAGGCGCGAATAGAAGTAAGTCCCGCTAATTTTAAGATGCTGTTGAAAGAGATATTGATCGAAGCCAGCATCGCCTGAAATCGTTCTTTCGGGGCTTAGGCGTGGATCCCCGTAAACCGAAGCAAAACCATCAAACACGCTTTCGCCGAACCTTTCATACAGCGAAGGTAAGCGAAAGCTGTTCCCTACATGGGCTCGCAGCTTGGTGGAGGTAGCGCGCAGCAGATAGGCGAGAGAGGCATCGCCCGTATAAGCAGCCGGGGGGGACGGTAGTTGCACTCCCTGGTAGGCCGAAGGAGCATTCACAAACGCCGGTTGATCCAGACTTGCTTGCGTGAAGCGACCGGAGAGAAGGATTTGCAGACGGCCATCCAGAAAGTGGATTTGATCCTGGGCGAAAATGGCGTTGCTTCGCTGGCGCGCATTGGTTCGAAAATAGGCGCGTTGCGCGGGATCGGGATTCTGATCGGTATCGGTCTCTAGATAGTGCTCCTGCTCGAATTCGTAGCCGGCCGTCAACACCTGGTGCGATCCCAACAAGTAATTGACTCGCGCCTGCAGCGTGCCGATCCGACCGATATAGCGCGACGAACTAACAAAAGTGGGTTGGTACAGTCCGGGACCGCCTGGTCCGTCCCAGTTATCCCGCACGGAATCGACAAAGGCATAAGCGATGCGATAGCTCAGCCGCGAATTCACCTCGTGTTCGAAACGCAAAATGGAATCGGCAAAGTGGGAGTTGACGCGAGCGTCGGGATCGCCTAACGACGGAACAAAGGTGGCGCTTCCGGGATCGTACGCCTGCCCGGCATCGGCCAGCTTGATCTGCGCGGCGGTGATGGGAATGGCTGGAATGACACCCATGGCGGGCGCGGTGCTCGTCGGCTCGGGACTAGCGTTTTCCTGAACGTAGCCAGTTTTCGCGAAGACAGTCGCTCCGATCCGGATGTTCGGCGTCAGTGCGTAGGTGGCTGTGCCCTGGCCGCTCCAGTTCCTTACGGCGCCTACGTTATCCACTCCTCTGGTTACGGTCAGGTTCGACACACCGCCGGAGTAAGTAAGCCGGTCATGGAGAGATCCGCCGGAAAATTGAGCGACACCGCGAAACAAACCTAGTCCGCCACCTTGCAGATCTAAGTCGCCGTGTACCGGATCTCCGTTGGCGGCGCGACCTCCCGGGTCGGTGATGATATTGACCGTTCCGGCAACCGCATTGGTTCCGTAAAGCGACGATCCCGAGCCGCGCAGTACTTCGATTCGCGACGAATCGATCAGCAGAAGATCACCGATTTGGGCGCTCGCGTCTCCTTCGATCGAAGTCGGGTCGCGCAAGCGAAATCCGTCTATCAGGATGGCGGTGTCCCAGTACGGCAGGCCGCGCGATTGGATAGTTGTGAACGAGCCCGGTCCACCGCTCTGCGCAACCCGCAAGCTTGGCAGGAAACGAACAGCGTCCGAAACAGAGACAATACCTCGCTGTTCGGTTTGAGCCACATTGACGACGTCGAGCGCTTTCGATACCTGGTCGACCGCTTGCGGCTCGCTCGCCGCTGTTACGCTGACTTGCGTACTGACGGCCGAGACTGTCAATTCGAGAGGTATCGTCGCTTGCTCGCCCGCTTTGATTGAGACACGCGTCGACTTCGATGCGCTCAAGCCGGGTGCCGAGGCATCCAGCAGATAGTCTCCTGCCTCCACCTTTCGAAATGCGTAGTTACCCTTCCCGTCGGAATTCGTTGTCAGACGAGCCGAACCCGCTAGCTGATGCAGGCTTACCGTGGCTTCCGCAACCCGCGATCCGGAAGAATCGACCACGGAACCGGCGAGAGCGCCGGTATCCGCCGCGGCAACCGGTAAACTGGTCAGAAAAATGAACAAGGCGGCGCAAAAAGCCGCCCGCTGAAGAATATTCGTAAACACCGTCGGCCCTCCCTCGAGGCTGAGAAAAATTCCGCTCCCTTGAGGGGCGGGCCGTGGCAGGTCTTCGGACTTACAGGCAGTACATCTCGTTTCTACTGACCCAGCTTCCCATCCCGGTTCGCCTAAAACTTTTGAGGATCAGGCGTTCCAGTCGACAGTGCTTATTCGGGCGTTCGTTCCTGTTTACCGCTGCGGGGCAGTCCCGGATTCGCACCAGGTTCCCTTTTCAACACTCGGCATTCTCCGCAGAAGCCTTCGTGTACCAACAGCTTTTCTAGACTAGCAGACCCGAGCAAAGCCCTTGAGCAGCGGGATCTGCCAGACGCACTACTTTATTTTTCACGTTGGCACCTAGTAAGTGATAAGACGTCCGTACTTACATCAGGAAGAGGCTTCGTGGAAATGCGGGGCGCGGGTAGGATGTATAACAGGTGAAAAGTAAATGAAGGAACTGGCTGACGAGGCCAGGTCCCGTGACTTAGCGAGGCTTATCGCACAGCGAGAGCAATATTCCGACCTGCAGAAAAGTGCTCCGGAATCGCGCGGGTTCCCTCGCCCTCCATGGAAACTCCCACTAGATAAGTGCGATTGTTATTGTTTGTGAAACGGAGAGCGGACGCTTCGCCAGGCTTCGAGATTTCGCCTGGTGTACTAATAACGGCCGCGGCTTTACCTCCGCCCTGGATAGTTATGACACCCGTCTCAGTTTCCGTTACGTTGTAATTACCGGGGGAGAGAGTCTGCCCCGCAACCACAAAGGCAAAAGGCACGTTAACTCGTAAGTAACGGGCGCCATCCGCCGCTCCAGCATAACCAGCCAAAGCGAGCACACCTAGCAATCCTAACGTTTTAAACATTTTCATAAGTCTTGTTCTTCTCCTTCAGAAGTAAATCGAAAGTTGAAGGCGCGAACAGAGCACCGGGTTTTGGCCTGAGAAGAGTACCTCTCTCAAGAACCTTTGGGAATGAAGTCTTACTATGACGAAGTTTCGTTTCTTAGAAAGACAAAACGGTCTGCAAGGCCGCTTACAAATGAATGAATCGGGCGGCTAAACTTCCGGCCGACGTTTCACTCAACAGAGAGGAAGGAAGAAGATTTGCAAACTTTTGCCAAATCTTCTCTACGGGAAGTATATCTAAACTGGGCCGATAACTCAATAGCCCGAACCAACTACTGCCAAATCGATCGCCACGGCCAGAGATTACGCGCTAGTTACAGCCGGATGAACCCATGGGGCGCGATACTGCCGAGCCAACAATCGATTTGCTTCCTCATCATTCACCACCTGCTGCCGCGCCGCATCCCATTGCAGCGTACGCCCGAGCTGCATCGCGTTGTTGGCCAGGATGCAGGACGCAGTTGAGATGTACCCTTCTTCGATGGTCGAGACCGGACGGGAACGCGTGTCGATCGCCTGAAGGAAGTTCTTCATGTGATAACGAATGGCCGGAGCAACATGCTTCTCGAGGTCTTTTTCCGTCTTATCTTCCGGATACTGCTCCAGTTCATAAGTAACATCACGATGCACTGGTTGTCCGCCACCCACAGGAATAAAGTCGTAGCTATAGACGCTCACCTTCAGCGTTCCTTTGTCCCCGTAGAAGGTTGCTCCCCAGGGATATTTCGGATCGGCCGCTTTTCCCCAGGAGCGATGCTGCCACACGACTCGCAAATCGTTAAAGTCCCAAGCAGCGGTTTGGGTGTCGGAGATATCGGCCTTGCTGGCCTTATCCACGAAGATTCCGCCAGTCGAGGAGATGCGAGTGGGCCATCCGAGATCGAGCATCCAGCGCGTCATGTCGAACATATGGACGGCCATATCTCCTACGATGCCGTTGCAGTACCGCATAAACGATCGCCAGCGCCGCGGGTGGACCAACGTATTGTAGGGGCGCATCGGCGCGGGGCCTGTCCACATTTCGTAATCGAGATAGGGCGGGGGCGCCGTGTCCGGCGGGTTCTCCGTAGCGCGCATATGGTAGTAGCAATAGATCTCGACCAGCGCAATCTTGCCGAGCTTGCCTTGCTGGATAAATCGCTCTTTCGCTTCGATAATGTGCGGCGTGCTGCGTCGTTGTAAGCCGACCTGCACCACTCGCTTGTATTTGTGCGCGGCCTCCACCATCGCCCTGCCTTCCAACACGTCTCTGCTGATCGGTTTCTGCACCCAGACGTCCAGACCGGCTTTGGCCGCCTCGATCATGATCAATGCATGCCAGTGGTCCGGCGGATCGACCAACACGAGATCGAGATCCCCCGCGGCCAGCATCTGCCGGTAGTCCCCATAGGTGCGCGGCGTCTTCTTCGACATCTGCCGCGAAGCCGTCATTGCCGCGGCGTCCGCCAACATGTTCTTATCGACATCACAGAGCGAGACGACTTCCACGGGCGCCACCTGAATCAGCCGAAATAAATCGCTCTTGCCATACCAGCCACAGCCGATCAGACCGACCCGCCGAGGCTTGCCCTGGGGTATGTAGCCGGCCGCAGCCGTATTCAGCGCCACGCCTGCGCTTGCGGTTTGTAGAAACTCTCGACGGTTCATGGTCTCAGTCTAGTCCGCTGTCATTGCAGGCGGTAGAGGGCCGTCGCGTGCGGCGCGAGTTCCGCTTTCAGTTTGTCTGTTTGCCCCAAATCGCGTTGCGCCCACAGATCCCGAATATGAAACGAGACTTGGCTCATCCCCAAACTCTGTAGCGGATATTCGACGGCTTGCTTTCTATCGGACAGATTAAACAGCGCGACATAAGCGCCTCGGCCGGCTTCATCCCGCGCGGTCCAGACAACCCTGCCATTCTCATTCGAAACTTCATGCCCGCTGTTCGAGTGCTGATCGACCGCGAGCACCTCCGGATTTGTCAAAAGCGATTTTGTCCAGTCATCGACTTTGATGAGATTGCCGCCCATGAAGAGCGGCGAGCGGAAGATGCACCATAGCGTCATCAGCGTGCGCTGTTCATCGTGGCTCAATCTGGTCTGGCGCGCCGATCCCGAACCCGGCCGCGGACCGAGGTAGCCGATCGGCAACATGTCGGCATCCGGCCAATGTCCGTCGCCCACGTAACGCGCCCAGGAAGCTGCTACCTGGAATTGCTGTTCGATGCTCTGCGAAAATGCCATCTTCGGATCGTGTGCCCAGTGGTCCCATACATCATCCGAAATGCGCCACATTTGCGCCGTTTGCCGGAACTCCGCGGCTTTGTCTAACGGTGCTGGCCCGGGCGAAAGGCTTAATACCATTGGCCTGCCGCTTTTTTGCAAAGCTTCGCTGATCATCCGAATCTCGTCGCCCTTGTAGGGGTGCGCCGCGATGCAATCAACTTTTACGAAATCCACGCCCCAAGACGCATACAGCTTCGCCACCGAATCGTAATAAGCCTGGCCGGCCGGGTTGTATCGAACGCCATAATTATCCGCATTCCAGGGGCAAGTATCCGACTTGTCGGCTGCATCCAGCGCGTGGAAAGAAGAGTCCGCGATCCGCACATCGTTATCGACCGCTTCCTTCGGGATGCCTCGAATGATGTGTATGCCGAATTTAAGGCCCATGCCATGCACATAATTCGCCAGCGGCTTAAATCCAACCTTCGCACCAGCCGAGGGAAAGCGGTTCATCGCAGGTATGTAGCGGCCGTCGGCATCCATCGCAAACTGGAAGGTCCCCACCTTGGCCTCAGGGTTCTTCAAATACCAGCCTTCATCCACCACCAGGTATCGCCAGCCCAGCGGCTTCAGATATTGCGAGAACCAGTTGGCATTGTCTCTGAATTCGGCTTCGGTCACCGTAAGACCGAACGAGTCCCAACTGTTCCAACCCATGGGTGGCGTCGGCGCAAGCCGCGCATCGCCGCCGGATTGAGACTGGAGCCGCGTCAAACACCCGATTGCCGCTAAAAAAATAAGCAAGCCGCCACGAAAACGCATCTCAGCCAAGATACTTCATGTGGAGTCGCGCAAAGAGAAAGCACAGGCCGCGAGCCCGCATCCACCAGGGGAAAGAGGAACTTCAGCAGACTTGGGCGTGCGTTGCGAGTCCGTTGTTCCTTAGAAGCAAAGAGGCCGCAACGACGCGGCCTCTTCGACAATCGAATTGGAAAGAATCGCTAAACGACTTCCACGCCCATACTGCGGCAAGCGCCTTTTACTTGCTCGACCGCCGCAGCGACGGTGAAGCAATTCAGATCCGGCATTTTGATTTTGGCGATTTCTTCTATTTGCTGTTCGGTGATCTTTCCGACCTTATTTTTGTTCGGCTCCGCGGAACCCTTGGCCAGGTTCACAGCGCGCTTCACCAGAATCGCAACCGGCGGTGTTTTCGTTATAAACGTAAACGAGCGATCGGAGAAGATGGTGATGACAACGGGAATGATCAGCCCTTCCTGGTCCTTTGCCGAGGTCTTGGCGTTGAAGGCCTTGCAAAACTCCATGATGTTGACGCCCTGCGGACCCAAAGCCGTTCCGACCGGAGGCGCCGGCGTTGCCTTCCCTGCCGGAATTTGTAACTTTACCTGTGCAGTAACTTTTTTTGCCATCTCTCTTTACCTACTCGAATCTTTTCTTTCTCAAATCTTTTCCACTTGCAAGAAATCCAACTCTACCGGCGTGGAGCGCCCAAAAATCGTGACCATCACGCGCAGCGTATTCCGATCCGAATTGATCTCGTCCACCTTGCCCGAAAAATTAGTGAACGGCCCATCCACAATCTTGACCGTCTCGTTTTTCTCGAAAGTCATCTTCGGCCGCGGTCGCTCGGCGCTCGATGCCTGGCGATAAAGAACGGAATTGACCTCGTCGGCAGTCAGCGGTACCGGTTTGGTTCCGCCGCCTACAAAGCCGGTGACGCGCGGTGTCGATTTGACCGCGTGCCAGAGTTCGTCGTCCATCTCCATCTCCACCAGCACGTAGCCTGGGTAAAGCATACGCTTGCTGGTCACCTTTTTGCCGTTCCGAAGCTCGATGACTTCCTCGGTTGGAATCAAGATCTGCCCGAGACGGTCCGCAAAACCGAAGGCCTGCGAGCGTGTCCGGAGCGATTCAGCGACTTTGTTCTCGAAACCAGAATAAGCGTGGATGATGTACCAACTCTTAAGCGGGCCAACTGGCTCATCAGGCTGCGCTGCTACCGGTTCCCCATCTTCTTCGTGAGCAAACCCATGAACGCCATCATCGCTGGGGGGAGTGCCCTCGTCCGCGTTGTGAACTTCTTCACCCGGGGTTCCTTCACCCTGGGCTTCTTCATGCACTTCTTCTTCATGCACTTCTTCGTCAACGACACCGGGGTCGTTTTCGAGCGCGTCCCCCTCGTCGCCGCCAGGAACGTGCGAAGTTTCGGTTGAAGCTTCGTCGCTAACCTCTTGTAAAGGTTCTTCTTTATTCAGTTTCTCATCTGCCATTGCTGTAGCCGGGCCCATTGCTTTATTCGTCTCGTTCACTAGGCCTTCGTGAAGTAATTTATGACTCTTGTGATAGCCGCATTCACGATCGCGTCGACAACAAAAAAATACGCCGCAAAGAGGAATACCGCGGCGATTACGACGCCGGTAGTCGCGCGCACTTGTTTCCAGGTCGGCCAGGAAACGCGCTTCATCTCGGTTCTTATGTCGTCGATATACGACTTGGTTCGTTGCGGCCATCCGGCCGCGCCACTCAATTCCATAGCATCACAATCTAGAGTCCCGCTGCCCGCAAGCTTATCGAGGAGGGTATGAACAACAAAAAAACTTGGCAGGGGCAGAGGGATTCGAACCCCCAAAGGCGGTTTTGGAGACCGCTGGTTTACCGTTAGCCTATGCCCCTAAAAGACAACGCCCTTCACAGCCTACCAGAAGTTTGCCAAACAGACACAACCATCACCCAAACTGCCTCCGAAAACTACTTGGTCTCCCGGTGCGACTGATGCTTTCGGCAGAACGGGCAGAACTTTTTCATTTCCAGGCGCTCCGTGGTCGTGCGCTTATTTTTCGTCTTACTGTAGTTCCGGTTCTTGCACTCACTGCATTGAAACTGAATAATCTCTCGCGGCATTCCAAATCCTTCTTTAGCTCAAAATCTCCGTCACGGTACCGGCGCCGACAGTGCGTCCGCCCTCGCGAATCGCAAAGCGCAAGCCTTTATCCATGGCCACCGGCGTGATCAGCTCCACTTCCACCGACACGTTGTCGCCCGGCATCACCATCTCCATGCCTTCCGGCAGCTTCGCCACGCCCGTCACGTCCGTCGTCCGGAAGTAAAACTGCGGCCGGTAGCCATTGAAAAACGGCGTGTGCCGCCCGCCTTCTTCCTTCGACAACACGTACACTTCGCCCTTGAACTTCTTGTACGGCTTGATCGTCCCCGGTTTCGCGATTACCTGCCCGCGCTCCACATCGTTCTTTTCAATGCCGCGCAGCAGCAGTCCCACGTTGTCCCCGGCGCGCCCCTCATCCAACAACTTCTTGAACATCTCGACGCCCGTCACCACCGTCTTGCGCGTGTCCTGGAAACCGACGATCTCCATTTCCTCGCCCACCTTGCACTGCCCCTTCTCGATCCGCCCCGTCACCACCGTGCCCCGGCCCTGAATCGAGAAGATATCTTCGATCGGCATCAGAAACGGCTTGTCGATCGCCCGCTCCGGCACCGGGATGTACTCGTCCACCTTCGCCATCAGCTGGTCGACGGACGCTTCCCACTTCGCTTCCCCGTTCAACGCCCCCAGCGCGCTCACCGGCACCACCGGCAGATCGTCGCCCGGAAACTGATACTTCGACAGCAGCTCCCGTACTTCCAGCTCCACCAGTTCGAGCAGCTCCGGATCGTCCACCATGTCGACCTTGTTCAAAGCCACCACGATGTACGGCACTCCCACCTGGCGCGCCAGCAGAATGTGCTCCCGCGTCTGCGGCATCGGCCCGTCCGTAGCCGCCACCACCAGAATCGCGCCATCCATCTGCGCCGCTCCGGTGATCATGTTCTTGATGTAATCCGCGTGCCCCGGACAATCCACGTGCGCATAATGCCGGTTCGCCGTCTCATACTCCACGTGCGCCACCGCAATCGTGATCCCGCGCGCTTTTTCCTCCGGCGCGTTGTCGATCGAATCGAAGCTCCGAAACTTGTTCTTCGGATTGTGCTTCGCCAACGTCTTCGTGATCGCCGCCGTCAACGTCGTCTTCCCGTGATCGATGTGCCCGATCGTCCCGATGTTTACGTGCGGCTTGCTCCGGTCAAATTTCTCTTTCGCCATGGTCTTTCCTTAGAGTCTTCGCCTCGCTGAAGGTCGCGGGCTCATCTAAACCTCTCTAACTTAGCTGGAGTCTTCTTCCTAATTCGGAAAAGGAGGCTAGAAAGTCGAGACACACAAATGCTATGTCTCGTCCAGCTAAGAGAATACCACGAGTTTCGGAGTCGCCACGCTCTCCCGAGAGGACTGGAGCCGTTGACCAGGATTGAACTGGTGACCTCGTCCTTACCAAGGACGCGCTCTACCAACTGAGCTACAACGGCTTGCCGTGCAATGGTTCGCGGCGAAGGAGAGAAGAAAAAACGGTGCCTACCGGTGATCGTCTAATCACCAGATTTTATCATGCGATATTGCGATCGGCGTCCAATACCGCTAAGAGCTGCCATTGACGGTCTTCTCCTGGGCGGCTATTTCTACCCGCTCGCGTTTGATGTCGAGCCGTATCCGGGCGTAGATATTCATATAAATATTGGCAACCCATACCAAGGCGAAAGCGCTGATCAGATAGCCGCGCCAATCGGTATAGAGCAGCTTAAAACGCGTGATAAAGAGGAACGCAAAGGTCACATAGTGGCTAAAACAATATTCGCAGGTGAAGAGATAAAAGAATTTGCGCTGCATGGTCTTATTGCAGAGCTCGCTTTTGTTCTTGCACCAGTCGCGCGGCTCGCGAAAGACCTCTTCGTGAGTGACCGTCCAAGCAACGGACGCGATCGGGATCGCCAGGATAAATAAAAACGCCAGCTGTTGCCCTAAGCTCATATATTCAGGGTTCAAGAAGGGGACGCAGGAGAATAAAAGAATGCCACACGACAGAGCAAGCGGCGGGAAGCCGGCGGGACCATGCTGCATGGTGATCTTCGGAGCAGCGGGCGATTTGACAAAGAGGCTGGTAATACCCGCGCTTTATAATCTGGCCTGCTCGAAGCTGTTGCCGCGGGAATTCGCGCTCGTCGGTTTCGATCTGGCGCAGAAGAACGACGACGCCTGGCATGCAGAATTGCTCGAAATGACACAGCAATTCGTAAAGGGATCCGACGGCAAGGGAGCAGTGAAGGACGATGTTTGGAAGTGGCTGACCAGCAAGATGAGCTACGTACAGGGCGACCTGACCAATGCGGACAGCTACCACACGCTGAAGGAACAGTTGAGCCAACTGGACCAAAGCAGCGGCACGCAAGGCAATTACCTCTTTTACCTGGCGATTGCCGACCGCTTTTTCGGAACAGTGGTGGAACAACTCGGACGTAGCGGACTGGCCAAGCAGCAGAACGGCGATTGGCGGCGCATTGTAATTGAGAAACCGTTTGGGCACGATTTAGCTTCGGCGCAGGAGTTGAACAGGCAGATTCTCAAGGAATTCGATGAGAGCCAAGTGTACCGGATCGATCACTTTCTTGGCAAGGAGACGGTGCAAAATATCATGCTGTTCCGCTTCGCAAACGGCATCTTCGAGCCATTGTGGAACCGGGACCGGATCGATCACGTGCAGATTACGGTCTCAGAGACGGTGGGTGTCGAGAAGCGGGGGAGCTTCTATGAAAAGACGGGGACACTGCGCGACATGGTTCCGAATCACGTATTTCAGCTGGTTTCGATGACCGCCATGGAAGCTCCAAATTCCTTCAACGCGGACGCGATTCGCTCGGAGAAAGCCAAAGTGGTGCAGGCGATTCGGATCTGCGACACGGAAAACGTTCCGTGCCATGCGGTGCGCGGGCAGTATGGTGAGGGTCAGATCGACGGGCAGAATGTCACGGCATATCGCTCGGAACCGGATGTAGCAAAGGACTCGACTACCGAGACCTATGCCGCAATGAGATTGAATATCGAGAACTGGCGCTGGTCGGGCGTTCCGTTTTATGTTCGAACCGGCAAGCGGATGGCACGCCGGAAGTCTCAGATCGCCATTAAGTTCAAGGAAGTTCCGGCGGCGCTGGTGCGCGATGCCGGCGTTGATAGGCCCGTCCCGAACTGGCTGCTGCTGCGCATTCAACCGGACGAAGGGATCGCCTTCGAATTCGGCGCGAAGATCCCCGGGCCGCAAATGAAACTTGGCGATGTGCGGATGGATTTCAAGTATGAAGATTATTTTGGGACAGCTCCGTCAACCGGTTACGAGACGCTGATTTATGACGTGATCATCGGAGATGCCATGCTTTTTCAGCGAGCGGACAATATCGAAGCGGGGTGGGCGGTGGTGCAACCGATTCTCGATTTCTGGGGTTCGGACCAGCCGAAGAACTTTCCGAATTATGCGGCGGGCAGCCAAGGGCCGGCGGAAGCGGACGAATTGCTGAAAAAAGACGGTCGCGAGTGGCGGCCGATTAACTGACACCTAACGCGCGCGGGCGGTCACCGCGGTGGGTGGAGGCGCGGGGTCGGCGTCCAGGTATTCGATCCAGCCGTCCATCATTTCGTTCTCGCTGGCGCTGCCCCAGCGAACGGTTTTGGTGGGATCGGGATTGCCGGTTTTGTTGGCGGAGTTGTCGAATTTAGCGAGCACTTCGATGCGCGTGCCGGCGGGCAGATAGATAGGATCTTTGGCCCGGTAAGTGAATTGCCAGTTGAAGTCGTAGTTAGGCACGAAAAGCAGGGTCTGCTTCCGGCCGTCGGGGGTGTCGGCGACGATTTGCATGGACTTCCCGCGCAGGTGCATGTGGGGCGTCAGGCTGGTCACCAAGACATTCTTGGTGAAGGTATGGCATTCGCTGACGGCGTGATCGGCATCGCCGGCCGGTATTAAGAACATCTGATTCGAGAGGTCGATTCGGCGGGAGATCTGGCGCGGCGGTTCTTTGGCAAAGATCAGACCGACGCTGGTGCGATCGGTTTCCGCTTTACCAGTGGTGCGCGAGTAATGAATCTGGAAATTCATGGTGGCGCCGGCGGGAATTTTACGCGCGGTGCCCGCCGGGTAGACATCAGGGCCGCGCCCGGGGAGATAGGAACTGATGAGGCTGCCGAGGTCGGAGCTCTTCGAGCCGGGGAACAAGCCGTTGTCATCGACCGAGCAGCCGTTATCGATGACGGGCGCATCGGGCCTCACCCATTCGAGCGAACCCTGACGAATACGAATCCAGCGCGCGTATTCGGCGGCTGGATCGGAAGCGCCCTTTGTTTTGGGGGCTGAGGATTCCGCTTGATCGGCCACGAAGACATGGGCGTGGTGCACAACCTTGCGATTACCGGGGCGCAGTTCGGCAGCCACGATCCAGCGATCCTCCTTGAACTTGGTAGGAACGTTGACGTAGGTATATTCGTCCGGGCCGGTGGCGTCGAGGCGATGTTCGGGAATGGCGATGACAGCGTCGGGCTTGCCGATTTTCCAGCCATCGGGGAACTCGGGGCGCGGCGGCATCTGCTTGGGATCGCCTTCGAGCTTGGCTCCGCCGACCCAGGCCGTGATGGTTTTTGTTTCAGCAGGGGAGAGACGCGGGTCGTTCGACCAGTGACCGAATTTAGGATCGGCCTTCCAAGGCGGCATTTTACCGGAAACGACCGCCTCGCGAATGGCCGCAGCCCAGGGACGAGCTTCGGCATAGGTGAGCAGCGACATAGGCGCGATGTCATTCGGGTGATGGCATTTGACGCAGTGTTGGTAAAGAATGGGCGCCACGTCATGGCTGAAGGTCAGCTGGGCTGAGATTGGGGGAGGAGCGGTGTCAGCGCAGAACGCGCTGGAAGAAACCAGAAGGGCGGCGGAAAAAAAACGGAATGATTTCACGGGGCGGCTTCTACTCGAATTTATTTATTCTTTCAGATGCGCGAAGAAGGTTCAAGGTGTTCCCTGCCCCTACTCGATGAGGAAAGGGTCAGGACATCATGGAGCGGTATTTGCGGAGAAGTTCGTACATGGCGATAGCGCCGGCGCTCGCGACGTTAAGAGAGTGCTTGAGGCCGAGCATGGGGATGCGGATGTGCGTATCGCAGGCAGCAAGAAGCGAAGGAGCGAGTCCGTCGACTTCGTGACCAAAGAGGAGGCAGACGGGGAAGCGCGGTTGCCAAGCGAAAATGTCGACCGCCCGGGCATCGGTTTCGATAGCGGCAATTTCGTAGCCTTGCGCGCGGTGGTCTAGGAGCGCGCGGCCCGGATCCTCAATAGAGACCCAGGGAACACGCTCCTCCGCGCCCAGCGCCGTTTTGCGGATGGCGCTCTTGGGCGGCCGGGCAGTAATGCCGCTGAGCAGCAGACGTTCGATGCCGGCACCATCCGCGGTGCGAAAGAAAGAGCCAACATTGTACATGCTGCGCACGTTGTCGAGCAGGATAGAGACGGGCAGACGCACTCCGGTGTAAGGCTCGGCGGCGCTGGTGGCGCGGAACGGAATGCGCAGATCCGCGTGGCTCATGGGAGACCGGCTCGTTTCCAAAGATCGTCGACGCGGCGCTTCACTTCGGGCGACATTTGAATGACGTTGGGCCAGCGGCGGATAAAGCCTTCTGTCTTGAATTTAGTGGTGGCGTCGACGCCCATTTTTGAACCGTAGTTGGGTAAGCGGCTCGAATGATCGAGCGAATCGATAGGACCGAGGCAGAATTCAATGTCGCGTTGGGGATCGATGTTGTTGAGCGCTTTCCAGGCCACTTCCGAGACGTTTTGCACGTCGACGTCTTCATCGACTATGACAATGCATTTGCTGAACATCGCCTGCCCCAGACCCCAGATGGCGTGCATGACCTTGCGGGCGTGGCCGGGATAGGATTTGCGGATCGAGACCAGTATGAGGTTATGAAAAACGCCTTCTGCGGGCATGCAAATATCGCGCACCTCAGGCAGCTGCGCGCGCATAAGCGGAAGAAAGATGCGTTCGATGGCTTTGCCCATGAAGAAATCTTCCATGGGAGGCGGACCGACTATAGTGGCCGCATAAACCGGCTTTTTGCGATGCGTGATGCATTCCAGGTGGAAGACCGGATACTCGTCATCGAGCGAATAGAAGCCCGTGTGATCGCCGAAGGGGCCTTCGCGCCGGAGTTCGCCTAAGTTAAGGTAGCCTTCGAGGACGATTTCGGCGTTGGCGGGCACTTCGAGATCGTTGGTTTCGCATTTAACCAATTCGACCGGCTTGCCGCGCAGAAATCCGGCGAACATCATTTCGTCAATGGCGGGTGGAAGCGGCAGGATGGCCGAGAAGAGGGTAGCGGGATCGGAGCCGATGGCCACCGAGACAGGCATGCGGGATTGCTTGCCTTCGGCGGCTAGACGGCGGTAATGTTCCGCGCCCTGCTTGTGCTTCTGCCAGTGCATGCCGGTGGTTTGGCCGTCGAAGACCTGCATGCGGTACATGCCGCAGTTGCGTTTACCGGTTTCGGGGTTTTTGGAAAAGACCATCGGAAGAGTGATGAAGCGGCCGCCGTCGCCGGGCCAGCAGTGGAGGATGGGGAATTCGTCCAAAGAAAAATCGGCGCGGCGGATGACTTCTTTGCACGGTCCGCGGGAGACGATTTTAGGGAAGGCGGCGCTAAGTTCATTGAGTTTGGGTAGAAGCTTCAGCTTGTCGAGCAGACCTTGCGGCTGCTGCATTTCGAGAAAACCCGCGATGCGCGCGGCGATGTCTTCGATGTTGTCAACGCCGAGAGCGATTTCCATGCGGCGCGGGCTGGCGAACGCGTTGATCAGCAGCGGAACTTTAGACTTCGGATTTTCAAACAGAAGAGCCGGGCCGGCGGATTTGACGGCGCGATCGGCGAACTCCGTGATTTCGAGATAGGGGTCGACTTCGATTGAGACGCGTTCGAGTTCACCCTGGCGCTCGAGCGCGCGCATAAATTCGCGCAAATCATGAAGCTGCATGTTAGAAGTTACATACCCATTATCATGAGATGAACTATGAGCAGACGAACCGCTTTAATAACCGGGGCGAGCCGCGGGATAGGGAGAGCGTGCGCGCTGGCGATTGCCGCGGCGGGAGATCGGGTAGTGCTGGCCGCAAGGTCAGTAGAAAGGTTGGAGGAAGTTGCCGAGGAAGCGCGGGCGATGGGCGGAGAGCCGTTCGTAGTGGAGGTCGACCTGGCGCATCGGGAATCAATTGCCACGGGATTCAAAAAGGCCGGACAGGAATTCGGACGCATCGACATATTGATTAACAATGCGGGCATTACAAAAGACGGGCTTGCGGTCCGCATGAAGCAAGCGGATTGGGAGATGGTGCTCAACACGAACCTGAGCGGCGCATTTTATGCTATCCAGCAAGTGCTACCGGGTATGATGCGCGAGCAGTGGGGCCGAATTGTGAATATTTCGTCGATCGTCGGAGAGATGGGGAACGCGGGCCAGGCGAACTACTCTGCGTCCAAGGCAGGATTGATTGGCTTGACGAAGGCGCTGGCGAGGGAAGTGGGAAGCCGGAACATCACCATTAACGCGGTGGCTCCCGGCTTCATTGAAACAGACATGACACACGGGCTCACGCCGGAATTGAAACAGAAAATGATCGACGACACTCCTTTAAAGCGGATGGGTTCGGCGGAGGATGTGGCGGCTGCGGTGCGATTCCTGGTGGGCGAGCAGGCCGGGTTTATCACGGGGCATGTGCTCGATGTAAACGGCGGACTTTACATGTAGCTTGTGCCAAACGGCTGGAATCAAAAGTGAAGAATGTCATCGATTACAGTTAAGCCGCGGGCGCGGAGAGACAGCAAATTCAAAGTTGGTTTGGTGCAGATGAGTTGCTCGACAGATTCCGGGAAGAATCTGGAGAAGGCGATTGACGGGATTCGCGACGCGGCAGGCAAGGGAGCGGAGATCATCTGTTTGCAGGAACTTTTTCGCAGCCAATATTTTTGCCGTGAGGAAAACGCGGAGCTCTTCGATTTAGCGGAGACCATCCCAGGGCCTTCGACGGAAGAACTCAGCGCAGTGGCGAAGGAACTGCAGGTTTCAATTGTGGCCTCGCTGTTCGAGAAGCGCGCGCAAGGTCTGTATCACAATACGGCGGCAATTCTGGATGCTGACGGCGAACTGGTGGGAGTGTATCGGAAGATGCACATTCCAGACGATCCGCTCTACTACGAGAAGTTTTATTTCACGCCGGGCGACCTTGGGTTTCAGAACTTCGAGACACGCTACTCGCGCATTGGCGTGCTGGTGTGCTGGGACCAGTGGTATCCGGAAGGAGCGCGCATTACCAGTCTGCAAGGGGCGAACGTGCTGTTTTATCCGACAGCGATCGGGTGGCATCCGGCGGAGAAAGCGCAATACGGCGAGGCCCAACTCGATGCGTGGCGGACCGTGCAACGGGCGCACGCAATCTCAAATGGCGTGTTCGTGGCGGCGGTGAACCGGACAGGCTACGAGGGTTCGGTCGAGAGCGGTCTGGAGTTTTGGGGCAATTCGTTCGTGGCCGATCCGTTTGGGCGCGTGATGGCACAAGCGAGCACGGAAAAAGAAGAAGTGCTGGTCGTGGAGTGCGACCCGAAGCAGATGGACGAAGTGCGGCGGAACTGGCCCTTTCTGCGGGACCGTCGAATCGATGCGTACGGGCCCATCACCAGCCGGTGGTTGGGGTGAGGAAGGCAGGCCAAGCCAGTGACTGAGCGCAGGGGAAGCGCTCCGCCATATCGGATGCCCGCCGAGTGGGAGGAGCACGAAGCGACCTGGCTGGCGTGGCCGCATGAAGAAAGCGATTGGCCGGGAAAGTTCGAGTCGATTATCTGGGTTTACGGCGAGATTGTCCGCCACCTCGCGCCCTCCGAGCGCGTGCGGATTCTAATCGACGGCAGCGAAGCCGAAGAGGAAGCGCGCGCGGTGCTGGCAAAATGCCACGCCGATACCGCGGCGGTGGAGTTCTTCCACATTCCGACCGACCGCAGCTGGACACGGGACTTCTGTCCCATCTTTGTGCGTAATCAGGCCGGACACCTCGGGATGTTGAACTGGCGCTTCAGCGGTTGGGCGAAGTATGAGAACGCGACGTCGGACGACGCGGTGACTGGGCAGCTTTCGGACTGCCTGGATTATCCGACGTGGACGCCAATTCATAACGAAACGCGAATTGTGCTGGAGGGCGGGAGCATCGACGTGAACGGAGCGGGGACGATGCTGACAACCGAGGAGTGTCTTCTAAGCGGCATACAGGTGCGCAATGCGGGCTTTTCCCGCGAAGACTATGGGGTCATCTTTCGGGAGTATCTGGGCGCCCGGCACACACTGTGGCTGCGCAACGGGATTGCGGGAGACGACACGCACGGACACGTGGACGACTTGGCCCGTTTCACAGCCGAGAGCACAGTGGTGATTGCGGCTGAAGACGACCCGAGAGATACCAATTTCGAGCCGCTACGCGAAAACCTGACGCTACTCCGAAAAATGCGCGATCAAGACGGGCGGCCGTTACGAGTAGAGCGGCTACCGATGCCGCAGCCCATTTTTTTCGATGGACAGCGGCTGCCGGCAAGTTATGCAAACTTCTATATCTCGAACCGGGTAGTCTTAGTGCCCACGTTCAACGACGCAAATGATCGCGTTGCTTTGAATAAATTGGCCGAGCTGTTCCCAGGGCGGAAGGTGATCGGAATTGCAAGCACGGATCTGGTGCTTGGGTTGGGGACACTGCACTGTCTGACGCAGCAGCAGCCGGCGTAGGTTGGCAGTGTTCGCGATAACTTGCCTTTCCTTGCTGATCTGGATTTATCTGCTGATGGGGCGTGGGCGATTTTGGAGGATCCGAACCGCAGACGCTCCCGACGACAGCCCAATGGCAGTCAGGAAGCGAGTGGTGGCGATTATTCCGGCGCGGAATGAAGCCGAGGTAATCGGCGCGGCGGTGACTTCGTTACTGGCGCAGGGCGCGGAGACGGTGTTCCGGGTGATTGTGGTGGACGATGCGAGCACGGATGGAACGGCCCGAGTGGCGGCGGAGGTGGCTCGCAACATGGGTGAAACGGAAAGGCTGACCGTATTGACCGGTAAACAGCTGATTGCGGGTTGGACTGGCAAGCTATGGGCCCAATCGCAGGCTGTGGAGCAGGCACTACTTTTCAAGCCGGATTATCTTCTGCTGACCGATGCCGACATCCGGCATGCCGCGGGAAGTGTGAAGAAGCTGGCGGGTATCGCGGAGGCCAGCCGTTGCGATCTGGCATCGTACATGGTTCGATTGGCTTGCGAATCCCGGGCCGAGAAGGCTCTGATACCGGCGTTTGTTTTTTTCTTCCTGCTGCTTTACCCGCCAACATGGATTGCCGAGCCCCGAGCGAGGACAGCGGGCGCGGCCGGTGGGTGCATTCTAATCCGGCCGGAAGCGTTGGCGGCCATTGGGGGTCTGGCGGCTATTCGGAACGAGGTGATCGACGATTGCGCGCTGGCCCGGGCGGTCAAGCGCAACGGAGGCAGGCTCTGGATGGGCCTGACAGCGGATACCCGGAGCATCCGTCGATATAGCTCGTTTACAGAGATAGGAAGAATGATTTCTCGAACGGCCTTTAGCCAATTGAAACACTCGTACTGGCTTTTATTACTTACGATTGCCGGATTGACAGTGACTTACGTTGTGCCAGTAATGGCTTTGTTTTCGGGTAAGTGGCAACTTATGGCCGTAGGTGGAACCGCATGGCTTTTGATGGCGTTAAGTTATTGGCCGATGGTAAGGTTTTACCAAGCTGGCTGGCTGCATGCAGTGGCGCTACCCGGGGTTGCTGTTTTTTATGCTGCCGCTACCGTGCGCTCAGCAGCGCTCTTTTGGAGAGGCAAAGGTGGTGAGTGGAAGGGTCGGGCGCAGGATAGCAGGCACCACTAGCCGGCGCAAACCACCGAGACAGACCGTCTGGCCAAGCTCCAAAGATCACCAACGATTCTTGCTGCCGCCGAAATCCCTCTGATGTCCCGCGCCCGTGCCTTGCGAGCGCTCCCGGCGCTCCGGTGGACGAGCCTCGTTTACTACCAGCGCACGGCCCATTAGCGCGCGCCCGTTACAGGCTTGGACAGCCTGATTAGCCAAAGCATCATCGTTAATTTCGACAAAACCAAATCCTCTGGCTTCACCGCTGAAACGATCACGTAAGATATTCACGCTGTCGACCTGAACTCCGGCTTCCGAAAAGAAGGCCTGGATATCGGCTTCGGTAGCTTTGTAGGGCAAATTCCCTACGAACAGCTTTGTCACTTAACTGTCTCCTCACTGTGGTTCGGAACTCGTTTCTTAGGTTGGGCGATCAATCAGGGTCATCCAAAGCGGGAAGCTCGAGAACTCCAAACTTACCCCTTTATCGTCCCATAACTTAGAACAGAAAAAAAGCAAAGGCCAGATAGCGGATCGTTTTACCGGCAGGCGATTACCTGGGCGTAATCAGGCCGCCGAGTTTATCTTGCTCAGTGGAGATCTGACGCGGGAAGCGGGTCGAGTAGGCCTCCAAATACTTGAGCCCGGAGCCGGTGCTGAAAATCACAACTTTCTCGCCGGGCTTGAGAAAGGATTGTGCGAAGAGGGACCTCAAGGCAGCGACGCAGGCTCCGGTTTCGGGGGCGGCGAACAAGCCCTCGCAGCGCGCGAGCAGTAGACCAGCGTCGAGCATATCTTCGTCGGAGACAGAAACCGCGACGCCGCCGCTTTCGTGGATAGCGCGCAAAACCAGGAAGTCTCCGAGGGCTTTGGGAACGCGCAGACCGCTGGCGACGGTATGCGCATTCTGCCAAAATTCGCCGGCTTGGGCGTTTTGCTCGAACGCGCGTGCGATGGGAGCGCATCCGGCCGCCTGAACGGCGATCATCTTGGGCCGTTTACTCGAGATCCATTCCAGTTGTTCCATCTCGGAAAACGCTTTCCACATGCCGATGAGTCCGACACCGCCGCCACACGGGTAGAGAATAGCGTCGGGTAACTGCCAATCGAACTGCTCGGCGAGTTCGTAGCCCATGGTTTTCTTACCTTCGACGCGATAGGGCTCTTTCAGCGTGCTGACCTCAAACCAACCCTCGCGGCTTTTGCGTTCGGCCACAATCCGGGCACAATCGCTAATGAGCCCGTCGACTAAGGTCACTTGCGCTCCAAAAGCCTTACATTCGATGAAGTTAGCTTGCGGGACATCACTCGGCATGAAGATATGGGCCTCCAGGCCCGCCAGCGCGGCATAGGCGGCAAGCGCGCTGGCGGCATTTCCGGCGGAGGGGATCGCAAGTTTCGAGACACCCAACTTTTTGGCCATCGTGACAGCCGCCGAAAGGCCGCGGGCTTTGAAGGAATCGGTAGGATTTCGGGCTTCATCTTTTAACCAGACATCCTGGCCGCCGAGTTGGGTGCCAAGTCGCGCCGCGCGATGCAAGGGCGTCCAGCCTTCGCCGAGTGTAACGGCTTCGTTTTCCGAAGCCGGCAGGACCGGAGCATACCGCCACATATTAGTAGGGGCGGACGCCAAAGCCTGTTTGGCCCAAGTCCGCCGGATGGCTGCCAAGTCGTAATCGACTCGCAGAGGGCCGCCGCACGGACAGAGATTGCGCGCCTCATCGGGCGGGAAGGTCAAAGGGCAGCGGCTACAGGCGAGTTGAGTTGGAACACCCATCACTCAGCATGGTAACGTTTGCATAAAAATTTCCGACTCCGTAATCCTACTGTGAAATTTTTATAGCCAGAAAAGCCAGTCTTATGCCACAATAGCTGAAAAGTGGAAAATTTTTCACTAGGAGAGTACGTGCAATATCCACTGAGCCGCGATGAGCACGCCGCCATGGCACGGTACCTTTCAGGTATTCGCAAGCAGCTGCAAGATGTCTCCGATTTGTTCACCGCCCGGTACGGCAAGAATAGTAGCGTGGCGGAAATAGCCGTCAAAACCCTGGTTTCGGCGACTCTATTGGAACACGAACTAATGCTGCTCGAGAGCGATACGGAGGCGGAGCAAGAGCCGGAACACGCGTCCGAACAAATGCAGGCAGCCGCCTACTAGGATAAAGGGATGCTGGTTCGTACGCTAGGCGTCACTTTCGGTGTATGGATGGCGCTGAACCCGGGAGCGCTGACCTCCCAAGCTGCGGAGTTGGTGTGTCTAAAAAGCGGTTTCTGCCTGCGGGCGGAGTCGCACATTCGAGACGGGCAAACTCTTTCGCTACAGATGGGCGCGGGCAGCATCGAGGTGCCGGCGGGGGACGTGGCGACCATCGACTTCCTTCCTGCACCGCTGCCAAGCGAGCCGAAAGGCGTGATCAGCAAAGCGCTGAAAGCGGACGACCCGCAGACTTTGCTGGCCAAAGCAGCCGACAGCGAAGGGGTGGATCGCGATTTTGTGCGCAGCGTGGCAAAGATAGAATCCGACTTTCGTCTCCGGGCACAGTCCTCCAAAGGAGCAATCGGGCTGATGCAACTCATGCCCGCAACGGCCAAAGATTTAGCGGTGGATGCTAGTTTGCCGCAAGAAAATGCCTTTGGAGGCGCGAAGTATCTTCGGGCGCTGCTGGTCCGCTATCGCTACAACTCGGCGCTGGCCTTGGCAGCCTACAATGCCGGGCCGGGCGCCGTACAGAAGTTCGGCGGCGTGCCGCCGTACGAGGAAACGAGAGCGTACATTCTCAAGGTGACCCGCGAATACGACCGGCAGAAGAAAGAAGAGCGCCGGAAGCTAGGTAGCGGAAATCAGCGGCCGAACTAGGATCTTGGCGTTCGACCTGCCGCGATCTCGTGGAAGTATATCCAAATCAGTATGTTACAGTGTGGGCAAATGCGGCCGGAGAGGTTTCTCGATCTTGGGCTAAACGGTTCGCTTTTCGGCGATTCTGACGAAAAGCCGAAGTGCGCGCCTGCGAACGAATCCCCGGAGGAAATTTATGCTCGCGTTTTCCAGGCGATTAAACCGAAGACGAAAGTTCCTGCCATTGCGATCCGCTTCCGTAAGTATGCCAACGCCAATAGCCGTATACGACTGCAAGGTGGGTGGCTTACGGTAGATATCAGCGACCTGCTGGAAAGAGCGCCATTACCAGTGCAGGAAGCGTTGGCGTTAATCCTAGTTTGCAAACTCTTCCGAAGGGATCCGGGACCCGGCGCTCTTGCGCGGTACCGCCGCTATCTGAATAGGCCGGAAGTGCGCCGATCGCTCGACGTCTTGAAACAAGCGCGCGGGAGGAAGATTGTCCTGGATCCGATCGGAAAGGTATACAACCTCTGCCAAATTTTCGACGATTTGAACGTAGGGTACTTTTCGGGCTTGATGGCCAGGCCGCGCCTCGGGTGGAGCGTGCGCGCTTCGCGCACAACGCTCGGCCACTACGATCCCTCGCACCACACGATCGTTTTGAGCAACCTTATGGACTCCCTTCGGGCGCCGGAACTCGTTGTTCGCTATGTAATGTTCCATGAGATGCTGCACCTGAAATTCCCCGCCGAACACGGCGCCACCAGGCGTTGCGTCCATACGCAGGAATTCAAGTGCGCCGAAAGGAGCTTCGAAAATTTCAAGGAAGCGCAGCGCCAACTCAAGCACTTTGTCGAAGGCAGCTTCGCACAAAAGGACCGAGGTCCGCGGCGCTAAATGGCTAACTAGCTGCTATGAGACTGAGTTGCGTGTTCATCTCCTCGAGATGGCAGAGGAGTTCGCGCACAGCCAAAGATTTGAAGCCGATGAAGCACATCCGATAGCTCCACTCAGCTTTGAGTACCGAATAGGAGAATCGAATTTTAAGCCAGATAAGACGGCTCACCTGATCGGAGCAATCCTCATTCGCGTAAGGGAGAACGGCCCGGGCGGCAGTATGCAAGCGATTAAAATCGACAATCGCTCGATTGAGGTACTGTTTAAAGATGTGGAGCCGGTCGCGGCGAAGCTTGCGGTAAAGCGAGAGGTCGAAGCCCGGCTGCCGACTCAAAAATTTGAAATCTTCGTCGCCAAGTAGACTTTCCATGGGGTAGTACGACGCTACCGAAAAGTTTTCGAGCCACTCAGGTGTGATCTCCTGAGGGAGGCTCTTCTTAAGAAGCCTGGTGATCACTGGCACAAACAGTACCAACGTGAGTCCTATCACTAGCAGTGGTGTAAGTACTAGAGCCGAAGTCAAGCGGTTCTCCGTACCCTATAAGCTACAGGATCGGCCGCAATAATTCAAGCCCCTTTTTCAATTGGCGGCCTATATATATGGTTTTTTTACAAAAGCGCAAATGAGAGAGTAAAAGCCACGGGAGAAGGCCGACGAATTGCAAGGGCCGAACCAGGGTTTTCAGCGGCGCCCCGCCCTGGCGAGAGCGGCGTTGAGGCTTTCAAGGTTGTTGAGAAGTTCCGTCTCACGGCTGGAGTGCCAACGGTGGCCAATCGTGACGGGAACGTCTTCCCCTTTCTCATTTAGAAAAATTATCCAATAAACAAGACAGACGGATAATATAAATGTCACGGAGTTGTTAACAATAGAGATGCTGTGATGCAACCAAAAGCTGTGAATCAGCAAGAGGGCCGTCTTCGCGGTGAAATAAACGATGAACCCGATACTAAATACGGCCAAGTTGCGCGGCATGGTAACCGGAAACCAAAGGATGAACGCCAAAGTAAGGAGCAGGGTGAGCACCGCTATGGTGGCCACCAACCGCTCCAAAATGAGACCGACACTGACGGCATACGCGATCGAAGAGTGCTGCCCAGCTGCGCCCGAAGCGACATATTCCGGCTTAGCGCTGATTAAAGCGATAAAGAAGGAGAGAGCTAAAACAGTGTTCAGAACACGTCGCGAAAAGCGCAAGATCCCCGGAAGTTTGGCCAGGATAGCCCGCAAAAGCGCATATACTATCCAAATCGTTAAAACCCACGAGCCTAGCATGGTGATCAGCCACAGCAAACGGTAATCGACAAAGCTATCCAGAGAGGAAAAGCGGACGATCATCGCAAGGGATTCGGAAATTACCTGAAAAACCAGAAACGCGCAAAAAATCCGGTAAAGATTGTGCAGCCGAAGGACGATAAGCCTAATAACCAAGGCGATACTGAAAACGTCGCTTACGCCAAACGCAATGCGCGTCCAGTTCATGTGAAACCCATCGGTTTCTTAGGATGGTAAAGCAAATTTCAAACCAAGGCAAGCACCACGCAGTTGAGCCGCAGCCAATGGATCTTGATCGCTACACCCACCAGTCCGGGGAAATCCGACTTTTCAGAGCTCAGCGCGCTAATGGGCAATGCGGACTGTTTGGATCCGGATATGGCATGTCATAGGCCAACGGGCAGTGCGGGCTGTTCGGATCGGGGTACGGCATGTCATAGGCCAACGGGCAGTGCGGGCTGTTTGGATCTGGATATGGCATGTCAAATGCTGACGAATTTGACGAATGATGGACGAGCGACGGCGTCCCCGCAAAGGCGGCGCAGACGCTGAAAAGGGAGAGAACGGAGACGGACAGAATCTTTTTCATAGGTCGATGTTGGTTAACTTGGTTTTGGGATAACTACTCTCGACCGTACAGTAACTCGGGGCAGAAAGGATCGGCGGTTTAGTACCCGACGTTTTCCGGCAACGGAACGTTTAGTACTGACTAGGCTTGAATAGCTCTGCCTGAGTGTGCCAGATTAGAGGGCAGTTGGATGCTGACGACGAAAGGCGCGCAGGCCCCTATGGACATATCGGACGCGGTATGCCTTCGAGAGCTTTCGCATATCGAGACCTGGTACGGGAAATTGGTCTACCTCGCCGGTTTGCGCAATCCCGATACTGGCAGATACGAGCATTACGGAGCAACTGGTAATTCCTCGAATTCGCTGGACGGCAGTAAAGCCCTAAAACGGATCCACGAGCAAATTTTCAAGGAGTGGGTCAGCTATCCGCTGGAACGAAAGAAAGCCGACATCGAACTGTACATTGTGGGCATCGGTCAAGTCAACTGCGTCGATTTGATAGACGCCTGGTTGCGCCTGACCCCGTACAAGAACTTAGTACCCGCCTCGATCCAGGGTCCGGAGCGTGAAAAACACACCTCCGATTTCGAAGCAATTCTGGGTTTGCTCAAGAACGTGTATGGCGTCGCTTCGCCAAATCCAGCCGCTTAGCGACTCCTACTACCTGCCCCAGAATGTCGACCTCGCCTGGATATCGGAAGATTTCCAGCGCCATATTCGAAGCCGAGTGCGGCTGAACGATGAGAAACCCGTTGCGCTCGGTACACCAACCGCAGCGGTAGCCTGCCCGATGTTCGACAAAGTGTATCGGCCTCTCATGCTCGTAAGTAGACCCACCGACCAGCAAGCGTTTCTTGGTCTCGTCGATTTGAACAAACGATCCGGGGGGGAGAATGGGGTACATAAACCAATCGTCGCTGCCGATGAATCCATAACGCTGGTGTTGCAGGTCGAGCGAGCCGAGAATCGAAAGAGGAAGTTTCCCCCAGCTTCGGACGAGTGGGCTAAGATAAAGGGTTTTTTTCAAATCCAGCCGCGGGTCGACCTCGAGCGGAACAAGGTCGGCGGTTAGGTCGGTGGAGAGAAATTGAAGCGGCCGGGTTTCCCGGAGCGACAGTTTGGCCGAATCGCTGGCCAGCGCTTTCACATCCACGCCATACCAGGTAAGCACCGTCTCAAAGCTCAGGGCATAGATCGCGCACAGTGAGTAAAGCCGGTATAAGGAAGGAAGCGTTCCTTTGTTTTCTATATCGGCAAGCCGGCTCAGCCCCACCAGAAATTCGTGGCTGTCGCGATCTCTCGCGATTTGCTGACTGGCCTCCTCGACGTCCCGGTATTTGAGCCGCAGACGTTCTCGAACTCGCCTCAGCCTTCGTCCAGCATCTTCCAATAGAACTCCTAAGTAGGTAAGAATTCGCGCACGAGCACTCCAGGCCGCGAACACTGACTCGCCCGCTTCCGCCAACCGGCTGGCAGCCGAAAGCGTTCGAATTCGACAATTCCGCGGGCGTCTGTTCTGATTTCAGAACAAACCTGTCGAGTATAGCAGTTTGCGGGCACTTGCCGCCTTTTGTGGCACTCCCTGAGGCCTCGCGCAACCGGGCTGCAAGCGACCGCGCGCCGCAGGGAGATATGATGAGGCCAACAGGCTGGCCATAGCCATGCCGCTAACGGACCGGCATGGGACCCGAAATCGAACACTCTGAATTCCGCGTATGCCTAAAGCTCTGAGGCACCTAGTTGCCTTCCAGGGAGAACCTGGAGCATTCAGTCATGCGGCCGCTCTAAAGCTATTAGGCCGTGGGATTAAGCTATTTCCCTGTAAGACCTTCGGTGAGGTCTTTGACGCTCTTGAGCGCGGCCGCGCTACCTCTGCTGTCATTCCGATCGAGAACACTCTGCACGGAAGCGTACACGAAAATTATGACCACCTGCTCGAGTGTTCGTTTTCGATATCGGGTGAAACCAGTATCCGCATCTCCCATCAATTGATCGCCATGCCGGGTATTTCATTCGGCGAAATCCGGACAATTCTGTCGCACCCAGTGGCACTCAATCAATGCAAGCGTTTTTTCGAACAACACAAGAACATGACCGCAGTTCCGCACTATGACACGGCTGGCAGCGTCAAATCGCTGAAAGAAAAAGGCTTGACCGCAACTGCCGCGATCGCGTCAGAGACTGCGGCTAAGACATACGGGGGCGTCATTCTACGGCGAAATATTGAAGACATGCGTGAAAACTTTACGCGATTTTTTCTGTTGACGAAACAAGAGTACGCCGCGAGGGGGCCTCGATCACCCCGCAAGACCTCCCTCGTCTTTTCGACGACGAACGCTCCAGGGTCTCTGTTTCGCGCCATGGCTTGTTTCGCCCTACGCGACCTCAATCTGACCAAGATAGAATCTAGGCCGCTGCGGGGCAAGCCGTGGGAATACCTGTTCTATGTCGATTTCGCCGGCAGCATAAGCGACACAAAGGCGCAGAGCGCGTTGGCGAACCTAAAGGAATGCACTCAGTTTGTAAAGCTCCTGGGAAGTTATCGGCCTACCCCATAGGCGATTCGCTATTGTGCCCTACGGGTAGTGGACCCACAAACGGGGCTGAATTCAACTAGTTTAAATATCGTAATACAAAGCGAACTCGTATGGATGTGGCCTTAGGCGAACCGCTTCCGCCTCGGCCTTTCTCTTATAGGAAACGAAGGTTTCAATCAGTTCTTCTGAGAACACATCGCCTTTGGTAAGGAATTCGTGGTCCTCCTCCAGACAGGTAAGCGCCTCATCGAGCGACGCGGGCATGGAGGGAACCTTCTTCATCTCCTCGGGAGAAAGGTCATAAATGTCCTTGTCGAGGGGCTCGCCCGGATCGATTTTGTTCAAGATGCCGTCAAGTCCGGCCATCATCATGGCCGGAAACGCCAGGTACGGATTAGAGGCTGGGTCAGGCGGCCGGAACTCGACGCGCCGCGCTTTCGGACTGTTCGAGTACATGGGAATGCGAACCGCCGCCGAACGGTTGCGCCGGGAATAGGCGAGGTTGACGGGTGCCTCGTAGCCGGGCACCAGACGCTTATAACTGTTGGTAGTAGGAGCGATGATCGCCGAGAGCGCGCGGGCGTGCCGCAACAGCCCTCCGATGTAGTGCAGCGCAAGCTGGCTCAACCCCGCGTAATTGTCACCGGCAAAAAGTGGCTTGCCTTGCGCCCACAAGCTCTGGTGAGTATGCATTCCGCTCCCGTTATCGCCAAACAGCGGTTTAGGCATGAAGGTGACGGTTTTGCCGTATTGATAGGCCACATTCCGGACGATGTATTTATAGAGCATCATGTTATCGGCGGATTTGACGAGTGTGTCGAAGCGCTGATCGATTTCGCACTGGCCACCGGTGGCCACCTCGTGGTGGTGGCATTCGATGGAGAGACCGCATTCGAGCATGGTGGCCACCATCTCGCTGCGCAGATCCTGGTAGTGGTCGGTCGGCGGTACGGGGAAATAGCCTTCTTTGTAGCGCGGACGATAGCCCAGGTTGTTGTGTTCGCGGCCCGAATTCCAGCGGCCTTCCTCGGCATCGATGAAATAAAAACTGCTGTGCTGATTTGTATCGAAACGGATGTTGTCGAAGATGAAGAATTCGGCTTCCGCGCCGAAGTAGGCCGTGTCGGCCACGCCGCTGTTCTTGAGGTGCAGCTCGGCTTTCTTCGAGATCCAGCGGGGGTCTCGATCGTAATGCTGGCGGGTAATCGGATCGACGATATCGCCGAGCATGACGAGCGTCCGGGTTTCGGCAAAGGGATCGAGGAAGGCGCTCGAGGGATCGGGAATGATCAGCATGTCGCTTTCGTTGATGGCGGCCCATCCGCGGATACTCGACCCGTCGATTCCGAAGCCGTCTTCGAATGAGCTCTCCTCGAGCATATTGATGGGGTAGGAAATGTGCTGGCTCAAGCCGGGCAAATCTGTAAAACGCAGATCCATCTGCCGCACGTCGTTTTTCTTTGCGAATTCAAGAGCTTCTTTTCCGGTCATAGGTTGGGTAAGAGCTTGCTGGCAAGCCGCCGCTAGAATATCGCATTTCGAACCGGACGCCAAGCGAATCCTGAAGAAGCGGCTGGAACACTCCGAGCGCCATCGTTGAAACTAGAGGAAGATGTCCTTGGCTTCGAATACTCCGGCCGGCCAGATGAAACTGTCGCTCGAACCGGAACGGCGAGTCTTCCAGGTCAACGAGCTCAACAGCGAGATACAGCGACGCTTCGAGACGGAGTTTCGAAGCATCTACGTCGCGGGCGAAATCTCGGGTTGCCGCCCGGCCTCGAGCGGGCATTACTATTTTTCTCTGAAAGACGAGAAGAGCCAGTTAAAGTGTGCGCTCTTCAAAGGCGCGGCGCGCTTCGTGCGTTTTCAACCCCAGGAGGGGCTCGCGGTGATCGCGCGGGGCAATCTAGAGGTCTATGAGGCGCGCGGCGAGTACCAACTGATCGTGGAAGCGCTCGAGCCACAGGGCGCAGGCGCTTTGCAACTTGCCTTCGATCAGTTGAAGAAAAAACTGGCCGGCGAGGGGCTGTTCGAGGCTGCAAGAAAGAGGCCGCTTCCCAAACTGCCCCGCCGCATCGGCATTGTGACGTCGCCTACCGGCGCGGTGATCCGGGACATGCTGCATGTGCTCGAGCGAAGATTTCGCGGTTTGCATCTACGGCTTTTCCCGGCGCAGGTGCAGGGCGAAGGTTCGATCGAGCAGGTCTGCGCGGGGCTACATTACTTCAGCCAGACGGGCTGGCCCGAAGTTGTAATCGTGGCGCGCGGGGGCGGTTCGATCGAGGATCTCTGGACGTTCAACGAAGAGGCAGTGGCGCGCGCCATTGCGGCCTCGCAAGCACCGGTGATCTCGGCGGTTGGCCATGAAA
This sequence comes from Bryobacteraceae bacterium, assembly GCA_965277555.1. Taxonomy (GTDB): domain Bacteria; phylum Acidobacteriota; class Terriglobia; order Bryobacterales; family Bryobacteraceae; genus Bog-105. Next base: position 5,926,570 of record OZ255834.1, read on the forward strand.
CCGATTTCACGATCTCGGATTTCGTAGCAGACTACCGTGCGCCCACGCCATCGGCTGCTGCCGAGATTGTCATTTGTACCAGCGAAAGCTTACTCGAACGAGTTGCCGGATGCCGGAACAAAGCGCTCCAGGCGATTCGCTACCGGCTATTGATGGCCTCGCGAGATATCCATCAAAGCGGCAGAGAGCGGGCTGCGACGCTCGTCCGCCGGCAATTGAGCGGAGCAGCCCAGCGATTAGACGATCTGGACGAAAAACTGCGCGCGGCCCATCGCTGGTCAAGCGAGAGACGCCGAAAACGCTTCGTTGAAATGGATAGGCGCCTGCAAGCAGCGGACCTGAGGCTGCGTTTTACGCGCATCCGGCATCAAGCCGATCTGCTCAACCGGCGCATGGACCAGGCGATCGAAGGCAGCCTGCTGAGAGCCAGGACGCGTCAAGAATCGCTCGGAGTGCAGCTAAGTCATCTCAGTCCGCTGACCGTACTTGGCCGTGGATACGCCATTGTCGAGAAGCCGGATGGCACTATTCTGAGAAGCTCTGAGGCGGCAGCAAAGGGCGATGCGCTCCGGGTGCGGCTGCATCGAGGCGAACTGGATGTAGCGGTCGAAGAGACGCGCCTGCCGGAGAGCGACGCCTAGCGCTCTTATACTGAGGTTTGGAGCACGCAAAACAGCGACGAGCGGTTTGCCTCTTGAGCGGCGGTTTGGATTCGACAACCTGCCTGGCAATTGCAAAACAGCAAGGTTTCGATTGCTATTGTTTGTCATTCGACTATGGGCAGCGGCACAGTATAGAACTCGCGGCCGCCGAGCGCGTGGCGCAAGCCTTGGGCGCAAAGGAGCATCGCACGGCCCGTATCGATCTGCGCGTTTTCGGGGCCTCGGCGCTCACCAGTTCCATTGATGTCCCGAAAGACCGTGACGACGATACGATGAGCAGCGGCATCCCGGTGACCTACGTGCCGGCGCGCAATACAATTTTTCTTTCGTTCGCCCTGGCTTATGCGGAAGTGATCGAGTCGTCGCACATCTTTCTCGGCGTGAATGCCATCGACTACTCGGGGTATCCGGACTGCCGGCCGGAATTCATCGCTGCCTTCGAGCGCATGGCGAACCTGGCAACCAAAGCGGGCGTTGAAGGACGGACGACGCTGCGCATCGAAACTCCGCTGCTGCGCATGACGAAGGCCGATATCGTGCGCAAGGCACTCGACCTGGGCGTGGATCTGAGCCTTACGCATAGCTGCTATGACCCGGATGCGGCCGGCCGGCCGTGTGGTCGTTGCGATTCCTGCATTCTCAGACAAAAAGGTTTTAGCGAAGTCAACGTGGCGGATCCGCTTCTCGCCTAACGGGCACGACAGGCCAGTAGTGAAAATCAGCGAGATTTTTTATTCAATTCAGGGCGAAGGGTCGCTGGTAGGCGTACCCTCTGTCTTCGTGCGCACATCTGGCTGCAACTTGCGCTGCACCTGGTGCGACACACCCTACACGTCCTGGCATCCTGAGGGGCGCGAGCTTTCGCTCGAAGAGATAACCGCAGCCGTCGCGGAGTTCAAAGCCTCTTACGTAGTCCTGACAGGCGGCGAACCGATGATTGCTCCGCGGATAGTGGAGTTGACGAAGCTATTAAAGGCCCATAGGATGCACATCACGATAGAGACCGCTGGCACCGTGCATGCGCCGGTAACTTGCGACTTGATGAGCATCAGCCCAAAGCTTGCCAACTCGACGCCGCTCGAACGAGAGGGCGGCCGATGGGCTGCCCAGCACGACCGCCTGCGCTTTCAGCCGGACGTTTTGCGCCGCCTTACCACCGAGTATCCGTTTCAGTTGAAATTCGTGGTCTCTGCCCCGGATGACCTTGCGGAAATAGAGGCAGTGCGCGACTCCTGTGGGGCGCAACCGTCGCAGGTCATCCTGATGCCCGAAGGGATCGAGCGGGAGACCTTGCAGGCACGCGCGCGTTGGATCGCGGAGATCTGTAAGGAGCGAGGATACCGGCTCAGTCCGCGGCTGCATGTGGATCTTTGGGGGGATCGACGCGGCGTTTGAATCGCGCCCTCTCCGCTAGACTAGGATTTGAGACCCGAGCAGTCCAGATTCCCCGAGCAGTCCAAATTTGGTGTTCGGGCCGTTAGCTACCTGAACACCGTTCCACTCGTGTGGGGCATGTTGCATGGTCCGCAAAAAGAACAAGTAGACCTTTCCTTTTCCATCCCTTCCGAGTGCGCGCGCGATGTAGAACGAGGCATGGCTGAGGTCGGGCTGGTTCCGGTAGCGGAGATCGCGCGGCAAAAACTGGAAATCGTACCCGGGGTCGGAATAACATGCCTGGGCGCGGTGCGCAGCATTCTACTGTTTTCGCGCGTACCCTGGAAGCAGGTTCGGACGCTGGCAGCGGACTCGAGTTCGAGGACTTCGGTTGAGCTGGCGCGCGTCATTTTGCGCGAACGGTACGGAGCGGAGCCGCAAGTGATGCGCCATAAGCCGGTGTTAGTCGAGATGCTCGCGCAGGCCGATGCCGCATTGGTAATCGGCGATCCCGCCTTGCATATAGAACCTGCCGAGTCGGGTTATGAATGGCTGGATCTGGGCACTGAGTGGTTCCGGCTCACGCAGCTGCCGTTCGTGTTCGCGGCTTGGGCCGGCAAACCGGGCATCGCCGTGAGCTCGCTGGTCGGCATTACGGTCGAATCCCATCTGTTCGGACAAGCACATCTGGAAGAAATTGTAGAGCATGAGTATCCAGTGCGCGGCGTATCGAAAGAATTGGCGCGCCAATATCTTAGCCAACACATTCGCTTCGTGATCGGCGCCCCGGAACAGAAGGGTCTCGATGCCTTTCTTGAGCTCGCCGCCCTGCGCCGCAACCTGGTAGGATCTGTTTCGGAGCCATGAGCGAAGCGATTGGAGGATTGCAGAAACTATGATGACTCGCCAGCAAGCAACGGCATTTTTCGAGAGTAGCGATCTTGTCGGGATCGGGATGGAAGCCGACGCGGTTCGTAAGAAGCTTCACCCGGACGGTGTCGTCAGCTATATCATCGACCGCAATATCAATTACACGAACTTCTGCACCGAATATTGCAGCTTCTGCGCGTTCTACCGGCCGCCGGGACACGAGGAAGGCTACGTCCTGCCGGAAGACCTGATCCTTGAAAAAATTCGCGAGACGGTCGATTTAGGCGGAACAGGCATCCTCATGCAAGGTGGCCTGCACCCCGATCTGAAAATCGAGTGGTACGAGAATTTACTGCGCCGCATTAAAGCCCAGTTCGATATCTGGTGCCACTGCTTCTCCGCGCCGGAGATCGTCAACATCGCGCGGATTAGTGGGCTTTCCTTGTCCGATACTATCGCGCGGTTGCGCGATGCCGGCTTGGATTCTATTCCGGGCGGCGGCGCCGAAATTTTGGACGATGACGTTCGCGACCGCATCAGTCCTCTGAAGTGCACCACCCAGGATTGGATCGACGTTCATCGCGCCGCGCATGCGCTCGGCATGCGGACAACGGCCACGATGATGTTCGGGACGGGCGAAACGATCGAGCAACGCATGAATCATCTCGAAATCGTGCGCCAGATCCAGGAAGATACCGGCGGCTTTACCGCCTTCATTCCCTGGTTCTTCCAACGCGAGTACACCTCGCTCGGCAGGTTCGTGAAGGAAGAAGCCACCGCTGTCGAATATCTGAAGATGCTGGCGCTTTCGCGCGTTTACCTGGACAACATACTGAATGTTCAGGCCTCGTGGGTGACGCCCGGGTTGAAGGTTTGCCAATTGGCGCTGCGCTTCGGAGGGAACGACGTCGGTAGCATCATGATCGAGGAGAACGTCGTCTCCGCGGCTGGCACGCATCATCAGGCGACTGAAGAGCAACTGCGGCGCTTGATCCGCGATGCCGGCTTTGTACCGAAGCAGCGTGACACCTTATATCGAACTTATTTCTTGAATTAGAAGAGTGCCCGACCGACTAGTCCCTGTTGGTGCGGAAAACATTACTGTCCACCCGTAACCTGCAAACCAGGGGACTGGCGAGCATTCCGCGCCGTTTGCGGAATCCGAGGCCTGTCCCCTGCTTTGCGCCGCCCACAAAGGCGCCACTTTTTTCCGCGATACGCCCCTCGTTGCTGCGCAATAAGCGCAGCAACTAGCCTTAGCGTTTAACGGTTGCCTAACTCGACTGCGTCGCTTTTTGCGGCCGGGAAGCTTTGATGCGCTTCATATTAAGCGATTTTTCCATCCAGTCGTTCGCCTCATTCGACAAACTCTTCGCCTCATCCGGGGAATCGGCCAGCATGGCTTTTTCACGTAACAGCAGGTTGACGTAAGACATCGCATCTTCGTTTTCCTTGTCGATAGACAGAGCTTTCTTGAGCTGATCAAGCCCGTTATCGATCGATTTGCCGTACTTGTCCTTCAAATCCTCTTTAACTTTCTTATCCTTGAGCGGACCCGGATCGTTCGGCGACATCTTCTCATTCACGCGCGCCGTAGCGATGTCCGCAAGAGCGTCATAGTAATCGATGACACCCAGATAGTAGTAAGCCTCGGAATCTTTCGGATCCACCTCGATACGCCGCTCATTCCACTTGCGAGCATCTTCAAACGCGGCCTTTCGCTGCTCGGGGTTACCCGCTGTCGCCGAGTTATAAGCCATGTTCGCCATCGAAGCTAGCGCCTGACTGTTAGTCGGATCTTTTTGCAGGATCTTTTGAAATTCCTGCTTTGCCATGTCGTAGTTCTTTTTGTTATCCGGAGAATCGGCGCCCGGTACCCATTGGATGAAATAGGAGGTAGCCAGATACGATTGCGCGTTAGAGTTCTCCGGATCGAGCCGCACTGCGTCTTTGAAGTGCTTCACGGCTTCCGTATAGTGATTGTTTCGAAATGCCTGGACGCCCTGATTCATCTGATCTCGCGATTGCAACTTGGCACAACCGGTTAGAAAGATCAGGCCGGAACAAAAGGCGATCGGCAGTAATGTAGACTTCCAATTGGTCTGCATGTTCTGAGCTCCGGAGTTATTGTCCTGCTTCTACCTTCGGCGTCATAATTCCGACCTTATCCAGGCCCGCGCCTTTGGCATCGTCGATAGCTTGCGCTATGTATCGATAGTCGATGTCGGCATCGCCCTTTACGAACACAACCTTGGTGGCGCGCGTCTTAAAAATATCTTCCAATCTCGTTTCAAGATCTGTCTCCTTGACGGGTTGGCCGTTGATTTGCATGGCACCATCTTTCTTGACTTCCACCACCACGTTAGGGTCCTGGTTCGGAGGAGGCGGCGGTTGGTTAGGAGGCGGCGGTTGCGGCACCAGCGCGTCCAGTCCATGCGGCGTCAACGGCGTGATGACCATGAAAATGATCAACAGCACCAGGAGCACGTCTATCATCGGCGTAACGTTGATGTCGGCTTTGACTCCGCCCTTGCCGCCAACTGAAAATGCCATATCGATTCCCCTTCCCGTTCCGGACTAGAGTCCGCTGCTGCCTTTTTTATTAGACTTCACACTCTCGGTGATTAAACCGATCTGATCTACTTGCGCCGACCGCAAATTGTCGAGCACGTCCGTCACGGCCGAGAAGCGGGCGCGCGCGTCGGCCCGGATGTAAACCGTCTTGTCCGAGCGATTCGTTTGCAAGTCTTTCACTTTGCCCGGAAGGTCGGCGGGCTGAACCGGCACATTCCCAGGACTGAGAAAGTCTCTTCCATCTCGCGTAATCGCGATCAAAATAGCATCTTCCTTGTCGGCTTCCTGCATTTTGATGTCGTTGTGCGTCTTGACCATGTTCACCTGCTGGCCTTTAGACAACATAGGCGTGATGACCATGAAGATGATCAGCAGCACGAGCATCACATCCACCATCGGAGTAACGTTGATGTCCGAGACAACCGGCGGGGCTTTGGCTAATTTCATTTTTTCACTCCTCTGATAAGGGACTTAAACAATTTTCAGCCCGGTCCGCTAAGAAGCTTTCTCCCGGCAAGAATTTTGCAGCGGGGACAAGGGCCAGTAGCGCTTATCCCCAATTACCGATTCAACTTGCGGCAGAAGCTTCCCGCCAACCCGAAGCTACTGCTTGGCCGCAATCGTCCGTTGGCTGCGCTTCAGGAAGTAGTCGATAAGTTCTGAGCTGGAATTGCCCATTTCCACATCGAACGCTTCAATGCGGTTGGTGAAGTAGTTAAACATCCAGACCGCTGGAATGGCGACGAAGAGTCCGACGGCAGTCGTGATCAGTGCTTCGGAAATACCACCGGCAACGGCGGCCAGACCGGTCGACTTCGAACTGGAGATCGAAGTGAACGCGTTCATGATTCCCACAACCGTTCCGAACAGGCCGACGAACGGCGCGGTGGAGCCGATGGTGGCCAGACTGCTGACGCCGCGCTTCAGCTCGGCATGCACGATCGCTTCCGCGCGCTCGAGTGCGCGGCGGGAGGCTTCGATATCTTCGCCCGGAATCTCAGCGCTCATCTGGTGCGCCTTGAATTCCTGTAGGCCAGCCACAACAACCTTCGCCAAATGGCTCTTGTTGAATCGATCGGCAATCTTGATCGCCTCATCCAGCTTCCCTTCGCGCAGAGCTCCTGCCACGGCAGGCGCAAACGCTCGGGATTGTTTTCTGGCGGCGTTATAAGCAATCAGACGATCGATCATGACGCCGATCGACCATGCCGACATGATGAAGAGCACGGCCACCACCAATTTGGCCAAGGTGCCCATGTTTCCCCATATGGAGCGGGGATCGAAACTAATGCCGCCTTCCGACGCCTGGAGGAGCCAGAACGCCCAAACCTGAATCTGCAATAACATTATTTATCTCCTAAGTTGAATCGGTAATTTGAAACGAGTTGTTCTAATTCACAAGTTTACTGGTCCAAAGTTTACTGGCTTAACGTGAAGTTTACGATGATATCAGTAATCACCTGCACCGGCTGACCGTTTAGCATCGTAGGTTTGTATTTCCACTGCAACACCGCTTCTTTCGCTGCGTTCACCAAAAGCGGATGGCCGCGAACGAGTTTCAGATTCTCGATGGAACCTTCCTTGCTGATGACGGCCGTGAACTCAACCGTGCCTTGCACGCGCGCGGACTTGGCGAGGGCCGGATAAACCGGCTCCACTTTGCGTATCAGGTTGGCTGCCGCCACTTGGCCGCCAACGCGCACTACACTGGGCGTTTTCGGCTTGGGAGGAGGCGGTGGCGGCGCTCCGGGTACTCCGCCCATGACGCCGCCGAGCACGCCGCCCGCAACTCCGCCTGCTTCGCCTGTACCGCCCACTACCCCGACTGCGTCCGGCGGCGGCGCGGCTTCCTCGATCTTATTGATCTGTTTCGGAATCACCTTCGGCGCCATCAACTGATTGGCGACAAACTGCTTGATGACCGGCTTAGGAATCACCTTCTGAGCCGGCGGGGGCGGCGGCGGTGGAGGCGGCGGCGGTGGAGGCGCCACCAGCATGCTCCTGAGTTGAGCATTCGGCAGAGTTTGGGTATAAATCAGAGGCAACAAAATGAAGATGCCGATGATACCGATCTGCAGTAGCAGAGAAAGCACCACTGTATACGGCTTCTTCGTTTTCGTTGTCCCATCGACAAATGTTTGATCGAACATAATGCCTCCTCTCGCTACGTCACACGGGCCGTACTTCCCTCCCGTGCGACGAAATGACTTCTCTCGCGGTTTGCGCCGCGCCTACTTCGCGGTTCGCACCGCCTTCACATTCTTTACAGGCTTACCGACAGCCGGTTGACGACTTCCCGCCGCCGTGACCGGACGCCTCTTCCGGCCTTCGGCGATATCCTGCCAGAAAACCAAAATCGGGCTGGCGACGAAAATCGAAGAGTACGTGCCGACGATAATGCCAACCACTAAGGCGAACGAAAATCCATTCAACACCTGGCCTCCGAAGAGGAACAGGGACAGCGCGGTCAGAAACGTCAAGCCAGAGGTCAGAACGGTCCGGCTCAACGTTTGATTGATGCTCCTGTTTACAATCTCACGGAATGATCCACGCATCTGCATGCGCAAATTTTCACGGATACGATCGAAGGTAACGATCGTATCATTCATCGAGTAACCGACCAGGGTCAAAAGAGCCGCGATGACCGTCAGATCGATCTGCTTGCCAAATAGTGAGAATAAACCAATCGTGATGATCGTATCGTGGAAAACCGCAATTACGGCCGCCACTCCATAAATCCATTCGAAGCGGAATGCGATGTAAACCAGCATGGCGCCCAAGGCGATCAGAACCACGTTGATGGCCTGCTGCCTGAGGTCGGCGCCAATCTTCGGGCCGACGAATTCAAAACTGCGAATGTTGAAATTCCCCACAAAGCATTGCGCCTTGAGCACGTTTAATACACGTTGCGTTATGCCGGGCGCGGCAGAAAGCTCATCCAGGTTGTGAATGAGACCCGAATGCGCATTGCGATAGCCGGTAAGGGACTTCACCAGCGCTTGCAGTTGCTCGTCTGAAAGGTTCACGCCGGCGCTGGTCAAAGGGTCGCGCAGCCGGTTCGTCAAAGCATCCTGCGTAGCCGTATTGATATCGAGCTTTCCACCCGCAGCCGTATTGAAATTCGAATTGAGCGTAGCCAGCATGTTGCTGCGCACCGCTGCGAGCGAATGTTCGTCCCGCGCGCCCGTCGAAATCAGAACTTCCTGCGACTCTGGGCTGTTGTTCACTTCCTGCACTTCGATTTCACCGGGAATGCTCTGGCGCAAGGCCGAGCGAATCTTGTCCGCGGGAGGGCGTTTGATGAAATTCACATCCATGAACGATCCACCGGTAAAATCAATCCCGTACTTCGGACCACCTTTGACAAAGAGACTGATCAGGCCAGCCGCCGTAAGCAGAAGAGACAGGATGATGAACGGCCATTTCCGGCCGAGAAAGTCGAAATTCGTTTGCTTGAAGATTTCCATCGAACTCTAAGGGCCGGCATCTATAGCAGATAGACACCGGTTTGTTATAAATGTTCCCAATTTGCCGCGGAAGAAAGTGATCGGATAGTTTCCCATAGCGGCTGATCTTCAGATACTGAGCGCGGTGACCGGCTTAGGCCCCGACATTTCCCAGTCGAAGATAAACCGGGAAACGAATACCGCGGTAAACAGGTTTGCCACCAGACCGATGACCAGGGTAACAGCGAACCCTTTCACCGGCCCGGATCCAAAGAGAAAAAGAATAGCGCAGGAGACAACCGTGGTGACGTGGGTGTCAATGATAGTCAGGAACGCCTTGCCAAAGCCAGCATCGATCGCGGGGACCACCGACTTGCCGTTGCGCAACTCTTCGCGAATCCGCTCGAAGATCAGCACGTTGCTATCGACCGCCATACCGATGGTCAGGATGATGCCGGCAATTCCGGGCAGCGTCAGTACCGCGCCGAAGTAGCTCAGGCAGGCAATCAAAATGACCGCATTCAGCACAAGCGCAAGCGTCGCATTGATGCCGCTCTTTTTGTAATAAATCAGCATCGCAACAATGACTGCCAGCACGCCCGCGATGCCGGCCGCGAATCCATACTTAATCGAATCCGCGCCCAGTGATGGACCGATTGTGTTTTCCTGCTCGTATTGAATTCCAGCCGGCAGCGAACCCGCTTTCAGATTCAGGGCCAGGTCGGAGGACGCCTGCTGGCTACCCATGCCCGTAATGACGCCATTGTCGCTGATTTGCCCGTCGATACGCGGCGCGCTGAGAACCTTGCCGTCAAGAACAATCGCCAGGCGCTGCCCGATGTGCGAGCCGGTGTAGGTGGAGAAGCCCTTTGCGGCATCCTGGCTGAGGACGAAGCCGGTTTCCCAGCCGCCTGCCATTTGACTCTGCTCCGGCTTTGCGTCGCGGATATCCGGGCCTCGCACAATCGGCGTCCTGGCTGCTAAATAAACGCCGCCCGTGGCCGAGTTCGCGTCGCCGTTTGCGCTGCCGATCAGCTTCGTTCCAAGCGGTAGAACCCCGTTGTTCTGGGCCATGGCGGCCTCGCGGCTGGGATACGGGCCGCCTTTGACGTCGTAGAGTTCCAGCTGCGCGGCGGTTTGCAGAATCTGCTTCACGTGAGCCGGATCGTCGATGTCCGGCAGTTGAATAAGCAACTCCGAAGCGGCATCTTCGTGACGCTGCTGCACCGTCGCCTCGCTCAAGCCGAGCGCGTTGATTTTCTTATCGAGCGTATTTTTCGTCTGAGCGAGAACCCGCTGCCACATCGCGAGCGCGTCCGAGGGCCGCATGGTGAGGCGATAATCGGTCGGGCCGGCCGGCGTCATCAACCACTGCTGGAACTTGTCCCCTACAACACCTCGCAGCGTTCCGGCCTGGGTAGCGGAAACACCCTTGACGACGAGGGCCGCTTTCACTGCGGTCTGCAAGTCTTTCGCTTCGTCAACGTCGATACTCGAAAATTGTATGCCGGCCTGCGTGGCGGCAGTCTTCAGCCGTTCGGCGTCCGCGCCGGCCTGCGCGTTGAACGCATCCTGCTGCTTGACCTGCACCACCAGGTAGGTTCCGCCCCGCAAATCGAGCCCGAGATTTATGTTCTTGTGCCAGTTCGCGATCAGCTGTGCCTTGCTGGTCGGGATACCGATGATGCCGTAAATACACACGAGGATGACGGCGACGATGAAGAAAAACTTGATGCGAAGATTGCGTTTCATTTCAGGTGCGTGCCTATTGCCGATTTACTTCTTGACAGCGTCGTCAGCGCCAATGAGGCTGGTCACAGCGCTGCGGGCAACCTGAAGCTTCAGATTGTCAGGCTTAATTCGCAGTATAAGCGTATCATCGTTTACCGCCACAATGATGCCGATAATGCCGCCCGAGGTTTGTACGGTCTGCCCGCTTTCCAGCGCTTTGATCATTTCCTTCTGATTCTTCTGCTGGCGCCGCATCGGCATGAACACCAGAAAGTAGAAGATCGCAATCATCAGGACGATCGGCCCGATGCCTGTCAGGAACGAAGCCGGGCCGGACGGAGCGGCGGCAGCCTGCAGAAGAAGAAGAGAATACGACATAAGTTCCTGTTATACGGTATCGGCTTGGCGGTAAGCTGCTATGGACCGGTTGGTCGAGCGAGTTCGGCCAGATAGCCGGGGAAATTCCCAAGTAAAATAGACTCCCTTATTCGCCGCATAATGTCAAGGAAGTAATGGATGTTGTGCAGCGTAGCCAAGGTCGAAAACAGAATTTCGCCGGCCTGATAGAGGTGGCGGAGATAGGCCCGGCTGAACGTGCGGCAGGTGTAACAGGCGCAAGCGGGGTCGAGCGGACCGTTGTCATCCTGGTAGCGGGTTTGTTTGATGACCACCTTGCCGTGGGAGGTAAAAAGATACCCGTTACGCGCGTTGCGGCTCGGCAAAACGCAATCCATCATGTCGATGCCGCGCGCCACGTACTGCGGTAGCTCCTCCGGCATGCCGACGCCCATGACGTAGCGTGGACGGTCGACCGGAAGATGAGGGGCGGTGAGGGCGGCCATCTCAAGGCTGAGCTCGCGGGGTTCACCCACCGACAGACCACCGATAGCGTAGCCGGGAGCGCTCAATTCGAGAAGCGCCTCCGCGCATTCGAGGCGCAGATCCGGAAACATGGAACCTTGCACGATCGGAAAAAGCGCGCAGTGGAGACCGGTCTCGCGTTCGAGATAGTGCCGGTAGCCGGCGCGCGCCCAGCGAATCGTCCGGTGCATGGATTCAAGCGCCAGTTCGCGCGGCGCGGGATACGCCAGGCACTCGTCGAGCATCATCATTATGTCGCTGCCGAGCGCGAGCTGGATATCAACCGCGCTTTCCGGCGAGAAAAAATGCGCGTCGCCGTTCAGGTGCGAACGGAATAGAACGCCCTCGTCGGTTACTTTGCGCAGCGTCTCGAGACTGAAAACCTGAAAACCGCCCGAATCGGTGAGAATCGCCCGCGGCCAGGCCATGAAGCGGTGAAGCCCGCCAAAGCGCTCAATGCGCTCGTGCCCGGGCCGCAAGAAAAGATGATAGGTGTTGGCCAGGATGATCTTGGCATCCAGATCGTCGAGCAACTCGCGGGGCGTAAGACCTTTGACCGTTCCCTGCGTGCCGACCGGCATGAAAACAGGTGTCTCGATGGTGCCGTGAGCGGTGTGCAGTAAGCCGGCGCGAGCGCCCGTCACCGGGCACGTTGCCTGTATTTCGAAGCGTAGCGCGGAGGTCATCCTTCATTAAACGCCTTGTTACGATTGAGGCTAATCCCAAGCATGGCGCTGCGCTTCTACAATACTCTGACGCAAGAGGTCGAGGTTTTTCACCCCAAAGAAGACAATTTTGTCCGCATGTACACCTGCGGACCGACCGTTTATAACTACGTTCACATCGGGAACTTTCGCACGTTTACCTTTCAGGACGTGTTGCGGCGCTGGCTGAAATACCGCGGTTACAAGCTCGATCACGTGATGAATGTAACGGATGTCGATGACAAAATCATCGCCGGAGCGGCGCGCGAAGGCAAGTCGATTGAAGATTACACGTCGGTGTACACCAAGGCGTTCTTCGAAGATGCGGCCGCGCTGCGCTTACAGCAGCCCGAGCATGTGGCGCCCGCGACCAAGCATATCGGCGTGATGGTCAAGGCGATTGAAGAGCTGGCTGACAAAGGCTCGACTTACACGAACGACGGCTCGACCTACTTCCGAATCTCGACTTTTCCGGAGTACGGCAAGCTGTCGCACAACGACTTCAGCGGGATGCGCAGCGGCGCGCGGGTGGACCTCGACGAGTATGACAAGGCCGACGCGCGGGATTTTGTGCTGTGGAAGGCGCGCAAAGGCAATGAGCCGTTTTGGGAGACTCCGTTCGGGGATGGGCGGCCGGGCTGGCACATCGAATGCTCGGCCATGGCGATGAGTTATCTGGGCGAAACGCTCGATATTCACGCGGGCGGGGTCGATCTGGTTTTTCCGCATCACGAGAACGAGATCGCGCAGTCGGAGTCGATTACGGGACGGCAGTTTGCCCGCTTTTGGCTGCACTCCGAGCATTTGCATATCGAGTCGCAGAAGATGTCGAAATCGCTCGGAAACTTCTTCACGCTGCGGGATTTGCTGGAAAAAGGCTACCAGGCGGAGGCGATCCGGTATTTGTTGGCGTCGGTGCCGTATCGCAAGAAACTGAACTTCACGTTCGAAGGGTTGCGGGCGGCGGCCAAAACGATTGAGCGGCTGCGCGACTTCGAATTGCGGCTGACGTCGACCAAATTGCCGGCTGGGCGGAACGAGGTTCTGGCGGAGCGGTCGGCCGACGCAATCCGGGAATTCGAGGAATCCCTGGATGACGATCTGAATACGGCGGAAGCCCTGGCGGCGATTTTCGAATACGTTCGGGAGGTAAATACGGCGCTCGACGAGGGCGAGTTCCGGGAGGAAAACCGGTGGGATGCGGCGCGGGTGCTGGAAGTGTTCGACGGCATCTTCGACGTTTTAAAACCAAACGAACTGCCGGCGACGGGCGGTTTGACGGACGCGGAGGTGGAGAGGCTAATTACCGAACGAACTCAGGCCAAGCGGGCGAGGGACTTTGCGCGCTCGGACGAAATCCGTAAGTTATTGCAAGAAAAGGGAGTTATTCTCGAAGACACGAAAGACGGCGTACGCTGGAAACGGAAATGAAAATTCAAAGCCAAGTAGTGCATACGGGAGATCGCAAGCGGCAGCCGGGGCAGATGGTGCCGGCGACGACGCCGATCCACTTGAGCTCGACGTTTTTCTACGAATCGGCGGGGACGCTGGATCGGGTGCTCGGGCACGAGGAAGAAGGGTACTGTTATGCACGTTACGCAAGCCCGACGAACACGGCGCTCGAGGAATTGACGACGGAACTGGAGCGCGGGGCCGGGTCGCTGGCGACGGCTTCGGGAATGGCCGCAATCCAGATCGCCTTCCAGGCGGCGTTGCTGGAGCGGCCGCACAGCGTGGTCGCGTCGCATTCGATCTATGGGGCGACGGTCGGGTTTCTGGATCAGATTCTGGCTCCGTCTGGAGTGGATGTCACCTACGCCGATATTTGCGATCTGGAGAAGTTGGCGCAGGTCATCGAGCGGAAGAAACCGGGCTGCGTGTTCATCGAGAGCATTTCGAATCCGCTGCTGCGGGTGGGAGATTTGGAGCGCATCGCCGAACTTTCGAGGGCGGCGGGAGCGGCGCTGCTTGTGGACAACACGTTTGCGACGCCCATGATGATCCGGCCGCTGGAATTTGGGGCGAATATGGTGGTGCATAGCGTCACGAAGTACCTGGCGGGGCATGGCGATGTACTGGGCGGCGTGGTGATCAGCGACGAGCCGCACCATGAGCAGGTGCGGATGATTTCGCGGCTGGTTGGGCCGGTGCTCGGGCCGTTCGAAAGCTACCTGACGATGCGCGGCATCAAGACGCTGGCTTTGCGCTTCGAGCGGCAGTGCCAGAACGCGCGTGGGGTGGCCGAGTGGCTGGCGCTCCATCCCTGCGTGGATCGGATTTACTACTGCTCAGACCCGGCGCATCCGGATGCGGCCGCGATTGAGCGGTATTTCGAACCGGGTTTGTTCGGAGCGATTTTGAGCTTCGAAATCAAGGGAGCCGCCAAGGAGCAAGTGCTCGGGTTCATGGACCGGTTGAAGATGATGGTGCCGGGAACTTCGCTGGGCGATGTGCACAGCCTGCTGCTGTATCCGTGGATTGCGTCGCATCGCAATGTCGCCCCGAAGATGCGGGAGCGGATGGGCATTCGAGAGAACCTGGTGCGGGTGGCGGCGGGGATCGAGGCGCTCGACGACATTCTGGCGGATCTCGACCAGGCGCTGCGGGCAGTGGCTTGATAGAGGCCCATCTAGACTAAGAATTACCGACTTGGCCTGATAAAGTAGGTGCGGCTCGTGTTTGCGCATCAAAGAAAAAAAATACAACTTCTATTTGCGGTAGCGGACACGATCCTGACATTGATCGCCTTTCAGGCGGCGTATTTCACGCGCACGCAGCTTACGTTCGAGCACGTTTTTTTTCTAGCGCCACGCACGCATTTACTTTTTCTGGGGTTCTGCGCGGCGGCCTGGGTAGCGCTCGGGTCGTTGTACCGGGTGTATGAGTACCTGGATTCGGCGCGCGCGCGGAAGATTGTGAGCCGCACGTTCCGGCAGAGTTTTCTGGGCATTGTGCTGCTGATTCTGTTTCAATACCTGCTGCAACTCGATCCGCCGCTGAGCCGCAGTTTTCTGCTGCTGCTTTTTGGCTACAGTTTCTTTCTGCTGACGGCGTTCCGCTGGTATTCGCCGGTGTTCATCAGCGCGTTTCAGCGGGGATTCGGAAGCCCGTATCACGTGGTGGTGGTGGGCAATGACGAGAAGACGGCGCAGCTTGCAAACACGCTGAGCCAGGGCTCGCCGTTTCGCATCAAGATTGTGGCGGAACTGGGCGAGGACGAATGCGCGGAGACTCTGCCCAAACTGCTGGCGAACCGCATCGTGGACGAAGTGATTTTCAACGTGGACAGCAGCCGGCTGGCGGGACTGGAAGAAATTTTTCTGCACTGCGACGAGCAAGGCGTGCGGACGCGAGTCGCGATCGATTTCTTCCCGCACGTCAACAGCGAGATCACGCTCGATCGGGTGGGCGGGGCTCCGCTGCTGACTTTTTCAGCGGCTCCTTTGGAAGATGTGCGGCTGGTGGTGAAGCGTTCTTTCGACATTCTGGTTTCGCTGGCGGCGATGATTGTGCTGGCGCCGTTTATTGCGGTGGTGGCCTGGATCATTAAACTGAGTTCGCGCGGGCCGGTGGTGTACAGCCAGGAGCGATGCGGGTTGAACGGGCGGAAGTTTACGATGTATAAATTCCGCTCGATGGTGGAGAACGCGGACGAGTTGAAGGAGCGCTACGAGCACATGAGCGAACGCTCGGTGGCGTTCAAGATTCCGCAAGACCCGCGAGTGACGAGGATCGGACGCTGGCTGCGGAAGTTTTCGATCGATGAGATTCCGCAGTTGTATAACGTGCTGCGGGGAGAGATGTCGATTGTGGGTCCGCGTCCGCCGATTCCGGAGGAAGTGGAACGCTATGAGCTTTGGCAGAAACGGCGGCTGCGGATGAGGCCGGGGCTGACATGTATCTGGGCAGTGTGCGGGCGCGATCATATCGACTTCAATTCGTGGATGCGGATGGATATTTCGTATATAGAGAACTGGTCGTTGAAATTAGATTGGTCGATTATTTTGCGGACGATTCCGCATGTGCTGGCGGGCAAGGGAGCACATTAGTGGGTGCAGGGGACAGGCGTCGGATTCCGCGAATAGCGCGGAATGCTCGCCAGTCCCCGGTTTGCAAGTTACTGCCCGGTTGACGATACTGGTTTGCCATGCATCTGATTCCGACCAACGAAGAAGTAATCGAGTTACTCCGCGAAACGGGGGCGCTGCGCGATGGGCATTTCGAATATACCAACGGGATGCACACCGACGAGTACTTACAGGTAGCGCTGGCGTTTCGTTATTACCAGCACGCGAAGGTGTTGAGCGTCGGGCTGAGCCGGCGTCTGCGGGCGGACCCGGAGATACGGGCGATGATCAAGGAGCTTTCGATCGTGTGTCCGACGATCGGAGGACTGGCGATTGCGTTCGGGGTGTGCGAGGCACTACGGGCGCGGCAAGTTTATTGGGCCGAGCAGGACAACGAATCGGCTCCCATGCGGTTTCGGCAATTTGTGGAGCCGGAGCCGGGCGAGAAGATCCTGATCGTGGACGATATTCTGCGTTCGGGCAGGCGCGTGACGCTGTTGCGGGGATTGATCGAAGCGGCGGGCGCGGAAGTGGTTGGGCTGGCGGTGGCGGTTTATCAGCCGAATCCGACAATCGCCGATCTGGGGAATGTGCCGCTGTTTTATCTGGCGAAGATGGACGCGCTGTATTACAAAGATTCGAGTTCGTGCGAGTTATGCCGGCGCGGCGTGGCGATTGAGAAAGTCTGGACTTAGGCAGCGGGGGATTACTAGGCGCTGGTAGGCGCGATCGCGCCTGGTACCTGACATTAACGCTCGCCGCAGCTGGGTGTTATCTCATTGAATCCGAAGCCAGGATCGTAGCGGTCTACTAGCTAGTGGAGTGTTGCGAAGAGACCGTTAGCACCTTTGTGGGCGGGGCAAAGCAGGGGACAGGCAGCGGATTCCGCAAACGGCGCGGAATGCACGGCAAGTCCCCTGGTTTGCGCATAAGTTGAATTTATAAAGAGTCATCCAGCGCGCTCCGTGCTGCCGTTCAATTAAGTCTACTTATAACCCCGTAAAAATATTAAATTTGCCTTGTTAGCCCGCAATGGGTTACATATATCTCTGACCTTTCAGATAAATCGTAGGTATTAGCAGCAACGGCCCCCTTATATAGGAGTAACTACACGTGTATCTAAAACAAGGACGATCGGGTTGGTTCGGACATGTCCTGTTACATCTCTGCTTTTTGGTTCCATTTGCCTGGGCCACTCCGGTCTTTGGCCAGGGTTTTTCGTCGGCCACGCCGGCGCGCGAGTTTATTCACTTGAACGGGCAAGTGGTGGCGATAGAGAACAACGGGCAAGGAACGACCGGACCGGGCGGGGGCTACCAATACGTACGCACGCTGACCATCGACGGGACAAAGCTGACGGCCAATCTGACGAACTTTCCGGTGCTGTTCGCGGAGACGGTTTCGTCGCTGGCTTCGAGCGCGTACGGAGGGCATGTGCAAAACCCGAACGGCTACGACATTCTGTTCACCTCCGACGCGGCGGGCATGCACAAGCTGAATTGGGAAGTGGAGTCATACGACGGCGCGAGCGGGGCGGTGGTGGATTGGATTCAGATTCCGTCACTGCCACATGGCGTGACGACTACGATTTACATGTTCTACGGCAACGCGAACGTGGCGACCGATCCCTCGAACCGGACGGCCACGTGGGATAGCACGTTTACGGCGGTGTATCACTTCGGAGCGGCTTTTGGCGGCGATTCGACGGGGCACGCGAACAATGCGACGGCCAGCGGGCCGGTTTCGGGAGCGGGGCAGATCGGCACGGGCGCGAATTTCGCGGCAGGCGGATATCTGAGCGCGCCTGATTCGGCGCTCATCGACAGCGGCACGGGGACATGGGGATTCTGGTTCCGGGATGACGGGCCGCCGATTGTGCCGGGCGGGCAGAAGATGGTGAAGGAGCCGGCGAATCCGTATTTTGTGGCGGGGTGCGCGGCGGTGCTGACCAAGGCGGACACGCACGATTCGGTAAACGGAATCGGGTTTGCGACCTGCAACGGATCGCTCTTCGTCCAGGCCAAAAACGCCACCACGGCGACGCAGACGCCAGGTATCACGACGACGGCGGGATGGCATCAGGCGGCGTTCGCGTTCACGTCGGGGGGAAGTTACAGCTACTACGAGGATGGGGCTTTGATGCAAAGCGGATCCTTGATTTCGTTCTCGATTTCGTCGGCCAATCCGCTACGCATCGGGCTATCGCTCGACCCGGGCTGGCCGGCCACCTATATCGGAAGTTTGGACGAAGTACGGCTGTCGGGCGCGGTGCGTTCGGCGGCGTGGGTGGCGACCGAATATTACAACCAATCGGAGCCAACAACGTTCGTGACGGTAGGAAACGAGGCGGCGCGCTAATGAGAACGCAACTGGGAAGACAGGCAGGAAAGACGGCAGGGTCGAAAAACCAACCAAGCGTCGGGATGAGTCCCGACGCGGCAGGCAAAAGTGCCCGCGCCACCGCCTGGGCTTTTTTCAAAGAAGTTCCACGGGGCGTTGGGCCCTCTCCAACAGACCAAAAAAAACGGCGCTCTGCCCTACCGGCGATTCTGCTGGTGTGCGGCGCGTTCTTGGCGAGCGTGGGTTACGGGCAGACGATCTCGGCGTACGACGGAGTGACGCCGACGGGATTGGCTCCGGGAAGTCCGGCGTCTTCGTATCCGCTGCTCGGATTCGAGCATTACGATTCGTTTAGCGGGACGTTGAACCCGAGCATTCAGCTTTATCACGTGGGGGGACGCGGGAACGCGGGATTCGACCTGGTGTGGAATCTGCAGCAGGTGTGGCACGCGAAGAAGGAGTCCGCCGGGACCAGCCCGATTGTGGTGATCGATCCGTATCCGCAGAGTTTTCCGTCGTCCTCTCCGACAGTGGATGGATTGGAAGTGGCGGGAGCGGTGTACAGCCGGACGGGAATCAACTTTGTTTCTTGCAGCGGCGGTGGTTTTGCGCCCGGAACGAGCATTACGCGAGTGGTGTTCCGGACACCGAGCGGGACGGAGATCGAACTGGTGGACAAGAACACGAACGCGGCGGTGTATACGATCGCGAACGCCTGCACCAGTCCCCAGCCGACGTATTACGCGGGGCGCGGGACTTTGTTTACGAGCACAGACGGAAGCGCAATCAATTTCGTGGCAGATTCAAATGTGCTGGAACAGATTAACTCGACATACGGAGAGGCGGACGGGAAGCTGAATGGGGTGCTGGTGTTTCCGAACGGGGTGACCTACCGGATCGATAATTCGACAGTGACGTATATACGGGACGCGAACGGGAACAAGACGAGTTTCACGTACGGCTCGGACCTGATCGACGTGACGTGGTATCTGAAATTGGCGGCGGCGACGCAGATTGTCGATTCGACGGGGCGGACGGTCACGATCAACTATCACGACACGAGCTGCACATACTGCACGAGCATTAACTATTCGGGATTTAACGATGGAGCGCGCAAGATTCTGATCAGCCAGGCGAATCTTTCGGCGGGACTGCTGCGGGATGGGGGAAGCGTCGAAACGTTCGCGAATTTGTTTCCGAATACGGGGGTGCTCGGGGGATCGAACACGTTCGACCCGGTGCTGCCGAGTTCGATTACGTTTCCGGACGGGTTCTTATATGAATTGCGCTACAACACGTATGGCGAAGTAAACGAGGTGAGCGTGTCGCAGGGCGGCAACGTGGAATACGAATACGGGGACGGAAACAACAGCCGAAGCGGCAGCGGCTTCGAGGGCAGCGCGACCGACGGGAACCCGGTGATTATTTACCGTCGGCTGCAGGAGCGGCGGGAATACGCCAACGGAATCAACGCGAACTGGACGGCGAAGACGGATTACACGACCAGCTACCCGTCGGGGATGACGATAGATACAGATGTGACGACCAATCCGAGCGGGAGCACGGCGGCACAGGTGGTGCATAAGATGGAGGGGTCGCCGACGGATGCGTTGCAATTAAACGGGACGAGTTGCAATAGCATGACCGAAGGCTTCGAGAACGAGACCGATTACGGGGCGGCTCCGGCGACGCGGGTGGTACACAGCGCCCTGAAGACGAGCGCGGGCTGCATGGACAATCCGCAGATTGCGACGGTACAGACGACGAATGACATAGGGCAAATTTCGCAAGTGGCTTATATCTATGACCCGTACAACAACGTCACGCAAGAGACGGAGTACCGGTTTGGATCGGGCGCGCCGGGGTCGGCGCTGCGCACGACGGTAAATCAGTATAAGTATCAGATGGCCAGCAGCTACGCGTCGGCGACGGTGAACCTGGTACGTTTGCCTTTTCGCACGTTTGTGTATCCGGGGGCGAACACGACGGGCACGGAAGCTTCACTCAAAATTTGGGACTACGACGGCGCGACCCCCACCGACGAGGCGGACAGCGCGAACATTCCGGGGCACGATCCGGGGTATCTGGCAAGCGGAGTGACGACCAGAGGAAACGTAACGTCGTATTACGAGTACCTGAACACGCTGCCGAGCTCGAATCCTTACATCGGCTACCAGATGGCGTACGACAGTTTGGGGAATGTTTTGTCGGCGCAGGATCCGCTGGGGCACACGACGCGCTTTTCGTACACGGATGCGTTCACGGATGGGACGAATCATTACACGTATGCGTATTTGACGGGAACGACGAATGCGCTGAATCAATCGAGCGCGCAGAGTTACGATTTTTATAGCGGATCGCCGGTTTCGTCGACGGACGCGAACGGGGTGGTGACGAGCTATTCGTATTGGGCGGACAACAGTGGGGCGCAGAATGCGTTTGCGGTGGACCGGTTGGGGGTGACGACGCGCGACGCGAACGGGCGGAAGGCGGAGACGCAGCTGCTGTATCCGAATCCGAACGTCACGATTACCAAGCAGGACCAAACGGCAACGGGCGATGAAGGGGTGGTGAGCTACGACATCCGGGATGCGTTCGGGCGGCCGCAGGAGACGGACCAGTTTTACGGGACGAACTTGCTGGTGGCGACGTGCACGAAACGGGATGCGCTAGGGAACGCGATGTTTGTGACGGTGCCGTTCACGATGACGGGCAGCCCGGCTTGCCCGGGAACGACGGGCGGGATCAACACGGGGTCGAATCCGGGGACGACGTATGCGCGGGACGTGCTGGGGCGGGTGACGCAGACCACCTATGCCGATGGCTCCGTGGGCACGATGAGCTACAGCGGGACGGCGGTGACGACGGTGGATCCGGCGGGGCACAAGAAGGTGCTGATCTACGATGTGGACCAGAACCTGGCGACGGTGCAGGAAGACCCGAGCACGCTGAATTACATGACGCAGTATCAGCACGATGTGCTGGATAATTTGACGGCGGTGTGCCAGGGCGGGAGCGGAGCGGCGTTCAGCGGGACGACGTGCCAGAACGGGCAGGGGCGGAGTTTCGGCTACGATTCGCTGAGCCGGTTGTTGACGGCGTCGAATCCGGAGAGCGGGACGTTTACTTACACGTACGACAACGCGGGGAATTTGACGCAGCGGGTGGAGGGGGCGCGCGGGATCACGACGACGTACGGTTACGACGCGCTGAACCGCTTGACGGGCACCAGCTACAGCGACGGGGTGACGCCGAGCGTGAGTTACACCTGGGACACGGCGGCGCAGCATGGCGTGGGCCAACTGCAGTCTGTGACGGCATCGAATGGAGTGACGCAGGCGTTTACGGGCTACGATTCGCTGGGCAATGTGACGGGCAGCGTGGAGGCGGTGGGGTCGAATAGTTTTCCGTTTGTGTACCGGTCGAATCTGGCGAGCGAGCTGGTAAGCGAGACGTATCCGTCGGGGCGGGTGATGACGATGGGGTACGACGGAGCGGGGCGGGAGACGAATGTGTCTGGATTGCTGGGCACAACCACGACGGCGTATGTTTCGGGGATCAGTTATGCGCCGCAGGGGGCGCCCACGCAGTACACCTATAAGAACGGGGTGTCGCGGGTGTTGAGTTACAACGCGCGTTTGCAGCCGGCGACGGCGGTGGATGGAACGGGCTTGTCGGGCGGGAGTATTGCCACTCCGCTGTTCAGTTCAACGTGGAACTGGAACTTCGGATCGGGCAGCACGCACCAGGACAACGGGAATCTGGCGGCGGATAGCTATACGCATAGCGGCGGCGGCCTTTCTTCCGCGCTGACGTTTGCGCATTCGTTCAGCTATGACAATGTGAACCGGTTGACGGCGGCGAGCGAGGGCAGTAACTGGACGCGGGGCTTCGGGCACGATTTCTGGGGCAACGGTTGGGTGAGCGCGGCGTCGGGCATTGCGCCGGCGGGCAATACGCCGACTTCGAATGTGTTCAGCAGCGCCAATAACAGGATTAGTTCGGCCAGCTACGATGCGGCGGGGAACCAGACGGTGGTGAACGGGAACGCGCTGACCTATGACGCCGAGAGCCGGGTGAATCAGGTGACCGATTCGGGCGGCACGGAGAGTATTCTCTACGATGGAAGCGGGGATCGGATCGAGAAGGTGGTGGCGGGCGTCGGACGCATCTATGTGTACGATGCGTTCGGGACGCTCACGGCGGAGTATTCGGCGGCCGCGGCGACGACGTATCCATGCACGACTTGTTATTTGAGTGCGGATCAGATTGGATCGACTCGTTTAGTGACGAGCCAAACGGGAGCGGTGGTGGCGCGGCACGATTTTCTGCCCTTCGGCGAGGAGATTACGACTACCGGTGGAAGAACAAGTCAATGGGGATCGACTAGCGACGTCGAGCAGAAGTTTACCGGGCAGTTGCGGGATACCGAGTCGGGCTTGGATTTCTTCAATGCACGGTATTACGGGTTTGCTTTGAATCGGTTTACCAGTCCCGATCCGGCGAATGCAGGGGCTGACCCGAGCAATCCGCAGTCATGGAATGGGTATGCGTATGTGATGAATGATCCGCTGGCGAATGTGGATCCTAGCGGTATGGCTACTGGCTGTAACGTGTTTAATACCAGCTACGAGGGCAGCGGATCTGGCTTCCCCTGCTACGATGCCTCGACTCCGTCCGGCGGCAATCCTTATCAAGTCGAGGGTTCTGGCGGCGGTGCGGTTAATACCGGGTCGAGCCTCGGTCAAAGTTCATCTGGCTTGGCGGCAGGGGAGAGCAACTACGTGAGCCAAGTTGTCATTCCGGGTTATCTGCAAGGCGTTGGGGACAGGTATCCCAACCTCGTACAGTTTTTTCCGGCAGCAGGAAGCAGTTCAACAACAATCTATTACGGTGCGGCCCTCCTTGCGTCTTTGTCGGCGCAGAGCGTTGGACCAGACCCATCCACTTACGACGTGCCAGTCGGGATTGACATCTGGAGGGGACAACAGAAGCTTTGGTCGAATACCGCAACAGTGGGGAATGTCTTAGCGGGCGCAACCGGGGTGCTGATGGCGGCCCCACTTGCGGCGGAGGCCGCCGCTCTGCCTACTATGCAGGTCGGAGTCGGTGCGTCTGGCTTTGGAACTCCCTTCCACGTCGTTTACGGTGTTGCGGGGCAGTTTCAACAGGGATTGGTAGTGGGCGGAAACATGATGGTAACTGGCGGCGCTCTCGCTGCCAGGACGTTTGCCAACTCACCAGTTAAGTTTTCTTTGCCAATCGCGAACGTAGGTGCCGCCCTCGGAGAAGAGGGTGCAGCAGTAACAAATTGCGTTACTGCTGGAATCTGCGCTTTCGGCCGGGGCTGGAGATGGTGAATGGCGATCACACGACAGTTCATCCCTTTTCCGAATTTAGGCAGAAGAGTCATATTCAACGCATTATGTTTGGATTCGGACCCACTTCCGAGTGTGTCGTTAAAGACGCTTGCGAGCTCAGACATTGTGGCGGCATCGATTCTCGAACAGTTGTGCAAAAGTCTCCGGGAGCATGGTTATCAAATCGACCACGCTGAAACCGGCCACGGGCCATATGCCAGTTGCAAATATGAAACGCCTGAGTTGCGGTTTTCTATCCTCTTGGCTAGGGAAGCGCAATCCTCGGAAGCCAACCGCTGTAGGTGTGAAATGCAGCTATTTGTTTTCAAGAAAGCACTCGGGAAAACTCTAGCGCTTAAGCGGCCTACAGTCGCTTTTTCCCAAGACGACCTGGATCACTGGGCAGGATTTCACTCAATAGTGGAAAAAGCTCTGGTCAAGGACTTGCGTGCGGACCAAGTGACTTGGCAGCCGCTTAAGCACGAGGGTCAAGAATCACTAATTCGGTTTTGAGCGGGGTTAAAGGAAACTCCGGGACGGTCACGGCGACTCCGCATACCGCTAATAGAGCGCAGCTAACCGAATCAATCGAGCGCGCAGAGTTACTATTTTTTTAGCGGGGCAATGGAGAGCTCGACGGACGCGAACGGGGTGGTGACGAGTTATTCCTATTGGACGGACAACAGCGGGGCGCAGAATGCGTTTGCGGTGGACCGGCTAGGCGTGACGACGCGCGACTTGAACGGGGTGCAGGCGGAGACGCAACTGTTCTATCCGAACCCGAACGTCACGATTACCAAGCAGGACCGGACGACGAAGGGCGATGAAGGGATGGTGAGCTACGACATCCGGGACGCGTTCGGGCGGCCGCAGGAGACGGACCAGTTTTACGGGACGAACTTGCTGGTGGCGACGTGCACGAAACGGGATGCGCTAGGGAATGCGATGTTCGTGACGGTGCCGTTCACGATGACGGGCAGCCCGGCTTGCCCGGGAACGACGAGCGGGATCAACACGGGATCGAATCCGGGGACGACATATGCGCGGGACGTGCTGGGGCGGGTGTATCAAACGACCTACGCGGACGGCTCCGTGGGCACGATGAGCTACAGCGGGACGGCGGTGACGACGGTGGATCCGGCGGGGCACAAGAAGGTGCTGATTTACGATGTGGACCAGAACCTGGCGACGGTGCAGGAAGACCCGAGCACGCTGAATTACATGACGCAGTATCAGCACGATGTGCTGGATAATTTGACGGCGGTGTGCCAGGGCGGGAGCGGAGCGGGGTTCAGCGGGACGACGTGCCAGAACGGGCAGGGGCGGAGTTTTGGCTACGATTCGCTGAGCCGGTTGTTGACGGCGTCGAATCCGGAGAGCGGGACGTTTAGCTACACCTATGACAACGCGGGGAATTTGACGCAGCGGGTGGAGGGGGCGCGCGGGATCACGACGACGTACGGATACGACGCGCTGAACCGCTTGACGGGCACCAGCTACAGCGACGGGGTGACGCCGAGCGTGAGTTACACCTGGGACACGGCGGCGCAGCATGGCGTGGGCCAACTGCAGTCTGTGACGGCATCGAATGGAGTGACGCAGGCGTTTACGGGCTACGATTCGCTGGGCAATGTGACGGGCAGCGTGGAGGCGGTGGGGTCGAATAGTTTTCCGTTTGTGTACCGGTCGAATCTGGCGAGCGAGCTGGTGAGCGAGACGTATCCGTCGGGGCGGGTGATGACGATGGGGTACGACGGAGCGGGGCGGGAGACGAATGTGTCTGGATTGCTGGGCACAACCACGACGGCGTATGTTTCGGGGATCAGTTATGCGCCGCAGGGGTCGCCCACGCAATACACCTATAAGAACGGGGTGTCGCGGGTGTTGAGCTACAACGCGCGTTTGCAGCCGGCGACGGCGGTGGATGGAACGGGCTTGTCGGGCGGAAGTATTGCCACTCCGCTGTTCAGTTCAACGTGGAACTGGAACTTCGGATCGGGCAGCACGCACCAGGACAACGGCAATCTGGCGGCGGATAGCTATACGCATAGCGGCGGCGGGTTGAGCGCGGCGCTGACCTTTGCGCATAGTTTTTCATACGACAATGTGAACCGGTTGACGGCGGCGAGCGAGGGCAGTAACTGGACGCGCGGTTTCGGGCACGATTTCTGGGGCAACGGTTGGGTGAGCGCGGCGTCGGGCATTGCGCCGGCGGGCAATACGCCGACTTCGAATGTGTTCAGCAGCGCCAATAACAGGATTAGTTCGGCCAGCTACGATGCGGCGGGGAACCAGACGGTGGTGAACGGGAACGCGCTGACCTATGACGCCGAGAGCCGGGTGAATCAGGTGACCGATTCGGGCGGCACGGAGAGTATTCTCTACGATGGAAGCGGGGATCGGATCGAGAAGGTGGTGGCGGGCGTCGGTCGGATCTATGTCTACGATGCGTTCGGGACTTTGACGGCGGAGTATTCGGCGGCTACGGCGGCGACGTATCCATGCACGACTTGTTATTTGAGCGCGGATCAGATTGGATCGACTCGTTTGGTGACGAGCCAAACGGGAGCGGTGGTGGCGCGGCATGATTTTCTGCCGTTCGGCGAAGAGATTACTTCGACTGGCGGAAGAACGGCTCAGTGGGGCTCGACCAGCGATGTCGAGCAGAAGTTTACTGGGCAACTCAGAGATACGGAATCGGGCTTGGATTTCTTCAATGCCCGGTATTACGGGTATGCGTTGAATCGGTTTACCAGTCCGGATCCGGCGAATGCCGGGGCCGATCCTTCCAATCCGCAGTCTTGGAACGGGTATGCGTATGTCATGAATAATCCACTGGTGAATGTGGATCCCGGAGGACTCGACGTAACGTGCGGCACTGACTCCAGCGGTAACTACGGCTGCACCGACACGGTTACCAGTACGCCAATAGGCTCCGGCGACGGCGGTGGTGGGGGCGGCGGATCTGCCGCACTTGGCGGAACCTCGTACCAAATCGCCGACCAAACGCCCGGAAATGTGGAATATGGCTACGCGCTCACCCCCATCCCCGGTGCCTTCCAGGGCGGCCTGCTGCGTAGGGCAGGAGGTGGCGGTCAAACACCCACCTCCAGAACAGGACCGAGTGCTCCCCCAACCGGGACGCAGTCTTGCGTCGTTCAGAGGCTTGCTCTCGCTGCTAAAGGCCTCGTCAACTTAGGCGTCGCGTCCACAAAGATAGACTTCGCCGCCGCTAGCGCTGCATCCGCTGCTGTCACAGGCCCACTCGGCGTAGCTGGTACTGCATACGGAATGATCGGAGCTAGTGGAAACCTTACGGCCGGCATCGTCCAAATCCTAGGTGGAATCACAGGTAACATTCGCGTGGCTAACGAAACGGCAAACGTAGTTACAACCACTACCACCGTAGGAGGACTCGCAGTGTTGTTGGCAACGAGGGGGAACCTTAGCGCCGCTAGCGCTGCGGCAAGCTTCGAGTCGTTGGGAACAGCAGGCGTAAACGGCGGTTTGACAGGCCATCTCATAGATGAAGGGGCAACACTCATCCAGAAGGCCTTGCTAACGGCCGAACTCGGGCAAAATGCAGCCGATGCAGTTGGAATTGAAACTGGTGGTAGTTGTGGTAACTAAAACTTAAGGCTAGGCGTTTTGGATCGATATGAAAAAGTTTAATTTTCCATTTTGGTGGCTTTTGATCTTGGATCTGCCAGCTGTTGCACTTTTGACTTTGCTCATTGTGCGCGGAATCGTGCCGCTTTATCCAGGAGCGCCTATCGCGTATCTAGGCCTTTTTGTGGTCAATGTATTCCTTATAGGGAGCATCCGAATAGGTAGCATCCGACGACCTTCTGAGGAAGCCTCTGAAAAGCGGCCCCGGATACCGCGGTCACTATGGTTTGCTGCTGCAATCTTTACTCCTGCTGGTGTTGGAGCGATCATCGCTTATGTGAGAACCCCAAATTTGCCACTAACGATTCAAGCAGTTGTTGCATTTTTGTTAGTTGGATACATTTGGTTTGCGATTTATCGCACACATCGAATTGGAAAGGCTCACCTTTTAAAATAGTTCGCTGATTAAAGTAGTTCGAAGGCAGGTGAGTTCGCTTCGCTAAGGCGGGCAAGTCGGCAGCCAGTACGCCGACTTCGATGGGGAACGGCGTACGATCGAGAAGAGCTATAAGTGGAGCGTTCGCGCCTTTGATCGCCTGGCATGCGCTCGTGCGGTGAGATAGAGGAAGGAGGAATCAATTTGCCTCCCGTAATTAACTAATTAGGAAACGTTTCATTATCTCGTCGACGCCACGGCCTGTGCTGCGGTGACGACGGTGGATCCGGCGGGACACAAAAAGGTGCTGATCTACGATGTGGACCGGAACCTGGCGACGGTGCAGGAAGACCCGAGCACGCTGAATTACATGACGCAGTATCAGCACGATGTGCTGGATAATTTGACGGCGGTGTGCCAGGGCGGGAGCGGAGCGGGGTTCAGCGGGACGACGTGCCAGAACGGGCAGGGGCGGAGTTTCGGCTACGATTCGCTGAGCCGGTTGTTGACGGCGTCGAATCCGGAGAGCGGGACGTTTACTTACACCTACGACAACGCGGGGAATTTGACGCAGCGGGTGGAGGGGGCGCGCGGGATCACGACGACGTACGGATACGACGCGCTGAACCGCTTGACGGGCACGAGCTACAGCGACGGGGTGACGCCGAGCGTGAGTTACACCTGGGACACGGCGGCGCAGCATGGCGTGGGCCAGTTGCAGTCGGTGACGGCATCGAACGGAGTGACGCAGGCGTTTACGGGCTACGATTCGCTGGGCAATGTGACCGGGAGCGTGGAGGCGGTGGGGTCGAATAGCTTTCCGTTTGTGTACCGGTCGAATCTGGCGAGCGAGGTGGTGAGCGAGACGTATCCGTCGGGGCGGGTGATGACGATGGGGTATGACGGAGCGGGGCGGGAGACGAATGTGTCTGGATTGCTGGGCACAACCACGACGGCGTATGTTTCGGGGATCAGTTATGCGCCGCAGGGGTCGCCCACGCAGTACACCTATAAGAACGGGGTGTCGCGGGTGTTGAGCTACAACGCGCGTTTGCAGCCGGCGACGGCGGTGGATGGAAAGGGCTTGTCGGGCGGGAGTATTGCAACACCGTATTTCAGTTCGACCTGGAACTGGAACTTCGGATCGGGCAGCACGCAGGCGAATAACGGGAATCTGGCGGCGGATAGTTATACGCATAGCGGCGGCGGGTTGAGCGCGGCGCTGACGTTTGCGCATTCGTTCAGCTATGACAATGTGAACCGCTTGACGGCAGCGAGCGAAGGCAGTAACTGGAAGCGCGGTTTCCAGTTCGACACGTGGGGCAATGCCTGGGTGAATCTGGCGGCTACGTCGGGTATCGCGCCGGCGGGCAATACGCCGACTTCGAATGTGTTCAACAGCGCCAATAACAGGATCACGAGCGCCAGCTACGATGCGGCGGGGAACCAGACGGTGGTGAATGGGAACGCGCTGACCTACGACGCCGAGAGCCGGGTGAACCAAGTGACCGACTCGGGCGGCACGGAGAGTATTCTCTACGATGGGAGCGGGGATCGGATCGAAAAGGTGGTGGCGGGCGTCGGTCGCATCTATGTCTACGATGCGTTCGGCACGCTGGCGGCGGAATATTCGGCGGCCGCGGCGGCGACCTATCCTTGCACAACTTGTTATTTGAGCGCGGATCAGATCGGCTCGACTCGTTTAGTGACGGATCAGAACGCAAACGTGGTGGCGCGGCACGATTTTCTGCCGTTCGGCGAAGAGATTACTTCGACCGGTGGAAGAACAACCCAATGGGGATCGACTAGCGATGTGGAGCAGAAGTTCACCGGGCAATTGCGCGATACGGAATCGGGCTTGGATTTCTTCAATGCTCGGTATTACGGGTTTGCGTTGAATCGGTTTACCAGTCCCGATCCGGCCAATGCCGGGGCTGACCCGAGCAATCCGCAGTCATGGAATGGGTATGCGTATGTGATGAATGATCCGCTGGTGCTGGTCGATCCCAGCGGGATGTTTGCGGAACAAAATCCGGGAGCTAACGATGATGGAGGGGGCGGGGGCAGCGGGGGTGGTCTTTTTCAGTTGTTCCCCTACCGTTTCGAGTTGCAGGGTGCAGGTGTCGGTGGTGGCGGCGTGCCCGGTTGGTCCAATCCTATCGTCCAGGGTAAGAAGAAGATCCCCACCGTCAGTACGCCACCGAGTGCTCCCCTAAAGAAAGGGCCGGCGAACTCGTGCCCTGGAGCGATCATGCAGCAGCTATACACAGCGGCTTTGTATGCAACTAATCCCGATTCTATGTTCTTGGCTAGCGAAGCCGCCGCAAAGAGCAAAGGTACAGCATTTTTTGGGTTTAGCGCCTCAGCTGCAGGCGGTGTTCCAGGCCTTCCAAGTGTCAGCCGAGCGATGTCAGGCCAGGCTGCCATAGGCGTAGATTCCAAGGGAAACATTGGCCTGTTGTTCTCCGGATCCATCGGATTCGGAGCCGGCGATGGCCTTGCAGCCGGCGTGGACGTTGGACTCTCACGTGCCCCGACAATCTACGACATGGCCGGTCCTTCTTTCAGTGTTGGTCTCGGTGGAGGGAATGGTTTTGGAGGCGCTGTTCAGTTTAGTAACAACGGAGGAGGAACTGCTACCGGAACGGTGGGTTTTGGGATCGGTGGTTATGGGCTCGCTGGAACATACGGCCCGACAAAAGTAATTCCTCTCGTTTGTAAATGACGGATCCTCAAATGAATAAGGACCTTGAACTTACGGTACGCGAGTATTTACATTCGAGGGGCGCCACTAAGTTATTTGGTAATGCATTCGCTGTGTTAACTTTCATAATTTTTGGCCAGTTGTCATCGCAGATGAACCACTACTTCCCACCAATAGCTGTGCTCTCTCCGGTCATACGTGACCCGTTTACCGTGCTGGCAACTGCTATTTTCTTATCTTCACGGACGATCTTTGACTTCATGAAATTTCGGCTGCAGAGCTCTGGAGAGATTCCTCTCACTTCTGACCGGCTGGTCGAGCAAGTAAAACTTCCCAAACGCTACCAAAGTTCATTCGGAGAAGATTTTTTTGTCAAGGCTTGGAGGTGGAGGTTGACATTCGTCGCATTGCTCGGAATTGCAGCCGTCCGCTGGGTGCTGACTTGGACGACAGTCTAAATTGAGGGTCGGTTAATACACGTATGCGTACTTGACGGGGTCGACGAACGCGTTGAACCAGAAGATGTCGGAGGAATACGATTTTTATAGCGGATCGCCGGTTTCGTCGACGGACGCGAACGGGGTGGTGACGAGTTATTCCTATTGGACGGACAACAGCGGGGCGCAGAATGCGTTTGCGGTGGACCGGCTAGGCGTGACGACGCGCGACTTGAACGGGGTGCAGGCGGAGACGCAACTGTTCTATCCGAACCCGAACGTCACGATTACCAAGCAGGACCGGACGACGAAGGGCGATGAAGGGATGGTGAGCTACGACATCCGGGACGCGTTCGGGCGGCCGCAGGAGACGGACCAGTTTTACGGGACGAACTTGCTGGTGGCGACGTGCACGAAACGGGATGCGCTAGGGAATGCGATGTTCGTGACGGTGCCGTTCACGATGACGGGCAGCCCGGCTTGCCCGGGAACGACGAGCGGGATCAACACGGGATCGAATCCGGGGACGACATATGCGCGGGACGTGCTGGGGCGGGTGTATCAAACGACCTACGCGGACGGCTCCGTGGGCACGATGAGCTACAGCGGGACGGCGGTGACGACGGTGGATCCGGCGGGGCACAAGAAGGTGCTGATTTACGATGTGGACCAGAACCTGGCGACGGTGCAGGAAGACCCGAGCACGCTGAATTACATGACGCAGTATCAGCACGATGTGCTGGATAATTTGACGGCGGTGTGCCAGGGCGGGAGCGGAGCGGGGTTCAGCGGGACGACGTGCCAGAACGGGCAGGGGCGGAGTTTTGGCTACGATTCGCTGAGCCGGTTGTTGACGGCGTCGAATCCGGAGAGCGGGACGTTTAGCTACACCTATGACAACGCGGGGAATTTGACGCAGCGGGTGGAGGGGGCGCGCGGGATCACGACGACGTACGGATACGACGCGCTGAACCGCTTGACGGGCACCAGCTACAGCGACGGGGTGACGCCGAGCGTGAGTTACACCTGGGACACGGCGGCGCAGCATGGCGTGGGCCAACTGCAGTCTGTGACGGCATCGAATGGAGTGACGCAGGCGTTTACGGGCTACGATTCGCTGGGCAATGTGACGGGCAGCGTGGAGGCGGTGGGGTCGAATAGTTTTCCGTTTGTGTACCGGTCGAATCTGGCGAGCGAGCTGGTGAGCGAGACGTATCCGTCGGGGCGGGTGATGACGATGGGGTACGACGGAGCGGGGCGGGAGACGAATGTGTCTGGATTGCTGGGCACAACCACGACGGCGTATGTTTCGGGGATCAGTTATGCGCCGCAGGGGTCGCCCACGCAATACACCTATAAGAACGGGGTGTCGCGGGTGTTGAGCTACAACGCGCGTTTGCAGCCGGCGACGGCGGTGGATGGAACGGGCTTGTCGGGCGGAAGTATTGCCACTCCGCTGTTCAGTTCAACGTGGAACTGGAACTTCGGATCGGGCAGCACGCACCAGGACAACGGCAATCTGGCGGCGGATAGCTATACGCATAGCGGCGGCGGGTTGAGCGCGGCGCTGACCTTTGCGCATAGTTTTTCATACGACAATGTGAACCGGTTGACGGCGGCGAGCGAGGGCAGTAACTGGACGCGCGGTTTCGGGCACGATTTCTGGGGCAACGGTTGGGTGAGCGCGGCGTCGGGCATTGCGCCGGCGGGCAATACGCCGGTTTCGAATGTGTTCAGCAGCGCCAATAACAGGATTAGTTCGGCCAGCTACGATGCGGCGGGGAATCAGACGGTGGTGAACGGGAACGCGCTGACCTACGACGCCGAGAGCCGGGTGAATCAGGTGACCGATTCGGGCGGCACGGAATCGATTCTCTACGATGGGAGCGGGGATCGGATCGAGAAGGTGGTGGCGGGCGTCGGACGGATTTACGTCTACGATGCGTTCGGGACGCTGGCGGCGGAATATTCGGCGGCCGCGGCGGCGACTTATCCTTGCACGACTTGTTATTTGAGCGCGGATCAGATTGGGTCGACTCGTTTGGTGACGGATCAGAACGCAAACGTGGTGGCGCGGCACGATTTTCTGCCGTTCGGCGAGGAGATCACTTCGACTGGCGGAAGAACTGCTCAGTGGGGATCGACTAGCGATGTGGAGCAGAAGTTTACCGGGCAGTTGCGAGATACCGAATCGGGTTTGGATTTCTTCAATGCAAGATATTACGGGTATGCGTTGAATCGGTTTACGCGTCCCGATCCGGCCAATGCCGGGGCGGATCCTTCGAACCCGCAGAGTTGGAACGGGTACGCGTATGTCATGAATGATCCACCCGCGCTGGTCGATCCGAGCGGGATGTTTGCGGAACAAAATCCGGGAGCTAACGATGATGGAGGGGGCGGGGGCAGCGGGGGTGGTCTTTTTCAGTCGTTCCCCTACCGTTTCGAGTTGCAGGGTGCAGGTGTCGGTGGTGGCGGTGTGCCCGGTTGGTCCAATCCTATCGTTCATCGACCGGGAAGTGTCCCGCCAGTTGGTCCGCCACCGACTAATCCGGGAAACAGCAAAAACTGCGTGGCCGGGTTTGCTGCTGCCGGAGCGGGTGTGTTCGGGGCGATGGGGATGGATGTCGGCTTTGAGTTAGGGGGTGCAGGTGGAGCTCTAGTCGGAACGGCTGGTGGTCCCGCTGGTACAGTTGCCGGCGGTGTAGGCGGGATGGTTGCGGGCGGCGCGATCGTTGGCGGTGCGGGGTTCTATTACGGAAGCAGGTTGGGTGCCTCGATTGGAAATGCGGTTTGTGCGAGCAGTACCGGCACGGGCGGTGGAGGAACCAGTGGCCCCGACGAACAAGTCACGTTCGGCCATGGCGCCCGTCATCTTGCCGGCAGCGGTTTAGATCAGACTCAAGTCGAGACCGCAATAAAGGAACAGGTGGAAGGAATTGCAAAAACCTCGTCGTCGACTGGTAATTTCTGGGGTAAAGTCGTCGTAAACGGACAGCAGATTTTCTATCGTGCATTCACGCTTCCGAACGGCACAATCAACGTGGGTACCTACACTGTGGGGGCTCCGTGAAACCTGATCAATGCTTTCGACGGCCAACCATCCTGGAAAAAGCTTTGCTGCAGCGGCTACTTGAGGCTAATTTTCCGGGACGTGATGAGTTGGTTCAGACACTAAAAGAGCTTCAGGTGAGAGCTATAGATGAGGAAGGCAGCTTGGAACTCCAGACAGAGAACCTGGGCACAGCTCCCGTCGTCAAACGCATTCCAGTTGAGGCGGAGGCGAAGGATCAGGACGGAGTCGAGATCCATGTTCTTTTGCATGTGATTGATGGTCGACCTACAGAGCTGGAAATCTTTAAAGATGACGGCTCGCCTGTGAATCAGATGCCGCCTGCAGCGACGTTCCAAATCATCGTGCTGCCTCCGGCACCGCGAAGCGGTACTTGAGAATTCCGGAATTCCGAAAGGATATTCCGGAACGTTCATCAAGACTCCGAATCCAGTGAGCGACGCATTCACTTACACGTACGACAACGCTGGCAACTTGACGCAGCGGGTGGAAGGGGAGCGCGTGACCGAACGGGAACATCCTTTACAACTTAGACCGGAGACATGCTTTACAGTTTAGGGCAGCCGCGTAGAGCGGTGATTTCGGTACTCTGATTTGGTCCGGTTCGGCATTTTGTTTTGGCGCACCCTCTAAACGAACGGATACTCTGATGCGGGCAGCAGCCCGCGGCGGAGGAACTCGTTGGATTGGAGAGCGAAGGTGGAGTTGTTCGAAGAGATCCGCAGAGAGTACGAGTTCGGCGTCGGCACGATTGCCGGAGTTGCCAAAAAGCTTGGAGTGCATCGGCGCATGGTGCGCGAAGCGGTCGGCAACGCGATTCCGCAGTTACGGAAGAAGACCGAGCGTCCACGCTATAAGTTGTCGCCGGTGGCCGGCTTCATCGACCAGATTTTGGAGTTAGATCGGAAGGCTCCGCGCAAGCAGCGGCATACCGCGCACCGCATCTGGAAGCGGATCTGTACGGAGCTTCCGAACAATACGGTGTGCGAACGCACGGTGCGGCTATATGTGCATGAGCGAAAGATTGCTCTGGGTCTGGTCGTTCATGAGACCTTCGTGCCGCAGAGCTATCCATGGGGCGTGGAAGCGCAAGTGGATTGGTACGAAGCCTATGCGGATCTGTCTGGCCAACGAACGAAGCTGCAGGTGTTTGCCATGCGCAGCATGGCAAGCGGAGCGGCTTTTCATTGTGCGTTTCTTCACGCCACGCAGCAAGCTTTCCTTGAAGCGCATGAACTGGCGTTCGCATTCTTCTGCGGCGTATTCCGCAAACTTCGGTATGACAATCTCACTTCGGCAGTGAAGAAGATCTTGCGGGGATATCGCCGCGAAGAGACAGCGCGATTCGTTGCCTTCCGATCTCACTGGCGTTTTGAAAGCGAGTTCTGCACGCCGGCTGAAGCACACGAAAAGGGTGGTGTGGAAGGAGAGGCCGGCTATTTTCGTCGGAATCACTGGGTACCGGTGCCCCACGCAGTGGATGTTGCTGGATTAAACCGAGACTTACTCCAGAGTTGTCATCAGGATGAGCAACGCCGGATCGAAGGTCGGGATCAAAGCATCGGCGCCGCCGTACTGATCGAGCGCGACCATTTGCTGCCGCTGGTGAAAGAGGGCGTGGACTTAGCACAAACCAGCTTTCCGACGGTCAACAGTTTGGGCTGCGTAAAAGTGCTAACCAACTCTTACTCGGTGCCGCTGAAGGCTGGAACGCAAGTGCAGGCAAAGATTTATGCGAGCACGGTGGAACTTTGGCACTGCGGCTGTTGCGTAGCGCGACATGAACGCTGTTACAGCCGACAACAACAAGTGCTGGATCTCGAACATTATCTGGACGTTCTCTCTCGAAAACCCGGCGCGATGGCTGGCTCACGGCCCTTAGAGCAGCAGCGCTGCGCCGGTTTGTGGCCCGAGTGTTTCGACCAGATCTGGCAAGCTTTGATGATCCGCCACGGCAAACAGACCGGCACCAGACAGATGATCGATCTGCTGAAGATGGCGAAAGAGGTGGGCCGCGATCGTCTACGGCAAGCCATCGAGACTGCCTTGGAAACAGGCTGCACCGATGCAGCTGCCGTGCAACATCTGATTCATGCGAGCGATCTCAGCCGTCCCGTTTGCGAGGTGATGGATATCGGTTTACTCGAACGCTATCGGCGACCGTTACCCGTTATGAACGAATACGATCAGCTGCTGTCGATGGGTGGCACGAGATGAACAGCCAGATGACACAACTGCAAGACGCCACGATCACTCAGCATTGCAAAGTGTTGCGGATGCCCACCATGGCTTCTCAGTTCAGTACGCTAGCGGAGCAAGCAATCCGAGAGAAGAAGACGCACCTTGGATACCTGGACGCCTTGCTCACAGTAGAGATTGAAGAACGCGAGAAGAACACGATTGGCCGGCGGATCAAGGAAGCCCGATTACCCCGAGTCAAGACACTAGAGGAGTTCAACTTTGCCCAGTCTCCGCAAGTGGATGCCGCCAAGCTGCGCGACTTGGCTGAGGGCGGCTATATTGATCGAGCCGAACCGGTCTTGTTAATCGGTGATTGTGGCACGGGCAAAACCCATCTTTTAACCGGGCTGTGTGTGGCCGCTTGCCGCCAGAAGCGGCGGGTTCGCTTCACCACCGCCGCCGCATTGGTCAATGAACTGGTGGAGGCAAAACACCAACTGCAGCTTCGCCGCGTGATGGCCCGCTGGAGCCGCTACGATCTGATCGCGATCGATGAAGTAGGTTACGTCCCGTTGGCCGAAGTAGGTGCGGAGTTTCTGTTTCAAGTCATCGCAGAACGCGCAGAAAGAACCGGCGTCATCGTCACCACAAACCTGCCGTTTTCCGAATGGACGCAAGTCATTCCTAACGCTCGCCTTTGTAAAGCCTTACTGGATCGAATCACCGACCGGGCGCACATCTTAGAAACCGGCACCGAATCATATCGCTTCCGGCGTACGCTCGAACGGCAAAAGAAAGGGGCGAAAACAAACGAGAAGTAAGCCGTGGAAATGACGGTCCGTGGAAACCATGGAAAGCCAAACCCAGGCTTTCCACCCTTCCCACCGCCCTTGTAAATCCCGCAAAACCAGCGGGATTCACACATTCCCACCGCCTGACGACGATTGCTTTCTCATTTACCCGGAACATGAAGATTAGCTCCGGAAACCATTAACTTAGGGTGGGCCAAAATAAAATGCCGAACTGGACCAATTTCAGTTGCCAAAGGCAAGCGGTTGAACGAGTTGTAAGACGCCTGTTGTGCCAGTTGCAAGCGGTGACGGCATCGAACGGGATAACGCAGGCGTTTACCGGTTACGATTCGCCGGGCAATGTGACGGGGAGCGTGGAGGCGGTGGGGTCGAATAGCTTTCCGTTCGTGTACCGGTCGAATCTGGCGAGCGAACTCGTGAGCGAGACGTATCCGTCGGGGCGGGTGGTGACGAAGGTGTATGACGGAGCGGGGCGCGAGACGAATGTGTCTGGATTACTGGGTACAACCACGACGGCTTATGTTTCGGGGATGGTGTATGCGCCGCAGGGGTCGCCCACGCAGTACAGTTATGCCAACGGCGTGTCGCGGTTATTAACGTACAACGCGCGTTTGCAGCCGGCGACGGCGGTGGATGGAAAGGGCTTGACGGGCGGCAAGACTCCCAGTATCGCCACACCGTATTTCAGCTCGACCTGGAACTGGAACTTCGGATCGGGCAGCACGCACCAGGACAACGGCAATCTGGCGGCGGATAGCTATACGCATAGCGGCGGCGGGCTTTCTTCCGGGCTGACCTTTGCGCACAGTTTTTCATACGACAATGTGAACCGGTTGACGGCGGCGAGCGAGGGCAATAACTGGACGCGGGGCTTCGGACACGATTTCTGGGGCAACGGTTGGGTGAGCGCGGCGTCGGGCATTGCGCCGGCGGGCAATACGCCGATTTCGAATGTGTTCAGCAGCGCCAATAACAGGATTAGTTCGGCCAGCTACGATGCGGCGGGGAACCAGACGGTGGTGAACGGGAACGCGCTGACCTACGACGCCGAGAGCCGGGTGAATCAGGTGACCGACTCGGGTGGCACGGAATCGATTCTCTACGATGGAAGCGGGGATCGGATCGAGAAGCTGGTGGCGGGCGTCGGACGGATCTATGTCTACGATGCGTTCGGGACTTTGACGGCGGAGTATTCGGCGGCCACTGCGGCTACGTATCCTTGCACGACTTGTTATTTGAGCGCGGATCAGATTGGATCGACTCGTTTGGTGACGGATCAGAACGCAAACGTCGTGGCGCGGCACGATTTTCTGCCGTTCGGCGAAGAGATTACTTCGACTGGCGGAAGAACGGCTCAGTGGGGATCGACTAACGATGTGGAGCAGAAGTTTACCGGGCAACTCAGAGATACGGAATCGGGCTTGGATTTCTTCAATGCGCGCGGGTATGCGTTGAACCGGTTTACCAGTCCCGATCCGGCGAATGCGGGAGCGGATCCTTCTAATCCACAGTCTTGGAATGGGTACGCGTATGTCATGAACAATCCGCTGGTGAATGTGGATCCCGGAGGACTCGAGGTAACGTGCGGCACTGACTCCAGCGGTAACTACGGCTGCACTGACACGGTCACCAGTAAGCCAATAGGCTCCAGCAACGGCGGTGGTGGGGGCGGCGGATCTGCCGCACTTGGCGGAACCTCATACCAAATCGCGGACCAAACGCCCGGAAATGTAGAATATGGCTTCGGCCTCTTGCCTCTTCCCGGCGCCTTTCAAGGCGGCCTGCTGCGTAGGGCAGGAGGTGGCGGTCAAACACCCACCTCCAGAACAGGACCGAGTGCTCCTCCAAACAATGGGAACGTCTTCTCCTGCGCCTCCGAATTCGCCAGTAAGTACAGTGTAGCGGGCGCCCTGCAAAGGTTCGGCATCGGCACAGGGGGCGTTGGCGGGTTCATCACAAATGCGCTGGGCGGTAACGCGTTCAGTGGTGCCACAGATCTAATCCAAAGCTTCGGAAGCGGTGAAGCGGGAGGGCATAGCGTCTTTTACAATATGGGACAAGGGCTGGCTGCCGGACCTACCCAGGGGTTTGGAGCTGCTTTCGGCAAGAGCATTGAAGGAACGCCCTTGGCGGGCGGTCCTGTCGATGTGGCAACTGCGGCCCTCGTCGCAAAAGGCTTCTCCACAGCCACCGGTACAGGTCAGACCATACAGACGCTTAACGGAGTGGCCAAGCTCGGATCGCTAGGCTTGGACGTGGGAGAGGTCGCCAGCGGCGTCGGGCTGATCAAGCTTGGCTATGACGCCCTTTCTTACGGGGCAGGATTATTGGGCTGCAAAACCGGGGTAATTAATTGAGCGGCCGATCGACAATCCTGAGCGATGCTATATGGGTGCTCCTCGTGCCGCCTATCATGACGCTCCTTTGGTACTTATTGGCGCGCGCCTGGACAGGAATTTTAGGCACAACGAGCAGCCAGAGGGTACGAAGTTGGACCAACTCTGGTGTGTGGGTGATTATGGGGGCACTGTACGCCGTCGGAATAGCTTTCTTTGTATATGCTCATTTCATAAAATCCTGAGCGCTGTTATGGACCGCCATGTCGGCTGGGCAGTACCCGGCCCGCTGTACCTCCAAACCTAGGGATTGGTATTCGCATACCCAGTCAGGCATTCCAGGCGTGCATGGTCCAGAGCGAACTCGTCAGCGAGACGTATCCGTCGGGGCGGGTGGTGACGAAGGTGTACGACGGAGCGGGTCGGGAGACGAACGTAACGGGCGTGCTGGGGACGGCGACGACGCTTTATGTTTCGGGAATGGTGTATGCGCCGCAGGGGTCGCCGACGCAGTACAGCTATGCGAACGGCGTGTCGCGGGTGTTGAGCTACAACGCGCGTTTGCAGCCGGCGACGGCGGTGGATGGAAAGGGCTTGACGGGCGGCAGTATTGCCACTCCGTTGTTCAGTTCGAGCTGGAACTGGAATTTCGGATCGGGCAGCACGCACCAGGACAACGGCAATCTGGCGGCGGATAATTATACGCATAGCGGCGGCGGGTTGAGCGCGGCGCTGACCTTTGCGCATTCGTTCAGCTATGACAATGTGAACCGGTTGACGGCGGCGAGCGAGGGCAGTAACTGGACGCGGGGCTTCGGGCACGATTCCTGGGGCAACGGTTGGGTGAGCGCGGCGTCTGGCATTGCGCCGGCGGGCAATACGCCGGTTTCGAATGTGTTCAGCAGCGCCAATAACAGGATTAGTTCGGCCAGCTACGATGCGGCGGGGAATCAGACGGTGGTGAACGGGAACGCGCTGACCTACGACGCCGAGAGCCGGGTGAATCAGGTGACCGATTCGGGCGGCACGGAGAGTATTCTCTACGATGGAAGCGGGGATCGGATCGAGAAGGTAGTCGCGGGCGTCGGTCGCA
The DNA here is from genome assembly GCA_965277555.1 of Bryobacteraceae bacterium. GTDB lineage: Bacteria > Acidobacteriota > Terriglobia > Bryobacterales > Bryobacteraceae > Bog-105. The sequence continues at coordinate 5,967,237 of OZ255834.1, forward strand.
TCTATGTCTACGATGCGTTCGGGACGCTGGCTGCGGAGTATTCGGCGGCTAGCGCGGCGACTTATCCTTGCACGACTTGTTATTTGAGCGCGGATCAGATTGGATCGACTCGTTTGGTGACGGATCAGAACGCAAACGTGGTGGCGCGGCATTCCGCTCAGACGGCCAGGAAGCGTTTGACCGATAGCCGATTCAATAAAGAGCTAGGGGTGCATTTATGCCGTGGTACACAGCGGAATTTTTATATCGTTCCGAGTCAGGGGAGTCCAGCGAAGGTGAGCAGCTTTGTGAGTGTCGCTACTTCTTGCTTAAGGCGGATGACGACCAATCTGCCGGCGAGAAGGCCCGGGACTTGGCGAGACGGCGGCAGCATAGCTATTTAAACCCAGACGGAGCAAAGGTTGATTGGGTGTTGGAGGCCGTCATCGATACAAAAGCAGTTCTCGCCAAAGAACTCTCAGAAGAAACCGAGGTTTATAACAGATATTTCTCACGACCTCGGGAATTCGGGGACGCTCACCGTGATTCCGCATTTCGATAATATGGCACCAATAAGCCGCGAAACGCAGCGTCCCGTTTCTTTTGCTTCATCAAGGCCAGGACCGAAGTCGAGCTAGTCTCGGCTAGCGGGCAATGATTTCGGAATCGTGGTGAGCGTTCCGGATCTTCCTATTCAAATTAGATAACGGAAATGAATAATTTCGAAAGTACCCGGAGCCCATATCTGCACATAGCTTTTTCAGCTGTAGATCGATTCGCTGCTGAGACTAAATATCTAGCGGAACGACTACCGGGGCATTTCGTTGGGCTCCTGCACGGAGGGAGCATGCGTACGAAGCAAGGTCTTTTCCAGGAACTTGCGGCGGCTCTGAATTTTCCGAGCTACTTTGGAAAGAACTGGGACGCCTTGGATGAATGTCTCTCAGACTTAGAGTGGCTACCCGCTGCCGGATACATTATTTTTATCTCTGAAGCTGGCGAGCTCTTAGCCGATGATCTGAAAGAGCTAAAAATTTTGCTCCACGTTTTGAACAAAGCGGGCTCGTTCTGGGCCACAGAAAAACCCCCGAAGCCATTCCGTCGTCTTTGAGTGCCCTCCAGAGTGTAAAGACGCAATGCAAGAGCGATTCGGGTCGGCTGCGTACGACCTTCACGTGATTGACTGAACCACTCGCGCGAATTCTACTCCTCCAACACTCCGTTACTCCCTGAAACCGCGATCTCCCCTTTTCGTCGCTCCAGAACGAATGCAGACGCCCAGGCATTATCCAAAGTGCCATCGTCTGCTAAAGTTCCCTCGATATGGGAATCGACATTCACTGGCCTCGGGCCGAACGCTTGTGCCTAGTCTCCTGGCTGATGCTTACGCTGTATGCCGCGCCGAATTTGTTTGCGGCCCAAGCCGTCCCGGATTGGGCGCAGCCGGGTTCCGCTACCCACAAGCAGGTTCCACCACCGGCAGATTTCCACCGGCCGAGCAGGAATTTCGATACACCGATTGGCTTATTTCAGGGACAATCGGACATCGGGGCAGCGGTGGTGCCGGGTAGCGCCAGCTACGACGCGGGCACCAGGCAATACACCATCAACTCCGCCGGCTATAACGTCTGGTATTCGCGCGACGAGTTTCGTTATCTATGGAAAAAAATGTCCGGGGACATCTCGCTGGCGGCTGACGCCACGTTCCCAAACCCGAATGGATACAACGACCGGAAGGCGCTGCTGGTGATCCGTCAGAGTCTCGACGACGACTCCAAGGAGGCCATGGTCGCCGAGCACGGTACAGGCATGATCCACCTGGCGCAGCGTCCCGAGCGAGATGCGCTCATTACCGACATGCAATATCGCTTCGGTGGCACGCTAGGCAAGACTATGGCGAGGCGGATCGGGATTGAAAAGCAAGGCGATTCCATCGCCATCTTCATTAGCATTGTGGGCGAACCCATGCACCAGTTCGGGCCGCGCATAACCATTCATTTCGATGCGCCTTTTTACGTGGGCATCGGATTCTGTTCGCATTTGCCAGACAAGTCGGATAGCGCTGTGTTCTCAAACGTCGTTCTCGCGAACTCGGCCGGCAAGGTGCATTAGAGCGGGCCGCGCGCGGCCGAATCCATTTCCGCGGTATGCTACTCTCGCCTCAACTCCCATAAACCGTACTCACTTCACCATGCCCAGCAATCCCGCTCTCACGCACCTGAACCATCTCCTCGACACCAACAAGAACGCCGAAGCTACCTATCGCGCAGCGGCCGAAGACGTCAAGAACTCCGAACTCGAAACACTCTTTGTAGATCACGCCAGGCAGCATGCTAAATTCGCTAGCGAACTCCGGGAGGAAATCAAGCATCTCGGTGGCGACTCGTCCGATTCCGGAACTCTCGATAGCGCGCTCCATCGTGGCTGGACCGATCTTAAGGCCGCTATCTCCGGTCATTCCGCGCACGTGATTTTGAGCTCTTGCGCCAACGCCGAACAGTCGGCCGAAAGCATCTACCTGGATGCCGCCGAAGCTCACCCCACCGGCCAGATACATAAGCTGATCGAAAAGCACTTACAGCAGATAAAGCAAATCCGAACGCGTCTCGCCCGGCTGGAAGGCGAGATGAAGCACGGTGTCCAGTTTCAGAAAAACGAATAAACCGTACCGTGCGAATACACGCGCGCGCGTCTTCGAGGCGCGCATAAACGTTATAATCAGGGCACGTGGGTGGGCCTGATCGGTGTCGTTCTTACCGGTAATTCATGCTGCGAAGGTAGACTCATTCCGGAAATAACGGACGTTCAAAAAGAGGCAGGATTTCGTCGAGTCCTCCGCGCATTGCTCGCGGCGGCGCTCGTCCTTCTTGTTTTGGGCCTGGTTGCTCCCCTGATCAACGCTGCCCGTTTCAGCGGACGCATCAAAGACGCCCTGCAATCCTCGCTGGGGCGCAAAGTGGAGCTCGCCGGCGCGCACTTCAGCATCTTTTCGGGTCCCGGCTTCTCGCTAAAAAACGTGATCATCGGCGAAGATCCGCGCTATGGCATCGAGCCGTTTGCTTTTGTGCCCACGCTCGAAGCCCGCCTGCGCCTGGACAAACTGCTCATCGGCAAAATTCAATTCTCCAGCTTGCGTCTAGTCGATCCATCGCTCAACCTGGTGAGGCGCAGTGACGGTGCTTGGAACGTTGTGGAGCTCATGCAGCGCCTGAGCGCCCCGCGGCACGCTCCTCTGAATTTTTTTCCGGCCGTCGAGGTATCGGATGGTCGCGTCGATTTCAAGTTCGGAACACGAAAGACTACTCTGTACATTTCCGAGTCGGATCTTTCAATCTATCCCGAACGTTCTGGGAAAGTCTATATCCGCTTCTCGGGCTCACCCGCGCGCACCGATCGCGCCGGCATGGGATTCGGCCATTTCCGCGGCGATATCAACTGGTTCCTCGCTTCCTCCGCCGGCGCCAATCGAATTCAGGCGCAAGTAAACCTCGATCCGAGCAATTTGAGCGAGTTGACTACGCTCATCGAGGGCCACGACATCGGAGTGCATGGCACCGTCAGCTCTCAGCTGCGGGTCGAGGGCCCGGCCACCGGTCTCGACGTTGCGGGCGAGCTGCAACTGAACGAAGTCCATCGCTGGGATCTCCTGCCATCGAGCGGCGAGAATTGGACCATCCGCTTCAGCGGCGGCCTCGATCTTCTTGCGCATAGCTTCGATTTGCGAACTCTTCCTTCTCCGCAAGGCAAGGAAACGCCGGTCACCATGCGCCTTCGAGTGAGCAATTTCCTGGCGAAACCCGCCTCGTCCATCGTCGCCGATCTGAAAAATACTCCACTCAAAGATCTCCTGCCTTTAGCGCTGCGCATGGGCGTGGCGCTGCCGAGTGGGGCCGATCTCGATGGCGCGCTCAACGGAACCATCGGCTATGCCAACGATGCCGGTTGGACGGGCGGCCTGGTCATCAGCAATGCCAGAGCTTCTCTCGAAGGCGCGCCCACTCTGCGCGCCGCATCCGCCAACGTCACCATCTCGGGCGAACGCTTCCGGTTGACGCCGACCGTTGTTGAAGCCGGAACTGGCGGCACTCTGAAATTGAGCGGCGAGTATTCTTTCGCCGACCAGCAGACACAAGTCGCCTTCAACACCGTCGATGTCCCGGTTCACGTGCTCAAATCTCTGATCGGCCCGTGGTTCGGAGGGTCCGCCGCCCTCTCCGCTATCAGCGCCGGGGAGATCACCGGTCATCTCGCCTATTTGAATAATCCGATGGCTGTTAACCCGGCCGGCAACCCGCTGCCCGTTCAATGGTCCGGACAATTCGACCTTGGCAATGGAACAATTTCGGTTCCAGGTCTTGCCATCCCGCTTCGCCGGGCGCAAGGAAGGGTCACCTTCAACAACTCGAACTTCGATCTCGCGCACCTCTCGGCAAATCTCGGCGAGAGAACGTTGCGCGCCACTTACCGCTACAATCTGCTGGCGAAACACGCCGAACACATTCGCATTGAATTTCCGGAGGCCGATCTCTCCGACCTCGAAGCCGCGCTTGCGCCCGCCGATCGCGCCGATAGTCTTTGGGCGCGTTTGCGTTTTTTCCGGCGCTCCTTTCCACCCTGGTTGAGCGCCCGAAACCTGGATGGCGAACTGCTGGTCGACCGCTTGTTCGCCGAAGGCGAGCCGCTGGGCGCACTGCGTTCCCGCTTTCTGTGGCAAGGCGCGCGCCTCGATTTCACCGATGTCTCTCTGCATTTAGCGCAAGGCCAGGTCGGAGCGCACGGCCTGGTGGATCTGGCTTCTTTTACGCCTCACTGGCACTTTTCCGCCGATGCCTCCGGTTACCCCTGGGGCGGCGGAATGCTCAACGCGCAAGGCGAGTTTTCGAGCACCGGCGCGGGTCGGGACCTGCTCCGCAATCTGACTGCAAACGGCTCGTTCGATGGCCAAAACCTCTCCCTTTCCTCCAACGATACCTTCGATAGCGTGGCCGGACTCTTCGATTTCTCCTTTGCGAATGGCTGGCCCGACCTTCGTCTCTCGAACGTGCAGGCCGTCGAGGGCAGCGACCAGTGGAACGGTGACGGCGCTACTCAAAGTGATGGCAAACTTCTTGTCAATCTGGCTCATGCCGGCCGCCAGGTGCATTTCGTAAGCTCGCTCACCGGCGAACTCCCGTCCAATCCGCTTTCCGTTTTGCCGCATTCCATGGCGCGGGCAAGAACCTCCTACTGGGAGCATGCTGCCGGCATTATCGGCCGTTTTCGATAAAAGCTTTAGACCACAATTTTCCTAGCGACTGCAGCCTACTAAGTTCTCCCGAACAAGCCGATGACTCCTGTGTAAGGGTACGCCGGAGATCGATCGGTCTTCTATTACAGCGGCCCCGATGGGGAGGTCGCCTTGCGGTTCTTATCCTTTTTTTGTTCGGCCACTTGTGTGATTGCGAGTTGCGCCAATGTGCTGGCCGGAGCGGAGGCGAAGGACGCCGGTTACCCGGTCGCTGCGCCTCATCTGGAAGCTAAGCCGCTCGGCTTCACAGCCGACTCACAACCGGCCCACGACTTTCTCAAGTTTGCCGCGGTAGAGAACCAAAATTTGTATGCAACGCTCGAATCGTTTGTCTGCCGGGAGCAGATCGAGCGGTTTAGAGGCCGCACGGGCTCAGGCGGTGGGCACCATGTAGACACGATCACCGCGCGCGTCTCGATCGAGAACAATACGGAACAGTATTCCGAGCTCCGCCAGAAAAGCCAGCCGCTGCGTGATTTCTCCAGCCTCGATGGAGCATGGTCGGAAGGGGAGTTCGGAACTCTGCTCAAACAGACCGAGCAATTGCTTGGGACGCAGCAAGCATCTTTCGAAGGCGAAGAGAGGGACGCAATAGGGTTTGTCGCCATTTACAGCTTCGCGGTAGAGGCTTCAGAGAGTCCCTGGGATCTGACGGTCGGCGGAATCCATTACAACATTCCCTTTCGCACGCGAGTTTGGATCTCCGAATCTACCGGGCAGATTGCAAAGATCGAGCGAGCGTCCTTCGATATTCCGCCGGGCCTGGGCATCGCCGACCTCGATTGGAGTGTTGCTTTGAATAGCGTGGATTTCAATGGCAAGAAGTGGCTGTTGCCGGATACGGCAGGCTACCAGGTGATTTACCGGGATCGCGGACGCCGCGAATGGAACACGATGAAGTTCTCCGACTATCATCGCTACAGCGTGGAAGCGGCGGTCCACTTTAACTAAACCGGTTTGACTGAAGCCGGCGCACGCTTACTGCGCGCCGCGGCTGAGGAGCATGACCTTTATGGTGTGAAAAATGATGTAGAAATCGAGAGCCGGGGCGATGTGCTTGATGTAGTAGAGGTCGTACTCGAGCTTGATCATGGCATCGAGTTGAGTGTCACCGTACTTATGGTTGATTTGAGCCCAGCCGGTGATGCCCGGCTTGACGGAAAGCCGCTGCCGGTAATAGGGAATCTGTTGAGCCAGGAGCTCGACAAACTCAGGCCGTTCGGGACGGGGGCCGACGATCGTCATGTCGCCTTTGATGACGTTCCAGAACTGCGGCAGTTCGTCCAGCCGGAGCTTGCGAAGCCATTTGCCTACCGGAGTGATGCGAGGATCGTCTTTTTTCGCCCAAACCGCGCCCGTACGCGCCTCGGCATCGACATACATGGAGCGGAATTTATAGAGCGTAAATACTTTACTATCGAGTCCGACGCGCCTCTGCCGGTAGAGCACCGGACCTTTGGAGGAAAGTTTTACGGCCAGAACAGCAATCAGCATAAACGGCAGAGTCAGAATTCCGCCGATGATGCCGAGGATAAGGGAATAGAGCTTCTGGAAGGCGATTGCCTGCGAGCGCGGTCCCAGCATGGAAGAGAAGATGAGCTGCGAGGGCTGAATCTTGCGGCTGCACACCCGGTGCATGGCCATCTCATAGGTGTCGGCGGCATCCTCGATCCGCACGCCGCCAAATCGAATCTCGAGCAGATCCTGAACCGGCAGGCGGTTTCTGCGTTCGGCCATCCCGACCACGATGCGGGTAGGCTTGTACTCGGCGCAGACGGCGCGCACCTCCGCCACTTTGCCCAGGCAAGGTACCGGGAAGTTACACTCTTCCTCCTCGCAGAGATAGCCCAAGATCGAGTAGCCGAACTCGGGACGGTCGAGGATGGGAGTAATAATTTCCTCTAAGATGCTGGAGTTGCCCATCAACAGCACGCGCTCGGAGCGCAGGCCGGCGACTATGTATTTCCAGAAAACGATACGCCATAGCGGAAGGAGAATAATAACGGCGAAGCTACCGAGGACCATCAGCCAGCGGCCCAGCAGCACGTCGGGTTTAAGGTAACCGACGAAAGCCATCAACAGCAATGCGCAGCCGACGGCCAGGCAAACCTGCTGCACGAGAACAACTCGGGAAGTGATTCGAAGCGTCGCATAGAGATCCTGGAAATACAGCAGCAGGATGATCAATCCGGTGATGACCAGGAGCTTCCAGTAATTATTTTCGCCGAACAGGTAAAAAGCAGGATCGATGCCAAGTATTAGTAAGGAAGCAACATAGCAACCGAGGACGAGTACGACTTCGGAAATGAGGAGCGCTACGACGCTGGCAGGGATAAATACACGAAAAAGTCGAATCACGCGAGTTTCTTATGACCGACGCCGTAGTTTGAGTTCATCAGGCAACTTCTACAGGATACTGAACAGAGAAGCGGGCATCCAGCAGCCGCTGTTGTACCTGGCCTACTCTTCACAAATCCTTGATTTCGCGGCAGATGAAAGTTATCCCAATTGCCCATTCCCGTGGTATAACGAAGTAAGATCCGATTGGTCTAGGATCGGTCTCCCAGGTCGATTATCTTAGCCTCGGCTTCCGCACTCAAATGCTTCGGCTCACAAAGAAGGCAGATTACAGTCTGATTGCTCTCAGGCATTTTGCGATGCATCTGCGCGAGACCGGCGGGGCTGTCAGCGCCAAGGAGGTGTCGGATTCCTGCGGGATACCGCTTCCCGTGTTGTCGAAACTGCTGCAGAAACTTGGCAAGAACGGTTTTCTGGTATCCGAGTATGGAACAAATGGAGGGTATCGCCTGGCTCGTGACCCGCAGCGTATTTCGGCGCTGGAGGTAATCCGCGCGATCGATGGGCCGATCGTGCTGGCGAATTGCTTCACGGAGGGAGCGCATTGCGGTCACGCCAGTCGGTGTACGGTGAAACGTCCGCTGCGCAAGATCCACGACGGCATACTGCGACTTCTCGAAAACGTCAGCATCCAAGACATGTTGCAGGAGCCGGAAGGCGAGAGCGGTGAGGTGTTTGCGGGCTCGCTAGTCACACTCGGCAACGCCTCGACGTCCGACGAGTCTCGAAGTTCTTTAAGGAAATGAGTCATATGAAATTACCGATTTACATGGATAACCACGCGACTACCCCGATGGACCCCCGGGTTTTCGATGCAATGAAGCCTTTCTTTCTCGACACTTTCGGTAATGCGGCATCCAGAAATCATAGCTTTGGATGGGAAGCGGAGGAAGGAGTCGAGACGGCGCGCAAACAAATCGCCGAACTGATCGGCGCGACTCCTAAGGAAATCGTTTTTACGAGTGGGGCGACCGAATCGAACAATCTTGCGTTGAAAGGCATTGCCGAGATGTATGCCGAGCGCGGCAACCAGATCATCACGCAAGCCACCGAGCACAAAGCGGTGCTCGACACCTGCAAGCGCCTGGAGAAGGAAGGCGTCCGGGTCACTTACCTGCCGGTTCAGGCGAACGGTTTAGTAGACCTCGATCAACTGCGCGACGCTATTACCGACAAGACGATCCTGATTTCGATCATGTACGCCAACAATGAAATTGGCGTGATTCAGCCGATGGCGGAAATCGGCAAGATTGCGAAAGAGAAGGGCGTGCTGTTCCACAGCGACGCCGTGCAGGCAGTCGGAAAGATTCCGGTGAACGTGGTAGCGGACGGCATCGACGTTCTCTCTCTGACCGGCCACAAAATTTACGGTCCGAAGGGCTGCGGGGCCTTATACGTTCGCCGGCGCAATCCCAGGGTTCAGATCACCGCGCAGATGGATGGCGGCGGACACGAGCGGGGTATGCGCTCCGGGACATTGAACGTTCCCGGCATAGTCGGGCTGGGGCTGGCCTGCGAGATTGCCCGTAAGGAGATGCCGGAAGAATCGAAGCGCATGAGCTTCTTGCGGGACAAACTCAAGAACCGGCTGATGCGAGATCTGGATGAGGTTTACGTCAACGGCACCATGGAACGTCATCTGCCGAACAACCTCAATATCAGCTTCGCTTACGTCGAAGGCGAAAGTCTTCTGATGGGCATCAACGATATTGCCGTATCGAGCGGTTCGGCCTGCACTTCGGCCACTCTCGAGCCGAGCTACGTGCTGAAGGCGCTGGGCGCGGGCGATGACATTGCTCACTCCTCGATCCGCTTCGGGCTTGGCCGGTTCAACACGGAAGCGGAAGTGGATTATGTGGGCGACAAAGTCGTCGACGTAGTGCAAAAACTGCGCGAGCTTTCACCTTTGTACGAAATGGCGAAAGAGGGCGTGGACCTCACGAAAGTTGTCTGGGCCGCGCATTAGACCGAGTATCGCTCTACACTAAAGGAAGGGGATATACATGGCTTACTCTGACAAGGTATTGGATCATTATAAGAATCCGCGTAACGTCGGTTCTTTGGACAAAGGCAGCCCGGACGTTGGAACCGGCATGGTGGGGGCGCCGGAATGCGGCGACGTCATGAAGCTGCAAGTGAAGGTGAACCCGGAGACAGGCGTCATCGAGGATGCCAAGTTCAAGACTTTCGGCTGCGGTAGCGCGATCGCCAGTTCCTCGCTTGCGACCGAATGGCTGCGCGGCAAGACGGTGGATCAGGCGCTCGAAATCAAGAACACGGACATTGTGAATGAATTGGCGCTCCCGCCGGTGAAGATTCACTGCTCGGTTTTAGCGGAAGACGCGATCAAAGCGGCCATCGGCGATTACAAGGCCAAGCACGGCTCGAACGTATCCAAAGCGCCGGAAGCAGTGACGGCGTAGGGGAGGCTCGTCCGATGAGTGATTTGACTCAGCTCGAGTCAATCCAAAGTGTGGCGTCCAGTCAGGAGCAGGCGGCTCAGGCGCCTGCTCAAAAGCAAGTCCACGTCACCGGGAAGGCCGTGCAAAAGATTCGCGAGGCCTTTGCGCGCGAAGGTGTCAACGGAGGGCTGCGACTCGGCGTCCTGGGCGGCGGGTGTTCCGGTTTAAGCTATCAGTTCAAGTTTGCTACCGAGCCGCGGGCCCGCGATCACGTCTTCGAATTCGAAGATGTGCGGGTTTTTGTCGATCCGAAGAGCATGCTTTTCCTCGACGGCATGACGCTTGACTGGAAAGATTCGCTAATGCAATCCGGCTTCGTTTTTGAGAATCCGCATGCCACCAAGAGCTGCGGCTGCGGCACTTCGTTCTCTGCCTAGCGTCGAAAAACCAAACTTCGTCGCACCCCATCCTCGGAGCGTTTTTCGAGCGCTCGCATTTGTCGTATGCCAACATTTCCTAAAAATTACTACGATTTTTTTGAGTTCGAACCCAAGCTGAAGCTCGACACAGATTTGCTGCAAAAGCGTTTTTACGAGCTGAGCCGGCAGTGGCATCCGGATCGGTTCAGCCGCAAGAGCGCGAGCGAGCAAGCGGACGCGCTCGAAGCGACATCGATTTTGAACGACGGTTATCGCACTCTGCGCGACCCGGTCAAGCGGGCGGAATATCTGCTGACCGAGGAAGGTTTCCCGATTGGCGAGCAGCGTTCGAAAGACGTGCCGCCGGAGTTACTCGAAGAAGTCTTCGACCTCAACATGACGCTTGAGGAGTTGAAAGAGGGAGATCAATCCGCGCGCTCGCAATTGGATAGCGCGAAGCAGAACTTCGTCTCCATGCGCGCCGCCATCGACGACGAACTCGAAACACTTTTCGCGAAGTACGATGCCGCCGAATCGGCAAGCGAGACGGCGAAGCAGGCACTGCATGAGATCCGCGCCGTTCTCAACCGGAGGCGCTACATCGAGAACCTGATCCGCGACGTCGACCGGGCGCTCAAGCCTGCTCAGGCCGTCGAGGAACCCGTAGAAGAGCTTTTGTAAGAACAGGCAATGAGTACTTTTCAAATTGACTTCGGTGAGAGCCGCCAATCAAAGGTGGTTGGGATCGACTTGGGAACGACCAACAGCCTGGTGGCTTACATGGATCTCACCGGGCCGCGCATCATAGAAGATCCGGAAGGCCGGCCCATTGTGCCGAGCATTGTGTCGCTCGCGGAGAACGACCGTCTGGTCGCCGGCGAGAAGGCTCGGGAGCGCCTGATCACTCATCCCGAGCGCACGGTTTATTCCGTTAAACGCCTGATGGGACGAGGCGTGGGCGACGTACAAAGCGAATTGAAGCTCTTTCCTTTTCGCATCGCGCAGGATAGCGAAGCGGTGATCAAGCTCGCTCTGGGCGAGCGAACATTCACGCCGCCTGAGATCTCGGCGGCCGTTTTGAGGCAGCTCAAGGACAACGCGGAGGCGTCACTTGGCGTGCCCGTGACCGAGGCTGTCATCACAGTTCCCGCCTATTTCAACGATGCGCAGCGTCAGGCGACTAAGGATGCCGGGCGTTTGGCCGGGCTCACTGTTTTGCGCTTAGTCAATGAACCGACAGCGGCATCGTTAGCTTACGGTCTCGATAAGCGCAAGGAAGGCGTTATCGCCGTTTACGATTTCGGCGGCGGCACCTTCGATATTTCGATCCTGCGGCTGCAAGCGGGAATCTTCGAAGTTCTGGCCACGCACGGCGACACTCACCTCGGCGGCGACGACATCGACAACCTGCTGCTGCAAATCGCGCTGGAAGACGTGCAATCGGAGTGGGGAGACGATCTTTCGCTCGATCCCGAAGGCGTTCAGCGGTTGCGGCGGGCCGTCATTCGCGCCAAAGAGGAATTGTCGTTCGCTTCGGAAACGCGCATCGAGCTGACGTATCGCGGCAAGCAATATGCCCGTGCAATCGACCGCGCATTGTTCGAACGCCTCATCGCTCCGGTGGTAGATAGAACGCTCGAACCCTGCCGCGCATGCCTAGCCGACGCGAAACTCACGGCGGAGCAAATCGATGAAGTCGTGATGGTCGGCGGCTCGACGCGCATTCCGCTGGTGCGCTCGTCCGTCGAACGCCTGTTCAAAGCGAAACCGCACACCGAGCTGAATCCGGATGAGGTGGTCGCGCTCGGGGCAGCGGTCCAGGCAGGCATTCTCTCGGGCGACGTCGAGGACAAACTGCTGCTCGATGTGACGCCGCTTTCGCTCGGCATCGAGACCATGGGCGGCGTGGTCTCGAAACTGATTCACCGCAACTCGACCATTCCGGCCAGCGCTACCGAATCGTTTACAACAGCGGTAGATGGCCAGCGCAACGTTCTCATCCACGTGCTGCAGGGCGAGCGCGAACTGGTGAAAGACTGCCGCAGTCTGGCCCGCTTCGATTTGAAAGATATCGCTCCCATGCCAGCCGGCTTTGCGCGTATTGAAGTGCGTTTCCTGATCGATGCGAACGGGATACTTAACGTATCCGCGCGCGACACGCGGACTGGCGCCGAACAGACGGTCGAGATCAAGCCGTCCTATGGCCTCTCCGAAGAGCAGGTGGAAGCCATGATCCAGGAAGGCTTCGAGAAGGCCGAAGAAGATATGCGGGAACGGCAGATGCGCGAAGCGCGGGTAGAGACGGACAATGTTCTGTCCGCTCTGGCTAAGGCGCGGAAGAACGACGCCTGGTCAACCTTAACCGAAGCGGAACAAAGCGAAATCGAAGCAGCGAAACGCGGCGTTGAGAGCGCTTATCATGGCAACGACCACCACGCGTTGAACGAACGGCTCGAAACGCTAAACCAGGTCACGCAACAGCTTGCCGAAAATATGATGAACACCGCCGTGCGCGGAGCGCTCAAGGGCACCAAAGTCGATTGACTAGAAAACGAAGCTGATTCCGCCCGTCAGGCGCTGCTCGCGCAGAGGGCCGCTCGGCAGGTTGGATTCCTTCGTTACGGTGAACTCATCGGAGTCCGCCGGGTTATCGACCTGAATCGAGCGCTCGATGAAGTTGGGCTGCGCGCTCAACGTTTCGCGGTAATCGATCTTGCCCATCCAGTGTTTGCTAAAGCGGTATTTCACGCCGCCGCCGTATTGGAAACCAAATTGAAAGACGCCGCCGCCATCGAGCGGCGGCGTATTCGCGAAGTTGTAGGCGGCCAGCAGCAAGCCCACGTTCTTCAGGCCGACGTTGAAAATTCCGCCGGAAGATTTGAATGGCGCGTCGGTGATGTGGAGCAGTTGGAAAGCAAGTCCGGCGGCCACGAACGGGCGGAAGCGTTTCTCGCGCGGACGCAAGTTGAACAGGAAAGCGTAGCCGAACTGGTTAGTTAGCAGGCCAGTGGTTTCCTCTTGATAGCCGATCGGCTCCTCACCCGGAACACCGCTGAAGGATGCGCCAATGCGATATTTGCCGCGCTGGTAATCGAACGAGAACTCGTTCGAAAAATAGCGCCAGGAGTTCAAGGTGACGGAGGTTCCCGCTGCCCAGCCATTATGCAGGCGGTTCTGAAACCCAAGCGTGAACGACGGGATGTCAGGCGTGCGCGATACCAGGGCGATGTCGGTAATCGCAAGCGTACTGCCGAAACGCAGCCATCCGCCTTCGAGTCCGATCTCGAATAAGGGCCCACTGTCTCTCAGGTCTTTGTTTTCGGGCGGCAGCGCCGGCGCCCGGGCAGGCGAAGGTCGCGGCTCTGCCTGCGCTTCTGCTCCCGCCGGGGGCTGATCCGCCGCTAACGTGATCTCGTCTTCGTTCGCTTTCGCGGTGCTGCCTGGGCCCGGCTTCGGCTCGTCTTTGTGCTTCAGGTACTGTACGCCCATTCTCGTGCCCTCGATGCCTTGATAAATCAGATTGCCTCGGTAGATGTCATTGCGTGTAATCAGGATTCCCTGCCGAAACCCTCGTTCCACTGGCGCCCCCGTTGTCCGCCGGTCGGGTGGATCCTGCAGTGTCACCGGATCGCGCGGATGCAGACAGTCGTTCAATTCGAGCACGCCTACGTAATTGTCGGTGATCAGTGCTTCCCCAGTGCCGTTCTTCGCGCCTTTGGCAATCCAGGGCCGGGCGTGCAGCTCGGCCGCTTCGACGCAGCCGGTAAAGATGAGATCGTTGACGATTTTCGTGCGCTCATTATCGATATTGGTGTCGATGACATGAATGAAGGTCTTATTCTTGCGTGAAAGCTGGATGCCGATATCCTGCGTGGAAGAAGCGGTCATCACGGGCTGGCCGTCCGACGTCTCGCCGCGCAGCCAGACGCGCACGTGATGGCGTTTCGAGAACGTGTCCAAGGATTTGGAAAACGTATAGTAAGGCCGCTGTTCATCGAGCAGCAAGACGGACATGGGCGCGCTTTGATAACGCTGGCTTTCGGCGATGGAGCGCAGCGTAAGGAAGCCGGTAATGCTATTCAGGCGATCCGATTGGACCCAGCCCGCGGCGCGAAACGCGCGCTCGAGTGCCGCCGGCGAGCCCACGAAAACAAGATTCGTCAGGTCGGATGGCTTATTCGATACCTCCGTTTGCGTACGATATGGCAACTCGCGCAGCAGAGTTCGCAGCGCCTGCTTCGCTTCGGGCGAAGTGGGCAGGGGCGGAACCGGCGGCGGGTACGAGTGGTCGAGCTTAACTGCCGAGAGTAGTTTGACGCTCAATTCCGTGCCCACGGGAAACCAGATCTCGGGCTCCGAAAAGCGCAGCATGCGAGCCGCCGCGACGTTGACGTAAAGGTAAGCGACCGGATCGAACATGGCGACACCGGCGATCAGATTGTTAGCGCGATAACCGAGCGTGCCGGTGGAGCGGATGCCGTTGACGCGGCCTTGGCGATCGACCGATTCACGCGCGTTATCGATTTCGGCCACCTGCGTGGACACAGCAATCTCGCCGCCGCCATTCGGAAGGTCAATCCGGTTAAAGGAGATAGTAAAGCGAGCCGTCTCATGGATGAGCCCGAGCCCCACGCGGCGCACACTCTGA
The DNA here is from genome assembly GCA_965277555.1 of Bryobacteraceae bacterium. Taxonomy (GTDB): domain Bacteria; phylum Acidobacteriota; class Terriglobia; order Bryobacterales; family Bryobacteraceae; genus Bog-105. The sequence continues at coordinate 5,982,330 of OZ255834.1, forward strand.
ATGGTTCCGGTGACTTTCGAACCGGCCGGAATAAGAATGCGGCCATCTTGCCGGACGGGAGCGATGAGCAGCCCGTCGACTTCACTTCCCTTCTTCGAAGAAAAGGAAGCCAGCGAGCGGCTCAAACGGATTTCGAGAATCTTGCCAGCGGGTAACTCGAAGGTGCTATCGGCTTGCGCGCACGCGGCCAAGACACAGCAGGTTGCCAGGCTTCCTGCAAGCTTCCAGGCAAGCAATCTAAGCATTTCGGGCTGGCGCTCTCATCGGAAGAGGAATGTACGATGGTACCCGATGCGAAATCTAAAGAGTTCGCATGGCACAGCATCTGAGCGCAGACGAAAGGGCTGAGCAGCATAGGCGTTAACCTGAGAGTCGATTAACTTCCGGCTGGCCGTGATGCGGGAATTGCGTTTTTGGTTGAGCACAATAACAGTAAAGCAACGCGAACAGCGGAACGAGACGCACCACATTTTCGTAGTATATGAAGAGGGTCTACGGCCAGAGTCGCGACAGTAAACAACGAACAGTTGACCCGCGGCTCCTGGGTCTGGGCCATTTGGGTTCTTCCTTGTGTTGCCGTAGCGGGTTACGCGATCGTTCGGTACCTGATCAACCCGCCCTCGCACGGCCATTTCTCTCACCGTCTACTGCTGCTCCAGGTTCACGCGAGCGGCGGCGCGTTGGCTCTACTCACTGGCCCCTGGCAATTCTGGAATTGGCTCCGTTATATGCACGGCGAGTGGCATCGCTGGTTAGGCCGTACATTCCTGCTGGCAGTAGCAGCTTCATCCTTGGCGGGATTGATTTTGTCTTTCTATTCGGAAGAAGGATGGGCCACTCACTCAGGATTCGGATTGCTAGCGGCGCTTTGGTTTTGGACTGCGTGGATGGGCTACAGTACGGCACGCACGAAGAGATTCCGTCTCCACCGCGAGTGGATGGTCCGTAGTTTTGCTCTAGCCCTCGCTGCCGTGACGCTGCGAATTGAATTGCCTGTGCTCCTCTCTGTGGTGCACGCCTCTTTTCACCCGGCCTACATCACCGTTTCCTGGCTGTGTTGGATTCCAAACCTCGTAGTGGCCGAGTGGTGGCTCCGGCGAAAAGTCCGCAGGCATGAGATTGCCGGCTACGTGCCCGGCCATTCAGTGATCTGACCGTGTGGCTTAGCCCTCCTGGATCTCCAGGGCGGGGGCGCAATGCCTCATTGTTTTGTTCTGGCACGTGCTCCGAAGCAGATGGTCGGCCATTCGGATATTAGCGGTCCACATGCTAACTCGCGGCCCGAAACAAGTCCCAAATGCTAGAAGTTAACGCGAATGTGACTGAGCTGATTCTCTAGTCTGCATCACGTAGCCATTTCTAAGTGAGCTGCGCACCCAAAAGGTATTCTTTAGACGAGCCGGCCCGCAAACCGCCTAAAAAGAAGGCCATGGCTGGAATCCCATGCCCTGACGATCAGCTTTGTGGGCATAGGCCTAGGACTGATGCTTTCGCTTCCCTCCACCAATTTGTTGCGTGGCTTCCGCTACGGGTTGAGCCCAACCGATGCCGGGACATACGCCGGGGCTGCGATCTTGTGGACCGCTATTTCCTTGGTAGCGAGCTGTGTACCCGCTTATCGCGCAACCAGGGTTGATCCTTTCAACCGCTCTACGGGAAGTATGACCGGGATTGGCTGAAACTAGTCGGACAAGCGACACCGACTTGTCTCTGGCCGGTCGTGATCTATTCACGACCGTCGGATCAGCTTCATGCCGTGTTTACGATTCCTAGAGTTCCAGTAGGATCTTCTTGGCGGCGGCCGACACCACAGCGGCACGACCGTGCCCGGGATTAGAAACCTCCCTGACCTTGACGAGACCGCAAGATTTCAGCGCCGTTACGTCACGGCTGACTGCTTCTCGTGGGCGGTCAAGGACTTTTGCGAGTGCTGTCATGCTGATCTCCTTTTCCTTGACCTTCCGAAACACGCGAAGTCTTGACGGGGTCAGTGAGGGAAGACCTTTTTCGAGCGTGATGATTTTCTCGGGTTCCAGACGCTCACCGCGATCAAGCTTTTTTGCTCGCTCCAACGAGCGTCTCTGAAAGCCCTCAAATCCATCGGTGTGAATGGTTAACTTCTTCATACCCTTCCTTTCTTCCGCAATACACTAACTTCTCTCAAGAAGCGTTCGACGAGCCTTTCATAGCCCAAGAACTCTAACTCTTCTACTTCCCCTCTGAAATGACGGTGGTGATAGCCATGGGCCACGTCATACCCGAGAACTCGTCCATTATCGCCTTGGTGCATGAAGTGATTGATGAAGGCGAGATTGTAGCGGACAACTTTCCCAGTCGAATCCTGCCAAACTTCCTCCCGTATTTTGCCCCTCCCTAAAACGCATGAGACCTCCACCTCTTCATCGACCGTCTTCGAGATGCGGACCGTTCTCCCCAACCTGTATTATAGGCCAGGTGTAACAAATTCAATCACGACTGAAAAAGTCCGAAAGAGGGGAGATGGTTGTGCAGCCGCAAAGACCGCATCCGGCCAACCACCTACAATGGAGCCATGGCTGGACTCACCTGGGATCACATCGAGGACATTGCATTGAGCCTCCACGAAGCGCATCCGGATACCGATCCGACGCATATTCGCTACACAGATCTCCACCAATGGATTACCGAATTGCCGAACTTCAAGGATGATCCGAAAACCTCGACAGAAGGCAAGCTGGAAGCCATTCAAATGGCTTGGGTCGAAGAGTATCAGGATAACCAGTAACGCGCGCCGGGGCTCGGGCGGCGCAATGTTATACTCACGAGAGTAGTTCCGTGCAAAACCGGGGCAGCATTGTCGCGGACGGTTCTCCGGCAACTTCGCCGATCACAGAAACAGAGCAAGCCAAACGTAGGTTAGAGTTATGCCCAAGTTGAAGACCCATAAGGGTGCGTCCAAACGCTTTAAGAAAACCGGGACTGGCAAAGTCGTTCGGCGGCATGCCTTCGCCCGGCATATTCTGACGTCCAAGTCGCGCTCGCGAAAACGTAAACTCGGCCGCAGCGTGCTGGCCGATGAGACCGACCAGGCCAAGCTGCTGGTCATGCTTCCTTATTAAGGCGGCAAAGAGAAAGTTTCGGAGTAGGAGCAGCGCGCCGCACGTGCCTGCCGCCTCTCCCCCAAGCGCACTGAGCGCAATTCACTCCAAGGAGAAAACGTGCCAAGAGTAAAAAGAGGAACTCATCGGCGGGATTACCGCCATAAAACGCTGCGCCGCGCCAAAGGCTTCTTCCTAACCAAATCGAAGCTCAATCGCGCCGCTCAGGAAGCTGTCGAAAAAGCCCTTCGCTACGGCTATGTGGGACGGCGCCTGAAGAAGCGTAATTTTCGTTCTTTGTGGATTGTGCGCATCAATGCTGCTTGCCGCGGAGCTGAAATCTCCTACAGCAAGTTCATCAATGGCTTGAAACGCGCCGGCATCGAGCTCAATCGTAAAGTTCTGGCCGATATAGCGGTGAACGACACCTCGGGCTTCGCCACTTTGGTCGAGAGAGCCAAGACAGCGCATCAGGCTCGCGTCCAATAGAATTCGCTACATTAGGCACAGAGAGTAAGGCATCCATGGAAGCAGTTCACGAGGGAATCGATACGCTGGCCAGCCTGGAGGAGCGCATCACGCGCGCGGTCCAGGCCATATCCAGTCTGCGGAATGAAAACAGCAGCTTGCAGGAGCGGGTCAAAACCGCCGAGGAGCAGGCCACTTCCGCGCGCGCCGAGCTCGAAGAAACGCAGGCGCTCTCTTCGGAATTTCAAAAGGAAAACGCCGAGCTCGAACAGAAGCTCAGCCAACTTTCGCAAGAACTCGATACCATGAAGGGGGAGCGCAAGCAGGTGAAGACGCGCATCGAGAAGCTCTTGAACCAGTTGGATCTGCTCAGCGCCAGTTAACCACACTTTGCATGGATTCGCCGGACACGCACAAACAAACCGTCCGGATCACTATCTTCAATCAGACTTATAGCGTGTCTACCTCGGGCAATCCGCGCGATACCGAGGACTTGGCCCACGAAATCGATGAGCTGATGTCCTCCATTGCACGGAGAGCCGGCAACCTGGATTCTACTCGCACGGCAGTGCTCGCCTGCCTTCACCTGGCCGACCGGCTCCGTACCGCCGAGCGCGAACTCGGAACACTGCGCGAGTCTGTGCTGCATAAGAGCCGCGACTTCGCAATCCTGCTCGATCAGGCATTCGCCACCGATGAACACTGAGCCCTTATTGGTTTTGTGATCATGCGCGTTGAGGTTTTTGTATCGCTGCTACTGCTCGCTGCGGGCCTTTACGCGCAGTCGCCATCGGGTAACTTCGATGAATCGAAAGTCGGGAGCTACACGCTTCCAGACCCGCTTGTCTTCAATAACGGAAAGCGCGTCACCACAGCGCGCGACTGGCAAAAACGCCGCCCCGAAATACTAGAGCTCTTCGCAAAAAATGTTTACGGCGAAAGCCCGCGAGCTCCCCGGCATTTAGACTATACGTTGTTCGAAAAGGACGGGTCGGCGCTCGGCGGACAAGCCGTCCGAACGCAAGTCACCATCTTCTTCTCGCCCGATAGAAAAGGCCCCAAAGAAGACCTGCTGATTTACGTGCCGGCTCATCACGCCGGCCCGGTCCCTGTCATCCTCGCGCTTAACTTCGCGGGCAATCAGGCGGTCGTCGACGATCCCGGAATTAAGCTGGCCACCATTTGGACTCGCAAAACACATGTGCGCGAGACGGCGCCCGAGAGTTCGCGGGGCAGCGACAAGACCTTCGAAGTCGCGAAGATTCTTGCGCATGGCTATGGCTTCGCGACGGTCTGCTACCAGGACATCGAGCCCGATTTCGAAGGCGGCATCACGCACGGCATTCGTCCCTTGTTCTACCGGAGCGGGCAAACCGAACCCGGTCTCACGGACTGGGGTGCGATCGGCGCGTGGTCATACGGTTTAAGCCGCGCCATGGATTATCTCGCCGAATACAAGAGCATCGACCCCAAGCGTGTCGCCATCATGGGCCACTCCCGCCTAGGTAAAACGGTTCTTTGGGCGGGGGCTCTCGATACGCGGTTTGCGCTGGTGCTCGCCAGTTGTCCGGGCGAAGGCGGCGCATCGCTCGCGCGCCGCAACTACGGCGAGACGGTGGCCAATCTCGTCGCGCATTTTCCTTATTGGTTTTGCCGGAACTTCGCTCAGTACGCCGATGATCCGGCGCGCCTGCCCGTCGATACGCATGAGCTGATCGCGCTACTCGCGCCCCGGCCGGTCTACGTTACCGGCGCCGAACAAGATCAGTGGAGCGATCCAAAAGGCGAATTCCTGGCCATGGTTGCGGCCGGACCCGTCTATCGTTTGCTGGGCGCGCAAGGTTTGGAAACCGATCGCATGCCGCCCTTGAATACGCCCATTCTGCATACTCTCGCCTTTCACTACCGCACCAGCAAACATGACGTGACGCCATTCGATTGGGATCGTTTTCTTGAGTTCGCCGATCTACACTTGAAAGGCAGATGAAGATCCGACTCGCGGTTTTGTTTCTCGTTCTCTTGCCGAACGTGCAAGGTGAAGTGCGTCTTCCCCAATTCTTCAGCAGTCATATGGTCCTGCAGCGCGCCATGCCCATCCACCTCTGGGGCTGGTCGGATCCGGATGAAAAGATCTCCGTCGCGTTTCAGAATGTTACTCGCGCAGCCGCCAGCGACCGGCTTGGCCGCTGGGACGTTTATCTACCGCCGCAGCCTGCCGGCGGCACTTTCCGTATGACCGTAACCGGCTCGAATACCATTGTGCTCGACGATGTTCTCATCGGCGATGTCTGGTTTGCTTCCGGCCAGTCGAACATGGAGATGCCGCTGGGCGGATTTCCAGGGGCCGTCATAAAAAATAGCGCCGCGGAGATCGCTCAGGCAACCCACCCCGATATGCGGCTTCTCCTGATCGATAAAAAGGCATCCGCTTATCCGCTCGAGGACGTCGGAAGCAAGCTGACATGGACGCTCTGCACGCCCGAAACGGCTGCCAAGTTTTCGGCGGTGGCTTACTTTTTCGGCCGCGACATTGCCCAACAGGAACATGTCCCGATCGGCCTGATCGATTCGTCCTGGGGTGGAACGCCAGCCGAAGCCTGGATCAGTCTCAATGGCATCGCTTCTGATGCTTCCCTGATGCCCATCTTCGCGGCTCGGGCCACCATGATCGACGAGCAGACGACACTGCCTGCTGAAATTGCCGCCGAGAAACGCGAGGATGCCGCGGCTCTGAGCAAGAACTTGCCCGCGCCCAGTCATACCTGGCGTCCCGATCTTGCCTCGTGGGATCCTTCCTGGCTCTTCAACGGAATGGTAGCTCCGTTTACTGGCTTCGGGCTAAAAGGTGTCATCTGGTATCAGGGTGAATCGAACGCTGACGCAGAGCGTGCCCCGCTCTACCAAAAAGTGTTCTCGACGCTCATCGCGGATTGGAGGAGGGTGTGGCAGCAAGGCGAATTTCCCTTTCTCTTCGTTCAGATCGCCAACTTCGATGCCGGACCGGATTCCGAGTGGCCCTTGGTTCGGGAGGCGCAGCGCCGCACCCTCGCACTGACCAATACCGGCATGGCCGTCACCATCGACGTCGGAAATCCGAAAAATATTCACCCGGCGGATAAGCAAACCGTGGGCGCGCGGCTTGCCTTGGCGGCTCGCGCCATTGCCTATCATGAAGACGTCCCATATAAAGGTCCATCGTTCCGGCAGACCAGCGGCGAAGAGAACGGTCTTCGCGTTTGGTTCGATCACGCCGCAGGTTTAACCGCGAAGGCTGGTTCTCCCCAAGGCTTCGAGATCGCCGGCGCGGATCATCGCTTCGTAAAAGCCAATGCGCAAATCGTCGGCGAAACGGTGCTCGTTTCAAATTCGGATGTGTCAGCGCCAAAGTACGTTCGTTACGGCTGGACAAGCGCACCCACCGCGAGCCTCTATAACGCTGCCGACTTACCCGCTTCGCCGTTCACCTCGGAACCGGATCTTCCTGTCAAATAGTTTTTTGAGGAATTTTTCTTTTAGATTCAAGCGATTGCAAGTTGGTTTTAGTACTTAGTAAAAATTACTTGGTATTTTATGCCGGAACTGCTACAGTACTTTTAAGTTAATTCAAATCGTGCTTGGATCGATCTGTGATTCCAAGAAGTCGGTGGCGGCGCTTGCTTTGCGGCTGCCTCGCGTTCTTCTCGGAAAGTCACACCTGGAATGCTGGCTCGGGCCGAGACAACCCGGTGGAATCGACGCCATCCGGCTTCCCGGAGCGCTTGGCGCGGACCTCGTCGGTCCCATCAGCGGGCCGAATGCAAAGTCTTTTGCACAAACCCTGAAGATTCTTTCTTTGCCAGGTAAATTATCGGAACTTTCTGTCGATAAGTTAGCCAAGACGTATTTGAGCCGCCCGTGCTGGAGTATTCAGCTAGCGAAAGTAGAGCAAGCACAGACAGAGCCTGTGCAAGTGGGGATGGAGCGGAGTGGCGGGTATCGCAGCATGCCGCGGTTTTGGGCGGCCTATTCGATTATTTCCAAGGAGTAAGTGAACACGTGACCATGGTGGCGACGCAGCAGCAATTAGACCAGACCCCGGACCCGCCTGCTCAAGGCAACGTCGAGCAAACCGAGAAGAGCGAACGCTCGAACTTTCCGCCGGTGGATTGGGCCTCGCTTGTGGCCCGGATCAAAGCCGGTGAAGATGCCGGCATGGAGCAGCTTTACAAGTTGTTCAGCCGCGGAATTCGCTATTACTTGTGCCGCCAACTTGGGCCGCAGGAGCTCGAAGACAAAGTGCACGATACCTTTCTGATCGTGGTCAACGCCATCAAGCGCGGCGACTTACGCGAGCCCGAGCGCCTGATGGGCTTCGTGCGCACGGTGGTCCGGCGGCAGGTGGCGGCTTACATCGAGAATGCCGTCCACACCCGGCGCGAGCAGGCCGATCTCGAAAGCGGCGTGGCGGTAGCCGACAAAACCCAGAATCCGGAGCAGGAAGCCATCGGCAAGCAGAAGGCCGAGTTGATGAAGGCCACCCTCGACGCCCTGTCCCAGCGCGACCGCGATATCCTGGTCCGTTTTTATCTCAAAGAACAGTCCCAGGAGCAGATCTGCCAGGAAATGGACCTCACCGAAACCCAGTTCCGCCTCCTCAAATCCCGCGCCAAAGCCAAATTCGGCGAGATCGGTAAGAAAAAACTTGCCAGTAGCGGAATTTTCTCAGTTTTCGTGAGAGCCCAGGCCAGCTAACCGCAATACTGTTCACTTAAAGAACATTTCTGCGGTATTCTGTTTTTAAGACAGGAGACTGCGGAATGGCCCGAACAATCGCCACGTTGCCGGCTGGGAGTCGTATCACCGACTACATCAGCCTGGGAGTGATCGCTAAGTTTTTCCCATTGGAGAGGGTGCGCGGCGTGTTGGAGAAGACTGGGCGCGCAAGCGTACGAGAACGCGATTTACCGGCGCACGTGGTGGTGTACTACGTGATCGCTTTGGCCTTGTACATGCGGTCCTCGTATCGCGAGGTGCTGCGCTGTTTGTTAGAAGGAGTGCAGTGGCTGCTGGACCCGTCGGCGGGGCTGAGGGTGGCGGGCAAGTCGGGCATCTCGCAAGCGCGCAGTCGTTTGGGCGTGGAGCCGGTGAAGCAGTTGTATGAAGCGGTGGTTGTTCCGATTGCCGAGCGCCGGACGAAGGGTGCTTGGTATCGCGACTGGCGGCTGGTCAGCCTAGACGGCAGCACGCTGGATGTGGCCGATACCGCGGAGAACGAAGCGGCTTTTGGCAGGCCTGGCGCGAGTCGCGGAGCGAGTGCCTTTCCCAAACTCCGCTTTGTCGGGCTATTAGAGAACGGAACACACGTGCTGTGGGCCGCGCGGATGGCGCCGTATGCCACCGATGAGATCACGCTGGCTCGGCAGGTAATACCGGCTTTGCAAAAGGGCATGCTGTGTCTGGCCGACCGTTTCTTCCCGGGCTACCGACTGTGGCAGGCAGCGGCTCAGACCGGAGCGGATTTACTGTGGCGCGCGCGCCAGAATGCGCGACTGGAGATCGAGCGGCGCTTGCCGGATGGGTCGTATCTCAGCCGCCTTTACCTTTGTATTTCCGATCGCCGGAATCGGCGTAAGGCGATTGTCGTGCGAGTGATCGATTATTACCTGAAAGACGTACCGGATGCCGAGCTAGTGTATCGCCTGATCACCACCATTCTGGATCCTAAACAGGCTCCCGCCCAAGAACTGGCGGCACTGTACCACGAGCGCTGGGAAATAGAAACTGCGCTGGATGAGTTGAAAACCCATTTGCGGGGCGCCCAGATTGTGTTACGCAGCAAAACGCCCGAACTCGTCAAACAAGGGTTCTACGGCTTGCTGATGGCGCACTTTGCCATTCGAGGATTGATGCATGAAGCTGCGCTCGAAGCCGATGAGGACCCGGACCGGCTCTCCTTCGTTCATTCCGTGCGCGTCGTCCAACGGCGCATGCCTCGCTTCGTCGCTATTCCCCCCTCGGCTGAAAAAAGCCTTTCATGAAGCCGTGCTCCAGGAGATCCTGCAAGAGCGGGTTAGCTCCAGTCGCAATCGCCTCAACCCTCGCGGGGTAAAGCGAAAAATGAGCAACTACCCACTGCGGCCACGCCAGTCGCTGCGCACCCTCAGAATCGACTGCTCCAAGCGAATCAGGATCTTTAAGTGAACAGTATTGCAGCTAACCGAAGTTCGTCAGAACCGCGCGCGTGAGCAAGCGATGAAAAAATAACTGTTTTTCACTCTGCGTGGAGTAGGCGTTTTCGCCTGCGCGTTCTGCTCTAGCAGCGATTGAATGAACCGGGTGCAAATTGGCGCCTGGTTCTTTTCATTTGTTTTCACTCCCGTGTGTAAAAAAGGCCGGCACAAGGACAAGTGCCGGCCGAATCATTTATATGCGCTCATCGATTCGAAACGCGTCCAAGCGAAATCGGTCTGAATGAGCGTAAGACGGTTTCCTTAGGTTAAAAGCCGAACATTAGTCCGAGAGCGCTGACAATATCGAAAATCACCGGTGGATGATGCATGTGCAAAGGTCCTCTCGAGTTGCCACGCTAACACGAAAGAACGCCTAGCGCATTCTTCGTCGACCATTTGGCTTGAGAAAGGTTGAGGGCGGACAAAGGGCAATTGGCCGCCCGCTTAAACGTTTCTGCTCGACGTACTTAGAAAACAAGTCCGAGAATGCTAACGATATCAACGATGATGACAGGTGGGTGATGCATGTGCAAAGAATTCCTTTCGCACACGAAGCTACCGGGGACAAATCCGGCTTAACCTGTCAGATATCGTCTAAGTCATTGAATTCTATGCTAGAAAGTTTTTTTTAAACTTTTGTGACCGAGAGTTGCCTTTTTCAATTCGGGGCCTCGCGAGTTGACTTCTTGATGGCTTTACCAATCTGAACCACTATTCGACAAGCGCGTTCCGAAATGTGCCCCAACAAGAGAAATCCCATTCGCAGAACCTTCCTGCTAACATCCCTCTAGGTAAACTTAGTCTTTTGTCTTCAATAATTTAAACCGACAAAATCTGGTTGGCCAGTGGTTCGCTTTTGTCTTTCTCAGGAGCCTATCACACATGCACCACCCACCTGTCATAATCGTCGACATCATCACTGCAACTTTCGGGATACCGTTCGGTTTCTAACGAACGATCTAGAATTTTCGGAAAGCGATAATCCTTAGTTGGTATTTAATAACCGAAGTGATAGAGTACATCCAGGCGCGGCAATTGCTTGGATGTACTTCTGTCACCACGGGGACGACCCAAGCGGGCACTATCTCCAAGCCTGCTTTCGATCGCGCTGATTTTCATTTCATTTTTCTTCAAACGATCTCAGGCTTCCGAAGTTCCTCAAGTACGATCGCCTAATACAGCCGAAGCGGCTATTGCAGAGGGTCTCGAACTATACGGCGAAGACCGGTTTGCGGAGGCTTGTCAAAGCTTTTCGCGAGCCGTCACGATAGCCCATCGATCCAGCGATATTCAACACGAGACTAAAGCCCTACGCAACTTAAGTGGCTGCCGGATTCGCCTCTTCGATTACCGCGGCGCACAAGTGGCTGCCGAGACTGCCCGGGATTTAGCTCTGAAACAAAATGACCGGCTGGCGGCCGGCACGGCAATAGTGAATTTGGCCAGCGTCCATTCTCAGCTCGGAGACTTTCTGCTGGCTGACAAAGAAGCCGAGCAAGCAACGGAATTGCTCAAGGACTCTCCCAACAAGGAGCGATTCGCCAAATCGCTTCTGCTCTACGCCAACATCGACGCCGAACGCGCTGTCGACAGCATCGAGGCCGAACGCGCGCGCAATGACATGCCAGCCGAGCGCGCGGAAATAGCGCGCATCGAACGGAATTACCGCCGCGGCGTGGACGTGGCTCATGCGGCCCGGCTATTCAAACTGGAAGCGGTTCTCTGGGAGGAACTCGGCGAATCGCTGCTGGTGGCCCATCATCCGCAGGAAGCAGAAGAACCGCTGCAAAAAGCCTACTCGATTGAATTATCCAACCACGACGAAGACGGGCTTGCCGTTAACCGCGAACATCAAGCGGAACTTCAGCTCCAGAAGAAAAATTATCAGGCCGGTCTGCGTTTGATCGACCAGGCGCTGGCGTCCCACGGGGCTTACTTCGAAACCACGCCGCTTTTTTACCCGCTCCATACCCGGGGTGTCCTCCTCTTGGCTTTGAATCGCAAACAGGAGGCGCTGGCCGAACTTCGCAAGGCGGTTGATCTGGCAAACAAATGGCGGCGTGGCGCGCTGCCAGGGGATGCGACCAGCACGCGCACCGTCGTCTTGCTGCACGATGTTTACCAGGATTATGCCCAGTTGGCGGCTGAAATGGCCGTCGAACATCACGATCAGCGGCTGGCGCGCGAGGCGCTCGAAGTGCTGGCGGAAAACCGCGCCGCCAGCTTGCGCGAACAGATCACCCGGGCGCTGGGCCGCAAGCTCGAACTTCCGCCGCGCTACTTCAGCCTGCTTTCGGACCTGCAGGCCGCCCAGGCGCGCGTGACTCTGGGCGAGGGAAACCGCCAGGACGACGTCCAACTCGATCAGATTCGCCTCGAAATTTCCGAGATCGAGAACAAGTTCGGCCTGGAGACGAATTATTCTCCGGCTACTGAGAAAAATATCCACCGGAATTCACTTAGAGATATCCAGCGAAGGCTGTCCAACAGCGATCTTCTGCTCAGCTTCAGCCTTGGCAAGGAAAAGTCGTTTCTTTGGGCGGTTACGGCGTCAAACGTGAATTTATATAGACTGGGGAGCGAAAACGAGATCGGGAACGCCGCCAGGCAGTTCTCGCAAGCCGTGCAGCGCGGGCAGGATGCGACCCTGCTCGCCCGGAACCTCAGTCAATCCTTATTCGCGTGTCTTGCGCCGGATCTGTGGCAGAAGCCCAATTGGCTCGTGGTGGGCGACGGCGTCCTGCTCGATGGAATTCCCTTCTCCACGCTCGACACGCTGGCGGGTGCGCGGCGCAACGCTCCGCTGGTCGAAAGCCATAATCTGCGCTTTCTGCCGGGAGAACTCTTGCTGCTAGCGCCCGACCCACCGATGCCTCATCGTGGCTTCCTGGGAGTGGGAGACCCGATTTACAATCTGGCCGACTCACGCAGGAACGCTCTCCTCAATCCGGTTTCAAACCAAGCCAATCCCGCCGCCGTGGCCCTCTCGAGACTCGCCGGCAGCGACCGGGAGGTTCGGACGGCCTCCAAGGAAAGCGGCCTGCCGCAAACGCAGGTTCTGTTAGGCGCGGAGGCGACGATCGATGCTCTGCGCAAGGCAATCGCCAAGCACCCCGAAATCATCCACTTTGCCGTGCATGTCGTCAACTCGAACCCGCTGGGCGCGGGCAGTCCGGGCCAGAGCTCGCAGGCGGCCCTGGCATTGAGTCTGACCAGGGACAATATGCCCGAATTACTCACCCCGGAGGCCATCGCCACGCTACAGGTTCCGGGAAGTCTGGTCATTCTGAGCGGCTGCTCTTCCGAGCGGGGCGATATTCTGCCCGGCGCTGGTTTGATGGGTCTTAGCAGAGCCTGGCTGCTGGCGGGCGCCTCCGCCGTCGTAGTCAGCGCCTGGCCTACGCCGGACGATTCCGGCCGTTTCTTTTCTTCTTTTTACAGCCATTTCGAGCGGCTTGCGTCCGGCACCCTGGCGCAGCGGTCAGCTGTGGCTTTAGACCAGGCGCAAGTAGAGATGGAGCGGAGTGGCGGGTATCGCAGCATGCCGCGGTTTTGGGCGGCCTATTCGATTATTTCCAAGGAGTAAGTGAACACGTGACCATGGTGGCGACGCAGCAGCAATTAGACCAGACCCCGGACGCGCCTGCTCAGGGCAACGTCGAGCAAACCGGGAAGACCGAACGGTCGAACTTTCCGCCGGTGGATTGGGCCTCGCTTGTGGCCCGGATCAAAGCCGGTGAAGATGCCGGCATGGAGCAGCTTTACAAGTTGTTCAGCCGCGGAATTCGCTATTACTTGTGCCGCCAACTTGGGCCGCAGGAGCTCGAAGACAAAGTGCACGATACCTTTCTGATCGTGGTCAACGCCATCAAGCGCGGCGACTTACGCGAGCCCGAGCGCCTGATGGGCTTCGTGCGCACGGTGGTCCGGCGGCAGGTGGCCGCTTACATCGAGAATGCCGTTCACACCCGGCGCGAGCAGGCCGATCTCGAAAGCGGCGTGGCGGTAGCCGACAAAACCCAGAATCCGGAGCAGGAAGCCATCGGCAAGCAGAAGGCCGAGCTGATGAAGGCCGCCCTCGACGCTCTTTCCCAGCGCGACCGCGATATCCTGGTCCGTTTCTACCTCAAAGAACAACCCCAGGAGCAGATCTGCCAGGAAATGGACCTCACCGAAACCCAATTCCGCCTACTCAAATCCCGCGCCAAAGCCAAATTCGGCGAGATCGGTAAGAAAAAACTTGCCAGTAGCGGAATTTTCTCAGTTTTCGTGAGAGCCCAAGCCAGCTAATTCACACAACTCTTACAGAGAGGGCGTAATCCGAGCTCATCTTATGACAAACCCATATCTCGAACACCCCGACGAAGAAGCGCTGGAGCGCTTCCTTCTACATAAGTCAGAGGACCAGGAGCTGGAAGTCCTCGAGACACACATCCTTGCGTGCGAATCCTGTATCACACGCCTCGAGACCCTGGAGACTCAGCTTTCAGACCTGAAAACTGCTCTTATCGCTTCTGAGGAACGACGGATCCAAAAGGAATTGAATCCCGTCCAGTCCTCCTGGAAGAACTGGTTTACCATACCCAGACTGTCCTGGGCCGGAGCTGCCTGCGCTGCGCTGGCGATCGGCCTCAGCGTAATACCGAGTTCCCTGCATAAAGCGCAATTTGCCTCGGCCAGCAGTCAAACGGCGGTAGCGAACCTGTCGGCTTGCAGCGGATCGAACAATGACGTGGACCTGGCGACGTGCCGTGGTTCGGAAACCACCACCTTACCGGGCACCCATCCGCTGGATCTTCGCATCGATGCCACGGATATTACGCCGGGGCCAGTGGACGTACAGGTCGTAAACGGTACCGGCAACCAAATTTGGCAGGGTCAGACCACGGTTAAGAACGATCGCGCCGAGGTCAAGCTGCCGCAACTCTCCCAAACGGGACCCTATTTCCTGCGTTTTTATGCTCAGAGCGCGGGACCGGAACGCGAACTTCTCCGCGAATTCCGCTTCGAAGTAAAATAAGCGGCTCCTTCAAAAGACTCGCCTGTGTAAACGCTCGATGGTGAACTTGGCGGTGTCGGCTACGGCCATCACCGCCATGACACCGGCCTGAACCGGATCGGTGACTACCAGGTCGGAAGCATCCGGTACGCTGCCGGCCATATTCAGGCTGATCACAATTAGCCCCTCGGATCTAACCTCGCGAACAGCCGTTTCGATGTCTCCCCCCATCAAGGAACCTGCCAGAACAAGCGCTCGAACCCGAGAAAGCCGGCGAACGGCCCGAACCGCAGCCGCCAGTGTATGTTCGCCTACCAGAGGAATAGTGTCGATCGAAATATGCTCCCCACGAATATTGTGACGGTCCGCTTCGGAGATCGCGCCCAGGGCAACTTGTCCCACCTGTGCTCCGCCGCCCATAATAATGATCCGTTTGCCGTAGATTTTCTGCAGCGACATGACAGGCACGGCGGACCGCACGACGGGAAGTTGCGAAAGATCCGAAACCAGTACATCGACCGCGCCGGGCAGATCGAGTTCGAAGTAAACCCGTGTATCGGGTTGGTCTTCAAGAATCGAGACCGAGCGAATGTCGCCCTCGTGTTGCGCGATAACGCCCGTCAGTTGGTGCAGCACGCCGGGGCCGCTGACCGTTGTAATCAGCAGTCCGACTTTGCCGGACGATTCGCTCAAGGCGCGATCTCGTACTTTTTGAGCAGCCCATCCCAGTGACCTTGCGCCTTCATAAGAAGCTCGATGACTTCGCGCACGGCGCCTTGGCCGCCGGGGGCGTCCGTCACAGCCATCGCGCTACGCTTCACTTCAGCTCGGGCATTGGCGGTCGCAAAGGACAAACCGACCCGGCGCATAACCACCACGTCGGTCATATCGTCGCCAATGTAGGCGATGTGCTGACGGTCGACCTGCGCTTCGGCCAGGATCTGTTCGAGAATCGGGATTTTTTCGATGTGACCCTGGAAAACCCATCGCATGCTAACCTGCCGGGCGCGTTCCACGGTGGCAGGCGAGTTGCGGCCGCTGATAACGCCCGCTTCGATCTTGAACCAGGTGAGCCAGCGCAGCGCGATTCCATCCTGCGAGTCGAAGCCTTTGGTCTCGATCAGGTTGCCTTCGCGATCCGGAATCAGGTAAAGACGGCCATCCGTCAGCACACCATCGACGTCCATCAGCAGGATTTTGATGCCAGAGGCAAGTTGGTGAAGCTTCTCTTCGGTGAGAGGAGAGTTCAGTTGCATGAGAGGTAGGAAGGCGTCTCCGAGACTTAGAATCAAGTATTGCCTGACACGCTCGTTCAACGGGTCGCGGAAATCATCCCTCGTTATAGCATGCTGGCGGCCGGCGACCGGGTCGGCGTGGCGGTATCGGGCGGAGCCGATTCGGTGGCGCTTTTGCACATCCTCTACCGCCTGGCATCCGATTACGGCATCGAGTTGGCGGTGCTGCACATGAACCATGGTTTGCGCGGGGCGGAGTCCGATTTGGACGAGACTTTTGCGCGCTCACTTGCCGAATCCCTCGGATTGCCGTTTATTGGCGGGCACTCATCCGCGCCTGAAAAGAATCTGGAGGCGGAAGCCAGGCGGCTGCGAAGCGAATTTTTCGCAGATAGCCGCGCGGCCCACGGGCTGGCTCGGGTCGCGCTCGGACATACCAGGAGCGATCAGGCGGAAACCGTGCTGCATCGTTTTCTGCGGGGAACCGGACCGACGGGTTTGGCGGCTATGCGCTTCGTGACGGCGGAGGGTTTCATTCGCCCCTTGCTTACCACCAGCCGGCAGGAAGTTCGCGAGTGGGCGGAGCAGCAAAAGATCTGTTGGCGGGACGACTCTTCGAACACTGAGTTGCGTTTTACCCGCAACAGGCTCAGGCAGGAGACTATCCCGGCGCTGACAAGGGATTACAACGCCAATCTGGAAGCCGTGCTAGCCCACACCGCGCTGCTGGCGCAGGGTGAAGAAGACTTTTGGATTGAAGAAGTTGAGCGGATTTACCGGCGTTTTGCCAAACGAACTCGCTTGGGTTCGTTTTTTCAAATCGGCGATCTGGCAGCGCTGCCGCTTGCGATGCGCCGGCGTCTGGTTCGACGGGCGCTGGCGGAAATACGCCCCGAGGGGTTGAGGGGAGTGGACTTTTCGCACGTCGAATCCATTCTGGCTTTGTGCGATTCGACGCAAGGGCACGATCGCATTCTGGTGCCCGGGGCTGACGCGCTCCGGTCCTTCGATTCCCTGCTGCTGACGGCAGCCGGAAGGATGGCTCAGGAGCCACGAGGGTATCGAAGGGCGCTTGCTCGTGGGGTATTGTGCGTCCTGCCGTTCGAGGCCGGAAAGATTTGTATCGATTGGGTCAAACCAGAGGATCCGTTTTGTGATAAGTTCAAGAAAGATCAGGAATTTAGCATCGAACACGTTCGCCTGAACGGTGAACTGTTGGGTGAGCGCCCGCTTCTAGTACGGAATTGGGAACCGGGAGACGAGTTGCACCGCACAGGCCATCAATCCGCTGAGAAGATCAAGAAGCTGTTTCAGGAAAACCGCGTCCGGCTGTGGGACCGCAGGCATTGGCCCGTTTTGTTGTGCGGCAGCGAGATTATCTGGGCGCGGGGATTCGGGGCGGCGGAGAAGTTCGCGCTGGCGGGAGAGAGTTCCGGAGAGGTCGAATTACTTTACCGGAGTGAGGAGTGCGCCAAGGGGGAAGGCGTACTATGAATCGAAAACGCGGGAATCAACGTCTTTAATATGTATGAGGGTAGGGCGAGTCGTTCGACTTGCATCTGGCTGTAAGACACGCCAGAAGAAGGTGAGTTCATGAGTTCAAATGTAAAAACCGCAGTGTTTTGGGTGGTCATCATCTGTGCGGTCGTGTTGGTTTACATGGCCGTCAAGACGGGGCGCGGACCGACCCCAACCAATCTGTCGGTTTCAGAGTTCGTATCCGACATTGGAGACGGCAAGATCAAAGACGCCAACATCACGGGAACGGATGTGCAGGGCAACCTCCTGGAAGGCGGCGTTTCGAAGCCTTACCACACGGTGATCCCTCCGAATTACCCGGACATTTACAAAATGCTCCAGGAAAAAGGCGTTAAGTACACCTGGAAGGATGCGACAGGGAGCGGCTGGATCAGTATTCTATTTAACGCAGTACCGATCCTGATTTTGCTTGGATTGTGGATCTTCATGATGCGGCAGATGCAGAGCGGAGGGAATAAGGCGCTCAGCTTTGGCAAGAGCCGGGCCAGATTGCACTCGTCGCAGCAGAAGAAGGTCACCTTCAAGGACGTGGCGGGAGTAGAGGAAGCCAAGGAAGAGTTGCAGGAGATTATCGAATTCCTGCGAGAGCCGCAAAAATTCCAGAAACTCGGCGGCCGCATTCCAAAGGGTGTGTTGCTCATCGGACCTCCCGGAACAGGCAAGACCTTGCTGGCGCGGGCGATTGCCGGTGAAGCGAATGTACCCTTTTTCTCGATCTCGGGTTCGGACTTCGTTGAGATGTTTGTCGGCGTGGGCGCGAGCCGCGTGCGGGATCTTTTCGAGCAAGGCAAGAAGAATGCGCCTTGCATTGTCTTTATCGACGAAATCGACGCTGTCGGACGCCATCGCGGCGCGGGTTTAGGCGGCGGCCACGACGAGCGCGAACAGACACTCAATCAGCTGCTGGTGGAGATGGACGGCTTCGAATCGAACGAGGGCGTGATCTTGGTAGCGGCGACGAACCGGCCCGATGTGCTTGACCCGGCGCTGTTGCGGCCTGGCCGTTTCGACCGGCGCGTGGTGGTCGACCGCCCGGATGTACGCGGGCGCGAAAGCATCCTCAAAGTTCACACCAAGAAGACACCGCTCGGCGACGACGTAGACCTGACGGTGATCGCGCGTGGGACGCCCGGTTTCGCGGGCGCGGACCTGGCGAACCTGGTCAATGAGGCCGCTTTGGTGGCGGCGAGACAGAATCGCAAAGTTGTCACGCAGTTCGATTTCGAGCTGGCCAAAGATAAGGTGCTGATGGGCGTGGAACGCAAGAGCATGATCATCAGCGACAAAGAAAAGCGCATGACGGCCTACCACGAAGCGGGCCACGCCATTGTGGCAGCGCTGCTCGAACATGCCGATCCGCTGCACAAGGTCACCATCATTCCGCGAGGAATGGCATTGGGCTTGACCATGCAGTTGCCGCTCGACGACAAGCTGTCGCACGACAAGAAGTACCTCGAAACACGTTTGGCCATCCTGATGGCCGGGCGCATTGCCGAGGAGATTTTCCTCGATCAAATGACGACGGGCGCCGGCAACGACATCGAACGGGCCACCGAAATGGCTCACAAGATGGTCTGCGAATGGGGCATGAGCGAACTCGGTCCGTTGTCGTTCGGCAAGAAGGACGAGCAAATCTTCCTGGGCCGCGAAATTGCCCAACATCGCGACTACAGCGAAGAGACGGCTATCAAGATCGACCGGCAAGTACGGAAACTGGTCGAGGACGGCTACAACACCGCGAAGGGTATTATCGACGGACGCCACGAAGCGATGGCTCGTATTGCCGAGGCGTTGCTGGAGCGAGAAGTTCTAGACGGCGCGGAAGTCCTGGACCTGATCAACGGTAAGCCGTTGCCGCAATTGCCCAATCCTAAGACGACCACCAGCACAAATCCGCCCGACAACGGTATCGTGATCGGACCTCATCCGAGCTCGGTTCCGGGTCTGTTGGGTGGAGAGAGTCCGCAACCAGCCTAAGCCGATTGAATAGCAAACGCGACGCCCTGGATGAACTTTCATCCAGGGCGTTTTTATTTTGCTGCTGAAGAATAAAATTCGATAGCAACGGGCGGAGTGCCGTCGCCTCTCTTTGGACGGAAACTATAGTTGCAGACAAGTGAGGGACAAGATGACAAATCCAGCCGAAGCAACCGACAATTTCTCTTCCTACTCGACCGACGAAAGCCGGTGGTCGGCGGTGGTGGCGCATAACCGCAACGCAGATGGACAGTTCTATTATTCGGTGGCCACGACGGGCGTTTACTGCCGGCCTTCCTGCGGCGCGCGGCAAGCCCGAAGAGAAAACGTTCGATTCCATATGACCTGCGAAGCCGCCGAAGCGGCCGGCTTCCGGCCGTGCAAGCGATGCCGCCCGAATGCAACGGAATCTTTCGAAAGACAACGAGCGGCTGCGATCGAGGAGGCATGCCGCGCGCTCGAAGGCGCGCAAGAGACGCCCGATCTGGACCGGATCGCGCAAGCCGCCGGCATGAGCCGTTTCCACTTTCAACGTGTCTTCAAGTCGGTGACGGGCGTGACGCCACGTGCCTACTTTGCGCAGTGCCGCGCGCGCAGAGTAAAGGCGGAATTAGCGCGCAGCCCAACGATTACACAAGCCATTTATGACTCTGGGTTTAACTCGAACGGCCGCTTTTACGCGACTTCCACGCAAATTCTGGGCATGACACCCGGGAGTTACCGTTCGGGCGGAGGAAGCGAATCGATCCGCTTTGCGGTGGGCGAGTGTTCGCTGGGGCCGATTCTGGTGGCGGCTACAGAGAAAGGTCTTTGCTCGATCTCGCTCGGCGATGACCCCGAAACGCTGGTACGCGAATTGCAAGAGCGCTTCGCAGCGGCAGAACTGGTCGGGGGAGATCGGGAGTTCGAGCAATGGGTGGCTACCGTGGTCGGCTTCGTGGAAAACCCGGCGCAAGGGCTGACACTCCCGCTCGATGTAAGAGGGACGGCCTTTCAACAGCGCGTTTGGGAGGCATTGCGCGAAATCCCGGCCGGATCGACCGTGAGCTATGAGGATATTGCGCGGAAAATCGGAGCCTCGAAAGCCGTGCGGGCTGTGGCTGGCGCCTGCGCGTCCAATGCGCTCGCGGTGGCGATTCCATGCCATCGGGTAGTGCGCAAAGATGGCGGCCTGTCGGGCTATCGCTGGGGAGTCGACCGCAAGCAGACCCTACTCGCGCGCGAGGCCAAGGCGTGAGTGCGGAGTGACAACTTTCGCTTTTCGTTTGGCACGATGCCGGTCTAAATCGCTTCCAGGTTTGTGAAAAAATCTGGGGACACGCCTGCTTTGGTGGACGTTATCGAGTGTGGACGGATGCTAGCCCGGAGTGTCCCCAATTTTTCACAAACCCTTCGCTCAAGGCTCTGAAAGCTACTCGACACGGTTAAGGTTTGCGGTTGGTTTTCATCCAGACTATAACCCTGTAACCGCGTCGTAAACTCCCCACTAAGATAGTCCGCGATCCTAGTAAATTTCACGAAGCTGTATCATCCAGTCTCTACTCTATGGAGTGGACGGAAGGAGCGGCAAAAATGCCAGATTCTTTGTTCACTTGGCTATCTCTGTCATCTTTACTTGACAGTCACCGGCTTGGGGAACTCGCGACGCGATTCGGACAACCCGAGCCGGCAATCCGCGAAGGGATGGAATCGGTTGTTGCAACCGTGACGGCGGGTCTTGCAAGCCGGTCAAATGAGCCCGGCAGCATGCGGCAAGTTATAGACCTGGCGTCGGAAGCGGCCGCCGAAGGAATGAAGATGTCGGCCGCGGCCACAGGTGGCGGCTCTGCTCCCGCCGCCGGCGGCAAGCGATTTCTAGCAACGCTCTTCGGCGGCAACGAGAGTAGGATCGCGGACGCTTTAGGAACATCCTCAGGCTTACGCTCGGAAACGGTTTCGGGCTTGATGGCGACGGCCGCGCCCCTGGTTCTGACTGCGATCGGCAGGCAAGTACGCGAGAAGGGTTTAACAGCCACCGGCCTGGCCGGTCTGTTACAGCAGGAACGCCTGAACATTCAGCAGGCTCTGCCCGCCGGCTTAGCCAGCCTGTTAGGCACAGGTAGAACCGGCACCGACACGAGCGGGGTTGTTTCGGAACGCATCGAGGAGAGTCCGGTGGTTGCCCAGGCGGTGCTTAAAGAGAAGCAAGCCCGCAGCATTTGGATGTGGCTTATTCCGCTAGCGTTGGTGCTGATCGGGTTGATTTGGTACCTGATGCCCCGACATACTTCAACAGAAGTCACAGAGTCAGCCGCGCCCGCCGCGGCCACGAGCACTCCGGCGACTACACCGGCTAACACCTTGACTGACCTGGGCCCTTCGGTAAAGCGTCAACTCCCGGATAACGTGGAATTGAGTGTTCCGGAGAAAGGCGTGGAAGTACGCTTACTCGAGTTCATCAAGGATCCAAGCAAACCCGCTGACCAGACATCCTGGTTCGATTTCGATCGTCTTCTCTTCAACACGGCTTCGACGACATTGCAGCCTCAATCGCAGGAACAGCTGCAGAACGTGGCCGCCATCCTCAAGGCGTATCCAAATGCGCACATCAAAGTGGGCGGCTACACCGATAACACCGGAGACGCCGCGCAAAATCTCAAGCTTTCCCAAGGGCGAGCGGAGAGTGTCGTCGCGGGCCTGGTTGGCTTGGGCGTTGCGGCAAATCGCCTGGAGGCTAAAGGTTATGGAGAGCAGCATCCGGTAGCCGATAATTCGACGGATGAGGGCCGCGCAAAGAACCGGCGCGTGTCCATGCTTGTTACTCAGAAATAGGGCTTGTTACTCAGAAGTAGGGCTTGTCACTTGAAATAGGGCTTGTTACTTAGACAATAAGCCGCTGAGCTTAGTCGAGAAAGAGGGAATCGCAATGGAAAACCAGAAGGACGGATGGACAGGGACCGCACTTCACGACGATCAGGAGCGAGAAATTGTAATTCCCCTTCATGAGGAGCAGATTTCAGTAACGAAGCGCGTAGTGGCTAAGAATCGCGTGCAGGTAGCGCGAACAACGCGCGAGTCTGAGCAGTTGGTAGACGAGGTGCTTGCGCGCGAGCAAGTGGAGGTGGAACACAAAGCAGTTGGAAAAACAGTGGAGACGATGCCTTCGGTGCGCGAAGAAGGCGACACGATCATTATTCCGGTAGTGGAAGAAATTCTGGTAATCGAACGGAAGCTATTCCTCAAAGAGGAAGTGCACATTCGACGGGTACATGGAACAGATAGACACCAGGAGCGCGTGACGGTGCGCAAGCAGGAAGCGACAGTAACGCGCGCGCCAGTAAGCGAAGACGACAGCCGCCGTGATGGCGACTGATTATTTATACAAAACGAAGGAGCAAAGCAATGGGTTACGAAAAGATTGTGACATTGTTCGACACGGCAGAACATGCCGATGCCGCGAAACGCAATTTGGAGATGGCCGGCTTTTCGGCCGACGACATCAGCCTTGCCAGCAAGCAATCGATGGGTGAAGGAGAGCAAACGCTCCGTGAGCCCGGGTTATGGCATCGCCTGTTTGGCGGAGACATCGAACAGCATGAAGCGACCGTGTATGGGAACACAGTGGATTCAGGCGGAGTAGTGCTGACGCTGCGCGCGCCGGAAGCCGATGTTCCAAAGGCGATGGGAATATTGAATGCGCATAACGCGGTGGATGTGGAGAATCGCGCGGTGGAGCATGGGCTAATCGACGCCAAGGCAAACGCAGCTCCTCCGGCGGCAGCAGCGCCCGCGCCGAAGGTGGCAGCAGCCGCGGCAGCGGCGGTATCGGCCGGGAACCGGGACGAAGTACTTCGCCTGGCCGAAGAACAGTTGAATGTCGGCAAGCGCCTGGTTCAGGAAGGGACGACGCGCATCCGGCGCTTCGTTACCGAGAAGCCGGTGGAAGCTCAAGTGACTTTGCACGAAGAGCACGCGGAAGTAGTACGCCGTGCGGCAGCCAACCCGGAATCGCTGCAAGACGTCGACTGGGGTGATAAGACCATTGAAGTCACCGAGACGGCCGAAGAGGCGGTGGTCAGCAAGACCGCGCATATAGCGGAAGAAGTGGTGGTAAGCCGCTCGGGCAGTGACCATGTTGAAACCGTGCGCGACAAAGTACGGCGGCAACAGGTGGAAGTCGACAAGGTGCCTGCCACAGGCGCCGGCGCGGGTAATCCGGATAAGAGGTAGCAAATAGAGCGGGATGGGCCGGGCGCGAGAGAGCCCGGCCGACCCAGCTGCTGTCCGATGTTTTCCGCAGCGGCCCACTCGATGGCACTCCGATCCACCTTTATGAGTTTGTTGAAAAATGCTTTGCGGCAGTCCCGCGCGCGCCAAGAAGGTCTTTGGATCAACCAGACATTTACCCGGCGCTGGACAGTCATCCGCTTTTCAATAAGCTCTTATAGCTGACTTATATCTTTCGCATCAGAAGTAATGTTCGATCGTCCGTAACTTTCCCAAAGCTCTCGGAAAATTTAAAGATGTGTTGGGCTATCTCGGGCAACGGGCGGGCGGCGGATGCGAGTAGAATTCGCCCAATGTAGTCTGCTCCTAACTCGTTGTCCTTCTTGTCGAAGATTTCCGTGAGGCCATCGGAAATCATCGCGATCAAGTCTCCCTGGCAGCATTCTACTTCGGCGGTCTTGAAGGCGACACCGGGAAACATCGCTAAAGG
This sequence comes from Bryobacteraceae bacterium, assembly GCA_965277555.1. GTDB lineage: Bacteria > Acidobacteriota > Terriglobia > Bryobacterales > Bryobacteraceae > Bog-105. The sequence continues at coordinate 6,006,530 of OZ255834.1, forward strand.
AAAGTTTTCGACTGAGCATCGTCGCACACTTGAGCCTCTTTCCCGCACGTGGAAAAGCGGTGGGTGGCCAGCGATCGAAAATTCGAGATGCGAATCGTCGGCGATCAAAACATAGGCAAAGGTAGCATAGGAATTCGGGTCGGTAAGCGGAGTGAGCACCTCATTCAAGGCACCCAACAAGTCGTCATTCCGAGGGTTGACGGAAAGTAGCCGTGTTCTGACAGCCGACTTAATCATGCTCATCAAAACACCGGCAGGAACGCCATGACCCGCCACATCGGCAAGGTAGGCGCAAGCTGCAGTTTCACTTTGGACAACATCGAACAGGTCACCGCCGACTGCTCCACTCGGAAATGAGACGCCGTAAAATTCAAAGTTGCGGGCCTGCAAGCCGATCGCGGGCACCAACTTGCGCTGAATGGCAGAGGCTAGTTCGATCTCGGTGCGCAGCGCGAAGAATCTGCGACCTTCCATCCGAAATAAGGTGACAAAACAGACATATCCAAGATTGACAAGCACCAAAGCGAGCACGGAGTGCAGGAGAACGCTCTCGCGCCACTGAGCAACGTTTAGAGACCGGGAGGACAGGCGAATTCTTGCCGTCCAAGCGATGTAGAGGAAAGTGAAGAGCGCAAGCGCGGCAAGAGACTTGAGCATACGCCGCGCTCCGAACCAAGCCCAGCCGACAGCGAGTACCGCGGCGCCCACCACATTCCGGACAAATACGGCCGCGGTGGATTGCTCCAGGCCCAGAGCGTCGTTGAGCGTGCCGATTCCCGCGAACAGACAAGCGACACCGCACAAGAAAGTGAGCAGCGCCAGCCGCGGCATCTCACGGACGATCAGCGACCGCTCTTTCCAGGAAGCCATATTCAATACCTTCCCACTTAGGGTATCGATGGCTTGAGAATATTGCCTACGACGCCAGTGTTAATTTGGTGAATCGCTCCGTTGCGTTCAGGAGGAGAGGATGACACGTCTACGCTATTTCTTGCGGCTTGCCGCCTGTCTCGCACTGTGCGGGCCATGCGGGCGGCTCGCAGCCTGGCAAACGGGCAGCGGCACGCAGCGACTTATCACCGAGAAAGACCTGTTCGATTTTCAATGGATCGGCGATCCCAAACTTTCACCGGACGGCAGCCGCGCGGTCTTTGTAAAAGTAAGAGTGGACGCCAAGCGCACCGGCTATGAAACGAGTCTTTGGATACAGGATCTCAAGACGCCGGAAGCCGCGCCGGAGCAGTTGACCAATGGCCCGCACGATTCGTCGCCGCGCTGGTCGCCCGACGGGCAGATGCTTGCCTTTACGCGCGCCGAGCGAAAAGACGGGAAGCCGACGCCCGCGCAGCTTTACCTGCTTTCGTTTTCGGGCGGCGAACCGCGAGTATTGACCTCGCTGCCGGGAGGCGCGGGCGCTCCGTCGTTTTCTCCGGACGGCAAACATCTGCTGTTTACGAGCGATACGTCACCCGAAGATTTAGCCAAAGCCGAGCGAACAAAGGCGGGCGACAAACCGCCAGAGCACGTAAGCGACGTGCGCGTGATTACGCACGCGATGTACCGCATGAACGGCGAGGGATACATCGATTACAAACATCCATCTCACCTGTGGATATTGGACGTGCCCGGCGCGGGGGCACAAGCGCCCAAGCCTAGACAACTCACCAGCGGGCGATTTACGGAACGAGATCCGGTGTGGGCGGCCGACAGCGCCAGCGTTTATTACTTGACGAATACGAAGGACGAGCCCTATTACTCTCCTCCACAAAGCGAACTGGAGCGAATCGGCGTAAACGGCGGCGCGCCCGAGCGCGTGGCGCTGTTCCCATTTGAAGCCGGACAGCTTTCGATCAGCCCCGATGGAAAGCGCATGGCGCTCCATGCATCGGCCAGCGTGCCGATTCGATCTTACTCGCAGACCGATCTTTGGGTGATGGAACTCACGCCCGGCGCGCAACCGAAAAACCTGACCGAGCGCTACGACTACGACCTCGGCGGAGGCGTCGGCGGTGACAATCGAGCGCCGCGCGCGGCCGGCTCGAATGCGCCGCTGTGGATGGCCGACGGAAACAGCATCCTCGATGTGAGCGGCAAAGAGGGCACGGCGAACGTTGTGTCCATCGATGCGGCCAGCGGGACGGTAAAAGAGTTTACGCGCGGCGCGCAGGCGGTACAACTGCTTACGCAGTCGGCAGACCGGCGCACCTGCTCGCATTGATTTCGACGCCGGTCAATATCGGGGATCTCTTCAACGTGTCGAACGATGGAGCGCAGCAGCAGGCGACCGACATCAATCGCCAATTGTTTTCCCAACTTCGGCTGACGCAACCGGAAGAGATCTGGTTTAAGAGCTTCGACGGGCGGCGCATTCAGATGTGGGTCCAAAAGCCGCCGGATTTCGATTCTTCGAAGAAGTATCCATTGATTCTCGACATTCACGGAGGCCCGCACTCGGCCTATGGATGGGTCTTCGATCACGAATTCCAATGGATGGCCGCGCAGGGTTACGTCGTGGTGTACCCGAATCCTCGCGGTTCGACCACCTACGGCCAGGATTTCGGCAACATCATCCAACATAAATATCCGGGCGACGATTACCGCGACCTGATGCTGGCGGTCGACGAGGTGGTGAAACGCGGCTACGTGGATCCGCGGCGGCTGGGCGTTACGGGCGGCAGCGGCGGAGGCGTGTTGACCGACTGGACAGTCACCCACACGAACCGTTTTAAAGCCGCCGTTTCCCAGCGCGATATTTCCGACTGGACTTCGTGGTGGTACACAGATGATTTTCTGCTCTTTGAACCCACGTGGTTTAGAGGCGCTCCCTTCAACGCGCCGGAAGATTTTCGCAGCCACTCGGCGATTACGTTTGTGAAAAACATTCGGACACCGATGATGTTCGTGCTGGGCGACGCCGATTATCGAACGCCGCCAACCAGCGGCGGAGAACAGCTATTTCGGGCCTTGAAATACATGCGAGAACCGACGGTGATGCTGCGCTTCCCCGGCGAATCGCACGAGCTCTCGCGTTCGGGCCAGCCATGGCACAGGATCGAAAGGCTGGAGGCGATCGTCGGATGGTTCGACAAATATCTGAAGGGAGAGAACAAACCGGAGTATGACGTGGTGCCGGGGATCGTGCCGCAGCCCGCGCCGCACGAGTATGCGGGCGAACCGGCCGTGCAATAAGGCCGTGTAATTAGAAGGAAAGCGAGTCGGCAAATACGTTATCTCGTCCAGTTGCGTGCGAGCTATTTTGCGGCGCGCAACGTAGGGTTTTAGATTCGCAATTTCATCGCTCAACTCATCCGGAAAGAATAGCTGGCCGGTATGCGAGACGTGGCCGCGGACATATTTCTCGCTCCTGATATCGCCGCCGACGTGTACTTTGAGATGAATGTGAATATCGCGACCGACGTACCAACCGGGATAAATGGCCTGGAACTCGATGAAGCCTTGGGCGTCTGAAGGCTGCAGGCCGCGACAGAAAGCAGTGTCATCGGTCGCGGCAGGCGGCCCGAATCCGGGCGGCCGACCAAACCCGGCGCGTTGCCATGGGTGCCTGGCGGTCCGGGCAGAGGTTCTCTGTCGGCATCGAAATCAGGCGGCGGTCCGGGTGGGTGGTCATGCTTTCCGCCGGGATGAGGCCCCATCCCGTCCGAATTCATCTTCGTGTAGCCGGAATAGATTCCGGCATCTGGAGTTTGGACATTTTAATCGAAAAATGTTCTTGCTTTGTGCGGGCGCGATATGGTTTCATTCTTGTAGGTGAAGCAAAAGGAAATCTTTCAGAAACGCCGTAAAATCGCGGCCACACTGCCCACCGCGGAAGAAGTGTTGCGGGGATCGCTGTTGGAGCGCACTATCTTCCATAGCAGGGGCTGTGCGCGTTGTGAGAAGGGCGAAGGTCATAAAGTATGGGTTCTGACGGTCACCTATCCGGGCGGCCGCAATCGGCAGTTTAGTATCCGGCGGGAACAACGCGAGACGGTCAGAGGCTGGCTGGACAATTATCAGGAATGGAAGCGCAAGATGGAAGAGATCTGCGAACTCAATCACTCGTTATTGCGACCGGAAGAGTAGGCTCTTTTTTTGGCTTCCTATTGTTTCGTCTGTAGGGAGGAAACAGATGCTACTGGGCACATTTTTGGAACTACTGGAGGGCTGGCGCCCTGTCTTTTCGCAGAGCCGTTCGCAGCGCCGCGCGCTGGCCCAAGCGCTGGGGCTGCTGGCCGGCTTCGGACGCCGTACTTTATTCTTCCTGCAGATCTCGCTATTGGTGCCGCTCTACCGCCAGCAGAAGGCGGCGGCGCGGGCACTGCCGGTGCGCTTTGAGGAAGTGCCCGCTTTGAAGCATTCGCGCCGGAAAGCCCCAGCCGAAGAATGGGCGGCTTATCGCCAGGCGGTGAAGAAGAACAATCTTTCTGTCCATGCGGTGAGAATCATGGCCGGCCTGCGGCTTTCCTTGGATGAAGCGGGCGAGTCAAGAAAGCGCCTGTTGATCGTCGGGGACGGGAGCTTTTGTAACCGGACCCTGTTTCGGCAAGAGGTGGATCGTACCGAGATCGTCGCCCGCGGGCGCTGCAACCTAAAGTTGTGCCGGCGCGCCAGCACTAGCCATGCCCGTTTTTACGACGTGCTGAAATTTACGCCGGAACAAATTCGTCAGGATGAGTCCGTGGTCTGGCGCAAAGCGCGCCTCTTTCATGGCGGCCAATGGCGCAAAGTCCGTTACAAGGAAGTTAGCAACATTTATTGGCAGTCGGGAGCAGGCCGGCGTCCGCTATGTATGTTCGTGGTAGCTCCCATCCCCTATCAGGCGCCGGGACGAAAACGCAAGTATTATCGACGCCCCGCGTTTCTGTTAACCACCGATCTGCGCGGCAGCGCGCGCGAGATGTTACAGGCCTACTTCGATCGCTGGCAGATCGAAGCAAATCACCGCGAGGAGAAAGATACGCTCGGGGTCGGTCAGGCGCAGCTGCGTTCCCCGCTCTCGGTGCCACGCCAACCCGCTTTTGCCGTCGCCTCCTACAGTGCCTTGCCGTTAGCCGCCTTGCTCGCCTTTGGTCCCGGCCGTCACCCTCCTCATCAGCCTCTTCCCAAGTGGCGCCGAAACGCCGAGCGACCGTCCTGTCTCGATCTGATCACCTTGCTGCGCCGAGAAATCGCCGACAACCTAGTGTCCTGAGCGATAAATACGAAACATAAGTATTGAAGGGGCCTCCTATTGTTGTATGCGTACTGGACGTCCCAAGAAGCCACTGGAGATCAGTGAGGAAGAGCGGGAGAAATTGAGCCTAATCGCTCGTCGGCCGAAGTCGTTGCAGGCGATGGCGACGCGCGCCCGGATGGTACTCGGTTGTGAAGAAGGGATGAGTAATTCGGAAGTGGCTCGAAAGCTGCACGTCACGAGCGCAACGGTGGGCAAGTGGCGAAAGCGATTTCTGGAGTTCGGGCTGGATGGCTTGCTGGATGAGCCGCGCGTCGGCGCGCCGCGAAAAATCAGCGATCGCGACATAGAAGAAGTGGTGACGAAAACATTGGAATCGAAGCCCGCGAACAGCACGCACTGGAGCACTCGGCTCATGGCCCAAGAGACCGGTCTCACGCAGAACGCCATCGTGCGCATCTGGCATACGTTCGGATTGCAGCCGCATCGAGTGGAGAACTTCAAGTTTTCCAAAGACCCACAATTCGTAGAGAAGGTGCGCGACATTGTGGGCCTGTATTTAAACCCTCCGGACCGCGCCATGGTGCTGTGCGTCGATGAAAAAAGCCAGGTCCAGGCGCTGAACCGGACCGAACCGATTCTGCCGCTGGCGCCGGGCGTTCCCGAGCGGCAGTCGCACGATTACGAGCGACATGGAGTAACGTCTTTGTTTGCGGCCCTGGATGTGGCTTCCGGAGTCACCATCAGCAATTGCTACCGGCGTCACCGGCATCAGGAATTTATCCGCTTTCTGAACGAGATCGAGGCCAATCTTCCCGGCGGCTTCGACGTGCATTTGGTCATGGATAACTACGGTACGCACAAGGTCGCGAAAGTCAAAAGCTGGCTAACGAAGCATCCGCGCTACCACGTTCACTTCACCCCAACGAGCGCCAGTTGGCTCAACCTCGTCGAGCGGCTCTTCGCAGAGCTTACCCAACGCTGTGTCCGACGCGGCAGCCATACTGCTATTCGGATCCTGGAGAAAGCCATGCTCGACTACCTCGACCGGCGTAACCAAAATCCCAAACCTTTCGTCTGGACCGCCGATGCCGATCTCATCCTCGGCAAGGTCGAAAGACTTTGTAAACGTATTTCCCGCTCAGCACACTAGCCCTGCTGCTCCCCTTTCACCTAAAAATCAGCTGGAAATCACTCGGCCTTACCGCTGCTGCTTGATAAATTTGTCCAAACTCCAGATGCCGCCATTCCTGGCGGCATTATGCCGGCTTCTAAGAAACCATCGCGCACAACGGACTCGTCGGAGGCGGCCAAGTCCGCTGAGTTTCTCTTTTGTTCTGTGCCGCCCCCGACGGCCTGTGCGTTCGAAAGCCGGCATGGCAGCCCAGGAGGGCCGCTCCACGAGTGCAAGAGTTCGCCATCCGGCAAAAACAAGTGACATTGGCACAGACGCCTACTCCACGCGCATAAACATGCTGTTGGTTCAATCGTCAAGAATGCCATCGCGGGCGGCAGTTCCGGTCGCGGCGGCGCGCAGGTACTGTTTGGGCCAGGGCATATGTTTGTGCAGCTCGCTCGCCGCCTGCAAGGGCCAGTAGGGATCGCGCAGCAACTCGCGGGCAATCATCACGAGATCGGCTTGGCCGTTGCGGATGATCTGGTCGGCTTGCGCGGAGCCGGTGATCATGCCGACTGCTCCGGTCGGCATGCCGACTTCGCGGCGAATACGCTCGGCAAAAGGAGTCTGGAAGCCGGGGCCGACCGGGATTTTCGCGTAGGGCACAAGGCCGCCGGAGGAGGCGTCCAACAAATCGACCCGATGTGTCTTGAGGACCTTTGCCAAGGCAACGGATTGGTCGATGTCCCAGCCCCCTTCGGCCCAGTCAGTCGAAGAGATGCGCACGAGCAAGGGTGACTCTTTCGGCAAGGCGGCACGTACGGCATCCACCACTTCGATCAGTAGACGAATCCGGTTATCGAAGGAACCACCATACTCGTCAGCGCGTTGATTGCTGAGCGGAGAGAGAAACGAGTGTAGCAGATAGCCATGCGCCGAATGGATCTCGACAGTATCGAGGCCGGCCTGGGTAGCGCGCCGCGCGGCCTCGGCAAAGTGGTGGACGAGCTGGCGAATAGCCGTTTTGTCAAGCGCTACCGGCTTGGCGTAATGCTCGGAGAAAGGAATCGGGCTCGGCGCAACCACCTGCCATCCGCCTTCCTGGGGAACAATCAGCCGTTCCGGTTCCCAGGGCACGGACATACTCGCCTTACGTCCGGCGTGGGCCAACTGAATACCTATATGGGCGCCCTGCGAATGCACGAAATCGGCAATCTGCTTCAGCTTCGGGATGTGCTCATCCTTCCACAATCCGAGATCGGACGGAGTAATGCGGCCTTCGGGAGAGACAGCGGTGGCTTCAACAATTACCAGACCGGCTCCTCCGACAGCCCGGCTTCCGAGATGGACCAGATGCCAATCCGTGGCGAAGCCGTCTACGCTCGAGTACTGACACATGGGCGAAACAACAATTCGATTCGAAAGAGTGCAGCTCCCCAAGGAGTAGGGAGAAAAAAGGTGAGGTGAATCAGACATGTTCTCAGGTTGTTCGATGATGAACGGGCGGCAGTAGTCGCGCTCGAAAGAGTGCGCGGATACCGCAGGCCACAGAAAACGATGGCCTGCGCCACCTCAGCTACATTGGCTCTTTAAGCGACAGCCTATTAGAAACGTTCTTGCGCGTAGGCAAGACAGGCCTTGATGTTGTCCAGCTCGATCTTGGCGTGCTCGTCGGGTGAGAGTTCTTCGGGTTTGGGCAAAGGAGTGTTGCTCTGGCGCTGGTTGACAAAGCGCAGCGTCCGAGCGAGGGAGATGCCGTTGCGTTCGGGGAACGTGATCCAGTAGTGGTCGGTCAAGCAGGAGACCTTCAAAGGGTCGCGGGTAATCATTTCAAGCGTCAGGCGAACGTCGGGGTTCGCTTTGCGCACCAAGTCCACGGCCTTCGGCAAATCGAGCACGCCAGTTCCTAACGGCACCTCGGAGAGCAAGAATCCCTCCGGGCAAGGCGCGACGTCGATGTCTTTGAGATGAGTGGCTTTGACGTAGGGCGCGGCAGCTTCAATCGTGTCCATGAGGTTATCGAGCAGCGAGATGTTGTTGCCGAAATCGAGGCAAGCTCCGAGATATTCGCTGGAATAGTTTTGGAAGAGAGGAAGGTAGTCATCCAGGGTCCAGTCTTTGTGGTTCTCAAGCGCCAGGGTGAACTTGTGTTTTTCGAAGAGGGGAAGCGCGATCGAAAGCTTGTTCATGCTCTCAGCCAGCCACGCGTTCCAGCCGGCTAAGGAATCGAAGGTTTCATAGCGTCGCCCGCCGAGCAGACCGTCACGAGCCACCGTACAGCCGGCTTCTTTAGCCTGAACGATCGATTGCTCCAATTGTTCGGGCGAGCTATTCCGCACCGAGATCATGGCTTCGATCCACATGCCTGATTCTTCGATGCGTGCCCGTAGCGCGTGGGGATCGCCGACGATTTGAGTCTGGACGCCGGCTGCGCCCAAAGCGTGGCACATTTCAACGAACTCGAGCGTATCGCGGCCATGCACCGGAGGCAGACTCAAAGTGCTCTTCGCCTGCGCCGCTGACGCGCTCGAATTACCGGGGGAAGTACTCTTGCCCAGCGTCGCGCCCATGAATGAGGTGGAGGCGATTCCCAACTTCGGCGGTAGCGGTTTAGCGGTCATCGAAGGGCAGGCTTAAACGGCCTGCGCTTTCGCCATCTGCAACCAATTTCGCATCTGGTCGCGGCGCGCGAGGCCGGGTTGCTGGAGCACAATATTGCCGTTCCGCAACACAACAAAGTTCGGTATGCTTTGCACGCGGTAGCGCGCGGCGAGTTCCGGGTTCGCCTCAGTATTAACTTTGAGAATGAGCGCTTTGCCAGCCATCTCCTGAGCCAGAGCATGAACCTCGGGTGCGGCGGCCCGGCATGGTCCGCACCAAGCCGCCCAGAAGTCTATCAGGATGGGCACTTGGACTGTCCGGACGATCTCGTCGAAGGCCGCGGAATCAACTTCTAACGGTTCGTCGAGCGCGGGCAACGACGCTTTGCAGACGCCGCATTGTCCAGTATCGGAGAGATGCGTGGCCGGGACGCGATTCTTGGCCTGGCAGTTGGTGCAAATCCGGATAATTGAGTAGCTCACAGAGGCTTGTCTCCTTACCTGCTTCCAGCTTAATTGGTGCGTGGAAAGGCCGCGCGCGTGCTTAAAGCGGATGGCGTGATAACGACAACGATCGTTTCGTATCTCTTTTACAATAGGCAGATGAGTCAGGGCGAGTCTTGAGCGCGGGCGATGCGGCTGCCAATCCACATGCCGGCTGGAAACCGAGAGCGAATCCGTGGCTGATTGCATTCGTTGTTTCGCTGGCGGCGTTCATGGAGGTGCTCGACACGAGCATTGCCAATGTGGCGCTGCCACATATCGCAGGCAATCTGGGAGCGAGCAGCGACGAGAGCACATGGGTGCTTACGTCGTATTTGGTTTCTAACGCGATCGTTCTGCCGATTACGGGTTGGTTGGTCTCGATAGTCGGGCGTAAACGATTCTTTTTGATTTGTATTGGGCTGTTCACGGTGAGTTCGCTGTTCTGCGGGGTTGCGCCAACACTGGCCGTGCTGCTGATTTCGCGGGTGATCCAAGGAGTGGGCGGGGGAGGCTTGCAGCCGATGGCGCAGGCGGTGCTGGCCGACACGTTTCCGCCCGAGAAGCGCGGGCTGGCGTTTTCGATTTATGGAGTGACGGCGGTGGTTGCGCCGGCGATCGGGCCGACTTTGGGCGGTTGGGTAACAGACAACTATAGCTGGCGCTGGATCTTCCTGATGAATCTGCCGGTGGGGATCCTGGCCATCTTCCTGGTAATCGCCTTTGTCGACGACCCGCCATTCCTGAAACGAACGACGATGGCGGAAAGCAGGATCGACTACATCGGATTCGGGCTGCTGGCGGTGGGCGTGGGATTCCTGCAAATCGTGCTGGATAAGGGGCAGGAAGACGACTGGTTTGGATCGAACTTCATCACGACGCTAACGGTGGTTTCGATAATCGCGCTGGTGAGCCTGGTGGTTTGGGAGCTGACGGTAAAGCATCCGATACTCGATGTGCGATTGTTCAAGAACTTCAATTTCGCGACCTCAAGCGTGATGATGTTCATGGTGGGAGCGGCATCGTTTTCGACAACGGTGCTAATGCCTCAGTTTTTGCAGACTCTGTTGGGATATACGGCGGAGAAGGCGGGGATGGTGCTCTCGGCGGCGGCAGTGCTGCTGCTGATCGAGCTGCCGCTGGTGGGGCAATTAACGTCGAAGATTCAGGCGCGCTATTTAATGGCGTTTGGATGGTCGACGTTGACGATTGCGATGTTCTTTTCGACTAAGCAGATCGATTTAGGAATCAGTTTCAATGCGGCGACCTGGCTGCGGATCGCGCAATACGTGCCGATGGGTTTCATTTTCATACCCGCGACGATGGTGGCGTATCTCGGGATACCGCTCGAGAAAAGTAACGCGGTGGCGGGGCTGATCAATTTTGTGCGGAATATCGGGAGCAGCGTAGGGACGTCTGCGATTACAACGATCCTGGCGAGGCGGTCGCAGGTACATCAAGTGATGTTGGCAAGCCACACGAATGTGAATAATCCCATTTTTCGAAACGCAGCAGCAGCTATGGCGGCGCAGTTGAGCCGGGCAGGCGTGCCGGCCAGCACAGCGCACACGCAAGCTTACGCGAGGATTTATCAATCGGTGCAGGCGCAGTCATCGACGCTGTCGTACATCGATACATTTTGGCTACTGGGGATCGGGACGGGGATCATGTTTGTTCTGTCGTTTGCGCTACGCAAGAATAATCTGCGGCGGTCGACGGGGACGGAGGCGCTGGCGCATTAGTTCCAGAGTGGAAATGGGAATTGCGTAGCCTGTCCCCGATTTATTTCCGAGGGAAATGGGAATTGCGTAGCCTGTCCCCGATTTAGAAAGTTAGGGTGATTTTGCCGAAGTGCTGCTTGGATTCCAGGTAGCGGAGGGCTGATTTGAGGTCGGTCCACGGGAAGGTTTTGTCGATGACGGGTTTGATCGAGTGAAAGTCGATGGCGCGGTTCATGCGCTCGAACATGGCGCGGGAGCCGACGTATATGCCTTGTACGCGAATGCTGTTCATCAAGATAGAAACAGGGCTGACGGTGGAATCCGTACCGGTGAGAACGCCAATTAAGCTGACTGCACCGGCCGTGTGGACGGCGCGCAGGGAACGCGGGACGGTGTCGCTGCCGCCTACGTCGATGACGTGGTCAACGCCTTCACCGGCGGTGAGCTTGCGGGCGAGTTCGTCCCAGTTGGGAGTTTTGTTGTAGTTGATGGTTTCGCTCGCGCCGAGTTGGCGGGCGCGGGCGAGTTTTTCGTCGCTGCTGGAGGTGACGATGGTTCGGAGGCCGCCGGCATGGGCGAACTGGAGAGCGAATACGGAAACACCGCCGGTTCCTTGAATGAGAACGGTGCCTCCGGGGGGCAGCGGTGAGTGTTCGAAAAGCGCGTGCCAGGCGGTTACAGCGGCGCACGGCAGCGAAGCGGCTTCTTGGTCGTCGAGCGAAGCAGGCGCGGCCACGAGACCGTTTTCGGAGAAGACAGCGTACTCAGAGAGAACACCGTCAATCGCGCCGCCGAGGGCTGAATTGGCCTTTTCGCGAGTGACTGGACCATCGATCCATTTCTGCATGAAACAAGGCGTGACGCGGTCTCCAGTCTTGAAACGGGAGACGTCGGGACCGAGTTCTTCGACAACCCCGGAGCCATCGGAGAGAGGAACAACGGGACGCCCGAGTTTGGGATTGTAGGTACCCATAACGGTCATGTAGTCACGGAAATTGAGAGAAGCGGCGCGCATTTTGACCAGTACCTGACCGTGGCCGGGACGAGGGGTGTCGCGCTCTACGAGGGCGACGTTATCAATACCGAATTCCTGGATTTCAAACGACTTCATGGGTGATAGATTCCGCGGCCTGGAAGGCGACGACTTGTTCGAGCTTGCGACGGGCAGCGCCGGAATCGATGGACTGGATGGCGAGTTCGACGGCGGATTTGAGATCGACAGCGCGCTGTGCGAGGAAGAGAGCAGCGGCGGCGTTGGCGATAACAATGTCGCGCCGGGCACCGGGTTCTCCGTCGAGGAGCGCACGGATAATGCCGGCATTGGTCTGTGGATCGGCGCCCTTCAGATCTTCGAGAGTAGCAGTGGTCATGCCGAAATCGGCGGGCATCCAGCGCCCTTTTTGAACACGTCCATCTTCGACCTGAAAAACGGTGGTGAGGCCGGTGGTGCTGATCTCATCGAGACCGTCGGCTCCATGGACAACGAAAGCGCGCTCCGTATCAAGGCGGGCGGAGGCATGGGCGAGCATCTCGGCCGCACGGATGGAAAACGCGCCGATGAGCTGGAAACGCGCTCCGACGGGATTGGTCAAGGGACCGAGGAGATTGAAGACGGTGCGGCCCTTAAGCAGGAGACGGGCCTCCTGAGCGTGCTTGACGGCGGGATGGAGCAGCGGGGCATAGAGGAAGCCAATGCCGGTCTGGCGTATGCACTCGACGACTTGTGGGGCGGAGAGATGGACGGGAACACCGAGCGCTTCGAGGACATCGGCGCTGCCGCACTGGCTGGAGATGCGGCGATTGCCATGTTTAGCAATGGAAAGACCCGCACCGGCGGCAACAAAGGCAGTGGCGGTCGAGATATTGAAGGTCGAGGTACCGTCGCCGCCGGTACCGCAGGTGTCGAGGAGAGGATCATCCATGCGGTCGAGCTGGGAGGAGGGGCTCATGGCGCGAATGGCGCTGGCGAAGCCGACGAGCTCGGAGAGAGTTTCGCCCTTGCGGCGAAGGAAACCGAGAACGTCGGCAATACCCTCCGTGCTCATCTCGCCGGAAAGCATGCGATGCATCAGGTCATAGGCTTCCGTCTGGTTGAGATGAACAGAGTTCCGGAAAGGGAGGTGAGACATGCTTGCGCTATTTAACGTGTAAGCCACTATTGTGAACCATATACAAATCGCAGCTTGGTTACCCTAATACACAGGAGTAACTCTACAAGTGCTGGTGGTCATGAAGGCGGGGGCAGGAGAAGCGGAAATTGCGCGGGTTTGCGAGCGAATTAAAGCGCTTGGTTTCGCGCCGCACATCATTCCTGGCGAGCAGAGAACGGCGGTCGGAATAACGGGGAACAGCGGGCCGGTAGATGCGGCGGAGTTCGAGAGTCTGCCGGGGGTGGCGGAAGCGATACGGGTTTCGAAGCCTTACAAACTGGTGAGCCGGGAGACGAAGCAGGAAAACACGGTGGTGCTAGTCAACGGGACGGCGGTGGGCGGCAGCGAACTTGCGCTGTGCGGCGGACCGTGCGCGGTGGAGAGCCGCGAGCAGATTATGGAATCGGCGCGGGCGGTGAAGGCGGCGGGGGGTCAAATGCTGCGCGGCGGAGCTTATAAGCCGAGAACTTCACCCTACAGTTTTCAAGGACTGGGCGAGGAGGGTCTGCAGTATCTGGCGGAGGCGCGAGAAGAGACCGGCCTGGGGATCGTGACGGAGGCGGTGGATACGGAGACGTTCGAACTGGTGGAGCACTACGCCGATTGCGTGCAGATCGGCGCGCGGAACATGCAGAATTTTTCTTTGCTGCGGCGGGCGGGGCGGTCGAAGAAACCGGTTCTACTGAAGCGGGGCATGTCCTCGACGCTCGAAGAGTTTCTGATGGCCGCGGAATATATTTTGGCGCAGGGCAATTACAACGTGATCCTGTGCGAGCGCGGAGTACGGACGTTTGCGGATCATACTCGCAACACGCTCGATTTAAGCGTAGTGCCGGCGGTGAAGACGCTGAGCCACCTGCCGATTATTGTCGACCCGAGCCATGGCACGGGCAAGCGGGATAAAGTGCTGCCAATGGCGCTGGCGTCGATTGCAGCGGGCGCGGCGGGGCTGATTGTGGAAGTGCATCCGGAGCCGGAACGGGCGCTTTCGGATGGATATCAATCGCTCGATCCGAAAGAGTTCAAGGAATTAGCGGAAGAGTGCCGGGCAATTCACGAGTTGCTTATGGCGCGGCGCGGCGGATTGGTGGTCGTGCAGTGAAGGCCTTAAATGACAAGCGAAGCGCCGCTTAGGGTGAAGTGCCAGTCGGTCGACCAGCACGCGGCGATTTTACGCTTTTCGATCAATGCCAGACCGTGGGCGTCGGCGAGCGTTAATTTCTGATCGCTGAACTTCTTGACAAGATTGGCCGACGCGGCAATTCCGGCGTCGTCGAATGGCTGAATCGTCAAAGCGGGCAGTTCCGCGATGAAAGCGAGAAATTGTATGGCGCGGCGGCAATCGTAGCGCCGCAAGAACCAGCCGTGTCCCTCCGCAATGACAAGAGCGGACGTTATCAGAGGCGGCGGCTCGGAGAATAAGCGACGGAAAAGATGATGAAAGCTATCAGATCTGTCGAGAAACGCGATCAAGGCCGAAGTGTCGAGGTAGCACTCAGTCCTTCTTGCCATAGACGATTTCGTCGATCGAGCGGCTGGAATCGGGGTTGCCGGATTCGACCGATCCTGCAAATCTCATCCAGGGAGGATCGCCGGCAGGAGGCAGCGCGTTACGGACGGCACGTCGAACGAGCTCCGCGGTGGAGATTCCGAGCGAGTGCGCTTCCTTCTTGACCAGTTCGTACTCTTGTTCTTCGAGGCTGACCTGAGTGCGGATCATGTTATCACCTTCTTGATTGATGATAACAGGTTGAGGGGGTAAGTCAAGTGGTCAAGCGGAAGAGGCTGAATTCGGCAATGAGGGGCGGGACCGGAGACTCGGTGATGCGCAGACGGACTCGATCGGTGGTGACCGGCAGCGCGCCGCGGACGAGGCGGCAGATGCCGATGCTGGTGCCGTTTCCGAAGGGCTGCCAAGTGCCGTTCTGCCAAGTATCGAGGGCGTAAGATTCGACGCGCTGGCCGAATTGAATCTGTTCGCGGAGGCGGACCAGATCGAAGCGCTGCAGGTGCGGCAATTGCAATGTGAATTCCTGACGCCAGGGCGCGCCGGTATGGGATTTTTGCGCGCCAGCGGCGAGGTCCTGCGCGAAGGTGGATTGGATGATCTTGCCGAAGGCGCGGAGATTGGCGGCGTCGGTTTCATAGATGAGTCCACGGCGGTCGGGCGGAACGTTGAGAAGAAAACTTGCACCGCGGCCGACGGAATCGAAGTAGAGGTCGAGTAGTTGTTGCGGTGTTTTGACCTTGTTGTTTTCGGCAGGATGCCAGAACCAGCCAGGACGGATGGAGACGTCGCATTCGGCGGGCATCCAGTATTTTCCGTGACGCGTGCCGGTGGTGGATTCGGCTGACACTACATCGCCGGGAGCGCCGGGGCCGCCGTTAGGCGAATGCGGAGTATAGGTGGCCCAGCAGGGGTCGCCGGCAATTCCCTTTTCGTTGCCGACCCAGCGCACGTCGGGACCGACGTCGCTAAAGATGTTGGCTTTCGGCTGGAGCTCGCGTTCGAGCGCCCAGGTTTCGGGCCAATGGTAATAGTGCAGTTTATCGATGACGCGCTTCTCGCGCGCGCCACCATAGTAGCCGTCGCCGCCGTTTGCGCCATCGTGCCAGATTTCAAAGATCGGGCCGTAGGTGGTGAGCAGCTCGCGCATTTGGCGGCGATAGATCTGGATGTAGTGCGGAGTGCCGTAGGAGGCTTGATTACGATCCCAGGGCGAGAGGTAGACGCCAAACTTCAGGCCGTGGCGTTGGGCGGCTTGCGAAACTTCACGAACAATGTCGCCTTTGCCGTTTTTGTATGGGCTGTGTTTAATGGAGTGTCCGGTGGTGGCGGTGGGCCAGAGACAAAAACCATCGTGATGCTTGCAGGTAAGGATGACGCCTTTGCTGCCGGCGTTTTTCAGGACTTCGACGATGGCATCCGCGTCGAAGGCGGTGGGGTTGAAGATGGCTGGATTCTCGTCGCCGTAGCCCCATTCTTTGTCGGTGAATGTATTGACGGTGAAGTGAAGGAAGTTGTAGAACTCGAGTTCGCTCCAGGCGAGTTGGCGCGGAGAGGGAATGACGCCGAAGGGCTTGGGGGCGTTCATTTGAGCGGCAAGAAAGGGCGAGGCGAGAGCTCCGGCGAGAAAGTTTCGACGGCGGATTTTCATTCTCCTCGATTATGCCGCGAGATACACTAACGGTTGGCGTCCGGGCACGGGGAAGCGCGTGCGAGCGCCGCAATCCATATGAAGATACACGAGTATCAGGCGAAGGCGATCCTCGCCAAATACGAGGTTCCTGTGCCGAGGGGCGAGGTTGCATACACGGTGGAAGAAGCCGAAGCGGCCGCGAAAAAGATTGGCGGAAGCGTGGTGGTGAAGGCGCAGATCCATGCGGGCGGGCGCGGTAAAGGCGGCGGCGTCAAGATCGCGAAAAATGCAGCGGAGGCCGCGGAAATTGCGAAGAAGATGCTGGGCATGACGCTGGTGACGCATCAGACGGGACCGGAAGGACGTGTGGTGCAGCGCTTGCTGATTGAAGAGACGCTGCCGATCGAGCGCGAGCTCTATTTGGGATTAGTGCTGGATCGGGATCTGGGTGAGACGGTCTTCATGGCTTCGAAGGCGGGCGGAATGGAGATCGAGGAAGTGGCGGCAAAAACTCCGGAGCTGATTTTGCGAGAGGCGTTGATTGCGGGCCAACCTTTGCAGCCTTTTCAAGCGCGCAAGCTGGCGTTCGACATGGGGATTCCGGCGACTAGCGCGAATGCGGCGGCGGGCGCGATGATGGCGCTCTCGAAGGCTTATCTGGCGATGGACGGGTCGCTGGCGGAGATCAACCCGTTCATTTTGACGAAGGATGGGAAAGTCTACGCGCTCGACGCCAAGATCAACCTGGACGATAATGCGCTCTACCGGCACAAAGATTTGCTGGAGCTGCGGGATCTGAACGAAGAAGATCCGCTGGAGGTAGAGGCGTCGCGTTTCGGGTTGAACTACATCAAGCTGGATGGCACGATCGCGTGCATGGTGAATGGAGCGGGGCTGGCAATGGCGACGATGGACATCATCAAGTACGCGGGTGGCAAACCGGCGAACTTCCTGGATGTAGGCGGCGGGGCAAACGCGGAGCAGATCAAGAATGCCTTTCGGATTTTGCTTTCGGACAAAAGCGTGAAGGCGGTCCTGATTAATATTTTCGGCGGTATCTTGCGCTGTGACACGCTGGCGAGCGGCGTGGTCTCGGCGGCGCGCGAGCTGGAGATCAAGATTCCGGTGGTGGTTCGGATGGAAGGCACGAACGTGGAGCTGGGACAAAAGATTCTGACTGAATCCGGATTTAACTTCACGGTAGCCGACGGGATGAAAGACGCGGCAGAGAAAGTGGTGAGACTAGCGCAATGAGTGTACTCATCGACGAAAACACGAAAGTACTTTTCCAAGGCTTTACAGGACGGGAAGGGACCTTTCACGCCGAGCAGGCGATCCAGTACGGGACGAAGGTAGTAGGCGGGACGACCCCAGGCAAGGGCGGACAGACGCATTTAGATCGGCCGGTTTTCAATACCGTAGAAGAGACGGTGAAGGCAACGGGCGCGAATGCGTCGGTGATTTTTGTGCCACCGCCGTTCGCGGCGGACGCGATCATGGAGGCGGCGGACGCGGGCTTGCCGCTGGTGGTTTGCATCACGGAAGGCATTCCAGCGCAAGATATGGAGCGCGTCTGGGCCTATCTCAAGACAAAGCCCGAGACGCGACTGGTGGGGCCGAATTGCCCGGGCGTGATTACGCCGGGCAAGTGCAAGATTGGCATCATGCCGGCGCACATACACAAAGCGGGGAACGTGGGAATTGTATCGCGTTCGGGAACTTTGACGTATGAAGCGGTAGGGCAACTGACGAAGCTCGGTATCGGGCAATCAACGTGTATCGGGATCGGCGGCGATCCGATTATCGGGACGAGTTTCACGGATGCAATCAAGCTGTTTAACGAAGATCCGGATACGCACGCGATCATCATGATTGGAGAGATCGGCGGCGGCGCGGAAGAAACGGCGGCCGAGTATGTAAAGGAGCACGTTAAGAAGCCGATGGTAGGATTTATCGCCGGCCAGACAGCGCCTCCGGGGCGCCGCATGGGTCACGCGGGAGCAATTATTTCAGGCGGTTCCGGGCGCGCGGAAGATAAGCTTGCGGCCATGGCGGATGCGGGGATAGTAGTTTGTCCGACGCCGGCATCGCTGGGCGAGAAGATGCAGGAAGCGCTCGCGGCAAGCGCTTCGGGAAAGAGGGCGACAAAGTAGATGGCGTTAGAACGTACTTTTGGGATGATCAAGCCTGACGCGGTGCAGAATAAACATGTCGGGGCGATCCTGGCGCTGATCGAGGAGCAAGGCTTTCGCATTTCCGGCCTGAAGACGCACCGGATCTCCAAGCAAGAGGCAGAAGCGTTCTACGCGGTGCATAAAGAACGGCCGTTCTTCGGCGGCCTGGTGACATTTATGACGGAAGGACCGGCGGTATTGATGGTGCTCGAGCGGGAGAATGCCATCGGGAAGTGGCGCGAGGTGATGGGCGCGACGAACCCGGCCAATGCGGCGGATGGAACGGTACGCAAGAGGTTTGCGGAGAACATCGAGCGAAATTCCGTGCACGGCTCGGATGCCTCGGAAACGGCTGGGGTCGAGATTCCGTTTTTCTTTAGCGCGGCAGAGTTGATTTAGCGGCTGAAAAACAAAAGCGCGGCAACTCCAAGCTAGAGTTGCCGCGCTTTTTTTATCTGGGGCTGGAAAGGTTCAGGCTACTTTGGCTTCAAAGGCGGGAACTTCCAGAGCACTTGCAAGCGCTTTTCTTGTTTTCTGCGCCAAGTTGCGCAATCTAGCGTGTTTCGGGCGGCTCAAGCGGCGCTCTACGCTACGGCGCGCGCGCAGCAGGCGGATGCGGACCGCCGTCTCCGACCAGCCGTGCTGGCGGGCAATTTCCTGCACCTTGTATCCTTCAATGTAGTGGCCTTCGAGCACCACGCGGTCATTGGGCTTGCACTCCTTCAAAATTCGCTTTACGTCGATGGCCGCGACGTTCATGCGAGGCGGCGCCTGCAGTTCCGGAAGCGTTTGCGTCTGGGGCTCACGTCTGAGGAAGGTTCTATGAATATTGAGCGCGATACTGTTGGTCCAAGTCAGCACAAGGCTCGGGTCGCGTAATTGCTCTCTCCGCTCCCAACCCTTGGCCCAGGCTGCCTGTGCAGTATCGAGGGCCGCATCGTAGGAAAGTCCTCGCGAGACTAGAAACCGAACCGTAAGATTGAACCCCTTCTGATATGCTTTTCCGAAATCTTCTGTAGTCATGTGGCTCTACCGCTCCTAAGTGAGATCTTGTTACTTAACGTCGTTGTGTTTGAATCTGCCGGAGTTGCTTGGCAGCTTCAGCACAGACGGTGATTTGTATCACCTTACGGATAAGGGTAGGCAGTTTTGGTACCACCTTCGGAGGGCACTGCGGAGAGAATTGGAAGCCGATGCGAATGAAGCAGTTACGGGGATTACCGGTAGAAGTTCGCAGAACGGCCAGTGCCCTTTAAAAGCGGCATTTCTTGCAGACAGGGAAAAATTTTCTGGAGTGGAGAAAGCAGACAAGCGCCGAACGTGCCTGAAAACGGCAACGGCAGCGCGATTGTCATCGCGCTGCCGTTCGATATTAGGGAAATGCGAAAAGGGAACTACTTAGGGTCCGAAGAACGATTCACGTTGGGCGGATCGATCTTCTCCGGCTCCTCGGTGGCGGCTTTCATGCTGTCTTTGAATGACCGAATCCCTTTGCCGAGACCCTGGCCGAGCTCGGGGAGCTTTTTAGGGCCAAAAACGAAGAGCGCAATGGCCAATATGATGAGCAGGTGGGTTGGCTGAAGCAAACCTTCAATCATGAATATCCTCTTTCGCCTCGAGCACGAGCCGGATCTCCGACAGATGCGGAGGATTGGCAGAACGTTTTAGAAACTGCTCCGCACTTACATTATATATGACAATGGGGAGCGGCGGCAGAGTGAGGAACGCGCGCAGCGGGGGTAATGGGCCGTGTTGACATCATCTCTAGCGTCCGCTATATTTCTGAAGTACTGAAGTATCAATTAGTTGACTTTGCTCGGGGCAAATAATACGGGCGTTAAAGCCGCGGTGGCAAATTGATTGCACGGACGCTACGATCGATCCACCGGAGGCGGACTCAGGATGAATTGGAAAGATGGCTGGTTCCTTTGACGAACATGTTGAGACACCTGGAACGGCGGAGACTTCAGACTACCAGGCATTTCTAGATGACTACAGCAGTCAGTTTACGTCAGGTGAAGGCGAGAGCTACCACGGCCACGTCCTGAGCGTCACGGAAAAAGAAGTCATCGTCGATATCGGCAGGAAAACCGAGGGGCTGGTACCGGCCGCGCAATTTCCGTCGGTGGAAGGAATGCCCGCCGTCAAGCAAGGCGACGTGATCGAGGTCATGATTGACCGAACCGGGCAACCTGTAGAAGGGTATATTCTTCTATCCTATGAGCGAGCTCACCGGCGGCAGATTTGGGAAACGCTGGAACAGGCAGCGACGGAAGGAACGGCGGTCGCGGGAAAAATCATCGGGAAGATCAAAGGCGGGCTGGCGGTAGACATAGGAGTTCCGGCATTTCTGCCAAGTTCTCAGGTTGAAGTGCGGCCGATCCACAACCTGGATAATTATGTCGGGCAGGAATTCGACGTTCGCATTCTGAAGCTCAACCGGCGGCGCGGCAACGCAGTGGTATCGCGGCGAGTACTCATCGAGAACGATCTGCAAACTCGCAAAGCGCACGCGCTCGAGACGCTGCATGAGGGAGCCGAGATAACGGGTGTGGTAAAAAACCTGACCGATTACGGCGCATTTCTGGACTTGGGCGGAATCGACGGCCTTTTGCATGTGAGCGATCTGAGCTATGGAAGCGTCACTCATCCTTCTTCGGTGCTGACTCCGGGCGAAGAGATCACGGTCAAAGTTTTGAAGTTCGATCGCGAGCATGAGCGCATTTCGCTCGGTCTGAAGCAAATGCGGCCTGATCCGTGGGGGCAGGTGGAGGAGCGGTACCAGGTGCAGAGCCGGGTGATTGGGCGGATCGTGAGCGTGGCCGACTACGGAGCGTTCGTCGAGATCGAGCCTGGCGTGGAAGGGCTGATCCATATTTCGGAGATGACCTGGAGCCGGCGCATGAAGCATCCGGCCAAGATCCTGACACCCGGAGACCAGGTAGAAGCAGTAGTGCTCGAAGTAAAGCCGAAGGAGCGCCGCATTTCGCTGGGGATTAAACAACTCGAAGCGGACCCGTGGACAACGATTACAGAACGTTACAGCGTTGGGTCGGTAGTGGAAGGGCGCGTCAGAAAACTGGCTGACTTTGGAGCGTTCGTAGAGATCGAAGAAGGCATCGATGGACTGGTGCATGTTTCCGACATGTCATGGACCTCGCACGTGAAGCATCCATCCGAGTTGGTCAAGAAGGGACAGGTAATCCAGGCGGTAGTTCTACATATCGATGCGCCCAGCCGGCGGCTCTCCCTGGGGATCAAGCAATTGCAACCGGACAACTGGGAGACATTCTTCCGGACACATCAGGTGGGCGACAACGTGAGAGGACGAGTCTGCCGGATGGCGCCATTCGGAGTGTTTGTGGAATTGATGCCCGGGGTAGAGGCATTGTGCCATCGGAGCGAAATCGAGGGTCAGACGGCCAAGCGGCCGGCGCAGCAGAAAGCAGCGGCGGAAGAAGCGCTTCTGCCCATCGGTGAAGAGTTCGAGTTTAAAGTGATCAAGATGAACGAAGGGCAGAAGCGGATTGGGTTAAGCTTGCGCGAAATGCATGAAGATGTAGAGCGAAGCCGAATCGAAGATTACCGGCGGCAGGCCGCGGTGGCGACGTCGACCGTGGGCGATGCGATCAAACAAAACTATCCTCAGAGTGACTATAGGAACGAGAGTTATGACGAAGGCTGAGCTGATCGATGAGGTCTCGAAGGTAGTGGAAATGACGCGCAAGGATTCCGAGACCATCGTCGAGACAATTTTCGACAGTATAGTGAACAGCCTGCATAAGGGAGAAAAGATAGAGATCCGCGGGTTCGGGAGCTTTCGGACACGGCAAAGGCAGCCGCGGGTAGGCCGTAACCCGAAGACCGGCTCGCGCGTAGAAGTGCCTTCGAAACGCATTCCTTTCTTTAAGCCGAGCAAGGAATTGAGAGATTTGGTCAACCATTCGGCGAAGACCGGAGGCGGCGTGGAAGAAACCGCGGCAGCCGATAAGTCTCCGCAGTCTTTCTCCTAAAATTAGCGGATTCGGGAACGTGCGGCGCGTCTGCCTACGGCAGTCTGCTCAAAATTTCCGCAGCTCACAGACTTGATGGAATATCTTTGGACCCCCTGGCGGTCAGCCTACATGAAAGCAAAAAAGACCGCTCAGGAATGCGTGTTCTGCAGAGCGGCTCAAAACCCTGAAGCGGACGCAAAAACGTTAGTGGTTTATCGCGGCGAGTACTGCTTCGTTATCCTGAACCGTTATCCCTACACGAGCGGGCATCTGATGATGGTGCCGTACGATCATGTTGCGAAGCTCGAGTTGGCGAGCGAAGAGAGTACCCGGGAACTGATGGTGCTGGCGCGGCAAGCGGAGCAGGTACTCGAATCGATCTATAAGCCCGAAGGACTGAACCTGGGAATGAATTTGGGTGCTGCTGCCGGCGCCGGTATTGCGCAGCACCTGCATTTGCACATGTTGCCGCGCTGGTCGGGAGACGCAAATTTCATGACCACGGTGTGTGATGCGCGAGTCATACCGGAGGCGCTGGAAGAAACTTACCGAAAAGTAAGCGCGGGCTTCGCGGAGCATCTGGCGAAGGCGGCGAGAGTCCTTAGAAACGGAGACTGAACGCGGGCGAGAGGCTCGGCCGGCTTTTGGCACTATAGAGAATTACAGCCGATGTTCGACGATTACTCCCTGGACCCCCAGTCCTTGTTGGCAATGCTGTGCCTGTTTACGGCCTTCGTTTTCTGGAACAACGATGCTTTGTTCTATATGTTCGCGTCTATGGCGGTATGTACACGTTTGATTGGGACCGCGCTTTTCTGATTGCAATCGCTTGCGCTCAGGGCTCTGCAAAGGGTTCAGTTTCGATTTGAGGCGAGAACGGAAGATTCGTAATTGCGAAGTAGATCTTCAGGGCCGTCGTAGATAGCTTCGCACCCGGCATAGAGGAGATCGGCTTCGGCAAATCCACCGCAGCGAACGCCGACGGCCTTCATGCCGGCTCGTTTTGCGGCTTCGGCATCATATGGGCTATCGCCGATTACGATGACGTTCTTCCTTTCTAGTCCCGTCCCCAAGCGATGGAAAGCGGCGTCCAAGATATCGGGGTTTGGTTTCGATTTTTCGGCGTCGGCGGAAGATATTTCCACCTGAACGAGATCTTCGATACCGGCGATCCGTTCGTATTCTTTTAATTCGTCTCCACGGGCTGAAGAAGCGAGCGCTATTCTATGCCCTTTTGAGAGAACTTTCTCAAAGAGAGAGCGAACGCCAGGGAACGGTTTTACGTGTTGGAGGAATTTCGCTTTGAATAGGTTGCCGCGGAACTCCTCAATTTGCTTGCCGCGCGCGCACAAATCTTCGGGGGGAAGGAAAACCGGTAGCAACTGGTCGCCGCCCTTGCCGATCTGTCCGCGGATGCGATCGATCGGAAAGTCGTAGCCGAAGTGGCGAAAGGCTTCCTGCCAGGCTTGGGCGTGCAGGTCGACGGAGTCTAGCAGAGTGCCGTCAATGTCGAAAATGAGCGGAGCTGGCATGGAGTTTCATCTTACTCTGGTTGACCTACAGCATCAGAGTAGTGTTTCCAACGTAAAGTGCATCTACTAAGGAGAAGGACATGACGGACAACGCAGAGCAAAGAGTGCCCGACGAAGTTAAATCGGCGGAGCTGGCTGGTTTACGTTATGCCATTCCCAAAGGCTCCGGCATAAGACGCCGGCGGGCCGGTAGCGGGTTTAGTTATTTGGGCGCGGATGGCAAGCCGGTAACGGAGGAAGCAGTTTTGAAGCGCATACGATCTCTGGTCTTGCCGCCGGCATGGAGTTCGGTTTGGATCAGTCCTGCGGAAAATGGACACATTCAGGCGGTGGGACGGGACGCGCGTGGCCGTAAGCAGTATAGGTACCACCCGAAATATCGTCACGTCCGGGATCTCGTCAAGTTCGACCGAATGCGGGATTTCGGCAAGGCGCTTCCGAGGATCAGGCGGACAGTGGCCCGGGATCTAAGAAGGGACGGATTAACAAAGCGGCGGATCCTGGCAGCTGTGGTCAAGTTACTGGAGACTACTTACATTCGCGTCGGAAATGAAGAATACGCGGAGGAAAACAATTCTTTTGGCCTGACGACGCTGAGAAATCAGCACTTGCAAATTCTGGGGGATACGCTGCGTTTTCGCTTCAAGGGCAAGAGCCATCAACAGCATGAGATCACGCTCGAAGACAAGAGGCTGGCGCGAATTATGCGAAAGTGCAAAGAGGTTCCGGGGAGCTCGTTATTCGAGTATCTGGACGAAGAGGGAAAACCGCAGACCGTCGAATCGGGCGACGTGAACGAGTATCTCCGCGAAATCAGCGGCGGTGACTTTACGGCAAAAGACTTCAGGACGTGGGGAGGCACTTGCTTAGCGGCTAACTTCCTTCTGGAAAAATGCCTAAGCGGAGTGGACAAGAGCACGAAATCGGCGCTGGTCGACGTGGTGAAGGACGTGGCGTCTAAACTAGGCAATAAGCCGGCAACCTGTAAAAAGTACTATATCCATCCCACCCTTATGGATTGTTACTCGGCCGGTAAGTTAAAGAGTTTTGCCGAAGAGTTTCGAGACTCCAAACGGACGGATCTCTACGAGCGCATTGTGCTCTCGCTACTTACACCCTCAAAGCGGGCCAGAACCAAAAAGTCAGAGCGCGCGGCCTGACCCGCTTACAAGTTAGCGGACGAACAAAAGTCAGGCAGCCGCGCTTTGAGCCTGGACTAATTGAATTTCAAAATCGAGCTTGACGTCGTCGCTGATAACCACCCCACCGGTTTCGAGAGCAGCGTTCCAGGTGAGGCCGTAGTCGCTGCGCTTGATCTTAGTCTTTACAGAAGCGCCGAAACGCAAATTGCCCCAAGGATCTTTCGCTTCGGGGGAAACTTCCGTGACATCGAGGGTTACAGGCTTGGTAACACCATGCAGGGTGAGGTCACCGGTAACCTTAAACTCGCCGTCCCCTTTCTTCTCGACCTTCGTGCCGCGGAAGGTGATAGTAGGAAATTGGGCAGCATCGAAAAAATCGCCGGATTTCAGATGCGTATCCCGTTGGCCGTCATTGGTATTGACGGTGTTCACGTCTATGGTAGCTTCGATGCTCGAAGCGGCCGGATTGGAAGGGTCATAACTGACGGTTCCGTGGACGCCTGTAAAGGCTCCGCGCACGTTGGACATCATCAAATGGCGCACACTGAATTGCAGACTTGAATGCGCCGGATCAATATTATATTTGCTAGTCATCGCTCGTTCTCCTGTTGTTTCACTTGTGGTTGGTGGCTCGTATCTGTGCGAGTAAATCTATAAGCTGTTTCAATTGTTTTCTCCCCAGCCGCCAAATTGCCGCCGATGGAAAGAGTTTATGACGGGGGTGAGCTGTTCAAGTAACTCGTTGCCGGCGCTGGTAAGAGCGGCAATTACTACTCGGCGATCGGTGAGGGAGCGTTTTCTTTTCATCCAGCGGCGGCGCTCCATCCTGTCGAGCAAACGCGTGACATCGGGGTCATAAGTAAGCAGGCGTTCGGAGATCTGGCGGCAGGCTAATCCATCGGGTGATCCGCGCAAGATACGCAACACGTTGTATTGAGAAGTGGTGATGGAGAAGGCCTTCAAAAGATCGGCGACACGCTGCTGAAGCAGGTCGGCGGTTCGCACAACCGACAGAGTAGCTTCTTCTTCGGGGAGCGAGAAGGGGCGAGACATCTTCAGCTCGTGAGCCAGGCTCGACACAATTCGGCTTTACTCGTTATAACAAGTATCGTCAAAGGGCATAATCGAAGGTTTCCAGTAACGCACTTACCGAGGGCGCATCGACAAGACGGGAGGACGGAATTGGATCAAGCAGAACCGGAAGTTGTCGTGATAACGGGAGCCTCGGCGGGGGTAGGCCGGGCAGTGGTGCGCGAGTTCGCAAAACGCAGAGCGCACATCGGGCTGATTGCACGCGGAGCCGAGCGTCTGGAAGCGGCCAAGCGCGAAGTGGAGCAGGCGGGTGGGAAGGCGCTCGTCTTGCCGACCGATGTGGCGGACGCGAAACAGGTGGAAGAAGCGGCGCAGCGAGTAGTAGAAACGTTCGGCCGGATCGATTGCTGGGTGAACGACGCGATGACAACGATTTTCGCTCCCTTTAAAGAGATCAAAGCAGACGAATTCAAGAGGGCGACGGAGGTAACGTATTTAGGCTGCGTTTACGGGACGATGGCGGCGATCAAGCACATGTTACCGAGGAACAAGGGCACGATTGTGCAGGTTGGATCCGCGCTCGCTTACCGGTCAATACCGCTGCAATCGCCTTACTGCGGAGCAAAACATGCCATTGTGGGATTTACGGATTCGCTGCGGTGTGAGCTGATTCACGACGAGAGCCACATTCACCTTACTGTAGTCCACCTTCCGGCCATGAACACGCCGCAGTTCAGCTGGTGCCGAACGAGATTACCAAGGCACCCGCAGCCCGTGCCGCCTATTTTCGAGCCGGAAGTTGCGGCCGAAGCCATCTACTGGGCAGCCCACAACACGCGAAGAGAAGTTTTTGTGGGCGGCCCGACGGTGATGGCGATTTATGGCCAGGATGTGGCGCCGGGCTTCGCCGACTGGTATCTGGGGAAAACGGGCTACAAGGGCCAGCAGACACAGGAAAGAGTTTCGGCCGACCGACCCGATAACCTCTTCGAGTCAGTGCCCGGAGACTACGCCGCACATGGGATATTTACAAAGCGAGCGAAAAACTTCAGCGTCCAAAGTTGGATGAACCTGCACCGGACGCCGCTTGCGTTGGGAGCGGCGGGTTTGGCGGGATTGGGCGCTCTGCTATGGAGGCGAAATGCGTGATCACCCGGCGGAGACCATCCGAAGGGATCTGCGATTCGGGCGAGATCCATTTTTGCGGCGGCGGCGCGGCATCGTCGGCTTGTCTCTTTTCTCGGCAAGCTGTCTGGGAGTAATTGCGCTTTTCCAGACCGGCATTTTCAAAAGACTGCCAGATCCGCCGATTAGCAGCTTCGACGCAGATAAGGTCAACGGGTCGGCCGAAGCCTATTCTCTGTTGAGAACGCCAGACGGGCTCCTCGGGTTGGTCAGTTATTCGACGACTGCGTTCCTGGCGGGCATGGGATCGGGCGCGCGCTGGCAAAACGAAAGCTGGATGCCAGTCATGATGGGCGCGAAGGCAGCGGCAGATGCGGCGATGGCCGCGAAGCTCGGTCTGAAACAGGCTACCAAGTTCGGCAAGTTCTCTGCCTGGTCACTGCTGGTGTCGGCCGGGACCTTCGCTTCGCTCTGGCTGGCGTGGCCCGAGGTGAAACAAGCCTTGCTGGCAGGGCAGCGCGACAGAAAATCGTAGGGGTGCAAATCCACTCTTATGGAAATCAATCGTCGTACTTTTTCAGGCAGCTTGGCTGCAGGAACTTTGCTGACCGGTTTTGCGGGCTTCCTGCCCGGTAAAGGACCGGCGGATGAAGATCAGGCGGCCGACCGGCGGCTGCGCTACTGCATTGTTGGGCTCGGTCGGATTTCGATGGGTCATTTCATGCCTGCCTGTAAGCTTTCAAAGCGCTCCAAGATAACAGCGCTGGTAAGCGGACACAGAACGAAAGCGGATAAGATGGCCGCGCAATACGAGGTTCCGGCGAAGAATATATACAGCTATCAGACCTTCGACGAGATTGCCCAAAATCCGGAGATAGATGCGGTGTATATCGCGCTGCCGAACAGCATGCACAGCGAATACACCATACGCGCGGCTAAGGCGGGCAAGCACGTGTTGTGCGAGAAGCCGATGGCAACGAGCGTAAAAGACAGCGAAGACATGATAGAGGCTTGCAAATCCGCGAATAAAAAACTGATGATCGCTTACCGCTGCCAGTATGAACCGGTCAACTTGCGCGCCATTCAACTCATCAAAGACGGCAACCTGGGAACGATTCAGGCGATAGAGAGCGCAAACGGATTCAATGAGCGCGCGGGTGAGTGGCGGCTGGATAAGAAGATGGCTGGCGGCGGCCCATTGATGGACGTTGGCATCTACTCATTGAATGCCTGCCGTTATCTGACGAGAGAAGAGCCGGTGCGTCTGGAGGGATTCTGCACGGTGGTGGATAAGGACGGGCGCTTCGAAACCGTAGAAGAAAACTGCGGCTGGACAATGCACTTTCCCTCAGGAGTTGTTGCGAGTTGTAATACGACATACGGGGCGGGTATGGAAGGCTTTATTCGCGTACACGGTTCGAAGGGCTTTTTAAATATGGAGCCGGCGTTCTCATACGAGGGCATTCATTTAAAAGCGACGATCAAAGGTCAGGGGCCGATCGATAGACCGGAATTAGAGAAAGATCCCTCGCAGTTTGCACGTGAAGCGGATTATTTCGCCGAGTGCGTATCCGGAAATAAAGAACCGAAGAGCGACGGCGAAGAAGGGCTGAGGGATATGCGGTACATCGCCGAAATTTATAAGTCGGCCGGGCGGTCATTGGGCTAGAACTCGAGCGTTGTAGCGTGGAGTATGGACAAAAGGTTAGAGAAGCGCCACAAGCGTCAGGTCGCCCGGGCCAAAAAGAAGGTGAAGCTATCGGAGCCGGACGTCAGGACACCGGAGCAGATTGAAGCAGCCCGCGAAGCGAGTCGCGCCAATGCCAGTCATGGCAACCAACCGAAGGTAGCTGGCCCCAGCGGGTCCTTCCGGAACAACTTCGCGGCCGGGACGGGCAGCGCGGCGAAGACAGACAGTTAGGCGCGATCTGGCGGGCAGGAAGCGAGCCTACTTAGGCGGCTCCGTACCGGCCCGGTCCAAGAGCCTGGTAAGAGAGGCAAGCAGATCGACCGGCACGGGAAAGATAACGGTACTGTTTTTTTCAGCTCCGATTTCCACCAGCGTTTGTAGATAACGCAGCTGAATAGCTACCGGCTGCTTTTGAATCTGCTCGGCGGCCATGCTGAGTTTTTCGGCGGCCATGTATTCCCCTTCGGCGTGGATGATTTTGGCGCGGCGCTCGCGTTCGGCTTCGGCCTGCCGGGCGATGGCGCGGATCATCTGATCGGGGAGATCGACCTGCTTGACTTCCACCATGGTGACTTTGATACCCCACGGACCCGTGTGATCGTCGAGCACGGCCTGCAAGCGAACATTGATTTTTTCACGCTGGCTCAACAATTCATCCAGCTCGACCTCACCCAGTACGCTGCGCAGAGTGGTTTGGGAGAGCTGGCTGGTGGCGAACAGGAAATTGGAAACCTCGATGACCGCTTTGATAGGTTCGACTACACGGAAATAAATAACTGCGTTTACCTTGACCGTGACATTGTCGCGGGTGACAAGATCCTGCGGCGGAACCTCCATCGCTTCCACGCGCAGGGAAATTCTAACCATCCGATCGAGCGGTACAAATACCAGGATGACGCCCGGGCCTTTCGGCTCGCGCAGCACGCGCCCCAGACGAAAGATCACTGCCCGTTCGTACTCGGCTAGAATTTTGACCGAAGAGATCAGGTAAAAGAAGAGTACAAAGAGCACAATCAGGAACAAGAGGCTGAACATTTGGACGGATTACGCCTCCTTGACGTAAAGGGTCAAGCCGTGGACACTTTCGACCGAAACTCGTTTGCCGGGGGGAATGGGAACATCGCTTTTCGCCTGCCAGTATTCACCCCGGATGAAGACGGTTCCCTGCGTGTCGATTTCCGTGCGGGATACGCCCCATTCTCCAACAAGGGTTTCGAGACCGGTGAGGAGAGCACTGCGGCGGGCGCGCAGGCCTAAGTATCCCAAGGACATCGCGATGATACAAAACGCGATGGAAACGGCAAACGCGATGGCGGGGCGGATGCGATGAGGACCTGGCAAGAGCGCGATTGCCCCGATAGAGAGCAAAACTGCGCCCAGGACGCCCGATGCGCCATGGGCGCTGAATTTCAGCTCGACCGCGAGAAGCAGGAAAGCAAGCACGATCAGGATGGCGCCGTACCAGGTCGGCGTATCTTGCCAGAGCCCGAACGATCCTGCAAAGAGTAAGAATGCGCCAATCAGACCGGGGAAGATTCCCCCTGGAGCATGTAATTCCCAAAAGATTCCGAAGGCTCCGGCGACCAGGAGCAGGAAAGCGAGGTTGGGGTCGGCGAGTTGCGCAAGCATGTATCCAGTGTGTCAGGGATTTCGGTTAAAAGAAGTTTAACTAGGGCAGCACTAACCCGGAATTGCAAACCCTCGTCTTGTTTAAGTAGAGAGAAGAACTCCCGAAGGAGAGGACAAACAAATGAAAAAACAACTTTGCCTATTGACCGTTTCGGCACTTATTGGAATCGGCGCCGCGATGGGCGCCCCGCAGGACCAGAACCAGAACTCCGCGCCGCCGGTGACACAAGGCGGCCGAGCGCCGCACCAGCGCATGGACCCGAACCGGCAAGTAAAGATGCTGACAAAAAGGCTGAAGCTGACGTCCGATCAGCAGCAGCAGATACTACCGATCTTGACCGACCGGCAGCAGCAAGTCGAGAGCATCCGCAACGACAGCTCACTCGCCCCGAAAGACCGGCGCGAGAAAATGAAAAGCGTCCGGGAAGACAGCGAAACGAAGATCAAAGCTGTACTAACGGATAGCCAGAAGCAAGCGTACGATCAGATGCAACAGCAGATGAGAGAGCGGATGCAGCAACGGCGCAGTCAGGAGCAGGGCGCGAATCCTGGGCCTGGCACGAACAACTAGCCTGCAAATTGCGCTCTGTGGAAGCACGGCGACACCGGTTCACCGCGCTTCCTGTCTTTTGGGCGACGAAAGCGGTCTTGTTATACTAAGTTCTTGTGTGTCTGAGGGCTGACTTCACCGATTACGTTGTGGTCGGGAAGGAGAGGTTTTTGCATGTTCGTTAGCCTCCAGCGGTTAGAGCTAGGGCCGGTCAAATTTAAGGTCGATGTTCCGGCGGGTCAGATTGATTTCGACAACAAAGTTAAGCAGTCTTCGGCGCTTCACGCGGAAGGCACCGCCCAAATTCTGAACGAATCGCTTGGGGAAATCCGGATGCTCGGTGACCTGCAAGTGAACGCAGAAGGTTCGTGCGACCGCTGTGCCGAAGCGGCGACTTATTCGATTGAGAATCATTTCGATCTGGTGTATCTGCCCTCCGAAGAGGCGAATGCCGGCGGGGAGGCTGAAGTCGAGGAAGCTGGAATCGAAGTGGGGTATTACGATGGCAACGGAATTGAACTCAATGACGTGCTGCGGGAAGTAGTCTTGCTGGCTCTCCCCATGCAACTAGTCTGCGATGAGGATTGCAGGGGAATATGTCCGAGTTGCGGACAAAACCGGAATCAGGCGGATTGCGGATGCCAACCGACGATAGCCGACGATCGCTGGAGCAAATTGAAGATGTTGAAGGCCGAGCTCGGGCCGAATAACTGAGTGGCCGCGAAGACCAAACGAAATTCTTTGAAGAGAGATTAAAGACAAATGCCGAATCCCAAACGCCGTCATTCCAAGCGCAGGACCTCGACACGTCGTGCTCACGATGCGCTCGTCACCCCGCAGCTCGCGGAGTGCCCGAATTGCCATGAAAAGATCAGGGCGCATCGCGCCTGTCCGCATTGCGGCAAGTACAAAGGCCGGGAAGTCATCGAAGTAGTCGAAGCCTAGCGCGCTTCTTGAAAGCCTAACGAGCCTAATAGACCAGCTCAACAGATCATCCCAATAGACCAGCCAACTAGAATTACATGGTGACCATAGCCCTCGATGCAATGGGAGGTGACCACCACCCGAAGCCGGAGGTGGAAGGCGCTCTCAAAGCGGCCAAAACGCTCGACGTGAAGGTGATTCTCGTGGGGCGCGAAGAGGTAGTTCTTAAAGAACTAGACCGCCATCCCGGCTGGCAGCGACTGGCCGTCGAAATTCGCCACGCTAGTGACCAGATCACGATGGAGGACAGCGCGGGCAAGGCGATTCGCAAGAAGGACAGCTCCATACGCGTCGCTTGCAAACTGGTCAGCAGCGGTGTAGCCGGAGGTGTCGTATCGGCGGGCAATACCGGCGCGGTTATGGCAACGGCCAAGATGGTTCAAGGCATGCTGCCGGGAGTGGACAGACCGGCGCTCGCGACAGCCTTCCCAACCATCAATGACAAGTCCGCTGTCATGCTGGACGTGGGCGCAAACGTAGACTGCACGCCGAAAATGTTGGCCCAGTTTGCTGTGATGGGCAACGCCTATGCCCGGGTGATTTTTAAGAACCCGAAGCCGCGGGTAGGATTGCTGTCTATAGGCGAAGAGGAGCACAAAGGCAATGCGCTCACGCACGAGGCGTTTCCGCTTCTGAAGTCTTCGCGAAGGATGAATTTCATAGGCAACGTGGAAGGCCGAGATCTTTACACAGGCAAGGCGGACGTCATCGTATGCGATGGTTTTGTCGGGAACGTGGCATTGAAGGTGAGTGAAGGCCTGGTGGAAGTGATAGGCCAGATACTTCGGCAATCGCTGACGGCAACGACGACACGCAAAGTAGGCGCGTTCCTGGCGCAAGGCGCGTTGAAGGAATTCAAGAAGCATGTGGATGTCGACGAGTACGGCGGCGCACCCCTGCTCGGTCTGAATGGGCTTTGCGTAATCTGCCACGGACGCTCTAATGCGAAGGCGATCATGAATGCGATCCGCGTGGCGAAAGAATTTGCGGAAGGTCGGATCGATGAGCGCATCGCAACCGAGCTCAACGGATGGGGAACCTCGGCGCAAGCGGGCTAGGCGCATTCATCGAGTGAATGCCAGCGCGAAAATCGTAAGACGCGCGGTTTCAACTGCCTAAAAATGTGGTGCGGATGGGGAGACTTGAACTCCCACGCCCTTGCGAGCGCTGGAACCTAAATCCAGTGCGTCTGCCAATTCCGCCACATCCGCATGGGCGGCCAAACCAATAACAGAGTAACATCGAGGCCGGTTGACACTCAACGCCCCGCGTTCCTGGGAAGGCTGAGCATGTTGGCGAAAATCCGGTACGCGCCCGGCACTCCTTCCGGCAACTCGCGATAGAAGGCATAGGCGTTATAGATGTAAACTCCCTTACCGTATTTCGCGTAAAGCAGACCGCCCTTTTGCGGACTTTGCCCCTCATCATGCGTTTCGAGAAGAGCTTGGTAACGAGGGTCCCAGGTCTTCATCCACTTTGAGCCGCGCTCTTCGATCCAGCCACCGAAATCGGATTCGGAGATCTTGTTGGGCCAGTTGAAAACCGGGTTAGACGGGGCAAGGATGTTCACCTTAGACGCCTCATCCGTCACTTCTTCGGGATCGGAAGTCATGCTGTAGGGATACGGACCATAATCGTGGTCGAACTCGGGTCGTATTGTATTGAACGATGACAACGCCGCCATTCTTCACATAATCGAGCAGACGGCCGTTATAGGTTCGTAAATCGTCGCGCGCGGCGTAAGTGCGGATGCCAAGCAGAATGACGTCGTACTTGCTCAAGTCGCCGTTGGCGATTTCGGCGGTCGAGAGGAAACTGACGTGAACGCCTAGATGTTCAAGGGAAGCAGGAACGTCATCGCCGGTTCCCGAAATATAACCAACGCGGAGGCCGGGGGCCACTTTCACGTCCACTCCGGAGAAGCGATAGGTAGCCGATCGGTAGAGAAAGTAAGGGCGCACCCCGGGATAGCCAGTCGTGACATAGCCTTCTGTGTATCGACGACCGGCATATTCGGCGACGGCGACGATCTTGTAGAGCTGTTGTTTTAGCAAATCAGGTGTAACTTCGAAGGTGACGGACTGGTCCTGACCGTCACCTGAAATAGCGAAGTGAGCGGAGACTGGCTTTGCGGTCCAACCCGCCGGGAGATCGAGGTGTAGCTCACCATGAGCTGGTCCTTTCACATTGCTGTGAATGACGGCATTGGCCGAAAACGCCTTCGCATTGAGCGGCACGATGCCGGCGCGCGGCGTGATAGAGACCCCAATGGCAGGGGCGACGACTAATGGCTGGTAGACGCTTCCCTCCCCTGTGATCCGCTTTACGGTCTGCACGTACTGCCAGAGCTGAATGGGAATCCCGTGGTATTCAAAGACGGCCGCGGCGGTCAATAGATACGGAGCGAGCGGCAGGTTTAGCAAGCTTTGGTCGTCGATATCGTAATACGATTGCTCGATGTTGGGACGAGTGAAGTACGGCCGCGTATAACTGGCGCTTTCGGGGACGCTAACTGTAAATTTAAATTTCGCGGGTTGATCGCTGACGAGTGCTTTTGGAAGCGAAGAAGCTAAACTCACCTTCCATGCCTCGGCCTGCCTATAAGCAGCCACGGTGACGCGCGACAAATTCATAGGAATGGAACCGCGGTCTACAACGTTCACCTCTACGCCGAAGGTCTGGCCGGGGATCACATTGCGAGAAGTTTCAGGATCTCCCATGAAGAAACGGATGCGCGCATCCGGCTCCTTAGCCGGAGCAACCACGGCGTTCACGGCAAGACCGAGTGCCTCGATCAAGGCGTTGTTGAATTGCACGCGTTTGATCTCGAGCTCATGGCGGATATTGTATTTCGAATCGGCGGAGAGCTTGCTTTTTTCGACTTGATCCAGCAGAGAGATCGTTTCCTTAAGGCCGGCGGCAAGCGCGGGTGCGGTGCGCTCCGGGTGGGGAGCCGAGAAGTTTTGGATTGCTTCCTCCACAGCGGCGTTCAGGCGCGCGAGACCGCTTTTCAGAAAAGTGGAATCGAGGCCCGTCGCAAACCTCGCAATGCCCAAAAGCGACACGTCGATGCCGTCAAAGAAGCTTTGCTCTTTCTTTTGAGCGGGCACGGCCGCCGCGAAGCGATGGTAGCCACTCAGCAATTGCCCGGCTGGAGGCAACGATGCGCCGCCGTTCTGCGATTTTTGAAAGCCCAGGCCTTCGCGGGAGAGCTGGACGTAAGACATGCCGAGAACGGGATCGTAAGTCCCTTCGGGAATTTCAACATTGACAGGTAAGGCATCGCTAGCGCGCATCCCGAGCGGCCGGAGAGCATACTCTTTGAGCGGACTCCAAGGCCTGAGCCCCGCCCTGATCTGATCGGGGAAAACGTTCGGATCTCCGGCCGCCTTGAATACTTCTTGGGCCATTGCGCCGGCCGTCTGATGATTGCCATGGCCGTCGCTCGGGCCTCCGACGAAAACAGACGTTACAACCAGCGGACGCACCATGCGAACGACGCGAACCACATCGTATAGGACGCGCTCATGCGTCCACTTGGCCATCGATTCGGCTTCCGTTTTGGAAAAGCCGTAATCGATGACGCGTGTCCAGTACTGGTCGACGCCGTAGTAGCGATCGGCCGCGAGCAACTCCATGGTGCGCACCAGACCAAGCGCATCGAAATAATCGTCCGACATCACGTTAGCGCCACCTTCGCCTCGATTCAACGTGAGCAAAGCGACACGCGCGCCCTCGCCGCGAGACTCATAAGCGAGCATTCCGCCATCTTCATCGTCCGGATGAGCGGTAATCATGATCAAGCTGGCGCGAGTGTGTAGCTTCTTGAGGCTCTGCCAGAGTGCTGCCGAACCTCGATTGGCCGCTATCTGGCGCACTGTTTCACCGGGTTCGAGACGAGTCGTATACGGGAGCTGCGCAAACGCAATGGCAGTCAGCAGAAATACGGGCAGCAGCTTCATGGAGACCCTTGTCGCAGGGTAACTCAGAGTTGCTCCGGTTGCACGATAACGCCTCCACCGTCAATTCGATTCTTCGCGAACGCTATGTTCGCGGCGAGATTACGCGCGATCAGTTTTTTGCAGATCCGCGCGGCCGCCCTCTTTCAAATGCCGCCGCAACCTGGGTGCGAATCTCCAAAGGAGCCACTCAGCGAGCGTCAATCAACCGCGCGGACGTAAGAGCAAGGCCAAGGTTGCCAGCACCAAGGCGGGAGGCATCACAAGCGCGCCCCATTTCAAGAACTTCCAAAAACCGACTTCCTGGCCCTCGCGCCGAATGGCGATGAGCCAAAGAATGGTGGCCAGCGATCCCGTAACGGAAAGATTGGGCCCGAGATCTACCCCGATCAGAACCGCATCGCGCAGGGGACCCACCACCCCAGCCGCTTTGACGGCTGCGCCACTGATCAGGCCGCTTGGAAGATTGTTCATCACGTTCGAAATGACGGCAATGCCAAATCCTGAGGCGAGCGCGGCGCGCAGCGGCGACCAGGTTGCCATTTCGTGCAGCGCGCGGATCGCCGCTTGCAGAGCCCCGGCGCCATTGATCGCTTCGACAATAACAAACAAACCGGCTACCAGTGGAAGAACGCTCCAGGAGATTTCTTTCACGATATCTTTGGGCGTGCTGTGATCGCGTAGCGACACTCCAATGGCAACCAGTACTCCGGCTGCGCAGGCAGGCGCGCCCAGATCCAAATTGAAGGCCGAAGCCGTCATCAACGTGACTGCCAGGAAAACAATTCCGTAGAGAGTGAGCTTTCCCGTCCCCGAGAGAGCTTTACCATCCACCTCTGTTTTGACGCTGCCCCGCAGCTGTTTACGCGCCAGCCAGCGCAGCAGAAAATAGGTAGTGATGATCGACGCCGCGGAGGGTAAGCCGAACGTGACCAGCCAGCGGCCCAGCGGCGGCAAGCCGGCGCTATAAACGACCAGGTTGGCGGGATTCGATATGGGGAGCACGAAGCTGGCCGCATTCGCAATGAAAGCGCACACCAGCAAATAAGGTAGCGGCTCCGCTTCAGCGGCTCGCACGGCAGCCAGCACGGCCGGAGTGAGAACCACCGCCGTGGCATCGTTCGAAAGGAAAATCGTGACTACCGTTCCCACCAGGTAGATCAATAGAAAGAGACGCGCTCGGGATCCTCGCGATGCTTCGACAGCATGTCCCGCAATCCAGTCGAACACTCCTTCGCGACGCGCTAATTCGGACATAATCATCATGCCCGTCAGGAACAAGTAAACGTCAAGGCCTCTAGCAACAGCCCTTCCAGCGGCTTGCGGCGAAGTTAGACGAACCAGGACGAGCAGACCAGCGCCGCCCGCTGCCCACCATGCTTCCGGCAAGTTTTTGGGCCGGATGAGCACAAGGGCAATCGACAAAAGAGAGATCGACCAGATGGCAATCGTGTGCCAGTGGAGTGCGGAAAAGGAATCTATCATTCTGTTGGTCTTGGCAGGGATTTCTTGTTGCGCCAGGACGGCCAAGGACCCTTGGTGCAAAATTCATTCGGTCCGAGCTGCGTTCCGAAGATCTGTTTTGCGGGATAGGCGCCGATCGGATTTTCGTAATCGCGCCTGCTGCGCACCGGCTCCGCGTAGTGCCCCATTTGGTTCACGCACACGGTAATCTCGTCTTCGGCCACGCCCCCCGCCGCGTCCATTGCACGGAAAACGATGCGATGCGGACCATCGGGCGCATCGCGCGAATCCCAAGGCAGCTCCCACAAGCCTTTCGAGAACTCCATCGGCCGCGGCCCAAGGTTATCGATCGCGCACTCCATCCGGCTAAAACCGATAGCAGCCCATGCCTTCGCGCGTATGACGGCCTCCCCTCGAACAACATGGCGTGGGCTTTTCGGCCGCGTAATCAGCGCCTGATCTGACGGCAAAGTGATCATTACAAATGGCCATGCTCCGCGCTGCTTAAACTTCCAGCTCACCACGTCTTCATCTATGTTCGTCACGGAGAAGCCTGGCGGTCCTTCTTCAATCTGTCCAGTGGAGCGTGTGACCGCGTAGATAGTTCGTTCATCATTCGCGAGTTCGTTGTAGTGAGTGTGGCCCATCTCCACCAACTCGACGTCGAACTCGCGAATGAGGCGGGTAAAGAGCCCGGCTTTGGTAGCCAGCTCGCTCGGGTAAAGATGATTGAAGATCACTGGGCGCTGGCCGGCCGCGCGTGCATCGCGCAGTTTCGATTCGAGCCACGACACCTGGGCGTTACTAAGATCGAATTCCTTCTTATCGGCTCCATCCATCGCGTTCAGAAAGAACAGATCGAAACTTCGCAGCCTCACCGCGCGGTGAAGTTCCGGCTCCATATATCGACGGAAAAGATCCAGGCTGCCGGCTTTCCGGTCGTGATCGCCCGTGATGGCGTGCACCGGCATTTTCAAGCGGCCAAGAGCACGGCGCACCAGCTCGTATTGCGCCTCCGGCCATCATCCGCATTGTCGCCGGGCAGAAACGCAAAATCGATTTCGCCTGCCAAGTGCCCGTTTACTTCGTCGATCAAATCGAGCAGGTCCAGATAATTTTCGCTACCCGCATGCGTTATGTGCAGATCGCCAGAGTGGACCCAGCTAACAAAGTCTTTCATATCCTTTCAGGTAAATAACAGGCGTACGGCCAGAGGAGGATTGTTCGTTCGGCAGCCGAGCATATCGTCTCCATGGCAGCAATCCGTTCGCCGGTGAGTGTTTTCAGATCACTCGCCAACGGCGAAATGCTCCTTTGCGTCCATACCGAACTGGCGCAGCTTTTCATACAGCAGTCGGCGATGGATGCCAAGAATCTCGGCGGCCTTCGACTTATTCCCCTGCGCCATCGCCAGCGAACGTTCGACCAGCGCTCGTTCGAGGCGCTCCACGTTTTCTTTCCAGCCGTTTTGCAGCGGCACAAGATCCGTCCAATGCCCGGTGACGGTAGTTTGCTTATCGTCAAGCAGTAGAATGTCGCTCTGGTCGATTACGCTGCCGCGCGCCAGCACGAGCGCGCGGGCAATCGTATTCTCCAGCTCGCGAACATTGCCCGGCCAATGATGTTCGCAAAGGCTGGCAAGTGCCGCCGGTGTCATCGACACTCTCTGCCCGCTCCGGCTGAGAAAATGCTGCACCAGCGAGGGCACATCCTGCTTGCGGTCGCGTAATGCCGGCAGCGCAATGGTAACAACGTTCAAGCGATAGTAAAGATCTTCGCGAAAGTCTCCGCGCGCCACTGCCTGTTCGAGATTCCGCGAGGTCGCGGTGATCAGGCGGATATCCACGGCAGTGGGCGTGTTCGTGCCAAGCCGTTCGATCGATCTTTCCTGTACGGCGCGCAATAACTTCGCTTGCAGCACGGGAGCCAGCTCGGCGATTTCATCCAAGAACAGAGTGCCGCCGTGCGCCTCCTCGAATCGCCCGATGCGCCGGTAAAGAGCGTTTGTAAATGCGCCCTTTTCGTGGCCGAACAGCTCGGACTCGAGCAGAGTTTCAGGAATCGCTGCGCAATTTACTTTGAGCAGCGGCCCACGGGCACGCGCGCTATTTTCATGAATCGCATTCACCACCAGTTCCTTGCCCGTGCCGCTCTCCCCGCGCACCAGCACCGTTGCGTCGGAAGCCGCTACCTGGCCGATCAGCTTGTAAACGCGCTGCATCGGCGGACTGTAGCCGATCATGGCCAGCGCGGGCGCATCTTTGTCTCGCGACGCGGATGCGTCTTTGTCTTGAGACGCGGGCGCTTTGGCTTTGCGGGAAAGCTTGCGATGCTCGATGGCGCGCTGTAGCTGCGCAAGCACATGGTCAAAATCGATGGGCTTGGCGAGATAGTCGAACGCGCCCAGCTTCATTGCTTCGATCGCGGTGCTGCTATCGCCGAATGCTGTCATTACCAGAAAGGTGGAGTCTGAACCGCCCGCAACAGCCTGCCGCAAGACCGAGAGTCCGTCCAGACCAGGCATGCGGATATCCAGAAGAACAGCGTCCGGTTCTTCGTGGAGTGTGAGTGAGAGAGCTTGGGCGCCATCGGCTGCCGACAAAACACGTAAGCCTTCCGCTTCCAGCAGGGCCACCAGCGAATTCCTCGCGGTCTCTTCGTCTTCGGCGACTAACACAGTTGAAATTGACATATTAATTCCTGGGCAGTTGCACAACGAACCGTGCGCCTTGCTGGCTGGGAGCAAATATAAGATCGCCGCCCTGGCTCCGCATCAACTCGCGAGAGACGGCCAATCCGAGTCCCGTGCCCGCCGGTTTGGTTGTGTAGAAAGGCTCGAACAGGTGCTCCTGCTGTTCGCTAGCGAGCCCCGGACCATCGTCGGCCACTTCCACGTTCGCCGTGCCATTCTCCCGGAAGGTCCGCACGCTGACCACACCGCCAGGACAAGCCTCTAAAGCATTCAGCAGAAGATTGACAACCGTTTGGGCTAACTGCTGCTCATCGAAAAATGCCTCCGCCAGACCGTTCGGATGCTCGAAGCTCAGCCGCGTGCTCTGCATCTCGGCCTGCCTTTCGACGAGCGAAATGCAGTGCTGCAAAGCCGGCAGTAGTGGTTGTACCCGCGGCCGCGGCGGCCGGGATCGCTGCAAGTCGAGTAGTTCGTTGAGTAGCCCGCTCAATCTGTCGACCTCCGTCCGAACCGTCCGCAAATCTTCCGGACGAATCGAATTTGTGTTTAGGCGATGTTCGAGCAGCTGTACAGTCAGGCGAATACTATTGAGCGGGTTGCGGATCTCGTGAGCCAGGCTGGCCGATAAACGTCCCAGCGCGCGCAGCCGGTCTTCGCGCCGCAACTCCGCTTCGAGCCTGCCTCGCACCGACGCCATGCGGTTGATCGACTTACTAATGCTGCCTAACTCGTCCGAACGTGGGACTAGACGAAAGTCAAAATTTCCTTCCAGAGCAGAGAGTCCGTGCTTAATCTCCTTGACCCCGCGCGCGAGGCTCAAACCAGTAGCGAGGGTGCCTGCAATGCTCGCCAGCGCGGCTAATACAAGAATGGCCAGCAGCACTTTCCGCCGGCCGACTCCGGGCGTGCCCTGCCCCACCAGCCGCTTCATCGCCCAAGTGGCAGTTTTGTGGTGCGCTCCACCCTCTGCTCCGATTACCAGGTAATCGCTTCGTCCGCGAATAGTCTCCTCGATCATGTTAGGGCTTTGCAGACTGCGCGTGGCCAGCACACTGATGAGACCGCGCTCCGCGCTCGGCACATCCACTTTCGCGACGCCCGTGTCATGCGTTGGATACGCATAACCCAAAAAATTGGAGCCCACGTAGAAGCCGCCTTCTACTCCCGAATAAGAACGGAGCACCGTTTGCGTGATGGCTCTCAGGGAAACATCCTTCGCACTGGCCGGTAAGCTGGACCACGAGCTATCGGACCAGGCGCGATATTGATATTGCTGTTTCAATTCGCGAATCGCGGCCGTGATGGTCTTACTCGCATCGCCCAGAACTAAGCTATCCGCGCTACGCACCGCTTCGCTTACCAGCACTACGCTCAAGGTTGCCACCGATAGCGCGGCCGCGAAGGTGAGGAGCAGCTGCAGAACAAGTCTGTTTTGGAGAAGTCGGTTCATGACAACGGCTTTGGCGGAGGCGGAGGCGGAGGGCCCGGGGGCGGCGCGGGTATAGTGGCGGGTGAGGCCGCTTGCGCCAGGTTTTCCAGCGCTTTCACCACCTCGTCCGCGCATTTGGCGTTTTCATCGGCCGCCACCCAATCCCGCCGATCGTACGCCCGGCGAGCAAGCTGATAGAAGTCGCGCGCCCATTTTGGAAATGAATCCGCTTCTCGGTCTTGCGCTTGCTTCAAAAAGTAATCGGCTTGTTGAGTCCGGAAATAAACGTGCTGCAAATGATCGAGAATAGCCGCCGGCGGCGGGGGCCTAGCCGGACCTCCGCCGCTTGCTCGAAGATGCTCCTGGTGTTCCGCGATGTGCAGCAGTGAATCTGCTGCTTCAGCAAACCGGTCCGCGGCAAACGTCCGCTTCGCGTTGAATGCCTGGTCTGCTTTCCCGAGGTAACTGCGGCTATATTGCAAAGCGCGTTCAGCAGTCATGTTTACGCCTTTCACGCTCTCGAGACGTCGGCGAATATCCTGTAGGCGATCCGTTAGCTTGAGCGGCGGTGGCGGGGGCGGAACCGGCGGCCCCGCCTGCCCGGCCAGTAAAGCGGCGACAACCAGCAAAGGGCCGATCTGCCCAAGAATCTGGAAAATCGTCGCCACGCCATTGTTTAGCACGGGTTGGACCATCCATATCCGCTTCTGCTCTCAAGAGACTTGGCCACGATGCCGTTCGATTATCCCCCACCATAGTACGGTTTACACACACACCGCCGGCTGCGCTCCGTTTAGGGCCCAAGCGTTCAGAGTTGCGGAGGCGCTGGCGGCGGGGGCGGTTCGGCCGTTCCGGCGGGAGTGGAGGCAGCCGGCGGTGCAGCGTTCGGGCCGGCTGAATTCGGTGGCGGTGGCGGAGCACCTGCTGGAACTGGGCCCGCTGGTGGGCCAGCCATGTCGGGCGGAGGAGGAGGCGCATTCCGTCGCATTCTTCGCGGGCGTGGAGGAGCATCTGGACCTCCAACTGGTCCGGCTACCGCTACATTCAGCGTTTGCCCATTTACCGAGAGAGTCTGAACGTCCACCACTGTCCGTCCATCCAGCGTTCTTCGCGCATATCCCGAAAAGGCAGTAGAACCACCGGCTCGAATACTCGAGGGGTTGCTAGCACTGTAAGGTGGCATGGTTACGAACGTACCGTTGTCAAGCAGGAAGCCATCTACTGCGCCATCTGCGTCATAGTTCAATTGCCGAATGCGCCCCGACTCGGAAAATGGCGCGGCGGCGCCCGGGGTGGGGACCGTGATCGCCCCGCCAGAAGTACGATCCTGAATTTGTTGCGCTTCGATACTTTGGAAGCCGGACACGGACATGCGCGAATACCCGGCCACTTGCACAGTGTCGCCAGCTTTCAATGACATTGCCATGCGTGGGGCCACCGGTGGCGGCAGATGGACCAGCGTATGGTCGTTCAATAGGAAACCTTCTACTTGCGCATCTCGATCGTAATTCAGCTGCGCGATCCTGCCGGAAACCGTCGCGTAGGTCCCGGCGGCAACAGGCGCGGGCGGACCTTGAGGCGCGCCGGCCACCAATGCGGAAGCCAGCATGCCACCAAACATCATTTTCAAAACTACTTTCATAACATCCTCCAGCCTTACTGAATGCACTGTACGGACCACTTCGAACCCGAACAGTTGCAATCGTGAGCCGGCGTGCTTTTGTCTTCTAGCCGCCCGTCGGCGTGTGTTGTTCGTACACCGCGCCTTAGAAATTAGCCTTCACCGAAAACTGCATCTCGCGCCCGCTGTAAGCAGCATTCGGCTGGCCAAAGAGAGGAGATGACACCACGCCCACATAGCTGCTCGGATTGGTGTGATTCAACACGTAGAACGAATCGACTGCAAATTCCAAATTGATCTTGCGCCCCCACTCTTCGAGCGAGAACGGTCTGGCCAGATGAACGTCGATCGAAAAAGATCCGGCACCCCGTCCCGTATTCCGCGTCACGCCAGGCGGTCGATCGTTCGCGTCAGTATCTTGATTGTTGTCCTCTCCTGTCGTGATGTTATACGGCAATCCGGAGTGGATCGAGCTGAGTGTTCCGAAGTTGAAGTGCCAGGGCAGCTGAAAGGTTGCTGAAACCCCCAACTGGTGACGAATGTCGTTGTTGGCCGGTCCCCATTCCGGGCGTAAATTGTAGTTGTCCGCGGGCAGAGAAAACATATTTGCAGCGGCGACTCCGGGGGGCAGCACACCTCCGGGCGGCGGAGGACCGAAGGCCGCGTCAGTATCATCCATCAGGTGAGAAAGGGTGTATTGGGCAAAGAACTGGTAGCTTTTTTTGGGCGGTGTCTTCAGAGTTATGTTCAGTATGGTGCCGCGCGAAGACGCGGACAACTCTATCTGGTCGACGTTCCCTAACTCCCGGTCAGGACGTACCAAGGTGATAGGAAACGGCGCGTTGATGTTTCGAGTGCGGAAGAGATGGTCGCCGCGTTCGAACGTGAAATCCGCGGTAGCCAGCAGGCCGCCTGGAAGCCGGCGTTCGAGAGTGCTGCTCGTCTGATAAATTCTGGGCAGAGTCATCGCCGAATCAAGCTGGTAGATAGTCGTCGGCTGCATGGCGACGCCACTCTGATTCAATGTGCCGACGGGGAAGGTTGGATTCTCGATAATGTACTGCAG
Organism: Bryobacteraceae bacterium; assembly: GCA_965277555.1. GTDB lineage: Bacteria > Acidobacteriota > Terriglobia > Bryobacterales > Bryobacteraceae > Bog-105. The sequence goes on from OZ255834.1 coordinate 6,050,998, forward strand.
AGTATTTACGCCGTTGAAGCGTTCCACTTGCTGCAGAATGAGAGGCGGCCGGCGATCGTAGAAAACCCCTGCGCCCAGGCGCAAAACGGTCTGGCCGCTCCGATCGAGCGACCAGGCCAGCGCCGCACGCGGCGCGAGACCGTTGTAGCGGTCGAAATGCGACTGGAATTCGTGCCGCACTCCCGCGAACAGCGTCACTCGCGAGAACTGCTTTTCTGTTTGCATGTACCATGCGTAATCATCCTGATCGGAAACAATTAAGGACGCGCCCGTGTTCACGTTGTATAAAATCGGTTGCCCGGCTTCGTAACCCGCAAGCGATGCGAACTGGTAGGTGCCTCCAAAATTATCTTCGCTGTAGCTTTCGAATGGATGCAGATTGGCCTCCGCGCCGGCCTTGAACCTGAATGAACCTTTGACCAAACTGAATCTATCCTGAAACTCGTAGCGCGGTTCTTTTCGCCAGTGATCGATCTGTGCTCCACCCTCCTGGAAGGCCCCGGCACCACATCGAAGGTGTATCCGTCTGCGGAGTCATGCTCTCGTAATTGGTTCCGAGCGCCAGGCGAAAGTTGTTCAGTGCGTTCGGCGAAAAGACGTACTGGTCGGATAACTCAATGCGATAGTCCCGGTGAAATTGATCGGCCCCGGCGCTCGGCAAAACGAAGCCTCCGACGCCTACGTTGCTTCCCTGATCCTCGTGGAACTCATATTTAGCCGATGCCCGATGACCCTCCGAGATCTGCCAGTCTATGCGTCCGAGAAGCAGGTCGCGCGTGTAGGGCGCCAAGACCTCCTCATTAGCAAGCCCGTTGGCAGATAGGCCAGGATCGGTTGCACTTGCTGCTGATTTTCCCGGCTGGCGTCGGCAAAGAAATAAAGCTTCTTCGGTACAAGTGCTCCGCTCACCTTCGCTTCATATCCGTTGCGCGAGATGGCGGCTTCGTCGCCGCAAACGGATTTCGCGCGTCGAAGATCGAATCGCGAGTTCGAAACAAGAAACCACCGTGAAGCGCGTCTGTTCCGCCCTTGGTGTCGATCTCGATTCGGTCTTTCCCGGGCTTGGGAAACTCCGCCGAATAGGCGTTATTGTTGAGCCGGACTTCTTCTATCTGCGAACTCGTCAGCGTCACCCCGTGGTCGCGCTCCATTCCGTCAACAATGATTGTCGGAGACGCTCCCCCCCGCCGGATTGGTAAAGAAGGAAAGCGCGCTCAGCACATCGCCGTCTTTCACGGGCAGCCCGTTGAGGTCGCTTGAGCTCAGCTTCAGCGAATCCTGATGCGAATCGCTCGCTGTTTCGAGCTTGCTCGCCTGGTCGGAAACGGTGATTGAGGTCGTCTGCTGTTCCAATGCGAGCGTGATGGTAATCTGCTGATCCCGCCCATCCATGCGAACCCTCTTGCTCTGTTCGGCAAAGCCGCTTCGCTCGACAGTCAGCCGATAGCGACCCGGGGCAAGCCGCATTTCGAAAGTGCCCGTAGCATTCGTGGCTGTCTCAGTAATCGATTGCCCTTTATTGTCGGTAAGCCTGATCTGTGCCTTTGGAACGGGGCGGCTGTTCGGATCGAGCACGCGCCCGCTAAGCTCGGGCAACGCTACTGCAAACATCGGCCAGCAGCTGGGAAAACACAGTACCAGACAGCGCAACACGCGAAGACCTCCGGACCGTTAAAGCATCTGGATAGCCTTTTGCAAATGCAGCGAGCCGCAGCCTCGTCAGGACTAGAAGCGGACGCTCAGAGCACATTTGTCGTTCTTAATCCGTACGCAGGTATCCCCGCCACTGGCTTCGGCCCTTCGATAATCTTGCCAAGTCCTTTGGTTGAGAGCGTGCTTTTAGAGTTGCAAGGATCATACATGTCGCAAACGCCCATTACCGGAAACGGCACAATCTGTTCATTCAATTTGAGCCCCAAAGGTACTTACGAGGGCTTTATCCTACAGCTCGATAAGGAGCGGGTGCAAGTCAATCTCCCGCATGAGATGAGCTCCAAGGTAGGACGCCTTGCTTCCGAAGGAAGCTTGATTGAACTACAAGCGCGCCGCGAAGAGAAGAAAAAGCACGCCGTTCATCCCGTCTTCCGTCTGGCTCCCGGTTTGCAGGTCCAAGGATCGGGGACGATCAAAGTCGCTCCCGCCAGGCATCGCGTTATAGAAGCGGAAGAGGTGAATGGAATTCGTATCGAGAAGAAGCACAAACCGGAAAAGAAGCCGGGGCGCAAGTAAAAACCGCATGGCGAATCGCGCAAAACGGAGCTTACTCGGTCTCGACTTGCTGAATTTCTTCATGGCCGATGTCACCACCGGGATCGGCCCGTTTCTAGCCATCTATCTAACTGCAACGCGGCACTGGAATCCCGCCAGCGTTGGCGTGGTCGTGTCCGCTCAAAGCATCGCGTCCGTCGTAGCACAGGGTCCCGCCGGATGGCTCGTCGATTGGTCTCAACACAAAAAATGGCTGATCATGATCGGCGCCTTTTTTGTGGCTATCGGATGCCTTGGTGTGGTGTGGTCGTCGAATACAGCGACGGAAATCCTGACGCAGATCCTGATCGGCATGACGGCTGCCGTTTTTCCGCCCGCGATTGCCGCCATCTCGCTAGGCATCGTCGGGAAAACTAAACTGTCCGGCCGCGTCGGCCGCAATGAGAGCTTCAATCACTCCGGCAATGTGGCCTTTGCCCTTTTGGCCGGTGCAGTCGGCACATGGCTCGGTCAATCCTGGATCTTCTACGCCTCGGCGATCGTGGCCGTGGGAACTATCTGCTCGGCGTTCCTGATCCGCTCCCAGGACATCGACAATAACGTGGCTAGAGGCGCGGACCAGCAAAATGAAGGCGCCCGCCACGCTCCGCAATCCCCCCAAGTCGCTAGCTTCTCCAGCCTGCTTCGCGACCGCTGCCTGTGGATTTTTACGATTTCGGTCTTGTTATTTCACTTCGCCAATGCAGCCATGCTTCCATTGGTGGGCGAGTTGCTTTCCAAAGGTAAAGACGGCGCCTCCTCCTTCTACATGTCGGCTTGTATCGTGGCTGCTCAATTCGTGATGATTCCCGTTGCCTGGCTCACCGGGCGATTCGCCGATACGCTCGGTAGAAAGCCTTTGTTTCTGATCGGCTTCGCCGTCCTGGCTCTGCGCGGTTTGCTCTACACCATGGGCAACGGCGCGGTCTATCTGCTGGCCGTGCAAAGCATGGATGGCGGCTTAGAGTTTCAGCAGGCGGCGGTGGAACGCATGAAGACCTGCGGCAACGTAGCGGCGTTGGCGCGCGATTTGCGCGTGCGGCGGAAATGGTTGTACGAATGGCGAAGCAAGCTGGATCCGGAATGGGCGGAGCGAGGGAGCGGAGTCGAGGCGTTGCCGGCGGTGGAAGCCAGCGAACACTGGCGCCAGGTGCGGGAGTTAGAAGAAGAGATCCGGCGGCTGAAGCAGTTGGCGGGCCAGCAAGCACTGGATCTGCATTTTTTCAAAGCTGCCTGGCGCGAGATCGAGCAGCGGCGCCGAGCCAACAAAAGGCTCGGCGCAGCGCCCTCTACGCCGCCATCCGAAGCGTAGCGGAGCAGCCAGGCGAACAGCATGTGGAGCGGATGTGTTGGTTGGGCCAGGTGAGCCGTAGCGGCTACTATCGGCCGTGGCGCCGGAGCGTACCGGGGAGTGAGGAACTCAGCCTGCGAGAGAAGCTGCATGAGATCGTGTTCGCGCATCGCTTCTACGGGTATCGTCGCGTCACGGCGGCGCTGCGGCAAGCGGGCTGGCCGGTGAATCACAAGCGAGTGGCAGGCTTGCTGCGACAGGATGGATTGCAAGCGCTGCGCCCGAAACGCTGGGTGAAGACTACCCAGTCGAGTCATCGTTTCACGGTCTTTCCCAACCGCTTGCGGCAGGCGGAAGCGACTGGGCCGGACCAGATCTGGTTAGCCGATATCACCTACTTACGGACGCCCAGCGGGTTCGTTTATTTAGCGGTGGTGTTGGACGCCTGGTCCCGACGCGTGGTCGGTTGGGCTTTAGCCGAGAGCATGACGACCCAGTTAGTCAGCCGCGCCTTAGAGCAAGCCCTGGCCGAACGCCAGCCGGCGCCCACTTTGTTGCATCACTCCGACCGCGGCATACAGTATGCTTCGCAAGCCTACGTTCGCTTGCTCAGCCAGCACGGCCTGATTGGCAGCATGAGCCGGCTGGCCAATCCGTACGATAACGCGCGCTGCGAAAGTTTTTTCAAAACGCTTAAAAAAGAACAGGCTGAGCCCGCTTCCTTAAACGAATGGCTTGCACGCTTAGCTGCTTATCTGGATTACTACAATCGAACACGCTTGCATTCGGCCCTTCACTATCTGAGCCCGATGCGTTACGAACAGCGTCCTGGCCAAGCCCTCGGCGATCCCGCGAAGGGCAGAGAGGAGTTTTCTCAGGCATGAGGAAATCGAATCCTCCACTGGGCCTTTTCTCGATGGACGGAAGCGCTTCGAAAAGCCGCCTCCGCTCCCATCGTCGGACTGCGTTTCCGGCTCGCTATTCCTTGGCCACTTGCACTCCTGCAGCGCTCGCCTCCGTTTCGCCAGCCGCCCACCAGTCTGCTACCCTTTACTCCGTTTGTCGAGCTATACTCGGCCAACGGTCAACTGTCCCCTTTCCCTGTGTTCCACTTCAGGGGTTCACTCCAGCGCCCTCACTCGCTTAGTAACTGGCGTACAACTTGAAACGACTTCGATTCGATCACCACAGGAGAATAAATTTTGAAACCCGGATGGATCTATCCTTTTATAATCGTGGGCGGCCTTTTGCAAAGTTGCGGCGCAGCCATGAATGCGCAGCTGAATGCCTCTCTGGTCAATCCATGGCTGGCCAGCACGGTGTCGTTTGCGCTCATCACGGCGTTTTTCGCCTGCGTCTTCGCTGTATTGCCGGCTCCGCTTCCCACCGCGCAGGGGCTCGCGTCCATGCCCTGGTGGGCTCCGCTCGGTGGATTGGTCGGCGCGGTACAGGTCTATGCCGGACTGACACTCGTAAATAAAGTAGGCGCCGGCCCGTTCGTCGGGTTTACGGTGACGGCAGCTTTGCTAGCCTCTCTGGCTATCGATCACTTCGGAATGTTTCATGTGCCCGTGCATCCGATAAACCTGGGGCGCATCTTAGGAGCTTTGTTGATGGTAGGCGGCATTGCGCTAATTGCCAAGAACTGACACGCGACTAACGGCCGCCGCGCCCTACAACCTTGGTTTTTGCTCGATCTTGTCCCCAGTAACTTCGAGCGCCCGCAACCGCCAAATCGAATGCGTGAGCAGCGTCTCCTCGCTTGATCGATTCATGCCGCATCAATAAGCGCGCCAGGCAGCTGCCGAAAATGCTATCCAGGAACAACTTCAAGTCCGTTGCGGGCGGCAGTTCTCCTGCTTCCACAGCTTCCTGGGCTACCATCATCATCTGCGAAGACTGCGGCATGTAAAGCTTTTCGGTAAATCCCTCGCGCAGCTTTCGGTCGTCCTGAATCGCGGTCAGCAGCCTCGCGGCAACTCGGCCGTTTTCGCCTTCAAAAAATCGTCCCACCGAAATCGAGTGCTCGCGCATGCGTTCCAGCGGCGTGCCAGTGTCTTTCAGTGGCACTTCCTTTTCCTTTACGTGAATAAAGGCGTCTAGTAGAAGCGCTTCTTTGGTCGGCCACCAGCGGTAGACCGTGGCGGTGCTTACTCCCGCTCGGTTGGCGATCTGCTGTGTAGATATTGCGCTCACCGGGTTTTCCTTCATAAGGCCGTATGCCGTCTCGAGCAGCGAAATCCTGGAAGCTTCGCTCCGCGGCCGGCCAGCAGGTACAGCCTTCCCAAGAGTCTCTATCAAGTCGCAACACGGAAGTTTGGTCATCTCAGCTTTCACCCAACGGTAAGTAAGTACATAGCCTATCTAAAAAGTTCGACGTTGCGGGCGAAATTTCTTCTTCAATTATACCGACCTTTTTGAAACGAAACGAGTAGTTTCGAATCAGAGGATTAAAGGCAGTCTCCAATCCAGTATGCGGAACCCATTCATCCTCCTTCAACCTAGCCTGCGGCTGGCGTGGATTTCCATGTCGCTGCTCTGGCGTACGTACCTCGCCAATCTGATTCTGTCCGTTCTGTTATTCGGGCAGCAGCCGACCCGCTCCGTTATTTCTCACCCACCGGTCTACTTTCAGTCTGGCGAGTTCCATCCAAACCGTTGCGAATTTCATTCTTCAGAGAGGTAGCTTGTTGTGCGCCTGCGATTTTTCCTTTTCATGTTCCTGGTGGGAACGTCATTAACAACGCTAAGTTCTCGCGCGGCAGAACTAAAACCCGATTCGGTGAAGGCCTGGGATTCTTTCGTAGCGTCGAGAGAGGCTGAACTCAGGCAATGCGACAACAATATGGAAGCCTTGTTGCGGCTCCAGATATCGCCGCAGGATGCGGAGCGCTTGCGGGCCGGTGAAATTATCGTTCGGCCGGCCGCCAAGAAAGGGGCCATCACCGTTCCTTTCGCTCAAATACATGATTGGATCGGGACCGTTTTTATTCCAAATACATCAATCGATGCAATTCTGGCTGAAGCCCGTAATTATAACGGGTACCGAGACATTTACCATCCCTCCGTGGTGGAAGGGAAGCTACTCGAGCGCCAACCAGATTTAGATGAATATTCGCTCGTGATGCGCCAGGATGTGTTGAGCATAAAGACCGGCCTTGAAGGCAAATATCGGTCCGAGTACCATGAGGTCGATCCAAGACATTGGTACAGCGTGACTCGCAGCGAGCGCATTCAGGAGATTACCAACTTCGGCGGAACGGATCAGAAGGAAGATCCGCCTGACTGCGGCAACGGTTTTGTCTGGCGCCTCTATTCATCTACGAAATATGAAGAATCTGACAACGGTGTTTACGTTGAACTCGAAGCAGCCGTTCTCAGCCGGCCGGTCCCACACTCGCTCAGTTGGCTGGTGAATCCGATTGTAGAGAAAATTTCGAGGGCAGCGCTGACAATGACCCTGCGTCAAACACGGGCGGCGAAGCCGTCGCAAGATCTGGCATGGCGGTGAGGGTGGGATTCGAACCCACGGAACCCGTGAAGGTTCAACGGTTTTCGAGACCGCCCGATTCAACCGCTCTCGCACCTCACCGTCTCTCTAATTTACCAAAGCACCTACCATCTATCGAGCGTTGAAACGGCCCATTCGTAATAGGCGTTTTGCGGGCTCCAGTATTCCGCGGTTCGCCAGTCCATTTGGTTGCTGAGATCGAGGATCGGCTCATCTTCGGCGTTACCGGCTATGCCGTTCATGATTCCGCCCGGAATGAGACCGACGTAGCGGGAATGCGGGTACGGATTGCGGATCCCCTCGGCGGTCATCAAACAAGAACAGAATGGATTCCCGCCCATCACCCATTCCAATTGCCGATAGGCCGCAGCGCGGCAATCCTGCCGGTGCAGCACTTCGCCGGCTAGCGCCAGAAACACCGCATAGCATTCAAGGTGAGAGTTGATTCCGAGCCACCAATATTCTTTGCGCGTCGGCATAAAGTAACGGTAAGTTAACTCACCCGCGAGCGGTCGATATTTTTCGGGCGTGGGACTTTTTTCGAAAATTCCATAGGGGACGATGCCATAAGCCGAGCGATCGCTCAATGGCAGCACACAATCGTCTATATGGATGCGCAGGCCAGCCCGCCAGTGGGACGCATCCGGCGAATCCGGCCATTGCGCAAGCAACTGCGCGAGCGCTATGCCGGGAAGAGCCGAATAGACGGCCTGGCAAAACGGTGTCTGGTCTTTGTCCGATGTCCGCCAATAACCACGTATCGTTTTTTGGTCTCCGGAGTAGCTTTGGTTTTGCAAAACAAGCAGAGCCGCGCCACTCTGCCGAGCGGCTTCGCTGAACTGATCTCGTTGAGTGGTTCGCCACAGTTCGAGAGCCGCTAAAGTCCGCCACGCCAGGGTCAGAGCCGACGCCTGACCTTCCCGCGCCGCCTGCCAGCAGCGTTGCGCAGCCGCCAGGCAAGTCTTCGCATAAACGGAATCGACGCCCTGAAATTCTTGAGCGAGCATGGCTTCGAGAACAATGAACATCCATTGCACGTCCGCCGGTTTCGAAACATTCAAGTGGCGGTCGTCCGCCGTTCCGATCTTGTTATCTGTCCAATGATTGTCGCTGTTATCTCCCTTGATGCCGCCGGCTACATCCGCGAACACCAATCCATCCGTGTCCTGCATTTTCAGGAAGTAGCGATTCCCCCAGCGCACTTCTTCGTGAATCGGTCCGGCGCCGCTTCCCGCCGCGTCCCAATTACTGCCCAGATTACGCAGCAGCCATAACAGACCGATTCCGTTCAGCATGGTGGCATCCGTCCACTTGCGAAGATCGCCCGCATCGTGCCAACCGCCGGTCGTGTCCACATGTTGGCCGTTGTCCCGGCGAAGAGCATCGTCCAGATGACAAACGGCGTGCACATTCGGCACTGCTACGCCGCAGCGCTGATACTTGTGGTATCCCACTGCTTTCGGCAACGTCCGCCGCCAAACATCGGGGCGGATGAAGAACGGCACCGACCGTTCTCCGTTCACCGTAACCTGGTACATGCCGATACGCGTCACATCGCTGAAATCGCCTTGGTAGCCTTTCACATCGCCCGAAGAGATGACGGCCATCGGTCGGGTAATGCTAAATGGCTCGAGCACCGAGCCGACTTCGCGCATCGTGAATTCAGCTTTCTCACCCGTCCTCTCGCCGCGCCATAGCAGCAGCTTTTTGCTGGCGGGGCGGAAACCGAGATGATTCAGGACAATGGCCGGAGAATCGGGAGCAGTTGAACTTTCGATGCGCTCGGGAGAGGAGTTGTTCTGCGACGCCCCGGCCCAAAGAGTGACGCCGGCGCTACCGGCGGCGAGAAAATCGCGACGATTCACGGCAGCGGCCTTCTACCAGCCGAGGACATAGCCGAAAATCAGCGGCGCAACGATCGACGCATCCGATTCGATCACAAACTTCGGCGTATCGATGCTCAGTTTTTCCCAGGTGATCTTTTCATTGGGTATTGCCCCCGAGTAGGACCCGTAGCTGGTCGTCGAATCGCTGATCTGGCAGAAGTATCCCCAGAGCGGCATATCTTCGCGCTCCAGATCCTGGCGCAACATGGGCACGACGCAGATAGGAAAGTCGCCTGCGATACCGCCGCCCACTTGAAAGAATCCGATCGAGGAGCGTTTGGATGTTGTGGTGTACCAATCGGCCAGCGCGATCATGTATTCGATTCCGGTACGAACCGTGTGAACGTTCTGTACGTCCTTTGAAATACAATGACCGGCGTACATATTACCGAGGGTTGAATCCTCCCAGCCCGGCACAAAGATGGGCAGATTTTTTTCCATGGCGGCGTAGAGCCAGCTGTCCTTGCTATCGATTTGAAAGCTTTCGCGGAGCTTCGCGGGACGCAGAATGCGAAAGAAAAACTCATGCGGGAAATAGCGCTCGCCTTTCTTATCGGAGGCCATCCATTCTTCAAGGATCACGCCTTCAATGCGCCGCATCGCTTCTTCCTCCGGGATGCAGGTATCGGTCACGCGGTTCATGTGGCGATCGAGTAGCGCTTGCTCGTCCTGCGGCCTCAGATCGCGCCACTCGGGAACGCGCTCGTAGAAATTGTGCGCCACCAGATTGAACACATCTTCTTCCAGATTCGCGCCGGTGCAGCAGATGCCGTGCACTTTGTCCTGCCGGATCATCTCGGCCAGCGAAACGCCTAGTTCGGCGGTACTCATTGCGCCGGCTAATGTAACAAACATCTTGCCGCCCTTTTCGAGGTGGCGATTGTAGGCCTCCGCCGCGTCGACGAGCGTAGCGGCGTTGAAGTGGCGATAGTGATGTTTGATGAAACTGCTGATCGGACTTTGACTCATCTCCTCTTCACGGTAGCGTTGTCGGGGTGCCGCCGCAAGATTCGCTCTGTTTCAATCCAGTTCCAGTGGAATGTAGAGGAGATGTCCTTCGCGCTCGACTAGTAGAATCATGGGCTGGCCGCTCTTTAGCGTGCCGAGGTATTGCCTGAGCTGCGCGACGCCATTCACAACGACGCGGTTTACCGAGTAAATGACATCGCCGGTTTGAAGCGCGGCAGCGCCCGAGTAGGAGGAGGAAGACCGGCGCGCCGCGACCACCACGCCGGCCGGGCGCCTGAGATCAGGCATCAAATCGCGCACGGCCTTGTTAATATCGAGCCCGACGATACCGAGTTGCGGAACTACATTATTGATAGGATCGACGCTATCGGCTAGCGCGTCGAGTTCGCCGCCGGATTGCTCTTCGGTAATAACGGGCACGTCCATGTGCTGCTCGCCACGCTCAATTGCCACCGAAACTTTGCTACCCGGGGTGGCGCGAAAAACCCGCGCTTCCAATTGATGAAGGTTGGAAATTTCGCGCCCATTCATTCCAGTGACGATGTCATCGATCTGCAGGCCGGCGCGCGCGGCGGCACCGTCCGGTTCGACGTCCGAGATGATCACGCCGTGATCGGTTTCCAATTTCAAGCCTTCGGCCATGTCGGGCGTGACGGTTTGCCCGACTATTCCGAGCTGTGCGCGATGGACGTGACCTTTTGTCTTGAGCTGTGCATAGACGTCGCGCGCCACATTGCCTGGAATGGCGAAACCGATGCCTTCGCTGCCGCCCGATTGAGTGAGGATGAAGGTATTGACGCCGACTACCCGCCCATCCGAATCGACCAGCGGACCGCCGCTATTGCCAGGATTGATCGGCGCATCCGTTTGGATATAGACCATTGGGTTTTCCGGCTTGACCTGACGAGAGACGGCGCTAACGACACCCATGCTGACCGAGTTATCCAGGCCCAACGGGTTGCCTAGCGCCAGCACAATTTGTCCCTGTTTCAATTCGTCGGAGTCTCCGAAGCTGAGATAAGGTAGATTCTTTTGGTCGATCTTGATGACCGCCAGATCGCTATCGTGGTCGAGACCGACGAGCGTGCCGACCAGCGGTCGATTTACCGAGCGGTCGCCATGCTGACGTACTTCCGCTTCGGTTCGAAGGTTGAGCTGCACTTTGACGCTATGCGCGCCTTTGACCACATGCGCGTTCGTAAGGATGTAACCATCGGGGCTCATGATAATGCCGGAACCGCTGCTATCCTGAGCGGTCAGTAATTGTCCGTTGTTACCCGATTCATCGGACGGAACGTAGCTTCGAACGAAAATCTGGACGACGGAGCGGCCGGAGCGCTGCGAGACTTCTTCAAAGGAGGAGCTTAGCTCCTTCAGAACGTCCATTCTTTGAGGGTTCAGGGTTTCCGGTGCCTTGACACCCTTTTCATTGCCCGGCGACTCGACTTGCGCCGAGGCCAATCCGAGATACAACGTACTTATCAAAAACGTGCCGAACAGACGGCGCGCGCTCCGCATAAACCGATGGGTACTCATCTACTCAGACGTTTGATGCTCGGGAAGCTCTCGAATAATACGAAGAATTGTTAACCTCAAGCGGTACCCTCGCTTTGCAAGTCAGGATTCGCATACCCCGTTCCACTGTGCCCAGCGCCGAGCGCGCGCCAGTTCCGTCAGCCGACAGCGGTCGCTCCGAGCCGACGGGCCGCAGCCGGGTCGGCTCATCGTCACGCGTAGCGCTGGGCATTCTGCTCAGCCGCCTGACAGGTCTTATTAAAGAGAGAGTCATCGGGCACTATTTCGGAAACTCGGCAGTGATCGGAGTGTTTCGCGCCAGCTTCAAAATTCCGAACCTGCTGCAGAACTTATTCGGCGAAGGCGTTTTGTCGGCGGCCTTCGTTACTGTTTACGCGAAACTGAGGGCGCTCGGGTCGGACGCCGAAGCGGAGCGCCTGGCGGCAGCGGTTTTCAGCATTCTGGGCTGCATTTCGGCGGCGGCGGTTCTGATCGGTGTATCTGTGGCGCCCTGGCTGATCGATCTGATCGCGCCTGGTTTTCACGGGGCAGAGCGCGAAATGACCATCCGGCTGGTGCGGATTCTCTTCCCGGCCGCGGGAATGCTGGTGATGGGGGCGTGGTGCCTGGGCGTGCTGAATAGCCACCGCAAGTTTCTGCTGTCGTACTCCGCGCCAATGGCGATGAACGGAGCGATGATCGCGGTGTTGCTGCTATTCGCGCGCTATCTGCCACAGCAGCAGGCGGTCGTTTACCTGGCCTGGGGTTGCGTATTGGGAAGCGTGCTGGTCTTTCTGGTGCAGTTGCCGAGCGTGCTGCATTTTCTGCCTAGGTTCAGGCCCGTATTCGATTTTAAATCGAAGCAGGTACGCCTGGTTATGGATAACTTCGGGCCAGTTTTCCTGAGCCGGGGAGTCGTTCAGATCAGCGGTTACATCGACCAGATGATCGCCAGCTTTCTGGGCGCGGTCGCGGTCTCGGCATTGAGCTACGGCCAATTTTTAGCGATCCTTCCGGTGAGTCTGTTCAGCATGTCTATCTCGGCGGCTGAACTGCCGGAGTTTTCGAGCGCGGTCGGGGAGCGGGCAGAAGTAGCCGCGCAATTGCGGAAGCGTTTGAACGCGGGTCTGCGCCGGATCGCTTTTTTTATTGTGCCGTGCTCGGCGGCTTTCCTGATCATTGGCGATGTGATCGTGGCGGCGCTCTACCAGGGCGGCCGGTTTCACTATTCGGATGCGGTTTATGTTTGGTCGGTGCTGGCCGGTTCGTCGGTTGGATTGCTCGCGACCTCGCTCGGCAGACTTTACTCTTCCGTGTTCTACGCGCTGCACGATACGCGGACACCGCTACGTTTTGCCCTGGTGCGGGTAAGCCTGACGACGGTGCTCGGTTTGATTTGCGCATTTCCGGCGCCGCGCTGGCTGGGCATCGATCCGAAGTGGGGAGTGGCGGGGCTGACCTTATCGGCCGGCATCGCGGGCTGGGTAGAGTTTTCGCTTTTGCGCGGCGGACTGGCGAAGAAGATCGGCGCCACGCCCCTTCCCTTCTCTTTCACTACCAAGCTGTGGGTTTGCGCCCTGACGGCGGCGCTGCTGGGCTACGCCTTGAAGATGACGCTCGGTGTGAGGCATCCGCTGCCGCTAGCGGCGGTGGTGATCGGCCTGTATGGCGTGGTCTATTTCGGCGGCACGATTTTACTCGGAGTGCCGGAGGCGAAAGCAGTATGCAAAAGCGCGTTCCGGCAGTTGGGATTCGGGCACTAGTGGAATGTCGCAAAGAGACCGTTCGCACCTTTGCGGGCGGGCGGGGCAAAGCAGGGGACAGGCATCGGATTCCGCAAACGGCGCGGAATGCTCGCCAGTCCCCTGGTTTGCGGGTTACTGGTGGACAGTAACGTTTCCGTGCGACAGGGCACTAGATATAGACTTGTTCGCAGAATGACTCGACGAACTCTTGTGGGCTCGCTAGCCGCGGCCGCAACGTTAAGATCGCAAACAAGCCAAGCAGAGCAACCTAACTCAACAGATAATCCGGAAGACGTGAAAGGACAGGAATGGAAACCGTTGCTCGGCACGCTCGGTCCTTACACACCCGCGAACGTGGAGTTTGCGAAGACACATGGCTTCACGAACATGATTCTAGGCGGCGGACACCATTCGACCCTCGATGCGATGACGATTACGGACGCAAAGATCGAGGAAGTCAAGGGAACGCTCAACAAATTCGGGATGCACGTATCGGCGCTGCAGATAGACGGAGATCACATTAATCCGGACCCCGCCAAGCGCGCGCAGACGACCGAGTATTTTGCCAAGGCGATCGACATGGCGGGGAAATTGGGCGTGCCGTATATCGGCACGAATTCCGGGAAAGACGCTTCGAAACCGTTTCAAGAACAAGTCGACGAGGTCGTGCGCGTTTATACGGAAAAGTATTTTCCGGCTTGCCAGCGAAACAAAGTGCGCATTCTTTGGGAGCCGTATCCGAACAGCCCAAATCTGGCAACGAGCCCGGTGGGATTCGCGGCGCTTTTCAAAGCCTTCAACGATTCGCCTTACGTGGGATTGCAGTATGATCCGTCGCACCTGGTGCGGCAGTTCATGGACCCGATCCAGACGGCGCGGGATTTTGTCGACAAGATCTACGACGTGCATTTAAAAGATACGGAGATCATGTGGCCCATTCTGCGGGCGGGGGGCATTACGCCGGTCAACGGAGCGCATTGGTGGCGCTATCGGATTCCGGGTATGGGGCAGATTGTGTGGCGCGATTTCTTCACGGTTCTGCAGGGCGCCGGATACAAGGGAGCGATGAGCATCGAGCAGGAAGATCCGCTCTATGGCGCGGGAACGAATCACGGCGCCGATTTCAGCGAGCAGTTTCAAATGGGCTTTATTATGGCGAAGCGATATCTGGCGCAATATGTGCCCGAATAGTCGTGCAAAACTGAAGTAGATATGCCCCAAGTTAAGGCGAGCCCCAAGACATACGACGTAGTGATTGTCGGCTCCGGCGCCGGCGGCGGAGTAGCGGCCCATGTACTGGCAAATGCCGGCGCCAACATCTGCATGCTGGAAGCAGGCGCATGGTTCGACTGCACGAAAGACTCGAAGATGTTCGAATGGCCGTACCAGGTTCCTCACCGGGGCGCGGGAACCAAGACGAAGCCGTGGGGAGCTTTCGATGCGACGCTACTAGGCGGCTGGGAAGTGCCGGGCGAACCGTACACGAATGCGCCGGGATCGGACTGGATGTGGTGGCGGGCGCGCATGCTGGGCGGGCGAACCAATCACTACGGGCGCATTTCGCTGCGCATGGGGCCGTACGATTTCAAGCCTTACAGCCGGGATGGAAAAGGATTCGACTGGCCGATCACATATGAGGATCTTGCGCCTTATTACGACAAAGCCGAGGAGTTGATCGGGGTTTTCGGCTCAAACGAGAACCTGGAGAACACGCCGGATGGCAAGTTTCTGCCGCCACCTGCGCCACGCGGCTATGAGCGGTTGATCAAGATGAGCTGTGACAAGCTCAACATTCCCTGCATCCCTTCGCGGCTGGCTATCCTGACGAAATCAATCCATGGCAGACCAGCCTGCCACTACTGCGCGCAGTGCGGGCGTTCCTGCGGAGTGAATGCGAACTTCAATTCGCCGGGCGTACACATCATTCCGACGCAGAAGAAATTCCCCAACACGTTCGAAGTGAGAACGAACGCGATGGTGCGGGCGGTGATGGTTGGGAACGACGGGATGGCGTCGGGCGTGTCGTACGTGGACAAGAAGACGCGCGACGAAGTAGAAGTGCGGGCCAAGATTGTCGTGCTGGCGGCGAGTTGCTGCGAGACGGCGCGCATCATGCTGAATTCGAAGAGCAGCCAATTTCCGAACGGGATTGCGAATTCGAACGGGCTGGTGGGGAAGTACATCATGGACACGGTAGGGTCGGCGGTAGACGGATTTCTGCCGATCTTGCAAGATCTGCCGCCGCAAAACGAAGACGGAGTGGGCGGCATGCATCTTTACATGCCGTGGTGGCTCTACAAGCAACAGAAAGCGGATAAGATGCCGTTTGCGCGTGGCTATCATATCGAGATCGGCGGCGGACGCGGACAGCCGGGCGCGGGAGCGCTGGGCGGCTATGTGAACAAATTTCTGGGCGGCGGCTACGGCAAGGACTTGAAGAGCAACCTGCGGAAGCTGTATGGCTGCGAGGTGGGATTCTCGGGCCGCGGCGAGATGATTCCGAACGACAACAGCTACTGCGAGATCGACCCGAACGTGGTGGACGAGTGGGGCATTCCGGTATTGCGCTTTCATTTCAAGTGGAGCGAGGATGAGATTCTGCAAGCGAAGCACATGCAGGAGACGTTCCAGGAGATTATCGAGACGATGGGCGGGATGGTAACCGTGAAGCATGGCAAGGAAAAAGACTGGGGTATTTCGCGGGGCGGCGAAATCATCCACGAGGTGGGCGCAACCAAGATGGGAGACGATCCGAAGACTTCGGTATTGAACAAATACTGCCAGGCTTGGGATGTGAAGAACCTATTCGTGACGGACGCCGCGCCATTCGTGAGCAATGCGGATAAGAACCCGACGCTGACGATCAGCGCGCTTGGCTGGCGAACGTCGGAGTACATTGCCGATCAGGTATTGAAGCGCAACGTGAAGGTATAGGCGAGCGGAGAAGAGACGATGTCAGAGAACGATGTCAGCCGGCGCGGGTTGTTTCATATATTGGGCGCGGTCCCGGCCGCAGCGGCGCTCGCCGTGGGGACGGCGGAAGCTGAGACAATAGCGGATCACGTGCATATGGCTCCGGCGGCCGCGGCGGCCGACGGCGAGCCCTACAAACGCCAGAGCTTTGACGACCACCAATGGGAAACCGTGCAGGTACTGTGCGACTTGATTATTCCGGCCGATGAGCGGAGCGGCAGCGCGACACAGGCCGGCGTACCGGAGTTTCTGGATGACTGGATTGCGTTCCGAACGGTGCAGGACGGAAACGAGGATTTGAAAGCGCAGATCTTCGGCGGCCTGATGTGGCTCGACCGGGAATCGAACGCGAAGTATGAGCAGGATTTCGCCAAGGCGTCGGCCGATCAGCAGAAGCAACTGCTCGACCGGATTGCCTACCCAAAACGAGCCACGAAGGACGATCATCCGTGGGCTTATTTCTTCAGCGAGTTTCGCAGTTTGACGGTAGGCGGATTCTTTTCGAGCAAGATGGGCGTGGCGGATCTGCCGTATCTGGGCAATGTGGCGGTGATGCATTGGGACGGCTGCGATCCGAAGGTCTGGGCGGTCATCGAAGAACGATTGAAGAGCGGCTACAAAGGGATTGTTGAAGCGAAACCTTGGGGTACTGCGAGCTAGGAGCTAGAGTGAAGGAGATGGCCGCAGATAAACGCGGATAAACGCGGATCGGAAATAACAAATCACTGCGATTTCTCACTCTGGCTGTTTTAGTTTCTTCAGTAGCGCTGGTCTCTTACTCGCAACCGGTTCAACCTTTACAGCTTTGGTATTGGCACCATTCCTACCTCACATCGGACGCGGCGGTTGCGTCCAGCAAAACACTGATCGATCGCGCGGCGAAAGACGGTTATACGGGCGTCGCGTTCTGGGACAACAGCTTCGGGTATCTCTCGGATAGCTTCTGGCCGAAGGCCAATCTTGCGCGCATGCGGGAGGTGATGCAATACGCGCACGGCAAAGGGATGCGCGTGATGGGAACGGGCGCGCCTTTCGGCTGGTCGAATGGCGCTTTGGCGGCCCACGGCAACATGGCGGAAGCGCAACGGGTGATCGGGACTCGGTTCACAGTGGACGGCACTGGCAATGCCTTAAACGTGGTAAACAGCATGGCGCCGTTGCGAAACGCGAGCTTTGAAGAGGGGCGGACGGGCTGGTTCGACACAGGCGACGCGGGAATCGGGATCAACGAAGTCGCGCATAACGGGAAGTACGCGGCGGTGATCGTGGATGCACAAGGGAATGCCAGATTCCGGCAGCGCGTGAGCCTGACTCCGTGGCGGCAGTATCACCTGAGTTTGTGGTTCAAGTCCTCGCAGTTTCACGGGCCGGCGGTAGTCGAGGTGATGGATTGGCTGCATCGCAAGCGGGGGCGCTTTTATGCGGCAATAGCGGCTGACGGTACGCACGACTGGAAGCGGCTGGATTTCCTGTTCGACAGCCAGGACACGAATTGGGCGTATCTGTATTTCGGGGTGTGGGGGCAAAGTTCGGGGACGCTGTGGTTCGACGATATCGGGCTGGAGGAAACGGCTCCGGTTTACGTGGTGAGGCGAGGGGGAACACCGCTCAGGATCTACGATCCGGAGGATGCGAGGACGGTGTATCGGGAAGGCCAGGACTTCGATTCCGTTTTCGACCCGGCGCTCTCTCCGCCGAAGGCGGTGTTTCGGGATGTTTATCACAAGCCGGTGCGGGTGACTTTGCCGGCCGGGACGCGTTTGCGTCCGGGCCAGACGGTGGCGATGGATTTCTATGCGGTGTTTCCGATTCCAGGCGATCAACAAGTCAGCATGTGCCTGACGGACCCGGCGGTTTTCCGGTGGATGGAGGAAAACGGACAGGTGCTGAAGTCGCTAATGCCAGCGGGCGACCCGGTGCTGCTGGGCTACGACGAGATGCGGCAGATGAATTCGTGCGGGAGCTGCCGGGCGATGCACATGACGGCAGGGGAACTGCTGGCGTGGAACGTCGGGAAGACGGTGCCGCTGTACGAGGCTTTGCTGCCGGGCTCGGAGTTATTCACGTGGAACGACATGTTCGATCCGTATCACAATGCGCACGGAAATTATTTTTACGTAGAAGGCAGCTTGGCGGGATCGTGGAAGGGACTGCCGAGCGAGGTGGGGGTTTTGAACTGGAACCACGGGCGATTGCAGGAATCGCTCGAATGGTTTTCAGGAATGGACGCGCGGCAGCCGACAGGGCATAAGCAGATCATAGCGAGCTATTACGACAGCGGGAGCGGAGAGAGCGCACGGCAGGATCTGGAGACGGCGCGAGGAATTCGGGGCGTGGAAGGGTTGATGTACGTAACCTGGCGGGACGATTACTCGCAACTGGCGAGTTTCGCGGCGGCAGCGCGAAAGGCCTGGAGTTCGTATCGGGAAAGTGTAGCGAGCGGCAGGTAGCACAGGGAGCAGGCGTTTTAGCCCGCTCCCTGGCGGCGCGCGCCGTTTAGACTCTGGCGGTGACGGCGCAATCGGGGTGGCCGCAGGTGCGGTGGATGTCGGGCGCCTTGCCGGCACCTTCGCAATAGGAGCTGCAATAGTCGCTTCCCTCTTTTGCGTGGCAGTTGCACGAAGGATGAGCGCATTTCTTGTTTTCAGCCATAAAACCTCCGGCAGTTGGACTCGGTGGCCGGGAAAGCAGCACATGGAAAGCGATGATTTTACCGAACGAACTGTTTTGCCGAACGAACTGGGGAGTGGGGTGTGGTGGGTTGGGGAAGCAGGAAATGGCGCCGCGGATGAACGCGGATAAACGCCGATAGCAGATTTTGCGGATTTATTTTCTGGGTTTGTTTGCAGTGAGATAGGGCGGATTGAGGTGCTTGTTGCAAACAGGGCCGCGGGCATACTGGGGCGAAAAGCATGGCGGATGAGAACAAGCGCGGCGGCCCGAACACCCCGGAGGGCCGGGAGAAGTCGAGCTGGAATTCGACGACGCATGGGTTGCGGGCGAAGAAGGTGCGTTTGTTGGGCGACGAGACGCAGGACCAGTACGATGCGGTGGTCGAGGGCTGGAGCAAGCAGTTTGAGCCGGCCGATTACCAGGAAGAAAAGCTGGTCGAGACGCTGATTTTCAATGACTGGATGCACCAGCGGGCGCAGAGATGGCTGCTCGAGGGCGAGGCTTCGATGGTGGAGCGATTTGGGGTCGATCCGCTGGAGTGGCCGGCCGAGCCGAGACACTCGCTGGAGCTGGTGCAGCGGTATAAAACCACGGCGGAACGGGCGTTTTATCGTTCGTGGAGCGCGTTACAGGGTTTGCGGAAGGACATCATGCGAACAGAAGAGAAGGTCTGCAAGCTGGAACGGCAAGTAGCCGTACACGAAGCTCGCGAAGCGGCTCGAAATGGACAGAGCGAGCCGAAGGCTCCCGAAGCGAAGGAGAGGGCCGTTGCGCCTGCTTTGACTGATTATCGATATTCGCCGCAGAATGCCGGGGCATTGCGCGGCTCGAGCAAGGAGCAGCCACGTTTGATTTCATCGGTGATCAGCGAGCAGGAGTTTTGGGCATTACAGGGCGGGTGGGTGGCGGGTGAAACGGCCAGACAATCGGCGACTAAGCGCTTGGCTCGTTCCGGTCCGACGGACTGATTGCAGGTCATGGAATTTCCGGCATAAGGAGAGACCCCGCGAGGATTCTCGGCGCTCGGACCGGGCAGCCCGAAGGCGGATGAGATTTGCTGGAGTTCGGTCTCGATTTTTTCCCAACGGGACGATGTCTGTGGGCCGAGGCTCAAGCTCCGGACGTAGGAATCGAGTTCATCGGCTGTGCTCCGAACGACCGAAAGCTCGTTATCGGCCTTCCTGCTGTTCTTGAAGCGATTCAGCATGGCTTCCGTTTCCTTCTCGAAGCGGACGGCCAAATTATCCGCGTCCTTCTGCCGGCTGGTCTTTCGAATCGTGCTCTTCTTCAGAGCGGAGTTGAAGACAGGCCGAAACGACTTAGCGTCATCTTTCAGATTGTGCATCAGGGTCTCCAGATCTTTGTCATTAATGCGCCCTTGCGACCGGGCAAGCGGTGACGATATCGAGACCGTTACCGCCAAAATGGCAAGGACGCCTAGCACAGAATTCAAGTTCAACTTCACCCGCATTTCAAGCGTTACCTCCCTACAATCCTCTCATCCGCGATTTGGGGCAAAGCAGGGGACTTGTAAACAGTAGCGTTTTCCGTGCAACAGGCCTCTAGACGCATTTAATGAGCGCCCTTTCGATATTCGAGAACCGCCTTTTCGTGCTGGGCGAGCGACGACGAAAACGCGTGACTGCCGGCGCCGTTTGGCTTGGCAACGAAGTAAAGAAAATCGGTGTCGGCCGGATAGAGGGCGGCTTTGAGCGAGAGCGCGCCGGGATTGGAAATCGGTCCGGGCGGCAGCCCGACGTGAGCATACGTGTTGTAGGGGCTTAGATTTGCCAGATCAGACTTGTGAATTACGCCCCGGTAACGATTTTCGAGCAGGGCCGCGTAGACGGTGGTGGGATCACATTGAAGCGGCATGGAGAGGCGCAGACGATTCAGGAAGACAGACGCAATTTCAGGACGTTCGGCGCGTACGGCGGACTCCTTTTCGACCATGGATGCGAGGATGACAATGCGATGGATTTTGTCGGCCTGCTTATCGCCGCCGAGCGACTTCCATTCCTTTCGAAATTCGTCGGTCATGGCGCGGCAAAGCTGGCGGGCGGTGGTTTTGTGGGTGAGTCGATAGGTGGAGGGGAAAAGGTAGCCTTCGAGATTGGGCGCTTTGCCATCGAGGTCGCGAATGCTCTGGGGATTGGCGGCTGCCGCAAGAAAAGCAGCCGGGGCAACGGTGTCGGAAGCGCCGAGCAAGGCGGCAATGTCGAACATGTTGCTGCCCTCCGGAATGGTAATTTCTTCATAGAAGATTTCGCCGCGGTGCAATTTTTCAAAGACCTGCCAAGGCGTTTGGGCAGCGCCGAAGCGGTATTCGCCGGCCTGAAGAGCGGCGCGGGGATGCAAGAGCCGAACGGCCAGAAAGGCCCAGCGGGAGCGGACAACGCCTTTGCTCTGGAGCTTGGTGGCGATCGCGCTGGAGGATGCGCCGCGCTCAATATCTACGAAGGTTTGCGCGCCGAAATTGCGGTAAGGAGCGAGATACCAGTAGGCGGCCAAGCCTGCTCCGAGGAGCGCGCAGACCAACACCAGGACCAAGCCGGTGAAGAGGCAGCCGCGGAAACGACTGCGCCGCTCAGCCAAGCGCACCTCCGGCGGTTGCCTCGGTTGCGAGCCGCAGGTAGCCGAGATAACTTTCGAGCAGCAGTACGGCGGCCAGGCGATCAATGCTTTTTTTTCGCTGGTCGAGAGACGCACCGGCTTGTTTCAGCATGCGTTCGGCTTCGACGGAGGTAAGACGCTCGTCCCAGTGCACCAGCGGGCGGCCGGTGTACTCGCCCAGACGCGTGGCGAACTCTTCCGTGTATTGGCTTTGACGACTTTCCGATCCGCTCATATGCAGCGGCTTGCCGACCAGAATCAAGGACACGGCCCAGTGGTCTATGGTTTCCTGGAGGCGCTGCAAGTCCTGACGGATTCTGGTGCGTTCGAGTGTCTCGATGCCTTGGGCGGTCAGGCGCAATTCGTCGCTGATGGCGAGGCCAATGCGTTTCTTGCCGACGTCCAAGGCGAGAATACGACCGCCGGAGTGTGTTTCTGGTGAAGCTGCCACGTTTGGATTATAAATTGCTGGTGGCATGTTAGAGTACGGATACCGAGGCCGTAATTCGCTTTGGCACTGCTGAGCAGCCCTTCCCTCCCTAAAAGCTCATTCGATATTGGGCGCTCGCTGATCGCGATGGCCGCCCTGGTGGCGCTGCTTTACTTCGGGCGCGATTTCTTTGTCACCTTAATTGTTTCGGCGGTTTTCGCATTTATTCTCGACCCGGCCGTGCTGCTGGTGATGAAGCTGCGAGTACCACGCGCGGCGGGCACGGCGGTGGTGATCGGTATCGCTTTAGTGGCGGTGTATCTGCTGGGGGCGATGGCGTGGAGCCAGATAGCAATTATCAAACAGGATCTGCCGACTTATAGCTCGCGGGTGGGGGAAGTGGTGGATTCGGTTAATACCAAGGTGGATGACGCGGAGAAGAAAACACTCGACGTGATGCTGCCGAAGAATCTGCTGCAGCAAGAACAAGAGATCCAGCAAAAACCGCAAGAAGCGCAAAAGGCGCGGCGCCGGAAAGCCGGTTCGAGTCAACACACGCCCGCGCAGCCGCCGCCGATCCAGGAAGTACGCATCCATAACGAACCGCGGCCGTTTATCAGCACGGCGTACGGCTACGTCTCGGGCTATGTACACGTGCTGGTGATGGCCTCATTCGTGCCGTTTCTGGTTTACTTCATGCTGAGTTGGCGCGACCATATCAATCGGCGTTTTCTGCTGCTTTTTCCTGGCGAGAACCGCTATATCGTGGGCAAGAGCTGGACGCACATCGGCGAATCGACGCGCGCGTTTGTGCTGGGTAATTTTCTGCTATGGGTGTTTCTCAGTTCGGTGAGCGCTCTTACCTTTTTCTTTTTGGGATTGCCTTACTGGCCGCTGGTCGGAATCCTGAGCGGATTTTTCAGCCTGGTACCCTACGTCGGCCTGCCGCTTAGTCTGATTCCGCCGGTGCTGGCGGCGGTGGCGGTACCGAACAAGTTCAAAATTGTGGTCACGGTTATTCTGATTACCACGGCTTTGCATATTCTTTCGATGAACTTTCTTTACGCGAAAGTGATCGGACGACGCGTGCGGCTAAACCCTCTTGTGGTGACGGTGGCGATGATGTTCTGGGGGATGCTTTGGGGCGCAGTGGGGCTGGTGTTGGCGATTCCGATTACGGCGGCGATCAAAGCGGTTTGCGATAACGTGGAGTCGCTCGAACCGCTGGGACGGTTGCTGGGGGACGATTGAAGTGTGACGGCCGCTTCCTTACGGTCGCGGTTCTACCGGGTGCTTCGCTTCATCATGCCTTTAGCACCTTTGTGGGCGGGGCAAAGCAGGGGACAGGCGTCGGATTCCGCAAACCGCGCGGAATGCTCGCCAGTCCCCTGGTTTGCAGGTTACCTAGGCTACGCGGGCTTCGACTTCGGGCTCGCTGCCGGAGACCGACATGGTGGGTTTGGAGTTCGCGGCTTCGGTCCTGAGATAGGCGAGGCCGACAACGGCGCCGGACGCGGGGGAGTAAACGGCGGAACTGATTTCTCCGACATCTTTGCTCTCGGCTACTAATTTGGCTCCGGGCGGGGGCGCGTCAGTGGAGGCGATATGGATGGGGGTGAGCAGGCGATGGACCTGGCCGCGCGAGCGAACCCTTTCCACAATTTCCTGGCCGAGGTAGCAGCCCTTATTGAAGTGGATAGCGTCGGTGACCTGCGTTTCCTGGACGAGATAGCGTTCGCTGATTTCTTCGCCATAGCGAGGCAGGCCGTGCTCGATACGCACGACGCGCGCTTCTTCGTGGGTGGCCGCAATGACGCCGGCAGATTGAAGCCGGTCCAAGAATACTTGTTTTTGAGTTGCGGGGAGGAAAATACGCAGGCCTTGCGCGCCGGTCGCAGTAACTTTCGCGGTGAATCCATCTCCGAACTGTTCGATAGCCAGCTTGTTATCGCCGACCGGAATGTCCAGCTGCGCCGCGATGCCGAGACTGGCTGGACCTTCCAAGCCAATGGCGGCTAGCGACTCGGTCTCGTCGTCGAGCGTGACGTCATCCGCGATGATGAATTTATCGAGGTGCTCGAAGAGCTTGGTTTTGGTTTCGGGTTCGGTATCGAGAAGAAGCGTTTCGCCGAGGTTGTAGATAAAAGCGTCGGCGAGTATGCGGCCTTTGTCATTCAGGAAAAAGGTATACAAACCGTGCCCCGGCGTCAGGTCCTGGACGTGATTGGTGCTCATGGCATGGAGCAGGCGCGCGCGATCCTCGCCCGTGACGCGGATTTTTCCACGAGCGGAGAGGTCGAGGGAGGCGACCCCTTCATGCAGGGCCTGGTAACCGTTCATCATCTAGCTGGTTCTTCCTAACTGGTTCGATGTTCTTCGAAGGCCGCCGGAGTCAGGAGCTGCTTGACGTAAGACTCGAGCCCCGGGGTGCAGGCATAAGCATTGCCGGCATAGATGGTGTTTTCACCCGTGAAGCTGCGGAAGACGCCGCCTGCCTCTTCGACGAGAATCTTAAGGGGCGCGAAATCCCAGGGGGAGGCGTTGGGTTCGATCCAGACGTCGGCTTTGCCCTGGGCGAGCAACATGGCGTCGACCGAGCCACCGAGGCTGCGCACCGCCCAAAATTGCCCGACCCAGGGCAGGAGCGCGGGGGCGAGGGGGCGGACGCCGGGTTTATTGAAGCCGTTAAAAGAGAGAATCGAGTCGTTGGGTCTGGTCTTATTCGAGACCTGAAGGCGGGCTCCGTTGGCCCAGGCACCGTGCCCGCGAGCGGCCCAGAGGAGCGCGTTCTGGCCGGGACTATGAGCGGCGCCCGCGACCACCTGGCCGTTTTCTTCGAGCCCGATGAGGACGGCCCAAAGCGGTATCCCACGCACGAAGTCTTTCGTACCGTCGATCGGGTCGATGATCCACTTGCGCCCGCTGCGGCTTTCGCGATTGGCCCCTTCTTCGCCCAGGATGCCGTCGTCCGGAAACTCATGGGAAATCTTTTCGACGATGAGTTTTTCGCAGGCGCGGTCGGCGGCGGTGACGGGGGATTCGTCAGGTTTGATTTCGGCTGTTACGCCCTGGCGGGCGTAATCGAGGGCCAAGGCTCCGGCTTCTTGGGCCAGCAGCCTGGCGAGTTCCAGTTCTCGTTCAAATGCCATGCTTGTTAGGTATAACAAAAGGCGGAATTTGCCGAACGCACTAGGAGAGTATCGCGAAGAGACCGTTCGCACCTTTGTGGGCCGGGCAAAGCAGGGGACAGGCAGCGGATTCCGCAAACGGCGCGGAATGCTCGCCAGTCCCCTGGTTTGCGGGTTTACGTGTGGACAATGACGTTTTCCGTGCGACAGGCCAGTCGGTGGAATGTCGCGAAGAGACCGTTCGCACCTTTGTGGGCCGGGCAAAGCAGGGGACAGGCAGCGGATTCCGCAAACGGCTCGGAATGCACGGCAAGTCCCCTGGTTTGCGGGTTACTTGTAGGACATAACGTTTTCCGTGCGACAGGCCAGTCGGCGGCTGAGTTATTTATCTTACTAATTCAGAGCCTTTCTCGTATTGACAGCGTTTATACTGAGATGTAGTCTGAAGTTTTGTTAACGTGTCACCTGGGGGATACCTCCTTCTTGCGAGCGGGCTATACGCAAGAGGAACCCTACCGAGGAGTTAGATGGATAAACAGTATTTTGTACTCGATTTCGCGCATTCCCTGAACGGGCGTGTTAAGCGCGTACGAGTGAGCTACCGGTGCCTGGCGTATACGGGCGCGGCACTGCTGACGCTAGGAATGCTGGTATTCGGTCTCCTTTTCAGCTATTTGTGGATGAGCCGGCGGGTTTCGAAGTACGAGCAGCTGCGGGCCGATTTCGACCATCTACGGACGCGCTACGTGGATCTGCAACGGCAATCGAATCAGCACGAGCAGCAAATTGCGTCGCTAGAGACGCTGGCGAGCGAAGTCTCGGTAGCTTATGGAATCAACCAACCGGGCATGGCGGGCGATGGGGCGCCGTTGGATTCCGATACAGTGCCAAATCTGGAGGAATCGATCGAGCAGTACAATTTTCTGCAATCGGCTTCGTATTCCTCGATTTATCACCATTATGCGTATCGCTGGCAGGCGCACAACGAGCCAAGTTTGTGGCCGGTAATCGGCATTGTGCGGAGCGCATTCGGGAGCCGGTCGGATCCATTTTCAGGTGAAGGAGCATTCCACGCGGGGATCGACCTGCAGGCGCCGACGGGGACGCCGGTACATGCGACGGCGGACGGAGTGATCGAGCGGGCGGGCTGGAGCAGCACGTACGGAAAAGTTGTTGTGATCAATCACGGCAACGGGCTCGAGACGTATTATGCGCACCTTTCGAAGATGCGGGTACTACCGGGCGAGGAAGTGCGGCGCGGCGAAGTGATCGCGCTTTCGGGATGCACGGGACACGCGACCGGACCGCATGTTCACTACGAAGTGCGGCTGCGGGGAACACCGGTGAATCCGTACCGATACCTGGCGAAGTCCGCGAATACGCACCACAGCGTGGCGGTCGCGAGCGATGTCGATTTAGGGCTTTAGTAGGGCGACTTTCGCAGGGACGGTAAAACCAAGCGTTGGGATGAGTCCCGACGCGGCAAGCAGAAGTGCCCAATGTCATTTACTAAGAGGCCGTATGCTTGGCGGGGAAACTCTTGGGTTTGGGCCAGACTGTACGGGGGTAGCAGCGTGATTTGGTGCGGTGGGGGAGCTTATACTGGGCGGCCATGCGGATAATGCGATCCCAAAAGGGATCGGCAGCGTCCGAATTGCGTTGTGCATAGAGGTCAGAGGCGAAGGTTTCCAGCAGCGTGTATACATTGGCAAAGCTGATTCGACGCGGCGCGACTTGGGTCTTCGCCGCTTGCTTGATGGATCGCAAACCCGTTTCTACGTTCCAACGCAGTGCGTAGAGAGGGGCGATTTGCTCGACCGGTAGATCCAGCGTCGTGAACAGGTAAAGTGGTTCCTGCTGGTTGGGAGCGAAGGCGGAAACGCAAAGCAATCGCCCGGTCACGGCCGCTTGCGCCTCATACGGTCCACCGCAGGAATCCCAGCGGGTCGGTTGCCAGGTAATTTTCGTATCCAAGCCGGGTTCGAGCGAGCCACCCGCCAAATGCCCGGCGCGTTGTTTGGTGAGCCGGATCAGAACCGCATGGCCATGCCGATCGGCTGCGCAAGCCACGCCGAAGATGCCGAAATTGCGATCTCCTATCAGCACGGCACCCGCCGGAAAACCGGCCATCGCCTGCAACCCGAGCGTTTGTTCGCCGACCTTCTCCGGCCCCATTGTGGACAGATGGCAATTCCAGTTTGCACATCTTGCAGCACGACCAGGCGCAGCAAGGGCCAATGAGAAGCTGCCGCGCGTTGATTGCGATGCGGCGCATAAGCCTTCACCAATTCCAAGGAGTGGGGCAGAGTCACCGTGCTCCCATCTCAAACGAAAATCGCCCTATCCGGTAAAACCGGATTGTTCGGCAACCAGCCGCGCAGACGTTCGATGATTTGTTCCAGCACTTGTTTGGCTACCAGCGTGGGCACCTATTGCAGGGCCCGGCAATAGGCCGCCGCTCAGCCACGAATCTTTTGCCGTCAACTGCTCAAACAACCCCAATGCTTTCTCTGGGTTGGGGGAGGTATAGAGACTCACCGAACATTTCAATACCCAAATGTTTCTTAAATCAATGACATTGGGCACTCGTGGCCTGCCGTGCCGGTTTTCCAGCGGCATCCTTCTCAAAACCCGACACCCGAATGCCGAAAACGGGAATTTCTCACGGAACTACGAAGTTCTTCGTTGACACTACGAACGTCTTCGTATTAAGATCTGGACATATGTCAGACGAACGCCCCCTAAAGCCGACTGCCACCGAGTTGGCGATTTTGCGGGTACTTTGGGAACGCGGACCCTCCACCGTGCGGGATGTCCACGAAGTTCTCGCCCAAACGAAAACTACTGGCTACACAACGGTGCTCAAGTTGCTTCAAATCATGGCCAGCAAAGGCATGGTCATCCGCAATGAAGATAACCGGGCACACGTGTACGAAGCAAGGCAGCCGGCGGGAGACACCAAGCAACAGTTGGTGGGCGACCTTCTGCAGCGCGCCTTCGCCGGTTCGGCTAGCCAGCTGATGATGCACGCGCTGGCGGGCAACAAAACCCCGGAGAGCGAGATAGAGGAGATCCGGCGCATGTTGGACGAATACCAAAGCAGGTCAAAGTGAATACCTTGCTCCAAAACTCGACCCTTACGGACACGCTTGGGTGGACACTGATCCATTTCCTGTGGCAGGGCAGCCTGCTGGCGCTCGTTCTCTACGTCTTCACAGCCTTTACGCGCCGCCCGGTTCTCCGCTATTGGGCAGGCCTTTTGACGCTTGGAATGATGTGCGGCGCGCCGCTATTTACCTTTTTCTACCTCCTCCCGCGGCACCACCTGAATACCGCTCCGTCAAAGTTGCACGTTGTCTTGACAAGCATCGGCACAGTGGCGCAGGCGAGCGCCGGCATAGCGATCGGAAGCAGCGCGCATTCGCTCCTGTCGATCAATTGGACGGTCTATTTTGTCTGGGCGTGGCTGGCTGGAGTGGCCGTCTTCGCCCTGCGGGCGCTTGGCGGATACATGGTGCTGCGCAATTTGATGCGTGAAAAATGCGAGCCCCTGGAAGCCGGTTTTCGCGAACGCTGCCAGGAGTTGCAGCAACAACTCAGGCTGAATAGGGCGGTGCGTTATTGCCAATCGCGGCTCATCGGCGCCCCTGCTGTCGTCGGCTGGTTGCAGCCTGTCGTGCTTCTCCCGATTTCCGCTCTTACCGGCCTCTCCGCGCGGCAGCTTGAAGCAGTGATCGCCCATGAGCTGGCACACATCAGGCGTTTTGACTGCTTCGTCAACCTCTTCCAGATCGCGGCCGAGACCGTTTTGTTTTATCATCCAGCGATCTGGTGGGTGAACCGCTTGCTACGCAACGAACGGGAAAATTGCTGCGACGATGTCGCGGTCGAAACTTGCGGCGATGCCGGCGATTACGCGCGCGCGCTGGCTCTGATGGCAACCTGGCGCAACGCGCCGCTGCTCGCCCTGGCGGCGAACCAGGGATCGCTCAAAAATCGCGTGGGCCGGATCTTGGGCGTCGACGTGATCTCGCGCAGCGTACCGCATGGCGGCCTGGCTATGCTTGGGTCGCTCTGCATCGCGGGCGCGATTCTGAGTGCCGCCATGCTGAACAATGCTTTCGCTTATCAGACGGACACACAGCAGGTAGAACCAGCGCGGCCGCTTCCAGCCGCCCCTGCCCCGCGGCCCTGGCCGCCTGCGCCGCCTCCGCCTTCCAATGCGTCTCCAGACGATTCGCACGAAGCGACCGCTGCCGCACCGGAACCCCCGCCGAGCCCTCTGCCCCCCGATCCGCCAGACCAGGAACCGCAATCGGCGTCCGAAAACAACGGACAGTCCTACATAGACGGCCTCAACAAAGCCGGCCTAAGAGACCTCGACGTAGGCAATCTCATCGCACTGAAAACCCAGGGCGTCACCCCCGCGTATGTACGCGAAATGCGCGCCGCCGGAGTCGATACTTCGGTAGGTGAACTTATCGCCATGAAGGTGCAGGGCGTTTCAGCCGACTACGTCCGAAAATTGCGCGCCGCCGGTTGGCGCGACGCGACTGCGGGGCAGATCATCGCCATGAAAACGCAGCATGTCGATCCTTCCCAGGCCGGAGCGTTTAAGCGCGAGTTCGGCCTGGATGATTTGTCGCTCGGTCAACTCATCGCATTCAAGGTCCAAGGCATCACCCCCGAGTATGTTCGCGGCCTACGCGCCGCCGGCATCAAGGATCTATCGACCGGGCAGATTATCGCGGCAAAAGTGCAGGGCGTGACGCCTGAATTTATTCAAAACGTCCGCGCGCACGGGCTACATAACCTGAGCCTTCAGCAACTGATCGAGCTCAAAGTAACAGGCGTCTTCTAAGCACCGTGCGACCTCAACTTTGCAAACTGAACCGCGCGCGTGAGTAAGCGGACTTCTCTGGAGAGTCTTGTCAGAGCCATGAGCGAAAGGGTTTGTGAAAAAATCTGGGGACACGCCTGCTTTGGTGGACATTACCGAGTGTGGACGAATGCTAGCCCGGAGTGTCCCCAATTTTTTCACAATCGCGAAAGCGATTGGACCGGCGCTACTTTCTCTCAACCCCGAATATCAACTGGAGTCATGACTATGCGATGGAATGCAATCGGTTTGTGCCTGCTTCTACCGGTATCGCTTTGGAGCGCGACGCGCCACGGCGAATGGACAATCGCCGTCTCCGATCAACCTGACAAGGTAAACTTCGCGCTTCGCTATTCGAGCGGCGAAGGAAATCACTCCGAAAGCAGTTCCGACTGGCCAAAAAGCGATTTCGGCCGCCTCGACTTCTCCAGCACCGCCAAACGGGATGTTCGTTTCGCCATCGACCGCGAGGCCGGAACCCTTGCATGCCATGGCTTTTTAGAGGGCAGCGAAGGAGCAGGCCTCTTCGATTTCACGCCGCATTCTCAATTTAGCGGCCAGATGGCGGCTCTCGGATTCGGCAGCTTGTCCGACGATCAGCTCTTTGCCGCGACCATACACAATGTCACCACCGCGTTCGCAAGAGACATGAAAGCCACCGGTATCCCCGGGCTCGATGCCGACAAGTTGATCGCTTTCCAGATTTTTGCCGTTACCGCCCAGTTTGCGCGGGAACTGCGCGGCGCCGGGGTGCAAGGCATCGACGCTGACAAACTGATTGCTTTTCGTATCCACGGTGTAACACCCGAGTTTGTCAACCATCTGCGGGCCGCCGGACTGGTGACGGCAGATGCGGACAAACTCATCGCCTTCCGCATTCACGGAGTGAGCCCCGAATTTTTGGCAGGCTTACGCTCGGCCGGGATCAGCGGAGTCGACCCCGACAAGCTGATTGCCTTTCGCATTCATGGTGTTTCGCCGGAGTACATACAGAGCATCGAGAAGTTGGGATTTAACCATCCCGAAGCAGACAAGCTCATCGCAATGCGCATTCATGGCGTCACCGCGCAGTACATCGAGAGCTTACAAGCCCATGGCGTGAAAGGCTTGACGCTCGACCAAGTGATAGCCCTGCGCATTCAAGGGATCGACTGAGAAGACACATATGAATACTTTGTTGAACGACATTCGCTACGCGCTGCGCGGCTTTCGCCGCTCGCCCTTATTCACCGCCATCGCTGTTTTGTCATTAGCTTTCGGTATCGGCGCAAATACGGCGGTGTTCAGCCTGCTCGATCAGGTTCTCTTGCGCTTGCTGCCCGTGAAGCATCCCGAGCAGCTCGTCTTGATGAATATCAAGGGAGGCGTCTACGGCAGCAATCGGGGAATGAATGCGATGTCCTATCCCATGTACCGGGACTTCAAAGACCATAACCAGGTCTTCTCCGGAATGTTCTGCCGCTTTCCCATCGAGGCCAGTTTAGGCTTCGGAAATCACACCGAGAGGGTCAACGCCGAGCTGGTCTCGGGCAGCTACTTCCCCGAGCTTGGGATCGGGCCCGCGCGTGGTCGCGTCATTGGCCCCGATGAAGACCGCAATCCCGGCAGCAACCCGATCGCTGTGCTCAGTTACAGTTTCTGGCGCAGCCGTTTTTCGAGCGACCCTCGCATCATCGGGCAGAACGTTGTGATCAACGGCCGAAACATGAGCGTGATCGGCGTGGCGCAACCGGGCTTCGACGGGGTTGAATTGGGAAGAGCAGCCAGAGTCTTCATTCCCATCTCGATGAAGGCGCAGATGACAGCGAATTGGGACGGAATGAAAGACCGGCGGCAGCGTTGGGTGAACGCATTCGGAAGATTGAAGCCGGGCATCGGCCGGCAGCAGGCTCAGGCGTCGCTGCAGCCGTTCATGCACAGCATGCTCGAAATGGAAGTAAAGGAAGCGGCTTTCCGCAATGTTGCGCCCTATGACCGGCGGCAATTTCTGAACAGCAAAATAGAACTGCTGCCCGGCTCGCAAGGTCGTTCCTATCTGCGCCGCGAACTGGCGACTCCGTTGTGGGTGCTGATGGCGCTGACAATTGCGGTCCTGTTATTAGCTTGCGCCAACCTGGCGAATCTTTTACTGGCGCGCGCGACAACCCGTGAACGTGAATTTGCCATCCGCCTCGCGATCGGCGCGGGCCGGGCGCGCGTCATCCGCCAACTCCTGGTCGAGAGCCTGCTGCTTTCCGCTTTCGGAGCCCTCTTAGGACTGGCCGTTGCCTTATGGGCGGATCATCTGCTCCTCAGGGCGTATCTTCCGGCGGAGGCCACCGGCGATCTCGCGATCTCCGCCATTCCCGACCTCCGCGTACTGCTCTTCACCTTATGTACCATGCTACTTACCGCTTTGATTTTCGGCCTGATTCCGGCGCTGCAAAGCGCGCGCGCCGACATCGCGCCGACGCTCAAAGATCAGGCCGGCGCGGTGGTTGGCGGCGGCAGCGTCACCCTTCGCAAGGCATTAGTGGCGACGCAAGTGACACTCTCGTTGTTGCTGCTGATCGGCGCCGGGCTCTTTACGCGCACCTTGGCCAACTTACGGGATCTTGGACCTGGCTTTTCCGCCGAGCGGCTGGTCGGATTCGAGCTCGATCCCACCTTGAGCGGCTACTCGGCCGAACGGACTAATATCTTTTACAAACGTTTGACCGATGAATTACAGGCGATGCCGGGAGTGAAATCGGTGGGCTTGGCCAGCCTGCGTATTCTCGATGGCGACGATTGGGAAAATTCCATGACCATCCAGGGCTATGCAACCAAACAGGGAGAGCATCCGCAGCCCTATATGAACTCCGTTGGCCCGAACTACTTCGCCACCATGCAGATTCCGATTTTGGCTGGCAGGGACTTCACGACAAAAGATGTGCAGGACGTAAAACACGGGCCCGATCCGGATGATTGGGTCCCCACAACCATCATCATCAATCAGAGTTTCGCCAAGAAATACTTTAAGGGACGCAACCCGATTGGTCTGCATGTCGGTTTCGGCTCCGATCCAGGAACAAAGACGGACATGGAAGTAATAGGCATGGTGAAAGACGTGAAATACACCAATTTGCGTGACGAAATTCCGGTCCAGGCATTTGAGCCGTATCTGGCCAACCGAATTCCGAGCGGCATGACCGTCTATCTCAGAACCGCTATCGACCCAGAGCAGCTTATGAGCACCTTAAGGCGCAAGGTTGCGAACTTAGATCCGAATATTCCGATTTACGCCATGCGTACCGTGAACGAGCAGATCAGCCTGTCGCTGCGGAACGAGCGATTGGTTGCCAGTCTCTCCTCGGTGTTTGGATTTCTTGCGACGATACTGGCGGTGATCGGTCTGTACGGCGTGATGGCTTATACAGTCGCGCGCAGAACGCGTGAAATCGGGATTCGCATGGCGCTCGGAGCGTTGCAGGGCAACGTGCTGTGGATGGTGATGAAGGAAGTGGCGATGCTGATCGGCGCGGGAGTGATTGTGGGAGTACCGCTGGCAATCGCGCTCAGCAGCCTGGTGAAGAGTCAGCTCTACGGGCTGGCAGCGTACGATCCACAAACGCTGGTGGCCGCTACTCTCGCGCTTATCCTGGTCGCCGGCCTGGCGGGATTCGTACCCGCGCTCCGAGCCAGCCGCATCGATCCGACGAGAGCGCTGCGCTATGAGTAATCGTCTTACTTGCCGGAAAGGTCGACGCGGATGTTCATCCCGCCGATGCGCTTATCCGCCGCGCCGTAGTAGCCCAATATTTGCAGGCCGTGACTCTCCGTCGTCGACTGTAAGACCGCGCCCTCCAGGAAAATTACGTTGGGCACATTGCCCACCTTCTCCCAGGGAAGCGCGGGAGACATAAAAGGCTGTTCGGCGCGCGCGATGATGTGGCGCGGATCGCGGCGATCGAACAGCACCCAACCCGTGCGATAAACCAGATGATCGTCCGCTCCGTTGTAGAGCAGAAGAATGCCGCGCTCGGTTATAAAGGGCGGCGGCCCCGGCTCCATGACGCGCGAATCGAAAGAACCCGGTCGGCGGTCGAGCACGGGCTGGGCGGTGGCGTCGCTCCAGTGCAGCAGGTCCGGCGATGAAGCCAGGCCCATGTAGTCTCTGGCTTCGCCATCCGCATCGGTGCGCGTGCCTAAGTAGTACATCCACCATTTGCCGCTGATTTTTTGACCGACGATTGCGCCCGACTTAGTCCATTGCGTGTTCCACGTTCCCTTGTAAGCGGGCAGGATAACGCCCTTACGAGACCAATGGACAAGATCGGTACTGGTTGCCAGGCAAAGTTGAGCGTCATGCAGATTGTAACCGGTATAAGTAAGATAGTAAGTGTCGTTAATCTTAATAAGACGAGGATCTTCCAGGCCACCGCCTTGCTCATAGGGCGTTTCAGGCGATAGCACAGGCTCGGGCCGGATCGTGAAGTGAATTCCATCCGGGCTCTCGGCGTATCCGATGCGGGATGTGTGGTTGCGGTCTTGCGCGCGGAACAGCAGCACGGTGTTCTTTGCGATCTTAATAGCGGCGGGATTGAAGATGCCCGCCGACGCCCATTCCGGCCCGTTCCGCAGAAGCGGCTGATCCGAGACACGTTGGGCGGTAACTGCCAGAGTGATTGCGGCGGCGAGTAGAATGCAAGTTACAGCAAGTAAGAATGCGGCTTTGGAGATGTTATGCCGCTGCATGCTTATCGCTCGATTCGCTACTTTGGCCATCGGTCCGGGGTTTAGTTTCGGGCATTTTGAACTGATAGAGCGCTCCTCCGATCACCGCGACAGCAGCCAGACCCCAGAAGCTCGCATTGAATCCGAACGCCTTCGCGATCCAGCCGAAGATGCTATTGCTCAGCAGGCCGCCCAGACCCATCGAGGATTGCACCGCGCCTTTCAGGAAATTGAAACGGCCCGTGCCTTTGGCAAGGTCGGCAGTCACCAAAGTAAGCAGAACGCCATAAAGGCCCATGGCAACTCCATCGAACGCCTGAAGCGAGATCAGGTACGCCTGGTTGTGGCTGACCACGGTAAGAACGTTGCGCACGGCGAGCATGGCGAACCCGATGAGAAACAGCGGCTTCCTCCCCCATGTATCGGCTAGTTTGCCGGCCCACACGGCAATGAGTACCATAACAGATTCGGCAACAATCACCGCCGCGGCCACCTGCCACGCGGATTGGTGGCTCTTTTTACCTTGGGTAAGAATCTCGCCGACCAGCGGCAGCGTGGCGGCGTTTGCGAAGTAGAACAGCACGACTGCCAGCGCGAAAGTAAGAATACGTTTATCGGCCAGCAGGTCATGGAAGCCGCGGCGTTCCGCTTCACCCTCTTTGCGCTCCGTTCCTCCACGCGCGGCTTCGTAGCTGACCTGGTTCTCCTGAATCAGAAAGGCAGAAGGCGCCATGCCGGCGGCGAAGATAGCGGCAGCATAAAAAATACCCTGGAGCGCTAGTAGCGTTCCGACCGCGCCAGCAACCACGGCGAACACCACATTGCCGCTATGGGTGAAGCCTTCGTTCCTGGCGATACGCTTCGAGAGTTTGGATTCGTCGGACAGGCCGAGAGCAAACGCGGCAGTGGCCGCCGGGAAGATGGTCACCGCGAGCCCGATGACGAGTTGCACAACGATCTGAACGGGGAAGCTTGGCAGAAGTACAATTCCCAGCGCACCGAGCGCGACGACACTGCCGGCAGCAGCCGTCAGGAGACGCTTGTGATGCGATTCGTCTACCCAGTTGCCGGTGAAACTCTGTACAGCTATACCCGAGAGCGATTGGCAAGCCAGCAGAATGCCGATTTGCCCCGGATTCCAATGCCGGACTGCGGTATAGAAAATCGATATGAACGGACCAAGTCCGGTTTGGATTCCGGCGTTGCAAAAGTTGAGAGCGTCGAGCGCGCGTAGACTTCGTGATTTGGAGTCGGGCAAGCGATGGCGTCTTTCTGAAAGGTTTTTCAATCCTGGCAGGCAAGCGGCCGCGCGACATCTTCAAGAGATTTGCGCTCCGCATTCACTCCGAGGAAAAGCTCGGTTGAGCCGCCGATCGCCATCATGATCGCGCCCGCGATGTAGCCCCAGAAAAGTAGCGACCGAGAGCCCGTTCCGACGATGTAACCATAGAGGGCGGGCCCAAGGACGCCGCCTGCCAAGGTGCCGCAGGCGTAGAAGATTGAGATGGCGACCGCCCGGATCTCAAGCGGGAAGACTTCACTTACGGTCAGATAGGCAGAACTGGCGGCTGAGGAAGCGACAAAGAAAATGACACTCCAGCAGATTGCCTGAGTGACGGATGTGAGCACATCGATGCGAAAGAGCCACGCGGTAATCGCAAGCAGGACGCCGGAAGCAATGTAAGTTGTGGCGATCATCGTCTTTCGGCCAATTGTGTCGAATAAACGGCCGATGGTTAACGGACCGACGAAATTACCGAGCGCCAGTGGGACCAGATAAAGGCCCAGTTTTTCCGCGGCAACGTGGTAGTAGCGGAGCAGCACCAACCCATAAGTGAAAAGCACGGCATTGTAGAAGAAAGCCTGCGTCACCATAAGAGTGAAGCCCAACGCAGAGCGTGTGGGGTGACGGCGTATCATCGCGTCCCAGATCTCGCGGAGAGGCGTGACTTCGCGAGCTACGATTTTGATGGTGCGGTCTGCCGCTGGTAGTTTTTCCGGATGATTTCCCGTCACTTGCCGCTCGATTTCGTCGACGATGGCGTTGGCTTCGCGTTCCCTGCCCTTGATCATGAGCCAACGCGGACTTTCCGGTACCCAATGACGCATCACAAGAATGAGTGCTCCGATAGCGGCTCCGATTCCAAATGCAAAACGCCAGCTTAACGAAGGTGGAAAGAGGCCGGTATTGAGCAACAGTAGAGAAGCCCCAGAGCCGAGAGCGGCGCCAATCCAAAATGTGGAATTGATGATCAAATCGATCTGGCCCCGCAAGCGGCCGGGAATCAGTTCATCGACGGCCGAATTGACGGCCGCGTACTCGCCGCCTATACCGGCGCCGGTGAGGGCGCGAAAAAGCGTGAAGCTCGCAAAATTCCAGGAGAACGCCGTGGCAAGAGTTGCGCTCAAATAAAGAAGTAGGGTGATGCTGAAAAGCTTTTTGCGGCCCAACCGGTCAGTGAGATAGCCGAAGAGGAGGGCTCCGCAAACTGCGCCGAGCAGATAGTAAGTGGAGCTTAGGCCGAGTTTAGCGTCGGTAAAGCCAAGTGTGTCCTGTCTCTTGAGAATTCCGGCAAGGGAGCCAGCCAGGTTTCCTTCCAAACCATCCAGCAGCCAAGTGATCCCCAGTGCAATTACTACCAACAGGTGCCAGCGGCTCCAGGGTAGGCGGTCGAGCCGCGCGGGGATGTTGGTTTCGAGGCAGCTACTCGACCCTGTAATTTGGCGCTTCCTTCGTAATGATCACGTCGTGCACGTGGCCCTCGCGCAGACCGGCGAAAGTGACGCGCAAGAAACGCGCCTGATCCTGTAACTCTCTGATCGTTTTGCAGCCGCAATAGCCCATGCCGGCGCGCAAGCCGCCCACCAATTGATAGCTCATCTCGGCCAGCGGCCCTTTATATGGCACGCGGCCTTCGATGCCTTCGGGAACAAGCTTGCCATTTGCGGCCTGCGAATAACGGTCGGAACTTCCTTGCGGCATGGCGCCGATAGAACCCATGCCGCGATAGCTTTTGAATGTTCGCCCTTGATAGAGAATTGTCTCGCCGGGGCTCTCATCCGTACCGGCAAGCAGGCTGCCGATCATTACCGAATCCGCGCCCGCCGCAATCGCCTTCGTTACATCGCCCGAATACTTCACGCCGCCGTCCGAGATCAAGGGCACGCCCGCTTCCCGCGTAGCTTTCGAACATTGCGCAATGGCAGTGATCTGCGGAACGCCCGCGCCGCTGACGACGCGCGTCGTGCAGATCGATCCAGGACCGATGCCGACCTTGATACCGTCCGCCCCTAACCTGATCAAGTCGCGCGCACCCTCATAAGAAGCGACGTTTCCCGCAAGCACCTGCACGTCCGGACACTTGCTTTTGATCGCCTTAATGGCGTCCATGACGCGCTGGCTGTGGCCGTGAGCCGAATCTATGGCCAGCACATCTACTTTCTTGCGGACTAGTTCTTGAGCGCGTTCCAGATAGTCTCCGGTCGCGCCGACGGCCGCGGCGACGCGCAGCCTTCCCTGCCCGTCTTTGGCGGCATTCGGATACTTCAACTTCTTCTGAATATCTTTGACGGTGATCAAACCCTTCAGCGCAAACTCGTCATCGACAACCAGCAGTTTCTCGACCCGATGCTGGTGAAGAATTTTCTGCGCCTCTTCGAGAGTCGTGCCGACCGGAACCGTAATCAGCGTGTCCTTGGTCATGACTTCTTCGATAGGCAGGTCATAGCGAGTTTCGAAACGCAGATCGCGGTTCGTCAGGATGCCAACCAGCTTGCCGTTCTTCGTTACAGGTACGCCAGAAATACGATAGCGGCTCATCAAGTCAAGTGCTTCCGAGATCTTGCGCTCGGGCTCGATGGTAACGGGATCGACAATCATGCCGCTTTCACTGCGCTTGACGCGATCGACTTCTTCGGCTTGTTTTTCGATCGGCATGTTGCGATGAATAATGCCGATGCCGCCTTGTTGCGCAAGCGCAATCGCCATGTGGGACTCCGTCACGGTATCCATGGCAGCGCTGACAATTGGAATTTTCAGTTCGATGGTAGGCGTAAGAAGCGTTGTAGTATCGGCTTCCGCCGGAGTTATTTGACTATATGCCGGTTGCAGAAGAACATCGTCAAATGTGAGTCCCTCTTCGATCACCTCAGGAATCATGGGGTATCTCCCATCCTAACAATACGTTTGTATGCTCCCTGCCAGGCCTCTATTTCCCTGAACTTACACGTGTTTAGCGTGGCTATACTGAATAGCGGTGAACCCAGTCGGCCGTTACCAGATTGACGGAGAGATCGGCCGCGGCGCGATGGGCGTTGTCTACAAAGCGCACGACCCCGCCATCGGCCGCACCGTCGCAATCAAGACCATTCATCTCACCGATTTGATGGACGGAGACGCTCGTCAACGCGTGGCTGAGAGGCTGCTGCGCGAAGCTCAATCGGCCGGCACGCTTTCGCACCCAAACATCGTTACCGTCTACGACGTGCTCGAGCAGGACGATTTCGCCTATATCGTCATGGAGTTCGTGCCCGGGCCGTCGCTCGAAGAGATGCTCAGGCGACGCCAGTTGCCGGGGCGCGATGAACTTCTGCTCTATTTGCGGCAAGTCGCGGAAGCTCTCGATTACGCGCACCGCAAAGGCGTTATCCATCGGGACGTAAAACCGGCCAACATTATCATCTCGGAAGCCGGGTTCGGCGCGGAACGGATGGCCAAGATCGCCGATTTCGGTGTCGCAAAACCAATTTCGCAGGAGAGCACGCTGAGCGACAGCTTGACCGGCACGCCGAGCTACATGTCGCCCGAACAGATCGAGGGTGGTTCCATCGATGGCCGATCGGACCAGTTTTCGCTGGCGGCCGTTGTCTACGAATTGCTTTCCGGACAGAAGCCCTTCACCGCGGACACTCTGCCGGCGCTGTTGCATTCGATCTGTGCGGCAGATCCAAGGCCGATCGAAGAAATAAACCCGGCGCTCAGCGCTACTGTCGGCAAGGTGATGATGCGAGGTTTGGCGAAAAGAGCGGCAGATCGCTTTGCCTCCGCCAGCGACTTTATCGGAGCGCTCTCGATTGCGCTGGCCGAATCGCGTTTCTTTCCAGCGCCTGGTTTAGGTTTAGGAACGGCCTCGGAGAACGATGCCGCAACGCAGCCGCTTGAGACCCGACCCACGTTCGTCGAAACGAAAAGCAACCCTGCCCCCAAAAAACTGGCGTTGATCGTATTTCTCTGCTTCGCGGTAGCCGCGGCCGTCATGTTTATCGTGCGCATGAACTCCGGCTCGGAGATTCCGGTGCAAGTATTGGATACTCAGTCCGCGCCAGTGGCAGCGCCCCCGAAGAATGATGCGAGCAAGCCAGCGCAACCAGACAAACCATCTGCTTCCACCGAACAACCTAAGAAGCAATTACCTGAACCGCAGGTCAGCCAGCCGCCGGCTTCGGAAGAGCCTCTTAAGACGAAGCCCCCAGAGCAAGACGCGAAGCCGCGTGGAGTGATCGTACCGCCCGCTCCGGCTAGCAGCGCCGGGGTGAGCACGGCCGACGTAGACCTGGCCACAGAACCGGCCGGCGCGAAGATCGTGGTGGACGATCGCGCCGACGCCAGTTGCAATGCACCCTGCACCATGTCGCTTCCCACCGGCCGTCATACGCTCACCGCCCAGATGGATGGTTATGAAACGGCTCGCCGCATTTTCGTTCTGCCGGATGAGAACAGGCTGTACATCCAACTCGCCAGAAATACCGGCGTTCTTGTTCTAACTTCCTCCCCGAGCGGCGCGACAGTAGTTGTCGACGGCCATCCGTTCGGAAAAACGCCAGCCACGCTGCACCTCTCGGCCGGAGTGCATCGCATTGAACTGCTCAACGGCGCGGCGCGGCATGAGGAAACGGTGAACATCGAACCACAAAGCTTTCAGGTGCGATCCGTGCGCTGGTAATCGTGTAACGATGGAATCAGATGGCGGCGACATCGCAACCTAATGTCCTCTTAACGGCGGAACAGTACGCGGAGCTGCCGGACAAAAGCGGGCTGCGCGATGAGCTGATCGAAGGAGAGGTTGTCCTGTCCCCTTTGCCGCAGGCGGCTAATACCGCTGTTATCGAGAATCTGGAAGATTTGCTAAAGCGGAAGTTTGCCGGCAGTGCGTGGCGCGTAGTGCGCGAATCCGGTTGGCACTTTCAGTTGCCCGACGGCAAAGACAGCGTGCCGGGGCCGGACCTGATGGTGATCGGGGAAGAAGATTACCAGCGCTCGATTCGCTCGCGCGGCTGGTTCCAGGGCCAACCCCTGTTTGTCGTCGAAGTGATCTCGCCTTCCGAACGCAAATACAGGCGGCTCCAAAAGATCGGTCTATATCTTGAAGCAGGAGCCGGCGCGGTCATCGAAGTCGATTACGTCAGACGCAATGTGCTGGTGTATCGACCTTCGGAAGATTTTGTAGAGGTCATTAAAGAGGACGGCGCGATGACGTGGCCATTCGAGGCATACTCGGCGGAAATTTTTAGCCGTCTTTAGTCTTCCTTCAACGAAGAGATGCGGGTAAGTCGCGGTGAGCGCGATAGCCAGGAATGCTGGTTGCGGTTAGAACGCCGCGATGTACGGCCCGGGCCATCACTTCGGCTGCCGCTACGCCAATCGTCGTGACATCCACCCTTGTGCGCGCAGTCCCAGTAGCGGCTGCAAAGATCGTGTCGCCATCCGCCGCCGTATGCACCGGACTGATGCTACGCGCCAAACCGTCGTGCGCCATTTGCGCCACTTTGGTCATCTGCACCTTGGTCATCGCGGCGTTGGTGGCAACTACGCCGATCGTGGTATTCGAGCCGGCCGGTGGATGTTCCGCGCGCGCCTTCAGCAAAGCTCCGGCCGCAATGTGGGCCGCGCTATCGCGAAACTGTTTTCCATTAGGCAGCAGAGATCCAGCCAGAATCTTCCCCGCATGCGCGTCGAACACGTCTCCGGCGGCGTTCACAGCCACAATGGCGGCTATCACGATCCCAGTCTCGCCAATCTGCATACTCGCCATTCCTAAGCCGCCTTTCATCGCGCAATGCAAGCCGAAGAACTTTCCTACCGTTGCGCCCGCGCCGGCCCCGACGTTCCCTTCCTCGATTTGCGATGCTTTCGCTGCCTGGCAGGCAGCATAACCGGCTTCGGCAGTTGGACGGATCTTCGCATCCCCCACGTTCAAATCGAAAAGAATCGCCGCCGGAACGATCGGCACGACAATTGACCCCAGGTGAAAGCCCTGCCCGTTTTCGTCGAGATAGCGCATGACGCCGCTGGCGGCATCCAATCCGAACGCGCTGCCGCCGGAGAGCACAATCGCATTCACGCGTTCCACCGTGTTCACCGGGCGCAGCAGGTCCGTTTCGCGGGTTCCCGGCGCGGAACCCCGCACATCTACTCCCGCCACGGCGCCTCCATCGAATAGAATCACCGTGCAGCCGGTTGGCCGGCGAGTGTCGGTGAAATGGCCGACGCGAATGTTTCCTATATCTGTAATTGAGCCATCGGACTCACTCCCGCGCGCGGCCGCGCCATTTGCCGCGCCGGCGGCCGCCATCAAAGCGGCATTCCGAAACAACCCGCGGCGATTGAAACTGCTCTGCCTGATCATAGTTAATTGCGGCCTACACCTTCTAGTTTCTCCTTTCGCTGGCTGGCGGTCAGCGTCTTCATCTTTTCGTCGACTCTCAACTACCTAGATCGCAATCTCCTCAGCCTGCTCGCGCCGCTTATCATGGCGGAGCTTCACTTCAACCAGACCCAGTTCGGCTTTCTCATTTCGCTGTTTTCCATTGCCTATGCGGCCAGCTCGCTGATCACGGGCTGGCTGCTCGATCGCTTCGGCATCAATAAGACGATTTCAGCGGCCGTCGGTTGGTGGTCGCTCTCGGCTATCGCAAACGGACTGGTGCGCAGCTTCGGAGGCCTCTCCGTTTGTCGCGTGGCTTTGGGAATGGGCGAGTCGACGGGTGTCCCAGCGGTCGGCAAATTGAATGGAATTTATCTCAAGCCGGAGGAACGCGCCCTGGGCGCAGCCGCCAATCAGATCGGCCTCAGCCTGGCGGGCGTCATCGGGCCGCTCTGGATCGTTTACGCGCTATCCCACAGCTGGCGGGCCCCCTTTTTTATTAACGGAATCCTGGGTCTATTATGGATACCGGTTTGGCTGGCGGTCAGCCGCGCCATCCCGGCGTTCTATGGGGATACCGAGTTTTCTTCCGCTGTACCGGCAGAGCGGAGCAATTGGTCCATCCTGCGTGAACGCAATCTGCTGCTGCTGGTGATCGCGAATATTCTGTGGATGAGCGGCTACTCGCTCTGGTCGAATTGGACGACGCTCTACCTGATTCATGTCCAAAGGATCACGTTGCGGGAGGCGGCCTATTATCTGTGGATCCCTCCGCTTTTTTCGAATCTGGGCGGCTTCTTCGGAGGCTGGCTGTCGCTTCGCTGGATAAGGAAGGGCATGGAGGCGGTGGCAGCCCGTCGCAAGGCGATATGGGTGAGCGCTCTTTGTTCGCTTTTCGCATTATTTCTGCCGCTTGCGCCGAATGCGGCCTGGGCCACGGCCGGAATTTCGCTAAGTTTCTTCTTCTCGGTAGCGGGCAGCGTCAATATCTATGCTTTGCCTATAGATATCTATGGAGCGGCGCGATCCGGTCTCGCGATCTCTGCGCTAACCGGAGCCTTCGGCATTCTCCAGACTGTCATTTCGCCGCTCATCGGGAAAATGGGCGATCACAACTTGTATCCGCAAGTTGTCTGGATCGCCACCTTGCCGCTGCTACTCAGTGCACTTGCTTTGACGGGGTGTCGTCCAAGGACGCAAACAGATATTGGAAATCGATAAACGCGCGCCCGGAGCTGCGATCTCGCGCCGGGAGAAGGGTTTTAGATTTGGTAGAGATGCATCATGGGGCTAGGCCCAATACTGTTCACTTAACAAACATTTCTGCGGTATTCTGTTTTTAGAGGGGGCTGCAGAATGGCGCGAACAGTTGCTACGTTGCCGGCTGGCAGTCGCATCGGCGACTACATCAGCCTGGGAGTAATCGCCAAGTTTTTCCCAGTGGAGAAAGTGCGCGATGTGTTAGAGAAGACAGGCCGCGCGAGCGTACGGGAACGGGATTTACCGGCGCACGTGGTGGTGTACTACGTCATCGCCTTAGCGCTGTATATGCGGTCCTCGTATCGCGAGGTGCTGCGCTGTTTGTTGGAGGGAGTGCAGTGGCTGCTGGATCCGTCTGCGGCGGTGAAAGTAGCGGGCAAGTCGGGCATCTCACAAGCGCGCAGTCGTTTGGGCGCGCAGCCGGTGAAGGAGTTGTAGGAAGGGGTGGTGGTGCCGATTGCCGAGCGCCGGACGAAGGGAGCTTGGTATCGCAACTGGCGGTTGATAAGTCTGGACGGCAGCACGCTGGATGTGGCCGATAGCGCCGAGAATGAAGAGGCGTACGGGAGGCCAGGCGCCAGCCGGGGCTCTAGCGCGTTTCCCAAGATCCGCTTTGTGGGGCTGCTGGAGAACGGAACGCACGTGCTGTGGGCCGCCCAGATGGCCGCTTATGCTACCGATGAGATCACGCTGGCTCAGCAGGTGGTGCCCGCCTTGCAAAAAGGCATGCTGTGCCTCGCGGATCGCTTCTTTCCGAGTTACCAACTCTGGCAAACGGCGGCCAAGACCGGAGCCGATTTGCTGTGGCGTACTCGCCAGAATGCCCGCTTGGAGATCGATCGGCGCTTGCCGGACGGGTCGTATCTGAGCCGTATCTACGCTTCCACCTCCGATCGCCGAAATCAGCGCCAGGCGATCGTTGTGCGAGCCATCGACTACCGCCTGAAAGATATGCCGGAGGCGGAACCGGTGTATCGCCTGATTACCACCATGCTGGATCCCAGACAGGCCCCCGCCAAAGAACTGGCGGCGTTGTATCACGAGCGCTGGGAAATAGAAACCGCACTGGATGAACTGAAAACCCATTTACGCGGCGCCCAGATTGTGTTGCGGAGCAAAACGCCCGAACTCGTGAAACAAGAATTCTACGGCTTGCTGATGGCGCACTTCGCTATCCGAGGATTGATGCACGAAGCCGCGCTCGAAGCCGCTGAGGATCCGGATCGGCTCTCTTTT
Organism: Bryobacteraceae bacterium; assembly: GCA_965277555.1. Taxonomy (GTDB): domain Bacteria; phylum Acidobacteriota; class Terriglobia; order Bryobacterales; family Bryobacteraceae; genus Bog-105. The sequence continues at coordinate 6,095,692 of OZ255834.1, forward strand.
GTTCATTCTGTACGCGTCGTCCAACGCCGCATGCCCCGCTTTGCCGCTATTCCCCCCTCGGCAAAGAAAAGCCTTTCATGAAGCCGTGCTCCAGGAGATCCTCCAGGAGCGAGTCAGTTCCAGTCGCAATCGCCTCAACCCACGCGGCGTCAAGCGGAAAATGAGCAATTATCCCTTGCGCCCACGCAAGCCGCAGCGCACTCGCCGAATCGACTGCTCCAAAGCGGATTGGGATTGTTAAGTGAACAGTGTTGGGGCTAGGCCAAGTAAGGGCAAAACACCTGGAAGCAGAACGGATGTGGCACTTGCCTCCAACAAAGGCCCGCAGTCCTAAGCCCTGGCTTAGCTAGCGAGGCAAGCGGAACTTCAAGACGCCCGTAAGCGAATTCCAATGTTTTGACCTTCGCCGAAATTGGACAGATATCGGCCGGTTCCTCCAAGCCAAAGACGGTGTTTAGGGTCGAGTGCAACACTGCCGCCGAGCGCGGATTGTGCTAGCCAGGCATCGTTGTAAGTTGTTCCGCGCCGACCCATAATCGGGGCATCATCGGGTACCCACGCCTGGACGCCGCCGAATCCGGTAAAGAGTTGAATGCGCTCTCCTGGCTGCAGAGTGGCCCAGGCGCCAAACGGCGCGAGTGTAAATCTTGACCGGTTCATCAGCGGCCGCAGAACGCAGTACGGGCATTCCAATCCGTGCGCGGAGAATTGGCCCGCGGAAAGAGCCGATCCCTCGAAGCCCTGTCCCGTTGGCGAAAGGTCGTATCCGAAGGACTCTACCGTTAAGTCTTTTATGAACCCGGCTTTGTAACGATCCTGGGGGATCGCCGGAGCGCTGCGCGGAACGGGCGCGGGGGTCGACAGCGGTTCTGGTGGTTGGACTTTCTGGAGTTGCGGGCTCGAATCGGTTTTCGGGAGGCCGGCTCGCGGGGGATTTTGAGAGAAGGCGAAAGTGCAAGCCCAAATAGACAAAGAGACAAGCCGGATAAGACTTTTCATCCTATAGCCTTAGTTAGGGTATAACGTTTTGCGGAAAATAGCTCGCTTAACGAAGACCTCCTTGGGCCGGGCCGAGATCCTTTTACACTGCGAAAAAGTGCGCCATACGCATGGGATTTATGCGGGCTCAAAGCCCCGGCAGTGCAGCAGCCCGAAAGGCCAATGTCAGTCTTTGAGGCAGGTTAGCAACGGGGTGTCAGGCGGGCCGGGAAAGCGTCGAGACGATTCTCGACGCGGCAGCCACGAGTGGCTAATGTCGTTTACTTAAGGGTTTTTGGATGGCTGCAAATTTACGGTCGCTGACGCTTCCTGCTCTGTTTCAAGCATTTCGCAACGCTTGGGGAGAATCCGGTTGTCACGCTCATGCTTAAGTCAACGGCATTGGCCACGAGTGGCCGCGCCACGATCACAGCTAAGTGATATGAAGAAGTTAAAAGGTTTTCGAGAAAAGTAAGTGACATTGGCCCGAAAGGCTGCTCCACGAACCCAGATCGATCTTTACCAGCTTCGGTCCACCTGGAATTGGCTCATTAGCGTTGGAGCGGCGGGATCGAGAACACATAGCGAATCCGCATCATCGACCACGATGCTCTGCATGCATACGCAATGCGAGGGCGACGAGGGTGGTGTCAAATCCCACCAACTTGCGGCGCATTTCGACGAGATGGCGGCACCTCGGAATAAACAAACGGGTAAGTCTGTTCGGCTTGACAAAGACTTGAGTTGAATTTCCGCGGTTTTCAACAAGCTCTAAAATAGGCTACGTTCATGCCTGACAGTGGACGAAGACGCCTGATCGGCAGCGGTTTCAGCAATCGGGTTTACGAATTGGCGAGTGGAGAAGTGTGCCGGACGCCGCTGACGGTGGAAGCGGAGGCGGCTGTTTCCAGGCAATGCAGATTTCTTCCGCGTTTGGCCGGCTGCCTGCCGGCGGCGGTTCCCGTGCCACGGCAGGATGAGCACGGCTGCATGATTTATCGCAAGCTTCCGGGCGTCTCATTACAGCCGGAGATGCTCGATTCGTTAGACACAGTTCCGCTGGCGCGCGACGTGGCAGACTTTCTGAGCGCTTTACACGCTATTCCGGTGTGCGATGCCACGGCGTGGGGCGTGCCGGATACCAACCGGACGAGCCAACTGCTCGCGGCGGCGGATCGAGTGATTCCGCTGCTGCCTGCCGAGATGCTCAGGCCGGTAAGCGCATGGCGGGCAAGCTTCGTGGAGATGGAGTATGCGCCGGCAGTGATCCATGGCGATTTCTGGTACGAGAATTTGCTGGTGGCTTGCGAGACAGGGCGGCAGAGCGTGCGATTGACCGGAGTGATCGATTTCGATAGCGCATCGATCGGCGATCCGGCGTGGGATCTGGCAACTCTGCTGCACGGGCCGCCGGAGTGGGCGGAGTTGGTGTTCAACAAGTACCGGCAAAGAGACGAACAGCTTTGGAAGCGCGCAGAGGCGCTGTTCACGCTGCGCCCGTTCGAGGGGCTGGATCTGGCAGCGCGTTTCGGCGACACGGCCGAATTCGCTGACGGCTTGCGTAAGCTTGCGGAGGTGCTGCCGAGTTCCTGATGCCCGCGCGATATACTGGCAAACCTTATGCATCGGCCAGCGGTTGCACTACTATTCTGCGCGTTCTCGCTTTCTTCTTACGGGCAGACGCCGGCATCCGAGGAGGCGCGGATCAAGCGCGTCGAAGACGGCCTGACGAGTACTGTTTGGGTGAAAGGCAAACCGGTGGAACACTATTCGCTCGCGCAACGCATGGCGCACTACCATGTGCGCGGCCTGAGCGTGGCAGTCATCGACAAATATCGGGTTGTCTGGGCGAAGGGCTACGGCGTGGCCGATTTAAAGAGCAACCGGGCGGTATCCGCGCAGACGCTTTTTCAGGCGGGTTCGATCAGCAAACCGGTGGCGGCGGTCGCGGCGATGAAGTTTGTGCAGGAGGGCAAGCTCAACCTGGATGAAGATGTAAACCGACGCCTGAAATCATGGCACGTGCCGGAGAACGAATTCACGAAGACCGAGAAGGTGACGCTGCGGAGAATTTTGAGCCACTCGGCCGGCCTCACGGTACACGGTTTCGGCGGCTATGCGGCAGGCGAGGCAGTGCCGACGGTAGAGCAGGTGCTCGACGGGGTCAAGCCGGCAAACAGCGCTCCGGTGCGTGTCAATGTCATTCCCGGCACGCTGTTTCGCTACTCCGGAGGCGGCTACACGGTGATGCAACTGTTATTGACGGAAACCGCCGGGGAGCCTTTTGGCGACATTCTAAAGAAAACAGTGCTCGACCCGATCGGGATGAAGCACAGCAGTTATGACCAACCTCTTCCAGCGGCTGAGCGGAACGATGCGGCATTTGCGTATCGGGGCGATGGCTCGCCGGTTCCAGGGGATTACCACACGTATCCCGAGCGCGCCGCGGCCGGACTTTGGACGACCGCTCCGGACCTGGCATTATTTGGGATCGAGATCCAGAAGTCGCGGGAGGGCCGTTCGAACCGGGTGCTATCCGAACAGACAACGAAGCTGATGCTGACGCGCCAGAAGGAGGATGACGGGTTGGGGTTCTTCCTGGAGGGTTCGGGCGCCGAAGAGCGTTTTGGGCATGACGGCGCCAATGAGGGTTATCAGGCGCTCATGCTCTTTACGTTCGATGGCAAGGGTCTGGCGATCATGACGAACTCCGATAATGGCATCGCTGTCGCGCAAGAACTGGCTTACAGCATCGGCGCGGAATACGGGTGGAAGGATTATGCGCCGAAGACGCGAACGGCCGTCCAGGTTTCTCACTCTACGCTTGCGGGCTGGGCCGGAAAGTACCAGATACCGGGCGGCCCACTGGTGACGATCGCCGCTTTGGAAGATCGTCTGGAGGCCGATTTTGGCCAGAACCGCGTGGATTTATATCCGGAGACTACAACCAAATACTTTGGCGCCGGTGTTCCCGATGTGGTGTTTTCAAAAGACGTAAAAGGGCGCGTCGAGATGGCCATCGGGGATTTACATGTGGCGCGGCAATAGAGCGCGGCAAAGTAGGATGAAAGCAGGCGGCACACGAACGTTCCGCGAACCGAAGAGCATAGTGGGAGATCCTGCGCTTGCGGCCGAGGCTGGAGATGGTAAATGGGGATCACACGACAGTTCATCCCTTTTCCGAATTCGCGCTTTTCAAATCGTCTAACGCTGGTGATCCGGCGAAGGCAACGTACCTAAATCTGGTTTACGATCCGGCTGCTAGAGGGCAGGTGCCTGTATGTCGCGTAAGGTAAATATAGCCCTCCTGTTAGCGAACATTGGCGGGGTCGCCATTTACTTGATTGCATCATCGTACAGTTGGACCTTACCTCAAGAGCGCGGGTTGAATTCAATAACGGGCGAGCCGTTCGTTTGGGCACTTGGCGTCATGCCAATCTGGGCGCTATTTTTGTTGCTGAACTTGATCTGGGGAGCCATTATCGCAGCACGTAAAGAATGGCGCAGCGGACAATTATGGTTGATCACAGGGTGCATTTGGCTGGTTTCTGTGGCGGTCGATTTTGCGCACCATTGACCCAATATGACAATGCGATCGTGCTTCAAAAACCAATCCCCCAAAGTCAGAGACGACGCTTCTTCGCAAAAGGCCGCGCATGCCTGGAATTCCGAGATGCTCACACTACGATTCCGAATCTCGAGAATACGGGGTTGGATTCGGCGCCAGTCTGACCGAGGGGGTCAGTGGCGGACGGACTGTTTACCTTCCACACCGTCAGTCGGAAATGTTCCCAGTCTTGAAACTCCGCTCGATTCGGTTCTCATCCTCGCAAAGCAGGTCTGCCAATGATTCCGTCCAACACGCTCATGTTTTTCAGGATGGCGGGGAGGACATTAAAGTTATCGGGATCTACTCTTCTCAAGTTGCTGCGCTCGAAGCTATAGATCGGTTGCGGCTGCAGCCGGGATTCCGTGACACCCCTGAGGATTTTTCAGTCGACAGATATATGTTGGACCAGGATGGGTGGGCTGAGGGGTTCAACCCTCTGATGATCGAGGGCGAAGAGTAACAGCGGAATTTCGGAATTCCGGGGCGCTCACCGCAATTCGGGATCTCGATAAAAGGCACAACTAAGTCGCTTGACACAGCGTTCCCGTTGCTTTCGCTTCGGCGAAGCTAGGAAAGTTTTATTCAGCCGGCGCGTTGGCGGTCACGGGCAGCACGTGCAGGACGACGACGCCGTGGCTTGGGACGTCGGCCGAGTAGCCGCGCTGCGTGACGCCCACATCCTTCGCGGCCCAAAGATCGCGCACGGAAGCTTTGAGCGAAGGGGGATAGCCGATGGCTGTCCAGGACGCCGTAATGTGGGCGTTAGAGCCGCTCCGATTCAAGAGCGCCACGGCGCGGCCACCGTCGCTTAAGGGCTTCGACCAGACTTCGAGATCGCCGGCGCGCTGGACCCGATGCCCTTGTATGCCGAGCGAATCCTGATCGACTGCGATGAGCTCTTTGTTGGCGAGGATGGCTTTGGTAGCGGGGCTCATCGCGCGCAGATCGTTGCCGGCGATGAGCGGCGCGGCCAGCATACACCACATGCTGAAATGGGCGCGCGCTTCGGTGTCGTTCAAGCCGCCGTTGCCGACTTCGAGCATGTCCGGATCGTTCCAGTGACCGGGGCCGGCGTAGGAGTAGAGACCATCCACCTGATCGAGAATTTGCACGACGCCCAGGCCATCCTGCTTTTCGCCGCTGCTCCATTTATCCGCGATGTCGCCGGTAGCGCGCCACAGATTGCCGACGTTTGTGGCCCAAAGCCAGGGCTGAGTGGATCCCCATTCGCACAGGCTGAAGACGATCGGGCGGCCCGACTTTTTGAGAGCGTCGCGCATGAGCGAATAGGATGCGGTGGAATTCTGGGTGCTGTGATTGCACCAGTCATATTTAAGGTAATCGACACCCCAGGCGGCATATTGACGGGCATCCTGGAACTCATAGCCGCGGCCGCCGGGGCGATTCTGACAGGTGCCGGTACCGGCATCCGAATAGATACCGAATTTCAGACCTTTGGAATGGACGTAATCCGCGACCGGCTTGATGCCGGAAGGGAAACGCTCGGGGTCGGGAACGATGTTGCCGTTTTTGTCGCGGCTGACCTGCCAGCAATCGTCGATGACCACATATTGGTAGCCGGCATCTTTCAATCCGCTGCTGACCTGGGCGTCGGCCATACTCTCAATGAGTTTCGCGCTGACGTTGCAGCCGAATTTATTCCAACTGTTCCAACCCATGGGCGGGGTTTTGGCCAAGCCGTTGTCGAGGGCGCGAAGGGGCATTGCGGCGCAGGCCAGCAGACTGAAAAGGGCAAGCTTATAGAGAGAAGGCGAATAAAGCCGGAGTGAGCTCATCTTCATACGTATCGGTAAACGAGCGTATCAGATGGCGCTAACGATATCCCGCTGGCTTCCTGGCACAAATACCTGAGCAGGCTTTGCCACACGCTAGAAAACCTGAATAGCCACCTTCAAAATAGCCTCCGGGCAGCCATGGAACGGGCTTTTGAAATGCGAACCTCCAAAGCGCCGTCGAACTTCATCTACCCAGTTAGGGGCTAGTGACAGGGGACGCGACAGACACGCAATTGCCACATAAATTTCGAACGCGACAAAGGACGTACACGATATGAACGAAGAAAATAAGCTGGGCGGAACATTCACACTGCCAGGCACGACACTGAAGCTGAACCGGTTGGGTTACGGCGCGATGCAACTAGCCGGCCCTCAAGTGTGGGGACCGCCGCGCGATAGGGACGGGGCGGTTGCCGTCTTACGAGAGGCGGTTTCGGCAGGCGTGAACCACATCGATACCAGCGATTTTTACGGTCCGCATGTGACCAATCAGATCATTAAGCAGGCGCTTCATCCCTATGCGGAAGGGTTGACGATCGTCACCAAGCTGGGCGCTCGCCGCGGTGAAGACAAATCGTGGGCCCCTGCTCGGAGCTGATCGACGGCGTGCATGACAATCTCCGGAATCTTGGGCTCGACAGGCTGGAGGTGGCCAACCTTCGGGTCGGCGGGGAAAGCGCGCCAGCGGAGGGATCGATCGAAGAACCGCTGACGGTGCTGGCCGAACTCAAGCGCCAGGGGCTGATTCGTCATCTCGGCTTGAGCAATGTTAATTCCAAGCAGTTGGCGGAGGGTCAAAAAATCACGGAGATAGTCTGCGTGCAGAACTATTACAACGTGGCGCACCGGAACGACGATGCTTTCATGGACGAACTGGCTCGGCAGGGGATCGCTTATGTGCCGTTCTTTCCGCTCGGAGGATTCAGTCCGTTGCAGTCGTCGGGGCTGGACCAGGTTGCGGCGCGACTGCAGGTCACTCCCATGCAGGTCGCGTTGGCGTGGCTTCTGCAACGCTCGCCCAACATTCTGCTGATTCCGGGGACATCGTCCATTGAACATCTTCGCGAGAATCTCAAGGCCGCGACGCTGCGCCTTCCTGCCGAAGCGATCGGCGAGCTGGAACGCATTGGGGAAGGTGTCGGGCAGCGATCCTGAGGGGGACGTTTGACGCCCGGCTGCGCTCGAATTTTCGACGGAAGGCTTAGGGTGTTAGCGTGACCTTCTTTGAAAGTTTACTCGCGCTGCTGCTAGCGGCCATTGTTCTACTACAGGTGGGACGCCGTCTATCGCTCCCCTATCCAGCCATGCTGGCGGCGGCGGGTGTGGTGGTGGCTTTCATTCCTGGCTCGCCGAACATTCTGATTGCCCCTGAAACAGCGTTGGCGCTTTTCATCGCGCCCGCGCTGGTGGATGCCGCCTACGATTTTCCGCCAGGGACCGCGCGCCGCTTCTGGGGACCATTGGTGGCGTTCGCTATCGTCGCGGTACTGGTGACGACGGCGGTGGTGGCATGGGTGGGATGGGCGTTTATCGGTCTGCCAATCGCGGCCGCAGTCGCGCTGGGGGCGATTGTAGCGCCGCCCGATGCGGCAGCGGCAACGGCCGTCCTCAGTTCGGTTTCGGTTCCGCGCAGCACAGACGCGGTCCTCAAAGGGGAAAGCCTGTTTAATGACGCGACGGCGCTCCTGCTCTTCGGCTCCGCGATTGCGGTTCAACTGAACGGCGGCTTAAGCCTGGGTATCGGCTTGCGTTTGGCTTTTGCCGTTCCGGGCGGCCTGCTACTTGGGGTTGTGTTTGGACTGGTTGCTCGCCGCGTCAATCGCTTCGTGGGAGATACGCTGGGCGGCAACCTTCTTCAGTTCGTTACCTCTTTTCTGGTCTGGGTCGTCGCGCAACGCTTGCAGCTATCGGCGGTACTTTGCGTGATTGCCTTTGCGATGACAGTTGCGCGCACAGCGGACCTGAATGGCTCCACGCGCATGCGCATACACTCGTTCGCCGTGTGGCGTTCGGTGGTTTTCGTTCTTAATGTATTCGCGTTCCTACTCATGGGAATGCAGGCCCGAACGATCGTGTCTCGAATGAAGACTGCCCACATCGAGGAAGCATTTGAGTTCGCCGGGATGGTGGTGTTAGCCGTAATCGTTGTCCGGCTCGTTGTGGTCGTCGGTTTCAACCGTCTAGCTGCGTGGTGGCGGCGATCGAAGGGCAGATCGGAGCCGGCCACTTTAAGCCAGGCGCTGTTTGTCGGCTGGAGCGGGATGCGAGGCTTCGTGACGCTGGCCACTGCGTTCGCGCTGCCGGGGAGCTTTCCGCGGCGCGATCTGGTGGTGCTGACTGCTTTTTCCGTGGTACTGGCAACGCTTGTTCTCCAGGGTCTGACTCTGGCGCCGCTGATCCGGCTATTGAACCTGAATCAGGATGACGTTCTGCAGCGAGAAGTCGCGAGCGCGCGAACGGGATTGGCAACGGCGGCCCTGGCCGCGCTAGAAGACCAGACAGGACCCGAAGTCGAGAACCTTCGTTATAGGTACCTGATCCGGCGCGATGCAACCGCCGATCCATCGGGATTTCGTCCGCTCAAGCGCCATCGCAAACTTGGCTTAGCGGCCATTCGGGCAGAGCGCAGAGAGCTGGAGAGATTGCGCGGCAATGATTTGGTGGGCGCCGACACCTTCGGGCTGCTGCAAGAAGAGATGGACTGGAGCGAACTGACGCTGCTCTCCGACGACGACCGGCGAATTGAAGATAGTTAAGCGGCTAAAGCGCTCAGAGGCGCAGGGCGTCTGGCGGGTTCTTATCACAGCCGCTAACCCTTCCCTCCGGTTTACGTCTGCTATATCGTACGTAATGGCCTCTATTCAACGATCTCTGGGTTCAGCACTGGCGAAAACGGCCAGGCTTGCGCGCACGCGCCGACGCGCTTCGCTTCCTCTATGCATGCTGGCAATCGTCATGCTTGCAAGCCTACCCGCCGGCGCCCAGGATCATCCAAAAGAAGCGTCAGCGGACAAAAAGTCCGAGGCCGAATCCGAACTCTTAAAGCGCGAGCCGTTTCCGGCGGACGCGCATGTCCAACAGAGCACGGAAGCGGATGGAAAAACGCTCAACTACACCGTCACGGTGGGAACATTTCCGCTGCTCGATAATGAGGGCAAGACAACCGGCCAAGTGGTGGTCACATCCTATGTAGTTCCCGGCAAAGGGCGACCGGTGACTTTCGCGCTCAACGGCGGCCCAGGCGCCTCTTCGGTCTTCCTCAACCTGGGGGCCATCGGTCCGAAACACGTGGCTTTCGGATCGCAGGGGGACAGTCCGTCCGATCCCGCTACTCTGACCGATAATCCAGGAACCTGGCTCAGCTTCACCGACCTGGTCTTCATCGATCCGATCGGCACGGGTTTCAGCCGGTCGCTAGTTTCGGAAGACCAGGCCAAGAAACTTTTTTACAGCACGTCTCCCGACATTCACTATCTGTCGCGAGTTATTTACGATTGGCTGGTGAAAAACGAGCGGCTGGATGCGCGCAAATATCTGGTTGGGGAAAGCTACGGTGGTTTTCGCGGCCCGCGAATCACGGAGTACCTGCAAACGCAGCTGGGCATTGCGCTCAACGGGGTGGTGCTTGTTTCGCCCTACCTCAATCCAACGGCGGAAGACAACGGAGATCTTTCGCCCATTCCGTGGATGATGACACTGCCCTCCATCACGGCCGCTAACTATGAGCGCCACGACGAGCTAACGGCTCAGAAAATGGCTCCGGTGATCGCCTATACGCGCGGCGAATACGCGAGCGATCTGCTGAAGGGGCGGTCGGATCCCGAAGCCACGCCGCGCATCGTCAAGCGGGTGACGGAGATGACAGGCCTCGATCCCGAATTCGTGAAGCGGTCCGGCGGGCGTCTTGAAACGCAGGCTTACCTGCGCGAAGTTTTTCGCGAGCAAGGCAAATTAGGCAGCCGCTACGATCCAAACGTCACGGCTTACGATCCTTTTCCGTTTGCGCCTGACCAGCGGACGGACGATCCGATTTTACAAAGCATCATCGCGCCCACGACCACCGCCATGGTGAACTTCATCACGCACACGGTCGGCTGGAAAACCGATGCGCGTTATTACGCGCTCAGCGAAGAGGTCAATCGCCTGTGGCAGGGCGGTGAAGATCTGCGGAAAGGCTCCGTCGACCAGCTTCGAGAATCGGTGGCTAACGATCCGAAGCTACGGGTGTTGATTGCTCACGGCTGGGATGACCTCTCCTGCCCGTTCATGGGATCGATCCTCAGCGTCGATCAAATGCCAGTGATGGGAGATACGGCGCGGGTAGAAGTAAAAGAGTATCCCGGCGGCCACATGTTCTACAGCCGCCCATCGAGCCAGGCCGCGCTGCGCAAAGACGTGATCGAAATGTACAGCCGGCATTAGCCGGCGTTGGCCGGGCCGGGTGTTCGCAAAGAAGATTATGTTCGGCCCGCGCTGCGGCGGATAGAGCGCGCCAAGCATTACATCTTCCGCGCGTATTGCCGGAACGCCTTCATCAAACAGTAGGAGAAGTTGGTGCAACGCAGATATTCGTGGTTGTAGGGGCCGACAGGGCTTCCGAACCTGTTCGGTCTTTTCAGACCTTCACCGTCGACTTGCAGAGGCTGGCTGACTGACTTGTAGCAATGCGGCATCCGAACCGTCGCAATGGAGTCAAGGGGCGTGTATTGGATTCCCCTGTTCCACATTCTGGAGCAACGAAATCTTGACGTTCGATTCGTCAACACCCACCACGTTCAGAACGTTCCGGGAAGAAAGACGGACATTGCGGACTGTCAATGGATGCAGCACCTTCATGCTTGCGGGCTGCTACAGGGCTCATTTCGACCGCATGATGAAATCGACGCGCTTCGTTCCTTATGGCGGCGGCGCAACGCTCTCTCCGTTTCCAGCTGAGGCGGGACACTTACGACAAGCGGCGGTCTTGGCGGGTAGTTCCTTTTGATTCGTGCAGAAGATCGCAGCAACTTCTGCTGTATTGCCAGAGCCGCAGTGCGTTTCCAGCAGAGCGGAGATCATCTATCCGGCAATGGGATAGCGGATGAGAATACACCGTCTGGATCGAAGCGTTGCTTCAATACTCTCAGCCGAGCGCCGTTGCTGCCGTAGGCATCCCTCGCCTGTTCTCGATCTTCCGGCGCCAGCAGGTTGGCATAGCCGCCTGGCAGCGCAAAAGGGCCGAGATTTTGCCAAACGTCCTGCGCCCATTGGCGGTGAGGGGAGCCGTCACTTTCGTCGGGCTTCCAACAAGCGATGATTTCCAACATGAAGTGCTCGCGGCGCATACCGAACGCGGTGCTAGCCGGAGCTATGCGCGTGGCTGCGCCGCGGTGGTGGTGCCAGTGAAGTACCGAGTAGGGCGAGGTCTTCTGTATGATCGCGTTGCTCATCACGTCAACGGTGTCGGCGTTGAGGGCGGCCAACCAGCGCGTCCGAACTTCCCAGTGGCGGCCAAGAGCAACGAACGGATCGGATTGCGCGAGTATGTCGCTACAGGTCATCGGCCCGACCTGGGCGAACTGCGGAGTGCCTAGCGACTGCAATGCGCGGAGGATCCGCTCGCCTTGCTTTCGGTCGCCGTTCCACACCGGCATCAGGCCGAGGACTGGCCGGCCATCCTCGCCGGACATCATCGCCATGGACATCCCGAGATCGTCGGGGGCGGTCGCCGCGAACTCTGCGTAGCGGCGCAGCACCGGACCGGCTTCACTCAAGGGATAAATAATCGATCCGGAGAGTAACTCGCCAGCGCGGTGGAGTCGAATCCGCATGGATGTGACAATGCCGAAGTTTCCACCGCCTCCCCGGATGGCCCAAAACAGATCGGGTTCCTTCTCGGCATTGGTTGTCACGCGCCGACCGTCGGCCAGCACCACCTCGGCGCCGAGCAAATTGTCCGCCGTCATTCCATACCTGCTATTGAGCCGGCCGTAGCCGCCGCCTAGAGTCTGGCCGGCCATGCCGACCGCACTACAGTTGCCCAACGCCGCCAGAAAGCCAGGACCGGCGGCGGCGGCTACGTCCTTGATCGTTGAGCCCCCTGCAACGGTGGCAACCTCCCTTTGCGGGTCGACGAGAACATCCCGCATGCGAGTGAGGTCAAGGACGAGCCCATCAGGGCACAAGGCGCGCCCCGCCCAGTCATGTCCACCGCCGCGCACCGAAAGCGGCAGGCCGTAACGGCGGCCAATTTGCACCGCCGCCTCGACGTCCTTTGCCTGTTCGCAAAACACAATCATTTTCGGACGGTGATTGACGGCTCCGTTCCACAACCGGCAAGCATCGACGTAAGATTTGTCTCCCGGCAGCGCGATGCTGCCCAACACGGACGTTCGCAGCTCGTCCACGATCGTTTGGCCGGTTGGCGACTCTGAAGCTAACGCTTCCAGTCTCGTTGTCTGCTCCATTCTGGTTGATCTCCTTGGGGAATCTCGTTAGGAGAAACACGCGAAGCCTTTGGCTATTCCGTACTGTGGTCAAAAAAACTACCTTCCCGTTAAAGTTTTTTTGCGGAAAGGGCAGATTGTCGCGCCTTTCTGTTTGCTGCCGCGTTGCTCAAAGTTGACCGGCGGATGCCCATACCTGGAACGGAATAAAAAAAGACGTTATGTGTTCCTGACCGAAACTGCGGCATCGAGCATAACGGGCGCAATTGGACTGTTAGAAGGCCTCCGGATTGCGGATGGTTCCGTCTTTCCACGCATCACCCGAGGCAACACGATGGCCCCCTTACGTAATAGTTGGGGAAAAGACTGCAGATTTGGTTAGAACAAAATACCGGATCTAAAACAAGCCGCGTAGCAGTAAGGGTAATTTAGACGGCCTGTTGCGCTGCTGGATTGCTCTCTTTGGAGATACTCGTTACGATGCGTATTTATTCCGGTATTTCTCTCTCGCTTTCCCGGTTGGCCGCGGAACATTTCTGAGGCTGGTGTGTTATGCAAACAAACAATGCTGTTCGGGTTTTTTGGATAGGGAACGGCGGAGGAACAAGATTGAGCACTTTCGTTTTGATCGCAGGAGCATGGCATAGCGGTTGGTGCTGGGAACGGGTGACACTGTTGCTGGAAGTCGCCGGTCATCGCGCCATCGCTCCTGATTTGTTCGGTATGGCTTCGGACTCGACGCGGCTCGACCAGGTAACGCTGGGCTGGCTGGGCCGATCAGATCATGGCTCTTATTGCGGAGGAATCAGAGCCGGTTGTGCTCGTCGGGCATAGCCGTAGCGGCATCGCGATCAGCGAAGTGGCAGAGCGCATTCCCGAGCGCATCCGGTCGCTCGTTTACCTGACAGCCGCTTTGGTTCCGCATGGTGACACGCTCTCAGCAACAAGAATGAGGACCTTACCCGATTCTGCTCAAGAATGGCCTGCGATTATTGCAGACGGTACGATCACTCTACCGCGCGAGACCGTCAGGCCGCTTTTCTACAAGACGACCGATGCCGGATGGGCGGCGCGGGCAGAAGACCGTATCGGAGGCGAGCCCATTTCCATCATGAATACGCCGTTGCAATTGAGTGAGCAGCGGTTCGGCTCGGTTCGCCGCGCCTACATAGAGTGCACGGAAGATCAGGCTGTTCCTATCGCAGCGCAGCGGGCCATGCAGAAAGTTTTGCCGTGCGAGCCAGTCATCACGTTGGAAACAGATCATGCTCCCTTCTATTCAAATCCCGAGGCCTTGACGTCAGCCCTCCTCCTGATCGAACGCTCGACGCAAAGTTTCAGCCATCCAGCCGATTAATTTACAGGATTCTATGCGGGCCGATGGGTCGGAAACAGAATAATCACGCTTCCCGCACGAAATTTTGGGTCCGGTTTGGCGTTAGTGTGTTTTTACTCCAGCCGCAGCGCTCGCATTGGAGAAATAGAGCTTGCCCGGATCGCCGGAACTATCGCCGCGATGAAGGCCGAAACACCGAGGGCAAGAATCGCCGCACCGATGACGGTCACGTTGTAAGGACTTACTCCGTAAAGCGCGCTACTCATTAGGCCCCCTGCCCCCAGGCTCAGGGGCACTCCCAACACTAATCCAAAAGCAATCAGTACGAACGCGCCGCGAAGAATCAAGCCAATGACTTGTCCCTGGTTTGCGCCGAGCGCCATCCGCACACCGATTTCGTTGGTGCGCCGCCCGACGTTATACGCGGTGATGCCATAGAGTCCGACGGAAGCGAGGACGAGAGAAAGAATTCCGAATAACGAGGTAAGGCGCGCAATCAGCTGTTGCTGGCTGAAGGTCGCCGATACCTGTTGTTTAAGGCTTTGCACATCGATTACGGGCAGTTTGGGATCGGCGGCGGCTATGGCTCGCCGTATGGCGGCTTCCGTGACCGCCGCGCCCGGTCTGTTCACAATGACGGCGCTGCGCAGGAAATGGGAATCGGTCTCGAAGACCTTATCCGCCGCGCTCGCGAAGGCTGTGGTTTGCGCTTCGGGCAGGAAGAAAGCTGGACCGACAGGCTTGTCGAGATCGAAGTCGTTATACCTGGCATCCGCGGCTACGCCGACAATCTCATAATCTCCAGCATTAGCGAGATGGTTCGTCCCGAAATGCTGACCGATAGGGTTTTGCCGCGGAAAAAACCGTCGCGCAAACGCTTGGTTGACGACGGCAACGTGCCGCGATGTAGCGGTATCTTGCCCGGTGAGCGCGCGGCCAGCCTCGATGCGAGTGCCAATCGCGTCGAAATAGCCGGAAGTGACGCGATCGAATAAAGAACCGACGTCGTCGTGCGGGCCCGGAGCCGGATGTCCCTCTAGGAAAACATCGGTATTCGGGCTTCTGCCGCTCTGGGGCGAATACCAGCAGAGAGCAACGGACTCGACGCCTGGGAGGCCGGCTAAGGAACCTTGAATCCGCCGGTTGAGCGCGCCGAGTTGATCCGCCCGATACCCCGCCAGCAAGGGATCGAAGTTCACGATGGTGCGCCGGTCTTGTTGGAAGCCGAAATTCTGATTTTCCAGATGGAGCAGGGCGGCGGTTAACAATCCCGACGCCGAAAGCAAGACAAGCGATAGAGCAGCCTGTACGACCACGAGCATTTTTCGCGGAACGGAAGCGGCGTGAACGGTCGAACGGTTAGCGCCCCGAAGAGCTTCAATCGGGTCGACGCGAGTGGCCATCCAGGCAGGAGCGACTGCAAAAGCAACTCCGGTAAGCAGGGAGATCGAGAAGGCAAAGAACAGAATCGGCAGGGATGGCGCGGCGCTAATAGGGATGCCTGCCAAGCCGGGCTGTGTCGAAAAAGCAAAATGCAAAATCAGCCGCGTGCCGCCGTAAGCGATCCCCAGTCCGGCCAAGCCTCCCAGCACTGAAAGTGAAATGCTTTCGGTCAAGGTCTGCTGCACAAGCCTCCGCGAAGGCGCGCCCAGCGCCATGCTCAAGGACGTTTGCTGTCGCCGTTCCATGCCGCGTACCAGCATCAGGTTGGCGACATTGGCGCACACGATTAGCAGCACCATGCCCGAAATGGCAGTCAATAGGAATAGCCAATGCTCATATTGCTCGCGCATGCTGGTGATGCCCGCGCCGCCAGGGCTAAGATACAGGGTTTGTTGCGGTAGAAGAGCGCGGTTATCAGCGGACATTTCGCTCAAGTGAGAGCGCAGCCATTGCTGCAATTGCACCCGCATCTGAGCTTCGATTGCCTTCGGATTCGCGCCCGGCTGAATGCGTCCGATCAGATCGAGCCAGGCATCACGCGGCGTCCGAAGCATCGAAGTCTCGCCCCGCAGGAGCGGTTCGGTTGACAGCGGGAGGTAGAAATCAGGGGGCGCGTTGCGTAGTGTGTCGCCATAAAAACCTGGCGGCGTAATTCCGACGATGGTAAAAGGTTTATCGTCCAAATTGAACACGCCGCCAACCACGGACGGGCTTAAAGCGTACTTCTGTTGCCACAAGCGATAGCTCATCATGGCGACTGGCAAGGCGTTGGCTCGATCGTCGTTATCGGTGAACGCGCGGCCGGCGTAGGCGCTTACGCCAAAGGTTCTGAAGTAGTTGCCCGAAACGAACTCGTCGGGAAAGCTCTGCGCCACTTCTGCTGTTTGTGCCCGGCGCGCTCCGAGTTGTTCCTCACCGGCTCCGAAGGCGGCCAGTTCGGCGAATCCGTTTGTGTGGTCCCGGAAGTGTTTATACAGCTCGTAAGAAACCAGGGAAAACTCGCCCTTCGGCTGGCTGTAGCCGCCATGGAGACAGCAACGCGTTTGTTTTCCCAGACGGTATAGCTGGTCAGGTTTCGCTACCGGCAGCGAGCGAAGCAACACGGCATGCACGAGGGTGAAAATCGAAGTGGTAGCCCCGATTCCGAGCGCCAGTGTCAATATGACGGTTATCGTGAAGGCGGGCGCTTTCCGCATTCGGCGAAATGTCTGCCGCGTATCTTGTAGGAAATGGTCGAGCCACAGCCAGCGTCGTGACTCGTAGAAACGCTCGCCCGCGATTGCCAGATTTCCGAGGTTCCGCCGCGCTTGGCGGTCGGCTTCTTCTTCGCCCAACCCCTCGGCCCGCAGACGGTCAATTTCGATGGCGAGATGCGCCTGCAACTCTTCTGAAAAATCGGATTGCGGACGGCTATGCTGCATGATTCAGCCTTTCAATGACTTCAGCTTTTCCAGGTCCGGTACGCGCCCCATGGCCGTGGCTGGCGTGCGCCGGCGCAAGGCAACGCGGCTGCGATGTTCTTTGGTTGACATCTAACCCAAGTATAAGGCCGCTTGGGTTAGCCGTCAACCGGTAGAGCTATCCGTTTACTCCAGCCGGCCAAAGACACTCTCATC
Source organism: Bryobacteraceae bacterium (assembly GCA_965277555.1). Classification (GTDB taxonomy): domain Bacteria; phylum Acidobacteriota; class Terriglobia; order Bryobacterales; family Bryobacteraceae; genus Bog-105. The sequence goes on from OZ255834.1 coordinate 6,112,896, forward strand.
CCACATCGGATTGGGGGAGATTGTTACGTTTTGGCCGGGATAGCTCGCCCTCACCTCGTTTGCCGGAATCGGATTACCTGCCGCATCTATTGTTCCGGCCAGATGAATATGCCTTGGAGCGGATTCCGCGGCGAGCATCGGCAGATCGGCATGCGCGAACAGATCCCATACAAAGTTCGCCAGCGGTTGACGATACATTTCCGTTTCAAGCACGCCACGAAAAGAGATGAGACCGCCGCACAGATAAAGGGATTGAATAGCGGGGCAGGCCGCGAAGGCAAAAAGCGCGGGGACCGTTAGCTGCCCACGCGCCGCGAGAGCGAGCTGCTGGCCGCCAGCTGAAAGTTCATTTTGAAGAGCGCGGACGAGGGCCAGAATGTCCGCGATCCTTTGCGCCAGTAAAGGCTCTCCGAGTATTAAGGAGGCCCAGGCGAACTCTTCTTCCGAGTCGTGCGGAATCGTATAGCCTGGATTGCCGCGGCCGACCTCAGGCCGGGTATCTCCGATGCCGCGAACGTCGGCGGCCAGCAGTCTGCGTCCCGAGCGTGCGACCCGATGATACAGGCCATCTTCATGTGCGTCCACGTTCCGGCCGCGATCGTCCAGAACAAGCAGCGGTGCTCGACCGGAGTGCGGCTTGGCGGGCACGAACCACCAGGCAGGGATCCAAACCGCGGCGACTGAATTCACTTCAGCGGCTAGCAGTTTGACGCCAGGCAGCGAAACCTCGGCTAGACTTCTTAATTCGCGGCTTCGATCGGGCAAACGAATCGGCAAAATCTTCGTCCAGTGTGCCTGCGACGGAGCAGGAGCAACAGTGGCCGCTTTCTTTATAAAATCGAACGTGCGCAAGCTGCCGAAATCGCGCATTACATTGCCGGTCGGTCCCACCCAAAGAGCTTCTGCCGTTTCCGGGGCAACGGATGGTTCCGCTAACACGGGCTGGTCGGATTTCAGAAGCCAGCGTTGGAACCAGTTATAAATGCCTAAGCGAAGAGAGTAAGTAAGACCATGCGGAAGCGGCGTGCTGTTCCAGCCCAAACGGGTGGGATGCCCGAGCAGATCGTAAGCCTTCGACAGGCGCTCATACTGCTCACGGCCATCCTGCAAATAGCGTGGAGAATAGGTACCGAAGAAATCATGCGCGCTCACCTGAATGAGCAGAGGTTTGGGCGCGATGGGATAGAGAAGGTCCCAGCGATCGAAGCCGAGAGGTCCGGAGCCAACGAGATCCTGTTCGGCGTCGTCGGTCGATCCGGGAGGATTGAAATTGGCGCACGCGACATCTTCCGTGTTACCCGAAGATATCGCGGCGGCGCTCAGACGATCGTCGGCACACGCCAGCAGCATGGTCAGCGTGCCACCCCCGGATTGACCGGTAGAAGCCAGACGCGCCGGATCGACCATGGGATGCGCGGCAAGATAATCCAGACTTCGAATGGCATCCCAAACCTGAAAGCGCGACATTGAGTCGCCCAGCAGAAGTAATTGCTTGCCAGGCAAGTTGTGTTCTTCGTCAATCGAATCGAGGCGGGTATCGATACCCGAACGATCCGGATAGCCGATGCGTTCGCCTTGCCCAAGCGGATCGAATGCGAGCACGAGATAACCGAGACGAGCCATCCCTTGACAACACTTTTGATAGCTCGCATAAGCTTTGCCGCCGTAGTAATGCCCCATTTGGAAAAGCACGCCTGGGTAGGGCGGTCTGGCGGTTGTGGGAACGTACAGATTGGCGCTGACGAATAACCTCGGCTGGCTTTCGTAAACAACTTTTTGCAAACGATAGCCAGGCCGCTCGAATTGTCCGGTTATGCGGGGATGAAGCGGCGTGCGTTCCGGTTTGCCGCCGATCAGTTTCCAAAATGTCTCGCGGCACCAGGTTTGCCTCTGCCCTACGGAAGCGGCATCCCGTAACTGCGAGAGAGCAGCGACGCGCTTATTGTAGGCTTGCCGCGCGAGTTCCGCGAGATAATCGGGCAGGCATTTGGAGTAATCGCGATAGTAGAAGCCGGAAAGATCGGCGGCTTTAAGTTTCGGGCTCAGCGCAAGAGCGGCGGTCAAAGAAAGCCATTCGCGTCTGGAAAAGTCATGCACTTTTTGTTGCTCGCTTTCAGGTTGTTTGCCGGGTGGTTCCAGGCGAGCGTGGAATCAGGAACACCACGCTCAAGGTAGCTAAAAGAGGGGCTGTTCCCGCAACCACGAAAGCCGGTGCGTAGGAGAAATGATCCACCAGCGTTCCGACCAGCAGAGTGAATAACGTCCCGCTCAAACCGGCCACCAATCCACTCAGTCCAGTAACCGAACCGACGAGCTCGGATGGAAACAAGTCAGAGGGCAAGGTAAGCCCCATGGTGGACCAGCTGGCATACCCGAACAAGGCGACGCAAATCAGCGCCAACGAGGAGGTTGGGCTGGCAACGAAGACGGCCGGGATTCCCGCCAGCAGCGGAATGCAACTGACTATGCAGATCCATTTGCGCGCGCGCAGAACCGGCATGCCCTTCTTGACCAGTGCGCCGGAACCCAGGCCGCCGGCGAAGTTGCCGATGTCCGCGGCGACAAACGGAATCCAGGCAAAGATGGCGATCTGTTTGAGGCTGAAGCCGCGCGTATCGCTCAGATATTGCGGAAGCCAGAAGACGTAAAACCACCAGATAGGGTCTGTCAGGGAACGGCCGATTACAATTCCCCAGGTTTCGCGGCGTTTGAGCAGCGGCAGCAGACTGCCGATATTGCGCAGGTTGAGAGATTCGCTGGAAGCGCGCTTTGTGGCGGAATTGCGCGGATAGATGAGCAGCCAAAGCACGAGCCAAAATAAACCGAGCACGCCGGAGAAAGTGAACGCCTGCCGCCAACCGAATTCGATGGCGATCCAAGGGATGGCAATGGCCGCGATCGCGCCGCCGACACTTGAGCCGCTGTCGAAAATAGCCACCGCCAGGCTGCGTTCCTGGGCGGGAAAGAATTCGGCCACAGCTTTGCTGGCGCCAGGCCAGTTGACGCCTTCACCGATGCCCAGCAGAAAGCGCAGCGCGCCGAATGAGACGGCGGAATTCGCAAAGGCAGTCGCGACACTGACCAGGGACCACCAGATCACGGCGATCGAGAGCCCGAGGCGCGTGCCGACTACGTCGAGAAATATGCCGCCCACGAGCCAGGTGACAGCGTAAGCCAATTGGAAAGAGCCGAAGATATTCGAAAGTTGAGCGTGGTCGAGATGGAACTGCTTCGAGATGACGGGCGCGAGGACCGAAAGCGTCTGGCGATTGATGTAATTGATGGCGGTCGAACAGAATAGCGTCCAAACGATCCACCAGCGCCGGCGGTCTCTGCGCGAGGGTTCGAGAGTCACTGGGTGGCGACGTACTGGCGGTAAGCCGCGCCGATTTCGGAGAAATCGAATGCTCCCTCGTGAATCAGGACGCGGTAACGGAAGGTGAGCGATTTACCCTCGGGAATGGCCCAGCTGCCGTCCTTATTGGGGTCTTTGGTGAACTCGCGAAGACCGAAAGGATTGGCGGCGAAGAGCCCGTAGGCGCGCGCGTGCCAGGTGGTGGGGTGGCGGAAACTCCTGGGCGAATCGAAGACCGCGATACTGACTGGCTTGCCGGACACGGTGCCCGAGTAATCGACCCAGTCGGCCGGTTTACCCCAGATGGCCTTCTCGCCTTTAGCTCCTGTCGAGTTCAGCATGTGGTCATGCGGAGCGCTCAGTTCGGGCGCGAGCCGGATGGCGAAAGTGCCTTCTTTGGTGTCGCCGATGTCGAGCGGGCCGTTGGTGGCGTAGAGGATAAATTCACAGTCGATGATGCGGTTGCGATCGTCGCCGCTGAAAGTAAACGATTGCGATTCTTCGCCGATGACGCGATTGTTCGGGCTGTCGAGGGTAAAGCGGGCACTGACGGTCGCGGATTGGCCGTCGGCGGTTGGCTGGCCCAATTTCTTGAGCGCCAGGTGGCCATAAGCCTGATGGCCGTGGTCATCGTAATACTTGTCGAAGATCTGCTCCTGCCAAAAGTCCAGGCCGTCGATATCGCCGTGTCCGAAGTAAAGGGGGCGTTGGTGCGGCTCAAAGGCGGAGGCCTTCGGGTTGCCCGAGGAAACGTCATTGACGACCGGGAACCCGCGGGTCACCACGATTCCAGAAGCGGAACGCAAGGGCATCAGATAGGGCTTGGCGGTTTGCGGGCCGAAGTAGTAAGTGGTGAACGGGCGGCCGTCTACGGTCACATCGATGTGGTCGTGGGACGAATGTAACGTGACTGACGCGGCCTGGAGAGATACCAGAGTGAGGAGCGCCAAAGCGTACCGGGCAAAATTACCGAACGAACTCATGGGTGTTTTGTGTATTATTCCTTACGCAATAATCCGGCTGATTCTGTATCCAGGAATACATATGCGTGCGGGTGGCGGCGCACTAGTGAGGCGGGACACTTTTCGGAGATCGGGCCTTCCAGAGCGCGGCGAACGGCTTCAGCCTTGCGGGCATCCGGGACATGGCAAACCCAATTCTTGGCTCGGAAAAGTCCGGTACAGGTTATGGTTAACGCTTGGCGTGGAACGGAGTCGGCGTCCTTAAAGTGGCCCTCACCAGCCTGTTGGCGGCGGCAAGCGTCATCGAGTGTGACTAGCTTTACGGTCTGGGGATCGATGAAATCCGCGACCGGCGGATCGTTGAAGGCGATGTGTCCGTTCTCGCCGAATCCGACGAAGGCGAGATCGATGGGGGCTTCGTTCAGCAGCTTGGAATAGCGGACGATTTCCGCTTCTATATCGGGGGCGTCGCCTTGCAGGTAATGGGTCTTGGCGGGATGGACCTTTTCTTCGAGGCGGGTGCGTATCCAATGGCGAAAGCTGGAGGGGTGATCGGACTTCATGCCGACGTATTCGTCCATGTGAAATAGCTCGACGGCTTTCCAATCGATGTCCTGTTTAGCCAGCGCTTCGACGAGCGGGATCTGCGAATTGCCGGTGGCACCGATGACACGGGCGAGTCCGTTCTGGGCGATAGCGCGCGAGATCAACTGGGCCGCTTGTTCGGCGGCGGCGGCTCCGGATAGAGAACTGGTCGGGTAGATCTGAACCTGGACTTCTCCGACGCGGAATGTGTGCGGCGACAGGGCTGAACTGGACATGGGGGCATTATACCCGGGGAAGGCGGGTCAAAGAAATCTTTCTCGCTAAATATCGGCTTTGACCGCCGCTTTGCCCGAGAAAAAGGGGATTCGACGGGAAAACTTTCTTCGAACAGCTTGACAATTTCACCGCTTGCCCTGAAACTGAGGGGAATCCAAGGCTTACGAGTTTCCACTATGCGTCTGAAGCTTCTTCTTCTCGTTCTGCCGGGCCTGCTACTTGGCAGCATCATTTGGGCTGCGGATCCGACAGGCACGATCGCCGGAACAATTACAGACCCGAGCGGCGCGGCGGTAGCCGGCGCCAAAGTGACCGTCACAAACATCGCGACCGGTTTTACCCGGGACGCAGCCACGGCAAGCGATGGCGGTTACACGTTTCCGCTGCTGCCGGTCGGGTTTTATAGCGTGACGATCGAGGCCAATGGATTTCGCAGGTTCGAGCAGCGGGGTATCGAGGTGAAAACAGACGAATCATCCTCGGTTCCGATTCGGCTGGAGGTGGGCAGCGCAACGCAATCGGTTACGGTGCAAGCCAACGCCCAGATGGTGGAGACGCAATCGGGAGCGCTGAGCCAGGTGGTGGGTCAGCAGAAGATTGTGGAGCTGCCGTTAAATGGAAGAAACGCCGCCGCCCTGGTTTTACTTTCGCCGGGCACAGCCGATTTGACGGCGGGCAATGCCAACGGGGCCGGGTGCGCCGTGCAGAGCGCCACTTACCCGGGAGCGCAGGCAGTTAGCGCAAACGGCGCGCGCTCCGACATGGTGAATTACAACATGGATGGAGGCAGTAACGAAGATCCGTACACAAATGTAAATAACCCCTTTCCGAATCCGGACGCGGTGGAGGAGTTCAGCGTTCAGACGAACAGTTACAGCGCGGAATACGGAAGAGGGTCGGGCGCGATCGTAAATGTCGTAACCAAGTCAGGCACGAACGATTTCCACGGCACGGCGTTCGATTTTCTGCGGAATGGCGATCTGAACGCGCGGAACTTCTTCGGCTCGCAGGCGGATCAATTGAAGAGAAATCAATTTGGCGGCAGCATCGGCGGTCCGGTCCTCCGTAACAAGCTATTCTTTTTCGGCTCCTACCAGGGAACGCAATCGCGCGACGTCACCTATGGCAACTCGGCTACCGTGCCGACCGCCGCGCAACGCAACGGCGACTTTTCGGCCTTCAATACGCAGCTGGTGAATCCCTTTACCGGAGCGGCCTACCCGAACAACCAGATTCCTACTGCGCAATTCGCTCCGGCGAGCGTGAAGATACTTTCGCTTCTGCCCGAGCCCTCGGCGGCAAATGGAGTTGCGTACTACAACTTGCCGCAAAATGAACATGAAAACCAGTTCCTGACGCGAGTGGATTACGATCTTGCGAAGAATCGGATCTACGGGCGCTACTTTTACTCGCGCTTTGGACAAGACGCCGTCATAGGCAACGCAAATATTCTTACATCGAGCCGCGGCCTAGATCTTTTCGATCAGGGAGCGGCGGTAGGCGACACCTACAACCTGAGCGCTAATCTGCTGAACAGTTTTATTTTTTCCTATAACCGAAATTTCGGCACCATTACGAGCGGCGCTCCGTTCAGCTTTTCAAGTCTCGGCATTCCGATCGCCAGCACGACTCCTCCGGAACTGGCGGTCACGGTAAGCGGCTATTTCACGATCAATTCCGGGCATCCAACCCAGGTGGACCGGGACGACTTCCACTACGCCGACAGCATCCATTGGGTGCGAGGACCGCACGAAATTTCGTTTGGCGGAGATTTCTTGCGCGAGGACGTAAACCTGATCAATACGTACCGGCAGAACGGCAGTTTTACGTTCACCGGCACAAACTATAGCGGCAGCCCGCTTTCCGACTTCATGCTAGGCTACGCGCAAAAGTTTGTTCAGGGAGGAGGCGAATTCGCCGAGCGCAAGGCAAACCTGGGAAGCCTTTTCTTCCAAGACAATTACCGCGTAAGTCGAAGCCTGATGCTGAATCTCGGCCTGCGCTGGGACCCGTTTGTTCCCTACTCCGATGCTTTAGGACGTACCGAATGTTTTCTTCCCGGCCATCAATCGACGAAGTTTCCTAACGCTCCGGCAGGATACCTTTTCGCGGGCGATGCGGGGTGTCCGGCCGGCGGATTTGCTTCCAGTTGGGTGCAGATTGCTCCGCGCTTCGGTTTTGCCTATAACGTGGGCGGCAAGGGAAAGACCACCATTCGAGGCGGTTGGGGAACTTTTTATCAACCTCCGTTCGTGGAGGCTTTTAACAACATGGTGGATAGCGCGCCCTGGAGCCCGCAGTATCAGTTCCTGCGAACTTCCTTCATGAATCCCTACGGTGGAACGGCCAACCCATTTCCGGCCCAGTTTGCGCCCTTCGTCCCGCCTTCAGGCGTGGCCTTTCCCATCCCGCTTTCGCTGGCCGTTTCTTACCAGCCGAACTGGAAACCCACCGATGTGATGAATTGGAACCTGACGGTGGACCAACAACTGGCCAAGGATGTACTTCTGCGCGTCGGGTATGTCGCCTCGAAGGGTACTCACCTTTCCTACAACACGGATGTGAATGCGCCGCTGCCGAGCGCGACGGCAAGCCAGGATAACGAGCAGGACAGGCGACCCTATCAGCAGTACCAGCAACTTACACAAGATCAATCGAACGGTAACTCGAGTTATAACTCGCTGCAGGTAGAAGTAGATAAGCGCTTCTCGCATGGAGTTACCGTGAGCGCTAACTATACCTGGGCGCGGAGCATAGATGAAGTTTCATACCAAACCGATCTTTGCGGCATCAACATCATCAATCCCTACGACATTCGGGCATACCGGGCGGTTTCCGACTTCAACGTTCCGCGCCGCTTTGTGCTGAATTATTTGTGGCAGCTTCCGTCCCCGAAACAGGGAGTTCCGAAGGCTATCTTGGGAGGTTGGGAAACTTCCGCCATCTGGACCTGGCAGAGCGGTTTTCCGCTGAATATTACCTCGGGCGGAGATTATTCGTACAGTCTGCCGGAGGTTGGCAATGACCAGGCGCAAGTGGTCTCCGCACCGCAATACACGCAGGGTTCGACGAGTCAAAAACTGGCGCAGTGGTTTACGACGGATTCGTTCACAGCCCCGCAGGCGAATAGTTTCGGAAATGCGGGACGCAATATATTGATCGGGCCGGGGACTTTTAACGTGGACTTCGCCGCGCACAAGGTGTTTTCGTTCGGCGAAAGATATAAGCTGCAGTACCGGGCGGAGTTTTTCAACTTATTCAATCACCCACAATTCAATAACCCGGATACGACGTTATCGGACAGTACCTTCGGCCAGATTACCAGCGCGCGCGATCCGCGTATTATGCAGATGGCGCTGAAATTTATTTTTTAGGGGTTCTGGGTCTGTGCCCAAGTTAGTGGATTTTCCGAGGTGTAGTGGTTCAGAGGACACGCCTACGTATCGGACTTTGCGCGTGGGGCGGACGCTAGCCCGGAGTGTCCCCGCCGGGTTTTCTGGGTCCTAAGTGACGCGACGGAAGTTGATATCGCTGTCCGCGACGGCGCTGATTGGATCGGCGCTCAAGGCGTCGAAACTGGAAAATCTCTCGTATCCGCTCAAGAACGTCGAAGGCACGATCACTGCGCCCAACCTGTTTTTCGTGCGCGATCATTTTAGCGAGCCGGAAGTTGCGCTCGACAGTTGGAGCCTGCGCGTGGAAGGAGCGGTGGAGCGGCCGTTCGAGCTCGGGTTCAGCGACCTGGTGGAAATGCCGAGTCAAAAGACGAAAGCGGTACTCGAATGCGCGGGAAATACGGCGGGAGGCTCGGCAGTGGCCTGCGGGGAGTGGGAGGGAGTTGCGATTACGAAGCTGCTGGAAGCTGCGCGGCCATCCACAAACGCCGCGTTCGTGATGCTCGAGGGCGCGGATTCCGGCCGGCTATTCCCGGACTCTCCAGTGCTCGCTTACTCGCAAATCGTTCCGATCGCGAAATGTAGAGAGCCGGAGAGTCTGATTGCCTATAAGCTGAACGAACTGACACTGCCCGCGCGCAACGGTTTTCCGGCGCGCGCGCTATTCCCGGGCTGGTATGGGATGGATTCCGTGAAGTGGCTGAAGCGGATTACGGTGTTGCGCGGGAACGACGTGGGGAACGACACGGCTACGATTTTTGAGCAAAGCGGAATGAATCGAATTTACAACCGGGTGGCGCGTGGAGAGGGCACTCTGAAGACCACTCGTCTCTCGACGATTCAAGTAAAATCGGCGGTGGCGTCGCTGACGGATGGGGCGAAGCTGCCTGCCGGACATCATATGATCTGGGGTTTTGCCTGGTCGGGGAACGACGCGATACGCGCGGTGAAGTTGAGCGTGGATGGTGGAAAAAGCTGGTTGAATACCGGGCTCGAGAATCGAGCGCATCGGTATGGCTGGGTGCGCTGGCGCTATGACTGGAACGCGCGACCGGGCGAATACATGGTGATGAGCCGGGCAACGGACGAGGACGGGAATGTGCAGCCGCTCGAACGAGATCCGGCGCGCAGAGACGGGTATGAACTCAACTGGTGCGTGCCACTGCGCTGCAGCGTGCGTTGATGCGAGCATGACAAAACTGGCGATCCTGATTTTGCTGGCCGCAACGGGCTGCGCGGCGGCCGATTGCGGGGAAGGAATGAGCCTGCCGCAAAAGGCCGCGAAGTTCAAGCAACTGGACGAGCAAGCCGAGGCGGCTGTGCAGGCGCACCGCGCGGCGGAAGCCACAACACTCTATGAGCAGGCTGTCTGCCTTGCGCCGAGCAGCCCACGCGGGTACTACGGCTTAGGCGTTGCGCAGACCGAAGCGGGCGACTTTCGAGGAGCGCGCGACTCGCTCCGCACAGCCGACCGGCTTCAGCCTACAACTGCCATGGCGTTGATCATGCAGGTTCGAGTGAACAATTCGCTAAAAGATTTCGAAGCGCTGAAGGCGAATCTCAGAGATTTGGCAGCTCGGTTTCCCCGCGACGCGCAGTTACACAATACGCTCAGCCGCCTGCTGGCGGAACGGAACCTTTTCGTGCTGGCGCTGGCGGAATCGCTCCGGGCAGAACGCGCCGGAGACAACGATCCGAGATCGAAAGTGCAGCTGGCTGTTTTGGAGAACACAGTGGGCGCTTACGGCGACGCAATACGGAGCGCGGAACAAGTAGAACAGGATCGTAACCTGGCGCCCGCGTTTCGGGCCTCCGCGGCGGGAGTGGGGGGGTTGAGTTACGAAAGCCTGGAACAACCGCAGCCGGCCACCCGCTACTTAAGAGAGGCGGTCGAGCTCGATCCTTCGCAAGAGAACTCGTATCTTGCGCTGGCGGACTTGTTGGAGCAGTCGCAAAAATATGCGGAGGCGGTGGAGGTGCTGGAAGCAGGGCGACGGAATGCCGGCGAATCTCCGGCTATCTTGTTGCCGCTGGGCGCCGACCTCATTCGAGCGGAGCGGTATCAGGCCGGTATCGACGTGCTTCGCGAACTGCTGCGGCAATCAGCGGGCACGCCGGAGGCGTATTTAAGCATTGCGGATGCGTCGCACAAACTGGGGAACAGCGCGCAAGAGGTGCAGGCACTCGAAGATCTGGCGCATGCGAACCCGGGTTATCCAATGATCCACGTTTTGATTGCGCGCGCGCTAGGCGGCGAGACGCCGGTGGATAACGCAAGGATACTGAACGAACTATCATTGGCGGAGACATCCGCGCCGGCTGACCCCGATGTTTTTTATCTGCGCGGGAAGACTTATGTCGAGCTTGGGCGTTACGAGGAGGCCACGGCAGCGTTACAGCGTTCGATAGAACTGCGCCCGATGGAACCGGGGCCCTACTATCAGCTGGCCAAGGTGTATCAGAAGCTGGGCAAGCCCGAGTTGGCGAAGCAGGAGTTCGAGCGATTGAAGTATCTGGAGAGCGCGCAGGCTGCGCGGTAAGCGGGAAACTGCTACCGGGGGAGCGGACTTTACGGTCGCTGACGCTTCCTGCTCTGTTTCAAGCATTTCGCAACACTTGCGTGGCATCCGGCTACCACGTTCATGCTTCAGTAAATGCCGGCTGGAAAGCCGGCATGGCAGCCCAGGAGGGCCGCTCCACGCTGGCAAAGCACGGTTATGAGCGTCTTGCGGAGCGAATAACTCGACGTACGCCTCGCATTTTTTCGTGCCGTTCTTAACACTTCTCCCGCGTAAGCCAATTTCCACAAACTGCGTCCGGATAAGTGAGGGCAAGGAAAGCAGTATGCAAACAATCGGGAAAACAAGAGCACTAACAGGTGCTGCAAACTTCACGTCTAGCAGAAGGCCCCTAAAAATACGGGGTCTTTTACTCACACTTTTCTTGTGCTTAGTTCCGGCCGCTTCTTTTGCGCAGATCAGCGTGGGAGTGTCGATCCATGTAGCGCCACCGGTGTTGCCGGTGTACGCGCAGCCGCCCTGCCCAGGCGATGGCTATCTCTGGACGCCGGGTTATTGGGGCTATGCCTCGGCCGGCTATTACTGGGTGCCCGGTGTTTGGGTGCAGCCGCCGCGCGTGGGTCTGCTATGGACACCGGGCTACTGGGGCTTTGGGGGTGGAGCATACGCCTGGCATGCCGGTTACTGGGGTCCTCACGTAGGCTTTTATGGCGGCGTGAATTATGGCTTCGGTTATGTGGGGCACGGCTTTGTAGGGGGCATGTGGGCGGGAAATGTGTTCCGCTACAACACCGCTGTGATGAATGTGAATACAACGGTGGTGCATAACACGTATGTGAACCGAACGGTGATCAATAACACCACCGTGAACCGCACCAGCTTCAACGGTCAGGGGGGCTTGACCGCCAGACCGACCCCGCAGGAGCAAGCGGCCATGAGGTATCAGCACGTGCAGCCGACGTCCGCGCAGATCTCGCACCAGCAGTCCGCCAGCCAGAACCATAACCAGTTCGCATCCGTTAACGGCGGCAGGCCGGAAACGACTGCCATGAACACCGTCAACGGCAGACGCTACAACCAGCAGGGGCGGATTGCTAACGGCGTCGCTTCCGGTCAGTTGAACGCACGCGAAACCCAACACCTGGAAAATCATCAGGCGAATCAGAATCGGGAGGTTCACAGTGAACGCCAGGCCAACGGTGGCAAGCTTACACCGCAGGAGCGGGAGCAAGCGAACCGGCAGCAGAATCGGGACAACCGACGTATATACGACGATAAGCACAACGAGAAACACGAGCCAAGGTAACGGCGCGAGAAATTGCAGGCGGCGGCGTATCGTCCGCCGCCAGGATAAAACTCGATAGGGAACAATAATGTCGCGCTCTTTGAAAATGCTAAGTGTTCCGATATGTTTACCGGCTGTCCTTGTTCTCGCGTTTGCCTACGCGCGAGCACATGCTTCCCAGTCCGCGACAAACGGTCAGGGTATTCACAAGATCCGCCACGTGATCGTAATCATGCAGGAGAACCGCTCGTTCGATCATTATTTCGGCACTTTCCCGGGGGCCGATGGACTGCCCGTGCAGAACGGCGTGCCTTCGGTCTGTCTGGCCGATCCTAACGGCGGCCCCTGCGCTCGTCCCTTTGTAGAACACCAGGACCGCAACGGCGGGGCCGCACATTCGTCGAAAGCAGCCGCCATGGCGATCGATGGCGGCAAGATGGATGGCTTCCTGGCTGTAGCCGCCGGCGCAAAAAGTCCCTGCAGGAATGCCACCGATCCGAACTGCAACGAAACCGGCGGCGCTGGAGCCAATCGCGTGATGGCCTATCACGTTGAGTCCGATATCCCCAACTATTGGGCCTATGCGAAAACTTACGTGCTCCAGGACCACATGTTCGAGCCGGTTGCCTCCTGGAGTCTGGCTTCGCATCTTTACATGGTTTCGGGCTGGTCGGCGAGATGCTCGGACCCGAACGAGCCGGGAACCTGCGAGAGCGATCTTGCGCGACCTAAGCCTAAGCCCGATATCGAGACCCCTTATGGATGGACCGATCTGACATGGCTGCTCAACCGCAATCACGTCTCGTGGGGCTACTACCTGGATGGCGGCCCGATGCACAAGGGCAAACATCGGGACAGGCACTCGGTCAATAGAGGCGTACCGGAGATTTGGAATGTCCTTCCGCAGTTCACGGACGTGCATCAGGACAAGCAGGCCGGCAATGTTCGGAATCTTAATGCGTTTTATAACGCTTTAAAGAACGGCACTTTGCCAGCGGTCTCCTGGATCACTCCCAACTCTCGGGATAGCGAGCATCCGCCATCGCTAGTCAGCGTGGGGCAGTCGTATGTCACGCATATCGTCAATCAGATTATGCAAAGCCCCGAGTGGAACAGCACGGCTATCTTTCTCGCCTGGGACGACTGGGGCGGGTTTTATGACCATGTGACGCCTCCCGGCGTTGACAAACTCGGCTACGGAATCCGCGTGCCGGGCATTGTCATCAGCCCGTATGCAAAGCATGGCTTCATCGATCATCAAACGCTCAGCTTCGATGGGTACCTCAAGTTTATTGAGGATGCCTTCCTGGGCGGCGCGCGCATCGATCCAAAGACCGATGGCCGTCCCGATCCCCGGCCCGATGTGCGCGAGAACGCGGCGGTGCTCGGCGATCTCACGCACGACTTCGATTTCTCGCAGGCGCCCGCAGCGCCGCATGTTCTGCCGGAACATCCGCAAACCACGCTAACGCCTGCCCGCTGATACAGTTTTGGATTATGGAGCAACGGGCGAGGGCAAGACAGCTTGCCGCCGAATACCTGCCAAAAGATAATCCTACGGCATGGTTTGAACAGCTCTATCGGGAGGCCGAGGAGGGCAAGAGCACGATCCCGTGGGCAGAGTGCGTGCCTAACCCAAACCTGATGGAGTTCTGGGAAATGCAGCCCATCCCAAGCGACGGGAAAGCTGCATTGGTCATCGGTTGTGGGATGGGAGACGATGCCGAGCAGACTGCCCACTGGGGTTTTCAAACGACCGCCTTCGATATTTCAGAGTCGGCTATTCGCGCGTGTCAGCGGAGATTTCCTCAAAGTGAAGTTAGCTATGTGACTGCCGATCTGTTGAGCCTGCCTCGGCAATGGATGCGCCGCTTCGATTTCGTAGTTGAATCCTACACGCTCCAGGTCCTCCCGCAACGTTTGCGCAGGCAAGCGATTCAGTGCATTGCGGGCCTGGTTGGCGAACAGGGCTACCTGGTAATCGTCACGCGAGCACGAGAGGAAAAGGACCCGGAAGGTCAAATGCCGTGGCCATTGCTTTGCAGCGAACTTGTTCCGCTGGCGGAGTTTGGTTTGGAACAAATTTCGTTCGAGGATTATATGGATCGCGAGTCGCCGCCTGTTCACCGTTTTAGAGGTTTGTATCGAAGAGTATTGTAGGGAATCGGGTGGTGCTCGATACCAATATCCTGACATCCGCTTTGATCTCCTCAGCGGGCACGAGGGCGACCATCTATAACCCCTGGGAAGACGGCAAAATTCACTCTCCTGAGCAGCGCTGAACATCTCAACGAGTTGCAGGCTACGCTACGAAAACCGGAATTGGCCGAGATCATCAAGCCATACAGGGCCGGCCGCTTGGTGAACGAAATCAAAAGACTCGCCGAGAACATCAGTCCACTGCCGTTCGTGAGACGATCTCCCGACCCGAACGACGATTTCCTGCTGGCCATTTGCGAAACAGGTAAGGCTGATTATCTTGTGACGGGCGACAAGAGCGGACTACTCTCTCTTCGCCGGCATAAAGCCACGCGGATCATTTCCGCGATCGACTTCGGCGCGCTGCTTGCTTGACGGGTCAATCGCCTCGCTACTTTTATATTGCCATGATACTCGATGATCGATATACTGAAGATCGAGCTTCATGCCGAAACGTAAATTAGATCCACTCCCCTCAGCCGCTTTTCACATTTTGCTGTCGCTCGCAGGTGACGATTTGCATGGTTACGGGATCATGCGGCAGGTAGCGGAACAAACGGGTGGCCGTATGCGGTTGGGTCCAGGAACGCTATACAGTTCCCTCCAGTCGCTGCTGGAAGAGGGGCTCATAGAGGAGGTGGATTGTCGCGCGGATCAGAAGATCCAAGACGAACGCCGGCGGTACTATCGCCTGACAACTCCGGGACGGCAAGTAGCACGCGCGGAGGCGGACAGGATCGCCGACCTTCTGCGAGTTGCGCGCGCCAGAAAACTTTTCCGGGGGAAATATGTCTGAAAAGCTTTACGCGTGTCTGCTGCGGCTGGTTGCGCCCCACTTTTACCGTGTCTATGGCGAGGAGGCAGTCCGCCTGGTCCGTGATTGCTGTCGTGATGAGAAAGGCGTCGTAAGCAAAATCGGCATCTGGCTCGATCTCCTGGCCGATCTAGCTGTCGCTGCTTTACGCGACGATCGTTTTAAGCATCAGGCGCCGCTTTCGCAATTGGCCGCCGCGCACGGAAAAGGACAGGCACCATCGTTTGCCGTTGTTAGAAATGGCTTACCCTACACAGCTGCCATGCTCGTCGGCGGCGCATTCTCGTTGAGCATTCTTGCAACGCTCACGACTCTCATTGGCCATGGCGGGGGCGGCCAGGGAACATCCCCTTCGTTGCCCGGCATTTTCCACTTTTCGGTGCCCGTGCAACGCACCTCTAAAGATAGTCGCATCGATGAACAGAGCCGGTTAGTCCGAGCGCATCTGTTCGGAACAGCTGGCGTGAGCGCGCACTTGGCCGACGGATCACTCGCTCTTGCTACCGGCGATCTCATAGACACAAATGAGAAGAAGCGCGTACTCAATGGCGTAATTACCAATCTCCGCGAATCCTACGTCTACCCGAACGTCGCCCGGGAGATGATCGCCGCGTTACTTACTCACGAAATGAATCGAGATTACGAAAAGGAGACAACGGGATCGGCTTTTGCCGCCCTTCTTACGAAGCACTTGCAGGATGTAAGTCACGATCTTCATCTACGTGTGGTTTTTAGCGCGACCAAAGTGCCTCCGCTTGGGCCGCCGGAAGCAGACCCGCATTTCCAGAGAATGGCCGAACGGGATAACTGCGCCTTTCGCAAGGTGGAAGTTCTGCCGCATAACATCGGCTATGTCAAGTTCGATGCCTTCGGGCCTGTTAGTCTGTGCCGCGACACGGCCGCTGCCGGTATGAGATTTCTGGCGCACGTAGACGGACTCATCTTCGACCTGCGTGAAAATCAAGGCGGCGATCCGCACATGGTCTGTTTTATAGCCTCCTACCTTTTTGATCGGCACACGCACCTGAACGACATCTACAGTCAGCTCGACAAGTCAACAGAGCAATTCTGGACATCGGAAGATGTGGCCGGTCCTAAATTTGGCAAGAAGCCTGTCTACGTCCTGACCTCCGCGGGAACGTTCTCAGGCGCCGAGGAGTTCACCTACGATCTGAAGAACCTGAAGCGTGCCGTCATAGTGGGGGAGAGAACCGCCGGCGGCGCGCATCTCGTCATGAACCACCGAATCGACGACCACTTCCTTGTCGGCGTCCCCTTTGCCCGACCGATCAACCCCATATCGAAAACTGACTGGGAAGGAACCGGAGTCGCGCCCGATGTCCGAGTGAAGTCGGCAGACGCACTCGAAGTTGCCGAGCAACTCGCACTGCGCAAGCTTGAGCATCAAAAGGAATGAGTTGCCATCTGTGGTAACGGGCAGTGCATATCGAATTTCGTTCTCAATTGACAACTACTGACACCGTTGCGGATACTGTAACTTGCGCATGTAGGATGCAACGGCAGGTCGCCGAAGGGCAATGCCCACCTACGATCTCATCGTGGAGACCTACATGCCCAATCTAGAGAACCTCAAAAAGCAAGCCAAGCTCCTATTGCGCTGGCATCGCGAACGCCACTATCCTGTTGCCGCCCAAATCCGCGTGCATTTGCCTCGTTTCCTGAATATGCCCGACTCTGAGATTCTTGCGGCGAGCTTTAAACTCAGCGATGCGCAAGAAATGGTCGCAAGACAGCAAGGCTTCGATAGTTGGCAAGCCCTGAAAAGTGGATTCTCCGCCACGCCGCTCACGCCGAAATCATCGCCATCCAAAGCAACGATTGTCAGCGCGGAGCCGCAACTGTTCGTCACCGATATCGAGAGATCATGCGAGTTTTTCCTTG
Source organism: Bryobacteraceae bacterium (assembly GCA_965277555.1). Classification (GTDB taxonomy): domain Bacteria; phylum Acidobacteriota; class Terriglobia; order Bryobacterales; family Bryobacteraceae; genus Bog-105. The sequence continues at coordinate 6,130,149 of OZ255834.1, forward strand.
AAAAGTTGGGCTTTGCGCTTGTATTCAGTTACGGCAAACCTGCCTACTATGCGCAGGTGGGTCGCGACGCGGCGCGCCTCAATCTAAGGTGCGTCGAGCGAACAGCCATCGAGTCGACGGTTCGCGAGCGGGAGGAACTGTTGTCTGTATCCATGACCGTCGCTACGGCAGACGAGATCAAGCTGCTGTTCCTTGACTTTCAGTCCGCTGGTGTTGCCTTTCACCAGACTCTGAAAAAGCAGCCTTGGGGCGCCAAGAATTTTGTCGTCAAGGATCCGGATGGAAATCTGCTGCTGTTTGCCGGACCCGCAAACTAACAGCTACCAGGCGAAGTGTGCTGATCGAGCATGATCTGAAGCGAGCAAGTTAGCATACAACAAAGGGTAGAACAAATGGCCAAGATCACGCAGAAAATCACCACGTTTCTCTGGTTTGACGACCAGGCCGAAGAGGCAATGAACTTCTACGTATCCGTATTTGCGGACAGCAAGATCCTCTCGATCAGCCACTACAACTCTGCCGGGCCCGGCAAAAAAGGCTCGGTGATGCTTTGCAAGTTCAAGCTTGCCGGCCAGGAATTTATGGCGCTGAACGGGGGCCCGCAAACGAAGTTCAATCAGTCCATCTCCCTGTTCGTGCAGTGCGAGACGCAAGCCGAGATTGACGACCTTTGGAACAAGCTGTCCGAGGGCGGTTCCGAATTGCCATGTGGCTGGCTGACGGACAAATTCGGCCTCTCCTGGCAAATCGCCCCGGCAAGGCTTCTCGAGCTCGTCGAAGATCGGGATGACGCAAGAGCATCGCGCGCGATGCAAGCCATGTTCGGCATGAAGAAAATTATCATCGCCGACCTGGAGCGTGCGGTTCGAGACTAGCCTGGAACGAATACATGGAATCTCTCTGGCAGGACATTCGATACTCGCTGCGAGCCTTTCGGCGTCAGCCCGGCTTTATAGCAGCAATTCTCTTCGCACTCGCGCTCGGAATTGGCGCGAACACAGTAATGTTTACCGTTGTGAACGCGGTGTTATTGAACCCACTTTCACTCAGCGCGTGGCACAAGCCAGATCGCGTGTTGATGCTCTGGGAGAAGAATTCCGCGCTTTCGCTCATGTGGGCAAACCAAATGCCCGTGCGTCCACAGAACTTTCGCGCCTGGAAAGAGCAAGTACAATCGTTCTCCCATTTTGCTGCGTGGCGCGACGAGATGCTCACGCTTACAGATCCCGACAACGGTCGCCGTCAACCCGAAGAGGTTGAGACTGGATTGGCGACGGCCGATCTCTTCCCCCTGCTCGGAATTCAGCCCCGTATCGGGCGTGGCTTTACCGCCGCCGACATGCGACACGGCAAAGATACGGTGGCGTTACTTAGCAACGAGCTCTACCGGAGCCGGTTCCACGGCAATACGAATATTCTAGGCAGCACCTTTTTTGCTTCCGGGAAGCCCTACACTGTCATCGGCGTCCTGCCGCCAGGTGTCGCTTTTCCCGCCATCTGGGGCGGTCAGGAACAGAAGAAGCCGCGGCTTTGGCTACCGCTCGATATCCATCCGGAAACACAGGCCGACCAGGCCTCGAGCCTTTTCGTCTTTGGCCGTTTAAAAGAAGGTGTCTCGCTCAATCAGGCTCGCGCCGAGATAGGCACAATTCAGGCGCGCCTCGCGCACACTTCCCTTGAAGAAGGTGGCTTCGGCATCAACGTCGAGACGCTGAGCGAAGCAAACACAGATCCTTCACTGCGCCGCGCGGCGCTTGTCCTGCAGATTGCCGTGATTTTCGTGCTGCTGATCGCCTGCGCGAACGCCGGAAATTTACTGCTCGGCCGCGCCGTGGCTCGCGACAAAGAAATGGCGGTCCGTACAGCGATTGGAGCGAGCCGTTGGCGTCTCTTCCGTCAGACTCTTACCGAGAGCATGCTGTTGAGCTGCGCGGCGGCACTGGTCGGCCTGGCCCTCTCCTTTGCGGGCATGCGCCTGTTGCTCGCTATAGCCCCTCCGGATTCCTTTGCCTTGCATGAGCTGCGCATCGATCGCAACGTGCTACTTTTCACTGGCCTGATTGCGATTGTGACTGGAATTCTGTTCGGCCTGATCCCGGCGTCGCACTCCTGGAGAGAAAACATCAACGAAATTCTCAGCCGTAGTACGCGCGGCGTCGCGGGATCGTCAAACCGCCTGCGCGCCATGTTGGTCGTCGCCGAAATCGCTCTCTCACTGGTTCTCGTGGTTGGCGCGGGCCTGATGATTCGGAGCCTCATCGCGTTCATGAATACCGATCTGGGCTTTCGCATAGATCATTTGCTTGTTATGCGCATTGCGCTACCGAAGAATATCTACAACACGGCTCCAAAAATTGCCGCGTTCGATAATCGCCTGATTGAATCTGCACGTGGTGTGAGCGGTGTTCGCTCTGCCGCCCTCACGACCGCGCTTCCGATGAAGTCCGTGTCCCAAGCGAGTTTTGAAATTCCAGGTCGAGCGCACGATCGCAACAAAATACCCGTCACAGACTGGGCGCGCGTCAGCGACCGCTATTTCGAAACTCTTAAGATGCGCCTCATCGAGGGTCGGACCTTCACCCGCCAGGAGGCAGTATCAGTGGACCCAAACGTGGCGGTAGTGAATCAAGCGTTTGCGAACAAGTTTTTCCCAAACTCAAACCCGCTCGGCAAACAGGTTACCTTCGGCAACGAGCACGGAACGAACACTACTTACCGCATTGTCGGCTTAGTGGCCAACGAGCATCAGATGGGACCGGACAACGAGCAAGGCGCGGAACTCTACCTGCCCGGCCAGCACCTCGATGACTTTTTGCTCGTCGCTCGCACCACGGGAGATCCCCTCAAACTGGCGAATGCCGTCAAGCAACAAGTTTGGAATATAGACAAAGATCAGCCTGTTAAGGAGGTAATGACGGAGGAAGCGGCGCTTCGCGAATGGTCCGCGCCGCGCCGCTTCAACCTTTTCGTGCTGCTGGCGTTTGGAATCATCGCCCTGGCGCTCGCGGCAATGGGTCTTTACAGCGTCCTCGCTTACACGGTGACGCTGCGCACGCGTGAAATCGGCATTCGCGTTGCCTTGGGTGCCGAGCCCAGAGCGGTAGCGCGTTACATCATGCGGGGAGGCCTGACCCTTTCTCTTGCCGGTATTGGCATCGGTATGGGGGCGGCATTCGCGCTTACTCGCTACATGTCCAGCCTCATCTTCGGAGTGAGCGCGTTTGACCCGTTAGCTTTCATCGCGGTGGCTTGCCTGTTGATCGTGATAGCGGCCACTGCGAGTTACCTCCCGGCCATCCGCGCGGCTAGAATAGATCCGGTGGAAGCTCTGCGTAGCGAGTAAACTCTTCTGTTCGCTAGGGGTCAACATCGCTCAAACACTCTGAATAATCGACGAGGTAGCAGGTTTTCGCGGGCGTATCGTTCGTATGTCGTTTGGAATTATACTGAGGGTGCGTCATGATCAAGGAATACGTCGAGCAACGAAACGGCGCCTACTACATCGCAGCTACCCGTGTTTCCTTGGATTCGGTGGTTTACGCATTCCTGAGGGGAGAATCGCCCGAGGGAATCGCTGAGTCTTTCCCGGCGTTGGGACTCGAACAGATTTTCGGAGCCCTGACCTTCTATATGGCGAACCGTGAGGTCGTGGACCGCTACCTGAGCGAAGGCGACCGGGAGTTTGAGACATTGCGTCTGCAAGCGCGGCGAGATCACCCGGCACTGTATGCGAAGCTCGCCGAGGCACGACGAAGCACTCATGCGCCGAGCGCATGAGGCCGCGATTCCAAGCGGACGCTGATTTCAACCACAAAGTCGTAGTTGGTCTTCGTAGCAGGGAACCGGCCGAGGAATGGGCCGAACGAATCGGTTTCGTGCCGGTTTGAGCCGACTACCCGCGATCGAGTCCAAGCGAGGTTTGAAGGCTCCGGATTTCTTCGATATGCTTGAGCGAGGAGGGTGCGAGGTTGTTTTCACGGCAGAGTTGTTTATTCCGATGCTTCGTCGTGATCGCTCTGGTCGCGCTGCTCTTCGGCGGAGTGTTTCTTCACGCCGGCGGTTTTCCGGCTATCCTCCCCGAAATATTCGTACTCCTCTTCCTATTGACGGTTTTAAGTTGTGCGGCCAGCCAACCGGCGACTGTACTTTTGGCGGAGCATGTTGGACAGCAAGCACCAACTCGCGCCCCGCCCATTTCCTCTAGATAACTCACGCCTAAACGATACACGTGGACCCGAGGGTACGTGTGTATCTGCTTGTGGAACATCATCTGAGATCTGGAGGAAAGTTATGTCGTATTGTGACTGCTCTAACCCATCGCTCCTCGCGCGATTTCGAGGCTTGTTGGGTCATCGCTCGCGTGCCCTGTGCATGGGCGCGTTTCTTATGGGAGGTGCATTGAGTGGCATGCCAATAAGGCCCGAAGAGATCGAAGAACTCATGTGCGGTATGAGTCAGGCAAAGATCGTGCAACTTCTCGAAAATGAACAACCTTCTGGAGACCCACCGAACAGCGAAGGCGTCATCCGCTCGAAAGGTTGCTCAAGCGCTTATTGACGGCGCGAGATTATATGTAATACACTGTTTGCCATATATGCCACGTCTAGATTCCCTGGGTCAGTTTGAGCAATTGGTTCTGACGGCTATCTTGGCGCTTCGCGACGACGCTTACGGTGTGACGATTCATTCAAAGGTGCAGGAACTGGCACGCCCGAAAGCGGTCTCGCTCGGGGCCGTTTATGTAACGCTTGATCGGCTCGAAGACAAAGGCTTCGTCGCTTCATGGCTCTCCGATCCGACGCCCGAGCGAGGCGGCCGCGCCAAACGCTGTTATCGTCTCGAAGCCCTTGGTGAGCGGGCGCTGCAGGAATCGGCTGTGACGGCTAAGCGAATCTGGGACGGCATAGCAGAGGTTTGGGGAAAGGAATGGGCCAAAGAATGGGGCAAGCGATGGACGAAAGAGAGGAGCTAATGCGCTCTGCTCCCCCCAAACTCATCGAGAAAATCGTGTCGCTGGCCCTTCCGCCCGCGTGCCGTGAGGAAGTTCTCGGCGACCTCTATGAAGGCTGCCATTCGTCGGGCCAATACATTCGAGAAGCGCTTCGGGTAATTCCAATGGTGATTCTCAGCAGGATACGCCGCACAGCAGACTTACAAGTGCTCCTGATGCAGGCAACGGCTCTTTACTTGTCATTCATGGGCGTTGCCTGGTATGAAGGAAAATCGTTTCTCTTTGAAAATTCCGGTCTACTGAGACTCGCTATTCCGGCCGCATGGGTGCTGTTTTGCCTGATGGTCGACGATGCATATGCTCGTCCAGGCAAACGGTCAATGTTAAAGCAAATGCGAGGCCCGGTGCTTGGTCTTGCATTCGCTTATCTGTCCCAAGAGGCTTTGTCGGCTGACAATCAGCTGCTGGCTCTCCCGCCAAGGATCATGTTCTTCGGAAGCGCGGCAGGCCTGCTCTTATCAGCGGGCGTTAAATTCTTGTTCCCCTCAGTTATAGATCGGCCTGCCGGTGCGGGTGGACCGGCGCTCTGGCTGAAGCACACCGCGGAGCCGTTTCGAATTGCGCAGGAGTCTGTGTCGATTGCCAAAACTCTCGCCTTGGTTTTGGCCGTTGCATTTGTGGGAGGAAAATTTGGCGGGCGATGGGTCGTTGTGGCTCTCGTCTTGATCTCGGTAGGGCTTCTGATCATCCGTGAATTGCGCAGGAGGTGGTAATGAAACCACGTGTCGAAAAAACGACGACAGCCAAGAGCACCTTTTCCAAACTCAGTGTCGAATTCGAGGGTGTCACAAAACGCTTCGCCTCCGTGACAGCCGTAGACGATCTTTCGCTCTCGATTCCCGAAGGGTCCATCTATGGTTTCATCGGTCCTAACGGCTCCGGCAAGACCACGACCATGCGGATGATCGCAGGTATTTTCCTGCCGGATCGCGGCAAGATTTGTGTTCTTGGCAACGAGTTTTTCTCCGGTTGGCGTGGGCTGATCGGTTATCTCCCGGAAGAGCGCGGGATTTACAAGAAGATGACCGCGCGGGCCTTACTGCTTTTTCATGCGGAGCTTCGTGGCGTACAAAACGCGGCCACCCACGTCAATTCCTGGCTTGAAAGGTTTAGCCTCAGCGACTTTGGATCGAATTCCGTTGAAACCCTCAGCAAGGGCGTGACTCAAAAGGTACAATTCGTCGCGGCTGCCATGGGTACCGCGGAGCAATTGTGCGAAAGAATTCTGATGATTTTCCATGGAAGGAAAGTCCTGGACGGCACCTTGGTTGAAATTCAGGACCGTTACGGCAACGACACCATTCGGATCTCGGCTCATAACAGCGCCGCTTGCCTGGCCGGTTTGCGAGGCGTCGAACAGATACGTGATTTTGGACAGGTGCAAGAGATCCGCTTAGCCCGCAATAGCGACCCGCAAGCTCTTTTGCAAACCCTTATGGCACGCACAAGCGTCAGCAGCTTTTCCATTGCAAAGCCATCTCTTCAAGACATTTTTATCCGTATCGCCGGTCATGATGCCGGTGCTGAGCAAGAGGAGGTTCCCAATGCTAAAAATGCTATTGGTCGCCAAGCGCGATTATCTGGCCTCGGTACGAACGAAGGCTTTCTTGGTCAGTCTACTGCTGGCGCCTCTATTGTTCGGCGGAAGCTTCTTTGCGGCCGTTATGCTGAAAGGGCAGCCGAACAAGCAAACAAGGCGCATTGCACTGCTCGATGAGACTGGCACCGCTGCTGCGACGCTAATCGAGCAGATAAAACAGCAAAATCTCCGCGACGGCTTCGACAAGCATACCGGCGCGCAAGTGATGCCTAACTATGAATTTGAGATTGTGCCACCCAGGTTGCGGGAGTTGGATGCCCAGCGACTGGCTCTGTCAGATCGTGTTCGGCGCAAGCAATTGTTTGCATTTCTCGAGATTCAGGGGAACTCAGTGAAATGGTATTCGAACGAGGGTGGCTTCGGGCAAACAGAACAGTGGCTGGCCGCGCCGGTGAGCGACGGGCTCAAGAGAGTTCGCCTAAGCGGGCTTGGCATTAGTAGAGAGCAGCTGGATAAGGCGCTAAAGCCGGTTTCGATGGAGAGCATGAACTTGCTCACGCGAGATCAAAAGACCGGCCGGATTGTTCCAGCACGAAAGCGCAGCATCGCGGAGGGCTTCGTCGCTCCGTTCATCCTGGCGTTTCTGTTTTTCATGATTGTTCTGTCTACCTCTTCGCCGATGCTCTCTGCTGTCGCTGAGGATAAGGCTCAGCGCGTTTTTGAAATGCTTCTCGCCTCGGCAAGCCCTTTCGACCTGATCGGCGGCAAAGTTCTTGCCGCTGTCGGCACAGCGTTGACCAGCTCGATCATCTATGTCATCGGAGCTGTCGTTCTGCTGGAGGCATTGGCCATTATCGGGCTCGCACCGCTGAAGATTTGCCCTGGTTTTTTCTTTACCTAATAGCGGAAGTCGTCATGCTAGCGTCTCTGGCAACTGCTTTAGGAGCAGCTTGCAACAGCGCGCGGGATGCGGACAATCTAAAGATGATAATGATATTGCCGCTGATGATACCCCTGCTTTTTCTGACTCCCGTTTTGCAGGAGCCCAACGGGGTCTTCGCCACGGCAATGTCTCTGTTCCCGCCCTTTACCCCGATATTAATGTTGGTTCGACAAGTATCGCAGAGCGGCGTACCGGCATGGCAGCTATGGGTTGGGCTGATTGGTGTAGTGTTCGCCACTTTAGCTACTTCGTGGATAGCCTCGCGCATTTTCCGACTAGCCATCTTATTCCAAGGCAAAACACCGAATCTCCCTGAGCTCATTCGTTTGGGTGTAGCGGGTTAGCAACCATAGAGCTGAGTTGTCATTTCAGATCATGTAACCGTGCTTATGCGTGCCCAAGCCGGTCGTGTTCAGTTCGTTCTATACTGTACTTGATGTCGGTAACCGAGGACACCCCTTGAGCAAGCCGTCTGAAACTTGTACAAGGCCCTCCAGTCCGGGACAGAACAATGGGAGAAGCTTTCGTCTGCCATCACGCACGTTATCCGGTTAAGTGAGGGTTCATGAGAAGTGCTTTCGATTGCGTGCTTCGGTGCATTTTCCGATTCCGCTTGCGGCTTCGGACCCTACTTGTTCGGCGAAACGTCGAGCGCGATCTGGAAGACGAGCTGCGCTTTCATCTCGCGATGCAGGCGAGAGCGAACGCGATGGCCGGCATGAAAGAACAAGAGGCGGAACAGAACGCCAAGCGGCAGTTTGGAGGTTTCGTCCAGCACCAGGAGGCTTGCCGCGATCATATTTACGGTCCGCTTGAGTCGGCGTTCCTCACATTTCGCGGCAGCGTCAGAACTCTTCTGCATGGAAGAGCCTATCTGCTCGCCATATTTGTAATGGCGTTGGCGATTGGGATTAGCACTGCCGTTTTCTCGCTCGCGTACGCAGTGATATTTCATCCTCTGCCATTTCCCGATCAGCAATCGCTCCAAATCATTTGGAAGGCTGACCGGAAGTCAGCAGTTCCCTTTCTAGAACTGGCCTACCCAGAACTGCGCGGCTTACAGCAGGGTGTTTCGGCATTTGAATCGGTTGCGCTGATGCCGACAACTCTGTACGGTTACGGCAAAATAATTCGGATAGGTAACCACGAACCTTTCCAGGTAGAGAGCGCTCCGGTTTCACATGACTTCTTTAGAACGTTGGGAGTTCATCCGGCACTCGGTCGGGACTTCAAAGATTCGGATGAACATCCGGGAGCCGCGCCTGTCGTCATTCTCACCGACAGTATTTGGCGGACGCAATTCCACGGGGATGCTGGGATTATCGGCCGTCAAATCGCGCTCAACGGCACGGGTTACACGGTCATTGGGGTCGCAGGCCATGATCTCGATTTTCCGAAAGGTGTCGGCTTATGGGTTCCTCTTGGCGTCAACAAAGACGTCATCGATAATAGAAACGCTTATTTTTTGCAAGCAATTGCCCGAACGAAGCCTGGTTACAGCGCCAATCAAGTCGACAGCCAGGTTCAGGCGCTATTCAAGCGGCTAGCGCGCGAATATCCACAGTTCTATTCGGCAACGCAGGAAGCCGTGGTAACGCCTCTCCCACAGTATTGGATGGGTTCCTCCCGGCTTCAACTTCTGGTATCGCTCGGAGCGGCCTTTCTTTTGTTGCTTACGGGGTGCGTTACTGCAAGCAATCTATTCCTCTCCCGAACGCTTGCCCGCAGGCAGGAGATCGCGACCCGCTCTTCGTTAGGCGCAACGGGATTCCAGATCTTCGCACAATTCCTTGCTGAAGGACTGACAGCCTCTTTCCTTGCGGGGTCCGCCGGGATGGCAATCGCTTGGGTAGGGCTTAAGCTGCTCGTAAGCGCTGCCCCGCCTGATATTCCTCGATTAGAGGATGCCAGCATAAACTGGCTGGTGCTTAGCTTCGCCGTTGCGGTTTCCACGCTGGCCGCGATCGCCTGCTCGGCTGCTCCCATTTTCATCGCCACACGCCTCAATTTGGAGGCGGCGCTGCGCGAGGGGGGCGCGCGCCTCAGTGGTGCCAGGCACAGCAATCGTATACAAACGGGCTTTATCGTTGCTCAAACAGCCATGAGTGTTGTCCTGCTGGCAGCTTCTCTTCTGATTGTGTTCAGCGTTCGAGCCATGCTGCGAACCGATATAGGCTTCTCTCATCTAGATACGGTCACGATGAATCTGGCTTTGCGAGGCCAGCAGACTGATTCCACTCAACGACAACGTTTCTACACAACGCTTTTGAATCGGTTGAGGGAAGTTCCGGCTGTGACAGATGCCGGAGCGGTCCTTGTGCGGCCCCTGGAAGGAACGATCGGCTGGGACACGGCGTACCGATCGGAATTCGACACGCCTCGACCTTCCGAACCGCTTCCCGTTTCAAACTATGAGGTGATTACTCCGGGATATTTTCAAGCCGTTGGCACTCCGATACTTGAAGGGCGAGACTTTACAAATCAGGATCGGGAGAGCACGCCGAAAGTCGTCATCATTAGCGCTGGGCTTGCTCGGAAGATGCGAGGTGCGGGCCATGAGCCAGTCGGAACCCGTATTCGTCTTGGAAGGCACGATGACGGCGACTGGTGGACCATTGTGGGCGTCACCGGAAATACACGTTATAGAGGGGTCGCGACGCGTGATGAAGATATTTACGTCTGCTATTTGCAAACGGGAGTCCCCGTCAATTATCTTGTCCTTCGCGGACACGGAACGGCCAGCGAATTGACGGCGATCGCGCGGCGGCAGGTTTATGCTCTGAATCCATCTCAGGCTGTTGCGAACGTTGCTACGATCGACGAGCTTGCACGGAAAGACACTGCACGGCAGCGCTTCAATATGGCTCTTCTGCTGAGCTTCGGATTGACATCGTTACTTCTAACTGCCGCTGGCATTTACAGCGTCATTACCGAAATGGTGTCCCTCAGGACTCGCGAGATCGCAATTCGCCTCGCTCTCGGATCGGATCGGTTGTTGCTAGTTCGAAGTTTCATAGGCCGAACCATTCGATTCGTTGTAATAGGAGAGATTGCTGGGCTTTTGGCATGCCTCCTCTTTGGGCGTGCTGTTTCCACCTTGCTGTACGCGGTTAAGCCACAGGACCCGCTGATCCTGTCTTTTGTGTTAGCCGTTGTGCTGATTATTTCGGCGCTCGCAGCGTCCATTCCCGTTTGGGTTGTGGCAGGCCAAAATCCGAGACGTATTCTTCAGTGAGCTCTATTTCCACGTCAGTCCTCGGTGTCGTTCGCGGACAACTTGCCGACTGACAAACCCGATTGCGGCGGGCTTCGTTTGGCGCAAAGCATCACTCAACACTCACCACCGATTAGCCCGAGAGCGTGAGACGCTCATTGAGCGACAATCGAAGCATGCACGAACCGGTGACCCAAGACCCTGAGGTGATGCATGGAACACCTGTCTTTCGAGGCACGCGTGTCCCGGTAAAAACAATGTTTGAGTATCTGGAAAATGGTGAATCCCTAGACGATTTCTTGGAAGGTTTCCCCACCGTCAACCGGCAACTCGCTGTCCAGGTGCTTGAAGAATCAAGGGAGCTTCGCCTGGCTCGAGTTCGATGCCGGCGACAATAACTGCGTTCGACTCGATCGAGGCTGGCCAGGTTATCCGGATCGCATGAACTTGTTGCAGCAAAGGTCCGGTTCGGGCCACGAAGGCCCGTTTAGAGCTTGAACTTGCGTGTCAGCGCCCCCAACCCGGGACGGTATTCCTCTACGAGACTTCGGCGCCGTCCCCTCATGCGGGATAAAATCGGCGACTGACTTGCGGATTGTCGACGATCGAGGTATATTGTCGATATTCGAGGTATTGACGAATGCCGAAGCCTTCCGACCTTCTACAAGGGACGCTGGATCTGCTGATTCTGAAAACGATTGCAAGAGAACCACTTCATGGCTGGGGTATCGCCAAGCGCATGCAAATGCTTTCCGGTGAAGTTCTCTCGGTCGGCCAGGGTTCGCTTTATCCGGCTCTGCATCGGCTCGAACAGCAAGGCTGGATGTGCGCGGAATGGAAAGATTCTGACCTGGGAAGACCGGCCAAGGTCTACTCGCTCACGCGGGAAGGCCGCAAACAACTAGAACTCGAACTGAAGAGTTGGACACGACTCTCTTCCGCTGTCCAACTGCTCATCGAGAACGCCTAGGGAGGAGCTTATGCGTATCGTTCGTATCATGAAACATCGCCTTCGTTCACTCCTCCATCGCTCGCGAGTCGATTTAGATCTCCAGCGCGAGATCGAAACTCACCTGGAGCAATTAGCCAAGGAACGGATGGCGGAGGGCATGAGCAAATCCGAAGCCCTCCTCGCTGCCAAGCGCGAATTTGGTCCCGGTTCTCTTACCCAGGAGCAATGTCGCGATATGCGAGGGACCAGCTTCATTGACGACCTGATGAGAGATCTTGTGTTTGCATTTCGCGGGCTGACTAAGTCAAGGGTTTTCACTTTAGCGGCGCTCTTGTCACTTGCGCTGGGCATCGGAGCTAACACCGTGATTTGCAGCTTCATGGAGGCCATCATGATGCGCGCGCTGCCCGTTCCAGATCCGCGGAGTCTGGTGATATTAAACTGGCGCGCCAAAGGCTGGCCCAAAGTTGTCCAGCAGCAGCATGGAGACGATAACGGCCACGAAGATCCGGAAGGAATTCATGTTTCGGGTGCATTTCCTTACCCGTTCTTCGAGTCTGTTGGCGATCATAACGACCTGTTGTCATCCATCTTCGCGTTCGCCTCTGCAAATCGCCCGAACCTGGTGATCGGAAATCAAGCGTTCCTGGGAGCAGGAGCGTACGTCTCCGGAAATTATTTCGGTACTCTCGGCACACCGCCCGCGGCCGGCAGACTGATAGACAGCGAGGACGACCGCGCAGGCGCGAACGCCGTGGCGGTGATCAGCTACAAGCTATGGCAGCAGCGCTTTGATGGCGCGCGTAACGCAGTGGGCCAAACTATTCTCGTAAATCGCACGCCTTTCACCATAGGCGGCGTAACCGCGCCCGGATTCTATGGCGTTAATCCGCGCGACTCGCCCGACGTATTTCTGCCGCTCCATTCTTTGCCTTACGTTGACCCAAGAGTCCGGGATGACGCTTGGTTTCACGACCGCAACAACTACTGGATCGAAATGATGGGTCGCCTCCGTCCTGGCACCACATTGCGCCAGGCGCAGGTCGCGATGGCAACTCGATTTCACACATTTGTTGCCGGCACCGCGGCGAACGACAAGGAGCGTGCCAATCTTCCCCAATTGCGGCTGCAGGAAGGCGGCTCGGGGTTGGACGCGCTCAGACGCCAGTACTCCAAGCCGCTTTACATCTTGCTGGCGATGGCCGGTCTCATTCTTGCGATTGCCTGCTCCAATATCGCGAATCTGCTGCTCTCACGAGCTACTACGCGGCGCCGCGAAATCGCAATCAGGCTGAGCCTGGGTGCGGGGCGGTGGCGCATCATACGGCAGCTTCTAACAGAGAGTATTCTGATGGCGATTTCAGGTGGACTGCTCGGGTTATTTGTGGCTGCAGTCGGTATTCGCTTGTTGACGTGGTTGTTGGCTAACGGCCAGCAGGACTTCACCTTGCATGCTGGAATCGATGGTCGAATTCTGTTGTTCGCACTGCTCTTGTCGATCACAGCCGGAATAGCGTTTGGCATCACGCCAGCCATTCAGGCCACAAAAGTGGATGTGGCTCCAGCGTTGAAGGAGTCCAGAGCTGCTACCTCTCGCGTGCGACGTTTCGGATTGCCCTTTGGACTAAGCCAGACGCTCATCGTCGGACAGATCGCTTTATCCGTGTTGCTGGTAGTCGCAGCCGCCTTGTTCGTGAGAACGCTCGGCAAACTGCATTCGATCTCGATTGGCTTCAATACTGAAAAGCTTTTGGTGTTCAACCTGGATGCCAAACTTGCTGGATATAACGACCGGCGCGGCGCTGGTTTCTATGAGAGTTTGCGGCAACGCTTCGCGAATCTCCCTGGAGTGCGCGGCGCCACAATGAGCGATATACCACTGGTTGCGGGCCCTCAAGGTGCTAACAGCATCATCATTCCAGGCATGTCGGCACCCCCAGATCACTCGCTTTCAGCAAATATCGTTGTCATTGGTCCCTCGTTTTTTGACACGATGCAGATACCACTTCTGCTAGGGCACCCCGTTGGCGAGCGGGATGCGGCGGATGCGCCGCGCGTCGTGGTAGTGAACGAGGTCTTTGCGAAAAAGTTCTTCCCCGGTCGCAATGTGATCGGCCAGCACTTCAAATTTAAAGACTCACATCCGATCGATTTTGAAATCGTAGGGGTTGCCAAAGACACCCGCTATTCGTCCCTAAAGCGCGCGATTCCGCCAGTTGCTTTTATCCCTTGGTCCCAGGCCCCGCCTGGATGGCTCAACGGCGGCATGTACTACGAGATGCGAACACTCGGCGACCCTCTCGCGCTGGCAAACACTGTGCGCCAGGTGGTTCATCAAGCGAGTCCACTCGTCCCTGTCGCGGATATCGCAACTCAGGTGCAGTACATCAACTCAACTATTGCGCCCGAACGCACTTTCGCGGACCTATCTACCGGCTTTGGGATGCTGGCGTTATTGATTGCGTGCGTCGGTTTATATGGAACAATGGCGTACTCGGTCGCGCGCCGCACGAACGAAATTGGGGTGCGCATCGCGCTTGGCGCGCAACGCGGGGCAATTATTTGGATGGTGCAGCGGGAAGTCCTCGCGCTGTCTTTGATCGGTGTTGCGATCGGGCTAACTGTGGCATGGGAAACCGCGCGAGTTGCGGCATCTTTCTTGTTTGGCATCCGCCCGCATGATGTTGTCGTCTTTAGCTTGTCAGCGGCGATTTTCGTCCTCTGCGCGGTCGCGGCGGGTTATGCTCCCGCCTGGCACGCCTCGCGCATCGATCCAGTGCAGGCACTCCGGAATGAGTAGCTCAGACTGGCTTGCGCGGCTGCCACTCGGGACCGACTTACTCTCTTCCTCAAGCAGCCAGGAGCCCCGCTGGACAACAAAATTGCCGAAAGAGGCCTGAAGACCTTACACCTTGCGACCCCTATTCATATCTCAAGACCACAACGGGGTCCACCTTCGTCGCGCGCCGTGCCGGAATGTAGCAGGCGAGCAGCGCGACGCCGGTCAGGACCAAAGAGACGGCGACGAACGTCAGCGCGTCGGTGGCTTACGCATTCCTGAGGGGAGAATCCCCCGAGGGAATTGCTGAATCTTTGCCGGCGTTGAGGCTCGAACAGATTTTCGGAGCCTTGACCTTCTATATGGCAAACCGGGAAGGTCGTCGATCGCTACCTGAGGGCTGCGGTTGTCTCATTCAAGGTCAACGTGCCCTTGTCGCTTCACGAAGCGACGTTCGCACGCCGACGCAACAAACGACCTTACATAACGATTGATGATTCGTATCCGAAATGCAATGAATGAATTCGTCTTCAAAAGCTGAAAAGTCGTTTCCCCAAAAAGCCTTTAGTCCGCCCATTCTAGAAAATCGATCTCTCCATGCTTGAATAACATCCTTGCTAGCTGGTCCGTCGAACGATAACTCTTGGTCATACAGGGCGACCGAAGTGACATGGAAACACTGGTTCCTTAAGACGGACTCAATTTTTCCACCGATCCTGAAGTCATAGCGCCCATTGTTTGCCGCTTCTTCATAAAAAGAAGCGATCTTGCGCTGAGTACTTTCCGACATAGGATTGTGGCCGAGCAAACCATCTATATCGATAATGCAGACCCAGGCGTTGGGCCTCAAGAATGGGAGCCACCGGGCAAATGTGCTGGCGAAATCCACGAAGTAGGCCGCAGTAAAACTGGACCAAATCCCGTCGTATGCTGCGGGCGTGAGTTGAAGGCAGTTGAGATCCTGCTTTTCAAATCGACACTCTGGGCAACGGATCGTCGCTACATCCAGGAGCTCCGTGTTTTCATCTATGCCCAGCAATGAAGCACTGCGGGCCGAAAGTTCTGCGGAGATGTCTCCAATGCCACACCCAAGGTCGAGTACCCGCTGACCCGGCAAGATTGGGCACAACGACATTGCCCGCTTCCAATCACGCCAAGCATATTGTTTTCGATAATCCTGAAGCAAAGACACGAGTGAGCCCCCGTCGTGAATCCTGACAGCTACGAAACCGCGATCTGGCAGTTAGGCTTTAATTAGCTGGACAATTCGTTAGCCGTGATGTGCCGATTCGCGAGGCGTTTTGATTCGCGTTCATCGCTCCGCGATTCGGAGTTAGTCAATTTTGACACTCATCACCGATTCGCCCAGAACCGCACCGGCGCGCCTTTCCAAAACCTCTCCACTTCTTCAGCCGCAATCCGGCACGCCTTCTCCGCGGCTTGCTGCGTGCCGCCCGCGATGTGCGGCGTCATGACGAAGTTCGGTAGCGTCAGCAGCGTTGATTTCTCCGGCAGCGGCTCTTCCGGAAACACATCCGCCGCCGCTGAAGCAAGTTGACCGGAGCGCAAGGCCTCTTCTAACGCTCCATAATCGAGCAGCGCGCCGCGAGCGCAGTTCACCAGCACCGCGCCCTTCGGCATCCAAGCAATCTCCCGCTGGCCGATCAGCCCGCGTGTCTCCGGCGTCTCGCGAGCGTGCAGAGAAACCACGTGCGCGCGCCGCAGAAGATCTTCCAGGCTGACTAGTTCGATTCGTTCTTCCGCATCGCTCTTTGCATATGGATCGTGCGCCAGCACCGTTGCGCCAAACCCCTGCAGAATGCGAGCCACCCGGCGTCCAATCGCGCCGAATCCGATCACGCCGCAAGTAGTTCCTTCGAGTTCGAAACCGGCTGTCTCGAAGGTATAATCGCCGGGCCAGCCTCCCTGGCGGATGCCTCGATCGCTCGCTGGAATGCGCCGCAAAGCCGCTAACATCATGGCGACTGAAAACTCGGCGGTCGCCGCGGCGTTGCGGCCCGGCGCAAAACAAACCGTTACGCCGGCTTCGGTCGCGGCCGGCAAATTGACATTCACCGGACCTCCCCGGCAGACCGCAAACAGGCGCAGATCCGGCGACGCTGCCAGCACTTTGCGCGTCAACGGCGCATGGTGCGCGATACACATCGCCGCTCCTTTCAGAGCAGCGATTACTTCGTCCTCCGAACCCGACGCTTCTTTCACTTCCGCGATATCGCGAAACGGCTCCAGCGGAAACGGTGTCGTCGCTTCCGCAATTTCGAGCGCATCTCCGACGCGTGCCATAACGCTCGACCGCATCAACGAAGGAGGAATAAAGTGATCGCCTATCAACACCAGTTTTTGTTTCGGCATAGAAAGCTCAAGAGAATGCTTCGGCGATCGGAACGTTTAAACACAGCAGCGCGGCGCCTCGCTCAGCCAGCAGAATCTCGGTCACGCTCACATTTTGAAGCGCGGGAAAGACGTCCCGATATTTGGCTGGAGCGATCCCCAGCAGATCGCACAGCAGCAGCCGAATCACGGAGTTATGGGTGACCACCAGCACGCGTTCCTGTGCGCCCGTCTCGCCGGCGATACGCGACAGCGCTTCCCTTCCCCGCGCGATCACCGCCAATGGATCTTCCCCACCCTGCAGAAAATGCGCAACCGGATCTTTGAGGAACGCCGCATGTTGTTCCGGGAAGCGCGCCTGAATTTCTTGCGCGGTGAGGCCTTCCCCCACTCCAAAATCGATCTCGCGCAACCGTCTGTCGACAGTCGGCGTCTGCCCCAGCGCCTCCGCTACCGGTTGAGCAGTGAGCCGCGCGCGAACTATTGGCGACACATAGAGCCGCGCAAAACGGGCATGCTTGGCCCACAAAGCAAGAGCCCGCGCCTGCTCGTGCCCGCGCGCGCTGAGCTCAATATCGGTCGAGCCTGCGTAGCGATTCTCCGCGTGCCAGACGGTTTCGCCGTGACGCACCAGAACAATGCGGCTCATGCCGTTATCCTCGCCAGCGAATAAGCCGCCAGCTCCGAAGGCAGCCAGCCGCGCTGTTCGAGTTCCGCGAGTAGCTTTCCGTATGTTTCGCGGTAGATCCCGGCGAAGCGCGCGCGCGGCTCGATGGCCGTGCCGGGCCGTACCATGCGAGTTGCTGCTTCTGTCGAACATGCACCAGTGGCCGCCAATATCGCCATGCCGAATGCCGGTTCGGTAACTGCCGGCACGGTCAGCGAGCGCTCCAGCACGTCCGCTCGAATCTGGTTCCACAACGGACTGCGCGCCGCTCCTCCTGAAATCGAAAAACTGCCAGAGGTGGGCGCGCCCAGCCTGTCCAGATAGTCGAAGCAAAGCCTTTCGATGAACGCCACGCCTTGCAAAATAGCGCGATAGAGTTCGGCGGAATCGCGCGGCTCTCGCAGCGAAAAGCCTTCGGCCGCCGGCGCGGCAAAAGGAAAACGTTCGCCCACCGAAGGCAACGGATAGATCACCAGATCGCTTGGGCCATCCTTTGCAGCGGACGCGCCTAATGCGTCGAGTTCGGATGAGCGAAAGTGTTGCGCGATCAAGCCCGCGCCGGTACTCGAAGCTCCGCCCGGCAGCCATTTTCCGTCCGCCGCGCGATGTGAATAGACGACGCCGAGCGGATCGCGCAGCGGCTCGATAGTTACTCCTTTCAATACCAGCGTCGTGCCCAGAACCGAATTCCAACTACCTGGGTCCAACGCTCCAGCCGCAATCTGCGCGGCACAGCCATCCGTCATGCCCGCGAAAATCGGCAAGCCCGCAGGCAATCCGGTCTCTGCCGCGCCCACTTTCGAAACATTACCCAGCGGCGACCCCGGCACGACCACTTCCGGAAAAAGCGTTTCGGGCAAACCCGCCGCGGAGAAAATTTCGAACGGCCAGCGCAGCTGGCGCAGATCGTAACCGGACTTCAAACTATGGCTCGAATCGCTGGCCAGCCGCGCGCCCGCCAGCCGCTGGTGAATGAAATCGTTCTGGTGGGTAAGCCGCGGCGAGCTCGCGCGTGTCTTCCCGTCTGCCTGCCGCCACAGCCAGAGTAGTCTCGGAAGCGCCCAGGAAGGCTGCATGCGATAGCCCAGTTCCGCCCACAACTGTTGACCGGCTTCCGCCACCTGAGCGGCTTCCGCTTCGGCGCGTCCATCGTCATACATCAATGCATCGCTCACCGGGCGTAGATGTTCGTCGGTGAGCAGAAGCGTGCCGGAAGTCGCATCCACCGCCAGTCCGCGCACTGCCTCGCGTGGGATTTTCGACATCACATCCCGGCAGCATGCGCACGTTGCGGCCCACCATTCGTCCGGATTCTGCGTGTGCCGGTTGCCGGAGCGCTTATCGGAGAGCAGCGCTTCGGAAGCCGTCGCCCATACCGAACCGCTCTCGTCCGCCGCTAACGCGCGCACGCTCTGCGTGCCCAAATCGATGCCGATCCAGAGCGACTCCGCGCTCATCGAATTTTATCCGGCAGCCGCCACGTTTCGGCAAGCGCATTCCGCAGCTTCAGAAAGCGTTCGAACAGATCGTCATAGCGCGCGCTGCGCTTCTCTTCCGGCGCATAAACGTCTTCATGGACGACGCAGCGCTGAGCCGCTTCCTGCCAAGACGATGCCGCGCCCACGGCGGTCAACGCTACAAAAAGAGCGCCGCGCGCGCCGAGTTCACTCGCATGCGGATGTAAAACTTCGCAGCGGCAGACATCCGCAATCAGCTGCCTCCAGAGTTCGCTGCGCGAGCCGCCGCCGCACACCCATATCCGCTTGAGCGGCGAGGCCGAAGCCGCCGCAAAGCATTCGCGAATCACGAATGTCAGCCCTTCGAAAAGCGCGCGCGCCATATCGTCGCGCGAATGGGTGTGTGAGAGCTGCAGGAAGCTGGCCCGGGCCGCCGGCGCAAGAAACGGCGCGCGTTCGCCGGCCGGTGAAAGATAGGGCAGGCAAACCACTCCGTTCGCGCCTGCCGGTGCGCGGGCGGCCATGCGCGAGAGATCCTCTAACCGCTCGGCGCGCAGCATGGCCGCGCCCCAGTCAAGCGCCTCGCAGCCGGTAAGCGTCGGCATCGCGCGCAGATACAAGCCCTCTCGGTCGAGTGCAATCGTAGTGCCGGCGGGAGGGCCGTTGCGTTGAGCGTTGAGCGTGATCTCTTCCGGGCAAATGGTGGTGCCCAGAATGACGCATCCCTGCCCCGCGCTGAAACATCCGCAGCCCAGCGCCATCGCAACAATGTCATACGGCGCCATCACTATCGGCATACCGGCGCGCAATCCCATTGCTTCAGCGGCTTCGTCATGCAGTTCCCCTACCGGCGTGCTCCGCGAGAGTTCCGGCAGTAAACGCGCCTGCTCTTCCAAGCCGTAAAGTCGAAGCAATTCGGGCGAGTAACTCCGCGCCGCCACATCGCAGAAGGGATTCGAGGCGTCGGAGAGGTCGGCGGCAATTTGAGCGGTTAGCTTCGTATGGAGCCAGCCATTGCAGCTCAGCAGCCAGCGCGCGCGCGCCAGCCGATCGGGATCATGCGTCTTTAACCATGACCAGATGGCGTTCGCGAGGCCGGGATAAGCAACCGATCCGCTAAGCCCAAAAGCTTGCTCGATAACGCCGCGCGCGCGCCAGCTTTCGACTATCTCGTGGGCTCGTCCATCATTCCATAGAATCGCCGGACCCACCGGGTTCGCGGCCGCATCCACCAGCCAGCAGCCGTCTCCCTGCGCGGTGGTGACGATCCCTTCTATCTCTTCGGTGGACTCGGCGGCCACCGCGCGGCCCACCGAAACAACCGCCTTCCAGACCGCGTCCATGTCCTGCTCCGCGTGGCCGGGCTCCGGACGTGAAACCGCGATGCTCTGCCGCGATACCGCCAGTTCTTTACCCGCCGCATCCAGCAAAACGGCCTTAATGACAGACGTGCCGGCATCGATGCAAAGCCAGGTCATGCGTTAAGCGGGGCTTTCCGCGGGCAGGCGCAAGGTCAGCGCGAGAAATCCGCTCAACAGATAGAGACCGGCAAACACCCACATCACTCCCGCTACCCCGATCGGCTTCAACAGTAACGCCACAATAGCAGGACCCACCCAAACGCTTGCGCCGGCGCCCAGGTTGAGCAGCGAAAGAGCTGCTCCTTTTTCCGCCGGCGCCAGGCTCGGCATGAGCGCGGAAAGCGGCACGTATCCCGCCAGAGTCGCGCCGTAAAACACGCCCACCAGCGCGCTCACAGTGAAGTTGTGGTGGAGCAACGGCACGTAATAGAGCGCCAGCGTACTGAGCGTACAACCCAGGCCGCCGCACAAAGCCACCGTCCTGCGCCATCCCAGGCGATCGCCCAGCAAACCGAAGAGCAGGTTCCAAAGGATGTTGCTCGTGAAGATCATGCTCAACAGACGCAGCCACTCGACCAGCGTGAAGCCGATGACTTGCGTAAAAAAAGCCGGCAGGAAAACCAGAAATCCGAACTCGGGCGCGGTGTTGATCACTCGCACCAGGCATCCGATGCCGGTTTTCGGTTCGCGCCAGATCAGAGACATGCTGTGCAGCAAAGCGCGCATCGGTTGTTCCTGCCGCGTGACCAGACGGCTTCGTCCGCGCGGCTCGCGCACGCCCCACAAAAGAAGGATGCCGCCGAGCAGGACCAGCAGCAGGGCAACCCAGAAAGTCGCCACCGGCCCGATACGCGGCACCGACCAACTGGCGAGCAGCGAGCCGAGCGTCGGTAAGCCGCCCGTGAACGCGAACCAGAACCAGCCCATGGCCGAAGCCAGATCGCGAGCCGGCGTCGCCACCACGATCCACACCAAAAAGCCGAAGGCAAACAACGGGTAACCGAAGCCGCGCAATCCATAGGTCACCCACATGAGCGACAGACTATGGCTGCGCAGGCCTACGGTGAGAAAGGCAATCTCAAAGGTGATCCAGATCGCGAGCCCGATCATGATGACGCGCCGCGGCCCCCAGACATCGGAGAGAGCACCCGAAAGCCAGCCCGCAATCGCGACAGCAACACCGTAGGTGGTGAAGATCCAGGCGATATTCTTAGCGGCCACTCCCTGCGAAGCGAGGTAAGGCGAGAGGTAGCCGGATTCCACACCATCGCCAATCATGAACAGCAGAAGCCCGACGAAACCCCAACCGAGCGAGGGAGGAATGCCGATGCGCGCCAGCAGCGATCCGCTCTCGGCTTGTTCTTCACCACTGACGTGCGCCAGCATCTGAAATCAGTGTAGAAGAACGGCTGACGCCACCAGTTCCTCTTCCAAAACTCCGTCTTGCGCGAATGGCTCGACTGCGGCCGCAACTTCCGCTTCGAACCGCGGCCGCTTCTCGCCAAGCATCGCCGGCGAAGTTGCCGAGAACGAAACGGCGCGCCGAAGGAGTTCGGGAATGGTGATTGCATGGCGGTGCGTGACGCCGATCTCGTCGAAATTTCGGAAGCGCGAGGAAGCGAACCATTCTTCCCGGTAAATTTGGTGGCGGATCTCGTCCGGATCGTCCGACCAGGCTTTGCGCAACGCTTTGAACCCGGCCGCCCAGGCGTTCGCCGGAGAATCGGTGATGCGCGATCCGCAAATCGCGATCGAACCGCCTTCCACCACGACTTTTTCGAGCAGGGGGAGCACTATGCCGAGCGCAAGCCAATGGAGCGCCCGTCCGATGGTCACGAAGTCGAAAGAATCGGGCTCGAAAGCCTGGTCCTCGATGCTCGCTTCGACAAACTTTACGTCGACATTGGCCGCGGCGGCCGACGCACGAGCCACCCGCAGCATCGCGGGTTCGAGATCGACAGCAACGCAGGAACCGACAAACGGCGCAAACCCGATCGCGAGCAACCCGGGCCCCGTGCCGATGTCGAGCAGCCGTGTCTGCTTGCCGAGCGCCAGCCGTTGCGCTAGTGTCTCGAAAAAAAGCGGCGGGTAAGGTTCCCGATTGGCGTAGTAGTCAACAGTCGATTCGAAGCGGCCCATCTAGAGCAATTTTCGCGTTACCGGTTTCAGCAGCCGCCGCTCCAGCCTGCCTTTGCGGTGGAGCAGGTTAGACGAAGATGCCAGGCTGAGCGCCTGTTCGGTGAAATCGAGTGCCAGGGCGTAATTGCGCTCTTCGTGTTCGTAGAACTTGGCCAGCTCCTCGAGCGCCGACGCGCGGAACTCGTTGCGACAACCGGCCAGCTCGATAAACAAGCGCAGCGCTTCGTTCGGCCGCCGCAGCTTCTTTTCGAGACACGCAATATCCCACAACGTTCGAAAAAGATGACGGTCGGGCAAGCCTGCATCGACCGCCCGTTTGAACAGTTCGAGCGCCTTCTCCTGTTCGCCGGCCGCGCGCAGCCAGCGTCCGATGCCCGCCAGCTCAGGGCCTTTGCGAACGCCTACCAGCGACAGCATTTCGGCATCCGTGCTGCGAAAGGCCGCCGGCACAATCGCCGTCAGACACGCTAGCGTGAGAATATCCATGGCGTTGTGGTGGAAAACCGGAGCCAGGCGCAAGGCCTCCTTCGAGCGCAGGTATTCGAAATAGACGTAGGGGATCAGTTCGCCGGGCAGATCGCCCTCGCGCTGAACGCCCAGGATCTCCTGTTCGAGTTGCATCAGCCGGCAGCTTTCGAGCCGCAGTTTCCACAGCCGGCGCGCGCCGTGAAGCAGATCGAGATGGCCCAGATGCGCGAACGGCGGCTTGTGGCGATTCATCCGATAACGCGTTTCGAGCAGCGGCTGATCGTAGCTGCGCCCGTTGTAGGTGATCAGGACGTCGAACTCGCGCAGCTGTTCTTCGAGCGCCTGCAGGAGGCTGCGCTCTTCGGCGTATTCGCGCATGAAATACTGCCGGACGAGGAAACCGTTCTGCGTAATCTGCCCTACTCCGATTAGAAAGGCGTAGGTCCCGGAACCGCCCGCGAGACCGGTGGTCTCGGTATCGAGGAAGGCCCAGCGGCCGGGTTCGAAGGCCTGGATCTCGTTTTCGCTAAGCGCGTCCAGCAGGCTCGGTGGCAGCTCGCACAACGCTCCGATGTCGGCCGAGCCGTGCTGCCGGTGTGAAGCGAATAACTTCTCCGTCTGAAAATGCTCGCCGAACTCGTTCGCTACCACCCGGCCTTCCGACCACTCCTCGATCGAATTACCGAACGAACTGGCCTTGGAAGGCGAGAACAGGGTGGTTGGCTTCGTTTTTACAAATTTGCCTTCCATGGCGGCGATGCGCTGCCGGAGGTTGGCAAGTTGTTGATCTACATCGAGCATGTTAGGGGAGCGTTCGTCTTTTATTCGCCATTATAACTGTTCTTGGAAGTTCGTTCGGCAAAATAGAGTATGGCCATAACCGACGCACCCCAAGAAGAACCCGTACAGCCGCCGCCCGGAGCGTGGCTGCGCAAGCTGCTGCCGTTTACCACGGTGGGGGTGATTATCGCCGGCCTCTACGTTGCCTACACCTTCTATTCGCGGCATGAAGCCAACATCGAGGCGGAGCGCGCCGCCGCCGCCAAAGTGCAGGAGCAGCGCCAGCGAACCGTCGAGACCGTTTTCGGCTCGGGCAGCATTCTGTTCAATAACTTCTCGGCGGATACCGGGCTGCTGAAGCGGGGCGCCCACACGCAGCTCTGCTACGGCGTCGAAAATGCGAAGACAGTCAAACTGGACCCGCCGGTTGCGCCGGTCAAACCGGCCTACCGGAACTGCCTTGAAATCGCGCCTACCAAGACCACGACGTACACGATTACCGCCGACGACGGCAAAGGGCACACGAAGTCCGAATCGCTGACGGTACGCGTCGAATAGCCGCCGCGCGTCATCTATGGAGGAGTCATGACTGAGAAAGCAAGTTTTGGAGCGGGCTGTTTCTGGGGCGTGGAAGCCACTTTCCGTGAACTGGACGGGGTGGTGGAAGCGCTATCCGGTTACCAGGGCGGCCACACGCCGGAACCGACGTACAAAGACGTCTGTACTGACCACACGGGCCACGCCGAGGTGGTCGAGGTGGAGTACGATCCGGCGAAGATCTCCTACGACAAATTGCTGGACGTTTTCTGGAGCGAACACGACCCGACGCAGGTCAACCGGCAGGGGCCGGACGTGGGAACCCAGTACCGCAGCGTGATCTTCTTCTACTCACCGGAACAGGAGCAGGCGGCGCGCGCCTCAAAGGCGAAGCTAGAGGCGTCCGGCAGATTCAAGAAGCCGATCGCCACCCAGATTGAACCCGCGCCGACGTTTCACCGCGCGGAAGAATATCACCAGCAGTACCTGGCTAAACGAGGCCTGCGACACTGCCACATCTAGACACTCACCTGATCGGGTCGGGGGCTCTTTTGAGGGACGGGGACGTCGCGCCGTGCTTTGCGCTTGAAGTAGTCGATGGTCGTCGTCAAGCCGTCGGCTAATGCGACTTTCGGCTCCCAACCGAGAACCCGCTTGGCCTTTCCGATATCGGGCCGGCGCAGTTTCGGATCATCGGCGGGCAGCGGCTTGTAGTCGATACCGGGAGAGTTTTCGAAGCGGTCGCGGATGCGGTTGGCAAATTCGAGAATAGTGATTTCGGCCGGATTTCCCAAATTGACCGGGTAACGCTCGTCCGATTCGCTTAACAGAAGAAGGCCAGTAACCAGATCGGATACGAAGCAGAAGCTGCGCGTCTGCGAGCCATCGCCGAAGACGGAGAGTTTCTCGCCATGCAGCGCCTGGTCGATGAAAGCCGGCACCACGCGCCCATCGTTCAAAGCCATGCGCGGACCGTAGGTGTTGAAGATGCGCGCGATGTTAGTCCGCAGATCGTATGTCCGGTGGTAAGCCATGGTCAAGGCTTCGGCGTAGCGCTTGCTCTCGTCGTAGCAAGAGCGAATGCCGACGGGGTTCACATTGCCCCAATAGGTTTCGACTTGCGGGTGCTGCAGCGGATCGCCGTAACACTCGGAAGTAGAAGTGAGCAGGAAACGCGCTGAGTGCTGGCGGGCCAGATCGAGCATCCGGCGAGTGGCCGTCGAACCGGATTCGAGGGTTTCGATCGGATGCGCCAGGTAATCGACCGGACTGGCGAGCGAAGCAAGGTGAAAGACCCGATCCACTTTGCCAGCGATGGAAAGCGGCTCACAAACGTCTTGCTGGATGAAAGTGAAACCGGGCTTGCCTTCTAGATGCGCGATGT
The DNA here is from genome assembly GCA_965277555.1 of Bryobacteraceae bacterium. Classification (GTDB taxonomy): domain Bacteria; phylum Acidobacteriota; class Terriglobia; order Bryobacterales; family Bryobacteraceae; genus Bog-105. The sequence continues at coordinate 6,155,733 of OZ255834.1, forward strand.
TTTCGCGGTGGCCGGTAATCAAATTGTCAAGCCCGACAATTTCATGTCCGGCATCCGCGAGCCTGTCGCACAGATGTGATCCAATGAAGCCTGCGGCTCCCGAAATGACGTATCTCACGCTTTTTCATGCTACTAAATACTTCGCTCGGAACGCCTTTCAGAGAATTCCGATGCCCGTATGCACCTGTCTATAGCTGCCAAGATTCTTCTTTTAGCGTTGATCCTGGCGTCGCTCGCCGTCTTCGCGCTGCGCTTCGGAAAAGTAGTGGAACGCATCTGGCAAGCGCGCGCGGACGAGGATTTTAAAGTAGGTTCCTTAGCGACACGCATCTGGAAGTTCTTCTGGGAAGTTTTGTGCCAGGCGAAGGTGATTCGGGAACGACCGCTTCCGGGGTTGGCGCACGCTTTTGTGTTTTGGGGATTTTGCGCCTTCGCGCTGGTGACGCTGAACCACATTGCGGAGGGCTTTGGCTTCGGCTTCTTAAATCACCACTCCATTTTCGGCAGCTTCTATTTCTGGTTCGCTTTCGCGTTCGCCTTTATGTGCGCGGTATCGATTGCGTATCTGGCTTTCCGGCGCTTCGTTCTGCGGCCGAAGTGGCTGGGACCCTTGTCCTACGAATCCGGCTTGATTGCGCTCTTCATATTTATCCTGATGGTCACCTATATGCCGGAGTGGTGGGTGGCGGAGACATCGGCCACGGGCCAAACGCTGTGGTGGATTCACACGCTGACGCTGCTGGCTTTTCTACCGCTTATTCCGCATACCAAACATCTGCATTTGATCCTCAGTCCGGCCACGATTTTTCTGGAACGCGACGGATTCAGCGAGATTCCTCCACTCGCGGGAGACGAGGATTTCGGCCTGGTGGCGGGAAAAGATATCACGCGGATTACGGCGCTGCAGGCTTACTCGTGCGTGGAGTGCGGACGCTGCACGGAGCACTGCCCGGCGAATAATACCGGCAAGGAACTCAACCCCAAGCTGATCGCGCTTGGGTTGCGCTCTTACCTGAACGGATATGGGCCGCACAACGAAAAGCCGATTCTGGAGGCGAGCGTTTCACAGACGGCGATTTTCCAATGCACGACTTGCGGCGCTTGCGAATACCAGTGTCCGGTGGGGATTCAGCATCTGCCGATGATTATTGGGCTGCGGCGCGGGGCGGTGAACACCGGCGCGTGGGAAGACGACTACGGGACCAAGCTTTTCCTGAACCTGGAGCGCAACGGGAACGCAATGGGATTCTCGCAGAGCGACCGGGACAAGTTCGTGGCGAAACAGGAATTTCCGATTTACGACGGCTCGCAAGAATACTGCCTGTGGCTTGGCTGCATGGGCGCTTACGATCCGCAAGGGCGGGAGATCGTCTCCGCGTTTACCACCGTGATGAGGCACCTGGGAACATCCTTTGGCGTGTTGAAGAAGGAGCGCTGCACGGGAGATCCGGTGCGGCGACTGGGCAACGATCTGCTCTTCGGGCAGTTGGCCGAACAGAACTTGAGCGCGCTCGAGCAGGCCAAAGTGAAGAAGATCGTTTCTATCTGCCCGCATTGCGTGCGCACGATTCAAACGGATTGGCAGGAATTCGGCCAGGCGCCCGAGATCGAACATCACAGCGAGTTTATGGCGCGGCACAAGGATCGATTACCGGCGAAGCGCGACGGGCGGCGGGTAGTGTTTCACGACCCCTGTTATTTAGGGCGCTATCGGGGAATCTATGACGCGCCCAGAGAAGTGATCGCGCTGTCGAGCGAAGTGGTCGATCCGCCGAGGGCGCGCGAAAGGTCTTTCTGCTGCGGAGCGGGCGGCGGATTGGTTTTCCTGGGCGAAGAAACCGGACAGCGGGTGAACCAGGAGAGAGCGAAGGAACTGGCCGCTACCGGCGCCGACGTGGTGGGCGCGGCCTGCCCGTTCTGCAACAGCATGTTCCGGGACGCGCTAGCGGCGACTTCGGAGAACCCACCGCAGCTGCTCGACATTGCGCAACTGGCGGCCGAGCAGCTGGGTAAGTTTGCAGGTACGAGAGCCGGCTAAACCGGGTGTCGTTACTGTTTGCGGAAATTGGCAAGTCCAATCGCTGCGCTCATGGCTCCGAGAAAAACCGTAACAAACGAGCATAGGTGATTTCCAGAACAATTGCGCGTGACGGTTCGGTGCCTGACGCTATGTTTCGGCTGCTTTCGCCGGTTTCGACATCGACGTTTTTCTTTGTTTGCGGGATCGTACAGGTTATCACGCGCACATACAAGATTGTTTATTTATCGGACTGAAAGCATAATGGACGCGATGAAAGCCGCGACCGTTGAGCTTAACGATATCGAGATGTATTACGGGCAATTGGAGTGAGCATGGGCGGTAATATCTGCTACACGTGGCGACGTTGCAACCGAAGCGAATCGAGGCTATGGTTGTCGTCAGCGCCACGATGTATTTTCCGGAACAAGCTCGGGCGATTATGCGGCAAGTCCCAGCAACCGATAAGCAGTCATCTCAAGAATGGGAAAGAATGCGCAAAAGCCATAAGCTCGGGGACCAGCAGATTGCAAGCTTGTGGAACTGGACGCGCGAGCTGCAGGACAACTACGACGATATGAATTTCACTCCGCCGTCTTTGTCGAGAATCACCGCTTCCACAGTGATTGTTTACGGAGATCGAGACCCGCTATATCCCGTTGAGATGGGAGTCGCGATGTATCGTGCAGTGCCGCGTTCCAGCCTCTGGGTAGTGCCAAACGGCGGTCATGGGCCCGTCTTCGCCGATGCCGCGGCTCAATTTGTTCAAACAGCGCTCGCGTTCTTTCGAACAGCGTCGTAGTCGGCAGATTCGAGTAAGAAGCCGATGTGGTGGACGCGGACGTTTTCAGGTACGGGAGTCGCTTAACTGCTTGACGCGCTGCTGACTCCAGAAAGCCAGCATCCAACCAGGGTATTCGGCGGGAAGCTGGCTCACTTTATCGAGCGATTGCAGTTCCTCTCCCGAGAGCACGACATCGACGGCTCCCAGGTTGTCGTTTAACTGCTCCATCCGCTTCGCTCCGAGGATGACGCTGGTCACGCGGGGCTGGTGCAGCAGCCAAGCCAGGGCAAGCTGCGCGACGGAGACGTTCTTGCTTCGGCCGAGTTCTTTCAAGGAGTCGATGACGTTATAGGCGCGCTCCAGATTGACGGGAGGAAAGTCGAAGTCGACGCGGCGGGTTCCGGGTACCTCTTTCTGCTCGCGACTGTACTTTCCACTTAGCAAGCCACCGGCTAGCGGGCTCCAGACAAGCAGGCCGAGGCCTTCGCTCGCCAGCATGGGAACAATCTCGCGTTCGAGGTCGCGGGCCGCCAAGGTGTAATACGCCTGAAGCGAAGAGAATTTGGCGAACCTGCGGAGGTTGGAAATGCCGAGCGCTTTCGAAATCTGCCAAGCGGCCCAGTTGGAGACGCCGATGTAACGAACCAATCCCTGGCGGACAAGATCGGTCAGCGCCTCAAGACTCTCCTCAATCGGGGTGGCGGGATCGAAGCCGTGCAGCTGGTAGAGATCGATGTAGTCAAGCTGCAAGCGGCCAAGGCTGGCCTTCGCGCCATCGAGGATGTGGGCGCGCGAGGAACCACGCTGATTCGGTCCGGAGCCGACTTCGCCGAAGACTTTGGTTGCGACTATAACTTCGTCGCGCCTGGTTCCCAAATTCTTCAAAGCCTGTCCGGTGAGCCGCTCCGAATCGCCGTTTGCATAGACGTCGGCGGTATCGATGAAATTGATTCCGGCCTCCAAGGCGCGCGCGAGCAGGGCGTCGACGTCGGCCTGTTGCAGGCCGGCGAAGTTCGGATAAGCGGCGATGTCGCCGAAAGTCATTGCGCCGAGGCACAATTCCGAGACGAAAAGTCCGGTAGAACCGAGTTTGTTGTATCGCATAGTCGAATGGATGCGCTTCGGACTGGAAGCGACTTGATCGATCCTTTGGAATGATTGCCCGATCCTACGATTGGGCGGGATGACACACTGAGAGAGGAGAACGGGGCGCGTGGAGCGGATAGAGCAACTGGCTGTCTTGATAGGGGACATGGGCGATCGGGATGGCGCTTACCTGACGACCATTCCGGGTTTGTATCTTTCCAGGTTTTCAACGACCAGCTTGCCGCGCAACACGCTCGACTGCGCGGTTTTCTGCGTGGTCGCGCAAGGGGTCAAAAGCGTTCTGCTGAATAACGAACGCTATGTTTACGACCCGAGCAAGTACCTGGTGGTCTCGCTCGACCTGCCGGCGGTAGGGCAGATCGTGGAGGCGACGCCGGAAAAGCCCTTTCTCGGAGTCAGCATGGAACTGGACTTCAACGAGATCGGCTCACTGATTCTGGAGGCGGGTCTGCCGCTGCGCCCGGACTCGAGCCAGCACCGGAGCCTCTTCGTGAGCCCGCTCGACGACGATCTGCTCGATGCCTTGATCCGGTTTGTGTGCCTCTTGAAAAAACCCGCGCAGATCCCGATCCTCGCGCCCATGATTCGGCGGGAGATTTTCTACAAACTGCTGCTCAGCGAGCAGAGCGGGTTTCTGCACCGGATGACGGCCGAGAACAGCCAGGCGCGGCGCATTGTGGCGGGTGTCGCGTGGCTGAAGAAGAATGTCGCGCGGCCGGTGCGCATGGAGGATCTGGCGCGGGTAGTGAACATGAGCCCGTCAACGATGCACTCCTGGTTCAAGGCGGTGACGACGATGAGCCCGCTGCAGTTTCAAAAGCAGCTGCGGCTGCAGGAAGCCCGGCGTATTCTGTTGTCCGAGTCGGCCGACGCGGCGGCGGTGAGCCAGCGGGTGGGCTATGAAAGCCCGTCGCAGTTCAGCCGCGAGTACCGGCGTTTGTTCGGATATCCGCCGCTGCGCGATATCGAGCGGCTGCGGAGCGTGAGCGAAGGGCTGCATGTTCCAGCGCGGAAGTTGGTCGAGCGCGCGGGGTAGTTGGGTGTGTCCCGAGGGCTTCTGCGGATTCGGGGGCGAAATCCCCTTTGGGGTTACTTGCTGGGAATATTGTCGTATAGAACCGCAATCCCTCTGCTCTGATTCTTCTTAACGTCGACGTGCTCTCGCGTCAGGCCTTTGCCATTGCATGCAATAACCATTGTGCTTGGCCCCTGCCAATGTAAATTCAGACAGCTATTGGCAGCGGCGAAGACAACGGCGCTGCTGTGGTATTCATGCCGAAGCTCGGAGGGGGAGAACACGTGATCTCCGATCAGGACAAAGTACGTGTACCCACTGAGAGCTTGTTGATCGGACCGTTCCACGACCATTGCTGCTTGCTTTGCAGGCGACCATCGGACCTGCTTGACCTCGAACTGCCCATGGTCGAAATATCCATGAATTAGGCCGTACAGGAGGCCGACTCCGAATATCAAAACGAGTCCTGCAATGATCATAAGGATCTTCGAAGCGTTCGTCATTCGTGACACCCCGCAGCCGTCATCGCGTGTCCAATCCGAATTCCTGCATTGTCAAGAGATCCGGGACGCTCACCACAATTCCGAACCCACTTCCACCCTGGGTGCCTTCGATCCTGGTCTCGCCGAAGCAAAAAGCAACGGAACCGCCGTCGGTCCGCTTAGCGGCGTCAAATTATCGAGATCCAGAGTCGCGGTGTGAGCGTCCCTGAATTCCATCACCTTCTTATGCGTCGCTGGATCGACCGTCGTCACCGCCGTCCCGCTGTAGCAATGCTCTTATGGATTTGCGCTGGCCGGATCTCCGGAATTGCTGGGATTCTAGCTAGCCAGCTGGTTCGTTCGCCAGCTTATCAATCACTTCTCCAGATCTATAGTCGGGATGATCTGCGGTCTTCCGATCGTCCGCAAATACACTTAAATTCTCTTTCGGTCGAACCAATCGCTCAACATCCTCTTGTGACGCAACCACGCGCTCACTGTACAGCAATTCGGCACCGTCTTCAAGAGGGTCGTAGATCACGCATAGATCTCCCAAGCCAACAAACCGGATGATGACCTGTTTGCCCGCTGGATTATCGTACACAATCTCGCTTTGGCCACCCCACTTTAACGACTTTTCATAGGCGTCCTCAGGCGAGCTAGCCTGAATTAAGGTAAGTACGCTGTGGGCAACGAGGTCACCCGAGTCCTCAACTTTAATTTCTTGCACTACCTCCGCGATGTACCATTGAGCATTCTTAGGGATATGAGCCATACTCTACCTCGAAAGAACTGACTACGCGCACGACTTTGTCTGCAACCCATTGCCTTCTGAGTTGTTTTCGGAGAGATCCGTAGAGATCCGAGACGCTCACCACGACTCGCGAATTCATCTCTGACATGACTCGCTCTCTTTCGGCACGCAGCTGGTATCTTAGCGCTGCCGGTTTCTCGAGATTCGGAATCGGGGGGTGAGCGTTCCGGATCTCCCCACCAAAGCAGGCGAAAACGCCTACTCCACGAAAGCGAAATCCATGTAACTCGCGGTCAATGAACTATTTTGGCGCCGTCTGATCGAAGCGGCGGGTCTCTTTGTTCCAGCGATACGTGTAGGGAGGCGCCTTACTGCCAGCGCCAGTGATGACTCGGCTAGCCGGCACGACGGAGTTGAATTGGACACAATCCGCAAAGCCGTTCGTCAGGAAGTACACGCCTCGATATTTGAACGGTACCCCGATTACTTCTACAGCACCCGGAACATTCGCGATCTGGCGCCCGAATGCCTGGCAGGCGGAACGAGCGGCTTCCGCTACCTGCGTCCAGATGGTGATGTTTGCTTCCAGAAATGCCAGATTAAAGCACAGGACGACCGCCGGAATCGCATAGGCAAAATACTTCCGGTCGAGATAAGTTTCGCAAACGACTGCCCAAAATAAGGCGATGCCAAGCATGGGCAGATAGAGGATGCGCGCGCCGGCGAGGTCGGATCCGATCAAAAGGAGATGCTCGACCGGAAAGCTGGCGGCGAGAACCAACAACAGCGTGGCCAGCAAACGCTTTTTGTTAACGCGCGGGCCTGCCGCAATCACCGCCAGCAACACGAGAAACAAAGCCATTAACAAGGCAAGAAGCACATTCGCTCGCGACGACCAGTTGATGGGAAAGAATGCCAGTGCCCAGAGACGCCAGAAGAGCCCTTTGGCCAAACGGATCACGTTGAAGACAAAAACGTTCGGGTGGCCATTCGTTTGGTAGCCGCCGATACCTTGAATCATCCAGAGACGATAGATAAATCCAACGGCCGCTACCACAAAGATTCCGGGAGCCGCCCGCAGCAGGCGACGATGACGCTCTCCTACGTGGAACATACTCATCACAATGAGCATCAACGGTAGAGCGAAAGCAGCTTCCTTGGTGCAGATCGCCAGCACTGTCGAGAGATAGGATCCGGCTAACCACCACCTGGTCATTTTCCGGACGTATTGCTCGAGCGAAATCAGCGAAAGCAGCACGAATAGAGTCGAGAGGAGGTCGAACCTGGCATCCGTCCAACAGACCGTTTCCGCGCGTGTCCCGTGAATCGCAAACACCGCTGCCGCCGCCGCGGAGGACAGTGGAGAAAACTCAAGCTGCCGCGCGAGGATGTATACCAAAGCGCAGTTCAGCGCGTGAATCGCCAGACTCCACAAGTGCCAGCGAAACGGATCGAGGTGTGCCCAGTGGAAATCGATGAAATACGATAGAAAGCCTATCGGGCGGAAGAAGATGTCTGCATGGGGCCGGTAGAACGCGGCGAGAATTTCGCGCCAGTTGGTCTGGGATACAAACGCGACATGTCCGTAATCGTCAAACAGCAGTGGTTTGCCCAACGAACGATAAAACACCGCCACACAAAGTAGCAGCAGCATAGACAACACCGCCGCGGTCTGGCGATTGGTATTGACCGATTTCGATTGGATAGGCGGAGCGGGTTGCTCCAGTTGCGCCCGCAGCAGAACAAGCAGCAGGAAGGAAACCGCTACGAGACTCTCCGCATTGAGGGGAGAACGGATCTTCAAAAACGGCGTTGTCCATTCGCCGAAGACCGTACGAGCAAGTAAGAGAAGAGCGAATATCCCAAAGAAGCCCCAAAGGATCGCCCGCAGGTACGGCGTAATCCTGCTCAGCAATCGAGATAGGCGCGGCGAATGCTGTTCAGGCAACATAGCCCATTCTAGACGCGGCGAATGCTTTGAACTGCGAATGGAGATGCGGGGAATTCCTGGATTCCACGAACGAAATCAGAGCTTCCGGGAGGCGGCGGCTGTGGGTATTTCCTCTTGTTTGGGCGAAGCGGTCAAGAGACGGGCGGTGAAGTGAAAGCGGCTGCCGACGCCGGGTTCGCTTTCGAGCCAGATTCTCCCCTGGAAAAGAGAAACCAGGCGGGTGCAGATGGCTAGACCTAATCCGGTGCCGCCATATTTTCTGGTCATGGAGCCGTCGGCTTGCGAAAAGGATTCGAAGATGCGCTGCTGCGATTCGAGGGGAACTCCGATGCCTGTATCGACCACGGAGAACTGCAGATCGTTCCAGCCATCTCCCTGGGCGGCGCGGGTGACGAGCAGGCCGATCGAGCCCTGGTCGGTGAATTTGAGCGCGTTGCTCAGCAAATTGAGGAGTACCTGGTGCAGACGATAGGGGTCGCCGACCACTTCGTTGGGGATCTGCTCGTCAATTTTGAGATAGGTATCGAGGCCCTTGCGGTGAGCCTCGGGAGTAATTAACTGGAGCACGCGCGACGCGCAGTTGGAAAGAGAAAATGGAACGCTCTCAAACAGCAGATGTCCGGCCTCGATCTTCGAAAAGTCGAGGACGTCATTGAGGATGCGCGTCAACGCGTGCGACGAAAACTGAACGGTGGCGACATAATCGCGCTGCTCTTCATTCAAAGGCGTATCGAGCAGCAGATCCGTGAAGCCGATGATGGCGTTCATGGGGGTACGGATCTCGTGGCTCATGTTGGCCAGAAACTCGCTTTTAGCGCGGCTGGCAGTTTGGGCGGCGTTCTTGAGCGCTTCTTCTTCGAGGAGTTTCTGGCTGATGAGGCGGGTCTGCTGGCGGACGCGCCGTTTGAGCACGAAGACCCAAGCTAAAGCCACGGCGATGGCGGCGAGCAGAATGGCGAGCAACTGGACGGCATGGCGTATGTTCCACCAACTGGCATTCTCGATAATTTGGACGTCGGAAGAGGTTTGGGCGATCAGGCGGAAACTGGCGACCTGGCCCACGTCGTTGATCTGATTGACGCAAATGCCGCGCAAGCGGACAAGCGAACCTTCGGCGGGCAGACGGTTTTGCGCGACTTGATCCGCATAGGTGACGGAAAACGTGGTGTCGCGGGAACGTATGAGGAGCGTTTGTTCGTGGGGGAGAAACGAGCGGCCCACCACGCGGCCTTCTAGTTGGATAAGTTCGGAATCGTGCAGGCCGGACATGGCCTGATCGGCTGAAATGGGAGCAGGCCGGACGGTAGAGGCTGCGCCGATCCGTCGGAAGTAGGCGTCTTCGAGACGCACATGGCCGACAGTGAGCCCTATGAACCCGAGAGTCTGGACGCGGTCGCCACGACGAAGACGAAGGTCTTCGCGTGTTCGGACGTAAATGCTGCCCGTGTCGTCTTTCAGGTAGAAACCCTCAGCAGGCAAGACGGCCGTGACGACGCCTTCAAGTTTGAGGCGATGGCCCTCCGGGTTGTAATATCCGAATCGCTGAAGGGATCCGATCGGGGTGGCGGGGCTTTCGAAGCTCTCCGGCGCAGCAGCTTCGAGAGTGAAGATCTGGCTCAGGTTAGGGACATAGAGCGTCACGCCGACCATCTGGTTTTTTGGATTGAACTCGGCGCCGCAAACGCCGTTGATCCGGACCCGGGCGTCGATCAAGCCGGTAGGCACTGGGGAGCCGTCCCAGGGAATTTCGATGTCGATGTTGTCGCCCGACAAGGCGAGATCGAGCCAAAGAACTTTTTCCGTTGGCGTGCGGTGCATGTACTCGGCCTGACGGACGATGCCGGTGACTTCGACCCAGCGGCTATCCTCGGAGGTACTGACCATTTGCTGGTAAGAGACAGGGTTTGGCCGCGGAAAAGGAGCCATGCCGACGACGGTCCAGCGAGCGTCGCGGACGTCTGGGGCAAACGTGAAGTCGGTAGTGGCGGAAAAGTCGAGCAGTTCCCCGGCTTGAGGTTTAGGAAGGGCGGGTCGCCAGCCCATCCAGATGCCGCCGGTCGAGTCATTTAAAAAGAGGTTATGCGAAACCGGGTCGAAGTAGGTGACGACCGGCCGGAGACGAACGGGCAGGTGGCGCAGAGCCTGCGCTTTCGACAGGCCGCGGACTTGCGCGACGGTGGTTAGGGGAGCAGCGCTGGGCGGGGCTACGGCCTGAGCGGAAACAGCCAGCAGGCAGGCGCACGGCAGGAACCACAGCAGGCGCAGAAACTGGCTAAAGCAGGCGCGGGGGCTCATGGTCGGGACTGCCGCTTTACGATCGCTTCCTTCCTCAATAAGTTCCATCATCCGCCGGACACTACAACATCATAGTCGGATGAGATTGAATTTTTAATCCATGCGGTTGGGGCGGCGATGGAGCTCAGCCTGCGCCAGAACCGGCGGAGGCGGTAGCGATGCGGGGTTCGGCCACGACGGGATGCCGTTCGTCATGCTTGCCGAAGATCATTTTCCCGGCGGTAGTCTGCAGGACGCTGGTGACGGTGATATCGATTGTTTTCGAAATAAGGCGGCGGGCGTTATCGACCACAACCATGGTGCCGTCGTCGAGATAAGCGACACCCTGGTTATATTCCTTTCCTTCTTTGGAGATAAAGACGCGCATGGTTTCGCCCGGCAGAACGATGGGTTTCAGAGAGTTAGCCAACTCATTGATATTGAGAACTTTGACGCCCTGCACTTGAGCGAGCTTATTGAGATTGAAATCGTTGGTGACGATTTTTGCGGAGTGAAGCTTGCCGAATTCGATCAGCTTGAGGTCGACTTCGCGGACACCGGGGAAATCCTCGCCTGAGACTTCCAGCTGAAGCGAAGAAATGGATTGGAGCTTCTGGACGACATCGAGACCGCGGCGACCGCGGTTGCGCTTGGCGGAATCGGCGGAATCGGCCACCAATTGCAGTTCATGGAGAACGAACTCCGGAACGATCAGGCGGCCGTCGAGAAATCCGGATTCAGCGATATCGGCGATTCTGCCATCGATGAGCACGCTGGTATCGAGAACTTTCTGTGAGGAGGAGGCGGCGTTTCGATCGGCGCTCAGGCCGAGCCAGTCGGGCCGGATCAGATCGGATTTGGCGACGCCGACGCGCACGCCTAGGAATGCGCCTAACAAGGGGATAGCCAGCCGGAAGAACTGAAGAGTGGGCCCCTGCAGCAACACAGACTGGTTGAGAACATGGGCAAAAAGTAAGCCCAGGCCGGTTCCGACGAGGACGCCGCAGGAACCGCCGACAAGCGCTTTAAGGGTAGCGCGCCTGAGCCGCATTTCGACTAACATGGCACACACGGCTACCAGAATGCCGCTGGCGGCAGCAGCAGGCGGGGACAAGCGGAACGGGTGAGTAATCGCGGCCAAAATGCCGATGAGCGCGATAAATAGACCTCGAACTGTGAGAGCTTCCCAGCTGAATCGTTTCACGGTGTAACTTTCAGGCCAAAACGGCCGGAGTGCAGAAGGAGACGTCAAAGCCTCCGCAAGGCAGAGGGAACAACCTTCTGCCATCATTATCTCTATTTCTTATAGAGATGGGACGGAGTATATCACAAAAAGGGGCTAAAAAAGAGGGGTAGAAAAAGGAGGGAGAGGAAAGAGGAACTGCGCCCCAGGCCTAAAGAGCCTTGGCGAGTTCCTCCGCGAATGCACTTTGGCGGGTTGGAGAACCGTTGGGACGGCGTCCGTTGGTAGTCCTGCGTTGCTGCGAACTGGGGCCAGCCGTGGCGACAGGTCGTCTGTTGCGGTCCACGGGAGCCGCGCCCTTGCCGACAGGTTTACCTGACTTAGGAGGCTGAGCGGGATTGGCGCGGAGTAATCGATCTTCGAGGGGAGCGCGGTCGAAGCGGCGGATGATCGAGTTCATCTCGTCCTGATTAGGGGACTCGATGAAAGCGAAGCCCTTCGATTCTTGAGTTTCGGGATTGCGAATAACCTTGACCGCGTCCGCGACCAGGTTTTCTGAGGAGAGCCACGACTTGATATCGTCGGCCGTCACCCAGACAGGGAGATTTCCGAGAAAAACGGTAAAGCTCATGTATTAGTAGTTGTTTGCTCCGAGGGAAAGTTACGAGGCGCACCTCGTAGGGGCTTCATCCCGGAGGCTATTAGCATACTAGCATATGAGCGGCAAACGAGAAAAGAGAAAATAGTCTTTAATTCGTTGCTCCACAACGGCTAGATTGATTTTTTGATGCATGTGACAGGCAAATCGATGCGCGGCATATCGGCCGGGCGGCGGGTAGCGTTCGAGACGCTGGGAAGAGTCGAATCCGGGGCTTATGCCTCGGACGCGCTGCGCGAGGAGAGCCGTGGGCTTTCCGGCCGGGACGCCGGCCTGGCGGGGCAGATTGTGTTCGGCTGTCTGCGTTACCAGGCCCAGCTCGATTTCCTGATTTTTCACTATTCGGGACGGCGGGTGCGCCAGCTCGACGAGCCGGTGCGGATCGCGCTGCGCGCGGCTATTTATCAGATGCGCTACCTGGAACGGGTACCGGCGCGCGCGGCGGTGCATGAATCGGTAGAGTTCATTAAGTTTCAGCAGCGGGCGGCTAGCGGCCTGGTGAACGCCGTGCTTAGAAAAGTGGATCGGGAGCCGGTTGTGTGGCCCGATTTAGCGACCGAACTGAGTTGCCCGGGCTGGCTGCTGGAGCGCTGGTCGAGCCATTTCGGCGCGGAGCAGGCACGGGCGATTGCGCAGGCGGCGCTGGAGGAACCGGCTGCCTATGTTCGCATCGCGGCTGGGTCGGCGGCGACGAGCGGCGATCTGGAGCCTACTAGCGTGCCGGGGGCTTACCGGGTGCTCTCGGCGCGGCCGGCCGAGATGCGGCTGCAAGACATTAGTTCCCAGACGATTGTGCCTCTGCTCGGCCTTCGGCCAGGAGACAGCTATCTCGATCTGTGCGCGGCGCCGGGCAACAAGACTTTGCAGGCGCTCGAAACGCCGCTTCAACTGGCGGTGGCGTGCGACGTGAGCCCGCGGCGCATACGGGACATCCCGCCGGTTTGTTCACGGGTGCTGCTCGACGCCACCGAGCCCCTGCCGTTTGGCGCGAGCTTCGACCGGGTATTTGTGGACGCGCCGTGTTCCGGAACGGGAACGTTGGCGCGCAATCCGGAGATTAAATGGCGGGTGACGACGGAAGATCTTACGCGCTTCCGCGAGAAGCAAGTGGCGATTGTTTCGCAAGCCCTGCAAGTTCTCAAGCCCGCAGGGAAGCTGCTTTACGCCAACTGCTCGCTGGAGCGCGAGGAAAACGAGGACGTGATTCAACAGGTACTGACGGCGAATCCGCTGGTTCGGCGCACGCACGAGACGTGGCGTTTGCCTGGCCGGGACGAAGGCGACGGGTTCTTTGCGGCACTTCTCGAGAGCTGACTTCAACCGGTGGTTTCGAGTACAAAGGTAGAAGCGCATGACGGCTCCTTCTTCTCTCGTCGATTCCGCGATCGTGGTCCGCGACCTGGCCAAGCGTTATGCCAAATCCAAAGTAAATGCGGTGGACGGAGTTTCGTTCAGCGTGCGGCGGGGCGAGATTTTCGGCTTGCTGGGGCCGAACGGAGCGGGTAAGACTACGACTATCGGGGTGCTGACAACGGGGATTTTGCCCACGGCGGGCGAAGCTTCGATCATGGGCGTGGACGTGGCGGCCGATCCGATCGGCGTAAAGCAACGGATCGCGGTTGTCCCGCAGCAGAGTAACCTGGATCGCAGTTTAAAAGTGCGGGAGATCCTGACGTTCCATGCGGCGTACCACGGAGTAGCGCGCAAGACCCGCGAGGCGCTGGCGGACACGCTGCTCGAAGAACTTGGTTTAGGCGAGCGCAAGAACGAGAAAGTCAATCGCTACTCGGGCGGCATGGCGCAGCGGCTGATGATTGCGCGGGCGCTGATGCATGAGCCGGATGTGCTTTTTCTGGATGAGCCGACAAACAACCTCGATCCGCAGTCGCGGCTGTTTTTGTGGGAGCGGATTCGCGCGATGAATGCACGCGGGCTGACCATTCTGTTGACTACGCATGACATGGAAGAGGCGGACAAACTGTGCCGGCGGATCGCGGTGATGGACCATGGCAAGATTCTGGTGAACGAAACGCCGGAGAACTTGAAGAAGATGATTCCGGGCGGGACGTCGCTCGAGGTGCAGGCGGTTGCTCCCGCCGGGTCAAATGGGAATTGCGGCGAACGATTGCAGGGAGCGCTGAGCGCGATTCCGGGTATTACGAAGGTCGACTTGATCGCAAATGGCGGAGAAGCGGAGAACGCAGAGCCTGGGCAATCGACGTTTCGCATCTACGCGGATTCGGCGAACGGGTTGATCGGGCCGGCGGCGCAAGCGGTGTTGGGGGCGGGAGCGCAAGTGCGAAACCTGAGCGTAAAACAGCCATCGCTCGAAGAAGTTTTCATTTTTCTTACCGGGAGGCATTTGCGCTAAATGGGCGAGACGTATGTGGGCGCAATAGAGACGACGAGCGCGCGGGAGACGGCTAACCGCACGGCGCTCGCGATCAACGCGTTCCTGGCCATCTTGCGGCGAGACGTCGTGGTAACGGGACGCGAGTTCGTGCCGTTCCTTTTGCAGGCGCTGATGCAGCCGTTATTTTTTCTTTTCATCTTCGGCAAGGTGCTGCCGGGGAGCGGCTTGGCGGCGGGCGATTTCGCGGCGTTGATGCTGCCGGGTATTGTGGCCTTGACGGGGATGCTGGCGGCGATGCAAGGCGTGACGCTGCCGCTGGTGCTCGATCTGGGTTACGCGCGCGAGATCGACGACCGGCTGCTTTCGCCGCTGCCGCTGTGGTGGGTGCCGCTCGAAAAAGTTTTGTTCGCGGCGCTGCGGGGGATAGTGGCGAGCTCGGTTATTTTTCCGCTGGGATGGTTGATTCTGGGCAACGGTTTCGCGGTGCGGCCGGACCGGTTGCCGATGCTGATCGGCATGGTGCTTTTAACGGGCCTGGTCGGTTCGACGATCGGCTTGCTGATGGGCACGATTATCAATCCGGAGCAGATCAGCTTAATGTTCACGCTGATCTTTACGCCGCTGCTTTTCACGGGCTGCACTTACTATCCGTGGGGCGCGCTCGGACATGTGCGCTGGTTTCAGATTTTGACGCTGTTCAATCCGCTTACCTATGCTTCGGAAGGGTTACGCTACGCGATGGTGCCGCCGATAGACGGACGCGATTTCCCGACGCTCAGTCTGCACTGGATTTTGCCACCGCTGTGTGCCTCCGTGCTGGTTATGTTTTTACTCGGGGCGAAGATGTTCCGAAAGCGAGTGGTGACTTAGTAAGAAGCGGAGCTTCGGTACATTTGAAGGTAAGTGGAAAGCGAAGCCGGGAAAATTCGTGAGTAACAACCGGGTTGCCGGGAGTTCTTCACGAGCGGCATTTCGCTATCCGAATTTTCGATTTTATTCGCTGGCGCGGCTGCTGGTGACGATGTCTTCCGAGATGCAGTCGGTGGCGGTTGGTTGGCAGGTTTATGAGCTGACGCATCGGCCGATGGATCTCGGTTTAGTGGGGCTGGCTCAGTTCCTGCCGGGTATTTGCCTGTTTTTATTGGCGGGCCATACGGCAGATCGGGTTCCCCGATTGAGAATCGTGAAGACCTGTTATGTCGCCTTCTCGATTTGCTCGCTGCTGCTGTTGATTCTCACGCTGCACGGACTGCGCTCGGCGTATCCGATCTATGCGGTGCTGCTCGCGAACGGCATCGTGCGGGCCTTCAATGCGCCGGCGAGCCAGGCGTTCGTTCCACTGCTGGTTTCGAAAGAAGATTTTCCGAATGCGGTGGCGTGGAGCGCTTCGATCTTTCAGACGGCGACCATTGCCGGGCCGATGATCGGCGGATTGCTTTACGGATTTATGGGTAACCCGATGGGCGTCTACTGCTGCGCGGCGGCAGCCTACTTTGGCGGTTTCGTAAGCGCGGCGCAGGTGAAACTGCCGCCGGTGCCGCGGCGGTCCGGAGCGGCTTCGGCAGGCGTGGTGCTCGATGGATTGCGATTCATCTGGCGAAACAAATTCATCATGGGGGCGATTTCGCTCGATTTGTTCGCGGTGCTGCTGGGCGGAGCGGTGGCGCTGCTGCCGGTTTATGCACAGGAAATTTTGAAGATTGGGGCGATGGGATTGGGGATATTGCGCAGCGCGCCGGGCGTGGGCGCGGTGCTGATGAGTATTGTGGTGGCGCATTGGCCGCTGCGCCGGCGCGCGGGCTCGACGATGCTGTGGTGTGTGTTCGGTTTCGGATTGGCGACGGTGTTGTTCGGGATCTCGCGCAACTTCTGGCTGTCGCTCGCGATGCTTTTTCTAACCGGGGCGATGGACACGGTGAGCGTGATTGTGCGCTCGACCATGACGCAACTAGCAACGCCGGACGAGATGCGCGGCCGCGTGAGCGCGGTGACCATGGTGTTTATCGGGGCTTCGAACGAGGTAGGGCAATTCGAATCGGGCTTGACCGCGCAGTGGTTCGGGACCGTACCGGCGGTGGTGCTGGGCGGGATCGGAACGATGGCGGTGGTGGGATTTTGGGCGTGGTTATTCCCAAGTTTGCGCGAACTGGATAAGCTGGATGCCAAGTCACTCGAGCCGGCGATCGCGGAGGCAGCGACTGCGCATGGGGGCGCGGATAACGAGTGACAACGCCGGGAACCGAGCGCGGTCTTCGACAGGCGCTTCGGCTAGTCATTTTGCAGTTGCCGGGCGAGATCGAGCCAGAGATTTTCTACCGGGATTTCCTGCCCGTTCGGCAAGATCATGGACGAGATGCGTTCCAGATTTTGCGTGGCGCTGCTCCACTGCCAGGCATCGCGAAATTCCGGGTCCATCACGAAGATCGCGGCGATTCCGATGCGCTGGTAATTGCGGCATTTGGCAATCACCCGCTGCATGCGATCTTCCGGAGATAGCACTTCGACGACAATATCGACCGGCTGTGTAGGATAGGGGCCATCGATTCTTGTCCAGGCAGCGACGTCGGCTTTGGGTTGCCAGTTCCGGTCGATTCTCAGCTCCAATTCAGGCCCCGATTTGTAGCCGGCCTGGTCTAGCGCAAACAGGAGGAGTTTGACGAGCAAGGCGTGTAAGACAGTGGGCACCGCCTTTTGAACTGCCTCCCCGAACCAATATTCGAAGTATGGCCTTTCCTCGGCGTAGCGCTGGCGAAATTCATCGAGAGACAGCAGGTTGAGCCCGGCCGTTGCCATGTAACGAGTATAGGCCGCGGCCGCAAGTTGTGTTTTGGGGGGAATGCGCTCTTACGTGGCTTTTGCCGAGAGCGTGTTTGAGAGCAAAAGCGCAACTTCGAGATCCCAAAAAAAATAGTGAAGTATTGACTTGACAATTGCGACGCACCTGTTTGATACTGAAGTCGCTACTTCAGCAACAAAGGAGAAGTACCCATGGAAGAGCAATCGACGATTCACGGCACGTTTGTCATCGAACGCAGCTATCCGAAGCCGCCTCGAAGTGTGTTTTCGGCTTTCGCCAACGCGGCTAAGAAGCGCCGTTGGTTTGGGGACGAAAGGGAGAACCACGACGTTGAGCAGTTCGAGATGGATTTTCGCGTCGGAGGGAGTGAACGACAACGGTATCGCATGAAGGAGGGCACGCCCATCGCGGGGCTCGTCATTACGAACGAGGGAAGTTATCAGGACATTGTGCCCGACCGGCGTATAGTTACTGCCTCTACGATGATGTTGGAGGAGAAACGGATCTCGGTCTCGCTGGTCACGTTCGAGTTTCTACCGACGGACAAAGGGACAGACCTCATCTGCACGCATCAGGGAGTATTCTTCGAGGGGGCCGACGGTCCGCAGATGCGCGAGGAGGGATGGCGTAAGTTACTCGAGCAATTGGCGAATGAAGTAACGAGTTCGTAAGCGGGAAACCACTTTCACAAATGATCTAATGCCGAGGCCGAAAATCAGCATCGACCGCGTTTTTTATGCGCTCGGCGATCCCACGCGCCGGGCGATACTGGAAAAGCTTGGGAATGGGCCGGCTTCAATCTCGGCATTAGCGAAGCCGCTCGGCATCACGCTGACGGCGGTGGCCCAACATCTGCAAATTTTAGAAGAAAGCGGGCTGGCGTGCACCGAGAAGAGCGGTCGGGTACGCACGTGCCGCATCGAAACGGCGGGGTTTTCGGCGTTGGAGCAATGGATCAAAAATCGGCGTTCGATATGGGAGCGAAGGCTCGACCGGCTGGGCGATCTGTTGGGGGGGCTGGAAGATGATTAGGTGAATACAGACGAGATGCTCCGCGCGGCGAGGGACGTCCTGCACAAGGCGAGGAGGGTAGCCGTTTTGACGGGCGCGGGGATTTCGGCGGAGAGCGGCATACCGACATTTCGCGGGGCGGGGGGGTTGTGGAAGAATTTTCAGCCGGAAGATTTGGCGACTCCGGAGGCTTTCGGGCGCGAGCCCATGCTCGTTTGGGAGTGGTACGACTGGCGGCGGGGCTTGATTGCGCGGGCGCAACCGAATGCTGGCCATCTGGCGCTCGCGCGATTGGAGAAACTCGCGCCGGAGCTCAGCTTGATCACGCAGAATGTGGATGGACTACATGCGCTCGCCGGGAGCGAGTCCGTTCTCGAAGTGCACGGCAGTATTTGGAAGCTGCGCTGTACCGAATGCGCCCGGGAATGGACCGACCGCGGCGTGCCGCTGGCGCTGCCTCCAAACTGCGTGGAGTGCGGCGGCTTGGCGCGGCCGGGAGTGGTTTGGTTTGGCGAGAGTCTGCCGGCGCAGGTATGGCAAGAAGCGGAGCGGGCGACGCGCGAGTGCGATGTGTTTCTGATTGTTGGGACTTCGGCCGTGGTTTATCCAGCGGCGGGGTTGGTGGATTTAGCGAAATCGTCGGGGGCGAACGTGATCGAGGTAAATGTGGAGGCGACGCCGATTTCCGAACTGGTCGATTGGCCGCTTAGCGGGAAAGCCGGCGACGTGTTGCCGTTGTTAATTCCGGCGGCCGAGTCGTGACGCACCGCAAGCGTCGTCTGCACTCCTTTTTCTTCGCGCTTGTTTGCGGCCCGGGTGTATCCACATTGGCGTTGTGCGCCGAGCTCCAGAAGATCGATCGAATTATGGAAGCGCGCGCTACGTCACATGAGTTTAACGGTACAGTGCTGGTGGCTCAGCGCGGACGCGTGATTTATGAGCGGGCGTTTGGCTTTGCGAATTTGGAATGGAACATTCCGAATGGTCTGCGAACGAAGTTTGAAATCGGTTCGATGACCAAGCAGTTCACCGCCTTGCTCGTCCTGCAATTCGTGAACCAGGGGCGGCTGAAGCTGGACGGACATATAGCGGACTATCTGCCCTACTATCGCCAGGACACGGGGCGTCGCGTGACGGTTTATCAAATGCTCTCGCATACGTCCGGCATTCCGAATTTTCTGGCGTTGCCGGGCTTTTTAGAAGGGGCTGCAAGCCGGACGAAGTATAGCGTCGAAGATTTTGCGCGCAAGTATTGCAGCGGCGACTTGCAGTTCGAACCGGGGAGTAAGTTTGCGTACAGCAACTCCGGGTATTTCCTGCTGGGCGCGATCCTCGAACAGGTGAGCGGGCAGTCATTCGAGCAGTTGCTAAAAGAACGCATTTTGTCGCCGCTCCGGATGAACGATTCCGGATATGCTCACAGGGCTCCGATCCTTGCGCATCGCGCCTCAGGCTATGAACGCACCGCCGAAGGGCTGCGCAATGCGCGCTTTTACGACATGTCCATTCCCTTCGCGGCAGGGGCGATGTATTCGACGGTGGAGGATCTCTATCGTTGGGATCAAGCGCTTTACACGGATCGACTCCTGCCGGCGAAGATGCGCGATCTTCTTTTCCGGCCGAACCTAGAGAGCTATGGTTACGGCTGGGCAATCCTGATACCGGCTGCGGGATCGCCGTTTGCCGGTGAAGCGATCCCGATGCATGGGGGAGCAATTTTCGGTTTCCAGTCGCTCATTGAGCGCATTCCGAGCCAGAAGGATTTGGTTGTGCTTTTAGATAACACGGAGAGCCCGAAGCTGTTGGAGATTGCGCTCGATATCAAGCGCGTTTTAGCTGAGCGATGAGGACGAAGGAGGCAGTATGATGCGAAAGCGGGCATAGGAGCAAAACCATGATGCAGGATTTGCGCTACGGATGGCGGCAGTTGAAGAAGAGTCCGGTGTTTACGCTGACTGCGGTGTTGTCGCTGGGACTCGGGATCGGGGCGTCGGTGACGATGTTCAGCGCGTTCCGGGCGGTTTTTCTGCGGGCGCTGCCGTATCGGGATGCCGGGCAGGTGATCGAGATCGAACGTCATGGGGTGGCGGGCGACACGTCCGGTACGACGGTGGCGGATGCGGAATTTCTGCGGCGTTATGGACATGCGCTTCAATCGGTCGAGTGGGTAAGCCCTTTCGAGATCGCTACTTTGTCGCGGGTAGACGAGCCGGCGAATTTGTGGGTACGCAGCGTGTCGCGCGGGCTGTTTCCGTTGCTCGGTAGCAAACCGCTGCTCGGACGGACACTGGACGCCTCCGACTACAAGAGCGATGCGCAGCCGGGCGTGGTGCTTTCCTACGACACCTGGCAAAGATATTTTCGTAGCGATCCGCGGATTTTGGAGCAACAGATTTTCTTGAGCGGCGAGTATCCCCCGGGGCCGGTAAAGGCGTTTCGCGTGGTCGGCGTGATGCCGCCGGACTTCGTTTTGCCGCGCGCGGGCATCGCGGCTTGGCTGCCGGATCGCACTCCGGTGAGCGATCCGCTGCATGCAGGTGTAAACATCGTGGCCCGGCTGCGAACCGGCGCTTCGCTCGAAGAAGCGCGCGCGGAGTTGCAGCAGCTGGCCCCCACGCTGCAAAGAAGTTATCCGCCTTCCGAGCGGAACTGGCGCTTTTCGCTCCAGCAAATTGGCAGAAGCAGCATCGAAGATTACCGGCATGCCTTTTCGCTGCTGCTGGCCGCGGCCGGTTTTCTGGTTTTGATTGCGTGTTTGAACGTAGCGAATCTGCTGCTGGCGCGCGGCGCGGCGCGATCAGATGAGTTTGCGATTCGGGGCGCGTTGGGAGCGAGTCGCGGCCGACTGGTGGGGCAGGTGCTTACCGAAAGCCTGGGACTGGCGGTGTTGGGCGGCGGATTGGGAGTGCTGCTGGCCTATGCGGGAAACCGGTTGCTGCTGTTGTTGATTCCGCGAACGTTTGAGATTCCGAGGCTGGGCGAAACACGCATGGACCTGGTGGTGCTGGGCTTTGCGCTGCTGCTGACGGTGCTAGTTGGAGTGCTGTTCGGGCTGGCTCCGGCTTTGTCGTTTTCAAGCAAGCGACTGGCCAGCGCACCGCGGCAGGGGCGATCGAGCCGGGCGCAGGCATGGCCGAGCCACTTACTATTAATGGCCGAAGTGGCTGTTTCACTCATGCTGCTGGCAGGCGCGGTGCTGATGATTCGCGGATTTGTTCGCTTGGCCAACGTGAATCCCGGCATACGGACGGCACACGTATTGACGGCAGGAATTCCACCTGGACACACCGCGCGAATGAGCAAGGAACAGTTGGTTCGGCGCTACCGCGATCTACTCGCAACCGCGCGGCAGGTGCCGGGCGTGGAG
Source organism: Bryobacteraceae bacterium (assembly GCA_965277555.1). GTDB lineage: Bacteria > Acidobacteriota > Terriglobia > Bryobacterales > Bryobacteraceae > Bog-105. The sequence continues at coordinate 6,177,486 of OZ255834.1, forward strand.
CAAGCTGCGCTGACGAGCGCGCTGCCGATGGGCAAGATTGTGGTGAGCCTGCACATTTTTCTGCCGGGTTCGACGGCCAGCGGCCAGATCAACGAGTTCCATGCGGTGAGCGGAGGGTATTTCGGCGTGATGGGAATTCCGCTACTCGCGGGCAGGCTGTTCCACCGATTCGAATCGCCGGAAGACAAAGGCGCGGTGGTCATTAACCAGGAGATGGCGCATGAATATTGGCCGGGGCAGAATCCTATTGGGCAGCGGCTAAGCAGCGAAGCGCCGCCGCACGCACCGGATCTGACCGTGGTCGGCGTGGTGGGGAATGTACAGCACCGGTCCTTAGCCGGTAAGCCTGTGCCTGAGTTTTATCAAGCGTATCAGCAATATTTGGGCCCGACTGTGGGAACGACGGTGGTGCTGCGCACCTTCGGCGACCCACGATCGGTAGCGCTCTCTTTGCGGAAAGCCATTCACAAGTTCGACCCGGAGCAGGTGATCGAGAACGAGCAGACGATGGAGACCACCGTTTCGGAAACGATCGGGGCGCGTCGTCTTATTACCGTCCTGATCGGTGTTTTTGGAGCCTTGGCGTTTGTACTGACGCTGGTCGGCGTGTATGGAGTCGCTTCCTACGGCATCAGTTTGCGTACGCGCGAGTTCGGGATTCGCATGAGCCTGGGAGCGGATCGCGGCCAGTTGATCGGGATGCTGCTGCGGCAGGGATTGAAGCGAGCGCTACTAGGAGTGTGCGCCGGAGCGGCCGGCGCGTGGGCGCTGGCGCGGCTAATGACAGGGCTGGTCTACGGAGTGCCGGTGCGCGACCCGGTGTCGTTGGCGGTGGCCGCAATGTTGCTGATTGCGGGGGCGCTGCTGGCATATTATGTGCCGGCGCGAAGAAACACGAAAATCGATCCAGCTAGTGTCTTGCGCCAGGAATAAATCGGCCGCGCTTCCCCTTGACTATCTACAAGTCTTGGTTTATTGTAGATAGTCAAGGAGTACTTTCTTGGGTAAACCTACCGACCTGGTCCAGGGCACGCTCGACCTGCTGATTCTGAAGACTATCTCGCTCGAACCCATGAACGGGTGGGCGATCGCGAAACGCATCGTTCAGGTCTCCGAGGATGTTTTGCAGGTGCAGCAGGGTTCCTTGTACCCGGCTTTACATCGCCTGGAGCATCAGGGTTGGATTAAGGCCGAATGGAAGGATTCGGAGAACAATCGGCGCGCGAAGTTCTACTCGTTGACGGCGGCCGGGAGAAAACAATTGCGAGCCGAGCTCGGTCAATGGCAGCGGTTGTCGAAGGCAATCGGCTTAGTTATCGAAGCGAGGTAGGCAGCTACAATGCGCTGGCCGGCACGAGTACGAATGTTTTTGCGATCGTTATTTCGTGGAAAGCGAAGCGAGGCTGAACTCGATGACGAGATGCGCGACCACCTCGAACAGGAGATCGAAAGCAATATCCGTGCTGGCATGACGCCCGAGGAAGCGAAGTTTGCGGCGCAACGATTGACCGGATCGATCTCTCTCTACAAAGAAGAGTGCCGGGATGCGCGCGGAACCGGCTCGCTTGAAAACGTAGCGCGCGATTTGCGCTACAGCATTCGCACATTGCGGCGCACTCCCCTATTTACGGCCATTGCGATCGTCACGCTAGCGCTCGGCATCGGCGCGAATACCACGGTATTTACGTTTGTCGAGGATATCCTGCTGCGCTCCTTTCCGGCTCACGATCCGCGGCAGCTGGTGTCGCTCAACTGGGGCGAGATTGTCAACATATCGTATCCCAATTACGCCGATTTCCGCGACCGAAACACGGTCTTTTCAAACCTGGTCGCCACGCGCTTTAGTCCGGTGAGCATGAGCATCAAAGCGCGCGAGAATCTTCGCGTGTGGGGCTATGAAGCGAGCGGCAACTATTTTGAGACGCTTGGCATTACGCCCGAATTGGGGCGCTTTTTCGGACCCGCCGAAGATGGCAAGCCGAACGCAAATCCGGTGGTGGTTATCAGCGACCGCTATTGGCGAAGCCGCTTGGCGGGCGATCCGCGCATCATCGGCAGCGCGGTCAAGATCAACGGATTTTCCTTCACCATCATCGGCGTCGCTCCGCGTTCTTTTGTAGGGACGGAAGTGATCATGGCGGCGGACTATTGGGTTCCGATGAGCATGGAAACCGAAATCGAGCCTGGCAACGACTGGCTGCGCGAACGCGGTTCGCAACAGGTCTGGGTCATGGGCCGGCTGAAACCTGGCATCTCGCGCGCGCGAGCGGAAGCCGATCTGGACCGCATCGCTCGACAACTCGGCCGCGCATATCCGAACGAGGTGGAACCGGGAGCGAAATTCCACTTACCGCGGCCGGGTCTGTTTCGCGACCAGATTACCGGCTTCGGCATTGCTTTCATGAGCGTCGCCGGGATGGCGCTACTGCTTGCTTGCATCAACCTGGCGGGCATGCTGCTGGCGCGCGCTTCGGATCGTCATCGGGAGATCGGCATCCGGCTAGCCCTGGGCGCAAGCCGCTATCAGTTACTGCGTCAACTGATGACCGAAAGCCTGCTGCTTGCGCTCAGCGGCGGTGTGCTCGGTCTGGCGATTGCCTTCGGCGCCTGCCGCCTCTTCAGCTCGTGGCAGCCGAGTTTCGACCTGCCAATAAACACCAGTCTCCATCCAGATACAACGGTTTTGTGTTTCAGCGCGATGACGGCTCTTCTAACGACGCTGCTCTTCGGCTTAGCACCTGCCCTTAAGGCGGTGCGCATCGACTTGATTCCGAGTCTCAAAGACGAGCCCCTTTCCAGCCGCTTTCGCCGCTTAAGCATGCGTGACCTGCTGGTAGCAGCACAAATCGCGCTTTCGGTGATCCTGGTCATTTCTTCCGTGCTAGTGGTGCGAAGCTTGCAGCATGCGCTCACACTGAATTTGGGTTTCAATCCGAACGGTGCTGTTTCGGTTTCCTTCGATCTGAGGCTGCAAGGCTACAACGGGCCGCGCAGCCGCCGCTTCGATGCCGATTTGTTGCAAAAAGCTTCGGCGCTGCCTGGTCTGCGGCGAGTTGGCATTATCACGAACTTGCCGCTTGGCTTCGGCGAGAACAATGCGGTCATTTCTCGCGCCGATCGCCCGTTGCCGCCGCGATCGGAATGGCGCGCCGCGGTTACCTACAACATCTCTCCCGGATATCTGCAAGCCGCGGGCACAAGACTGCTTTTGGGGCGCGATATAAATAGTCGCGATCACGACGGCACGCCGCGAGTAGCGATCGTTAATGAAGCGCTCGTGCGCCTGTTTTACAGGAACGAGAACCCGTTGGGCAAGCAGCTTCGTTTAGGAGACAAAGCGGTCGAAATCATCGGCGTGGTGGAGACAGGCAAATATGAGTCGCTCGGCGAGGATCCGCACCCGGCAGTCTTTTCGCCGATTGCGCAGACTGGAACCACCTGGACAACGCTGGTAGCCCGCACCCGACTGCCCGCTCGCCAAGCGACGGACCTGTTGCGCAAAGCGGTACTCGATCTCGATCCGCAACTGACGCTTTTCAATACCGGCAGTCTCAAAGATCAACTGGCGACCCCGCTCTTCCCCGCCCGCGCTGCCGCGATTGTGCTGGGCGTCTTCGGCGTGCTCGCCATGGCGCTGGCGGCCACCGGGCTGTTCGCTTTAGTAGCGTATGCGGTTTCGCGGCGCACCAGGGAGATCGGCATTCGCATGGCCTTGGGCGCTCAACCGCTGCAAGTGCTTTCTTCCGTGCTCACGCGCACGCTCGTGCTATGCGCGCTTGGAACTTTGCTTGGAACCATCGCCACGCTGGCCGCCGGACGGCTCCTTTCCGCGGTGCTGTATGGCGTCAGCCCGCGCGACCCGCTTACTTATGCGACTGCCCTTCTGCTAATGTCGGCGGTCGCGCTGCTGGCCTGCTGGAATCCCGCCGCGCGTGCGGTACGCATCGATCCGGCGAGCGCGCTGCGCGAACAGTAGCCACGCCACGTTCAGAGCGGCGTCTTCTTTACTTACAATCAGAACAATGCGTTTGAGCGCGCTAGCCGGTTTGCTGCTATTAGCGAGCACGTGCCGCGCCGCGGACGAATATTCCAATCTCTTCCGGCAGGCCGCGGACTTCACCCGTCAAGGCAAGTATGAGCAGGCGATAGCCGATTACAAGGCCGCGCTGGCGATTCGTCCGGCGCTCCGGAAGCGCTCAACAATCTGGCAATCGTTCGAGTAGCTCATTCGCATCGCGCCGGACTTCTGGCAGACAGCTGTTTTCCTGGGCGATATGGATCGCCAACACGGCGACTTACGCTTGGCCCTTGCTCATTACCAAAAGGCCGCAGCGGGGCCGCCATTCCACTGCTCAAGCAGTATTTGGCGGCGCAGCCCGATGCGCACGCCGATCTCGGTCGCGCTTACTCGCACTTGGGCCAGTATCGAGAAGCAGCGCTCGAACTCTCGAAGGCCGCCCCGTCCGACGAACGCGGCGATGTCCATTACCAGCTATCCCTCGCGCTTCGAAAATTAGGACGAACCAGCGAAGCTGAAGCGGCGCTCCAGGAATCGAACACACTTCGCCAGGCGCAACTGCAAAAAGAGCAGCGGCTGCACTCCGATGGCTAGCGTGGCTCGGCATCATTGTCTTGCCCCGCCATAACGCATTTGCTGAAATTTGGCCATCGCTTTGTTCGCCCACTGTCCATCCCTCGCCGCTTAGAACCCGTTAGCGCGGCCGTAGTCGCGCAGCGCGACAAACACTTTCCCGAGCGCCAGCAGCGGAGCCGGGCACTCGGGATCGAGTTGCCGAGCTTTAACCAGATAGGGCAGAGCGCTTTTCGGCGCGCCCAGTTCGAACTCCGAAAGTCCGGCGAAGAGGTCCGCCCCCGCCAGGTCAGGCTGCCGGCGTAAAGCTTACCAGTATCCCCACCGAACGCTCAAAGTCGCTAAGATACGCGTAAACGGGATCTTCGGTGTTTCGGAAAGGATCCAAAATCGATGCGCAAGGTTTACCCGACTTTACTCCTGCTGACGTTCACTATGCAGTGTTCTGGCCAAGCGGCCGCCGATCCGCAATATGAAGGTTCGCTTGGGCCGGCATCTTACAACGGCGGCTACGTTCTCGATTGGGACTCGCCCGCTTATACTCGCGTCCTGATCTATGGCCCCGATACGAAGCTCGCCTATTCAGATAGTCTGAAAGGCGTCGGCGGCCGGTACGACGTGTGGGCCATCGATTCCGATGGTACTGCCGCGCGCGCGAACTTCTCTCGGGGAAATGAGGGCCCGAAAATCGAACTGCTCGATCAAGCCGGAAAGCCGATGCAGATCATAAGGACTGGTTCTTATTTGTCGCAGCACATGGCTTTTGCTCCGGATCACACTTTGTGGACCGTCGGCTACGAAAGTAATTACGAGTCGCGCGCGGACGATTTCAACGTTTTTCATCACTATGCGCGGAATGGCGAGGAAATCGATCAAGGTCTTCCCTGGCGGCAAATTGCGGGCGATTACAACGCCTATACGTCATTACAACTCTGTCTTGGCGGTAAACGAATTTTCGCCGCGAACAACCGGATCGGCTTTATGGCTTTTCTGCAGAGGGGCCGGGGAACCTGGATCGAGCTTAGCCCCGGAGGAACTCTGCTTGGGAAGTACGATCTCGGCGCATACCGCGAACTTACTTTTCAACCGGTAGCCATGACAACCGGCGGCAGCGTGTACGCAAGAATCATCAAAGAAGACCGGTTTAGTGGATGGGCTGTTTTGGACCGCTCGACCGGTCAATGGCGCAAAGTAAAGGGATATCCGAAAGGCACGATCATCGGATCGGACGGGGATAACGTAATCTTCTCCCAGCATGACGGTGGCTGGACAGTTCTGCACTCGATCTCGTCCGCCTCTTTGAAGGTTGAGCCGTTGAAAGAAGCAACGGCACTAGCAGCCCTGCGCTAGCAACAAACCGGAGTTGCAAAGCTATTCGTAACGCAAGACGCGCAACGGGTCCGCCGAGGCTGCTCGCCGGGCCGGCAGGAATCCCGCTAGCATTGCGATTCCGGCAAGTAGCAGCGCTGCGGTTACGAACGAGATCGGGTCTGTCGGCACGATGCCGTAGAGTTCGCTCCGAATGAAGCGGCCTAAGGCGAAGGCTAGCGGAACCGCCACAACAATGCCCGCCGCCACCAGAAGCATAACTTCGCGCATGACCAGCCACACCACATTGCCGAACTGCGCGCCCAGCGCGAGGCGGATGCCTATCTCACGCGCGCGCTGCGTGACCATATAAGCCATCACGCCATACAGCCCGAGCACAGCAAGCGCCACAGCCAGAATCGTGAACACCGTTGAGAGCGACGCAATCATGCGCTCCGTGACGAGCGACTCTTCCAACTGATGCTCCACTGTTTTCATATTCATGACCGGAGCCTTCGGCTCCATCTTGTGCACTAAACGTCGTGCGCTAGCAAGAACACTGAGCGGATTGCCTTTCGCTTTCAGGTAGACAGTCGTATCCAACTCGTAAATTTGCGATGCGCACAGAAATACCTGGCGCGGCGCCTTCTGTTGCAGATTTTCATAATCGGTGTCATTGACGACACCGATAATTTCCATATCGGTCGGTGTCCCGGGATCGGATCCTCGGCCGATGCGCTGCCCAACCGCGGGCCGTTGGCCAAAATAGTGTCTGGCGAAGCTCTCATTGACAACTACTACCTTCGGCGAATCCGCTGTGTCGCTTTCCCGGAACGCGCGGCCGGCCAGAAGATGGATCCCCAAGGTTTTGAAGTAACCGGGGCTTACGCCATTCATGTAAGAATTGGTGTCCTCTCCCGGCTTGTTCTCGTGTCCGGCCACCGTGATGCTGTTTTCCCAATTGCTATCGTTAAGCACCGGGTTGATGGCAATGGCGGCGGCTTCGACGCCCGGTAAGCTCTCCAGGCGCGTCTTTAGCCGATTGTAGAACGCGTAAGCGCGCCTCAGGTCATAGCCGATGGAACCGAGGTCCATCTCAAATTGCCCCAGATTCTTCGTTTTGAATCCGGGATCGACCGAGCGGAGACTGGCGAGGCTGCGAATGAAGAGGCTGGCGCCGATGAGCAGGAGCAAAGATAGCGTAATCTGAGCGGCAACCAAGACTTTACGGAAATTGATTTGCGCCGCGCCGCCGGTCACGCTGGCTGCCTTGGCCTTCAGTATTTCCGCAACGTTCGGGCGGGCGGCCTGCAAGGCAGGCATTAATCCGAAAATGAGTCCGGTGAGGAGCGAAAGGCCCAACGCGAAGCAGAGTATGCGTAAATCGGGTGAACTGGAGATGGTGTAACCGGTGGGATTCTCGGGGAGAAAAGCGAGCAGGCTTTTTACCATCGCGATCGCCAGTCCGATGCCGGCGATCCCGCCAACCAGCGCGAGTAAAAGGCTCTCCGTTGTCAACTGCTGGACGATACGAGCGCGGCTTGAACCGATGGCCAATCGGACCGCAATCTCCTTCTGGCGTACCACCGCTCTGGCCGCCAGCAGGCTCGCCAGATTCGCGCAGGCGATCAAGAGGACGAAGCCGGTAACGCCCATGAGCACCCACAACGGTTTCTCGTACTGCCGCCGAAGTATGCTGTTTCCCTGCCCTCCCGGAATTACGTCCAGCCACATCTTGAGGAACTGCTGCTTATCGTAGGGAGTGGCGTGCGCGAATCCCGGTTGCAGCATTTCTGCCTGCAGAATGCGGTGAAACAGCGGCTGTAACCCGGCCTTGGCGTGTTCCAGCGTCATGCCTGGTTTCAGCCTTCCATACACGTTCACCCAACGCAGCCGCGAATCGAACATCCGCCCGAAATCGTCGTGCGGGAATAGCGCGGAAGTCATCATGACGGGAACAAAAAGCTGGCTAGGCAGACCTGGTTCCAGACCATTGAATCCGGGTTGCGAAATGCCGACGATCGTCAGCGGATAATTGTTGACCAGAAGCGTGCGGCCGAGGATCCTGTCACTGCCGGCAAATCTGCTTTTCCAGTATGCATAGCTGAGCACTGCTACCGGATTTGCACTGGGACGGAGATCGTCGTTCGCATCGAACACGCGGCCCGCGGCGGCTTTAATACCGAGAAGAGGAAAGTAGTTGCCGGAGACCAGTTCGCCGCTCAGAACCTCGCTTTCCGAATGCACGGTTGCGGTGAACTGAACTGAGCGGCGACACATCATTTGGCTGAACACCTGATTCCGGTCGCGAAGGGTCTGGTACATCGTGTAGGACAGCACATCATGCCCCATATTTTCGCCGTAATACGGCCCTTGCCCGACAAGAGCGACCAAGTGCCGGGGTTCCTTAATGGGCAGCAGCCGCAAGATGAGTTGATCGACCAGCGAAAAGATCGCCGTATTCGCGCCGATACCCAAGGCGAGCGTCAAAATGGAGGTAATCGCAAACAGCGGCGCTCTCCGAAACTGCCGGACAACGTAGGCGCTGTCCTGCCACACCGCCTCCAAAAAGCGCGACCGGCCGCGGTCCCGCAGCTCATTCTTGGTTTGCGTCACTCCACCAAACTTCTTGCGGGCGGCGTAGCGCGCTTCGTCCGGGCTCAGGCCCCGGCTCGCGAAGCGCTCCGTGAGCAAAGCGAGATGCGCTTCCACTTCCTCATCGAATTCCGCCTCAAAAGTGCGGCGCACCAACGAGCCCCGCATCCGGGCAAGTTGTTCTTTAAGAACGCGCCAAAATCGGTTCACTTCCCACCTGCCGCTTGTAGCACTCTCCCGATTACGCCCGCAATGCGTTCCCAGTTCTCCATCTCTTCGACAAGCTGCTTACGTCCGCCTTGGTAATCGAATAGAACTTTGCCTTGCGGTTGTTTTCCGACGCGCCCCAAGCAGCGGAAATCCAGCCTTGCTGCTGCAGACGCAATAGGGACGTGTACACCGTACCCTCGTTCAATTGCAGGACGTCCTCGCTCAATTGCTCGAGCCGGCGCGCGATACCGTAACCATGGAGCGGCCCCATCGCATCCAGGGTTTTGAGAATCATCAGGTCGAGCGTTCCCTGCAGAACCTCGGATCTTTTTTGTTCCAGCGCTTTTCCTTTGGGCATTACATAGAGGAGTATAACACTTCTATGCACTCACCAAAGGACGGAGTGGGAGTGGCGTCAGCCGCGTGAGGATCTGCCGTTGGAGAGCTATCGAAAACGGATGCGGGTATGGCCGACCACCGTCAACCGTTTGTTCAAGTCCAGTTCGAGAATACTTCCGCCGCGTAAGCCAGAGCGGCATTGATGTGATCGAGGCTTAACGATGGATAACTCGCCAGAACCTCCTCTTTGCCGGCTCCTTCCGCGAGGCTGTGGAGGATCACCGTAACTGGAATTCTGGTCCCCGACGCACAGATTTCTCCACCGCAGACTTGCGGATCGCTGCTGACAAACTCTTGCCATGCGGTCATAAAACCCAGTTTAAATGGAACCTCAATCCGTCGTGCCAGTTAACTCGCCCCCCATCCCGCTCACCAATACAATTTCACGCCGAATTGTATAGATTGCACAGCCAGTGCGCCCGGCATCACTCCGAACTTCGGGCTCCCAAAGGTCGTCCCCAGAGCGAAGAATCGCGTGCGGTTAAACAGATTATAGAATTTCGCGCGCAATTGCAGCTTCGACGTTTCGTTCCAAAGACCCAACATTTCTGAAGGGTCATATCGGTGTTGAGCGTACCCCGCGCTCTCAGGTAGGGCAGCGCGCGCGGCACGTCGCCAAAAGTAAACGGTGCAGGCTGCTCGAAATCGCCGGTATTGACCCACTTATAAATACTCTTCGTGCCGAGCGTAGGATCGGCCAGAATGTCGGGCCGCTGATTGTCTCCAAAGAAGTTCGAATTGTTGGTGGCATTCGTAAAGGGCGAGCGGAAACCCATCCTTGAAATTCGGCTTATTCCCAACCTCCAAAGGCCCGAGGTACTAAGGCTAAAGCGTTCGTAAAAACCGGCCTGCGAAAACCTTAACTTACGTGAATGCGGGCGGCCGGGCGGCTTACCGCGCCTGAGCGACGGTCTGCAAGATCGGGGTGTGCTCCGAAGCGTGTAAGGCCACTACTTTGGCGAGCAGCTGACTGGAGCGATCAGTCTCCCCGAGCTGCCGGCTGATTCTCGCGAGGCGGTAGTACGCGTCCGCGCGCCGCGGATCGAGCTCGATGGCTTTGGAAAAGTAAGCGGCGGCTTCGCCTAGCCGGTTCCCTTCGCTACAGATAACGCCCAGATCGTACTGCGCGATGCGAACGTTTGGATCAATCCGTAAGGTTTGTCGCAGCAATCGTTCCGCCGATCGATCGCCGCTGCGAAAAGCGATGTCTCCCAGATAGCCGCGGGCCTGATCCGCTTCACCGTTCGGGAGTTGAATCTCCTGACGAAACTCGGCGGCTGATTCGGCGAAATGATGCTGCTCCCAATACAAGTAACCCAAAGCAAAGTGCAAAAAGGGCATCTTCGGAGCAATCGCGGCAGCTTGCTGAAACTCGTTAAAAGCTTCGGGGATGCGGTCGAGTTGGTCATAGCGCTCGCCCGCAATCATATGGGTAACGGGCGAATCGGGCGCTTTGGTCTGGAGTTGTTCAAAGAACTCGGAGAGTTCTTGAGTCTGATGCGAGCGAAAATAACTCTCGGCTAGAAAGTACTGCGCAGTCCTATTGGTGGGTTCGCGATCAAATAGAACTCTGAAGTGCGCGGCAGCTGAACGGTAACGTTTAGTCGTGTAGAACGACATGGCGAGGAGCGTGTGGATCTGATCGGAATCGAGACCTTGTCCCGCGGCTCTTTCCAGCCAGGTAATCGCGGTTTCATATTGCCCGGTTTTGAAGTAAGTGAGGCCCAGGTTGACCTGAGCAGGAATGTAGTGCGGGTCGACCGCCAAAGCTTTCTGGTAGGCCCGGACTGCCCGCTCGTAATTGTTTTGTCGAGCACACGCGACACCGAAGTTGACAAAGTCGGGTGCCGATACCTTTTGGACAGGGGCTGCTTCCAGGCCCAGACATAGGGTTCCTAAGATGGTTAAGGTTAGGCCGTATTGTTTTGAAAGAATCGGTCGGCGCATCATGCTGACTAGAAGACGATCTTTGCCACCAGTTGCAAGATGCGGGGCGATCTGGATCCGGCGACCGAACCGAAACCATTGATGTTCGTCAAGGCTCCGCTGGAATTGTACGGCAGATTTGTCACCGTGGGATTGGCCAAGCCTGAATAATCAATGGTGTTGTTCACGCCGATGAACTGGGTGTGGTTGAAGATGTTGAAGGCCTCGCCGCGAGGTTCAAGTCGAAGGTGCTCGGTAATGGGAATGTTCTTTTGGAGCGACATATCCCAGTTGTTGGTACCCGGACCATACATAAAATTCCGGGAACAGCCTAGGCCGATGCTGCCGACGGCGGGCAGAGCGAAAGCAAACGCGTTAATGCGATTGAATGGGCTGTCGGTCGTACCGGCAGTTGGACTGCTGACGCAGATCGGGGAAGGATTCCAGCTAGGCGTCCCGGTGAAGTTCAAGCCCGATACTCCGGCGACGTTCAGAGCGACCCCGAAAGGCGTACAGCTTTGGAAGGTGCTGACTCCGGAGATCTGCCAGTGATTGAGAACAGCGCGCGTGACACGATTGTTGAAACTGCCCAGGCTTGCCGAAAGATCCGGTATAGGGTAGACGTAGTTGATGACGAGATTCTGCGGAACGTTGTTATCACAAGGACCATAGAGGGCGGTGTGCGTGTATTGATCGAAGCGAATCTGGTCGCTGTCGTCAGTGGTGTCCGTACATTTGCTCCAGGTGTAGGCGACGCCCAGAAAGAGACCGGAAGCAAATCTGCGGTTTAAAGAGACTTGCAGGGAATTGTAATTCGAATTGCCCGAGAACATGCTCTCATTGATATCGCCGTAGCCGCGATATTGCCGGAGGAGCTGGGGCAGCAAAGCATTCGAGCCGGGCAATGCGTTGGGGAAAGAGGCCTGGAGAGTCGGGTCCTGATTTTGTGGGAGGAAGTCGGCTCCAAAAGGTACGGCGTTGACGTTCATGTACTGCAGCAGATGGTTTGAGATCGAGCCTACATAGGACACATCGAGCAGCATGGATAGTGGCAGTTTGCTCTGAATACCGACGTTGAAGTTATAGGTTGTGGGAATGGAGGAACTTGTGCTGAAGGTAGTCAGCCCGGGCGGACTAAAGACGTTGGAACTCGATCCGAGATCGGCAACACGTCCGTAATTAACAGTGGGCTGAAGGGTGGTGGGCGGATTAGCGAGCAAGCTGGCGTAAGGGTCGGTGCGGGTGCGGTCATAGAAAACGCCGCCTCCGGCGTGCAGCACGGCGGTTTGGCGTCCCGTGAGATCGAAGGACAGACCGATGCGGGGAGCGACAAGGATGCCGGGGCTATTTGTGATGTAGCTGCCTCCGAGAACACGAAGGCCGTTCAACGTGTTGCCGCTACCCCCGAGGTAGCTGCCAATGTCGACCGAAGGATAAGTTAGACCGGTAGCGGGATCAACGGCAACGCGCTGGCCTGCACCGTTGAATCCGGGCTGCAAGAGCGAGGGCGCCTGACTACTCTGCCAGGTTCCGCCGAAAAAATTCGCGAGATCGCTCTGCGAATTGTGGACTGGCTGCAGGTAGTAAAACCTGACGCCGTAATCGACGGACAATCTTGAAGTAGCTTTCCAGGTGCCTGCACGTACCACTCAACCTGATCGTAAATTGGATAAGCGTTGGCGTAAGTCGAGGCTTGCTGGAAGCTGCTGAAGACGCCTAGGGCAGCGTTAGCGAACCCGTAGCCGGTGTCGAGAGGGTTACTCGGGTTGTCGCCGAAGTCATAAGCGCCGGCGTACGTCGCGCCGGAGGGCTGCACCTTCCAATTATGGTCGAAATAAAAACCGAGCTTGAGCAGATGAGAGTTCACAGTCTTACTGAAGTTATCGCTGACCTCGGTATTGGTATTGGCGTTGTAGAACGGAAAGCCGCTGGTGTTGAAAGAAGGGGAATTGCCGATGCGCGTGCCGCCGAAATTGAAACCGGCGATGAGGTCCTGGTAAGGCGCGTAAAGCGTATTCAGATCGACGCCGGTTTTAGAGCGAGTCCAATCACCCGAACTTGGCTGTGTTCCGTTGTATTGGGAATCGTGGCCCTGATCGACCGTAATCTCATTCACCGCAGTGGGGCTGATGGTGGTGGTGGCATTGAGCACATAGTGATAGCCGGGGATGCTGTATTGGAGATTGTAGAGCGGAATATTGGTGGTTCCCCAAATGCCATAGGGAGTGGTTTCGTTGTCCGTGGCTTTGAGGAAGCTGCCATAAAAGTGCCACATGGCGTTCGGATTGTAGTCGGCGCGGACGAGATCTTCGCGGCGGGGGTGCTGGGTGGAGATCTGCGAGACATAGTTATAGCTGGGATGCGAAGGATCGATGGCATTTGGCAGGGGGAGAAGATTCAGTAAGCCGGTGCCAGGCGCGTAGAGGGAACTGGCCGGGACCATGTTTCCGGGCAAAAGGCTGGCCGGTAACAGGATTGCGGACGGTCACGGGATTGCCATCCTGGTCAAGGGATTGAGAGAAGTTTCCGGTGCGTTCGGCGGCCGTGGGAACGGTGACCTGCTGCTGGCCTGAGGGGACGAGCTGGTGCTGCCATTCTTCGTCGACGAAGAAGAAGAGTTTGCTGTGATCGGTATTGAAGTGGTTCGGGACGTAAATGGGGCCGCCAAAATTGAAGCCTGCGTCGTTGTAGTGATACGGAGCGACAGGAAGGCCGATCAGATTATTGCTCCAACTATTGGCGTTCAGGCCGTGATCGCGGTAATATTCGAAGCCCATGCCGTGAAACTGAGACGTTCCACTCTTGGTGACCAGGCTGATCTGCGCACCGCCGGAACGGCCATATTGAGCTTGATAGCTGCCGGTAAGAACTTTGAATTCCTGCACGGCATCGAGGCTGACTGGCGCCATCCAACCGCTGTTTCCTCCGGTGTCCTGATTGGTGCCACCGTTGACGGTGACGTGCAGGGTTTCGGAGCGATTCCCGTTGATATAAGTGCTGCCGTATTGCTGAGTGCTTTCGACGTAGCTGGCGGGATTGTAAATACCGGGCACCAAGCTGAGGAAGAACAGCGGCGACTGGCCATTCACCTGAAGATTTTGAATCTGCTCGCCGATTATGCTGTCTCCGCGCTGGGCAGTGTCCGTTTCGACCTGCTGCCCTTGTGACTGAACGTGAACGGTCTGTACGGCGCCGCCAACTTCCATTTGGATGTCCTGAAGCGTGAGGACGGAGTTGGCGTTGAGAACGATGCCGGTCTTTTCGAGCGTCTTGAAACCGGGCGCCTCAACGGAGATCGTATAGCTGCCTGGAAGTAGCAGGGGAAAGACAAAATGCCCGTGATCGTCGGCCACAACTCGGGTGTTGCTCTTTTGTTCTTCGTTCAGAGCGCTGACAGATGCGCGCGGAACGACGGCGTGTTGCGGGTCGGTCACGGTTCCCGAGATGCTGCTCGATATGGTTTGAGAAAAGGCGCTCCAGGAAAGAAGCAGCAGGAACAAGAGGAGCAGCCCGGCAGTGGCGGCGTGGCAGAGAAGAACGGGTTGCCGGGAGGAGCTGGTTGAGCGATAGAGGCTTTGTTCGACTGACATGCTAGTAGTGATCTATTCTAAGGGCGGCGAGGCCGGCGATGTCAAGCGAAAAGAGGCGGTTTTGGCGGAATAAATTTGCGGATTACGCGAGTGGCAGGAGGGTAAACCGCCCAAAGACTTTGAAATGACAAAGAATGATCATGCGATGCGCATGGCAAGGCCGCCATCGATGGAGACGGTTTCGCCGGTGATGTAGTCGTTGGTGACGAGGGTAGTGATGAGTTGAGCGACATCCTGGGGGCGACCTTCGCGATGCAAGGGGATGCGCTGTTCGAGATTGCGCGAGACCTGGACAGGCGTGAGGTAGTCCTGGAAACGAGTGCGGATGATGCCGGGGGCGACACAGTTGACACGGATATTGTCATCGGCCAGCTCGCGGGCGAGAGTTCTGGCGAGTTGCGGGAGGGCGCCTTTGACCACGCCATAGGCAGCCGAGTTCAGGCAGCCGCGCAAGCCGGCGGAGGAGGAAACGAGGACGATGGCGCCTTCCGGTTTTAAACGCATGAGGGGCACGGCAGCGCGGCACAGATGGAAGACGGCGTGGATGTGGAGATCGAAAGCGGAATACCAGTACTCGGGGGAGACGGAAAGAAGATCGCCGGGAGCTGGACCGCCGGCGCAATGGATGAGCACATCGGGTGCGCCTAAATCACGCGCGCATGCCTCGACGAAGCCGGCGGCCGTGGAGGGCGCGGAGACGTCACCGAGGAAGAGCATGGAGCGCGCGGCCTTTTCCTCGACGAGACGCAGAAGAGAATCGGATTCCACGTCGCGGTGGCGGGCATTGAGGCCGAGGCGGGCGCCTTGAGCGGCAAACGCCAGCGCCACAGCCGCGCCGATACCCTTGGTACCGCCGGTGATTAAACAGGTCTTACCCTGAAGGTTCATATTGTTCGGTCGTCCCTTCGTTTGCGCTCAGGGATTGGTTTTCGGGTTCGATTCAGGAGCCGGTCGAGAGTTGACGAACCAGATCTTCGCTGGTTACGGTGGGGGCCCAATACTTCTCGATGTGCTCGATGACGAGGTTGGTGCCGGCGGAATGGGAGACGTGCGGCCAGGACGCGGGATTGTACATTGCGTCGGTGAGATCGCGGACCAGAATGCAATGGACGCCCCATTTGGTGAGTTGGCGGATGCCGAAACTTCTGTTGAGGATACACATGTTGGCATGAACGCCCATCATGAGCACGGTGTCGATGTGGTGCTGGCGGAGGACGTTGTAGATTTCGGTTCCTTTATCGGAGACGACGTCACCGGATTCGATTTTGAGGAGCGGGGTTTCACGCGTCCAAGCGCGATGTTCCTTGTCGCCCGGAGTATCGCATCCGCCGTCGCGGTCGTCGATGGGCAGAGGCGGCTCCTTTTCCATGACCTGAATAACGGGCGGGGTCACTTGGGGCGCATGCTCGGCCAAGAGGCGACCAGGGGCATTCGTGTAATACGCCATGGTGTCGGACGGCGCGTGAATAATGAGCACCGACTTGGCGCGCGCCTGTTCGAGGACGGGCTCCATTCTGCGGGCGAGGGCCTCGACGCGTGTGGTGGCGCCGCTGCACCAATGCTTATCCCACATGTCACAGATGATGATGGCGGTTCGATCGCTGGGAATCGTTTGCCGGAAATGAGCTGGCGTCCAGTTATCGCCGGTCTTGAATGGATGAATCAAGGCCTCGAGACCGAGTTGCATGTCGACGCCATTTGCTTGTGGAGGCGTTTGAGGCAAGGACACAACGGCCGCGAGACAGAGGAGGAAAGCGAGCAGGCGAGGGCGGTTCATCTGATATGTTAATATCCTACTCGCAAAGCTGGCGGGCGGTCAACGTTCTAATTGCAACGCCCAACCAAGAGCCCGGGGCACGCGATAATTCGGAATATGAACTGCGGAAATGAAAAATGACAGTATCAGGCTCTGTCCAGGTTGACAGAGAGGAATTAGCGGCCGAATCTTCGTTGTCCGGCCGAGCCTATCTCCTGATCCGGGAGCGGATTTTACGGGGCCAATTGCGACCCGGGGAAGCACTCTCACGGCGGCAGCTGGCGGAAGAATTCGGCATGAGTTTGCTGCCGGTTTCGGAGGCACTGAAACAACTGGAGAGCGACAAGCTGGTGGAGAGCCGGCCGAGGGCGGGAACGCGGGTGCGGATACCATCGGCGCAGGAGGTGCGGGGGCGCTGCGTGGTGCGTGAGGCGCTCGAGGCGCAATCGGCGCGCTTGTGCTGCCGGCACGCTTCGATGAAAGAGCGTTTGGAACTGCTGCGAATGGCCGAACAACTCGATACCCTTTACGGGCGCTTTCAAAATGAGAACGACGCAGAGCTGCAATGGGTGGTGCACACGAATCATTTCGAGTTGCACATGAGGATTGCGGAGTATGCGCGGTGTGCGGAACTAAAAGAAGCGATCGAGATGAGCCATGTGCTGATTTATAACTGGTTCTTCGATCTGGCGGCGGAGCGGCGAACGCTGCCCGAGGGTTTCCACAGTTTACTGCTGAAAGCGATCACGGCGAAGGATGCGCTGGCGGCGGACGCGGCCATGCGGCAACACGTGCAATACGGAGTGAAGGAAACGCTGCGGCGAATGGTTCCGCAACCTAAGAGCGACTGGCGTCTGCGGCGCTGAGCGCGTGGGCCGGAAGGAGCCAGAGTAAAACGCCGGCAAGCAGCGGGATGACGCCAAACAGAATGAAGGCGGGAGTGAACGACCATCGACTGACGATCCAACCGGTGACGAGGCTGAAGAGCATGCCGCCGAAGCCCGCGCCCATACTGGCCAAACCCCAGACGGAGGCGACCGACTCGGAGGGGAAAACGTCTGCCGGCAGCGCGAGGAGATTGGCTTGCGCCGCGGTGTAACCGAAGGCAGCGAGCGAAGCAAAAACCAGCAAGTGCCAGCTATTGGGGTCGAGCGCGGCCGGGATGCTGGCTGTCATCAGCAGCAAGAACAGGAGGATGGCGCGCTTCCTGCCCTGTTGCGGCGAGGGGCTGCGGCGCAAGATCCAACCACCTATCAAGCCTCCTCCCAGATTGCCGAGGTCGGCGGCGAGGAATGGAATCCAAGCGGTCGCGCCAATTTCGGCGAGGCCAAATCCGCGACCGACTTTGAGATATTCGGGAAACCAAAAGGTGTAGAAGTACCAAACGGGATCGAAGA
Source organism: Bryobacteraceae bacterium (assembly GCA_965277555.1). Classification (GTDB taxonomy): domain Bacteria; phylum Acidobacteriota; class Terriglobia; order Bryobacterales; family Bryobacteraceae; genus Bog-105. The sequence goes on from OZ255834.1 coordinate 6,195,258, forward strand.
AGATTTTGGCAACCGTGAATTGCCACAGGAAACGTGAACGCAGCAGAGCGCGAATGGGCACGGGGCGCGGGCGAGCAGTCCAACCGACGCCAGGAGTTCGCTGGCGATAGAAGATGCTCCAGCCGGCGGCCCAAAGAAAGCCCAGCGTACCGACGATGGCAAAGGTGGCGCGCCAGCCGTGGTGCAAGGCGATCCAGGCGACAGCGGGAGGAGCGAGGACCGCCCCGATAGCTGCGCCACTGTTGAAAATGCCGGACGCCAGCGCCCGCTCGCCAGCCGGGAACCATTCGGCAACCACCTTGACGGCAGCCGGCCAGTTTCCCGCCTCGCCCGCGCCCAGCAGAAAGCGGCAGACTCCCAAGCCGAGGGTGGTGCGCGCAAAGACGTGGAGGATCTCGGCGGATGACCACCACGCGACGGAGAGGAGATATCCGCGCTTGATGCCGAGCCGATCGATCAAAGGTCCCCATAGACCATTCATAAGCGTGTAGGCAAGCATGAAGGCGGCGAGGACGCGCCCATAGCCGACAACGGACATCGAGAGGCGGTCCTGCAGAACCGGGGCAAGGACGGACAAGGTCTGGCGATCAAGATAGTTCAGGACTGTCGCCGCAAAGACGACCGTGATGACCAGCCAGCGGAGGCGAAGCTTTCGAGGTGCGCTTACGGCTGCTTCGGTTGACAACATTTGGACTTGCCGATATTCTATTGCAATGTCAGTTTGCGGCGATCAAATAAACCGGACGCAGCCCGAAGGCGCCCCGTGGGACACGAACCAGATAGAGAGGCCATGTTGAATAGACGAACCTTTCTGACTGGGGCTGCTGCTTGCGCAATATTGCGGAGCTCCGCTGCGGATCCCGAGCACCGGCTGCCGGCGAATGACTCGCACTTGCGGATGGTCAGCTCCTATATAGAAGAGACTCCGGTGCCGGAATATCAGTGGGCGTCCGAGGCGGCCTATGAAGCCTTCCGTGACATGAAGTATGGAGTGCGAATTCACTGGGGAATTTATTCGGTGGCTGGCTTGCTGCACGAATCCTGGCCGTTTCTCAAATTGGATTACGCGGAGCGGGCTCATTATAACGAGCTTTATAAAACCTGGAATCCGCGCGAGTTTGACGCCAATGAATGGACGTCCTTATTTGCGGAGAACGGCCTACGCATGTTTGCATTCACGACCAAACATCATGAGGGCTTCTCGCTGTTCGATACCAAGACACGAGTACGGCAGCGGATTCATTGGGATGCTCCCGGCCAGCCGCGGATCGAGAGCTGCGATCTGGCGTATTCGATCATGGAAACGCCCTATCGGCGGGATGTGGTGAGGGAGCTATGCGAAGCGGGGCGAAAGCGGGGGCTAAGGATCGCGCTTTACTTTTCGCATCCGGACTGGTATGACGCGGATTTCCGGCCGTATGCGGAAAATCCGGCGCAGGTGCCTTCGGCCGCAAAGCTCGATCCGGATTGGAAGGGTTCGATCAAGGCGCTCGGGACGCATTTGTGGATGGCTCCTGACCCGACGCCGCAAGAGGTTAACCGGATGATGGCGCGGCACCGCGCGCAGCTTGAAGAATTGCTGACGAATTACGGCGAGATCAATATGCTTTCGCTCGATCAGTGGCTGGGGCCGACGGTCTGGCCGCAACTGCGGGAGACAATTCTGAAGCTGCGCAAGCTGCAGCCGAACGTGATGATGCGCGCGCGGGGAATCGGAAACTATGGCGATTACTACACCCCAGAGGGTTTCATTCCGGGTAAGAAATCGAATACGGATATGCCGTGGATGGTGATCTATCCACTGGCGCGCGGCTTTTCGTTCGATCCGGACGGGTCGAATTACAAGGGCGCGGCGTGGATCGTGCACAATATTGTAGATACGGCGGCCAAGGGCGGCAGTTTCCAAGTGGGTATCGGGCCGGATGGCGCGGGACGGTTTCATCCGCGGCGGTGGCGCAATTGAAACAGACCGGGGCATGGCTGCGCCTGTGCGGCGAAGGGATTTATGCCACCCGGCCGCGGCCGGGCGACCAATGGCAGGAAGGAAATGCGATTCGGTTCACGCGGTCGAAAGATGAGCGCACGGTTTATTGCTACGCGCTCCAATGGCCCGGAAGAACGCTGCACATCCAGTCGGCGCGACCCAAGGAGGGGAGCGAAATCCGGATGTTCGGCTGCGGAGAGCCTATGAAATGGACATTTGATTCGGCTAAGGGGCTTACCGTTGACTTACCTGAGTCGCTGCAGGAGCACAGGCCGAACGAATACGCCTGGGGTTGGACGATCCAAGTGACGTGAGGCGGTTCTTAGGATCGCCTGAGCAAGCTCGATGGAAAAATCGGAATGGGGAGTCACATATCCGGGGACTCGCGAGCAGGTCATGATGGGTAGCCAGAATTACAGCCATGAGTCATGGGTTGACTCCGTCGCGGAGATCTTCCGCTTACGCCGCGGTCAATAAATCGATCAGCACAATCTCCGGCGGACAGGCAAACCGTACAGGCAGCGACGAGCATCCCACACCCGCGCTTGTATAACCTTGCAGGCCCTTGTATTGCCATGCGCCGTGGACGAGAGCACCCGGACACTGCGCATTGTGCCGAATTGCGCCAATGCCCGGGATACGGATCTGGCCGGCATGAGTGTGGCCGGAAAGATATAGGGCGATGCCAGCCCGGGCCGCCTCTTCATAGATCTCGGGGGCGTGCGCCAGCAATACCTGAAAACTCCCGGCGGGTACGCGCGCCAACGCCTTCGGGAGATCATGGCATTGATAATCGAACGGATCGTCGACTCCGATTAGCCAAAGTGGCGCGACCGATTCTCCAATCGCGACCGATTCATTCACCAGCATCCGCACTCCGATGTCTTCCATCCGGAAAGCCATTTCCGAACTGTCGTGGTTCCCCAGAATTCCGAAAATGCCGAAGCGTGCCTGGATGCTCGAAACGATCTCCTGCATAAGCGGGTAAACCCGCTCGCAGGGGCCATGATCTTCGAATCGGTAATCGCCGGTCATCACGCATACATCGGGCTGAAGCTGTTCTAGCAGCGGCACAAGCGCTGGCATCAAGCCCGGCGTTCCTTCGATGTGGAAATCCGACAAATGAAGTATTTGGAAGCCGTTTAGCTGGGCAGGCAGGTTCTCAAAGCGCAAACTCACCTGACGGACGACCGGCGACAGGGCATTCCGCTGCCCGCGCGCATACATCCCCGAGAGTTTCAGTGCCGCCCGGAGCGCTGGCCGGGTCACCAGATGTTCGAAGCGGCGATACAGCCGGCCATGCCGGTAGGTGTGGCCCAACCGGGCGAATTCCTTCTCCACTTCCATCCTCGGCTCTAATAGCTGGCTTAAAGAGCCCTCCCGCGCGGTTGGGGAGTGAACTATGGACGAAGGGGGCGACGAGTCGAGGGCGGAAATCATTGGTATGAAGCGAAACTGAGAAATGAAATTTGAAAGTTCTGGAAATTAGAAAAATTCTCGATCCAAACCCGCTATAGGCAACTCTCATAATCCTAACCCAGTGGGTCTCTTCCGCCTGCGTCGCTCAGCCTCCGTGGCCTCGTCCTTTCCTCTTTCCGAGAACCGAACTTCGTAGTAAACCGTGGCTAGTCCAAACAGTAGAAGCCAGCCCGAGGAAAACATTCTCCAGGTAGCGAGGCTGGTCAGATGATCGGCCGCCCAGTAAAGAAAAAAATAGAAGTTCAACCCGTAATAAACGAGAAAAGAATACAGCACAACCCTCATCCATGCAGGGGAGCGCAGGAACCGAACCATGTCGCGCTTTGAGAACAGCTCGAAAGCCAACGGCAAGAGAAGCCCTAGGAGGGCGAGTTGTACGATCCAGGCATGCTGAAAGCGACGGCCGGGATCGATCCCCAACCAGGTCTCGCCATGCGCCCAGATCGAGATGCCCAACCCCGCCAGCGAGAGGAAGAACAGTAATCCCAGTAGCAATCGGTAAAACGGCGGCTGGCGTTTCAAAACGGGAATATCAACCTTCATTCAGCATCGCTCTATTCCACCGCTCTGGAATGCCCTATATCGGAAGGCACTACGGTGGCAAAAGGTTGTTCCTCTAGCCGAGGGCTACTCTCCACCGGGATCTTCTCTCTGTCTCGATCCCCGGCTTGGTCGAGATATTCAATTTTCCGGACCCACCTCTTAATTTAAGACGGCGTGACTTGAAAATATTACTCGATCGAAAAGGTAGCAAGACTTCTTACCTGTTCAGGGACTGCTTGGCCAACGCCCAATACCCATCCGGGCGCCCGGATCTGCTGATCCCGGGCTATAACGGCCAGTCACTGAAGCCCAGGGGGGAAGCTAACCGGTTGATCTTGAAAGATTTACAGTTTATGAAAGTAAATTCTAAAGTTAAACCCTCCGTCAGCCGATGAAAGAAGGGAGGGAGGCTACGCTACTCTTTATGGGAGCGGAGCATTAACGGAGATTATAGATGCGCGACAACCAATAAAAAATTTTATTCGTTTACCCCTTGTCTCGAAGCCATGACTTCGTTAAGAATGTAAGAAATACATAATTTCTTTGCACCAGCAAAAGTGCAGGCGCTTCGGAGTGCCTGAACCTTTGACAGAGATGCTACGAGACCTGGTGGTGGGTTCTAGTGTTCAGCTGGTTTAACTGTCGACGAAGTGGGGATTATATGTACGTCAGAGAAAGAAATCTATGCCAATCTGGCAGACTGCAGTTTAAGGTACTCGCGCCTTCTCGCAACGAGGTTCCCAGGGCCATCACGCACAACGTGCTAGCTTCTGAGCTTCACTCCGATTTGATGTTCGACCTCCAGAAACTACGCGGAAATGTTTATCGCGAGTACGCCGGGATAGCTGCCACCCTCCTGCCGGACGGCCGGCATTGGCATCAGCTTGACGACAAGAGCTGGCATATCGTCCTGCAAAATTCTGTAGGAGAGATTGTCGGCTGTGCCCGTTACCGGCCCATAGCCGTCTTCGAAGAGCTCATCTGCGCGAAGGCGGCAGTAGCCCTCTCTCCGGAGACTGGCCCCGTCTTCCGCTCCGTTTTTGCGCAACAGGTGGCCGATGCTAGGAAGAAGGGGCGGCATTATGGCGAAGCGAGTGCCTGGGCGCTCAGCGAAAGCGCCCGCTGCTCTACGGCGGCCGTGAACATCGCCCTCATGAGCTTCGCCCTCGCCGAGTGGCTCGGAGGTGGTGTTGGGCTTACAACGGCCAGCACGCGTCATCACGCCTCCTCGATACTCAGACGTATCGGCGGCGTGCCCCTAGGCGGTTTTGAGCCCTATTACGAGCCGATGTTCGACTGTTCCATCGAACTACTCCAGTTCGACATCAACAACCTGGATTCTCGCTACATGGCAAAACTGGATGAGATGAGGGCCGAACTTCGCCGCTCCGCCATTGTTTGTCCCGCCGAGGTCTCGAGCAACGCTATCTATCCGGCGCTGCCCATCCGCCCCCCGAGTCAGTACCAATTTCCAGTTGCTGTTCCTCTGCAGTAAAACAAAATCGGCCCGCGGAAAAGCGGAAATGGCTGCTCAACCGGGCAGCCATTTTTTTCCATGCACCAAATAAAAAGGCCAGGGCGTTTGCCCTGGCCTTTTTCACTGCTTGAAGCGGAAGTGAGCTACTTGATGAGCTTTTTCTTCCCTAGAAGGCCAAGGCCGAAGAGGCTGGCGCCGAGGAGAGCCATCGAAGCCGGCTCCGGAACCGGAGTGGTCGCGAAGGTCGCCGAGAACGAAGTGGTGATGAAACCGTTCGTGTTGAAGTCGTTCAACAGACCCGCAATGGTATTGTCAGGGGCAGCTGTAAACTGCGCCGTGAAAACCCCTCTAAACGGAGTGTCGCCCGACTGCCCGGCATAGTGTGCCGTGCCCGACAGATCGAAAATCGCTGCCACACCCTGAGAGGTCGTAGACAGAGTAATCGGCGATCCCGCCTGAGCCTGACAACCCAGAGAAGCTGCACCGGTGCAAAGAGGAGCAGTGCTCACAGGAAGGCTAGTCAGGTCGAGATTGATACCATCCGGAAGCATGATGAAGTTGGGCAGGCTAAACGGAGTCCCCGGAGTAACTGGGCCCGGAGGCGTATTGCCAGGAGTCATCAGGCTCAACATTTGTGCCTGTTCGCCGGCAGTCAGGTCGCCGAAGACCCCGGTCGTCGGAAGAAAAATCGTGGCCGTCTGATCCGCTGCCGTGGGATTGCTCGGTGCGTTATACCCAATGACGAAAGCAGTGTTCGTAATGTACACCGAACTCGCCACATTGAATTCACCGGCACCCACGGACGCAGCCGACGCAGCGCCTTGTAAAAGAAATACTGTTGCCAGAGCTCCTACCACTCTACTGGCGTTTTTAAAATTCATAAATAACCTCCAACACCGTCTCAAACGCGCAAATATAGCTACAATTGCGTCTTCCAGCATATTAGCGGGATTTCTCTGGTAAGTGATATACGTAGTCTTACTAGTACGGTACCTTGGGCAGCCAAAATGGCTCTTTTGTAAATACGAACCCAACCGGCACCTCGGTAATAAACGATCGCAGCCACCCCGTACACTCCCGCATGCCTTCCTGTTCCGATTTGACATGGCCCAGGATTAATAAGGCCTTTTGTTTTCCTTGGCTTGCCGCGTCCGCAACATACTCGACCGTTTCCCATTCCGGCGTTTCGCCGATCAGCAGAGCCTCTACGTCCGGCCGCTCCAGCAACTGGGTTTGTTTGGCAGAACCGGCCGCGCCCGGAAGAAAAGCGACCCTGCTGACCTTCAAATCCGGCCTCCCCACCACGCGGAGGACGCGTACATTAAGTTTTCTTTGTACTTCCAAAGCGAGGTCGTTGACTGTAATTTCGGGGACAGTGTACAGATTATTTTGGTTTGGGTTCTGGTATTTTTCCCATCCCAGCGTCCGCGTCATGCCCTGCAAAATTCCGTCCGGCCGCCGCGCGTGCCAGCCATCGTGAAAACGCCAGATCACCAAACGGTGATCTGCGATAAATTTCTGCTTCTCGGCCAACACCGCGTCGCCTTGGCTGGCGAGCACGCGCTGGTTGTCCTGGTGATTGTAAAAAGTCGGTTCGTGCGTAATAACCAGGTTGTCTCCAGCCGCGACCGCGCGTTCGAGCACGTCGAAAGTCGCCATCATGGTAACCGCGATCCCGGTCACCGGCGTATCCGGATTTCCCGCCTTAAACGTGTCGACAGTTGTCGGCGGCACTTGCACGCCTAAATGCTGCTGAATTCGTTGGATGATCTGGCGCGCAGTCGGTGGCTGCGCGGCGAGTGCGGCTACGAAAATGAACCCCAAAAGCCAGGATTTCATGGGGTGAGCGGACGAATCAGGCGCAAGGCCGGCCGGGTCAGGTAATCGCGGACGTAGGCGCGGTGGATTGCGTCGTTCGGAAAGGTTTCATCCTTCTTATATGGATAAGCGCTCATGGCGTGGAATGGAAGCGGAGTCACGCTCTGACTGAAGGCGGTGTTGGCGTCGGCGTCTTTGGCCCAGCCGTCGACACGCAGTAGAAAATCGCGCGACCAGCCGGCCGGCAGCGGCGGCAGTCCGGCGGCCGGAAATTCGAGTTTCAGTTCGTCGCCCGACCCCATAATGACGAGGCGGTCGTCCACGCCGGTGATGAGCGGGCGGACATCGCCGTAGCGGGTGTAATAGCCGGGCGTGGGATTCCAGTTCGTTACCAAACGAACCTGGTCGTAAAGAAATTGCTCGGGTTGCTGGCGAGCCGGGTCGACGATAACCTTGGAAAAGCCTCGGAAATGAAGGCTGGCGGAGTCGGCATCAATTTTTGCCAAACGAACTGGGGGCGCGGCGGAGTTCTGGATTAAGAAAACTTCATCCCAGTAGACGCAGAGGTTTGTTACTATCCTTACTTCCCGGGATTGGGATAGGAATTTTCCGGCCAGATCGACCACTATAGTTTTCGGTTTGCCGGACGGAATACCCATATCCTGAACGACGGTCTTCCATTGGCCTTGCTGGTCTTTGACCTGGAGGTAGGGAAAGATGAGGCCCTTCCCGTTTTGCGAGGCGCCGAGGAAAGTGCTGCCATCGGCCCAATCGACCCAACCGTTCAGCACCAGGGCAGCTTTGTTGTCGGGGGCAACTTTTCCAAAATTGAGATCCAGGGAGTGGAGTTCGGCGACCCCGTCGGCGTTGTGGCGGAATTCGTCCGGGTAAGTTCTATCTTGCCTGGCAAGGCGAGCGGTGACGTCCGAGCCATGCGCGCCGGTGGCACGGACGGGGTGTAGTTTGGCCTGGGATCCGAAGAGGCGAAATTCCGGATAGGGCGGCGACTTGAACTTGTCGTTGGTATAGACGTCTATGTTCGAGGGGTGATCGACGGCAATCAGACGTACTTGATCGAGATAGGAGACTTCGTGTAGTTCTTCCGTGATGTGGATCCGGTAGCGCCCGTTAACCGGCCTGAGGGCTGAACCGGGAATTTGGATATATTCGCGGTGGTCGACGGGAAAGTAATGTCCGTCGCCGGAACTTGCGCCGAGAGGGGCGACCCCGAGCACATCGGTAATGAACTGGAACCTGTCGCCATTCCAGGTAAAGATCATCGGACAAGACCCGGAGAGGCGCTGGGCCTCGACAATTTTTAGCAGTTGGCCGATCTTTTGATGAGGCTCGTTTTGGATCAGCCCGTTTGGCCAGGTGATGCGAACGGTATCGACGTCGGCACGCCCATCGACCGCGAAGGACAGTGGAACACTCTGGGCGATCTGCTTACCGTAATAGGCGCCGGATTTCATTTCGACGGTAGCGCCATAGCCCTGCTTTATGTTCTTGACGCCTTGAATCTGAACGGTGATCCAGTGCTCGTCGGGTGAAGCGTTGGTTTGAACATGCAGCGAGCCGTCGCGGTCGATGAGCGCGTAATCCTCGCGGCTGTCTCCGTTGAAATCCGCGCGGACGGGGGAGCGCGGAAGATCGGCTTTGTCGGTTTCTTTAAAAGTAGCGGGGTCGTTCAGATCGCGGGCCGAGTCGATTAAAGCGTAGGCGGAGGTGTCATAAGCCACCAGGTCGAGGAGACCGTCGTGATTCAGATCCTGGGCAGCGAGATGAACGCCGGGTTTCACGGGCGGCAGAGCGCGCGTTTCGAATACGCCATTGAGCTTGTCGTGATAAAGAACGCCGGGACGATTTGCGTAAGAAACGACGACATCTCTGGCGGCGGTATCGCCACGGACAGCGAAGAGGGTGGCACTGAGGGGATCTCCATCGACGAACGGGAAGGCAGCGGTTTTGTCTTCGAACTTGCCGTTTCCGTCGTTGCGCATCAGGAGGGACTTGGAGCCGAACAGAAGCAGGTCAAGGTCGTAATCGTGGTCGTAATCGAGCCAGAGAGCGCGTTTTGCGCCGGGAGCGGGAAAGTCAGCGAACTTTTTGAAAGTGCCGTGATCGTTGCGGAAGAGGGTCGCCTGATCGCGCGCGATGACGCAGAGATCGGTTAAGCCGTCGTTATCAAAATCGCCGGCGGCAACATCCACGATGCCGGTCAACCCTTCGAAACCGGAGGATTTCGCTTCCTGCGCGCCGTGCTTGTACAAGACAATCCGGCTATCCGACCAAACGAGCAGATCGGCTTCGCCCGACCCATCGGAGTCGAGGGCCAGCATGCCGGACCTGGCTGGGTCCCATCCACGGCTTAGCAGGTGATCGTCGTAGCGGGTCGGCAAGTTCGCCGCCGAGGGGCGCTTCTCGGGGGGGTCGTAGAGTTCGGCGTAAAAACACCATTCCATCTGTTCCGGCACGGCGGCACCTTCGTCGCGCTTTTTGGCTTCTTCAAAGAGCTTACGTTCGCGAGCGGCGGCCTCTTTGTCACCTTTGCGTTGATACAAAGTGAAGAGTTGAAAGTGGGGCCCGGCGAGATCGGGATTGAGTTTGGCGGCTTCAATGAATTCGGGAAGAGCAGCCTCGGTGTCGCCTTTGGAGCGGAGGACGACGGCCAGGTTATAGTGACCGGCGGGCTCGTCAGGGGCGAGCTTGATCATGCCGCGAAACTGCTCGATTGCTTTGTCGTAGTCGCCGGCATGCTTGTACCCGATACCGAGATTGAACCAGGTGTAAGGAAGCGAGGGGTCCTGTTGCTGGGCTTTGAGAAGTTCAGCCATGCCTTGATCGGTCTGGCCAGCGTGGAGCAGGGCTAATCCGTAATTGATGCGTTCGCGGACGGAATCGGGCTTGAGTTCGAGAGCTTTCTTCAGTTCTTGAGCGGCCTGGACGTGCGTGTCTGGATTTTCGTAAAAGGCTTTGCCAAGGTTGCGGTATTCCCAGAGCAGGTTTTGAGAAGACGGTACTTCGGCTGCAACGAGCAGGAGAGAACACAGGGCGGCGACCAGGCCGAAGATTCTCGAACGAGTAAGCATCAATAATTAGAGAGACTTAGTAAACAGTTTAGAAGAGAAAATCGAGAGGTCGAGGCGGGAAGCCGTTGCTAGATTGAGATTTGCTCGAACTTAGCGCGAAGCAAATGGCGGCAATGATCCGCGGACGCAGCATCTCGTCAGAGGAATTGATAGAGGCGCACCTGAAGCAGATCCGGCGGGTCAATCCGCTTCTCAATGCAGCGGTGGAGGTGCTGGAGGATTCTGCGTTGGAAGCGGCGCGGCGCGCGGACAAGCAACTGGCGGCAGGCGAATCGCTTGGAGCGCTACATGGCGTGCCGTTCTCGGTAAAAGATTCGATCGATGTCAAAGGGGCGAAGTCGACGGCAGGGACGCTCGGCAGGAAGAACGCCGAGGCGGCGGTAGAAGATGCGACGCTGGTAGGCCGACTACGCGCAGCGGGGGGCATTCCCATAGCGAAGACAAATCTGCCGGATCTGCTGTTTTCGTTTGAGACCGACAATCTTATTTATGGGAGGACGAACAACCCATACGATTTGAGCCGCAGCCCAGGCGGCAGCAGTGGAGGAGAATCGGCGCTGCTGGCGGCTGGCGGTTCGCCGCTTGGGCTGGGCAGCGATGCATTGGGAAGCGTGCGGATACCGGCGGCGTTTTGCGGATTGGCGAGCATCAAGCCGACGAGCGGCCGTTTGCCGAGAACAGGCCATGTTCCGCCGGCCGGCAGCTGGATCGAAGCAGTCTGGCAAATCGGACCGATGGCGCGCCGGGTGGAAGATCTGGCACTTGCGATGGAGCTGCTCGCGTACCCCGACGCGGACGATTTCACATCGCCGCCCATGCCGCTGTTCGAAGCGAGCGAATTACGTAATCTGCGGGTAGCTATTTTCACCTCGAATGGGTTTGCGCCTTGCAGCAAAGCGGTGGAAAAGGCTGTCACGCGCTGCGGCGAGTTCCTATCGAGGGCCGGCGCGCGGGTTACGGAAGAGAGACCGCCGGGAGTGGAGTACGTTTATGAGCTCGAGTTAGCGCTGCTGGGAGCGGACGGTGCGGCGGGTATAGACGATTATCTGCGGGCCGAAGGCAGTATGGAGGTGCATCCGTTTTTAACAGCATTTGTCGACCATATGCGCTGTTACAAAGAAAGCGCGGCGGGGTTGGCGCGGCGGTGGGCGCAGTGGGACGAATACCGCAGGAACATGCATCGTTTTTTTGGGCGCTACGATGCAATTCTCTGCCCCGTTTATCCGCGGGCGGCGCTAAAACACGGCGGATCGCTGGAGGAAAGTAACTTTCAGGGGTTTAGCTACACGATGGCCTGGAGCGTGGCGGAAGTTCCGGCGGCGACGGTGCGCTGCGCGGAAGAAGATGGACTACCGATCAACGTACAAGTAGTGGCTGCACCGTGGAAAGACTTGACCGCGCTGGCTGTGTGTCGAGCGATTGAAGAAGAATTCGGAGGCTGGAGAGCTCCTTCCCATCTAGGTGGGTGTTGAAAAAAGGTGACAGGCAATGTTTTCCACGCGCAAAGGCGCGATCTTGGCAATTTGCCGCTATAGCTGCTTGGGAAAACAAAGCCAGTCACCTTTTTCAACAAGCTTCGATGTGATTCTTTTAATGGCTACTATGGTTTGACATCCATCGAGTAACTCAATGTTACCGGGTTTCCTAAGTCAGGATCCGAACTGACATAAAACGTATGTATCCCAGGCGTCCGAGCATGATATGACGTTGTCACAACATAAGTGGAGTTACCCGGGATCGCCGGCACTTCCTGCACGTCGAAAGGCGCGTCGCCGGTAGCTGGATCACTGTCGTAAAACGCAATAACTTGCGTTCCCGTACCCGAATTCAAGTTGCGGACGGTGGCCGATATCACTGCCTGCTGATTGACTGCGACCGGTTCAGCGGGACCCGAGATGCTATCGAGCGTAACATTGGCGCTTTCGCCGGCGGGCGCGCTGGCGCTTGCCCCGCTATTCGCCGGGTAAACATAGAACGGAGTGTGCGCGCCATAAAGGCCGATATTGTTGCTGTACGGCTCTATGTTCAACTGGGTTGGCTGTGCCAGATTAGCGGGGATAGCGCCCAGGCCGTGGCTATTTAACTCCGGTCCTAAACGGCCTGCGTTGTCCTGATACCAGGCGACCACCCAAAAGACCAGAAACACGTCACCCGACTTGGTTTGCTCGAACTTACTCAGATCCAGAATGGTGCGGGCCATTTTCCAGTTCGGTTCCAGGGGAGTCGCTTGGAATCCGGGAATCGGGGGCAGGCTGACCTCGTCGATTTGAAAGGCTTGGCCCGTCAACCTGTTCGTGCTCTTATTGAAAACCTGTCCGTAGAAACGAACCCGAACCTGACTGTCGTTTGGCACGCTGGTAAGGCTGTAGTTGTAGATTCGGGCCGCCAGGCGGAGGCGGTCGCCGGCATGCGCCGTTTGCGACTGCGGCCCCTTCCCTTTGGCATTTTCCGGCGTGATGTAGAATCCTTTCATCCAATAGAACTCCTGGTCGATCGGGTCGCCAGACTTGAGCTTGTTAAATCGCACTTCGCTTGTCGCTTTATTCCAATCCCAGCGCGCCGGGTGGTTGAGGGCTATGTCGGGCTGCTTGTAGACGTCTGTCCAGAAGGGCGCGATCCGCGCATTTTCACTCGGGTTCAGGTCTGCCAGGAAGGAGCTGATCAACGGACCTTTCGTCTGATAGGCGGCGGGCTGGCCCGTTGGATCGTTGACAATCAGGTTCTGTGGCGATGGGTTCGGCGGCTGCACCGAGTAGACGAAACCCGCAAAAGAATACTGGTACTGCGACGCGATCGTGCTGCTGAAGGCCGGCTTGTCTACTTGAATTCCACGGCTCGCGGAAAGCGAAAGAGTAGAGTCATTCAAGCTGCTGACGGCCGTGCTGTCGTTCCAATTGAAGCTGGTAGTGCCCGAAATTTGAAATACACCCGTTGCGCCGATCGCTCCCGCCGTTGTTGTGTCCACTGAATTGGTATGAGCATCTTTCGCCCCAACCGAGATGGCCTGGCCCGATCCGCCGCTCCAGGTAGTCGAATAGCTCGAGTCGGACGTATCGGTCTGCCGCCAGCGCGGCTCATTGGTGACTAAGCCAGCTTCCCGGTGTTCCTGTTTAAACAGCTCGTAACTCCAGGGATAAGAGAATATGTTTCCCGGTTCATCGAGCGGCTGATACCAATCCTGAGTAGTAGCGTCGGCATCGTGCAGCCTGATCTTATCCGGCCCGGAGTATTCGATGTATAACTGCCGTTTCGTATCGTCGGGGCAGGTGGCCTGGTTCCCCGGGCAGACCTTCTGTCCCAAGACCGGGTACATCCAGACATTGAATCGCTGGATAGTGAAGAATATGTGGTCCGCAAACCCGGTTGTCGAATTGATCGAATCTGCCGTAGATCCGAACTTTTTGTTCTCGTTGGAAATATCCTGTTGATAACTTTTTTCGCCGGCATACTTCACGCTTGCGCTTAGATAGCTAGCGGTTATATCGCCCAGCATAAAGGTAGTCCCAACGCTGCCGCCGATTCCCCATCCATAGCTGGTCGTGCTCTTTCGGACCGCGTTATTCTCGCTTGTTTGCGATGAGGAAAGCTGAGTGCGGAAGGCGCCCGGAAAAGCGCTGATATTGACGAGGCAGGGATCCGTGGCCGCCTGGCAACCGGCAAAGACGTCTGTCCGATACGGTGGCACGAAATCCACGTGCATGGGTGGAACACTGAGAACGACATCCGGCCTGATATCGCTGTTCACTACAACCTTCAAAGGATCCCCCACCACCACGGACCGGCCCTGGAGGTCGCCGGCGACGAGCGGCAAGCGATAGATCTCGCCCGTATTCTCGAGTGCGTAAATAGAAACAGGACCGGTTGGCAGCTGAATGCTAGTGCCCGAGCTGCTGGAAACCACATTGACGTCATAGATTCGAACCTCAAATTTGGAGGGCGTCAGGCTGCAGTCCGAAGATGTGATGGCGAATTGCAGGCTATTCGACCGCCTGCCATTGGCATACCGGTCATAGTTCCCTACAGCCAGTCCGGTACTACACGCTACGTCTAGCAAGGGAGTCGCCGGCGGCGTCAGGATCTTCAGTCCGGACTGCGGGAGGAAGGTGAAGAGATAAACCGTGACGTACGTGTTCCCGCGTACGGGCTTCTTACTTCCGTCGTTCAGCTTCATCAAAACCTGGTCTGTATCGGCTTCGGGATTAAAGCGCCCCGCTGCCAGCCGCAGCTCGCCTTTGCCTATGTCATAGATTGGCAGTGTGGCGGTGTCTTTCAGCACCGGAGTGAGTGAATTGTTGAAGTCGAATGTATTCAGCTCCGCTCTATAGGAATATTTGCTTTCAAAGGTATGGATAAGGGCGCCTAACATGATCTGATCGTGAGTGCTGGTTGAGAAGCGTCCTACAACTACATTGTCCTGGTCGGGCTTCCTGCCCTGGATCCCTGCGAACCAGCTACCCGCCTCGATTAAGTCGAGTGTTACCGGATCCACCTTGTAAATGACAAGCGTTTTCTGTTGCAACTGTGCAATCTGGGCAATCTCATTGCGGCCATCGCCAAGGAAGTCGCCAATGGCACTCGGACGTGCCGGGTATCCCACGTTTCGGCCTCCGGTTTGGCCCATTCCCGCGTCGCTTGTGATGCGAATGCCTTTGGAAAAGTCATGTGGATCGATCGCGCTGACTACCTTTACGCCTTCGTCAGTACCGATCACAACGTCATCGAAGCCATCTCCTGTTACATCGCCTTTGCTCGTCGGCCCGAGAACGTTGGGAGCCGCTACCGACACCGATTTCTTCGTCAGCGGATCGAGCGCAATGACCCGATTCGCCGTAGTGTACACCAGCGTGTCCGAAGATCCGTCGAACATGTGAGCGAGAATTTCGCCGAATTCGCGATTTTTTATAATGGTCCCTAAAGAGGATACGCCGGAGGGTTCCACTTTCGAGTTGGCGGTATTGAGGAGCACGCCGCCGATCGCAAGGTCGTCAGTCGCCAGCAGTGTGCGAGTTCCATTAAGGATGTCGTTCACTTTACTGAAATCCGGGGATTGGCTCGACGTCTGCGCCCAACACGGCCATGAGAGGAACAGGATCGCTGTCAACATCTGCGTCGCCGGCAACAAACTTTTGAGGAACTTCGCAGCACAACGGACTCGCGACCCGCGCCCAAGTCCGCTGAAGTTCCTCTTTCGTTTGGTGGCGCGGGATCGCGGCCTGTGCTTGCTTTTGAGGAACTTCGCAGCACAACGGACTCGTGTCCCCGGCACCCGAAAACGCGAGTTCCTTTGCCGGATGGTGCCGTGGCACGCGGCCTGTGCGCTTCTTAGTGACATTTGCATGACTCCTTCGTCTCCAAAACGATCTTCCAGGAATTGAACCGCCTCTACACCTTCAAGCGAGAGCAGCATCTCGAAAGCTGCCATGCCTGAGGAAAACTTTTCCTGCGAAGCGAGCATCGCCACGAAAACTGCCCTGGCGCAGCAGATTATTTTTGCATCGGTCCAGAAAAAAGATTGGCCGGCCCGGGGTCAGCGCCCCGAAGCGCGTTGGAAGCTCCAGACGTTGCTGGTCACATCGGCTCCGAGCAAGGCCATATGCTTTTCGTCGGGCGACACCAGGCCAAAGATGTTTGTCGAGCTTTTATAGATTAGATGAGGATGCAATCGCTCATCGATATAGAAGAGGCCTTCGGCGCGGAAGAGATCTCCCAGGAAGGACGGCAAGAGCGCCATGTTGACAGGGAAATTGAGCATCGGCGAGTTGGCCAGCAAGCCGTTGCCGGAAGGAACGAAAGAGATGCCGCTCATGCGCCCAATTCCTTCTATTTGACGCCACAACTGTGAGCGAAGGGAGGGGTTAAGAGCGATGCGTATTTCGAGGAAACGGCCCGCATGACGAGTATCGGGAACGATAATTTTTTGGCCGTCGGGTGAAAGGGACCAGCGGCCCAGGCCGTTGGAAACGAATGCGGTACGCCCGAGTTCGCGCCCCTGGCCCGCGATGGGATCGAGCTCGAAATAACGCTGCCCATTCGCCTGCGTGGTGCGGAGAACACAGCCTGTGCCGTGCCCGGGCAGGCTGCAGCGGAATTCATCGAGCGGATGGCCCAAGGGAACTTCGACGGCTTGGCCGCCCATGATGGGAGTCCGCAGAAGGCGGTGGCGGGTATCGTTGTCCGGCTTGCCGGGAGTGACTAGATCTCTATACATCATAAGCAGCCACTTGCCGTCGGGCGTGACTTGCGGCATATACACGTCGCCCGGCGTAGAGACGAGCAACTCGGCTTCTCTGCGCGTCAGCTTCTGACGGAAGATTTCCAGATGTCCGTTGCGATCCGACTCAAAGATGACGAACTGGCTGTCAGGGGTCCAGGCGTGGGGAAAGCTGTTGGTCTGCTGGAGCGTGAGGCGACGCCGGTCGCGCAACATGGGGGAAGGAGTGGTTTGCCAATCGGCGACGTAAGTTTGTGTACTGCTATCGGTGCGGACTACCGCCAACGTCCGGCCGTCGCGGCTGCCCGTCAACTGGGATAACACTACACCGTTCAAATGGGACAGCTGCCGCGCCGCGCTCGCTACGTTCGCCGTGTTTTCGTCCGTTTGGAGAGACCATAAATTGAGGCCCTCGCTTCTGCGGGCCGCATCCTCCCGCAAGAAGAAGAACTCTCCGTCGTCGGCGAAGAAGCCTGAGTTCAAGCGAATGTTTTTGAGCTTAACCGCTAAGAGGTCGGCAGCGAGGGCATAAGAGGCCAGATCGCTTTCCCCGCAGGTATCTGGGTTGATGAAAACGTCTCGCGAACTGAGTGCAGGCAGGCAACGGCGAACCCGATTGAACCAAATCGATTTGTCTTTCGCGGACCAGAAGAGCATAGCGATCTTTTCGTCCGGTCTGCTCGTGTAGAGGAGACGCGTTCGAGTTCCGTCCAGCGGGCCGGTCCAGATTTCGTGTCTTTCGTTCAGCCAGGCCAGGCGCTTCCGGTCGTGCGAGAGCGCCAGCAATTCCGTATTTGTGCGCAGGCGACTCGACGCGCCGCCGTCGAGCGGTATCGTCCATGTTTCAAAAACGCCGCGTATGAGGCCGACGGCGAGCAGGGCGGCATTGGATGGAAAGAACAACTGGTAAACGGAGAAGTTGGCCGGAGCGTCCAGTTCCTGCACTGTGCGCGTAGGATTGTTACGCACGAACAAACCGCCGTCCACGGTCGCGTAGGCGAGACGTTCTCCGTCAGGCGAAAGCCGGGCAACGGTGACATCGTGACCTGTTTCATATCTGGTGATCTGTTGGAAGCGGAGGTCCGGGGGCAAGTGATGCGATGGATGCGCTCGATTCCATAAGTGAAAGAGCAGAAAGCCGCCGAGAACTGCTGCCGCGGCCAAGCACACCGTCAGCAAGGGCCGATGAGCGGGCTTCTCCAGCCGCTCCAGTTGAGAGACCACTTTCTCGGCGCTCGGCCGTTGTTCGGGCGACGCAGTTCGCATCCGGGTCAGCAGAGGATGCCGCCATTTCCCGAGCTCTTCCAGAACCAGCGCCAGCGAGTACACGTCGCTTGCCCCGGTTACGGGTGCGCCAAGCTTCTGCTCGGGGGACATATAGCGCACGGTTCCCACGGGGAGATGCATACTCCTTTCGTGAAGAGCGCGGTCGCGAATATTCTGAGCGAGGCCGAAGTCGAGTACTTTGATGTAACCATCCGCTCGCACCATGATGTTTTCCGGCTTGATGTCGCGGTGAACGATCCCCTTCCGGTGAGCAGCCGCCAGCGCGCTTGCAATCTGGCGGCCGATCGGAATCGTTTCCGGGGCGGAAAGCTGGCGCGATTTCCGCAACGCACGAAGCGATTGCCCTTCGACCAATTCCATCGCCATCGCGAGGCCCCACGGCGTCTGGATCAGCTCGTAAACCGTGACAATGTTGGGGTGATTCAGCCGGGAGGCGAGTCGTGCCTCCGAGATCACTTGTGAGGCGGCAGCTTCATCACCCGCAACGGCGCTCGGGAGGAACTTCAAGGCGACCGTCCGCCTCAATTCTGCGTCTTCTGCCGCATACACCTCACCCATCCCGCCTTGACCGATGCACTCCAGGAGCTTGTAACGGCCGACGACATCACCGATGCGCCGGTCTGCCGGAGGCTCATAAAACGGTTCGCTTTCGAGCTCTTCGAAAACGGCAAGGACGTGGCGTTCGACTTCCGAATCTACGGTTGCGCCCGATACGTACTCCCGCTGCGCTTCTGAATCCAAATCCGCCGCCGTTTCGCACAGAATCCAGGTAGCGCGCCACTGCTCCTCGGTCATGTACGGCCGCGCTCCGAAGAGGGAAAGTGGGGAGATCCTGAGGCGGAGGAGTGCGAGGCAGACCGAAACATGGTTCTATTAACTCTTAGAGCGAGTGCAGATGGGCAAGAACTGCTATCTCACTGCAAGTTTGTATCATAATTCAGCTTTTCCCTCAGCCACTGTTTGCAAAAGGCCCAATTCCGGGCGACCGTTCGCGGCGCAACCTCCAGGCGTTCCGCAATATCCTCTACCGACAAACCCTCAAAGACCTTCATTTCCACAATGCTTCGCAGGCGGGGATGGATAGCGGCCAATCTTTCGAGGAGATCGTCGATTTCCTGCAGAGTGGCCGTACCGGCTTCCTCTTCGGCGAAATCGAACTGCGCAATATCGATTTTCACGGCCCGTTTGGATAGAGTCTGGAGTGATCAATGAGCAGGTGGCGCATCACGTGACCTGCAAACTGCCAGAAGTGTTCCCGCTCCGAGCGATGGTCGGCGGCCGCGGGCGGCAGAGATTTCACCTTGATCAATTGCAAGTACAGCTCATTCACCAGCACAGATGGCTGCCAGGAGTGTTGACTTCGCTCGGCATTCATCTTAAGAGCGGCCAGGCGCCTGAGCTCAGGATAGAGAATAGAAAAAAGCTGGTCCGCCGCCGCTCGATCTCCACACCGAAAAACGGGCTATCAGACTAGCAATGGTGCCGGTGGTTTGGTGGGGCGTCATTTCCCGTAAGGTATTTTAGCTGTACTCCGGGCAGCCATAAGCCCGATCGAAGATGGTGGACAGGCGGTACGAACAGACGCCGTTGCCGACGGTACAAAGGTGAGCTGCCCTATCCATCAGCTTGCACCACTGAGTGCACGCCCGATGTCGATTGTGCGCGAACCGTATAGGCGATCACCGCGGAGCGGCCAGAACGCGCTCAGGCGGGGGGAACAAATAAGACGTCGACCCAAAGCGCAGAAGATGACTTCCGGGGGAACATACGGTGACGGTTAACGGGATAGAGCGGCACTACCTTGTTCACGTTCCGCCCAGCGCGGCGCGACCGACACCAGTGGTTTTGGTCTTCCACGGCGGGGGCGGGCGACCGGCGGGGATCGAGCGCAGCACGGGCGTGAACGAGCTGGCCGACCGGTGCGGGTTCCTCGCCGTTTGACAGCGCGGCATAGTCTACGCTGGGCGAATATCCGTTTCCTCACAAAGGCCGACAGGCAAGAAATCTCTTGACTTCTCCGTCCCTGGCACTGTACCATGTCAGTGGCACAGTACTTGATTTTTCAGCTCAATCCAGCAGCGGGGCAGCCCCTATACGTTCAATTGATGCAGCAGATCCGCCATGCCGTTGAGACAAGTGTCCTTCAGCACGGAGATGAGCTGCCGGGAATTCGGACTTTGGCGAAAGAGCTTGTGGTCAGTCATAACACTGTTGCCAAAGCCTATTCTGAACTTGAGCACGAGGGCCTACTCGAACTCCGGCATGGGTCAGGAGCATTTGTCTCGGCGCGGCGCGGCACAAAATCCCGAGCAGAAAAGGTTCGCCTCGCCAGGAGTCGGGTTCAGGCGCTGGTGGAATGCCTGCGGCAGGAGGGTCTTTCGGATGAGGAGATCCAAAGGCTCTTCGACGCCGAGTTGTTCTACCCTGCCCTTCTGGAGGAGAACGGGTAGAAAGGTCGCGATGTCCACAACCTGCGTAATTGAAACTCAAGAACTGACAAAGCGCTACGGAACTTTCGAGGCAGTACGCTCTCTGGATTTGCGGGTGAGCGGCCAACGAATTACGGGTTTCCTTGGCCGCAACGGCGCGGGCAAGAGCACGACCATTAAAATGTTGCTGGGGATGACGCACCCGACGACGGGTAGCGGAACCATACTTGGCAGGTCGATTAACGATCCAAAGGCAAACCGGGAAATACGCAGAGAACTCGCCTATGTAGGAGAAGATAAGCAGTTGTATGCTTACATGACGGTGGGGCAGCTAATCCACTTTACTAAGTCGTTTTACTTCGACTGGCAGCCCGAGGTGGAACGGCGATTACTCAAGCAGTACGAGTTACCGCCGAATCGAAAAGTGAAAGCGCTATCCAAGGGAATGCGCACTAAACTGGCGCTGCTGCTAGCGCTTTCTCGCCGCCCCGCACTTTTGATTCTCGATGAACCGAGCGAGGGTCTCGACCCCGTTTCGACTGAGGAGCTCCTCCAGGCACTGATAGCGGCGGCCGCAGACGGCACCACTGTCTTCTTCTCTTCGCATCAAATTGCGGAGGTAGAACGAATCGCAGAGCACGTCTGCATCATCGATCACGGGAAGCTCGTCATGGACCTCTCGTTGGACGACATGCGGCAGGATTACCGACGCATTACGCTGGGCTTTACGCAGGAGCAACCGCGAGAAAAGTTTCGCATCCAAGGCATCCAGCAAATCCAAACCAGCGGTCGCCAAGTTATCTTGCTAGCAAACCGGAATGCGGATGCCATTGTCGAGCTTGCTCGTAGTATGGAACCGGTTTCGATGGACGTCGCACCAATCGGCCCTGCGCGAAGTGTTTTTGGACACCGTAAAAGAGGAAGCCTGATGCTTTGGTACAAAGCCTGGCGGGAGAGCAGGGCTCGGTTTCTGTTAAGCGCTGTTACGATGGCGACGTTGTGCATCGGTTTCGTGTTATTCCATCGTGAGGGCGCTGGGATCTCCGACAGACCGCTGACCTATGTGGAATACATTTGGCGAATCGTCTACAAAGGTTACCTCCGTGAGTTATTTGTTCTGCTTGCCCTCCTGCTGGGCATTGGCGGCCTGTTGCGAGAACGGGACCACGGTACCGCTGGCTTCACACTAGCTCTTCCCGTGAGCCGTCTACATCTGGTCTTGGCTCGCGCGGGCATCGGGCTCCTGGAAGTAGTGGTACTTTCTCTGTTGCCAGCACTTATCATCCCGGCGCTTTCTCCGCTCGTGGGGCAATTCTACCCCTGGTCTCAGGCATTGCAATTCACCTTGCTGTGGACCGCCGGCGGAGCATTCATTTTTGCAATAGGGTTCGTGGCATCGAGTATTTTCGCTGGAGAGTACACGGCGCCCGTGGCTGCCTTTCTCAGCTTGCTGCTGTACTCAGTGATTGTCGATCTGCCCTTCCTGGATCACTATCAGCTCGATATACACGACATTATGAGCGGAGCGGGCATGCCCTACTTCGAATCAAATACGTCCGCGCTAAGCGGACCGCTTCCCTGGCCGACGCTGGCGGCCATCATCCTGATTGTCTTCAGTCTGGTCACCCTAGCCGGCAAAATCGCCGCGCACCAGGATTTTTGATTACTGAAGAAACCATGGGATCAACGATGCTTTGGTATAAAGCGTGGCGAGAGAGCCGGACGCGATTTGCAGTAAGCGCATTGGCGATGGCTGGGTTCTGCTTATTCGCGGTTCTGTTTCACAATCAGATTCAATCTCATCTGAGTTATCCCCTGCGAGGTCTTCGCGGCAGCGATTACAGCGAACAGATCCACCATCTCATATATGCGGGCACAGCGAAAGGTGTGTTCGCGATCCTGGTGATGTTTCTCGGCCTCGGCGGTCTCCTCCGAGAACGAGCACATCGCACCGCTACGTTTACCCTTACGCTTCCTGTCAGCAGGCTGCGACTGGTTGCCACCGAGATTGTCGTCGGCGCACTGGAACTGGCAGGGTTGTCCCTCTTGCCCGCACTACTTATACCATCGCTGTCGCTGCTGGTCCACCAGTACTATCCACTCACGGAAGCCCTGCATTTCAGCATTCTGTGGTTTGGCTGCGGCTCCATTATTTTTGCGGCAGCCTATTTACTGTCTGTGGTTCTGGGTGGTCAGTATATGGCCCCAATGGCGTGCTATGTGGCCTTGATGCTGGAGGCTTTGATTTCGAATTGGCCCTCGCTCCGGCCTTACCGGCTGAACGTGATGTGGACAATGGGTGAATTTGGAACAATGCACTGGAACAGCCAGCACAATCTCCTGCTCACCGACCCCCTGCCCTGGGCGAGATTGCTCACAATCATGGTGATCGCACTCGGCATGCTCGCGTTGGCTGCACGAATAACCCAGAGGCAGGACTTTTGATTTGCATCTGCACCCATCCCGGTCGGATTAGTGGGCCAGAAGACGGTTACAGGAGGTGACAGACTATCGTCAGTCCAATCGCTACGCTCATGGCTCCGAAAAGCACAATCACGGGCGAGGTAAAGGCGATTTCCGGAACGATTGCGCATCCCGGTTCGGCGCTGATTCCGAGCGCTCAAGTGGCGGGGACAAATAACACGTCGACCGGCGATGGGACTTCGTATTTTTGGCCGGTGGGCGTGAGCTTGCCGGTTGCGGGATCGACCTGAAAGACGACCAAATTATTGGACTGCTGATTGCCGACCAGCAGGAAGTGTCCGCTGGGGTCGAGATTGAAGCCGCGCGGGCCATCGCCTCCGGTCGGGACATCCTGAATCTTTTCTAGCTTGCCGCTGGAAGAGTCGACGGCAAATACCTGGATGGTGTTGTAGCCGCGGCTCGAAGTGTAGAGGAAGTTGCCGGAGCGATCCAAGCGAATTTCGGCGCCGGAATTGTCTTTGGTTTCGCCGGGAGCGACTGTCGAAACATGCTCTACAAATTTCAGATTGCCGGTTGCCGCTTCGACTTCGTAGACGCAGACAAACGGCTGCAGTTCGTTGATGAGGTAGGCGTACTTGGACGAACGATCGAAGACGATGTGGCGGGGACCGAGGCCGGGCTCGCCTTTGACGACGGGCGGATCGTTGGGAGTCAACTTCGCGGTGGCAGGATCGATTTGGTAGATGCGGATCTGGTCGAGGCCGAGATCGGGCACGTAGACGCGCTTGTTGTCGGCGGAGATGACGGCTTCGTGAGCGTGCGGTCCTTCCTGGCGTTTCTTATTGACGCTCGAGCCATGGGCGGACATCAAAGAGGCCATCGCGCCGAGGCTGCCATTCTGCTCGATGGGGAAACTGGATACGCCGCCTGTGACGTAGTTCGCGACGATGAGCATTTTTCGAGTGGCATCGACGGAGAGATAGCAAGGGGCGACGCCGCCGGACTTCAGTTGGTTCAGGGAACGCAGTTGGCCGCTCTTACGATCGATAGAGAAGCTGGCGACTCCGCCTTCCTCCTTGCCGAGGAGTTCGCTGACGGCATAAAGATGTTCGAAATCGGGGCCGGCTCCTACCCAGGAGGGATTCGTGACATCGCCAACCAAGCCGATTGGTTCGAGGGAAGCGCTAGCGGATGCGGCTCGGAAACCGTGAACGCCTTTTCCATAGGTGCCGATGTAAACGAAATAGTTGGCGGCAAGTTCGGGAGGCTGAGCGGCGAATAGATCTGGGTTATTTGACATGGTAGTGAACAGGGCGGCCGAAAGGAAGACGACGAGTGGCGTAGATGCTTTCATGAATTGAGGAACTCCACGGCCTACAATATTGTCACAATGCCTGGAATGCAAATGACGGTAACTGGAATGGCGGCAGCAATGTTATTAGCGGCTTGGCCAATGGCGGCACAACGAGAGCCGCCGATCAAACGCAGCAAGGTATCGGTTTACGATCTATCGACAAAACATATTTCGGTGATCGATGACGCAGAAGGGATGATCGAAGCGCCGAACTGGTCACCCGACGGAAAGTATCTGCTAATCAATTCGAAAGGCAAGCTTTGGAAGCTTCCGGCCGGTGGAATCGGTTCGGGCCAGCTCGAACAGGTGAATGTGAACGGGCTGGAGAAGTGCAACAACGATAAGGGGATCTCGCCGGATGGCAAGTTAATCGCGTTTTCTTCGAGCGGGCGCGCGAAAGGTTCGCAGATTTACACGGTTCCGGCGGAAGGAGGCGATCCGAAGCTGATTGTGCCGGAGACTCCGAGTTACTTTCATGCGTTTTCGCCGGATGGGCATTGGCTAGCTTTCGTGGCGCAACGGAACGGCCATTTCAATCTCTTTCGCGTGCCGGAGGACGGGGGAGCGCAAGAGCGGCTCACATCGAAGCCGGCCTATGACGATGGGCCGGACTATTCACCCGACGGCAAATGGATCTATTTCAATTCGGATCGCTCGGGAAGCTGGGATGTCTGGCGCATGCCAGCGGAGGGCGCCGGGACGGATGATAAGCTGGCGCAACAGGTAACGAACGACGCGCTGGAGGATTGGTTTCCACACTGCTCGCCGGACGGAAAGTGGCTTCTCTTTCTCAGCTTCCCTAAGGGAACAGCGACGCATAACGGTCACTCGGAGGTGCAGTTACGGATGATTCGACTGCCGGGAGAAAAGATCACTCACGAGCGGATGCGCGTAGTGACTAAGTTCTTTGGCGGTCAAGGGACGATCAATGTGAATTCGTGGTCGCCGGATTCGAAGAAGTTTGCTTTCGTCAGTTATGAAGAGTGAGGCGGATGCGCTCCTTTATGGGTGGGACTGTGTCTGTTTCTTTTTCCTGGCTTCCAACTGTTTTCGGTACTCCTTGTAAAGCTGTAATTTGACCTTTACCTGGGGCATTTCCATGATCATGAGTTTGGTCAAGGGATCGACCGTGACCTTGTAGGGACCATCGCGCGTGCCGAATTCGTCGAAGAAGGCCAATTGGTTTCCATCGAGCTGATAGGTACCGTTGCGCGAGACGCTCTGATGATGCACGGAGACCTGCTGGACAAACGTTTTGCCGGCGGTCAAGGTCAGAGTTCCGCTACAAGCATCGGGATGGGGCGTGCCGTCGAAGCAGGTGTGTTGGGTGGGAAATCCGTCTTGGTTATCGTTCATGCTGATGTATTCCCAGCCGCCGGAATCCTGCAGGAGCGCGAGCTGGTCGGGCGGTAATTGATCGAAGGCGCTCATAAGAAGCGAGCTTCCCAGGAACAAGCCGGCAAAGATCAAGGTGCGAACGATGGTCACGATGTCTCCTTAGTGTGTCATGGAATAGATGATGTAATTGACGCCAATGCGCATGCCGAGGGCGGAGTATTGTTCGGGGTACTCGGGATCGTCGGCCCACTCCCAGGAATCGCCGAGGTCGGAGTTAAAGCTGATGGCCACCATGACGCGGCCCTGATCGTCGTAGACGCCTCTCCAGCGGGCGACATAGCCATCGTTACGAAATGGGACGCCAGTGCGGACGCCCCATTCGCCGGGCACCTGGTAGCGATTGTCGAGGTCGTAGACGGTGTGGAAGATGGCGTCGGTGCTGGGAATTTCGACCACGGGGCGATCGGGGAAGATCTTGCTCATGCTTTTTTGGAAGACGGTCCAATCGCGGCTGCCCCAGAAATCGTCGCACATGAGGAAGCCGCCGCGCAGGAGGTACTGGCGGATGGTGGCGGCCTCGCGGTCGGTGAGATCCCATTCGCCGACGAAGACGGCGTAGAGCCAGGGGTAATTGAACATATCGGTGGGATCGTCGATGTTGACGGGCTGCTCAACGGAGCGGATATGTAGGCGGGTCAGTCGCCTCACAGCTTCGAGGAAGTGGCGGTCGGCGCGGGGATAGTCGTTAGTCCAACTGGAATGGCCGCGGGTCCAATCCCAACCGGCATGGCGGAAGCGGGCATCGGGGATGGAGGGATACATCAGGCGGGCGAAGACCATTTCGGTTTTTTCATCGAAATCGATGGGGAGGGGTATCTGGCCGTCGTGATACTCGTCGCCGGGGTATTCGCGGAAGGACTTGGGAAGGGTACGATCAGCGGCATAGAGCGCCGAAAGCAGCACACACCCGAATGCTAGACGGCGCAGGAACTTCGCGCGACTGATACGCACACAGCCTCGCCCGTGAGGATAGCACCGCCGGGTGGAGGGTTTGCGAAAAAGGGGCAGCGGGCAGTCCGCGGGCGCGGCGGGAAAAAGCCGGTTAGCGGCGTATCTGGTGGCTGCAATAGGCCGCCCGGTATGCAATAAGGGGAGAGGAGATAAACGAAATTTCATGAGTAGCTTACTAAAAGACAAGCGAGCGCTGGTAACGGGGGCGTCGGAAGGTATCGGTTTGGCGATCGCGCGGGCCTTTCTGACGGAAGGGGCGGATGTCGCGATCTGCGGGCGTAACGCTCAGAAGCTGGAGCAGGCTATAGCGAACCTGAAACAGGGGGCGAGCGGGCGGAAAGTGGCGGCCCATGCGGCGGATGTCAGCGACGCCGGGCAAGTGGCGGAGCTTTTCGCTTTTGTTGAGAAGGAGATGGGCGGTCTGGATATTTTGATCAATAATGCGGGCTTCGGATTGTTTCGGGCGACGGCGGAATTGACGGTAGAAGAGTGGGATCACCTGATCGGCACGAATCTTTCGGGGGCTTTCTATTGCAGCCGGGAGGCGCTGCAGCTTTTCGAACGGCAGCGTGGCGGCTCGATTATCAACATCAGCAGCCTGGCGGGGCGAAATCCATTTGCGGGGGGAGCGGCCTATAACGCCTCGAAATTCGGGCTGAACGGCTTCAGCGAGGCGATGATGCTGGACCATCGGAACGACAACGTGCGGGTGAGTTACATCATGCCGGGCAGCGTGGCGACACACTTTAGCGGTGAAGAATCCGGGAAATCGGATTGGAAGATCGCACCCGAAGATATCGCGGAACTCGTACTAGATATTTTGAGGATGCCGGAAAGGACATTAATTAGCCGAATTGAGGTGAGACCTTCGCGACCACAAAAGTACTAACCAGAAAAGCCTGAGGGGGAAAAGGCGCGCGGGCCTCTAGCGCCGCTCAGGAGTTGTGACGATTTGTTTAGTAGGAAGCACCGAGGTGGTAATTTGGCACACGGCTTGCTTACGGTTGGTTGCAGTCCAACAGATGAACGGGAGACTGATGCTGGCATGGGAGTTGGCAAGCACTCAAAAAGTGAGCGCAAGGAGGGATTGAACCATATGAGCCACTTACGGAAGGTACTGGACCCGACGAGGACGGGGAAGAACGCGGAGTCACTGGAGCGAACTCTGCTGAAGCTGGTGGTGGGGCAGGAGGAGGCGATCGAGCAGATCGTCAACATCTATCAGATGCACCTCACGGGACTCTCAGCTCCGGGGCGGCCAGTGGGTAATTTCCTGTTTCTGGGGCCGACCGGTTCGGGCAAAACTCGGACAGTGGAAGCCACAGCGGAGGCACTGGTGAATAATCCGCGGGCGGTGATCAAGATCGATTGCGCGGAATTTCAACACAGCCACGAGATTGCGAAACTGATCGGCTCGCCTCCGGGATATCTGGGGCATCGGGAAACGCACCCGCTGCTGAGCCAGGAAGTGATCAACCAGCATCACACGGAGACGATGAAGCTGAGCTTTGTGCTTTTCGACGAGATCGAAAAGGCGAGCGACGCTCTGTGGAACCTGCTGCTGGGCATCCTGGACAAAGGGACGCTGACCTTGGGAGACAACCGCAAGGTGGACTTCTCAAAGGCCATGATTTTCATGACCAGCAATCTAGGAGCGGCGGAGATGAGCAACCTGGTCGCTCCGAAACTGGGCTTCAACCGCTGTTTTGGGGTAGAAGAGCCGGCTCCGAACGACGAGAAGCTGAACGAGAAAATTTCGCGGAGCGGAGTGGAAGCGGCGCGCCGCAAGTTTACGCCGGAGTTCATGAACCGAATAGATAAGTGCGTGGTCTTCAAACCGCTGGGCGAATCGGAACTGCGTCGCATTTTGGATCTCGAATTGGGACAGGTGCAGCAGCGGATTTTCTCATCGCCTTCGGAAAAGTCGTTTGTACTGACGGTGTCGGACCCGGGCAAGGAGTTCTTGCTGACGCAGGGAACGGACATGAAGTATGGGGCGCGGCATCTGAAGCGTGCGATCGAACGCCTGCTGGTGCATCCGTTATCGAATCTAATTGCCACCAGCCAGGTGAGCACCGGCGATTGGATCAAGGTCGACTTCGACGCGGAACGCAGCTGCCTGCTGTTCACGACGGAAGAGGAAAACCTGTCTATGAGCACGATGTTCGGAATGATTGGAGAGGACACGATGTTGCCAGCGGCGATGGCTGCCGGCGGAGGAAGCTTAGCTCCGATGAAGAGCGTGTCCGCCAAGCCGGCCAAGAAATAGAATTTTTTCCATAACCTGAAAAATGCCTGGCGGGATCGCGAGATCCCGCCATTTTTTTGGCATGTTTCGATGGGAAGCTGCTACCCGGAAGTGGCATCCTGAAGTTTGAGTAAATCTAAAGAATCTTCGACGATTCCGCCGGAGCGCGGGCGGGCACGGTTGATCTTGCGGCAGCGACAGCCGCTGAATCTGGAGTGTCCGTTCGAACAGCTTGACGACCTCCTGACTCCGGTGGAATCGTTTTATATCAGGAATCATTTTCCGGTTCCAAAGCTGGAAGAGAATGAGTATCGGCTGCAGGTGGACGGCGCGGTGAAGAACCCGCTTGCGCTGACGTTGGCGGACCTACGCGGGCTACCGGCCAAAACGCAGCTGGCGACGCTCGAATGCGCGGGGAATGCGCGGGTGTTTCTTGTTCCGCAAGTGGAGGGAGCGCAGTGGGGACTGGGCGCAGTGGGGACCGCGGAATGGACCGGGGTGTCGCTGGGGGAGTTGCTGCAGCGCGCGGGTTACTCGGAGGAAGCCAGTGAGGTGGTGCTCGAAGGGGCGGATTGCGGAACGCCCAAGGAGACTCCTAAACCGCACGGGGAGATCATCTATGCGCGTAGCATTTCCATCGAGAAGGCGCTCGCGGCTGAAACGATAGTTGCTTACCAGATGAATGGCCGGGATTTACCTCCGGATCATGGGTATCCGGCGCGGGCTATCGTGCCGGGACATTACGGGATGGCGTCGGTGAAGTGGTTGACGCGCATTCATGTCATTCGCGAGCAGTTCAAGGGTTACTGGCAAACGTCCGACTACGCTTATTGGGATGTGTTGGATGGCGAGGCTGTCAGGCGGCCTTTAGCGAGGCTCAGTTTGAAGGCGGCGATTGCGCGGCCGGCGATGTACGAGACGATTCAGGCCGGTCAAACGTATGAAATCTATGGCGCGGCATGGTCGGACGATGCTGTGAAAAAGGTAGAAGTCAGCACGGATGGGGGCGAGCGCTGGGGGGAAGCTGATTTTGTGGACCCAGCGCGTTGTTTTACCTGGAGACGGTGGCGGTACGTGTGGCAGACACCGAAGCGAGCGGGGCGCTGTACTGTGCTGGCGCGCGCGACGGATGCAAGGGGAAGGGTGCAGCCGGAAAAGCATAATCCTGACAACGGCAGCTACGTGATTGACCATATTCTGGCAATCGAGGTGTTTGTAGGTTGACGAGCAAAGAGCGTGCTTTTGAGGTAACTTCTAAGATGAGGCTTAACGAATGTCTCTCAGGTGGTTGCTGGGCGCGTTTTTTGCCGGAATAGTTCTCGACCAGACGCCGAATTCTGCTGTTTCAGGGACAACGCCTGTGAAGCTGAGCGCAGTGGCCGAAGCGCCTTTACCCGACGATCCGTTCGAACCTGTGGCCGGAGAAGTGCAGGCGGTGGATACGCCTGAAGCTCGGGCGCAGGCTCTCCAGTTATTGGCGCGCGCCCGATATCTCTCGAACGTGCGGGCTTATGCCTACGATCTGAAGACAACGTTCACTTCGGCGGGCGATGCGCCGTACGACGGCACTTGGCAGCTCGAGGACACCTCGCCAGGACGAAACCTCTAGCGGTGGAGCGCACAGAGCAGCAGCTACTCGGTGGTTAACCTACACCGCGACCAAGTGCAATACAGCACTCAGCCGGCGGGAACGATTCCGCTGCGGCTCGCTCAAGTCAGAGCTGCCATCTTCTTCACTTACTTGAATCCGCAATACCTGCATAATTCGAACTTGCGTACAGCGGCCGCCACTTCGGATGGAAAGGCGCTCACGTGCGTGCTGCTGTCGGAGGGGAAGAGCGTTCTGACGGGCGGGCGCCAATGGGACGAAGTCGAGTATTGTGTCGATCCAAACCCCGGTTTGCTGGTCTCCTACTCGGCCGTGCCCGGGATCTACGTGCTCTACGACTACACGAAGACTCTGCGTTTCGAAGATCGAACGGTGCCCAGAAAAATCACCGTTTCGGAGGCGGGCAACACGGTGGTGGAAGCCCATCTGCAGAGTTTGACGCCAGCGCGGCCGCCCGAAGCACAGATGTTCACGCCAGCTTCGGGGATGAACGTGATCGGGTCAGGCGCTCTCTTAAGCCCGCCGTGGCGGCTATCGAGGTTTGTGCCGCAGGGCGCGGTGACGGCCGCCTCGACCATCCAGCCGGTGATTGTGCATGCGATGCTTAGCCCGCAGGGACGGATTACAGACGCCGAAGTTTTAGAGACTGCCAACAGCGGCTTGAATGAATCGGCCTTAGATTTAGTGAAGAACTAGGACTTGGGCGACCGCACAGCGGCCGGGGCGACGCCGCAGCAACACGAGGTATTCGTTACAGTCAAGTTCATCGCGCCGTAGCGTCGAGTTGTTTTAAGCTCGACAAGGCCGCCGGGTAGCCGGGACTTACCTGGAGCGCCTTCTTGTACATCAAGATTGCGGCGTCGCGGGCTCCCATCTGCTGGTTAATCGCACCCAAGAAGTAGTAAGGAGCAGGATTGGATGGCTCGAGGCGCATGGCAGTCGTCAACTGGTCGACGGCTCCCACCCAGTTCCCTTCTTTAAACAGGACACTGCTCAGGTTGCAGTAGGCCGATATTTCACGCGGGGAGAAAGCGATTGCCTGTTTAAAGCGGTGTTCGGCGGCGGTAAGATCGCCCAGTCTGAAATCGGCGATGCCGAGGTTCACGAGAGTGTTTGTGTCGTCGCTTTTGAGGGCGACGGCGGATTCGAGCTTATTGCGCGCCTGGTCGAACAAGCCTAACTGTAAGTAGACGACTCCGAGATTGGCAATGGCGCTCGCGTCATCGGGATTTAGGGCGATGGCCTGCTCGAATTGAGCCTGGGCTTTTTTCAGTAAGCCGCGCCGCAGGTAGATAGTTCCCAGACCGTTTCTTGCCAGGCTGTAACGCGGTTTCAATTCAAGAGCTCGCTCGATGAGAACAAAGGCCTGTTCGAGATGACCGGAGTCTTCCCTGGTTAAGCCGATGTTATAGAGCAGAATGGCGCTGTCAGGGTCTGTCTTGAGGGAGGAGAGATAGAGAGAAGTGTCATTGCGCCAGTCGCGCACTCGCGTGTCGAGACGCCATGCTCCCCAGAGAACCCACGCGAGGACAACGCAAAGCAGCCATTGCCGCGGGCGGTTTGGCAGATTCCAAACGAGACCGGCGATCGCGAAGACGAAACCAAGCGAAGCTAAATATGTATAACGCTCGGCCATGCCCTGATACAGGAAGACGAGGCCGGAAAATGGAAGAAGCGCAATCAGCATCCACGCCACGCCAGCGGAGAACTCCGGAACTTTACGACGCGATCGAAAAGTGACAACGACTAACAGCGCGACGGCGCATAGGGCGATCACGGAGGCGAACGAGATTACATTTAGCGGGGTATCGGTCGATCGCTCCACGCTCATATGGATCGGCAAGACCATCCACTGAATGTATTTGAGTATCGATAGCCCGAAGGAAAAGAAGGATGCGCTCGGCGAAGGAAGAGAGCCTGCTAAGTTCGCTCTTACGACGAAGTAGATCAAGTCCGTTCCGCACGTGATAAGAATGAGTAACAAGAACGAGCGTTGAGTTACTCTGTTGGTGGCGTACGCCCAAAGACTTACTAGCGGTATAACAAGCAGCCCTCCTTCATAAGAGAGCACAGCGAATGCGGCGGCAGCGGTGTAACACCATAAGAAGACCATTCGTTGGGACGAAAGATAACGATCCGCGAACCAGAGACTCAAAAGGATGAAAGCGGTGCAAAGACAGATGGGGCGGCCGGAGACCCAGGCGACGGCTTCGCAATTAATGGGCAGAGCGAGCCAGATCAGCGGTAGCGCCATCGCGCGCAAGGCGTTAAAGCCCAGTCTCCGCAAAAGCACGAAGCCGAGCAGCCCATTGAGCCAGTGCAGAAGCAAATTGGTGAGATGAAAGGGCAGCGGGTTCAAGCCAAACCATTGGCGATCGAGCGCCAGGCTTAGCCAGAAGAGAGGGCGATAATGCGCGCCGGGGGCGCCGCTGCGGAATTCCCCGCTGAAAGGGACCGTGGCCGAGAAGTAGCGCGCGTAAAGCGAATGCCAGGAGAGAAGGGCGGAGTTTAGTTGAATATGGTCATGGTCATCGTAGACGAATGCCGCTCCAAGGACGTTCTTATAGAGCAGCACTACAGAACAGGCGCTGAGGATTAGAAAGACCGGCGTCGGGTTGCGGACGGACCAAGCCTGTAAGCGTCTCAGGAAATTCACGTCACAATCACGCTTTGTCACCAGGACGCGGTCGACGACAGCGCAGCCTTGCCATCTACCGTTCGCGGCTCCATCAACTCGATTCGTGTGCCATCAGGGTCAAAGATGTTCAACTGCCGTTTGCGATTCACTCCGACGTGTATCTCGAGCGGGCGATTATATTGCCGACGGTAAGGCCGGGCGTTCAAATCGGCCAGACTTGCCGCGACGCTTGGCGTTTCGAGGCACAGGTGGTGAGCGGAGCCGCGCTTGTTTTCGGGCGGCGGCTCTTTGTAGAGCATGAACTCGAGGTAGTCGGTTCCCTCGGGGACACGTAGATTGATCCAGGAAAGCGCGGACCCATTCTTGCTTCCGCGCCAAGTCTCTTTAAAGCCCAACACGTCCTGATAGAAATGCATCTCTTCATCGAGCCTGGTGACAACAATCCCGACGTGCATCAAGTGCGTGGAGATGCGCGTTGCGGGCATGAACTTACCGAAGTTGTGAACCGTCCAACTGTTTTTTCCGTATTCGACGATTTCGACATTGTGGCCTTCGGGATCTTGAATCATGAAATTCAGATTTCCGATTCGGCCGGTGGGTACGCGAGCGGGCACTTTGATGCCTTTAGACGCGAGATAGACGCGCATGGCCTCCGCGTCATTTGTTTCGAGCGCAAAATGGCTGAGCCTATCCGAGCCAGCGGTCTTCTCGGGAGCCAACTCGATATATTGGCGGTCATTGATCTTAAAGAATGTCATGGAGGGCGAGCCATCCGGTTTCTTTAAGGAATAGGGTTCTTCGAAGCCGAGAAATTGGCTGTAGAAACGGCGAGAAGCGTCGTAATCGTGAGCGAGCAAGGAGATGTGCGCGACTCCAGAGATACGCGGCCGCGGTTCCTGTTGGCCAAGAAGAGAAAGCGCCAGAAGCAAGAGGAGCGAGAGGAATTTCAGGCCGGTGTAAGAAGCTTCACGGCGGGCGGCAAGCATCGCGCCCATTCTATCGATTTGCGAAGCCGGAACCAGCCGGCTAAAAAACGCAGGCGCAAACGCCCGATCTCGCTTAATTTTGTGGAGTCGTCATTGGTGGAGAGGACTGTGAGTCTGCAATGCCATTGACTTAAGGGTTTTTGGATGGTTGCAAATTTACGGTCGCTGACGCTTCCTGCTCTGTTTCAAGCATTTCGCAACGCTTGGGCAGAATCCTGTCAGTCTGCAATGCCGCCATTCCTGGCGGCATAATGCGGGAATAGATTCCGGCTGCATCGCAGTGCCAGATCTCGACGGCCGCATTTTGAAGTGGAGTGCAGGTTCGCGCGTCAATAACCGCGAGCCGCGGTTGAAGCGGCAGGCCGGGTTTTCCTTCCGTTACGTTCCTGCGCAGAATGGAGCGATCGAGATAATAGGGGCCTTGCGTGAGCTCGCGATCCAAAGCGCAGACAGCGCTTGTGGACGAAACCGCTCGGGCACCCGGCAGAAGAAGGCCGGCCGTTCCAGCGATACCACTCACCAGGAGGCCGCGCCGGGTCAAAGCCGGACCATGTTGGCGTGCGTTTTGCTTTTGCGACTGTTCCATAAGAGTGGTGATTCCAGTGGAACAGGCCGATGTAAAGCTTTCGTTGTAACGGGGCGAAAGATTGTAAACCGGCGGTAAAACATTCAGCGGTGCAGTTAGTAGCAAACTCTCGGCGCCAGCGCGTAGATTATCCTGATGGAGATATGCATTTCAGATCCGCGCTTAAGATCAGGCATAAAACCATTTATAAAACCAGCCCGGCGCTCGCGCTTAGGTTGCCCGGATGAGCGTTCTTCGAGATTTCGGCAGGCCAATGCTGCGCTTGTCGTACCCGGCGCTGGCCGGCTAATATCGCTCCAGGCCCGCGAGGGGCTGCCCCGCGCCGCTGCTGAAATGCCTGGGGATTGCGGACCCTTCCTATCGAACGGACTTCTACACGCTCGCTCGCGTCGTGCGCGAGATGGCTCCCCGGGGAACAGGGCTTATTACGGAGTGCGGCGTCTATCGCGGTTCCACGCTTTTGGGGATGGCCCATACATTGAAGACGATGGGAATTACCGGATGGCGTTTGGCCGGCTTCGATTCCTTCGAGGCTCGTCGTCCAGTAATACTCCGGCGGTAGTGTTAAGTGTTTTGTGTAAACGTTGTCTCGTTATTTTGGCTAAGTTAAAGTTTGACTTTCACTCTTTGGTTGCCGCCAATGCGTTTTGATTGATGTTCGAAGCTGGCGGGGGATGCACAAGGGGGCGGCAGCCCTCTTGTGGGGGGGTGGGGGGGAACCCGCCCGCCCGGCTTTTCCCCATTGGGGAAACGGGAAAGGGGGTGCCAATTCCTTGCTGCCGCAGGCTAGTTTTCGTTCACTCCTTTCATACCGTAAGCGCGCTCCTGGTCTTGCCGGAAAGTGGTTCTTTTACGCGGCCCGCGCCTGCTCGATCCGCTCCGGCCAGCGGATCGCAAACTGCCGCAGTGCCTCGCGCCAACCTTGCACCGTCTGCCATTTCCTGGATACGTTTTGCAGCGCCAGGTACAGCAGTTTGATAGCTGCTTCCTGCGTGGGAAACGAGCCGCGATTTTTGGTCACTTTGCGCAGCGTCATGTGCAACGATTCCACCGCATTGGTTGTATAAATGATCTTACGGATCTCTTCGGGGAAGTCGAAGAACGGAATCACCCGCTGCCAGCTGCGCTCCCATACGTCGGCCACCACCTGGTGCTTCGGATATTTGCGCCGGAACTCGGCTAACGCGCTTTCGGCCTGCTCGGCGCTGGCCGCCCGGTAAATCGACTTCAAATCCGCCGCCACACTCTTACGCTCTTTCCAATTCACGAAGTTGAGACTGGCGCGGATCAAGTGCACAATGCAGGTCTGTACCAGCGTGCTCGGAAACGCCGCCTCGATGGCCTCCGGGAAGCCTTTGAGTCCATCGGTGCAGATCACGAAGGCGTCCTTCATGCCGCGATTCTTCAGGTTCTGCAGCACCGATAGCCAGTACTTGGCCCCTTCGTTTCCGTTGGCCCACAAGCCCAGCACCGACTTCTGGCCTTCCAGGTTGATGCCGATCGCGGTGTACACCGCGCGGTTCTCTACCTTGCCGTCCTGCCGCATCAGCATTTTCTAATTGAAGAATGAGCCTGAAGGGGGAGCGGAGCTCCGCGCTTCGGGCCTCCTTGTTTTTTGGGTGTAGCTTTCTATGCCAGGAAAACCTGGTGGTTGATTTTCCTCGGCGTCCATAGGTTGTCATTTCCTCCCGCCGTCTTCATGCGCTCCGCTTGTGCCGCAGTCCGGCGAAGAGCTTGCGCTTGGCTGCTTGCATGAGGCATGCTGCTTCGGTATCACTGCAGCTATCGGCGGAACGCTGCAAGCTTTCGGTAGTGATTCCAGCCTTCAGACACTGCGTGAACTCCGGCGCCTCCTGTAACAGTTCCCAGGGCGTTGCGTAGCGGCGATAAACCCGGCGTTGTTTGCCCTTCCGGTCGATCGTCGTTTCCGGCACACCACAAGGCCGATGGAAGTTCAGAGAGGGATTGAAATGGTCACGGTAGAAGAGCATGAGCGCGTCGGCGTTGCTGGAATCGATATAGCCGTATCCGATGTGCTTACGGATCACTGCGCCATTCTTGGCCTCCACTAGGCCGTTGTCATTGGAATGCCGCGGGCGCGATTTGGTCTGTTCCGCCAACAACTTGTTCAGCAGCTGGGCGACAGTGCGATTAATGAACTCGCTGCCGTTATCGGAATGGAAACCCCGGATCCGGAACGGGAACTGCGCCAACATCGCTTCCAATACCGGCAATAGCCATTTTTCTCCAATCTGCGGCGTAGCTCCCACTACTTGCCATTGCGTCACTTCGTCCACCGCGTTGATGTGATACACGCCTTTGATCCCGTCGCAATCGCCTTGATGCACGGTGTCCACACGCAGGTAGCCGGGCCGACCCTGCGGATCGGGCCGCCGCCGCTCTCCAATGGCCACTGGCATCGGCCGTGTCTTTTGGTAACGCACCCGTTTCTCGCGATAAGCCCCGCTTTTGCGCAGATTGTAAATATGCGCCACGGAGATTCCCGCCAGACGCTCGCAACGCCGGTTGCCATACCGCTCAAACTCGCGCTGCAGGATCTGCCGCGTGGCCGGCCCACTCAGCGTTTCGTGCGCTTCATCCACTTCGGCCAACAACCTAATGTCAGCCGCCGTGTAGCGCTGCGCGAAGCAATTGCGCCGATAACGGCGTTCCTTTACCGTGCCTTCCCTGACGTATCCCGCGATGAGCCGCGTCGCCTGGGATCGGCTTAGTCCTGTCATCTTCCGCAGGTATTGCCGCAGCAGCCCTTTGCTTTCCTTGCTCTGCTTCCAGTACTCCTGCTCGCACAACGTCCGGCTGATCCAGGCGTAGACCTCCGCCCGATTCGCCGCCTCAAACTGCACTTCATTCGTTGCCTCCAGAAAGGCCCGGATCTGCTCCAGGCTCAATCGCTCCCCATTCCTCATGCTGACCTTCAATCCTCAGCATCCGGAACTCGCCCCCCCCCTTCAGGCTCATTCTGCGTTAGAAACAAACCGCTCCTTCAGGCTCATCCTGCATTGGACAAGACTGCATCTTGACCATCAGCGCGTCCAGATACACAATCGGGTAGAGCGCTTCCAGCGGCCGGTCTTGCCACGCTTTTACTTCTTCCAGTACGCTGTCGGTGACCTCCGAGATCAACGCGGCGCTCACCTCGACGCCGTACAAATCCTGCAGGTGGCCCTGAATGTCGCGCGTCGTCATGCCTAGCGCGTACATCGACAGGATCTTCTCATCGAAACCGGCAAAGCGCGTCTGGTGCTTCTCGATCAACTGCGGCTCGAAACTGCCGTTGCGATCGCGCGGCACCGCGATCTCCATCTCGCCGGCCTCGCCCTTCAACGTCTTCGTGCTCTTGCCGTTGCGCGAGTTGCCGCTGTTGTACCCGGCTATCTCATGCTTCTCGTAGCCCAGGTGATGATTCAGCTCTCCGCTCAGCATGCGCTCCACCAGCGCTTTCGTGAGCTCTTTTACCAGACCGTTCGGTCCGATCAGGCTTCCCTCGCTGCTTGCAATAAGCTCGTCGATCAGTTCTTTCTTGATGGCCATTCGGTTCTCCTATCTTCCTCTCTTCGAGAACCGCGTTTACACAATCCTTTTTTACACCCTCACTCCGGCGGCACGCCGTTCACAAAATGCATGCGCCGATACACCATCTCCGGCGGCGGCCACTTCTTCTGCCCGTCCTGAATCAAAATCTCGTTCGAAGGACTCAGCGCGGTAAACGTCTTCCCGTTCGGCAGCACCTCGATCTCCACCCACTGATCCAAAATCACGATCTTCTTCTGTTTTTTCTTCGACTTCTGCCCGCCAAACACCTGCTGCGCCCGCGTCAAAGCAGGCGCGACGGCCTTCTCCTTCGCTTCCGGCGTAACTTCCGGCGCCGGCGGACGCTTTGCCAGATCCGCTTCCAAGTCCTTGATCCGCTTGTCCTTCGTTTCGATCAGCTTGTTCTTGAGTAGTTCGTTGCGCAAGATGTCCTTCCGTAAACTTTCCACCGCATTCAGCGAGCGATAAAACGCCCGCTCGTGTGTCGTCTTGTAGCGCTGCACCAGATCGAGCGTGTGCTCCTGCGCCGGCGTCCAACCGTCCGCATAACGAGTTTCTTCACTGCCCACCAAAGCCGCTTCCGCTTCGAGCAAACGCCGGTTCGCTCGTTGCATCATCCAATGGTTCAGAATCAATTGCTCGACCAGCGACCTCTCGTGAAAATTCTCCGGCTCATACGTCGCCAGCCAACCTTCGCGTGTCGCGTCGTAGTCGTCCTGCGATTCGCCGGCCAGAATCCACACACGTGTCGCCCGCAAGCCATGCGTCGTCGAATTCCGGCTCGAGTTCTCCTTCCCCTGAGGAGTCTTCGGGCCGCCGCGCTCTGCCATTTCGCCCCAGTATGCCCAACCACCCGTGCGAAACAGCCACCCCCATCCGCCCTATCTCACTGCAAACAAACCCCGAAAATAAATACCCAAAATCTGCTATCGGTGTTTATCTGTGTTCATCCGCGGCCATTTCCTCCTGCCTTAACACCGAACCCACCAACCCCCTATTTCCGCAACTTCTCCGTAATCGTCACCGAACTAGCCAGCTCAAAAGTCAATCGCGATTCGATCGGCAAAACCGCCGCCTTCCCGCGCGTGGCCAAAACCACTCCCGTGCCCGCGGCGCCGCCTGCTCCTGCCCCGATCGCCGCGCCTTTGCCCCCGCCGCCCAGCGCTCCGATAATCGCGCCCAGCGCCGCCCCTCCCGCAATCTTCGCCGTGTCCGCGCCCGTGCTCTTCTGCCCCTGTTTCTCTACCGTATTCGTCTGCACGTCCACCCGCTGCCCGTCCGTCGTGTTGATCTCCGTCAAGACCAAACTCAGTTGCGAGACCCCTTTCACCCGCCCCGCTTTATCCGCTTCCGCGATCCGGCCCAAAACCTTCGATCCCCGTTCCGCGATGATGAATCCATTCCGGATAATCTGTTGGTCGAGCGTTCCCCTAAACGCATCGCCCGTGTAGTTCTGGTCCGTCGAAAGCTTCTCCCCCAACCGGATCGCCACCGTCATGCCCGCCGGCAGTTCCACCACATGCGGAGCCGGCGCTGTGGGCCCGGCTTCAGGCGTTACCATCGGCGTCGTCTGCTGCACTTGCGGCGCGGCAGAGGGCGTCGCCACTGATGGCGCAGGCATAGTGTTTTCCACCACTTGCACCGGCTCTCGCGGCTCGATCTTCGGCCGCGGCTTCACCACCGTCTTTTTCACCCGTCTCACCGGCGGCGGCTCCGTTGTACTTGTGTCGGGAGTCGTATCCGCGCTACCGGTGTCTGCGGGCTCCGGCTCGGGCTCGGTCGCCTTCTCCTCCGGCTGCGCCGCCGCCGGTGCCTGCTCCACCTGTGCCACCACCTCCGCCGGAGCCGCCTTCTCATGCGCCCGCACATAAAGCAAAGCGCTGGCCAACGCCACCACCAGGCCCGCCACGAATGCCCCAATGATTTTGATCAAGCTAGAACGAGCCATAGGTTTTCTCTACTACTTCAAACGTAACCCCCTCCGAAAAGGTTGCGCCCCCCGGGGTCACTCGGCGTGACAACCGGATGCTTCGAACAGAGCAGGAAGCGTCAGCGACCGTAAATTTGCAACTACCTAAAAATCCTTGAAGTCAAGGACATTGGACACTCGTGTCGAGACGCTAAAATAAATTGACCCGAAAACACTTCCCCGTCAACTTCCCGCATGCCAGTCCGCTCTACTCCCGATTTCCCAGCCGCCTTCCAGGTCGGACCCATCCCCATCCGTCCCGCCACCGTGCTCGCTCCCATGGCCGGCGTCACCGACACCGTCTTCCGCCGCCTCATTCGCAACCAGGGTGGCTGCGGCCTCCTGATGACCGAATTCACCAGCTCCCACGGCGTCGTCAGTACCCGTAAAGCCAGGAAACCAAACCGCAATTTCCGCTACCTCTTCTTCGAGCCCGAAGAGCGCCCCATCACCTGCCAACTCTTTGGCTCCGATCCCGACGTTATGGCCGAAGCCGCCAAAGTCTGCGAGGAGCGCGGCTTCGACATCGTCGACATCAACTTCGGCTGCCCCGTCAACAAAGTCGTCAAGTGCAACGGCGGCTCCGGCCTCCTGCGCGACCTGCCGCTCGTCGAAACCATCCTCCGCCGAGTTCGTTCGGCAATTTCTATCCCCTTGACCTGCAAGTTCCGCGCCGGTTGGAACGATCACGAATTGGTCGGCGTCCAAATGGCCCGCATCGCCGAGGATTGTGGCCTCGCCGCCGTCGCCCTTCATCCGCGCACTCGTGAGCAGGGTTACAGTGGCCGCGCCGATTGGTCCCGCATCGCCGAAGTCAAAGCCGCCGTCAAAATCCCCGTCATCGGCAACGGCGACATCCTCACCCCCGAGGACGCCGTTCGCATGTACCGCGAGACCGGCTGCGACGCCGTTATGATCGGCCGCACCGCCTCCTCCAATCCCTGGATCTTCTGCCAGATCGAAGACTACCTCGCCACCGGCGTCTACCATGTCCCCTCCGACCGCGAGCGCTACGCCATGATGCAGACCTACTACCGCATGCTCGAACGGCACGGCGAATCCGACGCTGTCGGCAAAATGAAGCAGTTTGCCACTTACTTCACCCACGGCGTCCGCAACGGCTCCAAGCTCCGCACCGAGATCTACCGTGCCCACGAAGTCGCCAGCATCCTCGCCATCGTCGATTCCTTCTTCGGCGCAAACAGCGAGGCCGCCCTGGACTGCGTCGAGGTCGCTTGAAGCAAGTGCTGCTCATTACCGACGGCGCCTGCAAAGGCAACCCCGGGCGCGGTGGTTGGGCCTGCATTCTGCGCTTCGGCGAAGTTCACCGCGAAGTCTACGGTTCGAGCTCGCACACCACCAACAACCGAATGGAATTAGCCGCCGCCATCGAAGGCCTGAAGCGCCTGAAGGAAAGTTGCGCGGTCGAGATCGTCACCGATTCCGAATACGTCAAAAACGGCATCACCAGGTGGATTCACGGCTGGAAACGAAACAACTGGCGCAAAGCCGATAAACAGCCCGTTACCAACAAAGATCTCTGGGTTACTCTCGACGAGCTCGTCAACGCTCACCAGACGCAGTGGAAATGGACCAAGGGCCACGCCCTGCACGAAGACAATAACCGCTGCGACGAGCTGGCCAGCCTTGCCGCCGAGGAACAGACTTCGAGCGAACCGAAAACTGGGCTAGACCGCTACTCCCTGCATGCCGGAAACTGACTCGGCTGCCCGCCGTAT
Organism: Bryobacteraceae bacterium; assembly: GCA_965277555.1. Lineage (GTDB taxonomy): Bacteria > Acidobacteriota > Terriglobia > Bryobacterales > Bryobacteraceae > Bog-105. The sequence continues at coordinate 6,237,029 of OZ255834.1, forward strand.
CTGCCTCTTCGGCGGCACATTCGATCCTGTCCACTCCGCCCATCTGCGCATCGCCGAGGAAGCTGTCCTGCGCTTCCACCTCGACCGCCTGCTCTTCGTTCCCGCTGGCAGCCCACCCCACAAAACCGCCGCCGGACTAACCCCTTACGAAGCCCGTTTCCGCATGGTCGAAATCGCCTGCGCTCCCTACCCGTTTTTCGAAGCTTCCCGTCTCGAAGACAGAGAAGGACGCAGCTATACAATCGATACCGTGCGCCGCTTCCGCTCTACCCTCGCCCCCGCCGATCGGCTCTTCTTCTTGATCGGCGCGGACGCTTTCGACGAAATCGAAAGCTGGAACGATTGGCGCGAACTGATTGGCTTGATCGAATTTATTGTGGTGACGCGCCCCGGCGGCGCGTATAGAGTCCCCGCCGGCGCGACCGTTCACCGCCTGGAAGGCCTCGAACTGCCCATCTCGAGTTCGTCCATTCGCGCCCGCCTGGCCGCCGGCGAGCCAACTCCCGAACTACCCGCTCAGGTCCGAGCTTTCATAGAAGCCCACCACCTCTACGGTCACCGTGGCGCAGCCACTCCTGGCTGCCGCGTCGGGACTCATCCCGACGCTTAAGCCGTTTTTTTCGAATGGTGCTCGGGCTTACTGCTTGGCCGCCACGCAGTATTGATCGAACGCTTCCGTCAAAACCTTCGCGATCTGCGGCGCTTCGCTGCTCTCGATCTGAAAACGATGCAGCACAAACACCGGCCTGCCATCGCGAAACAACGCCATCGAGGGCGACGACGGCGGGTAGCCATTCAGCAACTCGCGTACGTGCCCGACTGCCTCCAGGTCCGCGCCCGCAAACACCGTCGCGGCGTGATCCGGCCGGTTTGCATGTTTCAGCGCCAACCCCACCGCCGGACGCGCCTTCCCCGCCGCGCAGCCGCACACGGAGTTCGTCACCATCAGCACCGTGCCGCTGTTCGGTCCGAGCAGCTTATCTATCTCTTCCGGTGTCCTGGTCTCTTCGACGCCATACTGCGTCAGGTCTTCGCGCATCCGCGCTATCAACTGTTCTGGATATCTCATAATTTGGTGGGGCAGACCATCGTTTTTTGTGGTCTGCCATATTTCTCCCAATCCCTAGGTTCCCGACGTCCCTGCTCTTCCATTCTGCACCTTCGGCGTCGACAGATACCCGACGATCGTGTTTTTGTTCACCTTATTCACCACGATTTCGTCTGGTTGATGCGCCTTCGATGTGTAGAACTGGATCGGCTCGTTAATCGTCCGGTCTTTCTTCTCTACCGTCTTGTCGTCCACCGTCACCGCTATCGTGAACCGGTTGCGCTTCGGGTCCGCTTTCTTCAGCATCACCATCACATCGCCCACCCGTGTCGCCTGTTTTGACTTCGTAATCGTAAACTCCGAATAATTCCGTTCACCCAGTTCCTTCAACGCGTCGAGCTCTTTGCCGTTCGTCGCGATCAGGCTGCTGTGGTTATCCAATTCGCCGGTCGCCCGCTTCAGATTCGCCACCGTCTGCTCCAGCTGCGTCTTGGTAGTCCCCAGATCCGTCGAAACATTGCCGATCTGTGTCGTCGCCGTATCCGCTGTCTGCTTGACCTGCGCAATCGCCTGTTGCTGCGCCTGCTGCTGCTGCGAAACGCTCGCCTGCAAGCTCTGTACCCTCTGTTCCGCCTCTACTTTCGCCTGCCCCACCGCCTGCTGCGCCGCCCGCCGCTCGGCCGCCAGCCGCCCTTGCAGCGTTTCCAGGTTCCTCCGCGAGCGCTGCACTTCCGCGCTCGCGTCCACCCGCATCTTCTCTATCGCGCCATTGAATTCGGAAGACAGCTTCGCCGTCTCCGCCCGGTTTTCCATCTTCATCCGATTCATCTGCGTGAACAGGTAAACGTTGGCCGCCGCTAACAAAGCCAGAATCACGATCACTACCGGTGTCTTCCAATTCGGGCTGGACGGGCTCGGAATTATATAAGTCGGCTGCTGGGGTGCGCTACTCATTTATCTATTATGTTTCAATCCAAAGTAGAAAGGTTACTCGGCTCCGCTACGGAAAAGTCGAGCGTCTCTTGTCGCGCAACGCCGGGCTCGAAGCAGCCTCGGCAACGCGCCTCGTACGAATCGACGGCTCCCACGAAAATAAGTTCCTCCGATTCTACTAGCCGCTGCGTGTGCTTCGCCGGCGCTCCGCATCGCATGCAAATCGCCAACATCTTGCTAATCGATTCCGCCACCGCCAACAGCTCCGGCATCGGTGGAAACGGGCGCCCCTTATAATCCGTGTCCAGACCCGCCACTATCACCTGCTTGCCCGCGTCCGCCATTCGCGTCGTCGTCGTCACCAGCCCGGAGCCGAAGAAGTTTGCCTCGTCGATCCCGATCACCTGCGTCCGCCCCTCCAGCCGGCTCAAAATCTCCTCCGCCGAGTCCACCGCCGTCGAGTCCATCCGCACATTCCCGTGCGTCACGATCTCCGAATTCGAATACCGGTTGTCTATGCTGGGCTTGAAGACTTGGATTCGCTTGCGGGCGATTTGCGCTCGTCTCAGGCGCCGGATCAACTCTTCCGTTTTTCCCGAAAACATCGGTCCGCAGATCGCTTCGATCCAGCCCGAGTTGTGAAAAAGAATGTCCAATCCTACCCATAATCGCGCACAACGGAAGCAAACCAGCCCCCATGTTTAGCCGGCGAGTTATAGAACCAGAACTGCTCGATCACCTGCCGCCCGAACAAGCCCGGCCCAATCTGGCCGACCTGGTTCGCATCAACCGTCAGTTCGGCGGTCACTCCGTCCTGCGCAAAACCCTCCGCCAAATCGCCCACCTTCCCCCCGTCCCGACCTTCCTCGATGTCGGCGCCGCCTCCGGCGACTCCGGCCGCGTCATCCGCGAACTCTTCCCGCGCGCGGCCATCACCAGCCTCGACTACAATGCCACCAACCTCGAACAGGCGCCCTGCCCCAAACTCATCGCTGATGCCTTCCATCTGCCCTTCGCCCCCGCCAGCTTCGACTACGTGCTCTGCTCGCTCTTTCTCCACCACTTCCAGAACGCCGAAGTCACCGAGCTTCTGCGCGCCTTCTATGCCGTTGCGAAACGCGGCCTCGTCGTCTGCGACCTCGAACGCCACATCCTTCCTTACCTGTTTCTACCCGCCACCAGGCACCTTTTCCGCTGGAACAAAATCACCGTACACGATGGATTGAAGTCTGTGCGCGCCGCTTTCCGGGCGCAAGAATTACTCCGCCTGGCCGAAGCTGCCGGAATAAAAGCAAGCGTCCTGACGTACAGGCCCGCCTTTCGGCTGGCCATGGTCGCGCTGCGCTAAGGACCGGTGGGCACTCGGAGGAAATACCCACCGGGGCGCGTGCGACGTAAGTGTCGACGCTTGTCTTGCGGTCAGCTTATCACAAACCTGCCTGTTACAAAGACGCGACTGCGAACTGGCGTACTTAGTACCTCGCCCCATTTTCAAACTCTCGCCGCCGATTGATCGAGCGAAGTACCAGACGTGCCTTGCCATTTAATCTCGCGTGGCTTACCCACCACGCCCGAGTAACCGATTACGCCCGCTACCAAAATCACGCACGCGATCGCGAAGGCCGTCACAAACGAGTGCGTCAGCTGCAGCGCGTACCCGCTCACCACCTGCCCCAGCACGCCCGACAAATTGCCCAGCCCGTTCTGCGCTCCCGTCCATTTGCCCGCCGCCCGCGCTCCCGAAAGCAGCTGCGTCAACGCCCAGTGATTCGACGACCACGCCCCGATCGAGACAGACGCCAGCAGCAGCAGAGTGTTTGCCAGCGAAGCGTCCGCCACCATAATCGCCGGCAGCATGAATCCACAGCAGCCGAGCAACCCGAGACACACAAAGGTCTGCCGCACGCGTCCGGCGTCTAACCCGCGGCTGATCAGGAAGTCCGCCAGACACCCGCAGACGATCGACGAGATCGCAATCGTCCAGAACGGCAGCGATCCGAAAAGCGCCAGCCGGTCGCGCGTGTAATGCCGCTGCGTCTCGAAATAGTAAGGCAGCCAGTTCAAAAAAATGAACCACGTGTAGTTGCCCCCGAATAACCCTAGCGCTGTTCCCCAGAAACATCGCTGCGACAGAATTTCCCGATAGCTCGGCGCTTGCGCCGGCGAGCGCGTGTCGACGGCCGGATTACTCGGCAGCTTGGCCGCTACCAGGCACCACGGCAGCAGCCATAGTAAACTCGCACCCCCGATCACCAGAAACATGCCGCGCCACGAGAACCACTCGATCATCTTGACGCCCAACAGCACTCCGATCGCCGGTCCCAGTTTCGAGCCCGCGTCGATCAGCGCGTTCGTCGTCCCGCGCAACTGTTCCGGAAAGCTGATAACGATGATCTTCGAATAAGCCGGGTACGCAACCGATTCGCTCAACCCCAAAATCAGCCGCAGCAGAAGAATCGCGCTGAATGTATGCACGATCCCCGTCAGCCCGGTCGCCACCGACCAAAGCAGAAAGCCGGCCGCGTAAGCCCAGTTCACATTCCAGTGGTCGATAATCTTTCCCGAGATCACCTGCCCGATGGCGTACGTTAAGGAAAAAGCCGCCAGCAAATAGCCAAGCTGTTCCGGCGCGAGATGAAGATCGGCCGAAATGCTCTTGGCCGCCACTCCCAGATTCCCGCGATCGGCGTAATTAATGCAAACGGAGATAACCAGCAGCGCGAGTGCAAACCAGTGTAGGGTTCGCGGTTTGCGCATCGCCCAAGCCATGCTTGGTCAATGTATCAGATAGGCCCCTGTATGCTGACTCGGCAAGATGCCGCTAGCTGCGAAGACCCAAGTCATCCAAGCTATACGGGCACTCTTCTGGAAATCGAGCGAGATCGAGTTCCGTCTGCCGGGCCGCCGAGATTCGCGCCGTTTCATAAGCGTCCGTCAAGCCTTCGGGCAGAAATGGCTTCAGACTCGGACTCTGTTTGAGCAGCCTTTGAATCTTCGAGCGCTGCTCCGCCATCGTCAACTCCCAACTCCGCCCCCGCCGCTGCGGTTGGTAATCGTGCTTCAACTGATGAACCAACAGAACGATAAGCCGATTGACCAAAGTAGACTGCTCTCGTTTTCCCAAGCTTTCGATTTCCTCGGCAAGGTTAACGAAATCGAGCGCCTCCAGCCGCCCCGACCGTAGCTTCCCCGCCTCTTGTTCTGCCCACTCCCGGAAGTCCGATTCGTACAACGTCATGCTTACCTTGATTTTAGTTGGTTTATGAACAGCATCAAACTCCCAGGCACGCCGCTAGTGCAGATAAAACAAACTCAGCCGTGGCAATTTCGCGCGTTCGAGCAAGGCCGTATCTACCGAGATAACCAGCAGCGAGTGTAAACCAGTGTAAGGTGCGCGGTTTGCGCATCGCCCAAGCCATGCGAAATGCTTGAAACCGAGCACGAAGCGTCAGCGACCGTAAATTTGTAACTACCCAAAAACCCCTTAAGTCAACGACATTGGGCAATCTTGCCTGCCGTGTCGCGACTCCTCGCGACACTCGTCCCAGGCGCTTTCAATATCGCTGGGACGACTCACCAAAACTAACCTAGCAACCAGGCTTGTACCTCTGCGTCCGTCTGAGTTTTCCTGGCGCGACTCGGATCAAGAACTCGAATTGTGCCTCTTACGCCGTCGAAATCAGGCACTCTTCGCGTTGCGGTTTTGCAGCGCACCAAATCCACACCCGGCGCGCCCGGCTTGCAAATCGTCACCTTTTCACCGTTTAATGCAGCTTCGACCAATTCACTTAGTCTGTCCCGGGCATCTCCCAAGTTCACCAACATAAAATCATTGTCGCGCTTTTGGTCCCTTGCTTGAAGCCAGAATCTTACTGCAAATAAAACAAACTCAGCCGTGGCAATTTCGCCCGCTCGAGCAAGGCGGTATCGAGATACCGCCGCTCGAGCATCGAAAGCTGCTCCGCCGTCATCTTTCCTCGATACGGCTTCAGTTCCCGGTCGAGCGCCTCGCGTAGCGCGTATAGCTCTTCGTCGGTCTGCAAAGTGCGCACGAGAGCGACCAGCTTTTCTTCGAGCGCCGTGAGCCGCCGCTCCAGATCTTCCAATTCCTTCAGCCGATCCTCCGGCTGCCGCGCGAGCGCTTCGAGCGCCGAGGCAATTTCCACGAAGGCCGGCTCCGGCCTGCGCCGAATCGCTGTCGCCGCGTCACTTAAATAGGCTTCGATCTCGCTAGCCGCAAAAGGCGCTTCTATCTTGCCCATTTCGCGGCCGGCCGGAGCACGCCGCGCCGCTTCCATCACCGCCTGCGTGCAATAAGCGACCGAATTGACCATCCGCCGCTTCTGCTTCCGGCTCCGCCATTTCTCGAACGCTTCATCGATGCCCTTCAGCACCGCTTCGAGCGGCACGCCCGCGTTCTTCCAGTTCTCGATCAGCGCCCAGTCGAGCGGCGACATCAGAAACAATCCGGTTCCGCGCGCCTGCTGAAAATGCTCCTCGATTTCGGTGAAGTAGTTGAAGTAGTTCGACGGCCAGTCCGGCTCCTCGTTCACTCGCTACCCTCCGGCGTCGACCGCACGCCGCCCGAAGACACGCGCTGCGTGTGCCCGTTCTCGGAACGCACCAGCAGGAAACCGTATGCATCGAGACCGGCCGTCGTGCCTTTCAGCCCGCTCTCTTCGACAACGATCCGCCGATTCATCACATAGGTCGACGCCGCGCTAAACGCGCGTAAGATCGCCTCAGGCCCCCTGTCTGCCAGCAGATCCGAGAACGTGTCCAGCGACTCCAGCAGTTGAACGAGAACCTTTTCGCGAGATTGAAGACGATCCCCACTCGCCAGGAAGAGCGATGTGGCGGGCGTGCGAAGTTCCCCCGGAAACTGGCGGTTGTTTACATTAATCCCGATTCCCGCCACAATGCAATCTTCCACTAGTTGCGGCAGGATGCCGGCCACTTTTTGCTCATTAATAAGCACGTCGTTCGGCCAGCGCAGATCGCACGCGAGATGCGTCGCTTTCTCGATCGCTTCCGCCGTCGCCAGCCCGACCAGCAAACTCGCCACCGGCAGATTCCCCGGCGGCAGCGGCAGTCTCAGTAGAATCGACAAATAGATGCCGGCGTCATGCTCCGAAATCCAGGACCGCCCCAGGCGTCCAATGCCACCCGTTTGTTCGTCCGCGATCACAACCGTTCGATGCCGCGCGCCGCTCACCGCCAGCCGCGCCGCTTCCGTCATCGTCGAGCCGATGGTCTCGAAATAGTGAAATTCGTTTTGTGGGCGAAGCTGGCGAATCTGTTCCAGATCGAGCGGCATTACAACAGTTCGAGCCGGAAGCTGATGTCGACCGCCGTGGCTGAGTGCGTGATCGCACCGCAGGAGATGTAATCCGGGCCGGCTTCCGCATAGGGCCGGATGTTTTCTAAATTAATGGTCCCGGAGAGTTCGCTCGTAGCGCGCTCATCTATATACTTGACCCACTCCCGCGCTTCGGCCGGCGTCAGATTGTCGAGCAGCAGATGCTTTGCGCCGCTCTCCAAAGCTTCATCGAGCTCGGCTCGCGTACGAACCTCGATTTCCACGGGGCCGGTGAAACTCTCGACTTTGGCGAGCGCCTTCCGCACGCCTCCTGCCGCGGTGATGTGATTGTTCTTAATAAGGACAGCGTCGAAAAGCCCCTGCCGGTGATTGGTCGCTCCGCCGGCCGCCGCCGCGTACTTTTCGAGCAGCCGCAGCCCGGGCGTTGTCTTACGCGTGTCGAGAACTTTCGCTTTGGTTCCGGCAACCGCCTCCACATGCTTGCGCGCCAGCGTCGCGACGCCGCTCAGCCGCTGCAAGAAATTCAGCGCGGTGCGCTCGCACTCGAGCAATGTAACGGCAGACCCGGAAACTTTAGCGAGCACATCGCCAGGCTCGATCGTCGCCCCGCTCTCTTTTAGCAGTTCAAGCTGGGCGCCGCCTCTGTATCTATATATAAGCGGCAGAAGCTCGATGCCCGCCAGCACGAGTTGCTGCTTCGCGAGAAAAGTTCCGCGCGCCTGCAAACCAGCCGGAACAGTGAGCTCCGAAGTCACATCGCCCGGCCCGATGTCTTCCGCTAGCGCCCGCTCTACCGCATTCCAGACTTCCGGGTGTGTCGTATCGAACATCGCTATTCGCTTTCCTCGAGCAGGCGCTTGTTCTTTTCAAGCTGGCTCTGATAGCCGGCGAGTTTCACGCGAATGCTGGCGACTACCTTCTCCGGCGCCTTGCTCAGAAAGTCCGCATCGACAAGCTGCCGCTCGCAATTGGCTATCGCCTGCTCCAGGCTCGCATTCTCCTTAAGAAGTCGCGCGCGTGCCTCGGGCGAAAGAAAGGCATGGATTTTCAAACGATACGCTGTTCCGTTCAGCGAGTTTTCGTGCCGCTGCTCCAGCCGCAGTTTTGCCAGCACGGCCACCACCGCGAGATCGCTCTCTTCGAAAGTCGGCCGATTCATGTAGAGCGTCGCATCCAGAGTGGATTTCGGATCGAGCTTGTTATCGGCGCGCATTTCGCGCGCGGCCGTCACCACGTTCTGCAGAATGTCGAACTGCGTCATCGCTTCTTCGTGTCGCGCCTCGCCGGCAGTAATCGGATACGCAGCGAGCGAGATCGATTTCGGCTGGTCGGCCTTTGTTTCCGCGCCGTGTACCAGCCGTTGCCAGAGTTCTTCCGTGACGAACGGCATAAAAGGATGCAGCAGGCGCAGCATCGCCTCATAAACCGTCAGCGCCGAACGCCAGTGGGCATCCACGCCTGAATTCTCGCGAAAGCGCAGCTTCTTTACTTCGAGATACCAATCGCAAAAATCATGCCAGACGAAATCCCAAAGCGTTTGCGCCGCCTCGTGATATCGATGCAGTTCGAGCGCGCGCGTTACCGTGTAGGTGGCGTGATTCAGGCGATCAAAAATCCAGACATCTTCTAAAGCATCCGAGTGCCTCTGGGGCGCGCCCAGCGCGGCCGTCCAACCCGAAACGCCCGACCGCTCCATATTCATAAAGATGAGCCGCGAGGCGTTCCAAAGTTTGTTGGCAAACCCCTGGCCGGCCGCCATGCGATCTTCTTTGAGCGCGATATCTCCGCCGGCCGCGGCTGAAATCAGCAGCGCAATACGGCAGGCGTCCGTTCCATAGCGATTCATGATCACCAGTGGATCGATCACGTTGCCGCGCGTCTTCGACATCTTCTGCTTATCGGCGTCGCGCACCAGGCCGTGGATGTGAACTTCGCGAAAAGGAACCTCGCCCGTCAGCTCGATGCCGACCATGATCATGCGCGACAGCCAGAAGAATAAGATGTCGAAGCCGGTAATCAGCAGCGATGTCGGATAGAAGGCGCGCAGATCGGGTGTGTCGTCAGGCCAGCCTAATGTCGAAAACGGCCACAGCCCGGAGCTGAACCAGGTGTCGAGCACGTCCTTGTCCTGTTCGAGCTCCGTCGAATGACAGTGCGGGCAAGTGGCCGGTGTTTCGCGAGCGACGGCAATTTTGGAACAGTTTCTGCAATGCCACGCAGGAATGCGATGGCCCCACCAAAGCTGCCGTGAGATGCACCAATCGCGAATGTTCTCCATCCACTGGAAGAAGAGCGCCTCGCGATCGTCGGGCACAAAGCGAATGTGACCGCTGCGTACCGCTTGCATCGCTTTGGCCGCCATCGGCTTCATGTGCATGAACCACTGCGTCGAGACAAGTGGCTCGACAATCGTTTGACTGCGGTCGCATTTGCTGATGCTGACGGTATATGGTTCGCTTTCGACCAACTCGCCGGACTCTTCCAAAGCGGCCAGGATTTGCTTGCGGGCCTCGAAGCGATCAAGACCAGCATACGGTCCGGCCGCCGGAGTCATGCGCGCATCTTCGCCGATAACCTTAATAAAAGGTAGATTGTGGCGCTTACCCACCTCGAAATCGTTCACATCGTGCGCCGGCGTGACTTTGACGACGCCGGTTCCGAACTGCGGATCGACCATGGCATCCGCGATCACCGGGATTTCGCGGCCGAGCAGCGGCAGGATCACGGTTTTCCCGTGGAGATGACGATAGCGCGCGTCTTCCGGGTGAACCGCAAGCGCAGTGTCGCCGAGCATCGTTTCCGGCCGCGTCGTGGCCACGGTCAGAAAATCGCCGCTGCCGCTGACCGGATACCGCACGTGCCAAAGAAAGCCTTCGGTCGCCTCGTGAATGGTCTCGAGATCCGAAATAGCCGTCTGGCAATCCGGACACCAGTTCACCATGTACTCGCCGCGATAGATAAGGTCCTTCTCCCAGAGCCGGACGAACGTTTCGCGAACGGCGCGCGACAAGCCGGCGTCCATGGTAAAGCGCTCGCGCGACCAATCGACGCTCGCGCCTTCGCGCCGGATCTGCGCATTTATCCGGCCGCCATACTCTTCTTTCCACTGCCAGACGCGACGCTCGAATTCTTCGCGCCCGAGCTGCCGGCGGGTGAGTTTTTCCTTCGTGAGCTGGCGCTCGACCACCATCTGCGTCGCGATGCCCGCGTGATCCATGCCGGGCAGCCACAGAGTCACTTCGCCCTTCATGCGATGCCAGCGCACGGCGACATCCATCATGGTGTGCTCGAACATATGGCCAATGTGCAGCGACCCGGTTACATTAGGCGGCGGAATGACGATCGAAAAAGCGCGGCCGTTTTGCGCGGCGCTGGCATCCGCGTGATAAATGCCGGAATCGATCCACCACTGGGCCCAGTGCGGCTCGAAGCGCTGGGGCTCGTAGACCTTCTCAAGTTGCATGGGAATTTTCAGCGTAACATCCGAAAGCGGCCAACCGGCGCAAGCGCCAAGGGTGTGTTTTAATAAGGGAGGCCCACTTTGCATTGGTTTTGAAATGCATCCCGATGCAAGGCGGAGCGAAATGCTCCTCAGTAGCTCAACGGTAGAGCATTCGGCTGTTAACCGAAGGGTTGTAGGTTCGAATCCTACCTGAGGAGCCAAATCTAAACTACTGAGATCATTGTGTTTTTTCCCTTTTCACCAAGGCCGCCGAATTCAACGCTGTAACTTCTTTTGTTACTACTTTACCCTTTTCCTCCAAATACCGTGCCAGCTTCTGTCCGGCAAGCTTGATATCGCGTTCGTCGGTAATGTCGTAACGGTCGAAAATACTGCGGCTCTTATGGCCGCTAATCCGCATAGCTTGCTTCTCGGGAATTCCTGCCCGGATCATGTTTCGTACAGCAGTCCGGCGCAAATCGTGGACGAGTAAGCTTGGAACGTTTGCGCGCTCGCGGGCCTTGTTCCAGGCGGTTTTTACTTCGCTAATCCCCGCACCCCGCCACGAGACGATGAACCGGCAGTCCTGCCTAGCCGCATACGCCATTTCGAGCCATGCCCGCAGCTCTCCATAGAGCGGAGCGACACGCGCCTGCTTGCCCTTCGTCTGTTTCTTTTCCAGCCGGATGAGGTTCTCTGTCCAGTCCACCTGATCCCAACGCAACTTGAGAATTTCACCGCGCCGCATCCCCAAGTGATAACCGATGACAAGAATCAGCCCCTGGTGATCCGGCAGCTCGGCCCGAAATGCGAGATATTGTTCATGCTCGAGAAATCCCTCGCGGACGTTGTCCTCTTCCAGCATCTCGATCTTTGGAGCGGTGTAGACGAGCGGTGGCAGCGCACTCGTTCCGATGGTGTAAGCGCGCCGCAACGCTTCGAGCCAGCGATTGATCGTCGCGTTCGCGTACTCAGCGATCTGCTTCTGCTCAATGAAGCGATCAATTGTTTGGCTTGTTATTGCCGAAGCTTTGATCTTGCCGAACGCCGGATCGAGATGCAGACGAACATACCCTTCGGCTTGCTTGTAACTATGACGCCCCTGTTTCCGCTGATCGGCCAGGTAAAGCTTTAGGAGATCGCCTACCGCCGCGTTTGCGCACGATACTTGGCGATTGTCGATCTCCGAGCGGCGCTGGTTCAAAAGTCGAATAGCATCGTTCTTGCTCGTCGATTTCGAAGACTCATACCTGGGCCGCTCCTCTCCCGGTACGTAATACTTGACCCACCAAATCTTGCCCCGCAGATACGGCTTTGCGGTTCCACGTTCACCTTTTGGCATAACTCACCAATCCTGCTCAAATTCCTTCGCGCTTCGCGTGGTCGATGTACCGGTCGAGGTCGCGGCGATCAAATCGCAGCTTTGTGTCAATCCGTACGCATGGAATATCCATACCAGCTTTGTGCCGCAGCGCATGAGATGTCAAGCCGAGGTATTTGGCGGCTTCTTCCAGGTCCATGAGGCGTTGCGAAATGGTCGCCAGTCGTTCGAGTTTCGTGGCTACCGCCTCAGCGATCGCCTCGATCATTGCGTCGCCTGCGCTCAGAGGCTCTCTTCTCTCCGACTGAATTGCATAGATTTGAGAACTCGCAGCGCCTGAACTCACGGCTGTGCTCCATGGCTGATCCCGGCTTTCGAGCCATTCGAGTGGTGCAGTATCTCGGTGTTGCCATTCGCGGACTTTGATCGAAAGTGCCGCTGAAAACTGCGATCCGCTGATTCCAACCTGTCGAGCGCGTCCAAAAGCTGCAATCCCGCTTCTTGCAGTTGAGGGGAACAGTTTGCATACTGGTCGCTTGCCTTGATCGCAAATCGAATTCGGTCGATGGCGATCCGGACCTGATAGGCCATTTCGAACTCGATCGGCGACGGCCGAGATTTCACTTGAGCCTCGATCAGCGAGAACATCTCGTTAACGAGTTCGGTCTTCATCGTTCTTCTTCTCCCTTCGTTCCTTCGTGCAATCCAAAAGTTGAACAGCGAACACATCTACTGACGTAAGGAGTAAAGACAGCTGTTTGCAACTTCGGAATCGTATCGCCGGACCCAACTTCGCGGTTTCCAGCAAACATAAGTGTCATTGTCATGGTCCTCGTTCATCGGCGAACATTCTTGCAGTCTCTCCGGAGTTCCGTGCTTCGAAATAATCTGAACGGAAGTTCGAGGTTGACGTTTTGTTTCGGCAAAAATTTGTTCCTCATATACAGAGGGAATGGCAGGGGCTTTTCGGGACGCCAAAACGCAAAATTTGCTTTAGGTTTTTCGACCTAAGAATTAGACTGTGTGGCTCCCGGGGCGCGGAGTCGATGGTTTAGAGGAATATCGGGGCTGGTGGATTCAGCGCCCAGGACCGGCTCCAGAAGCGTATCGAGGACGGACGCATTATGCAAGGTGCTTACCTCGTTTCACGTCGCGCAAGGTGGGGTAAACCACCGTTGAGATGACTTGCAGTGCTGTTCCCATTGCTTGACTCGGCAACCTTCCCGAAATCATGCCGAAGCCGATCCAACTTGTTGAATCGGCCGGTAAATCCCTCGGACATGGCATAATATTTTGACGAATGAGTGAGGAAGCGGCAGAACAGAACTGGAACCGCCTTCAAGAGCGTTTACAGAAAGCGATTCTCGAAAGCTATCCCAATCCCAGTCGAGAAGGTTGTTTTTCGTCTGATGCCCTATTGGAAATGGCACTGTGCGCCGCGGAGTTCGCCACGCTTGATGGCGATTTGCGTTGGAGTCATGTAACACACTGCTCACCCTGTTATCGGGAGTTCTTACACCTCCGCGAAACTCTGCGCCATCCCAAAAAAGATGATTCTTCCGTTGGCGAATAGGATTGTTCTGCGGGTCCAAAGCCCGACTATTTGCTCTGTGCTGAAGCAACCCGAATTTCAGAGAACGTGGCGAGGTACTCCGGATGAGCAACATTTGCTGGCATGGGATGCATAGTGCCTCGGTAGCGCGACCTTGGATCGAAATCGATGCCAATGTAGTGAGTTGCTTCCGGGTTGAAATAGAACAAGTGGCCGGATGCCACCACGGTTTCGTCTCCGCGAATTTTCACGAGTTCTTTCCCAATCGATGAATCCATCCTCGGCACTTCCGCGCCCGGTACGTTCTGGGTTCGTCCCAAAGCCGGCAAAGTCGAGAACGTGATGGATCGTGGTGCGAGTCCCGAGCACTCCGGGTAAAAGGAAACCGACACGTATTCGCTTTCCTGCCGAAATCCTACTTTTCCCCGCCAGTCGCGAAACTCCCCCGACTGGCCCAGAATCTTGACCAGCTCCTGCTCGTAATCGAACGGATTCGGAGCCTTGATTTGTGAGCGGCGCAGCGGATTGGTTTCGCCAGCGTATTGCAGGGAAGCGCGCTGAAAGCGGCCAATGATTTCGCATACACGGCTTTGCTGTTCGGATCCAGCTGTAGTGGCCGCAGTTTGGTTGGAGTCGGAAGAGGTCCCGAAATCGATTTCGGCTACATCGGTGGTCGAAACAGTTCGCACAGCATCACCGACCGCAAAACGAATTTGGCGCGGATCGCCGCCCAGATACATTCCGGTCCATTCCTGACCACTTCGGAACTTCAGAACGTCCGCAAACAAGCCGTTGGCAGCAAAGGCAGCAAGCTGGAGAATCGCCGCAACCTGTCTTGGCATCCTTAGGACCTTTAGTCTCCGGACCTATTCTTTCGGCGATGGAGCACGTAAGCAGCACTTTGCATTACGACCAAAATGCCAGCGAACAGCAATAACGTGAGCTGTTGAGCGCTCGTAATCCTACCGCCGAAGCCGGTATTTTGATTATCCGCAACCACAGTCAAAGCAATGGCGCAGAAGGCGACTACGCTCGCAACGAACCCAATCAACCGCACCCGCGAGACACGCACACCCCGATCAGACATTTCTTCCGCCTAGCCAATAGTGAATAGCGCTATTCGCAAGTACCGTCAGGGAGCAGCCGCGCTGCCGGGCGGCGGCGCGGAGCTTCGAGTTGGCACCACGCGAGATCACTGCCGTCAGACCAGGCGTGGTTCTCCCCGGCGCTACCGGAATCAGTTCCATGGTCCCGAGCTCGATTCGAGGTTAAGGCCTCGTCGATATGACGAGAGAGCTCGCCCTGATAGCGCATGAACGCTCTCAGCCGCTCATTGACGTCGCTGCTCAATTTCAAAAACAGACGCACTCGTTCTCGCTCCTTTCTTTTCCCACCTACCTTCGACGAATTCCTTGTTATTGGCTTCCAGCCGAGAACGAGGTTCGACGCCGGAGCTGTTTTTCTCCGGGCGGTATGGGTTGGGGATCGGCCTCGATCGGCTGGTAGGGCGCATCGAACAAAATGTCACGATTGACTCGGACCGTGAATTTATAGCCGACGGGCACTTTCACGGTGGGCTGCACGTTCAGATTGCGCCGCGTAATCATCGAGCCTGTTTGGCTCAGCTCGTGACCGACGGAGGCGCTTGCGGTGTCGCCGACACTCGGATAGCTCAGCAGGGCACTCTGCTGATTCCGTCGCTGGCTCAGATCGAAGGCCGCACTGAACGCGCTGGTTAAGGCAGCAAAACCAAACAACCTTTTGTAGTGGCGGTCCACTTTGTCCCGTAGACCGGAGTTGCCGTGCGAGTCCAGCCCCACCATGCCGTTGATATCGACCGAGGATGCATCGGGATAGAGAATCCGATCCCACACCACTTGCACGCCATCCTGCCCGTAAGAGATCCGCGAATCATATTTCCCAATCAATCGCGATCCTTGTGGGATCAGCAGATATTGGCCGGTTGCGGTGTCATACACGTTCGACATGACGAGCGCTTTCAGGTCGCCTGGCAGGTCGGAGTTGAGGCTCTGCTCCAAAACCGCAGGAATTTCCCAGCCGGCTTTGATCTCGTAGGTACCGAGAGGCGCACTGCGCGTCGATGGTAAATAATCGTCCGTCTTCCGCGATCGGGCGGAGTTCAGAAAAGCTTCTTTACGGGTTTGCATGTTCTGTCCGTCATAGTCGCTGTCGCTAGCGCCGGAACCGGAAGACAAGGACACTCGTCCAAGCGCGGGTGTTTGCCCGCTATCTGGAGTACGGCCACTGAGAGCCTGACTTAACGCCGCGACTTGAGCGACATCCTCTGAGGGCCTCGCCACGTTGGTTCCCAAAGAACCGAATGTGCTCCCGCCCGCTGCATTCGCCGCCCCAGAGCCAATGCTCGTCGGGGATAGTATCGCTTCCTGTTCGCGTTGATAGGCCGCTTCGATTCGTCGCTCTTCGGGCGTTGGTTCTTTCTGGGCCGGCAACGGCTGAGCGGCAGGGACCTGCCGAATCACGAGGCGATCCTGTGGATAAGACTGCGAATATGCTTCACAGGGCTGGCCCGTGTTTGGATTAAAGCGATACGCCTGTCCCGTGCGCGGATCGAACGGGCAGGGCGTGGCCAGTAAAGTTCCGTTGCTGCCGGTTGCTGAGCCAGGCGGCTGTAGCTGGCTTACTCCGTCTTTGTGAACCACCAGGGCATTACCTGCCGGAACTTCCTGTAGGAATTCGTTTCCTGCCGTAGTGGCGGGCGTCACGGACTTCGGAAGGCCCGAGTCCCGTACCGCCTCTTGCGCCCGCACCTGGCGGCGGTACGCGCCGTAGGCAAAGGCAACCAGCAAGGCCAGGCCGACTGCTCCGATGGCCAGTCCCGCGCGTTTGCTGACACGCACGGAGTGCTTCGCCTGGGGATGGAGATCGACACCGGCTGGAGCTTCAATGCGCTCGGCCGGGGGTTCCTGTTCGTGGTCATCCTTTGGCGTTTGGTTCACGGCTGATCTCCACCTTCTGAGCCTTCTTGCCAGATCCAAGGACAAGCTGCGCGCGATCAAACAGACGGTCGACGATGTAGGTCTGCTCCCGGACGCGGTAATTCGTCATCTCGCCCTTTCCGTCCGCACCCAGAACCACCAGAGCCGGAGCTTCCCGATTCTGCATGTCGGGGCGCATCTGGATATAGGTCTTCGCGCCGTCGTCGTACACCCGGACCGGTCGCAGTTGCTCATTCCGGCCAGTGACCTTGTAACTGAAGTTCAGTTTTTCTGCCGTCATCATGGCAGGTGTTACCTGCGAATCGTGCCGGGCTTCCTTTTGCTGGACCTGCTGTTCGAGCAGGTGCTGCTGCCATTTCTGGCTATTGTCCTCATCGGGATATTTGAAGGCCACGCGCGCGACATACTCGCTCGGCTTCGAAACCAGCCGAAGATAGTAGGCTCGCCGGTCTGTCGTGATCAGGAGATTGGTATCGAGCCCAGACTCCTGCGGTTTGAGCACAATCATCGATGTCGCCTGTTCGCCGTTGCCGTACATGCCAGGCGAGATGTTCCATCGAACCGAATCGCCGATCTGCGGCTCGCCGGTGATCTTTTCCCCGGCCTGCAATTCGATGATGCACACCCGCAACGGCGCGCACACGACGACAGGGAGGCCCGCGCCAAAGGCGTATAGCACGCGTCCATCCGAGCCGGCCGCTGGCGTGTTCTGTTCTCCTCTCCAGGTCTCGCTCACGCGAACTGCTTCAAGTGCGGTCGGATTCAGGGGCACGTCCGTTTTCGGACGATAGTCGTTGGGAGCTTTACTAGAGCTTCCTGCCAAAACAGCAGGGGCAGACGCATTAGCAGCGGGCGTAAGCGCGTCTCCATCCCCCCGTGCCTGCAACTGGAGACCGACATCGTAGTTCTGCACGAGCGGCTGCGAGGGATTCCCAGACTTCCTTTGAGAAGCGGGCGGGGGTACCCGTTTCACTTGAACTGGTGGCGGTGACGGCGCCGCAGCATCCTGGCCGAGCAGCGATGCCGCACAGACACTCGCTGTCAACGTAACGGCAATGATTCGATTTCGCATGGTGATTCCTCTTTTCGCCTAGATCTCTTACAGAACTTTTGCCCAGCTCGCTTGCGTCACGTAGATGCCCAGCGGATTGGTGCGGATTTGACGTTCATCCGTCGGTGGGCTGATCGCGACAGTGAAAGATCCTTTGAACCGGTCAGCCGCCTTCACCTTCCCGTACAGATCACGCGTGGTTTCTACCCACTCGACCTCGAACGTACGGTCACTCGTGGGCAGAACCGAGTTGACCTCGACGGCAACGATATCGGTCTGTGCCCGTTTGAAAGGCGGATCGTTGCGATAGAACTCGCTGATGAACGTCTGCGCATGGCTGCCGCTAGCGATATGGGCATATACCCGGTCGATGGCTTTGCGTTGCGCAATGCCATCCGGCGTGACCGTCCGGAGATCTTCCACCCATTTGAAAATCTCAGCCCGTTCGACGCTGTCGCTCGCACCGGCTACTTGATCCGCAATACCTGATGCGACCGGCCGCCCGAGGCTGTCGATGAGCACCACGAACGGGACAACACGCGATCGGGCCGATATCCAGAGGAGGCCCCCAACCGAGAGCAACGCGATCAGTAAACTCAAAACCGCCACCGTACGCCAATTCCTGGCACGCGTGACAAACTCGCCGTAGCGCTCATCCCACTCGCGCCGGGCCGCGAGGTACGGGTTGTAGTCTTTGCCCGCGTGGAGCGTTACGCTACGAACATCCTGATGTTCGAGCTGTTTTGCCCGGCGTCCCATTTGTAGAGCGAGTCCCATGGCTGTTTTCCTTTCGCTTTCCTGATTTGGTTATTCTTCGTGATCGATCGGCATCCGCGGGGGTGTCGAATGCGGATCTGAATCCGATGGAGGAAGTGTCTGGGCGCGTCTTCCTAATTGTTTGAGCCGCCGGGCCGCATCGGATAGGACCTGGTCCGCCGTGCGTCCCGTGGAGGTACCGTATCCGCTTGAAGAGCTCCGAGATGCACCCGAATCTCCCGCGCCGCTTGAGGTGCTATTGCTGCCGGACCCATTTCCATTCGAACCATACTGTCCTGGCGATCCGTTTCTCGACCCGAAAGCCCCGTTCGAACCGCTGGAGCCTACACTCGCGAGGTCCGCTGAAGCACCTCCAGAGCCACCTCTGTTCGGGGGATCAGGCTGCCTCGGGCTACTGCCGTTGGATGAGGGACCTGGACTCGAAGGCGGCGGAACACTCCCACCACCACTGGCTCCGCCAAATCCTGCTCTAGCGGTGCTTGCACTGACCGCACCCGCGCCTGATCCCGCGCCGGCGTTTGCGGCGGCACTCACACCAGCAATCGCCGAAGCGCCACGCGCCGCGATAGCGACCGTGCCAGCTCCCAAAGACGCAACTGTCGCAGCTCCCGCCACCAAACCAGTGCCGGTCGAGATCAGATCGCCACCAGTGAGGGCTGGGGAGCCGCCTAACACGGCTGAAAACAGCTTTGGAATTTGCCAGCAAAGCATCATGAAGATCACCGCGGCACCCATAATGTCGAAAGCGGTCATCATCGGTTTCGGCGAGGTCGCAACCGTCGTAGCTTCCGTTTGCCAATCAATTGCAAAATTGAAGCCAGCTCCGATGAGAAGGTACAGCAACATAATTTTGATGCCGGTCGAAACAGCCAACCCGATGTAGCGCTCCGTGTACGGGACCGTCCAACGCGATCCCCCGAAACCGACAAATACGAATCCGGCCGCGACAACTATATAGCTCTCGACCATCGCAACAATGAATTGAAGGGTAATCACCCCGTAAGACAGAACGATAATGATCGCTGCAAACACCAGCGCTAAAGAACTGCCCGGTTTCACAAAAAAGGCAGAGGTCGAGGCCGAGTCCATGAGAGAGCCAGCGATGTTCAAACCCTGCGAGAAGACAGCGCTCGGAGACAGCGCGGCTACTCCAGATGAAGTTGACCCAATCTGCTCGAAGCTATCGATGATTGCCGGAATCCAAATGCGACCGTTCAACAGCAATGCATAAAATGCACCGATCCACATGACCTTCCGAATTAGCGCAGAAGCCCAGGACTGTAGATCGGTTTTCTCAAGCAGCATAACCGCCGCGCTCCAAGCGAATTCGATTGTGGCGAGAATGCCGAATAGAGTATTCGCATATGGCCAGATATTTGTAGTCCACTGAATTCGTTCGCTGCGATACTGCTCCAAGATCTTGCTTGGATTGCTTGTCGCCTGTCCGAAAATCGCCGGCGCAACTAGCAACGCCACCATAGCGATTGCAAGCAGTTGGGCAACGCGCCCATTTATAAAAGTCCTGATTAAAATCCGCAGCATGACACACCTCTCCTGTCGGGTCTTTACGCCCAGCTTCACTCGTCAACTACTATGTCCGAAAAACCGTGCCTAGAGTGTTACTTCCATCCGCCCTTGAAAGTCTTGCCGTCGCCCTTCTCTGGTGTGAACCGGTAAAACGCAAGTTGGGCGGAGGCTGTGCACACACGCCCTTCTGTCGAGTCTGCCCATTGCGCAGTCGCCTTCGGACGCACGGCTTTGCACATATTCTCGACTTGGATCGCCAACTCGCGACGAGGTCCCAACCATTGCTGGATTGCGTCACTCGAAGTTTTGCTGAGATCACCAGATCCAGCGGCCTCAAGCTTCTGCACAATGGGGCTCGGGGGTTCTGGAGGCGTAGCTGGAAAACATGCAGTCATCATTACTACCCCGACGCCAGAAATCCCCAAAAGCCAATTCTGTTTCATCTGGATCTCCTCACCTCTATTGTTTACTTCCAGCCTCCTTTGAAGGTGAGGCCATCAGGTACGTCTGGCTGAAATGTGAAGAATCGTTGTGACGCCGCTTCGCCGGCTGCTTGCTGCTGGATCACGTAGCCTTGGTAAGCCGCCTTACTGGTCATATCCTCCAACTGCAGCTCTCGGAGTTTCTGAAGTTGGCCTACTTGTTCCGCTGCCAACTGGCTCGACAGGTTAAGCGCGTCATTCCTGTTCAAAAGGTTCGAAGCACTTAGTGCCCGCAGTACCGAGAGAACGCCTTGCTCGGTTGCGAGCAATTTGCCCTGAACTCCCACCCCGCGCAGGATGCCCTGGGTCGTGGCAAGACTCGTCTGAGCCCACATAGCGTATTGACCTTGGTAGGTGCCGAGTTGAGGAGGCGGTCCAAAAGCCGGTTGGTATCCCGGAAAAGTGTTCCGAAAGACAACGTCCTGGCCCCCCAGCGAATAGGCGAGTGCACGGCCGCCCTGAACGACATTCGCCAATTGATTAAGGTCCATGGAAATATTGCTCAGGGACGCCGGACCGCCGTGGGCTGTGTTTTTGATGGCGTCCGCCAACTGCTGAACCTGAATTGCATACTGAAGGATCTGCTTTGCGTATTCCAGGTCATGCATGATCTTGATGCTGACAGCCGTCGGCTCACTGGCGCAGTTGGCGCACACGAAAACTCCGCCGCCGAATTGTGCATTGCACGGACGGCCAACCATCGTCGCTACGATGCCAGCCGCGATTACTGAAACGCGATTTACACGCATAAATACTCTTCTCTCCTTTCGTTCTGTCGCTCTATGTCTGCCAAATACTCGGCCCACTTGGGAAGACCCCTTGAGCTGTAACCACTCGGTCCTCCAGGTGTCCGGAAACTGTTCCATGACGCTTTCGACAATTTGCCGCTCTTCCCGCCCGTTCACCCCGACCCAAGACAGCGCGACGTTTCCGACGCCCAGATCGACCAAACGCCGGCCCAACTTGCTAACCATGTAATAGTGCTGCTTGGGAATACTGACCTGCATGAGCTCCAGTTCGCGCTCGTTCAGGCCCACACGCGTGTAAAACTCGCGTGAGCCCGGATTCTTCGCTTCGGCATTCGGGAGAAGAATTTTGGTCGGACAGTTCTCAAAAATTACGTCGGCGATTTCAGAATTGGCGATATCGCTAATCTGCTGTGTTGACATGACGACGACCGCATTCTTCCTGCGCATCGTCTTCAACCAGTCCTTTAAGCGGCTCCGAAATAGTTCGTGCTGCAGATAGGACCACGCCTCGTCGAGGAGGATCAAAGTCGGTGATCCATCGAGCCGCTGCTCGATGCGGCGGAAGAGATATAGCAGGACTGGAATCACGGCTTTTTCGTCGAGCTGCAGAAGGTTTTCCGTTTCGAATGCCAGCATCCTCCCACTACCGAGCGAATCGAAGTCGGCATCCAGAAGCGACCCGAGCGGACCGACCACCGTGAAGTGCTGCAACGCTTCCCGGATCTGCTCATCCTGCACGTTGATCGACAGCTCGGTTAACGTCCTCGTGGGAGAGAGCTGGAGCTTCAGCATGGCCTCGGCGACCGCGTTCCTGTGCCGCGGCGCAAACTTCAGGCCATTGAGTTCGCACAAGGTTTCGATCCAACCCACTGCCCAGGCCACATCCGTTTCCTCGTCGATATCGCGGAGAGGACTGAAAGCCAGGTCCGACTTCGGACCGGCCAAATCGTAGAACTCGCCGTCACACGCTCGAGTCAGCATCCAGATCGAATAGCCGCGATCGAAGGCAAATACTCGGGCGCGTGGGTAGCGGAACCACTGTGCGGCTATCAATCCCAAGGCCGTGGACTTGCCAGCGCCGGAGGGACCGACCACCAGAGTATGGCCGATGTCCGAGACGTGTAGATTAAAGCGAAACGGAGTGGCTCCACTCGTGGCTGCTAGCAACAGCGGCGGGCTATGTTTTGGCATCAGAGCGGATGGATTTTCGCGAAGGCCGGGCCATACCGAGGTGATCGGCAGCATGTCGGCGAGGTTTAACGTATGAAGCAGGACACGGCGAATATTCGAGTAGCCGTCGCCGGGCAGGGAACCGCGCCAGGCCTCGACTGCGTTCACATCTTCGATGCGGCCGGAAAAGCCGAGATTCTGCACCGTCTTCATTACCAGGCGTGTGCTCTCGCGCAGCCGGTCCAGATCCTCGTCGAGACAGATGACATTCGCGCTGTATTGGCAGAACTGGACCTCTCCGGCGGCAGCGACACCCATCGCCACCTCCGCGTCGTCCGCCATCTCCTGGGCGTGAATGTTCACCGCTCCGTTCGCGGTTTTGAGAATCTGGTCCTTCCACCCCCGGATCTTGGAACGCCATTTCTTGCGGTGCTTATCGAGCATCCCGCGTGCCTCCTCCGAATCGAGCAGCAGGGCGCGCTCGTTCCAGCGGTATTCGATCGGCAACTGATCGAGAGCGCGCAGAATGCCGGGAGAACTCATGCGAGGAAAGCCGTCGATCGCGACCACCCGGATGTGCTTCGGTCCGATGCGGGGCTCGGTTCCACCATAGAAATCTTCGCAAGCAAGAATTTCGTTCAGGTAACAGGGAATCTCCGGCAACGCGAACGGATGATCCACGCCGCTGATGCAACGCCTCAGATAGCGAAGCAAGCGGTCATGAATATGCTTTGAACCGAATTCGTCCGTCGCGGCTCTCATCCGCAGGCGCTCGGTCCGAAACAGCGTGCCAAAAACATTTTCAAAGTGATCCACTTTGTGCCGGAATCGCTCGAGATGCTGGGCCGCCGCCTTGTCACTGCTATATTTGCCGCGGCCCTCGAATAACCAGCCTTTGGCGCGCTCTTCCACTTCGGCGGGAGGCAGATAGGTGAGCGTCAGAAAGTATTCGGACTCGAAATGCGCGCGCGCGGCCATGAACTGTTGCCGGCGTTCGTCATCGATAATTTTGCTCACCGAATCGGGGAACGCGCCGCGCTTGGGATAGCCAGGCGCCAGGGACCGAATAGCATCGCATTGCACCATCCAGCCGGAGCCGAGACGCAGGACCTGATTGAGTCGAGCACTCAGCGCGTCCATTTCGGCTGGCACGGCCGAATTCATGTCCGGGCCACGATAGGACCACCCGGCGAGCAAAGACCCGTCCTGCTGCAACAGAATGCCATCATCGACGAGCGCATAGGGCAGCAGAAGGTCGGCCAGAACTCGGGGGTGTTTGCGATGTTCATTTCTCTGCATTGATTTCGCTTCCTGGAACGCCGCTCCTTGTCAACCTTCTATCCCCACTTGCCCCGCGTCGGAAGGCATTGTGAATACACGCCGCTCTTGGCCGGATAGAACGGCCGGTAGCGGATGTGCCGCATGTAAACCTGGCGGAGCAGAGGATCGGCCTTGCCCATCCGCTGGAAAACGGCAACGGCTCCGAGCCAGAAGAAAATGCTCAGGCACACGCCCCACCAGGAGGCCAGGCTAAAAGCCAGACTCACCGCCGTGAGCCCGGAGACCAGCACCAGCTCGCGATCGCCACCCAGGATCTGGTTCGGGCGATTGGCGCTCTGGTGAATCACAATGTCTCTCGGCCTTTCTGCGTTCATGCGTTACACCACTGCGGCAGCCACACCGAACGCGGAGGCCAGCATCGGTGCTGCGAAGACGAGGACCGATACGACCAGACCGATCATGCAAGCCCCACGGCCAAACTCGGTCAGTTCGCCGCCCCATAGCATCGTGCCACCCGCGATCGCGATGCCGATGAGCCCGATCGCATAGGCGACCGGCCCCGTGAGCGAGGTCGAAATGAGCTGCATGGGCCGCTCCCAGGGGAGTGTGCCGGCGCCGGCAGCATAGATGCGCAAGCTCGAAGCCCACGCGAGTGTCGTGAGTGCGGCGAGTCTGGGATACAGGCCCGACCGAAAAGTTCTGTGTACGAGATTCATTGTTCAAAAACTCCAGATTCGATTTCCGTTACTGCCTCTATAAGTGCTCAACCAGATAGTTCCCGTTGGAGTAGCCGGTTACGAGCAAAAGCTCCCTTACCTTGCGCCCGGCCGGAAGGTCGGACTCTTCGTCAATGAAGATCACCAGATCGACCGCCTCCGCAATCAACGTTTGCTGAGGCGCGCTCGTCGCCTCGGCCACCAGACTTTCGAGGCGAATCAAACCGCTCAGCGCATCGTTGGCGTGGATTGTTGCCATACCGCCGGGGTGTCCGGTATTCCATGCCTTCAGCAGCGTGTGGGCTTCCGCGCCTCGGACTTCGCCCACCACAATGCGCGTGGGTTTCAGCCGCATACAGGCTCGTAGACAGTCGAGCATGGTCACGTTTCCAACCGCGCGGAGGTCGAGGTAGTTCTTTACAGCGCATTGCAACTCGGTTGTGTCTTCAATCGAAATGACGCGATCGAGAGGCGTCAACTTCGAGACTGCATCGAGGAGAGCATTGAGCTTGGTTGTTTTCCCGCTGCCTGTCGACCCAACGGCCAAAATGTTTTTTCGCGCGCGTAGCGCGGCGCGGATAATATCCCCGTGTTTGAGGCCGCGCACGCAGTCTGCGAAATTCTGATGACGTCGCAAGCGATTGGCCGGGTCGCTCTTATCGGTCAGGATGCCCGAATCTTCGTAGTCTTCGAGCGTGAAAATCTTTCGCGGGCGCAACCGGATCGCAAACACAGGGCTGCGAACAACGGGCGAGACGATTCCTTCAAAGCGGCTGCCGTCGAGCGGCAGTTCGGTTTCGAGAATCGGGTTCTGGTGATTGAGAACGGTGCCGCGCCATGCCGCAATCGTGCTGAGCGCGCTCGCGGCTGCATGGGCGGCATCTCTCCCGCGCGCGTGAAACCTTCCCCCATACGCTTGATCCAGAGCGAAGAATCGGGGTTCAGGAGAATATCTTCCGTGCGGGGATCTTTCAGGAGTGCGAGCACCTGCTCACCCAGTTCGCGCCGGAGCTTCACTTCCAGCCGCTGCTGGTGTTCGTTGTTATGGATGACAGCTACGTTACTCGCTTGCATCGATCATTGCCCCTCAGTCACTTGCCAAAGCCCCTTGACAGGCATACCGGGGTTCGTGCTATAAAAACAGGCCTAGCGGTACCGAGTGATTCAAGCGCAATTCCCCCGATTTTTCGTTTATCTTTTTCCTGCAAGAAGTTTTGCCCCTCATATACGAAGGGAATGGCTGAGGGATTTCGGGACGCCGACAGCGAAAACTTTTCAGAATTTTTCTTCCATCAAAAAAGAGGAGTTATGGGGATTGTTATCATCCCGTTTGATTACGAAGAGTTGCCTGAATCTGAGCGGAGCGGAGTCATCCCGATCTGCATCGAGTCCGTGGACCCGCAGGGCGAACCGATCGCCCCCGTATGGTTTGAACAGGGAGTAGCTCCGATCCAGAAACAGTTGGTCAGCTTAGCGCGCGTATCTCTGGGCGATGCATGGTTGGCCTCCGAACTAGCCGAAGTATGCATCCACAAGCTATGGGCGAAGCACCGTTGCGAGGCAGGTGACTGTCCGTGGCGGCGCGTTTGGCGGACTGCTCTTTGGGTCGCAAGGGATCTGGCGGCTGGTGACTGGAGAGTTCGCAAGCAACGGATCGTGCTCAAGACTATGGCGGAGTTGGAAGCAGAGTTTCCAGACCGGAGCATGGACCCGACCGAGAGCTACCATCGCCGCCTCCTGCTGGACGCGCTCGAGAAGCGGATGCATCAAGAAGGACGCGATGAAATGTGCCGAGTTTGCGAGCTGCTTCTCCTAGGCCACACCTGGCGCGAAGTAGGCGCGAGCTTAGGAGAAACCACCGAGGAACCGATCAAGCGCCGGTTCTACCGTTGGCGGGATCGCGAGTAATCTTCCAGAAACTGAGCCCAGGGCAGGTACAAGCACTCGAAAGTTATTCACTAACGCTTGTCGGACATGGCATAATGTTCTGACGAAAATGAGCGAAGAATCGCCCGAGCAGAAGTGGAATCGCCTGCAGGACCGGATACGAAAGGCGATTCTTGAGACCTATCCAAATCCGAATCGGGAAAATTGTCCGGGCTCCGGAGCGTTACTGGATATGGCGATGCGCGCGGCGGAGTTTGCCACACTTGAGGGAGATGCACGATGGGAGCATGTTACTCACTGCGCGCCTTGTTACCACGAGTTTTTAGACTTTCGCGAAACGCTGCGCCACCCCGGAAGCGATAGTCCGCCAGTTTCCGAGTAATCGAATTCAGCTCCCTCCCGTCCCGAAAGGGCTCTCCCATTCCCTTCGTATATGAAGGGGAAATTTTCGATGCAGGCTCCACGGGACCAAACCTGGGAAGCTGTCCGCCACCAAGCGGCGGCGATGGGCTGCGGTGTGTTCGAAATCGGCTTGTTCAAGCCCGACGCAGCCAATGGAGAGCCGGTGATGCTGCCGCGTGTGTGGGATGCCGATGCGCTGCTGCGATCGGTCCCGTGGCTACGGAATCAGAACCGAGATGGCCGGAATATTTACATTCGCCCGAAAGGTGAACATGATCTGAGCCTAGTGGACGACTTGAGTCGCGACGCAGTCCGTGCGATGAAACGCATAGGATTTGCTCCGGCGGCAGTCGTTGAAACTTCTTTGGGCAATTTTCAAGCGTGGCTGAAGCACCCCGAACCGCTCAGTAAAGAATTGGGAACCGCCGCCGCGCGCGCACTGTCGGAGCGGTTCGGCGGCGACACCAAAGCAGCCGATTGGCGGCACTTCGGCCGCCTCGCCGGATTTACAAATCGGAAAGAGAAATACCGCAATACCGAAACGGGACTGCACCCCTTTGTGAAGCTGATCGAAGCTCCAGCCGCTGTCTATCCCGAAGCCGATCAATTTCTCGCCGGCGTGCGCAGGGATCTTCAGATGGAGCAACAAAAAAGAGAACGGCAACGAGAAGCTGTACGTACTGCGGACGGGCCGCATCGAGAATCTTCACTGAAGTCGATTGAAGCATTCCGCTCCGATCCACGATATGGCGGAGATGGTACACGGATCGATTTAGCTTATGGTATTTACGCCTTATCGCGAGGTGCATCCACCTTGCATGTTGAGTCCGCGATTCGGTCGCGGGACCTGTCCCACAAAGGCGGCGAACGGCGTCAGCGCGATTATATTGAGCGCACAATTAAGAAAGCGCTGGAAGCCACGGACGGGCGGGACTGTGGGCGCTGAACCGAAGATCGGATCGACAAGGATCGCGCCCATGTGCACCTTCCTTGCCGCTGCCGAACCTCTAGCTCTTCGGCTTCGCTGACCCGCATGTACGCGACTATGCTGCAGGATCCTTTTCCGCTGGTATCTTCCGCTCGGCCGGTTTGATGGTAGCGATCGGAGCGACCGGGTTACGTTTCCCAAACTCGCGTACATCTGCAAGCATTTTCTCAATATCGTAGTCGAACTGTGCGGCGTAAGCTTCCCGAAAGGCTTCCAGCTCTTCTATGATCTCGTCAGAGATCACGGTATCCAGCGAGTAGCTGTTCTGGTGTGCAGAGGATTGGGGGTCGATAGCCATAGGATTGAACGATTTCATAGAGAACCGGTTGGAGGAACGCATTCGCGATGTGCTTGAAGTTCCATGTCAACAAATAATCACATTCGTACACACTCGCGAAAGCGATTTGTGTGGCATCGGCGTCGGCCTTGTTGGGCAGGGGACCGCTTGGCTCAACCAATCGCTTCGCTAGTTCCATTATCTCGCGAACTGCGGGCAAGATTTTTGCAAAGGCAAGAAGCTGAAGACGATTTCGCACGGCATCCGGGTGGCCGGTACCGCACTCTTTGGAAACAACTTCAGAGATGAATAGCTCGAATCGGTCGCGGTGTGTCCACCACTGTACACTCGTAATCTGGCGGTGAGCTGTATTCACATCGCTGCTGTTGCGCCGCTGCAGGCAGGCCACTAGCGAGATAGCTGATGAAGGAACTTTCCAGATAGACCTTCGGCAAGCTCAGGCGGCCTCCTGCTGATCGGCGGAGGCCTCCGGTTCGACCAGCGTAATTTCTTCGTCGTCCTCTTCGTAGCACGCTCCGCAGATGAGCTTTGTGGCGCGTGCGTGACGCCGAGGTCCAATCTCCGACCGCTTTCGGTATTGCTCATATAGATCCTTCCTGCCGATTCGCTTGGCAAACAACTTCATGCATTCACCTCTCGCGAGTTCAAGGCCAGCCATGGGCACCGACCCAATAGCCTGCCCAAAAAACAACGATTGCCAAAAATAGGCCGACAACCGTCCATCGAATCCGGGCGGGCCGAGCGTGAGCTTGCTGAACTTTGTACACCAATTCTGTAGCTTTGAATACGGCTTGTGTGATGTCGTCCTGTAGCTCCCGGCGGAGAACCGATGCGCGTTCGTGGAACTCCTGGGCGACGGCACGGCCGGCGCGCATCTGGACCTTTTGAATGGAGCTGTCAAACTCCGCAATGCTCTCGCGGATATGATCTCTGATTTCGCGGACGGTTTCTTCCAGGATGATCTGATTGAGCGTCACCAGAGCAAAAGCCGGGTCATCAGCTTCAACCCGGATTCCATTTCGTCGCGCTACTTCTCCGATAAGCTTGGGAACGTCAAGCACTGGAAGGGCTTCTGACGGTCAAACCAAGGACAGCGTGTCGATCTGCTCAAAGAGATGCCGTTGAACGACCTTGAGCCGCTGTTTGGTCATGATCGAGAAAGCACCATCCCGGATAGCTTCTTCGAACGTTAGCTTGCGCGAAACGACTTCTTCAACGTCCCGTCCGAAGGTGTCCTGATTCCTTTTCGGAATGGCGATACACCCGAACACCTTACCCTCGTGTTCTTTGTACACGTTCATCTGGCTAAACTGCTTCCCGTCGTACTCGACGCGACCAAAATATTCATTGATCCAAACGACCACATTCTGATCGGCAGTTGACTGGGCAATTTGGCCGAATCCTTTGATTGTGTCGGCTAAGGCCTGACCGCCGGTGATCACCGTATGGACGTACAGTTTCTTGCCAGCTTCACACAGCATCTCGGGTACATTGTTTTCGAGCATGTAGTGCCACATCGGGATGAATGTGGAAGCTCCATTGTCCACGACGAAAGTCCCGTCTTCGGTGAGAAGGCGCTCCATTAACGTATCGAACGCGCGCTGATCGATTGCACCCTCGCGGAGCAAGTGAAGCGGTTCGGCTTCGAGCGCGCTGTACTGGGTAAGAGTTTTATTCACGGGATCGGTATCGATGCACCGAACCGATTGCCCGCGAGCCATGAAATACTGAGCCAACAAACTCGCAGCCAGGCTCTTCCCTACGCCGCCTTTGCCCTGGAGCGAGAGGTGGACCGCGTGCCCTCCGGGACGGCCATTTCCGTTGCCGTTGCTTTTCGCCATTCAAATTCTCCTGGGGCGCGTCAATCAAACGCCCCTCATATACAAAGGGAATGGCAGAGCCAGTTCGGGACGGGCGAACTAATTTTTCTCCAGGATGCGCTTTTTGTCGATCAAATCAGTTTTTTGAGGTCGGGCGGACCTTCGTCGAAGTGGAATCCGGGCCGTTTCCGGTTCAGTTCCCGGAGATTGGCAAGTGGGTCTCGTTTTACAGACGGTTTGGTGGAAGATCCCGCATCGTATTCGGGGTCCGCGGGGCGGGGGATTGGTGAAGTGCTTCGGCCCGACATTTGGGGTGCAGGTTTTCCAGTACCCTGTCTCCGAACCCGGCCGAGATAGAGCGACAAGGTACGATAGCCGATCGGGATGCCGCTTTCATTCAGGCGTTGATGGATGGTTTTGAGGCTGTGACCAAGTTCGAGAGCGGCCTTTATATCCGGCCAGGCCCAACGAACCTGACCCATTTGGGTCGCGGGTTTTTCTCCGCGCAAGGCGCGGAGACGGGACAGGTCGGTAGAAGCCGAGTCAACAGCTTTCGCCATAAAACCAACTGAAGTCAACAGAGTAAGGGAGCAGTCCACAATAGTCAACAGCATTCATTGGTAGTCAACATTCAGTTGGCAACGCAACGTTAGAAGACAGCCCAAAAGACGGGTAGTGCAAGGTACGATAGCCGATCGGGATGCCGCTTTCATTCAGGCGTTGATGGATGGTTTTGAGGCTGTGACCAAGTTCGAGAGCGGCCTTTATATCCGGCCAGGCCCAACGAACCTGACCCATTTGGGTCGCGGGTTTTTCTCCGCGCAAGGCGCGGAGGCGGGACAGGTCGGTAGAAGCCGAGTCAACAGCTTTCGCCATAAAACCAACTGAAGTCAACAGAGTAAGGGAGCAGTCCACAATAGTCAACAGCATTCATTGGTAGTCAACATTCAGTTGGCAACGCAACGTTAGAAGACAGCCCAAAAGACGGGTAGTGGAACATAAAGGAATCGTCGAACAGGCTGCTTGTTTTTGAGCTCTTCCGGTTGTGAATTCAATGGGTTTCGTCGTATAACAAATCGCCGCCTCGGTTCGACAAATGTTCAACACGCGAACCGGGAGGCGAAAAATGGGAATCTCCTGTCCCGAAAGGCCTCTGGCATTCCCTTCGTATATGAGGGGTTCTCTTTCGATGAAGAGCCATGCCGGGTCCCGAAAGGCGACCCGAATCGGGGTCCGACTCAGCGCGGAAGAGCAGCATGAGCTTGAGCAGGCAGCGAAAGCCAGAGGATATGCCAGCCCGAGCGCATTCATCCGGGCTGCGATCCAGAACGAGATCAACGGACGGGCTGAGCTGACCGGCACCGAGGAGCGAATTGCCGGAAGTTTCGAGCGGGTAACCCGCGAGATCTTCCGCGTGGGCCGTGGCCAGCAAGCGCTGTTCGCGCTGGTGGATGCATTAACTAAGACGGTCTTGACCTGTATGCCGGAACCGCCGGGCGAAGCCAAACCACAGGCCGTTGCCCTTGGAAAAGAGCGCTATGACCGGCTAATCAAGAGCGCCGGTCGGGCGATGGTCGGCGAGGCGCGGGCGGCCATGCAGGACTTGGTGGGTAATGGCACGGAAGGATGACGAGAGGGAAGTCCGGCTCCGGCCGCGCAAACCCCCGATTCCCCGAAACGAAGGCGCAGCCTGGGCGAAGGCGTTCAAGCTACTCATGCACTTTGCGCGCACGAGTCGGAAAGGCACCGGCGGGCGTACAAGTAAGAACGGCAAAGCGAGACGCGTACATAACCAGCGCTGTGCGGTGCGAGCGACGTATTTGAAAAACAAAACGCCCGGGCAGTGGAAAGCGCATGGACGCTACCTGGCTCGCGAGAGCGCCACGCTCGAAGGCGAAGGCAAAACTGTTGGGTTCGACGAGGCGGGGAAGGAAATTGACATTGCCGGCCAGCTCGAGAAGTGGCAGTCAGCGGGCGACGAGCGTCTTTGGAAGTTCATCGTCTCGCCGGAATTCGGCGACCGTTTGGATCTGTCACGCCTCACGCGCGATCTGATGAAGCACATGGAAGAGGATCTGGGAACGGAGCTCGAATGGGTCGCCGTCGCTCACCACAATACGCAGCATCCGCATGTTCACATTACAGTCCGAGGATTACGAGCGGACGGCCAGTCATTGCGGTTAAGCCATGACTATGTGAAGCACGGCATTCGGAGCATTGCAGAAGACCTATGTACGCGCCAGCTCGGATATCGCACTTGGTTGGATGCGGCCGAAGCGGAGCGCCGCGAGGTCACTGAAACCCGATTCACCTCGCTCGACCGCAGGCTGTTGCGCGATGCGAAGAATCCTGATAACGAGAACCACTCGTCGTACTTCATAGTTGAGAAAAATCCGGTGCAGACAGGCCTGAGCGATGCAGCCCGGCTTCGCACGCAACAGTGCGCCGCCCGGCTGGTCGTACTGCAACAGATGGGTTTGGCGGAACCAGCAGGGGCGAACACCTGGCGCGTACGGCGCGATTTTGAAGACGTGCTCCGTGCCATGCAACGAACCGGTGATCGGCAGAAAACACTCGGGGCGCATGGAGCGTTACTGTCCGATGAGCGGCTACCCATTCAAATGCTCGATTCGCGGTATCTCACTTCCGTTGAAGGCAGGGTACTCGTGCATGGTCAAGACGAGCAGTCAGGCCGCAATTACCTGATGCTCGAAGGAACGGATGCCAAAGTCCATTTCATTCACTACACTCCGGAGATGGAGGAGGTCCGCAGCCGCGGTGGACTGCGGACGAATTCGTTCCTGCGTTTGCGCAAGCTTTTTATAGAGGGACGCCCGATGTTGGAAATCGACGATCTCGGCAACGCAGAGAATGTCCTGAACAATGGCCGTCATTTCGACGAGGCGGCACAATGGCTTGTCAAACGCGGCATCATTCCGACTGAGGACGGCTGGGCTGGCTGGCTAGGGAGGTACCAGTCTAAGCTTCGAAACGCCGCGCTCGAACTGGAAGAACGCCGCCAGAAACAGGAGTTCATTCGTGCGCAGGAACGGCACCGGGATATTTCGCGCGGACGGTGAAGAAATTCTTGGCAGTCGACAAGAGATCGTCTTGCGGGACAGCAGATAAGTCACGCCCGGCTCCCTGGATCGATATTTTCCAAAGCTGACCAGGTAGACCCGCATATCTCACCGATGATTGGCAAAAGGCCGACTTTCATGGCATAACTGAGTTTCCAGACAACAGTTAGCGCCAAAGAAAGGTCGGCCTTCGCTATGACAGAGTGTAACCAATGGAGCTTCGAATTTGGGGTCTGCGGGAAGCGGAAGATCGAGGCCCGTTTTGATGGAGGCACGATCAGTTCCGATGGCGGCGCATTGCTGCTACGCCAAACCGATAAGCGCTTGAACCTGTTGTCTCGGCTGGCCGAGTGCTTTCTCGATGGCAGGAATCAGAAGCAGGTGGAGCACACGGTTCTGGAGATGCTGGCACAAAGGATCTACGGTCTGGCACTGGGATACGAAGACATCAACGATCACGAGCAACTGCGAAACGATCCGGTGTTCGGCCTGCTGGCCGGGCGCGAGGAACTGGAGCAGCCGCTGGCAGGCAAGAGCACGCTGAACCGGCTGGAGTTGGGCAGCGGCACACCGGACCGCTACCAGAAAATCACGTTTTGGAAAGAGGCGCTGGATGAACTGCTGGTGGAGGTGTTCCTGGAGTCACACCAACAGGCTCCCGACCAGATCATTCTGGACGTGGACACCACCGACCTGCCGTTGCACGGTCGGCAGGAGGGGCGGTTTTCCATGGCTATTACGACTGCTATTGCTACCTGCCGCTGTATGTCTTCTGTGGTGAGCATGTTCTATGCGCGCGGTTGCGGGAAGCCAACCACGACGCCGCGTTCGGCAGCCGACAGGAAATCGAAAGGATTGTGACGCAGATTCGAGCGGCGTGGCCCACCGTGAAAATCATTCTGCGTGGAGACTCTGGCTTCTGCCGCAATGAACCGATGAGTTGGTGCGAGAGCCAGGGCGGGGACTTTGTATTCGGAATGGCGCGCAATCAGAAACTGCGCAAAATCGTTGGCGCACAGATGCACGAAGCCACCCAGCAGTGGAACCAAACAGGCAAACCGGCGCGGGTATTCACCGACTTCAAATACCAGACCAAGAAGACGAAGAAAGGTGGCTGGGAGCGCCGGCGGCGCGTAGCAGCGAAAGCGGAGCACATCGACGGGAAAGAGAATCCGCGCTTTGTGGTGACTTCATTGGCGAGCGAGCCATGGTCGGCAAAAGTTTTGTACGAAGAACTTTATTGCGCGCGTGGTGACATGGAAAACCGCATCAAAGAGCAGTTCAGCTTATTTGCCGACCGGATGAGTGCCGAGACCATGCGGGCCAACCAACTGCGGCTGTACCTGTCGACCATGGCTTACATCCTGGTGAGCGGGTTGCGGCGACTGGGGTTGCAAGCAACAGCGCTGGCCGAAGCGCAAGTCTCCACCATCCGTACGAAGCTGCTAAAGATCGGCGCGCAGATCCGAGTGACGGTGCGCAAAGTCTGGGTATCGATGGCTTCCAGTTATCCGTGGCAGGAGCTTTACCGGCAGGTGTGGACGAACCTGCGCTGCTGACAGCAATTAGGCCTAACCTCAACCGATACTTGCAATCGAAACCGCCGCCCAGGCGTTATGAAGCCGCCCCTTCAGGCAGTCAGAAGATGACCGAAAAAGGCTTTTTCCGTCTTTTTGACCGCTCCCACCCTGCCACTCGGCTCACTAATCCGGCTTGTACACCCCAGCGCCGATCGTGGCCTCTCCAAAGCTTGATCTCGGTTCATCGTTTGTCTCAAACCGAGCGCCCGTGAGATATTCGGGGTAGACAGGCCGAAGCCGCGACTGCCAGCAGAACGCCACCGCCGATCTCTCTCCAAGGCTCTCCACAATTCTTCCAGCAACTTTTTTCTCGCTCCGCGTCCCGAAGTCCTTCTGCCATTCCCTTCGTATATGAAGGGCCAATGGCCCCAACGATCTGCGATTAGGAGGCAAGATGCAGAGATCACTAGACTTTGACTGCGAAACGAGTCGTTTGTTCGATTCTCTCGGAGCCGAGCCGCTCGACGGTTCCGGCTTCGAAGAAGAACAGCCAGACCCGGAATTCAGTAGTGGAGAGGAGGAGTAAATATGGCCACCCTCCCCACCCAGCCGTTCACTTCAGCTGAGAAGCGTGACTTTCGGCAAGAGGTCACGGATCGGATTATCGACATGCTCGAGAAGGGCGCAGCTCCGTGGCAAAAGCCTTGGGAGCCAAGCGCGTCCGCTCTCGGAATGCCCAATAACCCAACGACGGAAAAGGCGTACCGGGGCGGCAATGCGATCCACCTGATGGCAACCGCGCTGCGGCGCGGCTATGACGATCCGCGCTGGATGACCTACAAGCAAGCGTCTGACCAGGGCTGGCAGGTGCGGAAAGGCGAGAAAGGAACCCAGATCGAATATTGGGAGGTCAAGCCCGCGAGTCGCGAAAGGGGAAATGACCCGGCGCCGGATGCTAGCACAGACCAACAGAGTGAAGGCGATCGCGGCCGGAACGGCCGGCTGATCCATCGCGTGTACACGGTTTTCAATGTCAAACAGATCGATGGTGTTCCGCCCTACAAACCCAAAGAGCACACACCATTTGAGGTCGTCCATTCGGGCGAGCAGATCCTCGCTCACTCGGGAGCAAAGATCAGCCACGATCAGGCAGACCGCGCCTTTTACAGCCGCTCTTCCGATAGCATCCACCTGCCACCGAAAGACGCCTTCCAGGATGCCGCAGGATATTACGGCACGGCACTCCATGAGCTGGCCCACTGGACCGGGCACCCGGCACGCCTAAACCGGTCCACCCTGAATGACACGTACCGTTTCGGAGACACGAATTACGCCAAAGAAGAACTGAGAGCGGAACTGGCCAGCGTTTTCCTTGCCGCTGAGCGCGGCATTCCGCACAAACCCGAGCAGCACGCAGCCTATGTGGGCTCCTGGATTGCTGCGCTGCAGAAAGATAAGAACGAGATCTTCCGGGCCGCCCATGACGCTTCCGCCGCCAGCGACTATCTGCTGGCACTCGAACGCGATCGCTCCATCGCGGATCAAGCCCTCAGTGCGGCGGGGGTAGTCCTTGACACCGCAAGCGGGAGCTCGCGCGCTACTGTCTTCGAGGAAGAGAGAGCTTCGCTCGATCGAGGCAGGGAAGATCTCGATGAGACTTCCGTCGGTGAGCAATCGGTAAGCAGTTCCGCCGAAATGAGGAAGTCAATTCCATGCTCGTTCAAACCGGGTGACCAAGTGATGGCTTATCAGCCCTACTACTACGGTGGAAAACCGAGAAAAGATCCGTGGGTTTCCGGCATGATCCAGAGCCTTTACAACAACGACCCATACATCTCGTATGCCCGAGCAGGAGACTCGACGAACGGCAATCTCGCAATGGAGTACGCCATAAAAGGGGACATGCGATACCCTACTGCCCAAGAACAAGAGCGCTATTCCATCGAATTCTCCCAGCTAGAGGAGAAGCTGCGGCCGAGCCTTTCGCGCTTGAGTAAAGGGATCAGTTCCGAGCCGGGCTCCCCGCTCGAATCGAGCCAATACGTTTCTCGATATGAGCCGGGTAGCGCGACGATCCACACCGAGCACAAAGCGACCGGTACCGACCGTAGGACAACGTGCGATCCGTTACGGCCCGCAAATTCCTATGACCCCGGCCCCGCGAATCCCCAGGGTAAAGTTTCCGAGCTTTTGAAAGGGAACGGCGCGGAGAATTCGGTGAGCGCCGCGCGCGAGATCACTTCCAAAGCGATGGGGGATTCCGCCCTCATGTTCACTGCCCTAACGGACAGCGGGACGTATCGTGGCGTCATTCTCGGAGAAACCGAACAGCATATTGTGCAGCGCCAGTCGACCCTGTCCAGTGTTCTCCACCGTAAGGAATCCCTCGATGGCCAGCCGGAGACCGGCGCCAATGTGATCATCCAGTACTCGAATGAGAAAGCAAGCGTTCGGGAGCTTCGTGACCGTGTGAAGACGAAGGAACTGAGCCGATGACCCTCGACTTTCCCACGGAACGGATTGGGTTCTCTTTCATTTTGCTGCTTTTGGCTGCTTTGTTTCCGCGTTTGGGCGGCCGGCGGCCTGCCTCGTCACGCCGTCGTTCTCAACTAATTGCGTAATGCCGCAGCACTCGGTCTACGAGTTCGATTGCCTGTGCGGGCGAACGTTCCGCATCGAGGCCCCACGTTCGTTTTCCTGTCCGCACTGCGGCCGGCTTCTCGTTTTGGAGTGGCGCATTCCAGAGCAAGAAAGCAGCCCTGAGTCATCCATCGAGGAATTCATTTATGAGCCGACAGCCTGAACTCTACCGCACTCCCAGAAAGCCCGGTTATCTAGGCGGCTATAACTGGCGTGCCACGGTCTTAGGCCTACTGTTGCTCGTGGTCGTCAGCTTTGCCGCTACGCAGTACATTGCCGCGCAGTTTCAATATCAGCCTGCGCTCGGGCGACCACTGCTGCGCTCTAACGCAGGAGGAATCTATCAACCGTTTGCGTGGATTGTATGGGGATGGCACAACTCGACTTCGCTAGATCCGCGCGTGCGCAAGCCGCTCTTTGTCGGCGAAATGATGGTGTTCGCCGGCAGCTTCGGTTGCGTGGGAATCTTCTTTGTTCTCGCGAACCGTCGCGCGCGCAAGCTGATGGAAAACGCGGAAGACCTCCACGGCTCGGCGCGCTGGGCGACCGATGACGATATCCGCGAAACCGGTCTGATCACGGCGACCGATGGCGCATACGTCGGAGGATGGTGCCGGGAAGGCGGTCGCCACATCCATTACCTGCGCCACAACGGACCGGAGCACATTCTGGCTTTCGCCCCGACCCGTTCCGGCAAAGGCGTAGGGCTTGTGATCCCGACACTCCTCGCTTGGGCGGAATCCGCGGTCATCTACGACATCAAGGGGGAGAACTGGGCCAAGACCGCTGGGTTTCGTTCCCAGAAGGGCCATCTTTGTTTCAAGTTTTCTCCGGTCGAAGACGGAAGCAGCTCGCGCTTCAACCCACTCGCCGAGGTGCGCCTCTTTACGCCGCGCGATGTGAGCGATGCCCAGAATATCGCCAACATGATCGTCCGCACCGGCGAAGACAGCCCCCAGGAACGCTATTGGCAGGATGCAGCCGCCTCCATCACCACCGGCATGATCCTGCATGTCTGCTACGAAGCCGCGCTCGAAGCCCGTATTGCCTGCCTTGCCGATCTCGCGCACGTGTTTACCAAACCGGGCTCGAGTTTCCGCGACACTCTGGACGAGTTGCTCAACTTCGCCCATGACCCTAAACGCGATCACGACTGGCGGATGCCGAACGGGGACCGGACGGCGACACACCCCGTTGTGAAAGAGAAAGTTCAGGAGATGCTCGACAAGGAGGATCGAGACTTCGGAGGCGTCCTCAGCACCGCCAAAACAGCGTTGACGCTGTATAGCGACCCGCTGGTCGCGAAAAACACCTCAGCCAGTGACTTCACCATCAATGACCTGGTGAATCACAGAAATCCCATCTCGCTCTACCTGGTGGTTCCGCCTTCGGACAAAATTCGTCTTCGGCCGCTGATCCGGCTCATGTTCACGATGGTCGTCAATCGCCTGACCGAAAAGATGGTGTTCGAAGGGGTCGAGCAAAAACGCAACAAGCACCGCCTGTTGCTCCTCATCGACGAGTTCCCCTCTCTCAATCGCATGGAGATCTTCGCCGATGCCCTTTCCTACATGGCCGGGTATGGACTCAAGGCATATCTGATCACCCAGGACATCCGGCAGATTGTGGATGCGTATGGCCACAACGAAAGCATTGTTTCGAACTGCCACGTCCGCATCGCCTTTGCGCCCAAGCAAGTCGAGACGGCCGAGCTGCTTTCAAAGATGACCGGCACCCAGACCGTCCAGAAGGCCAGCTACAACTTCTCCGGCTCACGCTTTTCCCCGGTGATGGGGCATATCAATGCCAGCGTGGATCACATCGAGCGACCTCTCATGACGCCGGACGAAGTGTTGCGCTTGAAACCACCGCAGAAACGGAGTAAGGGCGCTTCGGAAGAAATTGTGGCCCCGGGGCAGATGCTCATTTTCGTCAGCGGGCACTTCCCGATTCTCGGGACGCAAATGTTGTACTTCCTCGATCCGGTACTCACCGAGCGGGCGGCACTGGAGCCGCCGAAACAGTTTGTTGCTTTGGAGGACGGGCGTACGGTCGCCCAGCGCGCCATTGACCGGACCCGCAACCGGATCAGCAAACCCGAATTTGTTCCGCCACACCCGGAACCAACGACAGACAGCGAGCGTGGCTTTCTTGAGGAGCTGCACTTCGCAGAAGGAGCCTAAAACGTATGCAAATGAATCGTGTCGAAATCGCTGGATATCTTGCGAAGAAACCCGAGGTCCGGTATCTGCCCTCAGGAATGCCAGTCGCGAAAGCACGGCTCGGGCAGAGTTACCGTTATCAGGATGCCAACCAGCAGTGGCAGGAGCGAACCAATTGGCACAGTCTCTCCTTCTACGGCGATTTATCCAAAGTGGCAGTGACCTTTGAGAAAGGCGAGAACGTCTTTATCGAAGGTACGATCGAACAGCGCGAGTTCACTCCCAAAGACGGCAGCACGCGAACGATCAACGAAATCATCGTTCGCTACTGTCATCTGATCGCTGTTTACAAAGAAGTGCCGGGCGCTGTCGCAGCAGGCCCAAACGGAGCACTGAAGAGCATCGAGGTCATGCCGAATTCGGAGAGGGCAGCCGACGACCATGCGGATGACTGGCCTGTTCATTAGAATCCGGCAGACCCGCTTTTCGTCCGTCCGCCGTCTTGCGCTGATCGCGTTCGGTGTCGCCATCGGCACCTTCCAGTTGTGTGGCGTTGCCGGGCTGAGGATTAACACCACTCAGTCCCTGCCTATGGGTTTCTACATCACCGGGACCGCGCCGCAAGCCAACCTGATTGAGTTCTGTCCGGCGGAACCGTTCGCGAGCTTAGCGATCCAGCGCGGCTATCGGGATCAGGGCAATTGTCGGGATGGTGCAGCGCCCCTGCTGAAGCCAATCGTCGCCCACGCCGGCGATATAGTCGAGTTGTCCTGGCAGGGGATCGCGGTGAACGGTTCGTTTCTTCGCAACACCGCCCCGCTCATAATAGACACAAAAGGCCGGCCTCTCACCGCCTGGAAACTTGGGCGGTACGTTGTCGCGCCCGGAACTGTCTGGGTTGCTTCTTCTTACAATCCCCGAAGCTTCGACAGCCGTTATTTCGGTCCCATTCGGGTGAGCGCGATCCGCGATCACCTTCGCCCGTTGCTCACATTCCGGTGATCGCGCCCGGCCAAGCCAACGCTCGACCGCTTACGCGCGAGCGGAGAAAGATTTCCGGGAATACATGAGCGGACTCAGGCGCGCAGCAACGCGCCAGGCTGGCCCGCAGGATGTCTCATCGCCGTCGACCCGGGACTGGATCGACTGGTTCGATGCAGCAGGCAAAGCAACAGGGTCTTGGTTCCAACCAACCATACGCATCGGCAGCAGTTGCGCAAAATGCTCGTACCGCCCGACTTGCTCTCAGGCGCTTTCATAAGCCGTCTTAAGACGAGAAGGCCGCGATCGGTCCATCCCCAGTCGCCCGGTATTGTCTGCACGCCTCGAAGCGAGATGCGGATATCCCTCAAGCAAGCCTTCGTGGAGTAACGCTTCGCCTCTTTCCGTCGACCCCCTCAACAGCGACAATTTCTTCAGATGACGTGAACCTCTTTCCACCCTCTGGTGTCGGGCTCGGCTTCGGGGCTTTCTTCCGCGCCCGGCGCGCTGCGGGTCCTCTGCTTCGCTTCGCGCCCCGCCCTGCGGGTTGGCGGTCCCCCAAAGAATTTCACCCCGTGTCGCGACAAGGGCTCACTGAAAATTCTTCGGCGCCAGCCGCAAAAAGCGGCCCCTTGGCTTGGGAGCGGAGCCCACTCGCTCTGGGTCGCCCCGACACACAGGGGCAGAAAAGGAATCACCTATCATGTATCTACCAGTTATGTGGAATATGAACAAGAGCAAAATTATCTAGTGGCGCGGCAGTTTGTTTTGGCCCACCGTGCGTCTGTGTAAGTGATTGTTTTGTTGGGTGTTTTTGCATTCTGCTATATAAGTCGTCATCGTCGTAGCGGTGGCAATGTGGGAATCGCGAAGCGATTTCCAAGAATGGTGGGAAGGGCGGAAAACCTGTTTTCGGTTTTCCGGGCTTTCCACGGTTTGGCATTTCCACGGCTTCTTCTGTCTTCGGTCTGGGCCAGGTATGTAGTCGACAAGAGCAACAACAAGTCATAGGGTTACGGTCCTAATCTGGTGCAAGTCT
Source organism: Bryobacteraceae bacterium (assembly GCA_965277555.1). Classification (GTDB taxonomy): domain Bacteria; phylum Acidobacteriota; class Terriglobia; order Bryobacterales; family Bryobacteraceae; genus Bog-105. Next base: position 6,278,193 of record OZ255834.1, read on the forward strand.
TGGCCGGCGAGTTGCCTGGGTGTCTCACCATCTGGCGCAGGCACATCCGCCAAACCGGCAAGTAGCTTGTCGTACGCGGCGAGGCCTTCGTCGACTGCGGCGAGTTCTGGTTCGCTGAGTGGAATATCCTGCCGTAACCGCACTAAGTTGCTCTTCGCTTCCAGCATCTGCGCTCGCGCGGATTGCTTTGGCACATAAAAGGAGCATTGCGCACAAGCCATGCGATGCGGACACTGATCAAAGAAGTCATAAGTGCAATAGCCGTGGCCCAGATCAAAGAACTTCCAGGGTTCTTTTCCGCCGAGCCCTTGCCGGACAACGTCTTGATCAATGAGCACTTCGATGGCTCTGACGTTGCGCTCGAAATACCCGGCTTTCGTATACGAGTTCATCAACTTTGTTGGCGTGATCTTGATGTAGTGTTGCGTGCTTGAAGGATGCTTGTGTCCGAGCCACTGCTGCAACTCGAACAAGGTCATCGGCTCGCGAGCGTTGAACAGCTGGGAAGCGATGGTACTGCGCGCCCGATGACCGGTGATCCGTCCACGAACATCAGAGCACGGGAGGCCAGCCTTTTTGCACAACGCAGGGATGAGCACCGTATTCAAGTAGGGATCATCCACCTGGCGCATCCGAGAAAGAAACAAGAAGTCCACTTGTTCCCCCGTTTTGGCATCCAGCATCTTCCGCTGTAAGGGACGATCCTTCTCCCAGGCTTCAATCGCCTCACCGGCAAGTTTGTCAACCGGCTTCGTGAAAGCTGTTGCGGTTTTGTTCACTGGAACGGACAGCAGGCAGACGCGCTGTCTAGAGGAGTCCTCCTGCCAGCGGATGCAACCCAATCGCAAGCGGCGAATCTCGTTCCAGCGCAGTCCGGCAAAGAGCCAGACCATGGCGACAGCTCGCACGAAAGAGAATGGACAAAAATGAAACCGGCCATCGCGGCCACCTTGTCCTCGAAGATCGCCTTCGGCCAAGTTCATTCCTGCCCAGATGAGCTTTGCCCAAACGTCATCGGCGAGCACCCGTGGGTTTCGCTCAAGCAGGCAAGTAATTGAGCGGGGACATCGGAATGCCCGGTAGGGATCGAAGCGACGAGGAATCACATCCCATTGCTGTAAGTCCTGGAAGAACAGGCGTAACGATGTCATGCCATGCAATCGCGTGTTTGCGGCATAGGGTTTGCCGAAGTTGAGGATCCGTTCGGACGGAAAATGGGACCACTCCCCACTCGTCTGAGTCGTCAGCATGGCGATAGCTTCGGCGGCAGTAGTGCGTGTCCATTGGTCTGGAGATTGGATCTCAGGATGTGTCGCATTGAGCCAGCGGCCGATACAAAGCACTCGATAGTAACGCGTCACTTTCGCCTTTGCTCCCAGGGTTGAATGATCAAACCAATAACGCGCCAAGCGTGCCCATTCCGGAGGGACGTTCACCAGTAGCGCTTTCGGATCGTCCATATAGTGGGCTGGTCCGACGCGACTCATGGGCTCCTGAAGTATTCCTTTCGCAGCGAGTGATCGGGAAACGGCCACCAGGCATTTTTCCGTTGCGACATTCGGCTCGGCTCTTTGAAGGCCACGAAAGGCGTCGATCGTGAGGTCTTCGATGCACGGAGACCGAATCGAAAGCAGGAGATGGGCCAGCGTCAGCGGGACCAGGCGAAGGGTTCTTGCCTTGTATCCGAGGGCCGCTAGGTCCTGCTGTGCTTTGGCAGCAAGGGAGGAAAATCTTTGTGGCCCAAAAACACGGTGGGCCAAAGACGAGAAGATCTGTGAGCGCTTTGGGAAAGCGTATAGACTACGAAAGCCGCACAGCAAAAAGGCAGCCGCGATCAGCCAATTCGCGAAGTACGGATGGTTACCAGAGATCTGAATCCACTCCTCATCTTTCCAACCCCAGAAACTGATTCGTCGTTTTCCCATCTCCTGAAGCAGGAGTGGAAGGAGTTGATCGCGCTTCGGCTTGCGCACGTCCATGTAAATGAAAACATCCTCCAACGGCTTGACCAAACGGTGAACCGGCGCAAGCGTGGGCAGACGGGCACCACTATAGTTGATCCGCGGAGCAGGCAGCGCACTCAAGAACGAGATCTCGGTATCACTCAACGCAATCGTGTTGTCGTACGCATCGCAGGGAACTGGCCAGGACCACTCGTTTGCAGAATCTTGATCTTTCATTGGAAAAGCTCCTTCATCAGTTCGAGGCGGCGGTGATGAACTTGATCCATCGTGGCGTTGAACTTCGCCGCCAGATCACGCGCACTGAGATGGATATAAATCATGGTGGTGTCAGTGTTGCGATGCCCGGCAAAGGTAGCGATCTCGTGAATGTCCCAATCGGCGCGAGCAAGATCCGTTAAACAGAGATGACGCTGGGTGTGAGTCGAGAATCCATTTACGTTCGCGCGTTTGGCAACCGCTCTGATGACTTTGGACCAACTCCAGATGGATACTGGTTGAGCACGATTCCGCCGGGACTCCGACAGAAATAGACGGCCACGTCCGGTACTCAGTGCACGGCGCTTCTGAAGGTAAAGGCCAAACAGCTCGCCGGTGACTTCGGAATACGGGAGGACCCGGGGTCGTCGGCTTTTCGTGGTTTCGGCACGAATCCGCAGAACCCGGCGTGATGGATCGATATCACCCGTCTCCAGTAAACACAGTTCTTCGCGGCGGAGGCCGGCATCGTAGCTCATGGCCAGCATGAGCCGGTTGCGGATTGGCTCCTTTGCCGTTACTGCGAGGACTCGAAACCACTCTTCGTCCGTTGGAATCCATGGTAGTTTGTGCTCGCGCCGGATTAAAGGGCGTGAGGAGAAGCCATTGCTCCTGCGGAACACGTTGCGTTTGCAGAGCTCTTCTTCAAGGAGATAGTCGTAAAAGAGCCGTAGCGTTGTGAGGTGCTGTTGAATCGTGGCATTCGCGAGCCGCGATTCTGTTTCAGGCGTGGAAGAAATGGCGAGCAGTTCATGAAGGTAAGCGGCGACCTGATCCTGCTTTATGTCCCAGGGCTGAATGCCAGTTAGCTGCAGGGAGCGAAGATAATGTTCAAGGTTGCGGCCGTACGCGTCGATCGTATTCCACGCAAGGCCCCGGCAAGCTTGAAACGTCATCCATGCCCGTGCTTCGGCAAGCTCCGCCACAATCGGTATGCGGCTCCATTGAATCTCTTCGATCATCGGTTGATTGTTCATCAAACGTCTCCTTTTTCAAGCAAACCCCGATTACGTGTTGCGACCTGCTTGGTGTGAATAGCCCGGTGCGACGATCCGGTGGAGACTCGATCGCCGTGATCGTGCGCGTTCAGCACAGACGATTCCGAACAGGTGAACCATTCTTACCTCCTAGTCGCCTTGACAGTTAGTCGAGTGGTTGGGCGTCAGATCACACCAACGTTACTGATTGCCGGTTGTGCGTCGCCGCGTTGTCACTCAGGTCTGCTTGCGGCAGTTCGTCGCGTTCTCCCTCCTGCACGTTTCAATCGGGCACTGCTGCGTTTAACGGCGTAGCGCCTAATCGCGCCCGGCGTTCCTCTCCGCTCTGCTTTGTTTGCTCCCCCATTCGAGCATGCTGAATCAGCCCCCTAAACTCGCTCTACTGGTCCCCCCAACAAAGCACTTCGACTCACCACTACGCTCTTGGGAGCGATTCCACTTGCTTTCGGGTGCCCCGATCGAGAACGGGGCAGAAAAGAGAAACGAAAACATGTACCTCAATAGCGTGACCTTAACTGGCTTCCTCGGCGGCGACGCTGAAACTCGGACAATCAAAAACGATGTGAGCTTAACGGTGTTCTCCGTAGCCACCAAGAACTCATGGAAAGACCCTGAAAGCGGCGAATGGGTGTCCCGCACCGAATGGCACCGCTGTGTTGCCTTCGGCCGTCTTGCTGATACCACCGCCGCCTTGAAGAAGGGCGATCACGTTCACGTCCAGGGCCAACTACAGACCCGCGAATACACCGGAGCAAAAACCCCAGACAAGCACCGCATCACCGAAATCCGAGTTTCCTCCGTTCTCAAAGTCGAACTGCTCAATAAAGATGAAACCTCACAACCCGGTGAAGAGGAGGCGGTCACCGGAACCGCATAGCCGATCCGTTCGGAGCCCGCACCCAGCGCGGGCTCCCTCTCTGAGGTTGGCGGGAAGAGTCTATGCTTGCAAGTCCAGATTCCACATAATCAATCAGCTTTCGATCATCGGATTCATCGGCAAGAACGCCGAAACCAAGTATCTGCCGAATGGCACACCGGTCACGAAATTCTCCGTCGCCACCAAGAAGTCCTGGAAGGACGAGAACGACGAGTGGAAAGAAAAGACCCAGTGGCATAACGTCGTCGCCTTCGGTAAAGGCTTTGCGCAACTGGCGGACCGCCTCGTAAAAGGCGCTCACGTCTTCGTGCAGGGCGAGCTGACCACGCGCGAGTACGACCGCACCATCAAGGTTTCCAACGGCAAGGGCAAGAACCTCGAGCACGTCATCCAGCAGCTCGTTGTCGAACTCAAAGCCGACACCATCCGGACTCTCGATCGTTCCAACGCGAACGGCGAGCAAAGCGATGCCGCCGAACCGCCAGCGGAGGGTAACGAATAGGGGCACACGCCCCTTTTCATAAGGTGTCGCTCCGCCTAATCCTCCGCGAGATAGCCTGAGGCAGCAAGGTCCGAAGAATTGTTCTGTTTGAAACCCCCGGACGCGGCGGTATGGTACGCGTCCAGTCCCGGCAACTGCCTTTCCTTTCGCGCATCGCGCACGCGGCCCCGGCGTCCAGGGCATCGCCCTCTCGGGTTTCCGGTCCCCCCAATTTTCTCGAAGGCTGTCGGAAGAAACTCTTTCTGAAAATTGGCTCCCCCGGAAAGGTCGCACGCGACCCGATCCCTGGACGCTCGTGGCACCCCGTTGTGCGCAACCACCCTGCGCGAAAGGCAGTCGCCGCGCCTTTCCGCACCGCCGCGCCCGGGGGTGTTGTTGGAAGGCCGAGCCGCGTAAACGCGGTGCTGGATGCGGCTGCTGGCTGACGCACGCAGCCGTAAGGAAACAACCGCAACACCCGAAAGGAGACCTCTTTATGAACTTTGGACCAGTCAATGCTACTTGTGACTTGCTCCTCACTGCTATCGACCTGACCCGCGCTTGCTGCGCGCATGACCATTACCTGTTTTGGCTTTCGCACTACTCCGATGCTCTCCATGGTTCGGCGGGAATTGCGAATTACTTCGCCAATGCTGCCCTTGCCTTCGAAGAACAGGCCCATCCGCAGATTTATTCCGGCTTCGACGTGTTCGATGCGCGGGACAATATGGCCGACATCTTGATGGCTACCGCTCCGCTTTCTTCCGATGAACTCCGCGCGGTCGTTACCGCCGCCATTCGGGAAGCGAGAGAAGATTCCTCTCCTTTGCCCGTCACGTCCTCTCGTCACCACAGAGACAATCCCCTCACGGCTGTGGCTCCTGTCAGTGAACGGAAGGGTCATGGCACCGGCTATCGCAGCGGGGTGGGCCGATGACCCCGATTACACGCAAGCTCGTCCGTGAAACGAAGTGCGCGTTTCGTGGCGATCTCATTGTGATCGAATTGCACGCGACCGCTCTGTTTGTTCGCACCAAGGGAAGCCGCGAGAGTTTCCCCATCGCCTACACCGATCTCTACGACATCGCCGCCATGCGTGACGCGAAGCGCAAGACGGGATTCACCGGTAAACCGCGCCGTTCTCGCTAGGAGGAATCTATGTCGGAAAACACCGAAGGGATCTCCTCATTCGCTGCCACGGAGAAGCGCTGGCGTCACCGGGTCGCCTTCACCGCAAATGTGTATCTCGATATTCGAGACAGACTCGGCCGACACGCCGGACGAAGAGTTGGAGCGGCTGGCCATCGAAGCGTTCAGGCACGGATCGAAAGAAAGCCGCCATCTACCGCTCGATGAAGGCGGGAGTCGATATCCCCATTCTTCCCGGCGGACGCCTCTACGCGGAACCGAACATTGACGGCGGCCTCGAAGCGTTCAGCATCGAAGACTGCTACGAGTGCAAGGCTGACTGACCAGCCGGCCTTGGCTAAAAATCCGTGATTTCTTCCGGGGCTGAGTCAGTATCGCCAGCCCCAAACCGTAACAAATCCATTGATTCGATTACGAAAGGAAATTTCATCATGAGTACGAACGCACACAAATGCGAAACCACAGATATTCCTCTCAACAAGTTGCTTGCGTCTCGCATGCCCTGGGTAGGCACTTAGGCGATACTTTCGAAGAAAAGCGTTAAACGCATCAAGCAGAGAGTGGGAGACTTGCTCACAGCCGGCAATGTGACTCCATGGAAGGAGGTACGGTGCCGCCTCAACCAGATGTTGCGAGGCTGGTCTGCGTACTTCCGCTGTGGGACGCGCATGATGGCCTATGGAGCGGTCGATAAATACGTTTGTGATCGCGTTCGTCAATTCCTGAAGCGGCGTCGCAAGGTGTCGTCGCGCGGCACCAAGTTGTTTCGCGAGGAGATGGTCTTTGGTGAACTGGGAATCCTCAGTCTGCGCCAAGGTCAGCCCAGCGGTCGTCCGTGAGCCTGTCGGTGAAGTCAATCGGAAAGCCGGATGCCGTAGCTCGGCATGTCCGGTTCGATGAGCGGGGATGAGAAACAGGGCGGCTTCGGTCAGTACCTGCGCTCATCCTCGACTCTACTTGGCTACTACCCCTCTTACGCAAGCTCGCGGCCTATCCTCGGCAGAACGGGATGGCGCTCGCACTGCGGGAACTGGGAAAGTTGGAACGGACCTTATTTACGCTCGAATGGCTACAGGACCCAGAGCTGCGGCGGCGAAGCACGTCGGCCTCAACAAGGGAGAGCAACAAAATGCGCTTCGCCGCGCCGTGTTCTTTAATAGGCTCGGCGAAATCCGCGACCGCTCCTATGAGAACCAGCGTCATCGCGCCAGCGGTTTGAATCTGCTCGTCGCGGCTATCATTCTATGGAACACGACCTATTTGCAGCGCCATCGATCACCTGGGTAGCCAGGGACACGATCCGGCACCCGGTGATCTGGCCCATCTTTCGCTACTCAGTTAGGAGCACATCAATATAACCGGCGATTACCACTGGGAGACATCGCCGAACCTCGGCCCGGATCAATTCCGACCGCTTCGCACTCGGGCACAGGAATTCGCCGCCGGTGCTAGCGTGCTTTAAATCCCGTTTCGTGTCTTCTCCTCAATGAAGAAGCGCGGGATCTGCTTGATCCGATCGAAACGAATGCGATCATCGGGCTGCGCGATTGAGAGTTCACTGGAGTGACTGCCTACACCTTTCCTCAGTGCGGGCGCAAAGCGGAATCTCTCCGCCGCGCCCTTCTGCAGAGCGGATAAACCACGGCGGCCGTAAACGCGGGGGCAGCGAAGACAAGTATACGCAGGATGGACCGGATGGTTACCACCGACGTCCCTGTAGCTACTGCGATGACATCGTCTCCTCCCGCGACGAGTAGCACGAGCAAGAAGACGAAGACCGAACATCCAACCGCTGTGTTGAACGGTTGCTGATACGGCAGAAGCAAAACGTTGTGGTTTTTGCGGTCGAAGGAAACAAACTCTTCGAGGAACGGGTAGGCGTAGAGCACAGCGAAGAGGATCGAGGGCATTACGACCGCCGGGAAGAAGACTTCTGGCACGAGGTAAGGCCCGATATGCAAGTTAATGGCGGGGAAGAGCCGCAAGGCACCCTCCATCCAGCCGAGATACCAGTCCGGCTGGGAACCCGGCACGGCGGCAATCGGATTACCGGGCCCGTAGATCCAAACCGGATCGATCTGGACAAAGCCGCCCAGGGCCGCTACCAGCGCAAAAACAAGGAAGAACAGCCCCAGGGATTTCGCCGCGTAGGATGGCCAAAGACGCGAGCCGACGATGGCGCGGTCGGTGCGACGGGGTCCAGGGTAGTTGGTATGCATCTGCCGCCAAATGATGCCCAGATGAATCGCCAACAGCAGAGCGATGGTGGCTGGGACGATAAAAATATGCATGCTGTACATGCGCGGGGTTGTGACGGATGCCGGAACGGTGCCGCCGAGAAACAAGAATGCCAGCCACGGACCGATTACCGGCACCGACAGGAGAACCGCGTATGCAACCCGCAGGCCGGCAGCCGAGAGAAGATCGCCCACGATGGAATACCCAAGAAAGCCGTTGACGAGCGCCATGACCAGCAGGGTCAAACCGACCATCCAGTTGATTTCACGCGGGCGGCGGTAAGCAGCGGTGAAAAAGATGCGGGCAAGATGCGCCACGATGGCGCCGAGAAATATCAGGGTCGCCCAGTGATGCATCTGGCGTATCAGCAGGCCTGCGGGAACACCGAAGCTGAGATGGAGTACGGACTCGTATGCGGCCCCCATCTTGACCCCATCCAGCCCATGGTAGGGACCGTGATAGATCACCTGCGCCGAGCTGGAGTTAAAAAACATGGCCATGAACGTTCCGGTAATTACCAGAATGATGAAAGCGTACAGGGCTATCTCGCCCAGCATGAAGGACCAGTGATCGGGGAATACGTGGTTGAGCGCGCTGCGCACAAATTTCGCGAGATGCAAGCGCGTGTCCAGCCAGCGGCCAGCCCGTCGGCTAATCCAACCGGTCATGATATCTCCCAGAATCCGGGGCCCGGAGGTGCTGTGAACCCGCCGCGCGCGCGCAAATTTCCTTTCGCGTCGGCGTAGAGTGGTAACTGCGGCAGAGGCCTGGGTGCGGGGCCGCCGGTGGGTTGAGCCGCTCTGAGAACGTCAAAAGTGGATTGGTGGCAGGGACACATGAGCAGATCGGTAGTTTCTAAAAACAATCCGACCGTGCAACCGGCATGCGTGCAGACCCGGGAATACGCGACATACCCCAGGGGGGCCCAATTGGCACGTTCTTTGGGGAGCCGCAGGCGATGCTCATTTACGCGGATCAGCACGGTTTGCGCTCTTTCGTCTCCAACGCTCTCTTCGGGAAAAACCACCATGAAGTTTCCTGGCTGAAGCGCGTTGACGGTAACCGGGGTTCCGTCTAGCGTTACCAATCGCTGCCCGCGCTTCCATATAGCCGCGAACAGAGATGGCGCGGGTGCGCGGCCCAGGGAGCGGATCAAAGAAACGAACATCGCCGCAATCATTCCCGCTGTCCCGGCTCCGATCCATTTCAGTAAGTTCCGACGGCGAAAATCGTGCTCGGCATAGAAATCCTTCCAGACCGCTTCGCGCACCTGGTTGTTCGATGGCAATTCTTCCCGGGGTTCGGTGGCCTGCCTGTCAGCCATCAGCCAATGCGAGTAGAGTACGAGCGACACACCGAGACCGCCAAGAAAGAGGGCCAACGTGCCGCCCAGCAGCCAGTTGCTGGCGCCGGCCCAATAAGCCACCAAAAACCCAATCCCGGCGCCCATTGCAATCACGAATGCGCCGGTTGTAAATAAGCTTCCCCATCGCGTATGACTCGCAGTATTATCCTGCGGCTTCAAGTCTCGATCGGCGGCGCGTTGCGTTTTCTCCTGGGCGGGTGGCGCCACAGCAGCAGTCTGCATCAGGTTGGAGGCCTTTGAAGGACCATTGCGGAGGATTGTGGCAATCGAGCCGAAGAGTCCGGTAATCGAGCCCGCGAGGGCCATTACGTCACGCAGCAAGCCAACGAGCAGCCCCCAAAAACTTTGGTTGCCCACTGCTGCCGGTCCGGTCGACGGTTCGTCCGTTTTCTTGAGACCTTCATTCCCCTTATCGCTCATCCCTTGCCCCCTCTTTCGATCCAACCGGTTATTACCAGCAACCCAAACACGACAACCCAACCCACAAAGCCTTCGGCCACCGGCCCGTACCAATTCAAAGGGCTCCCGCCGGGACTCGGTGGGTGCTGAACGTACTTGACGTAGTCCACGACCGAGGCCAGTTGCTTGTCGTCGAGCACAGATGGCGGAAACGAGGGCATGGGTCCCGGACCGAAGCGTATGGTTCCCGCCACCATGGCCGCCGATTTATGAACCAGTGCCGGGGCGTTTATTCCCACAAAGGCGAGCGCTCCTCCGCGCACCGCCGTCCGATGGCACGGAGCGCAGTAGACGCGGAACAGTTTTCCGCCCTGGCTCAGATCGCCTCCCGTCAAGGGGATCACGGCTAACCGCTGCGTGACGTACTGGGCTACTGCCTGCATTTGCTGGACGGATAACACGGAGGGGAAGCTTGGCATGTGGCTCGGACCGATCTCCATCGCTGCCATGACCTGCCCCGGATCGTGCTCGGCCTGCAACGATGGACCCGCGATCGTTAGTTCTGCGTTAACGCCTTCGCCCCGTTCCCCGTGACATTTGGAACACCTTTGCGAGAAAATTTCCTGTGCGTTGGGGAGCAAGCCGCTGTCAACCTGTTGGCCAAATGCAAACAAGGAGGCGAGCGGAATCAACAGCAAAACACAACGGGCCAAATGAATAAACACAGTGCGAGTTCGCCGGTTACTCTTCACGCTAGGGTGCCGCTTTTCACGCGGGCAGCAAACATTTGAGTATAGGCGTCTGGAGCACTGAGCTTCTTCACGCGCTCTCTCGGTTATCTTAAATCGATGCGGGACGCCCGCTTCGCTTCCAACTAAACCGAGCGAACGAGCACCGCGTGACAAGAGTTCCGTTTTCTTCGACCCGCGCCGCAGGCTCGCAAATATTTGTAGCAAACGGGATGTTCTCAGGCTTATTCTAAGTGAGGAGCAACGAGCGAGCCTGAGTCAATCGGCTTGTGTTCGAAGCTGGAGACTTCGTCAATGAGTGCTGCTGCCGTCGAACGTCTGAAGGAAATGTGGGAGACGCCGCATACCCTGCGTGGCTGGTTCTCTACAGTCGACCACAAGACTCTCGGCTGCCGCTATCTGGCAAGCGCGTTTATTTTTCTCTTGATCGGCGGAGTGGAAGCGTTGATTATGCGCCTGCAATTGGCGGGCCCCAACGAAAGATTGCTCACGCCGGAGGCTTACGACCAACTGTTCACCATGCATGGCATGACCATGATTTACTGGTATGCCGCGCCCATTCTCTCCGGGTTCTCCATTTACTTCGTGCCGCTTTTGATTGGAGCCCGTGATCTGGCATTTCCGCGGCTCAATGCCTTTACTTATTGGACGCTGGTACTCTCGTTCATCCTGCTATACATCAGCCCGTTCTTCGGGCAGGCACCACACGCCGGCTGGTTCGCGCACGCGCCGTATCCCGAACTCGCCTACTCACCGAGCTACGGCATGGACGTCTTCGTCATGTCGGTGATTTTGCTGACGATCTCCACTACCGGCGGCGCAATCAATCTGATCGTGAGCATCTTCCGCTACCGCGCGCCCGGCATGTCGATCAGCAAAATGCCGGTGTATCTCTACAGCACGCTGACCATGTCTTTTCTCATCGTGATATCGATGCCGGCGCTGAGCGTAGCTTGCGTGTTTCTGGAACTCGACCGCCGCTATCACACCCACTTCTTCACGGCCGCCCGAGGCGGCGACCCAATACTATGGCAGCATCTGTTCTGGTTTTTTGCACATCCTTGGGTATACATCGTATTCCTGCCGGCAACCGGCTTGGTCTCCATGCTCGTCCCAGTCTTCTGCCGCCGACCATTAGTGGGATACCCATACGTGGTGTTATCCACCGTTCTTACCGGCGTCACCGGGACGGGAGTTTGGGTGCATCACATGTTCTCCATCGGCATGTCGCAAATGGCAATGAGCTTCTTCAGCGCCGCCAGCATGACCATTTCCATCTTCACCGCGATTCAGGTCTTTGCCTGGATCGCGACCATCTGGAAGGGCCATCCCATCGCCACCGCTTCCATGCAGTGGGCGCTCGGGTTTACGGCCGTGCTGGTCATTGGGGGGCTTAATGGAATTGTGACCGCCGTGGTTCCAGTCGACTGGCAACTGCACGATACCTACTTTCTGCTCGCCCATTTGCATTACGTACTGATCGGCGCAAATGTGTTTCCCGTCTTTGCGGGGCTGTATTATTGGTTGCCCAAAATCACCGGCCGCATGATGAGCGAAAGGCTCGGGAAGTGGAGCTTCTGGGTCAGCTTTATCGGCTTTAACGTCGGCTTTTTCCCGATGCATCTCATGGGAATTGCCGGCATGCCTCGGCGTATCTACACCTACCCGAAGGAGCTCGGACTGGGCAGCCTGAACATGACGTCCACTATCGGCTCCTTCGTCTTTGCTATCGGCATTTTAATGACGATATGGAATTTTGTATGGAGCCTGCGCTCGGGGAAACTGGCGGGTAAAGATCCCTGGAAGGCAGATACTCTTGAATGGGCGACGGATTCGCCGCCCGCTGCCTACGAAGTGGTGCACATTCCTACCGTAACCTCCCGCAGTCCTTTGTGGGACGACCACGACGAAGACTACGACCCTTACGACGAACGCATCCTTGACCAGGCGCGTCTCACTTTGGTGACCACCTGGCTCGACGCCACTCCTCTTGCCATCTCCAGGATTCCGGAAGACAGCCTGGCGCCGCTGTGGCTTTCGTTGGCGTTATTTGTGTTTTTCGGGTCTATGACTATTCACTGGCTCTGGGCTGCGCTCGGCTCCATCATTGTTAGCGTGATCTGCATCTGTTACTGGATATGGCCAAAACCGCAGAAGGGCTGGGTTTGAGCAGATGGGTATGAGCAGATGGGTATGAGCACTGTTCCAGCAGATATTTCCGCCGCGCCCCCGACAGCGGGTCTAAAGCTGGATGAGAAGCGTGGGACGTACGGCGTATCGCTGCTCATCGTGACCGAGGGTTTCCTGTTCATCGATCTGTTCTTCAGCTACTTCTATTTGGGGAACCGAACTCACCGGTGGCTGGTGGAAACGCCGCCGCCGCTACGCAATGCTCTGGTGCTATTGGCAATCCTGCTGGCCAGCAGCTTTGTGCTGGAACTTTTCGGCAAGAAGCCATTGGAAAAGGGGAACTTTGGCAAGGCTCGGATGGGTGTGGCCGCCACAATTATTCTGGGGCTCATTTTTCTGGGGCTGGAGTCTTACGGCTTTGCCAAGTCCTGGCCTAAACTGACGCCCGCGACCGATTCGTACGGTTCGATTTTCTATACAATCCTCTTTTTTCACGCAGCCCACGTTACTGCGGGACTGTTGATGCTTTCTTACGCAATGTTTCTGCCGCTTGGACCGAATAAGAAGACCCCCTACCGTCCGCTGGAGCCCGTCACGCTGTACTGGCACTTCGTCGATGTGGTGTGGGTTTTCGTAATTATTTTTCTTTATATCGTGCCGAATCTGCATTGAAAGACGCCTATGGCTACTCAGACAGAACCTCAAGAATCGACGCCGGCGGATCAACCGCGTCTGTGGTTCGGCTTTGCCGGGGCCACGGTGGCTTGGATAGGCCTCTTCATCATCGACCTCTTGTTGGCATGGAAGATGTGCCGTGAGCTCCCGAACGGCATCGACGTGGTTGCCCAAGGCTGGCTAATCTATCTCATGGCCGCCGTCACCCTTCTCATGCTGGCGATTACGATCACAGCCGGTGTTGTTTCCTTTCGCACTTTCCGCCGATTCTCGAATGCCAGCCTGGCGCAGGCCGAAGCCAACGGACGCGAAGAATTTATGGGTTTGGGCGGGATGTTTATCAGTTTTGCCCTGGGGATTGGAATCATCTTGCTAGGTATACCGTTTCTAATTATCACCATTTGTACGAGGGCGCGATGACTTGCCGGAATGCGTTTGCCGGGGTGGCTTTGGTAGTATTCAGCGGCGTTGCGCTGCTGAATAGCTGCACGGGCGGCAGGGCTATCCAGGCGTACGCTACCGCCACCGGGGGCGATGCTCATCGCGGCAAAGCGGTGATCGTCCAATTTCGTTGCGGAGCTTGTCACGTTATCCCACACATCGAAGGCGCTCGTGGGCAGGTGGGGCCGCCGTTGACGCAATTCGGCCTCCGTACTTTTGTGGGCGGAGAGGTCGCGAATACTCCGCCGAATCTTGTTAAGTGGCTGATGTCGCCGCCATCCATCGAACCGGGAACCGCCATGCCGAACTTGGGACTTACGGAACAACAGGCGCGCGATGCCGCCGCGTACCTCTATACCTTGCGATAAGGAGAACTGTAGTGAAGCACAATCGAACCGGGTTAGCGTTCCTCTTCGTCGCCCTTCTGGCTGCGGCCATTACGATCGTCCGCGGCGCGCAAAACCCGGCCGCGAGCACGAAGTATTATGATGTCCCCGGACAGAAGCCGGGTATCCACCTGGTCAGTCCTCTTCCGAGCGGAGACTGGACCTTGGCGACTGGCGATTATGCTAACACGCGCTTTAGTCCGTTGGACAAGATCAATACCGCGAACGTGAAGAATCTTCACTTGGTCGGGACGCATAGCGACGGCATACCGCACGGATGGGAGGGGAATCCGCTGTTCGTCAACAAGACTCTGTACATCATCGAGCCGTTTCCTAACCAACTCGTCGCGTTCGAACTTAGTAATCCTGGAATAACAAAGAAGTGGACATATTCGCCGCACCCCAGTAACCGGGCCGAAGGGGTGGCCTGCTGCGACGTCGTAAACCGCGGCGGCACCTATGCCGACGGAAAGATCGTTTACAACATTCTCGACGACCACACCGTCGCGGTCGACGCGAATACCGGAAAAGAAGTTTGGAGGACCCAGGTGGGCGATCCCAATCTCGGCGAGACCGAAACCATGGCCCCGCAGGTCGTCAAGAACATCGTGTTCGTAGGCATCAGCGGCGGTGAATTAGGGATTCGGGGAAGGCTCACGGCGCTCGATTTGAACACTGGGAAAATACTCTGGCGCGCCTGGAACACCGGTTCCGACCGCGACTGTCTTATCGGTCCCGATTTCAAGCCCTTCTACAAGAAAGATCAAGGCAAGGATCTGGGCCTCTCATCATGGGCCGGCGAAGGGTGGAAGCAGGGCGGCGCGCCGATTTGGGGCTGGATCTCCTATGATCCAGGGCTCAACCTGATTTATTACGGGACCGGCAATACGGGGCCTTGGGATGCAGCGCAACACCCGGGCGATAACAAATGGGCGATGACCATCTGGGCGCGCGATGCCACCACCGGGCAAGCGAAGTGGGCTTGGCAAGTCGTGCCCCACGCGGGCTACGACTTCGACCAGATTGCCGAGAACGTTCTTCTCGACATGCAGTGGCAAGGGCGCATGCGCAAGCTTTTGATCAACACCGGAAAAAACGGCTATGCCTTCGTCATAGACCGCGTGACCGGCGAACTTCTTTCCGCGGAGCCTTTCCAGCCGGTGAATTGGTCGGCCGGATACGATTTCAAAACCGGAGCTCCCAAAATGGTCGAGATGAAGTTAACTCAGCCAGGCAAGATGATAACCGGCATCTGTCCTTCCAATGTGGGCGCCAAGAACTACGAGCCGAGCGCCTTCTCGCCGCGAACTGGGCTCCTCTACATTCCAGCGCGTAACATCTGCATGGATAAAGAGGACACGCCGGTGAACTACATCGCCGGCACCCCCTACCTGGGCGCGAAGGTCATCGACATCAGAGGTCCCGGCGGGTATCAGGGCGAGCTGATCGCGTGGGACGTAGCCCAGCAAAAAAAGGTTTGGAGCATTAAGGAAACTGACCTGGGCCTTAACAGCGGCGTGCTTGCTACGGCCGGCGACGTGGTGTTTTACGGCACGATGGACAACTATTTTCGGGCGATCGATGCGCACAGCGGGAAGCTGCTTTGGGAAACCAAGCTAGGGTCCGGTATTGTGTCCAATCCCATGACCTTCCTGGGTCCCGACGGCAAGCAATACATTGCCGTCTATGCCGGAATTGGAGGCGCCCTCGGCTCGGTCGCATTCAAGGACATTTCGACCGACGACCCCTTTGCCGATCTGGGGGCAGCGACGGCGGAACAGCATATCAAGGATAAGACCGGACCTGGAGGCGCTGTGTATGTCTTCGGCTACTAACTGGGTCGCGATCCTTACAACCGCAGTGTTGGCGCTCGCCCTAGTGAGCTGTGGGCAGCAGCCGTTGGAAGTGGCGCCGGCCGGAGCCGCTCCCGGTATCCAGACCGCCGTAGGGCCCGTACCCGGCGGCGGCCCGACGCCGCCGGGCCGGCCCAGTCCGTACGCCGGCAATACGGTAGCCGCTAGCGAAGGGTACAAGCTTTTCCAGTGGTACAACTGTTCTGGCTGCCACGGCGTTCACGGCGGAGGCGGAATGGGCCCCAGTCTGCGGGATTCCGTTTGGATCTACGGCGGCTCGCCCGATCACGTCTTCGCTTCCATTGCCGAGGGACGTTCCAAAGGCATGCCGTCGTGGGCCACCAAAATTCCCCAGGACCAGATTTGGAAAATCGTCGCGTACATAGAGACGCTTAGAACTCCTTCCGAGGTCGATGCACCGACCATGCCACTGGTTCAACAGCAAGTGTACGAGACGGAAACAAAGCAATCCCAACCGGCGAGGATCAGGCCGCCGAAGCAATGAGGCAGATGAAAGCGCGAGGCGCGTTACTCCTACTCATCTTGACTCTGTCGGTGCTCGCCGGCTGCGAGCGCAAACAGAACTTCCTGTACACGCATGGTCCGGGCGCGGGTAATATCGCCTGGCTCTCCTGGGCCGTATTGATCACCTTCTGCGTGGTGACGGTCGTGATGTGGATTTTGCTCTTGTGGGGTATTTTGCGCCGGCGCGGATCGTTCGACATGCACGAGCCGGTGGATGTCGGGGGCGGCCAAGCTTGGATGGCGATCGGAGGTTTCGGAATTCCCTTCGCTATCATCTTTGTGTTTTTCGTTTTGGGCTTGCGGGGAATGGCCGAGTTTCCTTTGCATACGGAGCATCCGGGACATCACGCCCCTAACCCCGACATCCTCGTCATTGGACATCAATGGTGGTGGGAAGTGCAATATGTCGGGGGCCCCGTCGACCGGCACTTCACGACCGCGAACGAGATTCACGTTCCCGTAGGACAGCCGGTAAATATCGCTTTGGAATCCGCGGACGTGATCCATTCCTTCTGGGTTCCGAAGCTGCAGGGCAAAGTGGATATGATCCCTGGGTACGTTAATAACCTTCGGCTCGAGGCCTCTGACGCAGGCACCTATCGGGGGCAATGCTCGCAGTATTGCGGGGCGCAACACGCGAACATGGCGGTGATCGTTGTTGCTCAGCAGCCAAAAGATTACGAAACGTGGCGCGCACGCATGGTCCAGCCCGCATCGCAGCCTTCCACTCCCGAGGAGGTGGAGGGGCAACAGGTTTTTCTATCCGCGCCCTGCGGAAACTGCCATAAGGTACGCGGCACGCCTGCCGGAGGAGTTGTGGCGCCTGATCTCACCCACCTGGCAAGCCGTCAAGGTCTGGCAGCGAATATGTTTCCAAACGATCGGGCTGATCTCGCAGCGTGGGTGACGCACGCCCAATCGATGAAGCCCGAGGTAGAGATGCCGAACATCACTCAGTTCAGTGGCGTGCAACTGCGGGCTATGGTCGCGTACTTGCGGCAATTGAAATGAAGAAATGCGACCACCGAACACAGATGACGCGAACTGCCAGCGTACCGGACTGCAGGGCTGGTTTGCGCTACCCAGATCAATTACTTTGATGTCTCTGCTTTTACACGGCGGGCCAAAATGTTCACGGTTATACCGGTCGCCCTCGCTGCATATTGAAGGAATGGGTCGCGTTGAGCGGTGGATTTGAAAAAACGAACCCAAACTCGAGTTCGTTTACTGGCACTTCATCGACATTGTTTGGGTGTTCCTATACGCCATCTTTTACATTCCGGGTTGCACGTCAAAGCGCTCACGACCACCTTGATCGGCTTTATCGATCTCGGCCCGTTCAGTATGGGGATCGCTATCCTTATCGCCACGGTCAAAGCTTGTCTCATCTTTCGTTTTTCATGCACGGCTTATACGAACCGAAGATAATTCGCGTTATCATCGCCGCCGGGGTAATTTTGGTCCCTGATTATGGTGTCGAACACCATCGGCGATTACGCCACGCGAGGTTGGCTGCCCTTTCCCGGCAAGTAGGGTTCCGCCAAGCGCGTGCGCCTTTCTAAGGCGTTGTCTTGAGCAACCCATCGAGTACGGACCGATGATCGATGTTTTCGTGCAGGTAGAGGATTCGGAACGAGACTAAGACAGCCGCGGCCAGCGGTGCGGCGATTGCGACGCCGAGAACCCCCGTCAGAATCCACAGCAGAAATTCCGATAAGATCGTGACGATCGGCGGTAAACGCGCCGCCCTCTTCTGGACCAAGGGGGTAAGAACGTAGGCTTCGAGCACGTGCACTCCAAGATAAAGGATCATTACGTAAAGCATCGTCATCGGCCCTTGTTTCAGAGCCACCAGGATCGCCGGAATCGCCGAACCCAGAGCGCCCAGATAAGGAATGAAGATCATGACCGCGGTAAAAAGGCCTAGCGTGAACGCTAGTGGAACATGCAGAACGTACAGGCCGATTATGGTTAAGATTCCGAGCACGGCCATTGGAACAAGTTGACCGAGCAACCACCAGCGGAGCGTATACAGTACTTCCGTTCCTACGTGCCGCGCCACCTCGCGCCTGTTTCCCCTTACCAGGCCGAGCAGCCCGTTGATGTAGACGGCGGGGTTCAGCGCTCCATAGAAGCCTACGACTATAACCACCAGGGCTCCGGCAAATGCACCCACTACGCCGGAGGCCGCGGTTGTCACTTTGGAGCCAGCCTCGGCTCGGCTGGCCGCTTGTTGTACGAATTGCACAACGTGTTGGCCCCACGAAGATTTGTCTAGCGAGTTTTGGGCCTGCGCAAGCGAAGACGGAATCAGCGCGAAGATTTCTTCGGCTTGGTCGACAATTCGAGGCACAAGGAACCAAGCTATCAGGCCGGCTAAAAAGAGAATAGATCCGATCGCGGTCAGATAGGCGATCTTTGGTCTAAGGTGGGTGACATCTTCCACCCATTTACGAAAACTATCCAGCACGATCGCCAGCATCAATCCGGCAAAAGCGAGAAAGATCACCCGCCAGGCGAAACGGATGAACAGCAATGCGACAGCTAATGTGAGCAGCCAAAAAATCGTAAAGACAATCAGGCGCTTGAGTTCGTCGTAAGTAATGTGATCTGCCATAACGAGCCGAGTGCGCCAGACCGCGGGTTATCCTGGCCGCTTGTCGAATCTTATACTTGCACGAAAAGCTCGATCATCGACATTGATACGGAATGCCATATCTGTGTTTTGCTTGCTCATCAAACCAAGGCATTTCAATCCACTCGTATGTCGCGGACAAGCTCGGGTTCTGATTCGGGCAAATCGGACCGCCGGATGACAGATACCTTTCCAAGCTGTTCGAAGATAACCAAGTGAACATCATTCAACTGCAAGACCCCATGCTGCCGCAGTAGGCCGTGCAGGTCATCTCTGGTCAATCCAGATCGGCGAAGTTGTGAGTCCAACACCTGCGTCGCGTGCCGAATGCGAGCACAACGAGCTATTTCGCCGGTGCAGTCACGCTCCTTACCGTGCTGGTTGCCCACCGCATTGTATCTCGGCTACGGCAATTTTCAGGAATCGCTCTTCTATTCGATCATCCGCCTCGGACAATAGCACCCACCGTCCGGCGGAGATTGTTGCTCCCACTCTTTCTTCCGCGCCTTAGATAGAATAGACATGCAGGGTCGCTCGTCGTCGAGTTGCTGTTTAATCGATTCCGACGCACTCAGCCCCAATTCCGCGACGACAGTTACATTGGCGATTGCTCTTTTACCGCTGCGGTCCCGATGGAAAATCTTTTGACAGGCTCTTAATGATGGCGTCGGAAGAGTTGCTGCCTTTGCAGCTCGGATGCCCAAAACCGCTGGCACTCGTCCCATGCGCGAGATCCAGAATCATATTGTCGTTGTGATCCGGAGGCAGCCCCATCGGCACGGCGTCAAGCTGCAATTGATGCCGCACCTTCCACGCGATCACATGATCGGTGCAGGAGGTGTCGCCGCTCAAGCCGAGCGCCCCGATTAAATGACCGGCGCTCGAACAGCGGAAGCCCACCGCCGAACACAATCACGCCGCCGATCGCTTTCCCCGCCATCGGATCTGTTGGTGTCCCATATGTCACCGGATCTCCGATCGGCGCTTGCGGGTTGGGAGGAGCGCTCGTCGTCAGGCTGTAGAGACTCTGTCCCGGCTGGGCCGCCGCATAGTCGTTTGCCGTCGAGAGCGCATAATCATTTCCACTCAGCGCATTCGCTGTGTTCGCCTTTTTCGGCCGATTTTAGGCCAACCTGTTCCGGCTGATTTACCGGTATGTGGATTTCGTTCGCTGTAACGATTCCGGTACTCGGATAACGTATCTCCCACCACCACTGGTGCGCGACGATCAGTAAGTTATTTGTTCGACTCGTTGGGGGGTCGGAGGCTTGCATGGCGCGGAGGGAGAAAAAGGAGATGACGCCGAGGATCAGCACAAATCCGACCGTATATCTAATCTCCAGCTTCACGTTGCCGTAGACAGGTTTCGGGGTAGGCTCGCGTGGCTTTTCCCGGAATTTACGCGTGGCGTACGAGACCAGACCGGTAACCAGCAACAAGATCCCCAGCGCCGTCCACAAGACCCCATTGCTGAGGCTAGCAATGCTGTGGGCGTAAGCGGAATGAGGCGCGAATACCGGGAAGATTGCAGCGTCCCGTAGTGCTGGCGAGGCGGCGAGAATCATTCTTAATCTAACTCGCTGAGCCGCACGGGCAATCCTGAGGCCAGGGCCAGGGCCGCGTCAATCAAGCCAATGTGCGAAAACGCTTGAGGAAAATTGCCGACCAATCCGTGCTTCTGATCGTATTCTTCAGAAAGCAGGTGCAAATCGTTGCTAAGAGAGATAAGCTTCTCGAACAGCTGTTGGGCCTCTTTGCGCCTCCCTTGGAGCACGTATACATCTACCAGCCAAAAATTGCACGCCAGAAAAGCGCCTTCACCGGGGGGCAATCCGTCGTCTACCCGCTTAGTGTCGTAACGCAGAAGTAGTCCGTCGCGCAGCAGATGCTTTTCGATGGCTTCGACTGTACCGCTAACACGCGGGTCCGCGATGGGAAGAAAGCCAACCAGCGGCAGCAGCAGCAAGCTCGAATCCAGGTGCTTCTTTCCATATGCCTGGGTGAAGCTATTCATCCCTTTATGAAAACCGTGCTTGCACACCTGGGCGTGAATTGTCGCCCTGATCTTACGCCAACGCTCCAGGGGGCCTTTCATTCCGAATTTTTCCACCATGCGGATGCCCCGATCGAACGCCACCCAAGCCATCACTTTCGATTGCGTGAATTGCTGACGTCCGCTGCGAACTTCCCAAAGTCCGTCATCTGGCTCGTCCCACACGTTTTCGAGATGTTCGAGTAGGGCAAGCTCCAGCGGCAGACCGCTTTGATCCTCTAATGGGTATAAGTTGTGGCAACGGGCGCGGTAAAGCGAGTCAAGCACTTCGCCGAAGGTATCCAGCTGTAACTGATCCGAAGCTTTGTTACCAACGTGCACCGGTTTTGAATATTTGTAACCCGGAAGCCATCCGGCCTCCCATTCACTATGCTCACGCTTGCCCGTAACCCCGTACATGATCTTGAGAGCTTTCGGATCGCCCTGCACGGATCGGCTCAACCATTTGAGCCACGCCTTGGCATCTTCGGTGTACCCGCAGTGAGTCAAGCCAAGTAAACTAAATGTCGTGTCCCGCAACCAGCAGAACCGGTAATCCCAGTTACGAATCCCTCCTACCTTCTCGGGAAGGGAGCTAGTGGGAGCCGCAACAAAGCCGCCGGAAGGGGCGTAGGTCAAAGCCTTCAGCGTCATTAGCGAGCGCTCCACTACATCCTTGTATGCCCCGTTATAAGTACCCTGCGAACACCATTTCGTCCAGTAGGCAATGGTTTCTCGTTCGGCTTGTACAGCGTCGCACGGCGGCGGTTCGGGTTCGCCATAGGAAGGGCTGTGCTGAAGGGTGAAGAAATGTACATCGCCCTCCTCAACGTGCCAATCCGCCGTCAGGTCGCCTTGCTCGGCGTGTAGCTCGATATTGCTGCGCAAAACAAGCCGATGGGGGCCTGCTACAGCAGTCCAATGTTTATCTTGCGTTCGTTCCAAGCGAGGCTGGGCGCTCCCGTAATCGAGACGCGGAGCAAAGCCGGTGCGCATGTGAGTTCGCCCTTTCATGCCCCGAAGAATGCGTATCACGCAAGAATGCCCGTCACGTTTAGGCATGAAGTCAGTTACCGTGAGAGTCGCGCCGAAAGTCTGCTTGTAAGTGGTTTCCAGCACGAGTGTGCCGGGAACATACCGGCGTGTCCTGCTGCGGAACGATTTCGGCGCGAGACTCCAAACTCCGTGATCATTGGTCCCGAGCAGGCTCGCAAAACATGCCTCCGAATCGAAATCCGGCCAACAAAGCCAGCGTAGGTTTCCCTGCCGGCTGATCAAGGCAGCTGTCCCGAGGTCGCCGATGAGGCCGTAAGAATCAATATTCTCGCTCAAGTACTCACCCGCGAACCTGCACAAATCCTCAAGCTTTTACAGTCCTCGCTTTTTTTCGATTCTAATTTCGGCTAGGGCCGTTCTCGTCATTCCAGTTCAGTTCGTTCAATGCCTTTTCGAAGTTGTGGAAAGTGATCCCGTGTGCCGCACAAAGCTGTTCCAAGGTTTTGGACTCATTTCCGTTGATCGCGATATGAAAGTCGCCGAGAACAAGCTCAGCGCTCGGAATTGCAGTCAGCAAACTAGCGAGCTTTGTAGTGGGGTTCAGTCGCATATTCCCCTTTCCCGGCAAAGTTGCCGTTATCCTGTCGCATTCCGTGTTTTCGCTGAAGCGCCAACACGAGCACCGGTGGTGAGCCGCCGGGCTAAAGTGTGTTGTCACTGAAGCGTGCCCGAGAATCTTGTTTCTAAACCGTGTACCCCCTCCGTTCAGGAATCCCAGATTTGCCGGGTTTCACGAAGCGGAAGCGGAATTTTGTATCGCCAAGCGATTACGCCGCCTCCGTCGAACATGGTCGCGCGGTTGAAATGTTCTCGCTGTGAGAATAGTCACATGGTGGATGATCGGCAGAGAGGAAATCTCGAGAGTAGCTTGCTACTGGGCCAAGGCGGGGTACTTTTGCTAGTCTCTTGAATGGATCAGAAGGAAGGAGTCACGCGCGATGCCACAGGCTAAGTCTCAAAAAGCCTTAGACAAGTTTGCGGCCCTCCGGGCAACCGACTTGTTTGGTGGTCTACCTGATCCGATCCTGCAGACGATAGCTGGCTGCACGATCACTCGAAGTCTGCAACCCGGTGAGTTCCTATACTCCGAACGCGAAGAGGCATCAGCCTTGTATGTCGTTGGCCGTGGCGAGCTTCGATCGATCCGGCAGGATCGTAACGGCAGGGAGCAGGTTTTATCTACAGAGCGTGCGGGCGCAATTCTGGCCGCGGTCGCTATCTTCAACGGCGGAAGATTCTACAGCACGATGATTGCGGACACTGCTGCTGACATTCTGAGCATCGGGAAGCGCGATATGCATGAGCTTTGCCGTAAACATACTGAGATTCTATGGAACTTAGCAAGGGTTATGGCGCATAAACTCCGGCATTCTGCCGAGCTCATCGAGACCCTCGCATTGAGAGACGTCAATGAACGCGTTGCTCAGCATCTGCTCGCAGTGTGTCATTTCAGAGGCATCCAAGATTTGTCCGCATGCGTCGTCGAGTTGACAATGAACCGGACGGAAATAGCCAGCCGGCTAGGATCTGTGCGAGAGGTCGTGTCGCGCGCTTTCACCCACCTTGAGAAAGCCGGATTGATCCAAATGCAGGGGAGTCGAATTGTCACAATACCGGACATGGAAGCACTCAAGGAGTTCGCTGGAGCAGAAGTCCCAATGAAAGGGCCCGGACTGGTCTCTGAGCTGTCATCGGATATTGCTTAAGGGTTCGCCGCTGGGTGCGGCGCACCACCCACTTCAAGGGCACTTGCCCCCACATCGCAATTCCAGATGTCACCTGTGACAAAAGACACAGCCCTTCTCTCGCGGTCGGCACAATCATTAAAAGGTAGGCCACAAACAGCTCCGCTGGTCTAGTTGCGAACACCCCAGGGTGAATCGCTTCAGCCCGGAGTTCCAGTCAAATGCAATTGATCGCGTCGTACTTTATTGACGTTCCTTAAACAACCGTGAAGGGGTCGGCAGCCCCGGGAAAAACGTTTGAGAGTCAATGAGCGAGCGCAGCTTGGTTAAGGAGAAGAAGAGTGTCAAAGACAGTTACGGTAGCGGATCATCTGGTAGAGCGCCTCATCGAGTGGGGTGTCGACACCATCTTCGGTTTCCCCGGAGATGGAATCAACGGAATCATGGAATCGTTGCGCACACATCAGGACAAACTGCGTTTCATCCAGGTGCGCCATGAAGAAGCGGCTGCCTTCGCGGCTTGTGGCTACGCCAAATTCACTGGGCGCCTGGGAGTTTGTCTGGCGACCTCCGGGCCGGGCGGCGTTCACCTGCTCAACGGCCTATATGACGCAAAGTGCGACGGGCAGCCGGTTCTCGCCATCACCGGTCACACTTTCCACGATTTGATCGGTACGCATTATCAACAGGACGTCGATCTCGACAAGCTATTTATTGATGTGGCCGCCTACAACCAGCGTGTCATGGGTCCAGCCCACGTTGTCAATGTAGTCGATGAGGCGATCAAGACTTCCTTAAGCCGAAGGACCGTCTCGCACATCACGGTACCGAAAGACATTCAGGAGTGGACCGGGTCCGACAACGAACGTTCTTCGGCGAATATCGCCGAGCATAGCGGTGATATTTTCGCCATGCCTCAACCTGTTCCGTCCGATCGGCTCCTGAAACTGGCGGCGGAACTGATCAATAAGGGATCAAAGGTGGCAATCCTCATTGGGCGCGGTTGCTTGAACGCACGCCAGGAGGTATTGGCATTGGCGGAGGCGGCAGGAGCGCCCGTTATCAAGGCGCTGCTCGGAAAGGCGGCGATTCCCGATCACAGTCCGTATGCTACCGGCGGCATTGGGCTGCTCGGCACGGCGCCCTCGCAGGATGCGTTGCAAGAGTGCGACACATTCATCATGGCGGGTACAAGCTTCCCTTATATGGAATTCCTGCCGAAACCCGGGCAGGCAAAGAGCGTGCAGATCGATATCGATCCCACACGCATTGGCTTACGGCATCCGGTGGAAGTCGGTTTGGTCGGCGATTGTGCCACCGTGCTGCGCGCTTTACTGCCACTGATTGAACACAAAAAGCATCGGGGCTTTCTCGAAAAAGCACAGAAGCGCATGACGGCCTGGAATCAGCTGATGGAAGAACGGGGCACACGGACTGACATGCCGATGAAGCCTCAAGTAGTCACCTATCACTTAAACAAGCTGCTCGATTCCAACGCTATCGTTTCGTCGGATAGCGGCACCATCGCGACCTGGACCGCCCGCTACATAGAGATGCGCGATGAGATGCAGTTCTCGCTTTCGGGCTTACTGGCAACCATGGCGAATGGTTTGCCGTACAGCATCGGAGCCGCGGTGGCGTATCCGGGAAGGCAAGTTGTGTGCGTAGTCGGCGATGGCGGCTTAACCATGCTGATGGGTGAAATCGCGACACTCGTGAAATACAAACTGCCCGTCAAGGTGATCGTTATCAAAAACAACGTACTGGGTGAGATCAAGTGGGAGCAGATGGTGCAAGAAGCAAATCCGCAATTTGGAGTGGAATTGCAGCCGATCGATTTCGCAGGATTCGCGCGATGCTGTGGAGCAGCCGGCTTCACTATCGAAGATCCAAAGGATGCAGAGAGCATTCTGCGCCAGGCGCTGGCACATCCTGGCCCCGCAATCATTGAGGCCGTGGTCGATCCCAATGAGCCCCCACTGCCCGGCAATATCACGGCCGAACAGGCCCTTCACTTTGCCGAGGCGCTGGGCAAAGGAGAAAAGGACCGGTGGAAGATTATCAAAACCGTTCTTGAGGACAAAGTTCGGGAAGTCATTTAGAAATGACCAACCCGGAGCGGGTCGAGCGAATTCGGCGTGCTTTGCATGACGAGCAATGGGATTTGCTTGTCTGCGCGCTCCCCAAGAATGTGCTTCTTCTATCGGGCTATTGGCCGGTAGTCGGTACCGGGGTGGCTGTGGCTGCTTCCGATGGGAGGATCAGTCTCCTGGTGCCCGAAGACGAAGAGGATCTTGCGAAGAGCGGTTGGGCGGACGAGGTGCGCACCTTCAAACCGGGTTCTCTTCAGAAGCTCATCACCACTGCCGAGGCCATTGGATCACCGCTCCAGGAAATTCTCAATGGCCTCTCCAAGGAACCCGTTCGCGCCGGGTTTGAAGACAGAGAGACTTCGGAACCGGCTTCGTACGCCGCGATGCATCTCTATGGCGGAACGATGCGCCCTCTCCTTGAAGAAGCTTTTTCGAAAGCAACCTGGATTCCAGCCGATGAAGTGTTGGCCGACCTCGGCGCCCGCAAAACAGAGGTCGAAATAACCCAGCTTCGAACCGCCTGTGAGATCGCAGGGAAAGCTTTTCGCGAGGGCACCCAGCAGATCAAAAACGGCGCCAGCGAGGTCGAAGCTGCAACCAGGTTTCGCGAGCCGCTCAGCGCGAGTCTTGTCGATTTCCCGGCACTCAGGCGCGCAGATGGATTTGCATGGTGTATGTCGGGAACTAATTCCGCGCTTGCCGCGGGAGCGTATGCCCGTTCGCGCGCGAAAAGGCTTGACCCGGGGGATCTGGTCCTGCTGCATATGAATTCTTATGCGGACGGGTATTGGACGGACGTCACGCGCACGTATTCGATCGGCAAACGGGATGATCGTCGGGGTCCCATGTATGACGCCATTCTCGCGGCGCGCCAAGCGGCCTTGGACGCGATCCATCCGGGAGCGAAGGCGGCTGACATCGATACCGCAGCCCGCGATGTTTTGAGGGCGCGCGGTTTCGGACCACAATTCAAACACTCCACGGGGCATGGCGTTGGATTCTCAGCAATCGACGCGAACGCCAAGCCGCGACTGCATCCGAAATCCGATGACACGCTCGAGACCGGCATGGTGTTTAACGTCGAACCCGCCATTTATTTCGAGGGTTACGGAGGCATTCGCCATTGCGACATGGTGACGGTGACAGCGGAAGGCGCAGAAGTGCTGACCCCCTTTCAATGCAGCCTGGACGAGTTAGTTCTAGACAAATAGAGGGCGAAGGTAAATGGCACATTTTCGTGGAAACAGGGCTGCATTTGGAGCACCCGGCGACCAGGCGCTCTGGACGCACGCCAACAAAGAGGGCGTCGGCACAGCGTTTTCGAATGGCAGTCGTATTTGGTTCACGATCTGGCACGGCATTCTGACGGAAGTCTATTACCCTACCGTCGACCGTCCTCAACTGCGTGATCTCGAATTTCTGTTTTCCGATGGCAACGGTTTGTTTCTCGAAGAAAAACGGGATCTCGATCATCAGATCGAGCGAATCTCGCCCTCGCAAGGCTACCGAATCACCACTCATGACCGGGAAGGGCGCTTCTCGTTCACAAAAGAAATCATTGCGGAACCCACGCGGCCTTGTGTTCTGCTGCACACGCAGATTGAGGGGAACGAAAAGTTTCTCCGGAGCCTGAAGACGTATGTGCTGTGCGCTCCGCGTTTGGAGGTTGGAGGAGAAGGCAATAACGCATTTGTGGTCGAGGTGTCAGGCCGCGAGTTGCTGGTGGCTGAAAAGGACAATCGTTGGCTCGCGGTAGGCGCGTCTTGCGACTTTTCCCGGCTCTCGTGCGGTTATGTAGGAAGCAGCGACGGTTACAGCGACTTGGTGAAGAACCGAGACATGAATTTCGACTTCGATGAGGCAAGGAATGGCAATGTAGCGCTCACTGCCGAACTCGATCTGTCGAAAACCCGCGAGTTCACAATTGGCGTGGCGTTTGGGGAAAGCCTGCCGAGTGCCGTCTCCTGCTTGTTCCAAAGCCTCGGTCTCAACTACAAAGATCAACGAAAGGTTTTCATCGATCAGTGGAATAAAGCAAATGACGGCCGCAAAAGCCTCGAAAAAAGTAGCGGAGATAAAGGGCACCTCTTCGACTCGAGTTACAACCTGTTGTTAACTCACGAAGACAAGTTATATAACGGCGCTTTCATTGCATCACTCACGATTCCCTGGGGCGAGGCGCGCAACGACAAGGAAGGTAAAGGGGGTTATCACCTGGTTTGGACACGCGACATGGTTGAGAGCGCGATGGGTCTGCTGGCGGCCGGAAACACGTCCGCCCCCTTTAGCGCTCTTGTCTACCTCGCAGCCCGCCAGGAAGAGAATGGCAGCTTTCCGCAAAATTTCTGGGTAGACGGAAAGGCTTTCTGGACCGGGATGCAGTTGGACGAAGTCGCCTTTCCCGTGATGCTCGCCTGGCGGCTCCACCAACTTCGCTTGTTGGGGCATTTCAATCCTCAGGTGATGGTGGACCGGGCCGTCGCTTTTCTGCTTCATAGCGGGCCAGTTACCGGTGAAGAGCGCTGGGAAGAAGCGAGTGGCTATTCGCCTTCGACTTTGGCCGCGATTATCTCGGCTTTCATCTGTGCGGCCTCTCTTGCACGAACGAAACAGGAAAATGACAAAGCAGCTTTTCTGGAAAGTTATGCTGACTTCCTCAGAGCCCATCTGGAGGAATGGACGGTAACCTCCGAAGGATCGCTCGTTCCGGGCTCATCGCGCTACTTTGTGCGCTTGAACCCAGCCAAGCCGGGCGATGTCGCCGGTCCAGGCGCTGTCGACACAGCCCATCTCAAGCTGACCAGCCAACCTCCCGGCTCTGCGGAGTCCTTTCCAGCTCGTAACATTGTCGACGCAGGATTTCTTCAGCTCGTTCGCTACGGAATTCTGGCGGCCGACGATCCATTGATTGTCGAGAGCTTGCGCGTTATCGATGCGGTTCTCAAAGTTGAAACTCCCTTTGGGCCTTGCTGGCACCGCTACAACCACGATGGCTACGGGCAAAAGCCCGACGGCGGTCCCTATAAACATTGGGGTGAAGGGCGCCCTTGGCCCCTGTTGACAGGCGAGAGAGGCCATTACGAGCTGGCGGCCGGCCGCGATGGCCGCTCATTGCTACATGCGATGGAGCAGTTCTCAAACGGCACGTGCCTGCTGCCGGAACAGATTTGGGATAAAGCGGACCTGCCGGATACGTTCTTGCATTGTGGCGGTCCGACCGGTTCAGCCAATCCCCTATTGTGGGCGCATTCCGAATACGTACGTTTGCTTCGCTCGTATCATGACGGGAAGGTGTTCGATCTGATCTCAGAAGTCGCCGCTCGCTATCGAGAAGGCAAAACCGGGAGCAAAATCGAGTTCTGGTTGCCCAAGCACGCCATCAAGCAGGCTAGAAAAGAGCACAGACTCCGCGTCTGCGCGCCTGAACCGTTCCGTCTTCGCTGGACGGCTGACAGTTGGAAGACCTGGAAGGATAGCGATTCTGAGACGACAGGTATCGGTGCGGAATATTTCGATATCGATCCGTCTGATTTCGAGTCGCAAGTGGAGTTTACCTTCTTTTGGAAAGACCGTCAGCAGTGGGAAGGCCAGAACCATCTCGTGGAAACGAAATAAGAAAGAGCTCGAAATGGAAAATACAAATCGGGGAAAAGTTGTCGTAGTTACCGGCGCAACTGCAGGAGTAGGACGTGCAGTAGTAAATGAGTTCGCCAACCAGGGCGCACACATCGGACTGATCGCCCGCGGGCGAGAGCGTCTCGAAGCGACCAAGCGCGAGGTCGAAGAACGGGGCGGCAAGGCGATTGTGCTGCCGACTGACGTGGCGAATGCTCAGCAGGTGGAACAAGCGGCCGAGCAGGCCGAGCAGGAATTCGGACCCATCGACATTTGGGTGAATGACGCGATGACCACCATCTTTGCGCCCTTTCTGGAGATCAAACCCGACGAATTCAAGCGCGCGACGGAGGTTACGTATCTCGGTCAAGTTTACGGCACCATGGCGGCGCTGAAGCGCATGCACGCGCGAAATCGCGGGACTATCGTTCAGGTGGGGTCGGCCCTGGCGTACCGTTCGATTCCGCTGCAATCCCCTTACTGCGGCGCCAAGCACGCCATTATCGGGTTCACGGATTCGGTTCGTTCCGAACTGATTCACGACAAAAGCGCCGTGCATATCACGGCAGTGATGCTGCCTGCGATGAATACGCCACAGTTTAGCTGGTGCCGCACTCGTCTCCCCCGTCATCCGCAGCCCGTACCGCCGATCTTTGAACCTGAAGTAGCGGCGCGCGCGATTGTCTGGGCTGCCGGCCATAAACGGCGCGAAGTTTACGTCGCTTGGCCAACCGTAAAGGCGATCTACGGCAACGAGCTTGCGCCGGCTTTCGCCGACCGCTATCTGGCGAACCACGCTTTCAGCGGGCAGCAGACGTCTCAACCGGTCTCACCCGATCGTCCCGACAACTTGTTCGAACCCGTTGAGGGCGGAGATTATGGCGCCCACGGAATTTTCGGCGATCGCGCCAAGAACTACAGTATCCAGAGTTCGATGAATCTGGAATCCATGACGTTGCTGGCGCACCGGGGCTTGGTCGCCTCCGCGGCGATAGTAGCAGCGGGGCTGCTTTTCGCGGTCTTCAATAAGGGGCGCTGATGCCAACTCCATTAAACCCTGACGAGCTCGGCCGTGAACTGCGCGATGGCTCGACCAAATACCTACGGCGCAGGCGCGGCATTATCGGGCTCTCGTTTTTTTCGTGCGCCGTTCTCGGTGCGGTCGCGCTCCATCAGATCGGCATTTTGAAAAAGCTGCCCGAACCCCGCTGGCGAGCTTTCAATAGCAGGAAAGTAAACGGCTCTGCGGAGGCTTACGCAATACTCTCTGTACCGGATGCTTTCCTGGGTCTAGCGAGTTACTCGGTGACGGCCTGCCTGGCTAGCAGGGGTTCCGAGGAGCGTTGGAAGAGTCATCCCCTGATGCCGATCGGAATGGGCCTGAAACTTCTCGGAGATGCAGTATTCGCAGGAAAGTTGACTCTGGATGAATGCAGGAAATTCAAAGCGTTCTCCGTGTGGTCCCTCTTAACGACTGCTGCGACATGGACAGCTCTTCCGCTTGCGATTCCGGAGACGAATGCCGCTATTCGCCGGTTGAGGGAACAAGAACATGCCTGAGGCGATCGGTACGACCGTTCAACACGTTGCTCAAGATGTGGACGTTGATATACGCGAGGGCCGGTTTCAAAAATGGCTGGCGCTCCTCGCCGGTATGTCTAGCGTCCTGAGCGGCCTTGAGGTCACATACGAGCACTACCGCGGCAGCTACAGTCGCAGAGTGATGTACACACCGGTGATCCTCAGCGTGGCTTTAGCGGCGGGCGGCGTATCGGGATTCTTCAGTAGGCGAGCCGCGCGAACAGTACTCCCGGTGATATCCGTTCTGACGCTGGGAGATGGCGTGCTGGGTTTTTATTTTCATGTGCGAGGCGTCCATCGAAAGCCCGGCGGATGGCGGCTTCCCATTGTCAATATGGTTATGGGGCCGCCCATATTCGCTCCCCTGCTGTTCGGCGTAAGCGCCTACCTGGGGTTTCTTGCTTCGTTTCTTCGGCGCGGTGAACACGGCGACAGTCGAACATTGCCTCGTCCGGCGCACGCACATCACTGGGCGAAGCGCCTCAGCGGCGGCCATGAGCCGATCAGTTGGGAGCAAGATATCCGTGAAGGCCATTTCCAAAAGCAGATGGCCGTCGCGACTGTCATCTCCGCGTTCTTCAGTGGATTTGAGGCTTGGTATTCGCATTACAAGAACAATTTTCGCTATAAGGCGCAGTGGACGCCGGTGATTATTGCGCCGGCGTTGATGGCTGCGGGGATCGGCGCGGTAAAGAGCCGACGGGTTGCGCATACCTGGCTGCCCGCACTTTCGGCAGTGGCCGTGGCGGATGGCGCAGTGGGCTTTGCTTACCATGCTCGTGGAGTGCTGCGGCGTCCGGGCGGTTTAAAAAAACCGCTCTACAACATCATCTATGGACCGCCGATATTCGCGCCCTTGTTGTTCGCCGCCAGCGGCTTTTTGGGGTTGCTGGCTAGTTTGCTTCGGAGAGAGAAACGATCATGAGCGATCAGAACGCCAGAGTGGACGGGCGTCCCATCGATCCCGCTACGGGGAAGCCTATCGGGCCGTTAGCTCAACCCGGTTATTATCCCGGCTTCAGCACCCTCGGTCAAAAGAAGTTCTGGGATGCGAAGACGCGCTCAGTGATTTTAGACCGTGTCAACAACGTGCCCGAGATTCGGTTCTTCAGTCCTCAGGAAGCTCGCCTTTTGAAAGCTGTTTGCGATCATGTTCTCCCGCAAGACGATCGCGACGAGGAGCACAAGATTCCCATCGTGCCGCAAATCGATAAGCGGCTCTATGAGAATTCGCACGATGGTTACCGTTATGAAGGCATGCCGCCCGATCGTGAAGCGTTCAAGCTGGGACTGCAGGCGATCGACGAAATCGCCAGGCACGAGCACGGCCGCGATTTCCTCGAAACGGGGGCGCGCGAGCAGGACGAACTTCTTCGCTCCCTACACCGTGGAAAACCGTCCGCTGCCCACGAGATCTGGAAGCGCATGCCCGTCGACCGCTTTTGGATGCTGTTAGTTTCCGATTGCGCCGAAGCTTACTACTCGCATCCCTATGCGTGGGATGAAATTGGATTTGGAGGCCCTGCCTATCCACGTGCTTACATGCGCCTTGAGCGCGGCGAAGCCGAACCCTGGGAAGTGAAGGAGAAGCGCTACCAATGGCGAGCTCCCGATACGTCTGTGTCGGGCAAGCAAGAACCCGTTGCCGGTCAAACGGAACATCTGGCATCACCCGGCCAGGGAGGGACGCATTGAAATCACCGATTCTCGGACAGTTTGAGCCTCCCAACGGCGAACCGCACATGCTCGGTCCCATACAGCGGATCGAGACCCCCATGCACCATTTTGCGGAAGGGGAGGAAGTGGATTATGTAATCGTGGGCGTGGGCGCGGGAGGGGGCGTCCTCTTGCAGCGGCTGGCGCGTGCCGGCTTTCGCGTCATCGGGTTTGATGCCGGGCCATTCTGGGATACCGAGCGCGACTGGGTCAGCGATGAAAAAGGCGCGCACAATCTCTACTGGAACGACATACGAGTGACTGGCGGCAAGCACCCGCTGGCATTTGGCGCCAATAACAGCGGCAAGGGCGTCGGCGGCGGAACCGTACACTGGGCGTCCTTTACTCCACGCCTCCACCCTTCCGATTTCCGAATTCAATCGCAAGACGGTGTTGGCGTGGACTGGCCGATGTCCTACACCGACCTCAAGCCCTACTACGAACTACTCGAATTAGAGCTGCCGGTATCTGGTCCCTCTTACTATCCCTGGGGCGATCCGCACGGCTATCCATACGGCCCCCATCCCATGGGCGGTGTCGGCGACGCGCTCATTCGAGGCTGTACCAACCTGGGGATCGGAGTGTCTGCCGGTGGTCCGGTGGCCATTCTGAATGGCTCGCGCGCCAACCGGCCGCATTGTATCTATCGAGGCTTTTGCATCCAAGGCTGCAAAGTGGGAGCCAAGGCCAGCACATTGATCACACACGTGCCGGATGCCATTGGACATGGGGCGGAGATCCGTCCCAACTGCATGGTGTCTCGCGTTCACCTGGGCAGCAACCGGCGCGTTACGGGTGTCAGTTATTTCGACGCGGAGGGACGGGAGCAATTCCAAAAAGCGAAGGCGGTTGTGATCGCGGGCTACTCTATCGAGACTCCGCGTCTGCTGCTGAATTCTGCTTGTCCGGATTTCGAGAACGGTCTCGCGAATTCGAGTGATTGCGTCGGCCGCTACCTTATGGCGCAGGCCGGTAACGTAGTAAGCGGCCGCTTCGAGGATCTCGTTCGCATGTATAAGGCGCCTCCCGCGCATGCACTGACGGAAGAGTTTTATGAGACTGATCCGAAGCGTGATTTCGTACGCGGCTTTGCCATCCAGACCGTCGGCCCCTTACCCATTTCATTTGCTAAGCAGATGTTGAGCTCAAAGGGCGCTTGGGGCTGGGGTCTTCGCAGTGCCATGATGGACTACAATCACTGGGCTGCGTTCGGCTTCCTGGGCGAGATTCTCCCCCACGCCGGGAACCGCGTGCAGTTGGCGGAGGAGAAAGACGCGCTGGGGATTCCCGTTGCCAAAATCACCTTCAACCTGGGCGACAACGACCAAAAGCTGATCGCGTTCGGCAAAAACAAAACCATGGAGGTCATGTGCGCGGCCGGCGCGCAGGAAGTCGTTCAGGAAGCTCGTTATGCCCATCTGGTCGGCGCCGCTCGGATGGGTAGCGATCCGAAAACGTCGGTGGTCGATCAATTTGGCCGCACCCACGATATCGCCAACCTATTTATCTGCGATGGCAGCATCATGCCCACACAAGGCTCAGCCAACCCGGGTCTGACCATTATGGCGTTGGCTGCGCGCATCGCCGACTATGTCATCCAGCAAGGTAACCGGATCTTCGATTCCGATGATCGCAGCATGGAGCCGCCTCCGATGCGCCGCGATCTCTCTCCGCCGGATACCTGGGGGCACGGCATGCCCCGGATTTAGCAGGTCACTATGCACTCCAGTCCTCAGATCGACAGCATTCAAGTTTCTGTATATACCTTCCCAACCGCTACGCCAGAGTCCGATGGGACTTTTCAATGGGATAAGACTTCACTCGTTCTTGTTTACGTGAACGCCGGCGGTGTAAAAGGTCTCGGCTACAGCTACGCAGATCAAGCCACCGCCCAACTGATCAGGGACTCTCTTGCGCCCAAGCTGATCGGTCACGATGCCGTTGCCATCGGGGGCGCTTGGCGAAAGATGGTTGAGCAGATACGCAACCTTGGGCGGCCCGGCATCGCTTCTATGGCGATTGCCGCCGTTGACAATGCGCTATGGGATTTAAAGGGGCAACTCCTAAAGGTATCTGTAGCGGCTCTCCTCGGTCTGGTGCGGCCAAGCATCATGGCCTATGGCAGCGGCGGATTCACTTCTTATTCGGATGCGAAACTGCGCGAGCAGTTGGGCGGTTGGGCTGAATCAGGTTTCCTTGCGGTCAAGATGAAAATCGGCCGGGATGCTGCGGCCGATATTCAGAGGGTTCATGCAGCGCGCGAGGCGATCGGACCCAAAGTCGCGCTCTTTGTCGACGCCAACGGCGCTTATACCCGCAAACAGGCTCTCGCTCAGGCCTACCGCTTCAGGGAAGAAGACGATGTCACTTGGTTCGAAGAGCCCGTCTCCTCTAACGATCTTGAGGGGCTGCGCCTGATGCGGAACCAGGGCCCTCCCGGCATGGACATCGCTGCCGGGGAGTATGGCTACGACTCCTGGTATTTCCGGCGCATGCTCGCTGCGGAAGCCGTCGACGTTTTACAAGCCGATTCCACCCGGTGCGCCGGAGTGACGGGTTTTCTAGTCGCCGATGCTCTCTGCGAAAGCCACTCGATGCCGCTCTCCGCGCATACTTCTCCCTCCATCCACGCACATGCCTGCTGCGGAGCACAGCGCGCCATCAATGTCGAATACTTTTATGACCACGCCCGCATTGAAGC
This sequence comes from Bryobacteraceae bacterium, assembly GCA_965277555.1. Lineage (GTDB taxonomy): Bacteria > Acidobacteriota > Terriglobia > Bryobacterales > Bryobacteraceae > Bog-105. The sequence goes on from OZ255834.1 coordinate 6,313,793, forward strand.
GATGGCTTTCGATGGAGCAATACAGGCTGAAAACGGATTTCTAACCCCCGATCTATCCAAGCCCGGCTTCGGCCTGGTGCTCAAAGAAGCGGACATACAGGAGTATCGAGTCTTCGAATCGACCATGTAATAGGAGCGATTGCAGTACAACGCAGCTGATGCTTCCGAACTCCAGTGGCAATTACATCGCGTCGAGAAGACGAGTCGAGACAGAAGAGAGGAACACCAAATGGGATTCGATCAATATCACGAACCAGCAAACGAGCTACCGGAACAGACGCGGACCTTTGCCCGCATGATCGCTTCTTTAACCGAAGAGGCAGACGCCATCAACTGGTACGAACAGCGGATGGCGGTAGAGAAGGACAAGGAAGCCGTATGCATCATGGAAGATGCGCAAGGGGAAGAATTTAAACATTTCGGGATGGATTTGGAATTTCTGCGGCGGCGGAAACCGAAGTGGCGAGGGATTCTACAGGGCGTTCTTTTTCAATCTGGGGACATCGTCAAGCACGGGGACGCGGCGGAGAAAAAGAATGACTGATATCTCGAACAAACCGGACGGTGCAGCGGCCGCTCCAATAGTTCTCACGCACTCCGTACGAGCTCCTCCAGAGATACGACCTGGCAACGGTACGGGACGCAATCCAGCTCAGCCGCGAACAGAATATGCCGGAGTGTGAATCTGCCGAAGCGAGATTGCGGGATTTATGGAAGCTGCTCGGGTTTCAACCGGTACCGGCATTGAATGTATATTTGCACTTTCTCTTTCGCTCCGGCGGCCCACGATGCAAGACATTATGCAAAAGCATTTCGATCTCCCGACTCCACGCATTCAGTGATGTTGGAACACTCGATCCACGGAGCATCACCCAGTCAAATCCACACGGAAACAGCCGTTAAGCCTTCCGAATGTCGCCTGAATCCGACTCCAGCGAATTGCTCAATTCGCTCTCCAAATCCTCAATTGTCGGCAGCGTGCCTTTCAGTTTGTCGGGCAGCGCGGCGGCGAGCTGATATTCCGAGACACCGATTGGTTTCGAAACATCACGCAGGGCGTACTCCGCAACCACGCGATCCCGCGTCTTGCAAAGAATGAGGCCGATACTCGGCTGATCGTCCCGATGACGCAGGATGTCATTCACCGCCGATAAATAGAAGTTCATTTTACGGGTGTTTTCGAGTAACGGGGCATTATCCAGTGCTCCGCATTTTGCCCGGTCACTCGAAAACACGCCAATCCTGAAAGGACATTCGTTCATGAGTACCAACGTGCAAGAATTGCAGACCGTAGAGATCCCCTTCAAGAAGCTCAGCCCCTCGGAGGAGTGATCGTCCGCACCACCGTTTCCATCGAAGGAATTGAGGAACTCACCGCATCCATCCACTCCCTTGGATTGCTGCAATAAAGCAAGGGCCGCCCTCTCACCATTGTTGTAGAAGTAAGGACCTTTTCTTTTTTCGTGGTTCTCCTGAAAAAACGGGAACGGGAACCTGGAGGCTGTTGAATGCCTAAACCAGGAGGGCATCTTTCTAGCCGCTCGCTTTAGAGACGCTGGAATCTGCCGGACCTTTGCGGATAGCGCTGGTGCGATGGCGTACATTGCCCAGTTGCGCGCTGAACAACAGAAGATCGCCGGATGGAATTCAACTTCTAGCAAACGAAAATAGCGCAATGTAGAATCGCGACCAAGCACAGCGCCCGCGCCATCGCTAAACTGACTGGCTCCGGCCAGTCTTTTTCTCCTCAGCCGAAATGCGGCTCGGCAGATCGCACCGCCGCTGGGACCGCGTTTCCTAAGGTAAACCGGACGGATTGCCGAATCAGGCTTTTCGCCCCAAACCCTCGTCCCGCACCCATTCAGGACTGAGGCAGTTGTTTTAAGACTGATACAGTGTTTTGGTTGGCATGCGTTTATTGCTTCAGTTGTCGGCTCAATGGAGTGCATTCATGCTGCTTTGGTTCTTGTTTGTCTTTCAATTCACCACAATGGAGCTACTGGCTGGAGCCGCCGCGTCCGTATTGACGGTATTGGCTCTGCAAGTAGCCTTAGGGGCTGTATCACTATGCTTTGAGCCGCGGCTTCGTTGGCTGGGCCAGATCTGGCGCCTGCCGGCGATGATCGCGGCAGATCTAGCGATTCTGCTTAGAGACACCGGTCGGCGTTTGGTTCGCAAACGTTCCCGATCTGCGTTCGAACTCGCGAAGTTCCAGTCCCTCGGCGATAGCTGTAATGGTTCGGCCCAACGAGCGCTGGCGGTTCTATTCGTTAGCACGTCGCCAAACTCGGTTGTACTCCATATCGATCGCCAGACGGGAAACATGCTCATCCACAAGCTGGAAGCACAACCAGTTCCGGTACTCGTTAGCAAATTACAGGCATAACTGGAACCATGTGGACCATCACGGCAATCGCGCTGCTTGTTTGCCTGGTCGGGCCTTTCGTGAGATGCATCCCGGGGGATACCGTCAGCCGGTTAGTTGGCTTGCAAGCGGGTAGCTCAATCTGCACTGTTTTGCTGCTCGTGCTTTGCGAAGCGTATCATCGCATCCCGTTCGTGGACCTCGCGCTAACGCTCGCCCTGCTTACACTTGGCGCGGGGCTTGTTTTTGCCCGTTTTCTGGAGCGCTGGCTCTAATATGAGTGAAATTGCCGCCGGAGTTCTACTGGCGATTGGGGTTCTGGGCTTTGCGTTTACTTCCGCCGGCCTTCTGCTGGCGCGTAATGTTTTTGACCAGATTCACTACCTCGCGCCCGGCTCGTTGATCGGATCGGTTGCGATTTCCGCCGCGGTTGATCGGGGTCAAGTATTTTTTCACGTTGGGGACAACTATTTTTCCCGCCTGACTGGGACAAGGATTTTGGGGGGATGCTGTCATATCACCCGGTCGCCGGCGTTGCGTTATAGAGCGTCCTAGCGCGTCACTTTTCCAGGCAAAGTTATCTAGGCACAGGGAAACGCTATGCTGGTTCTGCCTGAGAGGAGGATAGGGCTCTCCAGGGATGGAACCCGAGCGCCTACTCAGGTGCGGGCACGATGAGGGCGGCGAAGAGCCGCCCAGTCTGCAAGGCATGCCTGCTCGAAAGCGATAAATCCCGGGGTTTGGGGCAGAGCCCCATTAAATTATTCGACGCTCGCCTCGGCTTTCGCTTTCTTCGCCTGCTCAACCCGATAACTCGGGATGTTCAACTCGAGGATTACGCAGTGGTGAACAAGACGGTCGATCGCCGCGGCCGTCGTCATGGGGTCTTTGAAGATGCCTTCCCACTTAGAAAATGGCAGGTTGCTCGAGATCAGAACGCTGCCTCGCTCATAGCGTTCGGCCAGCAGTGTGAAGAGCACTTCCATCTCCTCGCGACTCTGCTGTACGTAGCCGAGATCATCGATGATCAGTCCTTCAAAGTGTCCCAGCTTTTTGATGAGACGCCTCAGCTTTAGATCTCGCCGGCCGCGTTCGCCACGTATGCTTTTGTCGCATCTCGCCCGGCGGTCTCCGATCGCGCAGGTATTTCCGCGCCGTCTTCGAGTCCATCCCCGATTTCGCTGCCGCAGCCTCCAGCGACAACTTCTGTCTCAGCCGCCAAAGCCGTTTTACCTGCCGATCGTTCACCATACAAGTCGTCTCCGACTTGTATCGCTTCCGCTCTTCTATAGCCCGGGAATTCTAATTGTCCCCGCCGGAATTTTAATTGTCCGCGATCAGCGGTGCTGGTGCACGGCGGCTTTTCACAGGCGGGCGCGAAGGGGATCGTGATCGCAGCCTTGTTACTCGGCTCGAATCCGGTACTTTCACACGCTACCGCGCGTGCCGCCCGCATTCGTCGAAAACAACATTTGGGGCTCAAGAGCGATGAAGATATTCCGTTTGCCAAGGAACAGGAATGAGCGAAGTCATCTTGCAAGACGCAATCCTGCTATTCGTCTGCGCCGGCGCGACGGCTGTGGTGTTTACGCATGATACGGCTTCACAAGCTATCGTGGTGAGCTTTTATGGCCTGTTGCTTGCCATTATGTTTTTTGTGTTTCAAGCGCCCGATGTCGCTCTCTCGCAGATCACGGTAGGAGCTTTGGCGCTGCCGCTGATGATCCTGCTGGCTCTGGCGCGAATCAAGAAACAGGGACCGAAGTCTTGACGAGACGGGTCCGACGCATCTTTTTTCTGGTGTCGGCCGCGGCGCTTGGCTGGGTCTTCTTTCTTGCATACAGTACTCTGCCGCCGTTGGGGTTTGTTCACAGCAAGTACGGCGACATGGTGAACGCGCTTACGGTGGCCGAGCGCCACATCACCGACGCCGTCACCGCTGTGAATTTCGATGTCCGTGGTTTTGACACCTTGGGAGAGGAGTTCATTCTCTTTACATCAGTGATGGGGGTCGTTTTACTGATGCGGCGGCAGAAAGATGAGCGTGCTGGAGATCACGAAGACAAGCTTCCGGGACGCATTATCCCAGACGCCAGCGATGCGGTGCGCGTGACGGCTTTGCTGTTGGTCGCGCCAACCGTGCTGTTCGGGCTTTACATAGTAACTCACGGCCAGGTGACACCGGGAGGAGGATTCCAGGGGGGAGTGATTCTCGCCTCAGCACCGTTGCTGCTATATCTCTGCGCCGAGTACCGCGATTTCCAGCGCGCCGTTCCACAGCGGCTGGTCGAGGTCTCCGAAGCAGCCGGCGCGGCAGCCTACATCCTTATTGGCGGCGCGTGTCTTTCGCTTGGCGGGTTGTTTCTTCAGAACGTTCTCCCGCTCGGACGGAGTGGCAGTATCACGGGCGGCGGAATGGTTCCGTCCATCGATATCGGCGTAGGTCTTGAAGTTAGTGGAGGATTGTCGTTTGCGCTGCTTGTCTATCTGGAGGAACTCTTGGAAGAGAAGGAACAATGACCCACCTGCCTTACGTCGTTGCCGCGTGGCTATTTATTGTGGGCCTGTACGGAGTGATACGCAGCCGTAACTTGGTCCATCTTATTATCTGTGTCGGGGTTATCCAGTCTTCGAGTTATGTCCTGCTGCTTGCAACTGGCTATAGGGCGGGGCGGGTCGCGCCGATTTTTGCCGATATTCCGGCAAATACTCCGGCAGTGGACCCGATTGTCCAAGCCTTGATGCTCACCGACATCGTCGTTGAAGTTACCGTCATGGCGCTCTTGCTCAGCCTGGCTGTGCAAATCCACAAGCGCCATGGCACGCTGGATCCGGATCGTCTCAGCAAGATTTCCGGATAGTTTGAATGTTGCCAGTTGCGCCCGTCGTCCTGCCGCTGTTTACTGCCGCGCTGCTCGCGGCATTAACGAAAGCAATTTCACAGCGGGCGTCACAACTCATCGCCATTGCCAGCACGCTCGCAACTCTGGCAATCAACATAATGCTGTTGCGAGCGTCCGCGGCGCAGCCCATCGTGTACTGGTTCGGCGACTGGCGGCCGCGCCAGGGAATTGCGCTTGGCATCTCGTTCGCCATCGATCCGCTGGGTGCGGGCCTGGCTGCTTTCGCAACGCTACTGACACTTGCGGCGTTCGTCTTTTCGTCCCAGTACTTTGATACGGTTGGCAATCGCTTCCATGCCTTGCTGCTGGCCTTTCTGGCCGCCATGTGCGGGTTTTCGCTCACGGGCGACATGTTCAATCTGTTCGTTTTCTTCGAGCTGATGAGCGCCGCCGCATTTGCGCTGTGCGGCTATAAGACGGATGATCCAGGCAGCTTGCAAGGCGCTTTGAATTTCGCGGTCACGAACACGATAGCGGCATATTTTGTGCTCACGGGTATCGGTCTGCTGTATTCCCGCACTGGAGCTTTGAACATGGCGCAGATGGGCCGCGCTCTCGGAGCAGCTCCCCTCGATGTGGTTGTGCTGACCGGCTTCGCATTCGTGGTCTGCGGATATCTGGTGAAAGCCGCCGTGGTCCCGTTCCATTTCTGGCTGGCGGATGCTCACGCCGTAGCGCCGACTCCTGTGTGCGTGCTTTTCTCAGGCGTCATGGTGGAAATGGGCTTATACGCACTTGCCCGGATTTACTGGGCGGTGTTCGATCCCGCTCTCCACTCGCACTTGCAAGGAATAACAACTCTGTTCGTGAGTGCCGGCGTGGTGACTGCCATGACCGGCGCATTCATGTGCTACCTGCAGCGCAATCTTAAACGGCTGCTCGCTTTCTCCACCATCAGCCATGTCGGGCTGATGCTCATCGGCGTTGGGCTTTTCGCACCGAAAGGCTTGGCCGGCGCTGTCATCTACACCTTAGGGCATGGCTTGGTAAAGGGCGCGCTGTTTCTGGTCGCAGGCATTCTTCTGCACCGCTTTGAGGCCGTAGACGAGCGCGACTTGCATGGGAAAGGCCGTCGCGAACGATGGACTGCGGCTGTGTTCTTCGCCGGGGGCATGGGCTTGGCTGGTTTCCCATTTTCGGGACTTGCCACCGGGCACGATCTGATAACTATGTCGGCAGCGAATGCGGGATTTACTTGGCTGCGCTGGATTTTTCTGTTTGCAGAGGCTGTAACCGCGGCTGCGGTGTTTCGAGCTGGGGGCCACATCTTCTTTGGATGGGGACCTGTGGAGACACATGACAGCGCCCCGAAACACGAAGAGAAGCCCGAGACTGAGCAGCAGCACCAACGTACACCGGCGGCGATGTTTCTTCCCGCCGCCGTGCTTGTTGTCATGGGTTTGCTCCTTGGCTTCACGCCGAATTTAAAGCCGCTTGTTATCCAGGCGGCGACTCGATTTGAAAATGCACAGGCGTATGCCGCTCATGTGCTCGATTCGCAAAACGTGCAGCCAGCGGCGCCCGTTGCAAACGTTTCATCGGAGGCGGCCAGCGGATTCCTCACTGTTATTGCAGCAATGCTTATCGCGGGTGTGCATTTGTTCAGCCCACGTGGACGCAGGTTTTCCGCAGCTTTAACAAAACCGCTTCGGCTGTTACACCGGGTTCACAGCGGCCACCCCGGCGATTACGTCGCTTTTCTGACCTTTGGGATGGCCTGCTTCGGGCTGCTTTTCGCGTATTGCTTTCGATGATCCGACTGTATCCACGCTCGTGTTTCCTTTGGGCAGCCGTCCCATCGAGCAGCGGCTCCAGCTCACCCTGCGTTTGTGCAAGCCCTTCATCGCCGGACCACGATCCGGTTCCCGGAGCGTTCGCATCCAGGGTGCTTTGTCGTTGTTCGCAGAGCTTGACGATGAATGCTGTCGCCCTGACATAATCTTCAAAAATTCCCCAGATTAACGGCGCTCCGGATGCGAGTTAAACGCGAAACACGACTGTTTCAAAAAAGTGTAGCTCGCTTCACTCTGGCAATAGTTATAGTCGCCCATAGGCTAAGAACTGCCCTGGATGGCCCTCTGCAGAGCTTTGTAGTAATCGTGTGTAACGGCAGTCAGAGTGGATTTGCGTTCCGTTTCACGACCGGGTACGAATCACCAGCCTGCCGCCGAGGAGATGAAGATGCTCGTCTATGCTGATTGCCCGAGGCCTTGCTGCTTTTCACCTTTTCTGTAGAGGGATCCGGGTCTATCATCTTCAATGCGAACCAGCAGATGGGTGGTCGAGGCGTCCAGCAAATCAGAACGAATGCTCCGGGAATCTCGTTAGGAATGAACTTATCTTCATGCGTGAAGGCCTTTATGCGTGAGGGTGGTTCAGGATGCTGCGGCGGTGCGGTTCGCACGTTGCGAGATAGTGCTCAGCAGTTCGTCGGCATGCTTCTCTTCATCGAGTGTCTTTTGAAGTAGCTCTGCGTGCTTCGGCAGATCCAGGATCTTCGCCCAATCGCGTGCGGAGCCGTATGAGGCAATTTCGTAATGCTCGATTTTCTGGGCCGTAGCGAGCAACCCGGCGTCGCGTACGGGTCCCTCCTTGGATTCGCTCACGATATTTTCGCCGGAGCCAACGAGCGCAGTGGTGATCAAGTCTTTTTTGTCGTCTACATCGCCTTCATTCACTTCGCCAATGAGTCCTTCCAGACGGGTGGCATGAACCTCAGTTTCCTGTAAATGAGATTGGAACGCGCCCTTGAGCTGCTGATCGCTCGCGTGCTCAACCATGCCCTTAAGGCCCTTTACGATCTGGTTCTCAGTGGAAAGGAGATAGCGGAGCTGTAGCGTGTACAAAGAGTGGAAGTTCTTGATGTCGTTCGGCGTTAGTAATCCAATGCTTAGGCTGTTAGACGAAATTGGTTGCTTTGAGTGACCTCAGACAAATACGAGTTCCTACCCGGCCGGTCGAACTCCAAACAGCTGGGAACGATGAGCACCGTTGCCGTTCAACAACAGAAGAAGTTAGGAGAGATTTGGGAGACACCGAAAGGCGTCTGGGGTTGGTTCGCCCTGACGACGAGATACGAGAGACCTAGAACAATTACGAGCCAGCAGACGGGGCCGAAGACGCTGAACTTAGCGAAGGTGTTCGCGCTTCGTGAGAAGTATTGGGGCATGGGGCGTGAGGAGAGTAGTCCTCGATTGGATATGCGGTCAGACTGTCACCGTTTCCCTTGGAGAACTTCAGGTATTTTGGAGCCGTCGCTGGCCGATTGGGCGTCGTTCGCGCTCACATAATCGAAGAAAGTTTGGTTTTGGCTGGAGTAGTGGTTTATCAGGAAGAACACTTTGGAATGTGACTTCATCTTGAAATGGCTAGGCAGCCAGATACCGTTTCCAACGGGCGCCTTTTCCAGTTCGAAACGCGTTCCCGGTTCGACTTGGGCCAGGAAACCCTCGATAGAGACGGGACGAACTACTTGTGCCGTAACCTTGACCCATTGAAAGGTCTTCTGGTCGACCCACAATTGTCCCTGCATGCCGGGTAATGCCTGGCACTCTATGTTGGGTGGCCGATAACCCGGCTTCGGGGTGGCCCGCAGCTTATATACATTGAACCCTCGAAGCTTGCCTTGGCCCACGAGTTTGAAATCGAAGGCTTCTGTCAGTTGTTCGTACATATTGTGATCGCGCGCAAGGTCCTTCCGATAATTGGCGATTCGGCTACGGCGCTCGTTGGCCGATTCGGCATGATGTTGAGCTTCGGCCTGCTGCTGCTTTTTCATCGCCTCGGCTTCCTGAGCCTGAGACAGCGGCTTGCCATTTTCTGCCATGAGGCGCTGGTACGGAGTGCCGTCTAGTATGGTGATCTGGTACAGCTTCGCTCCATTTGGTGTGCGATCCCGTTCTTTGTGGTTGTAATCCGGCGCGGCGGCGAAATCTTTTTTGATGGCCTGAACAGACCGCTCAATGATAGTTTGGGCGTCAGGCACTTGCGCAGAGACTTGCGGTACAAATAATGCGCTAACTAACGAGACCCAAAAGATTAGCGGCAGGAGCTCCGGTCTGTTACTCGACATAGCGACAGAGCACTCGCCGCCTCAGAGACGACGAGTGTGCAATGCAGAGCTCATTATCACGCGCTAGCACAAGGGAAGGCTGTGCTTTTTGTCACGAAAAGTGATGCTCGGTTTTTTTTAAACGCTCGCGGGCTCTCCTAGAAATGTTCGGTGCAACATTCACACCTCGCCCGTCATACACGAGAACAAACCCGAGCCGGGTTAGAGTCCCGCGCGGTTGACCTGATCCCGCACGACAAAAATCTAAAGGAGAGTTTATGGCGAAATCGGTAGCAGATGTACTTATGGAGCGACTCATTGACTGGGGGGTGGAGGTGATATTCGGATTTCCGGGCGACGGCGTAAACGGAATTTTCGAGGGTCTCCGAACGCATCAGGACAAAATTCGTTTCGTGCAGGTTCGCCATGAGGAGTCTGCCGCGTTCGCGGCATGTGGTTACGCCAAATACACCGGGCGGCTCGGAGTCTGTTTAGCAACTTCCGGACCGGGGGCATTCATTTGCTGAATGGTCTCTACGACGCAAAATGCGATGGGCAACCTGTCCTGGCGATCACGGGCCACACCTTTCACGATCTGATTGGAACGCATTATCAGCAAGACGTGGATCTGGACAAGTTGTATATGGGACGTCGCCGTGTACAACCAGCGGGTCATGGGACCGGCGCACGTCATTAGCGTGACGGACGAGGCAATCAAGACAGCTTTAACGCGACGCTCTGTTGCGCACATCACGATTCCAAAAGACATCCAAGAGATGAAGGTATCCGATGAGCAGCGGTCGAGCGCCAACATCAAGAAGCACAGCGCCGATGTGTACGCTCCGGTGTACCCCGGGCCTTCGGGTGCTCAATTGCAAGAGGCAGCCGAGATCATTAATAAGGGCCACCGGGTGGCCATTCTGGCGGGCAGAGGGTGCTTAGGAGCGCGCATCGAAATTCTCGAGCTGGCCGACAAGGTGACTGGACCGATTGTAAAACCGCTGTTGGGGAAAGCCGTCGTTCCGGATCGGGATCCATTCACGACGGGTGGAATCGGGCTGCTGGGAACGGCTCCCTCGCAAGATGCCATGGAAGAATGCGACACGCTGATTATGGCGGGGAGCAGCTTTCCCTACATGGAGTTTCTCCCGAAGCCAGGACAAGCGAAGTGCGTTCAAATCGACATCGATCCAGCCCGCATCGGATTGCGGCACCCCGTTGATGTGGGTATTGCTTCAGATTGTAAGATGGCTTTGAAAGCGCTGCTACCGCTCATCGAAACAAAACGCAATCGTGACTTTCTCAAGAAAGCTCAGACGCGGATGGAGAGCTGGAACAAGCTGATGGATGAACGCGGCTCGCGCACGGACTCGCCGATGAAGCCGCAGGTGGTTACCCACCAACTGAATAAGTTGCTGTCCGATGATGCCGTCGTTTCGTCCGACAGCGGCACGATCGCAACCTGGACCGCGCGGCACATAGAGATGCGTGGAACGATGCAGTTTTCCCTATCGGGACTGCTGGCAACGATGGCCAATGGTTTGCCCTACAGCATAGGCGCAGCAATCGCCTATCCGGGCCGTCAGGTGGTTGGCGACGGGGGGAACTCGCCACGCTGGCCAAATACAAGCTGAACGTGAAGGTGATCGTCATTAAGAATAACGTGCTAGGCGAAATCAAATGGGAGCAGATCGTACAGGCTGCGAATCCTGAGTTTGGCATCGATCTGGAGCCGAATCGACTTCGCGGGCGTCGCACGGAATTGCGGCATTGGCGGCTTTACGCTCGACAAAGCCAAAGATGCGGAATCGATCCTACGTCAGGCTCTGAACCATCCGGGGCCTGCGCTGGTTGAAGCCGTCGTGGACCCGAATGAACCGCCTTTGCCCGGCAAGATAACTACAGAACAAGCCGTTCATTTTGCAGAAGCGCTTGCCCGAGGCGACAAGCACGCTGGAAAAATCATCGCAACGGTGTTCAAGGACAAAGTGCGCGAAGTTATATAGTGGCAACGAGTGCGGAATTCACGCTCGCGCACTCTTGAAAAGGTTTCTTTATGCTGATTCAGATTTCGGGCAACAACACGCTTGCCGAAGCGGGCGGCGAATATCCGCGGCACTCGACGGATACCGAGGCCGGAATTCCCGCCCATCGGTTTGCGTTAGAGACCGAGTTGCGTTCAGTTGTGCGCGGCGAAGTTCGTTTCGATGACGGCAGCCGCGCTCTCTATTCGACAGACGCCTCGAATTATCGACAGATACCAATCGGCGTCGTCGTCCCTCGTGACAAAGAAGATGTCAGCCAGACGATAGGGGTCTGCCGCCGGTACCAGGTGCCAGTGCTGAATCGCGGCGGAGGCACCAGTCTCGCTGGACAGTGCTGTAACGTGGCTGTCGTGATCGACATGTCGAAGTACATGCGGTCTGTGCTGGCAATCGATCCCTACAAGAAGCTCGGGCGAGTAGAACCGGGCTGCGTTCTCGACGATTTTCGAAGGGCAACCGAGCAATATGGCCTGATCTTTGGTCCCGATCCTGCCACTCACAATCGCTGCACTTTGGGCGGCATGGTGGGTAATAACTCCTGTGGCATGCATGCCCAGATGGCAGGGAAAACGACAGAGAATATCGAACGACTCGAAATTCTCACCTACGACGGCTTGCGAATGTGGGTGGGCAAGACGAGCGATCAAGAACTGGAAGGCTACATACGCGAAGGAGGACGCAAGGGCGAAATCTATCGCCAGCTTGCTTCATTCAGAGACCGGTATGCGGACGAGATTCGAAAGCGGTTTCCGAAAATTCCGCGGCTCGTGTCCGGTTATCCGATCAATGAGTTGTTGCCCGAAAACGGCTTTCATGTCGCGCGTGCGCTGGTAGGCACCGAGAGTACTTGTGTGACGGTGCTCGAGATCGAAGGCAATCTGGTCCCGAATCCCCCGGTCCGAACTCTTCTGATACTTGGATATCCAGATGTGTACCAGGCGGGAGATCACGTCTCCGAGATCTTGCGGTATAAGCCGATTGCTTGCGAGGGCTTCAATGACCGTTTGCTTGACGACTATCGCAAGAAGCATCTCTACCTGAATGAGATCAAGCTGCTGCCGGAAGGCAAAGGCTGGCTGATTCTCGAATTTGGAGGACAGACTAAGCAGGAAGTTGATGACCAGGCCCATTCCCTGATGGACTATCTCAAGGGGCAACAGAATGCGCCGAGCATGCAGCTTTATGACGATAAGCCGCAGGAACATCAAATTTGGGAAGTGCGGGAAGCGGCGCTGGGTGGATCGTCCTTTGTGCCCGGTAAGCCACCGGCTTGGCCAGGATGGGAAGATTCTGCCGTTCCGCCAGATCAGGTGGGGGCGTATCTGCGCGATCTGGATCGGCTCTTCAGCAACTATGGATGGCACCCGTCGATTTTCGGGCACTTCGGCCAGGGCTGCATCCACATTCGCGTTCCGTTTGAATTGACCACGCAACCAGGGCTCGATGCGTTTACCTCCTTTATGGAGGAGGCGACGTCGCTGGTTGTGAAATACGGCGGTTCTTTTTCCGGGGAGCACGGCGATGGTCAGGCCAGGGCGCAGTTCCTGCCGAAGTTGTTCGGCAATGAGCTGGTGAATGCATTTCGAGAATTCAAAGCCATTTGGGATCCCGAAGGCAAGATGAATCCCGGAAAGGCAGTGGACGCGTACCGCATAACCCAGAACCTGCGCTTAGGAACTGAATACGATCCGCCGCAGCCGAAAACGCATTTTCACTACGAGGCGGACCAGTTCAGCTTTGCGAATGCCACCTTGCGATGCGTTGGCGTGGGCAAATGCCGCCGTGAAGATGGTGGCACGATGTGCCCGAGCTACATGGCCACGCACGAGGAGATGCACTCGACGCGGGGGCGCGCGCGGCTACTCTTCGAGATGATGCAGGGCGATCCGCTCAAGGGTGGCTGGCGCAACGATCACGTAAAAGAAGCGCTAGACCTTTGCCTTTCCTGTAAGGGCTGCAAGGGCGAGTGTCCTATCAACGTAGACATGGCGACATACAAGGCCGAGTTTCTCGCGCATTATTACCAGGGCCGATTACGGCCGAGAACCGCGTATGCGTCGGGTTGTATTTATTGGTGGTCGCGCGTTGCTTCTGTTATGCCCGCCACTGCCAATTTCTTCACGCAAACGCCTGGGTTAAGCACCTTAGCTAAATTTGCCGCCGGGTATTCGCAGGAGCGGCACATCCCCCCATTTGCACCGCAGACTTTCAAGCAATGGTTCGCCCGGCGCCCGAAGAGGAATGCCGACAAGCCCCCGGTAATTCTTTGGCCCGATACTTTTAATAACCACTTCACGCCGAAGGTAGCGCAGGCTGCCGTTGAAGTGTTAGAACACGCCGGATATCAGGTGCGCATACCGCGGCAAAGCCTGTGTTGCGGGCGGCCGTTGTACGACTACGGCATGCTGGACACCGCTAAAACACTACTGCGCCGAGTGCTGGAAACGCTCCGGCCGGCAATTCGAAGCGGCATCCCAATAGTGGGGCTGGAGCCCAGCTGCGTCAGCGTGTTTCGGGATGAGTTGACGGATCTAATTCACGGAAATGAGGATGCCCAGCAGCTTCAGAAGCAAACATACGTTCTTAGCGAATTTCTAAAGCAGGCGAAACACTATGAGCCACCGCGTCTTGAACGAAAAGCAGTGGTCCATGGCCACTGTCATCAAAAGAGCAGTCTCAATTTCGAAAGTGAGGAGCAGATTCTCTGCGATATCGGCCTTGAGTTCGAGGTTCTCGATTCGGGATGTTGCGGAATGGCGGGCGCATTCGGCTATGAACGCGACCATTACGAGGTGGGAATCAAGTGTGGTGAGCGCGTACTCTTACCTGCTGTTCGCAATACGCCCAACGAAAGCCTGATCGTCGCAGACGGCTTCAGTTGCCGCGAACAGATCCAGCAGCAGACGGAACGAAAGGCTTTGCACCTCGCGCAGGTGCTGCAGATGGCGCTGCATGACGGCCCGCACGGTCCAGCAACCAAAGTGCCGGAGCAAGAATATGCTTCGCTTGAAAGGACCTCCGCAGTGCCAGCGAGCGTCATAGCCGGTGCTTCGGCGCTGGCGGCCACCGGTTTATGGTGGGCCTTCCAACGGCGGCGAGCTCGATGATGCAAGGGCTGATAATTGTCGAACAAACATGAATTCGTTTATCGCAGTCGTGTGCCGCGAGAAAAATCACTGATTCTCTTCTCTGGCAGACGCATCATGACGACAGACAGACTCTTCACGCCTGTCGATCTCAAACAAGGAGGATAGTATGGCAAGCACAGCTACGCAAACCGCCAAAAGCAAGACTGCTGACAGCGATTCAGGACCACGTCAATCCACGCCGGAACACACGAGGTCAGCAGAATACCGGGCAGACAACATGGACCCGAGTGACATGGGCGAAGATCGCAACCAACAAGAAATCGCTCAGCTCGCTTATTCCTATTGGGAGGCCCGAGAAGAAGGCACTGGCTCAGCAGAAGGAGATTGGCTCCGCGCGGAAGCCGAACTCTCCGGAAGTGCTCGTGCTAAGAACGAATAGCTTCACGCTCGCGCGCAGAGCACGGGAACCCTCTCGAATCGGCGCGGTATTTAATGGCAAACTTTCGGGGGCAGAAGGACGCGCTCGGAGCACCTGGCATGGCGCTGGACGCACTCAGACAAAGAAGGGATCGGGACGGCCTAGCCCCCTGCAGCCACGTTTGGTTCACCATCTGGCGCGGCACACTGACCGCAGTGGCTTGCCAGGAACCTTGGCGCAGTTCGTAGTCGCTGATTCCCACTTACTCGCTCACAAACCAAAAAATCTATCCATGCGCCAGGCTGCCGCCCTCCCACTCAGCACCATTACCGCCTGGGAAGGCCTTGTTGATCGTGCAAAGGTGCATCAAGGGCAGACGGTGTTAATCCACGCGGGAGCGGGCGGCGTGGGCTACATCGCGGTCCAGATTGCTCGCGCATCCGATGCCAGTGTGTTCGCCACCGTCTCGCCTGATAAAGCGCACATCGTGGAGGCGTTAGGAGCGACACCGATCGACTATCGCTTCACCCCTGTCGAAGAGTACGTATCGGGCTGCACTGCCGGTCTCGGATTTGACATTGTCTACGACACCGTGGGAGGCGCGACGCTGGACGCTTCGTCTCTGGCCGTGAAGCGTTATACCGGGCACGTCATCAGTTGCTTGGGGTGGGGAGCGCACTCACTGGCCCCCCTGTCTTTCCGGGCAGCCACTTACTCTGGAGTGTTCACGCTGCTGCCGCTGCTCTCAGGTGAACACCGCGCTCACCACCAGATACTTACTAAAGCCGCCTTACTTGCGGGACAAGGCAAGCTCACGCCCTTGCTAAACGAACGCCGCTTTTCGGAGGCAGATTTGGCAGAAGCTTACGCCGCTGTGAAGAAGGTTCCTTGGGCAAGGTGGTTATCGATTTCGAATGAGGGTTCGTTCTGTCGAATTTTGCGAGGAATGGAAAAGAATCTATGTTTGCTGTGATGGGAGTGACAGGACAGGTTGGAGGTACCATCGCGCGGAACCTACTGCCTAGGGGAAAAAGGTGCGCGCAATCGTTCGAGACGCCGATAAAGCGGCTGCCTGGGCAGCGCGCGGCTGCGAAATCGCAGTCGCCGACGTCAACGATGCCAAGGCCTTGGCCAAAGCATTCAGTCAAACAGAAGGCGCATTCGTTATGCTGCCGCCAACATTTGATCCGGCGCCCGGCTTTCCGGAAGCGCGCCGCGCTGCCGCTAACTTGAGCTATGCGTTGAACCTAGCTAAGCCCGGCCGCATTGTGGCGTTGTCCTCCCTCGGAAGCCAAGTGGTCAGACCCAATCTTCTGAATCAGCTGCATATTCTCGAAGAGTGTCTGGGTAAGCTTTCTTTGCCGCTTGCGTTCGTGCGGCCGGCATGGTTCATGGAGAACAGCGCCTGGGATATTCCAAATGCGCGAAAAAGCGGAATGATGCCGAGCTTTCTTCAACCGCTGGACAAGTCGTTTCCGATGATCGCTACGGAGGATATGGGGCAGGTAGCGACCGAACTTCTGACTGAGGAGTCGCAGGCCACCGGGATTGTCGAAATTGAGGGGCCCTGCCGGATCTCTCCGAACGACATTGCCGCTACTCTTGCCCACCTGCTCCATCGCGAGGTGCGCGCTATTCCTATACCTCGTGATAACTGGGAAACTGTTTTACGCGGTCAGGAAATGAAGAATCCAGTTCCTCGAATGCAAATGCTGGACGGCTTTAACGAAGGATGGCTGGAGTTCGAAAGTAGTGGGGCAGGTTCTCGAAAGACTCAGACTACGCTCAATACGGCTCTGCGGTCGCTCATCCACTTGGGAATCTCTAAGGGGAATCCTCCATTGTAGTCGTTAGCGTTCATCGGGAGTGCCTCGGACGAGACACTTCGGGGGGGAGGGAATGGTGGGGCCGAGGCACTTTCGATAACGAGACTTGAAGGAAGCCGCTGGCGGGGTGGCCGAGTATGGAGCTACAAGCGTGATTTGGCTGTGGTTTGAGTCGCAGTGGGAGTACGGGACGGATCAGGATGAGAGTTTGAACGCCCGGAAGTATGAGTGCGTGTCAGATAAGACCGGCAAGACGATGGTCTGAGCACATGACTTAGACGGACGACAGCCGCGCGGGCACACGTCTGCGAGGGCGTGCCACGGCACATCCTTAGAGCCAGTAACTGAAAAGCGGTTAAGAACTGTCGAGGAAAACGCATCGGCGTACGAGTTGACTGGCAGTCAGTTTGGGGCCGATGAGCATGGGTGCCCTGCAGCGCGGGCATTGCCAGACAGCAGCAACGGCGGCTTCACAGGGCGCGCGTGGTTTCGGCGTGAAACCGATCAGGCTACGGCTGAGAGTAAGGAGCGCAGAGCGGCATCCGTTGGCGAGAAAGCCGAACTGACGGATACGCACGAATCCGCGAGGCAGGATGTGTTGGGCAAAGCGGCGGAGAAACTCCGTTGCGTTGAGCGTCATCACACGCTGCTTGTTGCCGCGCGCGTAGTCTTTCCAACGAAAGGCGACGCGTTCGCCATCGAAAGACAAAAGGCGGTGATTGCTGATGGCTACTCGGTGGGTATACCGTCCTAGATAGCGCAGCACCGCCTCCGGTCCGCCGAAAGCAGGCTTGGCATAGACGACCCAATCCTGGCGGAACAATCTGTGCAGGAATGCCGCGAACTGTTGCGGAGCGGCTAGTTCGGAGGCGGAACCAGCGAAGCGCAGTTTCTTCTGCCGGAATGCGCGGCGCAAAGCCCGCACAAACTTTCCACGGAATACGCGGCTGAGCACTTTGACCGGCAGGAAGAACCGATACTTCGGATGGATCCAGCTCTGGTGATCGAGAGACAGTCCTCCGGCCGGAACGACACAGTGGAGGTGAGGGTGAAGCAACAGGTTCTGTCCCCACGTGTGCAGAATGCTGAGGCAGCCGATCTCAGCTCCGAGGTGTTTCGGATCTTGGGCAACTTCCAGCATCGTGGCCGCACTGGCGCGAAACAACAGGTTGTACACGACGGCTGCGTTGTTCTGGCAGAGCGGAATCAAATCATGCGGCAGCGTGAATACCACATGAAAGTAGGGCACGCCGAGCACATCCTGCTCGCGGGCGGCAAGCCAGCGTTGGCGCGCTTGCGTCTGACACTTCGGGCAATGCCGGTTACGGCAGGAGTTGTAGGAGATGGCCTGATGGCCGCATCGGGAACAGGAATCGAGGTGGCCTCCCAGCGCCGCTGTCCGGCAGCGGGCAATCGCCCGCAGGACAGTCAGATGCTGGAAACTCAGCCAGGATTGATTCTGATCGACGAAGCGGGCCTCGTGCGCGTGAAGGATGTCGGCCACCTCCACGGCAGGCCGACTCATTCGGGTTTATGCAGCCTCCGCGATCGTTGCAGTTGGGCGGTGCTGGAAACCTGAATCTGGTCGAGTGGATTCGGTGCTGCCTGCAGGTGCTTCTGCGAAAGGTGCAGATAAACCGTCGTGTGCGTGAGATCCGCATGGCCGAGCAGCATCTGAATCGTCCGAAGGTCTGCGCCTGCTTCAAGCAGATGAGTAGCATAGCTGTGGCGCAGGGTGTGCGGAGTGACGTGCTTTTCGATGCCCGCTCGTCTGGCTGCCTCCTGCACCGCTTCCCAGATCACTTTGGGAGTGATGGGCTTGTCAGCCCGCCAGCCGTTCAGAGTGCCCGGGAAGAGATAAGTCTTCGGTCTCATCCAGCGCCAGTATTCGCGAAGAGTGAGAAGCAACTTCTGGCTGAGCGGGACATCCCGGTCTACGCCGTTCTTGCTTCGCTCGATACGCAGCATCATCCGCTGGCTGTCGATGTTGCTGACCTTCAGGCGGCACAGTTCGCTGCGCCTGAGTCCGGCTGCGTACATCGTTAGGAGCATCGCTCGATGGAAGAGGTTCCGGGCACAGTCGATCAGGCGAGAAACTTCCTCCTGGCTGAGGACGACCGGCAGCCGCTTCAGGCGCTTTGGATAGCGCAGATCCTCCTTCATATCCCGGCGCTTCAGCACCTTGATGTAGAAGAATCGAAGCGCAGAAATCTGGATGACGACTGTGCCGTTCGCCAGTTTCCTGTCTTCGAGCAGATATACCTGATAGCGGCGAAGATCGTCAGGCCCCAGATGGTCGAGCCGCTTCTGTACGTGTTGGCGGAACGCCTCCACCGCATGCAGGTAAGAACGAATCGTTGTTTCCGAGTAGGTGCGGCGCACGAGTTCCTCGCGCATCCGCTGCATAAGTATGGTCACAGAGAACTCCTTTCTCTGCAATCAACGCTAATCGTTCAGCAACGCTCTTCTTCCAGCTACCGAAATCGCCCGGCCGGCCGCCGCGCCAGCGGCTTCGTTCTAGTCGCGATGTGTTTACGTATCCACGAAGAGCAGCCGCACTTGTGGTTCGGTCGAGATCGGATACGGCAATCGCCGAATCCGCTCCCGGCTCACACCAAAGCCATCCTCGCGCTCTCGATGGCCTGGGCAGCTGCCTTCGTGGATGTGGTTGGCTGGCTGCTCCTTTATCACGTCTACACCGCACGCGCATATGACCGGCAATACGTCTTCGTTCGGCATTGCTAATTGCCGAACGGGATTGGACCCAGGCGCTTCACCATGGGGGGCGGTTGCAGGCGCGATGCTCAAGAAATACTATGGTCTTTCCGCTCTCATCTTGCCGTGCGTTGTCCTTGCGATCGCTACGGTCATCGATCTGGCGCGCCCCGTCGCGGCTGCGGATGAGCCTGGATCTTGGGAAGATAGCTAACCTAAATCAAGTGCAAAAGCCCCACCGTTGTAGCGAAGATCGATTTTCCGTGCAATCGACGAAAGAGAGTCAACCCCCACAAAAATCTTGTGACAAAAAGCACAGTTTATTGGGCGGCCAGGAGCAATCATGATCGAGGGAGGAGAAATTGCTGGGGCGGTTGTTATCTCGCCCAAGAAGCCCTTAGATCATGGGCTTCTTCAGCTCGGTTACGTCTTCAACTGTGGTTGTCGTCTATTTTGGAAAGTGATATTCGATGAGACTCGATCCACACATAACGGTGGCTAGTTTACTCGTAGCTATCCCTAGTTCAGCTCTCGCCTTTAACCGACTTGGGATTAATGCGCAAGGCAACAGAAGCAAAAGCTTGCAGGAGGTGTGCGCAGACAGTGGTGTCAGTATGGAAGATTTCCTGCGCGTCATGAATGAAATTGATTGGAATAAAGAGTCGCCGCTTATTGAGGAACCAAACCGATCCTGAACCGGCCTTTAAGCCATTTCCGAGGAAATCTCTGCTATGGGCTTTCCGTTTTCTCTCGTTCGTTCTTTCTCAGCAAATGTGCCTAAGGCCCGCATATTAGGGACTGTGACAAGCCGTCTGCCCTCCACCTGAATCAAGCCGCACTCCTGGAGATGAGTGAAGGTCCGGGAGACAACTTCACGTGCCGACCCTATTCGATTTGCTATTTGGGTGCGCGTCAAATGCAGTTCGACCACGCAGCCGTCTCCTACGCGCACACCGCGGTCTTGCGCAATGGAGAGCAGGTGTTGCGCAAAGCGCTGCTCAACGTTCCGCAGCGCCAATGATTCAATGAGTTCGGCGCAATGGCGTACCTTATGAGCTAGTACCCTCGCCAGATTCCAGAGCAATTCCGTTTGCTCGCGGCACAATTGATGGGTCAAGTGTTTTTCGATGGCGAGCACTTCTGATTCGGAATCAGCAGTCATAACAGAAACAATTCATGTGATGACTGTTAGCGGCCCGCGACATTCCGCAATCGGCATTGGAACTCGAGGCCGCCATTCTGCAGAAGATGCCGACACGTAGCCTGCTCGACATACTCTGTGATGTAGAACATTGGACTGAATTTACCAGGCATTTCGGGCCGCTATCGGGTTCTGATCCGAAATTGGAACGAGCAGTTGAACGGTACCTTCTAACGATCTTCGTTCTAGGTACGAATCTCGGGGTAAATCAGGGCGCTCGGCACATGCGCGGGGTAGTGACGGCGCATATGCTCTCCTTCGTCAACCGCCGCCATGTAACGGCCGACAAGATTGAAGCCGCCATGCGCGACATCATTGATTGCTACCACCAATTCGCGTTGCCTCGGGTCTGGGGGGGATGGCAAGTCGGCTGCTGCCTTTGGCAACTGAAATTGGTCCAGTTCGGCATTTTATTTTGGCCCACCCTAAGTTAATGGTTTCCGGAGCTAATCTTCATGTTCCGGGTAAATGAGAAAGCAATCGTCGTCAGGCGGTGGGAATGTGTGAATCCCGCTGGTTTTGCGGGATTTACAAGGGCGGTGGGAAGGGTGGAAAGCCTGGGTTTGGCTTTCCATGGTTTCCACGGACCGTCATTTCCACGGCTTACTTCTCGTTTGTTTTCGCCCCTTTCTTTTGCCGTTCGAGCGTACGCCGGAAGCGATATGATTCGGTGCCGGTTTCTAAGATGTGCGCCCGGTCGGTGATTCGATCCAGTAAGGCTTTACAAAGGCGAGCGTTAGGAATGACTTGCGTCCATTCGGAAAACGGCAGGTTTGTGGTGACGATGACGCCGGTTCTTTCTGCGCGTTCTGCGATGACTTGAAACAGAAACTCCGCACCTACTTCGGCCAACGGGACGTAACCTACTTCATCGATCGCGATCAGATCGTAGCGGCTCCAGCGGGCCATCACGCGGCGAAGCTGCAGTTGGTGTTTTGCCTCCACCAGTTCATTGACCAATGCGGCGGCGGTGGTGAAGCGAACCCGCCGCTTCTGGCGGCAAGCGGCCACACACAGCCCGGTTAAAAGATGGGTTTTGCCCGTGCCACAATCACCGATTAACAAGACCGGTTCGGCTCGATCAATATAGCCGCCCTCAGCCAAGTCGCGCAGCTTGGCGGCATCCACTTGCGGAGACTGGGCAAAGTTGAACTCCTCTAGTGTCTTGACTCGGGGTAATCGGGCTTCCTTGATCCGCCGGCCAATCGTGTTCTTCTCGCGTTCTTCAATCTCTACTGTGAGCAAGGCGTCCAGGTATCCAAGGTGCGTCTTCTTCTCTCGGATTGCTTGCTCCGCTAGCGTACTGAACTGAGAAGCCATGGTGGGCATCCGCAACACTTTGCAATGCTGAGTGATCGTGGCGTCTTGCAGTTGTGTCATCTGGCTGTTCATCTCGTGCCACCCATCGACAGCAGCTGATCGTATTCGTTCATAACGGGTAACGGTCGCCGATAGCGTTCGAGTAAACCGATATCCATCACCTCGCAAACGGGACGGCTGAGATCGCTCGCATGAATCAGATGTTGCACGGCAGCTGCATCGGTGCAGCCTGTTTCCAAGGCAGTCTCGATGGCTTGCCGTAGACGATCGCGGCCCACCTCTTTCGCCATCTTCAGCAGATCGATCATCTGTCTGGTGCCGGTCTGTTTGCCGTGGCGGATCATCAAAGCTTGCCAGATCTGGTCGAAACACTCGGGCCACAAACCGGCGCAGCGCTGCTGCTCTAAGGGCCGTGAGCCAGCCATCGCGCCGGGTTTTCGAGAGAGAACGTCCAGATAATGTTCGAGATCCAGCACTTGTTGTTGTCGGCTGTAACAGCGTTCATGTCGCGCTACGCAACAGCCGCAGTGCCAAAGTTCCACCGTGCTCGCATAAATCTTTGCCTGCACTTGCGTTCCAGCCTTCAGCGGCACCGAGTAAGAGTTGGTTAGCACTTTTACGCAGCCCAAACTGTTGACCGTCGGAAAGCTGGTTTGTGCTAAGTCCACGCCCTCTTTCACCAGCGGCAGCAAATGGTCGCGCTCGATCAGTACGGCGGCGCCGATGCTTTGATCCCGACCTTCGATCCGGCGTTGCTCATCCTGATGACAACTCTGGAGTAAGTCTCGGTTTAATCCAGCAACATCCACTGCGTGGGGCACCGGTACCCAGTGATTCCGACGAAAATAGCCGGCCTCTCCTTCCACACCACCCTTTTCGTGTGCTTCAGCCGGCGTGCAGAACTCGCTTTCAAAACGCCAGTGAGATCGGAAGGCAACGAATCGCGCTGTCTCTTCGCGGCGATATCCCCGCAAGATCTTCTTCACTGCCGAAGTGAGATTGTCATACCGAAGTTTGCGGAATACGCCGCAGAAGAATGCGAACGCCAGTTCATGCGCTTCAAGGAAAGCTTGCTGCGTGGCGTGAAGAAACGCACAATGAAAAGCCGCTCCGCTTGCCATGCTGCGCATGGCAAACACCTGCAGCTTCGTTCGTTGGCCAGACAGATCCGCATAGGCTTCGTACCAATCCACTTGCGCTTCCACGCCCCATGGATAGCTCTGCGGCACGAAGGTCTCATGAACGACCAGACCCAGAGCAATCTTTCGCTCATGCACATATAGCCGCACCGTGCGTTCGCACACCGTATTGTTCGGAAGCTCCGTACAGATCCGCTTCCAGATGCGGTGCGCGGTATGCCGCTGCTTGCGCGGAGCCTTCCGATCTAACTCCAAAATCTGGTCGATGAAGCCGGCCACCGGCGACAACTTATAGCGTGGACGCTCGGTCTTCTTCCGTAACTGCGGAATCGCGTTGCCGACCGCTTCGCGCACCATGCGCCGATGCACTCCAAGCTTTTTGGCAACTCCGGCAATCGTGCCGACGCCGAACTCGTACTCTCTGCGGATCTCTTCGAACAACTCCACCTTCGCTCTCCAATCCAACGAGTTCCTCCGCCGCGGGCTGCTGCCCGCATCAGAGTATCCGTTCGTTTAGAGGGTGCGCCAAAACAAAATGCCGAACCGGACCAAATCAGAGTACCGAAATCAGCTGCAGCAGACGGCACTCAGTACCACTTGTACGAACAAAATCTGGTTGCGGATTACCACATTCGCTACGGCTCGTTCGGTGCCATTGCCTATCACCATGTCAGCGACAATTACATTGCGCTCTTCAGCCACTTCATTCCTCCGGGTGTTTGGGAAGCGATCTACATCATCGAAGGACTTCTTAAGAACACGTCCGTGATCCAACCCGACAGGATTCACGCCGATACGCAAGGTCAATCCACCCCCGTCTTTGCATTTTCCTATCTGCTAGGCATTCAGTTGATGCCAAGAATCCGGAACTGGAAGGACCTCACCTTCTATCGTTCCGACAAGAGTGCTGCCTACCGGCACATCGACTCCCTGTTCAGCGAGACAGTGGATTGGAAGCTGATCGAGGATCTATGGCAAGACTTGATGCAAGTGGCCATTTCAATTGAGAGGGGACACGTTTCCTCTGCGGTGCTGCTTCGCAAGCTCGGTAATTACAGCCGCAAGAACCGGCTCTATCAGGTGGCGCGGGAGGTCGGTCGCGTGATCCGAACCATATTCTTACTGGACTACATTTCGGACCTGCCGCTTCGGCGCCAGATCACCGCGACTACAAACAAGGCAGAGGCCTACAACGGCTTTGCTAAGTGGCTTTTCTTTGGCGGTGAGGGCGTCATTAGTGAAAACGACCGCGACGAACAGGAAAAGCGGATCAAGTATAACGACCTGGTCGCCAATGCCGCGATCCTCCAAAATGTGATCGATATTGGACGTATCTTAAAGGAACTGGAAGGAGAAGGTCGGCCGGTTTCTCAAGAGGACCTTGCTTACCTGAGTCCCTACTTGACCCGATCCATTAAACGCTTCGGTGATTACGTAATCGACCTCGGGCGCTCGCCGGCTCCTCTGGATGAGGAAGTCGTCATCCCCGTTCGCAAGGGACCAGCCCGCGCAACTCAGACTGTTCTACCGTTCGTTCGAAGGGCAAGTGCTTGATGCCCCGGGGCACCCTATGTCCTATTTTGCCCGTATCTCGGCACAACCCCCAGTATCCAATGTGCGTGTCCGGTAATCTTTCACGTTTCGGGGTGCTTGGCACGAAGGGCAGCATCGAGCAGCTTGGCAATGCCGTTGTAGCTGTTGCGTAGTCACGATCCTCTGCAAACGGGACATGATTTCTTGTGCAGCAGCCAGCTTTAATCCCACATCAGATTCGGTTAAACAAGGGCCACTTTCCACTTGGCCGATCTCAGCCGTTTCCGATCCGCCGTCCTCGTTTTCCCATTCCACTTTGACTCGATAGCGCATGAAGTACCTCCTTCGTCACAGCCCACTTCATCGCCAGCTTACGTCAGGAGCACCCGCCCCCAGCTTCTTTACAGTCTCGATTTAAGGGCCGCAAACGCACGTCCTACTCACCAATCCGCGATTTAACGGCAGCGCGACACCTGGCTTAAGCAATACCCACAACTTCGTAGTCTCGTACTTCGGGAACGGTGAATTCAACGGCATTACCGGAGGTTGTTAAAGGAACTTGAGTACCGGCTGCAAGTAGATGAGCTTTCGCAGCCTTGAAGCCCGCGGGCAAGTTCATCCTGACTTTTTGTGGGCCAAGCGGATAAGGTTCGGTGAACCAGCCCCGGAGCAACTCCGGGTTTCCATAGTTCAGAAGGTGAATGGAAAACCCAGGCTTTGTCCGCCATGCGAAAACCTCGGCGATACCTTTGCCGGTCACCGTTAGAGGCGCGTCGGGACACATCCAGCGAATCGCGTTATCGAGTAAGCGGGAGA
This sequence comes from Bryobacteraceae bacterium, assembly GCA_965277555.1. GTDB lineage: Bacteria > Acidobacteriota > Terriglobia > Bryobacterales > Bryobacteraceae > Bog-105. Next base: position 6,339,214 of record OZ255834.1, read on the forward strand.
GATCCGGATCCTGAGACCTCCAGTAAGAGCTGTCGATGTCGCCAGGCAAGAAAACGCGTCGGCTTGCTCCTCGTTCGACGAGTACAACGGCAGGTTGATCGGTGTGTGTGATGCGCGGATAAACCATTTCCGGCGGAAAGGCAGGATAGGGCGGCAGGACAGTTAATACAGGGTTGGCGATGGAGCGCAAAGGCATGTAATGCTCGGCGAACGGCAGCAAAGTTGTATCGCTGAAGCCCTACAGTATGGGGTGGTTTCGCTCTATGTGAGCGTATGCCGAGTTTCCATTTGGTCCAACCATGTCCCCGTTCTTCTGGATTCCGAAGATGTCCGACAGTCCGCATTCGGCGCGCGGCTTTCCATACTCATCGTAGAAACCGGTTTGAAAAGTAGCGAGTATCGATCCACCACGGTTCACATAATCACGCAATTGCTGACACTGTTTGTCGCTCAACAACGCGGCGTTGGCGAGAATGACTGCTTTGTATTTTGAAAGGACATCGGGAGTGAGGTCATCTTCGTGAATAAAATCGAAAAAGAATCGGCCTTGAAGTAAGACCTGATACATGCCTTGCATGTAATCGATGACCTGGCCATGGCCCGGAACCTTATAGAAGGCGTTCGTGCGTTGCGCGAATATTACCGCCAGGTTCGCGATAGAAGATTCATTTACAAAGTGCTGTTGATTCCGTGCAATCCATTGATAAAACTTTCTGCCCGGTTCACGCCACCGCAAGTCCTGTGGTTTGCCTCCCAACCAATGGAACCACGGCGTCATGCCGCTGGCTGTGGTTTGCGCCAGCCACATTTTCATTTCCAAGGGCGCTTTACTTGTGTGGCGCCAAAGCGGCTGACAGTTGGCATAGGCGCCGGTAACATTCGTAATGGTGCGTCCCTTCATGACAGACTGCGCGACTCGCCCCTGTTGAGCACAGTCCCAAATCGGAGTGACGCCTGAGCGGCCTTGATGGTCGGCATTGAACCAGCCCGCGACATTGGCGATCTCCTTGAGATTAGTTACCGCCCGGATGCCGCCGCCTAAATTGCCGACGTATACGCTGTCCCACTTCTTCTTCTTGGCGGTGCGATCCCAAAGTTGCCAAATCTCAAGGACACGCACAAGGTGCCGATGAAAGGCCTCGGGCGAATTCGGAGTCAGGCCCTTACAGCCCTCGCAGTAGCAGGGTCCGGGACGATTTGTGCTGGGCCAGCCATTGGTAAAAAAGCCGTCCACGTCGTACATGGAATTGATCTCGCGGATGATGGCGGGCATCTGGTCCGTGAAATACGTCGAATACATGCACGTTTTGTAAAGCCAGGGCGATTCAGGGTTAGTGACCGGCTCGCCGCTGTCGGTTCGTTCCACCCACTCCGGATGAGCTTGGTACGCATCCTCGTAGACGTAATTACAGTCGAGACGCGCCACCACGCGAATTCCCTTCGCCTTAGCCGCCTTGGTGAAATCGCCGAAGAGGTCGTGATCGTCCAGGAACTTACTTCGGTGCTGGAACGGTATCTTGGTCGGATAGAAGGCCATGATGCCTCCGGCGTTCAAAAGCAGAGCATCCAGCTCCAAACCGGTCCAGTAATCGACCCACCAGGCAATGTTCAGTTCGATGGGATCTCGTTCATTAAAGTTCGTCTGCCCGCAGCGGCGCATAGTGGTGTACCAAGGCGTTCCTGTACCGTCTTGGGGAGCTCCGATTAGGCGTGGCGCAAGGACAGCTCCGGAAATCGCGGCCATTGCGTCCCGGCGTGTCAGATTATCCATCTCGTTAGGCATAAGTTGCGGATCTTAGCTCGATTTAGAACGACATCTTAAGTTCGAACTGAAGATTTCGATTACCGGTCTTGGTGGTGACCATCATGAACGCGGAACTAAGTGGGTTGGAGTTCACGGGGCCCCAGTTCGCATGGTTGAGAAGATCGAATGCTTCGGCGCGAAACTCGATGTTCGACCTTTCGTTGATGGGAATGGGGAACTGCTTATGAATGGCCAGGTTCCATTCCCAAAATCCAGGGTTGGAGAAGATATTCCTGTTATCTCCGGACGCGAAGGTCCCTAGCGCGGGCGCAGAGAACGCATCAGGGCAGTAGAGCGTAGCGCCTTGATTCGGAACGAACGGCGTTGAACAGCCGGAGGTGTTGCCGGTAAGGTTCCAGAATTGGTTTCCGCTACCGGGACCAATCCCTGCATAGTCGATGTTTTCCCGAACCGAGAACGGCATTCCCGATTCAAACTGATTGATGCCGGACAGAGTCCAGTTGCCAAAAATCTTTTTGACTAAGCTGTTTCGCCCGCGGAACGGCAGATTGTAGACATAACTGACGATCAGCGCCTGGGGCACGTTGAAATCGGAAGGGCCCCAGTAATTTTTGTCGTTGTAAGCGTTTGGTAGAACATCCGTCAGGACGGAAGTGTTGTCGAGGGAACTCGAATACGTGTAAGAAGCACTGAAGGTGAGAGGCCCGGCGGTCTTGGTGGCGTTTAGCTGGAGAGCGTTGTACCACGACAGTCCTGAGTTTTCGGAGATATCGATGATGCCCGCGCCCAAGTAGGGGCGCAGAGCGTTGGGATTGACATTTGGGTACTGGTAAATTGTGTCTGGCTGGACGATCTGATTGATGTTGCGCTTGCGCTGAAGGTGAAGGCCGCGATTGCCGACATAGCCTGCCGACGCGTTTATGCCGTGCCCAAACTGGTGTTCGACTGTGACGTTATAGTCCCAAGCCGTTGGCCATACATTATTCGGTGCATTGATGGTCATCGTGAAAGGCACAGCAATCGATGCGGCACTGCCCAGGCTACCGATGTTTCCGTTCACGAGAGTGGTCTGCGGCATGAACGGCGGGTTGCCGCCGAGGGCGGTGTCCCGGTTGATAGCGGTGCGGTCCGCAAAGTATCCAACGCCGGTGCGAAGGACTGTATTTGAAGCAATCTGGTACGCCAGACCGAACCGGGGCTGAAAAAGGTCCCACTGCGTGGGGACGAATCCGGCAGGAAGGTTGTGATACAGGCTTTGAAATTGACTTAAGAATGGATAACGTTTCAGCGCGTCGGCTGATGGTCCGCTTCCGGGCAGTACGATTCCATTGTAAGGAGATCCGCTGGTAATAAAACCCGTAGTGGGACTTACTGTAGCGGCCTGAGCCGGATTGTAGAATGCAGGCTCAAACTGGGCGATCGCTCCGTTCGAGGTGGACCAAGCCGGCCAAATCGAATATCGCAGCCCATAATGAAGACTCAGCTTGCGAGTCGCTTGCCAGACGTCCTGAACAAACAGATCTAACGAGTTGGCTACCCATGGTGTCTCCGGTTTCGCGCCAAACTCAGAGTAATTGTTAAAGTTGCCAAGCAGCGCATTGGCAATGCCCAATCCTGTGGTGCCCGCCATTCCAGTGTCTAAGAACTGAAACGCGCCATTTTGATTGTTGGTCTGGGGCGGGCTTGCTGTAGTTAACTGAATGAGATCGTTCTGTCCGGCATGTTCGAAGGTTCCGCCGAACATGATCGTATGGTTGCCAGTAACTTTTGTCAAGTTATCCGTAAAGTCCTCGACAAATCCCGACCAGGAGCCCGGATATGGACCCGTATCCACCGTAGTAAGTCCCGTCACCGTAATGGTTGGGATCTTCTGGAGAAAGAGCTTCGTTCCAGGGTACAAGTACGGGTAAGTTATTCCGTAAGTGCTTCGGTCGCAAAGAGCACCACAGGCGGGATCCGCCACAATGGAGCCTTTGCCATCCGAGTTCGCCGATATCGAGAAATCATTTAAGAACGTGGGAGAGAACGATGTTGTCAAATCGACAATGCCGGTACGGTTCGGCCGCGACCAGAGCGACTGAAACAGACCCAGCGTGCCCTCCAATGGATTGTTGAAGCGCCACGGAATGAACGTACCGCGCACGTATAGGTGGTTTTTGTCGTTGATAGAGTAATCGGCCCGGAAGGTTGTCTTTTGAACGTTTGAATAGACAGGATATGTTTGAATCCAATTTGCGGACCCTTGCTGAAAGCCCGGCGTGGGCAGCGGGTAGGCATTGAGTATGGCCATCCCCTGCTGATTCACCCGCGAGGCCGGGATAATATTCCCGGGGAACGGCTGGTGCGTCACAGGATCGGTCGCTATTCTCGTCTTCCCGAAAAACGTGTTATGCGGATTCAGGAGATAGCTAAGATCCCCGCTGCGCATAGCGGCGGTGGGAACTGTACCGGTTGTGTCGTCGTCGTAACGCCGGCGCACCCACTCTTCAGCTATAAAGAAGAATAATTTGTTACGGTCCTTGTTGAATTTTCCCGGCACGAAGACCGGGCCTCCGACATCGAATCCAAAGTCATTATAGTTTTGCTTTGGCGGCTTTGAGTTCTGGCTGGTAATCGGACTATTATTCCTCTGCCAGCTATTTGCATCGAAAGCAGCATTGCGGATCACCTCATAGGCGTCGCCATGGAATTTAGTAGTTCCGCTCTTGGTAACAAATCGAATCTGGCCGGCGCTTGAGCGGCCGTACTCCGCGTCGAAGTTGCCGGTAAGAACCTGAACTTCCTGAACGGAGTTCATGTCCTGAGCGCCGAGCATGGAGCCGGATTCCCGTGTGCGCGTCGCCAGCGCGCCATCCACGTAGACGGTGTAAGCATCGGTGCGGCCTCCGTTCATGCTGAAAGCGCCGCTACTGACGCTGTCCGGGTCAAAGGTCGCAATATTGGTGCCGACTACGCCGGGCTCCAGCAGAGCCAAGTAAACGGGATTTCTTCCATTCACTTCGAGCTGTTGAAACTGCTGCGAAGTGACGGTCCCGCCCGTCGAAGGCTCAAGGCTTATAGCCTGGGCCGCGGATTCGGTTACTTGCACGGTCTCGGTTACTGCCCCCAGACTTAACTGAATGGGTATGTCCACCTGACCGGTTGCATTCAGGTGAATGCCCGTACGGACGTATTTTGCGAAGCCCTTCGCGTCGGCGGTAACGGTGTAAGTCCCTACCGCCAGATTAGGAAACGTATAGTAGCCAGAGCTATTCGTAGTTACTTTTTGAGCAATCTGGCTTCCTTCATTGGTGGCCGTTACGGTGACTCCGGGGACGCTTGCCTTACTGTTGTCGACCACAGTGCCGGATATCTGTCCAATGTCCACTTGGGACCACGCCGGGGTGGCAACGAGGATGAGTGATGAAAATACTACAACAAAGAGACGTCTCATATGGTTCGCCTACTTCTTTCTACAGAGAAATAAATGGGTCAGGCGAAGCCAAGTTGACGGATCGCCTCACCTGCTCCCGCAAGATTGTCTAATTTCATTTCGGAATACTTGCGTGAAAGGATGATCCCCTCGGCACCCCCGCGGAAGGTGGCTAAAACAGCATCACGGACGCCCTGCGGAGTGCATTTGCTGTGGGTGGCAGCCGTCGGCACGTCTACATCGATGCCGGGCCATAACTTCGTCTTGGCCCCGGCCAAGCCAGCGCTGGCGCGTTTGGTCTCACTATAGACGTAATTGCTCGAAAATCCCTGTTTCGGGATCTGCGTACAAGAGCCTTGGTCCTTGTAGCCGAGAACACGATAGTGAAACTCAAGTAATTCCTCTTTGGGCAAATCGCCGAACTGAGTTTGGCTGACGCTGTCGATATAACTCGCCATCCGTTCTCCCGCGACATTGTTGTACATCACGATCTTCAGGAAGTCGGAGACCGGAGCAATCCGCTGAAAGTCCTGTTCAGCTCGATAGATGGGACTGAAGGAGTTGTTGTGCCAGATGTGCCAACCGACGCCCATAGAAGGCTTGATCGATTTCACCTTGTGATAAATGGCGGCATAAGTCTCTCGTAGGCTGTCGTGCCATAGGTTTTCCCACGCCAGAAGCTCCGGATAATCGAGCATGAGTCTCCACAATTCGACGTAGTAGCCGTCGACAGGGCGGCTCCCGGCCCGGCTAGCGCGGACAAACTTTTCCAATTCCAGAAAGCCCGCCTGCACTCTCTCGAAATTGATGCCGCGCTCCTGGCCCTTCTGTTGGCAGAACTGGCAGAAGCAAGTAACTCGCCCGGGATCGTTCCGCTTACCTCCCGCCGAAGAGCCAATGGCATTGGCAAAGGCGCCCTGGCGTTCGGAACCCCACATAATTCCGTCGAGGTCCCAAGACCGCGTGTAGTCCTCAACCAGATCGAGCAAGAAATTGTGATAGCCGGGGTTGTTGAAGCATAACGTCTTCGCATGGTGTCCGTGCAGGTCCCGCTCCTCTAATTGCTGCACCCCCGGAATGTCCGACCGGAAGACATCTTCAAACCACGCGATGTTTTGGATTCCTCGCTTCCTGGAGGAGGGTAAGACGCTCTCAAACACATCGAACTTGCCCAAATCGGGGGCCCTGACGTCCTTTAACGGAGTGTTTTGGAAATATTTCTGGTGAATGGCCGCATAACTGCCGCCGTGAAACGTGCCCGTGTCGTACTGCTGCTTGCCATGATCCGGTAAAGGTTGGCCCGGGATCTGGCGGCCGGCAATCCCCCGGCCGTAAGTGAAGGCCGCGATGAAGAGTGTATTGACGTACGCCTTACTCTGGAGGATGTCGAGTACGGGTTCCACGCCTTCGTCGACGAAAGACACAGCTCCTACTTGAATACCGATCATTTTCCGTCCCGCAGATGCCGCGGAACCGCGAAATGCCCCCGCAAGGGCCGCAGATGAACCGTAAAGGAAATCTCTTCGACTTGAATCGAACACTCCCTATCCCTTCCGCCGTCCCACATCGTGACACCGGCACCCCAACCCAGAGCCGAGACATTTTTATCACTGGTGAAAAACGATGTCAAGAAATTCTTTGGGAAGATGTTCGTCTTGACTTTACCGTTCATGTGCGATAACTCATTACTACTGTCTCGCTAAAGTCGCTCTGAAAGTAAGCAATGTCCGCTACAGAATTTAAACCTGAGATCCAGGGTCGTTACAGGGTACAGGTACTTGATCGAACGTTTGCGATCCTCAGCACTCTTGCAGAATCGAACCAGCCTCTGGGTCCGACTGAATTAGGGAGAGTTTTGCACTTAAATAAGAGCACGGTCCACAGGCTGTTGGCGGTTCTCGAACAACATCGGTATGTAGAGCGGGACGCGGCAACAGGAACGTACCGAATCGGGCTTAAGATAGCGGAACTCGGCAGCTTTGCTTCTCCACGTTTTTGCTTCGAGAAGAGCGCCAAACCGTTCGTAGAGGAATTAGCGGCCAAAACCGGGGAAGCGGCACACATGGGAATTCTCTGCGCCGGGGAGGTACTTTCCATCCTGCACGCGGCGGGGCTGAATAGCGTAGCTTCACCTTCCACAGTGGGCCGCCGGTCGCCGATCCATTGTACTTCGCTGGGCAAGGCAATTATTGCTTTCCAGCAGGAAAAGGCAATTATTGCTTTCCAGCAGGAAGCGGATGAGCTGATCCGGTCACACCGTTATGTGATATACACGAGGAGAACGATCAGGACTCCGACGCAGTTCAGCGTAGATCTGGCCAAAGTCCGGACCCGCGGTTTGGCAATCGACGACGAGGAGTTCCAAGACGGCTTGCGCTGCATCGGAGCGCCAGTTTGCGATCAAACCGGACGAGCGGTGGCGGCGATAAGCATCGCCGGACCGCAGTCGCGAATTACACGAGACCGATCTGGTGACTTAGCCCGGACAGTGCTTGATGTTGCGCGGGCGCTCACCAACAACTTCGCTGAGATGAGAACGGTCCGGCATTTTAGATCAGACCGGCGCTCAATTTTACCTTTTCGAGGGGTTGGGCACTAATAGCCAACTTGCCCAAACTCACTTGATCCATACTGCGTATTCACGGTTGTCCATTGAGTCTGATTGAGAGCGTTGTAAAACTCCCCGCGAAGCTCAAGGTCAGTGGACTCATGGCCGGGTATAATTCGTCGGAAGTCCTTGAAGAGTGAAAGGTCCGAATTGTTTAATCCAGGACATGTGATAATGTTCCGGCCGGCACTCCAGAAAGTCCCCGGCACAATCGGAGCGAAGGCAACGATGTTGAACCATTCCGTCTGTGAGTGGGTGATCGAGTTCGGATCGCCTATAACATTGGGCCGATAGTTGGTGCCTCCCGTGGCAAAAGCGAGCATCGGCTGGTCGAGCTGGCAGGATCATCTTGCTAGCTGGCGAGGGACGGACGAACGAGCAGATCGCTCAAGCCCTGCAGACGCGGACGGCGCGGGTGCATACAACCTCCACGCGGACGTTCATAGCCGGAGTCCTCCACGCTCCTGCAACTCAGCCAAGCGCTCGTTGGCTTCGCTCAAGCTGAACCGTTCCGGTTGCAGCGGGCCGCATTCCTGGAGCCTACGGTCAATGCTGCGGAATCCTTCGTCCAGAGTTGATCGAAGCAGGTCCCAGGTCGCTGGCGGTTGATTCGGGCAAGCCTCCGCGAGCACTACACGGACACGCATGGCTTCACGGAGCATGTTTTTGGATTGTGTTATCTGCTCGGTTATTCCTTCATGCCCAGGCTGCGCGATCTCGCCGACCAACACGTTTATAAGATGGGCCGGCAGGCCGACCACGGATGCCTCAACCCGCTGTTGCATGGAGTGGCCGACAGCAACCTGATCCGGGAGCAATGGGACTTCATGGTCCGGGTAGCGGCTTCGCTCAAAAACCGGACGGCCCCGGCGAATGTCATCATTCAGCGACTCGCCAACGCCCCCTCGTCGGACCGGCTGGCGGGAGCTCTCACGGCACTCGGCCGCGTGGTAAAGACCGTCTACATTCTGCGCTACCTCGCCGATCCCGAACTCCGTCATCGCGTGTAGTTGCAATTGAACCGAGGCGAAGCGCGTCATGAGCTGGTGGGGCGCTGTCTCTTTTTCGCGAACCAATTGCGAGCGGCGGGCCATGTAATTGCCGACCAGGACCTTGCCCGAGTATCGCGAGAGCATGAAAATCCGGGCGCTACTCCGAAGCGGCTGTGACTGGCTAATTCATTCATGGGCCAGGGATACAATGAATTCCGATGCCCGGCCCGCAGTTGGTCTGCGTGTATCAATTCAAGGTGGCGCTCCGGGGCATCAGTCCGATGATCTGGCGGCGTCTGTTGTTGCGCAGTAACCAGAGCATCGCCGATCTTCACTACGCCATTCAGATCGCCCTGGGCTGGAACGATTCCCACCTCCATCGCTTCCGTATTCACGGCACAGAGTACGGCGTTGCGCACGAGGGAGGAATTACGGTTTACCGACGATCCCGAGAAAGTCTTCCTTGCTGGCTTCAGATTCCGGCTTCGCGAGCGCTTCCTGTACGAATATGACTTCTACGATAGCTGGGAGCATGATGTGCGGCTGGAGAAGGTACTGCCATTTAAATGCCGGCGTATCTTTCCGGTCTGCACTGGCGGGCAACGGCTGGCCCCACCGGAAGATTGCGGAGGGGCGCGGGTCTATATGGAAGAGGGAGATCCGCGTTGGCAGGAGTGGTGCGACTCTACGCCCAGACAAGAGCTGGCGCTGATGGCCGAGGCCGTGGAACGCGTGCTCGACTCCGGCGGCGACCGCTCCGTCATCGGCGATCGCGAGAGCCTGCTCGCCGCGCTCGAACGGGTGAAAGCCCATCGCGCGGCACGACCGGATCGAATTGATCGGGGTGCCATTAATCGCCGACTCCGGCAATATGCTCGCGGTGATCGAGACTGGTTGTTCTGTGACACGATCGCAGGATGAAAGCCCACATCCAGATCACTATCGAAACTGAGTTCGGCCAACATGTGCAACAGATTGCATGTTGGGAGCGTAAAGAGTATGGCTTAGAGGACATCGGCCTGACATTAGCGGAGAGCAAGAGCCTGCTGGCAGCCATTCAGAAGATGCTGGTGGAGCAGCAAATAGCTGAATACCTGGAGGCGCAGCGCGGTTGCCCGCACTGCAGGAAATCCCGCGGGCAGAAAGGGAGCCACACCGTGACGTTGCAGACGCTGTTCGGCAATCTCGAGATCGACGCTGGAGTCATTGTCGCTGCCGGCCGAACCTGGCGAAGACCTTCAGCCCAGTAGCCGAGCTGCTCTCGGAGCGCGTGTCTCCCGAACGATTGTATTTGGAGACTAAGTGGGGTTCCTTGATCTCGTTCGAACTGACGGCGGGCCTCTTAAAAGATACGCTGCCGGTCGCCGAAACGGTGAACGCGCATAGAATCCGAAATCATTTGCATCGGGTAGCAGAACGGGAGGAAGCGGCCTTAAGAGAAGAACAGGTGAGTTTCATCGAGGGTTGCCCTGCAGCGTGGGCGAAGTTGCCTCGTCCTCCTGCTCCACTCACGGTAGGTATCGACGGCTGCTACGTTCGCGACTGGGAGGACAAGAAAACACACTTCGAGGTCATCGTTGGTAAATCGATGTGCGAGGAAGGCCCGAGTCGCTGTTTCGGCTATGCACAAACGTACGATGAGAAGCCGAAGCGGCGGCTGTTCGAACTTTTACGCAGCCAAGGAATGCAGATGAACCAGAGCGTCATGTTCTTTTCTGACGGAGGGACGGACATCCGCGCGGTGCAGTCGTATTTGAACCCCGAAGGCGAGCAGTACTTGGACTGGTTCCACCTTACGATGCGGATCACGGTGCTGGGGCAGTACGCCAAAGGTTTGGATGCCGCACCGGAGAAACGCAAACAGACGCTGAAAACACTGGAGGGCACAAAACACTATCTCTGGCACGGGAACGTGGTCCGCGCACGAGAGCGAATCCAAGACTTACACTGCGATCTGGACAATGAAAAGATCGAGGGCGACAACGGGCGCAAGCTCAGAAAAGCTCTGGACGAACTCGACACCTACATCATGGCTAACCAGGGGCTCATTCCCAACTACGGCGAACGGTGGCGGAATAAGGAAGCCATTGCGACGGGCTTTGTGGAATCGGCCGTGAACCAGATTGTCAGTAAGCGATTTGCGAAACGCCAGCAGATGCAATGGACGAAAAAGGGTGCGCATCTGCTACTGCAAACGCGTACCCGGGTTCTCGATGAGCGGCTCGAGGAGACTTTTCAGCAGTGGTACCCCAGCTTCCGTCGCGTAGATAGTGAAACTGAGAAGAAGGCGGCTTGAGCGCCCGGATTTTCATGCTCTCGCCGTCTACACCTACGGTAAGGATTCGTGTTGGATTGTCACGCTCGCCTTGTTGTACTGTTGGATCAGTTATTGTAAAAGATATGGTGGACTTGAAACTCCAGGTCCCGGTGACCGAAGAAGTCGAGGTGGACGAAAAGACCCTTGCCGCGATTGATCGCGGCATCAAAGACGCCGATAGGGGCCGCACCGTCACAATTGATGAAGTTCGGAAAATGATTCCCGAGTGGATTTCCAAATTCGAATCGCAGAAGCCGCACTAGCGGACTTCGAGGAAATCCTTGCTTACTCCTGGGCGAATTTTCCGGCCACCGCCGAGCGCTTTGGCAATGCGATTCTAAACCACATCGATCTGTTGAAGACCTTCCCCTATATTGGGAGCCCCTTAGCAAATCGCCCGGGCGTACGCCAGTTGGTCCACACTCCGATCTTGATCTACTACCGCGTCCATGAAGATCCGAACTTTGTTGAGATCCTTCACTTTTGGCATTCGGCGCGGCAACTTACGGAATGTTGAACAGCCAGTGCACCCCCATCGTCTGTCGACGGTAAGGAGTGCATCAAGAAGTCGGGGATCAAGCGTTCAAGCCTCTTCTTTCAACTTCGTGACCAGGGCAAAGCGGGGGCTACTAAGCTGCAAGCGGCCGCTCGGAGTTCAACAAGGGAGGCGTCGGCAGACCTGGTAAACGCCGCTGGATTCGGGAATTGCGTGCAATGCGTTCCGGGATTGCCAACAACTCTCCGACACTCGCCTCTAGGGCTAGTCAAAGCGATTTACACCGCTCCAAAACGAACAAAAACTACAAAAACCAGGAGTTTCCTCAGATTCTAAGCGTCGATAAGGGGAAGACGAACGGCTTCAGCGGTTTACAGCGATCGTGAAGTGGCCAGGGACGGAAAGCCGTGGTAGAAGGGTTTTTGCGACGAACCGAATCCATCACAGGAGCCGTCCCCCGTGCAAGATAGCAAACTGCGCTCGCGACTGAAAGCGCAACTGACGAAGTTCTGCTCGGAGTTGTGCGTGGGGCTCAGTGGACCGCTGGAGAAGTTTGTTGGCCAGATGCTATTCGGTATTCAGGCCAGTCAGGATGTGAAGCTGAGTAACATCGCACGCAGCCTGAAAGAAGAGATTCCTCTTATCAAGACGGAAGACCGCCTGTCTCGCAACTTGAAAGCGATCGCGCTGGAAGCGGAGTTACTTTGCAATTGGCAAAGATGGCGAGCCAGCGAGTAGAAGCCAACACAGTACTCTGTTTGGACCTGAGCGATATTTGCAAAGAGTATGCCAAGAAGATGGAACACTTGGCTCCGGTACGCGATGGCAGCACGGGCGAAGTGCATGCAGGCTACTGGTTGTGCGATATCACGGGGGCCGAGGTGAACGGCAGTGAAATCGTGCCGCTCTATCAGAAGCTGTACTCAGTCGAAGCCGAAGAGTTCCTCAGTGAAAACGCAGAAGTGCTGGTGGGCGTCGATCTGGTCCGGGCGCACACGCAAGGCCGGGCATCTGGGCCGTGGATCGAGGCGGTGATCGGAAAGAAATTGCTGGAGCCCTTACTGGACCGGCAGGAACGCTTTGTCATCCGCTCCACGGGGAAGCGCTTCGTGGTGGATAGGAAGAATATGAAACGCAGCGTGGCCGAGTTGGGTAGCCGGTGCCGGCTGCGTTATCAAGCGCGGATCGTCAAGAATCAGGACGGGTGTTAGCGCCGGAATAGATTGACCGCAGTTTGCCCAGTTTTGTAGTCAGAAAGAGCGGCGGTTTCGATGCCGGCACGCACTACCGCGGCAACACCGCTGAGCGGAGCGAAGGCGTGATGCCTGATGCGAGTTCGGAAAACAGCGGATTAGAACAGAGCCGACCCTCCCGCGCCGTCAGCAGCAGCAGGAATTGTAGAAGATCGAGCATGCGCAGTGTCGAGCCGGACCGACTCGATCACGAGGTAAAGTTTGTCGGCGCTGTTGACCTTGCCCGCTACGCAGTGGGCCACTCCGGGCCGGATGAGCTGGGCTTTAGTGAGGTCGTAGAGCCGATAAACGCGCTGCGTGTCGTGGTCCTGCAACAAGAACACCGCACACGAAGGATTTTCCGTCCGCGAGAATGTGAACATTTGGCGCTGCATAATCGTAGCGTCACGGTGAGTGTCGACGCAAACGACAAAATTTAGAAACTGCTGTAGAGTCCCTACCGCCTCCCCGCCAATGGGCTGGCAACCCAAACTAAATTACCGGCGGGCGTTTTATTCCGGGGCTGACAGACGGGCAAGAGAAGATCTACGATTTGCAGTACGGCGTCGAACGGATTCGCCTGGTAGGGCGCACCGAACCGTTGCATTTGGTGGTGGTCGCTGGCTTCGGAGAGGAACCGATATTACTGCTCACGAATGCGCTGGCGGGAGCGCGGGACTCGCAATCGCTCTGGTGGATCGCACAAATCTATCTGACGCGCTGGAAAATTGGCGTGTCCAGAAAAGGACACATGGTCCAGTCGGTGAGAGACCGACCGAGGCTAAAAGACTCAGGCCTCGTAGCTGGGGAGGCGCCGTGGCGCGAAAGCAAGACGGCGGAGCCCTCCGACAACATGCTCGGAAAGGAGTATGCGCAACGCACCAGGTTGCAACGTGCAGTGAACGTAGAAGTAGCCTCGTTACACGTGTTGTGAAGGACGATGTGGAAACTGGAGAAGCCCTCGATGCCCGGCGAAGAAAGCTCGCCGAGGAGATGGCCTGCTATAACCGCGAGTGGGAAGTGCGGGCATAGGCATCAGGGTGGCGGATCGGGCCGCAGTCTGTCGATGGACGTGCAGCAAAACGCGTCCGGAGGGAAGGGCCCGGACCGGTGAGTACTCCGTCCGTCAAGGGGAGGCAGGGGTGAGATGACAAAGGCAACCAGCAATCTGCAGGAACTGCGGCGGCGGATCTATCGAAAGGCGAAGTCTGATCATCGGATGACGGAGATGGAGTAGCGATTATGCGAAAGTTTCCGTCACCCGACACGGCACATAACCCTTTTGATGAAACTCACTGGGTGAGCCGTGTGAGGGAAAACCTCATGCACGGTTCTTATGGGGAGGGGCTGGAAACGGATCGCGCTTGGCGAGATACCGCGCCAGTCCCTTACCCGACAGGAGACTTTTCGTTTCATCAAACAGAGCTACAATCTGGAAGACATCCGAGTATTAAAGTATCAGCGATTGAAGAACTTAGTCGTATTAGGTAACCGCGGCGGCTTACTTTGCGGCGACCGAAGCTGTTGATCATCTCGCAGCGCTTCTTCGGTATTCCGCCCTTCCGCTTCTATGCGCTGGCCGATGGCATCAAGAAAATCCTCTCGCAAACTACCCCCAGCCCGCCCGAGCAGGTCCCTCCGAGTCTACAACTGGAACTGCTACTGGGCTGGGACGCGCCGAAAATCTGAGGAAACTCCTTTCATGGCTGCGATTGACCTTATGCGTCTGACCGCCAGACGGGGAAGAGGAACGGACGCAGGGACGCTTCCTATTACCCCAGACCACAGCATCGCTCAGCCCGATCTTATAGGCCGGGCTCACCTAAATCGGCATCCTGCCCTGTCAAGCATAGGGCGGGGCCGCGCAGTGCGGGCAAAACAGCGCGGAGGCATGGTTATGAATCAGTTTCAATCTCCCGCTATCGCGCTTGCCGTCAGCAGCTCGACGGAAGTATTGCAGGTGCTTTTGCGCGTACGCCAGTGTAGGGGCAAGGCGAAGAAGGAGCGAATTCCCTGATAGAGTATTGCAATGGCAGTCCGCGCCATAGTCTCCCTTACCTGCCTGTCCGGTCGGACGAAATTCCGACCGATAAAGTATGGGATCAAGACCTCGGGTTTTTCGGTGGACATCAGCAAGAAAAAAGAGGAGTTTAGCCGCGCTTACGTGCGCGCCGTGTCGGCGGTAGCCGGATTCGGTATCACCCCCCCTCCCGATCCCGATGATGACAGCGTTGATTTCATGCTGTGCCAGAAGGGCGGCAACGGCACGATCCGTTCACCGCGGGTTGAGGTGCAAATCAAATGTACCGCCCGCGACCTCTGGAATGGAGATGCTCTGCATTATCCGCTAAGCATAAAGAACTACGGCCGACCAACCTCCTTGTTCCGCGAATACTCATCGTTCATTGCGTTCCAAACGACATCGGCGAATGGCTGCGCCACTCTGAGCAGGACATGCTTTTGCGGCAGTGCAGCTACTGGACTTCGCTGCATGGTCTCCCTGAAAGAGCGAAGGTAGACACCGTAACGGTACGTGTGCCTCACGCAAATAAGTTCAACCCCGAAGCTCTCTCGGCGATAATGAAACGGATTGAAGAGGGCGGATTGCCATGAAAGCCAGCGTGCGCGATTCCAAAACTCTCCGGCTCATTAGCCCCCAGGATCTCGAAGTCTATCTCGCCTCGCGCCAATGGGATTACCGGCCTTACGGTAATCTGGGCGCGATTTATAACCGCACGAAGGACGGTAGTGAATATGAGCTCCTTGTGCCGCTCACGCGCGAAATAGGCGATTTCCCGCAACGCATCTCTGACATCCTGCGCACGCTTGAAGTCGTGGAAGAGCGGTCCCAGATTGAAATACTGAGCGATCTCGCCACGACCCGTGCCGACGTCGTGCGCTTCCGACGAGGCGAAGGCGCCGACGGAACGCTCCCTCTGGACGACGGAGCTGTTTTCGTCAAGTCTGCCTATGACATGCTTCTGGCGGCCGCCTGCACCGCCGTCACGCCGAGACTTTACTATCAAGGCAAGCGGCCGGGCCAAGCCACTGATTACGTTCAGAAAGCGCGGCTCGGGCAGAGTGAGCGCGGCAGCTATGTCATGACCGTGATCTCACCCCTCCCACCGCAGATGGATCCTCAGAAAGGACTGTTCGGGCCGAGAGACCCTTTCGAGCGCAAGGTAACGCGGCTTTTATCCGATGGTCTGGAAGCCGCCGTCGAGGCATCCGAATACGCTCTGCGCAGCGCTAGCACGGAACATTTCAGGGAATCGGCCAAAGACGGCGTAAGCGCGAACCTTCTCGATGCAGCTTTAGGCGTCATGGGCGCGGACCATCGCACCGTGGGCGTGAACTTCGCCTGGTCGCCCGAAATCCCGATCGAAGCTCACTCGCGCATCATCACGATCGAAGCCGACTTCGCCCCAGTGATGGAGGAGGCCTCGAAGTTTCTCAAAGCCCAGGAGCCGCTCCCCCCTATTGATCTTGCCGGCGTGGTCGTCGGGCTGCGCCGCACTGAAGGCGAAACGCATGGCCGCGTAACGCTCCTAGCCTTGGTCGAGGCGCGAAAAAGCAGACATGTGAGCCTGGAGTTAGGGCAGGAAACTTACGATATAGCCATCCGCGCGCATCGTGAACGAAGGCCTGTACTTTGCAGAGGCGAGCTGCAGAAAGTCGGGAAGATTATGGTGCTGACCAATATCACGCGTTTTGAAATCGCTCCTGAAGTGGACGAAGACGAGGGTCCAGCCGGGCCGCTCTTTGAAGATCAATAGCGGACCCTCATCTCTTCTGCCGACTCAGGCTGTCCCACTCCCCGCGCTCACCGCGCACTCGAGAATCCGTTGTCCGGCGTTGGTAACGCCAAGCTCAAATGAAGGTTTCACGGTTCGCGCGGATTCCGCCCGCCCCTCGGTGATATCTTTCGTCGGCGCGCCGATCGTACGGGTCGGGGCATCAGCCATTTCGTCGAGGATCACGTCGGAAACGTCACGTTGTACTCGCCGTTTGAACTCGCGGCAGGAATCGGTAGGGCTCACCGCGGCCGGACCGCAAGGCCGGATATCAATCTTGATATTCGGCGTGACCCGAAGCAGCCGGAGTGAGGCTGCCGGATCTTTCGATTCTCGATCCGGCTGAATGTTCCTGGCGCGATGCCAGCAAGCTATCACTTCTCGGCGGTCGCAACTGCGCTCCGTGACGGTTCACACTCAAGTCCCTGCGGGCCTGGTGGAACCGGTTAAAACCTCAGGAAGACGAATGGCGACACGTTCGCTGCTGTCTTGAACCATGTGAATGAACCAGTTCAAGCTGTCACTGTCTTTGTAACTACTTTGAATCTGAGCCAGGGAAAAGCTCGCTGGGGCGTTAAAGGTACCTCGTTGAAATCTCGACTTCTAGAGAGCGTAGCGTCGCACAGCTTCGCCTTGAAATTCGGCTGTTAACCGAAGGGTTGTAGGTTCGAATCCTACCTGAGGAGCCAAATTTTTTCAAGGACTTAGTTTCCTTCCTACCGCGCTTCTGAACCTGAATTCCACCTGGCTGTGGGGACTTTTGTGGGTACCCTGCTTCAATTTGTTGTCTATCCGTGGGTACTATAACGATTGCTTCTGCACGATCGCTTCGAGCGCGGTACGTTTGGCTTCCATGCGGATGTGGCTGCAATGCTTCAGCATCTGCTTCGAAACGTGCGCGGCGATATCCATGATGATTTGATCGCTCGCGCCACTCTCGGCCAAGTCAGTGATGAGCGTGTGCCGGTTGTCGTGCCAGCGGCCCTGGACACCGGCTTTTTCGCGCAGGTTGCGCTATGCGGTTTTTAGGGTGGTCACGGCACGGGTCGGGTCGTTCGGGCGCGGTTTGCCGAATGGGAAAATATACCAGTCGGAGCGGAGTTCGCCGAATCGGAGCTGATACCATTCCGCGTACGACGCGAGGGCGTTGAGGAGAACCGAATTCAATGGAATCGTGCGGCCTTCCCCGGCTTGCGTTTTGCTCTGGCCAACAGCAAGATATCGTTTTTAGAAATTGATCTGAGCCTAGGTGAGCGTTTTCATCTCCGCATCGCGCATGCCTTTTTACCGATACCTGGAAAAGGTACGTCTGACTGGAGCTATGCGAGCGTGCCAATTCTCGGGCCTATCTGTGGCGCGATCGTGGCGGCAATTTTCATCCGGCTGACGGGTATATAGGTTACTGCTGATGTACAAGCTCTCGATAGTTCTCCTGTCTGACCGGCTCGGCTTTGGCATAGTCCAGTGCGTCCTTCCAGGCCTGATTGCCGGGATCGAGATCGATGGCCTGCTGCATGAGAGCAAGTCCTAGCCCGCTCTGCTCTGATGTCAGTTTCTTCTTCCGCAGCCGGACCCGCGAGACATCGCCGGCCGGTCCATCAAGTGGAGGAGAAAGCCAATCTCTTCGCTGATCGACTGGCGCGCAGTGTTCTCACCTAGTCGGGCATCCTGATGTGCTTGATTGTGTGTTCGTTGATGTCGACCAGCATCTTGTCGTCGGTTGGCGAACCAAAACTCGTACCACCAAACGTTGCCTCGTTTGAGCAGTGACATGGCTCTCAATCGCCCTTGTTCACTCCGGCCGGATCGTGAAGGTCAAGCGACGGAAACAGTTTACGATAGACCCCCCGGTCGCGCGAAAGCAAACATGTCGCCTGCTTCTGGGCGTGCGCTCCGATCAGAAAATCCGCCAAGATCCTGGTTCGCTTTCCTCCTTGTTGCCGATACGAACGCCATGCGCGGCTTGCGATGAAATGCGCTTCTCGCGTCAAAGCTTGCACACGAATTTCGTTGCTTTCGAGGAATGCGTCGCACTCCCGCTGGTTTTCGAAATGAATACAAAGTTCGGCGTATACAATGTCGCTGATCACGAGAGAGCCTTCGCCAGCCGCTTCCTGCAGCGCATCGGCCGATGCGTCGTAGAACTGCTCATTCGGCACCAGAATATTGAGCAGGATATTGGTATCGACTGCGGTGATCATTGGCCGCGCACGTCATCAATGAATTTGTCCACGGAGGAGTAACCCAGCTTGGCGAAGGCATCTCCGCAACGGCCCTTCCACTTTGCGAGATTGAGTTTTTTGGGAGCTTTCTTGAGCACGATAGAGCCACCAACCACGCGGAACTCGACTTCTGTTTCAGGTCCCAGACCAAATTGCTCGCGGATATCCTTCGGGATTGTCACCTGCCCGCGCTCGCCAATTCTCATATTTTAGAGTATGAACCTATATTCATACCAAATCAAGAGCGAGGTCGCCGGCGCTATGCGCCCGCGACGAGTCGTCGATTTCGCACGCCATCGCGCGAGCCGCCAGTGGGCTGCGCAGTCAACCAGAATTCGAGATCCTCGGGCCGGTAACGGAGTGTCAAGCGGGTTGCCAACCTGGCTATTTATGGTCACAAGATGACTATGAAGCAGGTTGGCATTGCCGAGCTCAAGTCACGGCTGAGCGAATACCTCCGCACAGTACGCCGGGGCGAGACGATATCGGTCCTTGACCGAGAGACACCAGTTGCCCAAACCGTGGCGGTTAAGCAGAAAAGTGCATTGCGTATTCGAAAGCCCACACCAGGCACACCGCCGCCCAATCGCGTCCCAACTTCCCAAGCGGTCATATTGAAGCTGGATGTTGTGGAGCTACTGATGGAAGAGCGCCAGGGGCATCGGTGATTGCGTACGTGGACGCGTCGGGCGGCGCAACCGATGCCGACCGAACTGGGAACTCTCGATACCATCCACTTAGTTAGCGACCGCGCTGCTCTGGAAGGAATCCGAAGACGCTGAATGGCTACCCATGACCGTGGCTCGCGATCGCAGCACAGGCCCATGGCTTGATGGCGATCGGAATTGAGGAGTAGCCGGATCTAAACAAGTTCACGAGAGGCCGTGAGTCAGATCCTGCATTGCGAGTTTCGCATGTCCCCGGTTCAGCGGTCACAAATCACTAAGCTATGGAACAGGATGAAATCGCTTACTCCAAACGGAGCGCCCGCATCGGAGAAATAGAGCTTGCCCGGATCGCCGGAACTATCGCCGCGATGAAGGCCGATACACCGAGGGTAAGAATCGATGCGGCGATGACGGTCGCGTTGTAAGGACTTACTCCGTAAAGCGCGCTACTTAGTAAGTCCCCTGCCCCCAGGCTCAGGGGCACTCCCAACACTAATCCAAAAGCAATCAGTACGAACGCGCCGCGAAGAATCAAGCCAATGACTTGTCCCCGGTTTGCGCCGAGCGCCATCCGCACACCGATTTCGTTGGTGCGCCGCCCGACGTTATACGCGGTGATGCCATAGAGTCCGACGGAAGCGAGGACGAGAGAAAGAATTCCGAATAACGAGGTAAGGCGCGCAATCAGCTGTTGCTGGCTGAAGGTCGCCGATACCTGCTGTTTAAGGCTTTGCACATCGATTACGGGCAGTTTGGGATCGGCGGCGGCTATGGCTCGCCGTATGGCGGCTTCCGTGACCGCGGCGCCCGGTCTGTTCACAATGACGGCGCTGCGCAGGAAATGGGAATCGGTCTCGAAGACCTTATCCGCCGCGCTCGCGAAGGCTGTGGTTTGCGCTTCGGGCAGGAAGAAAGCTGGACCGACAGGCTTGTCGAGATCGAAGTCGTTATATCTGGCATCCGCGGCTACGCCGACAATCTCATAATCTCCAGCATTAGCGAGATGGTTCGGCCCGAAATGCTGACCGATAGGGTTTTGCCGCGGAAAAAACCGTCGCGCAAACGCTTGGTTGACGACGGCAACGTGCCGCGAAGTAGCGGTATCTTGCCCGGTGAGCGCGCGGCCAGCCTCGATGCGAGTGCCAATCGCGTCGAAATAGCCGGAAGTGACGCGATCGAATAAAGAACCGACGTCGTCGTGCGGGCCCGGAGCCGGATGTCCCTCCAGGAAAACATCGGTATTCGGGCTCCTGCCGCTCTGGGGCGAATACCAGCAAAGAGCAACGGACTCGACGCCTGGGAGGCTGGCTAAGGAACCTTGAATCCGCCGGTTGAGCGCGCCGAGTTGATCCGCCCGATACCCCGCCAGCAAGGGATCGAAGTTCACGATGGTGCGCCGGTCTTGTTGGAAGCCAAAATTCTGATTTTCCAGATGCAGCAGCGCGGCGGTTAACAATCCCGACGCCGAAAGCAAAACAAGCGATAGGGCAGCCTGTAGGACAACGAGTATCTTTCGTGGAACGGAAGCGGCGTGAGCGGTTGAACGGTTAGCGCCCCGAAGAGCTTCAATCGGGTCGACGCGAGTGGCCATCCAGGCAGGAGCGACTGCAAAAGCAACTCCGCTAATCAGGGAGATCGAGAAGGCAAAGAACAGAATCGGCAGGGATGGCGCGGCGCTGATAGGGATGCCTGCCAAGCCAGGCTGTGTCGAAAAAGCAAAATGCAAAATCAGCCGCGTGCCGCCGTAAGCGATCCCCAGTCCGGCCAAGCCTCCCAGCACTGAAAGCGAAATGCTTTCGGTCAAGGTCTGCTGCACAAGCCTCCGCGAAGGCGCGCCCAGCGCCATGCTCAAGGACGTTTGCTGTCGCCGTTCCATGCCGCGTACCAGCATCAGGTTGGCGACATTGGCGCACACGATTAGCAGCACCATGCCCGAAATGGCAGTCAATAGGAATAGCCAATGCTCATATTGCTCGCGCATGCTGGTGATGCCCGCGCCGCCAGGGCTAAGATACAGGGTTTGTTGCGGTAGAAGAGCGCGGTTATCAGCGGACATTTCGCTCAAGTGAGAGCGCAGCCATTGCTGCAATTGCACCCGCATCTGAGCTTCGATTGCCTTCGGATTCGCGCCCGGCTGAATGCGTCCGATCAGATCGAGCCAGGCATCACGCGGCGTCCGAAGCATCGAAGTCTCGCCCCGCAGGAGCGGTTCGGTTGACAGCGGGAGGTAGAAATCAGGGGGCGCGTTGCGTAGTGTGTCGCCATAAAAACCTGGCGGCGTAATTCCGACGATGGTAAAAGGTTTATCGTCCAAATTGAACACGCCGCCAACCACGGACGGGCTTAAAGCGTACTTCTGTTGCCACAAGCGATAGCTCATCATGGCGACTGGCAAGGCGTTGGCTCGATCGTCGTTATCGGTGAACGCGCGGCCGGCGTAGGCGCTTACGCCAAAGGTTCTGAAGTAGTTGCCCGAAACGAACTCGTCGGGAAAGCTCTGCGCCACTTCTGCTGTTTGTGCCCGGCGCGCTCCGAGTTGTTCCTCACCGGCTCCGAAGGCGGCCAGTTCGGCGAATCCGTTTGTGTGGTCCCGGAAGTGTTTATACAGCTCGTAAGAAACCAGGGAAAACTCGCCCTTCGGCTGGCTGTAGCCGCCATGGAGACAGCAACGCGTTTGTTTTCCCAGACGGTATAGCTGGTCAGGTTTCGCTACCGGCAGCGAGCGAAGCAACACGGCATGCACGAGGGTGAAAATCGAAGTGGTAGCCCCGATTCCGAGCGCCAGTGTCAATATGACGGTTATCGTGAAGGCGGGCGCTTTCCGCATTCGGCGAAATGTCTGCCGCGTATCTTGTAGGAAATGGTCGAGCCACAGCCAGCGTCGTGACTCGTAGAAACGCTCGCCCGCGATTGCCAGATTTCCGAGGTTCCGCCGCGCTTGGCGGTCGGCTTCTTCTTCGCCCAACCCCTCGGCCCGCAAGCGGTCTATTTCGATAGCGAGATGCGCCTGCAACTCTTCTGAAAAATCGGACTGCGGACGGCCTTGCTGCATGATTTAGCCTTTCAACGACTGGAGCTTTTCCAGGTCCGGTACGCGCCCCATGGCCTTGGCTGGCGTGCGCCGGCCCAAGGCAAAGCGGTTGTGATGTCCTTTGGTTGGCATCTAACCCAAGTATAAAACACTTGGGTTAGACGTCAACCGGTAGAGCTATCCGCTTACTCCAGCCGGAGAGCGATCATTGGAGAAACAGAGCTTGCCCGGATCGCTGGAACTATCACCGCGATGAAGGCCGGAACTACTAGAACAAGAATAGCCGCGGCGAGGATGGTCGCGTCATAAGGATTCACGCCGTAAAGCGCGCTACTGAGTAAGGCCCCGGCCCACAAGCTCAACGGGACGCCCAACAACAGTCCGAGCGCAATCAGTAGAAACGCGTCGCGGAGGATCAGGCCAATGACCTGCCCTCGATTTGCCCCGAGCGCCATACGCAAGCCGATTTCATTGGTGCGCCGTCCGGCGCTATACGCGGTAATGCCATAAAGCCCGATGGACGCGAGGACGAGAGAAAGAATCCCGAATAGCGAGGTGAGGCGCGCCATCAGCCTCTGCTGAACGAACTGGCCAGCTACTCGCTCGCTTAATGTTTGAATGGAGACAATCGGCAGATTGGGATCAACTGAGGCCAATGCTTTTCTCACTTGAGCGCTCGAAAGTGTCACCCCCGGCCTGGTCACCAGGACAATGTCGTTCAGGAAATGCGTGCCTGGACTCACCTCGCTTGCGCCTGTATTCGGCCGGAAGTCATGCTGCGATTCCGGCAGAAAAATGCCCGGGGTGGCCGGCTTGCCAAGGTCGGACGTCCAATAATAAGCATCTTTAGCGATGCCTACGATTTTGTATTGGCCCGCTCCTCCCTCCCAACGCCCGAAGTACTTTCCGATCGGATCTACATGCCGAAAAAACTTCCGTGCAAAGACTTCATTGATCACTGCGACGTGTTGTGATGTCGCCGTATCCTGCTCAGAAATTCCTCTTCCCCTGGCGATCGGAGTGCCGATAACAGCAAAGTATCCCGCCGTGACCCTCTCCAAGGTGGCAAAGTTGTTATCCCCAGGTCCGGGAGGCGGATGTCCTTCGATCCGGATGTCAGCCCCCCATGCATTGATGTTGAGAGGTGCGTAGGAGCAGACGGCTACCGCGGAGACACCGGGAATTCTTGCCAGTGAATCATGGATGCGCCGGTACAAGGGCGTGAGTTGGTCCGGGCGATAGCCGGCCAAACGTGGATTGGTGCTCGCCACCATGCGGTGCTCCTGATCGACTCCGAGTTTCTGAGTTTCGAGGTGGTACAGGGCGAACGTGAGCAGCCCCGAAGCCGACAGCAGAACCAGCGAAAGCGCGGCCTGGAAGATGACGAGTGCCTTTTGCGACAGTGATCCCGTCCGGGCATGGCGGGCAAGGCCGACGGAGCGACTGGCTCCCCGCAGCGCCTCTATCGGATCTGCTCGCGCCGCCAGCCATGCGGGAGCAATGCCGAAAACAACGCCGGTGATGACCGAAATGGCAAAGGCAAACAACAGCACCGGTCTGGAAGGTGAGGCGTCGATAGGAATGCCCGGCATGCCGGTCTGTGTTGGAAACGCAAAATGCAGGATCAGACGCGTGCCGGCAAACGCGATCGCCAGGCCGGCCGCGCCGCCGAGCAGCGAGAGGAGAATGCTCTCCGTAAGGGCCTGCCTCACCAATCGCAGCGGTTGCGCCCCCAGAGCCATGCTCAACGATATCTGCTGACGTCTTTCCATTCCGCGAACCAGCATGAGATTCGCAACATTGGCGCAGACGATGAGCAGCGCACATCCCGAAACCATCATCAAGATCTGCAGCCAGTACTCATACTGCTCCCGCATGGAGGTGATGCCCGCGCCCCCAGGTTCCAGGAAGAGGGTCTGTTCGGGAAACACTGCGCGGTCATTGGCGCTCATATCATTCCAGTGCGACCGCAGCCACTGCTTTAGCTCAACGCGCATCTGCGCTTCGAGCGACGCAGGGTTCGCGCCGCGCTTAATTCGGCCGATCAGGTCTAGCCAATAAGTGTCCGGCCTATTCAGATTGACATTGGCCTCCATAGCTGGTTCGGTATTGAGCGGCAAGTAGAAATCGGGCGGGTTATTGCGCAGTCTGTCGCCGAAGAAGGCAGGTGGAACGACGCCTACCACGGTACATGGCTTTCCGTCGATGTCAAACACGCTACCGATGACCGATGGATCCGATCCATATCTCTGTTGCCATAAGCGGTAGCTCATCACCACCGTCGCCGGAGCGCCGGGGCTATCGTCGCGCGCCGTCAGCATTCGTCCGGCATACGCTGAGAGGCCGAACATGGCGAAATAGTTGCCTGAGACGAACTCGCCTCCATAGCTTTGGGCTGGCTCGGAGCCGCCCGAGCGCCGTACGCCGAACTGAGACTCAGATGCCTGAAAAGCTGCTAATTCCGTAAAACCCTGGGTGTGATCCCGGAACTGTTTGTACAAGTCGTACGAAAACATGGAAAACTCATTTTTCTGGCTATACCCGGTCCAATTGCAGCATCCCGCTTGCTTGCCAAGCCGGTACAGGTTGTCAGGGTTTGCCACTGCCAGCGGCTTCAAGAAGACGGCATAGACTAATGTAAAGATCGACGTGGTCGCTCCGATGCCGAGGGCCAGCGTCAGCATAACGGTTACGGTGAAGGCGGCCGCTTTCCGCATCCGACGGAATGTCTGTCGCATGTCTTGCAGGAAATGATCGAGCCACAACCATCGCCGCGATTCGTAGAAACGTTCGCCCGCGATTGCGAGATTTCCGAGGTTCCGCCGCGCTTGGCGGTGGGCTTCTTCTTCGCTTAACCCCTCGGCGCGCAAGCGGTCCATCTCGATTGCGAGATGCGCCTGCAACTCTTCTGAAAAATCGGATTGCAGACGGTGGTGCTGCATGATTTAGCCTTCAAACGGCTCCAGCTTCGAGATCCAGTATGCGCGCCATGGCGGTAGCCAGCGTGCGCCAGCGCCCGGTCTCCTGCGTCAAATGTTTGCGGCCTTTTGCCGTCAGCGTATAGAAACGGGCTTTGCGGTTGTTCGAGGAAGCGCCCCATTCCGCGCTGATCCAATGTTGCGCCTCCATGCGCTGCAGCGCGGGATAAAGTGCGCCGTGATCAACGAGCAGCACATCCTCGGAATTGGTTTGAATGGCGCGGGCAATCGCCTGCCCGTGCTGCGGTCCGAAGACGAGAATACGCAGAATCAGCAGATCGAGCGTTCCCTGCAACAAGGCAAAACGGCGTTGTTCTTCTTTGGTTGACATCTAACCCAAGTATAAACTCGCTTGGGTTAGCGGTCAACCGGAGAAGCTATTCGCTCACTTCGGACGATGCCGGAAACGCCCCAGGCTAGAGCGCGATATGCAGCTACTGGTCCCGGACGAACGGGTGCAGTCGCGCTGCCCCGAATCGATGACTTGCGCGCGGCCGTGGCAGGGCGAGTTGCATCCAAGATTACTCCGAAATTCCGTTGATGCACGCCGAGTGAAGTGCGTGGCGAGAACAGAGAGGCCACTACACCGAGGGTCAAAAACCGTACGCTAACGACCGGCTACGCTGGTTGAACCTGCTCTAAAGGCAACGTATCTCTAGAAGAACAAGGGAACAAGGCAGGATGAGTTTTCTCCTAAGGATGCGGCGAAATACTACGTGGCACAATTTGTCGAACTTCCAGATCACGCCGAGCTTCAGTCCGTTTTCAGCCAAGAGGCAGAGGAGAACCTGATTTAGCCGCAGCACAGTTCCCTTCAGCATATGGATCAGCAGGGCGGACCCCAGTGCGCCGGTCGCTCCAAAAACCGCGATTCGCTTATTAACGGTCCGCAAACTCCTGGGTGGCGGGTAAAGTATCAGAAGCTTCTTCCATCGAGGGCACGCCCGGGCTCATCCTCTCGCGCAGACCGCGGCGATTCAACTTGCCGGACGCTGTTTTGGGAAGCTTTGGAACGAACTCAATTTGCTCTGGAATTTTGTACTCCGCCAAAAACTGTCGCGCATGGTTTTGCAGTTCGGCTTTATTCATCTGGTCACCTCGCGTCGAAATTACGAACGCCATCACCCGTTCGCCGAGAATCGGATCGGGTACTCCGACGACCGCGGCTTCCTTCACAGCCGGATGGAGCGAAAGCACTGATTCCACCTCCGCCGGCGAGACATTCGAACCACCGCGAACGATGATCTCCTTGGTTCGTCCGACAAAAGTGTGAAATCCCTCCCGATCTCTGATGACCAAATCTCCTGTATAGAACCATCCGGCGCAGAGCGTCGCTGCCGTCATATCGGGATCATTCCAATAGCCTTGAAAAAGGGTTGGGCTCTTGGCAGCAAGCTCTCCCACTTGGCCGTCGGAAACCGGATCCCGCTTCTTGTCGACGATGCGAGTTTCAACCCCGTCCGCGGCTTTACCCATCGAATCGGGTCTCACACTCGAAGGAAGGCTGACCGTAACCAGCCCGCATTCGCTGGAGGCAAACAGCTCGAACAGAGGTGCTGCCATTACGGCTTTGAATTGTGCTTTGAGTTCCTCGGACACCCGATCTCCTGAGGAAAAAGCCCTTTGTAGAGACTCGACTTGCCGAGGCCGAGCCATTTGCTCCGCGAGGATAGACTGCGCGAGCGCGGGCAGGCAGGACAGATTCGTGCATTGAAATCGTTCAATGCTATCCAGGATTGCGCGGGGATCGGGATTCGGCTGCATCGCCGCCGTTGCTCCTGAAAGAAGCGCGGGACACAAACACATGGCCAATCCAAAGCCATGCATGATCGGACTTACCACAGGAGTCACTCGGACCGACTCATCTAAATATTGGCTGGACTTCTCTGCTATAGAAAACAGGGTGCGATGGGAGTGTTGGACGCCTTTCGGACGCGCCGTGGTGCCGGAGGTGTACAAGAACAGACTGATAACATCGCTTTCGGGACCAGATAGCTCTTGCCGATTAGCGCGCTCGGAAGACAAATTCGGTAGCTCGGTGAAAAAACCTTTTAATGAGGAGCACTGGGCTGCATCACGTGCCGCATCAGCCAATTTTGGTTCGCTGAAGCAAACCGATGATTGGCTGTTTTCCAAGACGAACTGGATTTCCAGACTGGTCAGCCGCGTGTTGATTGGCACGGCAACCAGTCCTGCCCGAAAGCAGGCCAAGAACAGCTTCACCGGTTCAATCGAGTTTGACCAGTGGATGGCGACTCGATCTCCAGGGTTCAGGCCTTGTTCTCGCAAATGCGCGGCCAATGCAATCGTAGACTCTTCCAGCTCGCGATAGGTCACAATCTGGTCCTGGCAAAGGAGAGCGGCTTGATCAGGGAGCGCTTCGGCGTGCTTGGCTATGATCTCTGTCAATGTTCTTAACAATGCGAGATTCCTCCTTATTTCGTTCAGCAAGCTTGGTCCAGGCGAGGCGAAAACGATCTCTTCCAGCTCTGCCCGCTGAGCAACGAACTTGCTACGGGTGGAACACGTCCCGCGACGATTTATTCCGCCAAGAAAGGCTGTTCGCGATTTTGCGCCCCATTTGGCTGAACGAATTGTCTCGAGCAGTCACGCGAATAAAACGTAACGCGACGTGTTGTTTCACCTGAAGCACCTGCACGAAGCCCTACGTGCCATGGATGTAGAACGCTGCATGGCGGCCTTCCGCCGCGAATGCTAAGCAGCAAAATCCCGTCGAAGTTCCCCCCAACATCGGCCACAAAGCCATTCGCGCCTTTTTCGTCAAGATCTTTAGGGGTTTTAAGGCGGTCGCTCGTACCCCCGGACGGCTAAGTCAGCGGCTATGGCCAACGCTTGCGGGAGCAGATATTCCAGAAAAGGCCGGCATTTGTTCCGCGATTTCTTCGGGAGACAGGAATCGTAGCCCGAACTCCGCAGCCATGCGCACCGCCTGCTCCGGAGCTTCTTGCGAGTAGGTGATGGCATCGGGAGGCAGGTCAAGTTTTTCGGCCGGCGAACTCATGGCCCGGAAGTATTTTTCAAATCCAGCGGGAGAGATTAAGCCAAGCACCCGAAGCTGCTGTGAGCGAATCACAAACCCGTGCGGCGTGCCTCTGGGAAAAAAGAAGCAGTCTCCAGGCCCGGCGCTAAAGACCTCTCGTCCTGCATAAGCATCTACCTGGCCTTCGAGAACATAATAGAGCTCGTCTTCGCGTTCGTGTACATGGGGAGGTGGTTCATTGCCGGGTTTCAAAAGGCCCTCAATGAGAGCAAAGCCTCCACTCGTCTCCTTACTCTCCGCAAGAAAGGTCAGCAAGCTGCCCATACACCATCTGGATGAATCGAGCGTGCGAGCACGTTTGTATGCCGGCAAATAAGGCGATAACCCTTGTATCTCGACTTCCTGTTCAGCGGCTCGTTTTAGTCCGGCCAAATGGTCTGAGTCCAAAGCGAAGTGCGACAGCAGCGTTGCGTTCTCGGTAATTTCTTGTGACATTCTGCAGGAGAAAACACACGGGCTACCGGTTTAGTCCCGCCAGAATATAACAAATCGCGATTGCCGCGCGATTTGTTCCGCAGCGTCTCTAGCTTGAACACTTCTATGCCGCGGCACCGTGGGACAGCAGATCCTTCCCCATTTTGTTTGCCCGATATCGCATAGGCGTCAGCCCAAGGCGTCGTGTGAAAACACGAGTCAACGTCTCTGCGTTAGCAAACCCGCAAGCATCCGCCACACCACCAATGGTGATCGCCGCCGATTCAAGCTGGCGTTGCGCTGCCTCTAATCGAAGACTTTCGACGTGCCTTGCGGGTGTGGTCCCCGCCTCGCGGCGGAATAGACGCGCGAAGTTGCGCGGACTCATAGCAGCTTTCCGCGCGAGACTACGGATGGAGAGATCCTGTTGCAGATTGTCAGGAAGCCATGCCAGAAGGTCGGCAAGGGGCTTGCTCTCCGAGGATTGTGCCAGTAAAGTGGCACTCAGCTGCCGCTGTCCACTGGATCGCCGCATAAAGACAAGCGTCGCCTGCGCGATGCCATCAGCGACAGATTTTCCCAGGTCCTCTTCCACCAGAGCTAAAGCCAAGTCGATGGCGGCACTCGCGCCTGCTGAGGTATAGCAGTTGCCATCTCGAGTGTAAATCACATCGCGTTCCATCGCGACTGCAGGATAGTGGCTCGAGAATTCGTTGCCCCACTTCCAATGCGTTGTCGCCCGCCGCCTATCAAGCAGGCCCGCCTCGGCCAAAATATGCGCGCCATTTGAAACTGAACCAAAGCGTCGGCTCCGTTTAATCTGTTGGCGAAGCCAAGCGAAGAAGTCGTCTCCGATCTGAACTTCGGCAGGTCCATCGAACCCAGCTACGAGAATGGTGTCAGCGCTTGCCGTCCAGTCTCGGTAAGTCATATTGGTCTGCAATAAAAGGCCCCCGCTCTGGCTCGCGACATGACAGGCCGACCCAGTAGAGATAACGTGCACCTCATATTTCGCATTCCCGCTGGTGGCGCGGTTTGCTTCGCCGAAGACCTCCATGAGTGCTACCATTTCGAAGACTCTTACCGGCTGCATCGCTACGATCAATATCTGCCGCGCATGCTTGTCAGGCTCGCGTTTCTCAGCCTCATGCTTCTCAACCCATTGATCATTTGCCTGATGCAGCTTTAACATCGGCATGGCTTGTGATCGCCTGCTATTGTGACGGGACAGATCTTCAGGCTGGTGCGATAAACAAGTCGGCTTCTGACCGGATGGCGTCTTGTCGTTTTGCCGGGCGTCCACTATTTCCAGTTTGCGGAAGCCAAGAGTAAATGGGAATAGCTGGATAGTCCAATATCATCGCCCCCCTTTTCGTGGGGGGTACCGATAGACTCTTTTTTCATTCGTAGGCACGCCTGGCTTTCAATCCTACCGAAATAGTAGTTCCCGAAGCAGGTGAGCTGCGGTATTCGAAACTGGCTCCGAGTTTATGCGCACGTTCTTCCATTCCTCTGACTCCCCAGTGGCCACGGCGCTCGGAAACCTCCACGGTATCAGCATCGAAGCCCCGGCCATTATCAACACAGCAGAGGCTGAATTGACGATTTCCATAGCGTAGTTCCACTGACACTCGAGACGGTTCGGCATGACGGAAAGCATTAATAACGGCCTCTCTGGCGATTAGAAAGATCTCGGATGCAACAGGTGGCTGCAGCGTTTTGCCAGCCTCCAAACAAGTGACGACAAACTCTACCTTTCCGGAGCTGTTCAAATCCGCGCCGAGAGCTTGGAGTGACGATCGCAGCTCTTCGTCCGTGAGATTCAATGCCCTGAGTCCCTTCACCCGGTCGCGCCCCTCCAAGATAATTCTGTCGGCGACGGCCAACGCTTGCTCGAGCGCCGGTCTCGATTGGTGATTGGCCGGTACTCGTTCCGCGGCTGAGTGGAATGTGAGGAGCAGTCCCTGCACACCCTGCAGCAAGGTGTCGTGCAAGTCTCGGGAGATGCGAATCCTCTCGTCCGCTCGTTCTTCAGCGCGGGCTCTGATCGCGGTAGTTACAAACTTCAGCCGCATCCGAACACCGAACCACACGAGCGCTAAGAGAACTATCAGTGATAGCGCCCGAAACCACAGTGTCTGGTAGAAGTGAGGCAGAATAGCGAACGGAACCGATATTGCGGGTGCGGTCCATACGCCATAGGCGTTTTCCGCCATTACTTCAAACGTGTAGCGGCCTGGAGGCAAGTGCGTGAAGATCGCTTCCTGTCGTGCTCCTACGTCCTGCCAGCTTTTGTCTAGTCCTGCGAGACGATAGCGATAGGAAACACCGCGCGGGTTGGTAAGGTCGATGCCGATGTAATTGATCGTGAGCGTTCCGACGTCCGGCGGGAACGAGTGGTCTCGGCTTAATGGACGGCCGTCGGCGTGTATGCCACGGATGGTGACTTTTGGTGGTGGTGGAGGCCGAACGCATTCGGGATCCACCGAGACCACGCCGTTCAGCGTCGAAAACCAGAGCCGGCCGCTCGGGTCTATCTGTGCGGAACTGCTAAAAAGTCCAGGAAAGGAAGGGCCCACAAGATCCCCTTCCTGAAGATTGATGGAGAAGATTTTATGGCCTGGGCTGCGCAGGACTTCTTTCATCTCGGAAGAGGCGATCTTGACGATGCCGGGAGCGCCATTGATCCATATATCTCCGTTCCTCGCCTCTACCAAACCTGTGACCAATGCGGCGTGGTCCGGTCTTGCAAAGGCGAGCATATGAAAGGCGTCCTTCTTCTCGATTGCAATACCATTCCATCCGTACGCGATCAACCCGTAGCTGGTATTCGTGAAACCCAAAGTGATTCCGATGCCAGGTTGTGTCGTCGGCAAAGTTCTAAGCGCGCTATGATCCAGGACTCCGATGGTACTGCTGCGAAATCCGAGAAAGAGTTTGTTTGAGTCTGGCAGCAACGCCGTGACCTCCGGCAAATCGTGCACTGGAAAAAGGTTTTTCCATTTTCCGTCGCTATAGACCCAAAGGGAACGCCCGACAGCTCCGCCGGCAGCAGCGGCTATGACCCTTCCGTCCGGCGTTTGCGTCACTCCGGTAAAAACATATTGATCGTTGTAACCTTTCAGTCCCGGAAGCAAGGGTAGCCGGCTGAATCGGTTTTGCTTCAGCACTGCTATTCCGGACTCATCTGTTAAGGCAACCTGGCCATTGGTCGAACAGAAAAGGTTGTCCACTCCCCGCTCCGGCATCACGTGAGGGAGACCTCCGGTCTTGACATGAAATAGCATCTCAGTCGGGCCTGCGATCCAGAGCGCGCCAGCCGAATCGATGCAACTCTCCCACTCCCCTGTGGACGCTCCTGGAATCGCTGGCACTAATGTCGCCTCAGTGAAATGTTCCAGGCCCCCCATTCCGCCGATCCAAATACCGCCATCCGATCCCCGGATGAAAGCATGGCCGACGGACGACTCTGAGCCCGCTCTCAATTGAACTTTGTCTTGAACGTTCTTTACTTGTACGGTTTGCCAGTCCGCTAATGCTTGCTTTTTTAAATGAAAGAGGACGCTGTCGACGCTCAAGATCCAGAGGGATCCGTCCCGGGCAGGTAAGACGTTGGCGAGTTTTTCGGCAATTCGCGGTGACTTTAACGGGTTCCCAAGGCCATCGATATGTTGGAGGTGCGCGGTAGGATGCGGCGAGGTCTTTAGGCCGGAACTGGTGATCCAGAGATCATGCCGCGGGCCCTCCTTAATGCTTTCGAGGCCGTATACGAAGACGTTGGTTGGAGCGAATCGTTGTTGTTGCAGAGGATGCCGGTAAAGGCGGTCGTTGACGACAAGCCAGATGGTATCCATGGAGTCCACGAACAACTTGGTGATGAGTCCATGACCGTGACTAGGATCTTCCACCTCATGCCAGATGCCATCTTCGCCGAGGTAGACAAGCTGACGCTCGTTCAAAACCGCCCAAATCGTGCCGCCAGAATCTTCTTGAGGGTACCCAATGACCTCTACGGCGGATCCATCCGCTCTATCATAAAGACGTACCTGCCCTTCACGAATGCGGGCAGGGGGTCCGTGGGAAACGAAGGCCCACAGGTCGCCATTCCTTGCTACAAACAAAGAACGCAGAGAACTCGATGGCAGTGCCGGCGAGTTGCTTGCAGGCTGGAATGGCGCGAACGATAATCCGTCGAAGGTATACAAGCCTTTAAGCGAGGCGATCCACAATAGACCATCGGGGGTTTGGGCGATGTCTCTGATGCCTTGCGGAACTCCAGCCCGTCCTGTCCAGGACGTATGTACCATCTGCGACAACAGTTGTTCCTGACCAAAGAGTTGCCGGGAGAGGCCGAACTGGATCAATATTCCGGCCATCGCCATCAGTCCCCGAAAACCGCTTTTCACGATGAGCCTGCGAGACAGCGCGGATCTATTGTTCGTGCGAGATGAATCGCTCATCGTACCCACGGTACTGCATCGTTGTGCGACAATCAGCCTCGCGGTATGGTGATGGTAAATGGGATCCGAAGCCGCCGGCGATGTGTGCTTTGCATGCGTCACTTGGACGCGAGAAGGCAGGCCAGCGGCGCCTATGGGGAGGACTGCGGATCATGTCAAATAAGGTTTCAACGATTCGCATTCTGGTAGTGGACGATCATCCCGTTGTTCGAGATGGCTTGGCATCTATGATAGAGAGCCAGGACGATATGGAGCTGATCGGGGAGGCTGAAAACGGGCAGCAAGCGATCACCCTCTTCGAGCAGCTAAAACCGGACATTACCCTGCTGGATCTGAAATTGCCCGACATAGACGGCATACGCGTCATCCAACACTTACGTGCAGTTGTCCCCGACGCCCGCATCATTGTGCTGACTACCTATGTAGGCGATGTCCAAGCTAAGCGCGCGCTGAAGGCAGGCGCCTCCGGTTATTTACTCAAGGCCTCTCTTCGTCGTGACCTCCGCGCTTCGATCAGAGCAGTCCACGCAGGGCAGCGCCACATACAGGCCGAAGTGGCCGCCGGCTTGGCGCAGCACACCCAGGATCAGACACTCACGCCACGTGAAATTGAAGTACTGCAACTAATCGCCCGCGGATGCTCGAATAAGCTCGTCGCCGACCGGCTCGGAGTTCGCGAAGACACAGTCAAAGTACACGTTACAAGTATTCTGTCGAAGCTCAGTGCAAGCGACAGGACTCATGCTGTGACAATCGCGGTGCAGCGAGGCGTCTTCGACATTTAGCCAGCCCTCCGCGTCCAAAATCGCCGCATGTTCCTGCGGTCAGCATTCCTCCCAGGTCGAAGGATTGGCAGAAAAGCGCGGAAAATTGGCCGCCCCCTAACGGTGTCGGTCAGCGTCACTGAATAGAACTGGCCGAAGGGGAGAAACTTCCGTCCGCGCGCTCGTTTCGCAGCGCTCGTTTCGCAAAGCCGACATGGGTGCCGTCACGAAAGGAATGCAACTTGTGCTTGAACTTGGACCGTTTTCGAAAAAAATGATGTGCAGAATGCGTCAATCTGAAGCCGCAATACGCGCGTGGGATTTGAAGCGCTGTGGGGTTCCGCTCGCGATGCTGCTCATCTTAGTAAGCGTGTGCTGTTTAACTGGAGGCGGTCCGATAAGAGCTGCCAACCTGAACCACGCGTCGGGCGGGCGCCAGACCGGCTCTGCTGTGGAAAACGGAGCTCCCGCGCGTCCGTTGGCGATAGAGCCAATGACCAATATCGGACCTGATCACTCCGGCTATTTCGCAGACCCTGATTTCGGTACTCTGATTTGGTCCGGTTCGGCATTTTGTTTTGGCGCACCCTCTAAACGAACGGATACTCTGATGCGGGCAGCAGCCCGCGGCGGAGGAACTCGTTGGATTGGAGAGCGAAGGTGGAGTTGTTCGAAGAGATCCGCAGAGAGTACGAGTTCGGCGTCGGCACGATTGCCGGAGTTGCCAAAAAGCTTGGAGTGCATCGGCGCATGGTGCGCGAAGCGGTCGGCAACGCGATTCCGCAGTTACGGAAGAAGACCGAGCGTCCACGCTATAAGTTGTCGCCGGTGGCCGGCTTCATCGACCAGATTTTGGAGTTAGATCGGAAGGCTCCGCGCAAGCAGCGGCATACCGCGCACCGCATCTGGAAGCGGATCTGTACGGAGCTTCCGAACAATACGGTGTGCGAACGCACGGTGCGGCTATATGTGCATGAGCGAAAGATTGCTCTGGGTCTGGTCGTTCATGAGACCTTCGTGCCGCAGAGCTATCCATGGGGCGTGGAAGCGCAAGTGGATTGGTACGAAGCCTATGCGGATCTGTCTGGCCAACGAACGAAGCTGCAGGTGTTTGCCATGCGCAGCATGGCAAGCGGAGCGGCTTTTCATTGTGCGTTTCTTCACGCCACGCAGCAAGCTTTCCTTGAAGCGCATGAACTGGCGTTCGCATTCTTCTGCGGCGTATTCCGCAAACTTCGGTATGACAATCTCACTTCGGCAGTGAAGAAGATCTTGCGGGGATATCGCCGCGAAGAGACAGCGCGATTCGTTGCCTTCCGATCTCACTGGCGTTTTGAAAGCGAGTTCTGCACGCCGGCTGAAGCACACGAAAAGGGTGGTGTGGAAGGAGAGGCCGGCTATTTTCGTCGGAATCACTGGGTACCGGTGCCCCACGCAGTGGATGTTGCTGGATTAAACCGAGACTTACTCCAGAGTTGTCATCAGGATGAGCAACGCCGGATCGAAGGTCGGGATCAAAGCATCGGCGCCGCCGTACTGATCGAGCGCGACCATTTGCTGCCGCTGGTGAAAGAGGGCGTGGACTTAGCACAAACCAGCTTTCCGACGGTCAACAGTTTGGGCTGCGTAAAAGTGCTAACCAACTCTTACTCGGTGCCGCTGAAGGCTGGAACGCAAGTGCAGGCAAAGATTTATGCGAGCACGGTGGAACTTTGGCACTGCGGCTGTTGCGTAGCGCGACATGAACGCTGTTACAGCCGACAACAACAAGTGCTGGATCTCGAACATTATCTGGACGTTCTCTCTCGAAAACCCGGCGCGATGGCTGGCTCACGGCCCTTAGAGCAGCAGCGCTGCGCCGGTTTGTGGCCCGAGTGTTTCGACCAGATCTGGCAAGCTTTGATGATCCGCCACGGCAAACAGACCGGCACCAGACAGATGATCGATCTGCTGAAGATGGCGAAAGAGGTGGGCCGCGATCGTCTACGGCAAGCCATCGAGACTGCCTTGGAAACAGGCTGCACCGATGCAGCTGCCGTGCAACATCTGATTCATGCGAGCGATCTCAGCCGTCCCGTTTGCGAGGTGATGGATATCGGTTTACTCGAACGCTATCGGCGACCGTTACCCGTTATGAACGAATACGATCAGCTGCTGTCGATGGGTGGCACGAGATGAACAGCCAGATGACACAACTGCAAGACGCCACGATCACTCAGCATTGCAAAGTGTTGCGGATGCCCACCATGGCTTCTCAGTTCAGTACGCTAGCGGAGCAAGCAATCCGAGAGAAGAAGACGCACCTTGGATACCTGGACGCCTTGCTCACAGTAGAGATTGAAGAACGCGAGAAGAACACGATTGGCCGGCGGATCAAGGAAGCCCGATTACCCCGAGTCAAGACACTAGAGGAGTTCAACTTTGCCCAGTCTCCGCAAGTGGATGCCGCCAAGCTGCGCGACTTGGCTGAGGGCGGCTATATTGATCGAGCCGAACCGGTCTTGTTAATCGGTGATTGTGGCACGGGCAAAACCCATCTTTTAACCGGGCTGTGTGTGGCCGCTTGCCGCCAGAAGCGGCGGGTTCGCTTCACCACCGCCGCCGCATTGGTCAATGAACTGGTGGAGGCAAAACACCAACTGCAGCTTCGCCGCGTGATGGCCCGCTGGAGCCGCTACGATCTGATCGCGATCGATGAAGTAGGTTACGTCCCGTTGGCCGAAGTAGGTGCGGAGTTTCTGTTTCAAGTCATCGCAGAACGCGCAGAAAGAACCGGCGTCATCGTCACCACAAACCTGCCGTTTTCCGAATGGACGCAAGTCATTCCTAACGCTCGCCTTTGTAAAGCCTTACTGGATCGAATCACCGACCGGGCGCACATCTTAGAAACCGGCACCGAATCATATCGCTTCCGGCGTACGCTCGAACGGCAAAAGAAAGGGGCGAAAACAAACGAGAAGTAAGCCGTGGAAATGACGGTCCGTGGAAACCATGGAAAGCCAAACCCAGGCTTTCCACCCTTCCCACCGCCCTTGTAAATCCCGCAAAACCAGCGGGATTCACACATTCCCACCGCCTGACGACGATTGCTTTCTCATTTACCCGGAACATGAAGATTAGCTCCGGAAACCATTAACTTAGGGTGGGCCAAAATAAAATGCCGAACTGGACCAATTTCAGTTGCCAAAGGCAGACCCTTACCCGGTGCGCCTCGCGTCGTCGCGCGGAGACCGAACGCAGATTTTTTCCGGCACCACGAAGGCGATCATGAGCTGCGAGTATCCGTTGGCGCCAAGTTGCTTCTCGTGGACGCCGGTGACTATCGACGCCGGCTCTCTTCGCGGCGAGATCGCTGCTGCCGGCGCGACCATCACTAATTTCCAGAACCTCAACGTCTTCGAGGACGATGCGGGCGAATGGCACGCGGTTCTGGCCATCGGGGTATGCAGCGCTGCACAGCCTGATCATTGCGCGCACGGCGTGGCGCAGCACGAACATTGGACCGTCCTCGTGCACGCGCACCCATCCGGCGCTGCCACGCCCGATACAACGCCCTTGGCCTGGTCGGCGGATACGGTGCTCTCGGGCTCGTTCTCGACTCGCGTGGACGGAAACTATGACGGCAAATACTTTGAGGATGGAGGGCACCTTTATCTTCTTTACGTCAAGAACTTTGTGCCTAAGCCAGCGCTCCGCAACGGGATTGTGATTCAGCCCATGCTGTCGCCGACACAAGTGGAGCCGGTCGCACCGACTACTCTGCTGACGCCAGGCGATCGCTATGGCGCGCTCGAATCGGAATGGTACGACCACACCCAAGCCAAGCTGGTCGAGGCCCCCTGCATAATTAGAATCGGTCGCAAGTACGCGCTCATTTACTCGACCGGCGCCTATCAGCAGGTCGACTACAAGGCCGGCGTCGCCTGGTCTGATACGCTTCTTCCACCGCATGGCGGGCGCTATCGAAAGGTGCTGGAGCCCGACGAGCAGGGCATCTGGGGGCAGCCCGGACGTCGCGAGGTAAGGTATCTCCTGCAGTCGCAACTTTCCCGGTGGCCGAACTATACCGGCGGTCAAGTGATCAGCCCAGGTGTCGCCTCGGCTGTGAAGGGGCCAAATGCGGAGTGGTGGCTCTGTTTCGCGGGCTTCGACCCCGCCGACCGGCCGCTCCAATCTCCTGGCGTCGCCAACGCCCACTACCGCCGTCCGTTTTTCGTGAAGCTTCGCACAGCGGTTCCAGAAGATCGTCCGGTGAAGGCTGCTTCGGACGCCGAGCTAGCAACCTGGCTACAGCCTGAAGGGCAGTGACTTCTGGGTGTCCCGATGCTTAAAACATCTCAACGCTAGTGCTTCGAACTGCTACGTATCGAACGGTGGACTGAGTTCACCGCTATCGAGGGCCGCTTGATGAACATCGAAACATTCTATTGTCACTCAGGTTGTAATTACTTCTTCAGCACCGCCTGGAGCAAACCAGTAGCTTCTCTGGTTGACAGCTCACCCAAGCAGCATTACACTTGGGTTAGACCTCAACCTGAGAGGACACAAAACTGTCTTCCGTTGCTGCAAGGGACGCTCGATCTCCTGATTCCGCGCATTCTCGCTCTTGGACCCCAGCACGAAAGGAGAACAGCAGGGCTCGAATGAGCAAGGTACTACAGACTAGGCAGCAGAAACTCGGCGATCTCGTTATCTTCGATTTCGATGGAACGCTAGCTGACACCAGCCAGGTTTTCATTGAGGCTTTCGACAAGGCTGCTCCAGCTGTCGGCGCTCTGCCTTACAAACGGGAAGAGGCAGCGAAGCTGAAAGAGCTCGACGCTTACGAGTTGCTTCAATACCACGGAGTACAGCGCAACCAGGTTCCCGGGTTTATAGAACTCGTGCGCTTGGAAATGAGCTCACGCGTCTCCGGAATCCAGCTGTTTCCTGACGTTCTCTCTGTCCTCTCCGAACTCGTCTCTGAAGGGCATACTCTCGCCGTCGTTACCTCGAACTCACGTGAAACCGTCAGCACCGTTATCGGCGAAGAGTTCGATAAACTCTTCTCATTCACCTGCTTCAACACGCCCATCGCGGGCAAAGAAGAAGTGTTAAAGAAGTTGGTCTCTGAGGGCGGAGCGGCTCCCACTGCTGTCTTTTACATCGGTGATGAGCTAAGAGATTTTCGAGCCGCCAGTGCAGCCGGAATCAACTTCATCGGCGTGTCATGGGGCTTCAATACGGCCTGCAGCCTACGAAGAGCCGGATGCCCGGCCATCATCGATCAACTATCGCAACTGTCGGCGCTCCTTCCGCCTCAAAGATCAGAAGATCTGACACAACACTTAAATGCACTTTATGGATACGCCATGGTTCTGAGCCGTGATAGCGCCACCGCGGCCGATCTGGTGCAGGAGACCTATCTGCGCGCGATCGCCGCAAAGGACAGGCTCTGGCAGAACAGTGCCGTGAAGAGCTGGCTCTTCACCATTCTCCGGAACGTCTGGCTCAACCAATTGCGCAAAGCCAAGAGTGAGCAATCCCTCGAGACGGACGGCGATGGAAGTGTAAAGCATAGCGCGAAAGCTTCGCCGGAGTCCAGCCTGGATCCCGGCATCGCGTATGAGCAGAAGATAACGCGTGAAATGGTTCGTGCCGCGCTTGCGCAGTTGCCGCAAGAGTTTCGGGAGGTTATTCTCTTGCGGGAATTCGAAGACCTTCCGTACCAAGAGATCGCGAAAATACTGGGCTGCCCGCCCGGAACCGTGATGTCACGCCTAGCCCGGGCACGTGCCAGGCTGCGGACCCTCCTCGCCGCAGTCCGGCTGGACGGAGCTTTCTCAAGCCAAGTGACTAAAACGCGAAGCAGTTCGGTGTGTACGTGATTCTTGTCTCTCTCGGCCAAATTCCCAATTTTGTGGAGGCGTGCGGGAATAAGTTCGACAGTAATGTGTTTTACTGGTGTCGCGAGAAAAATTAGCCCGACTAAACTCCGATCCGCTTTGTTGCGGCGCAAAGAAAACGAATCGCTCGACTGAGGTACGTTTTGGATACAATCGCCGTCATCCTCAAAATGCTGACTCGCGAACATCGCATTGAGCGGCACGGCCGATTGACGAGACCGAGATGAGTACGCACGAAGCACAATACGGCAGAATTCCGCTGTACGTTCAAAACCAGCTTGCGGGCGAGGAGTTGGAGCAGTTCCAAGCTCACCTCACAACATGCCCGGTCTGCACGGCGGAATTACAGGAAGAGCGGACGTTATCTGCTGTACTGCGCCAGTCGTCTCCTTTGTATCAGGCGCCAGCGGAATGTGCGGAGCGCGTTCGTGAGTTGGTGGCTCAGCATCGGACGAAACGGCCTGCAATGCCGATGCCTCCCTCGCGAGAGGCAACGGCAAATAATTCGCGATTGTTCAGATTGCCTTTGCTGGTCAAGCGCTGGCGAGTGCTGGTTCCCGCAATAGCTGTCATTGCTCTGTGTTT
This sequence comes from Bryobacteraceae bacterium, assembly GCA_965277555.1. Lineage (GTDB taxonomy): Bacteria > Acidobacteriota > Terriglobia > Bryobacterales > Bryobacteraceae > Bog-105. Next base: position 6,379,898 of record OZ255834.1, read on the forward strand.
ACTCATTCTTCCCAGCCTGGTGCAGCAGGCTCGCGCCGACAGCTACGTCAACACGGCGGTTACCAGTTATCACCAAGCTTTGGAAGGCCGGCTATCCTTCGGAATCAGGTCGAATTCTGCGAAAGAGGTAACAGCCTGGATCTCCGGCAGAGTCCCTTTTCGATTCCAGCTGCCCGCGCCTGGCAACTCGAAACAAGGCGATCCGGCTTACCGTTTGGCTGGGGCCTCGCTCATAAAAATGAAGGGCCATATTGCCGCACTGATCACCTATAGAAAGGACGGCGAGCAAATCACTCTGCTTGTTGCATCCGATCAATACGCCACGGTAGCAGGCGGCCATCGAATTCAACATCAGGACTTGATGTTTCACTACTTCACCGTTGACGGCGCAACGGCAATTACTTGGAGTAATCACGGTCTCGCTTACGCGCTCGTGACGTCGAATTCGAGTTCTGAGCAAGGGTTGAAACCTTGCCTCGTTTGCCACCAAGACATGACGGATCGACGCTTTTTCCAGGTTCCCCACCAACACTAAGAAATGGTGAACGATATCAAATATGACTTTGTGTAGATCCCAGGCACCGGTATAAAATTCTCAGGCGCGACACTGGGGCTAACATCTGAGCGCTAACGTTTGCGCTCGATCGTCAGCGCCTTCTTGATGGTTCGATTTCACGCCGTCATTCTGGCAGCCGCCCCTCGTTAAGCCGGCGCTGCGTAGCATCGACCGCTCAGAGCGAGGAGGCTGGCATGGCGCCCCTCAAAAGTTTCGAGCAACGCTGGACCAGTAAGTATGCGGCAATCAGGATGCTCTGGCGGAGGCGCTGGCCGTCATCGAGTCGCTGAATATGGCCCGACGCAAAGTGATCAAAACGCGCGTCGTTCCCGAACGAGGAGTGCGCGCTTAAGCTGCTGTATCTGGCGCGGCGCAATATCGCACAGCGCTGCGCGCAGCTCCGGACAGGCGCACCTCGTTGAATCATTTGTTGTTGCTCCGGGCCGACCGGATCAGCCTTTCAAATCATTGGCGCGCCGTTACGGTGGCTACCAGCGGAATACCTGCGCGAAAACCGATTTTTCCAAGAGGTGCCTGTGGATTTGAACGCTTCACATCATCCAGTACCTTGCCGTCCAGTGCAAGAACGACAACGTGCTCAGCACTTGCCTTTAAAACAATTCGATATGCAGACTGGGCATCGGCTTCCAGGAGAATACGCGTTTCCGCGCCACGCACGCCGTGAGAGGTAATGCGACGCCGTAATACGTGATCGTCCAAAACATAGTCGATCTGATCGCCAGCGTCTTGATAGTCGGCGGTAAACTCGACCTTTTTAGCCTTGGCGACAAACAACATTTTCATCGTCTGCTTTAGGATGTCAACGGAGATGGACCCAGCGGTAACGCGCAGCCAGCCAAAGTCGAGGCCATCGTAAATCCACCATCCTGCCGATCCAATGCGCCAGTTAGCAGGAGTTTCCACCGTTTTTGACATCAGCTGCGCGGGAGTAGCTGCAGCCGGCTGCCCCGAACCGGGATCCCAATTTATGACGGCCCTACTTCCGGCAGCAATGGTGACTCGAACCTGGTGTGCAGGATGTCCGTCGGCCTTCATGGAGAGATAGTACTGTCCGGGCTGCAAAGAGATGGTTCCGTCGTTGCCGATCATTTGCGTTTGGGACTGTCCGTCCTTTCGAATGGAAGCCACTCCCGCGCTCGAGGGCTTGCCTTTGACTGTCAACGTGCCCAGCGCCGTTAACAGCTTACCTGCGTCGATCGTTGTTGTCTCATTGGGTTTGAAGTCGCGCGTAATGGGCGTATTGTCGAAGCCATCCTTACGAAGAGTAATCGAATGACTGCCGGGCTGTACCTGCGCCACAAATGTGCCATCGGGTTTAGCGATGCCAGCCTGATTGCCATCCAGGAAAATCTGTGAGCCGGCGAGTATGCCGGTCAGTTGCAGTTGCGATTTCGTTTGAACCGGGATCAAAACGAATGAGAACGTTCTCGTTTCGCCTTCCTTAACGTGAATCTCTTGAGACGCGACGTCTTCATATCCTGTCTTGGCAACGCGAATCGAATAATTGCCGGGCGCAAGCGCCACGGATTTGGAACCATTTATCATCGGGTTACTCAAAGAAACGTTATCGATAAGGACCGAAGCGTCGGGCACGTTGGCCTTTACTGAGACGAGCCCCTTAATGGCAGAGGCCGCCGCCTTATTAAGAATGCTGACGCTCAGAAGCGGCGATGTTTCGGAAGAAATGGCCAGCGATACTTCGCCGAGGCCATTAGTAACGGTGATTTGATTGTGCAAGCTCTCAAGGTCAGGGATGGGCAACCCGGAAGGCGGTATCGTTTGCGTAGATTTATCGGCGAGCAGCAGCTTCCAGCCAGAATTGGTGTAAAGCGTCGCGCTATTTCCAAGGGAGCTAACAATGACACTGGGGGTTGGGGTTGCTTTTGACAGGTTCGAAAGACTAACGAGATGGTCAGAGGTCGCCTCCACCGAAAAGGACAACACCTTCTTGTTATCAGACAGCAACTCGATTTCGTGAGTGCCGAGAGGAATCTCAAAATCGCTTGCTCGACCTTGCAGATTGGCGGCATTGCCCGAGTCCAAAAGAAGTTTCGCGTCCGGCAGTTCCGACTCCATACGCAGCTGGGCGGGAAGTGGGGCCAGTGTAAATTCGATTGTTTGGACCGGATTAGTGGGGGCGACGGTAAACGTTTTGCTCACGCTTTGAAAACCCGGCTTCGATACTTCAGCTTGATGAACGCCAGCGGTGAGCGGAACAGCCGAGGCGGTGACCAGTTTACCGTCTATCACAATGTGGGCAGCGGCAACATTTGCCTGTAAGCGAACCGTGCTCACTGCTGTTCTTGCCACTGAGCGATTCGTTTTATGCTGGGTTGGAAAGAGCTCGTAAAACAGACCGGTTGCAAGGAAAACTCCTGAAATACACAGGCCCAACGTCACCCAAATGCGTGAACGCCTTCTGAAGTGTTGAGGAGGAGGAGAAATCTGCGCGTCAATGGGAGGGACAGCTGGTTCTTGGCTTCCCTTTGTAGCGACGAGGTTGCTGCTGATCGGATTTGCACTGAGTGGATTTGTTAAGACGGCAACCGAAGCGGGCGGTCTCCTATAGGTGGGCGCGGCGCCCAAGGAGGCGGCAAGTGTTTTCAAAGGAGGGAGCGATGATTTCGGCTTGGGTTTGTTGAACGCTGCAAGAGCACCCACAAGGGGTCGCCATCGGCTAGCTCTGGGTTTCGATTCGCGTCGATTCGGCCGCGCTACCGGGTCGGCCACTTGCAATTCAGAGCGTAACGCATTATGCAGCTGTGATAAGCGCAGTTCGTTTGGAAAGATGGTGAGCGCCTGTTCGACTTTCGCCAACGCGCCGTGCGCCGAGCCGTTTTCTCTCAGCGCGGCAGCCTCCGCGATGTACTGTTCGACCGCTGCCTTCCGCTTATAATCATCAAGCACGGCAGCGAGATTTCGCGCGACGGGATCACCGCTGTCCACCTGCATCGCCAATTGGATGAAGGGCTGAGCAGTTTTCCAATCGACCTTCAGCAGAGCTCGCGCTTGATCGAGAAGTGCACTCAACAAGGCGACGCAAATCGCTCGACTACCTTGAGCCAAAGCGGAAACGGCCTTCAAAGCTTCAAGAGCACCGCCGTAATCGTCGTCTGCAAATAGGTCTTGAGCTTGCTCGAGCAAGGTCTTGCATTTCGTGCTGAGCGCGATATGCTCTTCCGCGCGCTTCTTCAGGTCAAGAAGTCCGGCATCGCCCGGAAACTCAATAAGCCCGTCACGAATCACGTCTTTGGCTTTGGCGTAGTCGTCTACAAAAAAGTAGCGGTTGAAACGGTCGACCCAACGATCTTTGGCCTGTTCTCGAGACTGCTGGTCACGGCGCTCCTGTAAGCGCCGTAGCTCCGTTTCGATGCCGTCGTACTGCGGAGCGATATTGCGCAGCATTTCCCATTGCGAGATGGCCTCGGTGAATTTAAACTCCTGTTCACAGAGGCCTGCGCGTTCGATCATTGAGTTGATCAGGCTGCGCCGGTTGGAGATCATCGACAAGGCTTGTTGAAAGTAGGGTTCGTCCGGATATAAAGTTGCCGCTTCGTGAAGAATGTCTTCTTTCTTGTCGAGGTCCGGTTCCGCTTCGGCCTTGCGGACGAAATCCGCGATGGCCGCGGTGCGGCGTTCGCGAAGCGTGTCCTCGGCTTCCAGTTTGAGCGCCTGAAAAACGGGATTGTTAGGGCGGTCTTCCAATTGACGATTGCAGATGGAGAGAGCGCCGTCCAAGTCGCCGCGCTCGAGACAACGCCGTCCATCCGCGAGAGCTTTCTCCACAGCCTCCAGCTCGGAAACAATACGTTGATGGAGGTCTTGATATTGCGAATCGCGCCTGGCATCGAGCTTCGCTGTTTTGTGCCGCAGGGATTCAAAGAGCTGCTCCATGTGAGACTGGGCGTTCTTTAATTCGCCGCGCTCGTAGGCGGTGCAGGCGGCCTCGTAGAGCTCGTCTTGTTCGGCCACGGACCTTTCGAAGTCTTGTTTGGCCTGCTCGATCCGGACCATGAGATTGCGAACCTTCGTATCAGAGGCGTTAACTTCCAGAATTTCCTCAACTGCGCGGCGAGCTTGCGCAAAGAGCTGGTGATCCAAGCATTCCTGTGCGACGCGGAACAAGTTTTCTAGCTGACGCTCACGAAGCCGGCTATCGATTTCGGCTTTCATGGCGAGAACTTCCGCGTTCTTAGGATCAAGTTCCAGCGCACTCTGGAGCTTCTGGAGAGCTAGCGGGAACTCTTCTTCTTGCAGGCGAACCTTTGCGTTCTCAAGTAAAAGTTGAATGTCGCGATTACGCAGGGCAGCTTCGGCTTCTTCCCGAAGCAAGCTGATACCCGAGATGACGTGGCCTTCGGATTCGAGTTCATTCAAAATGTCGAGGGCGAATTGGAAATCGCCGCTCTCATGCGCCTTCTGCGCGCGGTCGATGCGAGGCTGGATGCGTCCCCGGTCGAAACGCTCGATGGCCTCGTTTTTGAAAGCTTTTTGGAGCGTTTCGGAGAACTCACGAGCACTGGAGAACCGATACCAAGGCTGTTTTGCGATGGCTTTGTGGACGGTACGACCGACTAATTGATTCACTTCCGGGTTCATTTCGGAAAGTGAGGGAGGCACGAAGGCGCGAATTGCTTCGGCCACCGCGGACTCGGTGTTGCGGGCGAACGGGCGGCGCCCGGAAAGCGCCTCATAGCAGACTACCCCGAGCGAAAAGATGTCAGAGAGCGGAGTGGCCGCTTTCATCTCCATCTGTTCGGGCGCCATATATTGCAGTGTTCCCTTGACGCCGATGATCGATCGGGTATCCGCTAAATGAGCGACGCCAAAGTCAATAATCTTGACTGTCTTGTCTCTGGTGACGAAGATGTTACTTGGCTTCAGATCACGGTGCACCAACCCCTGATCATGCGCAGCCTGTAATCCACGGCAGACTTGAACGACTACTTCCACCAGCGGTTGAAGAGGCATCCTCTCATCGGATGAAGATTTAATGACCTTATCCAAGGTAGAGCCAACGAGCAGCGGCATCACGAAATAAGGGCGTTGCTCACCGCCGTCGCGAAACGTGCCGGCGTCGAGAATATCGATGATGTTGGGATGGCTCAGTTTTGCGAGAATGGACCACTCACGGTCGAACAGCTCCAGCGCCGCAGCGCCGACGTTTCCTTCAACCGTTTTCAGAGCCACATAGCGATTTGTCACCGTATCGTAGACACGGTAAACCACTCCCATTCCACCTTGCCCGAGAGGCGGATACTTTACCTGGTAGCGGCTATTGATAACTCTGGTTTCCATTACGAAGGCAAAATTTCCGAGTCACTGAAGAGTGAGCCGGTGGGTGGCTGACTCTTCAATCCAAAAATAGAAACACGGCAAACGGGAAAATATTCCCGGAAGGCATTGGGCCCCGGGGGACTTTGTCTAATATGAAAAACTCAGGAAACCAAAATTAATTCTTGGGCGATCTTTTCAAAGCGGCCAATTCGATCTAAGCCCTCAAATGTTCAATCATCCCCGGGCCACTGCGGCGGCTCGGACGGTGGGGTTAAAACGATGGATGGTGGGATTACCACAGGAGGAGGCGGCCCGATCACGCCCACTCCAAGTGCTTCTAAGATCGCTAGACCGGCCGCAGTAATGGCAAGACCCACTTCGTTGACCACCAAATAGAGAACTCCGGCGCCTTGGAGGATCAAGGCTCCGCCGGCCTGAACATTGACCAAACCTCCTGCCTGAACATTGATCAACCCTCCTGCCTGCATGCTGTGGAGACCGCCCGTATTGTTGGTTTGAACCCCTGTTACCTGGGTGATCCGCCCATCAGATTTTTCAAACTGCACGCCACCGACAGAGACCTCACGTCCTCCTATCACTTGGACAAGCTGGTCTCCCAAAACGGACAGCTGCGAATCTTTGCCTACTTCGTGATATTGACTATCGGCGATCTTCCGATGTTCCTGGTGATCGACACGCGTGTGCCAGTCGTGCTCTACGTGAAGGTCGAAGTTGCGCTCCGCATTGATGAATATCTGCTCCGACCCTTTTTTATCATCGAAGCGTAGCTCGTTCGCGTTTTCTTCGTGGCCGCCCTTGGAGGAGCGAGTGAGAATACCGGATCGGGTGTACTTAGATTTCGGGTCATATTTCGGGAGATTGACTCCGTTGTATACCGAACCGACGACGATTGGGGCGTCCGGATCGCCTTCGATGAAATCGATTAACACCTCGTCGTCGACGCGCGGCCAGAAGTAAGTTCCCCAACCCTTGCCCGCCCACTGTTGTGCAACACGGAGCAGCGTCTTGTCCGGCGTTCGCGGGGGCCTGTTGCGGTCCCACCAAAACTGCACGCAGACTCGCCCGAACTTATCCAGGTGCGAGTCTTCACCGGGTTTAGTGACGACCTTGCCTGTTACTACGCCGCCTACGCGCGGCTTGGGCCTACTCGGAAATTTTCGGAAGACCTGGGTGAACGGCCGCGCTTCAAAGGAATTGCGATAAGGCGGTTCACCGTGAGAGAGGTCCTGAGCGGCGCGGTAAGGAGGCCATTGCTTAATGCTGTGTTCCACGCGCGACACCAGGTATTTGATATTGCACTCCGTTTGCGGATATTTGTGCAACGTAAATGTGAAGCCGGCCTGCATTGTATTTGCGGTGCCGCTACCCGCGCACTGGATGGCCCGCGAATCGGCGACGTCGCGTTCTACCGATTGCAAATGTGTTTGCATATCGGGAATCTTCGAGTCCGCGTCTTCCGTTTTGAAATACGCCGCAGCCGAATCGGAGTAATCGTAAAATTCATGCATATTGTCACCCATCTCCGCTTTGGATCGCGTGGTTTGCGGCTTAGCATGCGAAAGCGAGTATTGCATGAAACGATAGTCCCAATAGGTGTGCTCGCCGGAAATCAAAGTCGAGTTTGAAGCAAAGTCATAGATCAGCGGTTTATAGAAGTCGAGCATTCCTTCGGCGTTATTCTGAAAATCGAAATCGCTGGCAAACTGGCACGCTGAGCAACGATTGCTGCCATCTGAGAGCACGAGTGTGTGGTCCAACTCGCTATGGGTGAAGTAGAAGAAGATGCCTTGAGTTTCGAGAAGACGTTCTACAAACTCCAGATCCGTTTCGTGATATTGGGTGCAGTACTCAAGCGTCGCGTACGATCCTTTCAGATCTACGGTCGGCACAATGCTGTAGGGCTCCAAGACTTTCCGGACAATGTCCAGGACCGTTTTGTCCTGGAAAACACGGGTTTGTTTGTGAAGCGAGAGCATCCACATCGCCGGCACCATTCGCACGCGATATTTGTTGAAGAGTGCATCGCCGCCAGCAGTTTCCAAGCTTGCGACCACGCCGTTGAAATAGCGCTGCTTGCCCTTACCAGGTCCGACTTCCATAGTCATGGTGACGCGCTTGCCTACCAGCGCGGATGGTTGCACGACCAGCTCCGGGTCTGCTAGCAGGGTGGCCTCGTACGTGAATAGTTCAGAGGTCGCTTCGACGCCGCGAAATTCCAGCGCGAGCAGCTTATCCGCCCCTAACGGGCTGGTAAACGACAGAGTTCGATTTTTTTGTTTATAATCCGGCATTCTGTTTCGCGCCGACGCTACCCCGCATACGATAGCGCCGGTTCCTGAGCTTCGCTCAAGCGCTGCCAACGATAGGTAAATTCACCCTCCGCCGATACGCCGACCGATACGGAGGTCAAGGTCTCGCCTGCCGCCATGGAAGCGAGAATATTGCGCGAGATTTCTGGCAGGAGCGTGTTTCCCAGCAGATGGTCGATATTGCGCGCGCCGCTCTCTACCTCTGTGCAGCGTTCCTGGACCAAGTTCACCAACTCTTCGTCGTAGCTAAACTGAATTCGATGATTTTGCATCAGACGTTTCTCGACTCTATCGAGCTTCAAGCGGACGATTTCAGTTAGCATCTCGTCGCTCAGCGGATAGTAAGGCACCACGAGAGTACGTCCCAGAAAAGCTGGCTTAAATAATCGGTTCAGGTATGGACGGATGGCCTTTCCAAGCGCATCCGGCAACGGGGAGTTTTCCGGATCTGCAGACAGCTTGGTAATGACGTCGCTTGGTAGTGAGCAGAATGAGTGTGTTGCGGAAGTCGATCCAGCGTCCCTCGCCATCTTCGATGTAGCCTTTGTCAAAAACCTGAAAGAAAAGTTCCAACACATCGGGGTGTGCCTTTTCGAGTTCGTCCAGCAGCACGACGGAGTAGGGCTGCCGCCGCACGGCTTCGGTAAGAACGCCGCCTTCTCCATAGCCGACATAGCCCGGGGGTGCGCCTTTCAGGGTTGAGACCGAGTGCGACTCCTGGAACTCCGACATATTGATGGAGATCATGTTGTGCTCGCCACCATAAAGAAGGTCGGCTAGAGCAAGAGCGGTCTCCGTTTTACCGACACCGCTCGGCCCCGCCAAGAGGAAGACGCCGGTTGGCTTGCCTGGGTCGTCGAGGTTAGCGCGCGAAGTCCAGATTCGTTGCGCGATAGCTGAGAGTGCGTGATCCTGCCCGACAATCCTTTTCTTTAAGGCGGATTCCAGGCGTAGCAATTTCACGACTTCGTCGTCGAGCATCTTGCCGAGAGGAATACCGGTCCACTCCGCCATCACCGTGGCGATTAGTTGAGCGTCGACTGCAAGATGAATCAGTGGCGTTTGACCCTGCAGCGCTCGTAGTTCCGTACGCGCCGCCGCTAAGCAGTTTAATGCAGCCGATCGCGTACCGGCATCGCACGCGCTGTCTGGATCGAGCGCAAGGTGCAGTTGCTCCATCTGCTCTGAGAGCTCGATCTCCTCATTCCAACGGAGACGAAGCCGTTCGAGTTCGGTACCCGCGGATCGAATGCGCTCGTCGCACTCTTCGATGCGGACGGCGTGCTGCGCGCCGGTGGCTTGTTCACGCGAGAGAATGCGTTTTTGCGTCTCGGCCATGTTGATCGTCCGCATGAGCGACTCGATGGGAGTAGGCAAGGCGCTGCGGCTCAGCGCGACGCGCGCGCAGGCCGTATCCAGGACAGCGACGGCCTTGTCGGGAAGCTGTCTGCCAGGCAGATATCGATGCGACAAATACACGGCGGCTTTTATCGCTTCGTCCAGGATGCGAGCGCCGTGATGAGTCTCGAGCGATGGAAGAATAGCGTGCAGCATGGCCTCACACAATTCTTCGGAAGGCTCGTCAACCTTGATCACTTGAAAGCGGCGGGCCAGCGCCGCATCCTTTTCGAAAAAGCGTTTGTACTCCGCCCAAGTTGTTGCGGCGATGGTTCGAAGTTCGCCGCGGGCGAGCGCGGGTTTCAAGATGTTGGCCGCGTCGCCCTGACCCGCCGATCCACCGGCCCCCACCAGCGCGTGCGCCTCGTCGATGAACAGGATCACCGGCTGCGGCGATGCTTTCACCTCCTGTACCAATCCTTTCAGCCGATTCTCGAACTCGCCTTTCACACTGGCTCCGGCCTGCAGCAGCGAAAGATCAAGGCTCAATAGCCGCACATTCGCTAGCACCGGGGGGACATCACCATCGGCTATTTTTCGTGCCAAGCCTTCGACAACGGCAGTCTTACCGACGCCCGCTTCCCCGGTCAGAATAGGATTGTTCTGCCGGCGGCGTAGCAGCACATCAATCATTTGCCGAATTTCAACATCACGCCCGACGACCACTTCTGTGCGTCCCTCGCGTGCTTCGCGAGTCAGGTCGACTGTATAGCGATCCAGAAACGGTGTATGCGCCGGCACGGCGTCGCTCTTCGGCTGCTCAGTGTCTATGGTCGCCTTTGCTGCTTTCGCTTCCACAGAATCTTCGGTGACCTTCTCAAAGTCTTCTACGATGGAGGCAAACGGAATTTTTCGCAGTTCTCCGCTTATCTCCGCCAGCATGCGCGCAAGGCCTTCCTCGCTCAAGAGGGCCAGGAGCGCGTGCCCGGCAGTCGCGTGAAGTAGCATGCCGAGCAAAGCGCCCGGGAGCGCCCGTCCTTCCCAATGTTCAAGGCGCAGGTCGTCCGCTTCGGCAAGCATTTGCCGCAGCATATGAGCCGCAATGTGTTTCTGGCCAGCCTGCATGCACACGCGACACACTTCCATGCGGAGCAAGAATCTGTCCCGCCCGCTTTGCGCCGCAGTCGCAGATTCCATAAGCAAGCCCACTGCCTGCTCCGTTTCGCCGCGCGCCGCCGCCTCCCGCGCACGGGCAACGATGGCGTCCGATTCAGTCGTTGTTGCCGCCTCTGCGGGAGCAGATTCCGCTTCAGTGATCGACGTCGCTCTTCGCGAATTTAGGTGGCGCTGAACCCAGCGCTGCGTGTCCACGCTCGCAACAGGAGTGTCGTCATCGAACGACTCTTGCGGCCAAGTAGAAATGTCCGCAAGCCGGGCTTCGACTGCTCCCATTACCAACGCTTGCAGTCGACCTGCCCCTAGATTTTCCGCCGCTTGCCATACGTGATAGTGCACGTCCAGCCAGCGAGTAGCGCCGCCGTCGAGCATGGCCCGCAGCGATTGCGCGAGTACATCTCCCCAATTCCCGGCTTCTCTTGCTTGCTTCAAAGCAATGCGTGTTTCAGTCGATGGGACACCCCCGGAATTCGACGCACCTCGTCCATGCTGCAAAGCTAGCGCAAGCAGGTAGCAGGCCGGACTCTCAGGCTGCTGCTCCAGCAGGTATGAAGCGCAAATCTCTACTCGGCTCATTGCATCATCCCAGGACGTCGGGACACCGGAATCCTGAATGCCCGCGGGGAGCGCGGACGCCGAAACGGCTGCAACGGGTGAATCGGCGACGGACGCGGCAAGTGACTCTAGTGTGGTGCGGCTTAAATAGTAACCAGTAAAGAAGCCATGGCGTCTCTATAATCAGGAGACGATCGCATGCGTGTCGCACCCCCCGTAGTGCTCACTGAAGACCAGAAGCGTACCTTGCATCAGTGGGCGCGGGGCCGCTCGCTACCTGCTCGGCAAGTCGAGCGCGCACGCGTTGTCCTATTAGCGGCGGCCGGCAAGCAGGATTTGGAAATCGCCGCTGAAGTCGGTATCAGCAACCAGAAAGCGGCACGCTGGAGAAAGCGTTTCCTAAAACTTGGTTTAGCCGGTTTGGAGAAGGATGCGCCTCGCCCCGGACGCAGGCCAACCATCACGCCCGCCAAGGTGCAAGAAGTGGTTCGCAAGACCACCCAGCAAAAGCCTGCCAACGCCACCCAGTGGAGCACACGGACCATGGCCGTGACGGCAGGCGTAAGCGAAAAGAGCGTACGCCGCATCTGGCACAAGCATGGCCTGAAACCGCACTTATCCCGCACTTTCAAAGTCAGCAACGATCCGGAATTTGCTGCAAAGCTGGAAACCATCGTCGGCCTCTACCTCAACCCGCCCGAGCATGCCATCGTACTTTGTGCCGACGAAAAGAGCCAGATCCAAGCGCTCGACCGAACACAACCCGGATTGCCGATCAAGAAAGGTCGCTGCGGAACGATGACCCACGATTACAAGCGAAACGGGACCGCAACCCTGTTTGCAGCCATGAACGCCCTCGATGGAACTGTCATTAGCATGTGCGACGACCGGCACCGCCACCAGGAATGGTTGAAGTTTCTCCGCGTGATTGACGAAGTCACACCCGGCGGCCAGCAGATCCACCTAATCGCGGACAACTACGCTACGCACAAGCATCCCAAGGTGCAACGGTGGTTGGCTCGTCACCCCAGATTCCACAGCTACTTCACGCCGACCAGCAGCTCGTGGCTCAACATGGTGGAGCGGTTCTTTCGAGACATCACTCAGAACCGAATCCGTCGCGGAATCTTCCGCGATGTCGAGGAGTTGATCATGGCGATCGGCGAGTACATCGACAAACACAACGACAACCCCAAGCCATTCGTGTGGACCGCCAAAGCCGCCGACATCCTCGAAAAGGTCAAGCGCGCCCGCAAAGCGCTTGATATTGGTTAATCTGCTTGCCGCACTACACTAGCTCGGGCGCTCCGGGAAGATCCTGCCGAGCGTCGGCGACTTCTACGTGCTCGGAGGGCGCGTCGTGCTCCGGCCTCGAGCGCAGTAATTGTGTCATCGCATGATGCATCTCGTCGAGGGTCGAACGCAACTTCACGAACGACGGCCCTTCGTCGCCGTAGCGCTCCTCGCAAAACAGCTGAAGCTCCTGCAGCCCTTTGAGAGAAAGCGAGATCTGCTCTTTGATGCCGGTGTAAAAAGATCCGGGTGTGGCGGCAATCGCGCCGTCCAGACGTTCCCCCGTGAGTTCCTCGCTGTTGTGCACTGGGGTGAAGCCGGACCGAACAGCCTTGTATGCTGCGTAGGAGACGCCATCTGAGGTCACCCGAAATCCATAGAGCAAGGCAGCGTAGCGATCCAGGCTCCAGTGCAGTGGCGCAGCCCGCATCGATAAGTCGTCGTCTTGGATTTCTGGGTAGAGCGAAAGCCAAAACTCTTGCTGTAAAGCCAGCAATAAATCAAGCGCTGGCGCGATAGCGTCATATTGTTCAATCCGCAGCCACGCCTCGCCCAACCATGCCGCGAGCCACAAGTCCTTGCTTCGGGTTTGCAAAGCATCCGTCGCCAAGGAAGCGACCAAAGCGTAATCGGCCCGCTTCGCTTGGCGCTCCCAGTCGCCCATCGGGAGTGAACCGTCGTCTTCCGAACGTGCTTCACGGATCGCATCGATCAGCGGATCGTAGCGACTATCCTTCCCCGACGGCTCGGCGGCGTTGATTGGCTCAAGTAACTCCGGCGTAAATAGCGCGTTCCTGCCCATGTATCCCCGCAAAAACAAAACACGAAATCGAGTTCCTAAGAAATAACAACGCGCAGCCTGAAATATTCCCTCTAAAGTTGAGCGCCTCCTACCATCCGAAGGCATAATAAGAACCGACTTTTATGTCGAGGTCTGCATAGGTTCGTTCGCTATAGGTTCGTCCGGATGCCGGCTATAGATCTGTGCCCAGTTATGGCGAGGCTGCAAATGTTGCCTATGGAAGGGTTCCACGTTTTCCCATCCGCGGTTGCCGAAAGCCCGTTCCAAGCCGCGCATGAACTCTGAAACATTGGAAGAGTCGATCTCGTAAACTCCAGCGTTGGGGTCAAAGAAGTGAATCGATCCGGCGGGGCTCTTGTATGCAGCCACCATGTGGCCGCCTGTAGTGCCGTCCTTTGTAACTTGAAGATCGAAGGCGGCTGCCTGACAATATCGAAGATGTTTGATTACGTGAGCCAATTTATCCGGGAACGTGTCCATACCCGCTGCAGTATCACTGATGGTTTTTGACGGCGCCTTCTCCAGTTTGAGTTCCTTCTCCACGTCCGTCAGGTCTCCACTCTGATTCGCGTAATGCTTCTGATTCAGCTGATGCGCACGCAACATGATAGCTTCGTTACGCTTGTCTTCGTTACGACGATCCAAGAAAGAACGGGAGAAATCAGCTCCCAAACGAGGGCGGTTTGCTTTACGGCCAATTTTCGCGGCAATCCAGAGCATGCATGCTGTTGCGCACACACCGCCTGCTGCTTCGATAAAGCAACATTCTTTCTGTAAATTCGGTTAATCTTGGTCTGACGAGTTCAAGTTATCCATCCTCAAGTAAGTTTTCTCAGTCTCCCACTCTTCACTGATCTCCAGCAAGACGGCACTGACGAGACGAAGCAGCGAGTTTTCGTTCGGAAACAGGGTGGCCACGCGCGTGCGCCGTTTCAACTCTTTGCTAATCCTTTCCATGAGATTCGAAGTGCGCAATCGCCGTCGATGAGTCTCAGGGAAAGTAAACACAGTGAAGCTGTCGGCGACATTGGCCTCCATCCAGGTGCTCAGCTTCGGCGCTCGCTGCTGGTATTTCGTTACGGCTTGCTGCAGGCGGCGTTCGGCTTCCCGCCGGTCGCCGGACTCAAAGATGGCGCGCAGATCGGCGGCAACCTCGCGGCGCATCTCGAGCCGCGGCACATAGTGACCGGCATTCTGCTGCAGGTGAAACTGGCAGCGTTGCCAAGCGACGCCGGGAAAGCGGGCCTCCCGCGCCGCTTTCAAGCCGGCATGATCGTCGCTGATCAGCAGCCGCACGCCCGACAATCCGCGCGCCTGCAAGCCGGCGAAAAAGTCGCGCCAGTGTACCTCCGCTTCACTCAACGAAACACTCACCCCCAACACCGTGCGATGTCCGCTTTCATCCACTCCAAAGGCCATCAGCACCGCGCAGGAAACCACCGATCCGCCGTGCCGGATCTTCTCGTAGCGCGCGTCCAGAAACACATAGGGCACGTCGCCCAGCGGCCGGTTGCGCCATCGCTCCAGCTCTTCGTCGAGCAGTCGGGTAGCCCGGCTCACCTGCGTGCTGGACACCTCCAGGCCACACAACTCGCCCATTACCGCCGTGACCTTGCGGGTTGATACGCCCTGCACATACATCTCCGCAATCGCACATTTCAGCGCCCGCTCGCTGCGCACGCCACGTTCCAGCGCCGAAGGGTAGAACTCCACCTCGCCGCGAACCTGCGGCACCTGCAACGCCAGTTCGCCCACCCGCGTGTGCAGCGTCTTCGGTTTAAAGCCGTTGGCGTACCCGCGGCGCTTCTCGGTGCGCTGGTAGGGATCGGCCTCCAGCGCCTGCGAACGCTCAATCCGCATGGCCTCGTTGAGCATCAGGCGCATGGCATCGGCCATGTGCGAGAGCCCGTTTTCGGAAAGCAGTTGAACCACTGTCTCAATTACGCTATTGTCGGCCTGGTGGGCCATCGTTTGCTCCTTCGAATGAATTTGGTCGTTCATAAAAGGAAATCAAACTTGGCCCGCCAAAACAAGAGCCCCTCGTTCCCGAATTGCTTCGGAGCTAATTTACAGAAAGAAGTTTACACGAACGCTGCTTCATTCCCTGCTATCTTTCCGAGTGAGTATCTCTGCCGAAAATTGTACTCTTTCTTTGCGTAGTTTTTGAGTTCTCTGTAGAAATGATTCTGGCCCATATCTAGTCGTAATTTTCCTTGTCAGTTCTGCGCCATTCCGAAACCCCGCGGGCAATCGAGGAATGTTTTCTGAGTTCGTTCGTGAGGAATAACAACGCGCGCCCCCAAAATATTCCATCGACAAGATATGTTCGAAAGCCCGTTCTTGTGCAAAGTTTCTGAATAAGCAACTGGAATAAAAACTGACCTCTTAGTGTTGCCCCTACAAGGTCGCATCTTTGCTTTTGCAGGTTCGTTTGCGCATGTTTGAACCTGCATGAAGAACTCAACAAAGGAGGAGTAGAAGTATGCCGATTGATCGATGGAACAGTGACCCGCGCATAGGCGAAGTGCTTGCACTGCGCCGAGGACTAACGTTTACTTCACGTTGGCCGGATATTACCGACGCGGTCCGAGCTTACGGACAACTGAACAGCGAGAATAGTGAAGGGCGTCAGCGGGCCTTACTACGGATTCAAAACGCCTCCCGCGATTGGAAACGTAACCAGGATGCTTCGAAAGTTGTATTAGTCAAGCCGCTGGTGAATAGGAAACATGACGCACTGAACGGTCTGGACAGTTGCGTTGCCCAGGAATGGGTCGAGCTCGCGAAGGGCTCCGTCCCCAAACAACCTCTCGCCAAGGGCTCCGTCCCCACAGAACCTATGGAAATCGGCCCCTCCGGGAGCGGCGGTTTTCAAAGGTCTGCCTTTGCAGCCAGCACCTCGCCGCCCGAAGTAGAGGGTGTGGATAAATACGGAGTCTGGCCGCAAAAAAAGTCTGAGATGAGAAGCATTGGCATCAATGATGAAGACATCGATGCCTTGCACACCTATATGGATATCCACGTGCACCTCACAAACGATGAGTACGCGAGGCCTATAGCAGAACAGGGCATCCATCCGGGAAGAGGCTTAGGCATAGGTCTCCCCACCGACGATGGCAGACGCCGCCCGGATAGTGACAACTTCTATACCTTAAGCGGATCATCGAGCGAAACTACAGCGCTTGTTCAAGGCGAAGCCGGCCTGCGTAACGTGGTTGTGTTCTCACGCAAGGGATCCCTGAATGCATACAGGGATGCGAACTACCCCAAGGGCGGCGCTCGCGCCGTGCCCAAAGACAGACACAGCATCCCTCTGGACAGCAACACTCCATTGGCTGACCAGCCGGGGTCTCTGGTTCTGCCCTTGGACGAAGAGTCCGCGCAGCATTTAAGCAGCTTTATGGGACGCATAACCAACGCCACCACCCCACCCCCGGACGTGCATGCTGCCGCACTTCTGGAACGGTATCTACAGAAAAAAATCAGTCAAATGCGTTTTTATTGATCACGCCTCGAGTGTCGCGTGACAAACCGGTTCATAGGATTGAGTCCTTAGTGCCCAAAAAGTGCGGCCGATATCGACCGCACTTTCCTAGGCTGTGAAACGTCCTGAAAATTATTCGTACTCATCGCGGGCACAGGATTGCCCGCAATTTCAAACCAACAAATTAACCGGGAAGCGTATCCGGTTCCCCGTCTTTAGCCAGCAAAGCTCGGCGCCCGTTCAGGCGACGTTTGCTGAGCCCTCCAACAACAAGCAATCCAATGGCAAGCGATAGAAAGGAGCCAGGCTCAGGAACAGCAGCATTTCCAATTGTGACGGTATAAGTGCAGAAACCGCTAAGCGAAAATGTACCAAGCCTGAACGTTGGTGAATCGTTCGCCCCGCTGTAGAGCAGCGTGCCAAACGCGTTGACATCTGTTGTCCCGCCGCCTGAAATCAGCAGGCCACCTCCCAAATTGTTACTGAAAAAAGTGATCTGCTTTGATACATCAACCCCGTTGTGGTCGACGGGAACTTGGTCGATGCGAAAGCCATATGAACCCGAAGCCGATACTATTGGCGTCGCCGTTAGATTGAAAGTGTCCTCCATGCCCGGGCCGGTGATGTTGAAACTGTCGGCACGAGCCGTCATGCTGGCCGAAAGCATGGTAATTGCAGCGATAAAAGAATAGAAGCGCATGGGTTTCTCCGTAAGGTTGACTTATTGGATCTCGGCAGGCGCTGTGCCGGTCTGATACCAACTCTCCACCAACTTGCCGGGTCCGTAACCGGAGGGGATATAGGGGATCGCCTGGCCAGGCACCGGATGGCACGATTGCTCGCCAGCCGACAACACGAAGCTCGATACCTGGTCGTTCGGGAAATCGTAGATCGCACTGCCGAAGCCCGAGCTCGCCCAGTCCCACGAACCGATCTCAAGCCCTATCCCGCGATCCTGCAGGTACTGCAAGAGCTTCCTCGCCGCTGTCGCGGTATTGGAATTACAAAAATACCCGATGCCCCACTCCGAAATCATGACCGGCGATGTCTGCGAGAAATCGCCGAATTTGTTTTTCCACACGGCTTCCGTTTGATCGGCTTCGTTGTGCGCATACGGATGGGCGGCGTAGATAACTTGGTGAAGAGGATCGTCGAGCTGCGGTGCTCCCGCCAATTCTTCGGCGTATTCCAAACCATCGGCAACCAGGACATTGCTCGCTCCCAGCGTGCGCACCAGATGGATCGTGTCGTTCATAGCGCTCGCCCAGGCCTGCCAATCCGCCGTAGAGACTGGAACGTCTGCCTGCCTGCCGATGTGCGGTTCATTAAACAGTTCGAAAAGAACCCCACGATCCTGACCAAAGACAGGCGCCAGCTCTCTCCAGACGCGCTGTGTTGCATAGCTGGGTAGATCGGTCGCTACATCGCGCGCCCCGGTCTGCGGCTCATCCTGCACGCTCACTATCACCGTCAGGCCAGCCCCTCTCGCCGCACAGATTGCCCCAATTGCCCGGTCGCGAAATTCGGGCGTGAAGTATTGACCCTGCGGATCCATCCCGTCCTGGGCCACTTGGATTCGCACCGAGTCAGCCCCGAACTGCCGCATTTGGCTATATTCATCCGGTGTGTAATTGTTCGCTGCGATCGTCCAGAATCGCTTTTGCTTCGGCAGTTCGCCGGGCGGCACTTCAAACGCGATCTGATAAAAACCGTGCGGTATCCATAATTTTCCATCGCGCAAGATCTGCTTGCCGGAGACAGCAACGCTACCCTCGCTAGCAGTGCATCCCTGTGCTGCGACAGGACCGGGCATCTGCCCCTCAACTCCGGAGGCGCCTACAATCCCACAAAACCCTGCTAGTATGCCGCTCCATAGTAAAGCCTTCATCTCATCTCTCCAATCTGATCTGGTCAACACGACTTGCTTTACCGCAAGCCGTGCGCATGCGTAATAAAAAAGTTTGCGCCCAGAGGATTGCACGCACATTCCCTCTTGCAAAATCAAAAGGGAATAACGCGCGCCCCACTAAGGCGCAAGCGCGTCAAACTAAGAGGCTTTGTTCGTGGTGGCGTCGAAAGTCTTGGTGCCAGTGCTTACAGTATTACCTAGCTTGTCCTGCTTGAAATACTCGACCTTAGCCACGCCCCAAGTGAAATTCAGGTCCAGTTCGGGCAGATGGTCCGTAGACGTGTGGGTGAGCCCGTAAGAAGAGCAGTAGACTTCCTGCGCGTCGATGGACAAGGCCTTTTTGTTCTGCCCGAGCCTCATGATTACCATTGACAAGCTATCCTTATGATCGCCTTTGTTCATCATGTCCCAGAACTCAGCGCCAGCTGAATCAAGATACACTCTTACCGATATCGGCCCGTGCTGCACTTTACCCGCACCGCTGGAGCCGGAAGTTTGTCCTACCGTGCTTCCACTTACCCCGCCCCATTGCCAGCCGATTACCTTAACCCAATTATTGAACCCGTCGTCGGTACATTCACCGTTGATTCCGGCTATCTTGAGATACCCTACTGTTTTTTCCGCTGAACCGTTTGCTGTTGCCATTGATGATCTCCTTTATTTCTGTTTTCTTCCGTCTTCAGTCTTTGATGCGGACAGGATGTCTGACTTAATTGCGCACTGAATCTGGCAGCTCCGCCACCAGACGCAGCGAGATTGTAAGCTCATCCAACTGGAAATGCGGTCTCAGGAAAGCCACTGCCCGGTACGCTCCGGGCTTTCCAGGGACGTCGAAGACCTCGATGCGCGCTTCCCGCAACGGAAGCGCTGCTTTCGCGGACTGCGTGGCGTTATCGTTGTCCAAAACGTAGTTGTTGATCCAACGATTCAGGAATTTCTCGCACTCTTCTCGCGCCGTGAAACTCCCGATTTTGTCGCGCATCATGGCCTTCAAGTAATGCGCGAAACGCGACATCGCCAGGATGTACGGTAGTTGCGCCGAAAGCCTTGCATTGGCATTAGCCGAATCCCTGTCGTACAGCTTTGGCTTATTCGCCGACTGCACGCTGAAGAACGCCGCATAGTCGGTGCCCTTGCAGTGGACCAACGGCACCAGACCCTGATCGGCCAGCTCTTTCTCTCGCCGATCGGTAATCTGCACCTCCGTGGGACACTTCAGCGCCACGTCGCCATCGTCGGTTGCGAAGTTATGGGTTGCTAAATCCTCTACCAATCCGCCGCCTTCCACGCCGCGGATTGCGGCGCACCATCCATACCGCGCAAAAGCATTCGTCAGACGAGCCCCCAACGCATACGCTGCATTGCTCCAGAGGTACTTCGAATGATCGGAGCCGTCCACATTCTCTTCGAAATCGAATTCGTCCACTTGGTTCGTCGCTTTCCCATAAGGCAAACGCGCCAGAACGCGTGGCAGCGTCAATGCGACATAGCGAGAGTCCTCTGATAGACGGAAGCTCTTCCATTTCGCCGACTCCGTGGTATCGAAGACTTTTGAAATGTCCCGCGGCAGACCAAGTTGAGTAAAGTGCTCGAGATTTAACAGCTCCGGGGACGCCGCGGATAGAAAGGGCGCGTGCGCCGAGGCCGACACTTGCGCGACTAGTCGAAGTAGTTCCATATGTTCCGGTCCACGCCCGAACTCATAATCGCCGATCATCGCCGCGAATGGCGAGCCGCCGAACACGCCGTACTCTTCTTCGTAAACCTTCTTGAACAGTGAGCTCTGGTCAAATTCAGGCACCCGCTGCAAGTCCCGCAGTAGCTCCCGCTTCGACACATTCAGCAGCTTCAGTTTGAGCATGCTGCTGGTTTCACTCTGGTTTAGAAGATAATGAATTCCTCTCCATGTGCCCTCCATCCCCTGAAACGAAGGATGATGAAGAATCTTGTTCAACTGACTTGAAATTAACTTGTCGATTTGAGCGATGCGCAGCTGTATCGAGTGCTCCGCATCGCGCGTCATTGTAATATGACCGTCGAGCACCTGGGCCAAGAACTCTTTCACTAAATCCCGCCCGTGCTCGGCGGTCGAGGCATACCGTCCGAAACGTCCCTCATTTACGATCTCGTCAAGCAGAGGTGTTTGTGTTGTTTGTTCGGTCTGTACTGCTTGTTCCGGTGCCGCTTCCACCTCGGCGGACGTCATCTTGTTTGCCATAACTATTCTCCGGGCCCTATGATTTCTTTGCGCAATTTCTCACGCAGGTCTGTGTCCGTTATCGCCGCGTATAAAGCGTCTTCCAGCTTTTCGTTGCCTTGCAGGCTGCCCTGCAAATCGGCCAGCTTCGTGCGAAGCTCCAGTAGCTGCCGCAGCGGTTCCACTCGTTGCGCTACCTGATCCGGCGAGAAATCGTTCATGGATTCGAAAGTGAGGTCGACGCGCAACTGCCCTTTATCAGGGTCCTCACTAAGTTCGTTTTCTGCCGCGAATGCAAGCCGCGGCTTGAGGTTTTGAATCACCGCGTCGAAATTATCGGGCGTTACTTCAATGAACTTTCGCTCCTTGAGCGGTGCAAGCGGTTCAGCTGGTTGACCGGTGAGATCTGCCAGAATACCCAAAACAAAGGGCAATTCTTTTGTTTCGATTGCATCCCCAATCTCCACGTCATACGTAATCTGTACGCGCGGCGGCCGCACTCTGCTTAGTTTTTGCTGTGTACTTTCCCTGGCCATATTTTTCCTTTATGGAAAGAGCGCTTGTTTCTTAGCGTGTTCTGAAACATCGTAGGCGGCTCTTTCACTCTGCCGTCTTCACTGTCCATAACAATGCACGGAGGCATTTATTCCCGCGCCGTGATTTTCCGCAAAGATATTTTTGCCTCTATCTTGCGCCCTGTAAACTCTTCAATGTTTTAGGCTGACAGCGCAAAAACAAATTACTCGATAGCGCATAATGCGCAAAATCGGGTATTCTTCAGAGAAGAGTTACTGCATGCGGCATTTACAATCCGTCGTTTGGTCCAAAGGGACATTCCTGTCCCCACAACACCTTCAGGCGCAGGATCATTTCTTTGAGGAGTCGCTCCGCCTGACAGCGGAAGTGCTGTCGTTCTCTTATTGGGGGTTTTCTTCGCTTCAGATCGAAGCAGGCGCTCTCAGCGAAGGACGGCTTGAGATCGCGCGCGCGGCAGGCTGGTTTCCGGATGGGCTGCCGTTCGACACAACGGAAGAGGTCGGCCCTGACTCCCGTGTCCTCGACGAGTGCTTTGGCGAAGATGTCACCGGGCGGGTGTTTTATCTGGCTATTCCGCAGCAAAGGCCCGGTGGCGTTAATGTCGCTGTAAAGCGGGAAGGCCGGACTACGCGCTTCTACTCTGAAGTGCGGATGTTGCGCGACCAGAGCGGGTCCGGCGTCGAAAAGCCAGTCGCCTTCACAAAAAAGAATTTCCAAATTGTTGCTGAAGGCGAAAGCCTGGAGGGCCTGATTACCTTGCCGCTTGCTCGCGTCTTGCGCGCGGAGGCCGGCCATTACCGGCTAGACGCGGAATTTATCGCTCCAATGAACAATATTCACGGAAGCGACCGGCTGGTTAGCATTCTGCGTGGGCTGGTAGAAGTGCTCTCCTCGCGCAGCAGCGAAATGTCGAACGGCCGCCGCGAGCGCAATCTTTCCTTGGCTGATTTCAGCGCCTCCGACGTAGCAAGCTTCTGGCTTCTCTACACAATCAACACGCACCTGCCTGCGTTGAATGGTTTCTTACAAGCGCGCAACATTCATCCTGAAAAGTTTTTTGCGCAAATGCTCGCACTCGGCGGCGCACTCACTACTTTCTCGCGCGCAATAGGCCCGCTCGACTTCCCGCACTACGAACACGCGAAGCAAGGACCCTGTTTTCTGCGGCTGGAGGAACAGTTGATGGAACTTTTGGCTACGGTCATTCCTCGAAAGTTCCTGGCGTTGCCGCTTAGGCAGGTTCGCGGCTCAGTGTACGCGACAAGCATTGAGCGCGATGAATACCTGAATCACACCAGATTCTATCTCGCGATCGCGGCGGAGATTCCTGCCGCTGACCTGATCGCGCGTACGCCTGCATTAATTAAGGTCGGCTCCGCCACTCACCTGGAAATGCTGATTCGTCAAGCTTTACCTGGCCTGCCCATCACGCATTTAGCAGCGCCACCGCAGGAGATTCCTGTCAAGCTGAATTACCATTACTTCAGTCTCGATCAGGCGGGCGAAGCGTGGGAACTGATCAAGCGCTCACGTGATCTTGGGGTGTATCTGCCTGGTGAGATCGCGAACCCTCGCATGGAACTGATTCTGTTGCCTGTGGGGACGGACGCATGGGCCGATCAGCCGTAAACCCCAAGCCGTTAGCGCCATCACGGACGGTGTAAGAGGGCAAAACAGACCAGCAGAAGCAAGAGCACGGTCAAGAATAGATTCGCCATTAATAAAAGCGGCACATACTCATGGAATCGGCTCTCGCTAGCTAGCCGCGGCGCCGACGCGTTTTTCGCAGCAGAAGCTCGTGAAGCGGCCGTGTACGCTACCTGCTCCGCTGAGCGTGACAGTGAACCGCCTCCTCCTGCGATCCTCACCGCCTCCTGTGCGGAGTAGAGCATACCCTGCGGATTTATAGGAGGCGCCGCGCTCGCCTGCTCGTTCTTCGGGCTATGCTCAGCCCCACCTTTGTCCGGCTGTGCTGCGATGGGCTCACGCGTCTCAGGCAAAACTTTGTTCTGGCCCGGACTGCGAGCCTCGCGTCGCATCGACTGGGAGACAATCCGCGTGAATTCACCGGGGCCATCAGCGCGCAAGCCTGGTTTCGGAGCGGGCGCCGAGCTCGCCGTTTTCGCCGCGTTAGGCTTCCGTGAAACTTTGCGCAGCAGCCGTGTGAACTCACCCTCGCTATTTTTTGGATGCAAGGCTGGCAAGGCCCCAGAATCGCTCGCTGGAAAACGCACTGATTCGCCGCGCGGCGGAGTACTCTGTCTTCCTCCCTTTACGCTTTCGAATATCTGCATGAATCCTTCCCCGGCCGCTTGCGGCACGTTTGGCGTGCCGCCATTCCCCAAGCCGCCATCCGTTCCTGAGTCGTTTCTTCGGCGTGGAACGCCTTCCTCTTTCTTCAGCGATTCGAAGACTTGGGTAAAACTGTCAGAATTGCCGGGAGCGGCCGCTGCCTTTCGCTCCGGATTTGCCTGCTTCCTGGGCTCATCCGCCGCAGATTCGTTTTCACTCATGTTCTCGACTCCTCGCTGACTGGAAAAAACCCATTGCATAGGAAGTCAAACACGTTCGAGCCGTGTTTATTCCTGCAGCGGATGGGAGGCGGCGCGCCGTAAGGCCCCGCTTCCAATTTAGAAATCCGGGAATAAAACGCGCTGGGCTGCGTTTATCTCTTAACAAAGTAATTACGACCTGATTCCGAGTTCTGAATGTTTCGAACGATACGTTCTTTGTTATTTGTTCGCGGACCAGCCAGGTAAAGGAAACGCATCAATGAAGTTTTTGTCAGGCGTAGTGTGGTCGGAAGGGATGTATCTTGCGCCACACCATTTCCAGGCACAAAGCCGGTATTTTGAGGACACCGCGGCCTTTCTCGCTCAAAACCTATCCAGTTATCCCTGGGGCCTCATTCACCTGGAAATGGACGCCAAAGCTGTGGCGAATGGTTCGGTATCGCTCCTGCACGCCTCGGGAATATTTCCCGATGGCCTTATGTTCGATATGCCGTCTTCCGACGCAAGGCCAGCTATACGCGCCGTCTCTTCGCTCTGCGAACCTACCGATTCGGAAATTCGGCTGCATCTTGCCGTACCCGTGCGCAACAGGAATTCGCCCGACGACAACGCCAACCATCCTCGCTACTCTGCCATACTCCGCACGTTGCGCGACGAAACAAACGGCCTGGATGAGTACGATGTGGAATTCAAGCGCAAAAACATCACGATTGTTGCCGAGCGCGAGCTAACGCCAGATTGTCTGGCGTTGCCCATCGCGCGTCTGGTTCGCGAGGCTAGCGGCCACTTTCGGTATGACGGCGAGTTTATTCCGCCTTTGCTTCGCGTCGGCGCAAGCGAATCGCTCACTCATATGCTGAGGCGGTTGCTCGAAGTAATTGCCGAGAAATGCGCGGCGATTTCACGCCCGATTCAAACCGGCAAGCAATTCGAGGCAGGTAGTTTGCCCATGGATATAGCAAATTACTGGTTCCTGCACGCACTGCACAGCGCGCTCCCGCCCTTACGGCAACTGGTCGAAGCGACACACTCCCGTCCATCGGACTGCTTTCTGGAGTTGTCTCGTCTGGGCGGGGCCCTCTGCACCTTCTCTTTGGACTCCGACCCGCGCACTCTCCCGTCCTACGATCACGGCGCTCCAGGACCGGCATTTCTTGCTCTCGCAAAGCACATTCAGCAACAATTGGAAATTGTAGTCCCCTCAAACACCGTCACTCTTCAATTCAGCCCGGCAGAACCTTTCATACACGCGGCGCCAGTGAGGGACGAGCGCTGCTTGTACAGATCGCGCTGGGTGCTCGGCGTACGCTCGTCCATCGGCGGATCCGAGCAATTGCACCTTGTGCCGCGACTCGTCAAGATTTGTTCCGCACGGTTTGTCCCGGAACTGGTGAAACGGGCGCTACCGGGAATGACACTGACATATCTGCCTGTGCCGCCCTCGGCTTTACGCGCTGAAGTGGACATGCAGTATTTTGCGATCGATACGACAGGGCCTTGCTGGAACCACATCCTGCAGACACGAAAGGTCGGTGTTTACATACCCGGCGAAATTGCCGGCGCCCATTTCACGCTGACCGTCATTCTGGAGCAGATAGCATGAGCCGCACGCGTACTGCTAGTTTGGCGTCGGTTTTTCAAGAGGTGCTTACCGCCGTTGTTCGCGTGCGGGCCCGCTTGCAGGTCGTTCACAATGCGGAGACATTCCGTGCGCAATTCCGGGAGTCGCTTGGCCCGGTGATGCGGCGCGCGCTTGCTCTGGGATACAGCAACGAGACGGTGCAGGCGTCCGTGTTTGCCGTAGTGGCATTACTGGATGAGAGCGTCCTCAATCTACAGGATGCTGCTTTCGCCAGCTGGGCCCGAAGGCCGCTCCAGGAGGAGCTCTTCGGCGGACATCTGGCGGGAGAGACTTTTTTTTACAATTTGCGCGGCTATCTTTCGCAGCCCGATTCCCCGCAGCTTGCGGACGTGTTGGAGCTGCATTGCTTGTGTCTTCTGCTTGGCTATCGTGGACGCTATGCACTGGTCGACAGCGGCGAGATGCACGCTATGCTGCAGCAAGCGCGAGCACGCATCGAGCGAATTCGCGGCAGCAGCGCTCTTCTGGCGATCGATGCCACCGAAGCGCGCCCGGAATTTAAGCGAGGCCTGGACTTTTGGAGCAAGTGCTTGTTGTGGACCGCCACTGCGCTTACTTCCCTCCTGCTGATTCTGTTCCTGGCATATAGCATTTCTTTGAATTCTGGCCTCTCTGGCCTTCAAAGCCGTTCCGTTACGCAACTGGTGCCGGGACTGGAGAATTCTTCGTTGCCCAGCGCAGCAGACAGCAGCGCTGCTTCCGTTTCCTAGAATCTCGTATGTTTTCGTACGTCCTTCCTTCTCTATTCTTGTTCGTAGCAATACTGGTGAGCTGGCTGGGCGGCCCCGCGCTACGTTTACAAGACGGTGCGCTCATCGCCTTCAGGGCATGTATTCTCCTCGCGGGTGTCGTCGCGGCGATCGCTGTTTACCGATTGTCGAATGGCGGTCGAAAAGAAAATATGCCTACGCACGCCGGCAGCGCTTCCGAGCTTGCATCGTTGCTGCGTCTGGCGCAACAACGCCTCGGCTCCGCCAAGATCGGAAGTTTACGCTCCTTCCAAGCACTTCCCGCACTTTACGTGCTCGGAGGCCCGAACACAGCCAAGACGACTATGGTCCTTAAGTCAGGACTCGACCCTGAACTCTTGGCAGGGAATGTCTACCAGGACGAAGCCGTGCAGCCCACTCATTTCGCAAATATCTGGTATGCACAGGAAGCTCTTCTGATTGATGCCGGCGAAGAGCTATGGAGGGATACATCGCTTTGGAGCATGCTTGTTCGCCGCACCAGTCCGCGACTGCTTCGGTCCGTTCTCAGTCCGACTCTTCCCTTGCGGGCAGCTGTCGTGTGCGTCAGTTGCGAGTCTTTTTTTGGAGAGAGTGCGGCGGAATCGGCATCGGCGCTCGGACGGAATGCGAACGCCGCGCTTCGCCGGATAGCCAGTCAGCTGGGGCGCGAATTGCCGGTTTACGTAATTCTCACCAAATTAGACCGCGTGCCAGGCTTTGTGGAATACGTTCGCAACCTGAATGCCAACGAAGCACTAGAGCCGCTTGGTGTTTCTATTCCACGCGGCAGTTTCCACGATGGCGTGTACGCGGAGCGCGCTTCCATCGTGATGTCGTCGGCGCTCGACCAGCTTTTCTTTTCACTTGGCGAGTTTCGTCTGGAACTGCTGGGGCGGGAAGCGGCTTCAGAGCATGTACCCTCCATCTATCAATTCCCGCGCGAGTTACAGAAGTTACGCAGTAACTTAGTCGCGTATTTAATCGAGCTCACGCGACCCAGCCACTTACAGTCAAACCCCGTTCTGCGTGGCTTTTACAGCACAGGCGTACGCGCCCACGCTCTCGAAGAGATGCTGAGCGCGCCGGCCGAAGTTCCCCGTAGAGCGTTGGTGACCGTCGACGCTACGCAAATTTTTTCCCCACGTGAGATGGAACGTGTCAAGGCGCCGGATACATCGCCGTTGGTCACGCGTAGAGTAGCGCAATGGTGCTTCCTGCCCCGCCTTTTCCCCGAAATCCTGCTTTCCGGCGAAGGTAGAAAAGAAAATTCTACTTCGAGCTCGCGGGTGTCCTTATTGCGTCGCGCAGGTCTGGCTACGTTGTCCTTTGCGCTTGTGGCCTGGCTGGTTTGCCTAACAATTTCAGACCGAAATAATCTCTCGCTCGAGCGCAGCATCAGGTCCGCGGAAACGGCGCTACCTTCCATGGCGGAAGTTCCAAAAACGCTGGCCAGCGTGACGCAACTCTCGGCCCTCGACCGTTTGCGTACGGTGTTGTTGCAGCTTGAGGATTATCAGCATGACGGCGCTCCGCTGATGTATCGGTGGGGCTTGTACCATGGTTCCAGGCTTCTCTCCCCAACGCGCAAGCTTTACTTTGCACGGTTTCGTTCCCTGCTGCTTACCACCACACAAGATCATCTCGTTCGAACACTCGATGCGTTGCCTGCTTCGGCGCCGTCCAATGCCGACTACCTGGCCGCCTATAATCCACTGCGCGCTTATTTGATCTCGACTTCAAATCCTGAACACAGCACCGCCGATTTTCTTGCGCCAGTGCTGCTCCGCTTCTGGCTTAATGGCCAGCATCCCTCTACAAACATGCAGGAGGAACTTGCATCGAAGCAGTTCCGTTTTTATGCCGCTGAACTCCGCGTAACCCGGCTGTATGACATCGCGCCATCAGGATCGGTTGTGGCGCGCGCACGCCAGTATCTCAACAGCTTCGGCGATTTCAAACGTATGTACCAGGGCATGCTTGCGGCCGCGAACCGTACTCACCCCGACATCGACTTCAATCGGCTATTTCCCGGCTCCGCCACCACCGTGCTGGAAACGCATGTTATCCCGGGGGCCTTTTCACGGCCCGGCTTCGTCTTCATGCAAAACGCCATCGCGCATCCCGAGCGCTACTTTACAGGCGAGTCGTGGGTCCTTGGAGAGCAAGCTCCGCTGACCGCAAGTGCCGGATCGCTTTCGCAAAAGCTCAACGAACAATATGCCTCTGACTTCATCGCACAATGGCAAACCTATCTTCATTCCGCCTTTGTCATACGCTATCGAAGCCTTAGCGACGCACGTGAGAAGCTGCAAAGCCTCTCCGCGCCGAACTCCGCCCTGCTTGCATTGTTGGCTGTCGCTTCCCGCAACACAGCAAGCGCAAGCCAGGAAATCGCGCATCGCTTTCAACCTGTGCAAGCCGTAGAACCAGGCAATTTGACAGATCGGCTGATTGCTCCTGCCAATGCCGCGTATATGAGTGGACTTACTAACTTACAGGGCGCGTTAGCCCAGTTCGCGCAGGATCCATCGGCTGCGAATAATCCGACGCTGACCCAGCCTGTCATTGCCGCCGCCGTTACTGCTCACGCGGCTGTCAGCCAAACGGCGCAGGCTTTCGATATCGACCGTGTCGGCCACGTCGAGCAGACCCTGATCAAGCTGCTACAAGAGCCCATCACAGATGTCGAGGAGATGCTACGAAGGGCTGCGCCCGCGCAGGTCAACTCGGCAG
The DNA here is from genome assembly GCA_965277555.1 of Bryobacteraceae bacterium. Lineage (GTDB taxonomy): Bacteria > Acidobacteriota > Terriglobia > Bryobacterales > Bryobacteraceae > Bog-105. Next base: position 6,408,992 of record OZ255834.1, read on the forward strand.
GCCGAGCGTTTTGCAGCAGCTTTGAACCACTACTCACAAAATTTCCATTTGACCGGAACGCCATGGTGGAAGCTACGCCCGTCGAGGTGACAGAAGCCCTGAAACCGGCTACCGGCTTACTTTGGCAGTTCTACGAAGCCAACCTGAAATCGCTGCTTGTGCAGCAGGGCAGCCAATGGATCGTAACTCCCAATGCCGGCCTTAAGCCCACACCGGCGTTTGTTCAGTTCTTTAACCGTGTTGCCCGCCTGTCAAATGCCATGTTCAGCAACGGAGGAAGCACTCCAGTGCTTACGTTCACCACGCGCATCTTACGTTCGCCAGGCATTCAGAGCGTCACGCTTGCACTCGGCACGCAACGGCTTTCCGGCAGCGATGTTTCCCGGCAGTTCACTTGGACGGCGCAATCGGCGCAAAGCGCGGAGCTAATTGCGAGCTATGGCCAAAACGAACTTCCGCTCCAATTCTCAGGCCCTTGGGCGTTATTCCACCTGGTTGATCGCGGCCGCGTCGAGCAATCGGCCGATCCATTACGCCTCGCCTACCCGCTTGAGATTTCCGGCACTCCGATTCTTGTAAACGGCATTCCCCTCACTGAACGAATCGAATTTTCCGGGCCTGCGGCAAGCGTGCTCACGCCGGGTTCGCTCGCCGGTATGCACTGCGTCGCTCAGGTAGCGCGCTGACAAGTAGCAGCACTTGTCAATCTAACAAAATTTGTCCACGGCAGAATTCAAGCCGTCAAGTTTTCGGAATAGAATTCGGGCGCCCCAATGTGTCGCGTTGTCGGGCTGATGGTTTTCTCGGATTCGGGAATTGTGATGACGGTCCCCGTTTCTCCTGTCCCCGTTTCTCCGTCTTGGAAGGCGCGGTTCGCAGCGGCTACCTGGGAGCCGAAGCGGTTTTAAGACGTTCGGTGGTTCGGGCCGGTTCCTGCAACCTGAGGTTGGTTAGCTTTTTGCCGAACGAACTGGGGGAGCAGGAAATGGCGCCGCGGATGAACACGGATAAACGCCGATAGCAGATTTTGTGGATTTATTTTCTGGTTTTGTTTGCAGTGAGATAGGGCGGATGGGGGTGGCTGTTTCGAACGGGCGGTTGGGCATACTGGGGCGAAAAGCATGGCGGATGAGAACAAGCGCGGCGGACCGAATACACCCGAGGGCCGGGAGAAGTCGAGCTGGAATTCGACTACGCATGGGTTGCGGGCGAAGAAGGTGCGTTTGTTGGGCGACGAAACGCAGGACCAGTACGATGCGGTGGTTGAGGGGTGGAGCAAGCAGTTTGAGCCGGCCGATTACCAGGAAGAAAAGCTGGTCGAAACGCTGATTTTTAATGACTGGATGCACCAGCGGGCGCAGAGATGGCTGCTCGAGGGCGAGGCTTCGATGGTGGAGCGGTTTGGGGTCGATCCGCTGCACTGGCCGGGCGAGCAGAGACACTCGCTGGAGCTGGTGCAGCGATATAAAACCACGGCGGAACGGGCGTTTTACCGTTCGTGGAGCGCTTTACAGGGTTTACGGAAGGACATCATGCGAGAAAACGACAAAAACTTGGACATGCGCTTCGAGCTTGAGCGTTTAAAGATGCAAAAGGAGCGGCATGGTTGGAAAGATCTGCCGGAAAAGCCGGCGGAGGAAGCAAAGGCCGTTGCGCCTGCTTTAACTCGGGCGCAGCAGGTGTTTGGCGGGCAGAAGTCGAAGAAGAAGCAGAAGAAGATCGTGATTTTGGATCAGTGGGTAGAGATTGAGATTCTGCCGAACGGGAAAACGTTTACGGCGCTGAGTCCTTCGAACGAGATTCTGATACAAGATGGGCAGAAGAAGTGGCCGCCGCCCGAAATGGTGTACCGGCGCATGCACTTTGTGAACGGTGTACCGCCGGAATATTACTGGACGACGAGCAACGAATCGATTCGAAAGACGGGTGGGATGGGCATTCAGCGCATGACGACCGATACGTGGCTGGAGTTGATCGAGAAAGAGAAAGAGTTGGGGACGGGGCATCTTCTGCCGTGCGGCGGGAATTTGCCGCGGCCGGAAGAGCGCGGCGGATGCGATTGTCAGACTTGCTCGCAGAACCGGGCGATTCTGGAAGCTCGGGCGGCTTAGGGGGAGGCGACTTGTTTTGAGCCCTGTTGGGATTGTTTCTGGATGGCCGCTGACTCGGGGATAACCATGCCACGCTTAGTTACGATTAACTCCGTGTGGAGATCGGAACGAATCTTCGCCATTATCGTTTTCTCGATGATCCTCACGGTGTTCATCGGGACCACGTTGACTGTTACCGTAGCCGCTAAGCATAGGGGAACGTGCGGCGGTGGCGACTTGCGCCCGCCATGCGGGATGTTCGCTGTAGGATTGAATATCTACGGGATGATCGGAGTGACAGCCGTCTCAACGTTAGCGACGTTAGTGACATATGCTGCCCGACGACGCCCGCCAGTCTTGCTCAAGACGGCATCCATATTAAGCGTGGCTGCGGTTGGTGTTCTCCTACTGCCGGTATTGGCGACGGGAAACAAACTTGGGGGCGCCTTCGTAGTGATACTGATCGGGCCGTTTGCCGCGGGGTTGCTTGGGTGTGCTTTCATGTGCGTTCTCATCTGGCTGAGTAGAGTTACAGGCGGCTGGATGGCGAGGCGTGCCGTTTTCCAAACCAAGTAGTCGTTGGCTTCGGTTGTGAATCTTTCCAGTATGGTCGGCCACTCGGAGGTTGTCCGACAGCGTGTGCGCATCGATGCGCATATAGACTGATATAGAGGTATGGACAGACAACGGGAACTCCTCAATCGCATCACGATCAATGACGGCCAGTGTGGTGGTCGTCCTTGCATCCGTGGTATGCGTATCCGAGTAACCGACGTTCTGGAACTTTTGGGCGCCGGAGCAGATTTCGAAGAAGTTCTCGAAAACTATCCTTATCTTGAGCGCGAGGATATTCTCGCGGCGATCGACTATGCCGCTCGCCAGACCGACCATCCGGTCCTCCGATCGGCTTGACCTTCCTTGTCGATAATCAGCTTCCGCCAGCGCTAGCTCGATTCATTGAAAAGGTGCTTGGAGCGAAGGCGATGCACGTGTCCAATGTGGAGCTCGCGACGCATCGGATACGGAAGTGTGGAGATACGCATCGATGAACGACCTGATTGTCATCTCAAAGGACGAGGACTTCGCCAACATGCTTTTGCATAGACCAACAGCTAAGCTGATTTGGGTGCGAAACGGCAATTGTCGTCGAGCATAACCTCGGATCTTGAGCGGGTCGAAAGCGATGATCTGCTGATCCGCTGATCGATAAGAATCTTGTTCCGTTTCGATTACTCCGGATGCGCGGAGCAGGCGGCGAATCGCGAGCGTCCGAAAGAAGTTCTTCGATGAGATCTGCAGCCCATTCCAGGGATTCCTAAATTCAGTTTCGGAACCTTTGATGATTGTCCCGAAGAGTTCGTTAGCTCGTCGGATTCGGGAGTTGTGGTGACTGTCCCAGTCTCGCCTTGGAGGCTCGGGCGGCTTGAGAGTGGGCGCGGCGCCTTGATTTGAGGGTGGGATCGGCATTTTCGTCCGTAATCTCAAAGGGCAGATAGCTTGCAAATGGCAGAGGAGTGCCTAGGTAAGATGTTAGTTCCTATGTCAGAAGCAGCACAGAGCAGAAAAGCGGATGGGTTCTTAAGCCATCCGGCATTCATAGCGGTGGTGACCGCACTGCTGACCTTCTCCGCCACGATGTTCGTCAGTTACAAGCAAAAGAAATGGGACACGGATGTCCAGATCAGGCTCCGAAATAGAAGCGACGAACGGCAGGTTTACGCCGAGATCGAAGGCGAAAAGGCTGTGTTGTTGCAACTTAAATCGGATATGGTTTTCACCACCGACGCTTTCGCGTTTTATCAGGCGAGTAGCGCAAGCATGACCGGTATAGGTCTTGCAGAGAACAAGAAGGCTTTGTCAAAGATTTTTTCTGAGCTTGGCTCGAAGGTCATGGATGATGCATTTCAGAAGGAACGGCTGATAGAGCATTATCACGACCAGAGCTTGACCGTTACGCAGCAGTTATTCTCCGCTCTGGGTCAGGCTAGACTTTTGTTTTCACCGGATCGGATGCTCGATGAGCTTATTCGGAGAATCGAGGATCTTCCCGATTACGATTACGAGCAGCCGAATAACATGGAGATGCTTCAGCAGGGGAACATAAACGCTTTCCTCCGGGCGAGAAAGAAGAAGGCAGACGCGGAGATAAAGCGACTTTATGGCCAGCCACTTGATGAGGTGCTTGCCTATCTGAAGTGGAAGATCGATGAGCAGCGGTGACAAACGTGCTCATCTCTTTCGCCTACACATTCTCGAAGGCTTAGAACCTTAGATTTTAGTTCGCCGGACATTGCAATTCTTTTTGCTTCGGACGCGAAGCTGGCGACCTTGGGCAAGGAATATCCCGTCGTTGAATTGTTTAGTGACATACGACGGGTTCTGATGTAGTCCCCATTGCAGCGCAGTCTCGATATCAACTTGCGGACATTGGCGTTACGGTCTTGGCCCCAGAGTTTACGGTTAGCGAAAAAATCGGGGACACGCCTGCGCTTGTCAACGCCAGAAGTATTGCAGAGTCCGCCCCGGAGTGTCCCCGATTTTTTCGCGGCAGCACCCGTCAGGCCGCTGTTTCGTCCAATTCTCTGAGCACTTCGTAATTTCGATCTCCGGGTGCGCCTTCGATGAAGCGGATCTCATATTTTCGACCACTTGGATGTTCCATGATGTCCAGGTTTCGCCTGGTGTCTCGATAAAAAACTGGAACGCCCGCCTCAAGAGTTTCGATTCTCGCTCGGGCACCGGCTAGCCGAACCGCGGCCTTAAATTCGTCGTCGAAGAACGGGCCGCTTTCCATAGCTCGATGATAGATTATTCCCGGCTAGTCGTTCGATTATCGCTGCTGATGTACAACAGAGAAGCTGGCAAATCCGTATGAAAAACAGTCTGCTACTCGCGATGGTGTTGCTGGGTGTTTCTTCCGCTGCTTTAGCGGAATCGTTTCTAACAACGCGGCTGGATGATCCGAAGGCGGTTTACCTGACGCCGGAGACTATCGGTGCACACGACAGCAGCGCTGCACTGCAAGCCGCGATAGACAAGGCGGAGAATAATGCACGCGAAGGGATTGTCTTTGTGCCTTCGGGTCGTTACCGGCTGACACGCACCGTATATGTCTGGCCGGGCGTACGGGTTTTTGGTTTTGGACCCACTCGGCCCGTTTTCGTGCTGCCGGATAACACGCCAGGGTTTCAGCAAGGCGAAGGCGTAATGGTGATGTTCACTGGCGCGCGGCCGGGTGAGAGACGGGGCAGAGGTCGTCGGGTTCCTTTTCCGCCGCCGGGTAGCGTGCCGCCGAATGACGCCATCGCGGATGCTAATCCCGGCACTTTTTACTCCGCAATGAGCAACATCGATTTTGAGATCGGCGATCACAATCCGGCGGCTATTGCCATCCGCTTCCATGTCGCGCAACATGCTTATCTCAGCCACATGGATTTTCATATTGGCTCCGGTCTGGCGGCGCTCACTCAAATCGGCAACGAGGCGGAGGATCTGCATTTCCATGGCGGTCGCTACGGCATCCTTACGGAGAAGACGTCACCGGCCTGGCAGTTCACTCTGCTCGACTCGGTTTTTGAAGGCCAGCGCGAAGCGGCGGTGCGCGAACACGAGGCGGGGCTTACGCTGATTCGCGATACATTCCGCAACGTGCCAACCGCCATCGACATCGATCCCGGTTATTACGACCAGTTGTGGGTGAAGGACAGCCGCTTTGAAAACGTCTCGGGCGCAGGCGTGGTAATCAGCAACGAGAAGAGTCCTCTGAACGAGATCGGCTTTGAAAATTCCGTCTTCGAGAAGGTGCCGGTGTTCGCGCTCTTGCGGGAGAGCGGGAAGAAGGTCGTGGGCAAGGGCGACATTTACCAGATCAGCAACTTCAACTATGGCCTGATCGTGCCCGGTGAAGGAAAGATGGGCACGGTGGGCATGCTTTACAACGCGAAAGTGCTGCCCGCGCTACCCGCACCACTGGCCGCCGCGATACGGCCGCTACCGCCCACGTCCGATTGGGTGAACGTACACACGCTGGGCGTGTTGGGAGATGGAGCGACCGACGACACGGCCGCCATCCAGAAGGCCATCGATACTCGGCGCGTACTCTATTTTCCGAGCGGCCATTACGTGGTTCGCGACACCCTCAGGCTGAAAGCGGATACAGCGCTGATTGGATTGCATCCGACTCTCACGCAAATCGATCTGCCGGATGACACACCGGGCTACGGCGGCGTGGGAACACCGCGGGCCGTGATCTCCGCGCCGCAAGGGGGTTCGAATATCCTCAGCGGATTTGGCGTGATGACGGGCGGCACGAATCCGCGGGCGACGGGCGTGCTGTGGCGCGCGGGGGAAGGCTCGCTGATAGACGATGTGCGATTTCTCGGCGGCCATGGCAGCGGCACGAATCCGTACAACAACAACCACACCGCCGATCCGGATCTGCGAAAGCGCTGGGATGCGCAGTATCCGAGTCTTTGGGTGACGCAAGGCGGGGGCGGAACGTTCGCCGACATCTGGACGCCGGACACTTTCGCTCAAGCGGGATTTTACGTATCGGACACGAAGACGCCCGGGCACGTTTATGAGCTTTCGAACGAGCACCATGTGCGCAACGAAATCAAGTTCGATCACGCGGAGAACTGGGACGTCAACGCGCCGCAAACGGAGGAGGAGGCAGGCGAGAGTCCCGATGCCTTATCGCTCGAGATGGATTGGTCGAAGAACATCACAATTGCCAACTATCACGCCTATCGCGTGACACGCTCGCGCGCGCCTTTTCCGGCGGCGGTTCGTCTCTATAACTGCAGCAACATTCATTTCCGCAATGTGCATGTGAATGCCGAGAGCGGATTCGCGACCTGCGACGAGAATGGCTGCGGCACGTTTCTGCGTGTCAGCAAGTATCCCTACAGCAATGCGATTGAGGATATGACGCACCATCTGGAGGTGCGCGAACGGGAATTTGCGGTGCTCGATATTCCGGGCGAGCCGGCGAAGCCCGCTGCAGGCAATGTATCGGCGGTGCTCGAGCCAGGCGCGCATGTTCAGAAGCTGCAAGACGGTTTCTTTTCGATCGCCGGCGCCGCGGTAGACGCGTCGGGGAGGCTGTTCTTTGTGGATCACCAGGAGCAGCGGATCTATAGCTGGTCGCCGGGCGAAGGGCTGACGGTGGTGCGCGACAATGCGCTCGATCCAGTGAACCTTGGCTTCGATAAGGCAGGCGATGTGGTGGTGCTCTCGTCTGCCGGGCCGGAGGGGACGGTCTATTGCTTCCGGCCGGGTTCTCCGGAGACGCAGATCACGGTACTGCAGCCGCAGGAAATGCAGCCGCATCCGAACTCGATCGCTCTGCTGCCTGGGAACTACTGGAATAATGGCGAGTTCAAAGATCAACTCGATCTAACGACGCTTAAGTACAAGACGCTGGCGCAGATGTTCGCCGAGGATGTGTCGAAGCCGAAGGCGAAAGAATATGTTTCGCCGGATGGAAGTCTTTTTCTGCCGGCGGGACGCGTGTTCCAGCAAGGGCCAGCGACCGACACGAGCGGCTGGCGTTTTTCCGACAATCTGGACAGCTATGGTTTCGTCAACGCGCTCCCTGGCCATCGCGTTTACGTTAGTAGCGAGTCGGAAGACATCACGTATAGCGGTCTGGTGGGCCCGGATGGCACGCTGGGCGAGCTCAAACCGTTTGCGCAGCGCGGCGGCGAGAGTGTGGCGGTGGATCGGAGCGGCAACGTGTACGTTGCGAATGGAGAAATCTTCGTTTACAGCGCGGCGGGCAAGGTAATCGCCCGGATCGACGTTCCGGAGCGTCCGATCGATATTGTGTTCGGCGGGGCGGACGGGCGCACGCTGTTTGTGCTGGCGCACCATTCCTTGTGGGCGGTGAGGGTGCGCGGATAATTCTCAACCAGCGGTGTAAAAGATATTTGACACGCATCGGATCGAGATGCTATGGTTTGTGATGTCAAACATCTTTGACACTGGAGCCACAATGACAAGCCTTTCCTACCGGGAGAAAACGCTTTACGCCTCGCTCGGGGCGGAACTGGTTGTGTACGGCCCTTACTTCTTCCTGCATCAGCAAAACTCCGTCAACAAGGTCGCAGGCATGATTATCGCGATCATCGTGCTGCAGATAATCCTGCAGTCGGTCATTGCCGCGCTGACGCGGAACCGTGTGACAGACGAGCGCGACCGGTTAATCGAGCTGCGAGGCTATCGCGCCGGTTACCTGGTATTGGCCTCACTGATGGTGCTTGGGCTGGGCATGTTGTGGTTTCACACGACCGTGGGCCATCTCCGATTGGACAGCCGGATGGTGGGACTTCATTTCTTGAGCGTCTTCTTCGGGATGCTGGTGGTGGCGGATATCACCAAGACCGCCACGCAGATTGTGGCTTACCGGAAGGCGCTCTGATGCCGGCGATACGCAATCAGATTCGAGAACTGCGGGCGCAGCGCGAGATGACGCAGCAGGAACTCGCCGATCGAGTGGGTGTGACACGGCAGACGGTGATAGCCATCGAACAAGACAAGTATTCGCCTTCTCTCGAAACCGCGTTCAAAGTGGCACTGGTGCTTGGGGTGCCGCTGGACCGGTGCTTCCAATATGATGCGCGCGGTAAGCGCTGAGTGGGGCGGCGAGCCGGGAGGATAGAAGCCACGAGACAAGATAGAGAAAAGGACGCATGTGCCCACCGAATTTGTATTTGCATCCGCTGGCACGATTTCCGCGCGGCTCGACCGGCTTCCGGTCACGCGGACGATATGGAAATTCGTGGTCTTACTCAGCCTTGGGTTTTTCTTTGAACTGTACGATTTGATGTATTCCGGTTATGTCGCTCCCGGGCTTGTAAAGAGCGGCATCCTGACCGCTACCACAGTTGGCTTGTTTGGCATGACGGGCGTGGCGAGCTTTATCGCATCTATCTTTTCGGGACTTTTTATCGGTACCCTCGGATGCGGGTTCCTGGCCGATCGTTTCGGGCGGCGCGCGATCTTTACTTACTCGCTGCTTTTCTACACAGCCGCGAACCTGATCATGGCCTTTCAGACCACGGCCATCGGTCTGAACTTCTGGCGCTTGCTGGCGGGGATTGGGATCGGCGTGGAGCTGGTGACAATCGGCACATAAATTTCCGAACTCGTGCCAAAGCAGATTCGCGGACGCGCTTTTGCCTGCGAACAGGCAGTAGGTTTTGTGGCGGTGCCGGTTGTGGCGTTCCTCTCATATTTACTTGTGCCCCACAAGCCATTGGGCATAGACGGCTGGCGCTGGGTGGTCCTCGTGGGCGCGCACGGGGCGATCTTCGTCTGGTTTATTCGTCGCGCGTTGCCCGAAAGTCCGCGTTGGCTCGCGCAGAAAGGCCGGCTGGCGGAAGCGGACGCGCTGGTGTCGAAGCTGGAGGCGATCATCGAAAAAGAATACGGGCGCGCGCTGCCAGCTCCCAGCGCACCGGAGGCGGTAACCACGGGCCACACTTTTCGCGACATGTGGGTAGCCCCTTACGGCAAACGCGCCAGCATGATGACGATCTTTAATGTCTTCCAGACGGTTGGCTTCTATGGTTTCGCCAACTGGGTGCCGACGCTGCTCATTCGGCAGGGTATCACCGTGACGAACAGCTTACTGTATTCGTCGGTGATCGCAATTTCCGCGCCGATCGGGCCGGTGATGGGGCTGTTTATCGGAGACAAGTTCGAGCGCAAGACAGTGATAGTGGCGTCCGCGGCAGCCATCGTCGCGTGCGGACTTTTGTTCAGCCAAATGTCGGCCGGCCCGATCCTGATCGCGCTAGGCGTGGGTCTGACGATCGCGAGCAACATGATGTCTTACAGCTTTCATGCGTATCAGACTGAACTTTTTCCGACTAGCATTCGGGCGACCGCGGTGGGGTTCGTTTATTCATGGAGCCGGCTTTCGGCAATTTTCACATCCTTTTTCATCGCGGGCATTCTAAAGGGATTCGGCACGACCGGCGTGTTCGTGTTTATCGCGGCAGCCATGCTGGTGGTCATGGCGGTGATCTGGTTCATGGGACCTGCTACGCGCGATCTGGCGTTGGAGAAAATCTCGCATTGACGCGGTTACCGGACCGGTAAGTACCGTACTGGCTGGGATCACCGTCTTGTCAAGAATCTAGTCACAATCTTCGGCGGTAGCCAGTCAATATGTCAGAGGTTCGTAAGCTCGAAGCATGAAAATTAACCATATTGCGAGGGTTGGGCTGGTGATGGCGTTCTCCGTCGGGCTGAGCGTCGCCGGACAGGATTGGTACCACGATCGTGATGCTCGTTTCCGGGGCAACGAGTGGCGCGCGCAAGTCTTTGCGAGCGTGCGAGACGATCTCGATCACATCTACAGCGCGGGAGCAGCCAGTGACAAAGAAAGACATCGTTTAGCCAGAACGAAGGAAGAGCTGACCGGGCTTCAATCGAAGTTGGATCAGGGCGTCTTCGATAATGGCACTCTAAACGACGTCATCGACTCGCTACGAAAGTCAGCGAACGACAATCGCCTCGGTCCACGCGACAGGGCGGTGATCAGCGACGACGTGGCTCGCTTGCATGATTATCAGGTAAACCACAATCACTGGATGCACAAGTAGGCGCTTTGGTCCTCAGGGGCGCGTCGCGGGAAAACGTTTGGGCATTTGTGGACGGGGCAAAGCAGGGGACAGGCTTCGGATTCCGCAAAAAGCGCGGAATGCTCGGCAAGTCCCCCGGTTTGCAGTTTACTGGCGGCTAGCGCTGGTTGGCTTTCAGGATTTTCTTGCGCAGGCGAATCGACTTTGGGGTGACTTCCACGTACTCGTCTTCCTGAATGAATTCGATGGCCTGCTCAAGGTTGAGGATCTTCGGCGGCACGAGTCGAATGGCGTCGTCCGAAGTGGAAGCTCGCATGTTGGTGAGCTTCTTCTCTTTGACAATGTTCACATCGAGATCGCTGTTGCGGGAGTTTTCACCGATGATCATGCCCTCATAGACTTCGGTCTGGGGTGAAATGAAGATCACGCCGCGCTCCTGGAGATTATAAATCGCGTAGCCGGTAGCGACACCCGCGCGATCGGAGACCAGAGAGCCGGTGGGCCGCATCTCGATATCGCCTTGCCACGCGATGTAGCCGTGAAAGAGCGAGTTCATGATGGCGGTGCCCTTGGTATCGGTAAGCATTTCGCTGCGTATACCGATGAGGCCGCGGGATGGCACCATGAATTCGAGACGCACGCGGCCGGAACCGTGATTGACCATTTTGGCCATCTTGCCTTTGCGCGCGCCGAGCTTTTCGATCACCACTCCGATGAACTCTTCCGGGCAGTCGATCACCAGGAGTTCGAGGGGCTCGTGCAGCTTGCCGTCTATGTCGCGGGTGAGAATTTCGGGCTTGCCGACTTGCAGTTCGAAACTTTCGCGGCGCATCATTTCGATGAGAATGGCGAGTTGGAGTTCGCCGCGGCCCATGACTTTAAATGCGTCCGGCCCGCCTGCCTCTTGCACGCGGATGGAGACGTTGGTTAAAAGCTCTTTGTCGAGGCGGTCGCGCAGGTTGCGAGAGGTCACGAAATCGCCTTCGCGGCCAGCAAAAGGGGAGTTGTTCACGGTGAACGTCATCGCGATGGTGGGCTCGTCGATCGGGATGTTGGGCAGTGGGGCGGGCGTCTCGGCGCTGGTAATGGTCTCGCCGATGGTGATGCCTTCCACACCAGCGATAGCTAGCACGTCACCCATTCGGCCAATGGTCTCGTCTACTCGTTTCAGGCCTTCAAACGAATAGAGCTTGGTGATGCGAGTTTTCTGCAAGCTGCCATTGAGCTTGACGATACCGACTTCATCGCCGTGACGCAGCGTGCCGTTGAAGACGCGCCCGATGGCCAAGCGGCCGAGGTAGTCGCTGTAATCGAGGTTTGCGACCAGCAGTTGCAAGGTAGCGGCGGGGTCGCCTTTCGGGGCGGGAATGTGCTTGAGGATAGTTTCGAAGAGAGGCTGCAAGGTATCGGACGTGTCGTCCGGATTGAGCTTGGCTATGCCGGCTTTGCCGTTTGTGTAGACCACAGGAAAGTCGAGCTGATCTTCGGTGGCATCGAGATCGATAAAGAGATCGTAGATTTCATTCAAGACTTCCTGGATACGAGCGTCGGGGCGATCGATTTTATTGATGACGACGACGGGCGGCAGTTTGGCTTCGAGCGCCTTCATCAGAACGTAACGGGTTTGGGGAAGCGGCCCTTCGCTGGCGTCGACCAGCAGCATGACGCCGTCGACAATTTTGAGGGCGCGCTCGACTTCGCCGCCGAAATCGCTGTGGCCGGGGGTATCGACGATGTTGATTTTGGTGCCGTGGTAGCGGACGCCGGTGGTTTTGGCGAGGATGGTGATTCCGCGCTCGCGTTCGAGCTCGTTTGAATCCATGACGCGCTCGGCTACTTCTTCGTTGGCGCGAAAGATGCCGCTTTGGCGCAGCATGGCATCGACCAGCGTGGTCTTGCCATGATCGACGTGCGCGATGATGGCGATGTTGCGCGTGTCGCTGTTTACGGCCGCGGCGGGCGTTGAGGCGTTGGTTGGAGTGGAAGCTTCGACTTGCATTCGGTAAACTTTATGGTCTCATGCGGGGCGTGTAAAGGCTCACGAGCAGTCCAATCGCTTCGCTCATAGCTCTGACAAACGTCGTCAGCACGGATAAGTGAGCCCCTGTTTATTTCTTATGCGACCCTGTAGACGACGTGACTGATGACCAACCGCTCCCGACCGTGGTGATTGTCGGGCGACCGAATGTGGGCAAATCGACGCTCTTCAACGCCATCCTGGGCAATCGCCGTTCCATTGTGGGGAACGAGCCGGGGATCACGCGCGACCGGATTTATGGCGAGGCGGAGTATGGCGGGAAACGTTTCGGCTTGATCGACACGGGGGGAATCATACCGAACGACGACGCGCTGATTCCGACCGAGATCCTTAAGCAGGCGCATGTAGCGCTCGATCTGGCGGCGCACATTTTGTACGTCATCGACGGGCGCACGGAGATCACTTCGGCGGACCGCGATCTTGCCAAGCTGCTACGGCCGCTGGGTAAGCCGCTGACCCTGGTGGTGAACAAAATCGACGCGAAGGTGCGCGAAAATCTGGTTCACGAATTTTACTCGCTGGGTTTGGGCGACCCGATGCCGGTTTCAGCCGAACATCGTCTGGGTTTGGACGATGTGCTCGAACTGGTGACGAAGCCGTTCCCGAAATCGAGCGCGGAGGCGGAAGACGAGGAGGAGGGCTCACAGCGGCGGATCAAGGTAGCGATCATCGGGCGGCCCAATGTGGGCAAGTCGACGATGTTGAACTCGCTGGTGGGCGCGGAGCGGGCCATTGTCTCGCCGGTGGCGGGAACGACGCGCGATGCGGTGGATGAAACGATTGTCGAGGGCAACACCAGCTACCGCTTTGTCGATACGGCGGGCATCCGGCGCAAAGGCAAAACCACGGAGATGACGGAGAAGCTCAGCGTGGTGATGGCTCGGCGGAACATTCGCATGGCGAACGTGGTGCTGCTGATGGTGGATGCGACTGAGGGTATTGTGGGCTCGGATGCGACTATCGCGGGATATGCCCATGAAGAAGGGCGCGCGCTGATCATTGTGGTTAATAAGTGGGATGCCGCCGAGGGGAAAAGCAAGCGGACTTTCACCGAAACGGTTCGAGACCAATTGAAGTTTCTGGATTATGCGCCGGTCATTTTTGCTTCGGCGAAAAAAGCGGAAGGCATTCGCCGGATCTTTTCAACGATTCGCCACTGTTTCGATTCGGCTTCGAAACGCGTGACTACGGGCGAGCTGAACCGATTTGTGGAGACGCTGAAGTTCGAGAGCGATATCCGGATCTACTATTTGACGCAGGCGTCTATCCGGCCGCCGACGTTCGTTGTGTTCACAGACAAAGCGGACAAGATGCATTTTTCGGAAGAACGCTTTCTGATGAACCGTCTGCGCGAGCAGTTCGGGTTCGAGGGTACGCCCATCGTCATCAAGACGAAAAGAAGATAGTCTGTAAGTATGTCTGCTGTTCCCGCGCCCATCTCGCTCGCCGAGTATATGAGCACCGATTATGAGCCGGATTGCGACTACGTAGACGGGCTTCTGGAAGAGCGCAATGTGGGCAAGAACAGGCATAGCAGAACCCAGATACGTCTAGGAGCCTGGCTCCTTTCACAGGAGAAGCAGCACGGCTTCCGAACCCTGACCGAGCAGCGAGTTCAGGTCGCTCCGCGCAGAGTTCGCGTGCCGGATGTCTGCCTGGTCTCGGCGGATGAAAAAGATGAGATTATCAAGCGGCCGCCTCTACTCTGGATTGAAGTGCTGTCGCCGGACGACCTCTGGAATCGGGGGCAAACGCGCCTGAACGATGCGCTTGGTTTTGGCGTTCCAATGGCCTGGATCGTTGACCCGTATTCGAAAGAAGCGTGGATTGCAACCGCGGACCGAGGCACAATCCAAGTGGAAGACGGTAAGCTGCGCTGCGCGGATCCGGAGTTGGAAGTTTCGTTGGCGGAGATTCTTCCGGAGGAGTAGTAAGATTCTTCCCGCTTGCTGACGGGATTGTGAAAAAATCCAACGCTGGGAAAACCGACGATGAAAGTTAGGCGTGAGGGAAGCTCGTCATTACAGAGTACATGGTTGCGCAAAGTATGTTTCGGCACGCCACGCCTGCCCAAGTTTTTCTTTAGAACTGACCAACCGCCCTGAATCCGTCTCCGCGAGGGCACAAGGACGAGGGGAAAAGGCCTAGCATGATCGGGAAGCTACTGCGCGACCGCCGGTCGGACGCGGATCCACTGCTTGACGTTGTAAGCCAAGGCGATCCACAACGCTTCGGTACCCGCCTTCAGCAGCCCACGTACCGAAAATTGCCTCAGCTTTTGCACTCCCTTGATCCACAGATGCGGAAACTCGGCAATCTCACAACGCTTCGATAAAGCGTCTTCACCGCTCGACGTTTCATACGTGCCAGATAGTCGCTCATCGCTTTACTTTCTACCGGTAACTCCACACGCCGCGGCCCAGCGCGATAGCCGCAACACTGTTTGAGGAACTGGCAACTCTTGCAATCCTTAGCTTGGGCTTGAAAGATTGTTTTGACTACGCCGTGATGTTTCTTTTGTCCGATCGTCACCAAGGTGTTGCCATCCGGGCACAACAACTCTTGGCCACGCCCCTGCCGCTGAAAGGCAGTGGCTGCAAACTCTTTCGCAATCCCGGCGCGAGCGCACGCCCCGGCTTGCCGCGAGGCATCGTCTTTCCACGGCGCAATCAGTTCCACCTTCCGCTCGGCCGTTTGCTCCACGTTGGCGCGCGTGGCATACCCGTTGTCGGCGATGATCGTCCGCGGAGTCGCCAAGCCACTCTGCTCGATCTGCTCCAGCGCCGGTATCAGTCGATGCAGATCGTTACGATCGCCCGTCAATCCAACCGCTACGATCAGGCGCGATTGCGCTTCGCTGGTGACCTGCATGTTGTAGCCGGGATGGAAGCCACCGTCGTTGTCTTTCATCTTGCTCTTCGCCGCTTGCGCCTTCATTTTGGTTCCATCTTGCAGCAGGGTCTCCAGATTCACCACTCCGGCTTTCTCCAGCATCGCCAGAAACTCAATGAATAGCTTCTCCAGAGCCTCCCGGTGCCCCACCCGAAAATCCGCCAGCGTGTGATAGTTCACCTCTTGGCCTGCCGCTAGCCAGCGCAGCCCCGGTTCCTGCGACATCATCCGTTCAATCGACCGTGCCGAGGCCACGCCCATTGTGTAGCCATACCCCCAGATGCTCACCAGCAGGTGTGGCGGCCAACAGGGCCGGCCCGCTTCGCCCTCCCGTGTTTTGCAGTCTTTGGCAAACTGTTCCAGATTGAGCTTCCCGGCCAGTTCCCAGATCACTCGCGCCGGGTGGTTCGCCTCGATCAGAATCTCGTAATCCAATACTTGAAAACTGGTTTGCGAGCGGTCGATCGGTTTGTACTTGATCTTGCCGACGAGCGGCTCATCGCTACTCACTCTTCTAGCCTAAATCCACTTCCAACATCTTGTTCCCTAAATGTTCCTGATATTTTTTCACACTCCCTCACGCGCGCGGTTCTGACGGTAGCTATTCGTAACGGAGAGCGACAGTTGGGTCGACGCGCGACGCTCGCCAGGCGGGTAGAAAGGTAGCCAGGGCGGAAGCGAAAGCGATGACCAGCGCGGCCGCGGACATGCTGACGAAGGCAAATGACGATAGGCCAAAGAGCATGTTGCGCAGCAACGAGCTCATTCCAAGAGAAACGAGAGCGCCAATCGCCAAGCCGGTGACAACGAGCAAAGACGTCTCGCGCAGGACCATCCCGATTACCGTTTTGCGTTCCGCGCCCAGCGCCATGCGAATGCCGATCTCGGTAGTTCGTTGCACGGTCATGTACGACATAACGCCGTACAAACCGATCGCGGCCAGCACGAGGGCCAAGCCGCCGAAGAAGCTCGAAAGCTGGGCGACAAGCCTTTCCTGATCGAGCGTATCGTCGATTAGAGCATCGGCCGATTTGAGGCTGAAGATGGGTAATTTGGGGTCGACGCTCTTGATCGCGCGCCGCACCGATTCCACCAAAGACCCGGACTGCGCCTGCGTGCGAATTTCCAAATTCATCTCATCGATGGGATCTGTTGCGAGCGGCTGGAAAAAGCAAGTATAGAAGCGGCGTGGAGGCAGTTCGCGGAGGTTGCTCTGTTTGGTATCGCGTACTGTGCCGACAATCGTATAGGCGACTTTTCGATCGGCTCCGCTGAAAATGTGCTTGCCGATAGGATTTTCGCGCGGGAAGTAAAACCGAGCCATGCTTTGGTTGATGACTGCCACTTTAACGGAATTCTCCGTATCCTGGGGCAGGATGCCGCGCCCCGCGAGGATAGGCGTACCGACGATCCGGAAGTAGTCTGGGCCCACCCGGTCACTGTGGTTGGAGCGATCCGAATCGCTATGTGGCGTATACCCTTCGATTGGGCTATCGCTATCCGAATCCGTTCCGCTAAACAGGCCGTTTTCGGATACTGTGACGGCCTGGACACCGGGTAGTTGACGCAGTCTTTCGAGCAGCCGTTGCGCGAGTTGCCCTACCTGCGCACCGCGATATCCCGCCATTTTGAAATCGACTTCCGCCAGCAAAAGACCATTGCGGGCGTAACCGACATTGGCATTTTCAAGATTGTAGAGAGTGCGCAGAAACAGACCCGCGCCTACCAACAGGATCATGGAGAAGACAACCTGCGCAACGATCAAGATCTTGCCGAGAATTTGGGAGGATCCTTTTGACTGCCCGGTCGTGCTCTCTCTCAAACTAGATACGAGGTCGGTTCGAGTACTCTGCCAGGCGGGGACCAGACCGAATGCTAAGCCCGAGAGAATAGCGACGGCAGCGGTGAAGAACAGGATGCTGCCGTCGAGCTGAATATCGAGTGGCAAACTGGCATTTCCGGAAACGAGCCTCAACAGGAGATGACTCGCCCAAACCGCGAAGACCAGGGCAAGAGCGCCGCCAGCCAGCGACAGTAACAGGCTCTCGGTCAAGAGTTGTCGCAAAAGGCGGAATCGCCCGGCCCCCACAGCCAGCCGCAAGCTCATTTCGCGTCTTCGTCCAGCAGCACGAGAGAGCTGTAAATTGGCGACATTGGCACAACAAATGAGGAGCACCAGCCCGACAACACCCATGAGGATAAGCAGCGGCTGGGAGAAGTCGTGGCGCATGCGCGAGAAGCCCTTTGCACCCGCTGCGACGGGGATTTTTTCTTGCAACAGGTTGCGGTACTTGTCGGGCCGCGCGTTAGATAAATACAGTTCACGAAGAATTTGCTTGCCCACAGTATCCGTGGCCGCGGCTGCCTGCCCAACGGAAACGCCCGGCTTCAAACGACCCATGAGGAGCAACCAGTGGGTTTTAGGATCGTTGAGGAAGTCGTATCCGGGATTCGCTTGCCGATGCATAGTTAAGGGGAACCAGATATCGGTGGGCCGTCCGACGATGTCGCCCGAGAACTCGCGTGGCGCGACGCCGATGATGGTGAAGGGCGAGCCATTTACTAAAATCGCGCGGCCAACGATATGCGGATCTCTGGCAAACTGGCGTTCCCAATAGCCGTAGCCGATGACGACAACGGGCGCAGCGCCGGGCACACGCGTTTCCTGCTGCGTGAATGTCCGCCCGAGTAGAGGCGCGACACCGAGCATGGTGAAGTAGTTGCCCGTAACGAAGCGGCCGCTGGGCCGGTCGCCCTGTTTGGTGATGGTCTTTCCGTTAGAAGCGGCGATGTCCAGATACTCGGAGCGGCCGGTCGCGTAGATCTCGCTGAAGACGGTGTTTCGCTCGCGAAATCGCTCAAAGAAAGGATAAGAAAAGAGATCCGTTCTAGCCCCGCTCCCATCGGACAAACTGGAAACACGGGTTGGGTCTCCGATGGTGACGAGCTGCTGTGGATCGTGTACGGGCAGCGATCTGAGCATCACGGCATTGATCAAGCTGAAGATCGCCGTGTTAGCGCCGATCCCCAAGGCCAAAGAAAGAATTGCCACGGTTGCATAGCCGGGGCTCTTACGCAGGACGCGCAGGCCGTAACGGACGTCCTGCGCCAATCGTTCCAACGATCGCCAACTCCACATATCTCGCGTGACCTCCTTGATCAATTCGATGTTGCCCAGTTCGCGCTGGGCGGACCGGCTGGCGCGGACGGCATCCTCGCCGCGCTCGCGCCGATCGTTCGCGGCCATATTCAGATGGCTCTGGATTTCTTCATCCAACTCACGGTTGCGATTGCGCCTAAAGAACCGCATGGCTTACTCGCAGCGCAAGGCCGTCATGGGATCGACGCGCGCGGCTCTTAGTGCCGGCACAAAGCTGGCGATTATAGCGGTGAGTAAGAGCACTCCAGCGGCTGTGGCGAAGGAAAGCAGGTCGAGCGGCTTGACGCCGAATAATAAGCGAGACATAGTGGCCGCCAGACCAACTCCGCCGATCACACCCAAAACGACGCCTGCGAGCGTCAACTTAAGACCATCGCCGATTACGGAGCGAAGTAGACGGACAGGGTCCGCTCCAAGCGCGAGTCTGACGCCGAGTTCCCGCCGGCGCTGCGTCACGGCATAGGAGAGCACGCCATAGAGCCCCACCACAGCGAGCCCGAGCGCCAGAAGCGCAAATGCCGTCAGCAGGGACATGGTGAAGGCGCGCTCGGCAACGGAGCGCAAGACGACGGTTTCCATATTGGCGGCGGCAAACACCGGTAACGCGCCATCGACCGACCAGATGATTTTGCGCGCTAATTGCGCGACTTGGCGAACATCTTGACCAGTGCGCATGACGAAGACCGCGCTGCTGGTTGCGCCACTTTCGATTTGATAGACGGAGTTGTAGATCATCGGGCGCGGGCTGACGTCGAGCGCTTTGATTTGCACGTCGCCGACGACGCCTACAATCGTGAGCCGGCGCCCGAACCAAAAGATAATTTTGCTGAGCGGCGATTGAGCGGGCCAAAACTGGCGCGCCATTGCCTGGTTAATGACGGCGGCGAGCGGACCATGCCGAGTATCTTGCGGCCCAAAGACTCGACCCCGCAGCACGGGGATGCGCATGGTGTAAAAGTAGGCCTCGTCCACGAGCGCATTATCCGCCCAGTGAAATTCGTTGGGCGGCGCGCCATCTGTCACGAAGCCGATGCCGCGGTCATCGGCCAACGGCAGATGCGTGGTCAGAGCCACGGATTGAATCGCGGCGACGGCGCGTAGGCGTTCGAGAATCGCGCGCTCGGCGCTGTGGCGAAGCTCCGGACTGGCATAACGCTGACGATTGAACGAGGTTCGCACGATAACGACGCCGTGCGGATCGAAGCCCGGAGGCACTTCGAGGATGGTGCGGAAACTACGAATGAGAAGTCCGGCCCCGATAAGCAGCATGACGGCCAGGGCGGCCTCAGCCACGACCAACAACCCTTTTATGCGGCTGCTCGCACGGCTATCCGAGAGGCTTCGGCCAGCCTGCTTGAGCGATTCGTTCACATTGGCGGCGCGCCATTCCATGGCTGGCGCGAGTCCGCAGAGTATACCGGTGGATGCCGAAAGGAGGAACGCGAACGCGAGAACACTCCAATCGAGATGCAGGCCTTTCAGCTCGGCGATTTGAGGCGGCGCGAATTTCGTCGCCAGCCGCACGGTTAGCTCCGCCAGCGCACAACCGAACAAACCACCGCATAAACTAAGCAACAGGCTCTCTGTGAGGAGTTGCTCGGTGAGTCGGCGTCTACTCGCTCCGAGAGCGCTGCGCACGGCAACTTCCCGCCAGCGAGCGCCCGCCCTTGCGAGCAGCAGATTCGCGACATTGGCGCAGGCGATCAGCAGCACCAGCCCCACAGCCGCGGCTAAGAGGACCAAGCCGGGCTTCTGGCGAGCGTTTTCGCGCGCGCCGAGCCGGTCGATGAGAACGTGTGTTTTCACATTGCCGTTATAGACGTCCGGGTGTTCGCGTTCGAACCCGCGAACAATGCGACGCATATCCATTCGAGCTTGCGCTACCGAGACGCCGTCTCTGAGCGAACCAATGACGCTGACGTCATAGCTGGCGGCGCGATCCTTGAGCTCGGCCGGCGAAAACTGCATGGGAATCCAGAGCGCGGGCGGCGCTTCGAGGCTAGTTCGCTCGGAAGGAAATTCGAAACCGGGCGGCATCACGCCGATGATCGAGTACTCACGTTCATCCAGCCGGATGCGGCGGCCGAGGACGTCCTTCGCTCCAGCGAACTGCTTTTGCCAGAATCCGTAGCTGAGCACCGCTACCTTTGGCGCGCCGTAGACGTCTTCGCTAGTTGAAAATGCGCGGCCGACTATCGGCCAAACGCCCAGTGTGTTGAAGAAGCCTTCGGTTGCTCGGATGCCAGTGATGCGTTCGGGCTGATGGCCGCCGGTCAGATCGTAATCGTTCTCTTGGTAGCCGGTCAGGTAGCGGCAGGTGCGATTACGGTTTTTGTAATCCAGATACTCGGCCGGAGAGGCTCCTAATAATTCTTCACCTAGTTCGGGCAGCCTCTGATGAAGGACAACCAGTTTCGAGGCATGCGCATATGGCGAGTGCGCGATCACCATAGCGTGGACGAGGCTGAAGACCGCACTAGTCGCTCCGATTCCCAACGCCATGGTGGCTACGGCAATGGCGGCGAAACCAGGGTTCTGGCACATGGAGCGCCAGGCATAGCGCATGTCCTGTCCAAAGCGCTCGAATGCCGGCCAACCCCATGTCTGGCGCGTCACTTCTTGGACCAGAGCAACGTTGCCAAATTCGCGGCGCGCCGAAAAGCCGGCCTCGAGCAGGTCGGCGCCGGGCTCCATTTTGTCCTGGGCGGCCATGCGAAGGTGGCTTTCGATCTCGCTAGTAAGATCGCGGTTGCGGTTTGTTCTGAACAACCAGTCGCGGAGACTCATGCTTAGCCCTCGTTCTTGACCGGATCGAGCACGCCCGCGATCGCGCCGACCAGCTGAGACCAGCGGTTGCGCTCGGAAAGCAACTGTTTCTTGCCGGCGGCGGTGAGCTGGTAAAACTTCGCGCGCTGCCCGGCTTCGGTTTGTTTCCATTCCGACTTCACCCAGCCTTGCCTGGCCAAGCGATGGAGCGCAGGATAAAGCGAGCCGGTTTCCACTTGCAGCAGCTCGCCTGAATTGGCGCGAATGGCGTTGCCGATTCCGTAACCATGCCCCGGGCCCCATTGCAAGGTTTGGAGAATCAACATGTCGAGCGTCCCTTGCAGGAGTTCGATCCGGTTTTGATATTTTTCGCGCGGAGGCATGGGCGTCTGTAGACAGACTACACCCATCGAGTGTAGCTTGTCTACTGCTTTTGCGAAATCCATTTAATGGAGGCTGCGGGCATATGATAGGAACCATGCGCCGGATCAACAACGTCTGTACACTCTTTCTTTTATTGCTCGCAATTCTTGCCCACGCCGTGGCTACAGCAGCACCTTTGCGGGTGGGTATCGCCGGTCTCGCGCATGACCACTTGTCGGGCTTTCTGCATGGCGGAGCATTGGTGCCGGCCGGCGGAGCATTGCACCGAACGGACATACAAATCGTCGGATTCACGGATCCAGACCGCGGCCTGTTCGACAAATTCAGCCAACGCGATAATCTCTCACCCACGCTCTACTTCAAGACAGTGGACGAACTGATTGCCCACACCCATCCGGATGCCATTTTGATCTTCACGAGCACTTTTGGTCACACGTCGGTGGTGGAAGATTGCGCCCGGCATCACGTGAGCGTGATGATGGAGAAGCCAATGGCGGTGAGCTACCGCGACGCTTTAGCCATGGCTAAAGCGGCTCAAGCCGGACACATACACGTGCTCGTCGATTACGAAACCAGCTGGTATTCGAGCAACGCGGGAGCGCACGATCTCCTCGAACAGGGAGCTTTGGGCGATGCCCGAAAAGTGGTGGTGCGGGACGGGCATGCGGGGCCAAAGAAGATTCATGTCTCGCCGCAATTTTTCGCCTGGCTCACCGACCCTAAGCTGAACGGCGCCGGAGCGCTTTATGATTTTGGCTGCTATGGCGCCGATCTGATGACCTGGCTGATGAAAGGGGAAGCGCCGAAGTCAGTGACCGCCGTCACGCAGCACCTGCAACCCAGCGTCTATCCGAAAGTCGACGACGAGGCTAATGTGATCTTGGCTTATCCGACGGCGGTTGCCATCATTCAGGGATCCTGGAACTGGCCGTTCGATCGCAAGGACATGTCCGTTTATGGAAGCACCGGATACGCGCTCACCGTTCTTCATGACCAACTTGAAGTGCGGCGCGAGGGTGAGCGGAGCGCCCGAACCGTCGATGCGAAACGTCTATCGCCGGCGTACGACGATCCGCTGCACTACTTAGAGGCAGTGATCGGAGGCCAGATTTCTGGCGAGAATGACTTATCTTCCTTGAAGACGAACCTGGTGGTCAGCGAGATCCTGGATGCGGCGAGACGTTCGGCGGCTTCCGGCAAAACCGTGTTCCTGCCTTTGAATGACTGAGCTATGCCTGATTGTTCCCTGCTATAACGAAGCGCGCCGGCTGGAGGTAGCGCAGTTTCGCGAGTTTCTGAACGCCCGGACAGATACTTTGCTTCTCTTCGCGGACGACGGCAGCCGGGACGAAACGGTAGCAGTTCTGGGTAAGATTTGCCAAGGGTTTGAGAGCTCGACCTATATTTTGCGCAACAGGCAAAATCAAGGAAAGGCAGAAGTGGTGCGCCAGGGAATTGTTTACGCGCTGGAACATTTCGACGCAGCCATCGTGGGATTTTGGGACGCCGACCTGGCGACGCCGCTCGAAGCGGTTGCGCGGTTTCTTGAAGTCTTGAGCGAACGGCCTGAGATCGAAATGATATTCGGGGCGCGCGTGCAACTTCTCGGCCGGCATGTGCAGCGCAGCGCGGCGCGCCACTATCTGGGCCGTATTTTTGCCACGGCGGTCTCGGCAGTTCTAAGACTGCCCATCTACGATACGCAGTGCGGCGCAAAATTATTTCGGGTTCGCCCGCAGACCCGTGAGATTTTCGCCGAGCCTTTTCTTTCCAGATGGGTGTTCGACGTGGAGATTCTGGCGCGCTATCAACAGCTATTCCGGCTCGACGACAGGCGGCTATCGGCAGCGATCTACGAGTATCCGCTTGAAAGCTGGGTGGACGTGGCCGGTTCGAAGGTCCGTCCGGCGGATTTTTTTATAGCATTGTGGGACGTGTTGCGGATTCAGCGCAAGTATTTGACGAGGCGCACTTGACCAGATATCCGCTTTCGCGCCTCAGCGCCGCTTTGCTGGCAATAATCGGCTGGACGGCGCTCTTGATTCAGTGCTACTGGGCAGTTGAAGCTAGCATAGCCAAAGGAGCTTCGCTGTTGGGTGCAACGGTCGACGTGCTCAGTTACTTTACGATCCTGACGAATATTCTGGTGGCCGCCATATTGACGCAAAGGGCTTTCAGCTCGCCTGAAGAAGAATCGACTTTTCTGCTGCGGCCCACAACCATGACGGCGGCGGCCAGCTACATCGTCATCGTCAGCTTAATCTACGAATTGGCGCTACGCCGATTGTGGAGTCCGACGGGTCTGCACTTGCTAATCGACGCCACACTGCATTACGTCTTGCCCATCGCTTACTTTGTGTATTGGCTGACGGCCGTTCGCAAGGGGACGTTACGCTACAGCTCCGTGGGCTGGTGGACGCTCTATCCTTTTATTTACTTGCTATACACGGCAGTACGCGGCGCGCTTGACGGCTTCTTTCCCTATCCGTTCGTCGATTTCCACTCGCTAGGTCTTCGGGCGTTCTCGTGGAACGTGGCTGGGATGGTTGCTTTATTTGTGGGCGCCGGTTTGCTGTTCGTCGCGCTCGACCACTGGGTGGCTCGCAGAATGCAGCGCTAGACTTTAGGCAGTTGGCTGGTGTTCCATCCACCGCCCAATGCCTTGACCAATCCAACGCTCGCGTCCATGCGGCGCCGCAACAGATCCACGTCGGTGCGTTCGTTGGTCAGAGCGATGCTCTGGGCGGTGATCACTTCAAGATAAGTGACCAAGCCGCCCTTGTATCGATTCAACGAAAGCTGCAAGGAATTTTCAGCCGCCGTGGTGGCGTCATGCTGCTTAAGCGACTCCTGTTCGAGGATGCGCAGCGAAGAAAGACTGTCCTCTACTTCCTGAAAGGCAGTGAGGGAGGTTTGCCGGTAGTTGGCGACATTCGCGTCGTACTCGGCTTCCGTGCCTTCTACGGCTGCGCGTCGCCGACCGGCATCGAATATGGTCTGCGCCAGTTGCGGGCCCACGGCCCAGTAACGGCTCGGCCAGTTGAACCAATTTACAATGTTCCCGGCTTCGAGGCCGCCGGTGGCGTTGATGACGAGATCGGGAAAGAAGGCGGCTTTGGCGATCCCGATTTCTTCATTGGCCGAGGCTAAGCGCCGTTCCGCGCCGGCAATATCGGGGCGGCGCTCGAGGAGTTCGGAAGGCACGCCCGTAGGAATGGCGGGGGGCGTTTGGTTAAGCGCCTCTAACGGCAGGTGAAAGCCTTCGGGAACACGCCCGATCAGGACAGCTACGGCATGCTCGTATTCAGCGCGGGCGACTGCGAGGTCGATATCCTGCGCTTGAGTCTGTTGAAGCTGGGTTTGCGCCTGCTCCACTTCGACCTTCGAAGCAACACCGCCTTTGTAGCGATTCTGCGTGAGGTCGAGCGCTTTCTGATAGGCGACGACGGTATCGTCCAGCAGTTTCTTCTGCGCATCCAGGCTGCGCGCTTCAAAGTAATCGGTGGCGAGCTCGGTCTGCAGCTCCAGTTTGACGTTGGCAAGGTCGGATGCGGAGGCCTGCGTCAACTCCTTTGCGGCGGTAATGCTACGGCGCACCCGGCCCCACAGATCGGGCTCCCAGGAGACATTGAGCGGAAGGATGAAATCGCCATACTGGAAACCCTGAAAGCCGGCCGGCCTGTTGGCCGAAATGTGATTGTGCGTGATCTGCGCGCCTATGGTCACGGTCGGATAAAGGTTGGAGCGGTTGTATTGAATCTGCGCGCGGGCCTGACGGAAGTTCGCTTCGGCTACTTTCAGGGTTTGATTCGCGGGCGCGATCTGCTGCTCAAGCGCATTCAAATCGGCGTCGCCGAAAATCTCCCACCAGTTTCCGCGCAGTACCGTATCGCTCGGCTGCGCCATTTTCCAGCCCGGTGTTTGCTCGAAGCTCGCGGGGGGCTGCTCACTGTAAGCCGGGGCCGCCGCCACCGAGGGTTTTGTATATTTGGGTCCCACCGTGCAACTGGCCAGCAATAACGCCAGGGCCAAGACCGTAGAACCGACTCGCCAATTCATGCCGTTCTTCCTGTTCAACTCCTGCAACTCTTTACTCTGAGGCGGCGTTCTTGCCGGCCAATCTTACTTGCTGTCCCGCGGTAAGCGAATCCATTGGGTTGACGATTACCAAATCCTCAGGTTTGAGACCGGCAACCACTTCGACGGTGTCGCCATAGTCATGCCCGAGAATGACAGGGATCAATTCAGCGTGACCATCGCGCACGGTTGCCACCTGTAAGCCAGCCGAGCGGAAGATCAGCGCGTTCGACGGCACCGTAACTGCTTCCACTTTCGACGGCAACTTGAAATGAACCGAAACGTACGAGCCAGGCAGCAGCTCGCCCGTCGGATTCTTCACATCTACTTCGACCAGTAGCGTCCTGGAATTGATATCGATCGACGCTGCATTGCGCACGATTGTTCCGTGAAACTCGCGTCCAGGGAATTCAGTCAGCGTGAGATAAGCGGTCACACCGGGTTTTGCGGCGCGCGAATAGACTTCCGGAACACTGACGTAGACACGGAGCGTCGAGTTCGAAGCCAGATGAAACATCTCTTTGCCGGGGCTATTTGTGTCGGCGTCGACTAGCGCGCCCACATCCACGTTACGGGCCGTGATAATACCGTCGAAGGGAGCGTACACTTTTTCGTAGGCCACCATTTGCTGCAATCGCGCAACGGCGGCCTGATCGGCCGTCACCGAGGCAGTCTTCGCGGCCGCCCCCTGAACCGCGTTGTCAACGTCCTGCTTGGCCACGGAATCCGTCTTGAACAAATTCTGATAGCGCTCGGCGGTAATCTGTGAAAGCTTCAAATTGGCATTGGCCACGGTGAGGTTGGCTTTCGCCTGCTGCAATTGTTGATCGACCTCGGGCGATTCAATTTCGGCGAGCAATTGGCCGCGTTTTACGCGAGCACCGATATCCACATGCCACACCTTCAAATAGCCGCTGGCCCGCGCCCAAATCGGAGTATCGATAAAGGCCTGCATATTACCGGGCAAGACTACTTCCTGCGCGCCGTGGGTGACCTGCGGATGGACGACGCTCACGGTCGGAATGGCATCGGCTAAAGTCTCCTGCGCGAGCGCCGAACTCGCTTTGGCACGAGACGTAATGCCGCTGTAAATCGCGTAACCAAGTACCAGCGCTCCCACCAGGAACACGATCAGAAGCCCCTGCCAAACGCTCCCGCTCGATGATTTCCTCGGCTCAGGTGGAGCGACTACTGGCGGTCTGGCGGCTTCTTCCTGCTCGACTGTCATTTGCTCCTCCGATTTGTCAACACATAGGCCTCAGACATGAATTTGTTGGTTTACTTTCTGGCCGCTTTGCACGCCATCGGCCGGTTTCGCCTTACCATGTAGCAGGCCGAAGACAGCGGGAACGAAAAACAAAGTTGCGACGGTAGCGCAAAGCAAACCGCCGATCACAGCGCGCCCGAGTGGAGCATTTTGTTCGCCACCTTCGCCCAAGCCCAACGCCATCGGCACCATGCCGATGATCATCGCCAGCGCGGTCATCAATACGGGACGAAAGCGCGTGGAGCCGGCTTGCAGAGCGGCTTCAATCGGGCTGCCGACCTTCGCAAGTTGTTCTTTCGCGAAGCTGACCACCAGAATACTGTTCGCAGTGGCGACGCCCATGCACATAATCGCGCCCATCAGAGCGGGCACGCTGATGGTGGTGTGGGTAATAAACAGAAAGATAACGATTCCGCCGAGCGCCGCCGGCAGCGCCGTGATGATGATAAACGGATCGAGCCACGACTGAAAGTTCACTACGATCAGCAGGTAGACCAGGACGATCGCGCCGACCAGGCCCGCCAGCAGTCCGGTAAACGAGTCACGCATCGTCTGAACCTGTCCGCGCAGAGTTAGTTCGGTGCCGCGCGGCAGGTACTTCCGGTTGCGTTCCATCACCTTGTTAATGCCAGCGCCGACCGATCCGAGATCGGTATCTTGAACCGAGCCATAGATATCTACTGTTCGGCGTATATCGTAGTGCGTGATCACAGCCAGCTCATGCTCCCGGTTTATATCCGCGACATCGCTCAAAATCTCCGGCTGTTTCTGCGCGGAACCGCTGATCGGTATGTTCTGTAGGTCCTGCAATTTCTCAATGCGGTATTGCGGCGTCTGGGTGACAAGGCTATAGCTGACGCCATTCTTCGGATTCAGCCAGAACGTGGGTTCCGTCTGGAAGCTGCCGCTGAGCGATGTAAGAAAGCTGCGCGCCAAATCGATTTGCGTGAATCCGCTCTCGGCCGCTTTGGTACGGTCTACCTGTATGTGCAGCTTCGGTCCATCGAAAAGTTGATGAATGTGGAGATCCACCGCTCCGGGAATGCGCTCCAGCTGCGGCAAAATACGCTGCGCAAAAGCACGGCTCCCTTCGATGTTGTTGCCGACTATTTGCAGATCGATCGGCGCGGGCATCCCGAAGTTGAGGATCTGAGTCACGATATCGGCGGGCAGGAAATAGAAAGTCATGCCGGGAAATTCGCGCGGCAGCTTGGCGCGCAGCGCTCGCACGTAGTCAGCAGTGGGGTGATGCTTCTCGTTAAGACTCACCAGAATGTCGCCGTCGGCCGTTCCTACCTGCCCCGAGTTGCTGTAAGAGAGATTCAGCTGGCTGTAGGGCAGACCGATGTTGTCGATGATCGTGCCCATCTCTGCCTTGGGTACTTCGCGCCGGATAGCCGCATCCACCAGGTCGCACATGCGCGCCATTTCCTCGATACGGCTGCCCGTCTTCATGCGGACGTGCATCTTGAATTGGCCGGTATCGCTGGTCGGGAAGAAATCCTGACCGAGAAACGGCACCAGGATCATGGCCGAGAGACACAACCCGAGGAACACCGGCACGAAGAGAAATCGCCGGTAGACGAAGGTAGTCAAAATCGCTTCGTAGTAAGAGCGCACCCGCTCGAAGCCTCGCTCAAAGGCTCGCTGGAAAATGACAAACGGATTGCGCGTGCGCGTCCCGTGCTGCTTAGGACGCAACAAATACATTGCCAGCGTCGGCACCAGCGTTCGCGAAAGAATATATGACGCCAACATCGCAAAAACCACCGCTTCCGCCAGCGGCACAAAGAGGTATTTCGCTACTCCGCTCAAGAAGAACATCGGCAGGAAGACGATGCAGATACAAAGCGTGGAGACGAGCGCCGGCACGGAAATCTGCGCCGCGCCTTCGAGAATCGCCTGATGCAGCTCATGCCCTTCCTCGAGAAAGCGCTCGATATTTTCAATGGTGACCGTCGCGTCGTCGACTAGAATGCCGACCGCCAGCGCCAGGCCGCCGAGCGTCATGATGTTGATCGTTTCCTTCAACATGCTCAGCACAATAATCGACGTCAAAATCGAAAGCGGAATGGAAATCGCAATGATCAGCGTGCTGCGCCAGCTACCCAGAAAGAGCAGAATCATCAAACCCGTCAGACAAGCCGCGATGACGGCTTCGCGAATAACGCCGCTGATCGACGCGCGCACAAAGATCGATTGATCGGCCAGCGGTTTGATCTGCAATTGCGGCGGAAGTGTCGCCGCCACCCGCGGCAGGATTTTCTTGATGCCTGAAACCACGTCGAGCGTCGAGGCGCTGCCCGCCTTCAATATGCTCACCAGCACGCCGCGCTGGCCGTCGCGCCGAATGATATTCGTCTGCGGCGCAAAACCGTTGCGCACATTCGCCACGTCGCGCACATAGATCGTCGAATTGCCCACTACCTTCACGGGAAACTCATTGATCTCGTCGATGCGCTTCGGGCTATAGTTCATATCGACGTCATATTCGAACTGCCCCAGCTTCGCGGTGCCGGACGGCAACAGCAGATTTTGATTCGATACCGCGTTGACTACATCGAAAGGCGAGAGGCCTCTGGCTTGCAACTCCGCCGGATTCAGGTCGATCATGACCTGCCGCTGCTTGCCGCCGTAAGGATACGGAACCACCGCGCCCGGCACAGTCACCAATTGCGTGCGCAGAAAGTTCAACGCGATATCGTTCAAATCCTGTTCCTGTAGATTTTTTCCAGATAAAGCGAGCTGCAAAATCGGCACACTCGACGCGCTGTAACTCACAATGATCGGCGGAGTGATACCCGCCGGCATCTGCTTCAAGATGGTCTGCGAAACCGCCGTCGTCTGCGCAATCCCCGTCGTCACATTCGCGTACGGCTGCAAGAAAATTTTCACCACGCTCGTGCCGTTCAGCGTCGTCGACTCGATGTGCTCGATGTCGTTCACCGTCGTGGTCAGAACGCGCTCGTAGACCGACGTGATCCGTCCTTCAAACTCTTCTGGGTTCAATCCGGTATACACCCAGATCGCCGAAATTACCGGAATATTGATGTTGGGGAAAATGTCGGTGGGCGTGCGA
This sequence comes from Bryobacteraceae bacterium, assembly GCA_965277555.1. Taxonomy (GTDB): domain Bacteria; phylum Acidobacteriota; class Terriglobia; order Bryobacterales; family Bryobacteraceae; genus Bog-105. The sequence continues at coordinate 6,439,336 of OZ255834.1, forward strand.
AGAATAACAATCGGGCTAATTAGCAAAATCAGCAGCGCCAATACTATAAACGTGTACGGACGCGCTAGAGCAACTCGGACGATCCACATTCAGTTCTTCTGATGTAATTACGATACCGCAAAGTTTCGAAAATATGCAACCTGAGCTGGCGTCCGATACATCACATGTGTGAAGTTAGAATTTCCCTACGTCCCGTGATGTCCACGCTGATAAAAGAAAATGAAGACGATCTGCTGCCGCGCGGGCGGGGTCGTCCACGCGACGAAGTAGCGCGCGCCCGCATTCTGCAGGCCGCTCTCGAAATTCTGGAAGAAACCTGTTTTGTGAACGCCACTTCGGATGCAATCGCCGAACGCGCGGGTGCGAGTAAAGCGACGATCTATCGCTGGTGGCCGAACAAGGCCGCGGTTTTTATCGAAGCTCTACGAGAAGCGACCGCGCAGGAGTTGCCTTTTCCTGACACCGGAGATCTTCGCAAAGATGTGCGGTTGCAGCTACAAAATTTCGTGAAGCTACTGACCGGGCGTCGCGGCCGCACGTTTAAAGCGTTCATAGCGGCGGCGCAAGCCGATCCGGAGGTGGCCGAGGCCTTTCGCAATCTTTGGATCGAACCACGCCGCGCGCAGGCGAAGTCGGCGCTCGAACGCCATCAACGCGAAGGCCGTTTAGCAGCCGATGTGGACATCGAAGTATTCATCGACCTCTTATATGGGCCGTTTTACTTTCGATTGATGGCGGGGCACAGGCCGCTGACGGCTGCGTTTGCGGACGCCATCGCCGAAACCGCACTCCGAGAGCTGCCGCGGGACCCTCAGAATACATCTTCTTCGCCGATCGGCTGACCGGGCGGCGGCTCGATGGGCTGCGGAAGCTGCAGCTCCTTCGGATCATGTTTGAAGACGTCGATCTGATGCTGCGCATAAGCGTCCAGATTGTTGCGCGGAAGCCCTTCGACGGAACCGATCACTTCCGAGCGAACCTGGGCAGAGGCGGTGGGATCTGCCGCCAGCGCGAGCATTCTGTCCAGTGCAACGTGCCTGACGGCGTCCGCGACTTCACCATCCATGCCGGTCGCTCGATTGCCGCTCCAGGTGGCGCGCGCCACAGCCGTTAGCACTTCCGGAAAGCCGGGGTTCGCCGGATTGCGCGCATGGTATTGATCTAAGCGCGCCGCCCGCTCGGGGTTCAACAGCAGGCTCATGGTCAGATCGGCCGCAGCCGCAGCGCCTGCCACCGGATCGAAGGTTACGCCCGTCTGGTTTGGAAACATCTCGCGATTCCGCCGATAAGCCGGCGGCCGGGGCGGGATCAAATCTAGAATTCTTTCGGGAATCACCAGCGTGCCCGGTTCAATGGTCCGCAGAAGCGCCTGGAGCGCTTTCCGCTGCTCGGCGCCCGGAACGATCTTGGTGATCGGCTGGCCGTCGCCGCGCAGCGCGTAAGTGTAGGCATTTCCACCGAGCACTTTGGCCGCGGCTTCGGTTTCGAAGCGGTGCATGAAATAGAGCGGCACCAGCGTTTCGTCGAGCGTCGCCATGGGTGTATCGGAGGGAATGGTGTTCTCCCCAAAGTGGCTGAGCGCAATGGCGCGCACCTTCAGAATATGATTCAACCCATCAATTGCATTTGGCCCGTTATCCCATAGATGCGATTGGGGATGTGCGCTGCCAAGCGGTCGGCTATCGGCATCCGTGATAAATGTCAGTCCGCTTTTTGCGGCGTCGGTGATGATCTTGTCCAAGGCCGCGCGTTCGTCGCTTCCGGCGGCGAACTGCGAGTACCCCCAGCGGATGGACACTTTATCCCAGGCTCCGATGCCCACCGCATAGGCTTTCGATAAATCGAGCGTGTTGTCGGATTTGATGCCGATCTCGGGACCCGGGTAATCCATGACCGATGCCCTGCCCTGCGTGCTCGCGATGTAGTTGTGCTCCAAGCCGAGCGTATGGCCGACTTCGTGGGCGGCTAGCTGCCGCAGCCTGGCGTATACCGTATCGTCCAGCACCTGCGTTCCGTTTTCTCCCGGCGCGTAAGGCGAAAGCAGGCCCTGGAAGATGAGGAAGTCCTGATGCGCGCGCAACGAGCCGAGGGTCACGATGCCTTTGATAATTTCGCCAGTTCGCGGGTCTACCAGAGAGTTGCCGTAAGACCAGCCGCGCGTCGAACGGTGCACCCACTGGATGACGTTATAGCGTACATCCATAGGATCAACATCCGGGGGTAAAACTTTGACCTGAAAGGCGTTACTAAATCCGGCGGCCTCGAAAGCCTGGTTCCACCAACTGGCGCCTTCCTGCAGAGCGGCGCGGACCGGAGCGGGCGCGCCCGAGTCGACATAGTAGACCAGCGGCGTAACGGCTTCACTCCTCGCGGCAGCGGGATCTCTTTTCTCGAGCCGGTGCCGGGCCACGTATCGCTTCATCACGGGCTGGTCGATGGGCGCGGAGAAATCCATGAAGTTTACGGAGAAAAAGCCTGAGCGCGGGTCTTGCAGGCGCGGCTTGTAACCGGGTTCTGGCAGCGCGACAAAGGCCTGGTGCTCGCGAACCGTCACATCGTCCGGTGTCGGCGTAACTTCGGTGATGTAGTGCCCTTGGGCTTCGCCGGTCAACGTAATGGTTGTTTCCACCTCCGTATTTTTAAGGAAATTTTTGGTCAGCGACATGTCGAATGCCGAGCGGCTCAGATCGAAGCGGTAGACGCCTTGCTTCTGGCGTGTCAGATCTTGAGCCACGCCCACGGCATCGCGGAGAAAAAACGATGTCGCATCCAGCAGCACTCTCGATCCATCCTCGGCCGCCACCTCAAAGCCCCATAACGTGGAGCGGGCAAACGAGTCCGTTTCAGCGCGCTTTTCCGCCGGCTCCGATCCGCTCGCCCGAAAGGCGTAATTCGATTCGACCAGCAGCACGCGCGGCCCGGACCGCTCGAATTGAACCACCTTCGGCTCGCCCATGCGTCCTCTATCGAGACCGAGGTCGTTCGAGCCTACGCCGGCCGACAAGGAAGCAATGTAGAAGAACTCCTGGTCGAAGCGGTCCACCTCGATCCACATCTTGCCAGCGTGGTCATCCCAATACATCGGCACAAAACCATCCAGCTTCCGGGAGTTTTTGATGAGATTCGCGAAACGGGCTTCGGATGTCGTTCCCGATGTTGTTTGCCGGCAGACGGCGGATAAGCAAAAAACCAATGCGGTCAGGAAGAGACGTTTTGCCATTGGATTGTCATTGTCGCAGGTAGCAAATGGGAGAATCTTGCGGCCTGCCACGGACTAACAGCTAGACTGGTTCTATAGGTCTACAAAGGAACGGCAGCAACGGTACGAGTGTGGCCCAAACCCACGAAATCTTGATCGCCGAAGACAATCCGGCGGACGTACGCTTAATTCGCGAGGCTCTGCAGCATCTGAATCCCCGGCCAAACCTCCACGTTGCACGTGATGGGGAAGAGGCAATTCACTTTCTCAGCCGGTCCAAGCCCTTCTGCGATGCGCCTCGTCCCAAGCTGATGTTCCTCGATTTCCATCTTCCAAAGACCGATCCGCGCACGGTACTTCAGTTCGTCAAGCAAAGCCATGAACTGCGCGACGTGGCCGTAGTGGTGTTGACCACCTCCAATACCGAGGAACTCATCCGGGAAGCATACGGCCTGGGCGCTAATTGTTATCTTTCGAAACCCTCCGACCTCGATTCTTTTTTCCATACGATTCGATCCGCCGCGGAATTCTGGTTGAACTATCCCACCGGCGATTGAAAAACCCGGTAAAACACTCTTGGTTTGTTATGATTCAGGCGCATGAGCGCGTACTCGATCGGAGTCGATCTCGGCGGCACCAATCTGCGCGCCGCTGCCGTCGATGCCGCCGGTCAGGTCCTGGCCAGGATTTCCGAGACAGCGAACTTCAGCGCCGGGCCGGAGTATGTTGTGACCGAAATCGCGCGGATTGTCGAAGAGGTCAGGCAGCGGCTGGGTCCCGCGAGCTTGCTCGGTGTCGGGATCGGCGTTCCCGGTTACATCGATATTGAGGCTGGCGTTGTGCTGGGCGCAGTGAATCTTCCGGGGTTCGTCGGTTTTCCGGTGCGCGATCGTATTCAACAACATCTCGGAACGCCGATCATTCTGGAGAATGACGCCAATGCGGCGGCGCTGGGGGAAATGTGGTTGGGCGCGGGCCGCGATGTTAAAGATCTCATCCTGCTTACGCTCGGAACCGGTATCGGCGGCGGAATTATCGCCGGAGGAAAAGTGCTGCATGGCTTCCGCGGAATGGCTGGCGAGTTTGGACACATAACGGTCTTCCCGGATGGCAATCCCTGCGGCTGCGGCAACTCCGGGTGCCTCGAAAAACATGCTTCGGCCAGCGCCATCGCAGCCATGGGGAGCATGATGCACTTCGGTCGCGAAATTACTTCGGCGGCGGACGTTTATGTGCTGGCGCTCGAAGGAAACGAGCGCGCGAAACTGATCTTTGAGACGATGGGGCGCGCTTTGGGCATCGCCCTCGCGAGCCTAATCAACGCGTTTAACTTTCCGCTGTATCTATTGAGCGGCGGACCGTTACCGGCTTGGGATCTCTTTGCGCCTTGCATGTTCGGCGAAATTTCCAGACGTTCCTTCACTTTTTCCCGCACTGGCACGCGAGTTGAAAGGGCACTGCTCGGGGCCGATGCCGGATTGTTCGGTGCGGCGTATCTTCCTTACGCTCGACTATTAGATACTGCGGAGTGAAACATGTACTGGCTCGGACTTGATGTCGGCACGGGTGGTTCACGCGCCCTCCTGGTAGATGCAGGCGCACGCGTTCAGTTTTCGTGTGTCGCCCCACATGAAGATATGCGCATGCCCAAGCCGCTCTGGGCGGAGCAGGAGCCGGAGGATTGGTGGCGCGCATCGCAGGTCGCCGTGCAAGGCGTTCTTAAGCAAGCTTCGATCGATGGCTCGTCCATAAACGGCATCGGTCTCTCGGGTCAAATGCACGGCCTGGTTTTGCTCGATGAGAATAATCAGGTCATACGGCCGGCTTTGATCTGGTGCGATCAGCGCAGCCAGCGGCAAGTCGAAGAAATCAATGCAAGCGTCGGCGTCGAGCGCGTTTTGCAAGCCATCGCGAATCCCGTTCTCACAGGCTTTACGCTTCCGAAACTACTTTGGGTGCGCGCTAACGAGCCGGCCTTGTTTAGCCGCATCAAACACGTTCTCCTGCCCAAGGATTTTCTTCGCTTCAAGCTCACAGGCGAATTCGCGACGGACGTCTCGGATGCCAGCGGCACCGCGCTCTTCGACGTACTGCATCGCCGATGGTCGAACGACATGCTCGACGCTCTACACCTCGATCGCTCCATTCTGCCGCGCGCTTACGAATCGAGTGAAATCACCGGCCAGGTTACGGACGCAGCCGCTCAGGCGACGGGCCTTCGCGCGGGTACTCCTGTCGTGGCCGGCGCGGGCGATCAGGCGGCCAGTGCGATCGGCAACGGCATTGTCGAAGCGGGCACCGTATCCTGCACTGTTGGCACGTCGGGGGTGGTGTTCGCCTATCTTGAAAAGCCCGCCTATGATCCCGGCGGCCGCGTGCATACTTTCTGCCATGCTATTCCCGATGCCTGGCACGTTATGGGTGTGACGCAGGGCGCCGGTCTCAGTTTGCAGTGGTACCGCAACCGGCTGGCGCACGATAGCATCTATGACGAACTCACAGCCGATGCGTCGCTTTCATCGCCCGGCGCGCATGGTCTTTTTTGGCTGCCTTACCTGATGGGCGAACGCACGCCGCACCTCGATGCCAACGCGCGCGCGGCCTGGATCGGGCTGACAGCGAAGCATCAGGCGAGCGATCTGGTGCGCTCTATCCTGGAGGGCGTTTGTTACAGCTTGAAAGACGCGCTCGAAATCATCGCCAGCCTCGGAGCGCGTCCCGCGGTTACCAGGCTTTCGGGCGGCGGCGCTAAAAGCGCGCTCTGGCATCAGCTTTTTGCCGACATTTTCGACCAGCGGGTGGCGACGCTTGAGACTCAGGAGGGTTCGGCCTTTGGAGCAGCCCTGCTTGCCAGCGTTGGCACGGGCGCCTATGCCAGCGCGCGCGAAGTCTGTCGAGTGGCCGTTCACGAAGTTGGCGTCAAAGAGCCCGAAGCCAAATCGGTGGCCTTTTACCAAAAGCAGTATGAGATTTACCGCTCGCTTTACCCGAGTTTGAGATCTACGTTCGGGGCAATTGCCGCGCTCGATGGCTGAATCTTCCTTCACGTATTGCGACGTGGCGCTGCCGGTGCCGGTAGACCGGCTCTTTACTTATCAGCTTCCGTTCACGCTGCGCCATCGGGTTCTCGCCGGCTGCCGCGTCGTCGCCCCGTTCGGATCGCGGAAACTCACTGGAGTGGTCATGCAACTGCACGACAGCGCGCCGCCGCACGAAACGCGCGAGGTATTAAGCTTGCGCGACGCCGAACCCGTGCTCGATTCCGAACTCCTCGACTTAGGCCGCTGGATCGCCGAGTATTACTGCGCGCCCATCGGCGAAGTGTTGAAGGGGATGCTTCCGTTGAGCGGCGAAACCCGCCGTAGCACGCAGTATTCGCTGACCGAAGCCGGGCGGGACGTGGCGCGGCAACTGACAGTTTCGCCGCAGGTCGATTCGGCGCGCCAGGTTCTGACCCTGCTCGAGGAGCGCCCAAGGTCAACAGAATATCTCGTCGCCAAGGTCGAAAATTCCAAGCCTGCCTTGCGAGCTTTAATCAAGAGAGGCTGGATATCGGCCGAAGAACGGGAAGAGGATCGCGATCCGTTACGCGCAAAAGCCGAACGGCTTGAAGCTACGTTCCTCGCGCGCCCGCTCACCGGAGTCAAGCTAAAGAAGAGCGAGCGCGAATTGCTGGCTTTTCTCGAACTGCATCCTGGCGCGCATAACGTTGGCGAGCTGACGGAAAGACTCAAGCAGGCGAGCGAGGCTTCGCGCGCGCTGGCCCGGCGTGGCTTGATCACGCTTGAAACCGAGCCGCTCCAGCCCGATCGGGGTTTCGAGAGACCGAGACCCGTACTCAATCTATTTCAGGAACAGGCATTCCAGGCCATCGAGCAGGCGCTCAACGCGGGTGGGTTCAAGTCCTTTCTGCTCGAAGGCGTAACCGGCTCCGGAAAAACGGAAGTCTACCTGCGCGGCATCGAAGCTACGTTGGCGCTTGGCAAAAATGCTCTGCTGCTAGTGCCCGAAATCGCGCTTACGCCCGCGGTGGCCGGCCAGTTTTTCCATCGCTTCGGTAAGCAAGTAGCCATTCTGCACTCTGCTTTCGGAGACGCCGAGCGCGCGGATCAATGGCGTCGCATTCGCAACGGGCAGGCGCGTGTGGTAGTCGGAACGCGCTCTGGCGTATTCGCGCCGGTGCAGAATCTCGGGTTGCTGGTGGTCGACGAAGAACACGATGGTAGTTACAAGCAGCAGGAAACGCCGCGTTATCACGGTAGAGATGTTGCGTTAGTTCGCGCTAAGCAGGCGGGCGCGGTGGCGATCCTCGGATCGGCCACGCCCAGCATTGAAACGCGGCACAATGCCGAGCAGGGCAAATACTCGTCCCTATCGCTGCCGGAACGCATCGCGCGGCGCCCCATGCCGAAAGTCGAGATCATCGACATGCGCATGGAGTTTCTCGAGACCAAGAAGCAGGCACTGTTCTCGCGAAAACTGCTGGCGGAAATGGCGCTGCGCCTGGCGCAAGGCGAGCAGACAATGCTGCTGCTCAACCGGCGCGGATTTTCGAGCTTCCTGGTTTGCCGCGCTTGCGGCGAGCGCATGCTGTGCGCGAATTGCTCCGTCGCTTTGACGCACCATCGCCGGGACCGCCGTATGCTCTGCCACTACTGCGGTTATGCCGAAAACATTCCTGCTACTTGCCCGAAATGCGGCAGCGATTACATCCAGTTTTTAGGCACCGGCTCCGAGCGAGTCGAAGACGAACTTCACTTGCATCTGCCCACCGCTCGCATCGCCCGTCTCGACCGCGACAGCGCCAGCGGCAAGGGCGCTTTCGAGCGCATCCTGTACAGCTTTCGCGACCACGAAATCGACATCCTCGTCGGCACTCAGATGATTGCGAAAGGCCACGATATTCCGAACGTGACCCTGGTCGGCGTGGTCCTCGCCGATATCGGCTTGAGCATACCCGATTTCCGGGCCGCCGAGCGCAGTTTCCAGCTTTTGACGCAGGCCGCGGGGCGCGCCGGACGTGGCGAGACGCCCGGCGAGGTGATTATTCAGACACTCAATCCCGATCACTACGCGGTTCTTTTCGCCGCGCAGCAGGACTACTCAGGCTTCTACCGGAAGGAGATAGAATTTCGCAAATGGTTGCGCTATCCTCCTTTCGCGAGCATGGCTAATGTGGTGGTGCGCGCCGAAAAACAGGAAGAAGCATTGCGCATGGCTACCCAACTCAGCTATCTGCTGACGCCGCCGCCCGAAGGCATTCGCGTCATGGGTCCGGCCGAGGCCCCTGTCCTGCGAGTGCGCAACGAATTTCGTTATCAGATTCTGTTGAAGGCCGGCCGCCGCCCGTTGCTGCGGGAAGTCCTTCACCGTTTACGCAGCCTGGCTGAGCAACAGAGGTGGAAAGCAACGGCTCTGGTGATCGATGTCGACCCGATCAGCCTGATGTAGTTCGAATGTTAAAATCATAGGGTTGCGGCGGCTGTAGCTCAGTCGGTAGTAGCGCCAGATTGTGGTTCTGGATGTCGTGGGTTCGATCCCCACCAGCCGCCCCAAGAAACTAGCTTGCAGGTACTGACGATCATGGCTACCAGCTCATACGAAGACGCTCTTCGCCAAGTCCGATCGTTAAGCCTTCCCGATCAGGCTAAGTTACTGGCCGAAATTTCGAGGCCGGTTGAAACCACTACTACGACTGCCGGTATCTTGCAATTGCAAGGCTTAGGCAAGGAGATCTGGAAGAATCTTGGCACTGATGAGTACATCCGGCAGGAACGCTCATCGTGGACTGGATAGAAGGCCTACGCAACACGCTTGTCGCGCTCGATACTTCTCCTCTGATCTATCTCATCGAAGAGCACCCGTTGTGGCTGCCGGTCGTGCGACCGTTCTTTCAGGCTCTCGATGACGGGCACTTTCGAGCGGTCACGTCAACCATCACTTTAACGGAAGTATTAGTTCATCCTCTTCGGCACTCGCAACCCGCCTTGGCGGACCAATACCGCAACATACTCCTCGGAGCAGCGAATCTGATAACCATTCCAGTGACGGCACAAATCGCCAATCAAGCTGCCGAGCTTCGGGCGCAGTATGGACTGAAAACACCAGATGCCATACAGCTCGCAGCCGCTATTCAAGCCTCAGCCGGAATCTTCGTTACAAATGACAAAGCGATTTCGCTGCCGGGTACAATTCGAATTGTCACCCTCGATAAGTTAAATACCCTCGCTGGGTGAATGCCATGCAAAGAGTGCCCGGCTGACGGCCTACGGTTCCTTCACCGACAAGACTCCGTCAAGCTTCTGATCTCGCAAAACCTGGCGTGTTCCGCTCGGCCAGGTAATTTGGATCTGCTCGGCCTTTTCCGCTGTTCCTAAACCGAAATGCAATCGCAGGTCGCTTTGCGAGAGATAACTCCCGCCACTGCGCACTTCGGCAATTTGCGTATGGCCGTTGGAAATCACTTTGACCTTTGCGCCGATCGCGCTCCGATTGGAGCGCGTCCCGATCAGCTGCAAAATCAGCCAATGTCCCGCCGCATGGGCCTCATCTTTGAGCAACGATGGTGCTTCGTTTTGGTTGTTGATCGCAACTTCCACCGCCCCGTCATTATCGATGTCGCCAAAAGCCGCCCCGCGCGAGGAATGTTTCTCTCGCAGCGCCGGGCCGGCTTCGTTTGAAAGGTCTCGAAATTTTCCGTCACCAAGATTTTCATAGAGGATCGCCCGGTCTTTGTAGTGAATGTCGATATGCAAAGAATCTACTTCCGGAAAGACGTGACCGTTCACCAGCAGCAGATCTTTCCAGCCATCATTATTAAAGTCGAAGAATCCGGTTCCCCAACCGACGTAGCGCGTGTTTTCACCGAGGCCGGCATCGAGCGTTACGTCGTCGAAAATGCCTTTGCCGCGATTGCGGTAAAGCGTCTCGAACTCATCCGAAAAGTTTGTGCGGAAAATACCCAGGTGTCCGTCGCCTAAATAGTCGGCCGCGGCCACGCCCATGCCCGACATCGCCTTACCGTTCTGATCGAACGCCACTCCCCGCAGCACGCCTTCTTCTTCGAACTTGCCGTTGCCTTTATTGATATAGAGCAGCGACGGAGTCTGATCGCAAGCAACATATATATCGGGCAGTCCATCTTCGTTGAAATCGCCCGTTAAAACGCTTAAGGAATAGTGGCCTTCGGGCGCAGCCACGCCCGATTGCTCCGAAATGTCCGTGAACGTGCCGTCGCCATTGTTGCGGTACAAAATGTTCCGGTCGAACGGTAGCCCGCGAGGTCCGCAATTCACGGCGATTCCGCGGTAGAAACAGTAAGGATTCGCGCCTGGCTTAGGCGTCGTGGCCGGATCGAATTTAAGGTAGTTCGCGACAAACAGATCGAGATGGCCGTCGTTGTCGATGTCGGCAAAGGCGCAGCCGGTGTTGTAGCGCACTCGCGATTGAGTCAAGTGCGCCTGCGCGGTTACATCCTCGAAACGCTTGCCACCCAAATTACGGTACAGGTGATTAGCGCCCCAGTAAGTGACGAACAGATCCGTAAAGCCGTCGTTGTCGTAGTCTCCGGCGCAGACGCCCTCCGCCCAGCCATCGCTGTGTAACCCCAACTGATCTGTCACGTCGCGGAAACGATCGTGGCCTTCGTTGTGATAGATGCGGTTGGTTCCGCCTTTGCCGGAAAGAACAAACAGGTCAAGCAGACCGTCGTTGTCGTAATCGATCATGGCAATTCCGCTGCCGGTGGTTTCGATGATGTATTGCTTCGATGTGGATCCGCCATTCGGAAAGACATCGGTCAGGCCAGCCTGCGGCGCAATGTTGCGAAAGTCGGGATGCCACAGCGCCCCAAGCAGGATGATAGCGGCGGCCTTCACTGCTTCGGCTTTTCGCCCAGCTTATTCAGAAAATCGGTGAACTCGCCGGCCGGCGGCTTCTGCAGACGGTCCAGTTGTTCCTTCTCCGCTTTGGCTTTCTTCATGTCACCGGAATCGCGATAGGCGGTCAGCAAAGCGTAATGCGCCGTCTCATTGGATAGCTGAATTTGCACCGCATGCTTCAGGCGCGCAATGGCTTGCTCGAAATTTTTGTCCTGTGTATCCATCTTTCCGAGCGCGATCAAGGCTTGGACGAAATTCGGTGAAAGCGCAAGCGCTCGTTCCAGGTGTTCCCTGGCCTGCTGCTTTTCGCCTTGTACTTGCGCGATCTGTCCCAGTTGAAACTGGCAGGCGGCGTCTTCCGGACTGACCGCTAGCTCTGCCTCGAACGCTTCGGCGGCTTTCTGCAGAGAATCGGGGCTATGGCTTTCGAGCAAAAGCGCGCGCCCGAGTCGAAAATGCAAATCGGGCGCAGCGGGATTCAGCTCGATGGCTTTTCGATATTCGGCGACGGCGTCGCCGTAGCGGTTTTCCACTTCGAAGATTTCGGCCGAGAGCTCGTGCACGCGATAGGAACCGGGCGCGCGTTGAAACATAGCGTAGGTATCGTCATTGAACGCTTTCATGTGCAGCTTGGCGGCGAGATAGAGCACGTCGGGATCGTTCGGGAACTTGCGCTGTAATTCGTCGAGCAGAGCGAACGCTTTGCTGTCGCCGCTCTGGCTGTAGCATTTGACCGCCGCCAAATTTGCCAACCTATATATAGCGGCGTTCTCTTCTTTGACTGTCAGCAGTTTGGGGAGAGCCGCCGGGCAATTGTCGAGCGCCGCTTCGGTTAGGCCCAAGAATGCTTGCCCTCGGGCATCGTTGCTCGCGCTGCCCTTCAAGTTTTCGAGCGCGACCGAGTATCGGCCTTCGTTGAAGGCGGCGATGCCTTGCTCGGTGCTGGAACTGGCGGCCAACGCAAGCTGAGCCAATAGCAAGCAGCTAATGGCCCGCATCGTCTAACAGCAATTCCGAATTTCCAAAGCAATGGTGAAGCTTGCCTTCATAGAACCGGAAACTCAAGATGGGCGGCGCTCCGGGAGCAACCTGCGGCTTCTTCTCGACGCGCTTGTCGGGGCTTTCCGCCAAGTCCGCGCAGCGGCCGGAGTCGGTGACTTGTTTGACTACTGAATTCTTGGGCGGCGTTTGCGGAGTGGTTGCCAGCGCGGCCAGCAATAAGCCTGTGTAAATCATCTGCTACCGGCCCTCCAAATCTTGCAGCGCGCGGCGCGCAGTCGCGCTTTGCGGCTTACGATCGAGCAGCTCATGCATTACCTGCCGGGCCTTATCGAATTGACCTAAGCTCGTGTAAGTTCGTCCCAAGTTTAGATAGAGTATATCTTCATCGGGCGCGACGCGAATGCCATATTCGAAGGCCGCAATTGCGTCGTTCACCTTCGATTCCTGAATGTACAAAACGCCGAGGTTGTTGATGGCTTCCGAATAGTCGCGTTTTTGAGCGATGGCATTCTTAAACAGCTGTTCCGCGTGTGCCGTCTGGCCTTGCTTTGCCAGCGCGAGCCCCAATCCGTTTGAGGCTTCCGGAGATTGCGGATCGATCTGCAGGGCTTGCTTATAGAAGTTTTCTGATTGCGCGGACAGGTTGAGCTTGTCGGCCGATCGGCCGGCGTTCAGCAGCGTGTAGAGCAGATCGGGTTTGAGCGCCAGCGCGCGCTGGTAGTTTTGCAATGCTTCTTTTAATTGGCTGCGGGCTTGGCAGACATCGCCGGCTCCCGACCAGGCCTCGGCATATATAGGATTGATTTTGAGGGCGGCGTCGAAGGACTTCTGGGCGGCGTCCAGGCGATTGGCGTCGAGGTGGATCTGGCCGACCAGCACCAGCACGCGAACATTGTCCGGTGTTCTACGCAGCACTTGGTCGAGATAGGGGAGCGCTTGTTCCGGATAGCCGGACCATAAATACGCCACCCCGAACTTAAAGAAGTCGCGATGAGTGGTATGAATGTACGCGCCTTTGAAAGGCAGTCCGAGTTGGCGGGCTCGATCCATTTGGGCCAAATCCGCTTTCACTATTTCCTCGGAAGGAACGTTCGCGTAAACTTTGACTGCTTGTCCGGCGCTATTGAGCAGCAACGCAAAAGGAATTTTGAGAGAAGTTCGCCAGTCGAACAGGTAGCGGCGGAAGATTTCGTACTGCTCGCGGCGGTCCTGGGATTTGGGCAGTTCGTTCAACACGAATAAGCGTGGCCCAGGCTGCTTTTCGGGCAGCGGAATCGGTTCGAGAAACCAAGTGTCGTGCAGTTGGAGCCGGTTATCGGCGTCCACTCGTCCTTCGCTCAGCTGGCTTACCGGACGGAACGGCACAGCTTCGGGCTTTGCCGAGCCTTCGGTGATGCGATAGGTATGGGCCGCCTGCAAATTGGTGAATTGCTGGCGCGTTCCGGAGGGCCAGGTGATCCGAACTTCTTTCACGGTTTGGTTTGCGCCTAATCCGAAGATGAGGCGTTTGCTGTGCTGCGAAAGAAAGCCGGAACCGGCTTCGAGCCATTTGGTTTGGCCGTCGACTTCGATGCGCGCGCCGATGGCATCGCGATTCGATTGCGTTCCGCGCAGCTCGAAGGCGATCGAATGGTTGCCTTCCGAGCAATCGTTCTGCAGAACACGCACTTGCGGAGCCAGGCGGCTTTTCAAAATTAAATCGGGGCGCCCGTCTCCGTCGATATCGGTGACGGCGAAGGCGCGGCCATCGTCGGCAAAATCGAGACCGCTCACGCCCGAGAAATCGTAGTAGCGATCGCCACGGCGGACATGCAGCACGTTCGGCTCGTGGCCGCTCCAGCTGTATTCCTGGCGGATGAATTGGTTGATGGCGTTCCAGCCATTTTCGTACGCAGCGGACGGTTTAGCCGTGACGGGAGATTTCGCCACCACCTGCCGCCAGAAGAAACTGTTCAGGTCGGTAGTCGATTCATTGGTCAACATGCCGCAAGTGACGAAGATCTCCGCTTCTCCGTCGTTGTTCAGATCATGACCGCCGGACGACCAGGCCCAGCGGCCGAAACCGGCGTGCTGCGCGGCGGTCGTTTCGGCGAACTTACCATCACCGGAATTCCGATAGAGCGAGTTGCCCATGGTGTGCCGTTGATAGGCGTTTGCGAGGGAGTCTGTGTGCGAGGGGCCAAAATGCGGGTCGGCGACGACGCGTTGGCCGGCGGCGGTCCACATGTTGGCGACGTAGAGATCGGCTTTGCCGTCGTGGTCGTAATCGAACCAGGCGGCGCTCATGCCGGGCCCGAGGTCTTCGACGCCGGCGGCAGCGGCTTGGTCGTGGAAATGGCCGCCCTTGTTTAAGTAGAGGTTCTTGCGGCCGAAATCGTTGGCGACGAAGAGGTCGGGCCAGCCGTCGTCGTTGAAGTCGCACCAGGCGGGGGCGAAGCTGAAACGGTTGTTGTTCTCGTTCATCCCGGTTGCGGCGGTGGTGTCCTCGAAGAAGCCACTTCCATCGGGGTTCAGGCGATTGCGAAACAGGAAATTGGGGGGCCCGTTTTGCGCGTCGTGATAGGGCGAGGCGTAGGTGTATTGCGCTTCGCTTTGGAAATAGACGTAGCAGCAGAGATAGAGGTCGAGTTTGCCGTCGCGGTCGTAGTCGGCGGCCGCCATGCCGGTGAAGCCGCCGGCCGGTGCGGCGGCGAAGCGAAAAGCGTCGTCGCGCAGGCGGAACCGGCTGCCTTCGTTCAAGAACAGCAGCGGACCGCTGGAGCGGAGTACGACGAGATCCTGGCGGCCGGAGTTGCGCAGATCGAGGAAGAGGGCGGACGAGGTGTCGTCGAGGATGCCGACGCCCCATTGCTCGGTGATGTCGGTTAGCAGGCCGTCGGGGTTGAATTTGTAGAGCCGGTTGGGGAGACCGCCGGGTTGGCAGACGTGGATTTCGTCGACGCCGTCGCCGTCGATGTCGCCGACCGAGATTCCGTTGCTGCCGTAGAGGTCGATACCGGAGGCCGGATCGAGGCGGGCGCGCCAATACGGTACGCCGTAGGCCAATTGCTCGCGAAAGGACGGGGCGTCCAAGAAGGCAGCGGAAGTAACGTCCTTGAACCAGGGTTTCGGACTGGTGGCGACGTGTTCTTCGAGCGGAACGAACTCGACGAGCTGGCCATTTTGCCACTTGATCTGCCAGCGGCCGGTCCGGTAAACGAGGCGGCCGTTTTGGTCCTGGCCGGCGATTTCGAAACGAACTTGATCGCCTGGGAGGGGATAGAATTGGGCTCGGCGGAGACTTTTTACCGAACGAACTAGCCGCTGCCAGCCTTGTTGGATGTTTGTATCTGATTGCTTATAAAGGGACTCGGTCAGATTCGGTCCGATCGGGCGATAGCTGGCCGGGAAGGGAGAATGGCCCTTGGGTTCGTTTTTTAAAATTCCTGTTTGGAAGGCTTCGTCGAGGGCGGCGACGAATTCGGCGGCGGCTTTTTCCTCGGGGAAGTCATCGAGGCCGGGCTGGATGAATTTCTCCAGGGCGAGGTAGGGCGGCGCGTGGCGCGCTGGATCGGCAAAGGCGGGACGGGCGCGCAATCCGGCGAGCATGGGCAAAGCTGCCGTCGAAGCGAGAAATTGACGGCGGCTAAGGGGCATGCTCGGTGACCTTCAGCTCTTGATCTGCCGGAACCCTATCGAGATGCTGGTCGATGCCGCTTGGCCAACGGATTTCGACCTGGTCGGCTGCGCGGGCTTCGCCCAGGCCGAAGTGGAGGGTGAACGAGTTTTGGGAGTAATAGCTGCCGCCGCTCATGACCTCGTCGATCTGCCGGCGGCCGCCGGAGGTGACGATGACACGCGCTCCGATGGCGCTACGGTTCGATTTGGTTCCGGTGAGCGAAACGTTGAGGTAGTGGCCGTGGGGGCCTCGATTTTTGAGCAGGCTGGGGGCGGCGTTCATGTTGACGATGGCGATTTCGGGCTGGCCGTCGCCGTCGATGTCGCCGATGGCGAGACCGCGGGCCGGGCGCGGAGTTTGGAAAGCCGGACCGGCCTGGCTCGAAACGTCTTGGAACTTGCCGTTGCCTAGATTGCGGTAAAGGATCGTCGGCTGCAGATAGGTGTCGCCCAACTGCTTGCCTGCCACTTCCGGATAGACGTGCCCGTTAGCGACCACCAGGTCGCGCCAGCCATCGTCATCGACGTCGAGGAAGGCGACTCCCCAGCCCAGGTATTGGCGCGCGCCGAGGCCGGCTTCGCGCGAGACATCGGTGAAAAACTTTCCATCGTCGTTGTGGAAGAGGGAGGTGAGATCGCCGGAAAAGTTGGTTTTGGCGATATCGAGCCGGCCGTCGTTGTCGTAATCGGCGACGGCGATGCCCATGCCGGCCTGCAACTGACCGTCGAAATTGAAGGCGACACCCGCTTCCATGCCGCGCTCTTCGAAGGTTCCGTCGTGCTTGTTGTGGAAGAAGAGACTCGGGGTCATGTCGCAGGCGACATAAATATCGGGCCAGCCATCGTTATCGAAATCGGCGGAAACGACACCCAAACCGTAGCGCCCTCCTGGCTTGAGAATACCCGCTTTTTCGGAGACATCGGTGAACGTCCCATCGCGATTATTGTGATAGAGAACGTTGTGCGCGAGGGGCAGACCGCGCGGGCCGCACATAACGGGAATGCCTTTCCAGACGCAGTAATCGCCATGGCCGGGGCGAGGCGTTTTGGCTAGATCGAGATCGACGTAATTGGCGACGAAGAGATCGAGATAGCCATCGCGGTCGTAATCGACGAAGGAGCAGCCGGAGCCGTAGCGGATGCCGGTAACGGGTAGCTTGGCGTGTTCGGTGGCGTCCTCAAATTTCCCGTTGCCGAGATTGCGATAGAGGACGTTATGGCCGTAGTAAGTGACGAGGAGGTCGGGGCGGCCATCGTTGTCGTAATCGCCTACGCAGACACCTTGCGCCCAACCGGAGCGGGTGAAGCCGGCCTTTTCGCCGATTTCTTCGAAGTGGCCATTACCGAGGTTGTGGTAAAGCTGCGCATGGCTCGCGGGCGGGATGCCGGGTGGGTTCAAGCGCGTGCCGTTGGCGATAAAGATGTCGTTGCGGCCATCGCCGTCGTAGTCGAAGATGGCGACGCCGTTGCCGGTGGTTTCGAGGATGTAGTCCTTACGATCAAGACCTCCGAAGACGTTTTTGACGGTGAGGCCGGCAGTGGTGGCGATATCTTCGAAATCGGCGTGAAAGGGGAGGAGGGCAGCGAATGCAAGCGCTGAACATGAGCAGAGTAACAGACCGGCACTCCTCTTACTTTTCAACATGACTCCACTTCTGGCAGGGTAACTTAATCCAACTTAAGGCGTAAGAATCCTCTTTCAAAATGCCTACTACTGTGATACTATCCACACCAGCTTCAGTTATTACTTCTCTCTGTGGGAGGCCTTTATGCCCAGTCAGCATGGTCTTTTTGGTTTTGTTCTGTTGTTGTTTCTAGCTTGCGGCATGGCGTTTGCGCAGCGCGATCTAGGCACTGTAAGCGGTACCGTAACGGATTCGCAAGGCGCGGTGATCCCGAACGCGAAGGTTACCTTGACGAATGACGCCACGGGCGTGGTAACCAATGTAACGACCAACGAAGCGGGGGCTTACAACGTCCCGGCGCTGACTCCCGGCACTTACACGATGGACGTGGAGGCGGGTGGATTTCAAAAAGCGCAGCAGAAGGGCGTGTTGGTGAATCCGGGCGCGCCGATCGCGGTGAATATCTCGCTGAGTGTGGGTAATTCCAGCCAGACGGTGGAGGTGACGGCGGCCGCACCGCTGCTTGAAACGGAGACGCCGGCGATCGGGGCGAATTTGAACTCCGCGCAAGTGAGCGAATTGCCGTTGGGCGGGCAGCGGACGTTTACGTTTCTGGCGCGTTTATCGCCGGGCGTGGTGCCGGCCGAACCTGGGGCGCGCGATGCGCTGGGCGGCGGTTTTTCGGCAAATGGCGTGCGGTCGACTGGCGAAAACAACTTCTTGCTCAACGGCGTCGATAACAACGTCAACGTGATCGACTTTCTCAATCAGACCTCCTTTGTGATCGGGCCTTCGGTGGAGGCGATCGGGAACATGCAGGTGATCACGAACGGGGCGAGCGCGGAGTACGGACGGGCGGCAGGCGGCATTCTGGATGTGAGTTTGAAATCGGGCACGAACCAGGTGCACGGCGTACTGTTCGAGATTTTGCAGAATACGGACTTGGATGCGAACCGTTGGGAAAACAATTTAGCCGGGGTAGCAAGAAATCCGTTCAAGCAGAATCAATTCGGGGCGGCGATCGGCGGTCCGATCATCAAGAACAAGCTGTTTCTATTCGGCGATTACCAAGGGACACGGATCTCGACGGCGGGTGGTTCCATTCAGAATTTAGGTTATGGCGGGTTTTATACCATTCCGACCCAAGCCATGCTGGGCGGCGACTTTTCGAACCTGCTCGGCAAGAACATCGGCAACGGCGTACTGCAGAACGAGATCTTCAATCCCAACAGCACTGCCTGTGCCAGCGGCTGCCTGCCCGGAACCTTGACTGCGGCCAATGGGGCGAATCCGGTCTACACCCGTGCTCCCTACGTCGGCAACCGCATTCCGATTACCGCCATGGACCCCGCCTCGCGGAAAATCGCCAGCCTCTATCCGGCAACCAATCAACCCATCGTCTCGGGGAACTATCCGCAGAACGACTACTACACCGTGACGCCCGGCACTTTGAATACCGATCAGGGCGACGGACGCGTCGATTACCATCTCAGCGATTCTGATAGCATCTTCGGCACTATTAGTTGGTCCAATACGGCTAAGGCGAGCGGTCAACCTTTTCCCGGAGCGCTCGACGGCGAGAATTTCAACGGTACCGGCGAAACCGATTTAGGCCGCAACGCGATGATCAGCTGGACACATATTGCCTCGGCGAGTGTCGTGAACGAAGCGCGCGTCGGGTTTACCCGCCTGGTCACCAACCGCACTCAGGCGAATGGCAGTATCGACGAGTTCTCGGCTGTCGGCATCGGCGGCTATAATCCCGCGACCGCGGCCACTCTTAACGGCGGCTTGCCGCAGATCGAATTCCAGCGTGGCGGTTCGCAGCCCTACAGTCAGATCGGCTCGAACGACTGGCTGCCTACAAAGGAATACAACAACGAATGGGACCTGATCGATAACATATCGGTGATCAAGGGGAGCCATTCGATGAAATTCGGCGGAGAGTTCCGGGAACTGCATTTCCCCTTCTTCCAGGTTCCCTATCCGCGCGGCGAAATGAACTTCACACGAACCGAGACTGCGTACCCCTCGAATGGCAACGACGTAGGAGGAGCGAACGGGACTTTCAGCGGCGATACCGGCGACGAAGTGGCGTCGTTTCTGCTGGGTGCGTTAAACAACGGACAGGTTTCGACGACGAATTTTATTTCGTCGACGAAGAAGGCGATCGCCGGCTATTTCCAGGACACCTGGAAAGTGACTTCTAAGTTGACCTTGAACCTGGGGGCGCGCTACGAACTTTGCTCGCCGATCGGCGAGCAATTTTCGAGACAGTCGAACTTCGTTCTCAATGATCTGACACTTTATATTCCAGCCGGTCCGAACTCGAACGCGCCGCTGCCGCCGAACTTCAATACACCGGCATCCATCAATGGAATTCAATTCCCGGCGCTTTTCCCGAATGTGAAAGTTTCGCGCGGGGCGGTGGGACCGTACCTGATTCCCTGGGATAAGGCGGACATCGGGCCGCGCCTGGGGTTTGCTTACAACATCGTTCCCAAGACAGTGATTCGCGGGTTCTTCGGCATCTTCTACGGAGGCGAAGAGAACCAGGGCGGCAATCCGAATCGTGGTGAATCAGCACCCTTCAATTTATCGCCGCAATTGAATCGTCCGGCGGGCGTGGGCTCGTTCCAGCCGGATCCGTTCTTTGCGAACGGAGCTGCCACAGGGGGAGTTTCGGTCGGCTATCCGACGAATGTGTTCAATGGGTTCCCGGTTTCGTCGCTGCAGTTCCGGAGTGTCGCCACCAACTTTATCAATCCGATGGTGCAGGAATGGAACCTCTCCGTTCAACAAGAGCTTCCGGGACAGATGGCGCTGGAAGTAGGTTACGAAGGAAACCATCAATCCCATCAGCTTTTGCAGCCGGATTTTAATGCGTGTCCGAATGTCTACACGACAAACTCTGCGATCACGTGCAATGCCTTGCGGCTCGAACCAGACATCGGCAGCATTTCAGGGACAGCAACTTTCGGCTTCGGCAACTACGATGCGATGACCGGTTCTCTGCGTAAGAGGTTGAACAACGGTTTGCAATTCCAGGCTGCCTATACATACGGTCATGCACTCGCGAACACGGGAACGACACTGGCTGGTTCGCAGGGGCTGTATAACGTCAATCCTCTGAATTACGCCGAGGCCTACACAAGCGCTTCGTGGGACATCCGGCATAACTTTACAACTGCTTTCAACTATGAGATTCCGTTCGGGCGAGGCAAGCAGTACGGAGCCAGTTTAAACAAAGTGGTACAGAGCCTGGCGGGCAACTGGCAGGTAAATGGCATCCTGACGTTGCGAACGGGCATACCGTACACCGTCTATGCCAGTGGCTGCCAATTGGAATCGGGCTACGAGGCCGGGTGCGGTCCCGACCTGATATCGGGCAGTCCGAACGCTGCGCCCGCAGGCGGCCGAACGCCGACTGAGTGGTTCAACACGGCAAATTTCGGACCTCCGTCACCGCTTTCGCAGGGGAATTTGGGGTTGCAGACGAACAACGGGCCGGCCACGCGGACGCTTGATTTCTCTGTCTTCAAAAACTTCAATTTCACCGAGCGCTGGGCGTTACAGTTCCGCGCGGAGGGTACGAACGTAGCGAACACTTCACAGTTCAACGTACCGGATAGCGGCCTGCAGGACGCGAACTTCGGCCGCATTACCAGTACGCAAGCCGGCAGCGAACGGCATATTCAGTTCCAGCTGCGATTGCAGTTTTGAGGGACCGATCGCCGTGCGGGCGTGAAAAGTCTTGCGACAGTGGGACACACCGACGCTTCGGACAATACAACAACTAACGAATCGGATTGCAAAATTGAGTCCGTCTCAGCAGGCGATAGTTGAGAAAGTGGTTGAAAAAGTCGAGTCAAGTCCTTCCCAATCCGAGCTGAGCCTCGAACAGGCGATCGATGAATTCGAGCGCGAACACGCTGAGCTTCTGCGCCTGCTTGCGCAATGACCCGTTATTTGGACTTTCCGGATCTGGTCCGAATCAATGAGCGCATGGTCGAGAAGTGGGGTGGATCGGCCGGGGTGGGTGATTCCGATCTGCTGGAAATCGGCAAAACCGTAAGCGGCGGCCGCTCCCTCACACGGTCGCGGTTCTGAAGGCTGTACGGGATCACCGAGACAACTTGGAAGCGCTCGATCCGAGGATGCCTAGGCTATGCGAAAGACGTGTGACTATAAAGTAAGCGACGGCATATCACATGATCGACGTCAAACAGGCAGTTGAGATTGCGAAAGCAAAAGCAGCAGAGATGTTAGAACAAGGCTCTTCAAATCTCGAAGAGATTGAAAGGGACTGGTACAGGGAACGTGACGTTATGAAACTACGTGAAGTCGCGTCATGATGAGATTCTCAATAGACCGAAATAGTGGTTTATTGATGCCGACATCCGTGAGGGCTTGGGATTCGCCGCACAGGTCCCGGGCAAGGTCCAATCGCTGCGCTCATGGCTCCGAAAAGAACGGTTACAAACGAGCCACAGACGATTTTTAGGGCATCGCGTCTGAGCCATGAGCGCAGCGATTGGATTTTTATTTGCATTCTCGACTTACGGGACACATTTGCACGGCGCCGAGGGCGGATCGGTTCAGCGTGGCAGGCAGCAGTGGGGTGCACCAAGAATGGAAAAAGATCCGGCGCTCGAACGACGTACCGGACGCCTGTTAGCGGAACCGCCGCTGCTGCTGGCACGGGAGGACCGGGAGCTTGTTCTGCACGCGATTGTGGACGGCGCGGAGCAGCGCGGTTGGCAACTGCACTGTGCCCACGTCCGCACTAACCATGTACACGTGGTTATTCAACCCGAAACTTCGGCGGAAAGAGCTTTGGCATACCTTAAGGCGCGGGCGACGTTTGCATTAAAGGCGCGACACGTTTCCCGGCAGCGATTTTGGGTCAAACATGGCAGCACGAGGTATTTGTGGAAGCCCAGGAGCGTTTTAGCGGCCATGGAGTATGTGATGGATGGGCAGGGAGAAGTGATGTCGGCGTATGAGTCCAATCGCTTCGCTCATGGCTCCGAGTGAAGTGAAGGCATGCTACCGCTGGTTTTCGCTGTCTTTCTGCTTGCGCCTGAGCAGGCGAAGGGTCTGCTTCAGAAAGGCCTGGTGGCGCTGCAGCATGGAGAGTTTAGGGAAGCCAGATCGGACTTCGAGGCGGCTTCTAAGATCGATGCGAACGATCCGTTGATCTTTGCCTCGCTGGCCGAGACGTACTTCCGGCTGGGCGAGTCGGACAAGTCGCTGACCGCGGCGGCGAAGGCGGAGCAGTTGGGCGGCAAGAATCCGGTCATTGGTCACGCGCTGGCGATTTTCTATTTTCGTTACGCGCAAGCGCTGCTGAAGAAGCAGGAGTTCACGCAGGCGGCGGATGTGCTGACGACGGGCTTGAAAGCCGATCCTCGGAATGCGCAGCTTGTTTTGGCGCTGGGAGTGGCGCGCTATGGGCAGCGGCGGTTCGAGGAAGCGATCGGCGAGTTTCTGCAAGTGATCGAAATCGATCCGACGATCGAGCAGCCGTACGTGTTTTTGGGCAAGATGCTTGACCAAGCCGGGCCGCATCTGGCGGAGATCGCGAAAGACTGCGAAGCGTGGAATACGCAACAACCTTCGAACCCTTACGCGCCGCTGGTGCTGGCGAAAGTGCTATTGGTGAGCGATCCGCACAGCGAGCGGGCGGCCGAACTCTTGCGGCGATCGATGGAACTTGATGGGAACGATTGGGAAGCGCATTACGAGCTGGGCGTATTGCTCGCGGGCGAGCACGAATATAAGAATGCGGCGGCGGAGCTGGAGCGCAGCATTCAACTGAACGCTAAGGAAGCGATGCCGCATTATCATCTGGCACGGGTTTATGACCGGCTGGGGGAGCCGGAGCGGGCACAAGCGGAGCGGGCGATTCATCAGAAGCTTATCGGGGCGACCAACTGATTTAGCCGGATTTAGCCGAACTTCTCACAGTAGGCGCGAACGGGGCATTTACCGGTGGATGCTTCTATTCAGACTCTTTCCGCAGTTCGAGCCAGAGCTGCTCAACCGGTATCTGCTGCCCGTTCGGCAGAGAAAGCGCATCGATGCGCTCCAGGTTCTTCGTGGCACGGCTCCATTCCCATGCGTCCCGAGATTCCGGATCCATAACGAAGATCCCCGCAATTCCAATCCGCTCGTAATTCTTGCACTTGGCCAACACGCGCTGCATGCGATCTTCCGGAGAAAGTATTTCGACGACGACATCTATCGGCATGATAGGATAAGGGCCTTCTATAGTCTTCGTCCAAGCGGCCACATCGGCTTTCGGCTGCCAATCGGGATCGATCCTGAGTTCGAGTTCAGGCCCGCAACGGTAACCAGCCTCGACCAAAGCGGTCAATAGGATTCTGACCAGTAAAGAATGCAGGACGGTCGGCACAGATTTTTGGACCGCTTCTCCAAACCAGTATTCGTAGTAGGGTTTCTCTTCGGCGTAGCGCTTTCTAAATTCGCTTAATGGCAAATTGGCATTCGCTAGTGTCGCCATGCCAGTAGTATAGCCACTTAGGGCGAGTGAGAGACAGGGTCGGGTTCCGCTGTTCCCTGCCCTATACTGAGGCATTATGGCTGCGACGCCGGCAAGTCCTCTCACGCTCGCGGAGTTCCGCCAGCGCTATGCGGAAGAGAAGCCGTATTTCGAATACTGGTTTGGAGAAGCGGTCCAGAAATCAATACCAACTTTTGCGCATGTACTGTTGGTGAAGCTTCTGTTATTTGCCTTGGATCGGGCCGGGTACGAGTCAGGACCCGAATTAGAACTCAGGATCGACGCGAACTGGCCAGCCTAAAGCGGATGTGGCCGCATGGACGGAAACGGATGGAGCTTGTCCGACCGAGCCGATCGAGGTGGTGGTCGAAGTGCTCTCTCCAGACGACCGCATGCAGAGAGTAGCGAAGTGCCGCCAGTACGAGCGTATCGGCGTGCGCTCGATTTTCGTGATGGACCCGGAGTTCCACGACGCATGGGAGTGGAGGCGAAGCGAAGAAAATCTGGAGCGGATCTCAGCGATGGTCCTTCCGAACGGAAATCGGATCGAAGTCGCGGATCTTTGGGCGGAGCTCGATCGGCGAACGGCGCGGAAGCATAATTAGCAATTGGGGAAGGGCTTGCTCAAGGGATTGTGAAAATAGCGCCGGTCCAATCGCTGCGCTCATGGCTCTGACAGATGCCGTCACAAACGAGCTATAGGTGACGTTCCGGAGCATTTGCGTGCGGTCGGTCATGAACTCCTCGGGAACCGCCGCACGGTTCGCCTCCCTGGAATCGAGGTACTCTTTCCAGGTGCTCCAACCGGCTTTCTTAGAAAAAATGACGTCGCCCGTGCGCTCGTCGCGCCGATTCGAGCAGTTTTTTTTTCGGGTGTCTACCTACACATAGTTTATACATTTCTTGCAAGACCATTACCGCGATTCCGCATCTAGCCGGCCTGCGTAGCAAGGCCGGGCAAGAAAGATAGCGGCTCGTCCGAAGCTTTTTGAGGACATTCGGTGCGGAGTTGGGTGACACGCCTGCCTTCCGGATAGTGCACGTGATCGGACACCAGCCCGGCATTTCCCCGGCGGGGTCCTGTCTATACGTTGCAGCCGACTCCGCGTAGTTGAGCGTGTTAGGTTGTTAATTCCCACGTTCGGATTTCCAAATCATTTTGAGTCTCGAGGGGACGCCTTGCGTAAAACATTTTGTTTGGCCAACGTTTTTCTTCTGCTGGCTTGCGCGGCGAGCGGGCTGCCGCTGAAGCCGACGCGCAGGATTCAGTTTTCGACCGATGAGGGGACGTGGATGTCGCTCGATGTCTCGCCCGACGGAAAGACGGTTCTGTTCGATTTACTCGGGCATCTTTACACACTGCCGATGGAAGGCGGCGAGGCGAAGGCGATCACCAGCGGGATGAGTTTCGAGCGGCAGCCGCGCTATGCGCCGGATGGCAAGCATATCGTTTTTGTGAGCGACCGGTCGGGCGCGGATAACTTATGGATCGCGGAGGCGGACGGGTCGCAGGCGCGGCAGATCACGACGGAAGACTACACGATGTTTACTTCGCCGGAGTGGAGTCCGGATGGGCGGTATATTTTTGTGTCGCGCAAGAAGCCTTACTACTATGGTTCGGCTTTCGAGTTGTGGGAATACGACTCGAACGGCGGATCGGGCGTGCAGGTGACGAAGAGCAACGCGACCGAGCAGACGCCGCATGACAAATGGCACAACGCGCTCGGGGTGACGCTATCGCCGGATGGGCGCTACGTGTATTATGCGCGGCGCTTCGGTTACTTCACCGGGGAGACGTTTCCGGCGTGGCAGATTGCGCGCAAGGATTTGCGCACCGGGGAAGAAGACACGATCACAGATGCGCAAGGCAGCGCTTACCGGCCGCGGCTATCGCCGGACGGAAAGCTGCTGGTGTATGCGACGCGCTACGACGGGCGCACTGCGCTGCGCGCGAGGAATTTGGCGACGGGTGAGGACCGGTGGCTGAAATATCCGGTGACGCACGACGATCTGGAAGGTTCGGAGACGAGCCGCGACACGCTACCCGGTTATGCATTTCTGCCGGATGGCAAGCACCTGCTGCTTGCGATCGGCGGGAAGATCGACGTGCTGGATCTGAGCGATGGTGCGAATCGCGAGATTCCGTTTCGGGCGGAAGTTACACAACCGCTCGGACCCCGCTTGAGTTTTGCGAGGCGCGCGGACGAGGGGCCGGTACGTTCGCGTTTGATTCAGGGAGCGGTAGCGTCGCCGGATGGCAAACGGCTGGCGTTTTCGGCGCTGACTCATCTTTACTTGATGGATCTGGCGGGCGGAAAACCGCAGCGCGTCACGCAGGGGAAGGAGCGGGAGTATCAACCGGCCTGGTCGCCGGATGGGCAGTGGCTGTGTTACGTGACGTGGACGCGGGAGCAGGGCGCACTCTGGAAAATACGCGCGGATGGGACAGGCCAGCCGCAGCGGCTGACGACCGCGCCGGCGTTTTACAGCCAGCCGGTATGGAGCCCGGACGGGGCGCGCATCGTGGCGCTGCGGTCTTCGGTGTACCAGGCTGAGACGCAGGCGGACGAGTGGGGTCATGCGATGAACGTGGCGGACCTGGTCTCGGTTCCGGCAGGCGGTGGAGATCCGGCGGTGATTACTTCGGGCGTGGGGATGAGCGGTCCGCATTTTTCGGATGACAAAGAGCGCATTTACGTGACGCTGATTAACACGAACGGGCCGCTCTCGCCGAAGTTCCAACTTATTTCGTTGCGCTTGGATGGAACGGACCGGCGGACGGCGCTGACGCTGACGGGGACGGATATTTGGGGAGCGGATGCGCCGCCCTATGCAGACATCTATATAAGGCCGGAAGGCAAGCAGGCGCTGGCGCTTTTTCGAAATCAAGTTTACCTGCTGGATGTGCCGGAAGTAGGCGGAGAGCCGCCGACGATCAATGTCAACGCGCCGCCGGCGTCGGTGGCGCGGCTGACGAAT
The DNA here is from genome assembly GCA_965277555.1 of Bryobacteraceae bacterium. GTDB lineage: Bacteria > Acidobacteriota > Terriglobia > Bryobacterales > Bryobacteraceae > Bog-105. The sequence goes on from OZ255834.1 coordinate 6,466,204, forward strand.
GGCGGAGCGGATGAGGCGCATTGGGCGGAAGGGGGTCGGACGATCGCCTGGTCGGTGGGGCCGTCTTTTTTCACGCTTCCTTTAGCGAGCGTGGAAGAGAACATTGCTCAGGCGCGGGCGCCGGCACCGCAGCCGAATACGACAGCCTGGGTGAAGCGCTTGAAACCGCGCGAGACGGCGATGGATATTGAAGTTCCGCGATATCGTCCGACGGGGACGATCGTGCTGCGCGGGGCGCATATTATCACGATGCGCGGCGACGAGGTGATTCCTTCAGGCGATATTGTGATTCGGGATAACCGGATTGTGGCGGTGGGGGCGAAAGGGTCGGTGAAGATTCCGGCCGGGGCGCAGACAGAAGATGTGACGGGTTCGACGATCGTGCCGGGGTTCATCGACACGCACGCGCACTGGTTTCAGATACGGCGGGGCGTGCTCGATCTGGAGAATTGGGATTTTCTGGCGACGCTGGCCTATGGGATTACCAGCGGACGCGATCCGCAGACGTTCACGAACGATATTTTCGCGTATCAGGACCTGGTGGATGCGGGAGAGATCGTCGGGCCGCGCGCGTATTCGACCGGGCCGGGCATTTTCTGGTCGAACAATTTCCAATCGGCGGAAGAAGCGGCGGACGTCATTGCGAGATACAAGAATTACTACCGGACAAGCATGGTGAAGTCTTATGCGGTGGGCAACCGGCAGCAGAGGGAGTTTGTGGTGGAGGCGTCAAATCAACTGCAGATGATGCCGACGACGGAAGGTTTTGCGGACTTAGCGCTCGATTTGACGCATGTGATCGACGGCTTCAGCGGAGCGGAGCACCAGTTTCCGGTGTTTCCTATTTATAAGGATGTGATCACGCTGGTGGCGCAATCTGGTGCGTACTATACGCCGACGTATGTGATCGATTATGGGGGTCCGGGCGCGGAGAACCGGTTCTTCGAGAGTATGAACATCCATGACGATCCGAAGGTAAGGCATTTCGTGCCGCACGACATTCTGGATGCGAAGACGAGCCGGTTGATGTGGTTTCGTCCGGATGAGTATTCTTATCCGGAGGCGGCGACGGGGACGGGCGCGATTTTGAAGGCGGGAGGAAAGGTTTGCGTGGGTGGCCATGGCGAGTTTCAGGGGCTGAGCTTCCATTGGGAGATCTGGGCGCAGCAGGCGGGGCATATTACGAATCTGGAAGCGCTGCGCGAGGCGACGCTCGATGGGGCGGAGGCGATCGGGCTCAAGCAGGATTTGGGGAGCATCGAAGTGGGGAAGCTGGCGGACCTGGTGGTGCTGAAAAAGAATCCGCTGGAGGATATTCGCAATACGATTACGACGCGCTTTGTGATGAAGAATGGGGAGCTTTTCGATGCGGATACGCTAAATGAGATTTGGCCGGAGAAAAAGGCTTTGCCGGGGATGTGGTGGCAGGGAGATCGGCCTTAATTACGAATGGATTTGTGAAGAATTAGAAGAAGGAGACGGCGGACATGGGGTAATGCTTGCGGTTGCGGGTCCAGAGAAGGGCTCCTTTTAGAACTGCAGACGCGGCTATCAGCGCGTCGCCGAGTTCGAGGCCGTGGCTCTTGCGGTATTTGCGGAGAAACTCGCCTGCCTTCCTGCCGGTTTGCAGGTCGACGGGCAGGCAGATCAGACCGTCGAACAGGTCGTTCAGTAGTTTGTGTTCATGCGGCAGGGCGCCATGCCACAACTCAGCCACTGAAACGGTAGAGCAGAGTACAAAGTCGCGAGAGTCGGCGAGATCCGACCATCTTCGAAGGACTTCGGAGTCTCGGCCGCGAGTGACTTCGATCAGAATGTCAGAATCGACTAGAACGATCACGCTATCCGAGACGGTCGAGCCGGCTGCCGCGCCGCAAGTCTCTTATGTAAGTTTCCGTCTCTGCGAGGTCCTGGCGATTGGCCCGCATGCCAACAATGGCGTGCATCGCCTTCTGGCGCTTCTGCGTATCGCCGAGGTAACGTTCGCGGGCAGCAGTCCGAACCAAATCAGAGATGGTAGTGCCATCGGTGCTGGCCCGAGCGTGTAAGGCGTTCCAGAGTTCGTCGTCGAGATAGAGTTGGGTGCGTCGCATGGTGATGATGATGTATATCATACATTGCGGGGAGGAGGGATGTCAAGAATAGCGATGAACGAGGATATCCGTCTTGGAGAAGTCGTCGCCTTTGAAGAGGAGCGGGCGGCCGGCAATTCTAGCGGCGGCGTAGGCGGCGCAATCGGCCATGTTGAGGCCTGCGGGATGGCGTCCTTTACCGTAGCGACGCCAAGCTCGCTGCGCTTCGAGAATATGCTGCCAGTCGAAGGGGATCGGTTCCATCTCCAATTGTTCGAGCAGCAGCAGAGTTTTGTCCGCCGCAGCTGCGCCGTGCCGGCTTTCGACCACCATCAGAGTTTCGAACCAGTTGACGGCCGACATGGCGCGCTCGGGCTCGGCCACCAAGCAGCGCACCAAGCGATCGGCTTCCGGCTCCAGGAAGACAATGGCCAGAATGGCGGAGGAATCGACGATCAACGCGGAATTCCGTGCTCGTCGTATCCCATGATTTCATCGGGGGTACGGGGGTCGAGGATTGGACTGGAGGAGATCTCACGGGCCATTTCCAAGAGCCGTTCGGCGAGCAATCCCGGGTCTCGCTGGCCGGATTTGGCCTTGGCTAAGCGATCTTTTAAAGCTTCTCTGACGGCTTGGGTCATACTTTGGCGGCTGAGTTGCGCCAATTCGGAGGCCAAGGCGTGGGTTTCGTCATCTTTTATGTTTAGGATGGGCATGGCTTGTTTCCTCCATTAAAGAATAGAGGTTGTGAGGGAGGATGTCAATAGGGGTAGGTTCCAGTGCAGCCAGACTGCGATCAAGCGGAGGGCAAAACAGGTGAGACCTGCGAGAACCGCCATGAGGGTGCGTGGGCCGCGCAATTGAAGTCCGACGACGAGGACAGTGGCACCGGCCAGGGCAGCGGTCGCATAGACGTCGGTTCGGAGGACAGCCGGCACTTGCGCGAGCAGGACATCGCGCAGGGTGCCCCCACCCACGGCAGTGATGCCGCCAAGGAGGACGGCGATCAGCGGGTTCAGTTCGTAGGCGAGAGCCTTGGTTGCACCGGCGACAGCGAAGAGGGACAGTCCGGCGGCGTCGAGCAGGATCACGAGTTGTGCTGGCGCTTGCTGGACAAAGTGGTAGCAGAAGAAGGTCGCGGCGCCGCCCAGGAAGGCGATGGCGGCATAGCGCCAGTCGCGCATGGAAGCGGGGGGCAGGTCGCCGATTAGCAGGTCGCGGATAATGCCGCCGCCGAGCGCAGTGAAGAAAGAGAGGACGAGGAGGCCGAGCAGGTCGAGATGGCCGCGCACGGCGGCGGTGGCGCCTTCGACGGCAAAGACAAAGGTTCCGATCAGATCGACGGCGAAGAGTAAGGCGTCCGATTTGCGTTTCATAGGCGTCCTAAGAATCCTGACATGCCGGCAAATCCTGATGTAGATCGGGAGCGAGCGGTATCCAACGGGCATGAGCAACGACGATCTGAAGACTTTGCGAAAACAGTTGGCGAGCGCGCTTACGGGCGGCGAATCGCACATTACATTCGACAAAGTTGTGACAGACTTTCCGGCGAAGGCGCGCGGGGAGAAGCCAGCGGGCGCGCCGCATTCGGCCTGGGAACTGGTGGAGCATATGCGGATTGCGCAGCGCGACATCCTCGATTTTTCGCGCGACGCGAAGCACAAGTCGCCGAAGTTTCCGGAGGGATATTGGCCGAAGAGCGCGACTCCCGAAGATGACGCGGCGTGGAAGAAAAGCGTGGAAGCGTTTGAAGAAGACAGTAAGGAGATGGGACGGCTCATCGAAAGCGGTGAGCTATTCACGGCTTTCGCGCATGGCGATGGGCAGAATCTGCTGCGGGAAGCATTGCTGGTAACGACGCATAATTCCTACCAGCTTGGGCAACTGGTGTTCCTGAAACGGATGCTCGAGAAGGGGTAGCAGCCGGTAAGTTTTCGGGCGGAGTGTAAGCGCTTGTCCTATAATCGAGGTTACGGTCTGATGTTCCTGCTACTTCAAGGCGGACTTCTTATCAGCGTGGCCATTAGCGGCCCCGCCTGAGACCTCTTGCATCGATGTTTTTTCCGAGGCCACCGGCGGGGATGAACCAGCTGGTGGCCTTTTGCATGCAGGGGCGATTTTCAGGGGAGTTGAGTTAGAGGGGTACGAGATATTTTGCTATGAGAGTCTTCACATTCGATACAACGCTGCGGGACGGCACGCAGGGCGAGGCGGTTTCTTTTTCGGTGGACGACAAGCTGCTGATCGCGGAGAAGCTGGACGACTTAGGCATCGACTACATCGAAGGCGGATGGCCGGGATCGAATCCGCGGGACAGGGAGTTTTTCGAACGCGCGAAAAAGCTGAAGCTGAAACACGCGAAGCTGACGGCGTTCGGGGCGACGCGTTTCGCGAAGAACCCGGTGGAGAAAGACGCGAACGTGGCGGAGCTGCTGGGGGCGGAGACGCCGGTGGTTTCGATCTTCGGCAAGACGTGGGACTTCCATGTGCGCACGGCGCTGGGCATCACGGAAGAGGAAAATTTGCAGCTGATCGCGGATACGGTGTGCTACCTGATCGAGCGCGGGCGCGAGGTAGTGTATGACGCCGAGCACTTCTTCGACGGCTACCAGGCGAACCCGGACTATGCGCTGAGAACGCTGGAAGCGGCGAAATCGGCGGGGGCGGATGTGCTTTGCCTGTGCGATACGAATGGGGGCACGCTGCCGGGGCGGGTAGCGGAAGTTTTTGCGGAGGTGCGGGCACGGTTCGAAGGGGTGCTCGGCATCCATACGCATAACGATTCCGATCTGGCTGTGGCGAATACGCTGGCGGCGGTGGAGGCGGGCGCGACACACGTGCAGGGTTGCATCAACGGTTATGGGGAGCGCTGCGGGAACGCGAATCTGTGTTCGATCATTGCCAATCTGGAGCTGAAGCTGGAGCACCACACGATCGGACGAGAGAATTTGAAGAAGCTCACGAATGTGGCGCGCTATGTGGCGGAGATGGCGAATCTTTCGTTGCGGCGCGAGCAGGCGTATGTGGGACCGAGCGCCTTCGCGCACAAGGGCGGCATTCACGTGAGCGCGGTGATGAAAGACGCGGCGACCTATGAGCACATTCAGCCGGATCTGGTAGGCAATCGGCAGCGCGTGCTGCTGAGCGATCTTTCGGGACGGGGCAACGTGGCGTACAAGCTCAAGCAGCTAGGTCTCAAGGAAGGTCTGAGCGACGGAGTGAGCCGCGAGCTGCTGCAACGCATTAAGCAGATGGAACATCAGGGCTACGATTTCGAATCGGCGGAAGGAACGTTCGAGCTGCTGGTGCGGGAGGCGGCGCATCCGGAGTTTCATCCGTTCGAAGTGGTGAAGTATGAGGTATCGACGAAGCTGCAGAGCCACACGGACGAGACGCTGACTACGGCGAGCGTGACGCTGCGGGTGGATGATGCGATCCATTCCTCGACGGCGGCGGGGCATGGGCCGATGAACGCGCTCGACCTTTGCCTGCGGCAGTGCCTGGCGTCGATTTATCCGGCGATCACGAATGTTCGTTTGACCGACTACAAGGTGCGGGTGCTGGGCGGCAAGGGCGGCACGGAATCGCGGGTGCGGGTGCTGGTCGAGTGGAGCGATCACCGGCGTAGCTGGGCGACCGTTGGGATTTCCGATAACGTGATCGATGCGAGCTGGCGGGCGCTGGTGGATGCGTTGCGTCTGGAGCTGATGCGGCTGCTGGAGGCGCGGGAAGAAAGCACGGAATCGACGGCGCGGGATTTTAGCTGGGCGGTTTGAATTTCTGTGGCGGCCTGGCGGGCGAAGAGGCCTGACCTTGGGCCGTCGTAGAATCGGCTAGATATGAAAGCAATCGTAGCCGATCCGGTCGGTGGACCGGAGAATCTGAAGCTGGTCGACATTCCCGAACCTGAGCCGCAAGAAGGCGAGGTTCTGGTCAAGCTGGAATCGATCGGCGTTAACTTCGTAGACACATATTTTCGAACGGGCCTCTACAAGGCTCCGGAGACGCCTGTAAAGCTAGGCAACGAGGGCGCGGGGACGGTAGCGGCGGCGGGTAAGGGAACGAGTTTTCGGGTGGGGCAGCGCGTGGCTTACGCGATGTCGCGCGGCTCGTATGCGGAGTACGCGGCTGTTCCGCAAAAGATGCTGGTGGAGCTGCCGGAGGCGGTGAGCTTTGAAGATGGCGCGGCAGTGATGCTGCAAGGGATGACGGCGCATTACTTAACGCGCTCGACGTATCCGCTGCGGGCCGGAGAAACTTGCCTGGTACATGCGGCAGCGGGGGGCGCGGGTCTGCTGCTCGTGCAAATGGCGAAGATCGCGGGCGCGACGGTGATTGGAACGTGCTCGACGGCGGAGAAAGCGGCGCTGGTCAAAGAGCATGGCGCGGACCACGTGATTCGCTACACCGAAGAAGATTTTTTGAGCGAAGTAAAGCGCATCACGGGCGGCGCGGGGGTGGAAGTCGTTTACGATTCGGTGGGCAAATCGACGTTCGCCAAGAGCCTCGATTGCCTGAAACCGCGCGGCATGATGGCGAGTTTTGGACAAGCGAGCGGGGCGGTGGGCGAGATCGATCCGCTGGTGCTTTCGCAGAAAGGTTCGCTCTTCCTGACGCGGCCGACGCTGACCAACTACATCAGCGATCCGGCTGAGCTGAAGTGGCGCGCTTCGGAACTCTTTCGATGGATCGCGGAGGGGCGGCTCAAGGTAAAGATTTACCGCGAGTATGCGTTGGCGGAAGCGGCCACGGCGCAGCGCGAGCTCGAGGCGAGGAAGACGGTTGGCAAGCTGCTGCTGAAGCCCTGATATGGCGAGCGAAGAAGAGAAGTCCGAGCAGGCTTGGCGGCGCGAACGGCTGCAGGGAACACTGGCGGGGGCGCGGCTGGATGCGTTTCTTAGTACAGCCTTATCGAATCTGCAATATCTGACGGGCTTTACGGGCAGCAATGGAGCGCTACTGCTGACCAGAGAGCGCGCGCTGCTGTTTACTGATCCGCGCTACGCGACACAAGCGCCGCGGCAAGCCGATTGCGAGGTGAAGATTGCCAAGGGGCCGTTGACGCTCGAGATCGCGAAATGGGCGAAGCGGATGAAGCTGCGGACGCTGGGGTTCGAGCAGAACCGAATCAGCTTCGAAGAGTATGGAGAGCTGAAGAGCGCGCTGGAGGGGGTGCGGCTGAAACCGGTGCTGGGGGCAGTAGAGACGCTGCGCCTGGTGAAATCGGCGGCGGAAATCGGCACGATCAAGGCTTCGGTGCGGCTGAATTCGGTCGCGCTCGAACAGGCGCTGGAGCAGTACAAGCTTTCGATGACGGAGGTGGACCTGGCGGCCGAGATCGAATATCGGATGCGGCTGCTGGGCGCGGACGGAACTGCGTTCGAGACGATCGTGGCATCGGGCGAGCGCAGTGCCCTGCCCCATGCCCACCCGACGAATCATCCGATCCAAACGAATCAACTAGTATTAATAGATATGGGCGCGAGTGTCGCCGGCTATGCCAGCGACATGACTCGCACCTACGCCTCAGGTAAGCTAGATTCGAAGATACGCCGCATGTACAAAGCTGTACTCGAAAGTCAGCTGGCGGCGATCAAGTGCGTGAAGCCGGGTGTTTCGTGCGCTCAGGTAGACCGGGTGGCGCGGGAAGTGTTGCGCCGATACGGTTTAGATAAGCTGTTTGTTCACTCGACGGGACACGGACTTGGTCTGGAGATACACGAGCGCCCGCGAGTCGGCAGGAAAGAAAGGACAAAGCTGGAGCCGGGAATGGTGATTACCATCGAGCCAGGCGTATATCGGGAGGGAGTTGGAGGAATTCGTATTGAGGATACGGTGGTAGTCACCGCGCGCGGCTGCGAAGTGCTTACGCCAACGGGTAAAGAGCTGGTGATCCTTTAGGTCAGGTCGAGAAAAGTGCAGGCGGAGTTCGCTGCACAGACGAGCAAACGATGACGATAGATGAAATCAAGAAGCTGATCGAGATAGTGCGCGAGACCGGGATTGTGGAGCTGGAAGTGGAGATGGGCGAGGGCCGGGTCAAGATTCGGAATGCGCCGGCGGGTGGGCAGGAACTGGTTTTCCCGACGGTACTTCCCGTGTCCATGGCCAGCGCGGTGGCGCAGCCGAATCCGGCAGTAGCGTCGTCTTCGTTCGGAGAGGCGGCGGCGGTTGCGCCGGTCGCGCCCAAGGCGGAAGAAGAGGGCGTGTTGGTGAAGTCGCCGATTGTGGGGACGTATTACGATGCCCCGTCGCCGGGCGTCGCGCCGTTTGTGAAGATCGGCGACCGGGTGGAGCCGAAACAGGTCCTCTGTATTATCGAATCGATGAAATTGATGAACGAGATTGAAGCGGACAGCGCGGGCACGGTGCTCGCAAAGCACGTGGAGAATGGCAAGCCGGTGGAGTATGGCGAGTCGCTCTTCACGATTCGGCCGGCCTGAGGGAAGTCGCTGTTATTCCAATGTTTCAAAAAATCCTCATTGCCAACCGGGGCGAGATTGCGCTGCGTATCATATGCGCGTGCAAGGACCTGGGTATCAAGACAGTCGCGGTGTATTCGGAAGCGGACCGACACAGCTTGCACGTACGATTTGCGGACGAAGCGATCTGCATAGGGCCGGCGAAAAGCAATCTCAGTTACCTCAATGTGGCTTCGGTGATGAGCGCGGCCGAGATCACGAATGTGGACGCGGTTCATCCGGGCTACGGCTTCCTGAGCGAGAACGCGGACTTCGCGGAGGTCTGCGAGACATCCGGGATCAAGTTCATCGGTCCGATGCCGCACGTCATTCGGGAAATGGGATTGAAGCAGCGGGCGCGGGCCATCATGGAGCAGGCGGGGGTGCCCATTCTGCCCGGGTCGAAAGGGGTGCTGGCCGACCCGGAAGAGGCTCTGGAGATCGCGTCGTCGATCGGTTACCCGGTGATGCTCAAAGCAGCGGCGGGCGGCGGGGGGCGCGGCATGCGGGTGGTTCACTCGGAGTCTGAGCTTCCTGCTTTGCTGGTACAGGCGCAGTCGGAGGCGGCCGCGGCGTTCTCCTGCGGAGATGTGTATATGGAGAAGCTGTTGGTCGGCCCCCGGCACATCGAATTTCAGATTCTCGGGGACGAGCACGGCAATGTGGAGGTGTTAGGCGAACGGGAGTGTTCGATTCAACGCCGACACCAGAAATTGATCGAAGAATCGCCGTCACCGTCGGTTACGCCGGAACTGCGGGCCGCTATCTCAGACCGTCTCCGGGTCGCGATGAAGGCGATCGGCTACACGAACGCGGGCACGGTTGAATTTCTAATGGATGACCGGCAGAACCTCTATTTTATTGAGGTGAACGCGCGCATCCAGGTGGAGCATCCGGTGACGGAGTTTGTCACAGGGGTCGATCTGGTCAAGGCGCAGATTGGGATTGCGGCGGGGCACACACTATGCGACATTCTGACGGAGCCGGTGAAGCTAAGGGGCCATGCCATCGAATGCCGGATAAACGCGGAGGATCCACAGACTTTTACTCCGTCTCCCGGAAGAATTACGGGTTTAAATTTGCCCGGCGGTATTGGAGTTCGAGTGGATACGGCGGCCTATACCGACGGGATAATTCCTCCCTATTACGATTCCCTGGTAGCTAAGTTAATTACTTACGGTAAAGATCGCAACGAAGCAATCGTTCGCATGCGCCGCGCTTTGAGCATGTTCGTTATCGAGGGTATTCACACTAGTGTTTCGCTACACGACAAAATACTATGCAATGAGGATTTTGTAGCCGGTAATTTCGACACTTCTTTCCTGATTAAGTTTCTAAAGAGCGATAACGGTAACGGAGCATAGAAAAGAGCCGACTAAACAAGCCGGCTCTTAGAAGAGTAAATTTACGGTCGCTGACGCTTCCTGCTCTGTTTTGAGCATTTTCGCAACGCTTAGAAGCTGATTCCCAACAGAACGTCGCCTTGATCTTTGTTCGATTTGAGACCGGGCGCGGAGAAGGAATCGTTAGCCCAGCGCGTGTAACGGGCTTCCGGAGTCAACTCGAAGGGACCTTTCTTGAACGTAATACCGAAACCGGCCACGCCGCCAAAGCTGTTGCGGTTTACCAGGGCAGACGAATTATCGACATAAGCCGTTTGCAGTCCCGGTGTAGAGGTGCTTTGGTCGATGGTCGAAATGTGCCGATACGACGCTCCGAAATCGATAAAGGGCCGGAGGTGACCGAGCGTTATGTTGTACTTGAAAACTCCCGGGATTTCCCATTGGTTGAAGCTGGTCCGCATGTATCCGGGGACGCCACCGAGCGAGGTAAAGCTATTATCGAAGCCGCCGCGCTTGTACAAACCATCCACTTCGAAGCGGAGATGGAAGGGCATGTGAAATTCGGCGCTCACGCCAAATTCATAGCGAGGGACCGAAGACGAGTATGTGGAATTCGGGATCTCGTTCCCGCTGAATATAGAAGACGTACCCGAACTGAACATTTGAGTTACAGGAATACCTGCCTTCAGACCGAGGGTAACGGGCCAATGGCCGGTGTCCTGATCTTGAGCGTACAAAGACGTTGCGCCAATGGCAACTAACAAGCAAATTCCTAATTTTTTATGCATGATTACGGATTTCTCCCCACCTGACTAGACTTTTATTCCAAAAATAATATTGGTTTACTGCTCGACAGACCTGAAGTAGCTCGAAAGACACGAAGTCGTCCGCGCCTTGTGTTATCTAAAAGATGTGACGACACGTTATAGGGTTTCGGAAAAACGCCGCTATTAGGAGATTTCCTGCCCCAAGCAGCTGCTTGAATGCCGAATTACTAAAAAGCAACCGGATAATTTTCTAGTAATTCAATAGGAGATAAAGGAGAAACACTATCGGTAGTGCGAATAAACTGCTATCCACCCGGTCGAGCATTCCGCCGTGTCCGGGCAGCAGGTTGCCGCTATCTTTGACTCCCGCGCCGCGCTTGATGGCAGATTCGGCCAAATCGCCCAACTGACCGGCGACATTACCGAGCGCGGCGATGGTGAGAATCTGCCACCAGGCGAGTCGAGGAAGGAAGTGGCCGAGATAGAGAAGGCCGAAAAGAACGGAAACGGCAACCGAGGCGATAGAACCCTCCCAGCTTTTTTTCGGGCTGACCACCGGGGCCAGACGATGTTTGCCCCATGCCCGCCCGACGTAATAGGCGGCCGAATCGCCGACCCAATTCAAGGCGAGCGCAAAAAACAGGAGGTGAACGCTTACGTTGCGGAGATCGATGGCAAAACGCCATGGCGCGAAGGTGTACAAGGCGCCAAGCAACGCGCAGGAGACATAGGGGAGGATCTCGCTTAAATCAGGCGAGCGGAGGGCAACGATGAAGGCGACGATTCCGAGCAAAACCAAACCTAGAAACAAAGTGGCTTGCGGATTCGGCAACTGCGGGCCAAGCAGGACGAAGATGCCGCCGGCTACCCCGACCCATCCGGGATTTGCGATGCGGTGCCCGACGACGAGCGCGGCATACTCGCGGTAACACAGCAGGCTCATGGTGAGCGCGGCGATAAAGAATACGGGTTGTGGGGCGAGGAAGACTAGATAAAGCGCAAGAACGATAAGCCCGATGGCGGTAAGCAGGCGCTTCATGAAAGGGTATGTTTCGAAGACATCGGATCTGAGCCTCGGGCCGGCAAGCGTTCTCCGATTCTTTCACAATGCCAAAAGGGCGGAGTGTTGGGGTGCAACGTCAGTGTCCCCGGTCAGGAGATGGGGACTTCGAGGTGGTTCACTCAGAGTCTGAATTGCCTGCTTTGCTGGTGCAAGCGCAGTCGGAAGCGGCAGCGGCGTTTTTCTGCGGCGGTGTATATGGAGAAGACCGCGCCGCAGCATATCGAATTTCAGATTCTTGACGACGAGCACGGCAATGTAGAAGTGCTAGGCGAGCGCGAGTGTTCGACTCAACGGCGGCCGTCGGAAGCTACTCGAAGACTCGCCTTCCTCGTCGGTTACACCGGAACGGCGGGCGACGTATCCGACCATCTTCGGATCCCCCCCTGAAGAACTCTCGCCCATATTTCCGGCCGAAACCACAGCTGAAGTACCAGTACGATAGTGTGATTCTGTTAGAAAGTTTCTATTTGCAAACTAACTTTTAGGGATTATAGTTACTTTACCTAACCAGTGGAAAAGGGAGGGTATGGCGATTCCCCGTAGAATAGGCACGCTCCTCATTGTGGTCTCGTCCGCGTTTTCGGTTCAGCAGCTTTTTTCTGCAAGCTCTCCAACGCCGCCCGCGCTTGCTTTTCCCGCTGGGCGCGCTGAGGCTCCCGTCTTTGTTGAGAATCGTGGTCAATTCGACCCCAAGGTTCGTTTTCAAATTCGCGTTCGCAATCAGCCGATATGGCTGACGGATACCGGACTGACATTCGACATCGCGCGGTTACACGCGGCACCTACCCACGACAACAATAAGAGGCACTTGCCGGAAGTCGAGCGATCAATTCTCAATGCCAAGTTTATAAATTGCTCAAAACCGATAGCAATAGAGCGGCTAGCCGAATTGCCTGGTACTTACAACTTTTTCTCAGCTGATCCAAAACGTTCGCAATCGAACGTCCACGCCTACGTTGGAGTGATCTATCGCGATCTCTGGCATGGGATTGATCTCAAGCTGTATTCGAAAGACGGTTCAAATCTAGAGCAGGAATTTATTGTGCACCGAGGAGCAGACCTCACGCAAATTCGAATCCGGTACGAAAAAGTCCGCCGTGTCGATATTGATGGAGACGGGTCGCTAAGCATTAGAACGGACACAGGCACACTGAACGAAAGTGTTCCCGTCATTTACGCTACACACAAGGGTATTCGACGCTCGGTTCATGGCCGCTTTGTACTTCTCGGTCCGACGGAATATGGCTTTCAAGCTGATACAAGAACGGATGCCGACGAATTACTGATTGATCCTACGCTGTTGTTTTCAACTTACTTAGGAGGAAGCAACACCGATTGGGCGACAGGCGTTGCCGTCGATTCGGCTGGGAGTATCTATGTGACGGGCACTACAGCCTCAACCGATTTTCCGGAAACAAACAGCCTTGTTGGGCTCTGGCCGGCCCTACGGATTATCCGTTTACGTCACTAAGCTCAGCCCAGCCGGTGCTCATCTCATCTATTCGACGCTTATAGAAGGCGCTTTGAATGGCAGCTTTGCACCAAATACCAGCCATGTTCTCGCCCTCAATAGCGCGGGAGAAGTTTACCTTACGGGTGGCTCACTTGGTGGATTTCCATCAACGCCCAACGCTTTCCAGCAGTGCTCGGGAGACAAAGATTTCATTTCGAAGTTAAATTCAAGCGGGGATCAACTGCTCTACTCGTCATGCCTCGCCAGCGGTCTCGCTGAGGGAGGCGGTAGATACGCCTCACTCGCCTTAAACGCTAGCGACCAGGTCTACGCGGTTGGGACAGTCAACTGCGGTGGGCTGCCCGTCACACCGGGAGCCTATCAAACCACCTGTGCCCTTCCAGCCGGCCAGGGTCTCTACGCGTACCTCTCCGTGTTGGACACCACGAAGTCGGGAGCAGCATCACTGGTGTATTCCAGCTATCTCGGCCCTCGATCGACGCAGGGATTCGGTGTGGCGGTGGACTCCTCCGGAGCGGCACTTATCACTGGTATAACGGCCTTGGACTTGCCTTTCCCGGTTACGTCCGGTACTTTGCAATCTACTTGCTCCGTTGGATTCTGCGCCTTTGTGACGAAACTTGATCCGTCGATCGCGGGCCAAGCGGCACTTATCAGCTCCACCTTGTTTGGGGGCAATTCGCAACCCGTTCCTTACGGAATCGCGCTCGATGCGAGCGAAAACATTTATATCGCCGGGAGGGTTGGACCAGACTCTCCTCCATCCACCTTTCCAACAACCTTAGGCGCGTTTCAACAGTCATCTGACAACGCCGCTGAGACAGGATTCCTGGCGAAGATTAGCCCTGGGGCCGATCGGTTACTTTATTCGACTTTTCTCGGAGGGAGCTTTAACCAGGCAATTTACGCCCTCGCCGTCAATGCAATCGGGCAGGTCGCAGTCACAGGGCAGGCATTATCCTCGAATTTTCCAATAACGTCGGATGCCTTTCAGTCCAGTCTCAGACCCGGCGGCGCCTACGGCTCCGACGCGTTTGTCAGTGTAATCTCAGCCGACGGATCTCAGTTGACGTATTCGACGTACTTGGGAGGAAACGGAGACGATGCCGGAGCTGCGGTCGCCTTCGGCCCGACAGGCGATGTATATGTCGCAGGCGACACCCTGTCGGCCTCGTTCCCCACTACCCCAGGTGCCTTTCAGACGACTTTTGGCGGTGGCAATTACTCGGACGGGTTTGTTGCTAAGTTCTCGTTCGGCAGCAGTCTCGAGATCGATCGACTCACAGTAACTACCGGTGGGAACTCGGGCAGCGCCACGACGACCGTGTACGGAAGTGGCTTCCAGGCGGGCACGACGGCGAGTCTTCAATGTGGGGATACGAGCATAAACGGAACCACTACAATACTCGCGGGCAATTTTATGAACGTGACTTTCAACCTGCGGGGTGTATCTCCAGGCACCTGCACCTTCAAAGTCACCGATCCGAATGGATCAAATGCGGAGCTTGCAAACGACTTCACTGTTGTCCAAGGAGGTGCCCCCGTCATCTGGGTGGATACCGTAGGATTGCCACGGCTCCGTGCTGGAGCGGAGCAGGACTATTATCTGGTCGTCGGGAACCGGGGAAACGTGGACTCGTCGTTGGTCCGCGCATGGATCGCATTTCCGACCTATGTATTCGGAAACGAATTTTCGCAGTTGCCCAGCGCATCCGGTCAAATGGACGGCTATACGTTTGAGGCGTTCGACGTGATAGTCCCAGCCGGTTCACAGACAGCTGTGCTGGTTGGTTTGACTGCGCCAGATGACGCCGCTTACGCCCACCGGGTTTTCCAGATCGAAGCGTGGAAGGACGCGAAATGAACCGTCACATCTTCCAGAGATCTTGTTTCCTCCTTCTTTTTTTGTGGTCTTGCCTTATAACCGTCTCCTTGGGCCAAGGGCAAGACTGTGCCGGAACACTCAAAGGAGAGAAGCGCATTTCAAGAAATCCTGATAGGTGGGTTCCGGTGCCAGACTATCGCGCAAGTGCGGACGATATTGAGAACCGCAGTCTGTTGTTATCAAATGGCATTGTGGTCAATAAATGCGCGTGCCCATCTGGCATTTCATTCAAAACTTTTCGCTTCCTGGGATCGACGAGCCCTGGTTGCACTACCGTCGGCGGACTCCAGAATTATACGCTTTCAGGTCTCATTTTACTAAAGGAGTCTTTCGGAGAAACAGTCGTGGTTACAGGGGGAACTGAGCAAGGTCACTCCGCCATTGCGGGCCACAGCTCAGGGGACAAAATCGACCTCAGAATCGCAAGTGGCCCCTACGCTGGTTTTCCGGGTGACTTTGACGATTTAAGTAAATTTATCGTCCGAGGACTAGGTGGGCATTTCAGGAATATCGGAGCTCGCAGTGATGGTGCTTTGCTCTATGGGCCCGCGGGCGTGATCTTCGCGCTCGAGACTTTTATGACCGCAGATTACAGTGTCGAGCAAGGAGCACACTGGGACATAAAATTCACGCCTCAATACTCGAATGAACTTACCATCGAAAAAGAAGGCGACGGCAGCGGCCAAGTCTCACAAAATCCGTCGGGACCACCATGTACAGCATCCTCGTTCGAATGCAGAATACTTCTAAGTGGGACGATCGTCGACTTGACCAGCAGCCCAGACCCGGGATCAATATTTGCGGGTTGGACAGACGTCGACTCTTCGAATGATCTTCTTGCAACGATCGAGCTGGATCAAGATGCATCAGTTACAGCAGAGTTTGACAGTAGGGGTGATCCTCCGGACGGCTCTGGCTGTTGGAGCCCCACAGCTACTGGCTGGATGTGGAACTGCCCAGGGCCACCTCCGCTGAATGGTGGCAATCCGCAATCCCCGAACGGCCATTGTTGGCAATGGAATGCTCAAGCGCTATCGTGGGTAGCGATCCAGTGTGGTGGCGGGTGCGTGAAGAGCAACGGTAAACCCTCCGCCCTCAACTTTGGTACCTGTAATCCGACGGGTACCTACGTCGAAATCATCGTTTCCGGCGACCCGAACGACAAAGCAGGCTCACAAGGCGTCGGCCAGTCGCAATATATTGCCGGCGCTACAGCCCTCCGATACGCGATTGCATTCGGCAACGAAAAGACCGCATCAGCGCCAGCTTGCCGGGTGAGTATCACCGATCCACTGGACGCCGTTAATGAAGACCTGATTACATTCGGGCTTGGTCCGATCGGCTTTCTCGACCGTGTCGTGACACCGCCGCCGGCGGCAACAAGCTTCTCCACCACGGTTGATCTTCGACCGGCACAAGACTTGCTTGTCTCAGTAGACGGCCACCTGGACGGCGGCACCAGCTCAGCCTCATGGACCCTACAATGTCTGGATCCCACGACGCACCTCCCGCCCGCTGACACCAGCCTGGGCTTCTTGCCTCCAGGCGGGAACGGGAGCGTATTCTTCACCGTGATGGCCAAGAACACTGCCGTCACTGGTACGAAGATTCCCAATCAAGCGACAATCGTGTTCGACAAGAACGCTCCTATCCCAACGCCGACTTGGACAAACACACTTGACCGCACGCCGCCTAAGAGCCGGGTGTCGCCGCTTCCATCAACGGAAACAACTTCGTGTTTCGTCGTTCCGTGGACCGGTTCTGATTTTGGCTCCGGGCTCGCAGGCTTCACGCTTTACGCCTCCGATAACGGTGGCCCCTATAGTGCCTCCGTAAGCAATACAAAGTCACCCACAGGTGTTTTCAACGGACAGCCGGGGCATTCCTATTCTTTCTATGTCCAAGCCACGGATCTGGTCGGCAATGTCGAACCGGCGAAGACCAGCGCCGAAACTACCACCACAGTCATGGCTGGAGCATCCTGCAACGGACGGCCGACACTATCCGGAAGCATCGCTTCCAAATCGATCACCGGAACGACTGAGACGATCACGCTTCAATTAACAAATAACGGCATCGGGAACGCTCCGTCATCCAGCCTGAATCAGCTCATTTTCCGGACCCTTGCTGGATCGGGCACTGTGAAGCTGATTAATCCCGCAGGACCGATTCAACTCGGTAGCCTTGCTGCAGGGGCTTCCACGACGGTCACGCTCACACTCGAAATACCGTCCACGGTGAAAGACTTTTCCGTGATAGAACAGGGAACGTTGCAGGATGTGAAGGGCGACCGGTACGCCTTCTCTATCGGACAAACGATTTTCCCGTAAGGAGCACTAATGAGGCAAATACTTCCAAAAACGAGGGCGTTATGCGTTCTGATGATTGCTGCCGCGTCTGCTTTCTTTCCCCTGCCGGCGCTTTCTGATTCTTTTAGCTTCAGTACCATCCCTGCGAGCGGAAATGTAGCTGGCTCCGCAGGAAGCACCATAGGGTGGGGATACTCGATTACGAACGACAGCTCGGCGGATTGGCTCGTTACGACGAACTTGACCGCCAATCCTTTTCTGAATGGAACGCCAGCGCTGCTCTTCGATTTCCCCTTCCTTGCTCCCGGCCAGACCGCCACGGAATCGTTCAATCCGGCAACTTCGTCTGGATTATACGAAATGACCTGGAACTCGAATGCGCCTATGGGCTTCGTTAACAGCGGCAACTTCGTCCTCAGCGCGCAATGGTGGACTGGCGATCCAACCGGGACCGGAATGTTCATCGCCGATGCGACAGACGCGAGTGCCTCTTATTCGGCAAACGTTGGCCGATCCGCAGTTGTACCGGAGCCGTCGAGCTTTGCACTGCTAGTCTGCGCCGCGATCCTGTTTGGTTGCTGCCTTCCGAGGTCGCATCGGCGTCTCGCGGCGCCGTCTCCTCAAAAGTCCTTTGTAGCCAGCCGATAGACCCAAACGAGGTTGCGCGCGGACTGCTCGATGCCCTCCCGAGCGCTAGCTTGCCGTCACGCCGCTAGAACCGGAGGTAACAAAAAGGCTGCCATCACGAGTGTGGAACGCCCACCGAGGCGATAGAACCCTCCCAGCTTTTTTTCGGACTGACCACCGGGGCAAGACGATGTTTGCCCCATGCCCGCCCGACGTAATAGGCGGCGGAATCGCCGACCCAATTCAAGGCGAGCGCAAAAACAGGAGGTGGACGCTAACGTTGCGGAGATCGATGGCAAAACGCCATGGCGCGAAGGTGTACAAGGCGCCGAGCAACGCGCAGGAGACATACGGAAGGATCTCGCTTAAATCAGGCGAACGGAGGGCGACGATGAAGGCAACGATTCCGAGCAAAACCAAACCTAGAAACAGAGTGGCTTGCGGATTCGGCAACTGCGGGCCAAGCAGGACGAAGAGGCCGCCGGCTACCCCGACCCATCCGGGATTTGCGATGCGGTGCCCGACGACGAGCGCGGCATACTCGCGGTAACACAGCAGGCTCATGGTGAGCGCGGCGATAAAGAATACGGGTTGTGGGGCGAGGAAGACTAGATAAAGCGCAAGAACGATAAGCCCGATGGCGGTAAGCAGGCGCTTCATGAAAGGGTATGTTTCGAAGACATCGGATCTGAGCCTCGGGCCGGCAAGCGTTCTCCGATTCTTTCACAATGCCAAAAGGATGCAATTCAGAAGTTTGTGAACGTGAAAAGTCCCGCCAGTCCAATTTTTTCACAGGACCTGCGCGACTTCTTCGAGAGCAAAGGCCGCGGCGTGACGGGTCAAGCCGCCGAAGCGACGGTCGCGGCTCTGATAGTCGGAAATTGCTTCGAGCAGTTCCTGGCGTGTGAAATCCGGCCACAAGGTTTCGGTGACATAGAGCTCGGCATAGGCGATCTGCCACAAGAGGAAGTTACTGATGCGCATTTCTCCGGAGGTTCTGATCAAAAGGTCCGGATCCTTCACGCCCGCGGTATAAAGATGCGACGAGATGGCTTCTTCGGTTATTTCGAGGGATTCAAGATTACCCTCGTGGCGGGCGTTTTCGATCATCGAATTGACGGCATCGACCAATTCGGTGCGGCCGCCGTAATTGATCGCGAGGTTGAGCCGCATACCTCGATTCTGGGCGGTTTTGAGCATCACAGTTTGCAGTTCGGCCTGTACGGGCGCGGGCAGCGACTCCAAACGGCCGATGGCGCAGAGCTGAATATCGTTACGCATGAGGCTCGGCAGTTCGCGGCGCAAGTAAATACGTAGCAGACGCCACAGACCTTCGATCTCATGGCGCGGCCGCTTCCAGTTCTCGACTGAAAAAGCGTAGAGCGTGAGTGCTTCCAGGCCCAGTTGCGCGCATGTCTCGGCGACTGTTCTTACCGGATCGACGCCGGCCTTGTGACCCAGGATTCGAGGGAAATTTCGCTGGCGGGCCCAACGGCCATTGCCATCCATGATGATGGCGATATGCGATGGCAAACGCTTGGGATCCAATTGGTTGGCGATGCGCCATTCTCGGTCGCCGGGAGCGAGCGACTCAAGCAGTTCCTTCATAACGTAAAGCTCTATAGTACACCAAGAGGAAAGCTCGCCGACACGTGTAAAAAAGGAAGAATGGCGGCTGCCAAACAGAGGAAACTGCCGAACGGAAGTTCATAAAAGCGGGCGCTTTTCTTCATCCAGATAAGCAGGCCGATGCCTACTAGGGCGCCCGAAACCGAACCGATCAGGAGCGCCAGCAATCCGTCCTGCAAACCCAGGAACAAGCCGAGCATGAGCAACAACTTGACGTCGCCCAAGCCTAACGCCTGGCGACGGCGAAATCGTCCATAAGCCGCTCCGACAGCCCAGATGGGAAGCGCTAATAAAGTGGCGGCCAAGGCGGCGTTCAGGAGCGATTGCCAGGCTTGCGCGACGTGGGGCGCAAGCATCGCTCCCAGGCTACCGGGGACGCTGACAAAGAAGGCAAAAACGAGCGCGGCGACAGCGCCGCCCAAAGTCAATTCATCGGGCAGAATACGTTCTTCCAGATCCGTCCAAAAGAGGACGACGAGTATCATCTCGAACAGCAGCCATTTCACGGCCGCAACGCCGAGGCCGTACTTTGAGACGGTAAGCACAAACAACAGTCCTGTGGTCAACTCGACTAGCGGGTAGCGAAGACCGATGGGTTGCGAGCAATGGCGGCAGCGGCCCCGGAGCAAGAAGTAGCTGAGCAGTGGAACGTTTTCGAACCAGCGTAACTGCGTTGCGCACTCCGGGCAGAAAGAGCGCGGGGCAACGACGGAGAGGTCTCTGGGAATTCGGTAAATGCAGACGTTTAGAAAACTGCCGAAGAGGAGGCCGAACAGAAAGGCAAACAGTAGTAGCGGTCCGGTCATTTCGCCTGGGCTAACGCGCGAGTATAACTCTCGAGGGTCTTTTCAATCATGTGATGGGCGGTGAAGTGCTGCTCCGCGCGGCTGCGCCCATTCCGGCCCAACCGCTCGGCAAGCGCGGAGTCTGCCTGCATGCGCAGCATAGCGTCTGCCAGCGAGCGGGGGTCGTTCTCGACCAGCAGACCGGAAACTCCATCGCACACGATTTCCGGAAGACCGCCCACTCGGCTGGCGATCACGGGCACTCCCAAGCTCATAGCGAGAAGAGCGGCCGAACCGAAACCTTCCGAACGGCTGATATACAGGAATAGCGAAGCTCCAGGCAGATCTTGGGCCAGATTGCTCGAGAACGACACGGAGATGTTGGTAAGAGCGGAGGCGGCTTCGACCAAGTCACGGCCTTTCTGCGGATCTCTCGAATCGAGAGCCACCACGGAAAGAGAGCCGCCGGGTAATCGGGAAGGGGGATGGGGCTTCATTTCCACACCGTCATAGACAAGATCTATTTTGCTTGGCGGGATGCCGGCCTGCTCAAGTTCTTGCGCCACGAAGTTCGAAACGGCCAGAAAACGGAGCGCGCGGTGGTACTTCCAGCGAGCAGCCCGACTGCGGCCCACCGGGAAAGCCACCCGGCGCGAGACGACAAAACTTCGGCAGACCAGCGCAGCCAGAGTGTGAGCGCGCGCGTCGTGAACATGCACCAAGTCTGCCTGCCGAGCGCGTTGCCAGAGGGTTTGCAAGCGGGCGGGCTCGACAGGAAAGTTCGCGGCGTGCGCGGCTTTCGAGAGAGGGGTGTGCGGTCGGGCCAGCAACTCGGAAGCGTGCCCGGCGGCACGCAGCCCTTGCATGAGCATGAGCGCCTGGCGCTGGCCGCCGCGCATCTCTTCGCCTAGGTCGATGTGGAGGATGTGCATTGGAGGTTAGTTAGGACAGGCGGCCTGCGAGGCCGCCGCAGGACGAGGCCCTGCCCCACACTAAGGCAAAATTGCCTGCGCCACCGGCAGTGTCGAAAAAACCAGCCAAGCGACGAGTCTCCCTGCTTTTGCCGCGCGCTGAAAATTGGGAATTGCGTAGCCTGTCCCCGATTTACACGACGCGGCAGGCAAAAGTGCCTCTGGTAGGACAGCATCAGGTTTTTCGGCCGGGGGCCATCAGGCGGGCCTTGGCGTATTTCGAAAAGTTGTAGAAGGCCGCCATGTAGGCGATTGCCATGCCCTCGACGCCATCCAGAAATCCGCGTTTCAAGACGTAGGTTTGAAAAAAAGTCCAAGGCGGATCGAACAACAGTTGCGGGAGTGTGACCGCCTTCTGGCGCGAGGCAATTTCCTGCGCCGCGAGGGTGGTGTAGCGATCCATAGTGCGCAGATGCTCCGAGATCGAGCTGCAGGTGAAATGAAGCAAGTTCGATTCGAGGTGCCCTACAGTGCCTTCGACCCTGACCGATTCATGGACGAATTCGCCAACCCATTTCGCCTTGGTGCGATCGAAGAGCCTTATTTTGCGATCGGGATACCAGCCGCTGTGCAGTATCCAGCGGCCGAGGTACTGGGCGAGCCTGGGAACGGTATAGCCGTCAAACTTGGGTCCGGTTTTCTTAATTTGCCAGATCTCGGCTTCCAGAGCCTCGCTCAAACTCTCATCGGCATCGAGTGAAAGAACCCAATCATGGGAAGCGAGTTCGGCGGCGATGTTTTTCTGGGCCGCATAGCCGTGCCATGAAGCCTCAACGACGCGCGCGCCGAGCTTGCCGGCAATTTCGACGGTGCGATCGTTCGAGCCGCTATCGAGCAGGAGGATTTCATCGCAGCAGCGTAAGCTCTCGAGGACGCGAGCGACATTTCGCTCCTCGTTGAAGGTGATGATGGCGGCCGAAATCTTCATTTCACCGGTACGATCGTGGCGGAAAGAAGGAAGATGAGGAGCGCCGCCAGGCAAAGAAGAAGACGCCGTTGGGAGAGCGGGGTAGTGTCATACACCAAGGGATGGCGCCGGCCGAAGAAGAACGTGCCGACTCCCCAGATCCACCAGGGCCAATAGGAAAAGCCCGCCACAGCGAGCAGTCCGGCAAAGGCAAGGCTGGTTCGCCGATGCCACTGCTCGCCGCCGGCTGCATAGACGATGTGGCCGCCATCGAGCTGACCTATGGGGAGGAGATTGAGAGCAGTGGCGAACAAACCGGCCCAGGCGGCCAGGGCTACCGGGTGAAGCACGATTTGGTTTGATGGCACGCCTGGAAAGCGCAGCCACTCCGCCAAACGCAGAATCAAGGGAATACCAAAAGTAACGGAGTCCTCCGAAAACCTTAGCGGCGCAACCCTGGATAAGGCCGTGCCCACCGCGAGCAGCGGGAGAAGCGTAATGAAGCCGGCGAGCGGACCCCATATACCAATGTCGAAGAGGCCTTCCCGGCTATAGATGGGAGAGCGGATGCGAATGAATGCGCCGAAGGTCCCGAACAGGGAGGGCGAGGGAAGAAAATACGGCAGGCTGGCATCGACGTTCCGGCGGCGGCATTCCAGATAATGACCCATCTCATGCGCGAAGAGAATGAGCAGCAGGGGGACGGAAAAACTCAGGCCGGACCAGATTTTGGCGTCGAGATGGAGAAGACGCCAATAGGCATTCATGACGACATCGAAGGTGAGCGGCCGGTTGTGCTCGAAACTTGAGACAACGGACGATCCGAAGGCCGTGCTGGTAACAATGGTGGCCAGGAAAAGAAGGACGTTCAGCCACCAGAGACGGGGCATGCGGCTGCGCGGCCGCCGCCTAGCGGCTACTTCTTCCAGGCTATCGATCCCACTTCTGAACTCAGACACATGAATCTAACTACAACGTTTGCAGTTCCTTGCCCGGCTTAAATCGAACCGCTTTGCCGGGAGGAATGGCCACTTCGGCGCCGGTTCGCGGATTCCGGCCGATGCCGGTTTTGCGGGGCCTGACGTTGAAAATCCCGAAGCCGCGCAACTCGATGCGATCGCCATCGGTAAGGGCCTTCTTCATGGTGTCGAAAACCGTCTCGACCGCCATCTCGGCCTTGGTTTTGGTTATGCCCGTGCGGTTCACGACCTCGTTAATAATGTCTAGCTTTATCAAGGAACCTCCAGGCACCCGCTAATGTCGACTGCAAATGCCAAGCAATGTTCATGATATTAAAGCGCTTAGCGGCTGTCAATCCGGCTTGGGCAGGTTGCCCGGAGCGGTTCGGCAGCGCATTTTTTTCACAATCGGAAAGAAGGGCTGTTGCTTTCTTACGCGACGCAAGATAGCGGGAGAGGGTTGCAAGAGTGTTGCCAGTTACTTGACTGCAAAATCGAGGTTGGCCATAAACCTGCTGTGAAGCAAGGCGGACAGGGGCCAGCCGGGAGATGAGACAATTGGAAATTCTATTAGTAGAGGATTCTTCGAGCGACGTACGATTGATCCGCGAGGCCCTGAAGGACAGTTCGGTGAGCGTCCGCATGACGGTGGCGCGCGATGGGGTAGAGGCGATGGAGCATCTTTACCGCACGGAATACGGTTCGGCAATTCGCCCGGATCTCGTTTTGCTGGATCTGAACCTGCCACGGAAAAACGGGCGTGAAGTTCTGGCGGAAATCAAATCTTCGCCGACGTTGAAGCAGATTCCGGTGCTCATCATGACGAGTTCGCACGCTGACGAAGATGTTTCACAGGCCTACTCGCTCAATGCGAACTGCTACATTACGAAGCCAGCCGATTTGAACGAATATGTAAACGTGGTACGGGCCATCGAGGATTTCTGGTTCCTAACGGCTACCCTGCCGGACCGGTTCCAAAATCCGGCCCCAGCTTGCAGCGGGCAAACCGGTCCAATGTTATTGACTCGAGGAATTTTCAGATAGTTAAAAATTTACGGTCGCTGACGCTTCCTGCTCTGTTTTAAGTACTTCGCAACGCTTAGGCTTTAGCGAATACCGTTTTCGCTTCGCGGGCTGCCGAGAGCGCTGCGTCGTAGTCCGGATGATCCCCTACCTCGTGAACGTATTCGACGTACCGGACCGTGTTCTGACTATCTAGTACAAAAATGGCGCGGCTTTCAATCCGTAAATCGGGAATCAAAGTTCCATAATTTTGACCAAAGGAACCGTTGCGGTGATCGGAAAGCATTCCGACGTGCTTCACACCGAAGTTCCCACACCATCTTTTCTGAGCGAAGGGCAGGTCCATACTGATAGTGAAAATACTGATATCCGGCAATTGGCCGGAGGCTTCCTCAAAGCGTTTGGTTTGAACGTCGCAGACGGGTGTATCGAGCGACGGGACCACGCTGAAGATGCGCACTCCATTACCGGTCTTAGCCAAGTCCATCTTCTGCATCGAGCTGTCTACTACATCGAAGTTCGGGGCCTTGTCCCCGACCCGCAGCTCAGGGCCGTCGAGCTTGAAAGAATTCCCCTGCAAAATCGTCGTGCGCGCATTCGCTTGTGCCATCGGTCCACAGTGTAGCAGAGGAAGTGGAATCGCGAATCCGACTACAGGCGCTTGCGCGGCCGCTCTTTTTACGCGGTCACTTTGCGGGCGAGGACACCCGCGAACTCCTCCACGGGCAGAGTATTGAGCACGTCTGTGGCTTGGAGCCAGCCGCGGCGGGCGGTGGTTACGCCGAGCGGCATGTTCTTGAGATGGGCGGTACGGTGCGCGTCGGTCGAGATGGTGAATTTGCAACCTTGCCGTTTGGCGGCCCGGACCAGGTGCGGGGGCAGGTCGAGGCGCTCGGGGCTGGCATTGATCTCGAGAAAAATCGCGCGCGCGGCCGCTTTCCTGGCCAGGCGCTCGAAATCGAAAGAGTAGGATTCACGCTGCGGCAGGATGCGGCCCGTGCCGTGCCCGAGAATACGCGTGTTAGGCGATTCGAGAGCCCGCTCCAGGCGGTCGCTCATTTCAGGCGGCTCGAGGTTGAAATAGCTGTGGACGCTGCCGATGACCAGATCGAGCTCGGCGAGGGCGTCTTCGGCGATATCCAGGCTGCCATCCCGCAGGATGTCGCACTCGAGACCCGAGAAGACGCGCAGCGGCAGACCAGCGCGGTTCAGTTCGCGAACCTGCTGGGCAAACTCGACCACTCTCTGCTCGTCGAGGCCATTGGCCATGGCGAGCGCTTTCGAATGATCCGTGATTGCGATGTATTCGTAACCGAGCGCGGCGGCCGCTTCCGCCATCTCGCGCAGGGTGGCTTTGCCGTCGGTCGCGGTCGTATGCATGTGCAGATCGCCGCGCAGGTCAGCGAGCGAAATGAGGGAGGGAAGCGTGCCATTCTGGGCGGCTTCCAATTCGCCGGAGTTCTCGCGCAGTTCGGGCGGAATCCAGGCATAACCGAGACGCTCATATACGTCTTCTTCGGTTTCGCCAGCCACGCGGCGATTGCCCTCGATGGTAAAGAGGCCGTATTCGTTGAGGGTAAGCCCCTGCTTGATGGCATTCGTGCGCAGCACTACGTTGTGTTCTTTACTGCCGGTGAAATACTGAAGGGCCGCGCCGAAGCTTTCCTGCGGCAGGGCGCGCACATCGACCTGGATGCGATCGAGACTGAACAAGACGCTCGCCTTATTGACCCCCTGGCCGAGCACTTCCTGCGTTTTGGGATGGCGCACGATGTGATTGAGGGCCTGGACGGCGCCGGGGCCGGTGACGAGTAAATCGAGGTCGCCCACGGTTTCGCGGCCGCGACGAAAACTTCCGGCCGCTTCGACGCGCTCGACGCCGGTTAAGGCCTGGAACTCGGCCGAAAGCTCGTCGGCCACGGCGCGCGCAAAACTTAAAAGGAAACGGCCGGCACTCTTGCGATAGGCCTCGATGGAACGCAGCACCTTCTCCTCGAGCTTGGCCCCCATGCGCGGCAGAGTACGCAGCTTTTGCTCGCGGCAGATGCACTCCAGATCGTCTACCGTATGCACGCCATGATGCTCATAGAGGAGCGCAATACTCTTGGGACCGAGCCCTTGAATTTTGAGCAGTTCGAGGGCAGAGGCGGGATAGCGCTGGAGCATCTCGTCCCGGCGATCAAAGGAGCCGCGCTGGCAGATCTCGGCTAAAACGAAGGCCAACCCTTTGCCGATGCCTGGAATCTCGGTGACTTTGCGCTCGGGATGGCAGACGATATCGGCAATGCGCTCGGGGTGGCTGGAAATGGCGGCGGCGGCGTTGCGATAGCTGCGGATGCGAAAGCCATCTTCAGCGGCTACTTCCATGAGGTCCGCCGTTTCGTGCAACAGACGGGCGATTTCCTTATTTTCCACGCGCGCGTTCCAAGCGGCTCTGCGCGGCCGCCGAGCGCGCGACCAGCGGCGAGGGCTCGACGTGTATTAACACATCGGCCACCCAAGGTAAGTCACGCTTGATGGCGAAGCGCACTTCGGTGGCAACTTCATGCGATTTTCTAACCGTCATATCGGGATCGACTTCGAGGTGCAGGTCGACATGATATTTCAAGCCCGTGCGCCGCGCGAAGCATTTCTCGATACCGAGTGTTCCAGCAACGGCCAGAGCTGAGGTTCTTATTTCTTCCATCTTTTTTGCTTCGGGCATTTTATCCACCAGCTGATCGATGGTTTGCCGCACCACTTTCACCGAGAGCAGGATGATCAGAATGCCGATCACGATTGCGCCGACGCGATCCAGGATCCCGAAGCGAACTGGATTCAGCAGAGTGAGCAGCACGGCGACGAGGGCAACGGAAGTAGAGAGCAAATCGGTAAGGTCGTGCCAGGCATCCGCTTCGAGCGAAGTGCTGACGATACGCCGGCCGACGCGGAACTTAAGAGTAGAGAGAGCAATTTTGACGACGATTGCCGCCAGCAGAGGCAAGAGGACATAAGGCGGCAAAGGTTTGACGGCGTCGAGGGAGGTGACGCCATGCCAAAGAATGCCAGCGCCGCCGAGGAGGAGGAGCGCGCCAACACCCAAACCGGAGAGGGTTTCATAGCGGCCGTGCCCGTAGGGGTGATCCTCGTCGGGAGGTTTGCTGGCGAGCCAGAGTCCCGCGTAGACGATGGTGGAGGAAAGAACATCGCCGGCCGCCTCGCAGCCGTCCGAGAAGACGGCGGCCGACCCGGCAGAGTATCCGACTAGGATTTTTGCCAGCGCTAGAGCGATCCCAAAGCTGATACTCGCGAGCGCCAGACGCTGCCCGAGAAGCTCTTCTCTGTTGAGAGCAGCGGCGGTGCCGGGCTCGACGGTCATACTTGTTGAGGATAGCGAAATACGCTCGAAGGCAGTGTTCGGCTGCGCTGAGTTCGCTTTTATGGCCTAACTGTGCTCCTCCCTGAGCTGCGCGGCGGGAGAGTTTAGATCTTCGTTATTCAGATCCTGGTTAGCGGGATCATCGGGGTTCATGAAATCGTCGTTGGAATCGTCATCATGCTCGGGAGCCGTACCGTTGGCGCGCTCGACTTTGCGTTGTAAGCGCTTGGCCATCTTTTCCTGCTGCCGCTCTTTTCTTTCCTGTTCCTTTTGACGTTTTTTGAACGTCTGTGGGCCTCGACCTGGCATAATCCCTCCTAAAAATAAAAAGCTGCCCATACCCTTGGACTCTGACGAGACCAAAAGGATGGGCAGCCAGAATACTGGGTACGTTCCTAAATACTCAAAAACCGTCTTACCAGCGCGAACCGCGGCTGCGGTTACCGCTGTAACCGGAAGAATTTCGTTTTCCGGCATAGCCACCACCGCCGCTGCCGCCCGCAGGCTTCGGACGCGCTTCATTCACGTTCATGGCGCGGCCATAGAGCTCTGCGCCGTTCAACTGGGTAATTGCGTTCTGCGCGGCTTCGGCATCCGTCATTTCGACGAAAGCGAAACCACGAGGCTGACCGCTATCGCGATCGGTAACAACGTTGACACGCTCGACACCGCCGTAAACTTCAAAAGCAGCCTGAAGATCAGCCTGCGTTGCTTGATAACTGAGATTTCCGACAAAAATGTTGGTCACAGTAAGGATCCTTTGAAAGGTAAATTATCTTTGTCAGACAGCTCTAAAAACCAACTTGAGGAAGGAAGCAATAGCGGCCAGAAGGCACTCGAATGGAATACGGATGCGGGCAAAGACATTCTCAGGATAGCAGGATTCGCGGCAAAAAGCACGCCCGCAAATGGGAGCCGAGAATTTCATGAGTTGGTGCTGGGAAGGCAGGGAAGGTATAGGCTGTTAGCGGGCATCGATCGAGGAAGTCGGCAAAAGGGATTGGCTGGCAAATGCGCTGGTGGAAAAAGCTCTTAGAAGACTATTGGCTGGACTTCCGCTTTGCAGTTCGCACGCTTGGCCGCGCGCCCGCGTTCAGCGGTACCGTGATCGCCGCCCTTGCGCTCTGCATAGGCGCGAATACTGCTATTTTTTCCGTCGTCGACAGCGTGCTTTTTCGCCCTTTGCCGTTCCCCGGGCAAGATCGCCTGGTTTCGGTCACGGAAGGCATCCCCAGCCTTGGGTTTCCGGTAATGCCATTTAGCTGCCCGGACTACTTATATGTCGCGGCGCATAACCGATCCTTCGAATCCACCGGCGTTTATCACACGCAATCTTACGAAGTCTCCGGGATCGGGCAGCCTCGACGGGCTGACGGCGGCCGCGTGAGTGCCTCACTATTCGAGGTTTTGCAAGTGAAGCCGCTCTTCGGGCGATTCTTCACTCAGCAGGAAGACGACGGTGCGAAAGCGGTACTCGTGCTCGGCTACGGGTTCGCCGGCAGTTTGTTTGGGTCGCCCGAACGCGCCATCGGGCAAACGATGCATGTGGATCGCAAGCCTTACCAGGTCATCGGCGTCATGCCACCTGGTTTTTCGTTTCCTTTGCGCAAAGGAGGCCCCAACAGTGGCGCGGCCGATTTTTTCATCCCGATTTCCTGGAGCAAGGACGACCGCCAGGAGATGCTCAACGACTTCGACTACAGCATGATCGCGCGCCTCGGTCCGGGAGCATCGCTCGGACAAGCGGCAACGGAGGTGGCGGCGCTGCTCAAACGCTTGTCTGGCAGCTACCCGCCCGCAGTCCTACAGTTCATAGCGCGGACTCCTAATTTTTCGCTCGAAGCGGAGGTTGTCCCCTTGCGCGAAGAGTTCGGGGGATGTCAAACGCCCTTTGGTCCTGCTCCTGGCAGCTGTACTTGTCGTGCTGCTCATCGGCTGCGCCGACGTGGCGAATCTCATGTTCAGCCGCATGGCGGGCCGCCAGCGCGAGTTCGCCCTTCGGGCCGCTCTGGGCGCAGGCAACTGGCGACTCGTTCGCCAGACGTTGACCGAAGGGCTGATTCTTTCTGTGGCGGGCGGGGCGCTGGGCCTGTGTCTTGCTTTCGTGACGTTGCCGATTCTGCTTCGTATTGCTCCCCAGGATCTTCCGATCTTGAACCAGATCGGTTTCGACTGGCGGGTAGCGGCTTTCGTCTTCGCGATCACGTTCGCCACGCCGCTCTTCTTCTGCCTCGCGCCTATTTGGAATTTGCTGCGCTCGGCGGTTGCCGATCAATTGCGCGGCGGAGGCCGCAGCATGTCGCAAGGCAAGCAGCAGAGCCGAATCATGTCCGCCACCGTCGTGCTGCAATTCAGCCTGGCTTTTGTACTGTTGGCTGTCGCCGGGTTACTCCTACGCAGTTTCGTAAAGGCGAGCGAGTCGAATCCCGGCTTTCGGTCCGAACACCTGATCAGTGTACGTATCGATTTGCCTCCAGCCATTTACCGAAACACAGCGCAGATCACCGGCTTCTTCGATCGGCTGCTGGACAAGCTGAACGCATTGCCGGGAGTGCAGCAAACTGGAGCAGTGTCGAATCTGCCGATGTACTCCTCCTCGAATCGACTTGTTTCGGCTGAAGGTCGAAGCGGGATGGTCCGCACCGACACCGTCTTTTGTCTCGGCAACGCCCTGGGAGCGCTGCATATACGCTTGCTTCACGGCCGCCTGCTGACGCCCGGCGACCTACTCGGCAAGCCGCGCCCCGCCGTCCTATCTGAAACGCTTGTCCGCCGTATCTGGCCGCGCGCCGATCCCATCGGCCGCCGCATTAAATTCGGCGAAAGTTCAAGTGAACCCTGGCTCACCGTCGTCGGCGTCGTCAAGGATGTCAAGGAGCAGCTCGCCAGCAACTCTCCGCGCGCCTTGTTGTTTACCACGCCGGAGGATTGGGTTAGCGATATGAACGTGCTCCTTCGCACCACGCAAGATCCTTTATCGCTGGCCCCTACTATTCGCCGGCAAGTTCACCGCATCGATCCCAGTCTGCCTGCCGGCAAACTCGAAACGCTCGATCAGGTTCTCGGCGAATCCTTATCGCCGGAGCGTTTCCGAAGCTGGCTGCTAGGCGCCTTCGCGGCTTCTGCCCTGTTACTCGCTATGCTCGGCATCGCCGGTCTTCTTGCCTATCAGGCTGCGCAGCGCAATCGGGAGTTCGGCATCCGCCTCGCGCTCGGCGCAAATCGCCGCGATCTTCTCCTGCTGATCTTCAAACACGCGATCAGCCTTTCTGTTGCCGGCATTGCGATTGGACTAGTGGTAACAATCTTCGTGACCCGCGCCGTGTCCGCGCTGCTCTTCGAAACGAGCCGCTACGATCCAACTACCTTCGTGGCCGTGCCGCTACTGCTAGCGCTGGTGGCTCTTGCCGCAACCGCTTTGCCCGCTTGGCGCGCCAGCCGCGCCGACCCGCTCAGCGCGCTCAAAGCAGAGTAGGCTTGCTCTCACGGTTGCTCTCCTCCCTCCAGTCCTGTGAGGCGGCGATCGTGGATTCCGCAATACGTGCTAAGGCGCGGATGTTTTCGGCATCGATTTGGAGTTGTTTGGTGTGCTCGGCGATTTGCTCGGAGAGCTTGTCAGCGGTGGCGTGAAGTTCCTGCGTGGTGGCGTACAGAGATTCCGTGCTTTGCAGGAGGCATTGCAGGCGTTCGTCAATAGTCATTGCTTGCTGGGTTGCTCCTTCTCGATTGGGGCAACTACGCCGATTATTGCAAGCGCGGTGATAGGCAGAGTAGCCTTTCGGCCGCAAACCAAACTGTGCCACACTAATGTGGTGTGGCCACAGGTTCAAGGAGGAGCAGCACGTTGATGCCGCGCGTAATTTTCCAGCGCCTTCTCTCTTTCTTGCGCCGACGCGGGCTAGATCGCGATTTCGAAGAAGAACTTTCGGCGCATCTCGATTCGGCGGCGGCGGATTACATCGCATCCGGTATGGCACCCGATGAAGCGCGTCGGCAAGCCCGTTTGAAGTTTGGCGCTTTGGAATCCGCCAAAGACCTGCATCGCGATAGTCGCGGCCTGCCATTTCTCGATAACTTGGTAAAGGACGTGCGCTACGCGCTGCGGCAGTTAGGTAAGAACGCCACCTTCACCCTGGCCGCCGTTGTTTCGCTCGGGCTCGGCATTGGCGCGACGACAGCCGTTTTCGGAGTCATTTACGGCGTTCTCCTTCACCCTTATCCGTACCGGAACGTCGGCCAGATGGTCGACATCGGCTTACAAGATCGGGCGGGGACACTGAAAAGTGTTCTCCTGACGGGTCCGCAATTCGAACAATTCGAGCAGGCGCGGTGTATCGAGAGCAGTATCGCCTGGCAAAACTGGGCTCTTCCCGCCACGTCCAGCAATCCGCCGCAGGATGTGAAAGCCGTTTTCTTCACGCCGAATGCTTCGAAATATTTCGGCGTGCCGCCAGTTCTGGGACGGGAATTAATTCCGTCGGATGCGCCGGAGGGGAAATCGGCGCAGCCAGTGGTCTTGTTAGCGTGGTCGTTCTGGCATCGCAATTTCAATGCGAATCCGAGCGTTCTCGGGAAGACCTTGCAATTGCTTCATAAGAATTACACTGTCATCGGCGTGATGCCCGAGCGCTTCGCCTGGAATGGAGGTGATGTTTACATCCCTTTGGAAATCACGGACGGGTCGCAATCGATTTTCGCATTTTCAGCCAAGCTCAAGTCGGGCGTAACGCTGGCGGCGGCAGATGCCGAATTACAAGCTCTCTTCGAGCGATTTGCGAAAGAAACTCCGGCTCGTTTTCCAGCGAGTTTTCATGTGCGCAGCCGGAGGCTGATCGACCGTTATGGGCAAACTCTTCCGCACACGCTCCTACTGCTTTTCGCGGCGGTCGTTCTGCTGCTGTTAATCGGCTGCGCGAATACGTCCATTTTGTTGTTGGCGCGCGGAGCTTCGCGCAAGCACGAACTGGCGGTGCGGGCAGCTATCGGCGCGAGCCGCGGCCGCATCGTGCGGCAACTGCTCACCGAGTCTTGCGTGCTGTCGTTCGCCGGAGCCAGCCTCGGCGTGCTGCTGGCATACGCTACGGTCCATGCAATTGCAAACTGGCTGCCGCAATACTCTTATCCGCATGAGGCCGCGATTGGGATCAATCTGCCCGTGCTGGTCTTCAGCGTGTTAGTTGCTTTGCTCACATCACTGGCATTCGGGCTCTCGCCCGCCTTCCGGCTCAGCCGTTCGGAGCTGGGTCGTGTTACGCGAGCGGCCACCCGAAACATGTCAGGCGAAGTTCATGAAAAGCGCGCGTACACCATCTTGATTGCCTGCCAGATCGCACTGAGCTTGCTGCTGCTCAGCGCGGCGGGCTCGGCCGCGGATGCTTTCGCGCGCTTGCTGCGCACCAACCTCGGCTATAATCCCTCGCGGGTCATGGATGTTTCGATACCCATCCATTACGGAAGTTACGGTAACTGGAAAGAACGCGCGGCGTACTTCGATCAACTACGCCAGCGGGTGGCCGCGCTGCCGGAAGTCGAGGGCGCGGTTAATTCTTCTTCCGCTACACCGCCGTTCGATGGAACGCCCGAACGGCTTGAGGTGCTGGGGAGCGCTGCCCGGCAAAATCATGAAGCGCGCTTGAGCCTGGTCGACCCCGGGTATTTCTCGCTTCTCCACACTCCGCTGCTGCGTGGGCGAATCTTCAATGAGTCCGAAACGATGCAGGGCGCGCGGTTAGCAGTCATCAATCAAACGATGGCCCGGCAATATTGGCCGAATGGCGATGCACTCGGGCGCTCCATCCGCTTGCCTGAATTGAAAGGCGAAGGTTGGCTGCGTCTAGCCGCGCCCCACAGCGAACAATGGTTTCAGATTGCCGGTATTGTGGGAGACGCGCGCAACGACGGACTGCTCGAGCCGGTGAAGCCGGCCGTCTATTTGCCCTACACGATATGGATGGGCGTGGAGTTGGACATGCTGGTGCGCACGCATATTTCACCTTTGTCTGTTGTGCACTCCGTTCGCGCGCAAATCCAAACGGTCGATTCCAATCAGGAAGTGACCGAGTATGTCCCCACGCTCGAAAACCTGATCACAACTCAGGTGGAGTGGCAACAGGAGCACTTGGTAACCATGCTGTTCGGCGCATTTGCGATATTGGCGCTGTTGCTCTCGACCATCGGGCTCTACAGCGTAGTATCGTACAGTGTTGCGCAGCGAAGCAGCGAGTTCGGAATTCGCATGGCGCTGGGCGCGCAACCGGGCAATGTGTTTCGCGGCGTTCTGCTTTCGACATCGCGCAGCGTGGGCAGCGGCATTGGGGCCGGCATCCTACTGGCGGCGGCATTTCATCCGCTACTGGCCCGCTGGATCGAAGACTCCTCTCGCAATCTGACGATTCTGCTGACGGCATCCCTGCTGCTGGCCGTGGTATCGGTTCTGGCTGGATTCTTCCCGGCGAGAAAAGCGGCCCGCATCGATCCGGTCGAGTCGTTGCGCTGCCAATGAGCACGGGGCGAACTGGGGCACACAAAGCGCGTTAAATTGTTGCGCTGATCAGATGCTCCCCGCACGCCGCTAGTTCTTCCTGTGCCAGATCCATTATTCTTTGAAATCCCAAACCGCGAAGCATGGCGGCTACGGCTTGCGGTTGAATGAGGTACTTGATGCTGCCGCCCGCCATCGATATGCGGCTGGCGAGCGCATCGAGCGCGCTTCGATTGGGCGACCCGGCGGATGTGCGCTCTGCTGCATAATCTAACAAGACCGAAGTGCCTCCGGGCAGCGTGGCGATAAAGGCAAGGCTGGCAAGGACACCGTCAAGTGAGCGATACCCGGCGCCCCCCAGCCAGACGAACAGAGTCGCTTTCAGTCTGTCGAATTCGGATTTTTCAAGAGCAGTGGCAAGTGCTTCAGAGGCGAACTGAGTCGGGACGAAGGCGCCCGGCGAATCAGATGGTTGCTCTTCATCTAGCGCAAACACCTGTAACGCGCAGTCCGATGAACTCTTAAAAGCGTCGCGCATGGGCGCGAGCGAACCGATCACCACGCACTGGCGAACACCTCTGGCAACGGCGGCGGCCAATTCGGTTTTGATGAAGGTGATGGAACTCATGCCCGCGCCTCGGCTTCCCGATCTGGCGCGCCCGCATTTTGCCTTGAGCCGCAGCCGCGACGCATCCCCTGCTTGAACTTCTCACGCTCTTCGGGCGTCATCTGTTCCCAACGTTCGATCATGCGCCGACGCCAGCCCGGGCCGCCTCCGCCGCGATGCGGACGAAAGCCGCCGAACAGAATCTTGCTGAGCACCAGAAGCCCCAGGGCCTGCCAGAAGCTGATCGCGCGCACGGCAAAGATGGCCGGCATCAGGACGTTCCAAAGGCTCATCACGACGAAACTCACGGCGGCAGCGGCTAAGGCCGCGAACAAAGCAATCTTCAAGGCTCTCAAAAAACGATATCTTTTCATTTCCTACTCCTCAATCCCTTCCGAACTCTTTATGGATGGCTTCCAATCGATGCCGCAGTTGCAGCACTGCGTAGCGCTTTCGCGACAACAGCGTGCTGAGGCCAACGCCCGTAGCCTCACTCAGTTCCTTGAAGCTTCGGCCCTCAATCTCGTGCGCGACAAAAACATCGCGCTGCTCTTCGGGCAAGTCTTCCAACGCCGCGTCTAGTTCTTCCAATAAAACGCCGCGCGCGTAAGCGGCTTCCGGGCCGGCATCCTGAGAAGGCAGCAAGTCTTCCCATTGGCGCGCCTCGCCGTCTTCGGCGGCAAGGATGGAATCGTTTCCTAAAACGGCCGGCCGCTTGCTGCGAAAGAAATCGACGATCCTGTTACGCGCGACGCGAAACAGCCACGCGCCCACTTGCTCCACCGGCTTCATCAGGCGATAAGCGTTGACAAGTTCGTAGAAAACTTCCTGAAAAATGTCTTCGGCATCGCCATCGTCACGGACCCGCTTGCGGATGAACTGCCGGAGCCGAGCCTGCTCGCGCGCCAGAGTTTCGGAGATCCGCCGATTCTGGTCGCTGGTGACCCCGTCGCTGCTCAGCACGTCTTCCATCCACCCATGTAGACGGATCGTAGGCTCAAATATTGTGAGAATGGAGAAAATATTTCCAGGTGCGCGCTCAGGCGAAACACTCCGGGCACCCGCGTATTGCGGAAAGGCCGGCGAAAAAATAGGCGACACGCCTGCGCTTGTCAACGCCACAGAATCCGCGGGCGTCCACCCCGGAGTGTCGCCTATTTTTTTGGAAAAACTTGTCCGCCCGGTGTCTCCTCAAACGTTTTACAGTTGGGAAATACCCAAAACCGAAACAATCAAGGAGAAACAGTATGAGTCAATTCGTTTTTCTATATCGCGCCGGGCAAATGGACGGCGCCAGCTCGCCGGAAGAAATGCAGCAAACCATGCAGAAGTGGATGAGCTGGATGAAAGAACTGGAAAACCAGGGCTACTTGAAAGACATCGGCCAGCCGCTCGAAGTCGCGGGTAAGGTCGTGAGAGGCAGGCAGAAGAATGTCACCGATGGCCCGTATGCCGAAACCAAAGACATCGTCGGCGGCTACTCCCTGGTCGAAGCGAGCGATCTCGACCAAGCGGTAGAACTATCGAAAGGATGCCCGATCTTCGAGCTCGCGGGCGGGATGGTTGAGGTTCGGCCGGTCATGAAAATGGCCATGTAGTGGAACTCGACGACCATCTCTTCCGGCACGAATCCGGGCGCATGGTCGCCACGCTGACGCGCATCTTCGGCCCGCACAACCACGCGCTGGCGGAAGACGTCGTGCAGGACGCCTTCTGCCGCGCGCTCGAAGTCTGGAAATTTCGTGGGGCGCCGGAAAATCCTTCGGCGTGGCTCATGGCCACCGCAAAAAATCGCGCGCTCGATGTCTTAAGACGGGAGCGGACTGCCCTTACTCTCGCGCCCGAACTCGGTCGCTTGCTCGAGAACGATGCGGCGCTCATTCCGGCGTTCGAGCAGCTGTTTGCGCCCTACGCCGTTCAGGATGACGAATTGCGCATGATTTTTTCCTGCTGCCATCCGCGCTTGCCGGAAGAAGCGCAGGTAGCGCTGGTGCTCAATCTTCTCTGCGGATTTAATGCCCGCGAAATTGCCGCCGCCTTCCTCAGCGGCGAAGCCTCGATTGAAAAGCGGATTTCGCGGGCCAAGAAGGTGTTGGCCGGTTCAAAGCAACTGTTCGAATTGACGGGTGACCAGGACTTTTTGACGAGACTATCGGCCGTCGAGCGCGCCTTGTATCTGCTCTTCAACGAAGGCTACCATGGCGCGTGCGCGCAAGCCGCCATGCGCGCCGAGTTGTGCCAGGAGGCCATGCGCCTGGCCGCGCTATTGCGCAATCATCCACTTGCGGCCACGCCTTCCACTCATGCTTTGTGCGCGCTGATGTGTTTTCACGCAGCACGACTGCCGGCGCGCGTGGGTCCGGAGGGGAATCTGCGCTCGCTTTTCCATCAGGATCGTTCCCGCTGGAACGCCGACCTCATTGCCGAAGGGAAGTTGTTGCTCGACCTCTCCGCCGCCGGCCATAATCTCAGCGGATATCATCTCGAGGCCGCGATTGCCTGCCGTCACAGCGAGGCTCGGAGTCTCGAAGAAACCGACTGGCCGGCTATCGTCGCGCTCTACGACACGCTGCTGAAAATACGCCCGTCGCCGGTGGTCGCCCTGAACCGTGCAATCGCGGTGGCACAGCATGCCGGGCCGGAGCGAGGATTGGTCGAGATCCAACGCATCACGGACCTGGATCGCCTGGCGAATTACCCGTTTTACCCCGCCACCGTCGCGGAACTCGAGCTTCGCAGCGGCAGAAAGGAAGCCGCGCGCGAGCATTTCCGTACAGCGCTCTCGCTAGCCCGCAATCCCATGGAGCGGCACTTTTTCGAGCAGCGAGCGCGGGACTGCGAGCAACTAACTACTGACTCCTGACTTTCGATACTCCTCGACCAGCTCCTTCACGGCAGCGATCACGACGTCCGGCCGCTCCAGCTGGAGCCAGTGACCGGTATTCGGTATTTTGATCTGTCGGCCGTGGCTGCTTTCGGTAACCCAGGTGTCCCGTTCCCGCAGTTCCGCGTCGGTGGCGCTATCGGCCGATAAAATAGTCAACGGAATTTCCAGCGGAAGCGACAACGCGGCGCTTGTGGCGCAGTCTGGCAAAGCTTCCAGATACTGGGCCATGGCCTCGAAACTCTGCGCTCGGCTCCAATGGGATTTCACGGCCGGCAAGACTTCAGCGGGCAACTTGCGGATTTCGCCCACCAGCCTCGCCAGAAACGGCGTACCTCTTCCCGCGCTGGCCTTGGTAATTGCCGTGGTGAGCCGAGTGGTCGCGCGCGTGCCCCCTGCCGCGACCGCCAGCGCGAAACGAACCACGCCGCAACGCGCCAGCCAGCCGCCGCGGCGCGAGAGCTTCACGCCAAATGCCAAACGCCGCCGGTCCGAGTCAGAGCAGTTACTCCAGGCGGCAATCGACACCGGATCGACAAGCACGAGCCCAACCACCTGGCGAGGCCGCTCATGCGCAAACGCGCGGACCACCAGAGCTCCGAAGGAATGCGCCACCAACACGTAGGGCGGCGTGATGTGAGCTTGCTCGAGCAAAGCTGCAAGTTCATGAGTCATCCGCCGCAAGGTTCGTGCTTCGCGGCAGCGCTCGCTCCAGCCCAAGCCCGCACGATCGTAGCTTGCCACGCCGGTGAATTCGGCAATCTTCGGCTGAACGGGCGACCAGCTCGCGGAAGTCGCCGCAATCCCCGCTTCCAGAATCACGGCCGGGACGCCGCTTCCCTGCCCCCAAAAGTGAAGCTTGCAGCCATCGGCCGGAACCAAACGTCCGGGAGCCCGAAAACGCTTTCGATCCCGGTATTCACCCAGTCGTTGATAAACGACCCCGGCGGCCAGTAAAGCGCCCGCAACGGCAACGAAGCCGATGCCCAATTTGCGGATCAATCCGCGACCATCACTTCACCGGGCAGAATGGGCCGCGTTCGTGGCAGCAGGCCACGCGCGGCCGCGACCCCCATGCCAGCCAACACGGCTGTGTAAATTAGCAACTTCAAGATGTCGCTCGCCTGCGTGCGCGGCAGCGTTTTCCAAAGAATCAGCAGTACCGTTTGAGCCGCCGTTACAGCCCAGACCGTGCCGTAAAAGTAGCGGCGCTCCGTACCCTCGCCGACAGTCGATGGCCGCACGCGCGGCAGCGTGCCGAACAGGCCACCCGCCATTACGATCAGGAAGAGCGGCAAGTAACCATACGTATAGATCTGCCGCAGCTTCCAGCGGCCGGTATCGACAGCCACTACCAGCCCCAGCAGATTGAGCAGCGCAAAATTCAGCAGTGCGTTCCAGGCGAACGTGTAGCAGACGCGCCGATAAAGCGGATTCGGCTTATCTTCAGAGAAACGCAAAATGTAAGGCGCAGGTTCCACTCCGGGCAATTGTCCGAACAGACCAGCCGACCCGGTACCGAACAACACGGCAAGTAGCCACCACAAATTGCGACCGCTCGGACCCTTGGCAAATAGTTGAAAGGTAAGCGGTCCCGGCGCTAGAAAGAACACCCAGATCCAGATTGGCCAGTGCGCTACCCGGTACCAGAACTTGTTGCGCGCCCGCATCTTGCGTTGACGCGCATACTCGACCTTGCCTGTATATTGCATCATTCCCCGAATATTTCTGAATCTCCTAAGTTACTTTCTGCGTAATCAGCTGGTGAAGGGTTGAGCGCACAGGTCGATGGAGGCGGCGCCAAACGAAAGAGGAACTGCGGCGGACCTGGCCGCTTCCGGGCATCCGTTGTGCGCGACTCCTGAAGGGATAACGATTTGCTGGCAAGCTTCGATGCATACCTGACCGCCGATCGAGCAGCGCCTTTGCCGGCGTTCGCCGATGCCGTCGAGATGCATAAATCGATGGTCTATAGCATCTGCTGGCACTTCTTGCGCGATCGCCCGGCGGCCGAGGAGCTTGCCCAGGAGGTCTTTCTTCAGCTCCATCGTAACTGGTCGTCCATGAAGTCCGCCGATCACATCGTATTCTGGCTGCGCAAAGTGACCAGCCACCGCGCCATTGACTTCGCGCGGAAGCTTAAGCGTCACCCGGAGACGAGTTTGGAGGAGAGCGCCGAGCCTACGGCTCTCGAACGCGTCCACGATACGTTTCTGTCAAGCTACCTGGAGCGGATCGTGGCGTCGCTGCCCGAAAAACAGCGTCTGGTGGTGGTGCTGCGCTATCAGGAGGACATGGAAGTGGAGGAGATCGCCCGCATGCTCGATATGAAGCCGGCTACGGTCAAAACACAGCTCGCGCGAGCCCTCGATCTGCTGCGTGCCAAGACCGAGCGGCATCTCGGACATGACGGCAATCGCGCGCAAGCGGCACAAGCAGGAGAAGGACTATGACGCCATTTGAAGACGAATTGAAGAAAGCGCTGGCGCGCTGGGAGCCCAGCGTGGATTTTACGGAGCGCGTATTAGCCAACGTCAAACCGAAGCAGGTTGCAACCTGGCCCATATTCGCCTGGCGTTTCGCTTCTGCTCTCGCTGTAATGCTGCTGCTGGTTTCCGGTTTGGCGTACCGCCAGCACGTGCGTACGGTGGAAGGCGAAGCCGCCAAGAAACAGCTCTTGATCGCCATGCATATAGCCGGAGCTCAATTGCATCAAGCTCAACTGCGCGTAAAGAAAATCGAATCTCCAGAGGTAGTATTGCAATGAAACATCCATGGATCGCG
The DNA here is from genome assembly GCA_965277555.1 of Bryobacteraceae bacterium. Lineage (GTDB taxonomy): Bacteria > Acidobacteriota > Terriglobia > Bryobacterales > Bryobacteraceae > Bog-105. Next base: position 6,506,593 of record OZ255834.1, read on the forward strand.
CTGGCACTCGCAGCCTGTCTGAGCATTCCGGCTCACGCCGCATCGGACGACATCAAGTTCCCGGTCAGCTTCGGCAGGCTCGCTCAAAAGGCTACCGAATCGGTCGACGTAACGCTCGATTCTTCCCTGCTCCAACTGGCCAGCGGTTTTCTTTCTCACGACGACCCTGACGAGGCGCATGTGAAGCAGCTAGTCTCGAAACTCAAAGGCGTCTACGTGCGCAGCTTTGAGTTCGATAAAGAGGGCCAGTATTCGATGGCCGACGTCGACGCGATCAAGGCGCAGCTAAAAGGGCCGCAGTGGTCGCGCATCGTGGGGGTTAAATCGAGCAAAGGAGAAAATTCGGATATCTACATCAAGAAGGATGGAGACTCCGTAGCGGGCCTGGTGGTAATAGACGCCGAGCCGCGCGAACTTACCGTCGTGCATATCGACGGACCTATCAACCCGGAGGAACTGAGCGAATTGGGCGGCCATATGGGGATTCCCGATTTCGGCAAGTCCCATTCGAAGAAATCGAAAGAGGAAGAGTGACTTATGCGCCGCGCGATTGCTTTGTTCAGTCTCTTCCTGCTGGCGCTGCCCGCGCCGGCGAGTGAATTCGACTGGCTGGTGCGCGAGTTTTCGAGAGAAACCGGCGCGAAGCAGGTGCACGTTCCTTTCCTCGGATTCGCGCGCTTCGTGGTGAACGTGGGACATCCGGCGGGCACCACGGATATGAAACTCGCCATCTTCGAACGCGGAGATTTCGACAGCCTGAGCTTCAGCAGCTTGACGGATTCGACGGTCGGCGATTCCTGGAAGCCCATGATTCGGGTTCGTTCGACGAAAGGCGAATCGACTAACATCTACTCGCGGTGCGAAGGCAAACGCTTAAGCATCCTGATCACCTCACTCAGCGGAGATGACGCTACGTTTGTAGAGGTCCGGTTACAGCCGGAAGCGCTTATGCGTTTTCTGGACGAGCACAGCAGGTAGCCAGTGTCATGTCACGGGAAAAACGTTCGCGCCTTTGTGGGTAGGGCAAAGCAGGGGACAGGCATCGGATTCCGCAAACGGCGCGGAATGCACGGCAAGTCCCCTGGTTTGCAGGTTACTTGTGGACAGTAACTTTTTCCGGGCTCCTAGTTCCTAACCCGTACGTTGGGCTCGACAGACATGCCAGGCCGCAGGCGGTCCGCGTCCTGCTGGTTGGGATCGAGAGCGATTCGGACCGGGATGCGCTGCACGACTTTGACATAATTTCCGGTGGCATTCTCCGGAGGCAGCGCGCTGGCGACCGAGCCCGTGGATCCGCCGATCGTTTGCACCGAGCCTCTAAAATCGCGGTTCAGCGAATCGACGTGGATCGTGACATGCTGGCCTGGCCGCATGTAGAGTAGTTGCGTCTCCTTAAAATTGGCCGTCACCCAGAGATCGCCTATCTCTGAGATGGTGAGTAACTGCTGGCCCGCCTGGACGCGGCTGCCGATTTGCGCCGAGCGCTTCATCACGATGCCGGCTACCGGCGCCTTGATCCGGGCGTAATCGAGGTTCAACATCGCCTGCTCCCGTTGCGCTTCGGCCGACTTCAGGTTCGCCACCTGCTGCTGCACGCTGGCGCGCCTTATCAAGAGCTGGGGCACCGCGGTTTGCTCGTTTTGCAGTAGTCTGCTCTTCGACTGGTCGAGCTGCGCGCGTCGCTGGTCTACCGTTCTCTCCGCGGCGAGCAACGCAGACTGCCCCGCGACCAGAGTGGCCGCTGCCTGCTTGGCGCTCGATTCATACTGATCGAAATCCGCTTTCGAGATTTCCTGTTTTGCGACTAGAATCCGGTAGCGATTCAGATCGCTCTGCGCCTTGGCGTTGGCGGCCTCCTGCTGGACGACCTGCGCGGCCGCTTGATCCCGATCGCGCTCAGCCGTCGCGATACCCGCTTCGGAACCTACTACGTCGGCGCGCGCCGACTGGATGTTGGTCGAGTTTTGCACCTGGGTAATCGGAACGTTCGGACGCAGCGAGGAAAGATTGCTTTGCGCCTGCCTGACTTGCGCTTCGGCCGAGTCGAGCGCGACCTGATTGTCGCTTGGATCCAGGTCGACCAGCGGATCGCCGATCCTCACTATCTGATTGTTTTGTACGTAAACCTTGATGATGGTGCCATCGATACGCGTCCCGATAGGGCTTAGGTTTCCATCGATCTGCGCATCATCGGTATCTTCGAATTTTCTGGCATGCATCCAGTAAAGAAGCCCCGCGATCGCGGCCACCAACACAACAACGCCAAATATGAGCAAGGCTCGTTTGCGCTTGGATTTCTCCTCAGGCGTTTGTTCCTTCTTGTCCTTTCCGTTCGCGGCGTCTTTCTTATCGGAAGGCTGCTCGCGCCCGTTATCGGCCGGCTGCTGGCTGGTCCGCGGTTCCTGTACTTCGGTGGTTTCACTCATCTGATCTACTCTCCGGATTTTGTTTTCTAGTTCGTTAATGGTGAGCGCCGGTGAACAGAGTGCCGACACTCGTCTCCGCTTCTCCAGTGGCGCGAGCCAGCGTTAAGCGCGCGAGATTGAATGCATAAAGACTGGATACATAATCGGACTCGGCGGAAGATTCCTGCTGCTGCGCTTGCACGACTTCTACTGTGTTGGTGACTCCTGCCTCAAACCGGTCGCGAGACTGGTCTAAAGTCTCGAGCGCGTACTTGCGGTTGCTCTCGGCGAGCTGTGTCTGTCCGATTGCGGTTTGTAATTGGATGAGAGCGTTTCGGACGTCCTGCTCGACCTGGCCTCGCTCATCTTCATACTCGGATTGGCGCTGCTTTAGCGCGGCTTGCGCCTGCTGAATGTCGGCTTGCGTGCGGCCGCCTGTATAGATCGGTATATTGACGCTGGCGGTGGCGGTAAAGACGCCGTGCGAGTTCTCCGGTGAAATGCCAATTGCGCCATAATCGCCGCTACCGGTGATCGACGGGTAGCGTTCGGCGCGGGCCGCGGACAGAGTTCGCTCCGCTGCTTTTACCTGTGTTTCGGCGGAATGTAGATCCGAGCGATGCGCGAATGCATCCCGCAGCGCCCCCGCCTCGTCAACCGGTTGCAGCTCATGGTATCCGAATGGCTCCGTAAGAACCAGATCGCGGTCGAGTGGAATTCCAATCAGACGCGCGAGCGCAATCCGATGCTGCCTTAAATCGGCCACAAGCGAGATCAGGCGCTCCTGTTCGGTCTGCAATTGTACACGGCTCCGAGTTACGTCGATGCGTGTATTGGTCCCAGCCGTCAGCTGCGTCGAAGACTGATCGAATACCGCCTGCGCATACTTCACCTGCGTGCGCTGCGAATCGACGCGCGCCTGATCGGCGATGACTTGCAGGTAGGTTCCGCCTACCGCCAGCACCACCAGATCGCGCGCGTTGCGCAGGTCAAAACCGGAGGCCCGCTCCAGCTCCTTGCTCGATTGGTAATTGCGAATCTGGGTGAAATTCAAGGCGTTCCAGTTCACGGCTCCTTCCGCCTGCACGTAATGAAACGGACCGACTATTGTCGGAAAGCCGCCGATGCCGCCGCCGACGGCGTTCAAGCCGTAGGCGGCGAGGTTGATCTGCGTCTCGGTGGCTCCGAGATTCGCGGAGATCTGCGGCAGGAGTTGGCTAAAAGCCTGGGCGCGCTGCGCGCGTGCCGTCCTGGATGACGTATTGGCCGTGATGCTGCCAAGATTGACTTCGAGACCGCGCGTCACCGCTTCCGAGAGAGAGAGCTTGACTTCGCCTGGCGGCAGCGCGGGTCCCGGTGTACTCCCGGAAAAAGAACCGCTTACTTGCAAGGACGGCTGCACTACGCTCGCTCCTTGACCTTGCGCCGTCGTCTGCTGCGTGCCCACCATGCCCGAGGATTGAGCCGTACGCCCCGAAACCGGCAGCTGCGAAGCTTGACTGGTCTGCGAGGAAAGCGTCCCGGGCTGCTGTTGCCCGAACAGGAGAACCGTAAAAGCCAAATTGGCGAGAAATGTTCGCCACACGAATATGCGAATGCGAGAAAGAGGCTGAGTGAGATCGGTCATTTTTTGAACTTTCTTGAGAACTGGCTCACTTAGTGGCCAGCGTGCTGCTCCGTTGCTTTTGGATCGTTTTTCCTTAGCGCAAAGGAGAGCAGGAACATCGCACCGGCTGCCAGAGCAAGCAGGAAGTAAGCGTCCATGTAAGAAAGGACGGAAGCCTGCCCTTGCAGTGTCCGGTAAAACATGGCCAATGCCCCGTTCTGCGCGTCCGCTTTCCCCACGCCGCTTTGCATTTGAAACAAATGAGTCACACTATTCAACCAACTTCCAAAGCCAGCGTCGCCGGTAGCCGTGTGGGCGGACAGACGTTCTTGATGAAACTGAGCTTTGCGGGCCAAAACGGTCTGGGCAATCGACGTACCTACGCTGCTGCCAATATTGCGGGCAAAATTGACTAAGCCCGCGACCGAGTTGCCTTTATTCTGCGGTACTCCGATATAGGAAGCTGTGGTTGCAGGAATAAAAAGGAAAGCGAGCGGCAGATATTGCATGACCATAATGAAAGCCGCCGTTCCAAAGCTGATTTCCAGACTAACCAGCTTGACTGAATAATAGAGGCCGCCGGACAGCATAAGCCAGCCGAAAGCCATCAGATATTTCGCTGGAAACTTGGAGGTGAGGAAGCCCACGATGGGCAACTCGACGAGCAAGAGCGCGGCGCCGAGCGAAACGACAAGCCCAGCTTTCTCCGCCGTGTAGCCCAGCAGCACCTGCAGCAATTGAGGCATTAAGATCGTCGATGAGAAATAGACAACGCCGATTAGAAGCATCATCACGAACGACGTCATGAAGTTCGGATATTTGAAGAGCCGCACGTCGACAATCGGATCTTTCTCGAACCACTCCCAGAGCACCAGAAAGCTCAGACAAAACACCGCTACGATGGAGAGCGTCACGATGAAGTGGGAGCCCATCCAATCGTCCTCCTGGCCTTTGTCAAGCACGATCTGAAGAGCGGCCACGCCAAGAGCTAAAGCGGAAAAGCCCAGATAGTCGAACTTGCTCTCACTCAGTTTCTTGCGCGTCAGAAACGGCGGGTCTTCCACGAGTTGAGTTACTAGCACAAATGTCAGTAATCCTACAGGCAGGTTAATGAGAAAGATCCAATGCCAACTGTAGTTGTCTGTAATCCAACCGCCTAGGGTAGGCCCAAGCGCTGGGGCCACCACGGCCGTCAATCCATAAACCGAAAATGCTAAACCTCTCTTCTCCGGCGGAAATACGTCTGCCATGATGGCCTGCGCCATGGGCTGCAGGCCGCCTCCGCCCATGCCCTGAAAGGCTCGCGCGATTAGGAGAAACGGAAGACTGGGGGCGATCCCGCACAGTACTGAACTCCCGGTAAACAAGGCGATACAGATAAGAAAGAAACGTTTTCGGCCGATGATACTCGTGGTCCAGCCGCTGATCGGCAGAACGATGGCGTTGGCAACCAAGTAAGTCGTCAAGACCCACGTGCCCTGATCCTGGCTGGCGGCCAACCCGCCGGAGATGTAAGGCAACGCTACGTTTGCGATACTGGTGTCGAGCACCTCCATAAAAGCCGCGAGCGCGACCACAACCGCGATGAGCCAGGGATTGTACTTGGGTTTCCAGTTTTGGACTGAATCGGTGTCGGGCAAAAGCAGCAGCTCCTTTCGTTTCGATTCGAAACTATCAGTTTCGTTTCACAACTTGAGATTTTTTTTAGTTTTTTCCTGAAAGACTCGACGCTGCCGCTTCAACAATTGGTCAGAACGCTGCCCGCATCCCGTTACAATGAAGCCATGCCTGAGGAGACTACATCCTCACTGAATTTTGAAGCCAGCCTGGAACAACTCGAACGCATCGTTCAGCAACTCGAAAAGGGCGACTTGCCTTTGGAGCAGAGTCTCCAACTATTTGAAAGCGGGATGCGTTTGAGCGCGGATTGCAAGCGCCAACTGGATGAAGCGGAGTCGCGCGTCGAGATCCTGGTGAAACGGGGCTCCGAGATGGCGGCCGTTCCTTTCAATCCGGACAAACCTGCGAAATGACAGCCAAGAATGCAGCGGCGTCTCTTGAAAAGGCGCAAGAACACCCGCAAACTGTTTTGCGGGACTTTCTGGCGGCGCAGATTCGGGTGGTCGACAAGGCGCTCAACACCTGGGTGCCGGAAGAGACCGTCGACCCCTCGTCTATCCATCGCGCGATGCGCTACAGCCTCTTTGCCGGTGGAAAGCGCATTCGCCCCATCCTTGCGGTGGCATCCGCGCAAGCTGTTACCGATTCCGCCAAAGGCATCGAGAACGCCGCTGCCACGCTCGAACTGGTCCACACGTACTCGCTCATCCACGACGATCTTCCGGCGCTTGACAACGACGATCTTCGCCGCGGGCGTCTCACCTGCCACAAGGTTTTCGGCGACGCGATTGCGATTCTCGCCGGGGATGCCCTGCTCACGCTTGCCTTCGAGGTCTTGGGCAGGCTACCTGACATAAATTCGGACCGGAAGATTCGTTTAGTCGAAGAACTTTCGCGCGCCGCCGGCACGGTCGGCGGCATGATCGGCGGTCAGGTGAACGATATCGAAGGGGAGCGGAAGCCTCCCACCGCGGCGTTGCTCGATTCCATTCACCGCGCGAAAACCGGGGCCCTGCTGCGGGCCAGCGTTCGCATGGGGGCGATCTATTCCGGCGCAACAAAGCCGCAGCTCGCCGCTCTCTCGCAGTATGGGGAACACATCGGGCTGGCTTTCCAGATCATCGACGACGTACTCGATGTCGAGGAATCCTCCGAAGCTCTCGGCAAAACGGCCGGCAAGGACGAGGCACAGCAGAAGATTACTTTCCCGGCTGTCTACGGCCTCGACCGATCGCGTGAGATGGCCGAAGAAGAACGCCTGGCAGCGCATCGAGCGCTTCACGGATTCGCCGATCGGGCCGAACGCCTTCGCCAGATCGCGGACTTCGTCGTGCAACGCAAGGCTTGAAGCAGGCAATTGAAAAACTCCGCCTCGACGTGGCGCTGGTCGATCGCGAATTAGCCGATTCGCGCCAGAAAGCGCAAGCGCTCATCCTCGCCGGCAAGGTGACCGTCGACAATCAAAGATCCGACAAGCCTGGGCGTCTGGTCTCCGCGGCCAGTCACATTCAGGTCGAGCAGCGGCTGCGCTATGTCAGCCGGGGTGGCCAAAAACTCGCAGCGGCGCTCGAACATTTTCGAGTCGATGTTACAGGGCAGGTCTGTCTCGATGTCGGCGCTTCGACCGGCGGCTTTACCGACTGTCTCCTGCAGCATGGAGCGCTGCGTGTTCATGCCATCGACACAGGCGCGGGGCAGATCGACTGGCGCTTGCGCACCGATTCGCGCGTGGTGCTGCACGAACGCCTCAATGCGCGCTATCTGACCTTCGATCAGATCGGCGAACTCGCAAAGGTCATCGCCTGTGATGTGAGCTTCATCTCCGTCACGCTTTTGCTGCCCGCGCTTGCGCCACTGCTCGCTCCTGCTGGAGACTGGATCATTCTGGTAAAGCCGCAATTCGAAGCCGGCCGCGAGCTGGTTGGCAAAGGAGGCATCGTGCGCGACTCTGCGGTTCAGCAAGCCGCTTGTGAGAAAGTAGCGAAGATGCTCCAAGCCATGGGTTTCGTCACGGCCCAGACAGACAGCCCGATCCTGGGAGCGGAAGGGAACCGCGAATTCCTGCTTCATGCCCGGCGCAAAGGCTAACTGGTTTACTCTATTCTTAATCAACCGGACTCATGCACCAGATCAACACGGTCGGCATCATTTCGAAGCCCAAAATTGCCCAAGCGCCGGAAATCGTCCGCGGTCTGCTGCGCTGGTTCGAAGAGCGAAACGTAAGTTGGCGCTGCGATGAACAGACGGCCGAATACGCCGGCATCGGTGAATACTTTTCGCGTGAAGAATTGCCGGAGGGGTCCGATCTCATCGTTGTCCTGGGCGGCGACGGCACGCTGCTCTCGGCCGCCAGAGTGGTCGCAGGCTGCGACATCCCGCTCTTTGCCGTGAACCTGGGCCATTTGGGGTTTTTGACTGCCATTCGAGTCGAAGACCTCTATCCGGAACTGGAGCGGGCCTTGCGGGGCGAGCATCGCATCGGACTGCGGCGCATGGTCGATTGCGAAATCCGGCGTAAAGGCCAGAGCCTCGCTACTTATTCCGCATTAAACGACGTGGTGATCACCAAGACCGAACTGGCTCGCATGATCGACCTCGACACGCATGTCGACAGTCACTTCGTGGCGGCCTACAAAGCCGATGGCCTCATCATTTCGACGCCCACCGGTTCCACTGCCTATTCGCTCTCGGCGGGCGGCCCGGTGATTTTTCCTTCCGTTAAAGCGTTTTGCCTGACGCCCATCTGCCCGCACATGCTGACCAACCGCCCCGTGATCGTCCCGGATTCGAGCGTCATCCACATCCTTGTTCACGGCGAAGAGGGAACCTACTTGACGATCGATGGGCAAGTAGGCGAACCTCTTTTCAAAGGCGACCTGGTCGTTTGCCGTTCGTCCCCGAAGACAATTCAACTGATCCGTCCGCCCCGGATGCTCTTCTTCGATGTATTGAGGGAAAAGTTGAAGTGGGGCGAACGTTAAGGGCAAATGCGCATCCTCAAACGAATCTCGCTTACTTCCTGGATTTTTATTTCGCTCGTTGTCGGCATTCTGCTGGGCGCTTTCTTTCCCCACTTTGCCAAAGGACTCGCGCCGATCAGCAATCTCTTTCTCCGGCTGATCAAATCGATTGTCGGGCCGCTGCTCTTCGGCACTCTGGTCGCGGGGATCGCCTCGGCGGGCGAACTCAAGACCATGGGCCGCATCGCGCTCAAGGCTTTTACTTATTTCGAAGCGGCCACCACTCTCGCTCTGGCCATCGGTCTGGTGATTGTGAACGTCATGCAGCCGGGCGCTGGATTGAAGCTATCGGGCAGTGGCGGGGGCGTATTGCCGGCGCTCGCCAAACCCGCTCCGCTGAGCCAGATTTTGGAACACGCCGCGCCGCAAAACATCTTCGAATCGCTCGCCCAAAACGATGTTTTGCAGATGGTAGTCTTTTTCTTTTTATTTGGCGCTGCCTGCTCGGCGATCGGCGATAAGGCGCAGCCCGTCGTGACCTTTGCCAACTCGGTCGCCGAAGTCATGTTCCGCTACACCAAGTACGTGATGTATCTTGCGCCCTTTGGCGTAGGAGCGGCCATAGCGGTAACGGTGGGTTCGAAAGGTCTCGGCGTTTTGCTGAGCCTTGGGAAACTCGTCGGCACGCTGTACCTGGCGCAGATACTGTTTGTGGTCCTGGTGCTTGGCTCGGCGCTCGCCTTGGCGCGGGTGCCTATCGGCCGGTTCTTTCACGCCGTCCGCCAGCCTTTCCTGATTGCTTTTTCGACCGCGTCGAGCGAAGCCGCGCTCCCGCTTGCTCTCGAAAACATGACTCTTTTCGGAGTACCCAAGCACATTGTCGGTTTCGTTCTACCCACCGGCTACAGCTTCAATCTGGATGGCTCCACGCTCTATCTTTCGCTAGCTTCTATCTTCGTGGCGCAAGCCGCGGGCGTACACATGCCCATCGGCACGCAGATCACAATGCTGCTGACTTTAATGCTGACCAGCAAAGGCGTGGCCGCCGTTCCGCGCGCGTCGCTGGTGATTCTGGCGGGCACGTTGGGCACATTCAATCTGCCGCTCGAAGGCATTACGCTGATCCTTGGCGTGGACGCATTGATGGACATGTGCCGCACATCGGTCAACCTGCTGGGGAACTGCGTTGCCACGGCGGTAGTCGCGCGCTGGGAAGGTGTGTCGTTCGATGCTGCCGTCGCGGAACCGGAACTGACGTTGAACGCTTAAGTTTGCTTTTTGTAGCAGATTCGCTCTATGCTCAGCGCTTTACCGGTTTCATCGTCGGCGCGCACCACCACGCCGTGCAACTCGACGCCATGGCGCGCGGCTTCCATGCGGCCCGAGAGTCCGCTCAAGAAACGGCGCACAATAGTTTCTTTATCCACTCCAATTACCGAGTCATACGGGCCGGTCATTCCAGCGTCCGTCTGGTAGGCTGTTCCGCCAGGCAGAAGGCGCGCGTCCGCAGTGGGTATGTGCGTGTGCGTGCCGACCATGGCGGTCACGCGCCCATCCAGATGCCAGCCCATCGCGACCTTCTCACTGGTTAACTCCGCATGAAAATCGACGAACCGGATCTTGATGTTGGGGTCGAGCGCATTCAGCAGTTCGTCCGCCTTGCGAAAGGGACAGTCAATATTCGCCATGTGCGCGCGGCCCTGCAAATTGAGTACGGCGTAGGGCGCTCCATTGCGGGCCTTCGACGTAAAGACGCCGCTGCCCATTAACCCGGGCGGGTAATTGGCCGGGCGCAGCAGCCGTGGCTGATGATCGATGTAATCGTGGATCTCGCGTTTATCGAAACTGTGATTGCCGCCCGTGAGTACATCGAGCCCGAGTGACAGCAATTCTTCCGCGATGAGCGGCGTGATGCCGAACCCACCGGCGCTATTCTCGGCATTCGCGATTGCCAGGTCTATTTTGTATTCCCCGATAAGCTGATTCAGATGGTCGGCAACAATCGCACGTCCGCTGGAGGCGAAGATATCGCCGATGAAAAGAATGTTCATCTACCGGGAGAGAAGATCGGCGTTCCCTGCAAGAGCTTCTGAATCAGGCTCCGTCATTGACCCCTAGAAAAGCAAGGGGGGAATCCCCCGAGTGCCTTTAGGCTTCTCCATGGCGGGAGGCCGGAGCTTGCACACGGACACTTCATTCGAGCAGGACTCCATGACATTGACTATCGGATCAATTTTTAGGAGACCAAGACAGACGCTCTCGCAGGGAACGCTTCTTTCAAAGAATACCAGGAAAATAGCGTTTAAGCTATACCGCTTTCAGGCGTTCGGCTATCTCTTTTTCGGAAATTGCGCCTTCTTTAATTACCTTCCAGTAGGGTTCGGTGATATCGACCGTCGTCGAACCGGGTCCGCTGCACAGCCCCCCGTCGAGTACCAGGCTGACGCTGCCGTCCATGGCGGCGAAAAGCTCGATTCCGCTTCCCATGGTCGGCTGGCCCGAGAGGTTGGCGCTGGTCGCGATCAAAGGCTGGCCGATCTTTTCGAGAAGCGCATCGAGCATCGTCGATTTCGCCTGCCGTATAGCGAGCCGGCCGGTGTTGCCCGTCACTTTCAGCGGCACTCTGGCAGCCGCCGGCACAATCATGGTCAAGGGGCCCGGCCAAAAATGGCGGGCCAGGATGTAGAAGCGGCTGTTTAACTCCTTTGCCAAGTCCTCCGCCATCAGCACGTCCGAAACGGCCAAAGGCAGCGAACGCACGCTTTCGCGCGACTTCGAGGCAAATACTTTCCCGACCGCCGAGAGGTTGAACGGATCGGCCACCAGCACGTAAAGCGCGTCGGTGGGAACACCGATGACTTTCCCGCGCCGAATCTCATGAACCGCGCGCTCCACCGCGCCGGGGGACGGGTTTGCTGGATCGATCTGTATTAGGTCTGTGGCCACGTGAGGAGTTGAAGGTGGGCGAGTTGCCCGATTTTGCCGTAGAAAGTACTTCGTCAGTTTAGCGTGCGCCGATTGCCTCGGCAACCTGCACCGCCATGTCGTAGCGCCCAAACGGAGCACTCAATTGCGCCCCATGAACCATCTGGCGCACTTTGGCGGTCATTTCGCGAGCGATGGCAACGCCCTCCGCGCGGGCTTTTTCCGCGCTGTCGGCCTGCCTCATCCGTTCCATGTACTCTGGCGGTACAGGCACCCGCAGTTCATTCACCATGAACTCGGCGTTGCGGTAGCTCGTCAACGGCCAGATGCCCGCCACGATGGGCAAACCGTATGGCTCCGTTTTCCGCAAAAAGATCTCGAGCAAATCGAGATCGAACACCGGCTGCGTCACTACGTACTCCGCGCCAGCTTCCACTTTCCAGGCAAAGCGCCGCAACTCTTCGTCCATGTTGAGCGCGCCCGGATTCGCGCCCACGCCGATGAGCAGAGCGGTTTGCGAGCCTGTGGGATTACCGCCTATGTCGAGCCCCTGGTTGAGATTGTTGACCACGTTGGTCAAGCCGATCGAATCCACATCGAAGACCGCGCTCGCGTCCGGATAGGTTCCCATGCGCGGCGGATCGCCGGTGATGCAGATAAGATTGCGCACGCCCGTCGCATGCGCCCCCAACAGTTCGGATTGGATGCTGAGAATGTTGCGGTCGCGGCAGCAGAAATGTAGCACCGCCTCGATGCCGGCCTGCTGCTGAATGAGCTGGCAGGTGACTTGCGCGCTGAGGCGAGCGCTCGCTCGCGGGCCGTCCGGCACATTAATGCAATCGATGCCGTTCTCTTTGCATAACTTTGCGCCCGCGATTTCTTTCACCGCATCGACGCCGCGCGGCGGCAGAATTTCGACGAATACAACGAACTTGCCAGCCGCGAGTTTCGCGCCGAGCTGCGATTTCTCGGCGACGGGCACTTTGGACAGGCGCTTGACTTCCGGTTTGCCCGCTTCGGCCGCGCCGACGCCGGCAGGGCGATGCTGCTGCAACGGCTGCAGCGAGCGGACTTCGCCCAAAATCTGCTTAATATGCTCGGGCGTGGTGCCGCAGCAGCCGCCGATCATGCGCACCCCTGCCTGCAAAAAACGCCGCGCATACTGCGCCATGTATTCCGGCGAGCAGAGATAAATGTTGCGCCCTTCGACGGTTGCCGGCAAGCCTGCGTTCGGCATTGCGCTCAAGGGTTTCGAAGTGACGGGAAGTATTTTTTCAATCGTCTCGAGCACGACCTTCGGACCGGCGGAACAGTTCACGCCGATGACGTCGACCGGCCACTCGTCGAGACTGCGGGCAAAAGTTTCGGTGCTCGCGCCATCGCGCAACGTGCCATCGTCGTTTACCGTTACTTGCGCGACGATTACCATTTCCGGCCCCGCTGCTGCGCGCGCCGCATGAATCGCTTCCCGCAGCTCAGGCAGCTCGTAGAACGTTTCGAGAACGAGCAGGTCGACCCCGGCGCTCACCAACGCTTCCGCCTGTTCGCGGAACACAGCGCGCGCCTCGGCAAAGGACATCGGCCCTAGCGGTTCAATCTGCGTGCCGAGCGGCCCGATTGCGCCGGCTACGAAAGCTTTGTCGCCCGCTGCCTCGCGTGCCAGCTTGACGCCCGCTTCGTTGATCGCGCGCAGCTTTTCCGCGAACCCGAAGGCAGAGAGACGCACGCGGTTGCCGCCGAAAGTATTGCTTTCGATCACTTCCGCGCCTGCGCGTACGTACTCCTGATGAATCTCTTTCACTAGCTGCGGAGCCGACAAGTTGAGTTCGTCGAAGCAGCGGTTGATGAAGATGCCCTTGGCGTAGAGCATCGTCCCCATCGCGCCGTCGGCCACGACGATCTTCGATTCAAGCTTTTTGCGAAACTCGGCGGCTCGGGTTTGCGTGACTGGCTCTACAGTAACAGGTTCTGCAACGGTCGTCGGCACGGGTATCTACCTAGTGTATCTTCAGATGGACACTGTCGCCGGGACCTATCTTGAGCCAATCCGCCGCATTGCCCTGATTCATCCCAAGCTCCATAAAGCCCGAGCTGCCGAGGTAAGCAAAGCAAAGATCCCGGGGCGCGTTGCCGAAGGTCAGGCCGAAGGTGCTCACCTGCCCGGAGCCCGCAAAAATCGTGAACTTACTCGCATCCTGCAAACCGGTTGCCTTGAAATTGGTAATGACATTGCCGAAGTAGTCAACGCTGAGCACAGTTCCTTCCCATAAACCTGGCTCGATTTGCCGAGGTTCAAGTTGGGGGAGCAGAACCGGCTGCTCGATAAGCGGGCCGACACCTTGCGGCCCGGCGGTTCGGGCAGCAAGGGCGCCCGCGGCGGGTGCAAAGACATCGCGCCCATGGAAGGTTGCGGAGGGCGATGGCAACCATAGATCCCGGTTTAAGATTTCGCGTGCTGTCGCGTTGGGGTCACGAGCCAGGATGAAGCTCAGCACGCCGTTATCCGGCGCGATGAAATATTGGCCGATCGCTTCGACCAGCAACGGCTTCCGTTCGGTGCCCACGCCCGGGTCGATCACGACCAGATGGACGGTTCCGGACGGAAAATAAGCAGCCGCCTGACCGATCGTGTATGCGCCCGCATGCACGGAAAATCGGGCGACTTCGTGCGAAATATCGACCAGCTGCGCATCCGGGCAGCGACCAAGTATGACGCCCTTCATCGTGCCGACGTAGTGGTCGGTCTGTCCGAAGTCGGTGGTGAGAGTAACGATGGGGCGCTGCATACGCTGCTAAAATTGTATGTATTTCCTGTTTTTACTTCGATGCTGTACTTCGATCACAATGCGACTACTCCGCCCGCGCCTGAAGTGATTGAGTGCTACGCCGAAGCGCTGCGCGACACGCCGGGCAATGCCTCGAGCACGCATCGCGCGGGACAAATCGCCCGCCAGCGGCTGGAGGCCGCACGTCTGACGATGGCTCGCGAACTGCACTGCGCGGCCAACGAGATCGTCTTCACAAGCGGGGGCACCGAGTCGAACAACCTGGCAATTCTCGGACTGGTTCGGAATATCGGAGCGAGCCGCAAGCACGTCGTCGCGACCGCGATCGAGCATCCGGCAGTTCTCGAAGCGGTTCGCCAACTGGAGCGCGAAGGCGTCGACGTCTCAGTAGTGTTGAGTCCTCGCGAAATCGAAAATCACATTCGCCCGGAGACCGTGCTTGTCTCCGTCATGCACGCGAACAATGAAACGGGATCGATTCAACCGATTGGAGAGCTGGCACAGGTGATCCGCCAGCGCCGCGCGGTCGGGCAGGAGATTTATTTCCACTCCGATGGCGTGCAGGCATTCGGCAAGTTGCCTGTGCATCTCGCCGAACTGGGCGTGGATCTCTATGCGATGAGCGCGCACAAAATTTATGGGCCGAAAGGCGTCGGGGCGCTCTTCGTTCGCAAGGGCACGCCGCTGCGCGGCATTCAATTCGGCGGAAGGCACGAGCGCGAGCGACGCGCCGGAACGGAGAACGTACCGGGCGCTATTGCTTTCGCCTGCGCCACAGAGCTCTTGTCTCAATATTCGATGAGCGATGTCGAGCTGCTGCGCGACCGCTTCGAAGCGCAGATGCGGGCTTCGCTCGACGAAATGGAGGTGAATGGTATCAACGCGTCGCGCCTCGTGAACACCAGCAATCTGCTGTTTCGCGGCGTTTCGGGCGAAACGCTGCTGATCGCGCTCGATACCGCGGGCTGCGCGGTATCGACCGGATCGGCTTGCAGCAGTGGCTCCATCGAACCCTCGCATGTTCTGCTCGCAATGGGCCGCAGTGTGGCGGAAGCGCGTTCGAGCGTGCGCTTCTCCTTCGGGCGATACAACACAGCGGAAGATGTCGATCGATTGAGCGAGGCGGCGGTCGCGGCGGTCCGGCGCATTCGCAAGACGAAAGAAACCAAGAGGCCGCAGCTTGCCGCGCAGTAACGCGCCGGTCGCAGTGGCGATGTCGGGCGGAGTAGATAGCTCCGTAGTAGCCGGTCTGCTGCAGCGCGAGGGTTGGCCGGTAGTAGGCCTGACGATGCAGCTCTGGAACCAGAAGCGCCTGCCCGAACTGGTGCCCGAAGGCGGAACGGCAGGCCGCTGCTGTTCGCTCGACGACGTCTACGACGCGCGCTTTGTCGCTTCCCTGCTCGGCATTCCTTACTACGTGGTCAACTTCGAAGAGCGCTTTGAAGAGCAGGTGGTCAAGCCCTTCGTAGCCGACTACCTGGCGGGCCGCACGCCCATTCCCTGCACGCTCTGTAATAACTTCATCAAGTTCGATCAGTTTCTGGACATGGCGGACGGCGTGGGCGCGGAGAAAATCGCCACCGGCCATTACGCCCGCTTGCGCTTCGACGAGCCAAGCGGCCGATATCAGATGCGCATGGGCGTCGACCGTTCGAAAGACCAGACCTATTTTCTATTCGGCCTGACGCAAGAGCAGCTGGCGCGCACGATGTTCCCTTTAGGCGCAATGCAGAAACCGGAAGTGCGGCAACTCGCGAAAGAGCTGGCACTGCCGGTGGCCGAAAAGAACGACAGCCAGGAGATCTGTTTCGTCCCGAATGGCGACTATGCGGCTTTCATGGACGCCTATTTTCGTGAGCAGGGAATCGATCCGGCGGCGACGGAGGGCGAGATTGTGGATACCAGTGGCCGTGTAGTGGGGCGTCACGGCGGAACGCATCACTTCACGGTGGGGCAGCGGCGCGGCTTGCGAGTGGCGGCGCCCGAACCGCTTTACGTCATCTCGACCGAACCGGCGACGCAGCGCGTGATGGTGGGCAGCGATAACGATCTGAAGCGGTCTGTTCTGGTCGCGCGCGATGTCAATTGGCTTTCTATCGCCCCGATCGGGGAGCCGCGTCGGGCGCAGGTCAAGATTCGCAACAAGCACATGGCCGCGGCAGCGACGCTCGTGCCAAACGCGCAAGCCACCCGGGTGGAAGTGCGCTTCGACGAAGGGCAGCGCGCGATCACTCCAGGCCAGGCGGCGGTTTTCTACGATGACGACCTGGTGCTCGGCGGCGGCTGGATCGATTAAGCTCGATCGATTAAATTGGATGATTGAAGTCGATCGATTAAACTCCAAACTTGGCGCAACGTAAAAGCCGGCTGGCCATTCGTGCCGAGTACGCACTTGCCGCCACACTCGTCACAGTACTCCGTCGCCTGCCCTTACCATTCGCGAATGTAGGCGCGCGTGCCGCGGCGCGCGTGCTCGATCTCGCCGTGCCCAAGCTGCGCCGCGTCGCGCACATTAACTTATCGTTCGCTTACCCGCAACTGGGCAGTGAGGAGCGCGAGCGCCTCATCGACGGCGTATTCCGGAACGTGGCGCGCATGATTCTCGCGCTGGCGCGTTTTCCCGATTTGAATGCCGCGAATATCGGGCGCTGGATCAGTTATCAGGGCTTCGAGAACTATGCAGCGGCCAAGAGCCACGGTCGAGGCGTTCTGATCGCCACCGGGCACTTGGGCAACTGGGAACTGAGCGCCTTTGCGCATGCGCTGATGACCGAGCCGATGAACGTGATGGTGCGGCCGCTCGACAATCCCCACATCGATGCTCTGGTCGAGACCCGGCGCGCTTTATCGGGCAACAAGCTCATCTATAAGTGGGATGGCGCGCGCGCCGTGCTGCGGGCGCTGCGCGGCAACGAAGCGGTAGGCATTCTCATCGATCAGAACACCGCCGCCGCCGAAGGCGTCTTCATCGATTTCTTCGGCCGCCAGGCCTGCGCCAACACTGGCTTCGTCAAGTTGGCGTATCGCGCGCAATCGCTGGTCATTCCGGGCTTCGCGGTATGGGATGAAGCCGCGCATCGTTACGTGCTGCATTTCTATCCGGCGGTGGAGCTGACGGGCGACGAAGCCGCCGATACACAAAAAATCCACTGCGTCCTGGAGAACATCATCCGGCAATATCCGGACCAATGGATGTGGATCCATCGCCGCTGGAAAACGCGGCCGGCTGGGGAAGACTCACTGTATTAAGAACCGCTGTATTAGCTATGGCTGTGCGCAACCGGCCGGTTGTCAAGCCCGAGCACGGCCATGACGAGCCCGGCCAGGTCCTCGGGCACGCTGAGCGGGCCCTGGTAAGTTACATAGCCGCCTGCTTTCGCAAGTTTGACTCCGAAAGCCTCGCCTAACTGTTGCGGCGTGCCCGAAACCTTCACCGTACGCTTGGCCGCATCGGCTTCCGTCACGCGCAGACCGAACTCCCTGGCGAAGGCTTCGACGGCGGCCACGTCGTCCTGCGACGGGCTTTGCAGAATGATCGAGGCGGAAAGCTGCTCATCGTTTGGAATGGCGCTTGTTTCGGCACTTTCGGCTGGCGGCCGCGGAGTGCTTCCCGGAATTTCAACGCGGCCAGCCATGCTTCTCAACTTTACTTCGACATCAGCGCGTTTAACAAGGCAGTACCGTTCGGGCTACCAAGTCCCGTGCAGGCATCCCAGCCAGCCCCGGCACGGTAGTAGCCCAGGTTGCTATCGTCGTTGGTGCCGCTGGTAATGTCGCGGAACGCGGCTTCGCCTAAGGGATAGATTTTCGGGTTGAGATAGCCGACCGGCGTGCCGAGCTGCTGATTGAGAAGGGCGACCAGGGCCGCCCACAACGGGGCGACCGCGCTGGTGCCCCCAACCACCTGATCTTGTCCATCAACTCGTACGGTATATCCCGTTGAGGGGTCGGCATTTCCGGAAACATCCGGGACGCCCCTTCCGGCAAAATTAGCCTCTGGCTGCACTGGCACTTTGGCCGACGATTGGTAGCTCGGCAGCGCAAAGACTGTGCTGACGCCGCCGCCGGTAGCGCCTTCCTGGCTGGTCGTTTCATTCCAGACCACCTCAGACGAGATACTCGAACCGCTGCCCGTGAGCTTGGTTCCACCGCAAGCCAACGCATAAGGGCTGGAGGCCGGAAAGTCGACGTGTAGTTTGCCGTCGGCGGTACCGTCAGTAGATCCGCTGTCTCCGGCCGCCACAGTGACGGTAACGCCCAGAGTGGCGGCATCTTGCAACGCGGCGTTCATGGCGGTTTGTGATTGCTGGGTCCAGGAATCCTCCGGGCCGCCCCAACTGATTGAGACAACGGAGGGCTTGCGTGTGGTGTCATGCACCGCATCGGTGATGGCGTCGATGAAACCCTGATCGGTATTGGTCGTGAAATAAACAGCGATATTCGCGCCAGGCGCTATCGAGCCGACGACTTCGATATCGAGCATCACCTCGCCGTCCGCGTCCGAGCCAGGCGTGTTAGCGCCGCCATCAACCGAGACGGCCGTAACAGTTGGTTCCGGTATGTTGAGCTGGCTGAAATAAGCCTGGAGGTCGGCTGCCTGGTAGCCGCCGCCCAGTTCGATGATGCCGACAGTCTGGCCGGAACCGTTGATGCCCTGCGGAAAGCCATAGAGAGCGGCTACCTGGGGAGGAGTGAAGCTGGCGGTGGCAGCGTGCGCCTTGACGTGCGTGGATCTTTTTCGAATATGGGCTCTGGCTATGGGCGTGTTGTCGAGACCCAGGACGGCGATCACGTCGCCCTGGAGCTCGGCCGGGATAGTGAGCATTCCGGTGCGCACGCGATAGACCTGGTCACCGTAGGCTGGCACCTTATAGCGAGCGAGATCGGCGCCGAATGCCTGCGCCATGGCGGTAGCGGTTCCAGCCAACACCACTCGACGCTTAGGAGCGCTGCTTTCGACGACCGTCAAGCCCGCATGATGGGCAAACCTTTCTACTTTGGCGATGGCGCTGGGGCTGGCACCGTATTCCTGGCCGAATTGCGCGTAAGGAACACGCGCCGGCGCTCTCCCCTCGCCCATAGTGGGTTTCCCGCTTTTCCGTCCTAAAATGACGCTGACCTGCAATCGTTCCTCGGCCGGGACTGCAGCGACCTGCTGAAAGCCTTGACCGGCAGTTCTTTCGCTGCCGGTCAGGTCTACTCTTTTTTCGAAAGGCACAAGCATTTCCTCCTGGGGTGGGTTGTTATGGGTCCGCACCGACTAGTCTAACCTTCGCCTTATATTCTCCTTCGGCGATTCGACGGCGACCGACCCTTGTCTCAGATTTGACCTTACCCGAGCGACTCAAGGATTTCATCCCACAGAAGAAGGCGCGCCGAGATCGCGCTTTCGGCAGCGCTTGCTGCCTGCGCCCACAATCCTTCGTCGCTGCCGCAAAGATCGCTCACCATCCGCAAGGCAAGCGGGCCATGGTCTTCCCCGTCAAGCTCAATGTGACGTTCTAAATACCAGACGAACTTGCGCAAGCCATTCCGGCCGTCACCGTCCAGATCGCGAACCAGTTCACGGAACATTTCAGGGATCAGGTCTTCACGCCCGAAGGTAAAGTTCGCAGCTAGCGCACACAGGCTTCCGGATTGAATGCCATCGAAGGTCGTTTGAACAAATCGGCGCGCTGCAAGGGGCACGGCGGCGCGTTCCATTAACTGCGAAATGGGCGTCGCCGGTGGGTGAAGTTCGATTTGCAATAGAAGATCGCGAATCGGGCGAGTGTCTGCGCCATAGTCTTCCATTGCCTCAATGTAAAGCTCGAAATGGCTAATCGAGCGCCCCTCGAACTTGTCGCTTTCTTCCCCCAGCACGATTTCATTAGTGAAGCGGCGGCTCTCCGGCCAGCGGGAGGGGCGCCACGGGATCGATACGCAAGTTAACTCCCGCTGGAGCGCGGTGAGCAGGCTCATAAAGTCCCAAACTGCGAAGACATGGAGCGCCATAAAGGAACGGATGTGATTCGGCGTTCTGATGCTTTTGTAGAGCGGATGCTCGGCAAGCCGCCCACGCAAAGGAGCGATATGGCTCTCTATGGACTCGATCGAGAATATGGCGGTTTTTGAGATCACGTTTCCATTGTCCAATCCCGATCTCGCATGCTACGAGGCCGAGACACATCGAGCTTCTACATGTTACACTCCGACTGCGGGAAGAAAAATTCCTATGAACTGGTTCGCGCGCCTCATAGGCAAGCAGAAGTTAGAAACCGAGCTTGAAAAAGAAATGCGGGATCACCTCGAACGCCAAATTTCGGATTACCGGCGCTCCGGTCTAACGGAAGAAGAGGCGCGGCGCAAGGCACGTTTGACCTTCGGCGGTGTCGAACAGGTTCGAGAAGAGTGTCGCGACGCCCGTGGAACGCGCTGGGTAGAAAGTATGTTCCAGGATCTGCGCTTCGCGCTGCGCATGCTGCGGCGTAGTCCCGGCTTCGCGGCCGTCGCAGTAGTGTCTCTCGCGCTCGGGATCGGCGCAAACACGGCAATCTTCAGCCTGATGGACGCGTTGATGCTTCGCATGCTGCCCGTGAAAGAGCCGCGGCAGTTGCTGCTGTTTGGGGCGGGGCATATGTCCGGAGTAACCGATGACTTCCCAAACAGAAGCGAAGAGTTATTTTCGCAGGCTTTTTTTCGGGAAATGCGCGGCGGAAATGACGCATTCTCGGATGTGGCCGCGATCGAAAGCATGCAGGGCGAGATTCATGCTCGATTCAACGGAGCGCGTGCCGAATGGGAACCGGTGAACGTGCAGCTCGTTTCCGGCAACTATTTCGCCATGCTGGGCGTACCCGCTTCGGCCGGGCGCATGCTGAGGCCGGAAGACGATCGCACGGCAGGAAGCACCTTCGCTGTCATGCGCTATGGCTATTGGCAGCGACGTTTTGCTCGGGATCCGTCCGTGATCGGCCACTCCTTTTCATTTAGCGGAAGGGTATTCACCGTGGTTGGAATAGCCGCGCCGGAATTCTTCGGAACGGAGGTCGGCCGGGCTCCCGACCTCTGGGTTCCATTAGCCGCCCAAGCGCAGGTTCAGCCGTGGCTCGGCGACCCGTTGGGCGCGCGGACGCAATCGTTATGGCTGATTGGGCGCATGAAGCCGGGCGTCGATATGGCGCGGGCGCAGGCCTACACGACGGTACGCTTCCAGCAGTGGCTTCGTGAACTTGCCGGTTCGTCCCCCTCGGCGGAGCGCGTGGCGGATATGCGGAAGGCGCGCGTGACGCTGACCGATGCGGCCCGCGGCATCTCGCGCCTGCGCCGGAAATTTTCCAGCCCGTTGCGGATCTTAATGGTTCTCGTTGGCCTGGTGCTGCTGATTGCTTGCGCGAATATTGCCAATCTCTTATTGGCGCGTGCCGGGGCGCGCCGGCGCGAAATCGCGGTCAGGATAGCGTTAGGCGCACCACGGCGAAGGTTGATGAGCCAGCTGCTCTCCGAAAGCCTTTTGCTCGCGCTGGCGGGTGGATGTTTGGGGTTACTGGCGGCCGCCGCCGGTGCGCGCTTGCTATTGGCGATGGTTTCCAGCGGCCCGGCTCCTGTTCCGCTGCAAGTGGGTCTAAGCACGCCGATCTTGCTCTTTACGTTTGCAGTCTCGCTACTCACGGGTCTGATCTTCGGAATCGTACCGGCGCTGCGCATGAGCAGAGTGGACGCCGGACCGTCGTTGAAGGAAGGCAAGGGATTGGCGCGATCGCAATCGCAGGGCAGGCTGGGCTCCGTGCTGGTTGCGGGACAGGTAGCCTTGGCATTCTTCCTGATCATCGGCGCGGCTCTCTTCGTGGCCACGCTCGAAAAACTCGAACAAACCAGCACTGGGTTCGAAAAAGATCGCGTACTTCTGCTACAGCTCGATAGCGATTCGACCAATGCCAAAGGACCGGCGCTGCTGGCTTTGTATCGCCGGCTGGAAGCCCGCATCCAAAATTTGCCAGGTGTGCGCGCGGCCAGTTTTTCCATGCTGGCCTTTAACGAAGGCGAGTGGGGCACTCACGTTTGGTCGCGGGGATTGCCCCATACTGAGGCGAACGCCAAAGCCTTTGACGGAAATCGAGTGGGAGCACAATACTTCGAGGCGCTCGGAACGCCGCTCGTGCTGGGAAGACTTTTCGGACCGCAAGACACGCCCAAATCGCCATCGGTTGCCGTGGTGAATGAGACGTTCGCGCGCGAGCTCTACCCGAATGTTTTGGCGCTAGGCCGCCATTTCTCGCTAGGCGACCATGACGACTATGAAATTGTCGGCGTGGTCAAAGACGCTAAGTACCAGAGCCTTCGCGAAAAGCCCAGTGGAATGTTCTTCGTCTACAACGACCAGGAGCAGAATCCGGACGGTTTCAACGACTTGGTAGTGCGAGCCCAGGGCAGGCCCAAGGCGTTGCTCGGCGAGATCCGCGCAGCCATACGCGCCGAGAACCCCAACCTGGAGCTGGCGAACGTGACGACGCTCGCGGAAGAAGTAGACCGCTCGCTGACCGAGGAAAAACTGCTGGCCAAACTGGCCGGTTTTTTCGGAGTGCTGGCGCTGCTACTCTCCTCCATCGGCCTGTACGGCGTCGTTGCCTATTCAGTATCGCGCCGCACAAACGAGATCGGAATTCGCATGGCTTTGGGTGCGCGGCCGGCGAGCATTCTGGGTAACGTGCTGAGCGAATCTCTGGTCGCGGTGGTTTTGGGATTAGCGATCGGTTTACCGGCGGCGCTAGCTTGCGGCCGCCTTGTTTCCTCCCAGCTTTATGGCGTCAAGACGGGCGATCCATTGCTGATCGCGGGCGCCGCGGCGCTGCTGATACTGACCACCCTTGCTGCCAGCTTTTTGCCGGCCCGTCGCGCCGCGCTTTTGGATCCGCTGAGAGCCCTGCGAGAGGAATAACAGCAGTTCGCTGCTCATGTTGGACTCGGGCTGCGCCGCATAAGTATAAGCGCGGATTTGTTTCCGAATTGCCGCCAACTGGGAGGTGGCAGCTCGGCTTATATCCTGGCCATGCGCTATCCTCACTGAAGAGGAAAGTTCACATGGCGGCAACGCCCCCCTTCCCTTACGAGACGCGCCTCAACATCCTGCACGAACCTTTGGAAGTAATTGACGAAAAGGCGCTGGCTGACGCTTGCGAATTCGCTTGGTACAACCAGACGCTCTGCAAGGTGAATGACTCGGTGGTTCGCCTCGGGTCGTGCAGGGAGAGTATCACTGGCATCAGCACGAACAAGACGACGAGTTTTTCTATGTTGTAGATGGTCAATTGTTCATTGACCTTGAAGCCCGAACAGTTGAGCTTTTAAATCGACAAGGATTCGTCGTCCCCAGAGGGGTTTTGCATCGCACGCGAGCTCAGCGCCGGACCGTTATTCTCATGGTCGAGAACGCGGGGATTATACCGACAGGCAGCTCGGTTTCGCGCGATTAGCTTCTAGTTTCGCCTTCTCCGGCCGGATCACGCGCGATCCGAAGCAATTTCGCCTGGTGTCAAAGCTTATGCGTTCGAACCCGCCTGGACCCTGCTTTAAAATGAGGCGACAACCCTGATGACCGCCCCTCTGCCTCTTACCGCCATAGAAATTCGCCAGCTCTCCGAACTGAACGAGTTTGCCGAAGTGGTCAAGCTGCAGCGCGAGATCTGGGGTTTTGACGACGTAGAGCTCCTTCCGTTGCGCTTATTCGTAGTGGCAAGCAAGATTGGTGGCCAGGTGCTCGGCGCTTTCGACGCCGGCAGAATGGTGGCTTTCTGTTTGTGCATTCCGGGCCTGAAGGCTGGCGGCAAATATTATCTGCACAGCCATATGCTGGGCGTGTTGCCGCCCTACCGCAACACCGGGCTCGGCCGGAAGATGAAACTCGAACAGAGGAGATATGCGCTAGCCGCCGGTGTGCACTTGATCGAGTGGACCTTCGACCCGCTCGAGTTAAAGAATGCTTTCTTTAACATCGAGAGGCTGGGGGCAATCGTCCGCCGCTATGTCCACAATCAATACGGAACAACCACCAGCCGCCTTCACGGTGGCCTGCCGACAGACCGACTGGTGCCCGAGTGGTGGATCGAAGGGGAGCGCGTGGTGAGTCTTTTGGAGAAAGGCTCGTTCACGCGGCCACCGATCGCAGGGCGTATTTCCGTCGTCAGCGAGATCGGCGAACTGCGTCAAACAGAGCCGGGACGAGCGCGCGAAATACAATCCGCCATCGCCGAACAATTCGACGAGCATTTTCGTGCCGGGCTGGCGGTGGTCGGCTTCGAACGCAGCGAGCAGTCCGGCACATACTTGTTAGGAAAATGGCAATCACAATAGAGCGCATCGTGCTGCGGCACATCCGCATGCCGCTGGTACACTTCTTCGAAACCAGCTTCAGCCGCACCTACGAGCGCGACATCATCCTGGTGGAAGCGTCGTCCGACGGCATCTCGGGCTGGGGCGAGGTCACAGCGGGCGAAAATCCTTTTTATAACGAGGAGTGGACAGGATCTGTCTGGCCGCTGCTCACGGATTACATTGCTCCGCGCATTTTGCATCACCAGTTCAGCTCCGCCTCCGAAGTGGGCGCGCGCACGGCGCACATTCGCGGCCACAACATGGCGCGCGGCGGCATGGAAGCCGCGATCTGGGACCTCGAAGCAAGGCTGCGCAAAGAACCGCTTTGGAAGACGATCGGAGCCGGCGCGCGCAAAGAGATTGCTTGCGGCGTATCTATCGGTATCCAGGACACGGTAGAGCAACTGCTCGAAAAAATCGAGACGGAGCTGGCGGCGGGCTACCAGCGCATCAAGATGAAGATCAAGCCGGGCTGGGACGTTGACGTGATTCGGCAGGTGCGGGCGCGCTTTCCACGGATCAAGCTCATGGCCGATGCAAACTCGGCATACACACTAAACGACCTGGAGCGGCTGAAAGCGCTCGACGAGTTTTACCTGATGATGATCGAACAGCCGCTGGGCCATGACGAGATCGTGGACCATGCGGCGCTGCAGGCCATGCTCGACACGCCGATTTGCCTGGATGAGTGTATCCGCTCCGCGCATCAGGCCGAACAGGCGATCAAGCTGCAAGCCGGCCGGATCATCAATATCAAGCTGGGGCGCGTGGGCGGCTTTGCCGAAGCCAAGCGGATTCACGATATTTGCCAGGCGAATGCCATCCCGGTGTGGTGCGGCGGCATGCTCGAGGCAGGAATTGGGCGCGCCCACAACATTGCGCTTTCGACGTTGCCGAATTTTGTCTTGCCGGGCGATGTGTCTGCCAGCAAGCGCTACTGGCAGCGGGATATTGTCGCTCCCCCGATCGAAGTTACTCCGCGCGGCACAATCGAAGTAAGTGACGAAACCGGCTTCGGCTACGAGCTGGACCGGGATTACCTGGAGAGCCTGGTGGTAAGGCGTCAGGAGTTGATGTAGAAATTCATGTCAGGAACCGAAGGCAAAGTCGCCGCAATCACGGGCGCAAGCAGCGGGATTGGGGAGGCAACTGCGCTTCTGCTCGCGGAACGCGGTGCGAAGGTCGTGCTCGGCGCGCGCCGGTTGGATCCTCTGAAGGCCCTCGCAGACCATATCGCAAAAGCAGGTGGGGAGGCAGCGTATAGAAGCACGGACGTAAGGCGAAGCGACGATTTGTTCGCCCTCGTCGATTTAGCCTGCGAGCGATTCGGCAAGCTGGACGTTCTCATCAGCAATGCCGGGGTGATGCCGCTTTCTCCCCTCGACGATCTGCGCGTGGAAGCTTGGGAGGAGATGATCGATGTGAACATCAAAGGTGTGCTCTATGGCATCGCCGCCGCCCTGCCTCTTTTTCGAAAGCAAGGTTTCGGACACTTCATCAACACCGCCTCTACTGCGGCCCATCTCGTTCGACCGGCCATGTCGGTTTACGCCGGTACGAAGTTCGCCGTGCGCGCCATCTCCGAAGGCTTAAGCCAGGAAGCCGGCGATAAGCTGCGCGTAACAATCGTTTCGCCCGGCTTCACTCGAACGAACTTCACGGAAGGTGTGACGAATTCCGAGGTGAAAGCCCAGCTCGAAGCCTCTCGCGACAAGTTCGCCATGCCGCCCGATGCGGTCGCGCGCGCCATCGTATTCGCGATCGAGCAGCCGGCCGATGTTGATGTCAATGAGATAATTATCCGTCCTACCGCCCAGGGTTGACTCCACCTCTAGGAGACCAAGTGCGGCCGGAGTTAACAACCTCTTACTCTACTTAAGACTCGGTTGTTTCCCCCAGTTGTTTCCTTGGGTATTCCCGAATGCGCTCTGTACGGCTATTCTTAGAGAGACATGTTTCAACCGGGTATCTTTCGCGAGTACGACATTCGAGGAATTGCCGACCAGGAACTGCTCGATCCAGACGTGGAATTGCTGGGGCGAGCGCTTGCTACCTACCTGATTCGCCACAGCAACAGCCGCGATATCTGCCTGGCGAATGACTGCCGCCTGAGTAGTCCGCGACTGCACGACGCCATCCTGAAAGGGCTGCTGGCGGCGGGCGCGCGCGTACTCGATCTCGGCACGGTGCCGACTCCGGTGCTGTATTATTCCGCCGTCCACTTCCAGGCGGGCGGCGCTGTGATGATTACGGGCAGCCACAATCCGCCCGAGTACAACGGATTTAAGACGGTTTGCGGTTCCGGCACACTGCATGGAGCGGCCATCCAGGAGATCCGGAAGATGATCCAAGCCGCCGACTACGAGTCGGGGAAAGGCTCCGTCGAAGCGATCGATGCCGTTACGCCCTACGTAGACGAGATCGCCTCCCAATTCAAGTTTTCGCGCAAGGTGAAGGTCGCGTTCGATGGCGGCAACGGAACCGCCGGACCGGTCATGCACCGCATTATCGAAAAGCTGAACATCGATGCCACTGAACTCTTTTTCGAAATGGACGGCGACTTCCCCAATCATCATCCCGATCCCACCGTACTTAAAAACCTGGAAGACTTGAAAAAAGCCGTAAGCAAGCAGAAAGCGGAATTGGGGATTGCTTTCGACGGAGACACAGACCGGATTGGAGCTATCGACGAAACCGGAGCCGTGATTTACGGCGACATGCTCCTGCTGATTTTCGGGCGCGAGATCCTCACGCGCAAGCCAGGCGCTACTTTTATTGGCGAAGTGAAATGTTCTCAGGTGATGTACGACAAGCTGGCCGAACTCGGCGGCAAGCCCATCATGTTCAAGACTGGCCACTCGCTCATCAAGGCCAAGATGAAGGAAGAGCACGCGGAGCTCGCGGGCGAAATGTCGGGCCACATGTTCTTTGCCGATCGCTACTACGGCTACGACGATGCTCTCTATGCCGCCTGCCGGCTGATCGAAATTGTGGCCAATTCCGGTAAACCGCTGTCTTATCAGCTGGAGGGCATTCCGCATATGGTGTCTACTCCCGAGTTGCGCATCGATTGCCCGGACGATCTGAAGTTTCAGGTGGTCGAAAAAGTGGGCAACATTGTGCGGCAGAATCATCAGGTGGTGGACGTAGACGGCGTGCGCGTCCCGTTTGAGAAAGGTTGGGGGCTGGTGCGCGCCTCAAATACCCAGCCTGTCTTGGTAATGCGCTTCGAGGCCGTCTCGAAAGATCTTCTGAAGAAATATCAGCAGGAGATCGAAGGCGCGGTCGAGCAGGCCAAGGACGAGGTGAGCGCCTCAACACGCTAGCTCACGCGGCGTTGCCAAGCGAAGGCATGTCCCCTGTCTTTTCCGTCAGAGAGCTAATGAACACAAGCGGCACTTGACAGTAGCCGCTGATGAATACACAGGAATCCGCAGTCGACTCGTCAAGGTCGCTGCGTTATCAACAGGCCCGGCAATATGAACAATTCCGCTGCCTTGGAGCCGATTGCGAGGATACCTGCTGCAGCGGCTGGCAGGTCAGCGTCGATCGGGAGACTTACGAGAAATACCAGGCATCTTCTCATCCCGTGCTGCGTACCCCGCTAGCGCAGTGGGTGCAGATTGAGACGCCCGCCAAGCCCGGCGGCGGCTTCGCAAAAATTGTGCTCGATGAATCGAGCTGTCCCTTTCTTTCCAGAAATCTGTGCTCCATTCAGGCAGAATTGGGCGCGGACTACCTGGGGAAAACATGTGCCACTTTCCCGCGTATCCACAATGAAGTGGCCGGTGTTCTCGAAAGATCGCTTGATTTTTCCTGCCCTGAGGCGGCCCGGCTCTGCCTGACCGATCCAACGCCGGCTTCCTTTGACGAACCGACACCCGCCCGCGGCGAACTTCAGCTAGCGGACGCCACTTCTGACAATCCGCATCTTTACTTCTGGGAAATTCGGTCAGCCATTCTCTCCGTGCTGCAAAAGCGGAGGTTGCCCGTCGCAAGCCGCCTTCTGCTGGTAGGACATATCTGCGCAAATCTCGATGCGCTCTCCGCCAGCCGCCAGGATGCCTCCATCCCGCAAATGCTCGACGGGTTCGCTGTCGGAATCGAAGCCGGCCTCTATGACGCTCATCTGCGGGCGTCCTCCGCGGACGCAGCCGATCAGTTGGTGATCGTTCTAGAACTCATAGCGGCTCGCATCAAGCTCGACTACACGCAGCCACGCTATCTCGACCTGTACAAAGAATTCGTAGAGGGCCTGAGGCTCGCACCCGGATTGAGCGCGCATGACTGCGGCCAGCGCTACGCTCAGGCGTGCGCAACCGACTATAAGCGCTTCCTGGCCGGGCATGAACACATGCTGGAGCACTACCTGGTTCATTACGCTTACCGCACGTTGTTTCCGTTTGGCTCGAAGCCGCTGAACGACTGTCTGGCAGGCGAGCAGCACGGTGGGATGTTTACGCGCCACTACCTGATCCTGGCTTCCTATTTCGCGATCGTGCGCGCGACCATGATCGGCCTGGCCGCGCGCCATGCCTCGAATTTTGGCGTAGACCATGCCATCCGTTGCATTCAGGGCGCATCGAGAACGCTCGAGCATTGCACCACGTATCCATCCGAAATACTCCGGATTCTTCGCGCCAAAGGCATAACAACTGCGGCCGCCATGACGGTTCTGACGCAAGATCCGCGCTAAACCGCTAACGGCTCGGTCGCCGGGATGCGCCGGCGGAAATCGGAAATTCAGTTTCGAAGCCTTCATCGAAAGCCGCTACCGAGCCGCAGACAATAACCCTCAAACCTTTTTTGGCTTTGAACGGCACGAAGTTGCTGATGCCGATCCTAAAAACGTCCACTGTGGCGCCATCTTGCTGTGCCGTGTAGGTGTAACACGGCGAGTGCTCAACGCGCGCCCACTGCCCTTTGTCAAAATGAATGTCGCTAAACTTCTGCTCCACGAAGCCCAGGATGTCCGCGCTTACTGTAATCGGAAGAAGCAACGCGGCCAGCAAGAGCACAATATTTCGAGTCATGATTTCTCCAGCGGGCAGGAGCGCTAGTAATAGTCGGCGCAGCTCATGAAGTACCCGCATTCCTCGCAGACAAGCTTGCAACGGCTTTGCGCCAGGCGCGCGCTGCAGACCGGGCAGTAGAGCATTGGCTCTTCGTGTGATTCGGCGGCTTCCCCGGCGCTTCGGCCGCCGGGCGCTTGCGTTCTTCGGTCGTCATAGCCTACCCTGATTTACTATATCGGGCCGCGCCGCGGGACCGCGCGGCAGCGGGATTTCATATGAAAGTAGCCGACTTTCGAAGACTTGCCTTAAGCCTGCCTGGCGCGGAAGAGAGCTCGCACATGGGCTCGCCGGACTTTCGGGTGGGTGGAAGAATTTTCGCCACCTTAGCCTCGCAAAGTGAGGGCTATGGCAACCTGGCCCTCACGCCGGAGCACCAGGCGGCTTTTGTCAATGAGCTGCCGGCGGTGTTCCTGCCCGTGAAAGGCGGCTGGGGCAGAATGGGCATGACGCACATCCGTTTGGCGGCAGCCACTGAAGACGTGCTGGCGGGGGCTCTGCGGCTGGCCTGGAAACTGCGGGTAGAAAAGAATGAAAAGGCGGCAGGCAGGAAAGGGACATCGAAGAGAAGCCCGGCCAGGAAGAATTAGCGCCTTCGAGTCAGCAAAACGACACCTGCCGAGCCCGCTAAAATTCTTCACTGGGCTATCCTCAAAGAAGATAATTTCAGGAGAAAGAAATGGCGAATCCTTCCGGGCCGGCCCCGCAGGTAGAACGGAAAGTTTTCTGTGTCAAGCTTCAAAAAGAGCTTCCCGGGCTGGACGAAGTTCCCTTTGACGGCCATCCTCTCGGCCAGCGGATCTACGACAACGTCTCGAAACAGGCCTGGGGCATGTGGGTTGAGCAGATGAAGATGATCATGAACGAATACCGCTTGAACCTTGGCACCAGCGAAGCGCAAGAGTTCCTGCTCAAGCAGATGGAAGAGTATTTCTTCGGCGAGGGTGCCGCTCACCCGCCCGGCTACGTGGCTCCCGGCCACTAATTTGGCGCGCCAAATGATTTCTTTCTGCACGCCTGGGCCGTTCGGCACGTCCTAAACCATTTGAAGTCTTTGATCTGTTGCCTGGCACTGGTGTTTGTCTGCTTTGCGGCGGACAAAAAGACTGTTGCCCCGGATAATAAAGCCGTTGCTGCCCAACTGGCGCGCCTCGCCCGTAAGGCGCAGGACTCCGGACAAACCGTGCGCGCCTTTCTCCTCTTTTCCGAGGCGTCCGCCAAAGATCCGCGCAACTCCTCCTATCGCGCCAATCGCGACGCGCTGGCCCCCGCCGCACACATTCTCACCCAGTCGCATGTCGAAAATGCCGATATCTCGAGCGATATCTTTTCCGCGAAAAATGAGGCCGCTCATCCGCAGCCTCCGGTAGAATTGGTCTCGACCCCCGATTGGCAAAGCCTGCCGCGCCTCGGTCCCCTGCCTAGTGTCCAGCCCGCCCCCGGCACCCACGATTTCGACCTGCGCGCGCCCGCCAAAACCCTGGTCGAGCAGGTAGCCGCCGCTTACGGCATTCGCGCGCTAACCGATACCGGCATCCAATCGGGTAAACCCATCCGCTTCGAACTAAGCGGCGCCGATTTCCACACCGCGCTCGAAGCCGTCACCGCCGCGACCCATACTTTTGTTTTCGCCGTCTCCAAGTCGGTGATTTACTTTGCCCCCGATACGGAAAACAAGCGCAATGAACTCGAACCTTTGGTCATGCTGACCTTCCCTCTGCAGGAAGCATTAACCGAAAGGGACCTGATCGAAGTCGCCAACGCCGTTCGCGGTCTGTTGGGCCTGCGCACCATCGGCTGGGACAGCGCCAACCGTATGGTGGTCATCCGCGATCGCGCTGCCCGTGCCCGCGTCGCCCGCGATGTTATGGAATCGCTTTTAGTGCCTCGCGCCCAGGTTTCTTTCGACGTCCAGTTCCTCACTGTTGACACCGACCGCAGCAACAATTACGGAATCACGCTCCAAACTCTCTTCCAGTTCATCGATTTCGGGAAAATTGGCTTGCAAAGTGTTCTGCCCTCCCCTGTCGGCGCAACTCAATTCCTCACCTTCGGCGGCGGCGCGACGCTTTTCGGCGTCGGAGTAGCCGATGCAACCGCTGTCGCCAACTTTTCGAATTCCATCGCCAGCACCTATTACGACGCCACCGTCGTAGTCGGCGATCGCCAAACCGCCAATCTCCATGTCGGCGACCAATACCCCATCGCCACCTCCCTTTACACCGGTTACACCCAAAGCGAGCCCTCCATCTACACCCCGGCGCCCCAAATCACCATGGAGGATCTCGGCTTGATCTTGAAGATGACTCCTCACATCGGCGGCGATGGCGATATCGGACTCGATCTCGAAGCCGACTACAAATCGCTTGGCACCCAAACCATCGATTCCGTGCCCGAGATTGCGGAGCGCGCTTTTAAAGGCACCATAGACCTACGCGAGGGCCAGTGGGCGATCATCGCCGGACTCGATTCTTCTACCGAAACCTTCACCCGAACCGGTTGGCCCGGCATCGGTCAGATTCCAGGCATCAAGCAGATCTTGACCAGCACTCAGAAGGAAAGCCAGACCAGCAAAACTCTACTGGTGATTAAACCGACCATCACCCGCCTGCCCATGACCGATGTCCTGAGCCCCGAGTTTCTGTTGGGCTCCCGCCGCGGCGAACGAGTCGTAATTTAACTATTCCGCCAGCAAACGCTTGTTTGAGCGCGCAACCGTTTTGTTGCCTATGCCAGGAGACTGGACCCTTTCAGAACCGCGACCGTGTGAGCGAGCGTTCGGTTAATTGCTATGGAAAAAATTGGGGACACTGCGGGCTAGGATCTGTCCACACCCGTTAATTTTCACAAAGGCAGGCGTGTCCCCAGATTTTTTCACAAGCCCGTAAGGAAGCGCCCGCTTACAAGCCCACCGCAAAACCCACTGGGAAGCGACTAACGATTTTCAACAGCAGCCACAACTGTCGCCGCGCCAAGCCCGCTGCGCTTCCCTAAGTAGCAGCGGTACCGCGATCAGAGCGGCCGCCGAATCGAACCACGCAATGTGAAGCATCGCATTCGCCGCCAGCCCGAGCAACGTGATCGCAGCCAGATACCCGCACGTCGCCGATTGGACCGCATCTGCCGAAAGAGCCGCATTGTTGCTCCGGCGCGCTTCCCTGCGTTTCAGCCAGGCTAGTGCCGGCATGGCGAAAAGAGCCGCCACAGTGATGCCAATTCCAAGCGGGCTTATCTCGGAGTGCCGATGCAGTGCGAGAGCGAGGATCGCGATCGCCGCCACAATAATTGCCAGAGCAAATAGCAGTACACTGGCGCTGCGGGCTGCGCGTTTTGCTGAAAGCGAGAAGTGCGGCAGGAATTGCAACAAAACCACCGTGGCCGACAACAATTCAACCAGACTGTCGGAGCCAAACGCGAGCAACGCCGGGCTATGCGCTTTTACCGCCGTAAACAAAGCTACCCCGCACTCCACCACCATCCATATCAGCGTGATTCCCTGCAGCCAAAGAACGGCAGCGGAGCGCTGAATGGGTTCACACGTCTTTGCACGCGTTACCGTTGGCTGTACTGCGATCCGGGCAAATGGTGACATGGTGGCCTCGTTTTACCTTACATAGTCTACCTGAGCGTCACCCATTCAGAACTCAAACCGCGCCTGAAAGGCGATCATGCGCGGCGAATTATCGCCCCCTAAACCGACCCCCAAAAGCCCGGTCGGAGGAGACGTCGTTGCCGTCAAAGCTCCGAAGCCGGTCTCGGTCGCTGCGTTGCCTGGAACCCCCGCATAGACCAGACTCGGCAGCGCGAAGTTGGGATGATTGAACACGTTGAAGAACTGCCCGTCGATGCGCAGCTTCACCCGCTCGCTCAGTTGGAACCACTTTGTCAGATACAGGTCGCTCCAGAAAAAGTCGGGACCGCGCAAGGCATTTCGTCCGAGATTGCCGAATTGACAGCTTTGTAGCGCATCGCCGCCCGTGCACGCGCCTGTACTCGGATCGACCGCGGAGACGAATGCATTCGGATTCAGCCACTGAATAGTGCCCGCTTGTGTCACGCCCGCAATTGCATTGTGCGCGTAAACCGCCACGCCTGGAACCAGGCTGGCAAATTGCGGCCCGCTACCCTGTAAAATTCCTTGGCCATTCGCCGAGTAAGGCGTACTCAAAACCGAAAATGGCAGCCCGCTATGCCAAAACGCCGTGCCGGAGATTTGCCAGCCATTCAGCGCGTAGCCGAGTAGCCGGTTCCTCACTTTGATTGGCAGTTGATACGCATAGTTGCCCGTAACGTTGTGGCGAATGTCGTAATCGCAGGGCCCATAGTCGCGCCGGAGATTCCCAGGCAGCGGCGACAATATTCCGGCCGAAGAAAACTGTAAAAACCCGCCGTTCGAAACCTCGTCCATGCAGTGGCTCCACGTATAGTTCGCTTGTACTTGCAGCCCGTGGCTCAGGCGTTTCTCGGCGGTCAATTGAAGGCCGTTGTAGTGACTGTTCGCGCCCGTGCTTAACTGCGTGACGGCGCCGAAACGCGCATCCATCGGCCGCCCATAGGGGAACGGAGAAAAACATCCCTGACAAACGGTTTGGTATCCATTCACCTGCGTTGTGTAAGGCTGATTTACCGCGCGTGTGCCCACATACTGCGCGCGCAGATTCGCCGTCGTGCCTAACTGGTGTTCCAGGCCGAAACTCCATTGCAGGAAGTAAGGAGCATGAAGTTTTCCATCCGGCACAGCCGTGATTGCCACCGGCTGCAGGCAGGTGTTTTGGTTCGCTAGCGGCGAGGCGCAGGATAGCTGGCCCTGTGCAAATCCGCTATCGAACAACTGATTTGCCGCGCGCGTTGCATCTATAGCGCTATTCCCCACGCCCGGCGCGATGGCCGCTCCACCGGCCGTCCCCAACAAACCACCTTGAAACGTCTTCGAATAAGGCGGGTTCGTACCTACCAGATCCACCACGCTTCCGGGCAGCAAATCGCTGAACAGGCCGAAGCCAGTCCGCAAGGTAGTTTTTGGTGACAACTGCCACGCGATTGCCGTCCTCGGTTGCAGGAGTGCGAGCGGAGTTGACTCGAAGATCTTGCCCAGGCCGGTTTGAATAACGGAACTTAATGGCTGGTTGACATCGTGAGAGATCGCACCGAACGATCCGGCCAGCCGCGCGACGGCATCGTGCGGGTTAAGCGGATTCGAGTTATACGTGCTGCGGACGCCGAATGTCCACGTCAGTTTCGGAGTCAAATGCCATGTGTCCTGCGCGTATAGATCGATGTTCAGAAAATTGTACGGTTGTGAATCGGCCAAAGGAAAGGTCTGTGAAGCCGTAGAGGCCACGCCATAAATAAATTCCGGCATGTCCGTATACGTCACCGTGGGAACCGTTCCCTGCCCGAAATCGTAGTCGTTCAAGCGAAAGATGCGGGTGTTGGTTCCGAAACGAAATTCGTGCGCTCCGGCGTCCCAGGCCAGATTGTCATTGATAAAGAAACGGCTGGCGCGCCGCCCTTGCACCCAGGTGTTGTCGAGGCCGCCTAGCGTCGTGAATGGAGCGTTTGCGCCGCTGCCTTGCAACACAATCGGCAATGCGGCCAGCGTATTTTCGAAATTCGCCGGTCCAAATAGGCTTTCGTACCACGAAAAGGCCGGGTTGAAATAGTTCACCACTCGGTTCGAAAACACGTGTGTATAGCCTGCCGCGAACGAATACAGCGGTTGCGGCGAAATGGCGTCGAACAAAGGATTGATCGGATCGGTGTAGGCTGCCTGCAACCCGCCATCGTCTTGAAACCGGTACCACGTCGTGTTCCTTTCATCGATGTTGTAATCGATCCTGCCGGTTTGCACTTGCTCGTGGTCATCGCTCGATTGCGAAACACTTCGCCGATTGGCGCAGCCATTGCCGTTTGGCGGCTCGCCGGCCGCGGCGCTTCCGTTGCTGTCGAACGGACATCCCAGCACCGCCAGCGGAGTTCCCGCCGTATTCCGGTACAACGAAAACATCTGCCGGTAAAACGGGACCAATTCCGGTGCCGCCCTATAAATCGAGCCGGTTACGGCATCTGTTCCGCCTTTCGGTAGCTGCCCGAGAACGTAGTTCTGAAACGCCGCGCTAGGCACGGTGGTTTGAGTTACGATCGGCAGCGCAATCCGCACCCATTCGCTATCGAAAAAGAAGAATAGCTTGTCATGCATGATCGGGCCGCCCAGGCTGCCCCCGAAATGATTTACCGTCGAACGCGGCTTGTGGTTCCCGGAGGTTGCGTTCGTGAAAAAATCGGCGGCGTTGAATAGCGAACCGTTCCACAGCTCATACAGATTCCCATGGAACTGGTTGGTCCCGGATTTCGTGACGTAGTTGACCTGTGATGCTCCGTAGCGTCCCTGATCGACAGCATAGGAAAGAGTGTTCACCGTCACTTCCGCTATCGAGTTCAATCCCAGCACTAGATTCGTAGAGAGCCCGCTATTCAGGTTCGTCAATGGATCGTTCGTCTCTAAGCCATCCACGATGTATCCGTTTGATAACGCCGGCAAACCGTTAAACTCTACGTTTCCATAGCCATTCTGGCTTCCCACAAAATCATTTCCGCTGCCCGCCGTGTTGATCAAAGCGCCTGCCGCGAACTGCAGCGGATACGTCAAATCGCCTCCGGGATTCGGCAGATTTTCAAGACCCTTGGCATTCAGCGTAGTCGAGGTATTCGGATTATCCGGATTGACCAGCGGAGATCCCTCCGTCACTGTTACCGTCTGCTTTGCTGTTGATAGCCGCATAACGAAGTCCACCGATTGCTTTTGTCCGAGAGCCGCCGAAATATTCCGCTGCTCGGATTCGAAACCGCTGGCTTGTACCTGAACCTTGTAATTACCGGGCTTGAGCTGTGGGAAATCGAAGCGCCCCGCGGCATCGCTCTGAAGCGCGCGCTTCGAGCCAGTGTCGCGGCTTATCACGGCGACCGAAGCAAGCGGTATGCCTGCCCCAGTCGGATCTGTGATTCGACCGGCAATGCCACTGGTCGTTTCGCCCTGCGCGTTCAGCAATAGCGCGCAGGCGAGGCCGAAGAGGAGCATGAGGAAGTCTTTAGGCACGACTAATTTAGGCATAACTAAATATGAAGTGTACACCATTTACCGAACCGCGCACGTCAGCGAGCGGATCCCCCACTCCATTGCCCTCTGTTAAACTCCAATTCAGAGAGAATTTAGTGGCAGCTAAACCTTCTTCTAAACGAGTCTCCGAATCTGTCGACGACTATTTGAAGGCCATCCTTTCATTGGGTGGCAGCGAAGAGCGACGCGTGACGAGCAACGCGTTGGCCACACAGTTAAGCGTGCGCGCTGCCTCCGTGACAGGCATGCTGCAGAAGCTCGCCGCGCAAAAACCTCCGCTCGTGGTTTACGAACATCATCGAGGCGTCCGGCTTACTACGTCGGGAAAACGGCGGGCCTGGGAATTGGTGCGCCATCATCGACTGCTCGAATTGTTCCTGCACGATGTTCTGAAATATTCCTGGGACGAGGTCCACGAGGAGGCGGAGCGTCTGGAGCATTTCATCTCCGAGCGTTTTGAAGATCGTGTAGCTGCCATCCTGGGCGATCCCGAATTCGATCCGCACGGACACCTCATCCCCCAAAAGCACGAAGTCGGTTCTTTTGAAAACGATATTCGCCTAAGCGAGCTACCGGTCGACATCGCTGGTACGGTGAGCAGCGTCTCGGATCGCGATTCCGCCGCGCTTCGCCAGATCGAGCGCCTCGGCTTGCGCTTAGGTGTCGCTGTTTCCATTAAGCAGAAAAACTCGATCGCTTCTCTGACAGCGCAAATCGAAGGAGACGCGGAGCCCGTTCGAATCGCGAAAGACCTGGCCGAAAACATCTTCGTCCGCCCCTCGCCTGAGAATCGAAACCCTTAGTTTCTTGCTTCCTTTGCTATCGTCACTAGCATGTCGACCATGCGCGATGAGATCTGTCAGCAGCCTGCTGCCATCGAGCGCACTCTCAAATCCGAATGGCATCGCGCGGGCAAGCTGCGCAGCCATTTCGAACGTAATCCGGTCCGCTTGATCATCCTGGTTGCTCGCGGAACTTCCGATAACGCCGCTCAATTCGGCCGCTACCTGCTCGAAATCGCAACCGGCATTCCGGTTTCGCTAGCCGCGCCTTCCGTGTTCACTCTTTATCGCTCTTCCTTGAACCTGCATGATGCGGTAGTCGTCGGAATTTCCCAATCCGGCGAATCCACCGATACGAATCTCGTTCTCGAGAGCGCCAAGGCCCGCGGCGCTTTCACCGTCGGCATCACTAACGAGAGTGAGAGCACGCTCGCTAAATTAGCCGACGAGACTTTCCTGGTTCGGGCCGGTAAGGAGAAAAGCGTCGCCGCTACCAAGACCTACACTGGGCAACAGACCTGCTTCTATTTACTGGCGCACGCGCTCGGCGCATCCATTCAGCAAGACGATCTCGCGCACCTTCCCGAATGGACCTCAGCGGCTCTCCAGCTCGAAAAAGAAATCCATGAACGCGCCGAGCGCTACTGCTTTATGCGCCACGCGGTATGCGTGGGGCGCGGCCTCAACTATTCGAATTCGTTTGAGTTCGCGCTGAAATTGATGGAGACTTGTTACGTTGTAGCGGAGCGGTTCTCGCCCGCCGACCTGCTCCATGGACCCATCGCCATGCTCGACCGCTCTTTCCCGACGTTCCTCTTCTGCCCGCCAGGAGTCACCTGGAACCCCATGCAGGAATTGTATGCGAAGCTGCAGTCGATTCAAGCCGACACGGTCATCGTTACCGATGAAAGCAATGCCGCGGTCAAATCGCTCAAAGGCTTGTTGCAGCCGCCCCTGGTGATTCCTTTTCCACTAGCCCACCTAGGTGAGCACTTGCCCGAAGATCTTTATACGCCGATCCCGTACATCATCCCGGCGCAGCTTTTTGCGGCTAGCTTAGCGGAGGTCAAACATCTCGACCCCGATAAGCCGAGGTCGCTCAACAAAGTTACGCAAAACCTGTGACGCAAACTTGCGAAGGATTTATTTGCGTGAGCCGCGCGTCGTGCCCTTCAAAGCCGATTGCCTTTTCTTTCTCGCTTGCCGCTTCGGCTTCACGATCCTGAAAGTTCCGCTGCCGAAATATTCGGCTTGATAGATGCCTTCCTTTTGCTTTAGCTTGGAGGATGCGGCATGCGCCGGCTTGGCGGTTGTCTGTTGATCGGCCATAGAATCTTCATTCTAGCGAATCTCGCCGTCGCGAATTATCTAATCATGGATGCGCGATCACCAGCAGGGTCTGCGCGCGCTGCATTGTCGTTTCGAGCGCTATCCTCGCGTTTTCCGGATCCAAAGCACCGAAGCTTTCGTCGAGTATCACCAGGTCTGCCGATTGCAGCAGAGCCCGCGCAATGTAGATCCGGCTCTTCTCGCCGTGCGAAAGCTGCCAGCCGCCTTCGCCGATCATCTGCATCAGTCCGCTCGGCATTCGGTCGAGCAGATCTCCCAGCCCCAGCTCCCGACATACGCTCTCCGCGTCCTGCATATCCTGCCGTGTCGGCGGCCAGCCTCGCGCTAATAGCAGATTGAAAGCCAGCGTCTCGGTGAGAATATGACTTTCGTGAAACTGCGGCGCGGAGGCAACGCGTTTGCGCCAGCCTTCCGCTCCGAGCGTATCGCGGTCCAGCCCTCCGGCCAGCAGCAATCCCGATTCTGGCTGCCGCATGCCCGCGAGCAGCGACGCGAACGTAGTCTTCCCTCCACCCGACGGCCCTTCGAGCAAAATACGATCTCCCCGCGAAATGCTCAGGCTCGCTCCTTGCACGGCCAACTTGCCGGCCGGCCGGTATCGATAGGTCAGGCGATCAGCTTCCATCACGTGGCGCGATCCGGCCGCGGGCGCGGCCACCATTTCACCTGTCTTCTCCTCGCGGGCGGCCGCTGCAAACAACGGCTTGATTCGCTTGAACGCCACCAATGCCGCGGCAATATCGGCAAACGATGCGGTCAGCTTTCGCAACGCGCTATAGGCTAACAGCACTCCTCCCAGCGTCAATCCAAAACTAGCGTCGATACTGTGCTTCGTCGCAATGGATGGAACCAGGCAAACCAAACCCGCCAGCAGCCAACCGCGCGGAATGGCTGCTATCAGCCACGCTCCGGCATGATCTACCGATCGGGAAACGCCAAGGTATTCTTCCAATGCCCGGTCTTCTTCTTCGTGCCATTCGCTGCGCTGCATTTGCGCCAGACGCGTGCGCTGCCCCACCATCGCTTCCACCAGATCTTCGGTCATTGCCATGCGTTTGTCCGTCCAGCGATCGAAGCGGCAATAGAATCGCCACGCCGCATAGGATGTCAGCAGCGTCCAGCCACTCAAGATAAGCGCGAAGCGTCCGAGCACAAGCATCGCGAGCACAATTTCAACCAGGGAGAGCAGCCCGGCGATTCCGCCGCTCAGCGCCAGCGTCTCTACAGCTTCCGCCTCCAACGCCTGACCCAGGAAACTGCCGATCCCGAACTGCCGCGTCTCGTCTGGGCGCAACTTCATCGCCCCACAGAGCAGTCTCCGCTTGAGAAATCCGCCGAGCCCAATGGCAAACAGGCCTTGCAACCAGGTCGTCAAGACCTGAAACGGCGTCAACGTCAGCAGCAGCAGCACCCAGGCCAAAATCCAGGCGCGGTCCATGCGTCCACTGGAAGACAGGCTCCCCAAAACCCCCCAGGAGGCCATCCACAACAAATACTGCGCGGTATGCGCGCCCAGCATGGCCGCCGAATTTCGGATCACGCCGGCTTGCTTTAGCAGGCGCGCCGGTTTTGCTCCCGGCTGAGAACTCAGAATCCAACAGTCGCTCAGCCGTATTCCAGCGAGTTGCTCATTCAGCAACTGTTCTATGGCCCGCGCTTTTTTTTGCCCGGTAAGCCCGACGCCCGCAAGCAAATCGCTTACGCCATCGCGCTGGAATCCTTCTGCTTCTCTTCGCAAAATCCGCGAAATAGCCACCAGGGGCATGCATTTGCGCTCCAGTGCCGGCGTAAGAACGCGGGCGTTCTTGCCCTTCACGCTCAAGATCGCTAGATAGCCCGAGTCGCCGATCCGCAAGAGCGCCGGATAAACCGTTTTCAACTCGTCCGGCAAATCGCCGAGCGTCGTATGCAGCGGCTCCGCTTCACAGCCGGCTTTCTGAGCAGCATGAACAATCCATTCTGCGTGACCGCTGTTAGGTGTTTTCGGCAAAGCATCGGTCGCATCTGATAGCCCGGCCGCTTTGATCAGTCGCCCTAGCGCGTCAGAAAGGCGCTCAGCGGGCCACGCAAGCGCGCGAATTTCTTCGGCGTCTCTCACGCGACCTCAGCTTGCGGTTCCGGCTCCGCATAAAGTGAAATATCTTCCACGATGCCTCCGCTGTGAATATGCACGCGGCGCCACTGCTTGCCTTCCCACAAGTTCTTTCGGATCTGCTCTTCGGCTTGCAGCAATTGCGCGTAACGCGATTGCGGGCGGCGCGCGAGTTCTTCCGGTTTGCCGCCTTCGGCTATTCGTCCACCTTCGATCACAACCACCCGGTCGAAGTCGCGCGTTTCGCTGAGATCGTGCGTAATGCAAAGCAGCGTTGCGCTTCGCCAGAATTCTCTCGCGCGCGCCAGCAGTTCTCTGCGCTTCTCCCTGTCCAAGCCACGAAAGGGCTCGTCGAGTACCACCAGCTTCGCGTCCTTTCGCAGCAAAGCCCGCGCAAAGCGCACCCTCTGCCCTTCGCCGCCCGATACCAGGCCGCCGCCCTCGCCCAACTTCGTCTGCATTCCCTCCGGCAGATTCTCGAGCACGCCGCGCAGCAGAGCGCCGTCGATTGCGTCGCCAATTTCGTTGGTCCGGTCAGCCCCGTAAGCCACGTTCTTCAATAACGAGCGGTTCCAGAGTTGGATGGCCGGATCGACCCAGGCGGTCGCCCGCCGCAGTTGCTCGACATCGAGCGCACGCCCTTCGACCAGGATGTCGCCAGCCGTAGGCGTCAGCCAGCCCAGCAGTAATCCGGCGAGACTCGACTTGCCAGCGCCTGACGGACCGACGATGGCGACGTGCTGGCCGCCCTCGATCTCAAGCGAGATGTCTTCGAGAATCATGTGCCCCGAAACTCGCACCGAGACGCCGCGAAATTCGAGCACGGGAGCGCCAGTGAACTCGGTGTGTGCGCCGCCACTAAACTGTTCCTCGGGAGCGCCCAATGGCTCCAGCAGCCTGAGCGTCAAATTGCGGTAATACGGATACTGTCGCAGAAGCGTCCCGATCTCCTGGCCAAGCATCGGCAGATTCAACACCCAATAAACAAGCAGCAGAAGCCGACCCACATCCGAGCTCGTGAAGGAGTGGCTCAAAAGCAGCACGCCCACCAGCCCAAACGTGGCAAATAGCTGCACGGATTCGATCGTCACGGCGATGCGTTGCAAACTAAACGCCGCCCGCGCCCATTCGCCGAGTAAAGAGTCGTATTGGCGTCGCACGCTTTGCTCTCCACCATGCGAGCGTATGGCGAGCAGCCCGAGCATCGCATCCAGATAGAAGCGCAGCAGTCCGGCGGCGTGGCTGCGCGCGCGCAAATCGCGTTCCGCCAATACCGATTGAGTGGCGAACACCGGAACCAGTATGACCGCGACGATCAGCCAAACCAGACCTGTCAGCGAAGGCTCGAGCCAGCTCACGGCGGCTGCTGTAAAACACAATTCACAAATGGAGCGCAACAGCTGGCGGACCTGGTCGGGCAGATTCCGCAGGCGCTTGGTAGCGTGACTACGCTCCGCCATATCCGAGGTGAGGCGGCTTTGGAAATAACGGTCGCCCAACTTGGGGATTTTTTCGAGAAAGCGCACACGCAACCGGTTTTCGATCTGTCTGCCTAG
Source organism: Bryobacteraceae bacterium (assembly GCA_965277555.1). Classification (GTDB taxonomy): domain Bacteria; phylum Acidobacteriota; class Terriglobia; order Bryobacterales; family Bryobacteraceae; genus Bog-105. The sequence goes on from OZ255834.1 coordinate 6,549,214, forward strand.
TCTCGCGCCCGCCAAAAACGAGGGAAATTCGAGAAACAGCAGCGCCAGGCTGAAGACCAAGACGCTGCCGATCGCACCGAGTCGCTGACCGACGAGCCCGAGCTCTTGCGTCACATCGAACAGCCCGCGAAAAAGCATGGCTTCCGCGATCACGCCTCCGGCGGCGACCAGCAAAGCTGTCAACAGCAGCGCCGAAGAGGCGGCCCCGCTTTGCCAGAGAACACGCGCCAGCTCGCGGCCCGGGCGCGGCGGTTTCTCCGCCATCGCGGCGGCCAGTTCGCGCCCCAGATCTTCCGCCGCGGCGCGCTCCTGCTCGCCGGTCACGCGAATCAACACCGCGCCGCGCATCAGAATTTGCTCGTCGCCTTCGATCGTCCGCGGCGCGGGCCGCACCGACCAGTAGCGATCCGGAATCTTCTCGGGATACTGACAAAGCCTTTCGAGCAGACGTGCCCCTCCACCCTCCGGTAGCGACTGCATCAGGCGTACGGCTGCATCGAAAGCAGCCAGGCGCTCCCAACTATCGTCCGCCAGGACAACCGCGAGTAACGTATTCACATCGCGCGGACCGATGCGCACGCGTTTCATCCGGGCGCGCAGTACAATCTGAAAATCGTCGGACCGGGCGAACTCCAACCAATCGGCCGCGGCCGCCGGCATGGCGTGGCGGTAAACCTCGTCCTGGAGCCGCTTCACGCTGACCCAGCGCCGACCCACCGACGGGTCCATTACCTGCAAGAGATTACCGTGCCGCCGCCACACCACGACGAAATGCGTCAATCCGTTCGGCAGCGTCACAACCAGCAACGCCGGCAGCGCTTTCGCTTCCGGCATAAACACGTGGTCGACGGGCAGCATAAGCTGCTCGCCGCGCAACCCCAGCCGATTGAGCACGCTTTCCGTCGTGTCGATGGACGTCCCGTCGATACCGGTCTGGCAAGCTTCGCGCAGCCGGCCGTAGCTGACCGGAATGCCATAGCCTTCTAAGAGACATTTGAGCGCAGCCGGCCCGCAATCCATGCTGGAGGTCTGCACTACCTCCGGAACAAGAAATCGCCTCAATGCGCACCTATCAGCTGGCCGGCCGATCGCAAAATCAAGACCGCCGGCGACACCCGCTCGACCTGGACCTCAACCGATCCCGGCAGGCCGTGCTGGAAAGGGATGCGCGAATGCGCGGCCGTGTTGACTGCTAATTCCACTCGTACTTTGCCGTCGCGAATTTCGTCCGCGACCCGCGAAACGCGGGCGGAAATCGTCCCATATTGAGCCCACGGAAAGCCCTGCAAGCGCACGGACGCGAACTGGCCGGGACGAACTTTGCCGATGGCTGCCGAAGGTTCAAATTCCGCTACTACTTGCAGGCGACCGCTGGGCACAATCACGCCGAGCTGCTGCCCCGCGCCGATGTGCGCGCCTAAACGCAGTGGCGCGCATTCGCCGAGCAAGCCCGAAATGGGCGCGCGGATTTGTCTGCGCTCCAGATCGTTTTCGAGCCGGCGAATGGAGGCTGTCGAAGCTGCCGCGTCGGCCTCCAGCTTGGCGATATCGACCAGGATCTGCTTGACGCGCACGTCGCGATCCCGCTCGCGGACTTGCAGTTCAGGATCGAGGCGCGAGATCGCGATACGCAAATTCTCCGCCGATTCGCGCTTGCTCTGCGCTTCGGCCTGGGTGCGCTGCGCGTCGGCATCAGAGAGAATTCCTTCGGCATGCAGGCGCTTGGCCCGGTCCGCTTCCTGGCTGGCGAGTTGAGCCTGGGTTAGCGCTTCCTGGTACTGCGCCTTCGCCTCTTCGGTCGAGAATCCGAGCACTCGCCGGTCGTCGGTTTGACCGGAGTTTTCCGAACCGATTTGCGAACGAAGCGCCGCCATCTGGGGCTCGATGCTGGCTAAACGGGTTCGCTGCTCCTGCAGGCTCAGGCGCTGATCGTCGCTGTCCAATTCCGCCAAAACCTCGCCGGCTTTTACCTCCCTGCCCAGTAAAAGCCTGGAGCTTACCAGCATGCCCGTAATGTTTGCCTGTATCGGATAGACGGCGCTCGATACTTCGAGCCGCGCCGAGTCCGAGACTTCGTAGCGCGTGACCTTGGCGGCAAAAGCCCAAGCGATCCAGGCGCCCAATAGTACAAAAGCAACAAGCAAGGCGACGATCGACGCCGAACCGCTGTCGGCCCGAAGCGCCTGATTCACCCGTCCAAAGCTGTTGGCCATCCTAAGTAGTAGTGCGTATCCTCAGAAAAAGTTGTGGCCGCCCCGAAGAAATTTCGGGAGCGGCCTCTTATTTTTATAAAGTTCCAACCTGAATATGCCGAAAAGAAAACTATGCGCCCCACATGGAAGCACCGGCCTTAACGTTGCTCTTGATCTTCATAAGTCAAATCTCCTTTCTTCGAAACGAATTTCCTGCTGGCAGGCAAGAGACTCTAAAGTTTAATCGGGAAATGCCGATGAGAAAATTACGCGCCCCACATGAAAGCACCGGCCTTGACGTTGCTCTTAACTTTCATTGTTCCGCTCCTCCTCTCTCAGAGTCGAGTTTTTGCTGGCAGGCAAAAACTCGCCTTACTCCTCGCACAAAACTAGTTCCGTGCGGCGCAATTCGCCGCGGCAGGACAATCCGGTTTCACAACAGACTCAACGCCTCCGAAGCGTCTGCCGATCGACTTTGTGTTTACTGCGCGAACTAGATATTCAAGTTATAAACCGTTTTTTCGAAATCTTGAATTCAGAAAAGTCCGGCGAGAGCTATCCCACGCTCTCACTCGGGCGGTGCTATCCTCCAAGCGAGGCGATGCACCTGAGTTACCGGGCATTAGCGTTGTTAGCCGGCGGCGCAGCAATCTTCATCGGAACCGCGTACGCGCTGGATAAAACCTTGCCGCGTCCGTTTCGGGAATACGGCGGTGTCGAATATCGGCTGGGCACCATTCCCCTGCCGCCCGACTATCAGGAGAAGACCGAATTCACCTTCGCGCGCCTGATGTATCCAGGCGGCGAGAACGACGGTTACGCCGGCCGCGAAGGCTATTGGACCGAAGGCAATTCGCTCTGGACGCAAGACTTTCCGCGCGCCGACCGCCACTTTTCCGAAGCGCTCCGGCGGCTTACCCGGATTAGCGTCCGGTCAGTCGAGCAACCGGTCAACCTGGACGACGGCGACGACGTCTTTAACTGGCCCTGGCTTTACGCAGTGCAGGTCGGCGAGTGGGGCATCACCGATGCGCAAGCTCAAAAACTACGGGATTACCTGCTGCGCGGTGGATTTTTCATGGCCGACGATTTCCATGGCACTGTCGAATGGCAGGTCTTCGAAAATAGCATGAAGCGCGTTTTCCCGGATCGGGCTATCGTCGAAATTCCGAGCAGCGATGCCATTTTTCACACGGTCTACGACCTGGACGAACGGTATCAGATCGTCGGAGCGGAGCACCTGGATAAAGGCCACAAGGCGGATGGCTACGTCGCTCGCTGGTACGGAATCTACGACGACAAGGGCCGCATCATGGTGGCGGCCTCCTTCAACTCCGATATCGGCGATTCATGGGAATGGGCCGATGAGCCCGAGTATCCCGAACGGTATTCGGCGTTGGGAGTTCGGATTGGCGTGAACTACGTCGTTTACGCGATGACTCACTGAGCGTTTCGCGCGATCAATCATCGACCTCCTGCCGGCGAGGCGCTGCCATAGTAGAGGGCATTGAAGAGCAATTTGAAAGTGCCGTGCGGTTGCGCGCGAAAGGTCACTTCCGGGCCGAGCAGAAAAACTTTCCCTTTGCCGACAGCCGCTTCCGCAACGGCTGTGCCGCCATCGAGGTACTGTTCACCCCAAGCCCATCCGCTCACCAGCGGCTTCGGGCCGGAGAACCAGGCGACAGCGGAGGTTTGCTTCAATTGCGCATCTGGCTGTAATTTAAAGACCGGACTGTTGTCGAAGAAAACATCGGCAGTCGAACTCATGCCGTAGGCTAACGGATCGCGATTATCGAATGTCACTTTCAGCAACGACCCGGGAATGTAGTATTTTTCGCGAGACAGGTGATGCGGCTTGCCGTCCGGTCCCATCTGGCTGAGGTAATCCTCGACCGGGAGCCCGAGCATTTCGCCCATGCTGGTGGAACTACCGACCGTCACTACGGAGCCGCCGGCGTTCAAGAAATTTTTAATTTGAGGGAGGGTCTTTTCGGAAGTGATATGGCCGAGCCAGGCGCGATACTGTTGGGGGATGTCTTCCGGCTTGGGCTGCCGATTGACGCCGGGATGTCCGAGCGCGCCATCGGTGAAGACCAGCACATCGAACTTACTCTTCAAATCGCCCGCGTCCAGAGTTTGCGGATAGACAACTTCGAAAGGAAATTCGTACTGCTCGAAGAGCCAGCGATCCCACCCGGAAGTCATCAAGCCGCCGTACTGATCGTAGAGACCGATGCGAATCGGCTGCAATTTCAGAGCAGACGACGAAGGCGGTTGGGCCAGGCCATACGCGCCGACTCCGAGTTCCTTAGCTCCGCGTTGGACGATGGCGAGAGCGGCGGGCGAAGCAGGAGTCCAGATTGCACCGGGCCCAAAGACATGCCCATCCGCAGTCTCGCTTTCTTTCAGCCAGTACACGCCGCAATTCGCTTTGAGCAGACGGTTCACAACGATAAAAGAATTATTGATGCGATGGCTAATCAAATAGCCGGCAGGCTGCGGCGCGCCGTCGATCGAGCCCGGCGGAGGATTCTGCAATCCGTTCAACTTGCTGAAAGGGCCGTCAAAACCGTCAAGTACGCGGTCGAAGCGAATACCCATTTGCAGAGCGAGCGTCCAGCCGGCGCTATCGTAGGGCGGGATAGGCGGACCGCCGGGATACGCGAAATCGTTCGGATGATGCTGCGGCTCGAACATATCGAGCACATGCGGGCGAAAAGCCTGCGCCGCTTTGACGACGTACGAACCGGCGGGATAGGTTTTGCCGTTGACCTGAAACGGCGAATCGGCTTTCAGGACGGTAACGCCGACCTTCAGGAGAGCATTGACAAACTCGGTAGCGGTCGGGAAATCGGGCTGGTCCGCGGGAATGATGTAACCACGCGCATCGCGGTGGGCGGGATCGTGCAGGATCTTGGCATAAAGATCGGCGGGTAGCCGCCCGTGATCGCCCGCAGGCGCGGCGGCTTTCAGCGCATCGATGCGATCCGGCGTAATGGTCCAATGATCTTCGCTGCCGTTGCGAATCGAATTGCGACCCATCTCGTAAATGTCGTAAAGCAGAGTTTCGCGATTGCGCGAAGCATAGTCGAGCACGGCGCGGTTGTTGGTTACGTCGTAATCGATCGATTGCCGATAATGCCAGAGCTGAGGCGCGACGGGCAGCGGCCAGTCGCCGGTCGGCAATTGCTTGTCGGCGACTAGCGGAATCTCAGTGGGAGTGGGGTTGCCGATGATCTCCGTTAAGAGGCCGATCATGTTGTGGAAATAAGTGATGGTGCGCAGGCCGCCGTTCCACCAGGTCGAATAGTTCGCCCCGGTGCGCTGTGCAGAGCCGCCTTTGCCTTCCGCCACCAGACGTTCGTGCATGGCGGTGCCGACTGCCTCGACATCGAGCGGAATGAGCGGATCGAAGTTGTAGTTGAACGGATCGCGAAAGGGCGGCATAAAGATCACCGCGCCGGCCGGCCCGGTCTGGTGATGGTTGTAAACGATCTGCGGGAACCACTCGAGGAACAACTGGCGATTCATGTTGGTGGTTTCCGGCATGTTGGACGTATAGAAGTCGCGGTTATTGTCGTGGCCGATGTAGTGCTGGAAGAGACGGGGAAGATATTCGAGCTTGCGCTTTTTGGGATCGGGTTCGCGCATGTACCAGTCGGCGACCAGCTCCTGCCCATCGGGATTGGCCTGCACGCAAAGTTGAATGTCGTCGTTGAGGAATCGCATCGTCTCCGGATCGGTGCGGCTCACCATCTGGTAGACATGTTCCATGAGCTGCTGCGATCCGACGGTCTCGGTGGCATGCAATCCGCCATCGATCCACACGACGGCTTTGCCCTCGCGCGCCAGATTGTGAGCCTGTTCGTCGGTGAGCCCTTCGGCATGCGCCAACTTTGCCGCGATGTTCTTGTAATAGGCGAGCCGGCGCATATTTTCGGGTGAAGTAATGACAGCCATGTATTGATGGCGGCCTTCAGCGGTTAGGCCGATGTCTACCAGCTTCATGCGGTCGGATTCGGCCGCGAGTGTTTTCCAGTAGCTTTCAAGCTGCGTGTAGTTGGCGACGTGATAGTCGTCGCCTATAGCAAACCCCAGGGCTTCCTGGGGGGTTGTTATGTGTTGTGCCGCGACCAAACAACGAGTGCAAAGCAGGAAGGCGGCGGCCAACGCTGCGAAAGCGTGCCGCCACGAATGGCGGCATGGCAGACTGAAAGTCCGCTCCACCAATGACGACGCCGCAAAAGTAAGTGACATTGGGCCTGGAGGCCCGCTCCACGAAAATGTGCACTTCATTTCGACGATTTGCTCTTTCGCCAGAAGACGGTGCAGTCGTCGAAATCCTGGCTATTCGGAAAATGGTCGCTCAGTTTGAAATCGTCCATGATGTCGTCTTTACAGGTTTCGACGGTGGTGAAGCGGCCCTTGGCAATCTGCTCCTTCATCTCTTTGAGGGAAATGATGTGATAACGAGCTTCTTCTTTAGGCGGCAGCTCCAGTTTGTGCGAATAGGAGAACTCCAGGCCGGAGGGCGGGTCTTGGTGAAGGATGAAATACACGAGTTCATCGGCCCAATATTCCTGATGGGCGGGAGTAACTTCTTTTACCTTGGCGGCGATTTTTTCATAGTCGTGCCAATTGGTGGCATCGCGTTCGCCGAAGACATATTTGGCGGCGCTGACGCTCAGGATGAAAGCCAGCATGACGGTGGGCCACCAGGGACGATCGCCATCGATAAGACGGGTAGCGACGTAGTAGAAACCAGCGCTCGCCACAATCGCCAGAAACGGAATCAGGAAGATGAAGTAGCGGCCGAAGGTGGGGTGGGCAATCGAGATGTAAGCGCCGAGGAAAACGGAGATCCAGGCGGCCAGATAGAATTCGCTTCGCACGACGCGATCCCAATTGCATTTCTTGATCAGAAAGAGGATTCCGATCAGGGCCAGCAGGCCAAGCAGAAGGGCGTGGGAGGATTCCGTCCAGTCCGTGAAGACGTCAAAATCGTGGGAATCGGTATCACCCCAGTTGACGCGGCGGAAGAGAGCCTGATATTGGACAACGTTGAAAAAAGTAACGGCGGGAGCTTTTACAAAGAGCCAGAATTCGGGTGTCAGCGGGAGGAGCGCGCCGATGCAGAACGCAACAAATTTCGCGATGCGTTTACCAGCGCGATTTTCTACGAGTATCCAAACCAGCAGGACGGCGGCTAAGGGAGCGGTCAAGAGGGTAGAGCCGGCGGCCGAGCCGGCAAGCAGAGCCGCGAAAAAAGCCGGCCAAATGCGCGCGCTTTGTGGGCTAAGAATGGCGATGCGATAGGCGGCGATGACGAGCAGCAGACCGCTGCCATAAGCCTGCGCAACCGGCCCGAAAGGGATGACGATGGTATCGAGTCCGACGAAACAAACGACGAGCAGCGCGATGGGAAGACGCCAGCGCGGTTCGGGGAAACGCCGCATCACGTAAGTGGCTGTCAGGCAAATGGCAGCCGCCACGAAGAGCGAATCGAAGACATGCACGGCATGCCAGCTGTGGCCGACAAAGCGCAGCACGGCCGCGTTGAAGTAGGCGTTCAGCAGCGTTTGGGGAAAGACGAAATCGATGTAAGGCGTTTTGCCTTGCGCGATGAGCTGAGCGGCGACGAGATGGAAGCCTTCATCCCAGACAAAGCCAAACGTCTGCGAGTAGAAAGAAATGCCGGAGCTGACAAGGAGGAGGACGGTCCAGAGGATGGTCCAGGGGCGGAAAATTTTGCGGAGCACGCCCAGCCGGCCATCGGCCTTCGTTTCCTCCATACCAGCAGTGTCCTGCATTTACTGGGAGGAACCCGCGCTGAAGTGTTGATGGTAGTTCGGGTAAGCGGGGCGTTTGTAAGTGGGCGGCGGATTCTTTTTCAAGAGCTCGATGGCGACGGCGACGGCTTTTTCGAGCTGCGCGTCGTGTCCTTCGCGCGCCAGTTTCGGATCGAGATCGACTTCGACGTCGGGCGCGATGCCGTGGTTCTCGACTTCCCATTGACCGGTGAGGCCGTAGAAGGCCCAACGCGGCGCGGTGACGGTGCCGCCGTCGATCAACGGCGGGTAGCCGCCGATACCGACGAGACCGCCCCAGGTTTTCATGCCGACCAGCGGACCGACGTCTGCTTTCCGGAAGTACCAGGGCATGGCATCACCGCCGGAACCGGCGAATTCATTGATGATCATGACCTTCGGCCCATAGATCGCCTGGGTGGGGTCGGTGATGTCGGCTCCTTCGCGCGTGGCGATACGTCCCATCGGCTTGCGGCTCAGGTATTCGATCACATAATCGGCGATATCGCCGCCGTGATTGTAACGCTCGTCGATAACCGCGCCTTGACGCCCGATTTGCGCGAAGAAGTAGCGATTGAAACTAGTAAAGCCACCCATGGCGGTATCGGGAAGATGGACGTAGGCCAGTTCGCCATGGCTCAGCTGGTCGACTTTTCTGCGGTTGCCCTCGATCCAGGCGAGATGGCGCAGATTGTTTTCGTTATCGACGGGCACGACGGTGACTTCGCGCGAGCCGCTGCCATCGGGATTCGGGCCGACCTTCAAAACGATCTGCTTACCGGCGGTCTCTTCAAAGAAGCTGTAGATGTTGTCGGAGCTATGTAGCTCGCGACCGCGCACGGCGAGCAGATACTCGCCCGGCACGACGTTGACGCCCGGTTGGGTGAGAGGCGCTTGTAGCCGCGGATTCCAATTCTCGCCGTTGTAGACCGTCGCGAAGCGATAGCGGCCATTTTCGATTGTGTAATCCGCGCCGAGCAGTCCGACCTTTATTTTAGGAATATCCGGTTCGGTGCCGCCACGAATGAACATGTGGCCGACAGTGATGTTGCCGAGCATTTCCTCAAAGAGGTAGTTAAGATCGTTGCGGCTGGAGATGCCGGGCAGATAGACCGAATAGAACTTGGAGGCGGCGGCGAGATCGAGACCGTGAAAGTGCGGATCGTAAAAGAAGTCGCGTTCGATGCGCCAGACTTCGCGATACATCTGGTTCCACTCGGCGCGCGGGTCGACGTAGACTTCCATATCGGCCAATTTGAGCGCCCCATCGCCGGGTTTGGCGGCATGATCGGCAGCCGTGATGAACCATGCTCCACCGGGGCCCTGGCCTTGGCGATAAAGCATTTTCTCGCGGTTGTCCGAGAGAACAAAAGCGGTCGCGCCTTCGAGGATCAGGTCTGTCTTGCGGGTTTTGAAGTCGAACTTATTAACAGTGATTTGACGCGTGCCGGACTGCATGTCGACCAGCGGGCCGTCCTGCACATAGAGGATACCTTCTTTGCCGGGTGTGACGGTGAAATAATTCTTCTCGGGCAGCGGCAGGGCCAGAATGCGCTGGCTAATGTTATCGAAATCGATGCGCACTTCAGGCGGCGTTTTTTCCTTCGCGGCGTCTTTGGTTTTGTCTTTAGCATCGGGCTTGTTCGCATCCTTCTTGTCTTCGGGCGAATTTTCGTCGTCGCTTTGCGGCGCGAGCGGCGAGGGCAGATCTTTGCGCAGCACCATCACGTAGACGGCGCTGGTGACGGGGTGCTCGATGCTCGACATATCGATCCAGCCGCCGCTGAGCGCGACATTGGTGCTGGCGATGAAGTAGAGATATTTACCGCTCTGGTCGAATGCGGGCGAAGTGGAATCGCTCAAGCCGTCGGTAATTTGGGTTGACTTGGCAGTCGCGAGCGAATAGACGAAGACGCCGTGCTGGTGATTGGCGAGTTGCTTACTGTAAGTGAGCCAGCGACTATCGGGCGACCATTGCGGGCTGAAGCTGTAGGAAGGACTATCGTAGCGATCGGTATCGACTTTGACCGGAGTTTTTTTATCCAGATCGACGTACCAGAGGTTCAGGCGCTTATCGAAGTAGACGATTTTCTTGTTGTCGGGCGACCAGACAGGTGAATAGAAAAAAGAGGGCGGATCGCCCAAGCCGATCTTGATGGGGTCACCGAGACCGTTTTGATGGCGGATGTGCAGCGCATACTCGCCGGACTCGTCGGAGAAATAGGCGATGGAATTGCCGTCCGGGGACCAGCCGGGATCGCGGTCGGCGACGCTTGGACTGGCTGTGAGGTTGCGGATGTTGCCTTTGTCGGCGGGGACGCTGAGAATCTCGCCGTGTGCCTCAAAGACGGCTCGCTGGCCGGTGGGAGAAATGGCGGCATTCTCGATTTTCGCGGAGGTAAGTTTTTCAAAGTGCGGGCGGACTTCGGGCAGGTCGGCCGCGACCTGAATATCCACGTGCTTGGACTTGTGCGATTTGAGATCGAAGAGATAGATGGAACCGAACTGCTCATAGACGATTGCGCCGGGGCCGTCGGAGGCGGATTTGAAGTCGAGGCCATCGTTCTTGACGGCTTCCGCGGCCTTGCCGGAAGCAGTGTCGTAGACCCATAAAGAAACAGGCCCGCTGCGATCAGAAAGGAAGTAAATTTTATCGCCGACCCACATCGGGTTGAAGTCGTTCGAATTCTCGCGCGGGATTTTGACGATGCTCGAATCGGCAAGATTGGCGATCCAGACCTTGGTGGTCTGGCCGCCGCGGTAACGCTTCCAGGCAGCCTGCCACTGGAAAACGGGCACATAGGCGATGTGCGAGCCATCGGCCGAATAAGAACCATCCTCGGCGGTCGGCAGCGGAAGGACGACCGGGAAACTGCCGCCGACGGAGACGGTGTAAAGCTGGCCGCTATCGGCATAGGCGTCGCGGCGCGAGTTGAACAGGATGCTCTTGCCGTCAGGCGTCCATCCCATGGCGAGATCGGGGCCGGGATGAAAGGTGAGCCGACGAGGCACACCGCCCGCGGAAGGCACGACGTAGACATCGATATTGCCGTCATACTCGCCGCTGAAGGCGACTTGTGAGCCATCGGGCGAGAAATGCGGATTGAATTCGCGGCCAGCGCCGCTGGTGAGGCGGGTGGCGTCGCCGCCCTGGCGAGGAACAATCCAGAGGTCGTTGGCGTATTCGAAAACGATCTGGCTCTTGCTCACCGAGGGGCTGCGCAGGAGGAGCGGCTTACCCGTTTGCGCCGCGAGGGGCGTGAGCGAATAGACGAATAACAGGGCAACGAGATAGACGGATCGCATGATATGAGATTGGCCCATTATAGGGTGTTCCGGTTGGGCAAAGCAGGGGACAGGCAGCGGATTCCGCAAACGGCGCGGAATGCTCGGCAAGTCCCCTGGTTTGCAGGTTACCTGTGGACAATAACGTTTTCCGTGCGATAGGCCGCTAGGGGCCATGTCACTTAGTTTTTGAGGCATGTTCGCAGATCCAACACTCGACAAGCTTTATGTTCTTTAACCGTGGTGGCCTGAAGGTCCGAGGGGCGTCAGGAGCGCCGGGAAAGCGTCGAGACGATTCTCGACGCGGCAGCCACGAGTGGCCGCGCCACGATCACAGCTAAGTGATATCAAGACGTTAGAAGGTTTTCGAGAAAAGTAAGTGACATTAGGCTGCTAGGGGACGGGATCAGCCGGACGCAAGCGGGACCAGGGCAGTTTGGAACGATCGCGCGGCTCGGGGACCTGGACCGGCCGGTGAGGTTCGGGCTGGGTCTTCTCGTGCGCTTCCTTCTCCTTTAACAATTGTTCGTGCTCGATCTCTAATATGGCGAGCTCGCGGCAGGCTTTCAGATGGCTTTTCTGCAATTTTTCGAGGTCGGTGGAGGCGCGGTGAAAACAGCGCTCCTGGGTGGTGCGATAGCGGAGGGCGCGCTCAAACTTTTTGTGCTGGTCATTGGTCCAGAGAGTGAAATCCGGCTGATCGGCATAAAGTTTCTGCTCTGTTTGGTGGTAACGGCGATTCGCGCGGCGCAGAAACCATTCGGCGAGGGCAGCCTGCTCAGCGAGCGAGATCAGGATGGGATTGGTGGATTCATATTCGTAGAGCCAATGGGCGCGGAGGGCTTCCCACTCGGCTCGGTCCTCGTCGGGGAGGACGATGGTGTTCGAACAGGCTCCGGCGGCGCGGGGGCTAGTAGAGCTTTTGGGCCTTTCGTGGACAAGGTCAGACATAGAAAAATTCGCTTTCGCCTGCGAGTGTGCATCGGGGCGAAGCCGGCGAGCGATCTCAGGAGAGGTTAAACGATTGATTCGGCGGGAGAAGAAATTTTTTGAAAATGTGAACAGGGGACGGAGATATGGCGGCGCGGCATCAGGCAGACAATCGTTTGAGAACTCGCCTGGTTCGCGAATACCCAAAATCGAGGATTTGCTTGCCGAGTTCGGCGGCGAGCTTAGCCGGACGATTTTTGAAGTGGCGGCGGCGCGCCTCCCAATAGGCGCGAAACATTTTCGCGTGCGCGGTGGAGGCGCCCTGGGTAAAAAGATGAGGCATGATGGCCTTGCTCGGCAGATCAATTAGCAGTTCGGGGACAAAGGCAATGTCGTGCGACTCGGCGATGCGAAACCACATATCGAAATCGGCCCAGAAGGAGTAACTGGGGTCGAAGTATCCGAGCGCTTCATAAACGCCGCGCCGCGCCATGACGGTGCCCCACACCGGGCACTCGAGTTCACGATCGACGAAGCAGACGTCCTCCAAAAATTCGCGCCCGGACATCAGAGGCTTAAACGTGGTCGTAACAATCCCGGATTTTCCGTCGGGCGTGAGGTGGCGATAGATATTGAAGACGAAGGCAGCGGACGGGTAGGCGAGTAAAGCGGCCCTCCACTTTTCGAGCAGGGTCGGGTAGTAGATGTCGCCGTCATGGAGATTGGCCACCAGGTCGCACTTTGCCTGGCGCAAGCCATTATTGAGGTTGCCAGGCATGCCGAGGTTCGCCGGGTTCCGGATGTACCTGATGCGGGGGTCCCTGCGCGCGTAGGCTTGGCAGACCTCCTCGGTTTCATCGGGCGAGCAGTCGTCGCAAATCAGCAGTTCGAAATTGCCGAAGCTCTGGTTGAGGATACCGTCGAGGGTCGTCGGTAGAAACTTGGCTCTTTTGTAAGTTACGAGGACAACGCTTACTTCCGGAGTCAAACACGGCCACCAGATTCACGTGAGTCAAGATTTTGCATTGCAAGATAGGCACTTCCAGAGTAGCTGGTTTAGCGATGTTCCGCCCGAAGCTTGATAGGCTTCTCTTCGGATGAGATACATTTTGGCATTCGATCAGGGAACGACCAGCTCGAGAGCTGTGTTGCTGGGACAGGACGGCAAAGTGCATGGGATGGCGCAAGCGCCATTCGAGCAAATCTATCCGCAACCGGGTTGGGTGGAACACAACCCGAATGAAATATGGTCAACCCAGTTCGGCGTGGCGATGGATGCGCTGGCGCAAGCCAACGCCGAAGTAAATTCATTAGCCGCTATCGGGATTACCAATCAGCGGGAAACAACGATTGTGTGGGATCGGCGGACGGGGGAAGCGATTTCGAATGCGATTGTCTGGCAGGACAGGCGCACGTCGGGCTTCTGCGACCGGCTGCGCGAACAAGGGCATGAAGCACTCATCCAGCAGAAGACGGGATTAGTGATCGATGCATATTTTTCGGCGAGCAAGATCCGTTGGATCTTAGACAACGTGCCTGGCGCACGAGACCGCGCCAAGCGCGGAGAACTGGCTTTCGGCACGGTTGACAGTTGGCTCATCTGGAAGCTGACGGGCGGCAAACGACACGTGACGGACGTGACCAATGCAGCACGAACCATGCTGTTCAACATCCACTCCCAGACCTGGGATGAGGAACTTCTGGCGCTGCTGGATATACCGAAATCTCTGTTGCCGGAGGTTGTGGCATCGAGCGGAGTTTGCGGCCAAGCTTCGGGCGCGCTGGCCGGGACGCAAATCGCGGGCATCGCGGGCGACCAGCACGCCTCGCTTTTCGGCCAGATGTGCACGGACCCGGGCATGGCGAAATGCACTTACGGCACAGGCAGCTTTATGTTGCAAAACACGGGCGAGCAGGCGGTGCCTTCCCGCAATCGACTGTTGACCACGATTGCGTGGCGGATTGGGGGGCGCACTTGTTATGCGCTGGAGGGAAGTGTCTTCATCGCGGGCGCGGTAGTGCAGTGGCTGCGCGACGAACTCCAGATCATCCGCACAGCGGGCGAGATCGAAGCTTTGGCGGCGAGTGTTCCCGATAGCGGCGGAGTGTATTTCGTGCCGGCGTTTGCAGGCTTGGGCGCTCCGCACTGGGATCAATATGCGCGGGGAGCTATTTTGGGCTTGACGCGCGGCTCGAATCGCGCGCATATCGCGCGGGCGGCTCTGGAAGGAATCGCGTTTCAAGTAGCGGATATTTTGAGCGCCATGGAAAGCGATTCCGGCGTGCCGGTACAGGAGTTGCGGGTGGACGGAGGCGCGGCCCGGAATAACGTGCTGATGCAGATCCAATCCGATTTGATGGGAGTGACGGTGACGAGGCCGTCGAATACGGAGACGACCGTGCTGGGCGCCTGCTACCTGGCGGGCCTGGCGGTGGGATTCTGGCCGGACCAGGAGACGATAAAAAGACAATGGAGCGCGGAGCGGCAATTCACTCCTCAGATAGAGGCAGACGATCGACAGGGGCGAGTGGAAAGATGGCGTCGAGCGCTCGATCGCTCCAGAGCGTGGCACACGGACTAATGACATGCCGGTAACTCCGAATCGAGAAGATCTTCTTCGGCAGGCCGGACGGGCGGAAGAATGGGATTACATCGTTGTCGGCGGCGGCGCGACGGGACTAGGGACGGCTGTTGAAGCAGCCTCGCGCGGCTACCGGACGCTGCTGCTCGAAGCGGAGGATTTCGCCAAGGCTACGTCGAGCCGCAGCACAAAGCTTGTGCATGGCGGCGTGCGGTACTTGCGCCAGGGAAACGTCAAGCTGGTTCTGGAAGCTCTGCATGAGCGCGGACGCATGTTGCGCAACGCTCCGCATCTGGCGCACCGGCGAGCGTTCGTGGTGCCCGCGTATTCGCTGCTGGACTTGCCATTTTACGGGGTCGGCCTCACACTTTATGACTTGCTGGCAGGTAAGGAGGGGCTCGGCCGCTCGCGAATTCTGGGACAAAAGAGCGCGCTAGATGCTCTGCCGGGAGTGCGCTCGAAAGGCTTGCGAGGTGGAATTCTCTACTACGACGGCCAGTTCGATGACAGCCGATTCGCGGTCGCGTTGCTGCGAACTTTCCTCGATTTGAACGGTGTCGCACTGAATTATACGCGCGTTACTGGGCTGTTGAAGGGTGCCGGGTCGGTGCGAGGCGTGGCCGCTCAGGAACTCGAGACCGGAACTACTTTCGAAGCCACAGCGAAGGTGGTGATCAATGCCACGGGAATATTTTCGGATGGCCTGCGGCGCATGGACGAGCCGCAGGCAAAGCCGATGCTCACCGTGAGCCAGGGGACGCATTTCGTTCTGTCGCGCGAATTCCTGCCCGGGAAAGCTGCCCTGATGATTCCGAAGACGTCAGATGGGCGAGTACTGTTCGCCATTCCCTGGCACGAGCGAGTGGTCGTCGGCACGACCGACAATCCGGTCCCCAAAGCCGAATACGAACCGCGCGCCTTGACGGAGGAGCGCAACTTCCTGGTGGCCAACATCGAGCGTTTTCTTGGCCGGAAGCCTGCGACCGAAGATGTCCGGAGTATGTGGTCAGGCCAGCGCCCGCTCGTGCGGCAACCAGACAAGTCAAGCACGGCAGCGATCTCGCGCGATCACACGATTCTCATCTCGGCTTCGAAGCTTGTTACCATCACAGGCGGTAAATGGACCACTTACCGGAGGATGGCGCAAGACGTGATCGATAAGTCGACTGCAATCGGTGGGTTGACGGCGAGCAGTTCGGTGACTGCGGGGCTGAAACTGCATGGCTGGAGCGACGAAGCGCAAACGCAGGACGAATGGAGGCGAGTGTATGGCTCCGACCTGCCGGAATTGGATCGGCTGGCGGACGAGAAGCCGGAACTGGGGCAGGCTCTTCATGCAAGGCTCCCATTTCGGAAAGCTGAGGTGGTGTGGGCGGCACGCCACGAGATGGCTCGGACGGTAGAGGATGTACTGGCGCGGCGGACACGTGCCTTGTTTCTGGATGCGCGCGCCAGCATGGAAGCCGCGCCTGAGACGGCACGCCTCCTGGCTCAAGTATTATGCCGCCCGGAAGAGTGGCAAGAAGACCAGGTAAGGGCATTTACGAAAGTAGCGCAAGATTACATCTGGACAGGTGACGGTGAATGAGTGCAGCGGTGTTCGGTGAGTTTGTTGGAACGTTGGTTTTGATACTGCTCGGCAACGGCGTCAGCGGAGGCGTATTGCTGAAAAACACCAAGGCCGAAGGCGCGGGCTGGCTAGTCGTGACAACCGGGTGGGCGCTGGCAGTCTTTGCCGGCGTGGCGGTGAGTATCTCGATGGGAGATAGCGACGCGCATCTCAATCCCGCGTTTACCGTGGCGTCGGTCATTATGACCGGCCATCCGGAACGGCTGTGGACCTATATCCCAGCACAGATTCTGGGCGCGATCGCCGGCGCGGTGCTGGTATGGATTCTTTACCTGCCGCATTGGAAAATTACCGATGATCCCGCAAAGAAGCTAAGTTGTTTTTCGACCATTCCGGCGATACGAAGCTACGGAGCAAACTTTGTGAGCGAAATGATCGGCACGTTTGTGCTCGTGCTGGTTTATTCTGCGTTAGTGTCGAAGCGGCTGGCTCCGGGCGGTCTAGCGCCGGGCCTCGGGCCAATCTTGGTGGGCGCTGTGGTCTGGAGCGTGGGGTTATCGCTGGGCGCCACTACCGGCTACGCCATCAATCCGGCGCGGGATCTTGGACCTCGCTTGGCCCATTCCTTTTTGCCCATACCAGGGAAAGGCTCGTCCGATTGGAGCTACGCGAGTGTGCCGATTCTCGGGCCTATCTGCGGCGCCATCGTGGCGGCAATTTTCATCCGGCTGACGGGTATTTAGGTTAGTGCTGGTGTACAAGCTCCCGATAATTCTCCCGTCTGACCGGCTCGGCTTTGGCATAGTCCAGTGCGTCTTTCCAGGCCTGATTGCCGGGGTCGAGATCGATGGCCTGCTGCATGAGAGCAAGTCCTAGCCCGCTCTGCTCTGATTTCAATGGATTTTGTTGGACAAGAATTTGACCTACTTCGCTTAGCCGGTCTGGGTTGCCGGAGTTCTCCAGTTCATCGCTCAATTGTGTTGCGAGTTCAGCGGGCATGTCGATGTTATTGAGTCTGGCTTTCGAATCAGGGGCAAGCTTCTTTAACTCGGCAGCCGCATAAATGCCAGCAACCATTCGATCGGTTAAGTGAGGATCGTGTAGCCCGTTGAACAATTCAAGCGCTCTCTCAGGGTTGGTTCGCTCGAGAAAAATGGCCGCATTGAAGACAACGGAAGGCGACTTCGGGCTTCGAAGGAGTGCCTCTTCCCATGCCGCGGTAATCTGGCCGAGATCGGTCTCAAGGAGCGAGTGTTTAGGGGAGAATATCCCTGGAGTCATCCGCAAAATAGATGAGCTCGGTCGATGCTCGATAAACCAAAGTAGTTGCTCGACGAACTCGGAGGTTTGTTGATGCAGCTGGGAGTAGACCAACAGCTTGGCGCGGACTTCGACATCATCCGGATTTTGCCGCAACGTAGATTGAAGCTGCGAAGAATCCTCCGCAGTCAACAACGCGGCCTGGTTCCAATAATTGGCGGCATCCGAGATGGCCCGATCATTCTGTTGTACAGGCGCATCGAAACGCGCCGCGGCAGACAAATAAATGGCAGGTAGGAATAGGGCTGTAATTAGCGCGGCAGTAACGCGGCGTCCTTTCCGCAGCAGAGCAGAATCGATAAACAGCCGCTCGATCCTTTTTTTGATATGGGAATTTTGCACCACGGCGGCAGAGCTCGCGATTACCCGGCGGCGGTGCGCGGCAACTTCTTGCGCGAAATCGATCAACATTTCCGCGTACTGCTCGGGAGTCGACGTTAAAGCTAAGGTCGACTCATCGCAAGCCTCCTCGGCTAAAGTACATAATCGCTTGCGCAAAAACCAGGAGAGTGGATGGAACCAGAATAGACAGATAGCGACCGAGGCAGCCAGGAATGTGACCGAATCCCGGCGGCGGACATGGATCATTTCATGCGTGAGAACGGCACGTAATTTTGTTTGATCCCATGTTCGCCAGGATTCCGGAAGAAGAATATAGGGCTCGTCGAGATCGAATGCGATCGGGTCGAAGGTGAGCGGTACGCTTACTTCTTGCGAGACTGCAATCCGTGGTTTCAGGCGAGCGCCGCTGAGTAGCCAAAGCTCGCGCGCAAGCTCTTCGAAATCGAAATCCGCAATCGATTCGCTATGGCGCGCGATTGCTGCCAGCCGCCGGACGGCCACAAACAATCTTGCGAACAGGAGGAACATTACGCCAAAGTACAAAGCCAGCGGCCACAACTTCCAGAAGATCGGCTTGCCGGCGGGCGTTATCCGAGCGCGAACTCCCGGCTGCAGGGGACCGACAGTTACGCTGCCAACGGGATGGGCGGGCAGCATGACCATCTCGGCGTGGACGAGAGCCGCCGATGCCCTTTTCAGCGGCGGAGCCACACTTATCAAAACGGGCAAAACCAAAAGGGCCAGCAGCAGCCATCGCCATAAGAAGAAGCGCAGTTCCGCAGTCCTCCCGCGCAAGAGCCACGCCGCACCGGCGCACAGCAGAGCGAGAACCGTGGAGCGAATCACAACACCGAAAGCAAGCTCCAGGAAACCCCGACTGAGAGCTCCCACTTCGATGAGAGTCATTTTTTACGTCTTCCTGACTGGCTTTGCTTCTGGGGGGACGCGCGTCTTGTGTTCGCTGCTCAGGCGAGCGCTGATTCGGCGAAGCTCGTCGGGGTCCGCCAGTTCGTTGTCTACCATGCCGACCAGCAGCGATTCCAGAGAGCCATGGCAGAAGCGATCCACGATCTGCTTCACCGCGCGGGCAGCCACGCTGGCCGGCCTCTCGATGCCGGAGTACAAGAAACTTCGCCCTTCCAGTTTGTGCTCGACATAGCCTTTCGCTTCAAGCCTTGTCAGAATTGTGCGAATTGTGGAATCTTTAAGCGGTCGCTTGGAGGCGAGCACATTCTGCACGTCCGCCACCGAGCAGGCAGGCCGACTCCAGAGGATCTTCATCACATCTTGTTCGAGCTCTGACAAACGCGGCTGGCCGGGCATAGGTGCTACATACTGTAACACTACAACATGTAGCGCTGCCGGTGGTTTTTGTCAAGAAGAATTTATTCGCGGCGCTGAACACAGAAACGGGACTGCGGGGGCACGCCATAATGCGCGTCCGTGCGGTCCCGAAGACTTACTCGAATTGGTTTAAGGTCAGGCGCCGGCTTTGGAGATCCTTGTCACTCTTCCGTGCTCGCGCAACTCTTGCTCGGCGCGATGCCAGTCCTCTTCCGGCGAACCCTCCGGACAACCCCGTTCGTGCCAGCAGCGATAAGCATGAGAAGCAACATCCTCCTGGCTTATGTCTGCTGGTTGATTGGATATGACCGAAGCCGATTCGCGTTGGTTGGAAGTTTGGTTAATGGCTCCATCGCTAAGCGGGGTCGTGCCTGAGCCGGTCGGGCCGGATTGGATGTGGGCGGCCGATGATCCGTCAGCGGACGTGCCGGGGGTAATGTATGAGCTGCCCGCGCCCGCTCCCGCGCCGGCCCTTACGCCGGAAGTATCGGTACCACGCGCACCGACGGAAAGATTGGCATTGGCTGCCACCGTGTCGTTCACACTTAAGCCGGGGCGCGGCTTGGGGGTCGCCGCTAACGGGCGTTCATCTTCCGCCACAGCGGTATCGGAAGTGTTCTTTCTACCGGGAGTGGCCGTGTCTGCTAATTCATTTAGTTTGGGGTCGATCATGCTCTCGCTCCACTTCATGGACGACCGCTTCCCCGAAATTTACATCAAAAAATCGAGCTCCCCGCGAGAGGAGCTCTTTACACTATTCCGCTTTTTCGCCGGCCGGGACGGTTTTCAGCTTTTCGCGCTGCTCCTTCAAGATCGCCTTGCGGCTGAGCTTGATTTTATTGCCTTCGAGCGCCAGGACCTTTACCAGGATCTGGTCACCTTCGTTGAGCTCATCGCGGACATTCTTGATGCGGCTTTCGGAAATTTCACTGATATGTAATAGGCCGTCGGTACCAGGGAAGATTTCGACAAACGCGCCGAAATCGGCGATTCGCACTACTTTGCCCAGATAGGTTTTGTTTACTTCCGCCACGGCGGCTATGTCGCTGACCATCTGAAGAGCACGGTTGGCGGCTGTGCCGCTAGAAGCGAAGATGTTGACCGTCCCGTCATCGGACACATCGATCTTGACACCGGTCTGGTCAATGATGCCCTTGATCACCTTACCGCCGGGGCCGATCAGCTCACGGATCTTGTCGGTGGGAATCTTGGTGGTGTATATGCGAGGGGCATATTGGGAAAGCTGAGCGCGCGGCGTATCGATGGTGGCGAGCATCTTGTCGAGGATCTCCAAACGGCCGCGCCGCGCCTGCTCTAAAGCCTCCGCCATGATCTTGGTGGTGACGTTAGTGACCTTGATATCCATCTGAAGCGCGGTAATTCCGGCGCGCGTGCCAGCGACTTTGAAATCCATGTCGCCGTAGTGGTCTTCGGCGCCGGCGATATCGGTCAGAATGGCGTACTGAGCGCCTTCTATGACGAGGCCCATGGCAATGCCGGCCACCGGTTTCGGCAGGGGCACGCCGGCGTCCATCAGCGAGAGAGTGCCTCCGCAAACGCTCGCCATGGAGCTCGATCCGTTCGATTCCAAAATGTCGCTCACCACGCGTAGCGTGTAAGGGAAAGCCTTCTCGTCCGGAATCATCGGCGACAGCGCGCGTTCGGCGAGCGCGCCATGCCCGATCTCACGACGCCCGGGACCGCGCATGAAGCCTGTTTCTCCCACGCTGAACGGTGGGAAATTATAGTGCAACATGAAGCGCTTGGAGGTTTCGCTCAGGTCGAACATCTCGATCCGCTGCTCGTCGTCCTTGGTGCCGAGCGTGGTCGTGACCAAAGCTTGCGTCTCACCGCGCGTAAAAATCGCAGAACCGTGGGTACGCGGAAGAACACCGATCTCGCAAGTAATGGGTCGAATCTGGTCGAAGGCGCGGCCATCCGGGCGCCGGTGATCCTTCAACATTTCGTCGCGAAAAACGCGTTCTTTCAAATGGTCGAAGGCCTTGCCTGCCTCGGGTTGCTCAGTCTCTCCCGGGAAGAGCGCCAGGGCCTTCGCTTTCGCCTGATCGACCCGGCTATAGCTCTCGATCTTCTGGTACTTTTGCGTATTCATTGCATCGCTGAGATCGGAGCGCACCGAATCCGCGATTTTGGTTAGCATGGCTTCGTTGGGTGCTGCCGGCGTAAAGTCGCGCTTCTTCTTGCCGGTGGCTTTCACCAGCTCGCGTATCCCCCCCACAATTTTCTTGCAGCACTCGTGGCCAAACTCGATGGCCTTCACGACCTCGTCCTCGGTGGCTTCGTTCGCACCGGCTTCCACCATCACGATACCTTCGTCCGTCCCGGCTACGATGATGTTGAGCTTCGAACCCTTGCCTTGTTCGTAGGAGGCGTTGGCCTTGTATTCGCCGTTGACCAGCCCGACGCGCACTCCGCCTAAAACGTGATGGAACGGAATGTCGGAGATGGCCAGCGCCGCACCAGCGCCGATGATGGAAAGAACGCCCGGATCGTACTCCGGATCGGCTGAGAGCACCATGGCGATGATCTGCGTTTCGTTGCTGTAGCCTTCCGGGAACAGTGGACGAATCGGCCGGTCGATCAGACGGCTGGTCAGGACCTCTTTTTCTGAAAGTCTCCCTTCGCGCTTGATGAATCCGCCCGGAAACTTGCCCGCGGCGTAGGTGTACTCGCGGTAATCTACCGTAAGCGGAAAAAAGGTAGCGCCGGGCTTCGGCTTTTCCGAAGATGTGGCGGCAACCAGCACCACCGAGTCTCCGGAACGAACAACTACAGACCCACCGGCCTGTTTGGCAATCTTGCCGGTCTCAAGCGAGACCTTCGACCCGTTCAGGTCAATTTCAACTGTATGCGACATGTATTTTCCCGATGACTTAGGGACTAAGTATGGACTTGGAGGCGGGGACTACCCATCAGGGCAGCGTTGCGCGTAACGTAGTTAGCTCCTGGAGCCAACCCGCGCCTGCTCGAGAACCGTGAACTAGCGGCGGATGCCGAGACTCTGAATCAGAGTCTTGTAACGCTCTGGACTGCGATCTTTCAAGTAATTGAGCAATTTACGACGGCGAGAAACCATTGTTAGCAAACCGCGCCGGGAGTGATGGTCCTTCTTATGCGTCTTGAAATGCTCGGTCAGCTCTAAAATACGTTGACTCAGAAGCGCGACTTGAACCTCTGGCGAGCCGGAATCCGATTTGTGAACCCGGTACTTACTAATGATTTGGGACTTCTCTTCTACCGCCAGGGCCATTCTAGAAAACGATACTCCTCGTCTTTACCTTAATCTCGATTTTATTTCTTTATCAGGTTAGCACAGTCCTATGTGCATGTCCGTTCGGTGTTTAGGGCTCGTCGTCGGATCCGAGAGATGCGCCTACGCCCGGCTTCTCCAAATAAGGAATGCCGTTTGTCATCCAATCGGGTTCGCCGGCACCTTTCAGGTAGTAATCGAAGAACTGCTGCATGCGCCACGCGTAATCCTTCTGGTCGGCGCGGCGGCGCAAATTGTGCGGCTCGCCGTTATAGGTGAACATGTAGACCTCTTTGTTCAGCCGGCGGAGCGCTAGAAAATACTCGATGCCCTGATACCAGGGCACGGCATCGTCGGCGTCATTGTGAATCATGAGCAGAGGCGTGTGGACGCGATCGGCTGAAAAAATCGGGGAGTTTTCTATGTAGCGCAAAGGATACTGCCAAACGCTGCCACCGATGCGGCTCTGGGTGCGCTCGTACTGAAACTGCCGCGGCAGGCCCGGCCCCCAGCGGATGCCGTCATAGGCGCTGATCATGTCTGCTACCGGCGCACCGGCAGCGGCGGCGCGGAAACGGTTGGTTCGCGTAATCATGTAGGCGATCTGGTATCCGCCCCAGCTATGGCCCTGAATTCCGATGGCGTGTTCATCCACATAGCCGCGGTTGACAATCGCCTGCACCGCCGGCAGAACGCAATCGAGCGAACTCTGGCCGGGGTAGCCAATCTTGTAAACGATGTCAGGCTCGAGCACCAGATAGCCATTGCTGGCATACACGCTCGGACTGATCACGTTATACGGACGAGGCTCGATGAAATTATTTACATTCTGCGTCAGCCGTTCGTAGATATAAACCAGCAGCGGGTACTTTTTATTGGGATCGAAGTTCGCCGGCTTATAGAGGGTGGCCTGCAGGGGTACGCCATCCAGGTTGTTGAAATGGACCAGTTCGGCGGTTCCCCACAACAGATTGGCCATCTGCGGATTGGCGTCGGTGACCTTCTTGAAGAGGCGGAATGTGCGGTCCGTGACCAGCAGATCCGGATATTCGCTGAAGGTCGAAGCCGCCGTTACATAGACGTCGGCATCACGCGCTTTGATCGGCGGCGCGAAATTTTTGGCTTCGAGAATTAGTTTTTTGGGCGGCGTAGCGCCATCGATGGTTGCTGTGTAGAAGCCCGTATCGTGGGTCTGATCGTTCTCGGCGCGCAAGAGGAGGGGCTTTGCGGGATCGATCCACTTCGAAGCGGGGTTGTCGGTCTCAAAGCGCACAATTCGGAATTGCAGTTTGTTCTTGCGACCGATGCCTTCGGTTACATCGACTGCCGCGGAACCATCCGCGCTGCACTTCCATATGTCGTAGCGGTCGTAGATCAGGACCGAGTTTCCGTCGCGCGTCCAACCCGCTAAATGATAAGAGGCGGCAAAACCCGGCGTGTCGTTTTGCTCGTTGGCGAACGACACGCCGAGCTTGGCCGTTAAGTTGATCTCGCGCGCGTCTGCTGTCGAGACGTCGATCCAGTCCTTGCCATTGAAGTAAATCGCGTAGCGCGACGTCGGCGACCAGGTGAAGTGATTGATGTGTTTGGCGGCAATCAGCTTGCGGTCGCCAGTCGCGGTGTTTACCAGGTAGGAGTCGGAATAATCGGCGTCGTAATCCTCCATGCGGCGGTACGCGCGGTCGTCTTCTCCCATGGCATACAGACCGTCTTCGCTCGGCAATACTTCTTCCATCTCGGGCGTCGCCAGCTGCACGAATTTTTTTGCGGACAGGTCATAGACCGCGCGATACGCCCGGAAGCGCTCGGTGCGCGCGCGGATCTTTTGCATGGGCTGGATGTAATCGTCCTTCCAGGACCACAGATCGACGGAAACGCGCTCGTCCTCCGGCACGCTGGGGTCATTCGGCTTGAACAAGCGCTCGGGAGCGGTTCCGAAGAAAATGCGGCCGCCACCTTTTGCCACCAGAAGGCTCGCCTTATCAGCTACGATCCAATCCTGCGGAAATCCGGGAGTGCGATCCGAGACGAGTTCGGTTGCCGCGGGCGACTGGCGGTCCCAATCGTATAGCTTGTAGTGACGCTCTTTCGCCACTGCGTCGTCCCTATCGCTCAGAAAGACGAGCCGGGTTTGGTCTTCGTCCCAGGCGAGTTTGTTAAAAATACCAGGACCGCTTAGCAGCGCCTCCGGTTTGGCTTCGGAGCCAGGCGACAGGTCGTAGACGCCATTCTCTTTGCCATCGGGCGCGTTGACTGCATAGACCAGTGTTTTCGCGTCTTTGGTCAAGGAATATTCGGACACCTGGGGGAATCGGCGCTCGGTTCCTTCGCGCAAATTGCGCAAGACGAGATCGCCCGTCTCGATTTTCCTGGGAGCTGTGGGGGCAGCGACTGGAGCCGGCGTGACAGGCTTCTCCGGGATATTCAGATACGCCACATAGTCGCTCGCTTGGCTGGGCAGCTGAAAGTCCTTTACGCTCGGAGCCCGAAAGATGGCGCCGGACGCAAGGTTGATTACGCCTACATCGCCTTTGGGGTCGCGGCGGGGCGCTGTGTTGGCGCGCGGGACAATCTGACTCCTGACCCGCCGTGGAGCGCTTTCCGTGTTGGGCCGCGTAGAGGCTATGCGGGCGCGCTTCGCGTCTTCCACGGCCGCGCGGTTTGCGAACGTTGAAAACACGAGGAAGTGACTATCGGGAGTAAATTTCACCGCAATACCCGGCGGCGGAGGCGGAGCTTCTTCGGATTGCGGACTGGAGTAATTCGGCGGCGGAGGCGGGGGCAGTTCCCCGATCGGCTGACGAATTTCCTTGCCGGTCTTGAGATCGCGAACGACTAATTCGCCGTCGCCCTGCTGCGGAAACAAAGCGTAGGCGAGGTATTGTCCGTTATTCGAAAGAGTTTGATTTTGGATGTGGCGCCAGGAATCGTAATCGTCCTGCGTCAACGGGCGCTTAGCCGCCAGCAGCGGGTAGAGAACGAATAGAGATAGGGCGGCGCGTCTGAACATCTTTTGGCTTGAAGCTTAGATTAGCGAACGCGATCTTGCATGCGAAGAGTTTCGTCGGTTTGAACGGACGCAACCAGATTCTTGACGTCATCCAGTTCCTTCTTCAAACGGGCATTCCGGCGAGCGAGGCTGATGACGTAGAGGAACACGATCAGCCAGGCGGCCAGAAAGCCGTAAAACATGAACGTCAAATTGCGTAGTTCCATATCTCTTTACTTAAGCGGCGTTGGCGAATCGGCGCAACGAGTCAATTTCGCGGGCGGTGGCTTCCTGACGCGTGCGGACCAGCACCAGCGCAGTCGCGATCATCAGGATGACAAAGAAATTCAGGTAGATCATGTGCTCCATGGCCGGATCGATGTTCCCACCCCCCGTGCGGATGGTAAGCACCGGCGCCGGATGCTGGGTGCGGAACCACTCAATGGATTTCCAGACAATCACCACATCGACGCAGCCGAAGATGCAGAGCGCGGACGACAAGCGGGCTCGCTGCGTCGGCTCGTCGATGGCGCGCCGCATCATCAGGTAACCGGCGAAAATCAAAATGCAGACCAGGAAAGAGGTCAAGCGCGGATCCCAGGTCCACCAGATTCCCCACTCGACACGCGCCCAGATACTGCCGCTCACGATGTTCACCAGCATGAAGACCAGCGAGACTTCAACGACGGAAGCCGCCAGAGCGTCCCAGCGAAAGTTGCCCGTCGAAAGATAAAGCACGCTGAACGTGAGCGCGACGAAAGTGCCCAACATACCGGTGATGGCGGCCGGCACATGGAAGTAGATAATGCGGTAGATCGGACCCTGCAAGGCGTCGTCGGGCAACACCAGGAAGATGTGATAGAGATCGTAAGCCAGCAGTAAAGCGGCGGCAATGGCCAGACCGATCGCAATTCTCTCGCGCATAAGCTCCTTCTCTATTCTCACTCAATTCGCCGAGGTCTCACTCAATTCGCCGAGGTCTCACTCAATTCGCCGAGGTCTCACTCAATTCGCCGAGGTCTCACCTAATTCACCGAGGTTTGACCTAATTCACCAGGATAGTATCTGCCAATAAGAGAGCAAGCGCTGTAAACACGATATCGAAGACAGCCAGCACGCGCCACCAGATGGACAGATCGACGCCAGTCGGAGCGCTGGGAAACAGTCCTTTGGTCAATTCGATGGCGGCGATGAGCAAGGGGATCAGCAACGGGTAAATGATAACGGGCAGCATCAACTCGCGGAGGTGGAGGTTCACCGTGAGCGCGCCGAAAACCGCGCCTAAAGTGGCTATACCCCAGGTCGCGAGGATTAGCACCAAGGCCAAGGCGGCCCAGTGAATCCACCAGCTTACGCCATAGAAGATGCCGAAGACGCACAGCGAGATGATTTCGACAACCAGCAGCGTCGCCAGGTTCGCCATGGCCTTGCCGATCAGGAGGCTGGCGCCGGAGAGCGGCGAGGAGAGGAGGGCGTCCAGACATTCGTTGGGTAGCTCGCGGGCAAAGCCGCGATTGAAGACCAGGGCTCCGGCAAACGCGAAGACGATCCACAGCAGGCCACCTTCGTTTTGGCGCGTCTCTTCAGACGATACATCGAAGGCAAAGCTTAGCAGCAGCAGGATAGCGACCGCGAAGGCCGCGGCCGCATTCAGCGACTCTTTGGTGCGCAGCTCGACCGACAAGTCTTTGCGCGCGACCAGCAGCGCCTGCCGGAAAGTCTTCAAGCCGCGCCTAACTCCGTGTAGAGGCGGTACAGATAGCTCGGGTCGTCGAGCATTTCGCGCGTTCGTTCGCCCGCGTAGCGCAGTCTCCCGTTCTCGACTAGCGCGACGTGCGATGCGATGGCTAACGCTTCGCGCAATTGGTGAGTCGAGAGGATGATAGTTGCTCCCGCTTTGCGCGCTTCTTGCAGCAGTTCGCTCAGCATGGCGATCGCCCGGTCGTCGAGCGAAGTGAATGGCTCATCGAGCAGCAGGAGCCGGGGCGCGTGCAGAAACGTTCGGGCCAGGGCCAGACGCTGCCGCATGCCGCGCGAGAACTGGCGCACCGGCATGCCGGCTACCTTGGCCAGACCGACCCGTTCGAGCCACTCAGCCGCTACCTTCGAAGCGCCAGCAACACCGGCGATACGGGCGAAAAACATCAGATTTTCGCGCGCGGAGAGATCTTCGTAAACGCCGATGCCATGACCCAGGAAACCGATATCCTGGCGCGCATTTTCGCTGCGCGGCGCTGCGCCAAAGAGTCGAATTTGACCGCGTTGAAACGGCGACAGGCCCGCCAGAATGCGCAGCAACGTCGTCTTCCCCGCCCCGTTCCGGCCGAGCAAGGCGCAGCAGGATCCTTCGGTCACGGTCAGCGTGTAGTCACGGAGCGCGGCGTAATCGCCGTAGAATTTCCAGACGTGCTCCAGCCGGACAGTCCGCTCTACCCCGCTCTCCTCAGCCATTCGGATTCTTCAGTCTACTTGCCGTAAGGAGAACGGACCGGCGAACTTCGATACAGCACCACCAGGCCCACGCCCAGCGTACCCAAAGCGAGTAGCGCCAGCCACACGATGTGATGGTAGATTTTCGGCTGGCCTTCGGTCACCGCCGGAGCATCGGAATCGTCGGAAGAACTGTCGTCGTTATTCGGGGCGTGCAAAGATCCCGTGCCGGTGATATCGGTTTTGAAATCGTTGGCGGCGGTTACGGTATAGATCGTCGCCTGAGTTTTCGGCTCGGTGCCTACTTTCTGGAGGTCGGTTCCCGCCAAGGTAACGCCCGGAGGCGCAATCAGGCGCAGCGGACCGGTTGGCATTCCGGCTACGCCAACGACGCGGCCGCGATAGGTAAACGGCGAACCGGCCGGCAGCACGTAGCTTACTTCAAACTCCGTCTGGCCGGGCTTGATCGGGAAATTGACCTTCATGACATCGGCTTCGGCGGTTTTCTCGGCGGCGCGGGGCAGGGGCATTCCCTGCGGCCCTGAGACATTTACGCGCGACTGGCCATTCGCCGCCGGCGGCAGGAAAAACAGCAAGCCGCCCAGCTTTTCGTTCTGGTAAGTCGTTTTCGAATCGTTCTGAACGATCACGGTTTCGGTGGCGGCAATTTGGCTGGTTGAAGGCTCCAGCATCAGCATGCGTTGGGCAACGTGCGCCACGGCGGGTGATTTCGTGGCGTCGAAGATATCCACTTGCACGTTTGAGGTGGGGATGTTCGGCGTCATCAGTTTGTTGTAATCCACGCCCTGGTATTTCGCTTGCAACAACTGCGGTCCGCCGCCGGGCTGGTCTTTCGCGAAGACGAAGTGGCCGGTTGCGTCGGTGGTGGTGGTGCCGATGGTCTGCATACCATTGCTGCCCGGTTTCACCAAAGTCATGCTCACCCCGGACGCCGGTTTGCCGGTTGTCTGGTTGACCACTCTGCCGTCGATCGACGCCCATAGCGGAACGGAGCACAGAAAGAAGAAAGCGAAGTGCTTCATGCCATGGCCTTTCCGCATTCGCCGCAGAACTTGAGCGCCTGGGCAAATTTCGCTCCGCAATGCGGGCAGATCGCCCGGGCCGCGTCTGCTCGCCGTGGAACCGATTTAGCGGCGCGTAGCGGGACAAGACCTAAACGCTGCACGGTTTGCTCGATCTCGGCGAGAACGCCAGCCAGTTCGCGCTGCAAAGCCTGCTTATTCTGCTGGTAATCACCGTCCGACAATTTGCCGAGCCGGTATTCGAACTGCAGATCGCGCAGGTTGCCGTAAATGGCCTGCTTGCGGTCTTCGAGGTGTTGGATAGGAGAGACAGGAATAGGTTCCGGGATGTCCTTGTCGCGGACGCCGAGCGTAAAGTAGAGCGCCGCGATCACGATCGCGGCGGCCGCCGCAACGATCATTTTCGAGCGTCCCGATTCTCGTCGTCATCCAGTTCCCGATCGATTTCATCGCGGTACCGATCAATCAAGGTTTGGTCGCCAGTCGTGAGCGGCACAGGTTCTTTGCGATGCCGCCGAACAAACGCCCAGTAGATAAAGAAGCCGATCAGCAGCACCAAACCCGGCATCAGCCATGTGACGATCGGCCCCAACCCCGTAGCAGGTAGCGACGCCAGCGCCACAATTCCTTCTTCCCGCACCACGGCGTTTACAATGGCGTCGTCGCTCATGCCTTTCTGCTTCGATTCGTAAATTCGGTGCCGGAGCGGATCGGCCGAACTGCATCTCACCATCGGACAATCGCCCACCGTATTGCGGCAACCCCCGCAGCGGCAGGCCAGCCTCATACCGACGCGGTGAACATCGGGACTTATATAAGAAGCATCCTGCGCCACTAAAACCGCGGCCAGAACCGCGAAAAAGGCAAGGAAAAGTTTAAGATTGAACCGTTGCGGGCGTACTTGCAAAACCTACTACCTCTGTGCGCGCATATTGCAAACGCACCTTCCCTGGAATCAGGCAGATAATCGTCCCGGCCAGCACCACGAAGTAGCCGATCCAGATCCAGGAAACCAGTGGGAAAACATACATCTGGAAGATCGCTTTGGTGTTGTCGGGGGAAATGCCGGAGAAATTCACATATAGATCTTCGTTTAGGCGGCGCCGGATACCGACTAAAGAGGACTGTTCCTGGCTCGACTTATACAGGCGGATTTCGGGTTCGAGCTGGTCGATCACCTGACCGTCCTTCGAAACGTCCATAATCGCGTGGCTGAACTCGTAATTGTCATTCTCGCCGTTATTCACGCTGACGAGTTTGAGGTTATAGTGGCCGAAACGCACGTCCTGGTTCAGCCCGATGCTGCGGGTTTCATGCAGGTCGAAAGCCCGGCCGGTAAAGCCGATGAACATGATCACGATTCCCATATGCACCAGGTACCCGCCGTAACGCCGGGTATTGCGCCAGGTCAGCTCGAAGGCGGCGCGCGGGATGGGCAAATGCTCTTTGAGATGAATGGCTCGCGAACCTTTCCAGAATTCGCTCAGGATAGTGGCCATGACGAAAGCCGAAAGTCCGAACGAGAGCAGTGGGGCGACCTGGTGAATGCCGGCCGCAAAGAGCGCGATCATGACGGCCGCGCCGACGGATACGGGAAACATAAACGATCGGCGCAGGCTGCTCAGGGAGCTCTTGCGCCAGGCGATCAGCGGGCCGACCCCGGTCAAAAGCAGCAGGAACAGCGCAATCGGCACGTTGACCCGGTTGTAATAGGGAGCGTCGATCGTTTCTTTCTCGCCGGTGATCGCTTCCATCAGAACCGGGAACAGGGTGCCCCAGAGGACGGCGAAACAGCTAGCCAGCAAAATCAGATTGTTGAACAGGAAGCTCGACTCCCGCGAAACTACGCTTTCGAGTTTTACTTCGCTGCGAAGATAAGGCAGGTTGCGAATAATGGCAATGGCCGTCAACGCGGTAGCCGTCAAAATGAAAGTAGTGAAGTAGGGCTTCACCGGCGACTGAGCAAAGGCGTGCACCGACGCGACAAGACCGGTGCGCGTGAGCGTAGTGCCAAGAATACTCAGCAAGAACGTGGCTGAGACAAGCACCATGTTCCAGACCTTCATCATGCCTTTCTTTTCCTGCATCATTACGGAATGCAGAAAGGCGGTGGCCGTGATCCAGGGCATGAGCGACGCGTTCTCAACGGGGTCCCAAACCCAGTAGCCGCCCCAACCGAGCACGGTATATGCCCAATACATGCCTAGCGAGACACCCGTGCTTTGAAAGAGCCATGTGACGATTGCCCAGCGGCGTGTGGTATGAATCCAGCCCTCGCCGGGCTGCTTGGTAATGAGCGAGGCCATGGCAAAGGCAAAGGGCACGGTAAAGCCCACGTAGCCGAGGTAAAGCATGGGGGGGTGGATGGCCATGGTCCACCACTGCAACAGCGGGCTCAAACCATTTCCATCCGGCGCCTGAATAATGCCGCCGCCGGCCATGAGGACCTTGAACGGGCTGGCGACAAAGGTGATCATGCCCACGAAAAATGCAAGCACGGTCATTAGAATGGCGACCACGATGGGCATCATGTCGCGGAACTTGCGCCGGTTGGTATAAACGACGACTGCCGAATAAGAGGAGAGAATCCAGCTCCAGAATAGGAGCGAGCCTTCCTGTCCTCCCCACCAGGCCGTGAACTTGTAAATCGGCGACATCGCCCGATTGCTGTGGGCGGCCACGTAAGCCATCCTGTAATCGCCGTTCAGCAGAGACGTGACCAGAATGCCCGCAGCCAGGGTCAAGAGGAGCCAGATCGCATAAACCGCACGTTCCGCGCTGACCACCAGAAACGGACGACGCCGGTACTTGCCAAGCACGGCGGCAAAAACGGCGAAAACCGCCAGGCAGAAAGCAATCAGAACGGAAAGTGCGCCGATATTTTGCATGGAGTTTTGGGACTGCTCCGCTAACTAGCTGATACGAACCGGCGAGGCGGCTTGATGAGACACATCGCGCGGGTTGGGTTTTGCCTCATATTTAGAGGCACATTTAGCTTGGATCTTATTCGCCTGGAAGACGCCATCGGGGCCCAAACGGCCGTCGGCCAGGGCTTGCGCGTTGTCTTTGAAGGTGTCGGGGAGAGGGTCGGAACCCGAATAGATCACGTTCAGCTTCTTCGCCCCCTGATGCAGGATGAAGGAAACGGCCATACCGCTCTTGACAATCGACCCGGGCTGAACGTCGCCGCCGACGCGCAGGCGTTCGTGCTGGGCCGCGCTCCCCATCTGCTGGAGCTCGGGAATCGTCTTATAGTAGGCCGCCGTCTGTTTGACACCCCCGACGGCGAGCCAGACCAGAGAGCCGACAATCAAGACCATCAGAGTCCCGAACTTCACGTAAGTCTTCATAGATTTGGGGGCTGAAGTTTTAGTATATCCCCGGAGATGGAGATAAGGATGAGATAGGGTATTTTCGCAAATCAAAGTAAACTACAGGTTCGGGGCAGCACTTGGCTTCAGAACCCAAAGCATTACTTTCCTTCAGCCCGCGCCACTCGGCGCCCGTGCGGCGCATCGCACGTTTAGCCGAGCAGCCTGCGCTATTCGAGGCACAGCGCTGGTTTACCCGGGAACGCACATGGATCAACGAAGTGCACCTCCAGCTATGCCGCATTCCTGCCGCTACTTTTTTTGAAGGGAGACGGGCCGAGTGGCTGCGCCTGCAATTCGACCAGCTTGGCTGGACAGCCAAAGTAGACCGAGCCGGAAATGTAGTGGCAACGTTTGGGGATGGCAGTACTGCGCCCCCGGTGGCTGTCTCGGCGCATCTGGATACGGTGTACGCGCCCGGACGGCCGGAAGACGTCTATATAGCACCGGACGGACGGCTGATCGGCCCGGGAGTTTCCGACAATGGCTCGGGACTTTCCGCCCTGCTGGCATTAGCCCGGCTTTTGTCCGCCAACGACGAACTCCATGCGCTCGCTGCAAGCCTGCTGCTGGTCGCGAACGTGGGTGAGGAGGGCGAGGGCAACCTGAGTGGCATGCGCTACCTTTGCCGGAGCGCGGAACTGGCCACTGTTTCGGCCTTCGTGGTGCTGGACGGCCCATCGATCGACCACGTGACAACGCAGGCGCTGGCGAGCAAGCGGTTCGAGATTGCCTTTTCGGGTCCGGGCGGACATAGCTGGAACGATTACGGGACGCCAAACCCGGTGCATGCCATCGGTGAGCTGGTAAGCCACTTTCTACAGAGTGCGGAAAGCAGGCTAAGCGCGGACCGGCGCATCCGCTGCTCCTACAATTTCGGCATTCTGGAAGGCGGCACGAGCATCAATTCGATTCCTTCGAGCGCCCGCACCAAGCTGGACCTGCGGTCGCAAGACTCGTCGATTCTCGATGAGCTGACAGCCTTGCTGACCGGCTCCGTGGAGCGCGGGCTGGAGCGAGAAAACCGGGCTTCCAAGGGACCACGGCTTACAGCAAAGATAAAGGAGTTGGGGGCGCGTCCGGGTGGCAAACTGGCGGAGGATTCCGGACTGCTGCGGGCGATGCAAGCGGTAGACGGTTACCTGGATATCCGGTCGCGCGTGGATTGCGCGTCGACGGACGCTAATGTGCCGCTCTCGATGGGTTTAGCGGCGATTTCGATCGGCGTGGGCGGCCAAGGCGGCGGAGCCCATACGGCGGGCGAGTGGTATCAGCCGGAAGGCCGCGAACTGGGTTTGCGCCGGATTCTGTTGCTCCTGGCGGCCCTGCAAGCGGAGTTCGCAAGTTTACAGACAGCGGATGCCGCGCGGCACGGATGACGATTGGCAACGCCCCGAAGCGTTGGCAAGCGGATCTCTGCTTAGCCATGGTGGCGTTGGTGTGGGGTGTGACCTTCGTCGTCGTCAAGCGGGCACTGGCGGACATTTCGATTGTCTACTTTCTGGCGTTGCGCTTCGGGCTGGCGAGTCTTTGCCTGCTGGCGATTTTCAGCCCGCAGTTCTGGCGGGCTGAACGGCGGGCGGTCTGGCGAGGTTTGCTGGGGGGCGCGGCAGCGGGGCTCTTTCTCTGGCTAGGCTACATGCTGCAGACGTTCGGCCTGAAGTACACGACGGCGGGGAAATCAGGCTTTCTGACGGGGCTGTACATCGTGTTGGTGCCCGTTATCAGCGCGCTGATCTACCGGCGTTGGCCGCAGCGCAGGGAACTGCTCGGAATAGTGGTTGCGAGCGTCGGCATGACGGTGATGATCCTGCCCGCGGTCGGCGGCCGCTTGCAGATTAACCAGGGAGATTTGCTGACGCTCGGCTGCGCAGTGGCATTCGCCTTTCATCTTCTGCTGCTGGGCTACTACTCACAGCGGGAGCTCTTTCAGGCGGTCGCGCTCGGGCAGATTGCCTGTTCGGCAGTACTCTCGGCTGGCTCACTGGTATGGGAGGTACCACGCGTAAGGTGGAACTCGGAAGTGATTTTTGCCGTCCTTTTAACATCGGTCTTTGCTACTGCACTCGCATTCGCACTGCAAACTTGGGGACAAAAGTACACCACCGCCACCCGGACAGCGCTGATTTTCGCGCTCGAACCGGTATTTGCAATGGTGACGGCGGTGCTGGTGGGCAACGAAGGCTTGACGATGGCCGCAGTGGCGGGTGGCGGCCTAATCCTGGCAGGCATCCTGGCGGTAGAGCTGAAGCCGGCGGCGAGAGTCTGACATCGGAGAAGAAGAAGGTTGCGCGGCCACTGCATCTTTTGGCTTTGAGAGGAAAGACCGGATCTTCTCTATACTGAGAGTTACGGCTTTTTAAAAGGTATTCAACTATGCCGTTCCCCAAGAATCTGAAGCAGCCGAAGCTGGTAAGTTTTGTTTTGCTGCTGTTCACCCTGATTACGGGCATTGTGATCGGCACAGTGATCAATACGGGAGTAAAGGCCGCGCGCCAAGTGACGACGGGGTCCGCCCCGGATGCGACGCCGCTGACGATTCCGCAGGCAGTACCGATCGCGAATGAATTCACCAAGCTGACAAAGCGCGTAGAGCCGTCGGTGGTTTACATCGAATCGGACTATCTGGCAAAACCGGACAAGCAAGGCACTAAACCCAGGGACGATTCAGAAGACAACGGAGGCGAGACGTCTCCGCGGCAGCACGATCCCTCCGACATGCTGAAGCGCTTTTTCGGCAATGAGGAACCCAAATCGTTCCGCTCGGAAGGATCAGGAGCGGGCTTCATTGTGGATAAGCGGGGCTATCTGATTACGAATTTTCACGTGGTGCAAAACGCGGATCGGATCAAGGTGAAGATGGCGGGGAGCGATATCGAGTATCGCGGCCGCGTGATCGGCTACGACAAGGAAACCGATGTCGCGGTGGTCAAAATCGATCCCAGGCAGCCGCTGGTTCCGGTTTCGATCGGCAATTCGGATGCAGTGCAGGTGGGTGACTGGGTGATCGCGATCGGATCGCCGTTCGGATTGCAGGCGACCGTGACGGCCGGCATCGTGAGCGCCCAGCGGACCAGCCGGGACCTACCCGGTTCGGGACCATTTCAGGATTTTCTGCAGACCGACGCGGCCATCAATCCGGGGAACAGCGGGGGGCCGCTGCTCAACACCCGGGGCGAGGTGATCGGCGTAAACACGATGATTGCCACGCGCAGCGGCGCTTACGAAGGGATCGGCTTTGCGCTGCCTTCGAACGAAGCGGTGAAAGTCTACAACGACATCATTCGCGAGGGGCGCGTGGTGCGCGGATCACTGGGTATCCGATGGCTGAAGAGCGACAACCAGGCGGACACGCTGGAAGCGTTCGGGCTGGATCACGGCGTGCTAATCGACACGGTGAAGACGGACGGTCCGGCGGGCAAGGCGGGCTTAAAACCGGATGACATTATCGTTGCGATGGACAAGGTTCCGGTGAAGGACGGCGAAGAACTGGTCACGAAAGTGGCGGACATGCCGATCGGCTCAACCGCC
Organism: Bryobacteraceae bacterium; assembly: GCA_965277555.1. GTDB lineage: Bacteria > Acidobacteriota > Terriglobia > Bryobacterales > Bryobacteraceae > Bog-105. The sequence goes on from OZ255834.1 coordinate 6,585,221, forward strand.
ATGCTGACAGTCGACCGGGATGGAAAACGGATGGACTTTGCAGTACCGGTAGCGGATCGGGCAGTTCTTTGGAAGGATCAACCCGAGCTGGCGGAAAATACCGCGCCGGCGGCTCCGCCAGCCGCGAAGATGGCTGGGCCGGCCAAGTTTGGGATCACAATCATGCGCTTGACCGAGAAGGAGCGCAAAGATTTGCAGATTGACGACCGGAGCGGCGTGAAAGTAGTTTCAGTGGATCCAGGATCTTTCGCGGACGACATCGGGATGGCGGAGGGAGATGCCATCCTCTCGATCAATCGCCAACCGGTCAGTTCGCCCGGCGACGTCATGAAACTTCAGGCAAGCATCAAGGCCGGCCAGCCGATCGCAGTTCACGTCGTACGGAACCAGACGTCCGGACAGCGCACGGATCCGCAGCGCATTTACCTCGCCGGACGACTGCCGGAGAACTGATTCGCCCGGTTCCCGCATACCGGAAGTTTTAAAACAAGAAGACCGCCAATCGACCTGCACGACAGCGCAGATAGGGTCCTTCCGTTCCTGGCAACACCTAGAATGGAAAAACCGATTGGATGAGGATCTCGAGAGCGGCTGTCGTTGTCTTCCTAGCGGGCGGCCTGGTCGCCGGCGGTTACATTTTTGGAAGAAGTCCGCGCTTTGAAGTCAGCCTGCAAATGGCCTCGACGGAAGCCTCGGAAGCGCAATTATATTTCGACGTAGGCCACGACATCAATGAAGACGACTCCGCTCGCTTACGCGTGGAGGGTAGAGGCCTCGCGCAGTTCGAAGGCTTGAGTTTCCCTTTTTCGGCGCGCCGGCTCTACGGCTTTCGATTCGATCCGCTTACCCGTGATGGAACGTTCGCCATACGGAACATGGCGATTCGCGGCTACGGACGCCTCCTGTTGCGACTCAACGCGGAGCAGTTGAAGCCGAACGAACAGATCGGGCGCCAGCAGAAGGACACGGGTGGCGCGATGGTCTATGCCACGCTGCCGAATGCCACCGATCCGCAGTTGAGCTTTCATCTTCGGAAGCCGCTGCGCCTCGACCGCGAGTTATTTGGCGCGAACGTCCTGCTTTATCTTTGCCTTTTGCCTGTTTTGTTTCTGCTGGTGACTGGCGTGGACCTAGGGATTCGTCAATTCGAAGCTATTCCCAGATTGATGAGGGCGAACGGGCTGAAGCTATCGGTCGCGATGCTTTGCCTCTTGCCTTGGGCTGGACTCGCGCCCGCGTTTTGGAATTCGCTTTCACAGGACCCGCTGGTCTATATGGGCGGGATCACCGTCAAGAGCCAGCCAAGTCTACTTCCGGGCCACATCTGGCTGGACCCCAACGTTGGGTTTACGACGCAAGCTCTGGGCGGGCTTTCCGCTTCCGATTGGCTGCATGGAACGGTCCCCTGGTGGAATCCATACACGGGGGTCGGCCTGCCGTTGGCGGCGGAGATGCAGCCGAGCTCGCTTTTTCTTCCCTTTGTTTTGCTGCTGCACTTTCCGAACGGGGTCTTGTATCTGAAACTCGTGCTCGAAGTTTTTGCGGGATTGAGCACGTATTTTCTTCTGCGGGCTCTCGATCTCGGCAGTCTGGCAGCGCTATGCGGCGGGATTCTCTTTGAACTCTGCGGCACATTTGCCTGGATGTCGGATGCGCCGATTATGCCGATCGCGTTCCTGCCGCTGCTGATGCTAGGGATCGAACTGGCCCGCAAAGCCGAGCGAAGAGCGGGCGGCTGCTGGGGCATGATCTTGATCTCGCTTTCCATCGGATGGTCACTGTTGGCAGGATTTCCCGAAACAGCTTTTCTGGACGGAGTATTGGCGCTGGCGTGGATAGGAGTGCGGTCGCCCGAGCTGCCCAAAGCGCACAGAGCGAAATTTTTTTTCCGCGTGGCCGCAGCGGGCTTTGGCGGATTACTGCTCGCGACCCCGGTGCTGGTTCCGTTTGTCGAGTACCAGTCGCTTTCCGCCATCAAGCACGTTTCCAGTCTGGACGGCTCGCCACCCGCTGCGCTCGCGACCTTCCTACTGCCATACGTTTTCGGTCCGATAGGCGAGTTCAGCAAGTTCGACCCGTCCGGGACGGTGGGCCAAATCTGGGGCGGGATCGGCGGCTATCTCGGCTGCGCCGGCGCTTTCCTGGCTGTAACAGGTGTTTTCGGACGAACGCGGCTTGGAGCGCGTAGCTTGCTGACGGCCTGGATTACGGTATTTCTCGCGCGCTGCATCGGCGTCCGTTGGGTAGGGATGCTGCTCAATTTTGTGCCCGGGCTTCGGCTGGCGATCATACCGCGGTACAGCGCGCCGTCGTGGGAGTTTGCGGCGGTCATTCTGGCGGCATTCGCGCTTGACGACTGGCGCCGCGCGCAAAACCGGCGGGCGCGCAAGATGCTGGCGTGCTCATTGGTCTTTTTGGCTTTATGCGGGTGTGCACTTCTCACCAGCCGTGGCCTGATCGAGGCACTGCTACGGAACACGTTGCAATATCGCGACTGGCTCCGTTTCAGCCTGCTATCGGCTGTCCTGGTGGTGCTCGTTCTCGGTTATTTGCTAAGCCGCGCCAAATCTTTCCACGCAGCGCTAGCCGCAGGGTTCGTTGTCGCGAGCTATGCTTTGGTGGCATGTAGCGTGCCGACCCTCTCCGGCGTTCGCAATCCGGTCATCGACACGGCGGCCATCCGATTCCTGAGGAACGGCTTGGGGCTGCAGAGATTCTATACGCTAGGTTCGATCAGTCCGAACTATGGGGCCTTTTTTCAGATCGCGTCGATCAACCACAATGCCATTCCGATTTCAGCGGACTGGGTAAATTGGGTGCAAGCGAATCTCGATAGCGGCTTGAACGCGCCGATTTTCGTAGGCAACCAACCGGCGCCTGGCGAGGAGCGAATTCTGCAACTGAAAGAGCACCTGGCAAAGTTCGGCGAGGCGGCCGTCAAGTACGTGGTTGCGCCGGCCTGGACGCATGGCTGTGAGAGTTCGCCGGCAGAAAACGAATCGAAGCTTCAGATTCCGGAACTCAAGTGCGTTTACCGGGACGGCTTGCTGGCGATCTTAGAGCTGCCACACTTTTCTACTTACTATCAGGTGAAGGGCGGCGAGTGCACGGTGCTGAACGAATCGAGGTTGCGCATCGAGACGCAATGCGCGGGCAACGCCATTCTATTACGAAGAGAGCTGTTTTATCCAGGATGGCGCGCCACGATAAACGATTCAAAAACACCGGTGAAGCGAGCCGGCGAGATCTTTCAATCGATCGACTTACCGCCCGGCAGAACAAAAATCGTATTCAGTTACACGCCGAGCCATTTGTTTTGGATTGAAGTTGGCTTCTGGGCTGGGATCACGTGGCTGGGGGCGCTGTTCATTTTCGGACGGGCCAATCCCGGTGACGGCGCTGCGCCGTCACGCTTTGTTCAGTTTTTCGGGATATAACTTGGAAGCTCGATTGCTCGCGGACTCACGTGGACGCATTATTAGCCGACTTGCGTTATTGTCTGAGAAACTTGCATCACTCGGCCGCTTTTTTCGCATTGGTAGTTGCCATTCTGGCGCTCGGTATCGGGGCTAGCGTTTCGATTTTCAGTCTGGTGGATGGCGTCCTGCTTCGGCCATTGCCTTATAGGCAACCAGCGCGTCTGGTTACGCTGACAAGTTATGCCGTGAAGCCGCCGTTCGAATCGAACGGCTCCCTTTCGTACAACGACTTTCAGCAGCTTCGAGCCAAAACCCGCTCATTTTCGGACCTCGCGGTAACGTACCGGACCGGTTGGTCGCGTGTTACGTTGAGCGGTGGAACGGAACCAGTAGCGGTACAAGGGGCATTCGTGTCTCCCAATTTTTTCGCTTTGTTCGGGCGCGCTCCACTGATCGGCCGCACGTTCACGGCGGCGGAAAATGCGCGCGCTGAGCGAGTAGTCGTAATCAGTAAACCGCTCTGGGCCCAGAGGTTTGGATCGTCGTCGAACGTGCTTGGAAAAGATTTAGAAATCGGTCACGCGCGCTGGCGCGTGATTGGCGTGATGCCCGCTGATTTCGAAGTTCCCTTCCTCGATACCCAGCTGTGGGCACCGGTACTGTCGCACCCGGACTGGAACGATCCGGAACATGTCAGCCCGCATGAGCAACTTTTCTGGGACATCTTCGGAAGGCTAAAACCAGGCTTGCCGATAGCGCGGGCGCAGGCCGACGTCAATTCCATCTGGGGCGGACTGAGAGCCGCCTTACCGGAGTTCCATTCCAATGCTGTGCGGGTTGTTCCATTGCGGGAGCATTTTACCGGCGATGTGCGCAGGCCTATGTTGGTTCTCTTCTGCGCGGTGGCTTTTTTGTTGTTGATCGCCTGCGCGAATGTCGGGAACCTGTTGCTGGCACGAGGGGCGCGTCGACAGCGTGAGATCGCTATCCGCAGCACGCTCGGGGCCCGAAAAACAAGGCTTATCCGCCAACTGCTCACGGAAGCGCTGACATTCTCATTGATCGCGGGCGCTCTAGGGGCAACTGCCGCGGCTGGCTTCGTTCCGCTACTAAAAACGTTTGCGCCTGCAAGCACGCCGCTTTTGAGTGGCGTTACGTTGAACGGCCGGGTCCTGCTGTTTGCTCTAGTTCTGAGCGCGGTTCTAGGGGTGCTTCTCGGCTTGGTGCCGGGCTGGCGAATCTCGCACAATAATCTGAATGAATGCCTGGGCGCGGCTGGCCGTAGTGTGACGGAGACACGTGGGAGCCGGCGTTTGAAGAGCGTGCTGGTGGCTGGCGAGTTCGCGTTGGCCATGGTCCTGCTGACCGGGGCTGGACTGCTGCTGCGTAGTTTCATTGCGGTGCTCGACGTGAACCCAGGTTTTCGAGCAGAGAGCGAGCTGACCGTCCGGATCGGCCTGCCTGAAGGCACTCCAGCAGCGCAAACACCCGCCTTCTACCGCGAAGTCATGCAACGTATCGGTCTCCTACCGGGTGTGCGGGCAGTGGGCGGAGCGGGCGATTTGTTCTATCTCGATGAAAGGCGCAATCATGCGCTGCGCCTGGTAGAGGGTCACGAGCTGGAGCCGAAAGCGGCGTGGACGCCGCTGGTGTGGACGCAGATTGCTGGCGACTATTTTCGGGCGATGGGAATTCCGCTACTGCGCGGCCGTTTCTTCAACGAGCATGACGGACTGAAATCGGCTCTTGTTGTAATCGTGAACAAGACGCTCGCGCGACGCTATTGGCCGGGTGAAGACCCGATCGGAAAACGGCTAAAGGGTTTCGACCCGCGCGGGCAACACGACGATTGGCTGACGGTTGTGGGCGAGGTGGGCGATACTCGAATCGGCGGCCTCGAAAAAAAGTCGTTTTCGCAGATCTACGAAGTCCAGGCCCAGCGCACGAGCGAGCAGATCGGTGAGCTGGTGGTCCGTACGCAAGGCGATCCGGCCGATCTGGCCAATGCGTTGCGCACGCTGATTCATAAAGTGAATCCGAACGCTCTTGTGTCGTCCATTGCGCCTATGGTTGAGCTGCTCAGTCAGCAAGAGATGACGCGACGGTTTCAGACATGGCTAATCAGCATGTTTTCCGGCTTGGCGCTGTTACTCGCGGCGCTGGGCGTCTTTGCGGTCATGCACTACTCAGTGGCCGCGCGCACTCACGAAATTGGCATCAGAATGGCGGTGGGCGCTAAATCCAGTGACATCGCGAGCCTGTTGCTTGGGAACGGCGCGGCACTGGCGATGGCTGGGATAGTAGTTGGAGCGCTAGGCGCCATCTGGTCGACGCAGCTGATCTCCGGGATGCTCTACACTGTCGAACCAAGCGACCCGGTTACTTTCGCAAGCGCGGCTGGGTTGCTCCTGTTAGTCGCGCTGCTCGCGACCTATCTGCCGGCGCGCCGGGCTTCCCACATCGATCCAATGCGCGCGCTGCGTCAGGAGTAGGCGTGTGGCAACCATCTGTTTTGCTCCGCCAAAAAGGTCTCAAACCGCATCTATGCTGTGTGCGCTTAGCAAAACATATGTTTCAAACAAGGCGGCTCGCGAGCCTGTCGCTGCCAATGCTGCTTTTGTCCGGCGCCTTGCGAAGCGAGCCGATTGCGGTACGCTACACGGAAGGATCGGTGCACGGCTTTCTTGCATTGCGCACCTTGGAAGGTAAGATTCTGGCCTCAGGGGATCTCACTCAGGTCGTCCATGGGAGTCATGCGGTCTCGCATCTGGTGTTCCGGTTTAGAGACGGATCGATAGATGACGAAACTGCAATTTTTTCTCAACATGGGGATTTTCGGCTCATTCGCGACCACCACATTCAAAAGGGGCCAATTTTCCCGAAGCCGACGGATGTCTTAATCAACGCCATCACGGGCCAGGTCACGGTGCGATATAAGGACAAAGATCGCGAGAAAGTCGAAACCGACCACCTCGACCTGCCGCCCGACTTAGCTAACGGTATCATCCTCGACGTAATCAAAAATGTTTCGCCCGACGTCAAAGAGACGACTTTATCCTACGTGGCGGCAACGCCAAAGCCGCGGTTGGTCAAGTTATCTATAAAGCCCGCAGGCGAGGATACATTTCGAGTGGCGGGCGTTCCGCATAAAGCGACACGCTTCAACGTGAGAGTCGAACTTGGGGGGATAGCTGGGATGATCGCGCCGCTGGTGGGCAAGCAGCCAGCCGATACGGACGTCTGGGTGGTCGGCGGGGAAGCGCCGGCATTCGTCAAATCAGAAGGACCGCTTTTCCTGGGCGCGCCTGTTTGGAGCATCGAGATGACCAGTCCCGTATGGCCGCACGCGGAGGCTCCGAAGCGCAAGAAGCCGTGACTGATTCTTTTTCGGAGCAACAGCTTGGCTGCTTATACTGAAACGTGGCGGCAGAATTCGCAACGACCAGTGAAGAGCAAATCGATGCGTTAAGAGCGTTGATGCAGGAGGCGTTTCATGTATCGGGTGACGCGCCCTTTCTGAATCCTTCCCACCTGAGATGGAAATACTACGAAGCGGGGCCAGCCTGGAAGGGCTCGCGGAGTTATGTGATGGCGGAGAAAGGAAGGCTGCTGGCGCATGCGGCGATCTGGCCTTTGCGGATTCGCTTGCAGTCGGGTGTGCGGCAGGGAATCGGTTTTTCGGATTGGGCGGCGAGCGAGGAGCATCGTGGTATCGGGCTGGTGCTCTTGAAGAAACTCATGGCGCTTGCGCCTTATGTTCTGGCCATCGGGGGAGCCGAGATTACCCGACAGGTGTTGGTTCGAGTAGGCTTCAAACCTTGGGCGGGACTGCCGGTTTACGCGCGCGTGCTTCGTCCCTTGCGGCAATCGAGGACACGCCCGTTAAGAAATTGGAAGGAGCCTATGCGTGTGGCCCGCAACCTGGCCTGGAGTCGCTCGCGGCTGGCAGCGGCCGGAGAGTGGACCGCGGCGGTCGAACTGCCGGACGAACGCACACTAGCCGCAGTTCACGAACAGACAGGCTCGATAAACGATAGAGAGTTTTTAGCTTTTCTGGAGCGGTGCCCGTCGGTGCCGATTCGCTGCTACGTCTTACGCAAGGGGAGCGTTCCCCGGGGATACGCGGTCATTAGCGTGGTGCGCGGGCAGGGCCGCCTTACGGAAGTAAGGATTACATCAAACGATCCGAAGGACTGGAATGCTGTGATTGCGCTGCTGGTCAAAACTGTCAGCGAAGACGGAAATGTGGCCGAGGCGGCGGCGATGGCATCCGTACCGCTTTTGGAAAACGCACTGCAAGCGAACGGTTTTCGATTGCGAGACCGGCGGCCACTGGTGGTTCTGGATACGGAAGGCGAGATGACGCGAGAGGCCGTGCCACAGCTTGGAATGTTAGTGGACGACGCAGGCTTTCTGGATATGCCCGATGCGCCTTATCTGACGTAAGTGGTTTGGGCGATTTTTATTTCCTCCTGAGAAAACGCGCTCGGCGACCAAAGGCCGAGCGCAGCTTCAGGGGTCCAAGGCTCTCCTGCCAAGTCTTTGAAGAAGAATTGAAAGTATCCGCTAAGGCGGCTCAGTACAGTCTTTACGTCCTGTTCCGTGCTGGAGAACGGAGTGCCGCCGGGCATGACGGTGGGGCTGTGCAGGCTTAAAACAAAGAGTCGATGGCCACTGTTCAGGAGGCACTTAGTAAGTGTCATCAATCCTGGTAAGTCAAACGTTTCAGGAGTCAACCAGAGGCGCTGCACGGCTCGTGAGCGATTCAGTAATGCATTGGCATGGAGCTTTGCACGCCAGCCGTCAGTGGCCCAGCGGTGAGCCGCCTCGCGATTACCCGGCCACCAGCCGCAAAATGCACCGCTGCCCGGGGCAACAAACAAACCGGATTCTGGATCCTCAAAAGGCTGGCAGTCCAGGTGAGAAAAGTCAGGGCCTCCATCGCCGGAAAAGTCCAGCGGCGGCGCCGGACTCAAATCGATTTTGTACCCCAGATCGGACAAGATGCCGTAAGTATTCGGTCCGACGCCGTATCGGCCAGCTTTATAAACAATAGGACTGAAGCCGAAAGTCTGCCGGATGCGCTCAGTCAAGGCGGCTAGCTTACGACACTCGAGATTGCGGTCGAGGTTCCCGTGGTAAGAGTTGCGCGCCGAGAGTTCTTCTTCGAAGGGTGGATTTACCCAAGGATGAAGGTGTGCTCCGATGGAAGCGCGGCCCTGGTTTACGAATTCGAGCAAAGGCTGCGACGCTTGCGGCTGCGACGCAATGGGGTAGTCGACCACGTAGACCGGTGAGACATTATGCTGATCGGCAATATCTTGCAACCGATCGATGGAGCGCATGTGCTCTACGGAAGCAGCTTGCCGGGAATAGGGCGCTGACCAGTCAAATTCTTCCTCGGTATCTACTACTGTAATCAAGCGAGGCTTGCCGTCGGCAGGGACAGTTTGGTGGAAGGTTCTCATGGAGCAAACCACGTTAGTAAGTTAGCGTTTCTAGGCGCTAGTCATAGGCACGATACGATGGTCTACGATTTTGTACATCTTTGCCAGTACTAGACGTTCTATTCCGCCGAAAACTCTGACGCTGGTTCATCGACCTATCCTGATCCCGTAAACTGAAAAGCGCCATTATGCAACAAGACACAATGCTCATCAAGGACACCTTTTATCGAAAGATGGAGGGGCTCCTCAACATGGCCCATGGCTCAGTGCAGGGGAATCAAGAACTTTCAACATTCAAGAACTGGGACTCACTCACGATACTCGAGTTCATTGTTCTAGCCGACAACGACTATAAGAGCGATGTTCAACCGGGTGACATAGCAACGTGTAAGACGGTCGATGACCTGGCGGAGTTGACTTTTAAAAGTGGCGTGTCAAAACAATGAAAACGTCGATACTGGGAATCGATAGCTATTTACCAGCAAAGTCAGTTACAAATGCGGAATTAGCCGAAGAGTTCCCGGACTGGTCGATGGAGAGGATTGCAGAGAAGACAGGGATTCTCGAGCGTCATATTGCGGCACGCGAGGAATGCGCTTCAGACCTAGCCTGGCGCGCGGCACAAAACCTATTCGCGAGAGGGATCGGGCGACCGGAGGACATTGATTACTTATTGCTTTGTACGCAGAGTCCCGACTATTTTCTACCGACCACAGCTTGCTTGTTGCAGCAACGACTCGGAATACCTAAACACGCCGGCGCGCTGGATTTCAACTTAGGATGTTCGGGCTATATCTACGGGCTGGGGTTAGCGCAAGGCCTGATCAGCAGCGGGCAAGCGAATAAAGTCCTCCTGCTGACTGCCGAGACATATAGCAAGTATTTAGATCCGCGGGATCGGAGCTCGATTACAATCTTCGGCGATGGAGCAGCGGCTACGATTTTGGAGGGCGCCCCGGATGACGGAGCAACTGCAGCTTCGGCGTACGTTTACGGCACTGACGGCAGCGGCGGAGAGCATCTGATCGTTAAGAAAGGCGGCATGCGCGAGTCTTGTGGAGACGATACGGGGAAAGGCGGCGCGCTTTGGATGAACGGGCCCGAGATTTTCCATTTCAGCTTGCAGGTTGTCCCGGATTGCGTGCGCAATCTTCTCGATAAAACGGAGCTACAGATAAAAGATATAGACCTGTTTGTGTTTCATCAGGCCAATAAATACATGCTCGATCACCTACGAAAAAAATTACAAATTCCGGAGGAGAAGTTCTATCTCTCGCTGGCGTCGTGTGGAAACACGGTATCTTCGACGATTCCGATCGCGCTGCAGAATGCTTTTCGCGAAGGACGACTGAGAACCGGGGCACGGGTGATGCTGGTCGGTTTTGGGGTCGGGCTATCGTGGGGAGCCACAATTTTGACCTGGCCGTATTTGGGGACTTAGGCAATCACCAGCTCAGCTGGACGAGAGACAGGCCTTGAAGCGGAAGCGAAAACTTAAGCTCGGCCGATCCGCCGGAAAGGTTAAGCCAGCGCGGAGAAGATAGTAATTGGAGCTGACCGGCGCTTTCGAGCTGACGGTATTGTGCGGGCGAAGGATGCTGGGGTGAACCGATCGCCTTCCAAACTGTGTAGGAATTGCTGTGATCGGTATCGAGACGATAGTCCTGGAGCAAGACACGCTTCACGCCTGATGGAATTCCCGCGATCTGCAAGTCAATGGCGGCCGGCATTCCAATGACGTCATCGTCCTGATAGTTCCAGACCAAAACACTAATAGTCTGCTCAAAACGAACGGCCAGGGCATCGATATCGGGCTGCTGCCGCACGCCGAATCGGAGAATAGCGCTAGCTGGAAGAGCGGCACTGCTCGATACATCGAGGACTTCGCCGGGCAAAAGGCCGGCCATGCGAAAGAAGTTCAGCACGGGCTTATCGATGCCATTGGTGGCGAGCGTGCGGAAACCGTCGAAATAAGGCTGGTTTTCAAATTCGAATGCCCAGGTGAGGATACCTTGCAGATGGGCATGCGCGGCGGCGGCAAGTTCGACGATCGACTTGAGAGCAACCGCTTCATATGAGGCATAGAGAGTAGTGTTGCGATACGCGTTGGGCGGATAGACGCGCGCCGAGCAGGCAGCGCAGCCCTCGGGATCAGCTTCACTGAGGATGATGGGAAGATTGGCAAACTTGGGGAAAGAACGCACGATTTCAAAGCCCTGAGAAGCGTCTTTGAGCTCCTGCGCGACTCCCATGCGGACATGTCCCGCGACGATCTCGGGACGGCCTTTGGCGTGATAGCTGATGAAATCGAGCGGCGCGCCCTGCTTGCCGGTGGCGTCATTCGCGCCTGATGAACAATGCGCCAGGAATTGCCTAAGGAAGGCCGCGGCCTGTGCGCTGGCCGGTCCGGTCGAGGCGGGGCCCCCCACATGTGCGCCGGGTAACGCGCGCTTTACGGCAGCCGCAGTGTAGTCATACAGCTTGTCATACTCTTCCGGCGTGCCATGCCAATAGCCTATGTTCGGCTCATTCCACACTTCCCAGTTCCAGGTTTCGACGGCGGATTTTCCATACTTAACCACGCAGAGAGTGACCCACTGGTAAATCAGCTCTCCCCATTTCCGATAGTCCTTGGGCGGATAGGTCCAGCCAAGGTTGTAGTCTTGCGATTTGCCGTGAGGCTTCCAAACAGGCCGATAGGGTTCAGGATGCGTCGAAAGCGCTTCCGGCATGAAGCCGATTTCGACAAAGGGAGTTGCCCCGGAGTCGACATAGGTGGTTAGGATGTGATCGACGATGGTCCACTTATAGACCGGGTGGCCCGCGGCGTCTTCCGTGTACGCATTCGTCGAGCCCCACTTAAGAGCACCGGCACCATCACCACTGGCTAACAGGAAGTGCGTTCGGATATGCACAGGCTGGTAGCTGAGCGCGGCGAGTTCACGGATGAGTTTGGCGCCGTTCGCCGAATACGTGTAATTGGGCTCGTCGTACCCGAAATAGCGCCAGACAGGATCGAGAGCAGCATGCTTCCCTGCCCCACTTACGCGAATGGTGACCGCGGATTGAGAAAAGAGGGGAAGGGCGCCGCAGAAGACGAGGAGAAAAGTAAACCGCATAATAGCTCAAGCAGCAAGGCTAAGCTGCTATTTATATAACAGCCCGGCCTGGCCATGCGGGCAACCCGAGAAAAACAGGGAGGAACGCGTTGAGATTGGTACAGCTCGTCCGCCGGCGCGAGAGGCGGGTGGGATGGGTGAACGGCGGCGAACTGCGACTGTGCGATGCGCGCCAGGGGAGCGACATCTATTCACTGGCACTCAAAGCCGCGGCGAAAGGCCAGAAGCTCAGCGTGACAGTGGAAGACGCAATGGGCGACGAGACACTGCAATACGCGCCGATCCACCAAGGAGCTTCCGAGTGGCGTCTGCTGCCCTCATTCGATCATCCGTACGATGCGGCGCGCCTCATGGTGAGCGGCACCGGGTTAACGCATAAAGCAAGCGCGCAAAACCGGGCAGCAATGCACGCGCGGCAGCCGAGCGAAATCACCGACAGTAGTCGCATGTATGAAATGGGGCTGGAGGGTGGGTCGCCGCGAGCGGGCGAGATTGGGTGCAACCGGAATGGTTTTTCAAAGGCGATGGTTCGATTCTCCGTGCGCATGACGAAGAGTTGGAAATTCCCGCATATGGAAACGATGGAGGCGAGGAACCGGAGATCGCCAGCATATATGTGATCGGGCCTGACGGCGGTCGCTCCGAGTGGGCCTAACGCCCGCTAACGAGTTTTCCGACCACGTGATGGAGAAAAAGAATTATTTGTATCTGGCTCCGTCGAAACTGCGGAACTGCGCGATCGGGCCGGAACTGACGGTGGGGGAAGTGGATTTCGACGACGTGCCCGGGATGATCTGCATTCATAGGAAGAACGCGCTGCTTTGGGAAAAACAGATCTGGACGGGCGAGAAAAACATGTCGCATTCGCTGGCAAACCTGGAGCATCATCATTTCAAGTACGCCGCGCATCGGCGACCGGGAGACGTGCATATCCATTTTTTCGGGGCGGATGCGTTCAGTTTTGGAGACGGCGTGAAGCTTAAGTCCGGCGATGTGATGGAGGTTTCGTTTCCGCAGTTCGGGAGCCCACTGCGCAATACGCTCAAGGTTTGTAGCGCCCCGGAAGAGTTGGTGCGGGTGATGGTCTTATGAAGGCAGGTCGTTATCCGCGCTCGATTTGTTCGGTTAGCTCGCGGGGGTACGACGATTTCAACACCGGGTAAGCTTCAGCGAGGCGGATGAGATCAAGTTCGTCCTTTTTGCGCTTACTCAAGCGCCTTTGAGAGTCGCCATAGGCCCACAGCTTGCCTTGCGCGACGTCTTCGACGCAAGCGACTTTGACGCGAAGTCCCAGAACATAGGCTTCGGCAGCCCGGGAGACGAAGGGTTGATATCTTTCGTCTGTGGTGAACTGAATGCGGAGTTCGCTTGCCGGTGGCTGGGCGTTCATTGAATGAGGATGGTGTTCGGTCTTGAATCCTCTCTCCCTCAGGTACGCGGTCAGTTCGGGAAGACTGGCGGCAATCACTACGAGATCCGCGTCGAGAGTGTACACCGGCTCGACGTAACAGTTCACAGCTAAGCCGCCGATCAGGCAATAAGGGCCGAACGCTTCACAGGCTTCGATCAGCTGAGCGAAATCAGCGGCGCCTCCCTGGGTCGTCAAGTCGTAAGCCTCCGCGGCGGTCACCTTTTCACTTTATAGGAATCGCAGCCGCGAGTTTTTCTTTGGCGATGCGCCGGAAAATCTGCTCCACGAACGTTGATACACTCATCGGGAATGAGAAGCACAATGCTAGCGGCTTTGATAGCCGGTCTCGCGATAACAGCGGTCCCGGGCTTTGCCCAAGTCAAAATGACGAGGGCACAGATGATGTTTTACACGTCGGATTGGCAGGGCGACCGGTTTCCTGACGGGCGGCCGAAAGTACCCGACGATTTGTTAAAGCGCGCGCTCGATGTATCGATCGAAGATGTCTGGGAGTACCTGGGCGAACACGGCTACAAGAATCAGTTTGAAGGAAACTGGCAAGCGCTCCACATTGAGAAGCCTTTTGCGGGGCGCGCGCTGACGGCGCAATACATGCCGACGCGAGCCGATATGGCCAAGGCAATAGCGGCCGAAGGGAAGGAAGAAGGACGCGTGAGCGGTAACAACAGTTGGCCAATCAATGAACTGCAGATCGGAGATGTGTATGTCGCCGATGGCTTTGGAAAGATCGTTCAAGGCACATTGATCGGATCGAATCTGGGTAACGGCATAGCGGCGCACACGCATACCGGGTTCGTCTTCTACGGAGGCATCCGAGATCAGGAAGAAAATCGAGAGATCCCAAACTTCAATGGGTTTTACAAAGGCTACGATCCTTCGGCCTGGGCGCAAATGGAACTTACTGCCATCAACGCGCCAATACGAATCGGCCGCGCGGTTGTGCTGCCAGGCGACTTGGTGCTCGCGAAGACAGACGGCGTCATCTTTATTCCGGCGATTCTGGCGGAAGGAGCTGTCAGTTCAGCCGAATTCACCAACTTGCAGGATGCCTTCAATTTCGAATTGAACCAGGAAGGAAAGAACGGGGCGGAATTCGAAGGCGGGTGGAATGCGAAGAAATACGCTGCTTTTGATAAATGGGTGGGCGCTCATCCGGAAAAACTGAAAATGCCGCGCAGCGAATTCGACGCCTTGCTGGCCGGGGCGACAAAACCGCGCTCAAAGCATTAGGTGACAGGCGCCAGACTGTACCGGTGAGGCTTGGGTTTGGCGGCCTCGCGGCGTTTCTGCAGGATCGCTTGTTCGAGCGCGTCGGCTGCTTGCATATCTGACTGGGCAGCAGCGAGGTTGTAGGGCGCCAGCGGAACCTGCACTGTACGCCAGCGGTTATTGTGAACGTCGCAGTGTGAAACCGTGAGATCGTAAACCTCTTTGGCCTGCCTGGTCATAGGCGTATCGAAGAGGGCGAGATTGACGCCGCGCGCCAATTCGTCATTGTTGAAAGTGGCGGCTTTTGCGCCATCGATGTTGAGCGTATAAACGCCGTTCTTCAGGCCGGTGACCTTCAACTCTTCATCATTGAGGGCTTGCGAAACGTCGGAACTACGCAATACGAGAGGCAACGGGCCAACGCCCCAGTTCTGGGCCCATTGAGCGAACGGCAGAGGAAGCGCGTCTTCGGTTTCGGTCCACGATACGCCATTTTGCCGGGAGAGGCCCGTGATACTGGCATGTTCGGCGGCTTGCAGTTTCGGGGCGGCGGCGGCATTGATGGTCACCGACGAAACGATCGGGCGAGCGTTCCAAGACTTGAGCAACGCTTCGGCCATGATCAGATGACCTGAGAAGCCGGGGTGGACACGATCTTTGACGATGGTTTGTGCTTCTACGGGGTCGAGTTCGTTGGCGCGACGCAGCATGGCAACCATAGGGGTATTGAGGTCCGCGACATGCAAGCCGGCCTGCTCCGCGTAGTTGCCGATCCACTTACTGAAGCTGATCAGGACCTGGTTGTAGCCGCCGGGGAAGTTGGGTGGCCGTGTCACATCGTCGTAGGGCGAAGGCTGAATAGCGGTGATGCGAATACTGGGGAGCGTCGATTTCACGGTCTCGACAATATGTTTGTAGCCGTCGAAAAAGGCGCGATCGGTGGATTCGGTTTCAGCGCGGTAAAGACCATCGTTCATGCCAAGCATAATGGTCAGCACAGTGGGCTTATAGGGAAGAACATCGCGCGAGAGCCTTACGTCAATCGAGCCGCCTCCGCCGCCGCTCACTTTATCTCCGCCCCAACCGGAATGCACGAATGTGATATCGAGGCTCGGATAGCGAGTAACGATATACGTTTCCGTGATGACGGTGTAGAGGCGCTGATCGGTGATGCTGTCACCGTAGAAGACCACGCGATCACCACTCCTGAGCGCGAACGGCTCAGCACGGAGAGCGGAAACAGAAAAGAAGGCGACCGCGCAGAGCGCGGCGAAAATCAGTTTCATCGAAGCGCCCATCATCTTATCAATGGAAGAGGGCCAGAAGTGATAAAGTTTGTTGCTGATGCGGAATTCTTTCAGATTTTTGCTTTGTCTTGGCCTGATGAGCGCCATGCTGCCGGCGCAGAACAAAGGCAGCTACAAGATAGCGGTGATCGGGCTGGTACACACACACGTGCTGGGCCATCTGCCGGATATGGTTCGCGGCAAATCGGCAAAGCTGGTGGGAATCTCGGAGCCCGATACACAGCTTGCCGCGATGGTGAAGCACGAGGTGGAGTCACGCTCCAAGGTGACGATTCCGGAAAACCTCTTCTATACGGATTACACGAAGATGCTCGACGAAACGAAGCCCGATATTGTCTGGGCCTTTGTCGAGAATAACCGGCATCTGGAGATCGCCAAAGTCTGCGCGCCCCGGCACATCAATCTCATTTTCGAAAAGCCGCTGGCCAGCACCTATGCGGATGCGAAAGCCATTCGAAAGCTGGCCTAGCAGTATCACGTTCGCATCATGACGAATTACCAGATGGCGTGGTGGCCGGCGAATTACGTCGCAAAAAAGGCCGTTGATGACGGTGCAGCGGGCACAATATTTCGCCTGCATGGCATTGTGGGCCATGGCTTCGGTTTCGCGAAAGATCCTCGAGACAAAGTTTTTGTCGACTGGCTGACCGATCCGGTCAAGAACGGTGGCGGCGCGCTGATGGATTTCGGGTGCTACAACATGCTGTGGAGCATCTGGTACCTGGGCATGCCCGAGACGCTTTATGCAACGGCGGAGCACTTGCGGCCGGATCTGTTTCCCAAGGTGGAGGACAACGCCGTTTTAGTGCTGAACTATCCGCACGCGGTGGGGATCTTTGAAGCGAGCTGGGATTTACCGCGCGCTTTCCAGGATCTGGACATTTGCGGGCGGCCGGATGGAAAAGAGCCCGGAAGCATCCATATGCAAGCGAAACAGGTAGGGCTGCAGGTAGGCAAAGAGATGCGCGAACTGCCCTTGACGCCGCTCGCGCCCGACGACAGCGAACCGGTGGCGTATATGGTTTCGCGGTTGAAAGAAGATAAGCCGATCGAGGGATTGACGGCGATGGATATCAACGTGAAAGTGATCCGGTTGATCGATCTCGCGAAAGAATCGATCAGGACAGGCCGGCCCGTGACTGTTGCCGAATAGACGAGGGGGCGTATGAGCAACGAAGAGTTGCGTCGATTCATTGCTTCAAAAAAATACGCGGTCCTGTCGAGTCTTTCTCCCGACAATATCCCCCAATCCGCGCTGGTTGGAATCGCAGTCACAGCAAAGCTCGAAGTCGTCTTCGACACGTTGAACACCTCGCGTAAATATCGGAACCTGCTTCGTAGCCCCCAAGCGGCTTTGGTGATCGGCTGGGATGACGAGATTACGTTGCAGTACGAGGGAATTGCCCGTGCACCCGGCGCGAGCGAACTGAAACACTACCAGGAAGCCTACTTCGCCAAGTGGCCGGAAGGCCGAGCCCATTTGAAGTGGCCCGGAATTGTTTACTTTGTAGTCGAGCCGAAATGGATCCGCTATAGCGACTTCAACGAGGGATCGCGCGGCATTTTCGAGATGACGTTCTGAATCTTATCTGGCGCGGCGGCTTACGGGCGTTAAATACGGTCAGAATAGAGAGATGAGCTCTCTCGAAGCGAGCGTTAGCGCAAGCGTTGTTTCCGTGAATGTAGGCACGCCCAGGCAGGTTGAGCTGCGCGATCGCATCCTGATGACGAGTATTTTCAAGGAGCCGGTAGAAGGCAGAGTACCTGTAATGCGCCACAACCTGGCGGGAGACAGGCAATCCGATTTGCGGGTACATGGCGGTCCGCACAAGGCAGTGTATGCCTATCCGGCAGAGCACTATCGCTACTGGAGTCAACAACTACCAGGGATGGATCTGCCGTGTGGAATGTTCGGCGAGAATTTGACGACGAAGGGACTGATCGAGGACGAGGTGCGCATCGGCGATCGGCTTCGCGTGGGCACGGCAGTATTGCAGGTAACCCAGCCGCGCATGCCCTGCTTCAAATTGAGTATACGGTTTGGTCGTTCGGATATGGTGAAGCTTTTCTGGCAGAGCGGCCGCTGTGGGATTTACTTCTCGGTGGTGGCGGAGGGCGATGTGGCGGCCGGTGATGCGATAGAAATCGTAGCGACCGCGCCCGAAGGGATTACCGTCGGCGAAGTGATACGGCTGTATCGAGGCGACGAGAAAAGTCCCGCACTGCTCGAGCGCGCGTTACGGGCGCCGTTGCACGGTAGCTGGAAAGCAGATCTGCGGGAGCGAAGTAAGCAGTTGTCTCTGCCGGTGGGGTAAGCGAATATTCGTCGATTATGGAAACCGGAAGACCATTGGCTATTTACTAACAGCCGTTTGCTTGCTCAGCGGTGCCGCCGGTGTTACCTCGGCTAAGTGCTTTTGCAGAGCTTGCACATCGCGGAAACTCTGATCGCTACCCACGCCGGACTGCTCGAGCGCTTCGATGCATAAGGGATCGAAAGCCTCGAGCGAGTTTTTTCGGATGATTTCAAAAGCTTTATGAAGAGGCATGGCGTCTCGGTACGGTCGCTCGGCGGAAAGCGCATCGAAAATATCGGCTACCGACACAATGCGAGCTTCTATCGACAACTGCTGATCCGATAGACCGCGAAAGTAACCACAGCCGTCCAGTCTCTCGTGATGCGAGGCGGCTACCTCGCTCATTTCCTCGAAGCCGCGGATCGAGCGAAGAATTCGCCAGGTGTGTTCCGGGTGCGAACGCATCACCAACCACTCGGCATGATCGAGGCTACCGGCTTTTTGCAGAATTGAGTTTGGTATCGCCATTTTGCCAAGGTCGTGCAAAAGAGCCGCGTGACGTACAAAGAGTATTCGCGAACGCTCGAGACCTAGCTGTCCCGCCATGGCCACCGCCGCATTGGCGACGCCATTCGAATGGTTGTAGGTAAATGGAGACTTGGCGTCGACGATGATGGCAAACGCTTGACATACCGCGTCCAGCGTGACGTGGCCCTCGTCCATCGTTCTTGGCCTTGGTTCGAGTGCCAGAGCAATGCGCGCCAAATCACCTTTTGCCAAATCGCTCTCTGTGAGATCTCGCCAGAGCTGGCCGCGGCCAGCAAGCGAGCGAGCCGCTCTCACGAGTTCCGGGTCGAACCATGTACCGCTTTTTCGTAAGGTTGCCTGTAGCGCCGTTTCCGGGCCAGAATGCGTGAAGAACCAGTCGAGCGTTTGAGCCAGCAAAACGATACGGGAGAGGAGCGGAATCGTGGGAGCGCTCAGCCCAACGGTCTCGCCCAGCCCACTCCAATGCTCATCCCGTCGCGATATTCCAACCGCGGTTTGCTCTGAAAGGCCGATTATACGCGCCAAAGCGCCGCCGCGCTCGCATCGAAGAGCCGCCGCACGCGCCTTTTCCGGTTCCGGCGCAAGGGCGTTTGAGGGGCGGAAAGAAGCAGCACTAAAGCCGGCGTCTTTCAGAAGCAGCGCGTAATAAAGATCGTTTTGCACATCCTCTGCCAACTTGAGTTCGTGGGCAATCCTCATTCCGAGGATGCAGCTGCGCACGGAATGCCAAGAGCTGGAGTTCGACCCCAAATCAAGGGCTTGGGACAATGCGGAAACTACTTCCGCCAGACGAAGAGCGGCCGAAGACATGATTGGACCTCGCTGTCTAGCCTTTCGTGGATGAGCTGACGAAGATAAAGCGGACTAAACGCCGCCGCGATCACTAGCTATCTGGATCGGGCAAAACAATGCCAATGGCGCGTTCGCCGCGAATATTGATGAATAGCTGCAAGTTAGCTTCCGAATCGAAATCGAGGTCGAATTCACCCGAAGCGTTAGCTAATGTTCTCTTTAGTAGACGTTCGCCGCTCAGAAGTACAACATCCACGGCCGCAGGCACTTTCTCCGGACTCTGCGAGTTTAGAATTTGGCCGGCCAAATAGACCCGATTCCGCCGCGCATCCCTTTCCATACGGACATCGATAGTGAAGGGAGCGGCTTCATGAACGAGTTGACGACTGGCCTGCATGGCGCTGCGAACCATCGCGGTAGCCGACTGCCGGAAACTGTCAAAAATGAGCTGGGCAAACTGCGCGATCTCCGGCAACCACTTCACGCGCGTTTCTGGCACGTACGCTGCTTTTACTGTCCTGACGGCGCCATCGGGCGGCCGATACGCCGCTTCCCTTGCAAATAATTCCGAAATGAGCTGCCAGGTTTCCGACGACTGTACGCAATCTCTACAAGCCCGGTCGAGGTGAGCCCGCATCGGCGCAGCTTTCGACTCTTCGACCAAGCCGCGGGCGAGATCAATCCAGTCGCCGGCGGGAAAGTGATCCATATGCTCTCCTGAATGTCATCCTGTGCGAGCCGCTCTTTAGCAAGCCTCAATCGATAAGGGGCAAACCGAATTAAAAAAATACAGGAATTTGTTTCAAAATGGAAATGTCACCCGAACGCCTTACCGATCAATTTGAACGGAGCCCAATAATAGGGATGCGGGAATCGTTCACGCAGAAGTAACATGGCCGCGCGACACGCATCGGCTTTCCGCAAGCCTTTTCCCAGGCGGCTATAAAACTCCTTCATGAAATCGGCGGTACTCCGATCGTCGACTTCCCAGAGCGATAGGAGCAAAGATTTTGCGCCGGAATACAAAAGGCCGCGTGTCAAGCCGAACAACTCATCGCCCTCCGCGACAACGTTCAAACCAGTGACGCAGCCGCTGAGTGTAAGCAGATTTACGGGCAAATCCATGTGGTAGAGGTCGTACAGATTCAAGTAGGAGTCACCCAACTTAATCGATGAGAACATAGGACTGTCCTGCCGAAAGAAGCCGTGGCTTGCGATATGGACCAAGTCGCTAGTCGGCCCCTGCGTTCTTAGCGAGTCCTCGGTTGCCGCCTCCCCAAACAGAACCGTCGGACCCGCTACTACAGCTGCGACGGCGTCCACCTCTTCCTTTATGAACGGTGTTCTGGCGTCATCAACCGCAAGAATCAGCGACCTCCCGGTAGTCTTTTCGGGCTGCCGGTGAATATGGCAGAAAATGCCGGCGCTTGGGGCGTAGCAGATCCGGAAGCGATCGATCAGGTACTCCCGGCCATCGAACAATGCGTGAAAGGGCAGTGAGTGGAGCGGACCGAAAGGAACAATGACCAAATCGCGCATGTTCTCCAGCAAGTCTGCCAGTGGGGCCACCAGATCTTCGTACAGCGCGCGCAGATGGTCCTCGGTAGCTTTAAACAGGGCACTCTGAAATCGCTTAATGTACTCCTCGCCTAAGCAGAATTTCGAGAACTGAAACTGAAGCATCCGCAACCTCTGCAGCAAATCAGCCGACGAAGTAAGCCGGACGATCTTCAACGTAGCAGGGGTGACGACGGCGACATAGCATCGCTCTCCTATCTCGAAATATTCGAGAAGCGCCGCTTCCGGGCCGAGAGAACTCCGGATTTCGGCCAGGGAAGCAATGGTCGAATTTTGAAGAGCTACGCGAACACTGGCCGATTCAGGCGCCTCGAGCAAAAGGTTTAGAAACTGGTGCTCGCACACTCTTGCCTGCCCTCTCAGAGACTTAATTTCCTCTAGAGAGACTTTGTCTTGCGATAACTGCTCGCGCTCGATGCGGTGATAGAACCAATTGAGTTGCTTGCGCAGGTCGCTCAAGCGCCTGTCGACTTGACTTTCCCCGCTTCTGGTTCGGTCACCTTGCGTTCCACTAAGAATGAGGTCCTGCAAGGTGCGGGCTTTAGCGGCTTCAATATAGGAGAGTGCCTCTTCCGCGGAAGCTTCGCCGGAGTCGCGATCCAAACAGAGCTGAACGAGACGTGTATAAACCTCCAGCCGATTGCGCATGAGGCCGACCTTCAGTTCTTGCCTCTGCAGACTGCTGCGCAGCGTTTCGATGGCTGATCTGGCTTGCTGGTAAGCGCTGTAGGCCGGCTTCGCACGTCCCAGTTTTTCGTAGATCTGGCCCAGCAGGAACTGAGCCTGGTAAAAGAGCATGGGCGCATCCAGCTTTCGCAAGACCTCGAGCGCCTCCCGGCAGGAATCCGCCGCCTCTTCGGTTTTGCCGGTACGCAAGGAAATACGCGTCAGCAGCAGCAGGCAAAGCACGTGCTTACTCGGCATATCGACCGAGCGAAAGAACGCGAGCGCCGATTGGCAAAGATCGCAAGATTGCCGGAACTCATCCTGATCGAGCAGTATGAATGCGCGATACAGGTCGATAATGTTCGGCCAAACCTGGTTGTTCTCGTTCTCCGTAATGCTTTTAGCTTGCGCAAAAAACTCTAGCGCGCTCTTCGAATCACCCTGTATGCTCCGCGCGATGGCCAGGTTGGTTAGGGATCGGGCCGACTCAAAACCCATGCCAAGTTGCTGGAAGTGGTCAAGGCTGTTTTGCGCCATCTCCGCGGCCTCATCAACCAGGCTCAATTCCAGATAGATTTCAGACTGGTCGAGATCGCACAATCCCAAGTGGTAGGTGTCGCCGTTCTTACGGCAGGTCTCGCGAGTGGAACGTAAAAGTCCGAGCGCTTTCGTATAGTCGCCCCGCAGGTAATACAGGTAAGCAACGTTGTAGTCTGCTTGCGATACCAGAAGTGGCATCTCGTGCTGCTCGCAGAATTCTCGTAGCCGTCGATAAGTATCTAATGCTCCTTCGAAATCGTCCAGCGCGATAAGACAGACCGCCATGTTGTGGAGCGCGACGCCGATGCCTTCCATATCGCGATGAGGAAGCAAGCGCGTATACGCTGCTTCGTAGGTGGCCAGAGCCTCGGCGTAGCGGTTTTGGCGGTGATAAATGTTGGCAACGTTAATATCGAGCCGCGCCACGCGCCAGTCTTCGCCAAGCGCGGTAAAGATCTCCCGTGCTTTGGCGGCCGCGCCGAAAGCACTGTCGTATTCGCCTAGCAAGGCGAGAGATTGGATGGAACTACTGAGCGTGCGGGCCACCTCGCTCCGATTGCCCGTCCGCTCGAAGAGCATGGCGGCCTCGTCGAACAGCTTGACGGCGGACTTGCACTCTCCCATAAACCACTCGGCATTTGCTTTTGCTCGCAAGGCAAGAGCTAGCGCCTCGTTCGTTCTTAGCTCTCTCGCAATCGCCAGAGCCGCTTCCGCCAAGCCGAGTGCTCGCTGCACGTCCACTCTTACCGCGCTCCGAACGGCCTCCGCGAGTTGCGTTACGAACTGCATGTCGATGTACTCGGGGAAACGGTTAAGCAGATCCTTTTGACTTGCTTGATCCGGTAGCCGGGCCAGCTCAAAACAAAGCGTCTCGGTCTTCTCGTCCATAAATTGCTACCGAAAGCCTCGTTTTTCGAGAAAATGCCGCAGCTTTTCAAGACAACGCATACGGGTTGCGCCCATAGAACCCTTGGCTAGCCCCAACGCTTGAGCCGCCTCTTCGTAACGCATCGGCGGATCCGCAAAGAACAGCAGGTCGATTAAACGCCGGCACTCCGGCGACATTTCGCTAAGAGTTTCGCGTAGGATATTTTCACGTTCGAGGTCTTGCAGCAGCTTGTCCGGTAGATCCCCGGTCTCGACCATACGATCTTCTTCCGCTTTCGTTTCCGAATAGACCTGTTTTTCACGCTTGAGGCGTACGCATTTACGCGCTGTCATTTTGATGAGCCACGCGGGAAGCGCTTGCGGCTCGCGCAGTCCCGCCAGATCTCGTAGCAGAGCAAACGAAACACTCTGGAAAATCTCCGCTGCGTCATCATACGAAAGCCCGTATTTAATTGGGATCGAAAAAATAAGGTTCTTGTACTTATCGATGAGTTCCGACCACGCCTCTTCGCTCCCGAGCAGGCATTCCTCCACCAGCGCTTTATCCTGTCTCGAACCTTTCGGCGCCTGGGAAGGTTTTGCGCCTGAATTCATTGGCTGCTGGCCATGTCTCGCGGTTGACGAATGAAAAGCTGTTCTGCATTCCAAAGCGTATAGCTACTAAGAAGCGCAGGACGGAAATTGCCTATTCCATCTTTGGCACCAACAAGAATGTCGGGACTTATCAGGCAAACCACGGGCACATTTTCCCACATCAACTGCTGTACGCGATCATATAACCGCTTTCGTTTTTGATAATCCGGAGTAACTAATTGTTGCTGCATGAGGCTGTCAATCTCGGTCTGCCAAACGGGAACGACATGGCCCGATTTCAAACACCACACGTGAGCGCCGCCGCCGGAACGTAAAACATTCATCTCGGAATTGGGATCCGCATCGCCGTCCGCAAGCGCCAGGATAGCCGCTTCGTAGTTGTAGGTATTGAAGATCCGATCGAGAAACGTGTGAAACTCCAGTTGTCCGATCGTGAGGTCCACGCCGAGATCTTTCAGGTCTTGTTGAATGATGGTCCCCATCTCAACCTGTTCCGGTTTACCCGCGTTCACGGTGATCGAGAACCGAACCCGAGATCCATGGGCGTCCACCAGCGAACCATCTTTTGCCCACGAGAATCCGCTCCGGCCGAGCAACTGGCGCGCCGTGGCCAGCGAGCGCACAGGCCGGGGTATGGCATTGTCGACCCAGAGTTTATTGCCCGGCGTCACTTGCACGGCTAGCGGATAAGCGCGCCCTCGATAAGCGAGCCGAACTATGGCCGCGCGATCGATCGCGCTTGAGATCGCCTGCCGGAAGGCAACTTGGTCAAACCACCTTTGCTCTTGCCTGAAAAGCGCCGAGCGCTGGCTGAAGTCGTTCTGATTGAAGAACAAGAAATCATACTCGAGCCCAGGGCCCAGATCATGGAGATGAAAATGGCGACGGCTTTGATCCCGCTCGAGGACGGCATAATCGGCCGCGTTCAGACGGCTGATAACGTCTGTCTCTCCAGCCTCGAACCGCATGGCTTCCGCATCCGAATCGGGTACAAACAAGGAAACGATTTCCCGCAGATACGGTAGTCTTTGACCCGCCCGGTCTTTCTTCCAGTAATAAGGATTGCGTTCAAGAACCATGCGTTCGCCGGGAACATACTCTTTCAAGCGAAAGGGGCCCATGCCGGCGATCTGATCGGGGCGCGTACTCGCTGGCCACGCATCGGTCAGCGTTCCCCGATCAAACTGATCTTGCAGCAAGTGCCGCGGCAAAATTGCGATGCTGTCGAATAAGCGGTCCGCCGCCGCATAGGGCATTGTTAGCGTGAAGAGAACCGTGTAGTCGTTCACCTTGCTGACTAAGATCGGATGGCCTGAAATGACCAGTAAATCTCGTTGGGGCGAATGAAATCTCTTATCCAGATAACTTTGAAATGTAAATACGACATCATCCGCCGTGAACGGAAAGCCGTCCGAGAAACGCAGGCCGCAGCGGAGATGTAAAGTGTAGCGAAGTCCGTCCGCCGAAACTGCCCATGACTCCGCGAGGGCCGGCTCGGTTTTTTGCGTGTAGCGGTTTATATGAATTAAGTCTGCGGTAATTAGCCCAATGATTTCTCTCGAACTCTCGTCGATTGCCCTCAGTGGATTAAGCGTTCTCGGCTCAGAACGCTGCGAAATTACCAGTCTTCCGCCGCCCTGCCCGACTTCTCCTTGCATTACTAAAAAGTCGGTCGAGGTTCCGGAGCATCGGCTTGCGCCGGCAAACGATTTACGCTGGATAGAACTTGCGCAAGCTATGGCAACGAAGAAAAGACCGATAAATCTTCGGCTGCGGCGGTTTACGATTTTAGCAATCGAACTCATTGTTTGCCCCCGGCAAAGAAAACCAGCAGAACTTCAAGCTTATTAGAGTCGCCCAGAACTGCCGGGAAATTCTTGCAATCCCGGCTCGTAAAAAGAAAGTAGCTGATAATAGGCAAGAAAAACAATCATAAGGGCGACTGCCGGCGCAAACATCCACCAACAGGATTCAAGCACAAAGTATTGCTGAAGCCCCGTGAGCATATTGCCCCAACTGGGCGTCGGCTCGCTCACCCCGAGTCCGAAAAAGGACAGCGTCACCTCGGCCAGCACATATTGGGGTATGTAAAGCGTTGCTTGAGTGAGCGCCACGCTTAAGGCGGAGGGCAAGATATGTTCGCGTAGAAGGTAAAAATCGGATGCGCCAAATCCCCTGGCAGCCGCCACATAGTCCCGTTCCTTCGCGCTCAGCACCACTCCGCGAACCAGGCGCGCCGGCTTGGCCCAGCCGACAACGCCGAGCACCGTAATAAGCAGCAGAAAAATACGGTCCGGAGCAATTTGTAACGGAAGAAGAGCGCGCACGGCTAGCAGCAGGTAGAGCCATGGTACCGTCAAGAAAAGTTCAGCCAAACGCATAATCAGGCTGTCCGTCCAGCGCCCGTAGAACCCGGCCAGCGTGCCCAGCAGGAGGGCCATGCCAAGCGAAATGGCCGTCGCGAGCAGCCCGGCGAAGAGAGAGATACGGCCTCCATAGAGTAGCCGGGAAAACTCATCTCGCCCGAATGCGTCGCTGCCGAATAAGAATAGCCGCGCCTGGGGATCCGTGCCGAAGAGATGCCGTTGCGATGGAATAAATCCGAGAATCTTGTATGCTGGTCCGTCGCAAAAGAAGCGTACGGGTATGACAGTGTCCCGATTCTCAACGTATTGATTGAAGGTTCCTGGTCTTACTGTCGAACGGTAAATAAACGGGCGCAAGTGAAATACGCCTTGCTGGTCCAACAAATGGATGTGGGTAGGCGGGCAGAACGCAAGCAGTCTGTTTTGCGATTCGGAATCGTAAGGTGCAAAAAAGCCGGCGAACAGAACGATGCCGTGCGAGACAACCAGCCACACGATTGCCAGCCCGGTCGTAACGCGCGCTCTCACTAATGTTCCCTCCGAATACGAGGATCGAAAAGATATAGCAAGATGTCCGCCGTGAAATTCCCAGCGACCAAAAAAGCCGCGGCTAAAACGGTAACATCTACGATCAGCACAGGATCACGTTCAAGAAGCGCGCGCACCATCAATTGTCCGAGACCGGGCCAGCTGAAGATTACCTCAATCAGCAGCGATGAACTCAGCAGCATGCCCAACGAAAGGCCGAACAGAGAAATAATCGGATTTGCCGCGGCGGGAAGTACTTGCCTTAGCAGAATGCGGTGAAACGGAATGCCATAGCTGCGAGCAGCCATCACAAACGGAGAGTGCAGCGTCTCCCGCACGGCGGCCCGCGTATGGGAAAGTAGCACCGGCAGTAAGCCGGCGGCTAGGCAAAGGCCCGGTAGAAACAGGTGTCCGGCTAAATCGCGGCCTTCCACCCAGATCTGCATCATCGCGCCGGAACCCGCTGGTTGCGATTCCAGAGACGACATGCCTCCTGCCGGGAAATAGCCCGTGCGGACGGCGAACAGCAGGAGTAGAAGCGCAATCACAAGCTCCGGGGTAGCTAGCAGTAAGGACATTGCTCCACTGGTAAGCGAATCGATCCAGCTTCCCGGACGCACTGCTGCCCACATGCCAAGCGGCACGGCTAAGATCCAGGCCAGCAAGGTTCCGGTAGAGGTAAGGAGCAGCGTGTTCAAAGATCTAGACCAAAGGATAGGCGCGGCAAGAGTGTTATAGGCCAATGAAAATCCCCAGCGTCCTTGGACAACGGAGCGAATCCATCTCGCATACCGGACCGCCAGTGTCTTATTCATGCCATGCTCCGATTGCAGCGCCGACAAAGTCGCGGCGGATAGCTCAGGATTGAGCCTCGCTGATTCGAAATAGTTGCCGGGTGCAAGTTGAACGATGAGGAAGGAAAGCAACGAAGCGCCGATCAATAGAAGTAGACTGTGCAGCAAGCGGCCGAGCAGGAAGCGCATCTTAAGAGCGAAAGTCGGTCGGGCAAGGAGGAATCGTCGGTATGGCCTCCACCAGTTGGCGGGTCTCAATGCTGCGGGGATGATTAAAGAGCTCGCTAACGCTTCCGCTTTCAACAATTCTGCCGTGCTCTATCACCGCGATATTCGCGGCCATGCGGGCGGCCATCCCAAGATCGTGCGTTATGAAGAGATAGGCAAGCGAGAGAGAACCTTGCAGGTCCAACAACATTCTTGCCATCCGCGCTTGCGTGGCAAGATCGAGTCCAGAGAACGCCTCATCCAAAATGAGCAGCTTCGGCTTGAGAATCAAGGCGCGCGCTAGCGCGATCCGCTGCCGCTGGCCGCCGCTGAATTCGAAGGTCGACCGATGTATCGATTCAGCCGCTATGCCCACTCGTTCGAGCATCGCGGCGGCCTGTTCCTGTGCATTCCTTTTTGTGCCTGCCCTTTTACCGAGTGCCTGGATGCGCAGCGGCTCTGTAACCGCCTGCAATGCCGAGAACCGTGGATTCAGCGCCGCCGCTGAGTGTTGAAAGACAATCTGAAATTGCGCGCGTCGTCTTGTCAGTTGGCTGCGCGACAACGCCAACAAATCCGTGCCTTCGAATCGGATTTCGCCTGCGTCTGGAATTTCCAGCAAAACCAGACACCTGGCCAGGGTCGTTTTTCCAGAACCGGATTTGCCAACTACCCCGAGTGTCGTCCGGGCGCCGAGAGTGAGCTGAATATTCTGGACTGCTTTAACTTCAGCTTTCCCCGCCGGCCATCTTCGTCCTCGGAACGACTTATTCAGACCGCGAACTTCCAGCAGCGGGAATGGCCTCGAGTCTACCGGCGACGGCTCAACCTTCATATCTGAAAGTAGCCACTATGGTACACATTTGCCGTTAGGCGATGTTCACCAGCTTTGCTCGCCGGCTTTCGGGCTAGCTACTAAATCGCCCGGATGTGGCCGGAATCGCCAGACAGCGAGCCAATGAATCTCGCCAGGTCTTGAGTATAAGGATCCTGCGGTCTCCAGTAAATTTGTTCGAAGCTGCCCGCCTCCACCGCGCGGCCGTTGCGCATCACAAGGACCTTATCCGCCAGCCGGCTCAGAAGCGCTGGATTGTGTGTGATGAAGATGAGCGAAAGTTGACGGCGCTCTTGCAAGACTTTCAGCAAGCCGATGATATCCGCTTGCGCGATCGTATCCAAGGCGCTGGTGGGCTCATCCGCCACCAGCAGGGACGGTCGAGCGATAAGCGCTTGCGCGATAACAATTCGTTGACGCTGGCCCCCGCTTAATTCGTGTGGATAGACGGAGTAGATTCGTGGGTCGGCCAACCCGACCTCGCCCAGCATTTCAAGAACTTCCTCCCGGCGATCCCGTCTTGATTCGTGCGAGTGGGCCCGTAAAACTTCATCCACCTGGCGCCCCACCGTCAGAACCGGATTCAGGGCCAACTCGGGTTCTTGCGAAATGAGCGCCATCTGCGATCCCCGGACGTGCCGCAGCTGTCTTTCTTTGGCCCGGAGTATTTCCTGTCCTTGGAAACGGATGGATCCGTCTATGTTCCACGTCTCGGCGGGAAGTAGGCGGATCAGTACTTTCGCCAGCGTCGTTTTCCCCGCGCCGGATTCGCCCAGTATCCCAAACGTTTCTCCTGCCTGAATCTGAAACGAGACGTTATCCAGCGCCGGTATCGCTGGAGCGGAGCGAGCACGCACGGATAAATTCAATACCTCGAGCAGCGGTTCAGGCATTGCTCACTCCCGCACGATTGCTATTGCCCGTTCTTCCAGGCCGTAATCGCCTGTAAAACGTCCAGCCGACCGTGATCTAGATAGGAGTTGATTGGTTTGGCGTGCGCTGTCGATTGCGCACTTGCATATTGATCGCAGAGATCGTTAACATTCACAAGCAGGGCAGCCACGCCGGAGACGAATGGCGTACTGAAAGATGTGCCCCAGCCCGCTGCATAGGTCGAAAACGGATAAGTGGTCACAACTCCTTCTCCAGGTGCTCCGATCCAGACAAAATTCTGCCCATAGTTTGAGAACGACGATAGCTGATCGGAATTACTTGTCGAAGCGATACTCATCACATTCCAAAGGGCTGCTGGGTATACCTGCGTCTGCTCGCCGCTGTTCCCTGCGGCTGCCACTGAGATCGTCCCGTCGAGCGTCGCTAGATCGAGCGCGTTGGCAACCTCTTGCGAATAGGAAGCCAGATTGAAACTCATATTCAAAACTTTGGCGTGTTCGCTGATAGCCATATAGATCGCCCGCAAGATGTCCGATTTGTAACCGGTGCCATCCGCGTGGAAAGCCTTCAATGGCAGAATCTTCGCCGTAGGTGCTACCAGGTGAATAATTCCGGCCACCATGGTCCCATGTCCAAAGTCGCTGTATTGCGGATTCCCGTCCACCACCGCCGCAGTCGATTGATCGACCACCGCGGCGGTCGATTGCGAGAGGTTGCCCGAGCCATTTCCACTCACCCACTCCGGACCCGACCCTTTTGTGGTCGGAGGATTTGGAAGAGTCACATCCAGGAGTTCATTGGCTCCATTCTGATTGCGTGTGAAATCGTAGCCGGGTAACAAGACACCTTGCAGTGCCGGATGATTCGGGTCGACGCCGGTATCGATCACCGCGACGATACCCGTACCCGTAGCACTGGGAAAAGCTGTCCTGGTTGCCGCGAGCTCGATCAGGCTGGTCGCCGGCTGGTCAACATACCCTTGTGGGACGGTTGCGCCGTAATACGCCAAGGGGGTGTTGTCGGAAAGAGCCGGGGGCGCAGCCGTACTGGAATCGGCCACGTGCGCGATGTCGTCAACCTCCACGCCGACCACACCGGTCAGACCGCTAAGTAAGTTCAGAACGGAATTCAGGTTCAGGAAGTCCGGCGTAGTCACCAGGAAGAGTTGCCCAAGCGCGCCGTCCAGCGTCTCTGTAACCGTACAACCGGCGATCAGGCAGTCTGCCTTCGCGACTAGCTGGCCTCCAAGTACACGTACGATCAGCCTTCCGCTTGCTTGTGCCGGCATCGCACCGAATGCCATCACGGAAAGTAGCCCCAGCAAAATGCAGCGCTTCATTAGCTGTCTCCTTATCGTCCGGGAAATCACTTCTTCTTGCTCTCTCAACACAAAAGGACGCGGACCATCGGCAAAAGTACACTACTTTGCTTCAAATCTTCCGTTCGTTACTGTTCAAAACGACAACTCAATCGAAGAGCTCGACCCCTAAATACACAGCTTTTTCAGAATCGGAGAGCTTTATTGCAGGTTTGTGCAGCGTAAATACTAGGAAAGCGAGCCTGACCGTTTACAATTGCAGGTAGAGGTCCCTCTTCGCAACTAGTATTAATTCGGGAGAGGAACGCGGATGCTCGCCTGTTAAGACGGCGTATCCGCTCTTGACTCGAACGAAGTTGCTCCCTTCGCTCGAAAATATCCCGTGCTTACCGGAAAACCGTTTTTTTGGAAACTTGGTGTTAATCGATCAAAGCATGAGTGTATTTAGATGGCCCTAGGTCTAACGGAGGGAACTTACGGAGAATCCTGGACAAGACTGGATCGGCTTGCAGCCGAGCGGCGCCTCAATATTCTAGCCATGTCGTATGGCTACAAGTACCGGCTCGATATATGGCCCCGCACCGGACCGTCGCGCGTGGAGTTCGTTCGCACCTTGCGCGAAGCGAGATTCTTCGGCATGCCTATACGCCGGTCCAAAGGCGTCGTCTCCTTTTTCAAGCTCAGTCAGGACGGAACGCGTGTCCGGCGTCAATGGTGAACCCTCTAAACCGGAACTTAGAGCTCGATAAAACTGATCTTCTGTTCGGCATTCGCAATCGCTTTGGCATCTTAAGGTCGCAAACGGCCACGGTCAGTATCACATACCAAAACTCTTAATGGATGCGCACCTGATATTGCCTAACAAGATTTCGGCCCTTTACGCCCATCTTCGCAGGCGCTAAGAGGCGTTCGGACTCAATTGATAGCAATATCGCATAGCGAAACCTCAACATTTCGCACGTTTGCTCTTGATAGCCGATGGACAATCGATGCATGCTAAGGAAGTTCCCGTGGTGTACATTTCCCGTTTAAATCGGTAAGGGTGGGTATCGTTGCCAATGCCGCAACCAACTTTGTTCCGTCTCCATATACCGGCTTGGCCCCTGGTCCCACTTAACTTTCCCGGATGGCAATTTATCGTTCTCGCGGCCTTCCTGCTTGCTTTCCTGTTCCCGCTAAGCATCTGGCCGCAAACGGATACTGCCAGCATGTCGGGAACGATCACTGACGCGAGTGGAGCCGTGGTGGCTGGGGCTTCCGTCACGCTGACCAACAATGCGACTGGTCAGGAGCGTACCACGTCAGCCAACTCGTCCGGCATCTATTCATTCCCGAATATTCTGCCAGGTACCTATACGCTGGTTGTGACAAAAACCGGCTTCCAGACCAGCAGTTTATCGGATATTGGTTTGCAGGTGCAGCAAGCCCTCAAGCAGGACGTGGCCTTGCGGGTAGGCGCGATTTCCCAATCGGTGACCGTTAGCGCCGAGTCGA
The DNA here is from genome assembly GCA_965277555.1 of Bryobacteraceae bacterium. Taxonomy (GTDB): domain Bacteria; phylum Acidobacteriota; class Terriglobia; order Bryobacterales; family Bryobacteraceae; genus Bog-105. The sequence goes on from OZ255834.1 coordinate 6,617,494, forward strand.
GCGAGGTTCAAGTACAGACCGAAAACCACGAAGTCAGCCAGGGCTTCAATACTCGCGAATTGATCCAATTGCCCACCAGCGGGCGTAGTATTTTGTCGATCGCAACCTTGGCGCCGGGAACTACGCCGGCCACAAACACGCAAGGCAACTCAGGCGATTCGAATTTCTTCGGCACGAACGGTAATCAGGTGGCTGTTACCGGATTGCCGGATACCAGCACCGTCTTTCTGCAGGATGGCGTGGAAAACGTCAATCTCTTAACTCAGACGATGAATATCGTGCCGTCGATAGAGTCCGTGCAGGAAGTGATCACAACCATTAATGGCGCCCCCGCCAGGTACGCCGATCCAAGTGTCATAAACATTGTCACCAAGAGCGGAACGAACGATTTTCACGGCACCGTTTACGATTTCCTTCAGAATGACGCCTTCAACGCGCGCAACTTCTTTACGCCGGCCACCGCGGGGAAACCGCCAATCCGCTACAACCTCTTCGGCGGAAATTTTTCCGGACCGGTCATCAAAAACAAGCTGTTCGGCTTCTTTGATTACTCCGGCCTGCGCTCGTCTACTAGTTCCACGTCCCTCGCCGTCGTTCCCACGCTGGCGGAGCGCCAGGGAAACTTCTCCGCTACCGGTCAAACCATCTACAATCCAAACACTTTCAATTCCGCTACCGGAACCGTGCAGCCATTTCAAGGCAACATGATACCCGCGAACCTTTTTAGTTCCTTCGGGCAGCAATGGCTAAAGCTTTACCCCCTGCCCAATTTGGTTCCGAGTGCCAGCAGCAACTTCAACTATTCGAAAAATTTGACGAATACAACTAATTCCGACGAGTATCTCGGGAGGGGAGATTACAACATCTCGGAAGCCGACCACCTATATGCATCCGTCCTTCACTTGAACGCGCCGAATGCGGGAGAAACAATCATTCCGAACCTTTTCGGGGCAACACATATTAATATTGGGACCAACGCCTCCCTGGAGGAAACGCATGTCTTCAGCCCGACTGTCGTCAACACGGCTCGTATCGGCTACAACCGAATTCAATATTTTCTCTCTCAACAGGGAACTGCTCAGGCGGACTATGCCGCCCAGTTCGGACTCACCAATGTTGCGCCCCTCCCTTCCCAAGCCGCGCCCCCTACCGTTTCCATAACCAACGTCACCAGCCAAGGCAATCCTTACACGCCGCAAGGCGCGTTCCAGAATCGATTTCAATATGCCGACGAATTGGCTTTGACATTGGGCAAGCACACCATCTCTATCGGTGGGGAACTTATCCGCACCCAATTCTACGGAAATTGGACCATCAACAACAACGCTCAATACAATTTCGACGGCACGTTTACATCTCTGTACACGAAGAACGCGGCTGGCGTCGTCCAAAGAGATGCAACCCAGCAAGGGAATGGTCTGGCCGATCTCCTGCTTGGCTACCCCCAGTCTGCTTCCCACTCCATCGGCGTCACCGCTGGCCATTTCTTCGATTGGCACGTCGACGGCTATGTCCAGGACGATTACAAGCTGACCTCGAAACTCACTCTCAATCTCGGTTTGCGCTACGACTTCTACACGCCGCCCGTAGATGACGTTCTTTCCACCAGCTACAACTTTGCCAGCGGACAAAATCAGCGGGGCGCATGGCAGACCAACTATCGCGACTTCAGCCCGCGCTTTGGCTTCGCCTATAGCCTCACATCCAAACTGGTGGTTCGTGGTGGCTATGGAATCTACTACACGGAAAATCCATATAACAACGAACAGTTCGAATTGACCTATCCACCCAATTTCATCAACCAGGGCTACACTTACACAATCGGCCAGCAGACCTTAATCGGCAATGCATTTGTGCCCACGCCCGCACCCGGCAATCGCGGCTATACCAACAGCCTGACGATGAAAGATACTTCCGCCCAGGAATGGAACTTTACAATTCAGCAGGCGCTTTCCAGCAGCACGATACTCACAGTCGCGTATGTAGGAAACGTCGGCCGGCATGAAACAGCTCGCTTCGATGGAAATCAGCCGATTGCGGCTATGCCCGGCAGCTCAAAGCTGGATGTCCTGCCCTATCCCGTGCTCGGAGGGCCGATCACCGCACAAGGCAATTTCGTCAACAGCAATTACAATGGGCTGCTAATTACGTTGAATCGGCAGTTCAAGAACGGCCTGTCTTTGCTCGTCAATTACGCCTGGTCCAAAGCGCTTGGCTATACGTCGGGCGATAACGATGATGTGCAGAACATCTACAACCTCCGCTATCAATATTCGGTTACCAATTTCGATCAGCCGCAGGTGTTGACCGTAAGCGGTGTCTACGATTTGCCGGTTGGGCCGGGCAAGCGCTTCCTGAACAACAATAGTTGGTGGAACCGCGGCATTCTCGGCGGCTGGCGCTTGGCGGGTATTTGGTCGATTGCCAGCGCAACACCGGTCAGCGTGACGGCGAACAACAACGCCGATACCAGTTATGTGGCCTCCTTCTTCGCCGATCGCATCTGCAATCCTTATTCTGGCGTTGGGCAGCGGACTCTTACCCACTGGTTCAACACTTCCTGTTTCGTCCAGCCTCCCAACGGTCAATACGGCAATGGGGGCAATAACGGCGTGCGCGGCCCTCACACCGACAACGTCGATCTTTCGCTGTCCAAAATCTGGTCGGTCTATGAGCGAAGCGAATTACAACTGCGGGGCGACTTCTTCAATCTTTTCAACCACACGCAGTTCTACATAAGTCCGGAGAATGTCAACAACACCAGTCAATACGGCGTGGTGACGGGCGCGTACGCGGCACGAACGATTCAGCTCTCTCTACGCTTTGCCTTCTGACTAGCCGGTTTAAATTTGGCTTCCGATATAACAGTACCGATGGGTGGAGCTTTGCGAAAACTTTTCAGACCGGGAAGGTCGGCAGCCTGTCTGCTTTCGATTGCCGCCATGTCGGCGGCTGCGTACGTTGTGACTCGGCCACCCGAAATTCCATTTGAGAAACATACCTTGGACCTCGGATCGAGCGAATCGGCAGCCATTGCGGATATCAACGGCGATGGCAAGCCCGACATTGTCTCTGGGGAGAACTGGTACGAAAATCCTACCTGGAAAAAGCACCATTTTCGCGACATCTATTTCACCAACAACTACATCGACGATCTGAGCACCGTGCCGCTCGACGTCAATGAGGATGGGCACGTCGACCTGATAACCACCGGGTGGTTCAGCAAGAAGATCGCCTGGTGGCAAAATCCAGGACCCAAAGGCGGCAAGTGGGTAGAGCACGAGATCGATCACGGATATCCGATCGAATTCGAGATTTTAGTCGATCTCGATAACGACGGCAAAGCAAACGAAGTGCTGCCTGAATTTGGCAACCTTCAGGCTCCGCTCGCCTGGTATGAGCGCGACCATCATGGCGGCATCGCGAAACACGTCGTCAGCCCAAGGAGCTATGGTCACGGCATCGGCGCGGGCGACGTAAATGGCGACGGCCGGAATGACATCTTGACACCGAACGGATGGCTCGAAGCTCCCGCCGATCCTCGCAGCGGCAACTGGCAATTTCATCCCGATTGGAAATTAGGCGACGTCGGATTCATGTATACGGCAGACGTGAATAATGATGGCCGTCCGGATATTATCTCCTCGATGGCGCACGGCTATGGGATTTTCTGGCTGGAGCACAAAGCCGATGGCACATGGGAGAAGCACATAATCGACGATAGCTGGTCGCAGCCGCACGCGGTGACGCTGGTCGATTTCCGCGGCAAGCACAATATCGGGCTGCTCACCGGCAAGCGCTACATGGCTCATAACGGAAAAGATCCCGGTGCGCGCGAGCCGCTGGGTGTCTATTGGTACGAACGGCTGATCGATCCGACATCCCACGAGGTCGAGTGGGTAAAGCACGTGCTCGATTACGGTGGCCGCACCGGCGGCGGGTTGCAAATTCCTGTGGCCGACCTTAATAAAGACGGCGATCTCGATTTTGTAGTAGCGGGCAAGAGCGGACTCTTCCTTTTCGAAAATAAAACCAGATAGTGATGCAAACCAAGTTGTACGATGTCGTGGTCATTGGTTCAGGTGCGGGCGGTGGGACGCTGTCTTCGCGGCTCGCCAATCTGGGCGCGGATGTTCTGGTGCTGGAGGGCGGTCCGAAGATCGACACTCTAACCGACTTCAATACGCATGCGCTCCCTTATGAATTCACTTATCGGCATGTGCCGTTGATGAGAGCCGGCAAACCAGGTTTCGATGGCGAGCGCAGCCGCGGGCTGGGCGGAAAAACGCAGCTCTGGAACGCGGTCTCGCTGCGCTTCAGCCAGCGTGATTTCAAGGGGCGCGATCATGACGGCGGCGGGGAAAACTGGCCGTTCGATTATGCCGAAATCGCTCCTTATTATGATCGGATCGAGCGCGAAGTGGGTGTGTGCGGAAATTACGATCACCTGGAAGATCTTCCGGACGGCATCTTCATGCCGCCTGCACCGTTCAAGTGCACCGATCTGGCCATAAAAGCCGGCGCAAAGAAGCTCGGAGTCGACGTCATCCACGTGCGCAAAGCGACGCTCACGCGCCAAAGCAAGACCCGCCCAGCTTGTCACTTTTGCGGCAACTGCATGGCCGGTTGCGATGTCGCCGCGAAATACAACTCGCTCAATGTACAAATGATGCCGGCGCTGAAAACCGGCAAGCTCACGTTACAGCAGAACAGCATTGTTTACGACTTGCCTGTTTCGGACGAAGCTCAGGTCAAAGAAGTTCACTACTTCGATCGCGAAACTCGCGCGCAGGGTGTGGCCAGAGGCCGGGTCGTGGTTGTCGCTTGCGCCTGCGCGCAAAGCATTGCCTTGCTCCTGATGTCGAAATCGAGCCGCTTTCCGGCAGGGCTAGGCAATTCGAGCGGCGAACTGGGCAAGAATTTCATTCCGCATATTACGGCCGGCTTCGAGGCGTTCCTTGAAGAATTCATTGGCAAGCCCACGGTGGACGATCAGGGATTTCTCGATCACGCTTACATTCCGTCTTTCATGCACACGCGGAAACGCCCCTATGCGCGTAGCTTCGGCGTGCAGTTCAATTATCAAAACCACCGCACGGCGGGATGGGCGCGCAACATCAAGGGCATGGGGAAGTCCTATAAAGAAGCTGTCAAGGCGCGCTACCCCGCGTATATGGTGTTTACCGGCTATCACGAGATGCTGCCCAACCCGGATAGCTATATCGATCTCGATACGGACGCGCTGGATGAATACGGTTTGCCCCGCCCGCGCCGCCACTGGAAACTGGGCGACTCGGATTGGAAACTTCACCACGATATGAATAAGTGGTGCCAGGAAATCCTCGAAGCCAGCCGCGCGCAAATCGAATCCACCACTCCAAAGCCGGCAACAAATCACGAGGTAGGCGGATGCCGCATGGGCGACGATCCCAAACGCTCGGTGGTCAATTCGTTCTGCCGGTCGCACGACATTCCTAACCTATATGTGGTCGATGCCAGCGTTTTCCCGAGCTCATCGGAAAAGAATCCGACGCTGACGATCATGGCTCTTGCTAGCCGCGCCGCGGATCACATTGCCGACCGTTTGAAGAAACAAGAGGTCTAATGTCTACTTATTCCACCGACCGCCGCTCGATGCTTAAGATTATTGGGGTCGTCGGCACAACTTGCGCTTACCCGTTCGCGAGCGAAGGACTCTATGGCCAAAGTAACGAGCATCATCACCCGCCGCCGGAGCAGCAGGCGCAGCCGCGATTTTTTGACCAGAGCGATTACCAGACGATTTCGCGCATCGCCGATCTGATCATTCCTGAGACCGATACACCCGGCGCGATCGGCGCAGGCGTTCCGGCTTTTATCGATATCGTTGTGGCGCGCGATACGGATCAGCAACTTGTGGTGGCCGATGGTCTGCGCTGGCTCGACGTGGAAGCGGCGCGGATAGGCGGCGGCAAACGCTTCCTCGAACTCTCAGAGCAGCAGCAGGTGTCGATTTTAGAGCCGCTGTGCGAAGCGCATGATGCCGATAAAACTAATCGCGCGCGCAATGTTCAGTTTTTCGGATTGATGAAGAGCTTGACTGCCGACGGATACTACACTTCGCAAATTGGGTTGATGAATGAATTGCAGTACAAGGGCAATAAGGTGTTGAGCAGCTATCCGACTTGCGCGGAGCAGCGAGGGGCATGACCACGCCGCAGAAATTTCCCAAAATCCACAATGCGATGTGGCCCGGTTTGGTGGGCAAGGGTCCCGGGTCGGAACCGGCTATCGATCTCGATACCATGCTGCAGCTTACGGCCGACGCGTCCGTCGACGGAGCGCGCTTCGACGGCGTCGATCTCTTTCTGGCCGATCCGCATATCAGCATCGATTCGACTAAGAGCGATCTGGAGCGCCTAGCGAAAAAGATCGAGTCTCTTAAGCTGGTCGTCGGTTCGCTGGTAGCCCCGGTCTGGTCCGCAACTGGAGGCGGTTCCGCGATGGGAAGCGGGGAAGAGCGCGGCCACTTTCTTCGACAGACTGAAAAAGCCTGCCGGATCGGTGAGACGTTGCGTCAGATCGGTATCCGAAAATACGGCGTGATTCGAATCGATTCGGCCGCCAGTCCGGCGGATTGGGTCGAGTCGCCTGCGGAGAATACCGCGCGCATCGCTAAGACTTTTCAGGAAGCATGCGACATCGCGGACGGGCACGGCGAGCGGCTGGCTGCCGAGGGCGAGATCTGTTGGGGCGCAATGCATAGCTGGCGGCGCATGACGGAGTTGCTTGAAATCGTCAATCGTCCGAAGACGCTGGGCTTTCAGGCGGACATGGCGCACACTCTTCTTTATACGCTCGGCTACAATGCACCGGAAGATCGAATTCTTCCGGAGAACTTCGACTGGAGCGACGAAACCGCTCTTTATTTCGCGCTCGGAAAAGTCGTCTCGGCTCTTCGCCCCTGGACCATCGATTTTCACGTGGCGCAGAATGACGGCAGCGTGAAAGGCCTTGGATCGCACGACAAGACCGGTCATCATTGTCTTCCGAACGAAGGCAAGTTGGACATTGTGCGCGCCGCCGGATTGTGGCTGCGCGATGATAGCGGCGAACTCGCCAAGGCTGTCCGGCATATTTGCTGGGATGGCTGCATGTTTTCTAACGAGACCATGATGAAACCGCAAACCTGGAGCGGCATTCTGCGTACGATGATTGCTGTGCGCGATGCCCACGGTTGGTCTGAATAGTCGCATGACGGATAAGAAAGCGCTGCGCATCGGGCTCGTCGGTTACGGCTTCATGGGGCGGACACATTCGAACGCCTACCGCCACGTCAATCAATTCTTCGATGTCGACCATCGGCCTGAGTTGAAGGCCGTGTGCGGGCGAGACAAGAAGAAGGTCGAGGAGTTCGCGAGCCGCTGGGGCTACGAGTCCTCCGAAACGGATTGGCGGGCGTTAGTCGATCGAAAAGACATCGACGTAATCGATATCGCCAGTCCGAATAATACGCATGCCGAAATTGCCATCGCGGCGGCTAAGGCGGGCAAGGTCGTATTGTGCGAAAAACCTCTGGGACGTAATCTGGCAGAGGCCCGCGAGATGGTCGAAGCGGTAGAAGCGGCACAGGTTCCGAACATGGTCTGGTACAACTATCGCCGCGTGCCGGCCGTTACTCTCGCCAAGCAGATCGTCGAGGAAGGAAAGATGGGACGCGTTTTCCATTACCGCGCCAAATTTTTGCAAGACTGGACGATTTCGGACAAGGTTCCTTTGGGCGGTCAGGCTTTGTGGAGATTGGAAGCGGATGTTGCCGGTAGCGGGGTCACGGGAGACCTGCTGGCTCATTGCATCGATACCGCTATCTGGTTGAACGGACCGATCAAGACGGTTTCGGCCATGACCGAGACTTTTATCAAGCAGCGGGAGAACGCGCTGACGGGTTCAACCGACGAAGTGCGAATCGATGATGCGAGCGCCTTTCTCGCCCGTTTCGAAAATGGCTCGCTGGCTACGTTCGAAGCGACACGCTACGCGAGAGGTCACAAAGCGCTCTACACGTTCGAGCTGAACGCCGAGAATGCTTCGCTTGCCTGGGATTTGCACGATCTGCATCGCTTGCAGTATTTCGATTACGGTGACGATGCGCGGTTGCGCGGGTGGCGGTCGATTCACGTCAGCGAAGGCGAGCATCCTTATATGAAACAGTGGTGGGTGCCGGGCCTGCAGATCGGCTACGAGCACACTTTTATTCACCAGGTAGCGGATTTACTCGCCGGATTGAGCAGAGGTGTCGCGGTTGCGCCCACCTTCCGCGATGCTCTCGCTACCGAGCGGGTTGTAGATGCTGTGCTCCACTCGGCGCAAAACGGAACTTGGGTAAATTGCGACTAACAAACTTCGAAAGGAACTTCCATGTCGAATCAAGCGCTTATTAAAGAAGCTCTGAACGCCGGAAATGGTGTTGTGCGGCTCGCCCCTTGTTGGGTCCCAAGATCCTTCCTTATGCCGGGAGGCCGCCTCAAGCTCGATAGCCGGGACTTGTATGCGCTCGGCGCGCATCGCGGCGGTATCGATGAACGATGGTTCTCGTCTACTACCAAAGCGGAGAACGGTCCGGAAACGGCCGAAGATGAAGGCCTAAGCTACATTGCCTTTGACGGGAAGAAAGCTCTACTCAAAGAAGCTATCGACTCGATGGGTGACAGCTTTCTCGGGAAAGAAGTAATGGCCCGCTATAAAGGCTGGAACATATTTTGTAAGTTCTTCGACAACCTCGGACCGATTCCACACCATATGCACCAGCGGGACCAGCATGCGCAGCTGGTTGGGCGGATCGGCAAGCCGGAAGCATACTATTTTCCGCCGCAATACAATTTCAAGTCGAACAATTTTCCATATACGTTCATGGGTCTCGAGCCGGGCACGACGCGGAACGATGTTCTCAACTGTCTCAAGCGGTGGAACGAGGGCGACAACGGTATTTTGAACCACTCGAAGGCGTATAAGTTGCAGCCGGGGACGGGCTGGCAGGTGGATGCCGGTATTCTGCACGCGCCCGGCTCGCTTGTGACCTATGAGCCGCAGGTGAACAGCGATGTTTTCGGGATGTTTCAATCGATGGTCGAAGGGCGGTACGTGCCGTGGGAACTGCTGGTGAAAGATGTGCCGAAAGAGAAAGCGCATGACCTGGACTTTCTGGTCGATATGCTCGATTGGGAAGCGAACGTCGATCCGGAATTCGCCAGCCATAATTTCACGAAGCCGCGTCCCGTCCACGATGAGCATGAGATGGCGGAACACGGCTATCGCGAGGTTTGGGTTACCTACGGAACGAAGCACTATTCGGCGAAGGAGTTGACGGTCTTGCCGGGACGCTCGGTGATCGTGAAAGACGGGGCGGCTTATGGCTTGATTCTGACGCAGGGATTCGGGCAGTTCGGAGGTCACGTTGTCGAGACGCCGGCGCTGATCCGCTTTGGAGAACTCACCAATGATGAATTGTTCGTCAGCGCGGAGGCGGCGAGCAATGGCATCAAGATCACGAATAAGAGCGACAAAGAACCGCTCGTGATGCTGAAGCATTTCGGGCCGGGCAATCCGGACGCGGCTGCCCTCGTTTCGCCGAAACGCTCATGAAATTCTCCGGCCGTGAGGCGCTGCAAATCGAAAACGATCAGGTGCGCGTGACCGTTACCAAAGAGGGCGGGCACGTGGCGGAGATCCTGCACAAGAAGTCGGGTGTGAATCCGCTATGGATTCCGCCATGGAAAAGCATCGAGCCTTCGACGTATGACCCGGCCAAACATCCGGAGTACGGACGGAATGCGGAGAGCAAGCTCCTGGCCGGGATCATGGGGCACAATCTGTGCCTGGATATGTTCGGGCCACCGTCGGCGGAAGAAGCGGCGGCCGGGCTGTCGGTACACGGCGAGGGTTCGGTTGTTTCGTACGATCTGGTGGCCGCGGACGGCGAGTTGCGTGCCGCCGCTACGTTGCCTCTTGCGGGGCTCAAGTTCGAGCGGGTGCTTCGCTTGGAACACGAGACCGTTCATTTTCGTGAGACGGTAGAAAACCTGTCGGCTTTGGACCGGCCGATCGCCTGGACCGAGCACGTGACGGTGGGGCCGCCATTTCTCGAAAACGGGGTGACACAGGTTGCGCACAGCGGGAGCCGGACGCAAGTTTTCGGGCCGCTTGGGGCGGGCGGCTCGACGGACGTCTTTTCGTCACAGGCGACGTCTGGCGGCTTTTCGACGCACCTGATGGATCCGAAGTCGGAGGACGCGTTCTTCGAGGTCTCCAGCCCACGCTTTGGCCTTGCGTTGGGCTACCGCTGGCGGCGGCCGGACTTTCCCTGGCTCGGCATCTGGGAGGAGAACCGGCTGCGCACAGACGCGCCCTGGAATGGCCGGACGATTACCTGGGGCATGGAGTTCGGCGTTTCGCCATTTCCCGAGACCCGGCGGGACATGATCGATCGGGGTCAGCAATTCGGCGTCCCGGGGTTCCGGTGGCTGCCGGCACGGCAGAAGGCAACGGTCGAATACGTGGCCCGCGTTTTTGCCAAACGAACTCCAGACTAGGTAAGTTATTGATTCTATAGGCCTAGAGCATGGCGGGCCACCTGCCTGCCGAGGGCAATGGTGTCGTTGGGTTCGTTTTTACAAAAACGCCGAACGATGGTCATTTGGGTCCGGAGCATGTCGCCTTCGGCCACGGCGGCGATGACTTTGCGGGCCGATGCCTCGACGGTTTGCATGGCTTTCGCAGCATAGAGTTTGGTCATGGCAATCGGCTGCTTGGCCGCCGGCCCGAGCTTTTCAGATCTGAGCAGACAGGACTCAAGGGCATAGACTTCGGTGATGCAATCGGCGAGGGCGCCCATGATTTCCTGCTGATCCTGGAAATCCTGCATGTGTTTTTGGGAGGCCGCGCCGGCGGCGAAGAGTGTAAGCTTTTTCAGATTCGCTAGCACCTGGCGTTCCTTGCCGAGCGGACCCTCATGCTCGTCGGAGGGCAGTTGGGGTTCCATGACTTCGTCCATGATGCGTTTGATGGCCGGGAGCAAGGCAAGCTGGCCGGACATGGCGCGCTTCATGAGCCAGCCGGTGATGATCAGCCGGTTGATTTCGTTGGTCCCTTCGAAGATGCGGTTGATGCGGGCGTCTCGGTAGGCCGGGGCGGCGGGATATTCTTCGACGTAGCCGTAACCGGCGAAAATTTGCACGACATGATCGACCACCATGTCGAGCATTTCCGAGCCCCAGACTTTAAGGATGGAACACTCGACAGCATACTCTTCGATGCGCTTTTGGATTTCGCGGGAGGCACCGGGAGCGTGCTGATCCACGTCGGCCAAGGCCGCATCGATCATACCGATGGTGCGATAAGTAAGCGATTCGCCGACGAAGATACCGGTGGCGCACTCGGCGAGCTTTTCCTGAATGAGTCCGAATTCGGCAATCGATTTGCCAAAGGCTTTGCGTTCCTTGGCGTACTGGAGGGCGTGCTGGAAAGAAGTTCGCGCGCCGCCTACGGCTCCGGCTCCGAGCTTGAACCGGCCAATGTTCAGAATGTTGAAGGCAATGTGGTGGCCTTTGCCTACCTCGCCCAACAGGTTCTCAGCAGGAATTTGGCAATCGTTCAGGATCAAGGGACAGGTGGAAGAGCCTCGAATGCCGAGTTTGTGTTCTTCCGCGCCGATGGAGAGGCCGGGCGTATTGCGTTCGACGAGGAAGGCGGAGAACTTCTCGCCGTCGGTCTCATTAACGTAGATCTTAGCGAAGACTGTGTAGAGATCTGCAAAGCCACAGTTGCTGATCCACATTTTCTCGCCATTGAGGACGTAGTGCTTGCCATCGCCGGATAGAACGGCGCGCGTGCGGATGTTCATGGCGTCCGAGCCGGAAGAGGCTTCGGAGAGCGCGTAAGCGGCGACCCACTCGCCGGTGGCGAGTTTGGGAAGATATTTTTTCTTCTGTTCTTCGGTACCGTACCAGACAAGCGGCAGCGTGCCGATGCCCGAGTGAGCGCCGAAGGCGACGGAGAAGCTGGCGTTCTTGCTTAAAGATTCGGCCACGAGCGCGGAGGTGACTTTATCCATCTCGAGGCCGCCGTAGGCCTCCGGAATGTCGACGGCGAGCAAGCCCAGCTCGCCCGCTTTGCGGAGCAGGCCCTTGGTGACATCGAAGTTTTTGGCTTCGATGTCGGGCGCGGCTGGGAGCACTTCGTTTTTCGAGAACTCCATGGCAGTCTTCGCGATGTGGCGCTGTTCTTCGGAGAAGTCTTCGGGCGTGAAGATTTCTTGCGGCTTAGTGTCTTCGAGGAGGAAGCTGCCGCCTTTGGCTTTTTTGATGGTGGTGGTTTCTGTGGCTATCGGCATATGTTTAAAAGTTTGCGCTTAGTGACGGGTGTGAAAAAAATCCGGGGACACGCCTGCCTTTGTCAAAGCTAACGGTGATTGAAAACTCCAGCCCGGAGTGTCCCCAATTTTTTCACGTTAGTTCATGCTTTCAAAAATTCCGGCTGCGCCCATTCCTCCGCCGACACACATGGTCACCATGCCATATTTTGCGTGGCGGCGAGGCATCTCATGCAGCAAGGTGGCGGTGAGTTTGGCTCCGGTGCAGCCCAGCGGATGTCCGAGGGCGATGGCTCCGCCGTTGACATTCAATTTTTCGAGATTGAGACCGAGCGTTTTGATCACAGCGAGCGATTGCGCGGCGAACGCTTCATTCAATTCGATGAGATCGATTTGATCGAGGTTGAGGCCGGCCAATTTCAGGGCCTTGGGGACGGCGTAGACCGGGCCGACACCCATCTCTTCGGGTAGACAGCCTGAGTAAGCGAAGGAAAGGAAGCGCGCCAGGGGCTTGATGCCGAGAGCATTGGCGCGTTCTTCGGACATGATGACGGCGGCGGCCGCGCCATCGGACATCTGGGAGGAATTACCGGCGGTGACGCTGCCTTTGGCGTGAAAAGCAGGCTTTAGTTTGGCCAAAGCGTCGAGCGAAGTATCGCCACGCGGTCCCTCATCTTTTTTGAATTGCGATTCGGTCTTCTTGAGTTTGGATTTTTCGTCCGGGACGGTAGAGGTGACGGGGACAGATACAATTTCTTCGTCAAATTTGCCGGCGGCTTGCGCGGCCAAGGCGCGCTGATGGCTGGCGAGTGCAAACTGGTCGGCCTCTTCGCGCGAAATTCCGTAATGGCGCGCGACTCTTTCGGCGGTGAGTCCCATGGAGAGGTAAGAGCCCGGATAATTTTCTTCGAGCCAGGGATTGATAGAGACTTTGTTGCCGCCCATGGGCACCATGGACATGGATTCGGTACCACCGGCGACGATGACGTCGGCGCTGCCGCCGCGAATACGGTCGGCGGCGAGGGCGATCGATTGCAGACCGGAAGCGCAGAAGCGATTGACGGTCATGGCGGCGGATTCGATGGGCAGACCGGCGCGCAAGGCGGCGATACGCGCAACGTTCATACCCTGTTCGGCTTCGGGCATGGCGCAGCCTAAAATGACGTCTTCGATTTCGGAAGGCTTGAGCCGCGGCACGCATTCAAGCGCGCCTTTGATGGCGATGGCGGCGAGATCGTCGGGGCGGGTAGAGCGTAACGCTCCTTTGGGCGCTTTGCCGATGGCGGTACGGACAGCACTGACAATGACAGCGTTTCTCATGACTTTTAATTCCTTAACGGTTTGCCGTTTTTGAGCGTGTAGGCGATACGTTCGGCGGTTTTCTTCTCGCCGCAGAGCGAGAGAAAAGCCTGGCGTTCCAGATCGAGGAGATACTGCTCGCTGACCGGCGTTCCGGGCGTCACGTTGCCGCCGCACAGAATGTAGGCGACCCAGTTTGCGACTGTTACATCGTGATCGCTGATGAATTCGCCTTCGCGCATCAGGCGGACGCCCATTTTTAAAGACGCGAGAACGTTTTCGCCGGGGGCAGGTATATCGGTACGAGGCAGCGGGGCTGAGTAGCCGGGGCGCGCCAGTTCAAGCGCGCGCGATTTGGCGTCGTTCAGCAAGCGGTCCCGATGCATCGTGATGCCGTCTGATGCGGAAAGATATCCCAGGTTACGCGCTTCAGATGCAGAGGTGGAGACCTTGGCCATGGCGATAGTTTCGAAATTTTGTTTGAGACTGTCCATGAGTTCGACCGAGTCCGGGCGGCCGCTTTGATCGACGGCATGCAAGACCATTTCTTTGCAGCCTCCGCCAGCGGGAATCAGGCCGACGCCAGTTTCGACAAGGCCCATGTAGAGTTCGGCGTGCGCCTGCCGGGCCACGGCATGAAGGGCCACTTCCGCGCCGCCGCCGAGACACAGGGCAAAGGGCGCGGCCACAACCGGGCGCGGAGAGAACTTGATGGCCTGTGTCATCTTTTGAAACGAGCGGATGACCATATCCACTTCGTCCCACTCTTGTTCCTGGATGCCGAGCAACAACTGCATCAGGTTCGCGCCGACGGAAAAGTTCTGGCTATCGTTCGTGATGACAAAGGCTTCGAAATTGGCGACGAATTCGCTGCCGGGCTTGAGAGTTTGCGTGATCAGCGAAAGAATGTCACTGCCGATGGCGTTCATTTTGCTATGGAACTCAATACAGGCAACGTTATCGCCCAAGTCAATCAGCGAAGCTCCGGCATTCTTCTTGATTACGCCACGCGATTTTCTGACGGAAGCAACAGAAGCGACGCCCTCAGCAGCTTGTATAGGTTTGTACTGACCGCTCGGGACATCGAAGTACTGCCGACCCGAAGCGTCATCGCGATACCAGCTTTGGTTGCCGCTCGAGAGAAGCTTGTCGACGGCAGGCGCTAGAGCGATACCCGCTTCTTTCATCCGGCGGGCGGTTTCCGTTACTCCGGCGGCATCCCACATTTCGAAGGGTCCGAGTTCCCAATTGAAACCGTTCTTCAAGGCCTGATCGATGGAAACGATATCGTCCGAAATTTCGCCGACGCGATAAGCAGAATAATTCCAGAGCTCAGGCAGAATCTGCGAGTAGAAAGCCGCTACCTGATCCTTACGCGGGTCACCCGAGAGCAGCAACTTGAGACGCTCGGCGAGCGACTCGGCATTCTTGGCCATATCGAGCGCGGGGAACCTGGCCCGTTCGGATGGCCGATATTCAAGTGTTTTCCAATCGAGCCCAAGACGCTGTTCTTCTTGGCGCTGCGCTTGGCCGGCCGCCGGTCCTTTGATCTTCTTGTAAAAACCCTGGCCGGCTTTATCGCCGAGCCACTTGCGCTCGAGCATCTGGTCGATGAAGGCGGGTAGCTGCAGATCGGTGCGTTCGTCGTGCACCCGCTCGAAGAAGTTTTTAGCGACACTCGCGAGGACATCGATACCGACGAGATCGCCCAAACGAAAAGTGCCGGTTTTGGGCCAGCCGAGCGCGGAACCAGTGAGCGCGTCGACCTGCTCGATGGAGAGATCCATGCTTTGCATGACGCGGATGGCATTCATCAGCGCGAAGGTGCCGACGCGATTGCCGATGAAGTTAGGGGTGTCCTTCGCGACGACGACGGTTTTGCCGAGCCGCTTAGAACCGAAATTGCGTATGGCTTCAATCGCCGCTCGATTGGTATCCTCCGCGGGAATAATTTCCAGGAGGCGCATGTAGCGCGGCGGATTAAAGAAGTGAGTGCCGAACCAGTGACTGCGGAATTCGGGGGGCATGTCTCGCGCGATCTGATTGACCGGCAGGCCGCTGGTGTTGGTGGTGACGAGAGCATCGGCGCGGCGGAAAGCGGCGACTTTTTGCAGCAGCGCTCGCTTGATCTCAAGATTTTCCGCTACCGCCTCAATGATCCAATCGCAATCGCGCAATAGTTCTAGATCGTCTTCGAAGTTACCCGGCGTTAGGAAACGGACGGCGTTCGGCTCGAAGAAAGCGGCCGGCTTCGATTTCTTCAAAGCTTCGATGGCCGCGAGCGTTATCTTGCTGCGAGCGGCTTTGTCTGCAGGCGGCGCGCCCGGTGGAACGATATCCAGAAGGACGACGGGAATTCCCGCGTTGGCCATGTGGGCGGCGATGCGCGAGCCCATGTTGCCAGCGCCGAGGACAGCGACTTTGCGAATGGGGAAAGAATCGGCGGTTCGGCGCACAGGTGTTTCGGCGCGATCGAGGGTAGAAGTTATTTCAGTGGTTTCGGCGATCATGGCTGAGTTCCATTCGATAAAGCGATAGATTTAGGGTCGCTGAGCAAGTTTGGCAGGCGCAGTTTCCCTGTGCGCCGGTTAGCGATTCCTTCGGTAAGAGTTTTGGCCAGGCTCGCGGCGACCTCTTCGGCGGTAAGGGTCTCGCCGGGCTTGAACCAATGGGCCAGCGAATTGACGGCACCGGCGATGGAAAAGGCAGCCAGCTTAACATTGCAGGCGCGGATCGAGCGATCGTCGATTCCTTGCTGGAGGAACCCGCGGAGACAGCGGTCGACGTCGCGCTTATAGGAGCGGACTTCGGTGCGCGCCGCGGCGGAGAGCTCGCGATCGTCCTGCCGGACGACACAGCGCCCGAAGTCACCGGCGATGACGACTGCATACGTATAAATAAAACCAGTTACTTTATCCAGGCCCGTGGCATTTTGCGCACGAAGACGATCGAGATTTGCCTGAATGAGCGAGATGCCCCAGCGGTAGCATTCCAGGTAAATCTCCTCTTTATTGTGAAAGTAATGGTAGAGAGCGGGTTTGGTAATGTTCAGCTTTTCGGCTACATCGCTGAGGGAGGTACGCCAGAATCCGCGCTCCAGGAAGAGGCGCACAGCGGTGCGCAGAACGGCTTCCTTTTTGCTATCGGGGTCGCGCCGTCGGTCGATAAAGGCTTTCAGGTGCGCGCGGGAGGGGTCAACGCCACGGATGCGGCGAACAGCTACCGGTTTGCCTGTTGACACTGGCATCTACACTTGATATCTTACTCGTCGGTAAGGAAAATGCAAGTGGCTAATCCACCGTGGTCAACCCCAGTGGTCAATCCGCGTGGCGGAAGGCCCGGGGCATCGGAGGAGTGGCGATGCAGAGTACAAGCGGGCGAAGTCAGGGCAATGAGTTGGGATTAGCAGGTCATCCGCAAACGGCAACCCTGGGCGAACTGAACGAAGAATCTGACGTTCATAGTACTGAGACATTGCCGCTGGAGCGGGCTTATTACTGGGAAGCAACTAATAGCAACCGCATCTTTCTTACTCAGCCGATTAACGGGCGCGAGCTCAACTGGAATTGGGGCGAGACGATGGACGAGGCGCGGCGCATCGCTTGGTACCTGAAAAGCAAGCAATGGACGCCAGGCTCGCGGATCGTCATTCTGTCGCGCAATTGCGCGTGGTGGGTAATGGCGGAACTGGCTATCTGGATGGCAGGGCATGTTACGGTTCCGATTTACACGTCTTTAACGCCCGAATCGGCCGGGCGGTTGATGGAGCACTGCGACCCGGTGGCCTGCTTTCTGGGTGCTTTGGACAATCCGGAGCTTGCGGATTGCATGCGGCAGAATGGGATCGCATGTATCCGGTTCCCGAATGCTTTACCCGGCGAAGGTTTGGAGTGGGATTCGGCGATCG
Source organism: Bryobacteraceae bacterium (assembly GCA_965277555.1). Lineage (GTDB taxonomy): Bacteria > Acidobacteriota > Terriglobia > Bryobacterales > Bryobacteraceae > Bog-105. Next base: position 6,635,046 of record OZ255834.1, read on the forward strand.
CGAGTAACAAACCGATCATGGGAAATCCGGTGCGACGGATGGACGATGTGGCAACGATCATCTACACGTCGGGCACGACCGGGGCTCCGAAAGGCGCAATGCACCGGTTCAGCGCGTTCCCGTATTTTGCGAAGGCGGTTATGCAAACTGTGGGGGCGAGGGCGCGCCATCGTGTTCTTTCCTATTTACCGCTGGCGCATATCGCCGAGCGCGCGCTGACCGAGACAAGCGCGATTTACGGCGGATGGCACATTTATTTTTGCGAGAGCGCCGCGACATTCATGACGGATTTGAAGCGGGCGCGGCCGACGGTTTTCTTTTCCGTGCCGAGACTCTACACGAAATTTCAACAGGGAGTGCTCGAAAAAGTTTCTGAGCGGAAGTTGGAACATCTGCTCCGGACGCCGGTGTTGAATTACCTTGTCAGGCGACGCATCTTGCGAGGGCTTGGCTTGAGTACGGTACGGTTCGCAGCTTCGGGCTCCGCGCCAATCGCGCGCGATCTGGTGCTATGGTTTCGCAAGCTCGGGCTCCCGCTGACGGAAGGTTACGGGGCGACCGAGACGGGCATCACGCACACGGCTCCGGGCGGAGAGAGCCGCGTGGGGTATGTGGGCCGCGGCGCTCCGGGTGTGGAGACAACGATTTCAGAGAGCGGCGAAGTTTTGCTCAAAAGCCCGATGGGCATGGTTGGCTACTACAAAGATCCGGCGGCTACGCGAGAAGTGCTGGCGGAAGATGGAGCGATCCGAACCGGCGATTTAGGCGAAGTGGACGACGGCTGGCTTAGGCTCAAAGGCCGGATCAAAGATGACTTCAAAACGAGCAAGGGCAAATATGTTTCGCCTTCAGCCATCGAAACAATGCTGAACGGACATCGAGCGGTCGAGAGCTCGTTGGTAATGGGTTCGGGCTGGCCGGCTCCTTTTGCGATAGCAGTTCTGACGGCGGAAACGCGTGAACTGGCTATGCAGGCGGAGAAGCGTCACGAGCAGGAGCGATCGTTCGAGGAATTGATCGACGCGACCAACTCAAGACTTGCGCCGCACGAGCAGCTTAAGTTTCTGGTTTTAGTAGACTCCAAATGGACGATTGAAAGGGGCTTCGTAACGCCCACTTTGAAGCTGCGGCGGACGGTGTTGGAAAATCATTACACGCCGTTTGTGGCGGAGTGGATGGCGCGGGGAGGGAAAGTCATTTGGCATGAGGGGGAGTAGAGATGACTGGGACGAGTGTCGCGAAGAGTCGCGACACGGCAGGCACGAGTGCCCGCGCCACCTTTATGGAGATCTGTTGAGTATATGAAAGGGTTACTGTGTTGTTTTCTTTTTCTTGGCGCGATGCTGCTGCCGAGGCAGGCCTTTGGCCAGCAGAGCTATGTAGGACGCTTCGATCTTTTTAACGGGTTCACCTATTTTGATAGTCCGAGCGCGAACTTGGAAGAGCGGGGGTATCATCTGCAAGCCGGCGTTAACGTCCGGACGTGGCTGGCGATGGGATTCGATTACTCGGTAGTTACGGGCAACCTTACTTTGACACCTAACCTGCTGAAACCGGCGCTCGCAAGCCAAATCGCGGGGCAGCTCGCGGCTTTAGAAGCTGCGGGAGTGATTCCGGCGGGGTATCAGGTGGCCGTGGGAACGGCTTCGACGACGCAGACGTTCGCGGCCGGACCGCAGTTTGAATATCGCCACTTCCAACGGGTAACGCTGTTCATCCGGCCTTCTATTGGGGCAATTTATGAGAGCGCTACACCGCATCCTACGGACGCCGTGACTACCGCGATTGTGATGCAACTGGCTCCCTCGGGAAGGAAGACCGATTGGGAAGCGTTTTACGGAGTGGGCGGCGGAGTGGACGTGAACGTGGCGAAGTATTTCAGCATCCGCCTACAGGCCGATTACGTGCATAACGATCTGTTTAGCGACATCCTCAAGGACTCTCGGAACACGGTGCGGCTTTCGATCGGGCCGGCGTTCCACTTCGGCCGGAACATTGTGCGATGAACGCGGATTGCGAATGGAATCCGCGAGCTTACTGAAGTATGCGCAGCGGCTGCAAGCACTGGCGCAAGCCGGCATTACTTACTCTTCGACTAACTACGATCTGGAGCGCTATCAGGAGATTCGAGATATCAGCGCACGACTCTTGCAGGAATTGACCGACGAGCCATTCGAGAAGATCATACGGGTCTTTGCTTCCGATGGTGGGTACCAGACGCCGAAGGTGGATGTGCGGGCGGTGGTCTTCCGCGGGGCGGATCAGATTCTGATGGTCAGAGAAAAGATAGACGCGGGTAAATGGACACTGCCGGGCGGCTGGGCGGATATAGGCTGCACACCATTCGAAGTGGCAGTCAAGGAAACGCAGGAGGAGACTGGATTAGTGGTGCGCGCGGAACGGTTGCTGGCATTGTTCGATAAACGGAAACATGAACATCCGGCGCAGCCCTGGTATGTCTATAAGGCCTTCATCCGCTGTGAAGAGGTGGGCGGCGCGCTAATGGAACAGACTTCGGAAACATCAGGCGCGCGCTGGATCGGCAAACAGGAACTGAGGGGTCTAAATCTATCCACCGACCGAGTGACGGCATCTCAGTTAGGGGCTGTGATGCGGTTCGCGGCAGACCCGGATTTGCCAGCGCTTTGCGATTGATTTCCTATGCGTTTGTTTTCAGTTGTAACCAGAAGACGCGTGTGCCGCGCGCTTGTTACATTCGCGGCGGGCTGTTGGCCGACGATTGCCCAACCGGGAGGCGCTTGCAACCTGGTTGTCAACATAGACGGGTTTCGAAACAGTAAAGGCGCGGCCGGCGGCACGCTGTTCAAGTCATCCGACGGTTGGCCTGAGAATAACAACAAAGCCTACCGGTTGACCGATTCGCCAATAAACGGCAATCGCGCCACGCTCCATTTCGATCATCTTGCGGCGGGAAGATATGCGGTGGCGGTAATTCACGACGAAAACTCTAACAAGAAGCTGGACCGGAATTTCCTGGGCGTGCCGAAAGAAGGTTTTGGATTTGCGAATAACCCGCATGTGGGTTTATCCGCGCCGTCTTTCGAGGCGGCGGCAATCCAAGTCGGGTGTCCGGAAACGGTTATTCAAATACATTTGATCTACAAGTAAGAAGAATGTCACTCTTGCTTTAACAGCGAGAGTGCATTGGCGTGCGATGCGCGCCAAGACGGGGCGAGGCAGGCGAGCGTTCCCGAAACAGCCAGAACGGCCGCTATCGAAAGCCAGGTGATGGGATCACTTACTCGAACGGCGTAGAGTTCGCTCGACAGATAGCGGGCGCCAGGGAGCGCGACGAAACCACCTGCTGTAGCGCCGATTGATACCAGCAGAATCCCGTGCGTAAAGACAAGCCAGGCAAGGTCACCCGGTGTGGCTCCAACGGCTGCACGAATTCCAAACTCGCGGCGTCTGAGAACGACAGAATATGACAAAAGCCCGTAAAGGCCGATAGCTGTTATGGCAGTCCCGATTGCCGCAAATGAGACTAGCAGCGAAACGACAAAGCGGCGCGCGGACAGGGACCGATAGACCAGGCTTTGAAGCGAAGCGACGTTATAGACAGGTTGATCGGAGTCCACTTTGGTAACAATGTCCTGCACGATTTCGGGTAAGCGAGTCATGGCAGCTGACGTTTTCACTATCACGGACATGTCAGTTACAGGTATCTGCGCGGCACTAAAGTAGAGCGTTGATTGGTCCGAGACGTCGAGGCCGTCCCTTTTAATGCTTGCAACAACACCGATTATGGAAAAGCGGCGGCCGGTCGAAAGCTCGATTTGTTGGCCTAGTGGATTCTCGCCGGGAAAGTATTTCCGCGCCATATTCCGGTCGATTATGACGACGGGCTCGGTGCCGGGCGCGTCACGTTTGTCGAGATATCTTCCGGCGAGCAGCGGGATGCGGAGCGTCTGAAAGAAGCGCGGAAGGACATTGTTCCAATCGGCAACCTGTAGCGCCTTTGTTCCAGGCTTACCGACGATTTGAAATGGCTCGACATTTTCACCGGATCCAAATGGGAGCAGCGTGCAGGCGGAGGCATCGGTTACGCCGGGTGTGCGCGCAAGTCTGTCCAGTACGGATTCATAAAAGATCCGTTGCGATGGCGCGGACGGATAGCGCAACGGCGGCAAACTGATTTGCATTGTCATGACGCGATCCGCGTCGAATCCTAACGGTACCCGAAGCAGCTGAGTGTAACTGTGGAGGAGGAGGCCACCGAGGGCGAGCAAGACTGTCGATGCGGCTACTTGAACCGCGACCAGGAATCGCCGCCAGTATTGGTTTGCGCGCGCGCCGGTGCGTTGATGGCCGCCCGTATTCAGCGCGTCGGCCGGGTTACTGCGCGTTACGGCCCAGATTGGATATACGGCGCAAAATGCAGTGGTCAGGATAGTCATTGCGGCTCCGAACGCGAATACCGGAGCGACCAAATGGAGATCGCCAAATTGGCCGCTACGGTTTAGAAGACGGATGGCCGCAAGCGCGATCAACAAACCGGAACAACCACCAACCGTGCAAATGGCGAATACCTCAATCAGCGACTGGCGCGCGATATGCAACCAACGCGCGCCGAGGGCCAGACGGACAGATGTCTCAAACGCGCGTTCAGCCGAGCGCAATAGAAGCAAACTTCCTACGTTCACGCAGACGATCACGAACAGCACCATCGCCGAAGTGAAGAATACCCAGGTCCACAATCGACGCGTGATGTTGTCGTCGGTCGACAAAAGAACAATGAAATACTTCCAGCCAGTGGTGTCGATGGTGTAGTCGCCGCGGTTAGTGACGGCTGCATCACGACTAATGCGATCGAGCCGCTTGGATGCTTCAGCGAGCTTGATGCCGGGCGCCAGGCGAGCATACATATTAAGGTAGATGCTCTGCCGGGCAGCGCCCGCTAGTTGTTGCGGCTTGAAGACCACCGGAACCCACATCTGCGTCACTTCATTGGGGAACCTAAAGGAGGCCGGCATTACGCCGACGATAGAGTACGATTCTCCATTCAGCTGCATGGTTTTGCCGAGGATGTGCGGATCCCGTCCAAAAGCCGCGCGCCAGTAGCTGTTGCTTAAGAGGACGGCGTGAGGACCGCCCGGTTGCTGCTCCGCAGCAGTGAAGTAGCGACCGATCACTGGTTTCACTCGAAGGGTTTCAAAGAGAGACGTGGTAGCGGCAATCGCATTTACCTTTTGGGCGTGCGGCACTCCGGTGCGACTTAGATCGAGGTAAAAGAACACTCCGGCATGGCTGAACAGGCGACTTTGCTGCGTGAGATCGCGATAGTCGGGAGGGGAGACGCCGAGCCTGGTCATTTGCAGCCGCGGGAACTGGCTATGAACGACAACAAGCGCACTTGGGTCAGGATAAGGCAAGGGACGGAGCACAACAGCATACAAGGCGGAAAACGCCGCTGTGGTTCCACCCAGGCCAAGCGCGAGCACAACGATGCAGGTAATCCAGATCAATCGTGCTTTGGCGAAATGACGAACGGCCAAGCGGATTTCGGAGGTCACCGAGACCAGCATATACTTTTCCGGGGCAACGAGTTTGGGCCAGTTAATCGAGAAAGAAATCGGGCAGCAAAGGCGCGCCGGGATGTGTGGCGTAGGTAGCGAAATCGGTGACGCCGTGAGCGCGCAGGACGTCTTCGTCGATGAAGAAGTGTCCTGAGACGAAGCCGCCGGTGACGACGTGCCAGGCGGCGTCGGCGACGATGGCTGGTTGGCGCGTTTGGGCGACGTCGATTCCGGGCAAGAGTTGGAGGGCGGCAGTGGCGATGACGGTGCGCGGCCAGAGGGCGTTAACGGCAACTCGGGAGCTGCGAAATTCTTCTGCCATGCCGAGCACGCACATGCTCATGCCGTATTTGGCGATGGTGTAAGCGACGTGTGGGGCAAACCACTTGGGTTGCAGGGATAGAGGAGGCGAGAGCATCAGGATGTGCGGATTTTCTGCTTTCAGCAGGTGAGGGAGGCAGAGTTGGGAGGTTAGGAATGTGCCGCGCGTGTTGACGCTCATCATCAAGTCGAAGCGTTTGATGGGCGTGTCTAGAGTGGATGTCAAATTGATGGCGCTGGCATTGTTTACCAGAATGTCGATTCCGCCGAAGCGGCGCACGGCTTCTGTAACGGCGCGCTCGACTTGCTCTTCGAAACGGATGTCGACGATCAAGGGGAGAGCATGGCCGCCGGCGGCTTCGATTTCCGCGGCGGCCGTGTAGATGGTGCCGGGAAGTGTGGGATGAGGCTGGGAAGTTTTGGCGGCGACGACTATGTTGGCTCCATCGCGGGCGGCGCGCAGGGCAATCGCCAAGCCGATGCCGCGGCTGGCGCCCGTGATGAAAAGCGTTTTTCCCGCCAGGTTCGGCATGCGGGCATTATAGGATTTCGGATACTGGCGGGTATGACTCGCAGGAAGTTTATTGCGACAAGCGCGGCGCTGGGGACCGTTACGGCGAAGGCGCAAGCGCGAACTCTTCGCGTGAATGTGAGGACCATGCCGCCGCTGGGCGCGATTCCGCGCGATTTCATGGGGCTTGGTTATGAGATCTCGTCGGTCGCCGAGGGGCCGCTTTCAGTGGAACACCGGAGCGACTTGCAATTGGTGCGTACGCTTTCGCGGCGCGGCGTGATTCGGATTGGGGGCAATACATCCGACTACTCGTCGTTCGCGGCTAACGGCAAAACGGTTTCCGCGCCCAAAGCGACGGTGATCAACGAAGCAAGTCTGCGCGCTCTGGGGCAGTTTCTGGACGCGACTGGCTGGCAACTGATCTGGGGTTTGAATCTGGGCGGCGGTACGGAGCAAAACGCCGTGGCGGAAGCGCAAGCAGTGGCACATGCGACGAAGGGACACCTGCTGGCTTTTGAAATTGGGAATGAGCCGGATCTTTTTGGGCACGGGACAGCGCACCGGCCGAAGAGTTATAGCTATGACGAATACTTGCGCGAGTATCGGACTTACAAGTCAGCTATTCGAAGAGTATTGCCAGAGGCGCCCTTTGCGGGTCCGGACGCAGCGGCCGCGACCGACTGGGTGACTCGCTTTGCCGCCGACGAAGGCAAAGACTTAAGGCTGCTGACGCATCATTACTATCGTGAGTGCGCGAGTAAGACGAGTACGCTGGAGCGGCTGCTCGCTCCCGATCCGAAATTGCAGCCGGAACTGGAGAAGTTGAAAGCGGCTTCGGCTTCCTGCGGCGTACCGTATCGCATTTGCGAGACGAATTCTTTATGCGGCGGCGGCAAGCCGGGTGTGAGCGATACTTTCGGTGCGGCGCTTTGGGCGCTCGATTTTATGTGGAAGTTGGCGTGGGCGGATGCGGCGGGAGTGAATATGGAAACGGGAGTGAATCAACTGGGCTGGATCAGCTGGTACTCTCCGCTGGGTGACGATCAACACGGCGGGTATTCCGCCAAGCCCGATTATTACGGGATGCTGGCTTTCGCGCAAGGAAGCCTGGGGCAGCGCTTCGCGACGGAGTGCGATGCAGGTGGATTGAACTTGACGGCCTACGCCAGCGGCGATGAGAAGCGAGTCGCGGTGACCTTGGTGAACAAGGAGGCGAGGGACGCTGCCGATGCAAGTATCGTCTTCGACCGGGCGCTGCGAGCGGGACGAGTTATGCGGCTTACCGGGCCATCGCTCGAAAGCAAGCAGGGTATTCATTGGAATGTCGCCCCAGCTGGCACAGTGAGCAAACTAGGGCAATCGTGGAAGATCCATCTTCCGGCGGCTAGCGCGGCTGTCATAACTTTTGCTTGAGGTTTTAGCGTTGAATTCTACCGGACCCGCCGCTACGTAGAAGTTCGTGGACTTCGTCGGCGGTGAAGCGGCTGTAGTCGCCGGGCAAAGAGTGTTTGAGGGACGAAGCGGCGACGGCGAATTCGAGCGCATCGCGGTCCGACGCAAGATTGAGGAAGCCATGGATCAGGCCGGCGGCAAAACTATCTCCGCCTCCTACGCGATCGACGATGTGGGTGATCTCGTATTGGCGGCTGAGCATAAACTCCTGGCGATTGTGGAGGCAAGCGGACCAGCCGTTGTGCGAAGCGCTCCTCGATTCACGCAGAGTGATGGCGATCTTCTTGAGGGCTGGAAAGCGTTCGAGCACAGTTGCGGCGAGATCTTTGTATTTTTCCTGGGCCAGCGCTCCACTTTCCACATTCATGTCGAATTGGATCCCAAGACACTTTTGGCAGTCTTCCTCGTTCGCGATGCAGACGTCGGCGTGTTGGAGCAGGCCGGGCATGACTTGCTGCGCGGAGCGGCCCCATTTCCAGAGATTCTTGCGGAAATTGAGGTCGACGGAGGTTTGCGCGCCAATCGATTTCGCGGCTTGTAGCGATTCGATCGCCAATGTAGCGGCCGATTCGCTAAGCGCGGGAGTGATTCCGGTGATGTGAAACCAAGCCGCACCATGCAAGACGCGCTGCCAATCGATGCTGCCGGGTTGAGCGATGGCAATGGCGCTGCCGGCGCGATCGTACACGACTTTCGAAGGACGCTGGTTGGCGCCCGCTTCGACAAAGTAAACACCGAGCCGGCCGGGAGCGCGCGCGATGTGTCGGGTATCCACGCCGAAGCGGCGGAGTTCGCCGATACAGGCCTCCGCGAGGGGATTTGCTTCGGGCAAGACCGTGACGTAGCGGCTTTCGCCGCCTAGCTGCGCAATGGAAACGGCGACGTTCGCTTCGCCTCCGCCCCAGGTGGCTACGAACTGAGGGGACTGGAGAAAGCGCTCGAAGCCGGGCGGGGAGAGACGCAACATGATTTCGCCGAAGGTGGCGACGATGGGGGAAGAGCTTTGATGCTCCGCGGAATTCGACACAATACGTTCAGGCTAACTCCTGCGGGTGTTTAGACAGCGGAAGAAAAGCGGATGGCGATATACTTGAGCCGTTTTGAAAGCGCAAAATCGTAGAAACATTCTTAAATCGTTAGGCGCGGTTTCGTTGCTGGGCGGCCAGGCGGCGCGACCTGCGTTGGCGGCTTTACCCGCGATGAAAATTACCCGGGTGCGAGTTTACACGCCGCCGCATCCGAACCCGCTGTTCAATCAAAGCGACCATGTGGTGACGATCGAGACGGACGCCGGCATTACAGGAATCGGCGAAGGCGGTTCGAAAGACATGCTCGAGCAGTGCGCGGGCAGGTTGATCGGGAAGGATCCGCAATACATCGAGCGCCTATGGCAGGACATGTCGCGTTCATTCTTCTATCCGCCGGGAAGAGAAAAGGAAGACGCCCTCGGAGCGCTCGATCTGGCGCTATGGGATATCAAGGGGAAAGCGCAGAAGATGCCGGTGCATCAGGCGCTGGGCGGAATGGTGCGCAACTATTGCGAGTGCTATAACACGGCTGGTATCATTCCCGGTACGCATCCGGGGATGAGCATCAAGGAGCGGGCGCAACTGACGATTGCGGCGGGCTATCGCGCGTTTCGCATGGGCGCGGCAGACAGGCCGATCAATACGACTTACAACACGCGGGAGCGGGTCAACCAGCTTTATGCGGATTGCGTGGAGGCGCGCGAAGGGGTCGGCAAGAATGGCGACTGGGTGGTCGATTTTCACCAGCGCTTCGACTTGTCGGACGCGATCCGCGGTTGCGACATGATCCAGGATCTCGCCCCGTTTTTTGTGGAAGATCCGGTGCGGGCGGAGGCGTTTCAACAAGATTTGCCGATACTGCGGCAGAAAGTGAATGTGCCGCTGGCGGCGGGCGAAGAGTGGGGCAATCGCTGGGACTTCAACAAGCTGGTGGAAGACCACAACATCGACTATGTTCGCGCCACATTAGCGAACGTTGGCGGCATCACCGAGATGATGAAAATTGCGGCGATTTGCGAGACGCATTTTGTCGGCATGGTGCCGCACTTCACGGGGCCGATCGCGACGGCCGCTTTAGTCAATTCGCTGGGGACATTTTCGGGGCCGGTTTTGATGGAGTATAACTACCAGGGGCGTACGCTGCCGCATTTGCCGGTGTGTTTGGATTTCAAGGACGGGAAGTTGTATCCGAACGATCGGCCCGGGTTGGGCGTAGAGCTCGATATGAAGCAGTTGACGCCGGTGACGGAGATAACGCAGTACGATACGAATCGGGCGCAGCTTTATTTCCGGCCGGATGGATCGATTACGAACTGGTGAGTTGGAGCAGACGAGTGGCGAGCGCGGTTGCTTGCGGGTCGCCGGCGGCGAGATGCGGTCCGAGCATGCTTCCGAGGAAAACGACGTGGCCGAGTCCCGCGGGCTTCCTGATCGCGACAGGCTCTTCTTCGTGGTGTGCGATCGCTTCGCTGGCCGCGCATTCGACGGGCGTGATGGTTGAGAACGTTCTGACGAGCGCGTTTGTGGGCCAGTGGTAGTGGAGGTAAAAGGTTCGCGCTGCGTGAACTGCTTTTGCCGGCCGCGGAACAATTCCAAAGGTTTCGTAAAGCTGTTTGCGCTGCAGCGCTTCGGCTTCATAGGTGATATGCGCCGGCGATTCCCAAAGCAGCCATGCGCCCTGCTGGACCTGGCGGTGAAGTTTCGATAATTGCTCCGCACCGAGGCCGCGTGCGGTTGTCAGGACGATGATCTTGCTTTTAGGCTGATGTTCTCCGAGGACTGCTCGATATCCGCGGGCAGATTCGCGCGATAGCAAGCTCCCATCGGAAATGATTTCAAAACGATTTGATGGCGCGGCCGCATGCAACACGAGCGGCACCGCCAAGGCTTGTCGCAGAAGTTGCCGGCGGCTTTGCACGCGGTTCACAGGTTGCCGGAGATGACGCGATTCATGGCGGCGGCCGTGTCATAGATCTGCTGATCGGGCGCGTACCGATAACGCGCTTCCATTTCAGCTACCAGCCAGCTATCGTAGTTCACCTTCGTAAGTGCGTCGCGAATGGCTCGCCAATTGTTGTCGCCCAGGAAGATGTTTGTATAGACGCTCTGTTCGCCGCATCGGCCGCGATGCTTCAGGACGTCTTTCAGATGAATACAGGTAATCCGCGGGCCTAAAATTTCGATCCACTGCTCGGCGAAGCCGTCGTCGTGTATGTTGCCGACGTCCAGGTGAATGCCGACCCATTGCTGATTCAAGTCTGTGAGAAAGCTATTGAATTCGCGCGGACTGAGCAGAAACTTCTGTTCGGCGCAACAGTTTTCGACGCCGATTCTGACTTTGGCTTGAGCCGCTTTCTCTCCTAGCTGCCTGAGAGAGTCCTGGACGCGGTTGTAAACCTCGTTGTAAGGAGCCTCGCTCGTGACCAGGCCCGCTACGATCAGAATTGCTTTGCAATTTACAATCTGCGCCGCTTCCAGTTGGCGTTCTATGTGTTGGAATGCAGCGGCGCGTTTCGCCGGATCGCGGGAAGAAACGTTCTCCTCCCAATCAAGTGAATTGGCGACGTCGGAAACCTCCAGACCCGCGTCTTGAATCTGCCGGTAGAGCTCACGTATTTCGGAATCGCTGGTCTTCATGGTGAACCAGGGGCGCGCGCCGAGCCACAGTTCGACGCCGTCATAGCCCGACTTTTTGAGGAGTTTCAGGCCCTGCTGGAAACTCGTTCCCTTGGGGAAAATGGTGTCACCGATTGATTTTTTCATACGGAAGCGGGCGCATACGGGCTAAGGGAATGATAAACCGCGCGAGCCGGTCAACGCTTCGGTTTTTCGAAATGCTGGTAATCGTGCCGGTCGGACCAACCGCCGCCCCAAGTCCAACCTTTCTTCTCGAAAAGCCGGACGATATAGCTGTCCGCGAGAATTCCACCCACGTAGCCTTGACCGCGGTCCAAATAGGCTCTTCCTTGTTCCGGCAGCACAATCGATCCCTTGACATAAGGGTTGGTCAGCGGATTGATGTCGATGGCGCGGCCCCAGCTGTGATTGGAAAACTTTCCGGTTCGTCCCGTGATGTCGCGGCAGTTGAACGACGACGTATTGTTGGCTTCCATCGAGCGGAGATCGTTGCCGCCGTAGTCTTCGACCGGCTGCATGCGTTCAATCATGAATCCGTGGCGGAACAATTTGCGGAAGATGACGCGCAGGTCTTTGGCGGTGGCCTGGTTGACCACTAATGTGCCGTTGGCCGGTTTGCCTTGAAAGGTCCAATAGGAGACATCGAGCTCGCGCAGGTCGTCTGGCGGAACAGGACAGCCCTTGTGCCAGGTCGAGTGCTGGATCTTCGCGAGCAGGTCCGGCGGGATCTCCCGGATTACGAAGACCGGATGGAAAGTTCCGCGCGCCGAAGTCAGGGCGACAATCTCGGGCGGTTCGGACGCCAGCGCACGAGCGAAAAACGGGAGCAGGAAAAAAACCAGCGGCACTGAAAGTCGCACCGATCCTCCTCGCCAAAGGTTAACCGAACGCAGTCTGCCATCGACTTCGCTAAACTGCAAACTTCCGCGTGAAACTCTGGGTTGCTTCTTTTCTATTAGCCTTTGGCGCCGGGGCCGCATTGCAGTTCGCGGCCGAACCGGTGGCACCTATTCGCTTTGAAGACGTGGCCGCGGAAAGCGGAATCGATTTCGTTTTGCACAACTGCCCCACGCCACAGAAGCACATGATCGAGACGATGGCCGGTGGTCTCGCAGTGTTCGACTACGATGGCGACGGCCGGCCGGATATCTTCTTCACGAACGGCGCGGATCTTCCATCGCTCGAGAAAACCGGCCCGCAATACTCGAACCGGCTTTACCGCAACGAAGGCCACATGAAATTCCGCGACGTCACCGAGCAAGCTGGCCTGGCGGGCGCGGGCTATTCGATGGGCGCGGCGGCAGCGGACTACGATAACGACGGCAAACCCGATCTGTTCGTCGCCGGTGTCAACCGCAATATTCTGTATCGCAATCTTGGCAATGGCAAATTCGAGGACGTCACCGCCAAAGCGGGCATCAAAAGCGGCGATGCCTGGGCGGTGGCCGCCGGCTGGTTCGATTACAACAACGACGGCCTGCTCGATTTGTGGGTGGTGCATTACGCGAAGTGGTCGGTCAACGACGACCGCTATTGCGGAGATCAAGCGCGCGGCATTCGTATTTATTGCCATCCGAAGTACTATCAAGGACTCGCCAGTACGCTATATCGCAATCGGGGCGACGGCACCTTCGAAGACGTTTCTCAAAAGTCAGGTATCAGCGCTTTTGCCGGCCGCGGCATGAGCGTTGCCTTCGCGGATTACGATGGCGACGGCTTCCAAGACGTGTTCGTAACGAACGACAATATGCCTAACTTCCTGTTTCACAACAAAGGCAACGGGACGTTCGAAGAGGTGGGACTGCTCGCGGGCGTTGCGCTGCGCGAAGACGGCAAGTCCGTGGCCAGCATGGGAACCGATTTCCGGGACTATGACGATGACGGGCTGCCGGATATCGCGGTGACCGCGCTTGCCGGCGAAACATTTCCGCTCTTCCGCAACGTGGGCAAGGGCAACTTCACCGACGCTACTTATCCGAGCCGCGTGGGCGCGGTCAGCATACGTCACAGCGGCTGGGGCACCGGATTATTCGATTTCAACAACGATGGCTGGAAGGACCTTTTCACCTCGAACTCGCACGTCAACGATCGCGTGGAGATGTTCGAGTCGGCCGTTTACAAAGAACCGGATAGCGTCTTCGTCAACCTGAGTAACGGCAAGTTCCAGGATGTTTCGGCGGCGGCCGGACTGACGGAAGCCAAGGCGCACCGCGGCAGCGCTTACGCCGATTTCGATGGTGATGGCAAAGTGGACGTCGTCGTCTCATCGCTCGAAGCTCCGGTCGAACTGTGGCACAACGTCAGTCCCGGGCAAAACCACTGGGTCGACGTCAAGCTCACCGGAACGCGCGCCAATCGCGATGGCATCGGCGCAACTGTCCATTTTGCGAACCAGTGGAACGATATGACGAGCGCGGTGAGCTATGCTTCTTCATCGCTCGACCCAGTGCACTTCGGCTTGGGCAGCGCCAATCGCATACCTACGCTCCAGATCCTCTGGCCGGGGGGCAAGCAGCAAGTTCTGCGCGATGTCAAAGCCGACCAGGTTTTGCCTGTCCGCCAGCCATAATTCCGATCGCGTCCTTCGGCGGATAGTAAAATAAACGATTCGCTTTCGGTGTCGTTTTTAACCTCCAAACTCATGTCGAGCCATCGTTGTATGTGGGCCGCGCTGCTCACACTCACCACAGGCTGTCTTGCCGCGCAGGAGCCCGCCGTATCCCCTCCGAAATCCAACTCCGAGCCTGGTTCGATCACCGCCAAGGCCATCGCGCAATCGAAACAGGACCCTGCCGCGGTCGAGCGTGGCGGCAAAGCCTTCGCTCAAAATTGCGCCGGCTGTCACGGCCGGGCGGCTAACGGCGGTCCGGGCGCGCCCGATCTGGTCCGCTCGCTATTGGTGCTCGACGACGAGAAGGGCATCCTTATCGCTCCCGTGGTGCGCAATGGGCGTCCCGATAAAGGCATGCCTAAGCTGAATCTCACCGAACCTCAGATTGCAGATGTGGTGGCGTGGCTGCATGCCCGCACGTACGAAGCCGGCCATCGTGGCACTTATACTTTTGGGAACGTCGTTACGGGCAATGCGGCGAAAGGCCACGCCTACTTTGAGGCCAAGTGCTCAAGCTGCCATTCACCGACGGGCGACCTAGCCGGGATCGGGCGAAAGTATGATGCTTTTTCGCTGCAATCCCGCTGGTTGAATCCGAAGGGTGCTGGACGCCGAAGCGCGGCGGCCAATGGCTTGCAACCGGTCACCGTTACAGTAACCCTTCCTTCCGGTCAATCTTATTCGGGTCCGCTCGATTACCTGGATGATTTCACCGTTTCGCTGCACGATTCCTCAGGCGTCTTCCACTCCTTCAAGCGCAGCGGAGACTCTCCCAAAATCGACTTGCACGATCCGCTTAGCGCGCACGCGGATCTACTCCATGCGTACACCGACGCGGACATCCACAACGTCACTGCTTACCTGGCTACTCTCAAATGAAAATTCCGCGCTTGCCTTTAGGCGTTGTCCTTTCCGCCGCCGCGCTCTGCGCGCAAGGCCTCAATCCAGCTGACCTGCTCAAGAAGCCTTCGACCGAATGGCCTACCTACAATGGCGATTACTCGGGGCGGCGATTCAGCACGCTGACACAGATCACTCCGGCGAATGTACAGGCGCTTTCGCTTGCCTGGGCGGCACGTTTTCGCGCCGATAATCCGGCCAATATTCAGATCAAATCGACGCCGCTGCTAGTCAACGACGTGCTCTACTTTACAGCGCCCAACAACGTCTGGGCGGCCGACGTGCGTACCGGGCGGCCGCTCTGGCATTACGAATATCCGGCGAACACCGGCAGCACCATCGGCAATCGTGGCGTCGGCATGTATGAAGATTGGCTGTTTTTTGAAACGCCGGACAGTCATCTGGTGAGTCTCGACGCCAAGACCGGCAAGCAACGCTGGATCGTCGAGATCGCCGATCCGAAACTCGACTACACATCCACTGTTTCACCGATGATTGTGGGCAATCACATTTTGGTGGGCATCGGCGGCGACCATCTTGACAATCCCGGCTTTCTCGAATCGCGCGATCCGGAGACCGGCGCCTTGCAATGGAAATGGTGGACCACGCCGCGCAAAGGGCAGCCCGGCATCGAGACCTGGCCGGACGAATATGCCGCCGCGCATGGCACCGGTCAAACTTGGATGCCCGGCACCTACGATCCCGAGCTCAATCTCTATTACCTTGGCACGGGAAATCCGAATCCTGTCATGGCGGAGAAGAGCCGCAAAGGCGACAACCTTTACACCTGTTCCATCGTTGCGCTCAATCCCGACACTGGAAAGCTTGCTTGGTATTACCAGGTGTCTCCGCATGACGTACACGATTGGGATGCCGTCGAGACGCCGGTGCTTATCGATGGGACGATAGATGGGAAACCGCGCAAGCTGCTCGCGCAAGCCAGCCGGAACGGGTACTTTTTTCTGCTTGACCGGACCAACGGCAAGCACATCCTGACGACCGCTTTCATCGATACCTTGAACTGGGCGAGCAAGCTGAATGCGGATGGCCAGCCGGTGGCCAATCCGGCCAAGTATCCTTCAGTCGATGGCGTTCTCGTTTCGCCGGCATCCGGCGGCGCCACCAATTGGCCGGCTCCGAGCTTCAGCCCGAAAACGGGCTTGTTTTACGTAGGAACCAACCGCACCTACAGCATGTTCTACCTCACCGACACGAACGAGCGTCCGGAAGGATGGGGGGGCATCGACAGCGTTGTTGGACGCGCCGGCGGCGCTCTGGTCGCGATCGACTATCAAACCGGAAAGATCGCCTGGCAGCACGAATGGCCAAGCAACAGCGGCGTAGTTTCGCTTCTTTCGACCGCCAGTAACTTGTTGTTCGCGAGCAACGGCACGAATCTGATTGCCTTCGACGCGACGCACGGTAAGCTGCTCTGGCACGCCGGTCTCACCGCTTCTCCCAGCGCCGGTCCGGTGTCTTACATGCTCGACGGCCAGCAGTATATTCTGATCGCGGCCGGCGACACGCTGTTCAGCTTTACCTTGAATCAACCACTCTGAAGTCTGCGCCGCGGAAGGGAGCCGTGAGCACGCGTCAACACATTTGCAACTTTACGGTCGCTGACGCTTCCTGCTCTGTTTCAAGCATTTCGCAACCCTGGGGCGGCATTATGCCGGCTCGAAAGCCGGCATGGCAGCCCAGGAGGGCCGCTCCACGCTGCGAAGATGGATCAGCTGTTCATGAAAGAAACCGACGCTTTTCGCAAGCTGGGGAGAGAGTTTCGCGGATTCGTTCGCGTTCGCGGCGCACGGGAACACAACCTTAAGAACGTCGATTTGGATATACCGCGTGATGCGCTGGTGGTTTTTACTGGCGTATCCGGTTCGGGCAAATCGTCGTTGGCGTTTGGCACGCTCTACGCCGAGGCGCAGCGCCGCTATCTTGAATCCGTTTCACCCTACGCCCGGCGCCTGTTTCATCAGCTAAGCGTTCCCGAAGTAGATGAGATCGATGGCTTGCCACCGGCCGTCGCCCTGCAACAGCAGCGCGGTTCCCCAACCACGCGTTCTTCCGTCGGCACGGTGACAACGTTGTCGAACTTACTTCGGATGTTATATTCGCGCGCCGGAACTTATCCACCAAACCAGCCGATGCTACATGCGGAGGAGTTCTCCTCGAACACGCCAGAGGGAGCTTGTCCACAATGTCATGGCTTGGGACGAATTTACGAGGCGACGGAACGGTCCATGGTTCCGGACGACTCCTTGAGCATTCGCGATCGGGCGATTGCGGCGTGGCCGCCTGCCTGGCACGGGCAGAATCTGCGAGACATTCTCGTCTCGCTTGGATATGACGTCGATCGACCCTGGCGCGAACTTTCGCAGCGAGATCGGGACTGGATACTGTTCACCGATGAGCAGCCGAGTGTACCCGTGTACGCCGGCTTCACTCCAGAAGAGACGCGCAGCGCTCTGAAGCGGAAGGAGCCTCCGAGCTACCAGGGCACTTTCACCAGCGCCAGGAACTATTTGCTGCACGCCTTCGCCACCACGGAAAGTCCCATCATTAAGAAGCGTGTGTCGCGGTATCTGATCAGCACCGACTGTCCGCTCTGCCACGGTAAACGGCTTCGCCCTGAGTCGCTCTCCGTGACGTTTGCCGGTTTGGATATCGCCGAGATGTCAAAGCTGCCCTTAAGCCGGTTGATGGACATGTTGCGGACGGCCGCGAAGCAAACGCCCGCGATCTCGAAGACGGCAGCGGCGCATCCGGAAAAAGCAATAGTTGCCCAACGCATCACGCAGGATCTTGTGGGGCGCATCGCTGTTCTGCTCGACCTGGGGCTGGGCTATCTGTCGCTCGAAAGGAGCACCCCCACGCTTTCGCCCGGCGAGCTGCAGCGTCTGCGTCTGGCCACGCAGGTACGATCCAACCTCTTCGGCGTGGTTTATGTACTCGATGAACCATCAGCCGGTCTTCATCCAGCCGACACGGAAGCCTTATTGAACGCGCTAGATCAACTCAAGGCTGCCGGCAATTCGCTATTCGTCATCGATCACGATTTAGATGTCATCCGGCGTGCCGATTGGATCGTGGAAGTAGGGCCGGCTGCCGGTGAAAAGGGCGGTCACGTGCTCTACAGCGGCCCGTCAGAGGGGCTTGAAGCGATAGAGGCCTCGCAAACCAGGACCTATCTCTTCGGGCGTCATTTCCTTCCCCAGCGCATTCCTCGCTCGCCGAGAGGATGGCTCCGTCTAACCGGCGTCACCCGAAACAATCTAAACAACCTGAACGTAGCGTTTCCGTTAGGTCTGTTTACCAGTGTGACCGGTGTTTCCGGTTCGGGGAAATCCAGCCTGGTGAGTCAAGCTTTAGTGGAGTTAGCGGCGGAGAAACTCGGCCATGAGATGCAGCCGGAAGAAGAAGCGCTGGAAGCGCCGGAACACGCGGCCCCCGAAATCATTGGCGGTCAGATCACGGCCGGCATGGACTCTATTAAACGCCTGGTGCGCGTAGACCAGAAACCTATCGGACGTACGCCGCGCTCAAATCTCGCAACCTACACGGGCCTCTTCGATCACGTTCGCAAGCTTTTCGCGGATACCAAAGCGGCGCGCGCCCGTAATTATGACGCGGGCCGCTTTTCCTTCAATGTCCGCAAAGGCCGGTGTGAGACCTGCGAGGGCGAAGGCTTTGTGATGGTCGAACTGCTCTTCCTTGCCAGCGTCTACACGCCCTGTCCGGCTTGTCACGGTGCCCGGTACAACAAGAAGACTTTAGAAATCAAGTATCGCGACCAGACTATAGCCGACGTGCTCGGCATGACGGTCGACGCGGCGTGGGAGTTCTTCGCTGAAGAGCCGCAGGTGTTGCATTCTCTCGCCGTTTTGCGGGAAGTGGGGCTCGGTTATCTCCGGCTCGGCCAATCGGCTACCGAACTCTCCGGCGGCGAAGCGCAGCGCATCAAGCTTGCCACCGAGTTGCAAAGAGCGCAGCGGGGCGCGACTCTTTACGTTCTTGATGAGCCCACCACCGGACTGCATCCTTCCGATGTAGAAGGGCTCATGACGCAGCTCGACGCGCTGGTCGCTTCAGGGAACACGGTGATTGTGGTCGAGCATGATATGCGTGTGGTCGCCGGAAGCGACTGGGTTATCGATATCGGCCCGGGCGCTGGAGAAGAGGGTGGACGCATCGTCGCGTCCGGAACGCCCGCTGAAATCGCTCAGGCGCCAAAGAGCCGCACTGCGCCTTATCTGGCACGCTTCCTTGAACAATACATAAAAACGGTTGGGATGCATAAGGCTCCGGCAATTCCGCGCTAGAACTGCGTCCTGTTTTTAAATAGTCCTTCAGAACATCGACCCGGATTTATCCTACCTCCTCCACAAGACCAGCATTTACGGCGGTTCGAAGCTTGCCAGTGCAGAGATTATCACCGGCCTCGTCAACTATGTCTTTGTACATCACCTAAGGACCCACTCGATTTACAGCTAGCCCCGTTAGCCGCCGGTAAAGACTATACACAAACCATGACCGAACGAGCACCTGACGACATATTTGCCTTGTTCTCGCGCTTTGATCTGGACGGAGACGATTATCACGTTTTCGTGCGCTCTGAGATCAGCACAGTAAAGCCGATGACGGTGATGACCGCCCACGAGCCGCTCCACCTAACAACATCGGTGGAAGAACAGAATCCGCTTCTTCAATCCGCCTTTGCCGGCTTCGCTCCGGAGATGCCGGAAGAGGCAGGCGCGCCGGTAGAGGCAGCGCCCGTTGCACCGATTCCATTTCCTTCCGATGCTGCCCAAACCAATCGGCTGGGGCTACGCAACCTATGGCGGCACGTTGCCGGCCGCGCCGCACACCCGAGCATCGCATCCGATTCACTGGCCCGCGTTTCCGTAAGCATTTACGGAACGGCCGGAGGCGCCGGCGTTACCACGATTACAGCCGTCCTGGCGAGGCTTTTGGCCAAGGCTGGGCGCCGCTGCGCGATCATCGACGGTAGCGAAGCTTCTACGCTGCCGGTCTTTTTCGGCGCGCAAAGATTATCCGACGATCACCGTCATTTCTCCGGCATCTATTCGCTCTTCGAACCGAAAATCCGCATCCTTAACAGTCAGGTCTTTGGGGCAGCATCAATTGCCGCCAACGATCTCAACGATTGGATCCTGGCGGAAACCGGCGGTGACTTCGATCACCTGATCTTCGACAAGCCGGCCCACTCGAGCGAGCAGTTCGGTTCCGCCCTCAATCTCTGCGTGGCAGTTCCGGACGTCAGTTCTCTTATCGGCGCGCGCAAACTGAAGGCAGCCCTGGACACGGCGGCTCCCTCCAGCGAAACGATTTGCATATTGAATCGATTCGACCCCAGAAGTGCCCTTCATCAGGAAATCCTCGGTTGGTACACGGAGAACTTTCGCGAGGTCGTTACCATTCTTGACTCTTCGCTGGTGTCGGAGGCTTTGGCGGAAGGCACGACGGTGCTCGATTGGATCCCGCAAGCCGATGTCTCGGCCGATTTCACGCGTCTCTTCAAAGCCGCCTGGCGTCTGCTGAACTCCCAACCCGAAAGGCTGCCGCTATGCTCCTAACACCCGACACGAAGCCTCAACCTAAACGCCGCAACCTGCTCGGCATGGCGTTGCTGATCCCTTTTGTTATTGCTCTTCTGTTCCTGGTGCGGATGCCGCTTTCGTGGTCCGATCAGGCGATTTTCAGCGGTCTGATTATCGGGTTCTGTATCTTCATCGGCTTCCTGAGCGACTCCCGTTTGATTACTTCGACGCTCATGGTCGCGTCAGTATTCTGCACTTTGCGCTATTTCGTGTGGCGCTGGGATAGTTCCATCAGCTACTTGAACAACTCCGGTTGGAAGGTGGATATAACCGGCCTGATCTTTGCGCTACTGCTGCTGTGCGCCGAGACGTACTCGGTATCCATTTTGTTGCTTGGCTATTTTCAAAGCGCGCGGCCATTAAAGCGCCGCCCTGTGCCACTGCCCAAAGACCATTCTCTCTGGCCGACCGTGGATGTCTTCATCCCGACCTATAATGAGCCGCTTGACGTTGTTCGACCAACCGTGTTGGCGGCGATGAGCATCGACTGGCCGCACGACAAATTGAACGTCTACATACTCGACGACGGACGCCGCGAGGAATTCCAGGAATTCGCGGCCGAGTGCGGCTCCGGCTACCTGACCAGATTCGATAATTTTCACGCCAAAGCGGGCAATATCAATAGTGCTCTGAAGAATACGCATGGCGAGTACGTGGCGATTTTCGATTGCGACCACATCGCCACCCGCTCCTTTCTCCAGCTCACCATGGGCTGGTTCAATAGGGACAAACGCCTGGCCATGGTGCAGACCCCGCACCACTTCTACTCGCCGGACCCGTTCGAACGCAACCTCAATGTATTTCGCAGCGTACCGAACGAAGGCGCGCTTTTCTATGGCGTAGTTCAGGACGGCAATGATCTCTGGAACGCCACGTTCTTCTGCGGCTCTTGCGCTGTCATGAAACGTGAAGCCTTGGAGCAGATTGGCGGCATTGCGGTCGAGACAGTAACCGAGGACGCGCATACGGCACTTCGCTTGCAGCGTTTAGGTTGGAACACAGCTTACATCGGCATCCCGCAAGCTGCCGGTCTAGCCACCGGAAGCCTGGCCGCTCACGTCGGCCAACGGATTCGCTGGGCGCGCGGCATGGTCCAGATACTGCGCACGGAATGTCCCCTGTTCGCCAGCGGTTTGAAGCTGCCGCAGCGCCTCTGTTACCTCAATTGCGTGGTGCACTATCTCTATGCCATTCCGCGCCTGATCTTCGTCAGTGCTCCGCTGGTGTATCTCTTGCTCGGGAAGAGCAATCTTTACGGCTATATCTGGGAGATCCTGGCCTACGCCGCGCCGCACCTGGTTCTTTCGAACATGGTGAACTCGCGCTCGCAAGGCAATCATCGCCATTCTTTCTGGAATGAAGTGTATGAGATGGTGCTGGCGCCCTACATTCTGCTGCCCACTACGTTCGCTCTCATCAATCCGAAATGGGGTAAGTTCAACGTCACGGCGAAGAGCAGCATGGTCGAAGAGAGCTTCTTCGACTGGAAAATCGCTCGCCCTTATCTGTTCCTCATTGCCTTGAACCTGGCCGGGATTATTGCCGCGATCCCGCGTTATTTCACCGCGGGCGACCCGTCCGGCGTCCTGCTGGTCAATGTGGTCTGGGCCATGCTCAATACACTACTGTTGGGCGCTTGCGTGGCCGTCTCCTTCGAAAGCAAACAGCGGCGCTCGAGCGTGCGCGTGGAAGCTCCGTTGGTCGCGACGCTTAAGTTCGCTCACGACAATATCCATAATTGCCGCGTCATCGACCTTTCCGAAGGTGGTCTGGCGTTGCGCTCGGATCGCGTTTTGGATTGCAGCCCGGGCGAAGCGGCGGAAGTGACAGTTGCTTCCGGCACGGACGAGTTCCGTTTTGCCGTGCAAGCCATTCGCCTCAGTGAAAATCGCATTCACCTTCGCTTCCTGGCGAGCGATCTCAAGCATCAGCGAGCTATTACCAAGATTGTCTATGCCC
Source organism: Bryobacteraceae bacterium (assembly GCA_965277555.1). Taxonomy (GTDB): domain Bacteria; phylum Acidobacteriota; class Terriglobia; order Bryobacterales; family Bryobacteraceae; genus Bog-105. The sequence goes on from OZ255834.1 coordinate 6,657,629, forward strand.
GCGCCGATGCTTGGCTCGACTGGACCAAAGATCAGCGCCGCGACCGTATCATCAGCAGCCTGGTCAACGTGTTTGGCATCGGCGCCCGAGGCATTTGGATGTTGCCGGGGCTGCTTATCCGGCGCGAAAGAAAGTCGTCCGCTCCGGCGCTTAAACCGGCAGCGCAGAAAACGGCTCTACTCGGTACGCTGCTGTTGGCCCTGCTGCTGCCCTTTCACCCAGCGCGCGCTCGGCAGCTTTCAGACAATCCTGCTTCCGGGGCGCCGGCAGTCGCTGTCGCCGACGATCGGGAGTCTTTTCAGGAATCGCAAACCTTTTCCGATCTCGGCCGCAAGTCCGCGCTCGTTCTGCGCGGCGATCAGACCCGCGCCGCATTCAGCTTTGTCATTTCGGGTACGAAGATTGTTGACGTCGCTGACCTTTCGCTCCACTATCAGGCGAATGGCGCTAACGACGACCTGGAGCTTGCGGTCACGTTGAACGACGTCGCCATAAACACAGTGACTATTTCGAAAGCGGCGTCTACTCCGGACGTTGCCCGGGTTTCGCTGCCCGCCGATCTTCTGGTGCATGACAACACGCTCGCCTTCGAGCTGCATCATCGCTGCGTCGCGCCCTGCAAGCCGCACCCGAGCGAGACTTCGATCATCATCGAAGCGGCCTCGCAGCTCACCACTTCCGGAGCAGTCTTACGGCTTCCCAATCGCTTGTCGATGCTGCCCGCGCCCTTCTTCGATCCTTCCGTTCAGCGTTCGATCGGAGTACCGCTCGTTTTCGAAGCGCAGCCGGATCTCTCCGCGCTGAAGGCCGCCGGTGTTGTCGCTTCCTGGTATGGGACTCTCGCCGGCTATCGCGGTAGCCATTTCAGCGTCTCAGTTGGCCGCTTTCCGAGAGGAAACGTGATCCTGCTCGCGCAGTCCGATGGCCCGCTGGCAGCTGCGCTTAACCTTAACGGAGCAGGCGCGCAGGTCGCCATCTGCGACAATCCCGCCGATCGCTACGGCAAAGTACTCGCGCTCGTCGCCCAATCAAATTCCGAACTGGTGCAACTAGCGCAATTTGTCGCACGCACGTCATTTTCAGAAGATAGCGACCGGCTGACCGTTTCGAGCGAACGCTTAGCCGATCAGAGTTCCGCACCGAGCCCAGCCGCCTGGTCAGATACGCGGCAGCCGCTGCATATCACGCGGGACCTGAGTGACAATCTGCTGCACGCCAAAATCGGCGCGCCCACCAGTCTTTACTTCCGGCTTGCTCCCGATCTCAATTTCGGGGCCAGCATCACTGTTCCGCTCCAGCTTGCCTTCCGCTTATCCGGACTGACCGGCGACGACCATCTCTCGCTCTCCATTCGTCTGAACAATACATTCGTTACCAAACGGCGCTTGAGCAGCGCCGATGTCGGCGATTCGAAGATGCAGACTTTCGCGATTCCTGTCTCTCTGCTGTATTCGGGCAACACGCTCAATGTAGATCTCGCGACGAATCATTCGGATACCACGGTTCTCGATCCGAGCGCGGTCGATCTTCAGATTCTGCCGGCTACCAATCTCGATTTGCACGATCCGGCGCACTTTGTCCGCATGCCGCGGCTCGATCTGTTCGCCGCGTCCGGTTATCCCTTCACCGCCAAGCGCGACGGTAGCGAGACCTCGGCCGTCATGCCGCGTTATCCGACGACTGCCCAGGTCGGGCTGTTTCTAGACGCCATGAGCTTCATGAGCGCTCAAACGGGCGCCACCGCCTCGCATTTCAACGTTCTCGATGCGAAGGATATCGTTACCCAGCCTGATCGCAATTTTCTGGTAATCGCGAGTGGCAACGATCAAAGCACGTTCCATCGCTTCGAACCTTCCATGGTGGTCATTCCCGCCGAGGGCAAATTCGAAATCGGCGAAAGCTCGCTGCCTCTGCGGGAATGGTTTTCGCGCGCCTGGTTCGGCCGCAAGGAAGACACACAAGCTCTTTCCGCCATTCTCGAACGCGCGCAAGGGCCTAATTTCCTGCTCGAACAGTTTGCCAGCCCATTCGCTCGAAATCGTTCTGTGGTCCTGCTCGCGACGCGCACGGAGACCGACAATCAGCCCTATTTCGACCGCCTTGCCGAAGCATCGCGGCAGGGGCTAATCAACGGCGGCATCGCGCTCGCCGACGATTCGCGCTTTACTTCTTTTCATCTGAACGCGGGCTCTTACGTGCTGGGCCGCTCCACTTCGCTGGCGGCGATTTTCGCGTGGTTACAGTTCCATCTCTGGATATTGCCCTTCTTTATGCTGGCCGCGGCGATGCTTATTGCGCGCCGTTGGGAACTGCTGCTCGCCCGGCAAGCCGAAAGGAGACTCCAGGCAGGCGCTTGATTTGAGGCTCCTAAGCTTCTGCCCCGAGAATCGATATGAAATCTTCCGCTCTTATTACGAACGCTCTTCGCGTTGCTCTTTCGCTCTCTCTGCTGGCCGGACAAATTCTGCCCGCTGCTGAAGCGCGATCGAATTCCTCCGCCCTCAACTTACTCGTCCAGAAGGCGCGGTCGCTCGAAGCGCGCGACCGCGACGATCTGGCCGCGCAGGTGTGGCAGCAGGTCTTGATCACCAGCCCGAACCAGCCGGAAGCTCTCGCCGGCCTGGCGCGCTGGGCAAAACGCAACGGCAAGAACGACGACGCGAACGCCTATTTGTCCCGCTTGCGTCGCATTGCTCCGGACGATCCGGCATTGACTCAATCGGACTCGCCTTCGGCCGCCCGCGACGGCAACGGCCGTCTCGAAGAGGCCGGCAAACTCGCGGCCAACGGGCGTTATGACGAAGCGATGCGCATTTACCGCGACGTCTTCGGAAATAATCCACCGGCTGGCGGCTGGGCTATCGCTTACTATGAGACGCTGGCCAAAACGACCGCCGGTTTTGAGCCTGCCGTGGCCGCCTTGAAGAAGTTGGCCGCCCAGTACCCGGACGTTACTGCTTATCAGCTGGCTGCCGGCCAGTTGATGACTTATCAGCCCGCGACGCGCCGGGCCGGTATCGCACTTTTAGCTTCCATCCCGGACTCGACCACCGCTGGCGCCAAAGCGCGCGAAGCCTGGCATCGAGCGTTGCTGTGGGAAAAATCGAATCCCGCTTACGCACCAGAGCTCGAAGCCTACCTCAAGCGTTATAAGGATCCTGAACTCGAAGCCGCCAGCGCGGGCTTGCGCACCCAAGTGGTGGCCGCCGCGCCCCTTTCGCCCGTTGCGCTCGAGGAACAATTAGGCTACCGGGCGCTGAAAGAAGGCAACACAGCCGAAGCCGAAAAACAATTCGACGACGCTCTGGCCAAGGATAACGCCAGCGGGCGCGCTCATGCGGGCCTCGGCTACGTGCGAATGAAGACTGGCGATTTCGCCGGCGCAGTCCAGCAGTTCGAGGCTGCGCGCAAAACATCTCCTAATGATTCAACTCTACGCAACTCTCTCGACTCCGCGAAATTCTGGGAAGCCATGCGCCTCGGGTCCCAAGCGGCCGATACCGCCAATTGGGCCGATGCCATCACGCACTATCAAACCGCCCTCGCCTTGCGCGCCCACGATCATGACGCCCTACGCGCCCTGGGCGGCGCACTGCTCGCTTCCGGTTCGGCCGCCAATGCCATCCCCTATTTATCCGCGGCGGTAAGAGCCCAGCCCTCGGATGAATCTTCCTGGTGCGCTTTCGTGCAGGCCAAGCTTCAGGCAGAGGGCGCGGAGCCGGCTGTCGCCGCCATCAGATCCGTTCCACAATCCTTGCAGCCGGAATTGAATAGAAATATCTCGTGGAAGGCGGTGGAGTCATCGGCCTACTCGGCCGCGGGCGACGACGAACGCGCGCTTTCCCTCTACCGCGAGCTCACCGCCTCCGACCTCGGCAAGCTGACCGCCGACGAGCAAATCCAGATTGCCAGCCTGGCGCTCCATTTCCAGCAACCCGCCGAAGCGCTGCCGTATGCTCGTCAAGCGGTAGATACCGCCCCGGGCAAAGCCGGCGCCTGGGAGGTGCTGCTCTCCGCGCTCGTCGCGACGCAAAGAATTCAGGAAGCCGAGGGCGTCTATGCGCGCATGCCTCTACCGGCGCAACAAGCCGCCATGTCGCACGCCTCTTTCCTCGCAACGTTGGCGTCTCTCAAACAATCGGGCGGTGACCTGGAAGGCGCGGCCAGTCTGCTCGAGAAATCGCTTGACGCTGCCGGAGGAGTGCGTTCTGAAACCGAGCGCGCTTCGATTAAATTACAGCTCGCGCAATTACTCGCGAAATTAAATCGCGGCGAAGAAGCAAAAACAATGATTGCCGCCGCCATCGAATCCAACCCGAACAACGTGGATGCCTGGCGCGCGGACCTGCTCGTGCTGCAAAGCCTCGGCCGCCAGGACGAGATTGTGGATGCGGCGTTTCGGATGCCTCCATCCGTTGCGTTGCGTCTCGGTAGCCAGGGTGACATGGTTAGCACGCTGGCTCGCGCTCAGACGGCGGCCGGGAATCCGCAGATTGGCGTCAAGTTGCTCGATACTTACATCGCGCGCTCGGCCTCTTCGGACAAAACGAGTGCCCTGAGCGAGCGTCTCCAGCTAGCATGGCTGCTGCTCGATAATCCCAGCGAAAGCGGGCGCTTGTACTCGCTGCTCGATACGCTCGGCGCGAGACACGACTTATCTGGCGACCAACGCGCTCAGTTGACAAATATCTGGGCGGCCTGGATTTCGCGTTCGGCCGACGCGGCCCATGCGGCCGGCGATCAAACACGCGCGCGCGCTTTGCTTGAACAAGGCATCGCCATGTTCCCGCGCAATCCCGATCTCGAACGCAGCCTGGCGGGCAATCTTCTGGCCGCGGGCGATGGCAAACGCGCTTTCGACGTCTATTCCAACTGGGGTCTCGCCGGAGCGCAGCCCGATGATTACGCCGGCGCGGTTGCCGCCGCCGAGGCTGTTCACAACCTGCAGTATGCCGACACCTGGATCGATAATGGCCTGGCGCACTGGCCACACAATGTCAAGCTACTAACGCTGGCCGGCGAGCGCGCGCAACAACGCGGCGATCTTAAGGAAGCCGAGGCCTACTGGAAGGAAGCTCTGGACCAAAAGCGCGCTCAGGTGAACAACCCGTCTTCCGCAAACCAGATTGGTGCAAACCAGGTCGCCATGGCTCAACCGGCCGGCCCGTCTTCGCTCAGAAGCTTGCTCGTCGGCTCTGCTACGCTACCCTCGGATTCGCAGGCAGCCCTGAATTCGCCAGCGCAGCCGCGCTTTCCTTCAGACCTGGTGCGGGATGGCAACGCGCCTCCGCTGCAATTGTCGAGCTACCAGCCAGAGCCTCCGTCGCCTGCAAGCTCCACCGGCCCTGGCCTTGGATCCACGCCAGCCGCCGCCGCGCGTACCAGTCTCCTTTCGAATTCTCTGCTAGGCACGCCGCCGAGCGATCCGCTGGAAGAAAAATTGGCCGGTCTCGAAAGCCGCAACACGCCTTATCTTGGCTCCAGCATGTCGGTTTGGGGGCGTGACGGTGAAGCCGGCTTCAGCCGCCTGCTGATCCAGCAAGCAACCTTCGAAGCCAGCACAACGCTGGCGAATTCCATGCGCGCGACGTTCCTGCTCCAGCCGACTTTTCTCTCCGGCGGCACGGCCAGCGGGACAGGCGACTCTTTCTTCGGCCGACAAACGAGCGCCGCCAGCTTCGGCGTGCAAACTGCGGGCGGCGTGGGAGCAGAAACCCAGCTGTCCTCAGATTCGCTCGGCTTTCGAATCGGCATGAGTCCGGTAGGGTTTCTTACCCACAACTGGGTCGGCGGCTTCCGGCTGCAACCGAAGCACGGGCCGATTGCCTTCATTCTGCAACGCGACAGCGTGAAAGATACGATGCTGTCTTATAGCGGCGGCCGCGATCCTCAATCCGGCCAGACCTGGGGCGGCGTGATGGCCAACACCGCGTCCCTGCAGGCGCACTGGGGAACGGACCGCTCCGGCTTTTACGCAAATGGAGCCTATCAAACGCTTGATGGCCTCAACGTGGCCCACAACACAGCCTTCAATGGCAACACGGGAACGTGGTGGAAGGTCGCGACTCTGAGTACCGGGAGCGTCACCGTCGGCCTGAACTTCTCAGGCATGCACTATGACCAGAACCTGCGCTACTTCACGTACGGCCAGGGCGGATATTTCAGTCCGCAACAATACTTTCTGTTCAACGTTCCCGTCCGCTGGACCGGCTACTATGGCCGCCGCCTCCAATACGTGATATCCGGAAGCCTCGGTTCGCAGCACTTCGCGGAGAACGCGTCCGATTACTATCCGACCGATGCGGCCCTGCAGGCAAAAACGAATTACGTCTACCAGGCCTATGCCAACACCGGCGCTAACTTCAGTTTCGACGCGCGCCTCAATTGGCAAATGACGCCGCACTATCTGCTGGGCGCTTTTGTGACCGCGAATAATGCGCGCGATTACACTGCCGCCTCCGCCGGTCTCTTCGTGAAGTACACCTTCCAGGAGCGGCCATTGAGCTTCGAAAACACCGCGCCTTCCATACCGGATTGGCGTGGGCAACAGCCGTTCTTTAATCAATAAGTAGCGCACGTGTTGCGCCCCTGGAAACTACTCCGGCTGTAATGCGGCCAGGATGAAGACCAGGGGCGCGTTCCAATTGATCGCAACTTCGTTCGAAGCGTATGAACCTTGCACATCCAGGAATGCCCGCGCCGGCGGCGTGCCCGGCGCTATCTGTTTTTGCATCTCCTTATCCTGGCGATTCATATTGGGCCCTCCGCTCAACAGCCCAGGCCAGGGCTGCGCATATGCGGCGCTCGGCCGATGATGGATGTGCTCCACCGAATGCGATCCAAGCCGCGTCACATAAGACAAGGAAAACGGATTGCGCCCGAGCAGGTAATGCAGATTGCCTTCTGCCGCCTCTACGTACCGGAGATCGCTCTTGAAGCGGTTCGCGATCAGCAACTGCAGACCGTAATTGCCCGCTACTCCGTTCGAACCCCAAACATAGTTTTTTCGGACCATGCTGATCCGGTAAGGCTGCGCGCTGCAACGCTCGGCAATTCTGTCCGCCGCCGCAATCGAACGGGCCTCGATCTCTTCTACCGCCGCCTTACCCGCGCATCCTCCGAGCGCATACGTCCAAAGCGCGAACGGACCCATGTTTGTCGTGTTCGGCGGCTCGTCGTCGGCGATGGCCGACAGGAAGTCCTTGTAGTGTTCTTGAAAGTAAGCATCGAAGGCGCGCTCCTTCGTCGTGCGCGCGAGTTCCGCCGCCGCCCACAATTCCTCGTCCGAGCAATTCTCGTCGCCGTATTCGCCCGTGGTAATGCGTGGCGGATTGTGAAAGACAACATTTTTGTGCGTGGCGAGCCACTGCCACGCTCGTCTGGCAGCGGCCAGGCATTGCGCCGAATAAGTCTGGTCGTATTTCGCAAATACTCGCGCGGCAATCGCGGTGACGGCGGCGAAATCGGCCGTCGCACAGGAGGTCTTAAACGGAGCGCTGCCCACGCCGATTACCAGGCTCGGTAGCGTGTCCTTTTCGGGAGGGATGAACCCGCAGAAATGAGCGCTCGTCTGTTTATGCCAAACCCCGCCGTCGCTATCCTGCATGGTCAACATCCAGTCGATGTTCCAGCGCGCCTCATTTAAAAGATCGGGCACATGATTGCCCGATTCCGGCAGATGCAGGTTGATATTTTTCATCCCGCCGTCTCCCCATAGCTCAACCGCCCACAACAGCGTGGCCGTCGAAATACCCGAGTTGACTACATACCGGCCGTAATCGCCTGCATCGTGCCACCCCTTCGCCGATATATGGCTTCCCTGTTTCCCGCTCGATGGGTCGTAAGCACCGGTCGTGTGGCAAATCGCGTGTCGATACTGCGGAAATTCGCTCCCCAAATCGACCGCCGTGCCACAACGCTGCCCGTAGAAAGCCCGCGACGTTAAGTAATAGGCGCGCGCATAGACATCCGGCGCAATGCGAAAAGTCCAGCTTCTGCCGACGCCCGGAACGTCCACGTAGTAATCGCCCGTCTGTTTCCAGGCGCTGAAGTCGGCCATTTGCACCTGGTCACCCGAATCCGGATCGAACGCCGGCGCCGTCCAGCGTCCTTGCAAAACCACCTGGCCGTCCGCTGACTCGGTGAGCTTCCACCCAGCTCCGGAATCGGTCCCTGTTCTAACCAGAAACGCGCGCTTAGGCGCCGCTGGCATATACCCGACCTGATCGACTTTGATCTCGGGATTAGCGGTTTCGGGCGAGGATTGCGCGGCACTTAAACTTAACGCGCAAAGTAAGGGCAGCGGAAGAAGCCAGTACTTCAAGCCGCTATGTTCGCATACTTTCTGAGAGGTTAAGTAGCTGCGCTACGCAAACCGAGGCGTTCCGTCAGTGCCTGCTGATAGCGGCTCATGCGGAGTTTCTGGCCGCTTTGCAGCACCACCAGATGATAGCCGTGAAACCACGGATGGATCTCTCTGACATGCCGCAGGTTGACAATCGTGGAACGATGAATCCGCAGATAGTTCTTGGGATCGAGTTTACCTTCGAGACTGGTCATCGTTTCGCGGATATCGTGGGCGCGCGAGGCAACGTGCAGCCGTGAATAGTTACCGGCGGCTTCGATCCAGTGGATATCGCGCGTCTCGATGAACACAAGACGGCCATTCTCGGAAACAGCAAGCCGATCGACATAATGCTCGCGTGCGGCGGCACTCTCCAGTGTCTGGAGCAGACGGCGCATGGTTTCACGGTCCGCGTGACTGCCAAGACGCTCCCGCGCGCGCTCGAGGGCACGGTCGAAGCGACTCTTGCCAAAAGGCTTCAACAGGTAATCCAGTGCATTGGCATCGAACGCGCGCAAGGCGTATCGATCATAGGCGGTGACGAAAATCGTGGCGGGCATCTGCTCCGGGCCGACTTTGTTAACCACCGCAAATCCATCCAACTCGGGCATCTGCACGTCTAGAAAAACCAAATCAGGCTTATTGGCGAGAATGGCCGCTGCGGCCGACTGCCCATCGCCATACTCACCCGACACAACAATCTCCGGGTGGTCCTTTAGGAAGCGGCGGATGCTTTGCCTGGCTAGCGGTTCGTCGTCGGCAATGATGGCTCGAATGCGCATCACACCGCCTGGGCGGCCAGTTCAGCCTCTGGCGCCACCATCATACGCGCGGGAATCGATATCGAGACCACTACGCCGCGCGGCTCGAGATTGCCGATCGAAAAGGACTGCCGTACTCCGTATAAGCGTTCCAGACGAGCCATGGTATTAGCCATACCTACACCACGGGAGACCAGCCGTTCCGGCGTGTCGTCCAGCCTGCTCGCGCGATTTTCGATATTGATGGTCAGCCGGTCTTGCCGCAAGGTGGTGCGAATAGACACCAGGTCCGCCTCTTTGCGCGCACCGACTCCGTAGCGAATCGCGTTCTCGACTAAGGGCTGCAACAGCAAGCTCGGTACGGCACACCACTCCGATGGTCCGTCAATTTCAAAATCGAAACGCAGACGATCTCCAAAGCGCCGCTGCTGGATGGCCGCATAATGTTGCAGAAACTCGATCTCGCTGCGCAGTGGAATCTCCTGCTGCTCGAACGCCTGTAGAGAGATGCGCAATAATTCGCTGAGCGAAAGTAGAATTTCTTCCGCGCCTCGCGGATTGTCGTAGATCGAGACGGTGGCTGCTTGCAGCGTATTGAACAGAAAGTGCGGCTGGAGTTGAATGCGCAGCGCCGTCAATTGCGCCTCGGCCAATTGGGCTTCGAGTTGGGCGGCGCCGAGCTCACGGAGGCGCGCCCGATCGTACATTCGGTAGATGTGGAAGGCCCCGAGCAAGGCCCAATAGGTGAGGAGGCTAAGCTGCGTGTGCTGCGTGAAATAGTGCCGAAGAGCCGCCGAAAACGCCCACTTACCGGCATGCGGGACCCAACCGATGACGGCTTCGACAAAGACACCCAGTCCGGTCAGCAGTAAGCTGGCCGCGACGTGAACCGGGAGGGCGCGCTTCCAGGTGCGGGCATCGATGTACTCGCGCCGCCCTAACCACAATACGAGCGGCGTGAGCACGCCGAGCAGGTAAGCCGAGGTACCCAGATAGTAAGTAAGGCGCTCCGCCTGATGGTGGGCCGCATCGTAGACGTACCACTGGCTTGCGAACACGATTACCGCGGCCAGCCAAACACCGACCACAACCGCGTGCCTGTTCTCTCGCCAGCGAGTCACATTCCAAATCTAACCCCGAATGGCGCTGGTGGCCAAATCCGGCGGCTCGATTACGATCCGTCACTCGCGGGCTACGATTCATCCCAAATGCTTCGCCGTAACTGTCAAAGCGGCGGCATCCTGTTGGCAGATGCCATGAATTCCTTTCGACTAACCGTGAATGAAATGCAGCATGAGGTCGAGGCAACTCCGAACACGCCGCTACTCTGGGTGCTGCGCGATTCGCTTGGCCTGACCGGCACGAAATATGGCTGCGGGATGGGGCTCTGCGGCGCGTGCACGGTCCATCTCAATGGGCAAGCGGTTCGCTCGTGCCAAATACCGATGAGCGCGGTGGGAGTCAAGAAGGTGACGACCATCGAAGGCCTGGCGACGGGGCGCACTCATCCGGTCCAGCGTGCCTGGATTGCTGAACAAGTGCCGCAGTGCGGCTACTGTCAATCCGGGCAAATCATGCAGGCCGCGGCACTGCTGGCGAAAACTCCACATCCCTCGCGCGATCAAATCGATCAGGCGATGACCGGCAATATCTGCCGCTGCGCGACCTATCAGCGAATCCGGCGCGCGATTGAGCGCGCCGCCGGGGAGCAGGCATGACGGCGCGAGTAAGCCGGCGCGACGCGTTGAAGGGCGGCACTGCGCTGCTGCTGGGCTTTTATCTTCCAGCGCGTCCCCAGATCCAAGGGGCCGTTCCTAGCGATACAGACGTTCTCAACGCGAACGCCTGGGTACGCATTGCGCGCGACAACCGCGTCACCATCCTGACCGAGATCCCGGAGATGGGGCAAGGCACGCGAACCGCGAACGTGATGATGCTGGCCGATGAACTTGAAGTGGAGTGGTCGAGCATTCAGTGGGAACAAGCCCCCACGATACCCAGGATCTACACGCACCTGGCGGCCGGGGGCAGCGGCGGCACATCAAGCACCTGGCTGCCGATGCGCAGAGCGGGTGCCCAGGCGCGCGAATTGTTGCTTGCGGCCGCGGCTCAACAGTGGGGCGTAGACAAGCAAGAGTGCCGCGCGGAGAAGGGCGCGATTGTGCACTCACGCAGCAGCCGGCGCTTCATGTACGGGGAGCTGATCGAGACCGCCGCCACGCTCAAAGCTGTCAGCCTGGACCAGGTGCCGCTTAAAGATCCAAAGAATTTTCATTTCATCGGCAAGCCGATCGCGCGCGTGGACACGCCCGCTAAGGTGGATGGAAGCGCAGTCTTCGGCATCGACATGCGCGTTCCCGGAATGCTCTTTGCCGTGATTGCGCGCAGTCCTCATTTCGGCGGCAAAGCGCTGCGCGTGGACGACTCCGACGCGAAGTTGAGCCCGGGAGTAAAAGCGGTCTTTGCGGTTCCGTCCATCGGTTTTGTTCCGGCAATCGGCCGCAACCTGAATGTGGCGGCCGGCGTCGCCGTGGTTGCCGATTCAACCTGGGCCGCGCTCCAAGGCCGCAAAGCGCTGAACATCACTTGGGATAAAGGTCCCGGCGCTGCCGAGAGCACGGCGACTTTGCAAGAGCAGTTCCGGCAAAAGGCAGCAGGTCCGCCGACCGTTGTTTCCGCCGAGCGCGGCAACGCTAGCGACGCGCTGCGAACCGCGGCGAAGACAATCCAGGCCGATTACGAAATGCCTTTCCAGGCGCACGCCACCCTGGAGCCGATGAACACCACCGTGCACGTCCGCGCCGATGGGCGGATCGAAGTTTGGTCGCCGACACAGATCGCCAACATCGCGCAAACAACTATCGCTCATCTTGCCGGCACAGAGCCGGAGAACGTTATCGTTCACTTGCTGCTCTCGGGCGGATCGTTTGGGCGGCGCTTCCAGTGGGATTACCTGGCCGAAGCCTATCAGGTAGCGAAAGAAATGAAAGTTCCGGTGCAGTTGCTCTGGACGCGCGAAGACGACATGCAGCACGATTTCTACCTGCAATATTCGTATCAGCGCCTGATGGGGGCGCTCGACAGTGACGGCAACATCGCGGCCTGGTCGCACCGCGTTGTCTCTACTCCCATTCGCGCGGTTTTCGATTCGCCGGAATTGTTGCGAGATCCCAAACACGTAGCGAGCGCCGACGTTACCGGCGACATTCTCTATCAAACTCCGAATTATCGAGCGGATTATGCGCCGGTTTCGTCCGTTGTGCCGCGAGCCTGGTGGCGATCCGTTTCCTCTCCGTTTCAAGTGTTCGCGGTCGAATGTTTTGTAGATGAACTGGCGCATAGCGCAGGGCAAGATCCTTATCAATTTCGAATGAATCATTTGCGCGCGGATCAGGCAAAGACAGCAAAACTGCGCGCTGTCCTGCAATTGGCGGCTGACAAATCGCAGTGGGGCAAAGCGCTGCCGCCCCATCATGCACACGGGATCGCCTGCTGCCAGTTTGGAGGCACGTACGTGGCGCAGGTAGCGGAGGTGTCGGTCGAAAGCGGCGTGCCGCGCGTGCATCGCGTGGTCAGCGCGGTTGACTGCGGTCTAGCTGTCAACCCGGACAGCGTCCGAGCACAGATCGAAGGCGGCATTAACTACGCCCTGACTCCCGTGCTCCACGGCGAAATCAGTGTCCAGGAAGGCGCAATCGTGCAAAGCAATTTCGACAGCTATCAAGTTCTGCGGATGAAAGACGCGCCCGATATTGAAGTGCATCTTGTATCCGGCGGGAGCGAACCGGCCAGTGGTGTGGGAGAAGCCGGAGTGCCGCCGCTCGCGCCTGCCGTGGCGAACGCCATTTTCGCCGCTACGGGAAAACGCATGCGACGACTGCCAATTTTGAAGGTTGCCTGAACGGATATGGTTGCTCGAAAGCTTGCACCTTTCCTCATCGGCATACTCTTTGCGGCTTCGGCAGGCGCACAGGATGTCCTGACTTGGCACAACGATAACGCGCGCACCGGGCAGAACCTTGCCGAACGAACTTTGACCTTACAGAACGTCAATGACAGAAAGTTCGGCAAGCTGTTTGTGATTCACGTGGACGGGAAGGTCGATGCGGAACCGCTTTACGTCCATCGATTGGCGATCGCAGATCTCGGATTGCGTAACGTTCTCTATGTTGCAACGGAGCACGATAGCCTATACGCGTTCGATGCCGATACAGGGCAACAGTTCTGGCGCGCCAGTCTGCTGGGGTGCGGCGAAATGCCCTCCGACAACCATAACTGCGGCCAGGTAACTCCGGAAATCGGAATTACATCCACGCCGGTCATCGATCGTCATCGCGGTCCGCATGGAACGCTCTATGCCGTGGCAATGAGCAAAAATGCGCAGGGCCGCTATCTGCAGAAGCTTCATGCGCTTGACCTGCGTACGGGAGCGGAAGAGTTCGGTGGTCCCGTCGAGATTCAAGCGATATCTTCGGCGGCTGGCAACCCGGGCAGTAAAACTTTCGATGCAAAACAATATGAAGAACGAGCCGCGCTTCTTCTGGTGAACGGCGAGATTTATACCAGTTGGGCTTCACACTGCGATATCGATCCGTATAACGGATGGGTCATCCGCTATAATTCGCAGACGCTGAAGCAGACAGCGGTACTCAATCTTACGCCCAACGGCAAAGAAGGCGCGGTATGGCAGAGCGGGGCCGGGCCCGCGGCCGACCAGGAAGGCAACATCTACCTACTCGATGCCAACGGGACATTCGACACGGTACTCAACTCCCATGGATTTCCCTCCGAGGGTGATTTCGGCAACGCCTTTCTGAAGCTGTCAGCGCGCGGCGGCCGACTCTCCGTCGCTGATTATTTTGCGACGTTCGATGTGGTTAAGCAAAGCGACCTGGATGGAGACCTGGGTTCGAGCGGCCCTCTTATATTGCCCGATATGAAGGATGCCTCCGGGAAGAAGTGGCATCTGGCGGTTGGCGCCGGCAAAGATCGAAATGTCTATGTAGTGAATCGCGATGCGATGGGCAAGTTTACACCGCGCGGGAACCAAATCTATCAGGAACTCGACAGGGTGTTGAAGGGCAACCCATCGGTAGGTAAGGACAATGGCACCCGCGGCGCCGCGGCGTATTTCGATGGCCGGCTCTACTATGGGGCACTCAATCAGCCTATCCGCGAATTCCGTTTTGTCCACGCCCGGCTTCTCCCCGACCCCGCCTCTCAGAGCGCCTTGACCTTTGTGTATCCGGGCGCGACACCCAGCATTTCAGCGAACGGCTCCCGGAATGCCATCCTCTGGGCGACTGAAAACGTCGATCCCGCAGTGCTACATGCCTACGATGCGACCGATCTGTCGCGCGAACTGTATAACAGCAACCAGGCGTCTTCCGCAAGAGATCACTTCGGCGCCGGAAATAAATTCATCACGCCGATGATCGCTCACGGCAAGGTCTACGTCGGAACCACCAACGGGGTGGGAGTTTTTGGATTGTATTAGTGTAGTGGGAACTGAATCTGTGCGAACAAAACTCGTTTGCTTTCCGTCATCTTTAGCGGATGGCACAGATTTATGACTGGCCTTGGGTAGAGACGCAGATTGCGCGGACCATGGAGGTTTGGAATGGTTGTGCTTCTCAGTGTCTGCCTGGCGGCCGAACGTACACGCTCGAAGAGCAGCAGCAGCGCGAGCAAGCTTTCGACGCGGGACTGCAAGCCGTTGAATGGGAAGTAAGGCGGACCCCTCGAACAAAAACGGCGCGTATCGAGAGGCAGAATCGAATCGTGGCCGCGTTCGGCCGCTTCTCGGCGGCGGCGCTGGACCTCGAAGGCGAAACGATCCACTTACTCACAAACGATTTTCTGCCGGTCGGCACAAAGCTTGCGCGCTGGGCGAGAGAATTCGACCCGCACTTACCCATGCCCGACATTATTCAGGCCTGCCGAAATGCCTGGACCGCCTGCGGATTGCAACCGCTGCTTGGGATGCCGGTGGAACTTACGCCCTCGATTCTAGGCTACAGCTTGCTGTATCCATATAGCGACAACTATTTGGACCAGCAGGAAATATCGCCCGCGGTGAAACTCCGGTTCAGTCTACGCTTCCGCCGCCTGTTACGAGGAGAAGACTTGCCGGCGGAAAATCATCGCGAGGCCGCGCTACAGGCCTTAATTGAGCTGATAGAAAGTCAATATCCCCGGCCTTGCTATCCGCAGGTTTTTGCTTGCTTACTGGCGATTCATCGAGCGCAGGAGCAGAGCATCCAGCAGCTGACAAGCGCCGGGGACAGCCTCGAACTGCTGGCACTGAGTTGCGGGAAGGGCGGCAGTTCCGTACTCGCCGACGCTTGCCTCGCTCAGGGCTCGCTTACTGAGGAGGAAAGTCGATTCGCCTTCGAGTGGGGCGTATTGCTGCAATTGGGAGACGATGTACAGGACATACGCGAGGACCTGCGGCGCGGTTCCATGACGCTATTTTCCAGCGCGGTCTCGCGCGCTGAGCCGCTCGACGGGCTCGTGTGTCAACTTCTCAACTTCAGTCAGGCGGTGGGCATCCGGATGGACCGCTTACCCGACGGCGCGCCCAACCCCCCCCCCCCCCCCCCCCCCCCCCCCCCCCCCCCCCCCCCCCCCCCCCCCCCCCCCCCCCCCCCCCCCCCCCCCCCCCCCCCCCCCCCCCCCCCCCCCCCCCCACCCCCCCCCCCCCCCCCCCCCCCCCCCCCCCCCCCCCCCCCCCCCCCCCCCCCCCCCCCCCCCCCCCCCCCCCCCCCCCCCCCCCCCCCCCCCCACCCCCCCCCCCCCCCCCCCCCCCCCCCCCCCCCCACCCCCCCCCCCCCCCCCCCCCCCCCCCCCCACCCCCCCCCCACCCCCCCCCCCCCCCCCCCCCCCCCCCCCCCCCCCCCCCCCCCCCCCCCCCCCCCCCCCCCCCCCCCCCCCCCCACCCCCCCCCCCCCCCCCCCCCCCCCCCACCCCCCCCCCCCCCCCCCCCCCCCCCCCCCCCCCCCCCCCCCCCCCCCCCCCCCCACCCCCCCCCCCCCCCCCCCCCCCCCCCCCCCCCCCCCCCCCCCCCCCCCCCCCCCCCCCCCCCCCCCCCCCCCCCCCCCCCCCCCCCCCCCCCCCCCCCCCCCCCCCCCCCCCCCCCCCCCCCCCCCCCCCCCCCCCCCCCACCCCCCCCCCCCCCCCCCCCACCCCCCCCCCCCCCCCCCCCCCCCCCCCCCCCCCCCCCCCCCCCCCCCCCACCCCCCCCCCACCCCCCCCCCCCCCCCCCCCCCCCCCCCCCCCCCCCCCCCCCCCCCCCCCCCCCCCCCCCCCCCCCACCCCCCCCCAATTAAAAGAGCTGCTGAAGATGAGTTGGCGCTCGCTCATCATTCGGGCGGTGGCCGACTCGCACGCTTTCTTCTCAACGGCATTCTTAGCGCAAGCCGAGCGCTGTTCGCCATTCCGCTTCGCGTTTTTGCGGGCGCGGCGGGAGACATTAGCCGGACGCCAAGGGCTCTATGCATTGCTTTTCGACATATTCCTCGAAGCCCGTGGGAACGACGATAACCAGCGGCAATTGCCGGCCCCGCATAAACGGCCAGGCTTTTCCGCCGGTCGCTCGCTGGTGGGCGTAATGGAGTAACGTTAGTTCTTGTGGGGAAAGATGATTCCGCCGAGACGCTCTCGATCGAGGGACGGGAAATTCGCATCACGCATCCGGACAAACTCTACTTCTCAAAACAAGTCAAACTCTCGAAACTCGACCTCGTCCGCTACTACCTGGCCGTCGCCCCGGGTGCCCTCACCGGCATCCGCGATCGGCCCATCGTTCTCAAGCGCTTCGTAAACGGCGCGGAACAGGAAGCCTTTTATCAAAAACGCGCGCCTGTGGAACGGCCCGACTGGCTGCGAACAGTAACTCTTTCCTTTCCCTCCGGCCGTACCGCGGAAGAGCTTGTGGCAGACGATGCCGCCGGCCTCGCCTGGGTGGTGAACCTCGGCTGTATCGAACTGCATCCGCACGCGGTCCGTTCGAGCAATCTCGAACATCCTGACGAGCTGCGCGTCGATCTCGATCCCGGCCCAGGCGTCAGCTGGGCGGACGTCTGCTCGGTGGCGCTTGAGGTCCAATCGTTTCTCGAAGAGGTGGGCCTGCGCGGCTGGCCGAAAACCAGCGGGTCGCGAGGCATGCACGTAAATGTGCGCATCGAGCCGCGCTGGACATTTACCGAAGTGCGTCGCGCGGCGCTCGCGCTGTCGCGTGCCGTCGAAAGGCGCGCGCCCCAACTCGCCAGTTCGAAATGGTGGAAAGAGGAACGTCATGGCGTGTTCCTCGATTACAACCAGAACGCGAAGGATCGCACCACCTGCTCTGCCTATTCCGTGCGCCCCCTACCCGATGCTCGCGTCTCGACACCGCTTCACTGGAGCGAGGTTGCCGGCAGCGATCCAGCCGCTTTCACCGTACTCACAGTCCCCAAACGCTTCGCCGAGATTGGCGATCCTCACGCCGCTATGGATGCAGCGGCGGGTTCGCTCGACAAATTGCTCGAACTCGCCTCCAAAGACGAAGCCGCCGGACTCGGTGACGCGCCCTGGCCGCCGCACTTCCGCAAGATGGAAGGCGAAGGCGCGCGTGTCGCCCCCTCGCGCGCCAAATCTTCCGCTAAGCAAACGCGCACGAAGATGCCGCTGCTGGTAGTGGCCAACTCGCCCGATAAGAATGCCGCCCTCGCGGGCCTGGAGCGATGGAAGAGTAAACACGCCGAGGCGGCCGGTCATCTCGAGGTGGATGACGTGCTCGTCGATTCCATGCGTGGAAGGTCCTCCACCTGGACACGCGTGCGCGTCAATCTCCGTAACGTGCCCGAGGCGCTGCGCCCGCCGCAGGGCACGCCCGACCCGGATGACGATCCCACACGCGAGTGGCGCAGCATCCATCGAGCCACGCGGACTTCGAAAAAAGCCAAAGCCTGAAGCTCAGCGGCCGCCGCCGAAAATCTCCCTCAATTCCTGCGCTGGAACAACCTCAAGCTGCTCGTAGGTGCAATCGCCCGGCTTCTTATCCGGACGCCAGCGCCGAAACTGCGCGGTATGCCGGAAGCGGTTGCCCTGCATATGGTCGTACGCCACTTCGACAACAAGTTCCGGCCGCAGAGGCTCCCACGAAAGATCTTTGCCCTGGCTCCAGCGACTCTTGCCGCCCGGCATCCGCTGTCCCGCCTCAGCCGGATTGTGCTCCGCCCATTGCTTCCAGAGATGATCGGCCTGCGCGTTCTTCCGATAGGGCGTTAGAAAATCGGCCAGCTCCAAACGTTTCTCCGTTGAAAAACTAGCGCACACGCCGACATGCTGCAGCGCGCCCGATTCGTTGTACAGCCCGAGCAGCAGCGACCCGACCGCCCCTTCACCTTTTTTGTGCCAGCGGAAACCGGCCACCACGCAGTCGCAATCGCGCTCATGCTTCACTTTGAGCATCACTCGTTTATTGGACTCATACGTACCGGCTACGGGCTTCGCCACCACGCCGTCGAGACCCGCCCCCTCAAAGCGTCGGAACCAGTCCGCCGCGATCTTCGAATCGGTCGTCGCAGGCGTGAGATGAATCGGCGCGGCGGCGGCGGAGAGCAGCGACGTAAGCATCTGGCGCCGCAGTTCGAACGGTTCGCCGCATAAGTCGCGCTCGCCTTCGCAAAGCAGGTCGAAGAACACCACCGAGGCCGGACTTTGTTGCGCGAGCAGACGCACGCGTGAGGCGGCTGGATGGATACGCAACTGCAGCTCATCGAAATCGAGCCCGTCATTCTTCACGATCACGATTTCGCCATCGAGCACGCAGCGCGCCGGCAGCGCCGAGCGCAACGGGTCGAGCAGGTCCGGGAAGTAACGGTTCAGCGGTTTCTCGTCTCGGCTCTGGATGAGAATGTCGTCGCCGTCGCGAAACACCAATGCGCGGAACCCGTCCCACTTCGGTTCGAAAATCCAAGGCCCATCGGCGGGCAATTCGTCCACTCGCTTGGCGAGCATCGGAAGGACGGGCGGGTTGACGGGAAGATTCACCAAATCATGTTATCCCGCGACACTCCGGCTGGAGTCGGCAACGCCTAACTCGGCCGGGGACATGCCGGGCTAGTTTAGTGTAGTGTCAAAAAAATAGCTGGACACGGCAAAGGGTGGTTACTCGGCCAGAGCAACAGCTCCGAGTACCCGCCCGGTCAAGTCATCTGTCGGTGTTCATCAGCGGCCCGTCACATCGAAGTACCGTTCTCCATCAAACTTCTCAAGATGAATTCGCCGCTGATAAACATCGATAAACACAGATGTCCCAACTCCTGCAGGGACACTGGCTGGAGCAGACAGCAGATTAGTTCTGACAAACCGAGGCGCGTTCACACGCTGAAGTGATGAGGGCCGTATTTCCCACAAACCGCTAGAATTGGCATTGCTTCCCTTCCCCCGCGTCTTTTTACTCTCACCAGCCAAGGCAGGCGGCGCCCGTTATTCCATGCTGCTGCGCGAACAAGCGGCTTTCAATCTGGCCATCAAGCTTCGGCAGGGCGAAGCCACCATCGGAGAAGTCTACAGCTTCATTAGTGGCCTGTATTTCCGCGGCAAGTTAACTTATGCCGAGACCTTCCGCGCCGCACCTCCGGCAGTTCCGCCAGTGCTTGTCATTGTGCCTGGAATCGGGCTGCTTCCTCCCGGGACGCTCATCGACCTCGATCAGCTCAACGCAATCGCCGAGATCCCGGTAGAGGAAAACAATCCGGTCTATCGAGATGCCCTGCTGAGCGCCGCGAGCCTGCTCGATCGAGACACCGGCCCGGCTTGCTCGTGCATTCTCCTTGGCAGCGTCGCCAGCCATAAATACACCGGCCCGCTTCTCGAAATTTTCGCCGATCGCCTTCTTTTCCCCGGCGATTTTGTCGGCCGCGGCGATATGAGCCGCGGAGGTCTCCTGTTACGCTGCGCCCGCTCCGGAATCGAATTGCCCTACATCCCGGTTCAAGGCGCAGTGCGCCACGGCGTCCGTCCAGCCAGATTGGAGCGACTGCGCAAGCCGTGAACTCCTTACTGCGCCCCTCCCACGCAGCTGTTGATGACGGTCGCCTGTTGCTTTAGCTGAGCAAGTTGCTGTTTCGCTCGCGCGAGCGCACGCGAAGGCTGCGAGAGATATCCGAGAAGAAAAACCGCGATTTCCGCCGCGGCATGCTCGGCAAAACCTTGCCGGCGGTGCCGCTCGAAGAACGCGGCTGGGCGCTTTCGAGTGACTTCCTCAAAATTCGCATGAACGAAGCGCGCGCGCCGAACCGGCTGGTCGATCTGGACATCGGCGGAGTTACCGATGCCGGATTGCGGGACCGGAGCGCGCTGGCAGTTTTGTAATGAGTCCGATCGCTTACAACACGAATTAGCTGTTTGGTCTTCCAAACTCGTACTTAGTACCTTTCCCACCGATTTTTCTGCCGAAGCTCAATCCGGCGACTCTTCTATCGCGTACAGTCGGGTGGACTAAGACAGACTTCGGTCTGATCGACGGTACCCACCAGGAGATGGAACTCATGCAAAACTCCTCCGCCACAATGCCGGGGTTGACCGCTGCTTCAGCACGGCGAACATTTTTCAAAGGTTTGGGAAAAGTAAGTTTGGGCACGGCTGCATTGCTGTTTAGCGATCTGCCCGTTCTCAAGGCGCAAAGCGAGGATGCGCAAGAGGATACCGCCAATCAGATCTTCCTTGCCGCCTTGATCGCGGAGGATCTGGCGAGCACGTTTTATTACAACGGCCTGGTCGGGCGGGTCGTACAGAATCCCAATCTCGCCGGACCAGGCGGAAGCGCCACCCGGCCCAACCCTAAGAACAGCAACATTCCGAATCTCGACTACCTGCGCGCAGCGCTAAGTCAGGAGATCGAACACGCCAACCTTTTGCGCACCGTCGGCAATTTCGGCAAGGATGCCTGGAGCGACCCATATCAAACTTTCTACTTTCCGGCGGGCACCTTTGCTACGCTCAACAGTTTTGTGGGCGTTCTCGAAGCGCTGGAAAATGCCTTCATCGGCGCCTATCTGAACGCGATCCGCGAACTGGCTCACCACGCCGTCCTCAAAGGCGAGCGCCATTATGGTGCTCCCGCGGGCCCCTACGGCGGACCTTATAACGCCGCCCAGCTGGAATATTTCGCCGAGGTAGCCGCCTCCATCATGGGCATCGAATGCGAGCACCGTGTTTTAGGTGGTGTTATCCAGAACGAAAACCAGCCCAATAATTTCTATTTCGAACAAACCGACGGTCTCACCAGCGTTTACCACGGCCCGCACTCCGCTGTGGCGGCCCTACAGCCCTTCCTCGATCCAAATACCGGGCCAGCCTACAGCCTGTCAACCGCCTTAGCTGACGCGCCCGTCATCGGACTGGCATCCACCGGGACCATTCCGCCTCAATAAGAGACTCGCGTTTTTGGTGTGAAAATACACCCTCCGACTATCGGCCGGAGCTCTCAATCACGGTTGCTTAGGCTTCACGGCCCTGCGACACAACTATTGATAGTCTGCGCCTGCTGCGCGAGCCGCGGCAGTTTTTCTTTGACCTGCCGGCCGCTGATCGCTCCGACCGAAGTGGCCGGCGTCATGGCATTGATGGTTTCCGTATTCGGGTCCACCGAGTAGAACCGGATCGTCTGCTGATCGCTCATGAAAATCGCCACCTCATCCCGCCCGTCCCCATTGAAGTCCCCCACCGCCACGCTGTTCTGTAAAAACGAGATGTGCGCCCAGGACTTGCATGCCGAGCTGGAAGGTATTGCCTGTGATATTTGCAAGGACGCCGAACGCTTCCTTGAGTCCGTCGCCGCGAAAATCGCGGGTGAGGTTGCAGTCTGATCGTTCTTCGTACTCGATTAAATCGAGGCAGCCGTCACTGCGCCCCTCCCACGCAGCTGTTGATGACGGTCGCCTGTTGCTTTAGCTGAGCGAGTTGCTGTTTCGCTCGCGCCCCGCTGAATCCGGCGACCGCATCCGTGACGTGCGCGAACACTTGCAGCGATCCGATCCCGCGCCCTGTTTCCCCTTTCTCGAACAGGCTCTGCGCCAGTTGCAGATTCAGCGCCAACCCTCTGGCAAATTGGCTCGATAGCTGGACCCCCTGTAAGAACCTATTCATGCCCTCAATGGACGCGATCGGATCGAGTGTAACTTTCACCGTCGCGCCTTGGCTGATCACCGGAGCATTGCTTCCGCTAAACGCCTCGGCGAAGATCGTGTGCACTCCGCAGCTCAGCACCTGGAACGAGGCCCGGTGAACGTAGGTGGAATTCGGATCGATGTGGTGGATGATCTGGTGATCGAAAAGCTTGCCGCCGCTCAGCGGGTTGCCGTCAAAATAGGAAAGCGACATGCTGTCGACCGGCATCTCGGGCGCTTCGAGGCTCGCCAGCACGTCGACATCGCTATCCAAAGAGGCCTTCGGCTCGACCGACACCTTCACATTGCGTACCGCTGTCCGGTTCGGCAATGCGCCGTTCTGCGGCGCGCCTGGTGCCGGTGCCGGCAAGAGCTGGAATTGCGTGTGAACCCCGTATATCCCCACGTTGTTGCTGTACGGCTCGATCGGTGCTTGGGCAATTGAGTTAAAACTCACCGGTATCTGCGTCAGGCCATGACCCGTAATCTCCTGCACGAGGTTGCCATTCGCGTCTTCCATCCAGACAACCGCCCAGAAAACCATAGGGCCGGGATTCCAACCGTCGGTGTTCCACGGAACACTCGCCATCACCCAGTTGGGCCCCTGGTGGCGCTGAGACTTGTATCCGGGAATCGGCTGAGTCAGTACGGCCTGCCCGATCCGGAACGCGTAGCCGGTAACGTTTCCATCGCCATACGTCTGACCGTAGAAGTCTACATGGATCGTTGCGGCGGGCTGCGCAAGCTTCGGATCGTCGGTATCTTTCAAGCTGAAGTTGTAAACCCGCGCGCTCAACTCCAGCTGATCGCCCGCAGTGGCGGTAGTCAGGCTGGGGCCGCTGCCGACGTTGTCGGGGCTGGTGATGAACAATCCTTTCATGTGATAGAAGTGCGAGCTGACCGGATTGCTGGGGTTGGCGGCGTTAAAGCTGACGCCCATGTTGGGACTGTTCGGCTGCCAAGCCCAGCGCTGCGGGTGATTGAAGCCTACGTCCGGCAACTGGTACATGGCCTGCCATTGGCTTTGTCCGCTGGTACTGCCGCAGGAGCCGGAGCCGATTTGCGGCACGGCGTCGGCGATGTAATTGACAAAGAGCGGGCCATGGGTGGTTTGGTCAGTAGGGCTGGTCTGCCCGTTTTCCGTGATGGAGGGGGTGAGCGATTGCAGGATCTGGGTGCCGGCCGGAGCGCCTTCGCCCAGGATGAAATTCGCGAGGTAATAGGAATCGCCGTCGAAATTATTGAGGGCGGGAACGGTCAGCGTGACACCGGTCGATTGGTCGACGGTGGCGGTTTCGACGTTCAAAGAGCTCACGGAAGTGCTGGCGTTCAGGTCGAAGCCGAAAGTAACGTCGGCGGCATCGACGCCACTGACGCCGGCACCCTCCGACCCGGAGACCGAGAGATCGTTCGAGAAGGAGCTGACCGTGCCGAGCGATTGCGAGTTACCACTGCTAGTGGCCCAGGTGGCCGCAAAGGAGGTTCCATTGGGGCCGGGCAGCGCGCAAGTGATGTTCTGGGTTTGCGATACCGGCAGCAAGGCATTGCTGAAGCCGCTTTGCAGTTGGGCGGTGCTCCAGGGATAAGACAAGACATTTCCCGGCTCCTGGACCGGTTGGTACCAATCCTGGGTGGCTCCGGCCGCGACCGTAGTTTGCATATTCGAAGGCACGGAGAACTCGACGTAGATGGGGGCATCGTTTGAATTGGGGTCGGCATAGCCGAGAACCGGGTAATAGTAGACGGTCAGGTCGCGCTCAGTAAAGAAGAGCTCGTCGTCGGTGGTGGTGGAGGCGGTCACGGTATTGCTGGCGGTGCTTAAGCTGCTGTTCATGTTCGCCACGGTGGACTTGTAGAGGGACGCTGCGGTGTCCTTGATGTTGAGGCTGGCATTCTCTTCCAGGTCGTTGAATTTGATCTTGACGCCGACGCTGGTTTTCGTGGAGAGGCCCCAGCTGGTGGTGGCGTTGCTGTAGGTCTTCTGGCTGGTGCCGGAGGTGAGACTAAAGGCGGTGGTGAAGGGCCGCTCGGTGGTGTTAACCGGAGTCGGCTCATAGCTGATGTCCGCGACGCAGGGTGTGGTCGTGCCATTTCCGGTGTTCGGCTGGCAGACATCGGACGGGTTAGGGGGCACGATGTAATCGACCTGCATGGGGGGCATGCCCAGGACGACGTCGGGCTGAGTTTGCTTGGGAATCGTGACAACCAACGGAGCGCCTAAGAGTTGGGAACGGCCCTGGACATCGGCCACCGCAAGATCGAAAGACACCGGATAGGCGTAGGCGTTGGTGTTGCCGGAGGCGGAGACGGTGATGTTCGATTTGCTGTTGTTCAGCCAGTTGGTTGTCTGGAATACCGGTTGGAGGTTTTGGGGAACGGTAAGGCTGAAGGTGAAGAGACTGGGCGATCCGGACATGCAGCCGTTCTTGTTATACAGAAACGCGATCTGCTCGCCTGGGTTGTAGGCGCCCGAGCTCGTCTGGTGATCGAAATTACCAGCCTGCATGCCGAGGGTGCAGCCAGAGCTGCCGAGATCGGTGTAGCCGATCTGGGTAAACGCATATTTGTTGACAAAGAAATCGCCGACCCAGAAATTGGTTTGGCCGGAACGATACTGGCTGGCCATCACCAGTTGTTCCGGTCCGAAAGCGGTGGTTTGCGAGCCGGGCGCAATGAGCGGTAGCGCCTGCGCGAAGTAGGTGTTTTGAGCGCCGGTATCGTAGGGCTGGGTGGGCACATTCTGCGGATTCTCCTGCCGCGGATCGAATGCGCCGATGTTCTGGGATTGGGTATTGATGTATTCGAATCGCAAGAGATTGTCCGACCCAGCATCCGAGCCGAGAGCCACGAGGTCGACCCGGTTGGCATTGACAAAGCGGCCGGACACCAGTTTAGTGCGGTAAACCGGCAGCGACAGCTTGATGGAGGCGGGCGACATGGGGGAGATGGCGTAGCTGTTGGGGTCGACCGAATAGAAATTAATGGTCTGGACGTCGGCCATGATGATGGCGACTTCATCGCGGCCGTCGCCGTTGAAATCGCCCACGACTACGCTGTTCTGGTTGAACGAGATGAAGTTTTGCGGCTGGTTTTGGGGCGACGAGCTGAAGGACAAGGGCCCGACCATCACCTGGTCGGTCACGGGTGGATCGTTCCCGTTGGGTTGCGCGCCGAGGACTTGCATGCCGACGTCCACACCGTTCCCGCTGACATTCGCAAAAACGCCGAAGGCTTCCTTGAGCCCGTCGCCGCGGAAATTACCCATGACCACCCAGGCGCTCGACGTTCCCCCAACGAACGGCACCCGGTAGTCGTTGCCGGTGCGCACGAGCTGCAACGAACTGCCGTGCGGGGGATTGGCGTCCGGAGCGGGCGGGTCGTAATAGTGGAACATCCAGTCGTTTTCGGGATTGTGACTGAGGTCCAGACTGGGGTTGAGCACGACAAACTGGTCGTTGGCGGTGTTGAACATGCGCCCGCTGGCCACGCCTACAGCGCTCTGCGTTGGCAGCTGATTCGAGTTCGAGACGTTGTCGGTGCTGGTGATGGTCTGCTGCACGCTCGGCGTTCCGCTGGTGAACTGGGAATTGGACGTGAAGTAGGTGATGACGTCGACGTTGATGAAGTCGTAATCGGTGTTATAGACGCTGATGAAGGAGACGTCCTCTGTCTGCTTCATGTAGCGCTGGCCGTTGAGGATGTCGGCTGGATTAAAGTTTTGAGCCGCGAGGTAACGTGTTGCGCCTCCCGCCAGAATCGCCAGGCAGCAGCAGCCGAAAAGGCGCCGTCCCCAACTCGTACCTGCCTGCCGAATGTTATTCCTCGAACTGTTCATAACCTCTCCCCTGACGCGCCAGCTTTCTAAGCTGCGGCTTCTATACCCATACGTTGGAAACCGTCGGCTTGTGAAGGTATGTAGCCGTATTTAGGGGTAGTCCGGGGGTGAGTTAGGGGTAAGCCAGAGGTAAGCCGGCTCTTGCGACGATCTTCCGGTCGTGGTACCGCTGGCCCTTCCTGTTCTCTATCGAACTGAGCTATTATTCGTCCAACAGGACAATCGATGCCCCCGGTTTGTAAGGGCTATGGAAAGCTGGCAAGTTCAACTCGTCCGCGACCAGCTTGCTAAGCTGCTCGCTCACCCAAGCTTCGCGAACAAAAAGCGGCTGGGCGCATTCCTGGAATTCGTCGTAATCCACACGCTGAGCGGGGAGGTTTCCCGTCTCAAAGAGAGCCTGATCGGGGTAGAGGTCTATGCTCGCGAGCCGTCCTATAACCCGAAGCTGACTCCCATCGTCCGCACGGAAGCCCGGCGTCTGCGCGCGAGTTTAGAGGAGTACTACACCCTCGATGGCTCGTCCGACCCGGTAGCGATTCAGATTCCCAAAGGCTCTTACGTGGCGTCTTTCGAATTCCGCGTGCCGGCGGTATCTTCTGCTCAACCCGATGTTCCCACCTCGCTACCCTCGCCGCCTCTTCCCCGCGAGCCAAAACGCCTGCGCACCCGTCCCGTCCTCCAACTGGCAGTCGGCTTACTCAGCGCCTGCCTGATCGCCACCGCGACGTTCACTTTTATTAACGCCACGCACTCACCGGCGGTCTGGAGCGCCCAGCCGTTCTCGCGCTTGGGGGGCATTGAGTCCTTCAGCGCCTTTTCCCCCGACGGCAACCGGCTGGCCTTCGTCTGGGCAGGTCCCAAAGGCGACAACCCAGATATTTACGTGCAAGACTTGAAAGCCGATTTTCCCACCCGGCTGACCACCGACCCGGCTGAAGATACCCGCCCCGCCTGGTCGCCCGATGGCAAGCAGATCGCCTTCATTCGCCTTAAGGGCGGCGCTCGGAAAGAGCTCGATATCCTCTCCCTCGAATCCGGCAAAGAGACCAAAGTGGCCGAGCTCGAAGGGTCCACGCCCTGGCTGTGCATTATTCCGCGCGTAAGCTGGAGCCGCGATGGCCGCTATCTCTTCACCAGTGAAGGTCTAGGAGCGGGCGAAGCCTGCGGCGTAGTGGCCATCGATCTGAAAACTCGCGACATCCACCGCCTTACCCAGCCTCCCCCCGGCATAGTCGGCGATCTCGAGCCTGACGTCTCCCCGGATGGTAAACGAATCGCTTTCCTTCGCAACGCCGGCGAAATGGGTGGCGATATATACACCGTCGGCTTGGACGGCGACCCTGTTCAGCGCGTGACCTTCGATAACCGCGACATTATGGGATTCTGCTGGCGTTCTGACGGCAAGGGCTTCATCACCGCCTCGCGCCGTGGGGATGGCGTCATCAAGCTGTGGGACATGGGCGAGCAAAATCGCCACAACAGGCAGCTCACCGACGGCACATCGCCTCTTGCGTTCCCGAGCGCCGCGCCACAAGGCAATCGCATCTCATTTACTTCTTACCGCAACATCACCCACATCTGGAGCGCGAGCGACACCGGCAAGACGCTGCTGATCTCGGATGAAAGCGGCAACTCCAATCCCCAGCTCTCCCCCGACGGCAGCAAATTACTGTTTCGCAGCGATCGCACCGGCGCGTTCGAGATTTGGATGGCCGATCGCGACGGCCGCAACAGCAAACGTCTCACCCACTTCAATGGGCCCATGGTCAACAGCCCGAGCTGGTCCCCGGACGGAAAGCAGATTGCCTTCGAGTGCCGCGCCATGGCGCACAGCGATATTTGCCTCATCGCCGCCGATGGAAACTCCGAGGCGAGGCGCTTCACTCAATGGAGCTCCAACGAGATTCTGCCTAGTTGGTCGCG
The DNA here is from genome assembly GCA_965277555.1 of Bryobacteraceae bacterium. Lineage (GTDB taxonomy): Bacteria > Acidobacteriota > Terriglobia > Bryobacterales > Bryobacteraceae > Bog-105. The sequence continues at coordinate 6,685,649 of OZ255834.1, forward strand.
TGACGGCCGCTACATTTATTTCGGCTCGAACTACTCCGGACGTTGGGAAGTCTATAAACAAGCGCTCGCCGGAGGCGATCCGGTGGCCATCACCCACCATGGCGGAATGCGCGCCCTGGAATCCTGGGACGGCCGCTATCTCTACGTGCACCGTGGACCGCCGCTCGGCGGCCTCGTTCGCCTTCCCGTTGAACAAAACGCCGGTGGCGAAACCATCAATGCAGCAGAAGAAGGAACCGTCTTTCTAAGCCAGCTAGGGGCCGGCGACTGGGGAGATTGGGATGTAACAGCGCACGGCATAGCTTTCCTTTCGAAAAATAAATCGACCGGTCTCACCACGATTATGTCGTTCGATCCACTCACCCGAAAGTGCCGCGCGCTGCGCGCGCTCCAGGAAAAGCCGCCGGAAGGCGACCGTGTTTTTTCCGTCGCCCGCGACGGCTGTACTTTCCTCTATACTGCCGTCGAAACCTACGACGCTGCCCTGGGCATGCTAGTGCGCGGCCCCCGCGATTAGGAAATCAGGGACAAGGAAATCAGGGACAGACAAGGAAATCAGGGACAGGAAATCAGGGACAGGCTACGCAATCCCCAATTACGCGGAAAATCGGGGACAGGCTACGTAATCCCCAATTAGATCCGGTGGAAGCTCTTCAAAATGTCCTTCGTGCTGTAACGCAGCGCGATCGGCCGCCCATGCGGGCACGTCATCGGATACTCGCAGGCCGCTAGTTCCCGCAGCAGCCACTCGATCTTTTTCGGCTCGAGCCTGGTATTGATCTTGATGGCCGCCCGGCAGGCAATGGTGGCGCAGACGTTGCGCCGGATCTCGTCGAGCGACGCCGACCGCAACTCGCTCTCCGCCACCTCCAGAATCTCGAGCACGATCTTTTCTACATCGCTCGATCCGACGCCCGCCGGTGAGGCCTTGATCGCCACGGTGCGCTGCCCAAACGGCTCTGTTTCAAAGCCATACCGGTTCAGCTCCTCCGCTATGCGCGCATACTCGAACTGCTGCGCCGGAGTCAGTTGCAAAACCACCGGCATCAGCAACTGCTGCACCTCAATCGTTCCCGCTGAACGCTGCCGCAGCACTTGCTCGAACAATATTCTTTCGTGCGCGACGTGCTGGTCGACAATCCACAAGCCATCGCGCCCGGCCGCCACAATGAAGCTGTCATGCAGCTGCCCCAGCGGACACAGATCGGGCAGAGCGGCCAGCGTATCCACCACATCCCAACCCGCCGGCAGCTCGTCGAGGCCGCGGTGCGTATCGGGCACCCGCCGTATTTTCGGCGCATGATTTTCCGAGGCCGGCTTCGCAAACTCATGCGGCGGCGCTGCAGCCACTCCGATCGTTATCTCTGGAAGCGATGACTCTTCCGCCCTCACCGCGTAAACACTCGGCTCCTCGTCCAGCTCGATCACTGCTTGCGCCATCGCCGAAAATTCCGAAAGCGGAAGCCTGGCTGCTCGCTGCCCCACCGGCTGCGGCGAAACTGGCAGCGGTATGCTCGCTACCGGCCGGCTGGCCATCAGCACTTCCCGTACCGCGTCTCTTATGAAATCGTGCACCGCCGAACCATGCCGGAATCGTACTTCCGTCTTCGCCGGATGCACGTTCACATCCACCTCGCTCGCATCGCAGTGAATAAAAAGCAGCGCAAATGGATAACATCCCGCCGGCATCAGATTGTAGTAAGCCGCCGAGAGCGCATGCAGCAAAACTTTGTCGCGAATCAATCTTCCATTCACGAACAGGTAAACCGAATTTCGATTCAGCTTCTGAACGTGCGGCCCCGACACCAAGCCTTCGAGCGTAAACTCCGCCCGCTCTCCCTCCACTGGAAGCTCGAAAACCTTTGGCCCGATCGGAACCAGTTCCTCCGTCAACTCCGCCCCGAATACTTGAAACCCGCGCTCGCGCAAGTTAGCCACCGGCGCCACCGAAAGCAGCGTTCGCCCTTCGTGATGCAGTTCGAAACGTTTGTCGGCGTGCCCCAGGCTATAGTGCGTGACGAGTGAACCGATGTGTGCCAGCTCTGTCGCGTCCGAGCGTAAAAACTTTTTGCGCGCGGGCACGTTGTAGAACAAATCGCGCACGCTGATCGTTGTGCCGGCCGTGCGCGCGATCTCATCGCAGCGCAAAAGCTTGCCGCCCGCAAGCTCTACCGCCGTGCCCGTCTGTTCGTCTTCCGAACGCGTTTCGAGCAGCAGCCGGCTTACGGATCCGATCGAAGGCAGCGCCTCTCCGCGAAAACCGAGCGTGGCAATCGCCAGCAGATCCTTCACATCGCTCAGCTTGCTGGTGGCATGACGTTCGAAGGCCAGCAGAGCGTCGTCCCGCAGCATTCCGCAGCCGTTATCCTGAATGCGCAGCAGGCGGCGTCCCGCATTTTCCGCATCGATCCGGATCTCGGTCGCACCCGCATCGAGCGAATTCTCAAGCAACTCCTTCGCCACCGAGGCTGGCCGCTCCACCACTTCCCCGGCCGCGATTTTATTCGCGACATTATCGGAAAGGATTCGAATGCGCCCCATGGCTCGATCTTAGGTTTGTAGCCTTTGCAAAATGAAGTGGCGCGGGCACTCGTGCCTGCCGTGTCGCGACTCATCGCGACACTTGCAACTCAACCGCTCATCGCCGCCAGGAATTCCGCGTTACTCCGCGTCTTCCCCAGCTTATCGATCAACAGTTCCATCGATTCCACCGGCGAAAGCGGATTCAGCACCTTGCGCAAAATCCAAACCCGGTTCAACTCCTCGCGCGGCATCAGCAGCTCTTCCTTGCGCGTGCCGCTGCGATTGATATCGATCGCCGGAAACACGCGCTTGTCCACCAGTTTGCGATCCAGGTGGATTTCCATGTTGCCCGTGCCCTTGAACTCTTCGAAAATCACGTCGTCCATGCGGCTGCCTGTATCGATGAGCGCGGTCGCCACGATGGTCAGTGAACCACCTTCTTCGATATTGCGCGCCGCTCCAAAAAATCGCTTCGGGCGCTGCAATGCATTCGAATCCACGCCGCCCGATAGCACCTTGCCCGATGGCGGCACAACCGTGTTATAGGCGCGCGCCAGACGTGTAATCGAATCGAGCAAAATCACCACATCGCGCTTATGCTCGATCAGGCGCTTCGCCTTCTCGATCACCATTTCGGCCACTTGCACGTGGCGCGCCGCCGGCTCATCGAACGTCGAGCTGATCACTTCGCCGCGCACCGAGCGCTGCATGTCCGTGACTTCTTCCGGCCGCTCGTCGATCAACAGCACAATCAAATTGATCTCCGGGTGATTGTTCGTAATCGAATTGGCGATCGCCTGCAGCATCATCGTCTTGCCAGTGCGCGGCGGCGCTACGATCAATCCGCGCTGCCCTTTCCCGATGGGCGTCAACAAGTCCATCACGCGCCCCGAGAAATTATCTTTGCTCGTCTCAAGCTTCAGCCGTTCGTCCGGATACAACGGCGTTAGGTTGTCGAAGAAAATCTTGTTGCGCGATTCCTCCGGCGGCTCGAAATTGATCGCATCCACCTTGATCAGCGCGAAATATCGTTCGCCTTCCTTCGGCGGACGAATCTGTCCCGACACCGTGTCGCCCGTGCGCAAATCGAAGCGTCGAATTTGCGATGGCGAAACATACACATCGTCCGGCCCCGGCAGATAATTGTATTCCGGCGCGCGCAAAAAACCGAACCCGTCCGGCAAGCACTCCAGCACGCCTTCCGAGAAGATCAATCCGCTCTTCTCCGCCTGCGTTTGAAGAATCTTGAAGATCAGCTCCTGCTTGCGCAATCCCGCCGCGCCCGGCACCCCCAGATCTTTTGCAATCTGGTTGAGCGCCTGTATGCTCATATCCTTCAGCTCGACCAGGTCGAGCGTCGTTGTCCCATTGCGCTGCCCTTGCGCGCCCGTGTTCCCGATCGAATGCCGGCCCCGCCGCTGAAAACCGCCAGGCTGCTGCTGCGCATTGGGCTGCTGCTGCGCATTGGGCTGCACCTGCGCATTGGGTTGCTGCTGTGCATTCGGCTGCACCTGCGCATTTGGCTGCACCTGAGCATTTGGCTGCTGCTGCGCATTAGGTTGCTGCTGCTGCGGGTTCCCCTGTTTCGGCTGAGTTTGCACCTGCGGTGGATTCGCTTCCGCGCCCTGCGGCCCTGCTTGTGGAGGCACAGCGTTTTGCTGCTGGCTGATCACCGGTGTGCCCGAAATCGCCGCTTCCGAACTGTTTTCGTTACTTGTTTTTCCTTCGCCCAAAGGCCTCGGCTCGCTGGTGTTGACAGGTGCGTTGGCAGGCGCGCCGGCAGGGACGCTTGCGGGCTTTTGTTCACCCGCCGCCCTCGCCTCGCCGCTCGCTTTACGAGTTCCTTCGCTGCTCGGCCGCCCATTGCCTTTCGCTTCCGGATGCAGTCGAGTACGGCTCGTCGCGGGCCTTTCCGCTCGTGCTTCATTCGGCTTACTCTCGGCGTTTTCCACCGCCGTCTTCGCCTCGTTCGTTTCCACGGCCGTTTTGCTCTCGCCGTTTGCTTCTTGTGGCTTCTCGGTGGGCTTGCCTTCGGTGGCAGCCGCGTTGGTTATTGCTTGTTCTTGATCTTCGAGATGGTTTGCCAAATTTCCCTCACTCCTCGGCCGTCTATCGCCGAGAACGGAATCAGTGGCGCATCCGGGCTTTGCCGCCCAATCGCCTCTAATCCTGCTTTCAATTGGTTATTGCTCTTCAGCTTGTCGATCTTCGTGACGATCACTTGATATCGACGGTTGCGGAACTCCAGCCAGGCCTTGAGTTCCAGGTCCATGTCCATCCAGCCACGCCTGGCATCGATCAGCAGAAACGACAAAGCCAGGCTTTGCCTCTCCTGCAAATAGCTTTCGATTAACTGCTTCCAACTTGCTCGTTCCGCCAGCGGTACCTGCGCATAACCGTATCCCGGCAGATCGACGAATCGCACTCCTTCTTCTATCGAAAAGAAGTTGATCAACTGCGTGCAGCCCGGCCGCGAACTGGTAAACGCCAATCCGGGCTGCCCCGCCAGTCGATTCAGCAAACTTGACTTGCCTACGTTGCTCCTTCCCAGAAAAGCAATCTCTACGGGATCGCTCTGCTGGTCTTGCGCTTCGCGCGGGAACTGCCCAGGGCTCGCTGCGCTTACCACGAGCTTGCTTACTGCTGCCGTTCCCACCACGATTCATCCAATTCTCTGGAACGCTTCTCACACCGAAGCGCGCCAGGGTCAGTGCGTAAGATTGTCCTCGGGCCTGGACGATAGTTCGGTCGCCGTAGCGGCGGGGGCCAGCGGCAACGCCACGATTTCACGCTCTAACGCGAACTTCAACACTTCATCCATCGAAAACGTGAAGTGCATCTTCATTTCTTTCCGGACGTTTTCCGGAATGTCCACCAGGTCCCGCTCATTCTCTTTCGGTAGAACGATCTCGCGAATCCCCTGCCGGTGAGCGGCCAGCATTTTCTCCTTCAAGCCTCCGATCGGCAGCACGCGTCCGCGCACCGTGATCTCGCCCGTCATTGCTATGTCGCAGCGCACCGGAATCCCGGTCAGCGCGCTACAGATACTCGTCGCAATCGTGATGCCCGCCGATGGCCCATCTTTCGGTATCGCCCCTTCCGGCACATGGACGTGAATATCCAAATGCCGGTAGAAATCTTTCGGCAATCCCAGATACTGCGCCCGCGACCGCACGTAACTCATCGCCGCCTGCGCCGATTCCTGCATCACGTCGCCCAGCTTGCCCGTCGTCGTCAACTTGCCCCGGCCTTCCATCACCGTAGCTTCCGTCGTCAGAATCGAGCCGCCTACTTCCGTCCACGCGAGCCCCGTCGTTGCGCCCACTTCGTTCTGCTTGTCGAGATCCATGTCCCGGAACTTCGCCGGCCCAAGCATCTCCGCGATCGTCGGCGGATTGATCGTCACCTTATCGATCGCCACCAGCGGAACTTCTTCTTTCTTCGCCTTCTTCTTGCCCTTCTTCGGCGCTTCCGTTGTCTCTTCTATCGGCGCGGATGCTTCTTCTTCGAGCACTTCCTCGCCGTTCGTCGCCGCCGCTGTTTCTTCCGCCGGCACCACTTGCGCTTCCACTACTTTGCGCGCCACTTTCCGGCAAAGATTCCCTATTTCACGTTCCAAGTTTCGTACTCCCGCTTCGCGCGTGTACGAACTGATCAGCGTCTGCAAGCCGTCGTCTTTGAACAGCACCTGCTCTTCGTTGACGCCATTATCCTTCAGCTGTTTCGGCACCAGGAACCGCTTGCCGATCTCCAGCTTTTCAAGCTCGGTATAACCCGACAACCGGATCACTTCCATGCGATCCTGCAAAGCCGGCGGTATCGTGTGCAGCACGTTCGCCGTCGCAATGAAAAACACCTGGCTCAAATCGTATTCCACATCCAGGTAATGATCCATGAACATGTAATTCTGTTCCGGATCGAGCACCTCGAGCAGCGCCGCCGACGGGTCTCCACGGAAATCCATCGACATCTTGTCCACTTCATCCAGCATCACCACCGGGTTCTTCGTGCCGGCTTTTTTCATCATCTGAATCAGCTGGCCGGGCAACGCGCCGATGTACGTCCGCCGATGCCCGCGTATTTCCGCTTCATCCCGCACGCCGCCCAGCGACAACCGCACGAACTTCCTGCCGGTCGCTTTCGCAATCGACATCCCGAGCGAAGTCTTGCCCACGCCCGGAGGTCCTACAAAACACAGAATCGAGCCCTTCGGATTCTGCACCAGCCGTCGCACGGATAGGAATTCCAAAATCCGCTCTTTGATCTTTTCAAGCCCGTAGTGATCGCTCTCGAGCACCTGCCGCGCATACTTCAGATCGCGAATTTCCTTGGTCTTTTTCTTCCACGGCACCGCCAGCAGCCAATCCAGGTAATTCCGCGACACCGTCGATTCGGCCGACATCGGCGGCATCCCTTCCAAACGCCGCAGTTCGGCCATCGCCTTCTCGTGCGCGTCCTTCGTCATCCCCGCCGTGTCGATCTTCTTCTTGAGCTCGTCTATCTCGCTCTTCTCGCCGCGCCCCAGTTCTTTCTGGATCGCCTTGATCTTCTCGTTGAGATAGTATTCTTTCTGCGCGCGCTCCATCTGCCGCTTCACCCGGCCCTGAATGGTGCGGTCCACATTCAATTTCTCGATCTCGATATCGAGCAAATCCGCCACCCGAGTCAACCGGTCAATCGGATCGAAGATCTCAAGCAGTTCCTGCTTCTCTTCGATCGTCAATTGCAGATTCGCGCCCACAGTGTCCGCCAGCTTCCCCGGATCGTCCACCCGGATCGCCGCGATCATCGTCTCGTAGTTCAGATTCTGGCTCAGCTTGACGTACTGCTCGAATAAAGTCGTGACCCGTCCGGTGAGGCCCTCCAGCTGTGTCCCCTGCTCTACCTTGTAAGAAGTGGTCTTCACCACCGCCCGAAAGTAACCTTCTTCTTCGCTGACCGAAATAACCTTGCCGCGTTCCACGCCCTCCACCAACACTTTGATGTTGCCGTCCGGCTGCTTCAGGCTTTGTACTATGTTCGCTACCGTACCCACCGCGTAAATCTCGTCTGGTCGCGGCTCATCCACCGACGCATCGTGCTGGGTCGCCAGAAAGATCTTCTTATCGCCCAAAAGCGCTTCTTCGAGCGCGCGCACACTCGACTCCCGCCCCACAACAAACGGCGTCATCATAAACGGGAAGATCACCACATCCCGTATGGGCATCATCGGAAGACGTTTAGAATCCGTTTTATCTTTAGTCGTAACCATTGTGATTTTCTAGGAGGATTGTCCCACGCGAGTGCGGGACTGCAATTGTGGCGTGCAATTTTCTTGCCGAAAACTGCCTGCGAAAGGAGATTCCCTTCAGCTTCTTTCTTTAATCGGACAGCTGGCTGCTAGCCGGCCTTTTCGAGCACGGCCATGTTGATCTTCTGCGACAGTACCATCTCTTTCGTGACCACGAATTCGCGGACCTTCTTGAAGGTCGGCAGATAGTACATCAAATCGAGCATGAGATCTTCCAAAATCATGCGCAAGCCGCGAGCCCCAACTTTGCGTTCCATCGCAAGCTGAGCAACTGCCTCCAGAGCCTCGTCGCTAAACTTGAGCTTAACATTCTCAAACTCAAATAGCTTCTGGTACTGCCGGATGATCGCATTCTTCGGTTTCGTCAGGATCTGGACTAAAGCATCCTTCGAAAGATCTTCCAGTATGGCCGTCACCGGCATGCGCCCGATGAACTCCGGTATAAACCCATACTTGATCAGGTCCACCGGCTGACACTGCTGCAGCAAATCGACGTCCCGCCGCGCCATGTTCGGCCGGCGCGCCATCTCCTTCTCTTCCGGCGGCACGAAACCGATCGACTTTGTCCCCACCCGGCGCGCAATCACCTTCTCCAACCCGATAAAAGCGCCCCCGCAGATGAACAGAATATTCGTCGTATCCACCGGCGTGAATTCCTGGTGCGGATGCTTGCGCCCGCCCTGCGGCGGCACGTTCGCAACCGTCCCCTCCAGTATCTTCAACAGCGCCTGCTGCACCCCCTCGCCGGATACGTCGCGCGTAATCGAAGGGTTCTCATCCTTCCGCCCGATCTTATCGATCTCATCGATATAAATTATGCCCGTCTGCGCCCGCGGCACATCCCAATCCGCATTCTGCAGCAGACGCAGGATAATATTCTCTACGTCCTCTCCGACGTATCCCGCTTCCGTCAGCGTCGTCGCATCCACGATCGCGAACGGCACATCCAGTATCCGCGCCAGCGTCTGCGCCAACAGCGTCTTGCCCGTTCCTGTCGGCCCGATCAGCAGGATATTCGACTTCGAAAGCTCTACTTCCCCGCCCCGCTGCTTATTCATCTGGATGCGCTTGTAATGGTTGTAAACCGCCACCGCCAGCTTCTTTTTGGTGGCCTCCTGCCCGATTACGTATTGATCCAGGTATTCTTTCAATTCGAGCGGCCGCGGCAGCTTGCCCGGAGCCCCGTAACTTTGCTCGTGCCGGTCGTCTTCGATAATTGAATTACAGACCGCTATGCACTCGTCGCAAATGTAGGCGCGCGGATACTCACTCGGGGAGGAGATGAGCTTACCGACTACGTCTTGACTCTTGTGGCAAAACGAACAGCGGAGGGAATCGTCAGATCCGGCGCGCTTCAAGCTGGTCTCCTATGAGTCCTATGAGAATGAAAGATCAAGAGATCCGTTGCCCTGATCGGAAGAATTTTCATCCCCAGTATACCAGGATCATGCCAGTTTTCCGTAAGTTAACGTTCCGCTTTCTCGCCACTTGAACCTCGCCCCCCGTATCGCACCCGAATGTTAGCTCCCGGACTAAGCCTGCTTCTGCGCCTGTTCGAGCAGGAATTGCAGCGTCTTCTCCGTTTGGATATGGCCGGCAATCCGACCCATCGTCCCGTCCTTGTCCAGACGCGCTCGCGTCACCGGCATCGCTTCGCGCTCCTGCCGTGCTATCCGCTGCACTTCGCGGTCTACTTCGTCCTTATTCGCCGCGATTCCTTCCTTCTCCGCAATCTTCTCGAGCAACAACGATGCCCGTACGTTCCGCAGCGCCTTATCCCGCTGCGTCTCTTTCACCTTCTGCCAATCGAGCTTCAGATTATTCGGATCCACGCCCTCGCCCGCCAGGTTTCTTAACTGCATCCGGACCTGGTTCTCAATCTGCCGGTCGATATACGCCTCGGGTACCGCGAATTGGTTCCCTTCCACCAGCCGGTCGATCAGCTCCTCTTTCGCCCCTTGTTGCGCGACATACTGCTTCTCGTGGAAGATCGATTTCCGCACCGCCTCTTTCAATTCCTCGAGCGTCTGGTAATCCCCCAGATCCCGCGCGAATTCGTCGTCGAGTTCCGGCAGTTCCCTCTTGCGCACGAACTTCGACGTCAACTCGAACTTCACGGTCTTCCCGGCCAGGCTCTCCTGACCGTAATTCTCCGGATACGTAACGCTCACTTCCTTCACTTCTTCCGGCGTCACCCCAATCAGCCCGTCATTGAACTCCGGTAGCGTTTCCTCGCCACCCACCTGAATCTGCACGTCCTGGTCGATCGTCTCCGCCAAGCCCTCGAGCGACTTCAAGTGCACCAGCACGAAATCCCCATTCTCGATCGGCCGCGGGTCAAGATTCGGATACTCCGCCTTGCTCTCGCGCATCGATTCCAAACGCTTGTCCACTTCCTCGTCCGTCACCGTCGGCTCTTCGTACTTCGCCGGCAAGCCGCGATACTCCCCTACCTCGAACTCCGGCGCAATCTCGAAATCGGCCTTGAAGCGAATCGGCTGCCCCGCCTCGAACTTCAAATCCGTGATGTCCGGCGTGCCCACTACCTTCAGCTCGTCCTTCTGCACCCGCTGCCGGAACGCTTGCGGCAGCAGCATTTCGAGTACTTCGTTGCGGATGTCGCTTTCAAAGCGTGACTGGATCATGCTCAGCGGCGCTTTCCCCGGACGAAATCCCGGCAGCCGCACCCGCGCCTTCAGCGAGTTCGTTACCTGCTCCTTTGCCCGCTCCACCTCTTCGAGAGGAATCTCTATATCGAGCGTGCGCTTGCAATCTACCGCTTCAACTGTTGACAATGCCTTACTTCCTTACCCTCTCAAAAAACCAAACCACGTTCACCTCTGCGTGGAGTAGGCGTTTCGCCTGCGCTTTTCACACAACGTCCCAGCCGCCAACAGAACCGCACACCTCAGTAAGCGGACCTGCCGCTCGCCGCCCTTTACTCCGCCGAACTAGCCATGTACTGCTCCTGCTCCACCGTCAGCCGATCGATTTTTATGCCCATCGCTTCCAATTTTAATCTGTCTACCTGCCAAAAAATTGGGGCCACTCCGGGCTCACTCCACCCTCCATCGCAACCTGGATAACGCAGGCGTGTCCCCGATTTTTTCACTCCGCCGAACTAGCCATATACTGCTCCTGCTCCACCGTCAGCCGGTCGATTTTTATCCCATCGCTTCCAATTTTAATCTGGCTACCTGCGAAAAAATTGGGGACACTCCGGGCTCAATACCACCCTCCATCGCAACCTGGATAACGCAGGCGTGTCCCCGATTTTTTCACTCCGCCGAACTAGCCATGTATTGCTCCTGCTCCACCGTCAGCCGGTCGATTTTTATCCCCATCGCTTCCAATTTTAATCTGGCTACCTGTCGATCGATCTCTAAGGGAACCCCGTACACCTCGGCCTTCAGCGATTCACGGTTCTTTAATAAGTATTCCGCACTGAGCGCCCGGTTCGCAAAAGAAAGGTCCAATACCGGCAGAGGCAGCCCTTCCTCCACCCCGCTGTGCAGCGATCGCCCTCCTGCCAGTAGGTAAATTCTCCGCCCGTCCCGCAGTTGTATTTCCTCTATCGCCGGACCGCCCGTCTCCCCTCGTCCCCAGGAGATCTGTTTGCGCGCCCCCGCAATCTGTCCCAGCGTCCCCACATCGATCTCCACATCCGAATGCCCGCCGCTCACCAGAATCGCGCCGTTTCGCAGCTTATCGAAATGCTCCCGGCCAAGCACGTTCCGGCTCCCCGACGTCGCAATGAAAACTTCCCCGATCGCCGCCGCGTCCGTCATCGCCAGTACCCTGAACCCTTCCATGGCCGCTTCGAGCGCTCGAATCGGATCCACTTCGGTCACCGTCACCGCCGCGCCCATCCCTTTCGCGCGCGCTGCTATGCCTCGCCCCGCCCCGCCGAATCCCACCACCACCACGTTCATGCCCGCTAGGAGAATGTTCATCGAACGCGCCACTGCTTCGAGCGTGCTCTGCCCCGCCCCGATCCGCGAATGAAACACCCGCCGCGTCAGCGAACTCGTTAACGCCAGCACCGGGAAACCGAGCTCCCCGCCGCGCGCCAGTAGTCGCAGCCGCCGCGAACCATCGCGCGTCGCCACCGCCGCCCCCGTCACCCCGCGCCGCTTGCTCTCGCCAGCCGCCGCCGCCGCAGACGCCAGTTCGCCCGTTTGATCCACCAGCAGCTGCGGCTCTTCGGCCAGCAGCCGCTCCAGCCACGCCGGCTCGCTTGCGCCCTCCGCCGACCGCACCGCGAACACCGGCACCAGGTAGTCCTTCACCAGGCTGGCCGCCACGTCATCCTCGGTCGCGCGCGCGTCCGCGCCACAAAGCGCGATCTTCGCGCCCCCATCCCGCAAGGTCACCACCAGGTTCGCCGCCGCCGCCGTCACCGGCAGTAACGCCGCTATCCGCACCCCGGCGAAAACCTGCGTCTTTATGAAGTTCTTGCGTATGCTCGCCAGCACCGGCATCGATTGGAAGGCCCCTTCGATGCGCCGCTTCCCGCTCTCGGCGAGCGCCAGATCTTTGATTTCGCAAGGCACTGCCGAGCCCGCGGTCGACATGCGGAAGCCCCCGTTCTTCTTCGCCCTGTCCCGGAATCGGCTAAACCGCGCTCGCGGTCAATTGCCCCGCATGCCGGAGCGCCTCGGCCTTGTCCGTCGCTTCCCAGCTGAACGTATCTTCCGTCCGCCCGAAGTGCCCGAAGGCCGCCGTCTTCTGGTAAATCGGCCGCCGCAGATTGAGCTGCTTGATCATCGCCGCCGGCGTCAACGAAAAATTCTCACCGATCAACTCCGCCAGCCGCGCGTCTTCCACTTTACCCGTCCCGAACGTGTTCACGTTGATCGAAACCGGCTCCGCTACCCCAATGGCATACGCCAACTGCACTTCCGCCCGCGACGCCAGGCCCGAAGCCACCAGGTTCTTCGCCACATAGCGCGCCATGTAGCACGCCGACCGGTCTACTTTCGTCGGATCCTTACCCGAAAAAGCGCCGCCGCCGTGCCGCCCCATCCCGCCATACGTATCCACAATGATCTTGCGTCCCGTCAGCCCCGTATCGCCGTGCGGTCCCCCGATCACGAACCGGCCCGTCGGGTTGATGTGGAACTTGGTCTGCGAATCGATCATCCCCGACGGAATCACAGGCTTGATCACATACTTCAAAATGTCGTCTTCGATCTGCTTCGATGTCGCCTCGTCGTCGTGCTGGCTCGAGACCACCACCGCCTCTATCCGCTTCGGCTTGCCGTCTACATACTCCACGCTCACCTGGCTCTTGCCATCCGGCCGCAGATACGGCACCTTACCCGAACGCCGCGCTTCACTCAACTGCCGCACCAGCTTATGCGCCAGCATGATCGGCAGCGGCATCAACTCCGGCGTCTCGTCGCACGCGAATCCGAACATCAATCCCTGGTCGCCCGCGCCGCCCGTATCTACCCCCATCGCAATATCCGGCGATTGCGCTTGAATCATGTTCACCACCGCGCAGGTCTTGCAGTCGAACCCAAAGGCAGCGTTGTTGTACCCGATCTGGTCGATCACCCCGCGCACCAGCCGCGGCACATCCACATACGTCTTGGTCGTAATCTCGCCGGCCACCACGCAAATGCCCGTGGTCACCAGCGTTTCGCACGCTACCCGGCCCATCGGGTCGTCTGTCAGCACGGCATCTAAAACCGCGTCCGACACTTGGTCGGCAATCTTGTCCGGATGTCCTTCGGTCACGGATTCAGACGTAAAAATGTATTTCATCGCGTATTGGGTACTCCTTGGGGTATTGAATTGAGCTAGTTGGAAGCAAACCGCAAAGGCGGGTTAAGTCGAAGCGGGGCCCAATCCGCTAGTGTAACAAGCCAGCCAGCATCGGCGCAGCCCATCGTTTTCGTGGCCTGCCGCGTCGCAGCGTGAGGCTCCGTCGCCGCCACAAAATCACGCACATTCCACCAGACTCACGCCAGGAACCTTGCGGAACTCCTGATCGAAGCTCAAAATCAGGCCGTCGGCCAACTGCTCAGCCGTTGCTGCAATGGCAACATCGACGAAGCTCAAGCGCGTCCTCGATTGAGCGAAAAACCTCTCTGCAACAGTCGGGAAAATGCTTGAACACGGCACGAATTCTAATTCTTTTGCCGCCAGCAGTGTTCGGCCCACCCGCCTGGCCACTCCCATCTCTCGTCGCGCCATTAGCACAGTTGCGACTTCCAGAACAACATATTCGAGCAGAAGTCCCTTGCCCCAGCGTCCATCTAGAAACTCGTCCATCAAGCACCGGGCCGCTTCGTGTTGGCTGTCTCTCGAGTTATGAAAGCTAATCAGAAAGCTGCTGTCGAGGACGATCAACGTCTATCGCCGTACACGATGAAATCGATTTCCGAACTCAAGTTTTCATTCCCCTCCGGGTATGCTTCTGGCTCGAGTTCTCGCAGGCTCAATTTGTCCCCAACCTGCATTTTGCCTTTGCCCAGGTAAAGTACAATCGCTTCGCTTATCATTTCGCCCACGTTTCGACCCTCCAACACGGCTTGGGCGCGCAAACTCCGATACACTCCTTCATCTAGATTCCTGATCGTTGTATCCATCTCGTACTACTTGTAACACATCTCCCATCAACCCGCTACATCTCTTACGTCAAGTTTGCACAATAACTCCCACTAACTTCCATCCCGGTTCGCGATAAATCCTACCCACAGACTTTGGGCAGGCCTAAGGACGCGAGCCTTTCGGTTCGCGCCCCGCTTCTGATGCGAGCTGCTCGCTTCGGATTTAGGCCGAGACCTGCTTCCGGCGGCGGAACCGCATGGCGCCGGCCGCCAACAGGCCCGCCCCGAATAGCGCGAAGGAAGCCGGCTCAGGAGCGCTGGCTACCATGAATTCCTGCGTGCTGCCGAACTGGCCAACCCCATCCGTGTTCGAGATGATGCTGTACCCGCTGGCGTCGAAGGTGTTAAGGCTGGCGATGGCATCGAAGAGATAGTTTTGTACCGCGCCGTTGTTAAGGTATACAGGGTTCGCGTTGGCCGGGTCCATTAAAATCCAGGCCGCTTCCTGGATGTCCGCCTGGTCGGCCCCAGGCCGCGTGATCAGACTGAAGAGATAGGCTTCCTCCGCGTAAGCCTCGCCGCTTGGCGTGTTGTATTGGGAAATACCCGAGTTGCCCAGGTATGTGTTGCTGAAGTCCGGACCGTTCACCGCCGTTACATTGGCTTTCCAGGAAGTCCCGACATTATTGTCGATGAAATCGTCCATGCACATAGCCGGCGTGGCAACCCCGTTCAACGTCAGCGTGTAGGGGCCCACATAATATTGCTGGGTCGCATCAACGGCGCCGTTGCCCGCATTGAGCAAAGTCACATTTACCGGTGCAGCGCTCAAAATGGCGCCGAACAAAACAAAAGAGAGAAATACTCTTCTCATAAAATAGCCTCCGAAGTAGAGAACCGATTTCTTGGCTCTCGCTGAACTTCATCGGCTATTGGAAAAATTGTCTTAACGGCGGAAGTTCTGGTACCGGCAAACTCTCCGCCTCTTTTCCTCCCGGCACTCTCATGTAAAGGCGACGCGGGTGCGGTCTGTTGTGCGCTCCTTCCTTAAAGAGCGACAGGCGGCGACTCCGCGTGTTCCTCAGACTTTCCTCAAGCCTATAAACTCCCCCTCTTTCCCCGCCGATGAACCGCATATGAAGACCCGCGCTCTGGTCGTTGCGGCCTTGCTTGTCGGACTCATCGCGTTCCAGGCATCCCGTTCCGGAAGGCTCATTCGATCTATTCGCGAATCCGCCGGCGCACTCGATCTCGACGCCAGGCAGGCGCTCGCGAAACGCGCCGTCTATCCGTTCTCGCTGGTTCCAGGCGGAACTCTCACTCCCGCCGAATTGCGCTTTCGCCCCGACAAATACGCGCGCCAGTTTTACGGCGATCTCGACTACAAAACCGCCCAGCCGTGGCGCTCCTACGGCGAAACACATTACAACTCCTACCGGATCGGCAACCGCATCTATCAAAAAACTACGCTCTCCCGTACGCACGTCAGCGAACTCCTGATCAAGGTCCAGCGGTACTCGGGAGAAGTCGTCTTCATTCGTGCCCGCTGCGGCAATCTCCTGCTCGATTCGATTACCCAGCCCGTTCAGTCCAACTCCGACCAGCCCGACGACGTAGTGCTCGGCAGCGCCGCCGAAAAACCCCAGCCGCCCGGCTTCTCGCCTGCTCTCCTCCTCGCCTACGCTCCCCACTTCAATCTGGCCGCCTTTGGCGACGACCCTGCCTCGGTGCCCAAGCCCACTCCACCCCTCGCGGAAACGCTCCCCGCGACTGTAGCGCCCTCTGAAACGCTACTCTCTTCCGGCAATTTCGCTGGCGGCTCGGATGGAAACGGCGGCCCTGCCGGCCTGCCTTCCACCCGGAACCTAACGTCTCCGCCCACCCCCAACGTACCCGTTCCAGAACCCGGCTCGCTCGCGCCTCCGCTCGTGCTCTTCCTTCTCTGCTTCGGTCTTCTTGGACAGCGCAAACACCCGTTCACAGCGAAGCAAAATAATTCTTAGCCACTCACTCCAAAACACTTACCTACGCTTTCGCCCACCGGCGAAAGTTCGGATCCGCCCTTCTCCGTGCTACCTTCCGGCAGGCCTGGCAAAGCGATGCCCATTCGCTTGCCCAGGCCATTTCTATTTCTGGAGAGCCCAACCATGCGAGAACTAGACCAAATAGCCGAACTGCAAGCCAAAATCGAAGCCTCCCGCAACCAGCTCAATGCCCTGAAATCCACCGGACCCCCGCAGCCAAGAAGGGAAACGCATCGCGTCGCTGAACGCCGTCAAAACCGGGCTGACCGGCCGTACCGTCCTCCTTCCCAGCGACGACGCCGATGCCTATCGCGCGCATCTCGCCGCCTATGAAACCGAATACCGCCCCGCCGGCCTGCGTGAATCCGAACTCGTCCAGTCCCTGGCCGATACCCAGTGGCGTCTGCAACGCATCCCCGGCCTCGAAATGGCCATCTACGCCCGCGGCCGCCACGAGTTCGCCGAAGCCCACTCCGAACACGATCTTCCCCTCCGCACCAGCCTCATCGAATTGGACATCCACCTCAAATACGAAAAGCAGCTGCGCAATCTCCAGCTCCAGGAATCCCGCCTCCACCGCCGCTTCGATAAGGAAATGGCCGAACTCCGCCAACTCCAAAAAGACCGTCAGGCCAAAGCCGCATCGGAACCGCGCGCGTCAGCCAGCGTCGCCGCCGCCACCAGTGGCTTCGTTTTTTCAACTACCGCTTTTCCAACCGAAGTGGAGCAGCCTCTCGTGCCCGACACGAGTGTCCGCGCCATTGGGCATTTTGCGACGGAAAGTTTGTTTAGGGCGTCTTCCTTATAGTGGTAGAACGGATGACGCGTCGCGCAGCGATAGTGGGGTCCCTGGCGGGAGCGGTTGCTGGCGTAACGGCGCGGGCGGAGCAGAGGAGCCGAGCGTTACCCCGGGCGGGCGAATTCGTTCGCTTCGCCGATCCAACGACTGAGGCGACGGTGGTACGCCTGACGAGCCCGGCGTATAGAAACGTTCTGCCAGTTTCGACCAATCGATTTCTCTCGCTTAAGTCGAGAGTTCTGTTTTGCTCCTCGGATCGGGTGGCGGGCAAGATGATGCCGTTCGAGATCGATTTGCGGACGGGAGCGATCAGGCAAATTGCGGAAACAAATGGACTCGACCCCGGTTCGTTGAATCTGGACGCTAGCGGCCGCGCGCTGTACTTTCTGAACGAAGGAGCGCTCTGCGAATTGACGGTTAGCGGGAAGCGCGAGATCAGGCGGCCTGAAGTGATGGCGAAAGACATTCGCGCATTTAGCATGGGCGCTGTGCGGTCGGAATTTTTTGTGCTTGTTGGCGACAAGCTGCAACACCGGCAGGGAAGCGAGGCGAAGGTGTTGGCGGAAGAGGCGGATGGCCCGTGTTTAGCGCGGCCCGGCGGAAAGGGATGCCTGTTCACGCGAGCGGGAGCGACCGAAGAGCGGGAATTCTGGTATGCACCGGCGGCCAGCGGCAGCCCCGAAATGTTGGTGAAGGGCCGGGTTTCGAACCCTTGCTGGTCGGCGGATGGAGAGGCTCTTTTGTTTCTGCGGGACGTTCCGAAGAATGCGGTGTTCGTCTCCGAGTTGCATGAAGTGAAGCCGGAAGAGGGCAAAGAGCGATGCCTGGCAAAGACCAGCCAATTCGCCACCTATGCGCCCAATGAAAACGATTCGGTGTTTGTGGGCGCCAGCGCGAGCCGGGCGCAGCCCAACGTGATCCTACTGCTTGGCGCGGCGCAGCGCGAACTGACGCTATGCGAGCATCGGTCGAGTAACCCCGGAGATGTGAGGCCGGAATTTTCGCCGGATAGCCGGCGGGTGTATTTTCAAAGCGACCGGGAAGGTAAGATGGCGATTTATTCGGTGAATGTGGAGACGCTGGTAGAGCCGACTTAAGCCTACTTGCTCGGGCCGGCGGATTCGGCCACGATTTTTTCGATATCGGCGGCCTCATCGCCGATGGCTTTCGAGACCACGACTAACTGCTCTTTGGCTTCGGGAAAGCGGCCTTGTTCCAGGGCTTCGCGCACGCCCGGAAGAGTTTTTACGCCATAACCGGCGTACGTTCCGGGAGCATAGATCACATTGCGCACCCAGGGGCGGCGCGGCAGGCCGTGATCGCTGAGCATCTTCCGGTCTACGGTGGTCAACTCTAAATTCAGCGCGTTGCGTTTATCGGGCGAGAGCGCCTCCAGGGCGGCGCGGCTGTCGTTGAACTGAGTGGCCGCTTTTGCGAGCGAGCTGACCGCATCGTCAAGCGCGGAAAAATCCATATCGGGAGGGGCGACGAGAGAGGGCGGAGGCTGCATTTTCTGCTTCGGATCGTCGGTGAGCGCGTACAGCTGCATGTCGAGGTCGCGCTTGCGGGCGGCGGCTTCTTTTTGCAGAGACTTCACGAGTTCCTTCAATTCGGTATCGTATTGTTTCAGCGTGCTGGCCATGGCGGTGAAGTCATAGGGGAGGACGTCGGCCGAAGCGAAGCGCATCATGAGGATGCCGGCGGTCTGCGCGAGTACAGGGCCGTAGACTTCTTCTTTGTCACCGAAATGATCGGTAAACCAGGGGGTGTCATAAGCGGAGTGGTAGACGCCGCCGCGGTCTTCGCCACCGAAGCCTACGTTCAGGGATGCGATGCCCAAGTGATCCATGAAGGGGGCGAAATCGGAGCCACTGCCGATGGCCTCAATCGGCAAGGTGTTGCGGCGAAGGACATCCTGGTTGGGCAGGCCGCCGCGGCGACCGCCATGGACGAGCATGGCCGCCTGCTCGCGCTTCCACACGGAGACTTTGGTCTCGGGGTCGGTGACGTCCTTGGCTACGTTGTTGACGATTTGCTCGAGTTCGTGCGTGCCGCCCGCACCGAAGAACCCGCGGCCATTCTCGTCGGAATTGAGGTAGAGGGCGGCGTGGGCAGTTAGATCGTCGGCATGGGTTTCGGCCCATTCGGTGGAACCAAGCAAGCCTGGCTCTTCGCCGTCCCAGGCAGTATAGATCAAGGTGCGCTTGGGGCGCCATCCCTGTTTCGCGAGCTCGCCCAGAGCGCGGGCTTCTTCGAGCAAGGCAGACTGGCCGGAGATGGGATCGTCCGCGCCATTCACCCAGCCATCGTAATGGTTGCCGCGAATGATCCAGACGCCCGGCTCTTCGGAGCCTTTCATGGTAGCGATGACATCGAGCACAGGCTTCTGACCCCAGTTAAAGGCCAGTTTGAGGTGAACTTTGGCGGGTCCGGGGCCGAAGTGGTAAGTGAGCGGCAGGCCTCCGCGCCAAGCAGCCGGAACGGTGGGGCCTTGCAACGCGGCGAGCAATGGTTTGGCGTCGCCGTACCCGATGGGCAGCACCGGAATCTTCATAATGGCGGCGGCTTCGGAGATTTTGAGGCGCTTGGCTCCTGGCACGGAACCGATTCCCGGTGTAAGGGGATCGCCGGAATAGAGCGTCATATCGGCTACGCTGCCGCGCTGGATGCCCTCAGGCGGTCGCATAGGCCCCTTGGGAAGAATGTCTTCCTGAACGTAGCCGTCGTCGGCCGGATCGGAATAAATGATGCAGCCAAGAGCACCGTGCTCGGCGGCGAGCTTCGGTTTCAGGCCGCGCCAGCCACCGCCATAGCGGGTGATGGCAATCGCGCCGCTTACCGAAATGCCGTTGCGTTCCAACACTTCGTAATCCGCGGGCATCCCATAGTTTACGTAGACTAAGGGAGCGGTTACATCGCCGTCAGCTGAGTAGATGTTGTAGCCGGGAAGCTGGGTGCTGGTTTCCTTGGTGTAAGGATCTTCGGGAATGGGCGGTTCTTCGAGCTTAGCTACGTATTTAGACGGGGAGACGAGTTCCAACACTCTTTCCTTGGGGGTCGGATAGAGGACGTCAAAGCGTTCGATATGAGCGTCCCAGCCCCACTCTTTGTAGCGCGCTACCAGCCATTCCGCGTTCTGGCGCTGATACTCGGAGCCGACATTGTGCGGATGAGCGGCTAGGTGCAGCATGTTGTCGTGAATCCGCTTGGCATCGGGGATAGCGCGAAAGCGTGTCTCCCAATCCTGCTCGGTTTTTGAGCTTTGCGCGGTGAAGCCCAATAAGTCATTCGAAGGCGGGGTTTGCTGGCCGGGCGCGAGCGCCGCAAATGATACGGCCAACAGAGTAGTTAGGTAGTTACGCAGAAATCCTCCAGGTGGGTGATGATGGGGGCGGGCAGGCCTGCCGGCGCAAAAACGCAGGCGTAAACGCCTACTCCACGCAGATTGAAGACCGATTCCAAATTTTTGACAGACTTTATGCGTGGCATTAATAGCGCCAGCTTGTCAGGTCGGCTCCGGGTGGAGCGGAGGCCTTGATTCGGGCGAGACTTTTGGGAAGGTACATGGTGTTGTAGTGTAGGCGCGACAGGTAGTTGGGTAGTTTCGGGTCTCCATTCCAGCAATGCTCGGCACGAGGACCGTAGGCCACTTCAGCGTCAGCCGGTGGATTGGCCTCGCTCTTCAGGATGTCTTCCACGAGATAGACTGCGTCATTTAGATAGTAACTATCGGCGCTGCCGCAGTTAATGTGTATCTTGCCTTGTAACTTAGCGCCTAACTTAGGCCAGTCTCTTTCGAGTATGTGGCCGAGGTCGTAGTGGTCACGCCAATATTGGGCTACGGCTGGGTCGATTTGGCCGGTGGCCTTATCGTAGAGCGGCTTTGGATAACCATCCGGGCCGACCGGACCATAGACAGCCTCCCAAATATCGGCCTGACCGCCGGAGCGGGAGTGAGTGCCGAGCGCCAATTCGTGGTAATTCGCGTCTTTCATGGTGGCCAGGATCTGACCGAGATAGTTTCTCATCCAAGGCCGATCAATCTTATTGTGCGGACCTTGATCGAAGTATTCGTTGCGATCTTTGTAGATGTTAACAACGGTGAAGGCCTGGAAGTCGATGGGATCGGGGCAGGCGGCGAAGGTACCGTTGTAATCGTCGGGATAGAACATCTGGGTGGCGAGCGACTCCCAACCGCCGGTGGAGCCGCCGTAGAGGAAGCGCGCCCAGCCCTGGCCGATGCCGCGAAATTTCTTTTCGATGTAAGGGATCAGTTCGCGATTGATGGCGTCCCCGTACGGGCCTAAATTGGCCGAATTGACCGCGTAAGAATCATCATAGTATTGATTGGCGTGCTGAATTTCGATGACCAGATATCTGGGGAATCCGGGGCTGATCCACTGTTTGTAGAATTTGTAAGCTTCTTCCTGTTCGATACGGTTATAGCCGTTGAGATGGAAGCGCTCGCTGTAATCGGGCTTTAGATTCGGGTCGGGCGGTTCGGTGCGAAAGCCGCTGATGTCTGAAGGGAAATGGCCTTCGAAGACCATGAGCGGAAACCGCGCCGCGGGATGATCGTCGAAACCTTCCGGCACGAGCACATGCGCGCCTAAGTAGATGGGGCGGCCCCAGAATTTCGAGAGTAACTCGCTTTTGATTTTGATGTGGCGAACATACTTCGTATCTTTGGGTTCCGGGATGGGCGGAATTTCCTGATCGAGCGAAAGAGAAATCCGCTGGCTTTGCGCCGGATCGAGATGGATCTTGCGGGGTTTGCTGTAGAGGTTGCCGGGGGCGCGATTCCATTGCTGACCCTCGCCGCGGTCCATGGGGAGTTTCACGGTGAAGCCGTCGGCGCGATGGAAGGTTTCATAGCGATGCAGGACGGCCTGGACGTAATAGTCGCCGGGTTTCAGCTGCGAGAGAGCGCGTATGGGATAACCGAAGGCGCTGTTATCTATTAGCGCGGCGCGGCCGGGCGCCAAGTTGTCCACGTCGGTTCCGAAGACGAGTTGGGTATCGATGCCGTCGGTAATTTGAAAACGCGGTTCGGCGGCAGGGTTAGTGGAGAGCAGCAAGAGTACGCGGCCATCGAGCGGTTGGCTGCTCCGGGCGGATGGAAAAGAAACTGAAAACGTGACGCCGGAGGGTTCAGCGGAACTCAAGCTCACGACAGACGCACACAGGGCGGTTAATCCCAGGGCGGCCCGAGCGAGATTACATGGTAACGCGCGCATTTGCCTGTTAAAAAGTGAAGCTACCTTTCACCTGGATGAGGCGGGGTGAACTATCGCCGCCGACCGCCCCGAAGATACTGGTGGGCGTGCCGACGGTGGAAGTTATTCTGCCAAAAGTCGATTCGCTTGAAATGTTATTGCCTGGGTTGGCGAAATTGGGGTGATTCAAAAGATTGAAGAATTGAAAGCCGAGGTTGAATTTCGCGCGCTCCCAATGAGGCACGGCGATGTCTTTCGAGACGCTCATATCCCAATCGAAATAACCGGGCCCGCGGAAGGTGTTGCGGCCGAGATTGCCGAACCCGGTTGTCGCTCCAGCAAAATCGGCGCTGTTCAGACAGAGTTGATCGGGCCCGGAGCAGCTACCGGTTGCGCCGCCCAGGTAATTCGCGATGAGCGTACCCCCATAATTAGTGGAAGACAGGCGGCTACTATCGCCATTGTCGATCACGGTGTAAGGTGCTCCGCTATGGGCGAAGAAGGCGCCGGATAACTGCCAACCGCCGATAAAGCGATTGCGAAACGGCGTGGTGTAGACGTAATTGGCCATGAAATAGTGGCGAATATCATTGGCGGACGTTCCATAAGTCGAGTTGGGATTATACGGATCGACGGCCGAATTGATATCCTGCCCAGCGGTAAGAGAGCGAGTCAGGCCGCCGGAGAGAGAATCGAGCGCATGGCTCCAAGTGTAACTGGCCTGGAAGACTCCACCAGAGTGGAGCTGGGTACGAAAGGAAGTAATCAAGCCGTTATAGCTGCTGTTACCGTCGGACTGGAGATAGTAGACCTGGCCGAAACGCGGATCAGGGGCGGTGGCAGGCAGGCCGGCAAAGCCGGTGGCGTAGGCATTCAGCCCGACGTTGGGAAATGGTTTGTGGATGCCGTGATTGCCGACATAATTAACAGACAAGGTGGAGTTATGTCCAAGGCTCTTTTGGACTTCGAAATTCCACTTATAGACTTCGTAGATCTTGACTTCTCCATCGGCGCTGCTGATGCCTGGCGGCCGAAAGAAAGGCTGTAAAGAAGCAGGCAGGCCAGCTTTGATCTGAGCCGCCGTTAAGCCGTTATTGAAGCCGCTAACAAACGCGGAGTTGAGCGTACCGGCATCGGTGATGACGTTCGTTCCCTGAGTGAGCGCCAGATTGTCGCCCGAGACGGTAAACGGATTGAAGTTAGGCGGAGTAAGTGAGAGTAGATCGAGGATAACTGCAGGAAAAGCATCGAAGAAGATGCCGGCGCCACCGCGCA
Source organism: Bryobacteraceae bacterium (assembly GCA_965277555.1). Classification (GTDB taxonomy): domain Bacteria; phylum Acidobacteriota; class Terriglobia; order Bryobacterales; family Bryobacteraceae; genus Bog-105. The sequence continues at coordinate 6,709,333 of OZ255834.1, forward strand.
CGACCAAGCCTTTGTCAGCGCCATTGGGCTGCCAGGCAAAGCCAATTCGCGGCTGCCACTCCTGGCTTTGCAGACTGGGCATGGCATTCGATTTACCGGTCAGCAGCGACTGATTGTAAGGAATGTTCGGATCGTGATCGAGCAAAGGAAAAGGCTCGACGAGCTGAGTAAAGCAATTATCGGTGCATTGGGGATTGCTTGGGTGATCGAAGCGCAGAGCCAGGGTGAGGGTGAGATTGGGCAGCGCGCGCCATTCGTCTTCAATATAAGTACCGAGCTGCCAGTATTGCATCTGGTGCTCGGCGGCGGTGGAAAAGTTCTGCGAGTAAGTGGTTTCGCCACCGCTTATGGGGTCGGTACCACCGTTGAAGAAAGCGCCGACGGTCTGAGCGGTGAGGGTACCGTGGGTTCCGCGAGTGAAGTAACCATCGTTAATGCGATTTCCCTTGAATTTGACACCGGCCTTGATGGAGTGATTACCGCGGTAGAAAATTACATCGTCCTGGGCCTGCGCCTGTGAGACATTTCTGCCGACGGGAAAGGTGCCGTTCTCGCCGCCCAGATCGGTAAACGTTCCGTCGGAGAAAGTGAGCTGTGTCGGGAAAGCGGCCAGCGTTGCGGCCAGATTGGGAGAGCCGAATTGAGCTCCGTACCAGGCTCCGGAAAGAATCACGTTGTTGACAGCGCGCGCGCCAAAAGTATGGCTTTCATTGATCTGGCCCTGGTAAGAAGGCTGGCTGCTGACGGCATTGAAGACAGAGTTGATGGGATCTGTAAAGCTGGGCTGAATGCCGTGGTCGGTCTGAAAACGGACGAAGAGCCTGTCATTGGAGGAGATGTTGTAATCCACGCGCTCCGCCATGTTCCACTCATTCGCGTAGTTCTGCACGGTGGAGCGGAAATTAAGGGAACAGGGAACGGTGGAGCCGAGACCGTTGGGCCCGGTGAACCCGTTACAGCCGGTGGGGTCGCTGGAACTGCCGCTGCCGGACGCCGCGCCGGCGGAGCCTGGAGCCCCGTTGTAGAGATTGAACATCTTCTGGTAGAAGGGGACCGAAGCGTTCAATCCTTTTGCCATTAGGTTACTGATGGTGGCCTGTTCGAACTGCGGGCTGGGGATAAGAGTCAGGGCGCTGGTGGGCAGAATGACGCGCAGGCCTTCGGTATCGGCGTAAAAGAAGAGCTTGTCTTTTTTGATGGGGCCGCCGATATCGGCAGACCATTGATTCGCATTGTCGAACGGGCGCGGCGCTCCCTGGGCATTGTTGAACCAACTGTTGGCGCTGAGAGCTCGACCCGTCCAATAGTAAGTGGCAGAACCATGAAAGTCGTTGGTGCCGCCGCGGGTAACATAGTTGACCTGCGCGCCGGCCAGACCGCCGTACTCTCCCGAATAGGCGTTGCCCGCTACGGTTGCTTCCTGAACTTCGCTACCGCCAAGCAGTAAGTTACTTGCTCCGGAGTTATTGCCGTTGTAGTAAGGATCGTTGTTATCCATTCCGTCCATCGTGTAAAGAGCGGAGCTGTTGGGGAGGCCGAAGAGAGTTCTATTGCCGCTGGCATTATTGACTGTCGCGCCGGGAGTGATATTGAGTACATAGGTCATGTCATTGCCAGGATTCGGGACCTGCCTGATCTGGGTCTGGGTGACGGTATTCGAGACATTGCCGTTTTCGGTTTGTAAGAGCGGCGCTTCCGACGTGACGCTGACGGTCTGCTGACTTCCGGCGACTTCCAGTTTGAGATTGGAAGCGGTGACTTGCCCGAGCTGAACGGTAAGCTGCTGGGTGGCTTTATTAAATCCAGCCATGGTGACGGTGGCGGCGTAGGGGCCTGGCTGGAGCAGGCCGAACCTGAATTCGCCGGAGCCGTTGGTGGTTCCGTTTTGGGTGGCTCCGGTGGCAGTATTGACGAGAGAAACTTGCGCACTGGCAATGGCGGCGCCGGAAGCGTCCGTGACTGTGCCGCCAATTGCGCCGGTGGTGGTGGTCTGGGCGGACAGATGGAAGGGCGCCAGGAGAATGGCGGCGGCAAAAACAACAAATAATTTCTGGCTATTCACTCGAACCCCAATGGACTAAATTTGCGGTCGACAAACATTGTCGACGTTTGCGGTCGACAAACATTGTCGGCGGTGAACGACTGGGTTGAAGGTAAGAAAAGACATTAGCACAAAATGCATCGATTGTGTATCGATTATTGTTGACGCGGGCATAAGGGTTGTATCAAAATGCTGGCTTACGCGCAGAAAATAATTCCTACCATGCCGATTTCGAAAACCGTTTCAGGACGCGCTCGCTTTTACCGATTATTGACGGTGGCCTGCGGGCTATTGGCCGGGGCAGCTCCGATAGCCTTCGGGCAAGCGAATCCGGCGCTCTTCTCAGACATGAAGTGGCGTGAGATTGGACCTTTTCGAGCGGGCAGAACGCGCGCGCTATCGGGCGTTGCGAGCCAGCCCTACACGTTCTACGTGGGCGCGGTGAACGGCGGCGTTTGGAAGACGGACGATGCCGGAAATACATGGCACGCGCTGTTCAGCCATGAACCGACGGGTTCGATCGGAGCGCTGGCGGTAGCTCCTTCCGACCCGAATACTATTTACGTCGGAAGCGGAGAAGGTTTGCTGCGTCCGGATCTTTCGATCGGCGACGGGATGTACAAATCGACAGACGCGGGCAAGACATGGACGCATCTGGGGCTGCGCGACAGCCAGCAGATTCCGCAGTTAGCAGTGGACCCGCACGATGCGAACCGTCTTTTTGTGGCGGTGCTCGGCCACCCTTACGGACCGAACGAAGAGCGCGGAATATTTCGCTCTACCGATGGAGGGAAAACTTTTCAGAAGGTGCTCTACAAGGACGCCAATACGGGGGCGTCCGAAGTGCAGATCGATCCCAATCATCCGAACGTGGTTTATGCGGGGCTGTGGGAGTCACGGCAAGGTCCATGGGAGAACGGGGCCTGGACCGGCCATGAAGGCGGCATCTTCAAATCGACGGATGGGGGCGACACGTGGCATCCGCTGACAGGTCACGGCTTGCCCGATGGTATTGTGCAGGCGGACATTGCGATCGCGGCGAGCGATTCCAATCGCATTTACGCGACGATAGCGATCGGCCAGCAGATACGTATCTATCGCTCGGACGACGCAGGAGAGAACTGGAGGCAGGCGACGAACGATCCGCGACCGGCGGCGCGCATCGGAGGAGGCGACGTGCCGGTGCCGAAGGTGGACCCGAAGAATCCGGATGTGCTTTACATCTGCAGCACGGTGACCTGGAAATCGAGCGATGGGGGCAAGACGTGGTTCGGCTTGCGGGGCGCGCCCGGCGGCGACGACTACCAGAACATGTGGATCAATCCGAATGACACGAAGATTATTCTTCTGACGAGCGACCAGGGCGGCATTGTGACGTTGAACGGCGGCGACAGTTGGAGCCCGTGGTACAACCAGCCGACCGCTCAGATGTTCCATGTGACGGTGGACAACGCGTTTCCGTATCGGGCGTGCGGCGGGCAACAGGACAGCGGCTCAGCGTGTGTAGCGAGTCGAGGCAACGACGGCCAGATCACTTTCCATGACTGGCATCCGGTGGGGATTGAAGAGTACGGTTACGCCGCGCCCGATCCGCGCGATCCGGATATCGTGTACGGCGGGAAGGTGACTCGCTACGATCGACACAGCGGACAGATAGCGGAAGTGGATCCAAAACCGCTGCGCAGCTATCGCGTGGTGCGGACGCAGCCGCTGGAATTTTCGCCGGCAGACCCGCGCATCCTTTTCTTTGGCGCGAATACGCTGTGGAAGACGACGAACGGCGGCCAAAGCTGGAGCGAAATCAGCGAGGATCTGACGCGCAAGACGTGGGAGATGCCGGAGAGCGTGGGCGTTTACAAAGACGATCCCACCGCGAAGGTGACGCAGCGCGGCGTGATCTATGCGGTTGCTCCTTCTCCGCTCGACGCGGGACGGATTTGGGCGGGAACGGATGACGGCTTGATCTGGACGACTTCGAATGGCGGCGGACAGTGGACTAACGTGACGCCGCCCGAACTCAAGCCGTGGTGGAAAGTGTCTATTCTGGACGCGGGGCACTTCGATAAGGAGACGGCTTACGCGGCGATCAATACGTTTCGCCTGGACGACATGCATCCGCATCTGTTCCGGACGCACGATGGCGGGAAGACATGGACGGAAATCGATAACGGCATACCGTCAGGCGCGACGGATGTGATTCGTGAAGACACAGAGCGCAAAGGATTGTTGTTCGCGGGCACAGAAACGCAGGTTTATGTCTCTTTCGACGATGGCGACCATTGGCAATCGCTGCGTTTGAACATGGGCGCTTCGTCTGTGCGCGATCTGCAAGTCAAGGGCGACGATCTGGTTGCGGGCACGCATGGGCTGGGCTTTCTGGTGCTCGACAACATCACGCCTTTGCGGCAGATCGCCAGCCGGGCCGTGGCCGGAGACACTTACTTGTATAAACCGCAGACTGCTTTGCGGATTCGCGGCGACATGAATCCGCCGACGCCGTGGCCGCCCGAGATGCCCTCTGGAAAGAACCCGCCAGATGGCGCGATCATCGATTATTTTCTGGGGTCAAATAGCGCGGGGCCGGTGACGCTCGAGGTGCTGAATGGCGGGGGCCAGGTGATTCGCCGTTACGCGAGCACCGATCCTGTTCCGGCGCAAGATCCGCTTTACCCAGTGCCGCTTTATTGGGAAAGGCCACCGCAGGTTTTGTCGAGCGCGGCCGGCCAGCATAGATTTCTATGGGACGAACATTATGCGCCGGTTGCCGGGATGCACGGCGAGCCGGACGCCGATCAGGCAGTGCCGCACAACACGCCGTTGACACCTACTTCACCATGGGTGATGCCGGGAAATTATACGGTGAAATTGACAGCTGGCGGGCAGACTTTTACGCAGCCACTGACGATTCGCATGGATCCGCGCGTGAAGACGAGTTTGGGGGATCTGCAGAAGCAGCTTGATCTATCGAAGCGGATGTACAGCGGGACGATTGCGGCGTCGCAGGCAATCGAACAAGCGAATGAATTAAAGAAGACGCATGGAGCGGAGAGCGGCGATGCGTTCGATAAACAGTTGGAAGCGATTGTGGGGCGTTCGGGGATGAACCGGCACGGTCCGACGGGTGGGCATGAGCAACCGACTCTGGCGAGCGTGCGGGCGCAGATGGAGAGGCTGGAGCATGCGATGCAGAACGCAGACGTTGCGCCTACCGATCAGCAGGCGGCAGCGTGCGCGGAAACCGATGCGGCGCTGGCTAAGGTGCTGGCGGAATGGAACGATTTTAAGGGGAAGCAAAGCGGCGGTGCAGCACCGGCGGCAAACGAATAGAGATTGTCAGGAGGCTTCCGCCATTGTGGTGGACAGGGGCTTCTTCAAGGACCAGAACATAGCGGCGGCGGCGAGTTGGAAGAGCACACCGAAGGCGACCAGCAGGGTTGCGGAGTGATCGTAGAGCAAGCCCATAGCCGCGCTGCCTACGAACCATAGAATTCCGTAGGCTCCATTGAAGATGCCGAATGCGCTGCCGCGTTTATTCATGGAGACCACTTGCGCGATGCCGGATCGAAGGGTGGCATCTTGCGCGCCGAGACCGATGCCCCAACAGAGAACGCTGGCGATGGCCATTGCACGGCCCCCTAGAAAGCCTAGGGGAAGGGCGAGCAGCGAGGCGAAGATGCCCAAGGTGAGGGCGCGGATTCCATAGCGGTCGAAGAGTTTGCCGAAGACGAGGGCGGCAATGCCGTTCATGGCCATCGCGCCCGCATAGAGCAACGGAATGATCGCCGGCTCGACGAGAGCGTTTTTCTGAAAGCGATAGGCGAGCAGGGGGAAATCGACAAAACCGCAGGCGAGAAGAGCGGCCGCGACAACATAGAACGTAAAGACACGCGGCAGGTTCTGGCTGGGGGCTTGGCGCGGTGCGGCGGTACCGGCCTTTGGATACATGGCGCGGGCGACCAGAAGGGCTATCAGCGCGCCGGCGGCTGGAAAGGCGAGCCGGAGAAACGCCGGCGCGAAATGCTGGGAACGCGCGACCGCGGCGGCCATCAGCAGGGGACCCAGGACGGCTCCAGTCTGGTCCATCGCAGTGTGAACGCCGAAGCCCCAGCCGTGACCGATCTTGCCTGTGGCTTCGGAGAGGAGAACGTCGCGCGCCGGACCCCGCAAGGCTTTGCCGGTGCGCTCGGCTGCCACCAGGAGGGCGGCCATTTGCCAACTGCCCGCGAAGGCCATGCTGGGCACGACGATTAAGTTGACGAAATAGCCGAAGATGGCGATGGTCCAGTAGGAGCGGGTGCGATCGGCCAATTTTCCGGAGAAGAAGCGGAGGCTGGCGGCAAGCATCTCGCCTAAGCCGGAAATCAGTCCGACTTGCGCGGCGTTGGCGCCTAAATCTTTTAAGAAGGGGCCGATGATGCTATAGGCGCCTTCATAGGTCATGTCGGCAAAGAGGCTCACAACGCCCAAGGCGACGATGAAGCGGAGGGCGGAAGCGCGTTCCTGCTGGGAGATGACCAAGAAGTTAGCGCAGCCTCATGCTTAGCCAACCGATATTTAGAAATGGCAGCCACATAGCGGGCATCGCGCGGCGCTCGGTGAGGATTTCGATTACTGAAAGAAGCCCCAGGCACAGTAACAGGCCAACGGCGAGATAGCGAATGGTGCGGGGGGCAAAATGCGCCTGAATCCAGCCGCGCACGCTGGCGCCGATCGAGGCGGCGAGCGCGCCTTTGGTGACCATGGCGCAGACGGCTCCGGTCCAAACGATGAGCGGCGCGCCGAACCTGGCCGCAATGGTGGCGGCGGTCAATTGGCCGACATCGCCCCACTCGGAGAAAAAGATTGCCGCGAAAGAAACCAAGGCCGCGCGATGCGCCGGATAGTCTTTTTTCGCTTCCCGCTTATCGGGCTTTCGCCAGAGGGCATAGGCGATGGCGAAGAAATTCAGCGTGGTCACGGTTGCTACTAGGAGCGGGGGTAATTCGGAAATTGCCTTGCCGATTAAAACAGCCACGCCCATTTTCGCCATGAAAGCCACGGCCATGCCGCACAGGATGGGGACCGTGCGATAACGCGTGGCGAGCACGCCGGTGGTGTAGAGCAGCTTGTCACCGACAATCTCGGCAATGAAGACAGCTCCATAGGTGGCGATGAAGATGGAGAGCATGCAGAGTACGGATTTCCAATTCTAACTCTGTAGGGGCGCGCGGGCGAGGCGAAATACCAGTGTGTCGCGATGAGTCGCGACACTGCAGGCACGAGTGCCTAAGGTCATTGACTTAAGGATTTCGGGTGGTTGCAAATTTACGGTCGCTAACGCTTCCTGCTCTGTTTCAAGCATCTTCGAACGCTTAGGCGGCTTAAGTAAACGACATTGGGCACGAGTGACACGCGCCACCTTTAGGGATATCGGATCGTGAGAGGATAGCTCAGAAGTTTCATGATGCCGATACGGTCGAACTCTATCCAAAGTGTTTTGCTGCTAGCTTGTTCTCTATCGTTGTGCGGGCAGACTCCGGATACAGCAACCATTCGCGGGACGATTACCGACCAAAGCAACGCGCCGATCGCGGGTGTGAAGGTGACGGCGCGCAATGCGCTCTCCGGACTGGAGCGTTTCACGACTAGCGACACGGCAGGCGCTTTTTCCCTGGCAGGACTGCCTATCGCGGGCGCATATGAAGTCACGGCCGAAAAGCAGGGCTTCAGGCGCGCCTCGGCGGCGGCTGTTGCGGTGGCGGGGGGCACCGCAGTCACCGCGAACCTTCAACTGAACGTTGCCGGCGGCCGCACTCAGGTTACGGTGAGTAGCGCGGCCGGTGACACACGCACGGATTCGCCTCAAATTGGCAATATTCTGAGCGCCAGGCAAATGGAAGACACGCCGCTGCTCACTCGAAGGATCACTTATCTGCCTTTGCTGAATGCCGCGAATCGTCCGGCGATCAATCAGGGCGACGTTTTCATGAATCAGAATCTCTTCACAACAAACGGGGCCGGGCGGCGACAGACCTGGTTTGAGATAGATGGCAGCACGGGGAACGATAGCTGGGGAAGACAGACTATCTTCACGAACATTCCTCTGGCGGCCGTGCAGGAAATGACGATCCTGGTGAATGGGTTTTCCGCTGAATACGGCGGCAGCACCGGCAGCGCCATCAACATCATTACCAAGAGTGGCGGCAACGATTTTCATGGGGAGGCTTTGGGATTGTGGCGCCCTTCGGCAACGGGAGCCGCGCTCTCCGGATTTAATTCCGGGAATGCGTCGAGCGGTAACGACCTCACGAACGATACCCTGGCGCAAGGCGCGCTCTCGCTCTCCGGTCCGATCGGGAGCGGTGGACATACGCAATTCTTTGCTTCGGGTGAAGGCAGCTGGGAAAACCGAGCTTCGCCGATTACTTCTCCGCTCGAACCTGGCAATTTTATCGGCCATTACCGCAATTGGCTTGGTTTCCTGCGCGTGGATCATCAATTCAACGATCGCAACAACATGTTTTTGCGCAGTGACATCGATGGTTTTTATGACACGAACCCGAACGGAACGATAGGCGGCAACACTCTTCCGAGCGTTGGGCGGGTCTTTCGAAAACGAACTTACTCGGAGGAACTAGGCGAGACTGCTTCGCTCACGCCGACAGTAGTCAACAACGTTCGCCTTCAATTCCAGCTCGCTTCTCCCATTACGGAGTTCGACCCTACTATCAATGGCACGCAATATGTGGTGCCGATTTCGACCGGCGGGACTTTTACTTCAGGGACTTCGCAATCGGCCTTGTTGATGAATCGGCAGTACGAAGTAAACGACACTCTTTCGACGGTTTGGGGGCGGCACCAGATCAAGTTTGGCGGCGACATGATCTTCGCGCACACCGGCGGAAACAGCAAGGAGTACGGCGGCCCGATTTACGACGGGCAACTTACTTACAATACCTGCACGCAGGCGCTTACTGTGTGCGAAAGCTCCGCCTATCTGGATAATATCGCTAATGTCCAGACTTATACGCAGAGCTTCGGCAATGCCAACTATACGGTAAACGATTATCTCTGGTCGCTGTTCGTACAGGATGACTACCACGTGCGACCCGATCTGACGATCAATCTCGGGCTGCGCTACGAACAACAAACTTTCACGAACTCACGGGAGAACTTCGCGCCGCGCGTGGGTTTCGCCTACAACTGGGGTGGTGATGGCAAGACGGTGATCCGAGGCGGCTTCGGGATTTACTATTCACAGATCGTGGATAATTCGGAAGCGAACTACGCTCTTACGGGACCGACCGGCGTGTTTAATTACACCGCCGCTCCGGACCAGATCGGTTTCCCATCGAGCGTCGCGAACGTACCGCTCGCCGCATTCCCCGCGGGTGCGATTCAACCGTTGCGCAGCCTCTACATACGACCCGGAGACGCCGCGTATCTTGACCAATTCTTCCCAACCTCAACCCTAGCCGGCTATCCTAGCCAACTACCGAATCCTTACTCCGAACAGTGGACGTTCGGCGTCCAACGCCAGCTTGCAGCGAAGCTGGTACTTAGCGTCGATTACGTGGGAACTCACACGCTGCGCATCAATCGTCCGCTGGACGTGGATGCTCCTGCGCCGTTTATCCGCACCGCGCCGGGACAGCTGCGCGCTCCGCAGGCGGCTAATTGCACGCGGCCTTATTGGATCTGGTGGTATCAGCAGCATGCAATGACCTGCAATCCAGCGAAGGCCACGAATCCTCAGCCGCCATACAGCACGATCCAAACGGACGTCGACAACGGCTACTCCTACTACGATGCTCTTGACGTTAATCTGAGCCGCCGTTTCGCGCATGGGTTGTCGATGCTCGCCAGCTATACGTGGTCTCACGCCATCGATAATGTCGACCCCGATGTGCCGAGCCAGAATCCAAACGACGCAAACTTTACGGGCCGCGTGGAGAATGGCAATGCCATCTTCGACCAGCGCCAGCGGTTTGTGCTCAGTGGGATTTATACGGCTCCTTTTCAAATCACGGTGGGCATGGTTTCGACGCTCGCTTCCGGGCTGCCATATAACATCGTCACCGGAACAACGAACAGCGGAGATACAGGGGCTACCACCGACCGGCCGGTGATCGACGGCGTGGTGGTCGGGCGCAACACGGGCCGCGGCCAGGCAATTTTCGACATCTCCCCTTTTGTGGAACGGCCGTTCGGTTTCGGCGGGGAGCGGATCCGACTGGTGCTGCGCGCCGAGGCTTTCAATGTAGGTAACCACGCTAACTTCGTGGGTTACAGCGGGACTTATGGCAATGGCAGTTCGGCCGGTCCGGGATTCGGGCAGCCTCTGCCGGGGATCACGAACCAACTGCCGGCACGCTCGATGCAGTTTTCAGCGCGCCTGACGTTTTGAGGGCATTCGCTAGACCACTACTCTGGTGATGGAAGTTTGCGCGAAAATCTCGCGCGTCTGCTCGAGATTCGCGAGCTCGATTCCGGGCAGGAGCGCCGAGGCGGTACCGGCCGCTACGCCCCAGCGCAGGGCGTCTCCGAGCGAGTCGCCTTGTTCGAGCGCCCATACGATGGCGGCCGACATGGCGTCACCGGCTCCGATGGGGCAGACTGCGTCAACTACGGGCGGGGTGATTTCGAGGACGCCTTCGCTCGATGTCGCGGCTACCGCGCCACGGCTGCCGAGCGACAACACGACCGACTTCGCGCCTAATGCTTTGATGCGCTGCACGGCATCGATCAGCTGCGAGCGGGTGATCAATGCGGTGTTCAGCAAGCGCTCCGCCTCGGACTGGTTCGGTTTAACAATCGTCGGGTGCGCTTCGAGACCGTGGAGCAGCGCTTCGCCATCGGTATCGAGCAGCGTTTCAACTTTGTGTTTGGTGGCGAGTTTGATGAGCCTGGTATAAAAATGGTCGTCCATTTTGGGCGGCAGGCTGCCGCACAGCATCAGCCAGGAAGCGTTGGAAAGGAGCTTTTCGGTTGCCTTGAGAAGCTTCTCCTGTTCCGGTTCGGCGAGTACAGGCCCACGCTCATTCAACTTGATGGAGAGGCCGCGCCGGTCTGAGATGGTGAGATTGATGCGGATGCCGTTGCGGATCTTGACGATCTCTTTGCCGAAGGTGTCGAGCTGCAGGCGTTCTTCGAACTTGCGGCCTACCTCGCGGCCGGATGTCGTAATGGCGATGGCTTCGGCTCCAAAGCTCGTGAGCACGCGGGCCGCATTGATACCGCGTCCACCGGCGGCTTCGCTGGTCGACTCGATGTAAGCACGATCTTCGAAGACCAGGTGATCGACCGTCGTGATCCTGTCGAGGGCAGGATTGACGGTTAAGGTAAGGATGGGGCTCATGCAGTCAGCGGTTCCAGCGTAGCAACTGTATACAATTCAACCGCGGGTGTATGCAATCGAAGCGCGGGGCAAATCAGGGCTGGGTGCGCCTGGCGGACATGCGCGCCGCCAACATGCCGCCGAACGCCGCCGACACGGTGGCCAGGAAGAACATTGGGATGAGGCCTTCGAGAAGACTCATTAAGAACAGGTGCGGGTCGTCGAGCATTTTGACGAGTTCGGGCATCTTCGGCATGGCTGCTTTTAACACTTCGCGACCAGTGGGCGAGGCAACATAGACGCTGGTGACCGCCGCGCACATGGCTACGACCAGAAACAACCAGAGACCGGTCATGAGGCCAAGGTAGGCGCCGCCGCCGGGCGAGAGCGGCTCGGTGGTTCGGCTGCGATAAAAACGGGCGGCGGCGAAACCGGCGCCACAAAGCACGACCGGGCCGAGGATAGGCGCCACCGCAGCCGCCAAAAATAGCGCAAGCAGCGCAATCGCCGCGACCGCCATGGTGATTCCCACGGCACGTAAGTTGCTAAATCCGATGGGTACCGATTTGCTTGCGCGGGGAACGTCCAACGGCCCCTGTACAGGCGCGGCCGGTTCGGGGGCGGCCAAACGCGCGACATCCTCCTCGTATTGGGGCTTGCCGCACTTGTGGCAAAAGCGAGCGTCCTCCGGGAGAACTGCACCGCACGTACAACGTGGTTCCACCTCTTTATTCTAAAGCCCGGGCGATTCGCGTAAATTCACCGAACGTTGACAACTCTGCTCGATACCATGGTTGAGAGCCCCATGCACAAGCCCAATATTCTTGTTGTGTGCCCGCCCGGGCACTACGTTCTGCGGAATCTGGCGTCAATTCGCGAGCAAGCGCACGTCTTGGTTGGCAATGACACTGGCGCGCTCAGCGAGCACGCCGCAGAGGCCGAGATCATTCTCTATTCGAGCCTTACGGGCAAGACGGTGGACTTCAAGGAAGTCTGGCAGCACGCGCGACAGGTGAAATGGATTCAATCGCTTTCAGCTGGGGTCGAGAAACTGCTGATACCGGAACTGATCGAGAGCCCGGTACCGCTTACCAACGCGAAAGGGGTCTTTAAACGCTCTCTCGCCGAGTTCGCGATCTTCGGCATTTTGTTTCACAGCAAGCGCGGACGCCGTCTGGTGGAGAACCAGCGCGCGCATCGTTGGGATGACTTCTCAGTGGGCTGGTTGCCAGACAAAATTGTGGGCATCGTGGGCTACGGCGAAATCGGGCGCGAGTGCGCGTTGCTGGCGCATGGTCTCGGCATGAAGATTTACGCCACCAGACGGCGGCCGGAGCAATCGGCGAACGATCCGATATTGGAAAGAGCTTTCCCGACCAGCGCGCTACACGACATGCTGCGCCAGGTAGACGTCTTAATTGCCGCCGCGCCGCTTACTAAAGAGACTCGCCACATGCTCGGGGCGGAAGAGTTCGCCGTTATGAAGCCATCCGCCATCGTGTTGAACGTGGGCCGCGGGCCGGTCATCGATGAGGCAGCGCTGGTGCGTGCCCTGCAAGAAAAGCAAATTGCAGGCGCGGCGCTTGATGTCTACGAGACCGAACCGCTACCGCCGGACCACCCGTTTTGGGAGATGGAAAATGTTCTTCTCTCGCCGCACTGCACGGATCGTACGAATGATCCGGATTGGCTCGATCTGGCTATGCGGGTCTTCCTTGAAAATTTCCAACACTACCTCAAAGGCGAGCCATTGATAAATCTAGTGGATAAGAAAGCTGGTTATTGATGCAGACAACGGAAACACCTGCGGCGGTTGGTTTTTCGGATATCGAGCAGGCAGCGGAACGCATTCGGGAACTGGCCCGTCAGACGCCGGTTACCACTTCGAACTTATTCGATCAGGCCTGCGGAGTGCAGGCTTTCTTTAAGTGCGAGAACCTGCAGCGCGGCGGCGCCTTCAAGATACGCGGGGCATCGAATTTCCTACTGTCGCTGAGCTCCGCCGAACGCCAGCGCGGAGTGGTCACGTTCTCCTCAGGTAATCATGCGCAGGCAGTGGCCATTGCCGCTTCGCATCTGGGGGTAGCGGCGAGTATCGTGATGCCCAAAGACGCGCCAAAGTCGAAGCTCGATTCGACGAAAGCTTACGGACCGCGAATCGTTTTTCATGACCGGCATACGGAAGATCGGGAGATGATTGCGCTCCAAATAGCGGACGAGACCGGGGCAGTGGTGCTCCCTTCTTACGATCATCCCTGGATCATCGCCGGCCAAGGAACGGCTACCCTAGAGCTTCTGCAGGAGCATCCGGAACTCGACACGATCCTGGTTCCGCTGGGAGGAGGGGGTTTGCTTTCGGGCGCGCTGATCGCGGCCAAGAAAGTGCGTCCCGGAATACGCGTGTACGGAGTGGAACCGGCGCTGGCCAACGATTGGCATCTCTCTCTGGAGGCGGGGACACGCACGGAAATCGCCTCGCCGCCGACCTTAGCCGATGGACTCCGTACGACGATTCCGGGCCACATCACGTTTCCCATCGTTCAAAGCCTGGTGGACGGCGTGTTACTGGTTTCGGAGGAAGAAATTAAATCGACGATGCGTTTCCTGCTGACGCGCACGAAACTGCTTGTGGAGCCGAGTGGCGCAGTGGCCGCGGCAGCCGTCTTTCACGGCAAAGTTCCCGGCGCGCATAAACGCGTGGGCGTGATTCTCTCGGGCGGCAATGTCGATCTGCCTGTTCTGGGTGCGATCTGCCAGGAGGCGGTCTGAGCGACGCGCAGAATCCCTGGAAGACGGTTTCCTCGCGGACCATTTATCGGAATGCCTGGATTCGGGTTCGCGAGGATGAGGTGTTGCGGCCGGATGGTGGCGCGGGTATTTACGGCGTGATCGAGATCCGCCCTTCGGTGGGCGTAATCGCGGTCAATGAGCAAGATGAAATCGTACTGGTGGGCCAATGGCGCTATCCGCACAATCACTATTCGTGGGAAATTCCACGGGGCGGCTCGCATCCGAATGAAACCGACATGCTCGTGGTCGCGCAAAGGGAATTGGCTGAGGAAGCCGGTGTGGCGGCGCGGAATTGGAGACATCTGGGGGCGGTGGATTGCTGTAACGGAGTGGTGAACGATGTACAGACCATTTATCTCGCGACAGGGCTGAGCGCGACGAAAAGAAATTTAGATCCGGAAGAGGATATCAGCGTGTGCTGGCAGCCCTTCGAAGAAGCAATCCAGATGTCACTCGACGGCCGCATCACGGAAGTCTCGAGCATCGCGGGCATCCTGATGGCGGCGCGCATGCGGAGCGCGGCGAAGTGAGATGAATTTTTTCAGCCCCAGGTCGCGACAATTTTTCAGCCGTTTCGCGTGGGCCGTGTTGGCCTACAATCTGCCGGTGATTTTGTGGGGAGCTTTCGTGCGGGTATCGTTTTCAGGCGATGGATGCGGCGATCATTGGCCCAGCTGCAACGGGCAGTTCATCCCACAGAAGATGGGCGCGCCGATGGCGATCGAATATGCGCATCGCATGATGACGAGTCTGGACACGGTGGCAGTGATCATCCTGGTCGCGTGGGCTTTTCTGGCGTATCCGAAACGGCACGCGGTGCGGCGCTATGCGGTTCTCTCGCTCGTATTCCTGCTTATTGAGGCATTGTTAGGCGCGGGTCTGGTGCTCTTCCGCTATGTGGCGCGAGATCAATCGGCAGGGCGCGTCTGGTATCTCTCGGCGCATTTGACGAACACCATGCTGCTGCTTGCCATGCTGACGGCAACGGCCTGGCTGGCTCATACCGCGACGGAGCGCGTGCGTCTGCTGGCCACTCCTAAGCCATTGTTGGTAGCGCTAGCGGTGACTGTGTTTGTGAGTATCACCGGAACTGTGACCGCCCTGGGCGACACGCTCTTCCCATCGTCTTCGCTGGGGGCCGGGATGCAGCTGGATTTCGCGAAGACCTCCAGCGTGCTCTTGCGGCTGCGTGTCATCCATCCAATCATCGCGGTGGCGGGAGCCGCGTATCTTATCTGGATCGCGGCTGGCGTCTGGCGGAAATCGCGTTTCGGTAGCGCGGGCGCCGTTATCGTGGTGGTAGTGGTTCAAATTATGATCGGCATGCTGAACCTTGCGCTGCTGGCGCCCTTGCCGATGCAACTCGTCCACCTGCTGGTTGCCGATTTGCTTTGGATTGCCGTCGTATTGCTGGTCTTGCAAACCGCCGGCGGGCAACCGAATTACCGGGCCAACCTTACCAAAATTCAAATTTCCGCTGAAACATCTCTGTCCGCTCCAGCAAGCCTGGAGTAGTTCGGCTTCATTCGATCGGCATTTTTTCATTTAAGTCATGCGCCAAGTTATCTACCGCCGTCACGGCGCTGAGTTCCTGAAGCTCACCATCGGAGTCTACTTCGTCAATGCCCAGTCGCTTGCATATTAGCCGCTGCAGCTGTAACACCTTCGTCACCTCCTTCTCAGCCAGCAGGTTAATCTGCAGATCCAGATGATTGCGATAATCTGCCCGTTCGCTCATTCTGTTTTGTTTAATCAGGACGAACGTGGAAAGCAGGACGCCTTCCAATGAAACCAGCATGCAAAGAAGGGCAAACGGGTACGGGTCGAACTTCCATATGCCTGCATTTAGGGCAACCCAAATGCCAAACCAGACGACGTGCAGGACGACGAAAGGAATGCTTCCCACAAAATGAGCAATTGCGTCCGATATGCGATCGGCCGACGTCCGTTTTTCTCGAGCTTGTTCTTCCAAACGTACAATGGTATTTATATTGGCCTCGGCCGAAGGTGGCGTAGCCGAGGGATTTATGGCTCCCATGTCACCAGTATGGGCGAGGCTGTCTTCTCCAGCAAACTTTTTGCAATATCGCTCACAAAGTGGATTCTCTGTCTTGACATTGCCCCGCACCGCATCTCACGAAGCAGAGGACAATAGTGAGCCAACAGCAAAATATTGAGACCCAGAAGACGTTGGGCGAGGCGGTAAGCAAGGGCGATTTAGAAAAGTTTCACGAAATCTTCGCGCCGAACGTAGTGGATCACGACCCCGCGCCTGACCAGGAGAAGGGCCCAGACGGCTTTATCCATTTTTTTACCGAGTTTCGGCGCGCGTTTCCCGACTTCGATATCGGCGTGGACCATATGGTCACGGATGAGGACAACGTCGCGATCGCGTACACCATTAAGGGGACTCACAAGGGAAACTTTCTGGGCATTCCTCCGACCGGCAAGAAGATTAAGGCTCGCGGCATGCAGATCACGCGTTTCAAAGATGGAAAGATTGTGGAACGCTGGGGCAGTTCGGACGAACTCGGGATACTCAAACAAATTGGCGCGGTCAAAGGAGCAGAGTCGGTGGAACAAATTCCAGCCATTACGGGAAAAGAGGTTTAACGGACCATGGATCAATTTGCATTGTGGGCGCAGATGGAAGCAAAGCCCGGCAAGGAACAAGAAGTCGCGGAGTTCTTAAAGTCGGCGCAGTCGATGGCGGAAGCGGAAACCGGAACAACTACCTGGTACGCACTTCAGATAGGGCCTTCGAAGTTTGGGATTTTCGACACATTTGCGGACGAAAAGGGCCGCGAGGCACATCTCAACGGAGACATTGCCAAAGCACTGTTTAGCAAAGCAAAAGAGCTGCTGGTGAAAGAGCCGGAGATCGATAAGCCCAGGATTCTGGCGGCGAAGGCACCCGGAGCATAGAGGTTCTATGGCAAAAGCAATTTGGCACGACACGGTACTGGCGGAAAGCGACCGCACCGAGGAAGTGGAGGGGAACCAATATTTCCCTCCAGATAGTTTGCATCGCGAGGCGCTACAACCGAGCGACCATACGAGCACCTGTCCGTGGAAGGGGACCGCGCATTATTACAACGTGGTGGTCGACGGACAAAAAAATGAGAATGCCGCCTGGTACTATCCGGAGCCGAAGAGCGCAGCGGCCAATATCAAAGATCACGTGGCCTTCTGGCGCGGCGTGCAAATAGAAACTTAGATTGGAACGGCAGGGTATGCTGAGTGATTCGCCACTCACATGCCTGAAATTCAGCGAAGCGGAACATCACAGCGGCTGTTGTCTTTAGACGCTTTCCGGGGCGCGACCATGTTGCTCATGGTGCTGGTTAACGATGCGGGCGGGGGTAGATCCTATGCCCCTCTGCAGCATTCTCACTGGAACGGGTGGACGTTAACCGACACTGTATTTCCCTCTTTTCTCTGGATCGTCGGGGTCGCGATCACGTTGTCGCTGGGCAATCGCCTAGCCGCGGGCGCGACTCGTTCGGAACTGCTTCCCAAGATTCTTCGACGCTCGGCGATCCTCTATGTTCTTGGCCTGCTGGTCTATGTGTATCCCACGCTCAGTCTCTCGCACCAGCGACTGCTCGGGGTTTTGCAGCGCATTGCGATTTGCTATCTGATCGCCTCGGTAATTTATTTGTTCACGGGCGTTAGGACGCAAGTGGCGTGGATCGTCGGACTATTCGCGGCCTACTGGCTGATGATGATGTTCGTGCCGGTTCCAGGCTACGGAGCGGGTCACCTGGATGTGGCGCGCAACTTCGCTCACTATGTCGACCGGATCGTGCTCGGAACGCACAATTACGAGAGTACGAAGACTTGGGATCCCGAAGGAATCATCAGCACGCTACCCGCCATCGGAACCACACTGCTCGGCATCATGGCAGGTCATCTTTTGCGGCTGGAACTCCCGCTCGCGAACCGGAGGAACTGGCTGTTAGCGGTGGGCGCATGCCTGGTGGCGATCGGGCTTATCTGGAACTTGTGGCTGCCCGTCAATAAAAAACTCTGGACCGATTCCTTCTCTACTTTTATGGCTGGACTCGACTTTATCGTGCTGGCCGTTTTCATCTGGGTCATTGACGAGCGCCGTCTGAGCAAATATTTCACGCCGTTCCTGATCACCGGCATGAATGCTATCGTCGTCTATCTGGCGTCAGAGTTTCTGGCGGAAATTCTGGATGGAACGGGACTGCATGATGCGCTCTACGACAGGTTCTTTGCGCCGCTCGCCTCTCCGATGAACGCTTCCCTGCTCTGGGCGCTCGCGTATACGGGTTTAATGTACCTGCTGGCGTGGTTTCTTTACAAACGGCGCTGGTTTGTCAGGATTTAGATCGTGCGACTCAAGACCAGGCTTGCTTGATCAGGCGCTCGAGATAAATTTTCGACGCGGCGATGTCACTCTCCTGCTTCGGGCCTGAAATTTCGCGCTCGATAGTAATGGGGCCGCTGTAAGAGAGTTTGCGCAGGCCCTGCATGACTTCCGGAAAACGTACGCGCCCTTTGCCGATAGCGGTTTCTTCTCCTAAGCCGTAAGGATCGGTCGGGTAAAGGCCATCCTTCGCGTGCATGCCGCGCACGTGCGGGCCGACTACGTCCAAGGCGCCCACCGGTTCGCCCTTTCCGTAGAGAATCAGATTCGCCACATCCAGATTGACTGCGAGATTATCCAAGCCTACGTCCTGAATGGCACGCAGCAGAGTGATGGGGGTTTCCTGTCCGGTTTCCATCAAGAACTTCTGCCCATTGCCTTTGAGATAACTTGCGACTTCTTTGATCACCTGGACTGCGTCGGCATACGATTCGTCGTTCGGATTCTCCGGAATAAAACCGCAATGCGTGTGCACCGCTTTCACTCCGCAGGCTTTCGCCAGATCCGACGCTCGCTTCAAGGCAGCTACGCGTTCCGTGCGAGTGTCGCGCGGGATGATACCGATGGTCTTTGGACCGTCTTTCAGGTTCCACACCATTCGACCTTCGCCTAATGTCATCAGGGCAGTTATCTCGACGCGATGCTTTTCGGCTGCTTCGCGAATGGGGACGGCAAGCTTGGGGGAAGACGGTCCGACGCTCATCTGACAGGTGGAAAATCCCAATCGTTTGACTTTCGCGAGCGCCTCGGCCGGCGTGACCTTATTACTGACGCCCACGACAATTCCAAGGCGCGGTCCGGTTGGCTGTTCATTTGTTTTTGCCGGCGCGATGGCTGCTCCAGCGGCCGCGAGCATGCCGGCGTGCAGGAAACTTCGCCTGTTGGTGTTCACTGTGAACATCGTAACGTGCGCGGCTCAGCTTCGATGCCATGGCCTGCCTTGACGGGATTGTGAAAAAATCTGGGGACACGCCTGCTTTTGTGGAAATTGACAAGTGTGGACGGATGCTAGCCCGGAGTGTCCCCGATTTTTTTGCAAAGAGACAGTTAGCGCTTTTGTGGGCGGGGCAAAGCAGGGGACAGGCGTCGGATTCCGCAAACGGCGCGGAATGCACGGCAAATCCCCTGGTTTGCGGGTTACTTATGGAAGTAACGTTTTCAGTGTGACAGGCCATTAGGCGTTTTCGTTTACGCTTAAAGCTCTTGCCAGAAACGGCAAGCCTTGCTTGCCGTGGAACTCGTGGACGCCATCGAAAATCTCTTGCTGGGCGCGTTGCGGTACGCCGCAAAGAGCGTAGACTTTTTTCACGCGCTCGAAACTTTCCACTGTCGCATGCATGGGGAAAATGGGATCGCGGGTTCCACCTTCGGAAAAGAAAAATCGCGGGGCGATCAGGCTCGCCACGTCATAGTTCTCGGCCCAATTCAAGATGCCCGGCACGTAATTATCGATGCAGTGGGAAACGCTCATGATGCTGTCGCGGAAGGTATTCAGATAGCCGCTCACCATGGCCGCTTTGATGCGAGCATCGAGCGCCGCCGTGAATTGGGTACAGGTTCCGCCACCTGAAATGCCGAGACAACCCACGCGATGTTTGTCCAGTTCCGGCCGTGTCTCAATCCAGTCGATAGCGCGCATCGTATCCCATACGCGCCAGCCGATCATGGTTTGGCCTAGCAGGAGAGCCGAACCGGCGGCGGGCTGACAGGCGGTTGCGGTGGGTCCTTTCTCGATCGTGCGGGGATCGCGCCTGTGTCCGAAGGCCATGGGCTCAATCGCTACCGCAGCCATGCCGTGTTCCGCCACCTGAATAGCAAAATCATGCTGGTAACCTTCCGGGTCTGGGCGATCTCTCCCCTTGGCATCTATGCCAACGATATCGTCTACTCCGCGGCCATGTCCCGGCACGCAGACTACGGGTGCGCAGGGTTTCTTCGCGTTCGCCGGCAGCAACAAGTAACCCCAGACGGTGACGCCGGGGCGACTCTCGAAGACGAACTGTTCGCGGGTGTAGCTGGGAAATTGCCGGACGTTAAGAGTTCGCGCGGCCAGCGGGGATCGGGCCGGAAATCCTCCGAGCAGTTCGACCAGCTTGGCTCTCAATTCGGCTTGCCAGGCCAGCGCGTCTTTTTCGCTTGTTGCGCGGAAGGTCAAACGAAGGGGCGCTTCGGTGTATTGCTGCTTAGTCCAGGCAACGGGATCTAAACCCGGGACGCTGCTGTCAGTTTCGTTCTTCGTGGTTTGTCCTTGAGTCTTCGCTAGCGCGGAACCGGCGACCGCGGCCAAACCAAGCTCGCGTCGAGTGATGCCCTGCGTCATGCGAAGAATTATACTTCTTCTGTCACGCAAACCATTTGCGAATATGCTTGTAAAACCGCACGCTTTTTTCTTCCTGCTAGTCTCATGCGCGCTTTCCACGTTGGTGTTCGCTCAACCCGCGGCCATCAAATCGTCAAGCGCGTTCGAGCGTACCAGTCGCGCGCTGGAACGTATCCGGCACAATCCGCTAGCGCTCCATGTTTTTCTGGAGTCCATGCCGAAGGGCGCGGACCTTCACACGCATCTCGAGGGGGCGGTCTACGCCGAGACCTTCATACGCGACGCCGCCGAGGATAATCTCTGCGTCGATAAGAGCACGCTCGGCATCGTGCCCAATAAAGGGACGACGCGCAGCCTTCCGCCGCAACCGGTCTGTGGAGAAAATGCCGTGGCCGCTTCCTCGGCATTCGAGAATCAGTCGTTCTACGATTCGCTGGTGGACGCTTTCTCGATGCGCAGCTTCGTTGCTTCAGCCGGAGTAAGCGGCCACGACCACTTCTTCGGCGCTTTTCCGCTTTTCGAAACCATCGATGCAGGTAAGCATCTTGGTGAATGGGTTGACGAGGTAGCGAGTCGCGCGGCTGCGCAAAACGAACAGTATCTCGAGATCATGCACACGCCCGATTTCGCGCTGGCCGCGAAACTGGGGCGCGAGGTTGGCTGGAGTGGCAATCTCGCGGCCACTCGCGAAACTCTTTTGGCCAAAGGTCTTCGCCGGAATGTAGAGATCGATCGCGAGGAATTCGCAGTGGGAGAAGCGACGAGACGACGCCTGGAACGCTGCTCGGAAAGCAGCCCCGCGGCCGCCTGCGAAGTGCAGGTCCGTTTTCTGTTCCAAGTTTTGCGTGGGTTCCCACCCGAGCAAGTCTTCGCGCAGGCGCTGCTCGGTTTCGAAGTCGCTTCCGCCGACCCGCAAGTTACCGGCATCAACTTAGTTATGCCCGAAGACTGGTATCTGCCGATGACCGAGTATCATCGCCAGATGCAGATGTTCGACTACCTGCACTCGGTATATCCGAAAGTCCACATCAGTCTTCATGCCGGTGAACTCGCGCCTGGGCTGGTGCCGCCGGCCGGACTGAAATTTCACATTCGCGAGGCGGTGCAGCTGGGACACGCGGAACGAATCGGGCACGGAGCCGACATCATGTACGAACGCGATCCGCAACAACTGCTCAAAGAAATGGCCGCGCGGCACATTATGGTGGAGATCAACCTCACCAGCAACGACCTCATTCTGGGTATTAAAGGCAAGTACTCACCGCTGCCCATCTACCGCGCCGCCCACGTGCCCATCGCGCTTTCGACCGATGATGAAGGAGTTTCGCGTATCGACCTGACGCACGAATTCGAGCGGGCAGTGGAGGAGTTCGCGCTCACTTACGCCGATTTGAAAGATTTGGCGCGCGCGAGCATCGCGTACAGCTTTCTTCCCCAGGCCGAAAAGGAGCATGAGCAATCGCGGCTCGATGCCAGCTTCCGCGCCTTCGAAGCGAGTATCAGGTGAGAGAAACCGTGTTACCTTATTGGTCACGACCCTTATGCGACTACTTTGTTTCACGCTGCTAGCTGTTTGTCTGCCGGCAGCGGCCTTTGCACAGCATCCGGCCTCCACGACACTGAAAGTGGGCGACACCGCGCCCGATTTCACGCTGCCTTCGACCGACGGCAGCAAAGTGCATCTGGCCGACTATCTTGGCAAAGGGACGGTGGTGCTGGCCTTCTTCCCGGCCGCCTTTACCGGTGGTTGAACGGCTGAAATGAAAGCGTACCAGGCTGGTATGCAAAAGTTTCAAGAGTCGGGCGCGAAGGTATTCGGTATCAGTACGGATAACACGCCTTCGCAAAAAGCGTTCGTCGAGAGTCTAGGCCTCTCTTTCCCGCTGTTGAGCGATTTCCTCGATCGTCATGTTTCAAAGGAGTACGGCGTCTTTGTGCCGCAGGCGGCGGTGGCGAATCGCGTGACCTTCGTGATCGATCCTCAAGGCAAGATCAGCTACATGGAGTTCGGGGGAGATGCCATGGAAATATTGGGCGCAAAGGACGCCTGCAGCCGATTGGCGCATAAGAAACTAAGCGGCAAGTAAGCCTCGCTGACGCGAGAACACGCGAATGGTGATCAAACGAGTCGGACCCGTCTCCTGCGCGAAGATCTCAGGGACACTTTACGCCATCATCGGCCTGTTCGCGGGCGCGGGTTTCTCTTTGCTGTCACTGCTCGGTACGTTCGGCTCCAGGAGCACGCGAGAGGTTGTGCCGTTCGCGGCTCTGGGCGTCGGTTCCATCATAGTTTTCCCGATTCTCTACGGGGCGATCGGCTTCCTTTTCTCCTTAATTGCCGCGTGGCTTTATAACTTTTTGGCCCGACTGGTAGGCGGAATTCAGATAGATATCGAATAACAGCGCCGCCTCTCAAAACAGAAGCTTCAATCCAAACTGCATCTGCCTTATCGGCGTATCGCCGGCAATGCTGCTGACGACGCCGAAACTGGTCCCATAGATGTTGCCGGGGTTGCCCCAATTGGGATGATTGAAGGCGTTATAGACTTCCCAGCGGAATTGGAGGGCAGCGCGCTCGGCGAAGCGGAAATTCTTCAACAGCGTGAGGTTCACCGCGTCTCTTCCGGGATTGGGAATGGTGTTCCGGCCAGCATTGCCGAACGTTCCATAGGGCTCGATCGAAAAGGCGGCCGTGTTGAACCATTCTTCAGTGGTTGGACTACTCAAAACAGGCGAAATTCCGGTGGCGTTCAGCCGGTCGCGGCTGTTCCCGATGCCGGTGTTCGACTGGTCCGCTCCCGCCGTTGGATATCCGGGCGTGCCGTCCTGGACGGTATAGATACCGCTCAGTTGCCACCCGCCGATCACCTGATTCAAGACGCCTTTTCGATTAACGAAGGCTTTACCCGAACCGAAAGGCAGATCGTACACCGCCGAGAACACGAAACGCTGCGGCACATTGAAAGCCGAGAGCGCATATTCGCACTGCAAGCATCGGCTGTTCTGGGGAAAGATCGAATCGCTCTGTCCGCGGATGGCGCTTGCATCGTCGAGACTCTTCGACCAAGTGTAAGAGCCCTGGAAGGACAAGCCGGAGGCGAATCGGCGCTGTAACTTCGCGGTTAAACTGTTGTAATTCGAGTTATCGACCCCGATTACGGTTTGTATCACGCCTATCTCGGGAAATGGCGAACGCGAAGCGATGCTACCAGTCGCTCCGGCTGTCGGCTCGTTTGCATTGTAGAGCATCTGCAGATGCCTTCCAACGGAACCCATGTAGCCAATCTCGAACATAGTCGACGCATTGAGCTGGTGCTGCACATCGGCCTGGTATTGCAGAACGCGCGGCGTTTGGAGGTCGTTCGAGATCCCGTAAAGATAGGGTCTGGCGATGCTGATGGTGGAACCGGGAGTGATGTAGTTTGTCCAGTTCAGATTCGGAAGAGTCGATAAGGCCGAAAATTGGAATCGACCGCCTAAGGCGCGCGCCAGGTCGAAGCGCGAATTGTTGCTGTCCTGTACATAGAACAGTCCGGTGCCGGCGCGAAACGTCCACTTCGAGTTCGGACTCCAGGCAATCCCGAGGCGAGGCGCGACATTCGTGTAATCGGTCGGATAGAGATTACTTCCCAAGCGGCCGTCGCGGGCTACCTGCACGTTCGGAAAGAAGAAGGGCAACCCCTGATAGTAGTTGCCGTTCGTCCCGGCGCGCACTTCGACAGGATGGAGACTCGGATCGGCGACATTGGCAAAGCTGGCGAAAAAGGGCTGATCCATGTTAGTCTCATGCTGGCTCTTGTCATAAAAGGGCGGAGTCAATTCGTAGCGTAGACCGAGATCGAGCGTCAGGGGTCGGCTTGACGCGCCAGGTGTCGTCTATGTAAACGGCACCCGACGTTCCGCGCATCTGTTCGAAGGCCAGGGCAACGGTACCGTCTACTTCGCTGGTGGCGCCGAGCATATAGGCGGCCATCGGATAGCCGCCCAGCAAGGTATTCGGATTCGCGGTTTGGATACCACTGAAGCTGAACGCGCCGCGCGCAAACTCGTTGCCTAACTGGTTGTAGCGGTCCCGACGTATCTCGCCGCCCATGCGCAGCGAATGCTTACCGATGATCCAGGAGAAATTATCGATGCCCTGGAAGATAGCGTCCTGCAGAACGTAGGGACCGTTCGTGTCATCGCCCCAACCGCTAAAGCCCGGCATGTTGCGGATCTGCGGAATACCCCAGGTTCCGGAGTTACTATCGTTCAAGCCGGGCAGCCCAAGCTGGCAAACGACGCAGGTGACTCCGGCGAGCAGCGGCCCGATATCGTTGTAAAACTTGTTAACACCGAAGCGCGCTTCGTTCACTTTCGTGGGCGAAAATACGCGGGTATTCGCGAGCTCCCATTGATCGGCATTCGTTCCGAGCTTCGAACCGGCGCCGCCGATGGTGGGCGTCAACGCGTCTTCGTTCGTCCAGCTATAACGGAAAAACCAATTCGAATTAGAGCTCTCGTTAAAGTCGATACGCGTTGTAAATTGATCCTTATTGACCGGGTCGCTATCTGTTGCCAGATAGTTATTCAGAATGCCCGACGTGGCCTGATTCGGGACGGGGACTTATTGCAACATTTGCAGCGATTGCTGTGGAATCCGGTTCATCGGAATGATGTTTCCCTGGAACGGAGTGGCGTTGATGGTGCCGTTTGGATTCACGGTTCTCCCCGCCGGATCCCAGATGACATCGCCTTGGGCCAGTTGCGCCGAGAAATCGCCGTTGCGCATGGCTAACGTAGGCACGTTATACAAGCTGTTGGCCAGTTGCCGTTCTTTGAAGCCTTCGTAGTTCGCCATGAAAAACAGCTTGTCTTTGGCGTTGAACAGCTTAGGAATGGAGAGCGGTCCGCCGAGCGTAAACCCGTATTGATTCCACTTGAAGGGCTCTTTGGCGGTGGATGTCGAGGTGAAGGCGTATTGCGAAGCGTCCGTGATGTTGTTCCGCAGAAACTCAAAGAGCGTGCCGTGATACTGGTTCGTCCCTGAGACGGTAGAGACGTTCACCTGGCCGAGCTCGCGGCCGAACTCCGCCGGATAGACACCGCTTTGAATCTTGAACTCCTGTATGGCGTCGATGGAGGGCAGAAAGATGTACAGATTGAAATTGACGTCGGTGTTTTCGATGCCGTCCAGGGTGTAGTTGTTCGCGGTGGAACGCTGCCCGGCGATCGAGAAATTCTCGTTGGCGCGCGTACCGCCCTGGCGCGTGGTAGAGATCTGAGGAGATCCGAAGCCGGTGGTCACATTCGGGCTTAAGGCAATCAGCTGCAGAAAGTCTCGCCCATTAAGCGGAAGATTTACGATGCGTCGATTCTCGATGACGGTACCCACGGTGGCACTTTCTGTATTTAGCTGGTCGAGCGAGCCGTTCACTACGATCGATTGATTGAGTTGACCAATCTGCAGAGAAAAGTCGACGCGCGCGGTTTGCTGGACCTGCAGCTCGACGTTCGTGCGGGTTTCGGACTTAAATCCCTGGCCTTCTACTTTCACGCTGTAGGTTCCGGGCGATAGATCTGGAAAGACATACAGCCCGTCGGAATTAGTCTGGGTGTTGCGCACGGCATTAGTATTTGCATTTACCACCGTGACGGCAGCACCCGATACAGCCGCGCCTGAGTTGTCCTTCACTTCGCCGGTGACCGTACCCACCGTCTGCGCTCCACAAAAGCCCGCCGCGAGCAATGTCGCGATCAAAAACCGAACCCCATAAATTCGCATGGCTAGATTACTTCACATCCGAGAAGACTTGCAACACGAATTTATATCATTGAGGGGACGAAATCGTGACGCGGGCCGGCCGGCCCGAGCACCCGCGAGTTTCAGCTATGAATAAAAGACACTTCTTAAAGACATCCGGGGCGCTCCTGGCGGGCGGCATGTTCGCGCGCTTCGTGGAAGCAGATGAGCAAAGCGCGGCCAGAACCAATTGGTCAGGCAATTATCGGTTTCATGCCGCGCATTTGGATCTTCCCAAGACGGGCGAAGAAGTTCAAAGCCTGGTCAAAAGCCGCAGCAAGGTAAAAGCGCTTGGGGCGCGCCATTCTTTTAACAACATTGCCGATTCGCCGGGGGACCAAATCTCGCTGGAGCATCTCGACGGGATCACGATCGACGCGAACGCACGTAAGGTCACGGTGGGGGGAGGAGTGACCTACAGCCAGCTCTCCCCTTACCTCGATAAACACGGTTGGGCATTGCACAATTTAGCTTCCTTGCCGCACATTTCGGTGGCGGGCGCGTGCGCGACGGCCACGCACGGTTCGGGAATTAAGAACGGCAATTTATCGACTGCCGTTTCGGGCCTTGAAATGGTCAACGGCAAGGGGGAAATCGTCTCCTGCTCACGTGAAAAACATGGCGACCAGTTTCGCGGCCTGGTGGTCGCGCTCGGCGCGCTAGGGATCGCCACCAAAGTCACGCTCGACATTCAACCGACTTACCAGGTGCGGCAGGTTGTCTACCAGAACATGTCGATCGATCATCTGGCGCACCACCTGGATGAAATCTTCGCGAGCGGCTATAGCGTGAGTCTATTCACCGACTGGCAGAACCATCGCATCACACAAGTGTGGATCAAGAGCCGAGTTACTCCTGGCGAACCGTTTCATCCATCTCCGGAATTCTTCGGCGCAACGCTCGCCACAAAAAAGCTGCACCCGCTGGCCGATCACTCGGCGGAAGCCTGCACCGAACAGCTTGGCATAGCGGGGCCCTGGTATGACCGACTGCCGCACTTTCGGATCGGAGCAACGCCCAGCAGCGGCCAGGAACTGCAAACGGAATACTTCGTTCCGCGCGAAAAGGGTTATGAAGCGATTCTGGCGGTGGAAAAACTACGCGACCACGTAACGCCTCATCTGTTTATTACCGAGCTGCGCACGATTGCGGCCGACGATCTCTGGATGAGCACCTGCTACCAGCGCGCCGCGATGACCATTCACTTTACCTGGAAGCCGGAGTGGCCGGCTGTCCAGAAAGTGCTCCCCATGATTGAGGAACAATTGGCCCCGTTCGATGCGCGACCGCACTGGGCCAAGCTGTTCACTATGTCGCCAGCGGTTATCAAATCGCGCTACGCGAAATTGGGCTCGTTCCAGGAGCTGCTCGCGAGCTATGATCCGCAGGGAAAATTTCGCAACGAATATTTGAACAGGAATATTTACGGCTGAGCAGCCTGCTTCCAAATCCAAACATTCTGTTCCGTTGAGCAATCGACGAACGCCAACCGCTTTTCATCCGGCGAAGGCACTCCCCAGGTGTTACAGGCCACCTGCCTGAGCAGTTTCATGTTGCCGTGCAGATCGATATATTCGAGCGAGCTCGTGTCTTGTGCCCTGACCTCCGCATACCAGCCCAGGCCATCCGCCGACCAGCTCAAGTTCCAAAGCTCGCCCGGCTTCGTGGTCTCGATTTCTTGTTCCTCATGACGCCCGGCATAGGTCCAGTCAAGCGATACCACCCGAAGCCGCGGGCGCGCGCTTTCATGCAGCGGGATCGCTACTCTTGTGCCGTCCGGCGAAATTGTCCAGTCTAAAAAGATAGTAGGTACCCATTTCGTCCAGGCCAGTTGCCGGCGTTTTCCTTCCACCGGATCGAGAGCGTAAAAAACCAGGCGGTCGCGGCCTTCCGTCTCGCGCAGCACGCAATCCTGCCGAGGCGCGCCGGCGGCGGGACACCGGAACTCGTCGAGCGGCCGATCAAGCTTAATTTGCGTGGGCGCTCCGCCCTCTACCGGCAAGCGATACAGCGCATCGTGAAGACGATCCGTTCTCGAAGTATTTTGATACAGAAACCAGCGGCTGTCGGGCGTCAACTGCGGCACGATCTGTTCGCCCGCGCCCGCCACGAGGCTTTCCGCCGTATGCCGGTCTAATTCCTGCCTGTAGAGATGGTAATCGCCTTCGCGGTCGGATTCGAAAATCACCGCTTTGCTGTCGGCCGTCCAAGCCTGCGGATAATCGTTCCTGGTATCGAGCGTGAGTCGCGTGATGTCATTCAGCGCCGGTCCGAGTTTGTGCAAATCGCCTACAAAAACATCCGCCTGCCCTGTCTGCATAACGGTGGCTATCTCCTGCCCGTCAGCCGAGATGCTCAGGTTTGAGGTCAGCTGGTCCTCGAGTTCGGCCCGCCGGCGCGGGGTGGCCAGGAAGCGTCCGCTATGCGGGTCGATGCGCGCTTCCCAGATTCCCAGTCCTGCCAGGTGTCTTGTCGGGAGCGAACGGACAAACCACATGTGTCCATCCCGCGTACAGGCCGCCGACTCGAAGTGCAGGCCATCTGTCGAACTCAAAACTTTGCCGGATTCGGCATCCGCCGCCTCATAGCGCCAGTCATAATTCGACTCCAGACCCCGATCCTGGGGAGTGGCGCGGCGCGGTTCGAAGCTCCTCTTCTGATAACCTAGCCTCCTGCCGTCCGGCAGCCAGAACACGAACAGAAACTTGCTTTCGCCCTGCGCAGCCAGCAGTCTTCGGCCAGCACCGCCTAGCGCATCGGTGATCCAAATTTCGGTTCCATCCTTGTCTATGGAGGCAATGCGCTCTCCATCGGGCGCCGGGGCTCCATTGCGCGCTCCGACCCGGATTAAGACCGGAGCGGCACCTAATAGCGAGCCCAACCAGATCTGTGGTTGGCCGGTCTCCTTTTCCGTACCGCTCACTACAACGCGGAGGCCGTCCGGGAACCAGGCGATCCGGGTGACATCCAACTTTTCAGGCGCTTTTAATTGATGCGTCGCGCCGGACTTTACCTCCCGCAGCCAAAGCCCGTAAGAATCCGCGTAGACCAGCAGCTTGCCATCCGGCGAGATGGCCGAGGCTGTTACCAGATCTTCGCTGTCATTGCTGGTTACCTGCACCCGATGCAACGGCTGCGTGACTGGCTTCATGGTTATTTTCCAGAGCGCCGCCCCGGCTAGCAGCGCGGCAACCAGAATGGCGGCGGCCCAGCGCCAGCGCCCGGTTTTTCGCGGCTCCGCTACTGCCGGCGCGCTCGTCTGCAGCAGCTCTTCTAATGCTCCGACCAGCGTGACAGGCATGAGGTCGGGAGCCGCTGCCGGCTTTTCTTCCGCGTTGACGATTTGCCCGATAAATCGGTATCCGCGCCCCACCACCGTCTCGATGTAACGCGGCTGCCCGACATCGTCGTTCAATACCGCCCGAATCTTTTTGATTGCGGTGTTGATTCCCCCGACCGTGTCCACCAGCTCCGGACGCTCCCAAAGATGAGCCGCGATCTCCTCGCGGGTTACCAGCGCGCCAGGCCGTTTTATAAGCAAAATCAGGAGGTCCAGGGGAAGCCGCGAAAGCGGGACGCGGACACCCCCTCGCTTCAGCTGATAGCCGGTTAGATCGAGTTCGTTCGGGCCAAATCGTACCAGCTTCGAGTCGAGTTCCACTTGAAAATTATTCCTATTCCGGCTACCTCAAGCCCGATCCAGTCGCGTACTGGCAGTACGACGCTCTTTAGAATCAATCGGGTACTTGATCATACGAAAATCAGAGCGCAATCAGATTAGGTCTATTCCTTTAACTCTCCTCGCTACCTTACACTCTGCCCATAACGACTTCAAAGGAGAAACCTGGTTTGACCGATCATTACAATCCACGACAAAAGCTTTGGAGGTCCGCTCTCTTTCGCTTATTCGTGCTGTCATCCATCCTGGTTGGCGGCGTGGTGGCCAGACTGGTGGCCAGCGAGTTTTATAAACCCGCTACTAACGGCGATGGCATCCGGTATCCGCTCGCTCTTTCGCCCGCCATCTGGAGCGTGCTCGGTCCCATCGAGCCGGTCTCCGGCACCGACGGGCGAGTGCATCTCTCGTACGCGCTGCAGCTCACAAATCATTCGCGCGCGCCAATGACGGTCAGGTCCGTTCAAGTGATCGACCCGGACAGCAATAACGAACCGACGGGAACGGATCTTG
Organism: Bryobacteraceae bacterium; assembly: GCA_965277555.1. Lineage (GTDB taxonomy): Bacteria > Acidobacteriota > Terriglobia > Bryobacterales > Bryobacteraceae > Bog-105. The sequence continues at coordinate 6,740,167 of OZ255834.1, forward strand.
TCGTCACGATTCTGAATCAGAACATCACCGGTCAAGTGCAGCCCTTCACCTTCCCGCTCACGCTCGACAAAAACAATTACACGGATGTGCTCGATGCCGGCCAAGGCGGTCTCGTTTTCTTCGACGTAACCTACCCTAATCTGCAAAGCGTTCCAGCACACATTTCGCACCGGATCGTCGTTACGGAACCGGCAGCCGGCGGGTCAGTCCAAACCTTTGCGGCGGTTGACGAACCGATTACTCTCAACACGGGCGAACCGATTATCCTGAGCCCGCCGCTCAAAGGACCGCGCTGGCTCGACGGGAACGGCTGCTGCCGGGAAATCGGTCCGCACCGTGGGACTATCAGCCCGATCAACGGTGAACTTCAGCCGGCGGAAGACTTCGCCATCGACTTCGTGCAGTTGGATTCCCAGGGTCGTGGCCACAGTGGTAACGTGAAAGACCTCAAGAGTTTCGCGTTTTACGGCGACCCAATCTATAGCGCTGCCGCGGGCACTGTGGTCGAAGTAGTGCGAGATCTGCCCGACCAAACGCCAGGGGCAAACCCACCGGAAATCTCAGCCGCGGAGGCTTCCGGCAATCACGTTATCGTCGATATTGGCGGCGGCCGGTACATTATGTACGCTCATCTGGCGCCCGGTTCGCCAACCGTGCAAGTGGGCGACTTTATCCAGAAGGGCTACGTTCTCGGCAAGCTGGGGAACTCCGGCAACAGCGATTCGCCTCATCTGCATTTCCAAGTCATGGACAAACCGTCAAGCCTGGGCGCTCATGGTTTGCCGTTTGTCTTCGATCATATGAACCGGGAAGCCACTTTCTCCGGCACGTTCGCGGCCGAAAGTTCGGAATTCCTTGCGGGGACACCTCTGCTATTGAACTTCTCGACAGCGCGACATTTCGACAACACCATGCCGCTGACCTTCGATTTGCTCGATTTCGAATTCTAATGGAGAGCGCGTTTATCCACATTCGTCGGCGGGGCGTTCTGCTCGTTCTGCTGGCCATCTGCCCGGTGCTTCTGGGGGCGGCGGATTGCGCGGCAAAACTGAAGAACTTAGGGGCGAAGCAGCTCGTCTACGCGGCTCCTGGCGGCAGCAGCTTGGATTCCTGCGGCGCGAGTCGAGACACCGCTTGTGCCTCCATCCAGCACGCCATCGATCGCTGCTCAGCGCTGGGCGCGGGCTGCACCGTAATCGTGCGCCATGGCTTATTTTCCGGACAGCCGCCCATCCGGCTCGCTTCCGGCGTGAACGTGTTGGGTGGCTGTTCGCTTGACGATTCCCCTACGGTCTACCGAACCGTCGTGCGGGGTCTGCCCGCCTTTACTGCAACCAACATTAGGGTCCCCACGCTTCTCTCCAGCTTCGTGATCGTCGGAGCGAACGCGACTGAACCCAGCCAGGCGAGCATCGCGATGACGATCACCGACAGTTCCGGCCTGGCGATTACCGATAGCGAACTGGTAAGCGGAAAAGGCGGCGATGGGCAAAAGGCCACGAATTCCCAGACTACCGGCGGCGGCGATGGTCAGAGACCACCGGACGACCAGCGGGGCGGCGCGGGCGGTAAAGCCTGTGCTTCCAATGGCGCGGGCGGGGGTGGCCAAGGCGCGGACTACGACCAAATCTACAGCTCCGGGTGTTTCACCGGCGTCTGTTCCTGCACGAACAATAATTATCCGAACAGCGTCGGGCGGCAGGGAGGGGCGAGCGGATCGACTCGCGGCGGGTACGGCGGCTATCCCGGCACAGAGGGAGCGGGCTGCGGCATCGGCCGTGGTCCGGGCCAGAACATTCCCTCTTGCGATCCGGGCCGGGGCAATCCGGGGGACGATGGCTTCGCGGGAGCTCCCGGTAGCCAAGGCGGCCAGCCTAGCAGCAATGTACTCGGCAGCTTTCACGGAACGACTTGGACTCCGGCCCAAGCGGGTTCGGGCGATAGCGGCACAGCGGGCAGTGGCGGGGGCGGAGGTGGATCGGGCGGCATGTCTGTGGCTGCCGGACTTTCGAGTAAGGACTATCCGGGCGAACCGGGAGGCGGGGGTGGGGCCGGTGGTTGCGGGGGCTCAGGCGGGGAGGGTGGACTCCAGGGCGGAGCCTCTATTCCACTGGTATTGGTTCGCTCAACGGTTTCTACCTCGCCTTTAGCAACGTCCTCATTCCCGGGCCGGGTGGCCGGGGCGCGGATGGTCAACCCGGCGGAACAGGCGGCAACGGTGGACAAGGCGTCTACGGGCGGCCGGGCGGCGGTAATAAAGCCGACGGGGACGGTTGCGATTCCGGAAACGCTCCGGGAGCGGGCGGCAAGGGTGGCCATGGCGGCTCCGGCGGCGGCGGGAGCGGAGGCAGCGGCGGCAATGGCGGTCCGTCTTTCGGAGTCGCTCTGGTCGACTCCAAACCCGATTTCGGCGGCAGCCTGCGCATCTATCAAGCGCGCCCAGGTGCTGGCGGTAACGGTGGCAATGGCAGCAATAACGCCGCAGGAGGTAACAAAGGTGTCTCGGGCTTTTCCAACAACAACGACTCCGTCGGGTCTTACCATGACTAAACAATCTGGAAGATACGCTCTTTACTTACTGCTCGCTATCCTCGCAATTGCTGGTGTATCCCGGGCCCAGGACGCCGCGTGCGACGCGCACCAGCCACCACCTGCTGACAAGAACTTCGCCGGAAAGACGATCGATCATGCCTCTTTCACCTATCAAGATTTGACGAATGCCGATTTTAGCGGCGCGACTTTAATTGCCACCAAGTTTATCGGCGCAAATCTTACAGGCGCAAATTTCTCGAACGCCACTTTTCGGAACGATCCCGCCAATCCGCTCCTCGTGAATGAATTCACTTTCGCCACGCTGAACCAAACCTGTTTCCGCAACGCCAACTTTACTGGAGCGAATTACTTCACTTTCGCCGCGCTCGACTGCGCTAACTTCTCGCAACTCACCTTGACTAACCAGACGACCATTTTCGGTGAAGGTCCGCTCGATATCGCTTTGGCGCAAGGCTGCCGCGTCAGCTTCGAGCGCACGACGATAGATTGCGAATTTGTTTCCAGCTGGGCAAAGCTCAATCTGATTAACGCCAATTTGAGCGCTTGTCTCACGGGCACGACGCTCGAAGGCCAGAACTTCGACGACGCCGTAATGGTTGGCGTCGATTTCTCCAAGCCCGATTCTTCCGCCGGTCAATTGACCGATCTGCGTAAGACGCACTTCAACGGGGCAAATTTATCGGACGCAGTCTTTTCCAACACCGTGCTCGACGGTGCTCAAATGCAAGGCGCGATCCTGACGGGAGCGAAGTTTCTCGATGCAAGCCTGGTCGAAATCGACCTTAGCGGAGCCACTTTACCCGGCGCGCGTTTCGACCGCGCAAATCTGACTCATGCCAACCTGTACGGCGCGTTGCTATTCGATAACACTCGTGGGGTCGCCCAAGCGTCCGCCTCATTCATCAGCGCGCATCTGAAGAACGTCAATCTGGCGGACGCCAAAATGGAAGGCGTCGACTTTACTCACGCCAATTTCTACAGCAGCAATCCAACCCAAAACCTCGGCTGCCCCACTACCTGCCAAGGCAAAGGTTGCAAGGCTTATTCCGGATTTACGATTGCCTGCGCTACCGCGCACGATGCCACCATCACCCAAGCCGATTTTTCCGACGCTTATATGGCCGGCATCGATCTCAGCGGAGCGCACGGAACGGCCGTCACATTTAGCGCTACCGTTCTGGTGGGCGCAAACCTCGGCGACCTCACGCTTGGTCCAGATCCGAACACAGGAAAGTCTTCGAGCCTGGTAGCAGCTCTGCTCGAAGGAACTTATTTCACAGCCGACATGAGCAAGCTGACCGGCATGGTCGATTTTTCCGACTCTTACTTCGACTTCACGGACGGTGGGAACGGGATCTACATCCTACTCGACGGCCAATACCACAACGCGTTTCGGTGTGCGTTGTGCGATCGCTCGGCTATCTGTGTTAACCCCTATTACGGCCAGGGCTTCTCCGTACCGCGCTCGCCAAACATCGTTTGTCCGAATGGACAGAATTATCCGAATGGCTGCGGCGCGGCGAAAGGCGGCGCTGACTCGCCCTGGCGTAGTCCGACTAACTTACAAAATGCGTGGTATCAGAGTAACTCGACGTTTACGCCGGCGAGTAACCCCAGCGCAACGTGTCAGTCACACCCGCCCAATCAATTCTGGTAAAACATGGCCGCTTGCGGCGCTGGAAAAATCTGGAAGGAAGAACGATGACCGCTTTCCCTTGTGAAAAAAGCGCAAGACGCGTGCGCAGTGCCGGCCTGCAAACTGTTCGTCTGCGCCGCTTTCAGTCGGCGTGGCGGTATCGCCGGATCAATCGCCGCGTGTTTCTGGCCGGGGCGGTAGGCAGTGCCTTTGCCGCTTCTTCGCTGCAAGGCGCTGCCGCAGAAGCGCCAAGCGTCGGTCCAACAACCACTCTCTTCTTCAATCTATCGAATAGCGACAATCCCGCCTCGGGTCACTATTTGTATTTAGCCGGCGCTCGTCATGTGCTCCAGCCGGTCACCGGGAGCTCCGCCATTCTGCAGCAGGCGCGCAGTGTAAACGCATTCCTGAGCAGGGTGCCCGATCAGGCCATTACTCACGCCGCGGTAGGCATAACGCTTCCATCCAATGTCGTCACGCTGGGCTATGTCTTCGGCAATGTAGATCAAGCGAGCGGTGCGTATTCGCTGCTGAGTTTGGTCCATTACCTCCCGCCGCCAGCCATCCTGGCCTGCTTCGATAGCGTCTTGGCTTATTGGCAGGCAGCGAATCAGTCCTATCCCAGGTCCGTCAAGCGCATCACCTTCGGACTTCCAGCCGCTACCTCGGCCGCGGAGGTGATCGAGGAGCACCAGTATTTCGATTCGAGCGATCACGCACGCACGCTTATAGGTCTCCACCCCGATCTGCTGACGGCAGAGCCGGCCTCCGCCGCCTACGTCCACGTTAATTTCATCGAGACGGACCAGTTCACTGTCAGGCTCAGCCAAACGATAGAAAGCCTCGGGCCCGCTACGGCAGCCGTCAAAACGGGTCAGCCCAACGAGCAAGGCTGGGCCACGCTCATCCCCTACACAAAGGATGACGGCTATCCCGTTCGAACCTCCTCTAACCTCAACGTCTACGATCCCCAATTTCATCCGGAAGTGGATACCCTGCTGGCGCGGACTGTCTACGATGTAAACCCGCGCGTAAAAGACGACACTACTTTGGGAGCCGATTGCACAGGCAGCGAATTAGTTAGTGGAGACGCCTTCAACGGCAAGCTCTGGTATCGCCACGATGGCGCACCCAACGTTGCTCAGTCGTCTTCTTCCACTTCCAGCACTGACGACGATTCGCCGAATGTGAGTTTTCTCTCCCAGAACTCGATGGCCGGCCTTCAAATCTGGTCGAATCCCACCGTCACCAGCGGATCCGGCAGCGCGGTCACGGTCAATATCCCCGGTATCGTCAACTGGTTCCTTCGCTTTCTCAGCGTGTATGTTGTCTTCCGCGACGCCAATGGCAACCCCTTAGACCCCGATAACCTGGGCAACATTCTTCCTGCGTACCCGCGCGATAAAGCGCTCGAAGCGAGCAACGGGGTCTTCGCCGGCGTTCTTCCGGCGCCATTTACGGTGGCCGGCATTCCGGTGGATGGCGGCCATTATTCGCTTACGCTTAATCTGCCGGAGAACGTCGCTGGATTTTCGCTTTACCTCGGCGGCGCGGGCTTCCTTCCTCCGCCCGGTGACACCGACAACAAATGGATTATTCCAGGAGCCGTCCTTACGGTCGTCGTCAATTATGCTTTTGTCACTCTGTGCATGATTGCCGGGGCGCTCCCGAATATCGATCCGATTCTTAGATTTCTCGGCATTACCGTTCTCTCCGAGATCATTCTTCCGCTTGTCACGCTGGCTGGTAGCGATGCTTTCGAGGGCGGGAACATCAACGTTGTTCAAGTCGTAAGCGCCCTGGGAAGAGCTTTTCTGAACGGTGTTACCGGCCAAACGTTGGCGCGGCTGATCGCTCTTATGACCGCGCAAATCGTGGTAGAGCAGATTGCCGACGATATCCCCGCTATTAACCTGATCGCCCGTGTCATATCCGCCGTGGTCGGCGGCGCGCAACTTGCCGAAACCTCCATCGAGCTTGCGCTATCGCCGCGCATTTATCAATTCGATCTCTCGCTCTCGCACTCCGTCACGCTCAACATCAAGCCGCAGGATGGCGAGTTTCCGCCTGTCATTCCCGGCCAGGAGGTTCTTTACTACAAGATCGTCTATATGTTCGCTTCCGGCGTGCCACCGCTGAATTCCAGCGCTCCGCCGCTTACTTCCGGCGCGCCTCCGCACACGCTCCCGCTCACCGACGTTGCCGATCCATCGAATTTGCCTTCCATACCCGTATCCATAAACAATATTCCGCGTGGCGGCCAGATCGAAGTTCGCGTCTCCTTCTACATTCGCCCGCAGGGTTCCAGTCCTGACGACGCCAGCAACTTCTGCGCGGCGCAGGGAACTACCGGGCTCGTCGACAACTCCACTGCGACGCTACCTGATATCGTTCTCACAGAAAATCAGCGGCCCATCACGCACGATACGGAATACGCCCACGTCATGAAAAGCGCTCTTAACCCTAATCAGACTCACTATTGGCTCGAAACCGCTGTTCCCCCGGCGTACGCGCCACCCGAAGGCAATGAGCAACCCGGCAGCCTGGGCGCTTTGCGCAACATCACCGTGCGCCAAGAGACCTCAACATCTCCTGGCTACGTCGGCTACGCATGGCAGAGCTACAGCGCTAACGTCACGGATTGTATTACGCCAGACAGCCCTCAGCAGCTCGACTTAGTCGCCAATCTCAACACCTCCCCTGATAACAACGGCGCCGACGCGCAGTCCGGTTATGCGATCAGCCCGCGCGGTCTGGATAGCGCTAACGGAGCTTCCATCGCTTATAGCCTGTTCTCGAGTAATGCCCAGAATTTCTTTCTGGAGCCGGCCACTCTCATGCTGCGCCAGATTCCGCTCCTCCAACCCGCGTTCCCGGATCCTTGCGCTTCCGGACCGGTTTCGTTCGGCAAGTTGAATTTCGATTCCGACAAAATCGTTCTACATCCCTCCGGCTACTTCGTGAGCATCAACAGCGAATTTCACAAGTGCGAGTCTCATCCGTTAGCCGCTCAGGGGGTGCCCGATGCGCAGGCGCCGCAACTCTTACTGGCGCGCGGATTCTCGGGCAAAGGTTCGCGCCCCGGGCTCATCAATACTCCACGCTCGGTGGCCGCCTCGCACGATGGAGTCGTCCTAATCCTCGAAGACAGCGGAGCCAACAACCGCATTCAAGCCATGGATGTCGCGGGCAATCCCGTCAAGCTCTTCAGTAAGCAGCCCGTCCCTTACTTCCTGGTGCTGACCCAAACTGCCAGTTCCCAATACCTCGATATCGCCGTCGAATTCACCGGTTTCATCTACGTCCTTTCGCAGAACGGCAACGATTTTCGGGTCGATATCTATCACCCGGATCAGGACGGGCAGAGCCCGCTTTCGACCACCCACGGAATCTTTGCCAACAACATCGCCATCGATTACTGGCGAGGACTCTACACCTTAAACTACGAAGTTCTAACAAATCCAGACGGCACGCTACCGTCCCTTACCGAGCCTTCGATCAGCTATTGGTATCCAAGCCTTCCGACGTCCACGGGCCGTCCGCCTCGGCGGCGACCTAAGCCGTACGGGCTCCCGGTAGGTCGCATCCAACCAAGAGCTTGAGCCCACGCCATGACGGAATGCGACATTCTTTATGATAAGATCCGGGCGTAGGGAGGAATAGTGGCTCACTACTCCAGGCGCGATTTTTTGAAGACTGGCGTGGCCGTCGCATCGTTCGCGGGCGTTGCAACTTTGCCGCTGCGGGCCGAGCGAGCGACCGCAACCGATTGGGTGACGCTGGGAAAATCCGACGTCAAGGTAACTCGACTCGCCTTTGGAACGGGCACCATGAGCGGGCGCGTGCAGCGCGATCTTGGACAAGATCAGTTCACGAAGCTAGTGCGTTATGCCTACGACCGCGGCATTCGTTTCTTCGAGACTGCCGAGTCTTACGAAGGAATGCACGAAATGCTCGGCGTGGCTCTCGAGGGCATTCCGCGCGACAGTTACCAGCTGATGACGAAGGTGACCACCAGGCCGGGGGCGGTCGATGCGCAGCAGAAGATCGACGAACTACGCAAACTCGCGAAAACCGAGTATTTCGATATTATGCTGCTGCACTGGCAGCACGTGGCGTCCTGGCCGACGGACAGTCTGCGCTGGCAGGATGCGATTCTCGATGCCCAGTCGCGAAAGGTGGTCAGGGCGCACGGCGCGTCTATGCACGGACTGCCCGCGTTGCGCCAGGCGCCGGAAACCAAGTGGCTCGAAGTTGCCATGATTCGCATGAATCAGAAGGGCGTCGCCATGGACGCGGAGAACTACGCCACCACCGGACTGGGAAATGTGCCTGAGGTGGTCACGCATGTTAAGCAGGTTCGCGGCGAAGGTATGGGCGTGATCAGCATGAAACTGGTGGGTGAGGGTAGATTCACTCAGCGCGCCGACCGGCAAGCGGCCATGAAGTTCGCCTTCCGGCACGCTGGAGTTGATTGCGTGACGGTGGGCTACAAGAACACCGGCGAAGTCGACGAAGCCATCGAGAACCTGAACCTGGCGCTCGCCTAGCGAGCGGACTTCTTCTTTAGCAGATCCCGGAACGCCAGCGGCCGGCCATGCACGCGGCTCAGGAAAAATTAGGGTGAAATTTTCTAGCTAGCGCGTCGGCTTCCTGCAACTGGAGCTTCAAGGATTTTTTCTTCGGGTCCCGGCGCACTTCGGTTTGTAGATGAAGGTGGTGCTGTTCGACACAAAACTTAAGGTGATTCCATTCTTCACTGCCGGTGCGGTATTCCGCATCTTCCACCTCAAGGCGTGAAAGTAGTTGCGATCTGGCCGGATCGTGCGCGAACTTCCCTACAGCTTTCTTTAGAATGCCGCGCTCATCGGCAGCCGGTTTGAAGACAGACATCTTTGGCTTGCGCCGATAGTATCACTTCAGCGCAGGCCAACTCCACAGTGCGACCGCGGTTTCGACGAAGTCATCCTCGCTGCTACCACGTCTAACTAAGCGGAGAGGTAAATGGAGACAGGTTCGAAGCATGCTTTTAAACTAGTTGTCGCCCTGCTCGCGTGCTCAGCCTGCGGTCTGGCGCAAACGACTAGATACGACTCAGCTCAAAACACGCCCCCCGCACCCACGCACTCCGGGTCGATGCCGCCAGGCCCTGCGCCTGAAGGATTTGTGGGAGCTGGCTCCCTGAATTATGTGGAAGGGCAAGTATCGCTCAATGGCCGGGCGCTCAATCGGCAATCGGTGGGACACGTCACGCTGCATGCCGGCCAATCGATCGAGACGGGAAACGGCTATGTAGAGGTGTTACTTACGCCGGGAGCTTTTCTGCGGGTAGGGCAAAACAGTGAGTTCCGCATGAGCGCGGTAGGGCTGGCGGACACGCGCATTCACCTCACCCGCGGCGACGCACTGGTAGAAGCCGACCAGGTTATCAATGGCACTCATCTGGAAGTGACCGTCGGAAACACGTCGGTAGATCTGCTCAAGAAAGGTCTTTATGGATTTACCGCCGACCCTCCGGACGTAAAGACATTCGATGGGAAAGCGGACGTGATTGGCCTCCACAAGAGCCGGGAAATTGGCAAACATGATCAGATCTTACTAGCCAACAATGACACTCTGAAAAAAACCAGCTTTGACGAGAAACAAGCGAAGCTAGATCCGCTCTATGTTTGGAGCGAGGCGCGCAGTCGCGATGAATCGGCTCAAAACCAGTTAGTAGCGCAGAATCCTCAAGGCTATGTTCCGACAGCGGCAGGTTGGTTTTGGGATCCGTACACCGACTACTATGGATTCTGGCCGCCGGGCTCTCTCTATAGCCCATTCGGATTTGGATTTAACGGCGGCTTTTATCCCGGATTCTACGGCGGATATTACGGCGGTTACCATCGCGGCTTTATCGGCCGCGGACGATTTATAGGCGGAGGACACGAATTTGGAGGCTTCCACGGGAACGGCGTACCTGGCGGCTTCCACGGCGGAGGATTTCATGGTGGTGGATTCCACGGCGGAGGCGGATTTCATGGCGGGGGAGGCGGTCATCACTAGGTCTAGCGGCGCCCGATCTCGTGAATACCCTGTGCCGCCGAAAAGAAATCACGCCGTAGATCCTGGGAATCGCCATCGATAGCGCCATCGCCGCGTAGACAGGCTCATATCAGCCCTCCTCGGCGGGCCACATCACGCGCGCGATCGCGCCCGCCATCTGCTTCCACTTCGATTCTTCCGCTGCCAGCTGCTTCTTGCCCGCCGCCGTCAGCCGGTAATACTTGAACTCGCGCTTCAAATCCTTCCCCGCGCTCTCCCACTTCGCCGCCAGCCAGCCCTTTCGCTCCAGCCGATGCAGCGCCGGATAGAGCGACCCGTGCTCCACCTGAAGAAGATTGTCCGTGGTCCGCTGCAGATGCTTCGCGATCTCGTGACCATGCGCCGGCCCAAACACGAGCGTGCGCAAAATAAGCATGTCGAGCGTCCCCTGTAGCAAGTCGATCCGGTCGGATGATTTTTTCGGCATATACTCAGAAGACATTCTACCTCCATTCGGGACTGGCTGGGTAGATACTCGACTGACAGCTACGCGCCGCGCTGTTGCTGGAGGGCTGGCGCAAACCTATTCGCGCGTGTTCTCGGATCTCGGTTGCGATTGCTTTGACGCTGAAATGTCATAACCGCCAGCGTGGTGGACGGCGTGCATCTCGACGCGGATCAGCATTTGAAATTTGGCGCCGCACTGGCCGAAGTTGTGCCGCAAATAATTACCGCGAGGAGGAGTGATGAGTAGGTGGCATTTAGCTACACTACTACTCGTCGCAAAATGCCACTTGGGACGCGCTCCCTCACGGGATTGTGAAAAAATCCAACGCTGGGAAAACCGACGATGAAAGCTAGGCGTGAGGGAAGCTCGTCATTACAGAGTACATGGTTGCGCAAAGTATGTTTCGGCACGCCACGCCTGCCCAAGTTTTCTTTAGAACTGACCAACCGCCCTGAATCCGTCTCCGCGAGGGCACAAGGACGAGGGGAAAAGGCCTAGCATGATCGGGAAGCTACTGCGCGACCGCCGGTCGGACGCGGATCCACTGCTTGACGTTGTAAGCCAAGGCGATCCACAACGCTTCGGTACCCGCCTTCAGCAGCCCACGTACCGAAAATTGCCTCAGCTTTTGCACTCCCTTGATCCACAGATGCGGAAACTCGGCAATCTCACAACGCTTCCGATAAAGCGTCTTCACCGCTCGACGTTTCATACGTGCCAGATAGTCGCTCATCGCTTTACTTTCTACCGGTAACTCCACACGCCGCGGCCCAGCGCGATAGCCGCAACACTGTTTGAGGAACTGGCAACTCTTGCAATCCTTAGCTTGGGCTTGAAAGATTGTTTTGACTACGCCGTGATGTTTCTTTTGTCCGATCGTCACCAAGGTGTTGCCATCCGGGCACAACAACTCTTGGCCACGCCCCTGCCGCTGAAAGGCAGTGGCTGCAAACTCTTTCGCAATCCCGGCGCGAGCGCACGCCCCGGCTTGCCGCGAGGCATCGTCTTTCCACGGCGCAATCAGTTCCACCTTCCGCTCGGCCGTTTGCTCCACGTTGGCGCGCGTGGCATACCCGTTGTCGGCGATGATCGTCCGCGGAGTCGCCAAGCCACTCTGCTCGATCTGCTCCAGCGCCGGTATCAGTCGATGCAGATCGTTACGATCGCCCGTTAATCCAACCGCTACGATCAGGCGCGATTGCGCTTCGCTGGTGACCTGCATGTTGTAGCCGGGATGGAAGCCACCGTCGTTGTCTTTCATCTTGCGCGCTTCCGGTTCACTATCGCTGACGCGCAAATCCGCTCGATTTTTCGGCGTTGTGCGGGGCTTCCAGGTTTTCCAGTTCTTTCAGCGCCGCTTCGCCGCGGGCCACCGCTTCGCGCGCCGCACGCTGTTGCGCGGCTTGCCGCCGCTCGTCCATCTTCTCGTGTTCCTGGGCGGCTTCGCGGTCCAACTTCTGGACCACTTTGCGCGCCGCCTTCAGGCGTTTTTCTAATGTCCGGCGCCGGTGCAAAGAACTCTTCGCCGCTTGCGCCTTCATTTTGGTTCCATCTTGCAGCAGGGTCTCCAGATTCACCACTCCGGCTTTCTCCAGCATCGCCAGAAACTCAATGAATAGCTTCTCCAGAGCCTCCCGGTGCCCCACCCGAAAATCCGCCAGCGTGTGATAGTTCACCTCTTGGCCTGCCGCTAGCCAGCGCAGCCCCGGTTCCTGCGACATCATCCGTTCAATCGACCGTGCCGAGGCCACGCCCATTGTGTAGCCATACACCCAGATGCTCACCAGCAGGTGTGGCGGCCAACAGGGCCGGCCCGCTTCGCCCTCCCGTGTTTTGCAGTCTTTGGCAAACTGTTCCAGATTGAGCTTCCCGGCCAGTTCCCAGATCACTCGCGCCGGGTGGTTCGCCTCGATCAGAATCTCGTAATCCAATACTTGAAAACTGGTTTGCGAGCGGTCGATCGGTTTGTACTTGATCTTGCCGACGAGCGGCTCATCGCTACTCACTCTTCTAGCCTAAATCCACTTCCAACATTTTGTTCCCTAAATGTTCCTGATATTTTTTCACACTCCCGTGAGCAAGCGGCCTCTCGCATTTTGCGACGAGTAGTAGCTACCGCAATTGCGCTTCGAGTGCGTCAAAGCGACTCTTCAGTTCGTCGAGTTCTAAGCGCAATCTCTCGACTTCCTTTTCAAGCTGCGCAAGCTTCGTGGGTGAAGACGGCGGCGCGCTTTCCGCCAACGCTTCGAACACCGGCTCGCCCGACAGCAAATGCGTGTAGCGCGCCTCTTTTTGCCCTGGCTGGCGCGCCATCTTCTTCACCAGGGCGCTTTCCGCCAGCTTCTCCAGGACGCGCTCCGTCTCGGCCAAGTCGCCAAAAGCAAACATTCGTTCGCTGCGATCTTTGATCTCGCCGAGGGTCTGCGGACCTCGCAAAAATAGCGTGCACAAGGCCGCGCATTCGCGCCGCCCCAGGTTCAGCGTCTCCGAGATTCGCTGCGCGTACTTGTCGACGCGCCCGCTGCCCGTAACAAATAAGGCGAATTGCTTCTGGCGCAATCCTTCGAGCGCTCCTTCCACAATCTCGGCGTCATAGTTCACCACCGGATCGCGGTTCGATTTCTGATTGCAGCCATTGACAAGCGCATTCAAACTCAGCGGGTAATATTCCGGAGTAGTTGCTTCTTTCTCCATCAACGTGCCGAGCACGCGCACCTCCGCTTCAATCAGCTGCACCATTACAAGCGGACTTGCGGCGAGACAGCCACCGGCCGCGCGCCGCGTGCTTCATCTGAATAACGCGCTGCCAGATCGGGCCGCAGGAAACTCAGCATCTTCAACGCCACTTTCTTGCCCTGCCGGAACGCATCTGCGTACAGCCGATCGCGCTCCTCGCGCGTATACGTAAAGCCGATGCTGTAGTAATGATCGAGCGAGAGCCCAAGTACTTTCGTCCCCGCGTAGGCCACCGCGGCCTTTGCGATCACGCCTCCACCAAAAGGAATTTTGCCAACCAGTTGGCGCGCGATCGCCCGCCATCCGAAGGCGCTCCCAATGACCATCGCGATCTCCGACTTCTGATGCAAGTACCCAACCTCATGGTCGCTAGCGGCCGCGAGCAGAAAAGCCAAACGCACCTGGTTCATCGTCAGAAAAGCCGTGTCGGAGGCAAACTCGGCCACCGCCCAGGGCAGTTCGATCACGCTCGGAATCACGTCCGGCAAGGCCGTCGCGACTGAGAACAAAGTATTCTCCCGGCAAGTCTTCGCAATGGTTCGCTCCACAAATGGCCGCCGAAACGGCAGGAACGATTTCGCCAGCGGCACGCCTAAATCCGGATAATGCGAAAGCGTCTTCAAAACAAATTGCTTGGGCCGCTCCGCGCTGAAGATCAGGCTCTGGGCTGGCGCTACCATGGCTTCGTCATATACTTGCAAATCAGGCGCAGGGCCGCCAGCCGCCAGGGGAGCCCGACTCAGCGTAAGAGCCGATTCGCGCCGCCGCGCAGAACTCAAATCGCTGAGAAAGAAATTCTCCATACGACTGTACGCTTCGCCGTTTGAAGCATGCAGCACCACCCGCAGCGACCGCTCGCTCAAGTTCCGCACTTCATGCGGGTTGAGCGTGCCGATCGCTTTCTTAATGTGTGCTAATCCGTCGAATATCATCCAAACCTCGGTGTGAAATAGGCGTCTCGGCGCCTCTGAGCCGAAAGTCTATCTTCAGCCCAGCCTTCCACTCAGAGTTTACGCCGATACGTTCGACTTCGATATCAGGCGAGAAGTAACGCAGAACAATCTCATTGCTTGGATGAAAGCCGAAAGCGGGCGCAACCAGCAGTAGTTTGGGTCGTTTCTTGGCCAATGCAATGCCCGGAAACAGCCCGTCCAGCTCGCCTCTCTCCGCGTGCCAGCCCATTCGCATCCAGTAGTCGAGCCCTTGCATGGGCAACTGTATGTCTTCGGATACCTTCAATTCCAAAACTGTCAATCGGCCCGCGGCGGAAATCGCGAGTAAATCGATCAATTCGCGTTCGCCTCCCGCAAACGTCAGCACCTGTCCATGCACCGGCGTCAACAGCAAATCCGGATCGAGCAGCTGCAAATTACCTCGGATCGCGCTTTCAAACCAATGCTCGCCAAAAGCAGGCAGTTCGGCGCTGCTCAAGCCGCGCAAGTGGCCGGCGAAAGCCTCCACTCGCTCGATCTCGGAAGCGGCGAGTTCTTCTTTGAGACCGATACCCAAAAGAATTCTTGAACGCTCCAAGCGCGCAAATTCCAGACCGCGAAAACGCACGCTGACCGCGCCCCCAAGCTCAGGACAACAGCCGACACCGTCCATCTTCTGCCAGCGCGCGATGGCGGTTTCCAGTTCCGGGCTCAGCTTGACCGGCACATAACGCGCTGCTAGTCGCGTGTCGAGGTTACCCAGATCCTGCGCATCTACTTCCCCAGCCATACCGTGCTCGTTAAAGCGAAAGATTCGTGTCCGAAGCTGCTGCTGATTCAACCAGCGAAGGCGCTGCGCCGTCACATTGCCGGCTGTTTCCGGGAGAAATAGACACAGCGCCAGCGGCTCGGAATGCGTCAGTCGAGCCCGTTGATAATCGAACCACAGGAGCGCATGCGATAGAAAATCCGGTTCGTTCTCGACGGATGGGCAAGCCAGCGCCGCCATTCGCTGGTGCCCGCGCCGGAGCGTCGCGCGCGGAGACAACGCGGAAAAAGAGCGCCTCAAATCGAGCGCCGAAGAGACACTGTCGATCTCCCAACCCGGAAACTGACGGTGTAGCATCCGCCGAAACTGCTCGGCGAAAATCTGCCGCGCGCCTCTCACCGACCGGATGGAAGTTTGCGGTTTATCCAGATCGAGAAAGGCCAGCGTGCCGGCAGCTCCACCAAACCGTTGTACTGTGCAATCCAAAACGCCGCTCGAAGCCCGATCTACTGACAGAATGCGCCTGGATAGGCTGCGTTCTTCATCCCACACCTGAATCATCAGCCGACCCGCGCAGACCTCTAAAACATATTGGCCTTCAAGTATGCGGACCGGTTTATCCCCGAAATCGAGCACCGCCGGACGTCGGCATAAATGCAAGAAATCCCGAATCCTGGACCATAGCTCTTCGGGCGAGCTTTTATCATGGAGTTTTGCCACTTCAATCGACCACTTTCGAAAATCGCCTGGCGGCTGTCGAGAATCGCCTTCAACGAGCGCTCGATCGCAGCCGTCGCCAGCGCTCCGAGATAAACGTAGTGGCCGTTTCGAAGAAATTTTCTGCCTCTCACATTCGCGATGCCTATAATGCCGGGCTGCGCGACTTTGGAGAGAATTATGTGCAGGAGTTCGCCGATAAAAAACCGCAACTGGCCGATCTCGCGGAGGCCCGCTACCACCTGATCGGCCATCTGCAGTCCAACAAGGCGCGCCTGGCGTGCGATCTCTTCGATGTCGTCGAAACCGCCGATTCCGCCAAGCTTCTCGAAAGATTGGACGCCTGCGCGGCGCCGAAAAAGCTCGAAATTTTGCTCGAAGTCAAGTTGTCGGATGAAGCCAATAAAATGGGCGCCGCGCCCGCTGAGATTCCGCTTCTCCTTTCCGCGGCCGAGCGCTGCTCGAACATCCGGGTGACCGGGCTCATGACCATTCCACCCTGGTCGGAAGATCCGGAAATTTCGCGCCCCTATTTTCAACAGTTGGCGCAACTCGCTCGCCAGTATTCCTTGCCAGAACTTTCCATGGGCATGTCCAACGATTTCGAAGCGGCTGTGGAAGAAGGAGCGACCATCGTGCGCATCGGCACCGCGCTCTTCGGTCAACGCCCGAAACCCGTCATCACGAACGCTTCCTCAGCGGCTTCATGACCTGCAACGCTGTTCGCAAAGGCTTGGCGCCCGTTCTCCTCGCCTCTGGTCTGTTATGCGGACAACTCGTAAAACCTAGCGCGCGCCCGCCCGGGAGCCTCGAACTGTTAGGCGTTCCCGTTCCCATGCGGGACGGAGTGCATCTGGCGGCCGATGTCTTTTTGCCGCGCGCCACAGGACGCTGGCCCACCGTTCTCTTTCGCACGCCCTACAACCGTAAAGGGCCGCCGAGCAGGAATTATCGCGGCTTCCTGCGGCACGGTTACGCAGTCGTCATTGAAGACGTGCGCGGGCGCTATGCCTCGCAGGGAGTCTTCGGAACCATCGAGCAGGAAGGTCCGGATGGCAACGACACCATCAACTGGGTTGCCGAACAGCCTTGGTCGAATACCCGGGTCGCCATGGCCGGCGCTTCCTACCTGGGGATGGCCACCTGGTGGGCGGCGGTCGAAGAAAACCCGCATCTCTTCGCCATCGCACCGCTGTTCTCGGGCGACGACGAATACCTGGATCGCTTCTACTCGACCGGCGGTGCTCTGCAGTTAGGTCACCGTCTTCTGTGGCTCGCCGAAAACCTTACACCGCCTTCTCACGTGAGGCCGCTCTTCGCAAGTTACATCAACCACCTTCCCTTGAGAACTGCCGATCTGGTTGCCACCGGAATAAAATTGCCCGTCTGGAGGACCGCCCTCGATCACCCCTCCTACGATGCTTATTGGAGCGGGCACAGCATCCGATATCGGACAAGGCAAATAGATGTTCCTGTTCTTTCAATGGGCGGCTGGTTTGACACCTACGCCGAAAGCGACTTGGATATGTTCTCCAGGCTCTCCGCGGCCCACAAGAAAATAGAGACCTGGATCGGACCCTGGGGCCACAACCCTTCGCTGCACTTCCCCACCGAAAACTTTGGGCCCGAAGCCATCATCCCCATCCGCGCCACGCAAGCGGAGTGGTTCGATTACTGGCTGCATAAGAACTCCACCGGCATCAATCTCAGGCTACCCGCTCTCCATCTATTTGTCATGGGCCCAAACGTGTGGCGCGAAGAACACGAGTGGCCGCTCGCTCGAACGCGCTACGTTCCGTTCTATCTCTCAAGCGGTGGCCATGCCAACAGCAGCGCCGGGGACGGCGGCCTTTATCGACGGCCGGTACGCAAGGCTCAACCCGACTTGTTCACCTACGATCCCAAGACTCCCGTGCCCACCGTTGGTGGCGCGATCTGCTGCGAGCCGAAGATTTTGCCTCCCGGCCCTTTGGAACAGTCAGCCGTGGAAAAGCGCCCTGACGTTTTGGTCTACACGTCCGGCCCGTTAAACGAAGACGTCGAGGTGACGGGGCCCGTGCGAGCGCTCCTCTACGTCTCCACCTCCGCCAATGACACCGATTTCACCGCCAAACTGATTGACGTTCAAACCGACGGCCGCGCATTCGCGGTGTGCGATGGAATTCAAAGGCTCAGATACCGGCTATCGCTCGATAAACCTGTTTTCGTGAAGCGCAATTCGGCTTATCAAATCACCATCGATACCGGCGTCACCAGCTATGTCTTTGCGAGCGGCCATCGCATTCGCCTAGAAGTTTCGAGCAGCAATTTTCCACGTTTCGACCGGAATCTAAATTCCTCCGCGCCGAACGCCGACGTCACAAAAACGATTAAAGCCAGGCAAACTGTCTTTCATGACCGGAACTATCCGTCCGCCCTGATTTTGCCCGTCATTCCGAAATCCCATCCGGATGCGCTCTGATCTGCTGCGCGAAGCGCAAGCACAACTTCGCATGATGCGAATTCCACAGGCGCTGGAACTATTCGATCGCGCCGAAGACGCCCAGTTCGACTCCGACGCTTGTGCCGCCGGACGCTGGACTTGCCACATGCTGAAGGGAGAATTCGAGCAAGCGTGGCTGGAAAGCGACAACATTGCCCGGCGCGGCAAGCCCGATCCCAATCGCTTCTGGGACGGGGAGGCCTTGAATGGAAGACGAGTCCTGATCAGGTGCTTGCATGGTTTGGGCGATACGCTCCAGTTCATTCGCTATGCGCCGCTGGTCCGCAAACAGGCGCGCTCGCTCGTCATAGAAGCGCAACCCAAAATGAAAGCCTTGCTGGAGCTCAGCGGATTGGCGGATCAGGTGATTACCTGGGGCGACGAGGAGCCGCCGTGGGACCAGCAAATCGAGGTGGTGGAATTGCCGCGTGTTTTTCGCACCGGACTCGCTTCTATCCCAAACGGCGTTCCGTATTTGCGCGCTCCCCTGGCGCAATCCCAAAATACTTCTTCCGCTGTGCTACGAGTCGGTGTTTTCTGGAACGCCAGCAGCTTCGATCCGCAAAGGTCGCTTCCCGTGGAATTAATTGCTCGTTGGCTCGACATCCCGGGAGTCTCTTTCCTGAATTTACAATTTGGGCCGCCGCGATTCGAGTTGGATGGCATGCCGCGCCTGCGCGAGGAAGAGCAATCGATTTTCGCAACCGCCGGCGTGGTGGGTTCTCTCGACCTGGTGATTAGCGTGGACACGATGATGGCGCATCTGGCCGGCGCTCTCGGACGGCCGGTCTGGACTTTGCTTTCCTATCGATGCGACTGGCGCTGGATGCTCGCGCGCGAAGACACGCCCTGGTATCCAAGCATGCGCTTATTCCGGCAGCCGGAGCCAGGAAGCTGGGAAGCGGTGGTAGAGAGCGTGAGAGAAGAGCTGATCGCGTTGGCGTCAACCGCTCTCGCCCGGAAGAGTGAAATAAAACGTTGACCCTCTACCGGCTTCCGACTCGACCCAGATGCTTCCCCCGGCGCGGGTAACGATCTTCCGGCACGTAGCAAGACCGATTCCGCTACCTGCAATCTCCGCTCCGTGTGGCCGCTGCAGCGGCTGGAAAATTCGCTCCAACCACGCCGCTTCAATCCCGATGCCATTGTCCTGCACGCTGAGCAACCAAGAATCCTCTCTTGGCGAAGCATTCACGTTTATCTGCAAGGGCGCATTCTGGCGGCGGTACTTAACGGCATTCGAGAGCAGATTCTGGAACAACCGGACGAGCGGTTGCGATTCGATCAGCAGCCGCGGCAGAGGCTCGCGTACCAGAGCAGCGTTGGCAACCTTCAAGTCCTTACTCAGATTTTGAAGCGCAATGTTCAAGGCTTCGTCTCCGTCTACCGCCTCGGTAGAACCGACCGGATTGATCCCGACACGCGCATGGGCCAGAATCGCTTCCACCAGGTCCATCATTCGCTCCAGCCCCAGCGAGATCTGATGCAGGCATTTCTGCCCGTCACCGTCGAGCGATTGAGCGTGCTTGTTCGCCAGAAGTTCTACCAGCCAGCGCGTGCTGACAATGGGCGCGCTTAAATCGTGCGATGCAATGCGGGCGAATTCTTCGAGCTCCGAATTCGATCGCTTCAATTCCAGAGCCATGCCTTTCAAGCGCGCATTGGCGCCCTCGAGTTCACGCTGCATCTGGAGCCGGCCGGTGATGTCGGTATGCGTGGAAACAATACTGGGTTGTCCGTCTGAGTTTTCGGAAAGCATCATCCAATGCGCGGAAACATAAACCGGACTTCCGTCTTTTCTCCTCTGTTGCAGTTCACCCTGCCAGATTCCCTCGCGCCTAAGTTGCTCCTGAATGGTGTTACTCGGATACGCGGTATGTAAAAGCTCGTCCGCGTTCCGGCCAATCGCTTCTTGCGCCGTCCAGCCATACAGGCGCTGGCAGCCGGATGTCCAGTGGGAAATCGTTCCATCCCAATCCCGAATGAGCACAATCGACTGGTCGAGTGTTCGCGCAAGCGTCTTCAAAGCTTCTTCCGTGCTCTTCCGCTCCGTGATATCGTGCAGTACTTTCCCGAAGCCGGCAAGCTGACCGGTAGCGGGGTGATGAAGCGCAAGCGAAACGCCCTCCGCAAAAATGGGGTGACCATCCTTCCTGACCAGCCAGGTTGTACCGAAAGCGCGGCCGGTCTCCGCCGCCTTCTGTAATTCCTGGTGAAACGCGCCTTTCGGCCGGTCTGCCCAGGGAACCAATACCTCGCCGTTCTGGCCGATGAATTCGCTTGCCGTGTAGCCGAATTGCTTTTCGATTCCCGGATGCCAGGAAAGAAACTTCCCTTCGGTATCGATCAAGATAATGGCGAAATCGCTTAGGCGGTCGACCAGAAGCTCGAAAAGATCTTTGTTTGTCAGGGACTCTTCTTCGGGCATAAAAGCGTTCGACGGTGAATCCGACTATTTGTTTAATAAAAGATGCGATTCACGCTCTTTATGAAAGGATCATGATCCCCCGCCAGGATCTCGGTCACCGAGCCCGGCGCAATCTCAAAACGGTTGATGTGGTCGACGGAAGAGCCTAGAATCAGCGCTAGGGCGCATCGAACCACATCGCCATGAGTGACCATCGCTAACGTCGATCCTGGTGCATACTCCTCGACCGCCTCCTTGATTGAGCTCCAGGTCCTCGCTTGCACGTTCACCATGGTTTCACCGCCCGGCGGCGCATGCAATGATCTTCGCCGGTTGAATTCCCGCCAGCTATCCGATTCCTTCAAATCCGCGAAAGACACCCCCACCCACTCTCCGAAATCGATCTCGACAATTCCTTGTTTTACAATTGGGGACTTGCCATAAGCTTGCGCGATCGGGCCGGCCGTTTCCAGCGCGCGCTCAAGAGGACTCGAAATAATAGCTTCCATTTCGTATTCCTGCTTGAGGGCGTACGCCACCGATTGGGCTTGCCGGAGACCCTCGGCGTTGAGGTGGACGCCGGGCATGCGCCCGTATAACACACGCCCCAGAAGATCAGTGCTGCCGTGGCGGATGAGTAGAATACGAGTCATAAAAGCCTTGAGGGGATAACTTTGGCATACGGCAATTCAGTTACAGAAATAGAGAAGCGGATAAATGAACTAGGACCATGGTTCCATAACATGCTGCTTTGCGGAGTGCAAACCGCGCCTGACCATTTTCTTGGCGACTATCCTTCCACCAAGTGGCGGAACTTCCAGCATGCCATCCCGCAAGATTTAACCGGCATGAGCGTGCTCGATGTGGGTTGCAACGGCGGTTTTTATTCCATCGAGATGAAGCGGCGTGGAGCAGCGCGCGTTTTGGGCATAGATCATGATGAACAGTATCTTGAGCAGGCTCGTTATGCCACGCAGATTGTCGGCCTGGAAATTTCTTTCGAACGCTTGTCCGTATACGAAGTGCCCCAGCTCGGCGAGCGTTTTGATTTAGTTCTATTCATGGGCGTCTTCTATCATCTACGTCATCCGCTGCTTGCTCTGGACCTGCTTCGACAGCACGTCGCCAAAGACTGGTTCATCTTTCAATCCATGCTTCGCGGCAGCCACTCTATGCCCAGGCTAGAGTCTAATTATCCTTTCTCGGAGACTACTCTTTTCGACAAGCCCGGCTTTCCCAAAATGCATTTTGTTGAAAACGAGTATTCAAACGATTCCACCAACTGGTGGATCCCGAATCGCGCCTGTGCCGAAGCAGTTCTGCGCAGCGCGGGCTTCAAAATCGAAAGCGCTCCGGAGCAGGAAGTATTCGTCTGCCGCTGCGATGATCAGGCACACCTGCACGAATTGCCTCGCCTTGGATAATCGAGCCGTCAAATTCCTCCGGCATCTTTATGATTGAAGCCGTTATGCTCTGGAACGAGCCCAACAACCTCTCCCACTGGAACTTCGAAATCGATACCGACTGGTCGATTTTTGGAGATATGGTGAAGCAGGCCAGCACAGCGGTCGAGGCGGAAAACCCGAGGTTGCCAAGAGTGTTGGGCGGAATCTCTCCGATCGACCCGGGCTTCGTCAAGCGGATGGACGAAATGGGAGTTCTCGATCAAGTGGACGTAGTAGCCGTGCACGGCTTCCCGCTTGATTGGAATCATTGGAGTATCGACGAATGGCCTGCCAAGATCGAGGAGATTCGAAGCGTCACAGCCAAGCCGATCTGGGTTTCCGAAGTAGGCGCGTCCTCGTTTGGAGCTGAAGAAGTGCAGGAGTTCGGGCTTAAGCGTACCGCGGAACTGCTGATTCCGAGGCTCGACCACATCTACTGGTACAGCCTCTTCGATCTGCCGCGCGCATGGCCGGCCACCACACGGCATCGTGAGAGCGAAGGATCCTCTTACTACCGGCACTTTTACATGGGGCTGCTGCGGGAGGACGGCACGAGCAAATTGGCGCTTAAACATTTCCCCGATTATTCGCCGGCATTGGGCCTTTGCCAATGGTTTCACTTCGAAGATCACCGTCTGGAGAAGGCTGTCCGAATTCTGCGCGAGTTGGGAGTAAAGAAGTTACGCACGGGGTTAAGTTGGGCCGATTTCGAAAGGCCTGGCGCGGAGCCTTGGTTCGATTTTCAAATGAAGCAGCTCGAAGACTTCGAAGTTACGGTAACTTTCTGCTTTACTCCGGAGCGACTGGGCATCCAGCCCCATCACGCCAGTCCCCCAAGGAATCCCGCGGAGTTCGCGGAATTCTGCGCGCGCATGACCCGTAGATATTCGCACTCGTAAAACTACCCGCCCTTTTTGGAGAATTCAGGTAAGTGGAAACAATGCCAGCTACAAAGCTTCTTACACTAGAACGCTTTAAACGCATTTGTTACCGATTTTGCGGAAGCGTTTTGTTCCACAAGTACTTTTACCGAGGGAAGAGGATCAAAGCGTAAATGAAGGGTACAGTTCTAATCACGGGCGGCGCTGGTTTTATCGGCTCGCACGTCGCAAAAGAGCTTTTACGAACCGGCTATCACGTCCGCATTTTAGACAGCCTTGTAAGTCAGGTGCACGGAGAGGCTCCGGGACGCCCCTCTTACTTACACCGCGACGCGGAATTTATCCTGGGCGATGTACGCAATCCCGAAGCGGTAGATGAGGCGCTAGCCGGCGTTGAGGCGGTCTACCATTTTGTCGCTTTGGTGGGAGTGGGCCAGAGCATGTATCAGATGGCGGAGTACACAAGCGTAAACAACCTTGGTACGGCTGTGCTGTTAGAGCGCCTGGTGAAAAAGCCGGTCAACAAGCTGATTGTGGCGTCGAGCATGAGCGTTTACGGAGAAGGGCTGTATGTGAGTGCCTCCGGCAGCCCCCATATGCAGGCCGCCCGCACCACGCGGCAACTCAAAAATCGCCAGTGGGAGATGATCGCGCCGGACGGGTCCCCACTTCATCCAGTAGCCACGCCCGAAAGTAAACAGCCCTCCCTGGCATCCGTTTATGCGCTCTCGAAATATGACCAGGAGCAGATGTGCCTGATGGTCGGCCGGGCGTACGGTCTTCCCACGGTAGCGCTGCGGTTCTTCAACGCTTACGGACCCTTCCAATCGCTTTCAAATCCTTACACCGGAGTGCTCGCGATATTCGCTTCCCGCTTAATGAACGGCGAACGCCCCATGATCTTCGAAGATGGCGAGCAGTTGCGTGACTTTGTCAGCGTCTATGACCTGGCCAGAGCCTGCCGGCTTGCGCTAGAGGTTCCGGGCGCCGCGGGCATGGTGTTCAATGTGGGCAGCGGCCAGAAAGTCAGCGTGAGGGAAGTAGCAAGTAAACTGGCGCGCGTTCTCGGGCAGAACGTCGAGCCGGAGATTACCGGTAGCTATCGGGTAGGCGACATACGCCATTGCTTCCCCGATATCAGCCTGGCGCAAAATATCTTTGGGTATGAGCCCCAGGTGAAGCTCGAAGACGGAATGCGCGATTTAGCCAAGTGGCTCCAGCGCCAGACTGCGCCTGATCGCTTCAATGAAATGCGGCATGAACTGGCCTCGCGCGGGTTGGTGGTGTGAGGGGACGAAACATGGATAACCGCTATATCCTGATCACTGGCGGAGCGGGATTCATCGGCACGAATTTAGCCCAGAGCTTTCTAGTAAACGACCAGCCGGTACACATCTTCGACAATCTGAGCCGGCCCGGCGTAGAGCGAAATATAGACGAAATGCTCGAGCGATTCCCGGGAAGAGTGCTTTTCACCAAAGCAGACGTGCGAAGTAAGCCGGCAGTGGAGGAGGCCGTTGACTCGGCGCTTGCCGTTTACCATCTTGCCGCCCAGGTAGCCGTGACCACGAGCCTCGAAGATCCGCTGGCCGACGCCGGGACGAATCTCATCGGCACGCTGAATGTTTTGGAGGCGATTCGCAACTCGCCGTTCAAACCGCCCTTACTCTTTACTTCCACAAACAAGGTGTATGGCTGCCTGGCCGGGATTCCGCTGCGCGAACGGGAGACACGCTACGAGCCGGCCGACGAAATGCTCGCTCAATCGGGCATTGGTGAAAAGCAGCCGCTCTCCTTTCTTTCCCCCTATGGATGTTCCAAGGGAAGCGCCGACCAGTACGTCTTGGATTACGCGCGCTCGTACAATCTGCGTACTACTGTCTTTCGCATGAGCTGCATCTATGGGCCTTATCAGCTCGGCTCGGAAGATCAGGGATGGGTTGCCCATTTCGTGAGGCAAGCAATCAAAGGCGAAGCAATTACCCTCTTTGGAGACGGCAAGCAGGTGCGCGATCTTTTGTATGTGGACGATTTGGTTCGCGCCATGAACCTTGCCATGGCACATTCGGCAAGTTCGCCCGGCGAGGCCTTCAATTTTGGCGGGGCGGTTGAAAACAGCGCGAGTCTGCTTGAACTCATCTCTCAGCTCAAAGTGCTCACCGGCACTGCGCCCCGCATTGAATACGGCCCGGAGCGATTGGGAGATCAACGCTGGTATGTGGCAAATGTGTCGAAAGCGCGCGAGGTCCTGCATTGGAGGCCGGAGGTTCCGATTAAGCAGGGCTTGCGAAGCTTAATCGAATGGTATGGAAGGCATCCGGAGTTAGCCGCACAGCCGGCTATGCAGGTGGCATGATGCGTTTTGCTTTAGTCAATCCAGCCTGGAACTTCGAAGGAAGCATTTATTTTGGATGCCGCGAGCCGCACTTGCCGTTAGAGTTCGGATATTCTAAGACTCTGCTCGAAGAGGCGGGACATGAATGCCTGCTGCTCGATGGCCATCTCGATGCGCTCACCGAGGCGGATACAGTCGAGCAGATAAACCGCTTTCATCCGGACTTCACGGCCGTCACGACAGCGCCCAGCTATCTTTTTTGGCGGTGCGCGCCCCCGGAGATTCGAGTCCCTCAGGAACTCTGCCAGCTATTACGGCCAATCGGCGGCAAGCTCATCGTTGTGGGACCGCATGGATCGACCACCCCACGGCCGATTTTGAAAAAAACTCAGGCCGACTACGTGGTTCTCGGCGAATGCGAAGAGGTTCTACTGGAACTCGCTACTGACCCGCAGTCTGCTTCCTCCGTGGCTTTCATGGAGCGTGGCGAACTTCAGGTTCGTGGCCCCAATCGCGCTTCGGATATGAAACGCCTCCCGGCGCTCCGTTGGCCGCTTCAATCGATTCGGCGTCACCGTCACCATCACCATCGCTTCGACGCCGACCCGGTGGGACCTGGCGCGGAGATGGAAGCCTCACGTGGATGTCCTTACCACTGCACTTTCTGCGCGAAGGACAATTTCCGGAATAGCTATCGGAAGCGCCCCTTAAACACTGTTCTCGAAGAGCTGGATGGCCTTCTGGGTCAGGGCATCGAATACCTTTATTTCATCGATGAGATTTTCCTGCCCGATGCGCCGCTGCTCAATGCGTTAGCCGAGCGCAATGTCAAAATTGGCGTCCAGACCCGCCTCGATCTCTGGAGCGAAGATGCTATCCGGGCGCTGGCCAGAGCGGGCTGTGTCTCGATCGAAGCCGGCGTCGAAAGCATTACCGAGGCAGGCCGTGCCTTTCTCGACAAGAAATGCAAAATGAGCACCGAGGAGCTGACTAGCCGCCTTGTTTTTGCAAAGAAGTTAGTGCCTTTCGTGCAAGCTAACTTACTTGCCATGGCGGAGGATGATAGCCAGGCCGTGGAGAACTGGCGAACGGAACTGGAAGCGCACGGAGTTTGGGCCAATAAGCCAGTCCCGCTGTTCCCCTATCCAGGCTCTCCTGAATATACGCGAACTTGGGGCGCGCCCGACGATTTCGCCTGGGAGCGAGCGCACGAGGCTTACTTGAGCGGCTTCGTGGCCTTTAGCGACATTCAGGAACAGCGCCCTCAACCCTTAATCGAGCTCGAAACACTTTCCCAGGGCCGTTGAATCGATGGGCGAAGAACGCGCTCCGAAGCGGCTGCTCATGACGACCGACGCCGTCGGCGGCATTTGGCGGTATTCACTCGATCTGATCGGCGCGCTCACCGCGCAGAGTAACATCGAAATCCTTTTGGCTGCGCTCGGACCGTCGCCTTCCGAGGAACAAAAATCGGAAGCGCTCGCTCTTCCCCGAATCCAACTTGCGGAAAGCGAGTTCGCGCTCGAATGGATGCCCGACCCCTGGAACGACGTAGATCGATCAGGCGAGTGGTTGGCTCAATTAGAAAATCAGTTTAAGCCCGATGTCATTCACCTGAACAGTTATGCTCTCGCTGCACGGCCATGGCGCGCGCCAGTAGTTTCAGCCGCGCATTCCTGCGTTTATTCCTGGTGGAAAGCGGTTCATAATTGCGTTCCCGGGGCAGATTGGGAAGAATACAAACGCCGGGTCGCCGCTGGACTGGATGCAGCCGACGCAATTGCCGCGCCTTCCAGCTTCATGGCCCAAGCCGTTGCGGTCGAATACAACCTGCCGATCGACAAAATCGATGTTATCCATAATTTCAGTCTCTGCCAGCCGATAATAGCGGCGAAGCAGCCTTACTTACTAGCGGCCGGCAGAATGTGGGATAAGGCGAAAAATCTGGCGCTCCTGGACTCAGTAGCCGCCACCCTTAAATGGCCGTTGTCTGTCGCCGGCAGCGGCCAATTAGAGACATCGGCCGTTCATTGTTTGGGCAACTTGACTCGCGCGGAACTACTCGCGCAAATGGCGGAGGCCAGTATTTTCGTCCACCCCGCGCTCTACGAACCTTTCGGACTTGCCGTGCTCGAAGCGGCGCGAGCCGGATGCTGCCTGGTTCTCTCCGATATTCCGAGCATGCGCGAGCTCTGGGCGGACGCGGCAATCTTTCTCGATCCGACGGCCAAGGACGATTGGACAAAGACCTTGAACGCGCTGATCGATGATCCTGCGGAACGAACGCGCTTGGCCAGGCGCGCCTCTTTGCACGCAGCGCGTTATCGCGCCGATCTCTCGTTAGCAAAATACCTGAATCTGTATGCCACGGCGATTCAGCGGAAGATCGTCCGCAGCGGGGTAGCAGCGTGAGCCTGCGGATTGTGATCTTCTGTCATTCGCTAGTCTCCGACTGGAACCACGGTAATGCTCACTTTCTAAGAGGAATCGTCTCGGAATTAACCGCCAGAGGCCACCATGTCAGGGTTCTTGAACCGGAGGAAGGCTGGAGCCGGCAGAACCTGTTGCGCGATCAGGGAAATAGAGCCCTAGAGGAATTTCATACCGCCTTCCCGAAGTTGAAAAGCGAGACGTACCGAGCCGATCACCTCTGTTTGACCGATTGCCTGGACGCGGCAGACCTGGTATTGGTTCACGAATGGAACGATCCGGAGCTGATTGCCGCCCTCGGCGAACATCGAAGAAGAAATTCGAGCGTTCGCACTTTGTTTCACGACACGCATCATCGCGCCGTCACCGCGCCGGAAGAGATGGCGCGCTTCGATCGTTCCGACTTCGATGGGGTGCTCGCTTACGGCAATTCCCTACGCCAAGCCTACCAGAAAATCGGCTGGGGCAAACAGGTTCACACCTGGCACGAAGCGGCCGATACTCGAATCTTCCACCCATTCCCGGAAATCCGCCGGGCGCGCGATCTGGTCTGGATTGGCAACTGGGGCGACGAGGAGCGAACAGAAGAGCTCCGCGAATTCTTTATCGAGCCTTGCGCAGCCCTTTCGATAAAAGCGCAAGCCTATGGGGTGCGTTATCCAAGCGAAGCATTGGAAAAACTGGCGACTGCCGGGATAGACTATGGCG
Organism: Bryobacteraceae bacterium; assembly: GCA_965277555.1. Lineage (GTDB taxonomy): Bacteria > Acidobacteriota > Terriglobia > Bryobacterales > Bryobacteraceae > Bog-105. The sequence goes on from OZ255834.1 coordinate 6,768,730, forward strand.
GCTGGCTTCCCAATCATCGAGTGCCGAAAGTGTTCGCGCAATTCCACGCGACGGTCCACATTCCGCGGCGTCCCTACACTCGACAACTTCCCGGCATTCCTACCATTCGCCCGTTCGAAGCGCTGGCTTGTGGCATTCCGCTAGTATCTGCTCCTTGGCAGGATGTGGAAGGTCTTTTTCGGGTCGGCGTCGATTTCTTGATGGCGCGCGATGGGAACGAAATGAAGAAGCATCTAAATAGCGTGCTCGGCGATCGGGACCTTGCCCAAAGTCTGGCGCAACATGGTCTCGAGACAATCCGCAGCCGGCACACGTGTGCTCATCGCGTAGACGAATTGCTAGACATTTATAACGAGATGAAGCCCGTCTTAGCAACTACCGCGCAACTCCCGTTAGCGGAGACGTGTCTGTGAAACTCGCGTTCTGGGGTTCAAGCCTGGTATCGGCTTATTGGAATGGCGCAGCCACTTACTATCGCGGCATATTGCGCGCGCTGGCTCGACTCGGTTATGACATTACCTTCTTCGAACCGGACGCCTACGATCGCCAGCAGCATCGCGACATGGAAGATCCCGATTGGGCGCGCGTCGTAGTGTATGATCCGAACGATACGGCGGCTGTCAAGCGCCATCTGGCATGGTCGGCCAACTGCGAAACAGTGGTCAAGGCGAGCGGCGTCGGAGTGCTCGATGAGTATCTGGAGGCGCGGGTTGCCGCCATGCCGGAAGGAACCTGTAAGGTCTTCTGGGATGTGGATGCTCCTGCCACCCTCGAACGTCTCTCCAGTAACCCCGTCGATGCATTTCACCTCGCTCTGTGCCGCTTCGATCTTGTACTCACTTACGGCGGCGGCAAAAGAGTTACTGAGCAGTATGGTGCGCTCGGCGCGCGCGATTGTTTCGCTATCTATAACGCTTTCGATCCGGACGTCCATTTTCCGGTAACGGCAAATCCCCGCTACGCCTGTGACCTTTCCTTCCTGGGAAATCGCTTGCCGGATCGCGAGACGCGCGTCGAAGAGTATTTTTTGCGAGCAGCGCATTTGGCCGCCGAACGGGCTTTCCTCTTAGGCGGAAATGGCTGGAGCGGCAAATCCATGCCGCCAAATGTCAACTACCTGGGGCATGTCTACACGGCCGATCACAATCAGCTAAACTGCTCCTCGCAATTCGTCCTCAACGTCAGCCGTAACAGCATGGCGCGTTATGGCTTCTCGCCGGCTACGCGCGTCTTTGAAGCAGCGGGCGCCGCGGCCTGCCTCATTACCGACTTCTGGGAAGGCATCGATTCTTTTCTTCTGCCCGGACGCGAAATCCTGGTTGCCGGAAGTGGCCAGGAAGTGGCCACGCTCGTTAACGAAATCCCACTAGAGAAGACTCGGGAAATCGGTCGCGCGGCGCGAGCAAGGGTCCTCGCCGAGCATACCTATGAACGGCGCGGCATTCTGGTCCATGAAATTCTGGCGGACACGCTGGCGCGCAAGCCGAATCCGATCCTCAAGCCGAACCACAGCCTGGAGACACCCGTTTGACCGGCGGAGGCCGAGAGTATGTTTTCTTAGGTCTATCCATCACCTCCGCCTGGGGAAACGGCCATGCGACTACTTACCGCGGTTTGCTGAAGGAATTAGCGGCGCGCGGACATTCCATCACTTTCCTCGAAAGAGACGCGCCCTGGTATGCAGCCAACCGGGAGTTCGAAACCCTGCCTTACTGCCGCGTCATTCTTTACCGCACTCTGGAGGAGTTAAAGGACCGCCACTCGGCAATCTTGCGCGCCGCAGATGCCGTAGTCATCGGCTCCTACGTGCCAGAGGGTATCGCGTTGGGCCGATGGGTCCGCGCCATAAGATCGAAGTTGGTTGCGTTCTATGACATAGATACGCCAGTTACATTGAGCGCCGTCGCGGCAAATAAGTGCGAGTATCTATCGAGCGAGCTAATCAGAGACTACGATTTATATCTTTCCTTCACTGGTGGACCCACTCTGAACGCCATCGAGCAGCGGTTTGGCTCGCCTTGCGCGCGCGCTCTATACTGCTCGGTCGATCCTACCCTCTATTTCCCGAGGAAACTCGAGGCCGCATGGGATCTCGCCTACCTGGGCACTTACGCCGCCGACCGGCAACCGACGCTCCATCGTTTGCTGCGTGAAACCGCGCGCCAATCGCAGGACCGCCGTTTCGCGGTAGCGGGTCCGCAATATCCGGCGGGAATCGAGTGGCCGCGCAACGTGACCCGTATAGAACACCTGCCCGCAGCGGAGCACGGCAGCTTCTATAATTCCCAGAGCTTCGCGCTAAACATAACGCGCCAGGAAATGATCCAAGCGGGATACTCGCCGAGCGTTCGGCTTTTCGAGGCCTCCGCTTGCGGCGTCCCCATCTTGACCGACGAATGGCCGGGCTTGGAGGCATTCTTTCAGCCGCATTCCGAAATTGTACCGGTACGCACAAGCGCCGATGTGCTGAAATCTCTCAGCATGCCCATTGAGCAGAGGCTGGAATTGGCCGCGAACGCCCGGCGTCGTACTCTCCGTTTCCATACGGCCGCGGTGCGAGCCGCGGAATTCGATACCTATGTCGATGCATCCCAAAATCGTTTATGTCGGTCTAATAAGAAGAAGGTTGTTGCCAGCTCTAAGTCTGCTGACGCCCTTCTGGAAAAGTGACCGCCCAAAAATGAAATTAACAATCCCACTGGCCGCAGCCGGTCTGGTAGGTATCCTGGCCACCGCTTCGCTCAGTGCTGCCGGCCGACAGCCAAGCCAGGAGGCCGCCGCCCCCGGCGTTCCGACGCGCATAGTAGTAACTCTCGAACCTCGACGCGGGAAGACCATTCCGCCTGTGGAAAAGGAAGACATCCTGGTTCGCCAGGGGAACGATAAACGGCCCGTTCAGGAACTTACTCCGCTGGCCAATAGCGACACACAGGTGATGCTGCTGATCGATGACTCCGCCCGCTCTTCGTTCGGTACGGAGATCCAAACTCTCAAGCAGTTCGTCACTTCTCTGCCCCCTAACTTCGATGTAGCTGTTGCCTACATGCGCAATGGCATGGCGCAAGTCACGCAAAACTTCACGCGCGATCATGCGGCGGCCGCCAATGGTATTCGGCTTCCCGTCGGTCCCGGCGGCGCCGATGTCAGCCCGTACGATTCGCTCACCGATGCCGTAAAAAAATGGCCGGTAAGCGGAGCGCAGCGCAAAGAAGTACTCATGATCAGCAGTGGCATAGAAGCACTCAGCGGCGGCTATTATCCCGATAATCCCTATGTGAACGCGGGTATTTTGAGCGCCATAAAAGCCGGGGTGGTGGTCTATACGATCTACAGTCCGAGCGTCGGGCACGCCGGCCATAGCCTGTGGCGCACCACCTGGGGACAGAATTTTCTGTCGCAGTTATCGGACGAAACGGGCGGCGAGTCTTACTATATCGGCTTCGGCTCGCCGGTCTCCTTCCAACCCTTCTTGCAGCAGTTCTTGGACGCTCAGAAATACCAGTATTCGCTGCTTTTCGTCGCCAAGCCCGAAAAGAAATCCGGCTTGCAGCCCATCCGAGTAACGATCGAGAACAAAGATGCGAGCATCGCTGCCCCCGACAAGGTGTTTGTCCCGGCGAGTCTATAGCGGCTTCTTAAGCGACGCTTGCGCCCCGGCTCAATGGTTTGTTCGACGAAGCAAAATCGGCGGCGTGTTCTCCCGCCGAAGCGATATCTTCCGCCCCGGACTCCCGCAGGAGTTCCTTCGCCTTTAGAATCCACTCGGCATTGTCGCAGTGAACGGAAAGCAGAATTCCGCCTTCTTTGATGCGCCCTTCGTAGCGCTTCGCCTCATACTCGGGAATACCCATTCCGACAAGCGCCCCGATGATGCCGCCCAGTACGCCACCCGATCCAATCCCCGAAAGCGCCGCGATAATCGGCCCTGCCGCAATCAGAGGCCCGAGCCCCGGAATCGCCAGCACCCCGATACCGGCTAGCAGCCCGATCGTTCCGCCGATAATGCCGCCGGCCACTACTCCCGTCGCTGTGCCTTCCGGAGCCTTCGTATGCTTTTCGTGGGCAAAGTCTTTCGATCCCACGTTGTCCTGCAGAAGTACCGAAATGTCCTCGTTTCGGAATCCGGCGGAGAGCATCCGATCCACCGCGTTTTCCGCCATTTCACGGCTTGCGTAAATTCCGAATGCCGACGTGTTCTTTCCTGCCATGGTTCCCTCCCTACTGAAATTTCTCTCCTAAATGAGACTGCCAACCCGTCGCAAGCGTTTCTCCCGTAGTCCGCGAATATTAGGATTTGAGATCGGACTGCCTATGATCCTGCCCGACGCAATGTCATGCGGTTGAATGGCTGGGAGGCAGGGACTCGAACCCCGATAGGCAGATCCAGAATCTGCAGTCCTACCATTGGACGACCTCCCAGTGAGGTTCTTCTACGGCAGTATAACAAGTGCCCCGGGCGGCTAAACAGCTACAAAGCGCTGCTCGAAATCAACCGGCATTCCACAACAAATCGCTTCGGCGCGGAGCCCACATAATAAAACGGATAGCAAGTAATCATCGTGAGCAGTTTTGCCGGCGCGCGATCGCCGGAAGCGCGATACAAGCCGCCGCCATCCGCCCGTAGAACACTCACGTCCGACGGGCTGACGATTTTCGTTGCTACCACCTGGTAGACGTAGCTTTCCTTAAGCGATTGAACGGTGACCTCATCGCCTTCCCGAATGTCCTTTAGCGCGCGGAACAAAGTGTCTCGATGCGCCGCAATAGCGAAGTTGCCTGGCATCCCGGGCAAAGCGGTTGTCGGAACATGGCCGACGGCAACTCTGAGCGTCGCTGCGCTGACGCCTTCCCGCACAATCGATTCAATGTGCAGCCTTTTGATCGTAAGGCGCGCCACCAGATCGCCCTCCGCCAGACCGGAAGCCGCGGCGGATGGCTTTTCGGGCGTAACGCTGCTTCGAGTTCCTGCCGGCGCTTCCGAAGTAAACTTCGCGCGCAGGAAATCCACCAACGTTACCGACGAGCGCCCAGCAATCGCCTGCTCGAAAGCCCAATCTTCGTACGCTTGATAGACATACAGATCCGCCGCCCGATACACATAAAAGCCGCAGCAAACGAGGCCGATGAAAAGAAGCACTCGCTTCAGCCAAACGAGTAAACGTGACGGTTGCTCTCCGGGCGCGCCGCTCCGTCTAGCGTTGTAACTGTGCATGCCCGGCCGGGGCCCGTAACTTAGCTCGTGTGTCAAAATCTAATGCTCGCTCCCAATGCTGTAAGTCGTGCGCGTGTGCACCTTGAGTTTCTGCCCGTCCTCCCGCGCAGTTACTTTGATGGTGCGTATTCGTCGCTTATCGTGTAACTCGTCGGGAACATACCCGATAACGTAGCGGTGCTCGATATCTTGCGAAATCTGTTGAAAAACCGGCGCCACTTCGGAAAGCGCGTTTGGCTCGAACGATTCGCCCCCGCTCACGCGCGCAAGCTTTCGCAGAACCGCCGGATTGAGGTCATTGGTATTCGGATCGTTTAGCCCGACTGTGTAGATCGTCGCCTTAGAGGCTTCCACTTCCGCCAACAGTTCTCGAAACGAGGTTCGGCTCACATTGTCCCGCCCATCGCTCACCACAATCAGCGTATACCGGTGATAGCCGCTTTCGGCCAAATGCTTCAACGAATATGCAATGGCATCGTAGAGAGCGGTCTGTCCGGTCGGCTTGCCGAAATAAAGAGACTTGCGCAGCAGCCGGAGGTCGTTAGTAAACGGCACGGCCGGCGGCAAACCAGGCGCAACTGAATCGTTGAAGTTCACTACGAAAAACTGGTCGGCGGAATTGCTCTCTTTCACAAAAGCTAAACCGGCCGTGATGACTTCCGGCCGCTTCGTCGTCATACTGCCGCTGTTATCCACCACCAACCCAATCGCCGCCGGCAAGTCGCTCGCCGAAAATTCCCGGATCGGCCGTTCTACGCCATCATCGAAGACCCGAAAAGCAGCGCGATCGAGGTTTCTCACGAACTCTCCGGCTTTGTTTGTAACACTCACATCGAGCAGCACGAAATCGACACGATCCGAGATCTTGAGTTGCGCTGCGTTTGCAAGAGAGGGCAATAAGATGAAAATGAATTTCCAACCCATTGCCCGGGCGTTCAAAACGGCGCCTCGTCAGGCCTTCGATGCCAACGCCAGCAATCCTGCCAGACTAAGCGATATCAGACCGGCAAAGCCAATGATCGGATCGAAACTAGCCGTATGCGGCAGACTCGCCGGCGCGGAAGCTGGTGCCGGCTGCGCAGCCGCTGCCTGAGTCTGCGGAAGATCTGGGGCAGGTGCCGCAGGCTCCGGGGCTGCCGCGGGCTCTGCCGGGGCAGGCTCGGGCGCCGCGGCGGGTTGAGCTTCCGGTTGCGGCGCGGATGCAGGTTCCCGATAACTGACAGGAATTGGCACAGGAGCCGCCGCCGCCAACTGCGCCACTAACTTTTTCGGATAAGCAAACTCCTGTCCGAAATTGTCGCCCGGATAAAACCAGGCCCGCACCGCTTTCGGAACTCCCGAAGGCGTTTCCCAAAATGTAAATTGAGTGTTTCCAGTCGGTCGCAGGCGCTCGTTCGGAATCGCCAGGATGGTCTCTTCCAGATGCTTCTGATCCTTATCGAAGATCTGCACGATGTGCCGATCCGACTGCGAATCCATCAACTTCCAAACATACGTACCGGGATCCAAAACCTTGTTTCCGGCAATGATCGGCTCATTCACCGTCACAATCGTCATCTTGCTCCAATTGTCGGCGTGCAAACGCGGCACAAAGGAACTGCCTACCAGACCGATTCCAACAACAATCAGGGCACCGATATAAAACGCTCTAAACTTGCGATTCACTTCTCTCCTCGAACTTCTTTGGCCACACTATTTATTCGGCTGTGCGGCTCATTTCGTTTCATTTGTTAGCGGACTCACCGCTTTCTTCTCAACCTGACCAAAGCACGTCGCGGTCCAAACGCCGTCTCGCTTCGCGCGCTCTATAACTTAGCCAGCCGCTGATTGAAAAGTACGATGGAGAAAATGCGCGCGCGGGCCTTTCGCCGCGACATCGGATACAGTGTCCGTATGCCAACAAAGCCTGAAGGTCCAACAACGCTTGCGATCGACGTGGGGGGTAGCGGCGTGAAAACCATTCTTTTGAACGAACGCGGAAAGCCCATCAGCGAGCGCCAGCGCGTTGACACCCCCGATCCAGCCACCCCCGACGCCATCCTCGCGGCCATCGACGGGTTAGTGAATGGTCTAGGGCGGTTCGACCGGGTTTCGATCGGCTTCCCCGGCGTAGTCAAGCACGGCGCGACGCTAACCGCTCACAATCTCGATCCCACCTGGATCGGTTTCGATCTCGAGAAAGCCCTGTCCCGAAAATGGCGCAGACCGGTTCGTGTTGCCAATGACGCCGCGGTACAAGGCTATGGCGCGATTCGAGGAAGAGGCGTGGAACTTGTCATTACGCTCGGCACCGGCCTGGGCTCATCGTTGTTCACCAGCGGCCATCTCGTGCCCGGTCTCGAACTAGCCCACCATCCGTGGAAGAAAAAGAAGACTTACGAAGAGTTTCTCGGCAAGAAAGGCTTTAAGAAATTGGGCCGCAAGCGCTGGAATCAGGAAGTGGAAGAAGCCATCGCTCAGATCGAATCGCTTTTCAATTTCGACCACCTCTACATCGGCGGCGGTAACGCCACTAAAATCGACTTCCCCCTGCCGCGCCATGTCACGCGCGTGCCAAACGAAGATGGCCTGCTCGGCGGCGTCGCCCTGTGGCGCGATTTCGCCAGCAATGCTACTTTGAGCGGTGAATCGCCGGCGGCAAGAGAAAAGGCCACTTCGGGATGAGCTGGAAGTGGTGGTAATGCACCAGCACCACCACCACGCCGGCGATGATCAAGAGCAGCGCGAGCACCCCAAGCGCGATCTTGCCCCACGGGAACCTCTTCCCTTCCCGCTTCAACACCAACAGATAGGAAGCGAACAGTCCGACGAAAAATAGCAGCACCATCGGCACTGCGAATAACATCATGTTAAAGACATCGGGCGTCGGCGTCACAACCGCTGCAATTACCGTAATTGCGAGAATCGCGTAGCGACTGTGCCGGAGAAGAAACCGTGGAGATGCCAAGCGCAGCAGCGTCAGGAAGAATATGATCACCGGCATCTCGAACACGAGACCCACGCCCACGGTGACATTTACAAACAGATCGAAATATTCGCTGATCGAAACCATCGGCGTGACATGAACGTCGCGTCCGATGCCCAAAAGAAATTCGAGGCCATAGCGAAAGGCAACGAAATAAGCGAAGCATCCGCCGGTGATAAAAAGCCCGGCCGTGCAAACAATGAACGGCACCGCCCATCTCTTCTCGCGCTTGTATAAGCCGGGCGAGATGAATGCCCAAAGTTGATAGAAAATCCAGGGAGAACCGACGAAGACCGAGACCAGCAGTGGAAGCTTCAGGTATATGACATTGAAGTTTTCCATCGGCGTGATGATCGTCAGGTTGGGCGGATTAATGCCCAAATGTTTTAACGCAGTTACAGCCGGCGCGGAAACAACCTCCCAAAGATCCTTGCAAAACCCGATGCTGAGAATGAAGGCGACTATCATTCCGCCGATCGCCTTCAAAAGCCGCGATCGCAGCTCTTCCAGATGCTCCATAAAGGACATGCGCAGCATGCCCTTCTCTTCCTCATCACCCTCGTCCCCATCCTCATCGTCCGGCGGTGGCGGGGGCGGAGGTTTCGGCGGAATCTGCGCCACGGCCTCGGGCGCGAGATAACCGGTTATTTCTTCTGACTTTGCTTCCGGCGGAATGACTTCCAGCTGTCCATATGGATCCGACGAACTTGCGTAGGCTTGCGTAGTAGGCGTGAGCGCTTGATCGGCAGGCGTCGGATTCCAGCGGTCTTCGTGTTCCGTCGCGGGCTGTTCTGTTGTGGGGTTTTCTGTCGCGGGCTTTTCAGGCGTGGGCGCTAAACCTTCGTGCGGAGTCTCGCGCTCCTTCGATTCGTCGGACATTGATATCGGTGGCTAGGCCGGCCGGTTCTCTTCGGGAACTGGCTCAGGTGCCGGCGCAGGCTTGGAACGTGGCACGGTCCCCGCCACCGGCTCCGCCTTTTTCACTTCCTGCGACTCGCCGGACCCGGAAGGAACGTCGTCCGCCGAGGCCTGCTCTCCATACTCGTCATACGGATATGGATAGGTGGCGGATGAGTACTGCGTGTTCGAGGACGGATTCTTCTTCGCCGCTTCACTTTGCTCGGATATCTTCGTTTCCCGCTCCAGTTCCTGCATGTGCGATTCGAACGTCGTCTTCAGCTCGTTCTTCGCGCGCCGAAATTCCGTCAACCCCTTACCCAACAGCCGGCCCAGTTCAGGCAGCTTCTTGGGACCAAAAAGCAGCAGCGCAAGAAGAACAATAAAAAACATCTCCTGCGCGCCAATCGGACCCATCTAATCTCCTTCCTATATGCGTGACGCCTTTATGATAGCCCAGGATTCCAGATTGCCTCCCTTCGACACTCTGGCCTGGCGCAAACGAGATACAGTACTTGGGTGTACAGACGCAAACATCTGAAACGCGCCGCCCTAACCACTCTTATTCTGGCAACCTTGAGCGTTCCGTCTTCGCTGATCGCCCAGGTTCACATCGCTTCGGTCGGCAACGATCACGTTTCCATCGAAATAAATGGCAAGCCATTTTCGGACTTTTATATCGGCGACGCCTACGCCAAGCCGTTTCTCGCTCCCCTGCGCTCCGCCGGCGGCCTGATCGTCACGCGCCGCTTCCCCATGGAAACGGTCGAAGGCGAATCGCGCGATCATCCGCACCATAAAGGTCTCTGGATCGGCTATGGCGATGTCAACGGCATCAACTTTTGGGAAGTCGAGGCGCAATCGAAAACCAGCGGCACAAATCCGTCAGCCAAAGGAAAGGTTCGCCTCGCCAAGCTCGAAGACATCAAGTCCGGAAAGAAGTCGGGCTCCATCCATGCCCTGTTCGATTGGCTCGGCCCGCAAGGCTCGCCGGTGCTTGAAGAAGATCGCACCATGGTGTTTTACAACGACGACAAAATTCGCCGCCTGGACATCGATGCCACCTTCACTGCTAAAGTCACAGCCCAATTCGCCGACACCAAGGAAGGTTTTTTCGCCATTCGCGTCGCCGATAGCATGGACGGCAAGCACGGCGGCCTCATCACAAACTCAGAAGGCGAGCACACCGAGAAGGATGTTTGGGGCAAGCCAGCCGATTGGGCCGATTATGTGGGCTCTGTCGAAGGCCAGAAAATCGGCATTCTGATTCTCGACAATCCGCGCAACCCGAATCATCCGCCGCGCTGGCACGCTCGCGATTATGGCTTGTTTGCAGTCAATCCATTCGGCGTGAAAGCCTTCGATCCGCGCGCGGAGGCGAAAGGCGGGTATCGATTAGCGGTGGGCCAAAGCCTGCGCTTCCGTTATCGCGTCATCATTCATCCCGGTGACGCGCCCACCAAAGATCTCGCCCGCTGGTACACGCAGTATTCGAAAGCGGGTAAATGAAAAACGTGCGCCGAGCCCTCGCTCTACTGCTGTTCTTCTCGGCAAGCATCTTCAGCGCGCCTGTTTTGCCCCATGTGGTCCCGCAAGTTCCGGCGGCGGCGCAAGCTTCGTCCCACTTCGATGCGCGCGCCGCGACCGACGCCTGGCTAAACACTGTTTCCGCCGCCGACCACGCCCGCTCCAATGCCTATTTCGAAGGCGGCTACTGGCTCATCCTGTGGGATTTCGTCGCACTGGGGGTCGCCATGCTTCTGCTGCTCGAAACGCGCCTCTCCGCGCGCATGCGAGATCTCGCGCAGCGCATCACGCGCCGTTATTTTTGGCAGGCTTATCTCTACTGGCTCCAGTTCGCCGTCGTCACCACCGTCTTGCTTTTACCTCTTACTCTCTATGAAGGCTTTTTCCGCGAACACAAATACGGACTCTCCAATCAAAGCTTCGCGGCCTGGCTGCGCGACGCCTCGATCGGGTTTGCTGTCTCCGTGTTCGTCGGTGGCCTGGTTGTCGCCACGCTTTTCGTTCTGGTACGCCGTCTCCCGCGCTCCTGGCATATCTGGGGAACCATAGTCTCCATTGCCTTCACCATTCTGCTCGTCGCGATCGCGCCTGTTTTCCTCATGCCGCTGTTCAATACCTACACGCCTTTGCAGAACAGGGAAATCAAGCAACAGATCCTGAGCCTCGCGCACGCCAACGGCATTCCAGTCAACGACGTTTACCAGGTGGACGCCTCCCGCCAGAGCAAGCGCGTCAGCGCGAATGTCAGTGGTTTGTTGGGCACGGATCGCATCACGCTCAATGACAATCTCCTCAATCGCTGTTCACCGCAGGCAGTGCTGGCTGTCATGGGGCATGAAATGGGTCACTACGTGATGCACCATATTCTGAACGGCGTCGTGTTCAGCGTGCTCATCCTCGCCGCCACTTTCAGCTTGTTGCGCTGGGGAGCGGAGCGCGCGCTCGGAATTTGGGGAGCCAAATGGCAAGTTCGAAACATGAGCGACGTCGCCGTTTTACCTCTCGCCGCGCTCATTCTGTCCACCATCGGTTTCCTACTCACACCTATCCAGAACACTTATACGCGCACCCAGGAATATGAGGCGGATATTTTCGGTTTGAACGCCGCACGCCAACCGGATGGCGAAGCCGAGGTCGATTTACTGCTCGGCGAATATCGCAAGCTCGACCCCACGCCGCTCGAAGAATTTCTTTTCTTCGACCATCCAAGCGGCCGCACCAGGATCTATGCGGCCATGCGCTGGAAGGCGGAAAATCTATGCTTGTTCGATGCGCAGCTACCCTGCACAAATCGCCCTGAATCGATCGCTAAACCGATTCCCAATGGCCTGTCTCGCCCGAGCGAAATACCGCTTCGATGACTTTCATATTCGCCAGTGCGTTCTCTAGCGAAACCGGCACCGCGGTGTTTTCCTGAATAGCCTGCGAAAAAGCGTCGCCCTGGATCGTATATTGATCGAGCACTGGAAACTCTTCCACTCGCGCGCTCAGCCCGGCTAACTGCAATCCATCATCGATAAAAATGCGGCTCGGCCGGTCGGGCGGAATGTTGTACGGAATTTCGAGCTCTATTCGACCCTTCGTGCCGAACACCTGCATCCTCTGAAACGGCACCAGCTGAGTCGCGCATGTGAAGACCGCCTGGCCCGGCGCGAAGTCGAGCAAGGCAGAACTGAGCCGGTCCGTCTTCATTTCGGGATCGCGCTCCACCAGCCCGGTGGCACGGCTCGGCTCCCGTCCAAACAGAAAACGCGCCATCGTGATCGGATAACAGCCGATGTCCATCAGCGCCCCTCCTCCGAACTCCGGCACATTCCGGATGTTCTTCACATCCCGATTGAAGTAGCTGAAGGTGCTCATAATGCCGCGCAGTTCCCCGATTTCGCCGCCTTGTACAAGCTCACGCGCCCGCAGCCACTGCGGGTGCGTCCGCACCATGAACGCTTCGCCCATCTTTACGCCCGTACGATCCCGCGCGGCGATCAACTCTTGCGCCTCTTGCGCGGTCAATGCAATCGGCTTTTCGCACAGCACATGTTTGCCCGCTTCGGCGGCTTTGATCGACCACGGAACGTGCAAATGATTCGGCAGCGGATTATAAATCGCATCGATATCCGGATCTTGCAGCAACTCCTCATACGACCCATAAGCCTTCGCCAAGCCTAGCTCGTCCGCCGCGCTCCGCGCTCGCGCCATCTCTCGCGAAGCAATCGCCACCACTTCGCCGCGCGCGCACGTCCGCATGCCCGGAACGACCTTCTTCACCGCGATATTCGCGACGCCCAGCACACCCCAGCGTACTTTTCTCATGCCCCTGAGTCTCTCACGCCGCACCTAAATCGGGGACAGGCTACGCAATCCCCAATTCACCACTGCTCCCTCACTCCACCCATTCCGAGCCGGAAACGTCAGCGCCCTTGTCTGGCCAAAGCAGGCTGGCGGCTTGACCTAGCGAGAACATGATGGCTGCGGGAGCGGTTAACTTCTGCTGAATCGCCACACGCCAAGGCCTTTGTTTGTTACCCTGATCCCGTGAAGCTGTACGACATCGATCCCGGACCGGACAGCCCTGAACTGGTCCGGGTAATCATCGAGATTCCGAAAAACTCGAGCAATAAGTACGAATACGACGGAAACCTCGGTGTCTTTCGCCTGGATCGCGCTCTTTATTCGCCCATGCACTATCCCGGCGATTATGGCTTCATTCCGGGCACGCTGGCGGAAGACGGCGATCCGCTCGACATCATGGTTATGGTCGACGAGCCCAGTTTCACCGGCTGTCTGATGGAAGCCCGCCCCGTTGGCCTCCTGCACATGGTCGACGCCAGGGAAAACGATCAGAAAGTTTTGGCTGTCCCCAACCGCAATCCGCGTTTCGACAGTATCCACACCATGGATCAGGTCTTCCCGCACATCCGCAAGGAGATCGAGTATTTCTTTTCGATCTATAAAGAGTTACAAGGCGGCAAAACGGAGATGAAGGGTTGGGGCGGTCCGCGCGAAGCCCGCAAGGTAATCGGCGAAAGCCGCCAAGCCTATCTCCAGCGTCGCGAACTCTCCGGCCCCCATATCGAGGACGAGGTAACCGCCGATAAATAGCAAGTTTCCTCGCGCAGCTCAGCACTTTTGTCTCTACGTCCTGAGGGCCGATTCGAAGGTTGCGCGCCTGATTTTCGCCATACGCATAGAGTTTTTCCTGGCGCATATCCCGCAAGCGACGCTCTAAGGGCACCAGTTCATCAGCGGTCAGGCTCTGAGCGTCGGCAATCTTTTGCGCTTTCTATCAGGAGGGCATTCGCAACGCTCGTATGTCGGTCGCCCAGGTGCTTGCTTCGCCTCAACTAAACCATACTATCGTCCGAACCGCTATCGTCGAATCCGCCGCCATCGTCTACGTTCGAGTCGTCGAATTGCGAGTTATCGTCGTATTGCGTCGAATCGTCCACGTTGCTCAGATCGCTATTCCCGAGGTCGCTCGTGCCGGCGAAATTATTTCCGCGATCGTCCCCCCGGTAATCGCCCGCGCTGCTGCCGCCCGATGAATCGTAGTAATTATTGACAACCTCTTCGGTCGGGGCCATTCCACCGCCCCCCGCGAATTCATTTCCGCCGAAGAACCCGCCGCCGTGGTGCGAAAACATCGATCCGATCGCCTCTGCTGCCAACGACCCTGCCGCCACGCCCGCCGCCGTTTGCGCCGCGCCGCGCAAAAAACTCGATCCGCCGCCGCTCCCAAACCCGGAGCCCTGCACCGGAGCCGCATATTGGGGAGGAGGAGGAGCGGAATATTGCTGCTGCCCTGCATTAGCGCTGGACTGTCCGAGCCAGCTCGAACCTCCCGCTACCTGCCCTTGACCGCCCCTTTGCTGCAAATCTTGCAGCTGCTGCTGCGTCCGCTGGAGCGCCATGTTTTGAATGAGAACCGTTTGCGTCATCAGGTAAAGCGCGTCCGGACGGCTGCCGATCTTAGTCCGAATGATGTCTTCCGCTTCCGGGTCTCGCGGCGGCGCGGGCATTTGTGCCACCCGGCCGGCTAGGTCGTTAAGCATGTTTTTTTCGTCTGGCGTCATGGTTTTCCCTGAGTTCGAAGTTCGAATTGCTAATTCGTTAGACGCGAATTGTTGCTAGCTGGTTCAGCTGGACCGGTCTCCCGGTCGGACTCGCCCCACTTGCAACCCGGCCGTCAACCATGACAGTGTAGGGATGGATGGCGACTTGCTCGGTGTTTGTCGTTGGCTCCCGCCTATTTTGCCCTGTCGCAAGAGAACTGAGCCCCCGAAAACGAACAAAAGTTCCGTGATGCCATCAGAAAGCTGTTCCCCATGCTCTTAGAAGCTACTTCGACCCTGTCTGTCGATCAGGAAATCAATCCCTGGCAATCCGCCGCCCATCGTTTCGATGAGGCGGCCGAACTCCTCCGGCTGGACGATGGCATGCGCAAAGTGTTGCGCTCGCCAGCCATGGAGTTGTCCGTAAACATTCCCGTTGTGCTAGATGACGGGCGCATTGAAGTATTTACCGGCTATCGCGTGCAACATTCCATCGCCCGAGGTCCGGCCAAGGGTGGAATCCGCTTCGCCCCCGACGTTTCTCTGGACGAAGTGCGTGCCCTGGCCGCTTGGATGACGTGGAAGTGTGCTGTAGTAAACATTCCGTTCGGCGGCGGTAAGGGAGGCGTTATTTGCGAACCTCACCTCCTCAGCGAAGGCGAACTGGAGCGCATCACCAGGCGCTACACCGCCGAAATCTGCGAATTCATCGGGCCTGAGCGCGATGTCCCGGCACCCGACGTGAACACCAACGAACAGACCATGGCCTGGATCATGGATACCTACTCCATGCATAAGCGCCACACTGTGACCGCCGTCGTTACCGGCAAGCCGCTCGAATTGGGCGGCTCGCTGGGCCGTCCCGAAGCTACCGGCCGTGGCTGCATGTTTGTCACTCTCGAAGCCTTGAAGCGCTTCGGCCTGTCTCCCGAAAACACCCGCGTCGTCATTCAGGGCTTCGGGAATGTGGGCGGCATGGCGGCTCGCCTAATGAGCCGGGCCGGCTTCAAAATCATCTCGATCGTCGAGTACGATGGCGCTGTCTACAATCGGCACGGACTCGATATCGAAGCGCTCATGCTTCACCGCCGCGAGACTGGCTCCATACGCGGGTTTGCCGAAGCTGAGGACATCGACAAAGACGAGGCGCTTCTCATGGAGTGCGAGGTGCTGATTCCTGCGGCCCGCGAGAACGTCATCACCTCGCGCAACGCACACCGCATCCGAACCAAAATCCTATGCGAGGGTGCCAACGGCCCCACCACTTTCGTCGCCGATTCCATCCTGACTGAAAAGAAGGTTTTTGTTATTCCCGACATCCTCGCGAACGCGGGCGGCGTCACCGTCTCCTACTTCGAATGGGTACAGGATCGCCAGGGCTATTTCTGGAACGAGAAGATGGTCAACGAGCGCCTCGAGGAAATCATGGTCGCCAGCTTCAACGACGTCATAGGTTACGCCGAAAAGCACACGGTTAACAACCGCACCGCAGCCTACATGCTTGCGCTCGACCGGGTCGCTCTCGCCATCCGCCGGCGCGGGCTCTACGCTTGATCGAGTGGATTCACCCAGCGCAGCCCGGAAAACCGCCCAAAGTTGCGATCTGTCGAGGCTAAGGTCGCCGCATGCTCGATGGCGATCGCCGCCAGCACGGCATCGCTAATTATGCTTCCCACCACCCCGCTCTCGAGTACCAGCCGCGTCAGAATCGTTTTGTGCCGGGGACCAGGTTGCACTAGCACCGCGTTAGGCTGGCTCAACCAATCCTCTAGCCGGTCGAACAACTCCTCTGTGGAGACCGGACTCTTCCAAACTCTCGGGTTCGATGCGATCCGCACAAATGCCCAAAGCACCATCCAGCTCAAACCGACCGTTTCATGAGTTTCGAACTGCCTGCTAAGCCATTCCGCGGCGGCTCGATGCTGCGCCGCGCCAGGATTTTGGGCATAGATCAAGATGTTCACATCAGGCATCACCACTTTCGGTCTTCGCCTTCCGCATAATCGAGCAGTTCGCTGGTTTTGTCGTAATTCAAGCCCGGAATGACGCCCATGTCGTGAAATGGCCGGACCTTGAACTTACGTTCCGCGGGTTTTTCCGCCGACAACGCAAATCGGAGCAAATTGTTCAAAGTCTCCCGAAACGAATCGCCACGCTCTCGGCTCTCCTGTTTCACCTTGTCCAGGACATCCTCATCCAGCGTCACCGTCGTTCTTACACTTGTAGCCGTCGTGGTGCTCATGATGCCTCTACTCTATCACCATTCTCATCACCCTTCAAGCCCCCCTCCTCACAAAATTCACTTCCCTTCGCTGTACACTGTTCGTTTGGTAATTCTCACTCCATGACTCAGGAGCCGTCGACTCCGCTCATGCGGCAATACCAAGCCGCTAAGAAGCAGGTTCCAGGCACGCTCCTTCTCTTCCGGCTAGGCGATTTCTACGAGCTCTTCTATGAGGACGCCGTCACGGCTGCCCGCGAACTCGAAATCACCCTCACCTCGCGCAACAAGGAACGCGGCGAGCCCATTCCGATGTGTGGTGTTCCTTACCACTCGGCGGACGGCTATATCGCGCGCCTGATTCAGCGCGGCCATCGCGTCGCCATCTGCGAGCAGATGGAGGAGGCCGGTCCGGGCAAGAAACTGGTCCGCAGAGAAGTCACTCGCGTCATCACACCGGGGACCGCCACCAACTCAAACCTTCTCCGTTCGCACGAAAACAACTTTTTGGCCGCCGTGTTCGCCAAGAGCAACCGCTGTGGGCTGGCCTACGCCGATCTCTCGACCGGCGAATTCCGCACCACCGAAGTTTCTGAAGAAGAGTTGATCCCCGCCCTCGAGACTTTGAACATTCGGGAGCTACTCCGCCCCGACGGCTTGCCCATCGGCTGTTCTTGTCTCGAAACGCCGCTCGATGCCTGGGTCTTCGGCGGCGATTATGCGGGCCGCCAGGTGCTCGATACTTTTCGCCTGCTCTCGCTCGACGGCTGCGGTTTAGGCGACCGGCCGCTGGCCGCCGCTGCCGCCGGCGCGGTCGTGCATTACCTGCGCGAAACTCAGAAGTCCTCGCTCGACCATCTCAACCCACCTACTTTCTATCAGCGCAACTCGCACATGGTGCTCGACGGTGCCACCATCCGCAATTTGGAACTGGTAGAGCCGCTCTTCGCCGGCGAGAGCCGGGAAACGACCCTCATCCACGTCCTCGATAGGACCCTCACCGGAATGGGTGGCCGTCTTCTGCGCCAACGGCTGCTTCAACCCTCCTGCACGCGGGACGAAATTGAAGCCAGGCTCGACGCCGTGGCCGAACTCGCGTCGAAAATCATCGTTCGCGGAGATCTCAGGAAAGCGCTGGGCCTCGTGCAGGATCTGGAACGACTCTTAGCCAAAGTCACTCTCGGCACGGCAACGCCGCGAGAACTACTTGCCCTGGGCAAATCGCTGGCTCGACTGCCCGCTATTGCAGAACTCGTCGCTCAATTTGAAAGCCCCTTATTACGTAGGCCAATCGATCCCGTCCCCGAGGCGAGCGAGAAGATACTAGCGGCTATTGCGGATGAGCCACCGGTTCTCTTGGCCGACGGCGGAACAATCCGTGACGGATTCGACCACGAGCTGGATGAACTACGCGATATCAGCCGTAACAGCCGACAGTACATTGCAGCCATCGAAGCTCGGGAGCGAAGCCAGACCGGAATCCAGTCGCTCAAAATTCGCTTCAATAACGTTTTTGGCTACTACATCGAAATTTCGAACGCAAATCGCCAGCTGGTCCCCGCCGCCTATGAGCGCAGGCAGACGTTGGCCAACGCGGAACGCTTCACGACGCCCGAACTTAAGGAATTAGAAGCGAAAGTCTTGGCGGCCGAGGACAAAATACTGGCTCTCGAGCGCGATCTCTTCCACTCCGTCCGGGCTTTCGCCGCCGAACACGCCGCCCGGATCAAAGAAGCAGCCGCCGCCGTCGCCGAGATCGACGTCTCCGCCGCCCTGGCCCATGTCGCAGTAGAAAACCGTTATAAGCGCCCAAAGTTTTCCGATTCCGGCGAAATGCGCATCGACGCCGGCCGCCATCCTGTGATCGAAAAATTGGCCGAGCGCGAGGCCGCTCGCTTTGTCCCTAATGATTTATATCTACATTCCTCGGGCGAATACATCGGCGTCATCACCGGCCCGAACATGGGGGGGAAGTCTACCTACCTTCGGCAGTCCGCTTTGATCCTGATCCTTGCTCAGCTCGGCTCTTTTATTCCAGCCGATGCCGCGCTGCTTCCAATAGTGGATAGAGTTTACACAAGGATCGG
Organism: Bryobacteraceae bacterium; assembly: GCA_965277555.1. Lineage (GTDB taxonomy): Bacteria > Acidobacteriota > Terriglobia > Bryobacterales > Bryobacteraceae > Bog-105. The sequence goes on from OZ255834.1 coordinate 6,787,688, forward strand.
CGCGGCCGACAATCTCGCGCGAGGTCGATCTACCTTCATGGTCGAGATGACGGAAGCCGCAGCCATCCTGAATACCGCCTCCGCTAATAGCTTCATAGTATTAGATGAGATAGGCCGAGGCACCTCTACCTTCGACGGGCTGGCTCTCGCCTGGGCGATCGTCGAGTACATCCAGGAGCATATTCGGGCAAAAACACTCTTCGCGACCCACTATCACGAGCTCACAGCCCTCGCCGATCAACTTTCTGCAATAAGAAATTTACATGTTTCTGTAAAGGAACTAAACGACGGGATCTTATTCATAAGAAAGGTAGAACCGGGTGTTGCGGACCGCAGTTACGGCATCGAAGTAGCCCGTTTAGCAGGCTTACCCCTGCAAGTAATCGAGCGGGCGAGGTCCGTTTTATTGCATCATGAAGTAAGGGAACACTCCGTTAGCGACGAGCTGGCCCCGAGTGACGCTGTCGCGCCCCTGCAGATTAGACTTTTTGAGCCCGTGAATCAGGGACTCGCCGATCGGATACGGGCGTTGAATATCAACCAGCTACGGCCGGTCGAAGCTTTGCAGATTCTGCACGAACTACAGCAAGAGTTGCTAAAGATATGAGAATAGCAGGCATTATGAGCGGTACCTCGCTCGACGGGATAGATGTGGCGATCATCGACATCGCCGGTTCAGGCTTCAAGGCCAAGATCAATGTCTTGACTAGCCACTCTGTCCCCTATCCAAAGAAAATCCGGGAAGCGCTATTGGCGGTTTCTAATGCGAATGTGCTAACCGGCGATATATCGCGGCTGAACTTTCTTCTTGGTGAATTGTACGCGGAAGCCTTGGAAGAAACGGCTGAGCGGGCCGAGATTCCTCTCGACACGATCAAGCTGGTCGGCTGTCATGGTCAGACCATTTTCCACGAAGGCCACGCGGCGCAGTACCTCGGGAAAAAAGTCTCCAGCACATTTCAGATTGGCGAATCAAGCGTCATCAGTGAGCGGACCGGGATCGACGTGATCTCGAACTTCCGCGAACGAGACATGGCGGCCGGCGGCAAAGGCGCGCCCTTGGTTCCCTATCTCGATTACATGTTGATCAGGCATCGCGGCAAGGGTAGGGTGGCGATCAATATCGGCGGCATCGCGAATCTTACCGCCATTCCTCCCAACACCAACACGGATCGCGTGATCGCGTTCGATACGGGTCCGGGCAACATGGTTATTGACCAGCTGGCGACTCGCATTACGAGCGGCGGCTTGACCTATGACCGGGATGGCGCGATGGCGGCCGCCGGCACGCCCGATCCGAAACTGCTGGCAAAACTCCTACGCGACAAATACTTTCGCGCGAAACCGCCCAAAGCGGCGGGCCGGGAACAATACGGCTCGGAGTTTGTGTCGAAACTGCTCGACACCGAGCTCAGCAGCGAAGACCTGGTGGCCACCGCAACGGCTTTAACCGCGGAAAGCATCGCGATGAGCGTGCGCAACTTCGTTCTGTCCGAAATGCGGGTCGACGAGATCTTCGTTTCGGGCGGCGGCACGCACAACCCCACGCTCATGCGGATGCTGCGCAAAGCCATGGGTGAGATCCCGGTCAAGGAAACCAGCGAGGTCGGGCTCGACGTCGATTCTAAAGAGGCTATCGCTTTCGCGGTGATGGCCTACGAGACCGCGCACGCACGACCGTCGAATGTTCCGATGGCCACCGGCGCAAAGCGCCACGTCATCCTGGGCAAGGTCACGCAAAACGGTGGTTCCCACAACGGGAACTCGAATGGGACCGCGCACAACGGCGTCGCAACTCACAATAACGGGTCGGCCACTGGTCACAAAGGAAAACCCTCCCGTCCGTCTAAAGTAGGCGGCAATGCCGCCGTTGCGCCGAAAGCCAAGGCCGCGGCCCGCTAACCAAGAAATACAGCCAGCAGCCAAGGGGAATGTCCAGCAAGGACATTCCCCTTTTCCGCGTTTGCTTACTCGCCGATTTTCCGCTCGATTTCGGCGTCGAGCAGATGCAGAATGATGCGGAACGGCATACCGGCTAGTTCCGGCTTGTCTTCGATGTCTTCGCGCACGTCGAGCAGCGCGCGCTCAAGCAGATAGGTTTGCAAGAGCGTCTGTTGATCGGCGCGCGTCTTTGGCAAATAGGCCGCGCCATTGGCCACTTTCCAGTAGCCGCGGATGAAAGCAGCGCTCACATGGGAATACCAGAAACGCACTGCGTCACGTAACGCTCTTCTCGAAAGCGAGTCATTGAGATCCGCCGAAAAGCTCTGGCGGATGGCTGCTTGCGCGGCATATCCGAAGGACACGAGCATCGTTGTAACGTCCCTGAGCGGACAGCGCTTGATGCGGCGCTCGCTGACGTGGGTTTGCGGATCTCCTTCGAAATCGATGAGTGTCACATCGTCGTCGGAAACCAGCAGGTGGCCGAGATGCAACCGCCCGTGGAAGCGCGTCCGCTCGGAATGGATGCGCTGGTCGAACACAGCTTGCAGCTTAGTCACGATAGCGCTTTCCTGATCGAGAACTTTGGCCGCCAACACGCGCACGTCCTCGCTCATTTCGGAGTAACGCTGACGGATGAATTCCATTCTTCGGCCGGTAAGCCCAATATAGCCGTGATAGAGACTTTGGCGATAGAAGTCGTTGAAAGGTTCAGCGGCAAAAGCGGGATTGTCGAATTGGGTAGAGAGGACAAGATGCAGTTGAGCCACCCGAGCTCCCATCTTTTCAGCGAAAGAAAGATACGGGCCAATGAGCTCTCTGGCAAGGGGAGGCGGCGGCTCGAGCGCGTAGTCCAACTCGTAGATATTCGCCGGAGTCCAATTCCGCAGCTCCCCTTCGTCGATGTTGCCTTTGGTGACACGCTCCAGGAAATCGTTCAGATAAGTGCGGGTCTCATGCCACGCATTGCCATCGTTCTTTATGAAGCCGTGCAGCAGTGCGACGGTCGTGCTCTCTCCGCTATTCGACTGATATTCGAGACAGCCCGCAAAGGGAGCAGCGTGGCTGAAATCGACCTTGTCAGTCAGGAGTTCTCCCATTTCAACCCCGGGATGGGTACCCGGCTCGATGGTGCGCAGCAGCTTGAGAACAAACCTTTCCCCGAACTTGATAGAGGTGTCGATCTCGGATGAGGCGAAGGGAGCGGGTTCGAGATTCGGATGAGTGGAGCCCCATATTTTTCGGAAGCGCCGGTTGCGTTGAGCGACCAATTGGCCGTTTTCGCCGACGAACTTGCGGCGGCGCGCGAAGGCTTCGATCAGGGCGGTCAGGAAATCGTCGCTTTTTGTGGCATCGTAGAGCACCGCGCGGCCGCTTGGCGTGCGCACTTCGGCGACGATCGAATCAGGATCTTCTTCGCGCAACGTGTTGAGCTGGTTCTCGCCGGCGATCGCCATCGGTACAACGAAGGTCTCAGGATCGCCGGTCGAATACTCGACGCGTACAAAGCACAGGCGAAACTTGCCATCGCCAATCGCGATGGATTCTGTAATCTGAATGGACCGGAAGCGGCGGTCGCGGGCGCGGAACCAGCGATGCAGCCGCAGGAAGCGCGGCAAAACGACCGCGATGCTGGCTCGAATTCCGGTATCCCAAATATCCTTGAGCGCGGGAATGCTCAGAATTGGAATCGTCTGCTGGCGGGTTTCGACCGACGGCGCGGCGACCGCGACCGGCACCTCGCGCGCTTCGAGCGAGAACCAGAAGAACGAATTGGGGCCCAGCGTGAGTGGGTAATAACCCTCGCCGATCGAGGGAAAGTCGGTGCGCCCGAAGAGTTCGACCGGCGTGTAACCGTTGAATTTGTGCAGCTCTAATTGAACGGCCTGGGCGAAACGCGAAAGATTGGCCACGACGAGAATGGTCTCGTCCTCATAGCGCCTGAGATAGGCGAGCACGCGCTGGTTGCTCGGGAGAAGGAATTCGAGCGTACCCCGGCCGAAGGCGCGGAATTGCTTGCGCAGGGCGATCAGGCGCTTGGTCCAGCTAAGCAGCGAGTTCGGATTGTCTTCCTGCGATTCGACGTTGATGGCTTCGTAGTGATAGGCGGGATCGATGTTGACCGGAAGGTAAAGTTTCTGCGGGTTGGCGCTCGAGAAGCCGGCGTTTCTATCGGGACTCCACTGCATTGGCGTGCGGACGCCGTTGCGGTCTCCGAGATAGACGTTGTCGCCCATGCCGATCTCGTCGCCGTAGTAAATGACGGGCGTGCCGGGCATGGAAAAGAGCAGCGCATTCATGACCTCGATGCGGGCGCGATCGTTTCCCAGCAGCGGCGCGAGGCGGCGGCGAATGCCGAGGTTGATGCGGGCGCGTTGATCGGAGGCGTAGGTCCGATACATGTAGTCGCGCTCCTCGTCGGTCACCATTTCGAGCGTGAGCTCGTCGTGATTGCGCAGGAACATGGCCCATTGGCAGTTCTCGGGGATATCGGGCGTGCGTTTGAGAATTTCGACGATCGGCAGGCGATCCTCGAGCCGCAGCGCCATAAACAGGCGCGGCATGAGGGGGAAGTGGAAATTCATGTGGCACTCGTCGCCTTTGCCGAAGTAGGCGACGGCGTCTTCGGGCCACATATTCGCCTCCGAGAGAAGCATGCGGTTCGGGTGAGTGGCGTCGAGATGCTGGCGAAGCTGCTTCAGGAAGGCATGCGTCTCGGGGAGATTCTCACAACTTGTGCCCTCGCGCTCGTAGAGGTACGGGATGGCGTCGAGACGGAAGCCGTCAACGCCCATGCTGGCCCAGTAATCGAGCATGTGCATGACGGAGCGGCGCACGAGCGGGTTATCGAAGTTCAGGTCGGGCTGATGGGAGTAGAAGCGATGCCAGAAATAGGCTTTGGCAACCGGGTCCCAACTCCAGTTGGAGGGCTCGAAATCCTTAAAGATGATGCGGGTGCCGGCGTACTTTTCGGGGGCATTGCTCCAGACATAAAAGTCACGCCAGCGCGAACCCGGCTCGGCGTGGCGCGAGCGTTGAAACCAGGCGTGCTGGTCGGAGGTGTGATTAATGACGAGTTCGGTGATGACGCGCAGGCCGCGGCGATGCGCTTCCCGCATGAAGTGCTGGAAGTCGCGCATGGTGCCGTAGGCGGGATGGACGCTGCGGAAATCGGAGATATCGTAGCCATCGTCTTTCCAGGGAGACGGGAAGAAAGGCAACAGCCAGATGGCAGTGACGCCGAGGCCTTCGAGATAGTCCAGCTTTTCGGCCAGACCGCGGAAGTCGCCCATGCCGTCGGCGTTGCTGTCATAGAAGGCCCGGACATGGGCTTCATAAATGATCGCGTCTTTGTACCAAAGCGGGTCGTGATCCTTTGAGTTACCGATTTGCGAATGCTGCATGCTGTTTCGCGCGTTTTTATGGTACAAAACTCTTCGAAGATGACCGTTGCGGAGAATGAATGAGTAGACGTGGCGCGCATTGTTCTCAACACGCTAGGCTCACTGGGCGATCTGCATCCCTTCCTCGGGATGGCGATCGGGCTGGCGCGACGCGGGCACACTGCGGTGATCGCGACCTCGGAGATATATCGAAGCAAGATCGAAGCCGAAGGGGTTGGTTTTGCGCCGGTGCGGCCGGATCTGGGCGCGCTGCTGGACGACCGGGAGCTGATGAGAAAGATCTGGGACCGGCGGCGCGGCACGGAGTATTTGTTGAAAGAGGTCATTCTGCCTTCGCTCGAAGACAGCTTCGAAGACTTGATGGCGGCGAGCGAGCGTGCGGACCTGCTGGTTACGCATACGACGGCCTCCGCGGGGCCGGTAGTGGCGGAACTGACACGGACACCCTGGCTCTCGGTGGCATTGCAGCCGATGGTCTTCTTTTCGGCCTACGATCCTCCTGTGCTGGGGCCGGCGCAATGGCTGCGGCACTTCTATCGTTTCGGACAATGGCCCTTCAAGCTGGCGTTCCAAGTGGCGAGGCGTCAGGTCAAATCGTGGATCAAGCCGATTCTCCGGCTACGGCGGAACGTGGGCTTGAAGACGACGGAGAATCCGATTTTCCGGGGGCAGTTCTCGCATGACGGGACCTTGGCCTTGTTCTCGAAACACTTCGCATCGGCGCAGCCGGACTGGCCGCGCAAGACGACTGTAACGGGCTTCGTCTATTACGAGCGGCTGGGTGAGGCGTTCGGCGAAGATACGGGAACTGGATTAGAGGAGTTTCTGGCGAACGGGGAGCCTCCGATTCTGTTTACGCTTGGCTCTTCGGCAGTGATGCAGGCGGGCAGCTTTTTCGAAGAGAGCATCGGGGCGGCGGAGAAGCTGGGCCGGAGAGCAGTGTTGCTGGTTGGGCCGCAGCAACAAATCAGCCGCAAGGTGCCACCGTCCATTTTCCTGGCTGAGTATGCTCCTTACTCGGCGGTGATGCCGCGGGCGGCAGTAACGGTTCACCAGGGCGGCATCGGGACGATGGCGCAGGCGCTGCTGGCAGGGCGACCTATGTTGACGGTGCCGTGGGCTCACGATCAACCGGACAATGCGGAGCGGGCTCGCAAGCTGGGTGTGAGCCGCACGTTGGATCGGAGGCGGTATTCGGCGGAAAGCGCGGCTCGGGAACTGGCGGTGCTGCTTGGGGAATCTGAGTATGGCGAGAAGGCCGCGGAGCTGCGTGGGCGTTTGTTAACGGAAGACGGGCTGGCGGCGGCTTGCGATCGGATTGAGGGGGCTGTGGCGGGTTAGAGCAGATCAATTAGGGATTGCGTAGCCTGTCCCCGATTTTGGTTTGTCCCCGATTTAAAAAACCAACCAAGCGTCGGGATGAGTCCCGACGCGGCAGGCAAGAGTGCCCGCGCCACCGCCGGCGGCTTTTCATGAAGTTTCACGGGCCGCTGGGCCTTTATGGCAGACGACAAAAAACGATCGTCTGCCCCACCTATGCGCGCATGGTCTGCCGTTAGCGCTTCTTGCGGACCAGGCGGCGGGCTTTGCGGACTACGGCGGGGGCGACGGCGAAGGCTTCGCTTACTAAGGCGTTCTGCTGGTCGCTGTGGATTTTGTGGGCTCCGGTGGCGGGGCTGGCGGCGGTGGGGCGGCCGATGTAGCGCAACTGCCGGCCATGTCCACCGGGATGGATGATCGACTGCATCTGCTCTTCGACGAAGTACCAGGCACCCATATTCTCGGGCTCTTCCTGAACCCAGAACAGCTCGGCGACGTCGGGGTAGCGGCGCAGGATGTCGGTGAGACGCGGCAACGGGAATGGGTAAAGCTGCTCGACGCGAATGATTGCGACATCGCTGCGGCCGAGCTCTTCGCGTTTGTTGACGAGATCGTAATAGACCTTGCCCGAGCAGAGCAGAATGCGGCGCACCTGACTGCCGACGTATTGCGGATCGCCAATCACTTCCTGGAAAGCGCCGCTGGTCAGTTCTTCGAGGCGTGATGCGGCTTTGGCGTAGCGCAGAAGCGACTTGGGCGTAAAGACGATGAGCGGCTTACGCAGGCCGCGACGGTCCGCGCCGCAGTGCATCTGGCGGCGCAGCAGATGGAAGTACTGGGCGGGGCTGGTGCAGTTGCAGACCTGCATATTGTTTTCGGCGCAGAGCTGCAGGAAGCGTTCGATGCGGGCGCTGGAGTGCTCGGGACCCTGGCCTTCGAGGCCATGGGGAAGCAAAAGCACGAGGCCGCTCGGCTGGTTCCACTTGGCTTCGGCGGAAACGACGAACTGGTCGATGATGATTTGAGCGCCGTTGGCGAAATCGCCGAATTGCGCTTCCCACATGACAAGGGTGAGCGGATCAGCGACGCTATAGCCGAATTCGAAGCCCATGACGGCATACTCGCTGAGTAGACTGTCTACTGCTTCGAACTTGGCCTGCTTCGGATCGAGATGTTTGAGCGGGCAGTAGCCTTCGCCGGTTTCGTAATCGCTGAATTCGAGATGGCGCTGAGTGAAGGTTCCGCGACTGACGTCCTCGCCGCTCAGGCGAACGGGGGTGCCTTCGAGAACCAAGCTGCCGAAGGCGAGCGTTTCGGCAAAACCCCAATCGATCGGCGCGCCGCGCAGCACTTCACGACGCCGATCGAGCAAGGACTTTAACTTGGGATGGAGATTGAAATCTTCAGGCAGGTTGGTCGTTTTCTCGATGACTTTGACGAGCGTGTTGTAATCGGCGGCGGTCGAAGGACTGGGCTGCATGATCTCTTCGGCCGGAACCTCGGCGAACTCTTCGATGGTGAACTCTTCGCGATGCTTTTTCGACTCGTCGTAGGTCTGGTTGAGGCGCGCGCGGACTTGGGCGCGCAGGCTTTCGACGTGCTCGGCATCGACAAATTTTTCGCGCACCAGGCGCTCGGCGTATTGCGTGAAAACGCTGGGCGTGCTCTTGATTTTGCGATACATCACGGGCTGGGTATAGCTCGGGTCGTCGGCTTCGTTGTGGCCCTGGCGGCGGTAACCGATCAGATCGATAAAGACATCGAGCTTGAAGCGCTGGCGGAAATCGTAGGCGAGCTGAGCGGCGCGAATACAGGCTTCTGGATCGTCGGCGTTGACGTGGAAGATGGGGGCTTGAACCGAGAGCGCGACATCGGTGCAATAAATACTGCTGCGGCCATCGAGCGGATTGGTGGTGAAACCGATTTGATTGTTGGTGACGACGTGCACGGTGCCGCCGGTGGTGAAGCCCTCAAGCTGCGACATCTGGAGAACTTCGGCAACCACGCCCTGCCCGATAAGAGCGGCGTCGCCATGAATGAGAATAGGCAGCACGCGCTCGCGCTTTTCGTCGCCGATGCGATCCTGCTTGGGCCGGACAAGGCCTTCGACGACGGGATCGACGGCTTCGAGATGACTGGGATTGAAGGCGACCGAAACGAGGATCTCCTTGCCCTGCGTGGAGCGATGGATGCCGCTTGCGCCGAGGTGATATTTGACGTCGCCCGAGCCTTGCACGCTATCCGGATCGGGTTCGCCTTCGAATTCGGAGAAGACCTGCGACATGGACTTGCCGACCACGTTGGCGAGGACGTTCAAACGTCCGCGATGCGCCATGCCGATGACGGCCTCGTGCACATCGTCGTTGGCGCCACGATCGAGCACTTCGTCCAAAGCGACGATGGTGCTCTCGAGCCCCTCGAGCCCGTAGCGTTTCTGGCCGACGAAACGAGTTTGCAGGAAATGCTCGAACTCTTCGCCCTGCACAAGGCGGCTCAAAATGCGGCGGCGCACGGCGTCATCGAGCTTCCAATTATTAGTGGTGCTTTCCATGCGGTCCTGCAGCCACTGTTTCTGCTGAGGATTTTGGATGTGCATGTACTCGACGCCGATGGAGCCGCAGTAGGTAGCGCGCAGCCGGTCGAGAATTTCGCGCAGCGACTCATAGGGCTGCATGTAGGAGGCGATAGCGCCGCTGGGAGCTTTGACGGCACCGGCCAGAAAGGGGCGATCGAGATCCCAGATGGAGAGGCCGTAACTGGCGGGATCGAGTTCGGGGTGATAGGCGGGATCGTTGCCGAGCGGATTGATGTTGGCTAGAAGATGGCCGCGGATGCGATAGGAATTGATGAGCTGAATGACGGCGGCTTCCTTGGCGACATCGGTGTTGACGGCAGCGCCACCGAAGCGGCCGGGCGCGATCTGCTGATCGGACTGCCAGCGCACCGGCATGTAAGGAATTTTGAGATCCCGGAAAATGCTTTCGTAAAAGCCGTCTTCGCCGGTCAGCAACTGCTGGAGCGTGGCGAGAAATGTGCCGGACTCCGCGCCTTGAATGATGCGGTGATCGTAAGTGCAGGTGACGGTGAGAACTTTGCTGAGACCGAGCATGGCTTTGGTCTCATGACTGGCGGCGGCGAACTCGGCCGGATAATCGATGACGCCGGTAGCGACGATGGCGCCCTGGCCGGGCATGAGGCGCGGGATGGAGCCAAGTGTGCCGACCGTGCCCGGATTGGTGAGCGAAATGGTGGTGCCTTCGAAATCCGCGATCTGGAGCTTGTTGGTACGAGCGCGCGCGACGATATCGTCATAGGCGGCGACGAATTGGGCGAAGTTCATGCCGTCAGCGTTTTTGACGTTGGGAACTTTTAGAGAGCGGGAACCATCTTTGCCAGCGACATCGACAGCAAGACCGATATTGATCTGGCTGCGCACGACGCGAAAGGGCTCGCCACCGTTTTCGGCGAAAGCGTGATTCAAGGCCGGATTGGACTTCACGGACTTGACGATGGCCCAGGCGATGAGATGGGTGAAGCTGAGCTTGCCGCGACCCTGGAGAGCGCGCCGCTTATTGATGATGTCGCGATTCTCTTCGATGACGCGCACGGGCAACTGGCGCTGGGAAGTGGCGACGGGAATGGAGAGGCTGGCGGCCATGTTTTCGGCAATGCGAGCAGCCACGCCGCGCAAGGGCACCAGCTGGTCGCTTGCACCGACCGCCGCGCCGACGGCTTTGGTTTCGGTTTTGGCGGGGGCTTGGGGAGCGGCGGTGGCGACGGCGGAAGAAGTTTGCTCGGGCGGAGAAGAGGGCGGAGGTTCGCGGCGGGGCGGCTCGGGCTGCGACGGCTCGCGTTCGGGCGCACGCTCCGGTTCGGCAGGTTCGCGCCGGGGAGGTTCACGCTCGGGCGGAACGGGCGCGGGCGGCTCTTCTATAGGATGCGTGGGTTGGGCGGGTTCTTCGGTAACGGCGGCCGTCGCTACGTCTCTGGCACCATTCTTTTCGGACCCATTCTGCCCCGCTTCCTGGAACAGGTGACTCCACCCTTCGTCCACACTTTTACGATCGAACTGGTACTGATGATAGAGCTCGTCTTCCAGCCAGCTGTTAATGCCCGACGAGGGGTCTTTCGATTGCGCCATGTCAATATTTTGGATTTGAACGCTCGCAGGGGTAAGGACGCCATCGCGAGATTCGGCGTCGCAGTTCGCGTCTAGGTTCCGTGCCTTTATTGTAACGAAGGGTGGGGGTCGCGTTGCCGGTTAGGCGGCGGATTTGCGGAGATCGCGCTTAAAACCCTCGAAGGGTTTACGCATGAGTTGGAGATCGGCTTCCGCTTCGACTTCAAGCGCGGCGATGCGAGCTTCCCAGCCGGGGCGCATAGCAGCGTCGGGTTGATTTTGCGGTTCAAAGCCAATCGCGGGGGTGGATGCGGGTTCGGCGGGAGCAGATGCGGTTTGTGCGGTGTTCATTGCGAGGAATGCGCCGGGGGCGGTGCGGCTTTTGATCTGGCAGACGCGGACGCGATGCATTTCATCTTTGCGAATTTCGGCGGCGGCGAGTTGCTTTTGCCGTTCAAAGCCAATTTCGGCTTTGGCTTTGGCGGCGCGGATTTTGAGGAGATCGTTGAGGCAGCGGTGGAAGGCGCGCTGATGGCTTGCCTGGTAGCGCAGGTAGAGCGCAAGGCGATCTCCGGCGGCGCAAAGACCGTTTTCGTCGAAGGTGAGGTGCTGGAGGTTGACGGCGCGCTCGGTGAGCCATTGGTGGCGGGCCATGCCAAGGACGAGACGACGCTCGGTTTCGGTGGCGGGGGTGTATTCGGCTTCGAAACTGGCGACGAGTTGCGCGAATTCGGCTTCGTTTTCCCAGGAGAGAATCATGAACGCGCCGACGAGACCGTGGCGGAGATTGTTTTGGGCGACGGCGGCGCGCCCGGCTTCGGATTTCGGGCCGGTGGAGAGTTGGGAATTGGCGCGGTTGGCGGTGAGTTGGGCTTGGGTCGACATGTTTGTTCTTCTATATCTTCTATAAAGAATTAGGCTGGCGGAGAAACAATACCATGGCGAAACAAGCGTTTTTCGGTAAGTTGTTGAGGGGATTGAGGAAGTAGGTTGTGACTGAGTTTTGGGGTTGGAGGGATGAAGGGGTTGGGTGGGGGTAAGTTGTTGATTTGGTTGGGGTTTGGGGGGATAGCATCGCTGCCGAAGAGGCGGAGCCGAGGGATAAGAAGGAGATATAGGGCCTGTCTTGGAGGGATTCGCCTTTTGAACGCCACAATCCGAAGAGTCTGGGTACAACAGGAAGGCAAGTTTTGGGATGTGACAGAATCGATTGGTAAACACAATTGTTGCCGCGCCGCGCTGCTGGTTTCAGCCTCGTCTTGGGCCGACCAGAGTCGGTTTTGTCCCAGGCCAGCCTAAATAAGAGTTCGGCCCCCAAAAACTGCTCGACGGCTTCCACTGAGATTTCAAAGAACGGCAACAAAGCGGAGCTTTGATGGCGAATAACGACGTAGTGACCGGCGACCTGAACTACGCCGACAGACTCTGGAAGGCCGCCGACACCCTCCGTGGGCAGGTCGACGCCGCGGAGTACAAGCACGTTGTCCTGGGCCTACTGTTCCTCAAGTACATCTCCGACAGTTTCGAAAGCCGTCGCGACGACCTGCAGGCCGAGCTGACGCGCGACGGCATCAAGGGCGAACAGCTCAACCGCCTGCTCGAATCCCGCGACGAATACACGGCTGAGCGCGTCTTCTGGGTGCCGCCCGAAGCGCGGTGGCCGAACCTTCAGAATCAGGCTACCCGCCCCGACATCGCCACGCTGATCGACGACGCGATCCTCGCCGTCGAGCGGGACAACGCGAACCTCAAGAGCAAGCTCCCCCGCGATTACGCCCGCCGCGGCATCGAGCCGGTGAAGATGAAGAGTCTCATCGACCTGATCGCCGGCATTGGCTTCAAAGGCAACCGCGGCACGGCTCGCGACACGCTCGGCCGAGTCTACGAGTACTTCCTCGGCAAGTTCGCCGCCGCCGAGGGGAAGCTGGGTGGCGAGTTCTACACGCCGCGCAGTGTCGTGCGCGTGCTCGTCGAGATGTTGGAACCCTACCAGGGGCGCATCTACGATCCTGCGTGCGGCAGCGGAGGCATGTTCGTCCAGTCGGAGAAGTTTGTCGAGGCCCACGGCGGCCGGCGCACCGACGTCTCCATCTTCGGGCAGGAGAGCAACCCCACGACCTGGCGCCTTGCCCACATGAACCTCGCCATCCACAGCATCGAGGCCAGGCTCGGCGAGCAGCCGGCTGACACGTTCCTCCGCGACCAGCATCCCGACCTCAAGGCCGACTTCGTCCTCGCCAACCCGCCCTTTAACGTCAGCGACTGGTCCGGCCAGCTCCTTCGCGGCGATAAGCGCTGGGCCTACGGCGACCCGCCCGTCGGCAACGCCAACTACGCCTGGATTCAGCACTTCATCCACCACCTCGCCTACCCTAACGGCCGGGGCGGCGGCGTGGCCGGCTTCGTGCTGGCCAACGGCAGCTTGTCGAGCAACACCGGCGGCGAGGGCGAGATCCGCCGCAAGATTGTCGAGGCCGACCTAGTCGACTGTATCGTCGCCCTACCCGCGCAGCTCTTCTTCACCACGGGCATACCTGTCTGCCTCTGGTTCCTCACGCGCGACAAGACCGGCCGGAACATCCGCCGTGGCACGCCGAACCGCCCGGGTGGACGCCAAGGCGAAACGCTTTTCATCGACGCCCGTAAGCTTGGCACGATGCAGACCCGCGTGCTGCGTGTGCTGAGCGGCATTGAGGAGGCCGAGTGCGTGCCCGGCACGGGCGACCCGCTACCCGCGTCCGACCTCGGCCGGATCGTCTACGCCTACCGCCGCTGGCGCGGCGAGCCCGCCCCGGATTGGTGGAATGAACAGGAGCACGGCGTGTGGGCGTTCGCGCCGACCCCCGGCTTTGCCAAGCCCGCGCCGATCGAGGAGATCGCCAAGCACGGCCACGTCCTCACCCCCGGCCGCTACGTCGGAGCGGAAGAGCAGGAAGACGATACTGAACCGTTCGCCGAGAAGTACCCTCGGCTGGTGGCGGAGTTGGAGGAGCAGTTGGCGGAGGGGGAGCGGCTTACGCAGTTGGTCCGCCAGCGGCTGAGTGCTATCGATATCGGCGGAGGCACCGTTTGACGCTTTCGATGTTCAAAGATGCTCCCGAAGCGTGGACTCGCACCACTCTCGGCAAGATCGTCGCGCTCGCCGGCGGTAGCATTCAGACCGGGCCGTTCGGAAGCCAGTTGCACGCTTCGGACTATGTGCCGGTCGGTGTCCCATCAATTATGCCGGTCAACATCGGAGACAACCGGCTGATTCGCGACGGCATCGCATGTATTTCGGCAGAGGATGCGCAGCGGCTGTCCAGACACATCGTGCGCAAGGGCGACATCATCTACAGCCGTCGCGGCGATATTGAGCGACGAGCGTTGGTGCGAGAGGAGGATGGGTGGTTCTGCGGGACCGGTTGCTTAAAGGTGCGGTTGGGTGATGGTGTCGTTTCGCCGGAATTCGCAGCCTACTACCTCGGACATCCGGAAGTGCGGGAGTGGATCGGTCGCCATGCGGTCGGTGCGACGATGCCGAACCTAAACACCTCGATCATGGAGGCGGTGCCTTTTCTGCTACCACCACCGGCGGAACAGGAGGCCATCGCCGCCGTGCTCGGCGCGCTGGACGACAAGATCGAGCAGAACCGGCGGACGGGTCGGGTGTTGGAGAGGCTGGCGCGGGCGACATTCCAGGCGTGGTTCGTGGACTTCGAGCCCGTCAAGGCCAAGGCCGCCGGCGCCGCCAGCTTCCCCGGCATGCCCCCCGCCGTTTTCGCCACCCTCCCCGACCGCCTGACCGACTCCCCCGTCGGCCCGGTGCCGCAGCGGTGGGAAGTCAGCAACATCGGTACAGTGGCGCGGCGAGTCGCTATGGGTCCTTTCGGTTCGGACATCAAAACGGACAACTTCGTGTCGGACGGCGTTCCGGTCGTCCGAGGCGGGAATCTCACGGACGGTTTTGTGGATCGCGAATTTGTCTTCCTGACGGAAGCAAAGGCTGATCAGCTCGCCAACGCTAACGCTTTCCCCGGTGACATCGTAATCACTCATCGCGGCACGCTCGGGCAGATTGGCTTAATTCCTAGCAAGTCGCGTTACAAGCGGTATGTGGTGTCGCAAAGCCAAATGCTTATTCGCCCGAACGCCGCGATGCTGCAGTCACACTTCCTGTATCTCTTTCTCACATCGTCAGCGGGCCAGCACGAACTCTTAGCCAACAGGAGTCAAACCGGAGTTCCCGCAATCTCAAGGCCCACGACAAGCGTTAAGGCGATCTCTTTAATTTTACCGCAGCGGCCGGTCGTTGACGCCTTCGAAGGTTTTGCCTCAACGCTTTTCAATGCTCGGGCGGCTGCGGAGGTCGAATCATCCAAGCTTGCCGCCCTCCGCGACTACCTCTTGCCGCGGCTGCTGAGCGGGCGGGTGCGGGTGCGCCGATCTGAGGGTGATCCTAAGGCGTAAACGCGCCAGACCTCGCTTCGGCATTTCGTCTAAACTGAACCGTATGGAAACGCCATTGGATCGGATTACCGTTGAGCCCGGCAAGTGTGGCGGCAAGCCGTGCATCCGCGAGATGCGGATCACCGTCCGGCGAGTTTTGGAACTGATCGCAACGTATCCCGATCGCGAGGCTCTCTTTTCGGAGTATCCGTTTCTTGAACCTGAAGATCTGCGGCAGGCGTTACAATATGCGGCGGCGGCAGTGGATGACGACATACTCAGCATCCACCGCGTCGCGTGAGAAGGCTTTTACTGGACCAGGGACTTGCGCCGCTAGCCGCGGCCATTCTTCGCGAACGAGAGTTCGACGCGATCCATGTTTCCGAGATTGGAATGGACCGGGCTGACGATGCCGCAATCCTGGTTCGCGCTGCAAGCGAGCAACGAATCTGCGTTACGCTGGACCACGACTTCCACGCCCACCTTGCGATGGCGGGTCGCGGAAATCCTTCCGTGATCTTGCTCCGTGATCAAATGATCAATGCGCCTGAGCAAGCTGATCTGATCCAACTCATTTACGGCCACTGCGAAGCCGCGCTCGAAGGCGGAGCGGCGGTATCGGCGAACCGGGCCACCATTCGTGTGCGCCGGTTACCCCTCAAGTGACACAACGAGCGCTGACGGAAGAGTTGATCGAAGACGCTGTCGTGGGCTTGCTAAAGTCCCTTGGCGTCCCGACCCGCCGTGGACAGCAACTTGACGAGGCCGCAGAACGTGCGGATGTCACGGCAACCTGGCAGCAGAAACGACTAAGCGCGGCAGTTCAGCGGCTCAATCCCCAGCTTTCACACGACGCACGCGAGCACGTCGCACGCGTCTTAAGCCGGCCGCCGCATCCGTCGCTGATCCAGAACAATCGCTGGTTCCACGACCTGCTCACCAACGGCTTGGCGGTCGAGTATAAGGACACCGAGACCGGCGAAACCCGCGGCGGCCGTGCCCGGCTGATCGACTTCGACAACCCTGCCAATAACGACTTCCTTGTCGTCCGGCAGCTCACGATTGCTGGGGCAAACGGTAAGACGATTCGGCCAGACCTGGTGCTGTACGTCAACGGCCTGCCGCTCGTCGTGATCGAGCTGAAGGACCCGGCCAACACCGCGGCAGATCTCAATGTCGCGATCGACCAACTCGGGCGGTACAAGACGATCGCGCCGGACTTGTTCGTGCCGAACCTGCTGCTGGTCGCCAGCGACGGGCTGCTGACGCGGGTGGGGAGCATCACCAGCGGGCGGCAGCGGTTCATGCCGTGGCGTCCGGCGGCGGGCGGTGAGCCAACGCTGGAGGCGCTGATCCGCGAGCTGCTGAACCCCGCGGCGCTGCTGGACTACCTGCGGTCGTGCGTGGCGTTCGAAGAGGACGAGCGGGGGAATATCGTCAAGAAGGTGGCGGGGTATCACCAGTTCCGGGCGGTGTGCCAGGCGCGGGAAAAGGTCATCGCTGCGCAGGCGCTCACTACGGAAGCGTTGGTGCAGAAAACAAAGTCAGGCATCGAGTACAACGGGAGACCGGGTGGCGTGGTCTGGCACACGCAGGGCAGCGGCAAGAGCCTGACGATGCTGATGCTGGCGGGCACGCTGGTGCGGGCAGCGGAGATGGCGAACCCGACCGTGGTGATCGTCACCGATCGCAACGACCTGGACGACCAGCTCTTCGACACGTTCGCGATGGGCCGGGCGCTGCTGCGGCAGGACCCGGTGCAGGCGGACAGCCGCGAGCACTTGCGGCAGTTGCTCGACCGGGCGAGCGGCGGCGTGGTGTTCACGACCATCCACAAGTTCACTGAGGCGCACGGCACAATCAGCGAGCGGGCGAACGTCGTTGTGATGGCGGACGAGGCGCACCGCAGCCAGTACGGCTTCGTCGATGGCGGCGCGCGCTGGATGCGCGAGGCGCTGCCGAACGCGACGTTCGTCGGGTTCACCGGCACGCCACTGACGGCGGGCGACCGGGTGACGCGGCACGTCTTCGGCGACTACGCCGACGTCTACGACATCCGCCAGGCGGTAGCTGACGGCGCGACGGTGCCGATCTACTACGAGCCGCGGATCGTGAAGCTGACGATTGACGAGGCCGGCGCAAAGGCGGCGGAGGCCCAGATTGCGGAGAAGATCGCGGAGTATGCGACCCGCGACGAGAACGGGCGCGAGACTCCGGAGAACATTCGCATTCCGCTCGAAGAGCTGTACGGCGCCCCCGAGCGGCTGGAGCGGGTGGCGAAGTTCGTCGTTGAGCATTGGGAAGAGCGCCGCGCCGCGATGGAAGGCAAGGCGATGATCGTGACGATGAGCCGCGACATCGCCGCCCGGCTATACGACGAAATCCGCAAGCTCCGCCCGGCGTGGCACGAGGAAGACGACGCGAAGGGCGCGATGAAAGTGGTTATGACCGGAGGGGCGGATGATCCCAAGCACATCGCGCGGCACGTGCGGAGCAAGGCGCAGCGGAAGGCGCTGGCCGACCGCTTCAAGGACCCGGCCGACGACTTCCGGCTGGCGATCGTGGTGGACATGTGGCTGACGGGCTTCGACGTGCCCAGCGCGCACACGATGTACCTGGACAAGCCGCTGGCCGGGCACAACCTGATGCAGGCGATCGCCCGCGTGAACCGCGTCTACGGCGAGAAACCGGGCGGGCTGATCGTCGATTTGATCGGACTGGCCGACCCGCTGGCCGATGCGCTGGCGACGTATGCGAACGCAACCGGGGAGACGGACAAACCGGTCAAGGAGCTGCAGGACGAGGCGATCCCGGCGATGCGGTCGGCGTTCGAGCAACTGCGGGCGTTCTTCCACGGCTGCGATTATGCGGCGGCGCTGGAAGCGGAGCCGGCGAACGTTCTGCGGGTGTATCTGGGCGCGATCGACCACGTGCTGGACGTGAAGCACAACGTCGGGGAGGAAACTGGCTGGCAGCGGTTCCGCGGAATGGTCAAGGGGCTGGCAACGGCGTTCGCGCTGGCCGTGCCGCGGGACGAGACGCGGGAGGTTGCGCCGCACCTGGCGTTCTTCCAGCGCGTGGCGGCGATGATTCGCAAGCGGCTCGCCGACGAGGCGGGGCCGACTTCGGGCGGCTCGGATGCCGGCCCCGATTCCAGATCGTCCGACATCGACGCAGCCGTAAGGCAGGTCATCGGCGGCGTGGTGGAGGCGGGCGAGGTAATCGATTTGTTCGCCGCAGCCGGCCTTGACGCGGCACGGCTGGACATCCTCAGCGACGAATTTCTGGAGCGGGTGTCGGCGCTAGAGCAGAAGAACCTCGCGCTCGAGACGCTGCGGAAGCTGCTCAACGACCAGATCAAGATCAGCGAGCGCACCAATCTCGTGCAGGCCCAGAAGTTCCGCGAGGCATTGGAAAAGGCGATGCTCGGCTACACGAACAAGCAGATTTCCACGGCCCAAATGATCGCGCACCTTCTGGAGTTGGCGAAATGGGTCCGCGAGGCCAAGCGACACGGGGAGGAGCTTGGCCTCAGCGAGGAGGAGACGGCGTTTTACGACGCCCTGGCGGAGAACGGGTCGGCCAAAGAGGTGATGAAGTCCGATCAGCTGCGTTTGATGGCCCGCGAACTGGCGGAGACGGTCAAAAAGATGCCCAAGCTCGACTGGACGCAGCGGGAGAGCGTGCGGGCAGACCTGCGGCGGAAAGTCCGCCGGCTGCTGGCGATGTACGGCTACCCACCAGACCTCTCGGAGGACGCAACCCAGCTTGTGCTCAAGCAGGCAGCGTTGTCGACGGAGTATGCCAGGTGACGCGGCTACGGACGCCTCTTCGGAGGGGCGAACGACAGCATGCGGCGGACGGCGCTCCGCACTGCTGCCGCCCGAATCAGGAACGACAAGTCTTCGCTGAATGAGGAGCCAGAGAAATAGCTTATTTCAGTCGATCGAGAACGAGGACGCCGAGCTCGGGATCTGCCGCAAACTCGGTTATTCGCACAGCCTCACGTCGAAGTAGGTGTTCGGCGTCCCTAGTCGGGTGTCGCCAACGCCGGAGCCATATCACTTTAGGAGGTGGACCCAGTGTCGCTGCAAGTTCGTAGAAGTCGGCATCGGTAGTCACAATGATGAACCGTTCTCGTTGAGCGAATTTCCAGATGTCGCGATCCGGTTGTTGCAGGAGATCGAAATCGACGACGTGCGCGGAGCGAAGATAGAGTTCACTCAGACGCGGAACGAGTTTGCGCGATAGATTTTCGTCAAACAGCAACTTCACAGAGCGACGCGCCTGCCCAAACGGGCAGCGAACTCATAGACAGCGCGAAAGTCGGCGGCTTCCAGCTCAGGATAGTCGTCCAGAATTTCCTGCTCGGTCATGCCCGCGGCGAGCCAACTCAATACGTCCCACACAGTGATACGCAGACCGCGAAGACACGGCTGGCCAGAGCGTTTTCCGGCCTCGATCGTAATTCGATCGGTCATGACGCGAGGATAACATCGCCAGAAATTGCGTGGTAGGGCCGAGATGCCGGCTTTGCGCCGGACGCTTGCGCGGGATTCCCACGTTCCCCGTTGGAATTTCTTCGGTAAAGGCCGTTTTCGTTCTTGGCAGGGAAGAGTGATGAGAGCGGCGACGAGCCCTCCCGGATCTCCGATACCTTGCCGCCGTGTGCTTGAAATCATCCGCTCTTCCGAAAACGGATGCGATCACGCTGCACGATCCACAACTCGCCCGCGGGACTTCGTTGCCGCACGACTGGTGTGATCCGGCGCAGGAGAGACACCACAGTCGCTTTGTCCTGTCTGTTCGAACGTAGTACGATGATGCCGGCATATCGATCTGGCGGATATGCTTGAATATTCGCAAAATCCAGGTCCAGCGTGACAAACACCCGGCCTTTGTGCTGCGCATTATGCGCGAGAAGCTCGTCTGTAACGCCCGACAAAGCCTCCTCGAAAACCGTGTCGTCGTCAAAACCGGCCTTTTGCAACGTTGTGGCAGCTTCGAAGGTTTTCGTCGAGCTTCCATTTCAAGCGCTACGCTCAAGCGGGAGGTCGATGGTTCTCTCCCTCGCCAATTCAGCGGCGTACCCAAGTGCGGCACTAATATCTTCTGGCTTAAGTGAAGGATAGCTGGCCAGAAGTTCATCGTCGTGAACGCCGGCCGCACTGTTGTCGAGGATCAGGGGAAACCATGATTCTCGTCCCACGGAAGCATGCTTTCCCGTGACACATTGCCGGGTCCACGCTTACCCGTACTCGCACGCTTAGGCAGTAGGAATGTTAGGAAAGATGTAATCTGAATCGAGAGGCAGTATGAGCCGCGTCGAGCAAATCGAGGGACAAATCAAGAAGCTGGAGGAGGATGAGCTCCGAGCGCTTCGAGAGTGGTTCGCGCAATACGACGCCGAGGTTTGGGACAGGCAGATTGAAGCCGATGCGGAGAATGGCAAACTGACCGCGCTAGCCGCCCGTTCACTAAGAGACCATGAGAACGATCGTTCGACTGAGTTGTGAAGCATTATGCGGCTCCTGAGTTCTGGACCAAATACCGGGTTTTACCAGTTGAGGTCCGACGGTTGGCGGACAAAGCTTTCGAGCTTCTGAAGGGCGATCCTTACCATCCATCGCTCCACTTCAAAAAGGCCGGCCGCTTCTGGTCGGCACGTATTGGGCTACGACATCGCGCGCTAGCTGTCGAAGTACCTGACGGCGTGCTTTGGTTTTGGATTGGTACTCACTCGGACTATGACAGCATTTTGCGGTGATTCCCGGCTGCGGACCGCAAGGCGTTTCGATGCCGTGTGGTTGAAATCAGCCGCTCTTCCGAAAACGGATGCGATCGCGCTGCACGATCCACAACTCGCCCACGGGACTTCGTTCCTGCAGGACTGGCGTGATCCGGCGCAGGAGAGACACTACAGTCGCTTTGTCCTGTCTGTTCGAATGTAGTACGACGATGCCGGCACGTCGATCTGGCGGATATGCTTGAATATTCGCAAAATCCAGGTCCAGCGTGACAAGCACACGGCCTTCGTGCTGCGCATTATGCGCGAGAAGCTCGTCTGTAGCGCCCGACAAAGCCTCCTCGAAAACCGTGTCGGCGTCAAAACCGGCCTTTTGCAGCGTTGTGGCAGCTTCGATGGGGAGGTTTTCGTCGACCTTAAATTTCAAGCGCTAAGCTCAAGCGGGAGGTCGATGGTTCCCTCCCTCGCCAATTCAGCGGCGTACCCAAGTGCGGCACTAATATCTTCGGGCTGAAGTGAAGGATAACTGGCCAGAAGTTGATCGTCGTGAACGCCGGCCGCAATGTTGTCGAGGATCACGGAAACCATGATTCTCGTCCCACGGAAGCATGCTTTCCCGTGGCACACTGCCGGGTCGACGCTCACCCGTGCTCGCCAGTTCTCCATGCATTCAATTCTACGCCGTGTTCGAGTCGTCGTCGGTCATAGCGTAGTAGAGATGAACGGGAAGATGAGAACGTCTGAGACGCTCCTCATCTCAGGTTCTGCAAAGGCCCAGCGGCCTTGTAGGTGTTGACGACGATGCCCGACGGCAAAGCTTGCGTGCTATCCAGCGCAAATGCCCGCGGCGGAGTTCCCTCCGCGAAAAGGCGCTTCCCTTTACCCAGCAGGACAGGATTGACCAGCAGAACCAGCTCATCCGCCAGCCCATGCTCGAGCAGCACCGAAGTCAGCGTCGAGCTGCCCGAGAGGATCAGGTCCGCACCGTCCTTCGCCTTGAGGCCGCGAACGCTATCGACGAGGTCCGGTCCGAGGCCCTCGAACGGACCCCATTCCAGGCTCTCCGGCCGGTGGGTCGAGACATACTTCGTTGCCGCATTGAGGCGGTCGGCCATCGGACTCTTCGGTGCCTTCGGCCAGAAAGCCGACCAAAGATCGTAGGTTCGGCGGCCAAGCAGCAGATCGAAGGTCTCGCCATACATCGCAAGGACGATCTCTAAGCCGGCAGGAGTGCGATACGGCGCGGTCTAATCGCCGTATGGGAAGTCGGCGTCGCCGGGGCCGGCGGAAACCTGGATCACGCCGTCGAGCGAAATATGTTCCATGATTTTGAGTTGGCGCATGCTGAATCTCCTCTAAAGACTTGTGCCGCTGCGTCAGCCGGGCTAGTTGCCCGGCTTCAATATCAAGACGAACGGCGAGGCTGGAATTCGACATCGTCCAGGAGAATTTTAGTTCTTGGGCTTGAGTGGCGGTGTTGTACTGCTCGCTCACCCGCAGCGGCTGGAGTCAGTCTTCCTACAGGTGCTATAACGAGGGATCATGCACACGATCAATCGCAGAATGTTTCTCATGGGAGGGGCGGCTGCTTCGGCTCTCCTCAGCGGCAGCCGATATGTCTCCGCGGATCCGCTTGGTCTGCCGATCGGCTGCCAGACCTATCCTGTGCGCAAGTCGATCGGTACGGACTTCGCCGGCACCATGAAGGGATTGCGTGCAGCAGGGTTCACTCAGATTGAGCTGTGCTCGCCCTACGGCTACGCCGATTTTTCAAGCCTCCAGAAATACAAGCCGCAGGAGTTGCGGGGCATGCTGAACGACTGGGGACTGGGCTGCATTTCCGCGCACTGGGCGCCGAACGAACTCTTTCAAAAGGCGGACGAGAGCATCGCCTATGCGAAGGAGTTTGGGATGACGCAGATGGCAATCGCGGCGCTTGGACCGTTTAATTCGGATGGCACGCAGACAGTCGACGACGTGAAGCGTTACGTCGAGCCGTTCAACGCCTTCGCCGAAAAGGCGCACGCCGCGGGCATCGTCGCATTGCTGCACAATGAAGGCTTCGTCTCCAAATACATCGACGGCAAACCGGTGTACGACATGATGATCGCCGAGCTCAATCCGGCCACCACCAAGCTGCAGTTTCAGGTTTCTGCGTTGCAGGAGGGCTACGACCCAGTGATCTACTTCCATAAGTACGCGGGCCGCTACCGCTCCATGCACTGCCAGGACTGGGTGAAGGACGCTTCCACGAAGTCTGGCTTCCGCCAGGTTGCGTTGGGTAAGGGAGTGGTGGATTGGAAGGCCGTCTTTACAGCCGCAAAAACAGGCGGCGTGAAGAACTACTTCGTCGAGCTGGAAGAGGATCCGGCGCTGATGCCGCTGAGCGTGCCTTACCTGAAGTCCCTGAACGTTTGAAGCGAGCGTGATCTCTCGAGCGGAAGCTAGAATGCGCTGACCGACTGGAGGATTCTATGTCAAACAACATCCATACTAACCAGTCCTTTCACGGCGAGTAGCAAGCGGCGGAAAGGATATCCGTCAGAGACACGCGTTAACTGGACCGGCCGCATGCGTTCCGCACTGGCGTTTCTCGTTCCAATCGGCAACAGGATCGAATCGAGCTTAGTTAGGCTTACGCGCAGCCGCAGCAACTTCTTTCGTGTGATTGATCAATGCTGTGAATCGCGGGTTGCCATGTAGCGCCACGAGGTCAGGATCACTTGCCATCTGAAGAGCGATGTTCGGGGCCAAGCCATGATCGACCGCGCTTCGCAGAAGCTGGAGAGCTTGGTCCGGGTTCATGTTTTTGAGCGCAATGCCGCCGAGATTGTAGGTTGACATAGCGGTATCTGGATGATTTAGCCCGAGCACTCTTTTCTGAATCTCCAGAGTTTGACGCTCCAACTTATCGGCCTCTCCATACCGGCCCTGCATAAAAAATAAATTCGCCAGGTTGTTCATTGACATCAAGGTGTCCCGATGCTCTGGCCCGAGAACGGACTTGCGCGATGCAAGCGCCTGGCGCAGCAACTTTTCAGACTCGTCCCGCCTATTTTCCGCGGCGAGAGTAGTTGCGTAGCCATCCATTGCGGCGAGCGTGTCGGGGTGGTCTGGCCCGAGAATGCGCCGCCGAACGTCGAGTACTTGGTGATACAACTTCTCCGCATCCTGCAAACGGCCCTGGTCGAAGTAAGCACTAGCCAAGGTGATCATCGTCCAGAGCGTTGCGGGATTTTCCGGCCCCAGAACGCGGAGTTCCGCATCCAACGTCTGCCTTCCCAACTGCTCAGCTTCCTTGGTCCGCCCCTCGTTATAGAGAACAATTGATAGATTGCTCATGCAAAGCAGCGCGTCGGGGCTAGAGGGGCCGCTAACGCGCTGGAGTGTTCGCAACGTATCGCGTTGTAGTGTCTCCGCTTCCGCATACCGGCCCTGATGACGAAGAGCCGATGACAAGCGCACTGCCGATCGTAGTGTTTCCGGATCGTCTGGTCCAAGGAGGTGGCGGCGGATGTCGAGCGAGCGAGACAGGAGTCCTTTCTCTTCCGAATACAGACCAAGGTTTTCATAAACACCGCCCATGACGTACATCATTTGAGCCTGGACGTCCGGTTTCCCGGCCAGCCCCGTTTCGATTTCGCGCGAAGCTTTATCGAGAATCTCGCGGGCGGTAATGCTGTTTCCGCGAGCTTGGCCCGGGTCCGAGACCTTGAACATATCCGTCATGAATTGCGAAACACGCTGGGACGTTTCCGCCTCTCGATTGGCCCGATCTCTCTCGAGGACGATCCGGCGCGCCTGGATCAGCATCGTGATGGCGAACGCTAGGAGCAACGCAATTCCTGTCGCCGCCACACCGACCCCAAAACGGTGACGACGTACGAATTTGCTCAGGCGATAGCGGGTAGTTGGGGGACCGGCAAGGACCGGCTGATCCTCCAGGTACCTGCGGAGATCTGCGGCAAGTTCAGAACAGGAAGCATATCTTCGGCTGCGCTCCCTTTCCAGAGCTTTGATGGTGATCCAATCCAGCTCGCCGCGTACATGACGGTAAAGAGACTGCGCGTCTTCGCGGCGATTAACTGCTGCTTGTTGCGAAGACGGTCCCATCGATTTGAATCGGGTGCTGGGTCGCGGCGGCTCTCGCTCGGTCAGTGTTTCGAGTATCGAAGCCGTGCCGGAGCCTTGGGTCTCCCAATCGAAAGGCAGGGAGCCGACCAGCAGTTCGTAAAGCATCACGCCCAGAGAGTAAACGTCACTCCGCGTATCAATGCTCGGTTCGTTGCGAGACGCTTGCTCCGGACTCATGTAAGCGGGAGTGCCGAGCATGTCACCGAGTTCCGTGAACATCGTGATCTCAGTCAAGCGCTGTCCCATGGCTTTCGCTAAACCGAAGTCGATCACTTTCGGCACACCCTTGTCATTTACTTCTGAAACTAGAACGTTAGAGGGCTTTAGGTCGCGGTGAATGATTCCCTTTTGATGAGCATGCTGCACGCCTTCGCACACCTGAACGAACAATGAGATCCGATCCTTGATGTTCAGCCGATGCTTATCACAATACCTCGTGATCGGCAGCCCCGGCACGTACTCCATGACAAAGTAAGGGCGCCCCGCTTCATTCGCACCGGCTTCGAAGACCTTTGCAATATTGGGATGGTCCATCAGCGCTAGCGCCTGCCGCTCCGATTCGAAGCGAGCGACCAAGGCCCGCGTGTCCATGCCGATCTTGATTAGCTTGAGAGCAACAGTGCGCTGGAGCGGATGGACTTGCTCGGCCCGCCAAACTTCACCCATTCCGCCTGCTCCGAGCAACTGAACCAACCTGTACGGGCCGATTGGGGATTGGGGACTGATCGTTCCGCCTTGAGGCAGAGTCTCGTCATTCCTCACTGGTGGGCTCGCGCATCTCTATCTCCCAGGCCATATTGATCCATCTACACGATTACACGATTTCAGGTGGATGATGAATGCATGTTCGTAGCTAGCATCACCATTGATCGTTTGAGTTCCGTTGATCAGTATCAGGACAGAGCATCTCCATCACGACTGCTAATCCGAATTTTACACGTGGGCGGTTTTGTTGCAGGGTGTGGTGGTGAGGGGACACGCCTGCGGGTCGGACGTTGCGCGTGATCGGACGGTACCCGGCATGTCCCCGGCGGGGTTCTGATTGCGCCCGACTTACGTTGTGCGATTCTGTGCGGGTCTGAAATCGGTCAGGGCTAACCACAATACTGTTCACTTAAAGAACATTTCTGCGATATTCTGTTTTTAAGACAGGAGACTGCGGAATGGCCCGAACAATCGCCACGTTGCCGGCTGGGAGTCGTATCACCGACTACATCAGCCTGGGAGTGATCGCTAAGTTTTTCCCATTGGAGAGGGTGCGCGGCGTGTTGGAGAAGACTGGCCGCGCAAGCGTACGAGAACGCGATTTACCGGCGCACGTGGTGGTGTACTACGTGATCGCTTTGGCCTTGTACATGCGGTCCTCGTATCGCGAGGTGCTGCGCTGTTTGTTAGAAGGAGTGCAGTGGCTGCTGGACCCGTCGGCGGGGCTGAGGGTGGCGGGCAAGTCGGGCATCTCGCAAGCGCGCAGTCGTTTGGGCGTGGAGCCGGTGAAGCAGTTGTATGAAGCGGTGGTTGTTCCGATTGCCGAGCGCCGGACGAAGGGTGCTTGGTATCGCGACTGGCGGCTGGTCAGCCTAGACGGCAGCACGCTGGATGTGGCCGATAGCGCCGAGAATGAAGAGGCGTACGGGAGGCCAGGCGCCAGCCGGGGCTCTAGCGCGTTTCCCAAGATCCGCTTTGTGGGGCTGCTGGAGAACGGAACACACGTGCTGTGGGCCGCGCGGATGGCGCCGTATGCCACCGATGAGATCACGCTGGCTCGGCAGGTAATACCGGCTTTGCAAAAGGGCATGCTGTGTCTGGCCGACCGTTTCTTCCCGGGCTACCGACTGTGGCAAACGGCGGCCAAGACCGGAGCCGATTTGCTGTGGCGTACTCGCCAGAATGCCCGCTTGGAGATCGATCGGCGCTTGCCGGACGGGTCGTATCTGAGCCGCCTTTACCTTTGTATTTCCGATCGCCGGAATCGGCGTAAGGCGATTGTCGTGCGAGTGATCGATTATTACCTGAAAGACGTACCGGATGCCGAGCTAGTGTATCGCCTGATCACCACCATTCTGGATCCTAAACAGGCTCCCGCCCAAGAACTGGCGGCACTGTACCACGAGCGCTGGGAAATAGAAACTGCGCTGGATGAGTTGAAAACCCATTTGCGGGGCGCCCAGATTGTGTTACGCAGCAAAACGCCCGAACTCGTCAAACAAGAGTTCTACGGCTTGCTGATGGCGCACTTTGCCATTCGAGGATTGATGCATGAAGCTGCGCTCGAAGCCGATGAGGACCCGGACCGGCTCTCCTTCGTTCATTCCGTGCGCGTCGTCCAACGGCGCATGCCTCGCTTCGTCGCTATTCCCCCCTCGGCTGAAAAAAGCCTTTCATGAAGCCGTGCTCCAGGAGATCCTGCAAGAGCGGGTTAGCTCCAGTCGCAATCGCCTCAACCCTCGCGGGGTAAAGCGAAAAATGAGCAACTACCCACTGCGGCCACGCCAGTCGCTGCGCACCCTCAGAATCGACTGCTCCAAGCGAATCAGGATCTTTAAGCGAACAGTATTGGGTCTAAGACAAAAGCTCCATCACGACAGTGGGCTCCGGCGGGTCTTCGTAATAGCCGGATGTGGTCCGGATTATTTTGAAGCCGAAGCGTTTATTTAGAGCGATCATTGATACATTGCTTTGCCGAGTGTTTGTGACGATGCGCTTGAAATGGTGGTGGCGCGCGTAAGAGATCTGCCAGCACTTCAGCAGGCTGCCGAGGCCGCGGCGTCTGAAGTTTGGCAGAATGCCCGTTGAGGCGATGTAGAGCGAGCCGCGGAGCGCCGGGTTTTCGCCATCGTCGCGGAGATCTTCCTTGAAATCGGCGTGGCGTGCGAAGGCACAACAGCCGACTTTTGTGTTATCGATGATCATCCACCAGGATTCGTACGTTTCCCAAGCCTTGCGATCGAACCAGTCCGCTCGGGAGAAAACTTTGTGATCGAAGGTCAACAGCTTTCGGATGTCGGCCGGTATAAGAGCCTTCCGGAACTGGGTTTGCATTTCAGAATTCGGCGCTTCGTCCTTACGACCACTTTCTAACATGCCCGACCATTACTTGGCACACGGCGTATGAGCCGCGTCGAGAGGAGGGTGTGGTGGCAAAATAAATCGAAGGGAGGGGATGAAGATGCCTGACGATCCGTTCGGTGGTCGGCAGCCGACCAGTCACGAACAGATGACTGGAGTGCCCTGGGATGCGTCTTACCATGACGGCCCCCCACCGTGGGATATCGGCCGGCCGCAGCCGGCGATGGTACGTCTGGCATCCGAAGGCGGATTGGCCGGAGCAGTGCTCGATGCGGGCTGCGGGAGCGGTGAGAATGCTCTTCACATCGCCTCGCTGGGATTTTCGGTGCTAGGTGTGGACGTGGCCGAGACGGCACTGGCGCTGGCCCGAGAGAAAGCGCGAGAGCGTGGGGTGGAGGCTGAATTCGCCACGGCTGACGCGTTCCATCTGGAGCGTTTACGGCGCAGGTTTCAGACGGTGCTGGACTGCGGGCTGTTCCACACCTGCAACGCGGGCGAGCGATCACGCTATGCGGCGAGTCTGGCGTCGGTAACCGAAGACCATGGAACTTTGTATGTGTTGTGCTTCAGCGATTATGGTCCCGATACCGGCCCGCATTCTATCAGTCAGGACGAGTTGAGAGCGGCATTGAGCGCCGGGAACGGATGGAATGTCGTCGGCATCGAACCGTCCCGCATTGAGACGAGATACCACGACCATGGCGCGCCAGCCTGGCTGGCGACAGTCAGACGAATCGCCAACACGGAAAGGCAAAATCAATAAGCAGAGGAATGACGAACATCCCATGCAACTCAGATCACTATCCAAATCCCTGTCGCCGGTAGCTATTCTTTTTGCCGTCGCGATGACGCCGGCCGGCGCCGCTTCCGGACAAACGGTCTCACCTCGATCGTGCGACCTTTACGCATCCGCGACTCCCTGCGTCGCTGCTTTCAGCACCACGCGCGCGTTGTACCGCGCATATACCGGCCCGCTCTACCAGGTCACGCGGCAGTCCGACAAGACTCAAACCGACATCGGCCTGCTGCATGACGGCTATGCCAACGCCGTAGCGCAGGACAAATTCTGCGCCAACACTTCCTGCACCATCAGCAAGCTCTACGACCAGTCACCCAATCACAATGACCTGAGGCCCGCGCCTCCCGGTGGCGCGGCACACGGGCCGGGCGCCGATGGCTACGACGTCCCCGCGGTGGCCAACGCTCTGCCCGCAACCGCCGGCGGACACAAGATCTACGGCATCGCCATCTCGCCTGGCATGGGCTATCGCAATGACGTGCCTAAAGGCACAGCGGTCAACGGGCAGCCCGAAGGCGTCTACATGGTCACCTCCGCGCTTAACCTTAATAAAAGGTGCTGCTTCGATTTCGGCAACGCCGAGACGAACAACCTCGACAACAAAGCCGGCCACATGGACGCTATAAACATCATGTGCCGCGGCAGCTCGTGCAGCCCCGATGCAGGGCTCGACATGGAGAATGGCATCTATGGCCACCTCAAGGTTCCCCCCGGCACCACTTTCGTAACGGACATGGGCGCCAGCGACGGGCAGCACGGCTTCGCCATCTACCAGGGCAATGCTCAGTCGGGAGCCCTCACCACGACCGGCATCATCCCTCTGCGCAATGGCTATCAGCCGATGCGACAGGAAGGAGCTATCATCCTCGGCATCGGCGGCGATAACAGCAATTGGGCCAAGGGCGATTTCTTTGAGGGCGTGATGACCAGGGGAATGCCCAACGCCCAGGCGATGGCAGCGGTTCAACGCAACATCGTGGCCGCGCATTACGGCGGCAACCTTCAGCCATAACACTGCTGAGGCGTTTGACGTTAGGCCACGCTGGAATCCATGTTGCGCAGATCGCTCAGCAGGTCCGGCCCGGTGGGGTTCCAGCCCAGCTGTTGGCGCGTCAGCGCGCCGGAGGCCGCGAGATCGATGGTGGCGAGGTTCGCCAACCAGCCGAAGTACTTTTGCGCCTCCTCCGGTGTGATCGACTCAACCGGCATGTTCAAGCGCGCACCGATCACTTCAGCGATGTCGCGCAGGGCGACGCCTTCCTCGCCGACCGCGTGGTAGCGCGCGCCTGCGTGGCCCTTTTCGAGCGCCAGCCGGAAAAGCCGGACGGCGTCGGAGACGTGTACGGCAGGCAAGCGGTTTTGGCCCGCGCCTACATACGCCACCCGGCCCTGTTGCCGCGCCAACTCGATATGTTGTGTGACCCGGCCGAACCTGCGCGTGTCGTGCACCTGCGGCAGCCGCATCACCATGACGCGGCCGCCCCTGGCGATGAGGACGTCGGCCGCTTCCTCGGAGGCTGCACGGGGGAACTCCTCCGAGCTGATGTGATCGTCTGTCTCCAGCGCGGGGCCACCAGCCTTGGACCGGGCGAGGCCGGTGCCGGAGGTGATGACGAGCGGCCGGTCCGAGCCAGCCAGCACCTCGCCTAGCGTCTCGATGACCTTGCGGTCGTGCTCGCTGTGCTGCTTTAAGTTGGAGAAGTCGTGGTTGAAGGCCGTGTGGATGACGCCGTCAGCTGCCTCCGCGGCGGTGCGCAGGCGGTCCAGGTCGTTCACGTCGCCGCGGAAGACCTCCGCCCCGGCACGAGCGAGCGCCTGGGCGCCCGCGGCCGAACGGCTGAGCCCGACCACGTGATGACCAGCGCCGATCAATTCCGGGACGAGCGCCGAGCCTATAAACCCGGTGGCACCTGTAAGAAATATTCGCATTGTCCTATCCTTCTCTTTTGTGAACTACCAGGGGACAGTGCGGCCCAGATAATCCAGGTACTCGAGACCGGCATTGCCCTGTTTTTTGAGCAGAACATTCACCAGGTTTGGAACGCTTTCTTCAATGCTCAGGCGTGCGTCCGGGCCGCCCAAATCCGTACGGACCCAGCCAGGAGCCATGAGAACCATTGCCCGCGTGCCGGAGTTGCGGGCGGCGTAGCTGCGCATGAACTGATTCAAGGCCGCTTTGCTACCGCGATAAACCTCACGCATGCCGTTAACGTTGTTAGCGACGCTGCCTTGCCCGGATGACATTAGACCGATCAGGCCGTTTGCGGTGACAAGCTCTTGCAGTGACTCGACAACTCGCATCGGACAGAGCGCGTTTGTGACCATGACGCGCACGAACTCGTCGGTTGTCACATTTCCGATTGTTTCTGTTTCGTTATTGGTCGTGCCGGCGTTCACAAAAAGCATGTCGAAGATCCGCCCCGACAGGCGCTGCCGTAAAGCTTTGACCTGAGACTCTTGGCAGATGTCCAGCGTTTCTATTTCCAGCCGTTCCTCTGAAGACGCCCCTCCCTCACGGTCGGGGTTCTGTTTCGGGGTTGCGTTTTCATCCCTTTTGGTGGCCCGCAGGGCCATGGGGCGCTCCCTGAAACGGTCAGCGAGATCGTGCAGTTTTGTTCGACCAGATCCCGGCCGAACTGTTCCAACCACATTCCATCCCTTCTTCAGAAATTCTTCCGCCATTGCCAGGCCAAGGCCGCGCGAGGCAGCAATGAGAAGGATGCCGCGGGTTGTTTGCTCCGAGGAGTTTGATGGCATCTTGTTTCTCCTTTGTCTTTACTACCTTCGATTATGGGCAGATGCCGGAGTAAGCGCAGATAGGACAGGACAACGAGGCGGCGGGCATGGAGCGCGAGGGCGTTCATACTGCCGGGGTTGAGCCCATTCAGGGTGACGTTCGGATTCGCAGACCGCTGGCCCTGAATCTTAGTCACGGTTCGGGAGAGGCACAGAGAACCTAAGCCGCGCCGAGGAGAAAACCGTGAGCACTGGACCAGCAACGGCGTGTCGCGGGAAAAACGTTCGCGCCTCTGTGGGCGGGCAAAGCAGGGGACAGGCTTCGGATTCCGCAAACGGCGCGGAATGCTCGCCAGTCCCCTGGTTTGCAGGTTACTCAACGCCACGCGTGGACGTGTGAAAGCCCTGGCCGATTACTCTTGACGGAGCGCTGTGGCCGGATCTACACGGGTGGCTCGCAGAGCGGGAATGCAACAGGCTAGAAATCCCACAATAGCGAGTAAAAGAACTACCACGGCCCGTGTGATCGGGTCGGAAGCGTTAATGCCCGAGATCTCTGACTTCAGCAGCCGCAGCAGAACGAGGGCAATGCCGAAGCCGCAAACAATGCCGATTAGAATAAAGCGCATGCCAGACGCCAGAACCCAATTACGAACGTGTGTGCGTGTTCCACCGAGCGCCATGCGGATTCCGATCTCACGTAACTGTTGAGACACGGTGTACGAGACCACACTATAGACACCGACGCTGACCAGCAGCAAACCGATCGCGGCGAAGGCAGAAAACATCTGCAGCCCAAAGCGCGGCTGAGCAAGCTCGAACTGGTTGACCGATTCTTCTACCGTGTTGGTCTGCTGCGGCAGGAGATTGCGATCCATCGCCAGCACCGTGCCATCGAGTGCTTTGGTCAAGGTTGCCGGATTATTCACCGTGCGAATGAAGACGATGTAAATGCCGTACGAGGAAAGCGTAAGGGGAGCGTAGGTCTGAGGGAGCACTGCTTCACGAAGGCCGTGGTTCTTGATGTCAGAGACGACGCCAATGATTTCGAATGTGGGATTCGGAAATGGCTGGGGCGCCTGTTCCAGCCCGAGAAGTGTGATCTGTTTACCTATGGGATCTTCTCCGGGAAAGAACTTTCCGGCGAGTTGCTGGTTGACGACAACGACCTTCCGTTTAGCCGTAAGATCGGCGGGAGCGAGGACACGGCCTCGCAAAAGGCGCATGCCAATAGTGGGAAAGAACTGCGGGTCGCAGAACGCCATCTGTCCCTTCCAGGTCTGAGTGTGGCTTTTTCCTGGAACTTCAAAGTCTGTATCGATCCCACCAAATGGAGGGAAGTCCACCGCTGCGGTGACGTTTACGACGCCGGGCAGTGCTCGCAAGCGGGCGGTCAACTCCCGTCCGAAGAGCGCCTGCTGTTCCGCAGTTTTGTAGTTGTTGCCAGCTAGCCTGATCTGAGTCGTGACCATTTTCTCTGGCTTGAAACCGAGATCGGCGTGGCGCATAAGGAAGAAGCTGCGCATCATGAGCCCGGCGGCGGTGAGGAGAATGAGCGAAAGTGCGACCTCGCCGACGATGAGCAGATTACGCAAACGGCCACGGCGAAAACCACTGTTGCCGCGACCTCCCGCTTTCAACGGTTCGCTCAAGTTGCGTGTAAATGATCCAAGAGCGGGCGCAAAGCCAAACAGCATTGCTGTTAGAGCTGCCAGTGCTGTCGCAGCCAGCAATACGCGGCCGTTTAGGCTTATGTGAGCCTCAGATGGAAACGTATTCGCCGGCAAGATGGCAACTAACACATGCAACTCCGCCCAGGCCAAAAGACAGCCGAGTGCCGAACCAGCAATCGCTAACAGCATGCTCTCGGTTAGCAGAAGGCGCACGATCTGCCACTTGCCAGCCCCCAAGCTGCTGCGCACAGCAAGCTCCTTTTCGCGAGCGGTTGCTTTGGCAAGCAGGAGATTTGCGACGTTGGCGCAGGCAATCAGGAGCAGCAAGCCAACAGCTCCTAGCAACAGATACAGAGTTCGTCTGAATTGTCCGACGACCATGTCGGTGAGTGAGATCACACGGACATCGAATTTCTTCGGGTAGTTCTTGGGGTAAGCCTTTGAGAGGCGCTGGACAAGCAGTGCAACATTGGGTTGGGCGGTTTTGAGACTTAGTTCCGGCTTGAGATGCCCAGTCAAAAGGAACCACGGGGCAGTGGCATCCGTTTCAGCCGGGTTCACATCTTTGGGCTGCCACACGTCAGCACCGAAATAAGTAAACCGCTGCGGCATGATCCCTATCAATGTGCTGGGTTTCCCATCGAACGTGAACACTTTTCCGAGAAGATCACGGTTGCCGAAGAACTTCGCTTGCCACATTTTGTAACTCATGACAAAGACCGCCGGGGAGCCAGGCTTGGCATCGGACGGTAGCAGAAAACGCCCCATCAACGGAGCTACGCCTAATACCTGAAACGCGTTGCCGCTCACGAGCGTGCTGTCGACGGATTCGGGCGTGGAACCGTGCATCCAGAGCACTCGATCGGGATGTGCCGCTATGCTGTCACGAAAGATGTTATTGCTCTTCTGTAACTCAGCAAATTCGGGTTGCGAAAAAAATGTGCGCCCGTAGGGTTCGTTCGAGGTTGAATCGTGGATCTCGACCACGGAGAGCCGATTGCCGTCTGCGTAAGGCCAAGGTTCTAACAGGACGTTATCTATAACGCTGAACATGGCGGTGGTGGAACCCACGCCGAGTGCAAGGGCTAACAATGATAGGGAGAGAGAAGCTCGATCCTTCCAGAGCGTGCGGAGGGAAAAGAGAACGTCACGTAGTAGCCAGTCCATGTATCCTCCGCCCGCTTTTCCGAGCAACAAAGTTCTTGCTTGCCAAGATATTGTATGTCAGATTTCTCGCCGCGCGTGAGCTCGGCACTAAGGTAAGCAGGCGGCCAACCTGCTCCTTTTCTTCGGCGACTAAGGCGCCTGGAGGCAACCATCGAGAGTAAAATCGCCGGAATTCACGCAAGTCCTTTTACTGCTTATCCCACACCACCGTGAACACTGCGGACGAGTTAGGGCTCTTGTGAACAATCGTCAGTGTTTGGCCGTCGTCTGACACTCTTAATTCCGCACTATCGTCGGGCTTGCCTTTGATTTGACTTTCGATTTCAATCGTGTGGTCGTTGATACGCTTTCCTAATGACGAACTACCCTCCACGTCACCAGCACCGCTGTCCACATACACTTTACCGTCGAACTTCATCTCACTCAGACGCTTTTCGGCTGGCATGCTGAAGCTCAGCCCGGCGGTTTCAAAGGGCGTAATAATTAGCTTTGGCCTTTGGCCGGACGTGGTCTCTTCCAACGAAACTGACTGCCATTCCCCGAAAATGCCGGTGCCAGGGGCGAGCCGCGCATATTTGACGGTCAATGCATAGTTGTTGCCCGGAGCGCCCGAGATTACATCATGAAGCGTAAGCGTCTTATCGTCCGACGAAATATTGTAAGTACGCACCAGTTTCTCTCCGTCGTCCCTGATCATTTCCCAATCATGCTCATCGAGCTTCTTGAAAGAGACGCTACCTCCCGAAGGCCATTTGGTTGAAACGCCATCGGCTTTGATCTCGAGCTTTACACCAGTGCTTCCGGTTAAGGCGTAACGGTCAGCGCCGAGATCTTTGATTGCATATTTTATGATTGGCTTCGGGCTTTTTTTCAAGGGTTGTACAGCCAGTTACCCACGAATGGATCAGCGGCAGCTAACACGCTGGTGCTTGCGAGAATACCGGCTATTAACAGGCAAAAGTCTTTCAATGGATTCCTCCTGAAAAATTCGGCCACTCTATACCGATTCGAGGCGCCATCAGGGTTAGTGCTGCCGCAGGTTTCAGTCCGCACCCTGCGGCAAGACAGCAGCGATCATCCCGACGAGTCGTTCATCCTGGGGATTAACGATCCTTCACGATCAGGTCGGCTGGCGTTTTACGCACGACGCCATGGATAGCCTGCGACCCGAAATGGGTGTTTGCGGGTGCGCCGAACACAAGCGTAATGTTCGAAGTTGAAACCTCGTCTCCGCCGGTGATGCAAACTTGCAGGCTCGAGTAAGGCGGAGCCGTCTCGAAGGGGGCCTTGCTTCCATCGCCTGCAATCAGGCTTACCGGGCCGTTGATTTGAAAGCCCATGGTAGTCGCAGGATTTACCGCCGGGCAGCCGTCCATATTCCAGGTGATCGTTGTAAGTGGGTTCGCGGTCGTTAATTTGATGTGGTGCGTGTGAGGACTCTGACCGCCCTTCGTTGCATCTGGGACACCGGCCGTGGTCCCATAGTCGGACATTGTCATATCGGCTACAAAATCAGCGGATGTGGTCCACTCGCCGCGCCATTCCCGGCGTAGGTCCAATACCCACTGACCATGCATTTCCCACGGGCCGCCCTTCACATTCGCGGGCGAATAGTCGTTAATCAGGCCACTGAAGTGCCCGGGCTTTCCCTCCTGGGCGAAAGCACAGGTACCGGAAACAAATAAGAGCAGCGAGAGCACGCCCAGCGCAGTCTGTTTTTTTCTTTTCATGAGAGATCTCCAATTCTTGAATTGGCGCCTCGGTTACCGAAGACTCACCGAGCGGCAAAGGCCAAGTTTCCTCGGGACCTTTGGCAGGGCGTTGAACTTCAGCGACTTTGCGCCTGGACTGAGGACACTATGGTGGACTCTGAACAGCCGGGTCAAGCAGCAAGTCACGAAAAGGTCAGATGCCGTCAAATGCCGCCTAATGCGGTGTCGACGGGCAGGGTTACAATTGGCTCAATCCGCCCGGCAACGCGGTGGAGGACGGGTCTCTCAGCGAGCCGAAGACCCAAGAAGGGCTGTTGCGGAAATCTGCATGGGTGAGCCGACATATCAAATACCGCGTGTCGAGAAGCCGCTCGAAAGGCGGCTCGATTCGTGGAAGGAAATCGCGGTTTATCTAAACCGGGACGTAACGACCGTCCAGCGTTGGGAGAAGCGGGAGGGAATGCCGGTGCACCGGCATGTGCACCACAGACGGGGCTCGGTCTACGCGCTGATCGAGGAGCTTGACGCCTGGGTGCAGAGCCGAAGATCGCTTAGGGACGAGCCGGAAGAGAAGTCCGACGCGCAAATACTAGCGGAGGCTCCGAATGGTCACGAAGCGCTGGCTGAGCGGAAGAGGCGCCTGCCGTTTATTATGGCCGCCGTTTTCTGTATCTGCTTAGCGATCGGCTGGCTAATAGTCCGGCATCATGCAACGACTGCGGCTGCACCCCGGTTAAGATCGCTGGCCGTGCTGCCCCTGCGGAATTTGTCGGGGGATCCAGCGCAGGAATACCTGGCCGACGGCATTACGGAAGCGCTCATCGGTTGCCTAGCCAACATCCACGGCCTGCGCGTGATCTCTTACACGTCCGTAAGCCGCTTCAAGAATCCGCAGTTCAGCATACCCGAGATAGCCAAAACACTAGGCGTAGACGCCGTAGTAGAAGGTTCGGTAACAAAAGCGGGGGATCGCATTCGAGTAACGGCGCAGCTGATCCGCGGTGCAACCGACGAACATTTCTGGTCGGAAACCTACGACCGTGAAATGCGAGATGCGCTCACGCTCGAGAGTGAATTAGCACAATCCATCGCCGAAAGAGTGGAGGTAACGGCCACTGGGGAAGAACACCAGCGCCTCAGCTCTGTGCGTCCTGTTGCGCCTGAAGTCTACGAGAGTTATCTCAAGGGCAGGTTTGCTTTTGCACAGGGAAACAGAGCTGGAGTGGAGCAAAGTATTCATTATTACGACGATGCCTTGAAAAAAGACGCTTCGTTTGCACCATCTTATCTGGGGCTAGCAGAGGCCTACAGTCGCCTAGGGACGGTCTTTGCCGGAGTTTCTCCGAAAGCAACTCGGCCGAAAGTTACGCGCTTCGCCCGAACTGCGCTTGCACTCGATCCGGATCTAGTGAAAGCTCATGTTTTGCTGGCGAATGTCCTGCAACAACAATGGCACTGGAGGGAAGCAGAAGCGGAATACAGACTCGCCCTTCATTTGAATCCGAATGATGCTGAGGCGCTCTCAGCGTTTGCTCTGTGGCTGGTATACCAGGGACACAGCAAAGAGGCGGTGGCGTCGATCGAGCGCGCGCGAGCGCTTGACCCGAGTGATGTCCCGGGTGACAGCGTATCGCGGATTCTGTTCCACGCGCGCCGGTACGATGACGCCATACGCGAATCGCGCAGTGCACTGGCCTTACAACCGGACAATGCGTTCAACTTAATGGGCTTGGGATTTGCGCTGGTGGCAGACAATAAACCGGCAGAGGCGATTCCGGTATTAGAAAAAGCAGTTTCTCTTTCCCCCGGTAGCCCTGCTACGACTGGTGTGCTGATCAGAGCCTATGCCCACGCGGGGCGGCGCAGCGATGCCATCCGGCTGCTCGCCGAACTGCAACGACGCAGGACGGCAGGTTACATTCCTGCAGCTGCGTTTGTGAATGGATACCTGGGTCTGGGCGACAACGAACAGGCCTTCTACTGGCTCGAGCAGGCCTACAAGGAGCAATCGAATATCCTGCAGTTCCTCAAAGTGCATCCGTATTTCGATCCGATCCGCGGCGACCCGCGATTTGCTGACCTGCTGCGTAGAGTCGGCCTCGGTTGATTGCATCCGGGTCGTAAAAAGCGCCGGGGAAGCTAGCTTACTTCGAACCGGTTATAGCAAAATCATCAACGCTATTATCCAGGCGCCAGAGGCCTGAGTGACGATAGACGATCTGCCCTATCGATCTTCGTTCCGAGAGCTTGTCAGCAGATAAGGTGAAGCAGAACATTTCAGTTCGCCGTTCACCGAGCCGCGACCATGGTTACATATTGGCTCAGGATTACCATTGGAAGGCCGGAGAGCTCGCAGCCATGAACGAAAGCAGCAAGAGAATAGATTTCGACGTGCCCTCGCCTGAGCAGAAATCACATCTTCCGGATGGATATCGCTCGGGAATCATTACGGCCATCACTGTGGTACTTGGGTTTTCGCTGCTCTTTCTGCGTTCCTGGGTGTTCGAACTTCCGGGTGAGTGGACAACTTCCGGGGTGGTGGCCGCTGCTCTGTTATTGGTTGCCATCGTGGTGGAGCTGATCGCGCTGTGGAGATCACTCCTGCCGAGGGATGAAAATCCCAAAGAGTATAAGCTGACTCTTCGCTGCTTCATGGCTTCTACAGCGCTCCTGCTCATCAGCCTGATTACGGCTGCCTTTTCGTATGCGCACGTAACGAGTTGAAGGCGTTGTTCCAACACGTAGTCATCCGACGAGCGAGACCGAATGAGCACAAATCGGTACACGCGCTGGTACAGGTGATAGCGAATGAGACCTTCGCGCATTTATTCGCGTCCTCTCAAGTACCGATCGGTGAGTCAAGCTGGATGTCAGCTTGGGTGGCAATGTCAGGGGAAGAGATTGTCGGCGTCACTTCGACGAGAGATGAGTGGGTCGACGATTTGTGGGTTCGAAGCGACAGCCGTCGGCTCGGCATCGGCGCAAGACTGTTGGCGCAAGCGGAA
Organism: Bryobacteraceae bacterium; assembly: GCA_965277555.1. Classification (GTDB taxonomy): domain Bacteria; phylum Acidobacteriota; class Terriglobia; order Bryobacterales; family Bryobacteraceae; genus Bog-105. Next base: position 6,826,939 of record OZ255834.1, read on the forward strand.
CTTGACAGACGCGGTCGCGGACACAAGAAGTTTCGTCTTCGTGTGGTCAAGTCGAATATTCGAGCCGTTCACTTCTATGAAAGCCAGGGCTGGAGCGTTCGCTGTGAGTTTCCGCACGAAAAATTCGGTCATCCGATGTTTGAAATGAACAAAAATTACACGGTGTAAGTGTGTACCAGCGTTTCCTAACCGCGCGCTATACGGGATAGAATTGACACACTGAACGTCAAAACTCGTCGAAAGGATCCGAATGTTTATCGAGAAATCTCACGGCACACCTATGGCTGCTGCCGGTCGAATTCTTATAGCCGCGCTCGCAATTCTTCTCTCGTCGGGAATGGCGGAAGCCGCCGTTATCTCGATCGATGCGCCAGGGATGCAGGCCATCTTCTCACAATCCAGCTTCAATGGAACACCCATTAGCATTCGGTTCAACCCGCCGAGGGCAATCGTTGCTCCTGGGTTGCTGGATATCGAGACTCCAGCCGATTTGAAGGCGCTGTATAGCCTGGGGCCCGATCCTGCTCCGACAGTGGACGCATTTTTCGTAAACCAACTCAATGCTTGCGGGTTTGTCGAGCCGACAATCAACGGCCTGTTCGCTGGCTGTGCGCAGCTGCCGGGCCATGTTTTTGTGGAAGAGTCGGAGCCGGCCGAACTCTCACCAGCTCCGTTGATGGGACACGAGCTGGGGCATAACTTGAACTTACAGCATGATTTCTTTAGCTCCGCCAATCTGATGGCGCCATTTTACCCTCCTGGGACGGAGCTAACCGAAGAGCAGGTCGCAATCATCATGCAGAGTCCTCTGGTGCAGACGGATTCCGCGGGGCGGAAATTCATTCAGATCACGCCGATTGCGATTGTGGCGGCTCCGGAACCCGCGTCCCTGCCGCTCGTCGGTGCTGCTCTTGGAGCGCTGCTCATCATTTATGCAAGCCGGCGACGAGACTCGATGAAGTCTGCGCTCTGAGCGCTCCCTGAGCTGGGAAGCTGCGAAAAAAAATAAATTCGCAGGCCGAAGGCCCAATGCCATTGACTTAAGGGTTTTTGGATGGTTGCATTTACGGTCGCTGACGCTTCCTGCTCTGTTTCAAGCATTTCGCAACGGTTGGCTGGCATTCGGTTGTCTTACTCCACGGGCCGATAACTGCTTTTCACCTCTGTGTGGAGTAGGCGCTTTCGCCCGCGCGGAGCGTGAAAAAAAGGCCCTCTCCCCGCGTATCGAGGAGAGGGCCTTTGACTGACGGAACGAGCGTTATTCGTCCACGTCGCCAGCGGGAGCGGGTCGGTTGAACTCGCTCGGCGGGCGAATTGTTTTCTCGCCCGGATAGGGCCGTTTGAAGTCGGTAGACAAGTACCAGTTCAAATGGTTGACCGTATCGGGGTCTTCGGCGTCGGGCTTGGTCAGTTTGCCGGCGAAGATCTCAGCCTTCTTCTGGAGCCAGGCAACCCGGAGCGCCTTGACGGCGGCGCTATCGGGCATTTTGTTGGCCGCGGTTGCTGTCACGCCCTGGTTGAGCGCGACCTCGTTCGGCACGTGGCTCCACGGCTTGAAGTTGTCGGCAGGCGGTTGGCCCTTGACGAAAGCCGTTCTCATGGGCGAGGCCACAAGGTCGAATTGGTTCATGGGCGGCAGACCGAGGATTTGCTCCATGGTCCGAGTCATGTTGACCTGCGTGTAGTAGGTGTGGTCAGTGGCCCCGTTCTGTACGGTGTATGGGCTGACGACATAGCCCGGGCTGCGATGACCGTCGACGTGATCGACGCCGTTCTGCGCGTCGTCTTCCTCGACGAAGATCGCTGACGAGGACCAGACGCTGCTGTGGCTGACGTAGTCGATGATGCGGCCGACGGCCAGGTCGTTATCGGCCTGTTCGGCGTCCGGGGTGGGCGGGCCGCCGGTGTGGTCGTCCATTACCCACAGGATGCTCAATGCGGGCACGCTACCGGAGGCGGTGTCCTTTTTGAAATCCTGCAGCCAGACATCGACACGGAACTGGTCTGGGATGTTCAGATCGAACTGCGGGAAGTTCGTGATGAGGTGGTCACGAACGGCGGGGAGAGAGGACTCTGCCTGAACGGTGTTCTGATAGTAGAGCGTCTTCTCCTGGCCAGCCTCGAAGCGCTTCGCGTCGTTGTAAAACTGGGTCCAGCTCGGCTCGGCGGTAGAACCGTCGGGCTGTTTGAAGGTATCGTTCTCGACGTATTCGCCGTAGATTTTCACGGGCAGACCGGCGGCGGCCGCTTCCGAGAACAGGAAGCCCTTGTTCTGATAGGCGAGTGCATCGCCGGCGTTGCCGCCTGGATAACTGCGGACCCAGTCAGGCGACTGGATGTCGTCGGCGTAGGGCGCGAGGCCCTCGGTGATCCACTGATGACCGTCAGCCGACTGGCGGCTGGGGTCGTAGAAATTGTCTAAAAGAGGGAAGCGCTTCACGAGTTGGTGAACATTCGGCGTGTCCTTGCCGCCGAACACTGCCAACGAGGGATCGCCATCGCCGGCGGCCACGTCACCCAGGATCTGATCGTAGGTGCGGTTTTCGCGGATGATCAGGAAGACGTGCTTGATCAGCGACGGATCGCCGATCTTGGCGGGGATTGCGACCGGCCTGGTCTTCAGGGTGCCACCGGAGGCAGAGGTGATGTTTTGCTTCAGATCCCAGTGGTTATTCTCGAAAACCTGCTTGGTCATGTACTCCAAGGACCCGCTATCGGGCAGCGGAACGATGCTGACGGTGGCATTGTCCTGGTGGGTATTGTAGCCGGTGACGTTGTAGTCGGTCTCGAACGAATAACGCGCGCCGATGCCCTTGTCGTTGGCGACGATGAGCACCTTATCGGCCTCGTCGAACTTGACCGAGCTAGGCGCATAGGCTACCGGAATCATGCCCATGACGGGATTTTCCGCGCCGCTGTTGAGGTTGACGACGCCGATGGCGTTGGCGTTATAAAGCGCGACATAGGCAATGCCCTTAGCGTGATCGGCGGCGATGGAGTCGGGCGCGGCGCCGTAGGCGGCTTGTTGTTCGCCGGGCACTCCGATGGGCAGCCCCAGGTCGATGGTCCGCACCACCTTGTTGTTGGACATGTTGATGATCGAGATGGTGTCGCTATAGGTATTGGCGACCAACAGGAACTTGTTGTAGAAGGCCATACCGGTGGGGTGCAGGCCGGTCGGGATGTTGGCAGTGACCTTCATGGAGGCTAGATCGACCACGGAGACGGTACCGGTGATGGCGGCGCCCACCACGGGGTCGGCAACGATTTCAGTGCCGGCGGACCAGATTTGGAAGTCGCCTTCGGTAGCGATCCGGCCACCCTCGTTGCTGACGTAGGCGGTGGTGCCGGCTTTGTCGATCACGACGCTGTGCGGAGCGTTGCCGACGCGGATCTGATTACCCTGCTTCGGCGGGTTCGCGGTCAGGTCGATCTTGGTGAGCGTATCGTTCTGGTTGAGGAGGGCGTAGGCGCTCTTGCCATCCTTGGAGAGGGCGATGCCGCCGGGATAAGAAGTGCTGGGAGTATAAAACGTGCCGCAGGGTACGCCATACGAGCCGGGAGGGCTGTTCTGAAAGCAGGTGATGAAGGAATTGTTAGGCGCCACCTTGACCTGGGCGTCGTCTTCCAGCAAGCCCTCGGCGGAGACCTTGGCGACGGTAACGTTGCTGCTGTCCTGGCTGAAGACAAGGTACTTGCCGTCCGCCGAATAAGCAATCCCGTTATAGCTGCCTTTGGAATCCATGCCGAGCGTAATGTAGTTCTGCAGGACGCTGCCGGTGACGGTGTCGAATATTTCGACGGCCTCGGCCGCGCCCATGGTGAGGACGGCGGCGGTGTGATTCCGGGTAGGATTCAGCGCGATGGCCTTGGCGCGCACCTGGATGCCGAGGTCGACCTGATTGCCGGCCGGGGTGATGATCTGGCCACTGCTGACGACGAAGGAGCCGTTCGTCTGCGGGCCGGTTTGGTAGGTCGGGAACGGCATGGACTGGCCAACAACGAACGCCGGAATACTGAGCCCGGTCGCCAGCAGGCCGGCGAGCGGACGCAGGCGGCTTATCCGTGATTTATTTTCAGAGTGGTCTCGAGGATTTCTTCGAGACTTTTTTCGAGTGTTTTTTCGGAACATGTAGAGTTTTTTCCCCGTGTAGTTCTTTCGTCACACAAACCGGGATCGGCCAGGCGACATGTGGCAGGTACATCTAGAGTTGTACCTTCCGGAAAGGAACGACAGGATGACACGAAGATTACGATTCCGTCATGTTCGGCAGGGAGGCGGGCAGGCTTAGGGTAACGCGAGTTCCTTCTCCGTGCTTGCTTGCGATTTGCACGTTGCCGCCGTGCAGCAGGGCGATGGTTTGCACGATAGAGAGCCCGAGCCCGGTACCGCCAAAGATCATGTTGGAACCGCGGCTCGCTGAGAAGCGCGGCCTCATTTGTGAACGCGATGCATCGACGCGGAAGAAGCGATCGAATACGCGGGGCAGCGCGTCGGCGGGGATGCCGATGCCGGTATCGGAGACTTCGATGTGGAGGTTGGAAAATTTCGTGCTGGCGGTCATGAGGATGGAGCCGCCGGAGGGCGTGTGCGCCACCGCATTCGAGACCAGGTTGCTCAGCGCGCGCTGCATCAGCGACTGGTCTAAGGCGGCGATAACCGGTTCGCCGGGGCAGGTGGTGGTGAGCGAAACGCCGGCATCGGCGGCTGAGGCTTCGTAATATTCGCGCACACGGCTAAGCAACTGCGTGACGTCTGTCTTCTGGCGCTGCAAAAGCGCCATGGGACTCTCTGCGCGTGCAAGAAATAAGAGGTCTCCAATCAGATTGGATAGCCGTACGGCCTCTTCGAGACAGGACCCGAGCACATCGCGGTATTCGTCAACGGTGCGCGCGCGGGCTAAAGCGACTTCCGCTTCGCCGCGGATGTTGTTAACGGGCGTGCGGAGGTCATGCGCGATATCGGCCGAGAAGCGTGAAACGCGTTCGAAGGATTCTTCCAGACGATCGAGCATGTTATTAAAAGTGGCAGCCAGGGAGGCGAGTTCGAACGGGTATCCATCCGGGCAAATGCGGTCACGGAGATTCGAGGAGCTGATGCGGCGAGCAGTGGAAGCCATCTCCTCGACGGGGCGAATACCCTGGCGGGCAATCCCGTAGCCAATGAGAGGCAGGAAAACGCAAGCGGCGGCAAGAATAGCCAGGAACCAGCGGCGATAGCCCGCCAGCAGCTTTTTCTCCTGTGAGACGTCGACGGCGATCTGAATAATGTCGTGCGAAGCGGCACGCAAGCCGACCGGGGCGATCCCGGTGGCGACACGAAAGGCGTGGCCGTGGGTGCCTGTCATTTCAAACGCGGAGTTACGATGGCTTAGCGCTTCGCTGGTAAGACGAGCAACATTGAGTTGCTCCGCCATGCCGGGGGTAGCCATGAGCAGCTTATGGTGCTCATCGAGCAGACGAATGTAAAAGCGTTGGTACTCGCGCGCGGAGGTCTCGAGTTCGATTTCCTCCTGCAAAGCATCCCAGTCAGCTGGACGCTCGCGAAGGAGAGTGCGCACGACGTTGAGCTTGTCCTCCATGAAGAGGTTGCTGCTTTTCTCCAGTTGCGTGAGGAGCAGCATGTAGAGACTGGCGGCGGCCAGGAAAATGAAAGCGAAGCCGGCCAGAGCGTAGCCGGCGGCAAGGCGGAAGGCTAACGTTTCCCAATAGCGCGAAACGGTGCCCTGTGCGCTAGCGGTCGGTTTCCATGACATAGCCGGCGCCGCGAACCGTGTGAATCAGTTTTAGCGAAAAGGGTTCGTCTACTTTGCCGCGCAGACGCCGCATGTTGACATCGACGACATTTGTGTCGCTGTCGAAATTCATATCCCAGACTGCTTCCGCGATCAAAGTGCGCGACAAAACCTCGCCGGCATGGCGCGCCAGGAGAGACAGCAGAAGAAATTCCTTGGCGGTGAGATGGAGCCGTTGTCCGGCGCGCGTGGCACGTTGGCGCAAGGTATCGACCTCGAGATCGGCCAGGCAGATGGTCTCCTGCTGGCGAGGCGATGCCCGGCGCAGCAGGGAGCGCACCCGGGCCAGTAATTCGGAGAAGGCGAAAGGCTTGACCAGGTAGTCGTCCGCGCCCAGTTCGAATCCTCGTACTCGTTCATGCACGGCATCGAGCGCGGTTAAGAGAAGCACGGGCGCCTGACGTTTGGCCTGACGCAAACGGCTGAGTACCTGCCAGCCATTCATCTCCGGAAGCATGACATCGAGGATGATGGCATCGAACTCAATTTCCACCGCGAGGTGGAGACCGTTCAGCCCATCGTTCGCAATGTCGACCACAAAACCCGATTCGCCCAATCCCTTTTTGAGGAATTTAGCGGTTTTGACTTCATCTTCAATGACCAGAATTCTCATACGCAGAGGGCTGCCGGTTAGGGGCCGAAGACTCCCTGCAAGTGGGGACGAATTCGTGGCAGCATCCACGGACTATATAGATGTTGTGTAACGGGCTTATGACGATCGGGTGAAATTCCCGCAAACTCGTAGGAAGCACAGTGCGTCGACGGGAGGGCCTGGGGAGTTTAGGACCGGTGCATTATGGCCGCCGATAAACGCCGATGAACGCGGATAAGAAAACAAAAAATGGGAAAGGGCTTCTGCTGCGCGCGCTCAGTCGACGAGCGCGCGCAGGGCCCCGAGCCATGGTTCGTAGCGTTTCCAGCGGGCGACGGAGGTGCGATAGATGGGCTGGCGGGTTTGCCACTTGCTGGGAGTCTTGACAGCGCGCGGATTGAGTTCGGGGCGGAGGCAGGCGTCGTGCCAGGGCAGGCCGCAGGCGGCGACGATCCGGCGGATCGCTGGTTCGGGGTCGCGGGTGAGTTCTGCATAATCGACCTCGATAAAGCGATCCGGCGGCAAGACGCTGCGCCAATGGTCGATGAGCCGCTGGTAGCCGCGGAAATAAGCGACCAGGTCGGTGCCTCCGGTGGGAAACGCCAGGGCGGGATGGAAATGAGTTTGATGGATGGAGAGCGCAGTGTCGACAGCGGCGCGCCGGCAATGGATGATGGTGGCGCGCGGAAATGCCAGGTGGATGAGCCCGGCCCAGAGAAAGTTGAAGGGCATCTTGTCGGTCACTCGCGCGGCCTTGGGCGCGATCGCGCGCAGCACGCCGAGATAGTCGGCCGTGGCCTTGACAAGGAACGGAATCTCGTCGGCGGCGGGGTCGCAGCGGTGCCAGGCGACCCCGCGCTCGTTCCAGAAATTCAACTCGCCGCCGGCCGCCACATCGGGATGCATGGAGACGATCTGCTCGACCAGAGTTGTGCCGGAGCGCGGCATGCCGATGATGAGCACCGGCGTGGCATCGCAGCTGCCGATTTTGGCCGCGCGCAAGATCCACTCGCGTGTGAAGCGGGCAATCAGGCGGTCGATGTCGCTGCAGAACGCGCCCGGGTCGAACGACATCAAGTCGCGGCGCACAGCGTCAGCGGCGTCGAAATGCCGCATGGCCAAGGCGTAGTTGCCCAGATCCTCGGCCGCTTTGCCGATGGCGAGGTGAAGGCGCAGACGTTGCGCGGCTTCGAGACCGGGCGTCTCCAGGGCGGCGATCATCTGTTCCAGCAGACCGTCGTTATCGCTCGTGATGGGGCGACAGCGGACCAGATCGTAGTAGCTTCCGGCGAGCAGCGGTGCGATCGCGATGGCGCGTTCAAAGCATTCGCGAGCCTCGTCGAAACGGCCGAACTCAGCGAGCAGATTGCCCAGCAGATCATGCGCTAGGGCGTTCTTGGGATCGAGCGCCAGCGTATGCCGCAGCACCTTTTCTGCTTCCTGATTGCGGTCTTCGGTCAGCAGCGCGCGCGCTTTGCCAAGGCGGCCGAAGCTGGTCTTGCCGCCGGTGGCCGCAGCGCGGCGGAAACAGCCGATGGCCTCGTCGCGATGGCCCAGTGTGTAGACCAGGGCGCCGGCGCGAAACCAGGCCTCCGTGAGCGAAGGAAGCAGCTCAGTGGCGCGGTCATAGGCAAAAATCGCCCCGCCGATATCGCCGAGCGTCTCCAAGGCGATCCCCAGGCGCAAATAAGCATCGGCGTAGCGCGGGTCGGTGGCGACGGCTCGCTGCAAGGCCGCGATGGCGTCTGGTAGGCGTCCTACCTCAAGGCAGGCCAGGCCGAGATCGTGCTGGATGATTGGATTGGAAGGCTCGAGGAGTGCTGCGTCGCGCAACGGAGCGATGGCATCGGCCGTACGCCCGGCCGTGAGGAACTGAGTAGCCAAGGCAAGCAGGGGCGCAACCTGCCGCGGCGCGGCTGAGTTCGAAGACTGGGATAAGGGACGCACCAACGAGGACATTTTAGCGATGGGCCAGTTTGCGCGATCGAACGGCCGACGGTCAGCGGCGCTTCCGGCTGTTTACAGCTGACCTCGCGCCATAGCGTAGTCCGTCGACGAGCAGCGCAACCATGCGCCGGGCGTGTTCAGGACCCTGCTGGTAGGCGTGCATGCATAAGCTTGCGACCGCGCCCAAAAGCTCCCCGGCGGCGATATCGGCGCGGACCTGGCCGGTAGCTACCGCGGATTCAAGAAGTGCTCGCAGCGCGGGCTCGAGCCGCTGCTGGAAGTACGCGGGCAAGGCATCGAAGGCCGGGTCTCCCGAATGCAAGGCCGTCGCAAGGCCGCGTTTGGTCGCGATGAAGGCCGCGTAGCGCTGCATCCATCGCGCCAGCGCCTCACCCGGCTCATGCTCCGCCGCGAGAATCGGTGCGGCGTCCGCGCAGGCGTCCACCTCGTGCTGGAAGACAGCCACGATCAGGTCCGAGCGCCGCGGAAAATGGCGATACAGCGTGCCGACTCCCACGGCCGCCTTGACGGCGATCTCCCGCACCGGCGCGTCCGCGCCTGAAGTCGCGAAGACAGCGAGCGCGGCTTCGAGCAGCGCGTCCATACTCCGCTGCGCGTCAGCGCGCACGGGACTCCGTTGCGCGTCCGCGCGCACAGACTTGGATTTGGCGGTCTCGCGAAGGGCCTCATCGCCTTGTCCGGTCGCCTGCTTTTTCATCTCCGAAATCTCCCACTTGCCAAAACGGAACTTTGTTCCGTATAATATGGAACGTGGTTCCATTTTAGCAAGATTAACGCAGAAAGGTGGATATGAGTAATGCAGAACAAACCCGTCGCCCTGGTCACCGGGGCTAATCAAGGAATCGGTCTTCAGATCGCAAAGGATCTCACGGCACATGGTTACATTGTGTTGGTGGGGTCGCGCAATTTCGAGCGCGGCGAGGCCGCGGCCAAGGAGGTTGGGCCAGACGCACGCGCGCTTCAGCTCGACGTGACGGATCGGGCTTCGATCGCAGCCGCGGCGGAGCGCATCCGCAAGGAGCTTGGCCGCCTCGATGTGCTCGTCAACAACGCGGCCATCTCGAATACGAGTAAGCTGCCCGGACAAACCGTCTCGGAATATTCCAGGCTGAACCGCGCGAGCAATGTGTCCCTCGACGAAGTGCGCGCGATTTGGGAGACCAACGTCTTCGGCGCCCTGGCGGTGTATCAGGCGATGCTGCCTTTGCTACGCGAGGCTGCGGCAGCGCGTATCGTCAACGTGTCGAGCGGCGTTGGTTCCTTGGCGAGGAACGCGGACCCGGCCGGCTCCTATCGTCAGATCTTCGGCCCCGGTTACTCCGCGTCCAAGACAGCTTTCAACGCCATGACGCTTGCCATGGCAATCGAGCTGGAGTCGAGTGGGATAAAGGTGAACGCGTGCTCCCCGGACTTTATCAAGACCAATTTGAACAACTATGAGGGCACGGGCACCGTTGAGGAGGGCGCCCGCGAGCCGGTGCGCCTCGCGCTGCTCGGACCGGACGGTCCGACGGGCACCTTCACGCGTTGGGAAAATGAGACTATCCCATGGTGATCGATGAAGCCGGAAACATAGCGGTCAGCGCCCCTTTTGAGGAAGTTCGCAGCACAAGGGACGCGCGATCCGCGCCCAAGTCCGCCGAAGTTGCTCCCTTGTTTGGGGGTACGGAATCGCGGCCTCTGCTGGCTACTCCTGTCCTCTCGGTCAGTCCGGTGGTGCTGTCCGCTCCCGGGCGGCCGGTGGATCTTCAGGTGCGAGTTTCCGCGCCGACAATCGGGCTCGACCTACCCATCATCCTGCTGTCGCACGGCCATGGCAGGTCGAACCATCTCTCCTCATTAAACGGCTACGGCCCGCTCGCCAATTTCTGGGCTGCTCACGGGTTCGTGGTGATTCAGCCCACGCATTTGGATTCGAAGACGCTTAGCCTCGATCCGGACGATGCGGAAGGGCCCCTGTTCTGGCGGTCGCGGGTGGAGGATATGAAGCGCATCCTCGATCAGCTTGCACTCATCGAGGCTTCCGTTCCGGGACTCAGCGGGCGGCTGGACCGAAGCCGGGTCGCGGTCGCCGGACATTCGCTGGGCGGCCATACGGCCAGTATGCTGCTAGGCGCGCGGCTTACCGATCCCGAAGATGGAACGGAAGTGAGTATGGCCGAGCCGCGCATCAAAGCGGGTGTGCTGCTGGCCGCGCCTGGCAATGGGGGCGCCGATCTCAGCGCGTTTGCAGCCGAGCATTATTCATTCTTCCGGAAGCCCAGCTTTGCCGGGATGACGACGCCAACGCTGGTGATCGCGGGCGACAACGATGTTTCCCCGCATCTGACGGTCCGGGGCGCGGACTGGCATGCCGATCCGTACTTCCTGAGCAACGGCCCCAAGTGCTTGCTGACCCTGTTTGGCGCGGGACACGGGCTGGGCGGGATTTCCGGGTACGACGTTGCGGAAACGACGGACGAGTGTCCCGAGCGAGTGGCCGCGGTCCAGCGGCTCAGCTGGGCCTACCTTCGGACCGCGCTCTACCCCGAAGACCCCGCCTGGTGGGTCGCGTGTGTCGAGATGATGGACAGCCCCCATCCACTGGGACGGGTGGAATGCAAATGAAACGTACTGCAAAGTCCTGAACTTGTCGCTCTCGGGCGCGAGGGCGAGAGCGCGTTCGGCGCGCGAAGGGAGCTTAACGAGGTATGCCATTCGCGGTTTCGAAGTCCGCGAAAAACTCGCGCGCGGGCCGGACCTTGCCTTGTTTGGCGTCTTCCCGACCCTGCCGGATACCCTGCTTTGGATCGGCCTGGGCCGCGATGTCGCGCAGCCGCTGGTAGGCCTCGGCATCCTGCACGACGGCTGATGCCTTCTTCACGTTCAGCACTAAGGGGCGCTTGGTTTTCTTGAGTTGTTTCATGAACCTAAGACCAGACAAATATCTCGTTTGAGAGCCATACCCTTATCGAGGGTCACAACCCTGCAGCCATGACACTCGGCCATCTACCAGGCTGTGCGCATACTCATGGGCTTTTGGTTCATCACGGCCGCGGTTGTCAGCAGACGCAGAAGTCCGATCTGCGTCAATCGGGTGAAGCAAATCGCCTGTCAGTCAGTAGTTTCCCACCATGATCTTGCAATTGCGTGGTGTACGTGCTCAAAGTGGAGAATTGCCAGCCAGACGTTAACGTCAGGTAGTGCCAAGGCCGCCATCTTCCCTTACGGGAACTCTACTCCACCATAAATCTGTTCTTCGGTGGGATTGATCGGCCCTCCCGTTGCCGGCACGAGTGGCTTGTCGAGGCTAAGACGTTTCCGCGCTTTTGGCCGAGGAGCATCTGCCATGGCCGATTCGATGCTCCGCAGAATAAGTTGCTGGGGAGAGCAACCGCGCCGGGCCGCTGCTTCGTGAACCTTGCGATACAGATCTTGAGGCAATTCGATGTTGGTGCTGACCCGTTCCGGCTGCATACCTTAATTTTATCGGTTTTCGACTCGTTTTCAAGACTCCGAGAGCTGTGGCGGGGATTACGGGGCGTCCACGAACACTGCAAAACGCGGGCCGGACGATCGAGCAGATAATACAGACTCCAGAGCTAGATCGTTTTCCCGACGATCACCATCTTTAAGAAAGGCCGCGGAATGCGGTCACAACGAGAAAACGGGGATCGCATCCCATCGAGGAAACATGTCAAAGACCATTGTCGTCGTCGGGTTTGGACCCGGAATTTCAAACGCCGTTGCGGAGAAGTTCGGCACCGCGGGCTTTTCTGTCGCGCTTGTCGCTCGGAATAAGGAGCGTCTGGCCGCGGGCGTGGCAGCGCTAAAGACAAAAGGAATCGCCGCAGCCGCCATATCGGCCGATGCGGGAGACGCCGCCGCCATCCGGGAGGCCATCGGGAAGGCGCGCGCGCAACTGGGCCCCATTACCGCCCTGCATTGGAACGCCTTCGGCGGCGGCGAAGCAGGGGATCTGGTCGCCACCGACCCGGTCGCCGTGCGGGGTGTTTTCGACGTTGCCGTCGTCGGGCTCCTGGCCGCCGTTCAGGAAGTTCTTCCCGATCTGAGGAACACGAAAGAAGGCGCGGTTCTGGTGACCAACGGCGCGTTCGGGGAAATGACTCCGCAAATGGACGAATACGCCATCAGCCTCAAGAGCATGGGCGTCGCGCTCGCCAATGCGGCCAAGCAAAAGCTCGTCGGCTTGCTCGCGCAGCGGCTGAAGGGCGACGGTGTCTATGTCGGCGAAGTCATGATTGCCGGCACCATCAAGGGCACACCGTGGGATAGCGCGGATTCTATCGAGCCCTCCGCGGTCGCGGATAAGTTCTGGGCGCTCTATCAAGCTCGCGGTGAGATCCGCGCCCGTGTTTCCTGACGTGTGCCCGGCGTAGTAGATTTCGTTTTTGAAACATGAACTAAAGGAGAATTTATAATGCGTGTTTTTGTCACCGGTGCTACCGGACTTATCGGTTCCGCGGTTGTTCAGGAGCTACTTGGCGCGAGTCATCAGGTGCTCGGACTTGCCCGCAGCGACGCAGCGGCCGGCGCATTGGCGCGATTGGGAGTCGAAGCGTATCGCGGCGAACTGTCGAATACGGAGAGCCTGGCTGCCGGTGCTGGTGCCTGCGACGGCGTCATTCACATGGGGTTCGTGCACGATTTCTCGGACATAGTGGAATCCTGCAAGACGGATCGATTGGCCATCGAGGCGATGGGGTCGGCGCTCGCGGGCTCTGACCGGCCTTTGGTCGTAACCACCGGGAGCATGCTTCTCAAGCGTGGCCATCTGGGAACCGAAGACGATGCGGCCGATCCCGAATCTGTCGGCAGCTTCCGCGTACCCAACGAGCAGGCGGCACTGCGCTTAGGGTCGAGGGGGGTGCGCGTGTCCGTGGTGCGGCCCGCTCCCTCTGTTCACGGCCCGGGCGACAATCACGGCTTCGTTCCGATGCTCATCTCCATCGCGCGTGAAAAAGGCGTCTCAGCGTATGTGGGCGACGGGCTCAACCACTGGCCGGCGGTGCACCGGCTCGACGCTGCCCACCTCTTTCGCCTCGCGCTTGAAAAGGGGACCGCTGGATCGAGGTATCACGCGGTGGGCGATGAGGGCGTGCCGGTCCGAGACATCGCTGAAGTCATTGGGCGGCGGCTGAATGTGCCGGTGGTCTCCCAATCGGCGGAGGGAGCGGCCAAACATTTTGGTTGGTTCTCCGCCATCCTGGCGGCCGATAACCCGACCTCGAACGCGCTCACGCAGGAGCGGCTTGGATGGCATCCCGTCCATCCCGGGCTGCTAGCCGATCTCGAGGATGCGCACTATTTCGCAGCCTGAACGGACTGCCTATCGCTTGACAAGGTAGTCGAATCTCGATATAGTCGGATTTCGACTATGCCGCCTAAAGGTAAAGCTCCCGCGCCGTTATCGCCGGCAGCGCTTCAGATTCTGGCCGCGCTGGCAAGCGAAGACCTGCACGGCTATGGAATCATCCAGGCGGTACCGGCGCAGTCGAGGGGCAGAATTCGCATCGGCCCCGGTACGTTATACGACAACCTGAAACGATTCATGGAACAGGGTTGGGTGCGCGATCTGCCGCCCGCATCCGAAAACGACAAACGTCTATATCGGCTGACAGCTTCCGGAAAGGCTGCTCTTTCTTACGAGATCGGCCGTCTCGACGACCTGGTCCGGCAAACAAAACGCTATCTGCCGGGAATGAAACCGCGGAGCGCGCAGTGACGGAATCGATTTCACGGAGGTTCTATCGGCGGCTTCTCCGGCTGTATCCGGAGCCCTTTCGGAACGAGTTCGAAGATGAAATGCTCGGCATGTTCGAAGAGTGCAGGGCGGCACAAGGCTCCTGGCGTTTGCTGGCGGATGGCGTTTTCTCGGCGGCCAAACAGCAGATCCGCTATGTCTCTACTCCGGTGCCGAAGAGCGCGGTTCTTTATGCGGAGATTGCCTCCTCTCCGGATCTAGCGCGGATTTTTGTGGTGGCCGGCTTCGGCGTCCTACTGATAGCAGGCATGTTAACGGGCGCGCCCAAACGCAACGCCAGTGAATCCTGGACGATGGTTCGCTCGGAGGTCTTCACCTTTCCGTTATGGGAAAACATCCGTGCCGGCGCGGAGGAGCGTAGGGCAAAACCAGAGAGCGCTTTTAGTGCGCGCGCAAGGCGGCGACATAGGTCCGGGTGATGAGGCGGGGCGTGCGGGCGTTTTGTTGGCTATTGAGTTTGGCACTTGTCTCTTTTGCCCAAAGACCAGCCGCCACGAATCCGGCTAAAGAACAACTTGAGAATTGGCTCGCCGCCTATGACGGAAACGACTGGGCGGTCTACCTGGCTTTCGTGCGGAAGAGCTTTGTGACCGAGCCCGAGCCGATGCTTCGCTACGCCGCGTTTCGCGAGTTAACCGGCGGTTTCGACCTCAAGAAGATCGAAGCCGAAACTCCGGTGCAGGTTAGCGCGCTGATACAGGAGCGGTACACCGATCAGATGGCGCAAATTGTGGTCGAGGTGGAGGCCGCCGCGCCACACCGCATTCTCAAACTGCGTCCGCAGCCGATTGCTCCGCCGCATCTGAATGAGAAAGAGCTGATTGAGCGCACGCGACGACTCCTGCACAGGATGACATCGGCCGACAAGTTTGCCGGGGCCGTGCTGCTGGCAAAAGATGGCAAGCCGATCTTTGCGCAGGCGTATGGCCTGGCCGATCGGGAGCATCGCATTGCCAATACTTTGAGTACACGATTCGGCATGGCCTCCATGGATAAAATGTTCACGGCGGTCGCCACGCTCCAACTGGTAAGGGCGGGAAAACTCAAGCTCGACGAGCCCATTGGAAAATATTTAGCGGACTACCCCAACAAAGAGCTGGCATCGAAGGTAACAATTCGGCAACTACTGAGCCATACGGGCGGTACGGGAGATTTTTTCGGCCCGGAGTTTAACCGGCATCTTCTCGAGTTGCGCACGCATGAAGATTACATCCATCTGTTTGGGAGCCGTCCACCGCGGTTTGAGCCGGGTACCCGCTTCGAATACAGCAACTACGGTTTCGTGATCTTGGGCGCGTTGATCGACCGGGTAAACGGCCAGAACTACTACGACTACATACGCGATCACGTCTACCTTCCGGCCGGAATGACCTCGACGGCGCTTCCCGCGCCTGGAAACCAACCCGTGCCGGATCTGAGCCTTGGGTATACGAAACAGGGAGGAAACAGCTGGCATACCAACAGAGCTTCTCCGCAGTTTCGAGGGACGGCGGCGGGCGGCGGCTACACCACAGTGGGCGATCTGCTGCGCTTTGCGAACGCGCTGCAGGGCAACAAATTGCTGGACGCTCGCGACACAGAACTGCTGACGACCGGCCACGTCGCGATGCCGATAGGAGGGCATTATGCGTATGGCTTCGAAGAGTTCCGGCCGAATGGCTTGCGGTGTTTCGGGCATGGAGGCCTTGGACCGGGAGTGGACGCCGGTCTGCAAATTTGCCCCGCGGCCGGGTATGTTGTCGTGGTACTGGCCAACATGGATCCGCCGGCTGGTCAACGGATCTCGAGCTTTATCGCCAACCACCTTCCTGAACCGGCATCTACTGGAGTGTCCAATAGATAGGCGAGGGTATATCTACCCGGCTAAAAGCGACAGCGCAAGCGGCTCGGGAACGCTTCCACTCGATTTTGGGCTTCTGGAGATTGATTAGGAGACAGAGGGTTCGGCTGGAGGCTCGCAGATAGTTAAGGGCATCGGCGTTGATCCGCGTTTATCCGCGGCCCATGTTCACGTGCCACCCAAACCAATACTTCTCAGCGCGATAAAGGAGCCGCCGATAGACGCTGATAAACGCGGATTGGTGCCGCGCGAGGACTCGGCATGACGGGCTGCCGTTGAAAAAGAAGCTGCGTTAGGCTGTCTTTGACAACCGATGCCGGCGGACAACACAGAGCAGATAGGCCAATTGCTCGATTCTATTTATCGGGCTGAGTCGGGCCGGATACTCTCCACGCTGATTCGTTTGCTGGGGGATTTCGAACTGGCCGAGGATGCGATGCAGGACGCGTTTGTCGCCGCGGCCGAGCAGTGGCAGCGGGATGGCGTGCCCGAGAACCCGCGCGCCTACCTCATTTCGACCGGTCGCTTTAAAGCAATCGATACGCTGCGGCGGCGTGCCCGCTTCGATGCCTTGGACGAGCGAACTTCCGCGCAACTGGAAGCGCAAGCGGGACCAATCGAGCTATGGGAAAAGGAATGCATCGAGGACGATCGGCTCCGGCTGATCTTCACCTGTTGTCATCCCGCGCTGGCGCCGGAGGGACGCGTGGCGCTGACCTTGCGCGAGGTGTGCGGCCTCGCGACCGAAGAGATCGCGCGCGCATTCCTGATCGGTCCGGCCACTCTCGCGCAACGCATCGTGCGCGCGAAAGCCAAAATTCGCGAGCTGCGCATCCCGTACGAGTTGCCCTCGCCGCTCGAATTGCCAGAGCGGTTGAGCGCCGTGCTGCAGGTCATTTATCTGGTGTTCAATGAAGGCTATTACGCTTCGTGCGGAACATCGCTGACGCGCACCGATCTGGCGGCCGAGGCGATCCGGCTGGGCAGAGTTCTCAAGGAGTTAACGCCGGAGCCCGAAGCCGCTGGCCTGCTCGGCTTGATGCTGTTGCAGAACTCGCGGCGCGCGGCGAGAACATCGCTCAACGGCGACGTGATCTTATTGGAGGATCAAGATCGCTCGCTGTGGAAGCGAGATGAGATTTCAGAAGGCGTGTCGTTAGTCGAACAGGCATTGGCGTCGCGCCGGTTCGGTCCGTACACGCTGCAGGCGGCGATTGCGGCCTTACATTCAGAAGCCCGCAATACGGCCGCGACCGATTGGGCGCAGATCGTTGCGCTGTACGATGCACTGGAGCGCGTGAGCCCATCGCCGATCGTTGAGTTGAACCGGGCAGTAGCGGTCGCCATGCAGGAAGGGCCCGAGGCCGGATTGCGGCTGATCTATGCCCTGCTCGCGCGCGGCGAGTTGGCCGATTACCCGCTGGCCCATGCCGCCCGCGCCGACCTTTGCCGACGCCTGGGGAAAACGGCCGAGGCGCTTACTTCCTACGAGAAGGCTCTTGTTCTCACCCGTCAGGAACCGGAACGGCGTTTCCTCGAAAATCGCATACGTCAGCTAAAAAATTAGAAAGCTCCGTCGAAATCGCCGGCGGCGGAACGACTAGCCATTGAGCGGATCGCTCACGAAGTCAAAAATCGATGACAAGAAGGATGCACGGATATGAAATACGTTTGCTTAGGATACATTCAACCGGGAAAATTCGAAAACATGTCGGAGGGCGAGCGCCACGCCATGCTCGACGAATGCTTCACATACGATGACGTGCTGCGGAAGAACGGCCAATTCGCCGCGGGCGAAGCGCTGCAGAGTCCCGCTAGCGCGGCCACGTTGCATTGGACAGATGGAAAAGTGGCCGTCACCGATGGCCCATACGCGGAGACCAAAGAGCAATTGGGCGGCATTCTGGTGCTCGAAGCGCGGGACCTGAACCACGCCATTCAATTGATTTCGAAGCATCCGGGGGTGAAGGCCGGTCCGTGGGAGATCCGCCCCGCCGCCGACCTGAGCGGCATGATGCACGAGAGCGAGCAGAGGCGCGGCCAGGCGGAAGGGAATCGATGACGATAGTCGCGTTGGCGGCCATCGCCATGCTCGGTTTCACGCACACAAAGGACACAAGAATGGAAACAATAGGCGCTTACGCTCCGGTGAACGGTCTCGAAATGTATTACGAAATTCACGGCAGCCGTAAGGACGGGAATGTTCCGCTGGTGCTCGTTCACGGCGGCGGATCGACCATTGAATCGACGTTCGGGCGCATCCTGCCGAAACTCGCCGGAAGCCGGCAGGTGATCGCGCTAGAGTTGCAGGCGCACGGCCATACCAAGGACATCGACCGGCCTTTCAGCTTCGAGCAGGACGCCGACGATGTGGCCGCGCTGCTCAAGAATCTGCATATCGAAAAAGCCGATTTCATGGGCTTTAGCAAC
This sequence comes from Bryobacteraceae bacterium, assembly GCA_965277555.1. Classification (GTDB taxonomy): domain Bacteria; phylum Acidobacteriota; class Terriglobia; order Bryobacterales; family Bryobacteraceae; genus Bog-105. Next base: position 6,845,328 of record OZ255834.1, read on the forward strand.
GGAGGCATGAGCTGCTTCGAGATCGCGTTCCGGCATCCGCGATTGGTCCATAAGCTGGTGTTGGCCTCGACGCCTTACAAGCGCGCCGGCATGCAGCCCGGCTTCTGGGAAGGCCTGCAACATGCATCATTGAAGGACATGCCCGAGCCGTTGCAGGAAGCCTATTTGAAAGCGAATCCCGACCCCAAAGGGCTGCAGGCGATGTTCGATCGGGACCGCGACAGAATGCTCGCCTTCAAAGATTTCAGCGATTCCGACATACGCGGCGTTGAAGCGCCGGTGTTGATCCTGAACGGCGATTCGGATGTGGTGCGTCCGGATTATGCGCTGGCGTTATCGCATCTGTTGCCACATGCCCAACTTGCCATCCTGCCGGGCGGCCACGGGGAATGCCTGGGCGAGATCTGCGCAAGAGACAAGAACAGCAAGATACCGGCTTTGGCGGCGGCCATCATTGAAGAGTTCCTCGACGCTCGTTTGGATGCCACATCTTGACAGTCAGACTGAAGCAGGGCTATTCTGGGGCCATACGATTGGCCTCCGGGATAACCCATGGACGAAATGAATACGGACATAATCCAGGGCACGCTCGACATGCTCATTTTGAAGACGCTCAGCCTGGAACCGATGCACGGCTTCGGCATTGCGCGGCGGATCGAGCAGGTATCGCGCGGGGTCTTTAAAGTGAATCCGGGGTCGCTGTTGACCGCGTTTCAGCGGCTGGAGCGCGTGGGGTGGCTCGATTCGGAGTGGCGGCAAACAGATAAGTCGCGGCGGGCCAAGTTTTATTCGCTGACGCGCGCCGGGCGAAAGCGGCTGGAAGTGGAGACAACGAACTGGAACCGGCGGGCGTCCGCGATAGCGCGTCTGTTGAAGGCCGAGGGGTAACCAATGTCCATCTGGCGTCAGTTCGTCCGGGGCTTGCGCGTGCTCGGAAACCGGAAAGGCGCGGACCAGGAGATCGCTGAAGAAGTGAGCGACTACCTGGAAAAAGCGGCGGCGGAGTTCGTCGCCCAAGGACTCGCTCCGGATGAGGCGCGCCGGGCCGCGCGGCTGGAGATGGGGAGCATAACGTCGACGCGCGAACAAGTGCGCGGCTATGGGTGGGAGAACCGGGTCGAAACCATAGTCGCCGATCTAAGATATGCCGCTCGCAGGTTGGCCGGGAATCCTGGTTTCGCGGTGGTCAGCATACTCACTCTTGGGCTGGGCATTGGCGCGTCCACTTCCATTTTTTCGGTGGTGGACGCGGTTCTGCTGCGCGCGCTGCCCTATCCGAATGCGGAAAAAATCGTGCGCGTCTGGGAACAGACTCCGAACGGCCACCGGCCCAATTTGGCGAATGCGAATTTCGAGGATTTTCGCGCTCAGAACAACACCTTCACTTCTCTGGCGGCCTATGACGAGCGGCTTTCCTCTGTTACCGGAGGCAGCGAGCCGGTGCGTGCCCACTGGTCGGAAGTCTCCAGCGGCTTCTTTCAAGCACTCGGGGTCGAGCCTTTTCGCGGGCGCACGTTTGACTCGGAAGAACAGCGACTGCACGGCGCGCGCGCGGCGATCGTCAGTTACAACTATTGGCGGCGCTATCTCAGTGCCACGGCCGATCTCTCGAAATTCCATCTGAGGATCGAGGGGGTAGTCTATCCCGTGGTCGGAGTGATGCCGCAGGGGTTCGATTATCCGCCCGGCACCGCCGTCTGGGCTCCGCGCGAGTTTCCCGCGTCGGAATTTACCAACCGCAACGGGCATAATTGGCGAGGTCTGGGCCGCGTTCGCGATGGAGTTACCGTCGCCCAGGCGCGCGCCAATCTGAGCGCCATTGCCCGCCGCCTCAAAGCTGAGTACGGAAAGCAGGTCGATCTCAACAACGCCGCCGTTGTGCCGCTGGCGGACGCGCTGGTCGGAGACGTGCGGACCGCTCTTCTCACGCTGCTGGCAGCCGTCGGACTCTTGCTGCTCGTCGCCTGCGCCAATGTCGCCGGCTTATTATTAGCGCGCGCCTCCGCCCGGCGTAAAGAACTGGCGGTGTGCGCGGCGCTGGGCGCTGGGCGCGGCCGGCTGATTCAGCAGTTCCTGGCCGAATCCTTCGCGCTTTCGCTCTCCGGAGGTGTGCTGGGAATTTTGATAGCAATTTCGGCGGTAAGAATCATTCCCGCAATTCTGCCGACCGATTTGCCGCGCCAACAAGGCATCGCCGTCAACGCATCGGTTCTGCTGTTTGCTTTGGCCGCCATCGTGGTCGTCGCGGTTTCGCTCGGGCTCTTTGCCGCCTGGCGCGCCGGCAGTGGAAATCCGCAGGAAGCACTGGGCGCAGGCTCGCGCAGTTACACGGGCACGAGTGCCAGCCAGCGGCTGCGCGGCTTCCTGGTGACAGGCGAAATCGCCATCACACTCGTGATCTTGATCGGGGCAGGCCTGCTGGGCCGCAGTTTCGTGCGCCTCATTTCCACCAGTCCCGGATTTCGCCCGCGGAACCTGATCACCATGCAGTTCTCGCCTCCGAATCCGCAAGGGCAAATGTTCGCCTTGGACCAGGCGGCCGTCGCGCGCCAGGTGCATTTAATGGAAGACATATCGACGCGCCTGCGAGCGATTCCCGGCGCCGAAAGCGTGGGCGTGGCTGGCGCGCTTCCCGTCGCGGCCGGCGACGATCTCGCCGACGGAGATTTCCTGATCCTCAATGGCCGAAAGGCGCCAGCCAATTTCGAGGAATGGGGTCGTTTCGCGCAAAATCGATCGCAAACCGGACACGCCCTTTATGCTGTCGCCGGCGAGTCATACTTTCGCGCGATGGGCATTCCGCTGATGCGCGGACGGATGTTCGGTCCACAGGATGATTGGGGTGCGCCAAATGTTGCCGTGATCAGCCAGGCATTGGCGCGCGAGCGCTGGCCCAATCAGAATCCCATCGGTCAGGTGATCGATTACAGCAATATGGATGGCAACATGAAGCCGCTTACCATCATCGGCATCGCGGGCGATGTACGAGCGCGCGGGCTGGATCAACCGCCGAGTTCCGTCATTTACGTCGATTACCGCCAGCGCGGCTTTAACGCCAATTCAGATCCGCTTATCGTGATGCGCGGCAGCGCGCCCGCTAGCGAAATCGTTTCCACCGCGCGCGGTATTTTCCACGATCTCGCGCCCGAGGTTCCGGTCAAATTCTCCACCTTCGCCGATGAAATGGGCGGCTGGCTGGCCGATCGCCGTTTTCTGCTTCTTCTGGTGGGCCTATTCGCGGCAGCTGCCCTGGCGCTCGCGGCCATCGGTATCTACGGAGTGGTGGCCTTTTCGGTGACGCGCCGCACGCAGGAGATCGGCATTCGCATGGCGCTCGGCGCGCGGCGCGGTGACGTGCTGCGCCTGGTAGTGGGCGAAGGCGCGCGCCTCGCGATGCTCGGAGTGGCCATCGGTATGGCTGCCTCCTTCGCCATCACGCGGCTCTTGTCGAGTTTACTTTTCGGAGTAAGAGCCACGGACCCGCTCACATTCGCCGGCGTGGCCGCGCTGCTTTCACTCGTTGCGCTGCTCGCTTCGTATATCCCGGCCCGGCGCGCCATGCGCCTCGACCCGAATACCGCCTTGCGCTACGAATAAGCTGTTTGACGCCGACTAATAGAAGACATGAGCCGGAAGCTGTTAGTAGAATATTTCAATTAGCTCAGCAGCTCAAGACAACCGAAAGGATTTATGGAACGACCAGGAATGAGGGCTCTTACCGCATTTGTTGCCTTACAACTTCTTGCTCTTACGGGAACAGCGCAGACAGTGTCAGCTCCCGACTTCGCTTACTCGGGAGATAAAGGACCGGGGTTTTGGTACGAGATCGCCGACGCTTGCCGCACCACTCCCACCTCACATCAGTCTCCCGTCGACATTCGCAATACAACACCGGATGTTACTTTGAAAGCTTTGCACTTGATCGTAAGTGGCGCCGATTATGTTTTGAAAAACTCCGGCTATACGGTCGTCGCCACGCCGCAAAGTCTGGAGACACTCCTATTCGATGGGTCAACTTACGACTTAGCGGAGTTTCATGTGCATACACTCTCCGAGCACACGATTGCCGGAAAGCGCGGCGTCATGGAACTTCACGCGGTATTTCGGGATAGTCGCAAGAAGTATGTTGTGATCGGTGTCATTTACCGAATCGGGCACCGGAATCGTTTCTTGTCGGATGTGCTCCGGGCGGGTTTGCCGCTGAAAAGCAAATCCGAACCTATCAGCGTCGGCTGGCTGAACATTCAAGATGCGCTGACAGATACAGCACGCTATTACACGTATCCAGGATCGTTCACTACTCCTAACTGCAATGAAGATGTAACCTGGGTTGTCCTGAAGCAATGGGCTGAGATGTCAAAGGAACAATTTGAGGCGTTTCGAAATGTTTTGGGCAACGACTTTCGCCCGCTTCAAGAGCTCAACGATCGGGTAGTTCGTGAAACGGCGAATGGACCGGCGCCGGACTAGCCGAAGTTCGCTAAGAACGCTTCCTTACGCGCGCGGTTCAGAAAAAAGTTACAGAGCCGCGCGCGTGAGCAAGCGAACTCCGTGAAGAACTCATGGCTGCACGTACTTGCCGGCGCGGGTCAGGCGTTCGATCAGTGCGCGATGTTGCGGATACTGGGCAGTGAGTTCGGCGCGGCCGGCAATTTCGAAATCATCGAAATCGAAGCCGGGCGCGACGGTGCAGCCGACGAGCGAATACGAATGCCCGTCTTTAACATGCGAAGCAAACCAGCAGCCGGCGGGAACCACCGCTTGGAACGTTTCGCCGGCGTCCGGATTTTTGCCGATCAGCATCTGCGAATACTTGCCCGCCGGATCGATCACCTCAACAGCCAACGCGCTTCCCGCGTAGAAGTGCCACATCTCATCGGCGGCAATGCGGTGAAAGGCCGAGAAGTTTTCGCCATCGACCAGGAAGTAGATGGCGGTCGAAGCGTTGCGCGCGCCTTTGAATCCGGCAGGCAGGGCGGATTTTTCAATTGTCAGGGGCGCGCGATAGGTCTCGCGATAAAATCCGCCTTCCGGATGGGGCTGAAGGTGAAACCGGTCGATCCAATAATGAATTTCGTCCATGACTAAGCGTGGACGGATTTCGGTTCAGGATTGACGGCGGCGATGCTTCGGCCGCGCCCGGCGAACAGAATGACCGCGCCGAGCACCAGCACGCCCAGCGCGATCCACTGCGTGAGAGAAAACGGACCGACCAGGGCCTGCTCATGCACGCGGAAAAATTCGATGATGAAGCGCGCTGTGGAATAGAGAACCATGTAGAGGCCGATCACCTGTCCCGGAGGATGCCGCTGGGTCGCCCTTCGATAGAGCAGCCAAAAAATCAGCAGATCCGCCGCCGACTCGTAAAGCTGGACCGGATGAAGAGTTTTGTCGAGCGGCACGGGCGCGGCAAAATCGGAGCGAAAGCGCACGCCCCACGGCAAGCTGCACTCTGTTCCCCAGCAGCAGCCGGCGGCGAAACAGCCGAGCCGCCCAATGGCTTGGCCAACGGCCACGCCGGGAGCAAAAATATCCATCGTGCCAAGCAGAGGAAGCTGCTGCTTGCGCATGTAGAAGTACGCAACCACCAGCGCGGCGAGAAAACCGCCATGGAAGACGCCGGCGGCCTGCAAAGTTTCGAGCGTAAAGATCTGACCCGGATTTCGGATGTAATCGGGGAGATCGAACAGGAACATGAAGAGCTTTGCGCCCACGATGCCGGCCATCGCGCAGTAAATCGCGAGGTTGGTGATCTTCTCCGCTGAGAGACTCCGGCGTTTGGCGAGGCGCAACGTAGCGCCTAATCCGGCCAGGAAGCCGAGCGCCACCAGCACCCCGTAGGTCGGGATGTAAAACGAACCGATACTGATGAGTTTGGGATACATGCTTGGTTACTTATGCGCCAGGCTGGGCTGCTCACTGACTGTTTTGTGTCGCGGATGCATCAATTCGAATAACAATAAAATGGCTCCCACGGTAATCGCGCTATCGGCCACATTGAAGGCCGGAAAGGACCATGAGCCGTGATAGACCTCGATGAAATCGGTTACCATGCCATGCACGATTCGATCGTAAAGATTGCCGGCCGCGCCCCCCAGAATAAGCGCCAGTGCAAAGCGCCCCAGGGGTCCGGTAAAAGTAGTACGGCGGCTCCAGAGAGCGGACACCACGAACATCAATACTAAAGCGGATACCCCTATTAAGATGCCGCTGCGCAGCCACGGGTTGCCTTCGGCCAGAATCCCGAAGGCCGCGCCGGGATTCTCGGTATGGATGATTCTCAACCAGCCGGGCACCACCGGGTAGCTATCGAGCGGCGTCAGCGCGTGCTGAACATAAATCTTCGACCAGCGGTCGGCCAGCACAATGAGCAGGGAGAGCGCGAACGGCGTGAAGCGGTTTAGCATGTCACGCCAGCGAGGTCTGTTCGACCAGATCGGCCAAGACCGATGCGCAAGCGGCGCAAACCGTTGGGAACTCGGGATTCGAACCGACGTCGGTCGTAAACTTCCAGCAGCGCTCGCATTTATCTCCGCGCGCGCGATCGACTGCAACTTTAAGCCCGTCCTCCGTTCCCTGTTCGAGATCGACCTGCGAAACAATGAACCAGCCAGGCAGTTCGGCAGCTTGTTGGGCGAGCAGCGGACGCAGATCGGGTCCGGCGGTCAGAGTAACCGCGGCTTCAAGCGCGGAACCGATCACTTTATCGTCACGTGCCCTGTCGAGTGCTTTTAAAACAAGGTCGCGGACCGGCACGAGCTTATCCCATTCCGCGGCTTGCGTCCTTTGTTCGGCGGATAATCCGTTCGTCAACTCGCCGGGTTCGGGGAAGTAGCCGAGATGCACGCTTTCCACACCGGCTGTGCCGGACTTCATGTGTTTCCAGACTTCTTCGCACGTGAACGAAAGAATGGGGGCGAGCAGCCGGACAAGCGCGAGATTCAATCGATAGAGCGCCGTCTGCGCGCTGCGCCGGCCGGTGGAATCGGGGCCGGCGGTGTAGAGCCGATCTTTAGCTACGTCGAAGTAAACCGCGCTCAGGTCGCTGGTAGCGAAATCATAAACCGCGCGATAGACCTTATGGAAGGCATACTGCTGGTAGAACTCGAGACAGCGTTTCACCAGCTCTTCGGCGCGAACCAGTATCCAGGTATCGACCCCAAGCAGATTATGCGCGGGCAATCCTTCTTTCGCCGGGTCGAACGCGCCCAGATTGCCGAGCATCCAGCGGAACGTGTTGCGCAGCTTGCGATAGGCCTCGGACAATCGATCGAGAATCACCTCGGACATGCGAACGTCTTCGGTGAAATCGACCGACGCGACCCACAGGCGCAGGATATCCGCGCCTTTCTTACTGACAATCTCCTCGGGCTCAATCGTGTTGCCGATCGACTTGGACATGGCGCGACCTTGCGCGTCCAAGGTCCAGCCGTGCGTGGCGCACTCGCGATACGGCGACTGGTTCTTTATGCCGACGCCGATCAGCAGCGAACTATGAAACCATCCGCGATACTGGTCTCCGCCCTCCAGGTACATGTCGGCCGGCCAGGGTAGTCCGTTTTCGGGAGTGAGAACCGCCAGGTGGCTCGAACCGGAATCGAACCAGACATCGAGAATATCGGTTTCCTTGCGGAACTCCTTGCCGCCGCATTTGCCGCAGACATAGCCCGGACCCATCAATTCGGCGGCGCTCTTCGAATACCAGACATCGGCGGTATGCTGGCGGAATTCGTCCACCACATGTTCCAGAACTCGTTTGTCGGTGAACGGCTCGCTGCATGCTTCGCAATAGAAAACCGTGATCGGCACGCCCCACACGCGCTGGCGGGAGATGCACCAATCAGGCCGCATGGCGATCATATTCGACATGCGCTCTTGGCCCCAAAGCGGATGCCAGCTTACAGTTTTGATAGCTTCCAGCGTCCGGCTGCGCAGGCCTTCGCGATCCATTCCGATGAACCACTGCTCAGTGGCGCGGAAGATGACCGGGTTGTGGCAGCGCCAGCAATGCGGATAACTGTGCTCGAAACGGGCCTGCGAAGCGAGCGCGCCATGTAGCTCTAAGAGCTTGATAACAATTGGGTTAGTCTCCCAAACGGTTTTGCCCAGGAGTTCGTTCGGTAATTCGCCGGGGACGCCTTCGGCCTGAAACATGCGTCCGGCGGCATCCACCGGGCAGTAAACCGGGAGGCCGTAGCGCTGGCCGATGACGAAATCTTCCTGCCCATGTCCCGGCGCAGTGTGGACCGCGCCGGTTCCTTGTTCGAGCGTGACGTGATCGCCCAAAAGCCCGAGCGAATCGCGCTCGAGAAAGGGGTGACGGAAAACCGCCCGCTCCAGCTTCGTACCCGGAAAGCGGGCCACCACAGTTTGGTCCCAGCCGAGCGCTTCGGCTACCTGCGGCAGGAGACCTTCGGCAACGATAGTGATGCCGTGCGGAGTATCGACCGCGGCGTATTCGAATTTCGGATTGAAGCTGATGGCGAGGTTGGCCGGAATCGTCCAGGGCGTCGTCGTCCAAATAAGGACGGAGACGGGACGCCCGGCCAAAGCCGGATCGAGCAGGCCGGGATCGGAGACCAGCTTGAAACGGACATAGATGGTCGAGCTGGTGTGATTTTCGTACTCGACTTCCGCCTCGGCCAGGGCGGTGCGATCGTGGATGCACCAGTGCACGGGCTTCAGCCCTTTATATACGTAGCCGCCATGCAGAAAATCGACGAACGCCTGCGCGATGACCGCCTCATATTCGGCGCTCATCGTGAGGTACGGATCTTCCCAGCGGCCTAACACGCCAAGTCGCTTGAACTCTTTGCGGTGAATCTCGACGAATTTGGCGGCGTAGGCGCGGCACTCCGCGCGAATCTGCGCGCCCGTCATGGCAGCTTTGCGCTTGCCCAGTTCGGCATCCACCTTGATTTCGATAGGCAGCCCATGGCAATCCCATCCGGGAACGTAAGGAGCATCGAAACCGGCCATGGTCTTCGATTTGACGATGAAGTCTTTGAGAATCTTGTTGAACGCAGTTCCGAGGTGGATGTTGCCGTTCGCATAAGGCGGCCCGTCGTGAAGGACGTATTGAGCGCGGCCGGCGCGAGCCTCGCGAATGCGATGATACAGCCGAGTTTCTTCCCAATGCGCGAGCATCTTGGGCTCCGCCGTGGGGAGATTGGCCTTCATCGAAAAATCGGTTCTGGGCAGGTTGACCGTCTTTTTCAGGTCAACAGAAGTGGCGCTCATGGACTGATTTCATCGTAGCGAACGGCGAAACGGCCGGGGCTCCGTCGTTTTGCGCGGCGCGGTGCCTTTCGCCTCGCTTTCATGTTGATTACCTACAAAGAAATGTATACTGTTCCTGTAGGTTACCTAATGCGAAACTGCCCGAAAGCCGATGTTCTCCAAGGCACTCTGATTCTGTTAATCTTGCAAACTCTGGAGGCGCTCGGACCTCTACACGGCTACGGCATTGCTCGCCGCATCGAGCAAATTAGCAAAGAAGTTCTTCAACTGAACCAAGGCACGCTGTACCCGGCCCTTCTGCGGATGGAGCAGGAAGGATGGATTACATCGAAGTGGGGAGCCTCGGAGAAGAATCGGAAGGCGAGGTTCTACTCGGTTACGCTCGCTGGACGACGGCGTCTTGCTAAGGAAACCGAAGCATGGAGGCGCATGTCGTCAACAATCGAACGCTTCCTCGGTCTGGACGGGCGAAAGCTGACTCAGGAGCGCGGATGAGCTGGGCTCGTGTATTCGTCGCGCGACTGCATGGCCTGTTTGGACAGAAACGTCCGGAACGGGAGCTGGATGATGAGGTTCGTTTTCATCTGGACATGCAAGCAGAAGACAACATAAGAAGCGGCATGGATGCGGTGGAGGCGCAATACGCAGCCCTGCGCAGCTTTGGAGCCAGGGAACCAATGAAAGAAGACTACCGCGAGCAAAAAACATTCGCAATGATCGAAACGATGCTCCAGGACGTGCGATTCGCGTTCCGCACTCTCCGAAAGAATCCCGCTTTCGCGATCACTTCCGTCGTCACGCTGGCACTGGCAATTGGCGCTAATACCGCTATGTTCAGCATCTTAAACGCGGCTCTGTTCCGACCGCTTCCGTATAAGTCTCCCGAGCAGCTGGCGATGTTGTGGTCCGAACGTCCGAGTCAAAATCTTCGCGAAGGCAGATCGGCATATTGGAACGTTGAGCAGTGGCGGCGGCAAAGCAGAAGCTTTGCGGACATGGCTATTTTCGATCCAGCTTCGATGACGCTAACGATGGGCGACGAAGCCGAGCGGATTGGCGTCGCCAGGATCTCCCCCAATTTCTTTCAGCTACTTGGTATCCGTCCTGTGCTTGGGCGGATGTTCTCCGCTCAAGAGGCCAAACAGCAACAACACCTTGTGCTGATCAGTCATCGCTTTTGGCAGCTCCGGCTTGGGGGATCTCAGGATGCGATCGGCTCAACAATCAGCCTGGATGGCCTTTCTTTACAGATTGTAGGCGTTCTCCCTGCCGATTTTAAATTCATGCAACTCGATGACGACGTTTGGGAGCCATACACGCTATCTCCGGATTGGAATGTCCTTCGCGCCGCGCGCGGAGGAGGGTCCTGGTTTGTCATTGGAAGGCTTCGACCGAATGTCGCGGTCGAGCAGGCTCAGGCTCAGATGAGCACCATTGCCGGTCGCCTTAACGATCAGATGCCGGCATCCGAGCGCAACTTAGGTGTCAGCGTGGTGCCATTACGTGTTCAGTTAACCGGACCGAGGGCGCGCCTGTCATTGTGGATGTTAATGGGCGCAGTTTTTTGCGTGCTCCTTATCGCCGCCACGAATGCGGCAAGCCTCTCGCTGGCCCGCGGCATCGGTCGTCAGAGAGAGCTTGCAACGCGCATAGCGCTAGGCGCGAGTCGAGGGCGCATTGTTCGGCATCTGCTCGCGGAAAGCCTGACGTTGTCTTTTCTATCAGGATTGCTCGGACTATCCATTGCGATCACAGGCATTCGTTTGATTCTGGCCTTTAAGCCCAGCAGTTTGCTTCATATGGACAAAGTCGCGCTCGATCCGGCAGTACTCGCCTGGGCTTTAGCCCTTTGCCTCGTTACGGGAATTGTGGTGGGGCTCGTGCCAGCGATAACCACGTCACGCGGCGGTTTCAAGCCATCTGGCCAAGAGGGAGGAAGAAGCGCTTCGGGTGGCATCGTTATACGGCGAACCCGACGGACCCTCGTTGTGACGGAATTCGCCCTGGCAGTCATGTTGCTGGTGGGCGCCGGCCTTTTTATCCGAAGCCTGTGGTCGGTTGAGAAGGTCGATCTGGGCTTCCGAGCTGAGCGGGTGCTCTCCGTCCAACTTTCCCTTCCGGCACCCATGGCGATCGGCCAGCGACCGAATTTTTATAACCGCGTACTCGAGCAACTTCAATCTCTTCCCGGCGTAGAGAGCGCCGGGATTATCGAAAATTTTTTTATCAGTGGAAGCCCTGAACAGATGCTCACGACTCAAGGAACTGCTGGGACGGCGGTATCGGAGCATTTGCGATTCCGAACAGATGCCGTAAGCAACGGGTTCTTCAAGGCTCTGAAAGCACCCCTGCTGCGGGGGCGGTTCTTTTCGGACGGTGATGCGCCTAACTCTCCCCGCGTGGCGATCCTGAATGATGTCATGGCTCGCCGGCTATGGCCGAGAGACAATCCAGTCGGTAAGAGATTTAAGTTCGGTGCGGACAGCAGTTCTGATGGCTTTTGGTTTTCAGTTGTCGGAGTAGTAGGCGATATGCGCCGAGTAGGGCTGGAAAACGAACCGATCCCGCAAATGTTTACGCCGCTTGCGCAAGATCCTCCTCGTCTTGCGACGCTTCTAGTACGGACATCCGCGGATGATCCTCTCAGATGGGCAGAATCGGTGCAAGCTGCCGTGCATCGGGTGGGGAAGTACGTGCCTATCTATGGCGTGACGACACTGGAGAATAGGCTCGGTGGATTTCTCACACAGCGTCGCTTCCAAACGTCATTGCTGATCGCTTTCTCGTCAGTTGCTCTACTGATGGCGGCAATTGGCATCTATGGACTAATTCAGTATTCAGTTTCGACGCGCGTCCGGGAAATAAGCATACGCATGGCCATGGGCGCGCAAGCCGGTGAGATTTTCCGCATGATGCTCAGGGAGGGTCTGAACCTAAGCCTCACTGGTCTGGTGCTTGGGCTTGCAGGTGCCGTATGGCTGAGTCGGGCCGGGTCAAGCCTCCTGTTCGGAGTGTCTGCAGCCGATCCGCTGACTTTCGTGGCTGTCTCATTGTTGCTGACTGGAGTCGCCATTGCTGCGTGCTATTTTCCAGCGCGCCGCGCCATGAAAGTAGAGCCCATCATGGCATTACGGCAAGAATGACGATCCGCTATTTGAGAGTAATTCTGTAAGCCAGTTATTCAAGCAAGAGGGCAGACGATTACCGATGAAAATCTTAGTCACGGGAAGTGCCGGTCACCTGGGCGAGGCGCTGGTCCGGAGTTTGCGGAATTCCGGTCAAGAAGTGGTTGGGCTCGACATCTTGGAGTCCGAGTTTACAACTCAGGTTGGTTCAATAGTCGATCAATCGGCCGTGCGACTTGCCATGAGGGGCGTTGAGGTGGTCCTGCATGCTGCAACCTTGCACAAGCCTCATGTTGCGACGCATACGCGACAGGACTTTCTCGCTACCAATGTCACAGGAACGCTGAACCTCCTCGAAGAGGCTCATTCCGCCGGCGTACGATCGTTTGTGTATACGAGCACAACCAGCGTGTTCGGGGATGCGCTTACACCGCCTCCGGGAGCTCCCGCTGCCTGGATTAATGAGGATGTGAAGCCGGTTCCCAAAGACATATACGGCGTGACGAAAGGGGCTGCGGAAGATTTATGTCAGCTCTTTCACCGCAACCAAGGGCTTCCATGCATTGTGCTCAGGACTTCTCGCTTCTTCCCCGAGGAAGATGATAACCGTCACATGCGGGCAGCTTTCCAGGAACAGAACCTGAAAGCGAATGAGTACCTTTACAGACGAGTGGACATCGAGGATGTAGTGAGCGCACACGTCGCGGCTGCGGATCGCGCGGCAGAGATCGGCTTCGGCAAATACATCATTAGCGCGACTACACCGTTCCGCAAAGTCGATTTGGAAAGTCTGAGAAACGATCTGCCCGGACTCGTGCAGGAGTATGTTCCGGAATACGAGGCTGAGTACATCCGCCGAAACTGGAAAATGCTTTCGAGTATAGATCGGGTTTACGTCAACGGGCGTGCTCGGACCGAGCTTGGCTGGACACCACGATACGACTTCAAAACTGTCGTTGATCGCCTCAAGGCAGGTGAGGACTTTAGCAGCCCCCTGGCACGGATAGTCGGATCGAAGGGCTATCATGCCAAGACGTTCTCCCATGGGCCATATCCGCTGGAATAGCATTAAAGCGTAACGGGCACAAATGCGCCGACGTCATTTCGTGCCGGCTGTCGAAAGGGTTTGAATATAGTGGTCGGCTTCCTTGGAGGATGCGTCGATGTCGCGGATCAGGGCGTTCGCCTGGGCGTCGATTTGCACCGAAGTTTTCTTGAGCGAGCTGATCGCGCGGGCGTTCAGATTGTGCTTCAGAAAAGTGACCTGGTCGCTGAAAGCCTGCAAAACGGGCTGGATGTTCTCCTCCGTGCGCCGCATCTGTTTCATATATTGAGCGTGCTGCAGCCGGGCATTCCTCAGCAGCGCCTCGCTTTGCGCTTTTAGCGAAGGGTTGTGCATGCTCCTGATCTCGCCGGACCATTCGGAGAACATGCTTTGCGCTACGTTGTCGACCGAATCCACCCGGCCTTTCAGTTTGTTCGCACGGCCCTCGCAGCGCTCATATTGCTTATTGAGCTTGTTGTAAACCTTCTCGAGATCGCCGCCTTTGAAACCGGTTACTTCCTGGAAGGCCTGAAGCGTCGTTTTGAGCTGTTCCTGGGTAGCCTGCTGATCTTTCTTGGTGGCGAGAATGCGCTGCACCAGGATGTCGCGCTTCTGTTTACCCAGGTGTTCCATCGCGCTGTAATACAGCAGCGAACATCCGGAGAGAAGCAGGCACATGAGACCAACGGGCGCGGCTCTTTTCTTCACTGATTGTCCTCGTATATGCCGGCTGAAAGGGCGGGCAGGCGCACAACTCCGATTCCGTTTTTCACCGTCAAATCCGGGCCGGCTCCCAGTTGACTCTTGAATTTGGCGTCCGCGCGAAAGGGAATGGAAATGTCACTGGCTTCTGAGCCATTATTCAATACGATGATCGCAGTTTGGTTTTGAGTTGCGCGGGCGTAGACCCAAGTACGCTCCGTGGCCGCGAGCTCGATTATTTCGCCTCGCCTCAGCGCTTCCGATTTGGCGCGCAAAGATGTGAGCCTCTGGACATATTGCCAAATGGCGTTCTCCTGATCCGTGCGCCCGGAGGACGCAAAGGCGTTGCGAGTGTCGTCTGGCCAGCCGCCGGGGAAGTCGCGGCGGTTATCCGGGTCCGCGCCACCCACCATGCCGAGCTCGTCGCCGTAATAGATGCACGGCGTCCCGCGCATGGTGAGAAGAAGGGTAAAAGCAAGCTTCAGTTTCGCAGCGGTCGCGCCATTTTCACTCATGAAGCGCGGCGTGTCGTGGTTGCCGAAGAAGGTGACGAGTACACGCGAATCGGGATAAAAGCGGTCCTGGGCCAAGGTGCGCGAAAGGATATTCATCGAGGCGCCTTTCGCGAAAACCTTGCGGCTGTCGAAGTAAGTTGGGAAATCGAAGACGCTGTCGATTCCGCTATCGATGCCATCGGAACGGCTCGCTCCGCCTTGGAAGAACGAAGGAACGGCCGGATCGGGATCGAAAACTTCGCCAACTGCTCGCAGCTTCGGATACTGCCGTTTGAGAGCCGCCGACCAGTCATGCCAGAAGGAACGAGAAACATAGGGCAGCGTATCCTGCCGGATGCCATCGAAGCCGGCCATTCCGACCCACCAGAGCGCATTTTCGATTTCATACTGCGAGACATCCGGGTCTTCCTGATTCAAATCAGGCAGCGCATTGCCAAACCAGCCGTCGATGACGTCGCGCTTCAGCTTAGGCGAAGCATGTGGATCGGGCAGGTTCCAGATCTGCCAGGTTTCGTTGACGTGATGCTCGACAGAGCCGTGAAACCAATCCGGTTTGGGTGGATCGAGCACCCAGGGATGACTCGGTCCGACATGATTGGCCACCTGGTCTTGAATAATTTTCAGGCCCAGCGCATGCGCCCGATCGACTAACTGGCGCAAGAGAGCGAGCGTTCCAAGATGCTCGTCGACGGCGTAATAGTCGACTGCTCCATAGCCGTGATAATCCGCGATCGGCTGGCCGTTAACGGCCTGGCGGAGATTCAGCTTGTTCGTGTTGTCGTATACAGGCGTCAGCCAAAGCGCGGTGACACCGAGCGATTTGAGGTAAGGCAGATGATCGATAATGCCTTGCAGGTCGCCGCCATGATAGAAATGGCTGTTCTTGCGATCGAAGAGGCCGCGCGAGATAGCCGGATCGTCATTCGATGGATCGCCATCGGCGAAGCGATCCGGCATGATCAGGTAAATCACATCGTCTGGGGAGAAGCCCTGGAAGCGCCCTTCTGGAGCAAACGGCTTTTCGAGACGGAAGGGAGCGAGCGCGACGCCGGCGGCTGTCTTGATGCGCAAAGGATAGTCGCCGGGAGCGCTGCCGCGCGCGATATCGAGATCGACAAAAAGATGGTCGCCCTTTGCGTCGACCCGAACATTGGAGCAAGTGATACCGGGCGGAGCTTCCACCGTTGCGCCCTCGATATGCGCGCCGCGAATAAGCAGACGGACCGGATTGAGCGTATGATCGGGCCACCAGTTCGGCGGCTCTACCTTCGAAACACCGGCGGAGCCAGCGAGCGAGAGATAAGCGATCGACTGCCAGGCAACGAAGAGAATACCGAAACGGCGCATAGTGCGATTACAAAGACTGTATCGCGCGCATGTTTTGGGGGCAATTTGATTTAATCGTTCGAGAGCGAGCGAGGAAGAAGGTTGGGACACCAGAAGAAGTGCGTTCTAAAACGGATCCGCAAGGGAGCCTACGAGTGCGCGAATTTTCTTGTTTTGCATACGTCCTGGATAGACGAGAAATGGGACGGCCCGCAAGAGACTTTCAGAAGCTGGCGGGTTTATACGGCCGGGTCTTTTATCGAGAAGCGCGTGCTGCTCGATAGCTTCGCTTCTTTGAGGGCCGCTTACGATTACGTGCAGCGCCAAATGGACGCGACGGCATAATCAGGCGATGGTGACCAGCTCGGATCGGACTCCGATATCGCGCAAGCAGTGGTCGATCCAGAGCTTCGTCAGCTTTTCCTGCGTGCCGTTCTGCGAAAGACGCGAACGCAAGCTGCCGAATTCGACATGATCGAGCGGCTGATCCTGGTTGAAGCAGGAGAAGACGACGGTTTCCTGGCCTGTCTTCGGATCTTTGTGGACCTGCAGGCATTGGGCGCAGATCTCTTTCATCATGCATTGCATGGGTGAATTGATACTGCCGATAGCATGGTGATCGGGTTTGAGGTACGGCTTCAAAATGCCGTGGCGAGCTTGCTGAACAGCGCGCATCATGCCGTCCGAGCCGATTACGATCAGGCGGTCGACGGCGTTGAGCGGAATCTCCGGTGGGCCAAGATCTCCCGAGCCGTAAGCGGCCATCGCTTCGACGATATTACCCACGAACGCGCTGTCTCCCACGCGGCCGGGTGTGAATCCGGGCGCTTCGTCGCAAACCCAGACGACGACATCCGCGGCGGCTTCTATTTCCTCGACCTTATAGCGATCAATGATCTTTTTGTAACCCGCGAAATAAATCACGCGGGAGCCCGATGCGCGCAATTGCTGGCCGATCGAGAACAGCACGGCATTCCCCAAGCCGCCGCCGGCTAGCAGCACGGTTTGCATGGCGGGCGTTTCCGTGGGCGTACCCGTGGGGCCCATCAGCACAACCGGGTCACCGGGTTTCAGCAGCGTACAGAGATCCGAGGAACCGCCCATTTCAAGAACGATGGTCGAAAGCAGGCCTTGCTCGTGATCGACTTTCGCGCCGGTTAAGGCGAGGCCTTCCATGGCGAGCGCGGTTCCATCGCTGTGTGCGGCCAGCGCTTCATAGTTCTGCAGACGATAGAATTGTCCGGGCTTAAACGAGCGCGCGGCGATGGGGGCGCGCACCACGATTTCCAAAATGTTGGGCGTCAGGCGAATGACGTCTTCTACTACCGCGCGCAAATCGTTTTTCAAGCGCGACAACAAGGCTTCGGGCGAGGGTGCCTGCGGCTGATGCCGCGCGAGCACTCGCGAGACCACCGGATAACCCTGCTTCGCGCTACCCATGGCCTTGACGACATTGCCCGAAAAGGATGGATGCAAGTCGCCAAAGAAGCTGATGGCTTTGCCGTCGGGGCGAACGGAGATAAGGACACGAACCTCCGCGGGCTTCGAGATACGCTCCGGTTTGACCGGTTCTCCATCCTCGCCGACGGCGCGGAAATAACGGCCATCCAAGACAAAGTTGCTCTCGTCTTCGCGCGCCAGGACGGTGTTCGGCTGCGTTCCGGCGGCTACGAGAATGGTACGCGCGGGTAAGGTGACCTTTTCGCCGGTGGGCGTCAGCCGGCCCGTTCCTTCATCGAAGGCCTGTTTCTCAACGATAAGCGCTGCCGCCTTATTGGCCGCATCGACCTCGACTTCTTCGGGCGCCAGACACTCGGCAAACTTGACGCCTTCCTCCAAGGCCTTGGCGACTTCCTCGTGATTCAGCGTGTAACTGGGCGCATCGATCAAACGGCGACGATAGGCGATGGTGACGCCACCCCAGGAATTGAGCAGCTCGATCAGCTTGGGGTGCCGGCCGTCTTTAGCGGCCGCGGCGCGCTCGGCGCGAATGGCGCGCGCATGCGACAGAAACTCGTCGGCGATCTCGGCCTCTTCTTTGGTCCAGATCTTCTGGATCTGCGCTTCGCCGCTCTCCTCCTTCAGCAGTTCATAACGCTTCAGGAATTTTTCGACTTGCACGACGTAATAGGCGAGCGATTCGGTAGCCGTATCGATGGCCGTCAAGCCGCCGCCGATCACCACGATGGGCATGCGTATCTGAAGATTGGCGAGCGATTCCGTTTTCGCGGCGCCCGTCAATTGCAGAGCCATCAGGAAATCGGAGGCCTGGCGAACGCCGCGCACTAAGCCGTTCTTCATGGGAATGACGGTGGGGCGGCCAGCGCCGGCGCATAGCGCAATATGATCGAAACCGAGCTCGAAGGCGCTATCCACCGTGAGCGTGCCGCCGAAGCGAACGCCGCCGAACATCGAAAATTGTACCCGGCGCTCCAGCAGCAGGCGAATAATCTTTAAGAAATTTTTGTTCCAGCGCACAGTGATGCCGTACTCGGCGACGCCGCCGAAACCGGCCATGACGCGCTCGTCCAGGCGCTCGTAGATTTCTGTGATGTCACGCAGAGGGCGAAAAGGAGCGCGCTCGCCGTATTCGTCGACTCCGGAGATATCGGAGGGGAGCGGCTCGATTTTGAGTCCGTCGACCGCAACCACGGTGTGCCCATCGTTCATCAGATGATGCGAGAGAGTGAAGCCGGCTGGACCCAGACCGACGACCAAAACTTTATAGCCGCTCGACTCTTTTGGAACGGGCCGCGCAAAGTGCAGAGGATTCCAGCGCGTCAGCAGACTATAGATTTCGAAGCCCCAGGGAAGCTCCAGCACGTCTTTCAAGGTGCGCGTTTCTACTTGCGGAATATCCACCGGTTCCTGCTTTTGAAAAATGCAGGACTTCATGCAGTCATTGCAGATGCGGTGGCCGGTGCCGGCGGCCATCGGGTTATCGATCGCGACGATAGCGAGCGCGCCGATCGGATTGCCCTGCTCCTTCACCGCGTTCATCTCGGAGATCTTTTCATCGAGCGGGCAGCCGGCAAGCGGAACGCCGAAGACGCTCGATTTGAAAGCGCCGTTCTTTTCTTTAAGACCGGTCGAGCAACTATCCTTTGCCTGGTTGTGGCACTTGATGCAATAGTGCGCCTGGTCAAGCGCTCCGGTGAGATCCGTGCCGGGGTCGGTCAGCTGGAAGCCTTCGCGGTGACGCCAGTGATCGCTGCTGAGCTCTAACTTCACCAGATCGTCGGCGCGGTTTTTTTCGACCGGCACCAGGCGCTGCATATCGAGTTTGTGCGGCGCCTTGAAGAGTACGCCAGAAGCGTGCTTCCGCTTGCCTTGTGGCGAAAGCGTGGCCCAGGCAGCGTAGCGCGCGGCCAGCAGCAGATGCTCGGAGTGCGTGGCTTCCGCTTCCAGCCAGCGAGCGACATGATTGGCGAAACTTAATTCGGTAAGCGGCTCGCCTAACAGCGCCTCCAGTTCGGACGCCGAGGCGAAACCATCGATCTCGCTAGCGGATTCTGTGGTTTGCCCGGTAACGGCCTTGCGCTGCACAAAGCGGCGCTTCACGGAATAGAGCGCGGCCAGCTCGCTATGGCGCTCCTGAAGGCGGCGCAGATCGGATTCGATGCCGAACACATGACTCAGAAAGTCTTCCAGGTACGGAGCTAAGGCGATAATTAGTTCCGAAGATTGCTTGCTGTGCGCAGCCGGTGGAGTTGCGCGCGCCGCAACCAACTGGGCATATAGTTCCGGAGCGGCTTCAAACACCGAGCGGAGAAATTCTTCGTCCAGCCGCAAAATTCCTTCGCGCCTGTAAAGGTCGTGGAAGTTGAGGCCGAATGGCAGTCGAAGGGTATCGCCATCCCGCTGTTCGATTGACATGTTCACAAAAGATCGGCAGCGAGCAACTTCGCGAAAGAAGCGCTCAGCGGACCTAAGTCAGCGTTGCCTAGGCAACTTACTCTATTCTCGCAGATTGGGGGCCCGCGTGCAGGCCCGCGGCAGAACACTGAGCGTCAGCGAGGGGAGGGCAATTCAAACACGGCCATCGATAAGCCCTGTTCGCGCACTACGTATTGTTTTGCCGCTCGGACAGCTTCTCCTGTCCACAGATAGCGCGCGCTGCCATGGCCGTCCCCAGCGGTGACAATCGGGGCCGTCCAATGCGCACTGGTTCAAAGCACGGCTACTATAGGCCTTCAGCGCAGTCATGACCTGTTCCGGTTTGGCGTTTGCCCTTGTGACAACGTGAACATGATTGGTGCGGACGTGAGCGGCAAAAAGGACCCAACCACGACAGGAACACACCTTCTGCAGGCTCTTCAAGACGATGTCTCGCCGGACCGCATCCAGTAAGTACGGCCTTTGTGTCATTCGGTTTCGGGATTGCTGCTCTCTGCTCATACTGGGCTCCGAGAGAGGAGCACCGAATTGATTCTGCGTTCGCGGAATCGCGCCGCTCTGGCCAGGCAACCAAGTTCCGTAGCAAACCCAAGTAAGCAGGAAGGTTGCGGACGATCCCTGATGACGCGCGCGGTTCTGTTCTACCGGTTCTAACGCCACCGTGAAGTGAGTACAAGTTTGGGCTTAGCCTTTCTCCGCTTTATTGCCGGTACTCCGCTATCTTAAAGAAGAAGTGGAGCTGGAAAAAACACTGCTGCGGAAGGTGGGCGAGGCAATCGGCCGGTTCCGCATGATCCGGGATGGCGATCGTGTGGCCGTGGGAGTTTCGGGCGGCAAGGATTCTCTCACGCTGCTCGAAACGTTGCTGCTTCTGCAAAAGCGCGCGCCTATCAGTTTCACGGTCTGCGCGTTCACCATCGAGCAGGGGAAATTTCTCTCGCCCATCCACCCGGTCGGCGAGTATTTGAGGAAGCGTGGCATCGATTGGACTTACGTTGAAGATGCCCCCTCGCTAAGACTGCTTACCGAGCAACCCGGGCATGGCTGCGATCTTTGCAGCCGCTTCCGGCGAAGAGCGGTTTATGAAGTGGCGCGCGGCCTCGGCGCAAACGTAATCGCCTTTGGGCACACGGCCGACGATTTTTGCGAATCGTTTCTGCGAAACGCCATGTTCACCGGTCGAATTAGCGCACTGCCGCCCATAACCTGGTCGCGCAAACGGGAATTCCGGTTGATTCGCCCGCTGGTTTACGTAACAGAAGATTTGACGCGCTCGTTCGCGGCCGCGCTGTGCGCACCCATTATTCCTTGCGGATGCTCGCAAAAGACCGGCACGGTTCGCCGTAGCTTGCGCGATATGTTCGAAGAGATTGAAAAGGATCATCCGTTCCTCAAGGAAACGCTGCTATCGGCGATGGGGCGAATCGACACGGACCGATTGTTAGATACCAGATTCCTCGACGTCGAGAAATCATCGGACGAAGCGGGTTTCCTCGAAGACGAGGAAGAACTAGTAACTTTACAGGCCGAATAGTATTCCGGTCGGCTAAACTAAGGCGGACGCTATGAATGCGGAACTGATTGTCATAAACGGTCCGCTTGCTGGAACCCGTTTTCCTTTGCGCGAGGGCGAAGTGCTGATCGGACGTGCTCCGAACGCGCAACTCGTCTTGTCGGAAGCCGACATCGGTTGGCGGCACTGCCATATTCGTAAGCAGGGCGGCCGCTTCGTGGCGAGCGATCTCCGCAGTTCTCTCGGCACTTATGTCAATGGCATTCGGTCTTCGGAGCGCTGGCTCGAGGACCGCGACCAGATCGGCATCGGGCGCACCGTTTTAATGTTCAGGTCGGGTGAAGCTGTCACCAGCGAAGAATCCGGAGCGGCGGCGGTTGCCGACACCAAGCCTGTCCTGCTGGCGGCGTGTTCCCTGGTGTTTATGTTTCGCGCGCTTGCCTCCAGCATGGGCGAAGATCAAACCAACCTCCTGCAGGACCAGATCCTACGCCTGGTGGGCGACCTTGCGCCGATAGAAGAGGGCCTGCTGCTGCTGGGGCGCAATACGGAAGAATTGCAAGCGCTGTACTCGAAGCGAGCCGCGCGGTTCAAATCGAACTTTTGCCAGGCGCTCTCGCGAGTCTGCGAGGAAGGCGCCTTCGAGGACATGGCGCTCGGCGTGGTGGGCGTTCCGCTCTATCTGGACGGACTCCTCGGCGGCGCGCTGATCGTCAAAACCGAACATCGCTCGGGTCAGGAGTTGGCCACTCATTTGGATACTTTGACGGCGGTCGCATCGCTCGCTTCGGTCGGGTTTGAGGCAAACCAGGAAGTGGAAACGCTAAAAGCCGAGAAGGCGCTGCTGCAGGAGCAGATCGGCGTCAATACCGGGATCGTCGGGCGGAGCGCGGCCATACGCAAACTGCTGGAACTGGTTGCGCGTGTCGCGCCGCGCGACACGACGGTTTTAATTACCGGCGAAAGCGGCACCGGCAAGGAATTGATTGCGCGCGCGCTTCATCAACAGAGCGGGCGCAAGGAGCGGCCGTTTGTGGCGGTGAATTGCGCGGCTCTGAGCGAATCGCTCTTTGAAAGCGAATTGTTCGGCCACGAAAAGGGCGCGTTTACCGGCGCGGTGGCGCTCAAGCGGGGTAGATTCGAACTGGCGCAGGGCGGAACAATTTTTCTCGATGAGGTGGGTGAACTTGCGCCCTCCCTGCAGGCTAAGCTGCTGCGTGTTTTGCAGCAGCGGGAGTTCGAGCGGGTGGGCGGCGTGCAGGCGCATCCGCTGGATATTCGCGTCATCGCCGCCACCAATCGCGATCTGAATGAGGATGTCCGCGAGGGCAAATTCCGCGAAGATCTGTTTCACAGGTTGAACGTTGTGAATTTGGATTCGCCGCCCTTGCGCGAGCGTAACGACGACATTCCGCTGCTGGCGCGCTTTTTTCTGGAGCGCTCTGCGGAACGCTGCAAGCGACATATTCTGGGGCTTTCGCAGGAAGCGGAAGAGATGATCATGCAGTATTCATGGCCCGGCAACGTTCGGGAACTGGAGAACGCAATGGAGCGCGCGGTGGTGCTGGGAGTTTCGGAACTGGTGCTGCCGGAAGATCTTCCCGAACCGCTGCTCGATTCCGCGCCCAGAGACGCCAAGGCGAAGTATCATCAATCGGTCGGCCAGGCCAAGCATGACGCGATTATCGACGCTTACGTGCAAGGCAAAGGCGACTACAAGCAAGCGGCCCGGCTGCTGGGGTTGCATCCCAATTACCTGCTTCGGTTGGTTCGCAATCTGAATTTACGCGAGGAAATCAATCGCGCCATGGGCGACAACGGCGCGGCAGCGGCAGGCCGCTGAGTCAACCGGCTTTGACGCCGGTATGCAGGGCCGCGATTCCGCCCGATAGAAGTTTATAGCTGGCGCTTGCGAAGCCAGCCTGCTCCATCATGCGCCGAAGCTCCTCCGCGGGAGGAAATTTGGCAATCGATTCGGGCAGATATGAGTAGGCCTCGCTCGAACCCGAAACCATGCCGCCGACGGCCGGCAGAATGATTCGTGAATAAAAGCCGTAGGTAGCATTCAGCAGACGCCCCCGCGGATGCGAGAACTCGAGGATAGCCAGGATGCCGTCCGGTTTCAAAACGCGCCGCAGCTCTGCGAGGCCGGCTCCGTAATTCGCCAGATTGCGAAACCCGAATGCGATCGAGATTGCGTCGAGCGAATCGTTGGCGAGCGGCAGAGTGAGAGCGTCCGCCTCGAACAGTTGCGCAGCGCGGCCTTTTTGGGCTGATTTTCGTCCGGCTGCTACCAGCATCGGATGACAGAAATCGGCGCCGAGGACCGGGCCTCTCGACACTGCTTGCAAATCCAACATCACATCGCCGGTTCCACAGCAGAGATCGAGGATCCGGGCATTGGGACTGGCGAGCATGGGTTCCAGCGCCTTAAGGAGAGCCTTGCGCCAACCTCGATCGATATTGAAGGAGAGCAGGTGGTTTAGCAGGTCGTATTTGGGCGCGATGCCCGAAAACATCTGCCGCACCCATGCCGCCGCCTGTTGCTCGTCTTTGGTTCCTTTCGGCGCTGTGCCGGCGGCTGCCCTAGCCATCTTGGTAAATGGACTCACCGATCGCTTGTTGAATCTTACCGGTATCGATCCCCGCGGCAATTTTCACGCTACCGATACCGGTGGGCAAAACAAAGTGAACCTTTCCTTGTAGGGTTTTCTTGTCAGCGCCCAATCGCGCGACGAGGTCTTCCGGCTTCAGGGCCGCCGCAGAAGGAAGCGGACCATAGAGGCCAATCAAATTTCGCATATCATCGGCGTCGCGGCTACTCAATGCGCCGATGAGTTCGGCCAAGCGGATCGCCACCAACATGCCCCATGCCACGGCCTCTCCATGCAGGAATCGCGTGTACCTGGTTTCCGCCTCCATGGCGTGGCCGATGGTATGGCCGAAGTTGAGGATGCGGCGCAGATCGCCTTCGCGCTCGTCCGCCGAGACAACCTCCGCCTTGATGCGAATGGCCGCCGCGATCAAATAATCGACGAGCGATTCTTCCTGCGCCAGCACGCCCGCGGAACGATCGTGCAAGCAGTGGAACAACTCGGGATCGCGAATAATGGCGCATTTTATGACTTCGAAGAGCCCTGCCCGATATTCGCGCTCCGGCAGCGTGGCGAGCACTTGCGGATCGATCAGCACGGCGAGCGGCTGATGAAAGCTGCCAATCAGATTCTTCCCGTTTACGAGATTGACCCCGGTTTTGCCGCCCACAGCTGCGTCGACCTGCGCAAGCAACGTGGTTGGGATTTGCAGAACGGGAATTCCTCGCATGAAGATGGCAGCTAGGAAACCGCTGACATCGGTGACAATCCCGCCTCCGAATCCGATAACGACGCTGCCGCGATCCGCGCCCTGTTCCAACAAGCGGTCGGCCAGCTCTTCCACCGAGGAAAGCCGCTTATTCTGTTCACCGCCCGGGAAGAAAACGACAGAAGCTTGAGCGCCTGCCTGAAGGTCAAGCGTTGCGCCATGCAGCTTCCAGACGTCTTCGGTGGTAACTATAAATACCTTCCCGGCGCGCGCCGGCAGATACTCGCTCGCGCGCCGCAGCACGCCTCGCTCCACCACGTTCGGGTAGGTAGTTAGAGCAGTTTGCACCTGGAAGGTCGGCACGCGATCCCGTTGTACCATGCGCAAGGGAACATGGGCCTAACTGGCTGAAGGGGCGAGACAAGTGCTGTACTATGTGGATATCGCCGACTCGCTCCCAGACATTCAAACAGACTTCATCGTTGTCGGGGCCGGCGTGGCGGGCCTCAGCGCGGCGATTGAATTAGCCTCCGCGGGACAGGTTCTTGTCATCGCGAAAGACACGTTGCGCGAATCTTCCTCCGAATACGCGCAAGGCGGCATCGCGGTTGCCCTAAGCGACGACGACGAAGTAGAACTGCACGAGCACGACACCATCGTGGCCGGCGACGGACTCTGCGACATTCAGGCTGTTCATACACTGGTGGAGGAAGGGCCGGCCGCAATCGAGAGGCTCATCGAATGGGGAACAGCCTTCGATCGCGAAGGCGCTAAACTCCTGTTTGCCCGCGAGGGAGCGCACAGCCGGAATCGCGTTCTGCATGCTCACGGCGATTCCACCGGGCGCGAAATTCTACGCACTCTTCGCCACAAGGCGAGTTCGATTCAGAATATTTCGTTCCAGACATTTTCCGCCGTCACGGATCTGGTGCTGGCGGACGGTGAAGCAGCCGGCGTACTTGCGTTCGACGAAAAGACGCAGGCAACGATCCTGATTCGGGCTCGAGCCGTGCTGCTGGCGACCGGCGGACTGGGGCGCGTCTTTGAGAACACGACCAATCCCGATGTGGCGACCGGCGACGGCGTGGCCTGCGCTTACCGCGCCGGCGCGGTTATCTCAGACATCGAGTTTGTGCAATTTCATCCGACCGCTCTCTATGTTCCAGGCGCTCCGCGTTTCCTGCTCAGCGAAGCTCTCAGAGGGGAAGGCGGCTATCTGCGAAACGCCGGCGGCGAGCGCTTCATGGAACGTTATCATCCGCTCAAAGAGCTTGCCCCGCGCGATGTGGTTTCGCGATCCATCGTAATGGAACTGCGCGCCACCGGCGATGAGAGCGCCTATCTCGATCTGACGCATCTGCCGCGCGGCTTCGTGCGGACCAGATTCCCGCGCATTTACGAAACATGCTTGCGGCATGGCGTGGATCTTGAAACGACGCCTGCTCCGGTTCGACCGGCCGCACACTACGCCATGGGCGGTGTGCAAACAGACCTGCTGGGCCGCACTTCGATCCCTCGTCTATTCGCCGCCGGAGAGGTGGCGTGCACGGGAGTACACGGCGCGAACCGCCTGGCAAGCAACTCGCTTCTGGAAGGAGTGGTTTTTGGCGCTCGGGCGGGGATTGCCATGCGCGATTGCGCGCGCGCGAGCAACACCGAGCCCTCATCGCAGCCAGCGACTTTGTTTCCCGCCATTAGCGAACGCGATCTGCGCGCCATCGCCTGGAACGCGTGCGGCGTGCTGCGCAACGGCTTGGAACTCCCGGCCGCCGAAAAGCGCCTCCTGTCGCGCACTCTCGAAAATTGCGCCTCGCCCGATCGCGCCAGCTTCGAATTGCGCAACATGCATCAGGTGGTCTCGCTCATCGCGCTTGCCGCGTTAGCGCGTGAAGAGAGCAGGGGCGGTCATTACCGGACCGATTTTCCCTTCAAATCTGCTGCTTTCGAAAAGCATTCGATCATTGAAGCCGCCGGCGACAAAGCCGAAGCGCGAGTGAGTTTTGCTTAGCTGGGCAAGCGGGCCGCGGCCACTCCTAGCGGTAGTTATTCTACTCTCAGCTGAAATACCGCTTGCACACGTCAGCCCTTGGGCTGCGCTCTGGACGACTCCCTGCATACTGATCGCCTCCGTTTTAATCACCTGGGGCGCCGAAGCAGCGCAGTTTTTTGTCGCGCAAGGTTTCGCTCTGGCGATTCTCGCCTGGATGCAAACCTTGCCCGAGTTTGCCGTCGAAGCAGTTCTGGCCTGGCACCGCCAGACGGCCTATTTACTGGCGAATTTGACGGGCGCGCTGCGTCTGCTCACCGGACTGGCGTGGCCCATGATCTATCTCACCGCCGCCACCGTCCACCGTAGAAGAACGCATCGGCCGCTTCGCGGAATAAAGCTCGATGTCCATCACAGTGTCGAGGTCATGGCGCTTGTGCCGCCCGTGCTTTACGCTTTCGTCATCTGGTGGAAAGGCAATTTGCATTTCTACGATTCTTGCGTGCTGATCGCGATGTACGCCGCCTATCTTGCGGTGCTCGCTAAGCTCCCTCCACAAGAAAAAGAAGATGCCGAAGATCTGGGCGGAGTGCCTCGGAAAATCGTCAAAGCCCAATCGGGGCGGCGAAATCTTGCTATCTACGCCTGTTTCGCGGCGGGCGGGGCGCTCATCTATTTCACTGCCGCGCCCTTCCTCGGCAGCATCGTCGCGGTCGCCGGCGCGATCGGCATACCCACCTTCATCGTGATCCAATGGTTTGCGCCAGTGGTCTCCGAGTTTCCCGAACTCGCCTCAACCTTTTATTTCGCCCGCCAATCCGAAAAAGCGCCGGTCGCGATCATGAACATCGCGTCGAGCAACATCAATCAATGGACGCTGCTGGTCGCTATGCTGCCCATAGTCTTCTCGCTGAGTCAGGGAACCATCACCGGATTCTCGTTCGACGTCGAGCAGCGCTCCGAACTTCTTCTTACCATCGGACAGAGCCTGGTGGGAGTGTTTTTTTTGCTGAATATGGAGTTCACGTGGTGGGAGGCGCTCGCCATGTTCCTCCTCTTTGCGACGCAGTTCGTTTTGCCCCTATTTTTTGGAGATGACGTTCGCCACTGGATCACTTACACCTTCTTTGCCTGGTCGGCCGTGGAGTTCGTCAGAATGTTGTGGCGAAGACGGCTCCCCGAGGCGATGGTTAGTTTTCTCTATACCTGGCGTGCTCACGTTTCGAAACGGTAGCGTATCAGGCGTTGCCCAGACTGATCAGCGATACGCCGAAAATAATCAAGGCCAGGCCGCCGACTTTGGCGAGTGTAAACGGCTCCTTGAAAAAGATGCGCGCCCATAGAATCGCCCAGATATAGCCCAGCGAGACCATCGGATACAGCACCGTGAGTTGGCCCTTCGAAACACCCATCATGTAAAACACCGAGGAGAGCAGGTAAAAGCAGATGCCGGTTGCCAGCCAATAATTGGTGAGCAACCGGGCGAGGCTTCCCTTCAGATGTTCCGCGCCGAGCTTCAGGAAGACAGCACCGAACGATCCGAAAAACGAACTGACCAAAATGAGAATGATGGAACTGAGCGGTGTCTTCATGAGTTTTATTTCTTCAGGCCGAGCACCGAAACACCCAGCACTACAAAGACGATCCCTACTGTCTTAAAAAAATTCATATGCTCGCCTGGTAGAAAATACAGTGAAAGAAACGCTACCCAGACATAAGTTAAGGCGATGATGGGATACAACCGGGAGAGTTCACGGCCCTTCAAAGCGAGCGCGATGAGAAAAGTATTGATTCCATAACAGAGGTACCCCAAAAGCAGTTTCGTGTTGCCGACCACGCCCAGGCAAAAACGTACAAACAGAGCAGGCTTATGGAACAGGTCTACCAGCGTGATGTGCTGTCCCAATTGAGCCGTACCCTGCTTCATAAGCATCTGGGCGGCGGCGCCGATCAGAGTGCAAAAAAACATCAGCAGGAACGACCGTCGGGCGGCGGCTTTGGTCGCCAGCGGTGAGGTTGGTTCTAAAATTGTGGAGGAACTCAATCGATAAAGTCCGGCCAGAGGCGCAGATTATATTTTAGGGCATGGAACTCTCGGCTGGGCTCGGTAGTAATTATTTAGTTACACTTGGAACGAATGTCAGCGCCGCTTTTACCTTCGCCGCTGGACTATGTGGGACGTCGCAGGTTTGCGTTCTATCCCCCTATTGCGCACCCCGATCCGAATGAGTGGCTGGTGGGTGGAGGCTCGCACGCCGAAATTCAAGTAGTGAACGCGCGCACCGGCCACGAAATTTGGATCTCGCGTCAATACATCGGAGCCGTCTCGGAGACCAGCAGTCCGCTGCTGGTCGTGGGATTGACGAAAGCGCTCACGTTCCGTGAAGGAGCGGTGGAGCCGAAGGTTAAGCGGGTGATCGAAATGCCCGTCAGCGCTGCCACCGGCGAAGGCTCGTTACCGAAGGCTTCGCTGCGATCCCATCCCGCGCCCGTGATCGAAATCAGACTTGAATCGAAATCCGATTCAGCTTTGAATAAAGCGATGATCTCAACCTGCATTGGCGCGATCGTAGTGGCCCTGCTGGCGGCATTGATCGCCGCGGCAGGCAAATTTTAATCGTTTTCATGCGGCGTCATTTCCCTACTTTTATCTGGGCTCTGATCAGTGTACTCGCGGCGGTTGCGCTCGGCGTAATCGCAAGCACGCGCGGCGAACCCGTAAATAGCCTGTGGCTGGTGGCGGCGGCCGGTGCAACTTTCCTCATCGGTTTTCGCTTCTACGCGAAATTCATCGCCGCAAAAGTCATGGCGCTCGACGATCGCAGGGCCACTCCGGCCGAGCGTTTCCGCGATGGCCACGATTACGAACCGACGAACAAATGGATTCTGCTCGGTCACCATTTCGCGGCTATTGCGGGTCCCGGCCCACTGGTCGGCCCGACCCTGGCTGCGCAGTTCGGATATCTTCCCGGCACTCTCTGGATCTTGTTTGGAGCTGTGCTCGCCGGCGCGGTTCAGGATTTTGTGATTCTATTCTGCTCGATGCGGCGCGACGGCAAAACTCTCGGTCAGATGGCGCGCGAGGAGATCGGCCAGGTAGGCGGCCTTGTCTCGCTGGTCACCGTGTTGCTCATAATGATCGTTCTGCTGGCGGTAGTCGCGCTGGTGGTCGTCAATGCTCTCAAAGGCAGCCCCTGGGGAACTTTCACCATCGCGTTAACCATTCCGATCGCCGTCTTCATGGGGCTATATCTGCGCTTCTTTCGGCCCGGCAAAGTGCTTGAATGCTCCGCCATAGGCTTTGTTCTGATACTCGCGAGCATCTACGCCGGTAAGCTCGTCGCTGCCTCGGCCAGTTGGTCTCCGTTGTTCACCTGGGGCGGCGTCGCCCTTGCCATCGCCATCGTGATTTACGGCTTCCTCGCGAGTTCCCTGCCCGTCTGGCTGCTTCTTGCGCCCCGCGATTACCTCAGCACATTCATAAAGCTGGGCGTCATTTTTCTGCTTGCGTTGGGCATAGTGGGCACACATCCCGCCTTGCACCTTCCGCCGCTTACGCGTTTTGTGGATGGCACCGGTCCCATCTTCGCCGGCAAAGTCTTTCCGTTTTGCTTCATCACCATTGCTTGCGGCGCGATCTCCGGCTTTCATTCACTGATTTCTTCGGGCACCACGCCCAAAATGATCTCGCGCGAGTGGCACGCCTGGCCGATCGGCTATGGCGCCATGCTGCTCGAAGGCTTTGTCGCGATCATGGCGATGATCGCCGCGGCCAGCTTGTTTCCCGGCGTGTTTTTCGCAGTCAATTCACCCGCGGGTGTGGTCGGCGCTACGCCCCAGACCGCCGTCGCTACCATCACCGGCTGGGGCTTTCCTGTGACCACGGCCACGATGGCTCATCTGGCCCAGACGGTCGGCGAAAAAACGCTCTTCGGGCGAACAGGTGGAGCACCGTCACTCGCTTTGGGCATGGCGCAGATATTCGGCAGCGTGTTGCGGAAAACCGGCATCGGCGACGGTCTGCTGAGCTTCTGGTATCACTTCGCCATCATGTTTGAGGCGCTCTTCATCCTCACCATCATCGACGCGGGAACTCGCGTGGGCCGCTTCATGCTGCAGGATCTGCTCGGCCACATTTACCGTCCGCTCGGCAGGACCGGCTGGATGCCCGGACTCATCACTACCAGCGCGCTTATCAGCGCCGCCTGGGGCTACTTTCTCTATCAAGGCGTCATCGATCCACTCGGCGGAATCAATTCGCTCTGGCCGCTCTTCGGCATCTCGAACCAGCTGCTGAGCTCGGTAGCTCTGTGCGTCGCAACTACTGTCCTCATCAAAATGCATCGGCTGCGCTATGCGTGGATCACCGTTTTGCCGCTCATCTGGCTGCTCGCCGTAACGTTCACTGCCGGTTGGCAGAAAATATTTTCCGCGGAACCACGCCTCGGCTTCCTGTCCCACGCGGCCGCATTGGAAAACGCATTGGCAGCCGGTAAAATTGCCGCCATGAAAATCGTCGAAACACGCACAGTGATCTTCAATGAGCGCCTGGACGCCGCTGTTTGCGCGGCCTTTCTCGTGCTGGTTTCCATCATCCTTGTCGATTCGTTGCGCGTCTGGTATGGCCTGCTGCGCGGTTCGCGCCCGGCCGCCACTTCCGAATCGCCGTTCGTTCCTTCGCAACTCGAAGCGGAGAGCGTATGAAACGCTTTTCGAAATTGCTGCTCCTTTTGCGTGACCTGCTGCGTGAACTTTCAGACCAGGCCGCTTATGCGCGCCACCTCGAAAAGTCAGGCCGCTCCGCTTCCTCAGCCGAGTGGAAAGAGTTTTCCAACCGCCGCTACCGCCGCAAATACCAGAGCGCCAAGTGCTGTTGAAAGCGGGCTGTGCAGGGTAGCAAGTCCCGCAGCCTTTATGCTGGAAGTATTGCCTGCTCCGCGTCTTTTCCTGATCGACAGTTTCGGTTTTATTTTCCGCGCTTATCACGCTCGTGCCCGCAGCGGCGCGCCGCCCATGCGGACCAGCGCCGGTCTCTCCACCGAGGCCGTCTTCATCTTCAACAACATGCTGCGCAAGCTGATGGCGAGTTCCAAACCCGATTACATCGCCGCTATCTTCGAGAGCAGCGAGCCTACTTTCCGTTCCGAAGCCTTCGCCGAGTACAAAGCGAATCGCTCCGAAATGCCCGAGGATCTCGGCCCGCAGATTCCTTACATTCGCCGCGTGCTCGAAGCCATGCATATCCCCATCTTGGAGTTCCAGGGCTTCGAGGCCGATGACGTGATCGGCGCGCTTGCCTGGCGTAAACAACCGAAACCGCTCGATGTCGTCATCGTCTCGAGCGATAAAGACATGCTTCAGCTCGTCAACGAGCGTGTCTTCATGCTCAACCCCATGAAGGATGACGAATGGTATGACGCCGCAAAGGTCGAACAGTTCATGGGCGTCAAACCAACTCAAGTGGCTGACCTGCTCGCCCTCAAAGGCGATTCGATCGATAACATTCCCGGCGCGCCCGGCATCGGCGACAAAGGCGCGAAAGACTTGATCACTCGCTTTGGCTCAGTGGAAGGCGCGCTCGATCGCGCCGCCGAAGTAGAACGCAAGATGTACCGCGAAAGCCTGCTCAACAATCGCGAGCAGATCCTGTTAAGTAAGCAGCTGGCGACCATTCATACCGAAGTCCCCATCGAGCTCGATCTCACCTCCCTGCGCGCCCAGCAGGCGAGCAATTCCGCTCTCAAGACGCTCTACAAAGAGCTCGAATTCTTCAGCCTGCTTAAAGATCTGCCACCCGAAGACGATAGCGCCACGCGCGATTACGCCACTCTCACGGATGCGGGCGCAATTGAGGAGTGGCTGGCCAAGAGACCTCCAGAAAATCCGCTCGCCATTTCGGCCGACCTCACCAACGGTTTCCTCGGTTTCTCTTACCGTGCCGGCGAGGGGCGCGCTGTGCCCATCGCCAGTTTGGAAGCAGTCCGCGAAACTCTCGAGTCGGAAACCATCCCAAAGATCGTGCATGACGCTAAAGCATTTCTTGGGTTGCTTCTACCGTTAGGTCTCAAGCCCCGCAACCTGGCCGAAGACGCCATGCTCTATTTCTTCCTGCTCACCGCCGACCCTGCCGGCTGTTCGCCCGAAGCGTTGGCCGAAAGGCTGCTCGACCGCAAACTCAACGCCGCCGCCGAACAACAGGCCGAAGCAACTTTGGCCGTCACCGAAATTCTGCGCCCGCAAATTGCGGCGCAAGAGCTTTCCTCCGTCTACCGCGACATCGACCTGCCTCTCACGCCCGTTCTCGCGGCCATGGAGACCACCGGCATCCGCGTCGATACCGCGCTGCTCGCGGAACTTTCCGTCCGCCTTTCCGAGCGCATCGAAAAAATCGCGGAAGAGATCTATGCGCTCGCCGGCCATCCCTTCAACGTCAACTCTCCGCAGCAGCTTGGTAAAGTTCTATTCGAAGAAATGAATCTTCCCGCCCCTGTCAAATGGGGCAAGGGCAAAGTCATCTCGACTGCGGCCGACGTTCTCGAAGGCCTTGCGCCCGCGTATCCCGTAGCCCAACACGTGCTCGATTACCGTCAACTGACGAAGCTTAAAGGCACCTACATCGATGCGCTGCCCTTGCTTATTAAGCCGCGGACCGGCCGTGTGCACACTACCTTCAATCAGACCGGCGCTGCCACCGGCCGTCTTTCCTCTTCGAATCCCAATCTGCAGAACATCCCCATCCGTACCGAAGAAGGCCGCGAAATCCGCGCCGCTTTTGTGCCCGAGCATGGTTGGGAATTGCTCGCCGCCGATTATTCGCAGATCGAACTCCGCTTGCTGGCCCATATGTCCGCCGACCCCGTCTTGCGCGCGTCTTTCAACAACGGAGAGGACATTCATACCCGCACCGCCGCCGAGGTCTTCAAAGTCGATCCACTCATGGTCACGCCGGACATGCGGCGCTCCGCCAAAGCAGTCAACTTCGGCATTGTCTATGGGCAGACGCCTTTCGGCCTCGCGCAGACGCTCTGCATCGACCGCAAGGAAGCGGATCTCTACATCCGCCGCTACTTCGAGCGTTACGCGGGCGTCCGCGAATTTATCGACCGCACGATCGCCGAAGTTCGCCAGACGGGCGTCGCTAAGACGCTCCTGGGACGACGACGCCCGATTCCCGACATGCAGAGCCGCAATCCCGCCGCCCGCTCCTTCGCCGAACGAACAGCAGTGAATACGCCTCTGCAAGGCACCGCCGCCGATCTGATCAAGATCGCCATGATTCGCCTCGCCAGGCTGCTCGACGAAAAAAGAATGAAATCCCGCATGCTGCTCCAGGTCCACGATGAGCTGGTTTTTGAAACGCCGCCCGAAGAGAAGGGTGAATTAGGGTCTCTCGTCAAAAAAGAAATGGAAACCGTCTATCAATTATCTGTACCGTTACTAGTCGAGGTCGGAACCGGCCCCAATTGGAGGGATGCCAAGTGACGCGCCGTTATGCCTGCGTCTTTAGCGCCGCCTTCGCTGCCCTGCTCCTTGCCTCCTCCTGCAGCGGCCCGAAGCGGTCGGCTCAAATGGAACGCGCGCCCGCGCAGTTCAAGGTTCGCCTGCAAACCACCAAAGGCGATGCCGTCATCTTGGTCCATCGCGACTGGTCTCCCATCGGCGCCGATCATTTCTATGAATTGACGAATATGCATTTCTACGACAACAACGCTTTTTTTCGCGCCCTGAAGGGCTTCGTTGTCCAGTGGGGCATCAGCGGCGATCCGCAACTCAACAAAAGCTGGAGTGAGATCACGATCAAAGACGACCCGCCCAAAGTGTCGAATAAAATCGGCACCGTTGTCTTCGCTAAAACAGGCGAGCCCAATTCGCGCGCCGCTCAGCTCTTCATCAATCTAGGCGACAACAGCGCAACGCTGGATGCACAGGGCTTTACTCCCTTCGGTGAAGTCATTGAGGGTATGGATAACGTGATGAAAATCAATACCGAGTATGGCGAAATGGCGCCCAACGGTACTGGCCCCAACCCCGCAGCTATTGCCGACATTGGGAATCCTTACCTCGAAGAACATTTCCCGAGGCTCGACTACATCAAGACCGCCCGAGTCATTCCATAATCATTGCGCCTCTTTGCTAATCCAGCCACCAATCGTCTCCAGCACGTCCGGCGACATTGCCTCCCCGAGCGTTGCGTACTCTCCAGGCAGTCCGGTCTTGGCCTTCTGAAACAAATCGTTCAGGCCAGGAAACGTTTTGATCTTCAAATTGTGATTGTGCCCGTGCGAAAAAGCCTTCTTCATAGCGGAGATATTTTGCTCGGGGTCGATCGTCATGTCCTTCTCCGCAAACA
Source organism: Bryobacteraceae bacterium (assembly GCA_965277555.1). Classification (GTDB taxonomy): domain Bacteria; phylum Acidobacteriota; class Terriglobia; order Bryobacterales; family Bryobacteraceae; genus Bog-105. Next base: position 6,880,331 of record OZ255834.1, read on the forward strand.
GCGCCAGCACCGGGCACTCCACCTTCTCCAGAGCGGAACTCGGATCGTAACTCAAAAAGAATCGCAGCCAGGGTGATTCGAGCCGCCCTAATTGTTTGCGCCAGGGGTCGACAAACTGCTGATACTCCTTCGGAACATTGTCCAAGCCTTCCTGCATCTGTTCGTCGCTGCGCCCCTCCTGCACCATTTTGTAAAGGCCGGCTCCCAGCCGCATGTCCGCGTCTACCTGGTCGTCCGGCACTCCGGCTGCCGTCTCGGCGCGAGCTGTCTGTGCCAACAGGACTTTCTCGCCGTCGACTGCCGTGCCGTTCAACAGCACCACAAACGACACTTGCGGATTCGAAGCCGCCACCATCGCCGCTATAATCGCCCCTTGTCCATGCCCGATCAAGCCCACGCGCTTGTGATCCACATCCGGCCGCATCATCAGGTAATGAAATCCCGCTTCCGCGTCTGAGGCAAAATCTTTTGTGGTAGCTTCCTTGAACTCACCGGTCGATTTGCCGACGCCCCGATCGTCCATGCGTAAAACCGCTATGTTCTGCCGCGCCAGATAATCGGCCAATATCGAAAACGGCTTGTGCCCGGCGATTGTCTCATCGCGGTCTTGCGGCCCCGCTTCTGGAATCAACAGCACCGCCGGCACCGGCGACTCCTTGCGCGGCTTGGTAAACGTGCCCGCTAGTTCGACCCCGGGCACTTTCGGGTTATCGTACGCAACTTCTTCCTCGCTGTACGGCGCTGGCCCCTTAGGCTCTACCCGCGCCAGCACAAGCAAATTGCACAAACCTGCAAGAGATAAGATCCCAACCCATGTACCGCTAAACCGCATCCCCATTGAGCTCATCATATGCTTTGTCCGCTGATGCGAAACTAAAATCAAAGCAAAGTGATACCTGGAAACGAAATTCGCGCGAAGTTTCTCGACTACTTCGCCAGCCGCGGCCATCGCGTTGTTCGCAGCTCGTCCCTTGTTCCGGCCGACGACCCGACCCTGCTGTTCACCAACGCGGGCATGAATCAGTTCAAGGAAATTTTCCTCGGCCTCGAAAAGCGTGACTATTCCCGCGCCACTTCTTCGCAAAAATGCGTCCGCGCCGGCGGCAAACATAACGATCTCGAAAACGTCGGCTATACGCGCCGCCACCACACATTTTTCGAGATGCTCGGCAACTTCTCGTTCGGCGATTACTTCAAGAAAGACGCCATCGCCTACGCCTGGGAATTGGTCACCAGTCCAAACTGGTTCGGCATGTCCAAAGATCGTCTTTGTGTGACCGTCTTCCGCGAGGACGACGAAGCCGAAGAACTTTGGCATCGAATCGCCGGCGTGCCCAAAGAACGCATCTTTCGCCTCGACGAAAAAGACAATTTCTGGCAAATGGGCGAAACCGGGCCGTGCGGCCCCTGCTCCGAAATTCACTACGATCTCGGCCCGGAAGCAGCCGAAAAAGGTCGCGAGCACGAACAGTTTCCGCTCGATGGCGGCGGACGCTTCGTCGAGATCTGGAATCTCGTTTTCATGCAGTTCGATCGCGACGCCGATGGCCGCCTCACTCCTCTGCCGCGCCCTTCTATCGACACCGGTATGGGACTCGAGCGCGTCGCCGCTGTGTTGCAGGGCCAACTCTCGAACTACGACACGGACCTGATCCGGCCCATCATCGAACATGCGGCCGATCTATTGCACGTCCGCCGTCACCAGGACGAGCGCAGCGATACCGCCCTGCGCATCAACGCCGATCACGCGCGCGCCACTACGTTTCTGATTCACGACGGCGTCATTCCGGCTAATGAAGGGCGCGGCTACGTGCTGCGAAAAATCATGCGCCGCGCTCTGCGCAATGGCCGCCTCGCTGGCGCAAACGAGCCCTACTTGTATAAACTCACCGGCTTCGTCGCCGACCTGATGAAGCCCGCGTATCCCGAACTTCAGGAGAGCATCGGGCGTGTCGCCCGTATCGTGCGCGAAGAAGAGAATCGCTATGCCACTACCTTCCAGGTCGCGGAACGTTTTTTTCAGGACGAAGCCAAGTCTGCCATTGACGGTGTCCTTCCGGGCGCGGCTGCTTTCAAACTGTACGACACCTATGGCCTGGCTCTCGACGAACAGGAAGAGATGGCCCGCGAGTTCGGCCTGCGCATCGACCGCGAAACGTTTAACTCCGAAATGGAAAAGCAGCGCACCCGGGCGCGCGCCAGTTGGAAAGGCGCTGATAAGGCCCAGCTCGCGGACATTTATAAAGACCTGCCGCCGGTCGAATTCATCGGCCGAGAAACACTCGAAACTCCGGTCGACGTCGCGCGCCTGATCCTGAATAAAGCTGGCGTGGAATTGATCGAGCATGGCCCGGCGGAAATCGTGTTTCCAAAGACTCCGTTCTATGGCGAATCCGGTGGCCAGGTCGGCGATACTGGTCTGCTTTTACATGCCGAAACACGCGAGCGCGTCGCTTTTGTCAAGGGCGCTTACAAGCCGACTCCTAACGCCACCGTGCAGAGGATCGATATCCTTCAACCCGTCCGCGCCGGCGACAAACTCATTGCTGTTGTCGACCGGCCTCTGCGCGGCGCTACCATGCGCAACCACACCGCCACTCACCTGCTGCACGCGGCCCTCCGTCAGGTCTTAGGTACGTATGTTAAGCAGGCTGGCAGCGTCGTCGACCCCGGCCGCTTGCGCTTCGATTTCACCCATTACTCCGGTCTGACCGAAGACGAACGCAGCGAAGTAGAACGTCTCGTCAACCAGCAGATCCTTTCGAACAACGAAGTCAAAACCGATCTCATGGATCTCGATCAGGCTTTGCAAACCGGAGCCATGGCCCTGTTCGGTGAAAAATACGGCGAAAGCGTGCGCGTCGTCAGCATTCCCGGTTTTAGCCGCGAGCTTTGCGGCGGCACGCATGTTGCGCGCACCGGCGATATCGGTCTCTTCAAGATCGTCTACGAAGGAAGCATATCCTCGGGCGTCCGGCGCATCGAAGCTGTAACCGGCGAAGGCGCGCTCGATCGTTTCCAGGACGCCACTGCCCAACTCTCCCGCGCCGGCGAACTCCTCCACGCTTCGGATACCGGTGTGATCCCGCATCTCGAAAAGCTTCTGGAGCAGCAGCGCAACCTCGAACGCGAATACGACCAGCTCAAAACCCAGATGGCGCATCAACAGGGAGAAAAGCTGCAAGGGCGCCTGCTGAACGGTGTCACAGTAGTATCCGAAAAACTGGATGGCTTGGATTCGAAACAGTTGCGCACCGTCGCCGATTCGCTCCGCAACCGGTTGGGCAGCGCGGTCATCGTCATTGCCTCGGTGAATGATTCGCGCGTCTCCATCATCTCGACGGTGAGCAAGGACCTCACGCAAAAAGTGCAGGCCGGCAAGCTGGTCGGCGAGATAGCTAAGGCGGTCGGCGGCAAGGGAGGCGGCCGCCCCGACATGGCGGAAGGCGCGGGCAAAGATCCGAGCCTACTTCCCGCCGCGCTGGCCGGTGTCTACGAAAAAGTCGAGTCGCTTCTCTGGCGCTTGTTGAAATGAGGAAACGTGGAACAGTTTGACGTGGCAATTGTAGGCGCCGGCCCCACCGGCCTGGCGTGCGGCATCGAGTTGCAGCGTCGCGGCTTGCGCCCGGTGCTGTTCGATAAAGGCTGCGTCGTCAACTCCATCTATCACTACCCCATCAATCTCGTCTTCTTCACCACGCCCGAACTGCTCGAAATCGGCGACATCCCCATGACCTCGCTCAATGAAAAGCCCGGTCGCACGGAAGCGCTCAAGTATTACCGGCGAGTGGCCGATCACTACAAGCTCGATATTCATCAATATGAAAAAGTGCTCGGCTTCGAGGGCGCTGACGGCCACTTCGTCGTCCGCACCGAAACCAGTCTCGGCGAGCACGTCTGCTATTCCGCCCGAAAAATCATCCTGGCCAGCGGCTATTACGATATCCCCAATAAACTCGACATCCCCGGCGAAGATCTCGACAAAGTCATTCACTATTACCGCGAAGCTCACCCCTATTACAACCAGGACGTCGTCATTATCGGAGCCAAAAATTCCGCCTGCATCTCGGCGCTAGAACTCTTCTGGACGGGCGCGCGCGTCACCATGGTGCATCGCGGCGCGGGTATTTCGCACAACGTTAAATACTGGATCAAGCCGAACATCGAGAACCGCATCAAGAACGGCGAGATCAAGGCCTACTTCCACAGCTCAGTGAAAGAGATCCGCCCAGACGACGTAGTTCTCTCGACCCCGGGGGGCGACGTCACGCTAAAGAACGATTTCGTTTTCGCCATGACCGGCTATCGACCCGACTTCGAGTTCATGGCCACGCACGGCATTCATCTCGATCCGGCCACGTCCAAACCCATTACCGATCCGGCGACTCTTGAAAGCGAACGCTGCGGCGTCTATCTGGCCGGCGTCATCGTGGCCGGCACCCACACCAACGAAATCTTTATTGAAAACGGCCGCTTCCACGGCAAGGTAATCGCCGAAGCCATTGAGAAAAGTCTGCGCTCCGCCGCCGCTTGATTCCGCCTAAGTAACATGAGAAATGCGCACCGCCTTTCTCCTCCTCGCTCTCGGCGCCGTCTGTTCGGCTGAAAGCTTCACTCTCTCCGTCACGCCGCAAACCATCTGTTGGGGCTACTACTGGGCCAAAGCGAAGCCCGCGCTCAAAGTTCATTCCGGAGATCAGGTCACAATCCAAACCGTCTCCGGCAATCCCGAGCGCCTCCTCTCCGCCGGCGTCAAGCCACAAGATATTCCGCCACCGCTCACCGAAATTTACGCTAAAGTGCCCGCTAGCGACAAAGGTCCCGGCGGCCATCTGCTGACCGGTCCCGTCTACATCGAAGGCGCCGCACCCGGCGACGTCCTCGAAGTCCGCATTCTCAAAATCAATCTCGACGTTCCCTATGCCTACAACGGCTTCGGCCCCACTACCGGCGTTTTACAGGACGAATACCCGTATCCGCGCATGAAAGTCATCCCGCTCGATCGCACCCGCAATCTCGCCAACTTCGGGCCCGGTATCGTTATTCCGCTGCATCCGTTTTTCGGCAGCATGGGCATCGCTCCGCCGGGCAGCGCCAAGCTCGATAGCGCTCCGCCCTGGATTCATGCCGGCAATATGGACAACAAAGAACTCGTTGCTGGAACCACGCTCTACATCCCGGTCCATCAGCCCGGCGCGCTATTCGAAGTGGGCGATGGTCACGCCGGCATGGGCAATGGCGAAGTGGATGTCACGGCAATGGAAACGTCTCTGACCGGCACTTTCCAGTTCATCGTGCACAAAGGTGTTTCGCTGCACTGGCCGCGCGCCGAAACCCCACGCGACTACATCACCATGGGCTTCAATGAAGACCTCACCAAGGCCACCGACCTCGCGGTGCGCGAAATGCTGGATTTCCTAATGACCGAAAAACACCTGAGCCGCGACGACGCCTACATGCTCGCCAGCGTCGCCGTCGATGTCGATATTACGCAGTTGGTCGACGGGAAAAAAGGCGTGCATGCCCTATGCCCGAAAGCCATCTTCACCCAAACGGGCAACCAGCCGATGATCCCGTAAATCGGGGACAGGCTACGCAATCCCCTAATGCGCCGGGTGGCAGACTGATTGCGTTTTCTCAGCAACGGATGAGACCGTCACCGCGTTGTGCGCTTCCCACCACGTATACTGCTGCGCCACGTAGCGCGCGCCGGATCCCGATAGCACGGTCACAAAGATCATAGGTTTACCGGAAATCGGCACAACAGCCAGACTGTTCCCGCCGCCGTTAATGTACTCCACCGAAAATGCACCCGCGGGAAGTCCCAGTTTCGTCACGTTTCCGTCGCATTGATACTGGACGCTCTTGCGAGTCACAGGAGCGTCCCCCGGCAGTGGGATCGTCAGATCGGCGGCCGACGCACCGGCCGCCAACGAAAAGAAGACGCATACGAGTAAGTTCGCTTTGAGTAACGTGCAGATTGATCGTCTAGACGTCTTCGCCGCCACAGTTACTGCGCGATTTTTCGACATTTGTTAATTACCGAACCCGTTTTTCGCGAAATTATTCGGTCCGCCACCTGCCGGACAGCCGAGATAAATCTTTGGTAAGACGTTCGACTCGAAAAACCAATTCTGATTTAAGTTAAGTGGTCCCGTCCCGTCAGTTGCGTTTTGCGGAGCCATAAGAGTGTTTCCCATGTCAGTCCAGAATCCCCAGGCCCCTTGCGAATTCGGGGTAGTGCGGATGACGTAAACATCCCTGCCCGGTCGAGTCCAATCGTTGCCGGCACTACTCCACGGACCGTCAATCAGAGAGTTGAGAAATGCGCTCCCGTTGTAGAGCCACCCGTAGTCCGTATAGACAGAAGGTTGCGGATTATCGTAGGAGTAGGCTGGTACGTCTGATGTTCCGTAGCAAGTCTGAAGCAAGCTGTTGGTGTCTTGCAGGTTGTAACCGTCCGCAAGGCCGGGGTAAGTATCCTCTGTAAAGTGCTGCGGCAGGATGGCCATGTAGAACTGCTTTTCAGCGCCGGCCGTCAGGGAAGCAAGATACTCGCTAGCGGTGGGTCCGCTAACATCCTTCATGTACCAGGGATTCGGTGTATCGGTATCGGTATTTACCGACATAAGCGCCACCGATTGGAGTCTATACCAGTCTGAGTAGACGCGGGTGAAAAACGTCGCTGTACTTGCTTGTAAATCCGTTGAGAAGTCAATTGCCGTCTTCGAAGCAACACCTTGGGAGGCTGATTCCAGATCGGCAAGCTCTACGACGTACGGATCCGTTGGGGGCTGCGCGGGATGCGCGGCGTCAATCGTATTCAAAATCGACGCTGTTGTGGAAAGAACGCCGGAAATAACCGCTGCCGTTCCGGATACCGGATTCGTAGGTGCAAGCAAAACGTTTGCTCCGCCGGAAAACACCGACGCTGCGCCCGCCACATCCGATAGAATGTCCGAGGTCAATGCCAGTTTGTCCACGGGAGAAGGAGCGGGGTGCTCCGGCAACGCCGCCGTCAGCGCCGCCGCCAGGTTTGATGCGTCCGTCGTGAGTGTTAACGCTATATTACTCTCACTCGAAGTAAAAACTTCTTGCAAATAGGTGTTGAGCGCTTCCGCGTCTCCTAGATAGGTTTTCTCCAGCGAAAGTTGAGTTTGCTGGTCACTCAAATCTCCCGGGCTAAATCCTAAGGCTTCTTGTCCCCCGGCTTTTCGATAAGCCTTATTGATACTTGGGTCGGTAGGGTCGAGTGAACTTCCGGAAACCTGTGAAGCTTCGCTCCCTGTGTAATAGAACCGAATGTCGTCGCAGGTCGATTCCGTACAGGGGTCACTGGAGTAGTTTTCGGGATCGATTCCATAGAAGACCTTATCTACCAGGTACCGGCTCAGCCATGCATAGGCAGCTAAGTGGTCGGGATCGCCAGTATAGGGCCACGGCACAGGGCGGGTTCCACCTACCTGAGATGCGATATCGCGTTCCCAGAGATCGTCCCCCACCGCGGTGAAGTTCGTCGTGATGGGTGTAAGCTGTGCCGGTGTATAGAGCATTTGGTGGTTGCGCGTCAATTGTCCGTGTAACAGACCGGATTCGAACTGTTGGCTGTCAACCTCCGTACTGTACTGCTTACTCGACGATACATTATCCGTAGTAGTCCCTACCAAGGAATAATGTTTGCCGGTCGAGACTGCTTGCCAGAAGTCTGCGGCTGAGCCCCCAAGGGCTTGAATCGAGCGCGAGAGATTCCCTATCACACTGGCGTTGCCCTGGTGCGGTGGAACCGGGAAGCCTTGCGGCTGTGTGATGACAACAAAAATGAGCGCGTCTTTCGAGCTATATCCGTTAGGGCTATAAAGCTGATCGATGTCCGAACTGAGCTGCTTGTAGGCCGTCACAGGATCTTGCGCAGTCGGAGTGTACACTTGCGAGGCCGCCAGCTGGAGAGTCTGGCGGTAGAAAATCGCCATCCAAATCCCAGGTGTGCTGCCAGGGTTCGCCACGGTATCGAGATCCAGTCCTGACGGGGTTGCTCGGTTTGGCGTCCCCACCGGTCCCAGGGGAAGATCCGTGTTGTATTTGATCTCAATCTGGGCTAGGTTGTTGGGGTACGAGACGGTAAATCCAGGTTGATCGGCAGGGCGAAAGGCATAAAAGGAGCCCGATACATCGGTGTTCGTGTTGGAGCAGCAGACGTTCTCTAGGACGCCTTCGATCCCCGGAGGATTGTCCCCATTTGTCGTATAACTTTCGTACGCTAAGCCCGGCGCGCTTTGGCCGTAACCGATGATGCTGTAGCTGGAGAAATTAGGTAGAAATGGCTGTGCGCCCGGCGGTACTGGAAAAGGAATAGTAAAATTAGTTCCCCCGATGCTCGACATGTCGACCTGCCCTATCGGCGAGTTCAAAGGCCCTCGTACGACCACGATAGTGTTGTAAGGCAGTGTGGATACCTTATACTCCAGATCTTTCGTGTCGGAAGCGTAAAAACATCCACTGCTATTCTGCTGCGACTGCGTTAATGACGCGCGATCGATTACCACAACGGACCATGTGTCGGACGGACAACCTGCCGACAAAGTCGTGGACCCCCCAACCACATTCGGTTGATAACCTAACTCGACATCGCCGTTCGGCTGCACAGCGATATGAGCGTCAAAAGGCGGTTGACTGGAGTCGGTGGAATCCCCGAGTCCGTATCTGTAGAAAAAACGCAATTGCGCGCCATCCACCGCTCCCCTGCTGTTGGAAGCTGACGCGCTCAGGCGGTTCCAGCCGGCACGGATTCCGTCCGGAATCGATAAAGACGCCGATTCATAGCAGGATTCCGGACTGCACGCCCCCGATGCCGTGAATCGATCGGTAATCTTCTTCCCATTGAGGGTGATCTTGAATTCCGCCGGCTCCAGACCGCCGCTGATATGGACCCGGACCGGCACACTCGTTGTGGTAAACATCTGAGCTGGTCCGGGAGTGGCAAAAGTAATCGGCTTACGCGTGCGATGGATTGCCGGACCGAGGCTTTGCGCGTTGCTTGCGGGATGCGCCGCCAGCAGCAAAACGAAACCGAGACAGGCGTCGCTTCTTCTAAGGATGTGTAAAATTCCTTTCACCGGCGGTTTGCGCCTCGCCAATTTCCGCAGGGCGAACCCTACTCCCGCGAATCCCCCGACCATCAGAAGCAGGCGAACGCTCCCCGGCTCGGGGATTGCGCTAGCCGGATCGGCGTCTACTCGCATCTGCATCGGTTGCGAATCGCTCGTGTACCAGCCGGAGCCCGCATCGTAGCTGATTGCCCAGTTATGCTGGAAGCCGACGCCCATTCCCGTGTTGTCGTCGGTGTACGCCCACTCCGTAGTACCGGATTCAGGTTTCAGGACAGCCCAGTACGTGGTATCCGCTGAGAGTTTCAGGCTGTCTCCCCCAAATGACGTCGGCGTCAATGTGCTTGAAAAGCTGCTAGGTGCCTGCAGGGTTCCAAGCCGCGCGGCCGGCGTCCCGTCCGTGTTTGAGTACAGATCAAGAGCAGCTGTTCCCCCGCTATCGCTTTGCATTAACAGGGTGACACCGGTAAGCGTGTAAGTAGAGTTGCCAGTCCCGAAACTGGCGCTCACCCATTGCGAACCTGAGATCAGTTCAGTGTAAGTAGTAGTAGCGTTCAGGTTGTCGGATAACGTCTCGGCGTTCGCTTGCGGTGCGACCAGCGACATAAGTGGAGGGAGTAAACACCCAGACGCAAGGGCGAGCAAAGCGCGAAAAGATGGTTGGTGAGTTGAAAACATTGTGTCGAAACCTTTGATGAGTCAAAGGAAGATTAACAGCGTTTTCGTTTTTCCAAATGCGACAAAATGCGACAGCACAACACGTTGCCGCCCATGTCGCACTTTGTCGCACTCCAGTCGCGGGCCTTACTGAAAGTTCTCCACCATCATAAGAGTGCTCCCCCGCTGGTCATATTGCGAAAAATAGATGAACCGGCCATCGAAGGCGATTGGCGGAATGGGTTCGGCAGGAAAGCGATAGAGTGAGCGCGCTGTTTCCGTCCCGAACGGAAGATAGCGAAGCTCATATCCGTTCGGCTGCACCGGCGCAATGAAGAAAATTCCTTCGCGCCCCAGCGCGAATCCTCGCCAGATTATCGAGGGGATGACTCGAATCTCTTGGCCGCCCGTTGAAGGAACTCGCCACAACGAGCTATTTTCGTAATCCTTCGAATAGTAGAGAAAAGCTCCGTCCGGTGACATCCGCGAATCCAAGCCGCCCGCCTTCGTGATCTGCTCCGCTTTCCCCCCCTGCGCGGGAATTCTCCAGATCTGCGGGCTACCTGATCGGGTCGAAAAGAAGTAAATCCAGTGCCCATCGCTCGACCACGTCGGAACTTTATTGGCGCTCCCGTTGAATGTCAGTTGCTGCGCGCGGCCGCCGCCGGCGGAAATCCGGTAAATCTGTATCTGCCCCTTCGCCTCCCCATCGAACGCGATCGCCTTGCCGTCCGGCGACCAGCACGGAGAACCGGCACCGCCCCGGCGAAAATGGGTCACCTCGAAGTCTGCCCCGGTCTTCAAATCCTGTTTCCAGATTTGCGCAACTCCTGAGCGGTCCGATTCGAATGCGATCTGGGATCCGTCTCGCGAAACCTGCGGCCGTAGATCTAACTCTGTCGACGCCACCACCTCTTCCGGTTCTTGCGGATGGTTTTCTTGTCGATGGTTATCGAGTAAAGCGCTCGCGTCGATGCGCCAGATATTCGCATCGCTTCGGTCCAAACCATAAACCAGCCGATGACTTGCCTGCGAAGCAGCAAAGCCCCTGATCTTCGCAATCGCGATACCTACGTGTTCGGGCGTGTCCTGTAACTGCCGGACTCGCCATATTTCTTCGCGTCCGCTCTTGTCGGAGAGAAATAGAAGCTCTCCGTCGTTTCCCCAGAACTCCGGTTCGGACGTCCAGGAATCCTCAAATCCGGACCACTCGATCTTCCTTGGTTCGCCCATCGGCTTATGCTCGGCCGAGAGCCTCAGCACGCAAAGTTGCTTCGATCCGTCTCCGAAACTTCTGGTAAAAACGAGTTCCCGGCCGTCCGGAGAAACAACCCCGTTCGGATCGCCCTGCGCATGATGCGGGCGCGTCAGCCAAACATCCTCTCCGCCGTCCACCGGAACGTAGTAAAGTCCGCCCGCCTTTCGAGCAGAAGTATTCTCCGGTACAATCAATCCCTTCCCGGCAGACGTCCACGAGAGCGTCATGTCAATCGGACCGTACGTTCCCGCCAATTCTCGAAGCCGTCGCTCCGACTTGCTTTGAAGATTATAAAGCCATAACCCGGTCTTAGAATCCCCTTCGTCGCGCAGAAAGGCGATCGTTCCGCCATCCGGCGACCACGCCGGGCGAAAGCCGCCCCTAGCCGTACTGATTTGCACGGGATTCGAAGATCCGATCGCCTCCGTGTAAATCTGAAATTGTTTCTGGCGCGGCGCAAGCCAGCTATACGCAATCGACGATCCGTCCGGCGAAAACGATGGCGAAAACTGAAGACCCCCGTAGGTTGTCAACGGCACCGGTTCGTAAATCGTCACCGCTTCGCGCTTTCGAATGAGCAGGAAAACCAGTGCTCCGATCACGCAGCATACCACTGCCGCCGCCATCTTCTTTTTCGTGGTGAACCGTGCAACCGGCGGTGGCGCGGGACCGGCAGGCATTTCGACGAGCTGTATAAAAGCCGGCGATACATCTTCGTCTTTGTCTGTCTTGGCTGACCCTATCCGCCGCGAACGCCGCCATTCGTCCAATTCGGCGGTAAACGCATAAACTGACCCCAGCTTGCCGTGCAGATGCCGGTGTATGGGAAGGCTTTCCGCTTTCTCCCAACGCTGCACCGTCCGCGCTTCCCGTTCCAGGTAGGCCGCAATCGCCTTCCAGGAATCGAGCCGCTCGCCGAGGTCTGTCTCTCCCTCGCGCTTTGCCGAACTACCACTGTCAGCTGACAGACTCACAGGCCTCTCTATTGTAAATGACCTTACGTGAACGGCCGGCCTGCTCTCACCGCTTCCAGCGCGCTCGCAACGCGCCGCGCGAAGCGCAAATCGAGAGGAAATTCCAAGGGCGGAATGGCCTCCTCAAATCTCGCCACAAACCGCTGAATGATGGGCTCGCCGGTCGCCAGGTCAATCGATTCGACAGCTCCCCCCTCGGTCTCGATCCGCACGCTGCGCTCATCCGCTAAGTCGTAAGCGCACCGGATCTCGCGCACCTCTGAACCCGGAGCGGCATATTCGCGAACCGCCAGTAAATGCGATCCAAGATTATCCAGCGCCGGAATTCCCAACCGGTCGGAGCGGCTTAGCGTGAACGTGCCGCTGAACTTGAGCTTCGCCGCATCCCTCGCGCGCAGTCTCACGCTCTCCACTCGCTCCAGAAAACAATATTGAAAATGAATTCCCACCAGCACCCTGCGCCTGCGCGCGAGTTCCGAAAGCTCTTCGCTTTTCACATCCGAGCAGAGCCACGGCTTTTCCACCACCACGCTTAGCCCAGCAAGAAGAGCCGCTTCCATTATCAAAGGAAGATCAGGCACAGGCGGAATGCAGAGCCAGGCGATATGCGCGCCGCTTTCCGCCATCGATTCCGTGAGGCGCGCCGAATAACCTTTGTCACTTTCCGCAAACCGCCGTCTTACTCCTTCGATTGCCATCGTGCGGCGGCCTTCGGCAGCCAGCACTCGCTGCATTACCTGCGCCCATCTTCCGGCGCCGACGATCGCGTAGGAAAATCCTTCAGCCGGCATTGCCAATTGCTTCGCACAGCAGGCGTGATGCTTTCACCGCGCTCACCACCTTCCCCGAAAACACATGGAACTCACCCGGCCCGCTCTGCTTGACGTAAAGAGTTCTTCGGTCTTCGCCCGGATTATCCTCCACCACGCGCATCGTAAAGCGCGAGCCTATGTAGCGCGCCTCCTTGGCAGCCGGAATCGCCAGGCAGCAATCCGCGCCCATTTCCGCGAAGCGCGTGAACGCCGTTTGCTCGAACCTTGGCGCGTTTAGGATCGAGGCATAACGTTCGGGAACCGGCTCCCCGGGATCGGTAGTGGACCAATGATTGGTGTGTTTGGCCGACCCGAAAAGCGCAAATTCGGAGTTTCCGTAGGCGTCGAAACCGGTAAACGGGCCATCCACCAAAACCACCGCCAAGCCTCGCAGCGCTGCCGGAAGTTGCACCAGGATCTTTTCGGCGATTTGATACTTCGCGGACTTGAACAACCCACGGCTCGGCCCCATCCCATAGGTTGCCCAAACAACGTAATCATACTCGCCACGCATCTTGCTCGAAAACAGACTCTGCTCAAACCGAATTCCGTGTGATTTCACTCGAGTCTCGAGCAGGCTCCGAAGAATGTCGGGATCGTAAAGGTGTTCTTGAACTTCGTAGCACGCCTCTATATAGGAAAAGTCCAGCCAGGCGGGATGGCACGGCTCGAGAGGGAGTCCGTGTCGCGCCATTACCGTTTCATAGACGTCTATGGATGTACGGCTGCCGCGTCTTGGAATCGCGTAATAATGCCTGGTGTTCTTGACGATCACCGGCGCGAACTCTTCGAGGAACGCCGCGCGCGCCTCCATGACTTCCGCGATGGTCTCGCCGCTACGGGGATAATGGTAGCCCGCGTGGACGCGGCATTGATTGATCGCGGAAGCAGCTCGCAAGATGCCGAGCGGATCGAAGAGGTGGACGTCGTAACCGTGTTCCGCCAGTCGAAGCGCGGTCGTAGCTCCGTAAATCCCAGCCCCGGCAATCGCGACTTTACCCCTCACTAAACGCTTGCCCGCAGCTATTGGACTCCATCGTCACGCCCGCTCCGGCGCGCCCGTGGTCAATCTCCCGTTTCGAAGCCGGTACTCCACTCCTCTCCATTTGATCTTGCCTTGCGTAAAACTAGCCAGCCAGATTAGGAATGCCATTAGATCCCACACAGGAATCAAATACATCTTCTTCCAAACTCCGGATTCACGCATTCCCCGAATACCGATCAGCCACGCCATCGCCAGGCGCAAGATCAGATAGCTCCCGATGTATGCGCAGGCCACTCGCAGCGACGGATGTACCGCAATCGCAAGCAGCGCCCACGGCAATCCCCAGGTGAAGAGCAACCCCATATGGCCGTAGGGACGCATATGACGCATGACGGTCATCCAGCGCAATCGCTTGCGAAAAAGTTCGGATAAGCTATGAAAATCCGCCACTGTCCGAACGACATAGGGCAGCAATCTTGTTTCGAGTCCCTGTTCCGCCGCTAAGCGGCCGATGTAAAGATCGTCCGCCGGGCGATCCTCCAGAATTTCATAACCGCCGAAGCCGACGATATTCTGCCGTGTCGTAACAATCGTCTGGGCCAGGCTGAATTTGACTCCGTCCAGCTTCCACGCCACGATCGTCCCCGCGAAAAAATCGGAAATCATCGCGATCGATTGCAGCTCTTCGAGGATGGTCTTGTCCCCGGTAGAAGCATACAGACAGGTCACCGCGCCGACCTTAGGATTGCGGCAAGGCGCAACCACGGAACGCAGGTAATCGGGTTCCACTCGAACATCGCCATCGGTGATCACGAAAAGATCGTACGCCGCCTCGTTTGTCAGGCGCACCAGCCTTCCCACCTTGTCGTTTATGCCGTTGCGCCCCGAGCCGAATAACAACCGAATACGTTTCTCTGGGAAATTACGCTTTAACTCTTCGAGAATCGGTGCCGACGGGTCATCGGCATCCACGCAAAAGACTATTTCGTACTCCGGATAGTTCTGCACGCAAAAGCTGGCAAAATTCTCATACGCTTCCGGATCCAATCCTCTGACTGGTTTTAGAAGGCTGACAGGCGGAGTAAACTCCCCCGCCTCTATGTTACTTACCGCTGACTCGCGGAAGAACCGCCAAGAACTATAAAGCGCGAGCAGATAGTAAATAAAAGGGAAAGTTGCCATCCCCAGAATAAGGTAAGCGCTTATCTTAAGTAACATGGAATGTTGTTCTTAGGTCGATATCCCTACTCAGCTAACCCGGATCATCAACGCTCATTCGTTTGACAAATCTCTTGGAACGGCCACAAACGAGAGACAGTACGCCTTGCTAAGCGGATCGTCGATTAACAGAAACGATGTGGGGCCCAGTGTGTTCCATTTGGTCAGCGTCTCCGACAGCGTTCGGTTGGACGCTGAAAACTTCATGGATTTCACGCTCGTCCATGGTTGCGACAGAAACGTGACCGGCTTACCGCTCACTTTTGCAAGTTCTTGAGCAATCAACTCAGCTGTCTGATCGGGAGTTCGTTCGCCATCTGGAATGGTAATTGACAGATCGGAAAGAGCCTCGGTTTGCGGCTTAACCAAAATCGCACCCGCTTGTTGACTGACTACAAAGTTACCAGGCAGACCCGCTCGCGCATGCGCCGCTACAGCTGTTTGAATGGCAGCCAGCGCATTCTTTTCGCCGGGCACGAAGTGAATACTCAAGCTATAACTTCTGGGATACATGCGATCTGATCGAAGGCCGATGTCTTTTCCAGAGACCAATTCATCCGCGAGTGGAGGTCCCTGCTCGAAACTAATTGGGACCTTCAGCTTCATTTCAATAGTAAAAAGTGCGTCCTTTAGGGGACGCGCCCCCGTGATATCGATATCCGATAACGGAGTTTGGGCCGATACCCAAGCCGGCATTGTAGCGAGCACCATTGCGCCATAGAAACAGTGCCGTCCCGGCATCTTAGCGAAGTGAGGCACGGAAAATTTAACGGATGACTTCATTCCAGACGGTCAAGGCCCTTGATAGGCAACAGGTTCACACAGCCGCTATAACCCTTAACAAACCTTCCATCGAGCGTTTCGTAGTTTCGCTATGGCTCAGGCCGGGAGCTTCAAACTCGCACTCGAGCGACATCGTTTCCTGATAGTCATCCCGAAGCAAAGCTCGGAACTGACCCCGCAGGTCTATCTGGCCCTTGTCCGCAAGAGTTTCCGTGCAGTTCCTAAAGCCGCTCTCGCAGCTGACGCCCTTCAGATGCATGTGCCAGATTCGCTTCTTGTCCAAAGCGTTGTAACCCTCGGGATAGGAAACTTCGTCTCGCCAATATCCATTCCCGACATCCCAGTTCGCGCCCAGGTTCGACACGGGCGTCGCTCTCAAAATCTCAGCCAGCTCGCGGCCGGTAGCCGCATTGCATGAGTTTTCATTCTCGATGACCAGGCGCATTCCTGCCTGCTTAGCCATTTCCGCCGCCTTCGCAAGTTCGTCGCTGATTTGTGGAGCGACCTTCGCCGGCTCCGCCACGCGCCAGAAAGTGAACCCCCGGATCTTATCGGCGTTAAACGCATGGGCGCGATCACAAGCCCGCTCGAACAGTTCCGTCTGCCCGTTATACGGGTGGCCATCCCCTTCATCCGCCAACGCCTTTGTGCCCGGCAGCGTGCATTTATACAAAGCCGTGTCGATCACTGATACTCGAAATCTGTACTGGTCCAGCAACTCTCGAATCCGCCGAATCTGCGCCGGCGTGGCTTCCGTATTGTAGACTCCGAAGACCTTCCGTATCTCCACCCATGAAAGTCCATACCCCTGCATGGTCTTGAGGGCCTCTTCGAAGTTCTGCGAGAAGCCATCGCTGATGGCGCCCAACTTGAAGCGCTTGAGCGGCGAACTTTGCGCGCTGCGGGAGCCGGCTAACACGCCCAGCGCTGCGAGGAATGTGCGCCTTTCCATCAATCAGAGCCGCTCCCACCCGACACCTTCGAGCGTCGGCTCGAACAACTCCGGATGCAGCATCTCGGCGAAAATTTTCAGCGATTCCACCAGTCGCGGCCCGGGACGGTTCATAAACTGGTTCCCATCGCACAGGAAAACGTTGCCCGTTTGAACGGCCTTGAAATCGGCCCACTCTTCCCGCTTTTGCAGCCAGTGCATTTCGCTCCTCGTGCGAGCAAGGTCGAAGCCGCACGGGAGCGCCACAATCACGTCCGGGTCCGCGGCTTTAAGCTCCTCCCACGTCATCCACGGCGAATGCTGGCCCGCCGCGCCAAACAGGTTCCGTCCCTTTGCCATCCCGATGAGCTCCGGAACCCAGTTGCCGCCGGCCATCAGCGGTTCTACCCATTCGATCGCCGCTACACTCGGAGAGGTCGCTGCCTTGCTCGCTTGCGCCTCCATCTCCGCCATGCGCTTCTGCAGACATCCGACCAACGCTTCCCCGGCCGCCGAATCCCCGCATCGCTTGGCTACCTGCCGTATGTCTTGCCAGAGGTCGGCCAGCGCGTAAGGTTCGAGCGCAATGATCTCCGCCTGCGTTTCGAGTCCCTCCCGCAAAACGCGCTCCACATCCTCCAGGCTGACCGCGCACACCTTGCATTGCGTCTGCGTGATGATATGCGTCGGCTTCAGCTCCCGTATCCGCTCCGTATCGAGTTCGTAGATGCTGAGCGCGGCGGCTACCCGGTCCTTCACCAGTCGGTCGATTTCCGGGCTGCTCCCGTCTACCGGAAAGCTCGGCCGGCTGCAAACCGGCAGCTTCAGGACTTCGTCGGGATAATCGCATTCATGCGATCGGCCGACTTGGTATGCACCTAATCCCAGTGCGTGCACAATCTCGGTGGCACTCGATAACAGGGGAAGAAGCCGCAGTTCAGCCACACGCACAGTGTAGATCCTTCAATAGAAAAAGCCGGTCTATGCCGGCTTTTTTCTAAGGTCTATGCTCAGGGAAACTAGGTTGGGTGGGAGTTTTTGGTTGGGTTGTGAAGAAGTTTTATAGGTTGGGCGTAATGCTGCGGGGTTGAGAAGCGGAACAACCATTTATTCCCTGAGCGAAATTCATAAGTACGCTCATTTCCCAAGCACACCAATTGCCAAACCACAAACCTCGATTCTTCTTACACTTACCTGAAATTGCTCGCTCGAGAGAACCGCAGCTTTTACCTGCCCGGTAAAGATTTTCGGAAAGGGAATTTTCGCCCCGACTAAATCGTTCCAAAATGAACCGCATTCCGGGGCAAGCGGCCGATCCACGCGCAAACTCGGACAGGCATGCGGAACGCCTATATTGGCTGACTGCGCAAAGCCGTTTATCATTGGGCATCCACCAGCGTCAACTGCGATAGCAGAAGTCGCCAGCAAAATGATGTCTTGCGAGTATCCGGACATTATCATGCCCGCCTGACGTGGTCTCGCCGATAGACTCCTTGGAATATTAGTGTCGATTTTGAAGCACCAGACGAGATTCAGCCATTTGCGTGCCAATCCGCTTCTGCAGGTCGAGTCTCAGCATTGCAGTGCCACAGGAGTGACACGATTTGGCTGGTAAATACTTCGCGCCTAGGCCGCGTTTTATCCACAAAACCACTTCTTACGACATGCCGACTACGCGGCCAAGTGGATTGCAGATACTAAACGCGTTTCGTCCTCTATCCGTTTCCGATTAGCTAAAGCGCGTCATTTTAGTAACTTGCGACCGCTTGTGGAAGATTGAACACTGATGTCCCTGTCACACGGATCGTAGCTACACGCAGCAAATTCCTTTCAAATCTGTTCGCCCGGTTTGCAACCTTCTTTGTTAACTGGAATGCAGTAGAATAGCGCCATGTCTTCAGAGCCTTCCGCAGCAGAATCTGAGGGAAACAAGGTAGAGCAAGTTGCAGCTACGTCGTTTGCAACTCTGCTGTTGGCAATCGCAGGCATCGTAGGACTTAAACGGCCAGAAATAACGCTCTGGACTGTTTTTCTTGCTGGTGCGTGCTATACATTCGCGGTCCACAAGAATCTCAAAAAGCGAACGTTAACACTCGCGATAGCTATTTCGCTCGTGATCGCAAGTGTTGGCGCTCAAATCTGGCTTATCACTTGGCATAGAGATCAAGAGCGGAAAGCGACGACTATGCCACACCAGAAGGCCACGACGGAGCCATCTAAAGCCATACAGACCGGGGCTGCGACCACGAAAGGCTTAGCTTCGCCCGCTGTGACTGGGACAGTAGGTTCTATGAACATCACAGTTGATGGCGAAGAGGGAACATCCAAAAACAAGAAGAAGAAGGCGCAGCCAAAATGAAGGCAGCTGTTGCTCTGCTAATGGCGTTGGCCATCCATTGTTGGGCTCAGTCCAAAACGGGCGAAGCGAAAACAGGAGGTTCGTGTAGTCCAGCGGTCACCGGAACCGTCACAACCATGACGATCAACTGCACTGGCATGTCGAAAGAACGTGCTGAGGAGATGGTGCGGCTCATGAATACTATTTTGAGCAAGCAGATCGATCCGTAAGAGGTCTACAAGCAGCTTGATCAAATTCAAACCAGTCTATCGAACATCGGAGATGCAGTGAACCCGCTTGCAAAAGCTTCGTCTAGCGACTTGGCGCTTATCAATGACTCACAACGCCTAGCAATGTCTTGTGCCACTTTCTTGCAGAAATGGAATCTAGATTTCACTAAGCGTCAAATGGCGGCGTTGTCGGCCCCTCGGCCAGCCGCTAGAGTCCAACCCGCTGCACCTGTTGATTGGCATGAGATCACCATTGAGGTAGACCGGAAATGGGCCGCTGAATACTACCGCTCTCTTGCTGCCAAAGTTCAATCTGTTTCCACCCAAGCCATCGCGCAACTCCCTGCCAAAAACCATTTCGACTCCTACAAGCGGCGTGCCCTTGAGAGCCGCGAAATTAAGCGTAAAAATGATTTCGAGGCGATCATTGGCGGCCTAACTCAGCTCTACGACAATTTCAACGATCCTGATGTCGTCGCCAAACCAGACCCCTCTCTCCTCGCACAGCTTAAATCTTTGCGTCAGGAATGCATGAAATTTGGGCAAGACTGGCAAGCAGACTACAACATAACTGCTGGTGTAGGCTCGGTGAGCAGATCAGCCAATCCCTATAACATCGTTGACCTTAGAAACAGCTTCGACAAGGAGCGTTCGGCAGAGTTCGATAAGACGATAGCTCCAGAACTGACGGCGTGGCGTATGAAAGTGCTCACACGCGATCCTTCTCTCGATTCGCATCTCGATTACAAGAAGGTTTCTTCGTCTCTTGACGTGAGCGCGATCTGCAGCGATGTTATGAACACTGGGAACGGGTACAGAATGAAAGTAATCGCGATCCTTCACAAGAGCCAAAAACCTTAACGCTCGGGCTCCAATGAACTTCTTCTTTCCATCTCGTCGAAGATATCTGATGCGGCTTCGTGCTGTATGCGGGCTAGTGGCGTTACCGGAAGCTACAAGATCAAGGCTTATGCGTATCTCGTGGCGGAGGGCGCTCGACTGTTACGTGCGGGTTCTTTGCTGTCGCAGTCTGAAGCATCGGAGAATCTTCGATAATTCACGCTCTCTCTCCAGATCAGTCAGATTATAAAGACAGCGATAAGGAAAAGTGCCATTCCACTCACCTTGGTGGCGACATCTCCGAATAGCGACCGTTTAATCCGCATCAGGCACTTTGACGTAACACGCGCTACGCTGCAGTGGACGCGCGTAAGCTTTTGGCCAGCCGCATTGGAGGCGGCTGGAATGAGCAAACACGCCAGGCATGAATCCGCCACGTTAAAGCGGCCGAAGTCGAAGCTCGGCCTTCCAGATCTGGACCACAGCAAGGCGGCCCGTACTGGACAGCCTACGCTCGCCAGAGTCGAAGCGCGGCTACCGACACGCCATCGACGAATTCATTCAGTGGTATTGTTCCGAGCCACGACTTTCGTTTAACAAAATCGTGGTCACGCGCTATCGAATTTTTCTGGAGAACCGCGGCCTCGCGGCGGGCACGATCAATGGCCGTCTTGCCGCTGTGCGTCGGTTGGCATATGAGGCCGCCGATGCTGGCTTGCTCAGTCCCGAGCTCGCCGCAAGTATCCGGTGCGTTAAAGGCGTAAAGAAGCTCGGCGTAAGGCTTGGGAACTGGCTTACTGCAGAGGAAGCGCGTCGTTTCTGGCAGACGCCTGATCCAACCATGTTGAAAGGTAAGCGAGACCGCGCCATACTCGCGGTCTTGCTTGGGTGTGGGTTCCGACGCCGCGAGTTGGCAGATTTAGACTTCAGGCATTTGCAGCAGCGCGAACACCATTGGGCTATAGTGGATCTCGTCGGTAAGGGCGGGCACATTCGAACAGTACCGGTGCCCGAATGGGTCAAGACGACAGTAGACGAGTGGATTCGTGCAGCCGAGCTCAAGGCAGGAAGACTATTTCGATGCGTCTGCTGGGCTGGAAAGTGGTGGGGTGATGGCGTGACCGAGCGAGTGGTGTGGCACGTCGTCAAGTTCTACGCCGCCCGGGTTGGCTTCGCCCGTCTTGCTCCGCACGACTTGAGGCGCTCGTGCGCGAAGCTGTGCCATTCCGCAGCAGTAGAGTTGGAGCAGATCCAATTCCTCCTCGGACATGTTTCCGCGCAAACCACCGAGCGTTATCTCGGCTGCAAGCAGCGGATCCGTGGCGCCGTGAACGACGACATCGGCCTTGAACCGTAAGGTGGAGTTCAGCACAGGAACGCATAGCCGACTAGACGGCAAAGTGGTTGGTGGCGAGCGTCGTATGGCTCGACTGTGAGAACATGCAGCTGTTATGGCAACAATTTGTCTCATCGGCGCTGGGCATATCGGAAGCCAGATCGCACGGCTTGCCGTCGCAAATGGGTACGACGTCTTGATCAGTAACTCTCGCGGGCCGGAGACCCTCTCGGATTTGGTCGCTGAGCTCGGACCCAAGGTGCGCGCAGCAACGGTTGTCGAGGCGGCCCGATCCGGAGACATAGTTGTGGTCACGATCCCGTTGAAGAGCTATGGCACAGTGCCCGTTGAGCCGCTTGCGGGAAAGATCGTGATCGACACGAACAATTACTACCCTGAACGCGACGGTCACATTCCTGAGCTCGAGAATGAGGCGACCACGACTTCCGAACTCCTCCAGAAACACCTGCCTGCCTCGAAGGTTGTGAAGGCATTCAACCACATCTACGCTGCCGAACTCACCACCCACGGGCAACCTTCGAACACTAAGAATCGTCGTGCGCTAGCGATTGCCGGTGATGACCAGAGTGCCAAGACTACAATTACTCATCTCCTTGATCAATTCGGTTTCGACACGGTGGACGCAGGCCCTCTTAAAGAGGGGTGGCGCATCCAGCGCGATACGCCTGGGTATGGCCCACGTCGTACAGCTGAGGAACTGCGGAGAGACCTGACGGCGGCCCAGCGGTACGCCGATCAGTAAGGAGCGAGCCCCTCAAAGAGAAAAGACCGAAATCAAGCACAAAAGGCGCGCAACCAACGAGGCTCTCTCGGTTCGGTTCAGCAAGGAGCGAGAGTTATTGATTCTCATTTCGGCGAGATGCCGACTAGAGCGAAGCCGAAGTGACCGACGCTTCGGCTTCGTTCAAGTCCGGTTCTGGATATTGGGCCTCACATTGCCATATCGCCATTTTGAAAATGTGCCCCAAAAATCTCTTTCAGCGTGCCGACACAAGTACTAAATGATAGAGGAACCGCCGTCAGGTACAGTTTGGATGAATGGACAAGAAATTATCCCTATGGTTTCCTGGATTGCGGTAATAATCGCAATTGGCGCAGTTGTCATGGTCTTTGCATACACACACGGGTTATCAAGCGCCGAGCCCCAACGTGCCGAAACTCTTTGTGCCGCGATCGCGGCTATAGGTGGCCTGTTGGCTTTTTTCGTGCTAGTCTTTTACACTCGAGAAACATCGCGAATTATGCACTTGACAAAGCAGGCGGGCTAAGCGCCTGATAGAAGTATGCCGGGGCTATATCAGAAGCACTTTCAAGACGAGGATGCGGCGCGTGGGTATCTGGAGAAACTGCTTTGGCCGAACGGCCCGGTTTGTCCGCATTGCGGAGTGCTGGAAGAGCACACCAAGCTAGAGCAAAAAGCAGGCTCCGAAAGCCACGGGCGCAAGGGGCTATACCAGTGCACTGGCTGCCGTGGGCAGTTCACGGTAACAATCGGCACGATATTCGAGGATTCCCATGTGCCGCTATACAAGTGGCTGACGGCTATTTATTTGATGTGCTCTTCGAAGAAGGGCGTGAGCGCCCTTCAGCTTCAACGCAATCTCGAACTAGGAAGCTACCGCACGGCATGGTTTATGGCACATCGGATTCGTTGGGCCATGACGCAAGATCCAATGAACTTGATGCTTTCTGGCGTGGTGGAAGTCGATGAGACGTATGTCGGCGGGAAAGAGAAGGGCGTTGGTAGCGGTCGACCGTCTTTCGAAAAGAGCAAAAAGACTCCGGTACTCGCGTTAGTAGAGCGGGGCGGCAACGTTCGTTCATTTCCGCTCGAACGGGCTACGCTGAACAATATCAAGCCGATCCTGAAAAAGCATATCGATCCGGCTAGCCATTTGGTAACGGACGAATTCCCGGTGTATTACCAAATGAAGGATGACTTTGCTTCCCATCACGAGATCAAGCATCGTGACAAGGAATACGTCCGCAAAGAAGGCGAGTTCACGGTTACAACCAACACCGTTGAATCCTACTTCTCGCTTCTGAAGCGCAGCAACTACGGCATATATCACCATTGGAGCCGCAAGTACCTTCCGCAATATTGCGCGGAAGTAGACTTCCGCTACAACGGGCGCAAGATCTCGGATGACGAACGCACAATCAAGGCTATTAAAGCCACTGAAGGCAAACGGTTGATGTTGAAGCAGCCAAAGAACGCGGGATAGTAACTAGCATGTTACGTTGTCAATCGTCGCTATTTCAATAAAATTGCACTTGTTTGCTTGACGGCTATTGCGGAATATCCTATCAT